>NZ_JABWRB020000009.1 GCF_014268745.2 Pseudomonas zanjanensis | reverse complement strand
GAGCTTCAATCACCCAAGGCCTCTCAGCCCAACGCTCGAGCCTCAATCCAACCCTGTGGCGAGGGAGCTTGCTCCCGCTCGGCTGCGCAGCAGTCGCAAACCGGGCAATGCGGTCGGTCTATAAACATGCAGGGCCTGCTGCGCAGGCCAGCGGGAGCAAGCTCCCTCGCCACGGGTTTTGGGTTGCCTGGGCTGCCGCCATCGCGAGCAAGCTCGGCTCCCACAGGGATGTGGATGGGTCAGAACAGATCGATCGGTGCCGCTTCGTCCGCCGGCAGCGGGCTACCCGGGGCGACGCCGTTGCCCAGTTCGTTGGTCGACGGTGGCGTGTCTTCGCTCTTGAACAGTTCGAAGTACGCCCCTGGGGTGCCTGGCGTGGCCGCGCGGCCGCTGACCGGGTCGACCCGCAGGCTGAGGATGCCTTCCGGCTCCGGCTGGGTGTGCGGCGGTTTGTCCTTGAGGGCGGCACCCATGTAGTTCATCCAGATCGGCAGCGCCACGGTGCCGCCGAACTCGCGGCGGCCCAGGCTTTCAGGCTGGTCGAAACCGGTCCAGACGGTGGTCACGTAGTCGGCGTTGTAGCCGGAAAACCAGGCGTCCTTGGATTCATTGGTGGTGCCGGTCTTGCCCGCCAGGTCAGTGCGGCCCAGGGCCAGGGCGCGACGGCCAGTGCCGAGCTTGATAACGTCCTGCAGCATGCTGTTGAGAATGTAGGTGGTGCGGCCATCGACAATGCGCTCCGCGATGGCGGGCGCTTGCGGCAGGCCTGGGGCCGTGGTGGCCTCGCCTGGTGTCGCATTGACCGTGAACGTCTCGGTGGACGGTGCGGCGACGCCATCGCTGGCCGGCTCGCCCGTGGGGACCCGTGGCGGGTTGGCAACAAACAGTGTCTCGCCATTGCGACTTTCGATCTTGTCGATGATGTACGGGGTGATCTTGTAGCCGCCGTTGGCAAACGTGCTCCAGCCCATGGCGATTTCCATCGGCGTCAAGGTCGCGGTGCCCAAGGCCAGGGACAGGTTGCGCGGCAGGTCCTGCTTGTTGAAGCCGAACTTGCTGATGTAGTCGATGGTGCGGTCCACGCCCAGCGCTTGCAGCAAGCGGATCGAGACCAGGTTGCGGGATTTGTACAGCGCCTCGCGCAGGCGAATCGGTCCGAGGAAGGTATTGGTGTCGTTCTTCGGTCGCCAGACCTTGTCCAGGTATTCATCGACGAACACGATCGGCGCATCGTTCACCAGGCTGGCGGCGGTATAGCCGTTATCCAGGGCGGCGCTGTAGACAAACGGCTTGAAGCTCGAGCCTGGCTGGCGCTTGGCCTGCAAGGCGCGGTTGTAATTGCTTTGCTCGAAGGCGAAGCCACCCACCAGCGAGCGGATCGCGCCGTTCTGTGGGTCGAGGGACACCAGCGCGCCCTGGGCGGCCGGGATCTGGCTGAACTTGAGCGTATTGTCCGCCTGGCGCTGGACGCGGACCAGGTCGCCGACCTGGGCCACGTCCGACGGTTGCCGTGGGTTGGCGCCCATGCTGTTGGTGTTGAGGAATGGGCGGGCCCATTTCATGGTGTCCCAGGCTACGTGTTCTTCCTGCTCGCCATTGCGGGTCAGCACCTTGATGCCGTCCTTGTCCACCGAGGTGACGATCGCTGGCTCCAGGCTGCTGATGGTGCGTTGCTTGGTCAGTTCCAGGGCCCAGGCTTCCTTGGTCTTGCCCGGCAGGCGCGATTCAGGGCCACGGTAGCCGTGGCGCTGGTCGTAGGTCATCAGGCCCTCGTGCAGCGCGGTGTTGGCCATTTCCTGCAAGTTGCTCGGCACCGTGGTGGTCACGCGAAAACCTTCGGTGTAGGCGTCGCTGCCATAACGCCCGACCATCTCGGCACGGGCCATCTCGGCAATGTACGGGGCGTTCACTTCCGGCGTCGGCACGTGATAGCTGGCGTTCAGCGGCTCATTGATCGCGGCGGTGTAGTCGGCCTCGGTGATCTTGCCGAGCTTGTACATGCGTCCCAGGATCCAGTCGCGTCGCTCCTTGCTGCGCGTCGGGTTGGCCAGCGGGTTGAAGCGCGACGGGGCCTTGGGCAGGCCGGCGATCATCGCCATCTGCGCCAGGCTCACATCGCGGATCGACTTGCCGTAATACACCTGCGCCGCCGCCTCGATGCCGTAGGCGCGGTTGCCCAGGTAAATCTTGTTCACGTACAGCTCGAGGATTTCATCCTTGGTCAGTTGCCGTTCGATCTGCAGGGCCAGGAGGATCTCGGTGGTCTTGCGCGAAAAGCTGCGCTCGCTGGTCAGGAAAAAGTTCTTGGCCACTTGCATGGTGATGGTGCTGCCGCCGGACTGGATGTGCCCGCTCTTGACCAACTGGCTGGCCGCGCGCATCAAGCTGCCAGGATCGACGCCGTAGTGGTTGGCGAAGTTATCGTCTTCAGCACTTAGTAACGCATTGATGAAATTGGGGGGAATGTCGGCGAAACGGATCGGTGTGCGGCGCATTTCGCCAAATTCGGCGATCAACTTGTTGTCGCTGCTGTACACCCGCAAAGGAATCTGCAACTGAATACTTCTCAGCGCCTCCACGGACGGCAAACCCGGACTAAGGTAAAGAAAAGCACCGCTCAGGCCCAAGAGCAGTCCGCAGAAAACGGCGACGATGGACCATCCGAAAAATTTCAGCAGACGAATCAAGGCTTTTGGATATCCAGGCAAAGAATGAAAAAGGCGCCAGGTGCAGGGATGGACCCGTGCTTGCAACAAAGCGAAAAAAAACGCTGGGCATTATAAGCATTTTTTTTCGTCAGGCATGCCATCCGGACGTCCGTCGGACGGCCGTGATTGAACGCAATGCATATTAGAGAGTCCGTAACTCACGGATAGTCATAGGGAATTGGTAGTGCTACGACTCTTCAATAAAAAAGCCCATGCGCTTCTGGGGATCGACATCAGTTCGACGTCGGTGAAGCTGCTCGAGTTGAGTCGCCAGGGCGAGCGATACCGCGTCGAGTCCTACGCGGTCGAACCGTTGCCGGCCAACGCCGTGATCGAGAAGAACATCGCCGAGCTCGAAGGGGTGGGGCAGGCGTTGTCGCGGCTGCTGGCCAAGGCCCGGACACCCCTGCGCAGCGTGGCGGTGGCCGTGGCGGGCTCGGCGGTGATCACCAAGACCATCGAGATGGACGCCGGCCTGTCCGACGACGAGATGGAGAACCAGCTCAAGATCGAGGCCGATCAATACATCCCCTATCCGCTGGATGAGGTGGCCATCGATTTCGAAGTGATGGGCGTTTCGCCCCGCAGCGCCGAACGCGTCGAAGTACTGCTGGCGGCCTGTCGCAAGGAAAACGTCGAGGTCCGCGAGGCGGCGTTGGCGCTCGCCGGGTTGACGGCCCGGGTGGTAGATGTGGAGGCGTATGCGCTGGAACGGGCGTTTGGCCTGCTCGCCACGCAACTGGCCGCGTCCCAGGAGCGGCTGACCGTGGCGGTCATCGACATCGGCGCCACCATGACCACCCTCAGCGTGTTGCACAACGGGCGCATCATCTATACCCGCGAACAACTGTTCGGCGGCCGCCAGTTGACCGAGGAAATTCAGCGCCGCTACGGCCTGACACCCGAGCAGGCGGGCCTGGCAAAGAAGCAGGGTGGGCTGCCGGACGATTATCTCGGCGAAGTGTTGCAACCTTTTCGCGAGGCCTTGGTGCAGCAGGTTTCGCGCTCCCTGCAATTTTTCTTCGCCTCGGGCCAGTACAGCGCGGTGGATCACATCCTACTGGCCGGGGGCACGGCTTCCGTCGCCGGCCTGGACCGGCTGATCGAGCAACGCCTGGGCACGCCGACCCAGGTGGCCAACCCGTTCACCAACATGGCCCTGAGCAGCAAGGTCAATGCCGGTGCCCTGGCCAGTGATGCGCCAGCGCTGATGATCGCTTGCGGGCTGGCCCTCAGGAGTTTCGACTGATGGCGCGGATCAACCTGCTTCCCTGGCGCGAAGAGCTGCGCGAAGAACGGCGCAAACGCTTTCTGCTGGCCTTGGTGGGCGCGCTGGTCGGAGCGGTCGGGGTGATTCTGGTCGCCGTCCGCTACATCGACAACGCCATCGACCACCAGGTCGCTCGCAACAGCCATCTCTCCGGCCAGATCGCCGTGCTCGATGAGCGCATCAAGCAGATCAGCGAATTGAAAGCCCGTCGCCAGCAATTGCTGGAGCGCATGCGCATCATCCAGGACTTGCAAGGAAATCGACCGGTCAGCGGACGCATCTTCGACCAGTTGGTGCGGACCCTGCCGGATGGCGTTTACTTCACCGAAGTGAAAATGGAAGACCGGACGCTCTTCATCAAGGGCGCTGCGGAATCGAACAACCGGGTCTCGGACCTGATGCGCAACCTGGACTCGTCGGACCTGTTCGATGCGCCCAGTTTGACGGAGGTGAAGGCGACCACCGCTGGCCAGCTCGACCAGGCCAACGTTTTCCAGCTGACGGTTCGCCAGACCCGCCCGGTCGAAGTGGAGGACGCCGAATGAAGCCGGGGGAGTGGTTCGACGCGCTGCGCAAGATCGACATCAATGATCTGGACACCAACAATATCGGCTCCTGGCCGGCACCGATCAAATGGCTGGCCGGCATCCTGCTGGTGGCCCTGGTGCTGGGGCTGGGCTATAACTTTGCCTTGAGTGACCTGGAAAACCAATTGCAGCAGGTGCGCGAGGAAGAGAACACGCTCAAGGCGCAATTCGCGGGCAAGGCCCACATGGCCGCGAACCTGGAACGCTACACCGAGCAGATGAAACAGATGGAAACGTCTTTTGGTGTGCTGTTGCGGCAATTGCCCAGCGATACCGAGGTGCCGGGCCTGCTGGAAGACATTACCCGCACCGGGTTGGGCAGCGGCCTGGAGTTCGAGGAAATCAAGCTGCTGCCGGAAGTCACCCAGCCTTTCTATATCGAGCTGCCGATCCAGATCACCGTGACCGGCGGCTACCACGACCTGGCGACGTTCGTCAGTGGGGTGGCGGGGCTGCCCCGGATCGTCACGCTGCATGATTTCGAGATCGCCCCGATGGAGCCCGAGGCTGGCACGAAACTGCGCATGAGCATCCAGGCCAAGACCTACCGCTACAACGAGCAGGAGGCGCAGCCATGAGGCCGATGGTGTGCCGTCTCTGTCTGCTGGCAGGCCTGGTCGTGTTGGCGGGCTGCAACAATGACAGCGGGTTCAGCGACCTGGACGCCTACATGAACGAAGTGCGCCTGCGCCCGCCCGGCAAGATCGAGCCGACGCCGACGTTCAGGCCCCAGGAGACCTTTACCTACAGCGCCGCCAACCTGCGCAGCCCGTTTTCCCGGCAGGTCCGTGTGGACCAGGCCGACCGGCAGCGCGGCTCGCGCAACGTCCGGCCCGACCCCAACCGGGTCAAGCAGTACCTGGAAGGCTTCAACATCGAACAGTTCGAAATGGTCGGTACGATCTCCAACGCCGCGGGCTCCTTCGCGCTCCTGCGGGGCGCGGGCGGGGTGCACCGGCTCAAGGTCGGTGACTATCTGGGACGCAACGACGGGCGGATCGTCGCCATCAGCGCCACCCAGGTCGATGTGGTCGAAATCGTTCCCGATGGCGAGGGTGCCTGGCTGGAGCGACCCCGGACCATTCCTTTGAAAGAGCATTCATAGTGGAAGTCGAACAATGAACAGGTTTTTTTCAGCCCTCGGTATTTCGCTATGGACAGCGCTGTTATCGCCGATGGTTCTTGGGGCCGGCCTGAAGACGCTGGATGTGGCGGCGTTGCCGGGGGACCGTGTCGAGTTGAAACTTACCTTCGACGGACCGCCGCCGACACCGCGGGGCTACACCACCGAACAACCGGCCCGGATTGCGCTGGACCTGCCGGGCGTGACCAATCAACTGGCCAGTAGAACCCGCGACCTGGGTGGGGGCAATGCGCGTAGCGCCACCGTGGTCGAGGCAGGGGATCGCACCCGGTTGATCATTGGCCTGACCCAACTGGCGCCGTATGACACTCGGGTCGAAGGCAATAACCTGTTCGTGGTGGTCGGCAAGGGCGCCACCCCGAAGAGCACTGCCCGCAACAGTACCGCCCAGGCTCCGCGCCCGGCGGTTGCCAGCGCGGCGCCTGCCAGGAGCAGTGCGCCGGTGGGCAAGGCGATCCGTGGGGTGGATTTCCAGCGCGGGACCCAGGGCGAAGGCAACGTGGTGATCGATTTGTCCGATCCGTCCATCGCCCCGGACATCCAGGAGCGCGAAGGCAAGATCATTCTCAATTTCGCCAAGACCCAATTGCCCGAGCCGCTGCGGGTGCGCCTGGACGTCAAGGACTTCGCCACCCCGGTGCAATTCGTCAATGCCAGCGCCGGTAGCGACCGAGCGACCATCAGCATCGAGCCCAGCGGCACCTTCGACTACTCGACCTACCAGACCGACAACAAGCTCACCGTCAGCGTCCGGCCCATGACCGTCGACGACCTGCAAAAACGCAACGCCGACCGCGCTGCCTACAGCGGCGAAAAACTCTCGCTCAACTTCCAGGACATCGAGGTGCGTTCGGTCCTGCAATTGATTGCCGACTTTACCAACCTGAACCTGGTGGCCAGTGACACGGTGCAGGGTGGCATCACCCTGCGGCTGCAAAATGTGCCGTGGGACCAGGCGCTGGACCTGGTGCTCAAGACCAAGGGCCTGGACAAGCGCAAGGTCGGCAACGTGCTGCTGGTGGCCCCGGCCGATGAAATCGCGGCGCGGGAGCGCCAGGAGCTGGAGTCGCAAAAGCAGATTGCCGACCTGGCGCCACTGCGGCGTGAGCTGCTGCAGGTCAACTATGCGAAGGCGGCGGACATCGCCAAGCTGTTCCAGTCGGTGACCAGCGCCGAGGCGAAAGCCGATGAGCGCGGCACGATCACGGTGGATGAGCGCACCAACAACATCATTGCCTACCAGACCCAGGATCGGCTCGACGAACTGCGCCGGATCGTGGCGCAGCTGGATATTCCGGTACGCCAGGTGATGATCGAGGCGCGCATTGTCGAGGCCAACGTCGACTACGACAAAAGCCTGGGCGTGCGCTGGGGCGGTTCGATCCAGAACAAGGGCAACTGGAACTCCTCGGGGGTGACCACCGGCACCTCCACGACCATTGGCACGCCGGGCAGTACCGGCACCAATCAGCCGTTCGTGGACCTGGGCGCCTCGGGCAATACTTCGGGGATCGGCATTGCGTTCATCACCGACAACGTATTGCTGGACCTTGAGCTGACGGCCATGGAGAAAACCGGTAACGGGGAAATCGTCTCCCAGCCCAAGGTGGTGACGTCCGACAAGGAGACGGCCAAGATCCTCAAGGGCACGGAGATTCCTTATCAGGAAGCCAGCTCCAGCGGTGCCACCTCGGTGTCGTTCAAGGAGGCCTCGCTGTCCCTGGAAGTGACCCCGCAAATCACCCCGGACAACCGCATCATCATGGAGGTCAAGGTCACCAAGGATGAGCCGGACTACCTGAACAAGGTGCAGGATGTGCCGCCGATCAAGAAAAACGAAGTCAACGCCAAGGTCTTGGTCAATGATGGCGAGACCATTGTGATTGGCGGGGTTTTCTCAAATACTCAGAGCAAGGTCGTAGATAAGGTGCCATTTCTTGGCGATGTGCCGTATCTTGGCCGCCTTTTCCGGCGTGATGTGGTTTCGGAGAAAAAATCCGAGCTGCTGGTGTTCCTCACTCCGCGTATCATGAATAACCAGGCGATTGCTGTGAGTCGTTGATTCTGTGCGAAATTTGATTCTTGTTGGGCCGATGGGCGCTGGAAAAAGCACCATCGGCCGTTTGCTGGCCAAAGAGCTGCGCCTGCCGTTCAAAGATTCCGACAAGGAAATTGAATTGCGCACGGGTGCCAATATCCCATGGATCTTCGATAAGGAAGGCGAGCCGGGCTTTCGTGACCGTGAGCAGGCGATGATTGCCGAGCTGTGCGCGTTCGAGGGCGTGGTGTTGGCCACCGGCGGTGGTGCGGTGATGCGCGAAGCCAATCGTCGGGCGCTGCATGCCGGCGGACGAGTGGTCTATTTGCACGCCTCTGTCGAGCAGCAGGTCGGCCGCACCGCCCGGGACCGCAACCGGCCGCTGTTGCGCACCGCCGACCCGGCCAAGACCCTGCGCGACCTGCTGGAGCTGCGTGATCCGTTGTATCGGGAGATCGCCGACCTGGTGGTGGAAACCGATGAGCGGCCGCCGCGGATGGTGGTGCTGGATATTCTCGATCGCCTTCAGCAGCTACCGCCCCGTTAATGCGCCTGGCGAAATGCGCTATCCTCGACGTCCCGTTTTGGCCCGTCTGGGGCGTGGCGTATGGCCATTAACTGGCGTCAGGACAAGCACCGTGGACTTTCGTTAATTGCAGGCAGGACGCCTGATTCCATCTTCACTGTGGGGACACATGCAGACACTTAAGGTCGACCTGGGCGAGCGCAGCTACCCGATTCATATTGGCGAAGGCTTGTTGGACCAGCCCGAACTGCTGGCGCCGCATATCGCCGGGCGGCAAGTGGCGATCATTTCCAATGAAACCGTCGCGCCTCTGTATCTGGAGCGTCTGACCCGCAGCCTGTCGGCCTTTTCGGTGATTTCCGTGGTATTGCCCGACGGCGAAGCCTTCAAGAATTGGGAAACCCTGCAACTGATTTTCGACGGCCTGCTGACCGCACGGCACGATCGCCGTACCACGGTGATTGCCCTGGGCGGCGGTGTGATCGGCGACATGGCCGGTTTTGCCGCCGCCTGCTACCAGCGTGGTGTCGATTTCATCCAGATCCCCACTACGCTGTTGTCGCAGGTCGACTCGTCGGTGGGCGGCAAGACCGGAATCAACCATCCGCTGGGCAAGAACATGGTCGGTGCGTTCTATCAGCCCAACGTGGTGCTGATCGACACCGCCACCCTCAATACCTTGCCGGCTCGCGAGCTGTCTGCGGGGCTGGCGGAAGTCATCAAGTACGGGCTGATCTGCGACGAACCGTTCCTGGGCTGGCTCGAAGAGAACGTCGACCGCCTGCGTGCGTTGGATCAAGCGGCGCTGACCTACGCCATCGAGCGCTCCTGCGCCGCCAAGGCCGCCGTGGTCGGTGCCGATGAGCGTGAGTCCGGGGTGCGCGCCACGCTCAACCTGGGGCACACCTTTGGCCATGCCATCGAAACCCACATGGGCTATGGTGTCTGGCTGCACGGTGAAGCGGTTGCGGCCGGTACGGTCATGGCCCTGGAGATGTCCGCGCGCCTGGGCTGGATCAGCGAGCAGGAGCGCGATCGCGGTATTCGTCTGTTCCAGCGCGCCGGGCTGCCGGTGGTTCCGCCCGAGGAAATGAGCGAGGCGGATTTTCTTCAACACATGGCAATCGACAAAAAAGTGATCGACGGTCGTCTGCGCCTGGTGCTGCTGCGCCACATGGGCGAAGCGGTGGTGACCGACGATTATCCGAAAGAAGTTCTACAGGCCACGCTGGGAGCGGACTACCGCGCCCTGGCTCAGCTTAAAGGTTAATAAGACTGCGATGACTAGTTTGCATGCCGACGAGGCTTTCCTCGGCCATTTCCAATTGAGTCATGACCCTTTTGCCCCACGGGTCCCGGGCTTCAAGTTCTTCCCCGCCCAGCGCAAGCCGGTGCTGGGCCAGTTGCATCACCTGGCGCGCTACAGCCAGTTGCTCCTGGTGGTCACCGGTCCCCAGGGCAGCGGCAAGACCTTGCTGCGCCAGGCCCTGGTGGCCAGCACCAACAAACAGTCGGTGCAAAGCGTGGTGGTGTCGGCCCGTGGCGCCGGCGATGCCGCCGGCGTGTTGCGCCAGGTGGCCCAGGCGCTGAACGTCGCCCAGGCTGAAGTCGGTGCCATTCTCGATCAGATCGTGCAACTGGCGCTGACCGGGCAGGAAGTCTATCTGCTGGTGGACGATGCCGAGCAACTTGACGAATCGGCCCTCGAAGCCCTGCTGGCCCTGGCGGCCGGTGCGCCGGAGGGTCGCCCTCATGTGTTCCTGTTCGGCGAGTCGTCGCTGATCGCCGACCTGGACCAGTTGAACCTCGAGGAAGAGCGCTTCCACGTCATCGAACTGGCGCCCTACACCGAGGAAGAAACCCGTGAATACCTGGCCCAGCGTCTTGAAGGTGCGGGGCGGGGCATCGAACTTTTCACCGCCGATCAGATCTCTGAGATTCACGAAAGCGCCGACGGTTGGCCTGGCAACATCAACCAGGTTGCCCGCGATGCTCTCATCGAAGTCATGATTGCCAGCCGCTCAGCGGTGAAGCGTCCAAGTATGGGGTTCAACATGCCGAAGAAACACGTATTGGCAATTTCCGCCGTCGTCGTGGTCGCGGTTGCCGCCGCCTGGCTGATGCCGGGTCGCAGCAAGGCGCCAACCACCGGCGCACCTGCCAACGAACAGGCGCAACTGCCCCTTGGCCAAGGTACACCGCAACCCAACGGCGGTGCACCGGCGGTGGAATTTGCCGGCAACACCCAGCCGATGCCGCTGCCGCTGGTCGGTAACTCGCAACCGGTCATGCGTGGGCCCCTGGCGGAAGCCGCAGGTGGAATCACCGAGGGTGACGACGGTGCGCCGCCTCCGGTCGAAGACACCAGCGACGTGCCACCTACCGTGACCACCACCGCGCCGCCTGCGGGCGTACCGGCCGGTCCTGCGCCGACGACGCCTGCACCAGCTCCAGCCGCCAAGCCGACCCCAGCGCCCACTCAGGTCGCCACCGCCAAGCCTGCACCGGTTCCAGCGCCTGCGGCCAAGCCGGCAGCGCCAGCACCGGCGGCCAAGCCTGCCGCTGCCCCGGCCAAGGCCGCGGGCGGTAGCTGGTACGCCGGCCAGGCACCGGGCAACTACGTGGTGCAAATCCTCGGCACAAGCTCCGAAACCGCGGCGCAGAACTTCGTCAAGGAACAGGGCGGCGAGTACCGCTATTTCAAGAAAGTCCTCAATGGCAAGCCGCTGTATGTCATCACCTACGGCAGCTTCGCCAACCGTGATGCAGCCGTTTCCGCCATCAAGGCCTTGCCAGCGAAGGTTCAGGCTGGTAAACCTTGGCCTCGCACTGTCGCCAGCGTCCAACAGGAACTGGCAGCAACTCGCTGAAGATTCGGCGGCCTTACCCAGGCCGCCTCTCCCGGCAACCTCAAAATTTCCGCAAGGGCGGGCGGCCTTTCAGGCCGCGCGCCTTGTGGTGTCTGCGTCACAGTAGCGTTTGAGTCGTAGCGGTCGAACCCAAAAAAGTTTTGACTAGCACAGCATATAGCTTTAAACCTTTCACAAATGCGACATGGATTTGCGACAGTTCGTCGTCAAATTTGTGAGCCCCTGTGTCGGTGTGTACAATGACCTCCCTTTTGCCCCCGCAAAGCTGGCGTACGTTCGGCGCGGCATGCAACTGGTTGAATTGAAAAGAAATTTGTCTCGATAAGAGGCAGCCTGGTGAGAAAGTGTCTATGAAAGCAGGTCTGTACCAACCAGATGAATTCAAGGATAACTGCGGTTTTGGCCTGATAGCCCATATGCAGGGCGAGCCCAGTCATACCCTTTTGCAAACGGCCATTGAGGCCCTGACCTGCATGACCCACCGCGGTGGGATCAACGCCGACGGCAAGACCGGTGACGGTTGTGGCTTGCTGATTCAAAAACCCGACGAGTTCCTGCGTGCCGTAGCCCGGGAAACGTTTGGGGTAACCCTGCCCAAGCAGTACGCCGTGGGCATGGTGTTCTTCAACCAGGACCCGGTGAAGGCCGAGGCGGCTCGCGAAAACATGAATCGCGAGATCCTGGCCGCCGGCCTGCAACTGGTTGGCTGGCGCAAAGTGCCGATCGACACCAGCGTCCTCGGCCGCTTGGCGCTCGAGCGCCTGCCGCAGATCGAGCAGGTGTTCATCGCTGGCGAAGGCCTGAGCGACCAGGACATGTCGATCAAGCTGTTCAGCTCCCGTCGTCGTTCGTCCGTGGCCAATGCCGCCGACACCGATCACTACATCTGCAGCTTTTCCCACAAGACCATCATTTATAAAGGCCTGATGATGCCGGCGGACCTCACCGCCTTCTATCCAGACCTCAGCGATGAGCGCCTGAAAACCGCGATCTGCGTGTTCCACCAGCGCTTCTCCACCAACACCCTGCCGAAATGGCCGCTGGCCCAGCCATTCCGCTTCCTCGCCCACAACGGCGAGATCAATACCATCACCGGCAACCGCAACTGGGCCGTGGCCCGTCGCACCAAGTTCGCCAACGATTTGATGCCGGACCTCGAAGAGCTCGGCCCGCTGGTCAACCGCGTGGGTTCGGACTCCTCGAGCATGGACAACATGCTGGAGCTGATGGTGACCGGTGGCATCGACCTGTTCCGTGGCGTGCGCATGCTCGTGCCGCCAGCCTGGCAGAATGTCGAGACCATGGACCCGGACCTGCGCGCCTTCTACGAATACAACTCCATGCACATGGAGCCGTGGGACGGCCCGGCCGGTATCGTCATGACCGACGGTCGCTACGCCGTCTGCCTGCTCGACCGTAACGGTTTGCGTCCGGCGCGCTGGGTCACCACCACCAACGGGTTCATCACCCTGGCCTCGGAAATCGGGGTCTGGAACTACCAGCCCCAGGACGTCATCGCCAAGGGCC
This sequence comes from Pseudomonas zanjanensis, assembly GCF_014268745.2. GTDB lineage: Bacteria > Pseudomonadota > Gammaproteobacteria > Pseudomonadales > Pseudomonadaceae > Aquipseudomonas > Aquipseudomonas zanjanensis. The sequence continues at coordinate 46,828 of NZ_JABWRB020000009.1, read as the reverse complement.
GCGTAGGTCCGGGCCAGATCTTTGCCGTGGACACCGAGACCGGCCAGATCCTCGACACCGATGCCATCGACAACCGCCTCAAGTCCCGTCATCCGTACAAGCAATGGCTGCGCAAGAACGCCCTGCGCATCCAGGCGACCATGGAAGACAACGACCACGGTTCGGCTTTCTATGATGTCGACCAGCTCAAGCAGTACATGAAGATGTACCAGGTGACGTTCGAAGAGCGTGACCAGGTGCTGCGTCCGTTGGGCGAGCAGGGCTACGAAGCGGTCGGCTCCATGGGCGACGACACGCCGATGGCCGTGTTGTCGCAACGCGTGCGCACGCCGTACGACTATTTCCGCCAGCAGTTCGCCCAGGTGACCAACCCACCGATCGACCCGCTGCGCGAGGCGATCGTGATGTCCCTGGAAATCTGCCTCGGTGCCGAGCGCAACATTTTCCAAGAGTCGCCGGAACACGCCTCGCGGGTGATCCTCAGTTCACCGGTCATTTCCCCGGCCAAGTGGCGCTCGCTGACCAACCTCGATCGTCCCGGCTTCGAGCGTCAGGTCATCGACCTGAACTACGACGAGAACATTGGCCTGGAAGCGGCGATCCGCAACGTTGCGGACCAGGCTGAAGAAGCGGCGCGCGCCGGGCGTACCCAGATCGTGCTGACCGACCGTCACATCGCCCCGGGCAAACTGCCGATCCACGCCTCGCTGGCCACCGGTGCGGTGCACCATCGCCTGACCGAAAAAGGCCTGCGCTGCGATTCCAACATCCTGGTGGAAACGGCTACCGCACGCGATCCGCATCACTTCGCGGTGCTGATCGGCTTCGGCGCTTCGGCGGTGTATCCGTTCCTGGCTTATGAAGTGCTGGGCGACCTGATCCGTACCGGTGAAGTGCTGGGCGACCTCTACGAGGTGTTCAAGAACTACCGCAAGGGCATCACCAAGGGCCTGCTCAAGATCCTGTCGAAGATGGGCATCTCGACCATCGCCTCGTACCGTGGCGCGCAATTGTTCGAGGCCATCGGCCTGTCCGAGGAAGTCTGCGAGCTGAGCTTCCGTGGCGTGCCGAGCCGTATCAAGGGCGCGCGCTTCGTCGACATCGAAGCCGAACAGAAAGCCCTGGCCGCCGAGGCCTGGAGCCCGCGCAAGCCGATCCAGCAGGGCGGTTTGCTGAAGTTCGTTCACGGTGGCGAATACCACGCCTACAACCCGGACGTGGTCAACACCTTGCAAGCCGCCGTGCAACAGGGCGACTACGGCAAGTTCAAGGAATACACCTCGCTGGTGGACAACCGTCCGGTGTCGATGATCCGCGACCTGCTCAAGGTCAAGACCCTCGACACGCCGCTGCACATCAGTGAAGTGGAGCCGCTGGAATCGGTGCTCAAGCGCTTCGATTCGGCCGGTATTTCCCTCGGTGCGTTGTCCCCGGAAGCCCACGAAGCCCTGGCCGAAGCCATGAACCGCCTCGGTGCGCGTTCCAACTCCGGTGAAGGCGGCGAAGACCCGGCGCGCTACGGCACCATCAAGAGTTCGAAAATCAAGCAGGTGGCCACCGGCCGCTTCGGTGTGACACCGGAATACCTGGTCAACGCTGAAGTGCTGCAGATCAAGGTCGCCCAGGGTGCCAAGCCCGGCGAAGGCGGCCAACTGCCCGGCGGCAAGGTCAACGGCCTGATTGCCAAGCTGCGCTATGCGGTTCCTGGCGTGACCCTGATCTCGCCACCGCCGCACCACGACATCTACTCGATCGAAGACTTGTCGCAACTGATTTTCGACCTCAAGCAGGTGAACCCCAAGGCGCTGGTCTCGGTGAAACTGGTGGCGGAAGCGGGCGTTGGCACCATCGCCGCCGGCGTGGCCAAGGCCTATGCCGACCTGATCACCATCTCCGGCTACGACGGCGGCACCGGTGCATCGCCGCTGACCTCGATCAAGTACGCCGGTGCGCCGTGGGAACTGGGCCTGGCCGAAACCCACCAGACCCTGCGCGGCAACGACTTGCGCGGCAAGGTCCGGGTGCAGACCGACGGTGGCCTGAAGACTGGCCTGGACGTGATCAAGGCCGCCATCCTCGGCGCCGAGAGCTTCGGCTTCGGCACCGCGCCGATGATCGCCCTGGGCTGCAAATACCTGCGCATCTGCCACCTGAACAACTGCGCTACCGGCGTGGCGACCCAGAACGACAAGCTGCGCAAGGACCACTACATCGGCACCGTCGACATGGTGGTGAATTTCTTCACCTACGTGGCCGAGGAAACCCGCGAGTGGTTGGCGAAACTGGGCGTGCGCTCCCTTGAAGAGCTGATCGGCCGTACCGATCTGCTGGACATCATCGAGGGGCAGACCGCCAAGCAGCATCACCTGGACCTGACCCCGTTGCTGGGCAGCGATCTGATTCCGGCAGACAAGCCTCAGTTTTGCCAGGTTGATCGCAACCCGCCCTTCGACAAGGGTGAGCTGGCCGAGAAGATGGTCGACATGGCCGCTGCGGCGATCAACGACCTGAGCGGTGCCGAGTTCGAACTGGATATCTGCAACTGCGACCGTTCCATCGGTGCGCGGATCTCCGGCGAAATCGCGCGCAAGCACGGCAATCAAGGCATGGCCAAGGCACCGGTGACCTTCCGCTTCAAGGGCACCGCGGGCCAGAGCTTCGGCGTCTGGAACGCCGGTGGCTTGAACATGTACCTGGAAGGCGATGCCAACGACTACGTGGGCAAGGGCATGACCGGCGGCAAGCTGGTCATCGTTCCGCCCAAGGGCAGCGTCTACAAGACCCAGGACAGTGCAATCATCGGCAACACCTGCCTCTACGGCGCCACGGGCGGCAAGCTGTTCGCCGCCGGCACCGCGGGCGAGCGTTTTGCCGTGCGTAACTCCGGCGCCCACACCGTGGTGGAAGGCACCGGCGATCACTGCTGCGAGTACATGACCGGTGGTTTTGTCTGCGTGCTGGGCAAGACCGGTTATAACTTCGGCTCTGGCATGACCGGCGGTTTCGCCTACGTGCTCGACCAGGACAACACCTTCGTTGACCGGGTCAACCACGAACTGGTGGAAATCCAGCGGATCAGCGGCGAGGCGATGGAGGCCTACCGCAGCCATCTGCAAAACGTGCTGAACGAGTACGTCGCGGAAACCGACAGCGAGTGGGGTCGTGAGCTCGCCGAGAACCTCGATGACTACTTGCGCCGTTTCTGGCTGGTCAAGCCAAAGGCTGCCAACCTGAAATCGTTGCTTTCCAGCACTCGTGCCAACCCGCAGTGATATGCGCCTGAAGAGTTTGATGAGGTTTTAACAATGGCTGAACGTCTGAATAACGACTTCCAGTTCATCGATGTCGGGCGCAAGGATCCGAAGAAGAAACTGTTGCGTCAACGCAAGAAAGAGTTCGTGGAGATCTACGAGCCTTTCAAACCCCAGCAGTCGGCCGACCAGGCTCACCGCTGCCTGGGTTGCGGTAACCCGTACTGCGAATGGAAGTGCCCGGTGCACAACTTCATTCCCAACTGGCTGAAACTGGTGGCCGAGGGCAACATCCTCCAGGCCGCCGAATTGTCCCACCAGACCAATACCCTGCCGGAAGTCTGCGGTCGGGTGTGCCCCCAGGATCGTCTATGTGAAGGGGCTTGCACCCTCAACGACGGTTTTGGCGCGGTGACCATCGGTTCGGTGGAGAAATACATCACCGACACCGCGTTCGCCATGGGCTGGCGCCCGGACATGTCCAAGGTCAAGCCGACCGGCAAGCGCGTGGCGATCATCGGCGCGGGCCCGGCGGGCCTGGGCTGTGCCGACGTGCTGGTACGCGGTGGCGTGACCCCGGTGGTGTTCGACAAGAACCCGGAAATCGGCGGTCTGCTGACCTTCGGCATTCCCGAGTTCAAGCTGGAAAAGACCGTGCTGAGCAATCGCCGCGAAGTCTTCACCGGCATGGGCATCGAGTTCCGCCTGAACACCGAGGTGGGTAAGGACGTGACCATGGAACAACTGCTCGAAGAATACGATGCGGTTTTCATGGGCATGGGCACCTACACCTACATGAAGGGCGGCTTTGCCGGTGAGGACCTGCCGGGCGTCTACGACGCGCTGGACTTCCTGATCGCCAACGTCAACCGCAACCTGGGCTTCGAAAAGTCGCCGGAAGACTTCGTCGACATGAAGGGCAAGAAGGTCGTGGTGCTCGGCGGTGGCGACACGGCGATGGACTGCAATCGCACGTCGATTCGCCAGGGTGCCAAGTCGGTGACCTGTGCCTATCGTCGTGACGAAGCGAACATGCCCGGCTCGCGCAAAGAGGTGAAGAACGCCAAGGAAGAAGGCGTGAAGTTCCTCTACAACCGCCAGCCGATCGCTATTGTCGGTGAAGACAAGGTCGAAGGCGTGAAGGTGGTCGAGACCCGTCTCGGCGAGCCGGACGCCCGTGGCCGCCGTAGTCCCGAGCCGATCCCGGGCTCCGAAGAGATCATCCCGGCCGACGCCGTGGTCATCGCTTTCGGTTTCCGCCCGAGCCCGGCGCCGTGGTTCGAGCAGTTCAGCATCCAGACCGACAGCCAGGGCCGTGTCGTGGCACCGGAACAGGGCCAGTACAAACACCAGACCAGCAACCCGAAGATCTTCGCCGGTGGCGACATGGTCCGCGGTTCCGACCTGGTGGTGACGGCGATCTTCGAAGGCCGCAATGCGGCGGAAGGGATCCTGGATTACTTGCAGGTCTGACCCGTCTCCAAGCCTGAAATGCAGTAACCCTGTGGGAGCGAGCCTGCTCGCGAAAGCGGTCTGTCAGCCAACTTCGATGTTGGATTTGCCGGCCTCTTCGCGAGCAGGCTCGCTCCCACATTGATTCCGGATACTGCTGAACTCAGTGGACTCCTTGCGACAAATTGCCTCGATAGATAAAAGGCACGGCTCTTGCCGTGCCTTTTGCGTCGCGCTCTGAGAAAATGCCCGCACTTTTTTTCCGGATGCCGACATGACTGCCCTGAAGAACGACCGTTTCCTTCGCGCCCTGCTCAAGCAACCCGTAGACGTCACCCCGGTGTGGATGATGCGCCAGGCCGGTCGCTATCTGCCGGAATACCGCGCCAGCCGCGCCAAGGCGGGCGACTTCATGAGCCTGTGCATGAACCCGCAGTTCGCCTGCGAGGTCACGATGCAGCCGCTGGACCGTTACCCGCAGCTGGACGCGGCGATCCTGTTCTCCGACATCCTCACCATTCCCGATGCCATGGGCCAAGGCCTGTACTTCGAGACCGGCGAAGGCCCGCGCTTCAAGAAAGTCGTCAGCACCCTGGCCGACATCGAAGCCCTGCCGATTCCCGATCCGCAGAAGGACCTGGGCTACGTCATGGATGCGGTCAGCACCATTCGCCGTGAACTCAACGGCCGTGTGCCGCTGATCGGTTTCTCCGGCAGCCCGTGGACCCTCGCGACCTACATGGTCGAAGGCGGCTCGTCGAAGGACTTCCGCAAGACCAAGGCGATGCTCTACGACAACCCGCAAGCCATGCACTTGTTATTGGACAAGCTGGCGCAGTCGGTCACGTCCTACCTCAACGGCCAGATCATGGCCGGTGCGCAAGCGGTGCAGATTTTCGATACCTGGGGTGGCAACCTGTCGGCAGCGGCGTACCAGGAGTTTTCCCTGGCCTACATGCGCAAGATCGTCAGCGGCCTGATCCGCGAGCACGAAGGTCGCAAAGTCCCGGTGATCCTGTTCACCAAGAACGGCGGCCTGTGGCTGGAAAGCATTGCCGAGGCCGGCGCCGACGCCTTGGGCCTGGATTGGACCTGCGACATTGGCAACGCTCGCGAGCGTGTCGGTCATAAGGTCGCCCTGCAAGGCAACATGGATCCGACCGTGCTCTACGCCAAGCCTGAAGCGATCCGTGCTGAAGTCGGGCGGATCCTGGCCAGCTACGGCAGTGGCAGCGGCCATGTGTTCAACCTCGGCCATGGCATCACCCCGGAAGTCGACCCGGAACACGCCGGTGCCTTCCTGCGGGCGGTGCATGAGTTGTCGGCGCAATATCACGTCTGACTTGCGGCCCCCGTCACCCAGCCTGTCCGGACCTGTGCCGGACAGGCTTTTTAATGTCCGCTTGTTTAGCGATCCGAGATAAAACAGCCGATTATTTTTTCAGGTGTGTTTGTTTGTCTTTAGTTGATAGTTATTTCTGTTCGTAAGATGTTTCTCTGGTTATGTAGGGGTAATTGATTCAGAGATCATTCCTTCTATGTTGAGAGATTTGTCCTACATAGGGCACGTTCAACTTTCTATAAGGTTCCGGCACTTGCAAGGGTACGCGCCGAGCGGTATGGCGCACCTTTCAAGAAGACGGTGATACGTCTTTCATTTTTGATGACTGGTCTGGAATTTATATGAAGAATAATTTCAACAAGAGCAATGTATTAACCGGGTGTGCGTCCTCGTTAGTTCTGTTGTCGGCCATGGCGGCATCGCAAAGTGTGCTGGCCCATGGTTTCGTCGAAGTACCGCCTTCCCGTGCGCTGTTGTGCAAGCAAGGTGTCAACCTGAACTGCGGCGGCGCGCAGTACGAACCGCAGAGTACCGGCGAAACCTTCAAGGGCTTCCCGAGTGGCGTCGGTGGTGCACCGCTGCAAGGCCCTGTCGACGGCAAAATCGCCAGTGGCGGCAAAGCCAGTTTTTCTGCCCTCGATGCGCAATCTGCCACGCGCTGGCACCTGACTGAAATCAGGGACCGCAACATCACGTTTCAATGGCAATACTCCGCCGCGCACCCTGCGACCAAACACGAATACTTCATTACCCGCGACGGTTGGAACCCGAACGAAGTGCTCAAGCGCGCCTCGTTCGACAACACACCGTTCTGCACGGTGGATGGTGGTCATCAACCCCCGGTAGCCGGTGCCCCACACAACTGCGTCATTCCTGACAGTAAATCGGGTCACCACGTCATCCTGGGCGTCTGGACAGTGGGCGATACCGATAACGCGTTCTATAACCCTGTGGATGTGAACATCCTCGCCGAAGCCGCATTGCCGGGCGGCTGGAAACCGGTGGGCAGCATTACCCCATCCACCCCGTTGCTGGCAGGGGACAAGGTCAAGGCCCGGGCATTCTCCGCCACCGGCGAAAATGCCCAATACAGCGTAGAGATCAGCATCGACAACGCCGAAGAAGGCGAGGCTGGAAACTGGTCGTTCAAACTGGCCGAAGCCATCAACAACGCCCATTCCCCGATTCGTGCCGGTGTTCGTGACGACGAAGGCAATATCACGCCGATCAAGGGCGCCAACAGCCTGTACGCCCAGGAAGAAAGCGGTGTGACCCGCTATGAAGTGCAACTGGACATGCAGGAAGACACGGGCGCCAGCTTGGGAATTTCCTCCCTGCAGCCAGAGTACGTACTCGACAAAGGTCGGGTCAGCATGGCGTTCGCCGCGCAGACAAACCGCCGGATGAACCTCGAAGCCACGTTGTTCGATGAGAAGAACAAGCAAGTGGGTGTCGTGAGCAAGGTGGGTGAAGGCAGCACTGCGCTGAGCCTGGACGTGCGCAGCGCCCCAGGGGTTCATACCCTGACGCTGGTGGGCTCCACCGAAGACGGCCGCACCACGCGCCAGGAGACCCAGACGGTCACCCTGACCGGCGAGGGCGCAGGTGTTGAATACGACTTCGTGTTCCCTGAAGGCATCAGCGACTACACCGCCGGTACGAAAGTGCTGCAGCCCAAGACTGACGAAGTCTTCGAATGCAAGCCGTTCCCCGCGTCCGGCTACTGCAAGCAGTACTCCCCGACAGCGAACGGCTTTGAGCCAGGTGTCGGTGCGTCCTGGCAGAGCGCCTGGGACAAGCTGTAAGTCCTGACAGGCATAGCCCCAGCCGATCCGTACGGGTTGCCTGGGGCTTTCAGATGAGAACGCAGTGATGTCTATTCCTTACTCCAGGCGACGTGTGCTGCTGCACTGGTTGTCGGCGGCCATTATCTTATGGGCGCTGGCGTCCGGTTTTTATGTGGCGTTCAACTCGGTATCCGCTTCGACCGAACAGTGGGTCGGCTCACTCAATGTGTCGCTGACGACGCTGTTCATTCCGTTTTTCCTATGGCGGGCCTGGCTGTTCGTTTGCGAGCTGGCGCCCCGTGGCGCGACGCTTTCATTGGACAAGCGGCTGGCCTTGGCGGTGCATGGGCTTATCTATCTGGTCATCGGTGTCGTACTGGTGACCGGTGTGCTGATGATGAAAAGCCCCATCAGTGTCTTTGGCCTCGTTCGATTCCCCCAGCCATTGGCTGATCCGGTGTTGATCGACCTGGCCAACACCGTCCACAGGCTGTCTTGCGTGGTGCTTTCGATGCTCGTCGCGCTGCATCTGTGCGCGGTGCTCTGGCACGAGTTTTCCGGACGCCGGGTGGTGCGGCGAATGTCCTTCGCCAAGCCTGCAAACACGCTTCGGAGAGTGCAAAGGTGAGCCTGTCGTTTCGGGTCGGCAGCCGTCTGCCGACGCTGTTGTTGCTGCTCGTGCCGCTGCTCTATGGGGGATTCCTGGCCGGACAAGAGTGGCGTTTTCGCCAGGCATTGGGCCATGACCTGCCGGCGCTGGCCGACTCACCGGTGGCGCCGGTTCGCGACGTGCCCAACGTGCAAGCGGTGGCGACCGTGCTCGGCCTGGTGCCTGCAGGTGCCCAGGCACCGAGCGCCGAACCCATTACGTTGCAAGCCAGTTTCGTTGCCGACCAAGGTTTGTCGCGGGCCTTGCTGGCGGACGCCGCCGGCCCGCGCATTTATCAGGTGGGTGAGCGCTTGCCCGGTGGCAGTGTGCTGCGCCGGGTCGAGACCAGCCATGTGACGCTGTGGCGCAATGGACGTGAAGAGCGATTGGCCCTGCAACCGGCGGCCAAGCCCTTGTTGCGCCAGCTGGACCCCGAAGATGGGCGCCAAGCGGCTATCCACTCCTCGCAATACCTACGCCCGGTGGCCGGGCAATTAGAGTGATCGAATTCATGAACAGCTTTATCCGGGGCCGTGTTTCGCGCGTCCTGTTCTGCCTCGCCGCGTCCTGCCTGCTGATGCCCGTCGGTTTACTGCAGGCCGAAGAGGCCCAGTGGCAACTGGCGATGAACAACGCGGAACTGCGCGACGTGGTCGAGGAGTTCTCAGCGATCCTCGGCAAGACCGTGGTGCTCGATCCCAGAGTCTCAGGACGCATTACCGTCATGTCCCGCGAGGCGCTGGACCGCGAAGGCGTGCGTCGGTTGTTCTATTCGGTCCTCGATGCGCATAACTTCACGGTGATCGACGAGGGCGAGCGCATCCTGATCACCCCGGTCAGCGATGCCAAGACGCGCGCCGCAATCGCGGATGCAAAAAACGCCACGCCGTCGCAGTTCGTCACCCGGGTCCTGGACCTGCAATCAAGCATCGCCGCCGACGTCGCCGGGTTGATCCGGCCCCTGGTGTCGGCCAATGGTTACGTCGGCCCTTCGGTATCGTCCAACGCCCTGGTGGTCACCGACACCGCTGCCAATGTCCAGCGCCTCGCCGACGTGGTTCGGCAGTTGGACTCAGGGCGCAACCGCAATCATGTGGCGGTGCGGTTGCGGCATGCCCAGGCCGGGGACATCGCGCCACTGATGGAAGCCTCCGTCGGCAAGCGCGAGGGTGACATGGCGGGCGTGGTGATCGCTGATGCCCGCAGCAATCGACTGGTGATCATCGGCCCGCCGACGGTGCGCCAGCGCCTGGTCGACCTGGCCCGGAGCCTCGATGTCCCGGCTGCGGCATCCCAGGACAACGCCCGGGTCATCCGCCTGCGCCACAGCGATGCCAAGCAATTGGCCGAAGTGCTGGAAGGCGTCGGGCAGGATAAAAAAACCACACCGGCACTCGCTGGCCAGCGAGACATTGCCGCCACCCGGCCGTTCATGATCAAGGCCGATGAAAGCCAGAATGCCCTGGTGCTGATCGCCGAGCCGGCCCAGATTCGTATCATTGAAAACATCGTCCGTGAACTGGATCAACCTCGGGCCCAAGTGCTTATCCACGCGGCCATCGTGGAGGTTTCCGGGGACATTACCGAAGCCTTGGGCGTGCAGTGGGGCCTCGACAGAGGCAGCGCGACCGGGTTTATCAACTTTCCGGGTACCGACATCCCGATCATCGGCAACCTGAACCTCAGTGAGCTGGATAAAGGACCGGAAGGTGCGATCCTGCGGCTGGGCGGCGACCGCTTCAGTGCGCTGATCTCGGCGCTGGCGAGCAACACTCATAGCAACCTGCTGTCCACCCCCAGCCTGCTGACCCTGGATAACCAGGAAGCGGAAATCATCGTGGGCCAGAACGTCCCGTTCAAGACGGGCTCCTACGCCACCAGTGGCAACGGCGCGGACAACCCGTTCACCACCGTGGAGCGCAAGGACGTCGGCATCAGCCTCAAGGTCAAGCCCTACATCAACGAAGGCTCGACCTTGCGCCTGGAAGTGGAGCAGGAGGTTTCGGACATCGCGCCGTCTGTTTCCGGCGTGGACTCCTCCGACCTGATCACCAACAAGCGCGCCTTGAAGAGCACGATCCTGGCGGACGACGGCGAGATCATCGTGATTGGCGGCCTGATCCGCGACAGTGTCCGCACCCAGCAAAGCGGTGTGCCGTTGCTGCGCAGCATTCCGTATTTGGGTGCGTTGTTTCGCTGGAACCGCGACACCCAGACCAAGAGCAACCTGATGGTGTTCCTGCGCCCGACCATCGTGCGCAGCAACGAAGACCTTGCCGAGGTCAGCCGCCAGCGCTATGACGCGCTTCGGGAGTTGAGCAAGCCCGGCTCGCAAAAAAACAATTCGCTGCTGTTGCCCCGGGACGCCCGCCAGCTGTTCGAGTCATCCACAGATGCCGCGGCGGTTGATCCGCAACAGCGCTCGGGTGCCCTGTGACTGAACCGCAAGCCCCGTTGCCCTTTGGTTTCGCCAGGCGCCTGGGCGTGATGCTGGAAGGTGCGGGGCCGACGTTGAGCCTGGTCATGCGCCGCGATACACCGCTCACCACCGTGGCCGAAGTGCAGCGTCTGTGCGGGCGGGACTTGCCGATCCAGATACTGGAGCCGGCACAGTTCGCTGCGCGCCTGGCTAGCGTCTATCGCCAGGGCCAGAGCGCCGCCGAACAGGTCGCCCAAGGCCTGGACGAGGAACTGGACCTGCTCAGCCTGGCCGACCAGATGCCGCAGACCACCGACCTGCTGGAGCAGCAGGGCGATGCGCCGATCATCCGCCTGATCAATGCGCTGCTCAGCGAGGCCGTCCGCGAACACGCCTCGGATGTGCACCTGGAAACGTTCGAACAGTACCTGTCGGTGCGCATGCGCATCGACGGTCAGTTGCAGGAAATGCTCCGGCCGCGCCGGGAACTGGCGAACCTGCTGGTGTCGCGGATCAAGGTCATGGCGCGCCTGGACATCGCCGAAAAACGCGTGCCCCAGGATGGGCGAATGGCCTTGCGCCTGGCCGGGCACGAGGTCGATGTGCGGGTCTCGACCCTGCCTTCGGCCCATGGCGAGCGCGTGGTGTTGCGCCTGCTCGACAAGCAGGCCGGGCGCCTGGAGCTGCAGCGCCTGGGCCTGCCCGACGACACCTTGGCGAGTCTGCGCCAGTTGCTCGGCAAGCCCCACGGCATCGTGCTGGTCACCGGGCCCACGGGGTCGGGGAAAACCACCAGCCTGTACGCGGCGCTGAGCAGCATCAATGACCAGAGCCGCAACATCCTCACCGTCGAAGACCCCATCGAATATCACCTGCCGGGCATCGGCCAGATGCCGGTCAACCCGAAAGTCGACATGACCTTCGCCCGCGGCTTGCGGGCCATTTTGCGCCAGGACCCGGACGTGGTGATGGTCGGTGAAATACGCGACCGCGAGACCGCCGAAATCGCCGTGCAGGCGTCGCTGACCGGGCACTTGGTGCTCTCGACCCTGCACACCAACACCGCCGTCGGCGCGGTCACGCGGCTGGTGGACATGGGCGTGGATGCCTATCTGCTGGCGTCGTCCCTGGCTGGCATCGTCGCCCAGCGCTTACTGCGTCGTCTGTGCCCGTCCTGCAAGACGCCCTATGTGGCGGACGCCGCCACCTGCCGGCGCCTGGGCCTCGACGCCACTGCCGCGCCCCGGTTGTTCAAGGCCCGGGGCTGCGAGCACTGCCAGAAAGGTTATCGCGGGCGCTTCGGGATCTATGAGCTGGTCAATGTCAGCGCCGCCCTGTCGCAACTGATTCATCAGGGCGCCACCGAGCAGGTGCTGGCCGCCGAGGCGCGCAAGACCTCCCGCAGCCTGTTCCAGGACGGTCTCCAGCGGGTGCTGGAAGGCCTGAGCAGCGTGGACGAACTGCTGCGTATCACCCAGGAGGATTAGCACCATGCCGACCTTCGACTATCGGGCCGAAGACGCCCAGGGCCGCCGCTGCAAGGGCCGTGTGGAAGCCGACAGCCCGCGCCACGCTCGCCAGTTGCTGCGCGAGCGCGGCTTGCTGCCCAGCGAACTGGCTGAAGCCAAGGAACCGCGAACCTTGGGCGGGCGGCATGCCGGAGCGCGTTTGAGCCCGGCGGATCTGGCATTGCTGACGTTGCAGTTGTCCACGTTGATCCAGGCCGGCCTGCCCCTCGAAGAATCCCTGGGAGCTGTGGCGCAACAGAGCCAGAAGCGCCGCGTCGCCCACCTGCTGGCGGCGGTGCGCAGCCGGGTGATGGAAGGCCACGCATTGGCGACGGCCCTGAGGGCCTTTCCCCAGGCGTTCCCCGAGCTGTTCTGCGCCACGGTCGCGGCGGGCGAGCAATCCGGTCACCTGGGCCAGGTGTTGGAGCAGTTGGCGAGCTACACCCAAGCGCGGCAGGCATCGCGCCAGCGCATTCAACTGGCGTTGGTGTATCCACTGATCCTGATGCTGGCCTGTGTCGCGATTGTTGGCTTCCTGCTGGGCTACGTGGTGCCGGATGTGGTGAAGATTTTCATCGACAGCGGCCAGCCATTGCCTTGGCTGACCCAGGCGCTGATCGCCGTGAGCGATGGCTTGCGCCGCTATGGCCTGTTGATGCTCGGTGCGCTGGCCGGGCTGTTCGGGCTGTGGCGCTGGAGCCTGCGCCAGCCGGCGTGGCGCCTGCGCTGGCACCGTGTGTTGCTGCGGCTGCCGGTGTTGGGCGAAGTGCTGCGGGCGATGGAAGCGGCCCGATTCGCCAGCACCCTGGCGATCCTGAGCAAAAGCGCGGTGCCGCTGGTGGACGCCCTGCACATCGCCGCGCAGGTGATCGGCAACCTGACGATCCGCGCCCGCATGGCCGACGTCGCCCGTTCGGTCCGCGAAGGCGGGACGCTTACGCGTGGCCTGGAGCAGGGCGGCGACATCCCGCCGTTGATGCTGCACATGATCGCCAGCGGTGAGCGGGCCGGCGAACTCGACAACATGCTCGCCCGGGCCGCCGAACAACAGGAGGCCAGCCTCGCGGCGCGCATCGCGCTGGTGGTGAGCCTTTTCGAACCGGCCATGTTGGTGCTGATGGGCGGCGTCGTGCTGCTGATTGTCATGGCCATTCTCCTACCGATCCTTAGTCTCAACCAATTGGTGAATTGACCGATGAAACTCCAAAGCAACCGATCCGCACCTCATCAACAACGCGGCTTTACCCTGATCGAAATCATGGTGGTGGTGGTCATCATTGGCGTGCTGGGCGCCATCGTGGTGCCGCAGTTCATGAGCCGCCCCGACCAGGCCAAGGTGACGGCCGCCCGTACCGACATCCAGGCAATCGCCACGGCCCTGGAAATGTACCGTCTCGACAACTTCCATTACCCCTCGACCCAACAAGGCCTGGAGGCGTTGAGCAAGCGCCCGTCCGGCACGCCCGTGGCGAGGAGCTGGAACCCTCAGGGTTATCTGAAAAGCCTGCCGGTCGATCCCTGGGGCACGCCCTACCAGTACCTCAATCCCGGGCACAAATCCCTCGATGGCGGCTATGACCTCTACTCCCTGGGCGCCGATGGCGTGTCGGGTGGTGAAGGGATGGCGGCCGACATCGGCAATTGGACCGAGTGAACATGCAGCATCGTTGCCGGGGTTTCACCTTGCTGGAGCTGATGGTCGTCATCGTCTTGATCGGCATCCTGGCGGGCATGGTCCGCTTCGCCACGGGACCGAGCCCGGCGCGTGAAGCCCGGCAGCAGGCCCGGGAATTTGCCGCAGTGGTGCAGCAGTTGCGCGAGCGGGCGGTATTGGACGGGCAGGAATACGGGGTGCGTGTGCAGCCCGACGGTTATCAGGCGTTGCGGCTCGAAGCCCAGGACTGGACGGCGGTATCGGCGTTGCATCGATTGCCCGAGGGCCTGACGCTCGGGTTGGAGCAGGAGGGTCACGTCCTGCGCCTCGACGACGTTCAAGGCCCACCGCAGTTGCTGATGCTCAGCAGTGACGAGATCAGCCCGTTCAGGCTGCTGATCAAAGTCGCTGGGCAGGCGATTGCCCGGGTCTCGAGTGATGGTCTGGCGGAGCTGCTGATCGATGAGTAACGCGCGCAGGCAGGCCGCCGGTTGCCAGGGTTTCACGCTGTTGGAAGTCATGATTGCCCTGGCGATTTTCGCGACGCTGGCGGCGGCAGTGCTTTCGGCCAGCCAGTTCGTGCTCAAGCAAAGCGCTAGCCTGGAGGACCGTCTGTTCGGCGCCTGGCTGGCGGACAATCAGTTGAGCGAACTGCGCCTGCAAGCTATCCCGGCGCCCGGACAACAGCGACTGAGCCGGTACCTTGATCGCCGCGATTGGGTCTTGCAACAGCGGATTGCCCCGGCCCGTGATGGGCGGCTGTTGCAGGTCGAGATCCAGGTTAGCCGCGGCGATAGCGCGACCGTCGCGCACCGCACCATTGGGTGGATCCGAAGCCATCATGAATAAGCAGTCGGGTTTCACCTTGTTGGAGCTGGTCATCGCCATCGCCATTTTTGCCTTGCTCGGCCTGGCCAGTTGGCGGCTATTCGATGGCGTGGTGCGGACCCAGCAGGGAGCCGGTCAGCATGAGCGCGACATCCGGGCCTTGCAGCGTGCTGTCGGCGTGATCGAACGGGATGTGTGGCAGGCGGTTGTCGACTCGGTCGTGCTCGCGCCGGGGCACTTGCGGTTGCAGCGCAGCCATTGGCGCAATCCATTGGACCAGCCGCGCAGCGAACGGCAAGCGGTGACCTATCAGCTCCAGGGCGGTGCGTTATGGCGCGAGAGTGTCGGTGAAGGCACGACGCTTGCGCAGCGGCAGAAACTGCTCGACGACGTCCACAGCCTGAGCTGGCGCGTATTCGATCGCCAGCGGGGCTGGCACCGCGAAACCGCGAGGGGCAGCGCGCCGCTGGCGCTGGAGTTGATCGTGTCGGCGGGGCGTTTCGAGCAGGTCCGTCGAGTGTTGCTGTTGCCAGAGGCGCTGCCATGAGGCGCCAACGCGGCGTGGCGCTGATCAGCGTGCTGCTGGTGCTGAGCCTGGCCTTGCTGCTGGTCGGTGGCCTGTTGCGCAGCCATCGCCTGTTGTTGCACAGCAGTGCGCAGCAACTGCAACAGGTCCAGTTGCGGCAACTAGGGTTGGCGGGTGAAGACTGGGCGCGGGTGGTGTTGGAAGGCAGTGGGATCACGTCGTCCGGGCCCGTTGACCTGAGCCAGGATTGGGCTCGGCTCGAGCCCGTGTTGGAGGTGGACGGCGCCGAGCTGCGCATCGCTATCGAGGATTTGTCCGGGCGCCTGAATCTCAACACGTTGCTGGCGCTGGGGCAAATCGATCAGGTCAGCCTCGATCGCTGGAGTCGCCTGCTGGCCTTGCTGGATCTGCCGCCACTGACGTTGCCCCAGGTCGGGCCGGTTCAGGAGTTGAGTCAACTGCGTCTGCTGCCGGGCGTCGACGGCCAGACGCTGCGGCGCCTGGAGCCCTGGGTGGTGTTGCTGCCCAAGGACGCGCGGCTGAACATCAATACCGCCTCGCAGCGTGTGCTGATGACCCTCGATGGGATGGAAGCCGGGCCCACCCAGGCATTGGTCAAGCAACGTCGTCACGTGCCATACGCCAGCGTGCAGGCGTTTACCAACGACCCGTTGCTGTCCGGAGTCGGCCTCAACAGCCATGGGTTGGGCGTGGGCAGCCGCTGGTTTCGAATCACTGTGAGCGTGATCCATGCCGACAGCCGTCTGCGCCTGACCTCGGATATCGAGCGCGATTCCGTTAGTGGACGCTGGACGGTTCGTCAGCGTCGTTTCTTACCCTTCAACCCCAGCGAGTTTCCTTGATGAAAGCCTGGCTTTACCTGACCGCCGAAGGGCTGGACGCGCCTTGCGCCAACTGGCCGTGCTGCGTGTGGTCGCCAACCGGCGAGCGTCGTCGCCTGCCGTTGCACGAGGCGGCCGGCGAGTTGAACGGCCGGCCCGTCGATGTGCTGTTGCCAATGGAAATGTGCAGTTGGTTGCGCAGCGATCCGTGGCCCTCTCGACGCCAGCCCCGATCCCAGGCCCTCGCATTCGCCATCGAAGAGCAACTGAGTGAAAACCTGGAGGCGCTGCACATCAGCATCGGCCCGCGGGACCGTCAGCACCGCTATCCGCTGATGGTGACGGCGCGGGCGCGGTTCCAGGCGCTGTTGGCGCTGCTCGCCGAGCAAGGCATCGATACCCGTGCGGTGCATGTCGATGCGGATCTGATTGCTGATGACCAGGCGTTTGGGGTGCGCTGGTTCGGGCGCTGGCTGTTGGGTGGAGGACTGTCGGCGCGGTTGTCGTTGTCGGTACAAGGCTTGGCAACGCTCAAGCCTGGCTTGCCTGAGGAGATGCACTGGCTGGACGAGGACCGTGATCGCCAAGGCATCGATGAGTGGCTGTTGAGCACGGGCGGACATCCCATTGACCTGTTGCAAGGCGAGTTCCGTCGGCGCCGCCAACCGCTGCCGTGGCGAGGCACCTCGGTGGCTGCGCTCGGCGCGTTGATGCTCACCTGGGCCTTCAGTGAAGCGCGCATAGGCTTTCTTGAAAGTGAAACCCGGCGTCTGTACGTCCAAAGCGAACAGCGATTCAGGTCGTTGCATCCGGAGCAGGAGCGGATCGTCGACCTGGCGGCGCAGTTCCAGGCATTGCAGAGCCGGCGTGGGCCAGGTCCGGACACTCAGGTTGCGCGTCTGACCCGTCTGACCGAGCAGGTCATCGGTGCCAGCACCGTTGAGGTGCAGCGCATCGTTTTTCGCGAAGGCGAAGGCTGGAAAATCCAGCTGACGGCGAACAGTTTTGTCGAGCTTGAACAACTGCGTGAACGCGGACAGCAAAACGGATTGCCCGTCTCCCTGGGCAGCGCCAGCAAGCAAAACAACCGCGTGCAGGCCATCCTCACACTGGAGAGCCGTTGATGAACATCGATGGATGGCGGGTCTTGAAACAGGCCTGGGGGAGAACATCGCGTCGCGAGCAAGGGCTGTTGCTGGGACTTGCCGGGTTGGTGCTGGTGGCTGTGGCCTACACCTCGATCTGGCAACCGACTCGGCAACGGCTGGAGGTTGCCGAACGACAACATCGCCAACAGGCCGAACTGAGTGCCCGGATCCAGCGCGCCGAACCCACCCGGGAAACAACGGCCGGCACCCGGCCCTTGTCGGTGCGCGTCAACGAGGATGCGACAGCGGCGGGGTTGGACATAGCGCAAATGGAGGTCGACGGCGATTCGTTGCGACTCGCCGTCAGTGGCGAGGCCAATTCGTTGCTTCGTTGGCTGGATGAACAAGAGCGTGATGGCGCGGTGTTGCAGTCGCTGACTCTGGAAGCTGAGAATGGTGTGCTGGGTGCGCGGGTGGTTTTACGTCAATGACCGACCGAGTAAACAACAATTTTGGCCAGGCGCATGGGCTCTTGTGGCGAGGGAGCTTGCTCCCGCTGGGTGGCGCAGCCGCCCCAAAACCAGACGCCGCGGTGCAACAGGTGAACCCCGCCAACCAGGTTGCGACTGCTGCGCAGCCGAGCGGGAGCAAGCTCCCTCGCCACAAAGTGTCCGCGCTGTCCCTGGTTTGGGTCGTGAAGTCGTGAGGGCCTAAACCTGCACATTCCCCGGCAACAACGGCAATTTCGCCAGCTTCACCGCCACCCACAACGCAATCACCAGCAAGCCACCAATGAACAAACCGATCCCGTTCCAGCCGCCCAGGTGCCAGGCCACGCCGCCCGCCGTCCCTGCAACGCTGGACCCGGCGTAATAGCTGAACAGATAAAGCGACGAGGCCTGGCCCTTGGCCTTGAGAGCGCGGCGGCCGATCCAACTGCTGGCCACCGAATGGGCGCCGAAGAAACCGAAGGTGAACACCAGCATGCCCAGGATCACCAGCCACAGCGGCGTGGCCATGGTCAGCAAGAGGCCAGCGAGCATCAGCGCGATGGTCGCCCAGAGCATTTTGCGCCGACCGAGCTTGTCCGCCAGTGCGCCGACTTTTGCCGAGCTGTAGATACCCGACAGATACACCACCGACAGCAACCCGACGAAGGCCTGATCCAGATGATAAGGCTCGGCCAGCAGGCGATAGCCGATGTAGTTGAACAGCGTCACGAAGGCGCCCATCAGCACGAACGCTTCGAGAAACAACAGCGGCAACCCGGCATCGCGAAAGTGCAGGGTGAAACCGTCCAACAGACTGCGCGGGTGCAGGGAACGGGGACGGAAGTTGCGTGACTCGGGAAGAATCCGCCAGAACACCGCCGCCGCAATCAGCGCCAGGCCACCTACCACCAGCATCGCGGTGTGCCAACTGACGAAGTCGATCAGGACCCCGGCGATCAGGCGTCCGCACATGCCGCCGATGGCGTTGCCGGCGATGTACAGCCCCATCGCCAGGCCGATGTGCTTGGGGTGGATTTCCTCGCTCAGGTAAGTCATCGCCACCGCCGCCAACCCGCTCAACGACAGCCCGACCAAGGCGCGTAGCAGCAGTACACCGTCCCAAGTCGGCATCATCGCGCTGGCAATCGTGCACAGCGACGCGGCGAACAGCGCCGTGACCATCACCGATTTGCGGCCGATGCGGTCGGAAATCGGACCGGTGATCAGCAGGCCGATGGCGAGCAGGCCGGTCGCCACCGACAAGACCAGGCTGCTCTGCGCCGCGTTGATGGAAAACTCCTTGGACAGCAGCGGCATCATCGGTTGCACGCAATACAACAGGGCGAAGGTCGCAAAGCCACCGCAGAACAGCGCCAGCACCGTGCGCATGAACAACGGCGTGCCTTTCTCGATGTAGATGTCCTTGAGTTCGACGGCGACATCGTCCTGCGCACGCGGCGGGATTTCATGGGCCAGTGGAGCGACAGCAGTTTTCACAGTGGACCTCGCAAGGACACGATCAGGCAGGCAATGAAAAAAGCATATAGCCGGCTAATGTTTCTATCCAATATATTGTTCGACCTGTTTAAGTCGTTAAACGACCTATTGGATGGCCCATGGAACTGCGTCACCTGCGTTACTTCATCGCTGTGGCCGAAGAACTGCATTTTGGCCGGGCCGCGTTGGCCCTGGGGATCTCCCAACCGCCGTTGAGCCAGCAGATCCAAGCGCTGGAGCAAGAGATTGGTGCGCGGTTGTTCGAGCGTACCAACCGTCGGGTCGAATTGAGCGAGGCCGGGCGGTTGTTCCTCGAGGAGGCGCGACGGGTACTGGCCCAAGTCGAAAAGGCCGCCGACGTAGCCCGCCGTGCCCAGCTAGGGGAACTGGGTGAGCTGAAAATCGGCTTCACCTCCTCGGCACCGTTCAATTCCACCATCCCCCAGGCGATTTTTTCATTCCGGCAACGCTTCCCGGCGGTGCACCTGAACCTGCGGGAAATGAGCAGTACCCAAGTCGCCGACGCACTGCTCGATGAAGTGATCGAGGTGGGCATCATGCGCCCGCTGCCCCTGCCCGACACCTTGACGGAAATCGAACTCAGCCGCGAACCGCTGGTGGCCGTGCTCAGTGCCAAGCATCCCCTGGCCCAAGGCAACGAAGACGGCCTGTTCCTCTCGGCCTTGGCCCAGGAGCCGTTTGTATTTTTCCCCCGCAGCTACGGCAGCGGCCTCTACGCTCAACTCCTGAGCCTGGCCCGCGACGCCGGTTTCAGCCCGCATTTCGCCCAGGAAGCCGGTGAAGCCATGACCATCATTGGCTTGGTCGCGGCGGGGCTGGGCGTTTCGGTATTGCCGGCGTCCTACCAGCGGATGCGTATCGATGGGGTGGTTTATCGCCCGCTACTCGACCCGGCGGCGGTGTCGGCGGTGTGGCTCGTGCAGCGCAAGGACCAGCGTTCGCCGATGGCGGCGGCGTTTGTGGCGTTGTTGACCGATGGGGTGGCGTTACCTGTCTGGGCTTGAGGCTTGCTGTTGCCAGGCGCCATGGCAGCATCCACCCTTGGCCGGCATATGAAGATTGCTTTAGTTTTCCAACGTCTCGGCCGATATTCAATTGTTCGACCAACCCAATCATGGAGAAACAGGATGTTCAAGCAGTTGACCTTTACCGCCTTGCTGGCAGTCGCCGCGCTGACCACAGGGTGTGCTTCGGTAAAAATGGCGGATGACACCCAGGATGCGCAGGCGAAAACCTTCCAGACTGTCCCTGACAAAGCGAATATCTACGTTTACCGCAACGAGAGCATGGGTGCCGGGGTAAAAATGCCGGTAACACTCAACGGCAAAGCCGTCGGACAGACCGTTGCCAAGTCGTATTTGATGCTAACGGTACCGGCTGGCCAGCAGACGCTGGTCTCATCTGCGGAAAACGATTCAGAGCTCAAGCTCAGCGCAGAGGCCGGCAAGAACTATTTCGTCTGGCAGGAAGTGAAAGTGGGTTTCATCAAGGCTCGTAACAACCTGCAGGTCGTCGATGATAAAACCGGCCGTGCCGGCGTGGCGGAAAGCAAGTTGATTCAAGCGCAATAACCCGGCTGTCTTGATTCGTGCTGTTTGAGAGGGCGCCGAAAGGCGCCTTCCTCGTTCATGACTCCATCATGAACCTGGGCAGCTTTCTCTTTCGGTCATCCTCCAGACAGTCGCAGGCTTGTTGATTTGATAGTGGGCGCACTTGTCATTTTTTTATTGTGAGGAACGCCAGGATTGCCTCACTGGTCGCTTGCATTTGCTCCTCCAGCACCCAATGGCCGGTATTGACCAATATCAATGAGTGCGGTTGTGTCGCAATGCACAGGGCCTGCTCGGCCAAGGTTTTTCCTCTCGAGTGGTCGCCGCCGATGGTGAGTAGCGGAACAGTCAATTTATGCTTGGCAAACGCCAGGTTGTCGTTCGCGTCATGCTCTATCCAGGCTGCATAAAGCTTGAATGCCGCTTCCATGCGGCCTGGCCGGGCGTAGTCGTCTACCAATGCCTGTCGCACTTCATCGGACACTTTATCGTTGCCCTCGAATACAAAGTCATCAAAAAACATATCCAGGTAGGTTTTTTCATGCCCTTTGATCATGCCAATGGCCGTTTTGCCAAAGAAGCGAAAATGCCATTTGCTGGTAGTGCCCGCAGCAGGGTTTCCGTTATAAGCGTTTTCCCACCCGGGGATGCCTGGAATGAACCCATCCATCAATACGATGTGTTTCGTTTCATCCGGATACAGTGCCGCGTAGGCATAGGCAACGATTAAACCCATGTCGTGACCTACGATATCAACCTGCTTGAAGCCCAAGAGCGTTATCAGTTCGTGTAAGTCATGCGCCATGCTTTTTTTATCGTAGCCACTGGCTGATACATCAGTTGCCCCCGCTCCACGATAATCAGGAATCACGGGCGTATAACCGGCACGCACCAACGTGCCCATCAACGGTTCCCAACTACGCCAACTGCCCGGAAAACCATGCACCAGCAAAATCGGGTGTTCACCGTCACCGCCCATAAGGTAGTGGAGGCGAATACCGTTCACGGACACATAGGAATGGGTAAATGTCGCGCCGTCGACAACGACGCTGTTTGGTTCCGCCGAAGACGCTGTTGCGTGTTTGGAAGACATGGCTGCGCGGCCCGACCAGGCTATTGTGTTGATCAATTTTTCATCCATGTTTGGAGCCAAGTTAATTTTCTTGAGATGCGAATTGCAGCTCATAAGGTCGAACAGTTTTAACGAACGTTGACCTGGATAACGGCTAAAAGCCTGAAGCCATGGGGACGCCCATCGAAACTGTCAGAGCTGACAGTTCCGACAAGCGGCAAAGAGCGCTGCCTAAATCGGCATCAGCAGGACAGGGCGGGACGAAAAGTTGTGTCGAATACCTTTCGGCTGTAGGAAAACGCACATTTCCAGTTACGACGCTTCCGATTCGTAACACAGACCACTCCGCAGGGGTTGCGACTCACCCGCGCTGCAACGTCTCATTCATCATTCCGAAGCCGCCGGCTCAGTGCTCCTTCCCCGTGCAAGGGATGCAGCCTGAAGCCCATGAATGAGGTCCCTGGAAATGCACTCATCTTTGGATGCCCCCTACACCAACGAAATCTCCCATGAAGCTCTTCGTCATCTGGATGACTTGTACTTGGAGCCCCGGCTACTTGAGGGTTACGGCGAAGACGTCGCGGCATTCGTGAGTCGACAAAAAGCCTTTGTCGAAGCTCATCCGCCAATCGCCATCTATCGAGTGGCCACCGAGGGCAGCCAGACGCGGGACGGCGGAACGATCCAGCAAGTGTCATCGTCGTTGACGTTCACCTTGGACAATGGCTGGAAAGTACGCGCCGCGCAGAAAGGCGATGAGGTGGTATACGCCGATGGCAGCACGGCACGGATCATCACCGGCGCTGGGAAAAACAATAGCGACATTGCGCTGGTCGGCAGTCGCCTGAGCAATGGTGACGAGATTATCAATACGCTTCAGAGGCGTTTCATGATCATCGTGCGGGAGGGGGTGCCGATGGCGGAGGATTTTTTGCCTGCTCTCAAGCTGGCGGAGGTTCATCGCCTGCACCCGAGTACGATTTAGGATTATCTTTTGTGAACGAGGGCTGCCGACCAGCGAGAGCAAGATTCTTGCTTGGCAAACGGGCTGCCGGATATTTCCAAACAGGTTGAAGAGCACCATGGCGCCAAGCCCAGAACTTGTGGGAGCGAGCGTGCTCTCGATGATGGCAGTGCAATCGACATCTACGCCAACTGAACCACCGCTTTCGCGAGCAGGCTCGCTCCCACAGTGGACCTGGGGTGTCGGCAATGTTTGGGGGTGCCAATGAACCCTGTGGGAGCTGAGCTTGCTCGCGATGACGGCGGCACATCAGCCTCATCGGCGCTGCCCCACCGCGATCGGCCCTGGAGCTGCCGAAGGCCGCGATCTTTTTGGGACTAAATATCTGAGGAAAGATCGCAGCCTCGTTGCACTCGTCAGCTCCTACCGCTCCTACCGCTCCTACACAGCTCCAGGCGCTTTTTATTGCACCTTCGCCAAGTCCCCTTTCAACGCAACACCGGCCATGATCGCGCCGGCGTGGCATTCATAGGTGGTGGCATCCCGGCGTTCGTTGCGCTTGTAGAAGCTGACGATGTTGATAACGGCGTTGGCGCCCGCGGCCTTGGCGGCTTGGTGCAGGCTGATCAGCGCCGATTGCACTACCCATTCGCAGGCTTCTACGTCGGATTTGTTGAAGGCATTGGTTTTTTTATTGGTGACTTCGCCAGCGCTGAGCACGCTGACTTTGCCCTGAGGCTCGTCGCCCGCCAGGTAAAACTTCACGCTGCGGTCGATCTTGCCGGTGCGGATGGCTTCGTTGACGACTTTGTCGAAAGGCAGGTAAAGCGTGGTATCACGGGCCTGGCTGAGGGGCGGCATGGCGCTGAGCAACAGGGCGGCGGTAACAGCGATTTTCTTCAATGACATCATCAGTCTCCTTGACCAGGGATAGCGGTTATCAATGCCAGCGGCGGAAAATCAGCGAGGTGTTGACCCCACCGAAGGCGAAGTTGTTGTTCATCACGTATTCATGGCTCATCGGCCGGAATTCGTTGCGCAGGTAATCGAGCTTGCCGCACTGGGGGTCGACTTCATCGAGGTTGAACGTGTGCACGTAGAGGTCGCGGTTCAGCATTTCGATGCTGAACCAGGACTCCAGCGCTCCGCAGGCGCCCAGGGTGTGGCCGAGGAAGCTCTTCTGCGAGCTGATGGGCATGTGTTCGCCAAACAGGCTGCTCGTGGCCTGGGTTTCGGCAATGTCGCCCTGTTCGGTGGCGGTGCCATGGCCATTGACGTAGCCGATGGCCGAGGGTTCGAGGCCGGCGTCTTCCAAGGCCAGTTCCATGGCCCGGCGCATGGTGATCAGTTCGGGACGGGTGGCGTGCTGGCCGTCGGCGTTGCTGCCAAAGCCGACGATCTCGGCGTGAATCCGTGCGCCCCGGGCCAGGGCGTGCTCCAGTTCTTCCAGCACGAGCATGCCGGCGCCTTCGCCGATCACCAAGCCATCGCGACCCTTGTCGTAGGGCCGGGGGCTGGTTTGCGGCGCATCGTTTTTCAGGCTGGTGGCGTATAGGGCATCGAAGACCATCGCTTCGGTCGGGCACAGTTCTTCCGCGCCGCCGGCGAGCATCAACGGCAGGCGGCCGAACTTGATGGCTTCGTAGGCATAGCCGATGCCGTGACTGCCGCTGGTGCAGGCACTGGACGTCGGGATCAGGCGTCCGGTCAGCCCGAAGAAGATGCTGATGTTGGCCGCCGTGGTGTGGGGCATCATTCGCACGTAGGAGTTGGCGTTCAACCCTTCGGCCACGCTGTTGAGCAGCATGTTGCCGAACGCCTTGATCTCGTCGGTGCTGCCGGTGGACGAACCGCAGGACACGCCCATGCGCCCGTCCTTGATCGATTCGTCGCCCAGCAGGCCGGCATCGGCCAGGGCCTGTTCCGCCGCGCCCACCGCCAGGCGCGAGACCCGGCCCATGCTGCGTAGTTGCTTGCGGGTCCAGTGGGCCGGAACCTGGAAGTCGTCGATGGGCCCGGCCAGGCGGGTGTTCAGTTCGGTGAAACGGTCCCACTCATCCATGCGTCGGATGCCGCTGCGGTTGGCGGCGAAGTTGGCGGCGATGGTGTCCCAGTCGCTGCCTATGGACGTGATGCCGGCCATGCCGGTGACGACGACGCGCTTCATCAGCACAAGCCTCCGTTGACGGCCAGGACCTGCCGGGTGATGTAGCCGGCTTCGGCGGACATCAGGAAGTTCACCGCGCCCGCCACTTCTTCCGGGGTGCCCATGCGCTGGGCGGGGATCATTTTCATCAGTTCTTCCACGGGTACGTTTTCATCGAGCATGGCAGTGTCGATCAACCCCGGCGCGACGCAATTGACGGTGATCTTGCGCTTGCCCAACTCGATTGCCAATGCCTTGGCCGCGCCGATCAACCCAGCCTTCGAGGCACTGTAGTTGACCTGGCCGCGATTGCCGATCAGCCCGGAAACCGAGGTGATGCAGACGATCCGTCCGGCGGCGCGGCGACGGATCATCGGCATCATCACCGGATGCAGCACGTTGTAGAAACCGTCGAGGTTGGTGCGCATCACCACATCCCAGTCGTCCTCGCTCAGGGCCGGGAAGGCGCCATCGCGGGTCAGGCCGGCATTGAGCACCACGCCGTAATAGGCGCCGTGGGTTTCCACGTCGGCTTCGAGAACGGCCTTGCAGGCGGCGCGGTCGGCCACGTCGAATTGCAGCACCCGGGCGTTGCGGCCCAAGGCCTGGATTTGCGCCTGGACCGTTTCGGCCTCGGCGCGGCCGCTGCGGCAGTGCAGCACGATGTCATGCCCAGCCTGGGCCAGGCGCAGGGCGATCGCGCGACCGATGCCACGGCTGGAGCCGGTGACCAGTACGGATTCAGTCATGACGGGTTTCCTGTTGCGGGCGGTTCATGAAGGTAATGGGCGGCCTGGGGCGGACGGAAGACATTGAGCCGGGCCGTGGCATGGATGCCTGGCGCGTGGATGTGGCATTCGAACACGCCCATGCCGTTGTCGTCTTCCAGGGAGCGCACGCCATGGATGCTCAGCTCGGTGCCAAGGGGAAAACAGTCGACGTTGCATTCGAACTTGCGGGTGCCGAGCAGAAAACCCAGCGCCACGGCATCGCCGCGTTGGCGTGCGTGGCAACCGGCAAACGCCGCGACACTCTGGGCCATCAACTCGATGCCGACCCAGGCCGGCAGTGCACCGTCGTCGCGGTTGAACAAGCCGCCGGACGTGACGGTGGCGTGGGTGTGGATCTGTTCGTCATCGAACGACAGGATCCGGTCGATGAGGATCATGTCGCCGGCATGGGGCAGCAGTTCGGCGAGCGGCCAGTCAATCATGGGGCGTCTCCGATAATCAGGCTGACGTTGTTGCCGCCGAAGGCAAATGAGTTGCTCATCAGGCGACGCGGGGTGGCCGGGTCCAGGCGGGTGTGGATGGTGACCCAGTCCAGCGCCGGCAGGGCAGGATCGGCCTGGCCGTCCCAGACATGCGGCGGCAGGGCCAGGGCGGTGTTTTCGGTGCTCAGGGCCAGCCAACAGAACGCCGCTTCCAACGCCCCCGCCGCACCGAGGGTATGGCCGGTCATGGGCTTGGTGGACGAGCAGGGCACGCCCGCCGGAAACAGCCCGGCCACGGCCTGGCTTTCCATGGCGTCATTGTGTTGCGTGGCGGTGCCGTGCAGGTTCAGGTAATCGATCTGGCTGGCGTCGAGGCCGGCGCAGCGCAGGGCTTTTTCCATGGCCTGGCGCGCGCCGCGACCGCTGGGCTCAGGCGCGGAAATATGGTGGGCATCGGAACTGGCGCCGTCGCCGAGCAAGGCAATCGGTACACCCTCGCCTGGCGTCTTGGACATGAGAAACAGCACCGCTGCTTCGCCGATGTTGATGCCGCTGCGGTTCACCGAGAACGGATTGCAGCGCTCGTTCGACACCGCCTCCAGTGCGGAAAAACCGTTGAGGGTCAATTTGCACAAGCTGTCCACGCCACCGCACAGCACGGCATCGCACAGGCCCAGGTCCAACAGGCGCCGGGCGCTCATCAAGGCGCGGGCGCTGGAGGTGCAGGCCGTGGAAATCACGTAGGACGGGCCACTGAGGCCGAGCCAGTCGGAAAGAAAGTTGGCCGGCGCGCTGAGCTCCTGTTGCTGGTAGTCATAGCCGTCAGGGAAGCGTTGCTCGCGCAGGTAATGGGCGATGCCCTGGCTGGCCTCATCGATACCCGATGTGCTGGTGCCCAGGACGATGCCGATGCGGGCGCGACCGTAGGCCTGGATGGCTTGGTCGATCTCGGCGCGGATTTGCAGCCCCGCCTCCAACAGCAGTTGATTGTTGCGGCTGCGTTGCGCTGCCAGGGCCGGGGGGATGGACGCGAGTTCACCGGGCACCGCGGCGACCGGCAAGGCCCGTTCGGCCACCCAGCCGTCCTCGATACGCACGCCCGAGCAGTCGCCGGCAAACAGGTTGCGCGCGACGGTGTGTTTGTCGCGACCCAGGGCGCAGATCACCCCGAGGGCATTCAAATAGGCGGTCATGGGCTAATGCCAGTCAGTAAGAGAAATAAAGCCGAGCAATAATCCTGTGGCGAGGGAGCTTGCTCCCGCTGGGGCGCGAAGCGGCCCTGTTTTTGGGCTGCTGCGCCCGAGGCGTCGGACCGACCCAGCGGGAGCAAGCTCCCTCGCCACGGTTTGTGTGTTTCCCCGTGGTGTTCACTTGGCTGATCGGCATGAGTCATGGGGCGTTCTCGGTCAACGGTGTGATGCGGTAGCGCAGGCCTTGGGGCAGGCTCATTTCAAAATCCAGCGGTTGTGTGTAGCGCACCTGCCAACGATTCTCGAGGCTCCGTTGCGAGGCCTGTTGTCGCGCCGCCGGGTAGTTGCCGGGCAGCTCGACCTCAGGCGTCAGGGCGAACAGCAGGGCGGCGAACAACTCCCGGGCCTCGGCATTGGGGGGCAGCAGACCGTCGGCCTGCCACTGGCCATCGACCAGGCGCTGGCGGGCCAGGGGAATGCCCAACGGGTCCATCATCGACCAACGGATGCCAGTGCCTTCGCGCTGGACCACCAGCAACCAGTCCTGACGCTGGCCGGCCATTGTCCGCTCGATGTGCAGTTGCATCGGCAGCGCCAGGGTTGGCGTGCGGGCGGGCAACGGTGCCTGGCTGGCGCAGGCACTGAGCAGCAACACGCAGGCGATCAGCAGGCCACGGATCATCCGGCAGCCCCTTCGCAAGGCTTGCGCGCCACCACGTTGACCAAGGTTTCCTCACGTTCGCCAAAGGGCTTGGGCCGGCGTAGGCCGAAGCGCTCCAGCAGGCCGAAATCCTTGGCGCGGCTCCACCACAGGTACGGGTAGGACACGTTGCGTTCTTCGAACTGGAACCCTTGATCGCGGATCATCTGCAGGTACTGCGCAGCACTTTTCTGCACGTGCATCGGATGGCGGAACAGCCAGCGGATCACCCAGGTGTCGATGTAGGCTTCGGTGGATTCGGCGAACAGCAAATAGCCGCCGGGCTTGAGGACGCGGTAGAACTCGGCGAGGGCTTTTTCCTGTTCCACCAGGTGATGGAACGTCTGGTGGCAGAACAGCAGGTCGACGCTGGCGTCGGGCACCGCCAAGGTCGCGCAGTCGCTGCCGATCAGCTCCACGGCCATGCCCTGGCGCGCGGCTTCCTCCCGGCTCAGGTCGAGGCTGTGAGGGTCGGCATCCACGCCGATCAGGCGTTGTGGTGCGAACGCCTGGCGCAGGTACTGGAACGACTTGCCCTGGCCGCAGCCGGCGTCCAGCAGTACCGGGTTGGTCGGCAGCGCGGTGCTGAACAGGCTGCGCAGGTCGTTGATCGCCACGCGCAACACATGGTGCTGCCAGGTGTGGCTGCGCAGGAACCAGAAGCCGAAGCGGGTTTCTTCGACGTAGTTGTCGCTCAGGTAGCTCATGGTTGCTGACTCGGCGCCGGGCTCGCGCAGATTTCCGAGAGCATGCGCAGGCGCCGCTTGGGTTCACTGACGAACGGGTTGCGCTGATCCCAGGCGTAGCCGGCCAGGATCGAGCTGATCATGCGGCGGATGTCGTCAGAGCCTTCAGTGTAGAAAATCACGTCCTGGAACGTCCCGGCGTACCAGCCTTCGACGTAGCAGCGGAAGGTATCGACGCCGCGCTTGAGCGGTTCGGCGAACTCACTTTGCCAATCCACGCTTTCCCCTTGCAGCTGACGGTGGAGCACGTCGGCGGCCATGCTCGCCGACCGCATGGCAATGGTCACGCCGGAGGAGAACACCGGGTCGAGGAATTCCGCGGCGTTGCCCAACAGGGCAAAGCCCGGGCCGTGCAGGGTCTTGACGTTGGCCGAGTAGCCGCCGATGGTCCGCGCCGGAGTATCCCACACCGCGTTCTGCAGTACGCCGGCCAGGCTCGGGGTTTCGTCGATGAAACCGCGCAGGCACGCATCGAGGTCGTCGGTGCGGCCGGCGAAATGTTCCGCCGCCGCGACCACGCCCACCGAGCAGCGTCCGCCACTGAACGGAATGGTCCAGAACCACACGTCGCGTTTGCTCGGGTGGGTGGTGATGAGGATTTTTTCCCGGTCGAACGCCGGGGCGTCGATGCGATCCTCGATGTGGGTGAACACGGCCTGGCGCACCGGGAAGTTCGACGGCGCCTCAAGGTCCAGCAGGCGCGGCAGGACGCGGCCATAGCCGCTGGCATCGAGCACGAAGTCGGCTTCGACACGGTACTCGCTGCCGTCTTCGCGCTGCACGCCCAGGCGTGGCTTGGCGAGGCTGAAGTCGGCGCTGGTGATCGCTTGGCCGTAGCGGATTTCCACGCCTTGCAGGGCGGCCTGGTCGGCCAGCAACTTGTCGAAGTCGGCGCGTTGCACCTGGAAAGTCGTGGGCTTGCCGTTGCTGAAGGTTTCGCCAAAATCGAAGGCGCTGTAGCGTTCGCCCCAGGCAAACGCGGCGCCGTTCTTGCGCTGGAAGCCGGCGGCATTCACCGCATCGAGCATGCCGGCTTCTTCAACGAAATCCAGGCAATGGGACAACAGGCTCTCACCGATGGAGAACCGTGGAAAATGCTGGCGCTCGATGACCAGCACATCGTGGCCCTTGCGCTTGAGCAGGGCAGCGGCGATGGCACCGGAGGGGCCGGCACCGATGATGACGACCTGGCGATATTCCGTTTCAGTGACAGGCATGGGGATTCCTTGAATATCCTGGGTCATCGTTGATCTTCTTGAGCAGGTATAGGGTGTTCCTGGCGCCCGACCCACGGCGCCAGCATGAAACTGAACGCCAGCCCCAGGCTCACCGCCAGGCCGAAGTTACTCACCGCGGGTGTGCTGGACAATGCCAGCAGGCCGAACGACAGCCAGGTGGTGACCGCTGCCAGCAGGGTGCCCAGCAGGCTCACGGCGGCACCGCCGATCTGTTCGCGCATCAGGATCGCGTAATCGACGCCGATGGCCGTCACCAGCAACAGGCCGAACAGGCTGAACAACGTCAGTGGTTGTCCCAGCCAGCCGAGGCTCGCCAGGCTGCATAGCGCGGCCAGCAACGGCAGGGCAACGATGCGCAAGGCCGCGCTAACCCCGAAAGGCCAGATCAGCAGCAGCACAATCAGCACGCAGGAGGCCAGTTTCAACTCGGCGGCGCTGACCTGCGTGGCGGCGAAGACCCGGTTCAGGTCACCCAGGCGATCCACCAGTTGCACGCCCGGCAGGTCTACGGCTTGCACGCGCAGCAGCGCGGCATCGTTCAAGCCTTGCAGGCTGATCATGGCGGCCACGCCTTGCGTCGTGGGGCCGAGCCAGAGTGTGCGGTACGGCTCGGCCAGGGGACCGGCCAGCGCGGCATCGATGTCTGTCACCGGCAAGGCCTGCAATTGCGCCAGCTCCCCTTGCAGTGCGGCGACCGGCACGCCCAGGTCAAGCAGCGGTTGCCAGAAGTCCGGCAATCGGGCCAGTGCTTGGCGCACTTTCTGCTGGTCGGCGGGCGGGCTTACCAGTTGGTTCAGTGACAGGTAGCCTTGGAGTTTTTCCAGGGCGATCAACTGGTCCAGTCGCTCGTTGAGGGCGGTCTGGCGCTCCAGCAGTTGGGGCTGATCATCGGCGCGGATCAGGAAGAACTGGCTGGTGGGCTGAAAGCCGGTGATGCGCGCGATGTCGCGGGCTTCGTCGGTGAGGTGCTGGGGCGTGCCGATCCATTGGCGGATATCGTTTTTCGTGGTCAGGTGCCAGAGGCCGCCCGCGCAGAAGCTCAGCAACAGCACCAGCAGCACCGGCGTGGGCACCCTTGCCAATAACGCTTGGCGGATCTGGAGCAGGCATTCGCACAGCCGCAGCGGCCACTGGGCCGGACGCAGGTCTGCGCCTTTGAGCAGCGCCGGCAACAGGCAGACCGCGGTCAAGTAGGCGCCGACCAGCCCGGCGGCGGAGAATATCGCGATCTGGGTCAGGGCCGGGAACGGCGTCCAGGCCAGGGCCAGGTAGCCGATGCAGGTGGTCGCCAGGCTCAGGCTCAGCCCCGGCAGGGTCAGGCGCAAGGCCGGCCAGCTGCGCCACGGCTTGAGGCTCCAGCTCTTGGACAGGTAGTGCAGCGGGTAATCCACCGCGACACCGATCAGGCTCGAACCCAGCACCAACGTCATCACATGCATGCGTCCGAACAACGCCACGCACGCCACCGCGCCGAACAGCATGCCCACCAGCACCGGCACGAACGCCAGCCACACACGCAGGCGCCGGAAGGCCAGCAACAGCAGCATCAAGATGCCGATGGTTGCACCACCGCCAACCCAGGTGATTTCCCGCGACGCCTGTTGCTGGCCGCTGGCGGCGTACAGCAGGCCACTGGCGGCCAGCAATTGCCCTTGGGCCTGGCTCGCCTGGTCGCGGCTGCGTTGCAGCAGCTCGGCCACTTGCAGCGGCAGGTTCATGTCGAACGCGTTGCCCTGGGCGCGGGCCCGCAGCATCACCCAGCTTTTACCGTCGGCATCGGCGACCAATGCACCGCTGCCGATGTCGAATTGGATCGCACCGCGTTGTGGCTGGCTGTTCTGGATACGCCCGGTCAGGCCCAGCCAATCGTCCTGGTTCGGCACCAGGCTGAAACCGCTGAACGGATCGAACAAGGCCTGCACCCGCTGCTGGATGAAGGCCTGGGGCTGCTCGATCAATTGCTCCCGGTCCGCCGCCGAGAGCATCGCCAGCCGGCCGTTGAGCAGTTGCGTGCGCAGCGCCGGCACGTCGGCCTGCAGCGTCCACTGCACCTTGTCGAACAGGCCGCTGGCCTGCCATTGCTCGCCCAGGGTTTGCGCCAGGGCGATGGCTTGCTGGCGATCGGTATGGCCGACCAGCACCAGCACCTCGCGGTTGAGCGGCTCCTGCATGCGCTGCTCGGCGATCAGTTCCAGGGCGTCGGGCGATGTGCCCGGCACCAGCTCCATGAGGTTGGCCGACAGCGGCGCGCCGTTGCGCCATTGCCAGCCGGCGAGCGCGAGCACCGCCAGCAGCAGGATCAGGAACAGCCGGGGCAGCATCCGTTCACTCGGCAAAATCATGTTGCTCCGCTTCGCTCAAAGGTTGCGCGGCGGTAGCGTCCAGCATGCGCAGCACGGTGCTGTCGCCCTGGGTTTCCAGCAATTCGATGCGCTGGACCAGTTCGCCGCCGTCGATGTTGATCTGGTTGAAGACTTGCTTGAGCAGCACCGAGCGCGGGGTCAAGGTGAGCTTCCACTGCTGCGGCTCGCCCGACAGGCTCAGCTCGAAATCCCGTTGCAGGCCACTGCTGTCGCCCTGCAATACCGCCAGGAACAGCCGGTTCTGCTCGGCGCCGGCACTCTTGTTCGGCAGCATTTGCCAGGCATTGCCGTCCCGCCGGGCGATGCCCTGGGCGGTGATGCGGTAGTCCTGTTGCAGCGGGGTTTGCAGCAACCACAGCAGCCCGTGGTTTTTCGCCAGCACGAAGCGGCCCTTGCTGGTGAGGGGTTGGGGCAGGGCGCGCAGGTGTTTTTCCTGGATGAACTGGCCGTGGATCACCTCCGGGCGGGCCAGCTGGTCACTTAATTGTTGTAGATCGAACGCTTGGGCCAGCGGCGACAGGCTGCACAGCAGCAACCAGATGAACAGGCGCTTCATGACAGTTTCCTCTCGACGGCTTCGACAAAGACCCGTGGCGAGGCCAGCAGCATCTCGCGAGTGGCCATGTCCACGGCCACTTGCACTGAACTGGCCCGGGTGAAGCGTTCGCCTGTCGCGGCGTCACTGATCAGGTAATTGATCTTCAGCCGGTTTTCCCACTCCACCAGGCTGGCGCGCACGGTCAGGGCCTGGCCGAACACGGCACCGCGTACGTAGCGCAACTGCAGGTCGATCACCGGCCACGCATGGCCCGATTCGAGCATGTCGTTGTAGTTGTGGCCGATCAGGTCGAGCAGGGCACAGCGGGCCACTTCCAGGTATTTGACGTAATGGCCGTGCCAGACCACGTTCATCGAATCGACGTCGAAAAATGGCACCACGATCTGCGTGTCGACGTGCAAAACACCTTGGCTACGCATGCAGCCTCCAGTGTTGCTCGGCGATACGTTGCAGGCACAGGCGCAGTTCGCCTTCCAGGGCGCGGTCTTCGATGACCGGAGGGAAATCCTCGGCCAGTTGCTCGTGCATGGCGGCCAGGGCCGGTGGCAGTGGACGTGCGTCTTCGGCACGGCTGCGCAGCCAGACGCCCTGGTTGGCGGCGAGCAAGGTGGCGGCGGCCACTTGTTCGGTCAGTTCCAGCACGCGGATCGCATCCCGGGCGGCGATGGTGCCCATGCTCACCTTGTCCTGGTTGTGGCACTCGGTGGAGCGCGAGAACACGCTGGCCGGCATGGTGTTTTTCAGGGCTTCGGCGGTCCAGGCGCTGGTGCCGATCTGCACGGCCTTGAAGCCGTGGTTGAGCATCGCTCGCTCGGCACTGGCGCCGGAAAGGTTGCTCGGCAGGCCGTGGTTGTAGCGCTCGTCCACCAGCAGCGCGAGTTGCCGGTCCAGCAGGTCGGCGACGTTGGCCACCAGGTTCTTCAGGCTGTCCATGGCGAAGGCGATATGCCCGCCGTAGAAATGCCCGCCATGGAGCACGCGCTCGGCTTCGGCGTCGATGATCGGGTTGTCGTTGGCGCTGTTGAGTTCGGTTTCGATGAACCCGCGCAGCCAGCCCAGGCTGTCGGCCAATACCCCGAGCACATGCGGCGCGCAGCGCAGGGAATAGCGATCTTGCAGGCGATGCAGTGGCGCGGTCGGCGCGTCGATTGCCAGGTCCTTGCGCAGCCACGCGGCGACTTGCATCTGCCCCGGATGTGGTTTGGCGGCGAACAGGCGTTCATCGAAGTGTTCCGGGTTGCCTTGCAGGGCGACCACGTTCAGCGCGGTGATGCGGGTCGCCAATTGCAGCAGGTAGTCGGCGCGGGCGAAGGCCAGGCAGGCCAGGCCGGTCATCACCGCGGTGCCGTTCATCAGCGCCAGGGCTTCCTTGGGCCGCAGCACCAGCGGCGTCCAGCCCAGTTCACGGTGCACGTCGGCGGCCAGGCGGCGCTCGCCACGGAACATGACCTCCCGTTCGCCGGAAAGCGTGGCGGCGACGTAGGACAGCGGCGTCAAATCGCCGCTGGCGCCCACCGAACCTTCTTCCGGAATCAGCGGCAGGATGTCGTGTTCGAGAAAGGCCTGGAGGCGTTCCAGCAGTTCCACCCGCACCCCCGACACGCCGTGGCACAGCGACTGCAAACGCGCCGCGAGCACGGCGCGAGTGGCCTGGGCGTCGAGCAGCTTGCCCAAGCCGCAGCCGTGGAACGTGTACAGGTGACGGGGCAGGGCCTCGACGTGGTGCAGCGGCACGGCCACCACGCAAGAGTCGCCGTAACCGGTGGTCACGCCGTAGATCACGCCTTCCTTGTCCAGCAGGGAATCGAGGAATTGCGCACCCTTGGCGATGCGCAGGCGGAACGCCGGGTCATCCTGCAACTGCGTCGGCGCCTGGCGGTTGGCCAGGGCCAGCACGTCTTCAATGCGCAAGGGGCGTTCGCCGAAGGTTACCGGCTCAAGAGTGGGCATCGTCATCGGTCTTCCAGAAAGGGTAAAAGTTGAACCACTGTTGCGGGCCCTGGAGGCAGTATTGCGCCAGGCGTTCGGCGTAGCGGGCGGCCCAGTGGGCGATCACTTGCTCACGCTCGTTGCGCTTCCACGTCACGGCATCGGCGAAGGGTTCGAGGGTGACGCGATAGCGCCCCTCGTGCTTGAGGCACATCAGCAGGTTGACCGGGCATTTGAGCAGGCCGGCCAGCAACCACGGGCCTTGCGGGAATGCCGCCGGGTGGCCCATGAAATCCACGGTCACGCTGCGCCCGCCGTGCAGCGGCACGCGGTCGCCAGCAATCGCCAGCCATTCGCCGCGCTCCAGGCGTTCGCTCAGCTGCAACATGATCACCGGGTCCAGTTCGCTGACCTGGATCAGCCGCAGGTGCGTGGCGCCGGCTTCGCCCAGCAAGCGGTTGAACTGCTCGGCGTGCTTGGTGTGCACCAGCACGTTCATGGTGACTTTCTCGCCCAGCTCGGCCAGGGCCCGGCACATCTCCAGGTTGCCCAGGTGCGCGCCCACCAGCATTTGTCCGCGGGCATCGCGCAGGTGATTGCGCAACAGCGCCGGGTCGACGATTTCGATCTGGTCGATGCTCAGCTTGCCGTTCCAGACGTCGAGTTTATCGAGCAGGGAATCGGCAAAGGCCATGAACTGCCCGAACACCCGCCAGCGGGTCGGGCGCAATTCGGGACGTGCGCTCCAGTCGGCCAGGCGTTGCTGGTATTGCCAGGCCGCCTGCCGGGCGCTACGACCGAAAATGAAGAAGTACAGGACGATGCCGTATAGCACCGGCGTCAGCAAGCGCCGGCCGAGCACCTTGGCGGCGAGGGCGGTGAGTTTCATCAGCCAGTAACTGCCGCGCTCCTGGCGGTCGGCCCAATGCTGTTTGTCTGCCTGAAGACTCATGCCCGCCACCGTCGCCAGAGTATCAGGGGAAAGCGCACCAGCATGCCGAAGAACAACCGGGTGTGCATGCTGGAAATCAGCACGTTGTCGTGGAACAGGCGAAAGTGCGAAACCCCATCCTGGGGGTAATGGACCCGGGTGTGCAGCCAGTGCATCGGCTGATTGCGCCAGGCCAGGCGCACGAGGATGTCCGAGTCGAAATCCATGCGCTTGCCGATGTTGGCCGAGTCGATCACGGCCAGGGTCGGTGCCAAGGGATAGACCCGAAAACCGCACATCGAGTCGCGGATTTTCAGGGACAGGCTGTTGATCCAGACCATGACGTGGGTCAGGTAGCGCGCATACAGGCGGCCTTTCGGCACGCTGGCGTCGTAGTGCGGATACCCACAGATCACCGCGTCCGGGTGGGCCCGGGATTGCTCGATGAACGTTTTCACGTCGCCAAGATCGTGCTGTCCGTCGGCGTCCACCTGCAGCGCATGGCTGAAACCCAGGCGCGAGGCTTCGCGCAGGCCGGCCATCACTGCACCGCCCTTGCCCTGGTTGACGGCCAGCCTGAGCAGATGCACCTGCTCGCCTTCGGCCAGCCGTTCCAGCACCGCGGCACACGCCGGGCTGCTGGCGTCATCCACCAGCACACAGGGCAGGCCGTTGGCGAGCAACGCCAGGACCACCGCCGAGATGGCGGTTTCGTGGTTGTAGACCGGGATGACGGCGCAGGGGTTATGCATGTTTTCTGCCCTTCACAAATCCATTGTGGCGAGGGAGCTTGCTCCCGCTCGAGTGCGAAGCGCTCGCTCTTGCAAAACCAGGGGCTGCTTCGCAGCCCAGCGGGAGCAAGCTCCCTCGCCACAGTGATTTGTGCAGATGCCTAAGCATTGTTGCCCCCCAACACAATCCGCCCACTGGAGCACACCGCCGTGTCATTGCGGAAGGCAAAGTACAGCTTGCCGCGCTCGCGGTCGAAACGCAGGTGCAGCTGGATTTCATCGCCGGGGCGCACCAGTTGCTGGAATTTCAGCACTTCCATGCCGACAAATCGGGGCGGCAGGTCCAGCAGTTGTCGGCCGAGGCTCAAGGCCCAGTCGACCTGCACCACGCCTGGCAACACCGGCGCGGAGGGAAAATGACCGCTGAAGTACGCCAGGTCTGGCGGCACGATCAATTGCAGGCTCCACTCCCCATCGGTTTCGACTCGCTCCAGGACTTCGGGGCCTTTTGGACGTGGCGCCAGCAGCAGCGCCTCGACCTCGGCCTGGGGCAACTTGCCCTGGGCGTTGAGCGGCAACTGCCGCAGCCAGCGCCAGCGCCGTGGCAGGGCGAGGGTTTCGCAGTGGGCGCTCAGGTGCCGGCGCAGGCCCTCGGTAACGGCGCGTCTGCCCTGGTTGCGCAAGGCATGCAGGCCGGCATCACTCAGCACTACCAGCGCGCCAAGGGAGGCACGATTCTCCTGCACCACGCCCAATCGCGCTTCGCTGACCCAGTCGTGGGCCACCAATGCTTGTTCCAGCATCGGCAGGGAAATGCGTTTTTCTTCAAGCTTGACGATACGGTCCAGTCGCCCGAGCAGCTCGAAGCGCCCGTCGTCGGCGATCCGCGCTGCGTCAGCGGTATGTTCCACATGCCCGGCCGGCAGATAGGGCGAAGCGATCAGCAAGGCGCCGTCGCTGTCCTGGCTCAACTCAACGCCGGCAAAGGGTTGCCACAATCCGCCGCCCTGGCGCCAGGCGATGCCGCCGGTTTCCGAGCTGCCGAAAATTTCCGTCGGCCATTGTCCCAGGCGTCGCTGCAAGCTTTGTGCAGCCTCGGAGGGCAAGGCGCCGCCAGAGGAAAACACTCGGCGCACGCTGCTCAGGGCCGGCCAATCGAGGTTGTCGCCCATGCGCTTGAGCAATGCCGGGCTGGCGACCCAGGCGAACGCCGGTTGTTCGCGGCTGGCCCGTTGCAGGTCCTCGGGAAACGCCAGTTGCCGACGCATGAATGGACGCCCGGCGCACAGCGGCCACAGCACCCGGAACAGCAGCCCGTAGATGTGCTGGGCGGCCACGCTGCCGATCATGCAGGCCGGGCCGAGGTCGGCGCCCCACAGCTGTTCCAGGGCCTGGACTTCGTTACTCAACTGCCGCAGGGTTTTCTCGATGCGCTTGGGCTCGCCGCTGGAGCCGGAGGTGCACAGGCTCAGCCAACAGTGATCGAGGTTCAGTTCGGCGCCATCCATCGGTGCGTGTCGCACGTCGCCGGGATGGGTGTCGCCGGGCTGGTCGGTCAGCCACAGGTCCACGTCCGCCGCCCAGCGCTGGCGTGTCTGCGCTTGCAG
Source organism: Pseudomonas zanjanensis (assembly GCF_014268745.2). Taxonomy (GTDB): domain Bacteria; phylum Pseudomonadota; class Gammaproteobacteria; order Pseudomonadales; family Pseudomonadaceae; genus Aquipseudomonas; species Aquipseudomonas zanjanensis. The sequence continues at coordinate 8,534 of NZ_JABWRB020000009.1, read as the reverse complement.
GTCGGCGGGCAGCAGGACCCGCACCCCGGCACGCCAAGCGCCGAGCAGGGCGATGGCCAGGTCGGCGGCATCGTCCAGGTGCACCGCCACATGCCGCGCGCCCCTGGCTTGCAGGCCGGCCGCCAGGCACAACGCCGCCTCCCGCAGTTGCGAATGATCCAGCGCCGGAGCGACCGTAACGGTGCGTTCCGGCTGAGCCCTGAGCAACATCTGCTCAAGTGTTATCCAATTCATGGGCGGCCTCTTACCCGTTGTCGTATGAGCCATTCAATGGCAAACAGCAGCCCCATCAATCCGTAGGAAATCAGGCCGGTGTACAACATCCACCAGCTCAGCGGCGCCCAAATGGTCAGGGCGGCGGCGAGCAAACCGTTACACAGGAAAAACACACACCAGGCCACCGTGACCTGGCGGGTATACACCACGGCCTTGGCCGGCAGCTGCGGTTCGCGCAGGCGGGCCAGGCGTTCGACCATCGGCGGGCCGTATTTCAGGCTCAGGGCGAACAGCCCGAGCATGAACCCGCTGATCAGCACCGGGTACCAGCGCAGCAGGAGCGGGCTGTCGAACAGCGCGAGCAACACACAAAAACCGATCGCCGTGACAGCCATCCAACGGCTGCCGGCGCCGCCCTTGCCAAGCAACGCCCGGGCCAGCCACAGGCTCCCCAGCAGCAGCCCGAACTGCCACGGGGCGAAATGCTCCATGCCGAAATACACCGCAAAGGGGTACAGCAGGCCTGCCAGCAGCAGGCCGAGGCCAATCAGCCGGGTCATGCGGCCGGTTGGACCAGTCGATAGACCGCCTCGACCACGTCATTGACGGTGCGCACCGACTTGAATTCTTCGGCCGCGATTTTCTTGCCAGTCTGGCGCTTGATGTGATCGATCAGGTCGACCGCATCGATGCTGTCGATTTCCAGGTCCTGGTACAGGTTCGATTCCAGCGTCACGCGTGCTGGGTCCAGTTCGAAGAGTTCGACCAGGGCATCACGCAGGGTGTTGAAAATGTCGTCACGAGTTTGCATGGTCGGTCTCAGGCGCTTTTTGCAGTGACGAAGGCCGCAAGGCTTGCCACATTGCTGAAATGGTTACGGGTGTCCTTGGCGTCGGCGTCGATCTTGATGCCATATTTTTTCTGAATCGCCAGGCCAAGCTCCAGGGCATCCACCGAGTCCAGGCCCAGGCCTTCGCCGAACAGGGTCTGATGGTCGCCGATGTCGTCGATGCCGATGTCTTCCAGGCCAAGGGCTTCGATGATCAGCTGTTTGATGTCACGGTGCAGATCGCTCATCTTCGGCGAGCTCCTTGATGTAATAGTGATGCAAGAAATCGTTGAGCCTGCGCGAAGCCTGGGGTGGCGGGCCGAGCGCGGCGAACGCCTGTGGGTCTATATCGGCCCCGACGTGAAAACTGAAGTGCACGCGACACCAAGGGATGCGATACCAGGGTTCGGCCTTGGTCAGGGTCGTGGGGTTGACCTTGATCGTGACGGGCGTGAGGATTTTCGCACCCCGCAGGGCAATGGCCGCGGCCCCCCGATGAAAGGCCGGCACCTGGCCTGGCTGGGTGCGCGTCCCTTCGGGAAAGACGATCAGCGTCTGGCCATTTTGCAAGGCGTCGCTGGCGGCATCGAGCATGTCCATGCTGCCGTCGTTGCTGATGTATTGGGTAGAACGCAATGGACCACGGGTGAAAGGATTCTCCCACAGGCTTTGCTTGACCACGCAGTTGGCGTCGCGCACCAGCCCGATCAGGAACACCACGTCGATCAGCGACGGGTGATTGGCAATGATCATCTGTCCGGGACGCCCGAGCCGTTCGGCACCATCGATCTGGTAGGTGAGCACCCCGGTGCGGGCCATGAATCGGATAAAGAACCAGAACAACCGCCCGACGGTGCGACGAGCCCTTTGTCGGTGGGCCTTGGCATCTCCGGGCAACCAGGCCAGCAACGGGAACACCAGCAAACGCAGGCACAGCCCGCCCAGCCCGAACAGGGCGAAGCTGGCGGCGGTCGCGACCAGGCGCCAGTAATAGGCGTCGCGATGTTTGCCGGTCACCGGTTGCGTTGCCAGGTCCATACACGATTCTTCCAGGCATGTTGGCAGGTGGTTTCGTTGTTCAGCAGGGTACGCAACAGATCCAGGGCATGGGGCCAGTCGCCGCCTGGCGAGTGGTCGGCCTGTGCGGACAGGTCCAGTTGCCAATCGTCGCCCGGGGTCAGCAGCAGGCCCACGGCATAGGGAAAAGGCACGTCATCGACCCACGGTGCGTAGACCTGCGGCGGTTGTTCTTCGGTAATCACCAGCAACACCGCCGGCGAGCCTTCGTTCAACAGCGCTGCGGCCTCCAGCACGCCGTGCTCCAACCCATCGCCCGTGGCGGCCAGGGCGGTCATTTCGCTGGTTTCGCCGCGCATGATCGACCACAGGCCGATCACCGCGTTATGGACCGACAGGCTGAATTGGGTCGGCGACAAGGGCAGGTCGGCCGCCAGGTCCTTCAGAATCTCGAAAGTGCGCGGGGTTTCACCGTGACGGGAAATAAAGACCAACGGTAGGGCCGGACGGCCCTCGGCCAGTGGCCAGCCGACGCTGAAGGCCATCCGCGCCAGGCGACTGAGGCGCCGGCGTTGCATGGCGGGCAGGAACGAGACGTCAGGGGCGGCATCGCTGGCTGGCAATACGACCGGCTGTCGGCTCCATGCCTGCCAATCATCCACGCTTTCGAGCCCAGGGGCCCATGCGCGCCATTGGGCGATATTGAAATTGATCACAAACTTCACCCCACCCCTGCGGGCTTTTATTGTCACGGTTCAGTGGTTTGACCCGCGTCCAACCCTGCATGGCCTTGCGACCCAAGTGGCGCGCATTATCCCGGTGCGGTTGGCTTGTAGCAAATACTGGTTACATTTTGTCCAGCAAAAACGTACGGGTTGGTCCGCTCAGTGCCAGGCAAGACCATTGTCGCGATCATCGCGAGTTTGTCTGTCGGTTGTTCCTGTCATTGACTGGACTTAATTGACGCCTGAATCGTTGGAAAAGCCACCGTCGCTGTAGTCCTTCTACGCAGAAGGTAGCTAAGCGGTGTCGCGCCCTACTACACTCGGGAATCTTTGATACACGGAGGTTTTGACATGCGGCGTGTGGTGTTCAATCAGAAAGGTGGCGTGGGCAAGTCCAGCATCGCCTGCAATCTGGCGGCGGTCAGCGCCAGCGAAGGCTATCGCACGCTATTGATAGACCTGGATGCCCAGGCCAACTCCACTCAATACCTGACTGGCCTGACCGGCGATGACATCCCCATGGGCATTGCCGATTTCTTCAAGCAGACCCTGTCGTCCGGTCCGTTCTCGAAAAAGAACAAGGTGGATATCTACGAAACACCCTTCGACAACCTGCATGTCATCACCGCCACGGCGGAGCTGACGGACCTGCAGCCCAAGCTCGAGGCCAAGCACAAGATCAACAAGCTGCGCAAATTGCTCGAAGAGCTGGAGGAGGATTACGACCGGATTTACCTGGACACCCCGCCAGCCTTGAATTTCTATGCGGTTTCGGCGCTGATCGCCGCTGATCGGGTATTGATACCTTTTGACTGCGACAGTTTTTCCCGTCAGGCCCTGTACGGCCTGCTGGCGGAAATCGAAGAGCTCAAGGACGACCATAACGAAGGCCTGGAAGTCGAAGGTATCGTAGTCAACCAGTTCCAGGCCCGCGCCAGCCTGCCCCAGCAGATTCTCGACGAACTGATCGCCGAAGGCCTGCCGGTGTTGCCGGTGTACCTGAGCAGTTCGGTGCGCATGCGCGAATCCCACCAGGCTAGCCTGCCGCTGATCCACCTCGACCCGCGACACAAACTGACCCAACAGTTCATGGAGTTGCATAGCCTGCTGGAAAGCGCCTGAATCTGACCTGTGCAAAACCAAGATGTGTGAGCGGGCTTTGTGGGAGCAAGGCTTGCCCGCGATGAAAACGCCGCGGTCTCTTGAGGACCGCAGCGCCTGGATCGCGAGCAAGCTTTGCTCCCACAAAGCTCGCACACATTCATCTCATGGCTTCAAATCCCCTGGCTGCGCAACCAGCTCATCAATTGAGGCAAGGGAAACGCCCCACTCTGGCGCGCCACTTCCCGGCCATCCTTGAACAGAATCAGACTGGGAATCGAGCGGATCCCCAACTGTGCCGACAACTGTTGGTTGGCCTCGCTGTCGAGCTTGGCCAGCCGACATTTGCCCGCCAGTTGCGCGGCGACCTGTTCGAACACGGGCGCGAAGGACTTGCATGGCCCACACCAATCGGCCCACACATCCACCAGCAACGGCAGGTCGCCTTTGATCTGGCTGGCATAGTCGCCTTGCTTGAGTTCGAACGGCTTGCTCAATAACACCTGGGCCTTGCAGCGCCCGCACTTGGGCTGGTCGCCCAGGCGTTCGGCGGGTATGCGATTGAGCCCGTTGCAATGGGGGCAGGGGATCAGCATCAGGTCAGTCTCCAGAAAATCATTGGCACAGATTGAACACTATATAGAAACCACTGCAAAAACCTGTGGGAGCGGGCTTGCTCGCGAATGCGGTGTGTCAGACACCTAGATGTCGACTGACACACCGTCTTCGCGAGCAAGCCCGCTCCCACATTTAGTTCAGTGTTGCCAGTTATTTTGCGTTGGTCAGCGTGTTGTAGCTGGTCATCAGGTTGCGGTAGTCCGGGATGTGGTTGGAGAACAGGGTCGCCAGGCCTTCCACGTCGTTGCGCCAGTCGCGGTGCAGTTCACAGGCCAGGCCGAACCAGGTCATCAATTGCGCACCGGAGGAAGACATGCGGTCCCAGGCCGATTGACGGGTCAGTTCGTTGAACGTGCCAGATGCATCGGTGACCACGAACACTTCGAAACCTTCAGCCAGGGCTGACAGGGCCGGGAAGGCTACGCAGACTTCGGTGACGACGCCGGCGATGATCAGTTGTTTCTTGCCAGTGGCCTTGATTGCCTTGACGAAATCTTCGTTGTCCCAGGCGTTGATCTGGCCAGGACGGGCGATGTACGGCGCGTCCGGGAACAATGTCTTGAGCTCGGGCATCAACGGGCCGTTGGGGCCGGTTTCGAAGCTGGTGGTGAGGATGGTCGGCAGTTGGAAGTACTTCGCCAGGTCAGCCAGAGCCAGTACGTTGTTCTTGAAACGGTCCGGGTCGATGTCGCGTACCAGCGACAGCAGACCGGCTTGGTGATCGACCAGCAGAACGGCGGCGTTATCTTTGTCGAGACGGTTGTAGGAAGTAGTCATGGCGTAGCCCTCATTAAGTTTTGTTTGCCGAAGGTTTCGGCGTGGTTAAGGTTTTGAATTCGGTGCAGCGATTATTGGGTGACTCATCTGGCCGAAGCGCCGGTTTGAATCCGTGTTGCGTTTCGATGGGTGTAGATTAAAACTGGCACCTTTGAAGCGCTAGACTGCGAAAATCAGCCTTAGCGTTCTATCTGGAGAACGATCATCGAAGACCTCAACACGCTTTACTATTTCACCCAGGTGGTCGAGCACCGTGGGTTCGCCGCGGCCGGCCGGGCGCTGGACATGCCGAAGTCAAAGCTCAGCCGGCGTATCGCCCAGTTGGAAGAGCGGCTCGGGGTACGGTTGCTCCATCGCACCAGCCGCCATTGCACGCTGACGGAGATCGGCCAGGCCTATTACCAGCGCTGCCTGGCGATGCGGGTCGAGGCCGAGAGCGCGGCGGAAGTGATCGAGCGCAACCGCTCCGAACCCCAGGGGCTGGTGCGCATCAGTTGCCCGACGGCGCTGCTCAACAGTTGGGTCGGGCCGATGTTGACCCGCTACATGCTCAAGTACCCGCGGGTGGAGTTGTTCATCGAGAGCACCAACCGCCGGGTCGACTTGATCCATGAAGGGTTCGATATCGCCTTGCGGGTGCGCTTTCCGCCGCTGGAAAACACCGACATGGTCATGAAGGTGCTGAGCAACAGCACCCAATGCCTGGTGGGCAGCCCGGCGTTCCTTGAGCGCTTGTCTTCACCGGCCTCCCCGGCGGACCTCAACGGCTTGCCCAGCGTGCACTGGGGCGCGGCGCAGCGGGAATACCAGTGGGAGTTGTTCGGCCCGGATGGCACCCGCGCGCTGATCCGTCACGCGCCACGCATGGTCACCGACGACCTGCTGGCCCTGCGTCATGCGGTGCTGGCAGGCATCGGCATCGCCCACCTGCCCACCGTGGTGGTGCGCGAAGACATCGCGGCCGGCCGGCTGGTGGAACTGGTGCCGGGCTGGACGCCGAAATGCGGGATCGTCCATGCGATCTTCGCCTCACGCCGCGGGTTGCTGCCGTCGGTTCGTACGCTGATCGACTTTCTGGCCGAGGAGTTCAGCCACAGTGATATGGCGTAGGACGGAGACAGTAATGCCACCGGATTCTCCTTGTGGGAGCGGGCTTGCTCGCGAAGACGGTGTATCAGTCAACATCTATGTGTCTGATACGCCGCCTTCGCGAGCAAGCCCGCTCCCACAGGAACTCACACTCCAGGCTTTTCCAAGGACATTTATCAAGGTTGCCATTCATCAGGTGCGCCGCACTGAAAAGCTGTCACGGCCTCAAAAAGACACCACGTACCTGTTTGCAGACTCAGGAGGTCCCATGAGCCATCCTCAAGACCCAGCCACTCCCCAAACAGTGGACAACCCCAACGACGACGGCTTCGTCCTCGGCACCGCCGGCCGCGACGAAGACCCCAACGCCGCCCCGGCCTACGCCACCGACCGTCGCCATGATCGGGACGAACTGACCCCTGAAGACGCCCGCGGCATGCCCGGTTATCCCGAGGAAAAGCCGCCGGCAAAACCCAAGGAGAAGGGGGTTGAAGAGGCAGAGCCGGGGATCGAGACGCCTGAGCAGGGGAACGATAAGGTTGGGTGATCAGGGGGCGATGAATTCAAGATCGCCATCGAGAGCAAGCTCCCACATGGATGGCTGTGTGACCGCGATATTTGCGACAACACCCCACCCCTGTGGAGCGAGCTTGCTCGCGATGACTCTCGTCCAGACAATCCTCGCCGTAAAAGCTGTCATCTTTCTTCCTAGCGTTATCGCAATTTGCGATAAGTGCGATTTGTGCTTAACTCGTCCATAGCAAAATGCGATGAGGAAAAGGGATGAGTGCACTGATCGAACAAGTCGCCGCCCATTGGGAGTTTGTGTCTCCCTTGCTGCGTAAGCCCAGGAGCGAAGAGGATTACGACCGGTTGGTCGCAGCGCTCGATGAATTGTTGGAGTTGGTTGGCGAAGAAGAAGCCCATCCGCTGATGAGCCTGGTGGACATTATCGGTGAATGGATCGAGGCCTGGGATCATCAACACCGACCGATGCCCAAGGCCACTGGCGTTGAGGCGCTTCGTTATTTGATGCGCGAGCATGGGAAGAGCCAGAGCGACTTGCCGGGTGTCGGTACCCAGTCGGTGGTATCGGAGATATTGAGTGGCAAGCGTCAGCTCAATTTAAGGCAGATCCGCTGGCTGGCGGAGCGCTTCGGCGTATCGGTTGAGACCTTTATTTGATGGCTTGGCGCACTAACTGTGGCGAGGGAGCTTGCTCCCGCTCGGCTGCGAAGCAGTCGTCGCTTTTGAGGGCTTGGGGCCGCTGCGCAACCCAACGGGAGCAAGCTCCCTCGCCACAGGGGGATGCGCTATGTCGACTGGCGGGGTTCGACGTTGTCCAGTGCCCGGTTCGCCAGTAAAACGCTTAGTTCGATCAATTGCTGAATGCCTAGGGCGACTTGCCGCCTGGAGCCTTTCAGGTCGAATGCCAGGTCGCTGACCATGGCGTTGGCCGAGGCCAGGTTTTCGCTGAGGTTGGCGAGCAGGGTTTCGGTGTCGACGCCATTGACGACGGTGAACAGTTGGCTTGGATCGGCCTCGGGTTTGCTGGGTTTTGGGTTGAGGTAGTAGTCGAGGACGCGGTCAGCTGTTTCGTCGAACTCTTTTGAGTTCGGGTTGGCTGGGTCGGTATCTGGCGGGTTGGGGGTTGCTTTGAACATAGATGAAACTCCTTGATGAGTGGAGTCGTCCCCCGTCGCTGCTAAACGAAGAGGGTGGCGGCTGTACGCGGGTTAGCAGACCAGGCATCAAGGAACCCGGCGCACCGAAGTGCCCCACGCATAGCCGCCATAATGCTGACAAGTCGATGATGATCGACTGTTCGAATGGCGACGCTGGCGTGCCTTGATGTTGTTCGAGCTGCTAAACCCGATCGCTGATTTTCAGCGACGGGGAAACGATAAAGCCCGAGCCCAAGGCGCACAAGCCGGCGGATTCTGGCGTAGTTGTAGGCAATGGCGCAAGGCGGCGTAGCCTGCTCCTACGTGGTCCTACATCGAAATAAACGCGGTGATTGCAGGGCTCTTGTGGCGAGGGAGCTTGCTCCCGCTCGGCTGCGAAGCAGTCGTCGCTTTTGAGGGCTTGGGGCCGCTGCGCAGCCCAACGGGAGCAAGCTCCCTCGCCACAAGGTTATGTGTTTGGTGGAAGGTCTGTTTTAG
>NZ_JABWRB020000008.1 GCF_014268745.2 Pseudomonas zanjanensis | reverse complement strand
AGGAAAGTTCTTACGACAAGCTCGGACTGCTCCCGGCTGTCACAGTCCCCCGACAGTGCTAAGGTTCTGTCCTAGCTTTTGCATTTTCAAGGATGCCTTTCATGCCGGACGCAACGTCCCTCAGCCCTGCTTTCATGGTGGTTCACGGGAATCGCCTTGATGAATTGCGCAGCCTGGTGATCAGCCTGATGCGGCGCTATCCGCTGGCACCCCTTGAAAATGAAATCGCGCTGGTACAGAGCAATGGTATTGCCCAATGGCTCAAGCTCGCACTGGCTGAAGACCCGGAAGATGATGATTCCGGCGGCTGCGGTATCGCGGCGGCTATTGATGTGCAACTGCCAGGCAGCTTCATGTGGCAGCTCTATCGAATGGTCCTGGGGCGTGATCAGATTCCGGCCAAGTCGCTGCTGGACAAGGCTCCGCTAACCTGGCGCCTGATGCGCCTGCTGCCGCAACTGATCGAGCAACCGCATTTCGAACCTCTACGACGATTCCTTACCCACGACACCGACTTGCGCAAGCGCTATCAACTGTCCGAGCGCCTTGCCGATCTGTTCGACCAATACCAGGTGTACCGGGCCGACTGGCTTGAGGACTGGGCTGAGGGTCGACACCAGACTCGAAATGTCCGAGGTGAAATCAAGCCGCTCGCGCCGGCGAATTGCTGGCAAGCGGAACTGTGGCGAGCCTTGTTGCTGGATGTGGGGGAACAAGGCATGGCGCAAAGCCGCGCAGGCGTCCACCAGCGCTATATCGAACGTATCACCAACCTGGAAGCAGCTCCGAAAGGCTTGCCCGCGCGAGTCATCGTGTTCGGTATTTCCTCGTTGCCTGCCCAAGTCCTCGAGGCGCTCGCCGGTCTTTCCCGGTTCAGCCAGGTTCTACTCTGCGTGCATAACCCGTGTCGCCACCATTGGGCGGACATCGTTGCCGACAAGGACTTGCTACGTCATCAATACAAGCGCCAAGCACGCAAGACCGGCATGCCCGCCGTCCTCGATCCACAAATCCTGCATCAACATGCCCATCCGTTATTGGCCGCCTGGGGCAAGCAGGGGCGCGACTATATCAACCTGCTCGACAGCTACGATGACCCCAACAGCTATCGCGCGGTATTTCGCGACGGGCGGATCGACCTGTTCACTGACGGGACCGCGACGACCCTTCTCAGCCAGTTGCAGGATGACATCCTGGAACTGCGCCCCCTGAATGAAACCCGGGAACACTGGCCCGTCGTCGACACGGAACGAGACGGCTCGATCCGTTTTCATGTGGCCCACGGCGCCCAGCGTGAAGTGGAAATTCTCCATGACCAGTTGCTGGCCCATTTCAGTGCGGATCCGACATTGCGCCCACGGGATATCATCGTCATGGTCCCGGACATCGACAGCTATGCGCCACACATTCGCGCGGTGTTCGGCCAGCTCGACAGGAGTGACCCGCGTTTCATTCCATTCACGCTGACCGACCAGGGCCAGCGCGGACGTGATCCACTGCTGATCGCCGTCGAGCATTTGCTCAAGCTGCCGGACAGTCGTTTCCCAGTCAGCGAAATCCTCGATCTGCTGGATGTCCCGGCGTTGCGCGAACGGTTTGGTATTGATGAGGCCGACCTGCCGACATTGCATCGCTGGATCGAAGGGGCGGGAATTCGCTGGGGAATGAGTGCCGAACACCGCGCCGGGTTGGGCTTGCCCGCTGAGCTTGAGCAGAACAGCTGGCATTTCGGCTTGCGGCGCATGTTGCTGGGGTACGCTGTCGGCAGCTCGCAGGCCTATGACGGCATCGAACCCTATGACGAGATCGGTGGCCTGGACGCGGCGCTGATCGGTCCGCTGGTTGCTTTGCTGGATGCCTTGGAAGTCGCCCACCAGGAACTCACCCAGCCAGCGTCGCCGCAGCAATGGGGTTCGCGTCTGCACGATCTGATGCGGTTGTTCTTCCAGGCGAGTAACGAGCATGACGACTATCTGCTGGCCCAACTCGAGGACTTGCGTGAAACCTGGCTGGAAACCTGTGAGTCGGTAGGGCTGCACGATGAACTGCCGCTGACGGTGGTGCGTGAAGCGTGGTTGGCCGGGCTGGATCAGGGGCGACTGTCCCAACGCTTCCTGGCCGGAGCCGTCAATTTCTGCACCTTGATGCCAATGCGTGCGATCCCCTTCAAGTTGGTGTGCCTGCTGGGGATGAATGATGGTGATTACCCAAGAGCCCAACCGCCTTTGGATTTCGATCTGATGGGCGGCGATTATCGCCCGGGCGATCGTTCTCGCCGTGAGGACGACCGTTACCTGTTGTTGGAAGCGCTGCTCTCGGCCCGGGAAAAGCTCTATATCAGTTGGGTGGGACGCAGTATCCGCGATAACAGCGAGCGGCCGGCATCGGTATTGATCGGCCAACTGCGCGATCACCTCGCCAATGGCTGGCGGTTGACCGATGACAGCAAGCCTCTCCTCGATGCCCTGACTCAGGAGCATCCGCTGCAACCGTTCAGCGCGCGTTATTTCCATCAAGGAGACGAGCTGTTCAGTTACGCGAGCGAATGGCGAATGCTCCACGACATCTCCGATGACACTGACAAAACCCAGGTGCTGGAACCCTACGTCCAGGAGGAGCCCTTGGGCCTCGGTCAGTTGCAGGACTTCCTGCGCAACCCCGTCCGCCATTTCTTCAGCCAGCGGCTGAAAGTGTTCTTCGACGCCATCGAAGCACCTCTGGCCGATGACGAACCTTTCGTGCTCGACGCGCTGCAACGCTACACCCTGAGCGACAGCCTGCTCGAGGCCGCCCTGGTACGCCTGGACCAGCCGGACCTGGCCTTGGCCGCCCATGCCCAGAGGCTCCAGAACAGCGGGCTGTTGCCGATGGCCGGGTTCGGTGAGTGCATGCAGCGCGAATTGATCGAACCTTTGCCGGATCTGCTCCAGCGCTACCAACAGCTTCTGGCGTTGTGGCCCACACCGCTGATCAGTGCTGTGCCGGTCAGCCTGCAATTGCAGGGAGTGAGTGTCGAAGGGTGGCTCAGTGGCCTGCACCAACGCTCCGACGGTTCGGTTCTCGCCATCACCGCCATACCCAACAGCATCGGCTCCACCAAGACCCGCAAGTGGCATCGCCTGATACGGCCCTGGGTCAATCATCTCGTGGCCTGCGCTAACGGCTTGTCGTTGACCACGGCGCTGGTGGCCAGTGATGACAGCTTGCTGTTGTCACCTTTTGAAGAGCCCGTCGCACAAAAAATGCTTGGCGACCTATTGCAGGCTTGGCAGGCCGGTATGCGCCAGCCGCTACCGATCGCGGTGAAGACGGCGTTCGCCTGGCTCGGCCAGAGTGATCTGCTCAAGGCCGAAGCCGCGGCGCGCAAAGCCTATGAGGGCGACGGACAGACGTTCGAGGGCGAACGGCGGGAAAACCCGGCCTTGGCTCGACAGTTTCCTGATTTCGCAGGCTTGATGGCTGACGAAACATTCCCCGACTGGTGCGATGCGCTTTACCGACCATTGCTCGAAGCCCCGTGGCGTTCATTGGTCAGCGAGGAGGCCCGTTCATGAGTCAGCAGGCACCATTGGCCCTGGCTTTCCCGCTGCGGGGTAGCCAACTGATCGAGGCCAGCGCCGGTACCGGCAAGACCTTCACCATTTCGGCGCTGTACCTGCGCCTGGTGCTAGGGCACGGCGGTTCGGCGTCCGGTTTTGGCCGCGAACTGCTTCCGCCGCAAATCCTGGTCGTGACCTTTACGGACGCCGCCACCAAGGAGTTGCGTGAACGAATTCGCACCCGTCTGGCCGAAGCCGCACGTTTCTTTCGCGATGAGATTCCAGCTCCGGATTTACTGATCGGCGCATTGCGCGATGAATTCAGTGCTGAGCAATGGCCTGGCTGTGCGAATCGACTGGACATCGCCGCGCAGTGGATGGACGAAGCGGCCGTCTCGACCATCCATAGCTGGTGCCAGCGCATGTTGCGTGAGCATGCCTTCGACAGCGGCAGCCTGTTCACCCAGACCCTGGAAACCGACCACAGCGAATTGCTGGGCGAGGTATTGCGCGATTATTGGCGGTTGTTCTGCTATTCGATGCAAGGCGAGGCGCTGAATTGGGTGCGTACCCATTGGGGAGGTCCAGCGGCGCTGTTGCCACGGGTGAGGGGGTTGTTTTCCAGCGAGCCTGGCAACGCTGACGGGCTTGAGCCTGCCGAGCTAATCGCCGCCTCGTTGCAGGAGCGTAGTGCCGCCTTGCTCGATCTCAAGGCGCCGTGGCGGCAATGGGCAGTGGAGCTGTTGGAGATCTGCCAGCAAGGCGTCGCCAGCAAGTCTGTTGATGGACGCAAGATGCAGGCGCGTTACTTCGAGCCGTGGTTTCAGAAAATCACCGCCTGGGTCGATGACGAAAGCCATGAGCTGCTGGATATCGGCACCGGGTTCACGCGCCTGACGCCCGAGGGCATGGCCGAAGCCTGGAAAGGCGAAGTGCCCAACCATCCCGGGCTGGAGGCCATGGCCGGTCTCAAGGCCAGCCTGGATGCGTTGCCCACACCTGATGCCGCCGTGCTGCAGCATGCCGCGCAATGGGTCGGGGCGCGTTTCGAAGCGGAGAAACGTCGCCGCGCCGAAATGGGTTTCGACGATATGCTGCTGCGTCTCGACGCGGCGTTGCAGGCCGACGGGGGCGAGCGCCTGGCGAGCCTGATCCGCGAGCAGTTTCCGGTGGCGCTGATCGATGAGTTCCAGGATACCGACCCGGTTCAGTACCGGATCTTCGAAAGTATCTACCGTATTGAAGACAACGACCCCGGGACCGGACTTTTCCTGATCGGCGATCCGAAGCAAGCGATCTACGCCTTTCGCGGTGCCGACATCTACACCTACCTGCGCGCTCGCGAGGCCACGGCCGGCAGGTTGCATACGCTGGGTACGAACTTCCGTTCCAGCCATGCCATGGTGGGGGCGGTCAACCATATTTTCCAGAAGGCCGAGTCCCGCCCGAAGGGGCGTGGGGCCTTTCTGTTCCGTGAGCCCTCGGGCGAGAACCCGGTGCCGTTCCTGTCCGTTGAGTCCCAGGGCCGCAAGGAGTCCTTGCAGGTGGCAGGGCACGCCGTTGCGGCGCTGAACATCTGGCACCTGTCGTCGGATCAGCCGCTCTCCGGTGCGGTGTATCGGCAATCCATGGCAGCCGCCTGCGCCAGTGAAATCACGGCATTGCTCAACGGCGGGCAGTCGGGGCGCGACGGCTTCACCATCGATGGCGAAACGCTGCGCGGGTTGCGCCCGGCGGATATCGCTATCCTGGTGCGCGACGGTAAAGAGGCGCAGGCCGTGCGCGACGAGTTGTCCACGCGGGGCGTGCGCAGTGTCTATCTCTCCGACAAGGATTCGGTCTTTGCTTCGCAAGAGGCGCGGGATTTGCTGACCTGGCTCAAGGCCTGCGCCGAGCCGGATGTGGAGCGACCGCTACGGGCAGCGCTGGCCAGCATCACGTTGAACCTGCCGCTGACGGAGCTGGAGCGTCTCAATCAGGATGAACTGGCCTGGGAAGCCCGGGTCATGCAGTTTCGCGGTTATCGCACAGTCTGGCGCAGCCAGGGCGTGCTGCCGATGTTGCGGCGCTTGCTGCATGATTTCGAATTGCCCCAGGCCCTGATGACGCGCAGCGATGGCGAGCGGGTGCTGACCAACTTGCTGCACCTTTGCGAACTGTTGCAGCAGGCCGCCGGCGAGCTGGATGGCGAACAAGCCTTGATCCGGCATTTGTCCGAGCACCTGGCCTTGTCCGGACAGGCGGGAGAAGAACAGATCCTGCGCCTGGAAAGCGATGAGCAGTTGGTCAAGGTGGTCACGATCCACAAGTCCAAGGGGCTTGAGTATCCGTTGGTTTTCCTGCCCTTCATCTGCTCGACGAAACCGGTGGATGGCAGTCGATTGCCGTTGCATTACCACGACGAGGCCAACAAGGCGCAGATCAGCCTCAAGCCCACCGCCGAATTGATCGCCAAGGCCGATGACGAGCGACTGGCCGAGGATCTGCGGCTGCTCTACGTGGCACTGACCCGCGCACAACATGCCTGCTGGCTGGGTGTCGCGGACCTCAAGCGGGGCAATAACAACAGCTCGATCCTGCATGTGTCCGCGCTGGGTTATCTGTTGGGCGGTGGTGCACCGCTGACCGAATCAGTGGAGCTGAGGCGTTGGCTGGAAGACCTGCAACACGGCAGCGTCGCGGTGAACTGCCAGCCCATGCCCGAACCTACCGACGAACACTATCGGCCGCCACGCAACGACGCTGTGTTACTCGAACCCTTGGTGCCCTTGCGAAAAGCCAGCGAAAATTGGTGGATCGCCTCCTACAGCGCCTTGCGCATCGGCGAAAGCCTGAGCGAAGGCAGCGATACCGCGCCGGAGAATCCACAGGCCCAGAAACTGTTCGACGATGAGCGTCTTGACCCGGACGCGCCCAGGGAGACCATCGCCGTCGGCGGCGATATCCACCGCTTTCCTCGTGGACCCAGCCCCGGCACTTTTCTCCATGGCCTGCTGGAGTGGGCTGCCGGGGAAGAATTTTCATCCGCGCCGGCAGATATCGAGGATGCCATTGCCCGACGCTGCAATCGCCGAGGTTGGAAAGGCTGGATCTCCACGCTGAGCGACTGGCTGCAGCACTTGATCAAAATGCCCATGCCCGTCGGCAGCGACCAGGCGCCGGTGGTGCTCGAACAATTGACCCGGTTCCAGGTCGAGATGGAGTTCTGGTTCGCCAGCCACAAGGTCGATGTGCAAAAGCTCGATCAACTGGTTTGCCGGTTCACCCATGGCGGTGTCGCCCGCGTCGCGGCGGAGCCGGTGCTGCTCAACGGCATGTTCAAGGGGTTCATCGATTTGACGTTCGAGCACGACGGCCGGTATTACGTGGCCGATTACAAGTCCAACTGGCTGGGTGTCGATGACATGGCCTACACCGTACAGGCCATGGAACAGTCGATCCTGGAGCATCGCTACGACCTGCAATACGTGCTGTACCTGTTGGCCCTGCATCGCCAGCTCAAGGCTCGGCTTCCCGATTATGACTACGACCGGCACGTCGGCGGCGCGCTGTACCTGTTCCTTCGTGGGACCCGCTCGACAAGCCAGGGCGTGTATTTCACCAAGCCGCCACGGGCCTTGATCGAACAGCTGGATCGGCTGTTCCAGGGCGCGCCAGAGCCCAAGGCTGAGCCGGCGTGGGTACAGGGAGAATTGCTATGAGTCGTTCCTTTGCCGACCTGCTGCCCAAGGCGTCCGACGATGAAAGCCTGGTTGACCTGGCCCCCTTGAGCCGGGCACAGGACCTGCTGTTGTTGCTGACGCGCTGGGTCGAGCGCGGCTGGCTGCGTGCCCTGGACAAGGCCTTCGTGGCGTTCCTCCATGAACTGGCGCCCGACGATGATCCATTGGTCCTGCTCGCCGCTGCGCTGACCAGCCATCAGTTGGGCCACGGGCACGTTTGCTTGGATATATTCGAGACCCTCAAGGAACCGGACTTTGCCCTGTCGCTGCCCCCCGAGGGTGATCCGCAGACAGGCGCGATGTTGCTGCCCTCGCAAATATTGCAGACGCTCGACGGCGCCCATTGGTGCAAGGCCCTGGCGTCCAGTCGGCTGGTGGCCTTGGCTGTGGACGAGAGCGAAGAGGCGCAGCAACGTCCCTTGGTACTGTCTGGCAAACGTCTTTATCTGCGTCGCTACTGGGGGTATGAACGGCGGATCGACGAGGCGTTGCGCCAACGGTTGATCGAGCAGGAAGCGGCGCCCGGTGACCTGCGCGAGCGTTTGGACGGGCTGTTCGGGCCGGCCAACGCCAGCGGCCCGATCGATTGGCAGAAACTGGCCTGCGCGCTAGCGACCCGTGGGGCCTTCAGCATCGTGACCGGCGGCCCGGGCACCGGCAAGACCACCACCGTTGTGCGTCTGCTGGCCCTGTTGCAGGCTCCGGCCGTCGAGGCCGGGAAGCCGCTGCGGATTCGCCTGGCTGCGCCCACGGGCAAGGCGGCGGCGCGCCTGACCGAGTCCATCAGCCAGCAGGTCCGAACCCTGGATGAGGCTGTGCGCGGCTGCATTCCCTGCGACGTCACGACGGTCCATCGATTGCTGGGCAGTCGTCCCGGCACTCGGCATTTTCGTCACCATGCAGGCAATCGCTTGCCGCTGGATGTGCTGGTGGTCGATGAAGCGTCGATGATCGACCTGGAGATGATGGCCAATCTGCTGGATGCACTGCCGGCCCATGCACGGTTGGTATTGCTGGGGGACAAGGACCAGTTGGCCTCGGTGGAAGCCGGTGCGGTGCTGGGGGATTTGTGTCGAGACGCCGAGGACGGCTGGTACAGCCCCCAGACCCGTGCCTGGCTGGAGTCGGTCAGTGGGGAAAACCTGGCGGCCAGTGACCTGCTGCAAGACCTCGACGGCACTCATCCCCTGGCACAGCAAGTGGTCATGCTCAGGCATTCCCGGCGCTTCGGCGAAGGCAGTGGGATCGGTCAGCTCGCTCGTTCGGTCAACCAGCAACAGCCAGAGAAAGCCCGCCAATTATTGGTTAACGGGCAGTACGTCGATTTGTTTTCCTTGAAATTGGCGGGTGAACACGACACGAAGCTGGAAAAACTGTTACTCGACGGCAAGCCAGAAGGACCCAAGGGTTATCGGCATTACCTGAGCCTGCTGCGGCAGCGCCGTCCGGCCATTTTTCAGCCATTGGAAGATCGTTGCTGGGCCGATTGGGCCCGTGAGGTCCTGGCGGCCTTCGACGAATTCCAATTGCTTTGCGCGGTGCGCAAAGGCCCGTGGGGCGTCGAAGGACTGAACCAGCGAATCACCGCCGCATTGCTCAAGGCCCGCCTTATCGATAGCGATCACCAGTGGTACGAAGGCCGTCCGGTACTGATGACCCGTAACGACTATGGACTGGGGTTGATGAACGGTGATATCGGCATTGCTCTCAAGCTCCCCGAGCGTGACGGGCCGGATGCCGGCAAGCAGGTCCTGCGGGTCGCTTTCCCGCGCAATGACGGCCAGGGCGGCGTGCGTTTCGTCCTGCCCAGCCGCCTGAACGACGTAGAGACCGTGTATGCCATGACGGTGCACAAATCCCAGGGCTCGGAATTCACCCATACCGCGTTGATCCTTCCGGATGCGCTCAACCCGGTCTTGACCAAGGAATTGGTGTACACCGCCATTACCCGGGGCAAGCAATGGTTCAGCCTGATCGAACCGCGGGCGGGAGTCTTCGAAGAGGCGGTCGGGCGCAAGGTCAAGCGCTTGAGCGGTTTGATGCTGGCGTTGGAGCAGGTTGACTGAACCATCAGCTTTCAAGGATTCATGCCCTTGTGGCAACTTGGCCTGTTCCGCTCCCCAGCCTACGTAACACGCTGTCTCGCTGGCTTTTTGGCACTGTGCTATCGTTCCGGCACTTATCGTCTGGATCAAGAGATTTCCATGGAAGTGCCTGTAGGGGAGGCAGTGCGCAGCAAGGGCTGGGGGCATATTCTGCTTGCCGGCCTTTTGTGTCTGCTGTTGCCTGTCGCGGTTGCCCAGGAGCAGGCCACCACGACCCAGGCCGAACAGCGGGCCGAAGCGGTGACCCAAGTGGTCTTGGGCATTCTCAGCTATGCCCGCTGGCCTGTGGAACCCACCCAGTTGCAACTGTGCATCGTCGGGCCGACCCAATACACCGACGATCTGGTCAAGGGCACCACCCAGGCCACGGGGCGGCCGGTAATTGTGCAGCGGTTGTTGGCCGATCATCCCAATATCGCCACTGAGTGCAACGCGGTCTACGTCGGCAGGCTGACCAACGATGAGCACACCCGTCTGTTTGCGTCCTTGATCGGCAAGCCCGTGTTGAGCATCAGTGAGGGCGGCGACCAGTGCACCGTGGGTAGCCTGTTCTGCCTGCGGGTAGGTGATGAACAAGTGTCTTTCGAGGTCAACCTCGATTCCGTGGCACGCAGTGGCGTGCGCATCCATCCGAGTGTGCTGCAACTTTCCCGCCGCAGGTCCGCAACCCCATGAAGCAGAGCAAACCAAGGGTCCGTCCCACCCTGGGCTCGGTCATCGGTCGCGGTCATCTGATCGTCGCATTGGTGGCTATTTCCATGGCCAGTGTGTCCCTGACCTTGCTCGGGTTGTTGGCGCTGCGAGTCTATGCGGATCACAACCTGCACTTGATCGCCCGTTCGATCAACTACACCGTGGAAGCCGCCGTGGTCTTCGATGATTCGGCCGCGGCCACCGAGGCACTGGCCTTGATCGCCTCCACCGAGGAGGTCGCCGATGCCGAGGTGTTCAATGAACATGGCCGTCTGTTGGCGCGCTGGCAACGCCCGCAAACCGGCCTGTTGTCGGAACTGGAAGTGCACATTGCCAAGGCATTCCTGGAAAAGCCCATCAGCCTGCCGATCGTTCACCAAGGGCAGAACATCGGTCGCATCGTGTTGGCGGGACATGGCGGCAGCCTGTTGCGCTTTTTGCTCAGCGGTTTGGCGGGGATCATCCTGTGCACGGCGGTGAGTGCCTGGGTGGCGCTTTACCTGGCGCGGCGGCAGTTGCGGGCGATCACCGGGCCGCTGCGCAGCCTGGCCGAGGTGGCCCATGCGGCCCGCAGTGAACGAGCCTTGGACCGACGCGTGCCGCCGGCCGCCATCGCCGAACTGGATAATCTGGCCAATGACTTCAACGCACTGCTCGATGAACTGGAATCCTGGCAGACCCACCTGCAAAGCGAAAACGAAACCCTGGCCCACCAGGCCAGCCACGACAGCTTGACCGGCTTGCCGAACCGGGCATTTTTCGAGGGCCGGCTGATTCGCGCCTTGCGCAATGCCAGCAAGCTCAATGAACAAGTGGCCGTGCTGTACCTGGACAGTGATCGGTTCAAGGGCATCAATGACAATTTCGGCCACGCCGCCGGCGACGCGGTGCTGACGGCCGTGGCGACCCGGGTCCGGGCGCAGTTGCGCGAGGATGACTTGGTCGCGCGCTTGGGGGGCGACGAATTCGCCGTGCTGCTGGCGCCCTTGCACAAGGCCGAGGACGCCGAGCGGATCGCTGAAAAGATCATCGCCAGCATGGAAATGCCGATTCAATTGCCCGGCAACGCCTCCGTGTTGACCTCCCTCAGTATTGGCATTGCCGTTTACCCCGATGATGGTGCCACACCGGGCACCCTGCTCCACGCCGCCGATGCGGCCATGTATCAAGTCAAACGCCTCGCCCGAGGCGGTCAACATACGGCGGGGTCGGATCACTCCGTCGCTGATCTTCAAACCAGGAGCTGACTCGTGCGTTCATATCCCTCATTTTCCCTGCGCTGGTTCGCGGCGCTTTTCCTGCTTGCCGTCGTGGCCCTGAGCGGTTGCCAGACGGCACCGCCGAAAGGCCTGACCCCGGCGCAGATTGCCGTACTCAAGCAGCAAGGTTTCGAATTGACCGACGATGGCTGGGCCTTCGGTTTGTCGGGCAAGGTGCTGTTTGGCAGCGATGTGGAAAACCTCAATCCCGCCAGTACCGAAATCGTCGAGCGCATCGGCAAGGCGCTGCTGGGGGCGGGCATCGAGCGGGTACGCGTCGATGGTCATACCGACGCATCGGGCTCACAGGCCTACAACGAAGAACTGTCGAAGCGTCGGGCCGCGAGCGTGAGCAAGGTGCTGACCAGCGTTGGCATGCGCGAAGAGAATGTTCAATTGCGTGGCCTGGGCAGCAGCAAACCGGTCGCCTCCAACGACACCGCCAGCGGCCGCACCGAAAACCGCCGCGTCGCCATCGTGGTCATCGCCGACTAGTCGGCGAATACCATCTCCCGGCTGTCGCCCATCAGCAGTGGCCGGTTCTGTTCAGTCACCTCGCGGATGTAATCCCACAACAGCGTAATTCGCTTGAGCTTGCGCAGGTCCTCCCGGCAGTACATCCAGAACTGCCGGGTGACGTTGATTTCCTCCGGCAGCACCGGCAACAGCCGTGGATCCTGGGCGGCGAGGAAGCAGGGCAGGATCGCCAGCGAGCGGCCTTGCTGCGCTGCCACGAATTGCGCGATCACACTGGTGCTGCGCAGGTGGGCATTGGCGCCGGGCAGGACGTTGGCCAGGTAGAGCAACTCGGAACTGAACGCCAGGTCATCCACGTAGCTGATGAATGAGTGCCTGGCCAGGTCGGCCGGGCGCTGGATCGGTGGGTGATTGTCCAGGTAAGGCTGGGTGGCGTAGAGCTGCAGCCGGTAGTCGCACAATTTGCAGCATACATACGGGCCGTGTTCGGGGCGTTCGAGGGCGATGACGATGTCGGCCTCGCGCTTGGACAGGCTGATGAAGTGTGGCAGCGGCAGGATGTCCACCGAGATGGCTGGGTAGGCGTCGACGAAGTGGCTCAACTGCGGGGTGATGAAGAAGCTGCCGAAGCCTTCGGTGCAGCCCATGCGGACGTGGCCGGACAACGCGACGCCAGAGCCCGAGACCTGCTCGCAGGCCATGTGCAAAGTGCTTTCGATCGATTCGGCATAACCCAGCAGGCGCTGGCCTTCGGCCGTCAGGACAAAACCGTTGGTCCGGGATTTCTCGAACAGCAGCGTGCCCAACGAGGCTTCCAGCGAGCTGATGCGTCGCGACACCGTGGTGTAGTCGACGGCCAGGCGCTTGGCGGCCGTGCTGGCCTTGCGGGTGCGGGCCACTTCGAGGAAAAACTTGAGGTCGTCCCAATTCAGCGACCCCAGGGAGGTGATGTTTTTTTGCATGATGGACCGGCTTTTATGTGCATTCTTATTAGAAGTTTGCACATCTATACTCCAAAAACCGTCTCATCACCAACCGTGCTCGCGCACCTTGGTCTTTGCTGAACCAGCGCTCTCTCATAAGAACAATCCCGGAGGCCAGCATGAACGTTTCCCTTACGCCCAGCGATACCACCCTGCAAACCGTCAGACTGCTGATCGATGGCGAGTGGGTCGAATCCCAATCCAGCGAATGGCACGACATCGTCAACCCGGCCACCCAGCAGGTGTTGGCGAAGGTTCCGTTCGCCACGGCCGCGGAAGTCGATGCCGCCATTGCCGCTGCCCAGCGTGCGTTCCAGACCTGGAAACTGACGCCCATCGGCGCGCGGATGCGCATCATGCTCAAGCTCCAGGCATTGATTCGCGAGCATTCCAAGCGCATCGCCGCAGTGCTCAGCGCCGAACAGGGCAAGACCATCGCTGACGCCGAGGGCGATATTTTCCGCGGCCTGGAAGTGGTCGAGCACGCCTGCTCCATCGGTACCCTGCAAATGGGCGAGTTCGCCGAGAACGTCGCCGGTGGCGTGGACACTTACACGCTGCGCCAGCCGATCGGCGTGTGTGCGGGCATTACGCCGTTCAACTTCCCGGCGATGATTCCGCTGTGGATGTTCCCGATGGCCATCGCCTGCGGCAACACGTTCGTGCTCAAGCCGTCGGAACAGGATCCGCTGTCGACCATGCTGCTGGTGGAGCTGGCCATCGAGGCCGGTGTACCGGCGGGTGTGCTCAACGTGGTGCACGGCGGCAAGGATGTGGTGGATGCGCTCTGCACCCACAAGGACATCAAGGCGGTTTCGTTCGTCGGCTCGACGGCGGTGGGTACCCACGTGTATGACCTGGCGGGTCGCCACGGCAAGCGCGTGCAGTCGATGATGGGCGCCAAGAACCACGCCGTGGTGCTGCCCGATGCCAATCGTGAACAAACCCTCAATGCTTTGGTGGGTGCTGGTTTCGGCGCGGCGGGCCAACGTTGCATGGCCACCTCCGTGGTGGTGATGGTGGGCGCGGCCAAGCAGTGGTTGCCGGAGCTCAAGGCCTTGGCGCAGAAGCTCAAGGTCAACGCCGGCAGCGAGCCGGGCACGGATGTCGGCCCGGTGATTTCCAAGCGGGCCAAGGCGCGGATCCTCGAGTTGATCGAGAGTGGCGTGAAGGAAGGGGCGAAGCTGGAGCTCGATGGCCGTGGCATCAGCGTGCCGGGCTTCGAGCAGGGCAACTTTGTCGGTCCGACCCTGTTTTCCGGCGTGACCACCGACATGCGCATCTACACCGAAGAAATCTTCGGGCCGGTGCTGGTGGTGTTGGAAGTCGACACCCTCGACCAGGCGATTGCCCTGGTCAACGCCAACCCATTCGGCAACGGCACGGGCCTGTTCACCCAGAGCGGTGCGGCGGCGCGCAAATTCCAGAGCGAAATCGACGTCGGCCAGGTGGGCATCAACATCCCGATTCCGGTGCCGGTGCCGTTCTTCAGCTTCACCGGTTCCCGCGGTTCGAAACTCGGCGACCTCGGCCCGTACGGCAAACAAGTGGTGCAGTTCTACACTCAGACCAAGACCGTGACCGCGCGCTGGTTCGATGACGACAGCGTCAATGACGGTGTGAACACCACGATCAATTTGCGTTAAGGAGCCGGACATGAACATCGCATTTATCGGCCTGGGCAACATGGGTGCCCCCATGGCGCGCAACCTGCTCAAGGCCGGCCATTCGCTGAACCTGTTTGACCTGAACCAGGCGGTACTGGCCGAACTGGCAGCATTGGGCGGTACCATCAGCGCCTCGCCGCGCGACGCGGCCCAGGGCGCGGCACTGGTCATCACCATGCTGCCGGCCGCCGCCCATGTGCGCAGTGTCTGGCTGGGTGAAGACGGTGTGCTGGCCGGCATCGCCGCCGGCACGCCGGCAGTGGATTGCAGCACCATCGATCCGCAAACCGCCCGTGACGTAGCGGCTGCCGCGGCGAAACAAGGCGTGGCGATGGCCGACGCGCCGGTCTCGGGCGGCACTGGCGGCGCGGCGGCGGGCACGTTGACCTTCATGGTCGGCGCCACGGCTGAGTTGTTTGCCACCTTGCAGCCGGTGCTGGCGCAAATGGGTCGTAACATTGTGCATTGTGGTGAAGTCGGTACCGGGCAGATCGCCAAGATCTGCAACAACCTGCTGCTGGGAATTTCCATGGTGGGCGTCAGCGAAGCCATGGCCCTGGGCGATGCCTTGGGGATCGACACCCAAGTGCTGGCCGGCATCATCAATAGCTCAACGGGCCGCTGCTGGAGTTCGGACACCTACAACCCATGGCCGGGTGTGATCGAAACGGCCCCGGCGTCCCGAGGCTATACGGGTGGCTTTGGCGCCGACCTGATGCTCAAGGACCTGGGCCTGGCGACCGAAGCCGCGCGGCAGGCCCATCAGCCGGTGGTGCTGGGGGCTGTGGCGCAACAGTTGTACCAGGCGATGAGCCAGCGGGGCGAGGGCGGCAAGGACTTTTCGGCGATTGTGAACAGCTATCGCAAGCCGCAGTAAACCTGTGAATCGAGAGGCTTGTGTGGCGAGGGAGCTTGCTCCCGCTGGGCTGCGTAGCAGCCCTGTTTGTTGGCGGTTGCTGCGCAACCGAGCGGGAGCAAGCTCCCTCGCCACAGGGCAGTGCTGAAGCGGTGAAATTTTCACGGTTGTTTTCCGAGAGACCACGTCGGGTGGTCTCTCGGTTTTTTGTTTCAGGCGAAGACGAAATATTTACGCACGGTCTCGACCACTTCCCAGGTGCCTTTCATGCCAGGTTCGATGACGAAAATATCACCGGCGCGCAGATGAATCGGCTCCAGGCCCTCTGGGGTGATGATGCAGTAGCCTTCCTGGAAATGGCAGTACTCCCACTTCACGTATTCCACATACCATTTGCCCGGTGTGCAGATCCAGGTGCCCATGATCTTGCTGCCGTCTTCGCTGGTGTAGGCGTTGAGGTTGACGGTGTGCGGGTCGCCTTCGAGTTTTTCCCATTTGCAGGCATCGAGTACGGGCAGCGGATGGGTGTCGCGCAGGACGGTGATGGGGGCGGTCATGTGAGCTCCGAAAGGGGCGGAAGAGAACAGGCACCCTAACGCGCGGCATGGGCGTATAGATGTCTGTAGTCGACATCGGGCTATCCAGAAACGCGCATCAATCGGCCAGATGCCGTGCCAGGGCCTTGGCGTAGGTGGGCAAACCTTCGAAGTTGCGGGCGCACAGCAGCAGCGCCCGGTGGGTCCAGGCCTCTTGCAGTGGGACGCATTGGTACGATAGCTCGGTCGGTCGCCGATCGACGGCCGCCTTCGGCACGATGGCAATGCCTGCGCCATGGGTCACCATGCGAATCATCCCGTCGAAACCCTCGGCGCGAATGCGGATTTGCATGCGCGAGCCAATGTGCAGGGCCTGTTCTTCCAGGTGGATCGCCAGGGCACTGGCGGCGTTCAGGCCGACGTAGTCGTGGCTGAGGGTTTCGCTGAAACGCACGGTTCGACCGTCAGCCAGGGGATGTCCGTTCGGTAGGATCAATACCAGCGGATCGTCGCGAAACGGCCAGGCCTGAAGGCCATCGGTGTCCACCGCGTCGGAAACGATCCCCAGGTCCGCCGCGCCCTCGCGCAGCGCATGGGTGATCCGTGAGCTGGGCAACTCCTGCAAGTCGATGTCGAGGTTGGGATGGGTCTTGAGAAAGCCGGCCAGCAGTTCGGGCAGGTATTCGGTCATGGCGCTGGTGTTGCACAGCAGCCGTACCCGGCCTTTGACCCCCTTGGCGTATTCGGCCAGGTCCTGTTGCAGGCGTTCGGCCTGTTGCAGCAGGAGCCGGGCGTGTTCGGCCAACGCCTTGCCAGCCGGCGTGGGCGATACGCCACGTCGTCCGCGTTCAAGCAGGTCGATGCCCAGGGACCCTTCCATGGCCCGGACTCGCGCACTGGCCGCGGCCAGGGACAAGTGGCTGCGGGCCGCACCGGCGGTGATGTTGCCGGTGTCGAGGATGTGCAGGTAGAGGCGCAGGTCGGTGAGGTCGAAGTGCATGGGCGGGAATCCTGTCTCAAGTGCTGCGGTGTTTGGTGTGCCGCCTTCGCGAGCAAGCCCGCTCCCACAGGGAGAATGCATTTCAAACTGTGGGAGCGGGCTTGCTCGCGAAGCCGCCAGTAGCATGCACAAAATTTCCAGCCTCTTGCTGAAAGAGAGGCACCCTCAGTATATGGCAGATTTTCAAGCCAAGCCCCGGGGCGCACGATAGCCCCATGAACACACTCATTGCTTTCTATCAAAACCTAGGCCTGGCCCTTTCCTTACTGGTCATCGGCACCTTCCTGCTGGCCGGCACCATCAAGGGCGTGATCGGCCTCGGCCTGCCGACCATCTCCATGGGCTTGCTCGGTCTGGCTATGGCGCCGGCGCAGGCTGCGGCGCTGCTGATCATTCCGGCGACCCTGACCAATCTTTGGCAACTGGCGTTCGGTGGCCATCTGCAAACATTGATCCGGCGCTTGTGGCCGCTGTTACTCGCGATTTTTATTGGCACCGGGCTCGGTACGCTGTGGATCGGCATGACAGGCGGGGCCTGGGTGGTGCGGGCCTTGGGCGGGGCGTTGGTGCTGTATGCGCTGAGCGGCCTGTGGCTGCCAACGTTGCGGGTCGGTCCCGATGCCGAGCCGTGGATCGCTCCGCTCTGCGGGTTGCTGACTGGCCTCGTCACTTCCGCTACCGGTGTGTTCGTCATTCCGGCAGTGCCTTATCTGCAAGCGCTGGGCTTGAGCAAGGATGAACTGGTGCAGGCCCTGGGCCTGTCATTCACCGTTTCGACCCTGGCCCTGGCCGCCGGCCTGTTGTGGCGCGGCGAGCTGGGCGGGGGCGAATTGAGCGCTTCGTTGCTGGCGCTGGCCCCGGCGCTGCTGGGGATGTGGCTGGGGCAATGGCTGCGCCAGCGGATCAGCGCCGTGTTGTTCAAACGGGTATTTTTCATCGGCCTCGGTGTGCTCGGCGGCCATCTGCTGGTCAGCGGCTAGCCGAGGACGGGCTGAGCATGTCGACGCGACGGATGTCGAAGTCGCGCTCCAGATAGTCCATGCGTCGCTCGAAGAACTGCTTCATATGCGGCAGGTTCGAATGCACCTCCAGGTGTGCCTGGGATGCCCAGATCTCATAGAAGATAAACAGCGTTGGATCCTGTTGGTCCCGCAGCATGTGATATTCGATGCAGCCGGGCTCGGCACGGCTTGGTTCGACGTAGGCGCGGAACAGCGCCTCGAAGGCCTCGGCTTTTTCCGGGCGGGTCTTGGCGTGCAGGATGAAACCGTGCAGTTCGCTCATGGAGAGGGCTCCTGAAATAAAAGAAGTGCCGAAGCTTACGGCAACAATCGACCGTTCATTCTTGCGTATAGGTCAAATCACTTTTGCCGTTGCGGTGCTTATTCCGCGCGAAGCTCGTCGGTACTCTGCCGCCATCAATTTCAATCTTTCCATGCGGCGGCCAGCCAACGGCCCCCGCCGTGGAACCCGATGAGGCTCACCATGAAAAAAATCCTGTTGCTCAACGGCGGCAAACAATTCGCCCATTCCGACGGTCGCTACAACGCCACCCTCCACGAGACGGCGCTCAGCGTGCTGGACCGTGGCGGGTTTGATGTGAAAACCACTTTCATCGATGGCGGCTACGACCTCCAGGAGGAAGTCGCCAAGTTCCTCTGGGCCGACGTGATCATTTACCAGATGCCAGGTTGGTGGATGGGCGCGCCGTGGACCGTGAAGAAGTACATCGACGAAGTCTTCACCGAAGGCCACGGCAGCCTTTACGCCAGTGACGGTCGGACCCGTTCCGATGCCTCACAGAAATACGGCAGCGGCGGCCTGATCCAAGGCAAGCAGTACATGTTGTCGCTGACCTGGAACGCCCCGCAGCAAGCCTTCGACGACCCGAGCGATTTCTTCGAAGCCAAGGGTGTGGACGCGGTGTACTTCCCGTTCCACAAGGCCAATCAATTCCTCGGCATGACCGGCCTGCCGACCTTCCTGTGCGTGGATGTGATGAAGCGCCCGAACATCGAAGAAGATGTGGCGCGGTATGAGCGGCATTTGATCGAGGTGTTCGGCCTTTCGCGGTAATCCAGATACTATCGGGACTTACCCGAACGCAATCCTGCACCCAAGGCGAGCGGGCTTCTGTGGCGAGGGAGCTTGCTCCCGCTGGGCTGCGCAGCAGCCCCCCCAAAAAGCGGCCGCTGCGCGCTGGAGCGCCGGCCCGGCCGAGCGGGAGCAAGCTCCCTCGCCACAAAAGCATCCTTCACACCGGATGTGCATTCCACGAGAGGATGTCTGTGAAAGCCAGATCCGACGAGTTGCAGATTTTCGTCTGCGTGATCGAATGCGGATCCATCTCCGCCGCCGCCGAGCAAGTCGGGCAGACGCCGTCGGCGGTCAGCCGCACGTTGTCGCGGCTGGAGGCCAAGCTCGATACCACGCTGATCAACCGCACCACGCGGCGCATGGACCTCACCGAAGAGGGCAAGTATTTCTTCGAACAGGCCAAAGGCATCCTCGACCAGATGGATGAGCTGGAAGAGCGCCTGTCGTCTCGCCAGAAAAATCCTTCAGGACGCTTGCGGATCAACGCGGCCTCGCCGTTCATGCTGCACGCCATCGTGCCGCACATCGAAGAATTCCGCCGCCTTTACCCAGGCATCCAGCTCGAACTCAACAGCAACGACCTGATCATCGACCTGTTGGAGCAAAGCACTGACATCGCCATCCGCATCGGCACCCTTATCGACTCGACGCTCCACGCCCGCTCCCTGGGTTGCAGCCCGTTGCACATCCTCGCCAGCCCGGCCTATTTGAAGCAGCACGGCACTCCCACAAGCGTTGCCGAACTGTCGGAGCATGCGCTGCTGGGGTTTGCCCAGAACGATGGCCTCAACCAGTGGCCGCTGCGTCACCCGCACGGTGATCGCTGGGCGATCCAGCCAGCCATCAGCGCGTCCAGCGGCGAGACCGTGCGTCACTTGGCGCTGCAAGGACAGGGCATTGCCTGCCTGTCAGACTTCATGACCCGCGACGACATTCACGCCGGCCGGCTGAAGGTGCTGCTGGCCGATGCCAACAGCGGCTACCGCCAGCCGATCAACGCGGTGTACTACCGCAATTCGCAACTGGCCCTGCGGATCCAGTGTTTCCTGGACTTCATCCAGGGCAAGCTCGCCGACTACGCCTCGCGGGAGTTCAAGGGTTGATTCGTGACTTCAAGACATGAGTGATTTGGGCAATGAGTGTGCGCGGCAACAACGCCCGTGAGCGGCTGGGGTGGGCACCGAAGCGGACGTCGGTGGTGGCATGGATTCTTGAAGAGATGGTGTGATCCGTCAGTAAAACATCGGACCTGTGGGAGCGGGCTTGCTCGCGAAAGCGGTGTGTCAGGCAACATTGGCGCAGACTGACACACCGCATTCGCGAGCAAGCCCGCTCCCACATTTGATCGCCAGTGATCACTCTATCTTCATCAGTCCTATAACCCCCTGTGGGTGTTGCTTCAGTCGTGCTGCACGCCCGCGCGCTTGAGCATTTGTTTGCAGCGCTCGGACAGGTGATACACGCGCAGGTGCTTGCCCGCTTTGCTGTAGCGCTCACGCAAGGTCTTGAGCGCGGCGACGGCCGAGTAGTCGACGAAGCGCAAGTGACGGCAATCGAGGGTCACCAGGGCCGGGTCGTTGGCCGGGTCGAACTGGTTGAGAAACGGCGTCGACGAGGCGAAAAACAGCGTGCCGTGCAGGCGATACAGCTTGCTGCCGTCGGACTCCTCATGGGTGTCGGCATACAGCTCCCGGGCCTGTTGCCAGGCGAAGTTGAGCGCCGCGATGATGATCCCGCAGAGCACGGCCACGGCCAGGTCGGTGAACACCGTGATGACCGTCACTGCGATGATGACCAGCACATCGTTGGCCGGCACTTTGTTGACCACCCGCAACGAGGCCCAGGCGAACGTCTGCTGCGCCACCACGAACATCACGCCCACCAACGCCGCCAGCGGAATGCGCTCGATCAACGGCGACAGGAACAACACGAACAGCAACACCATCACCCCGGCCACCACGCCCGATAACCGCCCGCGTCCGCCGGAACTGAGGTTGATCATCGTCTGGCCGATCATGGCGCAACCGCCCATGCCGCCCAGCAATCCAGAGGCCATGTTGGCCGCGCCCAATGCCACGCACTCACGATCCGGGTAGCCGCGGCTCTCGGTGATTTCATCGGTCAGGTTCAGGGTCAGCAGGGTTTCCAGCAAACCGACCATCGCCATGATCACCGCATAGGGCGCGACGATTTGCAGGGTTTCCAGGTTCCAGGGAATGTCCGGCAGGGCAAACGTCGGCAAGCCGCCGGCGATGTGGGCCATGTCACCCAGGGTCCGGGTCGGCAGACCGAGCAGATAAACCGCCAGGCCAACGCCGAGGATCGCCACCAAGGCCGGCGGTACGCTACGGGTCAGGCGCGGCAACAGGTAGACGATGGCCATGGTCAACGCCACCAGCCCGGCCATCAGATAGAGCGGGGTGCCGCTCAGCCAGACGCCGTCATTCTTGAAATGCTCCAGTTGCGCCAGCGCAATCACAATGGCCAAGCCATTGACGAAACCAAGCATCACCGGGTGCGGCACCATGCGCACCAGCTTGCCCAGCCGCAACAGCCCGAACGCCATCATGATCAACCCGCCCAGCAGCACGGTCGCCAACAGGTACTGCACCCCGTGCTGCACCACCAGCGCGACGATCACCACGGCCATCGACCCCGCCGCGCCTGACACCATCCCGGGGCGACCGCCGAATAACGCGGTCAGCGTACAGAGGATGAACGCGCCGTACAGCCCCATCAGCGGATTGAGGTGGGCCACCAGGGCGAAGGCGATGCACTCTGGGAGCAAGGCGAAAGAGGTGGTGAGGCCGGCGAGGGCGTCGGCGCGAAGACGTGCTGGTTTCATGATTTACCTGACTGGGCGCCGGTGGACCGTCGGCTGCCGGGGAGTGGTGCAAAAAGCAGGTGCGGATGGTACGGAATTGAGTGCGGGGCGGCCAGCCGTCTGTGGCGAGGGGATTTATCCCCGTTGGGCTGCGCAGCAGCCCCAAACCAGGCAACTCGTTGTGTCAGTAAAACTGAGGCTGTTGGTTTAGGGCCGCTTCGCAGCCCAGCGGGGATAAATCCCCTCGCCACAGGGACGATGAAAATCTTGCGCCGGATTTTCATCAACGCCGTGTCGCGTTGTCCGTCAGCGACAAGTTTTACCTCTGCGCGAAAATTACTTTCAACGGGTTTGAAGATTCGTCGTCGAAATGATTTATGAGTTTCACAACACATCGACGTGACCCCATTCGAGGAGTAACGCATGGCACCTGCTTTCGGTTATTGGCTATTGGTCTACGCGGCCATCGCTATCATCGCGCTGATCGTCCTGATCGCGCGCTACCGGCTCAATCCGTTCATCGTGATTACCCTGGTCTCCATTGGCCTGGCGTTGCTGGCCGGGATGCCGCCGTCGGGTGTGGTGGGGGCGTACGAGGCGGGTGTCGGCAAGACGCTGGGGCACATCGCGCTGGTGGTGGCCCTGGGCACCATGCTCGGCAAGATGATGGCCGAGTCCGGCGGGGCCGAGCGCATGGCGCAGACGTTGATCGAACGTTTCGGCGAGCGCAACGCCCACTGGGCGATGGTGTGCATTGCCTTCCTCGTGGGGTTGCCGTTGTTCTTCGAGGTCGGTTTTGTGCTGCTGGTGCCCATCGCATTCACTATCGCCCGGCGTGTGGGCGTGTCGATCCTGATGGTGGGGCTGCCGATGGTCGCCGGGCTTTCGGTGGTCCATGCGCTAGTGCCGCCGCATCCGGCGGCGATGCTGGCGGTGCAGGCGTTCCAGGCTTCGGTGGGGCAGACCTTGCTGTACGCGATCCTGATCGGCATTCCCACCGCGATTATCGCCGGCCCGCTGTACGCCAAATTCATCGTGCCGCGCATCCAGCTGCCGGCCGAAAATCCGCTGGAGCGACAATTCCTCGACCGTGAACCGCGGGCCAAGCTGCCGGGTTTCGGCGTGACATTGGGGACCATCCTGCTGCCGGTGATCCTGATGTTGATCGGCGGCTGGGCCAACCTCATCTCCACGCCGGGCAGCGGTTTCAACCAGTTCCTGCTGTTCATCGGCAACTCGGTGATCGCCTTGCTGTTGGCGACCATCCTCAGTTTCTGGACCCTCGGCCTGGCCCAGGGATTCAACCGCGAATCGATCCTCAAGTTCACCAACGAATGCCTGGCGCCGACCGCCAGCATCACCTTGCTGGTGGGCGCCGGTGGTGGTTTGAACCGGATCCTGGTGGACGCCGGGGTCACGCAGCAGATCGTCGGCCTGGCCGAGGAATTCCAGTTGTCACCGCTGGTCATGGGCTGGCTGTTCGCTGCGCTGATGCGGGTTGCCACGGGTTCGGCCACGGTGGCGATGACCACGGCCTCGGGGATCGTTGCGCCGGTGGCGATTGGCCTGGGTTATCCCCATCCCGAGCTGCTGGTGCTGGCGACCGGCGCCGGGTCGGTTATCTTTTCCCACGTCAACGACGGCGGCTTCTGGCTGATCAAGGAATACTTCAATATGACCGTCACGCAGACCTTCAAGACCTGGACGGTGCTTGAAACACTGATATCCCTGGTCGCGTTCGCCCTGACCCTCGGGCTTGCGCGCGTGCTTTGACCGCCACTGCAAGGAGCCGTCATGGACATCCTCTACCAGATCCGTGCCCGTCAGGATTCCTTCAGCGCCGGCGAAGGAAGAATCGCCCGGCTGATGCTCGAAGACGTAGGCTTCGCAGCCTCCGCCAGCCTCGATGAACTGGCCCAACGGGCGGAAGTCAGCAGCGCCACCTTGTCGCGCTTCGCCCGCACCGTCGGTTGCCGAGACCTGCGAGACCTACGCCTGCAACTGGCCCAGGCCAGCGGCGTCGGCAGCCGTTTCCTCGACCCGGCCGGCGCGCCGGAGCAGTCGGCGTTTTATGGACAGATCGTCGGCGATATCGAAGCGACCCTGCGCCAACATCTGTCAGGGTTCGAAGAGTCGCGGTTTGGCGATGCCGTGAGGATGATCGGCAAGGCACGGATGATCCATGCGTTCGGCCTGGGTGGCTGGTCGGCGCTGTGCGGCGAGGAGTTGCAAGTGCGGCTGGTGCGTTTTGGCTACCCGATTGCCGCCTGCCGCGACCCGGTGATGATGCGCATCACCGCCACCTCGCTGAGCGACCAGCATCTGGTCATCGCCTGCTCACTGACCGGTATCACGCCGGAGCTGTTGAGTGCGGTTGAACTGGCCCGCGGCTACGGTGCGGCGATCCTCGCCATCACCCGCGCCGACTCGCCACTGGCCGAAGTGGCCGATTGCGTGCTGCCCCTGCAAAGCGCCGAGACTTCCTTCATCTACAAACCCACGGCGGCGCGCTACGGGATGCTGCTGGCCATCGACGTGCTCGCCACCGAGCTGGCGCTGGCCCACCCCGAAGACAATCAAGAGCGCCTGCGGCGAGTCAAACTCGCCCTGGACGATTACCGCGGTGGCGACGATCATTTGCCGCTGGGAGACTGACATGCTGTACGACACGCTTATCCGCAATGCGCTGGTCATCGACGGCAGCGACACGCCCGGCTACCACGCCGACGTAGCGATCCACGGCGGTCGCATCCAACGCATCGGCGAACTGCGCGATGCCCGGGCCATGGAAGACATCGACGCCGCCGGCCGCGTGCTGGCGCCAGGCTTCATCGATGTGCACACCCACGACGATACGGTGGTCATTCGCCAACCGCAGATGCTGCCCAAGCTCAGCCAGGGCGTGACCACCGTGATCGTTGGCAACTGCGGCATCAGCGCCGCGCCGGTGAGCCTGCGGGGCGATCCGCCAGACCCGATGAACCTGCTCGGCACGGCCCAGGCGTTTGCCTACCCACGCTTTGCCGATTATCGCGTAGCGGTAGAAGCGGCGACACCAGCGGTCAACGTGGCTGCGTTGGTCGGGCACACAGCGTTGCGCAGCAACCACATGGACGATTTGTTGCGCACGGCCTCGGTAGGAGAAATCGCCGCCATGCGTCGGCAATTGCGCGAAAGTCTGGAGGCCGGTGCCTTAGGGTTGTCCACCGGCCTGGCCTACGCCAACGCCTTTGCAGCGTCCACCGACGAAGTCATGCAACTGACCGAAGAATTGAGCGCATTCGGCGCGGTCTACACCACCCACCTGCGCAGCGAATTCGAACCGGTGCTCGAAGCCATGGACGAGGCGTTCCAGATCGGCCGTCATGCGCAGAGTCCGGTGATCATTTCCCACCTCAAATGCGCGGGCGCCGGCAATTGGGGACGAAGCCCGCAGGTGCTCGCGGCGTTGGAAAACGCGGCGAAAACCCATCCGGTCGGTTGCGACTGCTACCCCTACGCGGCCAGCTCCTCGACCTTGGACCTCAAGCAAGTGACCGATGCCCATCGCATCACCATCACCTGGTCGACACCGCACCCGTCGATGGGCGGACGTGACCTTATCGACATCGCACGCGATTGGGAGGTGTCGCTGTTGGAGGCGGCGCGGCGCCTGCAACCGGCAGGCGCGGTGTACTACGGCATGGATGAAGGCGACGTACGACGGATCCTCGCCCATCCGTTGTCCATGGTCGGCTCTGACGGTTTGCCCGAAGATCCGTTTCCCCATCCTCGCTTGTGGGGCGCTTTCCCACGGGTGCTGGGACATTTCAGTCGTGACGTCGGGCTTTTCCCGTTGCACACCGCCGTGCACAAAATGACTGGCCTTTCCTCAGCGCGTTTCGGCCTCAAGCACCGGGGTGAAATCCGTGAAGGTCATTGGGCGGACCTGGTGTTGTTCAATCCCCACACCATTCGTGACGTCGCCGATTTCAATGAACCTCAGCGGGCGGCCGAAGGCATTGAGGGTGTGTGGGTCAACGGTGCCCTGAGCTATCGCGACGGCCAGGCGAATGGCCGCCGGGAAGGGCGCTTCCTGGCGCGCGAAGGCGATCTGCGTCGAGGCTTTGGTCCATCGAATGGCGTGTAAATGGCTGGTAGTGTGTTAATTGGCGTCACAATAATGGCATTGCGACACTAAAGAAGCCGGGTTTAAAGCCGAAGCATTGGAGTCAACCCATCTACACTGGGTCTTTTCAGCCAGGGAGCACCCCATGAGCTTCGGTAAAACCACCCCGATCCTGCGAATCTTCGATGAAGCCAAGGCGATGGCGTTCTATGTCGACTTCCTGGGCTTTACCGTTGACTGGCAACACCGCTTCGGTGACAACTTTCCCCTCTACCTGCAAGTCTCCCGCGGGGACTGCGTGCTGCACCTGTCCGAGCACCATGGCGATTGCACGCCGGGCTCGGCGCTGCGGATCGAGACCGATGAGCTGGAAGCCTTCCAGCAGCAGCTGCTTGCCAAACAATACCGCTACGCCCACCCACAGATCCAGGCCATGCCCTGGGGCAGCCAGGACATGGCGATCAGTGATCCGTTCGGGAATCGGTTGGTGTTTACCAATGCGATTAACGTCTGAGCCGTTAGCGACTCTCTGGATCCTGCTGACCCAAGGTGTGTTAGCCTCGATCAATGATTTCAATGATTTCAATGATTTCAATGATTTCATGGATTGCAGGGGGCATCATGGCCAGCATCACCATTCGAAAACTTGAAGCCCATGCGATGGCGATGTTCGAAGAAGACTTCGTTGGGCGAATATTTCCGTTTGACGCTTATGCCGCCGTTGAGTACGCGACGCTGGTGGCGAACTGCGAAGCAAGGGGGCGAGGCGTGTCGATGGCCGATGCGCAGATCGCCGCTATTTGCCGAGCTCATGGCGCTTCGATCTGCGGGATTTTGAGTTTTCCGGGGTTGAGGTAATCAATCCCTGACAGGCTGAATAGAGAGTTTGATCTGATCGTTCAGGCAGGCCATGCCCTGGGGTAGCCAGGACATGGCGATCAGTAATCCGTTCGGAAAACGGTTGGTGTTTACCAACGGCATCAGTGTCTGAGTCGCGCTATTTTCTGGCTTGACTACTTCCTGGCCGTGGGGCTGTTGACGGGTGCGGATTTCGGTCGAGGTAACTTCTGAGCTGCGTTTTGTATTGATCGTATTCGAAAACCATCCGCTTACTGGGTATCGACACCTCACTGGGAATGATGCCGGAGCAGTTGATGCAGGCTATGAAGTCTTCTGCGGTGCCTCTCAATTTATCGGTGTATATAACGGTGTCAGAAAGCATCCGTTCAGCGCGGTCCGGCCAGAGTGCGACGATCGTGTTGACTACTCGAACCTCGGCATGGGTCCCGGGCGCACTCGCACGTGCTGGCAGGATTCCGCCCATGTTGTCGATATGGCTTGCGATCATCTCTTTCGTGCGAACCTGTAGCTGGTGGGCGTTTTCGGCGGTTCTGCTCAGGAGGGGGGAGTCCATCAGCAAATGGTCGGAGACTGTCACGTTGTGAGGGCTTGACGCGCCGTCGTATTGAATTGCTATTTCGTTTAGGTATGCCTGCGTGTCTTTGATTGAGAAAGTTCCATAGTCCAAGTAGTACTTGCGATCTTCATCGTTAGCCAAACTGGATCCTCGAAGTTCCACCGTCGCGCTGCTATAACCCCTGATGCTGCCCGAAGGTTTCGGTAGGTTGTAAGCTTCGCTGATTGCAATGTTATCGCTTTTGATAAAGCCATAAGAATGTGCGACTAGATTGCTCTCAGATTTGGCGTTCTTCAGCTCGCTCTTTCTGCTTAGCCCTCCTGCCTTGGGTTTGCTGTTCAGTGAGACGCTACGCAATATTTCTTCAGAGTGCTCCCTACCTGATTGCCTGAACTTTTCCATCGGTCGAGGCTTGCCTTTTTTATCGAGCGTTTTCTCAACTTTGATCAAGCCCTGATGATCGCTGAATCTCACGGGATTGTTTCCCACCATGCAGTACAGGTTCAATCCATCCACCGCCCCGGCCGGATCGGGACTGATCCAGCGTTGCAACCAAGGCGCATAGTACCGATGCCCGTAATAATACAACCCGCTGGCATCGCGTTCCTTGCCGGAGTAACGAATAGTCCGGTAATCGGCTTCCACGGCCGAGCGGGATGCCACCCAAGCGGTTCCTCCATAGGGCAGGTAACTTTCCTGGCTGATCAGGTCGGCCTTGTCGTCGAGTTCCAGTGAGCTGGAACCCAGATGATCATCGAGGCTATAGCGCAGTTGATTGGCCGCGATCCCGGACGGTCGGCCTTCGGTCCAATGCAGGTAACGCACGCTGCAGCGCCCGGCTTGCAGGGTGATGACCTCCAGGCGCTCGTTATGACGGGTACGGATTTCGAGGCCCGGCAGATAACGGGCTTCCTCTGTGTGGGACATCGCCGCGGTATGGGTTGTCTTGATCTTGCGCACGCGTTGGCCGCTGCTGTCATAGGCATAATGCTCGGTGTCGTCGGCACGGTTTTCACGCTTGACCAGCACCACGCAATCTAGTTGGTTGCGGCTATTCCACGCCAATGGCTGGCCTGGGCATAGGGCCTGCAGGTTGCCGTTGGCATCGAAGTCCATCGCTGTTTGGGTTGCGTCGTCGCCCTGGCTCCAAGACATGAGGCGATTGCTGGCGGCGGCCACGTTCAATGTGCGGGTGTAGTTATTCCCCTCGCGAACATGACGCAGTTCGGTCAGGTTGCCGCCATCGTCGTACGTGTATAGCTCGGTAAAGTTGAACAGTTGCGTGGGGTCGAATGGAGTCGTACCGGCGGTAGGAAGGGCGGGAGGGTGAATCAGTCCGGCGGCCTCACGCCCCGTGGCGCTGGTCAGTTGGTAAAGACTGTCATAAGTAAAGGTGCTGACGGGTTTTACCCGTTGATTGCTGTTGAAACGCTCCGGTTGGACGTTGTCGGTAATTTGCAACACGTTCCCCACGGCGTCGTAGGTGTAGTGGAGGTCTTGTAAGGTTTTGCCAGGCGCCGATGCGCTGAGCGACGTCAGTCGCCCGTTGGCTGGATCGAACATCGCGCGACTCGTTACACCATTGCCGGCGGTTTGCGATTCGACTTGGCCGAATGCGTTGTAGACGAGGTTCTCGACGATCGTTTTTTTAGCCTCGGTGCCTTTTATTTTCAGGCTCGCGGATTTGAGTTGGCCCGCGACATCGAAGGTGTAGTGCTGTTCGTGTCGAGCGGCATCGGTCTGCTGGATGATGTGTCCCAGTGCGTCATAGGACCAACTCGTTTTGTAGCCTTCGCCCTTTTCGAGAAGACCACCACGATCGTTCAAGTCGGTTGGCCAGTCAGGTTGTGCAGCCTCGATCAGCATGTGCCTTGTCTGGCCAAGCGGTTTACCGCATAACGCATATTCGTCGACGATCAACGTGCCCGCGCTGTCGTCGTGGCGAATGAGCGCGCCGCATTGATTGAGCGCCGCCGATTCCTGCGAGCTGTCGCCATAGCTCAGGCACTCGACTTTACGCAGCTCTTTACCCGCAGCTTGCTCCTCGACTGTGATCAGTCTCAGTTGGTTGTCGTAAGTCGATTGCCAGTGGTTTCCTCGCTGATCCCAACTGCGCAAAATCTGTCCGGCGTCGCCGGGCAGGTTCAGGCGCCATCCGGCGTCGACGCTGTTTACTCGCAATGGTTTGCCGGACAGGCTGTAGACGGTCGCAAGGTTGGCGTCAGTTGCGTTGGCAAGCCGAGGGTCGCGCTGGGCAATCAGCCGCCCGGCGACGTCGTACTCTTGCCGGCTGGCGCGCATCTGGGGTTTTTCGCCTTCCTTGCCTCGGCAGTAAGCGACCTGGCGCACCGGCAGGCCGCGGCCATCGACGGCGTTGATGGAGGGCGTCTTGCGATGAAGGCGTGCGCTCATGCCTCACCTCCAGCAGTCCGGGCATGTTCGGCCATGACTTCTTCCAGCGTGTCGTTTTCGTCCTCTTCCATCGTGTACCAAGGGTGACGGGTCTGTCGGCGCATCCAGCTAAGACCATTCTGTTTGGCGAGACGGGTGTGGGTAGGGCGGCCCAATGCGTCGTAGAACTGCTGGTCGCAATGGCCGAACTGCCGAAAGGATTTGTCGTTGATGTAGTGGTGCTGATCAGCAAAATAGGGACGGTAAACCCGGATCGCCAAGCCCTTGCTGTTGTATTCCACCCGTTCGCTGACGTGCCAGCGCGTTGCGGTGATCTGTTCCAGCGGTTTGCCGTCCTCGTTGAGTGTCAGTTCGCCCTTGGCATCCACGATGTAAGCGATGCCTGGTTCGACCCGCTGCTTACTTTGCAACAGGCGACCAAAGCCATCGAAGCACGTCATGGCGATACGGATTTGTTTCTGGTCGTCATCGGGGTAACGATCGGCAACGAGTGTGGCGATGTGGATCGGCTCACGTTTCGACGTACGAATTTCGTGTTTCAGTTTTTTATCGTCGGCAGAAAGTACCTTGAGTTTCGACAGCCGCGCGCGAGCCGAAGCGCGGATTTGCCCGGTTGGTAGTACGTCGCCTTTGGTCACACATCGCGCTAGCCAGTCGGTGTCTTTCAGGGCTGTCGCCGATAGGTTTCCCATCCAACTGAATGGTGCGTAATAGATGGCGGTGGCGGCGTCCTGCAGCGCGTCCTTGCTCTGCGTGATCGCTTCTGCCGGGCTTTTAGGCGAATGCTTGAACGCCGCGATCGGTTTGAAACCAACGGGGTTGTTGTTCTCGTCGCCGTAAAAGGTACTGGCCAGTATCTGGCCGAAGGCATCGGCAAGGCATTCCTGCACGTTACCGTTGGGGTCTTTGACCCATTGGGGCAGGAGACTACGGTAATCGTATTGCGCCTTGGTCGTGCAGCCATCGGGCAGTTCGAACCCGGTCACAAAGCAAGTGTATGGGTCGTAGCTGATCTTGGTCACGCCGTGGCTGTTGCTCGACTGCACGGTCTTGGTTTTGTAGAAACCTTCCAAGCCGGCGTAGGTCGAGAAGCCACTTTTGACTGACCAGAGCTTGCCAACTGGTCTGGCTGTGGCCAGGAACTCAGCCATGGATTGATAGCCAAGCTCCGTGAGCATTTTGTCGTCGGGTTGAGATACGGGCGGTTCTAGATGGAAGGCTTGTAGGGCGGTTTCGTCCAGCTCGGCGGTTTCCAGATGGTCGACCAGGGCTTCGAAGCTGGCGTTGCCGTCCGGCAGTGTTTCGTTGGCAGATGTCTTTTTGTAGCGTGTTACGGACAGACCGGTGAGAACGGCCTGGGCAGCCCAGCTTCGTTTCCTGACGCATTCGATAAGTCTCTCATAAGTAATATCCTTCGATGCCCGCCCTCCGTCATCAGGTGTCTTGGATAGTTTCAACGCGTTGGTCCGCTGGTGATAAGGCAAACCCAGGCGCCATCCTTGAGGTGCTTGCAGGTTGATGAATTCGGCGCGAGTTTGCGTCAGGTAGTAGAACTGTTGCGCGGGGTCATGAGCGTCCTGCCACCATTGTTGCTGGTCCGGGTCGCTGAATGGTGCGGCATCATCAGCCGTTTTGCGTCGGGCGTAGTGGACGTTCACGCTGTGAGTGACCGCACCGTACGGGTCATGCTGCAAATTGATCAGGTGCTGGCATTGTGGATCGTCGCTCTGGCCTTCGTATTGGTAGCTGATGGATTCCAGCAGCAGTGGCAACAGGGAAGCATAGCGCCGCGGGCCTTGGGGGGGCTGTTGCAGGCGAACCCGATAACGATTTTCCTGAATCGAGTACAGCGTCTTGGGATCGCTCCCTGCGTATGTCTCGCTGCGCAGTAAATGACCGCTCAGGGCGCGGCACATCTCAAGCCTGGTCGCTTCGTCCGGCGCGTCAACCAATGCGTCGGCATTTTCTTCATCTTTGTATCGGCACAGTAACGCTTTACCTAACGCCTTGGCTTGCGAATCGGCACCGTGATAGTCGCGTCGGTCCATGTCCAATGCCTGGCCGGTATGAAACCAGCTTTTTTTCAAGCAAGGCTCTGTGAAACCTGGCGAATCGGCATCGTTGGGATAGGTTTCATTGTCGGTTTGTATCAGCAAGCCGAAGC
Source organism: Pseudomonas zanjanensis (assembly GCF_014268745.2). GTDB lineage: Bacteria > Pseudomonadota > Gammaproteobacteria > Pseudomonadales > Pseudomonadaceae > Aquipseudomonas > Aquipseudomonas zanjanensis. Next base: position 36,340 of record NZ_JABWRB020000008.1, on the reverse strand, counting down.
CGCGGAACTCCCGTTCGGCGCCATCGTAATAACCTTGGCGATAGGCAAAGCGCTGGGTCAGGCGATTACCGGTGATCTCGTCCCTCTGGACCAGGCGCGATACCAGATGCAGGGGCATCGGTACATGGCAGGCCAGTGACTTTTTGGCTATGACCCTCGAGGCTTTCTCGTCCAGCCATTCCTGGGCCGAGCTGCGATAAGTGATGCGGTTGGCGGCGCCCATGTTGTTGTAAGTGACGGTCAACAGATAGGGTTTTTCGTCGACAAAACCGTAGTGCCAATGTTGCGCAGGGGTCAGATGCGGCATGCTCAACACCAAGCTGGAGCAACCCAGCCCTTGCAGGTCGACGACGCTTACCTGGCATAAATTGTCGTAGCGCAGGCCGGCCGGCCAGGGCAGCTCAACTGCGGGAGCGAAGCCATTGCCACAGCGGTTCATGAAGATCAGCATTCGATCCGCTTGCAGATAGATCAGGTCGGCGGCGCCGGAACCATCCAGGTCCGCGAGACGGATGCGCGAGGCATCGAAGGTGGAGTAGGCGAGGCCCGGAAAATCCAACACGATGCCTTTGCCGAATCGCCCATGGCCCAGGTTTGGCCAGCACTTCACCTCGTTGTGGCGAATGCGCACCAGGTGTTGCTGGCCACTGCCGAGTAGATCACTGAACGCCACCAGCTCGGAAGGTGACCCGTTGAATACCGGCAGGGCATCGTCATCGTCGTCGCGAGGAACTTCCCGCGCCGTGGCGAAACCACCCTCGCGCTGGTTGGCATACAAGCGAACGCTGCGTGGGCCTATCAGGGCAAGGTCGCTGAGGCCTTCACCCATCAGGTCGGCCAGATTCCCTTTCGGACTGAAGAATTCGCTAGGAAACGCCTGGAAGGTCGCGAAGTTCGACCACTTGCGATCCGCTCCGAGCGAAAAGAAACCGCTGAACCCCGGTTGGGCAATGATCCAGTCCAGGCGGCCGTCGCCTGTGAGGTCACTCAATGTTTGGCGCAGCGTTTTCGCTGTGTCGGTGACAGGCGTCTTGGGCAGCTCTTGCCACTGACCGTAAGCCACTTCATCAGTCTTGGCTTTAGCGCGCATGGGTTCACGGTAATACCAGCCTGCCGCGCGTCGATGGAGCACGCCGGGCAACCCTTCACCGTACAAATCCACCAGTTGAAAACCCTGTTCGCCGTCGAGCCCTGGCACGCCCTCAAAACGTTTCCAGGCGCCCACATCGGTCAGGCCGTTGAACTCGCTGTAGCGAAATTCCATGGGAGGACGACTTTGAGGCGCTGCTTCGTCGCCGAACGCTTGGTCGTGCGCTGCACTCAGGAGGTTATATCCGAGGGAGGTCTGGCGGTACTCAAGCAGCACACGCCGTACGAGAACAGGATCGGCGCTCAACTTGGGGAAGCGATGAAACATCAATACCTGGCGACATAGGCGATCGGTACGTAGTTCGAAACCGTAGGCAAAGGTGGAAAACGCATCGCTACGTTTTTGCGGTTGCAGTGCTTCATAGCGTGGTTTTGTCTTGTATTCGGTGCTTCGCTCACCGTAGTCGAACACCAACTCGAAGTGCCATTGCTCCTGTGTGGGCGGATCTGTTTTCCAAGCATAAAGGCTGGCGTCGGCCTTCACATTGCCATAGCGCACATGGCTCAAATAGCGTTGGCTCCCGCCATTTCCCGCGTACACATATTGAATGTGCTCGCCATGTGTATTCAGGCTTTCCTCCAGCAGCCACTCGCCTACGCGGCTTGCGTCCTGGGGATCGGTCCGTCGCGACTGCGGAGTTTTCCCGTAGACATGGAGACTGCCATCGGCCCCGTGCACAAGCCAGTACCCTGGTTTATCCCCCTCCGATGCCCAATGTTCAATCCGGTCGAAACTGCTTGCTATTCTTGGCAGGTGACGCGTTACTGTGTAGGTCGTGCCCAGGTCCAGGTCGTTGTAGCGATTGACTTGAGTTGGACTGATGCCGTGTTCGGGCAACCAGACCACGCCGCTGGGGCCGACGATCTCGTCATCATCGCTATAGGTGGGCACGCCCTTGCTGGTGCGTCGCGCCACGCTGGGCAGCGACAGTCCCCAGCCGATACCGAACACGCCGTTGCCGGCCGAGCTGCCGTAACTTAAGGACAAGGACGGAGCAAAGCCTCGTCCTGGCGAAATCGGCAATGCAATCTCATAGGACGCGGTGCCGTGGGCGCCGACGTTTCCCCACCCCCTGCCAATGCTGTGGATGGCACCGCCGCCTTTGGGCAGGGCCGGCGCGGTAACCGGCAATGCGGGTTGCTCGTTCATTGCGCACCCCCGGCCCTGGCCGTATAGCTCACGTGCACGATGATGTCGGTCAATGATTCCAGCAGGTCTTTTTGTGCTTCAGGATTGGGGAAGGTCAGTTGCCACTTGGAGATCGCGCCGGTGTATTCGAACGGCAGGTAGCGTTCATCGTTGAAGTTCAGGGTGAACAGGCCGTTGTCGTCGACACCGGTGGAGAGGGCGATCTGTTGGTTGGCGCGTAGGTCCTTCATGACATTGCTCGAGTCATCAGGGGACATGAATACTTTGCTGGAGACCTGGGTCAGCGTGGCCCGGATGTTTTCGTACGGACCGACCACGGCTGGCAAGGAAACGCTGATGGTTTTGATGCGACGTAGATAATGTTTCTGTTCTTTGTAATCGTCTTCGAATAGCTTGTGGGTCAGCTCGAAATCGCATTTACCGGTCTTCAGCAGATTGGCTTGAATGTCTGCCCACTGTTTGTTTATCGCCGAATCCGTGCTCCGGCTCTGCAATTGACGCAGTGAAATCGTCTTGCGGATCTCCAACTCTCGCTCGCTGCGGCGCAAATATTCGACCTGCATGTTCAACAGGCTGAGTTTCAGTTGCTCGCCTGCTCCAAGTCCTCGATAGGTGGTATTCCATGTGTCGGGTTGGATGAATCGCCTGGTGAAATCGGCAATTTCGTATTGCCAGCAATTCTCGGTGGCGAAGCACAGGGCCAGCGTGGTGTCGTAGGCCAGGCGATAGAGGGCGGCAAACTGGCTGTTCAGCCATTGGTACAACTGTGCTTTGGTAAAGCGCTTGCTTAGAAAGTCGTAGTTGGCCTTGGTTTGGCTCAGGGTTGTTTCGGCCAGGCGCAGTTGCAGGCGAGTGGCGGTTTCCTGCTCGGTGAATTGCGCCAGTTGTGCGTCAATCTGGGCCAGTTCGAGCTGTGATTGATCATAGGCGTGACTCCAATCCTCCCGGCGGCGATCGAATATGGCCTGACGGTCGAGGTCGGCCGCGATCGTGCGGTTTATGATCGCGGCGCTATGGGCGGCCGCAGAGGCGGAGAGCAACGGCCCCTCCCAACGGCTGCCGCCAACACAACCAATCCCCACCATGTTTGGAGCCAGCATCGTATACCCCGCCGCGACTTGGAAGGCCAATGCAGCAGCCTCAAACGAACCGCTGGATATGGAGTACACACTGACGTCCATTTCCTTGCGACTTAGGCCATCGTCCAGCAGTTTTTTGTAATGGGTTAAGCGGTTTTGAGCAATTGCCTGGCTGGCGAGCAGCGCCTGGCGATTTTGACAATCGATATTCACTGCTTGGCGTTGCAGGTCGACCGAAATTTTCGCCAGGTTCCAGGCTTGCTGCTGCTGTAGCTCTTGTAGCTGTGCCTGCTCCTTGCGCTCGATCAGCGACAGCAGCGTGGCGCCAAATTGGCTGAGGCTTTCTACTGCGCTCAAGGCCTGGTTGTGCATGACCGAGAACCGATAGTGCGGGATAGCTGTGCCCGGCAACCGTCGAACCGTATTGTTCAAAGTATTCAAGACCGCGGGGCTGAGCAATACGCGAGGGTCCAGAGGCGCTGCGAATATCGGCAGATGCAGCGGTTTGCCAGCAATGTCGAGGTTGTGCCGCAGGTTGTACAGGCGGCTTTCTGCAATGTCCCAGCACCGGAGCAACTGCGGGTGAAACGGCAGGCGCAAATGCGGGCTGTCGATGGTTGGCAAGGACGGGTGTGAAGTGCCCTCATGAACCGACCCTGACGGTTGAGAATGGGCAGATGATTTTTCAAAGTCACGTAAGTCGCCACTGGTCTCTTCGCTCAACGCTTGTAGGCTGAGGACAGTCCAATGATCGACCGTTTGAACGATTGGGCGTGGTCCCAACAGATCCAGCACCCGCACGTACCACAGCTTTGCCTCGCTGAGGCTGTCAGGGGTTAGTTCGCGGTAGGCGGCGTCGCCTCGATTGATCAGGATGTCGAGGTACAGGAAGTACAGCGCCTTGCGAAAGTGCGCTGGATGACTGAGCGCGATCTGATGAGGGTCATGGGGCGCCTGGTCTACATATGAAGGAGTACTGCTATTGATTAATGGAACGGCTCTCCAGCAGCGTTCTTGGCCGAGACCTGGATCGAAGACGCGGCGCAACCAGCGCTCAGCCTCCTCGTAGCGCTGTTCGGCGTTCAAGCGATGGGCGACCAGCCATGGCAAGTAGAGGAAAAGTTCGGTGAAGTAACGGCCGTAAGGGCCGTGGAAGTCCATTTCGTTGTTGGTTTCGCCGGGTATGGCAGGTTCAGGCAGGAGTTGTGTTGTGTAGTCGAACAATTCGTTCAGGCTGCTTTCGGTGCGACTGATCAGTTCCGTGACGAACACGGTGTTCAACCTGATCGGCTGACGCTTTTGTTTTTCTGTGTCGTTTTTTTCAATGCTAGAGTTGGCAAAGTCAATGTACTGGATAGTCCCTAGGCTGGAGGTCGATTTGATATCCGGAGATTTAGAGGTCGTAGGGGCCAGCTTGATTTTGATAGCTTTAAGGGCGGAGTAGATTTTTTTTTCGGGTTCGCTTGGGCGAATCAGTGCTATTCCGCAATAGACAATATCATTATCCGAAATGTCTCCTTCGTTCCAAGTGTATTCGAAAGCATTCGGCAGCTCTCGGCCTGCGGAAGACTCCGCTTTCACGGTTAGCTTCGTATGCGTTGTTTCAGGCGTAGAGTCGGGACGAAGAATTACATATTGAATCAGTAGCTGCTCAGAGAGTGATAGGGATATTTTGCCAAAATCGTAAGGTTCGGATGTTTTTTCCTGTAATTTGATGCCTTCTATATGTGTGCTGCCCTGACGATCATCAACGCCGCTGTCGACCAAGCTCATCAAGTATCGTAATGCGGCTGTCGAAATGAATCGCCCATAAAGACTTTTATTGCTGTTGGATAATTTGAAGCCTGGTGAGTTTTTATTATCTTTGAGGACGTCGGTTAGGTCCCCGAGCGACAATGTATGGGTTCGCTCATCGAGCAAATTGTCGTGGACTATATGGAGCCTCGAACCCAGACTAAGCCTTATATAAGGTGTTTCGGCAAGGCGTTCGGCAGGGATGTTCAGTTCAAGCGTAACTCTGGGAGTACGAAAAGCCGATGAAGTAATAGAGAAAGTGATCGTTTTACCATAAGGCTCACTATGGACGGGGGGGGTAAGGCGACGATTTGTAGCTATACGTAGCGTTCGAAAAGAAGGAGTCGTGAAGGTTATTTGCTTCTGGTAAGAAAAAATATCCGACTTGGAAAGCTTCATGTTCCTGGGTTGGGTAGCATCCGAAATTATAATTTTTTCTTGTGAGGCCGCTCTTGTTTGGAATCGACGGGTGCTGGAGTCGATATGGGATTTTTCCTCAGTAGAGTAGGCGTTGTATTTGTCTTGGGCTGTTCCCTTTGTCGTGGCTAAACGAACGGGAAGGCTCAGCAAGTTTCTGCAGATACAGGTTGTGCCAATAAAAATTAAATTATCGGTGTGAGAAGATTGTGTTTCGGCTTTTGGCTCATAGGCACACAAGGAGAGAAAGAGCACGTCGCTCGCGTCTTTGCGATGCGGTACCGCAACAGTATTTACCAATGACTTGATCGTATCCATGTCCTTGTCTGCAAGCGTATCGTCGTTGCAATAACCTTGCAGGCCTACGCGCGGTGTACTCCAACTTCCATCTTGTTTTTTAAAGCAATAGCACAAGCGCAGTAGCGGATGACTCACATGGTGGGGCGTGGCTTCGGCGGCTGAAGAGGCGTTGGAAGCCGACTGATCCTGGTGGATACATTCCGCCCAGATAACGAACAGACGATTGTTGAACCAAACAGGACGAATCGAGTGTTCGACGGCGCTTTCGGAAATGGGCACATCGGTTTTTTCCCAGTCCGACCAAGCGTTCGGATCCGGCTGGTCCAGTTTGGCGGCGACTGCAGGGGGCGGCGGTAACGTACCGTCCAGCGGACGTTGCCCCATGTTCAACGAGCGCCAGAAGTAGGTGCTTTCAGTGCGGGACTTGGCGATAAAGTAATAGGTGCTGTTGGCAAAATCTGCACCGTCGATGTAGCCATTGAGAATATTCAGGTTGGCGATTTCTTCGAATCGGGTCAGGTAGGCCATGACCGCCGATTGAACCGCGTCGGTCTGGATCCGGTTCTGGTTGAGCTCGTTTTCCAACTGCTGGAAATTGTCGCTCTTGTTATTTCTCAGGACAGGGTCCAGGTAACTTGCAGGGAAATAGAGCAGCTTTTGATGAGCCGCCCAAACGGGATATTGATGCATCTCGTTGCGCCACGTTTGCATCTGCTCGGGCGTGATGTTTGCCTGGTCGTAGCCAGGCTCCATATTCATCAGGATGCGATTGATGTATTGCTGAAGGCTGGCAATGGCGCAGGCCACAGGCGTGGTGGGCACATCCTGACTGACCAGCACGTCCAGCAGCCAGTATTCATAAAGGTCTCGGGCAGTCTTGAGTCGCACTGTTCCTGGCAAGCTTTTGCCCGGCGCGATTTTGTGTAGGTAGAACGCCAACTGCGCATCGCGCAGGCTTTCATCCAGCTGCTTTTTCATGGCAACGGTCATATTCAATCCTTGAATAAAAAATGTGCACTTCAATGGCTCGCAGCGATCAGGCCTTCACCGACTATTTTCCAGTCCTGCACCAGGCTGTCGTTATTGAGTGCGGCGGTCTTGAGCAGCAGGCTTGCCGACAGGCCAGTACTCATGCAACACGCCTGGCAGCGCATGACCCAATCCACATCTTGCATGGTGGTGGCGCGTCCTGAAGGCAGTTGGGCTGTCAGGCAACTCACTTGCTCAACGTTCCAGCCCAGCAGGTGGGCCAACAGTCCGTTGGCTGTCTCCGCTGAATGTTGTGACAGGTCTTGATTGGCGAGTTGGAAGTAATGCAACAGGTTTTCTTCTGACTGCGCCTGATGTCTTGCGCAATGACTGAACCGTTCGAGTAAATACAACGTTTGGGGTTTAAGCGTTCCCGAACTGTTCGAGGCTAACCACGTGGGGTGGTCCATCAATGTCTGTAGCGTGCCGCTGCTCAGATGTAAGTTCTGGCAGGCTTGCGCGGTGCGAAGCACGCGTGCCAGCAACGGGGAGACTTCGCCGTCAGGTGCGATGATGGCCTCGACAATTTCCTCGGCATTCGTCTCGGCCATTTTCATCACGAAGGGGGAATACTCGGCGGACAAGTCATCGCTATCGTGCAGCAGTGTTTCTACCAGGCGTTGGTCGTCTCTGGTGAGCTTGGCGTGCTCTCGAAGTGCGGCCAGTCGGTTTTGCAGATTTTGATTCAACGGTAAGTCATCTCGGGAAGTGTCGAACAGGCGACACCACGCCAGCACATCGAGATGGTTTTGCTTGAGCCAGTCCACTGCCCAATCCATCGCCATCAGTACGTCGAGAATGTCGGGGGACGTAGTGTCCAGTGCCCCCGTCACCAACGCCCGACAGAACTTATCCCCACCGAGTAACCGAGCCAGTTCCGTGCACTCAAGAGGCGATAGTCCGAACATCCGTGCGATACGGGCCTGACGGTAGAGCGAGGAGATCGTCGGCAAATCCTGTTTCAATGGCAGGTATTTTTTAGTCTGTTTCACAAGCAGCAACAACGCATCTTCAGTGATGGCAAGTCCCAGGCCCGCGCCGAGATAGCTGAGCATCTTTAGGTCGGTGGTTTCGAGATCCGTCGCCTGCCCTTCCCACGCAGGGCTTTCGAGCAGGCGGGTGCGATTGAATACCTGGTCAAACAACGAAACACGCTCTGCGCTAGCGCGAGCCGGCATTTCGCTGATGAGCGAGGCAAACTCGTCTGCTGTGATGCCATGGCGCCGCGTCATGTACTGATAGACCCCAAGCGCTCGCAAGGTATTGGCGCTGAGTGTCATCGCGGTGTTGCCTTCCGAATACATGATATTGATGAGCAAAGTATCCAGTTCGGCAAAGGAAATACCCGTCCATTGCTGCAGGCGGATCATTCGCTGCATGCGGTCGAAACGTTCGAAGGACTTGTGACTGAACCCTTGTCGGGTCGTTTGGGTTTCAAGCTGTAGGGCCGGGGACGAGTAGGGGCCATTGATGTAAGTAGCGTCCTGGCGGCTACGAGTCGAGGGCGGGCTGTTGGACGAGACATGAGGGCTGTACCGGCCATGCCCCAGTAGTTGCTCGACCTGTTCCGTCGTAAGCCCGGTGCGTTCCTTGAAGAATTCGAGATCGCCCAGGCGCCCAACTTCTTCAGTGCCGTAGGATATTTCCAGGACTTCGAAATCGGTTTGCGAAGCGAGCGGTGCGAGCAAGATTTTCTGCTGCTGCGGACTGAGCCCTGAAAGCAGTTTTTGAGCTTCGATACGTGATTGCGAAACTTCCCCGTACGTTGAGCCGTCCTGGCAAAACGGAAGCTTGAGACTGATCCGGTAATCCACTTCGCCCAAGGTTGGTTTGCCTGAGCCCAACCCAAGCAGGCATTGATGATGGTGCAGGTCATAGGGCAATGAAAAGGGATAGTGCGCGCTGGCCAATGCCTGATGGACTGTCGTCCCCTTATCGAGACTGGCCTCGATATGGCTGCGCAACGTGTCGTTGACAATGTTGAGCATGGGGCGTGGAACCAAGGCACTCTGTGGATCGAGCATCAGTATGTCGAGATCCGCTCGACGTGATGCCAGGGATATCTTGCGGCCATCCGTGGAGCTGCCTTCCAGCCGCCTGGCGAACAGGTACAGTGCACGCAGGTAGGCCACGGGCGAGTCGATCGCGGCGATGTCACCGTCCTTGCAGAATTGATCCCAGTTTTCCTGAAACAGCCCTTGATAGCTGATCGGCTCTGATGTTGGGTCTGAATCCAGGCTGCGTCGGACACGGGGCTTGGCGTCGCTGGAGGAGAGTTGATGCTCCAGGTACAAGCGACTGATCCTTCGGGCATGGCTCTGCGCGTTGTCGTAGGCCTGCTCGGCATTCGCATCGCAGTACCTGGCGACTTCCTGGACGAACTGCGCCTTGGTCATGCGCACAATGTCGAACACCGATGTCACGCCCATTTGTTCCAGGGCGGTTTTCAAAGCGGTTTTCGTGGCGTCCTCACCGTCGTGGGAGCCAACGAGCCTATGCAACAGTAAGTTGTTGCTTACGTCCATGTATTGCCATCTCCTGTGCGAACGGAATGTGCTTGTCCAAGCGAAAACCGTACAGGAGCGGGCAAAAAAAGGCGGTAGGACCGGGGGCGGGAGATTTGTACGAAAGAGCGATTCGTGGGGCGTGCTGATGCAAACCCTGTGGGAGCGGGCTTGCTCGCGAAAGCGGTGGGGCAGCCAGCATTGAAGTTGACTGACCCACCGCTTTCGCGAGCAAGCCCGCTCCCACAGTGCGTAGGGTGTTAGACCCGGAAGTGGCTCACCATCATCTGCAACTGATTGCCCAACCGCGCCAGTTCCACACTGGAGGCAGCGGTCTCTTCGCTGGCGGCGGCGGTCTGTTCGGAGACGTCGCGCACGTTGATGATGCTGCGGCTGATCTCTTCAGCCACGGCGCTTTGCTGCTCGGCGGCGGCCGCGATCTGCTGGTTCATCGACTGGATGTTCGACACCGTGCGGGTGATGTTCTCCAGTGACACACCGGCCTTGCGAGTCAGCGCTACGCTGCTGTCGGTGAGGTTGCGGCTGTTGTTCATCACCGCAGCCACTTGCTGGGTGCCGTTCTGCAGGCCGGCCACCAGGCCTTCGATTTCCTCGGTGGATTTCTGCGTGCGCTGGGCCAGGCCACGGACTTCGTCGGCGACGACCGCGAAGCCACGGCCTGCTTCACCGGCGCGGGCGGCTTCGATGGCGGCGTTGAGCGCCAGCAGGTTGGTCTGTTCGGCCACGGCCTTGATCACGTCCATCACCGCGCCGATTTTGTCGCTTTCCTGTTGCAACACGGTCATCGCATCGGTAGAACGCACCACCTCGCTGGCCAGGCGCTCGATCTGGGCGATGGCTTCGCTGACCACCTGATCGCCGGCGCGGGCTTCACCGTCGGCGGCGGCCGCGGCTTGGGAGGCTTCCTCGGCGTTGCGCGCCACTTCCTGGACGGTAGCGGTCATCTCGTGCATGGCGGTCGCGACCTGGTCGGTCTCGACTTTCTGGCTGTTGACCCCGGCGCTGGTCTGCTCGGTCACGGCGGACAGTTCTTCGGCGGCGCTGGCGATCTGGGTCACGCCATCGCGGATGCCGCTGATCAGGTCACGCAGGGTCACGCCCATGCGGGCGATGCCTTGTTGCAGCACACCCAATTCATCGCGGCGGGTGACGTTGACGTTCTGCGACAGGTCGCCGCTGGCAATGCGTTCGACCACGGCCAGGGTTTCGCGCAGTGGGCCGGTGATCTGACGCGTAATGATCACAGCGGCAATGACACCGACCAGCAGCGCCAGGAGGGTGCTGATCAATTGCAGGGTGCGGGCCTCGGCGCTTTCTGCGTCGCGGCGGTCGAGTTGGATCTGGTACAGCTGCTCGCTCAGGGCCACGATGGTCGCGCCCTGGTCGGTCATTTCCTTGCGGGCCTGCACCACATCGGCGGTGGCCGCTTTGAAAGCCTGCACGGCGCTACGGTATTGGGTCAGGGCGTTTTCCAGCTGGCGCAGTTCATCCTGGCGGGTGCTGGAGAAAAGTTCATTCAGTGGCTTGAGCGAAGCGATGGCGGCGTCCAGTTGGGCGACGGCCTTGCGTTCAGTGTCGGCGTTGCTGTTGGCGGTGTAGCCGCGCACTTCATAGCGGGCCAGCATGAAGGCCTGCTTGGCCTCGGTGATGGCCTGGAACTGGGCGAAACGTTCATCGCTGAGGGCCATCTGGCGCACGTCGGCGTCGATGGTCTCGATCAGCTTGTGGGCGACCTCGGCGTTGGTGCCCATGACATCGCGGGCGCTGTTGCCGGTGCGGTAGGCGCTGCGCATTTTATTCAGGGACACCTGATAGGCGCCGATGACTGCGCTCTGCTCCTTGAGCAGCTTGACGTTTGCCGGGCTCTTGAAGCTGCTGAGCAAGGCGTTCTGTTGCGCCACGAAACCATCGAGGGTGGTCTGCACATTTTGTGCGACGGTCTCGTCACCGTTGGCCAGCATGTATTGCAGGCGAACGACGCGCAGCTTGGTCAGGCCGGCGTTGAGCTGGGTGATGTCGCTCATCCAGTTACTGCGATCGATCAGCCCGCCGAGGCTGGTCCAGCTGGTCAGGGCCAGCAGGCAGGTCAGTACCAGCACCAGGCCAAAGCCCAGGCCCAATTTCATGTTGACGCTAATGTTGCCAAACCAGCTATTCATCAATTCCTCCAGGAACGTTGTGCTGCTTGATCGTCGGTACGCTGGAAGATTGTTGTTGTTAAGAGCCAGCAAAAACGTGTGCAGGCCTGTATCGGCCGCTGGTCCTGGATCTGAAAGTTTTTTTCCGAGTATCTGTGGGAGCAAGCTTTGCTCCCACGCCAAGTTTTTTTTCACATCGCTTTCACTGCCTGCCTACGTCGGCCTCTCTACTGTCGCGCCATCGAATCACTGGGTGGATGCCGTCGGGGCGGCTTGATGTGGAACTGAGACTGAGTTTTTTCGGCCTGACGCGCTCGATCGATACGAGTCGCTTCGCCCGTTACCAAAACACGATGGTCGTGCTGGCATCGGCGCTGCTGGTCATCCCGCTGGTCTTCTGGCTACTCAGCCCGGCGGCGGTGCCGGACCTGGCCCATGGCAACGTCGCTGGCGCCCGGGCCTTGGCCGAGGGCTGGGCCAAGGGCGAGATGATTGTGCTGGTGCGCCATGTCGAGCGCTGCGACCACTCCAAGGCTGCGTGCCTGAATGACCGCGAAGGCATCACCGACCGCGCCCGCGCCGTTGCGGTGGGCCTCGGTGCCCGCTTCGAACAACTGGGCCTGGACAACGTCGACCTCTACAACAGCCCACGGGTGCGCACGGCGCAGACGGCGGGGTACATGTTCAACAAGGTGAGTGCCGGTGACGATTGGCTGTTCAACTGCCGACATGATCTGCTGCGCAATGCCTTGGCCCACAAGGTGGCCGGGCGCAACCTGATCCTGGTCACCCACAGCGAATGCATGCAGGCGATGGAAACCGCGCTCCAGCGCCCGACTTCCTCGTTCGGCTATGGGGCTTCGTTGTTCGTTTCCAGCGCCCAGCCACAAGCACCACGATTGCTCGGTTTTATCGAAGCCTCCGATTGGCGCTCGGTGACATTCCAATAAATTTTCCCCTCGATCAGGACCGCTCATGCTGACGTCTGCTCGCGCCCGTTTCTACGGGCTCAACCTCGGAATTCCCCTGGCCTGTGCCACCGTGGTGTTCCTGCTGTTCGACCTGACCCGTATCGACATCGCCATCAGCGATCTTTTCTACGACCCGTTGCACCAGGTCTTTGCGTTGCAGCACGAGCGCCTGTTTGAGCAAATCACCCACAAGTGGGCGAGGATCATTCCGAACTGGACGGGCGAGGCGGCGATTGTCGGTGCACTGCTGTCGTTTATCTGGCCGTTGTTCAAGCCGGAGAAACACCCCGCATTGCTTCGTGTGCTGGACAAGGCCAGGTTGACCAAACCGCTGCGTTTTGCCCACAGGCACCGTCGCGATTTTCTCTATGTGGTCTTCGCCTTTTCCCTCAGCACCGGCGTCATCCATTACCTCAAGGGCCACACCAGCGTGTATTGCCCGGTGGAAACCACCCAATACGCCGGCAAGATCGAGCACAGGGAATGGTTCCAGAATTTCGACCTGCTGAAGGTCGCCGGCGGCGGTCGCTGCTGGCCCGGCGGTCATGCATCCGGCGGCTTCACGATGTTGGCGCTGTATTTCATCGCCCGGCGCTACCGCTGGCGGCACTCCAAAGCCGTGATGTATGGGGCGCTGGCCTTGGGGTTTGTCTATGGCACGACGCGAGTCCTACAGGGCTGGCACTACATGTCCCACACCTTCTGGGCGGGGATCTTTGTCTGGTTGAGCTGTTGGCTGATGGCGTTGCTGTTTTATGGGCGAGCGGCCTTGGAACAACCGGTGTCGGGCAACGCCCTTCGTCAGCCTGAACGCCAGGCAAAAAAAAGCCCGCTGGGAGCGCGGGCTAAAACCTTAGTTTCTTGAATGAGCGAGGCGACTTTACCGAATCACGCGGGGGCGTGGGGTGAAGAAAAGTTCATGGGGCCGGCGCCTTGCACGACCCCATGTCCTCGGACACTTTTCACCTGAGATCAAACCGATCCAGGTTCATCACCTTGACCCACGCCGCGATGAAGTCGTTGACGAACTGCTCTTGCGCATCCGCGCTGGCATAGACTTCGGCCAAGGCCCGTAGCTGGGCGTTGGCGCCGAAGACCAGGTCGACACGGGTGCCGGTCCATTTGACCTGGCCGGTCTTGCGGTCGCGGGCCTCAAAGGTTTCCTGAGTGTCGGAGAGTGGTTTCCATTCCACCCCCATGTCCAGCAGGTTGACGAAAAAGTCATTGCTCAACGTCCCTGGCCGTTGGGTAAAGACACCGTGCGCCGTATGGCCGACGTTAGTATCCAGTACCCGCAGACCGCCGATCAGCGCCGTCATTTGCGGGGCGCTGAGGGTCAGCAGTTGTGCCTTGTCGATCAGCAGCGCCTCGGCAGACACGCGGTACCGCCCCTTGAGGTAGTTGCGAAAACCATCGGCGATGGGCTCGAGAAAACCGAACGACTCGACGTCCGTCTGCTCCTGGCTCGCGTCCATGCGCCCCGGTGCGAACGGAACCGTCACGCTGAGCCCGGCATTTTTCGCCGCCTGTTCAATACCGGCGCTGCCGGCCAGCACGATCAGGTCCGCCAGGGAGATTTTCTTTCCGTCGGATTGAGCGGCGTTGAACGCGCTCCGGACCTTGTCGAGGATCGCCAGCACTTGAGCCAGTTGCTCAGGCTGGTTGACCGGCCAATCCTTCTGCGGGGCCAGGCGTAGGCGGCCACCATTGGCGCCGCCGCGTTTGTCGGAGCCGCGGAAGGTGGAGGCCGCGGCCCATGCCGTAGACACCAGCTGTGAAACCGTGAGACCCGAGGCCAACAGCTTGCCTTTCAGGGCGGCGACGTCGCTGTCGTCGACCAGCGGATGGTTGACCGCTGGAATAGGGTCTTGCCATAGCAGTTCTTCGTTGGGCAGTTCCGGGCCGAGGTAGCGTGAGAGCGGGCCCATGTCGCGGTGGATCAGCTTGAACCAGGCGCGGGCAAAGGCGTCGGACAGTTGCTCCGGGTTTTCCAGGAAGCGCCGGGAGATTTTTTCGTAGATCGGGTCGAAGCGCAGTGCCAGGTCGGTGGTCAGCATCGTTGGGTTGCGCCGTTTGGCCGGGTCGTGGGCATCGGGAATGATCCCCGCGCCCGCACCGTTTTTCGGCGTCCATTGGTGCGCGCCGGCCGGGCTCTTGGTCAGTTCCCACTCGAAGCCGAACAGGTTCTCCAGGTAGTTGTTGCTCCAGCGGGTAGGCGTGGTGGTCCAGGTGACTTCCAGGCCACTGGTGATGGTGTCGGCGCCCTTGCCGGTGCCGAAGGTGCTCTTCCAGCCCAGGCCTTGCAGCTCCAGGCCGGCGGCTTCGGGCTCGGCACCGACATTGTCCGCAGGTCCCGCGCCGTGGGTCTTGCCGAAGGCGTGGCCGCCGGCAATCAGTGCCACGGTTTCTTCGTCGTTCATCGCCATGCGGCCGAAGGTTTCTCGGATGTCCAGCCCGGCGGCGACCGGGTCCGGCTGGCCCTCGGGGCCCTCCGGGTTGACGTAGATCAGCCCCATCTGCACGGCGGCCAGCGGGTTCTCCAGATTGCGTCCGTCGTCAGTGCGGCTTTCTTCGTTGCCAGGCTCGGCGACCAATTGGCCTTCGCCGGGATCCTGCATGGCGGCTTTGTCGGGCTTGCCGTAGCGAACATCGCCCCCCAGCCATTTGTTTTCGGAACCCCAGTAGACGTCTTCCTCGGGCTCCCAGACATCGGCGCGGCCACCGGAAAAACCGAAGGTCTTGAAGCCCATGGACTCCAGCGCGACGTTACCGGTGAGGACGATCAGGTCGGCCCAGGAAATGTTGCGACCATACTTCTGCTTGATCGGCCACAGCAGCCGGCGTGCCTTGTCGAGGCTGACGTTGTCGGGCCAGCTGTTGAGCGGCGCAAACCGCTGCTGGCCGGAACCCGCCCCACCGCGCCCGTCACCGGTGCGGTAGGTGCCTGCACTGTGCCAGGCCATGCGGACAAACAGCGGCCCATAGTGGCCGAAGTCCGCCGGCCACCAGTCTTGCGAGTCGGTCATCAGCGCATTGAGGTCTTGTTTCAAGGCCTGGAAGTCCAGGCGCTTGAACGCTTGGGCATAGTTGAAGTCCTCGCCCATGGGGTCGGACAGCGAGGAATGCTGGTGCAGGATCTTCAGATTCAGTTGGTTCGGCCACCAGTCGCGGTTCGTCGTGCCACCGCCAGCGGCGTGATTGAACGGGCATTTCGATTCGTTTGCCATGGGAAGCTACCTTTGGTCGTATTCATCCAGCTATCCAGCCCGGCCGGGCTTCGGATAGCGACAGGCGAAATAAATGACACAGGGCGCAGGGCTCACAGTTCGCTCAACTGATTGTGTGTGGCGACACGGCTACGTGCGCTAGTTGCCAGTGCAATGGCCCACGGCAAGCCCAATACGTTTCTGAGCGCTTCGTATCTCTTTGTCAGGTTTCACCGGCCGGATTGCACCAGCCTGAATTCAGGCTAGTTCCCCTTTGCCAGATAGCTAATAGGCGCAGTATTAACGCTCGATAGGGTCAATCTTTTAACGAGGCCAAGCGGTGAGGCAGATGATGGGAACGGTCAACCGATAAAACGCATCACTGTGCGTACCAAGGTCGAAGCCATTCACTTAAGAAAGTGATGAACCCGTGGCGAGGGAGCTTGCTCCCGCTGGGCCGCGAAGGGGCCCCACAATGTTGCGGTCGCTGCGCAACCGAGCGGGAGCAAGCTCCCTCACCACGGATTTTCACTGCTTTAAATGAACAGTGTTGCGAACCTGCTCGTGCCTTACAGAAGTCTTTTTCCCCTGTGATTGTCGACGCTGTCTGTGAGACGCGTCTCTTTTTTGCGTAGAAAGTTTCCGCTCTCTTGAACCGAAGGCGATATGCAGGGTCTGGTGTGCGCGCATGGCTGTGCATGCCTGCTGTCATTTCTGTATCGAGGGATCGAACATGTCCGTATTTGCCTTAGGGACGAGGCTAGTCGTCGCGTCGCTGTGTTTTTTAGCGATGAACATTGCCGTCGCCGCGCCAACCCCCGGCGATACGGACCTGATCCGTGAGCGTCAGGACCGGCTGCTCGAAGAGCAGCGCCGACGTCTTGAAGAACTCAAGGACCTGCCTGGCAAGGAGGCGAAGCCGGCCCAGCCCACGGCACCTGTCGATACCCGTTGTTTCCCGATCAAGACCATAGAGCTCAAGGGCGCCGACGCCCTCTCCGAAAGCGAGCGCCAGCGCCTGCTCAAGCCCTTTCTCAACCAGTGCCTGGGCGTGCCGCAGCTTAACCAGTTGCTCAAAGTCATCACCGATTACTACCTGGAAAAAGGCCTGGTCACCAGTCGCGCCTACTTGCCGCAACAGGACCTGTCCAGCGGTCACCTGCAAGTGCTGGTGGTCGAGGGGCGCCTGGAAGGATTGAAAGGTGCCGAGAACAGTAAGCTGTCGGAGCGCGAGTTGGCGATGGCGTTTCCCGGCAAAACCGGCGAACTGCTCAACCTGCGTGAGATGGAGCAGATGGTCGATCAACTGAACCGCTTGCCGTCCAACCGTGCACAAATGGAACTGACGCCGGGGCAGAACATCGGCGGCAGCGAAGTGCGGGTCAATAACACCCCGCAAAAACCTTGGCGCGCCGGCCTGTCACGGCATAACGATGGGCAGAAAAGCACCGGCGAGCAGCAATGGGGCGCCTCCCTGGACTGGGACAGTCCCCTGGGCCTGGCTGACCAACTGGCCTTGCGCGGCGGCCACGATGCCGTCAGCGATCACCAGAAAACCTCGCGCAACGGCATGCTCTATTACAACCTGCCGTTTGGCTGGTGGAACCTGAGCTACACCTACAGCCAGAGCGAGTACCGCGCCGTGGGCCAGGCCAACGGCTTCAACTTCAAGCAGAGCGGCGACAGCCAGAACCACCAGGTGCGCCTGGAACGGGTGGTCCATCGCGACGCGGTGAGCAAGACCTCCCTCAACACGGGCCTGGCGTACCTGCGTACCAACAACTTCATTGAAGACAGCAAGCTCGCCGAGAGCAGCAATCGCATCAGCGAGGCGCAGTTCGGCATCAACCATGGACGGCGGATTGGCAATGCCTTCGTCAACCTCGACCTGGGCCTGCAACAAGGTATTGGCGCCCTCGATGCCCAGGGCGATCACGAGCCGGGGCCTGGGCTGCCGGATGCACGCTATCGCAAATACACCGCCACCCTCAGCTACCTGCAACCTTTTGAGCTGGGTGGCGAATCCTTCAGCTTCAGCAGCCTGATGACCGGCCAGCGCAGCGAAGACGTGCTGTTCAGCCCGCAGCGCATGAGCCTGGGCGGCCTGTCGTCGGTTCGCGGTTACAAGGACCAGACGCTGTCCGGCGACAGCGGCGGCTACTGGCGCAACGACTTGCGTTGGAGTCGTCCGGTGACACTGGAGTGGATGCGCCCGGTGTTCGCTGAATACGGCACCAGCCTCGGTTATGACCAGGGCGTGATTCGCGGTAATCGCTACAACGGCGACGAGCACGGGCGCATGTCGAGCAATTCGCTGGAGTTGTTCGCCCGTGGTGAACACCTGAACGCCAGCGTCACCTTCGCCCATTCCCTGGAACGCCCGGATGCCCTGACCGAGCGCGAAGCGCCGATCTACTTCCGCTTGGATGTATCCATCTAATTTTTGCTGCAACGAGACCTGATCATGGACGACCGCCAATACGCCTTCCTGGCCCGCCAGCCTTCTGCTGCCCTGAAAACCCGCGACGCCTTCTGGGGCATGCCCAAGCGTGGCCTGGCGTTCCTATTGGCCAACGTCATGTTCTGGCAACCGATGTGGGCCCAGGCGGGCGGCATCGTGGTCAGCGCGCCGGGCACCAGCGTTGGCCAGGCCGGCAATGGCGTGCCGGTGGTCAACATCGCCAAGCCCAATGGCAGTGGCCTGTCCCATAACCAGTTCAAGGACTACAACGTCGGCAGCAACGGCGTGATCCTCAACAACGCCACCAACCCCGCCCAGTCCACGCAACTGGGCGGGATTATTCTTGGCAACCCGAACCTCAAGGGTACGGCCGCGAAGGTCATCCTCAACGAAGTCAACGGCGGCAACCCGAGCCAGCTGCGTGGCTACACCGAAGTGGCGGGGCAGTCGGCCCATGTCATCGTCGCCAACCCCTATGGCATTACCTGTAACGGTTGCGGGTTTATCAATACGCCCAAGGCGACCCTGACCACGGGCAAGCCGATCATCGAAAACGGCCAGGTGGGTCGCTATCAGGTGGACCAGGGCAGCGTCGCCATTGAAGGCGCGGGCCTGAACGCCAACAACGTTGACCGCTTCGAAATCATTACTCGCAGCGCCAAGATCAACGCCGAGATCCAGGCCAAGAACCTGACCATCGTGGCCGGGCGCAATGATGTCAACGCCAACACCCTGAATGCCACCGCTCGGGCCGATGACGGCAGCGCCAAGCCCGAACTGGCGATCGACTCCTCCGCGTTGGGCGGCATGTATGCCGGGGCGATCAAGTTGGTGGGCACCGAAGCGGGTGTCGGGGTGAAGCTGGATGGCAAGATGGTTGCCAGTGGCGGGGATATACAGCTCGATGCCAATGGGCATCTGAGTTTGGCGCAGACGGCCGCCGCTGGAGCCATCGACATCGAAGCCAAAAGTCTGGAAACCCGTGGCCAGGTGTACGCCGGTAGCCGCCTGGACGTGAAGACCCAGGGCGACCTGAACAACCAGAAAAACCTGGTGGCGCGTGACAGCATTCACCTCGACAGCGGCGGTACGCTGAGCAACAACGCGATCATCGAAGCCGGGGTCAATCCCGACAACAGCCGCAACACGGCGGGCGATGTCACCCTCACGGCAAAACAGCTGAGCAATGGCGGCAAAACCGTCATTGCCAGTCGCGACCTGAATGTCACGACCACCGCAGCGCTGAACAACCAGGGCGGTACGCTCAGCGGGCAGCGCAAGGCCACGGTCACAGCCGATACTGTGGATAACCGCAACAAAGGCCGAATCCTTGGCAACAGCGAACTGCACCTGAAGGCCAATCAGGTGCTGAACGCCCAGGGCGGCCTGATCAATAGCCAAGGCATTTTAACTGCCAACCTGGGCTACCTGGACAACAGCGCAGGCGAACTGTCCAGCCTGAACAGCGCGACCCTGATCCTCGGCAGCCTGGACAACCTGACCGGCCTGGTCATGGCCGGCAAGAACCTCGACATCACCAACGCGGGCGCGATCAACAACCAGGGCGGCGAGTTGTCCAGCCAAGGCAGCGTGACCGTGCGCACCGCCAGCCTGGACAACAGCAACAAAGGCACCGTCGCCGCCAATGGCAAGCTGCTGGTTACGGCGACCGGCCAGGTCAACAACGCTGACCAAGGCCTGATCGCCAGCCGCAGTGCCGGCGTCGAGCTCAAGGCCGCCCGCCTGGACAACGCCAAGGGCACGCTGCAAGGCACGGGCCCGGTGACCGTGGTTGTGACGGGCGATATTGATAATCAGGGCGGCACGATTATCGCTCAAGACGCCGACCTGAACATCGAAGCGGCCAACCTGGACAACCGTGGCGGCGTGCTGTCCAGCGTCAAGGCCGCGCTGGAAGCACGCACCACCGGCGTGCTGAAAAACGGCTACGACGTGAACCGCCAGGGCGGCACGATCCAGGCCCAAGGACTCAGCATCCAAGCCTTGGCTGGGCTGTTCAACGACGGCGGACGCATCGCTGCGCAAGCCGGCGATGTCGTGGTCACCAACGCGGCGGCGGATATCAACAATCGCAACGGCGGGATATACGCCACGGGCAAGGTCTGGGTCACTGGCCGGGGCATGGACAACAGCGGTGGCGGGCAGGTCAGCGCCAATCGCATCGACTTCGATCTTTCGGGGGCGCTGAACAACAACGCCGGCATCATCGAAAGCCAGGACAGCCTGGATATTCTGGCCGCCAGCCTGAGCAACCAGAAAGGCCAACTGCGCACCCTGGGCCAGAACAGCACCACGGTGTTCAAGATCGGTGGTCTGTTTGATAACAACGACGGCACCCTGGAAACCGCCAGTAATGATGTGGGCTTCAACACCGGCAGCGTCCAGAACGTGGGCGGCAAGCTGCTGCACACTGGCCTGGGATTGTTCGGCATCAGCCAAGCCAACCTGGGGCAGGCAGGCGGTCAGTTGGTGACCTACGGCAACCTGACGGTGACGGCTGATCGCTGGACCAACAACACGGCAATCCAGGCCGGGCACCTGGTCGTGGATGTCGACCAGTTGACCCAGACCGCCACCGGCCAGTTGCTCAGCACCAATAGTATGGTGGGCCGAGGCAGCAACTGGCGCGTCGACGGCCTGATCGGCAGTGATGGAGCCATCGACCTGCAACTGACCGGCGCCTATACCGGCAACGGTCGCTTGAGCAGTCTCGGTACCCTGGGCCTCAAGGCGGCACTGATCAATCTGGAGCAAAACGGCAGCATCGCTGGCGGTGGCAACACAACCGTCGTGGTCGATGGCGTCCTCAACAGCTACGGTCGCCTGACCTCGGCGGCGGACATGAACGTCACTGCCGCCACCCTCAACAACTACGGCACCCTGGGCAGCGCCGGGGCGCTGGGTGTAACGACCGGCGACCTGCTCAACGAACGCGGATTGATCTTCAGCGGCGGCAATACCAGCCTGCGCGTGAACAGCCTGACCAACCGCTATGCCGATATCTATAGCATCGGTGATCTGAACATCGATCGCGACGGCCTCGGCACCCGTGCCAGCCGCATCCTCAACAGCTCCGGCACGCTGCAGAGCGACGGCAACATGCGCTTGGCGGCCAGCACCATCGACAACGTCCGTGAGGTCTTGGCCACCAACGATGCTGGCATCTACACCGCCTCGATCAGGGAAGTGGCCTGCGTACCAGGTGATTGCGACGGCCCCAAGCAAAACCACGTCTGGCAGATCGTCCAGCGCGATAAGTTCGAAGTCACCGCGGCCAGCGCCGCCTCCAGCATCACCACCGGCGGCAACCTGAATATCCAGGGCGACACTCTGACCAACCGGAGCAGCAGCATCGGCGTCGGCGGTGCATTGACCGCCAACCTCGTCAGCCTGAACAACATCGGCATCGAGACCGGCGAGATTGAAACCTCGCGCACCTTCAGGTCCCAACGCACGCGCCGCCCGGGTAGCTGGCGCGCAGAGGCCAATGACTTCACCAACAAATACTGGTTGCAGAGCCCAGGCTACAACACCAATGACCTGAGCGGTCTTGAAGCGGCGATGAGCCATTTTATCGGCAGAACCGAACGTGAGCTGACGCAGTTCCGTACTCAGACAGCCACCACCGACAGCCAAACCTATGCCGCGATTATCCAGGCCGGTGGTGCCCTCGACATTCCAACCCAGGGCGACCTCAACAGCGGCGTCGTGCGTGGCGGCTACAACTACGTTGGCGCCGGCCCACGCACCGACACCCAGGCCGACAACGCCTTCTCGACCCGCATCAGCGTCAATCGACAGCTACCCCCGAACCTGACCCAGCAACAAGTCGATCCGCTGGCCTTGCCGGGTTTTGACTTGCCCACCGGGCAAAACGGCCTGTTCCGCATGAGCGGCGACGGCTCGGCCACACCGACCCAGAGCACGGGCCTGACGCAAGTGCGTGGCCTGCCGGACCGTTCGTTCCAGGCCAACCCGCAAAAATACCTGATCGAGACCAACCCGGCGCTGACCGACATGCGCCGGTTCATGAGCTCCGATTACCTGCTGACAAACCTGGGCTACGAGCCGGACACCGCCGCCAAGCGCCTGGGCGACGGCTTCTACGAACAACGCTTGATCCAACAGGCGGTGATCGCCCGCACCGGCCAACGCTTCCTCGACGGCCAGAACTCCGACGACGGCATGTTCAAGTACCTGATGAACAACGCCATCGCCAGCAAGGACAGCCTCAACCTGTCCCTGGGCGTCAGCCTGACCGCCGAACAGGTTGCGGCCCTGACCCATGACATCGTCTGGATGGAAAACCGGACGGTGAATAGTCAACAGGTGCTGGTGCCGGTGCTTTATCTGGCCCAGGCCAACCACCGTCTGGCGCCGAATGGTGCGCTGATTCAGGGCTCAGACGTCAGCCTGATTGCGGGTAAGAACCTGAACAATGCGGGCACCTTGCGTGCGTCCAGCAACCTGAGGGCGACGGCGGGCGACAGCTTGGTCAACAGTGGGTTGATGGAAGCGGGTGGTCGGCTGGATGCGTTGGCGAGTAATAACCTGACTAACAGGGCGGGTGGGGTTATTGCTGGGCGGGATGTCAGTGTTGTTGCTCTGACTGGCGACGTGACTAACGAGCGTACCGTTACCACCCACGAAAGCGACAGCGGCTACCGCAGCGAACGCACCGACTTCATCGACAGCGCCGCTCGTATCGAAGCCGGCAACAACCTGACCATCAGCGCAGGGCGTGACATCAACAGCGTCGGCGGCGTGCTGAAAAGTGGCGCCGACACCACCCTAAACGCCACGCGCGATGTCAATCTCATCGCCGCCGAACGCATCACCAGCGGCACTCGCGGCAGGCATCGCGACCAAGACATCAAGCAATACGGCTCCAGCCTCGACAGCGGCCGCGACCTGACCGTCAACGCTGGTCGCAACCTCACCGTTGTCGGCACTCAGATTGATGCCAAGCGCGACGTTGCCATGGCCGCCCAAGGAAACTTGACCTTCGCCTCGGCGGCGGATGAGCAGCATTCCTACAGCAAGAGCAAGAAGGTCACCCGCCAAGAGGACCACGTCAGTCAGGTGGCCTCGACGGTTAATGCGGGGCGCAACGTTGTAATGAGCGCGGGGCAGGATTTGGCGATGATCGCCAGCAAGGTCAACGCTGCAAACCAGGCCTACTTCGTGGCGGGTGGCAAGCTTGAGCTGCTGGCTGCGCAGAACCGCGACTATTCGCTGTATGACATGAAGAAGAAAGGTGGTTGGGGGAGTAAGAAGACTCAGCGGGATGAAGTGACCGATGTGAAAAACATCGGCAGTGAAATCACTACCGGGGGCGACCTGCGATTGGTCAGCGGCGGCGACCAGCTGTATCAGGTGGCGAAACTGCAGAGCGGCAAGGACATCACGCTGGACAGTAGCGGTTCCATTACCTTCGAAGGCGTGAAGGATCTACATCAGGAGAGCCACGAGAAGACTGACAACAACGCGTTCTGGGTCTCGTCCAAGGGTAAGGGCAAGACCGACGAAACCTTGCGTCAAAGCCAGTTTATTGCTGAGGGCAGTGTTGCGATCAAAGCCGTCAACGGTTTGAAGATCGATATCAACCAGGTCAATCAGCAAACCGTCAGCCAATCCATCGATGCGATGGTCAAGGCTGATCCGCAATTGGCATGGCTCAAGGACGCGGAAAAACGCGGTGATGTGGACTGGCGTCAAGTCAAAGAGATCCACGACAGCTTCAAGTACAGCAACTCCGGCTTGGGGCCGGCTTCGCAGATCATCATTGCGATTGTGATGGCAGCGGTCGTTGGACCGTTAGCGGCAGGCGCAATGGGAACCGCGACTGGAGGGATGGTTGCCGCCGGAACAATTACGGCGGAGACGGCTGCAGGTATTTCAGCCGCGGCAGGCGCCGTTGCAGCGGGAGCTGCAACAAACGCGACCGTCAGCGTTGTCAATAATCGCGGCAATCTTGGCGCCGTGTTCAAGGACGTGACTTCTTCAGATGCCATGAAGGGGTATGCCATCGCTGGCGTTACAGCAGGGCTGACGGCTGCATATTTTGATGGTTGGACTGGCACTGAAACGAATACGGCAATCGACAAAGTAAGCACGTCGAGCTCACTGAGCACTTGGAAAGGCGTCGGTCAATTTGCCGCCAACCAAACGTTGCAGAACGGAACCTCCATGTTGCTGAGCAAGGCGCTTGGACAGGGAGGGAGTGCCAGCGATGCGTTGAAAAGCGCGCTGTTCAACACCTTGGCGGCAGCAAGCTTCAACGCGGTGGGCGACTACACGAAGGGTGTGTTCGCCACCGGTACGCCACAGAAAATTGTGATTCATTCAATGGTGGGCGGGCTTCTCGCCGAAGCTACTGGCGGTGATTTCAAAATCGGAGCCTTGGCAGCGGGGGCTAACGAGGCGCTAGTTGGGCATCTCTACGATCTGGTTAAAGGTGATCAAAACCTGCTGAGCATGAGCTCCCAGATGGTTGGGTTGCTTGCGGCAGCTTCGCAGGCGGATGGAGATGCCAGCAAGCTAGAGAAAGGTGCCTGGGTGGCGAGAAACGCTACGCAGTACAACCATTCGTTGCATGAAATGCAAACCGTTGCATTGGATGAGCAGCGTCGACGCAACCCTGATAACAAAGCCCGCCTCGATGCAGCTGCATGTGCATTGACCCACTGCAGTAAGTCCGTTCCGTCGAGTGATAAACACTACGATGAGCTCGTGAAACTGGAAACGCTAGGGCAAGGGTTTACTGAGGAACTCGCGTTACTTAAAAGCACAGGACAGTTTGATTATGGCTTTGGAGATCGGATAGACGACACCCTCAGTGCTCATGATGAGTTAATTAACGACCTAGGGTGGACGGGGAGTGCGGCCGTGGAGGCGGGAGCGGGCGCGCTCTCTTATATGGGTATGGTCGGCTCCGCCCCTGCCTGCGTAAGCGTTGTAGGTTGCGCGGCACCATTCGCCTTGGGATCGGTGGGAACTCTCGCGTTTGCAAGCGCAGCTGAATCTTTCGACCAGACCAATGCTCCTTATATCTCAGCAGAGGGTGAGCGAGTTCTCGCTTCATTTGATCCTGCTCAGTATCCCGGAGAAGCGAGCCCGACCGGGGATCTCGGCTATAAGGCTGCTCAGTCGCTGGCAGAGCTGCTAGCCGCGCACGTTGGGGGTAAGGCACTATCCGGAGAACTCTCCTCTGCTTTGAAAGGTGGCGCTACTCCCAATCTGGGTGGTACAGCAGATGAGCTTCTAAGCGGGGAAAAAGGAACAGCCACGGTTGGAGATCAAGCAGTTTCTACATTTCCAAAGGGCTTTGGCGAGTCAGTTCTCGGTCATAACACCCAGATTGGCGTGCGAAATAGTAAGGCGGGGACGATTTCTGGCGCTCACAACAGCGATGCCTTCCTAGAATCGGTTGAAATAACTGGCGCGAAAATATCCAACAAAATTACGGATGTCCGCTATCCTGGCCTTGTTGAGTATAGCTATCAGTTACCTAGAACTAACACTAAGGGCGAATTGATAGGTGGGTATAAGCCTACATCCACAAAAACGACTTACGATCCAAAGGTTCTGCTGGATACTAAAGTGGCTGATATGTCTAGTCGAGCGGCAGTCCAAGCTGAGTCTTTGTTTAAAGCCAATCCAGCTTTGAGAGAAGCTAGTATTAAAGTTGATGGCTATCACTTCCAAGTGACACGTAATAGTAAGACTGGAGAAATAACAAATTCCTTCATCACTATGCCGCCGAGGACAAACTGATGGCTAGCTTGACATGGCTTGAGAGCCTCAAGGAATCATTTGCTTCAACTGGCTTGGATTATGAAGACCTTTACGAATTGATAGAGGCCTCTATAGTAAGAGGGAGGAGTAATTTTCCAGCGTTTATCTATGACGCTTCGCGGGGAGTTGGTTTCTCTGTGAGTGAAGGATTTTTTTACTCACTTGATCAGGACTGGGACGATCCAGACGCTTTCAGTGAGGTGAGTTTCTTTTTGGGCGAAGTGGAAACTTCAAGTATTCCAGTGCCCGACTACGTTTCCCTGATGAAAATTGCAGCTGATGTTTACTCTGCTTTCTTTCCTGATGAGGGGGATGGTGTTCTAAGGTCTGCTGAAAGATTAGAAGATCGTTACTCAAAACGATGATGAAGCAAAAAAGGGGACAGGTTTGAATGGCACTTACTTAACCTTCTTCGGGTGTCCATTCTTCCTGATCTCAGCCCTTGCTGATCGACGTGTTTTCATCAACATGGGGTAAGACTTGAAGCAAAAAGGGACAGATTTATTTTGTGAAACGCAGAGGGGCACATTTGTTGGCTTTGCTCGGATTATAAATAAATCTGACCTCTTTTTTTTCGTGGAGACCAGTGAAATGAACAAGCAGTCAGATTTTTTACTTGATAAGGTGTTGAGGCATGATCTTGTTTTTGTTCATGTGACTGGCGCTCCACGCCCGCAGGTCTTGCGGGCGAAAATTGGGCGGATATATTCTACAGGGGAAGGAATTGTTCGCGGTTTTCTTAATTCGGAAATTGAGTTCATTCGATCTGGTGGTACGTGGGGGGATGTAGCCCTTAAGGTTGGTGAGCAGGCTCTTTTGTTTGTTAAATCGATTTCTGGAAAGTTGTATGAAGATCCTTGGCATGGGCATATGGTTGTGGAGGATATTGAGGGGGATTTATATGCGATCTATCCTCACAAGGAATTGTGGTTGAGTGACGATGTCCCAGCTTTAATTAGGGGGAGCTCCCGGCAAGACCCGAAACGCTTATATGCAACCGCAATTCGTTTTGATGTGATGGAAGAGTATTTGCTAGGTTTGGTAGAGAGACATAGTGAGGATAGGTCGTAGTATGTTATTAAAAGGTGGTAAAAAATGGCGGCAGATTTGTTGTTTTGCTATTTATACGTACGTTTGGCGTTGTTTTGTTTGCCAGTCGGGAAGTGTGAGGCGTTGAGATCGGATACTCTGCAAAAGTCTTAGATTCGGTCATCAAAATTATGTCTTCTGAGTCGACTGGGTCAGTACTCCCCTGATCCAATAAGCTGAGTTTATTTATCGTGCTGATGCATAAGAATTTTTTCTATTTTTCTTTTTAAGCGTCAATGACGCGTTTGGAGCATTCATGAAGAAAACAACACTGCTAATTTTTGGCTTGATTCTGACGTTATCCGGCTGCAAATCCAACGTCCGGGACTCTTCTCCTAACCTGCTTCGCGACGGTATCCAATTCCAGCAGAAAAAGGTTGTCGTCGATGCGCAGCACGCCAAGGTGATCATGAAAGCGACGGGCAATGTCGTCCCTGTGGAATTTGCAATCAGGCGAGCGACGGACCCAGACCGGCGTATGGATGTGCAGGGGACAGTGGTGGATTCCGGTCGCGGCAAAGTGTTCGGCTGGATTGCCAAGCTCAACGAAACGGCCCACAGCGCGACCTTGAAGCATTTCCCTCAGTTGGAAGTGCAAGCTGATCCCGATCAGCCATTCGAGGTATCGGGTTACGCCACTGGCGAAAGTATCAACCGCGGCTATCGTTGCGGTCCGATCAGCACCATTTTCACACCGGAGAAGGGTAAGGTTTATCTGGCGGAACTCCAGTTTGTGGGTGGAGGCTGTGAACTGCATGCCTATGACATCACGCAGCCTCAGGAGCGTATTCCTGTCGTAGATAGCGCGCAAAACGGTGGCTTCGCCAACGCCGTCCCGGGCTGCAAGTCGGCAACGGCCTCGGTGAATAATCAGCCGGTCACAACACAGTTTTGCATCAAGTCCATCATGCTCCAGCCTTCGCAGTATCGCGTTAGCGTCAACGATCAGACTGTTTTCAGCGGTACCGATTACGAGCGCGTTGCTTTTGTAAAAACCGTTAAGGAAGGGGCCGTAACCGGTGGTTGCAATGAAATGATCGAGGCGCAGGCGGGCACTACTCAAAAGCCTGTCGCCTTTAAAGACCTGCCTGCTGATTTAGTAGCGGGCTGCCACATTACTGCGGACGCTGAGGGCAGAGCCCAACCGTTTAGTAAAGATGAAGCCTGTGACAAGGTGTTCTACAAGGCCATGATGCCGGTTTTAGGCAAGGTAGTACCCGTCGAGGTGGCACGGCAATGTGTCGTCAGAATAGGGGAGCAGACAGTATTTCAGGACCGTTTCAGTTTCTGACTTAAGATTTGAGATGCGTTTATATGAGGATGTGGTCCTCCATAATATTTTCGTTTGTTTTCGTTGCTAATTCTGTATCTATATACCTAATGAGTAGTAATTCATGTAGGAGAAAGGGGGCGGATTTATTTGCTTGCTCAGTTATTAAATAAATCCGTCCCCTTTTTCTCTCTTTTTCTAAGGGCTGCTTCGCAGCCCAGCGGGAGCAAGCTCCCTCGCCACAGAAGCCGGATTGTTGATCGCTCGCCCATGGCGCAGTTTTATTTTGCTATCCCCTTCTTTTGTGGTTACAGCGGGCACCACGGGTCTTCCCCCTTCGCGCTTTCCAGGATCTTCGGAAAGTTTCGCTCAAAGGCCCAGCCTGAGGCCACGGCAGTCATGGTGGTTTTGCAGGCAGGGTTCTTTTCCGAGACGATCACGTTCATATAGAACTGGCTGCCGTAGATTGTCGGCGCCCATAGCACCATGTCGCTTCTGTCGGCATTGCTGTCGACTTTCAATTGGATGGTATTGACGAGTCTCCCACCCGTCGTGAGCTCGGTCACTTGTGGGTGAAAGCAGTGGTTCAGATAGCTTTGTACCCGTTTTTCCACCTCCGCTCGCTCCTGTGTCAGGCAGTACTCGGGGCTGGTTACGCCAGTGTTCAGCAGTTCGTCCTTGGTATACGGATGCAGTGAGCAGCCGCTCAATAGCAGAAAAACGATCCCTGTAAATTTCTTGTACAAAACTCATGCTCCATCTGAAAAAGGAAATATTTTCCATCTATTTAAGAGGTGGATGGCCGTGTGGCTGGATAGGTGACTGGCCCAAGGGCCGTCAGCTTGTCTATCGTGAAGGTGTTAATCAACACTTTGATGAGTACACCGATGGTGGCGTTCAACGCGACGACGCAGAGGGCAAATATCATCTCAGTGATCTCCCATCAGTGACCATGGCGCGACTTCCATGACATGAACTCTGATGGCCGTAACCCATAGCGCGCGAGCACCCCTTCGTGCAGGCGACGGAGTTTTTCGACGATCAGTGCTTGCACTTCCGGCTGTTCTCTTTCTGAAACATATCCCGCTACCGAGCGTTGAATACAGAACAACGGGTCAAGCTCTGGGTGAGTGACGATTTCCCGAATGGTCTTCTTGATGAGGTCTCGCCATGCCAGGCGTAAAGGGTCCGGTTCCGCAAGGTCTTGCTTGATTGCCAGATATTCCAGTGTTGAGCGTTCGTAGGCCCAGATATACAGGTCGCGAAGCAGCTCTACCCGGGTCATTTCGTACACACCCAATGTGGCTCGGCTGTAGGCCTGCTCCGGTACATCCAGAAAGGTCAGCGGGCAAAGATTGGCACGGAACAAGGGGAGATTCGCTGCCAGTCGGGAGGTGCGTTTATTGATGTCGGTAAAAGGCTGAAAATAGGGCAGGGTGTGGGTCTCAGCCGGGTGTCCTATTGCGAAATAACGCCGTGCCCTGCCTTCTCCCTGTGCAGTGATTTGGCTGCTTTCGGCCAGGTTTGCAAGGATGCGCTGCGCCGTTCGCCGGGAAATTTCAGGGTGCCAGGCCAAGAGCTCTGAGAGGCTCGCCCACTCCTGGATGCCAGGATACTGTTATATGTCGGTGGTCGAAGGCATGAGTGTGTTGGCGCTGTTTGAGAAGATTTTGGCGCGATTGTGGCGCAGTTCTTGACGAACTGCGCCACAGCTCATCGGAGTAGATAGATGTAGTCGCTCCCGACGGTGGGGGCTACGTTATGGCCATAGGCGCCCGTCATCACTTACTCCGCCGCCTGCGCCCGCAATCGTATGCCAATCACATCCATCACATCACACCCGTCGCGCAACGCGATCGTTAGCATTTTGCAAAAATCGGAAAGCACCAGCGTGTCGGAACTGATCTCCGAACGGAACGCGATGTTTTCCAGCAGTTGGGTCACGGTGCGGATGCGGTAGTCAGCGGTTTCGAAGAGGACATCAAGCGGGGCTTCGGTGTCGATCAGCAGGGTAGCGGGGGTGCAGTCGATGCCGGTGATGGGCATGTATCGATTCATTGGTAGGACCTCATTCAGTTGAAAGGAGCTACCTCGTTGTCGGGTCGCCAAACCCGAGTCGCCATTGAGGCGACAAGGAACTATAGGCCGTCCCGCTCAAGCGTCACAAGACACCGCTTTCCTAGCTTTATGTAGGAGCTTTGGCCTTTTAGCGACTGCATTTCCCTACATTTGGTTTGCAGATATCAACGAGTTTGAGCCAGCCGTCCATTCGACGCATCGTCACGGCTAGAGAGAGAACTGTGGCGAGGGAGCTTGCTCCCGCTCGGTTGCACAGCGACCGCAAAATCTTGGAGCCGCTTCGCCCGAAGCGTCGGACTGGCCCAGCGGGAGCAAGCTCCCTCGCCACGGTTTGTGTGTTTGCCCGTGGTATCCACGTAACTGACAGGCATTAGCCTCGGACTGCGTCAATCCAGTGCGTTGAAGGAGCGGTTCATGGCGACAATGTCGGCATGGCCAGGGTTGGGCCCGAGCCGCTCAAAGTGTTTAGGAAACTCCTCTCGCTTCGCAGCGGCTTGCCCTTTGGAGGCGGCCAATAGTGCGTCGCGCAGAGTCTCGGCGTCGTAGTCACAGCAATAGCCTGGCGTACAAGGTTGTTGTCTCCAGGACTCTTCCAGGGAACCTCCGTCGACCGGATCAAAGCCCGCTTGGTTGACCAGGGACATCACCGTTTCCTTAGCCTTGGGATCGTCGCCGGCCACTGCTGCGGCCAAGCGACCTGGAGTGCCTTGGGCACTGCCCAACTCCGCCAAGGTATAGGCCAGAATATTGTTGAAGGCCTTGATGACAGGTCGCCCAATCTGCTTAGAAACCCAAACGCTTTCCGTCATCCCTTGATCAATTTCAGGAATGTTAGGGTCACGTAGGCCAGGGTAGTAGTTACTCGTGTCCACCACCGGGACGCTGTCGGGTACTGCGGCAAACAGATCAGCAGGCAGTGCGCTCAACGCCGGTAGCGGTATGGATAGCACGATCACATCCGCGCCATCGACTGCGCCGCGAATGTCCACCGGTTTGGCTCCAATCTCTTCGGCGAATGCGCGAACGCCGTTGATGCCTCGAGAGTTCGCAACACGTATGTCGTGACCGGCTGCCTTGAATTTGCGAGCGAGGGTGCCTCCGATGTTACCGGTTCCGATGATGCCGATTTTCATGGCTAAGCCTCCTGAGTCATTTGTCTTGCACCGATTCTAGGAGGCTGGTGTGATAATGGTAAGTACCTACCAAAAGGTGTGTAACTCACCATCGAGGAAGAAATGGAACGGGAATGGGATTGCGGCGATCCGCAAAATCGTCGGAAATGGGCCGAGGCAACAACCGAAACGCTTCGCGTACTGGAAGGGAAGTGGAAGATCATTATCTTGTGCCAGCTTTTCGCGGCGAAGGGCGCGCTGCGTTTCTCGGACCTGGAGAAGTTGATTGAAGGGATTAACCAGAAGATGCTGATCCAACAGCTAAAACAGTTGGAAAAGGACGGCATTGTGCAGCGGACCGTGTACCCACAAGTGCCACCTAAAGTGGAGTACAAGCTCACGCCCATGGGGCATGCACTCGGGCCGTCGATCCAGGCGTTGATCGAATGGGCAGAGATGAGGCGTGATCACGCCTGACATGGCTGTCGAGGCGCAATGGCCCGACGCTTGCGAAGCAACTTCAGCAATCATGCGTTGCCGGCGCCTGCTGAGCCGTCTGTTTATGTTTCGTCGCATTAGGGGAGAGCCAATTCTCCAAGCACAAAAAAGGCACTTGCGATAATCACTAAATGCCTTTTTTGTAAATGCTATGCGCAGTGAGGAATCCTCTCTACTTCTTTATAAATTTGCTCCCCTTTTGCAATCTCGGCTGTACGTAAATCATACGCAGTCTGCAAATTCAGCCAAAACTGCGCCGACGTGTCCAATGCAGCTGCCAGGCGCAAAGCCACATCCGCACTGACGCTACGGCGCATCAATACGATGTCATTTACGGTGGGGGCAGACACGTGCAAAGCCCTTGCAAGCGCAGCAGCCGTCAGGCCAAGCGGTTCCAGGTACTCTTCCTTGAGAATTTCTCCAGGGTGTACGGGCCTTATGCCATTCTTAAACATGACTCACCTCAGTGATAAATCTACGATTTCTACGTTTTCGGGGCCGTTGGCGCCCCAGACAAGGCGCGATCACACCTGACATGGCTGTCGAGGCGCAATGGCCCGACGCCTGCGAAGCAACTTCAGCAATCCTTTAACTTCGCCCAAAACTCCTCCGCCGATTGGCTAATGGCACCCGTTGGGCGAGTGAGATGAATGTCCAACGGGATATCCCAGCTTTCATCGAGCGCCCGCACAAGACGTCCGTCGGCGACTTCCTGCTCGGTCAGGCTTCTTGGCAGCCAGGCCACCCCTTTGTTTTCCAGCGCCATGGACATGAGCACCGCTGCGAGGTGGCTGCTGAACAGCGGCTTGAGGTGCAGGAACTCTTCCTTGCCCTGAAGTCGATGAGCGACGATGCGTCCCAGACCGGACTCCTGGGTGTACGCCAAGTAGGGCAGCGATGCGGGCGCATTTGCGAAGTTGGCAGAAGCGCTCGCCAGCGGAACGAGCACATCCTCGCCCACTTTTTTGCCGATGAACTGATCAGGGGCCAACAGCGGTGGAACATCCGGATGACGATGGCAAAGCAGGAACTGCACGTGGCCTTGAATCAGCATTTGCTCACAGGCCGCCATGCTATCGGAATGCAGTCGTACCGCCTCGATGGGGGCGCCGTTTTCCGTGCTCCGCAGCCATCTTGGGAAAAACGTGAACGACAGCGAATGGGTGGCCGCGAATTGCAGCGTCTTGATCGCCATGCCCGCCACTTCCTGGGCTTCGCTGCGCATTCGGTACAAGCGCCTGGCCGTCTCTTGGGCGCTTGGCAAAATCTGCTTCCCCGCCTCGGTCAGCGTGGCGCCTTGTGGCGTGCGAACGAACAGTTCGACACCCATCCAGTTTTCCAATGCGCGGACTCTGCGACTGAAAGCCGGTTGGGTCACGTGGCGTGCTTCAGCGGCACGTACAAAGCTGCCGTACTCTGCCAGCGCTGAAAAATCTTCTAGCCAAACGAGTTCCAAGGGCAATGCCTCCTGTGCATGGGGCGCGGCATTATTAGCATTGGGCGGGTGTCATCGCAAAGCATAACGTGGGGTCACCTACAACAAGAGGACCCCATCATGCGTATCGTCGACATCCGTGAAAAAACCGTTTCCATTGCCTCGCCAATTGCCAACGCCTACATCGATTTTTCCAAAATGACCTGCTCGGTCGTCGCTGTCGTCACGGATATGATTCGCGAGGGTAAACCGGTCATCGGCTACGGTTTCAACTCCAACGGTCGTTATGGCCAAGGCGCTTTGATGCGTGACCGCTTCCTGGCGCGCATCACCGAAGCCGACCCCGAGTCGCTGATCGATAAAGAGCACAATAACCTCGATCCGTTCGCCATCTGGAAAACCCTGATGACCAACGAAAAACCCGGTGGCCATGGTGAACGTTCGGTGGCCGTGGGCACCATCGACATGGCCGTCTGGGACGCCGTCGCCAAGATCGAAGGCAAGCCGTTGTATCGCCTGTTGGCTGACCGTTACCGCAGCGGCGTGGCCGACGACAAGGTCTGGGTCTACGCCGCTGGTGGTTATTACTACCCAGGCAAGGACGACGCCAAGCTTCAGGACGAAATGCGCAGCTATCTGGATCGCGGCTACGACGTGGTCAAGATGAAGATCGGCGCGGCGCCTCTGGCTGAGGATATTCGTCGCATCGAATCGGTACTCAAGGTGGTCGGTGACGGGCGTCGCCTGGCAGTGGATGCCAACGGTCGCTTTGACCAAGACACGGCCATTGCTTATGCAGAGGCTTTGAAGCCCTACAACCTGTTCTGGTACGAAGAAGCCGGCGACCCTCTCGACTACGCCTTGCAGGCTGAGTTGGCCAAGCACTACGACCTGCCGATGGCTACCGGCGAAAACCTGTTTTCCCATCAAGACGCCCGCAACCTGCTGCGCCATGGCGGCATGCGTTCCGATCGTGACTACGTCCAGTTCGACTGCGCGCTGTCCTACGGTCTGGTCGAGTACATGCGCACGCTGGAAGTGATGGAAGACATGGGCTGGTCTTCGCGTCGTGTCGTTCCCCACGGGGGCCATCAGATGTCCCTGAATATCGCCGCGGGCCTGCACCTGGGTGGTAACGAATCCTACCCGGATGTGTTCCAGCCGTTTGGCGGTTTTGCTGACGGGATTCGCGTCGAAAACAGCTATGTGGCGCTGCCGGATATTCCAGGCGTCGGCTTCGAAGCCAAGTCCGCCTTGTACGCCGTCATGCGCGAACTGGGCGAGGGCTGATAGCCCGAACGGCGGCCTCTTCGCCTGAGGCCGCCGTTATCAGGCGTCACCCACTGACGCCACACCACACGCCCATCACAACAATAAAATGAGGTGCTCCCGTGGAAATCTCCAAGTCCCGCTGGTATAGCCAGCTGTATGTGCAGGTGCTGATCGGCATCGTGGTCGGCGCCGCAATTGGTCACTTCGAACCGCAGTTCGGCGCCAAGCTTCAACCCTTTGCCGATGGTTTTATCAGGCTGATCAAAATGCTGTTGGCCCCGATTATTTTTGGCACCGTGGTGGTCGGTATTGCCAAGATGGGCAACATCAAAGAGGTTGGAAGAATTGGCGTAAAATCGCTGATCTATTTCGAGATTCTTTCAACCATCGCGCTGGTGATCGGCCTTGTCGTGGTCAACATCGCCAAGCCCGGCGTGGGGATGAACATCCATGTCGAGACACTCGATGGCGGTGCTATCGCCAAGTACAGCCAGGCCGCTTCTGCCCAGGGCGGCACAATTGATTTCTTCATGAACATCATCCCGCCAACCTTTGTCGGTGCGTTTTCCAATGGCGTCATGCTGCAAGTCATTCTGCTTTCTGTCTTGATGGGGGTGGCGCTGGTTCAAATGGGTGAGACCAGCAAACCGCTGATCAATACCATCGATCTGTTTCTGCAAGGGCTGTTCAAGATTGTGGCCATGGTCATGCGGCTGGCTCCGATTGGCGCTGGCGCGGGCATGGCGTTCACGATCGGCAAGTATGGCATCGGTACGCTACTGTCCCTCGGCCAACTGCTGGTAGCGCTCTACGTCACCACCCTGGTGTTCATTGTGGTTGTGCTGGGCACCGTTGCTCGATGGTCGGGCATGCCGCTGCTGCAGTTCCTCCGTTACTTCAAGGACGAAATTCTGATTACCCTCGGGACTTGCTCGACCGAGGCTGTGCTGCCGCGGATGATGGTCAAGCTGGAGAAGTTGGGCTGCAAAAAGTCAGTGGTAGGAATGGTGCTGCCGACTGGCTACACCTTCAATGCCGATGGCACCTGCATCTATCTGACCATGGCCGCGATCTTCATCGCCCAGGCCACCAACACACCGCTGACGTTTATGGATCAGATGATTCTGTTGGGCGTCTTCCTGCTGACTTCGAAAGGTTCGGCGGGTGTCGCGGGGGCCGGGTTCGTCACCCTTGCAGCAACGCTGACCACCATCCACTCCATTCCGCTGGTCGGCCTGGTCCTGCTCCTGGGTATTGACCGTTTCCTGAACGAAGCGCGGGCGGTGACCAACCTGATCGGCAATGGCATCGGCACCCTCGCCATTGCCAAGTGGGACAATTCTTTCGATGTGGATGCTTGTGAGCGGGAAATCGCGGCCATGAAAAATGAAAAGGCGGCGCGTAGGGCGTTGGCCGCGCAGAAATAATCAGCATCGCTTGCCTGGGGCATGCTGAAGCTTTGATTGCCTGGATTTCAGGCACAAAAAAGACATCCTTGGACTAATGCCAGTCAGTTAAGCGAAATAAAGCCGGGCAGTAACCCCGTGG
>NZ_JABWRB020000007.1 GCF_014268745.2 Pseudomonas zanjanensis | reverse complement strand
TGTGGGAGCGAGCCTGCTCGCGATTGGATCTCAGCCACACCACAAGCACTGGCTCAGAACCACTCATCCCGCATCCCCAGGCACGTATCATCCCGCGCCTCAAGAATCGCCAGCTCATGGTGACACCCCGGTACTTCCCAGGTCAGGAAATAGCGCGCCGCTTGCAGCTTGCCTCTATAGAAGTCGCTGTCCGCCGCGTTGCCCTTGGCCAGGCCTTCCTCGGCACGAATCGCTTGCTCCAGCCAGCGCCAGCCAATCACCATGTGCCCGAACACCTTCAGGTACAGCGCCGAGTTGGCGAGGCTGCCGTTGACCTTGCCCTGGGCCAAGTCCGTCAGCAAACCGAGGGTGACGGTTTGCAGGCGCGCCACCAACGCTTCCAGCGGCTGGCGCAGCGGCGTCAGCGATGGGTGCGCCTGGGCCCGCTCCGTGGTGTCGGCCACTAGGCGGATCAACTGCTTGAGACCGGCACCGCCGTTCTGCGCCAATTTGCGTCCCAACAGGTCCAGGGATTGGATACCGTGGGTGCCTTCATGGATCGGGTTCAAGCGGTTGTCGCGGTAGTACTGCTCCACCGGGTATTCGCGGGTGTAGCCGTGCCCGCCGAGAATCTGGATTGCCAGTTCGTTGGCTTTCAGGCAGAACTCCGAGGGCCAGGATTTGACGATGGGGGTCAGCAGGTCCAGCAGTTCATGGGCGCGCCGACGTTCGGCTTCGCTTTCCAGGGTGGTGGTGTCGTCGAACAGCCGGGCTGCATAAAGGCCCAGGTCAAACGAACCCTCGACGTAGGCCTTCTGGGTCAGCAGCATGCGCCGCACGTCGGCGTGCTGGATGATTGCCACGGGGGCGGTGGTCGGGTCCTTGCTGTCGGGCACCCGTCCTTGCGGGCGTTCGCGGGCGTACTCAAGGGAATACAGGTAACCGGCGTAACCGAGCATCACCGCGCCCATGCCGACCCCGATCCGCGCCTCGTTCATCATCTGGAACATATAGCTCAGGCCGTGGTGCGGTTTGCCAACCAGGTAACCGACACAGTCGCCGTTGTCGCCGAAGTTCAACGCGGTGGACGTGGTGCCGCGCCAGCCCATCTTGTGGAACAACCCGGCCAGCAGCACGTCGTTACGCGGGCCGAGGCTGCCGTCGTCGTTGACCAGGAACTTGGGCACGATAAACAACGAAATGCCTTTCACGCCCGGCGGTGCATCCGGCAATTTCGCCAAGACCATGTGCACGATGTTTTCCGACAGCGGATGATCGCCACCGGAGATGAAGATCTTGTTGCCTTTGAGTCGATAGGTGCCGTCAGGCGCCGGTTCTGCGCGTGTACGAATATCCGACAGCGATGAGCCAGCGTGGGGCTCGGTCAGGGCCATGGTGCCGAAGAAGCGTCCGTCGATCATCGGTTGCAGGAAGCGTTGCTTCTGATCATCGCTGCCGAAACTTTCGATCAGGTTCGCCGCGCCCATGGTCAGGAACGGGTAAGAGGTCGACGCGGCATTGGCTGACTGGAAGTGCGCGAAACAGGCCTGGGACAGCAATGTCGGCAGTTGCATGCCACCGGCCTCGAAACTGCGCGCGGCATTGAGGAACCCGGCCTCCAGGAAGGCATCCACCGCAGGTTTCACCTCGGGAATCAGGATCGCCTCGCCGTTCTCGTAGCGCGGTTCGTTTTCATCATTCTTGCGGTTGTGAGGCGCGAAAAATTTCTCGGCGATGCTGCGGGCCGTGCCGAGGGCAGCGTCGAAGGTTTCGCGATTGTGCTCGGCAAACCGCTCGCGCTGAGTCAGGCCCTCGGCATCGAGGACTTCGTACAGCTCGAAAGCCAGATTGCGGGAACTGAGCAACGTCTCGGACATGGCGGCCTACCTTTTTTTGGAATGGGCCGAGTCTAGGCGTGGGGATGGAGGCTGAACAGGATGATTGATTTGGGTGATGGAGGAGCGAGGGTGACGCTAATCAAAAATGTGGGAGCGAGCCTGCTCGCGAAAGCGGCGGATCAGCCACATTAAAGTCGTCTGATACTCCGTCTTCGCGAGCAGGCTCGCTCCCACATTGGATTTTGATTGCCAGGCACCTATTGCAGGTGCCTGGCTTACAGCATTTAGCCGATGGTCATCAGGCTGGCGTTGCCACCCGCCGCGGCGGTGTTGACGCTCAGCGCGCGTTCGATCACCAAGCGCTCCAAGGCAATATTGGTTTCGCCTTGGGACAACCCATGCACACCGACGATGGCGCCAGCGCGCTTGGCCACTTGCTGGCAAACGCCGCGCAGTTGGTCCGAATCGCCATGGTGCAGGACCGCGTCGAACAGCACATCGTCCTTGGTCCAGTCGGCCACCCGCTGGATGCGCGCCTGAATATCCTTCGGCAAGCGTGTGAGTACGGCCTTGCTGGTGTCGGTTTCCGGCCACACGGCTGAGCCGCCTACGGCCAAAACGGCCGCCAGTTGCGTCAGCAGGTCGCCTTCCACGTCGGCCAGGCACAGCACGTGCTCGCGCGGCAGGATGGCGTAGCTGTTGCGTTCACCGGTCGGGCCGGTCAGCTGGCGGGTAATACCGCTTTGCGACTGAGCCGCGAACTGCACGCACAGGGCGCTCAGTTCGGCGAGCTTCTGGCTGTCAGCCCAGGCTTGCAGCGCCGCCAGCGGTTTGCCCATGGCCTCGCGCAAACGCAGGTCCGGCGCCGCCAGCGCATCGCCACGGACGAAGGATTGCTGGATCGCATCGGTAGGACGCATCGACAGCAGGCGGTACAGATACAGCGGACCACCGGCCTTGGGGCCGGTGCCCGACAGGCCTTCGCCACCAAACGGCTGGACACCGACCACGGCGCCGACAATGTTGCGGTTCACGTACACGTTGCCCGCATGCACATTGTCGATGACCTTGGCGATGGTCTCGTCGATGCGGGTGTGCACGCCCAGGGTCAGGCCATAGCCGGAAGCGTTGATCTGGTTGATCAACTGATCCAGCTCCTTGCGCTTGTAACGCACCACGTGCAGCACCGGACCGAAGATTTCACGCTGCAACTCGTCGAAGCTTTCCAGTTCGATCAAGGTTGGCATCACGAAGGTGCCGCGCTTGCACTCGTAACTGTCGGCGATTGCCATTTGGTACACGGCGCGACCCTTGTCGCGCATGGCCTGGATGTGTTTCTCGATGCCGGCCTTGGCTTCGGCGTCGATTACCGGGCCGATGTCCACGGACAGGCGCTCAGGATTGCCGAGGCGCGATTCGGCCATGGCACCCTTGAGCATTTCGATGACGCGGTCGGCGGAATCTTCCTGCAAGCACAGGACCCGCAGGGCCGAGCAACGCTGGCCGGCGCTGTCGAAGGCCGACGACACCACATCGATGACCACTTGTTCGGTCAGGGCCGAGGAATCGACGATCATCGCGTTCTGGCCACCGGTCTCGGCGATCAGCGGGATCGGCCTGCCCTGGTTGTCCAGGCGTCCGGCGATGTTGCGTTGCAGCAGGCGGGCAACTTCGGTGGAACCGGTGAACATCACGCCCTTGACGCGCTCGTCACCCACCAGGCGGGCACCGACGGTTTCGCCGCGACCCGGCAGCAGTTGCAGGACGCCTTCCGGAATACCGGCTTCGAGCATCAGGCGCACCGCCTGGGCCGCGACCAGCGGGGTCTGTTCGGCGGGCTTGGCCAGAACCGGGTTGCCGGCGGCCAGAGCGGCAGCGACCTGGCCGCTGAAAATCGCCAGTGGGAAGTTCCACGGGCTGATGCAGACCACCGGGCCCAATGGGCGGTGGGCGTCGTTGGTGAAATCGTTGCGCGCCTGCACTGCGTAGTAGCGCAGGAAGTCCACGGCTTCACGTACTTCGGCAATCGCGTTGGCGAAGGTCTTGCCGGCTTCGCGGGCCAGCAGGCCCATCAGCGGCTGGATCTCACCTTCCATCAGGTCGGCGGCGCGCTCGAGGATCGCAGCGCGCTCGGCCGGTGGCGTGGCCTGCCAGATCGGTGCGGCGTTGAGGGCGCACTGAATGGCGTTGTCGACGTCGGCAACCGTGGCTTCCTGCACATGGCCAACCACATCGCGGTGATCGGACGGGTTGAGCACCGCTGCCGGGCTTTCTTCGCTAGCGGCGCAACCGAGCATCGGCACGGCTTTCCAGTCGTTATGGGCGGTAGCCAGCAGGGCGCAAGACAGCGATGCCAGGCGATGTTCGTTCGCCAGGTCGATGCCGCTGGAATTGGCGCGGTCGCTGCCGTACAGGTCGCGTGGCAGTGGGATGCGCGGGTGCGGCAGGCCGAAACCGCCTTCCAGGGTTGCCATCTGCTCGATGCTGGCCACTGGATCGGCGACCAGTTCCTGGATGGAAATCGACTGGTCGGCGATGCGGTTGACGAACGAAGTATTTGCGCCGTTTTCCAGCAAGCGACG
The DNA here is from genome assembly GCF_014268745.2 of Pseudomonas zanjanensis. Lineage (GTDB taxonomy): Bacteria > Pseudomonadota > Gammaproteobacteria > Pseudomonadales > Pseudomonadaceae > Aquipseudomonas > Aquipseudomonas zanjanensis. The sequence continues at coordinate 134,183 of NZ_JABWRB020000007.1, read as the reverse complement.
TACGAGGTAGGCCAGCAGTGTTTCGTGGGTGCCGACCGGGGCGTACACACGGCACGGACGGTTCAGCTTGCCTTCGGAGACCTTGCCTACAACCTGTTCGTACAGCGGTTCACCCATGCCGTGCAGGCACTGGAATTCATACTGGCCCGGGTAATAGTTCTGACCGGCGATGTGGTAAATGGCCGACAGCGTATGGGCGTTGTGCGTGGCGAACTGCGGGTAGATGACTTCCGGCACCGACAGCAGCTTGCGGGCGCAAGCGATGTAGGACACGTCGGTGTACACCTTGCGGGTGTAGACCGGATAGCCTTCCAGGCCTTCGACCTGGGCGCGCTTGATCTCGCTGTCCCAGTACGCGCCTTTTACCAGGCGAATCATCAAGCGGTGGCGACTGCGGCGGGCGAGGTCGATGACGTAATCGATCACGTATGGGCAGCGCTTCTGGTACGCCTGGATCACGAAGCCGATGCCGTTCCAGCCGGTCAACTGCGGCTCGAAGCACAGGCGCTCCAGCAGGTCCAGGGACAGTTCGAGGCGGTCGGCTTCTTCGGCGTCGATGTTCAGGCCGATGTCGTATTGCTTGGCCAGCAGGGTCAGCGACAGCAGGCGCGGGTACAGCTCGTCCATGACGCGCTCGTACTGGGCGCGGCTGTAGCGCGGGTGCAGGGCCGAGAGCTTGATGGAAATGCCCGGGCCTTCATATATCCCACGACCATGGGAGGCTTTGCCGATCGAGTGAATGGCTTGTTCGTACGAGGCCAGGTATTTCTGAGCGTCATGTTCGGTGAGCGCGGCTTCACCCAGCATGTCGTAGGAATAGCGGAAACCCTTGGATTCGAACTTGCTGGCGTTGGCCAGGGCTTCGGCGATGGTTTCGCCGGTGACGAATTGCTCGCCCATCAAGCGCATGGCCATGTCGACGCCCTTGCGGATCATCGGCTCGCCGCTCTTGCCGATGATGCGGCTCAGGGACGAAGTCAGGCCTGCTTCATTGTGGGTGGCGACCAGCTTGCCGGTCAGCAACAGGCCCCAGGTGGCGGCGTTGACGAACAGCGACGGGCTGTTGCCCAGGTGTGGGTGCCAGTTGCCGGTGCTGATCTTGTCGCGGATCAGGGCATCGCGGGTACCTTTGTCCGGGATGCGCAGCAGCGCCTCGGCCAGGCACATCAGCGCCACGCCTTCCTGGGAAGACAGGGAAAACTCCTGCAACAGGCCCTGAACGATACCGGCACGGCCGCCGGCACTCTTCTGGTTACGCAGTTTTTCAGCAATCGACGCCGCCAGCTTATTGGTGGCTTCGGCCATTTCGGCCGGCAGTCGGGCCTGCTCCATCAGCATCGGCACCACTTCCGGCTCCGGGCGACGGTAAGCGGCGGTGATGGAGGCGCGCAGGACCGATTGCGGCAGGATGCTCTCGGCAAACTCGAGGAAGCATTGGTGAGCGTGGTCGACCTGTACGTCGCCAGCATCGTCGCTGTCGGCACGAGGGGAACCGTTCAGCTCGGTCAGGGTTGCACCACCCTCGAGTTTTTCCAGGTAATTGAAAATTGCCTGCTTGATCAGCCAGTGCGGCGTGCGATCAATCGAGGTTGCGGCCGCCTTGAGGCGTTCGCGGGTCGGGTCGTCGAGTTTGACCCCAAGGGTGGTGGTAGCCATATTTTTATCCTCATGTTTACCACGTATGGCGTGGCATCAGCTGGCGGCAAGATTAGCTGCGCGCTGAATGAGGTGCAACCGGGTGCAACCCTTTTTTTCTCGAAATGACAGGCAGCTCATCTGGAAGTAAATACTGCCCCGCCATTCCTGCACCGGCTTAGTGCTTTGGCTTCTAGAGAAGGGCCGTTTACTGCACTAAAAGGGAGCAAAAAACGGCGATTTTGCGACAAAACCGATCAGGTGCAACTTATTCGAACGAAACTGGTTGCACCTTATTTGATTTGTTGAATAGCATTCGCGGCCAAGGTGCAACCGGTTCCAAGCCGAGGGGCATCGGCTGATGGCTTTCCTGGGGAAACATCAGTCATAAATTCGCGGGACTGCAAATCGTTGCTACAACTTCAGCGTTGTCGACGCTTTCAACTGCCACCGCATCATAAAAACAAAGCCAGGGCGTAACTCATGAGTGTTAGTAATCCCACCTTGATCACTTTCGTGATCTACATCGCAGCCATGGTCCTGATCGGCCTGATGGCTTACCGCTCCACCAATAACCTTTCCGACTACATCCTGGGCGGTCGCAGCCTCGGCAGCGTGGTCACGGCGTTGTCCGCCGGTGCTTCCGACATGAGCGGCTGGTTGTTGATGGGTTTGCCGGGTGCCATCTACATGTCCGGCCTGTCGGAAAGCTGGATCGCCATCGGCCTGGTCATCGGTGCCTACCTGAACTGGCTGTTCGTGGCCGGTCGCCTGCGAGTGCAGACCGAACACAACGGTGACGCCCTGACGCTGCCGGATTACTTCTCCAGCCGTTTCGAAGACACGAGCGGCCTGCTGCGGATCATCTCTGCGGTGGTGATCCTGGTGTTCTTCACCATCTACTGCGCTTCCGGCATCGTGGCCGGTGCCCGTCTGTTCGAAAGCACCTTCGGCATGTCCTACGAGACCGCGCTGTGGGCCGGTGCTGCCGCGACCATCGCCTATACCTTCGTTGGTGGTTTCCTGGCGGTGAGCTGGACCGACACCGTACAAGCCACCCTGATGATCTTCGCGCTGATCCTCACGCCGATCATCGTACTGTTGGCCACCGGCGGCGTGGACACCACGTTCCTGGCGATCGAAGCGAAAGATCCTACGTCCTTCGACATGCTGAAAAACACCACCTTCATCGGCATTATTTCGCTGATGGGCTGGGGCCTGGGCTACTTCGGTCAACCGCACATCCTGGCGCGCTTCATGGCAGCGGATTCGGTCAAGTCGATTGCCAAGGCGCGTCGTATCTCCATGGCCTGGATGATCCTGTGCCTGGGCGGCACCGTGGCGGTCGGCTTCTTCGGTATTGCTTACTTCTCGGCGCACCCTGAAGTGGCCGGTCCCGTGACCGAAAACCCTGAGCGCGTGTTCATCGAGCTGGCGAAGATCCTGTTTAATCCATGGGTTGCTGGCGTGTTGCTGTCGGCCATCCTGGCGGCGGTGATGAGCACCCTGAGCTGCCAGCTGCTGGTGTGCTCCAGTGCCCTGACCGAAGACTTCTACAAGACCTTCCTGCGCAAGAGCGCTTCCCAGCTGGAACTGGTCTGGGTCGGTCGCGCCATGGTGCTGCTGGTGGCCTTGGTCGCCATTGCCCTGGCCGCCAACCCGGAAAACCGCGTACTGGGCCTGGTGAGCTACGCCTGGGCCGGCTTCGGTGCCGCCTTCGGTCCGGTGGTCCTGATCTCCGTGGTCTGGAAGAACATGACTCGCAACGGCGCCCTGGCCGGTATCCTGGTCGGCGCGATCACCGTCGTGGTCTGGAAGCATTTCGAGCTGCTGGGTCTGTACGAAATCATCCCAGGCTTCATCTTCGCCAGCCTGGCTATCTACTTCGTCAGCAAGATGGGCACGCCTACCACCGGTATGGTGCAGCGCTTCGAAGCGGCCGAGAAAGACTTCCGTCTGAACCAGTAAGACTTTCTGCGCGGCCTTGAGCCCGCAGGTGATCCAATGTGGCGAGGGAGCTTGCTCCCTCGCCACGGACATCACTTCATCTCGGCATCAGGCTGGTTGAGAAAGATCAACACGCCCAGGATCGCCATGTAGAACCTGAACGCAGCGTCCTGGCCATTCCAGATTTCTGATTGCCACATCAGGAACCATTCGCCGCCGACCACCATGAAACCAAAGAACCAGACGAAGAAACCGACCGTCAAGCCGGCCACGGTCCATCGTTTGGCGCGGGCAAATGCCCCGGCCTCGGCCCGGCGTGCCTGCCACAGTTTCACTGCGCCGTAGCCCAGCAGCCCCGCCGTCAATGCCTCGCCGAAGATGATCAGCCAATAGGCGCCGTGCCACATCCACGGTTTATCGAGGGCGCGATACCGGGCGGCATTGTCGGGGAAGGTGGTGTCCATGCTCAGTACATGCTGGACGAAATTGAAGTTGGAGCGGTAGTCCGTGAGGTTGTTGAACACCGTCAGGAAGGCGAATGCAGCGAGTGCCAGGGTCATTGCGATTTTTGCGTAGCGTGTCGTCATGTCCTGCGTCCTTTGCTTTTTTGCGACCGGCGCACGTTATCACGCCCACTGTTGGCAAGAGATCGAGCACGTTGCAAGAAACTGCTGATTCGTTTGTAGGACGGTAGCGGTTGGTCGTGATGCTTCGAATGTCTATCGGAAAATGCATCACGCTTAGCAGCTTTTAGCTTCTTGGATGTAGGGCAAATCTGTTTTTTTGCGCCTCCAATACACGTCCCTGGTGCTCATGCAGAATCATCCGCCTCCATTCAGCAGAGGCACATAGGATGTTCCCGCCGCGATTCACGCTGACGCTCGACAACCCGCCGAGCGAGCTCAAGGTGCTTGAGTTCAAGGGCACGGAAGCCATCAGCCAGCCCTATCGTTTTGACCTGGAACTGGTCAGCGAACGGTCCGACCTGGCACTGGAAGAGCTTCTGCATCGTCAGGCATTTCTGGGGTTCGACGACCGGGAGGGTGGCATACACGGTCAGCTCTATAGCGTCGCCCAAGGCGACTCGGGCAAGCGTCTGACCCGCTACCAGGTCACTTTGGTGCCGCGCCTGGCCTACTTGCGCCATCGTATCAACCAGCGGATCTTCCAGCACTTGAGCGTGCCCGCTATCGTCGCCCAAGTCTTGAAGGATCACGGGATCCTGGCGGGTGCCTTCGAATTCACGCTCGCAGGGCAATACCCCGAGCGTGAATACTGTGTGCAGTACGGTGAAAGCGACCTGGCGTTCATTGAGCGGATCTGCGCTGAAGTCGGTATCCACTACCATTTTCGCCACCGCCCTGACGGTCATCTGCTGGTGTTCGGTGATGACCAGACCGTGTTTCCATGCCTGCCCGAATCGACGCTGTACCTTTCCGACAACGGCATGGCTGCCGACGCGCCGGCCATCAAGCGCTTGGCGGTGCGAATCCAGACCCATACCACGGCCGTGACGTTGCGCGACTACGACTTCCGCAAGCCTGGCGTGACATTGCAAGCCGAGCTCTACAATCGGCAACGTCCTGTTCTTGAGGACTATCGCTACCCCGGTGGGTTCTGCGACCGTGACGATGCCAGGCGCCTGACCCGACGCGCCCTTGAGCGTCACGGCGCCAATTATCGCGTGGCACAGGGCGACAGCGATGACAGCGCCTTCGTCAGCGGGCATTTCATGCGCATCAAGGACCATCCCCGGGAACAGTGGAACGATCTGTGGCTCCTGACCCAGATCAACCATCATGGCCGTCAACCCCAGGTGCTGGAAGAAACAGCCTCCTCCAGTCCGGATGAATTCCAGGGTTATAGGAATACCTTTCTCGCCACGCCATGGGACGTGTTCTTTCGGCCGTCCTTGCAGCACGAAAAGCCCCATGCCCACGGCTATCAATCAGCGGTGGTGACCGGGCCGCAGGGCAGCGAGATCCATTGCGATGAATTCGGGCGGGTCAAGGTGCAACTGGTCTGGGATCGTCACGGCCGGCGCGATGAGCATTCCAGTTGCTGGCTGCGCGTGGCCACGGGCTGGGCCCATGATCACTATGGTGCAGTGATGATTCCCCGGGTCGGCATGGAAGTGCTGGTGGGGTTCATCGATGGCGACGTGGACAAGCCGCTGGTGGTCGGTTGCCTGCCCAATGGCGCCAACCAGGTTCCGCTGGAACTGCCGGCGGACAACACCCGCAGTATCTGGCGCAGCCGGAGCAGCCCTGGTGGGGAAGGCTATAACGAGCTGCGCATCGAGGACCGCAAGGGGGGCGAGGAGATCTACCTGCGGGCCCAGCGAAACTGGACCCAGCATGTGTTGCATGACCAGCGGGTGCGGGTCGATCACGAGCGCAGTATCGTCGTCACCGGCACGGCGCGGCACGAGCTCAAGGCCGATGAGCAGCGCGTGACCCACGGAAGGCGCCGGGCTGAAGTCCGCCAGGACGATCACTTGCTGGTGAGTGGCGATCGGCATATCCGTGTGACCAGCCAGGTCCTGAACGCCAGCAAGCAGTTTCATGTCAGCGCCGGCCAGCAAGTGGTCCTGGAGGCTGGCGCCAGTGTGACCCTGCAGGCTGGCGGCCATTGGATCAACATCGGCGCCGACGGGATTTTCAGCAGCGTGCCGATCGAGGTAGGTGGGGCGCCGATGGCGGTCATGGGCGCGGCAGCGGTTTCGCCGGGCAGCGCCGGAAGGCCGGTCCCTGCGGCGGCACCTCGGCTTTCCCTGGCGCAAATCCTCAGTTTCCAAGGCTCGGCGCCGTTCTGCGAGGAATGTGAACGTTGCAGAAACGGCGTCTGCGCAGTGCCGTCGGGCTTTCACACATCTGTCGACATACAGGAGCGCCCATGAACAGCGATCAAACGCCCCGCGCCTGGCTTGAGCACCATCCGTTGCTGGCGTCCGAGCAGCTTTTCGCTATATTCAGCAACGCCAGCAGCGCCGGGGCGTTATCGGCCTGGCGGCGCTCGATTGGCGCGACACCCACACCGATCTGGGCCGACACGCCGTACGCCGGGTGGGAAGCGGTCATGCCCTATGTGGGGCTTGTCCGCGCAGACAGTGAGTTCCTTGACTGGATAGCGGCCACCGATTCACTCGATTGGGGGTGGCTGGCAGTGTCGCGTGCCGACCAGGAAGACCTTGCCGAGCATTTGCGTGGGCTCACCCAGGTGTTGCTGCCAGGTGGCAAGGCGGTTTTCCTGCGCTTTTGGGATGGGCGGTTCATGGGGCCGATCCTGCAATCGACGGCGGTGGACGCCGGGCAGCTCTTGCCGGTGATCAACCGTTGCCTGATCAACGGTCGATCCCTTGAGTTCGTGGGAGATGCCCAGCGGCCGGCCCGGATTTTTCCTTGGTGGGAAGTACCGGTGGCGCTGCTGGAAGCCATGGCCGAGGCGCCGACGGAGTGTCTTGTGGATAGCTTGCTCACATGGCTGGGCGAAGAGCATCCGTCTCTGTGTGAGCGGGTCGACCAGCGCATCCTGCGGTGCAAGATTGCCCACTTTCTTCAGCGATCGAAGCCGCTTGCCGCGCCCAAGGCGCCCTTGCAGGCGTACTTGCTGCGCGAGCTTGCTGATCGTGGCGTGGCCGCCGGGCTGCCAACCCCTGACGTTCGACGCGCTTCAAGGTAAACTCGTCGCCCTTCGCAGGAGCCGCCATGAATTATCGCCACGCCTTCCACGCCGGCAATCACGCCGACGTGTTCAAACACCTGACCTTGACCCGCCTCATCGCGCTGATGTCGCGCAAGGAACAGCCCTTCGCCTACCTCGATACCCACGCGGGCACCGGGCTGTATGACTTGCAGGGCGACCAGGCCAATCGTACCGGTGAGTATTTGGAAGGCATCGCGCGGTTGTGGGGCGAGGGCGACCTGCCGCCGTTGACTGCCGACTACATGAAAGTGCTGCACGAGATGAACCCGGACGGCCAATTGCGCTACTACCCGGGCTCGCCGGAGCTGGCGCGGCGCCTGACCCGGCCTCAGGACCGTGTGCTGCTTAATGAGAAACATCCGGAAGACGGCGTGTTGCTCAAGGACAACATGAAAGGCGACCGTCGCGTGGTGGTGCACCTGGGTGAAGGCTGGCATGTGCCGCGGGCGTTGCTGCCGGTGGCGGAAAAGCGTGCGCTGATGCTGATCGATCCACCCTTCGAACAGCTTGACGAAATGCAGCGCTGTGCCGCCTCGCTCAAGGAGGCGATTGGCCGGATGCGCCAGACGGTGGCAGCCATCTGGTACCCGGTGAAGGACCAGCGGATGTTGCGCCGCTTCTACCAGGACCTGGCTGGCACGGGCGCGCCGAAGCTGTTGCGGGTGGAACTGTTGGTGCACCCGCTGGCGACGCCCAACAGCCTGAACGGTTCCGGCCTGGCGATTGCCAACCCGCCGTGGGGACTGGAAGAAGAGTTGCGTGAGCTGCTGCCGTGGCTGTCGAAAAAGCTTGGGCAGACCCAAGGTGGGTGGCAGATGGATTGGTTGATCGCTGAGAGCTGATGGTTTGATGGCGTCTGGAAGGGCGCCTTCGCGAGCAAGCCCGCTCCCACACGGCTTTTGGGGTGTACCCCCTTATCGTGCCCGCCCCGGGCCCCTGTGGGAGCCGAGCTTGCTCGCGATGGCATCGCCTGGGTCTACCAGCTACACCGAGGTGTTTGCATCGCGGGCAAGCCTTGCTCCCACAGGCTCGCTCCCACATTGGCCCTGGTGTGCATGCAACATTTGGATATGCCGCTGGACCTGTGGGAGCGAGCCTGCTCGCGAAGCTTGTAGTCAGATCGGGCAGGTCACGCCGGTGCCGCCGATCCCGCAATAGCCTTCAGGGTTCTTCGCCAGGTATTGCTGGTGATAGGCCTCGGCGAAGTAGAACGTCGGCGCTTCTTCGATTTCGGTGGTGATGGTGCCTTTGCCGGCCTTGGTCAGCTCAGCCTGGAAGACTTGCTCGCTGTGTCTGGCCGCTGCCAGTTGAGCCGGGTTCGTGGCATAGATCACCGAACGGTACTGGGTGCCGATGTCGTTCCCCTGGCGCATGCCCTGGGTCGGGTTGTGCAGTTCCCAGAACATCTTCAGCAGCTCTTCGTAGCTGACTTTCGCTGGCTCGTAGACCACCAGCACCACTTCGCTGTGGCCGGTAAGGCCCGAGCAGACCTCTTCATACGTCGGGTTCGGCGTGAAACCGCCGGCGTAACCCACCGCGGTACTGACCACGCCTTCACGCTGCCAGAACTTGCGCTCTGCGCCCCAGAAGCAACCGAGGCCGAAGATTGCGAAGTCTACGTCCATGGCAAACGGGCCCAGCAGGGGCGCGTCGTGGACGAAGTGTTTTTCCGGCACGGTCATCGGGGTTTCACGGCCAGGCAGAGCTTGATCAGGAGTAGGAAGCACGTTTTTATTCACCAGGATTTCCGAGCGCAAGACCATGATCAGTCCTCTCAGTCAGATGGAGTTGAGCGAAATAGACCGTCAGTGTGCCTCAGAAAAGCCGCCGCAAGCTATACGCAGCTGTCAGACCAGAGGCCCGCGCGGGTAGCGCTTGAGCTTTTCGATCAGCTCCGCGCCAGGGATTGGCCGGTCGAACAGGTAGCCCTGGCCGACGTCGCAACGATGACGCCGCAGGAACGTCAGTTGCTGGGCGGTTTCGATGCCTTCGGCCACGACCTTGAGTTTCAGGTTGTGGGCCATGGCGATCACCGCCGAGGTGATTTCCATGTCGTCCTGGTTGTCGGGGATCTCATGGATGAAGCTGCGATCGATCTTGATGATGTCGATCGGGAATTTCTTCAGGTAGCTGAGGGACGAATAACCGGTGCCGAAGTCGTCCATGGCCAGGGTCAGGCCCAGGCGCTTGAGCTGGTCGAGCTGCAAGTGGGTGTCTTCGGTGGCTTCCAGCAGCAGGCCTTCGGTAAGCTCCAGCTCCAGCAGCCGCGCCGGCAGTTGTTCCTCCTTGAGGATGCTGGCGATGGAGGCGACCAGGTCCGGGTCGGAGAACTGCTTGGGTGACAAGTTGATCGCCACTTGCAGGTTACCCAGGCCGGCGGCGGTCAGTTGTTTGCTCATCCGGCAGGCCTGGCGGGCGATCCATTTGCCAATGGGGATGATCAGGCCGGTTTCTTCGGCCACGCTGATGAACTGGTCCGGGCGGATCATGCCCTTTTCCGGATGGTTCCAGCGCAGCAGCGCTTCCATGCCCAGCAGGCGGCCGCTGCGCAGGCACAGCTTGGGCTGGTAGAAGACATCCAGTTCGTTCTGGGTCAAGGCACGTCGCAGGTTGTTTTCCACGAACAGCTTGTAGCTGGCCTCGGCATTCAGTGCTTCGGTGAACACTTGGACCTGGTGCTTGCCGTTGGCCTTGGCCTTGTGCAGGGCGAGGCCGGCATTGCGCATCAGGGGCTGCGGGTCGCGACCGTGCAGCGGCGCGCAGGCGAGGCCCACGGAGCCGGTCACGCTGATCAACTGGTTGTCGACGAACATCGGTTTGTCGAGGGTCATCAGCAACTGGCTGGCGATCTGCTGCCCGGCCTCCAGATCGGTGTCGTCCAGCAGCACCGCGAATTCGTTACTGGCGAAGCGCGCCAGGCTGCCACTGGGACTCAAGCTGTTGCGCAGGCGCCGGGCCAGGCTGATCAACAGTTTGTCGCCGGTCTGGTGGCCGAGACTGTCGTTGATGCGCTTGAAATTGTCGATGTCCACCAGCAGCAGGCTGATGGGCGAGTCACTGTCCCGGGCGAAGCGTTCATCGAGGTTGCGGATGAACGCCGGGCGGTTGCCCAGGTTGGTCAGGTTGTCGGTGTACGCCAGGCGCTCGATGCGCTGCTGGGCCAGCTTGGTCTGGGTGATGTCTTCGTAGATGCCGATATAGTGGGTCAACTCGCGGTTGTCGCCGTAGACCTTGGAAATCGACAACTGGCCCCAGTAGGGCTCCAGGTTCTTGCGCCGGCTCTTGAACTCACCCTGCCAGCTGTTGCTCTGGGCCAGTGCCGAGGGCGCATCGAACAGCAGTTCGCTGAGGTTTTCCAGGGCCGGCAGTTCCGAGAGGCGCTGGCCGTGGACTTCCTCGGTGGTGTACTGGGTGATTGCGGTGAAGCTTGGGTTGACGTACTCCACCACGCCGTCGCAATTGACCAGCAGGAACGCGTTGGCGCTCTGCTCCACGGCCCGCTGGAACAGGTGCAGGGCGCTGGTGGCGGTGCGTCGGTTGTGGTTGTTGATGACTTGGGCGAACTGGTCCGCCAGCTCGCCGGCAAAGGCGATCTCATCCGACTGCCAGGCGCGGGTGGCGCCCACTTGTTCCAGGCACAGCACGCCCACCACTTGGCCGTCGATACGCACGCTGGCGTCTAGAATGGCGTTGACGTCGCGAGCGCGCAGGTTCCCGGCCATTTCCCGGGTACGCGGGTCGCGCATCGCATTGTGGGCGTCGATGGCGCGGCAGGTCTGCAGCGCCTCCATGTAGTCGGGAAACTCGTTGGCGTCGATCACCGCTGGCAGGAAATATTCCTGGGATGCGCGGTTATAGGCGGAAATCGGCACCAGCTTGCCATCGTCGAGGTTCCAGATACTGGCGCAATCGATCTGGTAGATGTCGCAGGCGCTGCGAGTGATGAGTTCGGCCGCTTCGAGCAGGGAATTGTTGGCGCTGTAGCGTTGGCGGGTCAGCAGCAGGATCAGGTCCTGTTGGGCGCGTACGCGGTCCAGATGCTGGAGCTGCTCTTGCTGGGCGCGCTGGTTCAGTTCCAGGGCGATCTGCAGGCGCGAGTTCTGGGTTTCCAGGTCCAGGGCCGGCATGGAGGGTTCGCTTTGCAGCAAATTGTCCACCACCAGCAGGTAGCCGCGCAGCAGGTGGCGATTGTGCTGTTTATAGGCTTCGCCCGTCTCCAGCACGTTCATCGGCCCCTTGGCGGTGTGGAGCGTGTAGCGAATCTGGTAATGCGCGGCCTGGGCCAACTGCTGCTGGATGGCGTCATGCAGTTGATAGCGCGCTTCGGGTTCCATCAGGCTGGCGTAGGGCGAACTGACCAGCGAGCACAGCTCTACCGCCGGCAGGCCGAAGTGTCGCTCGCAATTGGGGTCGAGGAACAACAGCGCCCAGCTAGCTTCATTCAGCCGTTCGAAACGCAGCATACCGAGCCGCGCGGGCACCGGTAACTGCGTCACTACCTCGGCCGCCATACGGCTGGCGGCATCGGGTTGGCTTTTCATGGGGAAACTCGCTTCGAAAATGCTGATCGCGCCGGGCTGACGCCCTCGTTATTACGGATTGGCGCAAGGTTGCATCATTGCGGCACTGGCTGACAAGAGAGATGAAGGCCAAGTGCTATAAACCTTTTATCGGCCGACAACGGGATTTCTCCAGTCGCCAGCCGATCAGAGGGCATGGAAGTTCATCGCAGCGGGATATCGACCGTCTGCAAGGGCCTGCCGTCACGGTCGTGGAAGGTGACTTGGAGGCTCTGCGCCGTGACCTGCAGGCGGGCGAAGTTGTCCTGGCTCACCACTTCGCTGGTCAGTTCATAGCGGTACTCACCGCTGTCCGTGCGGGCCATGGGCCGATGGAAAATAAAATCCGCGGCTTTTGCAAAAGGCAGCAGTTTGCTGTTGTAGAACGGCGAGGAAACGACGGTGTTGACCTCGAAATCAGGATCCTCGCTGTGCCGCAGCCGGCTGGTCATGGAACCGTGGACGTCACCCGAAATGAACACTACGTTTTTGATCCGCTGGCGACGGATGCTGTCCAGCAGTCGCAGCCGTTGTGCCGGAAACGCCTGCCAGGCATCGCCGTCATTGCGCTTGTGGTCAGGGAAAAACATCACACTGGTGACGACGAGCTTGACCCGGGCGGGGCTGCTGACAAGCCATTCAAGCAGGGCCTGTTCCTGTTCCTGGTCGAGGATGCGCCGGTCGTCCGCCGACAGGTTGCGTTGCGTCCGGCTGTCGGTAACGAACCAATGGATATCCCCGTGGGCAAAGGTGTACCAGTAGCGGGTCAACGCCCTGTTCAATGTTCCGTCGCCCGACAGTTCATGGACGGGTCCGTGGCTGGCCTGGTAAAGCCGATAAGCGCTCATGGCATTGGCATACAGGAGGTCGTCCTGGGCGGTTCTCCTGGCGGGCCAGTTGTCTTCGATTTCATGGTCGTCAAGGATCATGTAGGTCGGGGTGCCAGCCATCAGCTTGCGGATCTGCGGCTGGGCAAATACCGTTCGGTATCTGAAGAGGATGTTTTCATAGGTTCGGTCCGGGCCGATGACATTCAGGTCATCGAGGTAAACCTGGTCGCCGGTCATCACTACCGCGCTGATCGGCGGGTCGGCTTGTTCGACGACACGATTGATGCCGGCAAAGGTGCGATCCCCGAGCGCGGGTAGCAGCGGGGTATTGGCGACGATCCGCAAGTAGCGACACGAGCCCACGATATAAGTCCGCGGCGCATCGGTTTTATCGGTCGGCGTGCGCAAGCAATAGGTGTTCCTGGGCCATTGCAAGGGCAGTTCCTGGATGGTTTCCACGGTGTGGGTCGGGCTCAGGGGGCTGAACCAGCCGGCCTGGTATTCGTAGGCGGTGTCGGGTTGAAGACCTTTCAACACGATGATATCGGACATGTCGCGGTAGGCCTTCAGTTGGACAAATTGCCCTATCGACCAGCCTGTGTCCCCTCGGCGTCGGTGGCGAATGCCGGCAAATACCTGGCTGTTGCCATGATCACCGCGCAGGAATATCCGGGCATGGTCCGTGGTCGTGTGCCCGACAATCGGGCCGACGGTAGGTTTGAACATATTCGAATCCATTCGAAGTTTTAATGGGGCACCCATCAAGGTGCCTTGGCGGTTCGATGCTAAAGCTCGGTGGGCGATAAATATCGATAGGGAAGGGGGCGTGGGTTGTGGGGAATGACTACAGGGGGCGTAGTCATTTAAAACTTGGGCGGTAGGAAATTACCGCGTCGCCTGACCTACCGCCATCGCGAGCAGGCTCGCTCCCACAGGGGGGGGTGGTTTCAAGTTAAGGTGCAGCGCCACAAATCCATTGTGGGAGCGAGCCTGGTGGGAGCAAAGCTTGCTCGCGATCCAGGCACCGCAGCACTCAAGAGACCGCGGTGTTTTCATCGCGGGCAAGCCTTGCTCCCACCAAGCCCGCTCCCACAGGTCTGAATTCCAGGCAAAAAAAGCCCCGCCAAACGGACGGGGTTGAGGTACGAGCGTGGCGCTCGGAAACGGTGCGCCGAATGGCCCTCCCAAGGGAGGGCCGCCCGGTGTTACAGCAGGATGGTGCGGATGTCGCCCAGCAAGTCGCTCAGACGCTTGGTGAAGCGTGCGGCGGCGGCGCCATTGATCACTCGGTGATCGTAGGACAGCGACAGTGGCAGCATCAGCTTCGGCTGGAAGGCTTTACCGTCCCAGACTGGCTGGATGGTGGCCTTGGAGACGCCCAGGATCGCCACTTCCGGCGCGTTGACGATCGGCGTGAAGCCGGTGCCGCCAATGTGGCCGAGGCTGGAGATGGTGAAGCAGGCGCCCTGCATGTCGTCGGCGGTGAGCTTCTTGTTCCGGGCTTTTTCGGCCAGGGCAGCGGCTTCGCCAGCCAGTTGCAGCAGGCTCTTCTGGTCGACGTTGCGGATGACCGGTACCAGCAGGCCTTCCGGGGTGTCGACGGCAAAGCCGATGTGCACGTATTTCTTGCGGATCACAGCCTTGCCGCTTGGGGCCAGGGAGGCGTTGAAATCCGGCAGTTCCTTGAGCAGGTGTGCACAGGCCTTGAGCAGCAGTGGCAGCACGGTCAGCTTCACGCCGGCCTTTTCCGCCACGGCTTTCTGCGCGACGCGGAAAGCTTCCAGCTCGGTGATATCGGCCTGGTCGAATTGAGTCACGTGCGGGATGTTCAGCCAGCTGCGGTGCAGGCTCGACGCGCCGATCTGCATCAGGCGAGTCATGGCCACTTCTTCGGTTTCGCCGAAGCGGCTGAAGTCCACCGCCGGGATCGGCGGGATGCCCGCGCCGCCGGTGGCGCCTTCGGCCGGTGCGTTCTTGGCCTTCTGCATCATGGCCTTGACGTAGGCTTGCACGTCTTCCTTGAGCACGCGACCGTGAGGGCCGCTCGGGCCTACGGCGGACAGCTCGACACCGAATTCACGGGCCAACTGACGCACCGCGGGGCCGGCATGCACCTTGGCACCGCTAGGCGCAGGCGCAGCGGCGACAGGAGCAGGGGCTGCTTCAGCCTTGGCCGCAGGCGCGGCGGCTGGTGCTGGAGCGGCTTCAGCCTTGGCGGCTGGCGCAGCGGCCGGGGCAGGCGCGGCAGGTGCCGAGGCGCCGGCTACTTTCAGCTTCAGGATCAGGTCACCGGTGCCGACTTCGTCGTCCAGCTTGACCTCGACGCTTTCCACCACACCGGCGGCCGGCGATGGGATTTCCATGCTGGCCTTGTCGGATTCCAGGGTGATCAGCGACTGGTCGGCTTCGACGGTGTCGCCAGCCTTGACCAACACTTCGATGATCTTGGCCTTGCCCGACGAACCGATGTCCGGGACATGAATATCCTGGACGCTGGCAGCGGCAGGCGCCGCAGCGGGCGCGGGAGCCGCTTCGGCAGCCGGCGCGGCGGCAGGCTTTTCAGCCGCTGCCGGGGTAGCCGCAGGGGCGGCCGCTTCAGGCGCCGCAGCGGCGCCCTCGACTTCCAGCTCCAGCAGTTCGTCGCCTTCCTTCAAGCGGTCGCCCAGCTTCACTTTCAGGCTCTTGATGACACCGGCCTTCGGCGCAGGCACTTCCATGCTGGCCTTGTCCGATTCAAGCGTCAGGATGCTCTGGTCGGCTTCGATACGGTCGCCGACCTTCACAAACAGTTCAATTACTTCACCTTCACCGCTGCCGATGTCAGGTACGCGAATGAGTTCGCTCACGAAAATTCTCCTCAGCAGTCCAGTGGGTTGCGTTTTTCTGGATCGATGCCGAACTTGGCGATGGCTTCGGCCACCACTTTAGGTTCGATATCGCCACGGTCAGCCAAGGCTTCCAGGGCTGCCAACACAACGAACTTACGGTCGACTTCGAAGAAGTGACGCAGCTTCTTGCGGCTGTCGCTACGGCCGAAACCGTCGGTGCCCAGCACTTTGAATTCCTTGGAAGGCACCCACTGGCGGATCTGCTCGGCGAACAGCTTCATGTAGTCGGTGGAGGCGATGACCGGACCTTTGCGGCCATTCAGGCACTCTTCGACATAGCTCAGCTTTGGCTTCTGGCCAGGGTGCAGGCGGTTGCTGCGTTCTACGGCCAGGCCGTCGCGACGCAGTTCGTTGAAGCTGGTGACGCTCCAGACGTCGGCACCGACGTTGAACTCTTCACGCAGGATCTTCGCCGCTTCACGCACTTCGCGCAGGATGGTGCCGGAGCCCATCAGTTGGACATGGTGCGCCGCTTCGCGGGTGTCTTCCTCGAGCAGGTACATGCCCTTGACGATGCCTGCTTCCACGCCGGCCGGCATGGCTGGCTGCTGGTAGGACTCGTTCATCACGGTGATGTAGTAGAAGACGTCCTGTTGCTCTTCGGTCATCTTCTTCATGCCGTCCTGGATGATCACCGCCAGCTCGTAGCCGTAGGTCGGATCATAGGTGCGGCAGTTCGGGATAGTCCCGGCCAGCATGTGGCTGTGGCCGTCTTCGTGCTGCAGGCCTTCACCGTTCAGCGTGGTACGGCCGGCGGTACCGCCGATCAGGAAGCCACGGGTACGGCTGTCGCCAGCGGCCCAGGCCAGGTCACCGATACGCTGGAAGCCGAACATCGAGTAGAAGATGTAGAACGGCAGCATCGGCTGGTTGTGGCTGGAGTACGAAGTACCGGCGGCAATGAAGGAGCTCATGGCGCCCGCTTCGTTGATGCCTTCCTCGAGGATCTGGCCCTTCTTGTCTTCGCGGTAGAACATCACCTGGTCTTTATCGACTGGCTCGTAGAGCTGGCCGACGGACGAGTAGATGCCCAATTGGCGGAACATGCCTTCCATACCGAAGGTACGGGCTTCGTCCGGGATGATCGGGACGATGCGCTGGCCGATTTCCTTGTCCTTGACCAATTGCGCGAGGATCCGCACGAAGGCCATGGTGGTGGAGATTTCACGGTCGCCCGAGCCGTCCAGGATCGCCTTGAGGGTTTCCAGTGGCGGGGTCGGGATGCTGAAGCTCTTGGCGCGACGCTGTGGCACGAAACCGCCCAGTGCGGCACGGCGCTCGGCCAGGTAACGGGCTTCGGCGCTGCCTTCTTCAGGCTTGAAGAACGGCAGGTTTTCCAGCTCGCTGTCCTTGACCGGAATATCGAAGCGGTCGCGGAACAACTTCAGGCTGTCGACATCGACTTTCTTGGTGTTGTGCGCGGTGTTCTTCGCTTCGCCGGCACCGGTGCCATAACCCTTGATGGTCTTGGCCAGGATGACGGTCGGCTGTTCTTTGTGGTTGACCGCCTGGTGGTACGCCGCGTAGACCTTGTACGGGTCGTGGCCGCCACGGTTGAGCTTCCAGATCTCGTCGTCGGACAGGTCGGCGACCATGGCCTTGAGTTCAGGCGAGTTGAAGAAGTGCTCGCGGACGAACGCGCCGTCCTTGGCCTTGTAGTTCTGGTATTCGCCGTCGATGACTTCGTCCATGCGACGTTGCAGGATACCGTCGACGTCCTTGGCCAGCAGTGGGTCCCAGAAGCGGCCCCAGATGACTTTGTTGACGTTCCACTGGGCGCCACGGAACACGCCTTCGAGTTCCTGGATGATCTTGGCGTTGCCGCGAACCGGGCCGTCGAGGCGCTGCAGGTTGCAGTTGATGACAAAGATCAGGTTGTCCAGCTTCTCGCGGCCGGCCAGGGAGATTGCGCCCAGGGATTCCGGCTCGTCGCACTCGCCGTCGCCCATGAAGCACCAGACTTTCTGCTTGCCTGGCTGGATGAAGCCACGGGCTTCCAGGTACTTCATGAAGCGTGCCTGGTAGATCGCCTGGATCGGGCCCAGGCCCATGGAAACGGTCGGGAACTGCCAGAAG
Organism: Pseudomonas zanjanensis; assembly: GCF_014268745.2. Taxonomy (GTDB): domain Bacteria; phylum Pseudomonadota; class Gammaproteobacteria; order Pseudomonadales; family Pseudomonadaceae; genus Aquipseudomonas; species Aquipseudomonas zanjanensis. Next base: position 116,543 of record NZ_JABWRB020000007.1, on the reverse strand, counting down.
TCCGGCATCAGCCAAGGGTGCGGGTACGAGGACAGGCCGTTGCCGTCCACTTCCTGGCGGAAGTTGTTCATCTGGTCTTCGGTAATGCGGCCTTCCATGAACGCACGGGCGTAGACGCCTGGCGATGCGTGACCCTGGAAGTAGATCAGGTCGCCGCCGTGTTCGTCGGTCGGGGCCTGGAAGAAGTAGTTGAAGCCGATGTCATACAGCGTCGCGCTGGAGGCGAAGCTGGAGATGTGACCGCCCAGGTCAGAATCTTTCAGGTTGGTACGCATGACCATGGCCAACGCGTTCCAGCGTACCAGCGAGCGAATGCGGCGTTCCATGAACAGGTCGCCAGGCATGCGTGCTTCGTGGGTAACGGGGATCGTGTTGCGGTACGGCGTGGTGATGGCGTAGGGCAGTTGCGAACCGCTGCGGGTCGCGAGTTCGCCCATACGGGTCATCAGATAATGAGCACGGTCTTCGCCTTCTTTGTCGAGAACCGATTCCAGGGCGTCCAGCCATTCCTGGGTTTCGACGGGATCGAGGTCTTGCATGGCTTGCTCCAGGGCGGAAAGGCTACCAGAATCGGTTGCCTGAGTTTGCGACTGGCCTTGTGGGCAGACGATATAAATTCTTGGATTGCCGAAGGTTGTTTCGGCGGCGTGTAGTTTTACTACAAATCGTCGGCCGTTTCAGCCTTTCGAATGTATAGACGAGTAGTAAAACTACACCTGAGCGGCTCGTGGCCCCTCGTTTCGTTGTGAGAATAATCGTTACTGTTGGTCTTTAGCCAACTCGAACAGGTAAAAACTTGATGCCGGCTGCCAATAAAATCAGATTTTCAGCTATTTATCATCTTTGTTCGACAGTCGATCAGGTAGTGTCTTTTGAAAAAACACTACATCCAGCCTTTCCCGCGCCGATCAAGGATAGACCATGAGCCTGCCCTCGCTTGTCGAAGTACCTGCGATTCTCCAGTCATTGGTCAGTCGTGCCGAGCAGTCGTTCCGTGCGGCGGTCGCCTGCCTCGACGACGATCATGGGCTGTCGGCCTGGACCCCGCAACGCTGGGAGGCGTTCAACCGCATTGCCGCCGCCAGCGACTTTGTCATCGAGCAGAGTGTTCGTGACCCGGTGATGCTCCTGGAGCTGGTGCGCAGCGGCGAACTGGACCGTAGCCTGGCACCCGGCGAAATGTGTGCGCAGATCGGCGCCGCCGTCCAGGCCGCCGAAACCGAAGACGAACTGGGCCGCGTCCTGCGCCGCCAACGTACCCGCCAGCAAGTGCGGATCATCTGGCGCGACCTGACCCGCCAGGCCGATCTGGTCCAGACCTGTCGCGACCTCTCGGACATGGCCGACACCTGCATCGACCAGGCTTACCAATGGTTGTATCAGCGCCTCAGCCAGCAGTTCGGCACGCCCACCGGGCGGCGCAGCGGCGAGCCGCAGCAGATGGTCATCCTCGGCATGGGCAAGCTGGGGGCGGTGGAGCTGAACCTGTCGTCGGACATCGACCTGATCTTCGCGTACCCCGAGGGCGGTGAAACCGTGGGTGTCAAGCGGCCGCTGGATAACCAGGAATTTTTCATCCGCGTCGGCCAGCGCCTGATCAAGGCCCTCGACCCGATGACCGTCGACGGCTTCGTGTTCCGCGTCGACATGCGCCTGCGCCCCTACGGCTCGGCCGGTGCCCTGGTGCTGAGCTTCAATGCCCTGGAGCAGTATTACCAGGACCAGGGCCGCGATTGGGAACGCTACGCCATGATCAAGGCGCGGGTGGTGGCCGGCGACCAGGTGGCCGGCGCGCAACTGCTCGACATGCTGCGTCCGTTCGTCTATCGCCGTTACCTGGATTTCTCCGCCATCGAAGCGCTGCGCACCATGAAGCAGTTGATCCAGCAGGAGGTGCGGCGCAAGGGCATGGCCGACAACATCAAGTTGGGCTCGGGCGGCATTCGCGAGGTCGAGTTCATTGCCCAGGCGTTCCAGCTGATCCACGGTGGACGCGACTTGAGCTTGCAGCAGCGGCCGCTGCTCAAGGTGTTGAACACCCTGGAGGGCCAGGGTTACCTGCCGGCCAAGGTGATCGATGAGCTGCGCCAGGGCTACGAATTCCTGCGTTATACCGAGCATGCGATTCAGGCCATCGCCGATCGCCAGACCCAGATGCTGCCGGACAGCCCGCAGGATCAGGCGCGCATTGCGTTCATGCTGGGTTTTGCCGACTGGTCGGCCTTTCATGAGCGATTGATGTACTGGCGCGGGCGCGTGGCCTGGCATTTCGGCCAGGTCATCGCCGACCCGGATGAAGAAGAGGGCGGTGAAAGCGAAGTGGTGGTCGGCGGCGAATGGTTGCCGTTGTGGGAAGACAGCCAGAATGAAGAAGTGGCGTGCCGTCAGTTGGAAGAGGGCGGCTTCGTCGATGCGCCCAAAGCCCTCAAGGCCCTGGCCGTCCTGCGCGGCAGCCCGCAATTGCGCGCCATGCAGCGCTTGGGGCGCGAACGCCTGGATGCGTTCATTCCGCGCCTGCTGGCCCAGGCTGTGGAGCATGCCGATCCGGACCTGGTGTTGGAGCGGGTGCTGCCCTTGGTAGAAGCCGTGGCTCGCCGTTCGGCCTACCTTGTGTTGTTGACGGAAAACCCCGGGGCCCTGCGGCGCTTGCTGACGCTGTGCGCGGCGAGCCCGTGGATTGCCGAGCAAATCACCCGTTTCCCGCTGCTGCTCGATGAGTTGCTCAACGAGGGCCGGCTGTTCAAGCCGCCCCTGGCGCCGGAATTGGCGGCGGAGTTGCGTGAGCGCCTGACGCGCATTCCCGAGGATGATCTGGAGCAGCAAATGGAGGCGTTGCGGCATTTCAAGCTGGCGCACCGTCTGCGGGTGGCGGCGTCGGAAATCGCCGGCAGCCTGCCGTTGATGAAGGTCAGCGATTACCTGACCTGGCTGGCCGAGGCGATTCTCGAACAAGTGCTGGCCCTGGCCTGGCGCCAGACGGCCGCCAAGCACGGCGTGCCGTTGCGCACCGACGGCAGCCTGTGTGACCCGGGCTTCATTATTGTCGGTTACGGGAAAGTCGGCGGCCTGGAATTGGGCCATGGTTCCGACCTGGACCTGGTGTTCATCCACGATGGCGACCCGCAGGCGGAAACCGACGGCCCGAAACCCATCGACGGCGCGCAATTCTTCACCCGGCTTGGCCAGCGGATCATTCACCTGCTGACCGCCCAGACCAACTCCGGGCAGTTGTATGAAGTGGATATGCGCCTGCGACCGTCCGGGGCGTCGGGGTTGCTGGTCAGTTCCCTCGGGGCGTTTGCCCGCTACCAGGAGAACGAAGCCTGGACCTGGGAGCATCAGGCGCTGGTGCGAGCCCGTGTGCTGGTGGGGAGTCAGGACGTGGGCCAGGCGTTCGAAAAGGTCCGCATCCAGGTGTTGGGACGCAAGCGTGACTTGCCGACGCTGCGCCAGGAAGTCAGCGAGATGCGCGCCAAGATGCGTGACAACCTTGGCAGCAAGGCCACCGCCGCCGGGACCGCGCCGAATGCCTTCGAGGCCGCGGCGCCCTTCGACCTCAAGCAGGATGCCGGAGGTATCGTCGATATTGAATTTATGGTGCAATACGCGGCCCTGGCGTGGTCCGAAGAGCATCCATCGCTGGTGCGCTACACCGATAACATCCGCATCCTGGACGGGTTGCAGGAAGTCGGGTTGATGCCGTCCGAAGACGCGACGCTGTTACGCGAGGCCTACAAAGCCTACCGCTCCGCCGCCCACCGCCAAGCCTTGCAGAAAGATGCCGGGGTGATCGCAGGCGACCAGTTCGTGGATGAGCGCCGGCAGGTAGTGCGGATCTGGCGGGAGCTGGGACTGAGCTGAAGCTTTAAATGTGGGAGCGAGCCTGCTCGCGAAAGCGGAGTGTCAGGCGACATTGATGTTGGATGGGCTGGCCCTTCGCGAGCAGGCTCGCTCCCACAATGGATTGGTGGTGTTGCGCAGAGCTTGAAACCTCTGCGGGCCCCTGTGGGAGCGGGCTTGCTCGCGAAGGCGGAGTGTCAGGCGACATTGATGTTGGATGGGCTGGCCCTTCGCGAGCAAGCCCGCTCCCACAATGGATTGGTGGTGCAGCACGGTGCTGGAAACGTATGCAGGCCCCCTGTGGGAGCGAGCCTGCTCGCGAAGGCGGAGTGTCAGGCGACATTGATGTTGGATGGGCTGGCCCTTCGCGAGCAAGCCCGCTCCCACAATGGATTGGTGGTGTTGCGCAGAGCTTGAAACCTCTGCGGGCCCCTGTGGGAGCGAGCCTGCTCGCGAAAGCGGAGTGTCAGGCGACATTGATGTTGGATGTCCCGGCCTCTTCGCGAGCAGGCTCGCTCCCACAATGGATTTGCGGTGCTGCACGGTGCTGGAAACGTATGCAGGCCCCCTGTGGGAGCGAGCCTGCTCGCGATAGCGGAGTGTCAGGTGACATTGATGTCGGATGGGCTGGCCCTTTCGCGAGCAAGCCCGCTCCCACAGTGGATTGGCGGTGCTGCGCGGTACTTGAAACAGATGAGTACTGCCACAGTTGATTGGCGGTGTGTTGTAGATTAGGGCAACAGGCAACGACCTAAGCCACAGTGATTCTCGAGGCGGGGAGGCGTAGGCCTCCCCGTATCGTTTTTGGAAAGCACATGAATATTTTGATCGTTGGGCCCAGTTGGGTCGGTGACATGGTGATGGCGCAGACACTGTTCCAGTGTTTGAAACAGCGTCATCCGCAGTGCGAAATCGACGTCCTGGCCCCTGAGTGGAGCCGGCCGATCCTGGAACGTATGCCCGAAGTGCGCAAGGCCTTGAGCTTCCCGCTCGGCCACGGCGCGCTGGAGCTGGCGACCCGTCGGCGCATCGGTAAATCCCTGGCCGGTCAGTACGACCAGGCGATCCTGTTGCCCAACTCGTTGAAGTCGGCGCTGGTGCCGTTCTTCGCCGGCATCCCCAAGCGCACCGGCTGGCGTGGCGAGTTTCGCTACGGCCTGCTCAACGACGTGCGCAAGCTGGACAAAGAACGTTATCCGTTGATGATCGAGCGCTTCATGGCCCTGGCCTACGAACCTGGCTCCGAGTTGCCCAAGCCGTATCCGCGGCCGAGCCTGCGGATCGACCCGGTGACCCGTGACGCGGCGCTGGCCAAGTTCGGCCTGAGCCTGGATCGCCCAGTGCTCGCCCTGTGTCCAGGTGCGGAGTTCGGCGAATCCAAGCGCTGGCCGGCGGAGCACTACGCCCAGGTGGCCGAGGCGAAAATTCGCGAAGGCTGGCAAGTCTGGCTGTTCGGTTCGAAAAAAGATCACCCGGTGGGCGAGGACATCCGCTCGCGGCTGATCCCGGGTCTTCGGGAAGAGTCGGTGAACCTCAGTGGCGACACGTCCCTGGCCGAGGCCATCGACCTGCTGTCCTGCGCCGATTCGGTGGTCTCCAACGACTCGGGCCTGATGCATGTGGCCGCGGCCTTGAATCGTCCATTGGTGGCGGTCTACGGTTCCACCTCGCCAGGCTTCACGCCGCCGCTGGCCGACCAGGTCGAAGTCGTGCGCCTGGGCATCGAGTGCAGTCCATGCTTCGATCGTACCTGCCGTTTCGGTCATTACAACTGCCTGCGCCAGCTCATGCCGCCGTCGGTGAACGAGGCCCTGGAGCGTTTGCAGGGCACCCCCGTGGAGGTCCGGTAACTTGCGGGTATTGCTGATCAAGACCTCTTCGCTGGGGGATGTGGTCCACACGTTGCCGGCGCTGACCGACGCGGCGCGGGCGATTCCCGGCATCAAGTTCGACTGGGTGGTGGAAGAAGGCTTTGCCGAAATCCCCACCTGGCACCCGGCCGTGGGCAAAGTCATTCCCGTGGCGATCCGTCGCTGGCGCAAGAACCTTTGGCAGACCATCAAGAGTGGCGAATGGCGACGTTTCAAGCAGAGCGTGCGCGCCGAAAAGTACGACCTGGTGATCGATGCCCAAGGCCTGTTGAAAAGTGCCTGGCTGACCCGCTACGTCAAGGCGCCGGTGGCTGGCCTGGATAAGGATTCTGCGCGTGAGCCCCTCGCGGCGCGCTTCTATTCGCGTCGCCTGGCCGTGGCCCGTGGTCAACATGCGGTCGAGCGGGTGCGTCAATTGTTCGCCTTGGCGCTGGGCTATGACTTACCGAAAATCCAAGGCAGCTATGGCCTCGACATCGACCGACTGGTCGAATTGCCGCGTCCTTACCCTTATGTGGTGTTCCTGCATGGCACGACCTGGGAATCCAAGCATTGGCCCGAACTTTACTGGCGCCAGCTCACCGAGCGCATGGGCCAGTTCGGCGTGGTCGTCAAACTGCCGTGGGGCAACCCTGCCGAGAAGGCCCGGGCCGAACGCATCGCCAACGGGCTGCGCAACGCCCTGGTACTGCCGAAGCTGAACCTCGGCGGCATGGGCAAAGTGCTTGCCGGGGCCCAGGCTTGCGTGGCCGTGGACACCGGTCTCGGCCATTTGGCCGCGGCCCTGGACGTGCCGACCATTTCCTTGCTCGGCCCAACCAATCCGGTGCTGACCGGCGCCTATGGCAGGGGCCAGATTCACCTCGCCAGTGATTTCCCTTGTGCGCCGTGCATGCAGAAACATTGCACTTATCCGCCAACCGCCGAGGATGCCCGGCGGTTTGACCTGAAACGCGAGCAGCCCCTGTGCTTCACGCGTCTGAACCCCGAGCGTGTTGCCAGCCACCTGAGCACGTTATTGGCTGAGGAGCCGCGCTGATGCAATTGGCTTTTGTCCTTTACAAGTATTTCCCCTTTGGTGGCCTGCAGCGTGACTTCATGCGCATCGCCCTGGAGTGTCAGCGACGCGGCCACCAGATCCGCGTCTACACGCTGATCTGGGAAGGTGACGTGCCGCCAGGCTTCGAGGTGCTGGTGGCACCGGTCAAGGCGCTGTTCAATCATCGTCGCAACGAGAAACTCAGTGCGTGGATGGAGGCCGACCTGGCCAAGCGCCCGGTGGACCGGTTGATTGGCTTCAACAAGATGCCCGGCCTGGACGTGTACTACGCCGCCGACGGCTGCTTCGAAGACAAGGCGCAGAACCTGCGCAATTCGCTGTACCGGCGCTGGGGCCGCTACCGGCATTTCGCCGAGTATGAGCGGGCCGTGTTCGCCAAGGATGCCAAGACCGAAGTCCTGATGATCTCCGAAGTCCAGCAGCCGCTGTTCATCAAGCACTACGGCACGCCGCTGGAACGTTTCCACCTGCTGCCGCCGGGCATCGCCCAGGACCGGCGCCGGCCCGCCGACGCCGACGAGATCCGCGCCGCGTTCCGGGCCGAATTCGAGCTGGCCGACGACGACCTGCTGCTGGTGCAGATCGGCTCTGGGTTCAAGACCAAGGGCGTGGATCGCAGCCTCAAGGCCCTGGCCGCGTTGCCAGCCGAGCTGAGAAAACGCACCCGGCTGTTTGTAATTGGCCAGGACGACCCCAAAGTATTCCAACTGCAAAGCGCCGCGCTGGGCCTGGGCGACAACGTGCGGTTCCTCAAGGGCCGCAGCGATATCCCGCGTTTCCTGCTGGGCGCCGACCTGTTGATCCACCCGGCGTACAACGAGAACACCGGCACCGTATTGCTCGAAGCACTGGTGGCCGGGTTGCCGGTGCTGGTCAGCGCGGTGTGTGGGTACGCCCATTACATCGCCGAGGCCGACAGTGGCCTGGTGCTGGATGAGCCGTTCGAACAAGCCCAGCTCACCGACTACCTGGGGCGCATGTTGAACGACGCCCAGGCACGGGCGGCCTGGAGCCGCAACGGTCTGGCCTTCGCCGAGACGGCCGACCTCTACAGCATGCCGCAGCACGCGGCGGATGTGATATTGGCGGAGCACGCGCAATGAAGTTGATGCTGGCCGAACCGTTCAAGAGCCTTTGGGCCGGGCGCGATGCGTTCGCCGAAGTCGAAGCGCTCAAGGGCGAGGTCTATCGCGAACTGGAGGCCCGGCGCACCTTGCGCACGGAGGTGGACGGTCGCGGTTTTTTCGTGAAGATCCACCGCGGAATCGGTTGGGGCGAGATCTTCAAGAACCTGTTCACCGCCAAGCTGCCGGTACTCGGCGCGGGGCAGGAGTGGAAGGCGATCCAGCGCTTGCAGGAAGCGGGTGTGCCGACCATGACGGCGGTCGCCTACGGCGAGAAGGGCAGCAACCCGGCGGACCAGCACTCGTTCATCGTCACCGAGGAGCTGGCGCCGACCGTCAGCCTCGAAGACTTCAGCATCGACTGGGTCAAGCAGCCGCCGCAGCCGACGCTCAAGCGGGCGCTGATCGCCGAAGTGGCGCGCATGACCGGCATGATGCACCGCGCTGGGGTCAACCATCGTGACTGCTACATCTGCCACTTCCTCCTGCACACCGACAAACCGGTGACACCAGGGGATTTCAAGCTCTCGGTGATCGACCTGCACCGCGCCCAGACCCGTCCTGCCATCACCACTCGCTGGCGCAACAAGGACCTGGCGGCGCTGTATTTTTCGGCGCTGGACATCGGCCTGACCCGCCGCGACAAACTGCGTTTTCTCAAAGGCTATTTCCAACAGCCGCTGCGTCGAATCCTCGCCGAAGAGGCTTCGCTGCTGGCCTGGCTCGAAGGCAAGGCCAACAAACTGTATGCCCGCAAGCAGCGGTACGGGGACGCGCTCTGATGTCGGGTTGGAATCTGGAACCGGCATATGCCGAGTTGGCAGAGGATTTTGGCAGCCTCGAAGCGGTGTTCGCATTGCAAGGAGAGCGCTTGACCCGCGACCCGTTGTCCGAGGTGATCCGGGTACAGCGCAACGGCGTGAATTATTACGTCAAGCGCTACGTCGGGGCCGGCAAAGGCTTGCGGCGCTACCTGGGCAAGCCACGGGTCAAGTCCGAATGGCAGAACCTCAAGCGCTTCGCCAAATGGGGCATCCCCACCGCTGAAGTCGTGGGCTGGGGCTTGGAGCGAAACGGCGCGACCTATGCCCGTGGGGCGCTGATCACCCGCGAACTGCCGCATACCGAAGACCTCTCGGCCCTCGCCGAGCGCCAAGATCCGAGGCTGGCGGACCGTGCCTGGGTCGATAACGTCAGCCGGCAACTGGCCGGTTATACGCGAACCATGCACGACCACCGCTTCACCCATAACGATCTCAAATGGCGCAACCTGCTCATCGACGACCGTTCGCAGCTGTTTCTGATCGACTGCCCGAACGGCGATTTCTGGCGCGGTTTCTGGCTCAAGTACCGTATCACCAAGGACTTGGCGTGCCTGGATAAAGTGGCCAAATACCATTTGTCGGCCACGCAGCGCCTGCGTTTTTACCTGCAATACCGCCAGCGCGACCGGCTCGATGCGTGCGACAAGAAGCGCATCCGCCACGTGGTGAGATTTTTCGAGGGGCGCGAATGACTGATTTTTTGGCCGCTGAAGACCGGGCGTTGTTGCAACGTCATGGCCTGGACAGCTTCGAGGCCTTGTGGACGCGGCAACTGGACGCGGTGGACGAACCCAACACCTCGGGCGATGGCTGGAGCAGCGTGTTCCGGCTGGAGCTGGAAGGGCAGGGTTATTACCTCAAGCGCCAGAGCAATTACCTGACCCGGACCTGGTCCCACCCGTTTGGTGAACCGAGCTTTTCCCGGGAGTTTCGCAATATCAGCCGTTATCGGCAGTTGCACATTCCCGCGCTGCAAGCGGTGTTCTACGGTCAGCGCAAAGTGAACGGCGAGGCGCGGGCGGTTCTGTTGACGCGTGCGCTGGACGGCTGGGATGACCTTGATTCACTGCTGCAGCGCTGGTCGACGCTGAGTGCCGGACAACGTACAGGCATCCTTCAAGCCTGTGGTCACTTGGCGCGTCGCCTGCACAATGCCCATCAAATGCATGGCTGTTTCTATCCCAAGCATATTTTCCTGCAAGCCATCGACGGCAGCTACCAGGCACAGTTGATTGACCTGGAGAAAACCCGGCCGCTGTTGTTCGGCCAACGTGACCGGGTCAAGGACCTCGAGCCGCTGTTGCGACGGGCAGGCGCCTGGAAGAGCGACGATGTGCGCCAATTGCTGTCTGTTTATCTAGAGCAGCCGCTCGACAGCGCTCTGGTCGACAGCTGGATGACCCGGCTGGCCGCCCGACGTAGCGACAAGGAGGCTCGTTGATGCTTTTGTCCGAACTGAAAAATGCCGGTCGCAATCCTGGCCTGCCCCTGAGCCTGGAGCTGGCGGACGCCGCCGGCCCGGCGCAGTTGCAGTTGTTGACGCTACTGCGGGTTTTGCCAGGGCAGCGCTACGTGGGCGCCGGCATATGGCGAGGCCGCCCGGTGTTGGCCAAGTTACTGGTGGGCAGCAAGGCACCCCGACATTTCCAGCGTGAGCTTCAAGGCGTTCGCCTGCTGGCGGAGCAGGGGCTGACGACGCCGTTGCTACTGGCCGATGGCTTGAAGGAAGGCGAAGGTGGCTGGTTGCTGTTCGAGCTGCTGGAAGATGCCGAGAGCCTTGGTGACGCCTGGAAGCAGGTCGAACATCTGCCGATACTGGCGGATGAGCAAACGGCGGTGCTGGCCGAGGCCTTGGATGCGATTGCGCGGCTGCACAGCAAAGGCCTGTGGCAGGAAGACCTGCACCTGGACAATCTGCTGCGCCACGGCGGCAAGCTTTATCTTATCGATGGCGCTGGCATTCGCGTCGAAACCCCCGGCCAGCCGTTGTCGCGGCAGAAGGTGCTGGAGAATCTGGGCGTGTTTTTCGCCCAGCTTCCCAAATCCATCGAGCCGTTCAACGAAGAATTACTGGTGCATTACTTGCTGGGCAACGCTGAACACGCGCTGCCCATGGAAGCGCTGCAAAAACAGATCGACAAGGTCCACGCCTGGCGGCTGAAGGACTTTCTTGAAAAAGTTGGGCGCGAGTGCAGCTTTTTCAGTGTGCAGCGCGGGCCGTTCGGGCTGCGGGCGATCCGCCGTGAAGAAGAGGCCGCGATGATGCCAGTGCTCGAGCAGGCCGATGCCTTGCTCGACCAAGGCCACCTGTACAAGACCGGCGGCGCGGCGAGTGTTGGAAAAGTGGTCGCGAACGGCCGCACACTGATCATCAAGCGCTACAACATCAAGGGATTCGCCCATTGGCTCAAGCGCTTCTGGCGTCCGAGCCGTGCCTGGCATGCCTGGCGCGAAGGCCATCGCCTGGCCTTCCTCGGCATCGCCACGCCCAAGCCGCTGGCGCTGCTGGAAAAGCGTTTCCTGTGGCTGCGTCGTGGTGCCTATCTGGTCACTGAGCACCTGCCTGGCCCGGATATCATCGAGCGCTTCGCCCCTTACGTGGAGAGCGGCGAAGCCCCCGAGACGGAGCTGCTGGCACTGGATCGCTTGTTCGCCGACCTCATTCGCGAGCGCATCAGTCACGGTGACTTCAAAGGGCATAACCTGTTCTGGCAAGACGACCGCTGGGCGCTGATCGACCTGGACTCCATGTGCCAGCACCGTAGCCAGGCCAGCTTCGCCCCGGCCTACGCCCGGGATCGGGCCAGGTTCATGCGCAATTGGCCGCAGGACAGTGGGTTGTATCGGGTGATCGATCAGCGGTTGCCCAAAACGGTCGATAGCGCTTCGTCCGCCCTATGAACCACAGATGAAGACCCTTTAGCTCACTTGAGGTCGCCGATGCCCCTGTGGCGAGGGAGCTTGCTCCCGCTGGGCTGCTCAGCGGCCCCCAAAAGACCGGCGCATTCCCACAGGAAAACCGCATCAACCGGTTTACAACGGCTGCGCCGCCGAGCGGGAGCAAGCTCCCTCGCCACAGGTGCGATGCGCTGCCCTGCAAACAGCGCCAAGCAATCGTCTGCTGCACGTTCGCCACTCACCGCTAGAGGCTTAAGGCCGCTTTTAAGCTATAATCCCGCCCTTTAGCTGCCCCGCACCCTTGGTGCGCGGCACATCCATTTTTCGCGGCGCTTGTCGCCCGTATGCAGACATAAGAGGCTAGACCCTGTGGCATTGACGATTCTTGGCCTGTCCGGCGCCCTTAGCCATGATCCTTCCGCAGCGCTGTACATTGACGGCAAGCTGATCGCGGCGGCCGAGGAAGAGCGCTTCGTACGCGATAAACATGCAAAGAACCGCATGCCCTACGAGTCGGCGAAGTTCTGCCTGGAGCAGGCCGGCATCAAGCCTTCCGACGTTGATGTGGTGGCGATCCCCTTCGCCCCGATCAGCCTGTTCGGCGAAGCGCGCTGGCACTACGCCAAGCGTTACTGGTACGCCCCGGACCGCGCCCTCGACGCGATCCTGATGGGCAACCGTCGCTACAAGCGTTATCGCCGCAAGATTGTCTGGTGCCTGGAACAACTGGGCTTCGATCCGAAAAAGATCAAGATCGAACCGGTCGAGCACCACCTGGCCCACGCTTCCAGCGCCTACCACTGCTCGGGTTTCCAGGAAAAAACCGCGATTCTGGGCATCGACGGCAAGGGTGAGTACGCCACGACCTTCTTCGGCTATGGCGAAAACGGCAAGATCCACAAGATCAAGGAATTCTTCGACCCGGACTCCCTGGGTGGCCTGTACGGCGCGATCACCGAGTTCCTCGGTTTCGAAATGCTCGATGGCGAATTCAAGGTCATGGGCATGGCGCCCTACGGCGATGCCAGCAAGTACGATTTCTCGCGCCTGGCCTCGTTCGAAAACGGCGAATTGGTGATCAACACCGACTACGCCAACGTCATCGGCCTGCGCCGTTATAAAGAGAAGGGCAAGGGCTTCTACTTCTCGCCGAAGCTGATCGAGTGGCTCGGCCCGAAACGTGAAGGCGACATTGCCGACGAACCGTACATCCACTACGCGGCGAGCATGCAGGCGCTGTTCGAGAAGCTCGCACTGCAAATGATCGACCACTACCTGGGCGACGTGCTCAAGGAAACCGGCAAGCTGGCCTTCGCCGGTGGTTGTGCGTTGAACGTCAAGCTGAACCAGAAGATCATCGCCCGTGACGACGTCAAGGAGCTGTTCGTGCAACCGGCTTCCGGCGACGCCGGTACGGCGGTGGGGGCGGCGGCTTATGTGTCCCACGCCCGTGGCGTGCCGGTGGAGAAGATGGAACACGTCTACCTCGGCCCCGCCTACAGCAACGAAGATGTGATCGCCGCGTGCGCCCGTCATCCGAGCAAGCCTGAGTGGCGCAAAATCGACAACACCCCGGAGCGCATCGCCAAGATCATGGTCGACGGCAACCCCGTGGCCTGGTTCCAGGGCCGCATGGAGTTTGGCCCGCGTGCCTTGGGCGGTCGCTCCATCATCGGCTGCCCAAGCGCCAGTGGCGTGGCCGATCGGATCAACGAACAGATCAAGTTCCGCGAGCGCTGGAGGCCGTTCTGCCCGTCGATGCTCGACACCGTTGCGCCGCAGATGATCAAGGTCGACCACCCGGCCCCTTTCATGACCTTCACCTTTGAAGTGGCCGAGGAATGGAAAACCCGCGTGCCGGAAGTCGTCCATGAAGACGGCACCTCCCGCGCCCAAGTGCTCAAGCGTGAATACAACCCGCGCTACTACGACATGATGAAGGCCCTGGAAGTCCTGACTGGCAACGGCGTGTCGCTGAACACCTCGCTCAACCGTCGTGGCGAGCCGATGATCTGCTCGCCGACCGACGCGCTGAACATGTTCTTCGGTTCCGACCTGCAGTACCTGATCATGGAAGACATTCTGGTGGTCAAGGACGGTGTGGACGCTTATGACTGAGGTGCTGGTCAGTGTCATCATTCCGGCCTACAACTACGCCGAGACCTTGCCTCGTGCGGTGAATTCAGTCATTGCGCAGTTGAGCGAAGCCCAGGCTGAGTTGTTGGTGATCGACGATGGTTCCACCGATGCAACGCCCCAGGTCCTGGCGCAATTGCAGGCCGAACATGCCGGGGGCTTCCGAGCCCTGCGCAAGCCCAACGGCGGTTTGTCGTCGGTCCGCAACCGCGGGATTGAGGAGGCTCGGGGGCAATACCTGATCTTCCTCGACGCCGATGATGAGATGGCACCCGGTGCCCTTGCCGCGGTGACCCAGCATATAACCAGTCATCCCGAGACTCGCCTGGTCATCGGCGGCCACTGGTCGGTGTTTGCGGACGGACGTCGCGTCGAGCATGAAGTAAAACCACTACCGGCCACCCCGCGTGGGCGTGTTCGGGGTTATCTGCTGGACAAGACGGTGACGCTGTCCAACGGCGCCTGTGCAATGCATCGCGACGTATTCGGGCCGGGCAACTACCCAGAGCATCTGCGCAACGTCGAAGATATCCCGGTGTTTGCCCAGGTGCTGGCGCGTTTTCCGTGCACCGTACTCCCAAAGCCGTTGGCGCTGATCTACAAGCACGGCGACAGCATGCGCCATGACCTCAGGCAGAGCCTGGCGGCGGGCGTGGGCATGGTGGACGAAGTGTTTTCCCCGGTACGCATGCCGCAGGAACTGCAGGACCTGCGCCAAGCCTTCATGGCCCAGCGATGCCTGTCGTTGTTCCGCGATTGCTACAGTGCCGGCGACTATGCCAATGCCAAGGTTTTTTATGCCCAGGCCATTCGTACCGATCTTCGGTCTATCACGCGCTGGTCCTACACGCGCAAGGCCATCCGGTTGTTGTTCAAGTGAGCGCCTCGAGGTCTGACGACAATAGGTTCCAGACCGACGGAAGCTGGGCCCGAAAGGCGCGTGAACTGGACCGCTATCGCTGGAAAGTGCTACGCGAGCGTCACGGTCGCCTTGGCAGTCTGTTGCGACTGGCTCGTGATGTGCTGGTGGATATCGCGATTGGACTGCGCGCCAAGGCGTGCCTGAAGCGTCCGACAGGCGCGGCACCCTGCCAGGTGCTGCTGTTGCATTCGGCACCGAAGTCCATGGCACTGCAGCGCAAGAACGTGCTGATCGATGCCCTGCGCAAGCGCGGCCATCAACTGACGGAGGCAGCGCTGCGCGCTCCCGCCGACGCGTGCGCCCAGCGCATGCTCGTGGCGCCGCCACAGGCCGTACCCCTGCGTTACCTGGTCTATGCCGCCCACGCTCAATGGCTGGTGCAGACCTATCAACCCAAGGTATTGATCAACGAACGCAATGGCAGCCTTCATGCGCCGTTCCTGCGCCTGGCGTTGGCCGCGCAGGGTGCCCGGTTGCTGCACCTGGCCCATGCCACGACGTTGGAGTCATCCCGCCGGCTGGGCATGAACGACTACGATTATTACGGCGTTTTCGGGCGCAGTTCGCTGGAAGCCTTGCAAGAGCGTCGACTGCGGTTCGGTGAGTCGACAGTGGTGCTGGTCGGTTCCTACCTTGTCGATGAAAGCTATGACCTGCCCGTCGCTGATCCCTGCATCAAGACATTGTTGGTCTTGGGGGTAGGGCCTGATCGAGAAAAAGAGTCCGGTTATGAGGATACCTATCGGCTGCTGCGCGATTGGGCCGGGCGCAATCCGCATTATCGCCTGCTGTTCAAGCGCCACCCGCGCAGCAAGGCGCAATTCTGGATCGACGCGGCGACGCGATTCGCCAACATTGAGCTGCTGGGTATCGACTGCTCGCTGGCACAGGCGCTTGCCCAGGCCAGCGTAGTCGTCAATATCATGTCCAATGCCGGCATCGAGGCGGGGCTGGCAGGCCGGCCGGTGATACATGTGAATGCTGGCAACGATGTGGATATTTTTTCCCACGCGTTGTTCTTCGGGCCGCAAGTGCGCGACGAGCAGGCTTTTTCCCAGCAGTTGCAGGCGCTAGAGCGCGATTATACGGATTGCGTGGTCAGGGCCCGGGGCTTCGCCGATTATCACTTGGTACACGGTTCCAAGGGGTTGGCAAAAACCGTCGAGCTGGTCGATGACTTGTTGCGCGACAGAGATCCCGCGCAGGACTTCGAATTAGCCAGGTTGCCTGCCGCCGGCTGACTGGCGATTCAGGTACCGAGCGCGAGCCTCAGCTCCCGTTCGTTGCAGGTTTGCTGATGGCTGAGGTAGTGCTCCAGGAACCGATTGTCCCTGAGCAGCCATTCGCGATCCTGGCGGTAGCGCAACATGTGTTTGAAGTTGCGCAGGCGCAGCCCTTTGCGCAGCGGCTTGCCATAAGCCCTCAGGTCGGCGACGTCGATCAGCCCCAGCGTGTCTTCAGGTGTCAGCACGACGTTGCCCAGGTGCGCGGAGCGAAAATAGATGCCCTTCTGGTGCAGGCCAGCCATGAACTCACCGAGTCGTGCCTGAAGGTCGGCAGGGGCATCCCCGTCCAGCAATTGCCGAAGGGTGCGACCAGGCAGCGGATCGTAATGGACCGCGTCACGGTCGATGGAGGGAATGCGAAAGACCTGGCGAACCCGCGGACACTCAATGCCGCGCTCGTGCAAGGCCTGGCAGTTGTCGGCAAAGCGCCTGGCATACGGCGACCATAGCGCGGAGGTCAGCAGACGCTTGCGCCGGAACAGCTTGAGTATCGAGCCATCGACCAGGCGCAGCACTTTATCCCCTTGGCGATCGGCTTCGAGGACATCGGCACCTTCGCGCAGGTCGAGGTAAACAGTAGGGTCGAGCGTTTGCATCAAGGCTCCAAGGCTTGGCCCGATGGGAGGGGCAGCCGGGTATGTTAGCGCAGTGTGCAGGCGGCAAAAACCGCTGTGGTATAGTCGCGTCAATTTTCACCGGGGCGTTCGCCTTGTTCACGGCTCGCCTGGCGCCGTCTTTCTGGATATTCCATGACGAAAACGCTGTTCATTTCCCTGGCCAAGCACCAGGGTCTTTATTTCAATCGCTTGCTCAACGAAACCGAGCTGCAAGGTAAAGTCGTTTCTCCTCAACACATGCCCTGGCCAAGGTCTTTACGAATTTCCAGGATTGTTTCGCGCATCGATTGGCCGAGCCTGATCGAAGAGAAATGCGAGGAGCGTCGGGTCAAGAAAAAAAACAATGGCGCGCTGTATCGCCTGTTGCTACGCCTCGAACTCCTGTGGATGGCGCTGCGCGCCCAGGCCTTGCTTGACCGGGAGCGCCCCGATGCGTTGGCGTTCTGGAACGGCGCCCATCGTTACTGCCGGTTGCTGGCGGCACTGGCGCCGGCCGGTTGCAAGACCTTCTTCTTCGAAAACGGCCTGTTGCCCAACACCACCACGGTGGATCCGCGTGGCGTGAACTACCTGAACGCGGTTCCGCGCGACGCAAGTTTCTACCTTGATTACCCGCATCCAGTGCCAGAAAGCCAAGCTGCGCCGGTGCTGATTCCTCGTGCGCCACGCAGCGCCGGACCGGCCCCGATCATGCTGCCCGCGCAGTTCGTCTTCATTCCGTTCCAGGATGATCGCGACAGTCAGGTCCGCCTGTTTTCCCCCTGGATCAGGAACATGCGCGATATGTTTGCCTTAGGCGAGCGACTCGCCGAGGAGACAGGCATGACAGTGGTGTTCAAGGAGCACCCGTCCAGCCGCGAGACCTACCCCGAGCTGCACGAGCGCACCCATGAACGCCTGCTCTTCGCCAACGGCAATGCCACGCAACAGTTGATCGAGGCCAGTCAGTTCGTGATCACGGTCAATTCGACTGTGGGGCTGGAAAGCCTGCTGCTGGGCAAGCCCGTGCTCACGCTTGGCCAAGCCTTTTTCAATGTGGAAGGGCTGGTGATGCATGCTGATAATGCCGACCAGGTCATGGCGCTGGCCCGTGGATTCCCGCAATGGCCGCTCGATGAGCGCTTGAGGCGCAACTTCCTTCATTATCTTTCCGAGAGCTACTGCATCAAGGGCAGCTGGAAAAATGCCGATCAGGCTCAATTGCAACGGGTCGCCGATCGGATTTTGAGCAGAACCTGAATGTTCAAAAATATAAAAAGACTTATCGACCAGGATGTCCTGGTGGCATGGGCATCCATTGGCTTTCTGGTTCTTCTATGTGGTGCTTGGGTACTGCCGGAAAACAAGCTTTATCACCAGTTGTTGATTTTCCTGCTGTGGCTGCCTGCCTTGCTGGCGTTGTTCCGTCGGGATTTTCGGTTGTTGCTCAAGCAGCCCGAGTGCGTGTTCTACGCATTGTTCATGGCCTGGACGTTGCTGGTGCTTTGGATCGAGGGAGGAGAGAACGTCCTTGGCAAGGTCAAGGTGACGATCTATGTGACACTGACGCTGTCTGGCATATTGTTGGCGGCACAGAACCGTGCATGGCGGTTCGAGTCGATGTTGCTGTATGCATCGATCGTGGGCGGTTTTTTTGCTTTGGCCTCTTGGGTCTATTTCTATCCGTTCAGCGCCCGGCCTTTCAGCGCGCGGGTACTTGCCATCGGTTTGTGGGACACCGCCATCCCTGCCGCGCATGCGGTGGGCGCCCTTGCGATCATCGGCACATTCATGTTGCAGACCAAACGTTTCAGCCCTTGGGTGATGATGCTTCTGATCATTCCTGCCTTGGGGTACGCGGTATTTTTGGGCTTCAACCAGACCCGTGGTGTATGGATCGGCCTGCTGGCCGGTCTGTTGATGGCGGGCGTGGCGCGACCGTCGCGACTGACCGCAGCATTGATCGCCCCGGTGATTGCCGGGATCGCATTGATCGCTGTATTCGCGCCGGAAATCTTTCTGCAGCGTGGTGTGTCCTACCGTCCAGAGCTATGGGGCGCTGGCATTCGATTGATGCTGGAGCATTGGGCAACAGGGCTGGGTTTCCATGAATATCTCATTCCTATCGCCGAAATCCGGCGACCATTCAAGCACCCCCATAACCTTTTCCTGGATACCGGTGTACGTCTCGGTGTGCCTGGCCTGATGTTGTATGGCTTGCTATGGCTGGCTGCGGGCTGGCGTGGTTGGATTTCGCGTGCGCAACCGCTGGGTCAGGTGCTGCTGATACTGTGGGTCTTCTCCGGCGTGTCATTGCTGACAGATGGCATTGGCCTATGGCTCAAGCCCAACGCGGACTGGCTGATTACTTGGCTGCCCATTGCGCTGAGCATAGTATTGGCGGCTCGGGGTAACCCCGACATCGAGGTTCCCAGTGGGAGTGCTCCTGCCTCCTGACCATGCGGCCGTGCCGTGAGGAGCCCTCCTGACGGCACTCCCACTCCTTCGTCCTGGCTGGGCCAATGTTGCAATTGGTTCGCTGTTACAATCTGCAGCTTGTCTGTCTTTTCAAACGTGCGAGGCGCACCGAATGGCCAATTCCGACCAGCAATCGAGCATGAAAATTTACATGCGATTGCTAAAGTACGTACTCCCGTATTGGGGCGCTTTCGCCGTCAGTATCGTTGGCTTCGTGTTGTTCGCATCCAGCCAGCCGATGCTGGCGGACATGCTCAAGCATTTCCTCGACGCACTGCAAAAGCCCAATGACACCCAGTTCATGGGTGTGTCGCTGGTACTGGGGGTGCCGCTGCTGATCGTGCTGATCGCGGTCTACCAGGGTATCGGTTCTTTCCTGGGCAACTACTACCTGGCCAAGGTCGCCCGGGGTGTGGTCCATGACCTGCGTTGCGCGTTGTTCGATAACCTGCTGACCTTGCCCAACCGCTACTTCGACAACCACAACTCCGGTCACCTGATTTCCCGCATTACCTACAACGTGACCATGGTCACCGGCGCCGCTACCGATGCCATCAAGGTCGTCATCCGGGAGGGGTTGACCGTGGTGTTCCTGTTCGGCTATCTGCTCTACAGCAACTGGAAAATGACCCTGGTGTTGCTGGCGATCCTGCCGGTCATTGCCCTGCTGGTGAGCAGCGCGAGCAAGAAATTCCGCAAGCAAAGCAAGAAAATCCAAGTGGCGATGGGCGATGTGACCCATGTGGCCTCGGAAACCATCCAGGGTTACCGCGTGGTGCGCAGCTTCGGTGGCGAAGGCTATGAGATCGAACGGTTCCACAAGGCCAGTGCCGATAACATGAACCGCAGCCTGGGCATGACGCGCACCCAGTCGATCTACACGCCGATGCTGCAACTGGTGATCTACATCGGCATGGCCGTGTTGATGTACCTGGTGCTTTACCTGCGTGGCGATGCCTCGGCAGGTGAGCTGGTGGCCTATATCACCGCCGCCGGTTTGCTTCCCAAGCCTATCCGCCAGTTGTCCGAAGTCAGCGCCACGATCCAGAAAGGGCTTGCCGCGGCGGAGAGCATTTTCGAGCAACTCGACGAAGAGCCTGAAGTCGATACGGGGACCCAGGAGATGGCCCGGGTCAATGGCCGCCTGGAAGTGCGCAACCTGAGCTTCCAGTACCCGGGCACGGAAAAACTCGTGCTCGACGATATCTCCTTTACCGCCGAAGAGGGTCAGATGGTTGCCCTGGTAGGGCGCTCGGGCAGCGGCAAGTCGACCCTTGCCAACCTCATCCCGCGTTTCTATCACCACGACAAGGGGCAGATACTGCTCGATGGCGTGGATGTCGAGCAATACCGGCTGAACAACCTGCGTCGACACATTGCCTTGGTGAACCAGCAGGTCACGCTGTTCAACGACAGCGTGACGAACAACATTGCCTATGGCGATCTCGCCGGTGCACCGTTCGAAGATGTCCGCAGGGCGGCCGAAGATGCCTACGCCGCCGAGTTCATCGAGCAGATGCCGCAGGGCTACGACACGCTGGTGGGCGAGAACGGTGTGCTGCTTTCCGGTGGCCAGCGCCAGCGCCTGGCGATTGCCAGGGCGTTGCTCAAGAACGCTCCGCTGTTGATCCTCGATGAGGCGACATCGGCCCTGGACACGGAGTCCGAGCGCCACATCCAGGCCGCCCTGGACCAGGTGATGAAAGGACGCACCACGCTCGTCATTGCCCACCGGTTGTCGACGATCGAAAAAGCCGACCTGATCCTGCTGATGGACAAGGGCCGTATCGTCGAGCGCGGCACCCACGCCGAGCTGTTGGCGCTGAATGGCTTCTATGCACGCCTGCACGAAAAGGATTTCGTCGAGGGCGCCGACGAGCCGGCGAAGGAGTCCTTCGTTTGATCTTGAGTTACTGGCGGGCCTGGCGAGAAAGCGGTTGGACCCCGATAGACGCAGCGACTTATGCCCAAGCCTGGCATCAGTTCGGCGGCAGCGTGGCGACACACCCCGATGTGGTCGAGCGCCTGGCCGGGCTGGTGGGTATTCCGGTGCGCTACCTTGGATGGCTCGTCGATGGCCAACTGCGCGCCGCCATGCCCACCTGGGGGCGGCATGTGGCGCTATCCAAGGATGTGCTCAAGCGTGAGGGCAAGCGTGGCATGCTCGACCTGGGCAATGCCGAGGTCATCCTGCCGGTCAGCCAAGGCGCCCAGGTTCGCCTGCGGCACCGCGTGCGGTATGTGTCCGAACTCAATGCACCGCACGTCACTGGCCTCGTCGAGCAACCGGAAGGCCTGGCGCTGGCGCGCGAGCCAGAGGACTACAGCAAGAAGTTCCGCTACAACCAGCGCCGCGAACAGCGGCTGCTGGAAGACGCGGGGGGCAGTATCCGGCCCATGCTCGAACTGACCCCCGGCGAACAGGCCGCCGTGTATGCCGACCTGTTCCAGCGTCGCTGGAATTTCGAAGTCCCGGGCAAGACGCATCTGGCCGAGGTGTTCAGCCTGATGCGCGAATTCATGACTGGGTCGCTGATTTATCTGAATGACGAACCAGTGGCGATCCAGATTCTGTATCGGGTCGAGGCGCCCGGCTGGTTCAGCCTGGAATATATCAATGGCGGGGTTGATCCGCAGAGCCGCGACTTCAGTCCGGGCAGCGTGCTCAGTTTCGTCAACACCCAGACAGAGTGGGAACTCGCCCGGGCAGCGGGCAAGCCGCTGCGCTACTCGTTCGGTCGCGCCGATCGCGAATACAAGGATCGCTGGTGCAACCGGGTTCCGGTCTATCAGGTTTGAGGGAGCACACGCAGCCCATGAGAGAGAGAAGAGAACCGTGAGCGCACGCAAGCAGCAACTGCTCAAACGCCATCGTCAACGCAAGCGCCTGGTACTCGCTGGCGTGCTGCTGGCGGCGTTGGTGCTCGGTTTTACGGTTTCGTGGTGGTCGTTGCCGGTATTTCTCCTGCTGGGCTGGGTTGCCCACGAAGCCTGGTTCTCCGACCATCTGTTCTATGCCCCGGGGGACGATTATCGCTATGACTTCCCGCCAGGTACGCCTCGGTTTCCCGTCAGTTCGATGGGGGGGAAGCTGCAACTCACGGGTGAATTCGACGCCGGGCAGACGCTGATCTTGCAGGTACGGGTAAAAAGCCATTGGCTGGGACGCTTCCTCGACCCCCAAGTCTGGATTGGAGATGATCGCCAGGATCTCGAACGGGGCGTTTTCGGCGAGCGTTTTCTCAACCTGTCCGGACAAGGTTCGGCACTCGCGGATGGCACCCTGGCATTGCGCGGGCGTTTTTGCAGCATTGCCCCGCAGGCTACGTTGCATGTGCTGAGCAATCCGGATTTCGGCCAGCAGCGCCTGCTCATCGTCGCGCCCCACGCCGATGATGCCGAACTCGCTGCATTCGGGCTGTACAGCCGTGCCAGCGATGTGGCTATCGTGACGCTGACCCAAGGGGAAATCGAAGCCGAGCGCTATCGCGACATGGGCCTGGACCCCGCCGAGGCCGCTCGTCTCAAGGGGCGCTTGCGCAGTTGGGACAGCCTGGCCGTGCCGTTATGGGGAGGCGTGGCGCAACAGCAATGCGTGCAGCTGGGTTATTACTGCCTGCAATTGGAAGCCATGGCGAGGGCACCGGACCAAGGCTTCGGCTCGCGGGAATCAGGCGAGAGCGATATCCGCCAGGCCCGCAGGTTCAATGCCTTGAGCCTGCCGGGTGACAGTGATGGCTTGCCGACGTGGCGCAACCTGGTGGCCGACCTGGCACGTCTGCTCGAACATCACCGGCCCGAGGTGGTGTTGACGCCGCATCCCGAGCTGGACCCGCACAGCGATCATGTCGCCAGCACCCGAGCGCTGATGGAGGCGATCGAGCTCAGTGCCTGGCGGCCGCGGACCTTGCTGCTCTATGCCAATCATCTGCACGACAACGACCGCTGGCCGATGGGGCCGGCAGGCCATGGCATTGCGCTGCCGCCGGCCATCGAACCCTTGCCGGCCGATGGGTTGTGGAGTCCGTCGTTGGACGCTTCCACCCGTATGGACAAGGCCATGGCCTTGGGCATGCAACATGACTTGCAGGGGCGTCCTCCGTTCAAGCGGCGTTTGCGCCGCGCCATCCAGCGCCTGCTGGCCGGGCGCCGCTGGCCGCGCACCGGAGAAGACGAGTTCTTCCGCAAGGCGGTCCGGCGGCATGAGCTTTTCTGGGTTCGGCATTTGGACGCCTCGTCGCAGGATGATCGCCAGGCCAGCCGCTCCTGATTCGTTGACGTGCCCGAGCCCGCCTGTGCTTTACTTTTGAGCAGCCGGCAGCGCTGGGAGATGCTTGATTCATGGAAAAGATGTCAAAGGTATCGACACATCAACAGAACTCGCCTCACGCCTCGACGGTTTCCCCCGAGGCCAGGGCCGCGATCAAACGCCAACAACCGCTATGCGTCTGGCTGACCGGGCTTTCCGGGGCGGGGAAGTCGACACTGGCCAATGCGCTGGAAGTGCGGCTGCACGAGCAGGGGCTTCACACCAGCCTGCTTGACGGTGACAACCTGCGCCGGGGTTTGTGCAGTGACCTGGGCATGACGCCTGAAGCGCGCAATGAGAATATCCGACGCATCGCCGAGGTGGCGCGGTTGATGGTCGACGCAGGGTTGATTGTCATCGTTGCGGCCATCTCACCCTTTCGATCCGACCGTGAGGCGGCGCGCAAGTTGTTTCCCGAGGGCAGCTTCCTGGAAGTCTATGTCAGCACGTCCTTTGAGGTCTGTGCCCAGCGGGATCCAAAGGGGCTTTATCGGGAAGCGCGTGCCGGCCGCTTGAAGAATTTCACTGGCCTCGACAGCCCGTACGAAGCTCCCCTGGCCCCCGAGGGCAATATCGACACGGGCGGCCTGGCGCTGAGCGAGGCCTGCGAGCGGTTGTGGGCATTGGTACGGCGTTGCCCCTGAAAGCGGCTATTGCATCCGGTTGCAGCCGTGCAAGAGCCTTCCTCAACCCTGTGCTAATATCGCGCCCCTGTTCATTTTGTATGTGGGATGCTCCATGAAGTTGTCCATGCCGCGATTCGATCAAGCCCCTGTATTGGTGGTCGGCGATGTCATGCTCGACCGCTACTGGCATGGCGGTACCTCACGGATTTCCCCTGAGGCGCCGGTACCGGTGGTCAAGGTCGAGCACATCGAGGACCGCCCCGGTGGTGCCGCCAACGTTGCCTTGAATATCGCTGCCCTCGGGGCGCCGGCGTCCCTGGTGGGTGTCACCGGTGACGACGAGGCCGCCGACAGCCTGACCAACAGCCTGAAGGGGGCGGGCGTACGCGCGATATTCCAGCGCGTTGCGCACCAGCCGACCATCGTCAAGCTGCGGGTCATGAGCCGTCACCAGCAACTGCTGCGTATCGATTTCGAAGAGCCGTTCGCCACCGATCCCCTGGCCCTCGGTGCCGAGGTCGACAAGCTGCTCGAAGGCGTCAAGGTCCTGGTGTTGTCGGACTACGGCAAAGGCGCGTTGAAAAACCACCAGTCGCTGATCCAGGCCGCCCGTGCCCGTGGCATCCCGGTCCTGGCCGATCCCAAGGGCAAGGATTTTTCCATCTACCGGGGCGCCAGCCTGATCACGCCGAACCTCAGCGAGTTCGAAACCATCGTTGGCGGTTGCGTCGATGAACACGAATTGGTGAGCAAAGGCGCGCAGTTGATGCAAGACCTAGACCTCGGTGCCTTGCTGGTGACCCGTGGCGAGCACGGCATGACCTTGCTACGCCCCGACCACCCGGCGCTGCACCTGCCGGCCCGTGCCCGTGAAGTGTTCGACGTGACGGGTGCCGGCGACACGGTGATTTCCACCCTGGCCGCGGCGATCGCTGCCGGTGAGGAATTGCCCCACGCGGTGGCCTTGGCGAACCTGGCGGCGGGCATTGTCGTCGGCAAGCTTGGCACGGCCGCCATCAGCGCCCCCGAGCTGCGTCGCGCCATCCAGCGCGAGGAAGGCTCCGAGCGCGGCGTGTTGGGCCTGGAGCAGTTGCTGCTGGCGGTGGACGACGCCCGCGCCCATAACGAAAGCATCGTCTTCACCAACGGCTGCTTCGACATCCTGCATGCCGGCCACGTGACCTACCTCGAGCAGGCCCGGGCCCAGGGTGATCGCCTGATCGTCGCGGTCAATGACGATGCCTCCGTCAGTCGTCTCAAAGGACCCGGGCGTCCGATCAACAGCGTCGACCGGCGCATGGCGGTCCTGGCTGGCCTGGGCGCGGTGGACTGGGTGATCAGTTTCAGCGAGGGCACGCCGGAAAACCTGCTGCGCCAGGTCAAGCCGGATGTGCTGGTCAAGGGCGGTGACTACGGGATCGATCAGGTCGTGGGCGCGGACATCGTCACGGCCTACGGCGGTACCGTGAAAGTGTTGGGGCTGGTGGAAAACAGCTCGACGACGGCGATTGTGGAAAAGATCCGCAATAACTGAGCTGTTTCACAGTCGAGCTGAACGCTGTGGTTGGGGAGCTTTTGTGGCGAGGGAGCTTGCTCCCGCTTGGGTGCGAAGCGCCCATAAAAAATGGGGTTGCTGCACAACCCAGCGGGAGCAAGCTCCCTCGCCACAAAAGCGCTCTGAGTCGTGTGGTTTCTAACGAGCCACCTTGCGCGGCACGATCTTCTTGAGCAACTGCCGGGCCTTGCCCTTGAGTCGGGTCAGGCCCGACTCCTTGCCCGGTGGCGTCAGCCCTTGCTGGCGCAGCCAGTCCTTCCAGCGAATCCGCTCGTCGCGCACCAGCCAGCCGTCCTGCCGGGCGAAACTTTCCGCCAGGTACAGGCCACGGGTGCTGGCCGGGTGCAGTTGATCCTTTTTCAAGGTGTACAGCTCGGGCAAGGGCTGCCCGTCCTGCAAGGGCATCAGGTACAGGTCCGGGCGCTTGCGGTCCAGACGGGCCACCAGTTGGTCACCTTCCAAGCGTTCATCGACGTGAAACAGGCTCAGGGACTTGGCTTCCTTGGGCACATCCAGGCGCAAGTCATAAATCAATTGCAGCGATGCCGTCGGCAGGTGCACGTAGGCCCGTGGCCGCTCGATCAGCTGCAGATTGGCGCTGCGCACCGGGCGGGCCGAGCCCGACAGCGGCGTCAGGCGAAACGGCAAGGCTTCGCGGTAATGCAGGGCCGTGGCGTAGGGGGCCGGCAGCCAGGTGTCGTTGAAGCGTCCACCTAGCCAGCCTTCAGGAGTTTCCAGCAGGCACTCTTCGGCAATTTCGCTGATGGCGGTGAGCAGCGGCAGGTTCAGTTCGTGGGCCGGGACATAGCCGGAAATCAGCTTGAGCACCACGTCGCCGCGATCCTGCCGACGCTGGCGTACCAACACCCAATAATCGCGGTTCTGCCAATGCAGCGTCAGGCGCACCGAGACGCCCAGGTTGGCCAGCTCCAGGGAAAAACGCTCGGCATCGGCCACCGCGACAGGGCGGCGGCGCTGCAAGGTCTGGGCGAAATTCAGCGGCATCCCGACACTCTGGTAAGTCAGGCCTTCGGGGGTCGCTTCGACGAACAGGGGCAGGGTCTTGAAGTTGCTTGGGTTCTTTCTGATGAGCGTACGCGGCATGTCGGCTCCTTCCTTCAGGCCGCGTAGGGCGGCGTCAGTGTTTACGCAGGACCGTGGCGACGGTCGCGACGTTGTGGGCGAGGTGCAGCGGATTGATGGTGCCGACAATAGCACTGGCGACCCCAGGATGCTCAAACAACAGTTCGAAACTGGCGCGAACCGGGTCTACCCCGGGGCTCAGGCAGACGTGGCCGCTGGCCAGGGCTTTTTTCACCAGGATCGCTTTGCCGTGTTTGCTGGCGTAGTCAATGACAGCCTTTTCGTTTCGTTCGTTCAGATTGTAGGTGACCATCGCGCAATCGCCTTGCTCCAAGGCTTTGAGGCCGCCGTCGACGGTCTTGCCGGAAAAACCGAAGCCGCCGATCTTGCCCTCGCGCTTGAGCGCCGCCAGCGTCGGGTAGACCTCGCTGTCGTTGAGGATCGCCAGGTCGTTGCCGTCGGAATGCACCAGGACCAGGTCGATATAGTCTGTTTCCAGGCGCTTGAGGCTGCGCTCCACCGAGAATCTGGTATGGGCGGCGCTGAAGTCATGGCGCGACTGGCCGTCACTGAATTCTTCGCCGACCTTGCTGACAATCACCCAGTCTTGGCGTTGGCCGCGCAGCAGCGGGCCAAGGCGTTCTTCGCTGCGGCCGTAAGCGGGCGCGGTGTCGATCAGGTTGATGCCCAGGTCACGCGCCAGTTTGAGCAGCATGCGCGCTTCGTTGTCATCGGGAATTTGAAACCCGTTGGGGTATTTGACGCCCTGGTCGCGGCCCAGCTTGACGGTGCCCAGGCCCAGGGGGGAAACCCGCGGGCCGTTATGGCCGAGGGGGCGATAGAGATCATGCAGGGTCGCTTGGATCATGGCAGCAGTTGCTCCCAGGCAGGTACGCCCATGGGCGGCTTCGGCAGGTCCGGCAGCGGGGCCGGGTGACTGGGCTGGATGCCATCGCGTTGCAGCGCGTTGAACACCCGATCGGCGAAGTCCGGGGCCAGGGCCAGTTTGGTCGGCCAGCCCACCAGCAGGCGCTCCTGCTCGGCGAGGAAGGCGTTATCCGGGCGGGTCAGGCCTGATTGCAGCGGTTCGGCGCGGTCAACCCTTAGCGTGGCCCATTGCGCGGTGCTGAGGTCGACCCAGGGCAACAGTTGGCCGAGTTCTTTCTGGGCGGCGGCGATCTGTGCCGCAGGCTCGCGGGCGACGGCATCACCTTCGGCAAGGTCGCCCCCCAGGTACCAGACCCATTGGCCATCGGCGGCGGGATGGGTGGTCACGGTGACGCGTGGCTTCGGTCCGCCGCCCAGGCAATGGGCGTAAAGCGGCTTGAGGCTCGGGCCCTTGACCAGGACCATGTGCAACGGCCGGGTTTGCATGGCCGGCTTGTCCAGGCCCAGGGCCTTGAGCAGGTCGGCGGTGCCAGCGCCCGCGCTGAGGATAATGCGTTGGGCACGGACCTCGCGGTCGTCGACCTTCAGCCCGACCAGCTCACCGGCTTCGCGCAGTGGCTCGATGCGCTGCCCGGCCAACAGACTGTCACCGGCCAGCTCCGCCAGGCGCGCGATCAGGCTGGGGACATCGACCACCAGTTCGGCCAAGCGATAGACCTTGCCCTTGAAGCGCTTGTCTTGCAGGGCCGGCGGCAGTTGATCGCCCTTGACCTGATCCACTCGTCCGCGCACGGCCTTGCTGGCGAAGAAGCTGGTGAGGTTGCCGGCCAGGGTGCCGGGAGACCAGAGGTAATGGGCATCGGACAGCATGCGCACACCGGACAGGTCCAGCTCGCCTTCACCCTTCAGGGCTTCGCGCCAGCGGCGCGGCATGTCGGCGATGGCTTCCGAGGCCCCGGTCAGGGCGCCATGCAAGGCGTACTTGGCGCCGCCATGGATGATGCCTTGGGATTTGACACTCTGCCCGCCGCCGAGGCTGGCGCTTTCCACCAGCACAGTCGAGAACCCCTGGCGACGCAGGCGGGCGTTCAGCCAGAGGCCGGCGACGCCTGCGCCGACAATCAGAATGTCGGTGGAAATAACGGATGACATGAGCGACCTCAGTGTTCAAGACGAGGGCGCAGTATACAGACTCGCTACGCAGGGCATTTGTTGGCGATCAACGTCGGCCACATGGGAGCAAAGCTTTTGTGGCGAGGGAGCTTGCTCCCGCTGGATCGCGCAGCGGTCCCAAGCTTTTTGGGGCTGCTGCGCAGCCCAGCGGGAGCAAGCTCCCTCGCCACAAGTGTGTTTCAGCTCAATATCGGTGTGTTCCAACTCAATGGCAGTGTTTTCAGTGCCCAGCAGTCTTGGAAAAGAGTTGGATCACGACAACCCCAAGAACAATCAACGCCATCCCCAGCATCGCCGGCACGTCCAGTTTTTGCCCGTAGATGAACAGCGCCGCCACGCTGACCATGACAATCCCCAGCCCGGCCCAGACTGCATAAGCCACGCCCACCGGTACGGTGCGCACCACCAGCGTCAGCATCCAAAAAGCGGTAGCGTAGCCGACGATGACCAGCAGCAAGGGCAGGGGTGTGCTCAGGCCCTTGATCGCTTTCATCGAAACGGTGGCGATCACTTCGGCGCAGATGGCAATGGCCAGGTAGTAGTAGGCGTTCATGGGCGATTCCTCTTTGACGGTTGCGTCTTTCGATGTGGCCATTCTAGAGATCACTCAGATGCGGTAAAGTCATTACCTATCTGTATTGGAGATAGGTTGAGCCATGAACGTGCAGTGGAACCTGGAGCAATTACGGTTGTTTGCCGAAGTTGCCGAGAAACGTTCGTTTTCCGCCGTGGCCCGGGACCAGCGCAAGGCGCAATCGGCCATCAGCAGTGCGATTGCCTTGTTGGAGGACGATTTGGGGGTGAGCCTGTTCGACCGCAGCAGCGGTCGCCAGCCTAAACTCACCGATGCGGGCGTGGCGCTGCTTGAGGAGGCCAGGGAAGTGCTGCGCCAGTGCGAGCGCCTCAATGGCCGCGCCCTGGCCTTGATGCGCGGGCAGGAAGCGTCGCTGCGCCTGGCCCAGGACGAGGCCATGCCCTATCAGCCGGTCATCGACAGCCTGGCGGCCCTGGCCGAGCAATTCCCCACCCTCGAAGTGCAACTGGCCAGCGCCGCCCAGGGCGACGTGGCGCGCAAACTGGTGGAGCGGCGCGCCGACCTCGGCTTGCTGTTCTATCACGACCAGATCCCCGAGGCGCTGGAGCGCCGGGTGCTGGGCAGCGTCGAGATGGTCACGGTGTGTAGCCGGGGCCATCCTTTGGCGAACCACGCGTATGTGAGCTGCCGGGACATGGCCCGGCACCGCCAGTTGCTGATGGCGACTCAATCGAGTGTCTATCCCGGTAGCGAGCAGGCCAGTCCGCAGGTCTGGCGGGCCGACAGTTTCTATGTGTTGGCCGAATGGCTGAGGAGTGGCCTGGGCTGGGCGTGGCTGCCACGGCATGTGGTGCAATACCCGGCGTACCTGGGCGATATGATCGAGCTCAACAGCGAATGGACCCCGCCGGCCCTGGTGGTGGAACTGGTCTGGCGCCGCGATGAACCCCTGGGCCCGGCCGCTCGTTGGCTGGCGGAACGTTTTGCCGTGCAGTTGCAGGCGATCGGCTGAAAAACCGATAAACTCCGCCGCCATGAACAGAACTCTCTATAGCGCGTTGTTTTATCTGGGGCTGCCACTGGTAGCGATTCGGCTGTGGCTGCGGGCCCGCAAGGCGCCGGCTTATGCCCGGCGCATTGGCGAGCGGTTCTCCTGGGGGCTGCCGGTCATGGCCCCAGGGGGCATCTGGGTGCACGCGGTGTCGGTGGGCGAGAGCATTGCCGCCGCGCCAATGATCCGCGCCTTGCTGCAACGTTATCCACAGCTGCCAATCACCGTCACCTGCATGACGCCCACCGGATCGGAGCGGATCCGGGCGCTGTTCGCCAACGAGCCGCGCATCCAGCATTGCTATCTGCCTTATGACTTGCCGTGTGCGGCCAAGCGTTTTCTCGACCGGGTGCGCCCATCCCTGGCGGTGATCATGGAAACCGAGCTGTGGCCCAATCACATTCACCAATGCGCCCGGCGCGGCATTCCCGTGGCCCTGGCCAACGCGCGGCTGTCGGAGCGTTCGGCGCGGGGTTATGCCCGCTTTCCCAAGCTCACCCGGCCGATGCTCGCCGAGATGAGCCTGTTCGCCGTACAGACCGAAGCCGAGGCCGAGCGTTTTCGCCAATTGGGGGCTCGGGCGGAAACCGTCGAGGTCACCGGCTCGATCAAGTTCGACCTGACCATCGATCCGCAGTTGCTCGAAAGTGCCAGTGCCTTGCGCCGTGAGTGGCACGCGATGGACCGCCCGGTGTGGATCGCCGCCAGCACCCATGAGGGTGAGGACGAAGTGGTGCTGGCCGCCCATCGTCGGCTGCTCGACAGTTATCCCGATGCGTTGCTGATCCTGGTGCCGCGTCACCCCGAACGCTTCGACTCAGTGCATCAACTGTGTGTAAGCGAGGGTCTGGTCACGGTGCGGCGCTCCGGTGGGCAACCGGTTACCGCCCAGGCTTCGGTGTTGCTCGGCGACACCATGGGCGAACTGCTGTTTCTCTATGCGTTGGCCGACAGCGCGTTTGTCGGTGGCAGCCTGGTGCCCAATGGCGGGCACAACCTGCTCGAACCGGCGGCCCTGGCGAAACCGGTGCTCAGTGGGCCGCACCTGTTCAACTTCCTCGAAATCGCCGCGCAACTGCGTGCCGCCGGTGCGCTGGCGGAAGTGGAGGATGCCGAAAGCCTGGCCCTGGCGGTCCAGCGCCTGTTCGAACTGCCCCGGGACGCCCAGCGCATGGCCGAGGCGGGGCTTGCGGTGATGCGCCGCAATCAGGGCGCGTTGCAGCGATTGCTGGATGGGTTAGGGCGGTTGCTCGGCTGAGCTGTTGTGGCGAGGGAGCTTGCTCCCGCTCGGCTGCGAAGCAGCCGCTAACCGGTCATCACGATTCTGACTGCCAGAGCGCGGTGACTGGTTTTGGGCCTGCTTCGCAGGCCAGCGGGAGCAAGCTCCCTCGCCACAGGAGGACTTGTCGCAGATGCGCTACTGCGCTGGCCGCGAGCGCAACTGCTGTGCCGCCGCCTGTGCCAAGTCCGGCGGCAGGAAGTCCTTGTCCGGGTTGTAGTCGGGCTTGAGGTAGCGGGACAGGGCTTGCAGGTCCTCCGGACTCAACGTCCCGGCGGCCTGCTTGAGGCGCAGGTTGTCGAGGATGTAGTCATATCGGGCGTTGTTGTAGTCGCGCACCGAGGTGTACAGCTGGCGCTGGGCGTCCAGCACATCGACGATATTCCGAGTGCCCACCTGGTAGCCGATTTCCGTGGCGTCCACCGCGCTCTGGTTGGAGATGATCGATTGGCGCCGGGCCTGGACCTGTTCCACATCGGTGTTCACCGCGCGATGCAGGTTGCGGGTGTTTTCCACCACCTGGCGGCGCAGGGCTTCGCGTTGCTGCTCGGTCTGGGTGAGTTGCGAATAGGACTCGCGAACCTGGGAGCTGGTCAGCCCGCCGCTGTAGATCGGAATACTCAATTGCAGACCGATGGTGCGTTGCTCCGCGTCGCCACCGTAGCGCTGGCCGGTGGGGCTCGGGTTGGTAAAGCCGAGGCCGTCGTTGTCACCTTTGCGGTACTGGGCGATTGCATCGAGGGTTGGCGCGTGGCCGGCCTTGCGCTGGCGCAAGGTGTCTTCGGCGGCGTCGACGGCGTAATTGCTGGCCAGCAGGTTGAGGTTCTGCTTGGCGGCAGTGTCTACCCAGGCCTTGGCGTCGTTGGGCGCCGGCGGCAGGATCGGCAGGGTGTGGACGACGCCCTGGATCGAGTTGTACTGGCGGTTGGTCAGGGTGATCAGCGCTTCGAAGGCATCTTCGACCTGGCGTTGCGCGATGATCCGGTTGGCCCGCGCGGTGTCGTAGCTGGCCTGGGATTGCAGCACGTCGGTCTTGTCCGACAGGCCCACGTCGAAACGTTCGTTGGACTGGTCGAGCTGGCGCTTGAACGCGGCTTCCTCGGCCTTGGTCGAGGCCAGGTTGTCCTGGCTGCGCAGCACATTGAAATAGGCTTCGGCGCTTTGCAGGATCAGGTTCTGCTCGGTGGCAGACAACTGCAGCGATGCCTGCTCATTGACCGATTTGGCCGCTTGCAGTTGGAACCAGCGGTCGGCGCGGAAAATCGGCTGGGACAGCGTGGCCTGGTAGACCGTGGAGCTGCGGGTGGCGGTCATCGCCGGTTGGTCGAGCTCGGTACGGGTGTTGTTCAGGTCGGCACCGGCCGAAAGGTTGGGCAGCAGCCCGGCGCGGGCCTGGGGCACCACTTCCTTCTGGGCGCCATACTGGGCGCGGGCGGCGGCCAGGTCGGCGTTGTTGTCCACCGCTTCCTGGTACACGCTGACCAGGTCGGTCAGGGTGGATAAAGGCGCTTCGGCGGCCCAGGCCATTCCATTGGACGCACAAGACACGGCGAGGGCCAGTGAGAGTTTGCGCAACATGAGGCGATCCCTACGTTCAAATTGAATGCGCATAACAGGCGCGCGGCGTAGCGAGTGTAGTTGTGCCTGGGCACGGCAACAATCCTGTATATGCGCCATTCATCACGCCTTTTGCCCGGGCGATGGCGTTCTGTCGTGGTTGTGTCTAGACTGGCCGGGTTCTTGTCGGGGTGCCTTGCTATGAGGCTGAGATCGAATAATTTCGGATCCCGTTGAACCTGATCAGGTTAGCGCCTGCGTAGGGAACAAGATTTCTCGTCACCCGGCGAGTCCTCTTGTGCTTCGTCCGGGATGTCGTTCGACCCTTGAACGCACTCGAGCAGCAAGCACAGCGTCCGCACTTCCGTGCAGGGACGCGTCCATTCGTTACAGGTTCGCTCCGACAAAAATCCACTGCCTGGATGTGTGTCTGGAGAGCCCGTGATGACGACAAAATCAAAAAACGCGACCAACCTCAGTGAATCGGCCCAAGTCGATCAGCAATCGGTTCAGCCCTTTACCCGCTCGCAAAAAATCTACGTCCAGGGCAGCCGCCCGGATATCCGCGTGCCCATGCGCGAAATCAGCCTCGACGTGACCCCCACTGACTTCGGCGGTGAAATCAACGCGCCGGTGGTGGTCTACGACACCTCGGGGCCGTACACCGACCCGAACGTGATCATCGACGTGCGCAAAGGCCTGGCCGACGTGCGCTCGCCATGGATCGAAGCCCGTGGCGACACTGAGCGCCTGGCGGGCCTGAGTTCCAACTTCGGCCAGGAGCGCTTGGCCGACCCCGAGCTGACCAAGCTGCGCTTCGCCCACGTGAACAACCCGCGTCGCGCCAAGCCGGGTGCCAACGTCAGCCAGATGCACTACGCGCGCAAAGGCATCATCACCGCCGAGATGGAATACGTCGCCATCCGCGAAAACATGAAGCTTGAAGTCGCCCGCGCCGCTGGCCTGCTTGACCAGCAACACGCCGGGCACAGCTTCGGCGCCAGCGTGCCGAAGGTCATCACCGCGGAATTCGTGCGTGACGAAATCGCCCGGGGCCGTGCGATCATCCCGGCCAACATCAACCACACCGAACTGGAACCGATGATCATCGGCCGTAACTTCCTGGTGAAGATCAACGGCAACATCGGCAACAGTGCGCTGGGTTCGTCCATCGAAGAAGAAGTGGCGAAGCTGACCTGGGGTATCCGTTGGGGTTCGGACACGGTCATGGACCTGTCCACCGGCAAGCATATCCATGAAACCCGCGAGTGGATCATCCGTAACTCGCCCGTGCCGATCGGCACCGTGCCGATCTACCAGGCCCTGGAAAAAGTCGGCGGCGTGGCCGAAGACCTGACCTGGGAATTGTTCCGCGACACGCTGATCGAGCAGGCCGAGCAGGGCGTCGACTACTTCACCATCCACGCCGGCGTGTTGCTGCGTTATGTGCCGATGACCGCCAAGCGCGTCACCGGTATCGTCAGCCGTGGTGGTTCGATCATGGCCAAGTGGTGCCTGGCGCACCACAAGGAAAACTTCCTCTACACCCATTTCGAAGACATCTGCGAAATCATGAAGGCCTACGACGTCAGCTTCTCGCTGGGCGATGGCCTGCGTCCGGGTTCGATCGCCGACGCCAACGACGAAGCGCAGTTCGGCGAGCTGGAAACCCTCGGCGAGCTGACCAAGATCGCCTGGAAGCACGACGTGCAATGCATGATCGAAGGCCCTGGCCATGTGCCGATGCAGTTGATCAAAGAGAACATGGACAAGCAGCTCGAGTGCTGCGACGAGGCGCCGTTCTACACCCTCGGCCCGCTGACCACCGACATAGCGCCGGGCTACGACCACATCACCTCCGGCATCGGTGCGGCGATGATCGGCTGGTTCGGTTGCGCCATGCTTTGCTACGTCACGCCGAAGGAACACCTCGGCTTGCCGAACAAGGATGACGTCAAGACCGGGATCATCACCTACAAGATCGCTGCCCACGCGGCCGACCTTGCCAAGGGCCACCCGGGCGCGCAGATCCGCGACAACGCCCTGAGCAAGGCGCGATTCGAGTTCCGTTGGGAGGACCAGTTCAACCTCGGCCTCGACCCGGACACCGCCCGCTCGTATCACGACGAAACCCTGCCGAAGGACTCGGCCAAGGTGGCGCATTTCTGCTCGATGTGCGGGCCGAAATTCTGCTCGATGAAAATCACCCAGGAAGTGCGCGAGTACGCGGCGAACCAGCGTATTGAAGCGGTGGATGTCGATGTCGCGCAGGGCTTGGCGGAGCAGGCTGAGCGGTTCAAGAAGGAAGGTAGTCAGCTTTACAAGAAAGTGTGATTTGAGCTGAGGGCGGCGGTGACCTTGCTGCCGCCTTCGCGAGCAAGCCCGCTCCCACAATGGATCGCTGGTGGACACGGATTTTGTGATCACAACAGGTCCATTGTGGGAGCGGGCTTGCTCGCGAAAGCGATCATCAGAACAACAAATATCCCCCTGAGATAACCACCCTTGAACATCCAACCCAGCACCTACTCCCCCGACACCGCCGTGCCCCTGGACAAACGCGTCTTCGGCGCCCGCGATCTTTTTTCCCTGTGGTTCTCCCTCGGCATCGGCCTGATGGTCTTGCAGGTCGGTGCCTTGCTCGCGCCGGGCCTGGGCCTGAGCGGTTCGTTGCTGGCGATTTTCCTCGGCACGCTGGTGGGCGTCCTGCTGCTGGCGGCGGTCGGGGTGATCGGCAGCGACACTGGCCTGTCGGCCATGGCCGCGCTGAAGCTCAGCCTCGGCAGCAAGGGCGCGAGCGTGCCGGCGGTATTGAACCTGCTGCAGCTGATCGGCTGGGGCTCGTTCGAAATCATCGTCATGCGCGACGCCGCCAGCCTGCTGGGTGCGCGGGCTTTCAGCGAAGGCAGCCTGGGTTCGAACCCACTGCTGTGGACGCTGTTCTTCGGTGCCCTGGCCACTTTGCTCGCCGTGAGCGGGCCGCTGACCTTTGTGCGCAAGGTTCTGCGCAAGTGGGGCATCTGGTTGCTATTGGCGGCCTGCATCTGGTTGACCTGGAACCTGTTCGCCAAGGCTGACCTGGCAGCGCTGTGGGCCCAGGCGGGCGATGGTTCGATGCCGTTGGCGGTGGGGTTCGATATCGCCATCGCGATGCCGCTGTCGTGGTTGCCGCTGATCGCCGACTACTCGCGTTTCGGCAAGCGCGCCAAAAACGTCTTCGGCGGTACGGCGGTGGGCTTCTTCATCGGTAATTTCTGGCTGATGAGCCTGGGCGTGGCCTACACCCTGGCGTTCGCGCCAAGCGGTGAAGTCAACGCGTTGCTGCTGGCCCTGGCGGGTGCTGGATTGGGTATTCCGCTGTTGCTGATTCTGCTGGACGAGTCGGAAAATGCCTTCGCCGACATCCACTCGGCGGCGGTATCGACAGGCATGTTGTCGGGGTTGAAGGTCGAGCACCTGGCCTTGGCGATTGGCGTCATCTGCACCTTGATCGCCTGCTTTGCACCGTTGGCGCAGTACCAGAACTTCCTGTTGCTGATCGGCTCGGTGTTCGCGCCGCTGTTCGGCGTGGTGTTGGTGGACCACTTCATCCTGCGCAAACGCAGCAGCCAAGTGGTGTCAGCCGCGTTGCGCTGGCCGGCCCTGTTGGCCTGGTTGGGTGGGGTGAGCACCTATCACCTGCTGGCCAATTTCTATCCGGACATCGGCGCAACCCTGCCATCGTTGATCCTGGCAGGGTTGCTGCAACTGTTGCTGGGCCGGGCCTTCAGCTACGGCCGGGAAACAGCTCGGGCTTGAGGATGCCATTGAGGCGTGGATAGGCGATCTTCAGTTCGATGTGGCCCAGGGCGTATGGCGCGATGGTGCTCACTTCGTACTTGAGGATCACCCCGCCGTAGGTCAGCGCGATGTGTGGGGTTTTCTGGAAGGACCACTGTTTCAGGAACTCGGGTTCCTGATCCAGCTTGGTGCTGATCAGCCAGCTGTTGTGAGCCACTTGCGCGGCTTTCCAGAAGGCTTCTTCCTGGCCCGGCAGCAGCATGTCCGACAGCGTCAGCACCTTGTGCTGCTGGCGCGAATAGTTGATGAAACCGCGCCCCGGCGTGCCGTGGGCACCGCCGGTGTCCAGGTAGCTGGACAGTTCGATGATCACCAGGCCGTCATGTTGCTCACGTACCTTGGCCTGCAAATAGCTGCTGTTGCCTGGGGCGGCGTTGCGCAGGAACTGCTCGCGATAGGCCGCCAGCGTCGGCGCCACCGGGGCGTCCGCGGTGGTGCGGGTCATTTGCAGCAGGCGTTTTTCGATGATGCCATCCAGGGCGGGTTCGGCCGGAAAGTGCAGGGTATCGATGTTCACCAACGGGCAGTCGGCACTGGCGCAACCTTGTTGCAGTTGTTCCGAAGCGTCGCGAGTGGTCTCCAGCGGCGCGCGATAGTTGGGTTGGAACAGGCTTTGGCAAGCGCCCAGGGTCAGGGCAATGGCGGCCACGGAGGCAGTTTTGAAAAGCGACATGGGCGTCCTTCATGAAACACGGAAAGGCAAAAAGTTACCCGCTTCGACTGTCGGCAAGGCAATCAGTTCGCCACTAAGCTCATTAGAGTGATTTTAAGCGCAGCCGTCCATCCCGATCACTGGCAGGGGGCTGCCCCAAAGGGTTCGAGCGCGTTAGGATGGCGCGAAGCCGAGGTTGGAACCTCGTATTGATCGACTGCACACGAGGATTGTCATGACCGATTTCGCCAACGCCACACCGAACGCCGTGGACATCGTCAAGCGGGAGACCTGCTTCAAGGGTTTCTATAAGCTCGACCGCCTCGTCTTGCGCCACGAGTTGTTTGCCGGTGGCATGAGCCGTGAGATCAACCGTGAATTGTTCGTGCGTCATGATGCGGTGTGTGTGCTGCCCTACGACCCGCAGCGCGATGAAGTGGTGTTGATCGAGCAGTTTCGCGTGGGGGCCATTGGCAAGACCACCAACCCCTGGCTGGTAGAGCTGGTGGCCGGGTTGATCGACAAGGATGAGCAGCCGGAAGAGGTTGCTCATCGCGAAGCGCAGGAGGAAGCTGGGCTTGTCTTCGCTGCGCTCTGGCCGATGACCCAATACTTTCCATCGCCGGGCGGCAGCAATGAATTCGTACATTTGTACCTGGGGCGTTGCGACAGCACGGGGGCAGGCGGCCTGCATGGCCTTCTGGAGGAAGCCGAGGACATTCGGGTGAAGGCCTGGGCCTACGAAGATGCCTTGCAAGCCGTGCGCGACGGACGTATCTGCAACGCGGCCAGCATCATTGCCTTGCAATGGCTGGCCTTGAATCGCGATGAAGTGAGGGGGCTATGGTCCTGAACAAGCTGCGCGACCGCTATCGCGTCGATCTGGTGGGATTGCAGGCCGCCTGCGAGGCCAACTACGCCCGCCTGATGCGCTTGTTGCCAGACATGCGCAACGATCCGCTGCCACGCCGCATCGCCGTGACCCACGGCGACCAGATGCTTGGCGTGTTGGCCCTGGAAGTGCTGCAGGCCTGTCCCTACACCACCACCTTGCAAGTGCGCCAGGAGCACAGCCTGCCCTGGCTGCCGGTGCCGCAACTGGAAGTGCAGGTCTATCACGACGCACGCATGGCCGAAGTCGTCAGCGCCGAACATGCACGACGCTTTCGTGGCATCTATCCTTATCCCAATGCGTCAATGCACCAGCCCGATGAAAAAGCCCAGTTGAACCTGTTCCTGGGCGAATGGCTGAGTCATTGCCTGGCGCTGGGCCACGAGTTCGAAGTCGTTCGGTAGTTGTGAACCGGTTCCGGTTCGCGGGTTTCCCCTTTCGATCGTCCCCCAGCATAATTGCCGCTTCATGCAACGGCGTGATTGCGCCTGGGAGAAAGCGATTTGCCGAGCGTATCCAGCTTGACCACGGCCGATGCGGCGTTGTTGGTCCAACTGTCCGACAGCCATTTGTTCGCCGAGGCCGATGCCTCGTTGCTGGGCATGAATACCCGTGACAGTTTGCGGGCAGTCATTGATTTGGTGCTCAAGCAGCAGCCGAACATTGACCTGATGCTCGCTACCGGGGATTTGTCCCAGGACGGCACGCTGCAATCCTATGAGGCGTTTCGGCAACTGACTGCACGAATCGACGCGCCGGCGCGGTGGATTCCCGGCAACCATGATGAGCCGCAGGTGATGCTTGAGGCGGCGGTCAAGAGTGCGTTGCTCGATCCGGTGGTGGACATTGGCAATTGGCGGGTGACGATGCTCGATTCGGCCGTGCCGGGTTCGGTGCCGGGGTTTTTGGCTGAGGAGCAGTTGATTCTGTTGGCCAATGCCTTGAGCGAGGCGCCGGAGCGGCATCATCTGGTGTGTCTGCATCATCACCCTGTTTCGATTGGGTGTGTGTGGATGGAGCCGATCGGGTTGCGTAATCCGGAGGCGCTGTTTGCGGTGTTGGATCGGTTTCCCCAAGTGCGGGCGGTGTTGTGGGGCCATGTGCATCAGGAGATAGACCGGGTGCGCGAGGGGGTTCGTTTGTTGGCTTCGCCTTCGACTTGTATTCAGTTTGAGCCGGGGAGTGAGGATTTTGCGGTGGGCTCGCAGGCGCCTGGGTATCGGTGGTTGCGGCTTTTGCCGGATGGGCGGTTGGAGACGGGGGTTGAGCGGGTGGTTGGGTTTGCGTTTACCCCGGACTATGGCTCCAACGGGTACTGAGTTCGATCCTGTTTATTGTGGGAGCGAGCCTGCTCGCGAAGGCTTGATTGAGTACATATCCATTTCTGCGGTAACGGCTGCTTAGGGTTCCCACCACTCGGTGCCTCGCTAGGGCTCGGCATGCCCGAACGAAGGCATTGCTCCGTGGGCCCGCCGCGAAGGGCCATCCATGGCCCAGCGCGGCTATTCCGGCATCCATGCCTGGATGCCCACTGCGCAATACCTGCGTTCGGCCAGCGTGGTTAACGGGGCCCCAAGATCAAAAGCCAAGCCGAGGCGGCCTTATAGCCGACCTGGCTCTCCTAGTCGTACACCCGTCAGAACTGTGGGAGATCTGTGGGAGCAAAGCTTGCTCGCGAGGCGGCCTGACAGCCGACCTGATTCTCCGGTCATACCCCGATCCGATTGTGGGAGCGGGCTTGCTCGCGAAGACGGCGGAACATCCAATACTGATGCAAGCTGGCCCACCGCTTTCGCGAGCAAGCCCGCTCCCACAGGGATCGGCGGTGGTCGCAAATCCATAGGTCACCACTGACCCAATGTGGGAGCGAGCCTGCTCGCGAAGGCGGCACATCCAATACTGATGCAAGCAGCCCCACCGCCATCGCGAGCAAGCTCGGCTCCCACAGGGATCGGCGGTGGACACTGATCTTATAAACGACCCAAAACCTGTGTGGGAGCGGGCTTGCTCGCGAAGACGGCGGCACATCCAACGCTGATGCAAGCTGGTTCACCGCCATCGCGAGCAGGCTCGCTCCCACATTTTTTCGGAGTTGTTCTCAGGTATCGCATTCACTATAAATCCTCTGTGGGAGCGGGCTTGCTCGCGAAAATGGTGTGCTATCAAGATTGATGTTGGCTGACCCGACGCATTCGCGAGCAAGCCCGCTCCCACAGGGGAAACGCGGTCTCACCAAGAACCAGGTCGGCTCTAAGGCCGCCTCGTGGTGGACGTTGATCTCGGTGCCCCGTTAACCACGCTGGCCGAACGCAGGCATTGCGCAGTGGGCACCTCGGCATGGATGCCGGGTTAGCCGCGCTGGGCCATGGATGGCCCTTCGCGGCGGCCCACGGAGCAATGCCGGAGTGAGGGCATGCCGAGCCCTAGCGAGGCACCGAGTGGTGGGGCAGGAGCGTTTTGCTTACTTTTGCGCTTTTCAAAAGTGAGCCGCCGTCAGGGCGGAACCCTAAGTGGCCGTTACCGCAGAAATGGATATATACCCGGTCAACAAAATCCTGCCCGGCTGTCAGGCCGCCATCGCGAGCAGGCTCGCTCCCACAGTTTGATCGAAGTACAACCGGGAGAAACAGGTTGGCTACAAGGCCGCCTCGCGAGCAAGCTTTGCTCCCACAGGCGCTGTGATCGACGGTTCATAGAGGGCAACAACACGGTCAAATCCCCCCCAATCCCCGCAATCTCCCTGTAAACTCCGGCCTTTGCCCAGCACCCAGGGAGTCGGCAATGTCGGGTTCGATCCTTTATATCCATGGCTTCAACAGCGCCCCAGCATCGACCAAAGCCTGCCAACTGGTCGAAGTGATGGCACGCCTTGGCCTCAGCGACCAGCTACAGGTGCCGGCCCTGCATCACCACCCCCGCCAGGCCATCGGTCAGCTGGAACAGGCGATTACAGAACTGGGGCGGCCGCTGCTGGTCGGCAGCTCGCTCGGCGGCTACTATGCGACTCACTTGGCCGAGCGCCACGGGCTCAAGGCCCTGTTGGTCAATCCTGCCGTGAGCCCGCATCGGATGTTCGACGGGTACCTGGGTACGCAGAAGAATTTATACACCGACGAAACCTGGGAATTGACCCACGACCACGTGACGGCCCTGGCCGAGCTGGAAGTGCCGGCGCCCTGGGATCCGCAGCGGTATCAGGTATGGTTGCAAACCGGTGACGAAACGCTGGATTATCGCCACGCCCAGCAGTATTACCGCGCCTGTGCCTTGCGCATCCAGGCCGGCGGCGACCACAGTTTCCAAGGATTTGCCCAGCAGTTACCGGCATTGTTGAGTTTTGCCGGCATTGGCGCTGATTTGTACCAGGCGATCGACTTCACGTCGCTGTGAGCCATCGCCCCTTTTTCATTGAACACTGACGACGAGACCCCATGGCCACTCCCAGCGCTAGCTCTTATAACGCAGACGCCATCGAAGTCCTCTCGGGCCTCGACCCGGTGCGCAAGCGCCCCGGCATGTACACCGACACCAGTCGGCCGAACCACCTCGCCCAGGAAGTCATCGACAACAGTGTCGACGAAGCCTTGGCCGGGCATGCGAAGTCGGTGCAGGTCATCCTGCACGCCGATCACTCGCTGGAAGTCAGCGATGACGGCCGCGGCATGCCGGTGGACATTCACCCTGAAGAAGGTGTGTCGGGCGTCGAGCTGATCCTCACCAAGCTCCACGCCGGCGGCAAGTTTTCCAACAAGAACTACCAGTTCTCCGGCGGTCTGCACGGGGTGGGTATTTCCGTGGTCAACGCCTTGTCGACCCAGGTGCGGGTGCGGGTCAAGCGTGACGGCAATGAATACCAGATGACGTTCGCCGACGGCTACAAGGCCACCGAGCTGGAAGTGGTCGGCACCGTCGGCAAGCGCAACACCGGGACCAGCGTGTATTTCGCCCCGGATCCGAAGTATTTCGATTCGCCGAAGTTTTCCGTCAGCCGCCTCAAGCACGTGCTCAAGGCC
Source organism: Pseudomonas zanjanensis (assembly GCF_014268745.2). Classification (GTDB taxonomy): domain Bacteria; phylum Pseudomonadota; class Gammaproteobacteria; order Pseudomonadales; family Pseudomonadaceae; genus Aquipseudomonas; species Aquipseudomonas zanjanensis. Next base: position 74,055 of record NZ_JABWRB020000007.1, on the reverse strand, counting down.
AAGGCCGTGTTGTGCCCGGGGCTGCTGGTCAGTTTCGAGGACAAGGCCACCGGCGAAAAAGTCGAATGGCATTACGAAGACGGCCTGCGCTCTTATCTGGTAGATGCGGTCAGCGGTTTCGAACGCCTGCCCGACGAGCCGTTCTGTGGCAGCCTGGCCGGTAACAAGGAAGCCGTGGACTGGGCGCTGTTGTGGCTGCCCGAAGGCGGCGAAAGCGTCCAGGAAAGCTACGTCAACCTGATCCCCACGGCTCAGGGCGGTACCCACGTCAACGGCTTGCGCCAGGGACTGCTCGACGCCATGCGTGAGTTCTGCGAGTTCCGCAACCTGCTGCCTCGCGGCGTGAAGCTGGCGCCGGAAGACGTCTGGGAGCGCATTGCCTTCGTCTTGTCGATGAAGATGCAGGAACCGCAATTCTCCGGCCAGACCAAAGAGCGCCTGTCGTCTCGCGAGGCGGCGGCGTTTGTTTCCGGCGTGGTCAAGGACGCGTTCAGCCTGTGGCTCAACGCCAACCCGGAAACCGGCCTGGCCCTGGCGGAGCTGGCGATCAACAACGCCGGTCGTCGTCTGAAAGCGAGCAAGAAAGTCGAGCGCAAGCGCATCACCCAAGGGCCGGCCTTGCCGGGCAAGCTTGCCGATTGCGCCGGGCAGGACCCGATGCGTTCCGAGCTGTTCCTGGTGGAAGGTGACTCCGCCGGCGGCTCGGCCAAGCAGGCGCGGGATAAAGAGTTCCAGGCTATCCTGCCGCTGCGGGGCAAGATCCTCAATACCTGGGAAGTGGACGGCAGTGAAGTGCTGGCCAGCCAGGAAGTGCATAACATCGCCGTGGCCATTGGCGTCGATCCGGGCGCCGAGGACATGAGCCAGCTGCGCTACGGCAAGATCTGCATCCTCGCCGACGCCGACTCCGACGGCCTGCACATTGCCACGCTGCTCTGTGCCTTGTTCGTCCAGCATTTCCGCCCACTGGTGGACGCCGGCCACGTCTACGTGGCGATGCCGCCGCTGTACCGCATCGACCTGGGCAAGGAAATCTACTACGCCCTGGACGAGGCCGAGCGCGACGGCATCCTTGACCGCCTGGTGGCCGAGAAGAAACGGGGCAAGCCGCAGGTCACCCGATTCAAGGGCCTGGGTGAGATGAACCCGCCGCAGTTGCGCGAAACCACCATGGATCCAAATACCCGCCGCCTGGTGCAGTTGACCTTGGATGATTTTGAAGCGACTTCGGAAATGATGGACATGTTGCTGGCCAAGAAACGCGCCGGCGACCGCAAGTCCTGGCTTGAATCCAAAGGGGACCTGGCCGAGGTGCTGGCCTGATGCGCAACGGTTTCGCCCTGGCGTTGTGGCTGTGGGCGGGGATGGTGGTCGCAGGGCCGGCGCCGGAATTGAAGCTGCTGTCCGAGCATGCCGTCGACGGCATGCGCGGTGGCAACCTGTCCGGGCTGGCGCTGTGCGGCGGCGAGATGTGGACCGTGTCCGATCGCGATGATGACCGGATCTATCGCCTCATGCCCTCCGAGGCGCCGGTCTGGCAGGCCGAGGCGGTTGGAATCGAGGTGCCGGAGGTGCCGGACAGCGGTTTGCCCTGGGGCTTGAGATCGCGAACCTGGGCGGCGTCGTTCCTGCGCGGTGGCGAGCTGGATTTCGAAGGCATCAGCTGTGACAGCGCCGGCAATCGTTATGTGGTCAGCGAGTCTCATGCCGCCGTGCTGTACATACCGCCGACGGGGGCCGCATCCTGGCTGAAAATTGCCCCGACGATGATCCGGCAGGCGCGGGGCAGTGGCATGTTGCTGCACTTCAACGCCTTGTTCGAAGGCCTTGCGGTCAGCCCGGCCGGCGACCAGTTGTGGTTGGCGGCCGAGCGTGAGCGTCGCGGCCTGCTGTTGATCAAGCGCCAGCAAACGGTGTGGGACTGCGACGGCAATTGTGTCTTGCTCAGCGAAGCGGGCCAGGAAATGCAGCCGGCGCAGTTCCCTAAGGCCAAGGCGGTTTCCCGGGATTTCGCCGACCTGTCATTGTTCAATGGCAAGCTGTTTACCCTGGAGCGCAATGCCTACCAGATCTGCCGGCGTGACCCGCAGACCGCCCAGGTGGAACGTTGCTGGTCGTTCGCCGCCGAGGCGTTGCAGGATAGCCGTCGTTATCCCCAGCCTTATGGGCTGGCCGAAGCGCTGGTGGTGGACGCCGACGGAGCCTGGATCGGCCAGGACAACAACGACGGTAAGCGGGCCGATGGCGAACAGCGGCCGATTGTCTGGCGCTTCGCCGCGCCTGACGGTGGCTGGAGCGCCTCGCCGTGAGCCAGCAACCACCGGGCAAGCGCGCCGGCCGGGTGCTGATGATCCTGGCCTGGTGCGCGGCGCTGTTTCTGGCAACACGGTTTTTTGCCCAGTGGGAGCAGCGGGAACTGAACCCCAATGCCCAGGTGCATTCGCTAAAAGGCGAAGGTTTTATCGAGGTGAAGCTGGTCGGCAACCGGCAGGGGCATTTCGTCGCCAGCGGCCAGATCAACGGCCAGCCGGTGGACTTCATGCTCGACACCGGTGCCACCGACGTGGCGATTCCGTTGGAATTGGCCGAACGCCTCAAGCTGGAAAAAGGTTTCGGCGTGACCTTGAGCACCGCCAACGGTGTGAGCGAGGGCTACCGCACGCGCATCGACCGGCTGCAATTGGGTGACATCGTGCTGCGCGATGTCCGTGCCCTGGTGGCGCCGGGCCTGGGCGGCACGCAAGTGCTGCTGGGCATGAGCGCCCTGAACAAACTTGAATTTACCCAGCGCGACGGCACCATGCTGCTGCGCCAGACAACGAACTGATGAGGCCCGCATGAGCGACATTCTTGCAGACAGCTTAGACGGCGTAGAACGCCGATCGCTGGCTGACTTCACCGAAAATGCCTACCTCAATTACTCCATGTACGTGATCATGGACCGCGCCTTGCCGCACATCGGCGACGGCTTGAAGCCGGTCCAGCGGCGGATCATCTACGCCATGAGTGAACTGGGGCTGGATGCGGATTCCAAGCACAAGAAATCGGCGCGTACCGTCGGTGACGTGCTCGGTAAGTTCCACCCCCACGGCGACTCGGCCTGCTACGAAGCCATGGTGCTGATGGCCCAGCCGTTCAGCTACCGCTACACCTTGGTGGACGGCCAGGGTAACTGGGGTGCGCCGGACGATCCCAAGTCCTTCGCGGCCATGCGTTACACCGAGGCGCGGCTGTCGCGTTATTCCGAGGTGCTGCTCAGCGAGCTGGGCCAGGGCACCGCGGACTGGGGGCCGAACTTCGACGGCACCCTCGACGAACCCCTGGTGTTGCCAGCACGTTTGCCGAATATCCTCCTCAATGGCACCACCGGCATCGCCGTGGGCATGGCCACTGACGTGCCGCCCCACAACCTGCGGGAAGTGGCCACGGCGTGCGTGCGTCTGCTGGACGAACCGAAAGCCACGGTGGAGCAGCTCTGCGAGCATATCCAGGGCCCGGATTATCCGACCGAAGCCGAAATCATCACCCCGCGCGCAGACTTGCTGAAAATCTACGAGACCGGTCGCGGTTCGGTGCGCATGCGCGCCGTGTACCACATCGAAGATGGCGACATCATTGTCACGGCGCTGCCGCATCAGGTGTCCGGGGCCAAGGTCTTGGAACAGATTGCCGCGATGATGCAGGCAAAACCGTCGAAAGCGCCGCAAGTGGCTGACTTGCGCGACGAATCCGACCACGAAAACCCGTGCCGCATCGTGATCATCCCGGTCAACAGCCGGGTCGACCACGACGCGCTGATGCAGCACCTGTTCGCCAGCACTGACTTGGAGTCCAGCTACCGGGTCAACATCAACATCATCGGCCTGGATGGCAAGCCGCAGTTGAAGAACTTGCGGGCCTTGCTGGTGGAGTGGCTGGAGTTCCGGGTCAAGACCGTGCGCCGGCGCCTGCAATTTCGCCTGGACAAGGTCGAGCGCCGCCTGCACCTGTTGGACGGCTTGCTGATCGCCTACCTCAACCTGGATGAAGTGATCCACATCATCCGTACCGAGGAGCACCCCAAGGCCAGCCTGATCGAGCGTTTCGCCCTGAGCGAAATCCAGGCCGACTACATCCTCGATACCCGCCTGCGGCAGTTGGCGCGGTTGGAAGAGATGAAGCTGCGGGCCGAGCAGGATGAGTTGCTCAAGGAGCAGGCCAAGCTGCAAGCCTTGCTGGGCAGCGAAGCCAAGCTCAAGAAGCTGGTGCGCACCGAGCTGCTCAAGGACGCCGAAACTTACGGCGACGACCGTCGCTCGCCGATCGTCGAGCGTGCCGAAGCCAAGGCGCTGAGCGAACACGATCTGTTGCCGAACGAGAAAGTGACTGTCGTGCTGTCGGAAAAAGGCTGGGTGCGTTCGGCCAAGGGTCATGATATTGACGCGACGGGGCTTTCCTATAAGGCCGGGGACGGCTTCAAGGCCTTGGCGGCCGGGCGCTCCAACCAGTTTGCGGTGTTCGTCGACTCCACCGGACGCAGTTATTCGGTGCCGGCCCATACCCTGCCATCGGCTCGCGGCCAGGGCGAACCGCTGACCGGTCGTTTAACACCGCCACCGGGTGCAACTTTTGAATGCGTGCTGATGCCTGATGATGATGGGCTCTACGTAATCGCATCGGACGCGGGTTACGGTTTCGTGGTCAAGGGTGAGGACCTGCAAGCCAAGAACAAGGCGGGCAAGGCCTTGTTGAGCCTGCCGAACAACGCCAAGGTGATTGCGCCACGGCCGGTGGCCGATCGGGAGAACAACTGGCTGGCGTCGGTCACCACCGAAGGCCGCTTGCTGGTGTTCAAGATCAGCGATCTGCCGCAGTTGGGTAAAGGCAAGGGCAACAAGATTATTGGTATTTCCGGCGAACGGGTCGCCAGCCGTGAGGAATATGTCACGGATATTGCAGTGTTGCCGGAGGGCGCCACGCTTGTGCTACAGGCAGGCAAGCGCACGCTGTCGTTGAAGGCGGACGATCTTGAGCATTACAAGGGTGAACGCGGTCGGCGGGGCAACAAGCTTCCAAGAGGGTTTCAGCGAGTCGATGCGCTGCTCGTCGAAAACCTCAATTAGGCGTAGTAGAGGGCTCGGTCTGCGATTAAATGCCGCAGATCGATACTTTCGCGCTGGAGTCGGCGCGCATATTCACGGATGATAGGCCCTTTCAAGCGCCGGCGTGGCCGAGCGTTCTTCATAATGACCGAGTATTTTTTCACTGTGGCAAGCCTTGTGGCTGCCACCTGGACGGAACGATGACTGCTCTGCGCCTCCCTATTTTGTGGCTCGCCGGCCTGCTTGGCCTGGCGGGCTGCAGCATGAACCAGCCGGTGTCGCTGTACCAACTGGACAGCGGAACCCCGTCCCAGCCTGCGCAAAGCACAGGCATGGCCGTATTGCTCGGCCCGGTTCTGATCGCTGACTACCTGCAGCGTGAAACCTTGTTGCAACGTCAACCGGACGGCAGCCTGCAAGCCGCCACTGACGGCCGTTGGGCCGGCAGCCTGTCCTCTGACATCGATCAATTGCTGCTGCGCCAGGTCGCCGGGCATTTGGACAGCCAGCGCGTGGTGCTGGCCCCTGCAACCCAGGGCTTCACTCCGGATGTACAAGTGCTGCTGTCGATTACCCGCCTGGACTCGGGCAAGGATCAGCCGGCAGTGCTCGATGCCCAATGGCGGTTGATCGACCGTCGTGGCAAGGTGCGTGAAAACCGCATCGTACATCTGCAAGAGGTCCATGCCGGCACCACCGCGGCGCAAGTCCAAGCCCAGGGCGTGCTCCTGCAGCGCCTGGCCGAACAGCTGTCCGTGTCGCTCAAGCCGTTGGCCAACCAGCCGCCTGTCGCTGAAGCAGTGCCCCGTAAGTCCGCGCCTGCCCCGGCCAAGCCGGTGGAAAAGGAAAAGGACAAGATCCCCATGGCCTTGCCAATTCGTACGGACATGGAAGTGTTCAGGTTCTGATGCCTGGACCGGATATACGACAAAGCCCGCAGTGATGCGGGCTTTGTTGTTTCTGCCATTCGGAATCTCTGGTGTCTGTGCTGGCCCTTTCGCGAGCAAGCCCGCTCCCACACTGGATTTTCAGTGGGACGTAGATCTTGTGGTCCATGGAGATTCACTGTGGGAGCGGGCTTGCTCGCGAAGAGGTCAGTGACGCCAACAAAAAAGCCCGCAGACAATCACTCATCTGCGGGCTTCGTTATTTCAAGTCCTGAGATTCAGACCTGGCGCTCATGCATCCGCGCCAGTTGCCGCTCCAGCATCGACGGATAAGGCTCCATCAAGCGCTCCACGCAGCACGCGCCTTCGGGGCTGGCGATGGGGCGGATGCGGGCGCGTTGGCGGATCAGGGCGTCGTCATTGATCTTGCGCTCCACCAGCAGCAGGTTGCGGCTGTGTTGCGACAGTGCCAGGGCGTCCTGGGCGGTTTCGGTCAGCAGCAGGTCGATCTGGCTCAGGCCGAACAAGCCATCACCCAAGGTCAGGCCCAATTGCAATTGCAGGGTAATGCCGCTGTCGGCGACTTCGATCTGCAACTGGTGACCCAAGGCTCGCAACAACTCACCGCAGCAAATGGCGTTGGTCAGGTAATCGTCGCCGCTGTCTTCGGTGTGGAACAGCATCAGCGTGCTGCCGTCGTTCAGGGTATGCAATTCGCCCTGATAGAGCGATGCGGCCTGGTCGAGGCAGTCGCGGTAGCGCTCGAGCAACTCCTTCAGGCGCGCCTGGGGCAGGCGGCGCAGTTGATCCTGGGCGCCCAACTGCACGGCCAATACGGCGCTGTGCTGGGGCAGGTCCGAGGCAACAGGCCTGGCGACCGGTCGAGGTGCTCCCTCGGCGGATTCGTCACGCAGGTCGGCGAAGGCGTCATCGTCTTCCTCGTCCTCTGCCGTGCGTACCACATGACGTGGTGCCGGTTTGGAGGCGGGCATCGGCTGGCTTTCGTCGAAGCCCGGATCGCGCAGGTTACGCACTTCGAAACCCGGCTCGGCCTCGTCGTCCACGTAGTCAATGTCTTCAGGTTCCGGCACCGGCTCAGGTTCCGGCGCGAAGCTGGCGTGCAGTTGCCGGGCCAGGTCGCCGATTTCGTCCTGGCGCTGGGTGGCGGGCGTGTGTTCGTCGATGTCCCGCAGCCAGACGCGCAATTGCAACAGCGGCGTGGAGATGTGCCGCCCCAGGCGCAGGCTCAAGGCCAATGCCAGCGCCAGCAGGATCGCGCTGAGGATGCCCATGCTTTGCAGGCTGATGGTCATCGGTTGCTGGAACTGGTCCATGTCCAGGCTGATGCGCAGTTGCCCGGCGGTCACGTCCTGGAAGGTGATCTTGCTCTGGTACATGCCGCCGGACTCGCCCAGCAGGCCAGGCTTGGGGCGCTGCCCAGCCTCGGCGAGGATGCGGTTGTCCACGCTGTAGATGGCGGCGTGGGCCACCAGCTTGTTCTTGGTCAGGTTGTTGAGCAGCACGTTGAGGCTGAGGATGTCGTTGGACACCAGCAGCTCGGTGGCGGACGTGGCGGTCTGGGTGGTCAGGCTTTCCCCCAGGGCATCGGCCTGCTCGTGCATCGCCTGCTTGAATTGCAAACCCATCACGCAGGCATAGATGACCAGGGCCAGGGCGACCAGGATTACGTTATGGCTGGCAATGCGCAATGCAATCGGCACACGACGGTGACGCAGTGCGCGGAAGATCAGCAGGAAGAAGTTGTCGGTTTTGACTGGCGTGGGCCGGTTCACTGAGCTCGGCTCTTTGTCCGTGAAATTGACGCGCAGTATAGCGACAGCCCCATGACCGGCAAAGCACTGGCGGTGCCCGATGGTCACTGAATGTGGGTAGAATGCGGTTTTTTTCCACCTGCGGGGGTGCGCCTTGCGCGAAATCGTCCTGATAAACATCACTGGCAGCGACCGTCCGGGTCTGACTGCGGCCATTACCGGCGTTCTGGCCCAGGGTGGTGTGAACATTCTAGACATCGGTCAGGCGGTGATCCATGACACGCTGTCGTTCGGCATCCTGGTGGAAATCCCGGACGCCGAACAAAGCAAGTCCGTGCTCAAGGACATCCTGTTCACCGCCTACAAGCTCGACCAGCAGGTGCGCTTCACCCCGGTGGCCGAGGACGATTACCAGCAGTGGGTGGCCGGCCAGGGCAAGAAGCGCCACATCGTGACCCTGTTGACCCGCAAGGTGACCGCCGAGCAATTGCAGCGCGTCAGCTCGATCACCGCCCAATATGGCCTGAACATCGACCACATCGACCGCTTGTCCGGGCGCATGCCCCTGGACACGCCGGCCGACAAGGGCAAGGGCTGCATCGAGTTTTCGGTGCGCGGCGAGCCCGCCGATCCCCAGGCGTTGCGTGCCGAGTTTCTCAGCGTTGCCCAGGAACTGAACGTCGACATCGCCTTCCAGGAAGACTCGCTGTTCCGCCGTAACCGCCGCCTGGCAGTGTTCGACATGGACTCGACGCTGATCGAAGCTGAAGTCATCGACGAACTGGCCAAGGCGGCCGGCGTCGGCGACAAGGTCTCGGCCATCACTGAGCGAGCCATGGCCGGCGAGCTGGATTTTCGCGCCAGCTTCAAGGAGCGCCTGGCCCTGCTACAAGGCCTGGACGTCAGCGTGCTCGACTCCATCGGCGCCTCCCTGCGCCTGACCGAAGGCGCCGAGACCCTGTTCGCCGAACTCAAGCGCCTGGGCTACAAGACCGCCATCCTGTCCGGTGGCTTCACTTACTTCGCCAAGCAATTGCAGGCCAAGCTCGGCATCGACTACGTGTTTGCCAACGAATTGGAAGTGGTGGACGGCAAGGTGACCGGCGTGGCCGTCGAGCCGATCGTCGATGCCCAGCGCAAGGCGGACCTGCTGCGCGAACTGGCGGAAAAAGAAGGCCTGCGCCTGGAGCAGACCATCGCCGTGGGCGACGGCGCCAACGACTTGCCGATGCTGGCGATCGCGGGCCTGGGCGTGGCGTTCCGTGCCAAGCCGCTGGTCAAGCAGTCGGCCCGGCAAGCGATTTCCACCCTGGGGCTGGATGGGGTGTTGTACCTGCTGGGTTTCCGGGATCGGGACGGGCAGCTCTGAATCACACGCCGGTTTGGAGCGCATGCTTTTGTGGCGAGGGAGCTTGCTCCCGCTGGGGCGCGAAGCGGCCCCGAAACCTGACACGCCCGGGGATGTCAGTCTGACCGTATTGGGCCTGCTGCGCAGGCCAGCGGGAGCAAGCTCCCTCGCCACGAAGCGTTCGTGCGCTGTCTACAGCGACTTCCACAACGAATCGAAATTCCCTTCCTGATCGCCGCCGTCCCCGGTTTCGGCCGAGTCTTCCGGGTGGTAGGAAAACTGATTGAAACTGTGCGTGCTGGTCACTCGTCGGTCCAGGCCGGCGCGGCGTTCCTGGCCATTGGTGTTGATCAATACCCGCTGGCCCTCCTGAAATGGCAGGCGTGGGGCGATCATGGTCGGGGGCAGGTCAATCGCACTGATCTCGGGAAGCAACAGCCCGCGCAGATAATGGCCGTGATCATTTTCGTCCCGCACCAGCTGCAGTCCGCACGGCTGGGCATGGGGGGCGACCAGTTCGATACCCATTTGCATGGCGCCGTTGCGCACCTGGCGGATCCAGCGCACCACGGCGACGCTCCAGGCTTGGTCGCTGGCGTCGCGGATGCCGATCATTTCCCCGGCTTGCAGTTGTTCCGGCACTTCCTTGGGCCAGCCTAGGCAGTAGCCGCCAGGGCTGTGGTTGATGATCGGCAGGTCGTAGGTGGGGAAGTGATGCTGGTTGTCGGAGTGACTGCCGTCGTCATCGCTCGGGTTGACCGGGTATTCGATTTCTTCGTAGGGCAGCAGGTCGTTGTCGCCTGTCGGGGCGGCGTCGAAAGCCTGGCTCCAGGTGTCGTTGGTCTTGCTTGGCGTGGCTTCGAAGCGGGCTTTGCGAGCAGTCGGGCTTTTCAGTATTTCGTTGAACGAGCGCTCACCGCCGAGGTAGTAGTGCAGCGCACTCATGCCTACGCACAGCGTCAGCGTGCCATTGCCCTCGGTGCGCTGGAAGCTGCGCTCAGCCGCTTCGCCCCAGGCGGCTTGCAGGTGATGCAAGGTGTCGGCACTCATGCCGCCAGGGACTGGCAAGGTGTTAGCGGCAGGCTGTTCCAAATGTGTGGCAATTGCCCGCACCAGTGGCTGTGGATCGAAGCCCTGCAAGGTCGGCTGTTGTTCGGCGCGGAACTTGGAGCGATAGCGTGGCCCGACATCCAGCTCCGGAGCGACCGCGAACAGGCTGGTAGCGCTGGTGGCAGGGTCCAGCTTGACCCACTGGCTCCAGGATTCGAGCGTTTCGGTCAGTCGCCCGATCTGGCTCTGGCGCAGCTGATTGCTGCGTGATGCGCCCAGCAACAGCGCGACGACATAGGTTTGCTCGGCATTCAGTTGATGAACCTGGCTGGCCAGTTCGTCACTCACGCTCAGGTGCTGTAGCCGGTGCTGGCAGGCGATCCGGTACAACTGATGCAGATCGAGCCAAAGTCCCTCGGGCACAGGGCTGTAAAGTTGGCTGGCACGCAGCAGCGGGCCGTTTAGGGCATGCAGCGCCCGTTGCAACGCGGTGCTCAGCAGGCGGGCGCGGTCCTTGGTGTATTTGGACGCGATACGCGCCACGATCTGTTTGTAGCCCATCGCCAGTTGGGTTTGCAGGGCCTGGCACAGGTTGACGATCTTGCGCGAGCGATCGTCCAGCACGATGGCCTGTTGCAGGAAGTGCCGCTCCAGGTGCTTGCAGACGTAGTACACCTCGGGCCGCAGCAGTTCGAGCAGTTGCAGGCGATTGTCGCTGGGGGTGAGCAGTTGGTTGAGTTCGCCAAGGGCCTGGTACAGCAGGCGAGCGGTCTCGCCGATGTTGGCCTTGGGCAGGTTGGCGATCCAGCGCTTGAGGTCCTTTGGCGTAGCATCGCAGAACGACAGGCGTGATTGTGTCGGGGTCAGGACGCGCAATAGCTGGAGAGGGCTGGTCTCATTCATGCCGTGGACAGGCTCCGGCGGGAAACGAAAAGGATGTATCCAACTCTAGCAGGTGTAGCCGAAAGATCATGCTACCGCGACCCCTGGTGACTAGTCCTGCAGGCGGCCCATTGAAACGGGATCGTATTCCTTCATTTCACCAACGCTTCGGGTGATGTACAGGTGGTTGGCCGGGATGCTCTTGTTGACGAAGGCGCCTGCGCCAATGATCACATTGTCACCCAGCTCCAAATGGTCAGCGATGATGCAGGCATGAGCATGTATCCGGACGCCGTCGCCAATGCGCAATACTGCGGTATCGCTTTGCCCCTTGATACCCAGCGTGCAGTTCTGCCAGATCTTGAAATTTTTTCCAATGATGGCGTGCGATGTGATGACGATTCCATTCGGATGGGCAATCCATAGGCCTTCCCCGACGGTGGCGCCCAGCATGATCTCTACATTGAACTGGCGGCTGATGCGTTCGTTGAGCAGCTTGCCGCGCCGTCTCCAGAATTTGCTGTCCTGCTGGTGCATGGCGTATGCCAGGCGGAACCAGAAAAGGTAGCGGTACCTGTTGATGCGCTGACATTTTTGGTAAAGCCGTCTCCACCTGAACGGTTTATCGAGACCGCCGAGGATTTCGATATGCCAGTAGCGTTTGGCTGATCGGAAAATATCAAGAAGCATCGACGCCCTCTTTGCCGCGAGGTGTGCTGGGTACGAACCTCTGGGACAGAATCATTCCAATAGGCAGCCAGAAAACGATCCAATAGACGCCAGGCCTGTTGAACACCGTGTGGTAGTCGAATAGAGCCGTTACAACCCCAAAGATAAGCAGGGGCAAGCCTACCGAACCGACGGGATGGTGCCAGGTCTTCCTGTCGATCGCGCGCTTGAAAACATAGGCGATGGCCAGCAATAACAGTACTGCACCTGTCACGCCGAATTCGTAAAAATACTGTAGGAAGAGATTGTGGACTTGGTTGTAGCAATGCACTTCGGATATGCAGATATCAAAATTACTGCCCGCCCCGGCACCAAACAGCCAGAACTCGTCAATGCGGTCTAGCCAGCCTGCCCAGATTACGTCGCGAAGGTTGAAGCCACGACTTTGCTGTTTGACGATGACGGGCCATAGCCATACTGACATTGCAAGGAATATTACGCCGGCCAGGCACAACCATTTCCTCGACCTCAAACTATGGTGAAGAAGAATGCTTGTAGCGATTGCCAAGCCATATCCAAGCCAGACGGCTCTTGAAAGCGTGCAGAACAGGTACAGCGAAAGGCCTAGCACACAGGCCATGAACAACGTTCTGACCCACGGTCCGAAGGTTTTGGTCATTAACAAGTGGAACCCGTAAATGCCGAAGAACCCGTAATACAGCGCCGCAATGATGGGGTTCTTGAAGTTGGCATAGTTGCCATAGCCCAATTTGTATAAACGTTTGCCAGAGAAAAAAATGTTCTGGTCTTGCTGGGTGAAGTGGATGATCAAACCGGCAATCGCAAATAAACCCGCGATCACAAAGGCAAACGTCAGGCATTTCTCAAGCAGTTCTTCCCGGGCCAGTATATGAATCGCGCTCAGGTACAACATTACGTACAACACGGTTTTGAATTGTCCGTAGGCGGAGGCTTCGGACCCGGGATTCAGCAGCGCTACCAGCAGCGAAAAGACCAGTACCAGCAGTACCGGCCAGTAGGGCTTTTGGACAATGCCTTGACGTAGGCGCGCATCGAGCACACATAAAAGCAACGCGGGTATAAAAAGACTCGCGTTGGATATCGTGGTGTAAGTGCTGCCGTCGGTAATGAACAGCAGTCCCGTCAGGTGCGCAGTGAAGCCGATCATCAAGACAAGCAAGGTGAATCTGGAAAAAGCCGAACGTGTCATACCTATTCCAAGGGTAGTGAAAGGGGGCCAGGACAAAACTCCAAGGCGTAGTGTGGCAGCGTCGGCGAGGGTAGCGACTCATGTTGATTGCGCCGCTAGCTATCTCATCAAGCGTTGGGTAGTGCCAGTCCTTGACCCATCTGCACCGGTGAACCGGCCACCAGGTCCTCGGCCCATTTCACCTGGTCCGGACCGAACAGCACGATGGCGGTCGAACCCAGCTTGAAGCGCCCCAGTTCGGCACCTTTTTCCAGATGAATCGGCGCACGTGCGGCTTCGTCGTAACGGAAGGTTTTCAGCTCGCGCTTGGGCGGCGTCACCAGCCCGGCCCAGACGGTTTCGATGGAGGCCACGATCATCGCGCCCACCAGCACCACGGCCATCGGTCCACGCTCGGTGTCGAAAATGCACGCGACGCGCTCGTTACGGGCAAACAGCTCCGGCACGTTTTCGGCAGTGGTCTGGTTGACCGAGAAAATCCGCCCGGGGATGTAGACCATTTCCCGCAGGGTGCCCGCCAGTGGCATGTGCACGCGGTGGTAGTCCTTGGGAGACAGGTAGATGGTGGCGAAATCGCCACCCATGAACGGCGCTGCGTTGGCCGCGTCACCGCCCAGCAGTTCCAGCACGCTGAAGCTGTGGCCCTTGGCCTGGAATACCCGGCCGTGCTCGATCGGGCCGAGCTGGCTGACGGCACCGTCGGCGGGGCTGAGAATCGCGCCCGGGGTTTCGTCCAGCGGGCGGGCGCCGTCCTTCAGGGCGCGGGTGAAGAAGGCGTTGAAATGCTCGTAGGCCGTCAGGTCTTCCACCAGGGCCTGGGACATGTCCACTTGGTAGCGCTTGGCAAACCATGTGGTGAAGGCGTTCTTGAACCAGCGCACGCGGCATTCGGCAATGCAGCCGGCTAGCCGCGATAGCAGGTGGTGGGGCAGCAGGTATTGGGTGAGGATGAATAAACGGTTTTTCATTAACTGTCCTTAAGAACCTTCAAAGCTCGATGGGTGTGTCGGGGTGGTTGCCCCATTCGCCCCAGGAACCGGCATAGCCTTTGACCCGTGGATAACCGAGCGCCTTGGCCACCAGGTAGGTGAAGCCAGAGCGGTGGTGAGTCTGGCAGTGGGTGATGATTTCTTTATCAGGGGTGATGCCCAATCGTTCGAGGATTTGCGGCATGTCTTTGCGGATGCGCAGGTTGCGCGCCTTGTCCATGCCGGCGGTCCATTCGAAATTGACCGCGCCGGGAATGTGTCCGCCCCGGGCCGCGACGACTTTTTCGCCGGAGTATTCCAGCGGGCCGCGCGCGTCCCAGATGGCCAGGTCGGCAGCGCCGAGACGGCTTTGCAGGTATTCACGGGTGGCGGTGGGCGCGTCGTGCAGCGTCAGGCTGATCGGACCTGCAACGGGTGCAGGGACGTCGATGGACACCGGCAGGCCCTCGTCCAGCCACGACAGCAAGCCGCCGTCGAGGTAGTGGTAGTTCCCGTGGCCGATCACGTCCAGCAACCAGATAAACCGCCCGGCCCAGCCGCCGCCTTCATCGTCATAGACCACGTAGACCGCATCCGGGTTGTGCCCGAGCTCACCGAAGAGGGCATCGAGGTCGGCCTTGGCCGGCAGCAGGCCCGGCGCCGGCGGTTGGCCGAGCTGGGTGCGCTTGGGGTCGACGAAACGTGCGCCGGGGATATGCCCGGTGCCGTAGCGGGCGGCGCTGGTCAGGTCCACCAGAATCAGTTCGCGGGCGTCGAGGCGCGGCAGCAGCTCGCTCGGCTCGATCACCAACGGCAAGCCAGAGAAGTCAGGCATGTGAGGTCTCCAGGGGCACAAAGGGAAAGGATTGTATCAAGTTCAGCGGCCGCGGTTGGTAAAGGTATGCAGGGCCCTTTCGATGCATTGCACGGTTTTGCCGAAGGCTTGCACGGTCACGTCCGAGAACGGCCCGCCGCCCTGGTCCACCGCCACCAGCATGATCACCCGGCCATTGCAGGTCAGTGAGCGCAACAGCAGGTGTTCGCCGCGGAACAGGCTGCGCAGGCCCGGCGGTAATAGCGCCGAAAACTGCGCGTTGTTGTCCGGGTTCAGGCGAACCTGGGCCTGCTGGGCCAGTAATCGTTGCAAGATTTTGCTCTGGCTGATGGTAAAGCTCATGGCCGCGGCTTCCTTGGGCAAACCGGCGGTCTGGTGAGCGCGCACGCTGGTCTGGCTGCGGTCAGCCATCAGGATCATCACCCGGCGCATGCCACAGGCCACCAGGGCGTCCCGTGCCGACGTGGTCAGGTGCATGGCGTTGAGGAAGGGGCTCGGCTCCACCAGCATGGCGGAACATTGCTTGCGCCACTGGCTCAGGTCCTGGGCGCTGGGCGGCGCGGCGGGCAGCAAGCCGGGGTGGATACGGCGGCTGCCCCAAGGCCAGATCAGCGCCACGGCCGGGTGCCAGAGGTCCGGCATGGCGTGATGACGTGCGCTGTTGGCGGCTTGTTGGTGCAACTGCTGCTGGATTTCATCCATCGACATTTGCAGATACAAACTGGTGAGGTACTGCCAGCGAGTGTTGTGAGGGCTGTCCCAGGCCTGCTGCGCCGCGAGGGCCAGGCCGTTGGCCAGCAACACGGTGTTGGCCGGCTGGTTGAGCCAGCGCCGCAGGGTTGGGTCGTCGTCCAGGCGATTCTGCTGGCGCAGCGGATGTTCGCTGTCCCGGGCGATGCGCAGGACTTTCACCAGTTCGCGGCGTTCGTTGAGCAACAGGCGATAACCTTGCGCCACCCAGATCGGCAAACGCCAGGTCTCCACCAGCGCCAGGCAGATCTCCAGCAGGCGGACGCCGAACAGTTCGCGCTCGACCTTGCGTGCGGACTCGCCTTTATGGACGACCCGCAATTCCCATTCCCCGAGCAACCGTGGGTGAGTCAAGGCCAGGGGCCAAAGCGGCGACAGGAACAACAGGCTGCCCCAGTGGATGTCTTGCCACAGCCGCGCCAGGCGGCTGGCGAAAAAACCATTGGCCTGTTGCGTGGCATGCTGGCTGATCAATTGCAGCTGGCGCAAGGCAACAGGGATTTCGTGCCCCGGCAATGACGGCAGGCGGGCGAGCAACTCCTCGGTGCGCTTGAGGCCGAGGCGGTTGATGGCCACTTCGAGATTTTCCGCAGGCTCAGCGAGGCTGCCATGGGTGTGATGGTTGGCCTCGCGGATGACGCTCAGGGCCAGCGCGGGGCTGTCCTGCATCAGGTCGGCGATGTCGCGCAATGAGCGACGGCTATCGGCGAGGGCCTTGCAGACCAGGTCGTGGCTGGCCTGGGGCACCGGCAGATGCACGCCGTTGAGCAGCTTCACCCAGCCGTCGAGGGTGGTCGGTCGGGGCGTTGGAACCTTGGTTTCGTTAGTCATGGCTGGACGTGATCATCGTATGAATTCTCTACGCCCGGAACGGGGCTAATTGGCTTTTCGCCAGAACAGCCTATAGTCTGGCGCAGTTTTGCCGATAAGTAGAAGAAGAGATTTTTCAGCTTCCGAATATGACCTTGAACCCGACTTAAGTAAGTACTTTCTATCTATGGCTAAAATTATCGGCATCATTGTCGTGTTCGCGAGCGTGCTCGGCGGATACGTGCTCTCCCACGGCAAGATCGCCGCCCTGATCCAACCCTTCGAGGTGTTGATCATCGGTGGCGCGGCCCTCGGTGCATTCTTGCAGGCCAACCCTGGCTATATGACGATGCACGTGCTCAAGAAATCCTTGAGCATGTTCGGCTCGCGTTTCAGCCACACCTTCTATCTGGAGGTGCTGGGGCTGATCTACGAAATCCTCAATAAAAGCCGCCGCGAAGGCATGATGGCGATCGAAGGCGACATCGAAGACGCCGCCGCCAGCCCGATTTTCGCCAAGTATCCGTCGGTGCTGAAGGATGACCGCATGACGGCGTTCATCTGTGATTACCTGCGCATCATGTCGTCCGGCAACATGGCGCCCCATGAGCTCGAAGGCCTGTTCGACATGGAACTGTACAGCCTCAAGGAAGACCTGGAGCACCCGTCCCACGCGGTCAACGGCATCGCCGACGGCATGCCTGGCTTCGGTATCGTCGCGGCGGTATTGGGGATCGTGGTGACCATGGCCTCCCTGGGCGAAGGCGACCAGGCGTCCATCGGCCTGCACGTGGGTGCGGCGCTGGTAGGTACCTTCTTCGGTATTTTGGCCGCCTATGGCTTCTTCGGCCCGCTGGCCCATTCCCTGGCCCATGATGCCAAGGAAGAACTCAACGTCTACGAAGCCATCAAGGCGTCCCTGGTGGCCTCGGCCTCGGGCATGCCGCCATCGCTGGCGGTGGAATTCGGTCGCAAGGTCCTGTACCCGGCGCACCGTCCAAGCTTCGCCGAGCTGGAACAAGCGGTTCGCGGTCGCTAAGTCATGGAAAATAACCAGCCGATCATCGTCAAGCGCATCAAGCGCATTGCCGGCGGGCACCATGGCGGTGCCTGGAAAATTGCCTTCGCCGACTTCGCCACGGCGATGATGGCGTTCTTCCTGGTGCTGTGGCTGCTGTCCACGGCAACCCCGGAACAGAAGATCGCCATCGCCGGTTACTTCAAGGACCCGGTCGGCTTTTCCGAAAGCGGCACGCCCTACATCATCGACCTGGGCGGCTCGCCGACCCTGGCGCCGGACACGACCCTCAATCCCGAGGTCAAGTCCCAGCCCCAGCCCGACAAGGTCACGGTGGATTCCGAGCAGGTCGAGGGCATGGCCGAGCAGGTCGAGCGCGAGCGTTTGGAGTTGCTGCTGCAGGAATTGCAGAACAAGGTCGAAGAGAACCCGGAGCTGCAGAAGTTCAAGGACCAGATCCTGTTCGAAATTACCCCGAACGGCTTGCGCATCCAGATCATGGACGCCGAGAACCGGCCGATGTTCGATTCTGGCAGCGCACGTCTGAAGCCTTATTTCGAAGATATCCTGCTGGCCATGGCCGACACCATCAAGGCGGTGCCGAACAAAATCAGCATCAGTGGTCATACCGATGCCAAGCCTTACATCGGTAAGGGTGACTACGGAAACTGGGAATTGTCCGCCAACCGCGCCAACGCGGCCCGTCGCGCCCTGGTGGCCGGCAGCTATCCGGACGAGCAGGTGGCACGGGTGGTCGGTTATGCCTCTTCGGCGCTGTTCGACCGCAAGGACCCGTTCAACCCGGTCAACCGGCGCATCGACATCGTGGTGTTGACCAAGAAGGCGCAGAAAGCCATCGAGGGCTCACAAACCGACGATCCGGCGCCCGATTCGGTTCCGGGCGAGGGTGCACCGGGTGAAGTGCCAGCTCCACAGGCTACGCCAGGTGCAGCGGTCGATCCGAATGCGTTGCCGGCGGACCAGCAACCCGTACCGGCCCATGAGCTGCGCGAGCGGCTGAACCTGTTCGACGACACCGCACCGAAACCGGCCGAGCCGCCGGCGCAGTGACCCACAAAAAAGCCGACCTCGATGTCGGCTTTTTTGTGGGTCCACTGTTTACTTGAGGATTGCTTGCCTTTGTGGCGAGGGAGCTTGCTCCCGCTCGGCTGCGCAGCAGTCGCAAGACCGGACAACTCGGTCTGGCTGGAGACTGTTGGGGCCTGCTTCGCAGTCCAGCGGGAGCAAGCTCCCTCGCCACAAGAGTGATCGGCTTGATACTGCGTGCAGGTCAATAACTGCTTTCCGGCAGGCTGGCGATGATCGAGCGGTAGCTGTTCATCCGTTGCTGATGCACGCGACCTTCTTCCAGGGCCTTGAGCAGGGCGCAACCGGGTTCGCGGTCGTGCTTGCAGTCGCGGAAGCGGCAGGTACCGATCAGCTCGTTGAACTCGATGAACCCGGCTTCGACATCGGCCCGGCTGACGTGGCCCAGGCCGAATTCGCGGATACCCGGCGAGTCGATCAGTTCACCGCCACCAGGGAAGTGGAACAGCCGCGCCGTGGTCGTGGTGTGGGTGCCTTGGCCGGACAGCTCGGACAACGGCCCGACGCGGGTCTCGACTTCCGGCAGCAGGCTGTTGACCAACGAAGACTTGCCGACGCCGGACTGGCCGACGAACACACTGATGCGCCCGTCCAACTGCTGTTGCAATTGTTCCATGCCGTTACCGTGGTGGGCCGAGACTTCCAGCACCGGATAACCCAAGTCCCGGTAGACCGACAGCAGGGCGTTCAGCGCCGGGGCGTTGTGTTCGTCGATCAGGTCGAACTTGTTGAGCAGCAGCAACGGGCGGATGCCGGCGTGCTCGGCGGCCACCAGGTAGCGGTCGATCAGGTTGGCGTGGGGCTCGGGCAACGGCGCGAACACAATAACGATCATGTCGACGTTGGCGGCCACGGGCTTGAGCTGGCCCCGGCTGTCCGGGCGGCATAGCTCGGTGTGGCGCGGCAGTTGCGCGACAATCACGCCGATGCCCTGGTTGCCGGCACGCCAGACCACCTGGTCGCCCGTCACCAGCGCCGGCAGGTTGGCGCGCAAGTGGCAGCGGAACACCTGGCCGGCCAGTTCGCCTTCCTGGGCCTCGACCTCGACCTGCACGCCGAAGTGGGCGATCACCAGGCCGGTCTGTTCAGGACCCAGGTCGCCACCCTCCAGGGCTTCGACAGCACTGGATTCGCGTTTGGCGGCGCGGGCGGCGCGCTCACCCTGGATCTTTTCGATGCGCCAGTTTTGACGACGATTGAGTTGGCGTTTGGCCATGGGTGTTCCGTATGAAGAAATACAGCGAATAGGGTAAAACGGCGGCGAGTTTAGCACGCCCAAGGGGCTGCCTAGGCTAAACTGCGTGGCTACGCCGAGGAGCCTCCCTATGCAAAACCCGCAGAACCTGATCTGGATCGACCTGGAAATGACCGGTCTGAACCCTGACACTGACGTCATCATCGAAATGGCCACCATCGTCACCGACAGCGACCTCAACACCCTGGCCGAGGGCCCGGTGATCGCGATCCATCACAGCGACGAGATCCTGGCCGGCATGGACGAGTGGAACACCCGCCAGCACGGCGGCTCGGGCCTGACCCAGCGGGTGCGCGAGAGCAAGATCAGCATGGCCGAAGCCGAAGCCCAGACCCTCGCGTTCCTGGAGCAGTGGGTGCCCAAGGGCAAGTCGCCGATCTGTGGCAACAGCATCTGCCAGGATCGTCGCTTCCTTTATACCCACATGAAATCCCTGGAAAGCTACTTCCACTACCGCAACCTGGACGTCTCCACCCTCAAGGAACTGGCCGCCCGCTGGGCACCGGAAGTGCGCGACAGCTTCCAGAAAGGCAGCACCCACCTGGCCCTGGACGACATCCGCGAGTCCATTGCCGAGTTGCAGCATTACCGTAAGCACTTCATCAAGTTCTGAGTCGACTCGAAGGCTACTGCGGCGAGACAGCTTTTGTGGCGAGGGAGCTTGCTCCCGCTGGCCTGCGAAGCAGGCCCCAACAGTTTTCCAGGAAGACCGAATTGTCTGGTTTGCGGCTGCTGCGCAGCCGAGCGGGAGCAAGCTCCCTCGCCACAAGGAGTTGTTTGGGCTTGGCTGCATGGTGTTCAGGCAGAAGACGGGGCCGCGCCCTCTTTTGGTGCCAGCCCAAACTGGCTAGACTGCGCGCCTTCTCGTATGGACCGCCATCATGTTGCTGATGCTTTATCTGATCGCCATCACCGCTGAAGCCATGACCGGCGCCTTGTCTGCCGGGCGGCGGGGCATGGACTGGTTCGGCGTGGTGCTGATCGCCTGTGTCACGGCGCTGGGTGGCGGCTCGGTGCGCGACGTGTTGCTCGGTCATTACCCGCTTACGTGGGTCAAGCATCCGGAATACCTGGTGCTGACCACCGCGGCGGCGATGTTGACGGTGTTCATGGCGCGCTGGATGCGCCATCTGCGCTCACTGTTCCTGGTGCTCGACGCCGTGGGCCTGGTGGCGTTCACGCTGATCGGTTGCATGACGGCCCTGGAAATGGGCCATGGCATGCTGGTGGCGTCGGTTAGCGGGGTGATTACCGGGGTGTTCGGTGGCATTCTGCGGGACATCTTTTGCAACGATATTCCGCTGATCTTCCGTCGCGAACTCTACGCCAGCGTCTCGTTTGCCGCGGCGTGGTGTTATCTGCTGTGTGTCTTCCTGCAACTGCCGAACGAGCAGGCGATCCTCATCACCTTGTTTGGCGGTTTCCTGCTGCGGCTCCTGGCAATTCGCTTTCACTGGGAAATGCCGAAGTTCGTCTACAACGACGAAGTCTGACGCTCGGCATGTTGGCGTAACGCCCATTCCACATGCTCGCGCACCAGCTCCGACGGATAGTCACGCCGCGCCTCCAGCGCTTGCAGCACGGGAATCGTCGACGGCGCATTGCCCAGGCCCACCGCCAGATTGCGCAGCCAGCGTTCGTAACCGGCACGGCGCAGCGGTGAACCTTCGGTGCTGCTGAGAAATGTGTCTTCGTCCCACAGGAACAACTCGGCCAGCCCGGCATTGTCCAGGTTGTGCCGCGGCTTGAAATCGCTTTCCCCCGACGGACGGGCGAAGCGGTTCCACGGGCAGACAATCTGGCAATCGTCGCAGCCGAACACCCGGTTGCCGATCAGTGGCCGCAACTCTTCGGGAATGGCGCTTTTCAGCTCGATGGTCAGGTAGGAAATGCAGCGGCGGGCATCGAGCACGTAGGGCCCGACGAAGGCATTCGTCGGACAAATGTCCAGGCACGCGGTGCATTTTCCGCAATGTTCGGTGCCGTGGGGCGGGTCTGTCGGCAGCGGCAAGTCGACGAACAGCTCGCTCAGGAAAAAATAACTGCCGGCCTTGCGGTTCAATACCAGGGTGTTTTTACCGATCCAGCCCAGGCCGGCCTGTTCGGCGATGGCTTTTTCCAGGACCGGCGCGCTGTCGACGAAGGCGCGGTAGCCAAAGGGACCGATGACCGCCTGGATTTTTTCCGCCAATTGTTGCACGCGTTTACGGATCAATTTGTGGTAATCGCGGCCCAACGCATAACGCGAGACGTAGGCTTTTTCCGGTTGGCCGAGCATCTGCGCCATCTGGGTGTCGCCCGGCAGGTAATCCATGCGCAGGGACACCACGCGTAATGTGCCGGGCACCAATTCCTCGGGGTGCGAGCGTTTGCTGCCATGGGCGCCCATGTAGTCCATTTCGCCGTGGTAGCCGGCCTCGAGCCAGCGTTGCAGGTGTTGCTCATGCTCGGCCAAGTCCAGGCCGCTGATGCCGACCTGCTGGAAACCCAGCTCGCGGCCCCATTCCTTGATGGATTGGGCGAGGGCGGGGAGGTCTGTGGGAATGGCAGGCATGAGGCGAGAGAAACCAGAGCTGAGATGCGTATAATTCTGCCAGACATCGGAGCCCGAAGACGCATGCCGCACACTAAAGATGATTTTCCCGACGCGCTGTACAGCGCCGCGCAGGTCCGGGCCCTCGACGCACAACTGATCGCCGCAGGCACTGCTGGCTTTGAATTGATGCAGCGCGCCGCCCGTGCCACCTGGCGCGCGATCGTCCGACGCTGGCCTGACGCCCATGAGCTGACCGTGCTGGCCGGCCATGGCAACAATGCCGGCGATGGTTACCTGGTCGCGACCCTGGCCCGGCGTGCCGGCTGGTCGGTGCGGGTGCTGACGGTGGGCGAACCCCGGCGATTGCAGGGGGACGCCGCCAATGCCCACGCCGAGGCGGTGGCGGTGGGCGTGCCGATGGAACCGTGGTCGGATGAAGCCGAGTTGCGTGGCGTGCTGCTGGACGCGTTGCTTGGCACGGGCCTGAGTGGCGATGTGCGTGAGCCGTATGTGCAGGCCATCGATACGATCAACGTCAGCGGCCTGCCGGTCGCGGCGGTGGATATCCCCTCAGGATTGTGTGCCGACACCGGCCGGGTGTTGGGTACGGCAGTGGCGGCCGACCTGACCGTGACCTTCATTGGCTTGAAGCTGGGGTTGTTCACGGGCGAAGCGGCGGACCGGGTGGGTGAGCTGGTATTCAATGACCTGCACGCCGATCCGGATATCGTTGAAGCAGCACCGGCCAATGCCCGACTGCTCCTACCTCACAATCTGCCGCATCTGACACCTCGCGCCGCCACTTCCCACAAAGGCAAGTTCGGTCACGTGCTGTTGATCGGTGGCGACCGGGGCTTTGGTGGCGCCATCCAGATGAGCGCCGAAAGCGCGCTGCGCTGCGGGGCGGGCATGATTTCGATGGCGACCCGCAGCGAGCATGTGTCCGCCGCGCTGATGCGTTTGCCGGAAGTCATGGTGCAGGGCACCCATTCGGCGAACCAATTGATGGGCTTGCTCCAGCAGGCCAGCGTGCTGGTGGTCGGGCCGGGCCTGGGCCAGGCTGCCTGGGGACGTAGCCTGTTATCGGCCGCAGCCAATGCGCCACTGCCGCAAGTGTGGGATGCCGATGCGCTGAACCTGCTGAGCGCCGGCGACGTCCGTCTGCCTGAACATTGCGTGATCACCCCGCATCCGGGCGAGGCGGCGCGGCTGCTGGAGATATCCACCGCCCAGGTGCAGGCCGATCGTCCGGCGGCGGCTCATGCCTTGAGCCAGAAATACACCGCCACGGTGATCCTCAAGGGAGCCGGCAGCCTGGTCGCCAGCCCGGATGGTCGCCTGGCAGTCTGCGGCCAGGGCCATCCGGCCATGGCCACCGCCGGCCTGGGGGATGTGCTGGCTGGCGTGGTCGGGGCCTTGCTGGCCCAGGGCATGGAAAGCTTCGAGGCCGCGTGCCTGGCGGTCTGGCTGCATGCCAATGCCGGTGCCAAGGTCGGTCGCTCGGGCCGGGGATTGGCGGCGACCGATCTGATCCCGGCCATTCGTCAGTTGTTGGAGGAGCATTCACCGTGTCTGAAGTAACCCTGTACGTGGCGGACGAACAAGCCATGACACAATTTGGCGCCCGCATCGCGCAGATCACTGCCGGCCACGGCCTGATTTTTCTCGAAGGCGACCTCGGCGCGGGGAAAACCACCTTGTCCCGTGGCATCATCCGCGGCCTCGGGCACGTCGGCTCGGTCAAGAGCCCCACGTTCACCTTGGTCGAACCCTACGAGATCGGCGACATTCGTGCCTTCCATTTCGACCTGTATCGACTGGTGGATCCTGAGGAGCTGGAATTCCTTGGCATTCGCGATTATTTCGAAGATGACGCCTTGTGCCTGATCGAATGGCCCCAGAAGGGTGCAGGCTTTTTGCCAAAGCCCGACCTGACCATTACCATTGGCGCGCAGAACGGCGGGCGCTCGCTGAAACTGACGCCGCAAGGTGCCCGTGGTGAGTCGTGGTGTGCCGCTTTGGCATTGGAAAACTAATTGATGATGGGGTTTGGTATGCGCTTTCGCGCGGTGGTTGCTGTCGTAGGACTGTTGCTTACGGCACTGGCCGTCGATGCTGTGGCCGAGACAAAGGTCAACAGCGTTCGCCTCTGGCGGGCGCCGGACAACACACGGCTGGTGTTCGATCTGACGGGGCCGGTGCAGCACAGCGTATTCACCCTGACCGCCCCGGATCGCCTGGTGATCGACATCAACGGTGCCTCCCTGGGCGCGCCATTGAACGTCGCTACCGCCAATACGCCGATTACCGCGATGCGCTCGGCCCAGCGTACGCCCACCGACCTGCGGGTGGTCATCGACCTGAAAAAAGCCGTGACCCCGAAAAGCTTCACCCTGGCCCCCAACGCCCAGTACGGCAACCGGCTGGTGGTGGACCTGTTCGACAACCCGGCCGATGCCGACCCACCGCCACCGCCGCCGACCAAGGTTGCCACGGTGCCCGCGGTGCCGGTGACCCCGACCGAGCCTGCGCTCAAGCTGCCACCGGCCCCGGCCGGCAAGCGCGATATCATCGTAGTGATCGATGCCGGTCATGGCGGCGAGGACCCGGGGGCCTCGGGCTCGCGCGGGCAACGTGAAAAAGACGTGGTGCTTGCCATCGCCCGTGAATTGCAGCGCCAGGTCAACGGCATGAAAGGCTTCCGCGCCGAACTGACCCGCACCGGCGACTATTTCATTCCTTTGCGCGGTCGTACCGAGATCGCCCGCAAGAAGGGCGCCGACCTGTTCGTCTCCATTCACGCCGACGCCGCGCCTTCGAAAGCCGCGTTCGGGGCCTCGGTGTTTGCCCTGTCCGACCGTGGCGCCACGTCCGAGACCGCCCGTTGGCTGGCCGACAGCGAAAACCGTTCCGACCTGATCGGCGGTGCCGGCAACGTCAGCCTCGACGACAAGGACCGCATGCTTGCCGGTGTCTTGCTCGATTTGTCGATGACCGCCTCGTTGACCTCCAGCTTGAACGTCGGCCAGAAAGTCCTGAGCAACATCGGTCGTGTCACGCCGCTGCACAAGCAGCGCGTCGAACAGGCTGGGTTCATGGTGCTCAAGTCGCCCGACATCCCGTCGATCCTGGTGGAGACCGGCTTCATCTCCAATTCAAACGAGGCGTCCAAGCTGTCGTCCTCCAGCCACCAGCAGGCCTTGGCCCGATCCATCAGCAGCGGCGTGCGACAGTTCTTCCAGCAGAACCCACCGCCGGGCACCTACATCGCCTGGCTGCGGGATTCCGGCAAGATCGCCCAGGGGCCACGGGACCACCGCGTCAACCCTGGCGAAACCCTGGCGATGATTGCCGTGCGCTACCAGGTGTCGCCCGCCACCTTGCGCAGCGCCAACAATCTCAAGAGCGATGAGCTCAAGATTGGCCAGACCTTGACCATTCCGGGCAACGAAGTGGCGGTCAAGCAATGAGTGACGAAGTGATCGGCAGCACCGCCCGCATCGAACTGCTCAGCCCTCGGCTGGCGAACCAGATCGCCGCCGGGGAAGTGGTCGAGCGTCCGGCATCGGTCATCAAGGAGCTGCTGGAAAACAGCCTCGACTCCGGGGCCAGGCGCATCGATGTGGATGTCGAGCAGGGTGGCGTCAAGCTGCTGCGGGTGCGCGATGACGGTGGTGGTATTTCCTCCGACGACCTGCCGCTGGCCCTGGCGCGTCACGCCACCAGCAAGATCCGAGACCTGGAAGACCTTGAACGGGTCATGAGCCTGGGTTTCCGGGGTGAAGCGCTGGCGTCCATCAGTTCGGTGTCGCGCCTGACCCTCACCTCACGCACCCGCGACGCCGAGCAGGCCTGGCAGGTCGAGACCGAAGGCCGCGACATGGCCTCTCGCGTCCAGCCCGCGGCCCATCCGGTGGGCACCTCGGTGGAAGTGCGCGATTTATTTTTCAACACCCCGGCACGGCGCAAATTTCTCAAGGCCGAGAAGACTGAATTCGATCACCTGCAAGAAGTCATCAAGCGCCTGGCCCTGGCGCGTTTTGACGTGGCGTTCCATTTGCGCCACAACGGCAAGACTATCCTCAGCCTGCACGAGGCCCGCGATGATGCAGCCCGCGCCCGGCGCGTGGGCGCGGTGTGCGGAGCGGGTTTCCTGGAGCAGGCCTTGCCCATCGAGGTGGAGCGCAATGGCCTGCACCTGTGGGGTTGGGTCGGGTTGCCAACGTTCTCCCGCAGCCAGGCGGACCTGCAGTATTTCTACGTGAACGGCCGGGCGGTGCGCGACAAACTGGTGGCTCACGCGGTGCGCCAGGCCTATCGCGACGTGCTGTTCAATGGCCGGCATCCGACCTTCGTGCTGTTTTTTGAAGTCGATCCGGCGGTGGTGGACGTCAACGTGCACCCGACCAAGCATGAGGTGCGTTTCCGTGATGGGCGCATGGTCCACGATTTCCTCTACGGCACCTTGCACCGCGCCTTGGGCGATGTACGTCCGGAAGATCAACTGGCGGCGCCAGCGGCAGTGGCGGGCATGGTCCGGCCAACGGGGCTGGAGGCGGGCGAATTCGGGCCCCAGGGCGAAATGCGCTTGGCGGCCAACGCATTGCTGGAGCAACCCCAGCCTCAGCCGAGCTACAACACGGCCGGCAGCGGCGCTGGCAGCGGCTATCAGTATCAATACACCCCGCGTCCACAATCCACTGTGCCCGCAGCCGAGGCCCAGGCGGCCTATCGCGAGTTCTTCAAGCCCTTGCCGGAAGCCGGCGCGGCGGCGATGCCCGATGGCCAGGGCGATATCCCGCCGCTGGGCTACGCCCTGGCGCAACTCAAGGGCATCTATATCCTCTCGGAAAATGCTCAGGGCCTGGTCCTGGTGGACATGCACGCCGCCCATGAGCGGATCATGTACGAGCGCCTGAAAATTGCCATGGCCAGCGAAGGCCTGAGCGGCCAGCCGCTGTTGGTGCCCGAATCCCTGGCCGTCAGCCAGCGCGAAGCCGATTGCGCCGAAGAACATGTGGCCTGGTTCCAGCGCCTGGGCTTCGAATTGCAGCGCCTGGGCCCGGAAACCCTGGCGATCCGCCAGATCCCGGCGTTGCTGAAGCAGGCCGAGGCCAATCGCCTGGTCAGTGACGTGCTGGCGGACTTGATGGAATATGGCACCAGCGACCGGATCCAGGCGCACCTGAACGAACTGCTCGGCACCATGGCCTGCCACGGCGCGATCCGCGCCAACCGGCGCCTGGCCCTGCCGGAAATGAACGGTCTGCTGCGGGACATGGAAAACACCGAACGCAGTGGTCAATGCAACCATGGCCGGCCGACCTGGACCCAATTGGGCCTGGACGACCTGGACAAACTGTTCCTGCGCGGTCGTTGATGAACCCGTTGCCACCCGCGATTTTCCTGATGGGCCCGACCGCCGCCGGCAAGACCGACCTGGCCATTGAGTTGACCAAGGTCCTGCCCTGCGAATTGATCAGCGTCGATTCGGCCTTGGTCTACCGGGGCATGGACATCGGCACCGCCAAGCCGTCGAAAGCGTTGCTGGCCGAATTCCCCCACCGCCTGATCGACATCCTCGACCCGGCCGAGGCCTATTCGGCGGCCGATTTCCGCCGTGACGCGCTCCAGGCCATGGCCGAAATCACCGCGCGGGGCAAGATCCCCCTGCTGGTGGGCGGCACGATGCTGTATTACAAGGCCTTGGTCGAGGGGCTGGCGGACATGCCGGCGGCCGATCCCGAGGTGCGCGCGCAGATTGAAGAAGAAGCCGCGCGCCTGGGCTGGCAAGCCCTGCACGAGCAATTGGCGGTCATCGACCCGGAATCGGCAGCGCGTATTCACCCCAATGACCCGCAGCGACTGAGTCGAGCCCTGGAGGTTTATCGGGTCAGTGGCCAGAGCATGACTGCCCTGCGCCAGCGACAAACTGCGCAAAGTACTGAAGCAGCCGCTTCGGGACTGCAACAATTGCCCTATACTGTCGCGAATCTGGCCATCGCTCCGGCGAACCGGCAAGTGCTGCATCGGCGAATTGAACAAAGATTCACATTAATGTTGGAACAGGGGTTCATAGACGAGGTCGTAGCCCTGCGTGAGCGAAGTGACCTGCATGCCGGGTTGCCGTCTATGCGTGCGGTAGGTTATCGACAAGTCTGGGATTACCTGGACGGCAAGCTGACGTCAGCCGAGATGCAGGAGCGTGGGATCATTGCCACGCGCCAATTGGCGAAACGCCAGTTCACCTGGCTGCGCAGCTGGACTGACCTGCATTGGCTCGACAGTCTCGATTGCGACAATCTGCCACGCGCCTTGAAATACCTCGGGACCATCTCCATATTGAGCTGAGTCCTTGCAATTGCCGTCTATCCTTGGGGGTGTGACGGCCCAAGCCATCTGATTCCGATTTTTATTATTGATCCTTAAAGGAGTGCGGCACATGTCAAAAGGGCATTCGCTACAAGACCCTTACTTGAACACTTTACGTAAAGAGAAAGTTGGGGTGTCCATCTATCTGGTCAACGGGATCAAACTGCAAGGCACGATCGAGTCTTTCGACCAGTTCGTCATCCTTCTGAAAAACACCGTCAGCCAGATGGTCTACAAGCACGCGATCTCGACAGTGGTGCCCGTTCGTCCAATTCGTCTGCCTAGCGCAACCGAATCCGAAGGCGGTGACGCTGAACCGGGTAACGCCTGATAGGAGCCTCCTTTGTTCTTTGAGCGCCACGGTGGTGGTGAACGAGCCATTCTCGTTCACTTGGATGGACAGGACCCTGAGGCGCGCGAAGATCCGCAGGAGTTTCAGGAATTGGCACTTTCGGCCGGCGCCGAGACCGTCGCGTTTTTCAACGTGCCGCGTCATCGGCCAACCGCCAAGTTCCTGATCGGCAGTGGCAAGGTCGAGGAGTTGCGCGACCTGGTCAAGGCCGAGCGGGTCGATCTGGTGATTTTCAATCACATCCTCACGCCCAGTCAGGAACGTAACCTCGAACGTGTCTTCGAGTGTCGCGTGATCGACCGCACGGGGTTGATCCTCGATATCTTCGCCCAGCGCGCCCGCACCCATGAGGGCAAGCTCCAGGTCGAACTGGCCCAGCTTGAGCACATGAGTACGCGGCTGGTTCGCGGCTGGACTCACCTTGAGCGGCAGAAAGGCGGTATCGGCCTGCGCGGCCCGGGTGAAACCCAGCTGGAAACCGACCGACGCCTGTTGCGGGTTCGCCTGCGCCAGATCAAGGGGCGGCTGGAAAAGGTCCGCAGCCAGCGCGAGCAGTCGCGCCGCGGTCGCAAGCGCGCGGATATCCCGACGGTTTCACTGGTGGGTTATACCAACGCCGGCAAATCGACCCTGTTCAACAATGTCACCCAATCCGACGTCTACGCCGCCGACCAGTTGTTCGCCACGCTCGACCCGACCCTGCGCCGGCTCGACCTGGACGACCTCGGGCCGATCGTGCTGGCCGACACCGTGGGCTTCATCCGTCACCTGCCGCATAAGCTGGTCGAGGCTTTCCGGGCTACGCTCGAAGAGTCGAGCAACTCCGACCTGCTGTTGCACGTGATCGATGCCGCCGAGCCGGACCGGATGCTGCAGATCGAGCAGGTGATGGTGGTGCTGGGCGAGATCGGAGCCCAGGACTTGCCGATCCTCGAGGTATACAACAAACTCGATTTGCTCGAAGGCGTGGAGCCGCAGATCCAGCGCGATGCCGATGGCAAGCCGCAACGGGTCTGGCTGTCGGCCCGTGACGGCACCGGCCTGGACCTGCTCAAGCAGGCCGTGGCCGAGCTGTTGGGCAATGATCTGTTTGTCGGCACCCTGAAGTTGCCGCAACGTTTCGCCCGGCTTCGTGCGCAGTTTTTCGAGCTGGGGGCCGTGCAAAAAGAAGAACACGACGAAGAAGGTGTCTGCCTGCTGGCTGTTCGCCTGCCTCGGTCGGAGCTCAACCGGCTGGTCAGTCGCGAAGGGCTGCAACCGATGGAATTCATCGAGCAACACACTTTGCAATAAAAGCCTGAGAAAGCGGTGTCAGGCATTCTGTAGCATTGGTCGGCGCGCCGTGGGTGCGTCTTTGCTTTATCAGATGGAGAGCGCTATGGCTTGGAATGAGCCGGGTGGCAACTCGAATAATCAGGATCCTTGGGGTGGCAAGCGTCGTAACAACGGCGACCGCAAGGGGCCGCCGGATCTCGACGAGGCCTTCCGAAAGCTGCAGGAAAGCCTGAACGGTTTGTTCGGTGGTGGTAAAAAACGCGGTGATGAGGGCGGTGGTCGCTCGGGCAAGGGCGGCGGTTTCGGCCTGCTCGGCATCGGCCTCGTCGTGCTGGCGGCTGTCTGGCTGTACAGCGCGGTCTATGTCGTGGACGAACAGGAGCAAGCCGTGGTGCTGCGCTTCGGCAAGTACTACGAGACGGTTGGCCCGGGCCTGAACATCTATTTCCCGCCGATCGACCAGAAGTACATGGAGAACGTCACGCGTGAGCGGGCGTACACCAAGCAGGGCCAGATGCTCACGGAAGACGAGAACATCGTCGAAGTGCCGCTGACCGTGCAATACAAGATCACCAACCTGCAGGACTTCGTGCTGAACGTCGACCAGCCGGAGATCAGCTTGCAGCACGCGACCGAAAGTGCCTTGCGCCATGTGGTGGGTTCCACCGCCATGGACCAGGTGCTGACCGAAGGTCGCGAGCTGATGGCGAGCGAAATCAAGGAGCGTCTGCAACGTTTCCTCGATACCTATCGCACCGGTATCACCGTCACCCAGGTCAACGTCCAGAGCGCAGCGGCACCGCGTGAGGTCCAGGAAGCCTTCGATGACGTGATCCGTGCCCGTGAAGACGAGCAGCGTTCGCGCAACCAGGCCGAAACCTATGCCAACGGCGTCGTGCCGGAAGCCCGTGGCCAGGCCCAGCGCATTATCGAGGATGCCAACGGTTACCGCGATGAAGTGGTCTCCCGTGCCAAGGGTGAGGCCGATCGCTTCACCAAGCTGGTGGCCGAATATCGCAAGGCCCCTGAAGTGACCCGCCAGCGTCTGTACCTGGACACCATGCAGGAAGTCTTCAGCAACACCAGCAAGGTCCTCGTGACCGGCAACAAGAACGGCCAGAGCAATCTGCTGTACCTGCCGCTGGACAAGATGGTCGAGAGCGGTCGAAACACCAGTACGCCACCGGCCAGTTCGACGGCGGCCAGCAATGAGGCCAGCACCCGTGCGGCGGCGGACCTGCAACAACAGCAAGCACGTACCAGGGAGAGTCGCTGATGAGCAATAAATCGCTGATCGCCCTTATTGTCGGTGTCGTCGTGGCGATCGCTGCCTGGAACTGCTTCTACATCGTGGCTCAGACCGAGCGCGCGGTGTTGCTGCAATTCGGTCGCGTGGTCCAGGCTGATGTCCAGCCGGGGCTGCATGTGAAGGTGCCGTACGTCAACAAGGTGCGCAAGTTCGACGCTCGCCTGATGACGCTGGATGCGCCGACGCAACGCTTCCTGACACTGGAAAAGAAAGCCGTGATGGTGGACGCCTACGCCAAGTGGCGCGTGAAGGATGCCGAGCGCTTCTACACCGCGACCTCGGGCCTCAAGCAGATCGCCGACGAGCGTCTGTCCCGTCGTCTGGAATCGGGCCTGCGTGACCAGTTCGGTAAGCGCACGCTGCATGAAGTGGTGTCCGGCGAGCGTGATGCGCTCATGGCCGACATCACCCGTTCGCTGAATGCGATGGCGGAAAAAGAGCTGGGTATCGAAGTGGTCGATGTCCGGGTCAAGGCTATCGACCTGCCGAAGGAAGTGAACCGCAGCGTGTTCGAGCGGATGAGCACCGAGCGTGAGCGTGAAGCTCGCGAGCACCGCGCCAAGGGTAACGAGCTGGCCGAAGGCATCCGTGCCGACGCCGATCGCCAACGCCGCGTGCTGCTGGCCGAAGCCTATCGTGAATCGGAAGAGGTCCGTGGTGATGGTGATGCCCAGGCCGCTTCGATCTACGCCAAGGCTTATGGTCAGGATCAGGAGTTCTACGCGTTCTACCGTAGCCTGCGTGCCTACCGTGAAAGCTTCGCGAACAAATCCGACGTCCTGGTCCTGGACCCAAGCAGCGACTTCTTCCACTACCTGGAAAAGTCCAAGCCTTGATGCGGCGTTGACCTGAGACACTCCGCCCGGCGGCTAAAACGTCGGGCGGGGTGATCCTTTGGGAAAACGTGTGTATGATGCGGCAGCCGGGAAATTCCCGGCTTTTTTGCGTCTGCACGTTCGATTGCGGTTTTATAGGTGCAGGCGTCGGGTTGAACGACTCGACAGGTTTTTCGAGGAAAGTGCCGGGCGAGGCCGATGATGGGCCATTCGTCACGTCGCTCTTGCGCGTTTTTTGCCCAAGCTGCGCGCCTGGCGCAGGTATTTTCTGCTTCACTCAAGGCCAGTCCGAAAGCTGGCCGCCCGGACCATAGGGGAATGGCGTAATGGCAACGGTAGACCGCTGGCTGCTGCCAGATGGCATCGAAGAAGTACTGCCACCGGAAGCTGCGCGTATCGAAGTGGCGCGTCGGCAGGTGTTGGATCTGTTCCAGAGCTGGGGTTACGAGTTCGTCGTCACCCCGCATATCGAGTACCTGGAATCCCTGCTCACCGGCGCGGGCCAGGACCTGGACCTGCGCACCTTCAAGGTAATCGACCCGCAGTCGGGTCGGCAGATGGGCTTTCGTGCCGACATCACGCCGCAAGTGGCGCGCATCGACGCCCACACCCTGCGCCGCGAGGGCCCGAGCCGCCTGTGCTACGCCGGCAGTGTGCTGCATGCCCAGCCGCGCGCCTTGTCCTCTTCGCGCAGCCCGATCCAATTGGGCGCCGAGTTGTATGGCGATGCCAGCCCGAGCAGCGACGTGGAAGTCATCAGCCTGATGCTGGCCATGCTGCAACTGGCTGACGTGCCGGATGTCCACATGGACCTGGGGCATGTCGGCATCTATCGCGGCCTGGCCCGTGCGGCCGGTTTGTCCGGCGAAGTTGAACAGCAGCTGTTCGATGCCCTGCAGCGCAAGGCCATCGACGAAGTCATCAGCCTGACCGAGGGCCTGCCGGCCGATCTGTCGGGCATGCTGCGGGCGCTGGTGGACCTGTGCGGCGGGCGTGAAGTATTGGTCGCGGCCCGTGAACGCCTGGCCCATGCACCGGCGCCGGTGTTGGCCGCGCTGGACGACTTGCTGGCGATTGCCGAGCGTCTGTCGGTGCGCTTCCCCGAGTTGCCGCTGTATTTCGACCTGGGCGAGTTGCGCGGTTATCACTACCACACCGGTGTCGTGTTCGCGGTGTTCGTACCGGGCGTGGGGCAGTCCATCGCCCAGGGCGGCCGTTATGACGACATCGGCGCTGACTTTGGTCGTGCCCGTCCGGCGACCGGTTTCTCCACCGATTTGAAAACCCTGGTGACCCTGGGGCGTGCTGAAGTCGAGCTACCGTCTGGCGGTATCTGGATGCCTGACAGTACGGATGCGGCACTCTGGCAGGCGGTCTGCCAGTTGCGCAGTGAGGGTCAGCGTGTTGTCCAGGCTTTGCCAGGGCAACCTTTGGCCGCCGCCCGTGAAGCGGACTGCGACCGGCAA
This sequence comes from Pseudomonas zanjanensis, assembly GCF_014268745.2. Lineage (GTDB taxonomy): Bacteria > Pseudomonadota > Gammaproteobacteria > Pseudomonadales > Pseudomonadaceae > Aquipseudomonas > Aquipseudomonas zanjanensis. Next base: position 40,246 of record NZ_JABWRB020000007.1, on the reverse strand, counting down.
TTGATTCAGCAGAACGGGCTTTGGCAAGTATTGCCGCTGGCTTCTTGAGTTTTCCCGCCGGCCGAAGCCGGCACCAAGTTTGCGCGAATGAGGACAAGTGTTATGGGTAAGAATGTCGTAGTCCTGGGCACCCAGTGGGGTGATGAGGGCAAAGGCAAGATCGTTGATCTGCTGACCGAACATGCTGCCGCCGTAGTGCGCTACCAGGGTGGCCACAACGCAGGCCACACCTTGGTCATCGACGGTGAGAAAACCGTCCTGCACCTGATTCCGTCGGGCGTGCTGCGCGAAGGCGTCCAGTGCCTGATCGGCAACGGTGTGGTGGTTGCGCCCGACGCCTTGCTGCGGGAAATCATCAAGCTGGAAGAAAAAGGCGTACCGGTGCGCGAGCGCCTGCGTATCAGCCCGTCCTGCCCGCTGATCCTGTCCTACCACGTTGCGCTGGACCAGGCCCGTGAAAAGGCCCGTGGCGAGCTGAAGATCGGCACCACCGGTCGTGGCATCGGCCCGGCCTACGAAGACAAGGTGGCCCGTCGTGGTCTGCGCATCGGTGACCTGTTCCACCGTGAGCGTTTCGCCGCCAAGCTGGGTGAGTTGCTGGACTACCACAACTTCGTCCTGGTCAATTACTACAAAGAGCCGGCCATCGACTTCCAGAAAACCCTGGATGAGTGCATGGAATACGCCGAGCTGCTCAAGCCGATGATGCTCGACGTCACCGCCGAGCTGCACGAGCTGCGTCGCGCCGGCAAGGACATCATGTTCGAAGGTGCCCAGGGTTCGCTGCTGGATATCGACCACGGTACCTACCCGTACGTCACCAGCTCCAACACCACCGCCGGCGGCATCGCCACCGGTTCGGGTTTCGGCCCGATGTACCTGGACTACATCCTGGGCATCACCAAGGCCTACACCACGCGCGTCGGTTCGGGTCCATTCCCGACTGAGCTGTTCGACGACGTCGGTGCTTTCCTGGCCAAGCGTGGCCACGAGTTCGGTGCCACCACCGGCCGTGCCCGTCGTTGCGGCTGGTTCGATGCCGTCATCCTGCGTCGCGCCATCGACGTCAACAGCATCTCGGGCCTGTGCCTGACCAAGCTGGACGTGCTGGACGGCCTGGAAACCATCAACATCTGCGTGGGCTACAAGAACCAGGACGGCGCTGTCATCGACGCACCGACCGATGCCGACAGCTACATCGGCCTGGAGCCGGTGTACGAGCAGATGCCGGGCTGGACCGAATCGACCGTGGGCGCCAAGACCCTGGAAGAGCTGCCGGTGGCCGCGCGCAACTACATCAAGCGCGTCGAAGAGTTGGTCGGCGCGCCGATCGACATTATTTCGACGGGGCCGGACCGCAACGAAACCATCGTTCTGCGTCATCCGTTTGCCTGATAAGTCGTTGATGTAACACACAAAGGGCCCTTATTAGGGTCCTTTGTCGTTTCTGCCTGCCGGGCGGCACGACACTTGCTATGCAACTCCATTAAGGCACCGCTTTTCCGAGTGCCATCAAATTAATGGCGTTTGGTAGAGGGATTTCACGTGTCGGCCGTTCTCTCACTGTTACAAAGCCGTTTATTGCGGCCTGTGTTCGTTACCCTGGGTATCGCCCTTTTGGTGCAGGTGCTGGTGGCCGTTGCGCTGACCCGAAGCACCGTCACGGCGCTGGAAGCTGACCTTGGCACGCGGCTGGGGGCGGACAGCCAGAAGCTCTCCACCGAGCTGGAGCAGGCCGGGCGCGAAGTCACGTCGAGCCTGGACAGCCTGTCCGCCAATACCCGCCAGCGACTGAACGCCGGGCTGTCCGCTCGCCTGAAGGACGAGCAGGCGCAGTTGCGTGGGACGTTGGAGAAGGACTTGAGGGATTCCGCCAATGATATGGCGCAACTCCTGGCGTCCGTTGCGCCGCGCGCCATGTGGGATAACGACGTGCCCACCCTCTCTGAGTTCGCCCGTCGGGCCCAGCGCAATCCCAACGTGCTGTTCGTCATTTATGATGACGCCAACGGTGAGCACTTGACTCGCTACCTGAACCGGGAAAACCCGATCAACAAGGCGCTGCTGGAGAAGGGCAAAGGCGAGCGGGCGTTGGACAAGGTGCTGGACGCGGCGAAGAACGATCCATCTGTGTATTACCTGGAAGCCTCGATTAACCCCAACGGCGTAGAGATCGGCAAGGTCTTGATGGGGGTTTCCACGGCTTCCGTTGAAACCGACCTGAAGGCGTTGGACCAGCGCTTCTCGGCCTTGATCGCCAGCAGCGACCAATTGGTCGGCGACAGTCTCAAAGGCGCGGCGGCTGACAGCGCCACCGCCATGCGCGGTCGCTTGGAGTCGGCCCAGGCCACGGCCACGCAGATGCAAACCAATACCGCCTCCACTGTCCAGGAGGCCGCAGGCACTTTGCGCTGGCGCATCGGCCTGGGCTTGGCGCTGGTGGGCTTCGGCGTGCTGGCGCTGCTGGCCGTGGTGCTGGGGCGTCGAGTGGTCAATCGCTTGAAGCTGCTGATCGCCGCCATGAACGACCTGGCGGCGGGCGAGGGTGACCTGACCAAGCGTGTGCAAATCAACAGCAAGGACGAAATCGGCGACATGGCCTCGGCGGTCAATCGCTTTGTGGATAAGTTGCAACCCATCGTGCGCGAGGCGGGCGATGTGGCCCAGCGTACCGGCGTGGAAATCGGCGCGATGACCTTGCGCAACTCCGGCGCCGACGCGGCGGCCGGGATGCAGCGCGATGAAGTGGCCGAGAGCCTGCGTGCGCTGTCGCAAATGGCTGACGAAGCTCAATCGGAAAGTCAGGCAATGCAGGCGGCGCTGCAACAAGTGGTGGAAATCCGCCAGGCCACCGATGAAAACACCCGGACTTCGGCCAAGGTCGGCGGCTTGATCGAGGCGCTGGCCGGCCAGGTGGACACCGGGGCGAAAGTGATCGAGCGCCTGGCGCAGCAGAGCGAACAGATTGAAGTGGTGCTGACGGTGATTCATGGCATTGCCGAGCAGACCAACTTGCTGGCCCTGAACGCGGCCATCGAGGCGGCGCGGGCCGGGGAAACCGGGCGCGGGTTTGCGGTGGTAGCGGACGAGGTGCGGGCGTTGGCGAGCAAGACCCAGAGCTCGACGGGCGATATCCAGGCGCACATCGTGGCCTTGCAGCAAGGCGCTCGCGAGGCGGTGGCCGCCATTGGCCAGGCGGGGCGTCAGGCCAGCGAAGGTTTGTTGGTGTTGCGTGACAGCGCGCGGCTGCAGCAGTCGGTGCAGGCGTCCGTCGAGCAGGTGCATGCGGCCATCGGTCTGGCGACCCAGGCGGCGGCCCATCAAGCCCAGGGCGCGCAAGCGGTGCGTGGGCGGGTGGAAACCATCCATGCCCAGGCCGAGAAGGCGGCCCAGGCTGTCGTTGAGACCACTGCCAGCGGCAAGGTGCTGGACAGTCTGGCGGCGCAGTTGAAGGCCAGCCTGGGGCAGTTCAGGGCTTAGCGTTGTTTGAGCTGGCCTAATCGCGAGCAGGCTCGCTCCCACAGGGGATTACAGTGAACGCAGAATCTGTGGGCGCTTGAGGTCAACTGTGGGAGCGAGCCTGCTCGCGAAAGCGGTTTCAATGCCTCGAATGCATTCGTGTCTGCTTTCCAATACCCAGAAACGCAAAAACCCGCTTTCGCGGGTTTCTGTGAGGTTCAAGGCCTAACCTTGAAGCTTGAATTGGTGCCCAGAAGAAGACTCGAACTTCCACGACCTTGCGGTCACCAGCACCTGAAGCTGGCGTGTCTACCAATTTCACCATCTGGGCAGCATCTTCAGCGTTGCCGCTGTTGATGTCGCGCACTATACGGAGCGCGTTTTGATCTGTAAACCCCTGTTTTTGTTTTAGTAATTGCCAGGCGCAAATCCAAGGGGCAGAAATGCAAAAACCCGCTTTCGCGGGTTTTTGTTGAGCTTGCAAGCCATTGACCTGCTGCTCGAAATTGGTGCCCAGAAGAAGACTCGAACTTCCACGACCTTGCGGTCACCAGCACCTGAAGCTGGCGTGTCTACCAATTTCACCATCTGGGCAGTATCGGCAACGTGTGTACGTCGTCGATGGCGCGCACTATACGGAGCGTGTTTTTAACTGTAAACCCCTGCGGAGAAAAAAACCGCTAAATTTCACGAGCGGTGCTTCCCGGGGTGCCAAAGGGCTGGCCAAATGACGCTGGAAACGCTATCGATTGCTTGAAATTTCCCGTTTCATTAAGCCTATGCCAAACTAACCCGCATATAGACAAGGTGAAAACTCTCTAATGGCCGATTGGCAGTCCCTCGATCCCGAGGCCGCTCGTGAAGCGGAAAAATATGAAAACCCTATTCCTAGCCGTGAACTGATCCTGGCGCATCTCGCCGATCGGGGTTCGCCTGCTAGCCGCGAGCAGTTGGTCGAAGAGTTCGGTCTGACCACCGAGGACCAACTCGAAGCCCTGCGCCGCCGTCTGCGCGCCATGGAGCGCGACGCTCAACTGATCTACACCCGGCGCGGCACCTATGCGCCGGTGGACAAGCTCGACCTGATCCTCGGCCGCATCGCCGGTCACCGTGACGGCTTCGGCTTCCTGATCCCGGACGATGGCAGCGACGACCTGTTCATGAGCCCGGCGCAAATGCGCCTGGTGTTCGACGGTGACCGGGCCCTGGCTCGTGTGTCCGGCCTGGACCGCCGCGGTCGCCGTGAAGGCGTGATCGTCGAAGTGGTGTCCCGCGCCCATGAAAGTATCGTTGGCCGTTACTTCGAAGAAGGCGGCATCGGTTTCGTTGTGCCGGATAACCCGAAGGTCCAGCAGGAAGTGCTGATTACCCCGGGCCGTAATGGCGCCGCGAAGGTGGGTCAGTTCGTCGAGGTGAAAATCACCCACTGGCCCACTGCGCGCTTCCAGCCACAGGGCGATATCGTTGAAGTGGTCGGCAACTACATGGCGCCGGGCATGGAGATCGACGTTGCGTTGCGCACCTACGACATTCCTCACGTCTGGCCCGACGCTGTGCTCAAGGAAGCCGCCAAGCTCAAGCCGGAAGTCGAAGAGAAAGATAAAGAAAAACGCATCGACTTGCGCCATCTGCCGTTCGTCACCATCGACGGCGAAGATGCCCGCGACTTCGACGATGCGGTGTACTGCGAAGCCAAGCCCGGCAAGCTGCGCCTGTTCTCCGGCGGCTGGAAGTTGTTCGTCGCGATTGCCGACGTGTCCAGCTACGTGAAGATCGGTTCGGCCCTGGATAACGAAGCCCAGGTGCGCGGCAACTCCGTGTATTTCCCTGAGCGCGTGATCCCGATGCTGCCTGAGCAGCTGTCCAACGGCCTGTGCTCGCTGAACCCGAAAGTCGACCGTTTGGCCATGGTGTGCGAGATGACCATCTCCAAAACCGGCGAAATGACCGACTACCAGTTCTACGAAGCGGTGATCCACTCCCAGGCGCGCCTGACCTACAACAAGGTCAGCACCATCCTGGAAACGCCGAAGACCAGTGAAGCCAAGGCCCTGCGTACCGAATACGCTGGCGTGGTGCCGCACCTCAAGCAACTGTACGCGCTGTACAAGGTGTTGCTGGGTGCCCGTCACGTGCGTGGCGCGATCGATTTCGAGACCCAGGAAACCCGGATTGTCTTCGGTTCCGAGCGCAAGATCGCCGCGATCACCCCGACCACCCGTAACGATGCGCACAAGCTGATCGAAGAGTGCATGCTGGCGGCCAACGTGGCCACTGCCGAATTCCTCAAGAAACACGAGATTCCGGCGTTGTACCGCGTGCACGACGGCCCGCCGCCGGAGCGCCTGGAAAAACTGCGCGCCTTCCTCGGCGAGCTCGGCCTGTCCCTGCACAAAGGCAAGGACGGTCCGACGCCGAAGGACTACCAGGCACTGCTGGCCAGCATCAAGGATCGTCCGGATTACCATGTGATCCAGACCGTGATGCTGCGCTCCCTGAGCCAGGCGGTGTACAGCGCCGACAACCAGGGCCACTTCGGTCTGAATTACGAGGCGTACACCCACTTCACCTCGCCGATCCGTCGTTATCCGGACCTGCTCACGCACCGCGCGATCCGCAGCGTGATCCATTCCAAGCAGAACACCCCGCACGTCAAGCGCGCCGGTGCCATGACCATTCCGAAGGCACGGATCTATCCGTACGACGAGGCGGCCCTGGAACAGTTGGGCGAGCAGTGCTCCATGAGCGAGCGCCGTGCCGACGAAGCGACCCGCGACGTGGTGAACTGGCTCAAGTGCGAGTTCATGAAGGATCGCGTGGGCGAGTCGTTCCCTGGCGTGATCACGGCAGTGACCGGCTTTGGTCTGTTCGTCGAGCTGACCGATATCTATGTCGAGGGCCTGGTGCACGTCACCGCCTTGCCGGGTGATTACTACCACTTTGATCCTGTGCATCACCGCTTGGCGGGCGAGCGCACCGGTCGCAGCTTCCGGCTGGGCGACACCGTGGAAGTGCAGGTCATGCGCGTCGACCTCGACGAGCGCAAGATCGACTTCGGAATGTCCGACAAGCCGGCCGAAGCGCCGACTGGCCGTAAAAAGCGCGGCAGCGAGACCGCGGCGCCTGCGAGCAAGGGCAAGGGTGCCCCGGCAAAAACCGCAGCGCCTGAGCCAGCCAAGGCTGGTCGCCGTTCGTCTACCAAGGACAAGGCCCCCGAAGCCTACCGCCCCAGCGACGCAGCGGCGAAAAACGCCGAACTGCGCAAGAGTCGCGAGTTGAAGCAGCAGTTGCTCAACGAAGCCAAGAGCGGTGGTAAAGCGGCGTCTGGGGGAAAGTCCCACGGGGCGGAAAAGTCGTCGAGCAAGCCAAGCAAACACCGTAAAGGCCCGCCAAAAGCGGGTTCGGCCCCCGCGAAAAGCGGCGGGTCGCGCAAACCTAAGGCCAAGTCATGAGTCTGGAAAAAATCTACGGCGTGCACGCCGTAGAAGCCCTGCTGCGTCACCACCCCAAGCGTGTCAAGCAAGTGTGGTTGGCGGAAGGTCGCAGCGAGCCGCGTGTGCAAGCGCTGGTCGAACTGGCTACCCAAAACAAGGTTGCCATCGGCCAGGCCGAGCGTCGTGAAATGGACGCGTGGGTCGAGGGCGTTCACCAAGGCGTGGTCGCGGACGTCAGTCCGAGCCAGGTCTGGGGCGAAGCCATGCTCGACGAGCTGCTCGACCGTACCGAAGGCGCTCCGCTGTTGCTGGTGCTGGACGGCGTGACCGATCCCCACAACCTCGGCGCCTGCCTGCGTTCGGCGGATGCCGCCGGAGCATTGGCGGTCATCGTGCCCAAGGACAAGTCGGCGACGTTGACGCCGGTGGTGCGTAAAGTCGCTTGCGGCGCGGCGGAAGTGATTCCGTTGGTGGCGGTGACCAACCTGGCGCGCACCCTGGAAAAACTCCAGCAGCGCGGCCTGTGGGTCGTCGGTACGGCGGGCGAGGCCGAGGTCAGCATCTATGACCAGGACCTGACGGGCCCGACGATCCTGATCATGGGCGCCGAAGGCAAGGGCATGCGCCGCCTGACCCGCGAGCATTGCGACTATTTGGTCAAGTTGCCGATGGCCGGCAGCGTCAGCAGTCTCAACGTCTCGGTGGCCACCGGCGTGTGCCTGTTCGAGGCGCTGCGCCAGCGTAGCGTCAAGGCTGTCGCCAAAAAGCCCTGATCCAGGCGTAAATCAATTGTGGGAGCGGGCTTGCTCGCGAAAGCGGAGTGTCATTCGGCAAATATGTTGAATGTCGGACCGCTTTCGCGAGCAAGCCCGCTCCCACATTGTTTTGTGTTGAGGTGGAAATCAGCGGTTGTTCAAATAATCGCCAATTGCCTTGCGCCGCCTTCGCCCCTTCTCTACAATTGCGCCCCTTGCTGTGATGGCAGGCACTTATGTGTCTAGCGTCCTCAAGTCCATAAGTGTCATTCACTCCTTGTCTGACCGTTTTTGAGCGGCAGGCTACAACCCGTAAGGAGCATTCATGCGTCATTACGAAATCATCTTTTTGGTCCACCCGGATCAAAGCGAGCAAGTCGGCGGCATGGTTGAGCGTTACACCAAGCTGATCGAAGAAGACGGCGGCAAAATCCACCGTCTGGAAGATTGGGGCCGTCGTCAACTGGCCTACGCAATCAACAATGTTCACAAGGCTCACTACGTGATGCTGAACGTTGAGTGCACTGGCAAGGCCCTGGCCGAGCTGGAAGACAACTTCCGCTACAACGATGCAGTGATCCGTAACCTGGTCATCCGTCGCGAAGAAGCCGTCACTGGCCAATCCGAGATGCTCAAGGCTGAAGAAAACCGCAGTGAGCGCCGTGAGCGTCGCGACCGTCCTGAGCACTCTGACAGCGCCGATGGCGATGACAGCGATAGCGACAGCGACAACAGCGATAACGCTGACGAGTAATCCACGGACCTTTTAAGGAGCCAATCACATGGCACGTTTCTTCCGTCGTCGTAAATTCTGCCGCTTCACCGCTGAAGACGTGAAAGAGATCGATTACAAAGATCTCAACACTCTGAAAGCCTACGTATCCGAGACCGGCAAAATCGTTCCAAGCCGTATCACCGGTACCAAAGCTCGTTATCAGCGTCAGCTGGCCACCGCTATCAAGCGCGCCCGCTTCCTGGCCCTGCTGGCCTACACCGACAGCCACGGCCGCTGAGACCGGGCAGTCGACGAGTAGTAAGGGATTGAATGCATGCGCGCCTTAGCTGAGTTCATCATGCGCGGTCGTATGCAGGCCACTCTGGTAGTGGCTGGATGCGCGGCATTGCCGTTGTTGTATTGGTTGGGTGCTGCCGCCGGGAGTCTTGTACTCCTGCGGCGCGGATTGAGGGACGCCTTGGGCGTTCTTGCTCTAGGACTGCTGCCGGCCTTGCTCTGGTGGTTGTATTCCGCGGACCCGCGTGCAGTCATGGTACTGCTGGGGACTTCGGCGCTGGCGTTGGTGTTGCGCGCTAGCGAATCCTGGAACCGCGTGCTGCTGGTCAGCATAGCGATAGGCGTGGTGTTTTCAGTGGTGCTCGGGGTGGCTTTCGCACCCCAGATCGAGATGCTGTCGCAGGCTTTGATAAAAATCCTGCCCGAGGCGCTCGGTGATCTCTACCAGCAGATGTCGGTAGAAGAGCAGGCGCGTTTCGCGTCCCTGATCGCCCCCGTCCTGACCGGACTGATTGCGGCCTTGTTGCAAATCGTCAGTGTGCTGAGCCTGGTTATCGGGCGCTACTGGCAGGCGTTGTTGTACAACCCGGGTGGTTTTGGTCGCGAGTTTCGCGCCATCCGTTTCCCGCTTGGGCTGGCGATGTTGCTGTTGGCGGGCATGCTTCTGGGGCCGAACTTCGGTCCGCAGATGGCGATGCTCACGCCGTTGTGCAGTGTACCGCTGGTCTTTGCCGCCCTGGCCCTGATTCACGGGCTGGTGGCGCAAAAGCGACTGGCCAGGTTCTGGCTGGTGGGGTTGTACGTCACGTTGTTGCTGTTCATGCAGCTGATCTATCCGTTGCTGGTGGTCTTGGCCATCGTCGACAGCCTGATTGATTTTCGCGGTCGTATGGCGCCGAAAGACGCCGACAACGCGAACGGTGAAGGTTAAAAGTTAGAGGATTTTCACATGCAACTGATCCTTCTGGAAAAAATCGCCAACCTGGGCAACCTGGGCGATAAAGTAAACGTTAAGGCCGGCTACGGTCGTAACTACCTGCTGCCTTTCGGCAAAGCCACCGCTGCGACCGCTGCCAACCTGGCTGCGTTCGAAGAGCGTCGCGCTGAGCTGGAAAAAGCCGCCGCAGACCGTAAAGCATCGGCTGAAAGCCGTGCTGCCCAACTGGCCGAGCTGGAAGTGACCATCACTGCCACCGCTGGCGACGAAGGCAAGCTGTTCGGTTCGATCGGTACTCACGACATCGCTGACGCACTGACCGCCTCCGGCGTTGAAGTTGCGAAAAGCGAAGTTCGTCTGCCGAACGGCACCATCCGCAACGTAGGCGAATTCGACGTAGCCGTGCACCTGCACGCCGAAGTTGAAGCCACCGTACGCGTTGTCGTGGTAGCAGCCTAAGCAACACCTGTCGGCTGGCACCCTTGGGTGCTTGCCGGTAACATCGGGCACGATCCTGTTTACAGGTCGTGCCCTTTGTCTTTCTGCAATTCCTGATTTTCATAACCAGACGTGGCCATGAACGAAATCACCGCCCCCGAGCAATACGATCTGCAAACCGCTGCCCTGAAGGTGCCTCCGCATTCCATCGAGGCCGAACAGGCCGTGCTGGGCGGCCTGATGTTGGATAACAACGCCTGGGAACGTGTGCTCGATCAAGTCTCCGATGGCGATTTCTACCGGCATGACCACCGCCTGATTTTCCGTGCGATCGCCCGTCTGGCCGATCAGAACATGCCGATCGACGTCGTGACCCTGGCCGAGCAATTGGACAAGGAAGGGCAGACGTCCCAGGTCGGCGGCCTGGGTTACCTGGGTGAACTGGCGAAAAACACGCCGTCGGTCGCCAACATCAAGGCTTATGCCCAGATCGTGCGCGAGCGGGCGACCTTGCGCCAGTTGATCGGCATCAGCACCGAGATCGCCGACAGTGCCTTCAACCCGGAAGGCCGCACTGCCGCCGAGATCCTTGACGAAGCCGAGCGGCAGATCTTCCAGATCGCCGAGGCCCGGCCGAAAACCGGCGGCCCGGTGAGCGTCAACGACCTGCTGACCAAGGCCATCGACCGCATCGACACCTTGTTCAACACCGACAACGCCATCACCGGCCTGTCCACCGGCTACACCGACCTCGACGAGAAGACCAGCGGCCTGCAACCGTCCGACCTGATCATCGTCGCCGGCCGACCGTCCATGGGTAAGACCACCTTTGCGATGAACCTGGTGGAAAACGCCGTGCTGCGCAGCGACAAGGCGGTGCTGGTGTATTCCCTCGAGATGCCAGGCGAATCGCTGATCATGCGTATGCTCTCGTCCCTGGGGCGTATCGACCAGACCAAGGTCCGTTCCGGCCAACTGGAAGACGACGACTGGCCGCGCCTCACCTCGGCGGTCAACCTGCTCAACGACCGCAAGCTGTTCATCGATGATACGGCGGGCATCAGCCCGTCGGAAATGCGCGCCCGGACCCGGCGCCTGGTGCGTGAGCACGGTGACATTGCGCTGATCATGATCGACTACCTGCAATTGATGCAGATCCCCGGTTCCAGCGGCGACAACCGGACCAACGAGATTTCCGAGATCTCCCGTTCCCTCAAGGCCCTGGCCAAGGAATTCAACTGCCCGGTGGTGGCCCTGTCCCAGTTGAACCGTTCCCTGGAACAGCGCCCCAACAAACGCCCGGTGAACTCCGACTTGCGGGAATCCGGAGCGATCGAGCAGGACGCCGACGTGATCATGTTCGTCTACCGGGACGAGGTGTATCACCCCGAGACCGAACACAAGGGCATCGCCGAAATCATCATCGGCAAGCAGCGGAACGGCCCGATCGGCTTTATCCGCCTGGCGTTCATCGGCAAATACACGCGTTTCGAAAACCTGGCGCCGGGTAGCTACAATTTTGATGATGACGAATAACTTGTGGGAGCGGGCTTGCTCGCGAAGGCGGTGTGCCAGACCACTTCAATGTCAACTGACACGCCGCTTTCGCGAGCAAGCCCGCTCCCACAGAGGGACCGCCGATTTCCGACCATAGCCGTCGGAATTGATCAATTTTTGTGCTATATTCCGCGCCCGCGATTTTTCATCCTTTATACCGGTCATCGACATGCAAGCAGCCAAGCCGTTATTTGACTATCCCAAGTACTGGGCCGAATGTTTCGGCCCGGCGCCGTTCCTGCCCATGAGCAGGGAGGAGATGGATCAGCTCGGCTGGGATTCGTGCGACATCATCATCGTCACCGGTGATGCCTACGTCGATCACCCGTCGTTCGGCATGGCGATCATTGGCCGTTTGCTGGAGGCCCAGGGCTTCCGTGTCGGGATCATTGCCCAGCCGAACTGGCAGTCCAAAGACGACTTCATGAAGCTTGGCGAGCCCAACCTGTTTTTCGGCGTCGCGGCCGGCAACATGGACTCGATGATCAACCGCTACACCGCCGACAAGAAAATCCGCTCCGACGACGCTTACACCCCGGGCGGTTTGGCGGGCAAGCGGCCGGACCGTGCGAGCCTGGTCTACAGCCAGCGCTGCAAGGAAGCCTACAAGCATGTACCGATCGTGCTCGGCGGCATCGAAGCGTCCCTGCGCCGCATCGCCCACTATGATTACTGGCAGGACCGGGTGCGCAACTCGATCCTGATCGACGCCTGCGCCGACATCCTGCTCTACGGCAACGCCGAGCGGGCGATTGTCGAAGTCGCCCAGCGCTTGTCCTATGGCCACAAGATCGAAGACATCACCGATGTGCGTGGCACCGCGTTTATCCGCCGTGACACGCCGCAAGGCTGGTACGAAGTCGATTCCACGCGCATCGACCGTCCGGGCAAGATCGACAAGATCATCAACCCGTACGTGAATACCCAAGATACCGCTGCCTGCGCCATCGAGCAGGAAAAAGGTCCGGTTGAAGATCCAAGTGAAGCCAAGGTCGTGCAGATCCTGGCGAGCCCGAAAATGACCCGCGACAAGACCGTGATCCGCCTGCCATCGGTGGAAAAGGTCCGTGGCGACGCGGTGCTCTATGCCCACGCCAACCGCGTGCTGCATCTGGAAACCAACCCGGGCAACGCCCGCGCCCTGGTGCAGAAGCACGGCGAAGTCGACGTCTGGTTCAACCCGCCGCCCATTCCGATGACCACTGAAGAAATGGACTACGTGTTTGGCATGCCTTACGCACGTGTTCCCCATCCGGCGTACGGCAAGGAGAAGATCCCGGCCTACGAGATGATCCGTTTCTCGGTGAACATCATGCGCGGCTGCTTTGGTGGCTGCACCTTCTGCTCGATCACCGAGCACGAAGGCCGGATCATCCAGAACCGTTCCGAAGAGTCGATCATTCGCGAGATCGAAGAGATCCGCGACAAGGTTCCAGGTTTCACTGGGGTGATTTCCGACCTCGGCGGGCCGACCGCGAACATGTACCGCATTGCCTGCAAGAGCCCGGAAATCGAATCCGCGTGCCGCAAGCCGTCCTGTGTGTTCCCCGGCATCTGCCCGAACCTGAACACCGACCATTCTTCGCTGATTCAGCTGTACCGCAGCGCCCGGGCATTGCCTGGGGTGAAGAAGATCCTGATTGCCTCTGGCTTGCGTTACGACCTGGCAGTCGAATCGCCGGAATACGTCAAGGAGCTGGTGACCCACCACGTCGGCGGCTACCTGAAGATCGCCCCGGAACACACCGAGGAAGGTCCGCTCAACCAGATGATGAAGCCGGGCATCGGCAGCTATGACAAGTTCAAGCGGATGTTCGAGAAGTACACCAAGGAAGCCGGGAAAGAGCAGTACCTGATTCCGTACTTCATCGCCGCCCACCCGGGCACCACCGACGAAGACATGATGAACCTGGCGCTGTGGCTCAAGGGCAACGGCTTCCGGGCCGACCAGGTGCAGGCGTTCTATCCGTCGCCGATGGCCACCGCCACCGCCATGTACCACTCGGGCAAGAACCCGCTGCGCAAGGTCACCTACAAGAGCGACGGGGTGACCATCGTCAAGAGCGAGGAGCAGCGCCGCCTGCACAAGGCTTTCCTGCGGTATCACGACCCGAAAGGCTGGCCGATGCTGCGCGAAGCGTTGACCCGCATGGGCCGCGCCGACCTGATCGGGCCGGGCAAGAACCAGTTGATTCCGTTGCACCAGCCGGCCACCGACAGCTACCAGAGCGCCCGTCGCAAGAACTCGACGCCAGCCGGCAGCCACAAGGTGGGCAAGGAAACCACCAAGATCCTGACCCAGCACACCGGCCTGCCGCCGCGAGCCAGCGACGGTGGCAACCCATGGGACAAGCGCGAGCAGGCCAAGGCCGCGGCATTCGCCCGCAACCAGCAGGCCGCCAAGGAACGCAAGGATGCCGCCAAGGGCAAAGGACCGAAACCAGCGCGCAAGCCCGTCGTGCCGCGCTGATCGCCTTGCAGCCCCGCAAAACGCCAGCCTAAGTGCTGGCGTTTTGCTTTCTAGCGGCGGTGCTGGCCGTTTGTTATCGTGGCGCCCGCATAGCCTTTGTGGCGAGGGGGCTTGCTCCCGCTGGGCTGCGAAGCGGCCCCAAACAATCCCATGCAAGGTTTCAGATAGACCGTGGCGCCCGGTTTACGACGGCTTCGCCGCCGAGCGGGAGCAAGCTCCCTCGCCACAGGGGTTCTGTGTGGATAACGTTTCACCCTCCGATTCTCAAGGACGATTCATATGAGCAGCGCTTCAACGGGCATCGGCATGGACTTGGCTTTCTCCCAGTTCATGGCCCGCCAACGCATCGAAAGCCAGGTCAACCTGCCACGGCTGTTCGCTGCCATCGACGCCGATCCTGGCATCGCCGGTGCTGGTGTGGTGTATGTCGATTCCGACTACAACGTCGTGACGCTGCGTGAATTCAAGCCGATCTGCAGCATCGCACCCAAGCGCATCGTGCTGCGCGAGGCGAAAAAATACATCGCGCCGCAGCAATTCATCGATCAGGTCAAAAGCAGCCCCCGCGAGTCCAAGCTCGGGCTTGAAGCAACCAATGCCGGCTTGTCCTGTGTCGCCGCGGTGATTGGTTGGGTAGTGGTGTTCAGTGGCAGCGTCGCGGTGCCCTTTACGGCGGGGGCCAGTGCCTTTGTCGTTGCCCTGGGCGCCGCCGCTGCGACGGCCAGTACCGCGCAATGCGTCATTGGTGGGATGCGGGTGGCCAATGAGCTGACCAATCCGACGGGCAACGATGAGATGAACGACGCCGACTGGTACAACATCGTGTCGCCGATTCTTGACGGGGTTTCCCTGGTGGGTGTGGGAGGCTCGGCCCTGACGACTGTCCGGCTGCTCAAGGCCAACAAAGCAGCCGGCACCGGAAAGAGTTGGTACCAGTTGCTCAAGGGCCTCAATCGGCAGGAGCGCAGCAAGCTGACCAAGGAGCTGTTGACGCTCAAGGACCCGAGCCTGACCGCAAAGCTGCTCAAGTTGCAGCAGCGCGCGGGGGCCGTGCCCAAGCGTTATTCCTCCGCTGAGATCCGCCACGCGACCCTGACGCAAATCAAGGACTCGTTGGGCGGTGCCCTGGGCGTCATTGGCAGCTACACCGGGGGCGGCCATGTGAAGACCGTGGCCGTTGGCCTGTATGAGGAGTTCACGGAATGATCGGTGGCGGATCCTTGAAGCCTTTCCTCGCCCGTTATTTTCCGGTCTTCATGGGGACGATTCTGCTGGGCTGCTTTTCCGGGTCCACGCTGCTGGCGTTGGCCGGGGGCACTTATTGGCGTGCCCTGGCGCCATCAACCAGGACCGACTATGTCGGGCTCGGCACCTTGGTCCTGGTGCTCGTCCTGGTCTTGGGCAACCTCTTGATCGCTCGCGGGCGCGCCTGGGCGGTCTGGTGGGTGGCGGGGTATTTCCTGGCCTGTCTGGTGGCGGTGCTGCCGACGTTCGCTTATGGGCCGCATCAGGGCGCGTACCTCTTCGCGGTGCTGCTGCCACTGCTGGGGCTCTTGCTGCTCAACAGCAAGCGTCATCGGGAAATGCGCGGCAAACTCGTGGACATTCGCCGCCAACGCAAACTTATCATCCAGGCCGCCAAGGCCCCACGCTCGCGCCGTTGAGTCAATTCGCACGGCCAGCGCCGCATTTATGTGCATTGCGTTGCAGATGAATTCGGGCATCGCGCGTTTTTAGTGCTCTACTGCCTTGAGTAGACAAAGAAAGTGTCCGGCCTGCCTGCATGGCATAAGTCTTGCGCCGCTTTCGTTACCGCTCAGGCTCGCAGGAGGCACGTCGTGTCGATCCATGTCGCATTGCATCACGTCACGCATTACCGCTACGACCGCGCGGTCGAACTCGGCCCGCAGATCGTTCGCCTGCGCCCGGCGGCCCACAGCCGCACGCGGATCCTTTCCTATGCGCTGAAGGTTTCGCCCGAGCAGCATTTCATCAACTGGCAGCAGGACCCCCAGGGCAATTACCTGGCGCGGTTGGTGTTTCCCGAAAAAACCCGGGAGATGCGGATCGAAGTCGACCTGCTGGCGGAAATGGCGGTGTTCAATCCGTTCGACTTCTTCCTCGAGCCCTACGCCGAGAAGATTCCGTTCACCTACGCGGCTGACGAACGCAAGGAGCTGGCGCCTTACCTGGAAACCCTGCCATTGACGCCGAAGTTCCAGGCCTATCTGGAGGGCATCGACCGCACGCCGTTGCCGGCGGTGGATTTCCTGGTGGCGCTCAACCAGCGCCTGAGCGAAGACATCAACTACCTGATCCGCATGGAGCCCGGTGTCCAGACCCCGGAGCACACCCTTGAGCACGCGTCCGGCTCGTGCCGCGACTCGGCCTGGTTGTTGGTCCAGTTGCTGCGAAACCTCGGCTTGGCCGCGCGGTTTGTCTCCGGTTACCTGATCCAGTTGACCGCCGACGTGAAGAGCCTCGATGGCCCGTCCGGCACCGACGTGGATTTCACCGACCTGCATGCCTGGTGCGAGGTCTACCTGCCCGGTGCCGGCTGGATCGGCCTGGATGCGACCTCTGGGTTGTTCGCCGGTGAAGGCCACATCCCGTTGGCCTGTAGTCCCGATCCGTCCTCGGCGGCACCGATCAGCGGCTTGGTGGAGCCGTGCGAGTGCGAGTTCAGCCACGAAATGTCCGTCGAGCGTGTCTGGGAAGCGCCGCGGGTGACCAAGCCTTACACCGATGCGCAATGGCTGGCGATCCAGGCCCTGGGGCGGCAGATCGATGCCGACCTGCTGGAGGGCGACGTGCGCCTGACCATGGGCGGCGAACCGACCTTTGTCTCCATTGATGACCCGGACGGCGCCGAGTGGAACACCGCGGCACTTGGGCCGGACAAGCGTCGGCTCTCCGCCGAGCTGTTCCAGCGCATGCGCAACCACTACGCGCCCAAGGGGCTGGTGCATTTCGGCCAGGGCAAGTGGTACCCCGGCGAGCAATTGCCGCGCTGGTCGCTGAACTGTTATTGGCGGCGCGACGGGGTGCCGATCTGGCACAACAGCGCGTTGATCGCCGACGAGCAGCAAGATTACGGCGCCGATGGCGAACTCGCTGGACGCTTCCTGGCAAGCGTTGCCGAGCGTTTGAAAATCCCTGCGCGGTTCGTGTTTCCTGCCTACGAAGATAATTTCTATTACCTCTGGCGCGAGGGTGCGTTGCCGTCGAACGTCACGGCCGAAGACCCGCGCCTGGAGGATGCCTTGGAGCGTGCGCGGTTGCGCAAGGTCTTCAGCCAGGGCCTGGACAAGGTCATCGGCCAGGTCCTGCCGTTGGCCCGCACCGCCAAGGGCGATCAATGGCAAAGCGGTCGCTGGTACCTGCGGGACAATCATTGTCGCCTGGTGCCGGGGGATTCGCCCCTGGGCTATCGCTTGCCGCTGGCGTCCCAGCCTTGGGTGACGTCGGCCGAGTACCCGTTCATCCATCCCACCGACCCGAACCAGGACTTGCCCGAACTGCCCGGCACCGAGCAGTTGGCGCGTCACGGCGAGTCGGCGGCCGAGCAGGAGCGTGTCCCGGAGATCGACAAATCTGCCGACTGGCTGACCCGCACCGCCTTTTGTGCCGAGGCCCGCGAAGGCCGGCTTTACTTGTTCATGCCGCCGCTGGAGCGGGTCGAGGATTACCTGGAGCTGGTCAGTGCCATCGAGGCGACGGCTGAGGAGTTGCACTGTCCGGTGCTGTTGGAGGGCTACGAGCCGCCAAGCGACCCGCGCCTGAGCAATTTCCGCATCACCCCCGACCCTGGTGTGATCGAGGTCAACGTGCAGCCCTCGGCAAGCTGGGATGAGTTGGTCGAGCGCACTGAATTTTTGTACGAAGAAGCGCGACAGACCCGGCTGACCACCGAGAAATTCATGATCGATGGCCGGCACACCGGCACCGGTGGCGGTAACCATTTCGTACTGGGTGGCGCGACACCGGCGGATTCACCGTTCCTGCGGCGTCCCGATCTGCTGCGCAGCCTGATCAGTTACTGGCATAACCACCCGTCGTTGTCCTACTTGTTTTCCGGATTGTTCATCGGCCCGACGTCCCAGGCGCCCCGCGTGGACGAGGCGCGCAACGACGCGTTGTACGAGCTGGAAATCGCCTTCGCGCAAATGCCCCAGCCCGGCGAGGAATGCCCGCCGTGGTTGGTGGACCGCTTGCTGCGCAACCTGTTGATCGACGTGACCGGCAACACCCACCGTGCCGAATTCTGCGTCGACAAGCTCTATTCACCGGACGGCGCCACCGGGCGTCTCGGCCTGTTGGAGTTGCGTGCGTTCGAGATGCCGCCCCACGCCCGCATGAGCCTGGCCCAGCAGTTACTGCTGCGGGCACTGGTGGCGCGGTTCTGGCGCGAGCCGTATGCGCCGGCGAAACTGGCGCGTTGGGGCACCGAGCTGCATGACCGCTTCCTGTTGCCGCACTTTATCGAGCAGGATTTTGCCGACGTCATCCACGAACTGAACGCCGTCGGCTACCCGCTGCGGGCCGAGTGGTTCGCCGCGCACCTGGAGTTCCGTTTTCCCAAGGTGGGCGATTACGCGGTCAGCGGCATCGAGCTGCAATTGCGCCAAGCCCTCGAACCTTGGCATGTGCTGGGAGAAGAGGGCGCGGTGGGCGGCACCGTGCGTTATGTGGATTCGTCCCTGGAGCGTTTGCAGGTCAAGCTCAGCGGCCTGGCGCCGCAACGCTACCTGCTGACCTGCAACGGCGTTGCGGTGCCGTTGCAACCGACCGGTCGAGTCGGCGAGTTCGTCGCCGGGGTGCGGTTCCGTGCCTGGCAACCGGCCAACTGCCTGCAACCGACCATCCCGGTGCATGCGCCGTTGGTTTTCGACGTGCTCGACACCTGGATGCAACGTTCCGTGGGCGGCTGCCAGTATCACGTGGCCCATCCGGGCGGGCGCAACTATGACAGCCTGCCGGTGAACGCCAACGAGGCCGAGAGCCGGCGCATGGCGCGTTTCTTCCGGCTCGGACATACGCCGGGGAAACTGCCGATACCGAGCCTGGCGGTGGATGACGAGTTTCCGCTCACGCTCGATCTGCGACGTTTTCCAGGGGCGCCAAAGCGCTAGGTGGACCTTGTGGCGAGGGAGCTTGCTCCCGCTCGGTTGCGCAGCGACCGTAAAATCTTGGGGCTGCTGCGCAACCCAGCGGGAGCAAGCTCCCTCGCCACAATGATTGCAGTCTCAAAGCCCAGGTCGGATCCAACACAAACACACCTATCCGGGCGTCATGCGCTTGCGCTAGTCTCACCTTTCATTGCTGTCTGCCGAGCTTTCCATGCCTGACCTGCTTGACCGTTACCCGCTGACGACGGGCACCTATCACGAATTGCTGGACGACAGCGGTGCGGTGCGTGCGCACTGGCGGCGGCTGTTCGACCAGTTGCAGCGCAGCACGCCGGCCCAACTGCTGCAGCGTCAGGCCCTGCTGGCCCGGCAGATCCAGGAAAACGGCGTGACCTACAACGTCTACGCCGATCCGAAAGGCGCCGACCGGCCGTGGGAACTGGACCTGTTGCCCCACGTGATCGACCCGCAGGAATGGAAGCATCTGCAAGCTGGGATCGCCCAGCGTGCGCGCCTGCTCAATGCGGTGCTGGCCGACCTGTATGGGCCGCAGCGGCTGATCAGTGAAGGGCTGTTGCCGGCGGAGTTGGTCTTCGGGCACAACAATTTCCTCTGGCCTTGCCAGGGCATCGCACCGCCGGACGGCAGCTTCCTGCACTTGTACGCGGTGGATCTGGCACGCACGCCCGATGGTCGCTGGTGGGTCACGGCGGACCGGACCCAGGCGCCTTCGGGGGCTGGGTACGCGCTGGAAAACCGCACGATCGTTTCCCGCGCCTTCCCCGACTTGTACCGCGACCTCAAGGTGCGGCACCTGTCCGGTTTTTTTCGCACCTTGCAGGAAACCCTGGCGCGACAGGCGCCCAGCGACGGCGAGTCGCCGCTGGTGGTGCTGTTGACACCGGGGCGGTTCAACGAAAGCTATTTCGAGCATCTTTACCTGGCGCGCCAACTGGGCTATCCGCTGGTGGAAGGCGGCGACCTGACCGTCCGCGACGCCACGGTCTATCTCAAGACTCTCAGCGGCCTGCGCCGGGTCCATGCCATCATGCGCCGGCTTGACGACGATTTCTGCGATCCCTTGGAGCTGCGCACCGATTCGGCCCTCGGCGTGCCGGGCTTGCTCGAAGCGGTGCGCCAGGGCCGGGTGCTGGTGGCCAATGCCCTAGGCAGTGGCGTGCTGGAATCGCCGGGCCTGCTGGGGTTCCTGCCGAAGATCAACCAGTACCTGTTCGGCGAAGAACTGCTGCTGCCGTCCATCGCCACCTGGTGGTGCGGCGAGCCGCCGGTGCTGGCCCAGGCCCTGGAAAAATTGCCGCACTTGTTGATCAAGCCGGCGTTTCCCTCCCAGAGTTTCAGCCCGGTGTTCGGTCGCGACCTGAGCGAGGCGCAGCGTGCCCAACTGGCGGCGCGCATGCAGGCACGGCCCTATGCCTATGTCGCCCAGGAACTGGCACAGCTGTCCCAGGCGCCGGTGTGGCAGGCCGAAGATGGCCAGATCCAGCCGAGGGCAATCGGCATGCGCATGTATGCCGTGTCCGGGAAAGACGATTATCGGGTCCTGCCGGGTGGCCTGACCCGGGTGGCCGCCGAGGCCGACGCCGAAGTGGTGTCGATGCAGCGCGGTGGCGCGAGCAAGGACACCTGGGTGCTGAGTGAGCAGGCCCCCGGCGGTGAACAATGGAAGGCCCAGCGAACCGTAGGGGTTCATGACCTGGTTCGACGTGATCCGTACCTGCCTTCGCGAGTGGTGGAAAACCTGTTCTGGTTCGGCCGCTACTGCGAGCGTTGCGATGGCAGCGCGCGGTTGCTGCGGATCATGCTGGCGCGTTATGTCGACGGCGATGATCCACAGGCCTTGGAATCGGCGGTGGCCTTGGGCGAAAGCCTGATGCTGCTGCCCGAAGAGGGTGAACTGCCCGAGCGTTTGCTGGCGGCGCTGCTGGGGGACGACTGGTCGTTCAGCCTGCGTTCCAACCTCCAGCGTTTGCAGTGGGCCGCCTCGCAGGTGCGCGGCAAGCTGTCCCGGGAGAACTGGCAGGCGCTGGTGGAATTGCAGCGCGAAGCCATGGAGCTGGAAACCGAGGAAGCGGATTTCGGCGAGTTGCTGGACTTTCTCAATCGGTTGGTGATGTCCCTGGCGGCGCTGTCCGGCTTCGCCCTGGACGACATGACCCGCGACGAAGGCTGGCGCTTCCTGATGATCGGCCGGCGCCTGGAGCGCCTGCAGTTTCTCAGCAGCAGCCTGGCGGCGTTCCTGCGCAGCGATGCGGTCTTCGACCAGGCCGGGCTGGAGTGGTTGCTGGAACTGGGTAACAGCAGCATCACCTACCGCTCGCGCTATTTGGCGGTGGCCCAGTTGATTCC
This sequence comes from Pseudomonas zanjanensis, assembly GCF_014268745.2. Classification (GTDB taxonomy): domain Bacteria; phylum Pseudomonadota; class Gammaproteobacteria; order Pseudomonadales; family Pseudomonadaceae; genus Aquipseudomonas; species Aquipseudomonas zanjanensis. Next base: position 18,688 of record NZ_JABWRB020000007.1, on the reverse strand, counting down.
GGTGCTGGACTTGCTGCTGCTGGACGAACAGAACCCCCACGCGGTGCTTTTCCAGTTGAAACTGGTGACCCGCACCCTCAAGCGCTTGAACGATGATTTCGCCGCGCCCCGGGAAACCGCCTTGCCGGAACTGGTCGCACGCCTGTCGCGCTTTGACCTGCGTTGCCTGGAGAACCCGTTGTTCGGTGAAGCCAGCCTGCGCGCCGCACTCGATGGGCTGGCCGACCTGTTGCAGGAAGTGGCCGATGTCAGTGGCCAGGTGTCCGATCGCCTGGCCTTGCGTCATTTCGCCCATGTCGATGATGTCAGCCAACGCACGGTGTCCGTCTGATGAACGCTCGTTACCAGATTCTCCACGACACCCATTACCACTACGACAGCCCGGTGTCCCTGGCCCAGCAGCTTGCCCATCTGTGGCCACGGGCCTGTGATTGGCAGCGTTGTACTGAGCGGCAGTTACTCATCAGTCCGGAACCGACGACCCGGCGCGATGAACAGGATGTGTTCGGCAATCCGCTGACCCGCCTGGCTTTCGAGCGGCCCCATGATGAATTGTTGGTCAATGCGCGCCTGAGCGTCGAGGTGCTGGCCCGCCCCGAGCTGGATTTCAACCTGTCCCCGGCCTGGGAGACGACTTGTAACGCGCTGACCTACACGGGCCGGCCACTGGCAGCGCCAGTACTGGAGGCGTGCCGTTACCGTTTCGAGTCACCCTACGTGCACCTCAAGCGCAGCTTCGTCGAATTTTCCGAGAGCTGCTTTGCGCCAGGGCGACCGCTGATGGTGGGCGTTCGAGCGTTGATGGAGAAGATTTTCGAGGAGTTCACCTTCGATGCCGAGGCGACCCAAGTGGCGACGCCGTTGGTGGAGGTGCTGGAGCGGCGACGGGGCGTTTGCCAGGACTTCGCCCACTTGATGCTGGCCTGCGTGCGCTCTCGCGGCTTGGCGGCACGTTACGTCAGCGGCTACCTGCTGACCCAGCCACCGCCCGGCCAGCCCCGGCTGATTGGCGCCGATGCGTCCCATGCCTGGGTCTCAGTGTATTGCCCGGTATTGGGTTGGGTGGATTTCGACCCGACCAATAATGTACAGCCGGCGCTGGAACACATCACCTTGGCCTGGGGCCGGGATTTTTCCGATGTGTCGCCGTTGCGCGGGGTGATCTTGGGGGGCGGTACGCATGATCCCGAAGTGCGGGTGACGGTGATGCCGCTGGAGTCATGAATCAATTGCCCAGTGAAATACCTGTGGCGAGGGAGCTTGCTCCCGCTCGGTTGCGCAGCAACCGCTCAAATACCTGGGGGGCCGCTACGCGGCCCAGCGGGAGCAAGCTCCCTCGCCACAGGAAACACTCATTAACAGCGAGTCCCGCTATGTTCCCGGTGTCCATCAAAGGCGTGCTGCAATCCCCCGAAGGCCTGGTTGTGCTGATGCTCAATGAGCGGGATGAGTGGGAGCTGCCCGGCGGGCGGATCGAGCTGGGCGAAACGGCGCCGCAATGCCTGGCACGGGAGATCGCCGAGGAGCTGGCGGTCGAGGTGAGTGTGGGGGAGCCGCTGGATTCGTACCTGTTCGAGGTCATTGCCGGCAAGCACGTCTTCATCTCCACGTACCGCTGCCAGTTGCTGGGCGGTTTCGTGCCGACCATCAGTCATGAGCACAAGGAGATCGGGCTGTTCGCGCCGGACCAATTGCCGGTGAACCTGCCTGCGGGTTATCGCCTGTCGATTATCAAGGCGCTGAGGTTGTGAGGGCCGGCAGCGAGGCTGCCGGTCCTGGACACAAAACCGGGGGGCCGGATCGGATCATCGGGCCCTGGGGGAGTCAGGCGTCGGGGGCCTGATCTTTCGGTGCATCGACATCATCGTCTGCCGCCACTTCACCCTCGGCATCGGGGTTCAGTGCTGCTTCATCGGCGGTTGCTTTCTTGCGCTGGAGCTTTTCCTCTTTCTTCTGCTCCTTGGCCAAGTCTCTCTGACGTTTGGCGAAGGAATAATTGGGTTTGGCCATGGGCGATCCTCTGGGGTCGAAGGTGAGGTTGAGCGGCGCATATTCTGCCCTGTATCGGGGTCGAGCCGTTAGCTGGGTTTTTGTTCGGCCCACTTTGGCTGCACGGACGGTTGCCATTCGTCCAGGGCATCGAGCAGGTTTTGCGCGGATTCGCTCACTTGCAGCATGTCACGATGGGGCGCGCGGACGAAGCCTTCGCCGACGATATGATCGAGAAAAGCGGTGAGCTTGCCGTAGAAACCGTTCACTTCCAGCAGCCCCAGCGGTTTGCCGTGATAGCCGAGCTGGCCCCACGTCCAGACTTCGAACAACTCCTCCAGCGTGCCGAGGCCGCCGGGCAGGGCGATGAAGGCATCGCTGAGTTCAGCCATGCGCGCCTTGCGGGCGTGCATGCCGTCCACCACTTCCAGGCGGGTCAGGCCGCTGTGGCCGATCTCCTTGTCCTTCAGGCTTTGCGGGATGATGCCGATGACTTCGCCGCCAGCGGCCAGGGCCGCATCCGCGACAATCCCCATCAATCCCACAGCGCCGCCGCCGTAGACCAGGGTCAGTTTTCGTTCCGCCAAGGCGCGGCCGAGGGCCTGCGCCGCTTCACGATACGCGGGAGTGGTGCCAGTGCTGGCGCCGCAAAATACACAAACAGACGCGATGGACATGCTTTACTCCGTGGTCAGTCACCGCGCCAGAGTAAAGCCTGGCCTGTGTTGCGCAAAGGACTTAAACCTCGCGCCGGGGCTTTTCGTAGGTACCGCTGGCGCCGCAGGCGTAGGCGGCGAGCAAGCTGCACAGCAGGCTGTTGACGTTCATGATGATCGCTCCAGAAGATGATGGGCCTGATCATAGGGCCGCCTCATACTTCTGGCTGGTTGATTCTGTCCATCAGGCTGATAGGCTTAAGTTGTATACAATCTTTGACTCAGGTCATAGGAACTTGCCGGAAAATCAGGCAGTCTTTTCCTTTGACGGAATTTTGTTAACCATGCCTGGGAGATTCACGATGTTTGCCAAACTTGTAGCAGTATCCCTGTTGACACTGGCCAGCAGCCAACTGATGGCAGCGGAGTGCAAGACCACCATCGACTCGACCGACCAGATGTCCTTCAGCACCAAGGCCATCGAAATCGACAAGAGCTGCAAGACGTTCACCGTTGAGCTGACGCACTCGGGCAATTTGCCAAAAAACGTCATGGGCCATAACTGGGTGCTGAGCAAAGAGGCTGACATGCAGCCGATCGCCACCGATGGTCTGAGCGCCGGTATCGACAAGAACTACCTCAAGGACGGTGATACTCGTGTCATCGCCCACACCAAACTCATTGGGGCCAAGGAAACCGACTCGGTGACCTTCGACGTGTCGAAACTCAGTGCTTCCGAGAAGTACGGCTTCTTCTGCTCGTTCCCGGGCCACATCTCGATGATGAAGGGCACCGTTACCCTGAAGTAACCACCGCCTGTCCTGTGGGAGCCGAGCTTGCTCGCGATGGCGTCAGCGCATTCAACATCCATGCAAGCTGACCCACCGCAATCGCGAGCAGGCTCGCTCCCACATTTTGAGCTTGATCCGACACAACTCTTGTATTCGATGAAGCCCCCTGTGGGAGCGAGCCTGCTCGCGAAAGCGGTGTGTCAGTCAGCAATGATGTCGCTGATGCGACGCCTTCGCGAGCAGGCTCGCTCCCACAGGGATTGTCACACCGTCGCGGTGGTTACGGGGCGTACGGCATCACGCGCTTGTGCTCGGTTTTGCGATAGGTATCACAAATGATTTTTGCCGCCTCTTCGCGAACCGGTTGGCCGTGCAGGAACGCATCGATCTCGGCGTAGGTCACGCCGTGGGAGGCTTCATCCGGCTTGCCGGGTGACAGGTCTTCAAGGTCGGCGGTGGGGACTTTTTCCACCAGCGATTCCGGCGCGCCAAAATCCCTGGCGATGGCCCGGACCTGGTTTTTCACCAGGCCGCTCAACGGTGCCAGGTCGCAGGCACCGTCACCGAACTTGGTGAAGAAACCCATGACCGCTTCAGCCGCATGGTCAGTGCCGATCACCAAGCCCTGCTCGGTCCCGGCGATGGTGTACTGCGCCACCATTCGCATCCGCGCCTTGGTATTGCCCAGCACGAAATCCCGCGACACCGCCGCCTTGCCCTCGAACGCCGCGACTTGCTCGGCCAAGGCCTTGACCGCCGGGCCGATGTTGACGGTATGGCGCTCGTCCGGGTCGATGAAGTCCACGCAGGCCTGTGCTTCATGTTCGTCGAACTGGGTTTCGTACGGCAGGCGCACGGCGATGAACTTGTAGGCCGAGTTGCCGGTTTTCTCCCGCAGTTCGCGCATGGCGCGTTGGGCCAGCAGCCCGGCGGTCAGCGAGTCGACGCCCCCGCTGATGCCCAGCACGAGGGACTTGAGCCCGGAATTGACCAGGCAATCCTGGATAAAGCTCACTCGCCGGGCGATTTCGGCCTTGAGGGCGGCGTCATTGGCGAACGGTGGCTGGACCTTGAGCTGTTCAGCAATCTCACGCTGTACGGCTTGCATGAATTCACTCCTTGCTTGATGCGTCTGAAAGGGCGGCAGGTACTTGGAAAACGTGTCGCATGTAGGCGACGAAATTCGGGTCCTTGCAGTGGGTCTTGCCGGGCTCATCGGAAATCTTGGCCACGGGTTGCCCGGCACAGCTGATCATTTTAAGCACGATGCTCATCGGCTCGACACCCGGAATGTCGCAGGTCAGGTGGGTGCCGATACCGAAGCTGACATTAATGCGACCACGCAACGCCCGAAAAATCTCCAGGCATTTGGGCAATGTCAGGCTATCGGAGAACACCAGGGTCTTGCTCATCGGGTCGATGCCTAGCTTGTGGTAGTGGGCAATGGCTTTTTCCGCCCAGATCACCGGGTCGCCCGAGTCGTGGCGCAAGCCGTCGAACAGCTTGGCGAAGAACAGATCGAAGTCCTTGAGGAAAGCGTCCATGGTGATGCAATCGGTGAGCGCGATACCCAGCAGGCCTCGGTATTCACGCACCCAGCAATCGAGGGCGGCGATCTGGCTGTCGATCAATCGCGGGCCCAGTTGCTGATGGGCCATGATCCACTCGTGGGCCATGGTGCCGAGGGGTTTCATGTCCAGCTCCCGGGACAGGTGGACGTTACTGGTGCCGACGAAACGCCCGGGGAAATCGTGCTTGAGGACGTTGACCACTTCTTCCTGAACGCGGAAGGAAAACCGACGACGGGTGCCGAAATCCGCGACTTGCAGCTCGGACAGCTCGTCGGCGCTGGCGTTGGCGCTCAACCAGTCGAACTTGCGGTACAGCTGCTCGCGGGTCTGTTCCAGGACGACTTCACGGTAGCGATAGCGATTACGCACTTCGCTGACGATGGCCAACAGCGGCACTTCGAACAGGATCACATGCAGCCACGGTCCGCGCAGGCGGATGAACAGCTCGCCGTTGTCGATGCCGGTGTGCACGTAGCGCAGGTTGAAGCGGAACAGCCCCAGGAAGCGTAGGAAGTCCGGCTTGAGGAAGCTGATGCGCTCCAGGAAACCCAACTGGTCAGCGCTCAGGTTCAACTCCGCCAGGCGCTCGATCTGGAAGCGGATCTCTGCCAGGTACGGTCGCAGGTCTTCGCTGTTGCGGCAACGGAACTCCCACTCGACTTCGACGTTGGGGTAGTTGTGCAGCACCGCCTGCATCATCGTCAGTTTGTAGAAGTCGGTGTCGAGCAGGTTCTGCACGATACGATCGGCAAATACGCTCTCGCTCATAGGGTTCTCCAGACAGGCCGCAGCCGTGGGCAGCGAAGTTCGGCAGTTCAGTGAACGGCTAGTGGCGCATAACCGTGGTGGGTTTTGCCAGCGATTTTTTAACAGTCCTCAGGCCTTTGCGGGAGCGCGCTTACTGTGGCGAGGGAGCGTGCTCCCGCTGGAGTGCGAAGCGCTCCCCTTTTTTTGCGGGTGCTTCGCACCCGAGCGGGAGCAAGCTCCCTCGCCACGGGGTTTGTGTGGGGTGCCGTTATTGCGGTACTTCCGGGCTGTCAATCTGCTCCAGCATCCACTCCACGAAAAGCCGCACCTTGGGTACTTCCGCCGAATGCTCCGGATAGGCCAGGTAATAGGCGCTGGTGCTGGGCATTGCGTGGGGCCAGGGGATGACCAGCTTGCCGTCGGCCAGTTCTTCTTCCACCAGGAACCGTGGCAGCAGGGCGACGCCACAGCCGACCTGGGCGGCGCGAATGCACATGTAGAAGGTTTCGAAACGCGGGCCGTGGTAGCTGTGTTCGGTGTGGTAGCCCTGGCTGTCGAACCAGTCGTGCCAGGCCTGGGGTCGCGAGGCGTTTTGCAGCAGCACCAACTCGGCCAATTGGGTCGGGTCGGTGAAGGGCTGGCCGGGTAGGCTGCCGGGCGCGCAGACTGGCACCAGCTCCTCGTCGAAAAGTCTCAGGGACTCGGTGCCAGGGCGTGAACCCTGGCCGAAGTAGAACGCCAGGTCGCTGCGCCCCTGCTGCAAGTCGTCGGCTTCCTGCTCGCTGCACAGGTCCAGATGAATTTTCGGATGACGCAGGCGCCAGCCTTTCAGGCGCGGGACCAGCCAGCGAGCCCCAAAGGTCGGGGGCGTGGAAACACGCAGGACTTCGGTGTCGCCACCGTAGGACCGCAGGTAATGGGTAGACATCTCCACCTGGGTGAGGATTTTTCGTACTTCCCCCAGATACAAATCCCCGGCCGGTGTCAGCTGCAAGCGACGGCGCACGCGCCGGAACAGCAGGTGCTGCAACAATTCCTCAAGCTGGGCGACCTGTTTGCTGACGGCACTCTGGGTCAGGTGAAGCTCTTCGGCGGCACGGGTAAAGCTCAGGTGGCGGGTCACGGCTTCGAAGCACTGGAGGGCGGTTATCGATGGTAAATAGCGCTTATTGAGCATGACGAGGGCCTTTTTCTTGTTGCTCTATAAATCGAGTCAGGGGCAGCATGAATAAACGGAATGATATCTCGCTTAATGGTCGTTTGTTGGCAAGACTCGAGCCAGCTAAAACTAGAGGCCTGAGCAGACGTGATTGCCCGCCTGCCAATCTTTTATCGCTCGTTTAGAGGAGTTACCCATGGTTGCTGCATTGCTTGATCGTCTGGGCGTCAATCCGGCCTTGTACCAGGGCGGCGCGCAGCCGGTGCATTCGCCTATCGATGGCAGTCGTATCGGCGCCGTGAACTGGGAAGGCGCCGCTGAAGTCGAGCAGCAGGTCAGCCGTGCCGAGCATGCCTTCGACCTGTGGCGCAAGGTGCCGGCCCCGCGTCGCGGCGAGCTGGTGCGTCAATTCGGCGATCTGTTGCGTGAATACAAGGCCGATCTCGGCGAGCTGGTGTCCTGGGAAGCCGGCAAGATCACCCAGGAAGGCCTGGGTGAAGTGCAAGAGATGATCGACATCTGCGACTTCGCCGTCGGCCTGTCCCGCCAGTTGTACGGTTTGACCATCGCCTCCGAACGCCCAGGCCACCACATGCGTGAATCCTGGCATCCGCTGGGCGTGGTCGGGGTGATCAGTGCCTTCAACTTCCCCGTCGCGGTCTGGGCCTGGAACACCACGCTGGCCCTGGTCTGCGGCAACTCGGTGATCTGGAAACCGTCGGAAAAGACCCCACTCACCGCCCTGGCGTGCCAGGCGCTGTTCGAGCGCGTGCTGAAGAACTTCAGCGACGCGCCACCGTACCTGAGCCAGGTGATCATCGGCGGTCGCGATGCCGGTGAAGCGCTGGTGGATGACCCGCGCGTGGCCTTGATCAGCGCCACCGGCAGCACCCGCATGGGCCGTGAAGTGGCGCCGAAAGTCGCCGCGCGTTTCGCCCGCAGCATCCTGGAGCTGGGCGGCAACAACGCCATGATCCTGGCGCCGAGCGCCGACCTGGACATGGCCGTGCGCGCCATCCTGTTCAGCGCCGTCGGCACCGCCGGCCAGCGTTGCACCACCCTGCGTCGCCTGATTGCCCATGAGTCGGTGAAGGAAGAGATCGTCACCCGCCTCAAGGCCGCCTATTCGAAAGTGCGCATTGGCCATCCGCTGGAAGGCAACCTGGTCGGACCGCTGATCGACAAGCACAGCTTCGAGGGCATGCAGGACGCGCTAGAGCAGGCCTTGAGCGAAGGCGGTCGCGTGTTTGGTGGCAAGCGCCAGCTTGAAGACCAATTCCCGAATGCCTATTACGTCTCGCCGGCCATCGTCGAGATGCCCGAGCAGAGTGATGTGGTGCGCCATGAAACCTTCGCGCCGATCCTGTACGTGGTCGGCTACAAGGACTTTGCCGAGGCCCTGCACTTGAACAATGCCGTGCCTCAGGGCCTGTCGTCCTGCATCTTCACCACCGACGTGCGTGAAGCCGAGCAGTTCATGTCGGCCGTGGGCAGCGACTGTGGCATCGCCAACGTCAACATCGGCCCGAGCGGCGCGGAAATCGGCGGCGCGTTCGGCGGCGAAAAAGAAACCGGCGGCGGTCGCGAATCCGGCTCCGACGCCTGGCGCGGCTACATGCGCCGCCAGACCAACACCGTGAATTACTCGTTGGAGTTGCCGTTGGCGCAGGGGATTACGTTCGATTAAGGCTTGAGCCAAGCGGTGATCCCATGTGGGAGCGGGCTTGCTCGCGAAAGCGGACTGTCACTCAACATTAGTGTTGACAGGCCAACTGCCTTCGCGAGCAAGCCCGCTCCCACAAATGGAATGGTGTAGTGGTTAGGTTTCATTTCCGGAGTCTGGCAATGCCGTTACGCGAAGAGTGTCTGTGGGAAAAACTGACGCCGCAAAGGCCTGAAAACACCGCGCTCACCGGTGAAATCACGGTGGATGTCTGTGTGATCGGCGCAGGCTTCACCGGGCTGTCGGCGGCGGTGCACTTGCTCGAACAAGGCAAGCGCGTGGCTGTGCTGGAAGCCCATCGGGCCGGGCAGGGCGGGTCGGGACGCAACGTCGGCCTGGTGAACGCCGGGCTGTGGATCCCGCCGGATGACATCGAGGCCGGGTTCGGCGAGGCGGTGGGCAGCCAGCTCAACCGCATGCTGGGGGCTGCGCCAGCCTTGGTGTTCAGTCTCATCGATAAATACAGCATCGATTGCCAGTTGCGTCGCGAAGGCACCCTGCACATGGCCCATAACGCCCGGGGCGAGGCCGACCTGCGCAGTCGCGAGGCACAATGGAAACGCCGTGGCGCCCCGGTGGAGTTGCTCACCGGCCAGGCCTGCGCGGAGGCGACCGGCACCTCGAAAATCGCTGCGGCATTACTCGACCGCCGCGCCGGCACGCTCAACCCGATGGCCTACACCAGCGGGTTGGCCAAGGCCGCAACGGACCTGGGCGGCCAGTTGTTCGACCATTCCCCGGTGACCCGCCTGGAACGCCAAGGCCAGCGCTGGTCGGTGCTAACCGCCCAGGGTTCGGTGCTGGCCGAGCAGGTGGTGATTGCCTCCAACGCCTACACCGAGGGCGACTGGACCGAGCTGCGGCGCAATTTTTTCCCTGGCTATTACTATCAGGTCGCCTCGGTCCCGCTGACCGACGAGGCCGCCCGCCGCATCCTGCCAGGCGGCCAGGGTTCGTGGGATACCCGCCAGGTGCTGAGCAGCATCCGCCGGGACAAGGACGGCCGCTTGCTGCTGGGCAGCCTGGGCAACGGCAACCGCAAGCCGACCTGGTTCCTCAAGGCCTGGGCCGACCGAGTACAGCAACACTATTTTCCTTATCTCAAGCCGGTGGAGTGGGAATGCACCTGGACCGGTTGCATCGCCTTTACCCCCGATCATCTGATGCGCCTGTTCGAACCGGCCCCCGGGCTGGTGGCCGTGACCGGCTACAACGGCCGGGGCGTGACCACCGGTACGGTGGTCGGCAAGGCGTTCGCCGATTACCTCTGCCACGGTAACGCCCAGGCCCTGCCGATCCCGTTCGCGCCCATGCAGCCACTGGCCGGGGTGGGGTTGCGCAGTTGCCTGTATGAGGCCGGTTTTTCGCTGTATCACGCGGGCCAGTGCCTGCGGATCGTCATTTGAGTGTTGAAAATTGTTGCTGGAACCCGCGTTTTCCGGCGTAGCGTCTAGCCTGTTATGGTGCGGCTTGTAGCAGTCGCGCACCGACAGTGTGCAGTTCGGTGACGTGGGTTGTTACACAGAGGTTGCACGCCGTTTCGTGTGATGGTTGCAATGATGGCTCACGGAGGGTTTCACCCATTTAAATAAAAGGTTGCACCTCGTGCGGTTTAGACGGTTGCACGCCCCATGAAAAAGGGCTCGAAACAGTCGAAATAACAATAAAGCAGCGACTTTTTTCAGAATAAAAAACCGATGGCACGGCCCTTGCTCTGAGCTTTTCAGTGAAATGAAGTCGCAGTGCCAACTAAAAAAAACCTTGGAGCACCACCTCATGTCCCAGACGTTTTACAAGAAAGGTTTCCTGGCCCTCGCAGTGGCAGCTGCATTGGGTGTTTCTGCGTTTGCTCAAGCTGATGTGAAATTTGGTGTGGCGGGGCCGATGACCGGCGCCAACGCTGCATTTGGCGAGCAGTACATGAAGGGTGCGCAGGCAGCGGCCGATGTCATTAACAAAGCGGGTGGCGTCAACGGCGAGAAGATCGTACTGGTTGCCGGTGACGATGCTTGCGAGCCCAAGCAGGCCGTGGCCGTGGCCAACCGCCTGGTTGACCAGGACAAGGTGATTGGCGTGGTCGGGCACTTCTGCTCGTCCAACACCATCCCGGCCTCCGAGGTCTACGACGAAGCCGGCATCATCGCCATCACCCCCGGCTCGACCAACCCGGCCGTGACCGAGCGCGGCCTCAGCGCGATGTTCCGCATGTGCGGTCGTGACGACCAGCAGGGCATCGTGGCCGGCGACTACATCGTCGACGTGCTCAAGGGCAAGAAAGTCGTTGTCCTGCATGACAAGGACACCTATGGCCAAGGCCTGGCGGATGCCACCAAGGCACAACTGATCAAGCGCGGCGTGACCCCGGTGCTGTACGAAGGCCTGACCCGTGGCGAGAAAGACTTCAGCGCCGTGGTCACCAAGATCCGTGGGGCTGGCGCCGACGTGGTCTACTTCGGTGGCCTGCATCCGGAAGCCGGTCCGCTGGTTCGCCAGTTACGTGAGCAAGGCCTCAAGGACGTGAAGTTCATGTCCGACGATGGCATTGTCACCGACGAACTGGTCACCACCGCCGGCGGCGCGCAATACGTCGATGGCGTGTACATGACCTTCGGCGCCGACCCGCGCCTGCTGCCAGACAGCAAGGTCGTGGTTGAAGAGTTCCGCAAGAACGGCACCGAGCCTGAAGGTTACACCCTGTACGCCTACGCTTCGGTCCAGGCCCTGGCCGCCGGCTTCAACGGCGCCAAGTCCAACAAAGGCGAGGATGCGGCCAAGTGGCTCAAGGCCAACCCTGTCCAGACCGTGATGGGCAAGAAGGAGTGGGACACCAAGGGCGACCTGAAAGTCTCCGACTACGTGGTCTACCAGTGGGACAAGGACGGCAAATACCACCAGTTGGAAAAACAGAAGTAATTTGAAGGGATGACTAGCCTGTGGCGAGGGAGCTTGCTCCCGCTGGGGCGCGTAGCGGCCCCAAAAAGGGGACTGCTGCGCAGTCCAGCGGGAGCAAGCTCCCTCGCCACGGAGACTGTGTTCACCCTGTCCTGATTGGCATTAGCCAAAGGCCCGTCTGTTTTTTTCTACGAGCCGCACATCCTTTGGCGCTGGGCTTCGAACCCGTCGTCGCGTCCCCGGGATGTGCTGTCTCACTGCGTGAGATTGCGTTATGGATGGTATTTTCCTGCAGCAACTGATCAATGGCCTGACCCTCGGGTCGGTCTATGGTCTGATCGCCATCGGCTACACAATGGTCTACGGCATCATCGGCATGATCAACTTCGCCCATGGCGAGGTTTACATGATTTCCGCTTACCTCGCGGCAATCAGTCTGGCTCTGCTGGCTTACTTCGGTATTGAATCCTTTCCGCTAATGATCCTTGGCACCCTCGTGTTCACGGTCGTGGTCACCGGCGTATACGGCTGGGTCATCGAACGCGTCGCCTACAAACCCCTGCGCAACTCCACCCGGCTGGCACCGCTGATCAGTGCCATCGGCATCTCGCTGATCTTGCAGAACTATGCACAAATCAGCCAGGGCGCCCGTCAACAAGGGATCCCGACGCTGCTCGAAGGCGCCATGCGCGTCGACATCGGCAGCGGTTTCGTCCAGCTCACCTACACCAAGATTTTCATCCTGGTCGCTGCGTTCGCCGGGATGGCCGCGCTGACCTACATCATCAAATACACCAAGCTCGGGCGCATGTGCCGCGCCACCCAGCAAGACCGCAAGATGGCCTCGATCCTGGGGATCAACACCGACCGGGTGATTTCCTACGTGTTCATCATCGGTGCAGCCATGGCGGCCCTGGCCGGCGTGCTGATCACCATGAACTACGGCACGTTCGACTTCTATGCCGGCTTCATCATCGGCATCAAGGCGTTCACCGCAGCGGTACTCGGCGGCATTGGCTCCCTGCCTGGGGCGATGCTCGGCGGGATCATCCTCGGGATCTCCGAGTCGCTGTTCTCCGGTCTGATCAACTCTGACTACAAAGACGTGTTCAGTTTCTCGCTGTTGGTGCTGATTCTGATTTTCCGTCCCCAGGGCCTGTTGGGTCGCCCACTCGTGGCGAAGGTATAAGTATGTCTGCTGCCAATAAACCGCTTGATATCAAACAGAGCGTCATCGACGCGATCCTGGCCGGGCTGATCTCGCTGATCGTGTTCGGGCCGATTGTCGGCGTGGTGCTCGACGGCTACAGCTTCAACCTGCAACCGGCCCGGGTCGGCTGGTTGGTGGCGATCGTGATGATCGGCCGTTTTGCCTTGAGCCTGTTCCTGCAAACCCCCAAGGGACTGAAGATTCTCCAGGGCTTCGAAAGCACCGGCTCCGGCGTGCATGTGCTGCCACCAGACTACAAGTCGCGGCTGCGCTGGATCATTCCGGCGCTGATCGTGATTGCCATCGTGTTTCCGTTCTTCGCCAATAAGTACGTGCTCACTGTGGTCATCCTCGGGCTGATCTATGTGTTGTTGGGCCTGGGTCTGAACATCGTGGTCGGCCTGGCGGGGCTGCTCGACCTGGGTTACGTGGCGTTCTATGCCATCGGTGCCTATGGCCTGGCGCTGGGCTATCAATACCTGGGGCTGGGTTTCTGGACCGTATTGCCGCTGGCGGCCATCGCGGCGGCGATGGCGGGGTGCATATTGGGATTCCCGGTGTTACGAATGCACGGTGACTACCTGGCCATCGTGACCCTGGGGTTCGGTGAGATCATCCGGTTGGTGCTGAACAACTGGCTGTCGTTCACTGGCGGGCCGAATGGCATGCCCGTGCCGTCGCCAACCTTTTTCGGCCTGGAGTTCGGCCGACGAGCGAAAGATGGCGGGGTGCCGTTCCATGAGTTCTTCGGCCTCGACTACAACCCCAACATCAAATTCCTGTTCATCTACATCGTGCTGTTCATCACGGTATTGCTGGTGCTCTACATCAAGCATCGCCTGACGCGCATGCCGGTCGGACGTGCCTGGGAGGCCCTGCGCGAGGATGAGATCGCCTGCCGCTCCATGGGCCTGAACCATGTGCTGGTCAAGCTCTCGGCCTTCACCATCGGCGCGTCCACAGCTGGCCTGGCCGGGGTGTTCTTCGCCAGTTACCAGGGCTTCGTCAACCCGTCGTCGTTCACCTTCTTCGAGTCGGCGTTGATCCTGGCGATCGTGGTGCTGGGCGGCATGGGGTCGACGGTCGGCGTGGTGATTGCCGCCTTCGTGCTCACCGTGGCGCCGGAGCTTTTGCGCAGTTTCTCTGAATACCGGGTGCTGCTGTTCGGCGTACTGATGGTGTTGATGATGATCTGGCGCCCGCGCGGCTTGATCCGTATCAGCCGTACCGGTGTGACGCCGCGCAAGGGGGTAGCGCCATGAGCGAAGTCGTACTCAAAGTTGAAAACCTGATGATGCAGTTCGGTGGCATCAAGGCCCTCAGCGATGTCAGCCTGCAGGTCAAGCGCAACTCGATCTTCGCGCTAATCGGCCCCAACGGTGCGGGCAAGACCACGGTGTTCAACTGCCTGACCGGTTTCTACAAGGCTTCGGGCGGCAAGATTGAACTCAACGTGCGCGGCGAGCAGACCAACGTCATCAAGTTGTTGGGCGAAGCGTTCCGCCCGACCGACTTCGTCTCGCCGAAATCCTTCGCCAGCCGGCTGTACTACAAGATGTTCGGCGGCACCCACCTGGTGAACCGCGCCGGCCTGGCGCGTACCTTCCAGAACATTCGCCTGTTCAAGGAAATGTCGGTGCTGGAAAACCTGCTGGTGGCCCAGCACATGTGGGTCAACCGCAGCCTGGTGGCGGGTATCCTCAATACCAAGGGTTACCGCAAGGCTGAAAGCGACGCCCTGGACCATGCGTTCTATTGGCTGGAGGTTGTGGACCTGGTGGATTGCGCCAACCGCCTGGCCGGGGAGCTTTCCTACGGCCAGCAACGGCGCCTGGAAATCGCCCGGGCAATGTGCACGCGTCCGCAGATCATCTGTCTCGACGAGCCGGCCGCCGGCCTCAACCCTCAGGAAACCGAAGCGCTGAGCGCGATGATCCGGCTGCTGCGCGACGAGCATGATCTGACCGTGGTGCTGATCGAACACGACATGGGCATGGTAATGAGCATTTCCGACCACATCGTGGTGCTGGACCACGGCAACGTGATCGCCGAGGGTGGTCCCGAGGCGATTCGCAACGATCCGAAGGTGATCGCGGCCTACCTGGGTGCCGACGAAGAGGAACTGGTATGAGTGGACCTATCCTCGAACTCAAGGAGTTGGACGTGTTCTACGGGCCGATCCAGGCCCTGAAGAAAGTCTCGATGCACATTGGCGAAGGCGAGACCGTGAGCTTGATCGGCTCCAACGGTGCCGGCAAGTCCACGCTGTTGATGTCGATCTTTGGCCAGCCCCGCGCGGCGGGCGGGCAGATCATCTACCAGGGCGTGGACATCACCCACAAGTCCTCCCACTACATCGCTTCCAACGGCATCGCGCAGTCGCCAGAAGGGCGGCGGGTTTTCCCCGACATGACGGTCGAGGAAAACCTGCTGATGGGCACCATTCCCATCGGTGACAAATACGCCAGCGAAGACATGCAACGCATGTTCGAGCTGTTCCCGCGGCTCAAGGAGCGCCGCAACCAGCGGGCCATGACCATGTCCGGCGGCGAGCAGCAAATGCTCGCCATCGCCCGGGCATTGATGAGCCGGCCGAAGTTGTTGTTGCTTGATGAGCCGAGCCTGGGGTTGGCGCCGATCGTGGTGAAACAGATCTTCGCCACCCTGCGTGAACTGGCCTCCACCGGGATGACCATTTTCCTGGTGGAACAGAACGCCAACCACGCCCTCAGGCTGTCGGACCGGGCTTATGTGATGGTCAATGGTGAAATCCGCCTGACCGGCACCGGCAAGGAACTGCTCGCCAACGAAGAGGTGCGCAACGCGTACCTGGGTGGGCATTGAGGCGGTTGAAGCAATGAAAAAAACCGGCGAGTGAATCGCCGGTTTTTTTATCTCTCCCCTATCACCGCCATCCCCTGTGGGAGCGAGCCTGCTCGCGAAAGCGGTGGATCAGACATATTGATGTCGACTGACACGCCGCCTTCGCGAGCAAGCCCGCTCCCACAGGGGGAATTTGTATGGTTTCAGGAATTGTGGACAACAATCCTGAGCCCCTGCGAAACCGCGACATAAAGTCGCCGCAAACAGTTGTTTTGTCACGGTTTTGACTTGTCCCCGTTTGCTGTGGAACTGGCTGTGGGTAACGTGGGAGTAGCTGGCTGAAAGCCTTTGATTACGTGGCTTGCAGGGCTGTGATCGTTTTTTGATCAGGCGTTTTAGGTCAAGCGTGAGCGGCAGTTGTCAACAGTTTTGTGAGCACTGGAATGGGCTCGGAAGTCTATGAGCAAGCCTGTGGATAAGTCTGTGATTAAACTCTGGAAAGACCGCGCTGAGGGCCGTGGTTACTGGCTTGGAGCCATCGCCTCTGGGGCGCTGACTTATAGCAGATAACTTGCGTTGCACAACCTGAGTTGCAGGGTCAAGCGAAAAAATTTTCCAAATACCCCGCAAAGCCTTATGCACAGCGGCCTGTGGGGTTTGCACTTGCCCCCGATTACTGTGGACGTGCCTGTGGATAAGGTGCGGGCAACCGGCTGCGGCCCTTGCTGGGCAAGGCCTGGCGTGGATTGGTTGTTTTATGAGCAGCTGTGGCCCAAAAAGCGCGTGTGCAAACCTTGCCCACGACGTATCAGGCCGGGCATGCTGTGGGCCGATTCCATTCAACGGCTTTTGAAGTTCCAACAAGGAGAACACGATGTCTGACACCCTGTTTATCACCGGCGCGACATCCGGTTTTGGTGAAGCCTGTGCCCGACGTTTTGCCGAGGCCGGTTGGAAACTGGTGCTGACCGGTCGTCGTGAAGAACGCCTCAATGCCCTTTGTGCCGAGCTGTCGAAGCAGACCGAAGTCCATGGCCTGGTCCTGGACGTGCGCGATCGCAAGGCCATGGAAGAGGCCATCGCCAACCTGCCGCCGTCCTTCGCCACGTTGCGCGGGCTGATCAACAACGCCGGCCTGGCCTTGGGCGTCGACCCGGCGCCCAAGTGCGACCTCGATGACTGGGACACCATGGTCGACACCAATGTCAAAGGGCTGATCTACAGCACCCGCCTGCTGTTGCCGCGCCTGATCGCCCATGGCCGTGGCGCCGGGATCGTCAACCTGGGTTCCATTGCCGGCAATTACCCGTATCCGGGCAGCCATGTGTATGGCGCGAGCAAGGCGTTCGTCAAACAGTTCTCCCTGAACCTGCGTTGCGACCTGCAAGGCACGGGCGTGCGGGTGAGCAACATCGAGCCGGGCCTGTGCGAAAGCGAATTCTCCCTGGTGCGCTTCGGTGGCGACCAGGCGCGTTACAACGCGACCTATGCCGGCGCCGAGCCGATCCAGCCACAAGACATCGCCGACACGATTTTCTGGGTGCTCAACACGCCGGCGCACATCAACATCAACAGCCTGGAGCTGATGCCGGTGAGCCAGACCTGGGCTGGGTTTGCGATTGAGCGTAACAAGGCCTGACCGCTGACGTACTTGAGCTGGAAATGTTGAGCCCTTGTGGCGAGGGAGCTTGCTCCCGCTCGGCTGCGAAGCAGTCGTAAGCTTTTTAGGGCCGCTGCGCGGCCCAGCGGGAGCAAGCTCCCTCGCCACAGTGGGATCAAGCCAGATAATCGGCCAGCCCGCGATAGCAGGTCAGCAGGTGATACGGCGTGGTGGACGGCATGTCCCGGCGGCTGACAAGGCCGTCGGCGTCGAGGCATTCATTCCAGCCTTGGGGATGAAGAAAATGCTGCCGCAACGCCTGTAGTTGATGTAGCAATGCCCCCTGATTGTCCGGGCGCAAAGTCAGCGCCCGCAGGTATTCCGCCTGGGCCCAGATGCGTTGGGTGGCATCCCGTGGGCCTGCTTGTGTGTCCACCGCCAGCATCGCGCACACCGCGGCGGAATCCGGATCGACGCCGCGTTGTTCGGTATGGCCGAAGCTGCGCTCCAGGGCCGTGTGCAACTTGCCGTTGCGCAACAGCGGCGATGAGGCCAGCAAGTAATACCATTCGAACTGGTGGCCCGGCTCGAACCAGTTATCCACAGCCTTGAGCGGTTTTTCCATCATGACCCGCTGCTGCGGATCGATGAAGTGCTTGGCCATCCCGTCGCACAAGTCCAGCAACGCCTGGCGGACGTTGGCATCTTCGCGGACCGAGAGGGTGGCGAGAAACGCTTCGGCCAGGTGCATCAACGGGTTTTGCAAAGGGCCGGAACCCGTCGTCGACCAATCGCGCTTGAGGCTGGCTTCGTAGAGACCGTCGACGCTGGCAAAGCGCCGGGCGATGACTTCCAGGCTCGCGTTGAGCACCGATTCCACCAGCGGTTCGCGGACCTTGCCCCAGTAATGGGCGCAGGCGAACAGGATAAACGCGTGGGTATAGAGGTCCTTGCCGGTGTCCAGCGGCGCGCCTTGCGGGTCGATGCTGTAGAACCAGCCGCCATGTTCGGCATCGTGGAAATGACGCTGGAGCGAGCGGAACAGTGCGCTGGCCCGTTCCTCGGCCTGGGGCACTTCGCCAATCAGGCTCGCAAACACATACAGTTGTCGCGCACAGGCCATGGCCCGGTAGCGCTGGGGCGGCAGCGGCGCATGTTCGGCATCCAGGGATTCATAGGGCAGCGCCAGTTCGGCATTCCAGCCCGGGCCTTGCCACATCGGCACGATCACGTCGTGAAAATGCTGCCGCACTGTTGCGAACAGGGCGGTCAATTCAGGCGGGGGAGCGGGGCGGGAAGCATCAGGCATGGGCGGACGTCGTCACGGCTTGGGGGCGATTGCGCGACATGGTAGCAGAGTGGCAGGCCTGGGGAGATGGGGTGGCTATCAGGCCGCCTTCGCGAGCAAGCCCGCTCCCACAGGGTACGGTGTACACCGATCAAGCTGCGGGAGCAGGCTCACTCCCACAGGAGGCGGCGTACACCGACCTAACTGTGGGAGCGGGCTTGCTCGCGAAGGCGTCTTCG
>NZ_JABWRB020000006.1 GCF_014268745.2 Pseudomonas zanjanensis | reverse complement strand
TATTCCACTTAACTGACTGGCATTACTTAAGTCTGAAATCCGGTAACTGTCCGATCGAGCCTGAGCTCTATGGATGACGTTGTTAGTTGCCGCGTCATTTCCCATCTTGCTGCATCAGGGCCTTGCGTAACTTCCCGGGTGACATGCCAAACATGCTCTGAAAGTGCCGAATAAAATGTGGCGCATCGGCGAAGCCACATTCAAAGGCAATCTCGCTAATCTGGCGGTCGGAACTCACCAGCAACCATCTGCCGAACCTGAGTCGGACCTGTCGGTAGAACTGGGCCGGGCTGTTGTTGGTTTCAGCGACAAACAGGCGTTCCAATTGCCGTTTACTGGTGCCGACCAGATGCGCAATGGCCTCAATTTCCAGGGGTTGGGCCATGTGTTTCTCCATCAACATCACGGCTTCGTGCAGCCGGCGATTGGATGAACTGGCGTACCCGAGGGCCTTGCGTCGGTCGACGAAACTGCTGGACGTGTTCTTTGCCACCGTCATCTGATGCACAACCTTGCCCGCACGATCCGGTCCGCAGTGCAGGCCAATCAGGTGAAGCGCCAGTTCGATGACTGACACACCGCCCGCGCAGGTGATCCGGTCCCGGTCGATCAGAAAATCTCTGTTGATGACAAAACGCAACGAGGGAAACAGTCGCTTCCAGTCGTCGCCATGATAGGCGTGGACACACGCCGTTCGCCCCTCCATCAGGCCATGTCGCGCGAGCACGAAACTGCCGGTGCACAGGCCGATCAACGGCACCTGTGCCGCCGCGGCCTGGTGGAGGAACGCGGGATAGGTTTTCGGCACTGCCTCGATGGAGTCGAGCAATCCACCAATCACCACGATGTAGTCGAAACGCTTCGGATCAGCGAGTTCACTGTCGATTGGTACGTCCAGTCCGCTACTGGAAATGACTCTTTGCCCGGGGGTGCCCAGTACTTTCCATTGGCAGCGTATGGGGCGGCTTTGATCTCCTGTATCGGCGGCATGCCGCAACGCATCGGTCAGCCCTGACAGTGACAGCAAAGGGAAGCGTGGCCACAACATGATGCCAATAGACAGCTCGGCAGTGCCGCGGCGCATGGGTGGATGACGCGCCTGTCCATGATCGAGCTCGTCCACGAGGCTTTCCTGGGGTGCCACGGGCTCTGTGCCGCCAGAATGTCGCAAATGTTCAATCATTCGTGCAAAGCGTCCAACCAGTTATACCGCCGGGCCCACTACGATGGACCGATGCGAAACGTTCTGCTGCCACAATAAAAACTAATCGAGGAGCATCCGATGAAGACGTCCAAAGTCCAGCGTTTTTCCGCTATCTGTGCCGGTTTTCTGGTGTCCGTGCTGGCCACGGCACCGGTGTTCGCATTGGAGACAGTAGAGCCGGGAAGCCTGACCATCGCCTTCAGTGGTGATATGCCAGGAACAGGGTATCAAGATAGTCGGATGGTCGGCTATGACGGTGAAATCCTTCAACAAATATCCGAAAAGCTGGGCCTTAAGGTCAAACCGGCATTAATGGAATGGTCGGGGACGATCGCCTCGGTGCAGTCCAAGCGAGTGGACGTCATGGCAGGCACCATGGGCTGGACCGAACAGCGCTCGAAAATCATGACCTTGAGCGATCCTATTCACTACTTCAAGAACGGTATCACCCAGACAGACAAGACCAACTGGAACAGCCTCAAGGATTTGCAAGGCAAGAAAGTCGGCACCATCACCGGATTTTCGTTCATCCCCGAGATGCGCAAGATCGATGGCCTGCAGGTCGCCCTGTACGACACGTCTGATGCGGCCGTTCGCGATCTGCTCGCCGGACGGATCGATGCGGTGATTGGCGATCCACCGGTCATGCAATACGCCATTTCTCGCAATGAGCAATGGCACCTGCGTTTCAACGCCTTTGTCGACAACGATCCGAATTTCCCATTGCTGACTGGCTTGGGCCAGGTGGTGTTCGGCTTCAACAAGGCCAGTCCGGAACTGGTGACGGCGGTCAACGCGCAGATTCAGACGCTCTGGAAAAACTGTGAGATGCGCAAGGTCGGCGCTCGCTACGGCCTGACCCAGGATGTCTGGTTCATGCCCGAAGGCAAGGACCTGCGCCTGGGCGTCGATCGCCCAGCGGACTGGACGCTACCTGGCTGCAAATAAGTGTGTGCGGCGATGGGGCGGATTCATGCCGATGCGCCGGACTCATCGCCATGCCTATAACAAAAAGAGGTTAGCCAAGATGTCGAGCCCGTCTGACACCGCGTTGCTGCGCGTGCACGAATTACACAAGAACTATGGCGATCTGGAAGTGCTCAAGGGCATCAGCCTGGAGTTGAAGCCCGGTGAGACCCTGTCATTGATTGGCCCAAGCGGTTCTGGAAAGTCCACCTGCCTGCGTTGCATCAATTACCTGGAAAAACCCACCAGCGGCGAGATCTGGCTGGGGGATGAGCTGATCGGGCAGGTCAAGGACGGTAAGCGTTTACGCCTGATGAGTGATCGGGAGATGGCGCCGCAGCGCCGCGAGATCGCCATGGTGTTCCAGTTGTTCTATCTCTGGCCGCACTTGAACGTGCGCGATAACGTCGCGCTCGGTCCTATCAAGGCCCAAGGCATGCCGCGCAAGCAAGCGTATGAGTTGGCCGACGCGATGTTGGAAAAAGTCCATCTGCGGCACAAGGCCGAGGCTTATCCCGAGCAGTTGTCGGGTGGTCAGCAACAGCGGGTCGCCATCGCCCGGGCTTTGGCCCAGCAACCGAAAGTGATTCTGTTCGACGAACCGACCTCGGCGTTGGATCCCGAGTTGGTCGGCGAAGTGTTGGCCGTGATTCGCGAGCTGGCGGAAGAGGGCCGCAGCATGATCATGGTCACCCACGAAGTGAGGTTTGCTCGCGATGTGGCGGATCGGGTGATCTTCATGGACGGCGGGCGCATTGTCGAACAGGGGCCGTCGGCGCAAGTCATCGACAACCCTCGTCACGAACGCACCCGCAGTTTTCTGGGGCGCATGGCTGTGGAGAGCGCCTGATGGTGAATCTGCAAGCTTTCCTCGGACTGTTGCCCTTGCTGTTGAAAGGCGCAATGAACGCGTTGCAAATCGCCCTCTGCACCTTGGTGCTGGCCAGTGCGGGCGGTTTGATACTGGCGGTTTTACTGACGTTCAGCCGATCGCGACTGGTACACGGCGCCATCGCCTGTTTTATCGAATGGATGCGCAACGTGCCTGCGCTGGCGCACTTGTTCCTGATCTACTTCGGGCTGTCCTATCTGGGAATCAACTTGCCCGCGTGGTTGGCGGCCATCGTCGGTTTGAGCCTGGTAGGCAGCGCAGTGCTGGCCGATACTTTCCGAGCCGGCTTGCAATCGCTGCACGTCGGCCAGCATGAAGCCGGACAGGCTGTCGGCTTGCACCGTCTGCAAATTTTGCGCTACATCCTCTTGCCCCAGGCCCTGCGCGTTGCGTTGCCGGCTTACGCCAACTATGTCACGCAACTGATCAAGGACACGTCCATCGCCTCGGCCATTGCCGTGCCGGAAATCATGTTCCTTGCCCGCAATCTTGTGACCTCCACGTTCCAGACCTCGCTGATTTATCTCGCGGTGATGTGCATTTATGCGGCGATGATCCTGCCAATTGGCGTGGGCTTCATCCGACTTGAACGTCATTTGAGGGCGGCGCGATGATCAGTTTTTTCCAACAATACCCGGAATACTGGAGCGATTGGTTCGCGCGCCTGCTACTCGGCGCGCGAGTCAGCGCCGAGCTGTCCCTGACAGGCTTCGCCCTGGCGGCGGTGTTGGGCGCGTTACTGGCCTGGGCGATGAAGAGCCCCAGCGTATTGCTCAAGCGTCTGGCGGTGTTCTTCATCCAGGGGATGCGTGCGGTGCCGCTCCTGGCGTTGCTGCTGGCGCTGTACTTCACCTTGCCCAGCCTCGGGCTGACGCTGTCTGGTTACTGGGCCGGCGCCATCGGTTTGGGTTTGCAGGGCTCGGCCTACGTCGCGGAAATCCTGCGCGGTGGACTCGACTCCTTGCATCGCGGCCAACGTGAGTCGGCCATCGCCACCGGCCTGACGCCGTTGCAAGCCTTTACCTCGGTGATCTTTCCGCAAGCCATTCGCGGCATGTTGCCGCCGTTGCTCAATGCCTACGTGTCGATTCTGAAGGACAGCTCCCTGTGCGCCCTGATCGCCACCGATGAGTTGATGCTGGCGGCCCGGGCCATCGCGTCCGAATCCTTTTTGCCGATGCATATTTTCCTGCTGGTGGGGTTGTTCTATTTCGTCATCGCTTTCCCTCTTTCTCTGTTATCGCGAGTGCTGGAAGTACGATTTTCTCGCGGACGCAAAACCATTCGAGGCTGAACACATGAACATCAAGGATCGAACCGCTTCCCACAGCATCGGCCAGTTGCGGCAAGCGCTGGCCTCCGGAGCGCTCACAAGCGAGTCCCTGGTTGGCGCGCAACTGGAGCGGATCGAGCGTTTCAACGGTCAACTCAATGCTTATGTCGAGGCCTATCCCCAGCGCGCGCTCGGTGCCGCCATCGCGGCCGATCGGCAACGGGCTGCCGGTGTCAACCTGGGGCCATTGCATGGCATTCCGGTTGCGATCAAGGATCTGTTCGAAATCGACGGCAAGGCCATCACCGGTGGTTCGCTGGCACAGCAGCCGCGTATCTCGCGGCTCACCGCCACGGCAGTCCAGCGACTGGAGCGCGCCGGGGCGATCATCATGGGCAAGACCCACACCGTAGAGTTTGCTTTCGGGGGGTGGGGCACCAATGCCGTGATGGGCACGCCGTGGAACCCATGGGACTGCGACGTGCATCGTGCTCCAGGCGGGTCCAGCAGTGGTTCAGCGGTGGCCGTGGCCGGCGGATTGGCAAGCGCGGCATTGGGTACCGACACGGGCGGCTCGGTGCGAATCCCGGCGGGTATGTGTGGTCTGGTGGGGTTGAAAACCACGCGTGGGTTGGTGAGCCGTCACGGTTTGATTGAGTTGTGTCCATCGCTGGATTCGGTGGGGCCGATTACGCACACCGTCGAAGACGCCGCGTGGATGCTTGACGCGCTACTGGGGCCGGACCCGCTGGATTCGGTCTCGGCCAAGTCGCCAGTCTTCAGTGCCGCGGCAGGCTTGAATCTTCCGGTGGCCGGTCTGCGCATCTGGGTGCTCCCACAGACCGAGCGCGTACACATCGCGCCTGGCGTATTGGCAGCCTATGACCAGGGGCTTGAGCAATTGGCCGCACTGGGCATGCATCTGGTCGAACAGCCGCTACCGACTTCGCTGGAGCAGTGCATGCGCGTTGCCGGTGGCCTCATGAGTGCCGAAGGCTACGCCAGCCTTGGCAGTTTGTTCGAACGCGATGATCTGCGCTTCGATCCTCATGTGCAGCGTCGGGTGCTGAGCGGACGCGCCATCGACGCGGCGGCTTATATCGATTTGCACAACCAGCGACGTGTTGCCCGCCAAGCCATGGACGAGGCCATGTCCAACGTCGATGCCTGTGCGTTTCCGACCAACGCCATTGGCAGCGTGCCGCTGAATCAGGTCGATGAATACGGTACGCCGCTGGCCTTGCTCGGCCGTTTCGCCAACCTGCTCAATCTCTGTTCAGTGGCGCTGCCGGTGGGCTTCGACGAGCAACGTATGCCGGTCTCGATGCAGATCGTCGGGCGTGCTTTCGCCGAACCCTTGGTCCTGCGGATCGCCCATGCCTACCAGCAAATCAGTGATTGGCACCAGCGGCGGCCTGTGGGTTGGGACCTGTCGGACAGGGTGGTGGCGTGATGGAAATCTGTGTCGTCGGAGCTGATATCGTTGGCTTGAGCAGTGCCTGGTTTCTACACAAGGCCGGTCGTAACGTCACCGTTGCAAGCGCTGGCCGATCCCGCTCTGCTAGCGCAGCGCCTTAACTTTCTCAATTCACGGAGTAAACCCGATGGCAACGATTCAACGTTTTCAGAGCAACGCGCGGATGTCCGGTGTGGTCAGTCACGGCGATCTGCTTTACCTCTCCGGCCAGGTGCCCACGGATCTACACGTTGGCATCGAAGAGCAGACGCGGCAGGTGCTGGCCAAGATCGAAGCCTTGTTGTCGCTGGCGGGCAGCGACAAGGGCCAGCTTTTGAGCGCACAGATCTGGCTCAAAGACATTGATCGTGATTTCGCGCCGATGAATGCGGTGTGGGACGCCTGGCTGCCAGCGGATAGCGCTCCGGCACGGGCCACTGTTCAGGCGTGTCTGGCGCGGCCTGAGGTGCTGGTGGAGATTATGGTTATAGCGGTGAAATCTGCTTCTGGTGTTTGAGAAGGTTCAGGCGTTCATCGCCTGATTGGCTTCGGTACGCCAAATGAAAGCTGGCAAGGCGGCACGCAAAACCGAGGTGACGCTTTCGGCTGCCGCTGAGGCCAGGGCTAAAGTCGGTGTATCTCAAAGTGCATTTGCAGAGCTGCTGGGAGTCAGCCTGCGTACGTTGCAGGATTGGGAGCAGGGTCGTCGGCGACCTGTCGGTGCGGCACAGACTCTTCACAGACTCTTCTGCGGGGCGCGAGCCAGCACCCTGAGGCGTTGCGAGACCTTCAAGACGTCTGACGTTTAATTACGTCGAGCCGTGAATTCCAGGCACAAAAAAAGACGTCCGTGGACGTCTTTAGATGATGAAGTGGTGGGCCGGGGTAATCTGAAACGGTAATTTATCTTATTGATTATTATAGTTAATATTAGTTGTGTATTTTGATTGGAATACCAAATGGAATACCTCATGAGATAGCATTCCGTTGACCCCCGTCTGTATTCGACCTGAAAACCTTGCTTCGCATCCATGATAAGCAGTGATCTTCTCGCAGCAGTCGGGACAACGGGTAGCAATCGATCCGAATCGGAAGGTGGCAACAGGCAGAAACCGGCCAAAAGCGGATGCTCAAGGTCGAACTTTTTCGACCCTAAGCTGCCTTTTTATGGGCATAAAAGTGGTTCAGCCTAAGCCGCTATCGACCCAGAAATAGCAGTCACAGGGTGATTGCTTTTACCGATAGCAACCGACTGCGCCAATCCATGTCCATTACGAACTGTGTTTAAATCCCATGCACATATTTTTCATTCTCAGGAGTTAAGAGCGGTGCGACTTTAAGCCATTGAAGAAAGCGCTTCGAACCGCCCATCGTACAGCGTCGTCCGTTCTCACACTTTTCCAATGATCTGGATGACGCATTACATCACGCACTTCGTATCGCTCATCTTCTGGATACCGAACCTCCATAAATCCTATCCGATATAAAAATCGCGCGAGCGCGATATCGGGCTCACCGTAGGAGACACCTTTATGGAGTTTCACTTGGCCATTCCCGATCAGGCCTCGGAGATGTTTGTATAGGTCAGATGCAATCCACTCGAGAGGTTTTCCAGTAAAAGATTGCAGACAAATATCCAATCCGACACAAAGTCCACCAAATTCAGTTTTTAAGAATTCGAGCTGGTCAGTGGAGTAAATCCACTCCGCATCTTGAATCTCTAAGTCAGTGACCGGCAGTCTTTCTGACCCGTCGAGTGCAAACTTGATCATAGCCCTGAGGCTCCGCGGCGTATACATTGAGCGGCGGACAAAATAACTAAATGAATCACTCGTCGATTTATTCTTTAGCGTGACTTCTGGAGTAAAGAATACATGCCACATATCATCGAAGGGCACCCGAATTTTTTTAGGTTCACACCCTAGCGCTGCCGCAATCGCAAAACGCAGTCTATTTGCAGTCCATTTCCTCAAATCGCTCACATCCCAATTAAGATGAACGACACCACTCACCTTATCAGAGTAATGCCAGCCGGGGTTTATATTTAACCACAAATCTTGTCGCATAAAGAGATGGACTTCGGCATTTAAGTTGTTATGAGTAATTCGATCTGCTGCCTCTATAGCGTCTCGAATCAATCGAATACTTGTAGCGCCGCCCGCCTCTTGCAAGTTGTCAAAATCGTCTACATACAGGGCAAAATTAGTTGCTTGTGCAACGCGGGCAATTCTCTCGACACTATTCTTTTCTTGCGCTGCGTTTTCGGAGGCAATATTCTTTGCCCACGGAACAAGTGTCTTAATTACGTCGGCTATACGTTCTCCGAAGTCTCGCTCGGTTATACCCTTAGTGATAGCCCAAGCACGTAATGCAATATCGTCATCGCTGGTGAGTAAACGTCCGCTCATGTCATGTGCAAGCCGCCTGCAAATCATGTCTGCGTAAATCTGCATCCAATCGGCAACTGCGCCGTATCCACGTTCGGTTGCCTTCGCCAGACGTTCGGCGTGTAACGATGCAAGCTCGTCCGCTGAGGCCTCCACAATTAAGGTTTGAGAATCCTCTTTGCGACGCTCAATGCTAGTAAGGCGAACGGCGGACTTCCCTGCGCCCTTTCGTGCCACAGCGACTGTCACCGTTGTGGCCGTTGCATTATCAAACCAATCTGGTCGGACTAGTAAATTGTCGAACCACTTATCTTGAGCCGTATCACGTTCGGCGTCTGGATACCCTATGAAAGAAGAGCTTTGATGCCAGCGTTTGCGAATGGCCTCAACTTGCTCAGGAGTCAATGATAGGATCTGCTTGGACGGTCCTTGCATAGTCATGAGTTGTAGATTTCCCTTACTAATACCGCATCAGTTCCTTGCCTACATGCAACCGCTGAGCCCAAAAAACCTGTGTCGAAAGGCGAGGGGTTAGACGACAAGA
Organism: Pseudomonas zanjanensis; assembly: GCF_014268745.2. Taxonomy (GTDB): domain Bacteria; phylum Pseudomonadota; class Gammaproteobacteria; order Pseudomonadales; family Pseudomonadaceae; genus Aquipseudomonas; species Aquipseudomonas zanjanensis. The sequence goes on along the minus strand of NZ_JABWRB020000006.1, from coordinate 136,253 downwards.
CCTCAACGAAGCTTACGAATTCGACGTAGGTGTGTCTATGGATGGCATGAGATTGCACACAAGAGTTCAGTTTTGGCGATTAAATGTCGGCCTCATGTATCGATTTAAAAATCCAGTCACCCAATGACCGCTTCTGGCCGATTTCTGCCTGTCGCCAAGGGCAGAAAACGGCCAGAAGCGGACGTTTACCTAGGCTCGATTTTGAGTTATTGAGCGTCTACGAAATCTGGGACGACTCAAAGGTTCGGTTAGAACGGTTCCAATGGGTTTTCGATGGATTGGAGGCCAAAACAGTCGTCGCAGAGCCGAATTGTCCCTGGCCCAGCTGCGGGAGGCCTCACTAAGGCATAGTCGCGAGCTGGATCATCTGCGCACATGCTGCACACATCAAAGGTCCCAGCCACTGTAGTAGCCGCTTCCGTCATGGCAGCCTGTTTTGGGTCCCATTCGCGCAGCGAAGCAAACCACTCAGGTGAGTGCGGGCGGAGCAGTTTGCGAGGCCTGGGGTCAAGCAGTCCTCTACGCTCCAGCCATGTGGTAGCCGCCTTAATGCGGCGGGCGTGAAAATTGGCCAGGAGGTCATATAGCTCCACCTGTAAGGCGAAGTATTTACGAGGATGCTCCGCATTTAAGCCTACATAGCACCCGTGATTTAGAACAAAACGGTTTTGTCCTAACTTCTGATCTGCTAGCAGCTCTTCACAGTATTTCCGCTTGTGGTCCTCAGGGACATTGTGCCCCTCCATCAGGGCTACGTGGTACTGCCAGGCGTTCCTCTCGAACTCCTCATGCCACAACCCCAGATACCGTGAGGTTTGCAGGGCTTGCACAAGGTGCACATCTCCCTCCTCATGCTCCATCAGATAGGCATTGATGTCGTTGAGTGACTCAATCTCCGAGGAGAGCTTGCGCGCTTCTTGAAGCAAAACGTTGGTTGAGTCGCGCATGGCCTGAACGTTATCTAGATTCTCACGCCAGTAGATCCCTTCTTCTGAGTCGAGGTCTCTAAGCACATCAGGTACTTCTACAAGCGCCTCGCTCTTTTGGAGCTCTCCGGGGTGGCAAAAATCAGCATTCGATACCAGGTCAATGCCAGCACTGCGGTAGGCTTGTGCTACCAAGCGTGAGCAGAACTGTCTGCGACCAGCCACGAAACCAGCCAACACACTCTTGGCAGCGCCGGCCTTGGTGTACCGAGTACCAACCGCAGCCCTGGCGAAGGATATGACAGTATGCAGTTGATCAATCGTCAGTGGTTCTATCGGTCGGAGTACGTAGCCAGAGCAACCAGGTTCAAGGAAGATGCGGTCGAGGTTGCGTGCGTGAACACCGTCGCCAGTTGAGTCGATCACACTCGACTTACCTACACAGATCATGGCGTGCGAGATGTCTGCGCCAGTGATCTTTCGGATCGCTTGGCTCACTGGCTCGGGGGTGGTCGTCAGAACAACATCGCCGGGCTGAATAAGGCTGGTAATGAATACTCTTGGCCTCAGTTCAGGCCCTTCAAGCGCACGACTCATATTTGAAATTGCTCAGAAGTAGTTTTCTCAGTAGCCGTCGCATTTCTTGAGGCGGCTCCCTAGTCACTGCGAGACTTTTGCTGCTTTGTCTTGTGCCCAGTGAGTCGTGCCCTCCACCGCTTCTGCCGGGCCAGAGGCGAGCATCAAGGTCTGAAAAGGGAAGAGGTCAGTCAAGTCCTGAATACGGGCAAAGTCTTGTACCGTTTCGGCCCACTCGTAGTTGTCCTCGAATGGGTAGTAATTGACTGCATGCACGAAGACCCCGAGCACTGTTGTCTCAGACGCGTCGTAGTTGGAGATGTTGTCGACATTCTTGTCCCGGCGTAGCTCCTCGATTTCCACCCCTTCTCGAGTCTCATACCAGACATGCACAACACCGGGGCGGTCTGGAGGAATCTGGGTAACTCCATCGTTGACTAGACCCTTGAAGTGCTTAGAGCGCAGAGAAAGCGATATCTCATGCTCACAACGCCATTGGGCGCCTACGCAACGGTCAACGTCTTTGACGAACATGTTGAGGATGTCATTGTTGGTACCCGGTCGAATGACCCGAGCAGCGATGGTCGCGATGCTTCGCTTCTCATTGCTGTCCACATCGCCGAATACCAGCAGCTCGTGCTGAGGGCTATTGGCCCTGACTGAGAACTTCTGGTAGTGGTGCTTGAGGCCCTTTTTGTCGATAGCTCGTATTCGTCCGCTGATCGACCCAGCCCTCACTCTTTCCCCTCCAGCCTTGATGGCCAGGTCTACCAATTTGATCACCTCGTCCGCTGACACATCGGTGACCTGATCATGGAAAGTTAGGTCAACGGTGCACCAAGGCGCGGCCTTGAGCATGTGGCGGCTCAACTGAGTCCAGATGCTTGCCCAGGCCGCCTCTTCGGACAAGGAGTACTTCGTCTGCTTATCTGCCCGCTTGCATTCGACGTAAAACTCCGCCCCGTCCATTTTGACGAGCAGGTCTGGGGATCTCTTTTTTCCATCAGGCCAAGTGAGGCTGTTTTCGGGAATGAAGGAAACCGCATAGCCATTCTTCAAGTAGAACGCGGCGGTCAGCAGTTCAAATATCTGCTTCTCTGGCTGATTGTTGTTCGCCAGCATTTTGTCGAGAACAGCCTCTATGTTGGGCACGGCGCAAAGCAGATGAGCAACAGCGCCGATGGCCATGGCATAGGTGTAAACACGCCTGCTGCTGTAGGTGGAGTCACTAAATGGGAAGTCATGGGCTAGGTATGACGCGAGGATGTACCAATCGATGTCATCGTCTGCAGGTATGAAGAGCTGGGACTCTATCGGCAGCTTGATTTCGAAATTTGACTCCTTTTCTCGGATGCGCTTCACATAGGCGGCTTTGCGCTCAGCCCAGGCATCTACTCCAAGCCGATCCACAAGCAGTTTGTAAAATGCTTTAATTCTTGCGCGCTCAATCCGATCGACGACATCCATGCGGTTTCTCCATGTTGTGACCGATGAGATTACCTCGGAGCAATATCAACGTACCACCATAGAGGTTTAGCCACTGGCTTGAGTGCTTTCCTCTTGGCCTATTGAAGTCCCTCGTGACTGATGGCTACCGGCCAAAAGCAGACCCTCAAATGGGTCTACGATATTAGGGCCGATTCAGTGGATCAACCACGATCCTTTGGCCTTCTTATCCATTGTATTTCCCCTAAGGTCCACTGCGACCGCCCTGCCCAGAGCTAAATAGCGCAAATCAGCTCTCTAACCAAACCTTATGCCAAACAAACCGCCGTCTTCGGTGGCGTCAGTCAAACGCTTGGGCAGGACATAGCCATTGAGGTCGAAACCATCGAGGGTCTCTTTGAAGGCATCGTCTTCATTCATCGTCACGATGTACTGAAAACCAAGCTCTTGGGCAATCTCAGAACCAAGGCGCAATGCGCTGATTACCTGGCGGCCGTCAACACCATCGAACAGGTGGCTGTCATGGATCAAGAATCCAGGCCCAATTTGTCGGCTGATGCACAGGCGCATAAGCATCATGTCGAAGCAGAAGATTTGCATGTTCTTGATGCCTTTGCTGCGCTGCCCTTGCATTGGAAACTTGAAGACTGGTCCATTCGAGGTTTCATCGATCGTCATGCTCCCCGCCGATTCATACAGGCGTTGAGAGGTTTCCTCGAAGGCGACGATAGCTTCAGCCAGCCTGTCCTTTTGCTCGGTGAAGTCACGCCGTAGGCGGATCGTGAGGCGGTTGCGCTCGATCTCTAGCTCGTTCTTGGTGCCTTCGAGCTGCTCTGCGGCTTCGAAGCGTTGCCGCAGGGATTCCACTTCGAATTCCAGCCGTCCCAGCTCGCCTTGCAGTTTGAGGAACTGTTCGAGCGCACCATGGCTCCTGAGAATGCCCAGGATTTCTCCGCGCCTCTGGTCGAGCTGCGCCTTCTTACTATCACGTAGCTCGATACGCATCTTGGCGGCTTCAAGTTCGCTGGACAGATAGTCCCTGCGATTGCGCACCACAGAGTCATGAAAACTCTTCACATCCTCGTAGCGGCGTTTGACCAAGTCAGGCAGGACGATGCCCGCCTCTTGGTAGACCGCCTGGAGATCCTCATGGTCAGGAGGAACCTCGGAGGCGAGGGCGTTTTCCAGATCACGAATAGCTGAGAAGTCGATGGTATTGGCGTTGGCTAACTCGTTGAGCTGGCGGGTCAAGCTGGAGCTTTCGACTTCCAATTCCCGGTACTCAGGCAAGACCTGAAACGTCTCAACTTCCGCGTGAAGCCTCTTGAGGCGAGCCTCCTGAATGGTCAGCTCTGTGCGCAAGTCGGCGGCCTTGCCAATAATTGAGCCGAATGCACCGTTCCCGGCCGCCTTCTTTAACTCTTCAAGGGTCTTTTCCCGATCCCGGACAGCTTGCCAGTCCCTGGCAATCTGCCAGTCCAGTCCGAGCAGGAACATCAGCGCCATCTGCATGTCGCCGGTACCCTGCATCGTTGCCTGTTTTTCCGGCGTCATGAAGGCACCGCTCGCCTGTCGGCGCACAAAGTAGGCAAACAGCGATCTGAACGAAGGCGGCTTGCTGCCTGCGGCTTCAAGGCTAGTCAGACCAAACATTTGTTCGCCAAGGAACGTACACCACTCGGTGGCCGAGAACTTCACTTTCGCGGCTGGTGGGGCAGTCACGAAAACTTTGGCTTTGGAGCCACCACTGCGTTCGACGACAGTGGGTTCCGACTTCAAGTCGAAGTCCATGCCAAAAGTGTGCTCCGCCAATTCCTGGGTTCGGAAAATCGAGTCCGGCCCCGCGTCAGCACCAAGCAGAAAATGCACTAACTCCACGAAACTCGTTTTACCAGCGCGATTGCGTGTTTGTTTTGTGGTCGCTCCCTCGGTTTTTTGAGCGAGCAGCACATTTAGACCTGGTTTCAGATCTCCAAGATTCTTAAAGGTCGGCAGAGTACTGAAGATGTTGTGAATCAAGCTTTTCTCCGTGTCACAAGGCCGTTTTCGAGCTCAATGATTCCAAGGGCGTACAGAAGATCGAGGGAAAGTAAGAACCAGTCGTACGTAACTCGCCGAGGCATGGCAGTCACGCCCGTTTCATGCCTACTCAGCTCCTCCCAAAGTGCGGAGACAGTCTTTGGCCGTGTGAGAAACGTCAAAATATGACCGCCGACGGTCAACAATGCGCGATCCTGCGGAAGATGCTTGGATGGAAGGATCATGCTGTCCCCACCGTTTGAGCGTCCTCGAAAATTTCGCACTTGTCGAAAAGGTATGCCATGACTGCCAGCACTGCGGCCTTATGTGTGGGAGTGGTGTTCGCTGAGCCGCCAGCCCACGCTTCAAGGCGACCGAAAATTTCATCAGGATGCAGTAGAGGAGCGCTATCCCGTAGGGCTATGTATTCGCGCTTGAACGTCTGTGCAATTTGTTCGCCGTAGGTAGGGTTCTTCCAGTTATTGAAGAACTGCGCAACGAGCGGTGACTTCTGCATACCGATCTTCAGGAAGTCGGCCACAGCTTGAGACAGAAGGTTTGCTTCGATCTTCCCACGTGATACGTCTTTGACTTCGCTAGTAGTGGGCGCTGGAGTGACACTGATGTGGCTGAGCACGGCCATCAGGTCGCTGTAGCCCAGGTTGACATTTGCCTCCATTGTGAGCGACGGCCCAAACCAAGACTCAAGGTCCTGCAAGCTCAACTGACGAAACTTCGCCAGCATTTCTTCGTAGCCACAGTGGCCGATTCTGATCTGCGGGTTGTCTTGCCCGAGCTTCGCAAGAGCTTCGATGATGTGAGGACCCAAACGGCCATCGGGTGCGTTGTGCACGAAGGTCCACTCATCGAAATGCTGCTCCCAGTGGTCTTTCGCTCCCTCGAAGTCTTCGTTGATTTTCTTGATGGCTTCAGCAGCGCTCAACTCGTTGGGGGCATAACTCTGGAACAAAATTCTTGCCGACGGCAGATATCCATCGTTCTTGCGGTCACCAACATTTCCCCAAGGCCGGCAAGCCATGAAGTCGTTAGGGTGGGCTTTTGACATTAGCCTCTCGAAAAGACGTTGAAACCCGTCCCCCTTGGTTTCCAAAAAAGCGATGCGGAAATCTTTTTCATAATTGAGCTGCTGTATGCGATCCATGCGTTTTTAGACCCGTGAAGTATTTTTCTTGATTTTCTTCAGGCAAGCCTTCAAGGCTTTTTGATTTCGGAGTGGGGCTGTGCTCGATTGATATCAAATGGGAGGGCCTTGTCCGCCGCGATGCGAACGAGCAGCATCCGAATCGCATCCGAAAGAGACAGCCCCATACTAGCCAGCACATGGCTAGCTTCATCCTTGATATGGCCGTCGATCCGAGCGCGAACGACATCACTGTTTGCCATTGGATTTCTCATAGCGATTTGTAGCTACATTGTGCTCCAATTAGGCTGCCATGTCATTTGCTTCTTGCTCAATTGGGCAGGTGTCCCGGTGTTCCGCCGTCACGCTCGGGGGCTGCCCCCCTTTGCATCGTGCCGAGTTACACGATCCTTGATGCCTTGGGCCCTTTCACGCTTGCGTAATCTGCCTACTAATACGTGGCATGTGTGGACCGCGAAGGCATCCCTAGCGGCGCGGGCCAACTCGGCGCCCAGATCAGGACGTTCTACCGTCAGGCGGTTGGATACAGCGACAACTTGCCACGCGCTTCTGCCGGAAAATTCTGGCCGAAACGGCGCTCCACCATTGGCTGCTATTGGCCGATTTCCGCCGGTCATCACCAGGAAGCATGCTGATCAAGTCCGGCGCAAAGGACTGGTCAGTTCGAATGCAAAGCAGATCTGTGCGATTACCCTCCCAGCCTGAGCCAGCGGCGAGATAAACTAGGCTTCCTGTACCATTCCTCAAGGACGCTGCCGTGCCACATAACTTAGACTGCAAGATCGCCACGGCGGACGCTTTGACATTGCTCTTGCACAATCAGCATGCCCTAGGCGCAGCGATAGAAGAGATAACAAAGTGGCTCTCAGAAAATGGGGTTGGAAGTGTCGGCGCCAATGCGATGTCCGCCATGGAAACGCTGGACACAAATGCTCAAGCCATCACAGATGCCATTATGAGGATACGTCAGTCATAAATTTAAATCAGGCAAAAAGGAAAGCAATGAATAATTTGTCTTCCAACGTGTTGGGGATAAGGTTTTAATCAGCTCTCCTCTATTTTGCCCAATATATCTTCCGCCTTTTCTACGCTCATAATCCGCACCATAGACGTCCCAAAACCTAATGGAAAAATTGGATTAGATGGATCTATAGAAATAAAGTGTTCGAGCAAAATCATGGCTGACTGTATATATCGGTATACGTATTCTGCGAATAGTTCTTCCAGTATTGCATCTGTATTGCTTGACTTGCAGTGCATAATCTCGTTTCTTAAGCGCTCAAGGCTCTTGAAGTCAGACCAGAAGCTTGCTGATTGAGGTGGCGGGCACTTCAGTATTGATGGCAATATGGATGCCACCTTCTCCGAAGTAGATATCCATCGCTCTATCTGTTCTTTGCTGTAATGCTCAGTAGACTTGCTCGTGGATTTTTTGTATATGTATGTGTCAGGAATTACGGCATTGCAAAACGATTCCACTGCCTTATATGAAAATATCGTCGCCATCTGAATATTCTCGAGGTAATCATAGGCAAGGCCTACATTGCGATCATATATAGACTCGGTAAATTCCGATAACCGCTCGAGATCCACTTTGATTTTTTGAGCTTGCCGCAAAGCCTTAGTTGCCACGCTTATGGCTAAAGTGATCTCATTGGGGAGCGCCAATGTAATTATATTTGAACCAATTTTTGGTTTGATTATTTTTTGAAAAAAAGCTGTTTTGTTCGTGGATGCCTCGTGGATGCCAATAGGCTTATTTGCACGCCTGTCAGGCGCTGGCACAAATTCAGAAGGATCGTCTATATTGTTCATGTGATGAACGCAAATCAACTGAGTATGTAGCTTTAACAATTTTTACTCCGGAATCTAGGTGGCTTTAAAGATTATGCTCCACCGATGTTATTAGAATCGCTGCTACGAATCGAAAACAGCAGATCGCGTATAATCTACAGGAATTCCTTTTTTCGAATGTCACACTCAGCTAGCACTTTATCCAGCCATGTTTCATACCAGTACCACGTATTCATGACGGTAACACCAAAACCCTTGCCTTGTTTTTTTGCTTCGTGGAATTGCCACATTTGCGTGTGATGCATCATGTTAAATCTCGGATAGCCTGCATTCTTTACTTTTTCGACAATTTTCGAAGGCAGATATTTAGGGCGCTCGGTCTCTTTGATTTGAATATACTTGGTGTTCATTCCTAGAGCCATTTCAGACCCTGGCTTGATAAATTCAATTACTTGATCCGCCTGGCCTTTATGATTTGCAGTTTTAGGGACAAAGAAAACGCGATAAGAAAATTTCGGATCATTGAATTCTTCCTCGGTTAGAGCTAAGTCAAACGAAGTTATATAGGCTCGGATACTTTCAGGGAGGCCGTCCGCCTGAGACAATCTGTCAACTTGATCCTTATTCAAGGAGGAGAACTGAAGGCTAAAAGATAAATGCTTGTCTATGCCAAAGCTGGAACCAAATAAAGACTTTATAATTTCGTTATAATTTAAGCAGCAGGCCTGAAATCTAGCGCTTAAGAACTGATCAATCTTTGTTGTCATTTGGTGTTCGATTTCATGCCTCAAGCCGATTAGAAATCGGAGATTGTTAGCGGCGCTCAAATCTACCGGCGATTCAGGTTGATTTAAGCACTTCTCTAGTTCCCAATGCTTTACAGCGCCTTTAGCAGTTTTGTGAAATCGCTTTCGCGCGCCTTCCATTTTGAAGTACCGATATTCAATTCCTTTTTTTCGATAAAATGCGTGAAGGAGATAAGTCCAAGATATCATCATCAAAACAATGAATATTTCAGACTTAAAGGTGAGCGCAGGGTTATTGAATATTTGCACCGAAGCGAGGGCCGCCTCTCTGGATTTCTTTATAAGCTCGCCAGCTACGGAACCAACCGATCGCACTCTCTTCTCTGCAGCCATTTTGATCATCCTTGGAGTGAGCGATATTTTTAAGTGCGCTTACTAAAGAGTGGCCAGCGTGCGGGCTCGGAATGGTCCTACTCTTCCTTTAAACATAGCGACAGATGGGCGAAAATCCAGTCTGGGCGGACGATTCACTACATTCTTCCTCTCATCCCGCGCTGACACTATGCTCAACGTGGTTGTATAAGCTGAATCCTTGCCTCTGAATGGCTTTCAAACGTTGCTGTCGTAATAGCTACGAGAACTCCCCGCGGAGGGGGGCTTTTGGCCGGTTTCTGCCCGTCGCTACCCTCGGCTGCGGGGAGCTGGCGGTCAGTTAAGTATCGAGACTTTGGATGGAGCGTCAGTGTTAAATCCAGCCTGCGATATGATTAGCGTAACTGAGGTTTAAGGCCTCAATCGACACGAACTGGTCGGTCGGGTGACCTGCGGTAACAGATAACGATTTAGTACCAAATTAGACGGGCCGCTTACATCGACTTGACCGATACAACTTCCACAAATCTGAATTTTTTTCTGGCCGTCTTTGTAGCTTCTTGCTCCGCAACTAGTGAGCTCAGCGTATCGGCCTCATGTACCATCTCGTGCATTTTGCCTTCAAATTCATTTCCCACCCGCAGCGTGACTCTCAGCCTGGGCGTGAAGCCTTTTGAGACTTTCTTTTTCTTCGCTGCGTTTACCGGTTGTACCATCACGACAACCGGGACGGTGTCTTGCACGTGTGTGTTAAATGCTGGCGCAGGGGACTGAGAATCACCGAAGAGCGCCCGGCGCATCTCTTCTTCCGTCAATTCTGTATTCATAAAATTTCTCAGAAAGGCGTTATGTACAACCATGCCGATTCTATCAGTGTGGTCGGGCTCTGCAGTAGTCGTCGTTAGGTCAGAGCTGAAGCGGTGGAGGGCCACCAGTCACCGTCGAGCGTCATCGTCTGGCCGGCAGCTTCATTCGGATGTATAGCTTATTGATACTGCATGCTTGTGTTGTCACTGCGTCACATTTACGCTTTGTCCCGTCACGGTCAATCCCGTGGCCGGGTGTCAGAACCTGAATTGTTCGAGGCGCATAGCGCCATAGCCAGCTATTAAGTGCTTACATAGGCTTAGCTGCTGCTTTTCTATGGCGGTCCGTGCGGGGCAGGCTTCGGCCTGGCCGGTTCCCTCGGACGCCGGTTTCTGACCCCCGTACGGTCCGCCACCCATTTCGTGTCAGAACGGCTGGGTGGACGGCTCCTTAACTGTCCGAGGAGATAAGGAAAATGACCTGTCCCCCTTTTAAGCTCGTGCGCCACCCTGGCCAAATGATTCAAGCTGCAAAAGATCTCGGAGGATTCCGCGATGTTTGATCTTTCGCTTCTCATTGGCCTTCCCAAACCCAACAGCATCGATACTTCATCGCTTACCCCTGAAGATGCAGCGATTAAACTACGGCAGGCTGCAATACTTCGGCTTAATGGAGCACAGAGCGTCCTGCTTCATTTTCCACAGGATGTTGAGCTGGCGGTAGAGCTGTTGGATGACGCGGCTGTGTTGTTCGACAAGGCGTTTCGATGTTTGTCCGGTATCCCAGCTCAGCGCGTTCATCAACAGGGTGGTGAGTACGTCTCTGTCCCTTCAGTTGAAGGCTGTCCTGGTCTCCGAACACCTTGGGGCAATGAGTTCCGCCCGATGATTGAGGACGGCGTTCGGTGCGCTGAGACCTGGCTCGATGGCTCATCATTGCCGCTGTGGTGGGCACTGGCGCAAAACCGAAAGCATCATCGTCCAGGTGATCCCCAAGAAGCATTTGAAGCAGGTTTTCTGCTGCGATTGCAGCAGACGCTGATCATGCGACGTGAGGCAGTCACTTCCCAATCAACCAGCATCGATGCCTGAGTTTGTAATTGACGTTTGAGACTTTGCTTTTCCCGCCAAACCCTCCGATTAAGCGATCTTTGATCGCGCCGATCGGAGGGTTCACTCGCTTTTTCTTGCAGCCACCGCGTTCCCCCCTTTCATTTCAAATTTGATCAGCGCCAGCCTTCTTTTACCCGTCAGTAATTGCTCGTGATCTGTATCGGGCGCAGAGCCGGTTCAGTGTCAAAGCGGATCCTTTCGTTGGGCATGGATATAGGTATGGCGACAGCGGCGACAGTGGCGACAACTCGCGTATAACGTGGTCTGGAGCATGGCGACAGAAGTGGCGACAGTCGCCACTTTCTCAGTGCATTGGCGGTGCCGCTTGACCGCCTTTTCGAGTGGGTATAACAATTGGCGCACGGATCGCTGTCGTTGACAGCACCTGCCCAGGTAGCCAGAACCTTTAAGGCTACGCCACTCGCGTGGTGGTTCTTCCCCAAGTGCGATTAGCGTCCGGCGGCTCGCACGGTCACTCCCAAGAGTGATGGATGCCTACTCGACCAATCTGCCTACTGCGGCAGACGATGGACCTTCCTCGCTGCACTGCAGCAACCTCACCTCTCGGCACACTTCGCTGCGCCAATCCGCGCCCGTCTCTTTCTTCTGGAAAGAGACGGGCGCTCGGACCACTGCTGCAAGCCACGTCGTACAGGGCATTGCCGCAACTCTCCTCGTGACAATCGACCTGACAAATCCGATTCGTCGCCATCCGCAACGACACAGGCACCGGTGCCGCAGCCAATGGAAAGGCTGCATCTGACTGACAGTCAGGCATGCCCCAGGTGTCCATGTCGTTGCCTTCTCCTACTCCAGATCTCCAGGTGCCGAACTCGTCAGTCGGCACAGCCTCTACCCGCCCGCATCTTCGGATGCGACTAAGGAGGCCAGATTCATGGGTTATGCCCACGCTCCCGGTTGTAAGGAGCCGTTCGTTCCGCGTCAGTGAACACCTCACAGGCCGCAGGGGCCTTGATCCCTGATAACACTCAACAGTCGTGGCGGGACTACGTGAGGACAATTAGCAATGATTGAGGAGAGGGCCCATGCAGCAGTTAGATCCGAAGCTTGAACTACCACGACCACCTCGACCGTTGATTGAGTCGAACCCCGTGCCCCAGCCTTATCCCGTGCAGGCACTGGGTGGGATTCTCGGGCTTGCGGTGGAGCGCATGGCCGAGGTCATCGGCGTGCCCCAAGCACTGGCAGCGCAATCGGTGTTGGCCGCCTCGGCCCTGGCTACCCAAGGTCATGCCGGCTTACAGCTCGACGGGAGAAATTATCCCCTGTCGCTGTACCTGATCACGGTGGCAGCTTCGGGGGATCGTAAAACGGCGGCAGACCGATCTGCATTACTGCCAGCACGGCAATGGGAGCGAGAGCAGTGGCAGCGCTACCGTGAACAACTCGCCCGGTACCGTGTCGCGCAGCGACAGGCGCAGCGTATCAACCCTGGCGATCCCAACCCCACAAACGGCGTACCGCTTGAAGCGGAGCCCTCTGCACCTAGGCTGATCACCACGGATCCGACTATCGAGGCCCTGATCAAGGGACTCTGCCATGACTTGCCGAGCATGGGCCTGTTCTGTGACGAGGGGGGACAATTCCTCGGTAGCAGCACCATGAGTCGGGATAACCGTTTGAAAGCGGTCACGACCTTGTCGTCACTCTGGGACGGCAGTCCGATAGATCGCGCGCGGTCTATGGTGGGTGAAAGCTTGCGAGCTTACGATCGACGCTTAAGCCTGCACCTGATGCTGCAACCGTATCTAGCCATGCAGTTACTCAGTGACCCATTGCTGCAGGGGCAAGGCATTCTCGGTCGCTGCCTCATGACCTGGCCCACCAGCCTGGCCGGACAACGCAGTTACCAGGCTGTCGACTTGTCCAAAGACCCCGCCCTAAAGCGATATCACCACCGTCTTTCGGCCCTGTTTCATCAGCCTTGGTCACTTTCCGCTGACGGTGCCTTGCGGCTATCACCGCTGACACTCAGCCCGTTAGCCCGCCGTCGCTGGATTGATTTGCATGATGCCATCGAAGCTCAACTGGGTGAGTTTGGTGAGCTGGCCAGCGTGCGGCCCAGCGGATCGAAGGCCGCCGACAACCTGCTGCGCGTCGCCGGCATCCTGGCAGTGGTGGAGGAGAGCAGTGTCGTGGACGTCGACCATATCCAACGGGCCTCCACCTTGGTGGGCTACTACCTCACCGAGATCCAGCGCCTGACCGAACAGGAACCGGTGTGCCGGGTAAAAGAAGAGGCAGACAGGCTGCTGCGCTGGCTGCAGGTCAAAGATTGGAAGCGCTTCAGTATTCGGGAGCTGAACCGCAACGGTCCCCGTTTTGCCCGTAAGAGCAGTCGTCATACCGCCAAGCTGTTGGTCGAGTTGATTGATCATCAGTGGCTCATCACCGACGGCCACACCTTCGAGGTGCGCCATGTTCAATCTTGATGAAGCGCTGCGCAACCACCTGGCTCAGCGCCAAAAGGAGCCGAAAGCGCGGTTTGTCGCCGCGACTGTCGCCACTTTGTCGCCACGCTCAAAGCCAGACAAGGCAAGGGTTGTCGCCGGTGTCGCCGATGTCGCCATCACCCGTAAACCTAGCACTACGACGACAGCCATCATCCAATGGTTGAAAAAGGAGGGCGCGCATCTATACGTCGCCGGCAACACGCTGTGTTTTCGCCCGACTGATTGGGCCCAGTTCGCTATTGTGAATGCACACTGGCGAGCCCTTTTTTATGAGCTCGCAGCAGTCGATCAGGAGCAGGAAAATGGCTCGGGTCGATAAGCGAGCGGGTCGTAATTTTGGCTTTGGTCGCCAGCTCAGCTATGCCGGACCGCAAGCACTGAAAGATCTATTTGGCGATGGCCATTTTGCTACCGTCAAAGCCCATAGCGATCGGTGGCAGGCCTTCGTGAATTGGTGTCGATCCGATGAAGGTCCGGGACTCAATGACGCGCGACAGATCGACCGTGAGATCCTCATGCGGTACGCCACGTATGTGCGTGAGCAGGTTGATCGGGGCAACATCGGCATTGCCACCGCGCAGAACCGACTGTCCAGCGTGAACCGAACGATGGCTGCGCTGCGCGGTGATCAGTACGTCAAAATCTCCAGTCCGAGCAAGGCGCTGGGTTTGCAGCGCTCAAGCGTACGCGGGGAGGCACCGCAAGGCCAAGATCGTGCTCAGATCGAATTGATCGCACGCGCGCTGTCAGAGCGAAGTCAGCAACGAGTGGCCGCAATTGTGCATCTGGCCCGGGAGACTGGTATGCGTCTGCGTGAAGCGATCTTGGCGGACCTGCCCCGACTGCAACGTGAGGCGCGGCAACTGGGCAAGATCAACATCCAAGACGGCACCAAAGGCGGCCGATCAGGCGCGTCAGCACCACGTTGGATTCCGGTCACTGATCAAATCCGTAGCGCCTTGGAGAGGGCCTGTGAGGCTTCGCCCAGTCGCAGTCGGAACCTGTTGGCTCCCAACGAGAGCTACAAAGAGTTTATGCAATCAGTTGTGCAACCGGCACGGGACCTCCTGCACGACCATGGATTGAAAGGCTTTCATGAGCTGCGGGCGGCTTTCGCCTGTGAGCGCTATGAGCAACTGACTGGCTTGAATACACCTGTCAACGGCGGTCGTGTTCATCGAGAAGATCGAGAGCTTGATCAGCGTGCACGACAGCAGATCAGCCACGAACTGGGACATAACCGCATCGATGTGGTGAGTGCCTACATCGGAGGCTGGCGATGACGGCCGAGTTCGACATAGCGTTATTCCTGTGCCCCGTGCTCAAAGGTGCACATGCCACGCGGCAGCGGCACATTAGGCAAGCAGAAAGGATGCACGAGGTGATTCGTGAGCGCTGGGGTTGCGCGACTCCCTGGTCCTGGAGAGAAAAGCACGTGAGATGGTTTCTGAAGCACTACCTGCGATGCTCAGCTCCAGCTACCGTCTACTACTACGAGTTAACAGCAGGGTTGATCCGCCTTAGAAAGGCAAAAGTCGTGGTTGTCTGATAGGCCTTTAAGCGTGAGCCCCTGAGTATGGGAATGCGGAGCCTTCCCATACTCAGGGGCTTGGCCGAAGAAGCGCTGGCAAGCTCCACTACACGGATGGCATGAACTGTCGCCGTGATGTCAGCGTATCGGCACGACCTTGCGGTCCCTGGTTTGATTGATGGCCGACGCTGACAGGCTGCCGGTAGCCGCTTTCTGGATATGTTCACTCCACCAGGCCATCATCGGGCGCCGACGTTCGATGTAATCCGCCCGGTTGTAGGCGCTCCGAACTTCGTCCTTGTCGACATGCGCCAGCGCGACTTCGATTAGCTCCGGATCCCATCCTTGCTCGTTGAGGATTGTGCTGGCCATGGAGCGCATGCCGTGGCTGACCAAACGGTCCTGAAAGCCCATTCGTTTCAACGCCATGTTTGCTGTTTGGCTATTCGCGTGGGTGCGCGGGTTTCTATCTGACGGGAACACATATTCCCTGTGGCCGCTATGGTGCTTGAGCGTCTCCAATAACGAGAGTGCATGTTCGGTCAGCGGAATTGTATGCGGACGACGCTTTTTCATTCGCTCCGGAGGGATGGTCCAAATGCGTTTGTCGAAGTCGATGTCTGCCCATCGAGTGGTGGCCGCCTCGGCAGGGCGTGTCATGGTATGAAGTTGCCATTCGATCAGGCAGCGGGTCGTCCGCTTGATGCTGGCGTTCGCGATTTCCATCATGAGCTCCGGAAGTTCGTCAGGTGGTAGCGCGGCCATATTTTCTTTCTTGGGTTTCTTGAACACCGCTCGAATGCCGCTGAGAGGGTTGGCAAAGATCATTCCGGAGTTGACCCCGTAGGTCATGATCTCGTTAAGGCGCTGGCTCACTCGCTTAACTGTCTCGAGGCTGCCTTTAGCTTCAATCGGACGAAGCAGCTTGATGACCATCGGCGCGTTCACTTCCGATAACGGCGTTGATTTCATGCTTGGAAAAACATGCAGTGTGAGCGAGCGCCAGATGTCTTCGGCATACGCCGGGGTGACGGAGTCCTTCTTCAATTCGAACCAAGCGGTGGCTACGTTCTCGAACGTATGTTCCGTTTCCGCTCGTTTGGCTTCCTGCAGCTCATTGCGCTGAGCTTTTGGGTCGATGCCCTGTGCAAGCAGCTCTCTGGCCTCAACGGTTTTCTTCCTCGCTTGCGCAAGAGAAACCTCGGGATAAGAGCCGAGTGCCATGTTGATTCGATTCTTGGTGACGGGATGCCGGTAGTTGAAATTCCACTGCATCGAGCGATTGACCCTGACTCGCAGCTGGAGCCCGTCGCCATCGGTGAGGACGTAATCTTTGTCTTTCGGTTTGACCGCCTTGAGCTGGCGGTCGGAGAGGCGGGTGGTTTGAGCGCACATGAGAAGTACTCCATGACACCTTTTGGTATTCCCAAGATTAGCGCCGGGCAGCCGGGAATACCATTGGGAATACCAAATCGCCTGGAACTCTAAAAACCTCGAAAGCCTCCAGTAGCCCTGAAACTCCCGTATTTACTGGATTCCAGGCACAAAAAAAGACGTCCGTGGACGTCTTTAGATGTTGAAGTGGTGGAGCCGGGGGGATTTGAACCCCCGTCCGCCAGTACTCCGCTGTCGGTACTACATGCGTAGCCGTGTCTATTAAGTTAACCCTCAGCGACCCGACGGGCAGGGTGCTTTGGGCGAGTTGTGTAAGTTTTAGCCGATTCGTCCACAACGTACTGCACGGCGATTCCGTTCTATATGACAATCACTTTGGGTTTACGGACATCCCCTCGTGATTGCTGGACCCGAAGGTACCAGAAGCTCAGGATCTAAGGCTGCTTACGCAGCGATAGCGAATTCCTGGCCGTAGTTTTCGTCATTGGCAACTATAGAAGTTGCAACAGTGGATTTACGAGTTCTGTTACCAACTCGGCATGCACCTAGAGTTTCGCAACCGGCGTCGAATCCTAAACGGCCCCGAACCTGTCGCTCCGTGAGTCTGTTGGAGCGGCAGGCATGTGCAGTGTACGCCAATCCATGTCCGAGGCCAACCCGAAGGTTGGCCTGCGGTGATGCTACTGGTCGCCTTTGGCGTTGTTCTGCAGCTTCTGGATGGCCTGATTGGTCAACGAGATGCAATTTTCGGTGCCTTCTTTGGTGCCTTTGGCGTGCTCAGCCTTGGCTTGTCCGACGGTGGCGTCGATGTCGGTCTTTAGACCTTCGCTCATTTGCTCGGTGCTGACTTTGGCGTCGCTGATCTTTTGCAGGTTGATTTTGCAAAGGTCATCCTGGCTTCCTGCAAACACCGGAGAGGCCAACATCGCAGCGGAAATGAACAAGCCAGCAAGTGCGGTGCGCTTCATGTGTATCTCCTTGAACGTAGGGTCTCGGTGCCGCTGGACAGTCGCGGCCGGGCCGAGTCAGTAGGTGGCCCAGCGGAGCCGGGCCTATTCAAGTGACTACAGCGAAGCGCAGGAATTCGATTTTTCTTCGAGCCCTATCGCAAGGCCTTCACCGTTGGCGGGCTTGGGGCGGGTGACACGGTCAACCAGATAGACCAAGCCGTGGTAATCGATTTCCCCATGATGCGTCAGACCAATCTCGCACGTGCGGCTGGTGGAAATGCCCTCGGTGCAATATTGAACCGCGTCCTTGAGGCTTCGCAGCGAGTGGGCGTTGAGTTCGGGGGTGGTAAAGCCCTTGTCGCCGGCAAAACCACAGCAATGGATACCTTCCGGAATCACCACTTGTTTGCTGCACTGGCGCGCCAGATCGATCAGCGCCTGGCTTTCGCCGAGGTGCTGGGTACTGCACGTGATGTGCACCGCAATGGGCGCCTCCTGGGGGATGAAATCGAGACGGTCCATCAAGTGAGTACGGATGAAACGCACCGGGTCATACAGGTCCAGGCGCACGTCACCCAAGTCCTGGACCAGCCGTAGCGTGCAAGGGCTGGTGTCACAGTAGATCGGATCGAGCCCGCCACGACTGGCGTGCAGCAAGGCGCCGATCAGTTCTTGGCGCTTGTGTTCGGCCTGCTCGGTGTAGCCTTTGGACGCAAAGGGTTGGCCGCAGCAGAGACTGTCTACATTGTCGGGAAAGACTACCTGATAACCGGCCTTTTCCAGTAGGCCGCGAGTCTTGTCGTACAGCGACATTTGCTCGTTGTCTCCCGCCGCCGGGCCCATGATGCGCGATACGCACGCCGCCAGGTACACCACCCTCGGACGTTCGTCCGAGACGGCGGGGCTGAAACGAATGGCCTTTTCCGGCTGGGGCATGGCGTGGGTCCACTGTGGCACCTGGCCCTTGGACAGGCGTGTCAACGAGGCCGACAGTTTCGCCAGGCGGGGCGCGCCCAACAGCATGCGTGCGCCGTTGGCCACGTGCAGGGCGAAGCGTGCGCCTTGCAGTGTGGTGGCGAAATTTCCTTCAATCCAGTTGGCAGTTTTCGTCTGCGTCGCGTCGCGGCTGCGCAGCTTTTTCACCAGCTCGCCGGTATTGATACCTACCGGACAACGTTGTGCACACAGGCCCGTGGCGGCGCAGGTGTCGATGCCCTGGTATTGGTAGGCACGTTCCAGTTCGGTGGTGTCGGTGCCGGCGCGTTTCTTCGCTTGGATATCACGCCAGATCACGATGCGCTGGCGCGGGCTCAAGGTCAGGTCCTTGGAGGGACAGACCGGTTCGCAAAAACCGCACTCGATGCACTTGTCGACGATTTCATCGGCGGCCGGCAGTGGTTTGAGGTGCTTGAGATGGATTTGCGGATCTTCGCTGAGCACCACGTCCGGGTTGAGAATGCCGTTGGGGTCGAGCAGGCGTTTGAGCTGCCACATCAATTGGTAGGCATCGCTGCCCCATTCCAGCTCGACGAACGGCGCCATGTTGCGCCCGGTGCCGTGTTCGGCTTTGAGCGAGCCGCCGAATTCCACCGCCACCAACTGCGCCACGTCATCCATGAACGCCTGGTAGCGTGCGACTTCTTCGGCGCTGTTGAAGCCTTGGGTGAAGACGAAGTGCAGATTGCCTTCCAGCGCGTGTCCGAAAAGGATCGCTTCGTCGTAGTGATGTTTGTCGAACAGCTCAATCAGACGGTTGACGCCGATGGCCAGTTGCTCCACTGGAAAGGTCACGTCTTCGATGATGACCGTGGTCCCGGTTTTGCGGACCGCGCCCACGGCGGGGAAGGTGTCTTTGCGGATCGCCCAGAGCCGGGCGTTTTCCCGTGGGTCTTCGGTAAAGTCGACCTGTTTTTCCACAGGGAAACCGGCCAGGGAGGCCATGATCCGGGCCAGTTGTTCTTGTAGTAATGACGAAGAAGCCGCGCGGGATTCGATCAACAAGGCGCAGGCATTGATCGACAGATGCTGTACGAAATCCGGCATGCCCGGTTTGTCCTGCACCGAGCGCAGGCTGCGGCGGTCCAGCAATTCGACGGCCGATACCGGCTGGCTTTTCAGTACGGTGACGGCGTTGCAGCAGGTTTCCACATCCGGGAATACGATCAGGGCCGAAGCCTTGTTCGGATGGTCGATGACGGTGTTGTAGGTCACCGCACTGATAAAACCAAGCGTGCCTTCGGAGCCCACCAGCAGGTGGCTCAAGATATCCACAGGCTCGTCAAAATCCACCAGGGCATTGAGTGACAGGCCGGTGGTATTTTTCAGACGGTATTTATGCCGGATTCGCGCTGCCAGCTCGGTATTGGCGCGGGTCTCGCGGCCAAGGGTGGCCAGGCGCTCCAACAGTGCGCCATGGCTGGTACGAAAAGCCGCCACGCTGCTGTCGTCTTCGGTGTCGAGGCGCGTGCCATCGGCCAGGACCAAGCGGATGCCGGCGAGGGTGTGATAGGTATTCTGCGCCGTGCCGCAGCACATGCCGCTGGCGTTGTTGGCGACGATGCCGCCGATTTTGCAGGCGTTGATCGACGCCGGATCCGGGCCGATCTTGCGCCCGAACGGCGCCAGCCAGGCGTTGGCCTGGGCGCCGATCACGCCGGGCTGCAAACGGATCTGCGTCCCTTGTTCGCGAATCTCGCGCCCGTTCCAGTTATCCCCCAGCACAATCAGCACCGAGTCGCTGATGGCTTGGCCGGACAGGCTGGTGCCGGCGGCGCGGAACGTGACCGGGACTTGGTCCCGTTGGGCCAGTTTCAGCAGGGCAATCACTTCATCTTCGGATTCGACGCGTACCACCAGTTTCGGAATCAGCCGATAGAAACTGGCGTCGGTGCCGAAGGCCAAGGTCGACAGCGGGTCGTCGAAACGGCGTTTCTGCGGGATCAGTCGTTCAACGTCGTGTAGGAAAGGGGCTGGAAGGGTCATTGGTCCTCCAGAATCAAAACCACCAGATCCTTCGGACCATGGGCGCCGTAGGCCAGGACTTGTTCGATGTCGGCGGTTTTCGACGGGCCCGATACCAGCAGGGCGTTGGTGGGCATGCCTTGGGCCCATTCGAATTCCTGTTGCACTTCATAGAAGTTGTCGCGGATCTCGCTGGCCTTGAGCAGGGCGAAATGCACCGGTGGCACCAGGCTCATCAGTCGCGGCTCTTCCCGCGTCGGCCAGAGAATCAGACTGCCGGTGGCGGCAATGGCGCCGAGGGTCCCTGTGAGGCTGGCCGGTGTGTCGTTGAACAGTTCGGCTTTCCATTCCTCTACCGGCCTGTCGTAGGCCTTGAGGGTGGGCAGGTCCGGATTGTTCGCCCAGAACTGTGTGATTTTTTTCCCGTGCATGGTCGTCGGCGCGATGAGCAGGCTCGGCAACTGACGGTCGCGCAGCAGTTGCGCGAGCAGGGCCGGCCAGCCTTCTTCGGAGGTCAGGTGGATTTCGGTGTGCACCGCCTCCATCAGCTTGCGCAATTGCGCGATACGTTCCTCGGGCGCATAGCGATAGGTTTGCGTCACCAGCTCGACATCGAAGTTGTCGGCAACCGGCGTGGTGCCCGTCAGGCTTTTACGCAGCTTGGCGAGGATATTTTCCTTGGCGCTCATCGGCGGTCTCCCTGCTGGTTCAGGTGTTCACGGGCCAGGTCATGCAATGAGCGGGCGGCGGGTTTGGGGGCGCTGTGGTTCTGGGTCCACGGGCCAACGTTTCGAGGCGTCAGGGCGCGCAGGCGCGTGGCGAGGAAGCCGAACAGCCGGTACAGCCGCGGCGAGCTGTTGAGCCAGGCCCAGGCATTCCAGATGAACCGTTCCTTGGGCGAGTATTTGCTGCCCTGGCCGCGCATCACTTGGTTAGGGCTGTCCGGCGCCTTGACGTTTTCTTCCCGCAGCCGCCGCAGCAAGGCCGGGATCGGAATTTTCACCGGACACACTTCACCGCAGGCACCGCACAGCGAGGAGGCGCTCGGGTGGTCGGGCACCTTGGCCAGGCCGACCATGTGCGGCGTGATGATTTTTCCGATAGGCCCCGGGTAAACTTCACCGTAGGCATGGCCGCCGATTCGGGTGTACACCGGGCAATGATTCATACAAGCGCCGCAGCGAATGCAGTTCAGGGTCTGGCGCAATTCACTGTCGGCAAATGCCTGGCTGCGACCGTTGTCCAGCAGGACCAGATGGACTTCCTGGGGGCCGTCCAGTTCTTCGGCCTTACGTGGCCCGGAGATCATGTTGACGTAGGTCGTGATGGGCTGGCCGAGGGCTGAGCGGGTCAGCAGCGAGAGCAGCGGCACGACATCACGCAGGTTCTCGACAACCTTTTCGATGCCGGTCACGGCAATGTGCACCGGTGGCACGGTGGTGGACATCCGCCCGTTGCCTTCGTTTTCCACCAGCAGCAGCGTGCCGGTTTCGGCGACGGCGAAGTTGACGCCGGAGACGCCGACGTCGGCCTCGAAGAACTTCTGCCGCAGGACCCTGCGGCCGATCTGAATGAGTTGGTCAACGTCCTTGGTGTACTCCACGCCGAGTTTGTCGTGGAACAAGGACGCGACCTGACCGGCATTCTTGTGGATCGCCGGCATAATGATGTGTGAAGGCTTCTCGTGGTCGAGTTGGACGATGTATTCCCCCATGTCGGATTCGAGACATTCAATGTCCCGAGCCTCGAGGAAATGGTTCATCTCCATCTCTTCGCTGACCATCGATTTGCCCTTGATCACTTGCCGCGCCTCGTGAGCGCGGATGATCGAAAGGACGATGCCGTTGGCTTCGTCCACCGTTTCCGCCCAGTGCACGTTCACACCGTTGCGGGTCAGGTTGCTTTCAAGTTGCTCGAGCAGGTCGGGCAGCTTGGATAACGCACGGGCGCGGACGGCATTGCCCAGCACTCGCAGGTGTTCTCTTTCGTGGGCATCGCTGAAGGACGTTGCCCGCTTGGTCATCAGTGAATCCATCGCACTGCGAAAGTTGTTTCGCAGTTGCGTGTCGTCCAGGGCCTTATGGGCTCGGGCACGAAAATCTTCCTGCACCTCAACGGTCGGAATCAGCGTCGGCGTGCTCATGCGACACCTCCGATGCGCTGGCGGAGGAAACTCGCCAGGTGCTGGCCGCGTAACGCCTCCTGCTGCTTTTCCAGCGCACCGTTGATGTTCATCAAACAGCCGCAGTCAGCGCTGACGACCTGGTGCGCGCCGGATTCCTTCAGCGCTCGGGTCTTGTCGGCCACCATCGCACCGGAAATATCCGGCATGCGAACGCTAAAGGTCCCACCAAAGCCGCAGCATTCGCTTTCGTGGCTGTGTTCGACTCGCTCCACATTGCGCAGCTGCGCCAACAACGCGCGGCCGTGCAGGTGGGTATTCATTTCACGCCGTGCCGAGCAGGACGTATGCAGCGCGACCTTCACCGGCTCGCCGTTGTCGTTCAGCTGCACCTTGCAGACAAACAGCAGGAACTCGGCCAGTTCATAGGTCCGGGCCGCCAAGGCCTGGACCTGCTTGAGCGTTTGCGGCTCGTCCTTGAACAGGTCGGCATAATGCTCGCGCAACATGCCGGCACAGGAGCCCGAGGGCACCACCACCGGATAGTCTTCGGCAAACAAGGCCAGTTGCGCCCGGGCCACGGTCCGCGCCTGCTCGGTATAGCCCGAGGTGTAGGCCGGTTGGCCGCAGCAACTTTGCCCCTGCGGGTAGTCCACCCGGATCCCTTCGCGCTCCAGCAGGTGAATCGCATCCATTCCGGCTTCGGGATAGAACAGGTCCACCACGCATGTGCCGAACAGATAGACCCGGCGCGGTTTCTCGCTGGGGTACTGCCGAGGCTCGGGCAAGGGCGGGGCGACACGGGTCGCGTTCGGTACGGCGTTGTAAAAAAGCTCGCTCATCAGGCGTGTCTCCGGGTGGTCCCGGTTATCCGTCCGCTGAGGCTGCTGAATATAGCCAGGAAATCTTTCAGCAGCCTTGCAGACCCGGTTGTGAATAGCAGACGCCGAATCACGGTTCGGCGTCGGTTTTTCCAGTATTGCGTGTAGGACTTAATGAACCAGCATGCCGGTAAACCAGTAGGCCTGGGCCAACGTGATCAAGCCGACAATCGTTGCAAAGAATAGGCTGTGTTTGAGGGTGAAACGGAACAGATCCGATTCCTTGCCCACCAGCCCGGTCGCGGCGCAGGCCACCGCGATCGATTGTGGCGAAATCATCTTGCCGGTCACCCCGCCGCTGGTGTTGGCCGCGACAAGCAAGGTGTCGCTGACGCCGATCTGGTGCGCGGTGGTGGCTTGCAGCGAGCTGAACAGCGCGTTGGATGAGGTATCGGAGCCGGTCAGGAACACGCCCAGCCAACCCAGGAACGGCGAGAAGAACGGGAACGCCGCGCCCGTGCCTGCCAGGACCAGGGCCATGGTCGACGACATGCCCGAATAGTTGGTGACGAACGCGAACGCCAGCACCATGCCGATGGACAGGATCGGCCAGCGCAGCTCGAAAAGCGTCTCTTTAAAAGTGGTAAGACCAGTTTTCAGGTTGATCTTCAGCACCAGCATCGAGATCAGTGCGGAGAAGAAAATCGCCGTGCCGGTGGCGGAAATCGGATCCAGCTTGAACACGGCCGGGATGGCGGTGGGGTTGATCACGATGGGCGCGACCTTGATCACCATCTGGTCCAGGTGCGCAATGGCGAAGTTGAACACCCAGCCGTACATCGAGCCGCCGGCGGCGAACATGGCCTTGAACGGCTTGAGGGTCCAGATCGTCACCAGCACGGTAAGAATCAGGAACGGCGACCACGCCTTGATGATTTCCCCCAGGCTGTAGGGCGACGCCACGGTGCTGCGCGGTTGGCCGAAACCGCCGGCGTTGGCGGTGACCGTTGCGCTGGAGGTGGTGCCGGCAATCTGGGCGCCGGCGGTGCGCTTGGGCTGCCAGATTTTCAGGAACAGCGTCAGGGAAATCAGGCTGGCCAGGGCGGAGGTGATGTCCGGCAGTTCCGGGCCGATGAAGTTGGAGGTGAAATATTGGGTGATGGCAAAGCTCAAGCCGGCCACCAGCGCTGCTGGCCAGGTTTCCCGCACGCCGCGCAGGCCGTCCATCATGAATACCAGCCAGAACGGCACGAACAGCGACAGCAAGGGCAATTGGCGACCGGTCATGGCGCCGATCTTGAACGCGTCGATCCCGGTGACCTGACCGGCCACGATGATCGGGATGCCCAGCGCGCCGAACGCCACGGGGGCGGTGTTGGCGATCAGGCACAGGCCCGCAGCGTACAGGGGGTTGAAGCCCAGGCCGACCAGCAGGGCGGCAGTGATCGCCACCGGTGCGCCGAAGCCCGCGGCACCTTCCAGGAATGCGCCAAAGCAGAAACCGATCAACAGCACTTGCAGGCGTTGGTCATCGGTAATCGACAGCACCGAGCTGCGAATCACTTCGAACTGGCCGCTCTTGACGGTCAGTTTGTAGAGAAACACTGCGGCGACGATGATCCAGGCAATGGGCCACAGGCCATAGGCAAAGCCATAGCCGGCAGCGGCGAAGGCCATGTCTGCGGGCATATTGAACGCAAAGATCGCCACTGCAATCGCCAGGGCCAAGGTGATGCTGCCGGCCACATGCCCCTTGAGGCGAAACACCGCCAGGGCCAGGAAGAAAAATACGATGGGAATAACGGCCGCGAGTGCGGACAAGCCGAGGCTGCCGAGCGGGCTGTAGAGCTGTTGCCAGGTTTGCATGATGGGTGGGCCCCTAATTGTTGTTGGTCAGGCACTGATCAGCGATTTGGATAATTGGTATTACCAATTTACAAGCGCTGTCGGCTAGGGTAAAAGCCTTGGTTGTCGTGTGTCAATTTGCCGCCCTGAAACTTTCGTCGAATAAGCGGTGCAGAACGCATCTGATCCGTTCGAACAAATGGCTTTTGGTGGGTGTGAGCACGGCCCGGATGGGCCAGAATAGAGAGCCCGGCGAGCCGTCGGGATCGTGGAGAATTGAGTTATGGGGTTTGATCAGATTCGTCAGCGCCGTTTGTCTGACGATATTGTCGAGCGGCTTGAAGGCATGATCCTTGAGGGCACGCTGAAGTCGGGTGAGCGGCTGCCCGCCGAGCGGACCCTGGCCGAGCAGTTCGGTGTGTCACGCCCCTCGTTGCGTGAAGCGATCCAGAAGCTGACGGCCAAAGGCTTGTTGATCAGTCGCCAGGGCGGCGGCAACTATGTGGTGGAGTCGCTGGGCTCGACGTTCAGTGATCCGCTGCTGCAACTGTTGGAAAGCAACCCCGAAGCACAGCGCGATTTGCTGGAGTTCCGTCACACGCTGGAGGCTTCCTGCGCTTATTACGCGGCACTGCGGGCCACGGAGGTGGATCGCGAGCGGCTGACGGCGGCGTTCGACGAACTGCAGGATTGTTACTCGCGCCACGACGAGGTCAGTCGGGCGGAGGAGGGCGCGGCGGATGCCCGATTCCATCTGGCGATCGCCGAGGCCAGCCATAATGCGGTACTGCTGCACACCATTCGTGGCTTGTTCGACCTGCTCAAGCGCAACGTCGTCACCAATATCGGCGGCATGTATAAGCAGCGCAGTGAGACCCGCGACATGCTGATCAGCCAGCATCGGGAGTTGTACCAGGCCATTATGGATGGGCATGCCGAACAGGCGCGGGAAGTTTCCAGCCGACATATCTTGTATGTGCAGGAAGTCTTGGAAGAGGTGCGTCAGGAAGTACAGCGCGTGGCGCGGGCGGAGCGGCGTAAAGGGATGTAATCGCGCCGGTGGCCCCCTGTGGGAGCGAGCCTGCTCGCGAAAGCGGTCTGTCTGACACATCACTGTCGCATGTGCCACCGTCATCGCGAGCAAGCTCGGCTCCCACAGTGGATCTTCAGTGAACACAGGATCTGTGTATTGCCGGGATCTGGTGTGGGAGCGGGCTTGCTCGCGAAAGCGGTCTCAAGGACGAAAGAATCAGTCTTCCTTGCCCTTGTTGCGCACCGCGCGCTGCAGCTCGCGGCCGGCATCGCGTTCGCGCTCGGTATCGCGCTTGTCGTACTCCTTCTTGCCCTTGCCCAGCGCAATTTCGCACTTGATCAAGTGCTTGCTCCAGTACAACGACGTGCAGACGCAGGTGTAGCCCTTCTGCTGCACGGAGGCGAAGAGCTTTTCCAGCTCGCGCTTGTTGAGCAGCAGCTTGCGCGAACGCACGGGATCGGCGATGACATGGGTGCTGGCGGTGGTCAGCGGCGTGATATGACTGCCCAGCAGCCAGGCTTCGCCGTCCTTGAGCAAGACATAACTGTCGACCAGTTGCGCCTTGCCGGCACGCAAGCTCTTTACTTCCCAGCCGGCCAGGACCATGCCAGCCTCGAAACGTTGTTCGATGAAGTAATCGTGTCGCGCCTTTTTGTTTTGCGCGATGGTCCCTGTGGGGTGTTTCTTCTGTTTAGCCATAGGGGCGGCATTATAGGCAGTTGCGTGCGTGTCGGCTACGGTGAAGCTGCGTGCTTGAGCACGTTGAGTGAATCCCGGACAATGCGGCCTCTTTTTTGAACGCTTGGGCGTGATCACGATGTCGACAGACAAGGTTTCTGTCCACGGCAGTTGGGCTAGCCGCTGGGTCTTCATATTCGCGGCGACCGGTTCCGCCGTGGGGCTGGGTAGTATCTGGAAGTTTCCATACATGGTCGGCGTCTACGGTGGCGGTGCCTTCGTATTGATGTTCCTGGCCTGCATCGCCCTGATCGGCGCGCCGGTCATGCTGGCGGAGACACTGATCGGCCGTCGCGCCCGGCAAAGCCCGGCCAACGCGCTGAAGGTGTTGGCCGTGGAGGCAGGACACTCGCCGAAGTGGTCCTGGGGTGCGTTCGCCGGGATGATCACGGCACTGTTGATCTTGTCCTTCTATAGCGTGGTCGGTGGCTGGTCGCTGGACTACATCATCGACATGGGGCGAGGCGATTTCCAGGGGGCGACGCCTGATCAGGTCGGCGCTTACTTCGGCAATGTGATCGCCGACCCTTGGAGACTCACGCTTTGGCACACGCTTTTCATGGTGCTTTCCGCCGTGGTGATAGCCCGGGGCGTGGTGGCAGGGCTTGAGCGCAGCCTGCGGATCATGATGCCCTTGCTTTTCGTGATGATCCTGGTCCTGCTGGGCTACAGCATGACGACCGGACACTTCATGGAAGGCGTGCATTTCATGTTCGACTTCAAGCCGGAAAAAGTCATGGATGGCCTGCTACCGGCCATGGGGCACGCGTTCTTTTCCCTCAGTGTCGGGGTCGGTTCGATCATGATCTACGGCGCCTACATGCCGAAAAATGCGTCGCTGACCAGGACTGTTGTCGGTGTTGCGCTGCTGGATACCTTCGTGTCGCTGCTGGCGGGCGTGGCATTGTTTCCGATTGTGTTTGCCGCCGGCCTGAACCCCAGCGAAGGGCCGGGGCTGATGTTCGTCAGCCTGCCATTTGCTTTCGGTAGCATGGCGTTCGGCCAAGTCATGGGCGTGGTGTTTTTTGTCCTGGTGGCGATTGCCGCCTGGAGTTCGGCCATCTCTCTGCTTGAACCCATGGTGGCCTATCTGGTCGAGCGCACCCGCTTGAGTCGCGCCTGGGTCACGTTCTGGCTGGCTTTCACTTGCTGGTTCGTGGGCTTGGGCACGGTGTTTTCCTTCAATATATGGAAGCAGGCGAAGTTTTTCGTGAACGAAGACGGGCTGTTCCATCTCTACCAGTGGGGAGCAACCGGAGGGCTGGATTTCTTTGGCGTGATTGATTTCTTCACATCTCGGATCATGCTTCCACTGGGAGGTCTGTGTTTCGTGGTGTTTGCAGGGTGGATCATGGGGCGTGAAGCCGTGCGTGATGAGTTGTCGCTGCGCAGTCCTGTATTGTTCGCCTTGAGCCTGTTCTTGATGCGCTATGTGGCGCCCATTGGCATTCTCGTAGTGTTTGCCGCCCAGCTGTGGAAGTGACGCTTACATGACGACACATATTCAACGCTCGGCCTTGCTGCCCTACCCGGCGCAGGCGCTTTACGACTTGGTCAATGATGTGGCGAGTTATCCGGAGTTCCTGCCTTGGTGCTCGTCTGCCGAGGTGCTCGAGAGCTCCGAAACCCATATGCGCGCCAGCCTCAACGTCGCCAAGGGCGGCCTGAGCCAGCATTTTGTTACTCGAAATACCTTGGTGCCTGGCCAGTCCATCGAAATGAACCTTGAAGAAGGGCCATTCAACCAGCTCCATGGTGTATGGGTGTTCAAGCCGCTTGGCGAGAAAGCCTGCAAGATCAGCCTGGACCTTTCATTTGACTACGCCGGTCCGTTGGTACGAGCAACATTGGGACCGCTGTTCAACCAGGCCGCCAATACCCTGGTCGATGCGTTCTGTCAGCGCGCCAAGCAGAACGCAGAGCTCAAGCGTTGATCGAGATAGAAGTGGTGTACGCCTCGGTGGATCGCCAGGTCTTGCGCACCTGCAGGGTGCAGGAAGGCACCAGTGTTCGCGCAGCGCTGGTGGCGTCGGGGATTGCCGACGTATTCCCGGAGCTGGACCTGGCAACTTGCCCGGTGGGGATTTTTGGCAAGGTGGTTGCCGATCTGGATAACCAAGTGGTGCGAGCGGCCGATCGATTGGAAATTTATCGACCTTTATTGGCTGATCCGAAGGAAATTCGCCGCCTGCGCGCGGCCAAGGCTGCCCAGGCGCGACAATCGGAGCAATAACCTGGCCGGAATCGCAGGCAAGAAAAAACCCGGCATGCCGGGTTTTTTTCTTGTCGCGATTTATTGCGGCGACGTATCCAGAGGCTCCGGAGTCGGGACCGGTACGGTCTCGACGTTGTCCACGTCCTTCTGGATCTGGTCCAGCAACGAACCTGGCTTGACCGGCTTTTCCGGTTTCGGCTGTTCGGCATTCTGGGCCGGGTCGGTCACGGTGGTGCCGCTGTCCTTGCCCATGATGGCCTCGTCGCGGCTCACACCAGGCATGAAATCGCCCGACAGGCTGACAAGTTGGTCGTCAGGGCTGAAGATGACGCTGATGCGTTCCTGCTGGCGCTCACCGCCGCCTGGCTGCAAGCTGTACAGATAATCCCAGCGATCGGCATGGAACGTGTCGGTCAGCAGAGGGTTACCCATGATAAACCGTACTTGCCGGCGGGTCATTCCCGGGCGTAACTGGTCTATCATGTCCTGCGTGACGACATTGCCCTGCTGGATGTCGATTTTGTAAACCCCGGGGAATGAACAACCGGCGAGTGCGAGCAGTCCCACAAAGGTGAAACTGGTTAGCAAGAGCTTGGTGTTTTGCATCGGTGGGCGACTTCCACTATCTTGGCTGGGACAACGTAAACGCCGATCATACCCGCATTAAGAGAAGCTGCGAAGCAGCATCGCGAGAAAGCTGACCATGGTTGAAAATAGCGAACTACGCAAAGCCGGCCTCAAAGTGACCCTGCCACGGGTCAAGATTCTACAAATGCTCGATTCCGCCGAGCAACGCCACATGAGCGCCGAGGATGTCTACAAGGCGCTGATGGAGGCTGGTGAGGACGTCGGTCTGGCCACGGTTTACCGTGTCCTGACCCAGTTCGAGGCAGCTGGCCTTGTGGTGCGACACAACTTCGACGGAGGCCATGCGGTCTTCGAACTGGACGACGGCAAGCATCACGACCATATGGTCAACGTCGAGACCAGTGAAGTCATCGAATTCTTCGACGAAGAAATCGAGCGGCTGCAGAAAGCAATCGTCGACAAGTATGGCTTCGAGATGGTTGATCACAATCTTGTGCTGTACGTACGCAAGAAAAAGTAAGCATGTCGCGCGGACTTAAGGTTCGCGAAACGAACGAAGGCGACCCCAGGGTCGCCTTCGTGCTTTCTGCCGTTCTCAGTTTTTCGCGGTAACGACCATTTTTTTCGCGTGGGCCAGGGATTCCTTGGTGAGGTCGATCCCGCCCAGCATTCGTGCCACTTCTTCTACACGCTCGTTTTTGTTGAGCTTCGACACGGCGGTGCGAGTCGCGTCCTCGCCACGCACCTTGTGTACAAATAAATGCTGGTGCCCTTGGGCGGCGACCTGGGGCAGGTGAGTGACGGTCAACACCTGGCCACGCTCGCCCAGTCGGCGGAGCAATTGGCCGACAATTTCCGCTGTCGGGCCACCGATGCCCACGTCCACTTCGTCGAACACTAGTGTCGGTACGCGGGAGGTCTGCGCGGTGATGACCTGGATGGCCAGGCTGATTCGTGACAATTCACCGCCGGAGGCGACTTTGGCCAGGCCCTTGAGTGGTTGCCCGGGGTTGGCGCTGACCAGCAATTCCACCTGTTCCAGCCCATTGGGTTGGAGTTCGTCGCCGGCGTTGGGGCGCAATTCGATGGTGAAGCGTCCACCGGGCATGCCCAGGCGTTGGATTTCCTGCTCTACGGCACTGGCCAGCCCTGTCGCGGCTTGGCGTCGCAGCTCGCTGAGCTCTTTGGCCTTTTCCTGATAATGACGGGCATAAGAAGCCAATTCGTCCCCGAGGCGCTCGATGGACTCGTCGTTGGCGTTCAGGGTCTCGAGTTCTTCCAGCAACCGCTGTTGGAGTTCGGCAACCTCGGTCGGCTGGATGCGGTGTTTGCGCGCCAGTGTATAGATAGTGTCCAGGCGCTCTTCCAGGTATTGCAGGCGTGCCGGGTCGGCGTCGAAATGATCGAGGAAGCGATTCAGTTCCCCAACGGCTTCCTCGACCTGGATCTGCGCGCTCGTCAGCAGGTTGGTCGCTTCGCTCAGGGCGCCCACCGAATTGTTCACGCTGGACAACCGGTTCAGGCTCCCTGTCAGCGCATTGAGCACGTTGCCCGAATCGCTCTCGCTGCATTGCTCGACCACCTGGCGGCAGATGCCCAGCAGGGTTTCGGCGTTGGTCAGGTTCTTGTGTTCCTGCTCCAGTTCTTCCAGTTCATTTTCACCCAGGGCCAGGTTCTCCAGTTCTTCGAGCTGGTAGCTCAATAGCTGGTGACGGGCGCGCTGTTCGTCGCCGGAATTGGAGAGGCGATCCAGTTCCTGCCGGGTCTGGCGCCAACGCTGGGCGGCCAGTTGGACTTGCCGGGCCAGGTCGGTAGCGCCGGCGTATTCATCCAGCAGGCGACGATGGGTGTCGGTCTTGAGCAGGGATTGATGTTCGTGCTGACTGTGGATGTCGATCAGCAACTCGCCGAGGGCCTTGAGGTCGCCCAGCGGGCAGGGCGTGCCGTTGATGTAGCCTCGGGAGCGGCCTTCGGCGGTGATGACCCGGCGCAGGATGCACAGGCCATCGGTGTCCAGGTCGCGTTCGGCCAGCCAGGCGCTGGCCTCGGGGATATCGACCAGGTCGAAGGTCGCCAGGATGTCGGCCTTGTCCGCTCCGGGGCGCACCACGCCACTGTCGGCGCGGTCGCCCAGGGTCAGGCCCAGGGCGTCGAGCATGATCGATTTGCCCGCGCCGGTTTCACCGGTGATCACGCTCATGCCTCGATCGAGTTCGAGGTCGAGGTGTTCGACAATGGCGTAGTTGTGTACGGACAGGTGCACCAGCATAAGGCCGCTCCCAGGCTTTAGGTCTGGTTATTTATACAGTGTTTTGTTTCGGCCTGACAATGCCCAAGCTTAGCTCGATTTGCTTGGGAAAATGATTTTCTTAGCGCGGCACGGAATGATTATGCGGCTGCTTTTTGTAAGGTTAATTCGTCAGATGACCCTTGAAGCTGGAAAACCCGGCCCCATATACCGGGGCAGAAGCGCGAGTCGAGCTCGCGGACGAAGTTGAAAGGAGAAATCTCTATGGCTGACGAACAGACGCAGGACACGCAAAATCTAGACGCCAATCAGGCTTCCCAGGATTCCGGTGAAGACCTGTCGGCACGTGTACAAGTGCTCGAGGAGCAACTGGCCGGTGCGCAGGACCAGGCGTTGCGTGTAGCCGCCGACCTGCAGAATGTCCGCCGTCGCGCCGAGCAAGATGTAGAAAAGGCCCATAAATTCGCCCTGGAGCGTTTCGCCGGCGACCTGCTGCCGATCATCGACAGCCTGGAGCGCGGCCTGGAGCTGTCCAATCCGGATGACGAAAACATCCGTCCGATGCGCGAAGGCATCGAGCTGACCCTGAAAATGTTCCAGGACACCCTCAAGCGTTATCAGCTCGAAGCCCTGGATCCCCATGGCGAGCCCTTCAACGCCGAGCATCACCAGGCCATGGCGATGCAGGAAAGTGCTGACGTCGAGCCAAACAGCGTCCTGAAGGTTTTCCAGAAAGGCTACCTGCTCAACGGCCGCCTGCTGCGTCCGGCCATGGTCGTGGTCAGCAAGGCGCCGGCACCGGTTTCGCCTTCTATTGATGAGCAGGCTTGAAATCGGGCGCAGCGGCCCCATCTATAAGTCAAGCGTTTAAGTGCTACCGCGGTTAGCCACCACTGCTGCGGCAACAAAATCCAAGTTCCGGGAGAGTTAACATGGGCAAGATTATCGGCATCGACCTGGGGACCACCAACTCGTGCGTCTCCGTGCTGGAAAACGGCAAGGCCAAAGTTATTGAAAACGCTGAAGGCGCGCGCACCACGCCGTCGATCATTGCGTACGCCAATGATGGCGAGATTCTGGTTGGCCAGTCGGCCAAGCGTCAGGCAGTGACCAATCCGCATAACACCCTGTACGCGGTGAAGCGTCTGATCGGTCGCAAGTTCGACGAAGAAGTCGTTCAGAAAGACATCAAGATGGTGCCTTACAAAATCGCCAAGGCTGACAACGGCGACGCCTGGGTTGAAGTGAACGGCCAGAAAATGGCGCCGCCACAGATCTCGGCCGAGATCCTCAAGAAAATGAAGAAAACCGCCGAAGACTACCTCGGCGAAGCGGTGACCGAGGCGGTCATCACGGTTCCTGCCTATTTCAACGACAGCCAGCGCCAGGCGACCAAAGACGCCGGCCGCATCGCGGGCCTGGACGTAAAACGTATCATCAACGAACCGACCGCGGCCGCTCTGGCCTACGGCATGGACAAGGCCAAGGGCGATCACACCGTGATCGTTTACGACCTGGGTGGCGGTACCTTCGACGTTTCCGTGATCGAAATCGCTGAAGTCGACGGCGAGCACCAGTTCGAAGTACTGGCAACCAACGGTGACACGTTCCTCGGTGGTGAGGACTTCGACATCCGCCTGATCGACTACCTCGTCGACGAGTTCAAGAAAGAAAGCGGCATGAACCTCAAGGGTGACCCGCTGGCGATGCAGCGCCTGAAAGAAGCCGCTGAAAAAGCCAAGATCGAACTGTCCTCGAGCCAGTCGACCGACGTGAACCTGCCGTACATCACCGCAGACGCCACCGGTCCTAAGCACTTGAACGTAAAAATCTCCCGCGCCAAGCTCGAAGCGCTGGTGGAAGACCTGGTTCAGCGCACCATCGAACCTTGCCGCATTGCCATGAAAGACGCCGGTATCGACGTTGGCTCGATCAACGACGTGATCCTGGTGGGCGGCCAGACCCGTATGCCGCTGGTCCAGAAGCTGGTGACCGACTTCTTCGGCAAAGAAGCCCGTAAGGACGTGAACCCGGACGAAGCCGTTGCCATGGGTGCTGCCATCCAGGGCGCCGTTCTGGCCGGTGACGTGAAGGACGTTCTGCTGCTCGACGTCAGCCCGCTGACCCTGGGTATCGAAACCATGGGTGGCGTGATGACCGCGCTGATCGAGAAAAACACCACGATTCCTACCAAGAAATCCCAAGTGTTCTCGACGGCCGACGACAACCAGGGCGCCGTGACCATCCACGTGCTGCAAGGTGAGCGCAAGCAAGCTGCCCAGAACAAGTCCCTGGGCAAGTTCGACCTGGCCGAGATCCCGCCAGCACCACGTGGCGTGCCGCAAATCGAAGTGACCTTCGACATCGACGCCAACGGCATCCTGCACGTTGGTGCGAAAGACAAGGCCACCGGCAAGACCCAGTCGATCGTGATCAAGGCCAACTCCGGCCTGTCCGAGGAAGAAATTCAGCAGATGGTTCGCGACGCTGAAGTCAACGCCGAGGAAGACCGCAAGTTCGAAGAGCTGGCCAGCGCCCGTAACCAAGGCGATGCCCTGGTGCACTCGACCCGCAAGATGATCGCCGATGCTGGCGAGAAAGTGACCGCGGAAGAGAAAACCGCCATCGAAGCGGCCGTGGTTGCCCTGGAAGCCGCTGTGAAAGGCGACGACAAGGCGGCCATCGAGGCGAAGATCGAAGAGCTGTCGAAGGTCTCCGCACCTGTGGCTCAGAAGATGTACGCCGAGCAGGCCCAGCCTGCCGAAGGCGCGGCTGCGCAGGGCGAATCGGCCGAGAAAGCCGACGACGTCGTCGACGCCGAGTTCGAAGAAGTGAAAGACCACAAGTAATCGCTTGTTGGTCGGCCGGTTGACTGCGTTTGTGCGGTGGCTGGTAGGATGTCGCCGCGCGGGAGCTTGCTCCCGCGTTGGCGTGTCTGGAGGCAACGAATTTTTTACAGCATGCGACAAAGCTCGGGTGCTGACGGCGTGTTCGGGAATGCTCCTGCTTTCCGGCGATGGACGCCGCGTTTTGGCCGGGTACCTGGCTGAAAGTTTACAACCAGGATCGTTGAATTGACGTGAGTTGGGTCCGGGCCTGCATTGGGGCTCAACGAGTTTGGCAAGGTTCAGGAGAGGTTTGCCGGACGTCCTATAAGAGTGCAAAGACTAATGGCGAAGCGTGATTTTTACGAAGTATTGGGTGTTGAGCGGGGAGCCAGCGAGGCGGAGCTGAAGAAGGCTTATCGTCGCCTGGCGATGAAGCACCACCCGGACCGTAATCCCGGCGACAAAGCGTCGGAAGAGATGTTCAAGGAAGCCAACGAGGCTTACGAAGTCCTGTCCGATTCCAGTAAGCGCGCGGCCTACGACCAGTACGGGCATGCCGGTGTCGACCCGAGCATGGGTGGCGGCGGTGCCGGTTTCGGCGGCCAGAACTTCTCCGATATTTTCGGTGATGTGTTCAGCGATTTCTTCGGCGGCGGTCGCGGCGGTGCCCGTGGTGGCGCCCAGCGTGGCAGTGACCTGCGCTACACGCTGGAGCTGAATCTGGAAGAAGCGGTGCGCGGTACCACCGTCAATATCCGCGTGCCGACACTGGTCAACTGCAAGCCGTGTGATGGCTCGGGTGCCAAGAAGGGCTCCTCGCCCGTGACCTGCCCGACCTGCGGCGGCATTGGCCAGGTTCGCATGCAGCAGGGCTTCTTCTCGGTCCAGCAGACCTGCCCGCGTTGCCATGGCCAAGGCAAGATCATTTCCGATCCGTGTGACTCCTGCCATGGAGAAGGGCGTGTCGAAGAGTACAAGACGCTGTCGGTCAAGGTGCCGGCCGGTGTCGACACCGGTGATCGCATTCGCCTGTCTGGCGAGGGCGAGGCGGGTGCCCAGGGTGGCCCGACTGGCGACTTGTACGTGGTCATCAACGTCCGCGAACACGCGATTTTCCAGCGCGATGGCAAGCACCTGTTTTGCGAAGTGCCGATCAGCTTCGTCGATGCGGCCTTGGGTGGCGAGCTTGAAATCCCCACCCTCGACGGTCGCGTCAAGCTGAAAATCCCCGAAGGCACGCAGACCGGCAAGCAGTTCCGGATCCGTGGCAAAGGCGTCGCGCCAGTGCGTGGCGGTGGTGCAGGCGACCTGATGTGTCGCGTAGCGGTGGAAACGCCGGTCAACCTGGGGCGTCGTCAGCGTGAACTGTTGGAAGAGTTCCGCAACTCCCTGGCCGATGACAACAGCCACTCACCGAAAACCACCGGTTGGTTCGAAGGCGTGAAGCGCTTCTTCGGCGACCTGTAAGGAGTTCGCATGCGACGTATAGCTGTGATGGGCGCTGCGGGGCGCATGGGCAAGGCGCTGGTCGAGGCGGTGCAGCAGCGCTCGCCGCTCTCCGGCCTCACGGCGGCCATCGTTCGGCCCGACAGTACGCTGGTGGGCGCCGATGCTGGCGAGCTGGCATCGTTGGGACGTATCGGCGTGCCGATGTCCGGCGGCCTGGAGAAGGTGCTCGACGAGTTCGACGTGCTCATCGACTTCACCCTGCCGGAGGTGATGCTGAAAAACCTGGCGATCTGCCGCAAGCATGGCAAGGCCATGGTGATCGGTACGACCGGGCTGGATGCGACGCAGAAGCAATTGTTGGCCGATGCCGGCAAGGACATCCCGATCGTATTCGCGGCGAACTTCAGCGTGGGCGTGAACCTGTCGCTCAAACTGCTGGATCTGACGGCCCGGGTGTTGGGTGACGATGCCGATATCGAAATCATCGAGGCTCATCACCGGCACAAGATCGACGCGCCGTCGGGGACAGCCTTGCGCATGGGTGAAGTGATTGCCGATGCGCTGGGGCGTGATCTGCAGAAGGTCGCCGTGTATGGGCGTGAAGGGCACACCGGTGCCCGTGAGCGTGACACCATCGGTTTCGCCACGGTGCGTGGTGGCGATGTGGTGGGCGACCACACCGTGCTGTTCGCCACTGAAGGCGAGCGACTGGAGATCACCCACAAGGCGTCGAGCCGGATGACCTTCGCCAAGGGCGCGGTACGTGCCGCGCTGTGGCTGGATGGTCGCGAGCCTGGTTTGTACGACATGCAGGACGTTCTCGACCTGCGTTGATGCCATTAAGGGCGGGGTTCAGGTTATACTGAGCCCCGTTTTACACCGCTTCGCGACGACCTGTCGCATTCCCCTGCCTTTAAGGCTCATTAGCGGTGGACCAAAAAACCCTTTTTCTGTAAGCTACAGCTTTAGTGTGTCCACTAAAAGCGCGCAGAATAATTCAGTGAACAAGCGGGGTGACGTGTCCATACGTCACTCCGCTTTTTTACAACCTGCGATCGCCCTTTCAGGCTTTATTTACGGGAGGTCTTCTTGACTAAGCCAGCCATACTCGCCCTTGCTGATGGCAGCATTTTTCGCGGCGAAGCCATTGGAGCCGACGGTCAGACCGTTGGTGAGGTGGTGTTTAACACCGCAATGACCGGCTATCAGGAAATTCTTACCGATCCTTCCTACGCCCAGCAAATCGTTACCCTGACTTACCCGCACATCGGCAACACCGGCACCACGCCGGAAGACGCCGAGTCCGATCGTGTCTGGTCCGCCGGCCTGGTCATCCGTGACTTGCCGCTGGTAGCGAGCAACTGGCGTAACACGATGTCCCTGTCCGACTACCTGAAAGCCAACAACGTCGTGGCGATCGCTGGTATCGACACCCGCCGCCTGACCCGCATCCTTCGGGAAAAAGGCGCTCAGAACGGCTGCATCATGGCCGGCGACAACATTTCCGAAGAAGCCGCCATCGCCGCTGCCCAGGGTTTCCCTGGCCTCAAGGGCATGGACCTGGCGAAAGTCGTCAGCACCCAGAAACAATACGAATGGCGCTCCACGGTCTGGGACCTGAAGACCGACAGTCACGCGACGATCGAGGCTTCCGAGCTGCCGTATCACGTGGTGGCGTACGACTACGGCGTCAAGCTGAATATCCTGCGCATGCTGGTCGAGCGTGGCTGCCGCGTCACCGTGGTACCGGCGCAAACCCCGGCCGCCGACGTCCTGGCCCTCAAGCCCGACGGCGTGTTCCTGTCCAACGGCCCGGGCGACCCGGAGCCTTGCGACTACGCGATCCAGGCGATCAAGGACGTGCTGGAAACCGAGATCCCGGTATTCGGTATCTGCCTCGGTCACCAGTTGCTGGCCCTCGCTTCGGGCGCCAAGACCCTGAAAATGGGTCACGGCCACCACGGTGCGAACCACCCGGTCCAGGACCTGGACACCGGCGTAGTGATGATTACCAGCCAGAACCACGGTTTTGCCGTGGATGAAGCGACCCTGCCGGCCAACGTTCGCGCGATTCACAAATCGCTGTTCGACGGCACGCTGCAAGGTATCGAGCGTACCGACAAGAGCGCGTTCAGCTTCCAGGGCCACCCTGAAGCGAGCCCGGGCCCGAACGATGTGGCGCCGCTGTTCGATCGCTTCATCAACGAGATGGCCAAGCGACGCTGACCGCGCGAAGCCCGAGGGCGGCCCCGAACGCGGTGGCCCCCTCGGGCGCTTCAAAGATTGTTCGACGGCCTAGCCGACTGACCTGCGGATTTGAGTGACAAACCCATGCCAAAACGTACAGACATAAAAAGCATCCTGATTCTCGGCGCTGGCCCGATCGTGATCGGCCAGGCTTGCGAATTCGACTACTCCGGCGCCCAGGCCTGTAAAGCCCTGCGCGAAGAGGGCTACCGCGTCATCCTGGTGAACTCCAACCCGGCCACCATCATGACCGACCCGGCCATGGCCGACGCCACCTACATCGAGCCGATCAAGTGGCAGACCGTCGCCAAGATCATCGAGAAGGAGCGCCCGGACGCGCTGCTGCCGACCATGGGGGGCCAGACCGCGCTGAACTGCGCACTGGACCTGGAGCGCGAAGGCGTCCTGGAAAAATTCGGTGTGGAAATGATCGGCGCCAATGCCGACACCATCGACAAGGCCGAAGACCGTTCGCGCTTCGACAAGGCGATGAAGTCCATCGGCCTGGACTGCCCACGCTCGGGCATCGCCCACAGCATGGAAGAGGCCAACGCCGTCCTGGAACGCCTCGGCTTCCCGTGCATCATCCGTCCGTCCTTCACCATGGGCGGCACCGGTGGTGGCATCGCCTACAACCGTGAAGAATTCGAAGAAATCTGCGCCCGTG
This sequence comes from Pseudomonas zanjanensis, assembly GCF_014268745.2. Lineage (GTDB taxonomy): Bacteria > Pseudomonadota > Gammaproteobacteria > Pseudomonadales > Pseudomonadaceae > Aquipseudomonas > Aquipseudomonas zanjanensis. The sequence continues at coordinate 97,181 of NZ_JABWRB020000006.1, read as the reverse complement.
GTCTCGACTTGTCGCCGACCAAGGAACTGCTGATCGACGAATCCCTGATCGGCTGGAAAGAATACGAAATGGAAGTTGTCCGCGACAAAAAGGACAACTGCATCATCGTCTGCTCCATCGAGAACTTCGACCCGATGGGCGTGCACACCGGTGACTCGATCACCGTTGCACCGGCCCAGACCCTGACCGACAAGGAATACCAGATCCTGCGTAACGCCTCCCTGGCGGTACTGCGTGAGATCGGCGTGGAAACCGGCGGCTCCAACGTCCAGTTCGGCATCTGCCCGAACACCGGGCGCATGGTGGTCATCGAGATGAACCCGCGGGTATCCCGTTCGTCGGCCCTGGCCTCCAAGGCCACCGGTTTCCCGATCGCCAAGGTCGCCGCCAAGCTGGCCGTGGGCTACACCCTGGACGAGCTGTCGAACGACATCACCGGCGGCAAGACCCCGGCGTCCTTCGAACCGTCCATCGACTACGTTGTCACCAAGCTGCCACGCTTCGCCTTCGAGAAGTTCGCCAAGGCCGATGCCCGCCTGACCACCCAGATGAAGTCGGTCGGTGAAGTCATGGCCATCGGCCGGACCTTCCAGGAATCCCTGCAGAAAGCCCTTCGCGGCCTGGAAGTGGGTGTCTGTGGTCTCGATCCGAAGCTGGATCTGAACGACCCGGAAAGCATGAGCGTGCTCAAGCGCGAGCTGACCGTGCCGGGTGCCGAGCGTATCTGGTACGTGGCCGATGCCTTCCGCGCCGGCATGACCGTCGAGCAGATCTTCGGCATGAACATGATCGACCCTTGGTTCCTGGTCCAGATCGAAGATCTGATCAAGGAAGAAGAGAAGGTCAAGACCCTGGGCATGTCCAGCATCAACCGCGACACGATGTTCCGCCTCAAGCGCAAAGGCTTCTCCGACATGCGCCTGGCCAAGCTGCTGGGTGTGACCGAGAAGAGCCTGCGTGCTCATCGGCACAAGCTGGAAGTGTTCCCGGTCTACAAGCGCGTCGACACCTGCGCGGCCGAGTTCGCCACCGACACCGCCTACCTGTACTCCACGTACGAAGAAGAGTGCGAAGCCGCGCCATCGACCCGGGACAAGATCATGATCCTGGGTGGCGGTCCTAACCGGATCGGCCAGGGCATCGAGTTCGACTACTGCTGCGTACACGCGGCACTGGCCCTGCGCGACGACGGTTACGAGACCATCATGGTCAACTGCAACCCGGAAACCGTGTCCACCGACTACGACACCTCCGATCGCCTGTACTTCGAGCCAGTGACCCTGGAAGACGTGCTGGAAATCGTCCGCGTCGAGAAGCCAAAAGGCGTGATCGTCCAGTACGGCGGCCAGACCCCACTGAAACTGGCTCGCGCCCTTGAAGCCGCCGGCGTGCCGATCATCGGTACCAGCCCGGATGCCATCGACCGCGCCGAAGACCGTGAGCGCTTCCAGCAGATGGTCGAGCGCCTGAACTTGCGCCAGCCGCCAAACGCCACCGTGCGCAGCGAAGACGAAGCGATTCGTGCCGCCGCCAAGATCGGTTATCCGCTGGTGGTGCGTCCGTCCTATGTGCTGGGCGGTCGTGCGATGGAAATCGTCTACCAGGAAGACGAACTCAAGCGTTACCTGCGCGAAGCGGTCCAGGTGTCCAACGACAGCCCGGTGCTGCTGGATCACTTCCTCAACTGCGCCATCGAGATGGACGTGGATGCGGTCAGCGACGGCAAGGACGTGGTGATCGGCGCGATCATGCAGCACATCGAGCAGGCTGGTGTTCACTCCGGTGACTCCGCCTGTTCGCTGCCGCCGTACTCGCTGCCGGCGCACATCCAGGACGAGATGCGCGAGCAGGTCAAGAAAATGGCCCTGGAACTGGGTGTCATCGGCCTGATGAACGTGCAACTGGCCTTGCAAGGCGAAGATATCTACGTCATCGAAGTCAACCCACGCGCTTCCCGTACCGTGCCGTTCGTTTCCAAGTGCATCGGTGTTTCCCTGGCGATGATCGCGGCGCGCGTCATGGCTGGCAAAACCCTGAAAGAGCTGAACTTCACCAAGGAAATCATCCCGAACTTCTACAGTGTGAAAGAGGCGGTGTTCCCGTTCGCCAAGTTCCCTGGCGTAGACCCGATCCTCGGCCCTGAGATGAAGTCCACCGGTGAAGTGATGGGCGTGGGCGATACCTTCGGTGAAGCCTTCGCCAAGGCCCAGATGGGCGCCAGCGAAGTGTTGCCGACTGGCGGCACGGCGTTCATCAGTGTGCGTGATGACGACAAGCCGCTGGTTGCAGGCGTAGCCCGTGATCTGATCAACTTGGGCTTCGAAGTGGTCGCCACTGCCGGTACTGCCAAGCTGATCGAAGCGGCGGGCCTGAAAGTGCGCCGCGTGAACAAGGTGACCGAGGGCCGTCCGCACGTGGTCGATATGATCAAGAATGACGAAGTCACGCTGATCATCAACACCACCGAAGGTCGTCAATCGATCGCCGATTCCTATTCCATTCGTCGCAATGCGCTGCAGCACAAGATCTACTGCACCACGACCATTGCTGCGGGCGAAGCGATCTGCGAAGCGCTCAAGTTCGGTCCCGAGAAGACCGTGCGTCGCTTGCAGGATCTACATGCAGGATTGAAGGCATGAGCATAACCAAGTACCCGATGACTGTTCAGGGCGCGAAGGCTCTGGAAGAAGAACACGCTTTCCTGACCAAGGTCGAGCGCCCGCGCTTGAGCCAGGCTATCGGTGAAGCGCGTGAGCTGGGCGACCTGAAGGAAAACGCCGAATACCACGCTGCCCGAGAGGAGCAGGGGATGGTCGAGGCGCGTGTCCGTGACATCGAAGGCCGCATGCAGAATGCGGTGATCATCGATGTCACGACGATTCCGCACACCGGCAAGGTCATTTTTGGCACCACGGTGGAGATCGCTAACGTCGAGACCGATGAAAGCGTGACCTACCAGATCGTTGGCGAGGACGAGGCAGACATCAAGCTCGGCAAGATTTCCGTCGGTTCACCCATTGCTCGCGCCTTGATTGCCAAGGAAGAGGGTGATGTGGTTGCGGTGAAGACGCCGGGTGGTGTCATCGAGTATGAGATTGTCGAAGTCCGTCACATCTGAACGAAGGCGCCCGCTGCGAGCCGGCGCCATGATCTGGCAGCTCACCCAGATGTTATGGGTGGGCGGCATCTGGTTGTTGCACATTGGTTTGCTGCCGGTGCTGGGTCGAGTCGGCCTGGCACCGCTGCTCATCGATGAAATCGCCGGCATGCTGACGGCGCTGCTGGTGGCGTTTTCCGCGGCGTGCGTGATGTTTCAGGCTTTGGTGCTGGTTCAGGCTGAAGGCCTTGCCAGTCTATGGCGCGACATTCGTGGGCAGTTGCTGCTCATGTCGATGTATGCGTGCGGGATGTTCTTTGCGGTGCATCTCGGCTGGCCGGATGCGAGCCAGTGGCAGGTATTCAGTTACCTGGTGCTGGGCTTTTCCGGTTTGGTGCTGGTGTTGCAGCCGGTTCCCGGGTGGAGCGGCAGGGTGTGCGAGGCACACCCTTGACCCTTTGACATCACTTGAAGCGGTGAACGTTCGACAGTTGCTTGTTGACGCTGAAGTTCTTGCGATAAATCAGCGCCATCTTGCCGATGACCTGCACCAGGTCTGCCTTGCCGGTCTTGCACAGTTCGGCAACGGCAGCCAGGCGGGCTTCGCGATCGAGGATGTTGAGCTTGATCTTGATCAGCTCGTGATCGCCCAAGGCGCGTTCCAGTTCGGCGAGTACACCTTCAGTCAAACCGTTGTCAGCCACAGTCAAAACCGGTTTCAGATGGTGGCCAATGGATTTGTATTGTTTCTTCTGCTCTTGAGTGAGCGGCATAATCTGACCCCTGCGTCTGATCTTGTAAAAAGCGGCGGCCAGTTTACCCGAGCAAGTCCGGGACCGCCCACTTAATCACGACCCGTTTTATTTTTGAGGTGGCCCGTGGCCCGTTCCAAGACAAGTCTTAAATGGCTGCAAGAGCATTTCAACGACCCATTCGTGAAAATGGCGCAAAAGGACGGGTATCGTTCCCGTGCCAGCTACAAGCTGCTGGAGATTCAGGAAAGAGACCGTTTGATCCGTCCAGGCATGAGCGTGATCGACTTGGGCGCCGCCCCGGGTGGCTGGTCCCAAGTGACCAGTCGTCTGATTGGTGGGCAAGGCACATTGATCGCTTCCGATATCCTGGAAATGGACAGCATCCCGGATGTGACCTTCATTCAGGGCGACTTTACCGAGGACGCCGTGCTGGCGCAGATCCTTGAAGCGGTTGGAAAAAACGAGGTGGACCTTGTGATTTCCGATATGGCCCCCAATATGAGTGGATTGGCATCTGTTGATATGCCGCGATCGATGTTCCTGTGCGAGTTGGCGCTGGATCTTGCGACTCGGGTGTTGAAGCCAGGTGGTGATTTTTTGATCAAGGTCTTCCAGGGTGAAGGCTTCGACGAATATCACAAGAGCGTGCGCAAGCAGTTCGAGAAGGTCACGACGCGCAAGCCGAAATCATCGCGTGATCGTTCCCGTGAGCAGTACCTGCTAGGCCGTGGTTTCCGTGGTCGCAGTGAGGAATAAGAGGTTTTTCGACCGGGGCGATAGGTTTTTCGTATTTCGTCCCGTGAGCATTAGCGAATAATGTGTAGAAAGTGTTTCACAAAGGGTTACAGACGGCGCCTGCCAGAGTCGTAGGTAATGTAGTAAGTTAGGCCGGTGAATATCATGCGAAGCGCGCGCCAGTAGCGGAGCTTGCTTCAGAGGGTAGTTAATTGAACGATATGGCAAAGAATCTGATCCTGTGGTTGATCATCGCCGCTGTCCTGGTGACCGTGATGAACAACTTCTCCAGTCCTAACGAGCCGCAGACCCTCAACTATTCCGACTTCATCCAGCAGGTCAAGGATGGCAAGGTCGAGCGTGTAGCCGTTGATGGCTATGTGATTACCGGCAAGCGCACCGATGGCGACAGCTTCAAGACCATTCGTCCGGCAATCCAGGACAATGGCTTGATCGGTGACCTGGTGGACAACCATGTCGTGGTCGAAGGCAAGCAGCCTGAGCAGCAAAGCATCTGGACCCAGCTCCTGGTCGCCAGCTTCCCGATCCTGGTGATCATCGCCGTGTTCATGTTCTTCATGCGCCAGATGCAGGGCGGCGGTGGAGGCAAGGGCGGGCCGATGAGCTTTGGCAAGAGCAAGGCCCGGCTGCTGTCCGAAGACCAGGTGAAAACCACCTTGGCCGACGTCGCAGGTTGCGACGAAGCCAAGGAAGAAGTCGGCGAGCTGGTTGAATTCCTGCGCGATCCGGGCAAGTTCCAGCGCCTGGGCGGTCGTATTCCTCGTGGCGTGCTGATGGTCGGCCCGCCCGGTACCGGTAAAACCTTGCTGGCCAAGGCGATTGCCGGTGAAGCCAAGGTGCCGTTCTTCACAATTTCCGGTTCCGACTTCGTCGAAATGTTCGTCGGCGTGGGCGCCAGTCGTGTCCGGGACATGTTCGAACAGGCCAAGAAGCACGCACCCTGCATTATCTTCATCGACGAAATCGACGCCGTCGGTCGCCATCGTGGCGCCGGCATGGGTGGCGGTCACGACGAGCGTGAACAGACCCTCAACCAGTTGCTGGTCGAGATGGACGGTTTTGAAATGAACGACGGCATCATTGTGATTGCCGCCACCAACCGTCCTGACGTACTTGACCCTGCGCTGCTGCGTCCAGGTCGTTTCGACCGCCAGGTCGTGGTGGGGTTGCCGGACATTCGTGGTCGCGAGCAGATCCTCAAGGTCCATATGCGCAAGGTGCCAATGGGTGACGACGTTGCTCCGGCCGTCATCGCGCGTGGTACGCCGGGCTTCTCCGGTGCTGACCTGGCGAACCTGGTCAACGAAGCGTCGCTCTTTGCTGCTCGCACTGGCAAGCGCGTCGTGGAAATGAAGGAGTTCGAGCTGGCCAAGGACAAGATCATGATGGGCGCGGAGCGCAAATCCATGGTCATGTCGGAGAAAGAAAAGCAGAACACCGCGTATCACGAGGCGGGCCACGCGATCGTCGGTCGTGTCGTGCCCGAGCATGATCCGGTCTACAAAGTCTCGATCATCCCGCGCGGTCGTGCCCTGGGCGTGACCATGTTCCTGCCGGAAGAGGATCGCTACAGCCTGTCCAAGCGCGCATTGATCAGCCAGATCTGTTCGCTGTACGGCGGTCGTATCGCTGAAGAGATGACGCTGGGCTTCGACGGTGTGACCACGGGGGCGTCCAACGACATCATGCGCGCCAGCCAGATCGCCCGGAACATGGTCACCAAGTGGGGCCTGTCCGAGAAGTTGGGGCCGCTGATGTACGCCGAGGAAGAGGGCGAGGTGTTCCTCGGTCGTGGTGGCGGTGGCCAGCATGCAAGCTTCTCCGGCGAGACGGCCAAGCTGATCGACTCCGAAGTGCGCAGCATCATCGACCAGTGTTATGGCACTGCCCGGCAGATTCTCACGGACAACCGTGACAAGCTCGATGCCATGGCCGATGCCCTGATGAAGTATGAAACCATCGATGCCGAGCAGATCGACGACATCATGGCGGGGCGCGAGCCTCGTGAACCGCGTGACTGGTCGGGCGGCGGTACCGGTACTTCCGGCACGCCACCGGCGGTACAGGGTGAGCGTCCGGAAACACCGATTGGCGGCCCGGCCGCTGATGTCTAAGGCTTGAAATGACTTCTGTTCAGTCCTCGACCCGGTTGCCTTGCGGCAACCGGGTTCTTGATTTGGCCCATGCACATGTCATGGGCATTCTCAATGTCACCCCTGATTCCTTTTCCGATGGTGGTCGATTCAGCCAGCTCGATGCTGCACTGCGGCATGCCGAGGCCATGGTGGCCGCCGGCGCAACGCTGATCGATGTGGGGGGCGAATCGACTCGGCCGGGCGCGCGGGCGGTCTCGCCTACCGAGGAATTGGAGCGGGTGGCGCCGATTGTCGAGCGCATCCATCGCGAGCTCGATGTCATTATCTCGGTCGATACATCCACGCCTGCGGTCATGCGCGAAACTGCACGGCTGGGGGCGGGCCTGATCAATGATGTTCGATCCTTGCAGCGCGATGGTGCCCTGGATGCTGCGGCGGACACGGGGTTGCCGGTGTGCCTGATGCATATGCTCGGCGAACCGGGGACCATGCAGAACGACCCGCACTATGATGACGTCACCCGGGAAGTGGGTGAGTTCCTCGTGGCGCGTCTGGGCCAGTGTGCTGCCGTGGGCATCCCTGCCGAGCGGATCATTCTTGATCCCGGGTTCGGCTTTGCCAAGACACTGGCGCACAACCTGAGCCTGTTTAAACATATGGAAGCCTTGCATGCCCTGGGGCGGCCCCTGTTGGTCGGGGTCTCGCGAAAGAGCATGATAGGCAATGCCTTGGGTCGCCCGGTGGGCGAGCGCCTGTATGGCGGTCTCGCCCTGGCGGCCTTGGCCCTTGGTAAAGGTGCACGCATATTGCGCGTGCACGATGTGGCCGAAACGATGGATGTCGTGCGGATGATCGCAGCTGTGGATTCAGCCGAATAAGAATGACGGAGCACTTATGAGCAAGAAATATTTTGGCACCGACGGTATTCGTGGTCGGGTCGGCGAATACCCCATTACCCCTGATTTCATGCTCAAGCTCGGCTGGGCGGCCGGCATGGCGTTCCGCAAGATGGGCGCCTGCAAGGTGTTGGTGGGCAAGGACACGCGAATTTCCGGCTACATGTTCGAATCAGCCCTCGAAGCCGGCCTGACATCGGCGGGCGCCGATGTGATGCTGCTCGGCCCGATGCCGACGCCAGCCATCGCCTACCTGACCCGTACGTTCCAAGGCCAGGCAGGCATCGTGATCAGTGCCTCGCACAACCCCCATGATGACAACGGCATCAAGTTCTTCTCCGGCCAGGGTACCAAGCTGCCGGATGATATTGAGCTGATGATCGAAGAGCTGCTGGACACCCCGATGACGGTGGTCGAGTCGAGCAAGATCGGCAAGGTGTCGCGGATCAACGATGCGTCGGGTCGCTACATCGAGTTCTGCAAAGGCAGTGTGCCGACCGGCACCAGTTTTTCTGGCCTGAAAATCGTTGTCGATTGCGCCCACGGGGCAACCTATAAGGTCGCGCCGAGCGTCTTTCGCGAACTGGGCGCCGAAGTGGTGGTGCTGTCCGCCCAGCCCAATGGCCTGAACATCAACCACAACTGTGGTTCCACCCATACCGAGGCGTTGCAGGCTGCGGTGCTAGCCGAGCAGGCTGATCTGGGCATCGCCTTCGATGGTGACGGTGATCGGGTCCTGATGGTTGATCACACCGGCACGGTTGTCGATGGTGACGAGCTGCTGTTCATCATTGCTCGCGACCTGCATGGGCGTGGCAAGCTGCAGGGCGGCGTGGTCGGCACGTTGATGAGTAACCTTGGGCTGGAACTGGCCCTGGCGGACTTGGATATCCCGTTCGTGCGGGCCAATGTGGGCGACCGCTACGTGATCTCGGAGTTGCTGGAGCGCAACTGGGTGATCGGGGGCGAGAACTCCGGCCACATCGTGTGCTTCGACCACACCACCACCGGTGATGCGATCATCGCGGCCTTGCAGGTGCTGATGGCACTCAAGGCGCGCAACGAGGGGCTCGCACAATCGCGCCAGGCGTTGCGCAAATGCCCGCAAGTGTTGATCAATGTACGTTTCGGTGGCGGTGTAAACCCTCTCGAGCATGCGAAGGTCAAGCAGGCCAGCGAGCGTGTAACGCAAGCGATGGCGGGGCGTGGACGCGTGTTGTTGCGCAAGTCCGGCACAGAGCCGTTGGTGCGTGTCATGGTCGAAGGCGAGGATGAAGCGCAAGTTCGCGGTTATGCCGAAGAGCTGGCAAAACTGGTTACTGAAGTTTCTGCCTGAATTCGGCTTGCCAGTCATGAATCCGTTGGGTAACATCTGCGCCCACTTTGACCGACGAGGTACAGCATGCGTCGCCCTATGGTAGCTGGTAACTGGAAGATGCACGGTACCCGCGCCAGCGTCGCTGAGCTGATCAATGGCCTTCGTCATCTGGCCTTGCCAAGCGGTGTTGATGTCGCGGTTTTCCCGCCTTGCTTGTATATCAATCAAGTGATTGATGGCTTGAAGGGCAAGTCGATTTCGGTCGGCGCGCAGAACTCTGCGATGGAAGCCATGCAAGGTGCGTTGACCGGTGAGATTGCACCGAGTCAATTGGTGGATGCAGGTTGTTCCCTGGTCCTGGTCGGGCACTCCGAGCGTCGCCAGATCATGGGTGAGCAGGACAAGACCTTGATCCGCAAATTTGCTGCGGCCCAGGCCTGTGGTCTGACTCCGGTGTTGTGCATAGGGGAAACCCGCGAGCAGCGTGAGGCCGGCAAGACCCTTGAGGTTGTCGAGCGTCAGCTGGGCAGCATCATCGAGGAGCTGGGTGTCGGTGCTTTTGCAAAGGCGATCATTGCTTACGAGCCAGTCTGGGCCATCGGCACTGGGCTGACTGCTTCGCCGCAACAGGCGCAGGATGTGCACGCAGCCATCCGCGCGCAGTTGGCGGCAGAGAATTCTGAAGTGGCACGAGGTGTGCGGCTTCTATACGGCGGCAGCGTGAAGGCGGCCAATGCGGTCGAACTGTTCGGCATGCCGGATATCGATGGGGGGCTCATTGGTGGAGCGTCCCTGAATGCAGATGAGTTCGGTGCGATCTGTCGCGCCGCGGGAAACTGAAAAAATGCTGGAAACAGTCGTAGTCGTTTTTCATCTGCTGGGTGCACTGGGCGTAGTTGCTCTCGTATTGCTGCAGCAGGGTAAAGGTGCGGATGCTGGTGCGTCTTTCGGTGCAGGTGCTTCAAATACTGTGTTCGGAAGCCAAGGTTCCTCTACCTTTCTCAGTAAGTTTACTGCTATACTTGCCGCCGGTTTCTTCATAACCAGCTTAGGGTTAGGTTACTTTGCTAAAGAGAAAGCTCACGAGCTGACTCAAGTAGGTCTGCCAAACCCAGCGGTATTGGAAGCGCCAAAGCAACAACCGGCTTCTGATGATGTCCCGGTGCTTCAAGAGCAAAAGTCGGCCAACCCGGCGACTGACGTGCCTCCAGCTCAAGAGCAGAAGTAAGAAGGTTTCAAACGCTGTATTGCCGAGGTGGTGGAATTGGTAGACACGCAACCTTGAGGTGGTTGTGCCCATAGGGTGTAGGGGTTCGAGTCCCCTTCTCGGTACCAATTATCAGGAGAGCCCGCGATTGCGGGCTTTCTTGTAGGTGGAAGGGTTACATTGACCCTGTAAGGGATCGGTCGTATACTTCCGCCCCAGCTTTGTCGCGGGATGGAGCAGTCTGGTAGCTCGTCGGGCTCATAACCCGAAGGTCGTCGGTTCAAATCCGGCTCCCGCAACCAGTTTCAGGGGCCCCTTCCAAGGGGCTTTTTGTTAGCTGGACACTTTATAACGCCGCTATTCGACGGCGTTTCAGGGATGGGCGATTCGCCCATTTTTTTTTATTTGCACAGCATGCACAAACATGCACGAGGGGGTTCAGGTGTCGAGCAAGCTAGAACAGTTGCAGGCCTTGTTGGCCCCGGTGGTCGTGGCCCTTGGCTATGAATGCTGGGGTATTGAGTTTTCGGCTCAAGGTCGCCACTCACTGTTGCGCGTTTATATCGATAAGGAAGGCGGCGTGTTGGTGGACGATTGCGCCATCGTCAGCCGTCAGATCAGCGGTGTACTGGATGTTGAAGATCCAATCACCTCCGAATACACCCTTGAAGTTTCCTCGCCTGGCATGGAGCGCCCCCTGTTCACACTTGAACAGTTCGCTTTGTTTGCCGGTGAACAAGTGAAGATCAAGCTGCGCTCGCCTTTCGAAGGTCGACGCAACTTCCAAGGCCTTCTGCGCGGTGTAGAAGAGCAGGACGTCGTGGTGCAGGTAGATGACCATGAGTTCCTGTTGCCGATCGATATGATCGACAAGGCCAACATTATTCCCAGTTTTGACTGATACGTGCCAGATACTGCGGATCCCGCGGATCCAATGGCTTGCGAAAGGCGAGGCGTACGATGAGCAAAGAAGTACTGCTGGTTGTTGAGTCGGTATCCAATGAAAAGGGCGTACCGGCTAACGTTATTTTTGAAGCGCTGGAGCTGGCTCTGGCCACTGCTACCAAGAAGCGGTTCGAAGACGAAGTTGATTTGCGTGTGGAGATCAATCGCCACACCGGTGCCTACGAGACTTTCCGTCGCTGGACGGTCGTCGAAGAAGCCGACCTGGACGATCCAGCTATCGAAACCTGGCCGAGCAAGGTTGCGGAAACGCACCCGGGCGCCAAGGTCGGTGATGTCGTCGAAGAAAAAATCGAGTCCATCGAATTCGGTCGCATCGCTGCACAGACTGCCAAGCAAGTCATTGTGCAAAAGGTTCGCGAAGCCGAGCGCGCGCAAGTCGTCGACGCTTATCGCGAGCGCCTGGGGGAAATCATCTCCGGCACCGTGAAAAAAGTCACCCGCGACAATGTGATCGTCGACCTGGGCAACAACGCCGAAGCGTTGCTGGCTCGCGAAGACATCATTTCTCGCGAAACTTTCCGGGTTGGCGTGCGTTTGCGTGCGCTGCTCAAGGAAATCCGCACCGAGAACCGGGGCCCGCAGCTGATCCTGTCGCGTACAGCGCCGGAAATGCTGATCGAGTTGTTCCGCATCGAAGTGCCGGAAATTGCTGAAGGCCTGATCGAAGTCATGGCCGCTTCCCGTGATCCGGGTTCGCGCGCCAAGATCGCGGTCCGCTCCAAGGACAAGCGTATCGACCCACAAGGTGCCTGCATCGGCATGCGTGGTTCGCGTGTCCAGGCCGTATCCGGCGAGTTGGGCGGCGAGCGCGTGGACATCGTCCTGTGGGACGACAACCCGGCTCAGTTCGTGATCAACGCCATGTCGCCTGCTGAAGTGGCGGCAATTATCGTCGACGAAGATGCCCACGCCATGGACATCGCCGTTGGCGCAGACAATCTGGCTCAGGCCATCGGTCGCGGTGGTCAGAACGTGCGTCTGGCCAGCCAATTGACTGGCTGGACCCTGAACGTGATGACCGAATCGGACATCCAGGCTAAGCAGCAAGCTGAAACCGGCGACATCCTGCGCAACTTCATCGAAGAGCTTGAAGTCGATGAAGAGCTGGCGCAGGTGCTGGTGGATGAAGGCTTTACCAGCCTGGAAGAGATTGCCTACGTACCGGTGGAGGAAATGCTCAACATCGACGGCTTTGACGAGGAAATCGTCAACGAGCTTCGCGCTCGGGCCAAGGATCGTTTGTTGACCAAAGCCATCGCTACTGAGGAAAAGCTGGCAGACGCCCATCCGGCCGAAGACCTGCTCTCGCTTGAGGGCATGGACAAGGATTTGGCGATGGAACTGGCGGTGCGCGGCGTAATTACCCGCGAAGACCTGGCCGAGCAGTCTATTGACGATCTGCTCGACATCGACGGCATTGACGATGATCGTGCCGGCAAGTTGATCATGGCCGCCCGAGCCCACTGGTTCGAGTAATTAGGCGCGGCCTGAGGAGAGAAGTGCATGACGCAAGTCACGGTGAAACAACTGGCCGATGAGGTCAAAACACCGGTAGAGCGCCTGTTGCAGCAGATGCGTGAGGCAGGTCTGCCGCACACCGCCGCCGAGGAACATGTGACCGACAGTGAAAAGCAGTCCCTGCTGACTCACTTGAAGAGCAGTCACAAGGCAAAAGTGGAAGAACCGCGCAAGATCACTCTGCAGCGTAAAACCACCAGCACCCTGCGTGTTGCCGGTAGCAAAAGCATCAGCGTTGAAGTACGCAAGAAGAAAGTCTTCGTACAGCGCAGCCCGGAAGAAATCGAAGCCGAGCGCAAACGCGAACAGGAAGAACGTCGCGCAGTAGAAAATGCTGCTCGTCAGAAGGCTGAAGAAGAAGCCAAGCGTCGCGCCGAAGAAGAAGCGCGCCGCCAGCCTGCTGCTGCGCAGACCGCCCCGGTAGAAGCCGTCGAGGCTGTTGCCCCGGCCGCCGAACCTGTGCGCGAAGCGGCGCCAGTCGTGGCTGCTGCCCCGGCTCCAGCCGACACTCGCAAGCGCGACGAACAGCGTCGTCCGGACAAGCCACGTGCCGACGACAACCGTCGTGGCAGCGGCGATGGTGAGCGCAAGAACGCGCCTCATCGTGCTTCGGTCAAGGAAAAGGCGCCAGCCCCTCGTGTTGCGCCACGTACCACCGACGAAGAAAGCGACGGCTTCCGTCGTGGCGGTCGCGGCAAGGCCAAGCTGAAGAAACGCAACGCCCACGGCTTCCAGAGCCCTACCGGTCCTGTCGTGCGTGAAGTGAAGATCGGCGAGACCATCACTGTGGGCGATCTCGCCCAGCAGATGTCGGTCAAGGCTGCTGAAATCATCAAGTTCATGTTCAAGCTGGGTACGCCAGCCACCATCAACCAGGTACTGGACCAGGAAACTGCCCAACTGGTTGCTGAAGAGCTGGGCCACAAAGTGACCCTGGTCAGCGACACCGCCCTGGAAGATTCCCTGGCCGAGTCCCTGAAGTTCGAAGGCGAGGCGGTTTCCCGTGCTCCGGTCGTGACCGTCATGGGCCACGTCGACCACGGTAAAACGTCCCTGCTCGACTACATTCGTCGCGCCAAGGTGGCGGCCGGTGAAGCGGGTGGTATTACCCAGCACATCGGTGCGTACCACGTTGAAACCGACCGCGGCATGGTGACGTTCCTCGACACCCCGGGTCACGCCGCGTTTACCGCGATGCGTGCCCGTGGTGCCAAGGCGACCGACATCGTGATCCTGGTGGTTGCAGCGGACGACGGCGTGATGCCACAAACCATCGAAGCCGTTCAGCATGCCAAGGCTGCTGGCGTGCCGCTGGTGGTTGCGGTGAACAAGATCGACAAGCCGGGCGCCGATCTCGATCGCATCCGCAGCGAACTGTCGGTCCACGGCGTGACCTCCGAAGAGTGGGGTGGCGACACTCCATTCGTTCCGGTCTCGGCGAAGATGGGTACTGGTGTTGACGAACTGCTCGAAGCCGTTCTGTTGCAAGCCGAGGTTCTCGAACTGACCGCTACGCCTTCGGCACCTGGCCGTGGTGTTGTGGTTGAATCGCGCCTCGACAAGGGCCGTGGCCCGGTTGCAACGGTCCTGGTCCAGGACGGTACGCTGCGTCAAGGCGACATGGTGCTGGTCGGCTCGAACTATGGCCGCGTGCGCGCCATGCTCGACGAGAACGGCAAGCCTATCAAGGAAGCCGGTCCGGCTATCCCGGTCGAGATCCTCGGCCTGGACGGTACCCCGGATGCTGGCGACGAGATGAGCGTTGTGGCTGACGAGAAGAAAGCCCGTGAAGTGGCTCTGTTCCGTCAAGGCAAGTTCCGCGAAGTCAAACTGGCTCGTGCTCACGCTGGCAAGCTGGAAAACATCTTCGAGAACATGGGCCAGGAAGAGAAGAAGACGCTCAACATCGTCCTCAAATCCGACGTCCGTGGTTCCCTGGAAGCGTTGAACGGCGCCTTGAATGGCCTGGGTAACGACGAAGTGCAAGTGCGTGTGGTCGGTGGCGGCGTCGGTGGTATCACCGAGTCCGATGCCAACCTGGCACTGGCTTCCAACGCTGTACTGTTCGGCTTCAACGTGCGTGCCGATGCCGGCGCTCGCAAGATCGTCGAGCAGGAAGGCCTGGATATGCGTTACTACAACGTGATCTACGACATCATCGAAGACGTCAAGAAAGCGTTGACCGGTATGCTGGGCAGCGACGTCCGGGAGAACATCCTGGGCGTGGCCGAAGTTCGCGACGTGTTCCGTTCGCCGAAATTCGGTGCCATCGCCGGTTGCATGGTGATCGAAGGTGTCGTTCACCGTAACCGTCCGATCCGTGTACTGCGTGAAGACATCGTGATCTTCGAAGGCGAGCTGGAATCCCTGCGTCGCTTCAAGGATGACGCTTCCGAAGTGCGTGCCGGCATGGAATGCGGTATTGGCGTCAAGAGCTACAACGACGTCAAGGTTGGCGACAAGATCGAAGTCTTCGAGAAGGTCCAGGTTGCTCGCAGCCTCTAACTCGCGCACTTCAAGAGCCGCGCCGGGCAGCCGCATGAACATGCGCTGCCTGGCTGGCGGACTCTAAACGCAACGCCCGGTCTGGCTTTTTGCCAGGCCGGGCGTTTGCCGCTTTCAGACCTCACGGGTTTCACCGTGGGGCAGTAACAGGTAACAAGACATGGCAAAAGAATACAGCCGTACCCAACGAATCGGCGATCAGATGCAGCGCGAGCTGGCCCAACTGATCCGTCGCGAAGTCAAAGACCCGCGCGTCGGCCTGGTCACCATCACCGCAGTGGAAGTCAGCCGTGACGTCGGTCACGCCAAGATTTTCATCACCGTGATGGGCCAGGACAGCGCCGAAGAAATCGCCCAGAGCATCAAGGTGCTCAACTCGGCCGCCGGCTTCCTGCGTATGCAGTTGGCTCGGGAGATGAAGCTGCGCAGCGTCCCGCAGTTGCACTTCCATTACGACGAAAGCGTCGCCCGGGGTGCGCATCTGTCGGCACTGATCGAGCGCGCCGTGGCGGAAGACAGCCAGCACCCGGTTGCGGCTGAACCTGAAGACACCAAGGAGTAATCGGTGGCTCAGGTCAAACGTATCCGTCGTAATGTCAGCGGTATCATCCTGCTCGACAAGCCGCTGGGGTTCACCTCCAACGCGGCGTTGCAGAAGGTTCGCTGGTTGCTCAATGCTGAAAAGGCCGGGCACACCGGTAGCCTCGATCCGCTGGCCACTGGCGTGCTGCCACTGTGCTTTGGCGAGGCGACCAAGTTCTCCCAGTACCTGCTCGATTCCGACAAGGGTTACGAAACCCTGGCGCAACTGGGCAAGACGACTACCACGGCGGACGCCGAGGGTGAAGTTTTGCTGGAGCGCCCGGTGACCGTTGGTCAGACGGATGTCGAAGCGGTGTTGCCGAAATTTCGCGGGCAAATCAGTCAGATACCGCCGATGTACTCGGCTCTGAAGCGTGATGGCCAGCCGCTGTATAAACTGGCTCGTGCAGGCGAAGTAGTGGAGCGTGAACCGCGTTCTGTTACTATTGCGCGCTTGGAATTGCTGGCCTTTGACGGTAATACTGCGCGGCTGGCCGTGGATTGCAGCAAGGGCACCTATATCCGCACCCTGGTGGAGGATATTGGCGAGCAGCTCGGCTGTGGCGCGTACGTGGCAGAATTGCGACGGACCCAGGCCGGGCCTTTCACGTTGGCCCAGACGGTCACGCTGGAAGAGCTTGAAGCGGTGCATGCCGAAGGCGGCAACGAAGCGGTCGACCGTTTCCTGATGCCATCGGACAGCGGCCTGCTGGATTGGCCGCTCTTGCAGTTCTCGGAACACAGCGCGTTCTACTGGCTCAACGGCCAGCCGGTACGCGCCCCGGATGCGCCGAAGTTCGGCATGGTCCGGGTACAGGATCATAACGGTCGCTTCATCGGTATCGGTGAAGTGAGCGAAGACGGGCGCATTGCGCCGCGTCGGCTGATTCGGTCGGAATGACCGGAACCAGCCTGCGTAACAGCGGGTTGGCGAGTGTGGCTGTTAACAGGCACGGTCACTACTCATTTATAGATACAGGGATTTGTCCCTGGCCTGTTGAAGCTGTTCCTCGGAACAGTTTCCTGACTAAAAGGATTGCCTCATGGCTCTCGACGTTCAAGAAAAAGCTCAAATCGTAGCTGACTACCAGCAAGCTGTTGGTGACACTGGTTCGCCAGAAGTGCAAGTTGCACTGCTGACCGCCAACATCAACAAACTGCAAGGTCACTTCAAGGCCAACGGTAAAGATCACCACTCCCGTCGTGGTCTGATCCGCATGGTAAACCAGCGTCGCAAGCTGCTGGACTACCTGAAAGGCAAGGACGTGAGCCGTTACAGCGCTCTGATCGCTCGCCTGGGTCTGCGTCGCTAATCAGCGATTGCGCTAGAGGTTGGTGGTCTGTCGTACGTCAGTGGGGTTTCCCGCTGGCGCATGGCAGGCTCCCAGCCTCAAGTTTTATCTGGATACACGTTTTACCCTGGACAGGCGTCGGGCCGATTCCCGTCATTGCCCAAGAATTTCGCAAGAAGACAAGTTCCCCAAGAGCCACAAAGAAGGTAGGACACCGTGAACCCGGTAATCAAAAAATTCCAGTTCGGTCAGTCGACCGTTACCCTCGAGACTGGCCGTATCGCCCGTCAGGCCTCCGGCGCAGTGCTGGTCACCGTTGACGACGACGTCAGCGTATTGGTGACCGTTGTCGGTGCCAAGCAAGCCGATCCAGGCAAGGGCTTCTTCCCTCTGTCTGTTCACTACCAGGAAAAGACTTACGCTGCCGGTAAGATCCCTGGCGGTTTCTTCAAGCGCGAAGGCCGTCCTTCCGAGAAGGAAACCCTGACTTCCCGACTGATCGACCGTCCGATCCGTCCGCTGTTTCCAGAAGGTTTCATGAACGAAGTGCAGGTTGTCTGCACCGTCGTGTCCACCAGCAAGAAAACCGATCCGGACATCGCTGCGATGATCGGTACCTCGGCTGCCCTGGCTATCTCCGGTATTCCTTTCGATGGCCCGATCGGCGCTGCCCGCGTTGCGTTCCACGAAAGCACCGGCTACCTGCTGAACCCGACTTACGAGCAGTTGAAGGCGTCGAGCCTGGACATGGTCGTGGCCGGTACTTCCGAAGCCGTGCTGATGGTTGAATCCGAAGCCAAGGAACTGACCGAAGACCAGATGCTGGGCGCCGTGCTGTTCGCCCACGACGAGTTCCAGGTGGTGATCAACGCCGTCAAGGAACTGGCCGCAGAAGCCGCCAAGCCAACCTGGACCTGGGCACCACAGCCAGAAGCCACCGAGCTGCTGGGCGCGATCCGTGCCGAGTTCGGCGACGCGATCTCCCAGGCCTACACCATCACCATCAAGGCCGACCGCTACGCACGCCTGGGCGAGCTGAAAGACCAGGTCGTTGCCAAGTTCTCCGGCGAAGAAGGCCAGCCATCGGCCAGCGACGTCAAGGCTGCTTTCGGTGAAATCGAATACCGCACCGTTCGCGAAAACATCGTAAACGGCAAGCCGCGTATCGACGGTCGCGACACCCGCACCGTTCGTCCGCTGAACATCGAAGTCGGCGTCCTGCCAAAGACCCACGGTTCGGCCCTGTTCACCCGTGGCGAGACCCAGGCGCTGGTCGTTGCAACACTGGGCACCGCCCGTGACGCGCAACTGCTGGACACCCTGGAAGGCGAAAAGAAAGACCCGTTCATGCTGCACTACAACTTCCCTCCGTTCTCGGTGGGCGAGTGTGGTCGCATGGGTGGCGCCGGTCGTCGCGAAATCGGTCACGGCCGTCTGGCCCGTCGTTCGGTCCAGGCCATGCTGCCAGCCGCTGACGTGTTCCCGTACACCATTCGCGTGGTGTCGGAAATCACCGAGTCCAACGGTTCGAGCTCGATGGCTTCGGTCTGCGGCGCTTCCCTGGCCCTGATGGACGCTGGTGTGCCGATGAAGGCACCGGTTGCGGGTATCGCCATGGGTCTGGTTAAAGAAGGCGAGAAGTTCGCCGTCCTGACCGACATCCTGGGTGACGAAGACCACCTGGGCGACATGGACTTCAAGGTGGCCGGTACCGCCAAAGGCGTCACCGCACTGCAGATGGACATCAAGATCAAGGGCATCACCGAAGAAATCATGGAAATCGCCCTGGGCCAAGCCCTGGAAGCGCGCCTGAATATCCTCGGTCAGATGAACCAGATCATCGGTCAGTCCCGTACCGAGCTGTCGGAAAATGCTCCGACCATGATTGCGATGAAAATCGACACCGACAAGATCCGTGATGTCATCGGTAAAGGCGGCGCGACCATCCGTGCGATCTGCGAAGAAACCAAGGCTTCGATCGACATCGAAGACGACGGTTCGATCAAGATCTTCGGCGAAACCAAGGAAGCGGCAGAAGCAGCACGCCAGCGCGTCCTGGGCATCACCGCGGAAGCCGAGATCGGCAAGATCTACGTCGGCAAGGTTGAACGCATCGTCGACTTCGGCGCGTTCGTCAACATCCTGCCGGGCAAGGACGGTCTGGTTCACATCTCCATGCTGAGCGATGCTCGCGTCGAGAAAGTGACCGACATCCTGAAGGAAGGCCAGGAAGTGGAAGTGCTGGTACTGGACGTGGACAACCGCGGCCGTATCAAGCTGTCCATCAAGGACGTCGCGGCAGCCAAGGCATCGGGCGTTTAATCACCCCCTCGCTTAGCCGCTGAACAAGCAAACGCCCCGACTGGTTCGGGGCGTTTTGCTGTCTGGAGTAAATCCCTGTGTCGCGGGTTGCCTGGCCACAGGGGACGGTGCTAGTTTTAGCCACCGCCCGTGTAGCTCAGCCGGTAGAGCAGCGCACTCGTAACGCGAAGGTCGCAGGTTCGATTCCTGTCTCGGGCACCATCTCCCCTCGTTATTTCACCTTCCTGCTCAGCTCCTCGACCGTGCGCTTGAGCTGGTCCATCTCGTTGTCCTGATCGCTGAGTTCCCGTTTCAGAGACGAAATCTCGCTGTTGCTCGAACTCGAACTGGAGCCGCTATTGCGCTTGAGTTCTTCCACCTGCTTGCCAAGATCCTTCAGATCGCTTTCCTGTTCCTTGATGGTGCGCTTGAGCTCGTCGATCTCCTTGCTGCTGGAGGTGGAGCTGGACCCGCTGTTGCGCTTGAGTTCTTCGATCTGGCGTGCCTGGTCGCTGAGGGTGCGTTTCTGGTTTTCCAGTTCGTCGGCATTGTTCTTTACGGCTTTTGGCAGGTTTTCCAAGGCGCTGGCGCTGACATTGGTCTTTACGAGTACGTACTTATCGAATTGGTTGTAATGAAGTGCAGGAATGGCGTCGTGGTCAGAGGGACCATCGGAGGAGACTTCAACCGCCGCTTGGGCAACGCCGGCCAAGGTCAGGCTGCCGAGCAGCAAGGTCGCGGTAGCAAGACGGGTCGACGAACGTTTCGAAAAGCTGCGCATCACTGGGGTTCCTTGTGAGATGCCGGAATGGCACATTGCTATGACTGGTTGTTCTGACAGATGTTCCCTAGTCCCCTTAGCTTCGTATGCACATGGTTTTTTGTGGGATAGATGTAAAGAGCCGTGTAAATCGTTGGCAAAACATCCTATATTCACTGCCTGCATGAGCACCGCCCAGCAGTTTTCAGATGATCCACGAATGGTTCTGAAGGCCAGGTGAACCGGGCTTCTAACGGCTTCCTGCGTCAGAGAGATCCTTGATGATCCAGATCCATCTTCCATTCCCCAGATCAACGAGAACGCCATGACTGTTAAAGCATTGTCCCAGGAAGCCAGGCACGAAGAAGCACTGAAGAAATATGTGCTGGATGCGCCCCAGTTGCTGGAAGAGATCAAGGACTTGTCCGCCGACGATCAGAAAGACCAGATCCAATGGGCATTCGAGGACGAGGCCGAAGCCCAGGGGCTGCAACCCTGGGAGTTGACGCTCAAGTACACCTGCACGCCTGAAGAGTTCGAGGTGCAGCGCCTTGCATTGCACAAGGAAGCGGCCGAGGTGTTGGGTGTGGAATGGGATGAATACTGCGAGATGAATAATCTGGTGGTCTGAGAACACGCGGTAAGAGCGACACTGTGGCGAGGGAGCTTGCTCCCGCTGGGTTGCGCAGCAGCCCCAAAAAGAGGGGGCCGCTTCGCGGCCCAGCGGGAGCAAGCTCCCTCGCCACGGACTATCTTCGTTTCTGATTGCCCGGCGTCAGCCTGTCAGAGGCTCAGTCGCATCGACAGATCCACCGCCTTCACATCCTTGGTCATCGCCCCGATCGAGATGTAGT
Source organism: Pseudomonas zanjanensis (assembly GCF_014268745.2). Classification (GTDB taxonomy): domain Bacteria; phylum Pseudomonadota; class Gammaproteobacteria; order Pseudomonadales; family Pseudomonadaceae; genus Aquipseudomonas; species Aquipseudomonas zanjanensis. The sequence goes on along the minus strand of NZ_JABWRB020000006.1, from coordinate 76,278 downwards.
CCACCCCGGTCTCGGCTATCGGGCGCAACGTGCTTTCGTTGATGCCGCCGCTGGCCTCCAGTTTCGCCTTGCCGCCATTGAGGCGTACGGCTTCGCGCATGTCGTCCAGGCTCAGTTCGTCGAGCATGATGATGTCGGCACCGGCCGTCAGCGCTTCTTTCAATTCCGCCAGGCTTTCCACTTCGACTTCCACCGGTTTGCCCGGTGCGATCTTATGGGCGGCGGCGATGGCCTGGGCGATCCCGCCGCAAGCGGCGATGTGGTTTTCCTTGATCAGGAAGGCATCGTACAGGCCGATGCGGTGGTTATGGCAGCCGCCGCAGGTGACTGCGTATTTCTGGGCCAGGCGCAGCCCGGGCAGGGTCTTGCGAGTGTCCAGCAACTTCACTTGGGTGCCGGCGACAAAGTCGGCCAGGTAGCGGGCCCGGGTGGCGACGCCCGACAGCATCTGCAGGAAGTTCAGCGCGCTGCGTTCGCCGGTCAAAAGCGAGCGGGCCGGGCCTTCCAGATGGAACAGCACCTGGTCGGGGCTGACCCGGTCGCCATCGCGCACTTGCCAATGCACCGCGACACGCGGATCCAGCTGCCGGAACACGGCATCGACCCAGGCCGTGCCACTGATGATCGCCGCATCGCGGGTGATGATGGTGGCCTTGGCCAGGCGTTCGGCGGGGATCAGTTGCGCGGTGATGTCGCCGCTGCCGACGTCTTCAAGCAACGCGCGGCGCACGTTGGCTTCGATTTCGGCGGTCAGGTCGGCGAGGCGTAGATTCGGCATAACGGGCTCCACAAACAAAGTGGCCTGGATTATAGGGTGTCGAAACCTGCATTTGGTCGCGTCCTCGCAACATTTCCTCATTTCCTCGGTCACTAGTTGCGCCGTATTTCGAGCTGCGTCACAGAGTACCGCTGGTGCGGCGGGGTTCTTTTACCCATAATCCGCCTTTCGATTGACGCCATAGCTTTGACGTCATGAGCCGAAGAACCGTTTCAGGAGGCCAGGATGCACAACGACGGGAATGTAGTGCCTTTGCACAAGGTGTCTACCGATCAGGCGACTCGCTCGCCGCTCGCCCGCCTGCCTGTGATTCTGCTTCAGGTTCGCGACAAGGCCGCCCAGCAGTTGCGCCTGGGCTTGCAGGGGCTGTTCGATAACGCTGACGACACCTTGTTCGAAATGGCCGACCGGGCGCGCGATGACGTCGAGCAGAACCTGTACTTCGAGGCCATGCGGGACCTGCGCCTGAAGCGCAAAAGCATCGAGCGGGAATTCATCGAGCAGTTCTTCGAGACCTTCGTCAACCTGGCCCAGTACGACCTGACCCACGCCACCTTGGCGCCTACCCTGGCGTCGGACGGTCAACCCCGGCGCTCCCAGGACGACCTGGAGCGGCAGTTGGCGGTCGAGGCCATGGTCGCTCGGGTGCTCAGGCGCGATGGCGTGGCGCTGGAGCAACTGACGGCCCGGCTCGGTGTGCTGCTGGCTCGACCGCTGGGCAATCAGCACAATCCCCTGAGCCCGGCACTGCTGTGCGAAAAGTTCTTGCAGGCCGGGCGCAACCTGGGCGTGGGCATCAAGGTCAAGCTGATCCTGCTCAAACTGTTCGAGCGTTATGTGCTCAGCGAGTGCGACCAACTTTATACCGAGGCTAACCAGTTGCTTGCGGCCACGGGGATCCTGCCGGAGCTCAAGGTGACGCCGGCGCGTCGGGTCTCGGATCGCCCCGAGGATAACCCCAGGCCCAACGCCGAAATCGCCGCCAAACCCAGCGATGCCGAAGTTGACGACAGCGTGCAGGAAGTGTTCGCCGCCTTGCAGAAGCTATTGATGCAAGTGCGCGGCAGCGTGGCGCCGACCCTGGAACCCAGTGTGCCGCCCCAGCCAATTTCTACCCGTGACCTGCTGCGGCTGCTCTCGCATTTGCAGCAATACGTGCCGGCGCCTGCCGTGCAGGACGAGTTCGACCTGCGTAGCCAGCTCGAACAACTGCTGACCCGGGTCAGCGTCAGGAGTGGCAAGTCCCGGGTGGTCGACGGCGCGGATGAAGATGTGATCAACCTGATCTCGATGATGTTCGAATTCATCCTCGACGACCATAACCTGCCAGATTCCTTCAAGGCCCTGATCGGTCGCCTGCAAATCCCGATGCTCAAGGTCGCGGTGCAGGACAAGAGCTTTTTCAGCCGCGGTAACCATCCGGCCCGGCGACTGCTCAACGAAATCGCGGCCGCGGCCATGGGGTGGGGCGATTGCGACGATCATCAGCGTGACAGCCTGTACTTGCGCATCGAGCAGGTCGTGCAGCGCTTGCTGAATGACTTCGTCGATGACCCGGCGATTTTCTCCGAACTGCTCGCCGATTTCCTCGCCTTCACCAGTGACGAACGGCGCCGCAGCGAGTTGCTTGAGCAGCGTATCCGCGACGCCGAAGAAGGGCGGGCCAAGGCCGAACTGGCGCGCCAGCGTGTCGAAGGGGCGCTGAACCAGGTGATGCTGGGCAAAGTCTTGCCACAAGCGGTGGTGGAGTTCGTGCAGCAGGCCTGGAGCCAGGTGTTGTTGCTGACCTGTTTCAAGCACGGCAAGTATTCCGCCGAGTGGCAGGCTGACGTCCTGACCCTGGAGCAATTGATCTGGAGCGTCGAGCCTCACGACGAGCCCGATGCGGGCCTGCGTCTGCTGGCGATGGTGCCGGAACTGCTCAAGGCCCTGCGTGAAGGCCTCAGCCGTTCGGCGTTCGACCCATTCGCCACCAGCGAGTTTTTCAGTGAGCTGGAAGTCCTCCATGTGCAGGCGCTCGAACGCGTGGGCCAGGCAACGGAACAGGTCCAGTCGCTCGATTCGCCGGCCATGGTCGAGGTGTCGGAAAGAATTGTTTTGCGTGCGCCGCAAAAGTCGGCGGGGGAGAGCGTGGCGGTGCATTTGCCGGCGGATGACGTCGGCCTGCTGCAGGTCGACCAACTGCACCTGGGGAGCTGGGTCGAGTTCCAGGAGGACGAGGACAATTCCCTGCGTTGCAAGCTGGCGGCGATCATCGAGGCCACCGGCAAATACGTCTTCGTCAATCGCACTGGCCTCAAGGTGCTGGAGCACAGCCGCACCAGCCTGGCCCTGGAGTTCCGCCGGGGCGCGGCGCGGCTGTTGGACGACACCCTGTTGTTCGACCGGGCGCTGGAGTCGGTGCTGGGCAATCTGCGCCAGCTCAATCGCGGCAAGTGATCGCGCAGCCCGGCCCGATCACGGCATACTGACGGCATTCACCGTCGTCATCGAAGGAACCTGTATGCAGTTGGACTCCGCGAGCGGTTGGTGCGAGGGGGTGCGTCATTGCCCGTCGCCCAACTTCAATGCGCGCCCGGAAGGCGAAATCTCCCTGCTGGTGATCCACAACATCAGCCTGCCACCGGCACAATTCGCCACGGGCAAGGTGCAGGAATTCTTCCAGAATCGTCTGGATGTCACGGAACATCCCTACTTTGCCGGTATCGCCGACTTGCGCGTCTCCGCACATTTCCTGATCGAACGTGACGGCAGCGTGACCCAGTTTGTCTCTTGTCTGGATCGCGCGTGGCATGCGGGCGTCTCGTGCTTCGAGGGGCGTGAGGCCTGTAACGATTTTTCCCTGGGCATCGAGCTGGAGGGCACGGATGATCTGCCATTCACCGACGCGCAATATGTCGCATTGGTGGACCTGACCCGGCAGTTGCAAGCGGCGTTCAGGGCGATCACCGTGCAGCGTATCTGCGGGCACAGCGACATCGCTCCAGGGCGCAAGACCGATCCGGGACCGGCATTCGACTGGGCGCGCTATCGCGCGGCCCTGACAGAAGGGGAAGGACAATGAGTTTTCTGGTGTTGCTGCTGGCCGTCTGGATCGAGAAGTTCTCGGCCTTGCGCCTGCGGGTCCAGCGCGACGGCGGTTGGCTGCGCGAGCTGAACAAACTCGAGGCGAGCCCACGGTGGGTCAACCGGCCTTGGCTGGTGTTGACGGCGATGGTCCTGCTGCCCGTGGCCCTGCTGGCGTTGCTTTTGTGGGTGCTGGAGCCAGTGGCCTACGGTTTGCTGGCGCTGCCGGTGCACTTGCTGGTGGTGATTTATAGCCTGGGGCGCGGTGATTTGCTGGCTGCTCTTGGGCCGTTTCGCGACGCCTGGCGGCGGGAAGACCTGCAAGCGGCGGCTCATGTGGCCAAGCGCGACCTGGACATTGAAGCCGATGACGGTGAGCAGTTACTGGAGCGAGTCCAGGGCCATTTGTTGTGGCAGGCCTACCAGAGCTTTTTCGCGGTGATTTTCTGGTACTTCGTGTTGGGCCCGGTCGCGGCCTTGAGCTATCGATTGCTGGCGCTGGCTGCCGAGCACAGCCAGAACCCCGGCGTCGCCGAGCGGGCCGCGCAAATGCGCCATGCCTTCGATTGGGTGCCGGTGCGGTTGCTGGCGGCGAGCTTCGCCCTGGTGGGCAATTTTGTTGCGGTCAGCCGGGTCATGTTGCATGAACTGTTGAACTGGAACATCAGCGCCGCCGACCTCATCGACAAGGTTGGCCTGGTGGCTGGCGAGATCCCCAAGCCCGTCGCCGGGCCGGACGGCATCAACAGCCTGGATCGCCTATGGGAATTGCTGCTGCGTGCGGCGGTGCTCTGGTATGCCGGGTTTGCGTTGTGGACGGTGTTGGCCTGATCAACGTACAAGGTTGTATATAAGCGCTTTTTGTGGCGAGGGAGCTTGCTCCCGCTCGGCTGCGCAGCAGCCGCAAACCCGGACAAAGCGATCTTCCTGAAGGAACCCGGGGGCCAGCTTCGCGGGCCAGCGGGAGCAAGCTCCCTCGCCACAGTGCTGCCGTGGCCAATCTCTCTCGTTAACCTTAAGTTACAAATCTCCCCGCCGATTTAGGCTATACAGGGACAGCGCCCGAATAGTGGCTTTCTGCTGTCTCCGTGCGCGCGCTCATAACAATAAGAACACTACCGGGAGACTTCCTAGTGAAGAGTTTGCTCTGGCCCGCCGTCGCGCTGATGAACCGCCTGAGCTTCGGCATGAAGTTCAGCCTGATCAGCGTGCTGTTCCTGCTGCCCATGCTGGTGACCAACTTCTTTCTGGTGCGTGATTCCTATCGGGAATTCCAGGGCACCCAGGTGGAGCTGCAAAGCCTCGACCTGCTGGGCAGCAGCCTGGCCCTGCGCCGGGACCTGGAAACCCTCAACAACCTGGTGCAGATCAATGCCAGCCTGGGCCAGTCCGGCAAGGCCGGTGATGTGGAGGCGAAGATCGGTAGCCTGGAACAACAGGTCCTCACGCGTCTGCAAGGCATGACCGCCATGGCCATCGAGCCCGAGCAGGTCAGTGCCTTCGAGGCCAAGCGTGACGAGATGATTGGCGCTTTCAAGGCCCAGCAAACTGAAAGCTCCCTGCAGAGCAAAAGTGCGTTGATCGGCAAATTGCTCAACAGCGCCCAGATGTTCAGCCAGATCATCGCCAGCCAGGCGGGGCTGAGCCGCGACAACCAGAGCGACATCCGCCAGCTCAGCGAACTGATCATCGGCACCACCCCCAAGGTCACCCAGATCCTCGGCGAAGGCCGGGCGCTGGGTGCGTCCTCGTTGGGGCTGGGGTTTCTCAATTCGGCGTCGAGCACCCGCTTCGATGAGTTGCTGGGGCAGATCGAAAAGCTCCAGGGTGAGTACGACTTGAAACTGCAGGACGCCCTCGGTTCCAGCAAAGCGGCTGGACAAGCCCTTGCCACCCAGGCCGACGGCAGCAAAGGCACCCTGAAAAAAGCCTCGGAACTGATCGAGGAGCAGGTGGTGATGGCCGACACCCTCGATGCGCCGTGGCCGGCATTCTTTGATCAGGTCAGCGGCTTGATGGCGCAGACCTATCAATTGAATGAAGCGACCCAGGATTTTCTCGGTGTGCAGTTGCAACAGCGCCTGGAGCAGAATCGCAGCCATATGGTGCTGCAAGCCGTGGCGCTGATGGCGGTGTTCCTGTTGATTTTCTACCTGTACGCCGGCTTCTACGCGTCGACCCGCACCACCCTCCAACACCTGGGCCAGATGATGGATAAGGTGGCGGCGGGGGACATGACGGTCAATTTCGTCGCCCGCAGCCAGGATGAACTGGGCGAATTGGGTGAAGTGTTCAACGGTACGGTGGCGAAGATCCACGACCTGATCGAACAGGTCGGTCGCACCGTCGCGGAAGTCGAACGCCAGGCCGGGCAGGTGGAAACGGTATCGGCCCGGAGCAACCAGGCTGTCGCTGGCCAGCGCAGCCAGATCGAACTGGTGGCCACGGCGATGAACCAGATGTCGGCCACGGCCCAGGAAGTGGCCCGCAGTGCCGCCGCCGCGGTGAGCAGCGCCCACAGCGTGAACGACGAAACCCTCAGCGGGCGCGGGCTGGTGGAGTCCCAGCAGGGCAGCATCGCCCGCTTGGCCAGCGAGATTGACCAGTCGGTGCAGGTGATCAATCAACTGGCGACCGACAGCCAGGCCATCAGCCGCGTGCTGGATGTGATCAAGAGCATCGCCGAACAGACCAACCTGCTGGCCCTCAATGCCGCCATCGAAGCCGCCCGAGCCGGTGAGCAGGGGCGTGGTTTTGCGGTGGTGGCCGATGAAGTCCGGACCCTGGCCAAGCGGACCCAGCAATCGACCGAAGAAATCGAAGCGATGATCACCCGCCTGCACGGCGGTGTCGGTGCCGCCGTCAAGGCGATGGGCACTAGCCACGAGATGGCCAGCGGCACCGTCGGCCAGTCGGAAAAGGTCCAGCAGGCCTTGGAAAATATCCTCGGTGCGGTCGGCATGATCGTCGACCAGAACCAGCAGATCGCCGCCGCTGTGGAACAGCAGACGGCCGTGGCCCATGACATCGACCAGAACATCGTCGAGATCAACCGCGCCGGCGAACGCACCGCCGAAGGCGCTCACCAGACCGAAGACGCCAGCCGTGCGTTGTCCGCCCAGGTGGTGCAGCTCAAGCAGTTGATCAATGCGTTTCGGGTATAGCTATCGGTCGCCGATCCAATGTGGGAGCGGGCTTGCTCGCGAAAGCGGTGTATCAATCGACAAACAGGTTATCTGACACTCCGCTTTCGCGAGCAAGCCCGCTCCCACAGGAGGAATCACCAGTTGAACAGTTTGCGGGCATTGGCTGTGCTGGCCTCGGCCAGTCGCTCCGGGCTGACCCCCATGATCCCCGCCAATGCCTCGCAAATCGCCGGCAAATGCGCCGGGCTGTTGCGTTGGCCAGGAAACATCGCCGGAGCCATGTCCGGGGAGTCGGTTTCCAGCACCACCGCCTCCAGCGGCAGTTTCGCCAGCACCCGGTGCATGCGCAGGGCCTGGGGCCAGGTCGCGGCGCCGCCGAGGCCGAGTTTGAAGCCGAGCTTGAGGTATTCGCGGGCCTCTTCAAAACTGCCGGCGAAGGCGTGGATGATGCCCGCGCGTGAAGGGCCCATCCGCTTGAGGGTCGCGATCACGTCGGCATGGCTGCGGCGCACGTGGATCAGCGCCGGCAGTTCGAACTCCACGGCCAGTTGCAACTGTGCTTCGAACAGCGCCTGCTGGCGTTCGCGGTCCAGGGTGGGGATGTAGTAATCCAGGCCGATTTCCCCCACGGCACACAATTGCCGGTGCCCGGCCAGGCGACCCAGCCATTCGCGCAACAGCGACACGTCGTCGGGTTGGTGCTGATCGAGGTACACCGGGTGCAGGCCCAAGGCGGCATGCAGGTCCGGGTCGCCTTGCACCAGCTCCCAGACCCGCTGCCAATTGTCCCGGTACACGCCCAGTACCACCATTTGCCGCACGCCCAAGGCGCGGCTTTCGGCCAGCAGGGCCGGGCGATCCGCGTCAAAGTCTGGAAAGTCCAGGTGGGTGTGGGTGTCGATCAACTCCATGCATCAATCCTGAAGAAACGTCAGCCCTGGTGGATCCGCTGCTTGAACGTCCGCGCGATGGCCTGCACGCCTGGCTGGTAATCATCGTTTTCGATGGCCGCCAGGGCCAGTTCCAGGGCCTTGTCGGCGATCAATTGATGTTGCTGGGACATGGCATTGACCGGCAGCGGCAGGAAATCCAGCAACTGCGTGTCACCGAACGTGCCCAGGCGCAGCGGACGCGCCTTGAGCGGGAAATCGTGCAGGGCGTCGAACACCCCTTGCAGCAGCACGTAGGACGTCGTGATCAACGCATCCGGCAGATGCCCCAGGCGCGCGAGCATTTCCTCCATCAACTGGCGGCCGCACTCACGGCTGAACGACTCGCCGTGTTCGATCAACACCTGGCCCTCGAACCCGGCCAAGGCTTCGCGAAAGCCCGCGGCCCGTTCCTGGCTGATGCTCAGCTCGGGACGGGCGCTGATCAAGGCGATTTGCCGAGGGTAGGTCTCCAGCAGGCTGCGGGTCAGGTGCAGGCTGGCCTGGCGGTCGTCGCTGATCACTGAGCAGAAATGCGCCGGTTCCATCACCCGGTCGATGGCGATGATCGGAATGCCCTTGGCCTGCAACTGCTGGTAGCTGTCGTCGCCGGCCGGCAGGCAACTGGCGACGATCAACGCATCGCAGCGCCGGGCACGGAACAATTGCAGCAGTTGCCGTTCACTCTCAGGTGCATCGTCGGAACTGGCGATCAGCAACTGATAGCCCCGCGCCCGTGCGCCTTGTTCCAGCAACTTGGCGATGCGGGCGTAACTGGGGTTCTCCAGGTCTGGCAGGATGAAGCCCAGGGTACGGGTGTGCCGGCTGCGCAGTCCGGCGGCCTGGGGGTTGGGCGTGAAGCCGTGTTCCTCGACCACCGCCCGCACCCGTTCGACGGTGGCGCTGCTGATGCGTTGCTGTTCGGCCTTGCCGTTGATCACATAACTGGCGGTGGTCACGGACACACCGGCCAGTTGGGCAATATCACTGAGTTTCAACCCGGTTTTCCTTGTTTTTTCGAGTTAGCCCCGACGATAAGGGCCATCCTACCCGATTCAAGCTGACGGTCACCGTCCAAGCGCTTACGACAAGTTGCACTTCAAGGATGAGAGATTATCGAGTAACGTGCCAATCTTTCTAGATTAAACGTTTCAGCAAGCGTATTTTCAAGGCTAGCAGAATTTTTGGCCGCTCTGCCGCGATACCGCCAAAAGCTGTCCTGCAACGCTAAGCTGATTCATTCAAAACAATACCTGGCGCCAACCGGACGCCAAAAAGGAGAAAGCATGCTCGAGCTCACTCTAGAGCAGATATCCATGGCGCAGACGGCTGTGGATAAAGACGCTGCACTGCAATTGCTCGCCGACAAACTGGTGGCCGATGGCCTGGTAGCCGAGGGTTACCTCGCCGGCTTGCAGGCTCGCGAAGCCCAGGGTTCGACCTTTCTTGGCCAAGGTATTGCCATCCCCCACGGCACCCCGCAGACCCGCGACCTGGTCTACTCCACCGGCGTGCGTCTGCTGCAATTCCCCGAAGGCGTGGACTGGGGCGACGGCCAGATTGTCTACCTGGCCATCGGCATCGCCGCCAAGTCCGACGAACACCTGCGCCTGCTGCAACTGCTGACCCGCGCCCTCGGCGAGACGGACCTGGGCCAGGCCCTGCGCCGTGCCGGTTCCGCCGAAGCCTTGCTGAAGCTGCTGCAAGGCGCGCCCCAGGAATTGGCCCTGGATGCGCAGATGATCGGCCTCGGTGTGTCGGCTGACGATTTTGAAGAACTGGTATGGCGCGGCGCTCGGTTGTTGCGCCAGGCCGACTGCGTGAGCAACGGCTTTGCCGGCGTGTTGCAGCAAGTCGATGCGCTGCCCCTGGGCGATGGCTTGTGGTGGCTGCACAGCGAACAGACCGTCAAGCGCCCGGGCCTGGCGTTCGTTACCCCGGACAAACCCATCCGTTACCTGGGCCAACCGTTGAGCGGTCTGTTCTGCCTCGCCAGCCTCGGCGAGGCCCACCAGGCTTTGCTGGAAAGGCTTTGCGCCCTGCTGATCGAAGGCCGCGGCCACGAATTGGGCCGCGCCACCAGCAGCCGCAAAGTGCTGGAAGTGCTCGGCGGTGAATTACCCGCCGACTGGCCCAGCGCGCGCATCGGCCTGGCCAATGCCCATGGTCTGCATGCACGTCCGGCGAAGATCCTCGCCCAATTGGCGAAAAGCTTCGAAGGCGAGATCCGCGTGCGCATCGTCGACGGCCAGGACAGCGCCGTGTCGGCCAAGAGCCTGAGCAAGTTGCTGAGCCTGGGCGCCCGTCGCGGCCAGGTCCTGGAATTCATCGCCGAACCGAGCATTGCCGCCGATGCCTTGCCCGCGCTGCTGGCGGCCATCGAAGAAGGCCTGGGCGAAGAAGTCGAACCGCTGCCGCCGCCGAGTGCGCCGCGGGAAACCGCAATGGCCGAAGTCGCGACCGTCATGTTGGCGCCCGAAGCCGGCAGCCTGATCCAGGCTGTCGCCGCCGCCCCGGGCATCGCTATCGGCCCGGCCCACATCCAAGTGTTGCAGGCCATCGATTATCCGATGCGCGGAGAGTCGGCAGCCATCGAGCGCGAGCGCCTGCAAAACGCCCTGAACCAGGTGCGCCGCGATATCCAAGGCTTGATCGAACGCGCCAAGGCCAAGGCCATCCGCGAGATTTTCATCACCCACCAGGAAATGCTCGACGACCCGGAACTGACCGACGAAGTCGACACCCGCTTGAAGCTGGGCGAGAGTGCGCAAGCGGCGTGGATGGGCGTGATCGAAGCCGCCGCCAAAGAGCAGGAAGCCTTGCAGGACGCCTTGCTGGCCGAACGTGCCGCCGACCTGCGGGACGTTGGCCGTCGAGTGCTGGCGCAGCTGTGCGGCATCGAAACCCCGGCTGAACCCGAACAACCCTACATCCTGGTGATGGACGAAGTCGGCCCGTCCGATGTCGCCCGTCTGGACCCGGCTCGCGTGGCGGGGATCCTCACCGCCCGTGGTGGCGCCACCGCCCACAGCGCCATTGTCGCCCGCGCCCTGGGCATTCCGGCGCTGGTGGGCGCCGGTGCGGCGGTGTTGCTGCTGGCGCCGGGCACATCGTTGCTGCTGGATGGCCAACGCGGTCGCCTGCACGTGGACCCTGACGCCGCCACTTTGCAGCGCGCCAAGGAAGAACGCGACACCCGCGAACAGCGTCTCAAGATCGCCGCCGAGCAGCGTCACGAACCGGCGGTGACCCGTGACGGTCATGCCGTGGAAGTGTTCGCCAACATTGGCGAAAGCGCCGGCGTCGCCAGCGCGGTGGAGCAGGGCGCCGAAGGCATTGGCCTGTTGCGCACCGAACTGATCTTCATGGCTCACACCCAGGCGCCGGACGAAGCGACCCAGGAAGCCGAATACCGTAAAGTGCTCGATGGCCTGGCCGGTCGGCCGCTGGTGGTGCGCACGCTGGATGTGGGCGGCGACAAGCCGCTGCCGTACTGGCCGATCGCGAAAGAAGAAAACCCGTTCCTCGGCGTGCGTGGGATCCGCCTGACATTGCAGCGTCCGCAGGTCATGGAGGCGCAACTGCGGGCCTTGTTGCGCTCGGCGGACAGCCGTCCGCTGCGGATCATGTTCCCGATGGTGGGCAGCGTCGATGAGTGGCGCCAGGCCCGGGACATGACCGAGCGCCTGCGCCGGGAAATCCCCGTGGCAGACCTGCAACTGGGGATCATGATCGAAGTGCCGTCCGCCGCGTTGCTGGCGCCGGTGCTCGCCAAGGAAGTCGACTTCTTCAGCGTCGGCACCAACGACCTGACGCAATACACCCTGGCGATCGACCGTGGTCACCCGACGCTGTCGGCCCAGGCCGATGGCTTGCACCCGGCCGTGCTGCAACTGATCGACATCACCGTGCGCGCCGCCCATGCCCATGGCAAATGGGTCGGAGTGTGTGGCGAACTGGCGGCCGATCCGCTGGCGGTGCCGGTGCTGGTGGGCCTGGGTGTGGACGAACTGAGTGTCTCGGCCCGCAGCATTGCCGAGGTCAAGGCGCGGGTCCGCGAATTGAGCCTGGCGCAAGTACAAACCCTGGCCCAAGAGGCTTTGGCCGTGGGCAGCGCCGATGACGTGCGCGCATTAGTGGAGGCGCTGTAATGGCGAAGATTCTTACCCTGACCCTCAACCCGGCGCTCGACCTCACGGTGGAGTTGGCGCGCCTGGAGCCGGGCCAGGTCAACCGCAGCGACGGCATGCATGCCCACGCCGCCGGCAAGGGCGTGAACGTGGCCCAGGTGTTGGCCGATCTTGGCCATACGCTGACGGTCAGTGGTTTTTTGGGCGAAGACAATGCCCAAGTGTTCGAGACGCTGTTTGCCCAGCGTGGTTTTGTCGATGCCTTTATTCGTGTCCCTGGCGAGACTCGCAGCAACATCAAGCTGGCCGAGCAGGACGGACGTATCACCGACCTCAATGGCCCGGGGCCGATGGTCGACGAAGCCGCGCAGCAAGCGTTGCTGGCGCGCCTTGAGCAAATCGCTCCCGGCCACGATGTGGTTGTGGTGGCCGGCAGCCTGCCCCGGGGCGTCAGCCCACAGTGGTTGCAGGCGCTGATCCTGCGCCTGAAAAAACTCGGCCTGAACGTGGCCCTCGACACCAGCGGCGAAGCCTTGCGCGTCGCGCTGGCGGCGGGGCCGTGGCTGATCAAGCCGAACACCGAGGAACTGGCCGATGCGCTGGGTTGCGAGGTGGTCAGCGAAGCGGCCCAGGCGCAAGCGGCGCAGCGCCTGCATGCCCAGGGTGTCGAACATGTGGTGATTTCCCACGGAGCCGATGGCGTGAACTGGTTCAGTGTCGGTTCGGCGCTGCATGCGTCGCCACCCAAGGTGACGGTTGCCAGCACCGTGGGCGCCGGCGATTCGCTGCTGGCGGGCATGCTGCACGGCCTGCTCAGTGCCGACACCCCGGAGCAGACGCTGCGCACCGCCACGGCCATCGCTGCCATGGCCGTCACGCAGATCGGTTTTGGCATCCACGACACCGCGTTGCTGGCGTCGCTTGAACAGGGTGTGCGCGTGCGCCCCCTGACAGAACAATAAGAGGGTTCGCAAGATGAAATTAGCCATTGTGACGGCCTGCCCGAACGGCATGGTTACCAGTGTGTTGTGCGCCCGCCTGCTGGACGCCGCGGCGCAGCGCCAGGGTTGGAGCACCAGTGTCGAAGTCCATGATGCGGCCCATCCGGAGCGCCAGTTGTCGGCCGCGACCCTCGAAGCGGCCGAGTGGGTGTTGCTGGTCGCCAGCGGCCCGGTGGACCTGTCGCGGTTTGTTGGCAAGCGGGTGTTCCGCAGCACACCGGCCCTGGCTCTCCAGGACGTTGATGCGGTGCTGCGTCGTGGCGCCGAAGAAGCTGAGGTCCTGGGCGAGGCCGACGTGTTCGCGCAAGAACCGGCGACTCCGACCGAGCGCGCTCCACGCCTGGTGGCGATCACGGCTTGCCCGACTGGCGTGGCCCACACCTTCATGGCCGCCGAAGCCTTGCAGCAGGCGGCGGCGCGCTTGGGTTACGACCTGAAGATCGAAACCCAAGGCTCGGTGGGCGCGCGCAATCCGTTGAGCCCCGAGGCGATCGCCGAGGCCGATGTGGTACTGCTGGCGACCGATATCGAAGTCGCCACCGAACGTTTTGCCGGCAAGAAAATTTATCGTTGTGGCACCGGCATTGCCTTGAAACAGGCCGAAGCCACGTTGAAAAAAGCCTTGGCCGAAGGCCGCCAGGAAAGTGGGGCGAGTGGCGCCGCTTCGGGGCCGGCGAAAGCGGAAAAAAGCGGTGCCTATAAGCACTTGCTGACAGGCGTATCGTTCATGCTGCCGATGGTGGTGGCCGGTGGTTTGATGATCGCTTTGTCGTTCGTGTTCGGCATCGAGGCCTTCAAGGAACCTGGAACCCTGGCGGCGGCGCTGATGCAAATCGGCGGCGAAACCGCGTTCAAATTGATGGTGCCGCTGCTGGCCGGCTACATCGCCTATTCCATCGCCGACCGTCCGGGCCTGGCCCCGGGCATGATCGGCGGGATGCTGGCGAGCACCCTCGGCGCCGGCTTCATTGGCGGGATCATCGCCGGGTTCCTGGCCGGCTACGCGGCCAAGGCGATCAACCGCTACGCGCGCTTGCCCCAGAGCCTGGAAGCGCTCAAGCCGATCCTGATCATTCCGCTGCTGGCGAGCCTGTTCACCGGCCTCGTGATGATCTACATCGTCGGCAAACCGGTGGCGGGCATGCTCGAAGCCCTGACCCACTTCCTCGACAGCATGGGCACCACCAATGCGATCCTGTTGGGCGTGTTGCTGGGGGCGATGATGTGCGTCGACCTCGGCGGGCCGATCAACAAGGCCGCCTATGCGTTTTCGGTGGGTCTGCTGGCGTCGCAAAGTTATGCACCGATGGCCGCGGCCATGGCCGCCGGCATGGTGCCGCCCATTGGCCTGGGCATCGCCACGTTCATCGCCCGGCGCAAATTCGCCCAGACTGAACGCGAGGCCGGCAAAGCGGCGCTGGTGCTGGGGCTGTGCTTCATCTCCGAAGGCGCGATCCCGTTCGCGGCCAAGGATCCGCTGCGGGTGATCCCGGCGAGCATCGCCGGCGGTGCGCTGACCGGTGCGCTGTCGATGTACTTCGGCTGCAAGCTCATGGCCCCCCACGGCGGCCTGTTCGTGATGCTGATCCCCAACGCCATCAACCATGCGCTGTTGTACCTGCTGGCGATCGTGGCGGGGAGCCTGCTGACGGCGGTGGCGTATGCGCTGCTCAAGCGGCCTGAGGTGGTAGAGATGGCGTTGGAGCCGGCCAAGGCCTGATTTAAGTCACACCACCCTACCTGTGGGAGCGGGCTTGCTCGCGAAAGCGGCGTGTCAGACAACATTTTCGTCGACTGACACACCGCTTTCGCGAGCAAGCCCGCTCCCACAGTGGCTTTTGGGGGGGGCATGAAATTCCTGTCACACCCACTTCACACTCCCATGCTTAAGTTTTCCCATTTCAAGGGAGAACACCATGAGCGAATTCGACCTGGGCCGTCGCCGTGTGATGCAAGCCGTAGGCGCTGGTTTATTGCTGCCCGGGCTAGCCCCGGCGGTGATCGCTTCGGTCAAGGACCGGCCCGTGCTGACCGAAGGCGTGCAGTCCGGCGATTTGCAGGGCGACCGGGCGATGATCTGGAGCCGCAGCGACCGTCCGGCGCGGATGGTGGTGGAATGGGACACCCGCAGCAAGTTCAGCAATCCCCGCCGTTTCGTCTCACCCATGGTCGATGCCCGCAGCGATTTCACCGCTCGGGTCGAACTCACCGGGCTGCCCCGCGACCAGGCGATTTTCTACCGGGTGCATTTCGAAGATGCCCAGAGCGGCGTCGCCAGCGAACCCTGGCTCGGCCACCTGCGCAGCGTGCCGCAGTTCAAGCGCGACATCCGGTTTGTCTGGAGCGGTGACACGGTCGGCCAGGGTTTCGGCATCAACCCGGACATCGGCGGCATGCGCATCTACGAAGCCATGCGCCTGCGCCTGCCGGATTTCTTTATCCACAGTGGCGACACCATCTACGCCGACGGCCCGGTGCCCGCGCAGGTGACCACGGAGGGCGGTCGCATCTGGCGCAACCTCACCACCGAAGCCAAGAGCAAGGTCGCCGAAACCTTGGATGAATATCGTGGCAACTATCGTTACAACCTGATGGACGAAAACGTCCGCCGTTTCAACGCCGAGGTGCCGCAAATCTGGCAGTGGGACGACCATGAGGTGGTCAACAACTGGTCGCCGGGCAAGCAACTGGACGAGCGCTACCAGACCAAGGATATCCACAGCCTCGTGGGCCGTGCGCGCCAGGCCTGGCTGGAATACGCGCCGATGCGCCGGCAGAAGGCCGACGGCGGCGGACGCATCTACCGCAAGCTCGGTTACGGGCCGCTGCTGGATGTGTTCGTGCTGGACATGCGCAGCTACCGCGAAGCCAACGACGCCAACCTCGGCGCGGCCAAACCGTTCCTGGGGCGTGAGCAGTTGAATTGGCTCAAGCGCGAGTTGAAGCAGTCCCGGGCCCAGTGGAAAGTCATCGCCGCCGACATGCCCATCGGCCTCGGTGTGCCGGACGGCGAGGTCAGCCCCGGCGTGCCACGCTGGGAAGCGGTCGCCAATGGTGACCCGGGCGCGGCCCAAGGGCGCGAAGTGGAAATCGCCGAACTGCTCGGTTACCTGCGCAAGCATCAGGTGCGCAACTATGTCTGGCTCACCGCCGACGTTCACTATTGCGCCGCCCATCACTACCACCCTGAACAGGCCGCGTTCCAGGATTTCGAACCGTTCTGGGAGTTCGTCGCCGGGCCATTGAACGCCGGCAGCTTCGGGCCCAACGCCCTGGACAAGACCTTCGGCCCGGAGGTGGTGTTCCAGAAAGCCCCTGCGACCCAGAACACTTCGCCATTCGCCGGGTATCAGTTCTTTGGCGAGGTGAACATCGACGGGCAGAGCGGGGAGATGGGCGTGGTGTTGCGGGATCTGGAGGGCGTGGCGGTGTTCGAGAAGAAGTTGCAGCCGGTGTGAACCAAGGATCACAGAGTTCCCCTGTGGGAGCGGGCTTGCTCGCGAAGGCGGTGTGTCAGTTGGCAGACGTGTTGTCTGACACGCCGCCTTCGCGAGCAAGCCCGCTCCCACAGGATGTTGTGTGTTCTTGAAGTTTGTCAGTAAACATCCCGCCGATACCGCCCCTGCTCGATCAGCCGTTCCACGGCCTCGCGCCCCAGCACGCTGTTGAGCACGTGGTCGACGCCGGAGGCCATGCCCTGCAGGCTGCCGCAGACATAGATCACCGCACCGTCGGCCAGCCATTGCTTGAGCAGCGCGGCCGATTCCAGCAGGCGGTCCTGGACGTAGATCTTCTGCTTCTGATCCCGGGAGAACGCCAGGTCCAGGCGTTCCAGGTCGCCGGAGGTCACCCATTCCTGCAGCTCATCACGGCAGTGGAAATCGTGCTCGCGATTGCGTTCGCCAAACAGCAGCCAGTTGCGCTGCATGCCTTCGGTGACGCGGGCCTTGAGCAGGCTGCGCAGACCCGCCAGGCCGGTGCCGTTGCCCAGCAGGATCATCGGCACGCCCTGGGCCGGTAGGTGGAAGCTGCTGTTGCGGCGCAGTCGCAGGCTGATGGCGCTGCCCAGCGCTGCGTGCTCGGTCAACCAGCCGGAACCGACGCCCAGGCTGCCGTCGGGGTGGCGTTCCTGGCGCACGATCAGCTCCAGCACGCCGTCGGCCGGGATCGAGGCGATGGAATATTCGCGTATCGCCAGCGGTGCCAGCGCATCCACCAGGGCCTGGGCATGCAGGCCGACCAGATGGGCGCGGTTTTCCGGCAACTGGCGGGTCGCCAGGGCCTGGTCGAGGCTCTGGGACAGGTCATCGACCTGCACGCGCGCGTGGCCGGCGAGGCCGAGGCCATCGAGGAAATGTTCGATGGCCGACAGGTCATTGCGCGGCAGGATTTCCACCAGGTCACCGGCCAGCCAACTGCTCGGCCCGGGGGCGGTGAGGCCCAGCAGGTACACGCCTGAGCCGCTGCTGTCGGGGTTGAGCAGGGTGCGTTGGCTCAGCGTCCAGTTTTCGAAGCGGGGGGCCTGCCAGGTCTGCGCGGGCGCGTGTCCGGTCAGTTCGGCCAGTTGTTGTTGCCAGTGACGCAGGGCGTAAGGGTCGCCACTGTCGACTTCCACCGGCGCGAACAGGGTCTTGCCGCCGTGTTCCGCCAGCCAGGCGTGCAGTCGCCGGGCGAAGCCGCAGAAATGTTCATATTGACGGTCGCCCAGGCCCAGCACCGAATAGTGCAGGCGCTCCAGGCTCAAGGCTTGGCCCAAGACCTTGCGTTCGAAACCGCGGGCACTGTCCGGGCCTTCACCGTCGCCGAAGGTGCTGACGACAAACAGCGCGTGGGTGGCGTTGTTCAGGTCTTGCTCACGCACACCGGCCAGTGGCTGGACGTTCACGGGCAAGCCGGCGGCCTGGAGTTGGCCGGCGGTCTGCCAGGCCAGTCGCTCGGCGAAACCGCTTTGGCTGGCGAAACCGATCAGCCAGGCCGGCGCATCGGTCGGGTTGGCGCTCAGGGCCTGGCGGGCGTTTCTGGCCTGGCGCTGCTTGCGGCGACGGTCCAGGTACAGCAACCAGCCGGTGATGAAGAACAGCGGCATGGTCAGCGCGGCCACGGTGACCAGGATCCGCCCGACCAAGCCGAAATAGCTACCGATATGCAGGGCATAGACGCTGGTGAGCAACTGTGCCTTGAGGCTCTTGTCGCTGTAGCGGCTGTGCCGGCTGACGACGCCAGTGGCCGGGTCGAGGATGAGCTGGTTCAGTGCCCGGTCGTGGGGCGAACTTTCCAGCAGATAGAACACGGTCGCCGGTTGCCCGGCCACCGGCGGCATGCGCACGTTGTAGGCGGACAGGCCCGGGCCGGCGGCGCTGTAGATGCTGCTCCACATCGCCCGGTAATCAGCCATGGGAAGCGGACCGCTCGGCGCAGGGCCGCGATTGCGCACCCGTTCCTCTTCCGGCGAATCGGAGAGCAGGCGGGTCACGCCTTTGTTGTACCACTCGTAGGACCAGGTCAGTCCGGTGAGTGCCGCCAGCAAATAGAACACCAGGCACCAGGTGCCCGCCACCGAGTGCAGGTCCCAATTGAAGCCGCGGCCTTTTTTTCGCCAATCGAGGGTCAGCCAGGCGCGCCAGTTTTTCCACTGGCGCGGCCAGCGCAGGTACAACCCGGACAGGCAGAAGAACACCAGGATCAGCGTGCAGGCGCCGGTGATCTGCCGACCCACGTCGTCCAGGGTCAGGACGCGGTGCAGCCTGAGCATCAGGCCGAAGAAATCCTGGCCGGTCACCTCACCCATGAACTGTGCGGTGTAGGGGTTGAAATAGCGCATGGCGCCGCGCTTTTCCCCGGGGGGCGCGGCGAAGATCACCCGTGCGGCGTTGCCGCTGTCGGTCTCGACCCAGAGCATGGCGACGGTCTTACCGGCGGCGGCTTCGATCTGTTCCACCAGTTCGGCGGGCGGCAGGACGCCGGCCGGCTGTTTCGCCACCGTCAGCACCTGCGGGTTCAAGGCCCGCAGGATTTCATCCTGGAACGACACCACCGCCCCGGTAACGCCCATCAACGCCAGGACCAGCCCGGCACTGATGCCGAAAAACCAGTGCAACTGGAACAGGGTTTTCTTCAACACGTCGCCTGCCTTGTTCATTTACTGTTCATCACGGCGTGCATTATGCCGTGTGTTATCGAGAAGCATTCATAAACACACCTAAAAGCCTTGATCATTTGCATGAACGGGCAGGCGACGAAATCCTGTGGGAGCGGGCTTGCTCGCGAAGAGGCCGGCACATCCAACATCTTCGCCGACTGGAACACAGCATTCGCGAGCAGGCTCGCTCCCACATTGGATCTTCAGCAGACACAAAACCCATGTGCACCCAATCCCCCTGTGGGAGCGGGCTTGCTCGCGATGAGGCCGGCACATCCAACATTTTCGCCAACTGGGACACCGCCTTCGCGAGCAGGCTCGCTCCCACGATTGGATTTTCAGCAGACACAAAATCCAGGTGCACCCAATCCCCCTGTGGGAGCGAGCCTGCTCGCGATGAGGCCGGTACATCCAACATTTTCGCCGACTGGGAGATCGCCTTCGCGAGCAGGCTCGCTCCCACATTGGATTTTCAGCAGACACAAAACCCATGTGCACCCAATCCCCCTGTGGGAGCGGGCTTGCTCGCGAAGAGGCCGGCACATCCAACATCTTCGCCGACTGGGAGATCGCCTTCGCGAGCAGGCTCGCTCCCACGATTGGAGCGGAGTGCGACCGGAAAAAAAACGGCGCCTTTCATTTCTGAAAAGCGCCGTTTTTTATTACGCAACAGGGCAAGCGCTACGAGCTCAAACGCCCAAACACATCACACGTAAAACGATTTCAGCGGCGGAAAGCCATTGAATTCCACCGCGCTATAGCTGGTGGTATAGGCCCCGGTCGACAGCCAATACAGGCGATCACCAATGGCCAGGTTCAACGGCAACCCGTACTTGTAGTTCTCATACATGATGTCGGCGCTGTCGCAAGTCGGGCCAGCGATGACCACTTCTTCCATCTCGCCTTTCTTCTCGGTCCAGATCGGGAACTTGATGGCTTCGTCCATGGTTTCGATCAGGCCGGAGAACTTGCCCACATCCGTGTACACCCAACGCTCGACAGCGGTACGGGACTTGCGCGCCACCAGCACCACTTCGCTGACCAGGATACCGGCGTTGGCGATCAACGAACGGCCCGGCTCCAGGATGATTTCCGGCAGGTCGTCACCGAAGTCTTCCTTCAGGAAGCGGATGATTTCCTCGGCGTAGGTTTCCAGGCTGTTGGTGCGGGTGATGTAGTTGGCCGGAAAGCCGCCACCCATGTTGATCAGCTTCAGGACGATGCCGTCTTCTTCCTTCAAACGCTCGAAGATCACCTTGACCTTGGCGATGGCCGCGTCCCAGACGCTGATGTCGCGCTGTTGCGAGCCGACGTGGAACGAAATGCCGTACGGCACCAGGCCCAGGTCGCGGGCCAGGATCAGCAGGTCCATGGCCATGTCGGTCTGGCAGCCGAACTTGCGCGACAACGGCCAGTCAGCGGTGGTCGAGCCTTCGGTGAGAATCCGCACATAGACCTTCGAGCCCGGCGCGGCCTTGGCGATGTTGCGCAGGTCGGCTTCGGAGTCGGTGGCGTAAAGGCGTACACCCTTCTCGTAGAAGTAGCGAATGTCCTTGGATTTCTTGATGGTGTTGCCGTAGCTGATCTGCTCCGGGCCGACGCCACGGCTCATGACCTTGTCCAGCTCATAGATCGAGGCGATGTCGAAGTTCGAGCCTTTCCCCTTGAGCAGGTCGATGATTTCCACCGCCGGGTTGGCCTTGACGGCGTAGTAGACCTTGGCGAACTCGAAACCGGCGCGCAGGTCGTCATAGGCCTGGGAGATCATCGCGGTGTCGATCACCACGAACGGGGTTTCCTGCTTGTCGGCGAACGCTTTCATTTTCTGGAAAGTTTCGCGCGCGAAATAATCTTCGACCTGGATCGACATACTTGGGACTCCTACTGGCAAACATCAGGATCAATGGGTTTGAGGGCAGCAACCCTCGCGAACGTCCTCCGTATCCCCACTTTGGTTCGCCTACTTCCCAAGGCATGTCGCCGAAAGCAAAAAGGCCATGGGACGCTTGATTCCCTTGGCCTTGCTGTCTCGTCGTCAGTACTTGAGCCGGATGGATCGTTTCCAGCATGGACGTTCGGCGCGAACTTTAGGGCGTGAGGGGCCTGAGATCAACTAAAAATGTCGCGTTTTTGCACGTCTCCGTCGTGCGGCCCGCGACAGCTCATGATGTAACCGACCGGTGTGACAGGTTGATGTTCCCCCGGATTGGTATTCGAGCCTGCTCGATATGGCTTTTGCCTTTGTGGCGAGGGAGCTTGCTCCCGCTTGAGTGCGAAGCGCTCATCGCTTTTTTGGGGCCGCTGCGCGACCCAGCGGGAGCAAGCTCCCTCGCCACAATGGCAGTCGCCGTTGACTAGGCGGACGCAGTCTCAGCCGGCGAAACAATACTGGTCTTGCCCCCACGGGACTTACCGGAGCTCAAGTACTCGGCAATCGATTCCTGGGTCACTTCGCCAAGGAACACCCGCTCGGCGTCCAGCACCGGCAGCCACGAGCGGTTGAACTCGTACATGCGCGACAGCAGGATCCGCAGGTGTTCGTCGTAGGCGGCGGTGGCGTTGAATTCCCGCAGGTATTGTCCGCACGTGCCGGTCTGGCGGTGCAGGTCGCGACGGCGGACGTAACCCAGGGCCTTGTTCTCGGCACAGGTGACCACCACGTAGCGCCGGTCGTGTTCGTCCATCAGTTCCAACGCCTCGGCCACCGGCGTCTCGGGGCTGACCGACGGGGCGTTGTCCGCCGCGTCTTCGGCCTTGACCAGCAACAGCCGCTTGAGCGTGCTGTCCTGACCGACGAAGTTGCTGACGAACTCGTCGGCCGGATGCGCCAGCAGCGTGTCCGGGTGATCGCATTGCACCAGCTTGCCAGCGCGGAAGATCGCGATCTTGTCCCCCAGCTTGATGGCCTCGTCGATGTCGTGGCTGACCATGATCACGGTCTTGTTCAGCGCCCGTTGCATCTCGAAGAACTCGTTCTGGATCATCTCGCGGTTGATCGGGTCGACCGCGCCGAACGGTTCATCCATCAGCAGCAGCGGCGCATCGGCCGCCAGGGCGCGGATCACGCCGATTCGTTGTTGCTGGCCGCCGGACAACTCCCGGGGATAGCGATGCAGGTATTGCTTGGGTTCGAGCTTGATCATGCTCATCAATTCGCGGGCGCGGTCGTGGCACTTCTGTTTATCCCAGCCGAGCAGGCGCGGAACCACGGTGATGTTTTCCTCGATGGTCATGTTCGGGAACAGGCCGATCTGCTGGATCACGTAGCCGATGTTGCGGCGCAGGGTCACTTCGTCGAGGCCGGTGGTGTCTTCGCCGTTGATCAAGACCTTGCCCGAGGTCGGCGGGATCAGCCGGTTGATCATCTTCAGCGTGGTGCTCTTGCCACAGCCCGACGGCCCGAGGAATACGCAGATCTCGCCTTCGTTGACGGTCAGGTTCACCGAGTCCACGGCTTTTACATCCTTGCCGTTGCTCTTGAAGGTTTTGCTGAGGTTTTGAAGTTCGATCATTTCAGTAATCCTTTTGGGGTCAGCGAGCGTTGCAGCCATTGCAGGAGCAGGTCGGCGAAGATGGCCAGGAGGCTGACCAGCACGGCGCCGACGATCAGCATCGACATATCGCTGCGGCTGATGGAAGCGAGGATGAGCACGCCCAGGCCACCGGCGCCGAT
Organism: Pseudomonas zanjanensis; assembly: GCF_014268745.2. Taxonomy (GTDB): domain Bacteria; phylum Pseudomonadota; class Gammaproteobacteria; order Pseudomonadales; family Pseudomonadaceae; genus Aquipseudomonas; species Aquipseudomonas zanjanensis. The sequence continues at coordinate 53,416 of NZ_JABWRB020000006.1, read as the reverse complement.
GGTGGCGGCGATGGTCATGACGCCGATGTTCATCACCACGGCGGTGCGCACGCCGGCCAGGATCACCGGCACGGCGATGGGCAGTTCGACCATGCGCAGGCGCTGGCCGAAGGTCATGCCGATGCCGCGGGCGGCTTCACGGATGCCCGGTTCGACGCCGGTCAGGGCCAGGTAGGTGTTGCGCATGATCGGCAACAGCGAATAGAGAAACACCGCGGTGATCGCCGGCATTGGCCCCAGGCCTTGGCCGAACTTGGAGTAGAACGGCAAGAGTAGGCCGAACAGCGCGATTGACGGGATCGTCAGCAGCACCGTGGCGCTGGCTTGCAGAGGGCCGGCAAGCGCCGGGAAACGGGTCATGAAAATGCCCAGTGGCACACCGATGACAATCGCCAGGGTCACGGCGATGCCCACCAGGGTGATGTGCTGCCAGGTCAGGTGCAGCACCAGCGGCCAGTCCAGATGGGAAAAGGCGTCAAGAAAATCCATGGCTTTTCCTCCAGGTCATTGGGTTGAGAGCAGCGAATGCTGGCGCAGGAAATCGGCGGCAACGGCGGAAGGGCTTTCATGATCGACGTCCACCCGGGCGTTGAGCTGGCGCATGGTTTCGTCGTCGAACAGTTCGGCCAGCGGCTTGAGCTGCGCGGCCAGCTGCGGGTGCGCGTCGAGGAATGCCTGGCGCACCACCGGCGCGGCGGTGTAGTCGGGGAAGTAATGCTTGTCGTCTTCCAGCAGCTTCAATTTGAACGCATTCAGGCGCCCGTCGGTGGTGTAGACCAGGCCGGCGAAGACTTGGCTGTTGCGCAGGGCGGTATAAACCAGGCCCGCGTCCATTTGCCGAATGTTCTTGCGGGTCAGGTTCATGTCGTACTGTTCGACCATGCCGGCCAGACCGTCGGAGCGATTGGCGAACTCGGTGTCCAGGGCCACCAGATGGTTCTCGTCGGCCTCGGCCTGCAAAACGGTGTTCAACTGGCTGATGGAGTTGATCTGCGGGTACTTCTTCGCGACTTTTTCCGGCAGGGCCAAGGCGTAGGTGTTGCTGAATTTCGACGGCGTGAGCCAGACCAGGCCTTTTTTCGCGTCGAGTTCTTTCACCCGAGCGTAGGACTGGGCGCTGTCGAGTTTCTCGGTGACATGGTTGTAGGCCACCAATGACACGCCGGTGTATTCCCACAGAAGGTCCAACTGCCCGGTTTCATGGGCGCTGCGGGCCAGGTTGCTGCCCAGGCCGCCGGTAATCTGCGCGTCGTAGCCTTTGCTGCGCAGGTATTGGGCGGTGATTTCCGCCAGTAAGGTCTGCTCGGTGAATACCCGGGCGCCGAGGCGGATCAGCGGTTTTTCTGCGGCTTGGGCAAACCCTGCAAACAGCAACAGGCAGCCCAGGATCAAGCTCAACTTCTTCATAACGACTCCTTTATCCAGCCAGGCTCAGGACGGGCGCAAGCCACGTTCCAGCCAGAGGCGGCTGGCGAGTGTCACCAGACCGTCGAGCAGCAATGCCAGCAGCGCCGTGCAAGCGGCGCCGAGCAACAATTGCGGCTGGTTGTTCAAGGCAATGCCAGGGAAGATCAGGCTGCCGAGGCTGTTGGCACCGATCAGGAAAGCCAGCGGGGCGGTGCCGACGTTGATCGCCAACGCTACGCGCACGCCACCGACGATGATCGGCACGGCGTTGGGCAGTTCGACTTTCCACAGCACCTGGCGCGGGGTCATGCCGATGCCGACGGCGGCTTCCTTGAGGGAGCCCTGGACGTTTTTCAGGCCTTCATAGGTGTTGCGTACGATGGGCAACAGCGAGGCGAGGAACAGGGCGAAGATGGCGGGCCCGCTGCCGATGCCCAGGATGCCGAGGGCGATGGCCAGCACAGCCAGGGGCGGCACGGTATTGCCGATGTTGAACACTTGCATGAAGCGTTCGGCGCGCCCGACCATGCCGGGGCGGCTAAGGGCGATGCCGGCGGGGATGCCGACCATCAGGGCCGCCAACATGGAAGCCAGTACAAGCATCAGGTGCGCTTGCAGGTAGAACAGCAGATCGTCGCGGTAGCGTTGGATCGTATCGATGCCGATCCAGTGGACCAACAGGGCCAGGAGGGCGACGACGACCGCACCCCCGATAAGCCCTTTGCCATAGCGGATAGCCACAGGCGGACTCCTTTGTCTTTCAGTCGGCGCACGCCTCCCCGGGCGGCAAACCATCACGGGTTGCCGGGAAAACGTTCGCGAGAAGCAGCTCTTTTCGAAGCCGGTAAAACGACCGTCGAAGCGAGCCATGAGCGCAGCCTCGTCAGGCTAACTTGCTGATTTTTCAGGCCCTGACGGTTGCTCGTATCAGGGTGGTGGACGCCTCCACCGGGCAAAAGGTTCCCATGCGGGGCAGCATTTGGCCACCCCGGATATGCTCAACGGTTCGGTTCCTGGCACAAGTTGAGCTATAATCGCCGCCCTTTTTTGAATCACCTGCCAGGCGATTTCCCATGACCAAACAGGCCGCCGAAGTCGCGAAACGCCGCACTTTCGCCATTATTTCCCACCCCGATGCCGGTAAGACCACCATCACCGAAAAGCTCTTGCTGATGGGCAAGGCGATTGCGGTGGCCGGCACGGTGAAATCCCGCAAGTCCGATCGCCATGCCACCTCCGACTGGATGGAAATGGAAAAACAACGGGGTATTTCCATCACCACGTCGGTCATGCAGTTCCCGTATCGCGAGCACATGATCAACCTGCTCGACACCCCGGGCCACGAAGACTTCTCCGAAGACACCTACCGCACCCTGACCGCGGTGGACTCGGCCTTGATGGTCCTCGACGGCGGCAAGGGCGTCGAGCCACGGACCATTGCGCTGATGGACGTCTGCCGTCTGCGGGACACGCCGATCGTCAGCTTCATCAACAAACTCGACCGTGACATCCGCGACCCCATCGAATTGCTCGACGAGATCGAAGCGGTCCTGAAGATCAAGGCCGCGCCGATCACCTGGCCGATCGGTTGCTATCGCGACTTCAAAGGCGTGTACCACCTGGCCGACGACTACATCATCGTCTACACCGCCGGTCACGGGCACGAGCGCACCGAAACCAAGATCATCGAGAAGCTCGATTCCGACGAGGCCCGCGCGCACCTGGGCGACGAGTACGATCGTTTTGTCGAGCAACTGGAACTGGTGCAGGGCGCCTGCCATGAGTTCAACCAGCAGGAATTCCTCGACGGTCAATTGACCCCGGTGTTCTTCGGGACCGCCCTGGGCAACTTCGGCGTGGACCATGTGCTCGACGCCGTGGTCGACTGGGCCCCGCGTCCGCTGGCCCGTGTCGCCAACGAACGCACCGTGGAGCCGGTGGAAGAGAAGTTCGCCGGCTTCGTGTTCAAGATCCAGGCGAACATGGACCCCAAGCACCGCGACCGCATCGCCTTCATGCGCATCTGCTCCGGCAAATACGAAAAAGGCATGAAGATGCGCCACGTGCGCACCGGCAAGGACGTGCGCATCGGCGACGCCCTGACGTTCTTCTCCTCGGAGCGCGAACAACTGGAAGAGGCCTTCGCCGGTGACATCATCGGCCTGCACAACCACGGCACTATCCAGATCGGCGACACCTTCACCGAAGGCGAAGCCCTGGGCTTCACCGGCATCCCGCACTTTGCCCCGGAACTGTTCCGCCGCGTGCGCCTGAAGGACCCGCTCAAGTCCAAGCAACTGCGCCAAGGTTTGCAGCAACTGGCCGAAGAAGGCGCCACCCAGGTGTTCTTCCCGGAGCGCAGCAACGACATCATCCTCGGCGCCGTTGGTGTGCTGCAGTTCGACGTCGTCGCCAGTCGCTTGAAAGAGGAATACAAGGTCGAGTGCTCCTATGAGCCGATTACCGTGTATTCGGCGCGTTGGGTCGAATGCGGCGACAAGAAGAAGCTCGAGGAATTCTCCAACAAGGCTGTGGAAAACCTTGCGCTGGATGGCGGTGGACATTTGACCTACCTGGCGCCGACCCGGGTAAACCTGGCGCTGATGGAAGAGCGCTGGCCGGATGTGAAATTCCGTGCGACGCGTGAGCATCACTAAGCATCAAGCGTTGAAACCGAAAACCCTGCTGCGAAAGTTGCAGGGTTTTTTATGGCCTGCGCTTTGTCTTGAGCATGGACAGTTTCACTGGGGAATGGGTGTTCCCTGATGGAATATCATTTCCCATTCTTCACCTCGCTTGCGCCAGATCGAACTGCGCAGGCTGTGGGTGGATGACTGTCTATCGGCGGACGGGTTGTGACAACGATAGGTGACCAACACGGTGTGTTCCGACAGCGGTTTGGCTGAAAACTCGCTGATGGTGCGTTGAGTGAAGGGTTGTTGGGGTAACTGCTCGACCACCTGAGCCTTGGCCCAGACGCTACCGCTGGCGCCGAATTCGATGAAGTCCTCGGCGATCAGGCGAGAGATTGCCGCTGCGTCACGCCGTGTGTCTTGGGACAAAAGGCTATGTTCCAGTTGCATCAGGGTTTGCGACAGATTCATGTCGGGGAGCCTTTGAAGAGTTTCGGCCTACCATAGCGCAGGCGGGGCCTTGCGCGGATGCGAACTCCCGTTAAAGAACTATGTGAGGTAACTGTGGGAGCAAAGCTTGCTCGCGATAGCGGAGTGTCAGCTTGCCAGGATGTTGAATGTGCCGCCGTCATCGCGAGCAGGCTCGCTCCCACACTGGATCTTCAGAGCACAGAAAATTTGTGTTTGGCGCAGATCCCTCTGTGGGAGCGAGCCTGCTCGCGATAGCGGTGGGTCGGCTTGCCTGGATGTTGAATGTGCCGACGTCATCGCGAGCAAGCTAGCTTCCCACAGGGATTTGCGTGGTTAGTTGGTTTGGAGATAAGGCTTATTCGAAACCAATCTGTAGAACGGCGGCATTTCTGGCTCTTCCGGGGCGTCTTATCTGGTGAACCGAGCTATTCATATATAGGTTCTCTTGAGCGCCGTCGGGCTCTGCTTTACCCGCAAAGAAGGAATTGGGCTATGAATAAGCTGCTGCGCATGATGTTTTTGCTAAAGGTATTGGTGATGCTTTCCTTAGGCTCTACGGCTGCGTGGGCCGAGTGCGATGAGCATGAAAAACATGCATCGAGCGGATCGGAGGTGCAGGGCGAGTTGATGCTTGCCGCGACCGATGCGGATGCAGGCGATCCGGATGATGGCGAGGATGATGATGGTTCGCCAATCGACACGCCGGATGACGATGAGGATGCAGAGGGCGATAGCCAGACGTAGATATCCAACATGAAAAAACCTCCAGCCTTGATCGGACTGGAGGTTTTTTATTGCCCGTGGCGAGGGAGCTTGCTCCCGCTGGGGCGCGTAGCGGCCCTTTTTGGGACTGCTGCGCAGCCCAGCGGGAGCAAGCTCCCTCGCCACAAGGGCTTTTCTGCCTTAAGTGCTTTGCTGCCTTTTAGCCTTTTAGCCTTACGCCGCGCCGTCGAGGAACCGCTCGGCGTAGTGACACGCCACCAGACGGTTATCAAGCGGGCGCAACGCCGGTTCTTCAGTTTTACAACGCTCGGTCGCGTACGGGCAGCGCTTGTGGAAAGCGCAGCCGGACGGCGGGTTGAGCGGGTTGGGCAGTTCGCCGACGATTTTTATCTTCGGCTTGTTCGGGTCCGGGTGGATGGTCGGGGTGGCCGACAGCAGCGCCTGGGTGTACGGGTGCAGCGGGCGGCTGTAGATGTTTTCGTTGGGGCCCATTTCCACCGGGCGACCGAGGTACATCACCATCACGTCATCGGCGACGTGTTGCACCACTGCCAGGTTGTGGGAAATGAACACGTAGGCGGTGTTGAATTCCTGCTGCAGGTCCATGAACAGGTTCAACACCTGGGCCTGGATCGACACGTCCAGCGCCGAGGTCGGTTCGTCCGCCACCAGCACCTTGGGTTGCAGCATCATGGCGCGGGCCAGGGCGATGCGCTGGCGCTGGCCGCCGGAGAACATGTGCGGGTAGCGCTGGTAATGCTCGGGACGCAAGCCCACCTGCTTCATCATCGCCTGGACTTTCTCGCGCCGCTCGGTGGCCGACAGGTTGGTGTTGATGAGCAGTGGCTCGGCCAGTTGATCACCGATTTTCTGCCGCGGGTTGAGGGACGCGTAAGGGCTCTGGAAGACCATCTGCACGTCTTTGCGCAGTTGCTTGCGTTCGGCCTTGTTGGCGCCGGCCACTTCCTGGCCAGCGATTTTCAAGGAGCCGGCGGACGGCTCTTCGATCAGCGTCAGGGCCCGGGCGAGGGTGGATTTGCCGCAACCGGATTCACCCACCACGGCCAGGGTCTTGCCGGCTTCGAGTTCGAATGACACGCCGTTGAGGGCGCGCACGGTCGCATGGCCCTTGAACATGCCACGGGACACTTCGTAATGACGGGTCAGGTCACGGGCGGTAAGTACGACGGCCATCACGCCACCTCCTGGTTCAGCGGGTAGAAGCAGCGGGCGAGGCTGTTGGATTTCGGATCGAGGCCCGGACGTTGTTGACGGCAGTTGTCCTGCACGTACGGGCAGCGCGGCGAGAGCAGGCAGCCTTGCGGACGGTCATAGCGACCGGGGACGATGCCCGGCAACGTCGCCAGGCGCTCGGCGCCCATGCTGTGCTCCGGAATCGCCGCCAGCAGCGCTTCGCTGTAGGGGTGGGCCGGAATGTCGAACAGCTCCGGCACCTGGCCCACTTCCACGGCTTGACCGGCGTACATCACGCACACGCGCTGGGCGGTTTCAGCGACGACGGCCAAGTCGTGAGTGATCAGCACCAGGCCCATGTTCTGCTCTTTTTGCAGGGCCAGCAGCAGATCCATGATCTGCGCCTGGATGGTCACGTCCAGGGCGGTGGTCGGTTCGTCGGCGATCAACAGTTTCGGCTCGCCGGCAATCGCCATGGCAATCGCCACGCGCTGGCTCATGCCGCCGGACAGTTGATGCGGGTAGGCGTCCATACGGCTGGCGGCGCCGGGGATCTCGACTTTTTCCAGCAATTCGATGGCGCGTTTGCGCGCGGCTTTGCCAGACATCCTCAGGTGCAGGCGCAGCACTTCTTCAATCTGGAAACCCACGGTGTAGCTGGGGTTAAGCGCGGTCATCGGGTCCTGGAAGACCATCGCCAGGTCCTTGCCGACGATCTGCCGACGCTGGCGGTTGCTCAGCTTGAGCATGTTCTTGCCGTCGAAGTTCAGCGCATCGGCGGTGACGATGCCAGGGTGCTCGATCAGCCCCATCAGCGCCATCATGGTCACGGATTTACCCGAGCCCGATTCGCCGACGATCGCCAATACTTCGCCTTTGTCCACGCTCAGGTCGAGGCCGTCGACCACCGGCACGGCGGTGGCGTCGCCGAAGCGGACGTTGAGATTCTTGATTTCTAGCAGTGACATGGGAATCTCCTCAGGCGGCATTCTTGAGTTTCGGGTCCAGCGCATCGCGCAGCCCGTCGCCCATCAGGTTGATTGCCAGCACGCTGAGCAAAATGGTCAAGCCAGGCAGGCTCACGACCCACCAGGCGCGTTCGATGTAGTCGCGGGCCGAGGCCAGCATGGTGCCCCACTCAGGGGTCGGTGGCTGGACGCCGAGGCCGAGGAAGCCGAGGGCGGCGGCGTCGAGGATCGCCGAGGAAAAGCTCAAGGTCGCCTGGACGATCAGCGGTGCCATGCAGTTGGGCAGCACGGTGATGAACATCAGGCGCGGCAGGCCGGCGCCGGCCAGGCGGGCGGCGGTCACGTAGTCGCGGTTCAGTTCGCCCATCACGGCGGCGCGGGTCAGGCGCACGTAGGACGGCAGCGAGACGATGGCGATGGCGATCACGGTGTTGATCAGGCCTGGGCCGAGGATGGCGACGATCGCCACGGCCAGCAGCAGCGACGGCAGGGCCAGCATGATGTCCATCAGGCGCATGATGGTCGGGCCGAGGATGCGCGGGAAGAACCCGGCGAACAGCCCCAGCAGGATGCCCGGAATCAACGACATCACCACCGACGACAAGCCGATCAGCAGCGACAGCCGCGAGCCCTGGATCAGGCGCGACAGCAGATCGCGGCCCAGTTCGTCGGTGCCCAGCAGAAACTGCATCTGCCCACCTTCAAGCCACGCCGGCGGCGTGAGCAGGAAATCGCGGTATTGCTCGCTCGGGTCATGCGGCGCGACCCACGGGGCGAAGATCGCGCAGAACACGATCAGGATCATGAACATCAGCCCGGCGACGGCGCCCTTGTTGCGGGAAAACGCCTGCCAGAATTCTTTGTACGGGGACGGGTACAGCAGGCTTTGATCGACTGCTACCGCGGTAGTTGGAGTACTCATGGTCTTGATCTCAGCGCTGGTGACGGATGCGTGGGTTGGCAAAGCCGTAGAGGATGTCCACGACGAAGTTGACCAGAATCACCAGGCAGGCGATTAACAGGATGCCGTTCTGCACCACGGGGTAGTCCCGGGCGCCGATGGCTTCGATCAGCCACTTGCCGATGCCCGGCCAGGAGAAGATCGTTTCGGTCAGGACCGCACCGGCCAGCAGCGTGCCGACTTGCAGGCCGACCACGGTCAGCACCGGGATCAGCGCGTTGCGCAGGCCATGCACGAACACCACGCGCGACGGCGACAGGCCCTTGGCCTTGGCGGTGCGGATGTAGTCTTCGCGCAACACTTCGAGCATCGAAGAGCGGGTCATGCGGGCGATCACCGCCAGCGGAATGGTGCCCAGCACGATGGCCGGCAGGATCAGGTGATGCAGGGCATCGAGGAACGCGCCCGGCTCATCGGCCAGCAGCGTGTCGATCAGCATGAAGCCGGTTTTCGGCTCGATGTCGTAGAGCAGGTCGATCCGTCCCGACACTGGCGTCCAGCCCAGGGACACCGAGAAGAACATGATCAGGATCAGGCCCCACCAGAAGATCGGCATCGAATACCCCGCCAGGGAGATGCCCATCACCCCATGGTCGAACAGGGATCCTCGCTTGAGTGCCGCGATCACCCCGGCCAGCAGGCCCAGGATACCGGCGAACAACAGGGCGGCCATGGACAGTTCCAGGGTCGCGGGAAACAGGGAGCTGAACTCGGTCCATACGCTTTCACGGGTGCGCAGCGATTCGCCGAGATCGCCATGGGCCAGTTTGCCGATGTAGTCCAGGTACTGGGCATACAGCGGTTTGTTGAGGCCAAGGCGTTCCATTGCCTGTGCATGCATTTCGGGATCGACCCGACGTTCGCCCATCATCACTTCCACGGGGTCGCCGGGGATCATGCGAATCAACGCGAAGGTCAGCAAGGTGATGCCGAAGAACGTAGGGATCAATAATCCCAGTCGGCGGGCAATAAAACTAAACATCTTCAGGTGTACCTCATCAGCCGGTTAGGCGTGCCCGGCAATCCCTGGGATCAGGGATGCCGGGCGTTTTCTTATCTACTTCACCTGGGTGGTGGCGAAGTTGTTGGTGGTGAGCGGGCTAATCACGTAGCCCTCTACGTTGTTGCGCATTGCCGTGAACATGCGGGTGTGGGCCATGCTGATCCATGGCTGGTCCTGGTTGAAAATTACCTGGGCCTGCTCATAGAGCTTCGCGCGCTCCTCGGGGTTCACTGTGGCGCGTGCCTGGTCGAGCAGCGCCTGGAATTTCTCATTGCACCAGCGCGCGTAGTTTTCGCCGTTCTTGGCGGCTTCGCAACTGAGCATAGGCGTCAGGAAGTTATCCGGGTCGCCGTTGTCGCCCGCCCATCCGGCGGACACCATGTCGTGCTCGCCGTTTTTCGCGCGCTTGAGCATTTCGCCCCATTCCATCACGCGGATGTCGACCTTGATCCCGACTTTTGCCAGGTCGGCCTGCATCATTTGCGCGCCGAGCATCGGGTTGGGGTTGGTCGGGCCACCGCCGTTGCGGGTGAACAGGGTGAACACGGTGCCTTCCGGCACGCCGGCTTCCTTGAGCAACTGGCGCGCCTTGTCCAGGTCGCGGGTCGGGTTCTTCAGGTCGTGGTTGAAGCCCAGCAGGGTTGGCGGGTACGGGTTGACCGCCGCGGTGGCGTTGCCCTTGCCGAACAATGCGTTGACGTAGGCCTCCTTGTCGAAGGCCAGGTCAATGGCTTTGCGCACCCGCACGTCGCTCATGTATTTGTGGCTGGTATTCATGGCGGTGTAGGAGACGGTCATCGCGTCCAACTCGGCGACTTTCAGGTTCGGGTCTTTCTTGATGCTGGGGATGTCATCGGGTTTGGGGTACAGCGCGATCTGGCACTCGTTGGTCTTGAGCTTCTGCATGCGCACGTTGTTGTCGGTGGCGATGGCCAGTACCAGCGCATCGGCCGGCGGCTTGCCACGGAAGTAGTCCGGGTTGGCCTTGAAACGAACTTGGGCGTCCTTGTTGTAGCGCTGGAACACGAACGGGCCGGTGCCGATCGGCTTGCTGTTGAGGTCGCCGGTCTTGTTGGCCTTGAGCAGCTGGTCGGCGTATTCAGCCGGGTAGATCGAAGAGAACGCCATGGCGATGTCGGCCAGGAACGGCGCTTCGCGGCGGGTCAGGGTGAACTTGACCGTGTGCTCGTCGACTTTCTCGACGTTTTTCAGCAGTTCCTTGAAGCCCATGCTTTCAAAGTACGGAAAGCCCACGCTCGACAATTTGTGCCACGGGTGGTTCGGGTCCAGCTGGCGCTGGAAGCTCCAGACCACGTCGTCGGCGTTCATGTCGCGGGTCGGCTTGAAATAGTCGGTGGTGTGGAACTTGACGCCCTTGCGCAGATGGAAGGTGTACGCCAGGCCGTCGTCACTGATGTCCCAGGATTCGGCCAGGGCCGGAATCACTTCAGTGGTGCCGGGCTTGAAATCGGCCAGGCGATTGAAAATGGTTTCCGCCACGGCATCGGCGGTGACTGCAGTCGTGTACTGGACCATGTCGAAGCCTTCCGGACTGGCTTCTGTGCAAACCACCAGGGGCTTGGCCGTGGCGCCAACGGCAACGCTCAGCAGCGCGGCGGCGATGGCGGCGCGTAGGGGAGTCATGTTCATCGTCAATCCTCTGCAATCGGGTAATGGCAAAAGACCGGGCGGACGACCTCGTGAGTCGCCCGCCCGGTGGCAGTTTAGAGAATGTTGAACGGAATGGTGGTGACCAGGCGGAACTCGTTGAGGCTGCCGTCGGCCTGGTTTTCGCTGGCGCGGTGTGCGGTGTAGGTCGCGCGGATCGCGGTGGCTTTCAGAGGGCCGCTCTGTACGGCATAGGACGCGCCGATGCCGTATTCATAGTGGTGCTCACCGTCCATGGCCCGCACGTCGCTGTAACCGGTGCTGTTGTAGTGCGTGCCGTCGATGCCCCAGCCGCGCGCCTGGTAGATGTTGAACTTCAGGCCTGGCACGCCGTATTCAGCCATGTTCAGGCCGTAGGCGATCTGGAAGGATTTCTCGTTCGGGCCGTTGAAGTCCGACAGCAGGGAGTTGGCCAGGTAGATGCCGTTGGTTTCGTGCAGGTAGTCGAAGTACTCGTTACCGTTCACTTCCTGGTACGAGAACGTCAGGCTATGGGCCTGGTGCGTCAGGCCGAACGACAGGGAGTAGGTGTCGTTGTCGATCTCGCCCAGCTTGCTTTTGCCCGAGTCCACGGTCTTGTAGTAGTTCAGGCCGGTGGTCAGGCTCAGCACCGAGCTGTCGCCCAGTTCATGGGTGGCGCCGAAGTAGTACTGGTTCCACATGTCCTCGGCTTCGGTCGCCCACAGGCTGGTCTTCAGGCTGGCCAGTGGCTGGTAGGTGATACCGGCCGTGTTGACGTGATCGGTCTCGACGCTGCTGTCACCGTATTCGGAGCGGAACTTGCGCTGGCTCTGTTCGGTACGCGGCGAGTTGCGGTCGAAGGTGGCGATGTCGAACGCCAGGTTTTCGAATTCTTCGCTGTGCAGGCTCACACCCTGGAAGCTGGAAGGCAGGGCACGGTTGCCGATCACGTCGACCATCGGGCTGCTGAAGTTCTGGCGGCCGGCGGTCAGGGTGGTGTTGGACACGCGGGCCTTGAGGTTGGCCAGGCCCAGTTTGCTCCACTGGCCCACGGCGTCGCCGCCTTCGCGGGTCAGGGTACGGTTGTTGCCGGCGCCAGGGCGGGTGGTCGGTGCACCGCCGTTGTTGGACGCCAGGTCCTTGCGGTCCTGGTCCAGGGCGATGGCGTTGTAGGCGGCCAGTTCGGTGCTGAAGCCCACAGTGCCTTCAGTGAAGCCCGAGTTGTACTTGATGATGGTGCCTTGCAGCCAGTTGATCCGGCGGTCGGTCTCGCGTGCTTCGCCGTTCTTGCGATAGGTGAGTTTCGTGCCGCGCTTGAATTGCTCGTTGGCGTACCAGTTGCGCGTGCTACCCGTGACGGATTGGCCGTCGATGAAGCCCTTGGCTTCGCTTTGCTCGCTGGTGCTCTTGAGGGTCACCGGGGTGACCGCCTGGCTCTGGGATTCTGCGAAAGCCGTTGCGGTAATGCTGCTGATGGCCAAGGCCAGTATCGCGGTGCTGCTCAGTTTCATCGGTAACGCTCCTTTTTCTTTTTTTTTGTGCCGATCCTTTTGGATGATTCGGCTAACGGTTTACAACTCATTCACAGCTAGCAAACGTTTGCATCGCGCCTGATCGACGAATTCAGGCAAGGCGTCTGCGTGAGGGCTTCCAGGGAAGCCCTCGCTGTGCGACTAGACGGTTATGGGTTCAGGCTGACGCCCGAGAACACGTTGCGACCGAAGGGGCTGACTTTGAACCCTTCGACTTTGGCACTCAGCGGCTGGTTGACCGTCGAGTGGGCAACAGGGGTGATCGGCACTTGCTGCTTGAGCAACTGCTGGGCCTGTTTGTAGAGCACGGTGCGCTGGTCGCGGTCGGTGACGACCTTGGCCTGCTTGATCAGCTTGTCGTAATCCTGGTCACACCACATGGAGTAGTTGTTGCCGCCAATGGCATCGCAGCTGTACAGCGTGCCCAGCCAGTTGTCCGGATCACCGTTGTCGCCGGTCCAACCGATCAGGCTGATGTCGTGCTCGCCGTTCTTGGTGCGCTTGATGTACTCGCCCCATTCATAGCTGACGATCTTCACCTTCAGGCCGATCTTCGCCCAATCCGCCTGGAGCATCTCGGCCATCAACTTGGCGTTGGGGTTGTACGGGCGTTGCACGGGCATGGCCCAAAGGGTGATTTCGGTGCCTTCCTTGACGCCGGCGGCCTTGAGCAACTCCTTGGCTTTTTCCGGGTTGTAGGGCGTGTCCTTGATGGTGTCGTCGTAGGACCATTGGGTCGGTGGCATGGCGTTCTGAGCCAGTTGCCCCGCGCCTTGGTACACGGCGTTGAGAATGCCTTGCTTGTTCACCGCCATGTCCAGGGCCTGGCGCACTTCGACCTGGTCGAACGGTTTGTGACGGGTGTTGTAGGCGATGTAGCCGAGGTTGAAACCAGGTTTTTCGATCAGTTGCAGCTTGGGGTCGTTCTTCAAGGCCGGCACGTCGGCCGGACGTGGATGCAGGGTGACCTGGCATTCGTTGGCCTTGAGCTTCTGTACCCGCACCGAGGCGTCGGTGTTGATGGAGAAAATCAGGTTCTTCAGTTTCACCCGTTCCGGCGCCCAATACTTATCGTTGGCGACGTAGCGGATGTTGGAGTCTTTCTGATAGCTCTTGAATTCGAACGGCCCGGTGCCGATCGGCTTCTGGTTGATGTCGCTCGGCTTGCCGCTCTTGAGCAGTTGGTCGGCGTATTCGGCCGACAGGATCGCGGCGAAGCTCATGGCGATGTTCTGGATGAACGCGGCGTCCACGCTGTTGAGGGTCATCACCACCGTCAGCGGCCCGGTCGCTTCCACCTTGGCGATGTTCTTGTTCAGGCTCATGCCGTTGAAGTACGGGAACTCGGTGGGGTAGGCCTTGCGGAACGGATGCTGCGGATCGAGCATGCGATTGAAGGTGAACAGCACGTCGTCGGCGTTGAAATCCCGGGTCGGCGTGAAGTAATCAGTCGTATGAAACTTCACTCCTTCGCGTAGGTGGAAAGTGTATTTCAAGCCGTCTTCGGAAATGTCCCAGCTCGTCGCCAGGCCCGGGACGACATTGGTCGCGCCTTTTTCGAACTCGGCCAGGCGGTTGTACAGCGGTTCGGCGGCATCGTTATCAGTCGCGGTGGTGTACTGCGCGGTGTCGAAACCGGCGGGGCTGCCTTCGGAACAGAACACCAGGCTGCCGCCGGCGGCTTGGGTGGCGGATGTCGCGGCCAACAGGCCGGTGCCCAGCAATGCGGATAAAACCAAGGTATGGCGCATGACGCTCCCTCTCTCGTTCGGGGTGTTTTACCAGTGAGCCGGTGTCTGTCCGAGGGCAGGTCCGGAGCACTGAGCTCATTCCATTGCGTAGCGATGCCGCAGGATCAGCAAGCCGTCCAGGCCCCGACGGTATGAGTCGTGGGCCTGGGGGTAAATGCGTAATGCCTGAAAGACTTGTGGGAAAAGGCGATACGTCCTAAACCAACTGCTGTGGTACGCAGTGCTTTTGGATGTAGGCGATTTCCTGAGTCTTGGCTTAAAGCAACGGCATGCCGTGGGAGCGAGCCCTGCTCGCGATGGTGTTGTTGGTACACCATCGCGCTTAAAAAAGGGGCCGCTACGCCCGAGGCGTCGGACCGGCCCAGCGGGAGCAAGCTCCCTCGCCACAGGTCACCTTATTTGCTGACGCTGACGCCGTAGAAGGAGTTCAAGCCAAATGGGCTGATCTTGAAGTCCTGCACGTTGGCGCGCATGGGTTGATACACCGTCGAGTGAGCGATAGGTGTCATCGGCACGGCATCCTTGAGGACGTGTTGTGCCTGTTTGTACAGTTCGGTGCGCTTGGCCTGGTCGGTGGTGCGCTTGGCTTCTTTCACGAGGCCGTCGAACTTCTTGTCACACCATTTGGAGAAGTTGTTGCCGGCCAGCGAGTCGCAGCCGAACAGCACGTTGAGCCAGTTGTCCGGGTCACCGTTGTCGCCGCTCCAGCCAATGATCATCGCCTGGTTCTCGCCACCTTTGGAACGCTTGATGTACTCGCCCCATTCGTAGCTGACGATGTTGACGTTCAGGCCGACTTTCTTCCAGTCGGACTGCAGCATCTCGGCCATCAGCTTGGCGTTCGGGTTGTAAGGACGCTGTACCGGCATCGCCCACAAGGTGATGTTGGTGCCTTCCTTGACGCCGGCTTCCTTGAGCAGCTCCTTGGCTTTCTCAGGATCGTACTTGGCATCCTTGATGGTGGTGTCGTAGGACCATTGGGTTGGCGGCATGGCGTTGACAGCCAACTGGCCGGCGCCCTGGTAGACCGAATCGATGATCTGCGGCTTGTTGACCGCCATGTCCAACGCCTGGCGGACTTTCAGGTCTGCCAACACGTTCGGCTCGTTGCTGCCCTTGATCTTGTCCATCACGTTGTAGGCGATGTAGCCCAGGTTGAAACCCGCCTGGTCAGGCATCTTCAGTGCCTTGTCTTCCTTCAGGGCCTTGAGGTCGGCCGGGCGTGGGAAGAGGGTGATCTGGCATTCGTTTTTCTTGAGTTTCTGCATGCGCACCGACGGGTCGGTGGTGATGGCGAAGATCAGGTTGTCGATCTTCACGTCTTCAGGCTTCCAGTAGTCCTTGTTCCCGGTGTAGCGGATGTTGGAGTCTTTCTGGTAGCTCTTGAACACGAATGGGCCAGTGCCGACCGGCTTCTGGTTGATGTCCGGGGCCTTGCCATCCTTGAGCAGCTGGGCAGCGTACTCGGCGGACTGGATCGAAGCGAAGCTCATGGCCAGGTTCTGGATGAACGCAGCGTCGACATCTTTGAGGGTGAACTTGACGGTGTGGTCGTCGACTTTATCGATCTTGGTGATGTTGGTGTCCATCCCCATGTCGGTGAAGTACGGGAATTCGGTCGGGTACGCCTTACGGAAAGGGTCGTCCTTGTTGATCATGCGGTTGAACGTGAACAGCACGTCGTCGGCGTTGAATTCGCGGGTCGGCTTGAAGTACGAGGTGGTGTGGAACTTGACGCCTTCACGCAGATGGAAGGTGTAGGTGAGGCCGTCTTCGGAAATGTCCCACTTGGTGGCCAGGCCAGGAATCACGGCGGTGCCGCCGCGCTCAAACTGGGTCAGGCGGTTGAACATGGTCTCTGCAGAGGCGTCGAAGTCGGTTCCGGTGGTGTACTGACCAGGGTCGAAGCCGGCCGGGCTGCCTTCGGAGCAGAACACCAGGTTAGTCGCGGCGGAAGCGAAGGGAGCGCTGGCTAACAAGCCTGCACCGACTAAAAACGGAATGACCGCGTGTTTAAGCATGTTGGCCTCATGATTTGTTGTCATTTTTGGATTTGAGGGCGACCTCGTGAGTCGTCCTGCGGATACTTATGCAGGCCCCATACCCAATGCAAGATCCAGAGCGGTTTCAAGTCTGAAACAGTCGCACGAACGTACCTTAATGTCGCATCTGTGTAACTTCTGACGCATTTGATCGTTTGCGCGCGTTTTTTAAGGGCGATTGGCGCCCTTTCCCGGTGCGCCGCGTGGCTTTGGCGCACCGGGAAAGGGCGGGTTTTACCTCTTCAAACCCACGTCGTAGAGGGGGATAGGGCTGAATGGGCTGAGTTTGAGATCCGGCCTTTTTTGTTTATTGCTGTTGGATGCGCCGTTATCTTCGGCCCAGGGTTCAATCGATGCACCGGCATTGCCCATGGGTCGAGGGTGGCGCCTGGCGCAACCTTTGGCTTTCTGGAGTGGCGCCTGGGGGGCGTTTGCTTCGGGCGAGGCCTATTGACGGGGTACATATCCGTTGCTGCGGTAACGGCTACTTAGGGTTCCGCCCTTACGGCGGCTCACTTTTTTTCAAACGCCAAAAAAAGTAAGCAAAAAAGGCTTGCCCCACCACTTGGTGCCTCGCCTAGGCTCGGCATGCCCGAACGCAGGCATTGCTCCGTGGGCCGCCGCGAAGGGCCATCCATGGCCCAGAGTGTGTAAAAACCGATAAAAACATCGTCGGCACGTCGTGCCGACAGGTGTTGGCCAACTGATAAAAACCTAAAGCGCTCCTGTACCTCCAAACGGCCCCTACAAGCGCTAGCAAGGCTCAGTAGGCTTGATTAACGGGGCAAAACCGCAGGCTTTCAGGCCGTCAGCGCCTTCATCAGACCTTGCGCACCTAGGATTTCCATCACTCTTTTCCAATTGTAAGCGAGCACATTCAAGCTCATTTCGGTGCTCACCCCAGCCAGCCGTCGCGTCAGAAAATGAGTCGCCCCCATCCATTGCTTCAGCGTCCCGAAGGGGTGCTCGACCGTTCTCTTGCGGATGATCATCATCTGCGGCTCATTGTTCAGGCGGGCCTGCATTTCCTCCAGTACCGCCTCGTGTTCCCAGCGCCGAATCTTTCTCTCTCTGGCCGGTGTGCATTGCGCCTTTGTTGGGCAGGCTCTGCAGTTGGAGTGCCAGTAAACGTCCAGCTTCTTGCCCTTGTCGACGTAAAAGTTGCGCCAGATCAGCACTTGCTTGGCGGGGCAGACGTACACATTTTTTCCGCGTCGTAAACAAACTCGTCATTGCCGAAGCGGCCATCAAATTTGGCCCGCGAGCTCAGCGTTTTCGGCACATAAGCTGTGATTCCTGCCTCGTGACAGGCCAGGATTTCTCCGCTTTTGTAATACCCTCGGTCCGCCACCACCGACAACGATTCGATTTGCATCGCCTCACGGGCTTGCTGGGCCATCGAGCTAAGCTGATCACGGTCGTGACCGACATTGGTCACCTCGTGCGCGACGATTAAATGGTGTTTGGTATCGACTGCTGTCTGCACGTTGTAGCCCACGATGCCATGACCGCTCGTCATCATCATCGAGCGCGCGTCCGGGTCGGTCAGCGAGATCTGTTTGTCCGGCGATGCTTCAAGCTGTATTTCAATCGCCTGGAGCGCCTTCATCTGTTCCTTTAATTTGGCAATTTTTTCTTCCAGGCCGCCTTTGGGCCCTGAAGACTTGGGCTCTTCCCGATCAGCCTCATCCAGGGCCTTCAGATAACGGGCGATGCTTGACTCGATGTCTTCCATCCGACGCTTCAGCTTGGCGCTGGTAAAATTGCGGTCGCGGTTGTTCACCGCCTTGAATTTACTGCCATCGATGGCAACGAAGTGTTCCGAGAAGAGCCCCAGTTGTTGACACAACACGACGAACTGCCGACAGACTCCTCGAATGGCCTTCCCATTGTCTTTGCGGAAGTTGGCGATGGTCTTGAAATCCGGCATCAGGCGACCGGTCAGCCACATCAGCTCGACGTTGCGCTGCGCCTCGCGCTCAAGGCGCCGGCTTGACTGGATACGGTTGAGATAGCCGTAGATGTAGATCTTCAGCATGACTGCAGGATGATAAGCCGGTCGGCCTGTTTTAGCGGGGACAGCGCTTTCAAAACCCAAGTTGATCAGGTCGAGCTCATCCACGAAGACATCGACAACGCGCACCGGATTGGTATCGCTGACGTAGTCGTCCAAGCTCTCGGGGAGCAAGGTAGTTTGATCTCGGTGTTCACCTTGGATGAAGCGTTTCATGGGCAGCCCTTGCAATGAAGTCCTGGGGAAATCATAGCAAGGGTTGGCTTCGGAGTTTTTACACACTCTGGGCCCAGCGCGGCTATCCCGGCATCCATGCCGGGATGCCCACTGCGCAATGCCTGCGTTCGGCCATCGTGGTTAACGGGGCCTCCAGATCAAAAGCCGGGCCGAGGCGGCCTTATAGCGACCTGGCTCTTCCGCTCGTACACCCGTCAGATCTGTGGGAGCAAAGCTTGCTCGCGAGGCGGCCTGGTAGCCGACCTGGCTCTCCCGGTCATACCCCAATCCATTGTGGGAGCGAGCTTGCTCGCGAAGGCGGCCTAGTAGTCGGCCTACCTCTCACGGATGTACCCGATCAGTTATGTGCGAGTTTGTTCGCGAAGAAGGCCTGAAAGCGCAGGTGTGAAGGCTGGTCATTTCATGCCTAAGAAAAATATTTTGACTTTTCAAGGAAGCCTAATCTTTCGCTGTCCACATTCCATAAAACGTGGACAGTGCTCTCGTGCTGTTTTTGGAGATGTCAAAACTATTGTGTAGAGGTCGAAGCAATATGCCTATTTCCCGCCGACCACCAAACCCGTGGCGAGGGAGCTTGCTCCCGCTGGGGCGCGAAGCGGCCCCAACAGCAGCGACTGCATCCATCTGACGTACCGAGGCGTCAGGTTTGGGGGCTGCTTCGCAGCCCAGCGGGAGCAAGCTCCCTCGCCACGGGGGGTGCAGCGCCAGTAAGTGTGATGAGTTATGCATTTATGTCGGAAGGATCACCGGCCCCGAAACGAAACATCCCACAGCTTTTTAAGGTTGCCGCTCGGAAGTGGGCTCTCTAACCTTTGAATGTCGCTGCCTAATCAGCGACCGGGTGTGGAAACCTGAACCTTTAGCAGTGGCATGGCTGTATTCGTGTTGCCGATGTCTGGTTTCGTCTGCAAACTGCGTCTTGGCGGCTGTGCGTGGGCAGACTTCGGTCTGGCCGGGTCCTGCTAACCGGTATTTCCACCCCGCGTACCGCTGCCACCTTTTGTCGCGTGGAAACGACACAAGAATGGCTCCAACTTTTAAGCAGGAGTATTGAATATGGATAAGTCAGTCCCCGACCCACCCTTCAACAAAACCAACCCCCTTTCCGGCTTCGACTCCATCGAAGACCTACTCAAAGACCGCGCCGCCGCCGAGCGCGCCCTCAATCATTACCTCAACCCCAAACCTCCAGAACCAAGCACCGATCAGCGAATCGACAGCCTGTTTTCCGTCACCGCCAAGGCCGACGCCGACACACTACTGACCAGCACCTCCGAAACCCTGGCCTCGATAAAAGCCATGGCCGAGGACCTCGCTTTCGAAGTGGAGGGCACGCGGCGCAGCGTGGCGCTGGGGATTCATCAGTTGGTGGAGTTGTGCCAGTTGCTGGTGGACAAGGCGTTGGATCAGCTCGAAGCACCGGCCAGCCCTGCACCGTGACAACCCCCTGTGGCGAGGGAGCTTGCTCCCGCTGGGGCGCGAAGCGGCCCCAACAGCGGCAACTGTATCCATCTGATACACCGAGGTGTCAGGTTTGGGTCTGCTGCGCAGCCCAGCGGGAGCAAGCTCCCTCGCCACAGAGCAAGGGTTTCAGCCAGTAACGAACTGGCTGAAACCCTGCCAACTTTATTGCATCAACACCTCAATCGCCCCATCCGCCGTCATCGTCACCTTGCTGGTGCCCGCTTCCACCTCAGGCGTCACCGACTCGGCATCCATCGACGCCGCTTTCATCATCATCTGCGGGCGCATGTACGGTTGTGGATAACCGGTGGAGTTGAGGTTCAGGTTGACGATCTTATAACCCTTGCCACCCAAGGCTTCAGTGGCCAGTTGGGCGCGGGCCTTGAAGGCGTTGACGGCGTCCTTGAGCAGGGCGTCCTCGCTGGTCTGACGGGTGGCGGTGGCGATGGCGAAGTCCATGCCGGCCATTTTCATGTCGGTGAGCAATTCGCCGGTGAGTTTGGACAAGGCGGCGAAGTCGGCGCTTTCCAGGCGCAGTTCCGCGCGTTCGCGCCAACCGGTGATTTTCCCACCTTTGTTGTCGTAGATCGGGTAGCTGTTGCGGCTGCCCTGGCTCAAGTTGATGCCCTTGACCTGTTTGGCCTGGCCGATGGCTTTGTTCAGGGTGGTGCTGACGGCGGCGGCGAGTTTGGCCGGGTCGGTGTTCTGTTCTTCGGTGTAGAGGGTGACGATCATCAGGTCGCGGGCCACTTCCTGGCTGGCTTCGGCGCGCAGGGAGATCTGGTTGTAGTGCAGCTCATCGGCGGCCAGGGCCGGCAGGCTGGCGACGGTGCCGAGGCTGAGGGCGAGCAGGGCGGCGGGGCGACTGAACGTGTGCATGAAAGCTCCTTGGGATGATGCGCAGGGGTAAGGTCCGGGCCTGCGTGAACGATAAGACTCTAGCGTTTATGGTTGGGTTCGCACAGTTACAACTTCTATACAGATGCGAAGGTCCGTGGGGCTCTTGTGGCGAGGGAGCTTGCTCCCGCTCGGCTGCGTAGCAGTCGTAGTCTTTTGGGCCTGCTGCGCAGTCCAGCGGGAGCAAGCTCCCTCGCCACAGGGGGTTATAGGTAGCATGCGGGGCTGTGGCGCTTTGCCGCATATCTGCCGCTGCAACCCCCGCCTTGGTTATACTCCGTGCGATTCGCCTGGAGCGCTCATCAGGAGAGCTCATGCTCGCCCCCTTGCAAATGACTTCCGCCTCTCGCCAGAACCTCTGGCGCCTGACATTCATCCGCATCCTGGTCCTGGCGGCCCAGGCCGGTTCCGTGGGGCTCGCCTATTGGTTCGACCTGCTGCCGCTGCCCTGGCTGCAACTGGCGATCACCCTGGTCTGTTCCAGCGTGCTGTGCGCGCTGACGGCGATTCGCCTGCGCGCCTCGTGGCCGGTGACCGAGTTGGAATATGCCGTACAGCTGGCCTGCGATTTGTTTATCCACAGTGCGCTGCTGTATTTCTCCGGCGGCTCCACCAATCCTTTTGTCTCCTATTACCTGGTGCCGCTGACCATCGCCGCCGTGACGTTGCCGTGGCGGTATTCGCTGATCCTTTCCGGCATCGCCTTGGCGCTGTACACCTTGCTGCTGGCGCGTTTCTATCCGCTGGAAACCTTCCCCATCGCCCGGGAAAACCTGCAGATCTACGGTATGTGGCTGAGTTTCGCCCTGGCCGCGGCGGTCATCACGTTTTTTGCCGCGCGCATGGCCGAGGAGCTGCGTCGCCAGGAGGAGCTGCGGGCGATCCGCCGCGAAGAAGGCCTGCGGGACGAGCAACTATTGGCCGTAGCGACCCAGGCCGCCGGTGCCGCCCATGAGTTGGGCACGCCGCTGGCGACCATGAGTGTGCTGCTCAAGGAAATGCGCCAGGATCATAAAGACCCGGCGTTGCAGGAAGACCTCGGCGTGTTGCAGGACCAGGTCAAGCTCTGCAAGGAAACCCTGCAATACCTGGTGCGCGCCGCCGAGGCCAACCGCCGGCTGGACATCGACATGCAGGCGGTCACCTTCTGGCTCGATGATGCCCTGAATCGCTGGCATTTGATGCGTCCGGAGGCCAGCTACCGCTTCCAGTGCCTGGGCAAGGGTACGGTGCCGCGCATGGCGCCGCCGCCGGACTTGACCCAAGCGCTGCTGAATCTGTTGAACAATGCCGCCGACGCCTGCCCCGAAGGCTTGGAAGTGGTATTGGATTGGGATGCCTATGAATTGACGATCTGTATCCGCGACCACGGCGCCGGTGTGCCGCTGGCGATTGCCGAGCAGATCGGCAAACCGTTTTTCACGACCAAGGGCAAGGGTTTCGGCCTGGGCCTGTTCTTGAGCAAAGCCAGCGTGACACGCGCCGGCGGCTCGGTGAAACTCTACCCCCATGAGGAAGGCGGCACGCTCACCGAGCTGCGCCTGCCCCATGCCGACCGAGGAGACGAAACATGAGTGACGAGATCCAAGTCGACGGCGAAGAACTGCCGCACCTGCTGCTGGTGGATGACGACGCCACCTTCACCCGCGTCATGGCCCGGGCCATGTCCCGTCGCGGTTTTCGCGTGAGCACTGCAGGTTCTGCCGAGGAGGGCCTGACCATCGCCCAGGCCGACCTGCCGGACTACGCCGCCCTCGACCTGAAGATGGACGGCGATTCGGGCCTGGTACTGCTGCCCAAACTGCTGGAGCTGGACCCGGAGATGCGCGTGGTGATCCTCACCGGTTATTCGAGCATCGCCACCGCGGTCGAGGCCATCAAGCGCGGCGCTTGCAATTACCTGTGCAAACCAGCGGATGCCGATGACGTGCTGGCGGCGCTGCTGTCCGAACACGCCGACCTCGACACCCTGGTGCCGGAAAACCCCATGTCGGTGGATCGCCTGCAATGGGAACACATCCAGCGCGTGCTGACCGAGCACGAAGGCAATATCTCCGCCACCGCCCGCGCCTTGGGCATGCATCGGCGGACCTTGCAGCGCAAATTGCAAAAGCGCCCGGTACGTCGCTGAACCTGCGCTGAACAAATGCTGTCCACCCTCGCGACACATCGGGCCGTTGCTTTATGATCGGCCCGAGTTTTTTCTCCTATGAGCCTTAACCATGAATCAGAACGCTGAATATTCCGCGGTCAATGACGCGGTGCGCGGCCAGTTTTTCCGCCGTGTCTGGCAGATGACCACGCCGTACTGGCGCAGTGAGGAGAAGGGCAAGGCCTGGACGCTGTTGATTGCCGTGATCGCGCTGTCGTTGTTCAGCGTGGCAATCTCGGTGTGGGTCAACAGTTGGTACAGGGACTTCTATAACGCCCTCCAAGAGAAGGACACTGCGGCATTCTGGCGGTTGATCCTGTATTTCTGCGGCATTGCGGCGGTGGCGATCCTCGGCGCGGTGTACCGTTTGTACCTCACGCAGATGCTCACCATCCGCTGGCGGGCCTGGCTCACCGAGCAGCATTTTGCCCGCTGGCTCAACAACAAGAATTACTACCGGCTGGAGCAGGGCGGCTATACCGATAACCCCGACCAGCGGATTTCCGAAGACCTCAACAGTTTCACCTCCAACACACTGGAACTGGGCTTGGGGCTGCTTCGCACGGTCGTCAGCCTAGTGTCGTTCTCGATTATCTTGTGGGGCGTGTCGGGCAGCATCGAAGTGTTCGGCTACACCATCCCCGGCTACATGTTCTGGGCTGCGTTGGTGTATGCGGCGGTGGGCAGTTGGCTGACGCACCTGATCGGCCGTCGCCTGATCGGCCTGAACAACAACCAGCAGCGTTTCGAAGCCGACCTGCGTTTCTCCATGGTGCGGGTGCGCGAGAACGCCGAGAGCATTGCGCTGTATGGCGGCGAGCCCAACGAGAATCGTCGCCTGAGCGGTCGTTTCGGCCTGGTCTGGCACAACTTCTGGGACATCATGCGCGTGTCCAAGCGCCTGACGTTCTTCACGTCCGGCTACGGCCAGATCGCGATCATCTTCCCGTTCATCGTCGCCGCGCCGCGTTATTTCGCGGGCAAGATCCAGCTGGGCGAGCTCATGCAGATCAACTCCGCGTTCGGTAACGTGCAGGAGAACTTCAGTTGGTTCATCACCGCCTACGCCAACCTCGCCGCGTGGCGTGCCACCTGTGATCGTCTGCTGAGCTTCCGCCAGGCCATGAGCGACAACGAAGACCGCGTGCCGGCCATCGATGTGCAGAACCAGGGCGACGCGTTGGCGGTCCACAACCTCGGGTTGGACCTGGCTGACGGGCGTCATCTGCTCGACAACGCCGATATGAATGTGGAACCTGGCGAGCGGGTCATGCTCAGCGGTCGTTCCGGCAGCGGCAAATCCACCCTGTTGCGCGCAATGGGGCATTTGTGGCCTGCGGGGCACGGGACGATCCGGCTTCCGGCGGCGCGCTACTTGTTCCTGCCGCAAAAACCCTACCTGCCGATTGGCAGCCTGCGGGAAGTGTTGAGTTATCCACAGGCCGGCGACGTCTACCCCAACGAACGTTATGCACAGGTGCTGGAAACCTGCCGCCTGCCGCACCTGATCCCGCGCCTGGACGAAAGCAACCACTGGCAGCGCATGCTCTCGCCTGGCGAGCAACAACGCCTGGCCTTTGCCCGCGCATTGCTTTATGCGCCGCTTTGGTTGTACATGGACGAAGCGACCTCGGCGATGGATGAAGAAGACGAGGCGACGCTGTATCAGGCGCTTATCGACCAGTTGCCGGGCCTGAGCATTGTCAGCGTTGGTCACCGAAGCAGTTTGAAACGGTTCCATCCGCGACATGTGCGTATCGAAAATGGCCAACTGGTGGAGCGCACCGTAACCGCCTGACCACCGAAAAACCTGTGGGAGCGGGCTTGCTCGCGAAGGCGGGGTGTCAGTTGACATTGATGTATCTGACCCGCCGCCTTCGCGAGCAAGCCCGCTCCCACAAGGGTTTGGGGTGAACCGGGCGTTTAGGTCTACAACCGATCCCATGTGGGAGCGAGCCCGCTCGCGATGCAGCCGACTCGGTGCCAGCACCCGACTCGCCACTGCACCCCCGGTGATCGTACAACCACGTTGCGCTATGATGTTGCCATTCAGCCGTTTACCGAGACACAGCCCCATGGAAACCCCGATCGAAGTACCACGCTTTCCCCGCAAGCGCCGCAGCCTGGCGCAGGAGCTGGTGACGGTGCTGACCGAGCAGATTCGCGACGGTCTGCTCAAGCGCGGTGATAAATTGCCCACCGAGTCGGCGATCATGGAAGCCCATGGCGTCAGCCGCACCGTGGTGCGCGAGGCGATTTCCCGGTTGCAGGCGGCCGGCCAGGTGGAAACTCGCCATGGCATCGGCACCTTCGTGCTGGACACGCCCAGCCCGAGCGGTTTCCGCATCGACCCGGCTACCGTGGTTACCTTGCGGGATGTGCTGGCGATCCTGGAATTGCGCATCAGCCTGGAAGTGGAATCCGCTGGGCTCGCGGCGCAGCGTCGCAGCGACGAGCAACTGGCGGCGATGCGGGCGGCGCTCGACGCCTTGAACGAAAGCGCGGCCCATGCCAGCGACGCGGTGGCCTCGGACTTCGCCTTCCACCTGGAAATCGCCCTGTCCACCGGCAACCGCTACTTCACCGACATCATGACCCACCTGGGCACCAGCATCATCCCGCGTACCCGGCTGAACTCGGCGCGCCTGGCCCATGACGACCACCAGCACTACATGGATCGCCTGAGCCGCGAGCACGAGGAAATCTACGAAGCCATCGCTCGCCAGGACTCCGACGCGGCCCGTGCGGCCATGCGTTTGCACCTGACCAACAGCCGCGAACGGCTGCGCCAGGCCCATGAAGAGGCGCAGGCGCAGGGTTAAGGCGCTTCGCTATTCTATGTGGCAGGGGCGTTTTTGTGGCGAGGGAGCTTGCTCCCGCTGGGGCGCGAAGCGGCCCCGACAGCAGCGACTGCAATTTATCTGATCCACCGAGGAGTCAGGTTTGGGTCTGCTGCGCAGCCCAGCGGGAGCAAGCTCCCTCGCCACAAAGAAATCCACTCGCCACAGGGGAAATGGTGTCTGGCGTTATGTCTGTTTGCCTGTCTGACGAATCGTAGGCGCACTGGCCGCAGGCGCAGGGCTGAAGTCGCTCACTGCTCTGCTGGCAAAGATGCTGTCGTGGCAAGCAAGGATGCTGTTGTGGCGAGGGAGCTTGCTCCCGCTGGGCTGCGAAGCGGCCCCCTCAGCTCTTTCGATCAATCGAACCTCTACAGGTTGGCGACTGCTTCGCAGTCGAGCGGGAGCAAGCTCCCTCGCCACAGGGAAGTGGTGACTGGCTTTGTATCTGTGTGCCCGTCTGACGAATCGTAGGCGCTTAGCGCGACGCCTCGATCCGCAACTTTTGCGGCTCGGATCTATCGATATCCCCGCTGCTCTCGTAAGTAACCTCGTAACGAAGCTCAACCAATTTGTCGATGTAATCTGCCAGCTCAAAGTTGGTTATAGTCACCGTTACATCTTTACGTGGCGTACCTTCCTCGCCCTCGGTCAGAGGTGTAAACGCGCCTACCGGCGAGCCCTCGTCCAGAATCAGTCGGGCATTCGAGTACGGGTCGAAATCTGCATCCGGAATCTCCACGGTCAATGTCTTTCTTTCTGACAAGTCGACCGTGATTTCCTCAGCAAGTGGAAGATCTCTGAGCGCGGGCTTCGCATACGTCTTCATGATGTCACTCCCTGTGAGGCAGCCCCGATCATCGCGTACGGGCGGCTCACTTAAAAGATTGTGAAAGGGACTACGGCCGTGCGCAGCACAGCCATGCCTGGGTTATGCCCCCTCGCCGTAACGGCGCCTACTGGCAGAGTTGACAGTGGCGACGAGCGGTCGTGGTGGCCAGGTCGGCAAGTTTTCATCCGTCTCCCCATCCCCCAGAAG
The DNA here is from genome assembly GCF_014268745.2 of Pseudomonas zanjanensis. Lineage (GTDB taxonomy): Bacteria > Pseudomonadota > Gammaproteobacteria > Pseudomonadales > Pseudomonadaceae > Aquipseudomonas > Aquipseudomonas zanjanensis. The sequence continues at coordinate 26,462 of NZ_JABWRB020000006.1, read as the reverse complement.
CCCCGATCTACAAGGCCCCGCGCCAAACCTCCAAGTCCCGACACCCGACAAAAGACGAAATGCAGTTGACGTTCACATTTTAAGTTGTACGATGACCTACAACTTCACATGAAGCTGAACCGTTTCCTACAACACAACATTTGCGTCCAGGGTGTTCGAATAATGAATCCACAAGAACTGAAGTCCATCCTCTCGTCTGGCCTGCTGTCGTTCCCGGTCACCGATTTCACTGCCAATGGCGATTTCAATCGCGACAGCTACATCAAGCGCCTTGAGTGGCTGGCCCCGTACGGCGCCTCTGCATTGTTCGCAGCGGGCGGCACCGGTGAATTCTTCTCCCTGGCCGCCAGCGAGTACTCGCAAGTCATCAAGACGGCCGTCGATACCTGCGCCACCAGCGTGCCGATCCTCGCCGGCGTCGGCGGTGCCACCCGCCAGGCCATCGAGTACGCTCAAGAAGCCGAGCGCCTGGGCGCCAAGGGCCTGTTGCTGCTGCCGCACTACCTGACCGAAGCCAGCCAGGACGGCGTTGCCGCCCACGTTGAAGCCGTGTGCAAATCGGTAAAAATCGGCGTGGTGGTGTACAACCGCAACGTCTGCCGCCTGAATGCCACTCAGTTGGAACAACTGGCCGAGCGCTGCCCGAACCTGATCGGCTACAAGGACGGCCTGGGCGACATCGAACTGATGGTGTCGATCCGTCGTCGCCTCGGCGATCGTTTCAGCTACCTGGGCGGCCTGCCGACCGCTGAAGTCTACGCCGCGGCCTACAAGGCCCTGGGCGTGCCGGTCTACTCCTCGGCGGTGTTCAACTTCATCCCGAAAACCGCGATGGACTTCTACCACGCCATTGCCCGTGACGATCACGACACCGTCGGCAAGATCATCGACGACTTCTTCCTGCCTTACCTGGACATCCGCAACCGCAAGGCCGGTTACGCAGTGAGCATCGTCAAGGCCGGCGCGAAGATCGTTGGCTATGACGCGGGCCCTGTGCGCACGCCGTTGACCGACCTGCTGCCAGAAGAATACGAAGCCCTGGCCGCGCTGATCGACAAGCAAGGCAAGCAGTAACAGACCCGACAAGGCCGCTGAGCAATCAGCGGCTTTTTGCGTAAGGCTTGATCGTTCCTACGCTCTGCGTGGGAACGCAGCCAGGGACGCACTGCGTTCCTAGACAGCTTTTGTGAGAGGAGAAGCTCCGTGGCAGATGCAAAGCGTTTCGATAACTACATCAACGGTGAGTGGGTGGCCGGTGCTGACTATTGCACCAACATCAACCCGTCTGACTTGTCCGATGTCATCGGTGAATACGCCAAGGCTGACGCAGCGCAAGTCAACGCCGCCATCGAAGCCGCCCGCGCCGCGTTCCCGGCCTGGTCGACCTCGGGCATCCAGGCCCGCCATGATGCGCTGGACAAAGTCGGCACCGAGATCCTCGCCCGCCGTGAAGAACTCGGCCAACTGCTGGCCCGGGAAGAGGGCAAGACCCTGCCCGAAGCCATCGGCGAAGTGACCCGCGCCGGCAACATTTTCAAATTCTTCGCCGGTGAATGCCTGCGCCTGTCTGGCGACTACGTGCCATCGGTGCGCCCGGGCGTCAACGTCGAAGTGACCCGCGAAGCCCTCGGCGTGGTTGGCCTGATCACCCCGTGGAACTTCCCGATCGCCATTCCCGCGTGGAAAATCGCCCCGGCCCTGGCCTACGGCAACTGCGTGGTGATCAAGCCCGCCGAGTTGGTACCGGGCTGCGCCTGGGCCCTGGCCGAGATCATTTCCCGCGCCGGTTTCCCGGCCGGTGCGTTCAACCTGGTGATGGGCAGCGGCCGTGTGGTCGGTGACATCCTGGTCAACAGCCCGAAAGTCGACGGCATCAGCTTCACCGGTTCCGTGGGCGTAGGCCGGCAGATCGCCGTCAACTGCGTGGCGCGCCAGGCCAAGGTGCAGTTGGAAATGGGCGGCAAGAACCCGCAGATCATCCTCGACGACGCCGACCTCAAGCAGGCCGTCGAACTGGCGGTGCAGAGCGCGTTCTACTCCACCGGCCAGCGTTGCACCGCGTCGAGCCGCCTGATCGTCACCGCCGGCATCCATGACAAGTTCGTCGCGGCCATGGCCGAGCGCATGCAGTCGATCAAGGTCGGTCATGCGTTGAAGGCCGGCACTGACATCGGCCCGGTGGTTTCCGAAGCCCAGCTCAGCCAGGATTTGAAGTACATCGACATTGGCCAGAGCGAAGGTGCGCGGCTGGTCAGCGGTGGCGGCCTGGTGACGTGCGACACCGAAGGTTATTTCCTGGCACCGACCCTGTTCGCCGACAGCGAAGCCTCGATGCGCATCAGCCGCGAGGAGATCTTCGGCCCGGTGGCCAACGTCGTGCGCGTGGCCGACTACGAGGCGGCGCTGGCGATGGCCAACGACACCGAGTTCGGTTTGTCGGCCGGTATCGCCACCACCTCGTTGAAATACGCCAACCACTTCAAGCGCCATTCCCAGGCGGGCATGGTGATGGTCAACCTGCCCACCGCCGGCGTGGATTACCACGTGCCGTTCGGCGGGCGCAAAGGTTCGTCCTACGGTTCGCGTGAGCAAGGCCGCTACGCGCAAGAGTTCTACACCGTGGTGAAGACCTCCTACATCGGCTCGTAATACGCAACACCGGTCGGCGCCGGGCTCCGGCGCCGACCGTACAATTTGATTTCCCGCATAAAAATAAATAGTGGAAGTAGATTACATGCAAGAGACCAAGCCGACGCACGTCCGCTATTTGATCCTGCTCATGCTGTTTTTGGTGACAACGATCAACTACGCCGACCGTGCCACCATCGCGATCGCGGGTTCCAGCCTGCAAAAAGACCTCGGCATCGACGCCGTCACCCTCGGTTATATCTTCTCCGCCTTCGGCTGGGCCTACGTGGCCGGGCAGATTCCTGGCGGCTGGTTGCTCGACCGTTTCGGGTCGAAGAAAATCTATGCCTTGAGCATTTTCACCTGGTCGCTGTTCACCGTGCTGCAGGGTTATGTCGGTGAATTCGGCATGTCCACGGCCGTGGTTGCGCTGTTCATGCTGCGCTTTCTGGTCGGGCTGGCCGAAGCGCCTTCGTTCCCGGGCAACGCCCGGATCGTCGCCGCCTGGTTCCCCACCGCTGAACGCGGTACCGCCTCGGCGATCTTCAACTCGGCGCAATATTTCGCCACCGTGTTGTTCGCACCGCTGATGGGCTGGATCGTCTACCGCTTCGGCTGGCAGCACGTGTTCATCGTGATGGGCGTGATCGGCATCGTGTTCTCGCTGGTCTGGCTGAAAGTGATCTACAGTCCGCGCCAACACCCGATGATCAACGAGGCCGAGTTCAATCACATCGCGTCCAACGGCGCGATGGTCGACATGGACCAGGACAAGGGCAAGGAAAAGAAAGCCGACGGTCCGAAGTGGGATTACATTCGCCAACTGCTGACCAACCGCATGATGCTCGGCGTATACCTGGGCCAATACTGCATCAACGGTATTACCTACTTCTTCCTGACCTGGTTCCCGGTGTACCTGGTCCAGGAACGCGGCATGACCATCCTCAAGGCCGGTTTCATCGCCTCCTTGCCGGCCATCTGCGGGTTTATCGGTGGCGTCCTCGGCGGGGTGATTTCCGACTACCTGCTGCGCAAGGGCCACTCGCTGACCTTTGCCCGCAAGGCGCCGATCATCGCCGGTTTGCTGGTATCGAGCAGCATCGTGGCGTGCAACTACGTCGACATCGAATGGATGGTGGTGGGCTTCATGGCCCTGGCGTTCTTCGGTAAAGGCGTCGGTGCCTTGGGCTGGGCGGTGGTGTCCGACACCTCGCCGAAACAGATTGCCGGCTTGAGCGGCGGCCTGTTCAACACCTTCGGCAACCTGGCGTCGATCACCACGCCGATTGTCATTGGCTACATCATCAGCTCCACAGGCTCGTTCAAATGGGCACTGGTGTTCGTCGGTTGCAACGCGTTGATGGCGGTGTTCAGCTACTTGGTCATCGTGGGCCCGATCAAGCGTGTGGTGCTCAAGGAGCCAGCGGCCAAGGAAGCCGACCTCTCCAGCCTGTCTGAAGCCAAATCCTGAGGAATGGCGTCCATGAATCTGATTGAACATGCCGATTCGCCCCGTTACATCCGCCTGCACGAGCGCGACAACGTGGTGATTGTTGTCAACGACCAGGGCGTACCGGCCGGGACCGAATTCCCGGACGGCCTGGTCACCGTCGACTTCGTGCCGCAGAGCCACAAAGTCACCTTGGTGGACATTCCCGAGGGCGGCGAGGTGATTCGCTACGGCCAGGTCATCGGCTACGCGCTGCAACCGATCCCTCGTGGCAGCTGGGTCAAGGAAGACCAGTTGCGCATGCCCACCGCACCGCCGCTGGACAGCTTGCCGCTGTCCACCGACGTGCCGGCGGCCGATGCGCCGCTGGAGGGCTACACCTTCGAAGGTTACCGCAACGCCGACGGCACCGTCGGCACGCGCAACATCCTGGGCATCACCACCACGGTGCAGTGCGTGACCGGTGTGCTGGACCATGCGGTCAAGCGCATCAAGGACGAACTGTTGCCCAAGTACCCGAACGTCGATGACGTGGTGGCGCTGACCCACAGCTATGGCTGTGGCGTGGCGATCACCGCCACCGATGCCTACATCCCGATTCGCACCGTGCGCAACCTGGCGCGCAACCCGAACCTGGGGGGCGAGGCGCTGGTGATCAGCCTGGGCTGCGAGAAATTGCAGGCCGGGCAGGTGATGCATGAAGGCGACAGCTCGGTGGACCTCAGCGAGCCGTGGTTGTATCGCTTGCAGGATTCCAGTCACGGCTTCACGGAAATGATCGAGCAGATCATGGAATTGGCCGAGACCCGCCTGAAGAAACTCGACCAGCGTCGCCGCGAAACCGTGCCCGCCTCCGAGCTGATCCTGGGCATGCAATGCGGCGGCAGCGATGCGTTTTCCGGTATCACCGCCAACCCGGCCCTGGGTTATGCCTCGGACCTGTTGCTGCGGGCTGGCGCGACGGTGATGTTTTCCGAAGTCACCGAAGTGCGCGACGCGATCTACCTGCTGACCTCCCGGGCGCAAACCGAGGAAGTCGCCCAGGAGCTGGTACGGGAAATGGACTGGTACGACCGTTACCTGGCCAAGGGCGAGGCTGATCGCAGTGCCAACACCACGCCGGGCAACAAGAAGGGTGGGTTGTCGAACATCGTCGAGAAGTCCCTGGGCTCGATCGTCAAGTCCGGCAGCAGCGCAATCAACGGCGTGCTTGGCCCGGGCGAGCGCTTCAAGCAAAAGGGCCTGATTTTCTGCGCCACACCGGCCAGCGATTTTGTCTGCGGCACGTTGCAACTGGCGGCGGGGATGAACTTGCATGTGTTCACCACCGGCCGGGGCACGCCTTATGGCCTGGCGATGGCGCCGGTGGTGAAAGTCTCGACCCGTACCGAACTGGCCCAGCGCTGGCCGGACCTGATCGACATCGACGCCGGCCGCATCGCCACTGGACGGGCGACCATCGAGGAACTGGGTTGGGAGTTGTTTCACTACTACCTGGACGTGGCCAGCGGCAAGAAACAGACCTGGGCCGAGCGGCACAAGCTGTACAACGACATCACGTTGTTCAACCCAGCGCCGATTACCTGATCCGGCGCTGATCGCGAGCAGGCTCGCTCCCACAGGGATGTGGGGGGAGTGTGGGTTTTGCGATCGCAGGAGAACCAGTGTGGGAGCGGGCTTGCTCGCGAAAGCGGTGGTTCAGCTGGCATTGGTGGTGGATGTGCCGCCGCCTTCGCGAGCAGGCTCGCTCCCACAAGGATGTGGGGGTGAATGTGGATTTTGCGATCGCAGGAGAACCAGTGTGGGAGCGGGCTTGCTCGCGAAAGCGGTGGTTCAGCTGGCATTGGTGGTGGATGTGCCGCCGCCTTCGCGAGCAGGCTCGCTCCCACAGGGATGTGGGGGGAGTGTGGGTTTTGCGATCGCAGGAGAACCAGTGTGGGAGCGAGCCTGCTCGCGAAAGCGGTGGTTCAGTTGGCATTGATGTTGGATGTGCTGCCGTCTTCGCGAGCAAGCCCGCTCCCACAGGGGGATGTGGAGTGAATGTGGATTTTGTGTTCAGCGCAGAATAAATGTGGGAGCGAGCCTGCTCGCGAAGAGGCTCGACCAGACGCCCATGCCGTGAGTGGCTTATCATTAGCCACCTAACGACACCCTTCTCAAGGTCCCCGGCATGCTGGCAATTTTCCTCGAAACCCTGAACGTCACCGCGCCGGTGTTCGCCATGCTGTTTCTGGGGACGCTGCTCAAGCGCATCGACTGGATCAACGACAACTTCATCCACATCGCCTCGTCCCTGGTGTTCAACGTCACCATGCCGGCGCTGTTGTTCCTTGGCATCCTGCACGCCGACCTGCACGCGGCGTTGCAGCCTGACCTGCTGATTTATTTCTCCATTGCCACCCTGGTGAGCTTTGCAATGGCCTGGGGCTGGGCCATCTGGCGTTGCCCGCGCGAAGACCGCGGCATCTACACCCAGGGCGCGTTTCGCGGCAACAACGGTGTGATCGGCCTGGCGCTGGCGGCGAGCATGTATGGCGACTACGGGATTTCCCTGGGGTCGATTCTCGCGGCGCTGGTGATCTTGTTCTACAACACCTTGTCGACCATCGTGCTGGCGGTCTACAGCCCGGTGATCAAGTCCGATCCGTGGAGCATCTGCAAAAGCGTGATCAGCAACCCGCTGATCATCAGCGTGATCGCCGCCGCGCCGTTCGCCTATTGGCAGATCGGCCTGCCGAACTGGTTCGAGACCTCGGCCAAATACCTGTCACAAATGACCTTGCCCCTGGCGCTGATCTGCATCGGCGGCACGCTGTCCCTGGCGGCCCTGCGCAAGAGCGGCAAGATGGCCCTGAGTTCGAGCCTGGTGAAAATGGTCGGCCTGCCGCTGGTGACCACCCTCGGTGCGTGGCTCTGGGGCTTTCGCGGGGCGGAACTGGGGATTCTCTTCCTGTACTTCGGCAGCCCCACCGCGGCGGCCAGTTTCGTCATGGCCCGGGCGGCCGATGGCAACCATGAGCTGGCGGCGGCGATCATCGTCATCACCACCTTGATGGCGGCGATTACCACCAACCTGGGGATCTTTGTGTTGCAGTGGGGTGGGTGGATCTAGCCTCGGATTTGCAGCGCTCTTTCGTTCCATTCGCGAGCAAGCCCGCTCCCACATTCGATCGCATTTCCATGGAAGAACGCAGTCAATGTGGGAGCGGGCTTGCTCGCGAAGAGGCCTGGCCTGTCACCGCAAGGCTTGGGCCTTCACTCAGGTTTCTGGTAGCTATCGATCACTTCCTGCGCCGCCCGAAACGCATCGATCGCCGCCGGCACGCCCGCGTACACCGCGCAATGCAGCAACGCCTCGCGGATCTCTTCCACGGTGCAGCCATTGTTCAGCGCGCCGCGCACGTGGCCCTTTAGTTCCTGCGGGCACTTGAGGGCAGTGAGGGCGGCGAGGGTGATCAGGCTGCGGGTCTTCAGCGGCAGGCCTTCGCGGCTCCAGACGCTGCCCCAGGCGTGCTCATTGACGAAATCCTGCAGCGGCTGGGTGAAGTCGGTGGCATTGCCCAGGGCGCGGTCGACGAACGCATCGCCCATCACTTGGCGGCGCATGTCGAGGCCGGTCTTTGGAGTGTCGGTCATGGCAAATCCCTCTTGTGGTGTTGGCGGCGCCAGGCGCGCAGGGAGGTGAACAGCAAAAACGCGAGCAGGGCCGGCAGCACGTAGAACAGCATCAGTCGTTCCAGTTGGCCGGCCAGGGGCATGCCGGTGGTGAACGACACCACGTGCAGCCCGTAGACCGCGTACAAGCCCAGCAACAGCAAGCCTTCGGCACGGGTGACGCGGTAGCCTGAATAGAACACCGGCAGGCAGAGCACCGCCACGCCGAGCATCACCGGCAGGTCGAAATCCAGGGCATTCGGCGACACCGACAGTGGCGTGGGCGCGGCCAGGGCGGTCACGCCGAGCACACCCAGCAGGTTGAACAGGTTGCTGCCGATCACGTTGCCCACCGCAATGTCCCGCTGGCCGCGCAGGGCGGCGATCAACGAGGTGGCGAGCTCCGGCAGCGAGGTGCTGACGGCGACGATGGTCAGGCCGATGATGCGCTCCGAAAGGCCGAGGTCCGTCGCCACTTCCACTGCCGCGCCCAGCAACAGGTGGCCGGCGAAGATCAGCATGGTCAGGCCCGCTGCAATCATCAGCACACTCTTGACCCAGGACATGTGGGCCACGTCGCCGCCCACCGGGTGCGGCCGCGCCGAATGCCGGGACTGGCGCAACAACAGCCCGAGGTACACCGCCAGGGCCAGCAGCAGCCAGGCGCCATCCAGGCGGGTCAGTTCTTCATTCAATGCCAGCACGAACACCAGCAGGCTGGCGCCGATCATCAACGGGATGTCCAGGCGCACCAACTGGCGCGAGACGCGCAACGGAATGATCAGCGCCGACAGCCCCAGCGTGACGAGGATGTTGAAGATGCTGCTGCCGATCACACTGCCCACGGCGATGTCGGCGTTTTGCGCCAGGGTCGCCTGCAGGCTGACGGCCATTTGTGGCGCGCTGCTGCCGAACGCGACGACAGTCAGGCCGATGATCAGCGGCCGTACCTGCAGGCGTGCCGCCAGGCCCACGGCGGCGCGCACCAACAGTTCGGCGCCGCCGATCAGCAATAGCAGGGCGCCGAACAACTCGATCAGGCTGAGCAGCGGTAGGGCGGTGAGTAGGGAAATGGCCGGGCTCCGTCTATCAGTCGTCGAGGGCTTGCACACGCACCCGGGCAGTGCCGCTGCGCAACATGCCCAGTTGCTCGGCGGCTTCGCGGGACACGTCGATCAAACGGCCACGAGTATACGGGCCGCGGTCGTTGATGCGGACCACGACGCTGTCGTTGTTTTTCAGGTTGGTGACTTTCACCCGGGTGCCGAACGGCAACTGGCGATGGGCGGCGGTCAGGCCATGCTGGTTGAAACGCTCGCCGCTGGCGGTGCGCTTGCCATGGTGCCGGGCGCCGTAATAAGAAGCGACGCCGGTCTGGTCGTAGCCGTGTGGATCGACCGTCCCGCTCTGGCTGGCGCAACCGGCCAACAGGGACAGCAGGGCGCAGGCGCCGAGGAGACGCTTCATGTGAGGGATTCCACATCAGTGTGGTTGTGAAAATTATTGTGGCGAGGGAGCTTGCTCCCGCTGGGCTGCGCAGCAGCCCCCTGAATCTGGCAGCAGATTGTTGGGGGCCGCTTCGCGACCCAGCGGGAGCAAGCTCCCTCGCCACAGGGGATTGAGCCAGATTGGAAGACTGGCTCCATGGCCATCAGCCTTCGAGCTTGCTTTTGAGCAGTTCGTTGACCTGTTGCGGGTTGGCCTTGCCCTTGGAGGCTTTCATGGCCTGGCCGACGAAGAAGCCGAACATCTTGCCGCGCTTGGCTTCGTCTGCCGCGCGGTACTGTTCGACTTGCTCGGCGTTGGCCGCGAGCATTTCATCGAGCACGGCGGAAATCGCGCCGGTGTCGGTGACCTGCTTCAAGCCGCGCTTCTCGATGATCTCGTCGGCGCTGCCTTCACCATTGGCCATGGCTTCGAACACCATCTTGGCGATCTTGCCGGAAATGGTGTTGTCCTTGATCCGCACCAGCATGCCGCCCAATTGCTCGGCGGAAACCGGCGACTCATCGATTTCCAGGCCCTGCTTGTTCAACAGACTGCCCAACTCGACCATCACCCAGTTGGCCGCCAGCTTGGCGTCGCCACCGATGCTCACGACTTTCTCGAAGTAATCGGCCTGTTCGCGGCTGGTGGCCAGGACGTTGGCGTCATAGCTCGACAGCCCGAACTGCGCCTGGAAGCGCTCGCGTTTCTGCGGCGGCAGCTCCGGCAGTGTGGCGCGCACTTCATTGAGGAACGAATCCTCGATGACCACTGGCAGCAGGTCCGGGTCGGGGAAGTAACGGTAGTCGTTGGCTTCTTCCTTGCTGCGCATCGGACGGGTCTCGTCCTTGTTCGGGTCGTACAGGCGGGTCTGCTGGATGACCTTGCCGCCGTCCTCGATCAGTTCGATCTGGCGCTGGATCTCGCTGTTGATCGCCTTCTCGATGAAGCGGAACGAGTTGACGTTCTTGATCTCGCAGCGGGTGCCGAATTCGGCCTGGCCTTTTGGACGGATCGACACGTTGCAATCGCAGCGCAGCGAGCCCTCGGCCATGTTGCCATCGCAGATGCCCAAGTAGCGCACCAGGGCATGGATCGCCTTGACGTAGGCCACGGCTTCCTTGGCGCTGCGCATGTCTGGCTCGGAGACGATTTCCAGCAGCGGCGTGCCGGCACGGTTCAGGTCGATGCCGGTAGCACCGTTGAATTCTTCGTGCAGGCTCTTGCCGGCGTCTTCCTCCAGGTGCGCCCGGGTGATACCGACGCGCTTGACCGTTCCATCTTCCAGGGCGATGTCCAGGTGGCCCTTGCCGACGATCGGCAGCTCCATCTGGCTGATCTGGTAGCCCTTGGGCAGGTCCGGGTAGAAGTAGTTCTTGCGGGCGAACACGTTGTGCTGGCCGATCTCGGCGTCAATCGCCAGGCCGAACATCACCGCCATGCGCACCGCTTCGGCGTTGAGCACCGGCAGCACGCCGGGCATACCCAGGTCCACCAGGCTGGCCTGGGTATTGGGCTCGGAACCGAATGTGGTGGAGCTACCGGAAAAGATTTTCGACCGGGTGGTGAGCTGGGTATGAATCTCCAGCCCGATCACGACTTCCCATTGCATGTGTTTCTCCTCAGAAGCCGGTTGGGGTGCGGGTGTGCCAGTCGGTATTGAGCTGGTACTGGTGCGCCACGTTGAGCAGGCGGCCTTCCTGGAAATACGGCGCGAGCAACTGCACGCCCACCGGCAGGCCATCGACGAAACCGGCCGGCATGGACAGGCCCGGCAAGCCGGCGAGGTTGGCGGTGATGGTGTAGACGTCTTCCAGGTACTCGGCGACCGGGTCGCTGTTCTTGGCGCCGAGTTTCCAGGCCGGGTTCGGCGTGGTCGGGCCGAGGATGATGTCGACCTCGTTGAAGGCGGTCATGAAGTCGTTCTTCACCAGGCGGCGGATTTTCTGCGCCTTGAGGTAATAGGCATCGTAGTAACCGGCGGACAACGCGTAGGCGCCGACCATGATCCGGCGTTGCACTTCGGCGCCGAAGCCTTCGCCACGGGAGCGCTTGTACAGGTCGATCAGGTTTTCCGGGTTCTCGCAGCGATGGCCGAAGCGCACGCCGTCGAAACGCGACAGGTTCGAGGACGCTTCCGCCGGGGCGATCACGTAGTACGCCGGAATGGCGTGCTGCATGTTCGGCAGGCTGATCTCCTTGATGACCGCGCCGAGCTTCTCCAGCTCCTTGACGCTGTTGTGGACCAGCTCGGCGATGCGTGGGTCGAGACCGGCGCTGAAGTATTCCTTCGGCACGCCGATGCGCAGGCCCTGCAGCGAGCCGTTGAGGCTGGCGCTGTAGTCCGGCACGGGCTCATCGATGCTGGTGGAGTCGTTCGGGTCGAAGCCGGCCATGCCTTGCAGCAGGATCGCGCAGTCTTCGGCGGTGCGCGCCAGTGGGCCGCCCTGGTCGAGGCTGGAGGCGTAGGCGATCATGCCCCAGCGCGAAACGCGACCGTAGGTCGGCTTCAGGCCGGTGAGGTTGGTGAACGCCGCCGGCTGGCGGATCGAGCCGCCGGTGTCGGTGGCGGTGGCGGCTGGCAACAGGCGCGCGGCCACGGCGGCGGCGGAACCGCCGGACGAGCCGCCCGGTACGTGCTCCAGGTTCCACGGGTTCTTCACCGCGCCGTAGTAGCTCGACTCGTTGGCCGAGCCCATGGCGAATTCGTCCATGTTGGTCTTGCCCAGGGTCACGGTGCCGGCGGCGGCCAGCTTGGCGACCACGGTGGCATCGTACGGGGCCTTGAAATTGTCGAGCATCTTCGAGCCGCAGCTGGTGCGGATGCCTTGGGTGCAGAACAAGTCCTTGTGGGCAATCGGCGCACCGAGCAGGGCACCGGTCTCACCGTTGGCGCGCCGGGCGTCGGCGGCCTTGGCCTGGCTCAGGGCCAGTTCTTCGGTGAGGCTGATGAAACTGTTGAGCTGCGGGTCGAGCTGGGCGATGCGCGCCAGCAGGACTTGGGTCAGCTCTTCAGAGGAAAACTTTTTATCGGCGAGTCCGCGGGCGATCTCGGCCAGGGTCATGTGATGCATGAGAGGCTCTTTCCCTTTAGTCGATGACTTTCGGAACCAGGTACAGGCCGTTTTCGACCGCTGGCGCGATGGACTGGTAGGCCTCGCGATTATTGGACTCGGTCACGACGTCGGCGCGCAGGCGCTGACTGGCTTCCAGTGGGTGGGCCAGCGGTTCTATGCCGTCGGTATCGACCGCCTGCATCTCGTCGACCAGCCCTAGAATGCTGTTCAGGGCAGAAGTGATGTGTGGAAGATCGGCTTCATTGAGGCCCAGACAGGCCAGATGAGCGATTTTTTCCACGTCGGAGCGTTCAAGCGCCATGGGATTCTCCAGTGGAAAACAAAACGGACGCAGTCTGTCCGTGTGTTAGATTGTCGGAACACTACCGCATTTCTACGGTCCTACGGCCGCGATCTCGGTGTTTGGTGCACAGAAAAGCGGCCAATTTAACATATTGGCGCCTTGCCCAAAATCCCTGTCGTTGTTAGAGTTTGCCGCACTTTTTTACCCACGCGTTGCCTAGGGTCCCTTTCCCATGTTCAAGAAACTGCGTGGCATGTTTTCCAGCGATCTTTCCATCGACCTGGGCACTGCCAACACCCTTATTTACGTGCGCGAGCGCGGTATCGTCCTGAATGAACCCTCGGTCGTGGCCATCCGCACCCACGGTAACCAGAAGAGTGTCGTGGCTGTCGGTACGGAAGCCAAGCGCATGCTGGGCCGTACACCGGGCAACATCGCAGCCATTCGCCCCATGAAGGACGGCGTGATCGCCGACTTCAGCGTCTGCGAAAAGATGCTGCAGTACTTCATCAACAAGGTTCACGAAAACAGTTTCCTGCAGCCCAGCCCTCGTGTGCTGATCTGCGTGCCATGCAAGTCCACCCAGGTAGAGCGTCGTGCCATCCGTGAATCGGCCCTCGGTGCCGGTGCTCGCGAAGTGTTCCTGATCGAAGAACCGATGGCCGCTGCCATCGGTGCCGGCCTGCCGGTGGAAGAAGCTCGCGGCTCGATGGTCGTCGACATCGGTGGCGGTACCACTGAAATCGCGCTGATCTCCCTCAACGGTGTGGTCTACGCCGAATCCGTACGTGTGGGCGGCGACCGTTTCGACGAAGCGATCATCACCTATGTGCGTCGCAACTACGGCAGCCTGATCGGCGAATCCACCGCCGAACGCATCAAGCAGGAAATCGGCACGGCCTACCCGGGCGGTGAAGTACGGGAAGTCGACGTACGCGGTCGCAACCTGGCCGAAGGCGTTCCACGGGCCTTCACCCTCAATTCCAACGAAGTGCTCGAAGCGCTGCAAGAGTCGTTGGCGACCATCGTCCAGGCCGTCAAGAGCGCCCTGGAGCAGTCGCCGCCGGAGCTGGCCTCGGACATCGCCGAGCGCGGCCTGGTGCTGACCGGTGGTGGCGCGCTGTTGCGTGACCTCGACAAGCTGCTGGCCCAGGAAACCGGCCTGCCGGTGATCGTTGCCGAAGACCCGTTGACCTGCGTTGCCCGCGGCGGTGGCCGTGCGCTGGAAATGATGGACAAGCACACCATGGACCTGCTCTCCAGCGAATAAGTCTGGCTGAGTGGTCTATGTTGTTTGCGCCCGGGCAGCACTTTGCAGTGCTGCCCGTTGGCGTTTATCTTCTGTCATTCGTATCCAGGCCGGTTTGATGCCGTATGAATAAAGAAAACATTTGCCTGGGAGGAGCGGCCTATTAAACCGCTTTTCGCCAAAGGCCCCTCATTGGGCGTGCGCCTGCTGGTGCTGACCGTGCTATCGGTCGCGCTGATGGTGGTCGATGCCCGCTTCACGCTGCTCAAGCCTGTACGCAGCCAGATGTCGCTGGTGTTGATGGAATCCTATTGGATCACCGACCTGCCGCAGCGCTTGTGGCAAGGTGTCGCCAGCCAGTTTGGCAGCCGGACCGAACTGGTCGCCGAAAACGAAAAACTCAAGACCGAAAACCTGCTGTTGCAGGGGCGCATGCAGAAACTGGCGGCCCTCACCGAGCAGAACGTGCGGCTGCGCGAGTTGCTCAACTCGTCCGCGCTGGTCAACGAAAAGGTCGAAGTGGCCGAGTTGATCGGCATGGACCCCAATCCGTTCACCCACCGCATCCTGATCAATAAAGGCGAGCGCGACGGCGTGGTCCTCGGCCAGCCGGTGCTCGATGCCCGGGGCCTGATGGGGCAGGTGGTGGAGTTGATGCCCTACACCTCGCGGGTGCTGCTGCTGACCGACACTACCCACAGCATCCCAGTACAGGTCAACCGCAACGGCCTGCGGGCGATTGCCAGTGGTACCGGCAACCCGGAACGCCTGGAGCTGCGGCACGTAGCCGACACCGCCGACATCAAGGAAGGCGACCTGCTGGTCAGCTCCGGCCTCGGCCAGCGTTTCCCGGCCGGGTACCCGGTGGCGACGGTCAAGGAAGTCATCCATGACTCCGGCCAGCCGTTCGCGATCGTCCGCGCGGTGCCGACGGCAGCATTGAATCGCAGCCGCTATCTGCTGCTGGTCTTCAGCGACAACCGTACGCCCGAAGAGCGCGCCAACGACGCCGCCGTGGCCCAGGAAGCCCAGGACCGGCAGGGCGGCGAGTCGGTTACGCCGGTTACGCCGGTTGCGCCCGCGCCTGCACCCGCTGCGCCGGCCACGGTGCCCAAGCCTCAAGCGGCAACACCCGCTACGAGCGCACCGGCCACCACACCGTCGACCGCACCCGCCACGCCTGCCGCGGCACCCGCCAGGCCAGCCACCCACGCCCCGGCGTCCCAGCCTGCCAGACCTGCGGCTCGACCACCGGCCTCGACACCCGCCGCTTCACCGGCGCCCAGGGGAGCACGAGAAGAATGAGCAGTACCCAATCCGGTAACGGCTGGATGGTCTGGCTGACCTTCGCCATCGGCCTGTTGCTCAGCGTTTCGCCGCTGCCGCAGTTCATGGAAATCCTGCGTCCCCTGTGGCTGGCCTTGTTGCTGGCCTTCTGGGCGCTGGCCTTGCCCCACAAGGTCGGCATGGTCACCGCCTGGTGCCTGGGCCTGGCCGAGGACGTGCTCTACGGCACGTTGCTGGGGCAGAACGCATTGATCCTGACGCTGATCACGTTCCTGGTGCTGTCGCTGCAACAACGCCTGCGGATGTTCCCCATGTGGCAGCAATGCCTGGTGATCCTGGTGATCTTCGGCCTGGCGCAACTGGTGCAGCTGTGGCTCAGCGCACTGACCGGCAATCGCCAGCCGACCCTGGCGCTGGTCTTGCCAGCCCTGGTCAGCGCGTTGCTCTGGCCATGGGTCAGCTTCGGTTTGCGTGGCCTGCGCCTGCGTTTCAAAATCAACTGATTCGCGCAGGATATCGACACTTTTTTTGATGACTTACATCCCTGTGGCGAGGGGATTTATCCCCGCTGGGCTGCGTAGCAGCCCCAAGCCAGGCAACTAGGTGTGCCAGGAAGATTGAGTTCACTGCTTTAGGACTGCTGCGCAGCCCAACGGGGATAAATCCCCTCGCCACAAAAGCCGGTCGCGTTAGGGAGATGTCTTGATGAAACCGCTTTACCTCGCCTCAGGCTCGCCGCGTCGGCGTGAGCTGCTCACGCAGATTGGCGTGCCCTTTACCGCCGTCGGCGCGGACATCGACGAAACTCCCCTGGACCACGAAACCCCATCGGCCTATGTCGAGCGTCTGGCGCGTGGCAAGGCCGAGGCTGGGCTACGTGCGCTGCAACCCGGTGTGGATGGCTGCGTGCTCGGGGCGGACACCGCCGTGGTGCTGGAGGGGCGGATTCTCGGCAAGCCCATGGACCAGGCCGACGCTTTGTCGATGCTGCTGAGCCTGTCCGGTCGCGAGCATGAGGTGCTGACCGCCATTGCCGTGCTGGACGGCTTGCGCTGCGAGTCCCGGGTGGTGCGCAGCCGGGTGCGTTTCCGACCCATTACCGAGCAGGAAGCGCTGGCCTATTGGGCCAGCGGCGAACCCCGGGACAAGGCGGGCGGCTATGGTATCCAAGGGCTGGGCGCGGTGTTCGTCGCCGGGCTGGAAGGCAGTTATTCGGCCGTGGTCGGCCTGCCGCTGTGCGAAACCGCAGAACTGCTGGGCCATTTCGGCATACCCTGTTGGCAAACCTTGAGCGTGCGCTGAGCGCCGTCCGACTTGATGCGGCCATTATCGTGAACATGCCTGAACGAGACCCTGCCATGAGTGAAGAGATCCTGATCAACATCACGCCGATGGAATCGCGCGTGGCGGTGGTTGAAAACGGCGTGTTGCAAGAGGTTCACGTCGAGCGCACGCAAAAACGTGGCATCGTCGGCAACATCTACAAGGGCAAGGTCGTGCGGGTGCTGCCGGGCATGCAGGCGGCCTTCGTCGACATCGGCCTGGACCGCGCGGCATTTATCCACGCCTCGGAAATCTCCATGCGCGAAGGGCCGGCCGTGGAGAGCATCAGCGCGCTGGTGCATGAAGGCCAGAGCCTGGTGGTGCAGGTCACCAAGGATCCCATCGGCTCCAAGGGCGCGCGCCTGACCACGCAACTGTCGATCCCGTCGCGCTACCTGGTGTACATGCCGCGTACCGCCCATGTGGGTATTTCCTTGAAGATCGAAGACGAAGCCGAGCGCGAGCGCCTCAAGCAGGTGGTCAGCGACTGCGTGGAAAAAGAGGGCATCAAGGAAACCGGTGGCTTCATCCTGCGCACCGCCGCTGAAGGGGCCGGGGCCGATGAGATCCTCATGGACATCCGTTACCTGCGAAGGCTCTGGGACCAGATCGCCGCGCAGATCAAGACCATCGCCACCCCCAGCGTGATCTACGAAGACCTGGGCCTGGCGCTGCGAACCTTGCGTGACCTGGTCAGCCCCAAGATCGAGAAGATCCGCATCGATTCCCGGGAAACCTTCCAGAAAACCACCCAGTTCGTCGCCGAACTGATGCCGGAGATCGCCGACCGTCTCGAGCATTACCCTGGCGAGCGGCCGATTTTCGATCTGTACGGCGTCGAGGACGAAATCCAGAAGGCCCTGGAGCGCAAGGTGCCGCTCAAGTCGGGCGGGTACCTGGTGGTCGATCCAGCCGAAGCCATGAGCACCATCGACGTCAACACCGGGGCGTTCGTCGGCCACCGCAACCTGGAAGAAACCATCTTCAAGACCAACCTGGAAGCCGCCACGGCCATCGCCCGGCAACTGCGCCTGCGCAACCTGGGGGGGATCATCATCATTGACTTCATCGACATGGAAGATGAAGAGCATCAGCGCCAGGTACTGCGGACCCTGGAAAAACAACTCGAACGCGATCACGCCAAGACCAACATCATCGGCATCACCGAACTGGGCCTGGTGCAGATGACCCGCAAGCGTACCCGCGAAAGCCTCGAGCAGGTGCTGTGCGAGCCGTGCAGCAGTTGCCAGGGGCGCGGCAAGCTGAAGACCCCGGAAACCGTGTGTTACGAAATCTTCCGGGAAATCCTCCGGGAGGCGCGCGCCTACCAGGCGACCGGTTATAGAGTGTTGGCGAACCAGAAAGTGGTGGACCGTCTGCTCGATGAGGAGTCAGGCAATGTCGCGGAGCTGGAAGCGTTTATCGGACGCACGATTCGCTTCCAGGTCGAAACCATGTACTCCCAGGAACAATACGACGTGGTGTTGCTCTGAAGAGCTTGGGAAGCGGCGGGCCCGCGGATTTGATTGTCTTTGCCAGGGGAGCCCACTGACATGGAGCGTCTGACACGCTTGATCGCGACGCTGACTCGTTGGGGCTTGGGGCTTTGCGCGCTGCTGCTGGTGCTGCTGGCGTTGTACGTCAGCCTCGGTCGCGAGCTGGTCCCGCTGGTGGCCGAATACCGCGCCGAGGTCGAGGCCCGCGCCGGCGCGGCCATGGGCATGCCCGTGCACATCGGCAGTCTCGACGGCAGTTGGGACGCCCTGGCGCCGATCGTGGCGGCGCGCGACGTGGTGGTTGGCGAGGGCCCCAACGCCTTGCACCTGGATCAGGTGCGGGCCGTGCCCGGCCTGTGGGACAGCGTGTTGGCGCGGCAGGTGCGCATCGCCCACCTGGAAGTCAGCGGCCTGAAGATCAGCCTCAAGGAAGGCGCCGACGGCAAGTGGGCCCTGGAAGGCCTGCCGGTGAAGGACGATCAGCCCCTCGATCCGCAGCAATTGCTCGAACGCATGCAAATGGTTTCAAGGCTCTCGGTGCTCGATAGCCAGGTGACCTTGCAACCCGTCGAGCAGCCCCCACTGACCCTGACCTACGTCGGCTTGAGCCTGCGCACCGGCGCCTCCCGCCAGCGCCTGGACGCACGCCTGACCCTGCCCGACGGCCAGCCGGTGGCGATCAACCTGCGCACTCGCCTGCGCGCCAGCGACTGGAAGAATGGCCAGGCCGACGCCTACTTGAGCCTGCCGCAAAGCGACTGGTCCAAATGGCTGCCGAAGCGCCTGACCCAGCAATGGAATTTTTCCCGGATCCAGGCCGGCGGCGAATTCTGGCTCAGTTGGGGCGAGGGCACGGTGCAAAGCGCGGCCATGCGCCTGAACGCGCCGCAGCTCGACGGCGCCTATGGCGAGCGCAAGCCGGTGCAGATCCACAACCTGGCCCTCAATGCGTACTTCCAGCGCGGCAGCCAAGGGTTCACCGCGACCTTCGACTCCCTGGCGATGAACCTGGGCGAAACCCGCTGGGAATCGCACCTGCAACTGCAACAAAGCGCCGCCACCGAGCAGGCCGAGGAGCGTTGGCACCTGCAGGCCGATCGCCTGGACCTGACTCCGCTTACGCCGTTGCTCAACGCCCTGGCGCCTTTGCCCGAAGGCCTGGCCACGACGATTGACCGGCTCAAGGTGACCGGCGCCCTGCGCAACGTGCTGTTGGACTATCGGCCGCAGAACACCGGCGCCCAGAAAATCAGCTTCGCCACCAACCTGGACACTGTCGGTTTCAATGCCTATCGCGGCGCCCCGGCGGCGCGCAACGTCTCCGGGAGCCTGAGCGGCGACCTGGGCGGCGGCGAGCTGCGCATGGACAGCAAGGACTTTTCCCTGCACCTGGACCCGATCTTCGCCAAGCCCTGGCAGTACCTGCAAGCCAACGCCCGGCTGACCTGGAAGCTCGACAAGCAAGGCTTCACCCTGATCGCGCCGTACCTGAAAGTGCTGGGCGAGGAGGGCCGGATTGCTGGCGACTTCCTGATCCGCCTGCATTTCGACCATAGCCAGGAGGACTACATGGACCTGCGGGTCGGCCTGGTGGACGGCGATGGGCGCTACACCGCCAAGTACCTGCCGGCTGTGCTCAGCCCGGCGCTGGATGAGTGGCTGCGCACGGCCATCGTCAAGGGCGCGGTGGACGAGGGTTTTTTCCAGTACCAAGGCTCGTTGAACAAAGGTGCCGGGGACGCGGACCGCAGCATCAGTCTGTTTTTCAAGGTGCATGACGCCGAGCTGGCGTTCCAGCCGGGCTGGCCTTCGGTCAGCAAGGTCAGCGGCGATGTCTTCGTCGAAGACAGCGGCGTGCGCATCTTCGCCAGCCAAGGGCAGTTGCTCGATACTCAGGTCAGGGATATTTCGGTGAACATTCCCCACGTACCGACCGGGCAGAGTTCCCATCTGCTGCTGGACGGCGGGTTCGCCGGCGGGCTGGGCGACGGCCTGAAAATCCTCCAGACCGCGCCCATCGGTACGGCGGAGACGTTCGCCGGCTGGGAAGGCGAGGGCGACCTGAACGGCAGCGTGAAGCTCGATATCCCGCTGGTCAAAGGCGAGCAGCCGAAGATCCAGGTGGATTTCGCCACCGACAAGGCCCGGCTCAAACTCAGCGAACCGGCGTTGGAGCTGACCCAGCTCAAGGGTGATTTCCGCTTCGACAGCCACAAGGGCCTGAGCGGCAAGGGCATCAGTGCCCGGGCATTCGACCGCCCCGTGACCGCGCAGATTTTCGCCGAGGGCCGTGCTGGTGCGCTCAATACGCGGGTCACCGCGTCTGGGCAAGTGGAGGTCAAGAAACTCACCAGTTGGCTGAATGTCACCCAACCGCTGCCGGTCTCCGGCGTCGTGCCCTACCAGTTACAAGTGATCCTCGACGGCGCCGACAGCCAGTTGTCGGTCAGTTCCAGCCTCAAGGGCGTGGCCATCGACCTGCCGGCCCCCTTCGGCATGGCCGCCGACGTCGGGCGTGACACGGTGTTTCGCATGACCTTGCAAGGGCCGGAGCGGCGTTATTGGGCCGACTATGGCGACCTCGCCAGCTTCACGTACGCCGCGCCAAGCGGGAAAGTCGCTGACGGTCGCGGCGAATTGTTGCTGGGCGCCGGCGATGCGGTGTTGCCGGGCGCCAAGGGCCTGCGGCTGCGTGGCACGTTGCCGGAACTGGACGTCAGCCCCTGGCAGGACCTGGTGAACAAGTACGCCGGCCACGACCCAGGCGGCAGTGCCAAGCAACTGCTCAGCAGCGTCGACCTCACCGTCGGCAAACTCACGGCCATGGGCACTACCCTCGACCAAGCCTCGGTGCAACTGGACCGCAAGCCGGACGCCTGGGCCTTGCAGCTCGCCAGCCAGCAGGCCAAGGGCAACGTCAACCTGCCGGACGCCAAGGCCGCACCGATTGGTATCAAGCTTGATTACGTTCGCCTGCCGGCCACAGACCCGACGGTCCAGGCGGATGAAAATGCGCCGGACCCGCTGGCCTCGGTCGATCCCGGCAAGATCCCGGCCATGGATATCGCCATCGACCAACTGTTCCAGGGCCCCGATCTGATCGGCGCGTGGTCGTTGAAAGTGCGACCGACCGCCAAGGGTATCGCGCTGAACAACTTGGACATGGGCCTCAAGGGCATGGTGTTGAACGGCAGTGGCGGCTGGGAAGGCGTGCCCGGTGCCACCAGCAGTTGGTACAAGGGCCGGATCAGCGGCAAGAACCTGGGCGATGTGCTCAAGGGCTGGGGGTTTGCGCCAAGCGTGACCAGCCAGGCGTTCCGCCTGGATGTCGATGGCCGTTGGCCGGGCTCGCCAGCATGGGTCGCCACCAAGCGCTTTTCCGGCAGCCTCGACGCGTCGTTGAGCAAGGGCCAGTTCGTCGAAGTCGAAGGCAGCGCCCGGGCGTTACGGGTGTTTGGCCTGCTGAACTTCAACTCCATCGGTCGACGCTTGCGCCTGGACTTCTCCGACCTGTTCGGCAAGGGCTTGAGCTACGACCGGGTCAAGGGGCTGCTGGTGGCGAGCGACGGGGTGTACGTGACCCGCGAACCCATTACCCTGACCGGGCCGTCGAGCAACCTGGAACTCAACGGCACGCTGGACATGGTGGCCGACCGGGTCGACGCCAAGCTGTTGGTGACGCTTCCGGTGACCAACAACCTGCCGATTGCCGCGCTGATCGTTGGCGCGCCGGCGGTGGGTGGGGCGCTGTTTCTGATCGACAAGCTAATCGGTGACCGCGTGGCGCGCTTTGCCAGCGTAAGATACGACGTCAAGGGGCCGTGGAAAGAGCCGAAGATCACCTTTGACAAGCCGTTTTGACGAGTTGGCGCGAATCCCCTGTGGGAGCGGGCTTGCTCGCGAAAGCGTCGGCACAGTCAATATTGATGTGACAGACATACCGCCTTCGCGAGCAAGCCCGCTCCCACAGGTGAGTGATACGAGAAGTGAGGGAAGTACCATGCCAGTCGCCGTGATTCAAATGGTCAGCCAAAGCGATGTGCTCGCCAACCTGGCCCGTGCCCGGGTGCTGCTGGAGCAGGCTGCCGCTGGCGGTGCGAGGCTGGCGGTGCTGCCGGAGAATTTCGCGGCGATGGGGCGGCGGGACGTGGCCGACATCGGGCGTGCCGAAGCCTTTGGTCAGGGACCGATCCTGCCCTGGTTGAAACAGGCCGCCCGTGACCTCAAGTTATGGATTGTGGCCGGTACGCTGCCGTTGCCACCCAAGGACCAGCCCGAGGGCCGGTCCCATGCCTGTTCGTTGCTGGTCGATGACCAGGGCCAGATCGTGGCGCGCTACGACAAGCTGCACCTGTTCGATGTGGACGTGGCGGACAATCGCGGGCGTTATCGGGAATCGGATGACTATGCTTATGGTGCCAACGTGGTGGTGGCCGATACCCCCGTCGGCCGCGTTGGCCTGACGGTCTGTTATGACTTGCGGTTCCCGGAGCTCTACAGCGAACTACGCGCTGCCGGGGCCGAGCTGATCACGGCACCGTCGGCGTTTACCGCGGTGACCGGCGCGGCCCATTGGGACGTGCTGATCCGCGCCCGGGCCATCGAGACCCAGTGCTATGTGCTGGCGGCCGCCCAGGGTGGCGTGCATCCGGGGCCTCGGGAAACCTTTGGCCATGCCGCGATTGTCGACCCGTGGGGCCGCGTGCTGGCGCAACAGGATCAAGGCGAGGCCGTACTGGTGGCCGAGCGCGACAGCAGCGAACAGGCGTCCATCAGGGCGCGCATGCCGGTGGCCAGCCATCGGCGCTTTTTCTCGCAGGGCGCTCGACAGCGGCCTGTCCAAGACGACGAATTCAAGGCGTAAAACATATGAGCGGGTTGTTGTCCTCAGTCAGTGAACACCTTTTAGCCCCCGGCGGCGTGACCCTCGAAAGCCTGCAAGGCGTGCTGGGCGACCTGGCCGGCCCGGGTATCGATGCCGCCGACCTGTATTTCCAAGGCCAGATCTCCGAGTCCTGGTCGCTGGAAGACGGCATCGTCAAGGAGGGCAGTTTCAACCTCGACCAGGGCGTGGGCGTGCGTGCCCAGTCCGGCGAAAAAACCGGTTTTGCCTACAGCAACGCCATCACCCTCGAAGCCCTCGGCGCAGCGGCCCGTGCGGCCCGCTCGATCTCCCGGGCCGGGCAGAACGGCACGGTCCAGGCATTCAGCAGCCAGGACGTGGCGCAGCTCTATGCCCCGGACAACCCGCTGGAAGTCATGAGCCGCGCCGAAAAAGTCGAGCTGCTCAAGCGCATCGACGTCGCCACCCGCGCCCTCGACCCGCGTATCCAGCAAGTGTCGGTCAGCATGGCCGGGGTCTGGGAACGGATCCTGGTGGCCTCCACCGACGGTGGCCTGGCGGCGGACGTGCGGCCATTGGTTCGTTTCAACGTCAGTGTGATCGTCGAGCAGAACGGCCGTCGCGAGCGCGGCGGCCATGGCGGTGGCGGGCGCACCGACTACCGTTATTTCCTCAGTGAAGACCGCGCCATGGGCTATGCCCGCGAAGCGCTGCGCCAGGCGTTGGTCAACCTCGAAGCCATCCCGGCCCCGGCCGGTACATTACCCGTGGTGCTCGGCTCCGGCTGGTCCGGCGTGCTGTTGCACGAAGCGGTGGGCCACGGCCTGGAAGGCGACTTCAACCGCAAGGGCAGCTCGGCCTACAGTGGGCGCATGGGGGAAATGGTCGCCTCGAAGCTCTGCACCATTGTCGATGACGGCACCCTGGCCGGGCGTCGTGGCTCCCTGAGCGTCGACGATGAAGGCACACCGACCGAATGCACCACGCTGATCGAAAACGGTGTGCTCAAGGGCTACATGCAGGACAAGCTCAACGCCCGATTGATGGGTGTGGCCCGCACCGGCAACGGTCGCCGTGAGTCTTATGCACACCTGCCGATGCCGCGCATGACCAACACCTACATGCTGGGTGGCCAGAGCGATCCGGCGGAGATCATCGCCTCGGTGAAAAAAGGCATTTATTGCGCCAACCTCGGCGGTGGCCAAGTGGACATCACCAGCGGCAAATTCGTGTTCTCCACCAGCGAGGCCTACCTGATCGAAGACGGCAAGATCACCGCACCGGTCAAGGGCGCGACCCTGATCGGCAACGGGCCGGAGGCGATGAGCAAGGTGTCGATGGTGGGTAACGACCTGTCGCTGGACAGCGGGGTGGGTACGTGCGGCAAGGACGGGCAATCGGTGCCGGTGGGCGTCGGCCAGCCGACCCTGAAGATCGATGCGATTACCGTGGGTGGCACGGGCGCTTGAAGACATTCGGGGACTTGCTTGAGTCGTGGCGAGGGAGCTTGCTCCCGCTCGGTTGCGTAGCAACCGCATTTGGGCTACTGCGTAGCCCAGCGGGAGCAAGCTCCCTCGCCACGGTAACAGTCACCCCGTGGAGGGGCGTGAAGCGGGTGAAGCTCAACGCAGGCCGCGTTGAGTCTCGTCCAGCTCACGGATGTACTTGAAGATTTTACGGCTCGAGGCCGGTGGCTTGTTCTGCGCCAGTTCGTGCTGGGCCTGACGGATCAGGGAGCGCAGTTGCTGGCGATCGGCCTCCGGGTAGTCGATGACGAACTTTTCCAGGGTGCCGTCGTCGCCTGCGATCAAGCGATCGCGCCAGCGTTCCAGGTTGTGGAAACGTTCGTTGTACTGTCGGGTGGAGGCATCGAGTTGATCGAGCAGCACCAGGATGGCGTCAGTGTCCTGATCGCGCATCAGTTTGCCGATGAATTGCAGGTGCCGTTTACGCGCGATATTCGCGGTGTGCTTGGGCGCATCGGCCAGGGCCCGGCGCAAGGCGTCGGTCAAAGGCAGTTTGGCCAGCAAGTCAGGCTTGAGTGTTGTCAGGCGCTCGCCGAGGTCAACCAGAGCATGCAGCTCGCGTTTGACCTGGGATTTGCTTTTTTCACCCTCGTAGAGGGAGTCGTCGTAAGAATCAACCATGGTGGCAGTCCGCAAAGAAACGCCGCCATGATAACCAGTCGGGGGCCGCTTGTCCGGCCCGGTCGCTCGATGGCCATCACCGAAAACAGAATTTGAGTGGAGAACACCATGAGTGCAGTTCAAAGCGTCGGCCCGCAAGCATTGCCGGCACTGCAGGAACAGGTCGAGCAGATCCTCGCCGAGGCCAAGCGCCAGGGTGCCAGTGCATGCGAAGTGGCGGTGTCCCTGGAGCAGGGCCTGTCGACGTCGGTACGCCAGCGCGAGGTGGAAACCGTCGAGTTCAATCGCGACCAGGGGTTTGGCATCACCTTGTACGTGGGCCAGCGCAAGGGCTCGGCCAGCACCTCGGCCAGCGGCCCAGACGCCATCCGCGAAACCGTCGCCGCCGCGCTGGCGATTGCCCAGCACACCTCCGAAGACGAAGCTTCGGGCCTGGCCGATGCTGCGCTGATGTGCAAGGAACTGAAGGATTTCGACCTGTTCCACGCCTGGGACATCACCCCAGAGCAGGCCATCGAGCAGGCACTGCGTTGCGAAGCGGCGGCATTCGAGGCCGACAGCCGGATCAAGAACGCCGACGGCACGACGCTCAATACCCACCAGGGCTGCCGGGTCTACGGCAACAGCCACGGTTTCATCGGCGGTTATGCATCGACCCGTCACAGCCTCAGTTGCGTGATGATCGCCGAAGCCGACGGCCAGATGCAGCGCGACTACTGGTACGACGTGAGCCGCCAGGGCACCTTGCTGGCGGACCCGGTGAGCATCGGCCGCAAAGCCGCGCAACGGGCGGCCAGCCGTCTGGGCGCGCGGCCGGTGCCGACCTGCGAAGTGCCGGTGCTGTTTTCGGCCGAGTTGGCCGGTGGACTGTTCGGCAGCTTCTTGTCAGCGGTGTCCGGCGGCAACTTGTACCGCAAGTCGTCGTTCCTCGAGGGCGCGCTGGGCCAGAAGCTGTTCCCGGAATGGATGACCATCGACGAGCGTCCGCATCTGATGCAGGCCATGGGCAGTTCGGCGTTCGATGGCGATGGCCTGGCCACCTATGCCAAGCCGTTCGTGGAAAACGGCGAACTGGTGTCCTACATCCTCGGCACCTATTCGGGCCGTAAGCTCGGCATGCCGAGCACCGCCAATGCCGGTGGCGTGCATAACCTGTTCGTGACCCATGGCGAAGAAGACCAGGCTGCCTTGCTGCGCCGCATGGGTCGGGGCCTGCTGGTGACGGAACTGATGGGCCACGGCCTGAACATGGTCACCGGGGATTATTCCCGTGGCGCGGCGGGTTTCTGGGTCGAGAACGGCGAGATCCAGTTCCCGGTCCAGGAAGTGACCATCGCCGGGAACATGCGCGACATGTTCAAACAGATCGTGGCCGTGGGCAACGATCTGGAATTGCGCAGCAACATCCGCACCGGCTCGGTGCTGATCGAGCGGATGATGGTGGCGGGGAGCTAACGCCTCACCGTGTAAAAAAGGCGCGTCATCCACTGGGGGTGACGCGCCTTTTTTGTGCCCGACGATCCTGTGGCGAGAGCGCTTT
>NZ_JABWRB020000005.1 GCF_014268745.2 Pseudomonas zanjanensis | reverse complement strand
GATGTGGGGGGACACGATGAAGAGTTGGTTTTTGTCGGGCTCGGGCGGTGAGGCGGGCTTGGGGTTGAGGTAGTAGTCGAGGGCGCGGGTGGCGGCGTCTTCGAGCTTTTTTTCTTCCTGCGCTTGGACGCGGGATTTGTGGCCGCTTTGTGGCGGATTTGGAGTGACCTTGAACATAACTGTATTTCCGATATGTATTGAATGAAGGCTGGCACCTTTCGTTGCACCGAAAGGGGTGGCAGCTGTGCGCGGGTGTGCAAGACCGGGCATATCGGACCCCGGCAGACCTCGAGAGTCTCCCGCGCGCAGCCGCCATAAACACACCAATACGAGCGTGAGCCGTTTGGCGTAGCAGTTGCGCGCCGATATGTACCGGACTTGCACGTCCGTGTCACCGTTTTTTGCGATGACGAACCCAGGTTAGCCGCGCAAAACCAGGGTGCCTAGTTCATGAACACCCCCGCGTCTTGAAGGAAATGTCCGAGGGTTTGGCAGGGCAAAAAGATCAAAAGATCGCAGCCTTCGGCAGCTCCTACGGAAATCGATGTAGGAGCTGCCGAAGGTTGCGATCTTTTGATTTTGAATTCGTGACTTGGCAGTCATCTTTCGCGAAAACCAGCTGATCTTCCGCTAAAGCGATCCGATGATGGCGTTGCGCCGAAGAATCGCTAAACTGCCAGCCATTGATCTTTTCTCACGAGGCTGTGCCCATGAAATTTCGTTTTCTGTTGTGGATGCTGGGGTTGTTGATGGGCAAGGCCAGCCGGACCAACCCGGCGTTCCAACAGCAGTTGGGCGACAAGGAGTTGGTGTTCCAGTTGCAAACCCTGGATGGCAAGGTCGCCCGGCATTTCACCGTGAAGAACCAGCGCATCACCAGCCAGTCCGGGGTTTACCCGACCCCGGCCTTCGCCATCGCCTTCAAGGACGCCGCCTATGGCTTCGCGACGATGCAGGCCAAGAACAAGCAGTTGGCATTCATGACGGGGATTCAGGACAAGTCGATCCAGATCAAGGGCAACCCGGCGCTGGTGATCTGGTTCCAGGGGCTGACCAAGTACCTGAAGCCGAGGAAACCTAAAGCCAAGTGACTCCCCTGTGGCGAGGGAGCTTGCTCCCGCTGGGCGGCGAAGCGGCCCCAAACGGATTGACACGGTCTTCCAGGCAGATCGCGTCGGCAGGTTTTGCGGCTGCTACGCAGCCGAGCGGGAGCAAGCTCCCTCGCCACAAAAGCTCTTCAGTCAGCAGCCAATGAGCTCATCAGGCAGTTAGCCATCAATGAGCTATGAATCAGCCGGGCATCAGTGGCCGAACTGCGAAGCCAGTTCCCGCAGCAGCACTTCGGCCTCAAGCACCTTGCTGACCACATCGTTGGCCTTTTCCCGGGTCAGGCCCACACGTTCGAGCAACGCATCCGGGATGTCTTCATCCGGGCCGGAGCCGATGCTGCGCGAGCGCAGCAAGCGCACGGCCAGGCACACCAGGTTCGGGTAGGCGGCGTATTCGCCGTCGTAGTGCGGGTCGTGCTGGAAGCGCAGGGCGGTGGCCAGTTCGTCGGGCATGTCCCAGTAGCGCATCAGCCAGGCGCCGATCTGCTCGCGGCTGATGCCCAGCAAGTGTTGCTCCACGTAGCTGTGGCACAGGTGCGGGTTGACCTCCAGGTGTCGGCAGATCAGCGAGAAGTGCGGCGGGAACACATGGGCCAGCAGTAGATAACCAAAGTTGTGCAGCAGGCCGGAGAGGTAGGTCAGGCCGCCTTCGGGACGCTGGGCCCGCGGCATGGCGCGGGTCAGGCCTTCGATGACGGCGGCGGTGTAGATCGACTGGTGCCAGTACGGCGTGGTGTGTTGCGGATGGTCCTTGGGCAGGCTCAGGGTTTTGCCCAGGGCCAGGCCCAGTGCCAGGTTGATCACCAGGTCGAATCCCAGCACCCGGACGATGGCGTCTTCCACCGAGCGAATCTTGCCGGGCGAGGCGTAGTAGGGCGAGGCGGCCCAGCTCACTACTTGCGCGGCCAGGGCCGGATCGGTTTCCACCACGCCGGTGATGTCGTCGATGGTGGCGTCGGGGTCGACCCGCAGCTTGATGATTTTTTGCGCGGTTTCAGCCAGCGGCGGGATCTCGATGGTTTCCTCCAGCCGTTGCTGGATACGCCGGGCGGTAAACGCTTGCACAGCCTGGGTGATTTCCGCGCGGTCGTCGTGCGGACGGTCCAGGTTGGGGGTGATGTTGCTCACGGCTTCGCCAAATGTCGCGGCGCTGGCCTTGGTGAGCATGGTCTTGAACGCTTCGCTGGTCACTTCCAGCAGCAGCCCCGGCTCGCCGGAGTTGATCAGCAATTTGGGTTCGCGCAGCAGGCTTTCTTCGTACAGGCACGGTGAGCTGGTCAGCGCCGGCAGGCCGGGCAGCAGGCTCAGGCTGTGTTTGCCGAGCATGCGCTCCAGGCGTTCGGTCGGCACCGCCGTGAGCTTGCGACCGGTGAGTTCGGCCAGGCGATTGAGGTCCAGCAGCTGGCTTTGTGGAAACAGCACCATGAGCGCGCCAACGGCATCGTGCAGCAACACCGCCTGC
This sequence comes from Pseudomonas zanjanensis, assembly GCF_014268745.2. GTDB lineage: Bacteria > Pseudomonadota > Gammaproteobacteria > Pseudomonadales > Pseudomonadaceae > Aquipseudomonas > Aquipseudomonas zanjanensis. The sequence goes on along the minus strand of NZ_JABWRB020000005.1, from coordinate 210,133 downwards.
ACCTTGCGGGCTGGGTTCAGGCCGGGTCGTTCGAGTACTTCGTCATAGCCGATGCCCAATTTCTCGAGCAACAGCCGAATAACAGACGGAGCGTGCGGGGCTTCGGGGACGAGGGCAGCTTCTGTCATGGTCTGTATCCGTTTTCCTACAAGTTGGTCAGTATAACCAGCTTGTCCGGCACGCGGGTCTTGAAAACTGAGCGCGTGCTCACACTTGGCCGTATTGCTGCCCATGACGCAGCCAGCGATCCAGCAGTGGGCTGACGTGGTCGGGCCAGCGTTCCAGCAGGGCCTGGGCGGCGTCGCGTACGGCAGGGAGCAGATCGGCGTCGCGCATCAGGTCGGCTACCTTGAATTGAAGCAGACCGGTCTGGCGCGTGCCGAGCATTTCACCGGGGCCGCGCAATTCGAGGTCTTTTTCTGCGATGACGAAACCGTCGTTGGTTTCGCGCATGATCCCCAGCCGTTGGCGCCCGATCTGCGACAGTGGCGGGTGATAGAGCAAGACGCAATGGCTGGCGGCGCTGCCCCGGCCCACCCGGCCGCGCAGCTGGTGCAACTGCGCCAGGCCCAGGCGCTCGGGGTTTTCGATGATCATCAGGCTGGCGTTTGGCACGTCGACGCCGACCTCGATCACCGTGGTGGCGACCAGCAGTTGCAGGGCGCCGGCCTTGAATTCAGCCATGACCGCGGCTTTCTCGGCGGGTTTCATGCGGCCGTGGATCAGCCCGACCTTCAACTCGCCGAGGGCGGCGGTGAGGTCCTCGAAGGTGGTTTCGGCCGCCTGGCAGGTCAGCTCTTCCGACTCTTCGATCAATGTGCACACCCAATAGGCCTGCCGCCCTTCGGCACAGGCGCTGCGCACGCGCTCGATCACTTCCACTCGTCGGGTATCGGTGACCAGCACGGTGTTGACCGGTGTGCGGCCGGGGGGCAGTTCGTCGAGGATCGAGGTGTCGAGGTCGGCGTAGGCGCTCATCGCCAGGGTCCGTGGGATCGGCGTGGCGGTCATGATCAGTTGGTGAGGACACATGCGCCCACCCACGCCTTTCTGCCGCAAAGCCAGGCGTTGTTGCACGCCGAAGCGGTGCTGTTCGTCGATGATCACCAGGGCCAGGTTCTTGAACTGCACTTCATCCTGGAACAGCGCATGGGTGCCGACCACCATCGGCGCGCCTTCGGCGATCTGCGCCAGGGCGGCGGCGCGGTTCTTGCCCTTGAGCTTGCCGGCCAGCCAGGCGACTTCAATGCCCAGTGGTTCGAGCCAGCGCTGGAAGGTGATGAAATGTTGCTCGGCGAGGATTTCGGTGGGCGCCATCAACGCCACTTGATAACCGGCCTCCAAGGCCTGCAGCGCGGCGAGGGCGGCAACCACGGTCTTGCCGGCGCCGACATCGCCCTGGATCAGCCGCAGCATCGGCTCGGGCTGGCTCAGGTCGTAGGCGATTTCGTTGCCCACCCGTTGCTGGGCGCCCGTCGGGGTGAAGCCGAGGTTAGCCAGATAGCGGGCCGGCAGGTCCTTGGCCTTGGGCATGGCCGGGGCGCGCAGGGAACGCAGGCTTTCGCGCAGGCGTTGCTGGGACAGTTGATGGGTCAGCAGTTCTTCGAACGCGAGGCGATGCTGGGCCCAGTGATGGCCGAGGGCGAGTTCGTCGACGTCGGCATCGGCAGGCGGATGGTGCAGGTAGCGGATCGCATCGGCCAGCGGCGCCAACTGGTAGTCCCGGGCCAGTTCCGTGGGCAGCCAGTCGGGCAGGCTGCTGGGGCCGAGTAGCGTCAGGGTTTGCTGGCAGAGCTGGCGCAAACGTTGTTGGGTCAGGCCTTCGGTGAGCGGATAGACCGGGGTCAGGGTTTCATCCACGGGCGGCGGCTCGTCACCGGTAATGCTGCGGTATTCCGGGTGATAGATCTCCAGCCCCGACGCCCCGGGCCGTGCTTCGCCGTAGCAACGCACGCGGGTGCCGCGCTTGAGGCCTTCCTTTTGCGCATTGCTGAAGTGATAGAAACGCAGGCTGAGCCCACCGGTGCCATCCTGCAGGCGCACCACCAGGCTGCGACGACGGCCCATGACCACATCGGCGCCGCTGACGGTGCCTTCAATCACCGCGTCCTGCCCCGGGCGCAGATGGCCGATGGGCACCACGCGGGTGCGGTCCTGATAGCGCAACGGCAGGTGAAACAGCAGGTCCTGGAGGTTTTCCAGGCCAACCTTGGCCAGTTTCTCGGCCATGGCTTCACCGACACCCTTGAGTGTCGTGACCGGCACTTTCGACAGCTCAGTCATGGCAGCGGCTTACTTGGCAGCGGGCGGCTTGGCCACGGAGCACAGGCGGATCGAGTCGGCGAGGATTTCGATGGCCTTGGGTCGCGGGAAACTGGCGCGCCAGGCGATGGCAACGGTGCGGAACGGCACGGGTGGCGTCAGCGGGCGGACTTCGATCACGCCAGGGGAGTAATGGTGGCTGTCCACCGCCGACAGCGGCAGGATCGAGATGCCCAGGCCCGAAGCGACCATGTGGCGAATGGTTTCCAGGGAGCTGGATTCCACCGTGGTGTGCTTGGCGCCTTCGCTGCCCTTGGTCAGGGTCGGGCAGGCTTCGAGCACCTGGTCGCGGAAGCAGTGGCCTTCGCCGAGCAGCAGCAGGCTCTTGTCGTTGAGCAGGGCGGCGTCGATGGTTTTCTTCTGGGTCCAGGGGTGCTCTGCCGGCATCAGGACGTAGAACGGTTCGTCATAGAGCGGCAGGGTCAGGACATCGGCTTCGTTGAACGGCAGGGCGATGATGATCGCGTCCAGCTCGCCGTTGCGCAGCTTGTCGCGCAGCACGTGGGTGAAGTTTTCTTCGATGTACAACGGCATCTGCGGGGCGACCCGGTGCAGTTGCGGAATCAGGTGCGGGAACAGGTACGGGCCGACGGTGTAGATCGCGCCGACTTTCAGCGGGGCGGTCAGTTGGTTCTTGCCGGCCTGGGCCAGTTCGCGAATGCCTTGGGCCTGTTCAAGGACCTTCTGTGCCTGGGCGACGATGCCTTCGCCCACCGGGGTCAGGCGCACGGCGCTTTTGCTGCGCTCGAAAATCAGCACACCGAGTTCGTCTTCAAGTTTTTTCACACCCACCGACAGCGTCGGCTGGCTGACGTGGCAACGCTCGGCCGCATGGCCGAAATGCTGCTCTTGGGCGAGGGTCACGATGTAGCGTAATTCTGTGAGGGTCATGGCGAGCGTCCGTGAAGTTGCGAGCCAAGCATACCGGCTGCAATCGATAGACGCACGTTATCAGACTGGGGGTGCGGTGGGACACTGGCGAATGTCTGTGGGGCGTTGCTGGATATGAAAAAGGCATCTTTCGATGCCTTTATGTCGGTTGTGCTCATTGTGGCGAGGGAGCTTGCTCCCGCTGGCCTGCGCAGCAGGCCTCTGGTGCGGCGAACGCGGTCTGCCTGATGCAGCACATTCGCTGGTTTTGGGGCCGCTTCGCGGCCCAGCGGGAGCAAGCTCCCTCGCCACAGGATTCAACCTGCCATCGGATTGCCAGATTGAGTCAACGCCGGCGCTTGTCGATGGAGTACACGAACGGTGCCGTCAGTTCGATGGTGCCGTTGGTCAGTAACTCCGCCGGTGGCTTGGGTAACGGCTGGGCGCGGCGGATCATCTCCAGGGTGGCCCGGTCCAGCAACTCCGTGCCGGAACTGCCCACCAATTCGAATGACAACACGTTGCCGTCGGCATCCACCACGAAACGCAGGCGGTTGGTGCCTTCCTTGTTCATCTGCTGGGCTCTGGGCGGGTACTTCTTGTACTTGCCCAGATGCGCCAGCAACGTGCCCTGCCAATTGGCCTTGGCAGCCGATTGCGCGGGCGACGGGCCAGGCGCCGGTTGCGCGGACTTCTCGGCCACTGACTGGGTGGGCGGCGTGTCGCTGGGCTTCTGCTCCGACGGCTGTTCCTTCGGCGGCTCGGGTTTTTTCTCCACCGTTTTGGGCTTGGGCGGTTGAGGCTTGGGCTTGGGCTTGACCGGCTTGGGCACGGCGATTTCAGGCTTCGGTGCTTCGGCGAGTTTAGGCAGCGGCAGCTCTTCCACCGGCTCGGGCGGTTGCGGCGGTGTGACGACTTTTGGCGGTGCCGGTGGCGGCGGGGCTGGGACCGGCGCCAGCTCGACCATCATCGCCTGGGGCGGCAACTCGATGGGTGCTCGCGTGGTCCAGTTCAGCGCCAGGGCGATGGCGAGCGCATGCACGCCCAGCACCACTGCCAGGCTACCGCTGTAACGCGTCAGCTTTTGGCGCGTCGTGATCATTTTTTAGGCGCCGTCTCGAGTCCGACCAGGCCGACTTTCAGGTAGCCGGCGCTCCGCAGCGCGTCCATCACGCTCATCAGGTCGCCGTAGTCCACGCCTTTATCGGCCTGGAAGAAGATCGTCGTGTCCTTCTTGCCCTGGGTCTTGGCGTCGAGGGTCGCGCCGAGGGTGTCGGCCTTGACCTCTTCCTCACCGAGGAACAGGCGCTGATCGGCCTTGACGCTGAGGAACACTGGTTTCTCCGGCCGCGGCGAAGGCTTGGCCGTCGACGCCGGCAGGTCGACCTTGATGTCCACGGTGGCCAGTGGGGCGGCCACCATGAAGATGATCAACAGCACCAGCATCACGTCGATGAACGGCGTGACGTTGATTTCGTGGTTCTCGGCCAGATCGTCGTCTGCGCCTTCTTTCAAATGCAGGCCCATGGCCGATTACCCCACTTTCACCATGTGTGGTTGCGAGCCACGCTCGGGCGGCAAGTGGTCGAGATCACGGCTGACCAGCAGCAGGACTTCAGCCGAAGCGTCGGAAACCTGGGCCTTGTAGCCGGCAATGGAGCGGGCGAAGACGTTGTAGATCACCACCGCCGGGATCGCCGCGACCAGGCCCAGTGCCGTTGCCAGCAGGGCTTCGGCAATACCCGGGGCGACGACGGCGAGGTTGGTGGTCTGGGTCTTGGCGATGCCGATGAAGCTGTTCATGATGCCCCACACGGTGCCGAACAGGCCGACGAACGGCGCGGTGGAACCAATGGTGGCGAGCACACCGGTGCCGCTGCTCATGTTGCGACCGCAGGCGGCGACCAGGCGCTCGAGGCGGAAGCTCACGCGCTCCTTGATGCCTTCCTTCTCGCGGCTGTTGGCCGACAGGCGCATCTCTTCGAGGGCGTCATGCACCAGCAGGTTGGCGAGGGTGCCTTCCTTCGCCGCGGTGGCGCTGGCTTCCTTGAGGGTGGCGGCTTTTTTCAGGGCGGCGATTTCACCGCGCAAGCGACGCTTGGCACCCAGCAGCTCGAAGCCTTTGGCGATCCAGATGGTCCAGGTGATGATCGAGGCGATGGCCAGACCGATCATCACGATCTTCACGATGATGTCGGCGTTCTGGTACATGCCCCATGGCGACAGGTCGTGGGCCATGCCCAGGGTATTGTCGGCTTCGAGCACTTCAGGTGCATCGGCCTCGACGGCTTGGGCCGGGTCGGTGGCGGCCGGCGTCGCAACGGGAGCGGCTGGATCGGCAGGCGCCTGGGCAGCAGCAGGTGCGGCGGCCGGAGTCGTCGCTGGGGTCGTGGCGGGCGCCTGTGCATCGGCGAAGGCCGCGGCAGGTGCCAGCAACAGGCTGAACAACAAGGCGGCTACCGTGCTCCAGGCACGAGGTCGATTGGTTGGCGAAGCGGGGGATAGAGAGCGTTTCATGCTGGCCGGACCTGAGAAAAAAAGAAGGTTGATGTTCTTCCAGGCCTCGTGGGCCGAGAACAAAAGTGGCGAGCATTATTGCAAGTAATTCTTGTTAACAAAAGTAATACAGTTACTTTTTTTGTCGCATGGCTAGCCGCTCATCCCCCACGGAGGCTAGTCTGCGGCTTTGCCAGAGGAGTTCTTGATGTCCGCGCCTTCTGTTTTGATCGCCGGCTGCGGTGATATCGGCGGCCGCCTGGCCAGCCAGTTAGTGGCCGAACATTGGCAAGTCCATGGCCTGCGGCGCACGGTTTCGAACTTGCCGGCGGGTGTCATCGGGGTGGCAGGGGATTTATTCAGCGAGCAATGCCCCGCCGACTGGCCCACCGGGTCCCTGGATTACCTGGTGTACAGCGCGGCGGCCACCGACCATGACGAGGCGGGCTATCGCAGCGCTTACGTCGAAGGGTTGCAGCATGTGCTGGGCTGGCTGAAGCAGCATGGCCAACGGCCCAAGCGCCTGTTGTTTGTGTCCAGCAGCAGTGTGTATGGGCAGCAGCAGGGCGAATGGGTGGATGAAACGTCGCCCACCGTGGCCGGCGGATATTCCGGTCGATTGATGCTCGAAGCCGAGCAAGTCGCCCTGGACAGCGGCATTCCGGCCAGTCGCGTGCGCCTGACCGGCATTTATGGTCCAGGTCGGGAGTGGTTGCTGAGCCAGGTGCGCCAGGGTTATCGCGTGGTGATCGACCCGCCGCTGTACGCCAATCGTATCCACGCTGACGACGCGGCCGGCTTGCTGGCGTTTCTGCTGGAGGCTGATCGCCAAGGCAAGGTGCTGGACGACTGCTACATCGGCGTCGACAATGCCCCTGCGCCGTTGGCCGAAGTCGTGGGCTGGCTGCGGGAATTCATGGGTGTTACCGAGTGGGCCGAAGATGCCAGCGTGCGGCGCGCCGGCAGCAAGCGCTGCAGCAATGCCCGGGCGAAGGCCTTGGGCTGGACGCCGCGTTATCCGAGTTTTCGCGAGGGGTATGCGGCGATTCTGGAAGGGCGCTGCTGATTCGCCTGACACCCCAAAGCACCTGTGGGAGCGGGCTTGCTCGCGAAGGGGCCCTGACATTCAACATCTTCGTTGACTGCCATGCCGTCTTCGCGAGCAAGCCCGCTCCCACATGAGAGTTGCGTCGTGGCTCCTACTGCTTTTCAAGCACCCACTGCCGGTTGCCCGGCGTGAACGAAGGCATTTCATCCGCCAATGCCGCATTCACGGTCTGGAAAATCTCCAGCTTCTTGCCGTCGCGGGCAAAGATCCATGTATTGCCCTGGCCGTTTTGTTGCAGCCAGATGTTGTCGTTGCCGCCGCTCATGGAGGCGCAATCGCCGGCCAGGCACAAGGCGTAGCGATCGGCACCCGGCAGGCCGCTGACCTGGCCGTCGGGTTGGAATTGCACGGTGGCGCCCTGGCCGGGGCCGCTGGTGATGTTCCACGCGCCGCCGAGGTAAGCGGCATACAGCGCGCGCTCGAAACTGGCACCGATGGGTGCGCCTTCCGGTGCCTGCACTTGCGCGCGGTCGAACACCTGCTGCGGTTCGTTCTCGGTGGCGGCCTGGCTCAACTGGTCGCCGTCGCGCTTGAGTTCGCTGGCGGAGCTGCCGTAGAAGTCGACTTTCCAAGCGCCGTCTTCTTCGCCCAGCAACTTGCCTTCGACGTTTTCAAAACCGTTGGTGTAGCGCGCCTGGCCGGCCCGGGTGTTGACGTCCCATTCCAGGTTCGGGCCATAGCCTTGCAGCGCTTCGCGCAGCGGGCCGCCCTTGGCGGCAGCGTCGATGGCCGCCTGGTTGATCCAGGTGCCGCTGATGTCACGGTCGGCAGGGTCGCTGGCGCAGCCGCCCAGGAGCAGGGCTGCCAGCGAGAGAGCAAGCGCTTTGCGCATGGTGGAATCCTTTCAAGACGAAAACGGCGCAGCGGGGGAAGCTGCGCCGACCTTATTACTCGAGGACCAGGATGGCATCCATCTCGACCTGTGAGCCCTTCGGCAGGGCCGCTACGCCGATGGCGGCGCGGGCAGGGTAGGGCTGGTCGAAGTATTTGCCCATGATCTCGTTGACCTTGGCAAAGTGGCTCAGGTCGGTGAGGAAGATATTCAGCTTGACGATGTCCTTGAACGAACCACCGGCAGCCTCGGCCACGGCCTTGAGGTTTTCGAACACCTGCACGGTCTGGGCTTCGAAGCCTTCCACCAGTTCCATGGTTTTCGGGTCCAGTGGGATCTGGCCCGACATGTACACCGTGTTGCCGGCCTTGATCGCCTGGGAATAGGTGCCGATGGCGGCTGGGGCCTTGTCGCTGGTGATTACGGTCTTGGTCATCGATGACTCCTTGTAAGGAATAGGCTATTGAGGCGTTATGCGCGCATCCGGGTGATGCGGATAACGCCGGTCAGGGCGCGCAGCTTCTTGATTACGCGGGCCAGGTGCACACGGTCGTGCACGCTGACCACCAATTGGACGACGCTGATGCGACCATCGCGCTCGTCCATGCTGATTTTTTCGATATTGCCGTCGGCGGCGTTGACGCTGCTGGCCAGCAGGGCGATCAGGCCGCGCTGGTGTTCCAGCTCGACTCGCAGCTCGACATTGAACTCGCCAGTGACATCCTTGGCCCACGAAAGCTGGATGCATTTTTCCGGGTTGTGGCGGATTTCGCTGATGTTGCGGCAGTTGTCCAGGTGCACCACCATTCCCTTGCCGGCGGACAGGTGGCCGACAATCGGATCGCCCGGGATCGGCGTGCAACACTTGGCATAGCTGAGCACCAGGCCCTCGGTGCCGCGAATCGCCAGCGGGCCTTCGGGGCTTGGCAGCTGTTCGCCTTCGCCGAGCAGGCGACGGGCGACGACATAGGCCATGCGATTGCCCAGGCCGATGTCTTCGAGCAGGTCTTCGATCAATTCGAGACGGTATTCGTGGAGCATCACCTGCACCCGCTCACCCGGAATCTTATCCAGGGAGCTGTCGAAGCCGTTCAGGACCTTGTTCAGCAGGCGTTCGCCGAGGCTGATGGATTCGGAGCGACGTTGCAGCTTCAGCGCGTGACGGATGTGCGTGCGGGCCTTGCCGGTGACCACGAAATTGAGCCACGCCGGGTTGGGGCGCGCGCCGGGGGCGCTGACGATCTCCACCGTGGAGCCACTTTGCAGCGGTTCGGACAACGGTGCCAGGCGGCGGTTGATGCGACAGGCAATGCAGCTGTTGCCGACGTCGGTGTGCACCGCATAGGCAAAGTCCACGGCCGTGGAGCCCTTGGGCAGCTCCATGATTCGGCCCTTGGGCGTGAAGACGTAGACCTCGTCCGGGAACAGGTCGATCTTCACGCTCTCGATGAATTCCAGGGAGTTGCCTGCGCGCTGCTGCATTTCCAGCACGCCCTTGACCCACTGCCGGGCGCGGGCGTGGGTGCTCTTGGGCTGTTCGTCACCGCTGGATTTGTAGAGCCAGTGGGCGGCGATGCCGTTGTTGGCCATCTCTTCCATTTCACGGGTGCGGATCTGGATTTCGATCGGCACGCCGTGCATGCCGAAGAGCGTGGTGTGCAGCGACTGGTAGCCGTTGGCCTTGGGGATCGCGATGTAGTCCTTGAAGCGCCCCGGCAATGGTTTGTACAAATTATGCACAGCCCCCAGCACGCGGTAGCAGGTGTCGACCTTGTCGACGATGATCCGGAACGCGTAGACGTCCATGATCTCGTTGAAGGCCCGGCGCTTGCCGCGCATTTTCTTGTAGATGCCGTAGAGATGTTTCTGGCGCCCGCTGACTTCGCCTTCGATGCCGTCGATGGCCAGGCAGTGGCTCAGGGACTCTTCGATCTTGTTGACGATTTCCTTGCGGTTGCCCCGGGCGCGCTTGACGGCCTGGTTGATCCGCGCAGAACGCATCGGGTGCATGGCCTTGAAGCCCAGGTCTTCGAACTCGATGCGGATGGCATGCATGCCCAGGCGATTGGCGATGGGGGCGTAGATTTCCAGGGTTTCCTTGGCGATGCGCCGGCGTTTTTCGCCGGACAGCACTTCCAGGGTGCGCATGTTGTGCAGGCGGTCGGCGAGCTTGACCAGGATCACGCGGATGTCGCGTGCCATGGCCATGGCCATTTTCTGAAAGTTTTCGGCCTGGGCCTCGGCCTTGGTCTCGAAGTTCATCTGGGTCAGCTTGCTGACCCCGTCGACCAGTTCGGCCACGGTTTCGCCGAACTGCGCTTGCAGCGCTTCCTTGGCAATGCCGGTGTCTTCGATCACGTCATGCAGCATCGCCGCCATCAAGCTCTGATGGTCCATGTGCATGTCGGCAAGAATGTTCGCCACCGCAAGCGGGTGCGTGACGTACGCCTCGCCGCTGCGTCGGCGTTGGCCGTCGTGGGCTTGTTCGGCGTAGAAATAGGCTCGGCGGACCAGGTTGACCTGGTCCGTGCCGAGGTAGGCCGATAAGCGATCGGCGAGGGCGTCTATGCTCGGCATGATGGTGACTCCTGCCGTTTGCTGTGACCCCGCGCCGTGCTACGTCGACCAGGCATAGGCTTAGACCGCCTCGTTGGACTCGTCCTCGAACGCTGCGAACAGCGGTTCGTCTTCGACGATCTCAGCGTTGGCGATGAACTCGTAGCTCATCAGGCCTTCGGCGATTTCACGCAGCGCTACCACGGTAGGCTTGTCGTTTTCCCACTGGACCAATGGCTCTTTGCCGCCGGTGGCCAGTTGACGGGCACGCTTGGTAGAGAGCATGACCAGCTCAAAGCGGTTTTCCACGTGTTCTAGGCAGTCTTCAACGGTTACGCGGGCCATGGTATTCCTCGGAGCGAATGCAATATGCGCGCTGCCCGGTTGGGCGAGCGGACTCGACAGTTTAAAAAAACACCAGCGTTTAGGGAAGCGCTGATTTTTTAACCAAACCCCTCGGCGCGCTGCGAGTACCAATGTAAAGCCGTCGCAGCGGTTTTGGGAAGGGCTGTTCAGCCCAGTAGTTCGGCCAATAATTTACCGAAACGTTGCTGCTGGCGTTTCTGTTGCAGCTGGCTGGCGCGGAAAATCGCCTTCAGGTCGTCCAGCGCGTGGGCGAAATCGTCGTTGATGATCAGGTAATCGTAGTCGACGTAGTGGCTCATTTCGCTGACCGCTTCACGCATCCGGCCTTCGATGATCTCGTCGCTGTCCTGGCCGCGGTTGGTCAGGCGCTGGCGCAAGGCCTGTTGGCTCGGGGGAAGGATGAAGATCGAGCGGGCCTGGGGCATCAGCTTGCGCACCTGCTCGGCGCCTTGCCAGTCGATTTCCAGGATCAGGTCATGGCCTTCGTCGAGGGTCTGCTGCAGATAGCTTTGCGACGTGCCGTAGAGGTTGCCGAAGACTTCGGCGCGCTCCAGGAAGTCGCCGTGCTCGGCCATCTTCACGAACTCTTCGCGGTCGACGAAGTGATAGTTCACGCCGTTGACTTCGCCCGGGCGCATGGCACGGGTGGTGTGCGAGACCGAGACGCGGATCTGCGGCTCGGCGTCGATCAGCGCCTTGACCAGGCTGGTCTTGCCGGCGCCCGAGGGCGCGGAAATGATGTAGAGAGTGCCGGTGCTGTGGGTCATGTCGGGTTAGCCTTACTCAATGTTCTGCACTTGTTCGCGCATTTGCTCGATCAACACTTTGAGGTTGACCGCTGCCTGGGTGCTGCGCGGGTCGAAGGCTTTGGAGCCCAGTGTATTGGCTTCGCGGTTGAGCTCTTGCATCAGGAAGTCGAGGCGGCGACCGGCCGCGCCGCCGGACTTGAGGACCCGGCGGACTTCGATGATGTGGGTGCTCAGGCGATCCAGTTCTTCGGCCACGTCGCTCTTCTGCGCGAGCATGACCATTTCCTGTTCCAGGCGTTGCGGGTCCAGCTCGGCCTTCATGTCGGCGAAACGATCGAGGACCTTCTGGCGCTGGGTTGCGAGCATCTGCGGGACCAGCTCGCGCAGGGTGCCGACGTCTTCTTCGATGGAGGTCAGGCGCTCGTTGATCAGCCGGGCCAGCTCCGCGCCTTCACGCTCGCGACCGGCCTTGAGCTCTTTCAGGCCTTGGTTGAACAATGCCAGCGCTTCCGCGTTCAGCGCCTGGGGGTCGCTCGCGTCACCCACCAGCACGCCGGGCCAGGCCAGGACTTCCAGCGGATTCAGGGCCGCGGGGTTTTTGATCAGGCTGGCGACGGTTTCGGCGGCAGCGACCAACTGCGCGGCGCGCTCGCGGTCCACTTGCAGGGGGTTACCGGTGCTTTCTTCGGTGAAACGCAGGGTGCATTCCAGCTTGCCTCGGGACAGGCCCTGGCGCAGCGCTTCGCGCACGTTGCCTTCCAGGTCGCGGAAGGACTCGGGCAGGCGCAGGTGCGGCTCCAGGTAACGGCTGTTGACCGAGCGCAGCTCCCAGCTCAGCGTGCCTTGGGCCCCGGCTTTCTCGACGCGGGCGAAGGCGGTCATGCTGTGCACCATGGGGGTTCCTCGCAATGCAGGCCGGCCACAACCAATGGGTGCGGGGCCTGGGATCTGTGGATAAATGCTGAAGGACAGCAAAGGCGCGGGATTGTAGCGCAGTGGGACCCAAGCGCCCAAACAGCTCCGGCAACAAACCGCTGCAGCCCGTCGGCCGGGGCTTCGGGCGCGTTCACCGGTCGCGCCAGCTTTTTTAAACTGCCCTCTGGCGGCCCACGGCTCTATAATGTCCGGCAGTTTTCCGTCCTCTGTACAGGTGTTCCCTATGAAACGTCCAAGTGGTCGCGCTGCCGATCAGCTTCGCTCGATCCGCATTACCCGCAACTACACCAAACACGCCGAGGGATCTGTACTGGTCGAATTCGGTGATACCAAGGTCATCTGCACCGTCAGCGTCGAAAACGGCGTACCACGGTTTCTCAAGGGTCAAGGCCAGGGCTGGTTGACCGCCGAATACGGCATGCTGCCGCGTGCCACCGGCGAGCGGAACCAGCGTGAGGCCAGCCGTGGCAAGCAGGGCGGCCGCACCCTGGAAATCCAGCGTCTGATCGGTCGTTCGCTGCGCGCTGCGCTGGACATGTCCAAGCTGGGCGACGTGACGCTGTATGTCGATTGCGATGTGATCCAGGCCGACGGCGGCACGCGTACGGCTTCCATTACCGGGGCCATGGTTGCGCTGGTCGATGCCTTGAAAGTGATCAAGAAGCGCGGCGGCCTCAAGGGCGGTGACCCGCTCAAGCAAATGATCGCCGCCGTGTCCGTGGGCATGTACCAGGGCGAGCCGGTGCTGGACCTGGATTACCTGGAAGATTCCGCCGCCGAGACCGACCTGAACGTGGTCATGACCAGCGCCGGTGGTTTCATCGAAGTCCAGGGCACCGCCGAGGGCGCGCCGTTCCAGCCGGAAGAATTGAACGCTATGCTGGAATTGGCGAAGAAAGGCATGAACGAGATCTTCGAACTGCAAAAGGCCGCCTTGGCCGACTGATCGTTGTGCGCTTCAGACAAGGAGAATGTCATGAGTGATGAGCAAGTCCTGTTGCCCCAGCCGAGCAAAGAAGTGCGGCAATGGGCGATGTTTTGTCACCTGTCTGCACTAGTGGGAATTTTCATTCCGTTCGGTTCGCTGATCGGGCCGCTGGTCATCTGGCAGATCAAGCGTGAATCCGACCCGTTCATCGATGCCCAGGGCAAGGAAGCGCTGAACTTCCAGATCACCGTGGCGATCGCCGCGGCGATCAGCCTGCTGCTGATGATCGTGGTAATCGGCTTCTTCCTGTTCGGCCTGGTGGCCATCGGTGCGCTGGTGCTGACCATCATTGGCGGCGTGAAGGCCAATGAAGGGCAGCCGTATCGGTATCCGTTTACCTGGCGGTTGGTTAAATAACGCCCAGGTGAGTATTCTGCGGCAGCTTCCTCGTGGAGTGCCGCCGATTGCTTTGCTACTGCCTATGTTCGCAAATTGCGACCCTGGGCCCCTCTGAAGTTCGACGATCTATAAGTAAAGCGGCGCAGTACGGTGTCGGCATGAAGGTCATGTCGTCGCGGCTGGCGTGCGCGTGGTTACATCCTGTCCCATAAGTGGGTGGGCTTGGCCGTTATTTTTGGTCCAGTATGGTTTTTCCATCGGGGTGACTGGATGCACCTCGTGATGTTCTAACCAAAACAGGATTTGTCATGAAGCTTCTAATATTTACCCTGGCTGCAGCGAGTACCTTTGCCGCCTTATCTGTTCACGCGCAAGTACCGCCCCTTGAGCCTCTATCGACCGAGGCCGTGAGTACGCAAGCCGTCATTTCACAAAAAAACCTTTCCTACGTGCATGCCATGCAACTGGCGCAGACCGCCGTTGCCGTCTGTGCCAAAAACAACCAGTCGGTCGCCGCCACGGTGGTGGATCGCTCGGGAATAGTACTGGCGAGCCTGCGCTCCAATGGCGCCGGTCCGACTTCCTATGCTGGCAGTGAGCGCAAGGCTTATACCGCCGTATCCTTCAAGACCCCAACAGGCACGCTCATGGAGCGCTCGGTGAATGTCCCGAACCTGTCCAATATTCCCGGAACCCTGGCGTTGACTGGGGGCGTACCTATTAAGGTGGGTAACGATGTCATCGGCGCTATCGGAGTAGGTGGTGCACCCAACGGAAGAATCGATGAGCAATGCGCTGAGTATGCGATCAATGAAATCAGGCCGTTACTCGGATCCTAATGATCGAGCGTGTTGAAGAGCTCGATGGTTCGAAGGCTGACCCAGCTTGAATCGTTGTCCTCAAGAAGCCGATAGTGATATCGGCTTCTTGGTTTGTGCTACTGACAATGACGCGACTCATTGTGCAGTGTTGAGTTTACTTGAATACATAAGTGTTTCTCCCTTGTATGGGCTCCGGCGACGTACAGAATTATCCTACGTTGCATTACGCCTTTTACATTTTTAGTCACAACTGCAAAATGTCAGCACTACTTATCTTCTTGGCAGTCGGGGCGTCCGGTTGATAGAGTTGCCCCCAAGTTATATTCCTTTAGAAATATTTCGATATATTCAGACCATTGAAGGTCCTTGAATTCAAAGCCAATCAGTGTTGAGTAGATCAACCTGTTCAAGAGGCGTGTCCAGGTAAAAAGTTCGCCCCTGAATATATGTCAAAAGAATAATACTCATGCTTCAGCTCGATTTCTATGGAACGCTTGTCGCCGCCTCGTTAGTGCTTTTGTTGGGGCGCGGACTTGTTAAGCGTGTTGGTTTTCTGCGTGCCTACAATATCCCTGAACCTGTTGCGGGCGGGTTGGTAGTCGCCCTGGTTCTTTTGGCTCTGCGGGGGCTTGAAGTTGAAGTTCGATTTGATACTTCATTGCAAACACCGTTGATGCTGGCGTTTTTTGCCACGATCGGCCTGAGTGCGGATTTCGCCAGCCTGAAAAGGGGTGGGCGCGTGGTGGGAATTTTCCTGCTTGCGGTGGTCGGCCTGCTGGTGGTCCAGAATGCGATGGGTATCGGGCTCGCAAAAGCGCTGGGGCTCGATCCGTTGATCGGGTTGCTGACAGGCTCGGTCACCTTGGCGGGCGGTCACGGTACAGGCGCGGCGTGGGGGGCGGTGTTCAGTGAGAAATACGGTCTGGCTTCCGCCTCCGAGCTTGCGATGGCTTCCGCGACGTTTGGCTTGGTGTTGGGTGGCTTGATCGGTGGGCCGGTTGCGCGGTTGCTCATCAAGCGTGTCCAATCACCCGGCGGCCTTGAGCCAGAAAAACCCCGGATGCCCAAGGGCTTCGAGCAGCCAAACAAAGAGCGCTCGATAACGGCGTTTTCGTTTATCGAGACACTTGCTTTGATCGCGGTCAGCCTGTTGGCCGGCACGCTCTTGAATGGGCAGCTCCACGGTACTGCATTCGAATTGCCGACGTTCGTTTGCGTCTTGTTCGTGGGAGTGGTCTTGCGCAACGGGCTTTCGGCACTTGGCTTGTATCAAGTATTCGAACGAGAAGTATCCGTGCTTGGCAACGTCAGCTTGTCGTTGTTCCTGGCGATTGCCTTGATGTCACTCAAATTATGGGACCTGGCCTCATTGGCCTTGCCGATCTTCATCATCCTGGCGGCGCAGACATTGGTCATGGCACTGTTTGCGATTTTCGTGACGTTCAGGATCATGGGCAGTCACTACGATGCCGCGGTATTGGCGGCGGGACATTGCGGTTTTGGGCTGGGCGCCACGCCGACGGCCATCGCCAACATGCAAGCTGTGACGCAGCGCTACGGACCTTCGCAAATAGCGTTTCTGGTGGTGCCGATGGTGGGGGCGTTCTTCATCGATATCATTAACGTCATCGTCATCAAGTTGTACCTGGCCCTGCCGTTTTTCGCCGTGACTTGATGTTCTGGGCGGTAGCGTGCTCCATGAAAAATGCCCGTATCTTGCGATACGGGCATTTTTTGTTCGGTCTACCGGAGGGCTATCGCCGATACGCTTAGATGGTCAGCGTCCAATCGTAATCCACGATCAGCGGCGCATGCTGCGAGAACCGTGGCTGGCGCGGCAGGCGGGCGCTGCGTACGAAGCGGCGCAACCCGGGCGTCAGCAGCTGGTAGTCGAAACGCCAGCCGAGGTTGAGCATCTCGGCCTGCTCGTTGTCTGGCCACCAGCTGTACTGGTCGCCTTCACGGCTGACTTCACGCAGGGCGTCGACATAACCCATGTTGCCAATGATCTCGTCCATCCAGGCCCGTTCCGGCGCCAGGAAACCAGGAGATTGCTGGCTGTCGCGCCAGTTCTTGATATCCAGCTTCTGTTGCGCCACGTACAGCGAGCCACAATAAATGTACTCGCGACGTTTGCGCCGCTGTTTATCAAGGTAACGGGCGAAGTCGTCCATCAACTTGAATTTCTGATTCAAATCTTCATCGCCGTTCTGCCCCGAAGGGAGCAGCAAGGTCGCGATGCTGACCTTGTCGAAATCGGCTTGCAGGTAGCGCCCGTAGCGGTCCGCCGTCTCGAAACCGAGACCGTTGATGACAGCCTTCGGTTGCAGCCGCGAGTACAAAGCCACGCCACCCTGGGCGGGGACTTCGGCATCGCAGGCATAAAGGAAGTAACCATCCAGTTGGAAGGCTGCATCGTCCAGTTCAAAGGCGGAGGCGCGGGTGTCCTGCAGGCAGATGACGTCGGCATTCTGTGCTTGCAGCCAACTGAGCAAACCACGCTCGACTGCAGCCTGAATACCATTGACGTTCACACTGATGATCCGCATAAATGGCCCCAAAAATCACGTGCGTGTATGATACACGCCGTGTACCTATTTAGCTAAATCCGCGGTATTTGAGGCTTTTTTCATGCAGGCGTATCAGCGCGATTTCATTCGCTTTGCCATCGATCGCGGCGTTTTGCGCTTCGGTGAATTCACCCTCAAGTCCGGGCGTACCAGCCCGTACTTCTTCAATGCGGGCCTGTTCAACAGCGGAACCGCCCTGGCGCAGTTGGGCCGTTTCTATGCCGCAGCCATCGTCGAGAGCGGCATCCCGTTCGACGTATTGTTTGGCCCGGCCTACAAAGGCATCCCGCTGGCTGCCACCACCGCTGTGGCCTTGGCCGAACACCACGGCCGCGACCTGCCCTGGTGCTTCAATCGCAAGGAAGCCAAGGCCCACGGCGAAGGCGGCAGCCTGGTCGGCGCGCCGCTGACCGGCGAAGTATTGATCATCGACGACGTGATCACCGCGGGCACCGCCATTCGCGAAGTGATGCAGATCATCGGTTCCCAGGAAGGCGCCAAGGCCGCTGGTGTGCTGATCGCCCTGAACCGCCAGGAGCGCGGCAACGGCGAGCTGTCGGCGATCCAGGAAGTGGAGCGCGATTTCGGCATTCCGGTGGTCAGCATTGTGTCGCTGAACCAAGTGCTGGAATTTTTGGCCGATGATCCGCAGCTCAAGCAGCATTTGCCGGCAGTGGAAGCCTACCGCGCCCAGTTCGGCGTCTAAAAACCAAGGCCCCGGAAACAGGGCCTTGTTTTTTTCAGTGAATGTTCACTCCCGTAAATGAAGGGCGCGAAGTAAGGCATCCACTTGCCCGAAAGCATCCTGCTGCCACTGATCTGGCGTCCGATCCTCAAGGATCTGGCTGTCTTCGACGAAACGCCTTACGGACGTCGGGCCATAACCGTCGGCAATATCAAATTTCTGGCAGATGTACAGAAAGCCTTGCTCGCCACTTCCGGTTTCAAGTACGGGGCGGCATTCCTGCGCGAGCGCTGCTATGCCGCCCGGAAAATTGCGAACGCAATAGTAAATGTCGTAGGCGTCTTTCTGCTTGTGTCGTCCATTAAGGGCATAGCCTTTCATTGCGAGCAGTGCCGGGATAGAGCACACGGCAACCTCGACTCGATTTGTACCGCCGGTAGGCATAGGTCCTTCAATTGCGACCATCTGATAAAACCGCATTGCCAGGTCGGCACCGTCGGCACGTTGAACTGCAAAGTCGCTCAGAATAGGCGGTTTGTTTTGAATGATCGCAGCATCGCGTGGCATCAAGAAATCCACGATCACATCTATCGGGGCTCCCCCGTCGTCCACGGGAACCTGGCGAACGAGTTGAAAGCGTCGTAACTCTCCTCTCTGCTCGTACCCATTGCCCATCAAGGCTTCGACCAGAGTCGCGTACTCGCCATCACCCAGTGCTTCTGCATCAAGGCTCAAGTCGACATCGAGTGTACCGACATGCTGCATATCGTCATTTGCAAGGAGCAGCCATGGCACTGCACCGCCAATCACTGCGAACTTTCCTTTGAAGCTACCCAGGATCTGACCCATTTCGACGAGTACTGCTTTAACTGCCACCGTCGTCCTGTCTTCATAATCCGAGGCCGATTGAGGTTCCTGCGGTACTACCGGGGCCATGCCAGTTTTTCCTGGCGTAGATATTCGGCCGCTTCCTTTGCGCGCTCGCCAGCAATGGATAGGTCCAAATAGGTTTGAACGGGGCTGGTGCATATCGCATCGGGCGCCGCTTCGACGACGTCCAAAAGGAGCCCTTCGTCCTTAGGGAGGGTAATCACCACATTTTCACCCTTGGTGACGGGGACCAGTTGCAGAGCTGTGATTAATTTTTCCAGGCCTTCACTGTCGGCGTAAAAATAATTCGTGCTGACTCGGGCGTAGGGGGCGAGCCATTGTGCGGCGGAAAACGAGGAAAATACCGTGCGTCCATAGCCTTTTTCGCCGATTACGCTGCGTGCCGCATTCTCCAGGGAGCTGCCGTGTAAGGCGGTATAGAATTTTTTACGCTCCCCGGATGGAGCCTCATAGGCTTGGACCCATGCATCCAGAAGCGATTGAGGATCGCACAGGAAAAATCCATCGCGTGTTGCTTGTCCCCATTCGCGATCAAGTAGGGCCGTGCGCACATTGCTGACTTGACCCAAGCTCACATTGGCTGCCTCGGAGAGTTCTATCACACGCCATGCATGATCGGGCTCGCGCAACATCGTACGAAGGATCTGTGCTGACTTCGGCTTGAAGAGAGATTTCAGCCCTCTGTTTTCCGAGGGCGGCTTTTCTGCGACTTGGTGGTCGATGAATACACCATCGAACGACAGCCAGGCATTGCCCTCCAGATCCAGATAACCCACGCCTTTTTCCCGGCATGCCTGTCTCGCAGCAAGCGAAAGGTAGGGGGCTATCACGATAGGCGTGATCTCTGTACTCCTTTCACTGACGTAGTCGCGAAGTTGGAGTATGGCTGCGGTAACAAATCGGGGCTGTCCGTTGGCTTTGATGTCGCAGGCCAGGAAGTGCGATTTTCCCGAAGCGTCTATTTCAACGATGAGATCAGGGGCCCAGGTTTTGGCTGGCAGCGAGATCTTCACGCTTTTTATCTCGATGACCGGTACTTTGCCTAGGAGGTCTTGAAGCGCCTCTTTCGCGTTTATTGTGAGCATTTTCATTGACAGAGACCTTTTCAACGAATGCTGAAATTACCCATTTCAGTGAAAGTAGTCCACGTATTTCAGCAAAATGGGTGGTTTCAGCGTTTGTTGAAATGGCATCATCGCTGAAAATCAAGACAGGGTAAGCTTGATGTCTTCTTGCTCGCGAAAAAAAACGCGAGCCCTGCCAGTGCAAAATGGACTTCATGTTTTGAATCCACTTTGAAAACTGCCAAGGATCGCGATTTTGGTGTGTCAGCTATCAGGGACGCTTGCGATTGCTGATCAACGTACCCACGCCGGTATCGGTGAAGATCTCCAGCAGGATCGCATTGGGCACCCGGCCGTCGATGATCAGCGAGCTGCCGACGCCGCCCTGTACCGCTTCCAGCGCGCAACGAATCTTCGGCAGCATGCCGCCGTAGATGGTGCCGTCGGCGATGAGGTCATCGACCTGCTGGGTCGACAGTCCGGTCAGGACCTTGCCCGACTTGTCCATCAGGCCGGCGATGTTGGTCAGCAGCATCAGCTTTTCAGCTTTCAGTGCCTCGGCAACCTTGCCTGCCACCAAATCGGCGTTGATGTTGTACGACTCACCGTTGGCGCCCACGCCGATGGGCGCGATGACCGGGATGAAGTCGCCCTTGACCAGCAGGTTCAGCAGGTCGGTGTTGATGCCGACTACTTCGCCCACATGACCGATGTCGATGATTTCCGGCTGGGTCATCTCCGGGGTCTGGCGGGTGACGGTGAGTTTCTTCGCCCGGATCAGCTCGGCGTCCTTGCCCGTCAGGCCGATGGCGCTGCCGCCATGGCGGTTGATCAAGTTGACGATGTCCTTGTTGACCTGGCCGCCCAGGACCATCTCCACCACATCCATGGTCTGTGCATCGGTCACGCGCATGCCGTCGATGAAGTGACTCTCGATCGACAGGCGCTTGAGCAGGTCGCCGATCTGCGGGCCACCACCGTGTACGACCACCGGGTTGATGCCCACGGCCTTCATCAGCACGATGTCGCGGGCGAAGCCGGTCTTGAGCTCCTCGCTTTCCATCGCGTTGCCGCCGTATTTGATCACCAGGGTCTTGCCGACGTAGCGTCGGATATAAGGCAACGCTTCGGACAGGACCTTGGCGGTGTTGGCGGCGGCTTCGCGTTCGAGGGTCATTCAGGGCTCCGGTAGTGCTTCAAAAAATCAAAACGGTAGTTGGAGATCAGGTGCAACACGTTTGAGTTGGGCGTGGAATACGTCCTTGATGCGCTGCAGTTCCGCCTCGTTGTCGGCTTCGAAACGCAGCACCAGCACCGGTGTGGTGTTGGAGGCGCGGACCAGGCCCCAGCCTTGTGGGTAGTCGACCCGCACACCGTCGATGGTGGTCAGTTCGGCGCCTTCGCCCCACTGGGCGTCGTGCAGAGCATCAATGATGCTGAATTTGCTCTCTTCGGTCACATGGATATTGATTTCTGGCGTAGAAATATCGTTCGGGAAGGTCGCGAACAGTTCTTCGGCCGTGGATTTTTCCTTGCTGAGGATCTCCAGCAGGCGCGCGGCGCTGTAGATGCCATCATCAAAACCGAACCAGCGTTCCTTGAAAAAGATGTGGCCGCTCATTTCGCCGGCCAGCAGGGCGCCGCTCTGTTTCATTTTCTTCTTGATCAACGAGTGACCGGTTTTCCACATGAGCGGGCGGCCGCCATATTCCTTGATCAGCGGCACCAGGCGACGGGTGCATTTCACGTCGAAAATGATCTCGGCATCGGGGTTGCGCGCCACCACGTCCTTGGCAAACAGCATCAGCAGGCGGTCCGGGAACACCACGCTGCCGGTATTGGTCACCACGCCCACGCGGTCGCCGTCGCCGTCGAAGGCCAGGCCCAGGTCGGCGTTGGTTTCCTTGACCTTGGCGATCAGGTCTTCGAGGTTTTCCAGCTTGCCCGGGTCCGGGTGGTGGTTAGGGAAGTTGCCGTCCACATCGCAGAACAGTGGGATGACTTCGCAGTTCAGGGCTTCGATCAGTTGCGGGGCGATCACGCCGGCCGCGCCGTTGCCGCAATCGACTACCACTTTCAGGCGGCGGGCGAGCTTCACGTCCTTGACGATCTCGTCGTTGTAGCGAGGAAGGATATCGACCTTGGTCACGCTGCCCTGGCCACTGCTCAGGTCGTTGGTCTTGAGGCGGGTATGCAGGGCCTGGATCTGCTCGTTGGCGAGGGTGTCGCCGGCGATGACGATCTTGAAGCCGTTGTAGTTCGACGGGTTGTGGCTACCGGTGAGCATCACCCCGGATTTACCGGCCAACACGTTGGCGGCGTAGTACAGCGCGGGGGTCGGCACCAGTCCCACGTCGCTGACGTGGCAGCCGCTGTCGGCAACGCCTTTGATCAATTGCTCAACCAGCTCGGGGCCCGACAAGCGGCCGTCACGGCCGACGCACACGTTCGGTTCGCCCTGGGCCAGGCTCTGGGAGCCAATGGCGCGGCCGATCCAGTAGGCGGTTTCGGCGGTGAGGGTTTCCGGTACCACGCCACGGATGTCGTAGGCGCGGAAAATGCTTTCAGGGAAGATCGGGGCGATTGCGGCTGGGGTGTTCATGGGCGGGGCGCTCTATCAGGAAAGTGACTGGACAGGCCGACACTGGGTGTCGGCAGGCTCAAGCTGAAGGGTATGACGGCGTTTTTGACAGAGAGTTCGTGGTGGGAAAGTGCCATGAGACAGCGGTACCCCGGCCTCGCTCGCCTAATACATTGATTCCGGATGGGAAACCTAGCAGAAAGCCATTGCGCATTTTTTGTCCTGAAACAGAAGCTTCATGAACGGGCCGGGCAGGACGCCGGGCCCGCAATCGAGCGGTCAATGGCTGCCGGAATGTCCAAAACCACCGGCGCCGCGCTGGCTCTCGTCGAATTCGTCGACCAGTTCGAAGTGGGCCTGGACCACCGGCACCAGTACCAACTGCGCGATGCGCTCGCCCACGGCAATATTGAAGGCCGTTTGGCCGCGGTTCCAGCACGACACCATCAGTTCGCCCTGGTAGTCGGAATCGATCAGGCCCACCAGGTTGCCCAGCACGATGCCGTGTTTGTGCCCCAGGCCCGAGCGCGGCAGGATCAGCGCGGCCAGGCCTGGGTCGCCGATGTACACCGACAGGCCGGTAGGAATCAGTAGGGTCTGGCCTGGCTCCAGGATCGTGTCCTGCTTGAGCATCGCCCGCAGGTCGAGGCCGGCGGAGCCTGGTGTGGCGTATTGCGGCAGCGGGAATTCGCTGCCGATGCGTGGGTCGAGGATCTTGGCTTGTAGAGCGTGCATGACATTAAACCTGGTTCAGACGTTCGGCGATGAAAGTGATCAGCTGGCGGGCAATCTTGCTCTTGCTGGTCTGGGCGAAAAGTGTGGCGTGCAACTGGCGGTCGATCACGCTGCAGGCGTTTTCTTCGCTGTTGAAGCCGATGCTCGGGTTGGCCACATCGTTGGCGACGATCAAGTCGAGGTTCTTGTCCTTGAGCTTGCGGGCGGCGTAATCGAGCAGATGTTCGGTCTCGGCGGCGAAGCCGACACTGAACGGTCGGTCGGGGCGGGTGGCGATGCTGGCCAGGATGTCCGGGTTGCGCACCATTTGCAGGAGCAGGCCGTCGCCGCTTGTAGGGTCTTTCTTCAATTTTTGCGGGGCAACGACTTCGGGGCGGTAGTCCGCTACCGCAGCCGAGGCGATGAACAGGTCGCAGGGGATGGCCGCTTCGCAGGCCGCGAGCATGTCCCGGGCGCTGACCACGTCGATGCGCGTGACTCGGTCCGGGGTCGGCAGGTGCACCGGACCTGTGATCAGCGTCACCCGGGCGCCGGCTTCGACGGCGGCTTCGGCCAGGGCGAAGCCCATTTTTCCGGAGCTGTGGTTGGTGATGTAGCGCACCGGGTCGATGTTTTCCTGGGTCGGCCCGGCAGTGATCAGCACATGCTTGCCGGTCAGGGCCTGGCGCTGGAAGCAATCGGCGGCGCACTGGGCCAGGTCGGTAGCCTCAAGCATGCGCCCCATGCCGACGTCGCCGCAGGCCTGGCTGCCGGAGGCTGGGCCGAAGACTTTCAGGGCGCGGCTTTCCAGCAATTGCAGGTTGGCCTGGGTGGCCGGATCGCGCCACATGGCCTGGTTCATGGCGGGGGCGACGGCGACCACGGCGTCGGTGGCAAGCACCAGGGTGGTCAGCAGGTCGTCGGCGATGCCTTGGGCCAAACGGGCGATCAGGTCGGCCGTGGCCGGGGCGATCAGCACCAGGTCGGCCCACTTGGCCAGTTCGATATGGCCCATGGCGGCTTCGGCCGCCGGGTCGAGCAAATCCAGGTGGACCGGGTGGCCGGACAGGGCTTGCATGGTCAGCGGGGTGATGAACTCGCTGCCGCCACGGGTCATGACGACCCGTACTTCCGCGCCCTGGTCGATGAGTCGGCGAACCAGCTCGGCGCTCTTGTAGGCGGCAATGCCGCCGCCGACGCCCAGAACGATGCGTTTCCGATACAGCCGCTGCATAGGCCTGCCTTTCGATTTCAGTGGTCAGTGCAAGGCGAACCCCTTGGCAGCAGCCTGCCAGGGTGCAAATCGCCTGCAAAAAAGATGGGCTACGATATCACAGCGACCGCTACGGAACAGCGGCGCCCACAATCAGGGAGATGCCATGAGTATTCGTGACTGGCCCGCGGCCGAGCGACCGCGGGAGAGGTTATTGGCGCTGGGGGCGGGGAGTCTTTCGGACGCCGAGCTGCTGGCGATTTTTTTACGCACCGGGGTGTCAGGCAAAAGCGCGGTGGATCTGGCGCGACAACTGTTGATTCAATTTGGCAGCCTGCGCGCGCTGCTTGAAGCCGATCAGATTACATTCAGCAATCATATGGGGCTCGGGCCGGCGAAGTTTGCCCAGTTGCAGGCGGCCCAGGAAATGAGTCGGCGGCACTTGGCTGAGCGGGCACGGGAAAAGACATCACTGGAAAGCCCATTCGCGGTGCGTGAATACCTCAAGTCCATGCTGCGCCACGAACCCCACGAGGTGTTCGGTTGCCTGTTTCTCAACTCCAAGCACCAGGTGCTGACCTTCGAGGCGCTGTTTCGCGGTTCTATCGACAGCGCCAGTGTCCATCCCCGGCAGGTGGTCAAGCGCGCCCTGGCCCATAACGCCGCTGCGTTGATCCTGTGCCACAACCACCCCTCCGGCAACGCCGAGCCCAGCCAGGCCGACCGTGTGCTCACTGAGCGGCTCCAGGAGGCCCTGGAGTTGATCGATGTGCGGGTGCTCGACCATTTCATCGTTGGCGATGGGGAACCGTTGTCGATGGCGGAGCGGGGGTGGATGTAGGCCGGGTCTGACGAAGCGAGGCCCTTTGTGGGAGCGAGCTTGCTCGCGATAGCGGTCGGTCAGCCAGCATTGATGTGTCTGATGCGCCGCTATCGCGAGCAAGCTCCCACAGGGACCATTGCAACTTCAAATGTCCGTGGGCTGGGGTTACTTGAGGCTGACCTTGGAGTAGTCCTGCCGCCCAAACGGGCTCACCCCATAACCCTGCACATCCTTGCGGGTAAGCGCGAAGGCAGTGGGGTGGGCCAGGGGCAGCCACAGGGCCTGCTGCTGGATCTGGGCCTGGGCCTGTTCGTAGAGCTTGGCGCGCACGCCTTGTTCGCCGGTGGTCTTGCCGGCGCTGATCAGTTTGTCCAGGTCCGGGTTGCAATAACGGGCGAAGTTGGTCCCGGACTTCACCGCCGCGCAGGAAAACTGCGGCGTGAGGAAGTTGTCCGGGTCGCCGTTGTCGCCGGCCCAGCCCATGAACAGCAGGTCATGCTCGCCGGCCTTGGCGCGGCGGATCAGTTCGCCCCATTCGATCACGCGGATTTCCGCCTGGATGCCGACTTCCGCCAGGTCCGATTGCAGCAGCTGTGCGCCAAGGCTTGGGTTGGGATTGAGCAGGCTGCCGGAAGGGCGCGTCCAGATGGTGGTCTTGAAGCCTTCCTTCAAGCCGGCCTTGGCCAGCAAGTCGCGGGCCTTGGCCGGGTCGTGGGCATAGCCCGGCAAGTGCTTGGCATAGCTCCAGGTGTTCGGTGGGTAAGGGCCGCTGGCGGCTTCGGCGGTGCCTTCGAAGACGGTCTTGAGGTAGCTGGCCTTGTCGAAGGCCAGGTTGATGGCTTGCCGCACCTCAGGTTTGTCCAGGGGCGGATGCTGGCTGTTGATCGCCAGGAACGCGGTCATGAAGGCCTCGGTCTGGGCCACGCTCAGGGTCGATTCCTGCCGGGCGGCCTGCACATCCAGCGGCTTGGGCGACAGGGCGATCTGGCATTCGTTGCGGCGCAGTTTCTGCAGGCGCACGTTGGCGTCCGGCGTGATGGCGAAGATCAACGGATCCACCTGGGGCTTGCCGCCGAAATAGGCGTCGTTGGCCTTATAGCGAATCGAGGCGTCCTTCTGGAATCGGCTGAAAATGAACGGGCCGGTGCCGACCGGCTGGCTGTTGAGTTTTTCCGGCGTGCCGGCCTGCATCAACTGGTCGGCGTATTCGGCCGAATAGATGGAGGCAAAACCCATGCTCAACGTCGCCAGGAACGTCGAGTCGGCGTGATCGAGGGTGAAGCGCACGGTCAGCGGATCCAGGGCGTCGATTTTCTTGATCAGCGCCGGCAACTGCATGGACTGGGCGTGGGGGAAGCCGCTTTGCGCGACCTTGTGCCACGGGTTCGCCGGATCGAGCATGCGTTCGAAGCTGAACTTCACGTCCTCGGCGGTCAGGTCGCGGCGCGGCGTGAAGTAATCGGTGCGGTGGAACTTGACCTGCGGCCGCAGCTTGAACACGTAGGTCAGGCCATCGGTGGAGACTTCCCAGCGCTCGGCCAGGCTGGGGACTACTTTGCCGCTGGCGGTGTCGAAATCCACCAGGCGGTTCATCAGCACGTCGGCGGAGGCATTGGTGGTGGTCAGGGAGTTGTACTGGACGACATCGAACCCTTCCGGGCTAGCTTCGGTGCAGACGCTCAGGGCGGCGGCGAATACCTGCGGGGTGATCAGCAGAGGGGCGAGCAACAACGGTAGGGCAGCGAGGCGCATGGTCGGTTTCCTGTGCAAGTCGAAGGCCCATCTGCGAGTGCAGTCTGGAAAAGGCCTACCCTAGTGGGCTCGCTGCCAAATGACTATCCCCTTTTTGCATTTTCCGGCACGCTGCGGCGACGTTTGGGTGGCCAAAACCTGTCGTATGTGAAAAAAACCTGCGTGCAGCGACGAGCGGTAAGGGGTCGCGCCAGCCTCTGTCCCCGCCGTCCCGGGCGGTTGGCCGATGATTCTCCAGGAAGACAAATCACATCGGCTGTTGTTGCACTGTGGTCTTTCTGGTATAAAGCAGCGCTCTTTTCTAGGGGCCCGGTTCCTTCACTGTAGGTGTAGCCGGTAAGACCCTTAAAGAAACGCGGCGCCTGGCGCCAAATGACTGAGAGATTAAGCGGCCAACCCATGCCGGGTTGGGCATGTGGTTTTAGAGGGCTGAGGCATGTCGAGAGTCTGTCAAGTTACCGGTAAGGGTCCGGTGACTGGGAATAACATTTCCCACGCAAACAACAAAACCCGTCGTCGTTTCCTGCCGAACCTGCAGCATCACCGCTTCTGGGTTGAAGAAGAGAAACGTTTTGTGCGTCTGCGCGTATCTGCCAAAGGCATGCGCATCATCGACAAGCGTGGCATCAGTGTCGTGCTGGCCGAACTTCGTCGCGATGGCAAGGTTTAAGGGAGCTAATCATGCGTGAATTGATTCGTTTGATCTCGAGCGCCGGTACTGGTCACTTCTACACTACCGACAAGAACAAGCGTACTACCCCGGACAAAATCGAGATCAAGAAATATGATCCGGTTGTTCGCAAGCACGTGATCTACAAGGAAGGCAAAATCAAGTAATTGATTTTTCCCTTCTTACGAAAAAGGCCCGTATCGCGAGATACGGGCCTTTTTTGTTGTGTTTTGGTCCTGTGGATCAACCGCATTTAATGCCGACGATGATTCCGTCGACATCCGTTACAAGGTTGATGCGTCGCGGGCGCAGATCGTAGGTTATAGGGTGTTTCGGGCCTGCGGGGCGAACCTGGGGCCCGTTGGCCAGCGCGCGAACTTCTTCACGCAGCTCGCGGGTGTATTTTTGGCCAATGGTGTACTGGGCGATAGCGATATCGCACTGGTCGTCTGGCATCGGCACGACAACGGTGTCGTTTTGATTCGGCATTTCTAGCTTCCTTGCTGATCGTTAAAAAGAAAAGGCACTCACCGGTTGGGTTGGTCGCGCATCCTGCGCGTCCCGCTGCGACGATAAATTGCGCGGTGCCTATGGCAGGTTTTAATCGTCACCGTGGCGATTGACCAATGATTAAGTGTCACGGTCTTTTACGGCGCGGTCTTGGCCTGTTCAAACACCACATAGATCTTGCGGCACGGCTCCAGCACTTCCCAGGTGCCCTTGAACCCGGCCGGAATCACGAAGCGGTCGCCGGCCCGCAGGGTCTTGGCGTTGCCGTCATTGTCCCGCAGCACGGAAACGCCCTGGACGATCTCGCAGTATTCATGCTCGGTGTAGTTGACCGTCCACTGGCCAATGGCGCCTTCCCACACGCCAGCGTTCATTTGCCCACAGGGGCTGCTGTAGTGGTTGAACACGGCTTGCTCGGGATCGCCCTTGAACACCTTGGCCGGGTCCGGGCGATAACGTTCGGCGGTGGTATTGGCCTGGCTGAAGTCGACGATGTCCTGAATGCTCATGCGGGTGATCCCCAGTGATCGCTTGGAAAGGCCTCGAGTCTATGTTTATTAAAACGAACATCGCAAGGCCGTTTGCCACCGTTGTGTCAAATATATTGAAACATGACCAGCCGCTGGTTTAGGGTGGCGGGTGCCCCGTACCAATTACAGCGCCGAACAGCGCCGAAAGCAGGCTGGCCGGGCAGAATTCTTTTGAGCGCTGCGCATTGCGCGGCGTTCGTACTCAATAAGAGGAGGACACACGCATGACCACCCTGACTCGTGCCGATTGGGAACAACGCGCCCGCGACCTGAAAATCGAAGGCCGCGCCTTCATCAACGGTGAGTACACCGATGCGGTGTCCGGCGAAACCTTCGATTGCCTCAGCCCGGTCGATGGCCGCCTGCTGGGCAAGATCGCCAGCTGCGACGTGGCCGACGCCCAGCGTGCCGTCGAGAATGCCCGCGCCACTTTCAACTCCGGCGTCTGGTCGCGCCTGGCGCCAAGCAAGCGCAAAACCACCATGATTCGTTTCGCCGGCCTGCTCAAGCAGCATGCCGAAGAGCTGGCCCTGCTTGAAACCCTCGACATGGGCAAGCCGATCAGCGACTCGCTGAACATCGACGTGCCCGGCGCGGCCCAAGCGTTGAGCTGGAGCGGTGAAGCCATCGACAAGCTCTACGACGAAGTGGCCGCCACGCCGCACGATCAATTGGGCCTGGTGACCCGTGAGCCGGTGGGTGTCGTGGGCGCGATCGTGCCGTGGAACTTCCCGCTGATGATGGCCTGCTGGAAGCTCGGTCCGGCGTTGTCCACCGGTAACTCGGTGGTGCTCAAGCCGTCGGAAAAGTCCCCGCTGACCGCCATCCGCATCGCCGCGCTGGCGATCGAGGCCGGCATTCCGAAAGGCGTGCTGAACGTGCTGCCAGGCTACGGCCACACCGTCGGCAAGGCCCTGGCCCTGCATATGGACGTCGATACGCTGGTGTTCACTGGCTCGACCAAGATCGCCAAGCAATTGATGATCTATTCCGGTGAATCCAACATGAAGCGCATCTGGCTGGAAGCCGGCGGCAAGAGCCCGAACATCGTGTTCGCCGATGCTCCGGACCTGCAGGCCGCGGCCGAGTCCGCTGCCAGCGCCATCGCCTTCAACCAGGGCGAAGTCTGCACCGCCGGCTCGCGGCTGTTGGTGGAGCGTTCCATCAAGGACACGTTCCTGCCGCTGGTGATCGAAGCCCTTAAGGGCTGGAAGCCGGGCAACCCCCTGGATCCGGCGACCAACGTTGGCGCCCTGGTGGATACCCAGCAGATGAACACGGTGTTGTCCTACATCGAGGCCGGTCACAGCGACGGCGCCAAACTGGTGGCCGGTGGCAAGCGCATCCTTGAAGAAACCGGCGGCACTTATGTCGAGCCGACGATTTTTGACGGCGTGAGCAATGCCATGAAGATCGCTCAGGAAGAGATTTTCGGCCCGGTGTTGTCGGTCATCGCTTTCGACACCGCCGAGCAGGCCATTGAAATCGCCAACGACACGCCGTATGGCCTGGCTGCAGCGGTATGGACCAAAGACATCTCCAAGGCTCACCTGACCGCCAAGGCCCTGCGCGCCGGCAGCGTATGGGTCAACCAGTACGACGGCGGCGACATGACCGCACCGTTCGGTGGCTTCAAGCAGTCGGGCAATGGTCGCGACAAGTCGCTGCATGCGTTCGACAAATACACCGAGCTGAAGTCGACCTGGATCAAGCTCTGACACGGGCGGCCCCGGACCCTGTCCGGGGCTCCATGCCGTGCTGATTCGTTTGTGGGAGCGGGCTTGCTCGCGAAAGCGGTTTAACATTCAGCAGCTAAGTTGACTGGCACTCCGCCTTCGCGAGCAAGCCCGCTCCCACATTGGCTGAGAATGAGCGGAAGATTGGCGGTCGAAACAGATCCCCTGTGGGAGCGAGCCTGCTCGCGATAGCGGTATGACAGTCGACGACTTTGTTGAATGTTGCTCCGTCATCGCGAGCAGGCTCGCTCCCACATTTGTTTTGCGTAGGGCTTGAAACATCACTGTCCACAGGAGCGTGGAAATGCGTTGGGCAACCTATTTCGCCGTGTTGGCGTCTGTCCTGAGCGTCGGCCTGGCCCTGGGCGTGAGCATGCCGCTGGTATCGCTGCGCCTGGAGGGCTGGGGTTATGGCTCGTTCGCCATTGGCGTGATGGCTGCGATGCCGGCCGTGGGGGTGTTGCTTGGGGCCAAGGTGTCGAGCCGTCTGGCGGCGCGGTTCGGCACGGCGGCGTTGATGCGCCTGTGCCTATGGGGTGGGGCAGTGTCCATCGGGCTCTTGGCGCTGCTGCCCAGTTATACAGTCTGGTTGCTGTTGCGCCTGATGATCGGCGTGGTTCTGACCTTGGTGTTCATTCTGGGTGAAAGCTGGATCAATCAGTTGGTCATTGAAAAATGGCGTGGACGGCTGGTGGCGCTATACGGCAGTAGCTACGCCCTGAGCCAGTTGTCTGGCCCGCTGCTGCTGGGCGCCCTGGGGACCGATCATGACTACGGGTTTTGGGTGGGCGTTGGGCTGTTGTTGATCGCACCCTTGTTGCTGCTGGGCCGTAGCGGTGCACCCAGCAGTGAGGCCGGCAACGTCACGTTCAGTGATTTATGGGCGTTCTGCCGCGGCTTGCCAGCGATTGCCTGGGCGGTCTCGTTGTTCGCTGCGTTCGAGGCGATGATCCTCACCTTGCTGCCCGTGTATTGCCTGCGCCAGGGCTTCACGGCTGACATCGCGCTGGCGATGGTCAGCACCGTGGTGGTCGGCGATGCCTTGCTGCAGTTGCCCATCGGTGCCCTGGCCGATCGTGTGTCTCGCCGGGCTCTGTTGACGGGATGTGCGGTGGCATTGATGTTATCGAGCCTGGCGGTTCCGCTGCTGATCGATACCCTGCTGATCTGGCCGCTGTGGGTGCTGTTCGGCGCCAGCGCGGGCGGTTTGTTCACGTTGTCGCTGATCCTGATCGGCGAGCGTTACCGCGACGATGCGCTGGTAAGGGCCAACGCCCATGTCGCACAATTGTGGGGGCTCGGTTGCCTGGTCGGCCCACTGGTGGCGGGGGCGGGCAGCCAATGGATCAGCGGCCATGCGCTGCCTTTGTTCATGGCGGCCGGGGCGTTCGGGCTGGTGATCCTGCTGGTTCGCCAGGGGGCGTTTGGGAGCCCCCAGCCCGCTTGAACACCCGAAACCCTGTAGCAAGGGGGCTTTTGTGGCGAGGGAGCTTGCTCCCGCTCGGTTGCGCGGCAACCGCAAAGCCGGGACTGCTTCGCAGTCCAGCGGGAGCAAGCTCCCTCGCCACAAAAGCGGTCTGCCACAAGGCAGGCTGTCCACAAAAGGTCTGCCACAAAAGCGACCTGTCCGCCTCTAAAGCATCCGCTCCAGTCCGATCGTCGTGCTGAACCAGGCATTGAACCGGCGCCACCAACTGCCCGGTTCTCGGGCCAGGTCGTGGGTCTGGCCGTTATCTTCGGTGGTCCACACAAGCGTTCCATCTTCCAGCCTCGCCTGGTAGCTCAAGGCCGGCGCCATGCCTTGCAAGGCCAGCTCACGGACTTGTCCGGCGAGTTCAGGGCTGTCCACCAGCACGCCGACTTCGGTGTTCCATAGCACCGAACGCGGGTCAAAATTGAACGAGCCAATGAAGGATTTCTGCTGGTCGAAGATGATCGCCTTGCTGTGCAGGCTGGAGTCCGATTCGCCGTAGGACTTGCTGTAGAACAAGTGAGCGCTGCCGCCGGTGTCGCCCGGTTGCCGTCGCAACTCGAACAGGCGCACGCCATGTTGCAGCAGGGCCTTGCGGTACGGCGCGTAGCCGCCGTGCACGGCGGGCACGTCGGTGGCTTCCAGGGAATTGGTCAGCAGGCTCACCGACACACCGGCGTCTGCGCGACTGGTCAAGTACACCAAGCCTGGCTGGCCGGGGACGAAGTAGGCGGAAATCATGATCAGTTCTTTGCGGACGCCCGTCAGTTCGGGGGCCAGTTGGGTGGTCAGCAATAGCTGCGGGTCCGGTTCACCCTTGGCCAGCACTTTACTGGGCGCGTCCCACAGCGCCTGGTTCCAGGCCCAGATCAACTGGTCGCGCCACGTATCCAGGCGCGGTTGGGTCTTGTAGGCAGTCAATTGCTGGTAAAGCGCGTGGTTTTCCTTGTGGGTCTGCTCCAGCGACTCTTGCAGGCGCAGCCGACTGTTGGCCAGGTCCTTGGGCGTGGGGCGATGGGACAGGAACTGTTCGATGGGTTTGCTCAGGGCGCTGTTCCAGTACTGGTCGAAACTGTGGCCCAATTGTTCGGCCACCGGGCCGACGCCGAGCAGGTCGATGTCGGTGAAGTTCAGGTTGGGTTCGGCGTCGAAATACTCATCGCCCAGGTTGCGGCCGCCAACGATGGCCATGCTGTTGTCGGCCAGCCAAAGCTTGTTGTGCATCCGCCGGTGTTGCAGCGACAGGTTGAACAGGCGCCCGAGGCCACGGGTCACGCCGGTAGCGCGTCCGAGGTGCAGCGGATTGAACAGGCGGATCTGGATCTGTGGGTGAGCGGCAAGGGTCGCGATGACCTGGTCGAGGCCATCGCTGGTGGTGTCGTCCAGCAGGATCCGCACGCGCACGCCGCGGTCGGCGGCCTTGAGCAATTCATCCACCAGCATTCGCGTACTGATGCCGTCGTGGACGATGTAGTACTGCAAGTCCAGGCTGCCTTGGGCGTTGCGAATCAGCTCGGCTCGGGCGGTAAAGGCCTCGGTGCTGTCCGATAGCAGCCGAAAGCCTGAGCGTCCTTCGTGGGGCGCGGCCTGGGCTTGGACCGAGCGGCCGAACGAGGATTCGGCGGCGGGCAAGGCCTGGGAGGGCTCACGGGTGACATCAAGACCGGCGCAGCCGCTCAGCAGTGAGGCGACTAACAGCAACGCAGGCAGGATCGGTCTGGATCTCACGTAGGATCGTTCCGCTTGTTGGTGGGGATCGGCTGTTGGGTGCTGCTTCCCTGGTTAACGTTCAGACGACATCGCGCTGGGTTTCGTTCAACAGTGCGATGGCGGCCGCTCCGACCTTGCGCACAGCCTCTTCGATCTGGGCCGTTGGCTTGGCAGCGTAGTTCATCCGCAGGCAGTTGCGGTACTTGCCCGATGCCGAAAAGATGCTGCCGACAGCGACCTGTACGCCTTGGTCCAGCAGGACTCGATTGAGCTTCAGCGTATCGAAGCCGTCGGGCAGTTCCACCCACAGCATGAAGCTGCCCCGCGGGCGGCTGGCACGGGTACCCGCTGGGAAATAGCGGCTGACCCAGTCAATCATTGCGTCGCGATTGCGCTGGTATTGCGTGCGCATCCGCCGTAAATGGGGTTCGAAGTGCCCGCCCTTGAGAAACTCGGCAATGGCGATCTGCGGCTGTGGCGCGGTAGAGCCGGTGCTGATGTATTTCATGTGCAGCACCCGCTCCAGATACCGGCCTGGCGCGACCCAACCAATGCGCAGGCCAGGCGCCAGGGTCTTGGAAAACGAACTGCAGAGTAAGACGCGGCCGTCTTCATCGAACGACTTGATGGTGCGTGGGCGAGGGTAGGTGTAGGCCAATTCCCCATACACATCATCTTCAATAATCGCCACGTCGAAGCGTTGCGCCAGGTTCAGCAGCGCGCGTTTATTGGCGTCGGGCATGATGTAGCCCAATGGGTTGTTGCAGCTGGGAGTCAACTGTATGGCCTTGATAGGCCATTGCTCCAGGGCCAGTTCCAGCGCATCCAGGCTGATGCCGGTAAGCGGGTCGGTGGGGATCTCCAGGGCTTTCATGCCCAGGCCCTTGAGGGTTTGCATGGCCCCGTGAAAGCTGGGTGAGTCCACCGCGACGATATCGCCTTGTTCGCAGGTGGCGCGGATGCTGACCGACAGGGCTTCATGGCAGCCGGTGGTGACGATCAGGTCATTGGGGCCCAATTGGCAGCCGGAGTCCAGCGACAGCCGGGCGATCTGCTCGCGCAACGCGAGGTTGCCGTAGATGTTGTCGTAATACAGGCCTGGCATGTCTTGTCGGCGGCTGATCTGCGCCAGGCTGCGTAGCAGCGGTTTCATGGTCGGCGAATGGATATCCGGCATGCCTCGGCCCAGTTGCACCACGTCCGGGCGCGGCACGGCGCGTATCAGTTCCAGCACCTGGTCCCATTGGGAAATGTCCACGGGGCGCTGGGCCGGGCGGCCAATCACCGGCAGGTCCGGCAGTTCACGGCTCACGGGCACGAAATAACCTGACTTGGGTCTCGGCATCGCCAGCCCGCTGTCTTCCAGCACGCGATAGGCCTGCTGCACCGTACTCAAGCTGACCCCGTGCTCCGTGCTCAATGCCCGTACAGAAGGCAGCCGGTCGCCAGGACGGTAAAAGCCCTGTTCGATGCGGGTGCCGAGCAGTTCGGCGAGGTTCACATAGAGGGTCATGGTGTGCTCCCGATGAGAAGGACAACTGCAACCAATACAGTTGGGTTGGAAAATGATGATTCAGTACCCGAAGTACCTAATCTGTATGCTTATAAAAGAATTAGGTTGAATCTGTATTGCTTTTTGCCGTCCGCGCATCATGAAACCTCTGGCTACCCAAGTAAACAGGAGCGATCAAAATGAACGGCTTGAGCGATGTGCGGCTGACGTTACACAGTCAGGAACTGGCGGCAGGGCAAGAGAAAGGGCTGCGCAGCGCGACATTGCGCAATGCACCGTCCGGCCTCGGTCGCTGGGGCCTGTTCTGGCATCGTCTGCATACACGCAAGGCCTTGCTGGAACTTACACCCGAACAGTTGCATGACGTTGGGCTGAGCCGAGAGCAGGCGCGGGAGGAGGGGCTGAAACCGTTCTGGCGGCTTTGACGTGATCAAGGACCTGTGGCGAGGGAGCTTGCTCCCGCTCGGTTGCGCAGCGACCGCAAAATCGTAGGGTCGCTGCGCAACCCAGCGGGAGCAAGCTCCCTCGCCACGGTTGTTGGGCTAGACCAACTCTTTCAACCGATGCCACAACATCCCCAACGCCAACAACGGCGAGCGCAAATGCTTGCCACCCGGAAAGGTCATGTGCGGGACCTGGGCGAACAGGTCGAAACCGCTGCTCTGCTGCCCGCTGATGGCTTCGGCCAACAATTTGCCGGCCAGGTGCGTGGCATTCACGCCGTGGCCGGAATAGGCTTGGGCGTAATACACATTGGGTTGGTCCTTGAGCCGGCCGATCTGCGGCAAGCGGTTGGCACCGATGCCAATCATCCCGCCCCATTGATAGTCGATTTTCACGCCCGCCAACTGCGGGAACACCTTGAGCATCTTCGGACGCATGTAGGCGCCAATGTCCTGCGGGTCGCGGCCGGAATAGTGACAGGCCCCGCCGAACAACAAGCGACGATCGGCCGAAAGCCGGTAGTAATCCAATGCCACCCGTTGGTCGCAGACCGCCATGTTCTGCGGCAACAACGCCTGTGCCTGCGCCTGGCTCAAGGGTTCGGTGGCGATGATGTAGCTTCCGGCCGGCAACACTTTACCGCCGAGTTGCGGGTTGAGTCCGTTGAGGTAGGCGTTGCAGCCCAGTACCAGCGTCTTGGCGTGGACCGAGCCCTGTTGGGTGTGCACCTTCACTTCAGGGCCGTAGTCGATACGCGTGACCGCCGATTGCTCGAACAGCCGGACTCCCAGTTGCTGCGCGGCGGCGGCTTCGCCCAAGGCCAGGTTAAGCGGATGCAGATGGCCCGAGCCCATGTCGATCAATCCGCCGACGTAGCGATCCGAGCCTACGACGCTGTGCATTTCGTCGGCTTGCAGCAGTCGGGTCGAGTGGCGATAACCGAGGCTGCGCAGTTCTTCGGCGTCTTCGGCGAAGCCTTCCAGATCGCTGGGTTTGTTGGCGAGGTCGCAGTAGCCCCAGGTGAGGTCGCAAGGAATCTGGAAGCGCTCGACCCGCTGCCGAACGATTTCCACCGCCTCAAGGCCCATGAGCTTCATCTGGCGCACGCCGTCGGTGCCGATGATGGGCGCGAACTGGTCGAGGCCATGGCCGACGCCACGGATCAATTGGCCGCCGTTGCGCCCGCTGGCGCCCCAGCCGATCCGGTGCGCCTCCAGCAGCGCCACGCTCATGCCGCGTTCAGCCAGTTCGATCGCCGTGTTCAACCCGGAGAACCCGCCGCCGACGACGCAGACGTCCACCCGCAACTCCCCCTGCAACACCGGATGGTCCGGTTGCGGCAGGCTGCTGGCGGCGTAGTAAGAGGCGGCGTGCGCGTGGTTCGGGGCAGGTTGCTGAACACGGGCGTTCATGTGCGTAATCCTGATTGTTCTGTTTGAGAAATTTTACGGAGCATAAGCCGGGGATTCCTCCTCGGGCAACACCGGTCGGTTGGCGCTGTCTGGTCCGCGGCTTTTAAGGCAGAATCCCGGACAGTCCTTCTCGGTAACCGTCTCGATGAGCTGCAACAGTCAAAAAATTCGCACGCTACGCCAGCAGATTCCCTCGTTCGAGTGCGTACCGGGCTGCCATGACTGCTGCGGTCCGGTCACCACCTCGCCCGAGGAAATGGCCCGCTTGCCCCGCAAGACCCGCGCCGAACAGGATGCGGCCATGGAAGCGCTCGACTGCGTGCACCTGGGGCCCAACGGTTGCACGGTCTATGACGAGCGTCCGCTGATCTGTCGGCTGTTCGGCACCACGGCGACCTTGCCGTGTCCCAATGGCCGGCGACCGGTGGAACTGATTCATCCGCGTGTGGAGAAGCAGATTCATGAATATATGGCCAGCACTCGGCAGGTGTTGGTCTAGCGGTCTGGCATACCGAGTCGCGGCTTTCGCGAGCAGGCTCGCTCCCACAAGGGCTCTCTGTAGTTCGCAAGAAAGCGTTCGCCACCTACCTGTGTGGGAGCGAGCCTGCTCGCGAAGGCGGCCTTGGGGGCTGCCATCAATCCGGAATCGGCAGGTTCAAGCTCTCCTTCACTTCTTCCATCACGATGTAGCTCTTGGATTCGCGCACGTGGGGTAGTTTGAGCAGGATGTCCCCCAGCAGCTTGCGGTACGACGCCATCTCGGAAATCCGTGCTTTCACCAGGTAGTCGAAATCTCCTGACACCAGGTGACATTCCAGCACGTGAGGCAATTTCAGCACGGCGCGTCGGAATTCTTCGAAGGTGTCGCCGGATTTGTAGTCGAGGCTGATTTCGACAAACACCAGCAGGCTGCCCTTCAAGTGCTGCGGGTTGAGCCGGGCGTTGTAGCCCATGATGATCCCTTCGCGCTCCAGGCGCCGCACCCGTTCGGTACAGGGCGTGGTGGAGAGGCCGACCTTTTCCCCCAGCTCGGTGAAGGAGATCCGTCCGTCCGCCTGGAGGATCCGCAGGATGTTGCGGTCGATCTTGTCCAGCTCGCGTTTGGTCTGGGTGTTGGTACGCACAGGTGATGCGCCTCCATGAAAAGGGGTTTTGCCGAGAATTCTCGCCAAATATAGGTGTTTATATAGTGAAAAGCACTGGCTGATCTTTTTTACACTGCGCCCATCAAAGCTATGTACAACAAACGTCAGCGGTTATCCGCGATGAGGGCATCAACATGCGCGTTCTGGTCTTGGGTAGCGGCGTCATCGGTACCGTCAGTGCTTATTACCTGGCTCGTGCCGGGTTTGAAGTGGTGGTGGTCGACCGTCAGCCAGCACCTGCCATGGAAACCAGTTTCGCCAATGCCGGTCAGGTGTCGCCGGGTTATGCCTCGCCGTGGGCCGCGCCGGGCGTGCCGCTCAAGGCCATTAAATGGCTGCTGCAACGCCATGCGCCACTGGCGATCAAGGCCACTGCCGACATCGATCAATATCTGTGGATGGCGCAGATGCTGCGCAATTGCACCGCCAACCGCTACGCAATCAACAAGGAGCGCATGGTCCGCCTGTCCGAGTACAGCCGCGACTGCCTCGACGAACTGCGCGCCGAAACCGGCATTGCCTACGAAGGCCGTAGCCTGGGGACTACGCAGTTGTTCCGCACCCAGGCCCAGCTCGATGGCGCGGCAAAAGATATCGCCGTGTTGAAAGAGTCCGGCGTGCCGTTCGAAGTACTCGACCGCGAAGGCATCGCCCGGGTCGAACCGGCCCTGGCCAATGTCACCGACATCCTGGCGGGTGCCTTGCGCTTGCCCAACGACCAGACCGGCGACTGCCAGATGTTTACCACGCGCCTGGCGGAAATGGCGGTGAAGCTGGGCGTGCAATTCCGCTTCGGCCAGGACATCCAACGCCTGGACTTCGCGGGTGATCGCATCAACGGCGTGTGGATCGACGGCAAGCTGGAAACCGCCGACCGTTATGTGCTCGCCCTGGGCAGCTATTCGCCGCAACTGCTCAAGCCCCTCGGGATCCGTGCACCGGTGTATCCGCTCAAGGGTTACTCCCTGACCGTGCCGATCACCAACCCGGCCATGGCACCGACCTCGACCATTCTCGACGAAACCTACAAGGTCGCGATCACCCGCTTCGACAATCGCATTCGGGTGGGCGGCATGGCGGAAATCGCCGGTTTTGACCTGTCCCTCAACCCTCGTCGGCGCGAAACCCTGGAGATGATCGTCAACGACCTTTATCCTCAGGGCGGCGACCTGGCCCAGGCCAGTTTCTGGACCGGCTTGCGCCCGACCACCCCGGACGGCACGCCAATCGTAGGCGCCACACCGTTCAAGAATCTGTTCCTGAACACCGGCCATGGCACCCTTGGATGGACCATGGCCTGTGGTTCCGGTCGCCTGTTGGCCGACCTGATGGCAAAGAAAAAGCCGCAGATCAGCGCCGAAGGCCTCGATATTTCCCGTTACGGTAGCAAACACCAGGAGTCTGCAAAACATGTCAATCCAGCGCCAGCTCACCAATGACCGCATGAGCCAGGTTGTCGTGCACAACGGCACCGTTTACCTGGCCGGGCAGGTCGGCGACGACATGAACGCCGGTATTGAACAGCAGACCCGCGAATGCCTGGCCAATATCGAACGCTTGCTGGACCTGTCCGGGACTGACAAGACGCGGCTGTTATCGGTGACGATCTACCTGAAGGACATCGAGGCCCATTTCGCAGGCATGAATGCCGTCTGGGACCAATGGTTGCCCAAAGGCGTCGCCCCGGCCCGTGCCACGGTTGAGGCCAAGCTGTGTGAACCGGAGATTCTGGTGGAGCTGTCCGTCGTGGCCGCGCTGCCTTAATCCCCGGCCGAAACGATCCCTCTTCCGGCGCTGCGGGCGGTTCATGCCGTCAGCCCGCGCCGGTTTTTTATTGATGACCGCCTAGAAGCCTGCCGCCATGCGTCCTGCCCGTGCCCTGATCGATCTCCAAGCCCTGCGTCACAACTACCAATTGGCCCGCGAAGTCACGGGGGCCAAAGCCCTTGCGGTGATCAAGGCCGACGCCTATGGGCACGGCGCGGTGCGTTGCGCCGAGGCGCTGCAGGACACGGCGGACGGGTTTGCCGTGGCCTGCATCGAAGAGGCCCTGGAATTGCGGGCCGGCGGGATTCGTGGGCCGATCCTGCTGTTGGAAGGGTTTTTCGAAGCCGATGAGTTGCCACTGATCGTCGAGCACGATTTCTGGTGCGTGGTGCATTCGTTGTGGCAGCTTGAAGCGATTGAAAAAGCCCCTCTGAGCCAGCCGATCACCGTCTGGCTCAAGCTCGATTCCGGCATGCACCGGGTCGGCCTGCATCCGACGGATTACCAGGCGGCCTACCGTCGCCTGCTCGCCAGCGGCAAAGTGGCGAAGATTGTGTTGATGAGCCACTTCGCCCGTGCCGATGAACTGCACGATCCCAGTAGTACCGAGCAACTGGCGATCTTCGACAAAGCCCGCCAGGGCCTGGTGGCGCCGATCAGCCTGCGCAATTCACCAGCGGTGCTAGGCTGGCCGCAGATACCCAGCGACTGGGTGCGCCCGGGCATCATGCTCTACGGGGCCACGCCTTTTGATGAGCCCAACGCTGTCGCCTCGCGCTTGCAACCGGTGATGACCCTGGAGTCGAAGATCATCAGCGTGCGCGAATTGCCTGCCGGCGAGCCGGTGGGCTATGGCGCTCGCTTCGTGACCACGCAACCGACCCGGGTGGGCGTGGTCGCCATGGGTTATGCCGACGGCTACCCACGCCAGGCCCCCACCGGCACCCCGGTGCTGGTGGAGGGGCAGCGCAGCCAGTTGGTGGGCCGGGTGTCGATGGACATGCTGGCTGTCGACTTGACCCAAGTCCCCCAGGCCGGGCTCGGCTCGACCGTGGAGTTTTGGGGCAAGCACATCCTCGCCAGCGATGTCGCCAAGGCCGCCGACACGATTCCTTATCAGATTTTCTGCAACCTGCGGCGGGTGCCACGGCTCTATTCCGGGGCCTGACACGAAGCGCAACCTACCGAAAGTCGCTTCACCGCACAGGATTCGGGTCAAAGTGTTGTAAATACTGAACGCTGTCGCCATGATAACGCTCACTTTCCACACAACCTGATTCCCTGGAGGCTCCAGCATTGGACGTCGGTGAACGACTGCAATCCATTCGTAAACTCAAAGGCCTTTCCCAGCGTGAACTCGCCAAGCGCGCGGGCGTCACCAACAGCACTATTTCGATGATCGAGAAGAACAGCGTCAGCCCCTCGATCAGTTCGCTGCGTAAGGTCCTTGGCGGGATTCCCATGTCCATGGTCGAATTTTTCTCCGAAGAGATCCTTCAGGAGAAACCGACCCAGATCGTCTACAAAGCCAACGAACTGATCGACATCTCCGACGGCGCCGTGACCATGAAGCTGGTGGGCAGGGCACACCCGAGCCGGGCGATTGCCTTCCTCAATGAAATCTATCCACCGGGTGCCGATACCGGTGAAGAGATGCTCACCCATGAGGGCGAGGAAACCGGGATCCTGGTGGAAGGGCGGCTGGAATTGGTGGTCGGCGTCGAAACCTTCGTGCTCGAAGCCGGCGACAGCTATTATTTCGAAAGCACCAAGCCGCACCGTTTCCGTAATCCGTTCGACGTGCCGGCGCGACTGATCAGCGCAGCCACACCGGCCAATTTCTAGACCGAGAGGCGCCAGGCCCGCGTGGCCAAGGCGCCCGCTTGTTGGGCTGTCATGACAAACAAGACCCTTGCGACTTTGGGGTTGTTTCAGAGTGACAGGCTTACCGCTATACTTGCGCCCGCCTGCAAACCGTGGCCGCAGGCGTGACTAGCCACCATTGAGGGTGTACGCGTGAACCTAATTATGAAAATGCTGGCTGCACCAGCAACCGTATTGGCCCTATGGGCTGCGACCGCTCAAGCGGCGCCGAACGACGAAATCGCCAAGCGCCTTGAACCCGTCGGCCAGGTCTGCGTCCAGGGCAAGGAATGCAAGGGTATGGAAGTCGTGGCTTCGGCTGGCGGCGGGGCTGCCAAGACGCCGAAAGACGTGATCGCAAAACACTGCAACGCTTGCCACGGCACTGGCCTGCTGGGCGCGCCGAAAATCGGCGACAAGGCTGCCTGGAAAGAGCGCGCCGACCACCAGGGTGGTCTCGATGGCATCCTGGCCAAGGCGATTACTGGCGTGAACGCCATGCCGCCTAAAGGCACCTGCGCCGACTGCTCCGATGACGACCTCAAGGGCGCTATCAAAGAGATGTCTGGCCTGTAATACGCCAACATCTTTCACAAAAAAGCCGCTTACGAGCGGCTTTTTTGCGCCTGGGATTTTTCGGGGCTGTTCATCGCAACCAAGACCCGGCAAGCTCGGTCCAACCCACATTCATGGAATGTCCTGGAGGGTCCGATGGTGCAGTTGTGTTCAATCGAACAGGCGGTGGATGACGTGCTCGAGCGCCTGCCGGCACATATTCACCTCGGTATGCCCCTGGGGCTGGGCAAGCCCAACCTGTTCGCCAACGCGCTGTTCCGGCGCATCGCGCAACTGCCCGAGCGACAGCTGACCATCTACACCGCCCTGAGCCTGGGCCGGCCGAACCTGGGCGATGGTTTGCAGAAGCGCTTCCTCGAACCCTTTATCGAACGGGTCTTCGGCGATTACCCCGAGCTGGATTTCTTGGCGGACCTGCAGCGGGACAGCCTGCCGGCCAACATCCGCGTCCAGCAATTCTTCATGCAGCCCGGCAGCCTGCTGCATAGCACGTCGGCCCAGCAAGACTACGTCAGCAGCAACTACAGCCATGCGGCCCGGGACATCAATGCCGCCGGCTTGAACCTGGTGGCGCAACTGGTGGCGAGCGATCCGGAGCACCCGGATCGCCTGAGCCTGAGCTGCAACCCGGACATCACCCTCGACCTGCTGCCGATGATCGCCAAGCGGCGCGAGGCCGGGGAGACCATTCTCATGGTGGGCCAGGTCCA
This sequence comes from Pseudomonas zanjanensis, assembly GCF_014268745.2. Classification (GTDB taxonomy): domain Bacteria; phylum Pseudomonadota; class Gammaproteobacteria; order Pseudomonadales; family Pseudomonadaceae; genus Aquipseudomonas; species Aquipseudomonas zanjanensis. Next base: position 167,400 of record NZ_JABWRB020000005.1, on the reverse strand, counting down.
CAGCGACTTGCCCTACATGCCCGGCGATGCGGAAGTCGGCATCGACGCTTTCGACCTGTTGATCGACGAAAAGGACAGCCACACGTTGTTCTCCACGCCGAACATGCCGGTGGGTTTCCAGGACCATTTGATCGGCCTGCACGCCAGTACCCTGGTGCGCGATGGCGGTACGTTGCAGATCGGTATCGGCTCGATGGGCGACGCATTGACCGCGGCACTGCTGGCGCGCCAGGCCGATAACGCCGGCTACCAGGCGTTGCTGGCGGACCTGAACCTTAGCCAGTGGGCGCAATTGATCGAGCGTGAGGGCGGGGTCGAGCCGTTTGCCAAAGGGTTGTACGGTTGCAGTGAAATGTTCGTCAACGGTTTGCTGGCGCTGGCGGAGGCCGGGATCATCCGGCGCAAGGTCTACCCCGACGAGGCGACCCAGGAGCGGGCCAATGCCGGGACGCTCGACGAGGCGGCGCAACCCGACGGCATCTGCATACACGGCGGATTCTTCCTCGGCCCGCGCAGTTTTTACGAGCGCCTGAGCGAGCTGCCGCAAAGCCGTCTGCGCGAATTCAACATGACGCGCATCAGTTACATCAACGAGCTGTACGGCCAGGAACAGCTCAAGCGCCTGCAACGCCTCGATGCTCGTTTCATCAACACGGTTTTCACCATGACCCTGATGGGCGCCGGGGTGGCCGATCAGTTGGAAGATGGGCGAGTGCTCAGCGGTGTGGGCGGGCAGTACAACTTCGTTGCCCAAGGCCATGCGCTGGAGGGCGGGCGCTCGATCCTGCTGCTGCGCAGTTGGCGTGAGGCCGGGGGCGAGATCAGCTCGAATATCGTCTGGGAGTACGGCCATTGCACGATTCCCCGGCACCTGCGGGACATCGTGATCACCGAATACGGCATCGCCGACCTGCGCGGCAAGACCGACGCGGCAGTGATCGAGGCGTTACTGAACATCAGCGACTCACGCTTCCAGCCCGGGTTGATCGAGCAGGCGCAAAAGGCCGGCAAGCTGCCGAAGGATTTCCGTCTCGATCCGCGGTTCGCCGACAACACCTCGGAGCGGTTGCAGGCGATCCAGACACGCCATCCGAACCTGTTTCCCGAGTACCCGCTGGGCTGTGATTTCGATGGGCTGGAGCGGGACCTATTACGGGCGCTGAACTGGCTCAAGAGCAAGTTCAAGCTCACTGAGATCCTGGAGCTGGGCAAAGCCGCGCTGGATGCTCCGGAGCCCTGGGAATATGCCGGGCATCTGGAGCGGATGCAGTTGACCAGTCCCGAGGGGTTGAAGGAGGAATTGGCCCAGCGGTTGCTGCTGGCGGGGCTCAAGGCGACAGTGCCATAGCGGTATATACATTCCCCTGTGGGAGCGGGCTTGCTCGCGAATGCGGTGTGTCAGCCAAATCAATGCTAACTGATACACCGCATTCGCGAGCAAGCCCGCTCCCACAGGATTGAATGGGGTGATCAGTCGATGAAAGTCACAACCCCACCCGCCAGCGACTTCACCCGGGCCAACGACTCGACGCGATAGCCCTGTGCATCCAATTCCGCGCGGCCGCCCTGGAATGACTTCTCGATCACGATCCCCAGACCTGCCACGGTGGCGCCGGCCTGCTTGATGATGGAAATCAGCGCCTGGGAGGCTTTGCCGTTGGCCAGGAAGTCATCGATGATCAGCACCCGATCACTGCTGGTCAGGTGACGCGGGCTGATGGCGACGGTGCTTTCGGTCTTCTTGGTGAACGAATACACGGTGGCCGACAGCAGATTCTCCGTCAGGGTCAGGGACTGTTGCTTGCGGGCGAAGATCACCGGCACGCCAAGGTTCAGCCCGGTCATGATCGCCGGGGCAATGCCCGAGGCTTCGATGGTGACGATCTTGGTAATGCCAGAATCCTTGAACAGCGCGGCGAATTCGTCGCCGATCAGCTTCATCAATTGCGGGTCGATCTGGTGGTTGAGAAACGCATCGACCTTCAGGACCTGGTCGGACAGCACGATGCCTAGCTCGCGGATTTTCTGGTGCAGGGCTTCCATGAAGCCTCCTCTGATGGCGCGTGAGCGCCTGAAGTCGGTAAAAAAGTAGTCGATTCTAGCGCTTTAACATCGCGCGTATATCCGCCAGGGCACTGTTGCCGCGAACGACTTTGACTTCCGTTGGCGTGTCGTCATTGCCTTCCCAGGCCAGGTCGTCCGGCGGCAGTTCATCGAGAAAGCGGCTCGGTGCGCAGTCGATCACTTCGCCGTATTGCTTGCGCTTGGCGGCGAAGGTGAAGGCCAGCGTCTGGCGTGCCCGGGTAATGCCGACATAGGCCAGGCGCCGTTCTTCCTCGATGGTGTCGGCCTCGATGCTGGAACGGTGCGGCAGGATTTCCTCTTCCATGCCCATGATGAACACGTAGGGAAACTCCAGGCCCTTGGAAGCATGCAGCGTCATCATCTGCACGCCTTCGGCGCCTTCTTCCTCTTCCTGTTGGCGCTCGAGCATGTCCCGCAGCACGAGCTTGCCGATGGCGTCCTCGACCGTCATGTCGCCGTCTTCGTCTTTTTCCAGGGTGTTCTTCAACGCCTCGATCAGGAACCAGACGTTGCTCATGCGGTAGTCGGCAGCCTTGTCGCTGGAGCTGTTGGTGCGCAGCCAGTTCTCATAGTCGATGTCCATGACCATGCTGCGCAGCGCCGAGATCGGATCTTCCCCGGCGCACTGCTCGCGGACCTTGTCCATGAAGCGCTTGAAGCGCGCCAGGCGATCGGTGAAGCGGCTGTCCAGATGTTCGCCCAGGCCAATTTCATCGGTGGCGGCGTACATCGAGATCTTGCGCTCGGTGGCATAGTTGCCGAGTTTTTCCAGGGTGGTCGAACCGATTTCCCGGCGCGGCACGTTGATCACCCGTAGGAAGGCGTTGTCGTCGTCCGGGTTCACGATCAGGCGGAAGTAGGCCATCAGGTCCTTCACTTCCTGGCGTCCGAAAAAGCTGTTGCCCCCCGACAGGCGATAAGGCACCTGGTGATGCTGCAATTTCAGCTCGATCAGCTTGGCCTGGTAGTTGCCGCGGTACAGGATCGCAAAGTCACTGTACGGCCGGTCGGTGCGCAGGTGCAGGCTGAGGATTTCCATGGCCACGCGCTCGGCTTCGGCGTCTTCGTTGCGGCAACGGATCACGCGGATCTCGTCGCCGTGGCCCATCTCGCTCCACAGTTGCTTTTCGAACTCGTGGGGGTTGTTGGAAATCAGCACGTTGGCGCAGCGCAGGATGCGGCTGGTGGAGCGGTAGTTCTGCTCCAGCATCACCACTTTGAGCGACGGGTAGTCTTCCTTGAGCAACATCAGGTTTTCCGGCCGCGCGCCGCGCCAGGCATAGATCGACTGGTCATCGTCACCCACCACGGTGAACTGGTTGCGCTTGCCGATCAGTAGCTTCACCAGCAAATACTGGCTGGCGTTGGTGTCCTGGTATTCGTCCACGAGCAGGTAGCGGACCTTGTTCTGCCATTTTTCGAGAATGTCGGCGTGGTCCTGGAACAGCTTGACCGGCAACAGGATCAGGTCGTCGAAGTCCACCGCGTTGAACGCCTTGAGCGTGCGCTGGTAGTGGGTATAGACGATGGCGGCGGTCTGTTCCTTGGGGTTGCGGGCGTTTTCCAGGGCCTCGGGCGGCAGGATCAGGTCGTTTTTCCAGGCGCCGATCATGTTCTTGATCTCATCCACGCCGTCGTCGCCCGAATATTCCTTCTGCATGATGTCGGTCATCAGGGCCTTGACGTCGGTCTCGTCGAAAATCGAGAAGCCCGGTTTGTAGCCCAGCCGCGCGTGTTCCTTGCGGATGATGTTCAGGCCCAGGTTGTGGAAGGTACAGACTGTCAGGCCGCGACCTTCGCCGGCGCGCAGCAGGCCGCCGACCCGCTCTTTCATTTCCCGGGCGGCCTTGTTGGTGAAGGTCATGGCGACGATGTACTGGGCGCGGATGCCACAATTCTGGATCAGGTGCGCAATCTTGCGGGTGATCACGCTGGTCTTGCCGGAGCCTGCACCGGCGAGCACCAAAAGAGGGCCGCCGACATAGTTCACGGCTTCTTGCTGCCGGGGATTGAGTCGGGACATGACAGGGTTCAGGGAGTCGTTTGCGAAATGGGCCGGCATTTTAACAGGCTCAGAGAATTGTGCTGCTCTGTCCGACTTGTGACGCACACAGGATTGTCATTTGCCGCTTTTGTCACTTTCACGCAGGATGTGGAGCCAATTGGGTCCTGCGTAGCATTTCGAGCGGAAAAACCACCGAAAAGCGCGTGTTTGAGAACCATTGGCATTGGTCATTGCCCATCGGCAGGTCATAATGCCCGGCGCCTACCACCTTGCAGAGTCTAGGGAGTCAGCTTGTCAACGCCTGTCGAACCCTTGCGTTTGCTGTTATTGGCCCAAGAGCCAGAGTGGGCAGCAATCTTGCGCGAGTGCCTGGTGCCCTTGGGGCCCTCGGTCGTGTTGATCAGCGCTCCGAACTGGGAGTCAGTCTGCAGCCTGTTCGAAGACAATCGCAACGCGGTGTTGCTGACCGTTGCGGCGCTGCAACCGGCGCCGGGTCGTTGCAGCCTGCCAACCATCCTGTTGCTTGAGCACGAGCCGGCGGCTGCCCCCGACGGTGTCAGCGACTGGCTGGTGCGCGACGTGCTCGACGGTGCGACCCTGCGTCGTTGCTTGCGCCATGTGCGTGAACGCGGCGTGCTGGAAAACACCTTGCAGCGCCTCGCCGAACAGGACCCATTGACAGGCATCGCCAATCGCCAGGGCTTCCAGACCTTGCTGGCGGCGCGCCTGGCGGAAAACGACGGCCGTGGCCTGGCGCTCGGTCACCTGGACCTGGACAACTTTCGCCACGCCAACGACGCCCTCGGCCACCAGGCCGGTGACCGCTTGATCCTGCAAGTGGTGTCGCGGCTCAAGAGCTCGCTCGAGGCTGGCGATCAATTGGCGCGATTGGGCAGTGATGAGTTCGCCCTGTTGATCGACACCCGCCGCGCACCACAGCGGGCCGAGTGGATGGCCGAGCGTATTACCGAGGCCTTGGCCGAACCTTATTGGGTGGACGGTGAAAGCTTGCTGATCGGCTGTAGTCTGGGCGTCGCCCATGCCCGCGCCCAGGCCGGCGCCGATCCGCTGATGTGGCACGCCCACATCGCCATGCAACAGGCCAAGAGCACCCAGGGCTGCACCTTTCATATCTTCAACGAGCGCATCAATCGCAATGCCCGCAGCCTCGCCGACCTGGAAAGCGAGCTGCGCCGGGCACTGCGCCGCGACGAGTTGGAACTGCATTACCAGCCCCGATTGAACCTCGATGGCGGCCACATCGTCGGCCTCGAAGCCCTGGTGCGCTGGCGTCACGGCGAGCGCGGCTTGCTGCCGCCGAGTGAGTTCGTGCCGCTGGCCGAACAGAGCGGCCTGATCGTGCCGCTGGGCTACTGGGTGATTTCCCGGGCGCTGCGGGACATGCAGGCCCTGCGCGAGCGAGGGCTGGCGCCGTTGCACATGGCGGTCAACCTGTCGTTCCGGCAGTTCCAGGACAGCCAGTTGCTGCCGACCTTGAGCCGGCTGATTGCCGAGCGGGGTGTCGAGGCGCAATGGCTTGAATTCGAACTCACCGAAACCGCCGTCATGCGCCGCAGCGAACTGGTCAAGCAGACCATGGATGCCTTGGGCCGCCTGGGGGTGCGCTTCTCCCTGGACGACTTCGGCACCGGCTTCTCGTCGTTCGTGCACCTCAACAGCCTGCCGATCGCCTTGCTCAAGATCGACAAGAGCTTCGTCGGCGGCATGGAACAGCGCGAAGAGAACCGCAAACTGGTGCACGCCATGATCAACCTGGCCCACAACCTCAACCTGGAGGTGGTGGCCGAAGGTGTGGAAACCCAGGAACAACTGGACCTGCTACGCGGTTTCGGTTGCGACCAGGTGCAGGGTTTCCTGATCAGCAAGCCGTTGCCGTTGCCGGAGTTGGTTGAATATTTGACGTTCGAGGGTGATCAGCAGTCGATGCTGGAAATCAGCTGACACAAAACCCTGTGGGAGCGGGCTTGCTCGCGAAGGCGGTGGGTCAGCCGGATACTCTTGGACTGACACTCCGCCTTCGCGAGCAAGCCCGCTCCCACAAGGGGATTTTCATTTGGCCTGGATCGCTTCGAATCCGGGCCGCCCAGGCTCACTGCGAATCATCCGCTTCATCTTCCACTCAAACGCCAGCGTCAGGCTCACGGCCGCACAGGCCAGCCCCAGGGCCAGGCCCCACCAGACACCGGTTGGCCCCCAGTTCAAGTGGAAAGCCATCCACCACGCCGACGGCGCACCGATCAGCCAATAGCAACCCAGGCCCACCAGGAAGGTGGTCTTGGCGTCCTTGAGTCCGCGAATGCAGCCCATGGCGATGGTTTGCGTGCCGTCGAACAGCTCGAACCACGCCGCCACCGCCAACAGGCTCACCGCCAGGTTGATCACCTCGCGAAACGCCGGGTCGTCGTGGTCCAGGAACAAGCCGATCAATTGATGGGGCAACAACCAGAACACCATGGCGAACGCCAGCATCGCGGCCGCGCCGAAGCCGATCCCGACCCGCCCGGCCAGGCGCGCCATCAGCAGTTGCCCGGCGCCGTAGTGCTGGCCGATGCGCATGGTGATGGCGTAGGACATCCCGGCCGGCACCATGAACGCCACCGAGACGATTTGCAGGGCGATCTGGTGGGCCGCCAACGGCGTGCTGCCCATGGTGCCCATGCACAGCGCGGCGAACGCGAACAGCCCGACTTCCACTGCGTACGTGCCGCCGATCGGCAGGCCCAGGCGCCACAGTTCCTTGAGGTATTGGCGGTTGGGCCGCGACAGCCCATCCAGCAGCGGATAGGCACGGTAGGCCGGGTGCCGATGGATGTGCCAGGCCAGCGCCAGGGCCATGCAATTGGCGACGATGGCCGTGACCAGGCCGATGCCCATCAAGCCGAGTTTCGGCAGGCCGAACATGCCGGTGATGAGCGCGTAGTTGAGCAGGAAGTTGGCCACCGTACCGCCGAGGCTGATCACCATTACGGGCGTGGCTCGGCCGATGGCGCTGGTAAAGCCGCGCAGGGCCATGAAGCTCAGGTAGCCGGGCAGGGCGAATGGCAGCGCCAGCAGGAACTGCCCGGCGGACAGTACGTTGGTTTCGGTCTGGCCGAACATCAGCAGCACCGGCTTGAGGTTCCACAGCAGCAACCCGGCCATCAGCGCCATCAACCAGGCCAGCCATAATCCGGCCTGGGTCAGCCGGGTAGCGCCCTCGACATCGCCTGCGCCCTGGCGAATCGCAACCAGGGTGCCCACCGCGGCGATCACGCCGATGCAGAAGATCGACACGAACGAATAGGTGGCCGCCCCGAGCCCGCCACCGGCGAGGGCTTCGGGGCTCAGGCGCGCCATCATCACGGTGTCGGTGAGCACCATCAGCATGTGCGCCAACTGCGAGGCAATCAACGGCCCCGCCAGCCGCAGGATGGCCCAGAGTTCGGTACGCACCGGATGCCGCATGATCATCACGCTCCCTGTTCAAAGAAGGCAGTAAAGCGACGATTCTCGGCGCTCTAGACGGATTGCACAAAAGGATAAAAAAGATCGCTGGCATGATTAAAACTCATGCTAGGCGCGTTTCTGGTAGGGTTTGCAAACACCGCCATGGAGCTTTTGCGATGCCTCGTCGTCTTCCTCCGCTTTATGCGCTGCGGGCATTCGAAGCCGCGGCACGCTACAGCTCGTTCACCCGGGCCGCCGAAGAGCTGTCGATTACCCAGAGCGCCGTCAGCCGGCACATTCGCACCCTGGAAGATCACTTTGCCTGTCGGCTGTTCCAGCGCAGCGGTCGCAACTTGCAATTGACCGAGGCGGCACGGCTGCTGCTGCCGGGCGTGCGCGAAGGTTTCATGGCGCTGGAGCGGGCCTGCCACACCTTGCATGGCGAAGACGGCATCTTGCGCATGAAGGCACCCTCCACATTGACCATGCGCTGGCTGTTGGCGCGCCTGAGCCGTTTCCGGCATCTGCAGCCTGGCAACGAGGTGCAACTGACCAGTGCCTGGATGGACATCGATTCGGTGGACTTCAACGTCGAGCCCTTCGATTGCGCCGTATTGCTGAGTAACGGGCATTTTCCGGCGGACTGGGAGGCCAGTCTGCTGTTCCCCGAGGAGTTGATTCCGGTGGGCGCGCCGAACCTGCTGAACGATCAGCCCTGGGATGTGGCGCGGTTGGCCAGCGCCGAACTGCTGCATCCGACGCCGGATCGCCGGGACTGGCGCAACTGGTTGCAACGCATGGGCCTGGCCGACAAGGTCTCGCTCAAGGGTGGGCAGGTGTTCGATACCCTGGAGCTGGGCATGATCGCGGCGGCACGCGGCTATGGGGTGTCCATGGGCGACCTGCTGATGGTGGCCGAGGACGTTGCCCAAGGGCGCCTGAGCCTGCCATGGCCGACGGCGGTTGCCAGTGGCGAGCACTATTACCTGGTCTGGCCGAAAACCCGGCCGGGGGGCGAGCGTTTGCGTCGGCTCAGCGACTTCCTCCAGGGTGAGGTCAAGGCCATGCAGTTGCCCGAAGTGCAGCGTCTGGGCTGAAACGTTGCAGTTGGCGTGCTAGCCACTTGGCATTAATCCGTCCAAACCGCTCAAGTATTTGGCTTTGCCGCCGAATCCGTGAAGATGGAACCCTCGTTCAGAAAGGGTCTACTTACACCTCACCCGAATAAAATGCCGAGCGTGCGACGTGATCAGGATGATCCGGTCTCTCGGCCAGGAGCCATCATGTCTCAACCCCGCGCCCGGATCGCCTCGCAGCTAGGCCTTGCCCTTGCCGTGATACTGGCGGTCGTGATCTCCGGCAGTACCGTCTTCGCCCTGCGTTCCCTGGACACCGCCAACCTTGCCACCCGTGAAGAGCACTTGGCCAGCGAAGCGCGCCTGATGGCCGATCAGCTCAATACCTTCCACAGCACCTTGCGTGAGAGCACCCAGCGCTTGGCCGGCCTGTTCGAAAAGCGCTTCAGCGCGGGTTTGACCGTGCATCCAGACCAGCCGGTGACGGTGGCGGGCGTACAGACCCCAGGCTTGAACCTGGGCAGCGAGGTGTTGAACAACAACTTCAAGGAAGTGGATGACTTCAAAGCGATGACCGCCGGTGTGGCCACGATATTCGTGCGCAGCGGCGACGATTTCATTCGCGTCAGCACGTCCGTCAGTAAACAGGACGGCACGCGGGCCATCGGCACCGTGCTCGACCGCGCCGGTCCAGCCTACGGTCCGGTGATCAGCGGGCAGAGCTACATCGGCCGGGCCCTGTTGTTCGGGCGCTTCTACATGTCGCAGTACACGCCCGTACGCGACAGCAGCGGCAAGATCATCGCCGTGTTGTATGTAGGCTTCGATTACACCGATGCGCAAAACGCGCAGTTCGAAAACCTCAAGCGTTTCCGCATTGGGCAGACCGGTTCGCTGGCCTTGTTGGATGAGCAAAACAAATGGCTGGTGCCGCCGGCAGGTGTACAGGCGCTGGATAATGCGACCGTGGCCATTACGGGCCTGATCAAAAAACCGGGCAAGGGTGCGTTCTGGGCCGATACCGCCGAAGACTTCTACAGCGTTGCCGTGCCGTTCGAGGGTGGGCCGTGGGCGGTGGTGGCGAGCATGCCGAAAGCCGAGATCCGCGCCGTGACCTGGAGCGTCGGTACGCAGTTGGCCATCGGCAGCCTGCTGGCGATGCTGTTGGCGGTCGGCTCGGCGATGTGGTTGTTGCGTAGCAAATTGGCACCGCTGGGGGATTTGGTGCGCCAGGCCGAAGCATTGGGCGCTGGCGACCTGAGCGTGCGCCTGAACGTATCGAGCCATGACGAAATCGGTCAGCTGGCCCGTGCCTTCAACCAGATGAGCCAGGCCCTGTCGACCATGGTCGAGCACATCCGCAAGGCCTCCCAGGAAGTCAACAGCCGCGCCCAGGCCCTGTCCGGGTTGTCCAGCGGGGCGTACGAGGGCATGGAGCAGCAGTCCGGCGAAATCACCAGCATGGCTGGCGCGGTGGAAGAGTTCAGTGCGACCTCCTTGAACATTGCCGACAACATGGGCAATACCGAGCGCCTGGCCCAGGAGAATGCCCAGCAAACCCGCATTGGCCGGACCTCGATGGACGAAGCATCGTCCTCCCTGGAACAAATTGCCGGCGCGCTGAACAGCACGGCCTCGGTCATCAATACCCTGGGCCAGCGTTCCCAGGAGATCGGCGGCATCGTCGGTGTCATCACCTCGATTGCCGAGCAGACCAATCTGCTGGCATTGAACGCCGCTATCGAGGCTGCCCGCGCTGGCGAACAGGGCCGTGGTTTCGCCGTGGTGGCCGATGAAGTCCGCAGCCTGGCGTCCCGCACCCGCCAGGCCACTGACGAAATCTCCAGCATGATCAACAGCATCCAGCAGGAAACCGGCAATGCCATCAGCACCATGGAGCAGGGCAACCTGCTGATGCAGGAAGGCTTGTCGCGCAATGCCAACGTGGCCTCGGCCCTGGCGCGCATCGACGAGCAGAGCCGCTCGGCTGGCCAGCAATTCGCGGCGATCACCACTGCCACCCAGGAACAAAGCAGCACCGCGACCCTGCTCAGCAGCAACCTGCAGAGCATCGCCATGGCCAACAGCGAACAGCGCCAAGTGGTCTCGAACCTGGCGCTCACCGCCAAAGAACTGGAAAAACTCGCCCAGGACCTGCGCCAAGAGGTGGATCGGTTCCGCTGAGGCCTCTGCAACCACCGCGAGCAGGCACCCCCGCGATTAATGTGGGAGCGAGCCTGCTCGCGAAGCGGCTTGTCAGTCACATCTCTGTCAGCTGACCCACTGCCATCGCGAGCAGGCTCGCTCCCACAAGGGAATTTGCGGTGATCCTACCTCTTGCGCCTGCCTGGAATCAGTGTGGGAGCGAGCTTGCTCGCGAAGGCGGCAGTCAGTCACCACAGCCCTCTGAATCCAATACCTGAACCGCAAGCCAAGCCAATCACCTGTGGCGAGGGAGCTTGCTCCCGCTCGACTGCGCAGCAGTCGCAAACCGGTTAACGCGGTCCACCTGGAGATAGGCTGGGGCCTGCTTCGCAGGCCAGCGGGAGCAAGCTCCCTCGCCACGGGTTTGAGGTCGGCCGGACGAAAGTCATCGCGAGCAAGCTCGCTCCCACAAAAAACTGCTGGTGTTGTCGCTGTGCTTTTTAAGGAAATTGCTGTTTTTAAGCTTGCTGAAACGTTTCTTCAAGTCTATAAAAACCGCACAACTCCAATAAAAGGTCGTGACCATGACTCCGCTCAAACTGCTCGTTACCCTTGGCGCCTTGGGCGCTGCTTCCCATGCGATGGCTTGGGATTACGTCCTGCTGGATACCGATAAAGCCGCCCAACCCTGGCAAATCACCAGCCAGCAACTCGGCGTGAAGACCGACAAACCCTTTTCCGTGACGCTGCGCACCCTGCACGGTGGTCGGCAGGAGGGTGTCAGCGTGGTCGACATCGACAACGGCACCCTGAAGCTTTCAGTGGTCCCGACCCGTGGCATGAATGTGCTGCAGGCATCGGTTGGCGACGTGCGCATGGGATGGGATTCGCCCGTCAAGGAAGTGGTCAACCCGGCGTTCATCGAGCTCAACGGCCGAGGCGGGTTGGGTTGGCTTGAAGGCTTCAACGAGCTGGTCACCCGCTGCGGCTACGAATGGGTCGGCCATCCCGGCATGGACAATGGCGAGCTGCTGACCCTGCACGGTCGCGCCGCGAATATTCCGGCTAACAAAGTCACCTTGCACATCGATGAGAAACCGCCCTACGCCATTACCCTGCGGGGCGAGTTGAAGGAGCAGGCATTCAAGAAGGTCGATTTCTCGGTGCAGACCGAACTGGTCACCGAGCCCGGCAGCGTGACGTTCGCGCTCAACGACACGCTGACCAACAACGGCGATTACCCGAAGGAATACCAAGCGCTCTACCACAGCAATTTCAGCACGCCTTTCCTGGAGCAGGGCGCTCGTTTCGCGGCACCGGTCAAGCAGGTCTCGCCGTTCAACGATAAGGCCAAGGGCGACTTGGCCGACTGGCAAACCTACCGGGGCCCGACCAAGGATTACGACGAAACCGTTTATAACGTCGTGCCCTACGCCGACGCCAAGGGCGACACCCTCACGGTGTTGCACAACAAGGCCGGCAGTCTCGGGGTGTCGGTGGGCTTCAATACCAGCACGCTGCCCGTGTTCTCCCTGTGGAAAAACACGGATACCCAAGGCCAGGGCTACGTGACCGGGCTGGAGCCAGGCACCAGTTTTTCCTATAACCGCCGGTATCAGCGCCCCTTGGGCCTGGTGCCCACCATCGCGCCGAAAGAGCACAAGCAATTCCAGATCCACTACAGCCTGTTGGCAGACAAGGGCGCTGTGGATAAGGCGCTCAAGCGCATCGATACGATCCAGAACGGTCAAAAAACCGAGGTTCGGCAAACACCGTTGGTGGACCTGAGCAAGCCATAAAGCGGTTCAAGCCGTAGCCGGCCGGTACTGCAACGCTTCGGCCAGGTGCTCGCGGCGAATGCTCCCCGCTTGCTCCAGGTCCGCCAATGTCCGGGCGACCTTGAGCAAGCGATGGGCGGCGCGCAGCGACAGCGTCAGCCGCTCGCAGGCAGTTTCCAGCCAGGTTTCGTCGGTTGTGGATAACTTGCAATGCCGGCGCAATCCCGGCAGATCGAGGAAGGCATTGGCGCAGCCCTGGCGTTCCTGCTGGCGCTCCCGGGCTTCGGCGACGCGCTCGGCGACCGTGGCCGTATCGTCCCCGGGTTCGCGCTTGGGGTTCAAGGCCGTGGCTTCCCGGGCGACGGTCAGGTGCAGGTCGATGCGGTCCAGCAGCGGGCCGGAGAGTTTGTTGCGGTAGCGCTGCACCATGTCCGGTGTACAGGCACAGCGGCCACTGGGTTCGCCAAGATATCCACAGGGGCAGGGATTCATCGCCGCCACCAACTGGAAGCGCGCCGGGAAGCGCACCCGGTCACGGGCGCGAGACACCACGATGTGCCCGGACTCCAGCGGTTCTCTCAAGACCTCCAACACCTTGCGGTCGAATTCCGGCAATTCATCCAGAAACAGCACGCCATGGTGGGCGAGGGTGATCTCCCCTGGCTGCGGTTTTGACCCGCCACCGACCAGCGCCGGGCCGGAAGCCGAGTGGTGTGGCTGGCGAAACGGACGTTGCGGCCAATGGCTCAACGGCACGCAACTGGCCACCGACTGAATGGCTGCGACCTCCAGGGCTTCGCTCTCGGCCAGTGGTGGCAACAGCCCGGGCAAACGGCTCGCCAGCAAGGTCTTGCCGGTGCCCGGTGGCCCGCTGAACAGCAGGTTGTGAGCCCCTGCGGCAGCAATCAGCAACGCCCGCTTGGCCGCGGCCTGGCCTTGTACTTCATTCAGGTCGGGGTAGGGTTTGCTGGCCGAAAGCAGCCCATTGGAAACGAACGGCTCGACCGGAGTGTGACCGTTGAAGTGCGCCACCGCTTCCAGCAGATGGTCCACGGCGATCACCTTCAGCCCCGAGGCCAAGCAGGCTTCCTCGGCATTGGCCCGTGGCACCACCAGCATGCGCCCGGCCTTGCGCGCCGCCAGCGCCGCGGGCAATACCCCGCGCACTGGGCGCACTGCGCCAGACAAGGCCAGTTCGCCGAGGCATTCCACGTCGTCCAAGGTCAGGGTCGGCACCTGCACGCTGGCCGAGAGGATCCCCAAGGCGATGGCCAGGTCGAAGCGGCCGCCGTCTTTTGGCAGGTCCGCCGGCGCCAGGTTCAGGGTGATGCGCCGCGCCGGAAAATTCAGCCCCGAGTTGATGATCGCGCTGCGCACCCGATCCTTGCTTTCCTTGACCGCCGCTTCCGGCAGGCCAACCATCGTCAGCGACGGCAAGCCATTGGCCAGGTGGACTTCAACGGTAACGGCAGGCGCCTCGACCCCTACCTGGGCGCGGCTATGGACAATGGCAAGCGACATGAATCGTTCCTTGAGTGAATGGGGCGCCGCGTCCTGCGGCTCTTGAAGATTAGTCGTGGGGATGAACTTGGGCGCAGTAATTGAGGGGAGAAATTTGGCAGGATGTTTCGAGGGTAAGTGACAGCCGAAGGACGACCAACACCCTATCGTCCAACCGGTGCCGCCGCAAAATATCCGGCCGCCGCCCTCTGCTAGACTCGATTTTGCCCAGTCGGCACTTGGCGGTATCAACGGCACAGCGAGGAAGTGGCCATGAACGATCTGCTGGCTCTGTTAACCGACAAGCGCTTCATGCCTCACGGGCATTGCTACATGTGGCGTCCGGATTTGCTGTGGACCAATGTGATCGCCGACGGCTTGATCACCCTGTCCTACGTCACCATTCCCTTCACCCTCCTGTACTTCATCCACAAGCGCAAGGATGTGCCGTTCGATTGGATGCTGGCGGCTTTCGGCGTGTTTATCCTGGCCTGCGGGACCAGTCATGTGATGGAGATCCTGACCATCTGGCAGCCCTATTACTGGCTGTCGGCGCTGGTCAAGGTGATCACTGCGATCGCCTCGGTGATTACCGCCATCCTGCTGGTGCGGTTGGTGCCGGCGGCCCTGAAGATCCCCAGCCCGCAGCAACTGGCCAAGGTCAACGACGAATTGCGCGAGGCGCAGGCCGAACTGGTGACCACTGCGCGCCGGGCCGGCATGGCGGAGATCGCCACCAATGTGCTGCACAACGTGGGCAATGTGCTCAACAGCGTGAATGTGTCAGCCCAGGTCCTCTACGATAAGGTGCACACCTCCAAGGGGCCTGCGGTGGCCAAGGTCGCCCAGTTGATGAAGGACCATCCCGATGATCTCGGCGACTTCATCAGCACTGATCCGAAAGGGCGCGCGCTACCCGACTATCTCGACAAGCTGGCCGACGCGCTGGCCGTCGAGCAGCAAGGCATGATCGCCGAGCTGGCGCAATTGACCCGTCGAATCGACCACATCAAGGAAATCGTCGCCACCCAGCAGTCCTACGCCGGTAATGCCAGTGTCTTGGAGCCGGGCTCGCTGCGAGAGTTGGTCGAGGATGTGGTGCGCATTTGCGATGTGTCCCTGGCCCGCCACCACATCACGCTGATCAAGGAATTCAGCGATACCCCGCAAATGCCGTTGGATAAGCACCGAGTGCTGCAGATCCTGGTCAATCTGATCAACAACGCCAAGCAGGCGCTGGACGCGGGTACGAACCGGCCGCCGCAGATCGTCCTGCGCCTGAAGATCGTTGACGAGGGGCGCGTGCGGGTCGAGATCGAGGACAACGGTGAGGGAATCGCGCAGGACAATCTGGCGCGGGTGTTCGAGCACGGTTTCACCACGCGTGTCGACGGCCATGGTTTTGGCCTGCACAGCTGCATCCTGGCTGCGCACGAAATGGGCGGCGATCTGACCGTGCAGAGCGCCGGGCCGGGCTGCGGCGCGCTGTTTATCCTGGAGCTGCCGCTGGCACTGGCCCCGTCTCAGCGGGCGGCGGATGGTTAAGCTGTCAGATCAAGGCCTAGGACACGAAAGTGTTACAGGCGCGGAGGATAACCGGGGAGCGGGTCGAGCGCCGCGCTTGAGTCACAGGTAAAAGCAATAAGAGTCTCAGACGAAATGTTTGGTTCTGTGCAAGATCCTTGCGATTAAACCTGCTTCAGCGGAGGAAATCCGCTGCTTGGGAAACGCTATCACCTTGTTCTCAGTGAGGCGGAACACTTTCGCAGATTCAATGAACGCCGGTACCGGCAGGTACGACTGGTCCTTGGAATCGAAGGAATCAAAGGTGAACGCCAACTGTATTCCGACTTCTGGTTTACCAGACTCGTCAACGTTCTTCATAAAATTCTCCACTGCTGCTAGCAGCTCACCAGATGACCTTAAATGCCGCGGGAGGATAGTCCCTGTACGATGAGAGATTCAAGGGTCGGAATGGCTTCTATTGTAACGAAGGCGACGGGATGGGCTTCCCTGGTATGCATATTTCCTTCGGCGTTTTTCCGGCCTTTGGGGTGAGCGGAGAAAAAGCGCAGGAATCGTGAGGGAGCCACACCGTCAAAGGGCATCACTCTGACCTTATCTGTCTCGTTTTCATTTTCAGTTATAGCATCCTCATGAAGCTTGGTAGCAAGGCTCTTTCTGTAGGGTTCCAAGAAGTAAACCTCCCGGACTCCTGCAGCAACAATGTGCCGAGCACAAGAGTGGCAGGGATAGGTGGTGACGAATAGCTTCCCGCCCCGGATCTTCCCTCCATCAGTACCGCCAGCACTTAACAATGCATGCATTTCAGCGTGCACAGCACGCGAAAACTCAATCAAGCTCTTCAACTGCGACTTCTTGCGGATGACTTGGTAGACCTGATCTCGTTTGGCCTCTTCGATGAGGCCTTCACTGGTCAAGAGATCGACTATCGCATTGGAAATGACTCTTTTTTCTTGGTCGTTGGAGCAAAAGCCGCCCTCAAGGTTCCAGCAGCGCCGGTCTTCATCGGGTGAGCTACCGTATGTTTCTGTCTGATAGAGCCCACCGAAAGCTTTGGGTACGTCGTTCCATCCGGTGGCTAGGATCTCCCCATCAGCACTGGTGATAGCGGCGCCGACCTGTCGCGAAAGGCACGCTGAATTCCGTGCAGCTGAGAATGCCGTGTACATGGCCCGTTCATTCAGGGTTGGGGTCGCAATCACCGTCCCCAACATGAGGTCGAGAAAGCGTTTTACCCGCCCTTTACGATGTGTGTCTGTGGTCTTTTCCACGCGCAGGAAAAAGTCAGCTTGGGGAAACGTGTCTTCGACTCGCTGACCGTGATCTATTTCCTCGCCAGAGTCCCTGTCGATCAGATCGTGGATGTGATCGCCGGGACCTTTGGAGCGTTCAAGCCTGGCAATGCGCATCTCAATGGGTGAGTACACCCCCACTACATGGAGCATATCTCCGTAGATAGACCGCAACAGCTTCAACTCATCGATATGTTTGATTGAGTCGATGATGTGACAGTAGCGAACGGTCACCTTAGGGACGACCGATGATTCTGCATCTTCAAATAAATCGGGCTCGAGATTTTTTTCCGATGCTTGCTGGGCTTCCTCGCGCTCCAAGGTGATCCGTCTAATTGCAAAGCGAGCCAGGATTTCGTTGCCATACTCAGCACGAAGCTCATTTCCCGCCTCAATCAGCTTAAGAATTGATTTTTCGCCGGTCAGTGCTTTCTGCTTACGAATCTCGTCACTCAGTCGGATGATGTTAACTTTTTCGTAGCTGTAATCATTGCCGAGCAGTAAGTCTTGGAAAGTCTGTGCAACATCGTGCAAGGGTGTTCCCATCGGTCCACATAGGGCGATGACTATCTCTGGAGTGATTGTCTTTCCTATTGCGCCGATGTCGTCGAAATGACCGCTTTGGTCACTGTTCGCTGAGGCTATGAGGCGGAAGTCTGGTGCTGCCATAACGGTCCCTGTGAGGTATGCGCGCGTTGAGGTTTGATCGTTGCACATTGATATCAGATGCAAGCAGTTTGGCAACCAGCGATGTAATACGCGCGGAGCCTGGGCGACGCTAGGCTGAGGCATTTATCGTGGTATAGCTCTTTATCCCGATTTGGTTTGTATTTCTGGAGGCTCATTTGGTTTCCTCTGGACTCTTGGCGTCGCTGAATCGTAAGAGATGCAGGATCGCCGAGGTAATCAGCTGCGGGAGCTTCTCCTTGTAGGAGCGAGCCTGGATCGGTGAAGGACCTCGGTAACCCAATGGAACTCCACCAAATCGAAGGGTTTCATGATCATCATTGACCAAACTAAAAAAACTGCAGCGCGCGCGAAGCACGCTTCCACCATGGCGGATTAACCGCATTTCGTGGTTGCTCCTCATACGGCAGCAATTGCGGAACATCCTGCAACCGAATCCAAGGCTGGTTATTCCAGTGCAGTAAATTCAAAGACATATCTGGCCAGTTCAGCACGCTCAGAATTGGGCGTTCGGCTGGGGCTAACTGTTGCGCGTCTCTAAGGGTTGGGACTACGTCGTGAGTGAGCCATTCCCGCAGGCCACGATATTCGGGGCAATAGTGATAGATCAGTAACGCATAGATACCGGATTCGCTGATCAGCAGTACGTTCTCGATAGTGCCGTGAATAAGCATTTGTAAATTTTGGTATTGGTCAGGATCGAGTTTGCGTAGCGCTCGGTCATCAAGAAAAAGCCGAAGGAACCGGCCCAGATCGCGAGCGCTGAACCAGGGTTGGTTTTGCAGTAGCAGGGCATGGAGGTGCAGCTTGTGACGGATGAAGACGTGGGGGATCAGATAAGCGTCATCGTGATTCATTGAACAGCTCCTTTTGCTTAAGGGCTGCCATCAATCGTCGCCAAACGATTGGGTGGCAGTTGTGCGCGGGTTGGCGAACCGGAGCAAAAGGAACCCGGCAGACCCGAGGGTCTCCCACGCACAACCGCCATGACTCGATGTGGCGGAAAGGAAGTCCGCCGTCGGATAGTGTGCGCCTTAAGCTGCTCGGGTCGCCAAACCCGGTGCTGAATGTTCAGCATCGAGCGAGCTTAGGAACCTGGACATGGCGGCGCAATCGGACGGAGGCGCTGAGGCTTGTAGGATTTTGCCGGGATGTTGGAAAGGATAGCGATCAAAATATCGCAGCCTTCGGCAGTTCCTACAGGGGTACACGTTAATCGACAGATGGATTCATCTTCGCTTCCAGCTCCGCGACCTTGGCCTCCAGGCTTTCGAGCCGTGCCCGGGTCCGGGCCAGCACGACCATCTGGCTGTCGAATTCTTCCCGGCTGACCAGGTCCAGCTTACTGAAGCCGCTTTGCAGCAGGGCCTTGAACTGGCTTTCGATTTCGCTTTTGGGCAGCGGCGTGTCACCACTCAAGAGGCGGGAGGCGTGGCCGCTCAGGGCGTCGAGGAGGTCTTTGGGCGCAAGCATGTGCAGGTGTCCTGGAAACGATGGCGGGCAGTGTACCACGCAGTGTCTATAGTCAATTCGCAAGCCGGGGATGCACGCTTTTCGCGCATTGCGCCGGGCGTTGCTGCACTGTTGTTGTGCGTAACGTTGCGGTTCATGACGCAGTGCACGTCGAGCAGGTGGCCAAGAGATTGAAATCAGAGGGTTTGGGTGCAGATGGCAAGGTTTCTGCTTAGAGGCTGATGACCCATGCACTGATGCAGTCGCTGTGACGAATGCAGTGCAGCAGGCGGAACGGGGAGTTTCGTCAGGATCGGTTAACTGGCACCTGTCGGGCAACTTGGGCCGACGACGCGTTACAAAGCCAGGCACTGCGCTTAGACTTGAGTCGGGTTTGTTTTCCTGGGGCAAGTCCACCAATTCGGGAGAAAGTTTCATGAAGCTAGTCACTGCCATCATCAAGCCGTTCAAGTTGGACGACGTGCGCGAGTCGTTGTCCGAGATCGGCGTGCAGGGCATTACCGTTACTGAGGTCAAGGGCTTCGGTCGGCAGAAGGGCCACACCGAGCTGTATCGCGGCGCGGAATACGTGGTCGATTTCCTGCCCAAGGTGAAGATCGATGTCGCCATTGACGACAAGGATCTTGACCGGGTGATCGAGGCAATCACCAAGGCCGCCAACACCGGCAAGATCGGTGACGGGAAGATCTTTGTGGTCAATCTGGAACAGGCTATCCGCATCCGTACCGGCGAAACCGATACCGACGCCATCTAAGCCGCCAAACCCAACGCCCCAGGAGAAAACAATATGACTCTGCGTAAATTCGCAGGGCTAGGAGCCCTGTTGTCCTTCGCAATGCCTGGCCTGGCCATGGCAGAAGAAGCGGCAGCCCCTGTCCTGAACTCCGGCGACACCGCCTGGATGCTCACGGCCACGATTCTTGTACTGTTCATGACCATTCCCGGCCTGGCACTGTTCTACGGTGGCATGGTCCGGTCGAAAAACCTTCTTTCCGTGATGATGCAGTGCTTTGCCATTACCGGTCTGATCAGCGTCCTGTGGGTCATCTATGGCTACAGCATCGCGTTCGACACCACCGGCATGGAGCAGGGCGTCGTCAATTTCAACTCCTTCGTCGGTGGCCTGGGCAAGGCGTTCCTGGCGGGCGTCACGCCGGCGAGCATCACCGGTCCGGCGGCGCTGTTCCCTGAAGCGGTGTTCATCACTTTCCAGATGACCTTCGCCATCATCACCCCGGCCCTGATCGTCGGCGCATTTGCCGAGCGGATGAAGTTCTCCGCCATGCTGATCTTCATGGGCGTGTGGTTCACCCTGGTGTATGCACCGATTGCGCACATGGTCTGGTCCGGCAACGGCGGCCTGATGTGGGACTGGGGCGTGCTGGACTTCGCTGGCGGCACCGTGGTGCACATCAACGCCGGTATCGCAGGTCTGGTGGCGTGCCTGGTATTGGGCAAGCGCAAAGGCTTCCCGACCACCCCAATGGCGCCGCACAACCTGGGTTACACCCTGATGGGCGCGGCCATGCTGTGGGTCGGCTGGTTCGGCTTCAACGCCGGTTCTGCTGTCGCCGCCAACGGCACCGCCGGCATGGCGATGCTGGTGACCCAGATCGCGACCGCTGCGGCGGCGCTGGGCTGGATGTTTGCCGAGTGGATCACCCACGGCAAGCCAAGCGCACTGGGCATTGCCTCGGGCGTGGTGGCCGGTCTGGTTGCAATTACCCCGGCTGCTGGCACCGTGGGCCCGATGGGCGCCCTGGTCATCGGCCTGGCGGCGGGCGTGGTGTGCTTCTTCTGCGCTACCACCCTCAAGCGCAAGCTCGGTTATGACGATTCCCTGGACGCCTTCGGCGTACACGGCATCGGCGGTATCCTCGGCGCGATCCTGACCGGTGTGTTCGCCGCTCCGGCACTGGGTGGCTTCGGCACCGTGACCGACATCGGCGCGCAAGTGTGGATTCAATTCAAAGGCGTGGGTTTCACGGTGGTCTACACCGGGATCGTCACCTTCATCATCCTCAAGGTGCTGGATGCCGTCATGGGTCTGCGTGTCACCGAGGAAGAAGAAGCCGTGGGCCTGGACCTGGCCCAGCACAACGAGCGTGGCTACAACCTGTAAATACGCGCCCTAAAAAATGCCCGGTTCGCCGGGCATTTTTTTGCCTGGAATTTGTCATTGCTCACAGGATGCGGCGGTTTTTCCGACGCCTTTTGTTGTGGATGCGACATGGGTTTTTATACCGCCAAAGGCTTACATCGAAGCAAGAATATTAGGGCCTTTGTTTTTTCCCAGAGCGCGCTAGAATGCGCGCCGAACGTGCGGAGATCTGTATGTGGCAACAGACGCTGATAACCCTGCGGGCAAGGCCCCGGGGCTTTCATCTGGTGACGGACGAGTTGCTGGCCGGCCTGCCTGAACTCAAGGCGTGTCGTGTTGGTCTGTTGCATCTGTGGCTGCAGCATACCTCGGCCTCGTTGACCATCAACGAGAACGCCGATCCGGCGGTACGTCGAGACTTCGAACGATTTTTCAATCGGCTGATCCCACAAGGAGCCGCCGGTTATGAGCACAACGACGAAGGCCTGGACGACCTCCCGGCGCACTTCAAGGCCAGCGTGCTCGGTTGCCAGCTCAGCCTGCCGGTTACGGCAGGAAGGCTGGCGTTGGGAACCTGGCAAGGTGTTTATCTGGGCGAGCACCGTGATCACGGCGGTGCTCGTAAAGTCCTCGCCACCTTGTACGGTGAAGAGGCATAACCGCTGATTGCCGGCGGATGTTGAATTTTTTCTGGCAGCCTTCGAACAGATGGCGAAGCTGGGCTATAACTAATCTGCTTTTCGCAAGTCATGAGGTAGAACATGAGCGACGATGATCTGGAAAACGACGACCTCGAAGTAGGCGACGAAGACGAGACCGAAGAAGGCCTTGAAGTGGCGGCGGAAGACGTTGCCGAAGACGATGGCGCCGACGTTCCGGCTCCTACCGCCAAAGGCAAGGCCAAGGCGGCTGTGTCGGTCGACGAATTGCCGAGCGTAGAGGCCAAGAACAAGGAGCGTGATGCGCTCGCCAAGGCCATGGAGGAATTCCTGGCCAGGGGCGGTAAAGTGCAGGAAGTGGAGGCCAACGTGGTCGCTGATCCGCCCAAGAAGCCAGACAACAAGTACGGCAGCCGCCCTATCTGAGTGTCTGCTTCTTGCTTGCTGAAAAAGCCCGCCGTCGCTGCGGGCTTTTTCATGGGCGCAGAGCTTCGGTGCACCGCAGTTCCAGGGTGGGAGCGAGCTTGCTCGCGATGACTTCAGCCCAGACAACCCAATCCGGTGGCGAGGGAGCTTGCTCCCGCTCGGCTGCGCAGCAGTCGCTAAACCGGTCGAAGTGGTCTGCCTGGAAATACGCCGGGGCCCGCTTCGCAGGCCAGCGGGAGCAAGCTCCCTCGCCACGGATCGGTTTGAGGCTCAGGCGGCGGATGGGGGCCGTCTTCGCGAGCAAGCTCGCTCCCACATAGGGATTTGAGGCGCTGCGAAGCAGGGGGTCAGGGCTGGCTATGCCACCCTGCCAATAACCCCGGCAGCTCGGTCAGGCTGCGGATTTCCGCGTCGGGCGCATGCGCGGCATCCCAGGCCTTGCCTGTCGGGTTGAACCACACCGCGCGCAGGCCGGCCTGTTGGGCGCCGGCGATGTCGTCGCCCGGGTGATCGCCGATATGCACGGCCGTCTGCGCCGTTGCACCACCGCGCTGCAAGGCTTCGTGGAACAGCCGGGCGTCTGGCTTGGCGATGCCGATGTCTTCGGCGCACAGGGCAAACTTGAAGTAGTCGGCCAGCCCGAGGCGACGCACATCGGCGTTGCCGTTGGTGACGACGCCAAGGGCGAACTGGTTGGCGAGGATTTCCAGGGTTGGCTCGACGTCGGGGAAGACCTCCAGTTGATGCCGGGCATGGAGGAATGCCTCGAATCCCTGGTCTGCCAACTCCGAGGCTTGCCACTGATCATAACCGGCGTCTTGCAGCGCCCGGAACAGCACGCGCCGGCGCAGTGCACTGATGCGGTGCTTGAGGTTCGGCTCTTCGCTGAGCACTTGCGTGCGGATCGCCCACAGGCGCTCCACCGGGAAATCGCCCAGGTCGGGCGCGTTGTCGGTCAGCCATTGGCGGAGTACGGCTTCGGCGCTGGCGATCACCGGGGCGGTGTCCCACAAGGTGTCGTCCAGGTCGAAAGTGATGAGCTCGATGGTCATGATTCGTCGCCCTTGATGCGTTTGGCCCTGGGGTGGGCACTGTCATAGACCGTTGCCAGGTGCTGGAAATCCAAATGGGTGTAGATCTGTGTGGTCTTGATGTCCGAGTGACCCAGCAGCTCTTGCACGGCGCGCAGGTCCTGGGAGGATTCCAGCAGGTGGCTGGCGAAGGAATGCCTGAGCATGTGCGGGTGCAGGTTCTGCCCCAGCTCACGTTCGCCCGCGGCCTTGACCCGCAACTGGATCGCCCGCGGGCCGAGGCGCCGACCGCGTTGGCTGACGAATACCGCATCGTCGGCAGGGTTGGCCAGTGCTCGCAGGGGCAGCCACTGCTCCAGGGCTTCCCGGGCCTTGCGGCCGACGGGCAGCAGGCGCGTCTTGCTGCCCTTGCCGAGTACCTGGACCATGCCGTCGGCCAGGTCCAGTTGATCCAGGTTGAGCCCCGTCAGCTCCGAAAGCCGCAGGCCGGAAGAATAGAACAGCTCGAGAATCGCCTGGTCGCGCCGGGCCAGGAAATCATCCTCGACGGCGCCTTCAAGCAATTGCAGGGCGCGGTCGGTGTCGAGGGTCTTCGGCAGCCGGCGTTCGCCCTTGGGCGGCGCCAGGCCGGTGGCCGGATCGTGATCGCACAGGCCTTCGCGATTGAGGTAGTGATACAGGCCACGCACCGCCGATAACAGGCGCGCCAGGCTGCGGGAGGATTGGCCTTGTTGATGCAGGCGGGCGATCAGGCTGCGCAAGCGCTGGATGTCCAGGGCCGACCAACTGCCGATGTTCTGCTTCTGGCACCAGCCCAGCACTTTTTCCAGGTCGCGGCGATAGGCCGATAACGTGTGGGGCGATACCTGGCGCTCACTGCGCAGGTGTTCGCAGTAGGCGTCCAGTTGCCGTTCCATGATCAGCGTACCGGGCGCAGCGAGCCGGCGACCCTTGGCAGCACCCGGCCGGTGACTTCGGCGATGTAGCTCAAAAACAGCGTGCCCACCGAACTCTTGTAGTGCTGCGGATCGCGGCTGGCGATGGCCAGCACGCCGTGCACGCCCTGGTGGGCGATGGCGACGACGGCAGTGGAGCCGATCTGCTTGCGTTGTTCTTCGCCAAACAGGAAATCCAGCTCATGCTCGCGCAGGCTGCCGCTGACGCTTTTGTCTTCCGTGAGCAGGCCGCCAATGGCCGTCTGCGCTTCCGCGTGGGTCACCCACCGGCCCACCGGCATGGCGTTGTCGCCGAACAGGATCAGGCTGACGAAGGGCACCTGGAAATCCTGGCGCAGGCTGTCTTCGACGCTCATGACCAGGTCTTCAAGGGTGCTGGCGTCCATCAGGGCCAGGATCAGCCGACGGGTCTTGTCGAAGAGCCGGTCGTTGTCCCGGGCCACGTCCATCAGGTGCGAAAGCCGATGGCGCATTTCGATGTTGCGCTCGCGCAGGATTTTCATCTGGTGTTCCACCAGCGACACGGTATCGCCGCGCCGGTGGGGGATGCGCATCGTCGCAAGCAGTTCTTCATGCTCGACGAAGAAGTCCGGATGAGCCTCCAGGTAAGCAGCCACGGCCGCGGTTTCTGGAAGACTGGGGGATTCGTCGGGCTGTGGGGCTGGAACCTGTGGCTGATCGGTCATGGGTTTGGCTCACTCAAAGACGAACTTGTCCTTCGTATACGCGTACTGCCGGGCCGGTCATCATCACCGGCTGGCCAGGGCCTGCCCATTCGATGGACAGGCGCCCGCCGGGCAGGTCGATCAACAATGGCGAATCCATCCACCCCTGGCTGATCGCAGCGACGGCAGCGGCACAGGCGCCGGTCCCGCAGGCCTGGGTTTCCCCGGCGCCGCGTTCCCAGACGCGCAATTGTGCGCGGTGGCGGTCGATGACTTGCAGGAAACCGACATTCACCCGCGCCGGAAAGCGCGAATGGTGTTCGATTTTCGGCCCCAGTTCATGCACCGGGGCACTGTTGATATCGGCCACGCGCAGCACGGCATGGGGGTTGCCCATGGAGACCGCCGCCAGTTCCACCGGGGTGCCGTCGACGTCCACCTTATAGCTCAAGGCCTGGGCCGGCGCCTGGAACGGGATGTCCGCCGGCACCAGGCGCGGAGCGCCCATGTTGACGCCGATCTGGCCGTCGCTGCGCACATCGAGTTCGATGATGCCGCTCTTGGTCTCGACGCGGATCTGCCGCTTGGCGGTCAGGCGCTTGTCCAGCACGAAACGGGCGAAGCAGCGCGCGCCGTTGCCGCATTGCTCCACTTCCGAACCGTCGGCGTTGAAGATCCGATAGCGAAAGTCCACGTCCGGGTTGTTCGGCGCCTCGACGATCAGCAACTGGTCGAACCCGATGCCGGTGTGGCGGTCGCCCCATTGCTTGGCATGCTTGGGCTGGATGTGCGCGTGCTGGCTGACCAGGTCGAGGACCATGAAGTCATTGCCCAGGCCGTGCATCTTGGTAAAACGCAGCAGCATGGTTTTACTCCGGCAGCAGGCTTTCGCCGGCAAACAACTCGGCTACCGTCTCGCGGCGACGCACTTCGAATGCCTGATCACCGTCCACCAGCACCTCGGCGCAGCGGCCGCGGGTGTTGTAGTTGGAACTCATGACAAACCCGTAGGCACCGGCCGAATGCACGGCCAGCAAGTCGCCTTCTTCCAGCGCCAGCTCCCGGCCTTTTGCCAGGAAATCACCGGTTTCGCAGATCGGCCCGACGATGTCGTAGGGGCGGGCCGCGGTGTCGCGAGGGCGCACGGCGGTGACGTCCATCCACGCCTGGTACAGCGCCGGGCGGATCAGGTCGTTCATGGCCGCATCGACGATGGCGAAATCCTTGTGCTCGGTGTGCTTGAGGTATTCGACCTGGGTCAGCAGCACGCCGGCATTGGCCACGATGTAGCGGCCGGGCTCGAACATCAGCGCCAGGTCGCGACCGTCGAGGCGTTCACGCACGGCCTTGATGTAGTCGGCCACCAGCGGCGGCTCTTCATCGCGATAGCGCACGCCGACGCCGCCACCCAGGTCGATGTGACGCAGGTAGATGCCGCAGTCGCCGAGGCGGTCGACCAGCGCCAGCAGGCGGTCGAGGGCATCGATGAACGGTTCGAGGGTGGTCAGCTGCGAGCCGATGTGGCAATCGACGCCCAGCACTTCCAGGTTCGGCAGTTGGGCGGCGCGTACGTACACATCCTCGGCGTCGGCAATGGCGATGCCGAACTTGTTTTCCTTCAGGCCGGTAGAAATGTACGGGTGGGTGCCGGCGTCGACGTCCGGGTTCACGCGCAGGGAAACCGGCGCGCGGACGCCCAGCTCGGCGGCGACGACTTGCAGGCGCTCGAGCTCATCGGTGGATTCAATGTTGAAGCAGTGCACGCCGACTTCCAGGGCGCGACGCATGTCTTCGCGGGTCTTGCCGACGCCGGAGAAGACGATCTTGTCGGCGCTGCCGCCCGCGGCCAGCACACGCTCCAGCTCGCCACCGGAGACGATGTCGAAGCCGGCGCCCAGGCGTGCCAGGACGTTGAGCACGCCCAGGTTCGAGTTGGCTTTTACAGCGAAGCACACCAGGTGCGGCATGCCGTCGAGGGCATCGGCGAATGTCCGATATTGCGCTTCGATGTGGGCACGGGAATAGACGTAGGTCGGCGTGCCGAAACGTTCGGCGATCGCGGACAGGGCAACCCCTTCCGCGAACAGCTCCCCGCCACGGTAGTTAAAAGCGTCCATGGCGTTCCCTTAGTAAGTGGTGTGGGTGTCGTGCGAGTGTGACTTGGATTGCGACGACTTGGCCTGTTCTGCTTGTTCTTCGGGAGACTTGCTGTCATCAGGCAGGTACAGCGGACCCTTTTGACCACAAGCTGTCACGAGGCAGGCAACCGCGACGAGCGCAGCAAGGGAAGAGATCAGGCGCTTCATGGCGAAATCCTTGAAAATGCGTTAATTGCGCCGGAGTATACCGGCCACCCGTCAGCTTGCCTATGCAACGGGGCGCCCGTCCGGCGGCACTGGGGTCGTCAGTCGGTATATCCTTTGCAATCGCCGGGAAGCGTCCGTATCTTGCGGCGCTTGAGCATGAGCAGACATTTTCGAGGTTGCCGCAATGAGTTTGACTGAAGCCCGTTTTCACGATCTGGTCGATGCGACCCAGCAAACGCTGGAGGATGTGTTCGATGACAGTGGCCTGGACATTGACCTGGAAATCTCCGCCGGTGTCCTCACCGTCAAGTTCGAAAACGGCAGCCAGCTGATCTTCAGTCGCCAGGAGCCGTTGCGGCAGTTGTGGCTGGCAGCGGTCTCCGGCGGCTTTCATTTCGACTATGACGAGGAAAGCGAACGCTGGATGTGCGACAAGAGCGAAGAGCAGCTGGGCGAGATGCTCGAGCGCATCGTCAAGCAGCAGGCTGGCGTTGAACTCGATTTCGAAGGCCTGTGACGGCGTGAGCCAGACCGCCCTGCCACGGCCACCCAAGCCGCTCTACAGCAACGTCAGCCCCGCCGTGCCGTCGCCGTGTACCGGCGTGTGCAAGTTGGATGAACGCAAGGTCTGCCTCGGATGTTTGCGCCATGTGGAAGATATCCGCGAATGGCGCTCGGCCGACGACGAGCGCCGGCGGGTCATTTGTGCCGAGGCGCTCAAGCGCAGACTCTTGAAGTAGCCAACACCTGATGGCCAGGCTTTTTGTGGCGAGGGAGCTTGCTCCCGCTCGGCTGCGCAGCAGTCGCAGTTTTTTGGGGTCGCTTCGCAACCCAGCGGGAGCAAGCTCCCTCGCCACAAGGGTTCGGTGGTGTCCATGGGCAGGGCAAATCCTGCCCGGGTTGTTTATTTATTGAGCTGTGGTAGTGTCCGGCTACGCCTCAACTTATCGAGGCCCGTGAAAACCCCGCCTTTTTGTGGCGGGGTTTTGCTTTTTTTGTGCAGAAGAAAGGAGTCTGCCTGGATCATGACCGCACCTTCCATCACCCTTACCCGCCTGGACGTACAGCGTCTGGAACGCCTGATCGACAGTCTTGATGAAACGCTGCCGGGCGTGATTGCGTTGCAAACTGAACTGGATCGCGCCGAGAACGTGGTGGGCCACGAAGAAGTGCCTGCCGATGTCGTGACCATGAACTCGCGTGTGCACTGCCGCGAAGAAAGCAGCGGCAAGGACTATCACCTGACCTTGGTTTATCCACAGGACGCAAAGGCCGACGAAGGCCGGATCTCGATCCTCGCGCCGGTGGGCAGTGCCTTGCTGGGCCTGAAGGTCGGCCAGCACATCGACTGGCCGGCCCCGGGCGGCAAGACACTGAAGCTGACCTTGCTGGACGTCGAATACCAGCCCGAAGCCGGCGGTGATTTTCAGCTCTGAGTGCCCGGGCGCATCAGGCCAGGGCCAGCGCCTCGTTCAGGGCGCGTTCCAGGTCGGCCTTGTAGCGCAGGTACAAGTTTGTTGAGCAGGCGCCGTCGCCCACCAGTCCCGAGAGGTCCAGGTCAGTGATGTAGCAGCGATAGCGCTGGGCTTCGCGGCGCTGTTCGACGATCTCCCTGGCGACCACGCGGAACAGCTGGTCGCCATGCTCCAGTTCGGAAAACTCCTGTTGATCGCAGTACAAGGTGACGTGCACCTGCCCGTGCGCCGCTTTGCCGATGATCGCCTGCACGTCATAGAACGGTTTGTTGACCGGCATCTGCGGGGCTTGCCGCGCTTCGATCCGTCGTGCCCGGCCACCTGAAGGCAGCAACTGGTAGTACAGGGTTTCCAGGCTCAGCGGCTGGGCGGCATCCAGCGGCAGCAAGGCGTCGCGGCGGTACAGCACCGATTGCACAAAGCGCTGCAGCGGTACCAGCAGGCTTTGTTCGTCGTGATACGGCACGTGTTGTTGCCACAGGGCGTTGAATTCATCGAGCACGTACAGGTCGGCTTCGTCCTCGTTGGTCCGGTAGAACACCTGGATGCACTCGGGCTGCCCCATGGGCAGGATCAGCGCCAGGTCATGGTCTTCCAGCGCCATCGGGTCCAGGTGCAAGGGGCTGTAGGCCGTCAGTTCTTCGCCCAGGTAATCCATCAGCGCCGACAAGCTGCCCAGGGCTACGTGATTGACCTGGCCGGGCATCAATTCCAGCACGTGATAGTGCTGCTGGACCTGAAGCAGATAACGGTAATTGAGCCTGCTCAATAACAGGGTCTGGGCTGTTTCGATGACTTCCTCGACGCGCCGCGCAATGAACTGGGCGCGGTTGTGGCAGAAGCAGCGCACCTGCAAGCGCGGCTGGCGCTGGGTGACGGGTAGGTCGTTGAGATAGTCGCGCAGGCAATCGAGCAGGGCGTGTTCGCCGTCGAAACGGTTGACCAGCACCTCATTCCAACTATTGAGCGTGACTTGGTCGAGGGTCAGCACCAGGTTTTCCCGGACCCCGGCATAGCTCAGGGAATCGGTACGCTCGGTGGTCATCAGAATGTTCAAGTCGCGGTGGTGCTTGAGCGGGTCGACGCCGACGTTCACCAGGATCAACACTTCGCTGGGCACGCTGGCCCGCAACAACTGCGCTTCGTCCACCGTAACCAGGGGCAGGGCGATGGATTGCTGCAGGCTTCCCAGCAGGTTGAACAGTTCGAACTCGCTCAGGTCGCTGCTACCTGGGTGCAGCGCCAGGCGCGTGCTGCTGTCGATCACGCCGTTGCGATGACACCAGGTCAGCAGTTCCAGCAACTCCCGGCAGCGCTTGATCGGCGCGAAGTTCTCCCACTCCAGGGCGTTGAGGCTGCCGTTGTACAGGCCCCACTGGTTCTGCCCGGGTTCTTTCTTGTTGGGCGACTGGACCAGGGTCAAGGTGTCTTCGGCCAGGTCCGGCGCGATGCCGGGGTTGATGAACTCGACCTTGTCGGCCTTGCGCTCGAAGGCGGCGTACAACCGCCGGCCCAGCACGTTGAGATCGCGCTTGTTGATCAGGCTGACGGTTTTCTCGGTGCGGGCGAACTGGGTCAGGAAGCGGTAGCTGTGGGTGAGTTCGTTGACCAGGGCGCGCCGCTCGTGGCTGACCTGGCGGACTTTCCACTGGCTGCGGCTGTCCAGCAAGGCCAACTGACGCTGGTCCCAGCCCCACTCCCGGGCCAGTCGCTCAAGCAGTACCCGTTGCCAGCCATTGCTGCGCGCCTGGCCGGTGAGTTTGCGATTGACCTTCAAGTACAGCGCGCGGCGGATCAGCTCCAGGCGTTCGGGTTCGCCACGGGCATTGAGGTATTCCTCGATGCGGCGGTAAACCAGCATGTATGGGTCCAGCTCTTCCAGGTCCAGGCGATTGGCAAACACCGCCTGCTTGAAACGCAGGCTCAGGCAGCGCACGTTCGGGTGTTCGCTGGCATAGACTTCGGTCAGCAGCAGCTTGAGCACGGACTTATAGGGCGATTCGATGCCCTTGAACAGTTGCCAGAGCCCGGCACCGACGAATTCTCCCGGCGGGATGTAGGCCAGATGCCCCAGGTCCAGGGTTTCATCCGCACGAATGAAACGCTTGGACATCAGCGTATGGGTGTATTGCTCGTAGTTCTCTTCTTCATAGACCGGCACCAGCCACCAGATCGGCGTGCGCCCGGCCAGCCAGATCGCGGTGCGGTAGAACTCGTCGAGCAACAGGTAATGCTGGGTGGTGCCGCAATCGTCGGAACTGAGCTGGTTGTCCCGCTCGCCCCGCACAAAGCGCGCCGGGTCGATCAGGAAAAAATGCGCTTCGGCGCCCTGGGTCGCGGCCCATATCTCCAGCAACTGGCATTTCTTGCGCAGCTCGGCCAGCTCATCGTCGCTCAGGTCCGGCCCGTGGCAGACCCACACGTCCATGTCGCTCTGGTCGGCCTGGGCCAGGGTGCCGAGGCTGCCCATCAGGAACAGGCCCAGGATCGGGCGAGGCGGGTTGCCGCCGTGCCGAGGCTTGTAGGAAAACGAACGGGTCAGCCGCTGGGCTTCGGCAAGGACGTCGGCGTCAGGCTCGTAGTTCGACAGTCCGGCAGGCGTGCTGCCGGAGACGTAGCCGGGCAGCAGCGGATGGTTGACGTGGAAGAACAGCGGCAGCAACGTCAGTACGCCTTGCTGGCGCGGCGACAGGCCTTCGAGGGCGCGCTCCATCCGCACGGTGTTGAGCTTGAGGAAACGTGCGCGCAACTGGCTCAGCACCTTGCGGTCGATTCCTTCGTCCAGATCGGGGCGTATTTCGTGGTTGCGGGTCATGTCGGCTCAAACCGGCTCGCGGCGTCGAACGTGGGGTGATGGCAGGTTAGCGCCCGGTCTTGGGAATACTTAAGCTGAAAACAGGATTTTGAGGTTGGTTTTTTACGCAGGGCGCCAGTGCGCCGGCGGAAATCCCGTAGAGGAGATTTCCGTGGGCGGCAGGGGGATCAGGCGGTTTCTTGAACGCTGAGAATAGTCAGGACGGTTTGTACATTCTGCGCGGCATCACGCCCAAGGCTGGTCAGGTAGCCACCATCGGGTTGATCGATCAGCTCTTTTTCGAACAGGCGTTGGGCAGCGGCAATCGCTTTAGGGGCAGCGGTCTGATGAATTTTCAGGCCTTCCTGGGAACTGTCCAGGTTGAAGAGTGCGAGGATTTCCAGTTCGGCAACCAACTCAGGGGTAAGCGACATAAGGACTCCAGACTTTCTAGGAATTTGGTCGACAGCGTCACTAAGGTGAGCGCACTCGGCCGAGCTGTCCAGTGTCAGTGTCATGCTTTTTTTGTTTAAAGCGATTCTTTTGTGGCGAGGGAGCTTGCTCCCGCTGGGACGCGAAGCGGCCCCAATAGCTTGACGACTGCTGCGCAGCCGAGCGGGAGCTTGCTCCCTCGCCACAAGAGCGGTCCAGTTTTCACAAGAGCGGTTCAGTTTTTTTCCGGCGGCAACTCGGGGAGGGCACGCAAGGCGGCTTCGTACCACTCGGTATTGAACGGGCGGTCCTCTTCCAGGATCGCGTCGATTTCCACCGCGAGCACATGGGCCATCAAGTTGAGGATTTCTTCGCGCTCATAACCCACCAGGGTCAATTTATTGAAAACGGCCTTGGCCGCTGGCGGGTTGTCACTCTCGATCTGGTTTTCAATCGCCTCGATCAGCGTGTTCTCGACGAACGCTTCTTCGTCGTTGTCGATATCGGTTGGCTCGCTCATGGCAGGCTCCTGTAGGAAAGGCCGCCAGTTTACCTGCATTCAGCGTCGTGATGCGCCTGGCAGGAAACGCCTCGACGGTCTATAACGCAAGGCTGCCAACCCCGCACGGCCTGGAGGCTTTGTAATGCTCAAGCTTTATGGTTTCTCCGTCAGTAATTATTACAACATGGTCAAGCTGGCGCTGCTGGAGAAGGGCCTGCCCTTCGAAGAGGTCCAGTTCTTCGGCGCCCAGACCCCGGAAGCCCTGGCCATCAGCCCGCGCGGCAAGGTGCCGGTGCTCAAGACCGAACAGGGTTTTATCAACGAGACCAGCGTCATCCTCGAATACCTCGAGCAGACCCAGCCGGGTAAGCCCTTGCTGCCAGCCGACCCGTTCGAGCGCGCCCAGGTGTTGGCCTTGTGCCGGGAAATCGAGTTGTACATCGAGCTGCCCGGACGGGCCTGCTATGGCGAGGCGTTCTTCGGTATGCAGGTGGCCGAGGCCATCAAGGAAAAATCCAAGGCCGAATTGCTGCTGGGGTTCGCCTCGCTCGGTCGACACGGCAAGTTCTCGCCCTACGTGGCGGGCGACAGCCTGAGCATTGCCGACCTGTATTTCTACTACAGCCTTTCGCTGGCTTTGCAGGTGGGCAAGAAGGTCTTCGATATGGATTTGCTGGCGGACATGCCGGCGGCCAAGGCGCTGATGGAGCGGTTGGGGGAGAACCCGAACGTGCAGCGGATCGCGGCGGACAGGGAGGCAGAGATGCCGGCGTTTTTAGCGAGGATCGCTGCCAAGAAGTGAGTTTTCTGGCGCCTTGAAGGACGCCTTCGCGAGCAAGCCCGCTCCCACATGGGATCTCCATATTCACCAAGATTTTGGGTCCACTGGAGATCCCATGTGGGAGCGGGCTTGCTCGCGAAGCTTTTTAGCTTTTTAGCTTTTTAGCTTTTTAGCTTTTTAGCGGCCAGCGAGCAGCGCCTGGCCACGCACCACGGCTGCCTTGACCTGCGCCGGCGCGGTGCCCCCGATGTGGTCGCGGGCATTGACCGAGCCTTCCAGGGTCAGCACGGCAAACACGTCCTGCTCGATCTGATCACTGAACTGGCGCAGTTCGTCCAGGCTCATTTCCGCGAGGTCCTTGCCACTGTCTACGCCGTATTTCACGGCATGGCCGACAATCTCATGGCAATCGCGGAACGGCAGGCCGCGGCGTACCAGGTAGTCGGCCAGGTCGGTGGCAGTGGAGAAGCCGCGCAGGGCCGCTTCGCGCATCACAGCGTGCTTGGGCTTGATGGCCGGGATCATGTCGGCGAAGGCCCGCAGCGAATCGCGCAAGGTATCGGCGGCGTCGAACAGCGGTTCCTTGTCTTCCTGGTTGTCCTTGTTGTAGGCCAGCGGCTGGCCTTTCATCAGGGTCAGCAGGCCCATCAGTGCGCCGAACACCCGGCCACTCTTGCCGCGCACCAGTTCCGGCACGTCGGGGTTTTTCTTTTGCGGCATGATCGAGCTGCCGGTGCAGAAGCGGTCGGGCAAATCGATGAATTGGAACTGCGCGCTGGTCCACAGCACCAGCTCTTCGGAGAAACGCGACAGGTGCATCATCGCAATGCTTGCGGCGGCGCAGAATTCGATGGCGAAATCGCGGTCCGAGACATTATCCAGCGAGTTGCCGCCGACGGCGTCGAAGCCCAGCAACTGCGCAGTGTATTCACGATCGATCGGGTACGTGGTGCCGGCCAGCGCGGCGCTGCCCAGGGGCATGCGGTTGGTGCGCTTGCGGCAGTCCACCAGGCGCTCGTAGTCGCGGCTGAGCATCTCGAACCAGGCCAGCATGTGATGCCCAAACGTTACAGGTTGGGCGGTCTGCAGGTGCGTGAAGCCCGGCATGATGCTCTCGGCCTCGCGCTCGGCTTGCTCCAGCAGGCCTTTTTGCAAGCGCGTGATTTCGCCCAGGATCAGGTCGATTTCATCCCGCAGCCACAAGCGGATGTCAGTGGCGACCTGGTCGTTGCGGCTGCGGCCGGTGTGCAGTTTCTTGCCGGTCACGCCGATGCGGTCGGTCAGGCGTGCTTCGATATTCATGTGCACGTCTTCAAGGTCGACGCGCCAGTCGAACTGGCCGGCCTCGATTTCAGTTTCGATGGTCTTCAGGCCGTCGATGATGCTGTCGCGCTCGGCATCGGTGAGCACGCCGACCTTGGCCAGCATGGTGGCGTGGGCGATCGAACCCATGATGTCGTGGCGATACAGGCGCTGGTCAAAATTGACGGAGGCGGTGAAGCGGGCGACGAAGGCGTCGACGGGTTCACTGAAGCGGCCGCCCCAGGACTGATTGGTCTTGTCAGTGCTCATGAATTCGCTCGTGATCGGCTGTGGAGAAAGTAGCGGTTAAAGGCTGCGGCGGATGATAGCAGGGTTGCCGGGACTGGCGCTGGCACTGGTCGGCAGGTTTTTCCGATCGGGCCTTGGGATCCAAGAAGGTTTTCGCACAACGATATTTTTCGATTGAGCAATATCGTCGTGGCAACCGTCTACAGTGGACGGTAGGACTTTTGCTTTTTCCATCCATGGCGCACCGGAAAAATAGAAGAAGGGGGAGCTCATATTGGTCAGATCGACAGTTAACAATCCCTACGGCGACGCCGTGCGACAACGGGCCTCGGGCATCGGTCGGCAAGCGCTGGTAAAGATAGACAACCGCCTCGCGGCACTTTTTGGCCCTCGAACGAGTCTTAGCGTGGATCGCGGTGACGGATGTCACTTCCCCTGTCTACGCTATCCTTGTGCGAGACTCACGCAGGAATCCAGCGCAATATGAATGTCCTGATCGTTGATGACGAACCACTGGCCCGCGAGCGCCTGAGCCGAATGGTTGGCGAACTCGAGGGTTACAGTGTCCTGGAGCCGAGCGCCACCAATGGCGACGAGGCATTGGCCCTTATCGACAGCCACAAGCCGGATATCGTGCTGCTCGACATTCGCATGCCTGGCCTGGACGGCCTGCAAGTGGCGGCGAAGTTGTGCGAACGAGAATCGCCGCCCGCCGTGGTGTTCTGTACCACCCGGGACGACTTCCCACCCGAGGTGTTACAGGCCGGTGCCGTGGGCTATCTGGTCAAGCCCGTGGCGTCCGAGGCGTTGCTCGAAGCCTTGCGCAAGGCCGAGCGGCTCAACCGCGTGCAACTGGCAGCGCTGACCCGTCCGGCCGCCGAAAGCGGCAGCGGCCCGCGCAGCCATATCAGTGCGCGCACCCGCAAAGGCATCGAGTTGATCCCCTTGGATCAAGTGGTCTATTTCATTGCCGACCACAAGTACGTGACCTTGCGTCATGAGAGTGGCGAGGTGTTGCTGGACGAACCCCTCAAGGCCCTTGAAGACGAGTTCGGTGAACGCTTCGTACGCATCCACCGCAACGCCCTCGTGGCCCGCGAGCGCATCGAGCGTTTGCAGCGCACCCCCCTTGGGCATTTCCAACTGTTCCTCAAGGGCCTCAATGGCGACGCGCTGATTGTCAGCCGACGGCACGTGGCCGGCGTGCGCAAGATGATGCAGCAGCTTTAACCGAGCGGTCCAAGGCGTTCAACGCGTTTCATTTCGAGGATCTGGCGGCCAGGGAGGCCTTGGGGTCGTGATTCAAATCAAAGCGGTTTTGGCTGAGCTGTTATTATCTGCCGTATCTTTTAAGTACGGATTGATCCATGTCCCCTCGCGAGATCCGCATCGCCACCCGTAAAAGTGCCTTGGCCCTCTGGCAGGCCGAATACGTCAAAGCCCGCCTGGAAGCGGCCCATCCCGGGCTGAGCGTGACCCTGGTGCCCATGGTCAGTCGCGGTGACAAGCTGCTGGACTCGCCGCTGTCGAAGATCGGCGGCAAGGGCCTGTTCGTCAAGGAGCTGGAAACCGCGTTGCTGGACAACGAAGCCGACATCGCCGTGCACTCGATGAAAGACGTGCCCATGGACTTCCCCGAAGGCCTGGGCCTGTTTTGCATCTGCGAGCGAGAAGACCCCCGCGATGCGTTCGTCTCCAACACGTTTTCCAGCCTTGAGGCGCTGCCTGCCGGGAGCGTGGTCGGCACGTCCAGCCTGCGTCGCCAGGCACAATTGCTGACGCGGCGCCCGGATCTGCAAATCCGTTTCCTGCGTGGCAACGTCAACACACGCCTGGCCAAGCTCGACGCCGGCGAATACGACGCCATCATCCTCGCCGCCGCCGGCTTGATCCGCCTGGGCTTCGAAGACCGCATCACCTCGGCCATCAGCGTCGATGACAGCCTGCCGGCCGGCGGCCAAGGGGCAGTGGGTATCGAGTGCCGTAGCGCCGACAGCGATATCCATGCCCTGTTGGCGCCGCTGCATCATGCAGACACCGCCACGCGGGTGTTCGCCGAGCGCGCGCTGAACAAACATCTCAATGGCGGTTGCCAGGTGCCGATCGCCTGTTACGCCGTGCTGGAGGGTGAGCACGTCTGGTTGCGCGGTCTGGTGGGGGATCCCAACGGCGGCCGACTGCTTAGCGCCGAGGCCCGGGCACCGCGCCACGATGCCGAGGCGTTGGGCGTGCGGGTGGCCGAGGACCTGCTGAGCCAGGGCGCTGCTGACATCCTCAAGGCTGTCTACGGCGAGGCCGGCCACGCGTGACGGGCTGGCGGCTGCTGCTCACCCGGCCGGCGGACGAGTCGTCGGCGCTGGCGGCGGTTCTGGCCGAAGCGGGGGTCTACAGCAGCAGCTTGCCGTTGCTGGAGATCGAGCCGGTCCCGCTGTCCGATGCCGGGCGGGTGATATTCCAGGCGCTGGACCAATACTCTGCCGTGATCGTCGTCAGCAAACCGGCCGCACGCCTGTGCGTCGAGTTGTTGCGCCAATACTGGCCCCAGCCTCCAGACCAACCCTGGTTCAGCGTGGGCGCGGCCACCGGACAGATCCTCGCCGATGCCGGCCTCACGGTGTTTTATCCCGATCACGGCGATGACAGCGAAGCCTTGCTGGAACACTTGGTCTTGCGCCAGGCTGTATCGCGGCCCGACCCCAAGGTGTTGATCGTGCGGGGTGAAGGCGGGCGTGGCTTGCTGGCAGAGCGTTTGCGCGAGCAAGGTGCTAGTGTCGATTATCTGGAATTGTACCGCCGCCACTTGCCTGATTACGGCGAAGGGGCGTTGCCGGCGAAAGTCGAAGCGGAACGCTTGAACGCCCTGGTGGTCAGCAGTGGGCAGGGCTTCGAGCATCTGCGGCGGCTGGCCGGCGATGCGTGGCCGGCCCTGGCGCGGTTACCGTTGTTTGTGCCAAGCCCAAGGGTGGCCGAGATGGCGCGAGCCGCCGGGGCCCGAACAGTTGTGGATTGCCGTGGCGCCCATGCCGCGGCTTTGCTGGCGGCGTTACGGGAACACTCCGTGCCGTTTTCTAATGCAAAGGATGGATACGTGAGCGAAACAGCCTTGCCAAAAGAAGATCTAGACCAGCCAGCGATCGATGCGCCGGTTGAAACCCCGCCTCCCGTAGCGCCGCGTCGTGGCAACGGGGTGGCCGTTGTTGCACTGTTGCTCGGCGCTGCCGGCGTAGCCGTTGGCGGCTGGGGCGTATGGCAGGTGCGTCACCTGCAAACCAATAACCAGCAGCAGTCCGCCCAGGTCCAGGCGCTGAACGACCAGGCCCAGACCCTCAAGCTCAACGAGCAACGCCTGAGCGAGCGCCTGGCGCAATTGCCCCCGGCTGAAGAGTTGGAGGAGCGGCGGCGCCTGGTGGCCCAGTTGCAGAGTGACCAGCAACACTTGAATCAGCGCCTGGAAACCGTGCTCGGTGCCAGCCGCAAGGACTGGCGCCTGGCAGAGGCCGAGCACCTGTTGCGCCTGGCCAGCCTGCGTCTTTCCGCCCTGCAAGACATCAACAGTGCCCAGGCGCTGGTCCAGGGCGCTGACGAAATCCTGCGGGAGCAGAACGACCCTGGTTCGTTCGCCGCCCGCGAGCAATTGGCCAAGACCCTCGCTGCGCTGCGCAGCACCGAACAACCGGATCGCACCGGGCTGTTCCTGCAACTGGGCGCCTTGCGTGACCAGGTGCTGCAACTGACCGAACTGGCACCCGAGTACAAGGATCGCGGCGAATCGCTGCTGGGCCTGACCGCCGATGGCGATGGTGCCAGCCGGTGGGCACAGTGGTGGGATCAGATATCGCGCTATATCCGCATCGATTTCAACGCGGACGAGAACGTTCGTCCGCTGCTGGCCGGGCAGAGCCTCGTACAAGTGCGCCTGGCCCTGAGCCTGGCGCTGGAGCAGGCGCAATGGGCCGCCCTCAACGGCCAGGCGCCGGTCTACACCCAGGCGCTGACCGAGGCGCGGGATGTGTTGAAGAACAACTTCAACCAGGACAACCCGCAAAGCAAAGTCATGCTCGAGCGCGTGGGTGAGCTGTCCAAGCAACCGGTGACGGTGGTCACCCCGGACCTGACCGGCACGCTGAGCAGCGTCCAGGCCTACCTTGAGCGCCGCAACCTCAATGCCGAGGAATCGGTCAAGCCGCTGCCCGCGCCTGGCGCGCAGGAGGCCACGCCATGAAACGTCTCTACGTGATTCTGTTCGTGGTCATCGCCGCCGCCGGCTTGCTGGGCGTGGCGATTGCCGAGCATTCGGGTTACGTGCTGGTGGCGTACAAGAACTTCCGTTATGAAGCCGGCCTGTGGGTCACCCTGGCGCTGGTGGCGGTGCTCTGGCTGGTGTGGCGAGGCCTGAGATTCCTGATCGGGCTGGTGACCACTTCCAGCGGCGTGGTCAACCCGTGGTCGCGGCGCAACCGCAGCCGTCGGGTGCAAGTGGCGATCGAACACGGCCAGTTGGACCTGGCCGAAGGTCGCTGGGCCAGTGCCCAGCGCCACCTGCACCGTGCCGCCGAAGCCGAGCGCCAACCGCTGCTGTATTACCTGGGTGCTGCCCGCGCGGCTAACGAACAAGGTCTTTACGAACAGAGCGACAGTTTGCTGGAGCGCGCCCTGGAGCGTCAGCCCCAGGCGGAGCTGGCCATTGCCCTGACGCACGCGCAACTGCAGACGGACCGGGGCGACACGGACGGGGCATTGAGCACGCTGCAGGCCATGCATGAGCGTCATCCCCATAACGTCCAGGCCCTGCGCCAATTGCAGCGACTGCATCAGCAGCGCGGCGACTGGTCGGCGGTGATCCGGCTGTTGCCGGAGTTGCGCAAGGATAAAGTCCTGCCGCCGGCTGAATTGGCTGAACTGGAACGGCGTGCCTGGGGCGAAAACCTCACCCTGGCGGCCCACCGTGAAGAGGACGGCAGTGTCGGTTTGCAGTCGCTCAATCGGGCCTGGCAACAGCTGACCTCCGCGCAGCGCCAGGAACCGGCGTTGGTATTGGCCTATGCCGAGCAACTGCGTCAGTTGGGCGCTCAGGTCGAAGCCGAAGAGGTGCTGCGCGGCGCGCTCAAGCGTCATTACGAAAGCCACCTGGCGCGTCTATATGGGCTGGTTCGTGGCAACGATCCGATCCGCCAACTGCAAACGGCCGAGGGCTGGCTCAAGGACCACCCGGCCGATCCAAGCCTGCTGCTGACCCTGGGGCGCCTATGCCTGCAGAACAGCTTGTGGGGCAAGGCGCGGGATTACCTGGAAAGCAGTTTGCGGGCCCAGCGCAATCCCGAAGCCTGCGCCGAACTGGCGCGCCTGCTGGCGCAACTGGGGGATGCCGAGCGCAGCAACCAGTTGTTCCAAGAGGGGTTGGGGTTGTTGGATGAGCGCCTGCTGGCTGCGCCGCTGCCGGTTCCGGCTTAGGTGTTGTCCACTTGAGAGGGATATGACCCATTCTTGAAAAGGGTATGAACCATCGTGGCGAGGGAGCTTGCTCCCGCTCGGCTGCGCAGCAGTCGTAAAAAACCTGCTCACTGTTTTCCTGATGCACCGTGTTGAATGGCTTTGGGGCTGCTGCGCAGCCCAGCGGGAGCAAGCTCCCTCGCCACGGGTTGATGAACCTTAAATGCGTGGTTGCGAATACGGTTTCGGGGCTTTGGTCATACCATCAGTAAAGTCCTACAGCCCATCGCGCCGTATCCTCCTCGGCCTGTCGGGAATTCCCTACACCCCCGGTGAAGTGTCTGCGCGAGGCTGTCTTGAAAGGCCCGAGGGCTTTCCTCTACCGTAACAGCTTGTCTCTTCTGTTACGGAATCGCCATGTCTTTGGCCAGCTCACGTTTCTTGTTTCTCATGGCTTCCATCGCCGCCGCCCTGGCTTTGGGCATCAGCACGTATCTGGAATATTCGGTCGGCCTGGCGCCTTGCAGCCTGTGTGTCTTGCAGCGGTTGTGCCTGATGCTGTTCCTGGTGAACAGTCTCGTGGCCTGCGTGCAGGGTCCAGGTCAAAGAGGCACGCTCTTCTACGGTACGGCAGGGCTGGTTTTTGTAGCGGGGGGAATGACCCTGGCCTGGCGTCAGGTCTTGATGCAAAGCGATTCGTTCGAGCCGTTTGCTGATTGTGTTGCCCAGCCCAAGCTGATGGATTCGTGGTGGTGCGCATTGCATCGTATCTTTGATGGCACCGTCGACTGCGCGAATATCACTTGGACGTTGTTCGACATGAGCATCCCCGAGTGGAGCTTGTTGTTTTTTCTTGCGGTGTCCAGCGTGATGACCTATCTGCTGCTGCGCCTTGCCTGGAGTGCTCTGGTACAACCGCTCAGCGGCGAGACGTCGCAGTTGGTCCGGGCCGTGGATTAAACACTTGTATGAACTTTATCTCCTGCGTACCTTGAAGCCGTTGTCGTGCGGGCATAATCTGGCCCGCACGTGTTATTGGAATTGTGCCGCTCGATCATGTTGTGTCTGGCTTGTCCCTGTTCCATCAGGCGTGCACAGGCTGCGAGGGGCATGACTCACAAGGGAAGAAATCACCATGCTCGAAAGTTGTCAGAATGCTCAGGAACGCTGGGGTGGGGTGCATCTGTTGATCGATCGCTGGCTGCAAGAGCGTCGCGAACTGATTCGGGCCTACGATGATCTTGGCGACAAGCCTGAAGCCCTGAGCGAAAGCCGCAAACCCTTGCAAGAGTTCTGCGGTGTGCTGGTCGACTATGTGTCTGCCGGTCATTTCGAGATCTATGAACAACTGACGGGCGAGGCCAAGGCCTTCAACGACAAGCGCGGCCTGGAATTGGCCGAGACGATTTACCCGCGCATCGATGTCATCACCGAGAAGCTGCTGGCGTTCAACGACCTGTGCGATGAAGGCAAGTGTGTAGCGGAAAAATTCAAGGAGCTAGGCGGCTTGCTGCACGAGCGTTTCGAATTGGAAGACTGCCTGATCGAAGTGCTGCACAACGCTCACAAGGAAGAAGATACCGTCCAGGCCTGAGGCCTCGCGGTCATGAAAAAACGGTGCGCATTGCGCACCGTTTTTTTTATTGGGTCAACGTCAGGTCGTCGCGCCCAGCAACTCGATCTCAAACACCAATGGCGTGTACGGCGGGATCACATCCCCGGCCCCTTCAGCGCCATAGGCCAGGGACGACGGAATCACCAGTCGCCATTTCGCGCCGACCGGCATTTGCGGCAATGCACTGCGCCAACCGTCAATCACACTGTCGAGGTTGAACCATTGTGCCTGGCGGTTGGAATCGAATACGGAGCCGTCCGGCAGTCGACCGGTATACAGCACCTGGACCTTGCCATGAGGGCCGGCCTTCGCGCCATGGCCTGGCTTGATTTCGGTCAGCAGGATGCCGTCTGCCAGTTGCTGGACGCCGGGTCGGCTCTTTTCTTCGACGAGAAATTGTTGCTCGGTTTTCAATGCGGCGTCGGTCTGCGGCGTTGTCGAAGGCGCGTTCAGTTGCGCCTGGTGCTCGGCCAGGATTTGTTCGATGCGTTCATCCTTGAGCGCCAGCGGCTTGCCCAGGTAGGCCTGTTGCAAACCTTCAACCAAGGCTTTGATCTGCAGGTCCGGCACGTCCTGGCGCAGGCGTTCGCCGAGGCTGGCGCCCAGGCTGTAAGCCAAATCGTGGGCATCGTTTGCGCTGGTTTTTTCAGCGGCCTGGACCGTGGCGCAAGCCATGCACAGGAGTAAAAATAGGTGACGCGACATGTGTGCTCTCCGGCCTCGAATCGAGGAATTATGCCAGTGCCGATATCTGTAGAGGTGGATTGCCAAGGCACTGGCGCAGAAGATTTTTCCTCCCTTGCAACGCAACGTCTTGTGTACTGTCAACATGCCCTAGCGGCGGTTGCAGCAGAGGTCTAGTATGAGCCGCACTCACGTCAGTCAGGAGGTAAACCATGTCGGCCACCAAGAAGCCTGTAAACACTCCGTTGCACTTGCTCCAACAACTCTCGGGCAGCCTGCTCGAACATCTGGAAAATGCCTGCTCCCAAGCGCTGGCTGATGCTGAAAAACTGCTCGCCAAACTGGAAAAGCAACGCGGCAAGGCGCAGGAAAAACTGCACAAGTCGCGCACCAAACTGCAAGACGCAGCCACTGCTGGCAAGGCCAAGGCCCAAGCCAAGGCTAAAGACGTCGTGAAAGAGCTCGAAGACTTGCTCGATGCCTTGAAGGATCGTCAGTCCGAAACCCGCGCCTACATTCTGCAACTCAAGCGTGATGCCCAGGAAAGCCTGAAACTGGCCCAGGGCGTCGGTCGCGTGCAAGAAGCCGCGGGCAAGGCGCTGTCGCTTCGTGCTGCCAAGCCTGCCGCTGTATCGGCCAAGAAGCCGGCGGCTAAACCCGCCGTGGCAAAAGCGCCGGCCAAAGTCGCTGCCAAGCCGGCTGCCAAACCCGTCGCTGCCAGCGCTGCAAAACCTGCGGCGAAAAAACCAGTCGTCAAGGCGGCTGCCAAGCCCGCTGCAAAAACGGCGGCCGCTAAACCTGCGGCTGCCAAGCCTGCTGTAAAAGCGGTTGCTAAACCTGCCGCCAAGCCAGCGGCAAAACCTGTCGCCAAACCTGCCGCTAAAACAGCCGCCGCTAAACCGGCTGCCAAAGCGCCGGTAAAAGCCACTGCAAAACCGGCTGCCACCAAGCCTGCTGCCAAACCGGCAGCGAAGCCTGCGGCAACCAAAACGGCTGCGGCCAAGCCCGCTGCAAAAACCGCTGCCAAGCCAGTCGCTGCCAAAGCCCCTGCCAAAGCCGCGGCTAAACCCGCTGCCAAACCGGCCGCGGCCAAGCCTGCAGTTGCGAAGCCAACGGCTGCCAAGCCAGCCGCCGCGAAACCAGTTGCTGCCAAGCCCGCCGCGAAACCGGCCGTGAAAAAACCAGCCGCTGCAAAACCTGCGACTGCGCCAGCCGCCAAGCCCGCGACATCGACTCCGGCTCCGACCGCTGCACCTGCGCCAACCGCCAGCACTTCGGCCACGGCAACCGGCCCAGCCGCCGTTGCGCCGACCACCAGCAGCAGCACCCCAACCAGCGCTTCCTAAGTGCCGGACACCGCGACGCGCAGCTGATGCAGCGCGTCGCGGCTCGCGGGTCCGGCATTCGCCGCCAGCCCTTGCAGCCATTGCGCTGAATCGTTCTGTTGTGCCCCCGGCCAATCCATGGCCAGCGCTTCCAATCTTTCCAACAATCGCCGTTCGGCGGCCAACTCCAGCTGCTTGACCTGTTCGCGCAGGCCATTGAGTGCCGTGTCCTGAAGGGCGCCGGCTTTCCATTGGTTGCGAAGCGTACGCAGTGGCCGCACCACCTCGGTCTCCCACGGCTCGGCCATTTGTCGAAGTCGCTGCAGCCGGTGTTCATTGCAGGCCACGCCGCGCTGCGCCAGCCACAGGCCACAAAGCAGCAGGCAGACGTTGGCGCCGGCGTCTTGTGCCGCCAGGCACGCAGGCTCTACGCCAGGCTTGGCATAGAGGTCGAGGGAAAAACTCCACAGGTCAGGGGACATCGTGCTACTCGCGCCAGTTGCGAGCGAAGCTGGTAGACTCCGCCGCCATTATGATCCGACTTCAGAACCTGACTTTACAGCGTGGCCCGCAACGTCTGCTAGAAGACGCCGAGCTGACCCTGCACGCCGGCCACAAAGCCGGCCTCATCGGTGCCAACGGTGCCGGCAAATCGAGCCTGTTCGCCTTGCTGCGAGGCGAGCTGCACCCGGACTCGGGCGATTGCCTGCTGCCGGCCGATTGGCGCATCGCCCACATGCGCCAGGAGGTCGACACCCTCGAGCGCCTGGCGGTGGACTACGTGCTCGATGGCGACCTGCGCCTGCGCCAGGTGCAACGTGACCTGGCGGCGGCGGAAGCGGCCCAC
The DNA here is from genome assembly GCF_014268745.2 of Pseudomonas zanjanensis. Lineage (GTDB taxonomy): Bacteria > Pseudomonadota > Gammaproteobacteria > Pseudomonadales > Pseudomonadaceae > Aquipseudomonas > Aquipseudomonas zanjanensis. The sequence goes on along the minus strand of NZ_JABWRB020000005.1, from coordinate 122,808 downwards.
GACGGTGCCGCACAGGCCCGCCTGCATTCGGAACTCGACAGTGCCGATGGCTACACCGCCGATGCCCGCGCGCGTAAATTGCTCGCCGGCCTGGGTTTCACCAATGAACAGATGGACCGTCAGGTCGGGGATTTCTCCGGCGGCTGGCGGATGCGCCTGAACCTGGCGCAGGCGTTGATGTGCCCTTCGGACCTGTTGTTGCTCGATGAACCGACCAACCACTTGGACCTCGACGCCATCATCTGGCTCGAAGACTGGCTCAAGAGCTACCCGGGCACGCTGCTGTTGATTTCCCACGACCGTGATTTCCTCGATGCGGTGGTGGATCACGTGGCCCATGTCGACCAGCGCAAGCTCACCTTGTACCGTGGCGGCTACAGCGCCTTCGAGCGCGCCCGTGCCGAACGCCTGGCCCAGCAACAGCAGGCCTATGAGAAGCAACAGGCGCAACGTGCGCACATGGAAAGCTACATCGCCCGCTTCAAGGCCCAGGCCACCAAGGCACGCCAGGCCCAGAGCCGGATCAAGGCGCTGGAGCGGATGGAAGAGCTGTCGGCGGCCCACGTCGATTCACCGTTCGACTTTGTCTTCCGCGAATCGACCAAGATCTCCAGCCCGTTGATCGACCTGTCTGACGCACGCCTGGGCTACGGCGACAAGACCGTGTTGGAGAAGGTCAAGCTGCAACTGACCCCCGGTGCGCGGATCGGCCTGCTGGGCCCCAACGGTGCCGGTAAGTCGACCCTGATCAAGAACCTGTCCGGCGAACTCGAGCCTTTGGCCGGGCGCCTGACCCGAGGTGAAAACACCGTCGTCGGCTACTTCGCCCAGCACCAGCTCGACTCCCTGGATTCCAAGGCCAGCCCGCTGCTGCACCTGCAACGGTTGGCGCCGACCGAGCGTGAGCAGACCCTGCGCGATTTCCTCGGCGGTTTCGATTTCCGCGGGGCGCGCATCGACGAGCCGGTGTTGAATTTCTCCGGTGGCGAAAAGGCCCGCCTGGCGCTGGCGTTGATCGCCTGGGGCCGGCCGAACCTGTTGCTGCTCGACGAACCGACCAACCACCTGGACCTGGAAATGCGCCTGGCCCTGACCATGGCCTTGCAGGAATTCAGTGGCGCGGTGCTGGTGGTGTCCCACGATCGGCATTTGCTCAAGAGCACCACGGATAACTTCTTCCTGGTCGCCGATGGCAAGGTCGAGGAGTTCGACGGTGACCTGGAGGACTACGCCCGTTGGCTGGTGGAGTACCGCCAGCGCAACGCGCCGGTCAGCAGCACACCGGTCAACCCGGACAAGACCGACAAGAAAGCCCAGCGCCAGGCCGCCGCCGCACTTCGCCAGCAACTGGCGCCGCACAAGCGCGAGGCCGACAAGCTCGAAGCCGAGCTGGGCAAGCTGCACGAAAAACTGCAGAAAATCGAAACCAGCCTGGGCGACAGTGGTCTCTACGAGGCAGCGCGCAAGGATGAGTTGCGTGACCTGCTGGCCGAACAGGCCAAGCTGAAGGTCCGGGAAGCGGAGCTCGAGGAGGCTTGGATGCAAGCGCTGGAATTGCTGGAAAACCTGCAAGCGGAGCTGGAGGCGTTGTCCTGATGGAAGCGTTGGCGTTGCCTGTCCCTGTCATGTGGATCGAGCCGATCTGGCTCGGTGTGCAAATCCTGCTGATCCTGGTGGCCGGTTATGTCTCGCAGCGCTTCGTCGCGCGTGCGCTCACGGGCCTGGGTGAGCGTTACCCGCTCCCACCCCAACTGGTGATTATCCTGCGGGGTGTGCTGCGCTGGCTGATCATGGGCACTGCGGTGCTGGTGGTGCTCGAACGCCTGGGTGTCTCGGCCACGGTGCTGTGGACGGCGCTGTCGGGCTTTGTCGCGGTGGCAGCGGTGGCGTTCTTCGCCATCTGGAGCGTGCTGTCCAACCTGTTCTGCGCCGTTTTGATCTACACCGTGGGACCCTTTCGCCTGGGCGATGTGGTCGAGTTGGTGGATAGCACCGACAAGCCCGGTATCAAGGGGCGCGTGGTGGCAATCAATCTGCTGTACACCACGCTGATCGAACCCGAGGAACTCGGCACCGGCAGCGCGATGGTGCAAGTGCCCAACAGCCTGTTCTTCCAGCGCTCGGTGCGGCGCTGGCGCGGCAGTGAGGCGTTTCCGGTGGGTGGGTTCGTCGAATAACGCATAGGGCCGCTACGCGGCCCAGCGGGAGCGAGCTCCCTCGCCACGGTGTTTGCATCGACTCAAATGCGTGTGCAAAAAACGATGGTCAACCACGTGACGGCGCATTAGCTTAGTCGTTTCGACGAATCCAAGCCGGGGGGTGAAATGGTGCTGGAAACATGGTTGGCGTTTTTCGCTGCGTGCTGGGTGATCAGTCTTTCACCGGGTGCCGGCGCGATTGCATCGATGTCCAGCGGTCTGCGATATGGCTTTTGGCGCGGTTACTGGAACGCCTTGGGCCTGCAATTGGGCCTGGCGTTGCAAATCGTGGTCGTTGCCGCTGGTGTTGGCGCGATCCTCACGGCGTCGGCCACTGCGTTCTATGCCATCAAGTGGTTCGGCGTGGCCTACCTGGTCTACCTGGGGGTCAAGCAGTGGCGAGCCATTCCCGGCGACATGACCGACGACGCGGCCCCACGGCCCATCGGTAAGCCCCTGGCGCTGGTGTTTCGCGGTTTCCTGGTCAATGTCAGCAACCCCAAGGCGCTGGTGTTCATGCTGGCGGTGTTGCCGCAGTTCATCAATCCCCATGCGCCGTTGATCCAGCAGTACCTGATCCTGGGCGTCACCATGATCGCCGTCGATCTCATCGTCATGGCCGGGTACACCGGGTTGGCGTCGAAAGTCCTGCGTCTGTTGCGCACACCGAAACAACAGCGGCGGATGAACCGTGCCTTTGCGGGTATGTTCATTGGCGCGGCGGGTTTGCTTGCGACGATTCGCAAAGCCGCGGCATAAAGCGAAACCTGTGGCGAGGTAGCTTTTGTGGCTGGCTTTTGTAGAGGGCTTTTGTGGCGAGGGAGCTTGCTCCCGCTCGGTTGCGCAGCGACCACAAGATCTTGGGGCCGCTTCGCCCGAAGCGTCGGACCGGCCCAGCGGGAGCAAGCTCCCTCGCCACAAAAGCATTCAGCTCATCACAGAAGCTAAAACAGCTAGCTCGCCACAAGAGCCGCTAAACAGCTACCCGACGGTATGACTCAGCGCAAGATCACCGGCGCCGTGTCCCGGGGCAGGTTATTGCGCTGTACCGGTTCGCCAGGTTGCTCGTAGCTCGGGCCGCCGAGTTGTTCGCTCAGTTGCCGCGCCACGTCTTCACCCAAGGCCTTGGACACTTCGCGGACCACCCGCGGGCGGTTGAGGCTGATGCGTGCGTCCCGGTGGTTCAGCAACTTGGTGTCCTGGCCTTCGCCCATGGCCGTGAAGGCCGAGGTGATCTCGTAGGTCTTGGTGTTGATCAGGCTGAAGTCCGCCACCAGGGTCAACGCCAGCACAGCCGAGTAGCTGTCGGTATGGGCCAGCTCGTTGATGTCGCGGGTGAAGTCGATGTCCGACACGGTGCCGAACAGCACGTAGTCGGCACCCTTGAAGTTGCCGGCCTTGATGCGCTTGATCACGTCATACACGTCGCCAGTGGAAGCCGCCGTGTGGGGCGTGCCCTGGGTCAGCTGGAACATGCCGCTGCGCAGGATCTCGCCCTTGATGTCGCCGGTGAACTTGCGCAGTTCGCCCTGCTCGATGTAGCTGCTGGTGGCTTCCATCTCGTCGTAGCTCGAGGAAGCGCTGGCGCTGTAGGGGTTCGCCTGGAAGTTGCTTTGCGCCGAAACGGTGTGGATGTATTCCTCCACCCGCTCCTGGTACGCCAGGTCGGTCACCGCGACTTTTGGGGCCGCCTGGGCACTGAATGCGCAGGCCAGGGCCATGATGCCTATCCATGTGCGCATGGCTTAGCGCTCCGTGGTCTTGCGGATTTCTTTTTCGTCCATCCACTCGGCCAGACCGCTCTCGACGTCGATCAATTGCAGGCTGAATTTGTAGAAGACGTCCTTGTAGTCGCTGCTGCGCTTGACGATCGAGCTGATGGAGCCCTCGAGGCGGTACTTGGCAGCGATCATGTTGCCGGTCTTGGCCACGGTGCTTTTCTTGTACAGGCCGCTCTGGTTCTGCAGCTTGAGCTGGTCGACCTGGCTTTCCATGGCGGTGTTGTCGCTGGCGAAACGGGCCGCGCCGGTCTTCATCAACTGGGTCTTGATGCTGGTGGTGATTTCGCGGGTGTCGATGTATTCGCTGGTCTTGTTCTTCACGTCATAGACCTGGACAACCGGGCGACCCTGCAGGATGCCGGACTGGGCCAGGGAGCGGGTCATGGACTCGGCGATCATTTGCAGGTCGGTGGAGCCGAACTCGTTGGTCACGGTTTCCACGGCCTTGGTGTCGCCGTAGCTGATGTTCTTGTTGCCCAGGACCGGCGAGTTGTTGGCACAGCCGCTGACCAGCAGGGCGGCGAGGGCGAGGGAGGAAATGCGTACGAACATGTGGGGGCTCTCGAAAACTGAATGAATATGGGCTTAGGTGCAATGCCGATCGGTAAAGGAACTTGTGCCGACGATCCCTGTGGCGAGGGAGCTTGCTCCCGCTCGGCTGCGCAGCGACCGCAAGATCTTGGGGCCGCTTCGCGGCCCAGCGGGAGCAAGCTCCCTCGCCACAGGTCCGTGCTGGCTTGACCGACCGGGATCAGGCTCAAGGGGTATTGATTTCCAAACGGAAATCCACGGCCTTGGGTGTCGGTGCGATGGCCGGCAGGAAACTGGTCTGTTCGCCATACATCGTCAGGCTTTTCCAGGTTTCTTCTTCGGCGATCGGAAAGCCTTCCGGCCCCAGCCAGGCAAAGCGGTAATACATCGTCTTGTTGTTGTAGCTGGTATTGCTCAACTGGACGTTGACGGTCATGTAGCCGTTTTCCCGGGCCACGCGCATGGCGCCGACCACGATGTTCTTGGTCTTGCCCATCGCCACGACCTTGCTGGCGGCGCTGCCCGGCTCCGGTGGCGGCGGGGTGGCGCAACCGGCCAGCAAGGCCAGGGCGCCGACGGCGATCAGTTTTAAACGCATGTGAACAAGACTCCGTTCTTAAGGTTGCTTGAGGGCAATGGCGGTCGGGTTGGCGCTTGGTATCACCTGGGCCGCCAAACCGCCGGCGAACACTTGGTTACCCACCGCCCGTAGCGTGATGACCTGGTAGCGCTGGTCGACGGTGACCTTGACCACCGAACCGCCCACCGCGCTTGGCAGGGTGACCTGGTGCTCGCCTTTCTTCAGGCGCAGGCGCACGACCTGGGTGTAGTCGGGCAGGGTGCGCCAGGTCCGGGTGTCGGCGCCTTCGAGTACCGCCGAGGTAAGACCCACGGCCAGGCCGGCCAGGGGGTTGGTTTCGTTGATCTGTTTTTGCGCCACGCCACGGGTGATGGCGCGCACGGTGGTGCGCAGGATGATGCCCGGCATGTCATCGCGCAGGGCTCGGCGCGACATGGCGGTGGTGCTGTTGAGCTGGGTCAGGTCCAACTGGCGGCCATCGACACCGATCTGGCCGAAGGTGGCTGTGGAGGTGTCAGGCTTGATCAGCGGGAACGACAACGGCGTGATGACCAGGTTGCCGCTGATCGGCAGCGGAAGGGGAATGCGGATCGAGTCCCGGGACGGCGCCAGGCCACTCTGCACCACGATCAGGATGTCGCTGTCATCGCTTTTGGCGGCAGGCTTGTCCAGGTCGCGCAGGGCCTGCTCCAGCAATGGCGTGTTGGGGCGCAGTTCGGCGGCCTTGCGATAGCCCGGCGCGGCCAGGTCCTTTTCACCCAGGGCTTCGTAGACGAAACCGGCCAGGTAGTGGCTGAACGCGCTTTGGTAACTGTTTTTGAGGCCGACGACTTCCGGGGCGTCGAGGCTGGCCACCGGGTAACCCTGGAGGTCCTTGTATTCGGTCCTGACCCCTTGTTTCTCGGCTTCTTCCTCGCGCTTGAGGTATTCCTTGTCCCGCAGGTCGGCAATCACCGCTTCGCGTTCGTGGGTCTTCTTGATCTGGGTCCGGGCGCCGTCGAAGTCATTCACCGCCAGCAGATTCAGGGCCATCTGCGTGGTCAGCATGACCTTTTCGTAATCGTAGCCTTCGTAGCGGCGGACTTTATCGTTGACCAGGAAGCTGCCGAACTGGGCCAGGTACTTGGCTGTGTCGAGCTTGACCGCATCCTCCCACTGGCCGACCTGCTGATCGGCGCTGTTCCAGGCGGTCTGGCTGCCGGACAAATCGCCCTTGGCACGCAGCAGCTCACCTTTCTCGAAGTAATACAGCAGGTCTTTGTCCTGACTGGAGTTGTTCTTTTCCAGCAGGGTCAACGCGCCGTCGACGTTGCCGGACGCCAGCTGCTGGTTGGTCTGGGCCAATTCGCTGTCGTAGTTGCGAAAGGCCGAGCAGCCGGACAACAAGGTGATCGCGCCAAGGGCGACCGAAAGAACGGCACGGGATGCCATGAACATTTTCTTCCCTGATAGCAGCCGGGGGTGTGCGGGCCGGGCTGGAGCGATCCCACGGACGAGCGTCGAAACGCTGTCGGTTCCTCATAAAAAGAGGAGCTTTTATGCCATCGAATGATAAGAAGGCCGCGGGATTATAAACATGGCGCTTGGCTATGTAATGGCTTTTCAATTGCGAAATGCTGTTTTTGTGACATCACCTCCAAAGCATGAAAATCCGATGAAAATCGGCTCCCCAGGCACATCCGCCCTTGAGCCAAAGCCATTGGAAGTGAACAATGTGTTACTTCTTATTACCAACCGAGAGTCATTCATGACTGCGCCGTTCCGTTTGCTGGCCTGGCTTGTATTGCCATTGCTTGCGCTGTGCAGCACTTCGCTGCTGGCCGACACCCTCGAAAGCGCCCCCCAGGCGCTGCATTTATTGGATTACATCGGGGCGGATTACCCGGCTACGGTCGAGGCGGGCAAGGTCATCGACGAGGCGGAGTACCGCGAGCAGTTGGAGTTCACCCAGGCGCTGGAAGGGTTGATCGTCGGGTTGCCGGCCAAACCGGAAAAGGCTGAGCTGGTCCAGGGCCTCGGCGCCTTGCGCACGGCGATCACCCAGCGCCAGGACGGCGGCGAAGTCGCCCGCCTGGCGCGGCAGCTGGGGGCCAAGCTGGCGGTGGCATATGAAGTCAGCCAAGCGCCGGTCATCACTCCCGATCCCATTCGCGGTGCGCCGTTGTATGCGCAGAATTGTTCGGTGTGCCACGGTGCCAGCGGTGCCGGCGACGGTCCTGCCGGTGTTGGCCTGGAACCGCCGCCCGCCAACTTGCGGGACGCCCAGCGCCTGGATCGCCTGAGCCTCTATGGGATCTACAACACCCTCGGCATGGGCATCGAAGGCACCGACATGCCGGCTTTCGCCGATCAGCTCGACGACCGTCAACGCTGGGACCTGGCGACCTACATCGCCAGCTTCAGCGCCGACCCGGCCGCGGCCAAAAGTGAACAAGTCTTTAACCTCGCTGACCTGGCGCGCCAGACCCCGGGCGAAGTCCTCGCCGCGCAAGGCCCGGCGGCGGCGGCGACATTCCGCGCCCAGCGCGCCCAGCCGCCACAGGTGCAACGTGGCCCGGCGCAGTTGCTCGACTACACGGCCGCTACCCTGGACAAAAGCATCGCGGCGTATCGCGCCGGTGACCATGACCAGGCCTACGACCTGTCGGTCGCGGCTTATCTGGAAGGTTTCGAGCTGGTGGAAAGCTCGCTGGACAATGTCGATGCCAACGTGCGCAAAGACACCGAAAAGGCCCTGATGGCCTACCGTCAGTCGCTGCAGGACGGTCTGCCGGTGGAGCAGGCCGAACAGCGCCTGGACGCGGCCAAGGCCAAGTTGAAAGCGTCCGCCGACTTGCTGGGCGGCGATGGCTTGAGCTGGTCGCTGAGCTACATCTCCGGCTTGCTGATCCTGCTGCGTGAAGGGTTGGAAGCGATCCTGGTGCTGGCGGCAATCCTGGCATTCCTGCGCAACACCGGCCAGCAGTCGGCGGTGCGCAGCGTCAACGTCGGTTGGGGCCTGGCGCTGCTGGCCGGCCTGGCGACCTGGGGCCTGGCGGCGTATGTGATCGACGTCAGCGGTGCCCAGCGCGAGTTGCTCGAAGGCGCGACGGCGTTGTTCGCCAGCGTGATGGTGCTGTGGCTGGGTGTCTGGATGCACGACCGTCGCCACGCAGCGGCCTGGCAGGATTACATCAAGAGCAGCCTGGTGGGCGGCGGTGGTCGTTTTGGTTTTGCGATCCTGGCGTTCTTCTCGGTCTATCGCGAACTGTTCGAAGTGATCCTGTTCTACGAAACCCTGTGGCTGCAAGCGGGCCCTGCCGGGCACAACGCGGTGCTGGCCGGCGGTGCGACGGCGCTGGTGTTGCTGGTGGGGTTGGCCTGGGTGATCCTGCGCGGCTCGGCGAAACTGCCGCTGGCGCTGTTCTTCAGTATCAACGCCGCGTTGCTGTGCGCGCTGTCGGTGGTGTTCGCCGGTCATGGCGTGAAGGCGTTGCAGGAAGCCGGGATCTTCGGCACCCATCCGGTGGCGTTCTTCGACTTCGACTGGCTGGGCATTCATGCCGATGCCTATTCGCTGGCCGCCCAAGTGGTGGCGATCGTGGCGATCGTGGTGCTGTATGGGCGCAGCTGGGTGGCGGAGAAGCGTCGGGTGCAGGTTTCCTGAAAAGCATTCGCTGCGCTCATGATCGCGAGCAAGCTTTGCTCCCACACAAGCCTTGCTCCCACAGCCAGCACTTACCTGTGGGAGCAAGGCTTGCCCGCGATGCTTTTTAATTTAGAGGAAACCACTCAATGCGCGTATGGATCGACGCCGACGCCTGTCCCAAGGCGGCGAAGGAACTGGTGGTCAAGTTCGCCTTGAAGCGCCGGTTCGAGGTGGTGCTGGTGGCTGGCCAACCGCAGATCAAGCCGGCCCTGGCCTGTGTGAAATTGATCGTGGTGCCCAGCGGCCCTGACGCGGCGGACGATTACCTGGTGGAGCACGCCGTGCCGGGTGAGCTGGTGATCTGCAGCGATGTGCCCTTGGCCGACCGGTTGGTAAAGAGGGGCGTCGCCGCCCTGGACCCGCGGGGCAAGGAGTTCGACGCGCAAAACATGGGCGAGCGCCTGGCGGTGCGCAACCTGTTCACCGATTTGCGTGAGCAGGGGCATATGGGTGGCGGCCCGGCGGCGTACAGCGAGCGGGACAAGCAAGGGTTTGCCAATGCGCTGGATCGGATCCTGACTCGGTTGACTCGAGTTTCCTGAGTCTTGCCTCAATTCCCTTGTGGGAGCGGGCTTGCTCGCGAAGGCGTAGGTTCAGTTGGCTCATCGATGACTGACACACCGCATTCGCGAGCAAGCCCGCTCCCACAGGAAGGAAGTTCAGGAGCGGTTGCGGGGTCAGGCGTCGTTCTCGTGCGTCAATTCCAACACCCGGTCCACCAGCTTGTTGATGCCCGAAGCCGCTTCGCTGATGTTCTGCGCCAGCATGTAGGCCGGCGTGCTGACCAGTTTGCGCGCGCGGTCCTCGACGATGTCGGTCACCGCGCAGTCTTCGTGGGTGCCGCCCATTTTGCTCACGGCTGCCGCCGTATCCGGGTCGTTGCCGATGGTGCAGGTCACCCCCGGGCCATAGATTTTTGCTGCCAGGGCCGGGGAGATGCAGATCAGCCCCACCGGTTTACCGGCCTCGGCAAAGGCTTCGGTCAAGGCCAGGACTTCTGGCTGGACCGTGCAGCCGGCGCCCTCGACGGCAAAGTTGGAGAGGTTTTTCGCCGAGCCAAAACCACCGGGTACGATCAGCGCATCGAAATCGTCGACGTTGGCGTCACGCAAATCCTTCACGTTGCCCCGGGCGATCCGCGCGGACTCCACCAACACGTTGCGGCTCTCGGGCATTTCCTCGCCGGTCAGGTGATTGATCACATGCAACTGGGCAATGTTGGGGGCGAAGCACTGGACCTGCGCCCCGCGCTGATCGAGGCGCAGCAAGGTGATCACGCTTTCGTGGATCTCGGCGCCGTCATACACGCCACAGCCGGAAAGGATCACTGCAATTTTTTTGCTCATGGGCTTTTTCTCCAGATTCATGGCGTTAAATGTCTACTAATTTGTCACTCGTTGCCATAGGGGGATCGGGCAGCTACACCTAACCTGCCGGTTATCTCCCTGCCTCGCCTGCCCGGGTTGCGTCATGAACTTCATCCTGTATGCAGTGCCGTTCTTCTTTGTGCTGATTGCCGTCGAGTTGTTGGCCGATCGCTGGCGGGGCGTGAGCCACTACCGCGTGGCAGACGCGATCAACAGCGTGAGCACCGGCGTGCTGTCGACCACCACCGGCCTGCTGACCAAAGGCGTGGGACTGGTGACCTATGCCTTTGCATTGAAGCACCTGGCCGTCATCGAGCTCCCTGCCGACCGGGCCTGGACCTGGGTGTTTGCCTTTGTGCTCTACGACTTCTGCTATTACTGGCTGCACCGCATGGGCCATGAGCGCAACATCCTCTGGGCCGCCCATTCGGTGCACCACCAGAGCGAGGACTACAACCTGTCCACCGCGTTGCGCCAGACCAGCACCGGCTTCCTGTTGAGCTGGGTCTTCTACGTCCCGCTCGCCGTATTGGGCGTGCCGTTGGTGGTCTTCGTCAGCGTTGCGGCGTTGAATCTGCTGTACCAGTTCTGGGTCCACACCCAGCACATTCCCAAGCTCGGCTGGCTGGAGTGGTGTTTCGTGACGCCGTCCAATCATCGTGCCCACCATGCACAGAACCCTCTCTACATGGATCGCAACTACGGCGGGGTGTTCATTATTTGGGACCGTCTGTTTGGCACCTTCCAGGAAGAAGACGATAACGAGCCGGTGATTTTTGGCGTGACCACGCCGCTGGCGAGTTGGAATCCGTTGTGGGCCAACCTGCAGTTCTATGCCCAGCTGTGGGCCGATGCGCGGCGAGCGGGGCGCTGGTGGGACAAGCTGCGAATCTGGTTCATGCCCACCGGTTGGCGTCCGGCGGATGTCGCGGCCCGGTACCCGCTGAACAAGCCGGACTTGAGCAAATTCCGCAAATTCGAAGTGCCGCTGGACCCGCGCCAGCAGTGGTACGCAGGGCTGCAGTTCGGCGTCTACATTGCCTTGGGCAGTTATTTGATGAACCTTGAAGGCAGCCTGCCGGTCGCCGCCCTGGTGCTGGGTTGGGGCGCGGTGGCGTTCGGTCTGTTCGTGTTGGGCGTGGCCCTGGAGAATCGCCCGTGGGCGCTGAAGCTGGAGCTGTTGCGGCTGGCGTCGAACCTACCGCTGGTATGGCTGGCGCCCTTGGCCGGGTTGTGGCCGGCCAGCGCTGTGATGAGCCATGGGGCCTGGGTCGGGCTGCTCAGCTACAGCCTGCTCAGCGGCATCGGGCTGTACTGCTGCCGCAGCCGGTTTACTCGGTTGGCGTCGTAGGCTCGGCAGACTTGGCTTGTTCGAGTCGCTCGGCTTCGAGGACTTTCTTGGCCAGCCGCGCATTCTTGATGCGCCGGCGCAGCCACAGGACCAGGCCCAGCACCAGCAACGCGCCGAGCACCCACAGTTCGTATTTCTTGATGCTACCCAGCATGCCTTCCAGCACCGCGCCGAAGTGGTACGCGGCGGCGGCCAGGGCCGTGGCCCAGATTGCCGCGCCGATGCCGTTGAGCAGCAGGTAGCGGCCCGGCGGGTAGCCTGACAGGCCGATGGCCACCGGCATCACCGTGCGCAGGCCGTAGACGAAGCGGAAACTCAGGACCCAGATGTCCGGATGCCGGCGGATGTGCTCCAACGCGCGATCGCCCATCAACTGCCAGCGCGGCTTGCGCGCCAAGAGCTTGCGGCCGTGCTTGCGCCCCAGGAAATACCACAGCTGATCGCCCGCGTAGCTGCCGCAGAACGCCACGACGACCACCAGGTTGATGTCCATGTAGCCACGGAACGCCAGGAAGCCTGCGAGCACGAGGATGGTTTCGCCTTCGAAGAACGTGCCGATAAACAAGGCCAAGTAGCCGAAGTCATGCAGAAATTGTTGGAGCATTGTCTGGGTGCTGGCGAAATGAACGCGCAGCCTAACCCTTCGGACACATTCAGGAAAGTATCGAAATGTGTCTCGACGTGAACAATTCCTACAGAAGACAATGACTGCGACTACCGGTCGCGCTTTCGCACAACTGTCATGCGTTCGTCATAATGGCCGCTTATAACTGTCACGCTCGCCCGTCTGCGGGCTCAGGAGTCTGCCGTGAGCTTTACCCCCGCCAATCGTCTGTTCCCTGCTACCCGTCTGCGTCGCAACCGCCGTGATGAGTTCTCTCGTCGGCTGGTGCGTGAAAACGTGCTGACCACCGATGACCTGATCCTGCCGGTGTTCGTGTTGGACGGTGAGAACCGTCGCGAGGCGGTGGCGTCGATGCCCGGGGTGGAACGCCTGACCATCGACCTGCTGCTCGAAGAAGCCGCCCACTGGGTCGAGCTGGGCATTCCGGCGCTGGCCCTGTTCCCGGTCACGCCGCCGGCGCTCAAGTCCCTGGACGCCGCCGAAGCCTGGAACCCGGAGGGCATTGCCCAACGTGCGACCCGCGCCCTGCGCGCGCGCTTCCCGGAGCTGGGGGTGATCACCGACGTGGCGCTGGACCCGTTCACCACCCACGGGCAGGACGGTATCCTCGACGAAGAAGGCTACGTGCAGAACGACATTACCGTCGATGCGCTGGTCCGGCAGGCGTTGTCCCATGCCGAGGCCGGTGCCCAGGTGGTAGCGCCGTCGGACATGATGGACGGGCGCATCCAGGCGATCCGCGAAGCCCTCGAGGTCGCCGGTCACGTCAATGTGCGGATCATGGCCTACTCGGCCAAGTACGCCAGCGCCTATTACGGCCCGTTCCGCGATGCGGTCGGCTCGGCGCTGAACCTGGGCAAGGCCAACAAGGCCTCTTATCAGATGGACCCAGCCAACAGTCAGGAAGCCTTGCACGAAGTGGCGGCTGACTTGTCAGAAGGGGCAGACATGGTCATGGTCAAGCCTGGCATGCCCTACCTCGACATTCTTTGCCGGGTCAAAGACGAATTCAAAGTGCCGACCTTTGTTTATCAGGTCAGCGGCGAGTACGCCATGCACATGGCCGCGATCCAGAACGGTTGGTTGGGCGAAGGGGTGATCCTGGAGTCCTTGACCGCTTTCAAACGCGCAGGCGCTGATGGCATCCTGACTTACTTTGCCGTGCGCGCCGCCCAATTGTTACGAGAGCAGAAATAGCCTCCCAGGAACTTGCGATGAATACCGAAGGACTCACAGAAGTTGCCGTAAAAGACGCTCAACCCGTGGTCGAGCAAGTCGCCGAGACACCGCCGGAGCTGGAGCCCGCTCCCCCGGCTGTGGTCGAGCCCGCCCCGGCCCCGGCGATTGCCATTCCGAACCTGGATGACAGCAGCCTGTACATCCATCGCGAGCTGTCGCAACTGCAGTTCAACATCCGCGTGCTGGAGCAGGCCCTGGACGAGTCCTATCCGCTGCTGGAGCGGTTGAAGTTCCTGCTGATCTTTTCCAGCAACCTGGACGAGTTTTTCGAAATCCGTGTGGCCGGCCTGAAGAAGCAGATCACCTTCGCCCGTGAACAGGCCGGCGCCGACGGCCTGCAACCGCACCAGGCCTTGGCGCGCATCAGCGAACTGGTCCACGGTCATGTGGACCGGCAGTACGCAATCCTCAACGACATCCTGTTGCCGGAGCTGGAAAAGCACCAGGTGCGCTTCATCCGCCGGCGCAACTGGAACACCAAGATCAAGACTTGGGTGCGCCGCTATTTCCGCGACGAGATCGCACCGATCATCACGCCGATCGGCCTCGATCCGACGCACCCGTTCCCGCTGCTGGTCAACAAGAGCCTGAACTTCATCGTCGAGCTGGAAGGCATCGACGCCTTCGGTCGCGATTCCGGCCTGGCGATCATCCCGGCGCCGCGCCTGTTGCCGCGCATCATCCGTGTGCCGGAAGACGTCGGCGGCCCCGGGGACAATTATGTGTTCCTGTCGTCGATGATCCACGCCCACGCCGATGACCTGTTCCAGGGCATGAAAGTGAAGGGTTGCTACCAGTTCCGCCTGACCCGTAACGCCGACCTGTCGGTGGACACCGAGGACGTCGAAGACCTCGCTCGCGCCCTGCGCGGCGAGCTGTTCTCCCGTCGCTACGGCGATGCGGTGCGCCTGGAGGTGGCCGACACCTGCCCCAAACACCTGTCCGACTACCTGCTCAAGCAGTTCAACCTGCACGAGACCGAGCTGTACCAGGTCAACGGCCCGGTCAACCTGACCCGACTGTTCAGCATCACCGGCCTGGACAGCCACCCGGAACTGCAATACCTGCCGTTCACGCCGCAGATCCCGAAACTGCTGCAAAATAGCGAGAACATTTTCAGCGTGATCAGCAAGCAGGACATCCTCCTGTTGCACCCGTTCGAGTCGTTCACGCCGGTGGTCGACCTGCTGCGCCAGGCCGCCAAGGACCCGCACGTCCTGGCGGTGCGCCAGACCCTGTATCGCAGCGGCGCCAACTCGGAAATCGTCGATGCCCTGGTGGACGCCGCGCGAAACGGCAAGGAAGTCACGGCCGTGATCGAATTGCGCGCCCGCTTCGACGAGGAATCCAACCTGCAACTGGCCAGCCGCCTGCAAGCGGCCGGCGCGGTGGTGATCTACGGCGTGGTCGGCTTCAAGACCCACGCCAAGATGATGCTCATCCTGCGCCGTGAAGCCGGCGAGATCGTGCGTTACGCCCACTTGGGCACCGGCAACTACCATGCCGCCAACGCCCGCCTGTACACCGACTACAGCCTGCTGACCTCCGACGATGCCTTGTGCGAAGACGTCGGCAAGTTGTTCAGCCAGTTGATCGGCATGGGCAAGACCCTGCGCATGAAGAAACTGCTGCATGCGCCGTTCACCCTGAAAAAGGGCATGCTCGACATGATCGCCCGGGAGACGCAGTTCGCCCTGGACGGCAAGCCGGCCCACATCATTGCCAAGTTCAACTCGCTGACCGATCCGAAGATCATCCGTGCGTTGTACAAGGCCAGCCAGTCGGGCGTGCGCATCGACCTGGTGGTGCGGGGCATGTGCTGCCTGCGGCCGGGCATTCCGGGGGTGTCCCACAATATCCACGTGCGCTCGATCATCGGGCGGTTCCTGGAACACACGCGGGTGTTCTACTTCCTCAACGGCGGTGAGGAGCAGATGTTCCTGTCCAGCGCCGACTGGATGGAGCGCAACCTCGACAAGCGGGTCGAGACCTGCTTCCCGGTGGAAGGCAAGAAGCTGATCCTGCGGGTCAAGAAGGAGCTGGAAAGCTACCTGACCGACAACACCCACAGCTGGAGCCTGCAGTCGGATGGCCGTTACATCCGCAACACGCCGACCGGCAACCAGAACCCGCGCAGCGCCCAGGCGACCTTGTTGGAGCGCTTGAGCAGCCCGGTGCTGGCGGTTCGTTAAAACTCGAAGGTCTGGGGGGCAGGCTTAGCTTTTGTGGCGAGGGAGCTTGCTCCCGCTGGGCCGGTCCGACGCTTCGGGCGCAGCAGCCCCAACTCTTGGGAGGGCTTCGCCCTCCAGCGGGAGCAAGCTCCCTCGCCACAATGGATTGCAGTTGGGCCACTAGGGACTCCAGCAAGCAATCAGTGGATGTTCAACACAATCCCGACCCGCGTCAGCCATTCCGCTTCCTGGGCGAAGTCGGCCTGGGTCAGTTGGTTCTCTTCCAGCCAGCCGTCGGGAAACATCACGTCCAGCTGATCGCCGTCGGCATGCAGGGCCACTTGCGGCATTTCCTGGGTGCCACGGATGTGGTGGAAAAGGATCGCAAAACGCAGCAGCACGCACAGGCGAATCAGCTTGATGCCGTCGTCGCCGAACTCGGCGAATTTATCCTTGGGAATGTTGCGCCGATGGCCGCGTACCAATAGCGCGAGCATCTGCTGGTCTTCCCGGGAGAAACCCGCCAGGTCCGAGTGCTCGATCAGGTAGGCGCCGTGCTTGTGGTAGTGATAGTGGGCGATGTCCAGGCCCACTTCATGGACCTTGGCGGCCCAGCCCAGCAACTCACGCCAGACCCCGTCGTTAAGGTCCCAATCGTCGGCGACCTGGTCGAAGGCATGTAGCGCCTTGCGCTCGACCCGCACGGCTTGTTCCAGGTCGACGTGATAACGCTCCATGAGCGAGCCCAGGGTGCGTTCACGCACGTCTTCGTGATGATGCCGTCCCAGCAGGTCGTAAAGCACGCCTTCGCGCAGGGCGCCCTCGCAGTGGTCCATGCGTTGCAATTCGAGGGCGTCGAAAATCGCTTCGAGGATCGCCAGGCCCGCCGGGAAAATCGCCCGACGGTCGGGCTTGATGCCTTCGAAATCGATCTTGTCCGCCTCACCGAGCTTGAACACTCTGCGCTTGAGCCAGGCCAGGCCCTCGGCGTTGACTTCGCCAGTGCCGTGGCCACCCGCCTTGAGCGCCAGGCCGATGGCGCGGATGGTCCCCGAGGAGCCGATGGCTTCGTCCCAGGTCAGGCGATGCAGGGCGTGTTCGATGCTCATGATTTCCAGGCGCGCCGCCGTATAGGCCTGGGCATAGCGGGCCGGGGTGATCTTGCCGTCGCGGAAATAACGCTGGGTGTAGCTGACGCAGCCCATCTGCAGGCTTTCGCGCAGCAGCGGCTCGAAGCGCTGGCCGATGATGAACTCGGTACTGCCCCCACCGATGTCCGCCACCAGGCGCTTGCCCGGGGTGTCGGCCAAAGTATGGGAAACGCCCAGGTAGATCAGGCGGGCTTCTTCACGGCCGGAGATGACTTCCACCGGATGGCCGAGGATGGCTTCGGCGCGGCGGATGAACTCGCCACGGTTGCGCGCTTCGCGCAGGGCGTTGGTGCCGACGATCCGCACCGCGCCCAGGGGCATGCCGTTGATCAGTTGGGCGAACCGCTTGAGGCAATCGAGCCCGCGCTGGATGGATTCTTCGCTCAGTTGGCGTTCTTCATCGATGCCGGCGGCCAGTTGGACCTTCTCGCCGAGCCGCTCAAGGATGCGGATTTCTCCGTTCTGGGCCTTGGCGACGACCATGTGGAAGCTGTTGGAGCCCAGGTCGATGGCAGCGATCAGGGACAGATTCTTGGCTTGGGTATTCGGCATGGTTGAAGGATCTCGGTCGATAACCCAGCCATCGTGCCACGATCGACCGCCGCCGCCAACGGATGCCCGTGAGGTTCGGTTGCCGGCAGGCTTTTTTTGCGGGGAACAGTAAAGATATAACTTAGTGTGAAAGTTCTGTAAGAGGTATCTGTTGCTATATAGTTCGAAGCCATTTCCTACAATGATAGGTGATCTTTCTGGCTTATTTTTAAGGGAACTTAACCGAGACTTCCGTTCGGCAATTTCGCCGTGCTGTTAGTTGTTGCGACTGCTTCAGGTTCAGGAAGAAGGTTGTCTGCTGAGTTGGGCTGCTGGGATAAGGAATTCCCGGGCGTTGCATGAACGGCATCCCATTGATGCTAGTTGAGGAATCAAGAAATGAAAAAAATATTTGGATTGGCGGCAGTCAGTGTTCTCGCTCTGGCCTGCGCCAATGTTCAAGCGGCCGATTTGCAGGTAACGGGCAGTATCGTTCCTGGCAGTTGCTCGCTGAATATTCCTACGTTGGCGGTGGATTTCGGACGGATCACCCCGACTGAGTTGAGCCCTATTGATTACACCAGGCTGGGGGCGCGCAATACCGCTTTCAACATTACCTGTGATGGCCCTACGCTTGTTGGTTTGACCGCCTCGGATAACCGGGCGGCCAGCAGGAAACATGAGGCTATGGAGATTGTAGACCTTGAGCTTGCCGCGCCACTGAATAGTTTCGGCTTGGGTACGAATGCTAATGGCGACAAGATTGGCGCCTACGCTTTGTTTATCCGTAACTCCTCGATGGACGGGGGCACCAGTTCCCGCACCATTCTTAGTGGTAATGATGGAGCCAGCTGGTTTGGCGCCAAGGATTTCATGCGTAGTCTTCCACAGTACACCCTCTCGTGGGCTGCTACCGGGGACACGGGCCCATACATGCTGACAACGCTTTCTGGCGAGCTGGAAATCGAAGCCGTGATCAACAACACCACCGAGCTGGCGGTGCGAGACGATGTTCAAATCGATGGCAGTGCAACGCTGGAGCTGAAATACATCTGACGTCCATGCCGACCCCGCTTACGGGGTCGGTATTTTATTGAGCATTATTATTGGCTCTGTACCGCTGGCTGATATGGGTGGCGAACAAATATCACGTGTCAGGCAGCGGTTGTTTTCGAGTTTGAGTGTTCAAATTATATATATATCGCTCCATGAATTTTTATTCGTGGCGGGAGAGTGTGTCTTGAATTTTTTATTGAAACTTAAGTGTTTCCTGTGTGTGTCTCTGTGCCTGAATTTTATATTTTGCGGCGCGGCAATGGCCGCTGGCGTGCAGCCAGAAACCACGGTGGTCATTTATTACGAGGAAAATGGCGAAGCCACCATCAATCTCAAGAACACCGACGCCGGCCCGACACTGCTTCATTCAAAAGTTGAACACATACCGGAAGATGGCGAATTGTCCGTCATCGTGACGCCGCCAATCATGCGTGTCGATGCGGGCGAAACGCAGTTGATTCGTTTGATCGGAGTATTCAAGGAGCCGCTCAAGACCCAGCGGCTCAAGCGTGTCACGTTCGAGGGTATTCCGCAGAAGCCATCCAACGGCGGTGCCACGGTGGGCATCAACGTCCGGCACAACTTGCCGCTTATCATTCATCCCAAGGGCCTGGCTCGGCATTCGGCGCCCTGGGAGCTGCTGAAATGGAAAGTCGACGGGGAAAACCTGGCGGTGCAGAACGACAGCCCTTACGTGGTGCGGTTGTCTGACCGGGTACAGCTGAACCCCCCGAACACGTCGGTTGCCTTGCCTCGCACCTATATCCTGCCGGGCGAAACCCTGACGGCGCCATTCAAGGAGGCCGGCGCCACGGTGACCTCGGTGACGATCCAGCCCGCGACAGTATATGGGTTTGCCATCGGCAACTTCGACGCGCCGGTCGTGAGCCAATGATAACGGTCACGCAGGTCGCGCCATGTTCTAGGGTGCGCAACGGCGACCGTCGATTCGTTTGCGGATGGACCGGTAAAAAAAACCGCTGGGCGCACAAGCTGATGTTGTCCGCGCTGATCGGGTGCGGAACCGGTGGCCCGGTGCTCGCCCAAGGGCCTGGCAAGGCCAGCGAGACACTCGCGCAGTTCGACGCATCGATTCTCTCTTCCCGTGGGCTCGACCCTGGTGTGTCGGATTATTTTCGTTACGCGCCGCGTTTTCATGAGGGCACGCAGGTGGTGAATCTGCGGGTCAACGGCAATCAGCTTGGGTTGTCCGAGGCGCGATTCAATCGCGAGGGCGAGTTGTGTTTCACCCAGGCTCTTCTGGAAAAAGCTGGTTTGCGCGTCCCGGCCGCCACCGTCGACCAGGGAGAATGGAGCGAACCGGCGTGCCATGACTTTCTTGCCCAATATCCCAATACCGTCGTGAATCTACGCCCCAATCGCGAGGAGGTGGAACTGGTGGTCTCGAGCGAGGCGTTCCGCGCGCCGGAGTTGGATGAGGGAATGTTTTCCCGAGGCGGCTTGGCAGGTCTGCTCAATTACGATGTGCTGGGCCTGGAAAGCCAATCGCGATCAGGCGGTTCAAGCCGTTATTTTTCCCTGGCCACCGAAGCCGGCGTCAATCTGGGGGACTGGATTGTGCGCAGTCGCCAGCTCTACACATCGGTCAATGGGGTGCAACGCAGCGAGCATCTGTACGCCTATGCCCAGCGCGACGTATTGCCCTGGCAATCCACGTTCCAGGTGGGACAGCTCTCCAGTAACAGCCCGGTGTTCGGCGGCGTCCAGTTTTCCGGCCTGCAGTTTTTCCCCGACGGCGTAAAGCGTAGCGCGGGCGCCAATGGTGCAGTGGTGGAGGGGTTGGCTTTGAGCCAGTCCCGTGTGGAGGTTCGTCAGTCCGGTGCGTTGATCTACACCACGCTGGTTCCAGAGGGGCCATTCACCCTCAGCAATCTGCCCTTGCTCAACGGCACCAGCGATCTTGAAGTGAGCGTGATAGAGGAGAGTGGCGCAGAGCAGCGTTTTATTGTGCCGTCGGCGTCCTTCCGGGGCACGGCGCCTGCTCAGTCGGGCTATTACGTTTCCCTCGGCCAGGTGCGTGGGCCAAGCGAGAGCGAGGGGGAGCAACCTTTGCTGGCGATGGGGAGCGCAACCTGGGGCCTGGGGAAAAGCTCGGCGCTCAGTGCCGGCCTGGTGGGGACGTCGGATTATCAAGCGACGGGACTTGGGCTCGATACTCGACCTGTAGCGAACCTCGCGGTGGGCGCGCGCGGCAATGTTTCCCACGACAAGGCCAGCGGTGAATCCGGCGCGCGCAGAAGCCTTTCGTTGGGCACAGCGGTGGCCGACAGCGTTGACCTGACGCTCAGTGCCACCCGGCAAACGCCGGGTTACCGCGAAGTGTCAGAGATCCGCTACGGCGACAGGCAATCCGAACGGGATGATTTCCTGGGGTCGCGTTTCAAGAACCAATACACGGCCGGACTCAGTTGGTTCGACCCGGCGCTGGGTGGTTTCTCGGTGGGTTATTCGCAATCGTCGCAGTTCGACGACCAGAAATACGCCCACTGGCATGGCTCCTGGAGCAAGTCGTTCAAGCACGCGAGCGTGAGTGCCTATGTGGACTCGGCCGTGGGGGCCTCGAGCTCATCCAATGACGGCGTGTCGGTACGCCTGCAAGTCAGCGTACCGCTGGGCAAGGACCGGCGTGTTCGTTCCTCCCTCAGGCATCAGGGAAGCCGCTCCACCCTGACGGCTGCCTACACCGAGCGCGTCAACGAATACCTCAATTACGAGGTCGGCGCCGAACAGGGACTGAACCACCCGCAATCGCTGACGCGGGGCACTGTCAACGCCACGCCGCGCTATGCGCAGGTCGGGCTTGCGGCCAGCCAGGACCGCTTTAACACCAATTACAATGGCTACCTCAAAGGCGGCATCGTGGCCCATGAACAAGGGGTGACCTTTTCCCCTTACCGGGTCCAGGAAACGTTTGGTGTCGTTTCCCTCGAAGGTGTTCCGGGGGCCAGGATCAGCACGCCGCAGGGGCCGGTATGGACGGACGCCAAGGGGCGGGCGGTCATCGCCAGTTTGCCCGCCTACAACAACAGTCGCCTGGAAGTGGACACTCGATCATTGCCCAAGCGCGTGGATATCCAGAACGGCACCAAGATCCTGAGCGCTGGTCGTGGCTCGTTCAATGCCGTGGATTTCTCGGTGGTCAACGTACGCAGGGTGTTGCTGCATGCCCGGGATGAGGGCGGGCAGGCACTCCCGCACGGTGTCTCGGTACTGGCCGACAATGACGACTTCCTCACCAGCGTGGCGGGTGACGGCATGATTTTCATTGGCGATATCGGCGGGCAGCAGGCGCTGAAAGTAGCGCTGTCCAGCTCCAGGACCTGCCAGCTTCAATTCGATCTGACGGAAGACAATGATGAAGATCTCCCTTATGAAACCGCTTCTGCGGTATGCCTTGACCTTCAGCCAAATGAGGCCTTGGCGACTGCCGAGGAGCCTGAGCTGCCTGAGTTGCTTGATGGCGATGCTGATGCTGACGAGCCCAGCGAAGGCTGAGCAATGCAGCGTGTCGCTGAGCCAGGATCGGGTCGATTACGGCCGCCTGCACCGGGGCGAACTGCTGGTTGAACAGCCGGGCAGGACAGAACTGGCGCTGGGCAAGCGAACCTTGAACCTGAGCGTGGTCTGCCCCCAGCCTACCGCGATGGCTTTGCGCTTCGACGCCCCTGGGGTCGGCGCCGAAGCCTTCAGCCTTGGGCTGCAGGGCAGTTTCACGCTGAGTCTCAGACAGCCTCGCGTCGATGGGCAGGCTGTCGAATTGTTCCAGGGGCGTGCGCGCTCCCTGGAGCAGGCCAGCCGCTTGTTGCCTGGCCAGACATTGGTTGCCAGGCAGGGCGGTGCGCCTGTCCTGGGGCGCATGTTTTCCGCGCAAGTGGAGGTCGACACCTACTTGCCGGCGAACGCGACCCGGGTTCGCGAGGAGGTGTCGATCGAGGGTCGCGGGCGCTTCGAGCTGGTATCCGCCAACTGAAAATCACGCCACCGATTCGACAGTCCCGATAAAATTCGCCAGCTCCGCAGTCTGCGGATTGGCGAACAACACCTTGGGATCGCCCACCTCATGCACCTTGCCCTGGTGCATGAACACCAGTTTGTCGCCGACTTCCCGGGCAAACCGCATTTCATGGGTGACCATGATCAGCGTCATGCCTTCCTTGGCCAGTTGTCGCACCACGCTGAGCACTTCGTTGACCAGTTCCGGGTCCAGGGCCGAAGTGATTTCGTCGCACAGCAGCACTTTCGGCGACATCGCCAGGGCGCGGGCAATCGCCACCCGTTGCTGTTGGCCGCCGGACAAGCGGTCGGGGAACGCATCGAATTTCTCGCCCAGCCCGACCCGTTCCAGCATCTGCCGCGCCAGCTCGGCCGCCTTGGCCTTGGGCACTTTTTGCACAACTTGCGGCGCGAGCATGACGTTCTCGCCGACAGTCAGGTGCGGGAACAGGTTGAACTGCTGGAACACCATCCCGACTTTCTGCCGCAGGCTGCGCAGGTCGGCGCGGGCCGCATCGAGGTATTCGCCGTCGACTTCGATCACGCCATCGTTGATCGACTCCAGGCCATTGAGGGTGCGCAGCAAGGTGGATTTGCCCGAGCCGCTGCGGCCGATGATCGCCACCACCTGGCCTTCCTCGACACTCAGGTCGATGCCTTTGAGCACGTGATGATCGCCGTAGTATTTATGCAGGGCGGTAATTCTAAGCAGAGGCATGCAGTCTCCTTTCCAGGTAGCGCGCACTGAGGGACAAGGGGTAGCAGAGCAGGAAGTAACCGAGGGCGACCAGGCCATAGACCATGAACGGCTCGAACGTGGCGTTGGCGAGCATGCCGCCGGTCTTGGTCAGTTCGGTAAAGCCGATGATCGACGTGACAGCCGTACCTTTGACCACCTGCACGGAAAAGCCCACGGTCGGCGCCACGGCGATGCGCAGGGCCTGGGGCAGGATCACGTAGCGCAACTGTTCGAGCGGGTTGAGGGCCAGGCTTGCGGAGGCTTCCCACTGGCCATCGGGAATCGAGTCGACACAACCGCGCCAGATCTCCGCCAGGTAGGCGCTGGTAAACAGCGTCAGGGCAATCGCCGCCGCCATCCACGGTGAAATCTCCACCCCGGCCAGGGCCACGCCGAAGAACACCAGGAATAGCTGCATCAACAGCGGTGTGCCTTGGAACAGCTCGATGTAGGTACGGGCGATGTTGCGGGGCAGGGCGCGTTTGGAGATGCGCAGCACCATGATCAGCAAACCGATCACGCCACCGCCGATAAACGCCACCAGCGACAGCGCCAGGGTCCATTGCAGGCCGGTGAGCAGGTTGCGCACCACGTCCCAGAAAGTGAAATCGCTCATTGGCTGCTCCTGGCAATGTAGCGACGCCCGACCCAATTGAGGAACTGGCGGATCAACAGCGCCATGCACAAATAGATCAGCGTGGTCAGCGCGTACGTTTCGAACGCGCGGAAGTTGCGCGACTGGATGAAGTTGGCGGCAAAGCTCAACTCTTCGGTGGCGATCTGCGAACAGACCGCCGAGCCGAGCATCACGATGATGATCTGGCTGCTCAAGGCCGGCCAGACCTTGCCCAGTGCCGGCAACAGCACCACATGACGGAACGCCTCGAAGCGGCTCATTGCCAGGGCCGCGGCGGCTTCCAGTTGCCCCCGTGGGATCGCCTGGATGCCGGCACGGATGATCTCGGTGGAGTAGGCGCCAAGGTTGATCACCATCGCCAATACTGCGGCCTGCCATTCGGAAATCTGCAGGCCCAGGGACGGCAAGCCGAAGAAGATGAAAAACAGCTGCACCAGGAACGGCGTGTTGCGGATCAACTCCACGTACACGCCGAAGATCGCCGCGAACGGGCGAATGTTCCACGCCCGCACCACGGCCCCGACGATGCCCAGGCTGACCCCGAGCAACGTGCCGATGGCCGTCAGTTCCAGGGTGAACAGCGCACCGCGCAACAGCAGCTCGGTGTTTTGCACCACCGGTAGAAAATCGAACTGATAAGCCATGCTCAGCCTCTCAAGCGACGGTCAGAGATCGGCCGGCAGCGGCTGCTTGAGCCAGGTCTGGGAGTTTTTCTCCAGGCTGCCATCGGTCTTGGCGGTGGCGAGGATCTGGTTGACCTTGTCCAACAGCGCCGGCTCGTTCTTGTTCACGCCCACGTAAACCGGCGAGTCCTTGAGTTTTACCTTCAGCGCCGGAACACGCTTGGGGTTGCGTTCGCTGATGGCGACCATCACCACATTGCCGCTGGCGATCAGGTCCACCTGGCCGGCCAGGTAGGCGGCGATGGTCGAGTTGTTGTCTTCGAAGCGCTTGATGGTGGCGCCTTCGGGGGCGACTTTGGTCAGCTCGATGTCTTCGATGGCGCCACGGGTGACGCTGATGGTCTTGCCCTTGAGGTCGTCCAGGCCATTGATGGCGGCATCAGGCGGGCCGAACACGGCCAGGTAGAACGGCGCATAGGCGCTGGAAAAGTCGATGACCTTTTCCCGCTCCGGGTTCTTGCCCAGGCTGGAAATCACCAGGTCGACCTTGCCGGTGGTCAGGAACGGGATGCGGTTGGTGCTGTTGACGGGGGTCAGTTCAAGCTTGACCTTGAGCTGGTCGGCCAGCAGTTTCGCGGTGTCGATGTCCAGGCCGCGCGGCTTCATGTCCGGGCCGACCGAACCGAAGGGCGGGAAGTCCTGGGGCACGGCGACCTTGAGGGTGCCACGCTTGACCACGTCTTCCAGGCCATCGGCGTGGGCAGGCAGCTGACAAAGCATCAGGCTGGCGAACAGGGCTGTGAGCAGGGCGCTGCAACGCTGAATCATGGCGAATCTCCGCAATCGGTGATGTGATTTCTGCGTTCGGACAGAGCACAGGCCATGCCAAGCCGGCTCTTCATCGGTCAAAGCCACGGTTTTGCTGGTGGGAGGCGGTCTTACTGGTCTGAACAGTTGCGCCGCGTTTCGCACCTTTATCGGGCGTCGGCATTTGCCGCCGAACCCTGCTGGGGCACGACTTGCCGGGCGCGACGAATAGCTTTACAACTAGCCGCTCACTGGCCCGGTTCGTCTGAAAAATCATGAATTCCATCGCTCGTGCCGTTCCTGAAGTGGCGCTGCAAGCCATCCGCAAACTGATCGTCGATGAAGGCTTCGGCCCCGGCGATGCGCTGCCGTCGCAACGAGACCTGGCGCAACAACTGGGGGTGAGCCGGGCGTCGTTGCGCGAAGCGCTGTCGTCCCTGAGTGCCTTGGGCATGATCAGCGTGCAGCCGGGCAAGGGCGTGTTCGTGCAGGCACCGGTAGAGGCTCCACGCAGCGAGTCCGCGCCGGGGTGGCCGTTCGCGGCCCAGGCTTCGCCGGTGGACATCTTCCAGTTGCGCTACGCCCTGGAAGGTTTCGCGGCGGGGTTGGCGGCGGTGACGCTCAGCGCCGATGAGCTCGACCGGTTGCAAGACAATGTCGAAGCCATGCGCCGGGAATTGAAGGTCGGGGATTTCGACGCCGCCGCGCGGCTGGATTTCGAATTCCATCGGCGAATCCTGCTGGCCAGCGGCAACCAGGCGATGCTGAGCATCCTCACCGCCAGCGCCGACATCTTCCTGGAGAGCCAGAAACTACCGTTCATCCGGGCGGAGCGGGCGATGGAAACCTGGCAGGAGCATCGCAAGATCCTGCGCGCCCTGGCCCGTCGGGCGTCAGGCGCCGCGCAAAAAGCCATGCAGGAACATGTACGTAACGCTGCGCTGCGTACCGGCATTTCCTTTGTCGCTCCCGTAGCTTCTTGAACCGGGCCATACTCAAATACATCGTGCGCCATAGCGAGACTCAATCAACTGCGGCTTCCTGAACCCGGGAAGGGCCGCTATGATGGGCCACGTTTTTTTGCTGATGACCCCGGAGATTTCCATGAGCAGCGATCTGATCAAACACGTTAGCGACGCTAGCTTCGAAGCTGACGTTCTCAAGGCCGAAGGCGCGGTACTGGTCGACTATTGGGCTGAGTGGTGCGGTCCTTGCAAAATGATCGCTCCGGTCCTGGACGAGATTGCCGAGACCTACAAGGGCAAGCTGACCGTTGCCAAGCTGAACATCGACGAAAACCAGGAGACGCCGGCCAAGCACGGCGTGCGTGGTATCCCGACCCTGATGCTGTTCAAGAACGGCAACGTCGAAGCCACCAAGGTCGGTGCGCTGTCGAAGTCGCAACTGGCTGCTTTCCTCGACGCTAACATCTAAGCGCCGAATGCCACTGGAAAAGCCCCGCAAATCGCGGGGCTTTTTCGTTATTCGGGGCTAGACGCTTGCAAACCCAGGTGGTACATTCGGCCCCGCACTGGTTTCTCCATTGCCCCCTGCAAGCCGTCGCCGACGCTCTCCTTTCGAATAAGTACGCGATCCTGTCGCCTTCTCCGCGGCGCGGCCTCATTAAGCCAAAAGCTTAATTTCCCCCCTCCATAAATGATTACGTCATTCCTATATGAATCTGACTGAACTCAAGCAAAAGCCGATTACCGAACTGCTCGAATTGGCCGAACAGATGGGCATAGAAAATATGGCCCGTTCGCGCAAGCAGGACGTGATTTTCTCCCTGCTCAAGAAGCACGCGAAAAGCGGCGAGGAAATCTCCGGTGATGGCGTGCTGGAGATTCTCCAGGACGGCTTCGGCTTCCTTCGCTCCGCAGACGCTTCCTATCTCGCCGGCCCAGACGATATCTACGTCTCGCCGAGCCAGATCCGTCGCTTCAACTTGCGCACCGGTGACACCATCGTTGGCAAGATCCGCCCTCCGAAGGAAGGCGAGCGTTATTTCGCCCTGCTCAAGGTCGACACGATCAACTTCGATCGTCCGGAAAACGCGAAGAACAAGATTCTCTTCGAGAACCTGACCCCGCTGTTCCCGACCGTGCGCATGAAGATGGAAGCCGGCAACGGCTCCACCGAAGACCTCACCGGTCGTGTCATCGACCTGTGCGCACCCATCGGCAAAGGCCAGCGTGGCTTGATCGTGGCGCCGCCGAAAGCGGGCAAGACGATCATGCTGCAGAACATCGCGGCCAACATCGCCCGTAACAACCCTGAAGTTCACCTGATCGTGTTGCTGATCGACGAACGTCCGGAAGAAGTGACCGAGATGCAGCGCACCGTGCGCGGCGAAGTGGTCGCCTCGACGTTCGACGAGCCGCCAACCCGTCACGTGCAGGTTGCCGAAATGGTGATCGAGAAGGCCAAGCGCCTGGTCGAGCACAAGAAGGACGTGGTGATCCTGCTGGACTCCATCACCCGTCTGGCCCGCGCCTACAACACCGTGATCCCGAGCTCCGGCAAGGTGCTGACCGGTGGTGTCGATGCCCACGCGCTGGAAAAACCGAAGCGTTTCTTCGGCGCCGCGCGGAACATCGAGGAAGGCGGTTCGCTGACCATCATCGCCACCGCACTGGTTGAAACCGGTTCGAAGATGGACGAAGTGATCTACGAGGAATTCAAGGGCACCGGCAACATGGAGCTGCCCCTGGACCGTCGTATCGCCGAGAAGCGTGTGTTCCCGGCCATCAACATCAACCGTTCCGGTACCCGTCGCGAAGAATTGCTGACCGCCGATGACGAGTTGCAGCGCATGTGGATCCTGCGCAAGCTGCTGCATCCGATGGATGAAGTCGCTGCCATCGAGTTCCTGGTCGACAAGCTGAAGACGACCAAGACCAACGATGAGTTCTTCCTGTCGATGAAACGCAAGTAAATCGTCAGGACAGGCCAGCAAGAGCCGGGGAAACCCGGCTTTTTGCTATCTGTGCATTCACTATTCTGGACGGGCGGCGTTAAACTCGGGCCCCCGAACGCCACGGCGACCATGAGGCTTTTGCATGCAGTATCGCGACTTGCGCGACTTTATCAGTGGGCTGGAACAGCGCGGCGAACTCAGGCGCATCCAGGTGCCGGTGTCCCCCGTCCTGGAAATGACTGAGGTCTGCGACCGCACCCTGCGCGCAAAAGGCCCGGCGCTGTTGTTCGAAAACCCGACGGGTTATGACATCCCGGTGCTGGGCAACCTGTTCGGCACACCGGAGCGCGTGGCCCTGGGCATGGGTGCCGAAGCGGTCAGCGAATTGCGCGAGATCGGCAAGCTGCTGGCGTTCCTCAAGGAGCCCGAGCCGCCCAAAGGCCTGAAGGACGCTTGGTCGAAGCTGCCGATTTTCCGCAAGATCATTTCCATGGCGCCGAAAGTCGTCAAGGACGCGATCTGCCAGGAAGTGGTGATCGAGGGTGACGATGTCGATTTGGCTATGCTGCCGGTACAGACCTGCTGGCCGGGCGACGTCGGCCCGCTGATCACCTGGGGCCTTACCGTTACCAAAGGCCCGAACAAGGACCGCCAGAACCTGGGCATCTACCGTCAGCAGGTGATCGGCCGCAACAAGGTCATCATGCGCTGGCTGAGCCATCGGGGTGGTGCGCTGGACTACCGTGAGTGGTGTGAAAAACACCCCGGCCAGCCCTTCCCGGTGTCGGTGGCCCTGGGCGCGGACCCGGCGACTATCCTCGGCGCTGTCACGCCCGTGCCCGACAGCCTTTCCGAATATGCCTTCGCCGGCCTGCTGCGGGGCAACCGCACCGAGCTGGTGAAATGCCGTGGCAACGACCTGCAGGTGCCGGCCACCGCCGAGATCATCCTTGAGGGGGTGATCCATCCTGGTGAAATGGCCGACGAAGGACCGTACGGCGACCACACCGGTTACTACAACGAAGTCGACAGCTTCCCTGTGTTTACTGTCGAGCGCATCACCCATCGGATCAAGCCGATCTATCACAGCACCTACACCGGTCGTCCGCCTGACGAACCGGCGATTCTCGGCGTGGCGCTGAACGAAGTGTTCGTGCCTATCCTGCAAAAGCAGTTTCCGGAAATCACCGATTTCTATTTGCCGCCGGAAGGCTGTTCGTATCGCATGGCCGTGGTGACCATGAAGAAGTCGTATCCGGGGCACGCCAAGCGGGTGATGCTCGGCGTCTGGTCGTTTTTGCGACAGTTCATGTACACCAAGTTCGTTATCGTCACCGACGACGATATCAATGCACGGGACTGGAACGACGTGATCTGGGCCATCACCACGCGCATGGACCCCAAGCGCGACACGGTGATGATCGAGAATACGCCGATCGACTACCTCGACTTCGCCTCGCCGGTGTCTGGCCTGGGGTCGAAGATGGGGCTCGATGCCACGCATAAATGGCCCGGTGAAACCACCCGTGAGTGGGGCCGGGTTATCGTCAAGGATGAAGCCGTTACCCAACGGATCGATGCCATCTGGAATCAGTTAGGAATAGATTGATGCGTGTAACCTTGCAGCCTTCCGGCGCGGTGCTGGAGATACAGCCGGCGGAGCGGATTCTCGATGGCGCGCGGCGCCTGGGCTATGAATGCCCGCAAAGCTGCCGCAACGGCAACTGCCACGTCTGTGGCGCGTTGCTGGTGGAAGGCCGTGTGCAACAGGCGGGCGAGGTGCGCGATCACGGTGAGATCTTCACCTGTATCGCCGAGCCGCTGGAGGACTGCGTGGTGCTGTGGGACGGCGTGCTGTCGCCGGGTGAGTTGCCGGTACGCAACCTGGCGTGCCAGGTCATCGAGTGCGCCGACGTAGGCGGTGATGTCTGGCGAGTGCGCCTGCGTGCGCCGGCCGGCAAGCCACCGCGCTATCACGCCGGGCAGTACCTGATGATCGAGCGGGAAAACGGCGAGAAATCGGCTTTTTCCCTGGCCTCGGCGCCGCATTCCGGGCGCGAGCTGCAATTGCACGTATTGGTGCGCGAAAGCAGTGCACAGGCGCTGCTGGAGCAACTGCGACGCAACCCCAGCGTGCGCGTCGAAATGCCGTTTGGCGACACGCATTTGTCCGAGCTACCGGAAGGCCCATTGGTGCTGATCGCCGCTGGAACCGGCATGGCGCAGATGCACAGCTTGATCGAGCACTGCCGCGCGGCGGGCTTCAAGCACCCGGTGCACCTGTATTGGGGCGTGCGGCGGCCGGACGATTTCTATGAAATCGAGCATTGGGACGAATGGAAAAAACTGCCGAACCTGTTCCTGCATAAAGTCGTCAGCGACTTGTGTGGCTGGGAAGGGCGCTGCGGGATGCTCCATGAAGCGGTGTGCGAGGACATCAGTGACCTTTCTGGTGTGCACGTCTATGCCAGCGGTTCGCCAGCCATGATCTATGCCACGCTCGATGCCCTGGTGGAAGCCGGCATGGATGCTCATCAGATGCGTGCGGATGTGTTTGCGTATGCGCCGCGCGCCTGAGCCGCATTCATCCTCCCAGGCTTAGGTCTGCTTTTGTGGCGAGGGAGCTTGCTCCCGCTCGGTTGCGCAGCGACCGCCTCTTTTGGGACTGCTTCGCAGTCCAGCGGGAGCAAGCTCTCATCAAACAAAATCCATCCCCTTGTTCTCCAAAGCTTTTTTAAGCCGCGACCAATCGAACACCCAGCTTTGTAGCCTTACGCTGTAAGGCTCTAAGCTGGCGATCACGGCTTTTGGCCTCGTATTCGTTCATATCCTGCGCCACGTAAGGTTGTCCCTTGGTCAGCATGGCGTAGATCAGGCGGGCCAGTTGGTGAGCCGTAGCCTTAATGGCGCAGGCCGTATCCATGCGAGCCAATCGGGCGCGGTGACTGGCACCGATAAAGCTTTTATCGGTGCGGGCGCTAGAGGCCGCCTGCTTCAACGCTTGTGCCGCCCGGTTAAATACCTTGGGGACATGACCGGGCAAGGGTTTTCCCCCCGATATTCGGGTTGAGGGCGCTACCCCCATCCAGGAGCTGAAATGTTGCTCAGTCGGAAAACGCGACAAATCAGGTCCGACTTCGCTCGCCAGAACCAAGGCGGATTCGATTCCGATGGTGGGAATCGCGGTCAGGTCCACGCCCATGATTCTCACAAGTGCCTGGTGCAAGCTGGCTTGTTCATCTGCCGAGCGATGCGGGCTACGCAGTGGCTTGGTGGGTTGCGTGGGCTCATGGTTCAGCACTGGAAGTCGATCAAGTGCCTGAGTGATGGTCCGATCACATTCGGCAATCTGCTTCTCAAGGAAATCATGAGCAGCCACCTCCTGAGCCAAAGCATGCAGATGCTCGACTCGCCAGTTACCGTGCAGGCTGCGGGCAATGGTTTGGTGATCGGCCTTGATACGGCCGTCTCGGAAGTTGGCCAAGACTTGAGGGTCACGCTCGCCATCGATGATGGCCTTGATGATTTTCATCCCTGTCACGCCAGCAATATTGCTGATGACATTGGCTAACTGAATGTTCATCTGCGTCAGGGCTTTTTGCATGCGGTTGATGGTCTTGGCTTGATCACGAACCTTCATGGCCCGCTGGCGAACCAATGATCGCATCGAGCAAATATCATCAGCGGGTCGGAAAGCACCTCTGAGTAAGCCATGGGTCATGAGTTGCCAGATCCACTGGCAATCCAGAACATCGGATTTACGTCCGCTTATCTGACGAGTTGCACGGGAATTGACCAGATACACCTCAAAGCCCCTTGAATCGAGAAGCTCGAACAGCGGTATCCAGTAAACGCCAGTGGCCTCCATCGCCACGACCTTGATTTTCAGCGATTCCAACCATTCGGCCAGGCTCACCAAATCCTCAGTGAAGGCCGGAAAACAGCGAACCGGCTTGTCGCTTTGATCGGGATTGACGCCAACCCAGTGCTCGCGGCTGCCGATATCGATACCGGCACAATGAGGGTGAATCACTTCAAATCGTTTCTGCTGCTTCTTGCGCGCCATGACAATTCCTCGCAGGATTGAATGGCGCGCGGGGAACACGGTGGCGAACGGATTCACTCTCTCATACGTGGTCACAGCTTGCTGTGCCTACAACGACTCCACGCCGATACCGTGCCGGCCACTCTCCCTCGCGGGTGCGGACACACCAGTGATAGCTACGGCCTCTTTCCCCGCGCGCACCCAATCTTAAGCCGAGCACTTGTTTGCTGCGCGACAGCGCAGCGTCGGCGACGCGGCGGGGACTCCCTCGCCACAACAGCGGATGTCCATCCATCGATATAACATCATATATTTCGTTTCGATATTTAGCCTTGAGGCTAGATACCGATAACGTATATAGGGTACGTAATGGCATTTAACTTGCCTGAATTCCCCTGACCGTCAACACCATGACGGCACCCCGACTACCTTCCGCCCCCGCGAGGAGCCAACCGCTAACGGCCATGACCGCTATCGAATCCGCCATTACCTGTGCCTTGTACCCGCCACGACTCGAACTGGGGCCGCAGCTGACCCGTGAACAATTGCTCGCCTCGATGCAATTGACCATGAGTCTCCACCAGGGCGGTCCGGTCTGGTTGTTCGCGTACGGTTCATTGATCTGGCGGCCGGAATGCACGGCGGTGGAGCGGGTGCGCGGCCGGGTCCATGGTTACCATCGCGGTTTATACCTGTGGTCCCATGAACACCGCGGCACCCCGGAATTGCCAGGATTGGTGTTCGGATTGGATCGCGGCGGTTCATGCAGCGGTTTCGCCTACAGGTTGCCGGAGGAAAATCTCGAGGACTCGCTGTTTGCCCTATGGCAGCGCGAGATGCCGGTGCCGTCCTATCGCCCGCACTGGCTCAGTTGCCGTCTCGAGGATGGCAGCCGGGTGCAAGCCTTGGGTTTTGTGTTGGAGCGACACCTGCCCAGCTATGCCGGCAACTTGCCGGACCATGTGCTGAGCCAGGTGTTCGAAAGCGCCTGTGGGCGTTACGGCACCACTCGCGATTACGTCGAGCAGACCGTACACGCCCTGCGCAGCCACGCCATGCCAGACCGGAACCTGGAGGCGCGGCTCAAGCGCTGCCAGTCAACGCTGGATCAGGCGACTGCTTCGCGGCTCTGACTGGCGATTTGCTTGTGCCATAGGGTTGGCGCGAGGAATGCCATCGCCAGCAGGCAGGCACCGACCAACAGCACAAAACCGCCATTCCAGCCAAAGTGGTCCACGGTGTAGCCCATGGCGGCGCTGGCCGCGACCGATCCACCCAGGTAACCAAACAGACCCGTGAAGCCCGCGGCGGTACCGGCGGCTTTCTTCGGCGCCAGCTCCAGTGCCTGCAAACCGATCAGCATCACCGGGCCGTAGATCAGGAATCCGATGGAAACCAGGGCGATCATGTCGACGGTCGGGTTGCCGGCCGGGTTCAGCCAGTACACCAGCGTTGCCACGGTCACCAGGGCCATGAATACCATGCCGGTCAGGCCACGGTTGCCACGGAAGATCTTGTCGGACATCCAGCCACACAGCAGCGTGCCGGGAATGCCCGCCCACTCGTAGAAGAAATAGGCCCAGGAGCTCTTGTCCACCGTGAAGCCCTTGGCTTCCTTGAGGTAGGTCGGCGCCCAGTCCAGCACGCCGTAGCGCAGCAGGTAGACGAAGACGTTGGCCATGGCGATGTACCAGAGCATCTTGTTGCGCAGCACGTACTTGACGAAGATTTCCTTGGCGCTGAATTCGTTCTCGTGGCTGGCGTCGTAGCCTTCCGGGTAGTCGTTCTTGTATTTCTCGATCGGAGGCAGGCCCACCGATTGTGGGGTGTCGCGCATGGTCGCGAAGGCAAACACCGCAACGACGAGCGCTACGGTAGCGGGCACATAGAATGCCGCGTGCCAATCATTGAACCAGGCCATGCCCAGCAGGAACAGCGGGCCGATCAGGCCGCCACCGACGTTGTGCGCCACGTTCCACACCGACACCACGCCGCCACGTTCCTTCTGCGACCACCAGTGCACCATGGTCCGTCCGCTTGGCGGCCAGCCCATGCCTTGGGCCCAGCCGTTGATGAACAGGAGGATGAACATGATGGTCACGCTGGACGTTGCCCAGGGCGCGAAACCGAACACGAACATCACCCCCGCCGAGACCAGCAAGCCGAAGGGCAGGAAGTAGCGCGGGTTGGAACGGTCGGAGACCAGGCCCATCAGGAACTTCGACAGCCCATAAGCAATGGCGATGGCCGACATGGCCAGGCCCAGCTGGCCACGGGTATAACCCTCGTCGATCAGGTACGGCATGGCCAGGGAGAAGTTCTTGCGCAGCAGGTAATACCCGGCGTAGCCAATGAAGATCCCTGCGAAGATCTGCCAGCGAAGGCGTCGGTAAGTGCTGTCTATTTTTTCTTCAGGCAGGACTGCCTGGTGTGCGGCAGGTCGAAAGAAAGCAAACATTCAAGTGCTCCAGGTTCTTGTTATGGCGGCGGATGCGAATGTTACAGTTTCGTTACCGAAAATAGCATCGCTCGTTGTCGCATAAAAAGCAGAAATTTCGATTGATCATGTTCTTAAGTGAACATGTCGTTCAGACGTAAGCGAAGGGCGTCGTAGGAAATGCCTTCGCGACGCCCTTTCATGCGCCGCATCGGTGAATACGGGGCAAAGCAGTGGGAAACATCCTTCGCCCAAATGGGAAGTCTCGCTATAGGGCCCATGAGCCATGGCCTTTACCCTTTACGTTTCTGCCAGGTCTGGCATTTCAACTGAGGGTTAGGGGCATGAGGTGGTCCGTGGTGATGCTGTTGCTGTGCTTGGCCGGTACGAGCGGGGCAGCGGAAATGTTGTTGGTGCCCGAGCACAATCCCAGGCCGGATTACCCGACGGCCCTGTTCCGCCAGGGCATCATGGGTATGGCCCGGGTCGGCTTCATGGTGCATGCCGATGGTCGTGTCGATGAGGTCACGATCTTGCACAGCGATCATCCGGATTTCGCCGAAGCCGCACGGGAGGCCGTGAGCCAGTGGCGCTTCAAGCCTTGGCCGGTGGATCTTGAACACCCGGCGAAGACGCATGTCGTAGCGCCCTTCGAGTTCCGCCTGGATGACTTGCCACTGGACGCCAATAAATGGATCAAGACGTGGAAGTGCTCGGACATCAACGCCCACGCCAACGGCCAGCTATGGGTGCAGGACTTGCTCCCGTTCCATTACACACGCCTCTACTTATCCAATGTGTTTTTCGTCAAACAGTTACCGGAAGCCGAGCGCCTGGCCTTGATCGCTCGGTTCAACAGGCTCCTGCCCTCGATCGTGCAGCGTTGCGGAAGTTTTCCGGCGGCGCGGTATGTGCGGATGCTGCCGAAGGAGCTTCGTGAGTTGCTTTAGTGCGGGTCAATGGCGGTCCGGCGCATGGGGCATGACCGCCTAGACGCATTCAACGCACCTGCACAACCACCTTCCCCACCGCCTTGCGCTGCCCCAGGTCATTGATCGCCTGGGCGGCGTTGCTCAGCGGATACACCTGGGACACCAGCGGCTTGAGCTTGCCTTCGGCGAACCAGCCGAACAGTTGCTGGAAGTTGGCGGCATTGTCCTTCGGTTGGCGCTGGGCGAAGGAGCCCCAGAACACGCCCACCACGGCGGCGCCCTTGAGCAGGGCCAGGTTCACGGGGAGTTCCGGGATACGCCCACTGGCAAAACCCACCACCAGCAACCGGCCGTTCCAGGCGATGGCGCGGATGGCCTGGTCGAACAGGTCGCCGCCCACCGGGTCGTAGATCACGTCGGCGCCCTGGCCGTCGGTGAGGCGCTTGATTTCATCCTTCAGGCTGGTTTCGCTGTAGTTGATCAAGTCGTCGGCACCGGCGGCCTTGGCCACGGCGAGTTTCTCCGCGCTGCTGGCGGCGGCGATCACCCGGGCGCCCATGGCCTTGCCGATTTCCACGGCCGCCAGGCCAACGCCACCGGAGGCGCCGAGCACCAGCAGGGTTTCGCCGGGTTGCAGGTTGGCCCGTTGCTTGAGGGCGTGCATCGAGGTGCCATAGGTCATGCTGAACGCCGCGGCGGTGTTGAAGTCCATGGACGCGGGAATCGGCAACACGTTATAGCCGGGGACCGCCACCTGTTCGGCAAAGCTGCCCCAGCCGGTCAGCGCCATCACCCGGTCGCCGACTTTCAAGTGGCTGACGTTCTCACCCACCTGGCTGACCACGCCCGCCGCTTCGCCGCCGGGGGAAAACGGGAAGGGTGGCTTGAATTGGTATTTGCCCTCGATGATCAGCGTGTCAGGGAAATTCACCCCGGCGGCGTGCACGTCCAGCAGCACTTCGTTCTTCTTGGCGACGGGGCTGGCGACGTCTTCCAGCACCAGCGATTCGGCGGGGCCGAATTCTTTGCACAGCACGGCTTTCATCAGGGCTATTCCTTTGGGAGTGATGGCCGATAAGTGTAGGTGTGAGAGACAACGGGTCAACGAGCATGCCCCGCCCTGATAGCCGGCCATAAGCTTGTGCTTGAACGGCGGGTCGGTATGCTGGGCCGCAAACCGGATGAGGAATCGATTGTGAAAGCGTGGATCATGTTGATGCTGGCCCTGTCGCTGCCTGTGGCGGCGATGGCCGAAGAGGCCAAGGAAGCGAAAGAGGGCGAGGCACCGAAAGTCAGTTATATCACCCTCAGCCCGCCGTTCGTGGGCAACTATGGCTTGGACGGCACGGCGAAGCTGAAGGTCTACAAGGCCGACGTGGCCCTGCGCGTGACCGGTGATGCCGCCGCCGCGGCGGTCAAGGCCAACGAGCCGCTGATTCGTAACCAATTGGTGGCGTTGTTTGCCCAGCAGACTACCGAGGGGATGAACAACCTCGAAGCCAAGGAAAAACTGCGTCAGGAAGCGTTGAAGCAGACCCAGCAGGTGATGAACGACGAGACTGGCAAGCCGATGGTGGATGATTTGTTGTTCAACAACCTGATCATTCAATAAGTTTTGTGGTGGCTGGGCGGGCCCTATCGCGAGCAGGTTCGCTCCCACAGGTATCCAGAGTGTTCGCAAATACTGTGGCCACCCCGGATCAACTGTGGGAGCGAGCCTGCTCGCGAAGGCGGTTGACCAGCCGCCATATTTCTCAAGGCTTCAGCGCAACCACCGCCGCCCACTGCTCCGCCGTCACCGGCATCACTGACAGTCGCGAGCCTTTCTGCACCAGCGGCATTTCCGCCAGGGCGGTTTGCTGCTTGAGGTAGTCGAGCTTCAGGACGTGGCGGAACGTCTCGACATGGGCCACGTCGATCGCGGTCCAGGGGTTTTTGTCGAGGCTGGCCTTGGAGTCGAAATAATGGCTGTCCGGGTCCAGGGCGGTCGGGTCGGGGTAGGCCGCCTGGATGATTTTGCCGATCCCGGCGATACCGGGCTCGGGGCAACTGGAATGGTAGAAAAAGAATGTGTCGCCCACCGCCATGGCCCGCAGGAAATTGCGTGCCTGGTAGTTGCGAACCCCGTCCCAACGGGCCTGGCCAAGCTTTTCCAAGCCCTGGATGGACAATTCGTCAGGCTCGGATTTCATCAGCCAATAGGCCATGATTGCTACTCCTTGGCGGTGTGGAAAAAATAGTTCAGCGATTTTATGACAAACCGACAGTCGGTTGACGCCAGAGTTTGCGTGTAGGGGCCGGTTGCCGCAAAATGCCGGCCTTCCAAGCTTGACGCTGCTGCACGGCCAATAAGAAAACCGCTGCTGTCATCGTGTGTGATATGCCTTGAGGGGGGCAATCGATGAAACGCAAACCGGATTTGTTGTGGATCTTGGTCATTCTGTTCGGCCTGGGTGTCGTGACCACGGGTTACGCCCAAAGCCTGTGGGCCAACAAGACCGAGGCGCCGGTGGACATCACCCAACCCGCGCCATCGCTCAAACGCTGAACCCGCTTTCCAGGCGCCGCGGATGACCGTGGCGTCTATCCCGCGATATACCACCGCCTGTCGCTGACCGTTCCCTGTAGCGGTACGTCCCAGCTTGCCTGCGCCAATCGTTCGACCTTCTGGCATTCATGGGCCAGCCCCAATAGCGTTGGCTTGCGCCACTGCTTGCGTCGCGCCAGGTACGCCAGGCTGCGGTCGTAAAAACCGCCGCCCATGCCCAATCGACCTCCCGCATCGTCAAATCCCACCAGTGGCAACAACACCAGGTCCAGCGTCCAGACCTTGCGTTGCCGGGCGACGTTCTTGCGTGGTTCAGGGATACGAAACCGATTGGGCTGCATCTGTTCGCCGGGGTGGATGCGTTGGAATACCATCTTGGTCTGCGGCCACGGGCTGAGTACCGGCAGGTAAGTGGCCTTGCCCCGGCGCTGGGCCGCGCGCAGCAGCAGGCGCGGGTCGATTTCGCCATCGTTGGGCAGGTACAGGGCGATGTGCTTTGCACGGCGAAACAGCGGGTGCTGGGCCAGTTGTTTGTACAGCCCGCGGGCGGCTTGCCGTTGCTGGGCGGGCGTCAGAGCGCGACGGGCCTGGCGCAGCAGGCGTCGAAGTTGCGGGCGGGGCAGCAGCGCGGGTTCGGTCATATCAAGGCTTCACGCAGTGGCGATGTCACAGCGTAACCGCAAAACAGGGTGCCCAGAAATGCCTGCGCCAGAAACGACAATGCCAGTTCATATGAACTGGCATTGTCTGGAGTCAGGCTCCCCGGATGAACCGCTGTCGGCTTAGCCCTTGAACCCGAAAGTTCAAGGTGGAAGTTGCAGGAGGCGTTAAGGCTTTCCGTCAAGCGGACATGCACACCGGCCCCAACGTGCAACCCCCGTGGTTGTGCGTATCGGCTCAGGGACATCACCAACTGGCAAGCACCCCAGGGAGTGACGCGAGTATACCCCAGGCAGCTTCGCGAATCAGCCCTTGGCGACGTCTGGATCGGTGGCGAGCACCAGATCCACCCGATCGAGCAGGTCGCGCACCTGTTCACGGGTCGAGCCGCTGACCTGTACGTCCGGCGTATCCTGGCGATGCAACAGGTCGTGGGTGATGTTCAAGGCGGCCATCACGGCGATGCGATCGGCGCCGATGACTTTGCCGCTGCTGCGGATCTCGCGCATCTTGCCGTCCAGGTAACGGGCGGCGCTCACCAGGTTGCTGCGCTCTTCCTGGGGGCAGATGATCGAATATTCTTTGTCGAGGATCTGCACGGTAACGCTATTGCTTGAACTCATGAGTCTTGCTCCAGGGCCTTGAGGCGCGAAATCATCGATTCGACCTTACGCCGGGCGATTTCGTTTTTTTCAATGAGGTGCGCGCGTTCCTCGCGCCAGGTTTTTTCCTGAGCTAATAGGAGTCCGTTTTGGCTCTTAAGTTGCTCGACCCGGTCAATTAGCAGTTCGAGTCTGGCCATCAGCGCTTGCAGGTCGGTGTCTTCCATTGTGTCCACTGAAGAATGTGTCTGATGGAGGGATGTAGGTCGCACAGCCTCTGATAGTCTTGGCGAGTCTGTCGATGTAGGATACAAGGCCTCCATTCTAGACATAGCGCCGTCTGGCGCCTAGCTGCCCATGCCCATTCAGAATTCCCCGTACCAAGCATTTGCCACCCTGCTGAGCACCAGCGGTCATCCTGTCTCGCCTGCCGAACTGCATGGCCTGTTGCTCGGTCGCAGCTGCGCCGGCGCCGGCTTCGAGGCCGACGGCTGGTTGGCCGACGCCGCCGAGCTGTTGGAAGGCGAGCCGGCGGAC
The DNA here is from genome assembly GCF_014268745.2 of Pseudomonas zanjanensis. Classification (GTDB taxonomy): domain Bacteria; phylum Pseudomonadota; class Gammaproteobacteria; order Pseudomonadales; family Pseudomonadaceae; genus Aquipseudomonas; species Aquipseudomonas zanjanensis. The sequence continues at coordinate 83,041 of NZ_JABWRB020000005.1, read as the reverse complement.
AACGTCCGTAACGCGCTGATCGGCCTGCAGGAAATGGTCAAGGGCGAGTTGACCAGCGACGACATGACCGTCGTCCTGCTGTTGCCCACTGACGACGCCCCCCTGGCCGAACGCGCCGCGGCGCTGGGCCAGTGGTGTCAGGGCTTCCTCGCCGGCTTCGGCCTGACCCGCCGCGAATACGCGCTGAGCGAAGAAGCGAAGGAAGTGCTGCAGGATCTGGCCGCGATTTCCCAGGTCCAGGATGCCCTGGAAGAGTCCGACGACGGCGAAAGCGACTACATGGAAGTGATGGAGTACCTGCGGGTCGCGCCATTGCTGCTGTTCACCGAGACCAAGAAAACCGATGCAGCGGCCCCCAAGCCGTCCTTGCATTAATTGTTAGAGGGAACCCCGTCTGCCCATGATTCATATCCCGAAATCGGAATACAGCCGTCGCCGCAAGGCCTTGATGGCGCAGATGGAACCCAACAGCATCGCAATCCTGCCCGCCGCCGCCGTTGCGATCCGCAACCGCGACGTCGAGCATGTCTACCGCCAGGACAGCGACTTCCAATACCTCAGCGGCTTTCCCGAGCCGCAAGCGGTGCTGGTGCTGATGCCCGGCCGCGCCCATGGCGAATACATCCTCTTTTGTCGCGAGCGCAACGCCGAACGTGAGTTGTGGGACGGCCTGCGCGCCGGCCAGGAAGGGGCGATCCGTGACTACGGTGCCGACGACGCTTTTCCCATCACCGACATCGACGACATCCTGCCGGGCCTGATCGAAGGTCGCGACCGGGTGTATTCGGCCATGGGCAGCAACCCTGAATTCGACCGGCACCTGATGGAGTGGATCAACGTGATTCGCTCCAAGGCCCACCTCGGCGCCCAGCCGCCGAACGAATTCGTTGCCCTGGATCACTTGCTGCACGACATGCGCCTGTATAAATCGGCGGCGGAACTGAAGGTCATGCGCGAAGCGGCGCGGATCTCCGCCCAGGCGCATATCCGGGCGATGCAGGCGGCGCGCCCGGGGTTGCATGAGTTCAGCCTGGAGGCCGAGCTCGATTATGAGTTTCGCAAGGGCGGGGCGAAGATGCCGGCCTACGGCTCGATCGTCGCGGCGGGGCGCAACAGCTGCATCCTGCACTACCAGCAGAACGACGCGTTGCTCAAGGACGGCGACCTGGTGTTGATCGACGCCGGCTGTGAAATCGACTGCTACGCCAGCGATATCACGCGTACCTGGCCGGTCAGCGGCAAGTTTTCGCCCGAACAGAAGGCGATCTACGAAGTGGTGCTGGCTGCCCAGGAAGCCGCGTTTGCCCAGATCGCACCGGACAAACACTGGAACCAGGCCCACGAAGCGACGGTCCGGGTCATTACCGAAGGGTTGGTGCGCCTGGGGCTGCTGGAAGGTGAGGTGGACGATTTGATTGCCAGCGAGGCCTACCGGGCGTTCTACATGCACCGCGCCGGCCATTGGCTAGGCATGGACGTGCATGATGTGGGCGAATACCGGGTCGGCGGCGAATGGCGGGTCCTGGAAATCGGCATGACGTTGACGGTGGAACCGGGCATCTATATCAGCCCGAACAACCGCAGCGTCGCGAAAAAATGGCGCGGCATTGGCGTGCGCATCGAGGATGACGTGGTAGTGACCAAGACCGGTTGTGAAATCCTGAGCCGAGGCGTGCCGAAAACGGTCGCCGACATCGAGGCCCTGATGGCCGCCGCCCGGACGCAAGCGGCATGAGCCGGATCAACGTGGCCATCATCGGCGGCGGCCTGGTCGGCGCGAGCCTGGCCCTGGCCCTGCAGGCTGGTGCCAAGGCCCGGGGCTGGAAGATCATGCTGATCGAGCCCTTCGCCCCTGGCGACGCCTGGCAGCCAAGCTACGATGCCCGGTCCTCGGCATTGTCCTACGGTGCCCGGCAGATTTATCAACGCCTGGGTGTCTGGCAGGAAATTTCCCGCCGCGCCGAACCGATCAAGCAGATCCATGTGTCCGACCGCGGGCGGTTTTCCACGGCGCGGCTGTCGGCCATGGAGGAAGGTGTGCCAGCGCTGGGTTATGTGGTGGAAAACGCCTGGCTCGGCCAGTGCCTGTGGCAAGGCCTGGACCCGGAAGTGGTCAGTTGGCGCTGTCCGGCGCAGGTGACGCGCATGGAGCCATTGGTCGGCGGTTATCGCCTGACCCTCGACGACGAAACCACCCTGGAATGCGATCTTGCGGTACTGGCCGATGGTGGTCGCTCCAGCCTGCGCGAGCAGTTGGGCGTCGGCGTGCGCAGTCGCCCTTATGACCAAAGCGCCTTGATTGCCAACATCACCCCCAGCGAAGCCCACAATGGCATGGCCTTCGAACGCTTCACCGATGACGGCCCGATGGCCTTGTTGCCGCTGCCGGAGAATCGCTGCGCGCTGGTCTGGACCCGCCAGGGCATGGACGCACAACGGCTGGCAGCCCTCGACGAGCGCGGCTTCCTCAGCGAATTGCAGGGCGTGTTCGGTTATCGCCTGGGGACGCTGAAACAGGTGGGCGTGCGGCACTTGTACCCGCTGGCGTTGGTGGAGGCTGAAGAGCAGGTCCGTCCGCACCTGGCAATCCTCGGCAACGCCGCCCACAGCCTGCATCCAATTGCCGGGCAGGGGTTCAACCTGTCCCTGCGCGATGCCCAGGCCCTGGCCGATGCCTTGCTCGACAGCGACGGCGAGCCCGGAGATTTTGCCGTGTTGCAGGCTTATCGCGAGAGCCAGCGCACGGACCAGGCCCTGACCGTGGGCTTCTCCGACCAGGTCACGCGCCTGTTCGGCAGCAACCTGCCGCTGGTGTCCCTGGGCCGTAACCTCGGCTTGCTGGGCCTCGACCTGTTGCCTCCGGCCAAGCGCTGGTTCGCCCGCCAGGCCATGGGCTTGGGGACGCGTCCCGATGCGTGAGGCTGGCGTGGTCACTTCTTTTCATGGGCGACTGACGTCGCCAGCAAAACAGGCATAGAGCATGGAATTGCGTGCAGATCTGCTGATTGTCGGCGCCGGTATGGTCGGCAGCGCCCTGGCGCTGGCGTTGCAGGGCAGTGGCCTGCAAGTGCTGTTGCTCGACGGCAGCCCGATGAGCGTCAAGCCCTTCGATCCCCAGGCCGCGTTCGAGCCCCGGGTCAGCGCCTTGTCGACGGCCAGCCAGCGAATCCTCGACCGCCTGGGCGTCTGGGACGGCATCACCACCCGGCGTGCCAGCCCTTATACCGACATGCACGTCTGGGACGGCAGCGGCACCGGGCAGATTCATTTTTCCGCCGCCAGCCTGCACGCCGAGACGCTTGGGCACATCGTTGAAAATCGCGTGGTGCAGGACGCGCTGCTGGATCGGTTGCATGACTGCGACCTGGGCCTGCTGGCCAATGCCCGGCTGGAACAGATGCGTCGCTCCGGCGATGATTGGTTGCTGACCCTGGCCGATGGCCGCACCCTGCGCGCGCCCCTGGTCATTGCCGCCGACGGCGCGAATTCGGCTGTGCGCCGCCTGACCGGCGTGGCAACACGCGAATGGGATTACCTGCACCACGCCATCGTCACCAGCGTACGCAGCACCCGGCCGCATCGAATGACGGCATGGCAGCGCTTCACCGATAACGGTCCGCTGGCGTTCCTGCCCCTTGAGCGTGACGGCCAGCATGACTGGTGCTCGATTGTCTGGTCCACCACCCCCGAAGAAGCGCAGCGTTTGATGGCGCTCGATGACATTCGATTCTGCAACGAGCTGGAACGCGCCTTCGAAGGCCAGCTCGGTCCGGTACTGAGCGCCGACCCGCGCCTGTGCGTGCCGCTGCGCCAGCGCCATGCCAAACGCTACGTGGCCGAAGGGCTGGCGCTGATCGGCGACGCGGCCCACACCATCCATCCGTTGGCTGGGCAGGGGGTGAACCTGGGCTTCCTCGACGCCGCCGTGCTGGCCGAAGTGCTGTTGCAAGCGGCCGCACGCGGCGAACGCTTGGCGGACATGAAGGTGTTGAGCCGCTACGAGCGGCGCCGCATGCCCCACAACCTGGCGCTGATGGCCGCGATGGAGGGCTTCGAGCGGTTGTTCCAGGCCGATCCGCTGCCGGTGCGCTGGTTGCGTAACACCGGGTTGAAACTGGTAGACCGCTTGCCTGAGGCCAAGGCGCTGTTCGTGCGCGAGGCGCTGGGGTTGATTGGGGATTTGCCGGATCTGGCCAAGGCTTGAGAGGTGGGTTGGGCTTATGGCCCTATCGCGGGCAAGCCTTGCTCCCACAAGCTCTTGCTTCCCCCGGATGTCCGATGTAGGAGCTGTTGTGGGAGCAAGGCTTGCCCGCGATGGCTGTCGCAAAACACTGCACAGCTCAAGGCTGCAACATTTGGAAATGTGTCCGCCTACTGTTCGATTGTGATGGCAAATGTGAGTCCTTATCATTTGTGCTTCGCTCACCATCCAGAGACCGCTACCATGTTGGCAACCAAACGCCTGCTGTCCGCCCTCGCCTTGACCCTGATCGGCACCACTGCCGCCCAGGCCGCCGATGAGGTGGTGGTCTACTCCTCGCGCATCGATGAACTGATCAAGCCGGTCTTCGACGCCTACACCAAGAAAACCGGCGTATCGGTGAAGTTCATCACTGACAAGGAAGCGCCGTTGATGCAGCGGATCAAGGCCGAAGGCGCAAACGCCACCGCCGACCTGCTGCTCACCGTCGATGCCGGTAACCTTTGGCAAGCCGAGCAGATGGGCATTCTCCAGCCGTTTACCTCCCCGGTGATCGACGCCAACATCCCGTCTCAATACCGCGCGTCCTCCCACGCCTGGACTGGCTTGAGCCTGCGGGCGCGGACCATCGTCTATTCCACCGAGCGGGTTAAACCCAGCGAATTGACCACCTATGAAGCGTTGGCTGGCAAAGAGTGGGAAGGCCGCCTGTGCCTGCGGACCTCGAAGAAGGTCTACAACCAGTCCCTGACTGCCACCCTGATCGAAACCCACGGGGCGGAAAAAACCGAGGAAATTCTCAAGGGCTGGGTCAAGAACCTGTCCACTGACGTGTTCTCCGACGACACTGCGTTGCTTGAAGCGATCAACGCTGGCCAATGCGATGTCGGCATCGTCAACACCTACTACTATGGCCGCTTGCACCAGCAGAAGCCGGATCTGAAGGTCAAGCTGTTCTGGCCGAACCAGGCTGATCGTGGCGTGCACATCAACCTCTCCGGCATTGGCTTGACCCAGCATGCACCGCATCCGGAAGCCGCGAAGAAGCTGGTGGAGTGGATGACCACGCCAGAAGCACAGAGCATTTTCGCCGACGTGAACCAGGAATTCCCGGCCAACCCGAAAGTCGAACCGTCCAAGGAAGTGGCAGCCTGGGGCAAGTTCAAGGCCGACACCCTGCCGGTGGAAGTCGCGGGTAAACGCCAGGCCGAAGCCATTCGCATGATGGATCGCGCTGGCTGGAATTAACCCGAAGTCAGGCACGATTCCCTGTGGCGAGGGGATTTATCCCCGCTGGGTTGCGAAGCAGCCCCCAAGCGGAGAACGCGGCGTTGCAGACGGGTTGAGTTGTCTGCAATTGGGCTTGCTCCGCAAGCCAGCGGGGATAAATCCCCTCGCCACAGGTTTTCTGCGGCTGGTTATAAAATAGGTGCCCGCGCCAATGCGCGGGCATCCTCATTTAACGAGAGTTTTCCTTGGCCCACCCCGCCCAACGCCGTTGGTACCCCCTGGTCTTCGCCATCGCCGCGTTAGTCCTGTTGCCCTTGAGCGTCTTGCTGCTGTCGTGGCAGAGCATCGACCAACAGATCTGGTCCCACCTGTGGGACACGCAAATGCCACGCCTGCTAGGCAACACCCTCACGTTGATCCTTGGCGTGGGAACCGGTGTGACGCTGTTGGGGGTCAGTCTCGCTTGGCTCACCAGCCTGTGTGAGTTCCCGGGGCGACGCTGGCTCGACTGGGCGTTGATGCTGCCGTTTGCGATTCCGGCCTATGTGCTGGCGTTTGTCTTCGTGGGTCTGCTGGATTTTGCCGGCCCTGTGCAGACGCTGATGCGAGAGTGGTTCGGCAGCGGCCTGCGCTTGCCTCGGGTTCGTTCCACCGGCGGGGTAATCCTGGTGCTGGTGCTGGTCTTTTATCCTTACGTCTATCTGCTGGCACGCAGTGCCTTCCTGGCCCAGGGCAAGGGCCTGATGGAGGCTGCCCGGGTGCTGGGGCAATCGCCGTGGCAGGCGTTCTGGCGCGTGGCGCTGCCGATGGCCCGGCCGGCCATCGGTGCAGGCGTGGCGCTGGCGCTGATGGAAACCCTGGCGGATTTCGGTGCGGTGTCAGTGTTCAACTTCGACACCTTCACCACCGCCATCTACAAGACCTGGTACGGATTCTTCAGCCTATCCAGCGCAGCCCAACTGGCCAGCCTGCTGTTGTTGGCGGTGATGCTGGTGCTCTACGGCGAACGCCGGGCCCGCGGCGCCAACCGAGCCAGCAACGAGCGGCCCCGGGTCAAGGCGTTGTACACGTTGCGCGGCTTCAAGGCCGTGGCGGCCAGTGGCTGGTGCTTCCTGGTGTTTGCCTGCGCGTTTGTCATCCCGGTGCTGCAATTGGTGGTGTGGTTCTGGCAACGCGGCCGTTTCGACTTGGATGAGCGTTATGCCGGGCTGATCGTCCACACCCTCTACTTGGGCGGCCTGGCCGCGTTGGTCACCGTCTGCGTGGCCTTGCTGCTGGCGTTCGCCCGGCGGTTGGCGCCGACCCGCCCGATTCGTGCCGGCGTCGGCCTGGCGAACCTGGGGTATGCCTTGCCCGGTTCGGTGTTGGCGGTGTCGATCATGCTCGCGTTCAGCTACCTGGACCGTGAGCTGGTCATTCCGCTGTCGACCTGGCTCGGCGGCGCAGGCAAGCCGTTGCTGCTGGGCAGCCTGTCGGCGCTGTTGTTGGCGTATCTGGTGCGCTTCCTGGCCGTGGCCTACGGTCCGTTGGAGAGCAGCCTGGCGCGAATTCGTCCGTCCTTGCCCGAAGCGGCACGTAGCCTTGGGGTCAGTGGGCCACGACTGTTTTTCAAAGTGTATCTGCCGTTGTTGTTGCCCGGGACATTGAGCGCGGCGTTGCTGGTGTTCGTCGATGTGCTCAAGGAAATGCCCGCGACGCTGCTGATGCGCCCGTTCGGCTGGGACACGCTGGCGGTGCGGATCTTCGAGATGACCAGCGAAGGGGAGTGGGCCCGGGCCGCGTTGCCGGCGCTGACGTTGGTCTTGGTGGGGTTGTTGCCGGTCATCGGATTGATACGACGTTCGGCCCATCGAAACAGCTAGGTGTCAGTCCTACCTCATGCGGCTACAATGCGCGGCATTCGGTGCGGTCCGTCTGTCGGACCGGGCAACTGAGAGCGTCAGAAAACTCCTTTTTTTCAGGCGTTCGCGCTACGCAGTGTCCGTCCGCACCTTCGCCAAGCCCGGAAGGAGAAACCCATGGGACAGCGTACGCCTCTGTATGACCTTCATCTCGCCCTCGGCGCGAAGATGGTCGATTTTGGCGGTTGGGATATGCCTTTGCACTACGGCTCGCAAGTCGAAGAGCACCATCAGGTGCGTCGCGACTGCGGTGTGTTCGATGTATCCCACATGACCGTGATCGATGTCGCCGGCCCCCAGGCCAAGGTCTGGCTGCAGCGCTTGCTGGCCAATGACGTCGACCGCTTGCAGGGCTCAGGCAGTGCCTTGTACAGCGCGATGCTCAATGAGCGCGGCGGCATTGTCGACGACATGATCATCTACCGTGTCGAGGACGGCTATCGACTGGTCTTCAACGCCTCGACCCGCGATCAGGACCTGGCCTGGATGCAGGCGCAGCTCGGTGACTACGACGTGCAGCTACACGAGCGCGCCGAGCTGGCGATGCTGGCGATCCAGGGCCCCCACGCTCGGCAAAAAATTGCCGAGCTGGTCACGCAACCGCGTGGGCAAATCATCCAGCAACTCAAGCCTTTCGAAGGTCGCGCCGACGGCGAATGGTTCATCGCCCGGACCGGCTACACCGGCGAAGATGGCCTGGAAATCGTCTTGCCTGCGCAGGAGGCCCCGAGTTTCTTCAACGACCTCGTAGGGGCCGGCATTTCGCCCATCGGCCTCGGCGCCCGCGATACCTTGCGCCTGGAAGCCGGCATGAACCTCTACGGCCAGGACATCGGTCAGGACGTTTCGCCCCTGGCCTCGAACATGGCCTGGAGCATCGCCTGGGAACCGGCGAGCCGTCCGTTCATCGGGCGCAGTGCGCTGGAGGCCGAGCTTGCCAGCGGTGTGCAGCACAAACTGGTCGGGCTGGTGCTGGAAGAGCGGGGCGTTTTGCGCGCCCATCAGGTGGTTCGCATCGCCAATGTTGGCGAAGGAGAGATCACCAGTGGTAGTTTTTCTCCTACGCTTAGCAAGTCGATCGCCCTGGCACGTGTTCCGATGGCAACCGCCGACCGGGCCGAGGTGGAAATTCGTGGTAAGTGGTACCCGGTACGGGTGGTCAAACCGACCTTCGTCCGCCATGGCAAAACCCTGATCTAACCTTTTGCGGCGGGCCGCTGGCCGCTGACACTTTCTCTTGAGGACACAGAATATGAGTGATATCCCTGCCGACCTGCGGTTTGCCGAAAGCCATGAGTGGGCCCGTCTGGAAGCTGACGGCACCGTCACCGTGGGCATCAGCGATCATGCGCAGGAAGCCTTGGGCGATGTGGTGTTTGTCGAGCTGACGGAAATCGGTAAGGTCTTTGCCACGGGTGACCAGGCCGGTGTGGTTGAGTCGGTCAAGGCCGCTTCCGACATCTACTCCCCGGTTGGCGGCGAAGTGATCGCGATCAACGAAGAGTTGGGCGGTTCGCCGGAGTTGCTGAACTCCGATCCGTACGGTGCGTGGATCTTCAAGCTCAAGCCAAGCGACAAGGCTGAGCTGGACACGTTGCTCGATGCGGCAGGCTACCAGGCCGCTATCGGCGAATAACCCGGATCCAATGTGGGAGCGGGCTTGCTCGCGAAAGCGGTGTGTCAGGTTCAGTAGTGTTGACTGATACACCGCTTTCGCGAGCAAGCCCGCTCCCACAGGGGACTGGGGCTGTCTCGGGATTATTCACCGGGCAAAAAAATGCCGCTCAATCGAGCGGCATTTTTCATGGGCCGGGAATCACTCCTGGGCGACGGCGTTTTTCGCCAGGATCGCGTTGGCCAGTTCCATGTCGGTGGCTTGCAGGCCTGGGTTGTCGGCACGCACTTTCTGCATCGCTGCCTCCAGGTAAGGGCCGCGGATACCGCCATCACTGGCGACGAAGCTGCCGGCATCGTCCTGGGCGGCGACGATCAGCTTGTTATCCTTGAAGGTCAGGTAGGTGGAACCGGTGGTCGCACCGGATGAGATGACGTTACGCCAAAACGTGTCGGCCATTGCCGAGCCAACAGGAAGAGACAGCAAGGCTAGGGTAGCGACAGCAAGTTTGAGACGCATGATAGGTGACTCCACTGGGTTAACTATGACGTTGGATTACCTGCGTCTCGATTCAGTTCCATGACTTGTCAGTCAGCCCGCTCCACTTGCAATACCGCGCCTTCCTGGGCCACCACCTTGACCCGCGTACCAATGGGCGACTCGGGCCCCTTGGCCAGCCAGACGCTGTCGGCCACCTTGATCTTGCCGCGGCCCTCGACGATCGCTTCATGCACCAGGAAGACCTTGCCGATCAGTTCCTGTCCGCGCAGGTTCAGGAGCGGCTGATCGCTTTGGCGCACCGCGCTGCGCTGGCGTTGCCACCAGTACAGCGCCGTGGCGATGGCAAACAGGCCGAACAACAGGAACTGCAGCTCCCACGGCATCTGCGGCAGGATGAACGTGAGTACGCCGACTGCCGCGGCGGCCATGCCGATCCACAGCAAGTAGCCACCGGCGCCGAAGACTTCGAGGATCAGCAGGATCACGCCCAGCGCCAGCCAGTCCCAGTACGACATGTGTTGCAGGAACTCCCACATACGCGCGCCTCAGGCTTTCTTGCTGTCGAAGGTGGCCTTGACGATCTCGCCGATGCCACCGACCGCACCGATGACCTGGCTGGCTTCCAGCGGCATCAGGATCACCTTGCTGTTGTTGGCCGACGCCAGTTTGCCCAGCGCATCGATGTATTTCTGCGCGACGAAGTAGTTCACGGCCTGGACGTTACCGTCGGCAATGGCCTGGGACACGACCTGGGTGGCCAGTGCTTCGGCTTGCGCCTGGCGCTCGCGGGCCTCGGACTCCAGGAACGCGGCCTGGCGGCTGCCCTCGGCCTCGAGGATCTGTGCCTGCTTCTTGCCTTCGGCGGTGAGAATCGCCGACGCGCGCAGGCCCTCGGCTTCGAGGATCTGGGCGCGCTTGATCCGTTCGGCTTTCATTTGCCCTGACATGGCGGCCATCAGGTCGGCCGGCGGGCTGATGTCCTTGATCTCGATCCGGGTGATCTTGATGCCCCACGGCGCCGTGGCTTCATCGACGGTGCGCAGCAGTTTTTCGTTGATGCCGTCGCGCTGGCTCAGCATCGCATCCAGCTCCATGGACCCCAGCACGGTGCGGATATTGGTTTGCAGCAGGTTGCGGATGGCGTGTTCGAGGTTGTTGACTTCGTAGGCAGCCTGGGCCGTATTGACCACCTGGAAGAAGCACACGGCGTCGATCTGTACCGTGGCGTTGTCGGCGGTGATGACTTCCTGGGGCGGGATGTCCAGCACGCTTTCCATGACGTTGATCTTGCGCCCGATGCGATCCATCACCGGGATGATGATGTTCAGGCCGGGCTTGAGCGTATTGGTGTAGCGGCCGAACCGCTCGACCGTCCATTGGTAGCCCTGGGGTACGACCTTGAAGCCCATGAAGAGAATGACGACCACCAGGCCGATGAAAAGTAAAAGTACGCTACCGATCTGCATGACGGTTCCCTGTGCGAATTGAGATGGACCTGCGAGCCCTGAGTGTAGGGCAAGCGGCCATTATCCTCACTCTGTGGGAGCAAAGCTTGCTCGCGATGCAGGCGCCTCGCTTCCCAGGGAGACCGCGTCATCTTCATCGCGGGCAAGCCTTGCTCCCACGGTGAGGTCAAAACCCTCTCGCCACAGGTGCTGCCGCTATTACTTCTGCTCGCTCTGAGGCGTAACCCGCAACACTTCCTCGACCGTGGTCAAGCCTGCCGCGACCTTTTGTGCCCCTGACAGCCGCAGGCTGCGCATGCCTTCCTTGAAGGCCTGGCGGCGCACCGCCAGCAGGTCGGTGTCGGGGTGGATCAAGGCCTTGACGCTGTCGGTCAGTTGCATGATTTCGTAGACGCCGGCGCGGCCGCGGTAACCGGTGTCGCGGCATTCCAGGCAACCGACGGCCTGCTGGGCATTGCTCGGCAGCGGTGCCTGCCAGGGCCGGGTCAGGGTCTGCCAGTCGTCTTCGTTCAGGGTCAGCGGCGCCTTGCATTGCGGGCACAGGGTGCGCACCAACCGCTGGGCCATGACCCCGAGGACGGTGGCCTTGATCAAGTAATGGGGCACGCCCAGCTCCAGCAGGCGACTGATGGCGCTCGGCGCGTCGTTGGTGTGCAGCGTCGACAGGACCAAGTGACCGGTGAGCGCTGCCTGGATCGCCATTTCAGCGGTTTCCAGGTCTCGGATCTCACCGATCATGATGATGTCCGGGTCTTGTCGCATGAGGGCCCGCACCCCGGCGGCGAAGCTCAGGTCGATGTTGTGCTGGACCTGCATCTGGTTGAAGGACGCCTCGACCATTTCGATCGGGTCCTCGATGGTGCAGAGGTTCACTTCCGGCGTCGCCAGCTTCTTGAGTGTGGTGTAGAGGGTGGTGGTCTTGCCGGAACCGGTCGGCCCGGTCACCAGGATGATGCCGTTGGGCTGGCGGGTCATGTCCTGCCAGCGGCGCAGGTCGTCGGCGGAGAAACCGAGCTGGTCGAAATCCTTGAGCAGCACTTCCGGGTCGAAGATCCGCATGACCATTTTTTCGCCGAACGCCGTGGGCAAGGTCGACAGGCGCAATTCCACTTCGCCGCCGTCCGGGGTCTTGGTCTTGACCCGGCCATCCTGGGGTTTGCGTTTTTCCGCGACGTTCATCCGCCCCAGGCTCTTGAGACGACTGACGATCGCCATCGTGACCTGCGGCGGGAATTGGTAGACGGTGTGCAGCACCCCGTCGATGCGAAACCGCACCGTGCCCTGCTCGCGGCGCGGCTCGATGTGGATATCGCTGGCCCGCTGTTGGAAGGCGTACTGGAACAGCCAGTCGACGATATTGACGATGTGGGCGTCGTTGGCGTCCGGTTCCTGGTCGCTGGCGCCGAGGTTGAGCAACTGTTCGAAATTGCTCAGGTTGCTCGGTTGCTGATCGACCGTGGTGGCGCCGCTGACCGATTTGGCCAGGCGATAGAACTCCACGCTCAGGCGCTGGATATCCACCGGATTGGCGACCACCCGCTTGATCGGCAGCTTGAGCACATGGGTCAGGTCGGCTTCCCAGCTGTTGACGTAGGGTTGTGCGCTGGCGACGGTGACGGCGTCACGATCGACCGCCACCGCGAGGATCTTGTGGCGCTGGGCAAAGGCATACGACATCAAGGGCGTTACGGCCGCCACGTTGATTTTCAGCGGGTCGATGCGCATGTAGGGTTGGCCGGCCTGCTGGGACAACCACAGGGTCAGGTTCTCAAGGTCCAGGCGCTTGCCGGGCCGACTGAGGTCGTCCAGGTGCTGGTTGGCAATGAACTCCAGCGGGTGCAGCTGGTTGTTGGCGCTGTGGCGTCGGCGGGCGTTGAGCGCGGTTTCGGCCGAATCCTGGCTGATGAAGCCCTGGGTGACCAGTTGGCGCAGCAGATCATTGAGGTCCAGCCAGCGGTCCTGAGTGGCGTGTTTGGTGGACATGCGGGTTCCTATTGGACAATTGCAGCAAAGCCGCGATACAGACGCCTCGGCGTCCTCGCTCGGTCTGCAAAAGAATAGTCCCGACCCGGTGGTCCGTTGGGCCACTACCCGACCAATGCGTTACCAATTCTTGCCCGTGGGGGGCTCAACCGGCCGCTTGGGTCGGCTCAACTCGCGCAATATCAGCGCCTTGCAGGTCCACCGAGCACATGCCGATCAGGTTACGTAATTTTTCTGCGATGACCTGGGCACGGTGCCAACTCAGGCCGTCCATGAGGATGTCCAGCGACAGCAGATCGTCGAGGCGCTCGACGCGAACCTGCTGTGGGGTCAGGCCCTGCAAGGCAAACAGGTTCAATGCCCGGCAGAGCAGGTCCGGCTCGGCCTCTGCCAGCATTTGGTAGTGCACGCGGCAATGGGCATTGGCGACGTGCCAGACATCGGCGCGGGTCGGGGTGGTGGCAACGGCTTCAAGTGGGGGCATGCGCGGTCTCCTTGGCGGCGGAGAAATATTTACATGCGTCGCCGGGTATTTCTTATCTAAGATGAGTGCTTTCGGCGATGTTTCGAATCGCTTGAGTCTGCAGATCATTCATTTTGGGTTTGTCTATGCAAAGCGAGCTGGATAGCTATGACCGCAGGATACTGGCCCTGCTGCAAGAGGATGCCTCGCTGTCCAGCGCGCAGATCGCCGAGCAGGTCGGTTTGTCTCAATCGCCGTGCTGGCGGCGGATCCAGCGGATGAAGGAGGAGGGCATCATCCGCGCCCAGGTGACCCTGCTGGACCGCAAGAAAATCGGCCTCAACACGCAGATCTTCGCCGAAGTGAAACTCAACGCCCATGGCCGTTCGAACTTCACCGAGTTCACCGAGGCGATCCGCGGCTTTCCCGAAGTGTTGGAGTGCTACGTGCTGATGGGTTCGGTGGATTTTCTGCTGCGCATCGTCACGGCGGACATCGAGGCGTATGAGCGATTCTTTTTCGAAAAGCTGTCGATGGTGCCGGGGATCCAGGAGGTGAACTCGATCGTGGCGCTGTCGGAGATCAAGTCGACGACGAGTTTGCCGGTGGTGCGCTAGTTGGATCTGAGGTGAATGTGCCGGCCCCTTCGCGAGCAAGCCCGCTCCCACAATGGTCCTCCACCGTACACACATGTTGTGTTCGCTGAAGATCCAGTGTGGGAGCGGGCTTGCTCGCGAAAGCGGTACTCCAGACGCAGAAGATCTTTCGGTTACAGGCGCAACAAGGTCTTCCAAGCCCGATTCTGATACACCGCAATCGCCTGCTGCTTGCGCGCATCCAGCGTTTCGTCGGTGATCGGTTGGTTGGCCAGTTGTGCCAGCTTGTTCAGCTCACCGTAGAGCCGATCCATTTCCGGGATCTCCAGCACATGGCGGGCATGGTGCAGCCAGGCCTGGATGCGTTCGATGCGCGGCAGTTGCTCGGCCAGGTCTTCCGGTTGCTGTTGATAACGTTGCAATTGCAGGGACGAGGACTCTTCGCCCAACAGGCGTGGCAACCAGCTGCCCAGTTGCGCCGCGCCCTGGCGATTGCCGCGGGTGTTGCGCTCGACGGCCCAGCTGCGGGCCAGCAGCCAGCGTGACGTGTTGAGGGAAAACAGGCCCCAACGCGGGTCTTGCAGCTCTTCGAGGAACTGTTCCGGCGCGGCCTTGCGCACGTCTTCGTCGTCCAGGCCGGCCTGGACCAGCGGGCGCCAGTCTTCCAGCAACGCGTCCAGGGCCAGGCGCAAGTCATGGGTCGATTGGCGCGGCGCGGCCTGGCCGAGGCTGCTGAGCAGGGCCCGCAGTTCGGCTAGGCTTTCCACCCAGTCCTGCAGCAGGCGCCAATGGCCGTTGAACCGGTATTGCTCGGCCAGGCGCTGGCTGCTGCCGAGCAAATGCCAGCTCAGCGCGGCGAAGGCATCGTCCAGCGGCGTTTCGGCAGTCAGTTGCGGGGCTGGCAGGCTCAAGGCGTAGCTGCCCGCGTCATGCAGGCGATAGCCACGCTCGGCCTTGCTGATGTCGCAGGGCATCAGGGGCAGGGTCATGGCCAGCTCGGCGGCCAGTTCCAGCAGGGCGGCGGGTTCGCCTTCGCGCAGTTCCAGCTCCAGTTCGCAGATTTCTTCCTTCTGCTTGCCGACCACCACGTGGCCCAGGTCCAGGGCGGCTTCGATGACCACTTTGCTTTTGCCACGGCCCCAAGCGATTTCAGCGCGTTCGCGAACGAAATCGGTGGTGAAGATGGCCTTGAGGGTTTTCTTGTCCAGTTCGGCCAAGGCCTCGGGCCAGCATTCGCCGTCGAGCTTCTTCAGGTCGAGCTTGGCCTTGGGCAGGTGCCAGTCGTATTCGTTGCGCTCGGACAGGCCGGCGACGCTCTGGCCGCGGGTCTTGAGGGTCTGGATCACCTCTTCGCCGTCGCGACGCAGGCGCAGGGCGACCTTGGCCCGGGCCAGGTCACGCTCTGGCGTGTCGAAATACTGGTTCATCAATTCGTGGCGTTCCCAGCCACTCTTGTTGCGTTTTTTCAGCAGCGGATGCTCGCGCAAGGCTGCCAGGGTCTCGCGGCTGACGCGGAGTTTGATTTCGGTTTCTTTCTGCATGGCCGGAAAATCCAGGGATCGGGTGCGCAGCCGGGGGAAGGTGTGGCTGCCAAGGCCGTGCAGTGTACAGGACTGACTCGCCCTAGGTTTATTCCTGGGTCCAGATGGTTCTATGATGAACGCCAATCTGTATGCCCGGAGCCAGCGATGCCTTTGCCGTCCATGAAAGATCAATTCGCTGCCCTGATCGCCACGCCTTCGGTCAGCTGTACCCAGCCTGGGCTCGACCAGTCCAACAGCGCCGTCATCGAGCTGTTGGCCGGCTGGCTCACTGAGCTGGGGTTCTCCTGCGATATCCAGCAGGTCAGCCCTGGCAAATTCAATCTGCTGGCCAGTTTCGGCAGCGGTCCCGGCGGCCTGGTGCTGGCCGGCCACAGTGACACGGTGCCGTTCGACGGCGCCTTGTGGCAGACCGATCCGTTGAAGCTCACTGAGGTCGATGGCCGTTGGGTCGGCCTGGGCAGTTGTGACATGAAGGGCTTTTTCGCCCTGGCCATCGAAGCGGTCAAGCCGCTGCTGGACCAACCGTTCAAGCAACCTCTGCTGATCCTCGCCACCTGTGACGAAGAAAGCTCCATGTCCGGCGCCCGGGCCCTGGCCGATGCCGGCCGGCCCTTGGGGCGGGCAGCGGTGATCGGTGAGCCGACCGGCCTCAAGCCAATACGGATGCACAAAGGCATCATGATGGAGCGCATCGACATTCTCGGGCGCAGCGGCCATTCGTCCGATCCGCGCCTGGGCCACAGCGCGTTGGAGGCCATGCACGATGCCATGGGCGAATTGCGCGGCCTGCGCCTGCAATGGCAGCGTGAATTCCGTAACCCGCAGTTCAGCGTGCCGCAACCGACCCTGAATTTCGGCTGCATCCACGGCGGCGACAACCCCAACCGGATCTGCGGCCAATGCTCCATGGAATTTGACCTGCGGCCTTTGCCAGGCATGGACCCGCAAGTGCTGCGGGCGGCGATCCAGCAGAAGCTCAACCCCATCGCCGAGCGCCATCAAGTCAAGATCGACTACGCGCCGCTGTTCCCCGAAGTGCCGCCGTTCGAGCAGGCCGAGGACGCCGAATTGGTCCGCGTGGCCGAACGACTGACCGGCCATCGTGCCGAAGCAGTGGCGTTCGGCACCGAAGCGCCTTATCTTCAGCGCCTTGGCTGTGAAACCCTGGTGCTCGGTCCTGGCGATATCGCCTGTGCCCACCAACCGGGCGAGTACCTTGAAATGTCACGTTTGCAACCTACCGTGGATCTGTTGCGGCAGTTGATCGTCCATTACTGCCTGACGTCGGCCACGGCCGATTAAATTGCGCCCTTGCGGGCCCGTATTCATCACATGAGGAGAGCGCGCGTGTCGCCAAGCCTGTTCCGACGATAACCACCAGCCCGTTGTGCGTTCTGTTTCGTCTTTTTTTGGCTGTTATTTATTACAGGTCCAGGTTCATGCCCGAATACGTCAATTGGCTTCGTCACGCTTCGCCCTACATCAACGCCCACCGCGATTGCACCTTCATCGTCATGCTGCCCGGCGACGGGGTGGAACACCCTAATTTCGGCAACATCGTCCATGACCTGGTGCTGCTCCACAGCCTCGGCGTGCGCCTGGTGCTGGTCCATGGTTCGCGCCCGCAGATCGAGACTCGCCTCGCTGCGCGGGGCCTGACGCCTCACTACCACCACGGCATGCGCATCACCGACGCGGCGACCCTGGAGTGCGTGATCGACGCGGTCGGCCAGTTGCGCATCGCCATCGAGGCGCGCCTGTCCATGGACATGGCGTCCTCGCCCATGCAGGGCTCGCGGCTGCGGGTCGCCAGCGGCAACCTGGTCACCGCCCGGCCGATCGGCGTGCTCGAAGGCGTGGATTACCACCACACCGGCGAAGTGCGCCGGGTCGATCGCAAGGGCATCAACCGGCTGCTGGACGAGCGCTCCATCGTGTTGCTGTCGCCGTTGGGTTATTCGCCCACCGGAGAAATCTTCAACCTGGCCTGTGAAGACGTCGCCACCCGGGCGGCCATCGACCTGGCGGCCGACAAGCTGCTGCTGTTCGGTGCCGAACAGGGGCTTATCGGCGAGGACGGACGGCTGGTGCGGGAATTACGTCCGCAACAGGTCCCAGGCCACATGCAACGCCTGGGCAGCGACTATCAGGCCGAACTGCTGGATGCGGCGGCCCAGGCCTGTCGTGGTGGCGTTGCGCGCAGCCACATCGTCAGTTATGCCGAGGATGGCGCGCTGCTGGCCGAATTGTTCACCCGCGATGGCAGCGGTACGTTGGTGGCCCAGGAACAATTCGAAGTGGTGCGCGAAGCGGCCATTGAAGATGTCGGCGGCCTGCTGGACCTGATCAGTCCGCTGGAAGAGCAGGGGATTCTGGTGCGTCGCTCCCGCGAAGTGCTGGAGCGCGAGATCGAACAGTTCAGCGTGGTCGAGCGCGAAGGCATGATCATCGCCTGCGCGGCGCTGTACCAGATCGCCGATTCGGATGCCGGGGAACTGGCCTGCCTGGCGGTGAACCCGGAGTACCGCCACGGTGGCCGGGGCGACGAACTGCTGGAGCGGATCGAAACCCGCGCCCGCGCCCAAGGGCTCAAGACGCTGTTCGTACTCACGACCCGTACCGCCCACTGGTTCCGCGAACGTGGTTTCGAGCCCAGCAGCGTCGACCGTCTGCCGGCCGCGCGAGCCTCGCTCTACAACTATCAGCGTAATTCGAAAATCTTCGAAAAAGCCCTGTAACCCCTGGCGCGCTCCCTGCGTGGGAGTGTCGCAGGGGGCGTCTTTTTGATTTCAGACAATGAATCGCCTGACGCATAGCCATCAAGCTCCCATCTTAAGCCGCCCCGGCGCCAAAGGATCAAGGGATCCCTCTACGCCGGGGTTTCCCGCTGAGCGCTTCTCGACAAAAAAGCCATTCAGTAATTCGCCAGCTGGCCGATACGCCGGACCACGGTTGATGAAGCTTTGATGGCAGCTATATGTCGAAAAGAGCTGAAAACTGGCAGAACAATTCTTTTTGGATTTATAGAGAATCCATTATCCTGCGGGCCGTGTAGCGGGGTTAGACCATGGTCGTAGACACAATTGGTTACGATTGACTTGTCAGTCACGGTCTGGCGCTAATCGCGCATCCGCGGATTCCGGGCGTTCGATCCGGAACCAAAGACACACAAGAATTAAAAAACGAGAGGAGCGAAGCATGAACAAGTCCACCTTGGCCCTGGCTGTGGCCGTTGGGGTTTTGGCGCAGCAGGCAGGCGCCGCCGGTTTTATCGAGGACAGCAAGGCTACCTTGGGTCTGCGTAACTTCTACATCAACACGGATAACCGTGATTCGGCTGCTTCAACGAACAAAAACGAAGAATGGGGCCAGGGTTTTGACCTGCGCTTCACTTCCGGTTACACCCAAGGCACCGTCGGCTTCGGTATCGACGCCATCGGCCTGCTGGGGGTCAAACTGGATTCGGGCGGCGGTACCAACGGCGCGTCCAATAACAGCTATGGCGGCACGGTTTTCCCGAGCAAGTCCAACGGCGAAGCAGTGGATAACTTCTCCAGCCTGGGCCTGACCGCCAAGGCGAAGATCTCCCAGACCGAGCTGAAGCTGGGCACCCTGCAGCCAAAACTGCCGGTCATCGTGACCAACGATGGTCGTCTGCTGCCGCAAACCTTCCAAGGTGGCCAGATCACCTCGAACGAGATCAAGGACCTGACGCTCATCGGCGGCCAGATCGAGCACGCCAAGGGCCGTAACTCCAGCAACAACGAGGAGCTGTCCATTGCCGGTGCGAACGGGCGTACCGCCAGCGGTCGCGACAGCAACAAGTTCATCTACGGTGGCGGTGACTATAAAATCACCAAGGACCTGACTGCCCAGTACTACTACGGCAACCTGGAAGATTTCTACAAGCAACACTTCCTGGGCCTGGTGCACAACTGGTCCATCGGCCCTGGCGTGCTGAAGTCCGACCTGCGTTATTTCAACAGCCGCAGCGACGGCGCCAACGGTCATGATTCCACCTACTACACCACTGGCTACTATGGCGGCAGCGTCACCAAGGGCAAAGTCGACAACAACCTGTACAGCGGCCTGTTCCTGTACACCGTTGCCGGTCACACCTTTGGCGGTGGCTACCAGGCCAGCAACGGCGACAGCGATTTCCCTTGGCTGAACCAGGGTGACGGTTCGTCGGCTTACCTGACCACCGACATGCAAATCGCCAAATTCGCCCGTGCCGGTGAACGCACCTGGCAGGGTCGCTACTCGTACGACTTCGCCAAGCTCGGTGTTCCTGGCCTGACCGCAGGTGTCATCTACCTGCGCGGCGACAACATCGACCACGCCACCGGTGACAAGACCGAGTGGGAACGTGACATCACTGTTGGCTACGTCGTACCGGAAGGTCCGCTGAAGAACGTTGGCGTCATGTGGAAAAACGCTACCTGGCGCAACGACATCCCAGGTCAGCGCGACCAGGATGAAAACCGCCTGATCGTCAGCTACTCGATCCCGCTGCTGTAAGCAACGCGCTCGCCTGACGAAAAAAAGCCCCGCCCGGCAATACGCCGGGCGGGGCTTTTGCGTTTTTGGTTCAACGAACCGGAGATCGCTTTATTCCTTGGATTTCACCGCGTCCTTACGCAGTATGAACGCGCTGAACGCCAGGAAATCGCCCAGATGCTGGGTAATGATCGCGACCATGATCGGCAACTGCAGGGCTTGGTAGTCATGCACGGCGATGTTCCTGAAACCCACCATGTTCTTCAGGTTTTTAACCAGCCTTTCTTCCACCCAGCCGCCTTGAAAAAGCAATTCGAATGTATCGCGGGCACTTTGCGGGACACCCAATCGTTCACGTCGGATCAAATGCTGTCCCATGTCCAGTGCCGCTTCACACGCACGCTGGATGTTCAGGACTGCCGAATCCTGGCGAGTGAAATCGGTGGCAAACGTAGCGGGATCTTTCTCATATTCCTCCCGCACCCTGGCGACGCAACGCTCGATACTCGCTGCTTTATTGATCAGTATGTCATCGGCCATACACGCTGCCTTCTTCCTGAATATCCTTGAGCAACCCTGCCCGAGCCTCATCGAGAGCGGTTTTTTCGCTGAGAATAAAACACTCGAACAACCCAGCCTGTACATCTCTGGCCCAGAGCCTCTGACCTCGGGTCACGATCTGGTACTGCATGACGGTCGTTGCCCCGCGTAGATCGATCAGGTCCACGGGGCTGCCCGCGATATCCGCCAGATCACCTGAAAGCTGCCATAACGACACAGGATCGACTTCGCCGGATAAAAGCACAGCCAAATCGACATCACTGTCAGGCCCGGCGGTGCCCTGTGCATGGCTGCCGAACAGGTAAACCGCCAGCAGTCCTGGCAGGTGGTTTTGCAGATGAGTCAGCAAGGCTTGAGTGTTCATGCTGCCTATCCTAGCCGCTCGTCCTGAAATCGCGTCAATAATTTCCGTAGTGTGGGTACAAAACAAAAAAAGCCCCGCCCGGCAATACGCCGGGCAGGGCTTTGCGTTTTCGAGTAGGGCCCACCCCTGTAGCCTTCCTCGAATTTCTCCTCTTTTCAGCAACTCGAGGCCTTCTCGAACCTCGCTGACGATCTTGTGCCGGTATGCGAAATGGCGCCAGTGAACAGTTTTTTATATTCACTAATGATCTAGATAAATGGATATTCATTCTTTTTAAAGCAATCGAAACCGGTGCAAAGTTTGGGCTCACAACAATTCATCCAGGAGCCGCACCATGAGCCTCAGACTCGGCGACATCGCCCCCGACTTCGAACAGGATTCCAGCGCCGGCAAGATTCGCTTCCACGAATGGCTCGGTGACAGTTGGGGTGTACTGTTTTCCCACCCGGCGGATTTCACGCCGGTATGCACCACCGAATTGGGCCTTACGGCCAAGCTCAAGGACGAGTTCGCCCAGCGTGGGGTCAAGGCCATTGCCCTCTCGGTGGACCCGGTGGACTCGCACCACAAGTGGATCGAGGACATCAACGAGACCCAGAACGCCGTGGTCAACTTTCCGATCCTGGCCGATGCCGACCGCAAGGTCTCTGATCTGTACGACCTCATCCACCCCAACGCCAGCGACACCTTGACCGTGCGCTCATTGTTCGTGATCGACCCGAACAAGAAGATTCGCCTGACCATCACCTATCCCGCCAGCACTGGGCGCAATTTCAACGAGATCCTGCGGGTGATCGATTCCCTGCAACTGACCGACAACTACAAGGTCGCCACCCCGGCCAACTGGCAGGACGGCGATGAAGTGGTGATCGTGCCGTCGCTCAAGGATGAAGAAGAACTCAAGCAGCGTTTCCCCAAGGGCTATCGTGCCGTGAAACCTTACCTGCGCCTCACACCGCAGCCTAACAAGTAGGGCTTTGGATTTTCTGTAATGGCTGCAATCGCCTTCGCGAGCAAGCCCGCTCCCACAGGAGTACGCATTCCAATGTGGGAGCGGGCTTGCTCGCGAAGGCTGACTTTCGGTCTGCGCGGGACTCGGATTAGATACTTCCATAAACAGGTTTTGGCCGTTTCGACGGCCTTTTTTATTGCGCCAAGGAAATTGAATTGTATATCTCTTAAATGCATAACCAAATGAATAAATATGATTTAAAGATATATAAATCCCCTGTTATGGTTTGCCCATGCAGCGAGATCGCCCGCCGCGAATCGCACGTGACAGTTAAGGAAGGGTAGGCATGTTGGTCGTCTCACTCGGTGGCAGTCCCAGCCAACGCTCCCGCTCCGGGGTGCTGCTGGAACGCTCGCAACGTTGGTTGCAACAGCAAGGTGTGGAGGTGGTGAGCTATCAGGTGCGCGATTTCCCGGCCGAAGATCTGCTCCATGCCCGTTTCGACAGCCCGAAGGTCGTCGACCTGCTCCAGCAGATCGAAAACGCTGATGGCCTGGTGATCGCCACGCCGGTGTACAAGGCGTCTTTTTCCGGTGCGCTGAAGACCGTGCTGGACCTGCTGCCTGAGCGGGCCCTGGCTCACAAAGTGGTGTTGCCCATGGCTACCGGTGGCAGCATCGCCCACATGCTGGCGGTGGATTACGCCCTTAAACCAGTGTTGTCGGCGCTCAAGGCCCAGGAAATGCTCCATGGGATTTTTGCCGAAGACAGTCAGATCGCTTATGGCGAAGGCAGCGCCCAGGCGCAATTGGCGCCGGCCCTGCAGCAGCGCCTGGACGAGGCGCTGGAACAGTTTTACAGCGCCATGGCCCGTCGGCCCCGGCCGTTGGACCCCAGTGTATTGAACGAACGTTTGTTGAGTGCTCGCTGGAGCATTTGAACCCGAACACCCCTGATTCAACTCACCTTACTCAGCCGCCAACGGCCCAGCAGGTGCAGCCAAAACCCACAGCAAAAAGGAGAGGCGCCATGCGCACTGTCATTTTGCGTCGCGGGCTGGTCGCTCTGTTTGCTGCGGCTGTGTCCCTCGGCGTCATCACCCAAGCTCAAGCCGAGACCTTGCGGATCGGTTATCAGAAATACGGCACCTTGGTGCTGCTCAAGGCCAAGGGCTCGTTGGAGAAGCGCCTCGCCGCCCAAGGCGTGGACGTGCAATGGACCGAATTCCCCGGAGGTCCGCAGCTGCTGGAAGGCTTGAACGTCGGTTCCATCGACTTCGGCGTGACCGGTGAAACGCCGCCAGTGTTTGCCCAGGCCGCGGGCGCCGACCTGCTTTACGTTGCTTACGAGCCGCCGGCGCCCACCAGCGAGGCCATCCTGGTGCCGAAAGGCTCGGCCATCCAATCGGTGCAAGACCTCAAGGGCAAGAAGGTCGTGCTGAACAAAGGCTCCAACGTCCACTACCTGCTGGTGCGGGCGTTGGAAGACGCGGGTCTCAAGTATTCCGATATCCAGACGGTTTTCCTGCCGCCAGCCGATGCCCGTGCCGCGTTCGAACGGGGCAGCGTAGACGCCTGGGTGATCTGGGACCCGTACCAGGCGGCCGCCGAACAACAGTTGCAGGCTCGCACCCTGCGTGACGGCAAAGGCATCGTCGATAACCACCAGTTCTACCTCGCCACCAAGCCCTATGCGCAAAAAAATCCCCAAGTCATTACCGCCCTGGTGGAAGAAGTGCGGGCAGTGGGGGAGTGGTCCAAGGCCAATCCTGAAGACGTGACCAAACAGGTCTCGCCGCTGCTCGGCCTGCCGGCGGACATCACCCTGACGTCGGTGAAACGCCAAGGCTACGGGGCGCTGTTCCTCACGCCGGAGGTGGTGGCGGCGCAGCAGAAAATCGCCGACAGCTTCTACCAGCTCAAACTGATTCCCAAGCCCTTGAGCATCAAGGACGTGATCTGGACGCCGCCGGCGGCCGTTGCGAACGCGCAGTAATTCGACCCCTTAGGAGACCACTCCATGAGCCTCAATATTTTCTGGTTCCTGCCTACCCATGGCGACGGCCATTACCTTGGCACTGCCGAAGGCGCCCGCGCCGTCGATCACGGTTACTTGCAGCAGGTCGCCCAGGCGGCGGATCGATTGGGTTTCGGCGGCGTGCTGATCCCCACCGGACGTTCCTGCGAGGACTCCTGGCTGGTGGCCGCTTCGTTGATTCCCGTGACCCAGCGCCTGAAATTCCTCGTGGCCCTGCGCCCCGGGATTATTTCCCCAACGGTGGCGGCGCGTCAGGCCGCGACCCTCGACCGGTTGTCCGGCGGGCGGGCGCTGTTCAACCTGGTGACCGGCGGCGACCCGGATGAACTGGCCGGCGATGGGCTGTTCCTCGACCACGAACAACGCTACCAGGCCTCGGTGGAATTCACCCGCATCTGGCGCCGGGTGCTGGAAGGCGAGACCGTGGATTACGACGGTGAGCACATCAGCGTGAAGGGCGCCAAGCTGCTCTATCCGCCGATCCAGCAACCGCGTCCGCCGCTGTATTTTGGCGGCTCGTCGGAAGCTGCCCAGGACCTGGCGGCCGAACAAGTGGAAATGGTGCTGACCTGGGGCGAGCCGCCCGCAGCCGTCGCGCAAAAAATCGAGCAGGTGCGGGCCAAGGCTGCGAAGCTCGGACGTACCGTGCGCTTCGGCATCCGCCTGCATGTGATCGTGCGGGAAACCAACGCCGAAGCCTGGCGAGCGGCCGACCGGCTGATTTCTCACCTGGACGACGACACCATCGCCCGGGCCCAGGCCTCCCTGGCGCGCTTCGATTCGGTGGGCCAGCAACGCATGGCCGCCCTGCACGGCGGCAGTCGCGACAAGCTGGAAGTCAGCCCCAACCTCTGGGCCGGTGTCGGCCTGGTACGCGGCGGTGCCGGCACGGCGCTGGTGGGCGATGGCCCGACCGTGGCGGCGCGGGTCAAGGAGTATGCCGACCTTGGCATCGACACCTTTATCTTCTCCGGTTATCCCCACCTGGAAGAGTCCTATCGCGTGGCGGAACTGTTGTTTCCGCACTTGGATGTGGAGCGCCCGGAGTTGCCGAAAAGCCAGGGCTATGTGAGCCCGTTCGGTGAAATGGTGGCCAACGACATCCTGCCCAAAGCCGCGTCCCAGAGCTGAGGCGGCCATGAATAAAATCATCCACAACCTCGCGCCCTGGGCGGTGCCGCTGCTGTTGCTGGCGGTCTGGCAACTGTCGGTGTCGGCCGGTTGGTTGTCCACGCGGATCCTGCCGGCACCCGTGGCCGTGATCGAAGCCGGCGTCAACCTGGTGCGCAGCGGTGAGATCTGGACGCACCTGGCGATCAGTGGTTGGCGGGCGGCGGTCGGTTTCCTGATCGGCGGCGGCATTGGCCTGGCCCTGGGCTTCATCACCGGCCTGTCGAAATGGGGCGAGCGCCTGTTGGACAGCTCCGTGCAGATGGTGCGCAACGTCCCGCACCTGGCGCTGATTCCCCTGGTGATCCTGTGGTTCGGTATCGATGAGTCGGCGAAAATTTTCCTGGTAGCCCTGGGCACGTTGTTTCCGATCTACCTCAACACCTACCACGGCATCCGCAACGTCGACCCGGCGCTGGTGGAAATGTCCCGCAGCTACGGCTTGTCCGGCTTCAGCCTGTTTCGCCAGGTGATCCTGCCGGGCGCCTTGCCTTCGATCCTGGTGGGCGTGCGCTTTGCCCTGGGCTTCATGTGGTTGACGTTGATCGTGGCGGAAACCATTTCGGCCAGCGCCGGCATCGGCTACTTGGCGATGAACGCCCGTGAGTTCCTGCAAACCGATGTGGTGGTGCTGGCGATTCTCTTGTACGCGGTGCTGGGCAAATTGGCCGACCTGGCCGCCCGTGGGCTTGAGCGGGTCTGGCTGCGCTGGCATCCGGCGTACCAAGTGAACAAGGGAGGTGCCGCATGACCGCCCAACAACCTCCGCGCCTGCTGCGTGGCATCCCGCTGGCGGTGCGCAACCTGCAAAAAACCTTTGGCACGCGCCAGGTATTGCGCGACATCGACCTGCATATCCCGGCCGGGCAGTTCGTGGCCGTGGTCGGTCGCAGCGGTTGTGGCAAAAGTACCTTGCTGCGGTTGCTGGCCGGGCTCGATCAACCCACCGATGGCCAACTGCTGGCGGGCTCGGCGGCCTTGAGTGCGGCGCAACAGGACACGCGGTTGATGTTCCAGGAAGCGCGTCTGCTGCCGTGGAAAAAAGTCATCGACAACGTTGGCCTCGGGCTCAACGGCAACTGGCGTCCGCAGGCCTTGCAGGCACTGGAAGCCGTCGGCTTGGCCGACCGTGCCCAGGAGTGGCCGGCGGCATTGTCCGGCGGCCAGAAACAACGGGTGGCCCTCGCCCGCGCGCTGATTCATCAGCCACGGCTGTTGTTGCTCGACGAACCCTTGGGCGCATTGGACGCCCTGACCCGTATCGAGATGCAGCAACTGATCGAAAACCTCTGGCAGCAGCACGGTTTCACGGTGTTGCTGGTGACTCACGACGTCAGCGAAGCGGTGGCGATTGCCGACCGGGTGATCCTGATCGAGGACGGCCAGGTCGGCCTCGACCTGCCCATCGACCTGCCACGCCCACGGGTTCGCGGCTCTCATCGCCTGGCGAGCCTGGAAATCGAAGTCCTCAACCGTGTGCTGTCCTTGCCCGGCCAACCGCCGGAACCCGAACCCGTTTCACCCTTGCCTACGCAATTGCGTTGGGCGCAATAACTTCATCCAGACAGGAATCGACACCATGACCATCAAAGCCATCAACGTACGCAACCAGTTCAAAGGCACCATCAAGGAAATCGTCGAAGGCGACGTGCTGTCGGAAATCGACGTGCAGACCGCCTCCGGCATCGTCACGTCGGTCATCACCACCCGTTCGGTCAAGGAGTTGGAACTGGCGATCGGCAGCGAAGTGATTGCCTTCGTCAAATCCACCGAGGTGTCTATCGCCAAGTTGTGAACGATGCTTGACCCACGGCCCCGGACGGCGAGAGCCCTTCGGGGCTTTTGGGTTTTTGGGCTGCGCACGCATGCACTTTGTTGAGGTGAGGAGGGGGCTTTGTGGCGAGGGGATTTATCCCCGCTGGGCTGCGCAGCAGCCCTAAAGCAGTGTACTCATCTTCCTGGCACATCGAGTTAGCTGGTTTGGGGGCCGCTGCGCAGCCCAGCGGGGATAAATCCCCTCGCCACGTGGATCAGGATGCTTCGCGCTTGGGCAGATACGGCGGCAAATACAGCCCCAGGTACGCATCGAATACCCGCATGCCTTCTTCGGCCATGCGTGGGGTGATCTGGCCGTGTTGTTGGACCGAGCGGGCGTAGACGCGGTCGCCCAGTTCCATGGCCAGGGCGAACACATCGACGTCGTCGGGCAGGGGCGGCAGGGCGAAATGGTGAGCGAAGACCTTGTGCATCAAATCGCTCAGCTCGAGGTCGTGCTGGCGGTCGGCCTGGGTGACTTCGGTCAGGCCGTGCTGGGCCAGGATCAGCTGGCGAGCGGCGGCGTCCTGGCTGTAGATGGCGAGCATGCGTTGTTCCACCAGCCGGGACAGGTCGTGCCAATGGTTCAGCGCGGCATGATCGATCGGTGCTTGCAGGCCCGCGCGGAAGGCGGCGTGGACGTCGGCGGTCAGGGCTTCGAGCAGGGCCGGGACGCTGGCGAAGAAGTGGTACACGGAAGAGGGCGGGATCCCGGCGCGCTCGGCGACGCTGTAGATCGACAGGCTGGCCACGCCTTCGGCGGCAAGCAGCGTACGGGCGGCATCAAGAATGGTGTCGATCCGGGCCTGGCTGCGTGCGCGGGGTTTGCGGGGGGTGGCGATGCGCGTCATGGACGTCTCCTGCGGGGCTGCCGGGCATTGTACGCAGAGCGAGCGGATGGTCCATACCCGGACTTGTGAGCAGAGCAACTCCTGTGGCGAGGGAGCTTGCTCCCGCTGGGCTGCGAAGCCACCCCGAAACCAGTCGCCGCCGTGGTTCAGGTTGACCGCTTCAGCATTTTTGGGGCTGCTGCGCAGCCCAGCGGGAGCAAGCTCCCTCGCCACAATGTTCGGCGGCAGACATAAAAAAACGCCGCAGGCCATAAGGCCTGCGGCGTTTCTTTTTGACCGCAACCGCTTACACGGTATGCAGGTACCAGTTGTACTCAAGGTCGGAGATGGAGTGTTCGAACTCCTCCAGCTCGCTTTCCTTGCAGGCCACGAAGATATCGATGTATTTCGGGTCGATGTACTTGGCCATGACTTCGCTGTCGTCCAGCTCGCGCAGGGCATCGCGCAAGTTGTTCGGCAGGCTTTGCTCGTTCTGCTCGTAGCTGTTGCCTTCCACCGGCGCACCGGGCTCGATCTTGTTGACCAGGCCATGGTGCACCCCTGCCAGCACGGAGGCCATCAGCAGGTATGGGTTGGCATCGGCACCGGCGACGCGGTGTTCCAGGCGCACGGCATCGGCCGAGCCGGTCGGCACGCGCAAGGCCACGGTGCGGTTGTCCAGGCCCCAAGTCGGCGAGTTCGGCACGTAGAACTGTGCGCCGAAACGACGGTAGGAGTTGACGTTCGGGCAGAGGAAAGCCATCTGCGCGGGCAGGGTCTCGAGCACACCGCCGATCGCGTGACGCAATGCGGCGTTCTGCTCGGGATCCTCGCTGGCAAAGATATTCTTGCCGTCTTTATCCAGGATCGAAATGTGGACGTGCAAACCATTGCCTGCCTGGCCCGGATACGGCTTGGCCATGAAGGTGGTGTCCATTTCATGGTCGTAGGCGATGTTTTTGATCAGGCGCTTGAGCAGGACCGCGTAGTCGCACGCCTTGATCGGATCGGCCACGTGGTGCAGGTTCACTTCGAACTGCGCCGGGGCACTTTCCTTGACGATGGCGTCGGCGGGAATGCCTTGCTCCTTGGCCCCTTCCAGAATGTCCTGGAGGCAATCGACGTATTCGTCGAGGTCATCGATCAGGTAGACCTGGGTCGAATGCGGGCGTTTGCCGGAAATCGGCGAGCGGGGCGGTTGTGGGCGTCCATTCACGTTCTCCTGGTCGATCAGGTAGAACTCCAGCTCGAACGCGGCGCAGATGGTCAGGCCCAGTTCATCGAACTTGGTCACGACCTGGCGCAGGACTTCGCGCGGGTCGGCGAAGAAAGGCTCGCCTTCGAGTTCGTGCATGGTCATCAACAGCTGCGCGGTAGGGCGCTTCTGCCAAGGCTCATTGCACAGGGTGTCAGGGATTGGATAGCAGATCCGGTCGGCATCACCGATGTCCAGACCCAGGCCGGTGCTTTCCACCGTAGAGCCATTGATATCCAGGGCAAATAAAGAGGCCGGCAGGTTGATGCCTTTCTCGTAAACCTTGTGGAGGCTGGTGCGTTCTATGCGCTTGCCGCGCACCACACCATTCATATCCGCAATCAGAAGGTCAACGTACAGAACCTCAGGATGTTCCTTAAGGAACGCGTTCGCTTCGTTAAGCTGAACGGCACGCGGGGGTACCGACATGATGCAACACCTTTGTTGTTAAAAATATCAATCATTGATCTCTTCGAAAGCCAGTCAACCCGAACGGCATGCCGAAGTCAAGCAGGGCCTTTTTTGCCCTAAAAAAGCACCTTCAAGGCTTTTTTGAGGCAATTTAGGGCGTTTTTTTCCCTTTAAAGGCCTTGGCGCCCGCAGGCTTGAGCGGGCCGTGTTGTATTTTTTACGGGGGTGTTGTGTAAAAAAATGAACAAGGCTAAGCTCGATTCAAACCCATAACAGCAATAATACCGGGGTGCTTCATGTCTCGCCTGCCGTTAATCGGCGTCACCGCCTGCACCAAGCAGATCGGTTTGCATGTCTACCACGCTACCTATGACAAGTACCTGCGGGCTGTCGCCACGGCCGCCAAGGGCTTGCCCCTGATTATTCCGTCCATGGCCGATGAGCTTGGAACGTCCGATATTCTGGACGCCCTGGACGGTATTGTGTTTACCGGCTCTCCTTCCAACGTCGAACCTTTTCACTATAGCGGACCTGCCAGCGCGCCGGGCACTGCCCACGACCCTGCACGGGATGCGTTGACCCTGCCGCTGCTGCGTGCCGCGGTGGCGACCGGGGTGCCGATATTTGGCATTTGCCGCGGTTTCCAGGAAATGAACGTCGCGTTCGGCGGCAGCCTGCATCAGAAGGTTCATGAAGTCGGAACCTTTATCGATCATCGTGAAGACGACACTCAGTCGGTGGATATCCAGTACGGCCCGGCTCACGTCGTGCGGATCCAACCCGATGGCATCCTGGCGGGCCTGGGCCTGCCGGCGGTGATTGACGTCAATTCGATCCACAGCCAAGGCATCGAGCGCCTGGCGCCTGGGTTGCGGGCCGAAGCGGTGGCCCCCGACGGGCTGATCGAGGCGGTTTCGGTGTCAGAAGGCAAGGCTTTTGCTTTAGGTGTGCAATGGCACCCCGAATGGGAGGTAAGCTCTAACCCGTACTACCTTGCGATTTTCCAGGCATTTGGCGATGCCTGCCGAGCAAGGGCAACACAACGCGACGCGGATGCGTCAAACAACGCCTGACGATTAATAGCAGTCAGGAAACTCACGCCTAGAGGCATTTATGAGTAACAACCTCGACCAGCTCACCGATTGGTTGAAAGACCACAAGATCACAGAAGTCGAATGCATGATTGGCGACCTGACCGGTATCACCCGGGGCAAGATCTCGCCGACCAACAAGTTCATCGCCGAAAAAGGCATGCGCCTGCCCGAGAGCGTGCTGCTCCAGACCGTGACGGGCGACTATGTCGAAGACGACATCTATTACGAACTGCTCGACCCGGCTGACATCGACATGATCTGCCGCCCGGACGAGAACGCCGTGTTCCTTGTGCCTTGGGCCATCGAGCCCACCGCCCAGGTCATCCACGACGCCTACGACAAGCAGGGCAACCCCATCGAGCTGTCGCCGCGCAACGTGCTCAAGAAAGTGCTCAAGCTCTACGCCGACAAAGGCTGGCAGCCCATCGTCGCGCCGGAAATGGAGTTCTACCTGACCAAGCGCAGCGACGACCCGGACTTCCCACTGCAGCCGCCCATTGGCCGCTCCGGCCGCCCGGAGACCGGTCGCCAGTCCTTCTCGATCGAAGCGGCCAACGAATTCGACCCACTGTTCGAAGACGTCTACGACTGGTGCGAATTGCAGGAGCTGGACCTCGATACCCTGATCCATGAGGACGGCACGGCGCAGATGGAAATCAACTTCCGTCACGGCGATGCCTTGTCCCTGGCCGACCAGATCCTGGTGTTCAAGCGCACCATGCGCGAGGCGGCACTCAAGCACGACGTGGCCGCCACGTTCATGGCCAAGCCCATGACCGGCGAGCCGGGCAGTGCGATGCACCTGCACCAGAGCATCATCGACAAGGAAACCGGCAAGAACGTCTTCTCCAATGAAGACGGGACCATGAGCGATCTGTTCCTGCACCACATCGGTGGCCTGCAGAAATTCATCCCCGAGCTGTTGCCGCTGTTCGCCCCCAACGTCAACTCGTTCCGCCGCTTCCTGCCGGACACGTCGGCGCCGGTGAACGTGGAGTGGGGCGAAGAGAACCGCACCGTGGGCTTGCGCGTGCCGGATGCCGGGCCGCAGAACCGTCGGGTGGAAAACCGCTTGCCGGGCGCCGATGCCAACCCATACCTGGCGATTGCCGCCAGCCTGCTGTGTGGCTTCATCGGCATGGTTGAAGGCATCAACCCGAGCGCGCCGGTGGTGGGCCGAGGCTACGAACGCCGCAACCTGCGTTTGCCGCTGACCATCGAAGACGCCCTGGAACGCATGGAAAACAGCACCACCATCGAGAAATACCTGGGCAAGAAATTCATCACAGGCTACGTCGCGGTCAAGCGGGCCGAGCATGAAAACTTCAAGCGCGTGATCAGTTCGTGGGAGCGGGAATTCCTGCTCTTCGCCGTCTGAAGCGCCGGGCGGGGCTGCTTCAGGCAGCTTCGCCCTCACCGATAACAGGAGAATTGGCATGACCCGCAATAACCCGCAAACCCGTGAATGGCAGACCCTGAGCAACGATCACCACCTGGCGCCGTTCAGCGACTTCAAGCAGCTCAAAGAGAAAGGCCCGCGCATCATCACCCACGCCAAGGGCGTCTACCTCTGGGACAGTGAAGGCAACAAGATCCTCGACGGCATGGCTGGCCTCTGGTGCGTGGCCGTCGGTTACGGTCGCGAGGAGCTGGCCGATGCCGCCAGCCAACAGATGCGCGAACTGCCGTACTACAACCTGTTTTTCCAGACGGCCCACCCGCCGGTGCTGGAACTGTCCAAAGCCATCGCCGACATCGCCCCTGAAGGCATGAACCACGTGTTCTTCACCGGCTCCGGCTCCGAGGGCAACGACACAATGTTGCGGATGGTCCGCCATTATTGGGCGATCAAGGGCCAGCCAAACAAAAAAGTCATCATCAGCCGCAAGAACGGTTATCACGGCTCGACCGTCGCGGGCGCGAGCCTGGGCGGCATGACTTATATGCACGAGCAGGGCGACCTGCCGATCCCGGGCATTGTCCACATTGCCCAGCCTTACTGGTTCGGTGAAGGCGGCGACATGAGCCCCGAAGAGTTCGGCGTGTGGGCGGCCAACCAGTTGGAAGAAAAAATCCTGGAGATCGGCGTGGACAACGTCGGTGCGTTCATCGCCGAGCCGATCCAGGGCGCCGGTGGCGTGATCGTGCCGCCGGACAGCTACTGGCCGCGCATGAAGGAAATCCTCGCCAAGTACGACATCCTGTTCGTGGCCGACGAAGTGATCTGTGGCTTTGGCCGTACCGGTGAGTGGTTCGGTACCGACCATTACGGGTTGAAACCGCACATGATGACCATCGCCAAGGGCCTGACCTCCGGCTACATCCCCATGGGTGGGCTGATCGTGCGCGACGACGTGGTCGCGGTGCTCAACGAAGGCGGCGACTTCAACCACGGCTTTACCTACTCCGGTCACCCGGTGGCCGCGGCGGTGGCCCTGGAAAACATCCGCATCCTGCGCGACGAGAAGATCATCGAGCGTGTCCACAGCGAAACGGCACCCTATTTGCAACAACGCTTAAGGGAACTGAACGATCATCCGCTGGTGGGTGAAGTACGTGGGGTCGGTTTGCTGGGGGCGATCGAACTGGTCCAGGACAAGGCCACGCGCAAGCGCTACGAAGGCAAGGGTGTGGGCATGATCTGCCGGCAGTTCTGCTTCGATAACGGGCTGATCATGCGCGCGGTGGGCGACACCATGATCATTGCGCCGCCGCTGGTGATCAGCAAGGCCGAGATCGATGAGTTGGTGACCAAGGCACGGCAGTGCCTGGACCTGACCCTCAGTGCGTTGCAAGGCTAAGTGCTAGGCTCTGAGCGAGGTGCCTGCAAGGGCCTCGCCCAGCGCGAACAAAAGACTGGGCTTGTGTTGAAAGCCTGCCCTGTAACTTGCCAGACTACCGCCTGTTCAAGTTGCCCGCGAGCCGGCTACTGAACGTGGCTAAAAAGAATAATTGGAGCATCAATCCATGAAGGCATTAGGTATGAAGATAGCTGGCAAGACCCTCCTCGCCATGTCCCTGATGGGCGTGATGGCGGGCGCCGTCCAGGCGGACGACAAAGTGCTGCACGTCTATAACTGGTCCGACTACATTGCGCCGGACACCGTTGCCAAGTTCGAAAAGGAAACGGGGATCAAAGTCGTCTACGACGTGTTCGACAGCAACGAAACCCTGGAAGCCAAGTTGCTGGCTGGCAAATCCGGTTATGACATCGTGGTGCCGTCGAACAACTTCCTGGCCAAGCAGATCAAGGCCGGCGTCTACCAGGAGCTGGACAAGTCCAAGCTGCCTAACTGGAAGAACCTGGACACCGACCTGCTCAAGGCCGTCGGCGATGCCAGCGACCAGGGCAACAAACATGCCTTCCCTTACATGTGGGGCACCATCGGCATCGGTTACAACCCCGAGAAGGTCAAGGCCGCATTGGGCGTCGACAAGATCGACTCCTGGGACACCCTGCTCAAGCCCGAGAACATCGCCAAGCTCAAGAGCTGCGGTGTGAGCTTCCTCGATTCGCCAACCGAAATGATTCCGGTGGCCCTGCATTACCTCGGTTATCCGACCGACAGCCAAGACAAGAAGCAACTGGCCGAGGCCGAGGCGCTGTTCCTCAAGTTGCGCCCATCGATCGGTTACTTCCACTCGTCCAAATACATTTCCGACCTGGCCAACGGCAACATCTGCGTCGCCGTGGGTTACTCGGGTGATATCGAGCAATCCAAGAGCCGCGCTGCCGAAGCTGGCGGCAAAGTGAAAGTGGCCTACACCATTCCGAAGGAAGGTGCCGGTTCGTTCTATGACATGGTCGCCATTCCCAAGGATGCCGAAAACGTCGAGGCCGCTTATAAGTGGATGAACTTCATCATGCAGCCGGAAGTCATGGCTGAGATCACCGACAACGTGCGTTTCCCTAACGGCAACAAGGCCGCCACCGCTCTGGTGGACAAGGAAATCTCCGGTGACCCGAGC
This sequence comes from Pseudomonas zanjanensis, assembly GCF_014268745.2. Taxonomy (GTDB): domain Bacteria; phylum Pseudomonadota; class Gammaproteobacteria; order Pseudomonadales; family Pseudomonadaceae; genus Aquipseudomonas; species Aquipseudomonas zanjanensis. The sequence goes on along the minus strand of NZ_JABWRB020000005.1, from coordinate 48,583 downwards.
ATTTATCCATCGGACGAAGTGAAGGCCAAGCTGTACGCCATCGCCGACTTGCCAGCCGCGACCCAGCGGATCCTGACCCGCAGCTGGACCAAGATCAAATCCGGTAAATAAGCCGGCCTGAAGCACCCTCCTGTTGTCGCGGCCAGCGCGGCGGCGGCAACAGGAGCCCATAAATAACTAAAAGTTTTGCGGGATCGGTTTATCGAGGGTAAGTTGCGCGCCGGTTTTGTTGCAGGGCCCCAGCAAGGGTCACGTAACGGGGGCAACTTGGGCCCAACTATTTAAGAGGACCTCCACGTGCCAGTCTTTTCTTTGTTACGCAACGCCTTGCTGGTGGGCGCCGGCCTGACGCTCGCCGTCAGTGTCCAGGCTGCCTCCACTGTGCATATTTATAATTGGTCGGACTACATCGGCGAGACCACCCTGGCGGATTTCGAAAAAGCCACGGGCATCAAGCCGGTGTATGACGTGTTTGACTCCAACGAAACCCTGGAAGGCAAGTTGCTGGCGGGGCGCACCGGTTACGACGTGGTCGTGCCGTCCAACCACTTCCTGGGCAAGCAGATCAAGGCCGGGGCTTTCCAGAAGCTCGACAAGGCGCAGTTGCCCAATTACGCCAATCTCGACCCGGTGCTGCTCAAGCGCCTGGAAAAGAACGACCCGGGCAACCAGTACGCCGTGCCTTACCTGTGGGGCACCAACGGCATCGGCTATAACGTCGAGAAAATCAAGGCAGTCCTGGGTGTCGACAAGATCGATTCGTGGGCCATGCTGTTCGAGCCGGAAAACATCAAGAAGCTGTCCAGCTGCGGCGTTTCGTTCCTCGATTCGGGTGACGAGATGATTCCGGCGATGCTCAACTACCTGGGCCTGAACCCCAACAGCGAAGACCCTGAAGACTACAAGAAGGCCGAGGCCCAACTCCTCAAGATCCGGCCTTACGTGACCTACTTCAACTCCTCCAAATACATCTCCGACCTGGCCAATGGCGAGATCTGCGTGGCCGCCGGTTTTTCCGGGGACATCTTCCAGGCCCGCGAACGTGCCAGCGAAGCCGGCAAGGGCGTCGACATCGCCTACGTGATTCCCAAGGAAGGCGGCAACCTCTGGTTCGACATGCTGGCGATTCCCCGTGATGCCGGCAACGTCAAGCAAGCCCATGCCTTCATCAACTATGTGCTCAAGCCTGAGGTCATCGCCCAGGTCAGCGACGTTGTCGGTTATGCCAACCCGAACCCCAAGGCTGGCGAACTGATGGACCAGAAAGTACGCACCGATGAAGCGGTTTATCCACCGCAAGCGGTCGTCGACAAGCTCTACGTCAACTCCGAGTTGCCGCCCAAGATCCAACGACTCATGACCCGCAGCTGGACCAAGGTCAAATCGGGTAAATAAACGTCAACACTCTTGTTCGCCTCCTTGGGGCGAACTGCAAATTCTGTGGGAGTTTCGTAAATGGCAGTTGCCTCCGGCGCCTATAAGAAAGCCCTCGAGGGCGACCAGACACCCAAGCAGGTGCTGGTCAAAATCGACCGGGTCACGAAGAAGTTCGACGAGACGATTGCCGTGGACGATGTGTCCCTGGAAATCAAGAAAGGCGAGATCTTCGCCTTGCTCGGCGGTTCGGGATCGGGCAAATCCACCTTGCTGCGCATGCTGGCCGGTTTCGAGCGGCCCACCGAGGGACGGATTTTCCTCGACGGTGTGGACATCACCGACATGCCGCCCTACGAGCGGCCGATCAACATGATGTTCCAGTCCTACGCCTTGTTCCCCCACATGACCGTGGCGCAGAACATCGCCTTCGGCCTGCAACAGGACAAAATTCCGAAAGCCGAGATCGATGCCCGCGTGGCGGAGATGCTCAAGCTGGTGCAGATGAGCCAGTACGCCAAGCGCAAGCCGCACCAACTGTCCGGCGGCCAGCGCCAGCGTGTGGCCTTGGCCCGTTCCCTGGCCAAGCGGCCCAAGCTGTTGCTGCTCGACGAGCCGATGGGCGCCCTGGACAAGAAGCTGCGTTCGCAAATGCAGCTTGAGCTGGTGGAGATCATCGAGCGGGTCGGCGTGACCTGCGTCATGGTGACCCACGACCAGGAAGAGGCCATGACCATGGCCGAGCGCATCGCGATCATGCACCTGGGCTGGATCGCCCAGATCGGCAGCCCGATCGACATCTACGAAACCCCGACCAGCCGCCTGGTCTGCGAATTCATCGGCAACGTCAACATCTTCGAGACGGAAGTGGTGGACGACGCCGAAGGCCACGCGGTGCTGACCTGCAAGGACCTGGACCGCAGCATCTACGTCGGCCACGGCATCAGCACCTCGGTGCAGGACAAGTCCGTGACCTACGCCATTCGCCCGGAGAAACTGTTGGTCACGTCCGAGCAGCCGACCTGCGAGCACAACTGGTCCAGCGGCAAGGTCCATGACATCGCCTACCTAGGCGGCCACTCGGTGTTCTATGTCGAACTGCCGAGCGGCAAGCTCGTGCAATCCTTCGTCGCCAACGCCGAACGCCGTGGCCAGCGTCCGACCTGGGGCGACCAGGTGTTCGTCTGGTGGGAAGACGACAGCGGCGTGGTGCTTCGCTCATGAACATGCGCAAACTCAAACGCCGACTCGATCGAATAACACCCGGTGGCCGCCAACTGGTCATCGGGGTGCCTTTCATCTGGCTGTTCCTGTTCTTCATGCTGCCGTTCTTCATCGTCCTGAAGATCAGCTTCGCCGAAGCCGACGTGGCCATTCCGCCCTACACCGAGATCTACAGCTACGTCGACCAGAAGCTGCAGGTGCTGCTCAACCTTGCCAACTACGTGATGCTGAGCGAGGACGAGTTGTACATCGCCGCCTACCTCGGCTCGCTGAAGATGGCCTTGATCAGCACGGTCCTGTGCCTGCTGATCGGTTATCCGATGGCCTACGGCATCGCCAATGCCCGCAAAGAGATGCAGACGGTGCTGGTGCTGCTGATCATGATGCCGACCTGGACCGCGATCCTGATCCGCGTCTATGCGTGGATGGGCATCCTCAGCAACAACGGCTTGCTCAACGGCTTCCTGATGAGCATGGGCTGGATCAGCGAGCCTCTGCAGATCCTCAACACCAACCTGGCGGTGTATATCGGGGTCGTCTACTCCTATCTGCCGTTCATGATCCTGCCGTTGTACGCCAACCTGGTCAAACACGACCAAAGCCTGCTGGAGGCCGCCTCCGACCTGGGTTCGAGCACCTTCAACAGCTTCTGGAAAATCACCGTGCCGCTGTCCAAGAACGGCATCATCGCAGGCGCAATGCTGGTGTTCATCCCTGTGGTGGGCGAGTTCGTGATCCCGGAACTGCTGGGTGGCCCGGAAACCCTGATGATCGGCAAAGTGCTGTGGCAGGAATTCTTCAACAACCGTGACTGGCCGGTGGCGTCCGCCCTGGCGGTGGTGATGCTGGCGATCCTGATCGTGCCCATCATCCTGTTCAACCGCAGTCAGGCCAAAGAAATGGAGGGCAAGGAATGAAGCGCTTCAGTTTTTCAAGCCTGATGCTGGTGCTGGGTTTGCTGTTCATCTACGCGCCAATGCTGATCTTGGTGATCTATTCGTTCAACGCCTCGAAACTGGTGACGGTGTGGGGCGGCTGGTCGGTCAAGTGGTACGTCGGTCTGCTGGACAACAGCCAGTTGATGGGCTCGGTGATGCGCTCGCTGGAAATCGCCTGCTACACGGCGATTGCCGCGGTGGCCCTGGGGACGCTGGCGGCCTTCGTGCTGACCCGCATCACCCACTTCAAGGGCCGCACGCTGTTCGGCGGCCTGGTCACCGCGCCGCTGGTGATGCCGGAAGTGATCACCGGCCTGTCGCTGTTGCTGCTGTTCGTGGCCATGGCGCAGATGATCGGCTGGCCCCAGGAGCGTGGCATCGTCACGATCTGGATCGCCCACACCACGTTCTGTGCGGCCTATGTGGCGGTGGTGGTCTCGGCACGCTTGCGTGAGCTGGACCTGTCCATCGAAGAGGCGGCCATGGACCTCGGTGCGCGGCCGTGGAAGGTGTTCTTCCTGATCACCATCCCGATGATCGCACCATCGCTGGCGGCGGGGGGCATGATGTCCTTTGCGTTGTCCCTGGACGACCTGGTGCTGGCGAGCTTCGTCTCCGGTCCTGGTTCGACGACCTTGCCGATGGAAGTGTTCTCGGCCGTGCGCTTGGGGGTGAAACCGGAAATCAACGCCGTGGCGAGCCTGATTCTGCTGGCGGTGTCGCTGGTGACTTTCCTGGTCTGGTACTTCAGCCGCCGCGCCGAAGAAAATCGCAAGCGCGCGATCCAGCAAGCCATCGAAGAAAGCGCCGCCGATTCCTGGAAACAACCGGAAGTCCGCCGGGCCGAGACCGCGCCGGTCTGACCCGATACTGGCACCCAATGTGGGAGCGGGCTTGCTCGCGAAGACGGAGGTACATTCAACATTCATGTTGGCTGATACACCGCTTTCGCGAGCAAGCCCGCTCCCACAAGTTTTTGGGAACGCCACGGTCCTGTGGCGAGGGAGCTTGCTCCCGCTTGAGTGCGCAGCGCTCATCGCTTTTTTTGGGGGCGCTGCGCGACCCAGCGGGAGCAAGCTCCCTCGCCACAAAAGCTTCCAAATCATCACACCATGGATTGATCACCAGTAAATCCTGTGGGAGCGAGCTTGCTCCGGGCGGCGATCCGACGATAGCGACCTGTGGGGTTATTGGCCCGTCACTTCTTCAACGCGTCATGAGCCTCCAGCGCTCGCAGGGAGTAGATGTAGGCCGCGCCCGCGTTGAGGGACACTGCCGTGGCCAGGGTGGCGGCGATTTCTTCGCGGGTGGCGCCGGCCTTGATGGCGGCGTCGGTGTGTACGCCGATGCAGCCGTCACAGCGCGTGGTGATGGCGACGGCGATGGAGATCAGTTCCCGGGTCTTGGCATCGAGCACATTGTTCTCCGCCGCGGCTTCGTCCAAGGCCATGTAGGCCTTGACCATCTTCGGATTGCTTTTGCCCAGGGCACCAAAGGCGCTCTTGATGGTGGGCAGCAGCTCGGACCAGTTGTTGAACATAGCGTTGACTCCTGTGGAAGAGACGGGCAAGTGTGCCCCTGTAGTCTTGACCATCCATGACGATCAAGCCCGGCTAACGATGAAAAAAGTCCTGCACGCCCGATTCAGGGCGTCCGGGCCGGCAACAGCTTCAAGGTGCCATGGGTGTTGGCCGTCACTTCTTCCTCGGCCAGGTGCGCCTGGTGATACAGCCCCTCGATGTACGCCTCGGCCTGATCCTCGTAATGCTTGTCGAAAGGCACGCCGCTCTGGCCTACCGGGTTGACGGTGACGCTGTGGCTCGGGTCGGCGAAGTCGATGATGCGCCGGGTCGAAGGCCCGTAGGTCACCGGCCACGGCGCCGGGCCGATCCGGGCGGAGAGGTTGTTGGGCACTTCGTGAGTGCCGGGCGCGGCGAACGGGCCGACGTTGAAGATCCGGTCCAGGGGCTTTTGCAGGCCCAGCGGGTGGCCGTGGGTCAGGGTGTGGGCCTTGCCCCATTGCCATTGCGTGGCGTCTTCGCCGAGGGTGGCCTTCAGATGGGCGAGGCTCTTGTCCCAGGCCTTTTTAACGGTGTCGGCACGGGTCTCGGTGCCGAGGGTCGTGCGGTCGTCCCACCACGGTGAGTCCTCTGCGGCTGCCAGGCGTGGCAGGGCCGCGTCGATCACCCGGGTCGACAGGGCCGTTTCGAAGAACCCGTCGCCCAGTTCATCGTGCAGAGCGGCATCGGCCAGGTTGAACAGGAACTGGTTGAACAGCGTGGCGCTGATGGAGTCCAGGGGATAATCGCCCGGCCACTGGGCCAATTGTTCCACCCATTTGCGTTGCTGTGGGTCACTGACCACCCCACGCAGCACCGGCACCAGCGGTGCAAGCAGGCGAGGACCGTAGGCGGTGGTGGTGCCCAACTGCAGTTTCTGGGTGCTTTCCAGGTCCCACTTCGCCTGCTTGTCGCTGAGCTGGTGGTTGAGTTGCTGGCCACGGTCGGCAAGGTTGTAGTAGCCGGGGATCTCGATGCCGCTGGCCGGCACCGGTTGGAAATTGGCCGAGACGATGTAGCCCCGCGCCGGATTTTCTTCCTGCGGGTTGCTGCTGAACGGATAGAAACCTTCCTTTTCCGCCTCCGGGCTGCTGCCATCGAGAATGAAGCCAGGCTTCACGCCGGCGGGGCGCTTGGGCAATTGCGCAGCGGCCCACCAGCCGATGTCCCCCTTGGCATTGGCCCAGACCACGTTCAGCCCCGGTGCGTGGATCTTGGCCGAAGCGCCGCGGGCCTTGGCGAGGGTGTCGGCGCGGTTGAGCTGGTAGAAGGCGTCGAGGATCGGGTTGCGGCTTTCCAGGAATCCCCACCACATGGCGACCGGAGTCTTGCCGGCGTTCGCGCCGAGGGCATCGTTGACGATCGGACCGTGGGGCGACTGGCGCAGCACCAGCGTCACCGGCGCCTGGCCCTTGACCGCGATCTGCTGCTCGCTGCGGGTCATGTCCACCCATTGGTCGCGATACCAGACCTGCTCGGGATTGTCCGGGTTGACCTTCTCGGCGATCAGGTCCAGGTCGTCGTTCTGGAACATGGTGACGCTCCAGCCGAAATCCTTGCTCATGCCCAGCGTCGCAAAGGGCAGCAATGCCTGGTATTGCCCGTAGAGCTCAAAGCCGGGGGCCGACAGGTGCGCCTCGTACCACACCGACGGCGTGGAAAAACGAATGTGCGGGTCGCCCGCCAGCAACGGCTTGCCGCTGCGGGTACGGCTGCCGGCGACCGCCCAGGCGTTGCTGCCTTCGAACTGCGGCAAGCCATTGTCGGCCAGGGCCTGCTCGCTCAGGCGGGCCAGGGCGTTGAGGTCCTTCCAGTCGGCGGCGGCCAGGGGCAGGCCGACCTTGCGCCCTTCGGCCAGTACGCCCTGGGGCTGCCAATCGAGGTCGAAAATATTCAGGTAGTTGGCACCCAGCACATCGCGCACATAGGTCAGCAGGGGTTCGGTGCGAAAGGCCGCGGCGAAGCTGTAGGCCATGTAGCCGGTGACGCTCACGGTGTCTTCGGCGGTGAAGGGGCGCTTGGGAATGCCCAGCACGTCGAACTCCACGGGACGGGTGTGGCTGTCCTGGTAGGCGTTGATACCGTCCAGGTAAGCCTGCATGGCGACCCAGGCGGGGGATTGCGGGTCCTGCTCGGTGATGTAGGTCGCGGCACGCTCGCGGATACGCAGGCTGCGCATCAGCTTATCGGTGTCCAGCAGCTTCGGCCCCAGCACCTCGGCCAGCTCGCCCCGGGCGAGGCGGCGCATGATCTCCATCTGGAACAGCCGATCCTGGGCATGGACATAACCGAGGGCGCGGTACAGGTCGGCTTCGTTCTCGGCGCGAATATGCGGCACACCGCGCTCGTCGTAGCGCACCGTCACCGAGCCCTGCAGCCCTTGCACCTGCATCGTGCCTTGGCGGGTGGGCTGCTTGCTGTAGAGGTAGCCGCCCGCGACGATGATCGTGGTGACGATCAATGAGAGGAAGGCGATGAGGGTGCGTTTCATAAAAGTCCTTTTCCTAAATACCGATGGGTATCGATAAACAGTGTAGGGCATTGATCTTGAAAAAAATAATAACCCGGCCCGCGACTTGATTCCTACTAAAACAAATTGAGTGTAAGAAGTTTCCTTCGATTCTTTGGGAATTTAACTACAAGGATTCCGTTGCTGGGTGTGTGGGCAAGGCCTATAAAAGATGGGGTGGTTAAATTTTTCATTCATGTTGAGATGGATCTCGAGAAAGCCGTATGGAGGTGGGTATGTCGGGACTCATGGAGTATGTTTCTCAAAAAGTAACAGGCGCTGAACTGGTGAGAGAGCCGTTCAGTTTTTTTGAAGTAAAGGACTTTGTTCCAGCAGAATTATACAGAGAGTTTATTTCCAGCTTGCCAGCGTTGGATTTATACAAGCCCTTGATGCATAAAAGCACCTTGAGAAATGGGAGTTCGACGCGATTTGAATTACCTTTGTCTCTGGAAGGAATTTCGATTGACCTTGGTAAGGTTTTTTCGGGGTCTAAAGTTGCTATTGAGGTTGTTGAGCTTCTTTGTAGTGAACCCTTCAAGCGTCTTTTACTAGGAAAATTTGGTTCTGATCTTGAGGTGACACCTTATCCGCATTTGTATAAAGACTTTGCCGGTTTTGATTTGCCTCCGCATACGGATATTGTTGAAAAGGCGATGACATTTGGATGGTATTTGCCAGAAGGTGCGGATTATAAAGAATCAGGGCTTGGGCTGTTTGTAAAAAGTGAAGGTGGCTTTGAAGAGTTTAGAAAAATTCCTTATGAGCCTAATGTGGCGTTTGCTTTTTTGAGATCAGACGATAGCTGGCATGGCGCTGCACACCATCCCAGTGTTTCTTATGAGAGAAATAGTCTTTTCGTGACATTTTATCGAAGAAGTCATTACAGGGATGGAGCTCTGTTGGTCAATGATCCGAATGTCGACCGTAAGGAGATAAGAATCCATGAATGATGAATCGTTGTCAGAAATGGGGTCTGACAGGCATCTACTAACCTTGGGGAGAGAGGTGTTAATCAGTGAGGGGCGGGCATTGATAAAACTTTCCGATGAGTTGGAGGGTAACGGTTTTGTCGATGTGGTTCGACTTATATTGGCCTGCAAGGGACACGTGGTGATTCTTGGTGTTGGAAAAAGTGGCCATGTCGGTAAGAAAATTGCGGCAAGTCTAGCCTCTACGGGGACGCCCAGCTTTTTTATACACCCATCCGAGGCTAAGCATGGGGACTTGGGCATGATTACGGCGCATGACCTCGCAGTACTAATATCTTATAGCGGTAGAAGTGAGGAGGTTTTGTCTCTGCTTCCATATCTTCATGATCTGGGTGTGAATACCGTAGCGTTGACAAATTTCTCAAATTCGGAATTGGCATGTAAGACAAATGCGCATGTGGCGTTGAAAGTTGATAGGGAAGCCTGTCCGTATAATCTTGCGCCAACCGTAAGTTCTAGCGCCACATTAGGTGTCGGAGATGCCATTGCTATGGTGCTGATGAAAATCAAGCGCTTCACGAAGGAAGAGTTCTCAAGGAATCATCCCGCCGGAAATCTAGGCAAGGTGCTGACGGTGAAAGTTCGTGACGTGATGGTGAGGGGGGATAAAGTCCCTGCGCTACCGCCTGATACATTGTTCTTGGATGCGGTTAGTTATATGGCGAATAAGCGCCTTGGATTTGTCGTCGTGGTAGATACCTTCTCTCGGCCTTTGGGAGTGTTTACAGATGGGGATATGGCTCGAGTGTTCAAGGGGAATGATAGTGTTGCTGGTCTTAAAATTTCGGATGTTATGGAGGTTAATTTAAGATGCGTGCATGAGGGCGAGCTGATTGCAGACTGTATAGGTATTGATGTGTCTGCAATTTTGGTCGTTGACCACAAGGGAAAACTTTTAGGTGTTTCGCACAAGCATGATCTTGTCGCGTCTATTGCTTTGTAAGTCGTCGGAAGAATAATGGATTTTATTGGGTGTGTTCGTTCGTTTGGTTGTTGCTGAACGGCAGGGTGGACTACTTATGTTGATGTTGTCGCTGAGCTCAACGTTGTCAATATTTGTTTTGATATTGTTAGGTTGTTTGCTTTCGTTTGCTGGTCTCGTGCGTCGCGGTGCTGATGAAGTACTGAGTGACTATGTTTTTTATGTTGCGCTCCCCGTAGAGATTTTTTTGACGACGCTGAGGTCCGACTACACGCCAGACGTCAATGTAGATGCTTATGTTCAGGCGTATGGTTTGGGTATCTTTGTATTGTGGATCATGATTTATGTCATATATAAAGTTTGCCTGAAGAAGAGTCTGGTGGAGGTGGGTTTAAATTTTATTGCTGTTGGGCAAACCAATACCGCTTTTTTGGCAGTGCCTATCTTCATATTGCTGTTGGGAGACTCGGCTTTGGTTGTGCCAATAATTATTTTTCAGTCCGTTGTTCTTACGAGCATTTCGGTATTTGTCATGGAGGTTTCCTCTTTTTCGCAAATTGGTTCTTTGAGCGCTTTTCTAAAGAAAACCCTGCTGGTCGTGTTCAAAAATCCATTGATCATTTCCGCGTTGACGGGGTCGCTCATTTCGCAAATTAAGCTCCCGCACATGATCGATACAGATTTTTTTATTATCGAGAGCATGGACATGATTGCTGATACCGCGGCGCCTATTGCACTAATAGCATTGGGTGCTTCGTTCTATGCTGGTCGCGTAACGTCAACTATGAGAAACGACTGTAATGAAATAGTGCTGGGTGTGTTTATAAAGAATTTTTTGCACCCCGCGATTTCTTTCGTGGTGGGACAGTACATTTTTGGATTGTCTGGGTTGCTGTTGTTTTCATTGATACTGATATCGGCAATGCCTTCTCCAAAAAATACTTTCATCTTTGCGCAAGCCTATGGTGTGTCGGTGCAGAAGTTTAATCTAGTACTTCTGGCTACCACGTGCGTTTCTTTTTTTGTGGTTAATGTGGCTGGATATTTTTTTCTTCCTCATGTGGTCTGAGGTTGTGCGTAAATCGGGTGGTAAACTTAATGCGGAGAGGGTAGGTGATCAATATCAAACAAGTTTTAGAAGACGTTGCAGGAATGAAGGCTAACTTGTCCGCACGGGGGGTGCGTTTTGATGTGGATCAGTTTCTTTGTTTGTACGACACAGTGAAATCGCAAAAGCAGAGCCTGGAAGAAATGCAGCGCAAGTTAAACGCGATTTCCAAAACTATAAGAAATGATTCGTTGAAGAGTGAGTTTCAATATGAGCATTCTGAGGCGTCGACGCTGAAGGGGGATATCCTACGCGCCAAGGAGTCTTACAACGTGCTCCTTGAGGACTTTGATTTGCTTTCGCGCCAGCTACCCAATTGGACCTCCCCCGATGTGCCTGTAGGCGAAAGTGATGAAGATAATTTAGCTGTCAAGTTCAAAGGCCAAGCGCCAAAGTTTGGGTTCTGCCATAAGGACCATGTCCAACTAGGTCAAGAGCTGGATTTGATCGATTTTGATTCGGGCACGAAGGTGTCCGGTGCGAAATTTTATTTTTTGAAAAATCAAGCGGTTTTTCTCCAGCATGCACTTAAAGGATTCATTTTTAATAAGGCAGTGAAAGCCGGGTTTACGCCATTGCAAACGCCGGATATCTCTTACAACCATATTTTGGAGGGGGTCGGGTTCGCTCCAAAGGGTGAGGAAAGCAATACGTATGGTCTGGATGGGCTTGATAAAAGCCTTATTGCTACGGCTGAAATTTGTGTTGCGGGCATGCACGCTGGGGACATTCTTGATGAATCTAGATTGCCTTTGCTCTACATTGCCGAAAGTCATTGTTTTAGGCGTGAGGCCGGCGCCTCGGGAAGGTCCAGTAAAGGACTGTATAGGGTGCATCAGTTTGAGAAGTTGGAGCTGTTCGTAATATGTAAGCCAGAGGATAGCGTTAAATACCATGACAAGATTCTTGAGCTGCAAGAAGAAATCTATAGTGAACTGGGAGTTCCCTATAAGGTCGTTATAAACTGCACGGGTGATTTGGGGGCGCCTGCGTATAAGAAGTACGATATTGAAGCCTGGATGCCAGGGAAGGGCATCTCGGGGGAGTACGGTGAGATTACCTCCGCCAGTAACTGTACGGATTACCAGGCTCGGCGACTGAATATCAAGTACAGAGATTCTGCTTCAAAAAGTAATCGGTATGTTCATACCCTTAACGGTACTGCATCCGCATTGGGTAGAACGATGGTGGCTATTTTAGAAAATTATCAGTGTGCTGATGGCTCGGTGAAAATGCCTGAAGCGTTGAAGCGCTACCTCGACTTTGATCAGATTGCCGCAGTGTCCAGTGCATCACAAGGGCGTAAGCCTGAGCAGGCAAACCCATCTTAATTATCTGAAGTGGGTTTCTTCATTTGTCCGACGGGGCCCACGGACAATAACAACCCACCGCCATCGTATGCGTCGCATTCACCGCCCGGCCGCCGCTCAACGCTTCAAGAATCGGCTCGATGAAGCTGTTGCTCGAATTACAGGTCAGGCCTTCGCTGTAGGGGCCGAAATACGCGAGCTGGCCGCTGCGATCCCAGATCGCCACGGCCGGGCTGGCGGGGATCTGGCTGGAGCCGGGCAGGCTTGGGAGCGGCTTGAGGTTGTTCAGGGTGGCCGGTAACTGACCGTGGCTGCCGGGCTTTTGTACCGCATAGAACTCGACGCCTTGCGGTACGTATTTATCCACCAGTTCAGAGAGGTGTTGCTGATTGCCGACGTTGCACGGGCACGCCGGGTCCCAGAAATGCACCAGGCGGATCGCGCCGGGGCCGGCCAGGTCGGCGGGCAGGCGCAGAGGGTCGCCGGAAAATATCGCGGTGTGTTGGCTGAAGGCCCGCAGGAAACGGCCCTGGAACCAGTCGTAGGCCACCCACAATACGATGGCGCATCCGAGGGCGAGCAGGCTGGCAAGCAAGGTCGTGCGGTGGGACGGGCGCATGGAGTCGATCCTCTGAGGCCGCGTAGCTTGCCATGCTTGCCGCGACAGATGAATATCGCAGGCCTGTAAAGTCTGTTTCGCGCGCTGCGCCTTTGTCTGGAACTCTTGATGCCTGCCACTTTCGATCCCGATCTCCTGCGTGCCAGCCTGCAACCGTTGGCCCAGTGGCAAGCCCTGTCCGAGCAAGCCCGGGCCTACCAGCGGTTCTATGGGCTGGATTTCCCCCAGCGCAGTGTGCGCAAGGGATTAGGGCGTTTCGAGGTGGGCGGGTATGAAGTGGTCAGCCAGGTCTGGTGGCCGGAAAAAGCCGTGGCGACGTTGTTTGTGTTCCACGGTTACTACGATCACATGGGGCTGTACCGGCACCTGATCGAGTGGGCCTTGGAGCAGAAATTCGCGGTGATCGCCTGCGACCTGCCGGGCCATGGCCTGTCCAGCGGCGAACGCGCCAGCATCGGCGATTTCGCCGAGTACCAGGCCACCTTGCAGGGCCTGTTGGCCGAGGCCGCGACGCTGGACCTGCCGCATCCCTGGCACTTGTGTGGGCAAAGCACTGGCGGCGCCATCGTGGTCGATCACGTGCTCAACCACGGCGCGCAGAGCCCGGCCCAGGGCCAGGTCATCCTGCTGTCGCCCCTGGTACGGCCGCGGGCCTGGGGCTGGTCGCGCCTGAGTTATTACCTGCTCAAGCCCTTCGTGACCGGCATCGCCCGGCGTTTCAGCGAGAACTCCACCGACCCGCAGTTCCTGCCTTTCTTGCAAGCCGACCCGTTGCAACCGCTGCGCCTGCCTACTGCGTGGGTGGGCGCGTTGGGGCAATGGATCAAGCGTATCGAAGCCGCCCCGAGCAGCCCGCGCCAGCCCTTGATCGTGCAGGGGGAGGCGGACATGACGGTGGATTGGGTGCACAACCTGAACGTGCTGCGCAGCAAGTTCGACCGGCCGCAGGTGTTGATGTTGCCTGAGGGGCGGCATCACTTGGCGAACGAGGCGCTGGCGATGCGGCAGGAGATGTTTGGGTTCTTGACGAAGCGGATGAGCAGAGTCAGGCGGTGACTGATTAATTGCCTTCGCGAGCAAGCCCGCTCCCACAGGGTCTTGAGTGAACTTAGGTTCTGCGACCGTCGCAAACCCCTGTGGGAGCGGGCTTGCTCGCGAAAGCGGTATAGCCGGCGCTGAAGATCTATCTACTGCCCGAGATCCTGCCCCACCGCCAACCCCGCCCGAATCGCCGCCAGGGCCGCTTGATAATAAGCCTGGCCCTCGGTCGATTCGGCGAAGGTGGCGAATTCTTCCAGCTCGGTATCCGTCAGGTCACGGTAGACGTACAGCAGCGTGTTGTTCAGGTCCGCGCCGATCTGTTCCATCAGGCGCTGGCGCTGGCCGTTGAGCATGCCTTGGGCCTGGCCGGCACCCAAGAGTCCCGGGATCATCGAGCTCAGGCTGTCGGCCGCCACGCCGGCGATCGCCAGGCTGACTTCGGCGCCGGCTTCGCGGGCGGGGAGGGCCTGGGCCAGGTGGCCGATGATCAACAGGCGGTTGTCGCTGGCTTGCATCTTCGGCAGGCCCTTGGCGTTTTTCGCCAATTGGTCGCGCCGGGTCGCCAGCAATTCGGCCGCCACGACCTTGCGGCCCAGGGGCGACTGGAAAAAGGCCAGGGCCGGGTTCGGGTCGCGAAGCTTGCTGCGTATTTGCGCCTCGGCCCGCTGGTCCATGGCCTGGGGAGAAAAACGTTGATTGCTGTTGTTGACCAGCGCCTGGAACACCGCCGGCGGCAGGCTGCTCTGGTAGCGTTGCTGGGCGGCGCTCAAGGCATCGTTGAAATGCGCCCGCTGTTCCGGCCAGCCGGCGACCTTGTACAACTGGTCGTAGCTGTCTGCCCAGGCGGGCAAAACGCAGAACATCAACAGTGAGAAAAGCAAACGGCGCATAGGGACTCCTGTCAGCAGCCGACTATTCTCCGTGGGGTGTGGGGTCTTGTCGAGAATTCGTATCAAGTTCGTACGGCGGTGCTCTTGGAGGTAAAGAACCGACGCAGCGAACCCGCTGCGTGGCGCTGTCGGTTTTGCAGGCGCCGGCATACTATGCGCGCCATGCAAATACCTTCTGATCACCCGCTGCTGTTACGTATCGTCGACGACCTGGCCGAGCGCGGCTGGTCGCAGCAGAACCTCTTCCTGCCGGACGCGCTGACCCGTGCCCTGGCGGCCGAATGCCGCCAGCGTGCCGCCGAGGGTGAGCTGGCCCCGGCGGCGGTCGGACGCGGGCCGTTCTCGGAGATTCGCGAAGGGATCCGGGGTGATCGCATTCAGTGGATCGAGCCCGGCCAGGCGCAAGCCTGCGATCAATACCTGACACTGATGGACAGCCTGCGCGAGGCGATGAATCGCGGGCTGTTTCTGGGTCTGGAAGACTTCGAAAGTCACTTTGCCCTGTATCCACCCGGCGCGTTCTACCTCAAGCATGTCGACCGCTTTCGCGACGACGACCGGCGGATGGTGTCGGCGGTGCTTTATCTCAACGACGATTGGTTGCCGGAACACGGCGGCCAGTTGCGCATGTACCTGGAGGACGGCGTGGAGCGTGACGTGGTGCCCGTCGGCGGTTGCCTGGTGGTGTTCCTGGCGGGGGACATCCCTCACGAAGTGCTGCCGGCCACCCGGGATCGCCTGTCCTTGACCGGTTGGTTCCGCCGTCGCGGCAACGAGTTGTTCTGAATATGGAAAAGATCCTGGTCAGCCGCTGCCTCCTTGGCCATCGCGTGCGCTACGACGGCGGTGCCAGCGGGCCGTTCGATCAACTCCAGCAATGGCTCGACCAAGGCCGGGTCGTACCGCTGTGCCCGGAAGTCGCTGGCGGCTTGCCCACCCCGCGTGCGGCGGCGGAGATTCCTGGGGGGCAGGGCGGGCAAGTGCTTGACGGTCAGGCCGCGGTGATCACCACCGATGGCGAAGATGTGAGCGCGCAATTTCTATCAGGCGCGTATCAAGCGCTGGAGCAGGTGCGAGTTCACGGCATCCGCATCGCGGTGCTCAAGGCCAACAGCCCGTCGTGCGGCAACCTGCTGACCTATGACGGGACGTTCAGCGGTGTGAAGGTCAGCGGCGAAGGGGTGACGGCGGCGTTGCTCAAGCGCCATGGCGTACAAGTGTTCAGTGAGCTGGAACTGCCTGAAGCGTCGGCGGCCCTGAAGGCCTTGAGCCACGAATAACTTCTGGCTGACCGCTTTTGTGGCGAGGGAGCCTGCTCCCGCTGGGCCGCGAAGCGGTCCTGAAACCTGACACCCCGGTGTGTCAGGCCAACCGCGTTCCGGCATTTTGGGGCCGCTTCGCAGCCCAGCGGGAGCAAGCTCCCTCGCCACAGGTTTTGTGTACTGCCAAAGGGTACTTGGCCAGAACCTTGTGTCGCTCAGAGCTGCTCGGCCAACTGCTCGATCTGCTCCTGCCGCTCCGCCTGGCTCAACCGCGGCTGGGGGTTGAGGGATGACCATTGCGGATGCGCCCGGGCCTTGTTCAGGGCTTCGGGCAGCTTGCCCTCGCGCCAAGTCTTGTCCTGGGGCGTGGCGATGCGGATGCTGTCCAGCGCCGCGTGGCCGCGCAGGTTGAGGGCTTGCAGCAACTGCCCTTGGCGCAGGGCCAGCAGGCGCAGCACGCTGTCGTCGACCGTCAGTTCCCGCTGCCCCTTGAGTTTGCCCATCAGCCGGTTGCCGTAGCTGCGGGCGGTTTGCAGGGTGCCGCCGACAATCGCCCCGGCCAGGGCGGCGGCGCCGAGGGTCAGGCCACCTACCAGCAAGTCCACCCCGGCACCGGCCGCCGCGCCCGCCGCGATCCCGCCGCCGACGCGTACACCCAATTGCTTGAGGGTTTCGGGGTTGAACAGGTCATCGCCCCAGCGCCCGTCGAGCAGCGGCAGGTCGCCGGCGGCGGCGTCCTGGGGGCGGAACGCGTAGAGCTGGAGCAGGGCTTCGACACAACGCTGTTCGCGTTGACGTACCGCGTTGCGCAATTCGCCAATGGCCTGGCGTTCCAGTTCGGTATCGCTGGCGACGCTGCGTCGGCAGGCGGCGCAGTCGATCAGCAGTTCGGCGATCAAGCGCGCCGCGCTCTGCTGGCGGGCCAGGCGTTGGGCCTGCTGGTCGGCGACCAGTCGCTCCAGTTGCCCACGGGCGCCTTCCAGCAACAACGCGAGGCTTTCATACAGGCGTCGCTCGCCGTCCTCGGGCGGGGCGACGCTGTCAAAGCGCACCAGGGCGTGCAACCCCAATCGCGCCAGGGCTTCGCGCCAGTCGGGTTCACGATGCTGGGCGCTGCTGACGAAATTCAACACCGGCAGCAGCGGTTTGCCACAACTGGCGAGGACTTCCAATTCATCGCGGTACTTGGCCAGCACCGGTTCCCGGGCATCGATCACATACAAACCGGCGTCGCTGGCGAGCAATTGCCGCAGCACCTTGGCTTCCTGTTCGAAGCGTTGTCGCGCCTCGCTACCCTCGAGGAAACGAGCCAGGCGCGCCGGGCCGTCGAGGCGTTCGCCAGGACGCTCCAGGCGCTCGAGGTAATCGAGCAGGGCGATGGCGTCTTCCAGGCCCGGCGTGTCGTACAGCTCCAGCAACGCTTCACCGTCCACCGACAGGCGCGCACCCTCGACATGCCGGGTGGTGCTTGGGCGGTGGGACACCTCGCCGAAGCCGACGTCGCGGGTCAAGGTCCGCAGCAACGAGGTCTTGCCCACGTTGGTGTGGCCGACCACGGCCAGTTTCAGCGGCTTCACGGGGTCAGTCATGGCCGCTCTCCAGCCAGTTCAAGGGCATGCAATCGGCGAACGGCAACTGCAACTGTTGCAACGCGCTGTGCCAGTCCCCCAGGCGCTCGGCGTCCAGCGCTTCGCCGGGCGGCGCCTGCAACAGCCAGACGCGGGTGGCGCTGGCGCTGCGGGCCAGCTCGGCGATCAGCGCCAGGCTGCCACGGTCCGGCGAGCGACGTGGGTCACAGGCAATCGCCAGGCGTGCCGGCGGAAAACGCGACAGCTGTTCGAGGAGTTTGTGGCGCGACTCGCGGCTGTCGAGGATGCCGGCGCTTTTCACGGTTTCGGGCAGCTTGGGCGGCCAGGGCCGATCATCCAGTTCGATCGCCACTAACAGCGCGCCGTCGCTGTCCATCGCACTGACGGCACTTTCGACTCGATGCAAGTGCGCGGGAGCGGCGTCGTTGACGCCCAGGCGTTCGCTGCTGGGCATTAGGCGCTCACGTAGCTGTGCGTAGCCCGGCAGGTTCAAATCCAGGCGCAGCGTGGCGCGACCGCGTCGCCAGCGCCACAGGCACAGCAGCACCAGGCCCAGGCGGGGTAGCAGGCCATAGACCAGCAGCACGCCGACCAGCCAGGCGGCCCAGGCCTGGCGGGCACTTTCGATGTCCAGCGCGGCGTCGCCACTGGCGCGGATCATGTCCTCGGTCGGCACGCTGAAGCCCAGCAGTGCCGGCAGTGCGCCGAGGGCCTGGGTCATGGCGACGAAGGTTTCGCTGCCCAGCAGGGTGGTTTCCCAGACGAAGCCATAGCGCCGGGTCGCCATCAGCAGCAGGACGATGACCAGCGCGCTGAGCATCGCCAGCAGCCACAGGCCATTGACCAACACACCGAGGGCCCAGCGACTGAGTTTGTGCCGTTGCAGCAACAGCAGCAGGGCCGGCGCCAGTTGGGCGGCCTTGGCGTCGCGGGCGAGTTTTTCGCTGAGCCACAGCCACAGGCGTCCCAGTGCGGCACCTTGCTCACCGGCGAAGACCAGGCCCAGGACCCAACCGATGAGCAGCATCAGATTCAACCCCAACAGGCTGCCCAAGGCCCAGAACACATTGACCGGTGCCTGGCCGTCACCGAGGGCGGCCAACCCGAGGCCGGCGCCGCTGATGACGGCGAGCAGCGCCAAGGCGATCAGCGCCAGGCGCGCCCCTTGCAGCCAATGGCGCAGGGCTTGCGTGAGGCCATCGCGCTCGGCCAGCCAACGGGCGCGCTGATGGATGCGGGCGGATAGATCGCCGCCTGACGCACGGGCCAGGCGATTGGCTTCCTGGTCTTGGAGCGGGCCGGCGTGCTCTTCACGCAGGCGGATCGTCTCGGTCAACCAGAGGTTCTGCAGTACTGTCACGGGGGCTTCCGTTGCTCGAATGAGGGTTGAGCATAACCGCTGTGATGCCTGTCGGGGTACGCCGGGCCTCTGGTATCCTCGCGGCCATGAACAAAACTCTCCCCCTAAGCCTGATCGCAGCCCTCGGTGAAAACCGTGTGATCGGCGTCGACAACAGCATGCCCTGGCACCTGCCGGGGGATTTCAAATACTTCAAGGCCACCACCTTGGGCAAGCCGATCATCATGGGGCGCAAGACCTGGGATTCCCTCGGTCGACCGCTGCCGGGGCGGCTGAACATCGTCGTCAGTCGCCAGCCGGGTCTGGTGCTGGAAGGTGCCGAGGTGTTTTTCACCTTGGAAGCCGCCGTGGCTCGGGCCGAGGCCTGGGCGCTGGAGCAGGGTGTCGACGAATTGATGTTGATCGGTGGCGCCCAGCTCTATGCCCAGGCCCTGGAACAGGCGGATCGACTGTACCTGACCCGCGTTGCGCTGAGCCCTGAGGGAGATGCGTGGTTTCCTGAGTTCGATCCGAGCCAGTGGAAACAGGTCTCGAACCAGCCGAACCCGGCTGAAGGCGACAAGCCGGCCTATAGCTTCGAGGTCTGGGAAAAGCTTTAAAGCAAAAGCTTCGCGAGCAAGCCCGCTCCCACAGTCGACCGATTTTTCCTGGCACAACTCGGTTAACTGTGGGAGCGGGCTTGCTCGCGAAGGCGATTGATCAGGCGCCACCCATCAAGCGTGCACCAACTCCCCATGCTCCTGGGCATCAAGCAACGCCTTGTCCGTCTGCTGCATCACCTGGCTGGTAATCGCCCCGGCGGTGATCGAGCCGCTGACGTTCAACGCCGTACGCCCCATGTCGATCAGCGGTTCGACGGAAATCAGCAAAGCCACCAGCGACACCGGCAAGCCCATGGCCGGCAGCACGATCAGCGCGGCGAACGTCGCGCCGCCTCCGACCCCGGCCACCCCGGCCGAACTCAACGTCACGATCGCCACCAGTGTTGCGATCCACACCGGGTCCAGCGGGTTGATGCCCACGGTCGGTGCGACCATCACCGCCAGCATGGCCGGGTAAAGGCCGGCACAACCGTTCTGGCCGATGGTGGCGCCGAACGAGGCGCTGAAGCTGGCAATCGCCCGGGGAATGCCGAGGCGGCTGGTCTGGGCTTCGATGCTCAACGGGATGGTGGCCGCGCTGGAGCGGCTGGTGAAAGCGAAGGTCAACACTGGCCAGATCTTGCGGAAGAAGCGCAATGGGTTGATGCCTGCAGCGGACACCAGTAGGCCATGAACCACGAACATCAGGCCCAGCCCGAGGTACGAAACCACGACAAAGCTGCCGAGCTTGATGATGTCCTGCAGGTTGGAACCGGCCACCACCTTGGTCATCAACGCCAACACACCGTATGGCGTCAGCTTCATCACCAGGCGCACCAGGCGCGTCACCCAGCTTTGCAGGGTGTCGATCGCGTTGATCACTTTCTGGCCTTTCTCCACGTCATCCTTGAGCAACTGCAACGCCGCGACACCGAGGAACGCGGCGAAGATCACCACGCTGATGATCGACGTCGGCTTGGCCCGCGCCAGGTCGGCAAAAGGGTTCTGCGGAATGAACGAAAGCAGCAGTTGCGGGATGTTCAGGTCGGCGACCTTGCCGGCGTAGTCGCTCTGGATCACTTGCAGGCGCGCCAGTTCCTGGGTGCCGGCCACCAGGCCCTCGGCGGTGAGGCCGAACAGGTTGGTCAGGCCGATGCCGATCAGCGCGGCGATGGCGGTGGTGAACAGCAGCGTGCCAATGGTCAGGAAGCTGATCTTGCCCAGGGACGAGGCGTTATGCAGGCGGGCCACGGCGCTGAGGATCGAGGCGAAGACCAGTGGGATCACGATCATCTGCAGCAACTGCACGTAGCCGTTGCCCACCAGGTCGAACCAGCCGATCGAGGCCTTGAGCACCGGATTGCCGGTGCCATAAATCGTGTGCAGGGCGATACCGAACACCACGCCCAATACCAGCGCCAGCAGCACTTTCTTGGCCAGGCTCCAGGTGAGGTGACGGGTTTGCGCCAGGCCGAACAGCAAGGCGAGGAACACCAGCAAGTTGAGGATCAGCGGCAGATTCATCAAAAGAGACTCCGATAAGACGTGCCAGTCGCCCGAGGCCGCGACTGTGAGCCGGGAAGCCTAACAGCCTGATATCTAATGAATTAATACTAAAAAGGCATGTTGATTGTCGTTTATGGAATAAGGACTTGGCGTTTGCGGGTACGTCGCTGGCGTGATCAGGACGCAAGCGGTCGCGGCTGGGCGAGGATTGTCACACGCATTTGTTAGCGTCGAGTTCTTTGAACCCGGGAGAAATGCCGATGAAGCTCGCACCTCGTTTTCTCGCTGTCGCCTTGAGTCTTGGCCTCGTCGGCCAGGCACTTGCCACCGAACTCAAGCACTGGCCAGCGGAGCAGGCCAAGGCCTTGGACGCGATGATCGCCGCCAATGCCAACAAGGGTAACTACGCGGTGTTCGACATGGACAACACCAGTTACCGCTACGACCTTGAGGAGTCGTTGCTGCCGTTCATGGAGAACAAGGGCCTCATCACCCGGGAAACCCTCGACCCGTCCTTGAAGCTGATGCCGTTCAAGGATACGGCCGACCATAAGGAAAGCCTGTTCAGCTATTACTACCGTTTGTGCGAAGTGGACGACATGGTCTGTTACCCGTGGGTGGCCCAGGTGTTCTCGGGTTTCACGCTCAAGGAGCTCAAGGGCTATGTCGATGAGCTGATGGCGTCCGGCAAGCCGGTGCCGACCAGTTATTACGATGGCGACAAGGTGGTCCAGTACACCGTCAATCCACCGAAGATCTTCACCGGCCAGGCCGAGTTGTACAACAAACTGATGGAAAACGGCATCGAGGTCTATGTCATGACCGCCGCTTCCGAAGAACTGGTGCGCATGGTCGCGTCCGATCCGAAGTATGGCTACAACCTCAAGCCGCAGAACGTGATCGGCGTGACCACGCTGCTCAAGGACCGCAAGACCGGCGAGCTGACCACCGCCCGCAAGCAGATCACCGCGGGCAAATATGACGAGAAAGCCAACCTTGGCCTGGAATACACGCCGTACCTGTGGACCCCGGCAACCTGGATGGCCGGCAAGCACGCGGCGATCCTGACGTACATCGACGAATGGAAAAAACCGGTGCTGGTGGCGGGTGACACACCGACCAGTGACGGCTACATGCTGTTCCACGATGTGGACGTGGCCAAGGGCGGAATTCACCTGTGGGTCAACCGCAAGGACAAGTACATGACCCAGATCAACGGCATGATGGCCAAGCACGCCGCGGCCCAAGCCAAGGAAGGACTGCCAGTGACGGCGGACAAGAACTGGGTGATCGTCAAGCCTGAAGACATCCAATAAACCCCCATCCCACAGGGATACCAAGGAACCCTGTGGCGAGGGAGCTTGCTCCCGCTGGGCTGCGTAGCAGCCCTAAAGTCAGCCCACGCATTGAGGTGAGGGACGAATTTTTGGGGCCGCTTCGCGACCCAGCGGGAGCAAGCTCCCTCGCCACGAAAGATGACTTGGCTCAAAGGGTCGAACTGAAGCCCAAAAAAAAGCCCCGCACTTGGCGGGGCTTTTTTATGGGCAGCGCTTACAGGCCGTCAAGCATCGCCTTGTTACGCACCGCGCCTTTGTCGGCGCTGGTGGCGAGCAGGGCGTAGGCCTTGAGGGCCGTAGTGACTTTGCGCGGACGCACTTCCACCGGTTTCCAGCCCTTGTTGTCCTGTTCGATGCGGCGCCCGGCCAGTTCTTCGTCGCTGATCAACAGGTTGATCGAGCGGTTCGGAATGTCGATCAGGACCTTGTCGCCATCGCGCACCAGGCCGATGGCGCCGCCCGCCGCCGCTTCCGGCGAAGCGTGGCCGATGGACAGGCCCGAGGTGCCGCCGGAGAAGCGGCCATCGGTCAGCAAGGCGCAGGCTTTGCCCAGGCCCTTGGATTTCAGGTAGGACGTCGGGTAGAGCATTTCCTGCATGCCCGGGCCGCCTTTCGGGCCTTCGTAGCGAATGATCACGATGTCGCCGGCCTTCACTTCGTCGGCGAGGATGCCGCGCACGGCGCTGTCCTGGCTTTCGAAAATCTTCGCGTTGCCTTCGAACACATGGATCGACTCGTCGACGCCGGCGGTTTTCACCACGCAGCCGTCCAGGGCGATGTTGCCGTACAGCACGGCCAGGCCGCCTTCCTGGGAGTAGGCGTGTTCGACGCTGCGGATGCAGCCGTTTTCACGGTCGTCGTCCAGGGTTTCCCAGCGGGTCGACTGGCTGAACGCGGTTTGCGTCGGGATGCCCGCCGGGCCGGCCTTGAAGAAGTGATGCACGGCCTCGTCGGTGGTCTGGGTGATGTCCCACTTGGCGATGGCCTCGGCCATGGTCTTGCTGTGCACGGTCGGCAGGTCGGTATGCAACAGGCCGCCACGGGCCAGGGAGCCGAGGATGCTGAAGATCCCGCCGGCACGGTGCACGTCTTCCATGTGGTACTTCTGGATGTTCGGCGCGACCTTGCACAGCTGCGGTACGTGACGGGACAGGCGGTCGATGTCGCGCAGGTCGAAATCGATCTCGGCTTCCTGGGCCGCGGCCAGCAAGTGCAGGATGGTGTTGGTGGAACCGCCCATGGCGATGTCCAGGGTCATGGCGTTTTCGAACGCCTTGAAGTTGGCGATGTTGCGCGGCAACACAGACTCGTCGTTCTCGCCGTAGTAGCGCTTGCACAGCTCGACGATGGTCCGGCCGGCCTGCAGGAACAACTGTTCGCGGTCGCTGTGGGTGGCCAGGGTCGAACCGTTGCCCGGCAGGGCCAGGCCCAGGGCTTCGGTCAGGCAGTTCATCGAGTTGGCGGTGAACATGCCGGAGCACGAACCGCAAGTCGGGCAAGCGCTGCGCTCATACTCGGCAACCTTCTCGTCAGAAGCGCTGGAGTCGGCGGCGATCACCATGGCGTCGACCAGGTCCAGGCCGTGGCTGGCGAGCTTGGTCTTGCCGGCTTCCATCGGACCGCCGGAGACGAAGATCACCGGGATGTTCAGGCGCAGGGCGGCCATGAGCATGCCGGGGGTGATCTTGTCGCAGTTGGAAATGCACACGATGGCGTCGGCGCAGTGGGCGTTGACCATGTATTCGACGGAGTCGGCGATGATCTCGCGGCTCGGCAGCGAATAAAGCATGCCGTCGTGGCCCATGGCGATGCCGTCGTCCACGGCGATGGTGTTGAATTCCTTGGCAACGCCGCCGACGCGTTCGATTTCCCGGGCAACCAGTTGGCCGAGGTCCTTGAGGTGCACGTGGCCCGGTACGAACTGGGTGAAGGAGTTGGCAATGGCGATGATCGGCTTCTTGAAGTCGTCATCCTTCATCCCCGTGGCGCGCCACAAGGCACGGGCGCCGGCCATGTTGCGGCCATGGGTGGATGTTTTCGAGCGGTAATCAGGCATGGAGCACTCCGGGCGGCTAATCAGGTACTTATCAGGTATCAATGGGAGTGAGCTTCTGTCGACGTCTGGAACACCCGGGTTTGGCCGTGTGTCCGGAAGTGGCCGATGACTTTGCAGGATCGCTGCGCGCCTCGGCATGAGCTCATAAACCCGCCGGGGATGAATGGCGATGAATGCCACGATTCTACACCGCTGGCGCCAGGATGAAATGACGCAAAGCGCTGATCGGACGCCAATGTCGTGCGCGGGATGACGACTGGCAGGGTTCAGCCGGCTAACAACACCCTATCGCGCAGCCGGACCAGGGCATTGAGAGCCACCCCCAGCAGGCTGAGCAGGATCAGGCAGAGGGCCAGGGCCAGCTGTAAGTCCAGCGGGGTGAGGCTGATCGCGGCGCTGGTCAGCCCGCCGACGATGAAGATCAGCACGCTGCCGGCCGAAGCGGATGTGCCGGCCTGCCCGGGGAATCGATTCATGGCTTGGGTGTGGGCGGCCGCGCGGGCGATGGTCGTTCCGGTGGTGCAGACGATCATGGGCAGCAACAGCGTGGTGACTGACAAGCCCAGGTGATTGGCGAGCCCCAGCATCAGCAGGCCTGCGGCGAGGATCAGGCCCAGGCCCACGATGATCTGTGCTTGGGGATCGATTCGATGGCTCAGCACGGACGCTACCGCGCCCCCGCCGATATAGGCCAGCCCATAGCCCAGCAGCGCCAACGAAAAAGCTTCGGGGGAGAGGTGCAACTGGTCGATCAGGACCAGCGGTGAAATGACGATGAACGAAAAATGGCAGGAAAAAGCCAGCGCCGAGGTTAGCCAATAAGCCATGAAGCTGAAGTCGCCGCAGACCTTTCCATAGGCGGCGATGAAATCCAGGCGCTTGGGTGGGTTGCCTGCCGCAGGGTGTTGAAGTAAACGACTGGCAGTGATGAAAGCAGCGATGGCCAGGGCGATGAACACCAGGAAACTGCCACGCCAGCCCATCCAGCTTTGCAGCCCGGTGCCGGCCAGGGGCGAAACGGAAATGAAAATCCCGCCGCAGGTGACCAGGAAGATCCGCAGTCGCTGCTGTTCCTGGCCGGTGAACAGGTCTTGGATCAGCGCTTGGGACAACACAAAAAAACCACACCCCAAAGCCTGGACAATCCGGAACCCCAAAAAAGACCAATAACCGTCTGCAACCACGCAACCTGCTGCGCCAACGGCGGAAACGGTGATTCCGATCAACAGCAGGTTTTTGCGCCCCATGACGTCGGAAAGCGGACCGACGAGCAGTTGCGAAAGGGCGATACCCACCGCGAACAGGCTGACGGACAGGGCAATGTCCGACGATGGGCGTTCAAAATGCTCAGACAGGGCGGGGAACGAGGGCAGCACGACATCGATTGGAAAGACGCCGAGCAGCGTCAGCGTCAGCAACAAGCCGACGGTGGCCGGTTTACGGGCCGCCAGGCGGTTTTGCGGATCAGTCATGAGGCGCTCCAAGGCTTACCCGAGGGGAGCTTTCAATCCTAATGCGTCATGTCCGCCAGTCACGGGGAGATTGAGTAGGGCGGTTCTGGTAATTGCGTGGGGGTTCTCCTACAAACTTATTCAGGCGCGAAAAAAATCGCAGCCAAGGCCGCGATCAGCATGCAATTCGAGTGTGCGGGGCGCAGCGCTACGGCACTGGCCCCGCCCTGCTTCAGCTGTTGGGTAGCAACCGGCAGGTGATGCTCTTGATGTAGCGGGTTTCGGCGATGGCCGGGTGTACCGGGTGGTCGGGCCCCTGGCCGCCGCGTTCGAGCAGTTGGATGTTGCGGTCCAGGTGACGGGCGCTGGTCAGCAGGATATTTTGCAGGTCGTCTTCGGGCAGGTGCATCGAGCACGATGCGCTGACCAGGATGCCGTCCTTGCTGAGCAGGCGCATGGCTTGCTCGTTGAGGCGGCGATAGGCGCCTTCGCCATTCTTCAGGTCTTTCTTGCGCTTGATGAAGGCCGGTGGGTCGGCGACGATCACGTCGAAACGCTCTTCGCTGGCCTTGAGTTCCTTCAGGGCTTCGAAGACGTCGCCTTCGATGCAGGTCAGTTTCTCGGCGAAGCCGTTCAGCGCGGCGTTGCGCTCGACACCGTCGAGGGCGAAGGCCGAGGCATCGACGCAGAACACCTCACTGGCGCCGAACGCCGCGGCTTGCACGCCCCATCCGCCGATGTAGCTGAACAGGTCCAGCACGCGCTTGCCCTTGGCGTACGGGGCCAGGCGTGCGCGGTTCATGCGGTGGTCGTAGAACCAGCCGGTTTTCTGGCCTTCCATGACTGGCGCTTCGAACTTCACGCCGTTCTCTTCCAGGGCGACCCATTCCGGCACCAGGCCGAACACGGTCTCGACGTAGCGGTTCAGGCCTTCGGCGTCACGGGCGGCGGAGTCGTTCTTGAACAGGATGCCGCTGGGCTTGAGCACTTGAGTCAGGGCGGCGATCACGTCGTCCTTGTGGGCTTCCATGGTGGCCGAGGCGATCTGCACCACCAGGATGTCGCCGAAGCGGTCGACCACCAGGCCTGGCAGCAGGTCGGAGTCGCCGTAGACCAGGCGATAGAACGGCTTGTCGAACAGCCGCTCGCGCAGGGACAACGCCACGTTGAGGCGATGCACCAGCAGGGACTTGTCCAGCGGCAGCTTCACGTCACGAGACAGCAGCCGGGCGCAGATCAGGTTGTTGGGGCTCATCGCAACGATGCCCAACGGCTTGCCGCCGGCGGCTTCGAGGATGGCCTGGTCGCCGGCCTTGAAGCCGTGCAGGGGCGTGGCGGCTACATCGATTTCGTTGCTGTAGACCCACAGGTGGCCGGCGCGCAGGCGACGGTCGGCGTTGGCTTTGAGGCGCAGGCTAGGCAGGGACATGACGTCGCTCCGGAAAAAAGAGCGGGAGTATACCGTGTTGCAACCCTGGCGGGGCTTGCGGTGGACATGTGGTGAGGGGGACACCTTCTCCCTTGGCCGTAGAAACTGTGTAGGAGCTGTGTAGGAGCTGTCGAGTGCAACGAGGCTGCGATCTTTTCCACTGCCCATTGAGTCGCGAGCGAAAGATCAAGATCAAAATCAAAATCAAAATCAAAAGATCGCAGGCTCCTACAGAGCGCGGGCCTCACGCGCAAGCCGATACCTGAAGCAAAGTTCCGCCGATCTCCCTTGCGGTGTATCGGATCCATCTTTAAGGGTTAGAATCCCCGCCTGACCCAGAGTGTGTACTCATGTCCAAAGAGCTTACTGCCGAACAGATCCAACAGTCCTTGCAAGGCATCAGCGTGCCGCCCCAGCCGCAGATCATGGTGGATCTGCAGATGGAGCAGTACATGCCCGACCCGGACCTGGAGACCATCGCCAAACTGATTTCTCAGGACCCGGGCCTTTCCGGGGCCTTGCTCAAGATCGTCAATTCGCCGTATTACGGCCTGCGCAACAAGATCACCTCGATCCAGCGCGCGGTGAACCTGCTGGGTAGCCGTTCGATCATCAACCTGATCAATGCGCAGTCGATCAAAAGCGAGCTGCACGACGACGCCATCGTCACCCTGAACCGCTTTTGGGATACGGCCCAGGACGTGGCGATGACCTGCCTGACCCTGGCCAAGCGCGTCGGCCTGGAAAATGGTGACGAAGCCTATGCCCTGGGGCTGTTCCACGATTGTGGCGTGCCGTTGATGCTCAAGCAGTTTCCCAACTACATGAGCGTGCTGGAAGAGGCCTACGCCAGTGCCAGCGCCGAGTGCCGGGTGGTGGACACCGAGAACCGCGTGTTCAACACCAACCATGCGGTGGTCGGTTACTACACGTCCAAGTCCTGGCGCCTGCCGGATCACGTCAGCCAGGCCATTGCCAACCACCACAATGCCCTGGCGGTGTTCAGCGACGAGTCTTCACGCAACAACAGCCCGCTGAAAAACCTGCTGGCGATCCTGAAGATGTCCGAGAACATCTGTGCCTCCCACCGGGTGCTGGGCAACCAGGCCGAAGACCACGAGTGGGAGAGCGTCGGGGGCCTGGTGCTCGACTACATCGGTTTGTCGGAATACGACTTCCAGACCCAAAAACAGGAAATTCGCGACCTCGCCTCCCGTTGAGCGCGCGGCTTCGCCTGACGCGAGAACCCCATGCCAGAACTGCCGGAAGTCGAAACCACCCGTCGCGGCATCGCGCCCCATCTTGAAGGCCAGCGGGTCAGTCGCGTGGTGGTCCGTGACCGCCGCCTGCGCTGGCCGATCCCGGAAGATCTCGACGTGCGGCTCTCGGGCCAGCGCATCGTGCAAGTGGAGCGGCGGGCCAAATACCTGTTGATCAATGCCGAGGTCGGCACGTTGATCAGCCACCTGGGCATGTCCGGCAACTTGCGCCTGGTGGAGGTCGGCATGCCCGCCCTCAAGCATGAGCACGTGGACATCGAGCTGGAGTCGGGCCTGGCCTTGCGCTACACCGACCCTCGGCGTTTCGGCGCGATGCTCTGGAGCCTCGACCCGCTTAATCACGAGTTGTTGATTCGCCTCGGTCCCGAGCCGTTGACCGACCTGTTCGATGGCGAGCGGTTGTTCCAGCTTTCGCGAGGGCGCTCCATGGCCGTCAAGCCGTTCATCATGGACAACGCAGTGGTGGTGGGCGTGGGCAATATCTACGCGACCGAGGCGCTGTTCGCCGCCGGGATCGACCCGCGCCGGTCAGCCGGAGGCATTTCCCGGGCGCGTTACCTGAAGCTGGCGATCGAGATCAAGCGCATCCTCGCCCATGCCATCGAGCGCGGTGGCACCACGTTGCGGGACTTCATCGGTGGGGACGGCCAGCCGGGCTATTTCCAGCAGGAGCTGTTTGTCTATGGCCGGGGCGGGGAACTGTGCAAGGTCTGCGGCACGGGGCTGCGGGAAATCCGCCTGGGCCAGCGCGCCAGCGTCTGGTGCCCTCGCTGCCAGAGCTGATCGGTCCTACGGTCTATAGTCAGTATTAACTGATTTAGCCGAAGGATCGCCCGATGAAATTGCTTCGACCTGTCGCTTTAGCGCTGCTGCTGAGTGTTGGTTTGCCTGCCCAGGCCAACAGTGGCAGCGGCGACCCGCGCTACACCATCCAGAATCCGCCGGCTTTTGCCATGATCGGTGATCTGCTGATCGCCCGCCCACTGCTGCTCGCCGCCACGGTGATCGGGGCGGGGGCGTTCGTGGTGTCGTTGCCCTTTACCGCGCTGGGCGGTGGGGTCGGCGATGCGGGGAAGGCGCTGGTGGTGGACCCGGCGAAAGCCACGTTTGTGCGATGCCTGGGGTGTGTGGGGGAGGGGTTTGAGCGGCAGGAGTGAAGGTCAACAGTTATATCTGGGTGGTGGCTGAGGGCCTCTTCGCGAGCAAGCCCGCTCCCACAAGGGATGTGCTTATGACACAAATCATGTGAACACAGTCGATTTCTATGGGAGCGGGCTTGCTCGCGAAGACGTCGGTACAGACGCTAGAAAACCACCTGGCTCAAGCCTTGCCAGTGATCTTGCGATATTTCTCCATCAACTGCTCTTCCGTCTCCGGATGAGCCTCGTCCAGCGGAATGCAATCCACTGGGCAAACCTGCTGGCACTGGGGTTCGTCGTAAT
Organism: Pseudomonas zanjanensis; assembly: GCF_014268745.2. Taxonomy (GTDB): domain Bacteria; phylum Pseudomonadota; class Gammaproteobacteria; order Pseudomonadales; family Pseudomonadaceae; genus Aquipseudomonas; species Aquipseudomonas zanjanensis. The sequence continues at coordinate 18,804 of NZ_JABWRB020000005.1, read as the reverse complement.
GGCCGACGCACTGGGTGCACAGGTTCGGGTCGATGACGTAGATTTCCTCACCTTGGGAAATGGCGGCGTTCGGGCACTCGGGTTCGCAGACGTCGCAATTGATGCAGTCGTCGGTGATGATCAGGGACATGCAGGCTCCTGCCGGGGCGTTGGGCCCGGGCATCTGAAAACGTATGGGCGCAATTGTGCCGCATTGACGAGCGCAGTGCACGCGGGCGCGATGGACTGCGCTGTGCTGCGAGGCGGCTCGCAGCACCCGCCAGCTATTTCTTGAAGCGCAGGGTCAGTGCATCGGCCACGGCCGGGTGGACGAACTTGGTGATATCACCGCCCAACGCCGCAATTTCCCGTACCAGGGTCGAGGAAATGAACGAGTAGCGCTCCGACGGCGTCAGGAACAGGCTTTCGACGTCCGGTGCCAATTGGCGGTTCATGTTGGCCAATTGGAACTCGTACTCGAAGTCCGAGACCGCGCGCAGGCCGCGCAGGAACACGTTGGCGTTCTTTTCCTTGGCAAAGTGGGCCAGAAGCGTCGAGAAGCCGACCACTTCCACGTTGGGCAGGTGCTTGGTGACCTCGCGAGCCAGTTCCACACGTTGTTCCAGCGGGAACAGCGGGTTTTTCTTCGGGCTGGCGGCGACGGCAATGATCACATGGTCGAACAGGCGCGCGGCGCGTTCGACCAGATCGCCATGGCCCTTGGTAATAGGGTCGAAGGTACCTGGGTACAACACTCGGTTCATCGCGTCGTCCTGGCGGGAGTCCGTTGGGGAGTCGGATGGTATCGCAGCCTTCTCGGTCGGCCAAGTCGGCTGTTGCGTAAGAAAGCACTATAGACGCTGCGAATAACCCGGATATCCAGACGTTCGGTAAGCCTGTGGCGAGGGAGCTTGCTCCCGCTGGGCTGCGCAGCAGACCCATTTTGTGAGCGCTTCGCGCTCAAGCGGGAGCAAGCTCCCTCGCCACGGTTTCAATACAGGGTTCATGGGGTTTTCAGGCGTTCGGCCAGGGCCGTCGCCAGTTGTGCGGTCAGCCCGTACACCGACAACTGCGGGTTGGCGCCGATGCTGGTGGGGAACAGCGAGCCGTCATGGATCGACAGGTTGCCCAGTTGGTGGTGGCGGCCCAGGCTGTCGGCGACAGCGGTTTTCGGGTCTTCGCCCATGGCGCAGCCACCCATCACGTGGGCACTGCCCAGGCGCGTGCGATACAAGGCCAGGTCGAGTCCGTCGATCAGTGTGCGGGCTTCGGCCAGGGTCTTCACGTAGTGGGCATCGCTATGGGCGGGCATGACCGCCTTGGCGCCGCCGGCGAATTGTATTTCGGCCATGCTGTGGAAAGCCCGGCGCAGGCCATCCCAGGTATACGGCGAAACGGGGTAGTCGAGCACGGGCGTGCCGTCGCTGCGCAACTCGACGCTGCCGCCGGGACTGTCCGGGTGAAAACCATCGCGCAACAGCGCCAGCATGGCGTGGGTATGGGGCAGTTGGGCCATGTGCACGGCGTTCTCGGCGCCGAACCCGCCCAATAACGTGGTGGCGAGGGCCGGGTGCAGGGGCGGGACTTCGAGCTTGTAGGCCATCTTGCCGGTAGTCCCGTCCTGCCATTGGAAATGATCCGAATAAATCGATTGCGGCGCGCCGTAGAACGGATTGATGACCTCGTCGAATTGCCCGACGGACATGTTTACCAAGTGCAGGAAGGTGCGCTTGCCCACGCGTTCGTGCGGGTCTGGCGCCTCGGAGCGCAACAGCAGGCCCGGGCTGTTGATGCCACCACCCGCCAGCACGTAGTGCCGCGCCTTGACGGTGATGCGCCGCCCGGTCGGCGCCACGCAACGTTCGTCCATGGCTTGGCACTCGATGCCGACCACGGCGTCGTTCTTGATCGTCAGGCGCTCGGCCCGCGCCAGGTAAAGCAGCGCGCCACCCTTGTCCAGCGTGGCCGGGATGGTGGTGACCAGCATCGACTGCTTGGCGTTGGTCGGGCAGCCCATGCCGCAATAACCCAGGTTCCAGCAACCGCGGACGTTGCGCGGGATGACGTGCCAGGCGTAGCCCAGTTGTTCACAGCCTTTGCGGATCACGTCGTTGTTGGCGTTGGGCGGAACGAGCCACGGCGCCACGCCCAGGCGTTGTTCCATCTGCGCAAACCAGGGTGCCATGTCAGCGCGGCCGTGACCCTTGACGTTGTGCTCGGCGGCCCAATGGTCGAGGGTCTGGTCGGGCGTGCGGAAGCTGGAGGTCCAATTGATCAGCGTCGTGCCGCCGACGGCCCGGCCCTGGAGAATGATAATGGCGCCGTCCTTGCTCATGCGCCCGAGGCCTTCCTGGTACAGGCTGCTGTAGGCCTGGTCTTCGAGCAGCTTGAAGTCATGGCTGGTCTTGAGCGGCCCTTCCTCGATCAGCAACACACGGTAGCCGGCGGCACTGAGGATTTCCGCCGTGGTCCCGCCACCGGCACCGCTGCCGACGATGGCCACGTCCGCTTCCAGGGTCAGGTCTTCGGTCAGCTGCGCGCCGTTGTAGGTGGTCCAGCCGCGGGCGAGGCCTTCGCGGAAGGGATCGGGTACGGGCATGTTCAGGGCTCTCTTATTGTTATGTGTCGACGATGAGGAACCCTGTGGGAGCGGGCTTGCTCGCGAAGGCGGCTGTACATTCAACATTTATGCAAGCTGACACACCGCCTTCGCGAGCAAGCCCGCTCCCACAGGATCTCACTGGCTTTCAAATCTTGGGCGGTCCTGGATACCCGCAACGCGCCCAGGACTCGGGGCGGCTGTACCAGGCCATCATCACCAGTTGCAGCAATGAACTGTGGCCTTGGCGCAGCAGGTCCAGAGAACTGTTTTCCCACCGGGCGAGGAACTGGCGGATGTCATCGGCGCTGGCGTTCTCCCACGTGCCCCAGACCCCGGTCAGTGGTCCACGGGTAATGCCAAGGGTGAGCACATCGAACAGCTGATGCGTGAGCTTGAGCATGGCGGGGGACAAGTGGGCCAGGCCGTTGTCCAGGCTTTTCAGGGTTTCGTCAGTGGCGGCAGGGATTCGTTCGGGGGTCACTGCGCCCTCCAGCATCACGGGGATGACGCTGCGTAGAAATGGCAGATCGCTGTCGCGCAGGGCGATCAAGCCCGCGGCCGGTTGGCTTGGCGAGCAACCGCTCAGGCTGACGCCGAGCCCGACGGTGGCCAGGAAGGCGCTGGCGCCGAGGCTGAATTTCAGCAGTCCGCGCCGTGACAGCGCGGGGGTATCGATGAGGCTTGGGTTCATTATTGTTATTACCCGGCAAGAGACGCGTCAGCGGACAAACAGCTTCTGGATCAGTTTCTGCAACGGCTTGCCATAGGGTGGATAAATCAGCTTCGCCGCGTTGAACCGCTGTTTGGTCAGCACGCCCTTGGCCTTGCTGAAGGTCAGGAAACCCTCATGCCCGTGGTAGTGCCCCATTCCCGAGGGCCCGATGCCGCCGAATGGCATGTCATCCTGGGCGACATGCAGCAACGTGTCGTTCAGGCAGACGCCGCCGGAATGGGTTTCGTGGAGCACGCGATGCTGTTCGGCCTTGTTGTAGCCGAAGTAGTAGAGCGCCAGCGGGCGGGGTCGCTGATTGATGTAGGCAAACGCCTGGTCCAGATTGTCATAGGGCACGATGGGCAGCAGCGGGCCGAAGATCTCGTCCTGCATGACGGTCATCTCATCGTTGACGTTGAGCAGCAGGCTGTGGGCCATGCGGCGACCCTGGCCTTGCTCGAACAGCTCGATCAGCAACGCGCCTTTGCTGGTAGCGTCGCCGATGTAGCCGTTGAGCCGCGCCAGTTGTCGTTCGTTGATGACGGCGGTGTAGTCCGGGTTGTCCGCCAGGGTCGGATAAAACCCTCGAACCGCCTCGCGATAGGCCTCGACGAACTCGCCGACGCGGTTCTGCGGCACTAGCACATAGTCCGGGGCGACACAGGTTTGCCCGGCATTCAGGGTTTTGCCGAAGGCAATGCGTTCGGCGGCGTCCTTGATCGGTACATCGACCGACACGATGGCCGGCGATTTCCCACCCAGCTCAAGGGTGACAGGCGTCAGGTTTTCCGCAGCGGCGCGCATGACATGCTTGCCAATGCTGGTGGCGCCGGTGAACAACAGGTGATCGAAGGGCAACTTGGAAAACGCCATGCCCACGTCCGCCTCGCCCAGCACCACGCACACCAGGTCCTGGGGGAAGACCCGGGCCAGCAATTGCTTGAGCAGCAAACCGGTCGCCGGTGTCGATTCGCTGAGCTTGAGCATCACCCGGTTGCCCGCCGCCAGTGCCCCTACCAGCGGCCCGATGGCGAGGAACAGTGGGTAATTCCACGGGACGATGACCCCGACCACGCCCAACGGCTGATAGATCACTTTGGCGGACGCCGGTTGAAAGGCCATGCCCACCTTGCGCCGGGAGGGCTTCATCCAACCCTGGAGGTGACGGCTGGCGTAATGAATGCCATGCAGGCTCGGCATCAGCTCGGCCAGCAGTGTTTCGTCGGCGCTGCGGTGGCTGAAGTCCTGGCTGATGGCGTCGATCAAGGCTTGGCGTTCGTTGCTTAATACCTCCCGCAGTGCCTTGAGCCATTGGCGGCGCTGTACGGCCGGTGGCATCGGGTGGACGGCGTAGGCCTGGCGCTGGGCATCGAAGCGCGACCGCAGCTCGTCCAGTTGTTGTTGAGACTCGTGCAGGTAGGCCACGTCGGCAGGCATCGTCAGGCACCAGATATTATTAGAGTGGGTGTTTTTTAGAGCTTATACTCTAGAAAGTCAACGACATCCTTAGCGGCTTTGGGTTTTTCCTGTGGCGGATAGGTCGTAAGATGCCGTTCAATGCTTTCGTCGAATTAAAGCCCAAACCATGGCCCCACGAATGAAAACCAGCGAGCGCATCGTGCAAAACAGCCTCGAGCTGTTCAACCAACAGGGTGAGCGTAGCGTCAGCACCAATCACATCGCCGCCCACATGGACATGTCCCCGGGCAATCTCTATTACCACTTCCCCAACAAGCAGGCGATCATTGCCGTGCTGTTCAGTGAGTACGAGAACCTGGTGGACAGTTTCCTGCGTCCGCCCCAGGGCCGGGCGGCCACAGTGGATGACAAACGCTTTTACCTGCAGGAACTGCTGGCGGCCATGTGGCGGTATCGCTTCCTGCACCGGGACCTGGAGCATCTGCTCGACAGCGATCCTGACCTGGCGGCCCGCTATCGGCGGTTTTCCCAGCGCTGCCTGATCCACGGCACCGCGATCTACGAGGGCTTCGTTGCCGCCGGTATCTTGAAGATGGACCGGGTGCAGATCGAATCCCTGACCCTCAACGCCTGGATCATCCTCACGTCCTGGGTGCGGTTCTTGTGCACCACGCGGGAAAATTTCAGCCACCTGAGCGAGCAGGCCATCAAGCGCGGCGTCTATCAGGTGCTGGTGCTGGAGGCCGGTTTCGTGACCGATCAGGCCCGCGAGGCGGTGGATGCACTGTTCAAGGAATATTACGTCCCGCTGGCCCAGACCCTGGAGGAAGGGCAGTAGGAATCGATCCCCGATTCAGTCACAGGAGCTCACCATGCCCATCGCGCAACTCATCAGCCCCCAAGCCCTCGAACAGCGGCGATCCCAGCCCGGGCTGGTGATCCTCGATTGCCGTTTCGCCCTGGAAGACCCGGATTACGGTCAGCGCAGTTATGCCGAGGGCCACATTGCCGGGGCGTCTTTCGCAGACCTTGAGCGCGACTTGAGTGGAGCGGTGACCAAGGGCGTGACCGGGCGTCATCCGTTGCCCGAGCCCGAGGCGTTGATCGAGCGTCTCAAGACTTGGGGGCTGGATAACGACAGCGAGGTCGTGCTGTACGACGACGGTCCCGGCGCCTATGCCGCGCGGGCCTGGTGGTTGCTGGCCTGGCTGGGCAAGCGCGACGGCGTGTACATCCTCGACGGTGGGCTCAAGGCCTGGCATGCCGCCGGCTTGCCCCTGAGTCTTGATCCGCCGCAGAACGGTCGTGGGACCTTCAGCGGTGCGCCGGACGCGAGTTTGTTGATCGATGCGCAAGCCCTGCAACAACGCCTTGGCGAGCCGGCCATGACTTTGCTGGATGCCCGGGCCTTACCGCGTTTCAAGGGCGAAGTCGAACCGATCGACCCGATAGCCGGGCATATCCCGGGCGCCCAGTGCGCAGCGTTCACGGACAACCTGGGCGCCGATGGCCGCTTCCTGCCGGCCGAACAGCTCAAGCAACGCTTCGCCGAAAAACTGGGCGAGCGTTCGCCCACCGAACTGGTGGCGTACTGCGGCTCCGGCGTGACGGCGTGTCATAACCTGTTTGCCTTGTGCCTGGCAGGCTATCCGTTGGGACGGCTGTATGCTGGCTCGTGGAGTGAGTGGATCAATGATCCACAGCGGGGCGTGGCGAAGGGCGAATAGCGAACACCCGGAATCAATATGGGTGAACACCAGACTGGTGAACACCCCGGAAAAAATTGTGGGAGCGGGCTTGCTCGCGAAGACGGCGGTACATCCAACATTAATGCAATCTGACCCACCGCTTTCGCGAGCAAGCCCGCTCCCACAGGGGATTCGTTTTGTCTGCAGATCCTTTTACTGCCCTTGCCACGCTCAGCCGCGCCCCAGGCTGGCCAGCCAATGGGGAATCCGCCGCTCCAGGTAATACCCGGGGCGTCGCAAGGTTCCGTCGACAAACCCCACATGCCCACCCCGGGCGTGCAATTCAATCCGGGTCGAGGCCGATAATTCGCCCGGTTCGGGCAGGCTGTGGGGGAAGACAAAAGGATCGTCGGCGGCCTGGATGACCAGGGTCGGCGTGCTGATAGCTGCCATGAAATAGCGGCTGGAGGCGCGGCGGTAGTAATCCGCTGCATCGGAGAACCCATGCAGCGGCGCCGTTACCCGGCCGTCAAAGTCCCAGAAGGTGCGCATGTTCTCCAGCGGACCCAGCGCCGCCAGGGTCGCCAGGCCTTCGTGACGTCCGTCGTGCAGAAACTGGCGTTGCTTGTTGCGCACATAGGCCACCAGTTGTCGCATGAAATGCGCCTGGTAGAGCTTGGAGAATCCCTGGCCGATGCGATCGGCGCACTGGTCGAGGCGAAACGGTACCGAGACCGCCACCGCCCCTTGCAACTGGCTGTCGCCGCCGGTTTCCCCCAGGTGCTTGAGCAACACATTGCCGCCCAACGAATAGCCCACCGCAAACAGCGGCGCCAAGGGGCGTCGGGCGCGCAAATGGGCGATGGCGGCGACCAGGTCTTCGCTGACGCCCGAATGATAGCTGCGGGGCAGCAGGTTCGGCTCACCCGAGCAGCCGCGCCAGTTCAACGCCGCACTGGCCCAGCCCTGGCGACCGAGCGCCTGCTGCAACCCGGCCACGTAGGGCGAATTGGAAGAGCCGGTCAGCCCGTGCAGCACCAGCACCAAGGGTGCCTCGGCGCTGTGGGGGCCATGCCAGTCGAGGTCGAGGAAATCGCCGTCTTCCAACCACAAGCGCTCGCGTTGGCGCGCGATGTGGGTGGTCGGGCGCCACAAGGGGCCCCACAAGGTTTGCAGGTGCGGATTGCCAAGGCCCGGAGCAGGGACGAAACGTTCAGGTGCGGCGGACATCATTATTATTCTCGATGTACGGGTCAGCCGTTCAGCCCATGTCCTTTGTCAAACGCTGCCACAACGCGTAATACACCCGTCCGGATTTCTGCTCGCGGTGCAAGCGCCAGTTGCCCGGCAAGCCCAGGGTGGACGGGGCGGTCTCGCTTTCAGTGTAGACCCAGGCATCCTCGGCCAGCCACTGGCGTTCCTCGAGCAAGGCGCAGACCGTCGGCAGCAGGTTCTGGTTGAACGGCGGGTCGAGGAACACCAGGTCGAAAGGTGTCGCCGGTTGGCTGTCGAGGTAGCGCAGTGCATCGGCGGTTTGCACCTGGCCGACGGTGCAGCGCAGGGTGCCCAGGTGTTCCTTCAGGCTGGAGACCGCCAGGTTGTTGGCGTCCAGCGCCTGGCCCATGGCGGCGCCACGAGACAGGGCCTCGAGAAACAAGGCGCCGCTGCCGGCGAACGGGTCGAGCACCCGGGCACCCGCCACGTAGGGCGCGAGCCAGTTGAACAGGGTTTCCCGCACGCGGTCCGGGGTCGGGCGCAAGCCTGGGGCATCCGGGAAGCTAAGGCGCCGGCTGCGCCATTCGCCGCCGATGATGCGCAACTGGTTCACACCGTTGTGCACGGGTTTCTTGCTGGAATTGGATGGGCGGGCCATTAGTGCTCCGGAACCCCGAGCGGCTGCTCGGCAGGTTTGTCAGTGGGGGGCGGCAACGGCTTTTGCGGCACGCTCGGGCCGGCGGTGACGATAACCATCTTGTCGGTGCTCAGGTGTTTGTTCAGCGCGGCCTTGACCTGCTCGACGGTCAGTTCCTGGGACTGGTGCATGAAATCCTCCAGGTAGCTCAGCGGCAAGTCGTAGAAGCCCATGGCGCCGAGCTGGCCGACGATGTCGGCGTTGCTGGCGGTGGACAGCGGGAAGCTGCCGGCCAGCTCGCGCTTGGCGTCATCGAGTTCTTTTTGGGTCGGACCGTTCTTGAGGTAGTCGGCGAACACATCCTGCACCAGTTTCAAGGTGCCTTCGCTCATCTCTGCACGGGTTTGCAAATTGATCATGAACGGGCCGCGGGCCTGCATCGCCGTGAAACCGGAGTACACGCCGTAGGTCAGGCCGCGCTTTTCGCGAACTTCAGTCATCAATCGCGTGCCGAAGCCACCGCCGCCGAGAATCTGGTTGCCCAGGGACACGGCGGCATAGTCCGGATCGTCGCGGTCGATGCCCAGTTGCGCGAGCATCAGGTTGGTCTGCTTGGACGGAAACTCGATGTGACCGATGCTCGCCTTCGGCTCCACCGGTGGCGGGGTTTTCGCCAGGGCCGGGCCTTTGGGCAGCGCGGTGGAAACCTGGTTGGCAATCGCTTCTGCTTCGGCGCGGGACAAGTCCCCCACCAGTGCGATCACGGCGTTGCCGGCGGCATAGGCCTTGGCGTGGAACGCCCGGGCCTGGGCCAGGGTGATCGGTGGAATGCTCTCGGCGGTGCCGTCGCTGGAGTGGGCATACGGATGCTCGCCGTACAGGCGCTTCATCAGTTCCAGGCCCGCCAGTTTGCCGGGGTTCTGCTTCTGGTACTCGAAGCCGGCCAGCATCTGATTCTTGATACGGGCAAAGGAGTCGGCGGGGAGGGTCGGTTTACCGACGACTTCGGCGAACAGCTTCAAGGCCGGCTCACGTTTGTCGACCACACTGAGGCTGCGCAGGGACGCCACGGCCATGTCCCGGTAGGCACCGTTGCCGAAGTCCGCGCCGAGGCTTTCGAAGCCCTGGGCAATGGCGCTGACATCCTTGCCGGCCACGCCTTCGTTGAGCATGGCGTTGGTCAGCAGGGCGAGGCCAGGGGCGTCGCCGTCCTGGCTGCTGCCAGCGGCGAAGGTCAGGCGCAGGTCGAACATCGGCAATTCCCGGGCTTCGACGAACAACACCTTGGCGCCGTCGACGGTTTTCCAGGTTTGCACATCGAGCTGGCGCCGGCTGGGCGCCTTGTCGTTCAGTTCAGCCAAGGATTGCAGTTTGTTGCCGGACTTGGCCTTGTCCAAGGCCTGGCTGGCGTTGGAGTCGCTGGACGGCGTCAGGTAAAAGGCCAGGGCGCAGGCCAGGGCGATCGACACCAGGCCGATCGGCACCAGGCGCGATGATTTGCGCTCACTCATGAGCTTTCTCCTCGGGCAGGATGTGCGCAACGCTTAGACGCGAGCGGGTGAAATACAGCTGGGCTGCCTTCTGGATGTCTTGCGGGGTCACGCTTTGCAGTTCGGCGAGTTCGGTGTCCATCAGCTTCCAGGACAAACCGACGGTTTCCAGCTGGCCGATGGCGGTGGCCTGGCTGGTGATCGAATCGCGCTCGTAAACCAGCCCGGCGATGACCTGGGCGCGTACGCGTTCCAGTTCCTCGGCGGTCGGGGCGGTGGTTTTCAACTGATCGAGCAAGCGCCACAGACCGGCTTCGGCCTGGGCCAGGGTTTTGTTTTTCTGCGTGTTGGGCGTTGCCGACAAGGTGAACAGCGTGTCGCCACGGGTGTAGGCGTCGTAGCTCGACGAACCGCCGGACACCAATTCTTCACCGCGCTCCAGCTGGGTCGGGATCCGGCCGCTGTAGCCGCCGTCCAGCAAGGCCGAGATCAGCCGCAGGGCGTTGACCGACGCCTTGTCTGTCGCGGTGGCGATGCTGGGCACGTTGAAAGCCAGCATCACGCTGGGCAGTTGGGTCTGCACATGCAAAGTGATCTGGCGCTCGCCGGGTTCGGCCAGTTCCAGGGGGATTTTCGCGACCGGCACCGCGCGCCGGGCAATCGGGCCGAAATAACGCTGGGCCAGGGACTTGACCTCATCCGGCGTTACGTCGCCAACCACCACCAGGGTCGCGTTGTTCGGGGTGTACCAGGATTGGTACCAGTGACGCAGTTCTTCGACGGTCATCCGGTCCAGGTCGGCCATCCAGCCGATGGTCGGCGTGTGGTAGCCGCTGGCCGGGTAAGCCATGGCCTTGAAGCGCTCATAGGCCTTGGACATGGGCTTGTCGTCGGTGCGCATGCGCCGCTCTTCCTTGATCACCTCGATCTCGCGGCTGAATTCCTCCGGCGGCAGGCGCAGGCTGGCCATGCGGTCGGCTTCCAGTTCGAAGGCCACGCCCAGGCGGTCACGGGCCAGCATCTGGTAATAGGCGGTGAAGTCATCGCTGGTGAAGGCGTTCTCTTCGGCACCGAGGTCGCGCAGGATCAGCGACGCTTCGCCGGGGCCGACTTTTTCACTGCCTTTGAACATCATGTGCTCAAGGGCGTGGGACAAACCGGTCTGGCCTGGCGTTTCGTAGCTGGAGCCCACCTTGTACCAGACCTGGGACACCACCACCGGCGCGCGATGGTCTTCGCGCACGACGACCTTCAGGCCGTTGTCGAGGGTGAATTCATGGGTGGGTTGTGGGTCGGCAGCCAAGGCTGAAAAGGGCAGACAAACTGTGCTGAGCAGCAGGCCTGCGGCGCGGCGGGCAAGAGCATTCATTCGTGTTTAAACCTGTTGGGTTGCCTGCTAGGTCTTAGCCTCAGCAGGCGAGGAGGTGCTAGGATACTGATCCGTTTTACTGGCGGCCACGCCTATCGGGCCTTTTATCGGCCCGGGGTTGTCTGGGTTCCCCGGAGAAACCTTGGGTTTGCTCGTTGATCCCGACGTTTTCGCCGATGATGCCGTACCAGTCCTTCGAAAAAATCGACTTTGAGGCGTCCTGGGGACGCTTCGACAAAATGTTGCGCGTGAACAAGCTGGATGAAACGCAGTCTGTTCAGCATTGAATATTTATCACCGAGGCGCCCTCGTGGCGCGTCGCTACCGTGAGATAGCCGTCCTCCATGTTTGGTTCCAACGACGACAAGAAGACCCCAGCTGCGGCTGGCGAGAAAAAAAGCCTGTTCGGATGGCTGCGCAAGAAGCCGCAGGAAACCGTCGTCGAACAGCCAGAAGCGCTGCCTGAGCCCGCCGCCGAAACAGTGGCCGAAGAGGCGGCGCCCATCGTCCTGCCGATTGCCGAGCCGGTGCTGCAGCCGGCCGAGCCTGAACCCGAGCTCGCGCCTGAGCCGCTGGCCGAGCAGCCGCTGACCCCGCCGGCCGGGCAAACCCCTTGGCTGACCTTGCCGGTGGCGGAAGAGCCGGTTGCGCTGGTCGAGGACGAAGCAGCGCATACCCCTCCACCGATTCCGGCAACGACGCAACCTGTCGAGAAGCCGGTCGAGGCGCCGGTTGCCGAAGCGCCAGCGTCCGTCATTACGCCCGCCGCGCCTCAACCCGTTCCTGAGCCAGAGCCTGCTCCGGCTGAGGTTCCGACTCCGGCCGAGCCGCCACGCACGGCCGAAGAGAACAAGGTCGGCTTCTTCGCCCGCCTCAAACAGGGTCTGTCCAAGACCAGCGCCAGCATCGGCGAAGGCATGGCCAGCCTCTTCCTGGGCAAGAAAGTCATCGATGACGAATTGCTGGAAGACATCGAAACCCGCCTGCTGACTGCCGATGTCGGTGTCGAGGCCACGTCGGTGATCATCCAGAGCCTGACCCAGAAGGTCGCGCGCAAGCAGCTGACCGACGCCGATGCCCTGTACAAATCCCTGCAAGGCGAGCTGACCAGCCTGCTCAAGCCGGTGGAAAAACCCCTGGTGGTGGCTTCGCAGAACAAGCCGTTCGTGATTCTGGTCGTGGGCGTCAACGGCGCCGGCAAGACCACCACCATCGGCAAGCTGGCCAAGAAGCTGCAGCTCGAAGGCAAGAAAGTCATGCTGGCCGCGGGCGACACCTTCCGCGCCGCCGCGGTCGAACAGCTGCAAGTGTGGGGCGAGCGCAACAAGATCCCGGTGATCGCCCAGCACACTGGTGCCGACTCCGCCTCGGTGATCTTCGACGCTGTACAAGCGGCCAAGGCCCGTGGCATCGATGTGCTGATCGCCGACACTGCCGGTCGCTTGCACACCAAAGACAACCTGATGGAAGAATTGAAAAAGGTGCGCCGGGTGATCGGCAAGCTCGACGCTGACGCGCCCCACGAAGTGCTGCTGGTGCTGGACGCCGGTACCGGTCAGAACGCCATCAACCAGGCCAAGCAGTTCAACCAGACCGTCGAACTGACCGGGCTGGCCCTGACCAAGCTCGACGGCACGGCCAAGGGCGGGGTGATCTTCGCCCTGGCCAAGCAGTTCGGCCTGCCCATTCGCTACATCGGCGTGGGCGAAGGCATCGACGATTTGCGCACCTTTGAAGCCGAGCCCTTTGTCCAGGCACTGTTTGCCGAGCGGGAGCATTCATGATTCGTTTCGAACAGGTCGGTAAACGCTATCCGAACGGTCATGTCGGCTTGCATGAGCTGAGCTTTCGGGTCCGTCGGGGCGAGTTTCTGTTTGTCACCGGCCATTCCGGCGCCGGTAAAAGTACCCTGCTGCGCCTGTTGCTGGCGATGGAACGACCGTCTACTGGCAAACTGCTGCTGGCCGGCCAGGACCTGAGCACCATCAGCAATGCCCAGATCCCCTACCTGCGGCGGCAGATCGGCGTGGTGTTCCAGAATCACCAATTGCTGTTCGACCGCACGGTGTTCAACAACGTGGCGTTGCCGTTGCAGATCCTCGGCTTGTCCAAGTCCGAGATCGTCAAGCGCGTGGACTCGGCCCTGGAGCGCGTGGCCCTGTCGGACAAGACCGACCTGTACCCAGGCGACCTGTCCACCGGCCAGCAACAGCGCGTCGGCATCGCCCGCGCCATCGTCCATCGCCCGGCCTTGCTGCTGGCGGACGAACCCACCGGTAACCTCGACCCGCGCCTGGCGGCGGAAATCATGGGCGTGTTCGAAGACATCAACCGCCTGGGCACCAGCGTGCTGATCGCCAGTCACGACCTGGCACTGATCGCGCGCATGCGTCACCGCATGCTCACCTTGCAACGCGGTCGACTGATCGGTGACGGGGAGGCCGGCGTATGAGTGCTACTCGCAGCCCGAAAGTGGCCGAACGCGTGGCCCCGAAGGCCTCCGATCCGCAGCCGCAAAAGAAAAAGCGCGACGATGACGACGGCCCGGACTTCGCCACGCTGCTGCGCGCCTGGATCGAAAGCCATCGCGCCAGCCTGCTGGACAGCCTGCGGCGCCTGGGCAAGCAGCCCATCGGCAGCTTCTTTACCTGCATGGTGATGGCGGTTGCCTTGAGCCTGCCCATGGGGCTGTCATTATTGCTAAATAATGTGGAGCGCCTCGGCGGTTCCTGGCAGCGCGCCGCGCAGATTTCCCTCTACCTGCAGATGGACGCCAGCCCTGGTGAAGGCCAGGCGTTGCGTGAGCAAATCAAGGCCATGCCAGGCGTGTCCGATGCCGAATACATCGGGCGCGAGCAGGCGCTGGAGGAATTCCAGCAGCAGTCCGGCCTGGGCGATGCCCTCAAGGAGTTGCCGGAGAATCCGCTGCCAGGCGTGGTGCTGGTGACGCCGAACGAGGTCGACAAGCCGGCCCTTGAAGCATTAAGACAAAGACTTTCCGAGTTGCCGAAGGTACAACAGGCGCAACTTGATCTAGTCTGGGTCGAGCGTCTGGCGGCGATCCTCAAGCTTGGCGACCGGTTTGTCTTTGGTCTGACGGTGCTGCTGGTTTCTGCATTACTTTTGGTGATAGGCAATACCATTCGTCTTCATATTGAAAACCGCCGCACCGAGATAGAAGTGATTAAACTCGTCGGCGGTACGGACAGTTATGTACGCAGGCCCTTCCTTTATATGGGGGCGCTGTATGGCTTCGGTGCCGGCATTCTGTCTTGGGGCGTATTGGCGTTTGGCCTGGATTGGCTGAACGATGCGGTAGTGGGGCTGGCCGGTTTGTACGGCAGTGATTTCTCGCTGGCCGGAGTACCAGTCGCCGACGGTCTGTCGCTCTTGCTTGGCGCGGTGCTGTTGGGTTATATCGGTGCATGGATTGCGGTCGCACGCCACTTGCGTGAGCTTGCGCCAAAATAGTGTTTTTTGCGCGTATTGACCTTTCGGTTTTTGTGGGAACTTGTCCTACGGTTCCCGGTCAATTTTCGCAGTGCTGAACTGCACGAGTTATGTAAGTTGGAGGTTTTTTCGTATGACCACTTCTTTGCAACCTGCTTATGCTCTGGTCCCGGGTGCGAACCTGGAGGCCTATGTGCACACGGTCAACAGCATCCCGCTGCTGACCCCCGAGCAGGAGCGTGAACTGGCCGAGAGTCTCTACTATGAGCAGGATCTTGAGGCGGCTCGGCAGATGGTGCTCGCCCACCTGCGTTTTGTCGTACATATCGCCCGCAGCTATTCCGGCTACGGGCTGGCCCAGGCCGACCTGATCCAGGAAGGCAACGTTGGCCTGATGAAGGCGGTCAAGCGTTTCAACCCGGAAATGGGTGTACGCCTGGTGTCGTTTGCCGTGCACTGGATCAAGGCGGAAATCCACGAGTTCATCTTGCGCAACTGGCGCATCGTGAAAGTCGCGACCACCAAGGCCCAGCGCAAGCTGTTCTTCAATCTGCGCAGCCAGAAGAAGCGTCTGGCCTGGCTGAACAACGAGGAAGTCCATCGCGTTGCCGAAAGCCTGGGCGTGGAGCCTCGGGAAGTGCGCGAGATGGAAAGCCGCCTGACCGGCCATGACATGGCCTTCGACCCGGCCGCCGAAGCGGACGACGACAGCGCTTTCCAATCGCCGGCCAACTACCTGGAAGACCACCGGTACGACCCGGCGCGTCAACTGGAAGACGCCGACTGGAGCGACAACTCCAATACCAACCTGCACGAAGCACTGGAAGTGCTGGACGAGCGCAGCCGCGACATCCTCTACCAGCGCTGGCTGGCCGAGGAAAAAGCCACGCTGCACGACCTGGCGCAGAAGTACAACGTGTCGGCCGAGCGGATTCGCCAGCTTGAGAAGAGCGCGATGAACAAGCTCAAGGTCTCGATCGCGGCTTGACCTGCGATAGCGACAATAAAAAACGCCCCGATCAGTGATGATCGGGGCGTTTTTGTTTGTGCTCAATCTTGGACCTGACACTCCACCTGTGGGAGCGGGCTTGCTCGCGAATGCGGTGTGCCAGTCCACATCAATGTATCTGGTGCACCGCATTCGCGAGCAAGCCCGCTCCCACAAGGGGTCTCCAGGGTCTTGGTTATTGCGCCCAGGGCGCCCGCCGCGACTCATTCAGCTGCAATAGATAACCGGCGCCCCCCAACTGGCCCATCTGCTGGCGAATCCAACCCGCCCGCCGTAGCACGTAGGGGCTCGGCCGGCTTGCGCTCCATTTTCGCGGGTTGGGCAACACCGCCGCCAACAGGCTGGCCTGTTGCCGAGACAATGCACCCGCGCCCACGCGAAAGTGATGCCGCGCCGCCGCTTCCGCTCCAAACACGCCGTCATCCCACTCCACGCTATTGAGGTACACCTCGAGGATCCGCTGCTTGGGCCAGAACACTTCGATCAGTGCGGTGAACCAGGCCTCCAGGCCTTTGCGCAGCCAGCTGCGGCCCGACCACAGGAACAGGTTTTTCGAGACTTGCTGGCTGAGGGTGCTGGCGCCGCGGATCGAGCCGCCACGGCCATTGTGGGCGAAGGCGGCCTGGATCGCACCGATGTCGAAGCCCCAGTGTTCGGGGAATTTCTGGTCTTCGCCAGCAATTACCGCAACCTTGAGGCTGTCGGATATCTGGTCCCAAGGTTGCCAGTCGCGCTGCAGGTCGATCGGCTCGCCGTTGAACCAGGATTCAACCTTGCGCTCGATCATCAGCGCGGTGAACGGTGGTGGCACCACGCGAAACAGCAGCACCAGCACAACGCTGCCGACGGCGAACCAGAGCAGGGCTTTAAGGAATCGTCGAAACAATGTACGCAGCATAGAGATGGCTTGGCCGAACCCGTCGAGCGGGCCATTATACAGACCCTGCCCACCGAGTCTGATTGGAGTTCCCATGTTGCGTAGCTTTCTGATGCTGGCGGCTTTTTTCGGTTTCACAGGCGTGGCGTTGGGGGCATTCGCCGCCCATGGCCTGAAAAGCCGCCTGAGCGCCGATTACCTGGCGATTTTCCACACCGGCGTCACCTACCAACTGGTCCACACCCTGGCGTTGCTGGGCGTCGCGCTGCTGGCCACGCACATTCCCGGACGCATCGTCACCTGGGCTGGGGTTTCCTTTGTGATCGGTATCCTGTTGTTCTCCGGCAGCCTGTATTTGTTGACCCTTACAGGCGTTACCAAGCTGGGCATCATCACGCCCTTGGGCGGCGTGGCCTTCCTGATCGGCTGGTTGTGCCTGGGCATCGCGGCCTGGCGCCTGCAACTTGCCGCTTGAAGCTTGTGGCTCGTAGCTGACCAAGGGGCTTGGGTCACCCAGACTGATCGGGCTAGAATGCCAGCCCCTAAAAATGATGGCGGCATCCGGCATGCGCATTCAGTTGAACGGCGAACCCCTTGAACTGCCCGACGGTGAAACCGTTGCGGCCCTGCTGACCCGTCTGGAACTCACCGGACGCCGCGTCGCGGTGGAACTCAATCTGGATATCGTCCCGCGCAGCCAGCACGCCGAAACCACGTTGAACGACGGTGATTCGGTCGAAGTGGTCCATGCCATCGGCGGCGGCTAGTCGCCTCGGTTTCGCAGCATTTCGCAAGAACCTCACCCCAACAGAGGATTTCCCATGAGCATCGTTCGTAGCGACAAGCCCTTCGTCCTGGCCGGTCGTACCTACCAGTCGCGCTTGCTGGTAGGCACCGGCAAATACCGCGATATGGAAGAGACCCGCCTGGCCATCGAGGCCTCGGGCGCCGAGATCGTGACCGTCGCCGTGCGCCGGACCAACATCGGCCAGAACCCGGGCGAACCGAACCTGCTGGATATCCTGCCGCCGGATCGCTACACCATCCTGCCGAACACCGCCGGTTGCTTCGACGCCATCGAGGCTGTGCGCACCTGCCGCCTGGCCCGTGAGCTGCTCGACGGCCACAACCTGGTGAAGCTGGAAGTGCTGGCGGACCAGAAGACCCTGTTCCCCAACGTGATCGAAACCCTCAAGGCCGCCGAGACCCTGGTCAAGGAAGGTTTCGACGTGATGGTCTACACCAGCGACGACCCGATCATTGCCCGTCAACTGGCGGAGATCGGCTGCATCGCGGTCATGCCGCTGGCCGGCCTGATCGGCACGGGCCTGGGGATCTGCAACCCGTACAACCTGCAGATCATCCTGGAAGAAGCCAAGATCCCGGTGTTGGTGGATGCCGGTGTCGGTACCGCCTCCGACGCCACCATTGCCATGGAACTGGGTTGCGAAGCGGTGCTGATGAACTCGGCCATCGCCCACGCCCAGCAGCCGATCCTGATGGCCGAAGCCATGAAACACGCCATCGTCGCCGGTCGCCTGGCGTACCTGGCCGGGCGCATGCCGAAAAAACTTTACGCCAGCGCCTCCTCGCCGCTGGATGGTCTGATCAAGTAAGAGCCATTGATGACTGAATCGAACGACACGCCGGTCCTGCCGGAAGAAGGCGAAGAGCGCCAGCACCGCCGCATCAAGAGTTTCGTGATGCGCGCCGGGCGCATGACTGAAGGCCAGCAGCGTGGCCTGGAGCAGGGCGCGCCGCTTTATGTCCTGCCGTTGGCTGACGCACCGGTCGACTTCGACCAGGTATTTGGCCGCTCGGCCCCGCGCTCGCTGGAAATCGGCTTTGGCATGGGCCACTCGTTGTTGGAGATGGCCGCCGCTTCACCTGAGCAGGATTTCATTGGTGTGGAAGTCCACCGTCCAGGCGTCGGTGCGCTGCTCAATGGCGTACTGACCCAAGGGCTGACCAACCTGCGGGTCTACGATTGTGACGCCATCGAAGTGCTCAACCGCTGCGTGGCCGATAACAGTCTCGATCGGCTGATGCTGTTCTTCCCGGATCCCTGGCACAAAAGCCGTCACCATAAGCGCCGGATCGTCCAGGCGTCGTTCGCTGAGCTGGTGCGTAGCAAGTTGAAGGTCGGCGGTGTGCTACACATGGCCACCGACTGGGAACCCTACGCCGAGTACATGCTGGAAGTGATGAACGTCGCCCCGGGTTATCGCAACCTGGCCGAAGACGGCAAGTGCGTGCCGCGCCCGGCTGAACGGCCGATCACCAAGTTCGAGCGCCGTGGCGAACGGCTTGGGCATGGGGTGTGGGATTTGAAGTTCGAGAAATTGGCGTAAACACCA
>NZ_JABWRB020000004.1 GCF_014268745.2 Pseudomonas zanjanensis | reverse complement strand
GGGCTGCTACGCCCGAGGCGTCGGACCGGCCCAGCGGGAGCAAGCTCCCTCGCCACGGTTGTGTGTTTGCCCGTGCTATCCACTTAACTGACAGGCATTACCCAAGCCGGATGCTTTCTAAGGAGGGGCGCCGATAGCAGCGTTCCGTGCCGCTATTACGACGCAGCAGGTTGCACTCAAAGCGTGGTGTGTTTGATTTCCAGCAGGCTGAACGTCACTTTCCCACCTTCGGTGACGTAGCCGGTATTGTCCTGCACATACACACCCGCCTTGAAATAGAGCGGTTTGACTTTCCAGCTCGGATCAACGGTGGTTCGCCAGTTGTAGCCCGCCGCCGTGATGCCGAGTGCGCCCTTCGGGCTCAGGTGGATCATGTAGGAAAAACTCCGGTTGAGGGTCACGCCCGTGGCGATGGTAATGACCTGGCCCGTCGCGTCGTCCGGACGAAGACGCACCTTGGCGACGATATTTCCGGTGGAGCTGTAGGTTTTGTATTGGTATTCCAGTTTCACCATCGGACTGGTGCTGTCTTTGGTGTGAATCTGTCCGATCACGATCTTGCCGGTGCTGGGCACCTGGTTGACGGTGACGGTCGCGCGCAAGGTGTTGTCCGCCGACGGGTAAAGCCAATTGCGCAAGGTGCCGTCGCTATTGGTTTCGCGCAGTTCGCTGCGTGGGTAAATAGCATTGGCCGTCGTGGCGCCTGTCACGGGGGCCCAGAAAAACACCGTGCCGGTTTCTGAGTTGAAGTACTGGTTCTTGAAGCCTTGAACCAGTTGTGAGGTTTCAATGGTTGCCGGAGGGGCGCCCTCGGGGATGCTCAAGTTCCAGGTTGCGAGATCGATCATGTCCAGGTCCTGCGTATCAAAGGTGTGAAGGTGAATGCCGTAGCGGGAGGCTTTAAACCGCCCTTTTGAAGCGTTCGGAACGCTGGACTTGGGCTTTTCTTGTAGACCGTTCGGCGGATGTTTGACGTCAATTGTTCGTCGATGAGGTCTTTGCAGTTTCTGTGCCTGGGGAGGGTGACCGTTAGTCGGCTATTTCGGGCTTTGTCTGGATGATGGCGCGTTGACACCTACTGCTTTTCAAAATCACGGTCTAGAGTGAGGGGACAGTATTTGTCCGCTTTGCTACGTAAAAACGGACGTGGCGCCCGATAAGAGAAGCAGCATGGAACGCGCGCAACCAACGCCCGGCGAAGACAGCTCTGTCCTTTTGATTGTTGATGATTACCCTGAAAACCTGCTCAGCATGCGGGCCTTGCTGCAGCGTCAGGATTGGCGGGTGATGACTGCGTCCTCGGGGGTCGAGGCGCTTAATCTGCTGCTCGAGCACGACATCGACCTGGTGCTGCTGGATGTGCAGATGCCCGACATGGACGGGTTCGAAGTGGCGCGCCTGATGCGTGGCAGCCAGCGCACGCGGCTCACGCCGATCATTTTCCTGACCGCCAACGAGCAGTCCCAGGACGCGGTCATCAAGGGCTACGCCAGTGGCGCGGTGGACTACCTGTTCAAGCCCTTCGATCCGCAAATCCTCAAGCCCAAGGTCCAGGCGTTGCTCGAGCACCAGCGCAATCGCCGGGCCTTGCAGCGCCTGAGCCAGGATCTCGAAGCGGCCAGGGCGTTCAATGCCTCGGTGCTGGACAACGCCGCCGAAGGCATCCTGGTGGTGGATGAGAACGGTTGCATCCGCTTCGCCAACCCGTCCACCTGCCGCTTGCTCAATGCCACCGCCGAGCAGTTGCAGGACATGCCATTCCTGGATTTCCTGCAAAAACCGCACATCCCCGAATGGATCGGTTCCGATATCCACAACGCTTATCAGCGTGGTGAAACCTGGCGATTGCATGACGCGGTGCTGCGCACGGCACCCGGCCAGCAGGTGTCGGTGGCCTTGTCCTGCGCCCCGTTGCCGTCGGAGCAGAAGGCGATGGTGGTGACGCTCCAGGACATGTCGGTGGTGCGCCATTTGCACCAGCAACTCGAATACCAGGCCGTCACGGACCCGTTGACCGGCTTGCTCAACCGCCGGGGTTTCTACCAGACCGCGGAAAACCTGTTGATGCGCAGCGAGCGCCTGGAAAGCAACTGGGTGTTGCTGTACTTGGATCTCGACGGCTTCAAGCGGGTCAACGACTCACTCGGGCACGATGCCGGGGACCGGGTCTTGCGCTGGGTGTCGGAGCAGTTGAAGGCGTGCCTGCGCCCCTTCGATATCCTGGCGCGGCTGGGCGGGGATGAGTTCACGGCGTTGCTGGACCTGGAGTTTCCCGAGCAGGCGGCGAAGATCGCGGAGAAGCTCATCGAGCGCGTCGCGATCTGCCAGCAGATCGAAGGCATGGACGTGGCGCTCGGCGCCAGCATCGGCATTGCGACCTACCCCGACTGTGGCGCCAACCTCGATGGGCTGCTGCGGGCGTCCGACATCGCCATGTACGAAGCCAAGCGTGCCGGCCGCCAGCAATACCGTTTCTACGATCACGAAATGAACGGTCGGGCCCGTTCACGGCTGATGCTGGAAGAGAGCGTGCGCTCGGCTATCGAGAACCGTGATTTCAATATGGTCTACCAGCCGCAGGTGAGTATCGTCGACGGGCGGATCCGCGGATTCGAGGCGCTGTTGCGCTGGCAGCACCCGAGCGTCGGCGATGTGCCGCCGGGGCTGTTCCTGCCGTTGCTGGAAGAGGCGCGGTTGATCAGTCGGTTGGGCAGTTGGATCTATCATCGCAGCGCGGCCCAGCGCAAAGTCTGGGAGCGCTTGTTCGCGGACGACCTGGTGTTGGGCGTGAGCCTGAGCAGCACTCAATTCGGCATGCCGAACCTGGTGACCGAGTTGCGCCAGGTCCTGGAACGCCATGCCTTGAAGCCTCGGCAACTGGAGGTCGAGGTGACCGAGGATGCGCTGATGCGCAACCCCGATGAAACCCAAAAGCAATTGCGTCTGCTGCGCCAACTGGGCGTGCGGGTGGCCTTGGATGACTTTGGTTCGGGTCCTTGTTCGCTGGCGCATCTGCGCGACCTTGAACTCGATACCCTCAAGCTTGATCGGCACTTGATCGCCCGTTTGCCAGGGTCGCCCCGGGATGCGGCGTTGGCGGCCTCGGTGATCGACCTGTGTACGCAGTTGGGCTTGCGGGTGATCGCCGAAGGGGTGGAAACCCGCGAGCAGTATCAGTGGCTGCAGGCCCATGGCTGCGAGTACGTGCAAGGGTTCCTCGTGGCGCGACCGTTGATGGCCGAAGACACCAATGCCTTCGCCACGCCCTTCGACTGGAGCGCGGTGCAGGCCTGAATTCGCTACACTGGCGGCCTCTTGTGACTGTGTTGCCCTCTTGATGACCGCGCTCAAATACCTCCAGGCCTATCCTGCCGCCCTGCAAGCCCAAGTGCAGCAATTGATCGCCCAGGACCGCCTGGGCGAATACCTGCAACAGCGCTATCCGGGTCGGCATCCAATCCAGAGCGACAAGGCCCTGTACGGATATGCGCTGGACCTCAAGCAGCAATACCTGCGTAACGCACCGGCCATCGACAAGGTGTTGTTCGACAGTCGCCTGGACCTGACCCACCGCGCCCTCGGCCTGCACACCGCGGTGTCGCGGGTGCAGGGCGGCAAGCTCAAGGCCAAGAAGGAGATCCGCATCGCGGCGCTGTTCAAGGACGCAGCGCCCGAGTTCCTGAAGATGATCGTTGTGCACGAGCTGGCGCACTTCAAGGAGTCAGACCACAACAAGGCCTTCTACCAACTCTGCGAACACATGCTGCCGGGCTATCACCAGTTGGAATTCGACCTGCGGGTGTACCTGACCTGGCGGGACCTGCAACCTCACAAGGAATGACCGGATGGACGTGAGCAAGACCAAGACCAGTTTCTACCGTCGCCTGTACGTGGCTTACCTGATCGACAGCGGCCTGGCCAGCAACGTCCCGGCGCTCACCGAAGCCACCGGCATGCCCCGGCGTACCGCCCAGGACACCATCGCCGCGCTGGCTGACCTGGATATCGTGTGTGAGTTCGAGCAAGAGGACGGCGCGCGCAACCATGCCGGGCGGTATCGGATTCGCGATTGGGGGGCGATCGATCGGGGGTGGATCGAGGGGAATTTGCCGCGGATCAAGGCGGTGCTTGAGTATCCCTGAATACTGGTTGTGTCTGGGCTGACGCCTTCGCGAGCAAGCCCGCTCCCACAGTGTGGTCTTCTGTGGGCACAAAATCTGTGTCCACCTCGGAACCCTTGTGGGAGCGGGCTTGCTCGCGAAGGGGATCTTAAGGACGATGCATGCCGATGTGTGGAATCCCATCCTCCATATACTCCACCCCCACCACTTCAAACCCATACCGCCCGTAATACCCCTGCAAATGCGCCTGGGCCGACAACGAGATTGATACGCCGGGCCAATGCTTCTCGGCCTGCTTGAGGGCCTTTTCCATCAGCGTATGGCCCAGCCCCTGGCCGCGTGCCTGTGGCGCGATGATCACGCGCCCGATCACCACGTCGCTGTTTTGCGAGTGCGGGTCGAGCAGGCGCAGGTAAGCCACCAAGTGGTTGTCGTGCCAGGCCATCAAGTGGCAGGTGTCGCCCTCCAGGTCCAGGCCGTCAACGTCCGGGTAGGCGCAGTTCTGCTCGACGACGAACACCTCGGCGCGCAGCTTGAGGACGGCATACA
Organism: Pseudomonas zanjanensis; assembly: GCF_014268745.2. Classification (GTDB taxonomy): domain Bacteria; phylum Pseudomonadota; class Gammaproteobacteria; order Pseudomonadales; family Pseudomonadaceae; genus Aquipseudomonas; species Aquipseudomonas zanjanensis. Next base: position 249,750 of record NZ_JABWRB020000004.1, on the reverse strand, counting down.
GCTGCTCCTTGCTCAGGTCAGTGTGATGTTTGCAGACCCATTCGATATCCATTTTTTGAATTTCCTGAAGAACCTGATGCCGATAGTAAGCGTGCTTGGCTCGGAAGTCTCTTGCTTGCACGACCCGAAAATCTGTGACAAAGACCAAAATGCCATCATTCCTTTGTCGCGGGACTGTCGTCTTTGTGTAATCTTCATGGCAGCGCTGCGCAGCGGTTCCAATGAGCTAATGTTAGGACCGGGTGTCCGAGGATGCCCGTTGGGTTTGGGCTAAAAACAAACCGGGCTTTGAACCCGTCAAGGATGTTTGGCATGCCGCGATTGCATCGAGCTCTTGCATTGATCGGGTTGCTGTTGCTGAGCTACGAGGCCTGTGCGCAGAAGTTGCGCCTGGTTGCCGATGCCTGGCCGCCCTTTACCGATTCCACCCTGATCAATGGCGGCCTGGCGACCGACATCGTCAGCACGGCCCTGGCGCGGGCCGGTTATGCCACGGACTTCGAACAAGTGCCCTGGGCCCGGGCGATGCTGGGTATCGGCGAGGGCCGCTATGATGTGCTGATCAATGCCTGGTACAGCGAGGAGCGCACGCACATAGGCCGGTTCTCGGCCGAATACCTGCTCAACCGCGTGCGCTTCATCAAGCGCAAGGACGAAGCGATCCAGTTTGATAGCCTGCCCCAGTTGCGTGCGTATCCCATCGCCGTGGTGCGCGGTTACGCCTATTCCAAGGCGTTCGACGAAGACCCGAAAATGCAGAAAGTGCCGGTGCACAATTTCGCCATGGCAGTGCGCATGCTGGCGGCCGACCGGGTGAAGTTGACCCTGGAGGACGAGTACGTCGCCCGCTATTACCTGGCCCGTGAATCGCCCACGGTGCGCAGCGCCGTGGAGTTCCTGCCCAAGCCCTTGAGCGAAAACAGCCTGCACATCCTGGTCAGCCTGAAGAACCCGGAGCATGAGCAGATCGTGGCCGGGTTCGATCGGGCGATCGCGGCGATGAAGGCGGATGGGAGTTATGACCGGTTGCTCAAGCAACATGGTATGTGAGCTTAAAGGTTGATTTGCCTGGACTGGCCTCTTCGCGAGCAAGCCCGCTCCCACATTTGGAATGCGTACTCCTGTGGGAGCGGGCTTGCTCGCGAAGGGGGCGGCCCATTCACCACAACCCTCAAGCCTCGCCAGTATCCTTGATCAGATGCGCCGCCAACGTGCGCAACGGCCCCAGCTGCCGACAGATCAACCCCAATTGCGTCTGCACCAACCGCTGTCCTTCGTCGATCTCATCGGGCATCTGCTCCAACTCACTGGCCAGGGCTTCCTCTTCATCGCTCTGGATCGCGATCGGCTGTTTGCTTGCCAGGCCTTGTGCGATTTCGTCGATGCTCGCCGCCAGTTTCACCCCGGCACCGTCGATCAATTGTTCGCGTACTTGCGTCGGCAACTCGGTGCCGCGATGGGCGCCCAGGCCTGACAGGTAGCTGAGCAGGGTGTGGGACAGCACCAGGAAGCGGAAGCCCACGTCGGCTTCCTTGCGGAAGTGCCCCGGCTCCATCAGCATGTTGGCCAGCGTGGTGGACAGCGCGGCATCGGCGTTGTGGGCGTTGCGTCGGGCCAGGCGATAAGCCAGGTCGTCGCTTTTGCCGGCAGCGTATTGCTGCATGATCTGGCGCAGGTAAATGCTGTTGCAGGTCAGCGTGTTGGCCAACACCTTGTTCAGCCGCCGACCTTGCCAGTCGGGCAGGAACAGGAACACCGCCAGCCCGGCGATCAGGCTGCCCAGCAAGGTATCGAACAACCGTGGCAGCAGCAGCCCGTAGCCGTCGCCCACCTGGTTGAAGCAGAACAGCACCATGACGGTGATCGCCGCCGTCGCCAGGGTGTAGCGGGTGGTGCGGTTGGTAAAGAACACCACCCCGGCGGCAATGGCGAAGCACGATTGCACCAGCGGATTGGGAAACAGGTCGAACAGCGCCCAGGCCACGGTCAGGCCGATGGCGGTGCCGATGATCCGCTGGCCGAGCTTGCGCCGGGTGGCGCCGTAGTTGGGCTGGCAGACGAACAGCGTGGTGAGGATGATCCAATAGCCCTGGGACGGGTGGATCAGGTGCACCATGGCGTAGCCCACGCTCAGGGCCAGGGGCAAGCGCAGGGCATGGCGGAACAGCAGCGAGGTGGGCGTGAGCTGCGTACGCAAGCGCAGCCAGACGTCCTTGAGATTGCGCGGCGAGCGGTCCAGCAGGCTGCTGTCGGTGGCGTCGGCCAGGGCGTCGGGGTTGCTCGCGTCGCTGAGCAGGCGGTCCATGGTGCCCAGGTTCACCGACAGGGCTCGCAACGACCGCAGCAAGCCGCGCCAGGCCGGGTTGCTCTGGATGCGCAGGTGTTCGAGGGACGCGTGCAGGTCGTTGAGGGCTTCGGCAAAAGTATCGTCGTAGATGAATGGCTGGCGCAGTTGGATCGATTCGGCCAGCGCCTGGCAGGCCTTGCCTTGCTGGCGCAGCAGGCGTTGGCAGCGGAACAGCACGTCGCTGTGGAAGAACGCCTCGGCCAGGGCGTTGTAGGGATAGTGGGACGAGCTGGCCCGTTCGTGGATGTCCTGGGCCAGGAAGTACAGCTTCAGGTAGCGGCTGACCTTCGAGCCGGGCCGGCCATTGCCGACGCGGTGCAGGATGATTTCCTTCGCGCTGTTGAGCGCAGCGACCACCCGACCGTTTTGCTGGGCCAGCTCCAGGCGGCGTGCTTCGATGTCCAGTTGGCGGATCGGCTCCAGGAGCGATGATTTGAGCTTGAGGTAGCGTCCCAGTTCGCGAAACAGCCGCGCCAGGCTTTGCTGCACCGGCTGGTTGGAAAACAATGCCTGCCACACGACCGACAGCACGCCGTACCACGCGGCACCGGCGACCAATAGCAGGGGTTCGTGCCAGAAATCGTTGACGGCGACGCCGCGCTGGTCCACGCCGATCATGGTGTAGACCGAAAGAATCAGGGTGGCCGAGGCAATTGCGCCATAACGTTCGCCCAAGGCGCCAAGCATGGTCAGGCCGAATGCCGCCAGGGCCAGGGCGACGATGAACAGGATGGGGTAGGGAAACAGCAACTCCACCGACAGCGCTGCGGTGCTGAAACACAGCAGCGTGACTGCCAGCGCATTGAGGCGGCCTTGCCAACTGTCGTCGGTCTCGGCCAGGGCGCTGGCGATGATGCCCAGGAACAAGGGAATCAGCAGCGCCATCTCGTCCAGGTACCAACACAACCCCATGCTGCCGGTCAGGGCGATGAAGACCCGCACGCTATAACTGAACTTATCCAACGCCCAAAGGCGACGCAAAGACTGGCTAAACGAGTTCGCTGACATGAAGTGCACGGGCCTGACGGGCAATGACGCTAAATTGAGGCAGTAATGACGCCGACGCAATGGCGGCGATCACATCTGGCAGCAAAAAGTGTTCCGATGTCCGCCGCCGAGCTACTGTGGGAGCGGGCTTGCTCGCGAAAGCGGTGTGTCAGCCGCTATTGAATTGCCTGATACACCGCCTTCGCGAGCAAGCCCGCTCCCACAGGGTTTATTACCCACATTCGAGTCGTGTCGGCTCAGACGTACTGCGCCGCCGCATACCCGGAAGCCCAGGCCCACTGGAAATTGAACCCGCCCAGGTGCCCGGTGACGTCCAGCACTTCGCCGATGAAATACAGGCCCGGGCTTTTCAGCGACTCCATGGTCTTGGACGAGACTTCCCGGGTGTCGACGCCGCCGAGTGTGACTTCGGCGGTGCGGTAGCCTTCGGTGCCGGCGGGAACGACATTCCAGCTCGCCAGTTTCTCGGCGATGTCCGCCAGCTCTGCGTGGGTGTATTGCTTCATGGGTTTGGACACGAACCAAGTGTCGGCCAGCAGGTTGGCCATTTTCTTGGTGAACAATTCGCCCAGCAGGGTCTTGAGTTCGCTGTTGGGGCGTTCGGCCTGTTGCTGTTGCAGCCATTGCGGCACATCGTGGTCGGGCAGCAGGTTGATCTGCACCGTGTCCCCTGGTTCCCAGAACGAGGAAATCTGCAGGATCGCCGGGCCGCTCAGGCCGCGATGGGTGAACAGGATATTCTCGCGAAAACTCTGGTCGTTGCAGCTCACCAGGCAATCTACCGAGGTGCCCGAGAGTTCAGTGCACAGGGCCTTGAGCTGATCAGTGATGGTGAACGGCACCAGGCCGGCGCGGGTCGGCAGCAGTTCGTGGCCAAACTGTTTTGCCACCTGATAACCGAAGCCGGTTGCCCCGAGCGTGGGGATCGACAGCCCGCCCGTGGCAATCACCAGGGATTGGCAGGCGAGGGCGCCGAGGGTGGTTTGCAGCCGGTAGCCGTCGTCGGCTTTTTCGATCTGCGTGATCGAGGTGTCCAGGTGCAGGCTGACGCCGGCCTGGTCGCATTCATCCAACAGCAGGCCGAGGATGTCGCTGGACTTGTTATCGCAGAACAACTGGCCGAGCTTTTTTTCGTGATAAGGCACGCCGTGCTTGGCCACCAGCGCGATGAAATCCCACTGGGTGTAGCGGGCCAGGGCCGACTTGCAGAAGTGCGGGTTCTGCGACAGGAAATTGCCCGGCTCGGTGTACATGTTGGTGAAATTGCAGCGCCCGCCGCCCGACATGAGGATTTTCTTGCCGGCCTTGTTGGCGTGGTCCAGCAACATCACCTGCCGCCCGCGCGCGGCCGCGGTCAGCGCGCACATCAACCCTGCGGCGCCAGCGCCAATGATCACGACTTCGGTAGAGCGCAAAACGGTGTCCTCGCACAAAAATTTAATGTTCACCGACAAACCAATGTGGGAGCGGGCTTGCTCGCGAAGGCGGTGGGTCAGTCGACATTGAATCGACTGGTCCTCCGCATTCGCGAGCAAGCCCGCTCCCACAAGGGATCTCTGTTGGGTTGGAGATCGCTTTACAGGATCCGCACCCGCAACGAGCGGCCCTTGATCTTGCCATCGTTCAAGCGCTGCAAGGCCTGTTTGGCGATGCCGCGTTCCACGGCCACGTAGGCCTGGAAATCGAAGATCGCGATCTTGCCGACCTGGGCGCCAGGGATGCCGGCGTCGCCGGTCAGGGCGCCGAGGATATCGCCAGGGCGGACTTTGTCCTTGCGCCCGGCGCCGATGCACAGGGTGCTCATGGCCGGCAGCAGCGGGCCGCCACCCTGGGGCTTGAGGTTGTCCAATTGGTCCCAGCTCAGCGGTGACTTCTGCAGTTGCTCGATGGCCTGGGCGCGGTGGGCTTCGGACGGCGCCACCAGGCTGATGGCGATGCCTTTCTCACCGGCGCGACCGGTGCGGCCGACACGGTGGATGTGGATTTCCGAATCCCGGGCCAGCTCGACGTTGATCACCATGTCTAGGGCGTCAATGTCGAGGCCGCGGGCCGCTACGTCGGTGGCCACCAGCACCGAGGTGCTGCGGTTGGCGAACATCGCCAGCACCTGGTCGCGGTCGCGCTGTTCCAGGTCGCCGTGCAGGCCGACGGCCGAGATGCCCTTGGCCGACAGGTGGTCGACGGTTTCCTGGACTTGCTGCTTGGTGAAGCAGAACGCCACGCAGGAGGCCGGGCGGAAATGCGCCAGGACCTTGACCACCGCGTCCATGCGCTCCTCGGGCGAGATCTCATAGAAGCGCTGCTCGATCTGCGCATCGGAGTGCAGCGCCTCGGCCTTTACTTGCTGCGGGTTGCGCATGAACTTGGACGACAGTTGCTTGATGCCCACCGGGTAGGTGGCGGAGAACAGCAGCGTCTGGCGGCGTTCCGGGGTCTGCTGAATGATATCTTCGATGGCGTCGTAGAAGCCCATGTCGAGCATGCGGTCGGCTTCGTCGAGGATCAGCGTGTTGAGGCCGTCGAGCACCAGCGAACCCTTGCGCAGGTGCTGCTGGATGCGCCCCGGCGTGCCGACGATGATGTGGGCGCCGTGTTCGAGGGAGGCGATCTGCGGGCCGAAGGACACGCCGCCGCACAGGGTCAGGACCTTGATGTTGTCTTCGGCGCGGGCCAGGCGACGGATTTCCTTGGCGACCTGGTCGGCCAGCTCGCGGGTCGGGCACATCACCAGAGCCTGGCAGCCGAAGAAGCGCGGGTTGATCGGGTTCAGCAGGCCGATGCCGAAGGCGGCGGTCTTGCCGCTGCCGGTCTTGGCCTGGGCGATCAGGTCCATGCCCTTGAGGATCACCGGCAAGCTTTGCGCCTGGATCGGCGTCATCTGGGCATAACCGAGTGATTCGAGGTTAGCCAGCATGGCGGCGGACAGCGGCAAAGTATTAAAAGCGGTGGCAATGGTGGTCACGGGACTGGCCTGCAAAACAAAATGTCGCGCAGTGTAGCAGCCTCGTGCCACTTTCTTCGAAAGTTCTGGACGAGCTGTGGCGCAGTTCTGAAGTGGGCGAATTCCCTGTGGCGAGGGAGCTTGCTCCCGCTGGGGCGCGAAGCGGCCCCAAACCGGCCAACACGGTGCCCCTGGAAGTTCGCGTCGCCTGGATTGCGTCTGCTGCGCAGCCGAGCGGGAGCAAGCTCCCTCGCCACAAAAGCCCTGAAGCCTTAAAACAGTCCGAGTCCTATCTAATGCTCGATATGCTCATCCGGCCGCTTGTCCCGCCGCCCATCCTGCTTCGACAACTGGGAAAAGATCGTCGCCGCCAGCATCGCCATGATCCCCACCGTCACGAACGTCAGTTGGAATGCGCCCAGCACCGTCTCCACCCCATCGTTGCCCACTTGGGCGGTAAAGCCGCCCAGCAGCGCGCCGGCGCAGGCCACGCCGAGGCTCAGGGACAGTTGCGCCACCACCGACAACAGGCTGTTGCCGCTGCTGGCGCTGGCGTCGTCCAGGTCGATCAGGGTCACGGTGTTCATCGCGGTGAATTGCAGCGAGTTGATCGCCCCCAGCACCGCCAGTTGCGCCAGCAGCAGCCAGTACGGCGTCTGTTCGCTGACCAGGCCCATGCTCGCCAGCATCAGGCCCAGGGCCAGGGTGTTGCTGGTCAACACGGCGCGGTAGCCAAAGCGTTCGATCAGCGGTCGGGCCACGGATTTGGCGACCATGGCCGCCGCCGCCAGGGGCAGCATGCTCATGCCGGCCTGGGACGGTGAATAACCCAGGGCGACTTGCAGCAGCAACGGCACCAGGAACGGCAAGGCACCGCTGCCCAGGCGCGCGAAGAGGTTGCCGAGAATACCGACGGCGAAGGTCCGGGTCTTGAACAACGACGGTGGAAACAGCGCATTTTCGACGTGCCCGGCCCGCAGCCAATAGGCCGCCAAGCAGGCCATGCCGCCGAACAGCAGCAACATCACCCGTAGGTGCGGCAAGTGCAGTTCACCCAGGCCTTCCATGGCGATGGTAATCAGCACCATCGCCGCGCCGAACAGCAGGAACCCCAGCCCATCGAACCGCGTGCGCTCGCTGCCACGCAGGTCGGGGATGAATTTCCACACCGCGTAGCAGCCGATCACGCCCACCGGCAGGTTGATGATGAAGATCCAGTGCCAGGTCAGGTATTCCACCATCCAGCCGCCCATGGTCGGGCCGATCAGTGGGCCGAGCAGGCCAGGGATCGTGATGAAACCCATGATCCGCACCAGTTCCGAGCGCGGATACGCCCGCAGCACCACCAGCCTGCCCACCGGCAGCATCAGCGCACCGCCCAGGCCTTGGACGACCCGGGCGCCGATCAGCATGCTCAACGAATTGGACAAGGCGCACAGCAGTGAGCCGAAGCTGAACAGCAGGATCGCCCCGAAGAAAATCTTCTTGGTGCCGAAGCGGTCGGCGATCCAGCCCGACGCCGGGATCAGCAACGCCACGGTGAGCATGTAGGCAATGATCACGCCTTGCATGCGCAGCGGGTTTTCCGCCAGGTCGCTGGCCATGGCGGGCAGGGCGGTGTTGAGGATGGTCCCGTCCAGGGACTGCATGAAGAAGGCAATCGCCACGACCCACGGAAGCCAGCGGGCGGTGACGGCGTCGAGCGGGGCGCGGTTGGGCATGGGACCTCTTGTATGAAAAGTGAACAATTACCTGGGGCGAGGGGATCTTTTAAAAAATGAACAGTTACCTGTGGCAAGGAAGCTCTTGTGGCGAGGGAGCTTGCTCCCGCTGGGGGGCGAAGCACCCCCAAAACCGGCCAACACGGTGTGCCCGAAAGATCGCGTCGCCTGGATTACGACTGCTTCGCAGCCGAGCGGGAGCAAGCTCCCTCGCCACAGGAGGTGGAAGCCACCTTCTTGATGCTACAGCGTCAAGGTCAACCGCTTCACCAACGCCCCCGGCAACAACATCGAGGCCGTGGCCCGCTGGCTGTAGGTGCTGGCCGAGAGCAGAAGTTCCCGCTCTCGGGTCAGCGCTTCGAGTTGCGAGCCCAGCAGGCTGTAGACGCTGTCGTCGAAACGCATCGTGCTGACCGGTGCCTGGATCTGGCCGTTCTCGACCCAGAACGTGGCGAAACGGGTCATGCCGGTCAGGCGTGCCGCCGGTTGGTCCGAGTAGTTCAGGTACCAGAGGTTGCTGATGTACAACCCTGTGCCAAGTGCTTCAAGGATGTACTTCTGCTCCAGTTGCCCGCCCTGCATGTCCAGCGCCGTGGGGTATTCGTAGCGGCTGGCGCCGTTGGCCGCGAGGCCGTATTCGGCGGCGCTGCGGGAGTTGACCAATTGTGCGTTGGCCATGCCCTTGGCGATCAGCCCCAGGTCGTCGCGGGGATAACCTTCGTCGGAAAACGCCGGGCTCAGGGAGCCGCTGACCTGCTCCGTGAGCCACACGTTGGGACTGAAGTGGGCTTCGCCAGCATAGAACTTCTGCAGCGGGCTCTGTTTGCTGGCAATGGCCTGGGCCGAGAACCCGCCCCAACTGAGCATGCCCATGATCTCTTCCAGGGCGGCCGGCGCCAGATAGGCGCGGTATTCGCCGGGCGGCAACGTGCGCAGCGGGCGGCCGAGAAACGCCAGTTGCTCGCGGGCCTGCTCGAAACGTTGGGCAAATCCTTCGCTGCTCCACACATGCCCGGCGTAGCTGGCTTTCACTGCCTGGCCGTTGTCATGGAACAGGCTGAAATCGAAGTTGAAGCTGTTGGCCTGATGCCAGCCGAACGCGCCCGAAGAACTGGCGAAACCTCGGCTGATGGGCCCGGCGGCGTAGAAGCCCACCAGGTCCAGGCCTTCGGCGGCGCGGGTGATTTCGGCAACGGCCTGCTCCGTCTCGGGCAGCGGATGGTCCTGCACATTGTTGCTCTGCCAGTGATGATGGTTGAGCAGCAGGTACGGATCGCGGGGCAGCAGCGGCAAGGTTTCGCGCAGTTGCTGCAAGCCTTCGGACAGGCGTTGCACATCGGCCTCGGGGTCGCCGGACAGCGTAATCTGCAAGTCGGCGTGGCGACCGTCGTCGATCAATTTGAAGCTGATATTGGCCTGCTGCACCTGCCCGGCCTGGCGGACCTTGCCGTGGTTGAAACGCACGAAGGCCGAGGATTCGGCGGCGTAGCCGAGGGTGAACTGTTCAGGCGTACGCAGGGCGCCGCGCAGCCAGTCGACCAGAACCTTGAATGCCTCGGCCTGATTATTGGTGGTGCTCATCAGGCATCTCCCCCAAACACATCAACATTGCTGAACACACAGGCTGGCGATGCATGGCCGACGCGGATGACCTGGTTCGGTTCGCCCTTGCCGCAGTTCGGCGTGCCAAGGACTTGCGAGGTGCTGGCGTCGCCCACGGCGCGCAGGCTTTTCCAGAATTGCGCGGAAATGCCTCGGTAGTTGGGGTTCTTCACCACGCCCTTGAGCTCGCCGTTCTCGATCAACTGGCCCCATTCGCAGCCGAACTGGAATTTGTTGCGGGCATCATCGATGGACCAGGAGCGGTTGGTGCGCATCAGCACGCCGTGCTCGATGCCCTGGATCAATTGTTCCAGGGATTGGTCGCCGGGCTCGATGTTCAGGTTCGCCATGCGGTCGATGGGCGGCCGATTCCAGCCGCAGGCGCGGCTGTTGGCGACACCGTCCAGGCCGGCACGGAATTGCGACAGTGCCCCGCCCAATGGACGCAGCAGCAGGCCTTCGCGAATCAGGAACTGCTTGCTGGCGGCGCTGCCGTCGTCGTCATGGCTGTAGCTTGCCAGTTCTTCGGGAATGTCCGGGTCGAAGGTTACGTTTAGCAGATCGGAGCCGTATTGCAGGTGGCCGAAATCGCTGGCCTTGACGAAGCTGGTACCGGCGTAATTGCGCTCGTCCCCGAGGATGCGGTCCAGTTCCAGCGGATGGCCGATGGACTCGTGGATCTGCAGCATCATCTGGTCGGGCATCAGCAGTAGGTCGCGGGGGCCTTGCGGGGTGTTCGGCGCCATCAGCAATTGCAGGGCCTGGTCGGCGATTTTCGACCCGGCGCCGATCAGGCCGCAGCGGCTGATCACGTCGAAGCCGCCTTGTTGGCCGAAATTCTCCCGACCCAGGGTGCGGGTCTGGCTGTCGTGACCGTCGAAGGCGGTGACGTCCAGGGCCGGGTAGATGAAGCGTTGGGCCTGGCGCAGTTCAGCGCCGGCACTGTTGAGGTAGATCTGCTCGACTTGGGTCAGGCCGATGCTGGCTTGCCAGTTCACCAGGCGTTCGTCCCGGGGCACCGCGGCCGATTCGTCGCCGAGCAGTTGGTAGCAGTCGCTCAACGGCGGGAAGGCCTGGTCGAAATGCGGCGAGAAGTAATCGGCGCGGTCGCTGGACACCGCTTGCCCGCGCAGGTCGAGCAGGGCGTGGGGCTTGAGCTGGCGCGCGTGGTGCTCGGCGCGTTGCAGTGCTGCTTGCAGGCCGGCCTGGGACAGGTCGTTGGTGGCGGCATAAGCTTCGACCCCGTTGACCCGCACGGTGAGCATCGCACCTTCATCACGGTTCAGGCTGGGCGGTTCGGCGACGTTCTTGCGCACGGACAAATGCTGGCCGGATTCGCGCACATAACGCAGGGAAAAGAATTCGGCGCCCGTGCGCAAGGCAGCGAACCGCTGCTTGAGCCGGGGGTGGAAGTCGAACATGAAACCTCCTTGTCTGGAGTGGCGATGCAGCGAGGTGCGGCGCAGTGACGCGGTGGCTCTAGAGTAGGCCTGGGGTGGGGGAGGGATCAAGGCAGATGGGAATTTTGCGGTGTGGCAGTCAGAAAAAATAGGCTGAATGGGCTGGCCCCTTCGCGAGCAGGCTCGCTCTCACAGTGGGTTTTTCAGTGGTCACAAAATCTGTGTTCGCCTCAGAACCCCTGTGGGAGCGGGCTTGCTCGCGAAGACGGCGGTACATTCAACATTGATGCAAGCTGACCCACCGCTTTCGCGAGCAAGCCCGCTCCCACAGTGGGTTTTTCAGTGGTCACAAAATCTGTGTCCACCACCCAACCCTTGTGGGAGCGAGCCTGCTCGCGAAGGCCGCGCCGCGGTCATGAGTCTTACTGCGTAGCGGTCGTCACTTCACGCAACGGCTTGCCGCGCACCGGCGCATTACCGGCCACGTAGTAAGGTGCGGTGCTGCGTGGCAGGGGCTTGCGACCGCGGATCTTGTCGGCGATTTTCTCGGCCATCATGATCGTCGGTGCGTTGAGGTTGCCGGTGGTGATGATCGGCATGATCGAGGCGTCGACCACGCGCAACCCTTCCATACCGTGCACGCGGCCTTCGCTGTCCACCACGGCCATGTCGTCGGTGCCCATCTTGCACGAGCAGGACGGATGGAACGCGGTTTCGGCGTGCTCGCGGATGAACTGGTCCAGTTGCTCGTCCGTCTGCACCTCGATACCCGGGCTGATCTCGCGACCACGGAACGGATCGAGTGCCGGTTGCTGCATGATCTCGCGGGTCAGGCGGATGCCATCGCGAAATTCCTGCCAGTCCTGCTCGGTCGCCATGTAGTTGAACAGGATGCTCGGGTGCTGGCGCGGGTCCTTGGACTTGGCCTGGATCCGACCACGGCTGGGCGAACGCATGGAACCCATGTGTGCCTGGAAACCATGCTCCTTCACGCCATTGCTGCCGTTGTAGTTGATCGCCACCGGCAGGAAGTGGTACTGGATGTTCGGCCATTCGAAATCCGGGCGCGTGCGGATGAAACCGCCAGCCTCGAACTGGTTGCTGGCGCCGATGCCGGTGCCGTTGAACAGCCATTCGGCACCGATGGCTGGCTGGTTGTACCAGAGCAGCGACGGGTACAGCGAGACCGGTTGGGTGCAAGCGTATTGCAGGTACAACTCCAGGTGATCCTGAAGGTTTTCACCGACGCCCGGCAGATCGTGGACGACCGGGATGTCGAGGTTTTCCAGCAGCTTGGCCGGGCCGACGCCGGAGCGTTGCAGGATCTGCGGCGAGGCGATGGCGCCGGAGCACAGCAGCACTTCCTTGCGGGCCCGGGCTTCGACGCGTTCTTCAGCGGCGCCCACCAGGTAACGCACGCCGACCGCGCGCTTGCCTTCGAACAGGATCTTGTCGGTCAAGGCATGGGTGACAATGGTCAGTGTCGAGCGTTTCTTGGCGACGTCCAGGTAACCGCGGGCGGTGCTGGCGCGACGGCCGTTGGGCGTGACGGTACGGTCCATCGGGCCGAAACCTTCCTGCTGGTAGCCGTTGAGGTCCTCGGTACGGGGGTAACCGGCCTGCACGCCGGCTTCGACCATGGCGTGGAACAACGGGTTGTTGCCAGCCTTGGGCGTGGTCACGCTGACCGGGCCGTCGCCACCGTGGTAATCGTTCGGGCCGATGTCGCGGGTTTCGGCCTTGCGGAAATACGGCAGGCAATCGAGGTAGGTCCAGTCTTCCAGGCCCGGCAGCTTGGCCCAGTTGTCATAGTCCAGGGCGTTGCCGCGGATGTAGCACATGCCGTTGATCAGCGAAGAACCGCCCAGGCCCTTGCCGCGACCGCACTCCATGCGGCGGCCGTTCATGTGCGGCTCCGGGTCGGTCTCGTAGGCCCAGTTGTAGCGACGGCCCTGCAGGGGGAACGCCAGGGCAGCGGGCATTTGCGTGCGGAAGTCCAAGCGATAGTCCGGGCCGCCGGCTTCGAGCAGCAGGACGGTGACGCCTTCGTCTTCGGTCAGGCGGGTGGCCAGGGTATTACCGGCCGAGCCGGCACCGATGATGATGTAATCGAATTCTTGGGACATGAAATGCACCCTCTTTTTGAATTGGGTTCAGGTGGCGGTCATCGAGTGCCATATTCTCTGTGGCGAGGGAGCTTGCTCCCGCTCGGCTGCGTAGCAGTCGCAAACTGGGCGACCGTGTTCTGTCTGGATGACCTTGAGGCCTGAGTCGGGGCCGCTTCGCGGCCCAGCGGGAGCAAGCTCCCTCGCCACAAAGACCCTGGCCTCAGGTCCGGTGTCAGATCAGAACACCGACGTGTAATCGCCCAACTCGACCTGTACCGATTTGATGCGGGTGAAGTTGTTCAGCGAGCTGATACCGTTCTCACGGCCTACACCTGATTGCTTGTAGCCACCGACCGGCATTTCCGCTGCCGATTCGCCCCAGGCGTTGATCCAGCAGATGCCGGCTTCGAGCTGGTGGATCACGCGGTGGGCGCGGTTCAGGTCGCGGGTCACGACGCCGGCGGCCAGGCCGAAGTCGGTGTCGTTGGCACGGCGGATCACTTCTTCTTCGGTATCAAAGGTGAGGATGCTCATCACCGGGCCGAAGATTTCTTCACGCACGATGGTCATGTCATCGGTGCAATCGGTGAAGACCGTCGGGGCGACAAATGCGCCCTTGGCGAATTCGCCTTCGGTCAGGCGACCGCCGCCGCACAGCAGGCGCGCGCCTTCGGCTTTGCCTTTCTCGATGTAGCCCAGCACGCTTTCCATGTGGGCGAAGCTCACCAGCGGGCCGAAATTGGTGTTTTCGTCTTCTGGGTTGCCGACGCGGATGCGCGCCACGCGCTCGGCGATCTTGGCTTCGAAGGCGGCCTTGAGGTGGCTCGGCACGAACACGCGGGTGCCGTTGGTGCAGACCTGGCCGGAGCTGTAGAAGTTGGCCATCATCGCGGTGTCGGCGGCGCGATCCAGGTCGGCGTCGTCGAAGATGATCAGCGGCGACTTGCCGCCCAGCTCCATGGTCACGTCCTTGAGCGACGAGCTCGAGGCGCTGGCCATGACTTTCTTGCCAGTGTCGGTGCCGCCGGTGAAGGAAATTTTCTCGATGCGCGGATGCTCGGTCAGCCAGGTGCCGACTTCACGGCCGCTGCCGGTCAGGACGTTGAACACGCCCGCTGGAACGCCGGCTTCGGTGTAGATCTCGGCCAGTTTCAGCGTGGTCAGCGAGGTGACTTCGCTGGGCTTGAAGATCATCGCGTTGCCGGCGGCCAGGGCCGGTGCGGATTTCCACAGGGCGATCTGGATCGGGTAGTTCCACGCGCCGATACCGGCCACCACGCCCAGGGGCTCGCGGCGGGTGTAGACGAAGGATGTGGTGCGCAGCGGAACCTGCTCGCCTTCGATGGCAGGCACCAGGCCGGCGTAGTATTCCAGCACGTCGGCACCGGTGACGATGTCGACGTATTTGGTTTCGGAGAAGGATTTGCCGGTGTCCAGGGTTTCCAGGGCGGCCAGTTCATCGTTGCGCTCGCGCAGGATTTCCACGGCGCGACGCAGGATGCGCGAACGCTGCATGGCAGTCATGGCGGCCCAGACTTTCTGGCCCTTTTCGGCGCTGACCACGGCGCGCTCGACGTCTTCGAACGTTGCGCGCTGCACCAGGGCGAGTACTTCACCGTTGGCCGGGTTGATGGCTTCGAAAGTGGCGTCGCCGCTGGCATCGCTGTACGCGCCATCGATGTAGAGTTTTTGCAGTTCGAAACGGGCCATAAAGTCCTCGCAAGTGCATGAGTGGTTGGCTGGCCACCGAGCGTGTCGTTTATAGCTGACTACGCGCTGCGGTGACGGTTCAGGAGTCGAGCGGTTCTGTGTGCTCTGGCGCTCCTGTTTTGGCCAGTTGGAAATCCATGTATTCGTAAGCGATCTGGTGCGCCTGGGCGGTATCGAACGCGTCTCCCGACAGCGCGCCGCGCAGCCACAAACCGTCAATCAGCGCGGCCAGGCCCCGTGCCGCGCTGCGTGCCTGGTCAACGGGCAACACGCGGCGGAACTGGCAACACAGGTTGGAATACAGACGGTGATCGTTGATCCGCTGCAACCTGTGCAAAGACGGGTGATGCATGCTGGTGGCCCAGAAGGCCAGCCAGGTTTTCATTGCCGGGCCGTTGACCTGGCTGGCGTCGAAGTTGCCTTCGATGATCACCTTGAGGTGAGCCCGCGGACTCGAGTCCTCCAGCGCCTGCCGCCGCGCGGTGACGTTCTCGCTCAGGACGCTCATCAGGTACTGGGCCGTGGCCGCGATCAGGCCGTTCTTGTCCTGAAAGTAGTGACTGATGATGCCATTCGAAACACCGGCCAAACGAGCGATCAGCGCAATGCTGGCGTCCCCCATGCCGACCTGATCGACCGCTTGCAACGTCGCTTCGATCAATTGTTGGCGGCGGATGGGTTGCATACCGACCTTGGGCATCTAGCACATCTCCTTAGGCCCGCAGGCGGACGAGTGCAGTCCGTCATGGCGAGGGCCAGTCTATTTTGTTTTGATTGAACGTTCAATCAACAAAAAATAAGTTCTATGACAAGTCGTCGCTATTTGCCGGGGCGAGGACTTTTGGGGATGTCTTTATAACACTCGTCGGTTGGCTGCCCACCCGTCGATTGGTTGAAATGAGGCGATGCAGCGAGCTCTTGTGGCGAGGGAGCTTGCTCCCGCTGGGTTGCGGAGCGACCCCAAACCGGCCAAGCACGATATACCTGAAGGTTCGTGTCGCCTGGATTGCGACTGCTGCGCAGTCGAGCGGGAGCAAGCTCCCTCGCCACAGTTATCAGCATTCCAAGCTCAGTATCAGCATTCCAAGCCCAGTATCGGCATTCCAAGCTCAGTATCAGCATTCCAAGCCCAGTATCGGCATTCCAAGCTCAGTATCAGCATTCCAAGCCCAGTATCGGCATTCCAAGCTCAGTATCAGCATTCCAAGCTCAGTATCAGCATTCCAAGCCCAGTATCGGCATTCCAAGCCAGTACCAGCATTTCAAACCTGGTATGAGCATCAGCCTTGGAAG
Source organism: Pseudomonas zanjanensis (assembly GCF_014268745.2). Taxonomy (GTDB): domain Bacteria; phylum Pseudomonadota; class Gammaproteobacteria; order Pseudomonadales; family Pseudomonadaceae; genus Aquipseudomonas; species Aquipseudomonas zanjanensis. The sequence continues at coordinate 233,620 of NZ_JABWRB020000004.1, read as the reverse complement.
GCGCAAACAAAAACGCCGCGATCATCTCGCGGCGTTTTTGTGTGCGGGGGGCTTAGCCCAGGTTCTTGCCGAGCAGTGCGTGGTACAGCTCGCTGTCGCCCAGGATCCCGACGACTTTCTGATTATCGTGGAGCACCAGTTTGTTGCCGGTCTGGTAGCGGATCTGCAACGCATCGCGCATGCCGATGTTGGAGTCCACCAGGGTCGGACGTCGGCCCAGGCCTTCGACCGCTTGGCCTGGAGCCCAGTTTTGCAGGTCCAGGGCCGCGCCGTTCTGCCGGGCGCCCTTGATGGTGTTGCCGTCGGCCAGGTCGAGCCAGGAGTCGCCGCCCGGGTCCAGGCAGACCGAGCCGTTGATGCGCTTGCAGTTGTCCAGGGTGCGCATCAGGCTGCGGCCGCAGAGGACGTTGAGCGGGTTGGTGTGGGCGACGAAGGTGCGCACATAGTCGTCGGCCGGGTTCAGCACGATTTGTTCCGGCTTGCTGTACTGGATGATCCGGCCGTCTTTCATGATCGCGATACGGCTGCCCAGCTTCAGGGCTTCGTCGAGGTCGTGGCTGACGAACACGATGGTCTTGCTCAGCTTGCGTTGCAGCTCCAGCAGTTCGTCTTGCAGGCCTTGGCGGATCAAGGGGTCGAGGGCCGAGAACGGTTCGTCCATCAGCAGGATGTCGGCGTCCATCGCCAGGGCGCGGGCCAGGCCGACCCGTTGCTGCATGCCGCCGGACAATTCGTCGGGCTTCTTGTTGCGCCACTGGGTCAGGCCCACCAGCTCAAGCTTCTCATCCACCAGCTTCTTGCGTTCCTTCTCCGGTCGGCCCTGCATTTCCAGGCCGAAGCTGATGTTCTCGCGCACCGTCAGCCAAGGCATCAGGGCGAACTTCTGGAACACCATGGCGATGCGCTTGGTGCGCATCATCTTCAGCTCGGCGGGGGTGCAGGACGCAATGTCGATCTGCCGGCTTTCGTGCTCGACGAACAGCTTGCCGCGGCTGACGGTGTTCAAGCCGTTGATGCAGCGCAGCAGACTGGATTTGCCGGAGCCGGACAGGCCCATCAAGACACAGATTTCGCCTTTCTCGATGTCCAGGCTGGCTTTTTCCACGCCGACGATTTGCCCGGTTTTCTTCAGGATTTCGTTGCGGGTCATGCCCTGGTCGAGCAGCTTGAGGGCCTCGCGAGGGTCCCTGGCGAAGATCACGTCAACGTCTTCAAAGCGAATTATGCTCATGCGTCACCCCCTACTTTGGCGTCGGGTTGTTTGCAGATTCGGTCGAGCATGATCGCCAGCAGGACGATCGCCAGGCCGGCTTCGAAGCCCAGGGCGATATCGGCGGTGTTCAATGCGTTGACCACGGGTTTGCCCAGGCCATCGGCGCCCACCAGGGCGGCGATCACCACCATCGACAACGACAGCATGATGCACTGGGTGATACCGGCGGCGATGCTTGGCATGGCGTGGGGCAGTTCGATGCGCGACAGGAGCTGGCGACGGGAGCAGCCGAAGGCTTTGCCGGCGTCCATCAGTTCGTCCGGAACGTCGCGGATACCCAGGTAGGTCAGGCGGATGGGCGCGGCAATCGCGAACACCACCGTGGAGATCAGGCCCGGGACCACACCCAGACCGAACAGGGTCAGGGTAGGAATGAGGTAGACGAAGGTCGGTACGGTCTGCATCAGATCGAGCACCGGACGCATCATCGTGTAGAACATCGGCTTGTGCGCAGCAACGATGCCCAGCGGCACGCCGATCAGTACGCAGACCAGGGTCGCGAACAGCACCTGGGCGAGGGTTTCCATGGTCTCTTGCCAGTAACCCAGGTTGAGAATCAGTAGAAAGGACGCGATGACAAATACAGTCAGGCCCCATTTGCGCTGGATGAAGTGCGCCAATAGCGCAATGAGGCCGATCAGGGCCAGGGGGTTGAACCAGGTCAGCGCAAACGTCACGCCGTGAATCATCGTTTCCAGGAACAGCGCGATTGCGTCGAAGGTGTTGGCGCCGTTTTGCGTCAACCATTCGACAAAGCCCGCGATGTACTGGCCCAAGGGTATTTTCTGATCAATAAGCATGGTAGTGAACGTCCGCATGCAAGGGAATAAACAGCCCGGGCGAGCGAACTCGCCCGGCATAACATAAGCAGTTATTGCGCAAGCTTGGCTTTCACGGCCTCCAGGCCAGGTTTACCGTCAATGGTGGTCACGCCAGCGAGCCAGGTATCGAGTACCTGTGGGTTTTTCTTCAGCCAGGCCTTGGCGGCGGCCTCAGGTTTCATCTTGTCGTCGAGCACGTTGCCCATCAGCGTGCTTTCCATGTCGACGGTGAATTCCAGGTTTTTCAACAGCTGGCCAACGTTGCTGCATTCCTGGCTGTAGCCCTTGCGGGTGTTGGTCGCCACGGTCGCGGCACCGAAGTCGGGGCCGAAGAAATCGTCGCCGCCGGTCAGGTACTGGATCTTGAAACGGGTATTCATCGGGTGTGGCGCCCAGCCGAGGAACACCACGTCGGTGCCACGCTTGGCGGCGCGATCGACCTGCGAGAGCATGCCCGCTTCACTCGACTCGACGACTTTGAAGCCGGCGTCCTTCAGGCCGAAGGCGTTCTTTTCGATCATGCTCTGGATCAGGCGGTTGCCGTCGTTGCCCGGCTCGATGCCGTAGATCTTGCCGTCGAGTTCTTTCTTGAATTTGGGGATGTCGGCGAAGTCTTTCAGTCCCTTCTCATACAGGCCCTGGGGCACGGCGAGGGTGTACTTGGCGCCCTTGAGGTTGGTGCGCACGGTTTCCACGGTGCCGGCTTCGCGGTAGGCCTTGATGTCGTTTTCCATGGTCGGCATCCAGTTGCCGAGGAACACGTCCATGTTTTTGCCATCGGCCAGGGACTTGTAGGTCACGGGTACGGAAATCATGGTGGTCTTGGTCTTGTAGCCCAGCGCATCCAGCACCACGCTGGTGGTCGCCGTGGTCACGGTAATGTCGGTCCAGCCGACATCGGAGAAGTTGACGGTGCTGCACTTTTCGGGTTCTGCGGCGTTGGCCAGCATCGGAAGACTCAGCATGGCGGCCAACAACAACGGCTTGGAACCTTTCATGGGTGGACTCCTGGTGTTTTATCGGCGGTGTCCGGTCAGGACAACCGCGCTTATGGATGTTGCGGTTGGTGGCGCGTGGGCACTCTTCTGACACGCGGCCTTGCAAACGAGCCGTAACCGATCATGTACCAGTGCAAATCTGACGCCTACAGGGTGGGTCGTATCCAGTACAGGGATGGTCGCATCCAGTGTCGGTGACGTCGTTTACAGATTTTTTCCGCCCCCGATGGACCTCTGACACGCAGAAAAACGCCGCAAAACCGGGGGCAGGGAGGGGCGGCGTTGCTGGGCATGATTGCGTCGGTGTCAGACGTCGGGCACCCAGGCAAAAACCGGATGATGCGGCCATCCCGGCGTTGAGCGTAGCAGCTCCGTCACCGGACGCTCCTGCGCCCGGATGTGCCTGTTCTGGAGGTTATCGGCAATGGCAATCAGCGTTTTCGACTTGTTCAAAATCGGTATCGGCCCGTCCAGTTCCCACACCGTGGGCCCCATGCGTGCCGCGGCGCTGTTCGTTGAAGCGCTGAAGGCCAAGGCCCTGCTCAATGATGTGCGCCGGGTCGAAGTGCAATTGTTCGGTTCGCTGTCGGCCACCGGCATCGGCCACGGCAGCGACAACGCCGTGATCATGGGCCTGATGGGGGAGTGGCCGGACGCAATCGACCCGTCGCAGATCGGCCCGCGCATCGAGTTGCTGCGTGAAACCCAGACCCTGCTGCTCGACGGTCGCCTGCCGGTACCGTTCGTATGGTCCCGGGACATGCGCTTGATCGACGAGAACCTGCCGTTCCACCCCAATGCGATGACCCTGGTGGCCGAGGGCGCCGACGGCGAGCTGCACCGTGACACGTATTACTCGGTCGGCGGGGGCTTTGTCGTCGATCAGGCCCAGGCCACCAGCGGCGTGGTGGACTTGGATCGCACTGAGCTGCCGTACGATTTTTCCAGCGCCGAAGAATTGCTCCAGTTGTGCCGCACTCACGACCTGCGGGTGGCCGAGTTGATGCTGGCCAACGAAAAGGTCTGGCGTTCCGAGGAAGAGATTCGCAGTGGCCTGATGAAACTGTGGCGGGCCATGCAGGACTGCGTCGAGCAGGGCCTCAAGCACGAGGGCATCCTGCCGGGCGGCTTGAATGTGCGTCGGCGCGCGGCCAAGTTGCACCGCAGCCTGCAAGAGCTGAACAAGCCCAATGTCATCGGCTCGACCCTGAGCGCCATGGAGTGGGTCAACCTGTTCGCCCTGGCGGTCAACGAGGAGAACGCCGCCGGCGGGCGCATGGTCACCGCGCCGACCAACGGTGCGGCGGGGATCATCCCGGCGGTGCTGCATTACTTCATGAAATTCAGCGAAGCGGTCACCGACGCCAACGTCGTGGATTATTTCCTGGGTGCGGCGGCCGTCGGGATCCTGTGCAAGAAGAACGCCTCGATCTCCGGCGCCGAAGTCGGCTGCCAGGGCGAGGTGGGATCGGCTTGCGCCATGGCGGCGGCGGGCTTGGCGGAGATCCTCGGGGCCACGCCGGAGCAATTGTGCAACGCCGCGGAAATCGGCCTGGAGCACAACCTCGGCCTGACCTGCGACCCAGTCGGTGGCCTGGTGCAGGTGCCGTGCATCGAGCGCAACGCGATCGCCGCGGTCAAGGCCATCAACGCCGCCCAAATGGCCTTGCGCGGTGACGGCCAGCATTTCATCTCCCTGGACCGGGTGATCCGCACCATGCGCGATACCGGTGCCGACATGCATGACAAATATAAAGAGACTTCGCGCGGTGGCTTGGCGGTCAGTGCGGTGGAGTGCTGAAACCTTGTTTGCACAATACTCTGTGGCAAGAGGGTTCTCTGTGGGAGCAAGGCTTGCCCGCGATGGCGTCAGTGGATTCAACCTGGATGTCGACTGACATACCGTCATCGCGAGCAAGCTATGCTCCCACAGGGATTCCCTTTATCCACGAGATCGAAAACCGCTCGTAAAATGAACACCCATCCGCAAACGCGCCACCTTTTAGCGCGTCGCAAACAGATAAGGCGTGACTTGTCGGTCACGCCTTTGTACGCCGCCCCACCGTCCGTCCCCGCGCTTGCGGTGACAACCCTCGCGCAAACGGCGCAGCCCAGTTCCCACAAGTGCTACCGAACTGCTCACGGCCCTTTGTGACCGGTGCCTGCCGCCATGGATGGCAGCTAAAACCTGGACTTGATCCACCCCTTATATAGACAGGCCGCCATGTCGTTTTCAGGATTTATTGAACACGCATTCAATTTTAGGCATGGCAATTGCTCTATCCCGATAAAGCCCCGTCTCACGCAAGAGAATGATGGGCAATAACAAGAGCCTCCGCCTGAGGCCATCACCCGCTTTGTGTGAGGAGATACCGCGATGACGACGTCCAACTCCGGGGCCCAACCCCAGAACCGTGCGCCTCAATCCATCGGCTTTTTGCTGCTGGACAATTTCACGCTGATTTCCCTGGCGTCCGCGGTAGAACCGCTACGCATGGCCAACCAACTGTCCGGCCGCGAGCTGTATCGCTGGACCACCCTGACCGTCGACGGCGGCCAGGTATGGGCCAGTGACGGCTTGCAGATCACCCCCGACGCCTCCATGCACAAGGCACCGCCCTTGGACACGGTCATCGTCTGTGGCGGTATCGGCATCCAGCGCACCGTAACCCGTGAACACGTGTCATGGCTGCAAGGCCAGGCCCGCCAGTCCCGTCGCCTCGGCGCGGTCTGCACCGGCAGCTGGGCCCTGGCCTGCGCCGGCCTGCTGGACGGTTTCGATTGCAGCGTGCACTGGGAATGCCTGGCGGCGATGCAGGAAGCTTTCCCGCGGGTATCGATGAGTACCCGCCTGTTCACCCTCGACCGCAACCGCTTCACCAGCTCCGGCGGCACCGCGCCGCTGGACATGATGCTGCATCTGATCAGCCGCGATCACGGTCGTGAGCTGTCGGCGGCGATCTCGGAAATGTTTGTCTACGAGCGTATCCGCAACGAGCAGGATCACCAGCGTGTGCCGCTCAAGCACATGCTTGGCACCAACCAGCCGAAGTTGCAGGAAATCGTCGCGTTGATGGAGGCCAACCTCGAAGAGCCGATCGACCTGGACGAATTGGCGGTGTACGTCGCTGTATCCAGGCGTCAGCTGGAGCGGTTGTTCCAGAAATACCTGCACTGCTCGCCGTCGCGCTATTACCTCAAGCTGCGGCTGATCCGTGCGCGGCAACTGCTCAAGCAGACGCCGATGTCGATCATCGAAGTGGCCTCGGTGTGCGGCTTCGTCTCCACCCCGCACTTCTCCAAATGCTACCGCGAGTACTTCGGCATTCCACCGCGCGACGAGCGCGTCGGTTCAAACACCACGCAACAGGTGGCGATGATGCCGCTGCCGCAGGCGCTGGTGCTGTCGCCATTGTCCGGGCCGCTGTCGGCGCTGAGCCAGGCGCGTAATGAGTCGACGTTTGCCAGTGTGAGGCTCTAAACCGCAGCGCTTTTGTGGCGAGGGAGCTTGCTCCCGCTGGACCGGGCTGGCGCTCCAGCGCGCAGCGGTCCCAAGCTTTTTGGGGCTGCTACGCAGCCCAGCGGGAGCAAGCTCCCTCGCCACAAGGTCAGGCGCTGTGGTTCTGCTGGTATTGCGTCAACGCCGGCAACAGCTGCTTATCGATCGCCTGGCGCACGGCTGGCAGGATGGTGGCGCTGCTGGTGTACATGTCCTTGACCATCCGCCGCAATTCATTGGCGCGGGCCCTGTCCAGCCCGCGCACGGCGCATTCGCATGCCTGCTCGGCGGTGGAGCCGCTGGGTATTTGCAGTCCCAGGGCCTTGAGATGGCCCAGCAGGTCTTCCTGGTCGATCAAATCGGCGTGCATCATGACGCTTTTCCTTGTTCAGGGATTGGGGTCGTGTCTCGATTCTGGTAGCCACCCGAAGCGGCGGCAAGGGTAAATGGTCGCAATGTCATGAATGACTATGGAGGCGTCGTTTTCGGCTAACTTGCCCGGGCCTGGACTGGGCACACTGGGCCCAAGCTGAATCACGATGGTTTGGTCACCCTCGCGCGACGGCTCCTCCAGTAACGCTCCTGCCCCGATCCTGTCACGGCTTGATCGGGGATTTTTTTGCCTGTGAAAATCAGGGAAAAATTGGGTTGTTTGGTCGGGCGCCTTCGCGAGCAAGCCCGCTCCCACATGGGAATGCGGATTCCTGTGGGAGCGGGCTTGCTCGCGAATGGCCGTTACGCGGTCTAACGCTGCAACACCAGAATCCGCGACAACAACTCATCCCGATCCACATAACACCCCTGGAAATGCCGAGCCCCGGAGGCCGGGTCGAAGGCGTTGCGGGCATGGAGGGTGCGGCGGTTGTCGAAGCACCAGAGCTGGCCGGGTTCGAGGCGTTGCACCAGGCGAAATTGCGGCTCGCGGGTCAGGGCGATAAAGCGGCGGTAGGCGCGGTAGAGCCTGGGCATTTGCTCGACCGAGGTGTCGAAGGGCCCGCGCAGGAAGTTCGCCATGCGGATTTCCGAGACCTGCCCCAGCGCATCCAGCGCGATGATGGGCGCCAGGCAGCGGTAGTCGCTGTGGCGGTCCTTGTTGCGAAACTCCACCGGGATCTGGCACAGCGCGTCGAAGGCCTCGGGGTCTTCCTGGCGCAGCGTCTGGGCAATGGCAAAACCGTCGACAAAAATGCTCTCGCCGCCGTCGGCGTCGTTCACCAGGCAGTGCAGGAATTGCAAACCCGGTTGCAACTCACGGGTCGGCAGGTCGCTGTGCAGCGGCAGGTTGAAAGCGGTGTACGCGTTGCTGTCGGCATCGGCCTTGGACTGCACGTTGAACAACACGCCGAAGTTGCTCTCGCGGATAAAGGAAATGCGTTGGGCGATCTGTTTCAGCGAGCCGGGCTCGGTGGGCACGCCGCGTACTTGGGTCAGGCCGATGTCGCGCACCGCCAAAAGCCATTGCAGCAGCGCGTCGGCATCCGTCAGCAGTGCCTGGTATTCGAACACAGGCAGTTCCAGGTCATGCCGCCACAGCTGGCGGCGTGGCTTGTTTGCCAGGCGTTCGGCCCTGGATTGATCGTCATACGCATGGGCGCGCAACCAGCCCGGATCGAATAGGCTTCGGTGGCCATCCTGCCAAACCACACACAGGTGGCCCGCGTCGTCGATGTTGATGTGGCGGGGCGTCACGTCTTCCGGGACATCGACAATCTCCAGGACCTGCTCGCGGGTAACGCTGTAGACGCATTGCGGGCACGGGCAGTTGTCCCTTAGCCATTGATGATGGAACGGGCTGACCCGGCCGTCGGCCCACGTCACTTGCACCCGGTCGGTCAAGGGGGTCGCAGCGGTCAATGCCTGGACAAGCGGATAGCGTCGGAAGTCGGCAACAGCGGCAGCGGTGTTCATGGCGATCTCCTGTTCGAGGCTTATCGGGCGGGTGGCAGGGCGATGACCCGACCAATGCAGGTCGGTGTCGGCAAGTCGGCTTGGCTGTCCAACAGGGCTTTGAGTCGGTCCAGGGTCTGCTCGGTAAATGGCGCTGAGCGCGGGCCGGCCAGGTCGACATGCAGTAACATCTGTTCATTGCCGGCCAGCTCTTTATCACCGCCGACCAGGTGCAGGCTGTGGTAGAGGTGCAAGCGTTTGGCGTCGTGGCCGATGAGCTGCGTATGCACCTCGACATCCGCGCCGAGCTTCACTTCGTGCAAGTAATTGAGGTGCAGTTCGAGGGTGAACAACGAGTGGCCGCTGGCTTCGCGGTTCTGGCTGTCCAGGCCGAGCCGGTCCATCAGCGCGTCGGTGGCGTAGCTGAAGATCAGCAAGTAGAAGGCATCGCGCAGATGGCCGTTGTAATCGACCCATTCGGGGAGGATGCGGGTTTGGTAGGTGGTGAGGGTGGGCATGACGACGATCCAACAGAAGAGAGGGATTCATGTGGGAGCGGGCTTGCTCGCGAAGACGGTGTATCTACCGCGCGATATTGAGCGGATGTACCGGCCTCTTCGCGAGCAAGCCCGCTCCCACGGGGGTTATTCAGTGAAAGACATTCCGTGCTTTTCCTTGGTGGTCTTCACAGCCTCCAGCACCGCCAGCAGGCAATCATCACGATAGCGCTCCAGGGCCGAGATGCTGTGGCTGCCCAATTGCTCGCTCGTGCCGTCCACCACATCATCGATCAATTTCTCGGTCAGCTCCGGCGCCGGCAAGTAGGTCCATGGCAGTTGCAGTGCCGGGCCGAACTGGGCCATGAAGTGCCGCATGCCGGCATCGCCGCCGGCCAGGGTGTAAGTCAGGAACGTACCCATGAATGACCAGCGCAGGCCGGCGCCAAAGCGGATCGCATCGTCGATTTCCCCGGTGGTGGCGACACCGTCGTTGACCAGGTGCAGGGCTTCGCGCCACAGCGCTTCGAGCAGGCGGTCGGCGATGAAGCCGGGGACTTCCTTGCGTACGTGCAATGGCCGCATGCCGAGGGATTCGTAGACTTCCATCGCTGCTTGCACCGCTTCGGGGGCGGTGTTTTTGCCGCCGACCACTTCCACCAGTGGCAACAAGTAGACCGGGTTGAACGGGTGCCCGACCACACAGCGTTCCGGGTGGGTGGCGTTCTCATAGAACTCGCTTGGCAGCAGGCCCGAGGTACTGGAACCGATCAACGCGTTTGGCTTGGCGGCGGCGCTGATCTGGGCGTGCAGTTCGAGCTTGAGTTCCAGTCGCTCGGGAGCGCTTTCCTGGATGAAATCAGCGTCGCGCACGCATTCTTCGATGGTGGCGACAAAGCGCAGCCGATCTTGCGAAGCGCCGGGGGCCAAGCCTTGTTTCTCCAGGGCGCCCCAGGCGTTGGCGACGCGTTTGCGCAGCGCCGCCTCGGCACCCGGCGCGGGGTCCCAGGCGACGACGTCGAGGCCATGGGCCAGGGCCCGGCTGACCCAGCCGCTGCCGATCACACCGCTGCCCAGGGCGGCGAAGGTCTTGATGTCGGTGATAAAGCTCATGGTGGTTTCCTGAAAAGGTCGGTGATCTAAAAAGTGTGGGAGCGGGCTTGCTCGCGAAGACGGCATTCCTTCCACAGGAGAACCATCGGATGTACCGGCCTCTTCGCGAGCAAGCCCGCTCCCACATTGGGTCAGTGGTGAATATGGAATCTGCCTTCACTGCAGATCCAAGGAATTGATTCGGTTCAGCCGCGCTGCACCAGGCCCATTTTCTTGCGGCCTTCAGCCGGGGTGAGCACTCGCGCGCCGAGGCGGCTGAGAATCTCGCCGGCGCGCTCCACCAGTTGCCCGTTGGTGGCGAGCACGCCTTTGTCCAGCCAAAGGTTGTCTTCCAGCCCGACCCGCACGTTGCCCCCCAGCAGCACCGCCTGGGCGGCCATCGGCATTTGCATGCGACCGATGCCGAAGCCGGCCCACACCGCGTCGGCCGGCAGGTTGTCGACCATGGCTTTCATGGTGGTGGTGTCGGCCGGAGCCCCCCACGGGATGCCCAGGCAGAGCTGGAACAGCGGGTTGTCCAGCAGGCCTTCCTTGATCAGTTGCTTGGCGAACCACAAGTGGCCAGTGTCGAAGATCTCCAGCTCGGCCTTGACCCCCAGCTCAGTGATGCGCTTGGCGCCGGCCCGCAGTTGTGCCGGGGTGGAAACGTAAATGGTGTCGCCGTCGCCGAAGTTCAGGGTGCCGCAATCCAATGTGCAGATTTCCGGCAGCAGCTCCTCGACATGAGCCAGGCGCGTCAGCGGGCCTACCAGGTCGGTGTTGGGACCGAACTCCATCGGTCGTTCGCCGCCGCCGATCTCCAGGTCGCCGCCCATGCCGGCGGTGAGGTTGACGATGATGTCCACGTCCGCCTCACGGATGCGCTCCATCACTTCGCGGTACAACGCCACGTCGCGGCTGAACTTGCCGGTCTGCGGGTCACGGACGTGGCAATGGACCACCGTGGCCCCGGCTTTCGCCGCCTCCACGGCAGCGGCAGCGATCTGTTTCGGGGTGACCGGCACGTGGGGGCTCTTGGCGGTCGTGTCGCCAGCACCGGTGAGTGCGCAGGTGATGATGACGTCGTGGTTCATGGTGCGGGTTCCTTCAGGCGTGGTGAGTCACTGCGCAGCCCTTGTACTGCTGCGCAGATGGCGATCGGTTGATCAGTTGCTGGTGAGTTTCAGGTTGTCCGCGGCCGGTTTGCCGTCGAAGGTGGTCACGCCTTCGAGCCAACGTTGTTTGTCTTGAGGATGATCCTTGAGCCATTGCCGGGCCGATTCGAGGGGATCCTTGTGATCGAGCAACGGTTGCATCATCCGGCTCTCGTCTTCGGCGCTGAAGGTCAGGTTGCTCAGCAAGCGACCGACGTTCGGGCATTGCTCGGCGTAGTTCGGCGCGGTGACGGTCCACACGGTGGCCATGCCTTCGTTCGGGCCGAGGGCGTCTTCGCTGCCGGTGAGGTAGGTCATTTGCACGTTGACGTTCATCGGGTGCGGGGCCCAGCCGAAGAACACCACGGCTTCCTTGCGCCGCACGGCACGGTCCACGGCGGCGAGCATGCCGGCTTCGCTGGACTCCACCAGTTGGAATTTGCCCAGGCCAAACTGGTTCTTGGCGATCATCGCCTTGATCTGGGTATTGGCGCCGGAGCCGGGTTCGATGCCGTAGATCTTGCCGCCCAACTCTTTTTCGAATTTGGCGATGTCGGCGAAGGTCTTCAGGCCCTTGTCGGCCAGGTAGGTCGGCACGGCCAGGGTGGCGCGGGCGTCCTTGAGGCTGGGCTGCTCCAGCACCTTGACCTGCTTGGCCTCGACGAACGGGGTGATGGTCTGGGTCATCAACGGGTTCCAGTAGCCGAGGAACAGGTCCAGGCGCTGGTCGCGGATGCCGGCGAAGATGATTTGTTGGGAGGCGCTGGTTTGCTTGGTCTTGTAGCCGAGGCCGTCGAGCATCACTTGAGTCAGGGCGCTGGTGGCGATGACGTCGGTCCAGTTGACCACGCCCAGGCGTACGTTCTGGCAGGCGGCGGGCTCGGCGGCCATGGCGGCCGGGCTCAGGAGAGGCGTGGCGCTGAGTGCGAGAACGCAGTAGCTGATCAGTCGTTTCATTGTCAGGTTCCTCGGCAGCTTATTGTTATGGGGCCCGGTGTCTGTGCGCCGGTGATGCCACGTTACGCAGCCCCGGGCAGGGCAAAACGCACAGCGGCGACGTGCTCTTGCACTGCAGCGACTCTTGAACGGTTGTTGCAACTGGCGTATCAAGGTCCGCACGCTGCCCGTCAACCGAGTGCGCTCCATGTCCCAGGATTTCTACTTCTTGTTGATGCCGGGTTTCTCGGCCATCGGTTTCATCTCGGCCATCGAGCCGTTGCGGGTCGCCAATCGCTTTCGCGGCGAGCTGTACCGCTGGCATGTGTTGAGCATCGATGGCGGGGCGGTGCTGGCGAGCAATGGCATGTCGGTCAACGCCGATGCCGCGCTGGAGCCCTTGAAGAAAGGCGCGACCCTTTGGGTGGTGGCGGGGTTCGAGCCGCTGAAGTTTGTCACCCCGGCACTGGAACGCTGGCTGCATCGGCTGGACAACGAAGGCGTGATCCTGGGCGGCATCGACACCGGCAGCGTGGTCCTGGCCGAGGCGGGGCTGCTGGAAGGGCATCGGGTGACGTTGCACTGGGAAGCCATCGAGGCATTCAAGGAGTCTTATCCGCAGCTTGGCGTGACCCAGGAGCTGTTCGAAATCGACCGTCGCCGTATCACCTGTGCGGGCGGCACCGCGTCCATCGACCTGATGCTCGACCTGATCGGCCAGGCCCACGGTTCGGAACTGGCGATCCAGGTCAGCGAGCAATTTGTGCTCGGCCGCATCCGTCCGCGCAAAGATCACCAGCGCATGGAAATCGCCAACCGCTACGGCATTCGCAACAAGAAGCTGGTGCACGTCATCGGCGAGATGGAAACCCACAGTGAACCACCACTGAGTACTTTGGCCCTGGCCGAGTCGATCAACGTCACTCGTCGCCAGCTCGAAAGGCTGTTCCGCCTGCACCTGAACGACACGCCGAGCAACTTTTACCTGCGCCTGCGCCTGGAAAAGGCCCGGCAGTTGCTGCGCCAGACCGACATGAGCGTGCTGGAAGTGAGCATCGCCTGCGGGTTTGAGTCGCCGTCGTATTTCACCCGCAGCTATCGGACCCGGTTCGCACGGTGTCCGCGGGAGGATCGGCGGCGGCAGGGGGATGGGCGGGAGTTGGTTTGACAGGCTTTTATACTCAATTATACTCGCGACTATAAATTATACCTGTCGCCATAATTGAGTATAAAACCATGTCCAAGCACCCCGGTTTTGTCTTCCGGCGTCCCGATCTGGCCCGCAATATTGTCGATGGGCTGGCCGGCGCCGGGATCCAGGATTACACCTCAGGCCTGTTCCTGGCCGCGCCAAGGCGTACCGGAAAAAGTACGTTCCTGCGCGAGGACTTGATTCCCGAATGCGAGACGCGAGGTTGGCTCGCGGTCTACGTCGACCTTTGGGCCAACAAGGAGAAGGACCCTGCCGACTTGATCGCTTCGGCCATCGCCGGGGCACTGGTGCCTTATGAGAAGGGCATCCGCAAGCTCGCCAAATCCATGGGCATCGACAAACTCAGCTTCTTGCGCACGTTGTCCTGGGATTTCAGCCAGCCGCAACTGCCCGATGGGGCGACGCTGACCCAGGCACTGGAGCTGTTGCACCGTGCCGCGGATAAAACCGTGGTGCTGGTAATCGATGAAGCCCAGCATGCCTTGACCACCGAGGCCGGGGTCAACGCGATGTTCGGCCTCAAGGCGGCCCGTGACCAGCTCAACCAGGGGCGCGAGGGCGATACCAGTGGCCTGCGGCTGGTGTTCACCGGTTCCAATCGCGACAAGCTCGCCCACTTGGTGCTGAGTCGCAACCAACCGTTCTACGGATCCAGCATCACGCCGTTCCCTTTGCTGGGCAGAGCCTTCACCCAGGCCTACACCGCCCATTTGAACGCACACTTGGCCCAGACCAATCAGTTCAACGCCGATGACCTGGACCAGGCGTTCGAGTTGGTAGGGCGCCGTCCGGAGATGTTGCGCAGCGTCATCGGCGAAATTGCCCTGGAACTGGGTGAGGCGAGCCATTTGGGGGAGTTGCTGCGCAACAGCGCCGAAATGCTGCGCGCCGGCGCCTGGACCGAATTCGAGAGCGCCTGGAATGCCCTGACGGTGCCGCAACGCGCCGTGTTGCAGGTCATGGCCGAGCGCTCGCAGAACAACGAGCCCTTCGCGCCCTTCACCGATTCAACATTGGAGGCGGTGAGCAAGGCATTGAAGAGCATGGGAAGCGAAGTCGTGCCCGGTACCCAGACCATCCAATCGTGTATCGATGCGTTGCGTGAAAAGGAATTGGTGTGGAAATCCAATCGCGGTGGTTATGCGTTGGAGGACAAGGCGTTTGCGGAGTGGTTGAAGGGGTATCGCCAGCGGCGTTGAAACTTGGACAATTTCCCGTGGCGAGGGAGCTTGCTCCCGCTGGCTGCCCCGTAGCTGTGTAGGAGCTGTGTAGGAGCTGTGTAGGAGCTGTCGAGTGCAACGAGGCTGCGATCTTGTTCCAGACACTTGAGTCTCAAGCGAAAGATCAAGATCAAAAGATCGCAGGCTTCGCCAGCTCCTACAGAGCCGAGCGGGAGCAAGCTCCCTCGCCACCGGTGCGGTGTTGGCAGGTCTATTTCTTCATCAGCGCCGAGCAGGCTGCTTTATAGGCTTCATGCTGATACTTGTTCAGCGTCGCCGGCAGGGCGAAGTCATGTTTCTTGCTCTGCGCATTGATGGTCTGCGGCGACAGCAGCGTTACCTCACAACCCTCCAGTAACTGGAAAACCCCTTCGATCTTGAACGTGGTCGGGCCACCGGCGAACTCGCCTTTCTTGCTGCGCTTCTTGATGGCGATGCGTTCGATGCCGTTGTCCGTCACGAACGTCCGCACCTGGGCAGCGAAAGCCTTGACGTTGGCGGCTTCGTCATCGTCGTCCAGGGCGATTTTCTTGGTGTTCAGCGCAACGTGACTCAACGCCTGTTGATCCAGCGAGGCAACGGCGATGATCGCTTCGCTGCCTTTGATTTCGATGCCGCACGTTTTCATGTGAATCCTTTTGCTGGAGGGTGGCGTGCAGCTTACAGCTCCAACTGGTCAGCATGGATACCAAAGGCCGCAGCAATTTTTTCGCGGGTGGCTCGGCGAGGCTTGGCGACCGACTCTTGCTGGGCAAACGCCGGTTGAGAAATACCCAGGCGCCTGGCGACTTCATCTTGAGTCAGGTTCAGGTGTTCGCGCCAGGCGCGAATGGGCGTGGCGCCGTCGACGATACGGCTGACGACTTCATGGGGAATCAGATCGGGTTCCAGTTTCTGCGCGACGTATTGGGCATATGGAATGACCACAAATGCCGGATGCCCGTCTGCGTCATTGATGATCTGAATATCAGTAGGTACGTTCATCGCGTTTCCTGACCTCTTGAATGCTGACGATCTTGATCGCCCCGTCCCAATCGAACATGACTCGATAGCGGCCTACCCGAAGGCGATAGGCGTAGTCATGGCCGACAAGCGCTTTGACGTTCGCCGCGTCGGGCATCTGGGCGAGCGCCGTAACGGCGTCCCGAACCTGGGCCTGATGGGGAGAATGCAATTTCAGAAGCTGCTTAGCGGCTTTTCTGGTCCAGTGGATGGTGTTCATGAAAGGATATAAGTCTTTTATAAGTTTTGCGAATCCTGACTTATATCCCCTCCAAGGCCAACGCATGAAAGGTGTCTGAATATTGCCCTCAGTCTTGCCCAATCGACTCCAAAAACTCCGACCGATCATCGCTCACCTGGGCCATGCAGTCGTTTTCGGCGATTTTGTAGGCGTCGCTGCCAGGTTTGGCCGGGAAGGCGGCGATGGCGCAGTCGGCGTCGCGCTGTTTTTGCCACAGTTGCTGGGCGGCCTTGACCTTGGCGGTGATGTCGTTGAGCTGGGCCTTGTCGCTGGCGTAGCGGGTTTGCAGGCGCTCCAAGAGGCTCTGCAGGTTTTCGCCCAGTAATTGTTCGGCGGCGGTTTTGCCATAGGCCGAGCAGGCCAGGGTCTGGACGTCGTTTTCAACTTCGTCGCAGGGGTTGGGCTCGGTGTCTTCGGTTGCGTGTGCCAGGGTGCTGATCAATGCCAATGCCAGGAAAAGTGATTTCATCGCGTTGCCGCTCAAGTCCAGTGAAAACCAGTGATGCGGCGGATTCTGGCGCAAGCGTCGGGTAAAGAACAGACGGGCAGGGTGGGCCCGTTGTAGCCCATTGTCGTGGATTGACGCTTTCGGCAATTCCCCTGTCGTTTTTGCACCGGGTCGCGACGGCCCTCAGGCATATGCTGGCCCCAAAGCGCCGGCACACGATTCGGCGCATGAATCGCTAACAAGGGGACTGCCTGATGAGCCCAGCCGAATTGCACGCCGACAGCATCGTTATCGACGGGCTGATCATTGCCAAGTGGAACCGCGACCTGTTCGAAGACATGCGCAAGGGCGGCCTGACCGCAGCCAACTGCACCGTGTCGGTGTGGGAAGGCTTCCAGGCCACCATCAACAACATCGTCGCCAGCCAGAAACTGATCCGCGAGAACAGCGACCTGGTGATCCCGGTGAAAACCACCGCCGACATCCGTCGCGCCAAGGAACAGGGCAAGACCGGCATCATCTTCGGCTTCCAGAACGCCCATGCCTTCGAAGACCAGCTCGGCTACGTCGAGATCTTCAAGCAGCTCGGCGTCGGTGTGGTGCAGATGTGCTACAACACCCAGAACCTGGTGGGCACCGGCTGCTACGAGCGCGACGGCGGCCTGTCGGGCTTCGGTCGCGAGATCGTCGCCGAGATGAACCGCGTCGGCATCATGTGCGACCTGTCCCACGTCGGTTCCAAGACTTCCGAAGAAGTCATCCTCGAATCGAAAAAGCCGGTCTGCTACTCCCACTGCCTGCCGTCCGGCCTGAAAGAACACCCGCGCAACAAATCCGATGAAGAGCTGAAGTTCATTGCCGACCACGGTGGTTTCGTCGGCGTGACCATGTTCGCGCCGTTCCTGGCCAAGGGCATCGATTCGACCATCGACGATTACGCCGAAGCCATCGAATACACCATGAACATCGTCGGTGAAGACGCCATCGGCATCGGCACCGACTTCACCCAGGGTCATGGCCAGGATTTCTTCGAGATGCTGACCCACGACAAGGGCTATGCCCGTCGCCTGACCAGCTTCGGCAAGATCATCAACCCCCTGGGCATCCGCACCGTGGGCGAGTTCCCGAACCTCACCGAGACGCTGCTCAAGCGCGGCCATCCTGAGCGGGTAGTGCGCAAGATCATGGGCGAGAACTGGGTGAATGTCCTCAAGGACGTCTGGGGCGAGTAAACCCCGCTGCATCACTGAATCCTTACCTGCGGCCACTCGCGCCGCAGGCACATCACGAATTTCCGGAGTCAAGTTTTCATGGCCAAGATCGCCCCGCAACTGCCTATCGAAGTCGACAGCGAAACCGGTGTCTGGACCTCCGACGCCCTGCCGATGCTGTACGTGCCGCGTCACTTCTTCGTCAACAACCACATGGGCATCGAGGAAGTGCTGGGCGCCGACGCCTACGCCGAGATTCTCTACAAGGCCGGCTACAAATCCGCCTGGCACTGGTGCGAAAAAGAAGCCGAGTGCCACGGCCTGGAAGGCGTCGCGGTGTTCGAGCACTACATGAAGCGCCTGTCCCAGCGTGGCTGGGGCCTGTTCAAGATCCAGGACATCGACCTGGACAAAGGCACCGCCAGCGTGAAGCTCGAACACTCGGCGTTCGTCTATGTGTATGGCAAGGTCGGGCGCAAGGTCGACTACATGTTCACCGGCTGGTTCGCCGGCGCCATGGACCAGATCCTCGCCGCGCGCGGCAGCCAGATCCGCACCGTGGCCGAACAGGTCTACGGCGGTTCCGAAGAAGGCCACGACGACGGCCTGTTCATCGTCAAGCCGTTGTAAGTCGAGGATCGCGCCATGGCTTTTGAAGCAATGTTCCAGCCGATCCAGATCGGCAAGCTGACCATCCGCAACCGCGTGCTCAGCACCGCGCACGCCGAGGTCTACGCCACCGACGGCGGCATGACCACCGACCGGTACGTGAAGTATTACGAAGAGAAGGCCAAGGGCGGCATCGGCCTGGCGATCTGTGGTGGCTCGTCGGTGGTTGCCATCGACAGCCCCCAGGAATGGTGGAGCTCGGTGAACCTGTCCACCGACCGCATCATCCCGCACTTTCAGAACTTGGCCGACGCCATGCACAAGCATGGCGCCAAGATCATGATCCAGATTACCCATATGGGCCGTCGCTCGCGCTGGGACGGCTTCAACTGGCCGACCCTGATGTCGCCGTCCGGCGTGCGCGAGCCGGTGCACCGTGCCACCTGCAAGACCATCGAGCCGGAAGAAATCTGGCGGGTGATCGGTAACTACGCCCAGGCCGCGCGCCGGGCCAAGGCCGGTGGCCTGGACGGCGTCGAGTTGTCCGCCGTGCACCAGCACATGATCGACCAGTTCTGGAGCCCGCGGGTCAACAAGCGTACCGACGAATGGGGCGGCAGCTTTGAAGGCCGCATGAAGTTCGGCCTGGAAGTGTTGAAGGCCGTGCGTGCCGAAGTGGGCGATGATTTCTGCGTGGGCATGCGCCTGTGCGGTGACGAGTTCCACCCGGACGGCTTGTCCCACGAAGACATGAAGCAGATCGCCAAGTACTACGACGACACCGGCATGCTCGATTTCATCGGCGTGGTGGGCTCGGGTTGCGACACCCACAACACCCTGGCCAACGTCATCCCGAACATGAGTTATCCACCAGAGCCGTTCCTGCACTTGGCCGCCGGTATCAAGGAAGTGGTCAAGGTCCCGGTGCTGCACGCGCAGAACATCAAGGACCCGAACCAGGCCACACGGATCCTGGAAGGCGGTTACGTCGACATGGTCGGCATGACCCGTGCCCACATCGCCGACCCGCACCTGATCGCCAAGATCAAGATGGGCCAGATCGACCAGATCAAGCAGTGCGTCGGTGCCAACTACTGCATCGACCGCCAGTACCAAGGCCTGGACGTGCTGTGCATCCAGAACGCCGCGACTTCCCGTGAATACATGGGCGTGCCGCACATCATCGAGAAGTCCACCGGGCCCAAGCGCAAAGTCGTGGTGGTCGGTGCCGGCCCGGCCGGGATGGAAGCCGCGCGCGTGGCCGCCGAACGTGGGCACGATGTGACCCTGTTCGAGAAGAAGGAATTCATCGGCGGGCAGATCACCACCGCCTCGAAGGCCCCGCAACGGGACCAGATCGCCGGTATCACCCGTTGGTTCCAATTGGAGCTGGCGCGGCTGAAAGTCGACCTGCGCCTGGGCGTGGCGGCTGATGCGGCGACCATCATGGACCTGCGTCCGGACGTGGTGGTGCTCGCCGTTGGCGGCCATCCGAACCTGGAGCAGAACGAACACTGGGGCGCCGCCGAAGGGCTGGTGGTCAGCAGCTGGGACGTGCTCGACGGCAAGGTCGCGCCGGGCAAGAACGTGCTGGTCTACGACACCATCTGCGAGTTCACCGGCATGTCGGTGGCCGACTTCCTCGCCGACAAGGGCAGCCAGGTCGAGATCGTCACCGACGACATCAAGCCGGGCGTGGCCATTGGCGGGACGTCGTTCCCCACCTACTACCGCAGCATGTACCCCAAGGAAGTGATCATGACCGGGGACATGATGCTGGAGAAGGTCTACCGCGAAGGCGACAAGCTGGTGGCGGTGCTGGAGAACGAATACACCGGCGCCAAGGAAGAACGCGTGGTGGACCAGGTGGTGGTGGAGAACGGCGTGCGGCCGGACGAAGAAATCTACTACGCGCTCAAGGAGGGTTCGCGCAACAAGGGCCAGATCGACGTCGAAGCCCTGTTCGCGATCAAGCCCCAGCCATGCCTGGAACAGAGCGGCGATGGCTACCTGCTGTTCCGCATCGGCGACTGCGTGGCCCAGCGTAATACCCACGCGGCCATCTACGACGCCCTGCGGTTGTGCAAGGATTTCTAACGGCTTGCACCAAACCCCTGTGGGAGCGGGCTTGCTCGCGAATGCATTTTGTCAGCCACACATAAGCTGACTGTCACACCGCCTTCGCGAGCAAGCCCGCTCCCACAGTGACCGAGTAAGGCATCTCGACCTGCAAGACCCTGAGGTCTTTGGGAGCAACACCTATGTTGAACACCCTTCTTCCAATCCTGCTGTTCGCAGCCCTCGGCCTCGCGGCCCTAGGCGCCTTGCGGCGGATGAACATGTGGCGCCGGGGACGACCGGCCAAGGTCGACCTGATCGGTGGCCTCTTTGCCATGCCCAAGCGCTACATGGTGGATTTGCACCATGTGGTGGCGCGGGACAAATACATTGCCAACACCCACGTCGCCACGGCCGGTGGGGCGGTGGCGTCGATTGTGTTGGCGATCCTGGTCCACGGTTTTGGCCTGCATAACCGCTTCCTCGGCTATGCGTTGCTGCTGATGTCGGCGGTGATGTTCGTTGGCGCGATCTTCATGTACCTGCGTCGGCGCAACCCGCCAGCGCGTTTGTCGAAAGGCCCGTGGATGCGCCTGCCGAAAAGCCTGCTGGCCTTCTCGGCGTCGTTCTTCCTGGTGACCTTGCCGGTGGCCGGCATCCTGCCGGAAAACTTCGGTGGTTGGCTGGTGGCGGCGATCCTGGGCGTCGGCGTGTTGTGGGGCGTGTCGGAATTGTTCTTCGGCATGACCTGGGGTGGGCCGATGAAACACGCCTTCGCCGGTGCCCTGCACCTGGCCTGGCACCGCCGCGCCGAGCGCTTTGGTGGCGGTCGTTCCACCGGTCTGAAGCCGCTGGACCTGAATGATCCGACGGCACCGCTGGGCGTGGAAAAACCCAAGGATTTCACCTGGAACCAACTGCTCGGCTTCGACGCCTGTGTGCAGTGCGGCAAGTGCGAAGCGGCCTGCCCGGCGTTCGCCGCCGGCCAACCGCTGAACCCGAAGAAACTCATCCAGGACATGGTCGTCGGCCTGGCCGGCGGCACCGATGCGAAATTCGCCGGCAGTCCTTACCCAGGTAAACCTGTCGGTGAGCACAGCGGCAACCCGCACCAGCCCATCGTCAACGGCCTGGTGGACGCCGAGACCCTGTGGTCCTGCACCACCTGCCGGGCGTGCGTCGAGGAATGCCCGATGATGATCGAGCACGTCGATGCCATCGTCGACATGCGCCGCCACCTGACCCTGGAAAAAGGCGCCACGCCGAACAAGGGCGCCGAGGTGTTGGAAAACCTCATCGCCACCGACAACCCTGGCGGCTTCGCCCCGGGTGGGCGGATGAACTGGGCGGCGGACCTGAACCTGAACCTGCTCAGCGAGAAGAAAGCCACCGATGTGCTGTTCTGGGTCGGCGACGGTGCCTTCGACATGCGCAACCAGCGGACCCTGCGCGCCTTCGTCAAAGTACTGAAGGCGGCGAAAATCGACTTCGCCGTGCTCGGCCTCGAAGAACGCGACAGCGGCGACGTGGCCCGGCGCCTGGGTGACGAAGCGACGTTCCAACTGTTGGCCAAGCGCAACATCCAGACCCTGGCCAAATACAGCTTCAACCGCATCGTCACCTGCGACCCCCACAGCTTCCATGTGCTGAAAAACGAATACGGCGCCTTCGACGGCAACTATCTGGTGCAGCACCACAGCACCTACCTGGCGGAAATCATCGACGCCGGCGCGTTGAACCTTGGCCAGCACAAGGGCGACAGCGTGACTTATCACGACCCGTGCTACCTGGGCCGCTACAACGGCGAATACGAGGCGCCGCGCCAAGTGCTGCGGGCGCTGGGCATCGAGGTCAAGGAGATGCAGCGTTCCGGTTTCCGTTCCCGTTGCTGCGGCGGTGGCGGCGGCGCGCCGATCACCGACATCCCGGGCAAGCAGCGCATCCCGGACATGCGCATGGACGACATCCGCGAAACCGGTGCCGAACTGGTGGCCGTGGGTTGTCCACAATGCACCGCGATGCTGGAAGGTGTGGTCGAACCACGGCCGATGATCAAGGACATTGCCGAACTGGTAGCCGATGCGCTGCTGGAAGACGCGGCCCCGAGCAAGCCCGTGGCCCCGGCCAAACGTGAACCCGCGGAGGTGCATTAATGAGCGACATCATCCGCCGCGACCCTCGCGCCGAGTGGATCGCCCGCAACCGCCTGCATCCACTGCACGCAGCCATGCAACCGGTGCAGCACAGCTGGATGGGGCCCAACGGCGTCATTCGCAAGAACGTCCATGGCGTCGGTTTCATCGGCCCCAATGGGATCAAACGGATTGATCGCAGCGGTGCCCAGCAAGGTGGGGCGAGCAAACGCACCGCTGCCGTTGAAGTGCAATTGCCGCTGCATCAGGTGCCGCAACCGGCGTTCCACATCTGTGTCGTCCCGGACATGGTCGGTGGCCGCCTCAGCAGTCACGACCGCGATCTGCTGGGCCTGGCCCATCAGTTGGCCGGCAGCGACGGCGCGGTGTTGGCGGTGGTCTTCGGCGAGCACAAGGAAAGCGCTTTCGCCACGGCGGGTGTCGACCGCTTGCTGGTGCTCGATGGCGAAGAGTTCAGCGGTTATGCACCGGAGCAACGCGTTCAGGGCTTGCGGGCTGTGGATAACCAGTTCAACCCACGCCATTGGCTGCTGCCTGACAGTCGCAGCGGCGGTGGTGAATTGGGCCGGCGCTTTGCCGCAGCCCTGGGCGAGCGCCCGGCCACGCGGGTCTGGCAGGTCAAGGGCGAAGAATGCATCGGCCGCGCCGGTGCGGGCCTGCAAGACTTGGCCCGGCCGTTGGCGCGCTTGATCCTGGCGGCGGCGGAATGCGCCGAGCCGGTCAGCGAAACCCGTCACGAAGCCTTGCCGGTGGAGTTATCCACAAGCGTGGCCCGCAGCTTGTCGCGCATCGAAGACCTTGGCGCGGTTGCCGTGGACCCGGGTGCGATCCCGATGGCCGAGGCCGAATTCATTTTCTCCGGCGGCAACGGGGTCAAGGACTGGGCGCTGTTCCACCAGACCGCCGCCGCCCTGGGCGCCACCGAAGGCGCTTCGCGGGTGGCGGTGGACGATGGTTTCATGGCCCGGGATCGCCAGGTTGGTGCGTCCGGCACCTGGGTCACGGCGCGGGTCTACGTGGCCGTGGGGATATCCGGGGCAATCCAGCACCTGCAAGGCATTGGCGCCTGCGACAAGGTGGTGGCGATCAACCTCGATCCGGGCTGCGACATGATCAAACGGGCAGACCTGTCGGTGATTGGTGACAGCGCGGCGATTCTCCAGGCCTTGATCGCGGCGGTAGAGGCTTACCGCAACGAAGCCAAGCGCGATGCGGCTTAAGCTAAGGAAACGTTCATGAGTACCCAAGTGATCAGCCTCGTCTCCATCGGCGCCCACCCGACCTCTGGCCGACCTCGACGGGCCGAGCAGGACGCCCGGGCCGTGGAGCTGGGCCTGCAACTGGCCGGCAACGACTTGCAAGTGCTGCACGCCGGCGACGTGGCCGAACCGGCCCTGCGCGCCTACCTGGGCATGGGCCTGGAGGAACTCCACGTCCTGGAAAATCCCGATGGGGCCGACGCCCTGCCG
Source organism: Pseudomonas zanjanensis (assembly GCF_014268745.2). GTDB lineage: Bacteria > Pseudomonadota > Gammaproteobacteria > Pseudomonadales > Pseudomonadaceae > Aquipseudomonas > Aquipseudomonas zanjanensis. Next base: position 209,839 of record NZ_JABWRB020000004.1, on the reverse strand, counting down.
GCCTTGACCGACTACCTGCGTGACGCTGGCGCCCAAGTGGTGCTTACCGGCAGCCAGGCGGAAACCGGCGAGGGCTCGGGCATGTTGCCGTTTTTGCTGGCGGAAAACCTCGGCTGGCCGCTGGTGGTGGGTCTGGCCCAGGTCGAATCCATCGAAAACGGCGCGGCCCTGGTGCTGCAAGCCTTGCCTCGCGGCCAACGGCGACGTCTCAAAGTGCGCCTGCCGTTCCTGGCCACTGTGGATAACGCTGCGCCAAAACCTCGGCAAAGCGCCTACGGCCCGGCCCGGCGTGGAGCGTTGCATGCCGAGGAGGTCGAAGTGATCGACGACACGCTGCTGGCGGTAGCCACCCTGCAACCGGCCAAGCCACGGCCCAAGCGCTTGAAAGTGATCAAGGCCAAGAGCGGCGCCGACCGCATGAAAGCCGCCACGGCCAAGGCCAGCGGCGGAGGCGGACAAGTGCTCAAGGACGTGAGCCCGGAGGCAGGGGCCGAGGCGATTCTCAAGTTGTTGGTGGAGGAAGGGGTGGTTCGCTAGACCCAGGCTCAACACAAAACCTGTGGGAGCGGGCTTGCTCGCGAAGGGGAGCATCAGTCAACGAAAAAGGTTGCCTGATACACCGCTTTCGCGAGCAAGCCCGCTCCCACAAGTGAAATATGTGTTGCCCACAATCCTTGTGGGCCCCTTTGTGGATAACCGCCGTCAGCCAAATGGAGCCCAGCAATGGAAGTTGAATTTCGTCCGGCCTTGCCCATGGATGCACGGGAGATCGCCCGTCTGTTCCGGATTTCTTCGGAGGGTGCGTCGGATTACATCTGGAGCCAATTGGCGGAGCCAGGGCAGGACCTATTGGAAGTAGGGGCCGCTCGTTATGCCCGGGAGAATGTCGATTTTTCTTACCAGAACTGTTTTGTCGCCCAGGCGGATGGCCGGGTCATCGGCATGATGCACTGTTATGTCACGCGCGAGGATCCGCTGGCGGCGCCGGTGACGGATCCGGTCCTGGCGCCCTACGCCGACATGGAAGTGCCCGACACCCTCTATATTTCAAGCCTGGCCCTGCATGAAGGCTGGCGTAACAAGGGGCTCGGCGTGCGCTTTCTCGAGTTGGCGCAACAGCGTGCCGACCAACTGGCGCTCAAAGGCCTGAGCTTGATCGACTACGCCGCCAATACCGGCGCCCGGCGTTTCTATGAGCGCCAGGGCTTTGATATCGTCAAAACCTGCCAGGTTTTCCCGCATCCGTTGATTCGGGTGACGGGGGAGGCGTACCTCATGCATCGGCCTTGATCGCCGTGGCGGCTTCACCAGAAACCCTTTGTGGGAGCGGGCTTGCTCGCGAAGGCGGTGTGTCAGTCGGCGATGGGTTATCTGACACACCGCCTTCGCGAGCAAGCCCGCTCCCACATAGGATTGATGGTGTATGTGAATTTTGTATCTGCCCAAACATTATGGGAGCGAGTGTTACCCACAATCCCTGTGCGCGCCTCTGTGGATAACCTGTTCGCCCCTCGCGGCACCCCAGGCAAACCAGGCACTCCAGGCCTGCGATCAAAAAACAGCCAACCTAACCAACGGTTTTTACTGGCTTTTGTTTATGTATAACGCTTCCTTTCAGCCGAAACTTGCCCCCAATCTCTGTTGGCGCTTCTGTGGATAAGATGTTCGCTCTACGCTGCAAGCCAGACAGGCCGGGCTGTTCAGTGAATTGATCATAAACTGATCAAACGATCTTTTTTATCAGGAAAACCTCGGGAAAACCTTGATTTACATGCCGTCCAAAGGGTTTTCCACAGAATCGTCAAATTTACCCCCAAACCCTGTTGGCGCTTCTGTGGATAAGGTGTTCGCTCACCGCTACAGCCCAGGCGTTACAGGGCTTACAGAGTATCGGTTAAAAAACAACCGATAGCGTCGGCAAACCGTCGTTTTCCATAAGTCACGGTTTTTATTCACTTTGCGGCTGAAAGAATTCCCGACCTATCCCACTTGTCCCCATTTGCTGTGGGTGGTCATGTGGATAACTTGTTCGCCAAACGCTGCAAGCCACGGCTGGCATAGCGCACATCGCTATAGGTCAAATTTCATACAGTTCTAAGGAACCACCTTGACGCAGCCCTGTCGCCTGTCTTCACTTCCATGGCACAAGGACATCGCGACTTTATCCACATCAGGTTCAGGGAGAACACATGATGGATAGCAAGGTTCCCCGCTCACACCCGCTCTCCCCACAGACCTGCGTCCCGGCATCGCCCACTTCGTTGCACAAGCGCATCCATCGTCGCGCCACCAATCAGCGTGCGCGTCTATAGCGAGTACCCGATTTCCCCCTGTAACACCGTTGACTGCCGCTGGACCCTGCACGGGACAGTGGCCAGGCGTTTGTGCGCCTGTGGATTTGCAGGCAACCGCAGAGTTGCCCCTTCTGCCTGAGAGGACTTGAACATGACACGGATCTCAACCCCCATCAGTGATATCCAGGAGCACTACGACGTGGTCGTCATCGGTTCCGGCTACGGTGGCGGCATTGCTGCCTCGCGCCTGTCCCGGGCCGGACGCAAGGTGTGCCTGCTGGAGCGTGGCCGGGAAATCCAGCCTGGCGAATACCCCAACACCCTGCTCGCGGCTACCGAGGAACTGCAGGTCCATGACCCCGACGGTCACATCGGCTCGCGCACCGGCCTGTTCGACCTGCACGTCAACGCCCAGCAGAACGTGGTGGTCGGTTGTGGGCTGGGCGGCACGTCGCTGATCAATGCCAACGTCGCGTTGGAGCCCGAGCCTGGCGTGTTCGAGGACCCGCGTTGGCCGCAGGCGGTACGGGACCACCAGGACACGTTGCTCAAGGACGGCTACGCCCGGGCTCGGGAGATGCTCAAGCCCAATCCCTACCCGGCGTCGGCACCGAACCTGCCCAAGCTCGACGCCCACAAGAAATCAGCCGATTACCTCAAGCAAGGCGCGCACTTCTACACACCCCCCATCAACGTGACCTTCGACAAGCTGCCCAACAACCTCAACCACGTCGGCGTTGAACAGTTGCCCTGCAACGGCTGTGGCGATTGCGTCTCGGGCTGTAACAACAAGGCCAAGAACACCACGCTGATGAACTACCTGCCGGATGCCTGGAACCACGGCACGGAGATTTTCTGCCAGGCCGAGGTTCGGCACCTGGAGCGCGACGGCGATGGCTGGATCGTGCATTTTCAGTACCTGGACAGCGGCCGCGAGCTGTTCTCGGCGCCCACGTTGTTCGTGCGGGCCGATGTCGTCGTGGTCTCCGCCGGCACTCTGGGCTCCACCGAAATCATGCTGCGCTCGCGGGACAAGGGCTTGGCCATGTCCAGCCAGTTGGGCGAGCACATGAGCGGCAACGGCGACATCCTCGGGTTCGGCCACAACTGCGACCAAGTGATCAACGGCATCGGCTTCGGCGCCCATTCGGCCAAGGAACTGGAACCGGTGGGGCCGTGCATCACCTCGATCATCGACATGCGCACTGAAGGCGACTGGCGCAGCCGCATGGTCATCGAGGAAGGTTCGATTCCCGGTGCCCTCGGCCGGGCCATGGTGCCGAGCATGGCGGCGTTTGCAGAGATGATCGGCGTGCCCACCGACACCGGTTTCGGCGCCAGCCTCAAGTACAAGGGCCGGGAGGCCGAGAGCTTTCTGCGCGGGCCGTATTACGGCGCGCTGCACAACATGCAGACCTACTTGATCATGAGCCATGACAACGCCAAGGGCCGCATGTTGCTCGACCACAAGGACCAGTTGCGCATCGACTGGCCTGGCGTCGGCGAACAGGAAAACGTCACCCTCGGCAACGAGCGCCTGCACCAGAGCACCAAGGCCCTGGGCGGAATCTGGGTCGAGAACCCGATCTGGACCAAGCTGCTCAAGCACAGCATCGTCTCGGTCCATCCCCTGGGCGGTTGCGTGATGGGCGAGGATGCGACGCAAGGCGTGGTCAACCACAAGGGCCAGGTGTTCAGTGGCGCCAGCGGCACCGAGGTCTACCCGGGCCTGTACGTGACCGACGGCGCAGTGATCCCCACCTCCCTGGCGGTCAATCCGCTGCTGACCATTTCGGCGGTGAGCGAACGCAACATGGGGCTGCTGGCGGCCGACCGTGGCTGGATCATCGACTACACGCTGCCCTCGGCCCCGCGCAAAGCGGTGGCGGCGCCGACCCTCGGCGTGCAGTTCACCGAAACCATGAAGGGCTTCTTTTCCACAGCCTTCACCCAGGCCCAGGGCACCGATCTGAGCCTGTACGAAGCGTCGGCCAAGCGTGGCAAGGCCGACAACTCGCCCATCGAATTTACCCTGACCATTACCGCCGCCGACCTCAATCGCTTGATCAAGGAGCCGGAACACGCCGCGACCCTGGTGGGCACCCTCGATGCGCCGCTGCTGTCGCCCAAGCCATTGGTCGCCAGTAACGGGGTGTTCAATCTGTTCGAGCAGTACCAGGGACAGGTCGGCGTGCGGCACATGAACTACGACATGAAGCTGACCGCCGAAGACGGCAGCGACTATTACTTCAGCGCCTTCAAGACCGTGCCCGAGGACAACGGCGTGCTGAACATCTGGCCTGACACCAGCACCTTGTACGTCACGCTGTATCGCGGACCGGACAAGACCGGCGCGGTGCTCGGCTGCGGCGTGATGCACATCCTGCCGGCCGACTTCGCCAAGCAGATGACCACCATGAAAGTGCTCAACGCCCGCAATGAACGTGAGCGCGTGGAGGCGCTGGCGCGGTTCGGCAAGTTCTTCGCCGGGATCCTGTGGGAGAGCTACGGAGGCGTCTTCGCAGGCGACGTCTACTTCAACCCGGACGCGCCGCCCCGGTTGAAACGGCCATTGGATGCACCGGCGCCGGTGGTGCATTTCTTCCAGACCGAAGACAACGTCGAGCTGCGCCTGACCCGCTATCAGGCCGGCAAAAAAGGCCCGGTGATGTTGGTCCATGGCCTGGGGGTGGGCTCGAACATCTTTTCCACCGACACCATCCACACCAACCTGCTGGAGTATCTGTGCAAGCACGAGTACGACGTCTGGCTGCTGGATCTACGGGTGAGCATCCTGCTGCCGGCCAGCAAGAACGAATGGAACGGCGACCAGGTGGCCCAGTACGATTTCAAGGCGGCCATCGAGCAGATCCGGCAAGCGACGCTGGCCCGTGACGTGCAATGCGTGGTGCATTGCTACGGCGCGACGACCTTCTTCATGTCGATGCTGGCGGGGCTGCAAGGGGTGCGCTCGGTGGTCTGCTCGCAGATCGCCGCCGACACGGTGGTCGCCACCGCCACCGGTCTGAAGGCCGGTTTGCATTTGCCGGGAATGCTCGATGCCATCGGCATCAAGTCCATGACGGCCTACGCCGACACCAAGGAAAGCTGGTTCAACAAACTCTACGACAAGGCCCTTAACGGCTATGCCCGGATCGAGGCCCAGGGCTATTGCACCAACCCGGTCTGCCATCGCATCACGTTCATGTATGCGTCGCTGTACCGCCACGACACCCTCAACGAAACCCTGCACGACAACCTGCATGAGCTGTTCGGCGAGTCGAACATCCAGACCTTCGAGCACCTGGCGCTGATCGTGCGCAAGGGGCACCTGGTGGACTTCAAGGGCAACGACGTCTACATGCCGCATTTCGATCGGTTGAAGTTGCCGATCTGCTTCATCAGCGGCGCCGACAACCAGTGCTACCTGCCGCAAAGCACCCTCAAGACCTACGAGCGGTTGTGCGAGATGCACGGCCCGCATTTGTTCAGCCGCCATGAAGTGAAGGGTTACGGTCATATCGACTGCATGTTCGGCAAGGACGCGGTGGTGGATGTGTATCCGATCATTCTTGAGCACCTGGAGAAGACGGCGTTGGGCTAGCTGACTGCCCTCCGTGGCCAGAGATTGCTCCCGCTCGGCTGCGAAGCAGTCGTCGCTTTTGAAGTCTTGGGGGCCGCTACGCGGCCCAGCGGGAGCAAGCTCCCTCGCCACATGGGTTTTGTGGTGAGTCAAGAATAAGGAAAAGGATGCCATGAACACTTACATCCGCTGGTTCCAACGCATCATCTGGGTCGGGATTGTCATGAACATGTTCTTCGCGATCCCGGCGCTGTTCGCGCCGGCGTTGCTGACGTCCATGATCGGCCTGCCCCCCGTATTGTCCGATCCCTGGCTGGGAAACGCCGGCATGTTGCTGGTGGGGATCAGCCTGTTCTACATGCCCTCGGGGTTCAACGCGCCGCATTTCGTCGTGCACTCATGGTTGTGCGTGCTGTCGCGGCTGGTGGCGGTGGTGTTCTGGATTTACCTGATCAACACCAACAACCAGGGCCAGCTGTTCGTGCCGATGCTGATGGGCGACCTGAGCATGTTCCTGATCCTGGGCGTGCTGCTGTACCTGGGCAGCCCAGTGGCCAATCGTCCGCTGGCCTTGCTCTGCGCCGGTTGGCGGGAGTGGCGCGCCGGCTGGGCGCTGCGCTGGCAGAGCCACGGGTTCAAGGTCGGCACGTTGGTGGTGGTGTTGCTGTTGGGGTTCATCGGCTACCAGACCTGGTACCAGATGATCCGGGAGGTGCCACAGCCGGACTTCGCCTCCGACGAAGACCATTACAAATACGCCGCCATCGGCCTGGGCATCGAGGCGCGGATTCCCTACTACCTGTTCGCCGTGCTGCCGCAGATGTGCCCGGAAAAACTGCCCAAGCCGGGTGGCTACGAGGTATTCGGTTTTCTCTATGAAAACGGCAACGACCTGCCCATCGGCATGGCCAAGCGGCAGCTCGGTTACCCCACCGTGGAGCCGAACTGCGCCCTGTGCCACACCGGTTCCTACCGGGCCAATGCCAGTGACGTCGCGGTGCCGGTCGCCGCCGCGCCGGCCAATACCCTGCAACTTCAAGCCTTCCAATGGTTCGCCTACGAATGCGCCAGCGACCCGAAATTCACCCCCGAGGCGGTGATGACGGCGATCAATGGCAAGTTCCAACTGGGCTTCTTCGAGAAACTGTACAACCGCTACCTGATCATCCCGATGGCCAAGAGTGCGCTGCTCAAGCAGAAACAGGCCTACGCCTGGCAGAAGCTGCGTCCGGCCCAAGGGCCAGGGCGGACCGACACCTTCAACCCGACCAAAATGGTGGTGTTCGGCTTCCCGGATGATTCCACCATCGGCACCGTGGACCTGCCGCAGGTGTGGAACCAGAAGCCCCGCGAGTCCATGTACCTGCATTGGGACGGCAATAACAACAAGATCCACGAACGCAACTATGCAGCGGCCATGGCCGTGGGCGCGACGCCGCAATCGGTGCTGCCGCCGAGTTTCAATCGCGTCACGAACTGGCTGCTGGGCCACAAGGCGCCGGCTTGGCCGTTCGCCCTGGACCAGGCGAAAGTCGCCCAGGGCAAACCGATCTGGGAGAAAAACTGCGCCAGCTGCCATGATTTCGGCCGCAGCGACACCGGCCAGGTCACCACCAACATCGACCAGTTGGGCACCGACCCCCATCGCCTGAATTCCTTCACCACGGGCCTGGTGTCGGCGTTCCACGGCTTCAAGAAACCGCCGTTCGACTTTGGCGCCTATCGCAAGACCCAGAGCTACAGCAACACGCCGACCGACGGCATCTGGTTGCGGGCGCCGTACCTGCATAACGGTTCGGTGCCAACCCTGTGGGATCTGCTGCAAGCGCCGGAGCAGCGTCCGCAGGTGTTCTACACCGGCTCCGACATTTACGACCCGCAGAAGGTCGGCTTCGTCACCAGCGGCGCGCAGATGAAGGCGTCGGCGGATTTCAAATACGACACCCGCCTGGAAGGCAATCACAACGGCGGCCATCTGTACGGCACGCAGTTGTCGGACGTCGACAAACGGGCCCTGATCGAATTCATGAAAACCCTGTAGCCCAGGGCAAAACGAAGGAGCGTTCACATGTCATTACTGCACCATTGGGAACATGAGTTCGACAAGGTCAAGGTCCGCCTGCACGGGTTGGTTACTCGGCTGGAGATGTCCTGGAAGAAACTCATCAACGACCTGGAGCCCGAGGAGTTCCAGGCCATCGTCAAGTTGCTGCAGCGAGGCCACGACCAGGCCCGTCACGTCATCGACCACGGGGATTTGCCGGACGACGAACCGGCCGTGCCCTGGGAACTGGCTCACGGCTTGTCGATCCTGAAGATCGGCAACGCCACGCCGCTGCCGCAAAGCGAAGACGAGTTGCCGACCCGCGTGCTCAAGGACGGCACGTTACTGGGCTGTCGCAAATGGGAACTGTTGGATCTGCTGTGGAGCGAGGCGCTGCTCAAATGGATCGAAAACCTGCGCCACCACGCGCCGTTCGCCACTACCCCGGCGCTGGTGAAGATGGACAACGACGTTGTGCTCGCCATTGCCGGCGACTGGGGCACCGGGCCGTTCGACAGTCACGCCCCGGCGGTGGCGGTGGCCAACCAGATGCAATTGGCCCTGGCCGATTTCACCATCCACCTGGGCGACGTGTATTACGCCGGCACCCACTCCCAGGAAGACGTCGACATGGCCGGTTGGCCCCAGGGCAAGCACGGCTCGTTCACCCTCAACTCCAACCATGAGATGTACAGCGGCGCCCATGGTTACTTCAAGGAACTGGCGGCGCGTTTTCCGGTGCAGCAGGGCACCAGCTATTTCGCCTTGTACAACGATGACTGGCTGGTGGTTGGCCTGGACAGTGCGTACGCCTCGGACGCCATGAACCTGTACATGGACGGCACCCTCAACACCCAGCAGATCGAGTGGATGAAAACCCTGCCCAAGCGCAAGAAGCTGATGGTGCTCAGTCATCACCAGGGCTTCGATATTTCCGGGCATAACAAGACTGCGCTCTACCAACCGGTGTGTGATGCCCTGGGGCGTGAGCCGGATTATTGGTATTGGGGGCATTTGCACAATGGTATTTGCTATGCGGCGCAAGGCGGGTTGCATGCGCGCTGCGCCGGGCATGGAGCGATTCCCTATGGCACCACCAGCGAGTTGAATGGGCATGCGCGGGTGCTGTGGTCGGAAACTGAATTGGCGGGGGACGAGGCGTATCCGGAGCGGGTGTTGAATGGGTATGTGAAGGTGCAGTTGAGGGGGGAGGAGATTGTCGAGACGTTTTATGGGGAGGATGGCAGTGTGCGGTGGTCTTCACATTAGTCGTCGGCTGTTAGACCGCCTTCGCGAGCAAGCCCGCTCCCACATTCGATCTCATTCCTTCTGAAGAAACTCGGTCAACTGTGGGAGCGGGCTTGCTCCGGGCGGCGATCCGACGAAGCTTTTAGTTTTTAGCCCTGGACTGGAACACCTTTGAGGTACGGCGCCGGTTCAGCGCCCAGGTTGTTGAGCATGCGCTCGCTGTACCAGTCCACGAAGTTCACCACGCCGAACTCATAGGTCTTGGAGTACGGGCCTGGCTGGTAGGCGGTGGAGTTGATGCCGCGCTGGTTTTCCTCGGCCAGGCGACGGTCCTGGTCGTTGGTGGCGTCCCAGACCTGGCGCATGCGCTCCACATCGTAGTCCACGCCTTCGACCGCATCCTTGTGCACCAGCCACTTGGTGGTGACCATGGTTTCCTGGGCGCTGATCGGCCACACGGTGAACACGATGATGTGGTCGCCCATGCAGTGGTTCCACGAATGCGGCAGGTGCAGGATACGCATCGAGCCCAGGTCCGGGTTCTTGATGCGGCCCATCAGCTTGGCGCAGCCTTGCTTGCCGTCCATGGTCATCGACACGGTGCCCTTGAGCAACGGCATGCGCACGATGCGGTTGCGCAGGCCGAAGCTGGCGTGGGCGTAAGGAATCTTCTCGGCGTCCCAGGCGGCGGCGGAAGCGGCCACGTGGTCCTTGAAGGCCTGGTCGGCCCGCGGGTCGGTGACGTCGTCCCATTCCAGCAGGGTCTTGAGCAATTCGGGGTGCGAGGCGTTGCAGTGGTAGCACTCGCGGTTGTTCTCCAGCACCAGCTTCCAGTTGGCCTTTTCCATCAAGGTGGTTTGCACCGCCACCTTGGTGTTCTCCATGTCGTAGGGTTCCATGTAATGGTTCAGCGTCGACAGGAAGTCATCGATGGCCGGCGGGTTCTCGGCCAGGCTGATGAAGATGTAGCCGCCAGCGGTCTTCACATTCACCGGCTTGAGGCCGTACTGCTTCATGTCGAAGTCGGCGCCCATCTCGGTGCCGGCGAACAGCAGGCGACCGTCCAGCTCGTAGGTCCACTGGTGGTAGTGGCAGACCAGTTTGGCGACTTTGCCTTTTTCGCTGGTGCACAGCCGCGAACCGCGGTGGCGGCAGACGTTATGGAACGCGTGCACCACACCGTCGGCGCCGCGAATCACGATGATCGGGTTCTTGCCGACTTGCAGGGTCAGGTAGTTGCCCTTGGCCGGGATCTCGCAAGTCATGCCGGCGATCAACCATTCTTTCTGGAAGATTTCCTGCATGTCGATATCAAACAGGCGCTCATCACTGTAGAACGGTTGCGGCAGCGAAAAGGTACGCTCGCGCTCCTGCAGCATTTGCGCGGTGGCCTTGCGTGCGGGTTCCAGCGGATCGCCCAGGCTCAGGGTAGTGGTGACGTCCATCGTTTTATCCTCATGGCCATCTTTGTGGCCGGCGAAAAATGACTAATCGGTTGTGCTACGCAAGGCAGAAAGCTTTGTTTATCTGTTGGGGCGAGTGTGGGGCCGCGCAGGGGCGCAACCTTATCCATGGGCGACATGGCCCAATCTGTTCCCGACGCGCTAGCCCCGGTCGTTGGGGGCTGGTCGCGATAAGTATGTGAATGTCGCAGATAGGTAAATGGTCACCCAGGCGCCTGCGCACAATCGCCCTCATGAAGGCCGACAGTCGGCCGTGGAGATCAGCATGTCCAATAACTTCCTGAACCCGGTCACTACCCAGACCTGGGCCAATGGCCGACATATCGTACGTTGCGTCAAAGTCATCCAGGAAACCTGGGATGTGCGCACCTTCTGCTTCATGGCCGACCAGCCGATCATGTTCTTTTTCAAGCCCGGGCAGTTCGTCACCCTGGAGCTGGAAATCGAAGGCCAGCCGATCATGCGCTCCTACACCATCTCCAGCTCGCCGTCGGTGCCCTACAGTTTCTCGGTGACCATCAAGCGCGTGCCGGGGGGCAAGGTCTCCAACTGGTTGCACGACACCCTGCACGAAGGCCAGGAACTGGCGGTACACGGGCCGGTGGGGTTGTTCAACGCCATCGATTTCCCGAGCCCGAAAGTGCTTTACCTGAGCGGTGGCGTGGGGATCACGCCGTGCATGTCCATGGCCCGCTGGTTCTACGACACCAACGCCAATGTCGACATGACCTTTATCCACAGCGCCCGCTCGCCCAAGGACATCATCTACCACCGCGAGCTGGAACACATGGCGTCGCGGATCGACAACTTCAGCTTGCACCTGATCTGTGAAAGGCATGGTCTGGGCGAGCCCTGGGCCGGGTATCGCGGTTACCTGAACCACAAGATGCTGGAATTGATGGTGCCCGACTTTCTCGAGCGCGAGGTGTTCTGTTGCGGGCCGACCCCGTACATGACCGCGGTCAAGCGCCTGCTGGAAGCGGCCGGTTACGACATGAAGCGTTACCACGAGGAATCCTTCGGCGCCACGCCACCGGAAGCCCGTGCCGACGCCGTGGAACAGGCCGAACAGGCAGCCGATGCTCCGGAAGTCGATGCGGCGGACCTGCACCTGGTGGAGTTCACCTCTACTGGCAAGAGCATTCGCGTGGGGCCGGGAGAAACCGTCCACGCCGCCGCCGCCAAGCTCGGCATGATGATCCCCAAGGCCTGCGGCATGGGCATCTGCGGCACCTGCAAGGTGCTGAAGCTGGGCGGGGAAGTGGAGATGGAGCACAACGGCGGGATTACCGAGGACGACGAGGCCGAGGGTTATATCCTGTCGTGCTGCAGCGTGCCGAAGGGGGATGTGCGGATCGATTTCTGATTTGCTCGCTCAGGCAGGTGTAAATCCCTCTGTACCTGGAGGGATTTACTTTTACTGGGAGGGGTTTATCGGTGGCGAGGGAGCTTGCTCCCGCTCGGCTGCGCAGCAGTCGTCATCTGGTAACCACGAGCTACCTGATACACCGCATGGGGGCTGCTGCGCAGCCCAGCGGGAGCAAGCTCCCTCGCCACAAAAGCTTAAAAGCCCCAGAGCCCAAAAAACCGAAGATATCGGTCGTTGCTTCAGGCGCTCATCACTTCCCGAATATCCGCCGCCAATTCCCGCACCCGCGCTTCCTCGGTGTCCCACGAGCACATGAAGCGTGCGCCGCCCTTGCCGATGAAGGTGTAGAAGCGCCAGCCCTTGGTCGTCAGCGCGGCGATGGCCGGTTCCGAGAGTTGCAGGAACACGCCGTTGGCCTGGACCGGAAACATCAGTTCCACGCCGGGAATGTCGCTGACCAGTTCTGCCAGCAATTGCGCGCAGCGGTTGGCGTGGCGGGCGTGCTTGAGCCAGGCGTCGTTTTGCAACAGGCCGACCCAAGGCGCGGAGAGGAAGCGCATTTTCGACGCCAGCTGCCCGGCCTGTTTGCAGCGGTAGTCGAAATCTTCGGCGAGGTCGTGGTTGAAGAACAGGATCGCTTCACCGACCGCCATGCCGTTTTTCGTCCCGCCGAAGCACAGCACGTCCACGCCGGCCTTCCAGGTCAGGTCGGCTGGAGTACAGCCGAGGAAAGCGCAGGCATTGGAAAACCGTGCGCCGTCCATGTGCAGGTTCAACCCCAGTTCCTTGCAGGTGACGCTGATGGCGCGGATTTCATCCGGCGTGTAGACACTGCCGACTTCCGTGGCTTGGGTCAGGGTCACGACTCGGGGCTTGGGATAGTGAATGTCCTGGCGCTTGAGCGCGATCTCGCGGATCGACTCGGGGGTCAGCTTGCCGTTTTCGGTGCGAGCCACCAGCAGCTTTGAACCGTTGGAGAAGAACTCCGGGGCGCCGCATTCATCGGTTTCGACGTGGGCGGTTTCCGAGCAGATCACGCTGTGGTAACTCTGGCACAGTGACGACAGTGCCAAAGAGTTGGCCGCGGTGCCGTTGAACGCAAAAAATACTTCGCAGTCGGTTTCGAACAAGGACCGGAAATCATCCGCCGCGCGGTGGGTCCATTCGTCGTCGCCATAGGCGCGCTGGTGGCCCTGGTTGGCTTTTTCCATGAACGCCCAGGCTTCGGGGCAAATGCCGGAATAGTTGTCGCTGGCGAATTGTTGGCTCTTGTCGGTCATGGCCTTGCTCCTTGAATAGAGAGTCCTGGGTAAGAGATCCCTGGCGGAATTCCCGGGTGGGGGTTCCTTGGTTCGACGTGCTTGAGTCCGCGACGTCGTGGTCTATGTTGGTGCGCACTTTACCCAAGATTAGCGAGGGAACATAAGTGATGTTTCTGTCAGAAAATCACAACGTCCCAGGGCCAATGCAAACATGAGTCGGCGCGACGGTGCCTTGGACCTGCTCAAATGGCTGGCATTGTTGTCGATGGTGCTCGATCACCTGCGATATGTCGGTTTTTCCGCCGATTGGCTCTACGTGCCTGGACGGTTGGCGTTCCCGTGGTTCTGCCTGGCGATGGCGGCCAATCTTGCGCGCAGTGGGGCCGACAATGCGCGATGGCGTTACCTGGGTTGGCTGTTGCTGTTCAGTGCTGTCAGCGAAATTCCTTATCGCTTGTTCATTCCCGACCCCGCCACCTTGAATGTCATGCCTACGTTGGTGCTTGGGTTATTGGTGGCGCGCTGTTGGCAGACGCCCACCTTGGAAGCGCGCTGCCTGGCCGTGACGGCATTGCTGCTGGCGGCGCTGTTTTCGTCGCGGCTGATGTTCGGTTTCTTTGGTGTATTGCTGCCGCTGGTGATGTTGCTGGTATTCAAGCGTTCCTTGTATCTGGCCTTGTTGCCGGGATTGGTCTGCGTGGCGGCCAACCAATGGCGGGTGTTGTATGGCGCCGCGTGGCTGGGGGATGGGGTGGCGTTGTGGGGGCTGGTGGCTTGCCTGATCGCGCCATGGCTGGGGCTGGTGCTCTTGCGACAGGCCGGTCGTTTTCATCCATTGCCGATGCGGCGTTGGGCTTATGCGCTGTACCCCGCACATTTTTTGGTTCTGCTCGCGGTTCGCCAGATCGTCGCATAACCCATTGTGGCGAGGGAGCTTGCTCCCGCTGGGCTACGAAGTAGCCCCAAGACCAAACACCTGGGTTTATCAGGCAGATCTGCGTGGGCCTTTTTGGGAGGGCTTCGCCCTCCAGCGGGAGCAAGCTCCCTCGCCACAGGGGGGAGTGTTCCATTCCATTTGATCCCATGTCGTAAACGCACCTTTGCGTGGCGTCCATAGGCATTTGACATGCCTGCGCCAGCCATACCATCGCATCCAAAGGGCACGACCGAAACGGTCCGTGCCTCACCGAGACGAAAGGCGCACCGCCGCCGCTGGGAGAGACGCGATGTTCAGCAAGCAAGACCAAATCCAAGGCTACGATGATGCACTGCTGGCGGCGATGAACGCCGAGGAGCAACGCCAGGAAGATCACATCGAGCTGATCGCGTCAGAGAACTACACCAGCAAGCGCGTGATGGAGGCCCAGGGCAGCGGCTTGACCAACAAGTACGCCGAAGGCTACCCGGGCAAGCGCTACTACGGTGGTTGCGAACACGTCGACAAAGTCGAAGCCCTGGCCATCGAGCGCGCCAAGCAGTTGTTCGGTGCCGATTACGCCAACGTCCAGCCGCACTCCGGTTCGTCGGCCAACAGCGCCGTGTACCTGGCCCTGCTGCAAGCCGGCGACACCATCCTGGGCATGAGCCTGGCCCACGGCGGTCACTTGACCCACGGCGCCAAGGTGTCGTCCTCGGGCAAGCTTTATAACGCGGTGCAATACGGCATCGACACCACCACCGGCCTGATCGACTACGACGAAGTCGAGCGCCTGGCGGTCGAGCACAAGCCGAAGATGATCGTTGCCGGCTTCTCCGCCTACTCCAAGACCCTGGATTTCCCACGCTTCCGCCAGATCGCCGACAAGGTCGGTGCCCTGTTGTTCGTCGACATGGCCCACGTCGCTGGCTTGGTTGCCGCTGGCCTGTATCCGAACCCACTGCCGTACGCCGACGTGGTCACCACCACCACCCACAAGACCCTGCGCGGTCCACGTGGCGGCCTGATCCTGGCCAAGGCCAACGAAGAAATCGAGAAAAAGCTCAACGCCGCGGTATTCCCCGGTGCCCAGGGCGGCCCGCTGATGCACGTGATCGCCGGCAAGGCGGTGTGCTTCAAGGAAGCGGCGGAGCCTGGCTTCAAGGCTTACCAGCAGCAAGTGATCGATAACGCCCAGGCCATGGCTGGCGTGTTCATCAAGCGCGGCTACGATGTAGTGTCCGGTGGTACCGATAACCACCTGTTCCTGGTCAGCCTGATCCGTCAGGGCCTGACCGGCAAGGACGCCGATGCCGCACTGGGCCGCGCCCACATCACCGTCAACAAGAACGCCGTGCCGAACGACCCGCAATCGCCGTTCGTGACTTCGGGCCTGCGCATTGGCACCCCAGCGGTGACCACCCGTGGCTTCAAGGTTACCCAGTGCGTCACGCTGGCCGGCTGGATTTGCGACATCCTCGACAACCTCGGCGATGCCGATGTCGAGGCCAATGTCGCGCAGCAAGTGGCGGCCCTGTGCGCGGACTTCCCGGTTTATCGCTGAGTCGGTTTTGGAGTAAATGACTATGCAACGCTATTCGGGCTTCGGCCTCTTCAAACACTCACTCAGCCATCATGAAAACTGGCAGCGGATGTGGCGCACGCCGACCCCGAAAAAGGTCTACGACGTGGTCATCGTCGGCGGCGGCGGGCATGGCCTGGCGACCGCCTACTACCTGGCCAAGGAACACGGCATCACCAACGTGGCCGTGGTCGAGAAGGGCTGGTTGGGCGGCGGTAACACCGCGCGCAACACCACCATCGTGCGCTCCAACTACCTGTGGGACGAATCGGCCCACCTGTACGAACACGCGATGAAACTCTGGGAAGGCCTGTCCCAGGACCTGAACTACAACGTGATGTTCTCCCAGCGTGGCGTCTACAACCTGTGCCACACCCTGCAGGACATCCGTGATTCCGAGCGTCGCGTCAGTGCCAACCGCCTCAACGGCGTGGACGGCGAGCTGCTCAACGCCAAGCAAGTGGCCGACGAGATCCCGTACCTGGATTGCTCGAAGAACACCCGCTACCCGGTGATGGGCGCCACCGTCCAGCGTCGCGGCGGCGTGGCCCGTCACGATGCCGTGGCCTGGGGCTTCGCCCGGGCGGCGGACGCCTTGGGCGTGGACCTGATCCAGCAGACCGAAGTGATCGGTTTCCGCAAGGAAAACGGCGTGTGCATCGGCGTGGAAACCAACAAGGGCTTCATTGGCGCCAAGCGCGTCGGCGTGGTCACTGCCGGTAACTCCGGGCACATGGCCAAGCTCGCCGGCTTCCGCCTGCCGATCGAATCCCACCCGCTGCAAGCGCTGGTGTCCGAGCCGATCAAGCCCATCATCGACAGCGTGATCATGTCCAACGCCGTGCACGGCTACATCAGCCAGTCCGACAAGGGCGACCTGGTGATCGGCGCCGGTATCGACGGCTACAACGGCTACGGCCAGCGTGGCTCGTACCCGGTGATCGAACACACGGTCCAGGCCATCGTCGAGATGTTCCCGGTGTTGTCCCGCGTGCGCATGAACCGTCAGTGGGGCGGCATCGTCGACACCACCCCGGACGCCTGCCCGATCATCTCCAAGACCCCGGTGCCGAACATGTTCTTCAACTGCGGTTGGGGCACCGGTGGCTTCAAGGCCACCCCGGGCTCGGGCAACGTCTTCGCTGCAAGCCTGGCCAAGGGTGAAATGCACCCACTGGCCGCACCGTTTTCCATCGACCGTTTCCACAACGGCGCACTGATCGACGAACACGGCGCTGCTGCCGTCGCCCACTAACAGGAGAAATCCCTATGTTGCACATCTTCTGTCCTCACTGCGGCGAACTGCGCTCCGAAGAGGAATTCCATGCATCCGGCCAGGCGCATATCCCGCGTCCACTGGATCCGAACGCCTGCACCGACGAGGAGTGGGGCGACTACATGTTCTTCCGTGACAACCCTCGCGGGTTGCACCATGAACTGTGGGACCACGTCGCCGGTTGCCGCCAGTACTTCAACGCGACCCGTGACACCGTGACCTACGAGATTCTCGAAACCTACAAGATCGGCCAAAAGCCGCAGTTCACCGACAAGGCTGACAGTCCGAAAGCGGCTGCACAGGCTCTGGGAGAGAAGGTATGAGCCAGATCAATCGCCTGTCCAACGGCGGACGGATCGACCGCAACAAAGTGCTGAGCTTCACCTTCAACGGCCAGACCTACAAAGGCTTCGAGGGCGATTCCCTGGCCGCCGCGCTGCTGGCCAACGGTGTCGACATCATCGGTCGCAGCTTCAAGTATTCGCGGCCGCGCGGCATCTTCGCCGCCGGTGCCGAAGAGCCGAACGCGGTGCTGCAGATCGGCGCCACCGAAGCCACGCAAATCCCGAACGTGCGCGCCACGCAACAGGCGCTGTACCAGGGCCTGGTCGCCACCAGCACCAACGGCTGGCCGAACGTGAACAACGACATGATGGGGATTCTCGGCAAGGTCGGCGGCAAGCTGATGCCGCCGGGCTTCTACTACAAAACCTTCATGTACCCGCAATCGTTCTGGATGACTTACGAGAAGTACATCCGCAAGGCCGCGGGCCTGGGTCGCTCGCCGACCGAGAACGATCCAGACACCTACGACTACATGAACCGTCACTGCGACGTGCTGATCGTTGGCGCTGGCCCGTCTGGCCTGGCTGCCGCGTTGGCGGCTGGCCGTAGCGGTGCCCGCGTGATCCTGGCCGATGAGCAGGAAGAGTTCGGCGGCAGCCTGCTCGACTCCCGCGAGAGCCTGGACGGCAAGCCGGCGACCGAATGGGTCGCGGCTGCGGTGGCTGAACTGCGCGCGATGCCGGAAGTGGTGTTGCTGCCTCGCGCCACCGTGAATGGCTACCACGACCATAACTTCCTGACCATCCACGAGCGCCTCACCGACCACCTCGGCGACCGCGCACCGATCGGCCAGGTTCGCCAGCGCATCAACCGCGTTCGTGCCAAGCGCGTGGTGTTGGCGACCGGCGCCTGCGAGCGTCCGCTGGTCTACGGCAACAACGACGTGCCGGGCAACATGCTGGCTGGCGCGGTTTCTACTTACATCCGCCGCTACGGTGTGGCGCCGGGCAAGAAACTGGTGCTGAGCACCAACAACGACCACGCCTATCGCGTGGCCCTGGACTGGTTCGACGCCGGCCTGCAAGTGATCGCCGTGGCCGACGCCCGCAGCAACCCACGGGGTGCGCTGGTGGAAGAAGCCCGCGCCAAGGGCATTCGTATCCTCACCGGCAGCGCCGTGATCGAGGCCCGTGGCAGCAAGCGCGTCACCGGGGCACGTGTCGCCGCGATCGACGTTCGCGCCCACAAAGTCACCAGCCCCGGCGAATGGCTGGACTGCGACCTGGTGGCCAGCTCCGGCGGCTACAGCCCGGTGGTCCACCTGGCGTCGCACCTGGGCGGCAAGCCGATCTGGCGTGAAGACATCCTCGGTTTCGTACCGGGCGAAGCGCCGCAAAAGCGTGTCTGCGTCGGCGGTGTGAACGGCGTCTACAGCCTCGGCGATAGCTTGGCCGACGGTTTCGAAGGCGGCGTGCGCGCGGCCAGCGAAGCCGGCTTCAAGGCGGTGGAGGGCGTGCTGCCCAAAGCCCTGAGCCGTCATGAAGAACCGACCCTGGCGCTGTTCCAGGTGCCTCACGAAAAATCCACTGCCCGGGCGCCGAAGCAATTCGTCGACCTGCAGAACGACGTCACGGCCGCCGCCATCGAACTCGCCACCCGCGAAGGCTTCGAGTCGGTGGAACACGTCAAGCGCTACACCGCACTGGGCTTCGGCACCGACCAGGGCAAGCTGGGCAACGTCAACGGCCTGGCCATCGCGGCCCGTTCGCTGAACGTGAGCATCCCGCAGATGGGCACCACCATGTTCCGTCCGAACTACACGCCGGTGACCTTCGGCGCGGTGGCGGGCCGGCACTGTGGGCACATCTTCGAGCCGGTGCGTTTCACCGCGCTGCATGCCTGGCATGTGAAAAACGGTGCCGAGTTCGAAGACGTCGGCCAGTGGAAGCGCCCTTGGTACTTCCCGAAGAACGGCGAAGACATGCATGCCGCGGTCAAGCGCGAATGCAAGGCCGTGCGTGACAGCGTCGGCCTGCTGGACGCCTCGACCCTGGGCAAGATCGACATCCAGGGCCCGGACGCCCGCGAGTTCCTCAACCGCGTCTACACCAACGCCTGGACCAAGCTCGACGTGGGCAAGGCCCGCTACGGCCTGATGTGCAAGGAAGACGGCATGGTCTTCGACGACGGCGTGACGGCCTGTCTGGCGGACAACCATTTCCTGATGACCACCACCACCGGCGGCGCGGCGCGTGTACTGCAATGGCTGGAGATCTATCACCAGACCGAATGGCCGGACCTGAAGGTGTACTTCACCTCGGTCACCGACCACTGGGCGACCATGACCCTGTCGGGCCCCAACAGCCGCAAGCTGCTGAGCCACGTCACCGACATCGACCTGGACAAGGACGCGTTCCCGTTCATGACCTGGAAGGAAGGCCTGGTGGGCGGCGTGCCGGCGCGGGTGTTCCGGATCTCGTTCACCGGTGAACTGTCGTACGAAATCAACGTGCAGGCCGACTACGCCATGGGCGTGCTCGAACAAATCGTCGAGGCCGGGAAGCAGTACAACCTGACCCCGTATGGCACCGAGACCATGCACGTGCTGCGGGCCGAGAAGGGCTTCATCATCGTCGGCCAGGACACGGACAGCTCGATGACCCCGGACGACCTGAACATGGGCTGGTGCGTCGGCCGGACCAAGCCGTTCTCGTGGATCGGCTGGCGCGGCATGAATCGCGAAGATTGCGTGCGTGAAGACCGCAAGCAACTGGTGGGCCTCAAGCCGATCGACCCGAATGTCTGGCTGCCGGAAGGCGCGCAACTGGTGTTCAACACCAAGCAGGCGATCCCGATGACCATGGTTGGCCACGTGACCTCCAGCTATGCCCACAACTCCCTGGGTTATTCATTTGCCATGGGCGTGGTCAAGGGCGGCCTCAAGCGGATGGGCGAGCGCGTGTTCGCGCCATTGGCCGACGGCAGCGTGATCGAGGCAGAGATCGTTTCTTCGGTGTTCTTCGATCCGAAGGGGGATCGGCAGAATATCTAAAGGGACTTTGGTCCTGTGGGTGGGCAGCTTCACCGAGTCGCCTGATTCGCGAGCAAGCCCGCTCCCACAGGATCGAAGTCGCCAAAGGAATTTGAGCCAGGCATCAATCCAATGTGGGAGCGGGCTTGCTCGCGATGGCGGCAGAACAGCCACCACAAAGGCCGGAATCATAGAATTCAAGACAGGTGCTCCATATGACCGCAGTCAACGTGTACCAACAACGCCCAACCACCGGGGCCAAGGCCGAGTCGTCGCTGCATCATGCCGACCTCGCCAGCCTGGTGGGCAAGGGCCGCAAGAACGCCGGTGTGACCGTGCGCGAGAAAAAACTCCTGGGCCACCTGACCCTTCGTGGCGACGGCCACGACCCGGCGTTCGCCGCCGGTGTCCACAAGGCCCTGGGCCTGGAATTGCCAGGTGCCCTGGCCGTCGTCATCAAGGGCGAGACCAGCCTGCAATGGCTCGGCCCGGACGAATGGCTGCTGGTGGTGCCCACCGGCGAAGAGTTCGCCGCCGAGCAGAAGCTGCGTGAAGCCCTGGGCGACTTGCACATCCAGATCGTCAACGTCAGCGGCGGCCAGCAGATCCTCGAACTGTCCGGCCCGAACGTGCGCGACGTGTTGATGAAATCCACCAGCTACGATGTTCACCCCAGCAATTTCCCGGTGGGCAAGGCCGTGGGCACGGTGTTCGCCAAGTCGCAATTGGTGATCCGCCACACCGGCGAAGACACCTGGGAACTGGTGATCCGCCGCAGCTTCTCGGATTACTGGTGGCTGTGGTTGCAGGATGCCGCGGCGGAGTATGGGTTGAGCGTGCAGGCGTAAGGACTAAAGCCGACCACGGCTTTTGTGGCGAGGGAGCTTGCTCCCGCTGGGCTGCGCAGCGGCCCTCGCTTTTGGCGGTTGCTGCGCAACCGAGCGGGAGCAAGCTCCCTCGCCACGGGGTTCTGCGTCGCTTCGTTAATTTTGAACAGGAGTCACCGCAATGAGCCGCGCCCCAGACACATGGATCTTGACTGCCGACTGCCCCAGCGTGCTCGGCACGGTGGACGCGGTGACCCGCTTTCTGTTCGAGCAGGGCTGCTACGTCACCGAGCACCACTCCTTCGACGACCGGCTCTCGGCGCGTTTCTTCATTCGCGTGGAGTTTCGCCAGCCCGACGGTTTTGACGAGCAGAACTTCCGCGCCGGCCTGGCCGAGCGCGCGCAAGCCTTCGGCATGGTCTTCGAACTGACGCCGCCCAACTACCGGCCCAAAGTGGTGATCATGGTCTCCAAGGCCGATCACTGCCTCAACGACTTGCTCTACCGCCAACGCATCGGCCAATTGTCCATGGACGTGGTGGCCGTGGTCTCCAACCACCCCGACCTCAAGCCGCTGGCCGACTGGCACCAGATTCCCTACTACCATTTCCCCCTGGACCCGAACGACAAACCCGCCCAGGAGCGACAGGTGTGGCAGGTGATCGAAGACACCGGCGCCGAACTGGTGATCCTTGCCCGCTACATGCAAGTGCTGTCGCCGGAACTGTGCCGCAAGCTCGACGGCAAGGCGATCAATATCCATCACTCGCTGTTGCCGGGTTTCAAGGGCGCAAAGCCGTATCACCAGGCCTACAACAAAGGCGTGAAGCTGGTGGGCGCCACGGCGCACTACATCAACAACGACCTGGACGAAGGCCCGATCATCGCCCAGGGCGTGGAAGTGGTGGATCACAGCCACTATCCCGAAGACCTGATCGCCAAAGGCCGGGACATCGAAGGGCTGACCTTGGCCCGGGCGGTGGGGTATCACATTGAGCGAAGGGTGTTCTTGAACGCGAATCGTACTGTGGTGCTCTGATGGGCGCCTTCGCGAGCAAGCCCGCTCCCACATTCGATCGGGTTCCAACTTTGGAATGCAGCCGAATGTGGGAGCGGGCTTGCTCGCGAAGAGGCCATCACTAACAACGCAAAACAGCATCTACAACCCGAGCAATCAACGCGCTGCCTGCCTGGGCAACGCAGTTCCACAAAAACAACAGCGAGGTGAAAGCATGTCTGGTAATCGTGGTGTCGTGTATCTCGGCAACGGCAAGGTCGAAGTACAGAAAATCGACTATCCAAAAATGCAGGACCCGCGCGGCAGGAAGATTGAGCACGGTGTCATCCTGCGCGTGGTCTCGACCAACATCTGCGGCTCCGACCAGCACATGGTCCGCGGCCGTACCACTGCCCAGACCGGCCTGGTCCTGGGTCACGAAATCACCGGTGAAGTGATCGAGAAGGGCAGCGACGTCGAGAACCTGAAAATCGGTGACCTGGTGTCGGTGCCGTTCAACGTGGCTTGCGGGCGCTGCCGTTCCTGCAAGGAGCAACACACCGGTGTGTGCCTGACCGTCAACCCCGCCCGTGCCGGCGGTGCCTACGGTTACGTGGACATGGGCGACTGGACCGGCGGCCAGGCCGAATACGTGCTGGTGCCGTACGCCGACTTCAACCTGCTGAAACTGCCGGACCGCGACAAGGCCATGGAGAAAATCCGTGACCTGACCTGCCTGTCCGACATCCTGCCCACCGGCTACCACGGCGCCGTCACCGCCGGCGTTGGTCCTGGCAGCACCGTCTACATCGCCGGTGCCGGCCCGGTTGGCCTGGCCGCCGCCGCTTCCGCTCGCCTGCTGGGCGCGGCCGTGGTCATCATCGGCGACGTCAACCCGGTTCGCCTGGCCCACGCCAAGGCCCAGGGTTTCGAAATTGCCGACCTGTCCACCGACACGCCGTTGCACGAACAGATCGCCGCACTGCTGGGCGAGCCCGAAGTCGACTGCGCCGTCGATGCGGTCGGCTTCGAAGCCCGCGGCCACGGCCATGACGGCGTCAAGCACGAAGCCCCGGCCACCGTGCTCAACTCCTTGATGGGTGTAGTCCGCGTGGCCGGCAAAATCGGCATTCCCGGCCTCTACGTCACCGAAGACCCGGGCGCTGTCGATGCAGCTGCGAAAATGGGCAGCCTGAGCATCCGCTTCGGCCTGGGCTGGGCCAAATCCCACAGCTTCCACACCGGCCAGACCCCGGTGATGAAGTACAACCGCCAACTGATGCAGGCGATCATGTGGGACCGTATCAATATTGCTGAAATCGTTGGGGTGCAGGTGATCAGCCTGGATGATGCGCCGAAGGGGTACGGCGAGTTTGATGCGGGTGTGCCGAAGAAGTTTGTGATTGATCCGCATAAGTTGTTTAGTGCGGCGTAAGTGGTAAAGGGCTAGGCGGGGAAAGGGCGACTGTGATGTCGCCCTTTTTATTCATCTCAGCGCAGTGGTTGATGTGCGGCTGTTCTAAAAGCTACGTCGCCTACCTATTTCTTTCCTTATCGCATCGACATAAGTTGGAGGGTCCATGATCTCGTTGGTCAGGTTATCAAGATCTGCCTTGAACTTTTTTAGGTTTTGTTCGTGGTATTGTCTTTTGGTTTGCAAGTTGGAAAGCGATTCGCGGTACACGGGGATTTCAAGGTTTGGTTTTTTTGTGCCTGCTATCATGTGGGCTGTTGATTTTTCAAGGTTGATTAACTGTTCGCTTTCTTTTGTGAGAGCTTCTAAACGGTTGCGAATGGGTAGCGTGTCTTGTTCAGGTTTCAAAACGAACCCTGGCTCTGGATATTTCTTCGTGGGTGCTGTGAAAATGACTGCATCTAATCTGTCGCTAGGGGCGCGGTATTGCACGCCATGGACATCAATCGTTATTTTAGGTTTCTTGATCCTCAATGCTAATTTAATTGATTTAGGTAGCCCAAAATGGCCAGAAGGATCTACCGTGTTAACTGGGTTTCCATGCGTATATGCATAAGCGTTAACCCCCCCCCTTCCGAATGGGCTCATCGAGTCTGGGCTGTTAAACCGCATCAACACCGGATTGAACGCCCGATACCCATTACCCAACAAATAATGCCCCGTCACCGGGTCCGGCCGTTCGCCGTTGAAGCCGAGCAGGCTGAGTAAACCGTTTTCCGCAGGGCGATGACCGTAGGGTGTGTAGGCGAGGGGGGGACGCTGCGTGGCATCGAGCGCGTGCAACACCGAGCGTTGCTGATCGGTGGCGAGCAAGGTGGTTTCGATGCCGCCATCCTGGCGCTGTTGTTGCGCCAGGAGTTGGTCGTCCTGCTGGAATATCGAGCGCCGTACCGAGCCTTGGATTTCGCTGGTCAGGCGCTCCTTCAGGTAGAAGCGCTGGGTGTGGGCCTGGGCCGAGGGGGTGCAGTCGGCCAGGCGATCCAGTGGATCGTAGTGGTAACGGCAGAGCAAGGTTTCATCAGGGGAGGGCATGGGCTTTGCTCTGTGGGAAATACAGATAGCGCTATCATGTTCAGGGGGAAGGGCGGTTGTCTAGCTAGCAGAAGTGTTAGGTTTGATTGCCCAGGCTGGCCACGACCCGGGGGTACTGCCAACTGATGCAGGCGATCACGTGTGACCGTATCAACATTGCTGAAATCATTGGCGTGCAGGTGATCAGCCTGGATGACGCGCCGAAGGGTTACGGGGAGTTCGATGCGGGCGTGCCGAAGAAGTTTGTGATTGATCCGCATAAGTTGTTCAGTGCGGCGTAAGCGGCAAAGGGCAAGACGGAAAAAGGGCGACGGTAATGTCGCCCTTTTTAGAGGGGCAGTGGTAACGTAGCAACTAATAAAAAAACGATTCCATTTTGCTTGGTAAGATAAAGTTTAAATTTGATTGCGTATTTGTTGTGAGTGCTGCTTTGCCCACTCGTAAGTGGGAGGGCCGCCAAGATAGGTAAGATAGAATGATGTTGGTTTGAAGGTGTCGTCAGTCATCTGCTTGATTTCCGTTTCATACATGTGCAGATTGGCTTTGTGAACCGCTCTAGATTTTAGTGTTTTTTGAATATTTTTGTGAAAATCTTCTATTTTGGATGTGGGTTTGTTGGAATTTTTTAGTTGTCGAGCTAAAAATTTTTCGGCTTTGATTATGTCGTTGCTATCTGTCCATAGTTTGAGTTCGAAGCTGGAGATGTATGAAATTTCATGTTCCGGGCCTATAGGTGATATTAGAAATTCCTTTGTAGGAGATTTGAATATATCTATGTTTTTTATGTCGGTCGATGCAGGAAGTGATATGCCATGAACGTCTAGGGTCGGTCTTCCTATGATTTTCAGGTGTCTTAATACAGGCATTAAAAAGTTAGGTAAATGTCCCGTCGGATCGCTTCGATTCACCGGGTCCCCAACGCAGTATCCATACGCATTCAACCCACCCTTTCCAAATGGACTCAAACTGTCCGGGCTGTTAAACCGCATCAACCCCGGATTGAACGCCCGATACCCATTACCCAGCAAATAATGTCCCGTCACCGGGTCCGGCCGTTCGCCGTTGAAGCCGAGCAGGCTGAGTAAGCCGTTTTCCGCAGGGCGATGGCCGTAGGGTGTATAGGCGAGGGGATGAGGCCGGGTGGCATCGAGCGCATGCAATACCGAGCGTTGCAGGTCGGTGGCAAGCAAGGTGGTTTCGACGGCGTCGTCCTGGCGCTGTTGTTGCGCCAGGAGTTGGTCGTCCTGTTGGAATATCGAGCGCTGTACCGAGCCTTGAATTTCGCTGGTCAGGCGCTCCTTCAGGTAGAAGCGCTGGGTGTGGGCCTGGGCCGAGGGTGCGCAGTCGGTCAGGCGATCCAGTGGGTCGTAGTGGTAACGGCAGAGCAGCGTTTTGCGGTTCGCCGACATGGGGTCGTTTCCTGAATGGAAGGGTCTTTATTCCGGCGTCACTCTCGTAGCCTGCATGCCTTTATCGTTCTTCTCGATTTCAAAAAAGACCGTTTGCTTCTGTTTCAATGTTTTATAACCCTCGCCGGCAATGGCCGAGTAATGAACGAACAAGTCCTCGCCTCCATTGCCGCAGATAATGAAGCCATAGCCCTTTGCATCGTTAAACCACTTCACGGTTCCTTTGATTCGGTCGCTCATTTTTATTCTTCCTGCTTGCCCGAATGAAGAAAGGCACAGGGACTGTGGGATGCCCAGAGCCTTGTTTGTCGTTGTCACGGCTGAGCTTAGAGCCCGTAAAAGTGGCTGCCTACTGTCAAGGTTGACAGTAGGCAATACCGAGAGGAAATAACGGCTTGCGCCTTGATAGTCGAATGACTGCCGCAGCGGTCAGGCCATGGCTTGTGCCTGCAAGCGGCGGCCGATCACGTCCAGCACGTCGCAGCCATCGCGCAACGGAATCGCCAGGAGCAGGGCGAAGTCGTGGAGGACGACAGCGTCGGAACTGAGCTCTTCGCGAAAGGCGATGTTTTCCAATAGCTGGGTGACGGCGCGGATGCGGTAGGCGGCGGTTTCGTGGAGGACGTCGAGGGGGGCTTGGGTGTCGATGAGCAAGGCGGCGGGGGAGCAGTCGACGCCGGTGAGGGGCATGTATCGGTTCATGGCTAGAGCCTTTATTGATTAATAAAATTAGGACTTCAGGCCGTGGTGTATCGAGTCGCCAAACCCGAGTCGCCATGTGGACGACGGGACGAACTAAAGGCATCGCGGATTGGCTTGGGCAAGGCCCGCTGTTGCGGGTGATTTCCCAAGTAGTTGTAAGATTTTTAGTCGACGATGTTCGAGCGCTGTTGTGGCGAGGGAGCTTGCTCCCGCTGGGCTGCGAAGCGGCCCCAAAGCCAGTCACCGGGGTGTATCAGAAAGATGCCATCCGCTTCATTGGGGGCGCTGCGCACCCCAGCGGGAGCAAGCTCCCTCGCCACGGGGGTGGTGGTGGCTGGTTTATCTGTGAACACCCTCAGCGCCGGCGAGTAGGCGGGGCCTGGCTGAACACATTCCCCTGTGGGAGCGAGCCTGCTCGCGATAGGGCCGGGTCAGGCAACATTGATGGTGGCTGGTGTACCGCTATCGCGAGCAGGCTCGCTCCCACAGGTTTTTTCAGTGTTTGGTCCATGGGTGTCAGGGCATCACCTGCGCCGGCTCTTGTGGCGAGGGAGCTTGCTCCCGCTGGGCTGCGCAGCGGCCCCAAAGCCAGTCACCGGGGTGTATCAGAAAGATGCCATCCGCTTCATTGGGGCGCTGCGCACCCCAGCGGGAGCAAGCTCCCTCGCCACGGGGGTGGTGGCTGGTTTATCTGTGAACACCATCAGCGCCGGCGAGTAGGCGGGGCCTGGCTGAACACATTCCCCTGTGGGAGCGAGCCTGCTCGCGATAGGGCCGGGTCAGGCAACATTGATGGTGGCTGGTGTACCGCTATCGCGAGCAGGCTCGCTCCCACAGGTTTTTTCAGTGTTTGGTCCATGGGTGTCAGGGCATCACCTGCGCCGGCTCTTGTGGCGAGGGAGCTTGCTCCCGCTGGGCTGCGCAGCGGCCCCAAAGCCAGTCACCGGGGTGTATCAGAAAGATGCCATCCGCTTCATTGGGGCGCTGCGCACCCCAGCGGGAGCAAGCTCCCTCGCCACGGGGGTGGTGGCTGGTTTATCTGTGAACACCATCAGCGCCGGCGAGTAGGCGGGGCCTGGCTGAACACATTCCCCTGTGGGAGCGAGCCTGCTCGCGATAGGGCCGGGTCAGGCAACATTGATGGTGGCTGGTGTACCGCTATCGCGAGCAGGCTCGCTCCCACAGGTTTTTTCAGTGTTTGGTCCATGGGTGTCAGGGCATCACCTGCGCCGGCTCTTGTGGCGAGGGAGCTTGCTCCCGCTGGGCTGCGCAGCGGCCCCAAAGCCAGTCACCGGGGTGTATCAGAAAGATGCCATCCGCTTCATTGGGGCGCTGCGCACCCCAGCGGGAGCAAGCTCCCTCGCCACGGGGGTGGTGGCTGGTTTATCTGTGAACACCATCAGCGCCGGCGAGTAGGCGGGGCCTGGCTGAACACATTCCCCTGTGGGAGCGAGCCTGCTCGCGATAGGGCCGGGTCAGGCAACATTGATGGTGGCTGGTGTACCGCTATCGCGAGCAGGCTCGCTCCCACAGGTTTTTCAGTGTTTGGTCCATGGGTGTCAGGGCATGCACCTGCGCCGGCTCTTGTGGCGAGGGAGCTTGCTCCCGCTGGGCTGCGCAGCGGCCCCAAAGCCAGTCACCGGGGTGTATCAGAAAGAATGCCATCCGCTTCATTGGGGGCGCTGCGCACCCCAGCGGGAGCAAGCTCCCTCGCCACGGTTATCGATGGGCCGTTGCGGTTTCGACCCGTTCGCAGAATTCAGGGTAGAACCCTTTGGCGCTGGGGCCTTGGCAGTAGGCTTGTGCCTGGGCCAGGGCGTCGCCGCTGAATGTCAGGCTGCGGGGCATGCCGGCAAAGGTTTCGTAGCCGCCTTGTTGGGTCTTGATGGCGTCGAACCCCAGCATGTCGTAGACCAGTTCCACGTCATCCTCTGTAAGGATCCCCGCCTTGATCGTCACTTGCGTGTACTGCTTGCCCCCCGGCGCGCTATTGAGCGCCGCCAGGCCGTGGCCGACGACCCGCAGCATATGCGGAACCCAAGGCTCGCAGTCATCCGCGCACGCGCCAGGACGGTAGCGCACAGTCAGCGTTTGCTGGGCGCGGGTCACGTCGGTCAAAGTCGGGTCGGAGCGCTTGATGCGGTGTTCGATGGTCAGCCAGGTTTTTTGTTCGTCGCTGGTGCCCTCGGCAACGTCCGGATTCAGCGGACCGCGCTGGCATTCGTTGACGCCCAGGACGATGAGCATGCCGGTCAGGATGACCGCGAGGGTGGCGCCGCCGATTTGTACGTTCATGGACACACTCTGCTGGAGGAAGTCGCACTGTACGGTAAAGGGTGCAGGCGGTGGCAGAGCGCTTAGAGGCGGTGTGCTGGAACAGTGACGCAGTTGCCATTAGCGGTCAATAAATCAAGTTGAAGTAGTCGCCGTCCATCAACCTGCACATTCGCGTATCCGCGCTTTCGCAGCGATTGCTCACCCACTTTGAAAAGGCCGGCTCCAGGATCTGTTGATAGTCCAGCTTCAGGTTGATCGCCCCGTACCTGCAGGTGATGGTCGCACGGGAGGGTGTCTGCTCGTCCCCATCGTCCTTATGAATCACGTACTCGGCCCCTTCGAATTGCAACGATACCGGGTCGACCACGTCCACCAGACTTTCGCTCGCCCATTCGTGCTCGTCCTGCACATCGACGAAAAAAACGTCTTCCACCGATTCGATGTTTCTACGGATGTCAGTGACGGCGGGGCAAGTTATTTCACCGGCCTGGACGTGGCCGATGATCAGCAGAAGCAGCACCGCGCCTCCAGCCAGTATTTTTTTCATGTGCCAGGCTCCAGGGCTCAGTTCAACGATTCACGGCTTTGGTCGGGCGGGCTACTGTCGAGGCTGACAGTTATTTATGTCAATTTAGAACTGTATAGGGATGTTTGGTAACTTTTGGCTATATAAAAAAGCGTGGTTTTCGTTAAATCAGACACTTCTTACGCTCCTGGAAGAATTTTCTGTGATGGCTATCGGCTATTAGCTCAATACGTTTAGGAACAATCTTCGCCTGCGCCAGTCCAACCCACGCTTTAGCCGCCCTTCATGGGCGGCTTTTTCATGTTCAAGAGGATGTCCCGGATGAAGGTTTCACGCGGTTTTGCACTGTCTTGGCTGTTGATACTGGCCGCCAGCCCGGCCTTCGCGCAGTTCAGCCTCAGCGATGCCGCCAATGTGGTGTCGGCCATGCAGGGCAACCCAGGTGAGGAAGAGGGCATGGTGGCCGCTGCGCCGAAAGCGGCAGGGCTGCTCAATACCCTTGGATCGGAACTGAAGATCACGCCGGAACAGGCCATCGGCGGTGCCGGTGCGATGCTGGGGCTGGCGAGGAATCGGCTTAGCGAGCCGCAATTTTCCGAGTTGAGCAAAAGTGTGCCGGGCTTGGATCAGATCGCCGGTAACAGCGCCATCGGCGGGCTCAATGGCCTGGGTGGCTTGCTCGGTGGCGGGTCGGACAAAAATGCCTTGCTCGACGGCCTGCTGGGGAACGTCAAGGACACTGGCGACCTGAACAATGCCTTCAGCGCGCTGGGCATGGACAGTGGGATGATCGGTCAGTTTGCTCCGATTATTCTGCAGTACCTCGGTCAACAGGGCGTGGCGGGTTCGCTGCTGCAGAACCTTGGGGGAATTTGGGGGAGTGGTGCAGGCGTTTGATGAGGGTGGCGACATCGAAAATCCGCCACAGGGGGATCAGAATCTCAAGCTGAGGTAGTCGGCGTTTTCTCGCCTGCACGTGTGAGGGAACTGGCTGGCGCAACGCGTGTCCAGCCCTGGCATCAAGTTCAGCTCTTGGGGCGTGGGGTAATAATCCAGCGTGAGATTTCTCTCACCGTGTGTGCATGTAATGCTTACCTTTGCCGGTGTCTGTTGATTTTCGTCAGGCTCATGGATCGCGAACTCGGCGTCGTTGAAGGGCAGCGCCGCCGGGTTGAGCTCCTGCACGAGGCTCTGGCTTTGCCATTCGGGATCATCCTGCATTTCTACCGTCGCAGTGTTGTCATGGAGTTGTGTCACGGCTGGACAAGTGACTTCTCCAGCATGGACATGGCCGATCATCAGCAGAATTATTCCACCGCCGCCCGTCATGAAGTTTCGCATGGGTGTGCTTCCGATTAGGGTTCGGGGACATGGTTATGGCTGGGTCTGGTGAGGGGTACTGTCAGGGTTGACAGTTTTTTATGTTGATTTGGAATTAACTATATTCTGTAGATGTTTTTTTTGCATATGTCGAAGGTTCAATTATCTGTTGTTGATCGGCGCCAAGGCGTTGCGTGAGTTTGGGGCAGCGGTGAACCGGCGCGAAGGTTGACGGCGGATAAGCCGGATTGTGGAGCGCAGTGTGCTTTGATTTTATGACAATTGCCGAACTTTCCCCACCAGCGCTTAAAAGGTGGAGTCTTTTTCTATGAGGTAGTTAGGGGGCTCGGATTTCGAGAATTATATCTTTCTGCACCGTTATTGGATCAGTCCTCGGTTTAATAGGATAAAAGGTTACTGGGTCGGAGCGTGGTAGGATTGGTACCAGAAAACCGAACAACCCTCCTTTAAAGACTAGGCTTTCGCGGTTAGTGCCTGTGCCATCTATATTAACCGCAACTTGGCCCCGATAACCCTTTGTCGGTAGGCCCGAGATGTTTGCAATGTTCTGTGCTAATCCACTCTCGACTGAGTAACAAGATAATATGCGGATTGTTTTGTATTTTGCATAATTGACTCCGCCGACATGAAGTAGATCTTCAATATCATGATGGCTCAGACGTCCATTGTTCAACACAAGGCCGCTAAATTGTTCGTTGCCGTGTCCCACTATGTTCAAGCGAGGCCCTCTCTTGGTGACGTCATCGAATATCTCAAGGCCGCTGCCTGGGATGGGGTTCCAGTGATTAAACGCCTTCTTGATTTTTGTTCCATGAATGGGGGTGTGTCTTGCTACTTTAGATGCTATGTAATCTAGTCCTCCAGTTATCCAATTTATAACTGTGGATATGGTGGGTATGAGTGAATGTCCACTCGGATCGGTATTGTTTACCGGGTTGCCGGTGCAATAAGTATATGTATTCAACCCCCCCCCCTCCCCAAACGGACTCAAACTATCCGGACTATTAAACCGCATCAACACCGGGTTGAATTGCCCGGTACCCATTCCCCAACAAATAATGCCCCGTCACCGGATCCGGCCGTTCGCCGTTAAACCCAAGCAAACTGAGCAGACCGTTTTCCGCCGGGCGATGTCCGTAAGGGCTATAGGCAAGGGGATGAAGTCGGTTCGCATCGAGCACATTCAACACCGACCGCTGCTGATCGGTCGACAACAAGGCGGTATCGACCTTCACATCCTCGCGCCGAAGTTGCGCCAACAACTGGCCGTCGTGCTGGAAAACGCTGCGTTGCACCGCGCCCTGTATCTCCGTCGCCAATCGGCTCTTGCAGTAGAACCGCTGGATCCCAGCCTCAGCAGAAAGCGCGCAATCGACCACGCGATCCAGCGGGTCGTAGCGGTAGCGGCACAATACGGTTTCATGAGGGGCAGTAGGCATACGCCGAACTCCGCGCAAGGTCCAAAAAATCCGGACCTCCAGCATCGGAGCTTTTTCAGCCGCTGCCTACTATCAGAACTGTTAGGTTTCCATCCCCTCGTTGCGCAATTGGGCGATGCGCCGGTCCTTTTCAGTCCATAGCCGATTAACCCAGTCCTGCACTTGCTGGCGAAACACCGGGTCGTTTTCGTAGTCGCCTTGCCAGAGCGTAGGGTCCAGTTCGCGGGTCTGGATGTCGATGATGACCCTGGGCACCGCGCCGCTGATCAAGTCCCAGAACCCGGGGATGCGGTCTTGCGGATAGACCACGGTCACGTCCAGCACCGCGTCCAGTTGTTCACCCATGGCCGCCAGCACGAACGCCACGCCGCCGGCCTTGGGCTTGAGCAGGTGAGCGAAGGGCGATTGCTGTTGTTGGCTTTTGGCGGCGGTGAAGCGGGTGCCTTCGAGGTAGTTGACCACGGTGACCGGTTGACGCTTGAACAGCTCGCAGGCGGCCTTGGTGATTTCCAGGTCCTTGCCGGCCAGCTCCGGATTCTTTGCCAGGAACGCCTTGGTGTAGCGCTTCATGAAGGGGTAATCCAAGGCCCACCAGGCCAGCCCCAGGAATGGCACCCAGATCAGTTCTTTCTTGAGGAAGAACTTGAAGAACGGCGTGCGCCGATTGAGGGTCTGGACGAGGGCGGGGATGTCCACCCAGGATTGGTGATTGCTGATCACCAGGTAAGACGTATCGCCGCGCAGGTCAGCGCCGCCGCGGATGTCCCAGCGGGTGGGGATGCACAGGGCAAAGATCTGCTTGTCGATCTCGGCCCAGGTCTCGGCGATCCACATCACGGCCCACGAGGCATAGTCGCGAAAGCGCCCGGGCAAGACCAGTTTGAGCAGGGCGAACACCATCAGCGGCCCGAACAGCACCAGGGTGTTGAGCAACAGCAACAGGGTGACGAAACAGCCGGTGAGCAGGCGGCGCATAGATGACTCTTGCAAACGGGTGGGCGGGCCATGATAAGCAAGCTTCGGGTGGTAGGCCAAATCGGCTTGGACGAAAGTTTCACTTGGGCTAGGTTAGGCTGGGGGCGCTTTTGTGGCGAGGGAGCTTGCTCCCGCTGGGCTGCGAAGCGGCCCCCAATTGGCGGCCATGGCCAGACCGATTTACGACTGCTGCGCAGCCGAGCGGGAGCAAGCTCCCTCGCCACAGGGATGTTTAACCGAACGAATTCGTTGGCCACGGTCTAAAATCCCACGCTCACAATGGAAGCCCTAACTACATGAAATCAGTTCTCGCCCTGCTTTCCCTGATGGCCCTTCCGGTGCTGGCCGCCGAGCCGACCCTGTACGGGCGCTACGAATACATCGCGTTGCCGGAAATCGGCGGCGAAGTGCTCAAGGCCAAGATGGACACCGGCGCCCTGACCGCCTCGCTGTCGGCCAAGGACATCGAAACCTTTACCCGCGACGGCGACGATTGGGTGCGCTTTCGCCTGGCGACCAAGGACGCGAGCAACAAGGTCTACGAACACAAGATCGCCCGCATCAGCAAGATCAAGACCCGTTCCGAAGAAGATGAAGACGACGACGAAAAGATCGCCCCCACCAAGCGCCCGGTGGTCGACCTGGAATTGTGCCTGGGTAACGTCAAGCGCACGGTCGAGGTCAACCTGACCGACCGCAGCAGTTTCAATTACCCCTTGTTGATTGGGGCCAAGGCGTTGCGTGAGTTCGGCGCGGCGGTGAACCCTGCGCGGCGGTTTACGGCGGATAAGCCGGACTGCTGATTTCCCTGATTGACTCCCCCCAAACCTTGCGGCACCGTTCCGGCAACTTTACTGCCGGGCCCGCAAGCCATGCCTCATATCCTGATTGTCGAAGACGAAGCCGCCATCGCCGATACACTGGTGTTTGCCCTGCAAGGGGAGGGGTTTGACACCACTTGGTTGAGCCTCGGCGCAGCCGCTCTTGAACACCAGAAAAACACCCCGGCGGACCTGATCATTCTCGATGTGGGCCTGCCGGATATCAGCGGATTCGAGACTTGTAAAAAAATCAGACGTTTCAGCGACGTTCCGGTCATCTTTCTTACAGCCCGGGATGGCGAGATCGACCGGATCGTGGGGTTGGAGATCGGCGCCGACGATTATGTAGTCAAACCCTTCAGCCCCCGCGAGGTGGCGGCCAGGGTTCGGGCGATCCTCAAGCGCGTGGCGCCGCGGCCGGTGGCGGAGGTGGGCACGGCGTTGTTTCAGGTCGATGCCGACCGCGTGCAGATCAACTATCGCGGCACCCCGCTGAACCTCACCCGCCACGAATTCCGCCTGCTCAATTGTCTGCTGGAGCAGCCCGAGCGGGTTTTCAGCCGCGAACAATTGCTCGATGCCCTGGGCGTTGCCAGCGAT
The DNA here is from genome assembly GCF_014268745.2 of Pseudomonas zanjanensis. Taxonomy (GTDB): domain Bacteria; phylum Pseudomonadota; class Gammaproteobacteria; order Pseudomonadales; family Pseudomonadaceae; genus Aquipseudomonas; species Aquipseudomonas zanjanensis. The sequence goes on along the minus strand of NZ_JABWRB020000004.1, from coordinate 175,066 downwards.
GCCGGCTACGAGCGCACCATCGACAGCCACATTAAAAGCGTGCGCGCCAAGTTGCGCCTGGTCCGCGCCGAGGCTGAGCCGATCCAGACCCATCGGGGCCTGGGTTACAGCTACAGCCCGGGGCACAGCTGATGTCGCTGGGGATCCGGATTTTCCTGGTGTATGTGCTGTTTATCGCCTTGACCGGTTACTTCGTGCTCAACACGGTCATGGAGGAAATCCGCCCCGGCGTGCGCCAGTCCACCGAAGAAACCCTGGTGGACACGGCCAACCTGATGGCCGAGATCCTGCGGGACGATTTCAAGGCCGGCACCCTCAACCAGAATCGCTGGCCGCAGTTGCTCAAGGCCTACGGCGAGCGCCAGCCGGCGGCGACGATCTGGGGCTTGCCGAAAAACCAGGTCAGCCATCGCATCTACGTTACCGATGCCAAGGGCATGGTGGTGCTCGACTCCAGTGGCGTGGCGGTGGGGCAGGATTATTCGCGTTGGAACGACGTCTACCTGACCTTGCGCGGCCACTACGGCGCCCGTTCGAGTCGCAGCGATCCGGACGATCCGGCATCGTCGGTGATGCACGTCGGTGCGCCGATTCGCGACAACGGCCGGATCATTGGCGTTGTCACCGTCGCCAAGCCCAACAGTTCCTTGCAGCCTTATGTCGATCGCACCGAGCGGCGGCTGTTGATCTATGGCGCCGGGCTGGTCGCCCTGGGCTTGTTGCTGGGCGGCTTGTTGTCCTGGTGGCTCAGCGCGGCACTGCGGCGTTTGACGATCTACGCCCAGGCGGTCAGCCAGGGGCGTCGGGTGGAAGTGCCGCATTATCGCGGCGGTGAATTCGAGCAACTGGCCGGGGCGGTGGAGCACATGCGCACCCAACTCGAAGGCAAGGCCTACGTCGAGCGTTACGTGCACACACTCACCCACGAACTCAAGAGCCCGCTGGCGGCGATTCGTGGCGCCGCCGAGCTGCTGCAAAGCGACATGCCCGCCGCCCAGCACCAGCGCTTTGTCAGCAACATCGATAACGAAAGTGTGCGTATGCAGCAGTTGATCGAGCGCTTGCTCAACCTGGCCCAGATCGAGCAGCGCCAGGGGCTGGAAGAGGAGGTCGCCGTGCCGCTGGCGGCGCTGATGGCTGAGTTGCTGGAAGCGCGTGGCGGTTGGATCGAAAGTCGCCAGTTGACGGTTGAACAGCAGATCGCTGGCGACCTGGCGCTGACGGGAGAGCCGTTCCTGTTGCGCCAGGCCTTGGGCAATCTGCTGGAAAACGCCTTGGACTTCACCCCCATCAACGGCCTGCTGCGAGTGAGCGCCGAGCGCCGTGGGAATCGTGTCGAGATCCGCCTGTTCAATCAGGCCGCGCCGATCCCCGACTACGCACTGCCGCGCTTGAGCGAGCGCTTCTATTCCCTGCCGCGCCCGGACAGCGGCCGCAAGAGCACCGGCCTGGGGCTCAATTTTGTCGAAGAAGTGGTGCAGTTGCATGGGGGGCAATTCAGTATTGGCAATGTCGAGGGTGGGGTGGAGGTGGTGCTGAGGTTGCCCTGAAAACCCAGTTACTCAGTTTGGAACACTCTTGTGGCGAGGGAGCTTGCTCCCGCTGGGCTGCGAAGCGGCCCCTTTGCGACTGCTTCGCAGCCGAGCGGGAGCAAGCTCCCTCGCCACAGGTTTCATTGGTCAGGTGGATTTCAGTCTCCACACAATCTCCACATTTCCCCCATAAACCCCTCACACAGCCACCCCAGACTCTCCCTCATTCGAACAGGGAGAGCCCCACATGAACCGCAGCCTCGCCATTAAACTGGGCATGATCGCCCTCTTGATCCTCTTGCTGATGATCCCGCTGTTGATGATCAATGGCCTCATCGACGAGCGCCAGGAGTTGCGCGACGGTGTGCTGCAGGACATCGCCCGCAGCTCCAGCTACAACCAGCAACTGATCGGACCGATGATCGTGGTGCCGTTTCGCAAGAGCGTGAAGGTCTGGAACACCAATGAGAAGACCGGTGTGCGTTTCCTGGAAACCGTCGAACGAACAGGCGAGTTATATTTTTTGCCTGAGCAATTCGAGCTCGACGGCCAGATCCGCACTGAAACCCGTGCCCGGGGCATCTACGAAGCGCGGATGTTCCACGCCGACAACCGCATCGATGGCCGCTTCAAGGTGCCTGAGCGCTACGGTGTCGCTGCCAAGGACTTTGCCGATTACCGTTTTGACGAGCCGTACCTGAGCGTCGGCATCAGCGATATTCGTGGCATCGAGAATGCGTTGACCTTGACGCTGAACCAGCAGACCGTCGATTTCCTGCCCGGCTCGCGACTCGGCTGGCTGGGGCAGGGCGTGCATGTACCGCTGCCGATGATCACCGCCCAGGGCGGCCCCGAGCTGACCTTCGGTTTTGACCTGCGCCTGCAAGGCACGGGCGAGTTCCAGATTCTGCCGGTGGGCAAATCCACCAAGGTGCACCTGTCGGCCGACTGGCCACACCCCAGCTTCATCGGCAACTACTTGCCCACCAACCGCGAGATCAATGAGCAGGGCTTCAGTGCTGACTGGCAAACGTCGTTTTTCTCCACCAACCTGCTGGAAACGCTGCAAGCCTGCGAGCCAAGCGATAGTTGTGAAGCGTTCCGCAGCCGTGCCTTCGGGGTGAGTTTCATCGATCCGGTGGACCAATACCTCAAGAGCGACCGGGCGATCAAATATGCGTTGCTGTTCGTCGCGCTGACCTTCGCCGGTTTCTTCCTTTTCGAAGTGCTCAAGAGCCTGGCGGTGCACCCGGTCCAGTACGCCTTGGTGGGCGTGGCGCTGGCGTTCTTCTACTTGCTGCTGTTGTCGTTGTCGGAGCACATCGGTTTCACCCTGGCGTACTTGGTGTCGGCCAGTGCCTGTGTCGTATTGATCGGGTTTTATGTCTGCCATGTGCTGCGCAGCGTGAGCCACGGCCTCGGGTTTTCGGTGGGGCTGGCGGGCTTGTACGGTTTGCTTTATGGCCTGTTGAGCGCCGAGGATTATGCGTTGTTGATGGGGTCGCTATTGTTGTTCAGCCTGTTGGGCGTGTTCATGGTGCTGACCCGCAAGCTGGACTGGTATGGGGTCGGGTCGAAGCCGGCCGCGGCGATGAGCTTCGAGTTGGGGGAGGTGAAGTGAGCCGGTCGCTGGGGTTGCGGGAGGATCAGCGCCAGGGCGAAAAGTTGGTGGCGCTGATTGCTGGGTTGTTTCCTCTGGAACCGTATTGGCCCATTCGCGAGCAAGCCCGCTCCCACAAGTCTTGCGCAGACATTGTGGGAGCGGGCTTGCTCGCGAAGAGGTCGGTGCAGCCAATACAGAACTAAATCCTGGGCACCGTCTCGACCATCGAGGACCGCACGCTCACCTCGGCAAACCACTGCGCCAATTGCGGATTGGCCTTGCGCCACTCCAGGTCGGGATGGCGCAGGTCCAGATAGCCCAGGGCGCAGGCCACGCTGATGGAGGCCACGTCGAAATGGCTGGCCAATTCGGCAATCGCCTCGGCTTCGAGCAGGCCCAGGGCACGGCGAATCTTGTCCCGTTGCGCATCGAGCCATTCGTCCCAGTGTTTTTCCACGGGGCGCAGCGCGGTTTCGTAGCGGATCATCACCGCTGCATCCATGATCCCGTCGGCCAGGGAGGCGAGGGTCAGGCGCCGCCAGCGTGCCGCGCCGTCCCGGGGGATCAACGGGTTGCCGACGTGCTGGTGGTCGAGGTAATCGAGGATCACGCGGCTGTCATGGATCACTGTCCCGTTGGCCAGGCGCAGGGCCGGGATCTTGCTCAACGGGTTGTCATCGATAAGCGCCCGGTCCGGCTTGACCGGCGTGAGCTGGCTAAGCTGCAACGCCACGCGGTCTTGCTGGCCGGTTTCGTGCAGCAGCACCAGGACCTTGCGCACGAAGGGCGAAGCGGGATTGTGGAACAGCGTCATGCTGGGGGTGGACATGCGGATATCCTCGATTGGGCGGGCAGGGGCTTAGCCTAGACAGTTGCTGGGCGGCTGGCGAGTTCCAGTGTGGGAGCGGGCTTGCTCGCGAAGGCGGCGTGTCAGAAACACAATTGCGACTGACACGCCGCCTTCGCGAGCAAGCCCGCTCCCACAGGGGCGCGCCTGGCTGGGGTTATCCGCGTTTGATCAAGCCCCAAGTCCCCAGCACCGTGGGTATGCCTAACCCAACCCAGCTCACCGCATCCCATGCGCCGTCACCCAGCAACGCCGAAAACAGCCCTGCCGCACTAAGCGCACCGATCATCAGGGGAATACCAAACACCTTCCAGAAATTCGACTGCCGAGGCCTCACGAAGCGACCTCCGCGCCGACGGTTGCACGTTTGGCGGCTTTGCGCCGAACTACCCACAGATACACGCCGCTGCCCAGGACGATGATGGTCAGGATATCGAGGGTCGCCCAGAAGATCTGCATCGGCCGGCCACCGTAGTCGCCGAAGTGCAACGGCAGGGACAGGCTCATCATGTCCATGTACCACGGTCGTTCGGCGACGGCGGTGACGTCCAGGGTGGTGGCATCGATCAGCACGGGCGTGAGCAGGTGCGAGGTCAGGTGGGTGTCACCTTTCATGAACACGCTGTAGTGGTGCTCACTGGAGAACAGCGTACCGGGGAAGGCGATGAAGCTGGGCTCCATGCCCGGCGCGACGTCCTTGGCAATGTCCAGCAAACGCGTGGCCGGAGCCAGTTGGGTCAGCGGCGGGGCGTTGCGGTAGGGTTCGACCATGGCACTGAGGCTGTCGTTGCGCCATGCCGCGATGAGCAGGTCGGCGCACGCGGCGATGACGCCGGTCACGCCCACGGTCAGCGCCCAGACCAGCGTGACCACGCCGATCAGGTTGTGCAGGTCGAGCCAGCGCAGGCGCGTGGATTTGTCCTGGCGCACCGTGGCGAATTTCAAGCGGCGCATGAACGGTAAATACAGCACCACCCCGGAGACGATGGCAATCACGAACAACAGTCCCATGAAGGCCAGCAGTAGCTTGCCCGGCAACCCGGCGAACATGTCCACGTGCAGGCGCAACATGACCATCATGAAACCGCCATTGGCCGAGGGCATTTCCAAGGCTTCGCCGGTGCGCCCGTCGAGCATGAAGGTGTGGGAGGAATTGGGTTCGGTGCCCGGTGTCGGCGCCATGATGGTGATGACGCCGTTGGGCTCGTCCTCGTCCCAGCCAAAATACTGGACCACTTCACCTGGGCGATGGGCCTTGGCTTTTTCCACCAGTTGCTGCAAGTCCAGCGGCGGCGTGCCGGCCGGCATCTCCCGAAGCTCGGGGGCATCGCCCAGCAGGTGTTCGATTTCATGGTGGAAGATCAGCGGCAGCCCGGTGATTGCCAGCATCAGCAGGAAGACCGTGCAGATCAGGCTGGTCCAGGTGTGGACGAAAGACCAGCGGCGAATGGTTTTGCTTTTCATGATCGATCCGAATGCAAAAGGGCACTTGGGGGGATAACACTGTTCTTTTGGGGGACAGCCATTGTGGCGAGGGAGCTTGCTCCCGCTGGATTGCGCAGCGATCCCAAGCTTTTGGGGCCGCTACGCGGCCCAGCGGGAGCAAGCTCCCTCGCCACGGTTTTCCTTACATGGACAGCTTTGCCAACCGAGCACCCTCAAATAGGTTTTGCAAATGCTAACCGTTTACCATTTGTAATTCACGCTGGCGACGACATTACGTTGGTCACCGTAGTAGCAGTAGAAGCCGTCGCAAGTGGACAGGTAGTCCTTGTTGAAGATGTTTTTGGCATCCACGGCCACGGTGACGCCCTTGAGGGTTTTGTTCAAACGACCCAGGTCGTAATGGGCCGAGGCGTCGTACACGGTGTAGGACCCGACATGGCCCCAGTCGGTGTTGCTGGTGTTGCCGTAGGTGTCGCCGACATAACGCACACCGGCGCCGACACCGAAGCCATCCAGCGGGCCGTTGTGCCAGGTGTAGTCGGCCCAGGCGGTGGCCTGGTTACGCGGCACCTGGGCCATGCGCTTGCCTTCTTCAGCCGCGGTGCCCTTGGTGATTTCGCTGTCGTTGTAGGTGTAGGAACCGACCAGCTTCAAGTTGTCGGTGACATCGCCGGACGCTTCCAACTCAAGGCCACGCACCTGGACTTCACCCACCTGGCGGGTGACGTTGTTTTCAGTAACGGAGTTGTTTTTCTGGGTCAGGTCGAACACCGCGGCGGTCAGCAAGGTCTTGGTGCCGGGCGGTTGGTACTTGATACCAGCCTCGTACTGTTCGCCTTCGGTCGGCTTGAACGCTTCGGTGCTGTTGACGGTTGAACCTGCCGCCGCCTGGAACGACTGGGCGAAGGAAAGGTACGGCGTCACACCGTTATCGAAGACGTAGCTCAATGCCGCGTTGCCGCTGAACTTCTTGTCGCGCTGGGTGTTGGTGACGTTGTTCAGGTTGTGGAACACGGTGCCGGTGTGAATCCAGTCTTCACGACCACCTAGGGTCAGGCGCCAGTTGTCCAGGGCGATCTGGTCCTGGACGTACAGGCCGGTCTGGTGGGTCTTCTGGTTGTAGTCATACATGGTGAAGTACTCGACGTTGGAGAAATCCTGTCCATAGGTCGGGTTGTGGATGTTGCTGGTTGGCACGCCAGTCGAGCCCCAATCCCAGCGCGAATTGCTGTTGGAGCGCTGGTGATCCAGGCCCAGCAGCAGGGTGTGGCTGAGGGCGCCGGTCTGGAAGTCGGCCTGGAAGTTGTTGTCCACGGCGAACTGGCTGATGTCTTCATTGATGACGCTGGCGCTGCGCTTGACGTTGCCGTCGGCGTCCACCGATTGGTCGGGGCCGTCTGGCCAGAATTGGCCGCCAGCCGAGATACCCTGGGTTTCCAAATCGCTCTTGGTATAGCGCAGGTTCTGGCGGAACTGCCAGGTATCGTTCAAGCGATGTTCAAACGCATAACCGAGCGCGTAGTAGGTGCGGTCGTAGAATTCCCAGTCCGGATCGCCCAGGTTCTTGTGGTGGGAAATCTTGCCCGCCGGCGAGGACAGCTTGGTGCCTTGCAGTGGCAGGAATTGCCCGGTGATGCCGGTGTCGTCGCGGGTGTATTGCGACAGGAAGGTCAGGCGCGTGTCGTCGTTGATGTTCCAGGTAAGGCTCGGCGCGAGGTTGTAGCGCTTGTCCGGGATGTGATCGACCTGGGCGTTGCTGTCGCGCACGGTGCCGCTGACCCGATAGAGGAACTGGCCTTCGTCATCGACCTTGCCGGTGCTGTCGAAGTTGATCTGCTTGTGTTCGTAGCTGCCGGCCTGCAGCTCGACTTCATTGCTGCTTTCGGCTTGTGGGCGGCGGCTGACCATGTCCAGCATGCCGCCGGGTGGCGTCTGGCCGTAGACCGACGAGGCCGGGCCACGCAGCACGGCGATGCGCTCAAGGTTCCAAGGCTCGATTTTTGGCGTGATGTAGTTGCCCTTGGGCAGCGGCAGGCCATCGAGGAACTGGGTGGGCACGAAACCGCGCACCAGCAGCCAATCGTTACGCGAGTCCGAGCCGTAGCCGCTGCTCTGCACACCGGCGGTATAGCGCAGCGCGTCGTTGAGGTTGAGCACGGAGCGGTCTTCCATCTGCTGGCGGGTGACCACGGAGATTGAGCGCGGCAGTTCGACGATCGGTGTATCGGTCTTGGTGCCGGCGGCGGTGCGGGTGGCGGCGTAGCCCTCGGTCGGGCCCCACGCGGTTTCACTGAGGCCGGCACCGATCACGCTGGTTTCCGGCAAGGCCATGACCCCTTCAGGCATGGCCACCAGGCTGTAGGTGCCGGCGCTGCTTTGTTCCAGTTGCAGGCCGGTGCCGCGCAAGGCCTCGCGCAAGGCGCCGGTGGCGTCGAACTGGCCCTGGACGGGGGCCGAGGTCTTGCCCGAGGCCAGGGACGGATTCAGGCTCAGCGCAAGGCCGGCCTGGCTGGCGATCTGGTTCAGGGTGCTGGCCAGGGGCGCGGCGGGCAGGTTGTAGGCGCGCACGCTCGTGGCCTGTTCGGCGGCCAGCAGCGGGGCGCTGGTCAACGGGGCGGCAAAGGCAATGGCAACGGCCAACAAGCTGGGGCGCAACAGGGTGTCTAGCGGGCGGGACATACGGCGGCTCCTGAATGGAAATATTTCTCAATTGCCTGGGTGCCGGATGAAAATCGAAAAGTGATAGGGCTGGATGAAAATAATTTAGATTCAGTTTGCGGGTGATGGTGTCCAGTCTGTTTTTTTACTGGATCAACAGGCCTCTTCGCGAGCAAGCCCGCTCCCACAGGAGTCCGCATTCCCATGTGGGAGCGGGCTTGCTCGCGAAGGCGGCCTAACTGAGCAACGATCTCTCAGGGTTTCGGCGCGGTACTTGGCCCCACCACCACCCACCACCGGGTGTGATGCTCGACCTGCACTGGCAAGGTCGGCAGCAAGGCGGTCAGGGCCAGGTCGGTGTCGTGCAGCGGGAAACTGCCGGTGATGCGCAGGTCGGCCACTTGTGGTTCCACGCCCAGGTAGCCGCGCCGGTAACGCCCCAACTCATGGACCAGGTCTTCGAGGCGGGCGTTGTCCACCACCAGCATGCCGCGGGTCCAGGCATCGGCGCCGGGGTTCAGGGCGATGGTCGGGCCGAGGCCGTCGTGGCGCATCAGCACTTGTTGGCCTTCGCGCAGGATCTGTTCTTCATCGGTGGCCTGCGGGTGCGCGGCTACCGCGGATTTCAGTACGCTCAGGCGTGTGCCCTGGTCTTCGCGCTTAACCAGGAACCGTGTGCCCAAGGCGCGCATGCTGCCCTCGCGAGTTTCAACGATGAAAGGGCGCGGATCGTTATGGCCGGTTTCCACCAGGATCTCGCCTTCCTGCAGGATGATGCGACGCTGTTTGTCATCGAAACGCACGTCCAGGGCGCTGTGGGTGTTGAGGTTGATCAGCGTGCCGTCGGCCAGGCGCAGGGTGCGTTGTTCACCTGTCGCGGTGCGCTGGTCGGCCAGCCAGTAATCCAGCGGCAGGTAACGATCTGCGGCAAACAACGCCAGGCCGATGGCCGCGACAACGCTGGCAAGGCCGCTGCCCACCTTGCGTATCCGTCGGCGAATGCTCACCCGCGATTGCAGCAACGCCGCCCGCGCCGGCCCGTTGGCCAGGCTGAAGCGCTGGTCGAGCATGCCTAGCTGTCGCCAGGCCCGGGCGTGTTCTTCATCGGCGGCATGCCAGCGGACGAACGCTTCCCGCTCCTGGGCGCTGCTTGAGTCCAGGGACAACTGCCAGGCGATGGCGGCATCCAGCACGCTGGCCGAGACCGGTTTGGCATGGGCCTGGCTCACGTCGGTTCTCCATACAGGGCGATGTAGCACTGGCGGATGCCCTGAGCCAGATACTGCCGTACCCGCGGCACCGAAACCCCCAGGCGCTCGGCGATTTCGGCGTGGCCGAGGCCGTCGAGGCGGTTATAAAGGAAGGCTGCACGGGCCTTGCTCGACAGTTTGCCGAGCAGGCGGTCGATGGCCTTGAGGTCTTCCAGGATGATTTGCTGTTCTTCCACCGAGGGCTGCTCGGCCTCGGGGATCAGCATCAGTTCGGTGAGGTAAGCCTGCTCCAAGGCTGCGCGCCGGAAATAATCGAACAGCAGGCCCTTGGCGATGGCCACCAGAAACGCCCGGGGCTCGCGGGGTGCTTTCAGTTCCTCGCGACCCAGCAAGCGCACGAAAGTGTCCTGGCTCAGGTCCTCGGCTCGGTGCGCACACGCCACGTTGCGTCGCAGCCATGCCAATAGCCAAGCGCGATGGTCACGGTACAACGCACCAACCAAATCACTATGGGGAGTGGGGACTGACGACACGGAGCATCACCGACGTTTTAAGTAACGAGAATTGTTCGCGATTGTGGCAGAGGGTGGGGAGGGAAAGCAATTGGCGCTGGTCGGGCAGTGGCGATGGTGCGTTGTGCCTGCCTGAATGCAGTACTTATGTGGGAGCGGGCTTGCTCGCGAAGACGGCTGCACATTCAACATCAATGTAAGCTGATCCACCGCCTTCGCGAGCAAGCCCGCTCCCACAAAAAACTGGGTTCTCAGGCCTCAGGTTAAAGCGAAGGCGCCTGCTGCCGCCGTTTCCACTGGCCCAGGCGCTGTTGCAGCTCAAGCGCGCTGTGGATCTGTTGCTGACGGGCGCGGCTGAACAGGATCAGCGCCAGTTCCGCCGTGGCCAGGGCGTCGGCGCTGGCGTTGTGGCGGTCGAAGACTTGCAGCTTGAACCAGTCGATCCACTCGTCCAGGCCGGACTTGCGCAGATGGGCCTGGGGGCAAAGCATCGGGGCCAGGTCCGCCACGTCGAGAAACGGATGCTGCAGGCGATAGCCCAGGTAGTCTTTCAAGGCGCGCCCGAGCATGTGGGAATCGAACGGTGCGTGAAAGGCCAACAGCGGACTGTCGCCGACGAACTCCATGAACGCCAGCAGCGCCTCGGCCGGGTCGCTGCCAGCGGCAATTGTGCTGGGGGCCAGGCCATGGATCAACACACTGGGCCCGAGTTTCTGCTTATCGCACTGCAAGGTCCGTTCGAACTGTTGGCTGAAGTCGATGGCGCCGTCTTCAATGACCACCGCGCCGATGGACAGCACCTGGTCCTTGTTCAGGTTCAACCCGGTGGTTTCCAGATCCAGCACGACCCAGCGTTGCTCCCGCAGGTTGCTTTCACTCAGTGGCGAAGGCGCGGGGAGGCCCTCCAGGCGCTGTTGCAGCGCATCGGGTACCGTCGGTTGGGCCGGGCGCAGCCAGGAAAAAATACTCACAACTGGTACCTCAGCGTCAGGCTGCTTTGCAGGCGTTGGGCTTGGCGCAAGGATTCACGCAGGATGCGTCGATCCAGATGGTTGAGACTGTCGGGGTCGACGCGGTTGGAATAAGGCAGGTTCTCGCGGGTTTGCAGTTGGTGTTGCTGCATGCGGGTCTGTTGGATGAAGTGATAGGCCTCTTCATAGGCCGCGCCATCGAGCGGTTCGATCACCTCCTTGACGACCAATTGCCGCAGGCGCTCCAAGGTGTTGTTGGCTTCGATGCCGTTGGCCAGTGCCAGCAGGCGGGCACCATCGACGAAGGGCGTCAGGCCCTGCACTTTCAAGTCCAGGGTCGCCTTTTCGCCGTTCTTGCGGCTCAGCACGAAATCCCTGAAGCGGCCCACGGGCGGGCGATGGCGCAGCGCATTTTCGGCCATCATGCGCTGGAACAAGCGGTTGTCAGCCACCTGGCCGAGGATCTGCTGGCGCAACTGCTCGCAGCCTTGCTCGTCGCCCCAGACCACCCGCAGGTCGAAATAGATGCTCGATCCCAGCAGGTTTTCCGGCGTCGCTTCACGAATGAATGCCGAGAAGCGCCGGGCCCATTCGGCGCGGGACAGGCACAGCTCGGGGTTGCCGGCCATGATGTTGCCCTTGCACAAGGTGAAGCCGCACAGGGCCAGGCTCTGGTTGATCTGTTGGGCGATGGGCAGCAGCAAGCCACGGATCTGCGCGGCATGGGCGGCGTCCCGGGCTTCGAACAGAATGCCGTTGTCCTGGTCGGTGTGCAGGGTTTGCTCGCGCCGGCCTTCACTGCCGAAACACAGCCAACTGAACGGCACGCCCGGGTCGCCCTTGTCGGCCAGGGTCAGTTCGATGACCCGGCAGACGGTGTGATCGTTGAGCAAGGTGATGATGTGGGTGATCTGGGTCGACGACGCACCATGGGCCAGCATGCGTTCCACCAGTTGTCCGATCTCGCCGCGCAGGGCCACGAGGTTTTCCAGCCTGGGGGCGTTGCGGATGGTCCGGGCCAGGTGCACCAGATCGACCCGCTGCAAGGAAAACAGATCGCGCTCCGAGACCACGCCGCACAGGCGATGGTCCTTGACCAGGCAGACGTGGGCGATGTGGCGCTCGGTCATGGCGATGGCCGCGTCGAAGGCGCTGTGGTCCGGCGAGAGAAAAAACGGTGCCTGGGTCATATGTCCTACGATGGCCTGGGAAAAATCCCCGGCCCCATCGGCCACCACATGCCGCAGGTCGCGCAAGGTAAAAATCCCCACCGGCGCTTTTTGCTCATTCACCACCACGATGCTGCCGACCTGCTGCTCATGCATCAGCTTCACGGCTTCGCGTAGCGGTGTGTCCGGGCTGCAACTGACCGGGTGGCGCATCGCCAATTCGCCCAGCCGGGTATTGAGGGAGTATTGGGTGCCCAGGTTTTGCGCCGATTTTTGCTGGACCTGCTGGTTGACCTGATCGAGCAGGCTGCTGACCCCGCGCAGGGCGAAATCGCGAAACGGGCCGGACAGGGCGAACAGCTTGATGAAGGCGAATTTGTTCAGTTGCAGGCAGAACGTGTCTTCGCCGGCCCGGTGCTCGGTGCGCGTGGCTCGCTCGCCCAGCAGCGCGGCGAGGGGGAAACATTCGCCGGTGGTGATCTCGAAGGTGGTCTCGGTGCCACCCTTGGCCGAATGCGGACGTTCTCCTACCACCCGGCCCTGCTTGACGATGTAGAAGTGTTCCACCGGACCGTCGGCCGGCGTGATGATGGTGTCACCGGGGGCGTAGAAACGCAGCAGGCATTGCTCCACCAGGTAGGCCAGGTGGGCGTTTTCCATTTGGTTGAACGGGGGAAAGCGCTGGAGAAACTGCAGCGTCCCCTGGATGTTTTGCAACACCGCGGTTTTCCCTGCCTGGATGAAGGCGTCCGCTTTTTTCATAACCATTACGCAGTCTTATTCGAATTGTTGTGGTCGGATCTGTTCCCATGGTCGACCCCTCGGCGCGGGGTGCCCATTGGACGTAAGTCTAGGTCGCTATCCAGAGGGCCGGCCTACAGAAAAGTCCTACGCTAGACGTCAGAAAAATCTTCGTTGAATGTTCTTGGAAAAAAATCCGACGAAGTGCACATTGAAGCGCCTCGGAACGATGTCTGACCACTGTGCCAGGGGATCGATTTAAGAACGTAGAGAGCACCATGTCCGACCACGATATTTTGAGTGATGCCGAGCGCGAGGCGCTGAGTGCCGTCATGTTGGAACCTGACCTGCCGCCGCAGCGCGTCTTGATCGTTGACGACGACAAGGACGCACGGGAGCTGTTGTCGGAGATCCTGGCATTGGACGGGATTCACTGTATGACCGCCGCCAGTGGCGAAACGGCACTCAAGATGCTGGAAACCAAGCCGTCGATCGGTCTGCTGATCACCGACCTGCGCATGGGCAACGTCGATGGCCTTGAGCTGGTGCGCCTGGTGCGCGAGTCCGAGCGGGCGGCGTTGCCGATCATCATCGTCTCGGGCGATGCCGACGTGAAGGACGCCATCGAAGCCATGCACCTGAGCGTGGTGGATTTTTTGCTCAAGCCGATCGATACCGAAAAGCTGTTGGGGTTGGTCAAGCATGAGTTGGGGATGGATCTCTAGCCAGTCGCTTCTTCCAGGAACGAAGCCATGGCGAGATCGCCTTTGTGGCGAGGGAGCTTGCTCCCGCTGGGCTGCGAAGCAGACCTTTTCCAGACGTCGGAATCTCATTGACCTGTATTGCGGTCGCTGCGCAACCGAGCGGGAGCAAGCTCCCTCGCCACAAAGGCAGTCAGGTGTTGCAAATGAAAAAACCCTGATCGAGAGATCAGGGCTTTTTTTGTGCCGCGTGGCTACTGCTCAATCACAAACCATTGGCTGCCTTGAACTCACGACGACGACGGTGCAGCACCGGCTCGGTGTAGCCGTTCGGCTGCTTGGTGCCTTCGATCACCAACTCGACCGCCGCCTGGAAGGCGATGTTGCTGTCGAAGTCTGGTGCCAGCGGACGGTACAGCGGATCGCTGGCGTTCTGGCGGTCGACCACCGGCGCCATGCGCTTGAGGCTTTCCATCACTTGTTCTTGAGTGACGATGCCATGGCGCAGCCAGTTGGCGATGTGCTGGCTGGAAATACGCAGCGTCGCACGGTCTTCCATCAGGCCGATGTCATTGATGTCCGGCACCTTGGAGCAACCGACGCCCTGGTCGATCCAGCGCACCACGTAGCCAAGGATGCCCTGGGCGTTGTTGTCCAGCTCGTTCTTGATCTGCTCCGGCGTCCAGTTCGGGTTGACGGCCAGCGGGATGGTCAGGATGTCGTCCACCGACGCGCGGGCGCGCTTGGCCAGTTCGGCCTGGCGGGCGAACACGTCGACCTTGTGGTAATGCAGCGCGTGCAGGGCGGCGGCGGTCGGCGAGGGAACCCATGCGGTGTTGGCGCCGGCCAGCGGGTGAGCGATTTTCTGTTCGAGCATCGCCGCCATCAGGTCCGGCATCGCCCACATGCCCTTGCCGATTTGCGCGCGGCCTTGCAGGCCGGTGCTCAAACCGATGTCGACGTTCCAGTTTTCATAGGCGCCGATCCACTTCTCGGCTTTCATGTCGGCCTTGCGCACCATCGGGCCGGCTTCCATGGAGGTGTGGATTTCATCGCCGGTACGGTCGAGGAAGCCGGTGTTGATGAACACCACGCGCTCGCTGGCGGCCTTGATGCAGGCCTTGAGGTTGACCGTGGTACGGCGCTCCTCGTCCATGATCCCGACCTTGAGGGTGTTGCGCGGCAGGTTCAGCACGTCTTCGACGCGACCGAACAGCTCGTTGGTGAACGCGGCTTCGTCTGGACCGTGCATCTTCGGCTTGACGATGTACACCGAACCCGTGCGGCTGTTGCGGCGCGAGGTGTTGCCGTTGAGGCTGTGGATCGCCGCCAGGCTGGTGATCAGGCCGTCGAGAATGCCTTCCGGCACTTCGTTGCCATCCTTGTCCAGGATCGCGTCGATGGTCATCAGGTGGCCGACGTTGCGTACGAACAGCAGCGAGCGGCCGTGCAACGTGACGCTCGAACCGTCGACGGCGGTGTAGACACGGTCAGGGTTCATGGTCCGGGTAAACGTCTGGCCGCCCTTGGCGACTTCTTCCGACAGATCACCCTTCATCAGGCCGAGCCAGTTGCGGTAGATCACCACCTTGTCATCGGCATCGACGGCGGCGACCGAGTCTTCGCAGTCCATGATGGTGGTCAGCGCGGCTTCCATCAGGATGTCTTTGACGCCGGCGGCGTCGGTCTGGCCGACCGGGGTGCTGGCATCGATCTGGATTTCGAAGTGCAGGCCGTTGTGTTTCAGCAGCACGGCGGTCGGTGCCGAGGCATCGCCCTGGAAACCGATCAACTGGGCATCGTCACGCAGGCCGCTGTTGCTGCCGCCCTTGAGGGTGACCACCAGTTTGCCGTCGATGATTTTGTACGCGGTGGAATCGACATGGGAGCCGGCCGCCAGGGGCGCCGATTCGTCGAGGAAAGCACGGGCGAAGGCGATGACCTTGTCGCCGCGGACCTTGTTGTAGCCTTTGCCTTTTTCCGCGCCATCGGCTTCGCTGATGGCGTCGGTGCCGTACAGCGCGTCATACAACGAACCCCAGCGGGCGTTCGAGGCGTTGAGGGCGAAGCGGGCGTTCATCACCGGCACCACCAGTTGCGGGCCGGCCATGCGGGCGATTTCGTCATCGACGTTTTGGGTCGTGGCCTGGAAATCCGCCGCTTCTGGCAGCAGGTATCCAATGTCTTGCAGGAAGGCTTTGTAAGCCACGGCGTCGTGGGCCTGGCCGGCACGGGCCTGGTGCCAGGCATCGATCCGCGCCTGGAAATCATCGCGTTTGGCGAGTAGGGCTTTGTTCTTCGGGGCCAGGTCGTGGATGACCTTGTCGGCACCGGCCCAGAACGCGTCGGCGGTGAGGCCGGTTCCGGGAATGGCTTCGTTATTCACGAAGTCGAACAGGACTTTGGCGACCTGCAGGCCACCGACTTGAACGTGTTCAGTCATTGCTTGCCTCACTCTGCTCAGCTATTTCGCTTTTCAGCTCTTCGATTTTGACAATGAAGCCTCGGGACATTTAAACCACAAACCCCGGAACCAGTACATGCCATCGCTGGCGGCTGGGTATTCAAGCCTTGCTGACGGGGCTTTTCAGGGATGCGACTGGCCTTAAGCAGACATCGGTAAAACAGGGTTTTCGCGATTATGTAGTGCGCGCTGCGGAATACTACATGATCAATTGCGGTTGTGAAAATTAGACTAATTGCGTCGTTCCGCGACCGACTAAAGTGTTACGGTCACGTCGGGACACGGGATGTTCTCAAAAAACAGATGGATTGTTCCAGATAATTTTAGAGTTCGTACACAAATCACTGTGGCGAGGGAGCTTGCTCCCGCTTCAGTGCGCAGCACTGACATTCTGGGACCGCTGCGCGGCCCAGCGGGAGCAAGCTCCCTCGCCACAAAAGCGCGACCGTGCTGATTGTCTCTCTTGCCTATACTGTCCCTTCCATCAACAAGAGGACTGCGCCCATGGACCACCTCGTCATCACTGTTTTCGCCCCGGACAAGCCCGGGCAGGTCGAGCGCATTGCCGATTGCATCGCCGCCCATGGCGGTAACTGGCTGGAGAGCCGCATGTCGCACTTGGCCGGGCAGTTTGCCGGGATCCTGCGAATCAGCGCCCCGGCCGAGGCCCATGAAGAGTTGATCGAAGCGTTGCAAGGGTTATCGGCCCACAGCATTCGTGTGTTGATTGCGGAAAGCGCCGTTGAAGAGTCCTGCTCCTGGAAACCCATCACCATGGAGCTGGTGGGCAATGATCGTCCCGGTATCGTGCGGGACATCACCCGGTTGTTGAGCGAGCAGGGCGTCAATGTCGAACGCTTGGTGACCCATGTCCGGCCGGCACCGATGAGCAGCGAGCTGCTGTTTCATGCCGAGGCGCTCCTGGGCGTGCCCTTGACGCTGTCGCTGGAGGCGTTGCAGGAACGCCTTGAGACCTTGGCCGATGAGTTGATGGTGGAACTCAAGTTCAGCGACGAAGCGTGACGAGGGTTATCCAAGGAAAAACTGCGCCTGCCTGTGGATAACCTGTAGAGACCCGGCTCCAGCCCAGGCCTGCCGGGGCTCAGCGGCAGATGATCAAAAAATCACCAGTTTTCAAGGGCTTGTGCACAAACGGCGGGGATCACGCTGTGGATAACCTTGGGAAGGATAAGCGCAGGCCACGCCAGGCGTGGCCTGTAGAGGTTTGTATGTTTCTTGATCAGTTGCGCCGGCGCATGCTGATCACGGCATCGATGCTGTACACCGCCAGCCCGGCCCAGATAAACAGGAACGCTACCAGCGTGCTGGACGACAAATGCTCACCGAACAGCAGCACGGCGAGCAAAAGCACCAGCGTCGGCGCGATGTACTGCAGAAAACCGATGGTCGTGTAGGGTAAATGCCGTGTTGCGGCGTTGAAACACACCAACGGCACCAGCGTCACGGGGCCCGCCGCCACCAGCCACCAGGCTTCGGAGGTGGTCCAGAATGTCGCCTGGGCACTGGTGGCCGTGGGGTTGAACAGCAACCAGGCGATGGCGATTGGCACCAGCATCCAGGTTTCCACCACCAGTCCCGGCAAGGCCTTGACCGGCGCCTGTTTGCGGATCAGCCCATAGAAACCGAAGGTCAGCGCCAGCACCAGCGACACCCACGGCAGGCTGCCCACTTGCCAGACCTGCTGCGCCACGCCGACTGCCGCCAATCCCACCGCCAGCCATTGCATGCGGCGCAGGCGCTCACCGAGGATCAACATGCCCAGCAACACGTTGACCAGCGGGTTGATGTAATAACCCAGGCTGGCTTCGAGCATGCGCTCGTTATTCACTGCCCAGACGTAGGTCAGCCAGTTGGCCGCGATCAGCGTCCCGCTCAGGGCGAGGATCGCCAGGCGTTGTGGATTGTCCCGCAGTTCGCGCCACCAGCCCGGGTGTTTCCACACCAGCAGCAACGCCGCGCCGAACAGGGCCGACCACAGCACCCGGTGGATGATGATTTCCACCGACGGCACGCTGGCGATGGCCTTGAAGTAGATCGGGAACAGACCCCAGATGATGTAGGCACTCAGGCCCAGGATGTACCCGCGACGCGGGTTGGCGGCTTGCATGCAGAATCCTTGCTTAGGCAGCTAACAAAGGGGTGATTGTAAGGAGATTTGTCTGGTCGTGCTGTGAACCTTGTTAGGAATCGTCCCGGCACAAGTCCTTTGTAGGAGCGGGCTTGCTCGCGAAGGCGGCTGCACATTCAACATCAATGCAAGCCGATCCACCGCTTTCGCGAGCAAGCCCGCTCCCACAGAGGATTTGCGGTGACTGGCGGAACCCAGCCCAATCAGAAAAGCTTCAACGGCTCTTCATTGAGCGCCGCCAGTTGCTCGCGCAACGCCAGCACCTGGTCGCCCCAGTAGCGTTCGCTGCCGAACCACGGGAAGCTGCGGGGAAAGGCCGGGTCGTCCCAGCGCCGCGCCAGCCAGGCGCTGTAGTGCATCAGGCGCAGGGCTCGCAGTGGCTCGATCAGCGCCAGTTCACGGGGGTCGAAATCGTGGAACTCCTGGTAACCGTCCATCAATTCCGACAACTGTCCCAGGCATTCCTGGCGATCGCCGGCGAGCATCATCCATAAATCCTGCACCGCCGGGCCCATGCGGCAATCGTCGAGGTCGACGATGTGGAACACCTCGTCGCGGCACATCATGTTGCCGGGATGGCAATCGCCGTGCATGCGGATGTTCTGGTGGGGCGTGGCGGCGTAGACCTCTTCGACGCGCTTGAGCAGGTCCCGGGCGACCGACTCGTAGGCCGGCAGCAGGCTGCGGGGGACGAAGCCGCTTTGCAGCACTGTCTCCAACGAGTCGTGGCCGAAATTCTTCACGCCCAAGGCTTCACGGTGCTCGAATGGCCGGGTCGCCCCGAGCGCGTGCAGGCGCCCAAGCAGTTGGCCCAGGCGATAGAGTTGGTCGAGATTGCCCGGCTCCGGCGCTCGGCCGCCGCGACGGGGAAACAGGGTGAAACGGAACCCGGCGTGCTCGTGCAGGCTGGCGCCGTTGTGGATCAGCGGCGCCACCACGGGCACTTCGTAGTCTGCAAGTTCGAAGGTAAAGCTGTGCTCTTCCAGGATCGCTTCGTTGGTCCAGCGCTGGGGGCGATAGAACTTGGCGATCAGCGGCTCGGAATCTTCGATGCCGACTTGATAGACGCGGTTCTCGTAGCTGTTGAGGGCCAACACGCGGGCGTCGCTGAGAAAGCCGATGCTTTCAACGGCATCGAGCACCAGGTCGGGCGTGAGGGTTTCAAACGGATGGGACATGCTGACTCCTGCGCAGCGGCAGGGCTGCCGCGTCCGGCCCAGCATGGTAGCGCAAAGCAGTCGGGATTGATTGGTGAGACTTCGTGGCGAGGGAGCTTGCTCCCGCTTGGCCGGGCTGGCGCTCCAGTGCTTAGCGCCCACAAAAAAGTGGGGTCGCTGCGCAACCCAGCGGGAGCAAGCTCCCTCGCCACAGAGGGTCAGGCGCCGATGACTCCGCCATCCTCCCGCGTGATCACCATCACCGACGAGCGCGGCTTGCCGTTGGGCAGGTGCTCAGGGAAGGTCGAGGCGCCGCTGGGATGCTGGATCCCGACGAACAGCGTCTTGTAGTCCGGCGCGAAACTGATCCCGGTCACTTCGCAGCCTACCGGCCCTACCATGAAGCGGCGGATCTCACCGCTGTTGGGGTCGGCGCACAGCATCTGGTTGTTGCCCATGCCCGCGAAGTCGCCTGCGTTGCTCGAGTCACCGTCGGTCTGGATCCACAGCCGCCCGGCCTTGTCGAAACCCAGGCCATCGGGGCTGTTGAACATGTTCTGTGGGTTGATATTGGACGAGCCGGCCTTCGGCGTACCCGCGTGTACCGTTGGGTTGCCGGCGACCACGAACAGGTCCCAGTCGAAGGTCTTGGAGGCGTGATCGTCACGGTCGGTGCGCCAGCGCAGGATCTGCCCGTAGACGTTCTTGGCCCGAGGGTTCGGCCCGTCCACTGGCTGGCCGGCATCGCCACGCTTGGAGTTGTTGGTCAGGGTGCAATAGACCTGGCCGTCCTTGGGGCTGACCACGATCCACTCCGGGCGGTCCATGCGCGTGGCGCCAACGGCGGTGGCGGCCAGGCGCGCATGGATCAACACCTCGGCCTGATCAGCGAAACCGCTGCTGGCGTCGATGCCGTTCTTGCCATGGGTCAACTCGATCCATTGGCCTTTGCCCTTGGGATGGTCCGGGTTGCCGTCGCCGGCATCGAAGCGCGCCACGTACAACGTGCCATGGTCCAGCAGGTTGCGGTTGGCCTTGGCATTGCGATGGTTGATGCGCTCGCGGCTGACGAACTTGTAGATGAATTCGCCACGTTCGTCATCGCCCATGTACACCACGGCGCGACCGTCATTGGTCTGCGCCAGGGCCGCGTTTTCATGCTTGAAGCGGCCCAGGGCGGTGCGTTTCACCGGGGTGGATTCTGGATCGAACGGATCGATTTCCACCACCCAGCCGTGGCGATTGAGTTCGTTGGGGTTCTTCGCCAGATCGAAACGCGGGTCGTGCAGGTGCCAATTGATTTCGCTGCTGGTGACGGTGGCGCCATAGCGTTTTTGTGCCGCGTCGAATTGCAGGTCCGACTTGCTGCTGCCGAAGCAGTCAGTGAAGTTCTCTTCGCAGGTCAGGTAGGTGCCCCACGGGGTCATGCCGTTGGCACAGTTCTGGAAGGTGCCGAGCACTTTCTTGCCACTCTTGTCGGCGCTGGTTTTCAGCAGGTCGTGGCCAGCGGCCGGGCCGCGCAGGCGGATCGGCGTATTGCCATGGATCCGGCGGTTGTAGCGCGAGTCCTGGACGAATTGCCATTGGCCGCGACGGCGCTGGATTTCGATCACCGACACGCCTTCGCTGGCCTGGGCCTTGCGCACGTCTTCGGCCGACTGCGGTTGGCCGCCGTGAGGGAACAGGTATTGGTAGTTGGTGTACTCGTTGTTGATCGCCAACAGCGCCCGGTTCTTGTCGCCGGGGAATTCGAACAGGCTCATGCCGTCGTTGTTGTCGCCAAACTGCACTTCCTGTGCGCGGGCGGTGCCATTGCCGCTGGGGTCGAACGCCGGTGCATTTTTCTTCAACGGCTGGCCCCAACTGATCAGCACCGAGGCCTTGTAGCCCGGCGGCAACGTAATGGTGTCGGCGGTGGAGGCGGCAATGCTGTTGAAGCCCAGCATGCTTTTATTGCCTTCGCTCACGGCGGCGGCCATGACGCTGCGGCTCAGCAGGTTGCCGCCCAGGAACATCGCCGCGCCGCACAAGGCGCCAGCGCCGATGAAACGGCGACGGCTCAGGCCGACGATCTTTTCCAGGTCGGTGGATTGGTTTTCTTCTAATAGGCTCATCATCAGGCTCCCTGCTGGTTTTGGCAGTCACCTTAAAGCGGGTCGATGAAACTATTGTTGCAACGCGCTACAGCGGTGTGCCGAGCAGCACATTTGTCGCTGAAAACGTCACTTGCACAGGTGAGCCGGTTGCCAGGTCCTGCGCTTGCAACTGTAGCGGATCGGCCAGGGCACACAGCGTCTGGCCGTTGGGCAGGCCAATGCGCACTTCGCTGGGGCCGTCTTGGGCGGCGTCGACCTGCTCGATCACGCCGCGCAAAATATTGATCCCCGGTTTTTCCCCTAGCTCGACAGGATGCAATTGCAGCCAGCCGGCCTTGATCAGCGCCACCACGTCGGTGCCGACACCCAACTCCAGGCGCAGCGTGCTGTCGTGGGTGATCTGCGCTTCGATGACTAGGCCCCGGGCCAGCTCCAGGCGTACCCGGTCGTTATGTCCCTGGGCCTCGATGCCCAGGACCTTGCCGTGCAATTGATTGCGGGCGCTGGTGCGCAGCATCAGGCGGCTGAGCAGGCCGAGGTCGCCAGCGTCTTCGCTGGCTTCGAGCAGTTGTGCCTGCAGTGCTTGCAGGCGCAGATACAGGCGCAGCACCCGTTGGCCTTCCTCCGACAGCTTGGCGCCGCCACCGCCCTTGCCGCCGACGCTGCGCTCCACCAGCGGTTGATCCGCGAGGTTGTTCAACTCATCGATGGCGTCCCACGCCGCCTTATAGCTCAGGCCCGCGCTCTTGGCGGCGCGGGTGATCGAACCTTGCTCGGCGATGTGCTGCAACAGGGCGATGCGTTGGGGTCGCCGAACGATGTGCTGGGTCAGTAGCGTGGGCAATGACATGACAGAAAACTGCGTGCGAAGGTCGATGGGCGGACGTTGGCGCCTTGGGCGCGGCACGTCAAGCCGGCTCACCGGGTTTCGGCGTGCGGGCCAGGCAGTACACATCGACCCGCGCGGCGCCGGCATCCAGCAATAGAGCCGCCAGCGCCTGGGCGGTGGCGCCGGTGGTGAGCACATCGTCGACCAATGCCAGGTGACGGTTACGCAACGTTGCCTGGGGCGCCAGGGCAAAGGCCTGGCGCAGGTTATGTCGCCGAGCCCTGGCATCGAGGGCCTGTTGGGCGGGGGTATCCTGGGTGCGGCGCAGCAGGTTTTCATCGCAAGGGATCGCCAACGATCCACTGAGCCAGCGGGCCAGCAGCGCTGCTTGGTTGAAACCCCGCTGGCGCAGGCGTCGTGTCGCCAGTGGCACCGGTACCAAGGCGTCGGGCCGTTCCAGCCCTTCGTCGAAATGATGTTGCAGCGATTGCGCCAGCAGTTCGCCCAGCAGCCGGCCTAGAGGCCATTTCGCCTGATGCTTGAAGCGGGTGATCAGGCTGTCCACCGGGAAGTCATAGGCCCAGGGCGCCAAGACGCGTTCGAAGGCCGGCGGTCGCGAGGCACATTGGCCGCAGCGCAACCCGGCCATGGGCAGCGGCAGGGCGCAGACGCCGCATTGGTCGCCGAGCCAGGGCAGCTCGCTTTCGCAAGGGGTGCAGATAGGCTGCGGCGTATCGGTGCTTTCGCCACACAATAGGCAGAATTGTTTGTTTTTTAACCAGATGTAAACCGGTCCTTTGTATCGTGGTTGACAGCGCATGACTCTTCCTTAAATATGCCGAACATCCGTGTCGCGCCTGTGGGTATTCCATGCCCCAGGCGCCAGCCAAGCATAATCAAGGAAATGCCCATGAGCGCCAGCACCACTGCCAACCTGCGTCATGACTGGTCTTTGGCCGAAGTCAAAGCACTCTTTGTCCAGCCATTCAATGACCTGTTGTTCCAGGCGCAGACCGTGCACCGCGCGCACTTCGACGCCAATCGCGTCCAGGTTTCCACGCTGCTGTCGATCAAGACCGGCGCTTGCCCGGAAGATTGCAAATATTGTCCGCAGTCCGGTCACTACAACACCGGGCTGGATAAAGAGAAATTGCTCGAAGTGCAGAAGGTCCTCGAAGAGGCTGCACGGGCCAAGGCCATCGGTTCGACCCGCTTCTGCATGGGCGCGGCGTGGAAGCACCCGTCGGCCAAGGACATGCCGTATGTGTTGGAAATGGTCAAGGGCGTGAAGGCCATGGGCCTGGAAACCTGCATGACCCTGGGCCGCCTCGACCAGGAGCAGACCGAAGCACTGGCCCAGGCTGGCCTGGACTACTACAACCATAACCTCGACACCTCGCCGGAGTTCTACGGCAGCATCATCACCACCCGCACCTACAGTGAGCGCCTGCAAACCCTGGCCTACGTGCGTGATTCGGGAATGAAGATCTGTTCCGGCGGGATCCTGGGCATGGGTGAGTCCCTGGATGACCGCGCCAATCTGCTGATCCAGCTGGCGAACCTGCCGGAGCACCCGGAATCGGTGCCGATCAACATGCTGGTCAAGGTCGCCGGCACGCCGCTGGAGAATGCCGAAGACATCGATCCGTTCGATTTCATCCGCATGCTCGCCGTGGCGCGGATCATGATGCCCCAGTCCCACGTACGTCTTTCCGCCGGTCGCGAAGCGATGAACGAGCAAATGCAGGCCCTGGCATTTTTTGCCGGCGCCAACTCGATTTTCTACGGCGACAAGCTGTTGACCACCGCCAACCCGCAGGCCGACAAGGACATGCAGTTGTTCGCACGCCTGGGCATCCAACCCGAAGCCCGCGAAGAACATGCTGACGAAGTGCACCAGGCGGCCATTGAACAGGCGTTGGTGGAGCAGAAGAGCAGCGAGCAGTTCTATAACGCCGCCCTCTGAGCTAACACGACACCAAATGTGGGAGCGGGCTTGCTCGCGAAAGCGGTGCGTCAGGCAAAGTAATGTTGTCAGACACACCGCTTTCGCGAGCAAGCCCGCTCCCACAGGGGATCTACTTCAGCCCTTTAAATAGCGTTCACCCGAGGCCTGCATGCCCTTCGATCTCGCCGCACGCCTGGCTGCCCGTCGTGCCGACAATCTCTATCGCCAGCGCCCGCTGCTCGAAAGCCCCCAGGGCCCGGAGGTGGTGGTGGACGGCCAGCCCCTGCTGGCGTTCTGCAACAACGATTACCTGGGCCTGGCCAACCATCCGCAAGTGATCGAGGCCTGGCGCGCGGGGGCGGCCCGTTGGGGCGTCGGCGGTGGCGCTTCCCATCTGGTGATCGGCCACAGCGGCCCGCATCACGCCTTGGAAGAAGCCTTGGCCGACCTGACGGGGCGTCCGCGAGCGTTGCTGTTCACCACCGGTTACATGGCCAACCTCGGCGCAGTCACCGCGCTGGTGGGGCAGGGCGACACGGTGCTGGAAGACCGCCTCAACCACGCTTCGTTGCTCGACGCCGGGCTGCTGTCCGGTGCGCGTTTCAACCGATACCTTCACAACGATGCCCGGAGCCTGGCCCAACGCTTGGAAAAAGCAGTGGGCAACACCCTGGTGGTCACCGACGGTGTTTTCAGCATGGATGGCGATGTGGCCGATTTGCCGGCGCTTGCCCGTGAAGCCAAGGCCAAGGGCGCCTGGCTGATGGTCGACGATGCCCACGGTTTCGGTACGTTGGGCGTTTCCGGCGGCGGTGTCGTCGAACATTTCGGCATGAGCCGGGAGGACGTGCCGGTGTTGGTCGGCACGTTGGGCAAGGCGTTTGGCACGGCCGGTGCCTTTGTGGCGGGCAGTGAAGAGCTGATCGAAAGCCTGATCCAGTTCGCGCGCCCCTACATCTACACCACCAGCCAGCCGCCGGCCCTGGCCTGCGCCACCCTCAAGAGCCTCGAACTGCTGCGCAGCGAACATTGGCGTCGCGAACACTTGCAGGTGCTGATCCGCCAGTTCCGCCAGGGCGCCGAGCAGATCGGCCTGCAATTGATGGACAGCTTCACGCCGATCCAACCGATCCTGATTGGCGATGCGGGGCGGGCCATGCGCCTGTCGCAGATGCTGCGTGAGCGCGGGCTGATGGTCACGGCGATTCGCCCACCCACCGTGCCGGCCGGCAGCGCTCGCTTGCGTGTAACCCTGACCGCCGCCCACAGCGAGGCCCAGGTGCAGCTATTGTTGAATGCACTGGCCGAGTGTTTTGCCCTGTTGGGGCCGGAGCCAAGCCATGCGTGATCGACTGATATTGCTGCCCGGCTGGGGCTTGGGCGTTTCACCGCTGGAGCCGCTGGCGGCGGCCTTGCAAGGGCTCGACGAACACCTGCGGGTGGAAATCGAACCGTTGCCGGCCTTGCTATCGAGCGACCCCGATGAATGGCTCGAAGAGTTGGACGCCACCGTGCCCCAGGACGCCTGGCTGGGCGGTTGGTCCCTGGGCGGCATGCTGGCGTCGGCGCTGGCGGCGCGTCGGGGTGAGCGCTGCTGCGGCTTGTTGACCTTGGCCAGCAATCCGTCCTTTGTCGCCCATGAACAATGGCCGAGCGCGATGGAGGGCCAGACCTTCGATGGCTTTCTCGCCGGCTGTGCGGCCAACCCACGCCAGACTCTCAAGCGTTTCAGCTTGCTGTGCGCTCAGGGCTGCAGCGATCCGCGCGGCTTGTCGCGGTTGCTGTTGGCCGGGGCGCCGAACACTTCGTCCGAAGTGCTGATGGCCGGGCTCGAACTGCTGGCGCAGTTAGACACTCGCGCTGCATTGCAAAGCTTTCGCGGCCCGCAACTGCATTTGTTTGCCGGGCTCGACGCCTTGGTGCCGGCTGAGGCTGCGGGTGATTTGCTGGCCTTGTTGCCGGATGTTGAAATCGGCCTGATCGAACAGGCCGGCCACGGATTTCTTCTGGAAGACCCCCATGGTGTGGCGGGGGCGATCCAGGCTTTTTTGCATGAGTCCGGTGATGACTGATTTGTCTCTTCCCCTTTTGCCTGGTGCCTTGCCCGACAAACGCCAGGTGGCGGCTTCGTTTTCCCGGGCGGCGAGCAGCTATGACAGCGTGGCCGAGCTGCAGCGCGACGTCGGCCAGCAATTGCTCGACCGCTTGCCGCCTTCGTTCATGCCGCAACGTTGGCTGGACCTGGGTTGTGGCACCGGCTATTTCACCCGCGCCCTGGGCGCGCGTTTCGGCGCGAGCACAGGGCTGGCGCTGGATATCGCCGAAGGTATGCTCAACCATGCTCGACCCCAAGGTGGCGCCGCGCATTTTATCGCTGGTGACGCCGAGCGGCTGCCTTTGCAGGCGGCGAGCTGCGACCTGGTGTTCTCCAGCCTGGCGGTGCAGTGGTGCGAGGATTTTGCCGCGGTGCTGAGTGAGGCGTATCGGGTGTTGAAACCGGGCGGAGTGTTGGCCTTCACCAGCCTCTGCGTAGGTACGTTGTACGAATTGCGCGACAGTTGGCGTCAGGTGGATGGCTTGGTGCACGTCAACCGTTTCCGTGGATTCGAGACGTATCAACAGCTTTGCGCGGCCAGCGGGTTGAACGTTGTCAGTCTTGAAAACCGCCCCCATGTTTTGCATTACCCCGATGTACGTAGCCTGACCCACGAATTGAAAGCATTGGGTGCCCATAATCTGAACCCTGGTCGGCCCGGCGGCTTGACGGGCAGGGCGCGGATCCTCGCGCTGGTTGAAGCTTATGAGCAGTTTCGTCAGGCACAGGGGCTGCCCGCGACTTACCAAGTGGTCTACGCCGTTTTGGAGAAACCGCTATGAGCCAGGCTTATTTCATCACCGGCACCGATACCGATGTCGGCAAGACCACCGTCGCGGCGGGCCTGCTGCACGCGGCGCGGCAGGCTGGCATGAGCACGGCTGCCGGAAAACCCGTGGCCTCCGGCTGCGCCGTGACGCCCAAGGGCCTGCGCAACGCCGATGCCTTGGCCTTGCTGGCGGAATGCTCGATACCGTTGACTTATGCACAGGTCAACCCGGTGGCGTTCGAGCCGGCAATTGCGCCGCACTTGGCCGCCCGGGAGGCCGGTGTTGCGTTGACGGTGCAGTCGCTGTTGGGGCCGATGCGCGAAGTGCTGGCGCTGGACGCCGACTTCACGTTGATCGAAGGCGCGGGCGGTTGGCGCGTGCCGCTGGCCGGCCAGGATAATCTGTCCGACCTGGCGATAGCGCTGGGCTTGCCGGTGATCCTGGTGGTGGGTGTGCGCCTGGGTTGTATCAGCCACGCCTTGTTGACCGCCGAGGCGATCGCCCGTGATGGCTTGCCGCTTGCCGGTTGGGTCGCGAACATCATCGACCCGGCCACCTCGCGCCTGGAGGAAAACCTGGCAACCTTGGCCGAGCGACTTCCGGCGCCTTGCCTGGGCAGGGTGGCGCGGATCCAGAGCGTGACGGCTGAAGCCGTGGCCGAACACTTGCAATTGGATCTGCTGGACTGACACACCCCAGCAAGGTTTTGCCTATGGCAAGGCACTGTGCCATTAGTGTTTTTGTCGGGCCTTTTCCCTGGCCTTCTGATTCAATGGCCACTGTCGACCCTTCAAGAAGACGAACTCTGCCATGGAAATCTCAGGAAGCACCGCGTTCTACGCCGGTCTGAGCACGATTCAGACAGGGCAGAACCGCGTCGATCAGGCCTCCAGCCAGATCGCCAACAATACGATCGAGCGATCGGTCACCAGCCAGTCGTCCGAAGTCCAGGTGGATCGCTTGCGGTCAGTGGATCGCAGCCAGCAGTCGGACTTGGTCAGCAACATGGTCGAAATGGCCCAGGGCAAGTCCCAGGTGCAACTGGGTGTGAGCGTAGCCAAGGCATCCGACGAAATGCTCGGTACGTTGATCGATACCTTTGCCTGATCCCGTTCCTCCAGATTTACGAAAACGCCGCGATTATTCGCGGCGTTCTTGTCTCTAACGTCTTATTGCTCAACTAATCTTTTCCTACGCGCATCGCGGATTCTTCATTGCGATGGATTTCCCGTGTCCGACATTTTCTTCGGCTGATGACGAACGGCAAAAGATCGGCGCTTGACAAGATTTGGGCGTAAACGTATGTTTCAAACAACTGTTTGACCGCTATAACAAATCCACGCGGTCGTTCATTCCCGGTTACATCAGCAGAGGTTTATCGCTATGCCTGACTACAAGGCCCCCTTGCGTGATATTCGCTTCGTTCGTGACGAACTGCTTGGCTACGAAGCGCATTATCAGAGCCTTCCGGCTTGCCAGGACGCAACTCCGGACATGGTTGACGCCATTCTCGAAGAAGGCGCCAAGTTTTGTGAGCAGGTGCTGGCTCCGCTGAACCGCGTGGGTGACATCGAAGGTTGCACCTGGAGCGAGTCCGGCGTGAAAACCCCGACCGGTTTCAAGGAAGCCTACAAGCAATTCGTCGAAGGCGGCTGGCCAAGCCTGGCCCATGATGTCGAGCACGGTGGTCAAGGCCTGCCGGAATCCCTGGGCCTGGCGGTCAGCGAGATGGTCGGTGAAGCCAACTGGTCGTGGGGCATGTACCCGGGCCTGTCCCATGGCGCGATGAACACGATTTCCGAACACGGTACGCCCGAACAGCAAGAGGCCTACCTGACCAAACTGGTGTCCGGCGAATGGACCGGCACCATGTGCCTGACCGAACCGCACTGCGGCACCGACCTGGGCATGTTGCGCACCAAGGCCGAGCCTCAGGCCGACGGTTCCTACAAGGTTTCCGGCACGAAGATTTTCATCTCGGCCGGCGAACACGACATGGCCGACAACATCGTCCACATCGTGCTGGCACGCCTGCCCGATGCACCGGCCGGCACCAAGGGCATTTCCCTGTTCATCGTTCCCAAGTTCCTGCCTAACGCCGATGGCACCATTGGCCAGCGCAACGCGGTGAGCTGTGGTTCCCTGGAACACAAGATGGGCATCCACGGCAACGCCACCTGCGTGATGAACTTCGACGCGGCCACCGGTTACCTGATCGGCCCGGCGAACAAAGGCCTGAACTGCATGTTCACCTTCATGAACACCGCGCGTCTGGGCACTGCGCTGCAAGGCCTGGCCCACGCCGAGATCGGCTTCCAGGGCGGCCTGAAATATGCCCGTGACCGCCTGCAAATGCGTTCCTTGACCGGCCCGAAAGCGCCCGACAAGGCCGCCGACCCGATCATCGTGCACCCTGACGTGCGTCGCATGTTGCTGACCATGAAAGCCTTCGCCGAAGGTAACCGGGCGATGGTCTACTTCACCGCCAAGCAGGTCGACATCGTCAAATACGGCGTGGATGAAGAAGAGAAGAAAAAAGCCGATGCGCTGCTGGCGTTCATGACCCCGATCGCCAAGGCCTTCATGACCGAAGTCGGCTTCGAATCGGCCAACCACGGCGTGCAGATCTATGGCGGCCACGGTTTCATCGCCGAGTGGGGCATGGAGCAGAACGTTCGCGACAGCCGCATCTCGATGCTGTACGAAGGTACCACCGGCATCCAGGCCTTGGACCTGCTGGGTCGTAAAGTGCTGATGACCCAGGGCGAGGCACTCAAGGGCTTCACCAAGATCGTCCACAAGTTCTGCCAGGGCAACGAAGGCAACGAAGCGGTCAAGGAGTTCGTAGAACCCCTGGCTGCGCTGAACAAGGAATGGGGCGAGCTGACCATGAAGGTCGGTATGGCAGCCATGAAGGATCGCGAAGAAGTGGGCGCGGCCTCGGTGGACTACCTGATGTACTCCGGTTACGCCTGCCTGGCTTATTTCTGGGCTGACATGGCACGCCTGGCGGCGGAAAAACTCGCCGCCGGCACCACCGAAGAAGCCTTCTACACCGCCAAGCTGCAGACCGCGCGCTTCTACTTCCAGCGCATCCTGCCGCGTACCCGTACCCATGTGGCAACCATGCTGTCGGGCGCCAACAACCTGATGGACATGAAAGAAGAAGACTTCGCGCTGGGCTACTAAGCCTTAGGCGGTTCTTCCAAAAGCCGCTGCTTCTTCGGGAGCAGCGGCTTTTTTGTGTCTGCCATAACGCCAGTCAAGGCAAATTCGTGGCGAGGGAGCTTGCTCCCGCTGGGCTGCGAAGCGGCCCCCAAACCTGCCAAGTGCGGAATATCAGACACACCGCACCCGCCGGTTTACGACTGCTTCGCAGCCGAGCGGGAGCAAGCTCCCTCGCCACGGGAAGGGCGCGGTGATCCTGAAACAATATTCATCCAACCCAACCCTAAGAAATCCTCCCGCTCTGCCGTTACAGCGATGGCAGTGTGACATCGGTCACACAGCGCAGGCACAATGCCATCCTTGATCAGCCGGGTCGGAGCTTTACCCTTGCCGCGTTCTTCCGCTGTACGCCTGAGCCATTTCCTACCGTCGTTGCTGTTGTTGGTGGCGGGGCTTGCGGCTGCCTACGTCAAGGATCTCAACGTTTTCTTCACCTCGTTGTTCAACGTTCTGCCGACGCTGGTGTTGTTGCTGGGCGGGGCGTATTGCTCCGTCTACCGACGTCAACGTGAATTGTTTCTGATGGTCACGGTGTACATCGCCTACTTCCTGCTGGATACCCAGACCGATTTCTACCGCGACAACGGCAAGGTGCGTGAAGACGCGGCGGTGGTGTTCCATCTCGTCTGCCTGTTGCTGCCGCTGTTGTTCGGGCTGTTCGCGGCGTGGCAGGAGCGCACCCATTTGTTCCAGGACATGGTGGCGCGGTTTGCGGTGTTGCTGGTTTTCGGCAGCGTGGCGCTGGCGTTGGAGCAGAGCTTCCCACAGGCGTTGTTGTTGTGGCTGTCGGAGATCCGCTGGCCCGCGTTGCACGGCGCCTGGATGAGCCTGATTCAATTGTCCTACCCGATGTTCGCCGCCGCGTTCCTGCTGCTGGCCTGGCAATACTGGCGTAACCCCCGGCCGTTGCACGCGGCGCAGTTGGTGGGACTGCTTGGGTTGTTCTGGATGCTGCCGAAAACCTTCATCCTGCCATTCACCTTGAACATCATGTGCAGCCAGGTGATGTTGATGATCGCCGCGGCGGTCGCCCACGAGGCGTATCAAATGGCCTTCCGTGACGAGCTCACCGGCCTGCCGGGGCGTCGTGCATTGAATGAACGCATGCAGCGCCTGGGGCGTAACTATGTGCTGGCAATGAGCGACGTGGACCATTTCAAGAAATTCAACGACACCCACGGCCACGACGTGGGCGACCAAGTGCTACGCCTGGTCGCCAGCAAACTGTCGAAGATCGGCGGTGGCGGTAGGGCATATCGCTACGGCGGCGAGGAATTCGCCCTGGTGTTCGCGGGCAAGACCATCGACGAATGCATGCCCCATCTGGAAGTTATTCGCCAGTCCATCGAGACGTACGCTATCCAACTGCGTAATCCCGACAGCCGTCCCCAGGACGATCAGCAAGGTCGCCAGCGGCGCTCCGGCACTGGCGCCTCCAGCGTATCGGTGACCGTCAGCATCGGCGTGGCCGAGCGCATCGAGCAGCGTACGCCCGAAGAGGTGCTCAAATCGGCGGACCAGGCGCTCTATAACGCCAAGGGCGCGGGGCGAAACTGTGTGATCGCCTATGGGCAGAATCGCCGCGGCGCTGTGCGCATGGAAGCCGCCGCGGGTTGAGTGATGACGGCGCATTCAGCGTCTGGACTGTGATTGTGGGCCTGGGTGGCCGGCAGTAGGTTGGAGCGATCTGCTACCGGAGAAAACCACCATGCCCGAGTACAAAGCTCCCCTGCGCGACATGCGCTTCTTGATCGACCACGTCTTCGATTTTCATGGCCGCTATGCCGAACTGGGTGCCAGCGATGCCAGCCCAGACATGGTCAGCGCCATTCTCGAGGAGGGCGCTCGGTTCTGTGAGAACGTGCTGGCGCCCCTCAATCGCTCGGGTGATGAAGAGGGCTGCCATTTCGACAATGGCGTGGTGACTACGCCTACAGGCTTCAGGCAAGCCTTCGCACAGTACGTGGAAGGCGGCTGGCATGGCCTGGCGGCGGACCCAGATTACGGTGGCCAGGGCTTGCCCAGTTCCCTGGGATTGGTCATCAGCGAAATGATCGGATCGAGCAACACCTCTTGGGGCATGTATCCCGGCCTGACCCACGGCGCCATGTCGGCCATCCACGCCCACGGCACCGAGGAACAGAAGCAGACTTATCTCAGCAAACTCACCGCCGGCCAGTGGACCGGCACCATGTGCCTGACTGAAGCCCACTGTGGCACCGACCTCGGCATCATCAAGACCCGCGCGGTGCCCCAGGCGGACGGCAGCTACGCGGTGACCGGCAGCAAGATCTTCATCAGCGCCGGCGAGCACGACATGAGCGACAACATCATTCATCTGGTGCTCGCCAAGCTGCCCGATGCTCCGGCCGGGACCAAGGGCATCTCGCTGTTCATCGTGCCAAAGTTCCTGCCGGACGCCGCGGGTGAGGCCGGGAAGCGCAACGGCGTTTCCTGCGGATCGATCGAGCACAAAATGGGCATCAAGGCCTCGGCTACCTGCGTGCTGAATTTCGACGGGGCCAAGGGTTTTCTGATCGGCGAGGCGAACAAAGGCCTTAATTGCATGTTTACCATGATGAACCACGCGCGCCTCGGCACCGGCATGCAGGGCCTTTGCCTGGGGGAAGCGAGCTTCCAGGGGGCGATCAAATACGCCAATGACCGTTTGCAAATGCGCGCGCTGACCGGCCCCAAGGCGCCGGAAAAAGTCGCCGACCCGATCATCGTCCATCCCGATGTGCGCAGGATGTTGCTCACCATGAAGGCCTTCAACGAAGGCAACCGGGCGCTGACCTATTTCACTGCGCAACTGCTCGACACCGCGCACCTGAGCCCGGACGAAACCGCTCGCCAGGAGGCCGAGGACCTGCTGGCGTTCCTCACCCCGATCTGCAAGGCCTTCATGACCGACACCGGGCTGGAGGTGACCAACCACGGCATGCAGGTTTTTGGCGGACACGGTTTTATCCGCGAGTGGGGCATGGAGCAGCTTGTGCGCGATTGTCGGATCGCGCCGATCTACGAAGGCACCAATGGCATCCAGGCCTTGGACCTGCTGGGGCGCAAGGTGTTGGGCAGCCAGGGCAAGTTACTGCGTGGCTTCACTAAAATTGTCCATAAATTCTGCACCGCCAACGCCGGGCATCCGCAGCTCAACGCCTATATTGCGCAATTGGACGGGCTCAACCGGGAATGGGGCGAACTGACCACCCAGGTTGGCATGGCTGCCATGAAGAACCCGGATGAAGTGGGCGCCGCCTCAGTGGACTACCTGATGTACAGCGGCTACATCATCCTGGCCTACCTGTGGTTGCGCATGGCCTTGGTGGCCCAGGCGCAACTCGACGGTGGCACTGGAGACAGTGATTTTTGCCAAGGCAAACTGGCGACGTGCGAGTTTTACTTCAAGCGCCTGTTGCCGCGTACGACCGCCCATCGGGCCGCCATCGAGGCGGGGAGCGATTGCCTGATGCAATTACCTGCGGAGTTGTTTGCACTCTGATGGGCTGAAACATTTCTCTGTGGCGAGGGAGCTTGCTCCCGCTGGGCTGCGCAGCAGACCCTCTTTGTGAGCGCTGCGCACTGGAGCGCCAGCCCGGTCAAGCGGGAGCAAGCTCCCTCGCCACGATAAATTACTCGAACTTCTGTGATGACTAAAAATAACAAAACGGTCATGGGTTGACCCTATGTGTCGCAAAAGTTGTTGAGGTACACTCAGGTCACTGCGAAAACCGTCTTTTACGAACAATTGTTTAGATCCTGCGAGGTTTGCCATGGCTGACTACAAAGCGCCCCTGCGCGATATGCGCTTCGTCCTCAATGAAGTGTTCGAGGTCGCGAAACTCTGGGCCCAATTGCCGGTGCTGGCCGACACCGTGGACGCTGAAACGGTCGAAGCGATCCTGGAAGAAGCCGGCAAAGTCACCAGCAAAAGCATCGCGCCTCTCAGTCGCTCCGCTGACGAAGAAGGCTGCCACTGGGCGGACGGCGCCGTCACCACGCCGGCAGGTTTCCCACAGGCCTACAAGACGTATGCTGAAGGCGGTTGGGTCGGTGTCGGCGGCGATCCGGTGTACGGCGGCATGGGCATGCCCAAGGCCGTTTCGGCCCAGGTCGAGGAAATGGTCAACTCCGCGAGCCTGTCCTTCGGCCTGTACCCAATGCTGACCGCCGGCGCTTGCCTGTCGATCAATGCCCATGCCAGCGAAGAGCTGAAGGCGACGTACCTGCCGAACATGTACGCCGGCGTCTGGGCCGGCTCCATGTGCCTGACCGAGCCCCATGCAGGCACGGACCTGGGGATCATCCGCACCAAGGCCGAGCCCCAGGCCGACGGTTCCTACAAGGTCAGTGGCACGAAAATTTTCATCACCGGTGGCGAGCACGACCTCACCGAGAACATCATTCACCTGGTACTGGCGAAACTCCCGGACGCGCCGGCAGGCCCCAAGGGCATTTCGCTGTTCCTGGTGCCCAAGTTCATGGTCAATGCCGACGGCAGCCTGGGCGCGCGCAACGCGGCCAACTGCGGCTCGATCGAACACAAGATGGGCATCCAGGCGTCCGCCACCTGCGTGATGAACTTCGATGAAGCCGTGGGCTATCTGGTGGGCGAGCCGAACAAAGGCCTGGCGGCGATGTTCACCATGATGAACTACGAGCGCCTCGGGGTTGGCATCCAGGGCTTGGCCACCGGTGAGCGCTCCTACCAGAACGCCGTCGAATACGCCCGCGACCGCCTGCAAAGCCGCTCGCCCACCGGTGCGCAGAACAAGGACAAGGTCGCTGATCCGATCATCGTCCATCCCGACGTGCGCCGGATGTTGTTGACCATGAAAGCCTCGAACGAGGGTGGCCGGGCGTTTTCCACCTACGTGGCGATGCAACTGGACACCGCCAAGTTCAGCGAAGACCCGGTCACCCGCAAGCGCGCCGAAGACTTGGTGGCGTTGCTGACGCCGGTGGCCAAGGCGTTCCTGACCGACCTGGGCCTGGAAACCACCGTCCATGGTCAACAAGTATTCGGCGGCCATGGCTACATCCGCGAATGGGGCCAGGAACAACTGGTGCGTGACGTGCGCATCACCCAGATCTACGAAGGCACCAACGGTATCCAGGCGCTGGACCTGGTGGGGCGCAAGATCGTCGGCAGCGGCGGTGCGTTCTATCGCCTGTTCGCCGATGAGATTCGCCATTTCACCGCCACTGCGAGCGGCGACTTGGAAGAGTTCATCAAGCCGTTGAACGGCGCGGTCGACACGCTGGATGAGTTGACCGACTGGCTGCTGGACCGGGCGAAGAGCAACCCGAACGAAATTGGCGCAGCGTCGGTGGAATATCTCCAGGCGTTCGGCTACACCGCGTATGCCTACATGTGGGCGCTGATGGCCCGGGCTGCCTCGGGCAAGGAAAACCAGGATGATTTCTACGCGAGCAAACTCGGAACGGCGCGGTTCTATTTCGCTCGCCTGCTGCCGCGTATCCACTCCTTGAGCGCTTCGGTAAAGGCGGGCAGCGAGTCGCTGTTCCTGCTGGAAGCCAGCCAGTTCTGAAACGATGACGTTGTGTAAGTATTTGCTTACACAACGTGCTGGTGTTTTCCCTCTATCGGCG
Source organism: Pseudomonas zanjanensis (assembly GCF_014268745.2). GTDB lineage: Bacteria > Pseudomonadota > Gammaproteobacteria > Pseudomonadales > Pseudomonadaceae > Aquipseudomonas > Aquipseudomonas zanjanensis. The sequence goes on along the minus strand of NZ_JABWRB020000004.1, from coordinate 139,323 downwards.
AATTGGATCCAGGGCTAACCTAGCTTCCATGGACGTAGCGCAGGACGCGCAAAAGTAACAACACGGACACGTAGGATTCTGCCAGGACGGCGGAGTGAAATGGATGTCAGGGAAACAGTCTGCAAAGCCCCGCTTCGGCGGGGTTTTCTTTTTGCCTGCGTTTTTTATTCTTGCAGGCGTCTAACCCTTGGGGCTGCTTCAGCATGCGTCCCACTGAACCCTGACGAGCGGTCTGGGGTCAATGAGCTATATGGCAATTTGGCCATCGTTGATCAGGGAGTCATCCATGGATTTCATTCGCATTATTATCGCCATCCTGCTGCCGCCACTGGGAGTGTTCCTGCAAGTCGGTTTTGGCGGGGCGTTCTGGCTGAATATCCTGCTGACGCTGTTGGGTTACATCCCAGGCATCGTGCACGCGGTGTATATCATCGCCAAGCGCTGAAGTTTCTGTTGTTGGATCTGTGGCGAGGGAGCTTGCTCCCGCTGGGTCGCGCAGCGGCCCCAAGCTTTTGCGATTGCTGCGCAATCGAGCGGGAGCAAGCTCCCTCGCCACAAGTGGTGTTCCCACTGCCTACAGATCGCTATCCATCACCTTGCGATAGAACAACCACTCATGCTCCAGGGCATGGGCCTGGTTCTTCGCCTTGCGAAAACCGTGGCGTTCCTCCGGGTAGTAGTGCGCCTCGACCGCCACGCCGTTGGCCTGTAAGGCGCTGACCATGTCGCGGGTTTGCTGCGGTACCACCACGGCATCCAACTCACCTTGGAAAAAGATCACCGGCACGCGGATGTTCCCGGCGTGCAACAGCGGAGTGCGGGCGCGATAGCGTTCGATGTCCTTTTGCGGGTCGCCGATCAGCCAGTCCAGGTAATCACCTTCGAACTTGTGCGTGGCCCGGCCGAGGGCGACAGGATCGCTCACGCCATAGAGGCTGGCACCGGCGCGGAATACATCCTGGAACGCCAAGGCGCAGAGGGTCGTGTAGCCACCGGCACTGCCACCGCGAATGAACGCGTGACGGCTGTCAATCAAGCCTTGTTCATCCAGATAGGCGACCACCGCGCAGGCGTCCTCCACATCCACCACGCCCCAATTCAAATGCAGCGCCTGCCGATAGGCCCGGCCATAACCGCTGCTGCCGCGGTAATTGAGATCGGCAACGGCAAAGCCGCGCTGGGTCCAATACTGAATACGTGGATCGAACAGGGGATAACAGGCCGAGGTAGGACCGCCGTGAATGAACACCACCAAGGGCGGCTTCGCTTGTGCATTCATGGCCGGGTAAAAGAACCCGTGGGCTTCACCTGACCCGGATGGATAGCGCAGGGTTCGCGGACGACTGATCTGTTCGATGGGCAATGGCGTGACGCCGCCGGCCAGCACCACTCCTTCATGACGCTGCCGCTCGATGGCAATGACTGCCGATGGATGAGTCGGCGAGGCGGCAATGGCGTAGATGAACCGCTCATCCAGCGCCAGGCTGCGAAAGCGGCTGTAGGTGTCGGTGAAGTCCTCGTTGGCATCGTCACGGCGGCACAAGCCCAGGCGTCCGAAACCTGCTTCGGTCCAACTCGCCAGGTAGGTGTGTTCGTCCAGCGGCAGCCAGGTACAGCCACCCAGTTGCCACGGCGCTGGGGCATGATCGGCTGCGGCGGCGGGCAGGGGTTCTAAGCCCTGGGCCGATTCCATCCAGGGCTGCCAGTAACCGCCGCGATCAGTCAGGCAATAAAGGCGACTGGCCGCGTCGAAGCGCGGTTGCTGGATGGATTCTTCCTCACCGTTGCCGGCCACACAGCGCGGCTCACTCCAGCCCGAAGCAGTGCGCTCGGCCAACATCAACCGCGTCGCTGTCCAGGGCTGATGCGGACGGCTCCATTCAATCCAGGCGAGCCGCTGGCCGTCCGGGCTCAGGGTAGGCGAAGCGTAGAAATCGGCGCCTTCGGCCAACAGATGCCGTTGATGATCCGCCAACCCGATCGACACCAGGCGATGCTGGTTGGCCTGTTCTTCCACCGCCAACACCTGGCCGTCGGCGAAGCCAAGGTCCCCATAGCGGCACTCACCGAAGGTCAGCGCCACGGGCTGTTCGTCACTCAGCGATTGATGGTACAGCTGTTGGTCGTCCTCGTTGACGAACAGCACGCCATCATGGCTCAGGCAGAACGACCCGCCGCCGTATTCATAGACCCGACTGCGGGCGCTGAATCCGTCCGGCGTCAGGCAGCGGGCCTCGGCGTCTTGCCAATGCCAGATCCGGCAGGCGCCGTCCGCGGGGCGGTATTCATTCCAGAACAAGCCCAAGGGCCCGACTTGCAGTTCGGCGAAGTCGGTGCCGGCGGCAACGGCCTGGGCGGCGCTGAAAGGCTCAGCCTTTAGCGATGAGGCGCGAGTTTCGTTCATTGCGAAAGGCCAACTGTTCAATGGTTTGTGTGGCGTGCTCGGCGTCTTCACGCGCTTTAAGGATCACCCCGTGATGTTCGGACTTGCTGCACACCGGGTCGGCGTTGCTGGCATCGCCCGTGAGCATGAACGCCTGGCAGCGGCAGCCGCCGAAGTCCTTTTCTTTTTCATCGCAGGAGCGGCACGGTTCAGGCATCCAGTCGTAACCGCGGAAGCGGTTGAAGCCGAACGAGTCGTACCAGATGTGCTGCATGCTGTGGTCGCGCACGTTGGGAAATTGCACCGGTAGCTGTCGGGCGCCGTGACAGGGCAGTGCCGTACCGTCCGGTGTGACGGTCAGGAAAATGCTGCCCCAGCCGTTCATGCAACCCTTGGGGCGTTCCTCATAGTAGTCCGGTGTGACAAAAATAAGCTTGCACGGGTTGCCTTCGGCTTCCAGCTTGGCGCGGTATTCATTGGTGATGCGCTCGGCCCGCACCAATTGCTCCCGAGTGGGCAGCAGGCCGACGCGGTTGAGCTGCGCCCAGCCATAGAACTGGCAGGTGGCGAGCTCGACGAAGTCAGCTTCGAGGGCGATGCACAGCTCGATGATGCGGTCGATCTTGTCGATGTTGTGCCGATGGGTCACGAAGTTCAGCACCATCGGATAACCGTGGGCTTTCACCGCGCGGGCCATTTCCAGTTTTTGCGCGAAGGCTTTCTTCGAGCCGGCCAGGAGGTTGTTCACCTGCTCGTCGCTGGCCTGGAAACTGATCTGGATGTGGTCCAGGCCGGCTTTCTTGAAGTCGCTGATCTTCTGTTCGGTCAAGCCGATGCCGGAGGTAATCAGGTTGGTGTAGAAACCCAGCCTGCGCGCCTCGCCAATCAGCTCCGCCAAGTCCTGGCGCACCAGCGGCTCCCCACCGGAAAAACCCAACTGCGCGGCGCCCATCTCCCGGGCTTCGCGAAACACCTTGAACCACTGCTCGGTGCTCAGTTCCTTGCCTTGCTCGGCGAAGTCCAGCGGGTTGGAGCAGTATGGGCATTGCAGCGGGCAGCGATAGGTCAGCTCGGCCAGCAGCCACAGCGGCAGGCCGACGGCGGGCTTCTCAGGCAAGGGTGATCCAGTGCTGTGCACGGGCGACCTCCATGAATTGCTCGATGTCGTCACCGAGCTCTGGCACACCGGGAAATTGTTTATCCAGCTCAGCGATGATTGCCGCCACATCGCGTTCGCCATCGATCAGGCCACCGATCAGCGCAGCGCTGTCGTTCAGCTTGATCATGCCTTCAGGATAGAGCAGCACGTGGCCTTTCTGGGCCGGTTCGTACTGGAAGCGATAGCCGGGGCGCCAGTTCGGGGTTTGGCTGCGATCGAAACTCATAGGGTAATTCCTTTATGCCAAACCCGTTGGTCGGTCACGGTGTGATAGGGCGGGCGATTCAGTTCGTAGGCCATGCTCATGGCGTCGAGCATGCTCCAGAGGATGTCCAGTTTGAACTGAAGAATCTCCAGCATGCGTTCCTGCCCTGCGCGGGTGGTGTAGTGCTGCAAAGTGATCGCCAGGCCATGTTCCACATCACGCCGGGCCTGGCCCAGGCGAGTGCGGAAATATTCGTAGCCGGTCGGGTCGATCCACGGGTAGTGCTGCGGCCAGCTGTCCAGGCGCGACTGGTGGATCTGCGGGGCGAACAGTTCGGTCAACGAGCTGCTGGCGGCTTCCTGCCAACTGGCCCGGCGGGCGAAGTTGACGTAGGCGTCCACCGCGAAGCGCACGCCCGGCAGCACCAATTCCTGGGAGCGCAGTTGATCGGGGTCCAGGCCCACCGCCTGGCCCAACCGCAGCCAGGCTTCGATGCCGCCGTCTTCGCCGGGCGCGCCGTCATGGTCGAGCAGGCGCTGGATCCACTCGCGGCGGATCTCCCGGTCCGGGCAGTTGGCCAGAATCGCGGCGTCCTTGAGCGGGATATTCACTTGGTAGTAGAAGCGGTTCGCGACCCAGCCCTGGATCTGCTCGCGAGTGGCACGGCCTTCATACATCGCCACGTGATAGGGGTGATGGATGTGGTAATACGCGCCTTTGGCACGCAGGGCGGCTTCGAACTCGGCGGGGGACAGGGGGGTGTCAGTCATTTCGGTTCTCCGGGGAATAACCGCTGGCGGTTGGGGTGCCTGGTCTGGCCTCTTCGCGAGCAAGCCCGCTCCCACATTGGTTTTGCGGTGCATGAAATATCAAGTCTTACTCGGTCTCTGTGGGAGCGGGCTTGCTCGCGAATGCGTCCTGTCAGCCAGCAATAATGTTGGCTGACACAACTGCAACCCCACGTCCACCATCGTCCCGCCCTTCCTACAACTCAATACTCATTCCGTCGTAAGCCACTTCAATCTTTCGACGTACAAGCTCAGCCCGCTCGGGCGAGTCTTCGTCCAGGATCGGGTTGGTGTTGTTGATATGGATAAGGACCTTGCGCTGCTCGGGCAGTTGCTCCAGCACTTCCAGCATGCCGCCGGGGCCGTTTTGAGCCAGGTGGCCCATTTCCCGACCGGTGCGGGTGCCGACGCCACGGCGTTGCATTTCATCGTCGTCCCACATCGTGCCGTCCACCAGCAGGCAGTCGCTGCCGGCCATGATCTCCAGCAACGACTCGTCGACCTTGCCCAGCCCCGGTGCATAGAACAGCTTGCCGCCGGTGCGCAGGTCTTCGACGATCAGTCCGATGTTGTCGCCCGGGTGCGGGTCGAAGCGATGGGGCGAATAGGGCGGCGCTGCACTGCGCAGGGGCAGCGGGGTAAAGCGCAGGTTCGGGCAGGCGGCGATGATGAAGCTCTGGTCGAGTTCGATACGGTTCCAACTCAACCCGCCGTTCCAGTGGGTCAGCATGTTGAACAGCGGAAAGCCCGTGCTCAAGTCTTCATGGACCATGTCGGTGCACCAGACTTGATGCGGGCAACCTTCACGCAGGCTGAGCAGACCGGTGGTGTGGTCGATCTGGCTGTCCATCAGGATGATCGCGCCAATGCCGGTGTCGCGCAGGGCCCGGCCCGGCTGCATCGGGGCAAACGCCTGGAGCTGGGCGCGAATGTCCGGGGAGGCGTTGCACAGCACCCAGTTCACCCCGTCATCGGACAGGGCGATGGATGACTGGGTACGCGCCTGGGCCCGCAGGCTACCGTTGCGAAAACCTGCGCAATTGGCGCAGTTGCAGTTCCACTGGGGGAAACCGCCACCGGCGGCGGAACCTAGAATCTGGACGAACATGGCTGCTCCATCTGCAAACCGAAATAAAAACGCCTCGGCTGGCCGAGGCGTAGTGCTGCGTGCTTGAGCGCCTGCAGCAATCAGCGGCTGGCGAAGTACATGGTGACTTCGAAACCGATACGCAGGTCGATATATGCGGGTTTGGACCAAGACATGGGAATACTCCTTTGGTTGGGGGAATCAGGTTCGATGGAACGGTGGAAACCTATACATATAGTCCACCTCCGTTCGGAGATGTTCAGATGCTTAGGCGGCTATGTTACTAAATCTGACAAATTCGTTCGCCGCGATTCTCGAAGAAAGCTCATTACAGCGGCTGCAATGATCATTGCGCCGCTTGCCAACGCTCTGTCAGGCAGGCGCCATTGCTCAGGCAATACCATCCCCCGTCAGCATCGACCAAACCCTGGGCGGCGGCTCGTAGTTGTGGGCGATCCAGTTGCAGGATGGCATCGGCCAGTCGCTCAAGATAATCCGACGGGCGGCCAGCCAACTTGCCCTGCCAGAGCAGTTCGGCGGCCTGGGCGCGGGGCAGGGCATCAATTTGGAGTTGAGCGGCGAGCGCCTGTTGCTGATCGGTCAGGGACGCATCATCGAGCTGCTGGATCAGCGCCGGTAACCCGGCCAGGAATGTCTCGATGTGGGCGATCAGTTGCGCCGCCGAGACGCTGGGCGATTGGACGCCGAACAGCAACCCGGTTTGCCCATCGACCTGCTTCAAGCCGCTGAACACGGCATAACCCAACTGCAGTTCCACCCGCAGGCGCTGATAGAACGGCGTCTGGCACAACTGTGCCAGCAACCGCCAGGCGGCCTCGTCGGCCAGCGCCAGGGTGGCGGTCGGGCAAAACAGCAACACGGCCGCTTCTTCACCGTGGGTCTGGAGCGTATGCCAGATGCGTTGCCCGCGCGGCGCCATCGCCAAGCTGATGTCCTCGCTGGCGATGCCTGGCACCCGGGCCAGCACAGGGCCCAGCGCGCCTTGAGTGGCGGTCGACAGACCGATGGACAGTCCATCCCAGCGGGCCGTTGTCCACACGCTTTGGTCGCTGTCGGGCATGGGCAACGCTGGCGATTGCCGGCAATGATTCGGCAGCGCTTTGAGCAGGTGTCGAATGGGTATCGGTGGGGGTTCGTAGGCGGCCTGAGCCATGGGCAGCGGTTGTACGAGTTTCGCCAAGACGTGTTCGAGCACCAACGGCACCGGGGTCTGCAAGCCGACCAGTTTCAGCAGCCATTGATTCCCTGAAGGTTCGAAACTGACGTCCACGCCGGCCTGGCGAGCATCCTCACGCACCTCCTCCAGATGCCGGTCGAGCCGGGATTGAAGATCCAGCGGTGGCTGAGTCGTCAGTTGCCAGCGCAGGTACACCGCGCCTTCACGACTGTTGTCGGGCAGCGCCTGGCTGAACTGCATGGGCGAGCGTTCCCGCCGGCCTCGGGAGCGGTCCTGGGCGAAGGTGCGCAAGCCGCGGTGGGCGCTGGTCTGTCCGCGTATCAATCCGGCGCGAGGCGCTTCGCTTGGCGTTTGTAGGAACGGGTTGGACGCGGGCAGTTGCCATTGTCCCGTGACGTTATCGACAGGGTGCAGTTGCTTGAGGATTTCCCTGAGCCTCACGAGGTCGTGTGCCAACAGCGGCCCGTCACGACCTTCACAATCCCAGCGGGCCAACTGCAAGGCCGACACTGTTTCCTGCCGGCGCTGCAGCAGTGCGGTGAACTCCTGGCGCAACGGCGCCCAGTCGTCCTGGGCGGCAAAGAAACCCAACCAGTCGTGCAGCAACGGCTGGATCTGCGCCGCTGTCTGGGCGTTGGCGTGCGTGAATTCGATATGCAGCAATGCCTGTCCGGTAAATTCATACAGTGCGGTAGCCTTGAGGCTGTCCGCCAAGTGGCGTTGACGCAACAGGGCGAGCAGGCCGCCCGGTTTGCTGGAGTTCAGCCACGTACAGAGAAAGTCCAAGGCCTGGGGCGAGGCGCTGGGCAAATCTTCGAAGGCGAACAGCAGATCAAGGCAACTCTCGCGGGCCTGTTGATAACTCGTCTGGGACGATGCCATCAGCTGTGGCGGTGCCGGCCTGGCAAGCGCTTCGCCGGCAGGTATCTGGCTGTCGAACTGTTCAGCCAGCGCTTTCAAAACGTCGATGCTTTGCGGGCCGGCCAGGCTCAGGCTCATCTGGCCGCTCTGGTAGAAGCTGCGATAGAAGTCATGCAATGCGCTTTGGAATTCGGCGTGCTCCACCGCGAGGCTATCGCGATTACCCGCATGAAAACCCCGCAGCGGATGGGTCGCCGACAGGCCGTCCTGCAAGGCAAGCTGTCGCTGGGCTGCAGCATCCCGGGACCAGGCGATGAACTCGGCGTGTAGCACTTCCCGTTCACGCAACTGATCGGCCTCATCCAGGCGTGGGTGAGCGAGCATGTCCCCCAGCCGTTCCAATCCGTCGGCGAAGGTGGCGGGTGGCAATTCGAAGAAAAAATCCGTGGTGCGTTCGCTGGTGCGCGCATTGACTTGGCCGCCATGGCGCTGCACGTAGGCCATCAGGTTCTCCCCGGTGGGAAAACGCTCGGTGCCGAGGAAGAACAGATGCTCGAGCAAGTGCGCCAATCCCGGCCAGGCCAGGGGCGCGTCATGGCTGCCAGCCGCGACTCGCAATACTGCAGCGCTGCGCTTGAGGCCTGGGACGTGACGCAATGTCACCCGCAAGCCGTTGGCCAGGGTTTCAGTGTGGGGGCGGAGGGAGTCGGGGGCCGGCATGAGCGCTTCCAGAACAAAGATGCGCTCATGCTAGCGGATTAGGCCGCGTTCTCAATCCTCAATCAGTGTTTGTGCAGGTCGTCGTAAAGCTCGGGGCGGCGATCATGCAGGTAGTTGTAGGCCGCTCGGGAATCGTCCATCAGTTGTCGATCCAGTTCTCCGACGATCAAGGCCTCGTCCAACCCCGCAAGCGCCGGTCGGCTGCCATTCGGTGCGGCGATGCTGCTTTGGCCGCAATACAGCAGTTCACCTTCGTGGCCGCAGTAGTTGGCGTAGGCCACGAAACACTGGTTTTCGATGGCGCGGGCACGGACGGTGATGTCCGCGATGAACTCGTAGGGTTGCATATTGGCGGTCGGCACCAGGATCAGCTCGGCGCCGGCCAGGGCCAGGCGGCGGGCGTTCTCTGGGAACTCCAGGTCGTAGCAGATCAGCAGGCCGAGCTTCCAGCCGTTGAGCTCGACGATAGGCAGCGCTGAGTCGCCGGCGCTGAACATGGCGTGATCGAGGTCACCGAACAGGTGGCTCTTGCGGTAGTTGGCCAGGCGCTCGCCCTGAGCGTCGATCAACTGCGCGGCGTTGTAGATCTGCCCGTCTTCGCTGCGTTCGGGGTAGCCATAGACGATCGCCAGGCCGGCCGCCTTGGCAATGCGGCCGATCTGTTGCGCCCACTCGCCGTTGTAGACCTCGGCCAATACATTCACCGCGTCGACGCCGATGTTGTAGCCGGTCATGAACATCTCCGGCAGCACCAGCACATCGGCGCCCCTGGCCTCCAGCGCCACCTGGTGCAGGCGTTGCAGGTTGCCGGCTGGATCCAGTGGCAGCGGTGGGCATTGGTAGAGGGCTACACGCATCAAAAACTCCTTTTATTCGGGCAGGGCGATCGGACCGATCTCGTGGAACACATCACCTGGACCCGGGTTCTCGGCGTGAGTTTCTCCGCCGAAGTGCTTCATGATTCCCCACACGGCATTGAGTGAGGTTTGTACCGCGCCTTCGACCCAGGCAGGTGTCCATGAGACGTCATCGCCGGCGATAAAGATCCCGCGTTGTTCGGCCGGCATGTCGTCCTGCATGAAATGCGCGTACATGCGCTGGTTGTAGCGATAGTGGCCGGGCAGGGCGCCCTTGAAGGCGCCGAGGAAATGCGGATCCGCTTCCCAGGACACGGTGATCGGATCGCCAATGATGCGTGCGGCGATGTCCACCTTGGGGTAGATCTTCTTCAAGGCATCGAGGGCCAGCTTCACGCGTTTTTCCACCGGATGCGGGAGCATTTTCAGCGCATCGCTCATCCAGGAATACGACAGGCAAATCACGCCGGGCTTGTCGTCGCCGTTGTCGAACAGATAGGTGCCACGGGTCAGGCGGTCGGTCAGGGTCATGCTCATCAGGTCGCGGCCGGTCTCCGGGTCCTTGTCCTTCCAGAACGGCCGGTCGACCATCACGAATGTCTTGGACGATTGCATGTAGCGGGTGCGATCCAGGGCCATCCACATCTTTTGCGAGAACAACGCTTCTTCACATTCGATCTGGGTGGTCAGCAGCCAGCTCTGGCAGGTGACCAGCACGGCGGCGTACTCGCGGGTGTTTTCCCAGACGTCCGTCACGCTGAACCGGCCATCGGCCGCACGGGCTATGCGCTTCACGCCGCTGCGGGGGGCGCCCAGGTGCAGCGAATTCAGGCTGGTTCCTTCGGGCCAGTGCGCACAGCGTTCCGGCACGTGGTTCCAGATGCCGTGAGGTACCTGTTCGACGCCACCGACCACCAGATGCTGGTGGTCGTCGCAGTTGGTCATCACGACGCGGAAGATTTCCAGCATCGAATTGGGGAAATCAGAATCCCAACCGCCCGTGCCGAAACCGACCTGGCCGAACACTTCGCGGTGCTGGAACGAGAGCTTGGCGAACGCCTTGGAGGTGGCGACGAAGTCGTAGAAGGTGCGGTCGTCCCAGAGGGGCACCAAGGTGTTCCACAGCTCCTTGAGGCGTGGCACGTCGCGGTCGCGGATCGCCTGCTGGATGTCGCCGAAGCGCGAGCCATCCTCCAGCGCATCGGCCCAGGCGTCGGCGACTTCCTGGAACAGTGCGGGAAGGTCCGCCAGTTTCTGGGCGTAATACGTCTGGCCTTCCAGGTCGATAACCGTGCTGCCGGACGCCGGGGTCAGCGGGTTGGGAAACGGTTTGGTCTCCAGCCCCAGTTTGTCGACGTAGTGGTAGAACGCGGTGGACGACACCGGAAAACGCATGCCGCCCAGCTCGGCGATCACCCCTTCAGCGCCGTTGAACGCCTGTGAGCGCAGGCGCCCACCCATCTTCGACGCCTCGTAGACCACGGGCTTGAGTCCCAGCTTCATCAGCTCGTACGCCGCCACCAGACCGGCGATCCCTGCACCGACAATCGCCACTTCCGTACCCTGGTTGTGCGCGGGGATGCTGCCCAGGCCGGCCGGATGTTCGATCCAGTCGTCAAAGGCGAAAGGAAAGTCCGGCCCGAAAATGGTGATGGGCTTCTTACCGTCTGCTGGGTGGCGATTGTTCTTGTTCATGGCTGACCTTGATGGGCGACTCGACGCGGCTTCGCGTCTGAGTATAGGAAAGATGCCAGCCATTCTAGGGAGGGTGGAACACGTTAATAAGACACAATATGTCGTCGTTTTGAATATGTTCCAGTCATTTTGACCAATTGCTCAATCGTAATGACGAAACCAGTCTCCCACAGAAACTCTCCCTAACAATTACCTGCGCGATCAACGGGAGCAGATACCCGCCGTTACTTCTATGGTTATTCCCTTGAGGTTATATAACCTAGGTGGCATATTTGTATGAAATGGGACGTTGAATACACGGATGAATTTGAGATGTGGTGGAACTGTCTCCGTGCGTCAGAGCAAGACTCGGTACAGGCTTCGGTAATGCTGCTCGGCGACACCGGGCCTTATCTGGGCTTTCCTCACACCAGTGATATCAAAGGTTCGCGTCATGGCAACCTTCGTGAATTACGAGTGCAACACGCAGGTAGGCCTTATCGTGTGCTCTATGCGTTTGATCCGCGCCGCTGCGCCATCCTCCTGATCGGGGGAGACAAAACTGGCCGGGACCGCTGGTATCAGGAATATGTGCCCTTGGCCGAACGCCTCTATGACGAGCATTTGGAAGTATTGAAGAGAGAGGGCTGTGACAATGGCTAAGAAGTTTTCCGACTTGATGGCGCGTCGTGCGCCTGACTCCCAGGCGCGTGCACAGGCTCTGTATCAGAAGTTGCGTGCAGAGATGCCATTGCACGAGTTGCGCCAAGCGCAGGAGTTGAGCCAGGAGGCCTTGGCCAAGTCACTGCATATCAACCAGGCGGCGGTCTCGAAAATGGAGCGCCGTACGGATATGTACATCAGCACGTTGCGAAATTACATCCGTGCCATGGGAGGCGAATTGGAGATTATCGCGACCTTTCCGGAGGGGCAGGTCAGAATCGAAAACTTTGCCTATCAAGCACCATAACTGACGATTTTCCCCTGTGGGAGCGAGCTTGCTCGCTCCCACGGGTTAAGTTGCGCAGGGCTAGACGGGCTGGCCCCGATCGATCTTGCTGCTGAGGATGATCGAGGTGGTGGTTTTCTCCACGCCATCCACGCTGCCAATCTGGTCCAGCAGTTGATCCAGCTGTTCTGGAGAGTCGGTACGCAGCCAGGCGACGTAATCGAACTCACCGCTGACCGCACACAACTGCTGGACCTGGGCCATGGCGCTCAAACGTCGCAGCACGTCCTTGCCGGAGCGCGGTTGGACCTTGATGCCGACGTAAGCCTGCAAGCCGCCATCAATCACCCGTTGGCCCAGGCGCACGCCATAGCCGGTAATCACCTTGGTCTTTTCCAGGCGCGCCAGCCGCGACGTCACGGTCGTGCGGGCGATGCCCAGTTGCCGAGCCAGCATCGCGACGCTTTCCCGGGCGTTGATTTGCAGCGCCGCGATCAGTTGCCGGTCGATTTCGTCGAGGACGGGGGGGCGGGTATCAGTCAAAGTGGGCTCCGGCGCAGGCATTCGATGGCGAGCATGTTACAGGCTCTCACGTGCGAAATAGCCAATGGCAGGCAAAGCCAGTGCGCGCCAGGCGGGGGCCTGGTACACCTGTGAAACCCTGAACCAGAAACCGTCCTGGCAAACCAACTGTTCAGCGGGCAACTGCAACAGAGCATCCAGGGAGAACGCCTGCACTGAACCAGGGTCCTCATCGTCTTCGGCTGCCCAATCGCGCTCAAAGCAACGTACATGCAGTTGCTCGTCGAAGCGTTCAAACAGCGGCCGGTTGCCCAGCCATTGTGGGTGCACCCGCAACGTGTGCTGCTGGACGTCCAGAAGCAACAGTTGCCAGCCCCGGTAGCTGCCACACAGCTCTGCCGCATCGGTCGCCATGCAAGTCAGGGCGAGGTAACGGGCATCCGTCGACCAGATCATCGAGGGCGCCAAGTCGACCAACGCGCAGCCAGAGGCTGTCAGCAGATGGCCTCCGAGCCGGGGCGTCTGGGCACGCACCCAACTGTCGGCATATTCCGTTTCGCTGCCAAACAACCAGGCGGCATCCCGGTGGTCAGGCGCGGGCAGGATGAAGTCGCCGTCGGCGTTGGCCCCTTGCGGACAATCCACCAGGCGCCAGGGGGCGATGCTGTGCAATTGCGAGCCCGTCACCTGCAGCTCCACGGTGTTGTAGAACAGCCGGGAACGTTCGTCGGGATGAAAGAATGCCGGATCACCGCTAATCGGCGGCGCAGGAATGTTGAAGCGTTGTAGCGCGCTGCTGTCCAGATCCTGGTCAAGACGACCGGCAACCACCGCCAGGCTCAGCCGGCCATCACGAAAATCGAGGATGCGCTGCACCCACATCGGCGGCCCTACCAGCAGGCGTCGATCCTTCACGTCGGCAACCACCCCATGGGTGGTTACGGTCGTTGACTGTTCGAAGGGCAGCAGTGCCAGGTAACGTCCGCAGTCAGAGACGCGGTGATCCAGCAGCCAACTTCCCGGCAAGTGCCAGCCACCGATCTGGCAGCGATAGCCTCCCAGCCCGTCGGAATTATCGACAAGCCAGGTCAACCGCGCGCGTACTCCGTCCTGCATCGGTTGCGTTTCAATGAATGAATCGCCGCGCTGGCCTTGGCTGTCCAACGGCATCGCGATGGTCATGCGGGTCAGCATAAATTCGCCAACCTGCACGCGCCCTTGGGCGTCGTGACCGGCCTGGGTCTCGGTATCGCCGTGGATGCTGTCCAGGCGATAGCCATACCGGCCGGAGCCCGGTCGCGCATAGTCGAGGTACGAGCCGATAAACACGTGGTTGGTGTCGAGGCCCAGCAATTCATGCCAGTAGAAGGATGGTTCCGCTTCCCGCCTCACCCAGGGCGACGGCAAGGCCCGCCAACCGTTGTCGAGCTGCCACAACCAATACTGGTCGCCATCTGCTTGGGAATCTTGCGCCTGAGCCAGGCACACCAGGGCGCGATGATCGCTGCTCCAGATCAACGGCGCATCGGCCGCCATCCGCAGGCCGGAGGGTTGCCCGTTGATGCTGATGGTATAGCGCGGGGAAATCAGCGGTTCCAGCGGCTGGACCAGGTTGCGAAAGGTCGCGGGCAAGGCGATGTCGCCCCGCAGGCAGTGCTGGCCATCGGTGGAGCGCCGTTCAAAGGTCTGTTGAACCTGTTCGGGATGCCAATCGGATTCCAGCCACAGGTCAGCGAAGGGTAGCAGGTGCGTAACACTGGCCGTCTGGAATAGCTCAGGCAACCGAACTTCGCGAACGCTGTCGTTCACCAGTGGGCTATGGCGCCCGCTCAAAACGCCGAGGTCAAAAGCGTCCAGCTCCCAGAGCTCGCTGTCGGCGCAGCGATACACCTGACGCTGCTGGCGGTCGAGAATCAGCAGGCCCCAGTTCTGCCTGGACGGTATTGTCGCGGCGAAGTAGCGCCCGTCGCGGGAGAACAGGGCCGAGGAACCCAAGCCGAGAAGGAGGGCGCCATCGGGGAACAGATAGTCGCAATAGGTCGGGCCGCCCATGGCGATCTCACTGTGGTTGAAGACCCGGATCGGCTCGCCTTCAGGGGTCAGCAATGGCTCATTTCCACCCCAGGCACTCGGCCCTTTGCTGGAAACGGGTGCCAACCCAAGGCGCCGCTCCCAGCTACTGACGCAGGCGAGCCCGACGATGATGCCGACAATCGCCACCAAAATACCCCACCACTCAGGCAGCGCCCGACCCAGGCTGAAACCCAGGCCAAACACCGCGCCGACCGTCAACCGGGCAATGCCCCGGCCCATCGCCAAAAAGCCCAGGCGAGCGGCAAGGCCCATTAGCAATCCGAGGCAGACTACCGCCAGCAAGGCCAATGGGGGCGGCAGTATTGTGACGAAAAAGGCTGGTACCAGGAGGATGCCGAGTTGCCAGAACAGTTCAAGAAACAGGCGGGGAAGGCTGGGGCTGGCGATGATGGGCGTCTCGGCGATAGAGGTTGAGTAACAGAGGCGGACGTGGGGTGAGATGTTAATTCATCTTGGTAGCCTCAAGTCCTTCGCAGCAATCGTCAAATCAGGAATTCAAATCTGGAGAGCAATTTCACAGTTTCGGGGAGTTTTTGTTGGAGTAGCTTATCGAGGTATTGCCGCGCACTGTGGGGCGGATTTTTCAAGGATGCTCGCTGCCGCTGTGCTGCTTCGAGAACAGCCGCTTGGTCAATATCCCAAAGGTCGGCAACAAAATCGTCAGGGTGCAAAGGCTCGATATCAAATGCTTCGAGAGCACTCTTGGGAAAGTCCTTCAGGTTAAAAGTAACGATGACAGATGCATTGCATTTGATGGCTGCAGCAAGCACGTGACGATCATCGACATCCGGCAAATGAAGCCCTTCTATGAGGGGTTCATAGTCAGTCACGAGGCAGCCTGGCACGGCGCTATCCATCAGTGAGGACGTCCGATTCAATTGCTCGCAGGTAAGCTCCGGTCTATTTGACAGAAGATTTCGCTTCCACTCGTCATGGACTTGAGCTGACCAACGTGCACGATATATGCCGGTGAGCGCTAGATGCATCAAGAAGTCACGCAGTGGTGCAGGGTAGAGAACATTCGCGTCATAGAACGCCGTGAAAGCCGAACATCTCATTCGTAACCCATCCCTAGCTCCTGGGCTTGTGCTGCCAGTTCGTCCATGGCCGCACGGCTCGCGTGGTCACGCTGTTCCTTGTAGGCCATGAGATCAGCCAGTTTGATCCGGCGGTGCCGGCCCGTTTTTGTGTGTGGTAACGCGCCTTCATCCAAGAGTTTCACCAGATGAGGTCGCGAAACATTGAGTATGTCCGCACCTTCTTGGGTGGTTAGCTCGGCGTGAATGGGAACGACCTTGACTGCGTTACCCAGCGCGAGTTCGCCGAGGATTTCCCCGAGCAAACGAAGGGCAAACGTAGGCAATTCGACCACTTCGCGCTGCTGTGTCTCGTCAACCAGTTCTATGCGCTGGGTTTCGAATTTTGTCGAAAGGAAAGCAGCTAACTGCCGGCTTGACTCCATAGCTGCAGCAATTTCTTTCTCATCGGGAAGAACGGTGCGAGTGAGGTCGGTGGTGGTCATGACTATCTCCAGGAACCAGGTATTTGGTAGTGATCATGGTTCGGTGCAGCGATCACCTAAGAGATATATTCGAAATAAACGAAAATCGCAATAAACGAAACCTTTCCCACGACAATCGACGGGCTTGGAAATCGCCGTCCAAGAATGAAATTGGACGTTTTTTGGACGGAACGCCGTTTTTGAGGTTTTTAGGGCGTTGGTTTTCGGATGTCAGAAACGACGAAAGCCGCGCAATGCGCGGCTTTCAATTTGGTGGGCCCACACGGACTCGAACCGTGGACCAAAGGATTATGAGTCCTCTGCTCTAACCAACTGAGCTATAGGCCCTCAGTAGGCCGCGGATTATAGCGACGGTTTCTCGGCTGTGCTATCCGAAAAATCCGATACGGACACACATAGAAACGTTGCGGCGAACTCCTCGGCGCACAGGGGCAGGCTGACGATGTAGCCCTGGATCTGTTCGCAACCCTCTTCGGTCAGGAATTGCTGCTGGGCCAGGGTTTCGACGCCCTCGGCGATGATGGTGAATTGCATGCTGCGGCCCAGGGCGATGATTGCCCGCACGATGGCCACATCATGGGGATCATCGGGCAGGCCGCGGACGAAGGACTGGTCGATCTTGAGGATGTCCAGCGGCAGGCGCTTGAGATAACTCAGGGAGGAATAGCCCGTGCCGAAGTCGTCGATGGCCAGTTGCACGCCAAGCTTTTTCAGCTGGTGCAGCACCGTCAGGGCCTCTTCGGCCTGGCTCATGATGAAGTTTTCGGTAATTTCCAGTTGCAATAGGTCGGGCTTGAGTTGGTGTTCGCGCAGCAGTTGTTCGATACGCCCCAGCAAGTTGGGTTGACGCAGTTGGGCACCGGCAAGGTTGACCGACAGTGGGCCGAGGCTTTCGTAGGTGCTGTTCCATTCGCACAGCTGCCGGCAGGCACGTTCCAGAACCCAATCGCCAATTTGCAGGATCATGCCGTTTTCTTCCGCCAGCGGGATGAAGTGTTCGGGCGGGACGTCGCCAAACGTCGGGTGATTCCAGCGAATCAGTGCCTCGGCGCCTACCAATCGATTGTCGACGAGGCTGATTTTCGGTTGGAAGGACAGTGACAGCTCGTTGCGTTCAATCGCCCGGCGCAGCTCGTGTTCCAAGGCCACGCGCTCGCTGGCCTGGGCGGTGAGGTCGCGGGTGTATTTCTCCACCCGGTTGCGCCCCTTGGCCTTGGAGCGGTACATCGCCGCGTCGGCATTCTTGACCAGCGTGGCGACGTCGCAGCCATCCTGCGGGTAGAGGCTGGTGCCGATGCTGGCGCTGATGAAGAACTCGTGTTCGCCGGCCTGGAACGGTGCGGTAAAGCAGTTCAACAGTTTCTGGGCGATGTGCTCGGCATCGCTGGGCTGTTGCAGGCCCGGCAGCAGGATAATGAACTCGTCGCCGCCCAGGCGCGCCACGGTGTCGATGTCACGCAACTGCTCGCGCAAGCGCACGGCGATGCCCTTGAGCAGCAGGTCGCCGACCGGGTGTCCGAGGCTGTCATTGATGTGCTTGAAGCGGTCCAGGTCCAGGAACAGCACGGCACCCTGGCCGCCGTTTTCCTGCTGGCTGTTGAGGGCCGCCAACAAGCGGCTTTCGAACAGTGTGCGATTGGGCAGGCCCGTCAGCGGGTCGTGGTGAGCCTGGTAATCGAGCCGGGCCTGGGCGTGTTTGAGGCTGGAGATATCGGCGAAGACGGCGACGAAATGGGTGATCTGTCGGTCCCGATTGCGCACCGCGCTGATGGTCAGCCAACTGGGGTACAGCTCGCCGTTCTTGCGTCGGTTGGAGATTTCTCCCTGCCAGTGCCCCTCCGCTGTCAACTGGTGCCACATCGCCGCGTAAAACGCGCTGTCATGCAGGCCGGAAGCCAACAGCCGGGGTGTGTGGCCCAGGGCTTCGGTTTCGCTGTAGCCGGTGATTTCGGTGAACGCCCGGTTCACGGCGCTGATGTGTTGTTGGGTATCGGTGATCAGCACGCCTTCGGCAGTGCTTTCGAACACGGTGGCGGCCTGTTGCAGTTTTTCCTGCATCAGGTGGCGTTCGGTAATGTCCCGGGCGATGGTCAGCATGCAATCTTCGTTGCCGATGGGCAGCGGGCGGCTGGACACTTCGCAGAGCCGTATCTGCCCGTCGTTGCGACGGATATGGCAGCTGAAATCCCTGACGAAGCCGTCCCGTTTCAGCAGGTCGAGCATCTGCTTGCGCTCGTTGAGATTGACCCAGATGCCCAGGTCCAGGGTAGAGCGGTCGACCGACAGGGCGCTGTTGAAGCCGGTAATGCGGCTGAATCCTTCGTTGACTTCAATCAGCAAGCCATCGCTTTGCCGGGACAGCAGCAATCCATCGGGCGAGGCGTGGAATGCCTTGGCGAACTTCTCTTCGGATGTCTGCAGTTGTTGCTGGGTTTCCTTGAGCTGGCTGATGTCTCGCACCACCACGACCAGGGCTGGCGTCGTGTCGAGGTCGAAGGGCTCGGCGGAGATCAGCCCGGTGAACACCTGGCCATTGCTGCGGCGAAAGGGCATTTCCAGGTTGCGGATGCTGCCGGCCTGCAAACGCTGCAACAGGCCCGGCCCCACACCCTGGATGCCCCAGATATCCAGTGCGGTTGCGCTACGCCCTATCACGTCTGCGGCACTCAAGCCGATCTGCTCTTCGAAGGCCTTGTTGACCTCCAGCAGGCAACCGTCAAACAGCCGTGCAATCACCAGGATATCCGGGCACTGGCGGAACACCGAGGCAAATTTCTGCTCCGAAAGACGCAGGGCTTCCTCGGTACGCTTGGCTTCACTGATATCGATCATCAACCCGCGCATCAGCGGTTCGTGCCCGTGTTCGATCAGGCTGACAATATCGCGTACCCACAGACAGCGGCCATCGGCGGTGATCACCCGGTAATCGATGCAGTGGTCGCGCCCCGCCAACACTTCTTGATCACAGTAGCTCTGGGCACGGATCAGGTCGGCCGGATGAATGATGTTGCGCCAGAAACCTGGGACCAGCCAATGGGAGAGGGGATAGCCCAACAGGTCTTCGGCGTGGGGCGATACGTAGCTGTAGGTGAAATCGCTGACCCTTGCCTCCCAGGCAATGGCCGACAGGCTCTCCACCAGCCCACGGTAATGGTATTCGCTGCTGCGCAGCTCCTGCTCAAGCTCGACCCGTCGGGCGATCTCCGAACTGAGCCGGCGGTTGATGCGAATCACCACCGCCAATATGCCGACCAGGAGCAGCAGCGCCGGCAGGCCGTACAGCAGCAAGTCCGACCAGAGCTGGCGGTAGTCATGCACATTGCCGACCCATTTCTGCTGGATCTCGGCGACCTCGGCCGGGCTCATGTCCGCGATGACCTTATCCAGGATACTGACCAATATCTTGTTGTCTTGAGGGACGGCCATTGCTAGCTGGTAGCGATAGGGCGTTTCACCGCTGACATAAAGGCCTTCGAGCTTGAGTTGGCGCAGGCTCCAGACACTGGAAGCCAGATCGCCCACTACCGCATCCACTTCGTCGGTCGCCAGTGCTTGCAGGGCTGAGCTGACGTTGGGCAGTGCCACCAGGTTCAGGTCGGGATGATGGTTGCGTAGCAATTCATGGGGGGCATAGTTCTCCACCACGGCGATCTTCAGCCCGTACAGTTCCTTGAGGTTGTGAGGCCGGGCGCCACCGTGATGAGCCAGGATGACAATGGGGAAGTCCAGGTAGGGGCGGGTAAATGCCAGGTAATTCTGGCGCTCCGGGGTGGACATGATGCCTGGCAAAAGATCGATCTTGCCTTGTGCGACTTGCTCCAGCACGGCCGTCCAGCTGACCGGCTCGATCGGGGTGACCTTGACGGCCAATCGTTCACGGATGATCTCGATGTAATCGGCGGCCAGGCCTTGGTAACGGCCTTGATCGTCGCGGAACTCAAACGGCGGCCAGGAGGCGTCGACACCCAGGCGCAGGTCGGGGTGGTCCTTGAGCCAGCGGAGCTCCTCGTCGGTGAGCGTCAACGCGCCAGCTGTTGCGGTCCAGGTCATCAATGACAGCAAAAGCGCGGCCGTCAGTCTGGGCATCACTGTCTCGTCATGGCTTGGTGAGGATGAGTCGAGTGTAGACGGGCAACAGGGTGGTGAGGAGCGTAACGAAGGGGATTTTATCTGTGCATAACAAAACCCCCGGCAGGGCCGGGGGTTTTGAAGGTCACTCGTCGAGGAAGGAGCGCAGATGCTCGCTTCGCGTCGGGTGGCGCAGTTTGCGCAACGCCTTGGCTTCGATCTGGCGAATCCGCTCACGGGTCACATCGAACTGCTTACCGACTTCCTCAAGGGTGTGGTCGGTATTCATGTCGATGCCGAAGCGCATGCGCAGTACCTTGGCTTCACGGGCAGTGAGGCCGGAGAGCACTTCGCGAGTCGCTTCCTTGAGACTCTCGACCGTGGCGACATCAATCGGAGACTGCATGGTGGAGTCTTCGATGAAGTCACCCAGATGGGAGTCTTCGTCATCGCCGATCGGGGTTTCCATGGAGATCGGCTCTTTGGCGATCTTCAATACCTTGCGGATCTTGTCCTCAGGCATTTCCATGCGTTCGCCCAGCTCTTCCGGCGTCGGTTCGCGACCCATTTCCTGCAACATCTGCCGGGAAATGCGGTTGAGCTTGTTGATCGTCTCGATCATGTGCACCGGAATACGGATGGTGCGGGCCTGGTCGGCGATCGAGCGAGTGATCGCCTGACGGATCCACCAGGTGGCATAAGTCGAGAACTTGTAGCCGCGACGGTATTCGAACTTGTCCACCGCCTTCATCAGGCCGATGTTGCCTTCCTGGATCAGGTCGAGGAATTGCAGGCCGCGGTTGGTGTACTTCTTGGCGATGGAGATCACCAGGCGCAAGTTCGCTTCGACCATCTCTTTCTTCGCGCGACGGGCCTTGGCCTCGCCAATCGACATGCGACGGTTGATGTCCTTGATCTCGGCGATGCTCAGGCCGGTCTCGGCCTCCAGCGCACTCAGCTTTTGCTGGCAACGAACGATGTCCGGCTGCAGGCGGGCAATGGCTTCAGCATATTTGCTCTTGCCCTTGGCCAATGCATCGGTCCAGCTTTCGTCGACTTCGTGGCCAGGGAACTGGCGCAGGAAATCGGCACGTGGCATGCGGGCGTCACGCACGCAGAGCTGCATGATCGCGCGCTCTTGCTGACGAAGGCGATCCAGGGCGCTGCGAACACGCTCGACCAGGCCTTCGAATTGCTTCGGTACCAGCTTGATCGGCATGAACAGCTCGGCCAGTGCCAACAGCTCGGCGATCGCCTGCTTGTTGTTGCGGCCATGCTTCTTCAGCGCCTTGCGGGTGATTTCCATCTGGTCGGCCACGGCGCCGAAACGCTGTGCGGCGATGACCGGATCCGGACCGCTTTCGGCTTCTTCCTCGTCGTCGCTGGCTTCGGCGTCGTCGTCATCGGTATCGTCGTCGGCCTTGACGGCTTTCGCGTCGATCGGCGGCGGCACTTCGGCGGCAGGCGGCGCAATGCCGTCGTCCGGGTCGATATAGCCGCTCAGGACGTCAGACAGGCGGCCACCTTCGGTGGTGACGCGGGTGTACTCGGAGAGAATATGGTCAACCGTGCCAGGGAAGTGCGCGATTGCGCCCATCACTTCGCGGATGCCTTCTTCAATACGCTTGGCGATTTCGATTTCGCCTTCACGTGTGAGGAGCTCTACCGTACCCATTTCACGCATGTACATGCGCACGGGGTCCGTGGTGCGACCAATGTCGGTCTCGACCGCTGCCAACGCTGCGGCCGCTTCTTCAGCGGCCGCCTCGTCGGTATCGGCGTCGGCCAGCATAAGGGCATCCTTATCTGGAGCAACCTCGAATACGTTGATCCCCATGTCGTTGATCATGCGGATGATGTCTTCCACCTGTTCCGGATCTGAAATATCCTCCGGCAGGTGGTCGTTGACCTCCGCGTAAGTCAGGTAGCCCTGCTCACGACCCAATAGGATCAACTCTTTGATACGAGACTGCTGTTGCGCTTTTCCGGACATAACACCCTATCCACTGAAGGTCTTGGCGGGCAAAAAACAAGCCGAGGATTATACCTGAGCTGTGACCTCACGCGCCAGTTGAGGTCGGGTTTGATGCGCAAACATTGCGGCTGAGTAAGTCGCGCAATTGGTTTTTCTCTTCGCTGGTCAACTCGCTCTGGCGAGCTTTTCGCAGAAGTTGTTCCAGGTTTCGCTCGCGTTGGCGGGCGGACAAGCTAGTAATGGTGTCGAAAAACTGTTGTTCAAGGTTGTCTCCCTCAATCAGCCATTCCTTCTCGGCCAGTGCCTTCAGGAGGCGTCCCTGCTCGGTACCGTGCCATCGTGCGATCAACTGGAACGAGTTTAGCTTGGGGTTCTTCTGCACGGCTTCAAGGAGTGCCACCAGCAATTGTGTATTGCTGTGGTCCTCGGCGGCGAAGTGCCCTGCGTCCTCGACTTTCTCCGCCAGTTGCGGGTGATGCAGCAAGGTGCGCAGGGCGGCCAGTGTTGGTGGTTCGACGGCGGCCGGCACGCGCGGGGCACGTGGTTGGTCGCGATCGCCGCGCTTGCCGTTCTTGTCCCAGGGTTTTTTGTCCCATTTCTTGCCACCACTGCCGGGTTTTTTTGGCGTCCATTCCTGTTGCGGCGCGTAATCCTGCTGGGGTTGATGATAGTCGGCGAAGTCGGGCATCGCGTCGTAATCGATGCCCGGGTCATACGCCGGCGGCGCCTCCTGGGGGGCGCTGTGCACCAGTTGGTTGACTGCTTCGCTATTCAGCCCGGTGATTTCGGTCAGGCGCTGGCGCATGAGGGTGCGCAGGTTGGCGCCGGGCACCTTGTCGATCAGTGGCGCCGCGAGGGTGGCCATGTGGGCCTTGCCTTCGAGGGAGCGTGGATCGGCTTCTTCGGTCAACTGCTGGAAAAAATAGTCGGCCAACGGTTGTGCGTGCTGGTTGATCCGCGCACGGAACGCGTCGGTGCCTTCGGAGCGCACCAGGGTATCCGGATCCTCGCCCTCGGGCAGGAACAGGAAGCGTGCCCGGCGCCCATCCTGCAGGCACGGCAAGGTGGCTTCCAGTGCGCGCCAGGCAGCGTTGCGGCCGGCCTGGTCGCCGTCGAAGCAGAACAGCACGTTGGGCACCACGCGAAACAGGCGCTTCATGTGCTCTTCGCTGGTGGCTGTGCCCAGGGTCGCGACGGCATTGCGCAGGCCTTGCTGGGCCAGGGCAATCACGTCCATGTAGCCTTCGACGACGATGATTTCGTCGAGGTTGCGGTTGTTCTTGCGCGCTTCGTACAGGCCGTAGAGTTCCTGGCCCTTATGGAATACCGGGGTTTCCGGAGAGTTCAGGTATTTCGGCTTGTCGTCGCCCAGTACCCGGCCACCAAAGGCGATGATCCGCCCGCGTGTGTCGCGGATCGGAAACATGACCCGGTCGCGGAAGCGGTCGTAGCGCTTGCCGGTTTCGGCGTTTTCGATCAGCAGGCCGGCGTCGATCATGGCGCGCTGCTGCAGTGTGTCGCTGCTTAAGTGCTTGTACAGGTTGTCCCAGCCGGGCGGGGCGAAGCCGAGGCCGAAGTCTCGGGCGATTTCGCCAGTCAGGCCGCGGCCCTTGAGATAATCCACCGCGGCCTTGCGCGCCGGATGGCTTTTGAGGGCCTGGCGATAGAAATCGGCTGCAGCCGTCAGTAGCGGGTAGAGCGGCGAATCGGTCGGTTGGCGCGGCTTGTGTTGTCGACCGCTTTCCTCCCGGGGAATTTCCATGCCCGCGGCTTTGGCCAGTTCTTCGACGGCCTGGGGAAAGTCCAGGTTGTCGTGGTCCATGATGAAGCCGAGGGCGTTGCCGCCAGCGCCGCAACCGAAGCAATAGTAGAACTGCTTGTCGGGGCTGACGCTGAAGGAGGGGGTTTTCTCTTTGTGAAACGGGCAGCAGGCGGTGTAGTTCTTGCCTGCTTTCTTCATTTGCAGGCGAGAGCTGACCACGTCGACGATGTCGGTGCGGTTCAGGAGGTCGTCAATAAAGCTCTGGGGAATCAGCCCGGCCATGGCGTTCTCATCATCACTGCGCGAAATAGGGGCCCGAAATCGGCAGGCGTAACCGGGTCTGGGTTTGAGGCACGCTGAATCGGTGGCTCGACCGGGTCGTCTGCATCATCGCTGTCGGGAAGTGTATCTGCCGATAATCCACTGACGTTAATAACTATCAGTATTCGACTGTTTGAATGTGTTGCGCTGAGTCCGGTAACGGCCGGTCGGGCCTCGGATAGCTCATGAAGCGGGCACGCAGGTAGGTGCCTTGGGCTGATCGTCGTTAGAGGAATCAGGGTGTGCTCGTCGGTAGCCTTGGAAGGCTCGTCAGGAAAGACGTGCACCGCTGGCAAAAGAGCCAGGTCTGACGCAGTGAAGCGGTTGTCTTGGTCGCGTCTGCGGCTTCGACGGTGAAGCATCAAGCGTTATTCCGCAAATGCCATAAGCCCGGCTTGAAGGCCGGGCTTGGCAGAAGCTTGCTACGGACGTCTGTGTATTAGTACAGACGTACGGCGCGGCGCTGTTCGCGCTGAACTTTCTTGGCGTGACGCTTAACAGCGGCTGCTGCCTTGCGCTTACGCTCAGAAGTCGGCTTCTCGTAGAATTCGCGGCTACGAACTTCAGCCAGAACACCGGCTTTTTCGCAGGAGCGCTTGAAACGACGCAGAGCTACGTCGAAGGGTTCGTTCTCTTTTACTTTGACGGCTGGCATCCAGAGCTACCTTCATTCATTACCGGGGTCAACATCCTCGCGGCAAAAGAGCACTTGAAGACGTCGGTTTTTAAGGGTTGCGGATGTTAACCCCTCAACGCTCGGAATGCAAAGCCTCTGATCGAAAACCGCTGGTCGGGGCACAAAGCGGCGACTATTATGCGCGCCTTCGAATTCAGCCTCTACAAGGCGCAAACCCATGCTAGTACTGGGATTAGAAACCTCCTGCGACGAAACCGGTGTCGCACTCTACGACAGTGAGCGCGGCCTGCTGGCCGATGCGCTGTTCAGCCAGATCGACCTGCATCGTGCCTATGGCGGGGTGGTGCCCGAGCTTGCCTCTCGCGATCACGTCAAGCGCATGCTGCCCTTGATCCGCCAGGTGCTGGCCGAGGCCGGCTGCGTGCCGACCGAGATCGACGGCATCGCCTACACCGCCGGCCCGGGCCTGGTGGGCGCGTTGCTGGTGGGCGCTTCCTGTGCCCAGGCGCTGGCCTTTGCCTGGGGCATTCCAGCCTTGGGCGTGCATCACATGGAAGGCCATTTGCTGGCGCCGATGCTGGAGTCGCAACCACCAGAATTCCCGTTCGTCGCTTTGTTGGTTTCGGGTGGCCATACGCAGCTCATCCGGGTCGATGGAATCGGCCAATACGAGCTGCTCGGCGAAACCCTCGACGATGCCGCCGGCGAAGCGTTCGACAAAACCGCAAAAATGATGGGACTCAATTATCCAGGCGGGCCGGAAATTTCCCGGCTGGCGACGCAAGGGGTCGAGGGGCGTTTCGTGTTCCCGCGGCCGATGTGCGACCGTCCCGGCCTGGATTTCAGTTTCAGTGGGCTGAAGACCTTCGCCCTGAACACCTGGCAGCAGTGCGTCAGCGCCGGGGACGACAGTGAACAAGCCCGTTGCGACATCTCACTGGCGTTCCAGCAGGCCGTGGTGGAGACTTTGACCATCAAGTGCAAGCGTGCCCTGAAACAGGCCGGACTCAAGCGGTTAGTCATCGCCGGCGGCGTGAGTGCGAACAAGGCCTTGCGGACATCGTTGGAGAAAATGCTCGGCGACATGAAGGGCGACGTTTACTACGCCCGGCCGGAGTTCTGCACAGATAACGGTGCGATGATTGCCTTTGCCGGCTGCCAGCGTTTGCAGGCCGGCCAGCAGGAAAGCCTGGCTATCAGCGTGCAGGCGCGCTGGCCCATGGAGCAGTTGGCACCCTTGTGAAACGTTATTTAAAAATGCCGTTCGCGCCCGGCGAACAGGTCGCGTAGATTGCCGCGGTGACGCCAGACGATCAGGGCAACCAGCGCGGTCATTGGCAGCAAGGCCGCCGGTTCCTGCCAGGCCAGTAACGGCAGGGTCAGCGGTGTGGCGATCAGCGCGGCCAGGGAGCTGGTGCGGGTCAGGTAGAACGTCAGCAGCCAGGCACAGACAGCCAGCAGGGCGGCGGGCGGGTACAGGCCCAGCAGCATGCCGGCGGCGGTGGCGACACCCTTGCCGCCACGAAAGCGAAAGTACAGCGGGAACAGATGGCCGATGACGGCGCAGACGCCGATCCAGGCCTGTTGCTGCAACGAAAGCCCTGCAAGGCTGGCGATCAATACCGGGACAAGGCCTTTGCAGAGGTCGCCCAGCAGGGTCAGGATCGCAAGTTTGCGTCCGGCCAGGCGCAGCATGTTGGTGGCGCCGGCATTGCCCGAGCCACTCATTCTCGGATCCGGGCGACCGGTCAGGCGGCTGAGCAAAATGGCGAAGGACAGCGAGCCGAGCAGGTAGGCGAGAATCGCCAGTAACCAAAACATGCTAACTATTCCGGGCGAGGACGCCCTGATTCTAACGGGGCATCGCGCCCTTGTCGTGCTGCGGAGAAGAGTGCTTGGACAGAGTGTTTATCGAGGGCCTGGAAGTCGACACGGTAATCGGTGCCTACGACTGGGAGCGAGGCATCCGACAGTGCCTGCGGCTTGACCTGAGCTTCGCCTGGGACAACCGCCCGGCCGCCGCAGGCGACGACCTGACCCTGGCGCTCGACTACGCCAGCGTGTCGTCGCGCATCCAGGTATTTGCCGAGCAGGCGCAGTTCCAATTGGTCGAGACCTTCGCCGAGCGGCTGGCCCAGGAACTGATGGATGAGTTCAAGATCACCTGGCTGCGTCTGAAAGTGACCAAGCCTGGCGCCGTACCGGCGGCCAGCGGCGTTGGCGTGGAGATCGAGCGCGGATGTCGCTGACTCAGGTTTTTCTCGGGCTCGGCAGCAATATCGAGCGCGAAACCCATTTGTGCGCCGGTCTTGAGGCCTTGGCTGGATTCCTCGTGGACATGCGCTGTTCAGCCGTGTTCGAGAGCCAGCCGGTGGGGATCAAGAGCGGGCCGTTCTTCAATTTTGTCGTCTCGGCCTTCACGGATCTGCCGCTGATGGAATTGGACCGTCGCCTCAAGTTCATCGAGGCGGATAACGGTCGCTATGCGCCGGACCGCAAGGGATTGCCACTGGATATCGACGTGTTGTTGTATGGCGAACAGGTCGGCAACTTCGATGGGCTGATCCTGCCGCGCGCGGAAATTCTCAAGAACGCCTTCGTCCTGTGGCCTTTGTCATTGATGGCGCCGGATCGAATTCATCCGGGCGTGGGCAAGAGCTTCGCCACGCTGTGGAAAGAGGCGCAGATCGACCAGGTGCTGGCACCGGTGGCTTTCGAATGGCGAGGCCAGCCGCTTACGCCGTCGAATCTGTTGTGAGACGGCTGCCGCTATCGCGAGCAGGCTCGCTCCCACAGTGGATCTCGGTCAGGCACAAGATATGTGCCCGCTGAAATCCTAATGTGGGAGCGAGCCTGCTCGCGATGGCGGTTGTATATTCAGCAGAAATATCAGTTGGTCCAAACTCCCGTCAGCTCGCCGCTTCCTTGTAGACCTTCAACACCCTGAGACGCTCACGCTTGATCGCCTCTCCCAGCTCCGGTCCCTTGAAACCCTTCTCCAACAAAGGCTGCACAGCCACTGCACGGGCCGCTGCCGCAGCGCCTCGCAGATATTCAGCCTGTGGATAACTTCGCTCTTCGAGCCCCTTGCGCCCCCGTGCATCCATCTCGCATGCCGCGATGAATTCCTCGAAGCGCTGGGGCCGACGATACACATCAAAACTTTGCAGCAGCTCAAGCAAAGTAGAGGCCTTCAGTTCAAGCGCACGGTGGCCATGGGTGTGGTACTGGCCAACCAGTAACGCCAGTTCCTGACAGTCCCGCGGTGCTTTGAAGCGTTCGCTGACGGCTTTGATCAGCTTCAGGCCCGTGTGCTCATGGGCGATGTGACGCGGCCATTCGTGTTGGGGTGTCAGGCCTTTACCCAAGTCATGGAGCAGGCAGGCCCAGCGGACCGTTAGCGGTTGTTGGTGCAATGCCGCCTGCTCCAGCACGCTCAAGGTGTGGACGCCGGTATCGATTTCCGGGTGATGGGCTTCAGGCTGCGGCACGCCAAACAGCGCGTCGACCTCGGGCATCAAGATCTTGAGCGCCGTGCAATCGCGCAAGACCTGGATAAATACCTGTGGCTGTTTTTCCATGAGCGCGCGGGAAATTTCTTTCCAGCTGCGCTCGGCCGTCAATGCTTCCAGTTCGCCGGACTCGCTGAGCTGGCGCATCAGTTCGAGGGTTTCGTCCGCTACCTTGAAACCCAGCGGCGCATAACGCGCGGCAAATCGGGCAACCCGCAGGACTCGGAGTGGATCTTCGGCGAAAGCGGGGGAAACGTGGCGCAATACCCGGGCTTCCAGATCGCGCTGGCCGTGGTACGGATCGGTCAGGTTGCCATGGTCATCTTCAGCCATGGCATTGATGGTCAAGTCCCGGCGAACCAAGTCTTCTTCCAAGGTCACTTCGGGGCTGGCATGGAACACGAAGCCGCCATAGCCGCGGCCGCTCTTGCGCTCAGTGCGGGCGAGGGCGTATTCCTCGCCAGTCTTCGGGTCGAGGAATACTGGAAAATCGGCCCCCACAGGGCGAAAACCCTTGGCGAGCATTTCCTCGGCAGTCGCCCCCACCACGACCCGATCGACGTCGGTGACGGGAATGCCCAGCAGGCGATCGCGAACGGCGCCGCCAACTTTATAGATCTGCATAAAAAACCTCCGTTGGTCCGACAGGATAACCTTTGCGTCGGACCTCTGGAGGCGAAAACGGGATCAAAGATGGATGACGGCCAGGTCCAGGCGGCCATAGTCGCCTTCGGCTTGTTCGCTTCTTGGAGGGACGTGATGGGTTTTCATCACTTGGTCACCTTGCAGGGTTTCCAGATGAATATCGAAGCCCCAGAGCCGATGCAGGTGCTTGAGCACTTCATCGGTGGAGTCACCAAGAGGTTTACGGTTGTGGGCCTGGTGGCGCAGGGTCAGCGAGCGGTCTCCGCGGCGATCGATGCTGTAGATCTGCACATTGGGTTCGCGGTTACCCAGGTTGTACTGCGCCGCCAGGGTTTCGCGGATGATGCGGTAGCCGCTCTCATCATGAATGGCAGGAACCACCAAGTCATCCTTCTGATCGTCATCAAGGATGCTGAACAATTTCAGGTCGCGGATCACCTTGGGTGAGAGGTACTGCAGGATGAAGCTTTCGTCCTTGAAGCTGCTCATGGCGAATTTGATGGCGGACAACCAGTCCGAGCCGGCGATCTCAGGGAACCAGCGACGATCTTCCTCGGTCGGGTTTTCGCACATGCGCCGGATGTCGCGGTACATGGCGAAGCCCAGTGCGTAAGGATTGATGCCACTGTAGTACGGGCTGTCGAAGCCAGGTTGGAACACCACGCTGGTATGGGACGTCAGGAACTCCATCATGAAGCCGTCGGTGACCAGGCCCTCGTCGTACAGGTCGTTCATCAGCGTGTAGTGCCAGAACGTGGCCCAGCCTTCGTTCATCACCTGGGTCTGGCGCTGTGGATAGAAGTACTGGGCAATCTTGCGCACGATGCGCACGATTTCCCGCTGCCACGGCTCCAGCAACGGCGCATGTTTTTCAATGAAATATAGAATGTTCTCCTGGGGCTCGGCCGGGAAACGGGCATTGTCTTTTTCGTTGTACTTGTCGGCACCTTTGGGAATGGTGCGCCATAGATCGTTGATCTGTTTTTGCAGGTGCTCTTCGCGGTCCTTCTGGCGCCGACGTTCCTCTTCGGCGGAAATCGGATAGGGGCGCTTGTAGCGATCCACGCCGTAGTTCATCAGGGCGTGGCAGGAGTCCAGCAAGTCCTCCACCGCGTCGATCCCATGGCGCTCCTCGCATTGCATGATGTACTGCTTGGCGAACACCAGGTAATCGATGATCGAACTGGCATCGGTCCACGTGCGGAACAGGTAGTTGCCCTTGAAGAAGCTGTTGTGCCCGTAGCAGGCGTGCGCCACCACCAAAGCCTGCATGCAGATGGTGTTTTCTTCCATCAAGTAGGCGATGCATGGGTCGGAATTGATCACGATCTCATAGGCCAGCCCCATCTGGCCTCGGCTGTAGGATTTCTCGGTACTGAGGAAATGCTTGCCGTAGGACCAATGGTGATAGCCCAGCGGCATGCCGACCGACGCGTAGGCGTCCATCATTTGCTCGGCGGTGATCACCTCGATCTGGTTTGGGTAGGTGTCCAGGGCATAACGGTCCGCGATACGGCTGATTTCGCGGTCGTAGGCCTTGATCAGCTCGAACGTCCATTCGGAGCCGGTGGAAATGGGCTGGCGCTTCTGCTCTTTTTTGGCGGTCATGTCACTAACCTGCGCTGGAAGAGTTCACGGAAGACCGGGTAGATATCCCCGGCCGAGACCAGTTGCTGTTGGGCAAACGTGTCGGAAAATGCTTCGGCAATCCGTTCGTATTCGTACCACAAGGCCTGGTGTTCCCGTGGGGTAATTTCCACATAGGTGTAGTACTGGACGAACGGCATGATCTGGTTGATCAGGATGTCACGGCAGATCGGCGAATCGTCGTTCCAGTTGTCACCGTCCGACGCCTGGGCCGCATAGATGTTCCATTCGTTGGCTGGGTAGCGTTCGGCCATGATTTCCTGCATCAGCTTCAGGGCGCTGGACACAATGGTGCCGCCTGTCTCCCTGGAGTAGAAAAACTCCTCTTCATCCACTTCCCGGGCGCTGGTGTGGTGGCGGATGAACACCACGTCGATCTTGTCGTAATTCCGTTTCAGGAACAGGTACAACAGGATGAAGAAGCGCTTGGCGATGTCCTTGGTCGCTTGGGTCATGGAGCCGGATACGTCCATCAGGCAGAACATCACCGCCTTGGAACTGGGGTTTGGCTGTTTCACCAGCAGGTTGTACTTGAGGTCGAAGGTGTCGAGGAACGGGACGCGATGGATGCGGGCGCTAAGCTTCTCGATTTCCGCTTCGAGGTCTTGAATATCGCCGAAATTGTCGGGTTCTTCGCGTTTGAGGCGAGCCAGTTCTTCCTTGGCTTCGCGCAGTTTTGCCCGGCTGCTGCCCGACAGCGCGATGCGCCGGGCGTGGGCGGAGCGAAGGGTGCGGATGATGTTGATGCGTGATGGGTTGCCTTCATTGCTGATACCGGCACGCACGGTCTTGAAGGTGTCGGTGCCGGTCAGGTTGCGCTTGACCAGGTTCGGCAGCTCCAGGTCCTCGAACATGAACTCCAGGAATTCCTCCTGGGTGATCTGAAAGACGAACTCATCCATGCCTTCGCCGGAGTTGCCGGCCTTGCCGGGGCCTTTGCCGCCACCTCCGCCTTGGGGACGGGGGATATGCTCGCCACTGGTGAACTCCTTGTTGCCAGGGTGCACGACGGTCTGCTTGCCGCCGCGCCCATGGTGCAGCACCGGCTCGTCGATGTCGCGGCCGGGGATGCTGATCTGTTCGCCGTGTTCCATGTCGGTAATGGAGCGTCGGCTGACCGCCTCTTCAACGGCCTTCTTGATGTGGTCACGGTAACGCCGCAGAAACCGCTGGCGGTTCACCGTACTTTTGTTCTTGCCATTAAGGCGTCGGTCGATCACATAGCTCATAGGCCCCTCCGGGGGAGCTTCAAGTCGTGAGCTACAAGCTGCAAGTAAAAGCAGGCGCCCGTGCCCAGGGCTCACGCGCTTTTCTCTTGCAGCTTATAGCTTGTAGCTTGTCGCTGTACTACTGCGATTTCCGGACCCGCAGGTACCACTCGGAAAGCAGTCGTACCTGTTTGTCGGTGTAGCCACGTTCGACCATGCGTGTGACGAAGTCGTTGTGTTTTTGCTGGTCCTCCTTGCTGGCCTTGGCGTTGAAGCTGATAACGGGCAGCAGGTCTTCGGTGTTGGAGAACATTTTCTTCTCGATGACCACCCGCAGCTTTTCATAGCTGAGCCAGGTTGGGTTCTTGCCGTTGTTGTTGGCCCGGGCGCGCAGCACGAAGTTGACGATTTCGTTGCGGAAGTCCTTCGGATTGCTGATGCCGGCTGGTTTCTCGATTTTTTCCAGTTCCTCGTTGAGGGCCACGCGGTTGAGTATCTCGCCGGTTTCCGGGTCGCGGTATTCCTGGTCCTGGATCCAGAAGTCTGCATACAGCACATAGCGGTCGAAGATGTTCTGGCCATATTCGCTGTAGGACTCCAGGTACGCCGTCTGGATCTCCTTGCCAATGAACTCGATGTAGCGCGGTGCCAGGTATTCCTTCAAGAAGCGCAGGTAGCGTTCGCGGGTTTCGGCCTGGAATTGCTCCTGCTCGATCTGCTGTTCCAGCACATACAGCAGGTGAACCGGGTTGGCCGCGATCTCGTGGGGGTCGAAGTTGAAGACCTTGGACAGGATCTTGAACGCGAAGCGCGTGGACAGCCCGTTCATCCCTTCGTCCACACCCGCGTTGTCGCGGTACTCCTGGATCGACTTGGCCTTGGGATCGGTGTCCTTGAGGTTTTCACCGTCGTACACGCGCATCTTCGAATAGATGTTGGAGTTTTCCGGTTCCTTGAGGCGCGACAGCACCGTGAACTGGGCCAGCATTTTCAGGGTGTCGGGGGCGCAATGAGCCTTGGACAGCGAACTGTTGAACAACAGCTTGTCGTAGATCTTCACCTCATCGCTCACTCGCAGGCAGTACGGCACCTTGACGATATAGATCCGGTCGATGAAGGCTTCGTTGTTCTTGTTGTTGCGGAAGGTATGCCATTCCGATTCGTTGGAGTGAGCCAGCAGGATGCCGGTAAACGGAATGGCCCCCAGACCCTCGGTACTGTTGTAGTTGCCTTCCTGGGTGGCGGTCAGCAGCGGGTGCAGGACCTTGATGGGTGCCTTGAACATTTCGACGAATTCCATCAGGCCCTGGTTGGCCCGGCACAGCGCACCCGAATAGCTGTAGGCGTCGGCGTCGTTCTGTGGGAATTCTTCCAGTTTGCGGATATCGACCTTACCCACCAGGGCCGAGATGTCCTGGTTGTTTTCGTCGCCTGGCTCGGTCTTGGCGACCGCGATCTGATTGAGGATCGAGGGGTAGAGCTTGACCACCCGGAACTGGCTGATATCACCGCCGAACTCGGCCAGGCGCTTGGTCGCCCATGGCGACATGATGGTATTGAGGTAGCGGCGTGGAATGCCGAAGTCTTCTTCGAGGATCGCGCCGTCCTCGGTGGCGTTGAACAGCCCCAGGGGCGATTCGAACACCGGCGAGCCCTTGATGGCATAGAAGGGCACTTTTTCG
This sequence comes from Pseudomonas zanjanensis, assembly GCF_014268745.2. Lineage (GTDB taxonomy): Bacteria > Pseudomonadota > Gammaproteobacteria > Pseudomonadales > Pseudomonadaceae > Aquipseudomonas > Aquipseudomonas zanjanensis. Next base: position 105,847 of record NZ_JABWRB020000004.1, on the reverse strand, counting down.
ATCAGTTGCTTGAGTTTTTCGGCCAGGGACGATTTACCGCCACCTACGGGGCCGAGCAGATAAAGGATCTGCTTCTTCTCTTCCAGGCCTTGGGCGGCGTGGCGGAAATAGGACACGATCTGTTCGATGCATTCTTCCATCCCGTGGAAGTCCGCAAAGGCCGGATAGCGGCGAATCACCTTGTTGGAAAAGATGCGCGAGAGCCTCGAGTTGGTCGAGGTATCCAGCAGCTCCGGTTCTCCGATGGCCAGCAACAGACGCTCCGCAGCCGACACATAGGCACTGCGGTCCTGCTTGCAGAGTTCGAGGTATTCCTGCAGCGAGTATTCCTCTTGCCGCGTGGACTCGAAACGTTGCTGGAAGTGGCTAAAAATGCTCATGACGTCACCTCGCTCGATACGTGGAGCCGGTGTCGGATCAATCAGTCGATGCTGGACAGCCCCTGGGGACCCAGTTGCCGTTTACCCCCCAGAATGCTTTCAAGAATGCAGGCTCCTGAAAGCTGACTCCCGATGACCCGCGCGCCGGTGTACCGGCTCTCCCCTGTTTTGGATGGCCTGAGGCTAAGGATAGTTCGGAATCGGGGAGGTAAAGGTGGAATACGTAATTAGTTGTGGCAGACCGTTCGTCTGCCATCGCTCAAGCCCACGGTTCACGCGGGCTTGGCCGGGATAAAAAATTATTCGTGGGTGCCTTGCGCTGTTTCTGCAGGATAAGTCGCACGCCATAGCTCAAATCCGCCGTCGAGGCTGTAGACGTCGCTGAAGCCCTGGCTGATCAGATAAGCGGCTGCGCTCTGGCTGGAATTGCCGTGATAGCAGACCACGACCGTGGGCGCATCGAGGTCGGCGGCACGGATGAAATCGGCAATGGAGTGGTTATCCAGATGTTTGGAGCCACGGATATGCAAAGCGGCAAAAGTGGCCGGGTCGCGGACATCGACGACGACCGCGCCTTGCTCGCGCAGGGTCTGGGCCTGTTCCGGGGGGATGCGTTTGAATTCGGTCATGGGGGACTCCTGTAGCGTGGGCGCAACGCCGGTCAAACGGCGGTGCCGGCCGGCGATGGTGCTGTGGCTGGGGGGTGGGTTTTGGCGTGGCCCTGTTCGTCGCAATCGCAGCGCAGTTGCTCGCCGGTGTCGATGTTCATCAGCGTCAGGGCGCTGCCCCACACGCAGCCGGTATCGAGGGCGAAGACGCCGGGTTCGTCGCACTGGCCTTCCAGCGCCGCCCAGTGTCCGAAAATGATCTTCAGGTGACGGGTCTTGCGCTCGCTGTGCTTGAACCACGGGGCATAGCCGGGTGGTGCGGTCTCGATGCCTTCCTTGCCCTTGAGGTCGAGCTTGCCGTCGCGGGTGCAGAAGCGCATCCGCGTGAAGTAATTGGTGATGACGCGAAGGCGGGCGCTGCCGGTGAGGTCGTTGTCCCACTTGACCGGCTCGTTGCCGTACATGCCATCCAGGTAGGGTGCGAACAAATTGTCGTCGCGTAATGCCTGTTCCACCTCGGCGGCGCACTTGAGCGCCTTGCGCAGGGACCACTGGGGCGGGATGCCGGCATGGACCATCGCCAGGTTGCGCTGCTCGTCGTAGTGCATGAGCTTTTGCTGGCGCAGCCACTCCAGCAATTCAACGCAATCGGGGGCGGCGAGGATTTCGCTCAAGGTATCGGATTTTTTCAGGCGCTCGATGTTCTGCCAGGTGGCCAGCAGGTGCAGGTCGTGGTTGCCGAGTACGCACACCACTGACTGGCGGATACTGTGTAGAAAGCGCAGCGTCTCAAGAGACTGCGGGCCGCGGTTGACCAGGTCACCCACCAGCCACAGCGTGTCTTTTTGTGGATCGAAGGCGACGCGCTCCAATAGACACTTGAGCGGGTCGAGGCAGCCCTGCAGGTCGCCGACCGCGTAGGTGGCCATTAGTGCAAGGCCCCGGGCACAGCCAGGCGAAAGGGCTTGATGACAGCATCGAAGCGTGTGCCGTCCTCGGCCAGCATTTGGTAGGTGCCCTGCATGGTGCCGACCTTGGTGGTCATCACCGTCCCGCTGCTGTAGCTGTGGCTTTTACCGGCGTCGATCAATGGTTGCTGGCCGACCACGCCTTCACCACGCACTTCTTCGACGTGACCGTCGCCGTCGGTGATGACCCAGTGCCGCGACAACAGCCTGGCCGGCAACGAACCGTTGTTGCTTACGGTAATGCTGTAGGCGAAGGCGAAGCGGTCATGTTCGGGTTGCGACTGTTCTGCCAGAAAACGGGTGGTGACGCTGACGTCGACTTGGTAACGAGGATCAGACATGCAAATAAGGCCTTAAAAACGAAGCGGGACGCGGGCGCGACTCAGGAGATGAGTCTAGGCCAAGTATCGGGTAGTAGACCAGACTGGCGTACTGCCCGATAGCGCTCGACCTCTGTTCAGTTGGCGTCGGCTTGCGGGGCGGCTTGTTCGCTGAGCTTGTCGGCCAAGCGTACGAACGCCGCCAGGTCCAACTGCTCGGGGCGCAGGCTGCCATCAACGCCGGCGGCTTCGATTTCGGCGCTGCTGAGCAACAGTTTCAAGGTGTTGCGCAGGGTCTTGCGGCGCTGGTTGAACGCTTCGCGCACCACCCGCTCCAGCAGGCGATGATCCTTGGCCGGGTGCGGCAGGACGGCATGAGGCACCAGGCGGACGATGGCCGAGTCGACTTTCGGCGGCGGGTTGAATGCACCCGGGCCTACGTTGAACAGGTGTTCGACCCGGCAATGGTACTGGACCATGATTGACAGGCGACCCCAGTCTCCACCGCCAGGGCCGGCGGCTAGACGTTCGACCACTTCTTTTTGCAGCATGAAGTGCATATCGCGGATCAGGCCGGCATTGCTCAGCAGATGGAAGATCAGCGGCGTGGAGATGTTGTACGGCAGGTTGCCCACTACCCGCAGGCTGTTCGGCGCGGCGTTCAGGCTATTGAAGTCGAACTTCAGCGCGTCGCCCTGGTGCAGGTTGAAGTTGCTCTTGCCGGCGAACTGCTGGTTGAGGATCGGGACCAGGTCTTTATCCAGCTCCACCACGTCCAGTTGTGCGCCGCTGTCGAGCAGGCCCTCGGTCAGGGCGCCCTGGCCCGGCCCGATTTCCAGCAAACGGTCGTCGGGCTTGGCCCGGATGGAGCGCAGGATGCGATCGATCACGCCGGCGTCATGCAGGAAGTTCTGGCCGAAGCGCTTGCGCGCGCGGTGTTGGTATTGCTCGGTCATAAATGGGTCTCGGCCATCTGGTAGGCGGTTTCCAGCGCGACTTGCAGGCTGCCGGTATCGATCTTGCCGCTGCCGGCCAGGTCCAGGGCGGTGCCATGGTCCACGGAGGTGCGGATGATCGGCAGGCCCAACGTCACGTTGACTGCCGCGCCGAAGCCTTTGTACTTCAGCACGGGCAGGCCCTGGTCGTGGTACATCGCCAGCACCGCATCGCAGTGCTCCAGATATTTGGGGGTAAACAGAGTGTCGGCAGGCAGCGGGCCACGCAGGTCCATGCCCTCGCTGCGCAAGCGCTCCAACGTGGGTTCTATGATGTCGATTTCTTCTCGGCCCAGGTGTCCGCCTTCACCGGCATGGGGGTTGAGTCCACAGACCAGGATGCGCGGTCGGGCGATGCCGAATTTTTCCTGGAGGTCGGCGTGCAGGATGCGCGTGACCCGTTCCAGGCGTTCCGGGGTGATGGCGTCGGCGATGTCCCGCAAGGGCAGGTGAGTGGTTACCAGGGCCACGCGCAGGCCACGAGTGGCGAGCATCATCACCACTTGCGCGGTGTGGGTCAGCTCCGCCAGGAATTCGGTGTGCCCGGAAAAGGCAATCCCGGATTCGTTGATCACGCCCTTGTGCACCGGCGCGGTGATCATGCCTGCGAACGCCTCATCCAGGCAGCCTTGACCGGCGCGGGTCAGGGTTTGCAGGACGAACGCGGCGTTGGCCTGGTCCAATTGCCCGGTGACGACCGGGGCGCCCAACGGCGTATCCCATACGTACAGGCTGTTGGCGGGCGCTGGAATATCCGGCCAGGCCTGCGGCGTCACCGGCAACAGGTCGACGACCACCCCCAGTTGCGCGGCCCGCTCAAGGAGCAGGTCGCGGCTGGTGATGGCAATCAGGGGATGCGGCTGGGGTTGCGAGGCGAGCAGCAGGCACAGGTCGGGACCGATGCCGGCTGGTTCGCCGGGTGTCAGCGCGAAACGCTTGGGTTTCACTGCGCTGCCTGGTCTGCACCAGGAAGTTTGATTTCAACGTAGGCTTCGTCGCGAATCTGACGCAGCCAGGTTTGCAGCTCTTCGTCGTATTTGCGGTTACGCAGTACGGTCATCGCCTGCTGTTCGCGCGCCTGGGTGGTGCTGTCGGTGGCGCGACGGCCGAGGACTTCCAGTACGTGCCAGCCATAAGGGCTCTTGAACGGCTTGGACAGCTGGCCTTGCGGCGTATCAGCCATGACCTGGCGGAACTCGGGAACCAGGGCATTTGGGTCAACCCAGTTCAGGTCGCCGCCGTTGAGGGCCGAACCCGGGTCTTCCGAGAAGCTCTTCGCCAGTTCGGCGAAGTCTTCACCCGCTTCGATGCGGTCGTAGAGTTTCTCCGCCAGACGCTTGGTCTCGGCTTCGCTGCGAATCTCGCTTGGCTTGATCAGGATGTGGCGAACATGAACTTCGTCACGGACCTGGGTTCCGCCACCGCGTTTTTCCAGCACTTTCAGGATAATGAAGCCACCAGGGGTACGTGCTGGCTGGGTGATGTCGCCGACGGCCATGGCGCTCAGCTCGCGGTCGAACGGAGGTGGCAGTTGAGCGGGCTTGCGCCAGCCCATGTCGCCGCCTTCCAGGGCGTTGTCGCTGCCCGACTTGGCAATGGCCATCTGGCCGAAGTCGGCCCCTTGCTTGAGCTGCTGGTAGACATCCATTGCCTGGCGATAAGCACTTTGAATAGCTTCGGAGTTAGCGCTTTCCGGGGTAGGAATCAGGATGTTCGCCAGGTGCAGTTCTTCGGAAAGCTGCATCTTGCCCAAGTCGGAGGCGAGGAAGTTTTTCACTTCCTGTTCCGACACCTGGATGCGTTCGGCGACACGGCGCTGACGCACACGGCTGATGACCATTTCGCGGCGGATCTGATCGCGGGCGTCCTCGTAGGAGAGGCCGTCGCGAGCCAGGGCGGCGCGGAACTGGTCGATGCTCATGTTATTGCGCTGGGCAATGGTGCCGACGGCCTGGTTCAGTTCTTCATCGGTGATGCGGATGCCGGAACGCTCGCCGATCTGCAATTGCAGGTTTTCGACGATCAGGCGTTCGAGCACTTGCTGGTCCAGCACGCCCGGAGGCGGCAGGCCTCCGCCGCGCTTGGCGATGGTTTGCTGCACTTCATGGACGCGCTGGTCCAGTTGGCTCTGCATGACCACGTCGTTGTCGACGATGGCCACTACCTTGTCGATGGACTGTACCGCGGCGTTGGCTGCGGTACCCAGGAACAGCGCGCCCAACATCAGCGGGCGCAGACAATCAGAAAGCTTGGTCTTCACGTTCACGATAACCTTGGATGCCTTTGTCGAGGAAGCTCTCTACCTTGGCGCCAGTCAGGCCGCCGAGTCCCTTCAGAACAATTTGGAGGAAGATGCCGTGGTCGCCTTTTTCGTTTTCCGGGGCGGCTTGACTGAACTCTTCGTAGTCGACCCAGTAACGGTTGATCAGGCGCAGTTTCCAGCAGCAGTTGTCGTATTCGAAACCACCGAAGGCTTCCAGGGTACGGTTGCGGTTGTAGTCATACTGCCAGCGGCTGATGAGGTTCCACTGTGGCACGATCGGCCAGATGACCGAGAAGTCGTGCTGCTTGATCTTGTAGTAGTCCTTCACGTAGTCCGCATCGCCCGGGCGACCATAGTCGCCACCGCCCACTTGCCATTGGCCAGTCGCCTCGTCGTAGCGGACCTGGTCGTTGCGGTAGCGGTAACCGGCATTGATGACCTTGTTCGGGTTGTCTTCCGGCTGGTAATGGAACATCGCGCTACCCGAGCGAGGGCTGCGGGTGTCCGGGTCCCAGTTGTAGGTCGCGGTGGTGCGCCAGTCGCGGTTCCAGTGGTATTCGTATTCCAGTGCGTACGGCGAAACGTCCGACTTGGCGTCTTCTCGGGTATCGAAGTCGATGCCTGGCAGTTGGACTTTGCGATCCTTGAAATAAAACGCCTGGCCGACGGCGATACGTTGGCGTTCAAAGCCGTTCTCTTCAATCCAGCGACTGGTCACGCCTAGGGACAGTTTGTTCTCGTCCCCGACACGGTCAGAGCCGGTGAAGCGATTGTCGCGGAACAACGAGGAATAGCTAAAGGTCGATTCGCTGGTATCGAAGATAGGAATGTCGCTCTGGTCCTTCTCGGGTACATAGAGATAGAACAGGCGTGGTTCCAGAGTCTGACGATAGTTGGTGCCAAACCATTGCGTGTTGCGGTCGAAGTACAGACCGCTGTCGATGCTGGCGATAGGGACACTGCGGTTTGGCGTGCTGTCGTAGCCGTTTCCAACGACGCTTTTGCCCGTACCATCCAGATCCAAATCATATTGGGTGTATTGGTACTTGAGGGACGGCTTGAGATAGCCATAGGACGCGGTCATCGGCAGGCTCATAACCGGCGCGAGGTTCATGCGATTGCCGTTAGCCCGTGCCAGGCCGCGAACGTTGGTATCCAGCCACGGCTCGACGTTGCCGTCCTCATCGGTATAGTTGCCAGTGCGCAAATCACGGTCAAACCGTACCAACTCTGTCTTGTATGCGAAATCCAGCCCATACGGATGCTCCGGCAGGGCACCACTGAACGTGATCTGAGGCAGGCGGTTATACGGTGTGATCTTCGAAATCGTCGCCAGCTGGTAAGCCTGTGCATTCAAGCGGGCAACATAGTTGTCCCCCCGATAGCTGACGACCCCTTGCTGATTGACGCGATCATTGGTCTCGATACCAATCTGATCGCTTTTAAGATCCTGGAAATAGTAAGGATCGCTGATCTTGGTGTAGTCGACTTCCGTCAGCACGCGCGAATCGAGACCGCCCTTGTGCTGCCAGTTGTACATGTAGCGGGTCTTGTCGTAATCGCTCTGCCCGCTGCGCTCATCGTCTTCGTCGTTGAGGTACGCAGCACCGAACTGACCTTCGCTGGACTTGGTCAGGTAGCGGAACTCGCCTTCCATCAACAGGCCGCGCTTGGCCATGTAGCGTGGGTACAACGTGGCGTCGTAGTTCGGCGCCAGGTTGAAGTAGTACGGGGTGACCAGCAGGAAGCCGGTGTCGCTGCCGCTGCCGATGGTCGGCGGCAGGAAGCCGGACTGGCGACGGTCGTCGATCGGGAAATAGATGTATGGCGTGTACAGGACCGGGAAGTCCTTGACCCGCAGCGTCACGTTGGTCGCGGTGCCGAAACCGGTGGCCGGGTTCAAGGTGATGTTGTTGCCCTTGAGTGTCCAGGCATTGCTGCCCGGCTCGCATGTGGTGTACGTACCGTCCTTGAGGCGGATGATCGCGTTCTCGGCGCGCTTGGCGTACAGCGCGTTACCGCGGATGCGCGATTTGTGCATCACGTATTCGGCGTTGTCGACCTTGGCTTCGCCGGTGTCCAGCTGCACATCGGCGTGGTCGCCGACAATCAGCGCACCGTTGTCGCGAACCCGCACGTTGCCGCTCAGCTCGCCACGGTTCTCGGCCTGGTACAGGCTGGCCTCGTCGGCCTCGACCTGCATGCTGCCTTGGCGCATGACCACGTCGCCGGCCAGGGTCGCCACCTGTTCTTCCTGCTGATAGCGCGACGCCTTGGCGCCGAGGAAGGTGGGCGCGTCGCTCTTGGCCGTCTTGTCATCCATGCCAGGACGCGTCGGCTCGATATAGGCACCCGCACAGTAAGGACCGGTTTCAGCCAGTTGCGCCGGGGTGAGGTTCTCGCGTGGAACCCAATCCAGGTGGCTGTAGTCTGCACTGCGCGACTTCAAGCCACGGCCCTTGGCTTCGGTCACGAGCATCGGCTTTTCGCCGGCTTCCTCGCCCGAGCTGCTGTCGGCCACAGCGGCGCCGCTGTCGGAAACCGCACTGCCATCATGCACGGGACGCGGCGGCAACGCGGCAGCCGGTGTCTTGGGTGCACAGTCCCAGGCACCCGAAGCGGAGACGGAGCAGTCATACTGCTGCGCCGCGACGACGAATGAAGAGGCCAGGGGTTGCAGGGCCAGCAGACTGCCGGTGACCAGCAACGGAAATTTTTTACGAAACGCGGGGGATTTCAATGCCATCTTATTAGTCCGGGCTTCCTGCGTGCCATCTGCCCGCGGTGTGGGCCGCACGCCTCTCGATGGTCTGAAAAAGATGCTGGATAATAAAGCATGACCCGCTTGACGGCTAGCGCCGTCGGAGACCCTTGCAATGCCCGACCAAGATGTACGCTTGCAACACCTGAAACTTTGGCTCGATGAACAGCTGCCGATCCTTTTCACTCAACAGGGGTGGGGGGCTGTACCCCCGGCCACGTTGACCGCCGCCAGCAGTGACGCGAGTTTCCGGCGGTATTTCCGCTGGGAAGGCGAGGGCCGCACGTTGATCGTGATGGATGCGCCGCCGCCCCAGGAAAACTGCAAACCCTTCGTGGATATTGCTTTTTTACTGGCGAAATCCGGCATCAACGTGCCGAAAATTTATGCCGAAGACCTCGAGCGCGGCTTTCTTTTGCTCAACGACCTGGGCAACCAGACGTATCTGGACGTGATCGACGGTGAAAATGCCGACGATTTATTCGCAGATGCCCTGCAAGCCTTGTTGGCTTTCCAGCAACTGCCGATGGTCGCGCCGCTGCCGAGCTACGATGTCGCGTTGCTGCGTCGAGAGCTGGAACTGTTTCCCGAGTGGTACGTCAAGCGCGAGTTGGGCATCGAACTCGATTCGGCCCAGCAGCAACTCTGGCAGCAAGCCACCGAGCTGCTGATCGACAGCGCCTTGGCCCAGCCCAAAGTGCTGGTGCACCGCGACTACATGCCGCGCAACCTGATGCTCAGCGTGCCGAACCCCGGCGTGCTGGACTTTCAGGATGCGGTCTATGGCCCGGTGACCTATGACGTGACCTGCCTGTTCAAGGATGCCTTCCTCAGTTGGCCCGAGGCGCGGGTGCGCGGTTGGCTGGAGCGTTACTGGCAGCAGGCCGGCGCCCTGGGTATTCCCGTCCAGCCGGATCTTGAGGATTTCCTGCGGGCCAGCGATTTGATGGGCGTGCAGCGTCATCTCAAGGTCATCGGGATATTCGCGCGCATTTGCCATCGTGACGGCAAGCCACGTTACCTCGGCGATGTGCCGCGTTTCTTTGCCTATATAGAAGCGGTCATTGCCCGTCGTCCTGAGCTGGCACCGCTCGATGAGCTGCTTGGCAGCCTGCGGCAATCGGCCGGGGAAACGGCATGAAAGCGATGATCCTGGCCGCGGGCAAGGGCGAGCGCATGCGCCCCTTGACCCTGACCACGCCAAAGCCGTTGATTCGTGTGGGTGGCGTGCCCTTGATCGAATACCACTTGCGGGCGCTCGCCAAGGCCGGTTTCACCGAGGTCGTGATCAATCACGCCTGGCTCGGCCAACAGATCGAAGATCACTTGGGGGATGGTTCACGGTTTGGCGTGAACATCCGTTTTTCCCCCGAAGGCGAGCCGCTGGAAACCGGCGGTGGAATCTTTCGGGCCTTGCCGCTGCTGGGCGATGACGCGTTTTTGGTGGTGAACGGCGATGTCTGGACCGATTACGATTTCAGTGTATTGCGCAAGCCGCTGGAAGGACTGGCGCACCTGGTGCTGGTCGATAATCCTGAGCATCACCCGGGCGGTGATTTCACCCTGGTCGACGGAAAGGTTCACGATGAGCAAACACCTGCCGACAACCTGACCTATAGCGGCATCGCCGTCCTGCATCCGCAATTGTTCAATGGTTGCTCGGACGGTGCCTTCAAGCTTGCACCGCTGTTGCGCACGGCCATGGCCGAGGGGCGCGTCAGTGGCGAGCACCTGAAAGGGCATTGGGTCGATGTCGGTACCCATGAACGTTTGGCGCAGGTCGAAACCTTGATAGAAGCGAGCGGTTGATATGTGGTGGCCAGGGACTCTGATTGGAGCCGGGGCGGGCTTTGCCATAGCCAGCATCCCGGGGGCCATGCTCGGCGCGTTGTTAGGGCAGGCGCTGGACCGGCGCCTGAACCTGCAGGGTTGGGCGCAAATACGTGAGCGTCTGGGCGGACGCCCGGCGTTACGCAACGACGAATTATTGTTTGTGTTGCTCGGACGCCTGGCCAAATGCGACGGGCGTGTGGTCGATGGCCATATCCAGCAGGCTCGCCAGGAGATGCGGGCGCTGGACTTGAGCGAATCGGCGCAACGCCGGGCCATCGCGGCGTTCAACCGGGGCAAGTCCGGCAACGATCGCTTGCGCGGCTATATGCGTCGCCTGGCCGCCCAGCCCCATGCGGCCGAAGGGGTGTTGCGCGCCTGTTGGCGGATGGTCTGGGCCGACGGACGCGCCGGTGTCGGCGAGCGAGAACTGGTGACCCAATGGGGACGCTGGTTGGGTTGGACGCCGCAACAGGTCCAGGCGTTGGCGGCTGATTACGAACCGCAGAAACTGTCGCGGCCCAACGCCGGCGTGACCTATCAGGAGGCCTTGCGCCTGCTGGGGGTTTCGGCCACCAGCGAACCGTCGCAGATCAAGCGCGCGTATCGGCGCCTGCTCAGTCGGCATCACCCGGACAAGATTGCCGGCAGCGGTGCGACACCCTTGCAGGTGCGTGAAGCCACCGATAGAACCCGGGAATTGCATAACGCCTATCGGTTGATTCGCGAGCGACGGGATTTTCGTTAGTCTCACCCGCCTCTGTGGCGAGGGAGCTTGCTCCCGCTCGGCTGCGCAGCAGTCGCAATCCGGTTCACGCGATCGTTCTTTGAAGAGCGGCGGCGCCTGGTCTCAGGACCGCTTCGCAGTCCAGCGGGAGCAAGCTCCCTCGCCACGGTGGATGGTGGGCGCACACGCTGGACTAGCCTTTACTCCCCCGCTTTCTGCGGATCCAACCAACCCCGCACCCGCCGAAACAGCTGTTCCTGCTCCGCCGACCGGTTCGGCAGGGCCTTGAGGGACACTTGGCTGAATGTGGAACCTTTCAAGCGTTTGCTCCCCTGCAAGCGCTCCAGCGCCGCGTTGCGATCCAGCGCCTTGTCCATGTAGAAAATATCGGCGGTGGCCAGTTTCAAGGTCGGGGTCAGTTCGGCCAGGCCAGGCTTGGCGGTGACTGGCGTCTGGGCGGCCACCATCACGAAGCGTTCGACTTGCGCAGGCTGTTTTTCACTCAAGTAACGCGCGGCCCAATAGGCGCCGGTGCCATGGCCCAGCAACACGATGCGGCGTGCGCTTTGCTGTTCGGCGTAGGCCAGCGCCGCGTCGATGCGAGCGAAGATGCGCTCGGCATCGGCCCTGGCGTGCTCTTCATCGGCTTGGGCAACGACTGGGTCCACCGCATCGGCTTCGCCGCCGGCGACTTGTTCGATCGGTGCCGAAGTGGTCGCGTCCGGTGCCGCTGCAACGGCGTCGGCCGGTTTGGTCTCGGGCGGCGCTTCCACCACGCGCGGTGCAATGACGTCGCTTTGCAGGTCCGGCAGGGTGATACTCAGGCTGCTCCACTGGGCATCGGGCAGTTTTTTACGTAATGGGCCGACGACTTGAGGCCAGTCAGCCGTTTCGCCGGCACCGGGGATTATGATGACCGCACCCCTGGGGTCACTGGTATTGGCCGGTTTCCACAGCGCCAGGAAGGTGTCGCTGCCGGTCTGCAACTGTTGCTGTTCCTGGGGGGGAACCTTTCGTTCAAGTGCCGTCGCTTCCTCCTGGCTACGCTCGAGCAAGGGTTGGCGCTCGACGGGTTTCTCCTCGGCAGGTTGCTCGGCGACGGGGGCCGTTTCGCTGGCCTGGACAGAAAAGGCACTTGGCAGGATCAGCGACAGGCACAATGCTGGCAATGCCAGGCGATAAACAAAGGGCATCGGATATTCCATGACCAGAAGTATTTCCGGCAGCCTAATGGGTTGGTCAGTATTTGTCAGTGCATGAGACTTCAATGATGCGTTTTTGCTGCCTGTGGGTTATCGGCTGTTTATGGCTTCCCTTGATGGCGTGGGCCGCCCCCGCGCCGTCGTCGCCTGGGGTGCAATTGAATGCAGGGCAGCGCCAATGGCTGGTGCAACATCCACAATGGCGGGTCGGCCTGGTCTTGCAGGCGCCTTATGCGCAATACGACCGACGCTTGCAGCGGTTGTCCGGCACCAACGTCGAGTTGATGCAATGGCTGGGCAAGGCATTGAACGTCGAGCTGACCTGGCGCAATTTCCAGGACGTGGCGCAACTGGAAGCCGCGGTGCGCGCGGGTGAGGTGGACATCGCTCCCGGCCTGACCCAGTCCCCGGGCGGGCTCAAGCTCTGGCAGTTCTCCAACCCCTACATGCGTGTGCCGCAATTGATCGTCGGAGCGCAGAAGGGCGCCGAGGGGGTGGAGTTGGAAAAACTCGACGCCCAGGCCCGCGTCGCCGTGCGCATGCCCAGCGCCACGGCTGATTACTTGCGCAGCAACTACCCGACACTGAATCTGCAAGGTGTGCCGCTGGAGCGCGAGGCCCTGCAATTGCTGCTGACCCAGCAGGCCCGATACGCGGTGGTCGACGAGGCGCAACTTGGACGACTGATGGTCGAACCCGAGTTCGCCGAGCTGGCGGTGGTGGGCGACATTGGCCTGCCGCAGCTGCTGCGGGTCGCCACACGCCGGGATTGGCCGGAACTGGCCGAGATCATCGACAGCGGTTTGCAGGCAATCCCGGCCAAGGAGCTGGAGCAACTGCACAGCCGTTGGCTCAAGCCCAAATACCCGCGCCTGACCGAAACCCCGGGTTTCTGGCAGAACCTGACCCTGTTGATCCTGGCCTTGCTGCTCAGCAGTGTCGCCATCGTGTTCTGGCAGCGCCGCCAGCAACGTGGCCTGGAGCGCCGATTGCGCTCCGCGCGGGAAGACATCGCCCAGCGTACGGCCAGCGAGGAGGCCTTGCGCCTGACGCAGTTCTCCATCGATCAAAGCACGGTGGGCATCCTCTGGGTCAATTGGGACAGCCACGTGCGTTATGCCAACCGAGCGGCCGAAACCATGCTTGGCTACGCCTCGGGCGCCATTATTGACCGACCCCTGATTGACTTCGAACCGGGCTTGCACATGGATCGCTGGTTGAACCTGTGGAAGCGCGCCCGGGCCAGTGAAGACGGACCGCAGAGTTTCGAGACCGAATGCGTGCGAGCCGATGGCAGCATCCTGCCGACCGACGTTTCCCTGAGCTTCCTGCGTTTTCGCGACGCCGAATATTTGGTGGTCTACCTCAACGACGTGACCGAACGCCGACGTGCGCTGGCGGCGTTGCGCGAAAGTGAGGCGCGGTTGCAAGGGATCGCCGCCAATGTGCCCGGCCTGGTCTTTCGCCTGGAGCGGGCGCCGGTGACCGGCCAGATCGACTTCGCCTACAGCAGCGAAAGCCTGGTGGGCTATTCCCCTGCAACCCTGGCCCGCAGCGACACTGGGCTGCGCAGCCTGGTGCACCCGCAGGACAAGGCCGATTACCACCGTACCCAGGACCAGGCGCTGGATACCGACAGTGACTGGTCCTGGCAGGGCCGTATCCTGACCCGCGAAGGCCAGGAACGTTGGGCCGAGATCAAGGCAATCACCCGTCGCCTCGAGGATGGCGCTTACGTCTGGGACGGTATCGTTTGGGACATCACGAACAGCAAGCGCATCGAGCTGGAGCTGGCCAGCTCCCGGGAGCAATTGCGCGAATTGTCGGCACACTTGGAGAGTGTGCGGGAAGAGGAAAAGGCCCGTATTGCCCGGGAAGTTCATGATGAGCTGGGCCAGATGCTGACGGTGTTGAAGCTTGAAACATCCATGTGTGAGTTGGCCTATGCGCAACTCGACCCGGGTCTGCAGGAGCGGCTTAACAGCATGAAGCGCCTGATTGCCCAGTTGTTCCAACTGGTGCGGGACGTGGCGACGGCGTTGCGCCCGCCCATCCTGGATGCGGGCATTGCCTCGGCCATCGAATGGCAGGCCCGGCGCTTCGAGGCGCGCACGCAGATTCCTTGCCTGGTGCAGGTGCCGGACAACCTGCCAACCCTGAGCGACGCCAAGGCCATCGGCCTGTTTCGGATTCTCCAGGAGGCGCTGACCAACGTGATGCGCCATGCCCAGGCGCATACCGTGGAGTTGACGCTAGTCCAGCAAGGTGCTGATTTATGTCTGACGGTCAGCGACGACGGTGTAGGATTTATTGCCGATACGAGCCGGCCCACATCCTTTGGCTTGGTCGGCATGCGCGAACGGGTGCTGATCATGGGTGGGCAATTGGCCTTGGACAGCGAGCCGGGGGAGGGCACGACCCTGTCGGTGCGGGTGCCGCTGCATGAGGCCTGATGGTCTTGGGTTGCCTGGGCTGGCGCCTTCGCGAGCAAGCCCGCTCCCACCTTGTATCGGGGTGGATTCAAGATGTGTGTTTACCGCCGATCCATTGTGGGAGCGGGCTTGCTCGCGAAAGCGGTGTATCGGCTTGCAAGGACGTCGAGCGTAAAGTAGCCATTGCGAACCCGTTCGCGATGAGATTTTAAACCTGGAGAAGAACGTGATCCGTGTACTGGTAGCCGAAGACCACACCATTGTCCGCGAAGGCATCAAGCAGTTGATCGGCCTGGCCAAGGATCTGGTGGTGGTAGGGGAGGCGAGCAATGGCGAACAATTGCTCGAGACCCTGCGTCACGTGCCCTGCGAAGTAGTGCTGCTGGACATTTCCATGCCGGGGGTCAACGGCCTGGAGGCGATCCCACGGATCCGGGCGCTGAACAATCCGCCGGCTATCCTGGTGCTGTCGATGCATGATGAAGCGCAAATGGCTGCTCGCGCGCTTAAAGTCGGCGCCGCCGGCTACGCGACCAAGGACAGCGACCCGGCCCTGCTGCTCATGGCGATTCGCAAGGTCGCGGCCGGTGGACGCTACATCGACCCGGACCTGGCCGACCGCATGGTCTTCGAAGTCGGCCTCACCGATACGCGGCCGCTGCACTCGCTGTTGTCCGAACGCGAATTCTCGGTCTTCGAACGCCTGGCCCAGGGTGCCAACGTCAACGACATCGCCCAGCAACTGGCCCTGAGCAGCAAGACCATCAGCACCCACAAGGCGCGGCTGATGCAAAAGCTCAACATCACCTCATTGGCGGAACTGGTGAAATATGCGATGGAGCACAAGTTGCTCTAATCCTCACCACAATTTCCCCTGTGGGAGCGGGCTTGCTCGCGAAGACGGACTGACATTCAGCGATTTGTCGACTGACACTCCGCCTTCGCGAGCAAGCCCGCTCCCACAAGGAAGATGGGTAGGCATATCCATTTGCGACACGCCCCAACAGCGCTTTTGCCCCTACTTGCGGCGTGCCGCTGCCAACTGCCCGCTGTCCTTACCCAATCCCGCCATCCTTGTAGGGCAATCCCTACCCCGACTCTTCCATCCGGCTGAGGCGATTCTCTCCTGCCCCCCGATTTGCGCGACCCCCAGGCTCCACTAGGCTTGATTCACAAGCAGTCATCAAAACAAAAGGTGCGGGTATGAGCCAGGTCGATTCAAGCGCGGGGGCCAGTGATGTGCTGGTCAGCTTTCGTGGTGTGCAAAAGAGCTACGACGGCGAGAACCTGATCGTCAAAGACCTCAACCTGGACATTCGCAAAGGCGAATTCCTGACCCTGCTCGGGCCCTCCGGCTCCGGCAAGACCACCAGCCTGATGATGCTCGCCGGGTTTGAAACCCCGACCGCCGGCGAGATCCTGCTGGCCGGGCGCTCGATCAATAATGTGCCGCCGCACAAGCGCGACATCGGCATGGTGTTTCAGAACTACGCTTTGTTCCCGCACATGACCGTCTCCGAGAACCTCGCCTTCCCACTGACTGTGCGTGGTTTGAACAAGAGCGACGTAAGCGATCGGGTCAAGCGCGTCCTGAGCATGGTCCAGCTGGACAGCTTCGCCCAACGCTACCCGGCGCAATTGTCCGGCGGCCAGCAGCAGCGGGTAGCCCTGGCCCGGGCGCTGGTGTTCGAGCCGCAGCTGGTGCTGATGGACGAACCCCTCGGCGCGCTGGACAAGCAATTGCGCGAACACATGCAGATGGAAATCAAGCACCTGCACCAGCGCCTTGGCGTGACCGTGGTCTACGTGACCCACGACCAGGGCGAAGCCTTGACCATGTCCGACCGCGTGGCGGTGTTCCACCAGGGCGAGATCCAGCAAATCGCCCCACCACGCACCCTGTATGAAGAGCCGAAAAATACCTTCGTCGCCAACTTCATTGGCGAAAACAACCGTCTCAACGGTCGCCTGCACAGCCACACCGGCGATCGTTGCCTGGTGGAGTTGGCGCGCGGCGAGAAAGTCGAGGCCCTGGCGGTGAACGTCGGCCAGCCCGGCGAGCCGGTGACCCTGTCGATCCGTCCGGAGCGGGTGAGCCTCAACGGTGTCAGCGAACAATGTGTCAACCGCTTCTCAGGGAGGGTGGCGGAATTCATCTATCTGGGCGACCACGTCCGGGTTCGCCTGGAAGTCTGCGGCAAGAACGACTTCTTCGTGAAACAGCCGATTGCCGAGCTCGATCCCGCGCTCGCCGTCGGGGACGTGGTTCCGCTTGGCTGGCAAGTCGAGCATGTGCGTGCGCTCGATCCCCTTTTAGAGGCGAATTGATCGCCCCCTGCTGTACCAACACCAACCCTGCACGTGGAGAGAACAATAAATGTTGAGATCCCTGAAGTTCACAGCCCTGACACTGGGCATGATGGGTGCGGCAAGCGCGATGGCGGCGGGCCCGGACCTGACCGTGGTGTCTTTCGGCGGGGCGAACAAGGCGGCTCAGGTCAAAGCCTTCTACGCACCGTGGGAAGCGGCCGGCAACGGCAAGATCGTGGCTGGCGAGTACAACGGCGAAATGGCCAAGGTCAAGGCCATGGTCGACACCAAGAGCGTTTCCTGGGACCTGGTGGAAGTCGAGTCTCCGGAATTGTCCCGTGGTTGTGACGAAGACATGTTCGAGCAACTCGATCCGGCCCTGTTCGGCAAGGCCGAAGATTACGTCAAGGGCGCTATCCAACCTTGCGGCGTCGGTTTCTTCGTGTGGTCGACCGTGCTGGCCTACAACGCCGACAAGCTCAAGACCGCACCGACCAGTTGGGCGGACTTCTGGGACACCAAGCAATTCCCAGGCAAGCGCGGCCTGCGCAAAGGCGCCAAGTACACCCTGGAATTCGCCTTGATGGCCGACGGCGTTGCACCGAAGGACGTCTACAAGGTGCTGGCCGGCAAAGATGGCCAGGACCGTGCGTTCAAGAAGCTCGATGAGCTCAAGCCGAATATCCAGTGGTGGGAAGCCGGCGCCCAGCCGCCGCAGTACCTGGCATCCGGTGATGTGGTCATGAGTTCGGCCTACAACGGCCGGATCGCCGCGGTACAAAAAGAAAGCAACCTGAAGGTGGTGTGGAACGGCGGCATCTACGACTTCGACGCTTGGGCCATCCCTCGCGGCCTGGACAAGACCCGCGCCGAAGCGGCGAAGAAATTCATCGCCTTCTCGGTGGCACCGCAGCAGCAGAAGACCTACTCGGAAAACATCGCCTACGGCCCGGCCAATACCCAGGCAGTGCCGTTGCTGGCCAAGGATGTCCTGAAAGACATGCCGACCACCCCGGAAAACATCGCCAACCAGGTGCAGATCGACGTCAGCTTCTGGGCTGACAACGGCGAGCAACTGGAGCAGCGCTTCAACTCCTGGGCTGCGAAGTAACCGCTGATGGTCGTGTGGGAGCGGGCTTGCTCGCGAAGGCGTCATCACTCTCGGCATTTGGGTTGACTGACACACCGCTTTCGCGAGCAAGCCCGCTCCCACGGGGTTTGCTTCAATCGGATGTTCAAAAGAACAGAGGCGGCTCGCCGCCCCTGTAACGATAAAAAGATTTGCGGAGTTCGCCATGGCCATCGCCGTTCCACTGAACGCGGGCACCAGCCCCACCCTCAAGCAGCGGCTCAAACATGCCGAGCGGGTCAACCGCTGGAAAGCCCAGGCCTTGATCGCGCCGCTGGTGCTGTTTCTGTTGCTGGTGTTTCTGGTGCCAATCGTGGCGCTGCTGTTCAAAAGCGTCAGCAACCCGGAAGTGGTGGGCGCCATGCCGCGCACTGTCGCCGCTGTCGCGGCCTGGGACGGACGCGGTCTGCCGGGCGAGCCGGTGTACAAGGCTGCCACTGAAGACCTGGCCGAAGCCCGCAAGAATCAGACCCTGGGCGATTTGTCCAAGCGCTTGAACATGGAATTGGCCGGCTACCGCAGCCTGCTGACCAAGACCGCTCGGGCGTTGCCGTTTGCCACCGAGCCGGCTTCCTATAAAGAAGCCCTGGAAAACCTCGATGAGCGTTGGGGCGACCCGGCGTACTGGCAGGTGATCCGCCGCAACACCAGTAACGTTACCCCGTATTACCTGCTGGCAGCCGTCGATCACCGCATCGATGACCTCGGCGAACTGGCCCCGGCCACCCCTGACC
Source organism: Pseudomonas zanjanensis (assembly GCF_014268745.2). Classification (GTDB taxonomy): domain Bacteria; phylum Pseudomonadota; class Gammaproteobacteria; order Pseudomonadales; family Pseudomonadaceae; genus Aquipseudomonas; species Aquipseudomonas zanjanensis. Next base: position 87,188 of record NZ_JABWRB020000004.1, on the reverse strand, counting down.
AGTCGATCTACCTCGACATCTTCGCCCGCACCTTCTGGATGGGCCTGGTGATTACCGCGATTTGCCTGGTACTGGCCTATCCGTTGGCCTACCTGTTGGCGAACCTGCCATCGCGCCAGAGCAACCTGTTGATGATTCTGGTGCTACTGCCGTTCTGGACGTCGATCCTGGTGCGGGTCGCGGCGTGGATCGTGCTGCTGCAATCGGGCGGCTTGATCAACAGCGCGCTGATGGCCATGGGTGTCATCGATAAACCCCTGGAACTGGTGTTCAACCGCGTCGGTGTGTACATCTCCATGGTTCACATCCTATTACCGTTCATGATCCTGCCGATCTACAGCGTGATGAAAGGCATCTCGCCTACTTACATGCGGGCGGCGATTTCCCTGGGCTGCCACCCGTTCGCCAGTTTCTGGCGGGTGTACTTCCCGCAGACCTACGCCGGTGTTGGCGCCGGTTGCCTGTTGGTGTTCATCCTTGCCATTGGCTACTACATCACGCCGGCGCTGCTGGGCAGCCCGAACGACCAGATGGTCAGCTACTTCGTCGCGTTCTACACCAACACCAGCATCAACTGGGGCATGGCCACGGCGCTCGGCGGGCTGCTGTTGCTGGCGACCATTGTGCTTTATCTGATTTACAGCTGGCTGGTGGGCGCCAGTCGCCTGCGCCTGAGCTAAGGGGGAGATCGAAAATGGTGAGTCCTTACATGTCCCCCATTGAGCGGGTTTGGTTCTACAGCCTGCGCATACTCTGCGGGTTGATCCTGTTGTTCCTGATCCTGCCGGTGCTGGTGATCATTCCGCTGTCGTTCAACTCCGGCAGTTTCCTGGTGTACCCGCTGCAAGGTTTCTCACTGCAGTGGTACCACGATTTCTTCGCCTCGGCCGAATGGATGCGGGCACTGAAAAACAGCATCATCGTGGCCCCGGCGGCGACCTTGCTGGCGATGATCTTCGGCACGCTCGCGGCCATCGGCCTGACCCGCGGCGACTTCCCCGGCAAGGCGCTGGTGATGGCCTTGGTGATCTCGCCCATGGTGGTGCCGGTGGTGATCATCGGCGTGGCCAGTTATCTGTTCTTCGCACCGCTGGGGATGGGCAACAGTTTCTTCTCGCTGATCGTGGTCCATGCGGTGCTGGGTGTGCCGTTCGTCATCATCACGGTGTCGGCGACCTTGCAGGGGTTCAACCACAACCTGGTCCGCGCCGCCGCCAGCCTTGGAGCATCGCCACTGACGGCGTTTCGTCGGGTGACCCTGCCGTTGATCGCCCCGGGCGTGATCTCTGGCGCACTGTTCGCCTTCGCAACATCGTTCGATGAGGTGGTGGTGACGCTGTTCCTCGCTGGCCCTGAGCAGGCAACCCTGCCACGGCAGATGTTCAGTGGTATCCGCGAAAACCTCAGCCCTACCATCGCCGCGGCGGCGACGTTGCTGATCGCCTTCTCGGTGGTCCTGCTGCTGACCCTGGAATGGTTGCGTGGGCGTAGCGAGAAGCTGCGCACTGCCCAAGTCTGACGGTTAGCGTTGATCCCTGTGGGAGCGGGCTTGCTCGCGAAAGCGGTGTAACAGTCGACCCAGTTGTTGGATGTTCCACCGCATTCGCGAGCAAGCCCGCTCCCACATTGGGTTTGCGGTGTATTCATAAGCTGAATGGCAGACAACCCTCAATACCGAGCTATCCTTGTGCCAGCCCATACTCGAATAAGAGGCCGCGCACATGAGTCTTTCCTCATTCAAGATCGCCCATAAACTGATCACCGGTGCCGCTGCCATCGAGCAACTGGCCGCCGAGCTGACGCGACTGGACGTCGACAATCCGCTGATCGTGACCGACGCGGCGCTGGTCAAGTCCGGCACCGTGGACTTGGCCCTGCAGCACCTGGGCGGGCGCGACTACGAGATTTTCGACCGGGTCATGCCGGACCCGGAAATCGCCATCGTCGAAGACTGCATGCAAGCCTACCGCGACGGCGGCCACGATGGCCTGATCGGCCTGGGCGGCGGCAGTGCCATCGACATCGCCAAATGCGTGGGCGTCTATGCCGGTTATCACGGCGAATTGCAGGACATGTTCGGCGTCGATCAGGTGCCGCGCAAAGGCCCGCCCATGATTGCCATCCCCACCACGGCCGGCACCGGTTCGGAAGTCACCAACGTGGCGATCCTCTCCGACAAGGCCGCGCAGCTGAAAAAAGGCATCGTCAGCGATTTTCTGTTGCCGGACGTGGCGCTGGTCAGCCCGCAAATGACCCTCACCTGCCCGCGCAGCGTCACGGCCGCCAGTGGCGTCGATGCGCTGGTGCACGCCATCGAGGCCTACCTGTCGCTCAATGCTTCGCCGATCACCGATGCCCTGGCCATCGGCGCAATCAAACTGATCACCCGCGCGCTGCCCAAGGCCTATGCCAATCCTAACCATCTGCAAGCCCGTGAAGACATGGCCACGGCCAGCTTGATGGCCGGCATGGCCTTCGGTAATGCCGGGGTCGGGGCAGTGCATGCGCTGGCCTATCCGTTGGGCGGGCGCTTTCATGTGTCCCATGGTGTCGCCAACGCCTTGTTGCTGCCGTATGTGATGGCCTGGAACAAGATGGCCTGCGTCGAGCGCATGCGTGATATCGGCGAGGCCATGGGCATCAGGACCGCTCATTTGAGTGATCTTGAAGCGGCCGACGAAGCCGTGGAAGCCATGGTTGCGCTGTGCGCCGCCGTGCAGATTCCCCAGGGCCTGAGCAGCCTGGGGGTGACCGAGGACGTGATCCCGTCCATGGCGGTGGAGGCGGCGGGGATCGAGCGCCTGATGCGCAACAATCCGCGTCAGTTGAGCGCCGCCGATATCGAGAAGATCTACCGCGCGGCGTATTGATCGACTGTCACGGTGGGCGCGCCAAATCTTGAGGTATACAATGCGCGCCATCGTGATTTCGCTCAAAACAGGTGCGTCATGCAGCCCTTCGCTATTGCTCCGTCGATTCTCTCCGCCGACTTCGCCCGCCTGGGGGAGGAAGTGGACAATGTTCTGGCCGCCGGGGCCGACATCGTGCATTTCGATGTCATGGACAACCACTACGTGCCCAACCTGACCATCGGCCCGATGGTCTGCGCGGCGCTGCGCAAATACGGCATCACCGCGCCGATCGACGCGCACCTGATGGTCAGCCCGGTGGACCGCATCGTCGGTGACTTCATCGAGGCAGGCGCCACCTACATCACCTTCCACCCGGAAGCCACGCTGCATGTCGACCGCTCCTTGCAGTTGATCCGCGAAGGCGGTTGCAAGGCTGGCCTGGTGTTTAACCCGGCGACACCCTTGGACGTGCTCAAGTACGTGATGGACAAGGTCGACATGATCCTGCTGATGAGCGTCAACCCTGGTTTCGGCGGGCAGAAGTTCATCCCGGGCACCCTCGACAAGCTGCGCGAAGCCCGTGCCCTGATCGACGCCTCGGGCCGTGACATCCGCCTGGAAATCGACGGTGGCGTGAACGTGAACAATATCCGTGAAATCGCCGCGGCCGGCGCCGACACCTTTGTCGCCGGCTCTGCGATCTTCAACGCGCCCGACTACCAAGAGGTGATCGCAAAAATGCGCGCCGAACTGGCCCTGGCGCGCCCATGAGCGGCTTCGAGCAGCTCTTCCCCGGCAGCTTGCCGCGTCTGGTGATGTTCGACCTCGATGGCACCTTGGTCGATTCGGTCCCGGACCTCGCGGCGGCCGTGGACACGATGCTGCTCAAGCTTGGGCGCCCGCCCGCCGGCATCGACGCGGTGCGCCACTGGGTCGGCAACGGCGCGCCCATGCTGGTGCGCCGGGCCCTGGCCAACGACATCGATGCCCAAGGCGTCGATGAGGCCGAAGCCGAGCAGGCGCTGGCGTTGTTCAATGAAGCCTACGAAGACAATCACCAGCTGACAGTGGTCTATCCTGGCGTGCGCTCCACCCTCAAATGGCTGAAGAAGCAGGGCGTTGAAATGGCCCTGATTACCAACAAACCGGAGCGTTTCGTTGCGCCGTTGCTGGACCAGATGAAAATCGGCCGCTATTTCCGCTGGATCATCGGCGGCGATACTTTGCCGCAGAAAAAGCCGGATCCGGCCGCGCTGTTTTTCGTGATGAAAATGGCCAACATCCCGGCTTCCCAATCCCTGTTCGTCGGTGACTCGCGCAGTGATGTGCTGGCGGCCAAGGCGGCAGGGGTCAAGTGCGTGGCGTTGAGTTACGGCTACAACCACGGCAGGCCAATCGCCGAAGAGTTTCCGACGCTGGTGATCGACGATTTGCGTCTGTTAATTCCCGGTTGCCTGGACCCGGCCGCTGAGATAACGTTGCCCGACGCTGTTCAATCCTCTTCTGGAAACGCCATCGTGGTGGTCACTCGCAAACTCTGGATGAAAGTCATGAAGGCCCTGGCCCGCTGGCGTTGGCGCGCCTGACGTGATCCTGGCCGGTTATCCGGCGCGTTTGCATACCTGACTGTCAGCTCCTCTTGCCACGAGGCACCCCATGATCCGTGAAGAATTCCTGCGTCTAGCCGCTGCCGGCTACAACCGCATCCCCCTTGCCTGCGAAACCCTGGCCGACTTCGACACACCGCTGTCGATCTATCTCAAGCTCGCCGACCAGCCCAATTCCTACCTGCTCGAATCGGTACAGGGCGGCGAAAAGTGGGGCCGATATTCCATCATTGGCTTGCCGTGCCGTACGGTGCTGCGGGTCCATGACCATCGCATCAGCGTGACCCACGACGGCGTCGAAATCGAAAGCCTCGAAGTCGAAGATCCGCTGGCCTTCGTTGAAACCTTCAAGGCCCGCTACAACGTGCCGACCATCCCCGGCCTGCCGCGTTTCAACGGCGGCCTGGTGGGGTATTTCGGCTACGACTGCGTGCGCTACGTGGAAAAGCGCCTGGGCACCTGCCCGAACCCTGATCCGCTGGGCGTGCCAGACATCTTGCTGATGGTCTCCGACGCGGTGGTGGTCTTCGATAACCTCGCCGGCAAGATGCACGCGATCGTCCTTGCCGACCCGTCCCGGGAAGATGCCTACGAGCAAGGTCAGAAAAGCCTGCAGGCACTGCTGGAAAAACTCCGTCAGCCGATCACGCCGCGTCCCGGCCTGGATTTCAGCAAGCAGTCGGCGGCCGACCCGGTGTTCCGTTCCAGTTTCACCCAGGACGATTACGAACGGGCCGTCGACACCATCAAGGAATACATCCTCGCCGGCGACTGCATGCAAGTGGTGCCGTCGCAACGGATGTCCATCGACTTCAAGGCCGCGCCCATCGATCTCTACCGGGCGTTGCGCTGCTTCAACCCGACGCCCTACATGTACTTCTTCAACTTCGGCGACTTCCATGTCGTGGGCAGTTCGCCGGAAGTGCTGGTGCGGGTCGAAGACAACCTGATCACCGTGCGCCCGATCGCCGGCACTCGCCCCCGTGGCGCCACGGAGGAGGCTGACCGGGCGCTGGAAGAGGACCTGCTGTCGGACGACAAGGAAATCGCCGAGCACCTGATGCTGATCGACCTGGGGCGCAACGACACCGGGCGGGTCTCGGAAATCGGTTCGGTGAAACTCACCGAGAAGATGGTCATCGAGCGCTATTCCAACGTGATGCACATCGTCTCCAACGTCACCGGCCAATTGAAGGCCGGGCTGACGGCGATGGATGCCTTGCGGGCGATCCTGCCTGCGGGCACTTTGTCCGGCGCGCCGAAAATCCGCGCGATGGAAATCATCGATGAGCTGGAGCCGGTCAAGCGTGGGGTATACGGCGGGGCGGTGGGGTATTTCGCCTGGAACGGCAACATGGACACCGCGATTGCCATCCGCACCGCGGTGATCAAGAACGGCGAACTGCACGTGCAGGCCGGCGGCGGTATCGTCGCCGACTCGGTGCCTGCATTGGAATGGGAAGAAACCCTGAACAAGCGCCGCGCGATGTTCCGCGCCGTGGCGCTGGCCGAGCAGACCTCGAACGACTGAAGCCCTTCAGCATACAACTGTGGCGAGGGAGCTTGCTCCCGCTGGCCTGCGAAGCGGGCCCATCACATTGATGCGACTGCTGCGCAGTCGAGCGGGAGCAAGCTCCCTCGCCACAGGTCCTTCAGGCAACTCCCTCCCACAGGGATTACACAATCAGAAGTCCAGGCTGACCCCCAGGCTCACCCCTTGCTGGGTCATGTCATCGTCCTTGCGCAGTGTATAACCGCCCCGCAACGCCAGGTCCTGGGTGAGCTTGTGGCTGACCCCCAGGCTCAGGCGATTCAGGTGGCTCTGTGGTGTGTAGCCTTCCAGTGTGAAGTCATTGGCCGGCAGGCTGTTGAGGGCGATGTTGACCTTTTGCGTGTCGTCTTCGTACTCGCGTTCGTGGGCATATTCGCCAAACACCTGGGTCTGCCGGGTGATGTTGTATTTGCCCTGCAAGCCAATGCCCAGGCGTTTCGAATCGCGGGTCTGGTCATCGAAGGTCAGGGCCGTGGAGCGGTTGCTCTTTTCCGAATAACCATCCACTTCCACCTTCGCATAATCAGCGCTGACAAACGGCGAGAGGTGCCATTCGCTGCCCGGCTGGGCGATGTCGTAGCCCACCCGCGTGCTGAATGCCCAGAGATGGCCGTCGGTGTCGCCTTTCTCCTGCGCTTCGTTGACGCCCAGGTCGAACTTGCGCTCCAGGTTGTCGTAGTCGAGCTTGCCGCCGGTCAGCGCCGCGTCGGCCCACCAGCGGTTTTGCTGGAACTGGGCGAAAGCCGTCGCCAGGTAGCTGTTGAGCTTGTACGTCGAATCGTTATCGCCTGCGTCCATGTCCTGGCGGTAGAAACCGGCGGCGACACCTATGCGCCAAGCCTCGTTGAGGCGATAGCTGCCGCCCACGTTGAGGCTGTAGCCGCTGCCGTCGGCGCTGGCGCCGCTGCCTTGGCTGTCCATGTCCAGGTGCTGGCCGCCACCGGCGACGATGGCTCGCCACTCGCCGACCGTCTGCCAGTCTTCCCAGTCCGATTGCCACTGGCTGCGCAATTCATCCTGGTGAGCACGTAAGGTCGAGTGGGCCATTTCCGGCAGCAGCGTCAGCTCCCAGGGCGCCGCGAGCAGGGAAAAGGCGTAGTCGGCGATCAGTTTCTGTCCGGCTTCGGTGGGATGGACCGCGTCGTTGTAGATCAGCTTGCTGGGATCCGGCGTGGCGCTGTTGATGCCATAGGTGGCGTTCTCCGTGCAGCCGTTGCCGCTGAAGCAAGTGGCGGTGAGGTTCTCGCCGGTGGCGAGGCCGAATCGTGCCGGGTCGGCGAAGCTTTCCTTCAGTAAAAGCGGAATGTTCAGCGGAATGATTTCGGCGTCGATGCCTTGCAGTCGGGTGATCAGTTGTTGGTTGAACTGATTGCCCAGCTGCGAAAAAAAGTCTTGTGCAGGGCTGCCGTTGAGGAAGGGCGTCAGGCCCAGGTCGGGTAGCAGCCAGACCATCACATAGCGGGCGCCGGCCGTTTGCAGCGCCTGGACACTGGTGGCCAGGCGGTCTGCGGCTTCACTCGCTTGCTCGAGGGTAAGCACCCGGCCTTGCAGGAAGTCGTTGCCTCCACCGGAAATGTAATACAGCGCATTCGGATCGGCACGCAGGCCATTGGACTGCAAGTAGCCGGGACGGCTGCGCTCGCCGGTGTCGGACACGCCAGTGATCGATTCGAGAATCTGGTCGGTGCGATACCCGCCTACCGCCCAGTTGTTGCCATCTGCCAGCCCCTCGCCGGCGCGGACCGCCGACGTGGAAGCGGCGGTCTCGTCGGCGGAATAGCCCAGGCGCCCACCAAGCAATTGGGTGGAGTTGGCCGAATAGGCTTCACCGCTGCCGTCGGTGTAGATCGGACCGGTTCGGTTGGTATAGCGCGCTGTCGAGCCGGGCGGGCCGTTCGGGTCGGCGAGCTGGCCGGCGTCGTTGAGGCTGTCGCCGAACACGATGAACTTGGAATAAGGGTTGGGGGCGGCGCTCGCCTGGGCGCAGGCCATTGCGAGCAGGCAACCGGCAATCGGTACGAACAGCGTCTTCTTTATCATGTGAAAGTCCGTTTTTATCTTATTTTTGTTAGAAAACGAGACGACAGTACCAAAAACTTCCGGCGTTTTGCCACCTGTCAGAAACGTCGTGATTGTTTCAAAGCCCTTCGGGATCGCTCATATTGCGTGCTCCGCCCAGCTAAGCTACTGTGCCGGGACGTATGAACGAGACTTCCCCTGTGTCGATTGTCAGCAAACTTCTGGATCAAATGATCAAGGCACACGCCCGTTGGCGTTGGCGCGCCTGACGATTCTCCGCCGGCCTCGCCGGACCTGTACCGATTTGCCTTCTTTACCCGCTGTAGAACCGCTTCGCCGGGGCATCAATCGCCTCGCCAAGCGCAGCAGCGTGCGGGTCACTCGCTGAAGGCTGTGTTTAAAGTCAGTGAATTCAATAGGTTGCTTACGCCATGTTGCTGATGATCGATAACTACGACTCTTTTACCTACAACGTTGTGCAATACCTCGGCGAGCTGGGCTCCGAAGTCAAGGTCGTGCGCAACGACGAACTGACCATCGCCGAAATCGAAGCCCTCAAGCCTGAGCGCATCGTGATTTCCCCCGGCCCCTGCACGCCGACCGAAGCGGGCATCTCCATCGACGCCATCAAGTACTTCGCCGGCAAGCTGCCGATCCTGGGCGTCTGCCTGGGGCATCAGTCGATCGGCCAGGCATTCGGTGGCGATGTGGTACGCGCCCGGCACGTCATGCACGGTAAGACTAGCCCGGTATTCCACGAGGACAAGGGCGTGTTCGCCGGGTTGAATCATCCGCTCACCGTCACCCGCTACCACTCGCTGATCGTCAAGCGCGAAACGCTGCCCGACTGCCTGGAATTGACGGCCTGGACCCAGCTTGAAGACGGCTCCGTCGATGAAATCATGGGGTTGCGCCACAAGACGTTGAATATCGAGGGTGTGCAATTCCATCCCGAGTCTATTCTCACCGAGCAGGGCCACGAGCTGTTCGCCAACTTCCTCAAACAAACCGGCGGCACGCGCTAAGGACTTTTCATGGATATCAAGACAGCCCTGAGCCGTATCGTCGGCCATCTCGACCTGAGCACCGACGAGATGCGCGACGTGATGCGCGAAATCATGACCGGCCAATGCACGGATGCGCAGATCGGCGCGTTCATGATGGCCATGCGTATGAAAAGCGAGAGCATCGATGAGATCGTCGGTGCCGTTTCGGCCATGCGTGAGTTGGCGGACAAGGTCGAACTCAAGACGCTGGACGGCGTGGTCGATGTGGTCGGCACCGGTGGTGACGGCGCCAATATCTTCAACGTGTCCACCGCCTCGTCGTTTGTCGTTGCGGCGGCCGGTTGCACCGTTGCCAAGCATGGCAACCGCGCAGTCTCAGGCAAGAGCGGCAGTGCCGATCTGCTGGAGGCGGCTGGCATCTACCTGAACCTGACGCCGGTTCAAGTGGCGCGCTGTATCGACAATGTCGGCATTGGTTTCATGTTTGCCCAGACGCACCATAGCGCAATGAAACACGCTGCCGCGCCGCGCCGTGAGCTGGGGCTGCGGACGCTGTTCAACATGCTCGGCCCGCTTACGAATCCGGCCGGCGTGAAGCATCAAGTGGTGGGCGTGTTCAGCCAGGCGTTGTGCCGGCCATTGGCCGAGGTCCTGCAACGCCTGGGCAGCAAGCATGTGCTGGTGGTCCATTCGAAGGATGGCCTGGATGAATTCAGCCTGGCGGCGCCCACATTCGTGGCCGAACTAAAAAATGATCAGATCAGCGAGTATTGGGTCGAACCTGAAGACCTCGGCATGAAGAGCCAGAGCTTGCATGGCCTTGCGGTCGATGGTCCGGCCCAATCGCTGGAGTTGATCCGCGATGCCCTGGGTCGCCGCAAGACCGAGAATGGCCAGAAAGCCGCCGAGATGATCGTGCTCAATGCCGGCGCCGCGTTGTACGCCGCCGACCACGCCAGCAGCCTAAAGCAAGGCGTGGAACTGGCCCATGACGCACTGCACACTGGCCTGGCCAGGGAAAAACTCGAAGAGTTGGGTGCATTTACCGCCGTATTCAAAGTGGAGAACGAAGGATGAGCGTGCCAACGGTTCTGGAAAACATTCTGGCTCGCAAGGCTGAGGAAGTGGCTGAGCGTCGCGCTCGCGTCAGTCTGGCCGAGCTGGAAAGCCTGGCGCGTTCAGCGGATGCGCCGCGGGGTTTTGCCACGGCGCTGATCGATCAGGCCAAGAAAAAACAGCCGGCGGTGATTGCCGAAATCAAGAAGGCGTCACCCAGCAAGGGCGTGATCCGTGAACACTTCGTTCCGGCCGACATCGCACGAAGCTACGAGAAGGGCGGCGCGACCTGTCTCTCGGTGCTGACCGACGTCGACTTTTTCCAAGGGGCCGACGACTACCTGAAGCAGGCGCGGGCAGCGTGCAAGTTGCCAGTGATCCGCAAGGATTTCATGATCGACCCGTACCAGATCGTCGAGGCTCGGGCGCTGGGCGCCGATTGCGTGCTGTTGATCGTTTCCGCCCTGGACGACGTGAAAATGGCCGAGCTTGCGGCAGTGGCCAAGAGTGTCGGGCTGGATGTGCTGGTGGAAGTCCATGACGGCGACGAGTTGGAGCGAGCCCTGAAAACCCTCGATACCAAGCTGGTCGGGGTGAACAATCGCAACCTGCACACCTTTGAAGTCAGCCTGGAAACCACTCTGGACCTGTTGCCACGCATCCCACGGGATCGCCTGGTCATCACTGAAAGTGGCATCCTCAATCGGGCCGATGTCGAGCTGATGGAAGTCAGCGATGTCTACTCATTCCTGGTGGGCGAGGCATTCATGCGGGCCGAGAACCCAGGGACGGAATTGCAACGGCTGTTCTTTCCTGAACGAGGCCTGCCGGTGAGCGGCTCGACGCTGGACTGACCCATGTCGCCTGTGATGTCCCTCACCGTCGAAGCGGGCCTGCAAGCCGAACAGGATCTGTTGGCCAGCATCTGCGCGGGCGACGCCGAGTTCGGCCTGCTGTTCTGGCAGCCCAATGACCGCGCGCTGGTCATGCCGCGCCGCTTGAGTCGCCTGCCAGGGTTCGAGCACGCCTGTGAAGTATCGGCCGCCCATGGCTGGCCAGTCCTGCTGCGCGAAACCGGCGGTGAGCCGGTGCCGCAGTCGGCCGCTACCGTCAATATCGCCTTGGTCTACGCGCCACCGCGCAGCGAAGGTGACCATGGCCGCATCGAAACCGGGTACCGCCGATTGTGCGATCCCATCTGCCAATTGCTGGATGAATTGGGCGGGGTGGCTTCGCTGGGCGAAGTGGAAGGGGCCTTTTGCGACGGACGCTTCAACGTCAATCTCGACGGCCGGAAGATGGTTGGCACCGCTCAGCGCTGGCGCCAGAGCAAGGGCGGTCAACGTCCGGTGGGTCTGGTTCATGGCGCGCTGTTGCTGGAGAACGAGCGCGAGTCCATGGTCGCGGCGGTCAATCGCTTCAATGAAGCCTGTGGCCTGGAGCAGCGAGTGCGTGCCGAGAGCCACATCGCCCTGCATGAAAAATTCCCGGCGCCTCACGCGTTGGAGCGACTCGAAGCGTTGTATCGGCAAATGCTGACCCAACTGCTGGGCGCTTAACGCGTTCCGAACACCACCATGGTCTTGCCTTTGACGCTGACCAGGTTGCGCTCTTCCAGGTCCTTGAGTACGCGACCGACCATTTCCCGCGAACAACCGACAATCCGTCCAATCTCTTGGCGGGTCACCTTGATCTGCATGCCGTCGGGGTGGGTCATGGCATCGGGCTGCTTGCACAATTCCAGCAGGCAACGTGCGACACGTCCGGTGACATCGAAAAACGCGAGATCGCCGACCTTGCGGGTGGTATTGCGCAGGCGTTGTGCGATTTGTCCGCTGAGGACGTAAAGAATGTCCGGGTCTTGCAGGGACAGTTCTCGGAATTTGGCGTAGCTGATTTCCGCAACTTCACATTCAATCTTGGTCCGCACCCAGGCACTGCGTTCTTGCTCCTTGCCCGCCTGTTCGAACAACCCCAGCTCGCCGAAGAAATCTCCGGAGTTGAGGTAGGCGATGATCATTTCCCGACCGTCGTCATCTTCTATCAGGATGGTAACCGAGCCCTTGAGGATGAAAAACAGCGTGTCGGAACGATCACCTGCACAAATGATGTTGTGTTTGGCTGGATAGCGGCGGCGCTGACAATGCATCAAAAGTTTGTCGAGATTCTTGATCTTGAGCGTGGGAGTAATGGCAACCATGGTTGTATCCCGAAAGACTGCGCAGTGTTGTGATTTGGTTTTGTGATGAGGGCGAATGGCTATCGCTAAAAGCTGGCCATACGCCAGCGAATTCGCGCCAGCTTAACAGAGGCGTCTTGAATAGATTCGAGAATTTACCTACAGGCTGACAGGAAGAGCTTCCTACGACGGAGAGCCGTCATGACGAGGTGCTGTGCTAAGCTGGCGACCCTTTTTTAACAGTGGAGTCTTGGCGATGAAGGCACGCATCCAATGGGCTGGCGAAGCCATGTTCCTCGGTGAGTCAGGCAGTGGTCATGTGGTCGTCATGGACGGCCCGCCAGAGGCCGGTGGCCGGAACCTGGGTGTTCGGCCGATGGAAATGCTCCTGTTGGGCGTGGGCGGTTGCAGCAACTTCGACGTGGTCAGCATTCTCAAGAAGTCCCGCCAGGCCGTCGAAAGCTGCGAAGCGTTCCTCGAAGCGGAACGCGCCACTGAAGACCCAAAGGTGTTTACCAAGATTCACATGCACTTCGTGGTGAAGGGGCGAGCCCTGAAGGAAGCCCAGGTCAAGCGCGCCATTGAGCTGTCTGCCGAGAAGTACTGCTCGGCTTCGATCATGCTCGGTGCCGCCGGGGTCGAAATCACCCACGATTATGAAATCATCGAGTTGGGTTGAGTCGCCATCCAAGGGCTTGCGACTTGCTGCACAGAAATTGTCGGATAGAAAAAAGGCGACTCCCGTTGGGAAGTCGCCTTTTTAGTTTCCGAGGAATGAGGATGGGTTATCCAGATTCCAATCCGTCAAATCCGATAAGTGCTCTTGGTCATGACCTTGGCCAGCAGGCTCATGCCGAATTTCACCGGGGCCGGGAAACGGAAACCACCGGCGTCAAGCGCACTTTCGGCATGGTGTTCTTCATCCACGCGCATCTGCTCGAGGATCGCTCGGGACTTCTCATCCTCAGCCGGCAATTGCTCCAGATGCTCGTTCAAGTGCTTGCACACTTGATGCTCGGTCGCCGCGACGAAGCCGAGGCTGACTTTGTCGCTGATCAGCCCGGCGACGGCGCCGATCCCGAACGACATCCCATAGAACAGCGGGTTCAGGACACTGGTGTGGCTGCCCAGTTGGCGAATCCGTTGTTCACACCAGACCAAGTGATCGATTTCTTCCTCGGCGGCATGTTCCATTGCCTCACGCACCTGCGGCAGCTTCGCTGTCAGCGCCTGGCCCTGATACAGCGCCTGGGCACAGACTTCGCCGGTGTGGTTGATACGCATCAATCCGGCGACGTGGCGGGTTTGCTCGTCACTCAATTGCGCGTCCGGTTGCACGATAGCCGGTGATGGGCGGTACGGCTGGCCACTGAAGGGCAGCAGGGTGCGCATCGCGGTGTCGGCTTGCAGCAACAGACGGTCAATCGGCGAGTAGTGACGTTGGGTAGTCATGCTTACCTCCGGGAAAAATCACAGCGGCCAGTTTAACCCAATCGGCCGTCGAAGATTTGCGTTGGGTCAGGGGTATCAGCCCGGCGGCCAGTTCATCTGGCGCTGACCCAGCACATGCATATGAATGTGATAGACCGTCTGCCCACCCAGTTCATTGCAATTCATCACCACGCGAAAACCTTCTTCACAGCCCAATTCCAGCGCCAGGCGCTGGGCAGTGAACAGAATGTGCCCGGCCAGGCCCTTGTCTTCTTCGGTAAGATCATTGAGCGTTCGGATCGGTTTCTTTGGAATGACTAGAAAGTGCACGGGCGCCTGTGGGGCGATGTCGTGGAAGGCCAGTACCTGGTCATCCTCGTAAATGATCTTCGCCGGGATTTCCCGGTTGATGATCTTGGTAAACAGAGTATCCACAGCTGTTTTCTCCGTTGGGTTCGTTGAGGTCGAATGCCTCGAAGGCCTCGGTTGAGGTGTCTTGGCTGTTCAGCGTGAGGGCATCAGTGCGGGCAGTAAGCCTTGTTGACCATGCCGGCGATCGTCCGGACCAGCCACCGTGATCCTAGCCGCGGCAGTGCGGCCAGCCAGCGGTTGCGGCGTCCGGGAATGATGATGGCGCGGTTTTTGTCCAGTGCGCGCACGGCGTACAGGGCGACTTCTTCCGGGCTCATCAGCGATTTGCTGGCGATGAGTTTTTGCTCGTCCATCTGCGCCTTGGAAAAAAAGCCGGTTCGGGTCGGACCAGGACAAAGCACCGAGACCTTGATCGCGCATTTCTTCAATTCAACCCGCAGGGCTTCGGAGAAGTGCAGCACATAGGCCTTACTGGCGTGGTAGGTGCTCATCCAAGGTCCGGGCTGGAACGCGGCGACCGAGGCAACGTTGAGGATCTGGCCGCCGCCAAGCAGCGCCATGCTATTGCCAACGGCATGACAAAGCCGTGTCAGGGCAAGAATGTTGACTTCGATCAGGTCCTGCTCGGTCATCCAGTCCTGGCCCAGGAACGGCCCGCTGGTGCCGATACCCGCGCAATTGACCAGCAGGTCGATTTGCCGTTCACCTTCCTCCAGTTCCAGCAAAAAGCCTGAAAGCCTCAGCGGTTCGCCCAGGTCGCAAGCCCGGAACAGTACCTCCACGCCAAACCGCTGGGTCAGTTCGATTGCAATGCTTTCCAGCCGATCACGTTGTCGAGCCACCAGTATCAAGTTGCGGCCACGCCGGGCCAGCGCTTCAGCCATGGCCAGGCCGATGCCGCTGGAGGCGCCAGTGATCAGTGCGTAACGGGTCATGCAGTTCTCCATCGCAACAGCCCGCCGCCAAATGACTGGGCTGTCACCGGCATGAAGCGCGCTTATTGTTCCTCTTCTTCTTCATAGTCTACAGAAGGCGGAGCGGGCTCGGCTGCCTCAACGGCGGGCTCTTCAGCGGTTTCGCTGCTGGACTCGCTGCTTTCGTAGCTGCTCAGGCTGCTGGTGTCGTAGTCTTCCTGGAGGGCTCCGAAGATGCCTGCAAACGTGGCGATGAAAATCAATACGATCATCACGAGCCAGAGCGAGGCCAACAGCTTGACCCCCGTGGTATTGCGCGGGGGTGGCGGGCCATATTGGTTTGCACCGGTGTTGCCTGGCGCGATGATGAGGATGAACGGGAAGATGCTGCCCACGAAGGGAACCAGGTTGATCAGCCACAACCACCCCGACCAACCGAGGTCGTGCAGGCGCTGGACGTTGAACTGGATGCTCACGAAGGCAAAGGCAAGCACAACGACCGCGGCGAGCAGGCCGCCGACAATGAGCGCCGCTATCGAGTCGGAAGCCAGCAGCCAGGTCGAGGCGAGCCAGAAGCCCACGCCGACCAAGGGCAGTAGAGCCAGGGTCAACGCCATGGTCCAGGCCAGGTAGCGAAGGCGCCCAATACGGCCATCGAAGCTGAAGGGCTTGAGGGTGCTGTACTCGGCAAGCGCTTCACCGACTTCGGCGCGGGGAGGCGCGTAGGGCGAGGCGGGTTCGATGATCGAATCGGGGTGGCGTCCACTCGGTTGCCGTGGCGCGTCCTGTACTTCGCCAAGGCTCAATTGGACGGTGGGTTCGGCTTCGATCCTGGCATCGATACCGCTTTTGTTGAGCGCTTCGAGGTACTGCTGCGCCTCGTTCTGGGACAGGTTGCTTTTCAGGGCCACCTTGCGACCGGTGAACAGTCGTTCAATGGCGGCGACGTCGCTCTTGAACAGCTCGGCGAGGTTGAGTTTGGCGGTGGTGGTATCGACGCCCGGCATCACGCCGCCGTCGAACACGATGTTGAAACGGGTTTCGCTCATGCCCGGCATCCTTGTCTCTGAAAGTTAAGTAGTTGTTTTGTTTGGGCTGGTTCAGCGCGGCCATTGCCCGCCAAGCTGTGCCGCCCGGGCTTGTGCTTGACGGTATTCTTCATCCAGGCGCGCCACCAACTGATCGACGCTGGGCAAATCATCGATTCCACCCACGCCCTGGCCGGCGGACCATACGGTTTTCCAGGCCTTGGCTTCATCGTTCAGCGGTTTGAGTTTCGAGCCAAAATCCACCTCGCCTTTGTTCTGCAGGGCGGCGAGATCGAAACCGGCATTCTCCAGGCTCTGGCGCATGAAACTCGCCGGCACCCCGGATACAGCAGGAGTATGCACGATGTCCGCGGCTCTGGATGTGAGCAACATCTCTTTATAAGCGTCAGGTGCGTGGCTTTCGCTTGTACCGATAAATCGCGTACCGAAGTAGGCCAGGTCCGCGCCGAGCAATTGTGCGGCCAGAATCTGATGGCCGTGGTTCAGGCATCCTGCAAGCAGCAGGGTCTTATCGAAAAACTGGCGGATCTCGGCAATCAGTGAAAACGGGCTCCAGGTCCCGGCATGCCCGCCTGCGCCGGCGGCAACGGCGATCAAGCCATCGACACCGGCTTCGGCGGCTTTTTCGGCATGACGTCGGGTCGTCACGTCATGGAACACCAGCCCGCCATAACCGTGCACCGCGTCCACCAGTTCTTTCACCGCGCCCAGGCTGGTGATGACGATCGGCACCTTGTGTTCGATGCAGATGGCCAGGTCGGCTTGAAGTCGCGGGTTGCTGTGATGGACGATCAGGTTCACGGCGTAGGGCGCCGGGTTTTCCAGGGTCGCCAGGCCTGCTTCGATTTCTTCCAGCCAGGCCTTGAAGCCGCTGCTTTCGCGCTGGTTCAACGCCGGAAAGCTGCCGACGATGCCATTGCGGCAGCAGGCCAGCACCAATTGCGGATTGGAAATCAGGAACATGGGCGCCGCCACGACGGGCAGGCGCAAGCGTTGTTCAAGCAGAGCGGGCAACGACATTGGAAGTACCCCGGATAATGAATGCTGATTGGAGATTAGAACGGTCGGACGACGACCAGAATTACGATAGCCAGCAATATCAGAACCGGCACCTCATTGAACCAGCGATAAAAGACATGGCTGCGGGTGTTTTCGCCACGAGCGAAGCGTTTCACCTGGGCGCCGCACATGTGGTGGTAACCGATCAACAGCACGACCAAGGTCAACTTGGCGTGCATCCAGCCTCCCTGAGTGAAGTAGGCACCGGCGTTGAGGCTCAGCAGCCAGATGCCGAATATGAGGGTGGCGATCATCGCCGGGCCCATGATGCCGCGGTACAGCTTGCGCTCCATGACGCTGAAGCGCTCTTTGCTGACGCTGTCCTCGCTTTGGGCGTGATAGACAAACAGGCGAGGCAGGTAGAACAGGCCGGCGAACCAGCAGACCATGCTGACAATGTGAAGTGCTTTGAGCCACAGATAGAGCATTTTTAGTTATTCCAAGAAATCACGGTAGCTCGATAGTAGAGGTTAGAGCGGCCGCACGTCACCTTGACGGTTGTCGCCACGCCCTGCGGCCCCTATCATCGACGGCTTTCCAGTGGGTTCGTTGAGGGCAGGTTTATGGTCAAGGTCGGTATCGTCGGCGGCACGGGTTACACCGGTGTCGAACTGCTGCGTCTGCTGGCACAGCATCCGCAGGCTGAAGTGGTGGTCATCACCTCCCGATCCGAGGCCGGCCTGGCCGTCGCCGACATGTACCCGAACCTGCGAGGCCATTACGACGGCCTGGCGTTCAGCGTTCCGGACGTCAAGACCCTCGGCGCCTGCGATGTGGTGTTCTTCGCCACGCCCCACGGTGTTGCTCACGCCCTGGCCGGCGAACTGCTGGCCGCCGGCACCAAGGTCATCGACCTGTCGGCGGACTTCCGCCTGCAGGACGCCGATGAATGGGCCAAATGGTACGGCCAGCCCCACGGTGCGCCGGAACTGCTTGAAGAGGCGGTCTACGGCTTGCCGGAAGTCAATCGCGAGAAAATCAAACAGGCACGATTGATCGCTGTGCCGGGTTGCTATCCGACGGCGACACAGCTGGGGTTCTTGCCGCTGCTGGAAGCCGATCTTGCCGATGCTTCGCGCCTGATCGCCGACTGCAAGTCCGGTGTCAGCGGTGCCGGACGTGGCGCCAGTGTCGGCTCGCTGTATTCCGAGACGTCGGAAAGCATGAAGGCGTACGCGGTCAAAGGGCATCGCCACTTGCCGGAAATTCGCCAGGGCTTGCGCCGGGCAGCGGGCAAGGACGTCGGCCTGACCTTCGTGCCGCACCTGACCCCGATGATTCGTGGTATCCATTCCACCCTGTATGCGACTGTCGTCGATCGTTCGGTGGATCTGCAGGCGTTGTTTGAAAAACGTTATGCCAACGAACCGTTCGTCGATGTGATGCCGGCTGGCAGTCATCCGGAAACCCGCAGCGTGCGCGGTGCGAACGTTTGCCGGATCGCCGTGCATCGTCCCCAGGACGGTGATCTGGTGGTGGTGTTGTCGGTCATCGACAACTTGGTCAAGGGCGCGTCCGGCCAGGCCGTGCAGAACCTGAACATCCTGTTCGGGCTGGATGAGCGTCTGGGACTGTCCCATGCGGGGATGTTGCCGTAATAGCAGCAATAAGCTTTATGTTGGCGGCTGCAAGCTTGAGGCTTGTAGCTCGCCGCTGCTCTTCTAAATAGTTGACCAATTTTCTAGGAGAAGCGGATAATGCCCGCCATCACGCATTATGGCGGCGTAAGCGCCGGGAGATATTCAGCATGAGCGTCGAAACCTTCACCCCCACGGCTTTGCAATTCACCCACGGTGCCGCGCACAAGGTGAAGAGCCTGGTCGATGAAGAGGGCAATGATCGTTTGAAGCTGCGCGTATTTGTTACGGGCGGCGGTTGTTCCGGTTTCCAGTACGGCTTCACTTTCGATGAAGAAGTGGCCGAAGACGACACCATTGTCGAGCGCGAAGGGGTCAGCCTGGTGGTCGACCCGATGAGCTTCCAGTACCTGGCAGGTGCCGAGGTGGATTATCAGGAAGGTCTGGAAGGCTCGCGTTTCGTGATCAAGAATCCTAACGCCACCACGACCTGTGGGTGCGGCTCTTCGTTCTCGATCTGAAGGCTTCAATAAAAACGCCGCGGTGCCTTAGGCCCTGCGGCGTTTTTTTTGTCCGTGATTATTGGATTCAGGCCGGGTAGATAGCGCCGAGTATGCGCAGGCCACGGGCGCCCGTGACACTTGGACGGTTACCTGGAATACCTTCAAGACAGCAATGGGCGAGCCAGGCGAACGCCATGGCTTCGACCCAGTCCGGATCCACGCCATATGCCGCCGTGCTGCTGACGGTGGCCTCTGGCAGCAATTCAGCCAGGCGCTTCATGAACGCCTGGTTGTGCGCGCCGCCGCCGCAGACCAGCAACTCCTGAGCATTCGGCTGGGCATACTGAAGTGATTCGACGATAGTCAGGGCGGTCAGTTCGAGTAACGTCGCCTGGACGTTTTCCGGGGCGAAGGCTGGCAACTGCGACAAATGCTGGCTCAGCCACGGCAGGTTGAATACTTCACGACCGGTACTTTTCGGACCCTTGGTGACGAAGAAGGGGTCGCTGAGCAGTGCCTTGAGCAAGGCTGGCTCGACTTTTCCGCTGGCGGCCCATTGGCCGTCGCGATCGAAATGCTCACCGCGTTGTTGATGAATCCAGGCATCGAGCAATACGTTGCCTGGGCCGCAGTCGAAACCGGCGACAGGTTTTGCGGGCGCTATCAGGCTGAGGTTGCTGAAGCCACCGACATTCAGCACGGCACGATGACCGGCTCGTTCTTCGAACAATGCTTCGTGAAACGCCGGGACCAGTGGGGCGCCTTGCCCGCCAGCGGCGACATCGCGGCTTCGGAAATCGCTGACGACGGTGATGCCGGTCAATTCGCTCAACAGTGCCGGATTGCCAATTTGCACAGTAAACCCACGGGCCGGTTCATGGCGGATGGTCTGGCCGTGGCTGCCAATCGCCCTGATGTCTTCAGGCTTGAGTTTCTGTTCGTTGAGCAGGGTATGGATGCCCTGCGCGGCCAGCTTTACCCAGCTTTGTTGGGCAATGGCGGAGCGGGCGATCTCATCGGGCCCGCTGCTGCACAATTCGAGCAATTCGGTGCGCAGAACGGCGGGCATGGGGATGTAGTGTGTGGCGATCAATTTGATCGCCGGGGCCAGTTCGATCAGTGCGATATCCAAGCCGTCCAGGCTGGTCCCGGACATCACACCGATATAAAGCGCCATGCTTAGCGCTTGCTCGAGGCCAGCATGGTGGCTTTCTCTTGATCCATGCGAGCCATCAAAGGTTGGCTTTGAGCCAGGAAGCGTGTGCGCTCGCCCTTGGCGATCGGATCGGCCATCGGCAATTTCTGGCCAAGTGGATCGACATGAACGCCGTTGACCTGGAACTCATAGTGCAAGTGCGGGCCGGTGGAGAGGCCGGTGGTGCCGATGTAGCCAATCACCTGGCCTTGCTTGACGGTGCCGCCAGTCTTCACGCCTTTGGCGAAGCCCTGCATGTGCCCGTACAGGGTGCGATAGGTATTGCCGTGCTGAATGATCACGGTGTTGCCATAACCGCCGCGACGGCCTGCCAGCAACACCTTGCCGTCGCCGGCTGCCTTGATTGGCGTGCCACGAGGGGCGGCGTAGTCGACACCTTTGTGGGCGCGAATCTTGTTCAGGATCGGATGCTTGCGACCTGCGGAGAACTTCGAGCTGATACGGGCGAAATCAACCGGTGTACGGATGAATGCCTTGCGCATGCTGTTGCCGTCGGCGGTGTAGTAGCTGCTGTTGCCTTGCTTGTTGGTGTAGCGCACCGCAGTGTACGTCTTGCCGCGGTTGGTGAAGCGCGCGGAGAGAATCGGGCCGTTGCCGACGCTCTTGCCATTGACCACTTTCTGCTCGTAGATGACGTCGAATTCGTCGCCCTGGCGAATGTCCTGGGCGAAGTCGATGTCGTAGCCGAAGACACTGGCCATATCCATGGTCAGGCTATGGGAAAGGCCGGCGCGCGCAGCGGACTGGGACAGCGAACTGTTGATGACGCCATGGACGTAGGCCGAGCGAACGGTAGGCTTGGCGGTGACGCGGTTGAATACATAACCCTTGTCATTTTTGGTCAGGGTGATGCTTTCCAGGTCACTCAGCTTGGTGTGCAGGTTGGTCAGCTGTCCGTCTGGATTGAGTTCGAATTCGAGTTTCTGGCCGCGTTGCAATTGAGTGAATTGCTTGGCTTGTTTGTCGCTGGCCAGGACTTCATGGACCGAAGTCGAAGGCAGGCCAACCTTTTCGAAGAGTGTGGAGAGAGTGTCGCCCTTGGCAACAATCACTTCGCGATGGTCCGGTCCTTTCTTTTCTTCTGCCACAGGCGCTTCTGCCTGAGAGGCGGCCTGGGCAGGGTCTTGCGGGCTGTTTTCAATCTGTGCAAACGGAGAAGCAGCCGGCTCGTTTGTGGCTTGAACGGCTTCGGCGGCGTCTTGTTCTTGTGTCAGTTGTTCAGCAGGGCTTTCCAGTTCAAGACTCAGAGTCGTCTTTTTGGCTTCAACATCGCTGGAGGGAAACACCAGGAGCGCCAGGCTAAGGAGGGCTGCGATGCCACTTGCGGCAAGCAGGTGGGTCTTCGGGTAAAGCGGCGGCGCTTTAGACGGTTCTGTGGTCATAAGTAATTTTGGCTTTTGAAAAAATGAATTGGAAAAGATGAATGACATGATGAAGATGAAATAACTGTATAAAATATAACCAAAACCCCTGCGAAGCAAGCCCGCGAACGCTCTGTTCTGTGGATTGGCGTCCTTGCGCCTGGCAAACCTTGTATTTGGTGCGCGATCTTGTATGGTTGGGGCCCTTTGAATCTGAGCCTTACGGGTCTGTTATGAAGTCGGTTGAAGAGCAGCTAGCGCTGATCAAGCGTGGTGCGGAAGAACTGTTGGTCGAGTCCGAGCTGATCGAAAAGCTCAAGCGTGGGCAGCCGCTGCGTATCAAGGCTGGCTTCGATCCGACGGCGCCCGATCTGCACCTGGGTCACACCGTGCTTATTAATAAGCTGCGCCAGTTCCAGGATCTGGGCCACCAGGTCATCTTCCTTATAGGGGACTTCACCGGCATGATCGGTGACCCGAGCGGCAAGAGTGCTACGCGCCCGCCGCTGACCCGCGAGCAGGTCCTCGATAACGCCGAGACCTACAAGACCCAGGTATTCAAGATTCTTGATCCGGCCAAGACCGAAGTGGCTTTCAACTCCACTTGGATGGATAAAATGGGGCCGGCGGATTTCATTCGCCTGACGTCTCAATACACCGTGGCTCGCATGCTTGAGCGCGATGACTTCGACAAGCGCTATACGACCAATCAGCCAATCGCTATCCATGAGTTCCTCTATCCGCTTGTACAGGGTTATGACTCGGTTGCGTTGCGCGCGGACGTTGAGCTCGGCGGTACCGATCAGAAATTCAACCTGTTGATGGGGCGTGAGCTGCAGCGCGGTTATGGTCAAGAGGCGCAGTGCATCCTGACCATGCCATTGCTGGAAGGGTTGGATGGCGTGAAGAAGATGTCCAAATCGCTGGGCAACTACGTGGGCATCCAGGAAGCGCCAGGCGTCATGTACAGCAAGCTGGTCTCCATTCCTGATGCGCTGATGTGGCGCTACTTCGAGCTGTTGAGCTTCCGGTCCATGGATGAGATCAATGCGTTTCGTGCTGATGTAGAAGCTGGGGCTAATCCGCGGGACGTCAAGATCAAGTTGGCCGAAGAGATCGTTGCTCGTTTCCATGGTGAAGAGGCAGCTGCCAACGCTCACCGTGCGGCGGGTAATCGTATGAAGGATGGCGAGCTGCCGGATGACTTGCCGGAGATCGAGCTGGTTGCTGCCGAGGATATGCCGATTGCGGCCGTCCTTAATAAAGCAGGCTTGGTCAAGAATGCAGCGGTGGCACGAGATCTCCTTGGTTCGGGCGGTGTGCGTGTAGATGGTGAGGTTGTGGATCGCACCTATATATATGAGCTGGGATCTACTCATGTATGCCAGGCCGGCAAGAAGGCTTTTGCGCGGATTACGCTGAAATCCGAATAAAGCTGAAATTAAGGGTTGACGGCAGATTCTGGAAGTCTATAATTCGCCCCACTTCCGGCGCAGTCGAAACGGAAAACTCCTTGAGATTCAATGAGTTAAGTAGGTTTCGAAGGTGTCGGGCTTCAGTTCATCGAAGCTTGGAAGGAGCAGATAGAGTGGTGATGTTTGGCTCTATCGGCGGTTCGATCTTCTCGGTCGAAAGCGGTGAAAAAGAGGTGTTGACAGCAGCGAGTAACGCTGTAGAATTCGCCTCCCGCTAACGAGAGATCGGAAGCGCAAGTGGTTGAAGTTGTTGATGTTTCCGAAGCGAAACTTTGAAAACTTCTTAAAATAACCGCTTGACAGATACACGGGGCGCTGTAGAATGCGCGCCTCGGTTGAGACGAAAGACTCAGCCAACCGCTCTTTAACAACTGAATCAAGCAATTCGTGTGGGTGCTTGTGGAGTCAGACTGCTAGTCAACAGATTATCAGCATCACAAGTTACTCCGCGAGAAATCAAAGATGTAACCAACGATTGCTGAGCCAAGTTTAGGGTTTTCTCAAAACCCAAAGATGTTTGAACTGAAGAGTTTGATCATGGCTCAGATTGAACGCTGGCGGCAGGCCTAACACATGCAAGTCGAGCGGTAGAGAGGTGCTTGCACCTCTTGAGAGCGGCGGACGGGTGAGTAATGCCTAGGAATCTGCCTGGTAGTGGGGGATAACGCTCGGAAACGGACGCTAATACCGCATACGTCCTACGGGAGAAAGCAGGGGACCTTCGGGCCTTGCGCTATCAGATGAGCCTAGGTCGGATTAGCTAGTTGGTGGGGTAATGGCTCACCAAGGCGACGATCCGTAACTGGTCTGAGAGGATGATCAGTCACACTGGAACTGAGACACGGTCCAGACTCCTACGGGAGGCAGCAGTGGGGAATATTGGACAATGGGCGAAAGCCTGATCCAGCCATGCCGCGTGTGTGAAGAAGGTCTTCGGATTGTAAAGCACTTTAAGTTGGGAGGAAGGGCATTAACCTAATACGTTAGTGTTTTGACGTTACCGACAGAATAAGCACCGGCTAACTCTGTGCCAGCAGCCGCGGTAATACAGAGGGTGCAAGCGTTAATCGGAATTACTGGGCGTAAAGCGCGCGTAGGTGGTTCGTTAAGTTGGATGTGAAAGCCCCGGGCTCAACCTGGGAACTGCATTCAAAACTGTCGAGCTAGAGTATGGTAGAGGGTGGTGGAATTTCCTGTGTAGCGGTGAAATGCGTAGATATAGGAAGGAACACCAGTGGCGAAGGCGACCACCTGGACTGATACTGACACTGAGGTGCGAAAGCGTGGGGAGCAAACAGGATTAGATACCCTGGTAGTCCACGCCGTAAACGATGTCAACTAGCCGTTGGGAGCCTTGAGCTCTTAGTGGCGCAGCTAACGCATTAAGTTGACCGCCTGGGGAGTACGGCCGCAAGGTTAAAACTCAAATGAATTGACGGGGGCCCGCACAAGCGGTGGAGCATGTGGTTTAATTCGAAGCAACGCGAAGAACCTTACCAGGCCTTGACATCCAATGAACTTTCCAGAGATGGATTGGTGCCTTCGGGAACATTGAGACAGGTGCTGCATGGCTGTCGTCAGCTCGTGTCGTGAGATGTTGGGTTAAGTCCCGTAACGAGCGCAACCCTTGTCCTTAGTTACCAGCACGTTATGGTGGGCACTCTAAGGAGACTGCCGGTGACAAACCGGAGGAAGGTGGGGATGACGTCAAGTCATCATGGCCCTTACGGCCTGGGCTACACACGTGCTACAATGGTCGGTACAGAGGGTTGCCAAGCCGCGAGGTGGAGCTAATCCCACAAAACCGATCGTAGTCCGGATCGCAGTCTGCAACTCGACTGCGTGAAGTCGGAATCGCTAGTAATCGCGAATCAGAATGTCGCGGTGAATACGTTCCCGGGCCTTGTACACACCGCCCGTCACACCATGGGAGTGGGTTGCACCAGAAGTAGCTAGTCTAACCTTCGGGAGGACGGTTACCACGGTGTGATTCATGACTGGGGTGAAGTCGTAACAAGGTAGCCGTAGGGGAACCTGCGGCTGGATCACCTCCTTAATCGACGACCGCAGCTGCTCCATGAGCTCCCACACGAATTGCTTGATTCATTGAAGAAGACGAAAGAAGCAGCCAAAAGGGTTGTAGCTTGGTTGGTTAGAGCGCACCCCATGCTCTGTGGTAAAGAGCAGGGTGAGGTCGGCCTTAGTAGCTCGAAATTGGGTCTGTAGCTCAGTTGGTTAGAGCGCACCCCTGATAAGGGTGAGGTCGGCAGTTCGAATCTGCCCAGACCCACCAATTTTGTGTGGGAAACGCCTGTAGAAATACGGGGCCATAGCTCAGCTGGGAGAGCGCCTGCCTTGCACGCAGGAGGTCAGCGGTTCGATCCCGCTTGGCTCCACCACTACTGCTTCGATTGTATAAAGCTTAGAAATGAGCATTCCATCGGTTCGATGGTGAATGTTGATTTCTAGTCTTTGACTAGTTCGTTCTTTAAAAATTTGGGTATGTGATAGAAAGATAGACTGAACGTTACTTTCACTGGTAACGGATCAGGCTAAGGTAAAATTTGTGAGTTCTCTTAGTTGAGAAATTCGAATTTTCGGCGAATGTCGTCTTCACAGTATAACCAGATTGCTTGGGGTTATATGGTCAAGTGAAGAAGCGCATACGGTGGATGCCTTGGCAGTCAGAGGCGATGAAAGACGTGGTAGCCTGCGAAAAGCTTCGGGGAGTCGGCAAACAGACTTTGATCCGGAGATGTCTGAATGGGGGAACCCAGCCATCATAAGATGGTTATCTTGTACTGAATACATAGGTGCAAGAGGCGAACCAGGGGAACTGAAACATCTAAGTACCCTGAGGAAAAGAAATCAACCGAGATTCCCTTAGTAGTGGCGAGCGAACGGGGACTAGCCCTTAAGCTTCTTTGATTTTAGCGGAACGCTCTGGAAAGTGCGGCCATAGTGGGTGATAGCCCTGTACGCGAAAGGATCTTAGAAGTGAAATCGAGTAGGACGGAGCACGAGAAACTTTGTCTGAATATGGGGGGACCATCCTCCAAGGCTAAATACTACTGACTGACCGATAGTGAACTAGTACCGTGAGGGAAAGGCGAAAAGAACCCCGGAGAGGGGAGTGAAATAGATCCTGAAACCGTATGCGTACAAGCAGTGGGAGCCCACTTTGTTGGGTGACTGCGTACCTTTTGTATAATGGGTCAGCGACTTATTTTCAGTGGCGAGCTTAACCGAATAGGGGAGGCGTAGCGAAAGCGAGTCTTAATAGGGCGTCTAGTCGCTGGGAATAGACCCGAAACCGGGCGATCTATCCATGGGCAGGTTGAAGGTTGGGTAACACTAACTGGAGGACCGAACCGACTACCGTTGAAAAGTTAGCGGATGACCTGTGGATCGGAGTGAAAGGCTAATCAAGCTCGGAGATAGCTGGTTCTCCTCGAAAGCTATTTAGGTAGCGCCTCATGTATCACTGTAGGGGGTAGAGCACTGTTTCGGCTAGGGGGTCATCCCGACTTACCAAACCGATGCAAACTCCGAATACCTACAAGTGCCGAGCATGGGAGACACACGGCGGGTGCTAACGTCCGTCGTGAAAAGGGAAACAACCCAGACCGTCAGCTAAGGTCCCAAAGTTATGGTTAAGTGGGAAACGATGTGGGAAGGCTTAGACAGCTAGGAGGTTGGCTTAGAAGCAGCCACCCTTTAAAGAAAGCGTAATAGCTCACTAGTCGAGTCGGCCTGCGCGGAAGATGTAACGGGGCTCAAACCATACACCGAAGCTACGGGTATCACGTAAGTGATGCGGTAGAGGAGCGTTCTGTAAGCCTGTGAAGGTGAGTTGAGAAGCTTGCTGGAGGTATCAGAAGTGCGAATGCTGACATGAGTAACGACAATGGGTGTGAAAAACACCCACGCCGAAAGACCAAGGTTTCCTGCGCAACGTTAATCGACGCAGGGTTAGTCGGTCCCTAAGGCGAGGCTGAAAAGCGTAGTCGATGGAAAACAGGTTAATATTCCTGTACTTCTGGTTATTGCGATGGAGGGACGGAGAAGGCTAGGCCAGCTTGGCGTTGGTTGTCCAAGTTTAAGGTGGTAGGCTGGAATCTTAGGTAAATCCGGGATTCCAAGGCCGAGAGCTGATGACGAGTTACCCTTTGGGTGACGAAGTGGTTGATGCCATGCTTCCAAGAAAAGCTTCTAAGCTTCAGGTAACCAGGAACCGTACCCCAAACCGACACAGGTGGTTGGGTAGAGAATACCAAGGCGCTTGAGAGAACTCGGGTGAAGGAACTAGGCAAAATGGCACCGTAACTTCGGGAGAAGGTGCGCCGGTGAGGGTGAAGCACTTGCTGCGTAAGCCCACGCCGGTCGAAGATACCAGGCCGCTGCGACTGTTTATTAAAAACACAGCACTCTGCAAACACGAAAGTGGACGTATAGGGTGTGACGCCTGCCCGGTGCCGGAAGGTTAATTGATGGGGTTAGCTAACGCGAAGCTCTTGATCGAAGCCCCGGTAAACGGCGGCCGTAACTATAACGGTCCTAAGGTAGCGAAATTCCTTGTCGGGTAAGTTCCGACCTGCACGAATGGCGTAACGATGGCGGCGCTGTCTCCACCCGAGACTCAGTGAAATTGAAATCGCTGTGAAGATGCAGTGTATCCGCGGCTAGACGGAAAGACCCCGTGAACCTTTACTATAGCTTTGCACTGGACTTTGAATTTGCTTGTGTAGGATAGGTGGGAGGCTTTGAAGCGTGGACGCCAGTCTGCGTGGAGCCATCCTTGAAATACCACCCTGGCAACTTTGAGGTTCTAACTCAGGTCCGTTATCCGGATCGAGGACAGTGTATGGTGGGTAGTTTGACTGGGGCGGTCTCCTCCTAAAGAGTAACGGAGGAGTACGAAGGTGCGCTCAGACCGGTCGGAAATCGGTCGTAGAGTATAAAGGCAAAAGCGCGCTTGACTGCGAGACAGACACGTCGAGCAGGTACGAAAGTAGGTCTTAGTGATCCGGTGGTTCTGTATGGAAGGGCCATCGCTCAACGGATAAAAGGTACTCCGGGGATAACAGGCTGATACCGCCCAAGAGTTCATATCGACGGCGGTGTTTGGCACCTCGATGTCGGCTCATCACATCCTGGGGCTGAAGCCGGTCCCAAGGGTATGGCTGTTCGCCATTTAAAGTGGTACGCGAGCTGGGTTTAGAACGTCGTGAGACAGTTCGGTCCCTATCTGCCGTGGACGTTTGAGATTTGAGAGGGGCTGCTCCTAGTACGAGAGGACCGGAGTGGACGAACCTCTGGTGTTCCGGTTGTCACGCCAGTGGCATTGCCGGGTAGCTATGTTCGGGAAAGATAACCGCTGAAAGCATCTAAGCGGGAAACTTGCCTCAAGATGAGATCTCACTGGGACCTTGAGTCCCCTGAAGGGCCGTCGAAGACTACGACGTTGATAGGCAGGGTGTGTAAGCGCTGTGAGGCGTTGAGCTAACCTGTACTAATTGCCCGTGAGGCTTGACCATATAACACCCAAGCAATTTGCTGACTCGAAAGAGCACCAGATTGCGGTGTGTGAAGACGAAACGAACCGAAAGTTCGAATCTCACAAAACACCGACACTATCACATACCCAATTTGCTGAAGCGAGGCCATCAGGCCACGACTCAGTACCCGAATTTCTTGACGACCATAGAGCATTGGAACCACCTGATCCCATCCCGAACTCAGCAGTGAAACGATGCATCGCCGATGGTAGTGTGGGGTTTCCCCATGTGAGAGTAGGTCATCGTCAAGATTAAATTCCGAAACCCCTATCTGCTGATGCAGGTAGGGGTTTTGTTTTGCCTGCGGGAAAGTCCTTTTCTGTTTCTATGCAACTGTCTTGCGCATGGCTATCATGCGGGCCTCATTATCAGGGCGCAGTCCGCATGCTCACGTTGCTAAAACTTCTGAAGGATGGCCGCTTTCATTCGGGGCAGGCGCTGGGTGTTGCACTGGGTATCAGTCGCAGTGCTGTATGGAAGCAGCTGCAGCACTTGGAGGCGGATTTAGGATTGTCTGTGCATAAAGTTCGAGGTAGGGGGTATCAATTGGCGAAGCCCCTGTTGCTTTTGGATGCGGCAGAAATCCGCGCAAAAGGCCTTTCTGAGTGGCCTGTCCATATATTTGACTCTATCGACTCCACTAACGCCGAGGCGCTGCGTTGCATTGAGCGTGGTGGAGCAGCACCGCTCTTGGTTTTGGCCGAGCGACAGATAGCGGGGCGCGGTCGTCGTGGTCGTAAGTGGGTCAGTCCCTTTGCTGAAAATCTCTATCACAGCCTAGTGTTACGCATTGACGGTGGCATGCGACAAATTGAAGGTCTGAGTCTGGTTGTCGGGCTCGCTGTCATGCATGTCTTGCGCGACATGGGCATCGCGGGGGCAGGACTGAAATGGCCCAATGATGTCCTGGTGGGTGAGAAAAAGATTGCCGGCATTCTGCTTGAATTGGTTGGAGATCCTGCAGATGTTTGCCATGTCGTCCTGGGCGTAGGGGTTAATGTGAACATGCAAGCAACTGATGAGGTCGATCAGCAGTGGACGTCCATGTGCCTTGAGGCGGGCAGGGATTTCGATCGGAATGAGCTGGTGGCGCGATTGGGTGCGAAGCTACAGCAGTATCTGGAGCGTCATCATGCATCGGGATTTACTGCGATCCAGTCGGAATGGGAGCAGTACCACCTTTGGCAGGGCCGAGCTGTATCTCTGATTGCAGGTGTTAACAAAATTGACGGCATTGTGCTGGGCATTGATCACCAGGGTGCACTGCGTTTGAAGGTAGATGGTGTGGAAAAGAACTTTAGCGGTGGTGAGCTCAGTTTGAGGTTGCGTGATGATTCTTGAGCTTGACTGCGGCAACAGCTTTATCAAATGGCGTGTTCTTCGTGCTGACGGGATAACGGCGGTCGAGGGGGGCGTGGTCAGCTCTGACGACGATCTGCTGACGAGCCTGAATGACGGAGGGAAGTTCCAGCTCAAAAAATGTCGTCTTGTTAGCGTCAGGACCTTGGCGGAGACGGACTCATTGGTCGCTTCGCTGGTCGACTTATTCGGGGTGTCGGTGGTTCGTGCTGTGCCCGCCCGGGAAATGGCAGGTGTGAAAAACGGCTACGAGGATTACGAGCGGCTAGGCCTCGATAGGTGGCTGGCCTTGCTCGGCGGTTTTCATCTTGCTTCGGGGGCGTGCCTGGTCCTTGATTTTGGTACTGCTGTTACTGCTGATTTCGTGGCGGCGGATGGCGAGCATCTCGGCGGATTCATTTGTCCTGGCATGCCGCTAATGCGTAATCAATTGCGTACCCACACACGAAAAATTCGCTATGACGATATAGCGGCCGAGCGAGCCCATGAAAGTCTCGCTCCAGGTCGCGCGACTGTCGAGGCGGTTGAGCGTGGTTGCATGCTGATGCTCAGGGGATTCGTCCTGACTCAGCTTGAATTGGCGCGGCAATATTGGGGAAAGGAATTCGTGGTGTTTCTTACAGGAGGAGATGCCAATCTGGTTTCCGGGGTTGTTCCAGATGCCAGGGTGGTGCCTGACCTGGTTTTTGTTGGCTTGGCGATGGCCTGCCCTTTGTCTTGAGGTCTCTATGCGGTGGCTGTTTCTGTTATTGCTGGTTTTGAATGTCTTTTATTACATCTGGCATCAGCAGGAGGCTCCGCTTCGCGCCAAGGATGTCACGCCGCTGAGTTTGTATCGCGGTTCGCAACAGGATATCCATCTTTTGAGTGAAACGGCGGATGCCCTTGTCAGGCGCGATTCAGCCAGGTCCGGTGAGGTAGCCCAAACCTGTGTCTACCTGGGTGGTTTTTCCCGTCCGGAGCTGGCCAGGCAGTTGGAGCAGCGTTTGGCGGCTTCGAGTGTCCTGGGTCGTTTCGTGGCGTCGGGCTCACAGAGCGCTCCTGAGGGTGGAGGGTTCTGGGTTCAGGTTTCCCAGGAAAGCGCGGGAAAGGTGAATGAAACGCTGCTTCAAAACCTTTCTAAAGAATTCAATGAGTTAAAACATAAAATAATGCCGTGCGAGGGGGTTGCACCCGCAGGGTAGTTTGCATAGAATGGCGCCCGCTTCGCAGCGAAGACCTTTAAAGGTAAGCGGTACGAAGCGACGTCAACGCAGCTAACCTCAGGTTTTTAATGAGAAAATGCTTGACAGAAGGCTGGCATGATATAGAATGCCGGCTCGCTTAGGAGGGGTTCCCGAGCGGCCAAAGGGATCAGACTGTAAATCTGACGTCTACGACTTCGAAGGTTCGAATCCTTCCCCCTCCACCATTTTTAGCGTGAGCTGCAAGCTCCGCGGGTATAGTTTAGTGGTAGAACCTCAGCCTTCCAAGCTGATGATGCGGGTTCGATTCCCGCTACCCGCTCCAAGTTTGCAGGTTGTGCAAAGTGTTTCGCTCTTGTAGCTCAGTTGGTAGAGCACACCCTTGGTAAGGGTGAGGTCAGCGGTTCAAATCCGCTCAAGAGCTCCATATAACAAGGCAGATATGCAAATATCTGCCTTTGTTTTAATGGCTTGTGTGACTCGCTAAATTCTTCTCCTAGGGGTGATTTCGATGGCTAAGGAAAAGTTCGAACGTAATAAGCCGCACGTCAACGTCGGTACCATTGGTCACGTTGACCACGGTAAAACCACGCTGACCGCTGCTCTGACCCGCGTCTGCTCCGAAGTTTTCGGTTCGGCCAAGGTTGACTTCGACAAGATCGACAGCGCCCCGGAAGAGAAAGCTCGCGGTATCACCATCAACACCGCTCACGTTGAATACGATTCGGCCGTGCGTCACTACGCACACGTTGACTGCCCAGGTCACGCCGACTACGTAAAAAACATGATCACCGGTGCTGCCCAGATGGATGGCGCGATCCTGGTTTGCTCGGCCGCTGATGGTCCGATGCCACAAACCCGCGAGCACATCCTGCTGTCCCGTCAGGTGGGCGTTCCGTACATCGTTGTCTTCCTGAACAAGGCTGACATGGTTGACGACGCTGAGCTGCTGGAACTGGTTGAGATGGAAGTGCGCGACCTGCTGAGCACTTACGACTTCCCAGGTGATGACACTCCAATCATCATCGGTTCGGCTCTGATGGCTCTGAACGGCCAAGACGACAACGGAATGGGCACCACTGCTGTCAAGAAGTTGGTGGAAACTCTGGACAGCTACATCCCAGAGCCGGAGCGTGCTATCGACAAGCCGTTCCTGATGCCGATCGAGGACGTATTCTCGATTTCCGGTCGCGGTACTGTTGTGACTGGTCGTGTTGAGCGTGGCATCGTTCGTATCCAGGAAGAAGTTGAGATTGTCGGTCTGCGCGACACTCAGAAAACGACCTGCACTGGCGTTGAAATGTTCCGCAAGCTGCTCGACGAAGGTCGTGCTGGTGAGAACTGCGGCGTACTGCTGCGCGGCACCAAGCGTGACGACGTAGAGCGTGGCCAGGTTCTGGTCAAGCCAGGCACCGTCAAGCCGCACACCAAGTTCACTGCAGAAGTTTACGTTCTGAGCAAGGAAGAAGGCGGTCGTCATACTCCGTTCTTCAAAGGCTACCGTCCACAGTTCTACTTCCGTACAACTGACGTGACTGGTAACTGCGAGCTGCCAGAAGGCGTTGAAATGGTAATGCCAGGTGACAACATTCAGATGACTGTTACCCTGATCAAGACCATCGCGATGGAAGACGGTCTGCGTTTCGCTATCCGTGAAGGCGGTCGTACCGTCGGCGCTGGCGTCGTAGCCAAAGTCATCGAGTAAACAGTTGTAATGTCTTTTTCGGGCCGGCATAATGGTCGGCCTGATTTTGTTTTAGGTCAGTAGCTCAATTGGCAGAGCGACGGTCTCCAAAACCGTAGGTTGGGGGTTCGATTCCCTCCTGACCTGCCAGATTCACTCGGTGTGTCTGGCTTTCTTTTCACAGGATCTTCATAGATGACTCCTAAAGCTGAAGCTCAAGGCTCTCGCTTCGATCTGCTCAAGTGGCTAGTGGTAGTCGCTTTGGTGGTTATTGGCGTTGTTGGCAATCAGTATTATTCTGCTTCGCCGATCCTGTACCGCGTACTTGCATTGCTCGCCATTGCTGCTGTAGCTGCCTTTGTAGGCCTGCAGACAGCCAAGGGCAAGTCTTTCTTTGTACTCGCTAAGGAAGCTCGCACCGAGATTCGTAAAGTCGTATGGCCGACTCGCCAAGAAACCACGCAGACCACGTTGATTGTTGTGGCTGTTGTTCTGGTAATGGCGTTGCTGTTGTGGGGGCTTGATTCCCTGCTCGGCTGGCTTGTTTCCTTGATTGTTGGCTAAGGGTGTCCCGTGGCTAAGCGTTGGTACGTTGTGCATGCTTACTCGGGTTACGAGAAGCATGTCATGCGCTCGCTGGTAGAGCGCGTAAAGCTGGCTGGCATGGAAGATGGCTTCGGCGAGATTCTGGTCCCCACTGAAGAAGTGGTTGAGATGCGCAATGGCCAGAAGCGCAAAAGTGAACGTAAGTTCTTTCCGGGCTACGTGCTGGTACAGATGGACATGAACGAAGGGACTTGGCACTTGGTCAAGGATACCCCTCGGGTGATGGGCTTCATTGGCGGTACCGCCGACAAGCCTGCGCCGATTACGGATAAAGAGGCAGAAGCGATTCTGCGTCGTGTCGCTGATGGTAGCGACAAGCCGAAGCCGAAAACGCTGTTTGAGCCGGGTGAGGTTGTACGTGTCACCGACGGTCCATTCGCTGATTTCAATGGCACGGTTGAAGAAGTTAACTACGAAAAGAGCCGGATCCAAGTGGCAGTGCTCATTTTCGGTCGCTCTACTCCGGTAGAGCTAGAGTTCAGCCAGGTCGAAAAGGTCTGATTGAACAGGCATCCCAACCCCGCAGCCCAAGGCTGTGGGGTTTTGTCGTCACTGGGATAAACGCGCAAGTAACCGGGGAGCCTTTCGAGGCGTTCGAACCCGTAATTGGAGTGCCTCATGGCCAAGAAAATTACCGCTTACATCAAGCTGCAAGTGAAGGCCGCTCAGGCTAACCCAAGCCCACCTGTTGGTCCTGCCCTGGGTCAGCACGGCGTGAACATCATGGAATTCTGCAAGGCCTTCAACGCCCGTACTCAGGGTATTGAGCCAGGTCTGCCGACTCCAGTGATCATCACTGTCTACAGCGACCGTAGCTTCACTTTCGAAACAAAAAGCACCCCGGCTTCGGTTCTGCTGAAGAAGGCTGCAGGTTTGACCAGCGGTTCCGCTCGTCCAAACACCGTTAAGGTTGGCACCGTTACCCGTGCTCAGCTGGAAGAAATCGCGAAAACCAAAAACGCGGATCTGACTGCAGCTGATATGGATGCAGCCGTGCGTACTATCGCCGGTTCTGCTCGTAGCATGGGCCTTAACGTGGAGGGTGTGTAATGGCTAAGCTGACCAAGCGTCAAAAGGCTATCGCCGGCAAAATCGAAGCAGGCAAGGCCTACAACTTTGTAGACGCCGCCGCTCTGCTGGCTGAGCTGTCG
Organism: Pseudomonas zanjanensis; assembly: GCF_014268745.2. Lineage (GTDB taxonomy): Bacteria > Pseudomonadota > Gammaproteobacteria > Pseudomonadales > Pseudomonadaceae > Aquipseudomonas > Aquipseudomonas zanjanensis. The sequence goes on along the minus strand of NZ_JABWRB020000004.1, from coordinate 52,417 downwards.
ACTGTCAAGTTCAGCGAGTCGTTCGACGTTGCTGTAAACCTGGGCGTTGACCCACGTAAATCCGACCAGGTCGTTCGTAGCGCTACCGTGCTGCCACACGGCACTGGCAAGACCGTTCGTGTTGCCGTGTTCACCCAGGGCCCAGCAGCTGAAGCTGCTCTGGCCGCTGGCGCTGATCGCGTAGGCATGGACGACCTGGCTGCTGAAATGAAGGGCGGCGACCTGAACTATGACGTAGTGATCGCATCCCCGGATGCCATGCGTGTTGTAGGTCAGTTGGGTCAGATCCTCGGTCCACGTGGTCTGATGCCTAACCCTAAAGTCGGCACCGTAACGCCAGACGTAGCCACCGCGGTTAAAAACGCCAAGGCTGGTCAGGTTCGTTATCGCACCGACAAAAACGGCATCATCCACACTTCCGTTGGCAAGATCGGCTTCGACGCCGTCAAGCTGAAGGAAAACGTTGAAGCCCTGATCGCTGATCTGAAGCGTATCAAGCCAGCTTCTTCGAAAGGTATCTACGTCAAGCGCGTTACCCTGAGCACCACTATGGGCCCAGGTCTGGTCATCGATCAGAGCTCGCTCGACGCGTAAGACTCAGGTTGGCACGAGCAATCGCGCCAACCACAAAATTGGGGTCCCTGCCTGGCGGGGGCTGTCCAAGACCGTAGGCGACGCAAGTCTTAAACCACAAGCCTACGCAGATGGTGCTCCCGGTTCCTTACCGAATCAGACACCAAAACGACATTCGGTTTCGATCGAATGAAACGGTAACAAGCAGGAGTTAAACCCGTGGCAATTAAACTCGAAGACAAGAAGGCCATCGTCGCTGAAGTCAACGAGGCTGCCAAAGCTGCTCTGTCCGCTGTCGTGGCTGATGCCCGTGGCGTAACAGTAGGCGCTATGACCGGACTCCGTAAAGAGGCTCGTGAAGCTGGCGTTTACGTACGTGTTGTACGTAACACCCTGCTCAAGCGCGCTGTTGCTGACACTGAATACAGTGTCCTCAACGACGTGTTCACCGGCCCGACCTTGATCGCGTTCTCCACCCAACATCCTGGCGCTGCTGCCCGTTTGTTCAAGGAATTCGCCAAAGGTCAGGACAAGTTCGAGATTAAGGCAGCTGCGTTCGAGGGCAAGTTCCTCGCAGCTAACCAGATCGACGTACTGGCAACTCTGCCGACCCGTGACGAAGCAATTTCTCAGCTGATGAGCGTGATTCAAGGCGCAACCAGCAAATTGGCTCGTACTCTGGCGGCACTGCGCGACCAGAAAGAAGCTGCCGCAGCCTAAGGCTCGACACTCCTTTTCGCGTTTTTTGTTTATTTCGATGGTCGCGTAGGCCGTCCCCCAATCCAGGAATTTAGAGTCATGTCTATCTCTCAAAACGATATCCTCGAAGCCGTTGGCAACATGTCCGTAATGGAAGTTGTTGAGCTGATCAAAGCTTTCGAAGAAAAATTCGGTGTTACCGCTGCTGCTGCTTCCGCTGGTCCAGCTGTTGCTGCTGCCGTTGCTGAAGAGCAAACCGAATTCAACGTCATGCTGACCGAAGCTGGCGAGAAGAAAGTAAACGTGATCAAGGCAGTACGTGAACTGACCGGTCTGGGCCTGAAAGAAGCCAAGGCTGTAGTTGACGGCGCTCCTGCCATGGTTCTGGAAGCTGTTGCCAAAGACGCAGCTGACAAGGCCAAAGCAGTTCTGGAAGAAGCAGGCGCTAAAGTCGAGCTGAAGTAAGCATCGACTTTGCGTCTCCAGCCCGAGCGTTAAGCGACAGGCTGATGGCTGGTGGCTCTTGCCACCGGCCTTTTTCCGTTATTGGCAGCCGACTGGGTCGGTGCTGATCGCGAGCTGTAACCACCCGATGTGGTGGCGCAAACCATGGGGTTTGCACGATTTTCTGGCTGCTCCCGTCGGGAGGGGCCAAACAAGCAGGTGACCAAGCTGGGGAACGCTGATGGCTTACTCATATACTGAGAAAAAACGTATCCGCAAGGACTTTAGCAAGTTGCCGGACGTCATGGATGTGCCGTACCTCCTGGCCATCCAGCTGGATTCGTATCGTGAATTCTTGCAAGCGGGAGCGACTAAAGATCAGTTCCGCGACGTGGGCCTGCATGCGGCCTTCAAATCCGTTTTCCCGATCATCAGCTACTCCGGCAATGCTGCGCTGGAGTACGTCGGTTATCGCCTGGGCGAACCGGCATTTGATGTCAAAGAATGCGTATTGCGCGGTGTGACTTACGCCGTACCTTTGCGGGTAAAAGTGCGCCTGATCATTTTCGACAAAGAATCGTCGAACAAAGCGATCAAGGACATCAAAGAGCAAGAAGTCTACATGGGTGAAATCCCCCTGATGACTGAAAACGGTACCTTCGTAATCAACGGTACCGAGCGTGTAATCGTTTCCCAGCTGCACCGTTCTCCGGGCGTGTTCTTCGACCACGACCGTGGCAAGACGCACAGCTCCGGCAAACTGCTTTACTCCGCGCGCATCATTCCTTACCGCGGTTCGTGGTTGGACTTCGAGTTCGACCCGAAAGACTGCGTGTTCGTGCGTATCGACCGTCGTCGCAAGCTGCCTGCATCGGTACTGCTGCGTGCGCTCGGCTATACCACTGAAGAAGTGCTGGACGCGTTCTACACCACCAACGTTTTCCACGTGCAAGGTGAAAACCTCAGCCTGGAACTGGTGCCTCAGCGCCTGCGCGGTGAAATCGCTGTCCTCGATATCCAGGATGACAAAGGCAAGGTTATTGTCGAGCAGGGTCGTCGTATCACCGCTCGCCACATCAACCAGCTGGAAAAAGCCGGGATCAAAGAGCTGCAAGTGCCTCTGGACTACGTCCTGGGTCGCACCACGGCCAAGGTCATCGTGCATCCGGCCACTGGCGAAATCCTGGCAGAGTGCAACACCGAGCTGAACACCGAGATCCTGGCAAAAATCGCCAAGGCCCAGGTCGTTCGCATCGAGACGCTGTACACCAACGACATCGACTGCGGTCCGTTCATCTCCGACACGCTGAAGATCGACTCCACCGGCAACCAACTGGAAGCCCTGGTCGAGATCTATCGCATGATGCGTCCTGGCGAGCCGCCAACCAAGGATGCCGCCGAGACCCTGTTCAACAACCTGTTCTTCAGCCCTGAGCGCTATGACCTGTCTGCGGTCGGCCGGATGAAGTTCAACCGTCGTATCGGTCGTACCGAGATCGAAGGTTCGGGTGTACTGAACAAGGACGACATCGTTGCGGTCCTCAAGACCCTGGTCGACATCCGTAACGGCAAAGGCATCGTCGATGACATCGACCACCTGGGTAACCGTCGTGTTCGCTGCGTAGGCGAAATGGCCGAGAACCAGTTCCGTGTTGGCCTGGTGCGCGTAGAGCGTGCGGTCAAGGAACGCCTGTCGATGGCTGAAAGCGAAGGCCTGATGCCGCAAGACCTGATCAACGCCAAGCCTGTTGCTGCGGCAGTGAAGGAGTTCTTCGGTTCGAGCCAGCTGTCCCAGTTCATGGACCAGAACAACCCGCTGTCCGAGATCACCCACAAGCGTCGTGTCTCCGCACTCGGCCCAGGCGGTCTGACTCGTGAGCGTGCAGGCTTCGAAGTTCGTGACGTACACCCGACGCACTACGGTCGTGTATGCCCGATCGAAACGCCGGAAGGTCCGAACATCGGTCTGATCAACTCCCTGGCTGCCTATGCGCGCACCAACCAGTACGGCTTCCTCGAAAGCCCGTACCGCGTGGTGAAAGATGCCCTGGTCACCGACGAGATCGTGTTCCTGTCCGCCATCGAAGAAGCTGATCACGTGATCGCCCAGGCTTCGGCCACGATGAACGACAAGAAAGTCCTGATCGACGAGCTGGTAGCGGTTCGTCACTTGAACGAGTTCACCGTCAAGGCGCCGGAAGACGTCACCTTGATGGACGTATCGCCGAAGCAAGTAGTGTCGGTTGCAGCGTCGCTGATCCCGTTCCTCGAGCACGACGACGCCAACCGTGCGTTGATGGGTTCGAACATGCAGCGTCAAGCTGTACCCACCCTGCGTGCCGATAAGCCGCTGGTCGGTACTGGCATGGAGCGTAACGTAGCCCGTGACTCCGGCGTTTGCGTCGTGGCTCGTCGTGGCGGCGTGATCGACTCCGTCGACGCCAGTCGTATCGTGGTTCGTGTTGCCGATGATGAAGTTGAAACTGGCGAAGCCGGTGTCGACATCTACAACCTGACCAAATACACCCGCTCCAACCAGAACACCTGCATCAACCAGCGTCCGCTGGTGAGCAAGGGTGATCGGGTTCAGCGCAGCGACATCATGGCCGACGGTCCGTCCACCGATATGGGTGAACTGGCGTTGGGCCAGAACATGCGCATCGCGTTCATGGCATGGAACGGCTTCAACTTCGAAGACTCCATCTGCCTGTCCGAGCGTGTGGTTCAGGAAGACCGCTTCACCACGATCCACATCCAGGAACTGACCTGTGTGGCCCGTGACACCAAGCTTGGCCCGGAAGAAATCACTGCGGACATCCCGAACGTGGGTGAGGCCGCACTGAACAAGCTGGACGAAGCCGGTATCGTTTATGTAGGTGCCGAAGTAGGCGCAGGCGACATCCTGGTGGGCAAGGTCACTCCGAAAGGCGAGACCCAGCTGACTCCGGAAGAAAAACTGCTGCGTGCCATCTTCGGTGAAAAAGCCAGCGACGTTAAAGACACCTCCCTGCGCGTGCCTACCGGCACCAAGGGTACCGTCATCGACGTACAGGTCTTCACCCGCGACGGCGTTGAGCGTGATGCTCGTGCACTGTCCATCGAGAAGACTCAGCTCGACGAGATCCGCAAGGACCTGAACGAAGAGTTCCGTATCGTCGAAGGCGCGACTTTCGAACGTCTGCGCTCCGCCCTGGTAGGCCACAAGGCTGAAGGCGGCGCCGGCCTGAAGAAAGGTCAGGAAATCACCGATGAAGTCCTCGACGGTCTTGAGCACGGCCAGTGGTTCAAACTGCGCATGGCTGAAGACGCTCTGAACGAGCAGCTCGAGAAGGCTCAGGCCTATATCGTTGATCGCCGCCGTCTGCTGGACGACAAGTTCGAAGACAAGAAGCGCAAACTGCAGCAGGGCGATGACCTGGCTCCAGGCGTGCTGAAAATCGTCAAGGTTTACCTGGCAATCCGTCGCCGCATCCAGCCGGGCGACAAGATGGCCGGTCGTCACGGTAACAAGGGTGTGGTCTCCGTGATCATGCCGGTTGAAGACATGCCGCACGATGCCAATGGCACCCCGGTCGATGTGGTCCTCAACCCGTTGGGCGTACCTTCGCGTATGAACGTTGGTCAGATCCTTGAAACCCACCTGGGCCTTGCGGCCAAGGGCTTGGGCGAGAAGATCAACCGTATGATCGAAGAGCAGCGCAAGGTCGCGGACCTGCGTAAGTTCCTGCACGAGATCTACAACGAAATCGGCGGCCGCAACGAAGAGCTGGATACCTTCTCCGACCAGGAAATCCTGGATCTGGCGAAGAACCTGCGCGGCGGCGTTCCAATGGCTACTCCGGTGTTCGACGGTGCCAAGGAAAGCGAAATCAAGGCCATGCTGAAGCTGGCAGACCTGCCAGAAAGCGGCCAGATGCAGCTGTTCGACGGCCGTACCGGCAACAAGTTCGAGCGCCCGGTTACCGTTGGCTACATGTACATGCTGAAGCTGAACCACTTGGTAGACGACAAGATGCACGCTCGTTCTACCGGTTCTTACAGCCTGGTTACCCAGCAGCCGCTGGGTGGTAAGGCGCAGTTCGGTGGTCAGCGTTTCGGGGAGATGGAGGTCTGGGCACTGGAAGCGTACGGTGCTGCATACACTCTGCAAGAAATGCTCACAGTGAAGTCGGACGATGTGAACGGCCGGACCAAGATGTACAAAAACATCGTGGACGGCGATCACCGTATGGAGCCGGGCATGCCCGAGTCTTTCAACGTGTTGATCAAGGAAATTCGTTCCCTCGGCATCGATATCGATCTGGAAACCGAATAACACGTGACGCGAATCGAGAGCGGGGCTGTTTTGCCCGCTCTCTGCTCCGCCAGGAGGAAAGGCCTTGAAAGACCTACTGAATTTGCTGAAAAACCAGGGTCAAGTCGAAGAGTTCGACGCCATCCGTATTGGATTGGCCTCGCCTGAGATGATCCGTTCGTGGTCGTTCGGTGAAGTTAAAAAGCCGGAAACCATCAACTACCGTACGTTCAAACCTGAGCGTGACGGCCTGTTCTGCGCCAAGATCTTTGGCCCGGTCAAGGATTACGAGTGCCTGTGCGGTAAGTACAAGCGCTTGAAGCACCGCGGTGTGATCTGCGAGAAGTGCGGCGTTGAAGTCGCGCTGGCAAAAGTCCGTCGTGAGCGCATGGCGCACATCGAACTAGCCTCGCCGGTTGCCCACATCTGGTTCCTGAAATCGCTGCCATCCCGTATCGGCTTGCTGATGGACATGACCCTGCGTGATATCGAACGTGTTCTCTACTTCGAGAGCTATGTCGTTATCGATCCAGGCATGACCACTCTTGAAAAAGGTCAGCTGCTCAACGACGAGCAGTACTTCGAAGCGCTGGAAGAGTTCGGCGACGATTTCGATGCCCGCATGGGTGCCGAAGCTGTCCGCGAACTGCTGCACGCTATCGACCTGGAGCACGAGATTGGCCGTCTGCGCGAAGAAATTCCGCAAACCAACTCCGAAACCAAGATCAAGAAGCTGTCCAAGCGTCTGAAGTTGATGGAAGCCTTCCAGGGTTCCGGCAACCTGCCAGAGTGGATGGTGCTGACCGTTCTGCCGGTTCTGCCGCCAGACCTGCGTCCGCTGGTTCCGCTCGATGGCGGTCGTTTCGCGACTTCCGACCTCAACGATCTGTATCGTCGAGTGATCAACCGTAACAACCGCTTGAAGCGCCTGCTCGATCTGTCCGCTCCGGACATCATCGTGCGCAACGAAAAGCGTATGTTGCAGGAAGCGGTCGACGCACTGCTCGACAACGGTCGTCGTGGCCGCGCGATTACCGGTTCCAACAAGCGTCCTCTGAAATCCCTGGCTGACATGATCAAGGGTAAACAGGGTCGTTTCCGTCAGAACTTGCTCGGTAAGCGTGTTGACTACTCCGGTCGTTCGGTAATTACCGTAGGCCCGACCCTGCGTCTGCACCAGTGCGGTCTGCCTAAGAAAATGGCTCTGGAGCTGTTCAAGCCGTTCATTTTCGGCAAGCTGGAAATGCGTGGTCTCGCGACCACCATCAAAGCGGCCAAGAAAATGGTCGAGCGCGAGCTGCCAGAGGTCTGGGACGTTCTCGCTGAAGTGATTCGCGAACACCCAGTGCTGCTCAACCGTGCACCGACCCTTCACCGTCTGGGTATCCAGGCGTTTGAACCGGTACTGATCGAAGGTAAGGCTATCCAGCTGCACCCGCTGGTCTGTGCTGCGTACAACGCCGACTTCGACGGCGACCAAATGGCCGTGCACGTACCGCTGACGCTGGAAGCCCAGCTGGAAGCGCGCGCGTTGATGATGTCGACCAACAACATCCTGTCGCCAGCCAACGGTGAGCCAATCATCGTTCCGTCGCAGGACGTTGTATTGGGTCTGTACTACATGACGCGTGAAGCGATCAACGCCAAGGGCGAAGGTCGTGTGTTCGCGGATCTGCAAGAAGTTGACCGTGTGTTCCGTGCCGGCGAAGCTGCACTGCACGCCAAGGTCAAGGTGCGGATCAACGAAACCGTGAACGATCGTGACGGCGGCAGCGTGACCAACACTCGTATCGTCGACACCACCGTCGGCCGTGCGCTGTTGTTCCAGGTTGTGCCAAAAGGCTTGTCCTTCGACGTCGTCAACCTGCCGATGAAGAAAAAGGCGATCTCCAAGCTGATCAACCAGTGCTACCGCGTGGTGGGTCTGAAAGAGACCGTGATCTTCGCTGACCAGTTGATGTACACCGGTTTTGCCTATTCGACCATTTCCGGCGTTTCCATCGGCGTTAACGACTTCGTTATCCCGGATGAGAAGGCCCGCATCATCGGTGCTGCCACCGAAGAAGTGAAAGAGATCGAAAGTCAGTACGCCTCCGGCCTGGTAACCCAGGGCGAGAAGTACAACAAGGTGATCGACCTCTGGTCCAAGGCGAACGACGAAGTTTCCAAGGCGATGATGGCCAACCTCTCGAAAGAGAAAGTCATCGACCGTCACGGCAACGAAGTCGACCAGGAATCTTTCAACTCGATGTACATGATGGCCGACTCGGGCGCACGGGGTTCTGCTGCGCAGATCCGTCAGCTCGCCGGTATGCGTGGCCTGATGGCCAAGCCGGACGGTTCCATCATCGAGACCCCGATTACCGCGAACTTCCGTGAAGGCTTGAGCGTACTCCAGTACTTCATCTCCACTCACGGTGCTCGTAAGGGTCTTGCGGATACCGCGTTGAAAACGGCGAACTCCGGTTACCTGACTCGTCGTCTGGTGGACGTTGCCCAGGATCTGGTCGTGACCGAGATCGATTGCGGCACCGAACATGGCCTGGTCATGACGCCGCACATTGAAGGCGGTGACGTAGTAGAGCCATTGGGTGAGCGCGTATTGGGTCGTGTCATCGCCCGTGACGTATTCAAGCCGGGTACCGAGGACGTCATCGTTCCTGCTGGCACCCTGGTTGACGAGAAGTGGGTCGAGTTCATCGAACTCAACAGCATCGACGAAGTGATCGTACGTTCGCCGATCAGCTGCGAAACCCGCTACGGCATTTGCGCCAAGTGCTACGGTCGCGACCTGGCTCGTGGTCACCAGGTGAACATCGGTGAAGCGGTCGGCGTTATCGCTGCCCAGTCCATCGGTGAGCCGGGTACCCAGCTGACGATGCGTACGTTCCACATCGGTGGTGCGGCAAGCCGGACCTCCGCGGCCGACAGCGTCCAGGTTAAGAATGGCGGTACCGTCCGTCTGCACAACCTCAAGCACGTTGAGCGTGTCGACGGTCACCTGGTGGCTGTGTCCCGTTCCGGTGAGCTGGCCATCGCTGATGACTTCGGTCGTGAGCGTGAGCGTTACAAGCTGCCGTACGGTGCTGTGATTTCGGTGAAGGAAGGCGACAAGGTCGACGCTGGTGCCATCGTGGCCAAGTGGGATCCGCACACTCACCCGATCGTCACCGAGATGAAAGGTACCGTGACCTACGTGGGCATGGAAGAAGGCATCACGATCAAGCGTCAGACCGACGAATTGACCGGTATGACCAACATTGAAGTACTCGACGCAAAAGATCGTCCAGCTGCCGGCAAGGACATCCGTCCTGCTGTGAAGATGGTCGACGACAACGGCAAGGATCTGTTGCTGCCAGGCACTGACGTAATCGCTCAGTACTTCCTGCCAGCCAACGCCCTGGTCGGTGTTGCGGACGGTGCGCGGATCGCGATCGGTGACGTAATCGCTCGTATCCCGCAGGAAACTTCGAAAACCCGCGACATCACCGGTGGTCTGCCGCGTGTTGCCGACTTGTTCGAAGCTCGTCGTCCGAAAGAAGCCTCGATTCTGGCTGAAGTCAGCGGCACCATCGCGTTCGGTAAAGAGACCAAGGGCAAGCGCCGTCTGGTCATTACTCCGAACGACGGTAGCGATCCGTACGAAGAGCTGATTCCGAAGTGGCGTCACCTGAACGTCTTCGAAGGCGAACAGGTAAACCGCGGCGAAGTTATCTCGGACGGCCCGAGCGATCCACACGACATCCTGCGTCTGCTGGGTGTGAGTGCGCTGGCCAAGTACATCGTGAACGAGATCCAGGACGTTTACCGTCTGCAAGGCGTGAAGATCAACGACAAGCACATCGAGACCATCCTGCGTCAGATGCTGCGTAAGGTCGAGATCGCTGAATCCGGCGACTCGAGTTTCATCAAGGGCGACCAGATGGAACTGACTCACGTACTGGTGGAAAACGAGCGCCTGGCGACCGAAGACAAGTTCGTCTCCAAGTTCACTCGCGTGCTGCTGGGTATCACCAAGGCGTCGTTGTCCACCGAATCGTTCATCTCGGCGGCTTCCTTCCAGGAAACCACCCGCGTACTGACCGAGGCGGCGGTAACCGGCAAGCGCGATTACCTGCGCGGCCTGAAAGAAAACGTGGTCGTGGGTCGTCTGATCCCGGCCGGTACCGGCTTGGCCTATCACAGCGAGCGCAAGCGTCGCCGTGATGCTGACAAACCGTTGCGCGTAAGCGCCAGTGAAGTGGAAGCTGCACTGACCGAAGCGCTGAACTCGAGTGGTAACTGAGTTCTGCGGTAATTGAGTGCCTGGCCCTGGTCGCCCCGTTCGGCGGATCGAGACAAATTGTCGAGATCCGGCGGGCGGGGAGGTCGGGGCCTTGCCTTGACTGGGGACAAGATCCTCTTTAGACTCTTGATCCCCTAAATTTGGCGGGAATTCGTTCCTGCCATTTTGCTTTTCTTGTAAGACAATAGCGTCGCAAGACAACAGTGGAGCTAGTAGATGGCAACTATCAACCAGCTGGTACGTCAGCCGCGTAAGCGTATCGTCGAGAAATCCGACGTGCCTGCGCTGCAGAACTGCCCGCAACGTCGTGGCGTATGCACCCGTGTGTATACCACCACGCCGAAAAAACCTAACTCGGCACTGCGTAAAGTATGCCGTGTGCGTCTGACCAACGGTTTCGAGGTTTCCTCGTACATCGGCGGTGAAGGCCACAACCTGCAAGAGCACAGCGTGGTCCTGATCCGCGGCGGTCGTGTAAAAGACTTGCCAGGTGTTCGTTACCACACCGTTCGCGGCTCTTTGGATACTTCCGGCGTTAAAGGTCGTAACCAAGGTCGTTCGAAGTACGGTACCAAGCGTCCGAAATAATCGGCCGTTTTGCAGTTTTTAATTTTATTGAGTCGATAAGAGTAAGGTCGGGCACGCATCTGCTGTCCCGGGCTAACCTGAAGACCGTTTGAGGGCTTATCAATGCCAAGACGTCGCGTAGCAGCCAAACGTGAGATTCTGGACGATCCGAAATACGGAAGCCAGATTCTCGCCAAGTTCATGAACCACGTAATGGAAAGCGGCAAGAAAGCCGTGGCCGAGCGTATCGTTTATGGCGCACTGGACAAAGTTAAGGAACGCAAGAACAGCGATCCCCTGGAAATCTTCGAGAAAGCTCTCGACGCCATCGCTCCGCTGGTCGAAGTGAAGTCGCGCCGTGTAGGCGGTGCTACTTACCAGGTTCCGGTCGAAGTTCGTCCGTCCCGTCGTAACGCCCTGGCAATGCGCTGGCTGGTAGACTTCGCTCGCAAGCGCGGTGAGAAGTCCATGGCCCTGCGTTTGGCTGGTGAACTGTTGGACGCTGCTGAAGGTAAAGGTGCTGCAGTTAAGAAGCGTGAAGACGTGCACCGTATGGCTGAAGCCAACAAGGCTTTCTCGCACTACCGCTTCTAATTTTAGCGTCACTCAATTTGCGAGGGCTTTATGGCTCGTACTACACCGATTAACCGCTACCGTAACATCGGTATCGTTGCTCACGTGGATGCTGGTAAAACCACCACCACCGAGCGCGTCCTTTTTTACACCGGCAAAAGTCACAAAATGGGCGAGGTGCATGACGGCGCCGCGACCACAGACTGGATGGTGCAGGAGCAGGAGCGTGGTATTACCATTACTTCTGCTGCTATCACCGCCTTCTGGAAAGGTTCCGAGAAGCAGTACCCGCACGAGCACCGCTTCAACGTTATCGATACCCCAGGCCACGTAGACTTCACCATTGAAGTTGAGCGTTCCCTGCGCGTACTCGACGGCGCTGTCGTTGTGTTCTGTGGTACTTCGGGTGTTGAGCCTCAGTCGGAAACCGTATGGCGTCAGGCCAACAAATACGGCGTTCCACGTCTTGTTTACGTAAACAAGATGGACCGTGCTGGTGCCAACTTCCTGCGCGTGATCGCTCAGATCAAGCAGCGTCTGGGTCACACTCCGGTGCCGATCCAGTTGGCTATCGGTTCCGAAGACAACTTCCAGGGTCAGATCGATCTGATCAACATGCAAGCTGTCTACTGGAACGATTCCGACAAAGGCATGGTTCCTGTTCGCAAGGACATTCCTGCTGAATTGCTGGAAGAAGCTGAGAAGTGGCGCGGCAACATGGTTGAGGCTGCGGCCGAAGCCAATGAAGAGCTGATGAACAAGTACCTTGAGGGTGAAGAGCTCACCAACGAGGAAATCAAGGCCGCTCTGCGTCAGCGTACCATCGCTGGTGAGATCGTTCTGGCTGTTTGCGGTTCTTCCTTCAAGAACAAGGGTGTTCCCCTGGTTCTCGACGCCGTTATCGACTTCCTGCCGGCTCCAACCGACATTCCTGCTATCAAGGGTTCCAACCCGGATAACGAGGAAGAGGAAATGGAGCGTCACGCAAGTGATGACGAGCCTTTCGCGGCGTTGGCGTTCAAGATCGCTACCGACCCATTCGTGGGTACCTTGACCTTTGTTCGAGTTTACTCGGGCGTGTTGGCCTCCGGCGACGGCGTGATCAACTCGGTAAAAGGCAAGAAAGAGCGCGTGGGTCGTATGGTGCAAATGCACGCAAACGCCCGTGAAGAAATCAAGGAAGTACGCGCTGGCGACATCGCGGCCTTGATCGGCATGAAGGACGTCACCACCGGTGAAACCTTGTGCAACGCTGACAAGCCAATCATCCTGGTTCGCATGGACTTCCCGGAGCCGGTTATTTCGGTTGCCGTTGAGCCTAAGACCAAGGACGACCAGGAAAAAATGGGTATCGCTCTGGGCAAGCTCGCTCAGGAAGACCCGTCTTTCCGCGTCAAGACTGATGAAGAGACTGGTCAAACGATCATCTCCGGCATGGGCGAGTTGCACCTGGACATCCTGGTTGACCGGATGCGCCGTGAGTTCAACGTCGAAGCCAACATCGGTAAGCCTCAGGTTTCCTATCGTGAGCGCATCACGAAGAACTGTGAAATCGAAGGCAAGTTCGTTCGCCAGTCCGGCGGTCGTGGCCAGTTCGGTCACTGCTGGATTCGTTTTGCACCGGCTGACGAAGGTCAGGAAGGTCTGCAATTCGTGAACGAAGTCGTAGGTGGTGTGGTTCCTAAGGAATACATCCCGGCGATCCAGAAGGGTATCGAAGAGCAGATGAAGAACGGCGTTGTTGCCGGTTATCCGCTGATCGGCCTGAAGGCAACTGTGTTTGATGGTTCTTACCACGACGTCGACTCCAACGAGATGGCGTTCAAGGTGGCTGCTTCCATGGCAACCAAGCAACTGGCCCAGAAGGGCGGTGGTGAGTTGCTCGAGCCGATCATGGCAGTAGAAGTCGTTACGCCTGAAGACTACATGGGTGATGTCATGGGCGACCTTAACCGTCGTCGTGGCATGATTCTGGGTATGGAAGATACGGTTTCCGGCAAGGTCATTCGTGCCGAGGTTCCGTTGGGTGAAATGTTCGGTTATGCGACCGACGTTCGTTCCATGTCTCAGGGTCGCGCAAGCTACTCTATGGAATTCAAAAAATACAATACAGCTCCGTCGCACATCGTCGAGACTGTTACTAAAAAGCAAGGCTGATTCAGCCCTTTAGGCAAGGAGTTAATTGTCGTGGCTAAAGAAAAATTTGATCGTTCCCTACCGCACGTCAACGTTGGCACCATTGGTCACGTTGACCACGGTAAAACCACTCTGACTGCTGCTCTGACTCGCGTCTGCTCCGAAGTTTTCGGTTCGGCCGTTGTTGCTTTCGACAAAATCGACAGCGCTCCGGAAGAGAAGGCTCGTGGTATCACCATCAACACCGCGCACGTTGAGTACAACTCTTCGATTCGTCACTACGCTCACGTTGACTGCCCAGGTCACGCTGACTACGTGAAGAACATGATCACCGGTGCTGCCCAGATGGACGGCGCGATCCTGGTTTGCTCGGCCGCTGATGGTCCGATGCCGCAAACTCGTGAGCACATCCTGCTGTCCCGTCAGGTAGGCGTTCCGTACATCGTTGTCTTCCTGAACAAGGCTGACATGGTTGACGACGCTGAGCTGCTGGAACTGGTTGAGATGGAAGTGCGCGACCTGCTGAGCACTTACGACTTCCCAGGTGATGACACTCCAATCATCATCGGTTCGGCTCTGATGGCTCTGAACGGCCAAGACGACAACGAAATGGGTACCACCGCTGTCAAGCGTCTGGTAGAAACTCTGGACAGCTACATCCCAGAGCCAGTTCGTGTTATCGACAAGCCGTTCCTGATGCCAATCGAAGACGTATTCTCGATCTCCGGTCGCGGTACTGTTGTGACTGGTCGTATCGAGCGCGGTATCGTCAAGGTTCAGGATCCACTGGAAATCGTAGGTCTGCGTGACACCACCGTCACCACCTGCACCGGTGTTGAAATGTTCCGTAAGCTGCTCGACGAAGGTCGTGCTGGCGAGAACTGCGGCGTTCTGCTGCGTGGTACCAAGCGTGACGACGTTGAGCGTGGCCAGGTTCTGGTTAAGCCGGGTTCGGTCAAGCCGCACACCAAGTTCGAAGCTGAAGTGTACGTTCTGAGCAAAGAAGAAGGCGGTCGTCACACTCCGTTCTTCAAAGGCTACCGTCCACAGTTCTACTTCCGGACCACTGACGTGACCGGTAACTGCGAACTGCCGGAAGGCGTTGAAATGGTAATGCCAGGCGACAACATCAAAATGGTTGTCACCCTGATCAAGACCATCGCAATGGAAGACGGTCTGCGTTTCGCTATCCGTGAAGGCGGTCGTACCGTCGGCGCTGGCGTCGTAGCCAAAATCATCGAGTAAGCTCTTTTTGAGTCAGCTTCGATGAGTTGAGAAAGCCCCCGCCCAGCGGGGGCTTTTTTATTGGGTTGACACCTATATGGGGCGTCTATAGAATTGCGCCTCCTTTTAACGGGCGTATTGCGCTCGGTGGGAATAGCAGCCGGAGTCTGAAATCCAATGCAAAATCAGCAAATCCGTATCAGGTTGAAGGCTTTCGACCATCGCCTGATCGACCAATCCACCCAGGAAATCGTGGAAACCGCGAAACGTACTGGTGCTCAAGTGCGTGGTCCAATTCCACTGCCTACCCGTAAAGAGCGGTTCACCGTTCTGGTCTCCCCGCACGTCAACAAAGACGCGCGTGACCAGTACGAGATCCGTACTCATAAGCGCGTTCTGGACATCGTCCAGCCAACGGATAAAACCGTTGATGCACTTATGAAGCTTGATCTTGCGGCCGGTGTGGAAGTGCAGATCAGCCTCGGCTAAGACTCGGTCTTAGTCGTGTAACGCTCTGAAATGGGCGGCCATAGCGGGTGAAAGCCCCGTACACTCATGAGGTTTACAACATGACTATTGGTGTAGTCGGTCGTAAATGCGGTATGACCCGTATTTTCACCGAAGAAGGTGTCTCCATTCCGGTCACGGTCATTGAGATCGAGCCGAATCGCGTCACCCAGTTCAAAACTGAAGAGACCGATGGCTATCGTGCAGTGCAAGTCACTGTCGGCGAGCGTCGCGCTTCGCGTGTAACAGCAGCTCAGGCTGGCCACTTCGCCAAGGCGAACGTTGCCGCTGGTCGTACCGTAATGGAATTCCGCCTTGAAGAAGGCGAGTACCAGGCCGGCGATCTGATCAACGCTGAAATCTTCGCCGCTGGTCAACTGGTTGATGTAACCGGTCAGTCCAAGGGTAAAGGCTTCCAGGGTACGATCAAGCGTTGGAACTTCCGCGGGCAAGATAACACCCACGGTAACTCCGTATCCCACCGCGTTCCAGGCTCTATCGGCCAGTGCCAGACTCCTGGTCGTGTATTCAAGGGCAAAAAAATGTCCGGTCATATGGGCGCTGAGCGCGTGACCGTGCAGTCCCTCGAAGTAGTGCGCGTGGACGCTGAACGCAATCTGTTGTTGGTCAAGGGCGCTGTTCCTGGCGCTACTGGCGGCAACTTGGTTGTACGTCCAGCAGCCAAGGCTCGCGGTTAAGGGGAAGCTGACATGCAATTAAATGTAAATGACGCTCAAGCGATCGAAGTTTCCGAACTGACATTTGGCGGCGAATTCAACGAGACGCTGGTTCACCAAGCAGTCGTGGCCTACATGGCTGGCGGCCGTCAAGGTAGCAAGCAGCAAAAGACCCGTTCCGACGTTTCTGGTGGCGGTAAGCGCCCATGGCGTCAGAAAGGTACTGGCCGTGCTCGTGCCGGTACTATCCGTAGCCCAATCTGGCGTGGCGGCGGTACCACTTTCGCAGCTCGTCCTCAGGATCACTCCCAAAAGCTGAACAAGAAGATGTATCGCGCAGCAATGCGTTCCATCCTTGCTGAGCTGGTGCGTACTGATCGTCTGGTCGTGGTTCAGGACTTCGCTGTTGAAGCACCGAAAACCAAAGATCTGCTGAACAAGCTGAACGGCATGGGCCTGACTGACGTCCTGATCGTGTCTGACGCTGTTGATCAGAACCTGTACCTGGCTGCTCGCAACCTGCCGCACGTCGATGTTCGTGACGTTCAAGGTTCCGATCCGGTCAGTCTGATCGCATACGACAAGGTGTTGATCACCGTGTCGGCCGTGAAGAAATTCGAGGAGCTGCTGGGATGAACCAGGAACGCGTATTTAAAGTTCTGCTTGGCCCGCACGTTTCCGAGAAGGCTACGGTTCTGGCAGACAAGAAAGGCCAGTTCGTTTTCAAGGTTGCGACTGACGCAACCAAGCTGGAAATCAAGAAGGCCGTCGAAAGCTTGTTCAGCGTGAAAGTAGAGCGCGTGACTACCCTGAACGTACTGGGTAAAAGCAAGCGCACTGCTCGCGGTCTGGGCAAGCGTAATGACTGGAAGAAGGCAGTTATCTCCCTTCAGCCAGGCCAAGATCTCGATTTCAGCAGCAGTGCTGAGTAAGGAAGGGGTGCATCATGGCAATCGTTAAATGCAAACCGACTTCCCCTGGCCGCCGTTTTGTGGTCAAGGTGGTCAACCAGGAGCTGCATAAAGGCGCTCCTCACGCACCGCTGCTCGAGAAAAAATCGAAGTCTGGTGGTCGTAACAACAATGGCCGTATTACCACGCGTCACATCGGTGGTGGTCATAAGCAGCATTATCGTCTGGTCGACTTCCGTCGCAACGACAAGGATGGCATCGCTGCCACCGTCGAGCGTATCGAATACGATCCAAACCGTACTGCTCACATCGCTCTGCTGCTGTACGCAGATGGCGAGCGTCGCTACATCATCGCCCCTAAAGGCGTGAGCGCTGGCGACCAGCTGATCGCAGGTGCCCTGGCACCGATCAAGCCGGGCAACGCTCTGCAACTGCGTAACATTCCAGTTGGTAGCACCGTACACGGCATCGAATTGAAGCCAGGTAAAGGCGCACAGATCGCTCGTTCCGCTGGTGCTTCGGCTCAGCTGATCGCTCGTGAAGGTGTCTACGTGACCCTGCGTCTGCGTTCTGGTGAGATGCGTAAAGTACTGGCTGAATGCCGTGCGACCCTGGGCGAAGTCTCGAACTCCGAGCACAGCCTGCGTTCGTTGGGTAAAGCTGGTGCCAAGCGCTGGCGTGGCGTTCGCCCAACCGTTCGTGGTGTTGCCATGAACCCGGTTGACCACCCACATGGTGGTGGTGAAGGTCGTACCTCTGGTGGTCGTCATCCGGTATCGCCATGGGGCTTCCCGACTAAGGGCGCGAAGACTCGTGGTAATAAGCGTACCGACAAAATGATCGTCCGTCGTCGCAAGTAAATAGAGGGATACGACAGTGCCACGTTCTCTGAAAAAAGGTCCTTTTATTGATCTTCACCTACTGAAGAAGATCGAAGTGGCGGCGGAAAAGAACGATCGCAAACCAGTTAAGACCTGGTCGCGTCGTTCGATGATCCTGCCACAAATGGTCGGTCTGACCATCGCAGTACACAACGGTCGTCAACACGTCCCAGTTCTCGTTAACGAAGACATGGTCGGCCACAAACTGGGCGAGTTCGCCGGTACCCGCACTTATCGTGGGCACGTGGCAGACAAGAAAGCCAAGCGTTAAGGGGTTAGGAAATGGAAGTAGCCGCTAAGTTGTCGGGCGCTCGAATCTCCGCCCAGAAAGCCCGCTTGGTCGCCGACCAGATCCGCGGGAAGAAGGTGGGCGAAGCGCTCAACCTGTTGGCTTTCAGCAGTAAGAAAGCCGCCGAGATCATGAAGAAAGTGCTGGAGTCGGCCGTAGCCAACGCCGAGCATAACGAAGGCGCAGACGTTGATGACCTGAAGGTCAGCACCGTTTTCGTCAACGAAGGGCGTTCGCTGAAGCGCATCATGCCACGTGCCAAAGGCCGTGCTGATCGCATCGTCAAGCGGTCTTGCCATATCACTGTCAAGGTTGCTGACAAGTAACGGAGTCGAAGAGATGGGTCAGAAAGTACATCCCATTGGCATTCGCCTGGGAATCGTCAAGGAGCACACCTCCGTCTGGTACGCAGACGGTCGGACTTATGCGGACTACTTGTTCGCTGATCTGAAGGTGCGTGAGTATCTCCAAGACAAACTAAAAAGCGCGTCCGTAAGCCGTATCGATATCCATCGTCCGGCGCAGACTGCACGTATCACCATCCACACCGCTCGTCCAGGTATCGTTATCGGGAAGAAAGGTGAAGATGTTGAGAAACTGCGTCAGGACCTGACCAAGCAAATGGGTGTGCCTGTGCACATCAATATCGAAGAGATCCGCAAGCCGGAGCTCGACGGTATGCTGGTTGCGCAGAGCGTAGCTCAGCAGCTGGAGCGTCGCGTCATGTTCCGTCGCGCTATGAAGCGCGCTGTACAGAACGCAATGCGCATTGGTGCCAAAGGCATCAAAATCCAAGTGAGCGGTCGTCTCGGCGGTGCTGAAATCGCACGTACTGAATGGTATCGCGAAGGTCGTGTGCCACTGCACACCCTGCGTGCCGACATCGACTATGCCAACTACGAAGCTCACACCACTTACGGTGTGATCGGTGTAAAGGTTTGGATCTTCAAAGGCGAAGTAATTGGTGGTCGCCAAGAAGAACTGAAACCACAAGCACCAGCGCCTCGTAAAAAAGCTGCTAAGTAAGGGGTACGCCAAATGTTGCAACCAAAGCGTACGAAGTTCCGCAAGCAGATGACCGGTCACAACCGTGGCCTGGCATTGCGCGGTAGCAAAGTCAGCTTCGGCGAGTTCGCGCTGAAGTCTGTTGCTCGTGGTCGTCTCACCGCTCGTCAGATCGAGTCAGCGCGTCGTGCTCTGACCCGTCACGTAAAACGTGGCGGCAAGATCTGGATCCGTGTATTCCCGGACAAGCCTGTCACCAAGAAGCCACTCGAAGTTCGGATGGGTAAAGGTAAGGGTAACGTGGAGTACTGGGTTGCCCAGATTCAGCCAGGCAAAGTCCTGTATGAAATCGAGGGTGTTTCTGAAGAGCTGGCGCGTGAGGCTTTCGCCCTGGCTGCTGCAAAGCTGCCGCTCGCCACCTCCTTTGTTAAACGGACGGTGATGTGATGAAAGCGAATGAACTTCGTGAAAAATCAGCACAGCAGCTGAACGAGCAACTGCTCGGCCTGCTGCGCGACCAGTTCAATCTGCGTATGCAGAAAGCAACTGGCCAGTTGGGGCAGTCTCATCTGCTCTCGCAAGTTAAGCGTGACATCGCTCGCGTGAAAACTGTGCTCAACCAGCAGGCAGGTAAGTAATCATGGCTGAAGCCGAAAAAACTGTCCGTACGCTGACTGGCCGTGTTGTCAGCGACAAGATGGACAAAACCATCACCGTTCTGATCGAGCGTCGCGTTAAGCACCCGATCTACGGTAAATACGTTAAGCGTTCGACTAAGCTGCACGCGCACGACGAAACCAATCAGTGCCACATCGGCGACAAAGTCACTATTCGTGAAACTCGTCCTTTGGCCAAGACCAAGTCTTGGGCGCTGGTTGATGTTCTCGAACGCGCTGTGGAAGTCTAAGGACTAGGGGTCGGAGAAATTATATGATTCAGACTCAATCCATGCTCGATGTGGCCGATAACAGCGGCGCTCGCCGTGTTATGTGCATCAAGGTGCTGGGTGGCTCCCATCGTCGTTACGCTGGTATCGGTGACATCATCAAAGTTACCGTCAAGGAAGCAATTCCTCGCGGTAAGGTGAAAAAAGGCCAAGTGATGACTGCTGTTGTAGTCCGCACTCGCCATGGCGTTCGTCGTGCTGACGGCTCCATCATCCGCTTTGATGGCAACGCTGCTGTTCTGTTGAACAACAAGCAAGAGCCGATCGGCACCCGTATCTTTGGGCCAGTGACCCGTGAACTTCGTACTGAGAAGTTCATGAAGATCGTCTCGCTCGCCCCAGAAGTGCTGTAAGGAGATCCGACATGCAAAAGATTCGTCGTGACGACGAGATCATCGTGATCGCCGGCAAAGACAAAGGTAAGCGCGGTAAGGTGCTGAAGGTTCTTGCTGACAACCGTTTGGTTGTGGGTGGTCTGAACCTGGTCAAGCGTCATACCAAGCCTAACCCGATGTCGGGCGTACAGGGCGGTATCGTCGAGAAAGAAGCGCCACTGCACGCTTCCAACGTCGCCATCTTCAACGGCGAAACCAACAAGGCTGACCGCGTTGGTTTCAAAGTAGAAGACGGTAAGAAAATTCGTGTCTTCAAGTCGACCCAAAAAGCGGTTGATGCTTGAACACTGCTAGGTAGAAGACCATGGCACGACTAAAAGAGATTTACCGGAAGGAAATCGCACCGAAACTTAAGGAAGAACTTAAGCTTTCGAACGTGATGGAAGTTCCGCGCGTTACCAAAATCACCCTGAACATGGGTCTGGGCGAAGCGATCGGCGACAAAAAAGTCATCGAGCACGCTGTTGCTGACCTGGAAAAGATCACCGGTCAGAAAGTCGTCGTGACTTACGCTCGGAAATCCATCGCTGGCTTTAAAGTCCGTGAAGGTTGGCCGATCGGCGTCAAAGTGACCCTGCGCCGTGAGCGTATGTACGAGTTCCTGGATCGTCTGCTGTCGATCTCCCTGCCTCGGGTTCGCGACTTCCGCGGCCTGAATGCCAAGTCCTTCGATGGTCGTGGCAACTACAGCATGGGCGTTAAAGAGCAGATCATTTTCCCGGAAATCGATTACGACAAGATCGACGCTCTCCGCGGTCTGGACATTACCCTGACCACCACTGCTCGGACGGATGATGAAGGTCGCGCACTGCTGCGCGCTTTCAAATTCCCGTTCCGCAACTGATTGGAGTAGGAAAATGGCCAAGAAGAGCATGAAGAACCGTGAGCTGAAGCGTCAGCTCACCGTTGCCAAGTACGCCACCAAGCGTGCAGCGCTGAAAGCTATCATCGTTGATCTGAACGCAAGTCCAGAAGCGCGTTGGGAAGCTACCGTAGCCCTGCAGAAGCAGCCACGTGACGCAAGCGCCTCGCGCATGCGTAACCGCTGCCGCCTGACTGGTCGTCCGCACGGCGTGTACCGCAAGTTCGGCCTTGGCCGTAACATGTTGCGTCAAGCTGCAATGCGTGGTGACGTTCCAGGTCTGGTTAAAGCCAGCTGGTAAGCACTGTCAAAGTCACGGCGTTCGAGGTCGCAAGATCCTGACCGCCGGTGACCTTGAACTTGAATCAAGCCCCTATTGGGGCTTGATTCATTTGTGGGGTGTGTCTAGAATACCCGGCTCGCCTGAGCCCGTGTTTTTATTGCACGGATGCGCTCGGCGACACGTACTAGCCGAAAGGCTAATTTTTTGTGTATTAGGAGCGTCTAGCCCATGAGTATGCAGGACCCGTTAGCGGACATGCTAACTCGTATCCGTAATGCCCAGATGGCTGAAAAGTCCGTCGTAAGCATGCCATCTTCCACGTTGAAGGTAGCTGTTGCCAAAGTCCTGAAGGACGAAGGTTACATTGCGGGTTATCAGATCAGCAGCGAAATCAAGCCTCTGCTGTCCATCGAGCTGAAGTACTTCGAAGGCCGTCCGGTCATCGAGGAAGTGAAGCGCGTTAGCCGTCCAGGCCTGCGTCAGTACAAGTCCGTCGATGATCTGCCAAAAGTTCGTGGCGGTCTCGGTGTGTCTATCGTCTCCACCAACAAGGGTGTGATGACGGATCGTGCTGCGCGCGCTGCCGGTGTCGGCGGCGAAGTTCTTTGCACTGTGTTCTAAGGGGGGATAAGCATGTCACGCGTCGCTAAGAACCCCGTTAAGCTGCCAGCCGGTGTCGAAGTCAAATTCGCAGGCCAACAGCTTTCGGTGAAGGGTGCCAAGGGCACTCTGCAACTGAACATCCATTCGTCCGTCGAGATCGTTGAAGAAGCTGGTGAGCTGCGTTTCGCTGCTCGCAATGGCGATCAACAGACTCGCGCAATGGCTGGTACCACTCGTGCGTTGGTAAACAACATGGTCCAAGGCGTAAGCCAAGGCTTCGAGCGCAAGCTCCAGCTGGTCGGTGTTGGTTACAAAGCGCAAGCAAAAGGCACAGTGCTGAACCTGGCTCTTGGCTTCTCGCACCCAGTGGATTATGAACTGCCGGAAGGCATCACCGCTGAGACTCCTAGCCAGACCGATATCCTGATCAAGGGCATCGACAAGCAGCTGGTAGGTCAAGTGGCCGCCGAGATCCGCGACTTCCGTCCACCAGAGCCGTACAAAGGCAAAGGTGTGCGCTACGCGGACGAAGTCGTCCGTCGTAAAGAAGCCAAGAAGAAGTAGGGCATAGCAAATGACCGACAAAAAAGTTACTCGACTGCGTCGCGCTCGCAAAGCACGCCTGAAAATGCACGAACTCGAAGTCGTGCGTCTCTGCGTGTTCCGCTCGTCGCAGCACATCTACGCCCAGGTCATTTCGGCCGACGGCAACAAAGTCCTGGCAAGTGCCTCGACTTTGGATAAAGAACTGCGTGATGGCGCCACTGGCAACATCGACGCGGCCACTAAGGTTGGCCAGCTGGTCGCTACGCGTGCTAAAGCCGCTGGCGTCTCGCAGGTGGCTTTCGACCGCTCTGGCTTCAAGTACCACGGCCGCGTCAAGGCGCTGGCTGATGCTGCTCGTGAAGCTGGGCTGGAGTTCTAAGTTATGTCAAATAACGACCAAAAGCGCGACGAAGGCTACATCGAGAAGCTGGTTCAAGTTAACCGCGTAGCCAAAACCGTTAAAGGCGGCCGTATCTTCACTTTCACTGCGTTGACCGTAGTGGGTGATGGTAAAGGCCGTGTTGGCTTCGGCCGTGGCAAGTCGCGTGAAGTGCCTGCTGCGATCCAGAAGGCAATGGAAGCTGCTCGCCGCAACATGATCCAGGTTGATCTGAACGGCACCACTCTGCAGTACGCAATGAAGTCCGCCCATGGCGCTTCGAAGGTGTACATGCAGCCTGCTTCTGAAGGTACCGGTATCATCGCTGGCGGCGCTATGCGTGCTGTCCTCGAGGTTGCTGGCGTTCAGAACGTTCTGGCCAAGTGCTACGGCTCGACTAACCCGGTAAACGTGGTTCACGCCACTTTCAAGGGTTTGAAAGCAATGCAGTCTCCTGAATCCATTGCCGCCAAGCGTGGCAAAAGCGTCAAGGAGATCTTCTGATCATGGCTACCGTAAAAGTTACGCTGATCAAAAGCATGACCGGCCGCATCCCTAACCACAGACTGTGTGTTAAGGGTTTGGGTCTGCGTCGCATCGGTCACACTGTAGAAGTCCTGGATACTCCCGAGAATCGCGGGATGATCAACAAGGCTTACTACATGCTGCGTGTCGAGGGTTAATCGATGAAACTCAATGATCTGAGTCCAGCGCCGGGTTCCCGTCGCGAAAAGCATCGTCCGGGCCGTGGTATCGGTAGTGGTTTGGGCAAGACCGGTGGCCGTGGCCACAAAGGTCAGACCTCCCGCTCCGGTGGCACCATTGCTCCAGGCTTTGAAGGCGGTCAACAGCCGCTGCATCGTCGTCTGCCGAAGTTCGGTTTCGTTTCCCTGAAAGCCATGGACCGCGCAGAAGTGCGTCTGTCCGAGCTGGCCAAAGTGGACGGCGACATCGTCACCGTGCAGTCCCTGAAGGATGCCAACGTGATCAACCAGAACGTTCAGCGTGTGAAAATCATGCTGTCGGGCGAAGTTGCTCGTGCTGTCACCATCGGAAAGGGAATCGGCGCCACCAAAGGTGCGCGTGCGGCTATCGAAGCAGCTGGCGGCAAGTTCGAGGAATAAATGGCTAAGCAAGGTGCTCTCTCTGCGCTCGGCAAAGGCGGTATGTCTGAACTCTGGGCTCGTCTGCGTTTTCTGTTCCTGGCGATTATCGTCTACCGAATAGGCGCACACATCCCGGTTCCAGGTATCAACCCGGACCGACTCGCGGACCTGTTTCGACAGAATGAGGGGACCATTCTTAGCTTGTTCAACATGTTTTCCGGCGGCGCGCTGGAGCGGATGAGCATCTTTGCACTGGGGATCATGCCGTACATCTCGGCATCGATCATCATGCAGCTGATGTCCGCTGTCAGCCCGCAGCTGGAGCAGTTGAAGAAGGAAGGTGAAGCTGGCCGTCGCAAGATCAGCCAGTACACCCGCTACCTCACTGTCGTCCTCGCTCTCGTCCAGGCCGTTGGCATGTCCATCGGCTTGGCGGGGCAGGGCGTAGCGTTCACTGGTGACTTTGGCTTCCATTTCGTTGCGGTAACCACTTTTGTGGCGGGCGCGATGTTCATGATGTGGCTGGGTGAGCAGATTACTGAGCGTGGTGTTGGCAACGGTATCTCGATGTTGATCTTCGCAGGTATCGTCGCCGGTCTTCCGAGAGCGATTGGGCAGTCTTTCGAGTCTGCGCGTCAGGGTGATATCAACATCTTCGCCCTGGTTGCCATCGGTTTGCTGGCAGTAGCGATTATCGGTTTCGTGGTGTTCATTGAGCGTGGCCAGCGTCGTATTGCTGTTCACTACGCCAAGCGTCAGCAGGGCCGCAAGGTGTTTGCTGCGCAGACCAGCCACTTGCCGTTGAAGGTGAACATGGCCGGCGTTATCCCGGCTATTTTCGCGAGCAGCATCTTGCTGTTCCCGGCTTCGTTGGGTGCCTGGTTCGGCCAGTCTGAAGGTATGGGCTGGTTGCAGGACATCTCGCAGTCGATCGCTCCTGGTCAGCCGTTGAATATTCTGCTGTTTAGTGCAGGGATTATTTTCTTCTGCTTCTTCTATACGGCGTTGATGTTCAATCCGAAAGACGTAGCGGAAAACCTGAAGAAGTCCGGTGCCTTTATTCCGGGCATCCGTCCAGGTGAGCAGTCGGCGCGCTACATTGATGGCGTTCTGACTCGTTTGACCTTGTTCGGTGCTCTTTACATGACGGCCGTCTGCTTGCTTCCCCAGTTCCTGGTGGTTGCGGCAAACGTACCGTTCTACCTTGGCGGGACCTCGTTGCTGATCGTGGTCGTGGTTGTGATGGACTTCATGTCCCAAGTACAATCGCACCTCGTTTCGCACCAGTACGAATCCCTGATGAAGAAAGCCAACCTGAAGGGCTACGGCAGCGGCATGTTGCGCTGAGTAGCGTCCATAAGGTTCGAGGAGTTGGTGATGAAAGTTCGTGCATCGGTGAAAAAGCTGTGCCGTAACTGCAAGATTATTCGCCGCGAAGGTGTTGTTCGGGTAATTTGCAGCGCGGAACCGCGTCACAAACAGCGCCAAGGCTGAGTGTGATTGTGCTTTAAGCCCGGCAGCTAGTGCGCTGCCGGGTTGATTATTTGTTATTACAGCGATATTATCTCGCGCCCTATTTCTTGGCTTCCGGGGCGTAGGTAGCTGTCAATTGGAGTCCCACTGAATGGCCCGTATTGCAGGCGTCAACATTCCAGATAACAAGCATACTGTTATCTCGCTGACCTACATCTATGGTGTTGGTCGCACTACTGCGCAGAAAATTTGTGCAGTGGCTGGGGTCAACCCAGCGGCAAAGATCAAAGATCTGAGCGACGAGCAGATCGAACAGCTGCGTGGCGAAGTGGCGAAGTTCACCACTGAAGGTGACCTGCGTCGCGAAATCAACATGAAAATCAAGCGCTTGATGGACCTCGGTTGCTATCGCGGTCTGCGTCATCGTCGTGGTCTGCCAGTACGCGGTCAGCGTACCAAGACCAACGCGCGTACCCGTAAAGGTCCGCGTAAGCCGATCCGCAAGTAATCGCCCCAGCGAATCGACAGGAATTTAATCATGGCAAAACCTGCTGCTCGTCCTCGTAAAAAAGTTAAAAAGACAGTGGTTGATGGCATCGCCCACATCCATGCTTCTTTTAACAACACCATCGTGACCATTACCGACCGTCAAGGTAACGCTCTTTCCTGGGCTACCTCCGGTGGTTCGGGTTTCCGCGGTTCCCGCAAGTCCACCCCGTTCGCTGCTCAAGTAGCTGCTGAGCGTGCTGGTCAAGCTGCGCTG
This sequence comes from Pseudomonas zanjanensis, assembly GCF_014268745.2. Taxonomy (GTDB): domain Bacteria; phylum Pseudomonadota; class Gammaproteobacteria; order Pseudomonadales; family Pseudomonadaceae; genus Aquipseudomonas; species Aquipseudomonas zanjanensis. The sequence goes on along the minus strand of NZ_JABWRB020000004.1, from coordinate 25,996 downwards.
GAATACGGCCTGAAAAACCTCGACGTCAACGTCAAGGGTCCAGGTCCAGGTCGTGAATCCGCAGTCCGCGCTTTGAACGGCTGTGGCTACAAGATCGCCAGCATCACCGACGTGACGCCAATCCCGCACAACGGGTGCCGTCCGCCGAAGAAGCGCCGCGTGTAATCCAGGAGATTGTAAAGAATGGCTCGTTACATTGGTCCAAAATGCAAACTCGCTCGTCGCGAAGGCACCGATCTTTTTCTGAAGAGCGGCGTGCGCGCGATCGAATCGAAGTGCAACATTGAAGCAGCACCTGGTATCCACGGCCAACGCCGCGGTCGCCAGTCCGACTACGGCACCCAACTGCGTGAAAAGCAGAAGGTCCGTCGTATCTACGGCGTTCTCGAGCGTCAATTCAGCGGCTACTACAAAGAAGCAGCTGGCAAGAAAGGCGCAACCGGCGAAAACCTGTTGCAACTGCTCGAATGCCGTCTGGACAACGTTGTATACCGTATGGGTTTCGGTTCTACTCGTGCCGAATCCCGTCAGCTGGTATCGCACAAGTCGATCAGCGTTAACGGTCAGACCGTAAACGTTCCGTCCTACCAGGTTCGTGCTGGTGACGTGGTTGCTGTTCGCGAGAAAGCAAAGAACCAACTTCGCATTGTCCAAGCTCTCGATCTGTGTGCCCAACGTGGCCGCGTAGAATGGGTAGAAGTAGACACTGAGAAGAAGTCGGGCGTTTTCAAGAACGTTCCTGCTCGCAGTGATCTGTCCGCCGACATCAACGAAAGCCTGATTGTCGAGCTCTACTCCAAGTAAGGGCTAGAAAATAGGTGCATCCATGCAGATTTCGGTAAATGAGTTCCTGACACCCCGCCATATTGATGTGCAGGTTGTCAGTCCAACCCGCGCCAAGATCACGCTCGAGCCTCTCGAGCGTGGTTTCGGCCACACCCTGGGCAACGCGCTGCGCCGCATCCTGTTGTCCTCAATGCCCGGCTGTGCAGTAGTCGAGGCCGAGATTGACGGTGTGCTCCACGAGTACAGCGCCATCGAAGGTGTACAGGAAGACGTAATTGAAATCCTGTTGAACCTTAAAGGTCTGGCTATCAAGCTGCACGGTCGTGACGAAGTTACGCTGACCTTGTCGAAGAAGGGTTCGGGGGTGGTTACCGCTGCCGATATTCAGCTGGATCATGATGTCGAGATCGTTAACCCCGATCACGTAATCGCTAACCTGGCGTCTAACGGCGCCCTGAACATGAAGCTCACCGTAGCTCGTGGTCGTGGTTATGAACCGGCAGACTCGCGTCAGAGCGATGAAGACGAAAGCCGCAGCATCGGTCGCTTGCAGCTTGACTCTTCGTTCAGCCCGGTTCGCCGTATCGCATACGTGGTGGAAAACGCCCGTGTCGAACAGCGTACCAACCTGGACAAGCTGGTTATTGATCTGGAAACCAACGGTACCCTGGATCCTGAAGAGGCTATCCGCCGCGCTGCAACCATCCTGCAACAGCAGTTGGCTGCGTTCGTCGACCTCAAGGGTGACAGTGAGCCAGTGGTTGTCGAGCAGGAAGACGAGATCGATCCGATCCTGCTTCGCCCGGTTGACGATCTGGAACTGACTGTACGTTCGGCTAACTGCCTTAAGGCGGAAAACATCTACTACATCGGCGACCTGATTCAGCGTACCGAAGTAGAGCTGTTGAAGACTCCGAACCTTGGCAAGAAATCCTTGACTGAAATCAAGGACGTTCTGGCCTCCCGCGGTCTGTCCCTCGGCATGCGCCTCGACAACTGGCCGCCTGCAAGTCTTAAGAAGGACGACAAGGCGACTGCCTGATCGTCGTAATCACCGAACGTTGTGTTTGGTAAGGAATGAACCATGCGTCATCGTAAAAGTGGTCGTCACCTGAGCCGCACCAGCTCGCACCGCAAGGCCATGTTCCAAAACATGGCGGTGTCGCTGTTCGAGCACGAGCTGATCAAAACTACACTGCCGAAAGCCAAAGAACTGCGCCGCGTTGCTGAGCCGCTGATCACTCTGGCCAAGACAGATAGCCTGGCTAACCGCCGTCTGGCTTTCGACCGTACTCGCTCGAAAGCTATCGTTGGTAAGCTCTTCAACGACCTGGGCAAGCGTTACGCTACCCGTGAGGGTGGCTACCTGCGCATCCTCAAGTGCGGTTTCCGCGCTGGCGACAACGCGCCTATGGCGTACGTCGAGTTGGTTGATCGTGCTACCAGCGGTGAAGCTGTATCCGCTGAGTAAGTCGGCAACATACAAAAAACCGGGCCTTGTGCCCGGTTTTTTGTTGCCTGAAGAAAAGCCGGTGGGCCGTTTCGCCTGGCTTGGCTATCGGCAAGTGGTCAGTCTTAGATAATGACTATCGATGTCCATGATTTAATGAATTTGGATACTGTCACTAACATACTCGATACTCCTTTCCAGCCGATTAGCCGGCAGTTCGAAGACCGACCTAGGAAGATTGAGCATGAGCCAGATCAAAACGCTTACGACCGCCAGCGGCGCTCCAGTCGCCGATAACCAGAACTCTCGCTCCGCCGGTCCGCGCGGCCCGCTGCTGCTCGACGACTTTCACTTGATCGAGAAGCTTGCTCACTTCAACCGCGAGAACATCCCCGAGCGTCGTGTGCATGCCAAAGGGTCGGGCGCCTACGGCACCTTTACCGTCACCCAGGACATCACCCAATACACCAGCGCCAAGCTGTTCGAGTCGATCGGCAAGCAGACGCCCACCTTCCTGCGGTTTTCCACCGTGGGCGGCGAGCGTGGTTCGGCCGACACTGAACGGGATCCGCGCGGTTTCGCCTTGAAGTTCTATACCGAGGAAGGCAACTGGGACATCGTCGGCAACAACACGCCGGTATTCTTCATCCGTGATCCATTGAAGTTTCCAGATTTCATCCACACCCAGAAGCGTCTGCCGCAAAGCAACCTGAAAAGTGCCCAGGCGATGTGGGATTTCTGGTCGCATTCGCCTGAGGCGCTGCACCAGGTCACCATCCTGTTTTCCGACCGCGGCATTCCGGATGGCTACCGCCACATGCACGGCTTCGGCAGCCATACCTACAGCCTGATCAATGCACAAGGTGAGCGGCACTGGGTGAAGTGGCACTACAAGACCTTGCAAGGCATCAAGAACCTCGCGCCGGCAGAAGCGGCACGCCTGGCGGGCACCGACCCGGATTACGCCCAGCGTGACCTGTTCGAGGCCATCGAGCGCGGTGACTTCCCGAAATGGCGCGTTTGCATCCAGATCATGAGCGAGGGCCAGGCCGCGGCGCATTACGAGAACCCGTTCGACGTGACCAAGACCTGGTCGCAGAAAGAATTCCCGTTGATCGAAGTCGGCGAACTCGAACTCAACCGCAACCCGCTGAACTACTTCGCTGAAGTCGAGCAGGCGGCATTTGGCCCGAGCAACATGGTGCCAGGGGTTGGCCTCTCGCCGGATCGCATGCTGCAGGGCCGTGTCTTCGCCTACGCCGATGCCCACCGCTACCGTGTGGGCACCAATCACCAGCAATTGCCGGTGAATGCGCCACGTAGTCCGGTCAACACCTACCAGCGCGACGGCGCCATGGCGTTTGGCAGCAATGGCGGGGCGGCACCGAACTACGAGCCCAACAGCTATGTAGAGGCGCCGAAGCAGGCCCCGCGTTACGCGGAGCCGGCGCTGGCCCTCAGTGGCGCGGCGGATCGTTATGATCATCGCGAAGACACCGACTACTATAGCCATGCCGGTGCGCTGTTCCGCTTGATGAACGATGAGCAGAAAGCCCTGCTGATCAACAATATCGCTGGCGCGATGGGCGGTGTCTCGGCGGACGTAGTGGACCGTCAACTGCAGCATTTCTACAAAGCAGATACTGCTTATGGAGAAGGTATCGCGAAGGCGTTGGGCGTAGCGCTTAACTAAGTCTAAACGAGAAGCAGAACCGCCCTCATTAGGGCGGTTTTTGCGTTATTTAGCTTGGTTTTCTCAGATTTTCTTCGCTTTTATTGCGTTGAGGCAGTGACCTTGCGGTCAGCTTGGTTCAAACTACAACCTTTAAAAGCTTGTGGAGATGTAGGGCGATGCAAGGTCACCCAGACGTAATCGATTACCTCAACACGTTGCTGACCGGCGAGCTGGCAGCCCGTGATCAATATTTCATCCATTCGCGGATGTACGAGGATTGGGGTTTTACCGAGCTCTACGAACGTATCAACCACGAGATGGAAGAAGAGACCCAGCACGCCGATGCACTGATGCGCCGGATCCTGATGCTCGAAGGTACACCGCGCATGCGTGCCGATGACCTGGACGTCGGGACCACCGTACCGGACATGCTCGCCGCCGACCTGCGCCTGGAATACAAAGTCCGCGCTGCGCTGTGCAAAGGCATCGAACTCTGCGAGAAGCACAACGACTATGTGACCCGCGAGATTCTGCGGATCCAGCTCAACGACACCGAAGAAGATCACACTTACTGGCTGGAAAAGCAGTTGGGGTTGATCAAGCTGATCGGGTTGGAGAACTACCTGCAATCGCAGTTCTGATGGATTCATTGTGGAAGCAAGCTCGCTCCCACAGGAAAAAAAAGCCCCTGCCATCGATGAGATGACAGGGGCTTTTTCGTGCCCGGGTGAAATCAGTCCCGATCACGCTCCAGCAGCGGCTTGAGGTAGTAGCCCGTGTGGGACTGCTTCATCTCGGCCACTTGTTCCGGCGTCCCCACGGCGATGATCTGGCCACCTTTGGAACCGCCTTCCGGCCCCAGGTCCACCAGCCAGTCAGCGGTCTTGATAACGTCCAGGTTGTGTTCGATCACCACCACGGTGTTGCCGTGGTCGCGAAGGCGGTGCAGCACGTCGAGCAATTGCTGGATATCGGCGAAGTGCAGGCCGGTGGTCGGCTCGTCGAGGATATACAGGGTCTTGCCGGTATCGCGCTTGGACAACTCGCGGGACAACTTGACCCGCTGGGCTTCACCGCCAGACAAGGTCGTCGCCGACTGCCCGAGCTTGATGTACGAAAGCCCTACATCCATCAACGTCTGGAGCTTGCGCGCCAGGGCCGGTACCGCATCGAAGAACGCCCGGGCCTCTTCGATGGTCATCTCCAAGGTTTCGTGGATGTTCTTGCCCTTGTATTTGATCTCCAGGGTTTCGCGGTTGTAGCGCTTGCTCTTGCACACGTCGCACGGCACGTAGATGTCGGGCAGGAAGTGCATTTCCACCTTGATCAGGCCATCGCCCTGGCAGGCCTCACAGCGCCCGCCCTTGACGTTGAACGAGAAACGCCCCGGGCCGTAGCCCCGTGAGCGGGACTCCGGCACGCCGGCGAACAGTTCACGGATCGGTGTGAACAACCCGGTATAGGTCGCCGGATTGGAACGCGGGGTACGGCCAATCGGGCTCTGGTCGATGTCGACCACCTTGTCCAGGTGCTCCAGGCCCTTGATGCTGTCGTGGGCGGCCGCTTCCAGGGTGGTGGCGCCGTTCAGGGCCGTGGCACTGAGGGGGAACAGGGTGTTGTTGATCAGCGTCGATTTGCCGGAGCCGGACACGCCAGTGACACAGGTCAGCAGGCCGATGGGGATTTCCAGGTCGACGTTGCGCAAGTTGTTGCCGCGAGCCCCCTTGAGGGTCAGCGACAGCTTCTTGTTACGCGGCGTGCGCTTGGCCGGGACCTTGATCTTGACCCGGCCCGACAGGTATTTACCCGTCAACGAGTCAGGGTGCGCCATGACTTCGGCGGCGGTGCCCTGGGCGACGATGTGCCCGCCATGCACGCCTGCACCCGGGCCGATGTCCACCACGTAGTCGGCCAAACGGATGGCGTCCTCGTCGTGCTCGACCACGATCACCGTGTTGCCGATGTCCCGCAGGTGCTTCAGGGTTCCGAGCAACCGGTCGTTATCTCGTTGGTGCAAGCCGATGGACGGCTCGTCGAGGATGTACATCACCCCCACCAGGCCGGCGCCGATCTGGCTGGCGAGGCGGATACGCTGGGCTTCGCCGCCGGACAGGGTGTCGGCGCTGCGATCGAGGGTCAGGTAATCCAGGCCGACGTTTACTAGGAACTGCAGGCGCTCGCGGATTTCCTTGAGGATCTTGTCGGCGATTTCGCCACGACGACCGGTGAGCTTCAAGCCGCCGAAATACTCGGTGGCGTCGCCAATCGGCAGGTTGGTCACCGCCGGCAGCGTCTTCTCGCCGACCCACACATGCCGCGCTTCGCGACGTAGGCGCGTACCACGGCAATCGGGGCAGGGCTGGGTGCTGAGGAACTTGGCCAGTTCTTCGCGCACGCTGGCTGACTCTGTCTCGCGGTAGCGTCGCTCCAGGTTCGGCACGATGCCTTCGAACGGGTGGGAGCGCTTGACGATATCGCCGCGGTCGTTGAGGTATTTGAAATCGACATTCTGCGAGCCGCTGCCGTGCAGGATGAATTTCTGCTGGTCGGCGGGCAATTCGTTGAACGGCTTGTCCAGGCTGAACTTGTAATGGGCCGCCAGCGAACCGAGCATCTGGAAGTAATAGACGTTGCGCCTGTCCCAGCCGCGAATCGCGCCTTCGGCCAGGGTCAGTTCGCCATTGACCAGTCGCTTGGTGTCGAAGAACTGCTTGACCCCCAGGCCGTCGCAGGTCGGGCAGGCGCCGGCCGGGTTGTTGAAGGAGAACAGCTTGGGTTCCAGCTCGCTGATGGCGTGGCCGCAGATCGGGCAGGCGAAGCGTGCGGAGAAAATGATCTCTTCGCCGGGTTCGTCGTCCATCGGTGCGACCAGGGCGATGCCGTCGGCCAGTTTCAGCGCGGTCTCGAAGGACTCGGCCAGGCGTTGTTGCAAGTCGGCGCGGACCTTGAAGCGGTCAACCACCACATCGATCGAGTGCTTCTTCTGTTTATCCAGCTTCGGCAACTCGTCCAGTTCGCACAGCTTGCCGTTGACCCGGGCCCGCACGAAGCCCTGGGCGCGCAGCTCTTCGAATACCATCAGGTGTTCGCCCTTGCGCTCGCGAATCACCGGCGCCAGCAACATCAGCTTGCTGCCTTCCGGCTGGGCCAGCACCAGGTCGACCATCTGGCTGACGGTCTGGGCTTCCAGGGGAATATCGTGATCGGGGCAACGGGGAATACCGACCCGCGCATACAGCAGGCGCAGGTAATCGTAGATCTCGGTGATGGTGCCGACCGTCGACCGTGGGTTATGGGAGGTCGACTTCTGTTCGATGGAAATGGCCGGCGACAGGCCTTCGATGGTGTCGACGTCGGGTTTTTCCATCATCGACAGGAACTGCCGGGCGTAGGCCGACAGCGATTCGACATAGCGGCGCTGGCCTTCAGCGTACAGCGTGTCGAAGGCCAGGGATGACTTGCCGGATCCGGACAGGCCGGTGATGACGATCAGCTTGTCCCGTGGCAGGGTCAGGTCGATGTTCTTCAGGTTGTGGGTACGGGCCCCACGAATCAGGATCTTGTCCAAAGTGGCCTCGCTCGGCGGGCGTCGAAAACGTAGGAGTATACGGGCAAATACTGGATGGATGCACACTATTGAGGACGCGATTGCGGCCATACATGAAGACTGCGCGGCAAACGGTCGCCATATACCCTCTCAATCGATGGGACTGGTAGAATCGCCGCCGGTTCACATGAGGTTTTTCCATGCAAGATCCCCACAGCGAACGCATGAGTCGTGGCGAGACCCGCGCAGCGAGCGGCCTGGCCCTGGTGTTCGCCTTTCGTATGCTGGGCATGTTCATGGTGTTGCCGGTGCTGGCGACCTATGGCATGGACCTGGCGGGCGCGACGCCGGCCCTCATCGGCTTGGCGATCGGCGCCTATGGCCTGACCCAGGCGATCTTCCAGATCCCGTTCGGGATCATTTCCGACCGCATCGGCCGGCGCCCGGTCATCTACCTGGGGCTGATCGTCTTCGCCCTCGGCAGCGTGCTGGCGGCCAATGCCGACTCGATCTGGGGCGTGATCGCCGGACGCATCCTCCAAGGCGCCGGGGCTATTTCCGCGGCCGTCATGGCGCTGCTGTCAGACTTGACCCGCGAACAACATCGCACCAAGGCCATGGCCATGATCGGCATGACCATTGGTCTGTCGTTCGCCGTGGCCATGGTGGTCGGCCCCTTGCTGACCCGTGCCTTTGGCTTGTCGGGCCTGTTCCTGGCGACCGGCGCCATGGCCCTGGTGGGAATCCTGATCGTGGCGTTCATGGTGCCGCGCGCCACCGGACCGCTGCAGCACCGCGAGTCGGGGGTGGCGCGCCAGGCACTGATCCCGACGCTCAAGCACCCGGACCTGTTGCGCTTGGACCTGGGCATCTTCGTGCTCCACGCCATGCTGATGTCCAGCTTCGTCGCCTTGCCGTTGGCATTGGTCGAGAAGGCCGGCCTGCCCAAGGAGCAGCACTGGTGGGTGTACCTGACGGCGCTGGTGATTTCGTTCTTCGCCATGATTCCCTTCATCATCTATGGCGAGAAACGACGCAAAATGAAACGAGTTTTGCTCGGCGCCGTCGTGACGCTGATGCTCACTGAGCTATTCTTCTGGCAGTTCGGCGATAGCTTGCGAGCCTTGGTGATCGGCACGGTGGTGTTCTTCACCGCGTTCAATCTGCTGGAAGCATCGCTGCCGTCGCTGATCAGCAAGGTTTCACCGGCGGGCGGCAAGGGCACGGCGATGGGGGTCTACTCCACCAGCCAGTTCCTGGGCTCGGCGTTGGGCGGGATCCTCGGCGGCTGGTTGTTCCAGCATGGCGGTTTGTCGGTTGTGTTCCTGGGATGCGCCGCGCTGGCTGCACTTTGGCTGGCCTTTGCTGTTACCATGCGCGAACCTCCCTATGTGACGAGCCTGCGCTTGCCCTTATCGCCCGAGGCGATTCGTGAGGCTGGCCTGACCGAGCGTCTGAAGGCCGTCGTTGGAGTAACCGATGCAGTGGTGGTCGCCGACGAGGCGGCCGTATACATCAAACTGGACACCGAATTATTGGATCGCGCGACGCTCGAGCGCCTGGTGAACAACCCGGCCCCGACTACGTGCGAAGCCTAGGAGAACGTTATGGCCCGTGGGGTTAACAAAGTCATATTGGTCGGTACTTGCGGCCAGGATCCCGAAGTTCGCTACCTGCCGAACGGCAACGCCGTGACCAACCTGAGTCTGGCGACCAGCGAACAGTGGACCGACAAGCAGACTGGCCAGAAGGTCGAGAAGACCGAATGGCACCGCGTGTCGATGTTCGGCAAGGTGGCCGAGATTGCCGGCGAATACCTGCGCAAGGGTTCGCAGGTGTACATCGAAGGCAAGTTGCAGACCCGCGAGTGGGAAAAAGACGGCATCAAGCGCTACACCACCGAAATCGTGGTCGACATGCAAGGCACCATGCAGTTGCTCGGTGGCCGTCCGCAGGGCGACCAGCAGCAAGGTGGCAACAACTACCAGCAGTCGGCTCCGGCCCCACGTCAGCAGGCACCTCGTCCGCAGTCGGCGCCACAGCCACAACGCGAACGCCCGGCCCCACAACAGGCCGCGCCGCAGCCGGCTCCGGATTTCGACAGCTTTGATGACGATATTCCGTTCTGATCTGCCTAGGATTCAGTGGTATTGGTCGATGAGGCTCCTCACTCGTTGATACCTCAAGTTCGAAAAAAGCCCTCTTCGCTGCAAAGCCTGGAGGGTTTTTTTTCGTTCTGTGCAAAGCCGCGAATCAATCAGTCATAAATAATTTTCTGATAGACAGGCATTTGCTTGGCGCTGTGCTTGATGCGCCGCACTGAGCTGCCGGTGATGAGTTGCCCACCGAGAAGAAGATTGCCACAAGGCGATCGCGGTTCGAAAAGCTGCTGCCTCAAGACCCTTATCGCTTCTGCGCCCAATTCATCGCGGGGCACGTGAAGCGTGGTGAGCGGTATATCGTTGATGTCCGCCAGGTTGAAACCGTCCATGCTCATCACTGAAACATCCTGGGGAACCCTCAAGCCAGCATTCTGGAGCGCTTTAACGGCCCCAGCTGCCATGAAGTCACCCCCGGCCAGGATGGCAGTCGGTCGGTCGTCAGGTGCGCAGTTTTCCATAAAGGCCGCTACCCGCGCTTCGGATTCAGCACTGCCGAAACCCTCGGCAACCAATAGGTGTTTGGCTTCGATAAAATCGAGATTTTGCTCCTTCCATGCCTCACGAATTCCACGTATCCGCAGATCCATCGTGTACCGCCTGAGACATTGGAGAGTCAGCACATTTCGGTGCCCCATCTGAAACAGATAATTGATCGAATAATGACCGATTAAAAAGTGGTCGGGCGATATCGAGGGCAGGCGCATGCTGCGATCGATGCAGTTGATCAGCACCGTCGGCTTGCTGAGATCGGCCGCCAGTTGGTGTATGTGGGGATCATCGATGCCAATCAGGATCGCCGCACCGGTGTCCTTCTGATTCATCTTCTCCAAAAACAACAATGCGTCGCTATCGACCTCTTCAAGCTCGCAGTAGCGGACTCGTACATCATGTTGCGCGACCGCCTGTGTAATGCCCTGGATAACTTTGTAGTAAAAAATATCCGAGCGTACGTTGAAGGCCCGCGAGGGCGCGAAGATGGTCAGCCCGTTGAGCAGGAAACGACCATTGGCGAGGCCCTCCATCACGCCCTGTTGACGAGCCGCCGCCAGCACTTTCTCTCTCGTGGCCGGGCGGGTATTTGATTTGCCAGCAAGCACCCGCGACACCGTCGCGATGGACAGGCCCGTCTGTGCCGCTATTTCAGCAATGCGTAGTTTCGCCACCGCGGCTTATCCATTGAGACAATTTATGTAAAAGCTTTCATAGCAGAAAAGGGCCATCAATCCTAGCGTGTTTGGGTTTCTGAGAAGCAGTGCAAGAGCAGAATGTAAATTTATACAGGCTTGCTTCTGTACGAGTCCTGGGCAGTTGCCATAGCGTCAAGCCTCAAATAAAAACAAAACGCCGGAAAATCCGGCGACAGGCGAAGAATTGATGACTATCGATATCGAACGCAATGCTCGACTTTCGGCCAAGCTAAAGTTCATCCCGCATCTGCGTTGGTGGATGCTCTCGCTGTTTTTACTCGGCGTCACCGTCAACTACATAACCCGCAATTCATTGGGCATCCTGGCGCCCGAACTAAAAACTACCTTCAGCATGTCGACTGAACAGTACTCATGGGTGGTCGCCTCGTTTCAACTTGCCTATACCGTTTTCCAACCCATCTGCGGGTGGCTGATCGATGCGATCGGGCTCAAGCTCGGCTTCGTGATATGCGCCATCGTATGGTCAGTGATGTGCCTTCTCCATGCAGGGGCAGCGAGTTGGGTCCATCTGGCGATTCTGCGTTTTTTCATGGGCGCTTCGGAGGCAGCGGCTACGCCTGCCAATGCCAAGGCGATAGGGGACTGGTTTCCAAAAAAGGAACGACCTATCGCCGCGGGTTGGGCGGGGGTTGGTTTTTCCCTGGGGGCGATGCTCGCCCCTCCCATCATCTATCTGGCTCATGTAAGCCTGGGCTGGCAGGGCGCATTTCTGATTTCCGGGGGGATCGGCCTGATATGGGCCGCCGTCTGGGGATGGCTCTACCACGCCCCCAATATCCACCCGCGCTTGTCGCCCAATGAGTTGGAGCACATCCAACAAGACGGCGAAAAAATCGGCCAGCAAATGCCATTTTTCAAAGCGTTGAAAAAGATTGGTCGGGACAAGCGGTTTTACGGTATCGCGCTTCCCGCCTTCATGGCGGAACCGGCATGGGCGGTCATGAGTTTTTGGGTGCCGCTGTATCTGGCCAACGAAAGAGGAATGGACCTCAAGCAAATCGTACTGTTTGCCTGGGTTCCGTTTCTGGCGGCGGATCTGGGCAGTATCGCCAGCGGTTATCTCTCACGCGCTTACCATCGGTTTTTCAAGTGCACCCGGGTGAACTCGATCGTCGCCAGTTCAATCACCGGCGCGTTCCTGATGTTTTCGTTAGCCGTGATGACTCAGGTAAAAGACCCCTATGTTGCGATTGCGCTTATTTCCGTCGGCGGTTTTGGCCACCAGATTATTTCCTGCATGTTAAGCGCACTGGTTGTCGAAACGTTTGATCGGGATGAGTTGGCGACGGTGAACGGAATGCGAGGTTCATGCGCCTGGATTGCCAGCTTTATTTTCTCGCTGATCATCGGTGTCAGCGTGGACAAAATAGGATTCAACCCATTGTTCATTGCGATGGGGCTCTTTGACTTTATAGGTGCATTTTTCATGATTTTGTTTATCGCCGACAGAGTGTCCAAACCTAAAGCGGTGCGTGCCCAATGAAGTCACTTAAAGTCTGGACGTTGCAGGCCCAGGAAAAAGGCTACATCGAGCTCCTGGTCGAGGGCCGACATCTCTTCAGAATCTATATCCTCGAAGACGGTTTGGCGCGTGTCCTGCTCATACGCGCAGGCGCCTTGGCATTGGATCGGACCTGGAGCATTGCGCCCCGGGAGGACGTCGCCTGGGAGGGCCGGCCCCGCGAGTCGGTAGCGGATTTCTCTTTGCCCGCGTATCGGGTCGAAGCGTTCCAGGACCGGTTGGTACTGACGACTAAAAAACTGCGTATCACGGTAAATCGTCCGCTGTGGTTGCAGTGGGAATACCACGATGGCCAGTGCTGGAGGCCATTGGTCTCGGATCGGCCCACCGGTGCCTATGCGCTTGACGCTCATGGTGAAGGCCTGGAGCATTACCAACTGCGCGCGCCTGAACATCGCTACTACGGGCTCGGCGAAAAAACCGGCGATTTGAATCGCGCCGGCAAACGTTTTGAAATGCGTAACCTGGATGCAATGGGGTATGACGCTGCGAGCACCGACCCGCTGTACAAGCATATTCCCTTTGTCATCACGCACCAGGAACACGCCAGCTTCGGGATGTTTTATGACAACCTGAACACTAGCCTGTTTGACCTGGGTAACGAGCTGGATAACTATCACCGACCCTATCGTCGATACAAAGCGGATGCCGGTGACCTCGACTACTGGGTCCTTGCAGGCCCGCGCATACTGGATGTGACAAAGGCGTTCGTTCGCCTGACCGGCCGCACCTTGTTCCTGCCTAAATGGAGCCTGGGCTACAGCGGCTCGACCATGCATTACACCGATGCTGAAAACGCCCAGGAACAGTTGCTGGAGTTTCTTGACCTGTGCCGTCAGCACGATATTCCCTGTGACTCTTTCCAACTGTCATCCGGGTACACCTCCATTGGCGAAAAACGCTATGTGTTCAACTGGAACCATGAAAAAGTCCCGGACCCCAAGGCGCTTGCCCAGGCCTACCGCGATGCCGGTGTCAGGCTGATTGCCAACATCAAGCCTTGTCTGCTGCAGGACCATCCGCGCTACGCCGAGGTGGCCAGGCAAAAGATGTTCATCCGCGACTCTGAACACGACACGCCGGAGCGGTCGGTGTTCTGGGACGATGAGGGCTCGCATCTGGACTTCACCAACCCGGACGCTGTCGGTTGGTGGCAGTCAAATGTCACCTCACAGCTTTTGGAACTGGGCATCGAATGCACCTGGAATGACAACAATGAATTCGAGGTGTGGGACGGTGAGGCACGTTGCCAGGGCTTCGGGCGCGAGATAGCGATCAAACATATCCGGCCCGTCATGGCATTGCTGATGATGAGAGCGTCTCTAGAGGCACAACAGCGGTTTTCGCCATCGGAACGGCCCTACCTCATCTCACGCTCAGGGTGCGCCGGCATGCAGCGTTATGTTCAGACGTGGAGCGGTGATAACCGAACCAACTGGCAAACACTGCGCTACAACACCCGCATGGGCCTGGGCATGAGCCTGTCGGGGTTGTACAACGTGGGGCACGATGTCGGTGGGTTTTCCGGCAATAAACCGGATCCCGAGCTGTTTGTCCGTTGGGTCCAGAATGGTGTGATGCATCCGCGCTTCACCATTCACTCCTGGAACGATGATGGCACGGTCAATGAGCCCTGGATGCATCCAGCGGTCACCGATGCGGTCCGTGACGCGATCAGGCTCAGATATCGGTTGATGCCTTATTTCTACACCTTGCTGTGGCAAGCCAGTCACGCCGATGAGCCCATTTTGCGGCCTACGTTTCTTGACCACGAGCATGACCCTCAAACGTTCAAGGAAAACGACGAATTCATGCTTGGGCGAGACATCCTCGTCGCCAGCGTTGTGGCGGAAGGCGCACGCGAGCGCGAGGTTTGGCTACCCCTGAATGCGACAGGATGGTGCGACTGGCATACCGGTGACTGGTACGAAGGCGGCCAACACGTTGTTCTGGATGCGCCTTTGGAACGGTTGCCCTTGTTGGTGCGAGGGGGCGCTGCGATACCGAGCGGTGAATGCCACAAGCTTAACGATCCCTCGCTTGATCGGCGTCGCGAGCTGGTGGTTTTCCCTGCACCTTCAGGCGCCTCCAGCGGTGTGTTGTTTGAAGACGACGGCATCAGTCATGACTGGAAAAATGGAAACTGCCTCGTTATCAAATGGACCCTTGAATATGGCCCGGACTTCATTGATTTGACGATCGCCAAGACGGGGGATTTTCGTCCGGCGTGGGAGCAGCTTGAGGTGTCCTTGAAGGGCGCGGATGCGAGAGCCTTGAGAATCAATGGCCGTAGCGGCTGCGATTTGAAATTGGCCGATATTCCGGAGCATCGACCACTTCATTGATTCGCTGGTAAGTCTTGCCCTCCCCAGTCCAGGAGGGCAAATCCAGGAACTCACAAGTCCAGATCCAATAGCTCCTGCATCCTCTCGCCAATCGACTGCGTCAGCCACGTGGCATGGAACGCCATTTCCGCCACCGTGATGTCCGTCCGAAACCGAAGCGAAATCGGTTTGCCATCGGCTCCGGTGTAGCCGACATCAAAGTGATTCACGTTGGCAAAAGTGGTCAAGGTGTAGGGCTTGATGTAATGGATATCGCTGTAGGGGACGCTTTCTTCGGTGCTTTGCCGGGCAGGGCGGCGCTGGGTGAAGGTGAGGCGTTGCTGGCGTTCGTCGAAGCAGAACCCAAGGACTTCGGGTCCGGATGCCAGCCATTTGATCACGCAGACGGCCGCGAACGCACTGATGAACATGAGCGCGATAACCAGCGGTTCCATAATGACCTGCTTGTGAATCGGCGACAGGCCTTCGACCTTGAACAGCATCAGGGTAAACACTGCCAGCCAATAGACGGGCAGGGCCAGCAACATCCCCGCAGCGTAAATCATGGTCCCCAGGAATCCCGGCCTGGACACGTCGCTTGAGCAATCCCACGTGGGCGGGTGCCGTGGCGCTGAGGTAGCGATCGGGAAGGGCGATTCGACCAGGCGCGGCGGGCGTCTGCGTTTCATGCGGCTGGCTCTTGGGAAAATACCCGGCCATTCTCGTCGTAACGACTCGCACACGCCTAGTCATTTTCGCTTGCTGTTTATGGCTGCGCCTACGCCTGGCTGTCGCTCAGGAATTGCTCGGTACTCACCACACTCGCATAAGCAAACCCCAGCGCCGACATGAACGCCGCGTGCACGTGGGCGGCCGGGACCACAACGCCGTTGAATTCCAGATCAAGGGTCGCGCAGGCATCGTGGATCACCGTGACGCCGTAACCCAGGTCCGCCGCCGCCCGCACGACGCCATCGACGCACATGTGGCTCATGCTGCCGACCACCACCAGTTGCTCGACGCCGTGTTGTTCAAGGAGGGCTTGCAGTTCGGTTTCGCGAAACGAATTGACGAAGTGCTTGAGGACCACCGGTTCGTCGGCATGGTTGAGCACCTTGGGGTGCAACTGTGCGCCTTCGGAGCCTGGGGTGAAGAAGGGCGCGTCGTCGGAAGTGAATTCGTGGCGGATGTGCACCACGCTGTTTCCGGCCTGGCGAAACGCCTCGATCAGCCGCGCGGCGTTATCGGCGGCGGCGTCGGCACCGACCAGTGGCCATTTTCCCTGGGGGAAGTAGTCGTTCTGGATATCGACTACGATGAGCGCTTGCTTGGACATGAGGGCTTCCTCGATCAGGTTGGGTAGGGCGCCAGTATTGGCGTTTACCACCGGGTCGAGGATTGGCCACAACGACAATAAGCGAGGGAAAACTGACAATGACGCAGCAAAGGGCAACTGCCGAGCTGGGGGTGCTCATCTACCCCGGCGCGCAAATGGCGGCGGTGCATGGCTTGACCGATCTGTTCGCCGTGGCCCAGCGGATCGCGGCCGAGCAGGCCAGTGCACCATTGCCACGGCTGCGGGTCAGTCACTGGCAGACCGACAATGGCGAGGCGCCGCGGCGGGTCTTCGACAGCGAAACCGGTCCGGTGGGCCCGTTGGTTGCGCTGCTGATCCCGCCATCCATCGCCGGTTTCGATGAAGGCCTGGCGACGCCGGCGCTGATGGATTGGCTGCGTGCACAACATGCGGGCGGCACCGTGCTCGGCGGTGTGTGTGTCGGCTCGATCCTGTTGGCCGAGAGCGGCTTGCTCGACGGGCGCAGCGCCACCACTCATTGGACTTCGGCCAAGAATTTCGCTGCCCGTTACCCGAAGATCAAGCTCAACGCCGACAAACCCATCGTCGACGACGGCGATCTGATCACCACCGCCGGGCTGATGGCCTGGTCGGAACTGGGGCTGCGCCTGGTGGACCGCCTGCTCGGGCCCAGCATCGCTACGCGCACGGCGCAGTTCCTGGTGATCGAACACAGCGACAGCGCGAGCCAGTGCGGCAGTAACTTCGCGCCCATCCTCGGCCATGGCGACGGGGCGATTCTCAAGGTCCAGCATTGGTTGCAAGGCAACGGCGCGGTGGAGGTTTCCCTCGGGGCGATGGCCGAACGGGCCGGACTGGAAGAGCGCACCTTCCTGCGCCGCTTCCGTGCCGCCACCGGGCTCAAGCCCACCGAATACTGCCAGCACCTGCGGGTCGGCAAGGCCCGGGAAATGCTGGAGTTCACCAACGGCACCATCGACCACATCGCTTGGACCGTCGGCTACCAGGACCCCAGCGCCTTTCGTGCGACGTTCAGGAAAATCACTGGATTGGCGCCGAGCGATTACCGGGCGAGATTCGGAGTGAGCCCGTCGAGTTCTTCAAAACAGCCGTGACCCTTTGTGGCGAGGGAGCTTGCTCCCGCTGGGCTGCGCAGCAGCCCCACCATCCTGACTGACACACCGCGGTGGAGGTTCTTTTTCTGGGGGCGCTTCGCACCCCAGCGGGAGCAAGCTCCCTCGCCACAGGTTGGAGGCTGTGACTGCAGGCTGGCATCGTGCAATTTGCCGGAAGCCTGCCGTCTGTCGTGCAGAATGAAACAGGCCAGGTGCTATCAATTGCGCACAATGCGCCCGCTTGGCTGACACTCATCGCTCATGTCACCGTTGGCCTGATCTCTGCACCTTCCCTTTTCTCAAGCCATCGAGCGCAGGAAAAAGGGCACCGCATGACATCAGTCAATCGCAACAAACGGGTCGTGGCCTATTCGGTCAATCCACAAGCGCCGCGTCATGAAGTCGAGACCAACCGTGCACTGGCCCAGTGGCTGGCACAGATCCTGGGATGGGAATGCGGCGACCGTCATGATTCCCAGGCCGGTCATGATCTATATCTGTTGCCCACACAAACCCTGATCGGCCCTGAAGCCTTGATGCGCCTGGGGATCAAGGGGCCGGAGGATGTGTGGGGAGGGTACGTCGAGCACGATTTTATCTGCACCAAGGCGATTACCCACGGTCTGTTGAATAAGGACGCCGTGGCGCCCAAAGGCTGGTCGCCCCTGTTTGCCAAGCTCACCCGCGGCGCGGTGCTTGATGGTGTGACCGTCTTTTCCCTCAAGGATGCGCGTCCGGCCGCCGAACATTTGCTCTACACCGGGCCGATCCGCCTCAAGCCGATCCACGCCTGTGCCGGGCGTGGCCAACGGCTGATCAAGAGCCTGGCGCAGTTCGATGAAATCGTCGCCGATCCTGACGCCCAGGCGCTGTTTCGCGAAGGGGTGGTGCTGGAACAGCACCTCAACGAGGTCAAGACCCAGAGCGTCGGCCAGAGCTTCATCAACGGCAAGGTCATGAGCTATTGCGGCGTGCAGCACCTGACCCACGACAGCCAAGGGCTGGAGGTTTATGGCGGGTCGGACCTGCTGGTGGTGCAGGGCGGCTATATAGAGTTGCTCAGGCTCGAACTGCCCGACGATGTGCGCGAGGCGGTGCGCCTGGCACAAGTGTTCGATGACGCCGCCAACCAGGCCTATCCGAGCTTTTTTGCGTCGCGGCGCAACTACGACATCGCCCAAGGCCTGGATGCCGCCGGCCAGCCCCGTGGCGGCGTGCTGGAACAATCCTGGCGCATGGGCGGCGCCAGCAGCGCCGAGCTGGCGGCCTTGCAGGTGTTCGTCGAAACGCCTGAAACCAGCGCGGTGCGGGTGTCCTCGGTGGAGACCTACCGCGACCAACCGCTGCCGACCGGTGCCAGGGAGGTGTATCGCGGCGCGGCGGAAAACGGTGATTTCCTACTCAAATACGTAACGGTTCAATCCTATGACGGCTAGAAGCGAAACGATCCAGATTGCAATTGATGACGAGCATATGAACGGGACCTTCCTCAGCCCCAAGTCGAAGGTCCCTGGCGTGTTGTTTGTACACGGTTGGGGCGGCAGCCAGGAACGGGACCTGGAACGGGCCAAAGGCATCGCCGGCCTCGGCTGCGTGTGCCTGACCTTCGACTTGCGCGGACACACCGGCGGGGCGGGGATTCCCTTGTCCCGGGTCACCCGCGAGGACAACCTGCGGGATCTGTTGGCGGCATACGACCGCTTGCTCGCCCATCCGGGCTTGGACACGTCGGCGATTGCCGTGGTGGGCACCAGTTATGGCGGTTACCTGGCCTCGATCCTGACGTCGCTGCGCCCTGTGCGCTGGCTCGCCCTGCGGGTGCCGGCGCTGTACCGCGACGAGCAGTGGCACACCCCCAAGCGCGACCTGGACAAGACCGACCTGCTGGATTACCGCAGCACCCTGGTGCACGCCAGCACCAATCGCGCCTTGCAGGCGTGTTCGCAGTTCACCGGTGATGTGTTGCTGGTGGAATCCGAGACCGATACCTACGTGCCCCATGCCACGATCATGAGTTATCGGGCGGCGTGCCAGCAGACCCATTCATTGACGCACCGGATCATCGACGGCGCCGACCATGCCTTGAGCGACCCCGTGTCACAACAGGCTTACACCTCGATCCTGGTGGACTGGATCACGGAAATGGTGGTGGGAGAGCGGTTGAGCATTATTCAGGCGCGGTGATCGGGGGGGTGTATCGTCTGTGTGGGCCTCTTCGCGAGCAAGCCCGCTCCCACACTGGATCTACGAGAAACAAAAAATTTGTACCCAGCACAAATCCCTGTGGGAGCGGGCTTGCTCGCGAAGGGGCCCGCACAAGCAACTCATCATTCAGGCGACCCATCACTTGAGCCCAGGCTTGACCCGCAACGCCTTGGCCTTCGCTTCGATCACCAAATACATCACCACCGTAATCAGCAACGGCAGGATGAAGTAGATCGCCCGGTAGGCAATCAACCCCGCCAGCAGGCTGCCCCGCGACACCTCGTGTTGCAGCAGGGCGACGAACACCGCCTCCAACACCCCGAGCCCCGCCGGAATATGAGTGATGACCCCGGCAATGCTGCTGATCAGTAACACCCCGAGTACCACCGGGTAATCCAGTTTGCTGGGCAGCAACGTGAAGATCACCGCCGCCATCAGCGACCAGTTCAGCGCGCCCAAGGCCAGTTGCAGCACCGCCATGCGTGGCGACGGCAGGTTGATTTCCATGCCGCGCACGGTCCAGGCCCGACGCTTGGAAAACCGACAGGCCGCCAGGTACCCGGCACTTGCCAGCAATAACAGCACGCCCACGCCTTGCAGTGCCGTGCTGCTGAGTTTCCAGCCCGGCGGCATCGTCACCAGGCCGCTGCTGAACACCACCCCGGCCAGGGTCATGTAGCCGAACCAATTGGTGGCCAGGCTCAGGCCGAGAATCTTGGCGATGTTCCCGGTGCTGACCCCCAGCCGCGAATACAGCCGATAGCGCATGGCGATGCCGCCGACCCAGGCGCTGAGGTTGAGGTTGAAGGCGTAGCTGATCACCCCCACCGGCAGGATCTGCCGCCAACCGAGTTTCTGGCGGATGTACGTGCGACCGATCAGGTCGAAGCAGGCATAGGTGATGAAACTGGTGATGGTCAGCGCGGCGGCGATGATCAAGGTGCGCACCTTGAAATCGGCCAGGGTGGCAAACACTTCGGACCAGTCGATGCGCCGGGCCAAGGCCGTGAACAGCACGATCAGCAGCAGGAAGAACGCCAGGGTCAGCGGGCGTTTCCAGCGACTCCAGCGGGATTTGGGCTTGGCCTGCTCCGGCGCATGGGCATCCCTCGGCGCGGTGTGCGCTTCAGAGTGGTTCATGGGGTTCGCTCCGGACCGCCGTTGGCGGTGAAAAAGGTTTCAGACGCGGTTTGTGAGCCGGCAACCAGCCGGCCCAGGCCGGGAAATGACGCAGAAAGTGGAACACCATGAAACCGATGGTCATGCGCCACAGCAGGCCCCGGGGTGCATGGTTTTCGGGCATGGCGGTGCAGTGTTCGCGGCTCAGGTGATCGAGGCGCTCGAACAGCTCGCGGTTGAACGCCCGGTCGCGGATCAGCACGTTGGCTTCCAGGTTCAGCGACAGACTCAACGGGTCGAGGTTGCTCGAGCCGACGGTGCTCCAATCCTCATCCACCAGGGCGACCTTGCCGTGCAGCGGCCGCTCGCAATATTCATAAATTGTCACGCCGGCCTTGAGCAGATAGTCATAAAGCATCCGCGCCGCGAGCTTGGCGATCATCATGTCCGGCTGCCCTTGCAGGATCAGCCGCACCTCCACCCCGCGCCGGGCGGCATTGCGGATCTCGCGCAGCAACCGGTAGCCGGGGAAGAAATAGGCATTGGCGATCACCACCCGCCGTTTGGCGCTGCGCAGCACTTGTTGGTAGACCTCTTCGATGTCGGTCTGGTGCTCGTGGTTGTCCCGGTAGACCAGGCGCACCTGGCCGTCATGGTCGCTGAACGCCAGCTCGTTGCGGCGGCTGCGGCGGCGTTGCCACCAATACTTGGCCCGCGCGGGCCGGCCGCTCTGCAACAGCGCGAAGTGATGGATATCCACCACCGCCGGGCCTTTGACCTCCACGGAATAATCCTGCTTGGCCTCGGGGCCGAAATCCCCCAGGTGGTCGGCGGAAAAATTGATCCCGCCGATGAACGCAATCACCCCGTCCACCACCACGATCTTGCGGTGCAGGCGACGGAACCAGTTGGTGCGGATCCCCAAGTGCCGGGGCGCCGGGTCGAACATCTGCAAGCGCACCCCGGCGTCGCTCAAGGATGCCAGGAACTCGGTGGTCAGCTCACCGCAGCCGAAGCCGTCGAGGTTGACGGTGATCCGCACGCCGCGTCGGGCCGCATCCACCAGCAGGTCCCGCAGTTCACAGCCGACCTTGTCCTCGAAGAGAATGAAGGTCTCAAGGAGGATTTCTTCCTGGGCACGGCGAATCGCCTCGAACACCCGAGGGAAATATTCCTCGCCATTTTCCAGCAGGATGACGCGGTTGTTGCCGTGCCAGCCGTATTCGATGTCGGCCAGCGCCGGGTTGCGTTCGGTCGGCGGCACCTCGATCTTTTCCACCGTCGCCTTGTTCATCGTCGCGCTCATAATTCGATCTCCACCGACAGCGGTGCGTGGTCGGAAAGGTGCGACCAGGGGCGTACATTCAATACCTTGGCGTGATGGGCCTTGAGGTTGCGCACATAGATGCGGTCCAGGCGCAGGATCGGCAGGCGTGCCGGGAAACTGCGGGCCGGTTTGCCCCACTGTTCGGCGAACACCTCCCGCAGGCCGCAGGGTTGGAGCAGGTCGTTGGCCTTGCCGCGCCAGTCGTTGAAGTCGCCGGCGACAATCACCGGCGCGTCGGACGGCAATTCGCTCAGGCGCTGGCAAAGCAGTTTCAATTGCTCGACGCGATGGCCTTCGCGCAACCCCAGGTGCACGCAAATGGCATGCACCTCCTGCCCTTCGCCGCCTGGCAGGCGCAGCACGCTGTGGAGCATGCCGCGGCTTTCGTGGCCGCTGATGGACACGTCGAGATTCTCGTGGCGAATGATCTGGAATTTCGACAGCAGCGCATTACCGTGGTCGCCCGCCGGGTATACCGCATTGCGTCCGTAAGCGAACTGCGGCCAGAGGGTGTCGGCGAGGAATTCGTATTGCGGCATGCTCGGCCAGTTGCTGTAGCGCTGGGGATGGTGCTCGTGGGTGCCGTGGACTTCCTGCAGGAACACCACGTCGGCGGAGACACTGCGCACCGCTTCGCGCAGCTCGGGCAGGATGAAGCGCCGGTTCAGGGCCGTGAAACCCTTGTGGGTATTGACCGTCAGCACGGTGAAACGGCTGACTCGGTCGAGATCGTGGGGCCGTTGTTGGGTCGGCTCATGGGTCGCTTCGCTGTGTTCTGGACGGTTCATGGCAGCACCCCTTCGGCCGGACGCTCGCCGGGCGCGGTGGCGAGGTCCTTGTCCAGATGGAAGCGCTCCAGCAGATGACGTGCGTCGTAGGGCGCGCGGACTTTGATGTCGTTGTCGAAATAGCAGAACACTTCCCGGCTCTTGCGTGCCCGGGGTTTCTTGTCCGGGTCGATCAGGTGCGCATCGCTCGGCTGCTTGCCGTGGCTCCAGGCCTCGATCCGGTCGCCCCAGCGCTTCAACGCCTCGTCGGTGTAGCCGCTGGCGTACAGCTCTTCGGCGCCGTGCAGGCGCAGGTAGACGAAATCGCTGGTGACGTCTTCGCGATAGGGCCATTTACCGGCGGTGTCGGCGACCACCAGGGCCACGTTGTAGCGCTTGAGCAACGTGACGAAGTGCGGGTCGATAAAGCTTTCGTGGCGGATCTCCACGGCGTGGCGCAGTGGGCGTTTCTTTTCCGTCTCGGTGCTGGCGTGGCCGTCCAGGCGCGGCTCGTGCTCTCGGGCCAGGGCGGCGGCGCCTTCGGTGTCGTGGGGCAGTTGCTTGAGAAAGTCCTCGAACAGCCCAGGGTCGAATTTGAAGCTGGGCGGGAACTGCCAGAGGATCGCCCCCAGCTTTTCCTTGAGCTCCAGCACACCGGAGGCGAAAAAGTTGGCCAACGGCTTGCGAATGTCCCGCAGGCGCTTGATGTGGGTGATGAAACGCGGGGCCTTGACGCTGAACACGAAGCCGGGTGGGGTCTCGGCATACCACTGGGCATACCGTTCGGGGCGTTGCAGGGCGTAGAACGATCCATTGATTTCGATACTGTTGACCGCTCGCGAGGCGAATTGCAATTCCCGTTTCTGGGTCAGCCCCTTGGGGTAGAAATCCCCCCGCCAAGGCGTGTAGCGCCAGCCGGAAATACCAATGTGGATCGCCGTCATGTATCCCTCCCCGTGCCAATGACCTCGTACCGCCTGTGTCTTTTGATGACCGCCGCGCGAGCTGGAAAGTTTCGATGGTCTTACCGACGGAAGAGGGGAGACGCGGATTCTGTGGCGAGGGAGCTTGCTCCCGTTGGGCTGCGCAGCAGCCCCCAAAAAAACAGGGCCGCTACGCGCCCCAGCGGGAGCAAGCTCCCTCGCCACAGGGGTTGTATTGATCTTCCGGGCGAACTTGCCGGCCCAATATTGATCAGTTCCTTACCCATCCCGTGTGAAGGAGCCTCGCGTTTTGTCTCGATTGAGCACTGTATTGCTGCTGTTGTTGCTGGCGATGACCGGCACCAGCGCCTACGGGACCGCCGCTGTCCCTGGCACCGCCAAGCCCGACGAACCGCCCGCCGAGCCCGCGCCGTTGGTGCAGGGCGGGTTGTTGGGGGCCATCAGTTCGAGCATCGACGACGTCCAGGACAAACTCGACCTCAACCAGAGCCTGGTGGATGCCTGGCGCCTTCGGGCGGACCGGGCGGCGGACGAGGTGGACCGGCTGGTGGACCAGACGTCCCGGTCGTCCTGGCGTGTGGCGGGGGATTTCCTCTTGCTCTCCGGCGTGTGGCTGGGGACGTTTGCGCTGTTATGGGCTGGCGCGCGATTGCTGGTGCGGCGTCTCGGTCGGCGCCGTTGGTTGCGTACCCGTCAGCGCGTGCACGACCTACTCGGTTACCTGCTGCCCTATACCTTGCCGGCGGTGGCGTGCCTGCCGCTGACCCTCTATATCAGCCACTTTCTGCAAGTCTCGGTCGGTCGTGCCCTGGCGCTGTGCTTCGCCTACGCCACCAGCAGCGGTATTTTCTCCACCTCGGTGTTGCTCTGCGTGATCGTCATGTTCAACGCCGGGCACAAGCGTCGCGCGGTGGCGATCATTCGGCGCTTCAGCCCGCGGCCGTTGTTTCTGATCGGCTTTCTCGCCGCCCTCAGCGATGCCCTGACCAGCCCGCAGATCGCCCGGCAACTGGGCGGTAACATCACCAGCAGCGTCGCGGTGTTCACCGGGCTGTCGGCGTCGATGATCTTTGGCTGGCTGGTGATTCACATGCGCCGGCCAGTGGCGCACTTGATTCGCAACCGCCCGCTGGCCCAGCGCTTGAAGCAGCCGGCCTTGCAGGAGTCGCTGCGGATTTTTTCCGGGCTCTGGTATTGGCCGATCCTGCTGATGGTGCTGGTGTCGGCGGTGAGCCTGATCGGCGTCGGCGAGGACAACCAGAAAGCCCTGCGTTGTGCCTTGTTCACCACCATCCTGCTGATCGCCACGGTGTTTCTCAGCACCGTGTTCCAACATGTCTTCAAGTCGCCCAAGGCCGAAGCCATCCAGCGCAACAGCGCCTACAAGGGCCGTTTGCTAAGTCTGCTGCACGCCTTGCTACGCATCGTCATGGCGGTGGCATTCATTGAAATCCTCGGACGAATCTGGGGGATATCCCTGTTCGAATTCGCCTCGCGCAATGCCATCGGTCGGGCCATCAGTGATTCCTTGAGCCGCATCGGCCTGATCGTCCTGATGACCTGGCTCACTTGGGTGGTGCTCGACACGGCGATCCAGGAAGCCTTGAAGCCGCCGCTGAACAAGCGCGGCGCGCGCCAGCCCAGCACCCGGGTCAAGACCATCCTGCCGCTGTTGCGCAACGCCGCGAAAATCATCCTGGTGGTGATTTGCGCTATCACCACCATGGCCAACCTGGGCATCAACGTCGCACCATTGCTGGCCGGTGCCGGGGTGGTGGGGCTGGCGATCGGTTTCGGGTCCCAGCAACTGGTGCAGGACGTGATCACCGGGTTGTTCATCATCATCGAGGACACGCTGTCCATCGGCGACTGGGTGGTGCTCAGCTCCGGCCACGCCGGCACCGTCGAAGGCCTGACCATCCGCACCCTGCGCCTGCGCGACGGCAAGGGGTTCGTGCATTCGGTGCCGTTCGGCCAGATCAAGGCCGTGACCAACCAGTCCCGGCAATTCGCCTTTGCGTTCTTCTCCGTGCAATTCACCTACGACACCGACGTGGACGAGGCCATCGAGTTGATTCGCGAAGCCGGGCGTTCGATTGCCGAGGACCCGTTCCTCAAGTTCAACCTGCAAGGGCCGCTGGATGTGTTCGGCGTGGACAAGATGGACCTCAACGGCGTGGTACTCACGGCGCAGTTCCGCACCGTGTCGGGTGGGCAGTATGCGGTGAGCCGGGCGTTCAACCAGCGGCTGAAAAAGCTTGTGGATAACCACCCGGCGGTGCATTTTGCGCAGACTTATCCACAGCAGGTGGTGATGCCGAAGCGGTTGATGGATAGGCGGCAGGAGGGAGATGGAGCACTTGATCAACCTCAATAGCTGCTGAATGTTGTAGTGGGGCTTATGGCCTCTTCGCGAGCAAGCCCGCTCCCACACTGGATCGAGAGTGAACACAGAGTCTGAGTACACAGGAGGTCCAATGTGGGAGCGGGCTTGCTCGCGAAGGGGACAGCCCAGGCACCCTCAACC
>NZ_JABWRB020000003.1 GCF_014268745.2 Pseudomonas zanjanensis | reverse complement strand
GCTCCCACAGGGATCTGCGGTGCTCATACAAAACCGGCAGGCACAAAAAAGCCCCGACTCACAGGAGCCGGGGCTTTTTGTTGAAGCGCTACAACGGCTTAGCCGTTGAACACATCATCCACGCTCTTGAGCGGGTAGTTCTTTGGATACGGCAGGGTCGCCACACCTGTCTCGATGGCGGCCTTGGCCACGGCATCGGAGATCAAGGTGATCAGGCGGGCGTCCATTGGTTTCGGGATGATGTACTCACGACCGAATTCCAGCTTGATGCCGCCGTAGGCGTCGCACACTTCCTGAGGCACCGGCAGCTTGGCCAGTTCGCGCAGGGCATTGGCGGCCGCGACTTTCATTTCTTCGTTGATGCGCTTGGCGCGAACGTCCAGGGCACCACGGAAGATGAACGGGAAGCCCAATACGTTGTTGACCTGGTTCGGGTAGTCCGAACGGCCAGTGGCCATGATCACGTCGTTGCGGGTCGCGTGGGCCAGTTCCGGGGCGATTTCCGGGTCCGGGTTCGAGCACGCGAACACAATTGGGTTCGGCGCCATGCGCAGCAGGTTTTCCGCGCTCAGCAGGTTCGGGCCCGACAGGCCGACGAACACGTCGGCACCGTCCAGCGCGTCCGCCAGGGAGCGCTTCTCGGTCGCGTGGGCGAACACAGCCTTGTACTGGTTCAGATCGTCACGGCCGGAGTGGATCACACCGGTACGGTCGACCATGAAGATGTTTTCGATATTGGCGCCCATGCTCACCAGCAACTTCATGCAGGAGATGGCCGCAGCGCCAGCACCGAGGCAGACGATCTTGGCTTCCGGCAGGGTCTTGCCGGCGATTTCCAGGGCGTTGATCATGCCGGCCGCGGTAACGATCGCGGTGCCGTGCTGGTCATCGTGGAATACCGGAATGTCGCACTGTTCGATCAGGGCGCGCTCGATCTCGAAGCACTCAGGCGCCTTGATGTCTTCCAGGTTGATGCCACCGAAGGTGATGGAGATGCGCTTGACGGTGTCGATGAAGGCTTGCGGGCTCTCGGAATCGACTTCGATGTCGAAAACGTCGATACCGGCGAAGCGCTTGAACAGCACGCCCTTGCCTTCCATGACTGGTTTGGACGCCAATGGGCCGAGGTTACCCAGGCCGAGGATCGCGGTGCCATCGGAAATGACTGCAACCAGGTTGCCTTTACCGGTGTATTTGTAGGCCAGTTCAGGGTCGCGAGCGATTTCGCGGACTGGTTCGGCTACGCCGGGGCTGTAGGCCAGCGACAAGTCGCGAGCAGTAGCGGTGGCCTTGGTGAGCTCGACACTCAGCTTTCCTGGACGAGGATGAGCGTGATATTCGAGAGCGGCAGTTTTCAGATCAGACATGTGGGCATTCCGCTTTTTACTGTGTTGGACAGACGGACCGCCGAGGATACGCGCCTCGCAAAGTCCCCACAAGACTGACCAGTCACTGCTGTCAAGCGCCCTGCCCTACGACTTTGGGCCAAGAGCCGCGAAACACAAGGGCTACATGCATACAATATAGCGACGAAATGTCTACAATTTTTTCCTACAGAACCGCTTCCAGCATGGCCGGATCAGTCAACGGCAACATCCATCGCGCTTGACCGGCTTTATTTCCGCCACGCCGGGCGCGGTCGATAACCCAGCCACGCGCCTCGATTGTCCGCCCTTTGAGCCGTTCCAGGGCCGAGGCATCAAAACGTCTCTGCAAATTGGGGCCAATGTGCAGGACAACCGCCCCCTGCAATTTAATCCAGATACCACCGCGATTGCGTTGCACGCTTTCTACTCGCCCACGGGTCAGCACGAAGCCGGGGGCATTGATCTGCTCCGCTCGCACCACTGGGGATTTTTTCCAAACACCTGATCCGGCCTGGCGCGCATGACGTTCGGCCATTTGCTGACAACTGACCAGATCAACGTTCGGCGCGACTGCCACCAGAAACCCCAACCCTTCGGCAATCAGGCGCTCTTCGAGGTTCTCGCCCTGGGCGTTGTAGACATGGGCCAGGGTGCGACCGTAATCGTCGCGGTCGTCCTTGCCAGGCAATACGCCCACCCGGCCACCGCTGGCAGCCACCAGGGCCTCGAGTCGCTGGCGCGCCGCCACGGCGAACGGCTCGTCGGCGCGGCCGCGCTTGCCCAGCTCAGGGCTATTGAGGCCGATCATCCGAATGCGGCGGCCATCCTCCAGGTACAAGGTGTCGCCATCCACCACGCGCTGCACCGCCACCTGGGGCAGGTTGCCCGGCACAGGACAGGCGCCCTGGGCACCGCAGAGCCAAATCGCAGACACAAAAAAGGCGCCCGCGAGGGACGCCTTCTTCATCAGTCTGGAGCAGTCGAGACGACCATCCAAAATGATCAGCCTCAGGCTTTTGGAGTAACTTTGCCGAAAGCACCGAAACGATCGGCAAACTTCTGAACACGGCCGCCGGTATCCAGAGTCTTTTGCTTACCGGTGTAGAACGGGTGGCATTCGTTGCAAACGTCGATCGCCAGGGCTTTGCCGTAGGTCGAACGGGTTTCGAACTTGTTGCCGCAGCTGCAGGTTACGGCAATTGCTGGGTATTCCGGATGGATATCGGTTTTCATGCTGTTTTCCTCAGGCTAGCGTGCCGCCACCCAACACTATTGTTGAATACCGCACGTAATTAGGCCGCGGATTCTACCAGACATCGTCATTCGCGCAAGCTATGCCTTGTACCAACCGTCTGCTAGGCTCCCGGCCTCATGCGCGATCCTTCTTGTGGGACTTGTGGGAGCGGGCTTGCTCGCGAAGGCGGTGTGTCAGGCACATCATTTCTGCCAGATAATCCGCCTTCGCGAGCAAGCCCGCTCCCACATTCAGCGCCAGCCTCACCCAATGTCTGTTTATTGAGATTGCCCCGCGTGCCCGACGCCATCCTGCGCCTCGCCCTGCCTTCGCCCCTGCGCCGCCTGTTCGACTACCGCGCCCCGGCCGGGATCCTGCGCGCCCAGTTGCAGCCGGGCATGCGCCTGCGGGTGCCGTTCGGCCGGCGGGAAATGATCGGCATCCTGGTGGAAGTCACCGACCACAGCGAAGTCCCGGCCGACAAGCTCAAACCGGCCCTGGCGCTGCTCGATGCCACGCCGCCGCTGCCCGCCTCGCTGTTCAAGCTGTGCCTGTGGACGTCCCAGTACTACCAGCACAGCCTCGGCGATACCCTGAGCTGGGCGCTGCCGGTGCTGCTGCGCCAGGGCGAGCTGGCCGAGGCGCGCCAAGAGCGGTTCTGGTCGGTGGCCCCGGGGGCCTCGCTGGACGATCCCCGCATCGCTCGCGCCCCGCGCCAGCGCGAAGCCTTGGCGACCCTGGCCCAACACCCCCATGGCGTGGCCCATCAACTGCTGAGCAAACTGATGCTCAGCAAGGACAGCCTGGACCTGTTGCTGGCCAAGGACCTGGTCCAGGTGGAAATCCGTCGGCACGCCCCCGGCGCCCGCCATGAACATTGGCTGGCCCAGCCGGAACTGCCACTCAATGCCGAGCAGCGGGCCGCTTGCGAAGCGATTCGCGCAGGTTTTGACAGTTATCACGCCTTTCTGTTGGCAGGCGTCACCGGCAGCGGCAAGACCGAGGTCTACCTGCAACTGATCCGCCAGACCCTGGAGGCCGGCAAGCAGGCCCTGGTGCTGATTCCGGAAATCAACCTCGGCCCACAAACCCTGGCGCGCTTCGAACAGCGCTTCAATGCGCGGATCGCCCTGGTGCACTCGGCGGTCAACGACCGTGAACGCCTGGAAGCCTGGCTCGCCGCCCGCGACGGCGAGGCCGACATCATCATCGGCACTCGCTCGGCCCTGTTCACGCCGATGAAGAACCCTGGCCTGATCATCATCGACGAAGAGCACGATGGCTCTTATAAACAGCAGGAAGGCCTGCGCTATCACGCCCGCGACCTGGCATTGGTGCGCGCCCGCCAGGAAAACATCCCGATCGTGCTCG
Organism: Pseudomonas zanjanensis; assembly: GCF_014268745.2. Classification (GTDB taxonomy): domain Bacteria; phylum Pseudomonadota; class Gammaproteobacteria; order Pseudomonadales; family Pseudomonadaceae; genus Aquipseudomonas; species Aquipseudomonas zanjanensis. The sequence continues at coordinate 649,848 of NZ_JABWRB020000003.1, read as the reverse complement.
GCTCGGCCACGCCCTCGCTGGAAAGCCTGCACAACGCCTACACCGGCCGCTACGGCCTGTTGCGCCTCAACGAACGGGCCGGTGGCGCCAAGCAACCGCGCTTCCTGCGCCTGGATGTGAAAAGTCGTCCGCTGGACAGCGGTATTTCCGGACCGATGCAGCAAGCCATCGGCCAGACCCTGGCCGCCGGGCAACAGGTGCTGGTATTCCTCAATCGTCGCGGTTTTGCCCCGACCCTGCTGTGCCACGACTGTGGCTGGATGTCTGGCTGCGAACGCTGCGACGCGCGGATGACCGTGCATCAACGCCATGGCGAGCTGCGTTGTCACCATTGCGGCCACGTCGAGCGCGTGCCAAGGCATTGCCCACAGTGCGGCAAAGTGGATTTGCGCCCGGTCGGCGCCGGCACCGAACGCGCCGAAGAACGGCTGGGCATCCTGTTTCCGGACTACCCGGTGTTGCGGGTCGACCGTGACAGCACCTCGCGCAAGGACGCGATGAACCAACTGTTCGCGACGATCCAGAAGGGTCAGCCGTGCATATTGGTGGGCACGCAGATGCTCGCCAAGGGGCATCACTTCCCACGGGTCACCCTGGTGTCGATCCTCGACGCCGATGGCGGGCTATTCTCCGGCGACTTCCGCGCCAGCGAGCGCATGGCGCAATTGATCGTCCAGGTCGCGGGCCGGGCCGGTCGGGCCGAGGAACCGGGCAAAGTGATCATCCAGACGCACCTGGCCGACCACCCACTGCTGATCCAACTGACCGAACAGGGTTACTTCGCCTTCGCCGAGCAGGCCTTGAGCGAACGCCGCAGCGCCGGCCTGCCGCCCTTTGCCCACCTGGCGCTGTTGCGGGCCGAAGCCCACAAGCCGGGGCAGGCCGAAGGTTTCCTCGATGAGGCTTGCAGCGAGGCGGAGCGTTTGCTGGCAGAGCAGAGCCTCACCGGCATCGAACTCCTGGGGCCGGTGCCAGCGCCGATGGAACGGCGAGCCGGGCGCTATCGCGCGCAGCTTTTATTGCAGGCCAATGCCCGGGCGCCGCTGCATCGACTGCTGAGCGCCTGGCTACTGGTACTGGAACAGATGCCCAGCGGGCGGGCGGTGCGCTGGTCGCTGGATGTGGATCCGGTGGATTTGTATTGACCACTGCCCCCCTGTGGGAGCGGGCTTGCTCGCGAAGGCGGTGGGTCAGTTGCGGTGATATTGGCTGTGCCACCGCTTTCGCGAGCAAGCCCGCTCCCACAGGGTCCGAGTGCATGCTGACCATCTGGAATAGTTACCAACCAACCCGCTACAGTTGGCAAGCTCGCCCGCGCCACGGATAATGCCCAGTTTTTCCACCAGCGCATCGAAGCGCCGCCGCGCCTGCGGTTGAAAGAGAAGACCATGAAAGACACCATTCGCCAGCTCATCCAGCAAGCCATCACCCAACTCGTCGCTGAAGGTGTGCTGCCAGAAGGCCTGTCGCCGGCGATTCAGGTCGAGAACACCCGCGACAAGACCCACGGCGACTTCGCCAGCAACATCGCGATGATGCTCGCCAAGCCGGCCGGCATGAAACCTCGCAACCTGGCGGAAAAAATCATCGCCGCGCTGCCGGCCGACGAGAACGTCAGCAAGGCTGACATCGCCGGCCCCGGGTTCATCAATTTCTTCCAGAACACCCAGGCCCTGGCCTCGCGCCTGGACGCGGCGCTGGCCGACGAACGCATCGGCGTGCGCAAGGCCGGCCCGTTGCAGCGCACCGTGGTCGACCTCTCGGCCCCCAACCTGGCCAAGGAAATGCACGTCGGCCACCTGCGCTCGACCATCATCGGCGACGGCGTGGCCCGGGTCCTGGAGTTTCTTGGCGACACCGTGATCCGCCAGAACCACGTCGGCGACTGGGGCACCCAGTTCGGCATGCTGATGGCCTATCTTCAGGAAAACCCGATCACCAGCGATGAGCTGTCGGACCTGGAGAACTTCTACCGCGCCGCCAAGCAACGCTTCGACGAGTCGCCGGAGTTCGCCGACCGCGCCCGTGGCCTGGTGGTCAAGTTGCAGGCCGGCGATGCCGAGTGCCTGGCGCTGTGGACCAAGTTCAAGGACATCTCCCTGTCCCATTGCCAGAAAATCTACGAGCTGCTGAACGTCAAATTGACCATGGCCGACGTGATGGGCGAAAGCGCCTACAACGACGACCTGGTCAACGTGGTCAACGACCTCCGCACCAAGGGCATGCTAGTGGAAAGCAACGGCGCCCAGTGTGTGTTCCTCGACCAGTTCAAGACCGCCGATGGCGAGCCGCTGCCGGTGATCATCGTCAAGGCCGACGGCGGCTACCTCTACGCCACCACCGACCTGGCGGCCGTGCGCTACCGCAACGGCGTGCTCAAGGCCGATCGGGTGCTGTATTTCGTCGATCAGCGTCAGGCCCTGCACTTCCAGCAAGTGTTCGAAGTGGCACGCCTGGCTGGTTTCGTGACCCATCCGATGGAGATGGAGCACATGGGCTTCGGCACCATGAACGGCGCCGACGGTCGTCCGTTCAAGACCCGCGACGGCGGCACGGTGAAGCTGATCGACCTGCTGACCGAAGCCCAGGACCGCGCCTACACCCTGGTCAAGGGCAAGAACCCGGACCTGGCCGAAGACGAACTGCGCAAGATCGCCAAGGTCGTGGGCATCGACGCGGTGAAATACGCCGACCTGTCCAAGCACCGCACCAGCGACTACAGCTTCAACTTCGACCTGATGCTCAATTTCGAAGGCAACACCGCGCCGTACCTGCTGTACGCCTACACCCGCGTAGCGGGCGTGTTCCGCAAGCTCGGCAAAGACTTCAATGAAATAGACGGCCAGATTGTGCTCCAAGCCCCGCAGGAGCAGGAGCTCGCGGCGAAACTGGCGCAGTTCGGCGAAGTGCTGAACAACGTCGCCGACAAAGGCACGCCGCACACGCTATGCGCCTACCTGTACGATGTCGCCGGCCTGTTCTCCAGCTTCTACGAGAACTGCCCGATCCTCAACGCGCAAACCCCGGAGCAAATGCAGAGCCGCCTGCGTCTCGCCGCACTGACCGGGCGCACGCTAAAGCAAGGCCTGGAACTGCTCGGCCTGGAAACCCTGGAGCGCATGTAAGTTGGCCGCCAAGAAAAAACCTGCACCCAAGCGCGGCGCCAGTCGTTACCAGCCCCCGACCAAACAGCCGATTCCGGGCTGGTTGTGGATGGCCATCGGCCTGACCGTCGGCGCGTTCATTGTGTTTTTGATGAAGCTGGAGCCGGGCCAGGGCGATGACGTCAAGCGCGTCCGCCAGGAGCAGCAGAAAGCCACGCGCATCGCCGAGGCCAACAAGACCCCGCCGAGCCCGACGCAACCAGTGAAGCCGAAATACGACTTCTACACCTTGCTGCCGGAATCGGAAGTCATCGTGCCGCCCGATGCCGTGCCGGAGAAGACCCTGCCGACGCCACAAGTGCCCCAGGTGCCCACCACACCGGTGACCCCGGCCGAAGCGGCGAAAATCGACACCGCCCGCGCCCAGGCGGCCCTGGCCGGCATCACGCCGCCACCGGCCCCGCCCGTGCAGAAAGCCGCGCCGGTGACGAAGTTCTTCCTGCAAGCCGGTTCGTTCCGCAAGGAAGCCGACGCCGACAAGGTCCGGGCGCAGATCATTCTGCTGGGCCAGTCTGTATCGGTGGAGTCCGGGACGGTGAAGGACGAGACTTGGTACCGGGTACTGGTCGGCCCGTTCAGTAACCGCGAGGAACTGACCAAGGCTCAGAAACAATTGGCGGGCAGCGGGTTCAGCAACCTGTTGTTACAACAACGCCAGAGCCGCTGATTCTGACGAAAGCATTTGTGGCAGCGGGGCTTTTCGTGGCGAGGGAGCTTGCTCCCGCTGGAGCGCGCAGCGGTCCCAAGCTTTTGGGTCTGCTACGCAGCCCAGCGGGAGCAAGCTCCCTCGCCACAAGAGCGCCCGGCAGAAACACCAGGTGCCACTCGTCCCCTCCGCCACCCCACAGTTGAAAAACCCCACGCCACCCCCATATGAGTTCCATCCGGGCATTTTCGCCCCGCTGCGTGGAGACTCTTCCCTTGACCACCATCGTTTCAGTCCGCCGTCACGGCAAAGTCGTCATGGGCGGCGACGGCCAGGTTTCATTGGGCAACACCGTGATGAAAGGCAACGCGAAGAAAGTCCGCCGCCTGTACCACGGCGAGGTCATCGCCGGTTTCGCCGGGGCCACTGCCGACGCCTTCACGTTGTTCGAGCGTTTCGAAGGCCAGCTTGAGAAACACCAGGGCCACTTGGTCCGTGCCGCCGTGGAGTTGGCCAAGGAGTGGCGCACCGACCGCTCCCTGAGCCGCCTCGAAGCCATGCTCGCGGTCGCCAACAAGGACGCCTCGTTGATCATCACCGGCAACGGCGACGTCGTTGAGCCCGAGGATGGCCTGATCGCCATGGGTTCCGGCGGTGCCTACGCCCAGGCCGCGGCCAGCGCCCTGCTGAAAAAGACCGACCTGTCGGCCCGCGAGATCGTCGAGACTGCCTTGGGCATCGCCGGCGACATCTGTGTCTTCACCAACCACACCCAGACCATTGAGGAGCAGGACCTCGCGGAGTAAGCCCTTCCAGGCCCAGACTTCCGCTTGAGGACCGCCAATTATTATGTCCATGACTCCCCGCGAAATCGTCCACGAACTCAACCGCCATATCATCGGCCAGGACGATGCCAAGCGCGCCGTCGCCATCGCCCTGCGTAACCGCTGGCGCCGGATGCAACTGCCCGAAGAGCTGCGCGTCGAAGTGACCCCCAAGAACATCCTGATGATTGGCCCGACCGGTGTCGGCAAGACCGAAATCGCCCGGCGCCTGGCCAAGCTCGCCAATGCGCCGTTCATCAAGGTCGAAGCCACCAAGTTCACCGAAGTCGGTTATGTCGGCCGCGACGTCGAATCGATCATCCGTGACTTGGCCGACGCTGCAATCAAGTTGCTGCGCGAACAGGAAATCACCAAGGTCCGCCATCGCGCCGAAGACGCTGCCGAAGAACGCATTCTCGATGCGCTCCTGCCACCAGCGCGCATGGGCTTCAACGCCGACTCCGCCGCGACACAGGATTCCAACACCCGCCAGTTGTTCCGCAAGCGCCTGCGCGAAGGCCAACTGGATGACAAGGAAATCGAGATCGAAGTGGCCGAAATGGCTGGCGTCGACATTTCCGCGCCACCGGGCATGGAAGAAATGACCAACCAGTTGCAGAGCCTGTTCGCCAACATGGGCAAGGGCAAGAAGAAGAGCCGCAAGCTCAAGGTCAAGGAAGCGCTGAAACTGGTGCGCGACGAAGAAGCCGGCCGCCTGGTCAACGAAGAAGAATTGAAGGCCAAGGCACTGGAAGCGGTCGAGCAGCATGGCATCGTGTTTATCGATGAAATCGACAAGGTTGCCAAGCGCGGCAATGTCGGCGGTGCCGATGTGTCCCGCGAAGGCGTTCAACGCGACCTGCTGCCGCTGATCGAAGGCTGCACGGTCAACACCAAGCTGGGCATGGTCAAGACCGACCACATCCTGTTCATTGCGTCCGGTGCGTTCCACCTGAGCAAACCGAGCGACCTGGTGCCGGAGCTGCAGGGTCGCTTGCCGATCCGTGTCGAACTCAAGGCGCTGACGCCGGAAGACTTCGAGCGCATCCTCAGCGAGCCCCATGCGTCCCTGACCGAACAGTATTGCGCGCTGCTCAAGACCGAAGGCCTGAGCATCGAGTTCACGCCAGAAGGCATCAAGCGCCTGGCGCAGATCGCCTGGCAGGTCAACGAGAAGACCGAGAACATCGGTGCCCGTCGCCTGCACACGCTGCTCGAACGCTTGCTCGAGGAAGTGTCGTTCAGCGCCGGCGACCTGGCCAGCGCCCACAACGAAGCGCCGATCCTCATCGACGCCGAGTACGTCAACAGCCACCTGGGTGAGCTGGCGCAGAACGAAGACCTGTCGCGGTATATCCTGTAAGCCACCCCCAGTGTGAGCGAGTTCCTGTGGCGAGGGGGCTTGCTCCCGCTGGGCTACGAAGTAGCCCCAAGAACCAGAAGCCACCGCTCAATCAGGTGGATCGCAACGAGTTTTTGGGAGGGCTTCGCCCTCCAGCGGGAGCAAGCTCCCTCGCCACATAATGTTCACACATGGCTTCAAGAGACTGACGACCCCATGACCAAACTCCCCACCGCCATCAACCTGCACAAAGCCTCCAAGACCCTGACGCTCAAATACGCGCCGGACGAGGAGTACCACCTGCCCGCCGAATTCCTGCGGGTGCACTCGCCTTCCGCCGAGGTCCAGGGCCACGGCAAACCCATCCTGCAATATGGCAAGCTCAACGTTGCCCTGACCAAGGTCGAACAGGCCGGCCAGTACGCACTGAAACTGACCTTCGACGACGGCCACGACAGCGGTTTGTTCACCTGGGACTACCTCTACCAGTTGGCGGTGCGCCAGCAAGACTTGTGGAACGATTATCTTGACGAACTCAAGGCCGCCGGAAAAACCCGCGATCCGAACGAGTCCGTCGTCAAGCTGATGCTCTAACTCAAGGGCTGGCGCTTTAGGGCGAATTTTCTAGACTCATCTGCTTGAATGCCCGCGCAGCAACGTCAATGACTGGCCTGCTTGCGAAAAAAATTAAACTCGGGTAACCAATGGAGCTGGCAAGTTCCCTGCAAAGGAACCGGCGAGTTCCTGGCACACGTTTCCTCATTGCCCTCGATGCGGAATTTATGGTCACCCCGAGCAGCGTACCTGGTATTGGCCTTGCGGCTTCATGGCACGATCCCGGTACTCGTCTGAAGGACAATGGAGCGTCGTAGATGAGCAACAAGAACAACGATGAGTTGAAGTACCAAGCCTCGGAAAACACCCTGGGCTTGAATCCCGTCGTCGGCTTGCGCAGGAAAGACCTGCTGGCCTCTGCCCGGATGGTGCTGACCCAGGCCATCAAGCAACCACTGCACAGCGTCAAGCACGTCGCCCATTTCGGCGTCGAGCTCAAGAACGTCCTGTTCGGCAAGTCCGAGCTGCAACCGGCCGGTGACGACCGTCGCTTCGCCGACCCGGCGTGGAGCCAGAACCCACTCTACAAGCGCTACCTGCAAACCTACCTGGCGTGGCGCAAGGAGCTGCACGCCTGGATCGACGACAGCAACCTGCCGCCCGCGGACATCAGCCGCGGGCATTTCGTGATCAACCTGATGACCGAAGCCATGGCCCCGACCAACTCGGCGGCCAACCCGGCGGCGGTCAAGCGCTTCTTCGAAACCGGCGGCAAGAGCTTGCTCGACGGACTGTCCCACCTGGCCAAGGATATCGTGCACAACGGCGGGATGCCGAGCCAGGTGAACATGGGCGCGTTCGAGGTCGGCAAGAGCCTGGGCGTGACCGAAGGCGCCGTGGTGTTTCGCAACGACGTGCTGGAGCTGATCCAGTACCGGCCCATCACCGAGCAGGTCCACGAGCGACCGCTGCTGGTGGTGCCACCTCAGATCAACAAGTTCTACGTCTTCGACCTGAGTCCGGACAAGAGCCTGGCGCGCTTCTGCCTGCGCAGCAACGTACAGACGTTCATTGTCAGCTGGCGCAACCCCACCAAGGCCCAGCGCGAATGGGGCCTGTCGACCTACATCGAGGCGCTCAAGGAAGCGGTGGACGTGGTCACGGCCATCACCGGCAGCAAGGACGTGAACATGCTCGGTGCCTGCTCCGGTGGCATCACCTGCACCGCGCTGCTGGGCCATTACGCCGCCCTCGGCGAGAAAAAAGTCAATGCCCTGACCTTGCTGGTGAGTGTGCTCGACACCACCCTGGACACCGACGTGGCGCTGTTCGTCGATGAACAGACCCTGGAAGCGGCCAAGCGCCACTCCTACCAGGCCGGCGTACTCGAAGGCCGCGACATGGCCAAGGTCTTTGCCTGGATGCGCCCCAACGACCTGATCTGGAACTACTGGGTCAACAATTACCTGCTGGGCAACGAACCGCCGGTGTTCGACATCCTGTTCTGGAACAACGACACCACACGGTTGCCGGCGGCGTTCCACGGCGACCTCATCGAAATGTTCAAGAACAATCCACTGATCCGCCCCAACGCATTGGAAGTGTGCGGCACGCCCATCGACCTCAAGCAGGTCACCGCCGACATCTTCTCCCTGGCCGGCACCAACGACCACATCACGCCATGGAAGTCCTGCTACAAGTCCGCGCAATTGTTCGGCGGCAAGGTGGAGTTCGTGCTGTCGAGCAGCGGTCATATCCAGAGCATTCTCAACCCGCCCGGCAACCCCAAGTCGCGCTACATGACCGGCGAGGACATGCCGGCCAAGGCCGAGGACTGGCAGGAAAACTCCACCAAGCACACCGACTCCTGGTGGCTGCACTGGCAGGCCTGGCAGGCCGAGCGCTCGGGCAAACTGAAAAAAGCCCCGACCGTGCTGGGCAACAAGGCCTACCCGGCCGGTGAAGCGGCACCGGGCACCTATGTGCATGAGCGGTGATGGATGCAACTCGTCTGCTGGGGGGGTGGGCGTGCTCACGAATGCACTCCGGCAGCCGACATTAACGGTGAATGCAAGGCCGTCTTCGCGAGCAAGCCCGCTCCCACATTGGGTTTGGCTGTGAACATGAGTTTCAGGTTCGCAACCGATCTAATGTGGGAGCGGGCTTGCTCGCGAAGGCCGCGACTCGGTCCGACAGACCGAACACTGGTAACCCGAGACATGACCCACAGGGCTTGAAGCATGCCGCAACCGTACATCTTCCGTACCGTCGATCTGGATGGCCAGACCTTGCGCACCGCGGTACGTCCCGGCAAGCCTCACTTGACGCCATTGCTAATTTTCAACGGCATCGGCGCCAACCTGGAGCTGGTGTTTCCGTTCATCCAGGCCCTGGACCCGGACCTGGAAGTCATCGCCTTTGACGTGCCCGGCGTTGGCGGTTCATCAACGCCCAACCGGCCGTATCGCTTTCCGGGCCTGGCCAAACTCACCGCACGGATGCTCGATTACCTCGACTACGGGCAGGTCAACGTGATCGGCGTATCCTGGGGCGGCGCCCTGGCCCAGCAGTTCGCCTACGACTACCCGGAGCGCTGCAAGAAGCTGGTACTGGCGGCCACGGCGGCTGGGGCGGTGATGGTGCCGGGCAAACCGAAGGTGCTGTGGATGATGGCCAGCCCCCGGCGTTATGTTCAACCGTCCCACGTGATGCGTATCGCGCCACTGATCTACGGTGGTTCGTTCCGCCGCGACCCGAGCCTGGCGGCCAGCCACGCAGCCAAGGTGCGTTCGGCGGGAAAGCTCGGTTACTACTGGCAACTGTTCGCCGGCCTCGGCTGGACCAGCATCCACTGGCTGCACAAGATCCACCAGCCGACCCTGGTGCTGGCCGGCGATGACGACCCGCTGATTCCACTGATCAACATGCGCATGCTGGCCTGGCGCATTCCCAACGCCCAATTGCACATCATCGATGACGGCCATCTGTTCCTGATCACCCGGGCCGAGGCGGTGGCGCCGATCATCATGAAATTCCTGGAGGAAGAACGTCAGCGCGCGGTGATGCATCCGCATCCCTCGCCGCTGGGCGGTGGCTGAAACCGCCCATTAGCGCCTGGCAGGACGCCGGATTGCGCAGCAACCCGAAACAGCGACTATGTTGTCTGGTTCGGTGTGTTTGTTTTTAGCCTGATGACGAAGGAGTTGACTCATGCGCGACAAACCGGCGAAGGGTTCCATGCCCGCACCTGCCAGTTTCATCAACGCACAAAGTGCGGTCACCGGACTGCGTGGCAGGGACCTGCTGTCCACCCTACGGAGCGTGGCCGCACACGGCTTGCGCAACCCGGTGCACAGTGCCCGGCATGCGTTGAAACTGGGCAGTCAATTGGGCCGTGTGCTGCTGGGCGAGACCCTTCACCCCACCAACCCCAACGACCCGCGTTTCGCCGATCCCACCTGGCAGCTCAACCCCTTCTACCGCCGCAGTTTGCAGGCCTACCTGAGTTGGCAAAAACAGGTCAAGAGCTGGATCGACGAAAGCGACATGAACGAGGACGACCGCGCCCGCGCCCACTTCGCCTTCGCCCTGCTCAACGACGCCGTAGCGCCGTCCAATACCTTACTCAACCCGCTGGCGGTCAAGGAACTGTTCAACTCCGGCGGCTCCAGCCTGGTCCGAGGCATCAGCCACCTGGTGGACGACCTGCTGCACAACGACGGCTTGCCGCGCCAAACCACGCCCCACGCCTTTGAAGTCGGCAAGACCCTGGCGACCACACCCGGCGCGGTGGTGTTTCGCAACGAACTGCTCGAACTGATCCAGTACCGGCCCATGAGCGAAAAGCAGTACGCCAAGCCATTGCTGATCGTCCCGCCGCAGATCAACAAATTCTATATTTTCGACCTCAGCCCCTCCAACAGCTTTGTCCAGTACGCCCTGAAAAACGGTTTGCAGGTCTTCATCATCAGTTGGCGCAACCCGGACGTACGCCACCGCGAATGGGGCCTGTCCAGCTATGTCGAGGCCACCGAAGAGGCGATGAATGTGTGCCGGGCGATCACTGGCGCTCGCGAGGTCAACCTGATGGGCGCCTGCGCCGGGGGCATGACCATCGCCGCCCTGCAAGGCCACCTGCAAGCCAAGCGCCAGCTGCGCCGGGTCGCCAGTGCCACGTACCTGGTGAGCCTGCTGGACAGTCAGATCGACAGCCCGGCCACGCTGTTCATCGACGAACAGACCCTCGAAGCCGCCAAGCGCCGCTCCTACCAGAAAGGCATCCTCGATGGTCGCGACATGGCCCGGGTGTTCGCCTGGATGCGCCCCAACGATCTGATCTGGACCTACTTCATCAACAACTACCTGCTGGGCAAGGAACCGCCAGCCTTCGACATCCTCTACTGGAACAACGACTGCACGCGGCTGCCGGCGGCCTACCACGGCGACCTGCTGGACTTCTTCAAGCACAACCCACTGACCCATCCCGGCGGCCTGGAAGTGTGCGGCACGCCCATCGACCTGCAAAAAGTGACAGTGGACAGCTTCAGCGTGGGTGGTATCAACGACCACATCACGCCCTGGGACGCGGTGTATCGCTCGACCCTCCTGCTGGGGGGCGAAAAACGCTTCGTGCTCTCCAACAGCGGCCATGTCCAGAGCATCCTCAATCCGCCAGGCAACCCCAAGGCCAACTACATCGAAAGCGCGAAACTGAGCAGCGACCCGCGAGCCTGGTACTACGACGCCACGCATGTCGAAGGCAGCTGGTGGACGCAATGGCTGGGCTGGATCCAGGCACGCTCCGGCGCCCAGCACGAAACCCAGATGACCTTGGGCAACGTTAATTACCCGCCGCTGGACGCCGCCCCTGGAACCTATGTTCGCGTGCGCTGAAGGCCTCACGCCACGGCCAGGCGCTTGGCCGTGGCACGACTTGACCATTAAGAAGACCGGATGAAAACCCGCGACCGCATCCTTGAATGTGCCCTGCAATTATTCAACGAAAAGGGCGAGCCGAACGTATCGACGATGGAAGTTGCCAACGAAATGGGCATCAGCCCAGGCAACCTCTACTACCACTTCCATGGCAAGGAACCGCTGATCCTGGGGCTGTTCGAGCGCTTCCAGAGCGAGCTGGCGCCGCTGCTCGACCCACCGGCGGACGCGCAGTTGGCGCCGGAAGACTACTGGCTGTTCCTGCACTTGATCGTCGAGCGCCTGGCCCAGTACCGGTTTCTGTTCCAGGACCTGTCCAACCTGGCCGGACGCCTGCCGAAGCTGGCCAAGGGCATCCGCCAATTGCTCAACGCCCTGAAGCGAACCCTCGCCTCACTGCTGGCGCAACTCAAGGCGCAGGGGTTGTTGGTCAGCGACACCCAGGCCTTGGGGCAACTGGTGGAACAGATCACCATGACCCTGCTGTTCTCCCTGGACTATCAGCGGATCCTCGGCCGCGAGGGCGAGGTTCGATTGGTGGTCTATCAGATCATGATGCTGGTGGCCCCACACTTGCCGCCCGCAACCAAGGTGGCGACAGAGCGACTGGCGTTGCGGTACCTGGAAGAACACGACTAACCAGTGGCAGTGGCAGTGGCAGTGGCAGTGGCAGTGGCAGTGGCAGATCCATTGTGGGAGCGAGCTTTGTGGGAGCAAAGCTTGCTCGCGATCCAGGCGCTGCGGTCCTCAAGAGCCGCGGCGTTTTCATCGCGGGCAAGCCTTGCTCCCACAAAGCTCGCTCCCACAGGTTGACCTGCGTACAAATAAAAAAGCCCGGCCTACATAGACCGGGCATTTTTATCAGCCCTGATATCAGGACTGGCTGGTAGGCGTCGATGGAGCCGGCGCTGGAGTTGGCGTCGCGACCGGGGTCGGAGCCGCGGCGGAGTTCGTCGTGCTCGCCGGGGTTGCCGGTTTGGCGGCCGCGGTGGGTGCCTTGGGTGCGGCAGCTTTTGGCGCGGCCGGTTTTTTCACTGCAGGCTTTTTCGCCGCAGCAGGTTTGGCCGCCGCTTTTGCCGCAGGCTTGGCAGCGGGTTTAGCCGCTGGTTTAGCCGCAGCAGGTTTAGCTGCCGCCGGTTTGGCTGCAGGTTTTGCAGCAGGCTTGGCGGCCGCTTTCGCCGCTACCGGTTTGGCTGCCGCCTTGGCAGCGGGTTTGGCCGCTGCGGTTTTAGCCGCTGGCTTGGCCGCTGCTTTCGCCGCAGGTTTGGCAGCGGGTTTTGCCGCAGCCTTGACCAGTGGCTTGGCTGCCGTTTTAGCGGCCGGCTTGGCCGCCGCCGTCTTGGCCGCCACCGGTGCGACTTTGGCGCCGGTGAGTTTTTCGATCTGCTTGGTCAGTGTGTCGACCTTGCTGTGCAACGCCTTGACTTCATTACGGCTCGGCACGCCCAGGCGGGAGATCGCACTGTTCAGGCGCTTGTCGAAAGCCCCTTCCAGTTCGTCCCATTTGCCCATTGCACGATCTTTTACGCCGCCGATTCGCGACTTGGCGGACTCGGCAGAGTCCTTGGCTGCATCGACTTGTTTGCCGACCGCCGTCTTAGTGAGTTTTTCGGCCTTTTCGCCGTCCTTAACCAGAGACTCGAAGAGCTTGCTGCCGTCAGTGTCGATCTTCGAGTACACGCCTAAACCAGCCAGCCAGATTTTGCGGGAATACTTTTCAATCTTCCCGGCCCACGAGCTGCCTTCTTTTTCTGTGATTTTTTTGCCAGCCATCCCGTTCTCCTTAATGTTTACGCGCGACACGTTCGAGCAATGCTGTCAGCTCATCGAGCTTAGCAGAGAGTGCCTCAACGTCATGTTTAGACGGAATGCCGATACGATTCAAGGCACTTGCAACACGGGCATCGAATACCTTCTCGACTTTATCGAGTTGTACTTCAACCCGAGCCTTGAACGTATTGACGTCGGTCTTGGCTTCAATCAATTCGCTGTTGGCCGCTTCAAGTTTCCCGGCAATTTTCTTTTTGCCTTTGGTTTCAATAACTTCGCCAGCTTTTACCAACTCTTGAAAATACTCGCCGCCTTCCTGGCCGACCTTCGTGTAGGCGCCCAGACCCGCCAGCCAGATCTTGCGCGCGTACGTTTTCACGTCGCTGAGCGTGGAAGATTCAACGTCGGTTTTTTTCTTGAAAATAACTTTGGCCATGGTGCACCTCACTCGAAAAAGGTTTGAGGAACTGCCCGCACAGGGACGGGCTCAGGCACAAAGTAGTGGCAATAATTAGAAACGGCACCCTAACAACTGACACATATTCCGAAGGCGATGACTGCCATTGTGGGAGCGGGCTTGCTCGCGAATGCGGTGAGTCAGTCAACATCAATAGTGACTGACCCACCGCATTCGCGAGCAAGCCCGCTCCCACAGGGTTGGGGGGTGAACTTTAATTTTGCATTCGCCACCCTTTCATCAATCAAGCCAACGCCTTATCCAGCGCCTTTTCGATTTCGCCTTTGATCGTGCCGCTCATGGCCGACATCAACATGCCCAGCTCCACGTCGACGCGGATCGAATCCTCGCCCACGTGCACTTCGCCCTTGACCCCGGAACGCTTGAGTTTCAGGGTATCACCCACCCACTGCGGCTCCAGGCCATAGCTGTCGGACAACTTCTGCGCCAGCTTGTCGGCCTTCTCTCGCGCCGCTTCCTTGCCCAGGCCATGGGCACGTTCAACCGTTATACGGGCCATCGGATGACTCCTGTTTTATCGGGACTTGCCTGAACGTTTCAAACCCTGGCTGCGTCAAAACGTCCCGGCGGTTGCCCATCTTACCTTCAGCCTTGCCAAGACAAAGCCCTCCACCGGGATTAGAATGTCCCGCATTCTTTTTTGGTGACCGCGATATGACTGATCAGCGCAAAGGCAGCGATGCCGAACCCACCACTCACTTCGGCTTCAAGAACGTGCCGGAAAGCCAGAAGGCGGAAAAAGTCGCCGAGGTTTTTCACTCCGTAGCCGCCAAGTACGACTTGATGAACGACCTGCTCTCGGGCGGCATGCACCGGCTCTGGAAGCGTTTCGCGATCGAGCTGTCGGGCGTGCGCAGCGGTAACCGCGTGCTGGACATCGCCGGCGGCACGGGCGACCTGACGAAGAAGTTCTCCCACATCGTCGGGCCGACCGGCCAAGTGGTCCTGGCCGACATCAACGAATCCATGCTCAAGGTCGGTCGCGACCGCCTGCTGGACCTGGGTGTGGCCGGCAATGTTGAATTCGTCCAGGCCGACGCCGAGAAGCTGCCGTTCCCCGACAACCATTTCGACTGCGTGACCATCGCTTTCGGCCTGCGCAACGTCACCCACAAGGAAGACGCCCTGCGTTCGATGCTGCGCGTGCTCAAGCCCGGCGGTCGCCTGCTGGTGCTGGAGTTCTCCAAGCCAACCAACGCGCTGATGTCCAAGGCCTATGACGCCTACTCGTTCGCCTTCATGCCGTTGATGGGCAAGCTGATTACCAATGACTCGGAAAGCTACCGCTACCTGGCCGAATCGATCCGCATGCACCCGAACCAGGAAACCCTGAAGTCGATGATGGTCGAGGCCGGTTTCGACCGCGTGACCTACCACAACATGACCGCAGGCATCGTCGCCCTGCATCGCGGTATCAAGCCCTGATGTTGCTCACCGGCCTGCTCGCCAGCGTCGAACTCGGCCTCAACCGGGTGCTGCGCCTGGACAGCACGGCGCTCCCGCGCCTGGCGCACTTGAGCGGCAAAGTGATCGCCGTCGACTGTCGTAGCCCGGCGTTGCGGTTGTTCATCCTGCCCAGCGACGAAGGCCTGATGCTCGCCGCCCACTGGGAAGCCGAAGTGGACTGCACGCTGCGCGCCCCGGCGGCGAGCCTGCTGAGCCTGGCCCTGGGCAAGGACAAGAGCGCGGCGCTGCACAGCCCCGACGTCGAGCTCGACGGCGACAGCGGCGTACTGCTGGAACTGGCTGCGATTCTCCAGGATCTGGAGCTGGACTGGGAATACGAAGTGTCCCGCTGGATCGGCCCGGTGGCGACCCAGCTGTTCAGCGGCCATTTGAACAGCCGCCGCCGCTGGTATCGCCAGGGTTTCGCCAGCCTAGGACAGAATCTGAGTGAATACCTGGCCGAAGAATCGCGTACCCTCGTAGGCCAACGCGAGGCCCAGGCCCGTTTTGATGAACTGGACCAGGTCAAGCTTGACCTGGAACGACTCGAGGCGCGTTTCGAGCGCCTTTCCCGATCCCTTGAAACCAAGCGATAACGCATGAAGCTGCTTGCCGTCCGCCGTTTGTTGCGCATCCAGCGCGTCGTGATCCGCTACCGCCTCGATGACCTGCTGTTCGCCTTGCCGCTGCCCTGGTTCCTCCTGGCGCTGCGCTTCGTGCTGCCGTGGCGCTGGTTTCCCCGGCGAACCCTGGACCTGAGTCGCGGCGCGCGCCTGCGCCTGGCTCTGCAGGACCTGGGACCGATCTTCATCAAGTTCGGGCAGATCCTCTCGACCCGTCGCGACCTGTTGCCCGAAGACATCGCCGACGAGCTGATGTTGCTGCAAGACCGCGTGCCGCCGTTCGATTCCAAGCTGTCGGTGGCGCTGATCGAGGAACAGTTGGGCAAGAAGATCAGCGAAGTCTTCAGCCGTTTCGATGTCGAGCCCCTGGCCTCGGCTTCCGTGGCCCAGGTTCACGCCGCGCAACTCAAGAGCGGCGAAGAAGTGGTGGTCAAGGTCATTCGCCCAGGCCTCAAGCCGATCATCGCCCAGGACCTGGCGTGGCTGTTCATTCTCGCTCGCGCCGCCGAGCGGTTGTCGGCCGATGCCCGCCTGCTGCACCCGGTGGACGTGGTCCAGGATTACGAAAAAACCATCTACGACGAACTCGACCTGCTGCGCGAGGCCGCCAACGCCAGCCAGTTGCGTCGCAACTTCGAAGGCTCGCCGCTGCTCTATGTGCCGCAAGTCTATTGGGACTGGTGCCGGCCGAAAGTATTGGTGATGGAGCGCATCTACGGCATCCAGGTGACTGACCTGGCGACCTTGGCCGACCAGCGCACTGACATGAAATTGCTGGCCGAGCGCGGCGTGGAAATTTTCTTCACCCAGGTGTTTCGCGACAGTTTCTTCCACGCCGACATGCACCCGGGCAACATCTTCGTCAGCACCGTACAGCCATGGAGCCCGCAATACATTGCCATCGACTGCGGCATCGTCGGCAGCCTGACCCCTGAGGACCAGGACTACCTGGCACGTAACCTGTTCGCCTTCTTCAAGCGTGACTACCGTCGCGTCGCCCAACTGCACATCGATTCAGGCTGGGTGCCCGCCGAGACCAAGCTCAACGAATTCGAAGCGGCGATCCGTACCGTGTGCGAACCGATCTTCGAAAAACCGTTAAAAGATATTTCCTTCGGCCAGGTGCTGATGCGCCTGTTCCAGACTGCGCGTCGCTTCAACATGGAGGTCCAGCCGCAGTTGGTGCTGTTGCAGAAAACCCTGCTGAACATCGAGGGTCTGGGCCGTCAGCTGTACCCGGACCTCGACCTGTGGAACACCGCCCAACCGTTCCTCGAACGCTGGATGCGCGAGCGCGTCAGCCCGCGAACCTTGCTGGGCAACGTGCAGAGCCAATTCGAGCAGATCCCGCACCTGGCCAATATGACCCGCGACCTGCTCGAACGCATGTCCCAGCCCCACGCCCACGACCCGGCGCCCCCGTGGCATCGACGCAAGGACGACTGGCTGTTGCGCCTGCTTGGCGCGGCTCACCTGGGGGGCGGCGCGGTGCTGGCGACCGGCGGGCCGCTGAGCCAACTGGGCCACTGGCCGGCCGGTATCATGGTGGTGGTCGGTCTGTATCTGGTCGTTCGTCGATAGCACGGATCAGTTGCAAGCGATAAGCTGCAAGCCTCAAGCTAAAACGGTTGAACCCATCGCTCAACCCAACACAGAATCGCTTTTACTTGCAGCTTGAAGCTTAAAGCTTGCCGCTGCCGTCAGGACCAACGATGAAAAACTGGCAGGACGAGATCAAGTGGGACGCTGACGGCCTGGTGCCGGCCATCGCCCAGGACCACAAGACCGGGCGCGTATTGATGATGGCCTGGATGAACCGCGAAGCACTGGCCCTGACCGCTGCCGAGAACCGCGCCATCTATTGGTCACGTTCCCGTGGCAAGCTGTGGCGCAAGGGTGAAGAGTCCGGCCACGTGCAGCACCTGCACGAGATGCGCCTGGACTGCGACGGCGACGTGATCATCCTGATGGTCGAGCAGGTCGGCGAAATTGCCTGCCACACCGGCCGTCAAAGCTGCTTTTATCGCGTCTTCGAGAACGGCGACTGGAAAACCGTCGACCCGGTGCTCAAGGACCCGCATGCCATTTATTCAGGACATACCCATGAGTGACACCCTGACCCGCCTGGCCCAGGTGCTGGAAGAGCGCAAGGGCGCCGCCGCCGACAGTTCCTATGTCGCCAGCCTGTACCACAAGGGCTTGAACAAGATTCTGGAGAAAGTCGGCGAAGAGTCGATTGAGACCATCCTCGCCGCCAAGGACGCCGCTGTCAGCGGCGACTGCAGCGACGTGATCTACGAGACCGCCGACCTGTGGTTCCACAGCCTGGTCATGCTGGCCCAACTGGGGCAGCATCCGCAGGCCGTACTGGATGAATTGGACCGTCGTTTCGGTCTGTCCGGGCACGTCGAGAAAGCCTCGCGCCCGTCCGCCTGATCAATTTTTGAGAGGAGTAGCCACATGGGTATCTTTGACTGGAAACACTGGGTCGTCATCCTGGTCGTCGTGGTGCTGGTGTTCGGTACCAAGAAACTGAAAAACCTCGGCACCGATGTCGGCGAGTCGATCAAGGGCTTTCGCAAAGCCATGAATGATGATGAAAAACCGGCCGATCCGACGACCACCCAAGCCCAGCCCGGACAACCGGCCCAACCGGTACACCCGCAGGCCACTCAGCCTGTGAATGCACCGAATACCATCGATGTGCAGGCCCAGAAAGTCGAAGAGCCCATCCGCAAAGACTCGTGAGCACTGACTAATGTTTGGGATCAGCTTCACTGAACTGCTGCTCGTCGGCCTCGTCGCCCTGTTGGTATTGGGCCCCGAGCGCCTGCCGGGTGCTGCGCGCACTGCCGGTCTGTGGATCGGGCGCCTGAAGCGCAGCTTCAATGCGATCAAACAGGAAGTTGAACGTGAAATCGGTGCCGACGATATCCGTCGGCAACTGCACAACGAACATATTCTGTCCCTGGAGCAGGAAGCGCGGAAAATCTTCACGCCGACCCAACAGGAACCGACGCCGGTCCAGCCCGTGGTCGAGCCGACGATGGCTTCCCAAACGCCAGAAAGCGGCGTGCCGGTGGCAGAACCGGCGCCAGCGACACCGACGGTAGCGGACACCGCCTCCACCGCTGCGCCTGCGCCTAACGACCCTACTTTGCCGCCGCGAGCCCCATGAGCGATATCCCTGAAAACGACCAGCCGATGCCGCTGGTATCGCACCTCACCGAGTTGCGCACCCGCCTGCTGCGTTGCGTCGCGGCGGTTTTCATCATCTTCGCCGGGCTGTTTTCCTTCACCCAGCAGATCTACACCTTCGTCTCCACGCCGCTGCGCCAGTACTTGCCGGTAGGGGCGACGATGATCGCCACCGACGTGTCGTCGCCGTTCCTGACGCCACTGAAGCTGACGATGATGGTCTCGCTGTTCCTGGCGATCCCGGTGATCCTGCACCAGATCTGGGGCTTCATCGCACCGGGCCTGTACAAGCATGAAAAACGCATCGCCGTGCCGCTGCTGGTGTCCAGCATCCTGCTCTTCTACACCGGCATGGCCTTCGCCTATTACCTGGTGTTCCCACTGATCTTCAAGTTCTTCGCCGCCGCCACCCCGGCGGGCGTGGAGATGATGACGGACATCAGCAGCTACCTGGATTTCGTCATGACGCTGTTCTTCGCCTTCGGTGTGGCGTTCGAAATCCCGGTGGCGGTGGTGCTGCTGGTGTGGATCGGCGTGGTCGACGTCGCCTACCTGAAGAAGATCCGCCCCTACGTGATCATCGGCTGCTTCGTAGTCGGCATGATCCTGACCCCGCCGGATATCTTCTCCCAGACCCTGTTGGCCGTGCCGATGTGGCTACTGTTCGAGATCGGCATCCTGTTCGGTGGCCTGGTGCGCAAACGTCGGCAGGAAGACCCCGAGGACCAACCGGTCGATGACCACAACGATCAGCCGCCAGCGACCCAAGCGTGAACCTGCTGCTGCTCGAAGAGGCCGATTTCATCGGGCCTGACCGCGTCATCCTGAGCGATCGGCGGTTGACCCACATGCAGGAAGTCCACCGCAGCGCGGTCGGCGACAACCTGCGTGTCGGGCGCATTGGCGGGTTGATGGGCACAGCCCAGGTGCTGCGCCTGGAAGCTCGGGAAGCCGAACTGCAAGTGATCCTCGACCAGGCGCCACCGGCCAAGTTGCCGCTGACCCTGGTGCTCGCCCTGCCGCGTCCGAAAATGCTCCGGCGAGTGTTCCAGACCGTCGCCACCATGGGCGTGCCGCGGGTGGTGCTGGTCAACAGCTATCGCGTGGAAAAGAGCTTTTGGCAGACGCCGTTCCTGGAGCCCGAGGCGATTCGTGAGCAATTGATCCTGGGCCTGGAGCAGGCTCGGGACAGCGTGCTGCCTGAAATCGTCATTGAAAAGCGCTTCAAGCCCTTCGTTGAAGACCGCCTGCCGGCCCTTGTGGACGGGACCCTCGGGCTGGTCGGCCACCCAGGCAACCACCCGCCCTGCCCCCGGGCCCTGACGGAACCCGTCACCCTGGCAATTGGCCCCGAAGGCGGCTGGATCCCCTACGAGATCGAGCTGCTGGGCAAGGCTGGCTTGCAACCGGTGCAGCTGGGAGAGCGGATCCTGCGGGTCGAGACTGCCGTTACGGCGCTGCTAGCCCGGTTGTTCTAACGGCCCGACTGTTTCCCTGTGGCGAGGGAGCTTGCTCCCGCTCGGCTGCGAAGCAGTCGCAAATCCTGAAGCTGAGGTGGCCGCTCCGCGACCAAGCGGGCGCAAGCTCCCTCGCCACGAAATATCGACAAACGCCTACAGATCCCACCCAAGCCGCCGATACAGTCCCCATAAAACCAAATCAGCGCTCCAAGGGAGTATCAGCATGTTCGGGTGGCTTGCCCAGGGTCTGGGAAATGTAAGCGTTAACCGCAAACTCGGCGCAGGCTTCGGCCTGGTGCTGCTCCTCACCTTGATGATTGCGTTCACCGGCTGGTCCGGCCTGGGCAATGTCATCAGCCGGGGCGACAAGCTGGGGTTCATTGCCAGTCTCAATGACTTGAGCAAGGACTTGAACCTGGCCAGCATCGACTACAACACCACGCGGGGCGAGAAAGGGCCACAACAGGTCAACGACCTGCTTGGCAAACTCGAAGCCGGCCTGAAAACCGCTCGCGAGTTGATCGAACAGCCAGCCGATGCTGCATTGATCGACCAGCAACTGGCCGCCGTCGCCGAATACAAAAGCGCCTTCGCCCAAATGACCAGCGCCACCGTCAGCCGCGAAGATGCCCGCAGCAAGCTGGGCGCCAGCGCCGATAACACCGTGGCCCGCGTCGCCGAAGTGGAAAAAGCGCTGCTGCAAGGTGGCGACATCACCCAGTTCAACAGCATCGTGACCTTGAGCAAGGCCATCCAACAGGCGCGCTATCAGGTTCGCGGCTACACCTACAGCGGTAAAAGCGAGGCCCAACAACCGGCCATCGATGCAATCACCGATGTCTTGAAACTCTTGGCACGCTTGCCGGCGCAGTTGCCCGAAGAGCACGCCGACAAGCTCCAACAGGCCAGCGACTCGATGAACATCTATCGAGCGGCGGTCAGCCAGTTCCGCGATTCCCAACTTGATAACGGCGCCGCATTGCAGAGCATGAGTCAGCAGGGCCAGGTACTGATCGATTCCAGCCAGAAGCTCACCGTGTCCCAGACCGCCGTGCGCGACCACGACACCGCCCAGGCCAAGAGCGTCCTGATCGCAGCCGCCGCACTGGCGCTGCTGTTTGGCGTGATCGCCGCCCTGCTCATTACCCGACAGATCGTCGGCCCGCTGGATCAGACCCTGAAGGTGGCAGAGCGCGTCGCCGCTGGCGACCTGACCCACAACCTTACCTCCGACCGCCGCGACGAACTCGGCCAACTGCAACGTGCCATGCAAAGCATGACCGTCGGCCTACGGCAATTGATCGGTGGCATTGGTGAAGGGGTTACCCAGATCGCCAGCGCCGCTGAACAACTCTCAAGCGTGACCGAACAGACCAGCGCCGGGGTCAACAGCCAAAAAGTGGAAACCGATCAGGTCGCCACCGCCATGCACGAAATGACCGCCACGGTGCAGGAAGTGGCGCGCAACGCCGAGGAAGCTTCCGAAGCCGCCGTCGCCGCCGACCAGCAAGCCCGTGAAGGCGACAAGGTCGTTGGCGAAGCCATCGCCCAGATCGAGCGCCTGGCCAAGGAAGTAGGCAACTCCACCGCCGCCATGGGCGATTTGAAGCGTGAGAGCGACAAGATCGGCAGCGTCCTGGACGTGATCAAGTCCGTGGCCCAGCAGACCAACCTGCTAGCCCTCAACGCGGCCATCGAGGCAGCCCGTGCCGGCGAAGCCGGTCGGGGCTTCGCCGTGGTGGCCGACGAGGTCCGTAGCCTGGCCCAGCGCACCCAGAAATCCACCGAAGAGATTGAAGAACTGATCGTGGGCCTGCAGACCGGTACCGAACAGGTCGCGACCATCATGGACAACAGCCGTAGCCTGACCGACAGCAGCGTCGAACTGACCCGTCGTGCGGGGAGTTCGTTGGAGAACATCACTCGGACGGTTTCGGCGATCCAGTCGATGAATCAGCAAATTGCCGCAGCGGCCGAGCAGCAGAGTGCGGTGGCTGAGGAGATTAATCGTAGTGTGCTGAATGTGCGTGATGTGTCGGAGCAGACGGCGGCGTCCAGTGAGGAGACTGCGGCTTCCAGTGCTGAGCTGGCGCGGTTGGGGGTTCATTTGCAGACGTTGGTGGGGCGGTTTCGGGTTTGACCTGGTGTGGTGTTAGGGTTGTGTGAATATCCGTTACCTAAATAACGGATATACACACAAAAATCCCCCACTCCCACAGTCCGTCATCCCAAGGCTACGGAGCCTTGCGCCATTGCCTACAACTACGCCAGAATCCGCCGGCTTGTACGCCTTGGGCCCGGGCTTTAACGTTTGCGGGTCGCTGTCAGTTCAGCGATCGGGTTTAGCAGCCTGGACAATCCTAGACGTACGCTCTCCACATGCGTGAGCAGGCTTCAGCACCTGCGCATCTATGTCATGGCGGTTGTGCGTGGGAGACCTTCGGGTCTGCCGGGTTCTAGGGTCCCGGTCTGCTAACCCGCGTACAGTCGCCACCATTCTCGTTTAGCAGCGGTATCTGGCGGCTCCATTACCCTAGGAGCGTCAACATGTACAAAGCCACACCCAATCCCCCAGAGCCAGAAACCGACCCCAAGAAACTCCAGGAAGCCTCTGATCGCGCGCTCGATTACTACCTGAACCCCAAACAGGCCAAATCCGAGAGCAAATCCTCGCCAGGCCAGCTTTTCACCGTCGTCGACGGCATCGACACCGAAAGCCTGCTGGCCAACCTCAGCGAAAACCTGGCCTCAGCCGATGCCATGGTCAGCGACCTCGCGTTCGATCTCAAAGGCTCGCGGCGCCACGTTGCCTTCGACATTCAGCAACTGATCGAACTAAGCAGGTTATTGGAAAACCAGATGTTGGATAGCATCAACCCGCAGCACTGACCGACATCGCCACAATAAGTAGCCCCGCACTCTTCCAGAAGCGGGGCTATTTTGATTTATCTGGGAGACGCAACCAGAACAATTGGCGAGTGCATCAACGTACCGTCAAGTCCATTCGGTACCCTGCTCCCGGAGCGCCCTCGTGCAACGCCGACTGAATCCTTTCATACAAAGCATTGGCCTCCGCAGTCGTGATTGACCGAGAACAATCACGCAGTACGACGCGCAGTAGAACATTCTCCTGATCGGCCAGAAGGCCGAGCCGCTCAATAGCCTGGGGGGGCAATTCAGACGAGACCCAACGTCCTTTGATCTGCATTTCCTCGATCCAGCCAGAACAGTCCCCGGCCGCCTGCAGCATCCTCTCAGTCAGCACCTCCTCACTCAATCCAGGAGACACCGCCACCGAAATATCCCGAGAAATCGAAGGCAATCGCGAAACGGCGTTCCATGGCCGCAGATCCAGCATTTGGGCCTGCACCCGCTCGTTAGAGTCACGCAACAAACGGATATCTGGAATGCCCTTGCGTAGCATCGTCAGCCGATCCAGGCCCATTCCCAACGCCAGTCCACCATGGCGCCGAGGATCAATTTCCAATCGCCGCAGCAATGAAGTGGCGATGAGGCCACATTCGAGTACTTCAACATTGGCACCGTCGTTCAATACATTCACTTCGATTCCGCCCTCGGTGTAGTGATGCGGGCTGTCGCTGTAGACCCAAGGCTTCTCAGGTACCGCAGCGCCGAGAATATCGCCGACCAGACGCAACAGATGGTCGCGATCCGAAAGTTCCGGATCGCCCAGAACCCAAATATCCATTTGATGCGGTTCGGCGCAATGCCATCTATCCCGACTGTCGCGGCGAAAGGTAATGCCCGGAGCGGCGAGCAGGATCATCTCCCCCGTCTTGCGCTCTTGAGCAGCCCGTTGAAGGGCGGCGGGAATCTGGCTAGTGGTTTGTGTGCGCAATAGCGAATGCTCGCTCACCCAGCGAGTGTGTTCGCTGCCCAAGGTGATCTCTGCCGGGTCATAGCCTAGTAGCCCATAGTTTTCTTCAGCGGACACGATACGCGGGCCAGTCTGAATACATGCCCGAGGCCAGCCGCTACGGACCAATCCCTCGACAATCTCATTAACCATCAGCCGAACCGCGTGGACGGGTGTATGTGTTTCCGTCAAGTCTGTTACGGTCAATGCCTGCTGGAGAGCTGCATCAGACAAATATTTTTTTGTACCTGCCATTTCCGACCCCCTTAATTCCAAATCTCAAACGAACAGTAATAAAACCTATCAACACTAGACCACCCAAACAACGTCAGACTGCCATTTCCTTAAATTTCAGAAATCCGCTACAGACACTTCCTACACAAATAACTTCTTCACAGCCAGCAAATCAAAAACAGCACAATTCATTCTAAAAACACTCAGGCAAACCTATTCCAAATTCCAGAAAGACTTGAATTAATAGAGCCTCCCTTGTTCGACAAAGGGATTCCCAACAAAAAAGGAGGGTGAATATGGAACAGAAAATAGATACATCAGAGAAACTGAGTCGCTTGACCTCGGGGCCGGAAAACTTTGGATGGGCTCCATTGGCTTGGGCCTACACGGAGGACTGACTTCCGCTAACCAGCGGGCGGCATGTACATGCCGTCCGCCTATTCAGGAGCAACCCATGTCATCCATGCCCCGTATCCACACACTTTTTGGAGAGGAAGAATTCTGGGTCGTTGCAGACTCACAGGAATTCCTTGATGAATGCAGTCATCAAGGATTAAACACAGCACACATCCACGAGCTTAGTGCTCTTCCTCGAAATAGCATAATTTTCTCGTTCAGCAACAACGCGGCCAAGCTCACGTTGGAGATAGCCAAGGCCACCCCAGTCAAGAAGAGCGTTTTCTGCGCAGCACAGGTTTTCGACCCGTCTTTCAGTAGCGCGAACTACAGTTTGCACTTACTTCTCAACAGCGATTTCAGAAGAGCATTAGAAAGACAGCGCTTCTTTTTAAACATGCTTAACTCCTATGACTCTTTTCTCCTCTCAGGCGAAGACACCTCTGGAAAAGTCACACTCAACCGCCAAGCAGAACCCTATGCGTTGATAGAGGAAGACATCTCAGAGAGTTTCATACACTCAGCGGCCGAGTTTTTCGAAGTCCACTATGCCCACATGAATACCCATGAACGCTGTCCGTTTTGCTTGAACGGCAAACTTAAGATTTCTGGGATCTTAACGGTATTAAGAAAAGCCAACCCACAACTACCTGAGGACATTCGAGCCAGGCTTAAGCTGTTATCAGAGTCGATAGCCAAGGCGGGAGGATGGCTGACAGTCGTGGAAAACAAAGTCACGTCTTTACAAGTCGACAACGAGGAACATATCGAAACATTGAAATCGGCTGCCGGGGTTCGAGGGCTCGGCTTGACCGAATTCGCCATCGGCGTCAACGAAGAAATAACAGCCTTCATAGATTACAAGGTGAACTCTCAAATGAATGAGGGTATCAGCGGTGTCCATTTAGCTATCGGAGATGGCTCCAGCGGCTTTCACATTGATTTCCTCAGTCCAGACGTCAATGTCACGCCGGTTGTTTAATAACGCTAGTCGCTCGAACTTCGGAAGTCCTTGGTACAAATCCTTAGGCCAACAAAAAGCCCCGCTTCTTTCCAGAAGCGAGGCTTTTTGTGTATCAGGCCACTTGAGGCTGTACGCTCACCGGCTGTAGCGGCAGCAACGGTGCATGGGGATCAGCCTTCACCGACTCACGCCACGCCGCCAGCCACTCGGGATGCGCCTCGCTCCAGACCTGCTCATGCAAGCGGGACAAGGCCACCGGGTCGCTCAGCAAGGCCAGCCGCTCAGCGTTATTGAGACCGGCAGGGCCGACCTTCAGGGCGTGACGAACGCGTTCGACCCGCAGCCATTCAATCGGCTCGGCCTGGCCGTGACGCGAGGTGGCCAGCGCATACGCCAAGGCGTTCTGCTGTGGATCGACCACCGCCCGGATGAAACCGTCGTTCAGCGCGTGCCAACGGTTTTCATGGGTGTACTGGTCCGTCGACAGCAGTTCCTGGGGCGGTGCGTATTCCTCGGGAATCAGGAACAAGCTCTCATCACGAGATTTCAAGCCCAGGCCCACGCGACTGGAGATCACCGACACCGGGATCGACAGGATCAGCGACCCAACGATCGGCACCAGCCACCAGAGGAAGCTTGGGTTCAGCCAGATCACCAGCAAGGCCCAGAAGAAGCCCAGCAAGGTTTGCGGACCGTGACGCTTGACCGCTTCGCTCCAGGGCGTTGAGTCGTCGTCACGTTTCGGCGAGTTCCAGGTCGCGGCCCAGCCCAGGAAAGCGGCGAGCACGAAACGGGTGTGGAAGATCATGCGAACCGGCGCCAGCAGCATGGAGAACAGCATCTCCAGCAGCATCGACATGGTCACCTTGAACTTGCCACCGAATTCCTTCGCGCCCTTGGCCCAGATCAGCACGATGCTCAGCAGCTTGGGCAGGAACAGCAACACGATGGTGGTCGAGAACAGGGCGATGGCCTTTTCCGGATGCCATTGCGGCCACAGCGGATACAGCTGGCGTGGCTCAAGGAAGTACTGCGGCTCCATCAGCGTGTTCACCGCCAGCAGCGCGGTGGACAGCACCAGGAAGAAGAACCACAGCGGCGCCGACAGATAAGACATCACGCCGGTCAGGAACACCGCACGGTGCACCGGGTGCATGCCCTTGACCAGGAACAGCCGGAAGTTCATCAGGTTGCCGTGGCACCAGCGACGGTCACGCTTGAGTTCGTCCAGCAGGTTCGGTGGCAGCTCTTCGTAGCT
This sequence comes from Pseudomonas zanjanensis, assembly GCF_014268745.2. Taxonomy (GTDB): domain Bacteria; phylum Pseudomonadota; class Gammaproteobacteria; order Pseudomonadales; family Pseudomonadaceae; genus Aquipseudomonas; species Aquipseudomonas zanjanensis. The sequence goes on along the minus strand of NZ_JABWRB020000003.1, from coordinate 622,678 downwards.
GCCCGGCAGGTCATAGGCAATCCACACGCCCCAGCCGGCACGGCGCATCAGCGCGGCTTCGACAAAGTCGTGGGACAGGATCGCGCCCGAGAACGCGCCTTTACCCGGCAACGGCGCCAAGGCGCAGTGATCGATGAACGGCTTCATCCGGATGATCGCGTTGTGACCCCAGTAATGGGATTCACCCAACTGCCAGAAGTGCAGACCGGCGGTGAACAGCGGACCGTACACTCGCGTGGCGAACTGCTGCATGCGCGCATACAGCGTGTCCATGCCCGAAGCCCGCGGCGCGGTCTGGATGATGCCGGCGTCCGGCGTGGCTTCCATCAGGCGCACCAGGCTGGTCAGGCATTCGCCGCTCATCACCGAGTCCGCATCGAGCACGACCATATACTTGTAGTCGCTGCCCCAACGACGGCAGAAGTCGTCGAGGTTGCCGCTCTTGCGTTTCACGCGACGGCGACGACGACGGTAGAAGATCTTGCCGAAGCCCCCGGCTTCACGGCAGACGTCCAGCCAGGCTTGCTGTTCGGCTACGCAGATATCGGTTTCGTTACTGTCGCTGAGCACGAAGAAATCGAAGCGATCCAGGTCACCGGTGGCGGCCACCGACTCGAAGGTGGCGCGCAAACCGGCGAATACCCGCGGCACGTCTTCGTTGCAGATCGGCATCACCAGCGCGGTGCGGGCATCCTTGGGAATCGGCTCGTTGCCGGCGCTGGCGCCGGAGATGCGGTATTTGTCGTGGCCGGTGAGCAATTCGAGAAAGCCCATCAACGCTGTCCAGAAACCCGCCGACACCCAGCAGAACAGGATCCCGAACAGAATCAGGATGCTGGTCTGCAACGCATACGGCAGCACTTGCGTGGCCGTCTGCAACAGCGGTTGGTGCAGGACTTCTTCCAGGTCGACGAACGACCAGCCCTGGTACGGCATGATGCCCTTCATGTACCAACCGGCGACGATGGTCTGGCCGAGCATCAGGATCAACAGAATGTAGCGGCGGATCGAACCCACGGTACGCCAGCGTGCATGGGGCAGCACGCGCTCATCCTTGGGCGGCTTCGGCGGGTTGGTGCGACCGGTCAGGCGCCGCCAGGCGCGCACCAGGATATTGGTGCGCCACGGCTCCGGCACGACCTTGGTCCGACGGATCGGCGGCGTCGCTTTCAGGCACACCCGGCCACTGGCGTCGAGCCCCAGCATTTCCGCTTCTTCAAGCTCTTCGGCGGTGCTCAGGGTCAGCCGGCGGCCCACCGAGGCTTGCACAGCCTCGGTGGGCGCGTCGAACGTCGGCGACGACAGGCGTTCGTGCAATTCGCTGAAGGACTTGCAGCCCGCCAGTTCGGCGCGCTGCTCGTCGGTCATGGGCAAGTGGGCCAGGTACTCACTGAGCGTCTCTGGCTGTACTGGAGTATTACTCATCGGCTGGCAACTGATAGCTCCAGGTCTCGGTCAGGACTTGCTCAGTCGGTTCCGGTTCCTGCTGGGTTGGGGTCGGTTCGACCGCGGCGGTGTCCGCCTGGACAGCCTTGGCTTCGTCTTGCGCTTTTTCTTTCGCGAGCTCTTTTTCAGTCTGCTGGCGGGCGATCTTGTCAGCCTTGGCCAGGGTCGTGGTCGCGGAATGCGAGGCGGCCGGGGCTTCGACAGGCGTCAGCGGACGAACCAGTGCCGCACGCATCTCGGTGGCCTGTTTCGGGTCCTTGATCTTCAGGCGCAGCGTCAGGCGCCAGCCCTTGGTTTCAGGGTTGTAGCGCACGCTGTTCTCGACGATCTCGCCGTTGTCGCCAACGCTCACCTGGCTACGCACTTCGGCGTCTTCAGGCAACGCTTGCAGGGACGGCCCTTCGAAATCCACCAGGTAGGCCACGCTGCCGTCCGGCTGACGGATCAGGTTGGACTGCTTCACATCACCGGTGGAGCGCAGGGTCTGCTTGACCCAGGCACTGTCTGGCGAGTGCAGGTTGGCTTCGTCGAGGGTCCAGTGCAGACGGTAGGCGAAGTCCAGTGGCTGGCCTGGCTCAGGCAGTTTTTCCGGGCTCCAGAACGCAACGATGTTGTCGTTGGTTTCGTCGGCGGTCGGGATCTCGACCAGATCGACGGTGCCCTTGCCCCAATCGCCTTTCGGTTCGATCCAGGCGCTTGGGCGTTTTTCGTAACGGTCATCCAGGTCTTCATAGTGGCTGAAGTCACGACCCCGTTGCAGCAGGCCGAAACCACGCGGGTTTTCTACCGAGAAGTTGCTCACGGCCAAGTGTTTCGGGTTGTTCAGCGGACGCCAGATCCACTCGCCGTTGCCGGCATGGATGGACAGGCCGCTGGAGTCGTGGAGTTCACGACGGTAGTTGAGCACCTTGGACGGCTGGTTGGCGCCGAACAGGAACATGCTGGTCAACGGGGCGATGCCCAGTTTGTTGACGCGATCGCGCAGGAACACCCGGGATTTCACGTCGACAACGGTGTCGGTGCCCGGACGCACGGTCAGGCGATAAGCGCCAGTGGCCCGTGGCGAATCCAGCAGGGCGAAGATCACCAGGTGCTTGTCGGTTGGTTTCGGACGCTGGATCCAGAACTCGCGAAAGCGTGGGAACTCTTCACCGGATGGCAACGCGGTGTCGATGGCCATGCCACGCGCGGACAAGCCGTAGACCTGGCCCTTGCCGATGACGCGGAAATAACTCGCGCCCAGCATGGTCATGATTTCGTCTTGCTTGTCGGCCTTGTTGATCGGGTACAACACGCGAAAACCCGCGTAGCCCAACTGTTCGGTGGCCTTGGGATCGAACTTCACGTCGCCGAAATCGAACCGTGTCGGGTCGTACTTGATCTCGTCGACGGTGGTCGCGGTGATTTCGTTGATTTTCACCGGCGTGTCGAAATGCATGCCCTGGTGATAGAAGGACAGCCGGAACGGGGTCTTCTGGTCGGCCCATTCCGCTTTTTCGGTGCGGAAACGGATTTTCTGATAATCGGCGAACTTCATTTCGCGGAATTCGTTCGGCAAATTGCTGCGCGGGGCTTCGAATTTCTGCCCGGCCAGTTCTTGTGCCTTCGCCGATACATCATCCAGGCTGAATGCCCACAGTTGGCCCGCGCCGAACAGGCACAGCAGGGCCGAGCCCGCTACCAAGGCGCTTCTAAACCGTTTGGCAGTCATTTTTGGTGCATTACAGGGACTAACAATCACGAGCAACCCTCGCCGAAAACTGATCAAAAAACCAACGGCCAGATAAAGTATCTACACGGTAACGGCGCTGAAAAACCGTTCCTGCGGACCACTCTTGCCAAGTTGGCGAGCATTGTTCCGACTCCGACGGGGCAAAATGATTCCCCAAACGGTTCAGGACAAGTCTCTACCTAAGTCAAATGGACCAGCGAACGCTGATCCCCCGTAGCGCGCGATTATCTAGTAGCCCGCGTGACAACGCATCAGGGGTAGCAAAGTATTTATCGAGAAAACTCCCTGTTTAGCCTCGAAACAGAACGGAAAAGATGTTTCAAACGCTTTCAGGACTGTAACAGGAAGGTTACCGGGCCATCATTGACCAGATGCACCTGCATGTCGGCGCCGAATCTACCTGATGCCACTGTGCCATGCACCTGTTTCGCCTGGGCCAGCAAATAGTTGAACAACTCTTCGCCCAAGGCCGGAGGCGCGGCCGTGGAAAAACTTGGACGCAGGCCGCTTTTGGTATCCGCCGCCAAGGTGAACTGCGACACCAGCAGCAGCCCACCACCGACATCCACCAGGGACAGGTTCATCTTGCCCTCGGCGTCGCTGAACACGCGATAGTTAAGCAGCTTATGCAGAAGTTTGTCGGCGCTGGCCCGGGTATCCCCGGGCTCGACGGCCACCAGCACCAGCAAGCCTTGGTCTACGGCCCCGACGATCTCACCGGCTACTTCGACCCGTGCGCAGCGCACACGTTGCAGCAGCCCCTTCATGCTTCCTCGGGCGGCAGGTCGAGCAGGCGCCGGGCCATTTGCGCAGCGGCGCGCACCAGCGCGTCGGTAATTCCCGGTTCCGAAGCGGCGTGACCGGCGTCGCGGATCACCTGCAGTTCGCTGTTGGGCCAGTTCTGATGCAGCTCCCAGGCGTTGTCCAACGGGCAGATGACGTCGTAGCGGCCGTGCACGATGACGCCCGGCAAATGGGCGATCTTGCCCATGTCGCGAATCAACTGGTTGGGTTCGAGGAACGCGTTGTTGGTGAAGTAGTGGCATTCGATCCGGGCAATCGACAGCGCCCGCTGCGGCTCGGAGAAACGATCGACCACCAGCGGGTTAGGACGCAGGGTCGCGGTACGACCTTCCCAGGTGGACCAGGCCTTGGCCGCATGCATCTGGGCAATCTGGTCGTTACCGGTCAGGCGTTTGTGGAAAGCGCTGAGCAAGTCGTCGCGCTCATCCAGCGGAATCGGCGCAATGTAGTCTTGCCAATAGTCGGGGAACAGGCGACTGGCGCCAGCCTGATAGAACCACTCGATTTCCTGCGGACGGCAGAGAAAGATCCCACGCAGGATCAGGCCATGCACCCGCTCCGGATGGGTCTGGGCGTAGGCCAGGGCCAGGGTCGAGCCCCAGGAACCGCCGAACAGCACCCATTTTTCGATGCCCAGGTGCTTGCGGATGCGCTCCAGGTCTTCGACCAGATCCCAGGTGGTGTTGTTTTCCAGGCTGGCGTGGGGAGTGGAGCGACCGCAACCGCGCTGGTCGAAGGTGACGATACGGTAAAGGTTCGGATCGAAGTAGCGCCGGCTCTGCGCATCGCAGCCAGCACCCGGGCCACCGTGAATGAAAACCACTGGCAGACCTTCCGGGGAACCGCTTTCATCGACATAGAGCGTGTGGGTGTCATCGACAGCCAGATCGTGCCGGGCATGGGGTTTGATCTGCGGGTACAAAGTCTGCATTGCGCGCTCCGTAAGGGGTCGAGTCATCCCTGTGGGGACGTCTATTTAATCTGCCGTCCGGCATCATAAACCCGAATCACCTTAATGAGCATGCCCCCTGCGCAGTCAAAGCATGTCAGCCAGGAACGCCAGCAGCGTGCGATACAACTGATCGACCTCTGGCACCTGGCCCCGGCCACGCAGGCAACCGTGGACCAGCCCTTCGCCGATATACAGCACGGAGTCCACCCCTGCGGCTTTCAGCCGCTCGCTGTAACGGACACCATCGTCGCGCAGCGGGTCCCATTGCGCGACGGCAACCAGCGCTGGCGGCAGGCCGCCCAGGTCGTCGGCGAGTAGCGGCATGGCATAAGGCGTGGGCCGGACGCCACACAGGTACAGCGCCTCATAGCGCTCCAGGTCGCGGCCACTCAAGAGCGGGGCATCTTCGCACGCTTGACGTGAGGGCAAATCCGCCGGGCCACCAAGCGCCGGGTAGATCAACACCTGGGCCCGGGGCAACGGCTGCCCGGCATCGCGCAAGGCCAAGCACAACGCAGCGGCGAGGTTGCCGCCGGCACTGTCACCGGCCACCGCCCGGCGACGCGGGTCGATGGCAAACGGGGTGTCCGCCAAGTGGTGCCACACCGCGAGGCAATCTTCGAACGCGGCCGGAAACGGATGCTCCGGGGCCAGCCGGTAATCCACCGCCACTACCAACGCGCCAAGCTCAGCCGCCAGTTCCATGCAGATGAAGTCATGAGAATCCAGGTCCCCCACCACCCAACCGCCACCGTGCAGGTAGAGAATGCACGGCCAGCCGGCGAGCGGCGGCGCAATGCGCGGGTGATAGGCCCGGATGGCCACGCCGGCCAACTGCAAATCCTCCACCGCGAGCGTTGGCGGACGCGGCGGGGTAAACGCCCGGCACATCTGGCTGTAGGCCTGGCGCGAACCGTCGAGGCTGTCGTCCGGGGCGGTGAAGCTCAGGGTTTTGTCGATGAAGGCGGACATTGCCTGGGAAAGTGGGTAGGCCATCTTGGATTGCCATGCGTCGAAAGAGGATGTGGCTCAGCCGTTTTTGTGGCTTCTGTGGCTTCTGTGGCGAGGGAGCTTGCTCCCGCTCGGGTGCGCAGCGCCCGCTTTTTTTTAGGGCTGCTTCGCAACCCAGCGGGAGCAAGCTCCCTCGCCACAGGGGTATCAGTGTCCATAAGGTTGTGTCAGCGCTTGAGGCTGGCCTGAACCGCCGCTACGCCATCCTTGCCATCGAAGCTGGTCACGCCGGCGAGCCAGCGCTGCAAATCCTCGGGATGCTCGCGCAGCCATTGCCGAGCGACGTCCTGGGGTGTCTTGCGTTCCATGATCGGCACCATCAGCTGGCTTTCCTGGGCGGCGGTGAACGTGAGATTTTCCAGCAGCCGCTGAACGTTGGGGCAACGCTGGGCGTAGTCCGGCGCGGTCACCGTGGACACGGTCGCGGCGCCTTCGTTCGGACCATAGACGTCTTCGCTGCCCGTCAGGTAGGCGATGTTCATGTTGATGTTCATCGGGTGCGGGGTCCAGCCAACGAACACCACGAACTCCTTGCGATTCACGGCCCGCTGCACCGCTGCCAGCATCCCGGCCTCACCGGATTCGATCAGCTTGAAATCCTTGAGGCCAAAGTGATTGGTTTCGATCATGGTCTTGATGGTGGTGTTGGCGCCACTGCCCGGCTCGATGCCATAGATCTTGCCTCCGAGCTGATCCTTGAACCGGGCGATGTCGGCAAAGGTCTTGAGCCCCGCCGCGGCCACGTAGTCCGGGACGGCCAAGGTGGCCTGGGCATCGGCCAGACTGGGTTTATCCAGGACCTTCACCTGGTTGGCCGCCAGGAACGGGGCGATGTTCTTGTCCATCGCCGGTTTCCAATAGCCCAGGAAGATGTCGAGCCGCTTGTCGCGGATGCCGGCGAAGATGATCTGCTGCACGGCGCTGGTCTGCTTGCTTTCGTATCCCAGCCCGGAGAGCAACACGTCGGCCATGCCGCTGGTGGCAATCACGTCGGTCCAGTTGACCACGCCCATGCGTACGGTCTGGCAGGATGCAGGCTCGGCGGCCATCGCGCCGGAGCTTAGTAGAACGGTACCGCAGAGGAACGACAGACAGCGCTTGGACAGTCTTTTCATCGCGAGGGGTCTCGTGCGGCAGTGGATTGTTGTAGGTCGGCGTCTAGGTGCACCGTGCCTGGAACATTACGCAGCGTCGAGGAGGTAAAGGTGAACTGTGGCGACTTGGTTTTGCACGGTGGCGACAGGGAGAGCGGCTTGAAATGCTTTTGTGGCGAGGGAGCTTGCTCCCGCTGGGTGGCGAAGCCGCCCCAAGAATCTTCTGAGCGCTGCGCACTCAAGCGGGAGCAAGCTCCCTCGCCACAGAAGCCCCCGTTCACAAGAAGTCCTTCACAAAGACTGCTTGGTCACAGGTTAATGTTTGTAGGCCTTTTGCCCCCACGCCAGGAAGCCTTCCAACAATTCCCTGAGCACCACCTGGGTCGGCGCCGCCAGATCGGAGCGATAGTTGAACGGTTCGAACTCTTCCATGTAGGTGCTTTGGCACAGTTCCAGTTGCACCGCGTGAATGTCCTCGGCCGGGTTGCCGTAATACCGGGTGATGTGTCCGCCCTTGAAACGCCCGTTGAGCACATGGGTGAACTGGCCATGGCGAGCACAGATGGCTTCGAGTTGACTGGCCAGGGTCGGGTCGCAACTGGCGCCGTTGAAAGTACCCAGGTTGAAATCCGGCAACTTGCCGTCGAACAGGTGCGGGATCACCGAACGGATCGAATGGGCATCGAACAGCAAGGCATAGCCGAACTCGGCCTTGAGCCGCGCCAGTTCCTGCTGCAGTGCCTGGTGGTACGGCATCCAGACTTGTTGCAGATACGTCGCCCGCTCCTCGGCCGACGGTTCCAGTCCTTCGCGAAACAACGGCACGCCATCGAACAGCGTCGCCGGGTACAGACCGGTGGTGGCGCCGACGTACATCGGTTTGTCATCGGCGGGACGATTCAGGTCGACGACGAACCGCGAGTATTCCGCAGCCAGGGTGCTGGCGCCCAACTCATTGGCGAACTCATAGAGCTTGGGAATGTGCCAGTCAGTGTCCGGCAGGCTCTGGGCCTCGGGGATCAACCCGGCCTGTACCGCCGGGGTCAGGCGCAGGCCGGCGTGGGGCATGCTGATCAACAGCGGCACGCGCCCTTGCTTGAAATTCAGGACCTTCTCCACAACCGTTCTCCTCAATCGATTTCCACGCCGTGACGCACGACGCGTTTTTCCAGGTCGCCACCGAGCCAGTACGCCAGGTCGGCTGGGCGGTCGATGTGCCAGGCGACAAAATCCGCGACCTTGCCGGCTTCCAGCGAACCGTGGGTCTGCGCCATGCCCAAGGCCTGGGCCGCATGAATCGTCGCCCCCGCCAAGGCTTCTTCCGGGGTCATGCGCAAACAGGTGCAGGCCATGTTCAACATCAAGCGCAACGACAACGCCGGCGAAGTGCCGGGGTTGAGGTCGCTGGCCACGGCGATTTTCACGCCGTGCTTGCGCAGGGCGTCCATGGGCGGCAGCTGGGTTTCGCGCAGGAAATAAAATGCGCCCGGCAACAGCACCGCCACGGTGCCGGATTCGGCCATGGCCTTGGCATCGTCCTCGGTCATGAACTCCAGGTGATCGGCCGACAGCGCCTGGTAACGCGCCGCAAGGCTGGAACCATGCAGCGATGACAACTGTTCGGCGTGCAGCTTCACCGGCAGCCCCAGTTGTTGCGCGGTGATAAACACCCGCTCGACCTGCGCCGGGGAAAAGGCCAGGTATTCGCAAAAGGCGTCCACCGCATCCACCAGCCCCTCTGCCGCCAGGGCCGGCAGCATCTCGGTGCAGATGTGCTCGATGTAATCATCGGCGCGGTCCTTGTATTCCGGTGGCAAGGCGTGGGCCGCCAGGCAGGTGCTGCGTACGCTGACCGGAAGTTCGGCAGCGAGGCGGCGAATGACCCGCAAGATCTTGCGTTCGCTGGCCAGGTCCAGGCCATAGCCGGACTTGATTTCCACCGTGGTCACGCCGTCACGCATCAGGCTTTTCAGGCGTTTGGCCGCGCTGGCGAACAGCTCGTCTTCACTGGCGGCGCGGGTGGCGCGCACGGTGCTGGCGATGCCACCGCCGGCCGCGGCGATTTCGGCGTAGCTGACACCTTGCAGGCGCTGTTCGAACTCACCGCTGCGGTTGCCGCCAAACACCGTGTGGGTGTGGCAGTCGATCAGCCCCGGCGTGACCCAGGCGCCCTTGAGGTCGTAGACCGCCGGGTAGTCGCCTGCTGGCAACTCGGCGCGCGGGCCGATCCATTGAATGTGCTCGCCCTGGGTGACGATGGCGGCGTCTTCGATGATCGAGTAGACGCCCTGGGCCATTGTGGCGGCGTGGCAGTTTTGCCAGAGGGTTTTCATCCCGGTTTCCTCGAATTATCAAAATCAATCGCGAGCAGGCTCGCTCCCACAAGGACTGCACAGAACCTGTGAGAGCGGGCTTGCTCGCGAAGACGGCGGTACATTCGACATTGATGCAAGCTGACCCTGCGCTTTCGCGAGCAAGCCCGCTCCCACAGGTATCGAGTCGGATCAACATCATGTGTGCCTGCTCGCGATGAGGCCCTTACAGGCTCGGCAACAACTGCGCCGTAACCAATTCGTTCAGGCACCGACTCGCCAACAGCTCGCTGGCTGCATTGATGTCCGGCGCAAAGAACCGGTCCTTCTCATAGAACGGCACTTCTGCACGCAACAGACCCCGGGCCTGTTCCAGCTTGGCGGAGGTCTTCAAACCACCGCGCAGGTCCAGCCCCTGGCACGCCGCCAGCCATTCCACCGCCAAAATCCCACGGGTGTTCTCGGCCATTTCCCACAAGCGCTTGCCCGCAGCCGGGGCCATGGAGACGTGATCTTCCTGGTTGGCCGAGGTCGGCAGGCTGTCCACCGAATGGGGATGGGACAGCGCCTTGTTTTCACTGGCCAGGGCGGCCGCAGTCACTTGGGCAATCATGAAGCCGGAGTTCACCCCGCCATTGGCCACCAGGAACGGCGGCAGCTGCGACATGTGCTTGTCCATCATCAGCGAAATGCGCCGCTCGCTCAGGGAGCCGATTTCGGCAATCGCCAGGGCCATGTTGTCGGCGGCCATCGCCACCGGTTCGGCGTGGAAGTTGCCACCGGAAATCACGTCACCCTCGGCGGCGAACACCAGCGGGTTGTCCGACACCGCGTTGGCCTCGATCACCAGCACTTCGGCAGCCTGGCGGAACTGGGTCAGGCAGGCGCCCATCACTTGCGGCTGGCAGCGCAGGGAGTACGGGTCCTGGACCTTGTCGCAGTTCTGGTGCGAATCGGAGACTTCGCTGCGCTCGCCCAGCAGATCGCGGTAGGCCGCGGCGGCATCGATCTGGCCTTTCTGGCCGCGGGCGGCATGGATGCGTGCATCGAATGGCGAACGCGAACCGAGCACCGCTTCCACCGTGAGGCTGCCCAAGGCCAGGGCACCGGCGAACAGGTCTTCGCCTTCGAACAGGCCACGCAGGGCAAACGCGGTGGAGACCTGGGTGCCGTTGAGCAGCGCCAGGCCTTCCTTGGCGGCCAGGGTCAGCGGCGCGAGGCCCGCCACTTTCAGGGCGTCGACGGCCGGCAGCCATTCGCCCTTGTAGCGGGCCTTGCCTTCGCCCAGCAGCACCAAGGACATATGGGCCAGCGGCGCCAAGTCACCGGACGCACCGACCGAACCCTTGAGCGGGATGTGCGGGTAGACCTCGGCATTGATCAGCGCAATCAGCGCATCGATCACCTGCCGACGGATGCCGGAAAAACCCCGGCTCAGGCTGTTGACCTTGAGCACCATGACTAAGCGCACCAGCGCATCGCTGATCGGCTCGCCCACGCCAGCGGCATGGGACAGCACCAGGGAGCGCTGCAGGTTCTCCAGGTCTTCGCTGGCAATGCGGGTCGAGGCCAACAGGCCAAAACCGGTGTTGATGCCGTAGGCGGTACGGTTCTCGGCGAGGATCTGTTCCACGCACGCAACACTGGCCTCGATCTGCGCCGACGCGCTGGCGTCCAGGCTCAGGGTGACCGGGTGCTGATAGATGTCACGCAATTGAGCCAGGCTCAATTGGCCGGGAATCAGGTTTAAGGCAGTCATGTATTGCTCCTTTTGAGAGTTTTGTTTTTCACCCGCCAGTCGCTCCGGAATGTTCCGTTATCCGTCACCTTCGCTTTTTGGGCGATGCCTTGTGGGCTATAGGTGCCTTGGCACGCTGGCGCTATTTTTGATCAGTTCAAATTGGGTAGTAGGTTGTGCAGCACGTTCGGATCTTTTAGCAGCCCGGCGGCGCTGGCGATGTCCGGCGCCAGCCAGCGATCCTGGTCGTAGGCCGGAACACGCTCGCGCAGCAACTTCCAGGCGATGTCCGTCCCGGCGCCGAAGCGCTGCGTCTTGAGAAATTCAAAGGCCTGGGCCGCCAGCAGGTATTCGATGGCGAGGATCTGCGTGCAGTTTTCCAGCGCTCGATGCAACTTCAGGGCGGCGTTGGTGCCCATGCTCAAATGGTCTTCCTGCAACCCGGAGGTGACGAAATTGTCCAGCACCGCCGGTTGCGCCAATTGCTTGTTTTCCGCGCACAGCGATGCGGCGACGTATTGCACGATCATCATTCCAGAGTTCACGCCGGGGTTGGCCACCAGGAAGGCTGGCAGCCCGCTGACGTGCGGGTTGATCAGACGGTCGAGGCGGCGCTCGGCGATGGAGCCGATCTCTGCCATGGCAATCGCCAGCAGGTCTGCCGCCAACGCCACCGATTGGCCGTGGGGATTGGCCTGGGACATGACCCGGAAGTTCTCCGGTGTCCCCAGCAACAGCGGGTTATCGGTCACCGAGTTGAGTTCGGTTTCGATCTGTTGTCGGGCATGGGCCAATTGGTCGCGAGCCGCGCCGTGTACCTGGGGAATCGAACGGATACTCAAGGCGTCCTGGGTGCGAATACCCAGGCTACCGGCGATGACTTCGCTGCCGTCGAGCAGTGCCCGCAAGTTGACGCCGACCTTCTGCATGCCCGGGTGTGGCTTGAGGGCGATGACGTCGGCGTCGAACGCGGCGATCTGGCCGCGCTGGGCCTCGAAACTCATGGCGCCGATCACGTCGGCCCATTGCACCAGCCGCGTGGCATCGGCCAGGGCCAGGCAACTGAGACCGGTCATGCACGGCGTGCCGTTGACCAGGCACAAACCGTCCTTGGCCCCCAGTTGCACCGGTTGCAAACCTTCGGCGGCCAGGGCCTGTTGCGCCGGGACGATTTGCCCGCGATAGCTGACCTGGCCAACGCCCAGCAACGCAATGCCGATGTGGGCCATGTGGGTCAGGTAACCCACCGAACCCTGGGACGGCACTTGCGGGGTGATGCCGCGATTGAGCAGGGCCAGCAGCGCCTCGACCACGCGGCGGTGGATGCCGGACTTGCCCTGGCTGTAGTTGTGGATGGCCGCGCAGAGAATCGCCCGGGTCTGCTCGTCGCAGAGCACCGGGCCGACGCCACAGGCATGGCTGAGCAGGGTGTTGCGCGACAGTTGGCTGAGTTGTTCATCCTTGAGCGAGACATTGCACAAGGCGCCCAGGCCGGTGTTGACGCCATAGGCACGCTCGCCGCTGGCGACGATGCGCTGGACGATGGCCTGGGCATTGTCGATCCGTGCCCAGGTCTGGGTCGACAGCTCTAGCACCGCGCCGAAGCGAGCGACGGCGACCACGTCCTGCCAGCGCAACGGGGCGCCGGTGATGATGATTTTTTCAGCCTGGGACATCTCAAACCTCATGGAAAATTCTTTTCAGCAGCACATCTGGCTAAAGGTACAGCCTCTGTGGCGAGGGAGCTTGCTCCCGCTGGACTGCGCAGCAGGCCCAAAAGAAGCGGCCGCTACGCGCCCGAGCGGGAGCAAGCTCCCTCGCCACAAAAGCGCGCCAGCCACCACAAATCCCTCAAACCACCGCAGCCCTGCGCTGCACGAATCGATCGACATACTCATCCGCCGGCGAGTGCAGGATCTCCCGCGGCGTGCCGACCTGGATCAGCTTGCCGTCCTTGAGAATCGCAATGCGATTGCCGATGCGCACGGCCTCGTCGAGGTCATGGGTGATGAAGACGATGGTCTTGTGCAGGGTCTTTTGCAGTTCCAGCAACTGGTCCTGCATTTCCGCGCGGATCAGCGGGTCGAGGGCACTGAAGGCTTCGTCCATCAGGATGATGTCCGTGTCCGCCGCCAAGGCCCGGGCCAAACCGACGCGCTGGCGCATGCCGCCGGAGAGCTGGTGCGGGTATTTGTTCTCATAGCCTTTCAGGCCCACGGTGTTGATCCAGTGCAGCGCCCGCTCGGCGCACACCTGCTTGCTCTCGCCGCGCACTTTCAAGCCATAGGCGACGTTGTCCAGCACGCTCTTGTGGGGCAGCAGGCCGAAGCTCTGGAACACCATGCTGATCTTGTGCCGGCGAAACTCGCGCAAGGCGTCCATGTCCAGTTGCAGGATGTCTTCGCCGTCCACCAGGATCGCGCCGCTAGTGGGATCGATCAGCCGGTTGAAATGGCGCACCAACGTGGATTTGCCGGAGCCGGACAGGCCCATGATCACGAAGATCTCACCGGTACCGATGCTCAGCGACAGGTCGTTCACGCCGACCACGCAGCCGGTTTCGGCCAGCACCTGGTCCTTGGTCTTGTTCTGGCGGATCAGCTCCAGGGCTTCCTTGGAGCGGTTGCCGAAAATCTTGAAGACGTTTTTGACTTCGATCTTGCTGATGGCTGCGTTGTTCATTTGCTCACCTCATGCCGAGGACGACCATAGGCCTGGGTAATGCGGTCGATGACCACGGCGAGAATCACAATGGCCAGGCCCGCTTCCAGGCCACGCCCGACGTTGAGGGTCTGGATGCCCACCAACACGTCTTCACCCAAGCCACGGGCGCCGATCATCGAGGCGATGACGACCATCGACAGGGCCATCATGGTGGTCTGGTTGATCCCGGCCATGATGCTCGGCAGGGCCAGGGGCAGTTGCACGCCGAACAGCTGCTGCCAGCGGTTGGCGCCGAAGGCGTTGATCGCCTCCATCACTTCGCCGTCCACCTGGCGGATGCCCAGGTCGGTCAGGCGAATCAACGGCGGCGCGGCGTAGATCACCGTGGCGAAGATCGCCGGGACCTTGCCCAGGCCGAACAGCATCAATACCGGAATCAGGTACACGAAGCTCGGCATGGTCTGCATGATGTCCAGCAACGGCATCAGCACCGAACGCAGGCGATTGCTGCGCGCCGAGAGAATGCCCAGGGGAATGCCGATCATCACCGAGATCAGCGTCGCCACCAGCATCAGGGCGAGGGTCTGCATCAATTTGTCCCACAGGCCCACCGCACCCACCAGGAACAACAGGCCGACGATCACCGCCGTAGCGACGACCTTGCGGGTGGCGTGCCAGGCAACGCCGCCGACGATGGCCAGCATCAACCACCACGGCGCCATGCGCAGCAGGCCTTCGAGGTTGACGATGGCCCACAGCAGGGTGTCGGAGATGTGCCGGAACACATCGCCATAATTGGTCACCAAGGAATCAACCCAACCGTTGACCCAGTCGGCGATGGAGAAGGTAAAGCTTTCGGGAAACATAAGAGACTCTCGATCAGGTGGATGCGGTGAATGTCCCGGCCAGCCCCACGGTTGGCCGGGAAAGATTCGACCTACAGAGCCGCGTCGATTTTCTTGGCAGCGTCTTCACTGACCCAGGCGTGCCAGACTTCAGGATGTTCCTTCAGGAAGATCTTCGCCAGTTTCGGCGACTCGATCCGCTCTTTGGCCATGCGCCCGAGGTTCTGGTTCAGGATATCGATCGGCAGGTTGACCTTTTCCAGCACCGCCACCAATTCCGGGGCTTCGTCGTGGAAGGTCTTGGACAGGCCGACCTTGATGCTCACGCTTTTATCCACGCCGGGTTTTTCTTCGAGTTTGACCAAGTCCACCTGGCCCATCAGCGGCGTTGGCGACCAGTAGTAGAACAGGATCGGCTCGCCACGCTTGTAGCTCGACAGCACCGCCGCATCCAGGGCCGGGCCGGTGCCTGGACGGAAGTTGGTGTAGGTTTTTTCCAGGCCGTAGCTCTTCAGCATTTCGCTGTTGTCCAGCTCGCAGGTCCAGCCGGCCGGGCAGTTGTAGAAGCGGCCCTTGGACGGTTCTTCCTGGTCCTTGAACACGGCGGCGTACTGGCCCAGGTCGGCGATGTTCTTCAGGCCCGGGGCCTTGGCTTCGAGCTTGCGCTTGGCATCGCCTTCGATCACGTAGCGCGGCACATACCAGCCTTCGATGGCACCCACCACCGGGGCCCCGACGCCGACCACCTTGCCGGCCTTCTCGGCCTTGTTCCAGACTTCACTGCGGCCGACCCACTCTTCGGCAAATACCTGGATGTCGTTGCTGCTCAGGGCGTTTTCCATGGTGATGGAGTTGCCGGGCAGGCTGTCGGTCTTGCAGTCGTAGCCTTTTTCCAGCACCACTTGCAGGACGTCGGTCAGCAGCATGCCGCTTTCCCAGTTCAGGCCGGCGAATTTCACCGGTTTACCCGACTCGCACCAACCGGCCGCTTGCGTGGCGCCGGCGCTGGCCAGCAGGCCCATGGAAAGCAATGTGGTCAGCAGGGTCTTGTTCGACTTCATTATGTGACGCTCCTAATCAGTTGGATTGGCTTACGGCAGTCAAGAGGCATCCAGCCCTGTCAACGTCCCATCAGACCGCTTGGATGCGGCCCGCCCTGCTCGGTTGTGCGTCAACCGCGTCCTGCTCGACCGGCAGGATCAATTGATCGGGTACTGCGCTGTGCCACTTCCTGGCGAGGACGTAATACAGCGCCGCCGGAACCACCAGACCGATGATCCAGGAAATATCCACACCGCCCATCTCTTCCACCAGCGGACCGGTATAGAACTTGGTGGCGATAAACGGCAGTTGAACCAGGACACCGAAGACATAGACGCTGATGCCGAGGGCGTTCCAACGACCGTAGCGACCGTTCGGGTCGGCCAGTGCCGGCACGTCATAGCGCTCGCGCGTGATGCAGTAGTAGTCCACCAGGTTGATCGCGCTCCAAGGCGTAAAGAACGCCAGCAAGAACAGGATGAAAGACTTGAACGCACCGAGGAACGAGTGCTGGC
This sequence comes from Pseudomonas zanjanensis, assembly GCF_014268745.2. GTDB lineage: Bacteria > Pseudomonadota > Gammaproteobacteria > Pseudomonadales > Pseudomonadaceae > Aquipseudomonas > Aquipseudomonas zanjanensis. Next base: position 606,524 of record NZ_JABWRB020000003.1, on the reverse strand, counting down.
CGAGCAGCGCGATCAGCGTCGCAGCGCCGACGATGACCAGCACGAAGACCAGACGCTGCACACGCGTTACGTTCAGGTGCCCCCGGAACCCGCTGATGATGGTCGCAATGCACATGAAGCTGCCGTAGGAGTTCAGCGTGGAGATGGTGACCTTGCCGAACGCGATGCTGAAGTACAGCAACGCAGCCGTGGCACCGGTACCGCCCAGGCCAACGATGTAGGCCACTTCGTGACCGGCGAACTGCCCGTTGGCCGAGGCGGCGGCAAACACGCCGAGGATCATCGCCACTTGTGCGCCGATGACTGAACCGGCACCTGCGGCAAAAAAGGTTTTCACCGAAGAGGTCTTGCTCGGCAGGTAACGCGAATAGTCCGCCACGTAGGGGCCGAAGGCGATCTGCCAGGAGGCCGCGAGCGACACCGCCAGCAGGAAACTGCTCCAGCTGAAATGGCGGATTTGCAGGAGTGCGCCCACGTCGGTCTGGCTGATCAGGCGAGCAAACAGGTAAACAAAGGCAATCACACCAATCACGCTGGCGACACGGCCAATGAAGTGAATCACCCGATACCCGAGCACCGTGACCAACACGATGACACTGGCGAAAATGAGGATGCCGACACTGTCGCTGACGCCGAACAACTGGCCCAGCGCCTGGCCGGAAAGCACCGTGCCCGTTGCGGTGAAACCCAGGTACATCAGGCACACCAGCACGATCGGGATGGCCGCGCCATACACACCAAACTGCACCCGGCTGGAGATCATCTGCGGCAGGCCCAGCTTTGGCCCCTGGGCGGCATGCAACGCCATGACGCCACCGCCGAGCACTTGGCCGATCAGCAAACCGATCAACGACCAGAACACATCACCGCCCAGCACCACCGCCAATGCACCGGTGACGATTGCAGTGATTTGCAGGTTGGCCCCCATCCAGAGGGTGAACTGGCTCAACAGCCGACCGTGTCGCTCCGCTTCCGGGATGTAGTCGATCGAACGTTTCTCGATCAACGGCTTGCTGCTTGCGCGTGAGCTGGTGACAGCCATGGTTCAACCTCTGTGGATTGTTCTGGTTCGGGCAATGCTTTTATTTGTGGGAGCGGGCTTGCTCGCGAAAGCGGTGTGTCATTCAACACATGCCTCGGATGAAAAACCGCCTTCGCGAGCAAGCCCGCTCCCACATGGGGGCTGCGTTATTTGCCAGTAATCATCGGCAGGTTCAGCCCCTGCTCCTTCGCGCAATCAATGGCGATCTGGTAACCGGCATCGGCATGGCGCATCACCCCGGTACCCGGGTCGTTGTGCAGCACGCGGGCAATCCGCTCGGCCGCTTCGTCGGTGCCGTCGCAGACGATCACCATGCCCGAATGCTGGGAGAAGCCCATACCGACGCCGCCACCGTGGTGCAGCGATACCCACGTCGCGCCGCTGGCGGTGTTGAGCAAGGCATTGAGCAGCGGCCAGTCGGAAACGGCGTCGGAGCCGTCCTGCATGGATTCGGTTTCACGGTTCGGGCTGGCCACGGAGCCAGAGTCGAGGTGGTCGCGGCCGATGACGATCGGCGCCGACAACTCACCGCTGCGCACCATCTCGTTGAACGCCAGGCCCAACTTGGCGCGCTGGCCCAGGCCAACCCAGCAGATACGTGCCGGCAAGCCCTGAAAGCTGATGCGCTCGCGAGCCATGTCCAACCAGTTATGCAGGTGGGCGTCGTCGGGGATCAGTTCCTTGACCTTGGCGTCGGTCTTGTAGATGTCCTGCGGGTCACCCGACAGCGCCGCCCAGCGGAACGGGCCGATGCCACGGCAGAACAGCGGACGGATGTACGCCGGGACGAAGCCGGGGAAGTCGAAGGCATTTTCGACGCCCTCTTCCTGGGCCATCTGGCGGATGTTGTTGCCGTAGTCGAAAGTCGGCACACCCATTTTCTGGAAGGCCAACATGGCTTTGACGTGGACGGCCATCGATTGCTTGGCAGCCTTCACCACGGCGGCGGGCTCGGTCTTGGCGCGGGCACGGTATTCGTCCCAGGTCCAGCCGGCCGGCAGGTAGCCGTTGAGGGGATCGTGGGCGCTGGTCTGGTCGGTGACCATGTCCGGGCGCACACCCCGACGGACCATTTCCGGCAGGATTTCAGCCGCGTTCCCACACAGCGCAATGGAAATCGCCTTGCCTTCGGCGGTGTATTTCTCGATGCGCGCCAGGGCGTCGTCGAGGTCTTTGGCCTGCTCGTCGACGTAGCGGGTTTTCAGGCGGAAATCGATGCTCACCTGCTGGCATTCGATGTTCAGCGAGCACGCACCGGCCAAGGTCGCGGCCAACGGTTGCGCACCGCCCATACCGCCCAGGCCGGCGGTCAGCACCCAACGGCCCTTGAGGTTGGAATCGTAATGTTGGCGACCAGCCTCGACGAAGGTTTCATACGTGCCTTGGACGATGCCCTGGCTGCCGATGTAGATCCAGCTGCCGGCGGTCATCTGGCCGTACATGGCCAGGCCCTTGGCGTCGAGTTCGTTGAAGTGCTCCCAGCTGGCCCAGTGCGGCACCAGGTTGGAGTTGGCGATCAGTACGCGGGGGGCGTTGCTGTGGGTCTTGAACACGCCCACCGGCTTGCCGGATTGCACCAGCAGGGTTTCGTCGTCGTTCAGGTGGGTGAGGCTTTCGACGATCTTGTCGTAGCACTCCCAATTGCGCGCCGCGCGGCCGATGCCACCGTAGACCACCAACTCCTTGGGGTTTTCCGCCACTTCCGGGTCGAGGTTGTTCATCAGCATGCGCAGCGGCGCTTCGGTCAGCCAGCTCTTGGCGGTCAGCGTGTTACCGCGAGGGGCGCGAATTTCAACGTCACGGTATTTTTCGGGTTTGCGGGTAGCGTCGGTCACAGCAAAAACTCCTCAGCGATCAATCCAGACCAGCCCGGGCAGTGGGCAGCGATTTCTACGAACGTTGCGTTGAATATCGGTGACTCATACGCATACGTCTTTACTTGTATGTACAAGCATATGCAATCAAGCGGCCAACTTGTTGGCGGGGTGTTCAAGAAAGAGTGGGGATAGGGTTGAAAGCCTTGTGATTGAAGGGCTGCCGAGCTGCATGAAATTATTCAGGAGGGTATCTGAGGGGGAAGTCGGAAGGGCATAGAATCGTGGTATTGCGCCACGCTGGGGCGTTCGGTAACAAGTTGGTGCGCATGGAGGGAACAATGATGTGAGCTTTTGTGGCGAGGGAGCTTGCTCCCGCTGGGCTGCGAAGCAGACCCAAAAAACAGGGCCGCTGCGCGCCCCAGCGGGAGCAAGCTCCCTCGCCACAAAAGCTCTGTCGCAGGACTTCTTAGTGGGCGGTCAGCTCGATCACGCAGCATTGGCCGTGGGTGGTGATTTCCAGCAGCCCGGTATTGCCGCTCAGTTGCAGGCAGTCATAAAGCCCCAGCGCCTCGACAGCCTCATCCATCTTGACCCTCAGCGTCGGCGCGGCACTAAACACCAGCACTGTTGCCGCCTCGCTGAAAAACCGCTGCTGCCCGCCCAACCATTGCAATCGCGCGCGGTAACGCTTCGGTGCGTAGATCAGGTTGAAGTCACGAATCGGTCCGCCCAGCAGCATGCAATGCACATGGCTCTCGCCGCTGAACGCAAAAGGGTCCAGCGGATGCAGAGGACGCGTGGCCTGGCCGTCGACGTTCAACGTCATGCCGTCCCCCTGCAGGACACTGATGACCCGCTCGTAGCCGGCGAAGGTGGAAAAACCACCCGACTCACCGATATCGGCAATCGACAGTCTCCAGCCGAAACCCTCCAGGCCGGTACCGGCATCGCGAGTGATTTCCTCGGTGCTGCCGCCACCGTTCTTCCAAGGCATGCGCGGGTAATCCGCGGCACGTAGCACTTTCAACTGGCTCATTTATGAAAACGCCCTTCCAGACTGTGACGGGAGCCCGGATGGATCAGGCGTGCGGCGGTGACCGGCTGGCGTCCAGACCAAGTGCGGCGGCGAATCAACAAGCACGGCTCACCCCTTTCGATCTGCAACAGCTTGCACTCACTCGGCTCGGCCAGGATCGCCTCCACTACGTGCTCGCCTTCGGTCAGCGGTGCAACCTGGTTCAGGTAGGCGTAGGGGGTTTGCACGGTGAAGTCCTGCTTGAGGTACTCAGGTGCCACCAGTGCGTTGACGAAACGGTCCTCGATTTGCACGGGGATGTCGTTCTCGAAATGCACGATCAGTGAATGGAACACCTTCTGGCCTTCACGCATGTCCAGGGCCAGGGCCCGCTCGGAACCGGCCGCCTCTTCTTCCAGGGTGATGACCTTGCAGCTGTGACGATGACCACGGGAGGCGATTTCATCCGCGATGTTATGCACTTCGAACAACGCGGACTGGCTCTTGGGCTCGGCCACGAAGGTGCCGACGCCCTGCATGCGCACCAACAGGCCGTCGGCGGTCATTTCTCGCAGGGCACGGTTGATGGTCATGCGACTGAAACCCAGCTGGCTGACCAGTTCGCTTTCCGACGGCACACGGTAATGCGGCGGCCAGTTTCCACTGTCGATCTGCTGGGTAATCATTTGTTTAACGCGGGCGTACAAGGGCGCCGGACTGTCACCCATGTTTGCGGCCAGCGGCGGTTTGGCAGGCGGAGTCGGCACGGCGGTTCCCTGTTCTGCGAATAAGGTTGCTAGCTTGCCGGAGTTTACCGGCCAGGCAAACGTCTGTATATGTATATACAAATTACGCACGATGAGGTTGAACCATGTCCGCCTTCTTTGCCGAACGCGCGCTGCTGCCTAGTGGATGGGCCAATGATGTACGTCTTGAGGTGGATGCCGCAGGCGTCCTGACCCATATCCAGGCCGGCTCCCACGCAGATGGCGCCGAACGGCTGGGCGGTCCGCTATTGCCGGGCATGCCGAACCTGCACTCCCACGCCTTCCAACGGGCGATGGCCGGGCTGGCGGAAGTGGCGGGCAATCCCAACGACAGTTTCTGGACCTGGCGCGACTTGATGTACCGCCTCGTCGGAAAAATCAGCCCCGACCAACTCGGCGTCATCGCCCGCCAGCTGTACATCGAAATGCTCAAGGCCGGCTACACCTCGGTCGCCGAATTCCACTATGTCCACCATGACACCGACGGCGCGCCCTACGCCGACCCGGCGGAGCTGGCCCTGCGTATCAGCCACGCCGCCAGCGCCGCCGGCATTGGCCTGACGCTGCTGCCGGTGCTCTACAGCCATTCCGGCTTTGGCGGCCAGGCCCCCAACGACGGGCAGCGCCGCTTCATCAACAACACCGAAAACTACTTGAAACTTCAGTCGCGCTTGCAGCCGATCCTGGCCGGGCAAGCGTCCCAGGCGCTGGGCCTGTGCTTCCACTCGCTGCGCGCCGTGACACCCGGGCAGATCCAGGACGTGCTGGCTGCCAGCGACCGTGATTGCCCGGTGCACATCCACATCGCCGAGCAGCAAAAGGAAGTCGACGACTGCCTGGGCTGGAGCGGCGCGCGTCCGCTGCAATGGCTGTATGACAACACCGAGGTCGATCAGCGCTGGTGCCTGGTCCACGCCACCCACGCCAACGCCCAGGAAGTCAGCCTCATGGCCAAGAGCCGGGCGATTGCCGGCCTGTGCCTGACCACCGAAGCCAACCTGGGGGACGGGATTTTCCCGGCCGTGGATTTCCTCGCCCAGGGCGGACGCCTCGGTATTGGCTCCGACAGCCATGTGTCATTGAGCGTGGTCGAAGAATTGCGCTGGCTGGAATATGGCCAGCGCCTGCGGGATCAACGGCGCAACCGCTTGTACCGGGCGGATCAGCCGATGGTTGGCCGCACCTTGTTTGACGCCGCATTGGAAGGCGGCGCCCAGGCCCTGGGGCAGCCGATCGGCGCTCTCGAAATCGGCAAGCGCGCCGACTGGCTGGTGCTCGATGGCAGCGACCCGTATTTGGCCACGGCCCAAGGCGACGGGATCCTCAATCGCTGGCTGTTCGCCGGCGGCGATCGCCAGGTGCGCGATGTGATGGTCGGCGGACAGTGGGTGGTGCGTGAGGGGCGTCATGCCGGCGAAGAAGAAAGCGCCCGGGCGTTTACCCAGGTATTGCGCGAATTGCTGGGCTGACCCCAAGAATCAATGTGACAGATACCAAATGTGGGAGCGAGCTTGCTCGCGAATGCGGTGTACCAGACACCTAGATGTCGACTGATACACCGCATTCGCGAGCAAGCCCGCTCCCACACTATGATCCCAGGCGTCGCTTAGTCCGAAGTCTTGGCCATCTGCCGGTCCGACGCGCGCCAGACCAGGCGTGTCGTGTCGTAACCCTGCTGGCGCGCCTTGCTCAGCAATTCCTCGCGCACGACGCTGTTGACGGTCGGTGTGCGGGACAGCAGCCACATGTAGCGACGGCTCGGGTCGCCGACGATGGCGGTCTTGTAGTCATCGCTGACATAGAGCACCCAGTATTGCCCCTTCGCCACGCCCGGGACGATCCGGGAAAACCAGTTATCGAATTCGACCCAGAGCTTGTCGGTCTTGCCCGGCACCTGCGGCGTCGCGGTGCCCCTGGCTTCTTCCCACTGCCAGTCCGAGGTCAGGCAGCGATTGAGCACGCCAACGTTGCCGTCTGGCTTGAGGGTGTAGTGCGCTTCCGATTGCGCGCAATTGCGCTGGAAATACATGGGCAGGCGGGCCAACTCATACCAGGTCCCCTGGTAACGCTTGAGATTGACGCTGTTGACCGTCTTGGGTGCCAACGGATCCTCGCCAGAAGTGGCACAGCCAGCCAATATCAGGCCGGCCAAAAGCACAAAAACTAACCGCATCATTATTTTTCTCCCGCAGGCCTGTGGCCTCGGTTTACTTCAGGCCTTGGCCGGAAAACATCAACACTTTGTCACCGGCGTACTGCACGCTGATAAAGCTTTTCTGGTCGCCCCAGGTGCAGCTGGACATGCCGAGGGCGCCTGAGCAATCGGTCGGTTTCCCCAGCAACGTTTCGACTTCGGCCTTGGGCATGCCAGCCGACAGCTTCGAATAGTTTTCCTGGTTGACCTTGCTGCATGCGGTCAGCACGACGCACATAAACAGCAGAGCGATAGAACGCAGCGACATGGTGTAACTCCTGGAGCGGAAGGGAGGTGGCAGGGTGCCAACCTGATCCTTAGAAGAGAAAACCCCTATCTGGTTCCCTCGCGCCGCCAGTATTTATTGGCCGTACAGAGGTGTTTCAGGAATGAATCAACCGGATTGTGACGCCGTCGTACCTTTCGTCGGGATTGGACCCGGGACGCCTGATGAGCCGGGCTTCTACGCCGATAAAAAGTCACAGCGCAAAATCCTGCGTTATGGCAAATTGACAGCCCGTCCTGACCCGTCCCTCCGCGGTAGTGTTCTTAATGACCAGAAACATGAAATTCAGCCATAAAATCCTGCTGGCTGCTGCCCTCGTGGTGGCCGTTGCTTTCGCCTGTTTCATCCTGTTCAACGACTACCGTCAACGCCAAAGCCTGCACGCCAGCACCGAGACTTCCATGCAGGAGCTCGGCAGCCTGACCAGCCGTAACATCCAGACATGGGTCGACGGCCGTATCCAATTGCTGCAATCGCTGGCCCAACAGATCGCCGTGGACGGCAGCGGTGCCGACAGCCTCAAGCGCGCCGTGGGCTTGCCGGCCTATACCGGCAACTTCCAGCTCAGCTATTTCGGCGGTACCGACGGCGTGATGTTCTCGGTGCCGGCCGGCAATCGCGCCGCCGACTACGACCCTCGCGCCCGTGGCTGGTACAAGGCTGCCAACAGCGCACAGCAAACCATCGTCACTGAACCCTACATCGCCGCCTCGTCGGGCAAGCTGGTGATCACCGTCGCCACCCCGGTACAACGCCAGAACCAGATGATCGGCGTGGCCGGTGCGGACATCGACCTGTCCAGCGTCAGCGCCATCATCAACTCGCTGAACTTCGGCGGCCACGGCCACGCGTTCATCGTCAGCGCCGACGGCAAGATCCTGATCCACCCCGACAGCAAGCGCGTGCTCAAGACCCTGGCCGAGGCCTACCCCAACGGCGCGCCGCAAATCAGCCCGGGCGTGAAAGAAGTCGACCTCGACGGCAAGACCCAATTCATCTCCTTCACCCGGGTCAATGGTGTGCCGGGCGCCGATTGGTACGTGGCGCTGGTGCTCGACAAGGACACCGCCCTGGCGATGCTCAGTGAGTTCCGCACTTCGGCACTGATCGCCATGTTCATCGCCGTGGTGTTCATCATCGCTTTGCTGGGCATGTTGATCCGCGTGTTGATGCAACCGCTGCTGACCATGGGCCGCGCCATGCATGACATCGCCGAAGGCGAAGGCGACCTGACTCGGCGCCTGGTGATCCACGGCCAGGACGAATTCGGCGCCCTGGGCACGTCGTTCAACCGTTTTGTCGAGCGCATTCACACCTCGATCCGCGAAGTGGCCTCGGCCACCGGCCAGGTCAACGAAGTCGCCCTGCGCGTGGTCAGTGCATCCAACTCGTCGATGTTCAACTCCGACCAACAGGCGTCGCGCACCAGCAGCGTGGCCGCGGCCATCAACCAGCTCGGCGCCGCCGCCCAGGAAATCGCCCAGAATGCCGCCCTCGCCTCGCAACATTCCAGCGAGGCCCGCAACCTGGCCGAAGATGGCCAGCAAGTGGTGGATAAAACCATCGCGGCCATGCAGCAGTTGTCAGCCAAGATCAGCGATTCGTGCGGCAACATCGAAACCTTGAACAGCAACACGGTGAACATCGGCCAGATCCTCGAGGTGATCACCAGCATCTCCCAGCAAACCAACCTGCTCGCCCTCAACGCCGCCATCGAAGCGGCACGGGCCGGTGAAGCCGGGCGCGGCTTCGCGGTGGTGGCCGATGAAGTGCGCAACCTGGCCCACCGCACCCAGGACTCGGCGCAACAAGTGCAGAAGATGATCGAAGAACTGCAAGTCGGCGCACGGGAAGCGGTACTGACCATGACCGACAGCCAGCGCCAGAGCGAAGGCAGCGTCAGCATCGCCAACCAGGCTGGCGAACGACTGGGCAGCGTGACCCAACGCATCGGTGAAATCGACGGCATGAATCAATCCGTGGCAACCGCCACCGAAGAACAGACCGCCGTGGTGGAATCGATCAACGTCGACATCACCGAGATCAACACGCTGAACCAGGAAGGCGTGGAAAACCTGCAAGCCACCTTGCGGGCCTGTGCCGACCTCGAACAACAGGCGGCGCGGCTTAAGCAGTTGGTGGGCAGTTTCCGGATCTAGTGCTTTCAAGGGCCCTTTCGCGAGCAAGCCCGCTCCCACAGTTGACCGCGTTCCGTCAGGGAAACCTGATCAGCTGTGGGAGCGGGCTTGCTCGCGAAGAGGCCGGCACATCCAACATTTTCGTCGACTGTGGCACCCCTATCGCGAGCAAGCTCGCTCCCACAATGGACTTGCGGTGTCACCGAATTGGATGAGATGGATCTTCAATGAGCGTACATGGAGAATTTACAGACTTGCCCCGCTCTTAAGCAGCAAGCATCGCGGTTGAAGCATCTGGCCCCATCGCGAGCAGGCTCGCTCCCACACTGGGTTTCTGTTGAGCAGCAAAAGGTGCGTCCGTGGAAGATCAACTGTGGGAGCGAGCCTGCTCGCGATGGCGATAGCGGCCACAACACTATTTAGAACCTGGACCCAGGCCTACTCAAGAACTCCACTTCCTCAGCCGTGGACTCGCGCCCCAACACCGCATTGCGATGGGGAAAGCGGCCAAACCGCGCAATGATCTTCTGATGCCGCTCGGCATAGTCCAGGTTATCTTCAAACACCGCCCGCTGCGCCTCCGGCTGCTCTCGCACCAGGTCGATAAACCGCGACACGGCTTCGTTCTGCACCGCGAGATTTTCGCAGTGTTCGAGTACGAGGTAGATGAATACGCGCTGGATGGGTTTGAGTTGCTGATCGAAGCCCGCCGCCAGTCCTTGAGCCACCAGCGCTTGGGCACGCAGGTCGCCGGAAAAACCTTCGGGGGTGTTGCGATAGATCATCCGGGGGAGTTGATCCAATAGCAGCACCAAGGCCAGCCAACCTTCCGGGCGTTGCGCCCAATCGGTCAATCCACCGGCCAGTGCCTGCTCGACCTGATCACCGAAGCGCTCTTGCGCCTGGCGATCATGGCCTTTGCCAAACCATAGCTTGCCCTTGTCAGCCGCGATCTCATCTGGTTTTTCGGCTGTGCCAAACCACCAATCGAGCAACGGCTGCCAGGGCTCGGCCATGATTTACTCCTTGTGGTAAGCCGTGGCGCGGGCCACTTCTTCCTTCGAACCGAGGAACACGGCCACGCGCTGGTGCAGGCCTTCAGGCTTGATATCAAGGATGCGCTGGTGGCCATCGGTGGAAGCGCCACCGGCCTGCTCCACCAGGAACGACATCGGGTTGGCTTCGTACATCAGGCGCAGCTTGCCTGGCTTGGAGGGCTCGCGGCTGTCGCGCGGGTACATGAACAGGCCACCACGGGTCAGGATCCGGTGCACATCGGCAACCATCGCGGCAACCCAGCGCATGTTGTAGTTCTTCTTCAGCGGGCCTTCTTCACCGGCCAGCAACTCACTGACGTAGCGTTGTACCGGAGCTTCCCAGTGACGCTGGTTGGACATGTTGATGGCGAATTCCTGGGTGGTTTCAGGAATGGTGATGTCTTCGTGGGTCAGGACGAAGCTGCCCATCTCGCGGTCCAGGGTGAAGCCCTTGACGCCGTCGCCCAAGGTCAGCACCAGCATGGTCTGCGGGCCGTAGATGGCATAACCGGCGGCAACCTGCTCGGTGCCTGGCTGCAAGAAGGCCTTTTCATTCAGGGCTTCGTTCTGGCTCAGGTACTCGTTCGGGCAACGCAGTACCGAAAAGATGGTGCCGACCGGCGCGTTGATGTCGATGTTCGACGAACCGTCCAGTGGGTCGAACACCAGCAGGTAGGCACCCTTGGGATATTTGCCGGGGATCTGGTAGGCATTGTCCATTTCCTCGGACGCCATGCCCGCCAGGTGACCACCCCATTCGTTGGCTTCGAGCAGGATTTCGTTGGACAGCACGTCCAGCTTCTTCTGCACTTCGCCCTGCACGTTTTCGGTGCCCATGCTGCCCAGGACACCACCCAAGGCGCCTTTGGAGACGGCGTGGCTGATCTCCTTGCACGCACGCGCCACCACTTCGATCAAAAAGCGCAGATCGGCAGGGGTATTGTTGCTGCGGGTCTGCTCAATCAAATAGCGACTCAAGGTAACGCGGGACATGGACGGCTCCGAAGAATAGGGGGCGGAAAACCCGCGCAGTTTAGCGCGAGTCGGGACTTAATTCCTCCTATGAGACGGGATATGGAGGATTGAGTTCACAGGCCGGCGGTTGCTCGTGGATTTTGGGTGGATGGAAGACCGCTTTCGCGAGCAAGCCCGCTCCCACATTGGAATGCGGACTCCTGTGGGAGCGGGCTTGCTCGCGAAACAGGCGACTCGGTTTATCGGTTGTCCCAAACTCAGGATTTGACCGGCGGCTTGCGCAGCAGGCTGAAGGCCATCGCCGCGAGGAACAGCACACTGAGCAGCAACACTGCCCACAAGCCGATTTTCTTCCAGTCACTACCCACCGCCGCAGGCGCAGATGCAGGGGCTACAGTCGGCGTCGAAGTGGCCGAGCCGTTCACTGTCGCCGTCCCCAGCGTCGCCAGGCGCGACGGTTTGTAATCGGGCACCAGCGTGGTCAATGGCAGGCTGGCCGTCTTGGCTGTCGCGCTGCCCAGCGCCAGGCGGTAGGGGCCTTCGCCCCGCGCCAGGAACACCACTTGGGTCGGACGCACGGCAAAGCGCAACGCCGGGGCTTCGGTTCCCAGGCCACCGCCGCGCTCGTCCACGGTCAATTTCAGTTGCTGCACGGTCTGGCCGGACAGTTGCAAACGGTTTTGCAGCACGTCCTGGCCGTTCTGGGTCAGGCGATAAAGCAAACCAGCGCCCAGCGGCTGCCACGGATGGCTGCTTTCGCGGCGGCCAGCCAGGGTCACCGGCGCCAGGCTGTTGGCCTGGCTCAGTTCGACCTCCACCTGTTCGATGTTCAGCCCCATGGGCAGCTGCCAGGTGTATTCACCGGTCTTCGTCGTGCTGCCGGCCAACGGCTGCGACCAGGCCAGTGGCAACGGCAGGTTTTCGCGGCTGGCGCTTTGCAACTGGGCCGAGGTCAGCACCGGCGCCGAGGACGGCGAATCCCACAGCAGCCGCAGATAGCGCGCCGGCTGCCCCGGCAGGTTCACTTCATGCTGTTCGACCTGCTCGTCGGCAAAGGTCAGGCGCGCCACCTGGCCTTCGCCCCATGACTGCCAGTGCTGCAAATCGTCGCTGGCCTCAATGGTGAATCGCTGGAAGCCGTCGCGCTCGCTGGTCCAGTCGAGGATCAACTGCTGCAGCGGTGCCTTGATCGCACTGGCATCCAACAACCAGCCACGCAACGCCTCTTCCCCGGCTTCGAGCCGGCTGGCGGGCTGCACTTCCACCAGGGTGCCATTGGCGTTCGATTGCACCCGCACGCTGGGCGCGCGCTCGTTGTCATCGGCGGCGTTGTACAGCGGGAACCACTTCACGTCGGTGAGGGTGCGGTTTTCCCGGCTCTGGGCCGACTCGCGCACCAAGGCGTAGGCCTGGGCCTGGCCGGCGGCGTTGAAGACCCGCAGGTCACTCAGGTCGGTCTGCCGCGCTTGCAATTGAACATCCAATGGCAATGGCAGGCGATACCACGGCCCTTCGCCGCTCAAGGCCAACGGCACCTGATGGGCGAAATCCGCCGGTTGCTCCTGGGCCGTAGCCGACAAGACCACCCACAAGCCGACCATACCCAGCCCGATCCGATTCAACGTGCGACTCAAGATGACACTCCCTCACTGACAGGCATCGGCGGCTCGACCGGTGAGGCCGTTTCCGGGCGTTTTGGCGGCAGCGGCGCGAAGTAGCCCACCACCAGCAACAACACGCCCACGCCGATAAACGACACGATCCGCGCCAGACCGCCACGGTTACTCAATTCGACAAAGAACAGCTTCGCCACGACCACGGCGATCAACGCCGCGCCCACCAGCCACACTTCCCGGCGATGGCGCAGGTGCCCCCCGATCATCAGGCCCAGGGCGATCAGGGTCCAGACAATGGACAAGCCGGCCTGCACGAACATTGACTCGAGCAACGCATCCAGCTCGTACGGCACGCCCATCCACTGGTGGGCAGTGCGCATCACCAGGGCAGTGAAGAACGCGAACAGCGACACACCGGCGATCAACTGGGCGATGTGCCCGACGCGACTCCAGCGGTTCGTCGATTGCGCCACGGCGTTGCGAGCCCACACATAGATACCGAACAAGGCGAACAGCAGGCCCAGTTCCAGGGGATTGAGCAACGGCACATAAGGCAGTGGCTCTGAGTTGCCATCACTGAAGGTGTTGGTCAACCAGAACCAACCGAGCATCAACAGCGCCATGGGCGCCGCCGCATAGACACGGTATTCGCGCGGCTGGGCCGAGACCGGCCATGGCAAGGTACGCGGCGTGGCCATCAGCACCAGGTACAAGCCAGGCAGGATCGCCCAGGCCAGCCAGCGCCAGGCATTGTACTGCTCGGACAGCAACAGCAGGCCGTAACGCAACTCCAGCATCAACACCGCCATCAGCAACCAGCAACCGAGGACGTGGGCCGTGCTGCGCGCCTGCGCCGGCAGCGTCTCGGCCAAGCGCTTGAGCGAGAGGAAATGCACGGCGAATACCGCCAGCCAGGCCAGCCAACCAAAGTTCGCCGCCGGGTGGTAATGGCTGTGCCCCGTTGCCACCAGCACACAACCCGCCGCCGGGATCAACAAGGTGCACAGCAGCCCCAGCGCCGGCCATTTCAAGCGCAGCGACAATACGCTCCACACCGCCACGCTGAGCGCCGCGACCGCCAACAGCAAGCTGCCTTGCAGATTCGCCGGGGCGAAGCGCAGCACTTCGCTGACCCACGCCAGCGCCCACCAACCGGCGCCCCAGATCAGCAACAGCTCGGACAGGCGCTGCAAGCTCAAGGCATCGAGTTCCTGCGCCGCATGCGCCCGTTGCAGGCGCCATGCCCCCACCAGCGCTGCCAGCCCCAGCACCAACGGCGTCCAGAAGCCGCTATGGGCCAGGGGCCGCAGGTCCTCGGCATTGAGCGGCCCCAACAGCGCCGGCCCCGCCGTCAGGAACGCCGCACCGCCCAGCAGTTGCAGCAGCAGGCCGAAGACAAAGCTCACCCGTTGTTTCAAGTACAGGCTCAGCCAGATGATCAACAGGCCGCTGGCCGCCCATACGCCGCTCGCCGTTTGCCACGGCAGGACGAACAGCACCGCGAGATTGATCAGCACCAGCCCCGCCAGCAATACCACTGACAAGCCGCGCAGCAGCCGGACATCGTTGCGCACCATGTCGTCGCGCGCCGCCAGCAACATGCCGCCGATCAACGCCAGGCCGATCAGCGAAGCACTGAGCAAACCGCTCCAACCCGCGCTGAACACCGCTGAGGCATCGCCCTCGGCACCTTGCAAGCGCAACAGGAACAGCGCGCCGCCGAGCAATTGCACCGCAAACGCCGTGAACAGGAAGCTACGCGATTGCAGGCGCAGGCCGACAAACAGCGTCGCCAAACCGGCGAGGGCCCAGGCAATGGCGGTGCCGTGGGTGAGGAAGAACAGCGGTGCCAGCAGATAGAGGAAACTCAGCCCCAGCACCGCCAGCATAGGCCGGCCTTGGCGTTCCCAATGCGAACAGTGTCCGGGTTCAGCCTTGAGCAACTGGTAGAAGGTGAACAGCAAGGCGCCGCCGAGCATCAATGCCCCCAGCGGTGAACCATCGAGCAGGCTGCCGTCGCCAGTGCGCAACTCGCTGAGGAACGCCAGTGCCGAGCCCACTTGCAGCAACAAGGCAAAAGCCCGGGCCAATGGACGTTGCTGGCGCAGGCCCAGCCAGAAGATCCCCGCGCCTTCCACGGCCCACGCCGCCGCGGTCCAACGGGCATCGAGCCCCAACGGAATCGCCAGGCTGGCAAAAATCACCCCCAGGGCCAGGCAGGTTTCCGCCAACAGCAGGGCGCGCCCACCCATCAATAGCCGAGCCAGGCCCATGTAGATCATGCCCAGGGCCAGGGCGCTGAAGGCGGCGGCGAATTCAAGGTGCTGCACCAACGCGAACTGCAAGCCGAAGCCCACCAGCGGCGGGCCGAAGAGCATGCTGCCGTCCACGTAATCGCCCTTGCGCGCCGACCAGCGCAGCAACGCCTCGCGGCTAGCGTCCTCGGGAGCGTCGCTCATTTCCAACAATTTGCGCCGCGTGAACAGCAAGCCAATCGCCAGGTAGATGAGGAAGAACAGGATCAGGAACGGCTCGGTGCTCCACAGCAGTTCCGGTGCGTAGGAACGCAGGCCCCAGGCGAAACCGATGCCGAAGGTGCCGACAAAACCGATCAGGTTGAGCAGGCGCCAGGCCTTGAACCAGGCAATCGCGAGGATGCCGGCATTGAGCAGGATGAAATAGCTGAACAGGGCAACGTGGTTGCCGCTGCCAGTGGAGGTCAGGATCGGGGCGGCAAACCCACCCAGCGCCGCAGCAGCAGCCAGGCCCATGGCGTTCTGCGTAACCGCGAGGATCGCCGAGAACACCGTGACCGCCACCAGCAAACCCAGGGCCGCCTTGGAATCGAGCAACGGATGCAGGCGCATGGCGGCGAACACCGTCAGGTACAGCACGGCGATCCCGGTCCCCTGGAGCATCAGCGCATAACTGCTGTTGCGTTGGCGCAACCACCAGCCCAGGCCCAGCAGGCCCAACGCACTGGCCGCCACACCGGCGTAACGCACTTCGATCGGCACCACCATGCCTTCGGTGGCGTAGCGCAGCAAGAACGCCAGGCCGAGGAACAACAGCAGCACACCGACTCGCAGCACGGTATTGCCGCCAAACAGCCAGTTGCGCGCGCCCGTCACGGCGCGGTCGAACAGATTCGGGCCGCGCGGGGCCGCCGGCTCCGCAGCGATCGGCTCCAGGGGCAAAGGGGCAAAGTCGCGGTTGGCACGTCGACTGGACGTCTCTGGCGCGGGCGTCCAAATGTCATCGGGCAACGGCTGGCTGGCCTGGCTGGCCATCGCGGAAACGGGTTCGAGGTCTGGCGGCAACTCCCAGACGAGCTGCGGCTCGGTGCGCGTTGCAGGGCGCGAGGCCTGGGGCTCGACTACCTCGGGCGCTGGCGCCGGATCAGGCGGTTCGGCCACATTGCCGCGTTCGAGAACCGCCAGGCGGGCTTCCAACGTGAGCACGCTCTGCTGGGCTTCTTGCAACAAGATCTGTTGCTTGGCCGCCTGGATAGCCAGGCGCCCCAGTCGAAACGACTGGGCGATGCCAAGCCCCACCAGTGCGCCTATCAGCGCATCGGCGAACGACTCGTCCACCACCCAGCCGAGTGCCAGGCCCAACAACGTCAAGATCCATTGCATGGTCGATATCCCTAAGCGGCCCGTTGCGGGCGTAACCGGGGTGATGCGGTGCCTGGATCAGTCTAGTGGAAACCCCCAAACCCTGTGGGAGCGAGCCTGCTCGCGAAAGGGCCTTCAAACCGAACATCAATGTTGGCTGACAGACCGCTTTCGCGAGCAGGCTCGCTCCCACAATGGCCCTATCTGACTGAGCCTATGACACCACAGCCCGGCGAAACTGGCGCCTAGTATATCGACGAAGCCCAACCGCCGTTGGGCTTCGCTCACATTTCTTGCAGTAAAGGCTATTCCAGGGCTTTCCAGATGTCGGTGGCGTATTCCCGGATAGTCCGGTCAGAGGAGAACCAGCCCATGCGCGCGGTGTTGAGCACCGCCGAGCGCCACCATTGCTTGGAGTCGTGCCACTTCTCTTCGACCTTGGCCTGGGCGTTCCAGTAGGCGTCGAAATCGGCGCACACCAGGAAGCGGTCGTAGTCCACCAGCGAGTCGACGAGACCGGCGTAGCGCATCGGGTCATCCGGCGAGAACACCCCGCCCCGAATCGCCTGCAACACATCGTTGAGGCGATGGGAGGCGGCGATGTCCGGTGCGGCGCTGAATTCGCCGTTGCGCTTGCGCGCCTCCACCTGCTCGGCGGTCAGGCCGAAGATGAACATGTGCTCGCCACCGACGCGGTCATGCATTTCCACGTTGGCGCCGTCCATGGTGCCGATGGTCAGCGCGCCGTTGAGGCCGAACTTCATGTTGCTGGTGCCCGAGGCTTCGAAACCGGCGGTAGAAATCTGCTCCGACAAGTCCGCCGCCGGGATGATGCTTTCGGCCAGGCTGACGTTGTAGTTGGGCAGGAACACCACCTTGAGCAAGCCGCGCACGGTCGGGTCGTTGTTCACCACCCGGGCGATGTCGTTGGTCAATTTGATGATCAGCTTGGCCTGGTGATAACTGGCGGCGGCCTTGCCGGCGAAGATCTTCACCCGCGGCACCCAGTCCACTTCCGGCTCGGCACGAATCGCCTGGTACAACGCCACGGTGTGCATCAGGTTGAGCAATTGGCGCTTGTACTCGTGGATCCGCTTGACCTGCACGTCGAACATCGCCGCCGGGTTGACGGCGATGCCCAATCGTTCATGAATCAAGTAAGCCAGGGCCTTCTTGCTGTGCAGGCGCTGCTCGGCGAACTGCTTGCGAAACGCCGGCTTGTCGGCAAACGGTTCCAGTTCGATCAAGCGCTCCTCTGGGTTGTCAAGCACGCTCGGGCCGAGGGCGTCGACCATCATCGACGTCAATTCAGCGTTGGCCTGGAACAGCCAGCGGCGGAAGGTGATGCCGTTGGTCTTGTTGTTGATCCGCTCCGGATAGAGTTTGTGCAGTTCGGAGAACACCGTGCTGCGCATCAACTGGGTATGCAGCCCGGACACGCCATTGACGCTGTGGGAACCGAGGAACGCCAGGTTGCCCATGCGCACCCGGCGACCGTTGTCTTCCTCGATCAGCGACACCGCGCGCAGGACGTCGAAATCGTGCACACCCTTGGCCCGCAGCGAATCGATGTGCTGGGCGTTGATCAGGTAGATGATCTGCATGTGCCGGGGCAACATGCGCTCCATCAGCCCCACCGGCCAGGTTTCCAAGGCTTCGGGCAACAGCGTGTGATTGGTATACGACAGCGTGTCCTGGGTGACCTGCCAAGCCGCGTCCCAGGCCACGTCGTAGACATCCACCAATTGCCGCATCAACTCGGCCACGGCAATGGACGGGTGCGTGTCGTTGAGCTGGATGGCCGCGTGATCGCCCAGGGTCAGCACCGAGGTGTGCATGTTGCGATGCCGGCGCAGCAAGTCCTGCAACGAGGCGGCAACGAAGAAATACTCCTGGCGCAGGCGCAGCTCCTGGCCGGCTTCGGTGCTGTCGGCCGGGTACAGCACGCGGGAAATACTTTCGGCGCGAGCCACTTCGGCTACGGCGCCGAGGTGGTCGCCGGCATTGAAGCGCTCCAGGTGCAGCTCTTCCATGGCCCGGGCACGCCACAGGCGCAGGGTGTTGACGCTCGCGCCGCGCCAGCCCACCACTGGCGTGTCATAGGCAATGGCCCGCACGGTTTCGGCCGGGGACCAGACCTGGCGGGTCTTGCCGGTGTCATCGGTGACGGTCTCGACGCTGCCGCCAAAGCCGATCGGGTAGACCACTTCCGGACGTTCGAACTCCCACGGGTTGCCGAAATCCAGCCAGTGCTCGGTCTGCTCCTGCTGCCAGCCGTCGACGATAGCCTGGCGGAACAAGCCGTGTTCGTAACGAATACCGTAGCCATGGCCGGCGATACCCAGTGTGGACATGCTTTCCATGAAGCACGCCGCCAAGCGGCCAAGGCCACCGTTGCCCAGCGCCGCGTCGGGCTCGAGCAGGCGGATGCGCTCCAGGTCCACGCCCAGCTCAGTCAAGGCCTCACGGGCGGTGTCCAGCAAGCCGAGGTTGCTCAGGCTGTCGTAGAGCAAGCGACCGATGAGAAATTCCAGGGAAAGGTAATAGACCCGCTTCTGGCCCTTGCGGTAGATCTGCCGCGTGTGGTCCATCCAGTGTTCGACCATGTGGTCGCGGGCGGCGAGGGCAATGGCTTCGAACCAATCGTGATCAAACGCATGATCGGGGTCCTTGCCGACGGCATAAGTGAGTTTGGTCAACACGGCGTCGCGAAATGCCGCAACTTCAGCTTCGCGAACAAGTGGTTCTTGAGTCATTGATAAGACCTCGAACGAGCATGGAATTGTCTGAGCCTAGACGGTCTGACAGACGGTACAGGCTCTTGGTTCGGTGGATTTCCCCGAGTGTCGGAGAATCGCCGCCATGGAATTGCCGGATGGCCGAATGAATGCAGGGGCCGTGCCGGTCCGGACAGGTTTTGCCGGGATGCAAAAAAAACCGGCAGATGGTCGTTCAAAATTTCACCAGTCCCGGTATGATCGCGCGCCCTGATGCATGCTGGTAAACCGTGATGATGAAGCCCAACCTGATCGCCGCCGCGGAGATCGACCGACTCGATACCTGGGCCAAGTACTCCGCCCCGATGTGCGGTTCCTGCGTGTCGAGCTGCTGCACGCTGCCGGTGGAGGTCAAGATCAAGGACCTGATCCGCATTGGCATCGTCGATGAGTTCGAACTGGGCGACCCACCGAAGAACATCGCCAAGCGCCTGCAAAAGGAAGGGATCGTCGAGCGTTACAACCAGAAGTCGGAAATCTTCACGCTCCAGCGCATGAGCAACAACGATTGCCTTTATCTGGACCGCAAGAGCCGGCTGTGCACCATTTACGAGAAGCGCCCGGACACCTGCCGCAACCATCCTCGGGTCGGGCCACGGCCAGGCTATTGCGCCTACAAGCCCAAGGAAGTGGAGCGCGAGCGCAATCCGCGGACGTTGGACAAATTCTGATCGACTGCTAGTTTCTGCGGCGTTTTGCAGATCGCTTTCGCGAGCAAGCCCGCTCCCACAATGGATCTACGGCGGATACAAAATCTGTGTCCACTGAAGATCCACTGTGGGAGCGGGCTTGCTCGCGAAGGGGCCCTATCAGACACCCAATAATTTCCAGGCACAAAAAAACGCCCCCGGTCTCACAACCGGGGGCGTTTTCATTCAGCCGAGGCTAAGGCAATCAGTTCTTGGCTTTCTTGGCGGCGCGGGTACGCTCGCTTTCGTCCAGGATCTTCTTGCGCAGGCGGATCGACTTAGGCGTCACTTCGCACAGCTCGTCATCCTGGATGAACTCCAGGGCCTGTTCCAAAGTGAAGCGAACAGGTGGAACCAGGGCGATGGTTTCGTCTTTACCCGAAGCACGCATGTTGTCGAGCTTCTTGCCCTTGGTAGGGTTCACGCCCAGGTCGTTGTCACGGCTGTTCAGACCAACGATCTGACCGCCGTAGATTTCCTGGCCGTGCTCGACGAACAGCTTGCCACGCGCCTGGAGGGTTTCCAGGGAGTAGGTCAGCGCCTTGCCGGTTTCAACCGAAACCAGAACGCCGTTCTGACGGCCGGACATGTCGCCCGACTTCATCACGTCGTAACGGTCGAAGATCGAGGTCAGGATGCCAGCACCGTTGGTCAGGGTCAGGAACTGGTTACGGAAACCGATCAGACCACGAGCAGGGATGTTGTATTCCAGACGTACACGGCCTTTGCCATCCGGCACCATGTTGGTCAGGTCGCCCTTACGCAGGCCCATCTCTTCCATCACCTTGCCTTGGGATTCTTCCGGCAGGTCGATGGTGACGTTTTCGAACGGTTCGTGCTTCACGCCGTCAACCAGACGGATGATCACTTCCGGACGGCCTACAGCCATTTCGAAGCCTTCGCGACGCATGGTTTCGATCAGCACCGAGAGGTGCAGCTCGCCACGGCCGGAGACCTTGAACTTGTCAGCCGAGTCGCCTTCTTCAACGCGCAGTGCAACGTTGTACAGCAGCTCTTTGTCCAGACGTTCCTTGATGTTACGGGACGTCACGAACTTGCCTTCTTTACCGCAGAATGGCGAGTCGTTGACCTGGAAGGTCATGGAAACGGTTGGCTCGTCGACGGTCAACGGCTTCATCGCTTCAACGGTGTCCGGGTGGCACAGGGTGTCGGAGATGAACAGCGAGTCCATACCGCTGATGCAGACGATGTCACCGGCGGCTGCTTCTTCAACGTCTACACGGTGCAGGCCGTGGTGACCCATCAGCTTCAGGATACGACCGTTGCGGCGCTTGCCGTCGGCGCCGACAGCCACGACCGGAGTGTTCGGCTTGACGCGACCACGAGCGATACGGCCAACACCGATAACACCCAGGAAGCTGTTGTAGTCCAGTGCCGAGATTTGCATCTGGAACGGACCGTCACGGTCGACTTTCGGCGCAGGTACGTTGTCGACGATCGACTGGTACAGCGGGGTCATGTCTTCGGCCATTTCGGTGTGGTCCAGACCGGCAATGCCGTTCAGGGCCGAGGCGTAGACGACTTTGAAGTCCAGCTGTTCTTCGGTGGCACCCAGGTTGTCGAACAGGTCGAAGATCTGGTCCAGAACCCAGTCTGGACGCGCGCCTGGACGGTCAACCTTGTTGATGCACACGATCGGACGCAGGCCGGCTTCGAACGCCTTCTTGGTCACGAAACGGGTTTGCGGCATAGGGCCGTCTTGAGCGTCAACCAGCAGCAGTACGGAGTCAACCATCGACATCACGCGCTCTACTTCACCACCGAAGTCGGCGTGGCCCGGGGTGTCCACGATGTTGATGTGGTAGCCGTTCCAGTTGATGGCGGTGTTTTTTGCCAGGATGGTAATACCGCGCTCTTTTTCCTGGTCGTTGGAGTCCATCACGCGCTCGTCGTTGAGCTCGTTGCGCTCCAGGGTGCCGGATTGACGCAAGAGTTTGTCTACCAGGGTGGTCTTACCATGGTCAACGTGAGCAATGATGGCGATGTTGCGTAGATTTTCGATCACTTGTGTATCTCGATCAGAGGATTCGGTGTGCTGACAGGTCGTGGCAGCGATTTACAGTAGAGTCCGACAGTTACAGCGTGTCGGCGGCGTCGGGGGGCCGGTGACGCAGGCCACAGGCAAACAGCCCCGGGCACTTAGCTCGGTCGATAAACGCGCACATTGGCATGCCCCTCACTGAGCAAATGGTGGGCATGCAGGCGACTCATCACGCCTTTGTCGCAATAGAGCAGGTACTGGCGAGTAGGGTCCAGTTCCTTGAAACGCGCGTTCACTGCATAGAACGGCATCGTTTTTACCTCGATGCCGGCGACACTCAGCGGGTCGTCTTCAGCGTCATCCGGGTGGCGGATGTCGATGATGATCTGACCGGCCAGTGCTTCGCCGACTTCTTCAATTTGAACATCCTGGCCCAACTCATCGATGACTCGATCGATCGGCACCAGCCTGGCGTTTTCGAGCGCTCGCTCGAGCACCGCCATGTCGAATTCTTTCTCTTCGTGCTCTACCCGCCCGCGCTTGGCCGCCGTCTTCGGATTGACCGAGATGACGCCGCAGTACTCAGGCATGTGCCGGGCAAACTCGGCGGTGCCGATTTCGTTGGCCTGGTCGATGATGTCCTGCTTGTGGCTGGCAATCAGCGGCCGCAAGACCAGCTTCTCGGTCACGCAATCGATCACCGACAGGTTCGGCAACGTCTGGCTCGATACCTGGGAAATCGCCTCGCCGGTCACCAGCGCATCGATTTGCAGGCGGTCGGCAATGCTCGACGCGGCACGCAACATCATACGCTTCAAAATGACGCCCATATGACTGTTATCGACTTTGCCGAGAATCTCGCCCAGGACTTCCTCGAACGGCACACTCACAAATAACACGCGTTGGGAGCTGCCGTACTTCTTCCAGATGAAGTGCGCCACTTCCATTACGCCCAATTCATGGGCGCGCCCGCCGAGGTTGAAGAAGCAGAAATGGCTCATCAACCCGCGACGCATAATCTGGTAGGCGGCTACCGTGGAGTCGAAGCCACCGGACATCAGCACCAGGGTCTGCTCCAGCGAACCCAGCGGATAACCGCCGATGCTGTTGTGCTGGCTGTGGATCACGAACAGCCGCTGGTCGCGAATTTCGATGCGGACTTCGATTTCCGGGTCTTTCAACGAAATACCGGCCGCGCCGCACTGCCGGCGCAACTGGCTGCCGACGTACTTCTCCACATCCATCGAGCTGAACGCATGCTTGCCCGCACGCTTGCAACGCACCGAAAAGATCTTGCCGGTCAGTGCGTCACCATAATGAAGCATGCACTTGGCAAGGATGTCGTCGAAATCACCCAACGGGTATTCATCGACTTGCAGAAAATGCGCGATGCCCGGCATGCAGCTCAGGCGCTCGGTCATTTCCTTGAGGACCTTGGGTTCGCTGACACGGGTTTCCAGCTCGAGGTTGTCCCACACGCCATTCACCACCACAGCCGGGTCCAGGTCTCGGAGCACGGCACGGATGTTCTTGGCCAACTGGCGGATGAAACGCATCCGTACCGGGCGGCTCTTGATGGTGATCTCGGGGAAGACTTTTACGATTAGTTTCATGAAAACAGCGCGCGAACGGCCAGCCGAAAAAGGGGGGCGCGGATTATAGCGGAAATTGCTCAAGGTTTAACCAGTTTCTGTGCAGATGGTTTTGCATGCACCAAAACAGGTCATTATCGATTGACGGCGCCACATTGCAGTGCGTTATTGTCTGACAATCTGTGATTTACGCCTTTAAAAGCGAGGATTTGGTGCAAAAAACCCATGGTGGGGCACTGGCATGCAATTTGCTCCCTTGTGAGGCAGGTTGCCTTGGCAGAGTATTCGCGCCGGCATCACCCATATCTAAGGGCACTCCACTACCCGCCCGAAGCCACCCGGAGGACATATGTCGAAGTCGGTTCAACTCATCAAAGATCATGACGTCAAGTGGATTGATCTGCGCTTCACTGACACCAAAGGCACTCAACATCACGTGACCATGCCGGCCCGTGATGCGCTGGACGACGAATTCTTCGAAATCGGCAAGATGTTCGACGGTTCCTCCATCTCCGGCTGGAAAGGCATCGAAGCCTCCGACATGATCCTGATGCCGGACGACGAAACCGCCGTCCTGGACCCGTTCACCGAAGAGCCGACCCTGATCCTGGTCTGCGACATCATCGAACCTTCGACCATGCAAGGCTATGACCGCGACCCACGCGCCATCGCCCACCGTGCCGAGGAATACCTGAAGTCCACCGGTATCGGCGACACCGCTTTCTTCGGTCCTGAGCCTGAGTTCTTCATCTTCGACTCGGTCAAGTTCAAGTCCGACATCTCCGGCTCGATGTTCAAGATCTTCTCCGAACAAGGTTCGTGGATGTCCGACCAGGACGTGGAAGGCGGCAACAAAGGCCACCGCCCAGGTATCAAGGGCGGTTACTTCCCGGTTCCACCGTTCGACTTCGACCACGAGATCCGTACCTCCATGTGCAACGCACTGGAAGAAATGGGCCAGACCGTCGAAGTTCACCACCACGAAGTGGCGACTGCCGGCCAGAACGAAATCGGCGTGAAATTCAACACGCTGGTCAAGAAGGCTGACGAAGTTCAGACCCTCAAGTACTGCGTGCACAACGTGGCTGACGCCTACGGCCGCACCGCGACCTTCATGCCGAAGCCTCTGTACGGCGACAACGGTTCGGGCATGCACGTTCACATGTCGATCTCCAAGGACGGCAAGAACACCTTCGCAGGCGAAGGCTATGCCGGCCTGTCGGACACTGCCCTGTACTTCATCGGCGGTATCATCAAGCACGGTAAGGCCCTGAACGGCTTCACCAACCCGTCGACCAACTCCTACAAGCGTCTGGTCCCAGGCTTCGAAGCTCCGGTCATGCTGGCCTACTCGGCTCGCAACCGTTCCGCCTCGATCCGTATTCCTTACGTGAACAGCCCTAAAGCCCGCCGTATCGAAGCACGCTTCCCGGATCCGGCTGCCAACCCGTACCTGGCCTTCGCTGCACTGATGATGGCCGGCCTGGATGGTATCCAGAACAAGATCCACCCTGGCGATGCCGCTGACAAAAACCTGTATGACCTCCCGCCTGAAGAGGCCAAGGAAATCCCACAGGTCTGTGGCAGCCTGAAAGAAGCCCTGGAAGAGCTGGACAAGGGCCGTGCATTCCTGACCAAGGGCGGCGTATTCAGCGATGACTTCATCGACGCTTACATCGCGCTGAAAAGCGAAGAAGAAATCAAGGTTCGCACCTTCGTACACCCACTGGAATATGAGCTGTACTACAGCTGCTGATCCAGTAAGCGCCGCCACGCACGGCGTGAACTAAAGAGAGGCCTCCTTCGGGAGGCCTTTTTTATGGGTGCAGGTTAAGTGCATGATGCCTCGTCGCTCCCCACAGAAGACGAGACTGACCATGACGTTGCGCTTCAAGCTCTGCCTTGCCCTGTCTGCCGCGCTGCTGGCTACCACCGCCGAAGCCGCCTCGACCCCCGCCCCTGACGACCTCACCCCGCTGCTCAACGCCATTGGCGAACGCCTGGCCATCGCCGACCAGGTAGCGTTGAGCAAATGGGACAGTGGCAAACCTGTAGAGGACCGTCAGCGCGAGCGTGAAGTCATTGCCGCCGCCGTTGCCCAGGCGCCGGCCTACAAGCTGAGTGGTGAAACCGTGGAAGCGTTTTTCGCCGCCCAGATAGAAGCCAACAAGATGGTGCAATACATCAACTTGTCCGACTGGGCCCTGGACGGCAAGGCCCCGGACCTGCCACGGCCGGACTTGGTTGGCGAGATCCGCCCACAACTTGATCGACTGCAAAAACGCCTGCTGCAACAACTGGCCGATTTCGCCCCCTACCGCACCGACCCGCACTGCCCGCAATGGCTGGCCCGAGCCACCCACCACAACAAACAGCACCCGGTGCACCGCCTCGCGCTGATCCGAGCGACCGGAGGACTGTGTATCTCCACAAAAGCTTAAGACAGCCCCCCCTTCCCTTGTGGGAGCGAGCCTGCTCGCGATGAGGCCTGTACATTCAACATATCAGCGTCTGACACACCGCTTTCGCGAGCAGGCTCGCTCCCACAGTGGTTATGCATCGGGCACAAGATTGTGTTCACTGCAGATCCCCTGTGGGAGCGGGCTTGCTCGCGAAGGGGCCGGCACATTCAATATCTCAGCGACTGACACACCGCCTTCGCGAGCAAGCCCGCTCCCACAGGGGATTTGCTGTGAACACAACACTGGGCCAACCATCCGCCCTGGCCTATGCTGCATCCATCACTTTGGTTTTCGGTCGATTTCCCATGGGTCGCGGTTTTTCAATCATCCTGTTGCTGCTGGCACTGCCCGCCGCCGCGCAGATCTACAAGTACACCGACGCCGAGGGCAACACCGCCTACAGCAACCAGCCGCCCCAAGGCGTACCGGCGCAGACGGTGGAGTTGCCGCCGCTCAACAGCATCGAACGTCAATCCCCGACCAGCCCGGACACGCCACCAGCCCCCGCGAACAGCGACGAGCCGCGCAATGCCTATGAGATCCTGGAACTGATCGACATCCCCACCGAGGAGGCCCTGCGAGCCAACAACGGCACCTTCACCGTGGGCGTGCGTACCCAACCGCGCCTGCGCAGCCCCCATCTGTTCCGTTTGCTGCTGGACGGGCAGCCCTACGGCCAGCCGAGCAACGTGCCGCGCCTGCAATTGATGAATATCGATCGGGGCGAACACAGCCTGGCGGTTCAGGTCATCGACGGAGAGAACCTTGTGCAGCAAAGCGAAACCGTCACGTTCACCGTGCAACGGGTGCACCGACCATGATCCGCTGGTGGCTCGCCCTTGGCCTGGCATTGGCGGCGCTGCCCGGGGTGGCGCAGGTCTACACCTACATCGATGCCCAGGGTAATCGCGTGTTCACCGATCAGCCGCGCCCTGGCAACGCAAAGAAAGTCCAAGTGTCACCCGGCAACCGGATGCCGACGCCGCCCGCGAGCACACCCTCGGCGCCTGCGGCCGAAGCCCGGCCCGAGCCGCTGTTCCATTACGAAATGCTCCGGCTGTTGATACCCGAGCCGGACGCGACGATACGCAGCACCGCAGGCGAACTGATCGTCAGCGTCACCAGCGAGCCCGGCCTGAAAAAAGGCCACCGCTACCGCCTGTTGCTCGACGGCCAGCCGACGGGCGCGCCGGGGCCGAGCCCGGTATTCGCCTTGAGTAATATCGATCGAGGCACTCATCACCTGGCGGTCGAAATCCTCGACGAGCAGGACCGCATCGTCGAGCGCACCGCCAACCAGCCCTTCCACATGCAGCGCATGTCCCTGGCGCAAAAGCGCCGCATCAAGCCCTGCGCCACGGCCGACTACGGTCAAAGGCCCGAGTGCCCTCTCGCCGAAAAACCTGAAGAAGAAAAAAGCAGCATCTTGCCGTTCTTCTAACACCGCCCACACCGACGCACTATATTAGTGCAATAGCTTGCACGATACCCAGTTCTAAAACCCATTTTGGTTCGAAAGTACCCGAAAAAGCTGGCAGAACGCCACGCAACCGACCGAAAAACACCCTTTTGAGGCTCTAAACGCTTCTTTTCGGAGCCTTGGTTTGGTTTTTGCATTTTCCTCGCAACAGCGCATTAATCGCGCGCGCAATTTGGGATCGGTCCCCAGTTGCTACGCTCCAAAAGAGGTCCTGATGACCATTAGCGACGCACTACACCGCTTGCTGCTCGACAACCTCACCACCGCGACCATCCTGCTCGACGCCGAATTGCGCCTCGAGTATATGAACCCGGCGGCGGAGATGCTCCTGGCCGTCAGCGGCCAGCGCAGTCACGGGCAGTTCATCAGCGAGTTATTCACCGAATCCGCCGAAGCGCTCAACTCCCTGCGCCAAGCGGTGGAGCAGGCCCACCCGTTCACCAAGCGTGAAGCAATGCTCACCGCCCTGACCGGCCAGACCCTGACCGTGGATTACGCCGTCACGCCGATCCTGAACAACGGTGCCACTTTGCTGCTGCTGGAAGTCCATCCCCGTGATCGACTGCTGCGCATCACCAAGGAAGAGGCGCAATTGTCCAAGCAGGAAACCAGCAAGATGCTGGTGCGCGGTCTCGCCCATGAAATCAAGAACCCCCTCGGCGGGATACGTGGCGCGGCGCAGTTGCTCGCCCGCGAACTGCCGGAAGAAAGCCTCAAGGACTACACCAACGTCATCATCGAGGAAGCCGACCGCCTGCGGAACCTGGTGGACCGCATGCTGGGTTCGAACAAGCTGCCATCCCTGGCGATGTGCAACGTCCATGAAGTGCTGGAGCGTGTCGGCAGCCTGGTGGAAGCCGAAAGCCAGGGTTGCATCACCTTGGTGCGCGACTATGACCCGAGCATTCCCGATGTCTTGATCGACCGCGAACAAATGATCCAGGCCGTACTGAACATCGTGCGCAACGCCATGCAGGCCATCAGCAGCCAGAACGAACTGCGCCTGGGCCGCATCAGCCTGCGGACCCGCGCCATGCGCCAGTTCACCATCGGCCACGTGCGCCATCGCCTGGTGACCAAGATCGAAATCATCGACAACGGCCCGGGCATCCCAGCCGAGCTGCAGGAAACCATCTTTTTCCCCATGGTCAGCGGCCGTCCGGACGGTACCGGGCTGGGCCTGGCCATTACCCAGAACATCATCAGTCAGCATCAGGGCTTGATCGAATGTGAGAGCCACCCCGGCCACACCACCTTCTCGATCTTCCTGCCACTGGAACAAGGAGCCACATCGACATGAGCCGTAGTGAAACCGTGTGGATCGTCGATGACGACCGTTCTATCCGTTGGGTCCTGGAGAAAGCCTTGCAACAGGAAGGCATGACCACCCAGAGCTTCGACAGCGCCGATGGGGTGATGAGTCGCCTGGCGCGTCAGCAACCGGACGTCATCATTTCCGACATCCGCATGCCGGGCGCCAGCGGCCTCGATCTGTTGGCGCGGATTCGCGAACAGCATCCGCGCCTGCCGGTGATCATCATGACCGCCCATTCCGACCTGGACAGCGCCGTGGCGTCCTACCAGGGCGGCGCTTTTGAATACCTGCCCAAGCCATTCGACGTCGACGAAGCGGTGTCGCTGGTCAAGCGCGCCAACCAGCACGCCCAGGAGCAACAGGGCCTGGAAGAAGTGCCGGCCTTGGCCCGCACCCCGGAAATCATCGGCGAAGCGCCGGCGATGCAGGAAGTGTTTCGCGCCATCGGGCGCTTGAGCCACTCCAACATCACCGTGCTGATCAACGGCGAGTCGGGCACTGGTAAAGAACTGGTGGCCCACGCCCTGCACCGCCACAGCCCACGGGCGGCGTCGCCGTTCATCGCGTTGAACATGGCGGCGATTCCCAAGGACCTGATGGAGTCCGAACTGTTCGGCCATGAGAAAGGCGCGTTCACCGGCGCGGCCAACCTGCGCCGCGGGCGCTTCGAGCAAGCCGACGGCGGCACGCTGTTCCTCGATGAAATCGGCGACATGCCGGCTGACACCCAGACCCGCCTGCTGCGCGTATTGGCCGATGGCGAGTTCTATCGGGTCGGCGGTCATACGCCGGTCAAGGTCGATGTGCGCATCATCGCCGCGACCCACCAGAACCTGGAAACCCTGGTACACGCCGGCAAATTCCGTGAGGACTTGTTCCATCGCCTGAACGTGATCCGCATCCATATCCCGCGCCTGGCGGACCGTCGTGAAGACATCCCGACCCTGGCCCGGCACTTCCTCAGCCGCGCGGCCCAGGAACTGGCGGTCGAGCCCAAGCTGCTCAAGAGCGAAACCGAGGAATACCTCAAGAACCTGCCGTGGCCGGGCAACGTGCGCCAGTTGGAGAACACCTGCCGCTGGATCACGGTGATGGCTTCGGGTCGCGAAGTGCACATCAGCGACCTGCCGCCGGAGCTGTTGAGCCTGCCGCAGGATTCGGCCCCGGTGACCAACTGGGAACAAGCCCTGCGCCAGTGGGCCGACCAGGCCCTGGCCCGTGGCCAGTCGAGCCTGTTGGACAGTGCCGTGCCCAGCTTCGAGCGGATCATGATCGAAACCGCCCTCAAGCACACCGCCGGCCGCCGCCGCGACGCCGCCGTGCTACTGGGCTGGGGCCGCAATACCTTGACCCGCAAGATCAAGGAATTGGGTATGAAGGTCGATGGAGGGGATGATGATGATGGGGATGAGGGCTGATCAGCCTTTAACCCTGTGGGAGCGGGCTTGCTCGCGAAAGCGGTGTGTCAGTTGACATCAATGTCGCCTGAAACACCGCTTTCGCGAGCAAGCCCGCTCCCACATTGGATCTTTGTGCACCGCATCAATGCACTGCGAACCGCAATTGCGCATACACAACGAGCCAAACCCCATCGACCCCGTTCGAAAAAACCGCACAAATAAAAACAAAAGCCCCGGAATACGGGGCTTTTCGCATCACCAGCGGTCTTTTTGTGACAAGCCATTTAAAACTGGCACGCCCCCTGCAATAGCTAGATCACTACCCAGTTTCGGGGACCTTGGTACAGGCAGGCCGGGGATTCCCCATTTTATACGGGCTCAGCGAGCCCACTGTTTTGGGGGCCTTGATACAGGCAGGTCAAGGTTTCCCTTCTTTATACCCAGGGCCATGCGCTCAGCGCGCGCCCTCCCGTTTTGGGGACCTTGGTACAGGCAGGCCGGGGATTCCCTCTTTTATTGCTCCTGGAGACGGACCTCCAGCCGCCAGCGGTCATCGACTTCGCTGCCGGTCCACTCCCCTCGCAACGGACGCGCCGCCACCAGCGTCAGCAACAACCCCTTGTCACTCAAACGCACCCGCCAGTTCACGTCCTTGCCGTTGACTTTCAACTGGCCCTTCTGCGGCCGACCTTCTGCCTGGAACAGCAGCGCCACCGAGCCGTCGACGATTTCCCCATGGAGCTTGGGTTCATTGTTGAACCAGGCCACCAGCACCCCGTCTGTCACTTCGACCTGTTGCAACGCGCTCGGGTCGGGCGTGGTCAGGCGCCCGATCATCAGCCCCACCATCATGCCGACGATCGCCAACGAACCCATCACCCGAGGCATTAGCTTCGAACGTCGGTCGGTTTGCGGCGTAGAATGCCGCTCATCTTTATCTGCGGAGCCGTGCATGTTTCACGTCATCCTTTTTCAACCGGAAATACCGCCCAATACCGGCAACGTCATCAGGCTGTGCGCCAACAGCGGCTGCCACCTGCATTTGATCGAACCGCTGGGCTTCGACATGGACGACAAGCGCTTGCGCCGGGCCGGCCTCGACTACCACGAGTATGCCACCTTGCAGCGTCACGCCGACCTCGCCAGTTGCCTGGAGAGCCTCGGGCATCCGCGTCTGTTCGCCTTTACCACCAAGGGTTCGCGGCCGTTCCATGACGCCAGCTTCGTTGCCGGTGATGCGTTCCTGTTCGGCCCGGAAAGCCGTGGCCTGCCGGCTGACGTGCTGGACGCCCTGCCCGCCGAGCAGCGCCTGCGCCTGCCGATGCGCGAAGGCTGCCGCAGCCTGAACCTGTCCAATACCGTGGCGGTGGCGGTTTATGAGGCGTGGCGGCAGAACGGCTTTCAATAACACCGCATAACAAA
The DNA here is from genome assembly GCF_014268745.2 of Pseudomonas zanjanensis. GTDB lineage: Bacteria > Pseudomonadota > Gammaproteobacteria > Pseudomonadales > Pseudomonadaceae > Aquipseudomonas > Aquipseudomonas zanjanensis. Next base: position 574,881 of record NZ_JABWRB020000003.1, on the reverse strand, counting down.
TGTGGGAGCGGGCTTGCTCGCGAAAGCGGTGTGTCAGTTAACATCAATGTCGCCTGACACACCGCTTTCGCGAGCAAGCCCGCTCCCACATTGGACTTGCGCCGACCGGTTTACTGAACGGTCGCGCCGCCTTTCTGTTGCATGCGCTGCAGTTCTTGCGCATACAGGGCATCGAAGTTCACCGGAGCCAGCATCAGGGCCGGGAACGAACCGCGGGTCACCAGGCTGTCCAGGGTTTCGCGGGCGTAAGGGAACAGGATGTTCGGGCAGAACGCGCCCAGGGTGTGGCTCATCGAAGCGGCGTCCAGGTTCTTGATCAGGAAGATACCGGCCTGTTGCACTTCGGCGATGAACGCCACTTCGTCACCGTTCTTCACGGTCACCGACAGGGTCAGCACCACTTCGTGGAAGTCATCTTCCAGGGCTTTCTGACGGGTGTTCAGGTCCAGGCCTACGCTCGGCTCCCACTGCTGGCGAAAGATCGCCGGGCTTTTCGGGGCTTCGAAGGACAGGTCGCGAACGTAAATGCGCTGCAAGGAGAATTGCGGTGCGGCTTCTTCTTCAGTGGCAGCTGTGTTCTGTTGGTCAGTCATCGCAGATCCTTCTTACTTTCAGGTTCTATTAATTGGGAATTCAGGCCTTGAGCAGCGCGTCGAGCTTGCCGGCGCGCTCCAGGGCGAACAGGTCATCGCAACCGCCCACGTGGGTGTCGCCGATCCAGATCTGCGGCACGGAGGTGCGCCGGGCCTTCTGGGTCATTTCGGCGCGCAGTTGCGGCTTGCCGTCGACCTTGATCTCTTCGAAAGCCACGCCTTTGTTCTGGAGCAGGTGCTTGGCTCGGGAGCAATAAGGGCAGTAATCGCTGGAATAGACAACTACGTGGGGCATGTCACTTCACCAGGGGCAGATTGTCGGCTTTCCAGCTCGCAACGCCACCGGACAGTTTGGCGGCGGTGAAGCCGGACTTCATCAGTTCGCGGGCAAGGGTACCGGCCTGCTGGCCCTGGGCGTCCACCAGAATCAGCGTCTTGGCCTTGTGTTTTTCCAGTTCGGCCGCACGAGCGATCAGTTTGTCCTGGGGAATGTTCAGCGCGCCGACAATGTGACCGGCGGCGTAGTCCTTGCTCGGGCGGATATCGACCACGACGCCGGCGTCCTTGTTGACCAGCGCGGTCAGCTCGCCGGTGCTCAGGCTGCGTCCGCCGCCCTGCATCGTGTGGGCAACCAGCAACGCCAGCAGTACGACGAAGATACCGACGAGAATGTAGTGGTTAGTGGCAAATTCAATCAGGTGAGCAACCATCGAAGGAGGTTCCAGGGCGTTAAAATGTCGGCCAGTATACACAGCACGCAAGGCCGGCCAAACCCCGCCCGGCGGTGACGCCGTCGGAACTTACCTTTAAACTGCCCGTCCCTTTTCCATCGTCTTCTTTTAACCCGCCACGAGTGGATTCCATGACTACCACGCTTAAACCTTTGGTCCTGATGATTCTCGACGGCTTCGGTCACAGTGACAGCCACGAATCCAACGCCGTGTATTCGGCCAACAAGCCGGTGCTGGACCGTTTGTGGGCCACCGTGCCCAACGGCCTGATCTCCGGCAGCGGCATGGATGTCGGCCTGCCGGACGGGCAGATGGGCAACTCCGAAGTCGGCCACATGAACCTCGGCGCAGGCCGTGTGGTGTACCAGGACTTCACCCGCGTGACCAAATCGATCCGCGACGGCGAATTCTTCGAAAACCCGACCATCTGCGCCGCCGTGGATAAAGCCGTGACCGCCGGCAAGGCCGTGCATTTCATGGGCCTGTTGTCCGACGGTGGCGTGCACAGCCACCAGGATCACCTGGTCGCCATGGCCGAACTCGCTGCCAGGCGTGGTGCTGAAAATATTTATCTGCACGCCTTTCTCGATGGCCGCGATACGCCACCGAAGAGCGCCGAGTCGTCGATCAAAGTATTGGACGACGCGTTCAAGGCGCTGGGCAAAGGCCGGATCGCCAGCCTGATCGGTCGCTACTTCGCCATGGACCGCGATAACCGCTGGGACCGAGTCGCCCAGGCTTACAACCTGATCGTCGATGGCAATGCCGAGTTTCATGCCGCCACCGCGCAAGAAGGCCTGCAAGCCGCCTACGAGCGCGGCGAAAGCGACGAATTCGTCAAGGCCACCACCCTCGGCGCGCCGGTTAAAGTCGAAGACGGCGATGCCGTGGTGTTCATGAACTTCCGCGCCGACCGCGCCCGCGAACTGACCCGCGTATTTGTCGAAGACGATTTCCAGGAATTCGAACGCGCCCGCCAGCCGAAACTGGCCGGTTTCGTGATGCTGACTCAATACGCCGCCAGCATTCCCGCGCCATCGGCCTTCGCCGCCGGCAGCCTGGAAAATGTGCTCGGCGACTACCTGGCGAAAAACGGCAAGACCCAGCTACGCATCGCCGAGACCGAAAAGTACGCCCACGTGACGTTCTTTTTCTCCGGTGGCCGTGAAGAACCTTTCCCGGGTGAGGAACGCATCCTGATCCCGTCGCCAAAAGTCGCCACCTACGACCTGCAACCGGAAATGAGCGCGCCGGAAGTGACCGACCGCATCGTCGATGCCATCGAGAACCAGCGCTACGACGTCATCGTTGTGAACTATGCCAACGGCGACATGGTGGGCCATAGCGGCGTGTTCGAGGCGGCGGTCAAGGCCGTGGAATGCCTGGATGCCTGCGTGGGTCGCATCGTCGAGGCTTTGGAAAAAGTCGGCGGGGAAGCGTTGATCACGGCCGACCACGGCAACGTCGAGCAAATGTCCGACGAATCCACCGGCCAGGCCCACACCGCCCACACCACCGAGCCGGTGCCTTTCATCTATGTCGGCAAGCGTGACTTCAAGGTTCGCGACGGCGGCGTGCTGGCTGACGTAGCGCCGACCATGCTGATGTTGCTGGGCATGGAGAAGCCGGCGGAGATGACCGGGACTTCGATCCTCGTCTGACGAAACACAAATCCCGCAAACCTGTGGGAGCAAAGCTTGCTCGCGATAGCAATCCAACCATTTACATCTTCGTTGGATGTGCCGACGTCATCGCGAGCAAGCTTTGCTCCCACAGGGGTTTGGCGGGAAATGAGTGCCTTGCCCTGCTCCAGTTATCACACAGCCCCAAATGGGCGTTTTTTTTGCAGCGTGGGGCGGGCATACTAGGCCGTCCCTTACCCTGGTGCCGCCCGCCTCTATGCTTCGCGTCCTGATAGCCCTCGCTCTGACCTGCCTGCTCCAACCGGCCTTTGCCGACGAGCGCGCGCAAACCCAACAGCAGTTGGAAGCCACGCGCCAGGACATTGCCGAGCTGAAAAAACTGCTGGGCAAGTTGCAGGAAGAAAAATCCAGCGTGCAGAAAGACCTGCGCGGCACCGAAACCGAGATGGGCAAGCTGGAGAAGCAGGTCGACGCCCTGCAAAAAGAGCTGAAGAAAAGCGAATCCGAGCTGCAGCGGCTCGATGGAGAGAAAAAAAAACTCCAGGGCGCGCGCACTGAGCAGCAAAAGCTGATCGCCATCCAGGCCCGGGCCGCCTACCAGAACGGCCGCCAGGAATACCTCAAGCTGCTGCTCAACCAACAGAACCCCGAGAAATTCGCCCGCACCCTCACTTATTACGACTACCTGAGCCAGGCCCGCCTGGAGCAACTCAAGAATTTCAACGAAACCCTGCGCCAACTGGCCAATGTCGAAAAAGACATCGAGCTGCAGCAAGCCCAGTTGCTGGTGCAGAAAAGCAGCCTCGACACCCAGCGTGAAGAACTCGAGAAGGTTCGCAAGGAGCGCCAGGTGGCCCTGGCCAAGCTCAATGACGACGTGAAGGCCCGCGACAGCAAGCTCAAGGCTCGCGAGCAGGACCAGGCCGAACTGGCCAATGTGTTGAAAACCATCGAGGAAACCCTGGCCCGTCAGGCTCGAGAGGCAGAAGAAGCGCGTCAGAAAGCGCTGATCGCCCAGCAGGAAGCCGAAAAAAAGCGCTTACGTGAAGCCCAGGCCGACGCGGACGCCGGCGACGCCCCGCGCAAACCGGCAAAAACCAGCCCCGGCGCGCTGGTTTCCAGTGATGGCGAAACCTTCGGCGGTGCTTTTGCTTCAGCCCGAGGCAAACTTCCATGGCCGGTCAATGGTCGATTGCTTGCGCGCTTCGGTGAAACCCGCGGCGACGACACCCGCACCAAGTGGGACGGGGTCATGATCAGCGCTTCCGCCGGCAGCCAGGTGCATGCCGTGCATGGCGGTCGCGTGGTATTCGCCGACTGGTTGCGTGGCGCCGGCCTGTTGGTGATCCTCGATCACGGCAACGGTTACTTGAGCCTGTACGGCCACAACCAGACGCTGCTCAAGGCGGCGGGCGATGTGGTCAAGGCCGGTGAGTCCATCTCCACGGTCGGCAACAGTGGCGGGCAGGATACGCCAGCGCTGTATTTCGCTATTCGTCAGCAGGGTCGCCCCAGTGACCCGGCCCAATGGTGTCGTGCGCAAGGATAGCGCGCCCATCCTATTAAGGAGTTCGTTCGACATGCTGCATTTGTCCCGCCTCACCTCGCTGGCCCTGACGATCGCCCTCGTGATCGGTGCGCCCCTGGCTTTTGCCGCCGAACCGGCCCCATCGGCACCCGCCGCCACCGCCGCGACCACCAAGGCCCCGCTGCCGCTGGACGAACTGCGCACCTTTGCCGAGGTCATGGACCGGATCAAGGCCGCCTATGTCGAGCCCGTGGATGACAAGATGCTGCTGGAGAACGCCATCAAAGGCATGCTCAGCAACCTTGACCCGCACTCGGCCTACCTGGGGCCGGAAGATTTTGCCGAATTGCAGGAAAGCACCAGCGGCGAGTTCGGCGGCCTGGGCATCGAAGTCGGCAGCGAAGACGGTTTCGTCAAGGTCGTCTCGCCGATCGACGACACGCCTGCCTCGAAGGCTGGCATCCAGGCCGGTGACTTCATCGTCAAGATCAACGGCCAACCGACCCGCGGCCAGAGCATGACCGAAGCCGTGGACAAGATGCGCGGCAAGATCGGCCAGAAGATCACCCTGACCCTGGTACGCGACGGCGGCACGCCGTTCGATGTGACCCTGACCCGGGCGGTCATCCAGGTCAAGAGCGTGAAGAGCCAGCTGCTGGAATCGGGCTACGGCTACATCCGTATCACTCAGTTCCAGGTCAAGACCGGCGAAGAAGTCGCCAAGTCCCTGGCCAAGCTGCGCAAGGACAACGGCAAGAAACTCAACGGCCTGGTCCTGGACCTGCGCAACAACCCCGGCGGCGTGCTGCAATCGGCCGTGGAAGTGGTGGACCACTTCATCACCAAGGGCCTGATCGTCTACACCAAGGGGCGCATCGCCAATTCCGAACTGCGTTTCTCGGCCACTGGCAACGACTTGAGCGAAGCCGTGCCACTGGTGGTGCTGATCAACGGCGGCAGTGCCTCGGCCTCGGAAATCGTCGCCGGCGCCCTGCAGGACCAGAAACGCGGCGTGGTCATGGGTACCACCAGCTTCGGCAAGGGCTCGGTGCAGACTGTGTTGCCACTGAACAACGAGCGCGCCCTGAAGATCACCACCGCGCTGTACTTCACGCCTAACGGCCGCTCCATCCAGGCCCAGGGCATCGTCCCGGACATCGAAGTGCGCAAGGCCAAGATCACTAGCGAGGCGGATAGCGAATACTTCAAGGAAGCCGACCTGCAAGGTCACTTGGGCAATGGCAACGGCGGCGCCGACAAACCGACCGGCTCCGGCGCCAAGGCCAAGCCAATGCCGCAGGACGACGACTATCAATTGGCCCAGGCCTTGAGCTTGCTCAAGGGGTTGAACATCACGTCCGGCCGCTGAGATGGGCTTGCGCTTCACCTTCGTCCTGCTGTGCCTGCTGGCGGGAGCCGTTAACGCGGCCCCCGCCACACCTTCTTCGCCGCACAAGGCGTACCTGAGCCTGATCATCGACGACCTGGGGCAGAACCTGCCTCGGGATCGCCGGGTATTGGCCCTCCCTGGTCCGGTCACCGCCGCGATCATGCCCGACACGCCCCATGCCGCCGAGCTCGCCCGCGAAGCCCATCGCGCCGGCAAGCTGGTCATGCTCCACATGCCCATGGACCCGGCCACCGGGCCATTCGCCTGGCATCCGGAACTGCCCATCGAAGAACTGGGCAAACGCCTGGACGCCGCGTTCGCCGCCGTGCCCTATACCAGCGGGATCAACAACCACATGGGCAGCCGCATGACCGCCCAACCCCAGGCCATGGCCTGGCTGATGGCGAATTTGCAGCAGCGTCACAAGTTTTTCGTCGACAGCCGCACCAGCGCCCAGACCGTCGCCGCCGCCGAGGCGCAGAAGATCGGCCTCGCCAGTGTGTCGCGGGATGTGTTCCTGGATGACGAGCGCACCGAAGCAGCCATAGCCGGCCAGCTCCAGATCGCCATTGACCTGGCCCGCCGGCAAGGCTCGGCCGTGATGATCGGCCATCCCTACCCGCAGACCCTGGCCGTGCTCGAACGCGAACTGCCCAAGCTCAAGGCCCAGGGCATCGAATGGATCGACATCAAATCGATGATCAGCCTGCGCAGCAACCGGGCGATGGTTGGGCATGGGAAAGATGGGGTTTATCGGTAGCAGCCCATCGCGAGCAAGCTCGCTCCCACAGTGGTTCTGCATCGGGCACAAGATTTGTGTTCACAGCTGATCCCCTGTGGGAGCGAGCCTGCTCGCGATGAAGGCTGCACATTCAACATCTCTGCAAGCTGATCCACCGCATTCGCGAGCAGGCTCGCTCCCACAGGGATTCTGAGGTGGGCATCGTATCTGTGAACACCCAGGCAACTTTGTGGGAGCGGGCTTGCTCGCGAAGGGGCCAGCACATTCAACATCTCTGCAAGCTGATCCACCGCATTCGCGAGCAGGCTCGCTCCCACAGGGATTCTGAGGTGGGCATCGTATCTGTGAACACCCAGGCAACTTTGTGGGAGCGAGCCTGCTCCGGGCGGCGATCCGACGAAGGCGGCAGCGCGGCGGCTGAAGTTCTAGAGATACCGCGCCATGATCGCGTCCACTTCACCTTCCTTGCGCAGCTCATCCAAGGCCTTTTGTAGCCGGGCAACCACGTCGTCAGGCACGTCCTTGTTCAAGGCCAGGTACAGCTCGGCACTGTTGAAGCGCAGCACAGTCTTGAGATCGCTCACCCCTTCCTGTCGCGCCAGGTACCGCCCGGCCGGGTCACCGGTGGCCCACAGGTCGATCTGGCCATTGACCAGCTTGCGGGCATTGTCCTGGTCACGCAGCACGACCATCGGCTTCAGCCCTTGCTTGGCCAACGTCTCGGCGATCGCGTCGCCCTTGTAGGCACCGATCTTGTATTGGCGCGCCTGCTCCAGCGAGTCGAGAGCGATCTTGCTGTCGGCCTTGGCGAGCAAGATCCAGTCGTCCGGACCAATGGGGCCGACCCATTTGAACAGTTTTTCACGCTCCGGTAACCGCGCCATGACAAACACACCGTAACCCGGACTTTCCAGGGCGAGTTTGTAGATGCGCTCCCAAGGGAAACGCAGCGTCAGGCTGTAGGAGATATCGGCACGCTTGAATATTTCCCGGACGATGTCCACGGCAATGCCATGGATGTTCTCGTCCTGGGCGAAGTTCTTGCCGTTCTTGGCCATGTTGTACGGGGGGAAGTTTTCCGTCAGCAACACCAGCGATGTATCAGCGGCACGGACGGTGCCTGCGAGCAGCAACGTGGCACCGGCAAAGGCAAGAACGAGGCGTTTGAGCATGTCGGGCTACCGCAATCCATGGTGTGCCCAAGAGTGCCTTGGGCCCGCCATGGTGTCCAGCGATCAGCGAATGCAGATACCGCGATGAGCCATGTAGGCCTTGGCTTCCGGCACGGTGTATTCACCGAAGTGGAAAATACTCGCCGCCAGCACCGCGCTGGCATGGCCTTCGAGGATGCCGTCGGCCAGGTGTTGCAGGTTGCCGACGCCGCCGGACGCGATCACCGGAATGCCCAGGGCATCGCTGATGGCGCGGGTGACACCTAGGTCAAAGCCGTTCTTCATGCCGTCCTGGTCCATGCTGGTCAGCAGGATTTCACCGGCCCCGAGGCCTTCCATCTTCTTCGCCCACTCGACGGCGTCCAGGCCCGTAGGTTTGCGCCCACCGTGGGTGAAGATTTCCCAGCGCGGGGTTTCGCCCGGGCCGGAGACCTTCTTCGCGTCGATGGCCACGACGATGCACTGCGAGCCGAAGTGCTGGGCCGCTTCGCCGACGAATTCCGGGTTGAACACCGCCGCAGTGTTGATGGACACCTTGTCCGCCCCGGCATTGAGCAGGTTGCGGATGTCCTGCACGGTGCGCACGCCACCGCCCACGGTCAGCGGGATGAACACCTGGCTGGCCATGCGCTCGACGGTGTGCAATGTGGTGTCGCGGCCATCGACGCTGGCCGTGATGTCGAGGAAGGTAATCTCGTCCGCACCCTGTTCATCGTAGCGACGGGCGATTTCCACCGGGTCGCCGGCATCACGGATGTTCTCGAACTTGACGCCCTTGACCACCCGGCCGTTGTCCACGTCCAGGCAAGGGATGATGCGTTTGGCCAGCGCCATGGTCAGTCCTCAGCCTTTGTACGAATCGCAGAAAGCTTGCGCTTCAGCGACGTCGAGGGTGCCTTCATAGATCGCACGACCGGTGATTGCACCGATGATGCCCGGCGCCTTGGCGTCGAGCAGCGACTTGATGTCACCCAGGTTATGGATACCACCGGAAGCGATCACCGGGATCTTGGTGGCAGCGGCCAGTGCAGCGGTGAACGGCACGTTGCAGCCCTGCATCATGCCGTCTTTGGCGATATCGGTATAAACGATCGAGGACACGCCGTCGGCTTCAAACTGCTTGGCCAGATCGATGACCTGCACGGTGCTGATTTCAGCCCAGCCATCGGTGGCGACGAAACCGTCCTTGGCATCCAGGCCAACGATGATTTTGCCAGGGAACGCGCGACAGGCTTCGGCGACGAAAGCCGGGTCTTTCACAGCCTTGGTGCCGATGATCACGTAACTCACGCCAGCCTTGACGTAGTGCTCGATGGTTTCCAGCGAGCGAATGCCGCCGCCGATCTGGATCGGCAGGTTCGGATAGCGCTTGGCGATGGCCGTAACCACTTCGCCATTGACCGGCTGCCCTTCGAAGGCGCCGTTGAGGTCGACCAGATGCAGGCGACGGCAGCCGCCTTCCACCCACTTGGCGGCCATGCTCACCGGGTCATCGGAAAACACCGTGGAGTCTTCCATGCGGCCCTGGCGCAGACGTACGCAAGCGCCGTCCTTGAGATCGATAGCGGGGATAATTAGCATGCTTTTCCTTCGTCAAAGAGCTGCAAGCTGCAAGCCATAAGCTGCAAGCAGGCACGCATTCCAATACTTGCAGCTTCAAGCTTGAAGCTTGCCGCTGCTCTAATTCTTTTCGAGCGCCCACAAGTCGCTTTCAATGCTTTCGAACCTTTCTTTAAGGTGCGCCTGCACATCGAAAATCGCCCTGTTGTAATAATGCGGAGCAATTTCGCGGGTAAACAGGTCAAGAATTTCCGCCGCCTCGAACGAGCCCAGGTCCAGCTCGAAACGTTCCTCCATGAACCGCTGGATCTTGCGGTTCGCTTCACTCTCCTGCTCGGGCGTGAGGGTGAGGATCGGCGGTTTCTTGCGGGCCATTACCAGCGCCCGTCCCACGCCGCGAAGTTCTGCAACAGTTGCAGGCCGTGGGTATGGCTCTTCTCCGGGTGGAATTGCACGGCGAAGCGCGAACCGTCGGCCAGGGCCGCGGCGAAATCGACGCCATAGTGACCGCTGCCCACCACCTGCCGCGCATTACCGGCGGCGATGTAGTAGCTGTGCACGAAGTAGAAACGCGCCAGGTCCGGAATGTTGTGCCACAGCGGATGATCCACCGCCTGCTTCACTTCGTTCCAGCCCATGTGCGGGACTTTCAAGTGCTCGCCGTCTTCATGCAGGCCCTTGCCAAAGAACTTCACCTGGCCTGGGAACAGCGAAATGCAATCGACACCGTCGTTCTCTTCACTGCGATCGAGCAAGGCCTGCATGCCCACGCAAATACCGAGGAATGGACGGTCCAGGCTGACTTCGTGCACCAGCTTGTCGAAGCCCAGGCGACGAATCTCGGCCATGCAATCACGAATCGCCCCGACGCCGGGGAACACCACTCGGTCGGCTTCGCGAATCACGTCGGCATCGCTGGTGATCAGCACCTTGCCGGCGCCCACGTGTTCGAGGGCCTTGGCCACCGAGTGCAGGTTGCCCATGCCGTAGTCGATAACCGCGACCGTCTGCATTACAGGACGCCTTTGGTGGAAGGCATCTGGCCGGCCATGCGGTCGTCGAGCTCCACAGCCATGCGCAGCGCGCGGCCGAACGCCTTGAACACGGTTTCGATCTGGTGGTGGGTGTTGTGCCCGCGCAGGTTGTCGATGTGCAGGGTCACGTTGGCGTGGTTGACGAAGCCCTGGAAGAATTCCTGGAACAGGTCAACGTCGAAGCCGCCGACGGTGGCACGGGTATAGGGCACATGCATTTGCAGGCCAGGGCGGCCGGAGAAGTCGATGACCACGCGCGACAGCGCTTCATCGAGCGGCACGTAGGCATGGCCGTAACGGCGGATGCCTTTCTTGTCGCCGACGGCCTTGGTAAAGGCCTGGCCCAAGGTGATACCGACGTCTTCCACCGTGTGGTGGTCGTCGATATGCAGGTCGCCCTTGCTGACGATGTCCAGGTCGATCAGCCCGTGACGGGCGATCTGGTCCAGCATGTGCTCAAGAAAAGGCACACCGATATCAAACCGGGCCTTACCGGTGCCATCCAGGTTGATCGAGGCTTTGATCTGGGTTTCCAGAGTGTCGCGCTCGACAGACGCCTTACGTTCGGCCATCACCAGCTCCGCAAAATCATTGGGCGAAAAAGGCAGCCATTATAGGGGCGCGAGCGGCAAACAGAAACAAAAGAGGTGACATCACTGACGGGCTGAAGCCCGGGCTGTCGGTGATAGACATGTCCATACAAGCTTTCAAGGTCACCCAAAAGCAAATGTGGGAGCGGGCTTGCTCGCGAAGGCGGCGTATCAGTCGACATCATCGTTAACTGACACACCGCATTCGCGAGCAAGCCCGCTCCCACATTTAGGGTTGCCCTGGCCTGACGGTCAGGGCAACGGTCTTAGCGGAACAACACCGCCGTCTTCTGCAGGGTCACCCACACTCCCCACGCCAACGGAATGCCCACCACCAGCCAGGCGGCGATCGCCAGGGGCTTGGTGCCCGGTGCGGCTTTCCATTCCAGCGAAGTGGTGCTGTCGGCGCCCTTGTCATGGCCCAGCGCCTGTTCGGCGGCCAGTTCGGCGTCGGTCATGAAGTACTTGTCGGCGACCGGACGGACCAGCAGGTTGCACAGGAAACCCAGCACCAACAGGCCGGCAAGGATATACAAGGTGATGTCATAGGCCGCGGCACGTTCAACGCCGATGCTCAGCTGATATTCACGCAGGTAGTTCACCAGTACCGGACCCAGCACGCCCGCAGCAGCCCAGGCAGTCAGGAGACGACCGTGGATTGCGCCAACCATTTGCGTACCGAACAGGTCCGCCAGGTAGGCTGGCACGGTGGCGAAACCGCCGCCGTACATCGACAGGATGATGCAGAACGCCGCCACGAACAGCGCGACGCTGCCCAGATGACCGAGGTTCGGGATCAGCGCGTACAGGGCAAAGCCCAGGGCGAAAAACACGAAATAGGTGTTTTTACGACCCAGGTAATCCGAGAACGAGGCCCAGAAGAACCGACCGCCGATGTTGAACAGGCTCAACAGACCGGTGAAGCCGGCCGCGATGGCCGCGATCTGGCCCAGTTGCACAGCGTCCAACTGACCGAACGGCAGGTCATTGCCCAGCAGCTTGCCGCCGAACACTTCCTGCAACAATGGCGAAGCCATGCCGAGGATGCCGATACCCGCCGATACGTTCAGGCACAGCACCAGCCATACCAGACGGAACTGCGGGGTTTTCCAGGCGACATTCACGTGAACGTGGCGATGGGTGATCATCGCGTTCGCGGCTTTCTTCGGTGCCGGGGTCCAGCCTTCAGGCTTCCAGCCAGTCGGCGGCACGCGGTACGACAAGGCGCCACCGATCATGAACACGAAATAGATCGCAGCCATGACCAGGAAGCTCTGCCAGACGCCCACGCCAGTCGGCGAAGCGAAGTGGTTCATCAGCGCCGCAGCCAGCGGAGCACCGACCATCGCACCACCGCCGAAGCCCATGATCGCCATGCCGGTCGCCATGCCGCGCTTGTCCGGGAACCACTTGATCAGCGTGGACACTGGCGAGATGTAGCCCAGGCCCAGGCCGATACCGCCGATCACCCCGGAACCGACCCACATCAGCCAGATCTGATGGGTATAGATACCCAGCGCGGAAATCAGCAGGCCACCGCACCAGCACAAGGCCGATACAACGCCGGCCTTGCGTGGCCCGGCGTGTTCCAGCCAGCCGCCCCAGATCGCTGCCGAGCAGCCCAGGAAGATGAAGAACAGGGTGTAGATCCAGCCGAGCATCGAGATCGGCCAGTCACATTGGGACGAAAAGACTTGCGAGATGAAGCTCATATCCGGTGCACAGGCCACAGGCTTGGTAATCCCCAAGGCTTTGGACAGTGGCAACCAGAACACCGAGAAGCCATAGGCCATGCCGATGCACAAGTGAATGGCCAGTGCGGCCGGTGGAACCAGCCACCGGTTGAAACCCGGCTTGGCGATGATGCGCTCCTTGGAGAGGAACGCTGGCTGGTCGGCGACGCCGCCCGCCGTGATGCTCGTGCTCATTGTGTATCCCCCAGTTATTGGAATGGTTCGTCAGCCACGCATCACCCTCAGCCTTCATTGCACGCAGGCATGGCTGTATTTTCTGGTGAAGCTCCATAGTGTGCGACATCAAGTCGCAGAAGGACGGACGAACGGGCAAAGGTTACCATTTGCTCGTGGCAGAAAAACCAAAGTGATATCACCTTTTTCGTGCCATCTGTCTTATCGCACGCTTGCTCGCTTTCTGTAGGGGACTAACGATTTATTTTTTCCGCGGCTGAAACCAGCCCCGTCCCCATGGGTCTTTGTTCGGCAGGCCTGCCGGAAGAACGATCACTCAACGCGCCACCAACTCGGGGCGTTATACTCGCGGCTAAATTTTGAACTCAACCTACAAGGATTCGCCCATGAAAGCGTTCGGCAAAATCCTGGGTCTGGTACTTCTCGGGCTGTTGCTGATCATTGTGGCCCTGGGCTTTGCCCTGACCCACCTGTTCGATCCCAACGACTACAAAGAAGAGATCCGCCAGATAGCCCGCGACAAGGCCCACATCGAGCTGACCCTCAATGGCGATATCGGCTGGAGCCTGTTTCCATGGCTGGGCCTGGAGTTGCACGACGCCAGCGTCGCGACCTTGGCCAATCCAACCCAACCTTTCGCCGACCTGCAGATGCTCGGTCTTTCGGTCCGGGTCATCCCGCTGCTGCGCCGGGAAGTGCAGATGAGCGATGTGCGCGTCGAAGGCCTGAACCTGCGGCTCAACCGTGACAAGAACGGTCACGGAAACTGGGAAGACATCGGTAAAGCGCCGGCCTCCGCGACGACGGCGAACACCCCGGCACCGACGCCGGCCGAACAGCCAGCCCCGCCTGCTAGCACCCCGGCAGAAAAACCTGCCCAGCCGACCCGCCTGGACATCGACAGCCTGACCGTGAACAACGCCCGGGTCGAATACACCGACGAGCAGACCGGCAAGCTGTTCACCGCCGAAAGCATCCAACTGAGCACCGGCCCGGTCCACGACTCCACCAATATTCCGGTGACCCTGACTGCATTCCTGTCCAGCAACCAACCGGCCGTGCGCGTACGCACCGAAGTGACCGGCGAACTGCGCTTCGAGCGCGCCTTGCAGCGCTACAAGTTCGAAGACCTGAAACTGTCCGGCGAGGCCACCGGTGACCCGTTGCAGGGCAAGACCCTGAATTTCGCCGCCCAAGGCCAACTGTTCCTGGACAAGGCGGCCAATGTCGCCGAATGGACCGGCATCAAGCTGTCGCTCAACCAACTGCGCGCCCTCGGTGAGCTGAAGGTCAACGACCTCGACAAGAACCCGCAATTGAATGGCGGAATATCGATCGCCCAGTTCGATCTGGCGAAATTCGTCGACAGCGTCGGCCAGACACTCCCGGCCATGGCCGAAGGCAGCCTGAGCAAGGTCGAATTGGCCAGCCGCATTGCCGGCACGCCAAGCAGCGTCGAATTCAACGACATCAACCTGAAGGTCGACGACAGCCACTTCAGCGGCCGTATCGCCGTGGCAGACTTTGCCAAGCAGGCCCTGCGCGTGCAGCTCAAGGCCGACACCTTCAACGTCGACCGTTACCTGCCGCCAAAATCCGCCGAAGCCGACAGTTCCAAGGCGGCCCGTGAGGCTGAAGTCAGCAACACCGAAGCCAGCGCCATGGCCGGTGCCGGCAGCACACCGCTGCCGAGCGCTCCGACCCAGGGTGCCTGGAGTAACGATCGGCTGTTTCCGGTGGAGCGCCTGGGCAAGCTGGACCTCGATGCCGACCTGACCTTCGGGCAACTGACCCTCGATAAACTGCCGATCGAGAACGCCGCGCTCAAGGCCAGCGGCCTGGGTGGCCTGCTGACCCTGGAGAACCTGCGGGGTGACCTGTACAGCGGCAACTTCGAAACCAAGGGCACCCTGGATGTACGCCAGCCTACGCCACAGTTGAGCCTGCAAACCCGCATCAACCGGGTCCCCGCCGAGAAGATCATCGAAAGCCAGGGCAAGAATCCGCCGGTCAAGGGCCTGGTCACGCTCAACAGCACAATAACCGCCAATGGCAATAGCCAGAAGGCCCTGATCGACAGCCTCAACGGCAACGCCGGGTTCGTCATCAACGATGGCGTGCTGCTCAATGCCAACCTTGAACAGCAATTGTGCAAAGGCATCGCCACCCTCAATCGCAAGTCCCTCAGCGGCGACCCCCGGGGCAAGGACACGCCGTTCCAGCAACTCAACGGCAATCTCACCTTCAACAATGGCGTTGCCCACAACCCGGACCTGAAAGTCCGCATCCCCGGCATGACCGTCAACGGCAACGGCGATATCGACCTGCGAGTGCTGGGCATGGACTACCGTGTCGGCGTCATCGTCGAAGGCGACAAGAGCGACATGCCCGACCCGGCCTGCCAGGTCAACGAGCGCTATGTCGACGTCGAATGGCCGTTGCGCTGCCGCGGTCCCCTGGAGCTGGGGGCGAAGGCCTGCCGCCTGGACAACGACGGGCTGGGCAAGGTCGCGGCGAAGCTGGCCGGCGACCGGCTCGGCGACAAGATCGATGAGAAGCTCGGCGACAAGGTCAGCCCCGAACTGAAAGATGCGCTCAAGGGGCTGTTCAAGCGATGAGAGCCGAGCAGTTTTCCACGGCCGTCCTAGATTGGTTCGACCGCCACGGGCGTCACGATTTGCCCTGGCAACAAGACATCTCGCCCTATCGGGTGTGGGTCTCGGAAATCATGTTGCAGCAGACCCAGGTCAGCACCGTGCTCAATTACTTTGACCGGTTCATGGCCTCGCTGCCCACCGTTCAAGCCTTGGCCGCCGCGCCGGAGGACGAAGTGCTGCACCTGTGGACCGGGCTGGGTTACTACACCCGTGCGCGCAACTTGCAGAAGACTGCGAAAATCGTCGTCGAGCAGTACGGCGGCGAATTCCCCCGGGACGTGGAAAAACTCACCGAGTTGCCGGGCATCGGCCTGTCCACCGCCGGCGCCATCGCCAGCATCAGCATGGGCCTGCGGGCGCCGATCCTCGATGGTAACGTCAAGCGGGTGCTGGCGCGTTTCACCGCCCAGGAAGGCTACCCAGGCGAACCCAAGGTGGCGAAACAGCTCTGGGCCACCGCTGAGCGCTTCACGCCGCAGGACCGGGTCAACGCCTACACCCAGGCGATGATGGACCTTGGCGCCACGCTCTGCACCCGCAGCAAACCCAGTTGCCTGCTCTGCCCGCTGAAGCAAGGTTGCGAGGCCCACATGCTGGGCCTGGAAACCCGCTACCCGATCCCCAAGCCGCGCAAGGAGGTGCCGAAAAAGCGCACCTTGATGCCCATGCTGGCCAACCACGAGGGCGCGATCCTGCTTTACCGTCGCCCTTCCACCGGGCTGTGGGGCGGGCTGTGGAGCCTGCCGGAACTCGACGACCTCGACGACTTGCAGCACCTGGCCCTGCAACACTCGCTGGAACTGGGCAGCCAACACGAAATGCCGGGCCTGGTGCACACCTTCAGCCACTTCCAGCTGGCGATCGAGCCCTGGCTGGTCCGGGTCCGGGAAACCGGCCATCACGTGGCCGAGGCCGACTGGCTCTGGTATAACCTCGCCACCCCGCCGCGCCTGGGCCTTGCCGCCCCGGTCAAAACCTTGCTCGAACGCGCGGCCGCCGTAATGAACGCAGGAGAGTTGCAATGACCCGCACCATCATGTGCCGCAAGTACAAAGAAGAACTGGAAGGCCTGGAACGTGCTCCATTCCCGGGCGCCAAGGGCCAGGATATTTTTGACCACGTCTCGGCCAAGGCCTGGGCCGACTGGCAGAAACACCAGACCCTGCTGATCAATGAAAAACGCCTGAACATGATGAACGCCGAAGATCGCAAATACCTTCAGGGCGAGATGGACAAGTTCTTTTCCGGCGAAGATTACGCCAAGGCCGAAGGCTACGTACCGCCGTCCGAATAAGCTGTTCAGCGTGGGGGCGAATCGTAAGCGACGGTAATAATTAAATATTTTTTGAAAACTTGCTTGACGCCCCCCTGAAAAACCCGTTTAATGCGCCCCGTTGCCCAGATAGCTCAGTCGGTAGAGCAGGGGATTGAAAATCCCCGTGTCGGCGGTTCGATTCCGTCTCTGGGCACCAAATACCGAAAACCCCGATCAAGCAATTGATCGGGTTTTTTTATTGCCTGGATTTTCTTCCTCCGCCTTAACGACTCAGCTACATTCGTCCGCTCCCCTCCAGCAAGCGAGTCGACATGGACATCACGGGCATTCCCTTCGGCACCACCGATTGGTCAACCATCGAACCCACCGAGCACAAGGGCATCACCGGAACCGCTTATTGGCGCACACGGCAATTCGGGCATATTCGGGTACGGATGGTGGAATACACGGCCGGGTACCTGGCCGACCATTGGTGCACCAAGGGCCATATCCTGTTTTGCCTCAAGGGCGAGCTCAATACTGAACTCGAAGACGGTCGGCAATTTTTGCTCAAGGCCGGCATGAGCTACCAGGTCGCCGACCAGGCCGAACCCCATCGTTCCTCCACTTCATCGGGAGCTACGCTCTTCATCGTGGATTGAGATTCGAAGCGTCCGCGTTGAAGCTGTAGGATAGGTGGCCTTATTTTCCAGCAAGGAACCGACCCATGGCATCGGTCAACAAACAGCAGAAACGAAACCAGCGCGCCAAGGTGAAAGCCAAGCAGAACCGGGTTAAGCGCTCCACTGCGCCGAATGACTTCCTCGACCCGAACGATGAGCGCATCGATCTGGAAACCGTGGACCTATCGGACCTGTTCCAACTGATGGGTGCCGCCGAAAAGATCAGCCAACAGGCCATGTGCACGGCCTTCCTGGGCCATCCACTGCTGGAGTTGGTGCTGGAGCAGGAAGGTGAGGAAGAAGCCACTGACTTCATCATTACCGCCCTGATCGAATATCGCCGCCTGACCACGGGTGTCGATGAGCAGACGGCGCTGGACTGGGTGGAGAGCAAGCAATTCCAGGCTGATTATGTCGCCGCCTCCCAGGCTCTGGCGCAAGGTAAGGTCTGAGCAGCGAAGGGACTCGCGCTTGACTACAGGCTGTAGGGACAGCTCCTACACACCAAGGCCAACGGACATAGGACGGCGTCATCCCCGTCCTGCATAAATCAGTTATTTTTCCCTCCAAGCAATCAGCCCCGTCCGGCATCATCGAGACGTCGCCTGGAGCATCCTTGCGGTCCGCCCCCTCTCAATGGCTGGATACCGCGATGACGCCACTGCTGCCCCAGGATGACCCACAGCTTGCCCCCTTGATCAACGAACTCGGCGAGCTGATTCGTCAGGCTCGCCAGAAACCTACCGTGGGCATCATTCTCTGCGCTCAAAAGGATGAGTCGGTGGTGCGTTATTCCGTGTTGCAGGGCAATGAACAGTTATTCACCAGCCAGTATCAGTTGGTGCTCCCCACCGAAGAAGAGCTGCGCAACGCGCTGGATCGCGAACAGGCACGCCTTGAGGAAGGGGCAATCGGGCGCAGTGACTTCAAGGAATAAAAGCTGATCGCGCACTCAGAAAACCCATGTAAGCTTGATGCGCTTTTTTTCCAGCAACGCTCCACTCAATGAGCTCCATCCCGCATGTCACCGGCCTCTTCCCCCCCTTCCTTGATCCAGACATTGCGGACCGAAACCGCGGAGCTGCACGTCGCCCTGGAAAAACGCCTGCCGTTTTTCTCGCCAGAGTTGGACCTGGATCTATACCGGCGCTTGATGGCGGCCTACTACGGTTTTTATCAGCCCCTGGAGCAGCGGCTTCACAGGCTGACGCTGATTCCAACCGGGCTGGACCAATCCTTGCGCATCAAACTCCCGGTATTGCGGGCCGATCTCGCGGCTCTGGGCCTGGATGACGGCGCTATCGAGGCACTGCCCACCTGCCAGGCACTGCCACGAATCGACTCCCGAGCCGCCGCCCTGGGCGTTTCCTATGTGTTGGAAGGCGCAACCCTCGGCGGGCAGATCCTGCGGCGCAGGGTGGCCGAGCAGCTCGGTCTGGATGCGTCCAGTGGCGCGGCCTTTCTCGATGTGTATGGCGAACTCACCGGCCGACGCTGGAAGGATTTCCTCCAATACCTGGACGACAGGAACCTTGGCGAGGCCCGGACGCTCGAAGTCACACGCGCCGCCAAGGCGACGTTCACTCATTTTGAACACTGGCTGGACAGCCAAAAGGTACTGTTATGACCTCGGAAAACCAGGAAGCCTTCGAAGAACTGCTGGCCAATTGCGCAGACGAACCGATTCGCTTCCCCGGGGCCATCCAGCCTCATGGTGTGTTGTTGATGCTGTCCGAGCCCGACTTCGTGATCCGTCAGGTCAGCGCCAACGTGTTGCAGTTGATGGCGCACGATCCCCACAGGCTGTTGGGCCAGACCCTCGACGCACTGTTGGGGCTGGAACAGGCCGAGGCGATCCTCGTCGCCTGTCGCGCTGCCCCGGATAGCGACAACGTGCCCGTGGCCATTGTCGTGAATCAGCAGCGCTTTGATGCCCTGGTGCATCGCCATCAGGGGGCTCTGATCGTCGAACTGGAACAGCACCTGAGCGACTATCGCCCCGAAGGCGTCAGCGGCGAGGCCAACCTGGGCCGCATGCTGCAACGCCTGCAAAGTGCAAAAACCCTCCAGGCCCTGTACGAAATCAGCGTGCGGGAAATCCAGGCCATGACCGGTTACGACCGGGTGCTGATCTATCGCTTCGAGGAAGAAGGCCACGGCCAGGTGATCGCCGAGGCCAGCGCACCTTCAATGGAACTCTACAAAGGGCTGTTTTTCCCAGCCTCGGATATTCCCGAACAGGCCCGTGAGCTGTATCGCACCAACTGGCTGCGGATCATCCCCAACGCCGACTACGCACCGGTGCCGCTGGTCCCGGAGGCGCGGCCCGACACCCTGGCGCCCCTGGACCTGAGCTTTGCCACATTGCGCAGCGTCTCGCCGATCCACCGTCAGTACATGAAAAACATGGGCGTGCTGTCGTCCATGAGCATCTCGTTGATGGACGGCGAGCGCTTGTGGGGGCTGATCAGTTGCGGCAATCGCCAGCCATTGCTGGTGCCCCATGAAATGCGCATGGCCTGCCAGACTATCGGTCAGGTGCTGTCGCTGCAGATCAGCGCCATGCAGGCGCTGGAACTCACCCGGCAACGGGACGCCAAGCTGGAAGACCTCAAGGTCCTCGCCACTGCCATGGTCGAGTCCAGCGACAATGTCTTCGATGGCTTGTCCCACGAGCCGCAACGCCTCATGGACCTGACCGGGGCCAGCGGTGTCGCGATTTTCGAGGACAACAAGCTGCATCGCCACGGCCAATGCCCGGAACCTGAGCAAATCCGCGAGCTGCACCAATGGATTCTGGAAACCGGCCAACCGGTATTCGCCCACCACAACCTGGGCAGCGTCTTCGCACCTGCCAAGGCTTATCAGGATGTGGCGAGCGGCGTGTTGGCGATCCACCTGCCCAAACCGGTAGAAAACGGCGTGCTGTGGTTCCGTCCCGAAGTGAAGCAAACCCTCCAATGGAGCGGCGACCCGCAAAAACCCCTGGACCTGGAAAACAGCGAGACCGGCCTGCGCCTGCGGCCCCGGACATCCTTCGAGATCTGGAAAGTCGAAATGGCCGGCATCAGCACCCAATGGACCCATGGCGATCTGTTCGCCGCCAACGACCTGCGGCGCTCGGCCCTGGAAAACGACCTGGCCCGTCAGGTGCAAAAGGAACGCCAGGCCGTGCAAGCCCGCGATGAACTGGTGGCCGTGGTGTCCCATGACCTGCGCAGCCCGATGACGGTCATTTCCATGCTCTGCGGCATGATGCAAAAGGCCTTCAGCTCCGACGGCTCCCACAGTTCCAAACGAATCTCTTCCGCCATCGATACCATGCAGCAGGCCACCAGCCGCATGAACGCGCTGCTGGAAGACCTGCTCGACACCTCGCGCATCGATGCCGGGCGCTACACCATCAATCCCCAGCCGACTAATGTCAGCCAGATCTTCGAAGACGCCTGTTCGCTGCTGACACCGCTGGCCACCGCCAAGGCCATCGACATGTCCTTCCATGCCGAACCCAACCTGCGGATCAACGCCGACCCCGAGCGGCTGTTCCAGGTACTGTCCAACTTGATCGGCAATGCCATCAAGTTCACGCCGCAACAGGGCTCGGTGGGGATCAGTGCGATGTCCGTCGGTAACGAGATCGTGTTCAGTGTCCGCGACACCGGTGAAGGAATTGCACCAGAGCAATTGCCTCATGTTTTCGAGCGCTACTGGACGACCAAGGAAGGCAACCCGAACGGCACCGGGCTGGGGTTGTACATTTCCAAGGGGATTGTCCAGGCCCATGGCGGTAAACTGCACGCCGAAAGCCGGCCAGGCCAGGGCAGCGAATTCCGCTTTACCGTGCCGAAAATCGACTGAGCCGGGCACCGTCCCCTAACGAATTGGAAACCGAAGCCCAATGGCCTCATTGAACAAACAGCAAAAACGCGCCAAGCGCGCCAAAGACAAAGCCAAGCAAATCCGCATGACCGGGCGCAAATCGATCCCGATGTATGGCGACCCGGCCCACGCCACCGCCCAGCCTCCGGTCTACGTGCTGGAATTGTTCGCCAAGTTGCGCGATGCCGAGGCCGTCAGCCGCAGTGAAATGCTCGATACGCTGCTGGCAAATGTTAGCGAAATGATCATCGAACGCCCGGGTCTGCTCGACCTGAAAAACGCCGAAAACGAAAGCATGGCGGCGACCAACCTGGCCGCCGACATGCTGGTGGACTACCGCATGTGGGTCGATGAGATGGACCGCGAGACCGCCCAGCGCTGGCTCAGCACACCGGAGTTCATCAAGGACTTCAGCGAGGCGCTGGACCGCTATCGCCAAGTCCTGGAAAAAGAATCCGCCGCCGAATAAGCCGGCCGGCTATTCGTCACTGTTCCAATGGAACACCAGTTTGCGCGCGGCCCCGCTGCCTACCTCAGCCGTGTCGCGCCGCGCTTCACCATTACGGGTCGCCACCACGTTGTACTTGCCTGGCGGCAGTTGCACATAAACCAGCGGCCCTGCATCGCTGAGGGTCAGCAAAGTCTGTCCTGATGCGCTTTGCACGGTGACCTCCACATCCGGGACGTATTTGTTTTCCGGGCCGATCGCAAAGGCCATGTGCAAGTTGTAACCCTGGGCCTGCTCGATGGCTCGGGCTTCGTCCTCGCCGATACCGCCGGACAGATAAGTGATGCCGTTCTGCTGCATGGGTTGGACTTGGACGCCTGTGTTGTCCACAGAGGTCAGGTTGGTGGCGTTGAGGGCGATGGGGAACAGCAGAACGCTGATGGCGATGAAAGGTAATACGACATAATGAATGAGCTTCATGGCGAGGACTCCAAGTTCTGGAAACAACTCACATGAGTTTTTGTTGGAGCACAGGTGCGCTTTAAGGTTTAGATCGATTGGGACTATGGGTTAGGACGAGATCACTTCTGCAGCCGGTATATCCCATTGACATATCCCTTCATTATCCTATGCTTCCCATTGCATTTAGTGGAGGACTGCACATGGAACAAACCACCCTTTTCATGAGCAACCGCAGCCAAGCGGTCCGGCTCCCCAAAGCAGTGGCGATGCCAAGCGACGTAAAGCGTGTAGATGTGATCGCCATAGGCAGAGCGCGCATCATTACACCGGCCGGCGAAGCGTGGGACAGCTGGTTCGACGGCGATAGCGCGACAGCAGACTTCATGGCAGAGCGTGAGCAGCCTGCCGATCAGGAGCGCGAGTCTTTCTGATGATCAAATTCATGCTCGACACCAACGTCTGTATTTTCACCATCAAGAACAAACCTCAGGTCGTTAGAGAAGCCTTCAATCGTCATCACGGCCAGCTCTGCATCAGCGCCGTCACGCTGATGGAGTTGATCTACGGTGCAGAAAAATCATCCGCCCCAGAGAAAAATCTCGGCGTCATCGAAGGGTTCTGTGCCCGACTTGAGGTTTTACCTTTTGGTTATGAGGCTGCAGCACATACCGGAATGATCCGGGCAGAGTTGGCAAAGATTGGCAGACCAATCGGCCCCTACGACCAGATGATTGCTGGCCATGCCCGTTCCCTCGGGCTGATCGTGGTCACTAATAACCTGAAAGAATTCGAAAGAGTCCCGGGACTGCGCATCGAAGATTGGACCACTGCGCCGAAGCCGGGGTTGTAACTTCGGTGGTTTGAAGTTAAAAAAACAGCTCCATCGAGCCTCCTATGGGAGTGAGCTTGCTCACGATAAAGCCATCAACTTCATATCTCCGTTGGCTTTTCTGCCGCTATCCCGAGCAAGCTCGCTTCCACAAGTTTTAGGGCCACTTTCTTTAACGAGTAACGGAACCACACCCATGGCCTCCGCGAACAAGCAACAAAAACGCGCCAAGCGTGCAAAAGCAAAAGCCAAGCAAATACGCGTCAGTCGTGCAAAACCTGCTGCCGCCACGTTTGATCTTCCCGAATACGACGATCCCTACTTCCTGGATGCCCTGCAAGACGAATTCGCAGAACGCCCCAGAGACTTCCTGTCGCTGTTTTATGAAATGCGAGACGCCGAAGAAGAGGCGGGGCGCATCGACATGATGGTCAGGATGATGGCATTACTTCTTGCCATGACCAATGAACAGCCCGAGCTGCTGGATAACGAAAATGCTGAAAACGAAACCATGGCGGTTCAGATTCTGACCGAAAATACCCTGGTCGCTTACCGAAAGTGGGCTGACGATATCGACCAGGAAGCAGCGGAGGATTGGCTTCACAGCCCTGAAGTGCAGGCAGATTTCGTAACTGCACAAGCCAGCTTCAAAGAGGTGCTCAAAATACTGTGGGATCTGGAGGACGCTCCCGAGTAACCCAACAGACTTTTGATTGCGGCAACGCTCATCCGGTTAACCCTTCCAACCCCCGCCCAAAGCTGGCACCATCGCGCCTTTTTTTACGCGACTCCCCGGGGCTTTCACCGGTAAACAAGGTTCAAACGGCCGTTCGGTTGTTGATGGCGCGACAGTCTGCTGTGCCGATGCGACAACCTGCCGCACATCACCGGTTTACCGCCCGTCGCGCTGTTGGCGGCCATTCGGACGCATGCTAGCTTGGCCGCCTCGCCAAGGAAGGCTGCCAACAGCAAGGGAGCACATACCATGAGGACCGCACATGGCCCAGGCCACGCCCGCGCTTGAAATTCGCAATTTGCACAAACGCTACGGACAGCTGGAGGTGCTCAAAGGCGTCTCGCTGACCGCCCGCGACGGCGATGTGATCTCGATCCTCGGATCCTCCGGGTCCGGCAAGTCCACATTCCTGCGCTGCATCAACCTGCTGGAAAACCCCAACCAGGGCCAGATCCTGGTGGCTGGCGAAGAGCTCAAGCTCAAGGCCGCGAAAAACGGCGAACTGGTGGCCGCCGATGGCAAACAGATCAATCGCCTGCGCAGCGAGATCGGTTTTGTCTTCCAGAACTTCAACCTTTGGCCGCACATGAGCGTGCTCGATAACATCATCGAAGCCCCGCGCCGGGTGCTTGGCCAGAGCAAGGCCGAAGCCGTCGAAGTGGCCGAAGCGCTGCTGGCCAAGGTCGGTATCGCCGACAAGCGCCACGCCTACCCGGCCGAGCTGTCCGGCGGCCAGCAACAACGCGCCGCCATCGCCCGCACCCTGGCGATGCAGCCCAAGGTGATTCTGTTCGACGAACCCACCTCCGCCCTTGACCCGGAAATGGTCCAGGAAGTACTTAGTGTGATCCGCGCCCTGGCCGAAGAAGGACGCACCATGCTGCTGGTCACCCATGAAATGGGCTTCGCCCGTCAGGTTTCCAGCGAAATCGTGTTTCTTCATCAAGGCCTGGTCGAGGAGCAAGGATCGCCACAGCAGGTCTTCGAGAACCCGCTTTCGGCGCGCTGCAAACAATTCATGTCCAGCAACCGCTAACGGAGCAGTACACATGCAGACCTACAAGAAATTCCTCATGGCCGCAGCGGCCAGCCTGGTCTTCTCGGCCAGCGCCATGGCGGCCGAAAAGCTGAAGATGGGCATCGAAGCGGCCTATCCGCCGTTCAACAACAAGGACGCCAGCGGCCAGGTCGTGGGGTTCGATAAGGACATTGGCGATGCCTTGTGCGCCAAGATGAAAGTCGAGTGTGAAGTGGTCACTTCCGACTGGGACGGCATCATCCCGGCCCTGAACGCCAAGAAGTTCGACTTCCTGGTCTCGTCGCTGTCGATCACTGAAGAACGCAAGCAGGCCGTGGACTTCACTGACCCGTACTACTCCAACAAACTGCAATTCATCGCGCCAAAAAATGTCGACTTCAAAACCGATAAAGCCTCACTCAACGGCAAGGTCATCGGGGCACAACGCTCCACCCTCGCCGGCACCTGGCTGGAAGATGAAATGGGCAGCGACATCACCACCAAGCTTTACGACACCCAGGATAACGCCTACCTGGACCTGACCTCCGGCCGCGTCGACGCGATCCTGGCGGACAAATACGTGAACTACGACTGGCTGAAAACCGATGCTGGCCGTGCTTACGAATTCAAGGGCGACCCGGTGGTGGAAAGCGACAAGATCGGTATCGCCGTGCGCAAGGGTGATCCGCTGCGCGACAAGCTGAACGCGGCCTTGAAAGAAATCGTGGCCGACGGCACCTATAAAAAGATCAACGACAAGTACTTCCCGTTCAATATCTATTGATATTGACGTGCCTGGCCGGCGCAGCTCTCTGGCAGCGCCGGCCCTTAGCAAAGCCTGCCGCGATATGAATTCCTACCCATGATGATCGATCTCTACGGATTCGGCCCGGCGCTTGCCGCCGGCGCGCTGATGACCGTCAAGTTGGCGCTCACGGCCCTCTGCCTGGGGCTGGTGCTCGGCCTGCTCGGCGCCTTGGCCAAGACCTCGCCGCACAAGCCGCTGCAATGGCTGGGCGGCACCTATTCGACACTGGTTCGCGGCATCCCGGAATTACTCTGGGTACTGCTGATCTATTTCGGTACCGTCAACCTGATGCGTGCCCTGGGTGAGTATTTCGGCAACCCCGACCTCGCCCTCGACGCCTTCGCCGCCGGGGTCATTGCCCTGGGCCTGTGCTTTGGCGCCTACGCCACCGAAGTGTTTCGCGGCGCGATCCTGGCGATCCCCAAGGGCCACCGCGAGGCCGGCGTCGCCCTCGGCCTGTCGAAGTGGCGGATCTTCACCCGGTTGATCATGCCGCAAATGTGGCGCATCGCCCTGCCTGGCCTGGGCAACCTGTTCATGATCCTGATGAAGGACACCGCGCTGGTCTCGGTGATCGGCCTGGAAGAAATCATGCGCCATGCGCAAATCGGCGTGACCGTATCCAAGCAACCGTTCACCTTCTATATGGTCGCCGCCTTCATGTACCTGGGCCTGACGGTGCTCGCCATGATCGGCATGCACCTGCTGGAACGACGCGCCGCCCGTGGATTTGCCAGGAGCACCCAATGAACTGGGACGTCATCATCAAGTGGCTGCCGAAGCTGGCCCAAGGCGCGACGCTGACCCTGGAGCTGGTGGCCATCGCCGTGATCGCCGGGCTGCTGTTGGCGATTCCACTGGGCATCGCCCGCTCTTCGCGCCTATGGCAGGTGCGGGCATTGCCCTACGCCTACATCTTCTTTTTCCGTGGCACACCGCTGTTGGTCCAGCTGTTTTTGGTCTACTACGGCCTGGCGCAATTCGATGCCGTGCGCAGCAGCGCGCTGTGGCCGTACCTGCGGGATCCGTTCTGGTGCGCCACGGCCACCATGACCCTGCACACGGCTGCCTACATCGCCGAGATCCTGCGCGGCGCGATCCAGGCCATCCCCCGTGGCGAGATCGAAGCCGCGCGGGCCTTGGGCATGTCGCGGCCCAAGGCGCTGTTCTACATCATGCTGCCCCGCGCCGCGCGCATAGGCCTGCCGGCCTACAGCAACGAAGTGATCCTGATGCTCAAGGCCAGCGCCCTGGCGAGCACCGTGACCCTGCTGGAACTCACCGGCATGGCCCGCACCATCATTGCCCGGACCTATATGCCGGTGGAGATCTTCTTCGCGGCGGGCATGTTCTACCTGCTGATGTCCTTCGTCCTGGTTCAAGGTTTCAAGCAACTGGAACGCTGGTTGCGTGTCGATGCCTGCCAAGGACGCTGACAGCGGCGTTCTGACGGGCGAGGCACTGCTCGCCCGCTTCACGGCGCTGGAGGTTTTTCTCACAGCGCATCAGGCACTGTGGAAACCACGTCCGTTCACCCATCTGCATCTGCCTTGGGAAACATCCCACCCGGAATTGGCCCAATGGCTACGCCAGCGATCGCTGGAAGCGGCGGAACACGATCATCACCAGCCATGGTTGATGGAAGACGCGCCAGCGCCCTTCCCGGAACTGGCCGCTACCTCTCGCGCGTTGAGCGCTGTCGCAGCATTACCCGCCAACACGCTCGAAGCACCAAGCCATCGCCTGAACGTCGACGTACCCGGGCGTAAATGGCAACAGATCGAAGCCTTCGCCAGCCGCCTGCGCTTCACCACCCCGCCAACTCACTGGCTCGATTGGTGCGCCGGCAAAGGCCATCTCGGTCGCCGCTTGGTGCAAGGTGAGCAGCAACTGACCTGCCTGGAGTACGATCCTAAGCTGGTCGCCAGCGGCCAATTGTTGAGCCAGCGCCATCACCTGCCCGCCACGCACCGGCAACAAGATGTGCTCGCGGCGGACGCGGCCCAGGCACTGCATCCGGGACACACCCCCGTGGCCCTGCACGCCTGCGGCGACCTGCATGTGCGCCTGATGCACCTGGCCAGCGCCGCTGGCTGTGCACAACTGGCTATCGCGCCATGCTGTTACAACCGCGTCAGCAGCGAGCGCTATCAAGCACTGTCCGACGCAGCCAAAGTCTCTGCCCTACAGCTATCACTCGACGATCTCGGCCTGCCGCAGACCGAAACCGTCACCGCTGGCGCGCGTGTAAGAAGACAGCGGGACCAATCGATGGCCTGGCGCCTGGGTTTCGACCTCCTGCAACGGCAGATCAGAGGGTGCGACGACTACCTGCCCACCCCGTCATTGCCCAGCGCCTGGCTGGAAAAATCCTTCGCCCAGTACTGCACCGATCTGGCGGCCCTGAAAGACTTATCCACAGTCGGCACGCCTGATTGGGTCGCTCTGGAAGCAGCAGGTCACCAGCGCCTGGCCGAGGTGCGCAACCTGGAGTTGCTGCGAGGCCTTTTCCGACGGCCACTGGAGCTTTGGCTGGTGCTGGACCGAGCACTTTTCCTCACGCAAAAGGGCTACGACGTTCGCCTTGGCACCTTCTGCGAAACACCCCTGACGCCGCGCAATCTTCTGTTGCTGGCAGAGCGTTACTGAGACGAAACAGCCTGTGGATAACTCTGTTGATGAAATAAACTCGGATCCAAGAAATCCGCGATTTCCTGACCGAATCAGCATTGGTCATTTTTTGTTCATATGGATAAAAAACCATGAAAACAGGCATTTGCGACGAAACGCGAAAGCGGTCACAAAATCGCAAGATACCCTGCGCGTCATCCAGCCCGTTGTGCATAAGCGTCTAAGCAAAACGACATAACCGCCGAATTCAGTGCTGCCCCGCGCCAATAATTGCGTCCACCGCGCCCGTGCTATACAACAGCCCAACGTATCGTGATTGACACAATGCCGACACACTCAAGGACTGGCCGTGACGTTCATTTCCTACGCACAAAACTTCGAAGACATACGCCTGTGGCGCGCCCTTCAATCGGTGGAAAACGGCTTTTACCTCGACGTCGGCGCCAACCATCCGACAGATGATTCGGTCACCCGCGCGTTTTACGATCGTGGCTGGCGCGGCATCAACATCGAACCGGTACCGGCCTACCACGACGCACTCTGCCAACAACGCCCGGACGACATCAACCTGCAATGCGTGGCCGGCGAAAACGCCGACAGCCTGACTTTCTACACCATCGCCGACACAGGCTTATCCACAGTAGAAACCAGCGTCGCCCAACAACACCGCGACGCCGGCATGGACGTGCGCACCCAGACCGTCCAATCCCGCACCCTGGCCTCCATTTGCGAGCAATACGCCCAGGACCGCCCCATCCACTTCCTGAAAATCGACGTCGAAGGCCATGAAGAAACCGTGCTGCGCGGCATGGACTTCAGCCGCTGGCGCCCTTGGATCATCCTCATCGAAACCCCATGGGCCCGCGACCAGACCTGGGAAAACCTGGTAACCGACGCCGGCTACCAATCCATCCTGTTCGACGGCATCAACACCTACTACCTCGCCGAAGAACACCTGGCCCTCAAACCCGCCTTCGACATCCCCCCGTGCAACCTCGACGGCTTTCAACTTTGCAAAGGCCACAAACTCAGCCACCCCGTCGACGATGCAGACCTACAGCTCAGCGCTGCACTGCAACGGGCGGAACAGGCCGAAGCCCAACTTCACGCCATGCAAAACAGCCGTGCGTGGCGAGCCTTGCAGAAAGTACGCACCCTGCTGCGCCGCGCTTGAGCATGGGTCATGCAAAAATAGTCAGAATTCAGGGGTTTACAGAACGCGCCCAATCGCTATAATCGTCGCCCACACGCCGGTATAGCTCAGTTGGTAGAGCAACTGACTTGTAATCAGTAGGTCCCGGGTTCGACTCCTGGTGCCGGCACCATACAAAACGAAGCCCTCGCAGAAATGCGAGGGCTTTGTTGTTTCTGGGCATTCACTTTTCCTCCACCCCCTGAAAACCTGTGGGAGCGAGCTTGCTCGCGATGAGGCCATCAAACCCATCGACAATCTTCCAGCCAAGACAACGGGCAGCCTTTCTTGGACCCGCTCAACCTAACAGCATCTTTTGCCAATGATCCTCACCCACAATGGCAATCGAAGCACCCGCCTCCCAATGTCCAGGTACAAAAATGCCCCCGACAGCGACGTTGTGGGGGCTTGTCATCAGCGATCAGCCACTGGGCCTAGGCTGCTTCCACTGAAAGCGAGAGTCGGCGCCCGAGTTGTTCCAAAGCGCGCTCGACGTTCTCAATTTTGGAGTGGTGCAAAAAGTCGACCAGACGATCTACTTGAGGCCTTTGTACGTCCAGGCGGCGCGCCAGCTCGGCTTTGCTCATTCCAGATTCCAGAAGCGCATTCCACAGCCCAACCTTGGCTGCAGTTAGAGCAGGCAGGCGGAGCAGGAAATGGTCTGTCTTCCCATCTGGTTTACCGTCGGGAATTGCCCGACGTTCATCGACGTAGATGGACAGTGCTGTCTCGATCGCATCAAGGGCACCGTCCAAGGCGTCTGCGAGATTATCGCCAGCGGCGTGCATTTCCGGAATTTCCGCGCACGACAGCCAGACGCAGCCCGGCTCCTCGTGAATTTCCAACGCATATTCAAACATGCCGCTTCTCCTCTGCCTCAACTACCGGTACAGCTAGGCCTCAACCCTTTGCCCATTTCCTTGGCTTCCATGGTCGGGAAACACAGTTGACCTGCCATTCAAGGAACCTTGAAGTGACTGCCCTTCCCAGGTTGAAACTCAACCCCTTGGGCTTTCAACCATTGCCGAAACTCGCTGTATTTCATGTGCATCCTTCGCCGTTTCGGTGGAGCATACCGTGCAACAAAAAAGATGCGCTCGCAATATTTATGTTGCGCATCGATTTGCCGGGCGATGCCCATCAGTCTCCCTTTTGGTGCCGTGGAATAAGCCTTAATGTGCGGCAAGCGGGCTAAGAAGCAACAATGTCCGATGGCCCCAAGAACCATCGGACATCGAGATCACCAACGAGGAATGAAGTAAGCCACGTGACCAATCGTCATCAACCAAATATGGGTTGTACTGTCGACGGGGGTATCGTTACCAAACAAGATCATGGTTTTCATGAGTTGAACTCCAGCCAGGAGGAAAGGACCTCAGCCGAAAATGGCCGAGGTTGTTCCTGACTAAGAGTATTTATAGGGGCGCGCAAAAAAATGGATTAATTTGGTCACCTTTCGATGATCGCACCGACCGTCGAACTCAACCACGCAATCGCTCAGCCGCTTTCCGATAAACCTGATCTCGTTCACGCTTGTCGACAGCCACGACAAACACCACGATCTCCTGGTCAATCACCTGATAAACCAACCGATAACCGCTGCTCCGCAGCTTAATCTTGTAGCAATCAGGAAAGGCATGCAGTCGGTTTGCTTCGATGCGCGGATTGGCCATGATCGTAGCGAGTTTCTTTCTGAGCTGCTCACGGACGGTATCCCCTAGCTTGTGCCATTCCTTTAATGCCCGTGCATCGAATTCGAGGCTATAGGTCATCTAGCGAAACCTTAACCCGCTGCGGGGCTGCGAGTCGCTCGCGCACCGTTGCGATCAAGGCTTCATCGTCCTCGGTCATCAGGACGGGCTTGAACGGCAACTGGCCGCGCTCCGCTACGTACTGCAAGGCTTGGCGCATCAGCTCAGAAGGGGTAACGCCGAGCTTTTTCAGCTCGCGGTATGCACGCGCCTTCAGGTCGTCGTCGATACGGACGTTGATGGAAGCCATGAGATGGCCCTCACTGTAATGACATAGGTCTTTACATTGAAGGAAAAGCTTGAGTCCGGCAACCCCCTAAACTCGTCCACCTCCAATCCAGGGTTACAAATACTTTCATCATGACGTTGACGACCTTTTCCAGCAGCCTAAAATGACTGCCAAACACCCGCCAAGCCTAGGTTGACCCGGTCAGCATGCTCAAATCGTGCGGGTTTTTTATGCGCTAAAACGATGAGATGTTTCGGCAGATCCGCGCATGCAAAACGAAGCCCTCACCCGCCAGCATCGCGCCACGATTGCACCCTCCCCAATCGCCAGCTACTCTCTGACCGTCGCTGCCAATTCAGCGACCGGGCGTAGGAAACCCGAAGTAAATCAAGGCGCATCAGCTGCGCCTCGCTTACTATTGCAGGCGCTTTTTTTGTGTCTGCGATATGCGTTATGGCGGCTGTGCGCGGGACACCTTCGGGTGTGCCGGGTGCCTTGATTCCCGGTTTTCCTACCCCGTGCATGGCCGCCACCCAATCCCGTAGGAAAGGACGGTTGCGGCTCTCACAGTCAAGGAGCCAGACAATGCCAAATCCGCAAGACCTCAAAACCCCAGGCCTAACCCCCTTCTGCTACCACTCCGACCGCCCGCTCTTCCGCGTCAACAGCGGCATACCCATCGGCGAAGCCCTGTCCCACGCCTCCGACCTGCTCCACGTTGCCAAGGTCCTGGCCGAGGACGCGGCGATGATTCGCAGTACGGATCGGTATGCCTGGGCGTCGTGTTATTTGCAGGATATGAGCAAGGCCGTCATCGATGATGTGGTGAAGGTGCTGGAGGCGCCGGGGAGCAATCCGGCTTAAGGGCCGCAGGCGCAATGCTGCTCACGAGCGGGGCAGCGTTGGGCTTTCCTCAGTCACCACGAAATAAAGAAGGGCTGCTGCGCAGCCCAGCGGGAGCAAGCTCCCTCGCCACGGCTCATCTAATCATTCCCCCCGCCGATAGCCTCGAATAAGGGCATTGCCTGTTCCAAGGCTCCGCTTGCGCTCAACTACACTTCCCAGAATTCCCCCGCTCCAAGGAGCAGTAAGCGATGAAAATCCGCACCAAGGTCATAGGCTCGGGGTTGGTCAGTCTTTCTTTTGCGCTGTTGCTTGGCGGTATCGGGCTGTGGGGTTATCACACGATGACCGAGGCCCTGGTGCAGAACGAGACCAGTATTTCGGCCATGCGCAAGCACATGGAGGCGGACATGATGCACGACGCCATTCGTGCCGATGTGCTCGCCGCCCTGCTGGTGAAGCCGGGGGATGCCCAGGGGGCGAAGGAAGTGTTGGAGGCGTTCGATGAGCATACGCAGCGGATGCGCAAGGTCATCGCCGAAAATGCCGAGGCGAAGTTGCCGGGGGATGTCGCCAAGGCGATTGGCGAGCTCAAGCCCCAGGTCGAAACCTACATCGATAAAGCCAAGCAAGTCATTGGCAAGGCGCTGAACGGCGCCCAGGATGGCCAGGCGTTGCGGGCGGAGTTCGACGGGGCGTTTTCGGCGCTGGAGGAGCGCAACGAAGCGGTGAGCGAGCTGATCGAAAACCAGGCGCAGTCATCGCGTGATCATCAGGACCACAGCATTCACACCTCGGAGCGCTGGCTGATCGCGACGTTGCTGGCCACTTGCGTGGCGCTGGCGCTGTTGTCGTGGAGCCTGCTCAAGGCGGTGCTGACGCCGCTGAACAAGATCATCCTCAATACCCAGGCGATTTCCCAAGGGGATTTGCAGCGCTCGATGGGGGCCCAGAGCAAGGACGAGCTGGGTCAGTTGCAGGGCGTGATCGAGCAGATGCAGACCAATCTACGGCAGATGATCGCCACGATCCGCAGCCAGAGCGATGAGTTGCACGGCACCTCCCAGAATTTGGGTAATACGGCCCGGCAGATTGTGTCCAGCGCCGATCAACAGGCCCAGAGCGCGACCAGCATGGCCGCGAGCATGGAGCAGATGATGGCGAACATCAGCCAGATCCATCAGCACGCCGACAGCGCCCGGACGATTTCAGCGCAGTCCGAGCATTTGGCGAGCAGCGGTGGCCAAGTGATCCTCGGGGTGGTGGAAGGCATGAACCGGATCGCCGAGGTGGTCAACCAATCGTCCAGCAAGATCACGGCGCTGGACGCCTCATCCGAAGACATTCATTCGATTATCCAGGTGATCAAGAGCATCGCCGAACAGACCAACTTGCTGGCCCTCAACGCCGCCATCGAGGCCGCTCGCGCCGGTGAGGCGGGCCGTGGTTTTGCGGTGGTGGCCGATGAGGTGCGCAACCTGGCGGCGCGCACGACGCAGTCCACCCAGGAAATCACTGCGATGATCGAGCGCATCCAGTCCAGCGCCCGGGACGCGGTGGCGAACATGCAGGCCTGCGTCAGCCGTGTGGACGAAGGCGTCAACCTGGCCCAGCAGGCCGGGGTGTCCATCAGCGAAATCCGCACCGGCGCCCGGCATGCGGCCGAAGTGGTGGAGGAAATTTCCCAGACCATTGCCGAGCAGTCCAAAGCCAGTGATGAAATGGCCCAGCGTGTGGAGTCGATTGCCGAGCAGTCTCGCGAGAACACCCGTTCCATTCACAATCTGACGCAAACCGCGGATCAATTGAACGATGCGGCGGGGTCGATGCAGGCTTCGGTGCAGCAGTTCAAGATTTGATCAATAGACGCTCTTGTGGCGAGGGAGCTTGCTCCCGTGGGCTGCATAGCAGCCTCTGGTTTCAATAATCGCGAATTACTGAAAATTATGGCTGGGCAATAATTATTGCCCAGCCATAAAACACTCTAAAAACCCTGCCTCACACCTCGCTCACCTCAAACACAAACGAAATCTCCCGCTTCTGGGCGCTCCAGACATACCGAATATGTTTACCCTGCACCGGAATCGAAACCGCCGGCGGGCGAAACGCGGCCACGCATTCGTGGCCGGGCAATCGGACGCTGTTGTACAGCAGCCCCCACGACAGGGTTTCACGCAGTTGTCGGGCGAACACTTGGGATGGACCGTAGGCGGTAGGGTCCGGGTCGTGGAGGTGGGGATAGTCGTGGCGGATGTCGTGCAAGGGTTTGACGACCTTGTTGACGTAAGTGCGCATGGTCAACTCAAGGTCGGGCTCGTTGGTCGCGCCGAGGAATCGTGCCTGGTGATAGCAGGTTTCGGCGATGGCCGCTTCCTGGCTGCTGGCGGCGTAGTAGACGCCGAAGGTGCCATCGCTGAAGCGGCTGCTCTTGCCGATGTGAGTAAACGCCGCCATCACCGGCGAGGAACCGGGCCCGGAAATACGGTCTTCGGGGCGTACCCGGGACAGCACCCCAGCCTGTTCCATCAGCCGATCATTGGTCAACGCTTCCAGGGCATAGGCGGTGGGCAGGTCTTCGGGGTCGAGTACGTCTTCAAACAGCGAAATCGGCGGGAAGCTGCTGTTGACGATCCGATAGGCCCGTTTCCATTGCGGGTCCGCCAGTGGTGGCACCATCAGCCGCGCACTCCGTCGAGGTATCGCCGCACATCAGCGATGTCCACCACCCGACCGGTCAACATGTAGGACAGCGCCGACTGGCCGTTGAACGGTGCCGCGGTGTTGGGGCTGCTGACCCACTGATAGGCACGGTCCCGGCTGTTGCTGAAGATGATGCTCAGCGCCTTGTGAATACCCATGAGGTAGGAAATGCGCTCCAGCGTATCGCGAGGCAGCCTCACGTTTTCCGGCAATTGCTTGTACTTGTAGAAGGTCGTATTGCCCACCTTGCCCAATAAGGTGCGCTGCTGCTCGACGCTGCAACCCCAGAGCGCCATGAGGTTGAAGAAAAACTTCAACGCGACTCGACCCGCGTCCGGGGAATCCAATTGTTGCTGTGCGTTGAGGGTGATGGAGGAAGTCGCCATGGGTTTGGGCTCCTTTGTAGCGGGGTGGTGCTTAGAGGATAGTACAGATATGGATTATTTTTAAGTTTTTATTCTTATGCGAACAAAAAAGCTTGAATGGATGAATTCTCCAGGCTTCCCCTTGTTACATTTCTGACTTGAAGAAGAACACGGCACGGATTGACATAAACCTTAACCATGTCAGAAAATCGGCTTCAAGAGCGCGAAACCGACTGCCTTCAGGTGGCAACAGTCGGCGTTAGGAACCCCGTTGATGACCTGAACATTAGCGCCCGGGTGAGACCTCTTCTCCCCTGCTTGAGGGAGCACAATATCAAGCGACTCTTTAATAAAAGCAGCCCTTGGGCTGCTTTTATTCTTGGAGGCCCAAGCCTCGCTGATAAACCAAATGGCCATGCCTGTGCTTGTTAAGCGCCTTCTTATCGCAGTTCATGAAATTCCAGAGCACGTGCCCATGATCGACATTGATCACCACAAGCATCTGGTATTTCGCCGCGTACACGCCTATGAACGCGAGGCGATACGACCCGTCAGAGTAAAGAACCCGCCAAATCTCTAAAGGGTTGCGCACCGTATCCACTGCAAATTCCGTGAAGCGCTCCCGGGCGTTGGGTCTTTTCTCCACGATATGTAAAAGGTAGCGCCGCCTGACAATCACCGGCACATATGGTGTATCTATCCAGACGGTATCCATATCTTCTTGCAGCCCAAAACCCAAGGCTACCTGTTTCAGGGCACTGTCGAAGTCAACAGCACCGGGTAACTCCCGTACTGGGGAGGCCGTCGGCGCGATCGAAATATCTCGAATATCGGGCAAGCCAAGATCTTTCCAGCTTGTTTGCCCAGACACCTCCTTCGTCCCAGGAAGATTCATGCAAGTGACCTTCAGCAACCACTTGCATGTTTCGTAGACGCCGGCAATTGCCTTTATCCAACCGATCCAGACGTGGCGATGCCTCTCTAATGTAAGCGCCACATTTCAACCGTTCGAACAGCACGGGGATATCAGCCAAGGCTTTTTCTTTCTTGGGAAATTTCTGACAAGGTTGCAAGCAAAGCGTTAGCCAGGCGAACGATATAAGCCAATTCACGCCAAACCGGCAAAACCCCCAAATCCCGCATAAGCTCCAACCATCGCCTCCCGGCGCTTTTTGGCACAAAATCGCGACAAGCGTGGCAAGGTGCATGATGATAGCCAGCATGACCATCTGGCCCGGTTCAGATGCACAACAATAGCGAGCCCACTTAAGCAGAGGGCATTACCTCATGGATAGCAGAACCCTACGCAACCTCATGCGTATCGTGCAGACCGGCTCGTTGTCGGCAGCGGCCGAGCATTCGTGCCTCACGGTGCAGGCGTTGGCGGCGCAATTGAACAAGGTCGAGGAGCAGTTCGGTTTCCGATTGTTCCGGCGCTCGAACAAAGGCCTGACGTTGACGAGCCAGGGCTCGGAACTGACCCCCTTCATCGATCAGGTGCTGATTGCCACCCGGCAATTGGAAGAAAAAGTCGCAGCGCTCAAGACGCCGCGACAGCGCACACTCAAAGTGGCGCTCAATACCACCCTGCCGGCGGAGTTCAACCGGCGGATGATCGACCGATTGATCGCGGTGTTTCCCCAGTATCAGTTGGAGTTCAGCTACGCCGAGTCGATGGAGAACCTGAGCAAGCTCAGGAATGAAGATTTTGACCTGGCGATCCTGATCGGGCAGCAACAGGGTGGTTTTACCAGCATCACCATGCCGGATGTGCAGGTGCGGGTGGTCGGTGCCCATTGTGGCGACGAGGACGATTCCCTTGGCCTGCTCGGTGACAAGTTTCAGGTGCGTCCGGCAGAAGAATGTCCGTATTCCCACAGCTTCCTGCGTTTTCTCGACGCTGGCCTGGGCGAATACGGGTCGAGCCAGCGCATGGTCTATTCCTGCAGTGAAACGCTGACGTTGTCGCTGATCACGCAGCTCGACGGCCTGGGCCTGGTGTCCCGGGAGGCCGCGCTGGGCAACGGCCTGGCGATTTTCCCGGACTTCGAGGATTTCCTTGAGGTTCGCCTGGCGGTGAACAATCCCGAGTTATCTGGGCAGGCGCTGCACGATGTGGTGGACCTGAGGCTACAGGAACGAACCGAGCGCGATGTACGCCGCCGTGCCCAGCGCCACACTGAGAAACAGGTTGCGGCTGAAATACGCACATAACAGCGTCGGGATCGCGGCATAAAATTCAGGGCGATCGAGTTGTATCTGCTGGTCCTTGATCAACAACGGGGTCAGGCTGATGGCAGCGACGATTGCCACGGGCAGGTATTCCAAGGCACGGGCGACGAAGGGCGGCCAGTGGTCGGTATTGATCTGCAACGGCAGGGCGCGCGGCAGGAAGGTCACGGCCATCATCAGGACCACGACCAGGATCAGGAACGTTTGGTCAGGCATACGCCTACCCCGCAGCCAACGAACGTGGCGATGAAGACGTTGAACGGCGAGTTGCCCAGCAGGCTCAGCCCGCCCATGCAGACGACAGCCGCCAGGGCCGCGATCAGTTTGTTGCGGGTGTCGCACAACGAAACCAGCACATAGAGCATCATCGCCGTCAGGGCATAGTCGAGCTGGTATTTGATGAGGTGCGCCGCGTATTGCGCACACACTGCGCCCAGCAAGCCACCGAGCACCCAGGATGTATGGCAGAACAGGTTGAAGCCGACCAGGTAGCGCACGCTCACCGGCGCCCCGCTGCCGAGCTTGACGCTGTGGAACGCGAATGACTCGTCCGTCAGCCCCGCCGCGTAGCACCAGCGTTCGAAACGACTGAGCCCCAGCGCGCGCAGGGCCTTGGCCATGTAGACCGACATCAGCATGTGCCGGGCATTGATCAGAAACGTGGTGAGCACGATCGTGGTCAGCGAGGCACCGCTGGAAATCAACGCCAGCGCCGCGAATTGCGAAGCGCCCGCGTAGACGAACAGGCACATCGCCACCGGCAACCACAGGGGCAGCCCGGCGTTGACCGCCATCAGACCGAACACAAACGAAACCGTGAAATAACCCGCTACCACCGGACTGGCTTCAGCAAAGGTACGCGAGGCTTGTGGTTCGACCGCCAGCGGCTGGCTGGAAGTCTTGTTCATAAATCCCTCTCGAAGGTGATTTCACCCCGAGGCTCACAGAACCCCTGGGCGGCCCAGAAACGCTTGCCGGCCAGATTAGCATCGTCGACGAAAAGGAACATGCGCAGCACGCCCACCCGCTTCATGTCTGCCGATGCCGCTTCGACCAGACGCTGGCCCAGGCCTTTGGTGCGATGCTGCGGGCTGACCGCCAGGTGATTGATCGTGCCGCGGGTGCCGAGCATGCCGCCGATCACCGCGCCCACCACTTCACCGCTCGCATCGATGGCCAGGTACGCGGTGGTGGTGTCCTGCAACAACACGCCGCGCAAGAATCGGGCATCCTGCCATTCGCAGAACGACACTTCGTCGAAACCGCGAAAGAATCGCTCCAGCCGCTCGGCGTCCCGGACCATGGCCCGACGCAACAGGACTTGCTGCGTCAGGTCGTCCATGGGTTCGAGCCGTTCAGCGAACAATGTCGAAAGCGGTCCCGGGCCGCGAGAAGGAAATGGCGAGGATCTGCCGGTACGCCATGTCATGGCTATGGGTGTTGCGCGCCGGGGTTACGTAATGGCGCATGTCGCGATCCAGGAAAAACGTGGTGTCGAGAATGTCCTCGTAAGTCGTCGCCGCCAGTTGTTCTTCCTGGGCGGTGTACAAGCGGCTTTCCGCCCCCGCCACATTCTGACGGCCCCAGAAGTGCACGCCGCTGAACGGATAACCGTCGCAGTGAATCCCTTCAGGGGTGATTTCCAGCTGTTTGCCCGGCTTGATCTCGATGCGGATCTGATGGATCTGGCACTGCCAGATTTCATCGTGCAGTTCCTGCGGCAGGACGTTCTTGTACACCTCGAAGTCCGTGTCGATCAGGCTGCGCATCACCGGCGAGTTGATCACTTCGTTGGAGAAATCCTCGAAGTGCCGCTCCAGTCCGCCGACATAGCTGTTGTTGGCCTTGGACTGAACGTAGGCCCGGTGCTCGAGCTGCTTGAGCTCACGGGTCGTTGGGTTGTATTCGAAGTCGCTGTAGCGGCGAAAACGCATGCCTGACTCGGCCTGGCCGTAGTAACTGTCGGGCTCCATGTTTTCCCAGCTTTTGGTCAGCCGGACAAAGTCGCCGAAATGACCGTAGAGGTTGAAGTCCCCACCGCGAACGTTGACGTATTTGTCACGTCTCAGCGCTTCGCCCACTTCCCTGTTCAGAACGATCATTTTTCATAGGTCTCCACTGCGTTGAGCGGCCTAATCTAGTAGGTGCAGGATTTACGTCCATGAGAAAGTATTTGAGGCATTTCAAGCGGCGCTTGAAACGGCGGGCAACGTTACATAAAGACGACTTTTTCTCGGGGAAACAGGCGATTCCAGCGGCTTTTCTTGAGCTAAAAGCAAAAAGAACCCGAGCTTGGCGTCGCCATGCTGTTCACTTCAGGCAGGCATGAATCAACGGTGGCGAGGGAGCTTGCCCCCTCGCCACCGTTATCGACTTACAACCTGATCAGGCATCAGAAGACGCTGATCGGATAATCCACGAACACCCGCAGCTCATTGCCGCTGACGTTGTACTCGCTGGATTTCTGCGACACCCGCAACACAGAGCTGCGCAACCTGACACTCAAGTCCTTGGCCGGGCCGTTCTGGACCACGTACTTGAACTGGTTGAAGATCTCGCGCTCGGTCCCGCCTTCGCTGGTGGACGTGGTGATGTTATCGCCACGTACGTAAGCGACGTTATAGGTCAGGCCCGGTACGCCGAAGGTGGTGAAGTCCAGGCCGTAGCCCAACTGCCAGCTGCGCTCGTCCTCAGCGTTGAAGTCGGACCAGTAGGAGTTGGCCAGGTAGATCGTGTTACCGCCATCACCCACACGGTTCTGCTCGCGCTGATAGCCGCCGTAGGCGTAGCCCAGGTTGCTGTCGCCGGTGCTGCGCTGGTGGGCGAGCGTGAAGCTGTGAGGGCCTGTGGCGAAAGTAGCGGCCAGGCTCCAGATCTTGTTGTCGTCGCCGGTGACGTTGTTTTCACGAACGTAGCTGTCGTCCAGCTTGGTGCGATAACCGTTGAAGTCCAGGGTCAGGGATTGATCCTTGGCCAGTGGGAACACGTAGTTGGCGTTTACGTATTGCTTCTTCAATACATCTTCGACATCCGAGGCGTAGAGCGAAGCCTTGAACTGCTCGGTAAACTGATAGCTGCCGCCCAACACGTTGATCGACTTCAGGCCACCACTGTCATGGCCTTCGGCGCTCTTGCGCGATTCGGCGGTGAAACGGCCGGCGTTCAGTTCCAGCCCCTTGATCTCCTTGGAGGTGATCAGCGTGCCGGTATAGCTTTCCGGCAGCAGGCGCGAGTTGTCATAGCTCAGCACCGGCAGGGCCGGCATCTGGTCACCGTAGGCCAGTACGGTATTGGAAACGCGGAACTTGACCGCCGCACCGAACTTGGACAAATCATCGGCCGCGCTGCCGCTGTCGCCTTGCTTGAAGAAGTCGATGCCTTGCGCACCGCTACGCCCCTTGCCGCCATCCAGACGCAACGCGTACAGGCCAAAGGCATCGACACCCACGCCCACCGTGCCTTGGGTGAAACCGGACGAGAACGTACCGATGGCCGCCTGGCCCCATTCGGCCTTGTCTTCTCTGCCGTCCTTGTAGTCGCGGTTCATATAAGCGTTGCGCAACAGCACTTTCAAGCTGCTGTCTTCAACGAACCCCTTTGACTCCGCCTGGTCATTGGCCATGGCGTGTGTCGTGCTCAAGATCCCCAATGCGATCAAACTGATGCGCTTGTTCAACATGATTATTTTCCTTGTACGGGTTGATACGCACCGCGGCGAGCAGCCGAAATGGCGCTTTGCGCTCTTTTTCGGACTCTTGCTCCTGGAAATAATGAAAAGGCCCGCCCACGTCTGATCGTGTCGGGCCTTTTTATTATTTAAGAGTCATGGCTGTCAGCCACAGGCGTAGGACGAATCGTAGTCGCGCCCTCAACGGTGTGTCAATTTCGTGAATCGTCTGTAATTAGGCGAAAAACATCTAAGAATCGATCAAAGCGAACAGTCGTTCAAACCGCAAGTCGCTGATGGCGCCGATGCCTGCTCCGGCACGGCTCGCTTCAACCATTGGGCGAATGCCTCGGGCTTGCCCAGCCAGGAGCCGATGTCGATCAATGTGAACTGGCCGTCCCGCTCTAGAGCCAAAGTTGGAAAGCCCTGACCGCCAACCTGAGCGAGCAAGGCGCGACTGGCCTTGATATGCCTCTGCACATCAGCCGCGCGGAACGCCGCCAGGAACGCCTGGGCCGGCAGGCCAATGGATTGAGCGAGCTCCAGCAGGACGGTTTCGTCCGCAACGCGCCGCCCTTCGACGTAGTGTGCGGTTTGCAGCCGTCCTAGCAGTTCCAGGCCATGGCCGCCGAGCTGTTCGGCCGCAAGGACGGCGGCGGTCGGCGGCGCCGAATCGAACACCGCGCTGTGGTCGCGCAGCAAACCGTCGAAATAGGCCTCGCCAAAGGGCTGCCCGGAGTATTCGGCGATGCGCCGGTCGTGGGGCATCACATAATTGCGCAATTGTGGCGAGACCTGCTGGCGATTGGTGCCGGTCATCATGCCGCCGCCATGGGCGATCACTGGCAATACAGCCTGGGCCGCCTGCACCAGCGGTTTGGCACCGTAGCACCAACCGCACAGCGGGTCGTAGATATAATGGAGAGTGGTCATGGAAAACTCCGCTAGCCATGGGGATTCGATGGCAGCAGGGTAGCCTCGCGAGCGCTGCGGAAAAACGCCGGAACGGCTTTCAGTGTGTTTCGTGGATCGGGCGAATGCCCAGAATTGAACACCATCCTCTGTGGGAGCGGGCTTGCTCGCGAAAGCGGTGTGTCAGTCACCGCATAGGTAGCTGACCCGACGCCTTCGCGAGCAAGCCCGCTCCCACAGGGAAATTGCATCAATCCACAAATCCAGCGGACACAAAAAAAGCGCTGCCATCCCGGCCAGCGCTTTTTATCAATCCGTAGAATTCTATCCTTGCATCACATCCCACAGTGCTTCCAGCTCAGCCTCGCTGAACAGGCCAGCAGGGTACCGCTCAACGATCATCCGGCGCGGATCAGGTTCTCTGATCTGACGCGTTCCGTTGGACTTCAACCACTGCGCCAACGCTTGAAGCGACTCACCATTAACGGCCAAGGGATGGCATGTGCGCTCGCTTGTCATATTCATTCCAGCGCCCTCTCCTGGTTGATGAGCGGCTAATTTATCCAAGGTTTATGACAAAACAACTCAGTTCCCTTCCCCGGAACTGCTGCTGATCCAATACAAGAGCTATGCCAATCCATCCCTGCCCACCCACGAACGGACACAAAAAAACCCGCGACCCAATCGGGCCGCGGGCTTGCCGGGATGGATCCAAAATCACCGGTTTAGAGCCGGCGCTGGCGATATCACCAGGCTGTTACATCGCCACTCACTTTGTCCGCGGCGCGGGTTGCTGTTGGGTAAGGCAATGGATATTCCCGCCGCCCAGTAACAGTTCGCGTCCTGGCACCATGACCACTTCGTGCTGCGGGAACAAGTTCTGCAGGATGTCCCTGGCCGGTGCATCCAGCGGGTCGTCAAAACTCGGCGCGATGATGCCGCCGTTGACGATCAGGAAGTTCACATAGGAACCGGCCAGTCGCACGCTTGGGTTGCGTTCCTGGGAACCCTCCACCGCATCCACGCCCGCGCATTCCTCTGCGGTGGCATACAACGGCCCCGGGATCGGCATTTTATGCACTGTAAACGAGCGCCCCTTGGCATCCGTGCTGTTTTGCAGCACGTCCAACGCCGCGTGGCAGCGGGTGTAGTTCGGGTTTTGCGGGTCGTCGGTCCAGGCAAGCAGGACTTCGCCAGGCCGTACGTAACAGCAGAAGTTATCCACATGACCGTCGGTTTCGTCATTAAACAGACCGTCCGGCAGCCAGATGATCTTATCCACGGCCAATTGCG
The DNA here is from genome assembly GCF_014268745.2 of Pseudomonas zanjanensis. Taxonomy (GTDB): domain Bacteria; phylum Pseudomonadota; class Gammaproteobacteria; order Pseudomonadales; family Pseudomonadaceae; genus Aquipseudomonas; species Aquipseudomonas zanjanensis. The sequence goes on along the minus strand of NZ_JABWRB020000003.1, from coordinate 531,380 downwards.
CACTGAGCACCGCCTCGATCTCCTCACGGCTCATGTGCGGGTTGCGATTGCGGTTGAGCAGGCACTCCTCGGTGGTGATCACGGTGCCTTCGCCATCCACATGGATCGACCCACCCTCGAGTACGAAACCTTCGGTGCGATAACGTGGGCTGCGCTCGAGCTCGAGGATCTTGCCGGCCACTTGCGAATCACGGTTCCACGGCGCGTACAGGCCGCCGTCAAAGCCGCCCCAGGCATTGAAGTCCCAGTCAATACCGCGCACTTCACCGCTGTCGTTGATCACGAACGTCGGGCCGGTATCGCGGACCCAGGCGTCGTCGCTGGACATTTCCACCAGGCGGATATTCGGCACGTCGAGCCGCGCCCGGGCATTTTCGTATTGGCCCGCGGACACCGCCACGGTCACCGGTTCAAAACGGGCGATGGCCTTGGCGACCGCCACGTGGGCAGCCTGTGCGGGCTTGCCGCCCAGGCGCCAGTTGTCCGGGCGCTCGGGCCAGATCATCCAGACCTGGGTCTGGGTCGCCCATTCGGCAGGCATGTGGAAACCATCCGCGCGCGGAGTGCTGTGCAACGTTGTCATGGGTCATCTCCTGGGCGATAGGCAGTGGTCACTTTATAGACGATAAATATCGACTAATAAAGTCACAAAAACCGAAAGCAATCAAAAATCCTCTTAAAACATCGACAAAAATCGATTTTATAACGAGAAAACCTGTGGGAGCGGGCTTGCTCGCGAAGGCGGCGGCACATTCAGCATCAATGCCATCTGAACCACCGCTTTCGCGAGCAAGCCCGCTCCCACAGGGGAATACAGCTTCACAGCTCGGCATTCCAGATCGATTACAGCCCCTCGTCCAATACCTTCATCAGCATATCGACAAAGAAATCCACACTCTGGCGCGTAGTCACCATCGGCGGTTTGATCTTGAGGATGTTCAGGTAATCACCCGTCGGCTGCATGAAGATGCCCAGCTCCCGCAAGCGATTGCACAGCACAGTGGTTTCCTCGGTGGCCGGCTCCAACGTGTCGCGGTCGCGGATCAGCTCCACGCCCAGGTAGAACCCTGAGCCGTGCACTGCGCCGACCAATGGATACTGATCGATCAAGGCCTCCAGTCGAGCCTTGAAATGCCCGCCAACCACCCGGGCGTTTTCCCAGAGATTGTCCTCTTCCATGACATCCAGCACCGCCATGCCGATCTGGCAACTGACCGGGCTGCCGCCGGCCGACGAGAAGAAATACCCCTCGGCCTCCAGCGCCTCGGCGATTTCCCGGCGAGTGATGACCGCGCCCAGCGGCTGGCCGTTGCCCATGCCCTTGGCCATGGTGATGATGTCCGGCACCACGCCTTGCTCTTCGAAGCCCCAGAAAAACTCGCCCATGCGCCCGTAACCGACCTGCACCTCGTCGGCGATGCAGACCCCACCGCGCTCGCGCACCATCGCGTAGACCTGCTTCAGGTAACCGGGCGGCAGTGCGATCCCACCGGCGTTGCCGTAGACCGGCTCGCAGATGAAACCGGCCAGTTGGCGTTTGCTCTCGGCAATTTTCGCCAGGTTGTGTTCGACGCTGCGCACGTAGTCCGGCGCACTGTCGGGGCCGCGGAATTCGCCGCGATAGGTGTTCGGCGCGGTCACCGGGTGCACCCAGTCCGGGCGACTGCTCAGGGCCTGGGGGTTGTCGGCGATGGAGGTCGATACCGCATCGGCGGCCACCGACCAGCCGTGGTAAGCCTCCAGCACGCTGAGCATGTCCCGTCCGCCGCTGTAGGCCCAGGCCAGGCGGATCGCCAGGTCGTTGGCCTCGGTGCCGCTGTTGACCAGGAACACTCGGTCCATGTTGGAGGGCGACAGCGCCAGCAGGCGCTCGGAAAACTCGGCAATCGCCGCATAGTGGAAACGCGAGTTGGTATTGAGCAGCGACCATTGCCGGGCAGCCACCGCCGCCATGCGTGGATGGCCATGGCCCAGCACCGCGACGTTGTTGAGCATGTCCAGGTAGGAGCGCCCCTGCATGTCGATCAGGTGGTTGCGCCAGCCACGCTCGATGCGCGGCGGATCGACGTAATAGTGTTTCTGCGAACGGGCAAAGCTCGCATCGCGACGAGCCAGCAGCGCCTCGGGATCGGTCTCCGGCTCGGCATCGCACGCCAGCCCCAGCAGCATCGCCGGCGAAGGGCAAAGCGCCTGCCAGGCCAGGGCCCTGGAGGGCGTGCAGAACAGAGGCGGATTCACGTGGGCGCCCCGGCACAACTGGACACACAGCGACCCAGTCACTTCGCCCAGCACCTGCCCCTTGACCAGCGCCGCGCCGGAATGCAGCGGCGACGTCACCCCCCACAAGCGCACGCTCAACTGTGCATTGTCCAGTTGCAACATGCCGTCGGCAGACGTGTGCACAACCCCGGCGAACGGAGATTCGAGCGGCGTTCCCCGCGGCACACTCAACGCCACGTGCAAGGGATAAGTGTCGGGTTCGACGGCGCTGTCCGGCCGAGTGCGAGACAAGCGGTACTGCCCATAGCGGCTGGCCGCCAGGCCGTGAACACCGGCGGCTTCATCCAGCAGGCGCTGGTCGATTCCCGGCTGCTCCCAATTGCCGGCCTCGAAATGCGGGCTCAGCACCCCCAGGTCGATCAGGGCGAACTCGCGCCCTACCAGGGTCGGCAAGAGTGGCGCAAAGCCCTCGCTGGCAATGGCTGGCAGGTTGTGGCCGACGGCGGTGAGAATCGCCGCTTCCATGAGTTCGAAGGGCACCGAATGGGCGACGCGGAAAATCTCCCACTCATGGGCCAGGTTGTCGCGGCTGTAGTGGTTGTCCGGGTCGATGGAAACCTGCTGCTCACCGCTGAGCACCAGCACTGCGGCGCGCGCCACGATCAGCGGCCACAGCGCCAACAGTTCCTGGGGCTGCAAGGGATTGACCGCGTGGTAGGCCTTGATCGCCGGCAAGATAAAGAACGGGTCGCCGTCGGCGTGATGCAGCAGGGCTGCGCACGTCACCGACAAGTCAGTGATGCGCCAGGTACGGATCAGGTCGCCGAAATCGATAACGCCCTGCAATTGCCATTGGCGCTGGGCATCGCGCTGCCAGACCACGTTGTCATCAGTGATGTCCATGTGGATCGCCTGCACCGGCAGGCTGGCCTTGAGCGGCTGCAAGCGCCGCTCGGCCTGTTGCGCGACCTCGGCGACCCGATGCCGTCGTGTTTCATCCTTGATGACAGGCAGCAGGTAATCGACCAGGGCCGGGGCGTGGCGCGCGTCCCATTGCAGGGTGCGCTCCAGGCCCGGGTGGTCGAATGTGGCCAGGGCCAGGTCCATTTCCGCGCACAGGCTGCCCAGGCCAATGACAAGCTCGGGGGGCAGGTGCTTGAGCTGCGTGAGGGACTGGCCGTCGATGTATTCCAGCAGACGCATGTGAATCGCTTGGCCGTCGACGTCCAAGGTCAGCAGGTCCTGGCCATTAATCGCCGCAATGACCCGCGGCACTTTCACCGCGCCGTGTCCGGCCAAGTGCTTGAGCGCGGCATGTTGGGCCTGGATTTCCTGGACAGCGTAGTCGCCGTGGCAAATTTTCAACACAAAGCGTCCGCGCTCGCTGTCGACGCGGTAGTTGAGGTCCTGGTTGCTGCCAAGGGGTCGCAGGTCGCCGCTGAGTCCGTAATTCGAGCGCAACAGCACCAGCGCTTGCTCGGCGCTGATCTGTGGGCTTGGCAAACTGGCGCGGTGAACCAACGTAGCGAGTGGCATACAACGACCCCTGAGGTGGTTTTGTTCGGATGCCTATCTCGCCACCGAGTCGGGGGATAAGCAACCCCCCTGTTCAAAAATATGCACAGCCCTCCTAGGAAGCTGTATAGGAGGCTGTGTCCATGGGATATTCGCTTGCACCGCTCCCGCCATGCCGACAAGCTATGCTCCTACGCTTTGTCGTACCACGGAAAAAGGCTTACCCGGATGCGCATTCTCATCACTGGCGGTGCTGGCTTCATCGGCTCGGCGCTCATACGGCACTTGATTCTCGATACCGAACATCAGGTCCTGAACCTCGACAAGCTGACCTACGCTGGCAACCTCGAGTCCCTGAGCAGCATCGATCACGACAGCCGCTACGAGTTCGTCCAGGCCGACATAGTGGATCAAGCGGCTGTCAGTGCGGTGCTGGCGCGATTCCAACCTGACGCCATCATGCACCTGGCGGCCGAGTCCCATGTGGACCGCTCCATCGATGGCCCGGCGGACTTCATCCAGACCAACATCGTGGGCACCTACAGCCTGCTGGAAGCCACTCGCGCGTATTGGCAGGCTTTGGCAGAACCGCATAAGCGCGCGTTTCGCTTCCACCACATCTCCACCGATGAAGTGTATGGCGACTTGCACGGCGTGGATGACCTGTTCACCGAAACCACTGCCTATGCCCCAAGCTCCCCGTATTCGGCGAGCAAGGCGGCGTCCGATCATCTGGTCCGCGCCTGGCAACGCACCTACGGCTTGCCTGTGCTGTTGACCAACTGCTCGAACAACTACGGGCCGTTCCACTTCCCCGAAAAACTGATTCCCCTGGTGATTCTCAACGCGCTGGCCGGTAAACCGCTGCCGGTCTACGGCAACGGCCAGCAAGTGCGCGACTGGCTGTTCGTCGAAGACCATGCCCGGGCGCTGCTCAAAGTCGTCACTCAAGGCGCGATCGGCGAGACGTACAACATCGGCGGGCACAACGAGCAGAAAAACATCGACGTGGTGCGCAGCATCTGCGCGCTGCTCGAAGAACTGGCGCCACGCAAACCCGAAGGCGTCGAGCACTATGCCGACCTGATCAGCTTCGTCCAGGACCGCCCCGGCCATGACCTGCGTTACGCCATCGACGCCAGCAAGATCGAACGGGAACTGGGCTGGACACCTCAAGAAACCTTCGAGACCGGGCTGCGCAAGACGGTGCAGTGGTATCTGGAAAACCTGCTGTGGTGCCAACGGGTCCAGGACGGCAGTTACCAGGGCGAGCGCCTGGGCTCGCTCGACAACAAGGATGCAATTGCATGATGAAAGGAATTGTTCTGGCCGGCGGTTCCGGCACCCGCCTGCACCCGATTACCCTCGGGGTTTCCAAGCAGCTATTGCCGATTTATGACAAACCGATGATCTATTACCCGATCTCGGTGCTGATGCTCGCAGGCATCAAGGACATCCTGATTATTTCCACCCCTCAGGATCTGCCGCAATACCGCAACCTGTTGGGCGACGGTCAACAGTTTGGTGTGAATTTCAACTATGCCGAGCAGCCGTCGCCCGATGGTTTGGCCCAGGCGTTCCTGATCGGCGAGCAGTTCATTGGCAGCGATTCTGTGTGCCTGATCCTGGGCGACAACATTTTCCACGGCCAGTATTTTGGCGAGCAACTTCGGACCGCCATCAACCGACCGAGTGGCGCCACGGTGTTCGGGTACTGGGTCAAGGACCCTGAGCGATTTGGCGTGATCGACTTCGATGCAGAAGGGCGGGCGATGTCCATCGAAGAAAAACCTACCGCACCCAAATCCAGCTACGCGGTGACCGGCCTGTATTTCTACGACAATGATGTGATCGAGATCGCCAAGGCCATCAAGCCATCCAAACGCGGCGAACTGGAAATCACCGACGTCAACAATGCGTACCTGCAACGCGGCGACCTGCACGTCGAGCGCTTCGGCCGTGGTTTCGCCTGGTTGGACACCGGCACCCACGACAGCCTGCTGGAAGCCTCGCAATACGTACAGACCATCGAACATCGCCAAGGCCTGAAAGTGGCATGCCTGGAAGAAATTGCCTACCAGCAAGGTTGGGTCAGCCGCGAGCACATCCTTGAGCGCGCCCAGTATTTTGGCAAGACCGGCTACGGCCAGTACCTGTTCAAGATCGTCGGAGAAACACGTTGAACGTCATCGCCACCCGTTTGCCGGACGTCTTGATCATCGAACCGAAAGTCTTCGGTGATGATCGGGGTTTTTTCTACGAAAGCTTCAATGCCCGGGCATTTGCCGAGGCGACCGGCAGCACCCTGCCGTTCGTCCAGGACAATCACTCACGCTCCACCCGGGGCGTGCTGCGGGGCCTGCACTACCAGATCGAACAGGCCCAGGGGAAACTCGTGCGCGTCACGGCGGGGGAGGTGCTGGATATCGCGGTGGACATTCGCCGCAGCTCGCCGACCTTCGGCCAATGGGCGGGCGTTCGCCTGTCGGCGCAAAACCATCGGCAGCTGTGGGTGCCGCCAGGGTTTGCCCACGGTTTCGTCGTGCTCAGCGAATCGGCGGACTTCCTCTACAAGACCACCGATTACTACGCGCCCTCATCTGAACGCTGCATCCGCTGGGACGATCCGCAACTGACCATCGATTGGGAACTGGAAGGCGCGCCCATCCTCTCAGCCAAGGACCAGAACGGCAAGCCCTTGCACGAGGCAGACCTGTTCCCATGAGTACGCCCTTGCGCATCCTGATCATCGGCCGCAATGGCCAGGTTTCCCGAGCGCTCCAGTCGCGCCTGAGCGGCATGGGCGAGTTGCTCGTACGCGGCAGCGACCAGCTTGACCTGGCGCAGGCGGATTCCTTGCGCGCCCCCATCAAGGCCCTGAGACCCGACGTGATCATCAATGCCGCCGCCCACACGGCCGTCGACCAGGCTGAGAGCGAGCCGGAACGGGCGTTCGCCATCAATGCCACGGCGCCGGGCATCCTGGCCCAGGCAGCGGCCGAACTGGGCATACCGTTGATTCACTACTCCACCGACTACGTCTTCGATGGCCTCAAGCCCACCCCCTACACCGAGGACGACACGCCCAACCCGCTGAGTGTCTACGGGCGCAGCAAACTGGCCGGCGAAAATGCCATCCGCCAGGCTGGCGACCAGCACCTGATCCTGCGCACCAGTTGGGTGTATTCCACCGAGGGCCGCAATTTCCTGTTGACCATGCAGCGCCTGTTGCAGGAAAAACCGCAGCTGCGGGTGGTGGCCGATCAGATTGGCGCACCGACCTGGGCGGGCACCATTGCCGACAGCACCGCCCAACTGATCGAACGCTGGCAGGCCGGTCAAGCCGGAGCCTGGGGCACCTATCACCTGACCGCCCGGGGAGAGACGTCCTGGTTCGGTTTCGCCCAGGCCATCGGCGAAAACCTGCTCGAGCGACACAAGCCGTGCGCGCTACTGGAGCCCATTGCCTCCAGCGATTATCCGACGCCGGCCCCTCGACCGTTGAACTCGCGCCTGGATTGCAGCCGCCTGTCCACGGAATGGGTGGTGAGCCAGCCCGACTGGCGAAGCGCGTTGCAGCGGTGTCTGGCCGGACAAGCCTGGTAAGGCCTTACAAATAGTATTTGCGAGACAACTAGGCATAATACGCCTGACACCACAGGCGCCCCATGTTCATGAATTCCACCCTTCCTCGCAGACCCCGTTGGCGCAGCCTGGCCTTGCTCGCGCTGTGCCTGGCGCCGTTGCTGTGGCCGTTGGAGCACCTGGCCGAGCGTTATTACCGCAGTGAACTGGCCGGCCAGAACCGCCAGACCCTGGACCTTTACGTCGCCAACCTGCTGGGCACGCTGCACCGCTATGAAGTGTTGCCACAGATCCTCGGCGAGCTGCCGGCCTTGCGCGCCGCCTTGTCGGCCCCGGACGACGGTGTCACCCAAGGCAACGCCAACCGGCTGCTGAAAAACATCAGCGCCCAGACAGGCGCCGAAGTCATGTACCTGATGGACCCTTCCGGCAAGACGCTGGCCGCGTCGAACTGGGACAAACATGACAGTTTCGTTGGGCGCAATTTCGCCTTCCGGCCGTACTTCATCGAAGCCATGGCCGGGCGCCTGGGGCGTTTCTTCGGTTTGGGCACGACGTCGGCCAAGCGCGGCTATTTCTTCGCGGCCGCCGTGCACGACCGCGAAAAAGTCATCGGCGTGCTGGTGGTCAAGGTCGACCTCGACCACACCGAAAGCCTATGGGGCAAGACCCCGGAACAATTGCTGGTGACCGACCACAACGGCGTGGTCATTCTCACGTCGCGCCAGGAATGGCGCTTTCGCGCGACCCGGCCGCTCAGCGACGACGAGCGCAAGGCCATCAGCGCGGTACAACCTTATCCAACCCGCGATCCCAAACCGCTGAACCTGGATGCCAACGCCTGGCTGCCCCAGACCCAATCCATCGAAGAAACCGGCTGGAGCGTGAGCATCCTCGCCCCGCGCACGCTGATCGACCGTCCCGTGCGTACCGTGGTTGCCACCGGTGGCGCGGCCTTGCTGGTGTTGATGCTGTTGCTCGGGTTGATGATGCAACGCCGGCGCCACTATCTGGATCGGATCGCCTTCGAAGCCAAGGCCCGCCAGGAGCTGGAGGGCCGGGTGGCCGAACGGACCAGCGACCTGGAAGGGCTGAACCGACGACTGAGACAAGAAGTGCTGGAGCGCGAGCAGGCCCAGCAGGAATTGGTCCGCGCCCAGGATGACCTGGTGCAGGCCGGCAAGCTGTCGGCCCTGGGCACCATGTCGGCGAGCATTAGCCACGAGCTCAACCAGCCACTGGCGGCGATTCGCAGCTACGCGGAAAACGCCGAGATCCTGCTTGACCACCAACGCACCGAAGACGCCCGCGGCAACCTCAAACTGATCAGCGAACTGACCGGGCGCATGGCATCGATCATCGCCCACCTGCGCGCTTTCGCCCGTCGCGACCGTCATGCCCCGGAAAGCGTCGCCCTGCAGCCGGCGCTGGACGATGCCCTGGCGCTGCTCGCCAAACGCCGGCGCAGCATGGAAGTGGAGCTGATCCGCGACTTGCCGGCCGCCACGCTGTGGGTCGAGGCCGGCGAAACCCGCCTGCGCCAGGTACTCGGCAACCTGCTGGCCAACGCCCTCGATGCGCTCACCGAGAAGGGCCCGCCGCGCAAACTCTGGATCAGTGCCCAGGCCACCGACACGGGCGTCAACCTGTACATCCGTGATAACGGTCCAGGGTTTTGCATGGAAGCCTTGGGCCGCGCCGGCGAGCCTTTCTACACCACCAAGACGCGCACCCAGGGCCTTGGCCTCGGGTTGGCGATCTGCGACACCCTGATGCGCGCCTTCGGCGGCGAACTGTCGTTCGCCAACCACAAGGAAGGCGGCGCCCTGATTACCCTGAAGCTGCGCGCCGGTGCGCCCGGGGTGAGCCTGCAACCGTCCGAGGACCGAAGTGTATGACCATCGACAACCGGATTGAGGTGGTGCTGATCGATGACGATCCCCATCTGCGTCAGGCCTTGAGCCAGACCCTCGACCTGGCCGGCCTGAAAATCCTGCCCCTGGCCGAAGCCAAGGGCGTGGCCGGGCAACTGTCCCGTGACTGGCCGGGGGTGGTGGTCAGTGATATTCGCATGCCGGGCATGGACGGCCTCGAACTGCTGGGCGAACTCCACGCGCAAGACCCGGAACTGCCGGTGCTGCTGATTACCGGCCACGGTGATGTGCCGCTGGCGGTGCAGGCGATGCGCGCCGGGGCCTACGACTTCCTGGAAAAACCGTTCGCCAGCGATCACCTGCTCGACAGCGTACGCCGCGCCCTGGCCTTGCGCCGCCTGGTGCTGGACAACCGCAGCCTGCGCCTGGCCCTGAGCGATCGCCATGAACTCAGTGCCCGCCTGGTCGGCCAATCGACCCCGATGCTGCGCCTTCGCGAGCAGATCGGCGCGCTGGCCGCCACCCGTGCCGACGTGCTGATCCTCGGTGAAACCGGCGCCGGCAAGGAGGTGGTCGCCCGCGCCTTGCACGACCTCTCCGGCCGGCGCAACGGCCCCTTCGTGGCGATCAACGCCGGTGCCCTGGCCGAGTCGGTGGTGGAGAGCGAACTGTTCGGCCACGAGCCCGGTGCTTTTACCGGCGCGCAGAAACGCCGCATCGGCAAGTTCGAGTTCGCCAACGGCGGCACGCTGTTCCTGGATGAAATCGAGAGCATGAGCCTGGATGTCCAGGTCAAACTGCTGCGTCTGCTGCAAGAGCGCGTGGTGGAGCGGCTGGGCGGCAATCAACAGATCCCCCTGGATATCCGCGTCATCGCCGCGACCAAGGAAGACCTGCGCCAGGCCGCCGACCAGGGGCGTTTTCGCGCCGACCTGTATTACCGTCTCAACGTCGCGCCGCTGCGCATACCGCCGTTGCGCGAACGGGGCGAGGATGCGCTGATGCTGTTCCAGCATTTCGCCAACGAAGCCAGTGCCCGACATGGCCTGCCGCCCCACGAATTGCAGCCGGCGCACCGGGCGTTGCTGCTGCGCCACAGCTGGCCGGGCAATGTGCGAGAACTGCAGAACGCCGCGGAACGCTTTGCCCTGGGCCTGGAGCTGGCCCTGGACAACAGCGCGCCCGACGGCAACCCTGGGGCACCGGTGGAACTGGTCAGTGGCGGTTTGAGCGAGCAGGTGGAAAACTTCGAGAAAACCCTGATCGCCGCCGAATTGGCCCGCCCCCACAGCTCGGTGCGCAGCCTGGCCGAGGCCTTGGGCATTCCCCGCAAGACCCTGCACGACAAGTTGCGCAAGCATGGCCTGACCTTCGGCGACAGCAGCCAGGGGTCGGCCGATGAATCCGATTGAATTATCGTCACTACCCTGCCAAGCAAGAGGCCCCGCAATGAACCGCGACAGCCGTTACCTGGAATCGATCCTGCACCACGATATCCCCTTGACCCGGGACATGGGCCTCAAGGTGCTCGATTGGCAGGCCCGGCAACTGCGCCTGTCCTTGCCGCTGGCGGCCAACGTCAACCACAAGAGCACCATGTTCGGCGGTAGCCTGTACTGCGGCGCCGTACTCGGTGGCTGGGGCTGGCTGCACCTGGCCCTGCGCGAGGAAGGCATTGAAGACGGGCATATCGTGATTCAAGAAGGGCAGATCAGTTATCCGTTGCCGGTGACCCGCGATGCGGCCGTCGTCTGCCAAGCGCCTGAGGAAAAGCTCTGGAAACGCTTCCTGGCCACCTACCGGCGTTACGGACGGGCGCGGCTGGCCTTGCAGACCCAGGTGATGAACAGCGGGAGCGAGGACGTGGCGGTACAGTTCGAGGGGCAATACGTGTTGCACCGCTGAAACAGCACATGGCTTGGATTGTAGGGGTGGGTAGCCCCTGTGACCTGGATTGGAGGGTGGGTAGCCCCTGTGGCGAGGGAGCTTGCTCCCGCTCGGTTGCGCAGCAACCGCCAAAGCAGGGGCTGCTTCGCAACCCAGCGGGAGCAAGCTCCCTCGCCACAAAAAGCACTCTTGCCAGACAAAAAACTTTTACCACAAGAATCAGGTAGGGCTCAGGAGCGTGCCAGCTCCAACAGTTTCCCACGCCACGCCGCTTTCGCCGGCAACGCCAGGAACGACGCATTCAATAGCGACTCACGCGGTGGATAACAGAACGGCTCGCCGCTCAAATCCAGCACCGCGCCTCCCGCACCTTCCAATACCCCCTGGGCGGCGGCGGTGTCCCATTGAGAGGTTGGCGCCAACCGTGGATAACAATCCGCCGCGCCTTCGGCCACCAGGCAAAACTTCAACGAGCTGCCAATACTGGTCAGTTGCAGCTCACCCAGGCTCGCGCTCAAACCATTGAGTAGGCGCTCCTGCTCCGGGCTGGTGTGCCGGCGACTGGCGACCACGGTGAACGCCTCGCCCGGCGCCACTGCGTCACGCACCGCGATAGGCAACGGTACGCCCCCCTTGTCACCACGCCAGGCACCCAGCCCAGCGCCACCCACGTAGAAGCGACCATTGGTGGGCATCGACACCACGCCGAACACCACACGCCCCTGCTCTACCAAGGCAATGTTGACGGTGAACTCTTCGCTACCGGAAATGAATTCCTTGGTGCCATCCAGCGGGTCCACCAACCACCAGCGTTGCCAGCCGGCCCGCACGCTTTGCGCGATATCGGCGTCTTCTTCGGAAAGGATTGGAATGTCCGGGGCCAGCGCCGCCAGCCCGGCCACGAGCACATCATGAGCCGCCATGTCGGCAGCGGTCACCGGCGACTCGTCGGCCTTGTGGTTGACCAACACGTTGGCGCGCCAGAACGGCAGGATCGCCTCGCCGGCCTTGAGCGCCAGCTCGACCACCGGGGCCATCAGCGAATGAGGAAATGTCATGACAGGAATGCTCCACGCTGGGCCAGCAGGTCACGGGCCAGGTACAGCGCCGCCAAGGCCCGGCCCTCGGTGAATTGCGGGTTTTGCGCCAGGGCCGACAGCTCGTGCAGGTTGACCTTGTCCACGCGCATCGGCTCGGGCTCGTCGCCCTCCAGGCGCTCTTCATACAAATCGGTCGCCAGCACCACTTGGATCTTCTGGCTCATATAGCCAGGGGACAGCGACAACTCGGTCAGATGTTCCAACTGTCGCGCCCCGAAACCGGCCTCTTCCTTGAGCTCCCGCTCGGCCGCCGCCAGTACATCTTCCCCTGGCTCGATCAAGCCCTTGGGCAGGGACAACTCGTAAGCATCGGTGCCACCGCAATACTCTTCCACCAGCACCGCATGGTCGGCGTCGAGCATCGCCACGATCATCACCGCGCCGTAGCCTGCACCCTTGCTCGCCAGACGCTCATAAGTGCGCTCCACACCGTTGGAAAACCGCAATTTCAGTTCTTCCACACAGAACAGGCGGCTGGTAGCGACGATCCGGCGATCGAGTATGGTGGGTTTCTGGCGCATAAACGGCTCCCTGGGCGATAGCGGGCTACTATACCCGGCCTATTCTGATTGTTTGTGTCGGATATCCGATGACCGCTGGAGAAGTTTTATGGCCTTGCTGCCCTGGCATGAGATCGATACGGTTCTGCTGGACATGGACGGCACCCTGCTGGACCTGCATTACGACAACCACTTCTGGCTCGAACACCTGCCCCAGCGCTACGCCGACCTGCATGGTGTAAGCCGGGCGATGGCCGAGATGGAGCTGCAGCCATTGTTCGAGCGCAACGCCGGCCAGTTGCAATGGTATTGCCTGGATTTCTGGAGCGCCGAGCTGAAACTGCCGGTGCGCGAACTGAAGTTGGAAACCGCCCACCTGATCGCCTTGCGCCCGGACGCCGATACGTTCCTGGCCGCGATTCAGCGCGCCGGCAAACGCGTGGTGATGATCACCAACGCTCACCGCGATTCGTTGTCGCTGAAGCTCGAACGCATCGAACTGGCTCCCTACTTCGAGCGTTTGATCAGCTCCCACGACTACGGCTTCCCCAAGGAAAACCCGCAGTTCTGGGACGCATTGCAAGCCGACCTGAACTTCGACCCGGCCCGCAGCCTGTTCATCGACGACACCCTCCCGGTGTTGCGCAGCGCCCGGGATTTCGGCGTGGCGCACCTGCTGGCGGTCAGCGAGCCGGACAGTCGCAAGGGGCCGAAGGATACGGGGGAGTTCGAGGCGGTGACGGATTATCGGGAGTTGATCGAAGGGCTTTGACAGGATCGGTGTGGCGAGGGGGCTTGCTCCCGCTCGGCTGCGCAGCAGACGCATTGGGGCCGCTTCGCAGCCCAGCGGGAGCAAGCTCCCTCGCCACAAGGGGCTGCTATTCAGGGATACGCAGCACCTGCCCCGGATAGATCTTGTCCGGATGCGACAGCATCGGCTTGTTGGCCTCGAAGATCTTGTTGTACTTGTTCGCGTCGCCGTACTCGGCCTTGGAGATGGCGCTGAGGGTGTCCCCCTTCTTCACAGTCACGAAACGCGCCGCTTGTGCCACTGGGCCAGTCACGGTGATCTGGTCGTCTACGCTACCGACACCGGCGATATTACCCACCGCCAACAGGATTTTTTCCTTCTCTTCCTGGCTCGCCACTTCACCTGTGACGATGACTTTGTCGCCCTCGATGGTCGCCTGTACATTCGGATTACCCAGGCCGACCTTTGCAATGTGCTCTTTCAGTTGTTCGCTGGCATTGGCGTTACCGGGGGTCAGCAGGTCGATCAGCTTTTCACCGGCTTCCTTCACAAAGCTAAAGATACTCATGGCACACGCTCCTTGATTTAAGTGTCCAGACGCAAAGACTAGACCAGGCGAGACGAACCCGGTTCCCAGCCGACCAATGACCCCGCCACGCGCAAGCGCTAGAATCCGAATCTTCCCGCGCCCTGGAGCGAAGATGGACATCAAGCAGCTGAAATTTCTCATCGCGCTGGACGAAACCCGTCACTTCGGCCAAGCCGCCGCACGTTGCCATATCACCCAGCCAACGTTGTCGATGCGCCTGCGCAGCCTTGAAGAAGAACTCGACCTGCCATTGGTCAACCGCGGCCAACGCTTTGAAGGTTTCACCGCGCCGGGAGAACGGGTGCTGGCCTGGGCACGCACGGTGCTGGCGGCCTATGACGGGCTGCAGGCCGAAGCGGCAGCCTGCCGCGGCAACCTGGTGGGCACGCTGCGCCTGGGCGTGGTGCCGTTGTCGGACTTCGACCCGCTGGCGATGATGCAGCGCTTGCACACCGAACACCCCAGCCTGCGTTTCGAATTGTCGTCCCTGAGTTCCGAACGCATCCTCGAACAGTTGGCGAACAACCGCATCGACCTGGGCATTTCCTACTTGGAGCGGCTGGACAATGAACGCTTCGAGGCCCTGCCCTTCAGCCCCACCCGCATGGGCTTGCTTTACGACCAGCGGTATTTCTTTTTCGGTGAACAACCGTTGAGCTGGGAAGCGCTGATCGAACTGCCGCTGGGCATGCTCACCAGCGGCATGCATTTTCGTCAGTCCATCGACCACAATTTCCACAGCCGGGGTCTGACGCCCCAACCGCTGTTGCAAACCGACGCGGTGCATCAATTGTTACAAGCTGTGCATGGGGGCTTGTGTTGCGCGGTGATGCCCCTGGACAGCGGCCTGAATGTCCTGACCGAAGACTTGCGCATCCAGCCCATTGAAAACGCCCAGACACTGGTTTCGCTGGGCCTGATCATGCGGCGCGGTGCCCCCCGCTCGGCGTTGGCCGAGGCCTGTTTTGCCCTCTATCAGAAATCAGCGACGACTTCTTGATCGACGTCATCTATTGGAAGATCAGTAATAGCGATTAGACGTGGCAGATTGCCGCATTTAGTCTTAGCACTATTCCTACTTTCAGTGATGCCTATGAACGACAAGCCTCCGGTCAGTCCAGCGCCTGCGATGGAAACATCCGCGCCGGCCGCCAGCCAGAGCTATCGCTACTGCAATCTGGACCACGCCCAATCGGACAGCACCGCGCTGGCCGAGGAAGTGGCGCTGGCGATTGCCTATAACGGCATTAGCCAGGCGGTCATGCTGGTCACGCCCACCGACCTTGAAGATTTCATCGTCGGCTTCAGCCTCGGCAGCGGCATCATTGAAGACTCATCGGACATCTACGACCTGCAACTGAGCGGCACCGGTGCCGCGCACTACGCCCAGGTAACCATCGCCAACCGCGCCTTCTGGAACCTCAAGCAGCAACGCCGGCAGTTGGCGGGCACCAGTGGCTGCGGGTTGTGCGGTGTGGAAGCGGTGGAACAGGCCTTGCCCAACCTCAAGGTGCTGCCCGGCGCGTCGTTGCCTGCCGCGCAATGGCTCGATGGCCTGCGTGACCGCATCGGTCAGTTCCAGCCCTTGGGCCAACATTGCGGCGCGGTGCATGCAGCCTTGTTCATGAATGCCCAGGGTGAGTTGCTCCTGGGCCGCGAAGACATCGGTCGGCACAACGCCCTCGACAAACTGATCGGCGCGCTGATCCGGCAACAAATCCCGGTGGCCGGTGGCGTGGCGATCGTCACCAGCCGTTGCAGCCTCGAACTGATCCAGAAAGTACTGCGCGCCGGCATCCAGACCCTGGTCAGCCTGTCGTCGCCCACGGGCCTCGCCGTGCAATGGGCCCGTCAACACAACCTCAACCTCATCCACCTGCCGCAAAAAAGTGCGCCGCGGGTCTACAGCCCTGCGATGGAGAAACAAGCGTGAGCAATCATCAACAAGCCGACCAGAAACCCGTACCACGCTACAAGCCCTACAAGGGCCCAGCCGGTGGTTGGGGTGCGCTGATCAGTGTCGCTCAGGCCTGGTTGACCAGCGACAACGCGCTGAAAAACATCCGCATGATGCTCAAGACCAACCAGAACGGTGGTTTTGACTGCCCGGGCTGTGCCTGGGGCGACTCGCCGGAAAGCGGCATGGTCAAGTTCTGCGAGAACGGCGCCAAGGCCGTGAACTGGGAGGCTACCAAGCGCCGTGTCGATGCCGCATTTTTCGCCAGACACAGCGTGACCTCGCTGCTGGAACAGAGCGACTACTGGCTCGAATACCAAGGTCGCCTGACCGAGCCAATGCGCTACGACGCCGAAACCGACCGCTACAAGCCCATCAGTTGGGAAGCGGCGTTCGCCCTGGTTGGCAAGCACCTGCAGGGGCTGTCCAGCCCCAACCAGGCCGAGTTCTACACCTCGGGCCGGGCCAGCAACGAAGCGGCCTATTTGTATCAACTGTTCGTACGCGCCTATGGCACCAACAATTTCCCTGACTGCTCGAACATGTGCCACGAGGCCAGCGGCGTAGCGCTGGCCCAGAGCGTGGGCGTGGGCAAGGGCACGGTGACATTCGACGACTTCGAGCACGCCGACGCGATTTTCGTGTGGGGCCAGAACCCTGGCACCAATCATCCGCGAATGCTCGAACCACTGCGCGAGGCGGTGAAGCGCGGCGCCCAAGTGATCTGCATCAACCCGCTCAAGGAGCGTGGCCTGGAGCGCTTCCAGCATCCGCAGAGCCCGATCGAAATGCTCACCAACGGCAATAAGCCGACCAACACCGCGTACTTCCGCCCGGCCCTGGGTGGTGACATGGCGATCTTGCGCGGCATGGCGAAGTTCCTGCTGCAATGGGAGCGGGAGGCGCAGGACAGCGGTGCGCCGGCCGTGTTCGACCACGCGTTCCTCAACGAACACAGCACCAACGTGCTGGATTACCTGGCGGCGGTCGACGATACGCCATGGGCGCAGATCGTCGAGCAATCGGGCCTGACCCTGGTCGAAATCGAACAGGCGGCGCGCATGTACGCCAGAAGCAAGAACGTGATCATGTGCTGGGCGATGGGCATCACCCAGCACCGTCACTCGGTGGCGACCATCCAGGAAATCGCCAACGTGATGATGCTGCGCGGCAACATTGGCCGGCCAGGCGCAGGCCTGTGCCCGGTCCGCGGCCACAGCAACGTGCAGGGCGACCGGACCATGGGCATCAACGAACGTCCGCCAGTGGCGTTCCTCGACACGCTGGAGCGGCGCTTCCAGTTCAAGGTTCCGCGTGAGAACGGCCACAACGTGGTCGAGGCGATCCACGCCATGGCCGACGGCCAAGCGAAAGTGTTCATCGCCCTGGGCGGCAACTTCGCCCAAGCCACGCCGGACAGCCATCGCACGTTCCAGGCCCTGGCCAATTGCGATCTGACGGTGCAGATCAGCACCAAGCTCAACCGCAGCCACCTGGCCCACGGCAAGGACGCGCTGATCCTGCCGTGCCTGGGCCGCACCGACATCGATCTGCAGACCGAAGGCGCGCAAGCGGTGACCGTGGAGGACTCCTTCAGCATGGTGCATGCCTCCATGGGTCAGTTGCAGCCGCTGTCGAACCAGATGCGCTCGGAACCGTGGATCGTCGCCGGCATCGCCGCCGCCACGCTGGGTAGCCGCCCGGTGGATTGGAACTGGCTGGTGGCCGACTACAGCCGCATTCGCGACCTGATCGCCGAGACCGTCCCCGGCTTCAAGGACTTCAACGAAAAGCTGAAGAACCCCGGCGGATTCTACCTGGGCAACAGCGCCGGCTCGCGACGCTGGAACACCCCGTCGGGCCGCGCCAACTTCAAGCCGAACCGGTTGCCGACCGACCTCGTGCATGAGCGCACCCGTGCCACCGGCCAGTTGCCCGACCTGATCATGCAGTCCATGCGTTCCCACGATCAGTACAACACCACTATTTACGGCCTCGACGACCGCTATCGCGGTGTAAAGGGCCAGCGCGACGTGTTGTTCGTCAACGAAGCGGACATCATTCGCCTGGGCTTCAAGCCGGGGCAGAAAGCTGACATCGTCTCGCTCTGGGAAGACGGTCGCGAGCGTCGGGTCAAGGGGTTTACCTTGCTGGCGTTCGACATTCCGGCCGGGCAGGCTGCGGCCTACTACCCTGAAGTGAACCCGCTGGTACCGCTGGAAAGCACCGGTGATGGCAGCCATACGCCGACGTCGAAATTCGTCGCGATCCGCCTGGAAGCGGCGAGTGAGAACGGACTGATCCTGGCCAAGTCGGCTTGATACACAGTTCCATGGCGAGGAGATTGGGTTGTGTGGGAGCAAGGCTCGCCCGCGATGGATGCGCTGCGGTCTTTCAGAAGTAGAGTCGCCTGTGTCGCGAGCAAGCTTTGCTCCCACATAGCTTTGCTCTCACAATCGGGCACAAAAAAGGCCGTTCCCCATGGAAAACGGCCTGTCTCAAGTAGCTAAAGACCGGCCAATTCACGTTAAGTTCCCACCGAAAAACAATAACTTAGAGAATTGTGCACAAGTCGTGCTACTCGTCGGATTTCGATTGTAAGCAAGCGAAGCCAGCCTCAGGATCGCGCCGTCATCCCTTTGAGGCTCCTCTATGAAGTTCTCCTCCATTCTCTTGTTGTCCCTTAGCCTGGCCAGTGGCATCGCTTCCGCCGGTGGTACTGCCGAAGCAGGTGTGGGCGGCGCATTAGGCGGGGTTTTGGGTTCGGTCGTCGGCCAGTCCCTGGGCGGCAATACCGGTTCCACTATCGGCGCGGCGCTGGGCGGTGCAGGCGGTAGTGCAGTCGGTGCAGACAGACACAGCCGCGGCGAAGCGGCAATCGGCGGCGCGCTGGGCGCGGCCGGCGGTAACGTGGTCGGCCGTAGCGTCGGTGGCAGCACCGGCAGCCTGATCGGTGCGGCAGCGGGCGGTGGCGCCGGTGGCGCCCTGGGTAACTACATGGGCAAGGACGATGACGATGACCGCCGTTATGACGGCCGCCGTGGCGACCGCCGCTACTACCGTGACGGCCATCCGGGTCGCGGCCATGCCTATGGACATCGCAAGCACAAGCATAAACATCGTTATTACGACGATTGATCGCTCGCTTTGATACCCGCCGGTAAAAGATCGCAGCCTTTGGCAGCTCTTCACAGAGCCTGACCGGAGGCTGCGATTTTCGTTTCAGACCACCAAACGCTCCATCGCCCCACGCAGCCGATCCGGAATCGCCACCGGCCGATTCGATGCCCGATCCACGAATACGTGGACAAAACGCCCCGCCGCGTAGGCCTCTTCCTCGCCGGCCTTGAACACCGCCAGCTCGTACTGCACCGAACTGCTGCCCAACTTGCCGACCCGCAGGCCGATTTCAATCCGGTCTGGAAAGGCGATCGAGGCAAAGTAGTCGCAGGCCGAACTCACCACGAACCCCACCACCTCTCCGTCATGGATATCCAGGCCACCGACCTCGATCAGGTAGGTATTCACGGCGGTATCGAAGAAGCTGTAGTAGGTGACGTTGTTGACGTGACCGTACACATCGTTGTCGTGCCAACGCGTGGTGATGGCTTGCAAGTGAGGGTATTCGCTACGTTGGGGCATCAAGTGCTCTTCATGGTTGTTCAATGATTTCAGGATGACGGCCTATCGGCTCGCGAACCCCTTGCCCTGCGCCGCCAGTTCGCCGATAAGGCGCGCGGGCTGCCACTGGTCGCCCTGCTTCGTTTCGAGCTCCAGCAGGCGCTCGTGGATAGCTTCCAGCCCCTGCCCGTCGGCCCAGGCCATCGGCCCGCCCTTGTCCGCGGGAAAGCCGTAGCCATTGAGATAGACCAGGTCGATGTCGTGGGCCGACTCGGCAATGCCTTCCTGCAGGATCTTCGCCCCCTCGTTGACCAGCGCCAGCAAGCAGCGCTCAAGGATTTCCTCCGGGCCGACCTCGCGGCGCTGGAACCCCAGCGCTTCGCTGACCCGCAGCACCAGCGCATCGACCTCGACGTCATGCTCGGCCTGTCGGCTGCCCGGCTCGTAGTGATAGTACCCATTGCCGCTTTTCTGGCCGAACCGCCCCAGTTCACACAAACGGTTGTCCACCTGCACCTCAGGCGCGTCCTGGCCTTTACCCGCCAGCTCACGGGCACGCCATTCCAGGTCGATGCCGACCACGTCGTACATGCGGAACGGCCCCATGGCGAAGCCGAAGCCTTGCAACGCCGCATCCACCTGATGGGGGAACGCCCCCTCCAGCAGCATCTTGCGCGCTTCCAGCACATACGGGTGGAGCATCCGGTTGCCAATGAAACCATGGCAGTTGCCCGATATCACGCTGACCTTGCCCATGCGCTTGCCCAGCACCAAGGCCGCGTCCAGCACCACTTTGGAGGTTTGCGCACCGCGGACGATTTCCAGCAGCTTCATGATGTGCGCCGGGCTGAAGAAATGCAGGCCCAGGACCTGGGCTGGCCTGCGAGTGACAGCGGCGATGGCATCGATGTCCAGTGCCGACGTATTGCTCGCCAGGATCGCCTCGGGCTTCAACAGGCCGTCCAGCTCGCGAAAGATAGTCTGCTTGAGCTCCAGGTTTTCGTAGACCGCCTCGATCACCAGGTCCACGTCGCGGATCGCCGCGTAATCCTGTGCCCGCGTCACCCGGGCGATCCGCGCATCCGCCTCACCCTGGTCGATACGGCCCTGGCGCACGCCATGGGCGTAGGTCTCGGCTACGGCGGCCAACGCTTGCTCGAGCATTTGCGGATTGTTGTCGACCCATTGCACCGCCACGCCGGCATTGGCCAGGCACATCACGATGCCCCGACCCATGGTGCCTGCACCGACCACCGCGGCGCGCTGAATATCGAAGGGTGTCTGGCTCATGTCTGCTCTCTTGTTTTGGCGATCCGAAGACAGCCTTCACCTTAGTCAGCCAACGAATGTTTTTGAAATTTATTCGTGTGATGAGGGGCATTCAGCGGATGGATGCAGCTCACAGGTGCGCTTGGGCCCACTGGCGAACTTCAGCGTATGGATAGGTTTCCAATGCGGCATACCCATGGATCTTCCGTGCCTTCAAACGAGTGAACAGCGGCACGCTGATTCCGCACAGGAACCGGGTGAGGCGCTCGGCAGACGGCACGCTGCCGCTGTGCTGCTCATGCGTGTGGATAAAATCGCCACACAGCGCCTCGAAATTTTTATCCACAAGCGCCGGCAACACGGGCGGCTCCGGCAGGCGAGCAACATGCCCATGGCACACCGAACAATGACCGCACTGGCGGGGCGCATTGTCGTCGCCGAAGTACTCCGCCAAGCGATGCCCCAGACAACGGCCAGTGGCAAACAATTCGAGCATGGCATGGATCCGCGCGATCTCACCGTGTTCGTGCCGAGTGAAGTAGGCGTGTAGCTCGGCGCTCAAGAGCTGCGCATCCAGATCCGCTTCCAGCACGCTGTACACCTCGGTCATCTGTTTGCTTTCCAGCTCGATCCAGCCCTTTTCCTGGAAATAATCCAGCGCCTTCACCACCCGATTACGCTCGGCGCGATACTGCTGGTACATCCCGTCAAAATCCACCGTGGCCCAACTCCGGGCGCGACTGGAGGTTTGGATGATGGCCGCGACGAAGTCCCGTCGCTCGCCTTCGAAGCGCTCCAGCAGCTCGTGCGGCTCGGTCAGGAACTTGAAGCGATACTCCGCGAAATAGGCATAACGCGGCGCGATCAGCCGGCGCAATTCCAACTGGACCAGCAGCGTCTTGAGCGGCAGTTGCCGGATGTTGCTCTGGTCCGCCAGCGGTCCCAACAAGAATTCCCACTGCCCGTCGGCTGCCGCGGCCTTCAATTCATCGAGCACGCAACGAATGCCGGTAAGCTCCGGCGTATCGCCATACACGAAGTTTTCCAGCACGTTGAGGCTGTCGCGGTTGGCCAGCACCAGGCAATCGGAGGGCTTCCCGTCCCGTCCGGCGCGGCCGATCTCCTGGCTGTAGTTTTCGATGGACTTGGGCAAGTCGAAATGCACGACGTTGCGGATATCACTCTTGTCGATGCCCATGCCAAAGGCGATGGTCGCGACGATGCAATTGGATTGGCCGCCCATGAATCGCCGCTGGATGGTTTCGCGCTGTTCATGAGGCAAACCAGCGTGATAGGCCTCGGCCTGGATACCGTGCCGCCCCAAGTGCTCAGCGATCTGCTCGGCGGTTCGCTGCAAGGTGACGTAGACGATGCTCGGCTGCCCGGCACGCTCGCCCAACCACTGCACCAGTCGCGCGCGCTTGTCGGCACCGCGCACGGGCTCGACCAGCAGATTGAGGTTCGGTCGGTAGAAACCGGTCGTCACCACATCGACGGCAGCGATGGCGAATTTCGCCTGCATATCGGCGATGACCTTGGGTGTCGCGGTGGCCGTCAGCAGCAATACCTGGGGAATATTGAACTGGTGCTGGTAATCGGGAAGCTTGAGGTAATCAGGTCGGAAGTTATGCCCCCATTCCGAAATGCAGTGGGCCTCGTCCACCACCAGCAACGAGATCGGCACCTGCTGCAGGAAATTGCGAAAGCGCTCGTTCTTCAGGCGCTCCACGGAAACCATCAGGATCTTCAACTCACCTGAACGGGCCCGCGCCATGGTGTCGTTGGCTTCGTCACGGCTCTGGGCCGAATCGATGCTGGCCGCCGCGATGCCGTGGCACTGGAGGAACGCCAACTGGTCCTGCATCAACGCCAGCAACGGTGAGACCACCAGGGTCAGGTGCGGCAAGAGCAGGGCCGACAATTGATAACACAGGGACTTGCCCGAGCCGGTGGGGAAAATGGCCGCCGCCGACCGACCGGCCAGCACGGCGCCGATGGCCGCCTCCTGACCGGGACGAAACTGTGGATAACCGAAAACCTGTTCCAGGGTGCTGTGCATGCGCGGTCGCTCCTTTGACTGCTGCGATGCCCAAAGCCTAGCGGGACAATGCGGCGAGTCGAGAAAAGGTCGGGGGCAAAAACGATACTGGATGATACAGCTTGGTGCCTAAGAGGCGGTTGGACTTAAGCGTGAAGATTACCAAACATCCCGATAGTCAAAAGACACCTGATAGTCGTATATCGACAACTCCAATGCATGCTCGAAATATGGCTGCAGTATCTCTGCCCATTCAGTACTCACGTCGAAATTTCCATTATTGATATTGTTCTCTAAAGGAAGATCCAGATCGTCAAGAACCGTAGAGTCATCTTCAAAATCCTTCGAATACTCCTTTCCGACCA
Source organism: Pseudomonas zanjanensis (assembly GCF_014268745.2). Taxonomy (GTDB): domain Bacteria; phylum Pseudomonadota; class Gammaproteobacteria; order Pseudomonadales; family Pseudomonadaceae; genus Aquipseudomonas; species Aquipseudomonas zanjanensis. The sequence goes on along the minus strand of NZ_JABWRB020000003.1, from coordinate 508,109 downwards.
AAGCTTCCGTTTTTTTATTGAACCATCTCAACCTGATTTTCAATCCCATAGCATCCTCACAGAAATTTTTTGATATTACGTTTCGGATCCGCTTTTTTCTTTTGCTCACCTGTAAGGTGATCAAATGAACCCAAGTGGCTACCATCACTTGCGCGATAGACCTCTAACTCTGCGTGTCTGGAATCCCACTCGTAAATTTTCCTGCCCTTTGCATCTGTCCAACGCTCCCGAAAACCACCACCACCTTGACGAGGGGTCTTAGCCTTAACTTCAGTCAGGTTGATAAAGCCCGTTAATTCATGTGTTTTTGGCGCTGGATGATATTCATGCCCCACCTCGGGCAGTCCTTTGCGCCGAATGTTGAAAACAACATACAACGGCGAAACCCCAGAATCCGCCGGAAACACCAGAATGAAATCCTTGTACTCCGGCGGATAGATCGGGTTGACGATGATGCTGTCCGCCGCAGGTGTCGGCGGAAAAATCCAGATGTGCGGAGCCTGGGGGGCGGCCTCCAGCGCCGGGATGCCCAGCGTCGCGGAGGGATCGACCGCAGGCGTCCAGATCAACTCGACCCCATCGCCAAAGTCCGCTACTTGCTGCTCACCGCGAGTCTGGAACGTCACCACCGGGATCATTTCCCAGTCGCGTCGCGCCTGGGTGTTGTAGCCGTATCCCTTGAGCGTGCCATCGGCCTGGGTCTCGACGTGCAACCGCACCCGCGTACGTGCCTGCTCCATGGAGCGCAGTTGCTCTTCGGTGTACAACGAACCGTCACCCAGGCTCGTGGGCATCAGCAGCCCCACCAGGCCGATCAGTACTCCCGCAGCAACGGGTGCAGTGACCGCGCCAGCAGCCCCCGCCGCCATGCCAAGGGAAACCGGCATCGTCCTACCCAAGGCAAACGTGCCGAAGCTTGCCGGCAACGCCCCACTGATACTCTTAAGCTGAATGCGCCCTGACTCGTCAGCTTGACGCCCGCCCAACAAGGTAAATTGGCCGTACTCCCTCAAGGCTTCAGTCGGGATGTAGCCGCTCGGGTTGTGATAGTCGATCACCGAGTCAGGCAGCTTGCAGGACTTTGCAAATACACAGCCCTTCACGTCGAAAGGAGATGCTTCGCGGACCTGGGTCAGACGCTCGCTCACGTACGCCGTCTGCCTGGCGAGCATGGCCTCATAGGCCTGTTGAGCGTCGTCTCTTTTCGCCAGTTCGCTGGGGGTCATGTCCCGCAGGATCCTGTAGCCCCGATCGGCACCGTAATGCTCCCAGACCTGCGGAACGCCGGCCTTTCCTTTCGTCATCTTTTCATCCCTGCTCGGTCGCCGTGGCCCCCCATTAAAAGGGCGTGGCGAACCTTACCGAGCGGCCAGGGAAATACTCAGCAGACGGTTCCGAGACCACTGTGAGATCTTTCTTCTTTTTCCAATGGCCAGCGATTCCCCCTAAACTTTCCCTCCAGACGAACACACGCCAACACCCCGGAAACCTCGCCATGCAGCTCGCCCCAGACTTCCCCGACGATCACACCATGCGCCAGCTCATGGAGCTGCTCCACGAAGAAATCGGCCTGCCCGAACGCAAGACTATTCGCCTGGACACCGCGATCAATCTCGACTTGGGTTGTGACGGCGCGGACGCCCGGCATCTGATGGAAGCCGTGGAGGAACGGTTCGCCATCGAGTTCATCGATTACGACGCCTACCGCTATTTCCAGCCTGAAGGGTTCGATGTGTTTCAAAAGCGCAGGGCCAAGGGCCGGGGGAACAAGCTGCCATTGACCATCGGCATGCTTTACAAGGCGATCAAGGCACAGCGATGGGATACGCGGGAAGTGGAAGAGGCCTAGCTGCTCGAAAGAATAACTGCCATTATTCTCTCTAAATTAGCTAATTTATGCCGGAATAATGCTAGTTAATATAAATTTTTATAAGCATCATGCTCCAAAAATGCACAGTCTCTGGATTTTTTGAGGCAGCGCGATGGGCCTCGGAGCTAAGTGCTAATATTCTGTCAATTAAAGCTTAAAAATGAGGGAATATTGACATATGGCAAAAAAAACAGCGCCTCTCTTGCCCACCACATCCAAGCTGCTGTCCGCCTTCGGTGAGCGGCTCAAGCTTGCCCGGCTGCGCCGCAGGCTGACAGCCCAGCAGGTCGCAGAGAGAGCGGGGATGTCCCTCACAACCTTGAGATCCCTGGAGTCAGGCGGGGCAGGCGTGACCATTGGCGCTTATTTGTCAGTGATGCAGGTGCTGGGCTTGGAAAGAGATTTGGACAACCTAGTGGCAGCCGATGAAATTGGCAGGCAACTGCAAGATGCTCAACTGCTTCCTTCAGCAGGTACAGCGGTTGGTAAAGGTTTGCGCGTTCGCAGGCCTCGCCCCTTGAAAATATCTCCTGCAGCTCACGGCAAGGATACGGACGTGATCGAGAGCAACAGTCCAACTCCTGATGCTCCTGCGGACTTTGCGTTCAACACCCACTCTCTCTCCAATTTGTTAACGAAGAAGAAAACCAAACCTTCGACGGGTGAATGATGACGTTGATAGCTGTGTATGCCGACTGGGAGTCGTTAGAGGGTCCGAGACGCCTTGGTTTCCTGCATGCGAGAAAAGCTCGCTCCACCAACGTATTCGAATTTGAGTACGACGCCGCCGCGCTGTCCGATCCGGAGTTGAACGCCACGGCTCTGGACCCTCGCATAGGGCCCTTTGAAGGCCGTCAGTTTCCAGGCCAGTACCAGACTCGCTTTGGCGTGTTCGCCGATTCGAGCCCTGACCGTTGGGGACAACTGCTGATGAAGCGGCGACTGGAGCGAGACATTCGGGACGGATTGCTTCCCAAGGACAGCAAGCTGTACGAGTCCGACTACCTTTTAGGGGTGCATGATCGCTATCGAGTCGGGGCGCTCCGATACAAACTCAATGACGAAGGCAACTTTCTCGATGACCGCGACGGTGTCGCAGCCCCTCCTTTTGTTGAACTACGCGCCTTGGAGCAAGCAAGCCGAGCACTGGAAAACGATCCAGATAACACAGCCCTCAATGGCCGCGAATGGCTGAAAATGTTGATCGCCCCAGGAGGATCACTCGGTGGAGCCAGGCCCAAGGCCAGCGTCGCAGATGAGCACGGACACCTATGGATCGCCAAGTTTCCAAGCATTCGCGATGACTATGACGTCGGCGGTTGGGAGATGGTGGTGAACGCGCTGGCCAATCATTGTGGTCTACGGGTCGCCACCGGCACTGCTCGACGCTACGGAAGTGATCACCACTGCTTCATGGTCAAACGATTCGACCGTACAGAACGAGGTGGCCGACTGCACTTTTCCTCAGCCATGACCATGACCGACAGGGTGGACGGTGATGATGCCTCGACAGGCGCCAGTTATCTGGAGCTGGCGGAAGTATTGATGAAACATGGCTCACAAGCGAAGGCAGACCTGCGTGAGCTATGGTCTCGGATTGTGTTCAACATTCTGGTCTCCAATACCGACGACCATCTGCGCAATCACGGTTTTATCCTCGAACCAGGCCGAGGATGGCGCTTGTCCGCTGCCTACGACATGAACCCGGTACCACACGCCGATGGGCTGAAACTCAACATCACCGATGCGGACAATGCCTTGGATCTTGAACTCGCCCTTGAGGTGGCTGAGTACTTTCGGGTCAGTCAGATCGATGCTCAGGAGATCATTGCGCAATTCCAAGAGGTGATCAGCCAATGGCCCGTACTGGCTAGTGCTTTGGGGCTATCGAGGCGAGATCAGGACAATATGGCGTCCGCATTTCAGCTTTCACACAAATAGCCTCCCATAAAAAAACCGCCCAAAAAGGGCGGTTTTTTATTCACCAACCAAGCCTTACAGCTGTGGACCTGCCGCCTTGATCGCGTCGCTCACGTCGAACTTCTTGAAGTTCTCGATGAACAGACCGGCCAACGCCTTGGCGGCTTCGTCGTAGGCGGCTTTGTCGGCCCAGGTGTTGCGTGGGTTCAACAGGCCAGTCTCGACGCCTGGAACTGCCAGCGGCACGTCCAGGTTAATGATGTCCAAGTGTTCGGTTTCAGCACCGATCAGCGCGCCGCTCTGGATCGCTGCGATCACAGCACGAGTGGTCGGGATGTTGAAGCGCTTGCCGACGCCGTAGCCACCACCGGTCCAACCGGTGTTGACCAGGTAGACCTTGGAGCCGAAACCGCGGATGCGCTTGATCAGCAGCTCAGCGTATTCACCGGCTGGACGCGGGAAGAACGGGGCGCCGAAGCAGGTGGAGAAGGTCGACTTGATGCCGCTGCCCGAACCCATTTCGGTCGAGCCCACCAGTGCGGTGTAGCCGGACAGGAAGTGGTAGGCGGCTTGTTCTTCGCTGAGGATCGACACCGGCGGCAAAACGCCGGTCAGGTCGCAGGTCAGGAAGATTACAGCGTTTGGCTCGCCACCGAGGTTTTTCGGTGCGCGTTTTTCGATCAGCTCACGCGGGTAGGCGGCGCGGCTGTTCTGGGTCAGGCTGTCGTCGGCGTAGTCGGCTTTCTTGGTGACTGGGTCCAGAACGACGTTTTCCAGTACGGCACCGTGCTGGATGGCTTTCCAGATGACCGGCTCGTTCTTCTCGGACAGGTCGATGCACTTGGCATAGCAACCGCCTTCGATGTTGAAGACCACGCCCACGCCCCAGCCGTGCTCGTCGTCACCGATCAGGTAACGGCTTTCATCGGCGGACAGGGTGGTCTTGCCGGTGCCCGACAAGCCGAAGAACAGGGTCACATCGCCCTCTTCGCCCATGTTCGCGGCGCAGTGCATCGGCAGCACGTCAACAGCCGGCAGCAGGAAGTTCTGCACGGAGAACAGGGCTTTTTTCATCTCACCGGCGTAGCGCATGCCGGCGATCAGCACTTTCTTGGCCGCGAAGTTGATGATCACGGTGCCGTCGGAGTTGGTGCCGTCGCGCTCAGGCTCGCAAACGAAATTCGGCGCGTTGAGGATCTGCCATTCGTCCTTGCCACCGGCGTTGTACTGCTCGGGGTTGATGAACAGGCAACGGCCGAACAGGTTGTGCCACGCCGTCTCGGTGGTCATCTTGACCGGCAGGTAGTGCGCAGGATCGGAACCTACATGCACATGGGATACAAAACGCTCGCGCTCGCCCAGGTAGGCTTCAACGCGGCTCCACAGGGCATCGAACTTGTCGGCCGGGAACTTGCGGTTGATCGGGCCCCAGGCGATGGCGTCCTGGGTGGTTGGCTCTTCCACAATGAAACGGTCGACTGGCGAGCGACCGGTACGATGACCGGTACGGACAACCAGCGCGCCAGTATCGGCAAGCTCGCCTTCACCGCGATTCAGGGCTTCTTTGACCAGATCATCGACACTCAGATCGGTGTACACGGCGTTATTGGCTTGCGTCATGAGATTCCCCGTCGGCCCGTGGCCGAGTGCTCCAAACGTTTTGTAGTAGGAAGTCGCGCACTACTACCCGAAAAAAGTGGGCCGGATTATGCCAGAAAACCCCAAAAAGAGTAGGGCCCTCCCGTCAGTACGGCGTAAATCCGGCGTTTGCCAGGAGATTTACCTGCGCTGAACCGTTTTAGTGTCGAGTATCTGACGGTGTGTCGACACCCGCACCGGCGAACAATTGAGCGATGTCCGCCGCGTCGAACAGGTAGCGTTCGTTGCAGAACTGGCAGTCGACTTCGATGGCGCCGCCATGCTCGATCACCAGTTGCTGCGCATCTTCCAGACCCAGACTGACCAGCGCATTGCCGGAACGTTCACGAGAGCAACTGCATTGGAAGCGCAACGGCTGGCCGTCGAACAAGCGCACCTGCTCTTCGTGGTAGAGGCGATGCAGCACCGTTTCGTTGTCCAGGCCCAGTAGCTCATCGGCGCTCAAGGTGCTGGCCAGAGCGGTAATGTGCTGCCAGCTGGCATCACGTTCTTCCGGGTCACGCAGGCGATCGGCAGGCAGCTGTTGCAGCAGCAAACCACGCGCGCGCCGCCCGTCGGCGTAGAGCCAGAAGCGGGTATTGGTCTGCTGGGACATGACGAAGTAATTGGTGAAGCATTCAGCCAGGGTCGCCCCGTCCAGATCGACGATGCCCTGGTAACGCTGGCCTTGGGTCGGATCGACCGTCAGGGCCAGCACGCCGTTGGGCATCATGTCGGCCAGGGTGGCGTCGGGCGCGATCTGTTCGGCGTCATACCGGGCCAGGCCACGGATCTCACGCTCGCTGGAGCATTCGATCATCAGCAGCGGGACCGGACCTTCGGAGCGCGCCTGGAGAATCAGCAAGCCATCGAACTTCAAGGTGCCCACCAGCAACGCTGCGGCCGCCATCAGCTCGCCGAGCATTTGTGCGACCGGCTCCGGATAGGGGTGCTTGGCGAGGACTTCGGCGTAGCTACGCTCCAACGCCACCAGCTCGCCACGGGCGTCGCTGTCATCGAAGATGAAACGCTGGGTGTAGTCGGTATCCGGTAAATCAGTCATAGGGTCTGGTATCTGAAGTGATGACAAATGATGGCAGGCATTTTAGGGGCATTCAGGGTGGGTTCCAAGCAAGGCTTGGGTTTGCCTGACGGGAAGGGACTGACGCCCATCTGAATGTGTAGGCTGACACATTGTGGCGAGGGAGCTTGCTCCCGCTCGGTTGCGCAGCGACCGCAAGATTTCGGGGCCGCTGCGCAGCCCAGCGGGAGCAAGCTCCCTCGCCACGGGTGAAATGACCGGCGTCTTATTCGTTGTTGCTGCCATGAAACTTGAACAGGTCCCGGCGCTGCTTCTTGCTCGGTTTGCCGTCGGTGCTGACCCCCAGGGCGCCGGCCTTGCGTTGCGCGGCGGCGGCTTCGCGCTTGGCGATGCTGGCTTCGGTTTCACGATACAGCGCCTGTGCTTCAGGCGCGCCGCGCCGCACGATCGACAGGGCCTCGACCACCACGGTCTTTTCATCGAACCCGGTGCGGATGACAAACTCATCGCCGATACGTGGCTCCTTGCCCGGCTTGCAACGTTCTCCCCGGTGATGGACCTTGCCGCTTTCGATGGCGGTCTTGGCCAGGGCCCGCGTCTTGTAGAATCGCGCCGCCCATAACCATTTATCGAGACGGACCTTGTCGTCCTCTTCCTTTTTTTGTGCCACTGCCATTCCTCTTTTCTGCCAATAGCCGGAACTGTACTACCGTTTTTGTCGGGCGCACGAATCCGGCCCGACGGATAGAATGCCCGTCAAACCGACGCCGTACGCATCGCTGGGGTCGGAATCGGTTACAAGCACAAACAAGTGCGTAGATAACTGTCGCCATTTTGTGATTATTCTGCGTGAATACCGCGATTCGCGGAGTCCACGATCCGATGCACTGATCGCAGGTTTTTTTATTGAAGATTTTTGACCATTTGACCGTTGTCGGTCTGCGCGAGTGGGTGGCGCTCCCGGATCTGGGAGTCGCCGGCCTGCGGGCAAAAATCGACACCGGGGCCAGCACCTCCAGCCTGCATGCCACTGACATCGAACCCTTCGAGCGCGATGGCGAAAAGTGGGTACGCTTCACCGCGCACCTCGGCACGGTGGTGCAGTTGCGCCATCGCCGCTGCGAAGCCCCGCTGGTGGCGCGCAAGACCATCAAGAGTTCCAACGGCCACGCTCAGGTCCGCTACGTGATCAGCACCACGTTGGCGCTGGGCGACCGGATCTGGCGGGTCGAGTTCACCCTGGCCTGCCGCAAATCCATGCGATATCGCCTGTTACTGGGTTCCAAAGCCTTGATCGACGGCCAACTGGTGGTCAATCCGGGTAGCAAATACGTTCAAGACAAGCCGGCATTCCCGGTGTCCACTACCTCTGCCACAGGTGTTGCATGAAGATCGCTGTGCTGTCGCGTAATCCGCGTCTGTATTCCACCCGTCGCCTGGTCGAAGCAGGGACCGAACGTGGCCATGAAATGGTGGTGATCGATACCCTGCGCGCCTACATGAACATCGCCAGCCACAAGCCGCAGATCCATTACCGTGGCAAACCGCTGGAAGGGTTCGACGCGGTGATCCCGCGGATCGGCGCATCCGTGACGTTCTATGGCTGCGCGGTGTTGCGCCAGTTCGAAATGATGGGGGTGTTTCCCCTCAACGAGTCGGTAGCCATCGCCCGTTCCCGGGACAAATTGCGCTCGTTGCAGCTGCTGTCACGGCGTGGGATCGGCCTGCCGGTCACCGGTTTTGCCCACTCCCCCGACGATATTCCCGACCTGATTGCGATGGTCAACGGCGCACCGCTGGTGATCAAGGTGCTGGAAGGCACCCAGGGCATCGGCGTGGTCCTGTGTGAGACCGCGACGGCGGCGGAGTCGGTGATCGAAGCGTTCATGGGCCTGAAGCAGAACATCATGGTCCAGGAATACATCAAGGAAGCCGGGGGCGCAGACATTCGCTGCTTCGTGGTCGGCGACAAAGTGATTGCCTCGATGAAACGCCAGGCCAAGCCCGGTGAGTTCCGCTCCAACCTGCATCGCGGCGGCAGCGCCAGCCTGATCAAGATCACGCCAGAAGAGCGCATGACCGCCCTGCGGGCCGCAAAGGTCATGGGCCTGGCCGTGGCCGGCGTGGATATCCTGCGCTCCAATCATGGGCCGCTGGTGATGGAGGTCAATTCCTCGCCGGGCCTGGAAGGCATCGAGACCACCACGAACAAGAACGTGGCGGGAATCATCATCGAGCACCTGGAAAAGAATGGCGGGCCGAACATGACCAGGACCAAGGGTAAGGGTTAATTCAACACAAACCCCTGCGGGAGCTAGCTTTTGTGGGAGCCGAGCTTGCTCGCGATAGCGGTGGATCAGTAAAGTTGATCTTGACTGACACACCGCTATCGCGAGCAAGCTCGGCTCCCACAGGACTCGCTCCCACAGCGTCTCTGTCTTGCTTGAGAGAGATCGCTACACCGCATCCCGAGGCAGCATCAAGCCCAACGGCAACCGCACCCGAGCTTCCAATCCACCACCGGCGCGGTTGCGCAGCTCGACGTTGCCGCCGTGCATCGAGGCGATGCGCTTGACGATGGCCAGGCCCAGCCCCGTGCCCTTCCCCCCACGGGCGCGATCGCCCCGGGTGAAGGGGTTGAAGATGGCTTCCAGCTCCGAGGGATCGATGCCGGCGCCACGGTCCATGACGCTCAGCACCACGTAGGGCGCGCTGGTGTCGCCGGAGACATAGGCCGCGACTTCGACGCCAGCACCGGCATGGTTCAGGGCATTGCCGATCAGGTTGTTCAGCAAACGCTTCATCGACACCCGGCGTAATGGAAACGGCTGGATCGGTTCCAGGCGCAACTGCACTTTCTCGTCGTTCTGGTTATAGGGCGCGACCACTTCCCGCACCAACTCGCTGAGGTCCACCTCTTCCACGGACTCATCACGTCCGTCGCGAATGAACGCCAGGAACTGGTCGAGAATCGCGTCCATATCCTCGATATCGCGGACCATCTCGTCGGTCAGGTCGGTGTGCTCACCCATCAACTCCAGCGACAGCCGCAGCCGGGTCAGCGGCGTACGCAGGTCGTGGGAGACGCCCGCAAGCATCAATTCGCGCTCGCGCCCGGCCTGTTCCACATCCTCGGCCATCTGGTTGAAGGCACGGTAGACCTCAGTCATCTCGCTGGGCGTATCGCTGATGGGCAGCCGCACGCTGCGCCCCTGGCCCAGTTGCCGAGCGGCGTAGACCAGGCGCTTCAACGGTTGGTTGAGCTGGCTGACGAAGATCCACGCCGACGCGGTCGACAGCAGGCCGATAGCCAGGAACCAGCCGAGCACGTTCCAGATTTTCTGACCGCGCAGCGGATGCGGATACAGCGGCACCTTCAGCCAGCCATCCCCCAGGCTCGGGGCTCGCACCCAAAGCGCCGGCGGCGAATGCATGCGCAATCGCACCTCGGTATCGGCGCCCAGTTCGGCCTGCATCTGGCGTTGATAAATCTCGCTGTACGGCCAGTGCTGCTCGCCCACCGGCACGCCGGCACCGACGACGCGGATCAGCGTCGCCGCCTCGGCGATTTTCGCCCGGTTGGTTTCGTCCGCCGCCCAATAAGCCCGTAGGGTCAGAGCAACACCATGGCTGTACTGCCGGTCCACGAGCACGTCTTCGTTCATCAGCAGGTACACCAACGTCAGTGCCTTGGAGAAGAGCACGACGATCAGCACCAGCCAGAGGGTGCGGGAGAAGAAACTCTGGGGGAACCACACGGGGGTTTTCATGAATAACCGCTACACACTTGCAGGAGCGAGCGATGCTCGCACAATGACAGACCGCGAGTCGCCTGGAAGAAGACATTTCAACCGGCCAGGCCACCCGCTCCTACAAATCGCCGATCACTTGCTGGCGGCGCCATCCGGCACGAACACATAACCGACGCCCCAGACGGTCTGGATGTACCGCGGCTTGGAAGGATCGGGCTCGATCATCCGGCGCAGGCGGGAAATCTGTACGTCGATGGAGCGCTCCAGCGCATCCCACTCACGGCCACGGGCCAGGTTCATCAGTTTGTCGCGGGTCAGCGGCTGGCGGGCGTTCATCACCAGGGCCTTGAGCACGGCGAACTCACCGGTGGTGAGCATGTGGACCTCATCGCCGCGCTTGAGCTCGCGGGTGGCCAGGGACAGTTCATAGTCGCCGAAGGTCACGCTTTCGTCTTCGCTGCCCGGCGCACCCGGCACCGGTGCCGACTGGCGACGCAGCACCGCCTTGACGCGGGCCATCAGCTCGTCGGGGTTGAACGGCTTGGCCAGGTAATCGTCGGCGCCCAGTTCAAGGCCCTTGATACGGCTCAGCTCGTCGCCCTTGGCGGTGAGCATGATGATCGGGATCTGGTTGTTGGCGCCGCGCAGGCGGCGGCAGGCAGTCAGGCCGTCTTCGCCGGGTAGCATCAGGTCGAGTACGACCAGGTTGAACACTTCACGGGCCAGCAACCGGTCCATTTGCTCGGTGTTCGGGACGGTGCGGGCGCGGTAGCCCTTGCTGACGAAAAAACGCTCCAGCAGGCTGCTCAGCCCTGGATCGTCGTCAACAATCAGAATTTTTTCGCCTTCAGCAGTTTGTGCAGTGCTGCTCATAGGAAGCTCCTTTGATCTTGGCGCGCATTATGGCTTAGCTGCCGTTATACGCACCGTGTGCATTGTTAGCAGATTTTTCCTCTATCTCCAGCAAACCGCCCATCAAAGCCACATTCCACAACGCCCCCCGAACAGCGGAACGCTGGTTATAATGCGCGGCCCTTTGTGCCAGGGCAGACCGGATCGCCGGATCGGCGCCGCGCTTTATTATCTTGGCCAGGCAGCACTTTTTGAATTTCGCGGGTCAACAGGCAGCCTTTTGACCCAGGCAGCGGCGCATGCCAGGCCGCTCAACCAGTCTCGCCGAGCCCTGTTTCTGCGGTGGCGAGCCTGATTTCACAATTTGTCAGGTGGTTTTATGGACAGCATCAACAGCCGCATCGCCGAGGAACTCGGTGTACGCCCACAGCAGGTCGAAGCGGCCGTCGCGCTACTCGATGAAGGCTCCACGGTGCCTTTCATCGCCCGTTACCGGAAAGAAGTGACCGGCAGCCTCGATGACACCCAATTGCGGCATCTGGAAGAGCGCCTGCGCTACCTGCGAGAACTCGACGAACGGCGTATCAGCATCCTGGCCAGCATCCAGGAGCAGGGCAAGCTGACCCCGCAACTCGAGCGCGACATCAAGTTGGCCGACACCAAGACCCGTCTCGAAGACTTGTACCTGCCCTACAAGCAAAAGCGCCGCACCAAGGGCCAGATCGCCCTGGAAGCCGGCCTCGGCGAGCTGGCCGACGGCCTGTTCAACGACCCGACCCTGGCCCCGGAAACCGAAGCCGCGCGCTTCGTCGATGCCGAAAAAGGCGTGGCGGACGTGAAGGCGGCGCTGGAAGGCGCCAAGTACATCCTCATGGAGCGTTTCGCCGAAGACGCCAACCTGCTGGAAAAGCTGCGCAGCTACCTCAAGCAGGAAGCCACCCTCAGCGCCCGGGTCATCGCCGGCAAGGAAGAGGAAGGCGCGAAGTTCCGCGACTACTTCGAACACGACGAACCGCTCAAGAGCATGCCGTCCCACCGCGCCCTGGCGATTTTCCGTGGTCGCAACGAAGGCATTCTCAGTTCTGCACTGAAGGTCGGTGAAGAATTGCCCGGCACCATGCACCCGTGCGAAGGCATGATCGGCCAGCAGTTTGGCATCCAGAACCAGAACCGCGCCGCCGACAAATGGCTGGCCGAAGTGGTGCGCTGGACTTGGAAGGTCAAGCTCTACACCCATCTGGAAACCGACCTGCTGGGCGAGTTGCGTGACAACGCCGAGACCGAGGCGATCAACGTGTTCGCCCACAACCTGCACGACCTGTTGCTGGCCGCGCCGGCCGGCCCGCGCGCCACCCTGGGCCTTGACCCGGGCCTGCGCACCGGTTGCAAGGTGGCCGTGGTGGATTCCACCGGCAAACTGCTGGACCACGCCACGGTCTACCCGCACGTGCCGCACAACAAGTGGGACCAGACCCTCGCCGTGCTCGCCGCCCTGTGCGCCAAGCATTCGGTGGACCTGATCGCCATCGGCAACGGCACCGCCAGCCGTGAGACCGACAAGCTGGCCGCCGAGCTGATCAAGAAATACCCAGCCATGAAGATGACCAAGGTCATGGTCTCCGAGGCCGGCGCTTCGGTTTACTCGGCGTCGGAACTGGCTTCCAAGGAATTCCCGGACCTGGACGTGTCGATCCGTGGCGCGGTGTCCATCGCCCGTCGCCTGCAGGACCCACTGGCAGAGCTGGTGAAGATCGACCCTAAATCCATTGGTGTCGGCCAGTACCAGCACGACGTCTCCCAACTGAAACTGGCGCGCGGCCTGGACGCCGTGGTGGAAGATTGCGTGAACGCCGTGGGCGTGGACGTGAACACCGCTTCGGTGGCGCTGTTGGCGCGCATTTCCGGCCTGAACGCCACGCTGGCGCAGAACATCGTCACCCACCGTGACGAACACGGCGCGTTCAAGACCCGCGCCGCGCTGAAGAAGGTCCCACGCCTGGGCGAGAAAACCTTCGAACAGGCCGCCGGTTTCCTACGAGTCATGAATGGCGACAATCCGCTCGATTCGTCGGCGGTCCACCCTGAAGCCTACCCGCTGGTGCAACGTATCGCCGCCCAGACCGACCGCGACATCCGCTCGCTGATCGGTGACGCCGCGTTCCTCAAGCGCCTGGATCCGAAGAAATTCACCGACGAAACCTTCGGCCTGCCGACCGTGACCGACATCCTGCAAGAACTGGAGAAACCGGGCCGCGACCCGCGTCCAGAGTTCAAGACCGCCGAGTTCCAGGACGGCGTCGAAGACCTCAAGGACCTGCAACCGGGCATGATCCTCGAAGGCGTGGTGACCAACGTCACCAACTTCGGTGCCTTCGTCGACATCGGCGTGCACCAGGACGGTCTGGTACACATCTCGGCCTTGTCAGAGAAGTTCATCAAGGACCCGCGCGAAGCGGTGAAGGCCGGTGATGTGGTGAAAGTGAAGGTCATGGAAGTCGACATCCCACGCAAACGCGTCGGCCTGTCGATGCGCATGAGCGACACGCCGGGCGAGAAAGTCGACGGTGCCCGTGGTGCGCGTCCTGGCTCGACGCCACGCCAGTCGCAAAACACCGCGCCACGCAAGGAAACCGCCACCGCGGCCCCGGCGAACAGCGCCATGGCTTCGTTGTTCGCCAACGCCAAGCAGTTGAAGAAACGCTGATGGACGCACCGGCCGGGTTGGTCGAGAGCGCGTTCTTCAAGCTGCTCGGCTGCCGTCTGCAGAGCCTTGGGGATGGGGTGGCGCAAGTCGCCCTGAGCCTCGAACCGCCGCTGCGCAACCGCGGCGGCAAGCTGCACGGCGGCGCGCTGTTCAGCCTGGTGGACATTGCCATGGGACTGGCCTGCTCCAGTGTCCATGGCTTTGACCAGCAGAGCGCGACCATCGAATGCAAGATCAACTACATTCGCGCCGTGTCCGACGGCGACGTGTTGTGCACCGCCCGGGTCATCCACCCCGGCCGGCGCACGCTGGTGGTCGAGGCCGAGGTGATGCAAGGCGACAAACTGGTCGCAAAAGCGCAAGGCACGTTCGCTGTCCTATAGCTCCCTGTCATTGATTTGAGTTAATTTCGACGCATGAATGCGGTGTCGAAATTTCTCCGTGGGAGCGGGCTTGCTCGCGAAGGCGGTGTGTCAGGCGACTACAATGTTGACTGACAGTCCCTATTCGCGAGCAAGCCCGCTCCCACAGGGGATCGAGGCGATCAGTCCTTGACCCAAAAAACCAGGCGAAAACGCCAGTTTTAACTTCACCCTTGTAGACCGTCTTGCCCACCCCCATATTGGGGCGACTGACGCGTGAAGGAATTCAACTTGAGCGACCTTTTAAACCGCCGCCTGGCCCTGCTCGGCGAGCGCGCCAACCTCTCCCTGCTCGAACAGTGCCTGCACGGCATCGAGCGTGAATGCCTGCGCGTCACTGGCGATGGGCGCCTGGCGCAGACCCCGCATCCCAAGGCCCTGGGCTCGGCGTTGACCAACGAACAGATCACCACCGACTATTCCGAGTCGCTGCTGGAGTTCATCACGCCGGCCCTGGCCAACCCGGCCGATACCCTGCGCAGCCTCGACAAGATCCACCGGTTCGCCTACAGCAAGCTCGGCGACGAGTACTTGTGGAGCCCCTCGATGCCGTGCCCGTTGCCGGCGGAAGAAGACATCCCGATCGCGTATTACGGCACCTCGAATATCGGTCGGCTCAAGTACGTCTATCGCCAGGGCCTGGCCCTGCGCTACGGCAAGACCATGCAGTGCATTGCCGGTATCCACTACAACTTTTCCCTGCCGGAAAAACTCTGGCCGCTGCTCCGGCAGGACGAAGCCGCCGAGGTGAGCGACCGTGACTTCCAGTCGTCAGCCTACATCGCGCTGATCCGCAATTTCCGCCGCTACAGCTGGTTGCTGATGTACCTGTTCGGTGCCTCGCCGGCCCTGGACATCGGTTTCCTGCGAGGCCGTCCGCACCAGTTGGAGCAGTTGGATCCGGACACCTTGTACCTGCCCTACGCCACCAGCCTGCGCATGAGCGACCTGGGTTACCAAAGCAACGCCCAAGCCGGCCTCACGCCGTGCTACAACGACCTGGCGAGCTACACCGACAGCCTGCGCAAAGCGGTGGCGACGCCCTACGCACCGTACGTCGAAGTCGGCACGCACCAGAACGGCGAGTGGGTGCAGCTCAATACCAACATCCTGCAGATCGAAAACGAGTATTACTCCAACATCCGCCCCAAACGCGTGACCTACACCGGCGAGCGGCCGATCCAGGCCTTGATGGCCCGGGGTATCCAGTACGTCGAAGTGCGTTGCCTGGACATTAACCCGTTCCTGCCGATGGGCATCGATCTCACCGAGTCGCGCTTCCTCGATGCGTTCCTGCTGTATTGCGGCCTCAACGACAGCCCGCAGCTGGAAAACAACGAATGCGGCAACGCCACCAGCAACTTCCTGACCGTGGTCAAGGAAGGCCGCAAGCCTGGCCTGCAATTGCAGCGTCAGGACCAAGCGGTGGATATGCAGACCTGGGCCGTCGAATTGCTGGAAAAAATCGCCCCGCTGGCCTCGTTGCTCGACCAGAGCCAGGGTGGCGATGCCCACCGCCAGGCCCTGGATGCGCAACTGGCGAAAGTCCGCGACCCGTCCTTGACCCCTTCCGCCCAGGTGCTCGCCGCCATGGCCGAACACCAGGAAAGCTTCGCCCAGTTCTCCCTGCGCCAGAGCAAGGCCCACGCCGAGTTCTTCCGCGCCGAGCCGTTGCCTGCCCAGGAGCAAGCGACGTTCGAGGAAACTGCCCGTAAGTCATTGGTCCAGCAGGCCGAGCTGGAACAGAACGAGGTGGGGGATTTCGATGTGTTCGTGGGCTCGTATCAGGCGAGCATCCTGGCGATCAGCAACTGACACCTCGCTGACAAGAACGCTTTTGTGGCGAGGGAGCTTGCTCCCGCTCGGCTGCGCAGCAGTCGTGAAAACGGGCCTGCTGCGCAATCCAGCGGGAGCAAGCTCCCTCGCCACAAAGGTTCCGAGCCGCTCTCGATAGATTTTTTCGAAAATAAGCTCATTCGAAAAAGTTATTTATTTTCTAATTCTTAGATCATTTAGTCTCCTCCAACGCCGAACTCCCGGCGGCCTGTTGAGGAGCTTCCCCATGTCTTTGCGCTTCCCCCTTCGCCTTCTCGCAGCCGCCTCCCTGGCTGCAACGAGTCTTTTTGCCCAGGCGGCCGACCTGACCGTCGCTTACCAGACCACCGTCGACCCGGCCAAAGTCGCCCAGGCCGATGGCGCCTATGAAAAAGCCACCCAAGCCAAGATCGACTGGCGCAAGTTCGACAATGGCGCCGACGTCATCACTGCCATTGCCTCGGGCGATGTGCAGATCGGCTACCTCGGTTCCAGCCCGTTGACCGCGGCCATTACCCGCCAGGTCCCGGTGGAAACCTTCCTCATCGCCACGCAGATCGGCGCCGCCGAAGCCTTGGTGGTGCGTGACGGCTCTGGCATCAATTCACCAAAAGACCTGATCGGCAAGAAAATCGCCGTGCCGTTCGTCTCCACGGGCCACTACAGCCTGCTCGCCGCGTTGAAGCACTGGAACATCGACCCGTCGACAGTCACCGTGCTCAACCTGGCGCCACCGGCCATCATCGCTGCCTGGAAGCGTGGCGACATCGACGCGACTTATGTCTGGGACCCGGCCCTGGGCGTGGCCAAGGAAAACGGCAAGGTGCTGATCACCTCCGCGGAGCTGGCCAAGTTCGGCGCACCGACCTTCGACGCCTGGATCGTGCGCAAGGACTTCGCCCAGAAGCATCCCGAGATTGTCACCGCCTTCGCCAAAGTGACCCTGGATGCCTACGCCCAGTACCGCAAGGACCCGCAGGCCTGGCTGGCCGATGCGTCCAACGTCGACAAACTGGTGAAGCTTTCCGGCGCCAAGGCCAGCGATATCCCGCTGTTGCTGCAAGGCAACGTCTTCCCCCTGGCAGCCGATCAGGTCGTGAGCCTCGGCGCGCCGACTACCCAAGCCATCACCGACACCGCGGCGTTCCTGAAGGAGCAAGGCAAGGTCGACGCCGTGCTGCCGGACTACGCACCGTACGTCAGCGCCAAATACATCACTCGCTGATCGAAAAAGGGAGACACGCGATGGCCTTGCTACAGCTGGAGCGCATCAGCGCACAGTACCCCGGCGCGACGGAACCGGTGCTGGCGGATATATCCCTGACCCTGGGGCCGAAGCAATTGCTGGTTGCCCTCGGCCCGTCCGGCAGCGGCAAGACCTCGCTGTTGAACCTGATTGCCGGGTTCGTCGAGCCCAGCGCCGGACAGATCACCCTCGACGGCACACCCGTCAAGGGCCCGGGCGCCGAGCGCGGCGTGGTGTTCCAGGACGATGCGCTGCTGCCTTGGCAGGACGTGTTGGCAAACGTTGGGTTCGGCCTGGAACTGGCCGGGGTCGCCAAGCAAACGCGCGAAGCCCGGGCTCGGGAAATGCTGGCACTGGTGGACCTGGCCGGCTTCGAGCAACGCCGCGTCTGGCAGCTCTCCGGCGGCCAGAAACAACGTGTTGGCCTGGCCCGGGCATTGGCGGCCGACCCTCGCGTGCTGTTGATGGACGAACCGTTCGGTGCCCTGGATGCCTTCACCCGCGAGCAGATGCAGGAACTGTTGCTGCAGGTCTGGCAGCGCACCGCCAAGCCGGTGTTCCTGATCACCCATGACATTGAAGAAGCCGTGTTCCTTGCCACTGACTTGATTCTGCTGGCACCGAACCCGGGGCAAATCGTCGAGCGCCTGAGCCTGGATTTCGGCCAGCGCTACGGGGCCGGGGAATCGGCGCGCTCGATCAAGTCCGACCCGCGCTTCATCGAAACCCGCGAGCATGTGCTCGCCAAAGTGTTCTCCCAACGCAGCACCACTCGGCCACAGGAGCGCGCATGAGCAGCTATGAAATTCCAGCGGTGGTCCGTGACGCGGCGACCAAGCCCACGGCCCGTGGCTTGAGACTCCACCTGAGCACGCGCTGGATCAGCGGCTTGACCCTGATCGCCTTGCTGGTGATCTGGTGGGCAGTCACCGCCAGCGGCCTGATCGAACCGCTGTTCCTGCCCTCACCGTCGGCCGTGCTGGAAAAAGGCTGGCTGCTGGCGACTCGCGGCTACATGGATTCCACCCTCTGGCAGCACTTGGCCGCCAGCCTTGAACGCATTGGCCTGGGACTGTTGTGCGCGGTACTGACGGCGGTGCCGGTAGGCATCGCCATCGGCGCCAACCGCATCGCGCGCGGCGTGCTCGATCCGTTGATCGAGTTCTACCGGCCGATTCCACCGTTGGCGTACCTGCCGTTGATCGTGATCTGGTGCGGCATCGGCGAGCTGTCGAAGGTGCTGCTGATCTACCTGGCGATCTTCGCCCCGATTGCCATTGCCACCGCCACCGGCGTGCGCACGGTCGATCGGGCCAAACTGCGCGCGGCGCAATCGTTGGGTGCCACGCGGGCCCAGTTGATTCGCCATGTGATCGTGCCCAGTGCCCTGCCGGACATTCTCACCGGCATTCGCATTGGCCTGGGTGTGGGTTGGTCGACGCTGGTGGCCGCCGAACTGATTGCCGCCACCAGTGGCCTGGGGTTCATGGTGCAGTCGGCGGCGCAGTTCCTCGTTACTGACGTGGTGGTGCTGGGCATCCTGGTGATCGCACTGATCGCCTTCGCCATGGAAATGGGCCTGCGCGCCCTGCAACGCAAACTGGTGCCGTGGCACGGCCAGATCCATTGATATCCAATGACCACGCCGACCATTCGGCGCCCCAGACCGAGAACATTGCGATGAACCGTCCGACCATTACGCCTTTGAGCACCGCCCTCGGCGCGCAGATCGATGGGATCGACATCAGCCAGCCGCTGAGCCTGGCGGATCGCGACACCGTTGAGCAGGCGCTGCTTGAGCATCAGGTATTGTTTTTCCGCAACCAGCCGATCGAGCCGCCCCAGCAGGCA
Organism: Pseudomonas zanjanensis; assembly: GCF_014268745.2. GTDB lineage: Bacteria > Pseudomonadota > Gammaproteobacteria > Pseudomonadales > Pseudomonadaceae > Aquipseudomonas > Aquipseudomonas zanjanensis. Next base: position 488,997 of record NZ_JABWRB020000003.1, on the reverse strand, counting down.
CGCTTCGCCGCGTATTTTGGCGACCTGCACATTCATCCGATCTACCCCAACGTGCCGGAGCAGCCCGAAGTATTGGTACTCGACACCGCCGTCACCGATGTGCGCGACAACGCCGTGTGGCACACCGACGTGACCTTTCTCTCGACGCCCGCCCTGGGCGCGGTGCTCAGCGCCAAGCTGCTACCGGCGGTGGGTGGCGATACGTTGTGGGCCAGTGGCATCGCCGCCTACGAAGCCTTGTCGACGCCCATGAAACGTTTGCTGGAAGGCCTGACGGCGATCCACGATTTCACCCGCTCGTTTCCGTTGGAGCGGTTTGGCAATAGCGCCGAGGACCTGGCGCGCTGGGAAGAAGCACGGCGAAAAAACCCGCCGCTGTCCCATCCGGTGATCCGCACTCACCCGGTGAGCGGGCGACGGTCGATGTTCGTCAATGAAGGCTTCACTACGCGCATCAACGAGCTGTCGGACACCGAGAGCGAGGTGATCCTGAAACTGCTCTTCGCCCATGCCACCCGCCCGGAGTTCACCCTGCGCTGGCGATGGCAGGTCAACGACGTGGCGTTCTGGGACAACCGCGTCACCCAGCATTTTGCCGTGGACGACTACCGCCCTGCCCGGAGGGTGATGCACCGTGCGACGGTGTTGGGGGATGTGCCGTTTTTCAGGTGAGTGTCTTGCCCGAATGTTTTTCCGGGGTAACGCATATCCCCGTGGCGAGGGAGCTTGCTCCCGCTCGACTGCGCAGCAGTCGCAAAACCTGCCCCACTGCTTTTCCTGATACGCAGTGTTGAATGGGTTTGGGGCCGCTTCGCGGCCCAGCGGGAGCAAGCTCCCTCGCCACAGGGATTTGTGTGCACCCTACTTGCGTTACTCAGCCGACGAAGGCTTCTCCCAAAGATTGATCCCGCCTTCCTGGGCAAACCGGTCGATCTCGGCCAGTTCGTCGGCGCTGAAACTCAAATTCTGCAACGCCGCGACGTTCTCGATGATCTGCTCCGGCCGGCTGGCGCCGATCAGGGCGGAGGTGATCCGTGGGTCGCGCAAAGTCCAGGCCAGGGCCATCTGGGCCAGGCTCTGGCCGCGTCGCTGGGCGATCTCATTGAGCGCCCGCACGTGGGCAAGGTTCTCCTGCGACAAGTGCGAAGCCTGCAACGAACCGCCCCCCGGACGATTCACTCGGGCATCGGCCGGAACGCCCTTGAGGTACTTGTCGGTCAGCAGGCCTTGGGCCAAGGGGGTGAAGGCGATCACACCCGTACCCAATTCCTCGGTGGCATCCAGCAGGTCTTTTTCCACCCAGCGGTTGAGCAGGTTGTAGGCCGGTTGGTGAATCAGCAAGGGGACTTTCCATTCCTTGAGCAGCGCCGCCATTTCCCGGGTCTTCACTCCGGAATACGAGGAAATGCCGATGTACAGCGCCTTGCCCTGCTGCACCGCAGTGGCCAGCGCACTGGCGGTTTCTTCCAGGGGCGTATCGGGGTCGAAACGGTGGGAATAAAAGATATCCACATAGTCCAGCCCCAGGCGCTGCAGGCTTTGGTCGAGGCTGGCCAGCACGTATTTGCGCGAGCCCCCGCCCTGGCCGTAAGGCCCCGGCCACATGTCCCAACCGGCCTTGCTGGAGATGATCAACTCATCGCGGTACTGCTTGAAGTCTTCGCGTAGCAAGCGGCCGAAATTGATCTCGGCGCTGCCGTAGGGCGGGCCGTAATTGTTCGCCAGGTCGAAATGGTTGATGCCCAGGTCGAACGCCGTGCGCAGCAAGGCGCGCTGGGTGTCGATGGGCGTGCTGTCGCCAAAGTTATGCCACAACCCCAGCGACAACGCCGGCAGCACCAGCCCGCTGCGCCCGACGCGGCGGTAAGGAATGGACTCGTAGCGGTTTTGCGCAGCGGTGTAGGTCATCGAAAAGGCTCTCTGTTCGGACGGCTGGAGGCAGAAGCTAACATTTCACAGACGCCTCGGTCAGGCGGAAAGTTCGCGAATCAAGTGTGGGAGCGAGCTTGCTCGCGAACGCATCTGCCCAGACAACCCAGAACCCGTGGCGAGGGAGCTTGCTCCCGCTGGCCTGCGCAGCAGGGCCCCAGCATGCTGACAGGCAGAACGCGTTGTTTGATTTTACGACTGCTGCGCAGCCGAGCGGGAGCAAGCTCCCTCGCCACGGGGGCTTGGCAATGGCCGGAATTTGGTACCCATCCCACAGGGTTTTGCAGTGCGAGGAAATCGGGGACCACGTTAACGCGCCTGCGCAAACACCTCCGCCACCCAGTCCACGAATACGCGAACCCGCGGCGACATGAGTCGGTTGTGCGGATAGAGCACCGACACCGGCATGGACGGTGGTGGGGTGTGGGTGAGGACCTCCTGCATCAGGCCCTGCCGGATCGGCTCTTCCATTCGGTAATGCGGGCATTGGATCAGGCCCAGGCCGGCGATGGCCGAGGCGGCGTAGATTTCCGCGCCGGACACCGACAATGTGCCCCCGATCGGAACTTCCTTGAGCTCGCCATCGACCATGAACTCGAATGGATACAGCTTGGCGGTGGTCCGCGAGACGTAATTCACTGCCCGGTGATGTTTCAGGTCATCGAGGCTTTTCGGTTCGCCGTACTGGCGCAGGTAACCGGGACTGGCACAGGTGATCTGCCGAAGATTGGCGACACGCCGGCCGATCAATGACGAATCCGCCAGCGTACCGGAGCGCAACACGCAATCGACGCCCTCGGCAATCAGGTCGACGAAACGATCCGCTTCGCTGATGAACAGTTCTATTTCGGGGTAGCGGGCCATGAATTGTGGCAACGCCGGAATGACGAAATACCGAGCCTGGGTGCCGTGCAGGTCTACTCTCAGTTTGCCTTTGGGCGCCACGCCACGAAACGCCAGCTCGGCTTCTTCCAGCTCCGCCAGCAATTGCACGCAACGCGGGTAATAGGCTTCGCCGTCGAGGGTCGGGCGCACCTTGCGGGTGCTGCGCTCCAGCAAACGCACGCCCAGCCAGGCTTCGAATTGGTTGAGTGTGTGGGTCAGCGTGGCCCGGGGCATGTTCAGGTCTTCAGCGGCCAGGGTGAAACTGCTGCGCTCGTAGATGCGGACAAACACCCTCATTGCCTTGACCTGATCCATCTGAATCCTGCGCTCTGATTGTTGGGAAATGTTGAACAGTCAAGGCAACTTTCCGGCATTTATCGCCAAGAGTAAACATGTGAATCTGGCTTCAACGACTCAAGCCTCAACAACAAAGGGAACCCTCACATGACTGTTCAAAACTCGAAAGTTGCCATCGTGACCGGCGCCTCCCGCGGCATCGGCGCCGAAATCGCCAAGCACCTGGCCAGCGAAGGCTTCGCCGTTGTCGTCAATTACGCCAACAGCGCCAGCGAAGCGTCCAAGCTGGTGGTGCAATTGCGCCAGGCCGGCCACCAAGCCATAGCGGTCAAAGCCGACGTATCCTCCGCCGCCGATGTGCGTCGGCTGTTCGATGAGACCGAAGCGCAGTTGGGCAAGGTCGATGTGTTGATCAACAACGCCGGCATCCTCCAAGTAATGCCCCTGGCGCAGCACAGCGACGAGTTGTTCGACCAGACGTTCGCCATCAACACCCGTGGCACCTTCAACACCCTGCGCGAAGCCGCGAGCCGACTGAACGACGGCGGCCGGATCGTGAATTTTTCCAGCAGCACCGTAGGCCTGAACCTGCCCGGCTACTCGGTGTACATCGCCAGCAAGGCGGCGGTGGAATCCTTGACCCAGGTATTTGCCAAGGAACTGCGCGGTCGCCAGATCACGGTCAATGCCGTAGCTCCCGGCCCGGTCGCCACTGAGTTGTTCATGCACGGCAAGAGTGAGGAGCAGGTGCAACACTACGCCAAGATGCCGCCCCTGGAGCGCCTCGGCCAGCCGCAGGACATTGCCAGCATCATCGCGTTCCTGGTGAGCCCGGCCGCGGGCTGGGTGAATGGACAGATCTTGCGGGCCAATGGCGGGCTGGTCTGAGGTTTAGTTCTGTGGCGAGGGAGCTTGCTCCCGCTGGGTCGCGAAGCGGCCCTGTTCTGGGACTGCTACGCAGCCCAGCGGGAGAAAGCTCCCTCGCCACGGTTTGTATGTTTGCCTGTGGCATCTACTTAACTGACAGGCATTAGGCACTGCGGTCCCTTTGGGTCACCGCACCAAATGCAGGAACTGCAGGTGCCGCTCGTACTGGTCGAGGATGTCGTTGATGACTTGCTCCTTGGTGTAGCCCACTAGGTCGTAATCCTGGCTGCCTTCGCTCAAGTGCACCTCGGCGCGGTAGTAACGACGGTTGTTCAATTGCTTGGACCCCATGCCGCCACGGGCGAAGGACGGCGTGAAGTAGCCGCGCATCTGCACCTGGTAGATGAACGGATGCTGCTCGCCATGGCCAATCTCCAGGCTGACGCTGTCGTTGGCCGGGTCGGGCTGGGTCACCACCGTCAGGCCCTTCTCGGCAAACACCGCGGTCACTTCTTCAATGGCCGGGCGCACCGTGGTGTCGAGAAAACGGTACACCTCATCACGGGACGGGAAATGCACCGCCTGGCTCAAGCGTTGGCGCCAGCCGCCCGTGCCCCGACGTGAACCCGAGACCGGTGCCAGGGAATGCAATTGTGCGATCTGCTTCTGGGACTCCAGGTAGAACGCCTTGTGCAGGCCCCACATCATCAGCAAGAGAATCAGCGAGAACGGCAGGGACGTCAGCACCACCGCCGACTTCAAGGCATCAATGCTGCCGGAGAACAACAACGCACTGGTCACCAGGGCGGTCATCGCGCCCCAGAACACTCGCAACCATTTCGGCCCGTCCTCGTCGGGGTTGCCACCCTTGGCCGACAGCGTCGACAGCACCACGGTGCCTGAGTCGGCGGACGTGACGAAAAACACGAAGCTGATGAACACCGTGACCGCGATGACGGTCTTGCTCCAGGGGTAGGTCTCCAGCAGCAGGTAAAGGCTCATCGATGGGTTTTCCAGGGCGGACATGCCCAGGGCGCTCATGCCGTGGTTCAACACCTGGTCGATGGCGCTGTTGCCGAAGATCGACATCCACGCCAAGGTGAACCCCAGGGGAATCAGCAACACGCCAAACACGAACTCACGGATGGTGCGGCCACGGGAAATCCGCGCGATGAACAGCCCCACGAACGGCGACCACGCGATCCACCAGGCCCAGTAGAACACCGTCCAGCCACCCAGCCAGTCGCTGGGTTCGTTGTAGGCGTACAGATCGAAACTCTTCATCGGCAGGGCGCCGAGGTAATCGCCGATGTTCTGGATCAAGGTGTTGAGCAAATGCTGGGTCGGGCCGGCGAACAACACGAACAGCAACAACGCGCAGGCCAGCAGCATGTTGATGTCGGACATGACCCGCACGCCCTTGTCGACGCCGGCCACGGCGACGATGATCGCCGCCCCCATCATCAGCACGATCAGGCCGACCTGAATCCATTGGGTGTGGGCGATGCCGAACAGATAATCGAGCCCGGAATTGAGGTGCAGCACACCAAAGCCCATGTCCGCGCCGAGGCCGAACACCGTCGCGATAATGCCGAAGCCGTCCACGGCGTAACCGATGGGACCGTTGATGCGCTTGCCGATCAGCGGGTAAAGCGCCGAGCGCAGGGCCAGGGGCAAATTGTGCCGGTAGGCGAAGTACGCCAGGGCCATGCCGACGAACGCAAAAACGCCCCAGCCATGCAGGCCCCAGTGCAAGAACAAGATCTGCATGGCCTGGCGCGCTGCCTGCGCGGTACCGGCTTCACCCTGGGGTGGCTGCACCATGTGAGTCAGCGGCTCGGACACGCAGAAGAAAAACAGCGTGATGCTGATGCCGGCGGCGAACAACATGCCGGCCCAGGACAGATAACTGAATTCGGGCTCGTCGTGGTCGGCACCGAGCTTGATCTTGCCGTAGCCGGACAAGGCGGTGACCACCACGAAGACCAGATACAGCGTCATCGCCAGCATGTAGTACCAGCCGACCGTATTGGCCGCCCAGTTCTGCGCCGCCAGCAACCAGGCGCCGGCCTGGGCGGGCATGGCAATGACCACCAGGCCGAACAGCAGAATGAAAGTCGCGGCGAAGTAAAAGACCGGCGGGTTCATGCGGACCAGGCCGCTGGGTGGAAGGGACGAAGCGCTCATGGACGAGGCACCTCGGGAAGCGAAAGGGCGGCAGTGAAATACGGACTCGGCAAAGGCAAGCCTCCTGTTGTGAGCGGGCAGCAAACCGACGGTTTAACTTGAATGAACGTTCAAGTTAAACATGAATAGGCAGCTAAGGACTAATCGCAGGGCTAAACGGCATGTTTCCTACACTAGCTTACGGGTGGGTATGACGGTGCCAGTAGAGCATTCGTTCATTAGCGGCAATCCCAATGTGGGAGCGGGCTTGCTCGCGAAGGCGTCGGCATATCCAACATCATCGGTACAGACAGATCGCTTTCGCGAGCAAGCCCGCTCCCACAGGTCAAGTACAGGACAAGCGGGCGGTGTCGCCAGATCCAAGCTCGGACAAAAACATGCCGGTTGCCCCTGAATATCCGCATGCCTATAGTCCAGGCATCGCCTACAACCAGTACGGACCCATGATCAAACAACAGCTGTCTCGCTTTAACCGTCTCGACCTGCTCGGCCATCCGACACCGCTGGAAAAACTCGACCGCCTCTCCACCTGGCTCGGCCGCGACCTCTATATCAAGCGCGACGACCTGACGCCCCTGGCCTTGGGCGGCAACAAACTGCGCAAGCTCGAATACCTGGCCGCCGATGCCATCGCCCAGGGCGCCGATACCCTCATCACCGCCGGGGCGATCCAATCCAACCACGTACGCCAGACCGCCGCCCTCGCCGCGAAGCTCGGCCTGGGTTGCGTGGCCTTGCTGGAAAACCCCATCGGCACCGAAGACAGCAATTACCTGGGCAATGGCAACCGGCTGCTGCTGGAGCTGTTCGACGCCAAGGTCGAATTGGTGGCAAACCTGGACAACGCCGATGAGCAATTGCAGGCCCTCGCCGGTCGCCTGCGCAGCAATGGAAAAAAACCCTACCTGGTGCCGATTGGTGGTTCGAACGCCTTGGGTGCGCTGGGTTATGTACGCGCCGGCCTGGAACTGGCCGAGCAGATCAAGGACACCGGGATCGAGTTCGCCGCCGTGGTATTGGCCTCGGGCAGTGCCGGGACCCACAGTGGCCTGGCGTTGGCCTTGAGCGAAAGCCTGCCGGCGCTTCCGGTCATTGGCGTCACGGTTTCGCGCAGCGAGGAGGACCAGTTTCCAAAGGTCCAGGGCCTGGCCGAGCGCACGGCCGCGTTGCTCGAAATCGCCTTGCCAGAAGCGTTCAAAGTGAACCTGTGGGATGAATATTTCGCCCCCCGCTATGGCGAACCGAACGCCGGGACACTGGCGGCGATCAAGCTGCTGGCCAGCCAGGAAGGGTTGTTGCTCGATCCGGTCTACACCGGCAAGGCCATGGCCGGCCTGCTTGACGGCGTGGGTCGCAACCGCTTCGACGAAGGCCCGATCATCTTCCTGCACACCGGCGGCGCACCGGCGCTGTTTGCCTATGACGCAGCGTTCCAGGCTTAGTGAAGTGCTCTTGTGGGAGCGGGCTTGCTCGCGAAGGCGTCGGCACATCCAGCATCACCTGGACTGACAAATAGCTTTCGCGAGCAAGCCCGCTCCCACAGAATCGACATCACATTTGGAATATGTAGATGATTTAATATTATTTTCCAATCTATAAAAGCCACCCTATAGTCTCGCCGCAGGCGCATTTGCCGCGAGACGCCCAGGCTGCTTTAAGGCAGGATGTGGCAATCTTTTTGGATCGCGGCTACGCCTTATCTCAGCCAAAATAACCTCTTCATAAGAAAATACAGGGGCTTGTCATGAATTTTTCCGCATTACGTCGCAACCTGCTGGTGGGTTCGCTGGGCCTGGCATTGAGCGCCGGCCTGTTGGGGCAAGCGGTTGCCGGTGAGCAACTGCAGAAAATCAAGGATGCCGGTGAAATCAAGATCGGCTTGGAAGGCACTTATCCACCGTTCAGCTTCGTGGATGAAAGCGGCAAACTGACCGGCTTCGAAGTGGAGTTTTCCGAAGCCCTGGCCAAGGAGCTGGGTGTGAAGGTCAAGCTGCAGACCACCCCATGGGCGGGCATTCTCGCGGCCCTGGAATCCAAGCGTCTGGACGCCGTGGTCAACCAAGTCACCATCTCCGAGGAACGTAAGAAAAAGTACGACTTCTCCGAGCCGTACACCGTTTCCGGGATTCAAGCGCTGGTCCTGACCAAGAAAGCAGCCGATCTGAACATCAAGTCGGCAGCTGACCTAGGCGGTAAAAAAGTCGGCGTTGGCTTGGGCACCAATTACGAACAGTGGGTCAAAGCCAACGTACCCACCGCCGATGTGCGCACCTACGAAGATGACCCGACCAAGTTCCAGGATCTACGCGTAGGCCGCATTGACGCCATCCTGATCGATCGCCTGGCCGCGCTGGAATACGCCAAGAAAGCCAAGGACACGACGGCCGCCGGCGAAGCCTTCTCGCGCCAGGAATCCGGTATTGCCCTGCGCAAAGGCGAACCTGAACTGCTGGCCGCCGTGAACAAAGCCATCGAAAAACTTCGCGCCGACGGTACGCTGAAAAAACTCTCGGAAAAATATTTCGACGCTGACGTCACCCAATAATGGAAGCAGCACTTCAACTCGCACTGGACTCCGCGCCCTTCTTGCTCAAGGGCGCGTACTACACGGTCATCCTCAGCCTCGGCGGCATGTTCTTCGGCTTGCTGCTGGGGTTCGGCCTGGCGCTGATGCGCCTGTCGCGTCTCAAGGTGATCAACTGGATCGCCCGCATGTACGTGTCGTTCTTTCGCGGCACGCCATTGCTGGTGCAGTTATTCTTGATCTACTACGGACTGCCGCAACTGGGCCTCGAACTTGACCCACTGCCGGCGGCGCTTATCGGTTTCTCGCTGAACATGGCTGCCTATGCGTGTGAAATCCTGCGGGCCGCCATCAGTTCCATCGAGCGCGGCCAGTGGGAAGCCGCGGCGAGTATCGGCATGACCCGCGCGCAGACCCTGCGCCGGGCCATCCTGCCGCAAGCCGCGCGCACGGCCCTGCCACCGCTGGGCAACAGCTTCATTTCCCTGGTCAAGGACACCGCGCTGGCGGCGACCATCCAGGTACCGGAGCTGTTTCGCCAGGCGCAGTTGATCACCGCGCGAACCTTCGAAATCTTCACCATGTACCTTGCCGCCGCGCTGATCTACTGGGTTCTTGCCACCGTGCTCTCGCACCTGCAGAACGTATTGGAAGCCCGGGTCAATCGGCACGACCAGGAGTCCTGACCCATGATTGTCGTGGAAAAACTGACAAAACAGTTCAAGGGTCAGGTGGTGCTCAACGGCATCGACCTGAAGATCGAAGAAGGCGAAGTGGTTGCGATCATCGGCCCCAGCGGCTCGGGCAAGACCACGTTCCTGCGCTGCCTGAATTTCCTCGAAGAGCCTACCAGCGGCCGGATCAAGGTCGGCGACATCGAAATCGATGGCAGCCGACCGCTGAACCAGCAACAGGGGCTGGTGCGCCGCTTGCGCCAGCAGGTGGGCTTCGTGTTCCAGAACTTCAACCTGTTCCCCCATCGCACCGCGTTGGAAAATGTCACCGAAGGCCCGCAGGTGGTGAAAAAAGTCCCCCGTGCCGAAGCCGAAGCCCTGGGGCGCAAGCTGTTGGCCAAGGTCGGGCTGGCCGGCAAGGAGGATGCCTACCCTCGGCGCCTTTCCGGCGGCCAGCAACAGCGCGTGGCGATTGCCCGGGCGTTGGCGATGGAACCGGCGGTGATCCTGTTCGACGAGCCAACCTCGGCCCTCGATCCGGAATTGGTAGGCGAGGTCCTGGCAACCATTCGCGGCCTGGCCGAAGAAAAACGCACCATGGTCATCGTGACCCACGAAATGGGCTTTGCCCGGGACGTGGCCAACCGTGTGGTGTTTTTCGACAAAGGCGTGATCGTCGAACAAGGCGAAGCCAAGGCCTTGTTTGCAGCGCCCAAGGAAGAACGCACGCGACAGTTCCTCAGCAAGTTCCTCTCTGCCGGACACGGCGATCAGTAAGTAAGTGTGCATCACTTCCAGGGATGGAAGTCATGCCATTACACAACTAACACATCATCGCCACTCACTTAATTCAAACGACACAACTTGCAACTTCTGCCTCACCACCCCCTCAACTATTTATCGAGTTTCAAATACCGGAAAGCCTGGGAAAACGACCTGCGGCACCGAGTATTCTTAACAGAAAAGCGTAGGACGTTTCTGAAGCCTTTCATAATGAGTTATTAAGCAACCCACTCTATTGACACTGAAACTATAGAGCCCTTATCTAGTGCCCGACAGGCGACGCACATGACTTTAGTTGCGCAATGATTTAGCGCAGACAGCCCATATAACTGCCTAAATAAAATAGGCCGTATTATCCGTCGCCTTTGATCTTTCTGAAACGGACTTAGTTTTCAAGCATCAAGGAGAACACCATGACATGTAAGTCGAAGAGTCCCGAACTGGCCGCCCCGACCCTGGCCAATGCCCACCCTGCGGGCATCAACATCGCCAGCGCCGCTCACCTGGAAGTTGTCATCGCACCTTACCCCGGCATGGACGCGGGTGACCTGATCGAATTGTTCTGGGACAACTGCTACGTCGGCTCGCGCGTGCTCTCACAGGCCGACGTGCTGGACGGCATCACGATGCGCATCCCGGAGAGTTTCATCGTCAACGGGACCTCGCGCATCCATTATCGGGTGATGCAGGTTGGTCGCGGGCCGGCGCTGTCAACCAAGCAACGGGTCCAGGTCAAGCTCGACTGTCCCGGCGGCCAGCCCTCGGCCTTGAGCGGCGATGAAAACCAGGGCCTGGCGCCGGTGCGCATTCCCGCCGCCATTCGACGCCAAGGGGTGAACCCGAACCAGATCAAACGTGGCGTACCGCTGACCATCGAACCCTACCTGAACATGGCCGCCGGCGACGCCGTGACCCTGCGCTGGGGCGACGTGCGCATGGACCTGCCGGCGGTCACCGCCAGCGAAGTCGGCCAGCCAATCAATATCTGGGTCCCGCCGCAAATCATTCTGGAAGCGGGAGAAGACCTGCGCCTGGAAGTGACCTATTGCGTCCTCGACCGCGTGGGCAACAACTCCCACTGGGCACCGCCACGGACGTTGAAGATTGGTTATGCGAACCCGTACCTGAGCATTCCACCGAAGCAGGCGCTCATGGCCGCCGAAACGCGCCGCCGAAATTGAGCACTATGGGAGGAGCTTTTGTGGCGAGGGGATTTATCCCCGCTGGGCTGCGGAGCAGCCCCCAAAGAAGTCAATCCAGCAATCTGATGTTGCCGGAGTCGCAGATTTTGAGGCTGCGTCGCAGCCCAACGGGGATAAATCCCCTCGCCACAACATCACTCGGCAAAAGACCTCTATTGATATTCCTAAAAGTTAGTTCAAAAATAATTTATACACGCTTAGGGTATATGGACCGGACCACCGGACATTCTTGATTTTTACTCGCCGCAATCATCGCGGCGTTTCTTGAGATGTGAGGTGGGTATGGAACGGAACACAATCACCCCAGTGCAGTATGCCAAGGCACTGCCCGCAGCCACGGAGTGGCTGTAATGTCGGATCTGGCGCAAGCAAAGGTCCAGAGCGACCTGGACATCGCACCCCTGCTGTTGCCTGCACAAGTGCTGCGCAACGATGCCGAAGCGATCAAGGCCGCCCACGAACTGGCACAGGTCGCCCGTCAACAAGCGGCGCGTCGTGACCAGCAACGCAAGCTGCCTTGGGCTGAAATCGAGCAATTCACCCGCAGCGGCCTGGGCAGCATCGCCATTCCCCGGGCATACGGCGGCCCGCAGGTTTCATTCGTCACCCTGGCCGACGTGTTCGCGATCATTTCCGCCGCCGACCCGGCCCTCGGGCAGATTCCGCAAAACCAATTTGGCGTGCTCCAACTGATTCTCGGCACCGGCACCGAGCGGCAGAAGAAAATCCTGCTGCAAAGCGTGCTCGAAGGCTGGCGCATCGGTAACGCCGGGCCCGAACGTGGCACTCGCAATACCCTTGAACTCAAGGCCCGGATCCGCGCCGACGGTGATGGGTTTGTCATCAATGGCCAGAAGTTCTATTCCACCGGGGCGCTGTTTGCCCACTGGGTCGCCGTCAAGGCGCTGAACGACGAGGGCCGGCAGGTGCTGGCGTTCGTGCGGCGCGGCACCCCGGGCCTGCGGATCGTCGACGATTGGTCGGGCTTCGGCCAGCGCACCACGGCCAGTGGCACCGTGCTGCTGAACAATGTACGGGTGGATGCCGAGCTGGTCCTGGATAACTGGCGCATCAACGATACGCCCGGTGTGCAAGGGGCGATTTCCCAACTGATTCAGGCCGCCATCGATGCCGGCATCGCCCGCGGCGCCATCGACGATGCCATCGCCTTCGTGCGCGAACGGGCCCGGCCCTGGATCGACGCCAAGGTCGACCGGGCCCGTGATGACCTCTACGTGATCGCCGACATCGGCAAGCTGAAAATCGAACTGCACGCCGCCGAAGCGTTGCTGCGCAAGGCTGGACAGGTACTGGACCAGGTCAGCGCCGCCCCCATCACGGCGCAATCGTCCGCCCGCGCCTCGATTGCCGTGGCCGAAGCCAAGGCGCTCACCACCGAGATCGCCCTGCAAGCCAGCGAAAAACTGTTCGAACTGGCCGGCAGCCGCGCCACCCTCGCTGAATTCAACCTCGATCGCCACTGGCGCAACGCCCGGGTCCATACCCTGCACGACCCGGTGCGCTGGAAATATCACGCGATAGGCGCCTACCACCTGAACGGCACCTTGCCGGCCCGACATTCCTGGATCTGACGACCCGACCTCTGGAGCAGCACATGCCGTTTTCCCAACACGTCGCGGTGATCACCAGCGATGAACAAGCCCTGATCGTGGCCAGTGACCTGGCCGATGACTTCAAGCGCGACAGCGCACTGCGCGACCGTGAGCGTCGCTTGCCGTACCCGGAACTGGAAGCTTTCTCCCGCTCCGGCCTGTGGGGCATCAGTGTGCCCAAGGCCTACGGCGGCGCCGGTGTGTCCAACGTCACCCTGGCCAAAGTGATCGCCTTGATTTCCCAGGCCGACGGCTCTCTTGGGCAGATTCCCCAGAATCATTTCTACGCCCTGGAAGTGCTGCGGGTAAACGGCAACGAAGCGCAGAAGCAACGTTTGTACGCCGAAGTCCTGGCCGGCCAACGCTTTGGCAATGCCTTGGCCGAGCTCGGCACCAAGACCGCCCACGACCGCGTCACTCAACTGCGCCGCGACGGCGAGGGTTATCGCATCAACGGGCGCAAGTTCTACGCCACCGGTGCGATCTACGCCCAGCGCATCCCCACGTCGGTGGTGGATGAAAATGGCGTGCAGCAACTGGCGTTCGTCCCCCGCAACAGCCAAGGCCTGACGGTGATCGATGACTGGAGCGGTTTTGGCCAGCGCACCACCGGCAGCGGTTCGGTGGTGTTCGAAGACGTGTACGTCACTGCCGACGACATCGTGCCTTTCCAGAGCGCCTTCGAACGGCCCACACCGGTGGGGCCGCTGGCGCAGATTCTTCACGCCGCCATCGACACCGGCATCGCCCGCGCCGCCTATGAAGACGCTTTGCATTTTGTCCGCAGCAAAACCCGTCCCTGGATCGATGCCACCAGCGATGTCGCCACCGAAGACCCGCACACCCTCAAGAGTTTCGGCCAACTGAGCATCCGCCTGCACGCCGCCGAAGCCCTGTTGGAACGCGCCGGTGAATTCCTCGACCGGGCCCAGGCCGACCCCCGGGCCGACACGGTCGCCGCCGCCTCGATTGCCGTGGCCGAAGCCCGCGCCATCAGCACCGAGATTTCCCTCGCCGCCAGCAGCACGCTGTTCGAGCTGGCCGGCAGCCAGGCGACCCTGGCCGAGCATGGTCTCGACCGCCACTGGCGCAACGCCCGGGTGCACACCCTGCACGACCCGGTGCGCTGGAAATACCACGCCGTAGGTAACTTCTACCTCAACGATGAAAAACCGCCGCTGCGGGGGACGATCTGATGGCGGCCAGCAAGAAAAAAATCCTCCTCAATGCGTTCAACATGAACTGCATCGGGCACATCAATCATGGCCTGTGGACCCATCCACAGGACACATCGACCCAGTACAACACGATCGAATACTGGACCGCCCTGGCGCAATTGCTCGAGCACGGCTTGTTCGACGGGCTGTTCATCGCCGACATCGTCGGGGTCTACGACGTGTATCAACAGTCGGTGGACGTCACGCTCAAGGAGTCGATCCAACTGCCGGTCAATGACCCGCTGCTGCTGGTCTCCGCGATGGCCGCCGTGACGAAAAACCTGGGTTTCGGCCTCACCGCCAACCTGACCTACGAACCGCCCTACCTGTTCGCCCGACGCATGAGCACCCTCGATCACCTGAGTCGCGGCCGGGTCGGCTGGAACATCGTCACCGGCTACCTGGACAGTGCCGCCAAAGCCATGGGCCTGACGGTGCAAGTCGAGCATGACCGCCGCTACGACCAGGCCGACGAATACCTGCAAGTGCTCTACAAATTATGGGAAGGCAGTTGGGAAAACGACGCGGTCATCAACGACCGCGAGCAGCGAATCTATGCCCGGCCGGAGAAAGTGCACAAGGTCCGGCACCAAGGCGAGTTCTACCAGGTCGAGGGCTATCACCTTTGCGAGCCCTCGCCCCAACGCACGCCGGTGCTGTTCCAGGCCGGCAGTTCCGAGCGCGGCTTGACGTTCGCCGGGCAGCATGCCGAGTGCGTGTTCATCAGTGGCCAGAACAAACCGACGACCAAGGTCCAGGTGGACAAGGTCCGCGCCAGCGCCGCCGAGGCCGGGCGCAACCCCGAAGACATCAAGGTGTTCATGGGCCTGAACGTGATCGTCGCCGAGACCGAAGCCGCCGCCTGGGCCAAGCATGCCGAGTACTTGGGGTACGCCAGCGCCGAGGCCGGGGTGGCGCATTTCTCCGCGTCGACGGGGATCGATTTTTCCCAGTACGAACTGGACGAGCCGATCCAGTACGTCAAGAGCAACGCGATCCAGTCGGCCACCAAGACCTTGCAGAACAACGATTGGACCCGGCGCAAATTGCTCGAACAGCACGCCCTGGGCGGTCGCTACATCACGGTGGTTGGCTCACCCGAACAGGTGGCCGATGAGCTGGAATCGTGGATCGCCGAAACCGGCCTCGACGGCTTCAACCTGACCCGCATCGTCACGCCGCAAAGCTACGTGGATTTCATCGACCTGGTGATCCCCGAGTTGCAGCGACGCGGCTCGTACAAGACCGAATACGCCAGCGGCACCCTGCGCGAGAAGCTGTTTCACGCCGGGCCCCGGTTGCCCGAACAACACACTGGCTCGACCTACCGGCACTGATCCTATGGCTACCGACACTGATCCTGTGGCGAGGGAGCTTGCTCCCGCTGGTGGGTGAAGCCCGCCCAAAAAGGCTTTGGGGCCACTTCGTAGCCCAGCGGGAGCAAGCTCCCTCGCCACAAAGGCCTGAGACTCATCCATCAATGACTGGAATAACCGACATGACCAAACACTTCCTCACCCTGCCAGTCAAAACCCTGGCCCTGGCCCTCGGCCTGTTCAGCTCGGCGCTGTATGCCGCCGACGCACCGTTGAAGATCGGCACCACCGCCGCCTTCGCCATTCCCCTGGAGGCGGCGGTCGAAGAAGCCGACAAGCAGGGCCTGAAAGTCGAGCTGGTGGAGTTCAGCGACTGGATCGCGCCCAATGTCAGCCTGGCCTCCGGTGATATCGACGTGAATTACTTCCAGCACATCCCGTTCCTGGAAAATGCCAAGGCCGCCGCCGGATTCGACCTGGTGCCCTTCGCCCCGGGGATCATCAACAACGTCGGCCTCTATTCGAAAAAATACAAAAGCTTCGACGAACTGCCCAAAGGCGCCAGCGTCGCCATCGCCAACGACCCGATCAACAGCGGTCGCGGCCTGCAATTGCTGGCCAAGGCCGGGCTGATCAGCCTCAAGCCGGGCGTCGGCTACAAAGCCACCGAAGACGACATCGTCGCCAACCCGAAGCAACTCAAGATCCTGCAAGTCGAAGCCGTGCAACTGGTACGCGCTTATGAAGACGCCGACCTGGTGCAGGGATATCCGGCCTACATCCGCCTGGCTAAGACTTTCGATGCCAGTTCCGCCTTGCTGTTCGACGGCCTCGATCACAAGGAATACGTGATTCAGTTCGTGATCCAGCCCAAGAGCAAGGACGACCCGCGGCTGATCAAGTTCGTCGACATCTACCAACACTCGCCCGCCGTGCGCGCCGCCCTGGACAAGGCCCACGGCAAGCTCTACCAAGCCGGCTGGGAAGGCTGACATGAACGCCGTCAACGCTCGACTCCGCCACGAAGCCCCCGCGCCGCAAAGCGCCGACCAGACCGAACTGCACCCGGAGCTGAACCGCGCCCACGTGCGCTTCATCGGCCTGGGCAAGACCTACAACGGCGCCCAGGGTCCGGTGGCCGCGTTGCAAGGCATCGACCTGGCGATCCAACGCGGCGAAGTGTTCGGCATCATCGGCCGCAGCGGCGCCGGCAAATCCTCACTGATCCGCACCATCAACCGGCTCGAACGACCCACCAGCGGCCGGGTGTTGATCGATCGGGTGGACATTGGCGAACTCGATGAAGACCGCCTGGTGAAACTGCGCCGACGCATCGGCATGATCTTCCAGCACTTCAACCTGATGTCGGCCAAGACCGTGTGGCAGAACGTTGAATTGCCCTTGAAAGTCGCCGGCGTGCCCAAGGCGCAGCGCCAGCGCAAAGTCCGCGAGCTGCTGGAACTGGTGGGCCTGCAACGCAAGCACCTGGCCTATCCGGCGCAGCTTTCCGGTGGGCAGAAGCAGCGGGTCGGGATTGCCCGGGCGCTGGTGCATGACCCGCAGATATTGCTGTGCGACGAGGCCACCTCGGCCCTGGACCCGGAGACCACTCAATCGATCCTCGGCCTGCTGCGCGAGATCAACCAGCGGCTGGGCCTGACCATCGTCTTGATCACCCACGAGATGGCGGTGATTCGCGAAGTCTGCGACCGGGTGGTGGTGCTCGAGCAAGGACGAATCGTCGAGCAGGGCCCGGTCTGGGAAGTCTTCGGCAACCCGCGACACGAGGTCAGCCGGACGCTGCTGACGCCGTTGCAACACGCCATCCCGGAGGAACTGCAAAGCCGCTTGCAGGTGCAGCCGGCGTCGGCGGATGCGGCTACGGTGCTGCGCCTGCAATTCACCGGCGCTGGTCATGATGAAGTAGACCTTGCCGCCTTGTTCAGCGCCCTGGGTGGGCGGGTGCGCTTGCTGCACGGCGGCATCGAACGGATTCAGGGCCACGGGCTGGGGCAGTTGCTGCTGGCCGTGAGCGGTTCGTCGTGGGGTGCCGAGGAGCTGCGCCAACGGGCGGGCAATTGGGCGCAACGGGTGGAGGTACTGGGTTATGTGGTTTGATCGGTTGTTGCAGGGTTTCATCGACACGTTCCTGATGGTCGGCGTGTCGTCGTTGATCGCATTGATGGCGGGCATACCGCTGGCGGTGATTCTGGTCACCAGCGGCAAGGGTGGGATCTATGAGGCGCCAGTCTTGAACAAGGCCCTGGGCGCGTTCGTGAACCTGTTCCGCTCGATACCGTTCCTGATCCTGATGGTGGCGCTGATTCCGTTTACCCGGCTGATCGTCGGCACCACCTATGGCGTGTGGGCTGCGGTCGTACCGCTGACCATCGCCGCCACGCCGTTCTTCGCCCGCATCGCCGAAGTCAGCCTGCGGGAAGTCGACCATGGCCTGATCGAAGCGGCCCAGGCCATGGGTTGCAGGCGCTGGCACATTGTCTGGCATGTGCTGCTGCCCGAAGCCCTGCCGGGCATCGTCGGTGGTTTTACCATTACGCTGGTGACCATGATCAACTCCTCGGCCATGGCCGGAGCGATCGGCGCCGGCGGCCTGGGCGACATTGCCTACCGTTATGGCTACCAGCGTTTCGACAGCCAGATCATGCTCACGGTGATCGTGTTGCTGGTGGCGTTGGTGGCCGTGATCCAATTGGGTGGTGACCGCCTGGCACGGGGCTTGAATAAACGCTGAGCTGTGGAAGCAGTTGACCTATTGGGGGCAATCCAACCTGTGGGCAGTTGACCTGTGGGGGCAATCCAACCTGTGGGAGCAAAGCTTGCTCGCGATAGCAGTATTCCATCCAACATGGATGCCAGCTGGACGACGGCAATCGCGAGCAAGCTTTGCTCCCACAGGCAGGTCAGCGGGCTTGCGGTATAGTCGGCTGACACTCCTCACCCAAGCCCGATCATGAAACACACCACCGAAGACCTGCACGCCATCACCGCCACGACCCTGGGCCATTACAATGCCGTGGCGGAAAGTTTCCGCGAAGGCACCCGCGATCACGATGTCAGCCAGAACATCGACGCCTTACTGCGCCATATCCAGGGCCAGGCACCGCTGCACATCCTGGATCTGGGCTGCGGCCCGGGGCGCGACCTGCGCACATTCACGGCCATGGGTCATGTCGCGGTCGGCCTCGACGGCTCAGAAGAATTTGCCCGGATGGCGCGTCAGGACAGCGGCTGCGAGGTGTGGCAACAAGACTTCCTGGAGCTCGACCTGCCGGCCGAACGCTTTGACGGGATTTTCGCCAACGCGGTGCTGTTTCATGTCCCCGTCCAGGAACTGCCTCGGGTGCTCAAGCAATTGCGCGCCACGCTCAAGCCCGGCGGCGTGCTGTTCAGCTCCAACCCCCGGGGCGAAAACCAGGAAGGCTGGAACGGCCAGCGCTTCGGCGCCTACCACGACCTCGCGGCCTGGCAAACGCTGCTTGGCGAAGCGGGCTTCGTGGAACTGGAGCACTACTACCGACCGGCGGGGCTGCCACGGGAGCAACAGCCTTGGCTGGCGAGTGTGTGGCGTAGACCTTGAAGGCAAACCCGCCCGAACCGGATGGATGCTAACCTCTGTGGCGAGGGAGCTTGCTCCCGCTGGGCCGCGAAGCGGCCCCAATCCGGATGATGTGATTTTCCAGGCAGACGGCGTCATCGGCTTTACGACGGCTGCGCCGCCGAGCGGGAGCAAGCTCCCTCGCCACAAGAGTTGCGCTTGATTCAAGGTTTTCCTCAGTCCTGCTTAACCAACCACTTCTGCGACAACTGCTCCAGCCTCCCATCATCCTTGATCCGCGCCAAGGCATTATCCAGGCTGGCCTTGAACGCCGGGTTGCCCTTCTGGAACGGAATTACCAGGCTCGGCGGCGGGTCGCTCTTTTCTTCCGGCTGGAACGACTGCGCCATGACCAACGGACGCTGCGGCTCTTCCTTGCTCGCCAGCAGTTGCGCATCCGGACGGCTATACGCCGCACTGAGGTCGAAACGTTCCGCCAGTTCCGGGGTCATTGCTATGTGGTTGATGGCAACGTCGTACTTGCCACTCTCCACACCGGGCAGCAGATCCGCGGCATCGGTGACGACGAAGTCGGGGCGTACATCCAGCTCGGCCGCGAGCATTTCACCCAGCTCCACTTCGAAACCGGTGAGTTTGCCGTCTTCCTTGAAGTTGAAGGGCGCGGTGTTGGCTTCGAGAGCAATGCGCAGCTCGCCACGGTCATTGATGTCGTCGATCAGTTCGGCATGAGCCAGGGGGCTCAAAAGGGGTAGCAGGCAGATCAGGCCAGGCAGGAAACGCATGGTCACTCCTAGTATTTATACAAGCGACGCTCGTTTCAGGCTCGCTTTGCTATGGTTGTTGCAGGCTTCGACAACGATTGGCCATGAAGTTGTGATGGCCAGGCGGATTTCATGGAAAAACTGGAGAAAAAAATGAAAAGCTTTATGTCTCGTGCCGCGTTGGCCGGTCTGTTATTGGGCGCTTCGATGCTGGCAAGTGCCGCGACGCCGGCGCCCAAAGGTGCAGAAGTGTTCATCGTTTCCCCGGAAGACGGCGCCACGGTCGCCCAGGAATTCAAGGTCAAGTTCGGCGTCAAGAACATCGCCCTGGCCCCGGCGGGCGATGTGACCAAGAATACCGGCCACCATCATTTGCTGATCGATGTCGACGACGTACCCGCCGAAGTCGCGCCGATTCCGACCGACGCCCACCACATGCACTTCGGCAAGGCACAGACCGAGGCCACCATCAAACTGCCCCCGGGCAAGCACACCTTGCAATTGATCCTGGGCGACAGCGGCCACATGCCGTTCGACCCGTCGATTGTGTCCAAGAAAATCACTGTCAATGTGAAGTAACACAGCACCGGCTGGCACTACGCAGATCCCTTGTGGGAGCGGGCTTGCTCGCGAAGGCGGTGTATCAGCCGGCAATATATCGACTGGCACACCGCCTTCGCGAGCAAGCCCGCTCCCACAGGGGTTTGATGGTGTTTCAAAAAAAAACGGGAGCCCTTTCGGGGCTCCCGTTTTTCATTGCAAGCCAGAGCTGCTTAGAACAACACGCGGCAACGAATCGTGCCATTGATGTGCTGCAGCTTCTCTTGCGCCAGGTCCGAGTATTCGGCGTCGACGTCGATCACGACGTAGCCGACTTTCTCGTTGGTCTGCAGGAACTGACCGGAAATGTTGATGCCGTTTTCGGCGAAGACCTTGTTGATCTCGCTCATCACACCCGGAATGTTCTCGTGGATGTGCAGCAGGCGGTGCTTGCCAGGGTGGGCAGGCAGGGCCACTTCCGGGAAGTTCACCGACGATACCGAGGTACCGTTGTCGCTGTACTTGACCAGTTTCTCCGCCACTTCCAGGCCGATGTTGGCTTGGGCTTCAGCGGTGGAACCGCCGATGTGCGGGGTCAGGATCACGTTGTCCAGGCCACGCAGCGGGCTCTCGAAGATGTCGTCGTTGGAGCGCGGCTCCACCGGGAACACGTCGATGGCGGCGCCGATCAGGTGCTTGTCCTTGATCGCGTCGGCCAGGGCGTCGAGCTTGACCACGGTGCCACGCGCGGCGTTGATCAGGATCCCGCCTTTCTTGATAGCGCGGATTTCCTTCTCGCCGATCATCCACTGGGTGGCAGCGGTTTCCGGCACATGCAGGGTCACGATGTCGGACATGCCCAACAACTCGTGCAAGTCGTTGACCTGGGTGGCGTTGCCCAGGGGCAGCTTGGTCACGGTGTCGTAGAAGAACACCTGCATGCCAAGGCCTTCAGCCAGTACCGACAACTGCGTGCCGATCGAGCCGTAGCCGACGATACCCAGCTTCTTGCCGCGGATTTCGAAGGAGTTGGCCGCGCTCTTGATCCAGCCGCCACGGTGGCAGGAAGCGTTCTTCTCGGGGATGCCGCGCAGCAGCAGGATCGCTTCGGCCAACACCAGCTCGGCAACGGAACGGGTGTTGGAGTACGGTGCGTTGAACACCGCGATACCGCGCTCGCGCGCCGCGTTGAGGTCAACCTGGTTGGTGCCGATGCAGAAGCAGCCGACCGCGACCAGTTTCTTGGCGTGGTCGAAGATCTCTTCGGTCAGTTGAGTACGGGAGCGAATGCCGATGAAGTGAGCATCGGCGATCTTTTCCTTGAGCTGGGCTTCCGGCAGAGAACTGGTGATGTACTCGATGCTGGTGTAGCCCGCCGACTTGAGGACGTCGACAGCCGATTGGTGGACGCCTTCGAGAAGAAGGAACTTGATCTTGCTCTTATCGAGAGAAGTCTTGCTCATCTGCGTAAACCTGTGTCCCGGAGAAAAATGGCAGGGAATCGGACAGCGCATGCTGGCCCGACCGGCGTGACAGCCGTCGCCGCAGAACAGCCGTTGGGCACTACGCTGCGGGGTCGGTATGCTAGCATACGCCCCCCGCAAACACTCATTCCTGCGACGTGAAGCGTTCTCAGGATGACCATGAATTGTTCGAGAGTTCTGTCGATGACCCATCCTGCCGTGATAGATGAGCTGAAGACCCTGGTTGAGCCTGGCAAGGTCTTGACCGATGCCGACTCCCTGAACGCTTACGGCAAGGATTGGACCAAGCATTTCGCCCCGGCGCCTTCGGCCATCGTCTTTCCCAAGACCACCGAACAGGTCCAGGCCATTGTGCGCTGGGCCAATGCGCACAACGTCGCGCTGGTGCCGTCGGGCGGGCGCACCGGGTTGTCCGCCGCCGCCGTGGCCGCCAACGGCGAAGTGGTGGTGTCATTCGACTACATGAACCAGATTCTCGACGTGAACCTCACCGACCGCACTGCCGTGTGCCAGCCGGGCGTGGTCACCGAGCAACTGCAGAACAAGGCTAAAGAACATGGGCTGTACTACCCGGTTGACTTCGCTTCGGCAGGTTCCAGCCAGATTGGCGGCAATATCGGCACCAATGCCGGCGGAATCAAGGTCATTCGCTACGGCATGACCCGCAACTGGGTGGCGGGCATGAAGGTCGTCACCGGCAAGGGCGACCTGCTGGAACTGAACAAGGACCTGATCAAGAACGCCACCGGCTACGACTTGCGGCAGCTGTTCATTGGCGCCGAAGGCACCCTGGGCTTCGTGGTCGAGGCCACCATGCGCCTGGACCGTACGCCAAAGAACCTCACCGCCATGGTGCTCGGCACCTCGGACTTCGACTCCATCATGCCGGTGCTGCACGCCTTCCAGGGCAAGCTGGACCTGACCGCTTTCGAATTTTTCTCCGACAAGGCCCTGGCCAAGGTCCTCGGTCGTGGCGACGTACCGGCGCCATTCGAAACCGAGTGCCCGTTCTACGCGCTGCTGGAATTCGAAGCCACCACCGAAGAGGTCGCCAACCAGGCCTTGGAAACCTTCGAGCATTGCGTGGAACAGGGCTGGGTGCTGGACGGTGTGATGAGCCAGAGCGAAACCCAACTGCAAAACCTGTGGAAATTGCGCGAGTACATCTCCGAAACCATCTCCCACTGGACGCCGTACAAAAACGACATTTCGGTGACCGTCTCCAAAGTCCCAGCCTTCTTGCAGGAAATCGACGGGATCGTTGGCGAACATTACCCGGACTTCGAAATCGTCTGGTTCGGTCACATCGGCGACGGCAACCTTCACTTGAACATCCTCAAGCCAGAAAACCTGAGCAAGGATGAATTCTTCGCCAAATGCGCGACCGTGAACAAATGGGTCTTTGAAACCGTCGAGAAGTACAACGGCTCGATTTCCGCCGAACACGGCGTGGGCATGACCAAGCGCGACTACCTGACTTATAGTCGTTCGCCAGTGGAGATCGAGTACATGAAAGCCGTGAAAGCCGTATTCGACCCGAACGGCATCATGAACCCGGGCAAGATTTTCGCGGTTAACGCCTAAAAAAAACACCTGATGAACCCTAGAGCAGGAGTCGGTAAATGAGCTATCAGCACCAGTATGTCGACGGTACACGTATTCATTTCCCGCTAGGGAAAGTGGTGTGCATTGGCCGCAACTACGCCGAACATGCCAAGGAACTGGATAACCCGGTGCCCACCGAACCCTTGTTGTTCATCAAGCCGGGCAGCTGCGTGGTGCCGCTGGAAGGCGGTTTCAGCATTCCCGCCGACCGTGGCTCGGTGCACTACGAAGCGGAAATCGCCGTGTTGATCGGCAAGCCGCTGTCCACCAAGCCCAGCGTTGAAGAGGTGCTGGACGCGATCTCCGGCTTCGCCCCGGCCCTGGACCTGACCCTGCGGGACAAACAGGCCGAGCTCAAGGCCAAGGGCCTGCCGTGGGAAGTCGCCAAGTCCTTCGACGGCGCGGCAGTGATCGCGCCATTTGTCTCGAAGGATACGTTTGCCGACCTGACCGACATTCCCGTGCGCCTGACCATCAACGGTGAAGTGCGCCAGGACGGCAACAGCAGCCTGATGCTCAATCCCATCGTGCCGATGATCCAATACATGGCCGGTTGTTTCTCGCTGCAGGCCGGCGACGTGATCCTCACCGGCACCCCGGCGGGCGTCGGGCCGCTGAATGCGGGCGATGAACTGATCCTGGAACTGCCAGGGGCGAGCCGCTTCCAGAGTAGCGTTCGCTAACTCGGTTTTGTGACCACGACAGATCAAATGTGGGAGCGGGCTTGCTCGCGAATGCGGTGTATCAGAAACATATATGTCGACTGACACTCCGCATTCGCGAGCAAGCCCGCTCCCACATTAGAGATCCAGGCTTTCCTGAAGACCGAAGTTTTACCGTTTTTTTCACATGCCATCCGGATAATTCCGAGGAATGCGGCATCTGAGCCAGCCACTCCCTTAGCCGAACTTTCTGGAACGCATTCCCCGATGGCCAAAACCCAAACACTGCCTGCCGCCAAGCCTGCCCGCCGCTCTCGCTTCGCCCTGCCCTGGTATGCCTGGTCGCTGCTGACGGTGGCTGCAGCCTATGGCTTGGCGTTTGCGATGCATTGGGACGACCGCGGCCTGCTTTGGCTGTCGGAACACTTCCAGAGTCCGGTCCAGCGCCAGGAAAGCATCTGGTTGCCAGACTATCGCGCCGTGATCGACGCCAAGCCGCTACCGGGCATGGAGAAGGACGAAGCGTCCGATGTGACCTATAACTCGCAGACCAAGACCCTGTTCGCAGTCATGGGCAAGAACCCATTCCTGGTGGAGCTGACCCTGCAAGGCGATGTATTGCGCAAGATGCCATTGGTGGGCTGGGGCAATCCGGAAGGCGTGGCGTTTATGGAAAACGGTCTGCTGGCCATTACCGATGAACGAAAGCACCTGCTATCGATCGTTCAGGTCGATGCCGACACCCGCGCGCTGAACATCAATGACTTTCCTCGCTATGACCTGGGCACGTCGAAGAATCAGAACAAGGGATTCGAAGCCATCGTCTGGGACCCGAAAAATCAGCGACTGGTCCTCGGCGAAGAGCGCCCACCTGCGCTGTTCACCTGGAAAAGTGACGGCAGCCAGTTGCTCAAGGGCGATAAGCAAATCCATGTCAGCAACGAATTGGACCTTCGCAACCTTTCAGCATTGGCCGTAGACCCCCGCACCGGTCACATGCTGGTGCTGTCAGCCGACTCCCATCTATTGCTGGAGTTGGACGAAGAAGGCGAGCAGGTCAGCTTCATGACCTTGCTAGGCGGCTTCAACGGCCTGAAAGACACGATCCCTCGTGCCGAAGGTGTCACGATCGATGAGGCCGGTAACCTGTACATGGTCAGCGAGCCGAACCTGTTCTATCGTTTCGAAAAACAGCGCTGACAACTAACTCTGTAGGATAAGTCCTGCTTCGCTGTAGGGTGTGGCACGCAGCCATTAAGTTTCAGTTCAGGCAGCCGTGGTATTTCCACCCACCTGTTCTTATCCGAGCCCACCCCAACATGCGTCGACTCGCCCACCCCAAATCTTTGATCCTGATACTGCTGACGCTGGTGCTGATCAGCCTGATCGCCGTCGGCCAGCACCTGCGCCTGTTCGAACGCGCCTGGTTCAACCTGAATACGCTCTGGAAAAATACCAGCGAACAGGCCATTGCCCTGGATCAATACCGGGTCACCGTCGAGGCGCGGGTGATCGAAGGCCTGGATGATGACGTTTCCGCGCTGACGTTCGATCCGGTCCGCAAGAGCCTGTTCACTGTCACCAATAAAAACGCCGAGCTGATCGAGCTGTCGCTGGATGGCAAGATTCTGCGGCGCATCGCCCTGATCGGCTTTGGCGACCCGGAGGCGGTGGAGTTCATCAGCGAAGACACCTACGTCATCACTGACGAGCGCCAGCAACGGCTGATCAAGATTCACTTGGAAGACGACACCCAATTCCTCGACGCCGCCGACGCCGAGCAGATATCCCTCGGCGTGCACATGAGGAGCAACAAGGGGTTCGAAGGACTGGCCTACGATTCGGTGGGCAAACGCCTGTTCGTGGCGAAGGAACGCGACCCGATGCTGATTTACGAAGTGCACGGGTTTCCCCACCACAATCCGGAAAAGTCCTACGCGGTGCATGTGATCAACAACCCCAAGCGCGATGCCGGGCTGTTCGTACGCGACCTTTCAAGCCTGCAATACGATGAACGCAGCGGCCATTTGCTGGCGCTGTCCGATGAGTCGCGGTTGATTATCGAGTTGGATATCGACGGCCGACCGTTGAGCACGCTCTCATTGAGCAAGGGCCGCCAGGGGCTGCAACAAACCGTACCCCAGGCCGAAGGCCTGGCCATGGACGACGATGGCAACCTGTACCTGGTGAGCGAGCCGAACCTGTTTTATGTGTTCAAGAAGCCGCTGCCTTGATCTTGGCCTGACGCAGAACCATGTGGGAGCGGGCTTGCTCGCGAATGCGGTATATCAGACACATATATGCCAACTGACACACCGCATTCGCGAGCAAGCCCGCTCCCACAGGACTCGAGCTTAAATCAATAGCCCCTGGGCCTACTCAGCCCGCAGGGTCTTCACCCCATCAGCAGTCCCCAGCAACAGCACATCCGCCGGGCGAGCAGCGAACAAACCGTTGGTGACCACGCCGACGATGGCGTTGATCTGGCTTTCCAGTTCCACCGGGTTAGTGATCTGCAGGTTGTGCACATCCAGGATGATGTTGCCGTTATCGGTCAGCACGCCTTCGCGATACACCGGGTCGCCGCCCAGCTTCACCAGTTGGCGGGCCACATGGCTACGGGCCATGGGGATAACTTCCACCGGCAACGGGAACGCGCCGAGTACCGGCACCAGTTTGCTGGCGTCAGCGATGCAGATGAAGGTCTTGGCCACCGCCGCGACGATCTTCTCG
Organism: Pseudomonas zanjanensis; assembly: GCF_014268745.2. Lineage (GTDB taxonomy): Bacteria > Pseudomonadota > Gammaproteobacteria > Pseudomonadales > Pseudomonadaceae > Aquipseudomonas > Aquipseudomonas zanjanensis. The sequence goes on along the minus strand of NZ_JABWRB020000003.1, from coordinate 462,141 downwards.
CGGGTCAGGGCCGCGCCGCCGCCCTTGATCAGGTTCAGGCGCGCGTCGCTTTCATCGGCGCCGTCGATGTAGAACTCCAAGTCGCTGACGGTATTGAGTTCGTACACCGGGATCCCGTGGCCCTTGAGGCGCGCAGCGGTCGCTTCGGAGCTGGCGACGGCGCCATCGAACGCACCCTTGTGTTGCGCCAGCGCGTCGATGAAGCAATTGGCCGTGGAGCCGGTGCCGACCCCGACGACGCTCTTGTCATCCAGTTTCGGGAGGATGAGGTCGACGGCGGCCTGGGCCACGGCCTGTTTGAGTTGATCCTGGGTCATGCGGGCTCCGAAGGTGCCGAGAGAGAACGAAAGGCCGGCATTATAGGCGCCGAAAGGGCCCTGGTCATTGCCTGATTGGCACCGAGCCAGTGTGGCGAGGGAGCTTGCTCCCGCTCGGCTGCGAAGCAGTCGTGATTGATGTCTACCGCATATCGAAGGGGCCGCTGCGCGACCCAGCGGGAGCAAGCTCCCTCGCCACGGGGGTTTCTGCGCTCAAAGTGCCTTAATCGTGTGGTCGCCCAGCCAAAAGCCGGGTTAGACTCCTTGGCCCTGCCCAACCCGCTCAGTGATGCTTTCCGATGCTTGAACAGTACGTCAAAAAGATCCTCACCTCGCGCGTTTACGACGTTGCCGTAGAAACCCCGCTGCAGGCCGCTCGCCAGCTCTCCGAGCGGCTGGGCAACAGCATCCTGCTCAAGCGTGAAGACTTGCAGCCAGTGTTCTCGTTCAAGATTCGCGGGGCCTACAACAAGCTGACCCAGCTCAGCGACGAAGAACGCGCACGCGGCGTGGTCACGGCTTCGGCGGGCAACCACGCCCAGGGCCTGGCCCTGGCGGCCAAGGTGCTGGGGGTCAAGGCCACCATCGTGATGCCCAAGACCACGCCGGAAATCAAGGTCGAAGGCGTGCGCTCCCGTGGCGGCAAAGTGGTCTTGCACGGTGACTCATTCCCCGAAGCCCTGGCCTATTCGCTGAAACTGGTCGACGAAAAGGGCTACGTCTACATCCACCCGTATGACGATCCCCACACCATTGCCGGGCAGGGCACCGTGGCGATGGAAATCCTGCGCCAGCATCCTGGGCGCCTCGATGCGATCTTCGTCCCGGTGGGCGGTGGCGGGCTGATCGCCGGGATCGCGGCCTACGTGAAATACCTGCGCCCGGACATCAAGATCATCGGCGTCGAGCCGGACGACTCCAACTGCCTCCAAGCGGCCATGGCCGCGGGCGAGCGCGTGGTGCTGCCGACCGTGGGACTGTTCGCCGACGGCGTTGCCGTGGCACAGATCGGCCAGCACACCTTTGATATCTGCAAGCACCACGTGGACGAAGTGATCACCGTCAGCACCGACGAGATCTGCGCCGCCATCAAGGATATCTACGACGATACCCGCTCGATCACCGAACCTGCCGGCGCATTGGGCGTGGCTGGGATCAAGAAATACGTCGAGTCACGGCACATCAGCGGCCAGACCCTGGTGGCGATCGACTCCGGCGCCAACGTCAACTTCGACCGCTTGCGCCATGTCGCCGAGCGCGCCGAGCTGGGCGAGGGCCGCGAAGCGATCATTGCCGTGACCATCCCCGAGAAGCCGGGCAGCTTCAAGGCGTTCTGCGAAGCCGTGGGCAAGCGCCAGATCACCGAATTCAACTATCGCTACAACACCGGCAGCGAAGCGCACATCTTCGTCGGCGTGCAGACCCACCCGGAAAACGACCCGCGCAGCGCGCTGATCGCCAGCCTGACCGAACAAGGCTTCCCGGTGCTGGACCTGACCGACAATGAACTGGCCAAGTTGCACATTCGCCACATGGTCGGCGGGCATGCGGCCCATGTCATCGACGAAGTGGTGCTGCGCTTCGAATTCCCGGAACGTCCGGGGGCGCTGTTCAACTTCTTGAACAAGCTGGGTGGGCGCTGGAATATCTCGATGTTCCACTACCGCAACCATGGCGCGGCGGATGGCCGTGTGGTCGCGGGGCTCCAAGTGCCCCACGATGAACGCCACCTGGTCCCGGCCGCCCTGGAAGAAATCGGCTACCCGTACTGGGATGAAAGCGATAACCCGGCCTATCAGTTGTTCCTGGGTTGATAAAGCCGGGCTAGGCTGTGAGCAAGACTTAAGGAAATCGAACCCATGGAAACATTGACCGCGCTGAAGATCGCCCACGGCATCGCCACTGTATTACTGCTGGCGGGTGCACTGGGGCTGGCCATCTGGGTCTGGCGCACGCGCCGCAACGGCGACGCCACGGCGGCTGCGCGCACGCTGCAACGTCCGCGGTTGTTCATCTGGCTGGTCATGATCCTGGCGCTGGCTAGCCTGCCATTCACCGGCTGGTGGATGGTTCATCAAATCGGCTGGCCACTGGGACAGACCTGGCTGCTGGCTTCCAGCGTGCTCTACACCTTGGCGGCGCTGGCGGGGTTCTGGCTGCTGGTGCGGCTGAACACATTGCGCAAAGCGCCAGGCGGTAGCGGGAAGTTTACCTTTGCCCTGGCGCTGTTCAGCGTTGTCTGCTTTGTCGCCATCGCGGGGTTGATGGGGGCCAAGCCGGTTTAAGGCTTAGAGACCGCATCGCCCCTTTCGCGAGCAGGCTCGCTCCCACATGGATTGTATGAACAACACAGTCCATGTGGGAGCGAGCCTGCTCGCGAAAGCTGTTTCAGCCACGCAGACTGATTACCGGCCAACCCCGCTTCTGGGCCTCAGCCCGAAGATTCGGATCCGGATCCACCGCCACCGGATGCGTCACCGCTTCCAGCAACGGCAAATCGTTCATCGAGTCGCTATAAAAGTAGCTATCGTCGAGCGAGTACCCGGTTTCTTCCAGCCAACGGTTCAACCGGGTCACCTTGCCCTCGCGGAAACACGGGATGTCGGTGCTGCGTCCGCTGTAGCGCCCGTCGACCATCTCGCACTCGGTGGCAATCAGGGTTTCGACCCCCAGGCGCTCGGCAATTGGCGCGGTAACGAAGCGGTTGGTGGCGGTGATGATTACCAGCTTGTCGCCGGCGTCACGGTGCTTTTTCAGCAGTTCGATGGCCTGGGGCAACACGATCGGCTCGATGCAGTCGCGCATGTAGTCCAAGTGCCATTGGGCCAGGATGTGCATTTCGGTACGGCCAAGGATTTCCAGGCAAAAGTTCAGGTACTCGGCATTGTCGAGCTTGCCGGCCAGGTAATCCTGGTAGAACGCGTCGTTGCGTGCCTTATAGGTGACAGCGTCCAGAAAACCGCGCTCGCACAGGTAATCGCCCCACGCGTGGTCGCTGTCGCCACCCAGCAATGTGTTGTCCAAGTCGAATAAAGCCAGCCGCATCGCAGTTACTCGCTGAAAAATCTAAAGAAAGGCGTCCAGAATACGGACTTTTCACAAGAGTGCACATAAGCTAGGGACGCTCGTTGCTGCTTTCACAACCTTTGTGGAACAATGCGGCGACATGCGTTTGCGAGGTTGTTGCCGTGATCGATCCCGATGGTTTCCGTCCCAATGTGGGGATCATTCTTACGAATGATGCTGGGCAGGTGCTATGGGCACGCCGTATCAATCAAGACGCCTGGCAGTTTCCCCAGGGTGGGATCAACCCCCAGGAGACGCCGGAAGAGGCCTTGTACCGCGAGTTGAATGAAGAAGTGGGGCTTGAGCGCGAAGATGTCGAAATACTCGCCTGCACCCGAGGCTGGTTGCGCTATCGTTTGCCGCAACGCCTGGTCAGGACGCACAGCCAACCGCTGTGCATCGGCCAGAAGCAGAAATGGTTTCTCCTGCGCCTGATCTCCAACGAGCAGCGGGTGCGGATGGATTTGACCGGTAAACCGGAGTTCGATGGCTGGCGCTGGGTCAGCTATTGGTATCCGTTGGGCCAGGTGGTGACATTCAAGCGCGAGGTGTACCGACGCGCCCTCAAAGAGCTTGCCCCGCGCCTGCTGACGCGCGACTGACGACGGAGTTCGACCCCGAGCCATGCTCAATACGCTGCGCAAGATCGTCCAGGAAGTTAACTCCGCCAAGGATCTCAAGGCGGCGTTGGGGATTATTGTATTGCGCGTCAAAGAGGCCATGGGCAGCCAGGTCTGCTCGGTCTACCTGCTGGACCCCGAGACCAATCGTTTCGTGCTGATGGCCACCGAGGGCTTGAACAAGCGCTCCATCGGCAAGGTGAGCATGGCGCCCAATGAAGGCCTGGTCGGTCTGGTCGGCACGCGCGAAGAACCCCTGAACCTCGAAAACGCCGCGGATCACCCGCGCTACCGCTACTTTGCCGAAACGGGTGAAGAACGCTACGCCTCGTTCCTTGGCGCACCGATCATCCACCACCGCCGCGTCGTCGGCGTGTTGGTCATCCAGCAAAAAGAGCGCCGACAGTTCGACGAAGGTGAAGAAGCCTTCCTTGTAACCATGAGCGCGCAACTGGCCGGGGTTATCGCCCATGCCGAGGCCACCGGCTCGATCAGCGGCCTGGGTCGCCAGGGCAAGGGTATCCAGGAAGCGAAGTTCGTCGGTGTGCCCGGCTCACCGGGCGCGGCAGTGGGCACGGCGGTGGTCATGTTGCCGCCCGCCGACCTCGACGTGGTGCCGGACAAGACCGTCGCCGACATCAATGCCGAGCTGGGCTTGTTCAAGACCGCCATCGAAGGCGTGCGGGCCGACATGCGGGCCCTGTCGGCCAAGCTGGCGACGCAGTTGCGCCCCGAAGAACGCGCACTGTTCGACGTCTACCTGATGATGCTCGACGATGCCTCCCTGGGCAGCGAAGTGACCACCGTCATCAAGACCGGCCAGTGGGCCCAGGGTGCGCTGCGCCAGGTGGTGACCGACCACGTCAACCGTTTCGAACTGATGGACGACGCCTACCTGCGCGAACGCGCCTCGGACGTCAAGGACCTTGGCCGTCGCTTGCTGGCGTACTTGCAGCAGGAGCGCCAGCAGACCCTGGTCTACCCCGACAACACCATCCTGGTCAGTGAAGAGCTGACCCCGGCCATGCTCGGCGAAGTACCCGAAGGCAAGCTGGCGGGCCTGGTCTCGGTACTGGGTTCGGGCAACTCCCACGTGGCGATCCTGGCCCGGGCGATGGGCATTCCGACGGTGATGGGCCTGGTGGACCTGCCGTATTCCAAGGTCGACGGCATCCAGATGATCGTCGACGGCTACCACGGCGAGGTCTACACCAACCCCAGCGACGTGCTGCGCAAGCAGTTCGCCGATGTGGTGGAGGAAGAAAAGCAACTGTCCCTGGGCCTGGATGCGCTGCGGGACCTGCCGTGCATTACCCTCGATGGCCACCGCATGCCATTGTGGGTCAACACCGGCCTGCTGGCCGACGTCGCCCGGGCGCAGAAGCGTGGCGCCGAAGGTGTGGGGCTGTACCGCACCGAAGTGCCGTTCATGATCAACCAGCGCTTCCCCAGCGAAAAAGAACAGTTGGCGATCTACCGCGAACAACTGGCCGCGTTTCACCCACAACCGGTGACCATGCGCAGCCTGGACATCGGCGGCGACAAGTCCCTGTCCTACTTCCCGATCAAGGAAGACAACCCGTTCCTCGGCTGGCGCGGCATCCGCGTGACACTCGACCACCCGGAAATCTTCCTGGTCCAGGCCCGCGCCATGCTCAAGGCCAGCGAAGGCCTGAACAACCTGCGCATCCTGTTGCCGATGATCTCCGGCACCCATGAACTGGAAGAAGCCCTGCACCTGATCCACCGGGCCTGGGGCGAAGTCCGTGACGAAGGCACCGACGTGCCGATGCCGCCGGTCGGCGTGATGATCGAGATTCCGGCCGCGGTGTACCAGACCAAGGAACTGGCGCGGCAGGTGGACTTCCTGTCGGTGGGTTCCAACGACCTGACCCAATACCTGCTGGCCGTGGACCGCAACAACCCACGGGTCGCCGACCTGTACGACTACCTGCACCCGGCGGTGCTGCAAGCCTTGCAGAACGTGGTGCGTGACGCCCATGCCGAAGGCAAGCCGGTCAGTATCTGCGGCGAAATGGCCGGCGACCCGGCGGCCGCGGTGCTGCTGATGGCGATGGGGTTCGACAGTTTGTCGATGAACGCCACCAACCTGCCGAAAGTGAAGTGGATGCTGCGCCAGATCAACCTCAGCAAGGCCCAGGAATTGCTCGCGGAAGTGATGACCATCGACAACCCGCAAGTGATCCACAGCTCCTTGCAACTGGCGCTGAAGAACCTTGGGTTGGCGCGGATGATCAATCCGGCTTCGAACAAGACCCTCTAGACAGTTCAGCGAGCATTTGTGGCGAGGGAGTCCCCGCCGCGTCGCCGACGCTGCGCTGTCGCGCAGCAAACAAGTGCTCGGCTTAAGATTGGGTGCGCGCGGGGAAAGAGGCCGTAGCTATCACTGGTGTGTCCGCACCCGCGAGGGAGAGTGGCCGGCACGGTATCGGCGTGGAGTCGTTGTAGGCACAGCAAGCTGTGACCACGTATGAGAGAGTGAATCCGTTCGCCACCGTGTTCCCCGCGCGCCATTCAATCCTGCGAGGAATTGTCATGGCGCGCAAGAAGCAGCAGAAACGATTTGAAGTGATTCACCCTCATTGTGCCGGTATCGATATCGGCAGCCGCGAGCACTGGGTTGGCGTCAATCCCGATCAAAGCGACAAGCCGGTTCGCTGTTTTCCGGCCTTCACTGAGGATTTGGTGAGCCTGGCCGAATGGTTGGAATCGCTGAAAATCAAGGTCGTGGCGATGGAGGCCACTGGCGTTTACTGGATACCGCTGTTCGAGCTTCTCGATTCAAGGGGCTTTGAGGTGTATCTGGTCAATTCCCGTGCAACTCGTCAGATAAGCGGACGTAAATCCGATGTTCTGGATTGCCAGTGGATCTGGCAACTCATGACCCATGGCTTACTCAGAGGTGCTTTCCGACCCGCTGATGATATTTGCTCGATGCGATCATTGGTTCGCCAGCGGGCCATGAAGGTTCGTGATCAAGCCAAGACCATCAACCGCATGCAAAAAGCCCTGACGCAGATGAACATTCAGTTAGCCAATGTCATCAGCAATATTGCTGGCGTGACAGGGATGAAAATCATCAAGGCCATCATCGATGGCGAGCGTGACCCTCAAGTCTTGGCCAACTTCCGAGACGGCCGTATCAAGGCCGATCACCAAACCATTGCCCGCAGCCTGCACGGTAACTGGCGAGTCGAGCATCTGCATGCTTTGGCTCAGGAGGTGGCTGCTCATGATTTCCTTGAGAAGCAGATTGCCGAATGTGATCGGACCATCACTCAGGCACTTGATCGACTTCCAGTGCTGAACCATGAGCCCACGCAACCCACCAAGCCACTGCGTAGCCCGCATCGCTCGGCAGATGAACAAGCCAGCTTGCACCAGGCACTTGTGAGAATCATGGGCGTGGACCTGACCGCGATTCCCACCATCGGAATCGAATCCGCCTTGGTTCTGGCGAGCGAAGTCGGACCTGATTTGTCGCGTTTTCCGACTGAGCAACATTTCAGCTCCTGGATGGGGGTAGCGCCCTCAACCCGAATATCGGGGGGAAAACCCTTGCCCGGTCATGTCCCCAAGGTATTTAACCGGGCGGCACAAGCGTTGAAGCAGGCGGCCTCTAGCGCCCGCACCGATAAAAGCTTTATCGGTGCCAGTCACCGCGCCCGATTGGCTCGCATGGATACGGCCTGCGCCATTAAGGCTACGGCTCACCAACTGGCCCGCCTGATCTACGCCATGCTGACCAAGGGACAACCTTACGTGGCGCAGGATATGAACGAATACGAGGCCAAAAGCCGTGATCGCCAGCTGAGAGCCTTACAGCGTAAGGCTACAAAGCTGGGTGTTCGATTGGTCGCGGCTTAAAAAGCTTTGGAGAACAAGGGGATGGATTTTGTTTGATGAGAGCTTGCTCCCGCTGGGCTACGAAGTAGCCCCAAGGCTTTTTTGGGCGGGCTTCGCCCACCAGCGGGAGCAAGCTCCCTCGCCACAAGTGACTCTCATTCAAGTGTGTAGCGCCACCTCCCCCAAATGCCCCCCATGGGGCCCGAAACTGCGCTCGACCATCTGCCGCGTCCCATCGGCATGGACAATCAGCGCCGTACTCGCCCGCGTCCCGTAGGCCGGGCTGGCGATGAACACACTCGACAACAATGCCTCGGTCGCCAGCCCGACGCCGGTGTCGGGCAGTTCAGCCACCGGCGCGGGTTGTGGATCGTTCAGCAACGCCAACAAGGCCTGGGGTTGCGGATCGTCCAGCACCTCCTCCAGCGCCAACCGGGCCTTGAGCAACTTGGGCCATGGCGTGTTCAGCCCAGCGTTCGACAGGCCATACACGCCCTTGGCCAACTGCTGTGGCCGGGTATCACGGGCGTTGTAGTGCCAGAGCTCGGCGCCATTGCCGAGCAGCAGGTTGAAGCCACCGTACTCGCCAGCACGGGGCACGACTTCGCTCAGGTAGTCGGCAATCGACAGATTCCCGGTGAGGAACCGCGCCACCAGTTCACCGCGGGACTTGAAGGCCGGCAATTGGCCTGGGTCGCGGATGTTGGTCAGCGCGGCAAAACGGCCCTCGGCGCCGATGCCGAGCCAAGTACCGCCGGCTTCGAGGTCGCGCCCTGCATGGACATGGGGCGCGTCAGGCCATTGGGCCAGGGGCAAGGTCGGCCGGGCGTAGAACTCGTCGCGGTTGGCCGCCACGACCAGCGGCTGGGCGTGGCCAGGGCGCCAGGCAAATACGATCAGGCACATCAGGTTGTCCTGTTATAGGAATAAAACCGAGCAGCGCTTTTTGTGGCGAGGGAGCTTGCTCCCGCTGGGCTACGAAGTAGCCCAAATCCAAGGGCCAGGCTTGTCAGACCTATCACCCTGCTTTTTCGGGAGTGCTTCGCACTCCAGCGGGAGCAAGCTCCCTCGCCACAACAGCGGTTCGCCATCCGGTGTCGTGATGCAGACACCCGAGTGTTTCCAGCCACTCTACTCACACATCGCCCCGGCATCCATCGCCTTCAGTAGAGCCCAAGCCCCTCGATCCGTTACCATGCCGCTCTTATTTCGGGGATCGGCGGGGAGAGTCTGGTGGAATTTGTGCTCTATCTGCTACTCGGCGCCTGCGCTGGCGTACTGGCCGGGTTGTTTGGCGTAGGGGGCGGGATCATCATCGTCCCGGTGCTGGTATTCAGTTTCACCCTGCAGGGCTTCGACCCGCAGGTGTTGACGCACCTGGCCGTCGGCACCTCCCTGGCGTCGATTATCTTTACCTCGGTCAATGCCGTGCGCGAACATCAGCGCAAAGGCGCGGTGCGCTGGCCGGTATTCGCCTGGATGACCGTCGGCATCCTGATCGGTGCCGGTTTCGGCGCGATCACCGCCGAAGCGATTTCCGGCCCGCACCTGCAAAAGATCATTGGCGTGTTCGCCTTGATCGTTGCCGTGCAACTGGCCCTGGACTTCAAGCCCAAGGCCAGCCGCACCGTACCGGGCAAGGCCGGGCTGACCGTGGCTGGCACGGTGATCGGCTGGGCCTCGGCGATTTTCGGCATCGGTGGTGGTTCGCTGACCGTGCCGTTCCTGACCTGGCGCAGCGTGCCGATGCAACAAGCGGTGGCGACCTCATCGGCCTGCGGCTTGCCGATCGCCCTGGTCAGTGCATTAAGTTTCATGATTCTGGGCTGGCACGATCCGTTGCTGCCGGCCCATAGTCTCGGTTTTGTGTATTTGCCGGCGCTGCTGGGCATCGCCTTGACCAGCATGGTCTTTGCCCGCTTTGGTGCGCGGCTGGCCCATCGCCTGTCGCCACGCTTGCTCAAGCGCTTGTTCGCCGCCTTGCTATTCTGCGTGGGGGTGAGTTTTCTGCTCTGACGCAATCCTGGCTTAATCCCGTGGTGGCAGCGTCGCCCGGGTATTTTTTGACGTTTACGAGGAATATCAATGCTGCCTTACCCGCAGATCGATCCGGTAGCCCTGGCCATCGGCCCGCTGAAAATCCACTGGTACGGCCTGATGTACCTGATCGGTATCGGCGGCGCCTGGTGGCTGGCGTCGCGCCGGCTCAACCGCTTCGACCCGACCTGGAACAAGGAAAAGCTCTCCGACCTGGTGTTCTGGCTGTCCATGGGCGTGATCGTCGGCGGACGCCTGGGCTACGTGCTGTTCTACGACCTGAGTGCCTACCTGGCCAACCCGACGCTGATCTTCGAAGTCTGGAAAGGCGGCATGTCGTTCCACGGTGGGTTCATTGGTGTGATGCTGGCGGCGCTGTGGTTCGGCAAGCGCAACAACAAGTCGTTTTTCGAGCTGATGGACTTCGTCGCGCCGATGGTGCCGATCGGCCTGGGTGCCGGGCGCATCGGCAACTTCATCAACGCCGAGTTGTGGGGCAAGCCGACCGACGTGCCCTGGGCGATGATCTTCCCGCCGTTCAGCGACCCGGCGCAGTTGCCGCGCCACCCGTCGCAGCTGTACCAGTTCGCCCTCGAGGGTGTGGCACTGTTCCTGATCCTTTGGCTGTTCTCGCGCAAGCCGCGCCCCACCATGGCGGTGTCGGGCATGTTCGCGCTGTTCTATGGCATCTTCCGTTTCATTGTCGAATTCGTCCGCGTGCCGGATGCCCAGCTCGGCTACCTGGCGTGGAACTGGCTGACCATGGGCCAGGTGCTGTGCCTGCCGATGATCATCGGTGGCCTGGCGCTGATCTGGCTGGCTTATCATCGCGCGCCGGCTGCGGCGGCCAAGGTTTAAAATTCGAACCCCGGGGCGCAGGCCCCGGGTTCAAGGACACAGGTAACCCATGAAGCAATATCTCGATCTGGTGGCCCACGTCATCAAGAACGGCACCAAGCAAGCCAACCGCACCGGTGTGAACACCATCAGCTTCCCCGGCGCCATGCTGCGCTATGACTTGAAGGAAGGCTTTCCCGCTATCACCACCCGCAAGATGGCCTTCAAATCGGCCATCGGCGAGATGTGCGGTTTTCTCCGTGGTGTGAACAATGCCGCTGAGTTTCGCGCCCTGGGCTGCAAGGTCTGGGACCAGAACGCCAACGAAAACGCCCAGTGGCTGGCCAACCCGTTCCGCCAGGGCGAAGACGACCTGGGTGAGATCTACGGCGTGCAGTGGCGCAAGTGGCCGGCCTATAAGCAGATCCCGGTAAGCAACCCGGCGGCCATCGAGCAGACGCTGGCCCAGGGTTACCGGCAGATCGCCGAGGGCGAAGAAAACGGCCAGGCCTACGTGGTGCTGTACAAGGCCATCGACCAGGTTCGCCAGTGCGTCGACACCATCATCAAGGACCCGGGCAGCCGGCGCATCCTGTTCCACGGCTGGAACTGCGCCCAGCTCGATGAAATGGCCCTGCCGCCGTGCCATCTGCTCTACCAGTTCCACCCGAATGTCGAGACCAGGGAAATTTCCCTGACCCTCTACATCCGCTCCAACGACCTGGGCCTGGGCACGCCGTTCAACCTCACCGAAGGCGCCGCGCTGCTGAGCCTGATCGGCCGCCTGACCGGCTACACGCCGCGCTGGTTCACCTATTTCATCGGCGACGCCCACGTCTACGAAAACCACTTGGACATGCTCAACGAACAGCTCACCCGCGAGCCGTTCCCAATGCCCAAGCTGGTGATTTCCGAGCGCGTGCCAGAGTTTGCCAAGGCCGGCGTGTACCAGCCTGAGTGGCTGGAGTTGGTGGAGCCGAGCGACTTCTCCCTCGAAGGCTACCAGCACCACGCGCCGATGACCGCGCCGATGGCGGTCTGAAAGGACCCCATCGGCCCTGTGGGAGCGGGCTTGCTCGCGAATGCGGTGTGTCAGACACCATTACTTTGCCTGACACACCGCATTCGCGAGCAAGCCCGCTCCCACATTGGATCTGCATGTGCTCCAAGATCGGCTCAATGCCCGTGGCTACGCCCCACATGTGAATGCTCCACCTCCGGCGCCACCGCCCCGCTCACCTCCAACCGCTGCAAGATCCCGCATTGATCCAGATCCGGCCCTTCGCCACAGCGATGGCGCAGGTCGATCAGTTGCGCCTGCAAGGCCAGCAGGCCATCGATGCGGGCCTTGACGTGGTGGATGTGTTCGTCGATCAGCGCATTGACGCTTTCACATTGATCCTGGGGGCTGTCGCGCAGCACCAGAAGGCTGCGGATTTCTTCCAGGGTCATGTCCAAGGTGCGGCAGTTGCGGATGAAGGTCAGCCGTTCGGCATGGGCCTGGGTGTAGACCCGGTAATTGCCGTCGCTGCGGGCCGGTTCCGGCAACAGGCCTTCGCGTTCGTAGTAGCGGATGGTTTCGACCTGGCAGTCGGTGATTTTCGCCAGTTCTCCGATCTTCATGGTGCGGCCTCCCAAAATAGGTGCTTGACCCTATAGTGGCTACAGGGTCTTTACTGCGCAACAGGCACTTTTCACGGACGTCACCCGATGAGCGATTCCCTTCACATCCACAAACCAGACCACGGCCATGACCACGGGCATTCCTGCTGCGCCTCGAAAGCGGCACCGGCAGTGGTCGATCTCGGCAAAACGCCGACGGACGGCGCGCGGCTGAGCAGTTTCCGCATCGAAGCCATGGACTGCCCCACCGAACAGACGCTGATCCAGAACAAGCTCGGCAAACTCGAAGGCGTGCAGCGACTGGAGTTCAACCTGATCAACCGCGTCTTGGGCGTAACCCACGATCTGCCCAGCGACGCGCCGATCATCAAGGCCATCGAATCCTTAGGCATGCAGGCCGACCCGCTGATTGCGGGCGAGAAACCGCAAAGCCACGACCTGCCCGCCCCGGCCAAGCCTTGGTGGCCGTTGGCGCTGTCCGGCGTGACGGCCCTGGGCGCCGAGGTGATCCATTTCACCAATGCCGCGCCAAACTGGGTGGTCGCGCTGGTGGCGTTGGTGTCGATCCTCAGCGGTGGCCTGGGTACCTACAAGAAGGGCTGGATCGCCCTGAAGAACCGCAACCTGAACATCAACGCGCTGATGAGCATCGCCGTGACCGGCGCCGTGCTGATTGGCCAATGGCCGGAAGCGGCGATGGTGATGTTCCTGTTCACCGTGGCCGAACTGATCGAAGCCAAATCCCTGGATCGGGCGCGCAACGCCATCAGCGGCCTGATGCAGATGGCCCCGGAACAGGCCACCGTGCAGCAGGCCGATGGCACCTGGCATGTCCAGGAGGTCAAGGCCATTGCCCTCGGCGCGCGGGTGCGGGTGCGGCCCGGCGAGCGCGTCGGCCTGGACGGTGAGGTGATCACCGGCCGCTCGACCGTCGACCAGGCACCGATTACCGGTGAAAGCCTGCCGGTGGAAAAAATCGCCGGTGACAAGGTGTTCGCCGGCACCATCAACCAGGCTGGCGAACTGGAATATCGGGTGACGGCGGCGGCCGATCAATCGACCCTGGCGCGAATCATCCACGCCGTGGAACAGGCACAGGGCTCCCGGGCGCCGACCCAGCGCTTCGTCGACCGCTTTTCGACGATCTATACCCCAGCGGTGTTTGCCCTGGCCCTGGCGGTAGCAGTCATTCCACCGCTGTTCATGGGCGCCTTGTGGTTCGACTGGATCTACCGGGCCCTGGTGCTGCTGGTAGTCGCCTGCCCTTGCGCACTGGTGATTTCCACCCCCGTGACCATCGTCAGCGGCCTGGCCGCCGCGGCGCGCAAAGGCATCCTGGTCAAGGGCGGCGTTTACTTGGAGAGCGGCTACAAGCTCGACTATCTGGCGTTGGACAAGACCGGCACGATCACCCACGGCAAACCGGTGCAAACCGACTATGTAGCCTTGGACCCTACTCTGGAAAGCACAGCCCCGGCCCTGGCCGCCAGCCTCGCCGCCCGTTCCGACCACCCGGTGTCCCGGGCGATTGCCAACGCGGCTGTGGATAAGCAAGTGGTGCAGCAGGCTGTGGATAACTTCGCGGCGCTGGCCGGGCGCGGCGTGCGCGGCGACATCGACGGCCGGACCTATCACTTGGGCAACCACCGCCTGGTGGAAGACCTCGGCCTGTGCTCTCCCGAATTGGAAGAAAAACTCTTCGCCCTGGAAAAACAAGGCAAGTCGGTGGTGCTGCTGCTCGACGCTACAGGCCCCTTGGCGTTGTTTGCCGTGGCTGACACCGTGAAGGATTCCAGCCGCGAGGCCATCCGGCAACTGCATGAACTGGGCATCAAGACCCTGATGCTCACCGGCGACAACGCCCACACCGCCGAAGCGATTGCCGCGCAAGTGGGCATGGACCAGGCGCGGGGCGACCTGTTGCCGGAAGACAAGCTGCAAGCCATCGAAGCGCTGTATGCCCAGGGTCACCGCGTCGGCATGGTCGGCGACGGCATCAACGACGCCCCGGCCCTGGCCCGGTCGGAAATCGGTTTCGCCATGGCGGCGGCCGGCACCGACACGGCCATCGAGACCGCCGACGTCGCCTTGATGGACGATGACCTGCGCAAGATCCCGGCCTTCATTCGCCTGTCGCGGCAGACGTCCAGCATTCTGAAACAGAACATTGCCTTGGCCTTGGTGATCAAGGCGATCTTTCTCGGGGTCACCTTCGCCGGGTTCGCCACCATGTGGATGGCGGTGTTTGCCGACATGGGGGTGAGTTTGCTGGTGGTGTTCAATGGGTTGCGGTTGTTGCGCAAGTAAGTAAAGGCCAGGGTGACTGGGCTGGCCTCATCGCGAGCAGGCTCGCTCCCACAGGGATCTTCAGTGAACACATATTTTGTGAGCAACGGAGAACCACTGTGGGAGCGAGCTTGCTCGCGATAGCGGTATGTCAGCCAACGCGGTGCTGGAGCAGGTGCAAAGCCTGTTCCAGTAACCCAGAGTTCAAGTTTGCGACGTATCCCTGTGGCGAGGGAGCTTGCTCCCGCTGGGCTGCGAAGCAGCCCAAAACCCAGACAATGAGTAACTTCAGGCAGACCGAGTCCACCGGTTCACGACTGCTGCGCAGCCGAGCGGGAGCAAGCTCCCTCGCCACAAGGGCAGCGAAGGCGGCCGCGTCAATCACGCTTCGGCTCGCGGATCTTGTACCAGGCCACATACAACGCCGGCAGGAACAGCAGCGTCAGCAACGTGGCGATGATAATCCCGCCGATCATCGCGTAGGCCATCGGCCCCCAGAACACTTCCCGGGCAATCGGGATCATCCCCAGGCTCGCCGCGGCGGCCGTGAGCAGGATCGGCCGGCGGCGGTGTTCGGTGGCCTCCACCACCGCGTCCCAGGGTTCGTAGCCGTCACGCTCGTACTCATCGATCTGAGTCACCAGGATCACCGAGTTACGGATAATGATGCCGATCAGCGCGAGAATCCCGAGGATCGCCACGAAGCCCATGGGCGTGCCCGTCGGCACTAGCGCCAGCACCACGCCGATCAATCCGAGGGGCGCGACGCTCGCCACCAGGAACAGTTTCTGCACGCTGTGCAACTGGATCATCAGGAAAGTCGCCATCAAAAACAGCATCAGCGGCACGACGCTGGCGATCGGCCCCTGGGCCTTGCTGCTCTCTTCCACCGTACCGCCCGTGGCGACCTTGTAGCCCACCGGCAGGCCGGCGGCGAACTTGTCGATGTCCGGTTGCAACTGCTTGACCAGGTCGGTGGGCTGGATCTCGTCGCGCACCGCGGCCTTGATGGTGATGGTCGGCTTGCGGTCACGACGCCACACCAGCGGTTGCTCCAGTTCATAGCGCACCGTGGCAAACGCCAGCAACGGAATCGAGGTGCCACTCGGGGTGACGATCTGCAGGTTCTGCAGGGTTTCCGGCGAACCGCGCTCGGCATCCTCGGCACGGCCGACCACATTGATCAAGTAAATATCATCGTTGACCTGGGTCACCGGCGAGCCGCTGACAATGCTGTTCATCAGCCTCGCCACATCATCGGACGACAAGCCCAATTGCCGCGCCTTGTCCTGGGCGATGTCGATGCGCAGCACTTTGCCCGGCTCGTTCCAGTCGTAGATGATTTCGCCAATGTGCGAGTTCTTGTCCAGTTCGGTGGCCAGTTCGATCGCATGCTTGCGCACCAGGTCGATGTCCTTGCCGCTGACCCGATACTGGATCGGCCGGCCCACCGGCGGGCCCATTTCCAAGGCCTGGACGTAGCTGCCAATCCCGACGAATTCCTCACGCAGACGCTTTTGCAGGCGCTCGGTCAGCGCCGTGCGCGACTCCAGGCCTTTGCTGACGATCACCAATTGCGCGTAGTACGGGTTCTGCAACTGCTGGTCCAGCGGCAGGTAGAAACGAATCGCGCCTTCGCCGATGTAGGTGCTCCAGCGCTCAATGTCCGGGTCGCCCTTGAGGGTCGCCTCCAGGCGGTCGACGGCTTTGCGGGTCTCGTCCATCGAAGCGTTTTGCGGCAGGTTGAGGTCCACCAGGATTTCTGGCCGGTCCGAGGACGGGAAGAACTGGTTCTGCACAAAACGCATGCAAAACACCGCCAGCACGAACAGCAGCACGGTGATGCCGATGGCCCACCAGCGATTGCGCATCGCCCACAACAGGCCGCCGTTGAATGCCCGGCCGATCCGCCCCGGCTCGGCGCTGTGGGGTTTCACGTCAGCGCTGAGGATATGCACGCCGATCACCGGGGCAAACAGCACCGCGACGACCCATGACACCAGCATCGCCACGGCGATGACCGCAAACAGGGTGAAGGTGTATTCACCGGCGGAGCTGGCGTTCAAGCCGATGGGCACGAAACCGGCCACGGTCACCAGGGTCCCGGTGAGCATGGGAAACGCCGTCGAGGTGTAGGCGAACGTCGCGGCCTGATCCTTGCTGTCGCCTTTTTCCAGGCGCGTGACCATCATTTCCACGGTGATCATCGCGTCGTCCACCAGCAGGCCGAGGGCGATGATCAACGCGCCGAGGGAAATCCGCTGCATGGTGATGCCGCTGTATTCCATGAACAAGAAGACCATCGCCAGCACCAGCGGAATCGAACAGGCCACCACCAGCCCGGCCCGTACGCCGAGGCTGACGAAGCTGACGAGCAGGACGATGATCACCGCCTCGAACAGGGCACTGGTGAAGCCGCCGACCGCCTCCTCCACCACTTCGGCCTGGTCCGACACGGTGTGCACGCCAACGCCCACCGGCAGGTCGGCGGTCAGCTCGTTCATGCGCGCATGCAGCGCCTTGCCGAAGTCCTGGATGTTGCCACCCTTCTTCATCGCGATGGCAAGGCCGATGGCCGGCGTACCGTTGAAACGGAACATCGGTGTGGCGGGGTCGACATAGCCGCGACGGATGTCGGCGATGTCGGCCAGTCGATAGAAGCGGTCATTGAGTCGCAGGTTGACGTTGGCCAGGTCTTTTTCCGATTGGAACTGCCCGGACGTACGTACGGAAATCCGCTCCGGTCCCGCATCGATCACCCCGGCCGGGGTCACGGCATTCTGCGATTGCAGGCTCTGCACCACCTGGCGCTGGTCGATGCCCAGGGCGGCGAGTTTGCGCGTGGAGAAGTTCAGGTACAGCACTTCGTCCTGCTCGCCCACCATCTCGACCTTGCCCAGGCCCGGTACCTCGCGGATCTCGGCACGCACCTGTTCCACGTAGTCGCGCAACTGGCGCATCGACAGGCCGTCGCCGGTGAAGGCGTACACCGAACCGTAGACATCGCCGAACTCATCATTGAACCCAGGCCCTTGCAAGCCTTCGGGGAAGTCGCCGCGAATGTCGTTGATCTTCTTGCGCACCTGGTACCAGATCTCGGGGATTTCCTTGGCCCCGGTGGTATCGCGCAGGTACACGAACACCGTCGACTCTCCCGGGCGGGTGTAGCTCTTGACGTAGTCGAGGGAGTCGAGCTCTTCGAGTTTCTTCTCGATGCGGTCGGTGACCTGCCTGAGAGTTTCTTCCTGGGTCGCGCCCGGCCAGCGGGTCTGGATGATCATGGTCTTGATGGTGAACGACGGGTCTTCCTCGCGACCTAGGTTCATGTACGAAAACACGCCCATCAACAGCGCCACGAACATCAGGTACCAGACGAACGACTGATGCCGCAGGGCCCATTCGGATAAGTTGAAAGGCCCTTTCATCGTGCGTCCTCGTCGAGTTTCACTTTCTGTCCTGGCTGGAGACTGTGCACGCCGGCACTGACCACGCGATCGCCGGCCTTGATGCCGTTGGCCACCAGAACCGAGTTGGCCGAACGCTCGAGAATCCGTACCTCACGGGGTGAGACGGTCTGCGTTTGCGGGTCGATCAGCCAGATGCGCGCCTTGCCGTCGATTTCTTGCAGCGCGCTGAGCGGCAGTTCGATGCGCGGTTCGATGGTCGAGCTCAGGGTCACGCTGATGGCCGTGCCCAGGCGAAAACCTGGCGGTGTGTCGGTCAGCGTCAGGCGCGCGCGGCGGGTGCGGGTCGCGCTCTGGGCCTGGGGCTCGATCTCGCGGACGATGGCGGTGGTGTGGATGCTCGGGTCCAATTGCGCGGCGACCTCGAATACCACGTCCGTGGGCAAGCGCTCGACCAGCCCGGCCGGCAGGTCGATCACTGCTTCCTTGATATCCGGGCGGGCCAGGGTCACCACTTGCTGGCCGGCGGTGACCACCTGCCCGGCTTCGGCGTTCCAGGCGGTGACGACGGCGTCGTGGTCCGTGTGCAATTGGCTGTAGTTGAGTTGGTCGCGGGCCTGCTCCACCGAAGCCCGGGCCTGTTCGAGGGACGCCCCGGTGGTTTTCAGGTCAGTCTGGGCGACGTCCAGTTGCGCCTGGGCGCCGACACCACGGTCGAACAATTGCTGCTGGCGACGGGCATTGGCCTGGGCATTGATGTACTGCGCCTCGATCCGCGCCAGATCGCCCTGGGCGGCGCGGAGCTGGTTCTGCTGGTCGGTGGGGTCGAGCGTGGCGAGCAGGTCGCCCTTCTTCACTTCGGCGCCAACATCGACGTTGCGGCTGGCAATGCGTCCGGGCACGCGGAAACCCACGTTGCTCTCGTAACGCGCCTGGATATTCCCGGCGAAACGCCCGAGGGCCTGCTGGTCGAGGGCCCGGACTTCAACGGACAACACCGGGCGTACCGGTTCGGGCGGTGCTTCTTCCTTGGAGCAGGCCGCCAGCAAGAGGCCGGCCGCGACCATCCACACACGCTTCATGGCTGGGCTCCCGGCGTGGATTTTTCATAAGTGTTTTCAGCGATCTCGACGCGTACGCCGGGGTGCAGCAACTGCCCACCGGCGGTGACGATTTTCTCTCCTCCCTTGAGGCCCGCACTGATGATGACCTTGCCGGTCAGGTAGCGGCCGACCGTCACCGTCTGCAACTGCGCCTTGCCGTCGCCGTCCACCAGCCACACGGCCGGCTCACTGAGGTTCTTGGTCAGGGCCGACCAAGGCAACTCGAAGGCGGTCTTGCCGGCGGACTTGGCCGTGGCGCTGACCACCGACCCCAAGCGCATGCCTTCGGGCAATTCATCGAGGGTCACCTTGACCTGCACGGTGCCGGTCTGGGCGGACACCGCCGGGGTGATCTCGCGCACCGTGCCGGTGGTCTTGATGGTGGGGTTATCCAACAGGCTGATGGTGATCGCAGGGTCAGACGGCGGTTCGCTCAACAGTGACTCGTAGATGTTGAACACCGCGTCGCGTTCGCCGTCCCGGGCCAGGCTGAAGATCGGCTCCGTGGCCTGCACCACTTGGCCGACTTCCGCCTGGCGCGCGGTGATGATGCCCGGCGCTTCGGCAATCAGCGCGGTGTAGCTCAGTTGTTCGCGAGCGTTGGCCAGTTGGGCCTGGGCAGCGGTCAGCGCACTCTGGCTGCTGCGCAGTTGGGCCTGGGCCGCGTCGTATTCGCTCTGGCTGGTATAGCCCTTGGGCAGGAGCTTCTGTTGGCGCACGAATGCCGCCGCACTCTGCTTGACCCGCGCCTGCTCGGCGGCCACCTGGGCTTGGGCGGAGTCGACGTTGGTCTGCAGGTCCCGGGGATCGAGCCGGGCCAGCACTTGCCGGGCCGAGACCCGGTCGCCGACATCCACCTTGCGCTCGATGATCTTGCCACCCACGCGAAACGACAGGTCGGCCTGCACCCGCGCCTGGACATCGCCGGTCAGGGTCACCGAGGCCGCGTATTCGCTGGGCACGGCCTGCTGCACGAAAACCCGTGGCAGGGCCTTTTCTTCGGGCTTCTTGTCACCACACCCCGCCAACAACGCACACACGCCCAAGCCAACAATCAATTTGATTCCGGGACCAGCCATGCAGACTCCTTTGCGTTGTACGGACGTACCAGTGACGATACGACTGTGAGCTTAGAACAGGGTTCCACGAATACAACGGGTACGGCAAATCAGGCAAACTGATCGCCTCTTGTAGGAGCTGTCGAGCGAAGCGAGGCTGCGATCTTTTGATCTTTCACTTGGGACTCAACGGGGTTTGGAAAGATCGCAGCCTCGCTGCGCTCGACAGCTCCTACGAACCCACGCAGCAGGAGTCTGCCCATGCTCAAGACATTGGCGGTGGCCAACTATCGATCGATCAATAAACTGGTCATCCCCCTGGGCCGGCTGAACCTGATCACCGGGCCCAACGGCAGTGGCAAATCCAATCTGTATCGCGCCCTTCGGCTGCTGTCGGAAACGGCCCAGGGCGGGGTGGTCAACGCCCTGGCCCGGGAAGGCGGACTGGACTCGACCTTCTGGGCCGGGCCGGAGGAAATCAGCCGCCGCATGCGTAACGGTGAGGTGCCGGTCCAGGCGGTTGTGCGCCAGGGCACCAAGCGCCTGCGCCTGGGCTTCGCCGGCGAAGACTTCAGCTACTCCATCGCCCTGGGCCTGCCGGAGCCCAGTCGCTCAGCGTTTTCCCTGGACCCCGAAATCAAGCGTGAATGCATCTGGGCCGGCCCGGTGTTTCGACCGGCCAGCCTGCTGGTGGACCGCAACGGGCCGATGATCCGTGCCCGCGAAGGCCGTTCATGGGATGTACTGACCCAGCACACGCCCACCTTCGACAGCCTGTTCGACCAGGTCGGCAGCCTGCGCGCTTCGCCGGAGGTCCTGCAGATGCGCGAGTTCATTCGTCGCTGGCGCTTCTACGATCACTTTCGCAGCGACGCCGACGCCCCGGTGCGCCAACCACAACTGGGCACCCGCACGCCGGTGCTGCATCACGATGGGCGGGATCTGGCCGCCGCGCTGCAGACCATTCTTGAAATCGGTGACGTCGAGGCCTTGCATGCGGCCATCGGTGACGCGTTCCCCGGCGCCCGACTGCATATCGATAAGCTGCAAGGCGGACGTTTCGCCATCGCGTTCCAGCAGCACGGCCTGCTGCGACCGCTGTCCGCCGCCGAACTGTCGGACGGGACCTTGCGCTATCTGTTGCTGGTGGCCGCCCTGCTCACGCCCAGACCGCCCTCGCTGATGGTGCTCAACGAACCGGAAACCAGCCTGCACCCCGACCTGTTGCCGGCCCTGGCGCGGTTGATCATCCGTGCCTCGGCCAATTGCCAGGTCTGGGTGGTGTCCCATGCCTCGCGCCTGATTGCCGCGCTGGAACAGGATGAACAGTGCAATTGCATCGTGCTGGAGAAAGACCTTGGACAGACCGGGATTGTCGGGCAGCGGGCGTTGGATGAGCCGGCGTGGCATTGGCCGGATTGAATGGCGCCTGATCAACCGAATCGCGAGCAGGCTCGCTCCCACCGTAGGCCTTCAGCGAGCACAGAACTGTTCCCGGATTTGCCGGTTAGGACAAAGACGACTATTTTCCTTGCGCCGCAGGGAGGATCTATTCGACATCCCCTCACCATTACAAGGAAGAAAAAAATGGCTGACGTGAAAGTGCCGCAACGACTGGAACCGCAGGAAATAGTGAAATTATTGGTGGCGTTGCGCCGGGCGTTGAAGACCAGGGTGGCCTGATTTGCGCGTTTGATCTTGTGGCGAGGGAGCTTGCTCCCGCTGGCCTGCGTAGCAGGCCCCCAGCAGTCCTTCACGTAGATCGCATTAGCGGGTTTTGCGACTGCTGCGCAGCCGAGCGGGAGCAAGCTCCCTCGCCACAGGTAATCCGGTCCCTGACCCAAGCAATCTTTCGAGCATAAAAAACGCCGACGCTGTATCAGCCGTCGACGTTTGAAACCGTAACAGGGTTAACCGCGCGAATCAGAACGCCGGCAGTACCGCGCCGCTGTATTTCTTCTCGATGAACGCCTTCACTTCAGGGCTGGTCAGGGCCTTGGCCAGTTTCTGGATGGCCGGGCTGTCCTTGTTGTCCGGACGGGCCACCAGGAAGTTCACGTAAGGCGAATCCGCACCTTCGATCACCAAGGCGTCCTTGGCCGGGTTAAGACCTGCTTCCAAGGCGTAATTGGTGTTGATCATGTCCAGGTCGACCTGATCCAACACACGCGGCAGCATGGCCGATTCCAGTTCCTTGAACTTGAAGTTCTTAGGGTTCTCGGCAATGTCCTTCGGCGTCGCCAGGGCGTTTTTCGGATCCTTGAGTGTGATCAGGCCAGCCTTCTGCAGCAGGATCAGCGCACGGCCGCTGTTGCTGCCTTCGTTAGGGATGGCGATGGTTGCGCCGTCCTTCAGCTCAGCCAGGCTCTTGACCTTTTTCGAGTAGCCGCCAAACGGTTCGACGTGCACGCCGATGACCGTCACCAGGTGGGTGCCTTTGCCTTCGTTGAAGCTCTTGAGGTAGGGCAAGGTCTGGAAGTAGTTGGCGTCCAGGCGTTTCTGGTCGACTTGTACGTTGGGTTGGACGTAGTCGGTGAAAACCTTGATCTGCAAATCCACGCCTTCTTTAGCCAGGGCCGGCTTGATCAGCTCGAGGATTTCCGCGTGGGGTACTGGCGTGGCGGCCACGACCAGCTTCTCCGCGGCCTGGGCCAGGCCCGAGGCCAGGGCTGCCGCCAATGCGGTGAACAACAGAACCTTTTTCATGCAGTGTCCTTATCGAAAATCACGGTCGTCATGGACGACGGCTAAATGTGGGTGTGCCAGTGAAGTGCTATCGCTGGCGTGATGCGGACAATACCGATATTTTTTATTCCTTAACAATATCTTTTATTCAAGTTCATATTCATTTTATTCATATACAAGACGACGCTTTTGTGGCGAGGGAGCTTGCTCCCGCTGGGCCGCGTAGCGGACCCTAGATTTTTGCGATCGCTGCGCAACCGAGCGGGAGCAAGCTCCCTCGCCACAGGTGGGTATCCGGTCTAGAGCGTTTGGCTCAATTGATTGAGCAGCGCCTTGAGGGCTGTACGCTCGGCGTCCGACCCCTGGGCAATGACCTGCGCCACTTGCTGATCGATCAGCTCCAGGGCCGATGGTTGGGACGGCAGATTCAAATGCTCCGGCAAAATCTCCTCCCCCGTGCTCACCAGCAACGCGAAATGAATGACGTTTTCCAGTTCGCGGGTATTGCCCGGCCAACTGTGCTGTTCGAGGGCATGTTGCGCGGCTTCACTGATCAGCGGCACGGCCAGGCCGAGTCGCTGGCTGTAGATGCCCAGGAAGTATTCGGCCAGGGACAGGATATCGCCCACCCGTTCGCGCAGGGCCGGCAGTTCGAGCCGGCCTTCGCCCAGATAGTGGTAGAGCCGTTCGTGGAATTTCCCGGCCGCCACCGCTTGCGCCAAGTCGATGCTGGTGGCCGCGACCAGGCGGACATCCACCGGACTGGGCTGATGAGCGCCGACACGGGTGACTTCATGGTTCTCCAGGGCCGCCAGCAGCTTGATCTGGATCGGCAGCGGCAAGTCGCCGATTTCATCCAGGTAAAGAGTGCCGCCGTTGGCCGAACCAAACCAGCCGGCCCGGCTGCTGGCCGAACCACTGTAGCTACCGGCGGCATAGCCGAACAGTTCGGCGTCGGCGTAGGTCGGGCTGATGGCGCCGCAATTGACCGATACAAACAATCCGCCGCGATCGCTTTCGCGATGGATATGCCGGGCCAGCAGTTCCTTGCCGCTACCGGTTTCGCCGCGTATCAGCACTGAAATCGCCCGGGGCGCCAGTTGCTCCAATTCCTGGCGCAACTGCCGTGAACGAGGATCGACGAACACCAGCGCCTTGGCGCGAATGCTCAGGGGGCTTTTCTCCGCATCGGGAAAGGTCAGCAAGGGCTGACCGAAGGTTTCATGCAAACTCATGGCAGGCTCCCGCCCCAGGCCGCCGGGAGACGGGGGGCGCTAAAAATTCAGGCGCGACGCAGGGCGTGATGCTCCATGCGGTTTTGCAGACGGTAGAGGTAAGCGAAACCCTGCTCCCAACGCTGGTGGCCAGACTTCACATTGATATGCCCCGCCCCTGACAGGATCCCGGCCTCGGCACCCCAGTTGCGGGCCAGCTCCAAGGCGCGCGGGGCGCTCACGGCGGCGTCGTTGTCGGAGCTGACCACTTGGCTTGGGAACGGCAGCAGATCATTGGGAATCGGCGCGAAGTTGCGCAGCGCCGGGACGCAGGCCGGCCGCTCGACATCCGCCGGCGCCACCAGCAACGCCCCCCGCACCTGCCGCAGGAAGTGCACCGGTGCGGTGGCGGCCCAATGGGCCACCGTGATGCAGCCCAGGCTATGGGCAATCAGGATCACCGGCGTGCTGTCGGCGGCCACGGCCTCGGCCAGCGCCGCGACCCAGTCCTCACGCCGGGGCGTGACCCAGTCGGCCTGCTCGACCCGGGCGCTGTTGGGCAGGCTGTTCTGCCAGTGGGTTTGCCAATGATTTTCCGGCGATCCTTGCCAGCCCGGCACAATCAGGTAGCGAATCGATTCGTTGCGCATGGGTGCTCTCCTGCGTGTCTGTTCCCGGACGAGTATAGGGAGGAGAGGTATATTACTTAAGGAATAAGAAGCTATTTGTTAATAACAATAAAGAATAATCGTGTATCTCTGTGGGAGCGGGCTTGCTCGCGAAAGCGGTGGGTCAGTTGACGCTGATGTTGCCTGACACGGCGCATTCGCGAGCAAGCCCGCTCCCACAGGTTCGTGCATCACTCACTGCGGCCCTTGCGCAACAGCACGTCGAGTTGATCCACCACCACGGCCCAGTCCGCATCCTCGAGGATTTCGTCGCGTAGCAACTGCCGCTGGCTCTCGCTCCAGAAAAACGCATCGGCAAGCCGCAGGTCGGGTTTGAGCGGCGAATGGCTGGCAATGAATTGATCGATGCTGACGGCGTCGTCAGGCAGGCCGAGTTGTTTGAACAGGGCGGGAAGTGTATGGATCGGGGTTTCCATGCGGGACTCCTGGGCATGAATGAATGGCTGGGCGCTATTCCTGCAGTCTAGTCCCTTGGAGCTGAGCACACCGTGGCGAGGGGGCTTGCTCCCGCTGGGCCGGTCCGACGCTTCGGGCGAAGCGGCCCCACGACTTTGCGGTTGCTGCGCAACCGAGCGGGAGCAAGCTCCCTCGCCACAAAAGCGGGTTTGAATCCGCTACGGAGAGAGTGACTTCAACGCCTCGTAAGGCTCCTGCGCCCAGCGCAGGACCCGCTCACGCAACAGCGCCGAAGCCTCCCGGCGCTTGTCCTCGCTGTCGCCAACAAACACCTGCGCCGGCTGCTTGGCATGTTGCCCGACCGCTGCGAACACTTGTTTGTACTGCCCTTCATCGAGGCCGAAAAACGCCGCCAGCCTGCCCGTCATCGCCTCAGGCAGTTCGGTGTAGTTGACCGCCATCCCAGCCAATGCCTGGCAGTGGTCCAAGCCGGTCGCCAATAACCGTCCCACCCGGCGCGGGATGAAATCTTCCTGGCCGGCGAACGGCAATCCATCATCCAGGACCGTCGCCCCGATCATCCCCGGCACCATGTGCATGCCGGGACGGCGCAGGTGGGAGACCGAGATTTCCAAGGGGTCGCGGTACACGAACAACCAGGGCGTGTCGGGAAAGCACTCACGCAACAACGGCAGTTCACCGATGTTCCAGGCGTCGAGCTTGACCACCAGCCGTTGCTCCACGCCTCGGCGGCGCTGCCCATAGGCCGACATCAAGCCCTTGAGCGCCACGCACCGCTCGGGCAACGGCAAATCACTGCGCAGCAGCGTATCCAGGGGCGGTGGTTCCGAAATGACGATGTGATGGTCCAATTGGGCAAGCATCTGGCTGATCAATGTCGAGCCGCAACGGGAGGCATGGAAAATGAACGCATTGGGCGCCAGGCCCGGGCTTTGTCGTTGCCACTGACCGAGCACCTCCAAAGGTGTCTGGCGGCGGAACGCCTGGTTGAAGGGCAGGCGCAGGGCGTCTTCCACCGCATCTCCAAAGAACGGCTGTGACAGTCGCATGTCGCCGAACCAGCACCAATCGACCCGCCACTGCCCGGCCTCTTGCCATACGCTGATCGGCAACCAGCCGTGCAGATTCAGGTCTTCCACTGGTTTCTCCACTGCTGGCGACCGGTGCGCATCGCAGCCCGCAATTCCTCCCGGGTGAAGTGAAGCCCTTGTTCGGCCCCCAGTGCCAGGGCAGAGTCAAAAAAAGCGTCCAGCTCATGCAAGTTCTGCAAGGTTCGCGCGAGATGAGGATCCGTTCCCACGCGCTGCTGAAAACGGACAAAGTCGCTTGGCCCGACGCCCGCGGCGGGTGTGGTGGGTAGCCCATCGGCAATCTGCTGGGCCAGCCACGGCCCGGGGCGACAATCGAGCACCAGGTGAACCCGCGAATGAGCACTTCGATTCACAACGCGATGGGGCCGCGCCAGGTCGAGAAACCAGCACTCGCCGGCCGTCATCGGAATAATGTGTCCATCCAGGAAAAAATCCACGTCAGGTGGGCTGAGCAGCGGCACGTGCAGGCGCAGATCAGCATCCGGCCCGCCCAGATCATAGTCGCGATGCTCGTGGATGCGCCCACCGGGGCCCAACCGCAGCAGCCGGGCCGAGACGATCTCCAGGGGCCAGTCATGCAATGCCTCTTGCCAGCGACTGTCCGCTGTCCAAGGCGCGCGATGCACGGGCTGACCGTGCCCGGGCGACAGTTCGGTAACGGCATCGGCCGCCGATATCAGCGCCACGCCGCTCCAGTCGCCGCTGTGATAGGCGCTGTTGAAGTGCCCCTGCCAACGTGCGTCGTCAATGGCCGCCAGTGCGTGCAACAGCAACGGCAGGTTCACCGCCACCGGCAGCCGGGAAAACGCCGGGCGCATCATCATGGCTGCGCCCGGTTATTGAGTCACCGTGGCAGGCTTCGGCAGCGTGATATCACCCTGGGCCCAGGCCGCTTCGCGGTTGGCCAGCGCCGTGGCAATCGACTGGACCTCGGTCGATTGCACTTCGTTCGGCAGTGGATCGAGGCCGGCGCTGGCAAAGATCTGCCCGTAGGCGTTGCGCAGGTCGGCATAAGCCAAGTCCCGACGCAGGTCGGCCTGCAAGGTGTTCAGTTCACCCTGGATCAGGTCCAACTCGCCAATGCCGGCAGCCTGGTGACGGCTACGCAATTGACCGACAATCTGCCCATCGATGTCCGACAGTTGCTGGCTGGTCTTGAACTGGCGCAGGGCTTCGCGATAGTTGGCATTGGCCACGTACAGCTGCGCCAGCACGGCAATCGACATCGCCTGGCGGCGCGCCGACGCCACTTCTTCACCGGCCTTGGCCACGTCGATGGCCGCCGGGGCGGAGATCACGTTGAACAGGTTCCAGGTGACTTTCACGCCATAGTCGGCCCAGCCTTGTTCCACCAAAAACGAGTTGCTGTCGTAGTGCCCGCCGGCGGAAAACTCCAGCCCCGGCAGCAGGCGTAACATGGCCTTGCGGGTTTCGGCAGCGGTGATGCGGGTCTGGTAATCCTGCTCGCGCAATTCCGGACGACTGGCCAGGGCTTCCTGTTCGAGACGGGCCAGGTCGACCTTGAGTTCCGGGATGGTGTATTCATCCTGGGTCGCCAGGGTCAGCTCGGTGCCCAGGGGCAAGTTGATCAGCGTCGCCAGTTCGGTCTTGGCCAGGGACAGCGCCCGGCGTTGCTCTTCCAGTTGGCGGGTGGCCTGGATCAGCGAACGCTGGTAAC
This sequence comes from Pseudomonas zanjanensis, assembly GCF_014268745.2. Classification (GTDB taxonomy): domain Bacteria; phylum Pseudomonadota; class Gammaproteobacteria; order Pseudomonadales; family Pseudomonadaceae; genus Aquipseudomonas; species Aquipseudomonas zanjanensis. Next base: position 434,149 of record NZ_JABWRB020000003.1, on the reverse strand, counting down.
CCAGGGCTTGCACCGGGTCGCCGATGCGCTGTTCGCTCATGCTCTGGCTGTTGTCACGTGCCGCCTCGACCCGGACCATCAGGCTGTCGATCTGCTTGAGCAGGCGCTCGGCGGCCATGGCGCGCCAGTAGGCCGAACGCACGTCCTGGACGATGGTGTTGATCACCTTGCGCCGACGTTCCTGCACGATCAGCCGCTGGTCCCCGGCTTGCTTGGCACTGATGTAGCTCACGCCGAAATCGAGCACGTTCCAGACCATGGTCAGGTCGGCCACCTCACGGTCACGGTCCTGGGAGGTCGACGGTTCGAGGGACTGGGTACCGGTTTCCACGCTCTGGCTGCTGGAGGCACTGACGTTGTTACGGCCCACGTACCCGGCGTCCAGGGCCATGCGCGGCAGCATGTCGAAACTGGCCAGGTCCAGCTGACGCTTGGCCAGGGCTTCCTCCATGATCTTCAAGCGACCTTCGAGGTTGTACTTCACCGCACGGGCCATGGCCTGGTGCAGGGTCAGTGGGCCGCTCAGCGGCTCCTGGTCCTTGTACATGTTCTGCAGGTCGGTTCGAGCGCGCTGTTCGCTGACGCTACGCTCGATCGGATCGCTGGTGACCGCACATCCACTCACCACCAACGCCAGCACACTCATACCGAATAACTTCTGACTTCTATTCATTCCCTGGATTGCCCCTGGCTGCCCCAATATTTTTTAGAATTCAGGCCTGCACTTGGCTGATGCCGACCTGTCGTAACGCGGTTGCCAGGCTGTCGACCTGATGTTGTTCAGTGTCCTTGAGCTGTTGCAGTTGTTGACCCAGGGTGGGTGCCCCGAACATCCCGCGCACCCCTTGGGACACATCGCCGCCCTGCATCGACTGGCTGCCGAAGGCCTCCATCGATTCGCCCTCGGAGCCAGAGTCCTGGTTGAACAGGGTCGAAAGCGTGCTGCTGCCGAACACCCCGCCATCGCCCCCACCAAAGCCCAGGAACCCCTGGCCGCTACCATCGCCGGCGGCGTCAGTGCTGAACACCTGGGCGATATAGCTCGGTGCCAGGGCGCCATGGTTGATGAAAATATCCCCGATCGGCCGCAGGCCCCCACCCACGTCCCGTTGCTCGAACAGCGGCGGGAAGCCCAGCGGCGAACCCAGGTTGCCGGTCGGCGGGGTAAAGACGATCGGTTGCAGCGGCACCTCGGACGGCGGGATCACCGTGACCGGGTCGGACGTCAGGAACTCCGGTGGCGGCTTCACGTCGTTGGGCACCACGGTGTCGATCGCATAGTTGTTGGACACCGCCACGCTGGCCCCGGCGTTACCCGTCAGGTCGCTGACGTTGCTGGTGTCCAGGGCGATGAAGTTGCTCGGGTCGGTGAGGTTCACCGTTGGCGTGAATGTCGCAGTCCAGGTCTTGCCGCCGTCGCTGGTGGTCAGGTTGGTCAGTTCACCGTTGGTGACGCTGAGGTCCGACAGGTCGAAATCCGTCACCGCTTCGCTGAAGGTGAAGGTCACTTGGGTCGTCTCGCCCACCGTCAGGTCCGGATCGGCGACGACGATGGTCGCCGTCGGCCGGGTGGCGTCGAGTGCATAGTTGCTGGAAATCGCGATGCCCACCCCGGCGTTGCCGGCCAGGTCCTGCACAGTGCTGGCGTCGAGCAGAATCAGGTTGGTGGCATCGTTGACGCCCGCAGTCGGCGTCAGTGTCGCCGTCCAGGTCAGGCCGCCGTCACTGCTGGCGAGGTTGGACAGCACGCCATTGGCGACGCTGAGGTCCGACAGGTCGAAACCGGACACCGCCTCGCTGAAGCTGATGGTCACGGTGGTGCTCTGGCCAATGCCCAAGGTGGTATCGCCGACGGTGATGGTCGCGCCTGGACGAACCGTGTCGATCGCGTAGTTGTTGGAATTCACCACGTCGACACCGCTGTTGCCCGAGGCGTTGACCACGCCGCTGGTGTCCAGGCTGATCAGGTTGCTGGTGTCGGTGATGCTGGTGGTCGGGGTGAAGGTGGCCGTCCAGGTGACGCCGCCGTCGGAAGAGGAGACGTTGCTCAGCGTGCCGTTGCTGATGGTCAGGTCGCTGTTGTCGAAACCGCTGACCGCTTCCGAGAAGGTGATGGTGACCTGCGAGGTTTCCCCTATCCGCAGCGCACTGTCGGCCACCACGATGGTGGCCGTCGGGACGCGTGTCTCGACCGCGTAGTTGGCCGAATCAGTCGTGCCTGTCCCGGCGTTGCCGGCCGCATCGCTCACACCGGTATTGTCCAGGGTGATCAGGTTGGTGGCGTCGGTCACGCCCAGGGTCGGCGTGAACGTCGCGGTCCAGGTCAGGCCGCCGTCGCTGCTGCTGACGGCGCTCAGGGTGCCGTTGGCCACGCTCAGGTCAGCGTTGCTGAAACCCGTCACCGCCTCGCTGAAGGTGATGGTCACCTGGGCAGTTTCGCCCGGTTTCAACACCGAATCGCTCAGCACAATGGTGGCAGTCGGACCCTGGCTGTCGACGCTGTAGTTGTTCGAATCGGTGGTGCCGCTGCCGGCGTTGCCCGCCAGGTCGGCGACGCCGCTGTTGGCGAGGGTGATGAGATTGCTGGTGTCAGCGATGCCGGCGGCAGGCGTGAAGGTCGCGGTCCAGGTGATGCCGCCGTCGCTGCTGCTCAACCCGCTTAGCGTACCGTTGGCGACGCTCAGGTCGGCATCGGTGAAGCCCGTCACGGCCTCGTTGAAGGTGATGGTCACCAACGACGTCTCGCCGGCGGCAATGGCGGTGTCGGCGACGACAATGGTCGCCGTCGGGCGCACGGTGTCGATGGCGTAGTTGTTCGAATCGGTGGTGCCAACGCCGGCGTTGCCCGAGACGTTGACGACACCTGTATTGTCCAGGGTGATCAGGTTGCTGGTGTCGGCAATGCTCGCGCTCGGCGTGAACGTGGCAGTCCAGGTAACGCCGCCGTCGGAGGACGACACGTTGCTCAGCGTGCCGTTGCTGATGGTCAGGTCGCTGTTGTCGAAACCGCTCACTGCTTCGTTGAAGGTGATGGTTACCTGGCTGGTTTCACCGATGCTCAGGGACGTATCGGCTACTACGATGGTTGCCGTCGGCACCTGGGTGTCGATGGCGTAGTTGGCCGAGTTGGTCGTGCCGGTGCCGGTGTTGCCCGCCGCGTCACTTATCCCGGTGTTGTTCAGGACGATCAGGTTGGTCGCGTCACGCACGCCGAGGGTCGGCGTGAAGGTGGCGGTCCAGGTCAGGCCGCCATCACTGCTGCTGACAGCGCTGAGTGTGCCGTTGGCAACGCTCAGGTCCGAATTGTCGAAACCGCTGACCGCCTCGGAGAAGGTGATGGTCACCAACGAGGTCTCACCGACACTGAGGTTGGAATCGGCCAGCACGATCGTTGCGGTGGGACGTTCAGTGTCCAGCGCATAATTGTTGGAGTCGGTGCCGCCGACGTTGACGTTGCCGGCCAGGTCAACGATGCCGCCACTGTTGAGCGAGATGACGTTACTGGTGTCCGTGACGCCAGCGGTCGGCGTGAAGGTCGCGGTCCAGGTGATGCCGCCGTCGCTGCTGCTCAACCCTGAGATCACGCCGTTGGCGACCGTCAGGTCGGCACTGGTGAACGCCGTCACGGCCTCGCTGAAGGTGATGGTCACCAGCGAAGTCTCGCCGGCGGCAATGGCCGTGTCGGCCACGACGATGGTCGCGGTCGGACGCACCGTGTCGACCGCGTAGTTGTTCGAGTCGGTAGTCCCCACACCGGCATTGCCCGCGCCGTTGATCAAGCCAGTGTTGTCCAGGGTAATGACGTTGCTGGTATCGGAAATGCTCGCGCTCGGCGTGAACGTGGCCGTCCAGGTGACGCCGCCGTCGGTGCTGCTCATGGTGCTCAGGGTGCCGTTGCTGACGGTCAGGTCCGCATTGTCGAACCCGCTGACCGCCGAGTTGAAGGTCACGGTGACCACGGTGGTTTCACCGATGCTCAGGGACGAATCGGCCACCACCACGGTCGCCGTCGGCACGTTGGTGTCGATGGCGTAGTTGTTGGAACTGGTCGTGCCGGTGCCGGTGTTGCCCGCCCCATCGTTGATCCCGGTGTTGTTCAGGACAATGAGGTTGGAGACGTCGGTGACCCCGAGGCTGGGCGTGAACGTCGCGGTCCAGGTGATGCCGCCATCGCTGCTGCTGACCGCACTCAGCGTGCCGTTGGCTACGCTCAGGTCCGAATTGTCGAAACCGCTCACCGCCTCGCTGAAGGTAATGGTCACCAGCGACGTTTCGCCGACGCTCAGCGCCGTGTCGGCCACCACGATGGTAGCGGTCGGACGCTGGGTATCGACGGCGTAGTTGTTGGAGTCGGTGGTGCCGCTGCCGGTATTGCCCGCGCCGTCCACCACCCCCGTGTTATTGAGGGTGATCAGGTTGGAGGCATCGCTGACGCCCGCACTCGGCGTGAAGGTCGCGGTGTAGGTGATGTTGTCGCTGGTGCTCAGACCGCTGAGGCTGCCGTTGGTGACACTCAGGTCCGCCAGGGTGAAACCGGTCACCGCCTCGCTGAAGGTGATGGTCACCACCGAGGTTTCGCCCACGGCGATGGCCGTGTCGGCGACCACGACGGTGGCGGTCGGACGCGCGGTGTCGACGGCGTAGTTGTTGGAGTCGGTGGTGCCGCTGCCGGCATTGCCCGCCGCGTCGCTCACACCGGTGTTATCCAGGGTGATGAGGTTGCTGGTGTCGCTGGTGCTGGCGCTTGGCGTGAGCGTCCCGGTCCAGGTAATGCCGCCGTCGCCGCTGCTCAGGCCGGTGACCGTACCGTTGGCGACCGTCAGGTCGGCGGCGGTAAAGCCGGTCACCGCTTCGTTGAAAGTAATGGTCACCAGCGAGGTTTCGCCGACGCTCAGGGAGGTGTCGGCTACAACGATGCTAGCAGTGGGCCGCTGCGTGTCGACCGCGTAGTTGTTGGAGCTGGTTGTGCCGCTGCCATTGTTCCCTGCCGCATCGGCCACGCCGGTATTGGCCAGGATGATCAGGTTGGTGGCGTCGGTGACGCTGGCGCTCGGGGTGAGCGTCGCGGTCCAGGTGATGCCGCCGTCGCTGCTGCTCAGCCCGCTCAAGGAGCCGTTGGCAACGGTCAGGTCCGCCAGGGTGAAACCGGTGACGGCCTCGCTGAAGGTGATCGTGACCAGGGACGTTTCGCCGATGTTCAGCGCGTTATCGGCCACCACGATGGAAGCGGTCGGACGCTGGGTGTCGACGGCATAGTTGTTCGAGTCGGTGGTACCGCTGCCGGCGTTTCCAGACAGGTCGGCAATGCCGGTATTATCCAGGGTGATCAGGTTGCTGGTGTCAGTGATGCTGGCGCTCGGGGTCAGCGTCCCGGTCCAGGTGATGCCGCCGTCACTGCTGCTCAGGCCGGTGACCGTGCCATTGGCGACCGTCAGGTCGGCGGTGGTAAAACCACTCACGGCCTCGCTGAAGGTGATGGTCACCACGGAGGTTTCCCCAGCACGCAGCGCGGTGTCGGCTACCACGATGGTGGCGGTCGGGCGTTGCGTGTCAATGGCGTAGTTGTTGGAGTTGGTCGCCCCCACGCCGGCGTTGCCATTGAGGTCCGCCACGCCCGTGTTGTTCAGGACAATGAGATTGGACGTATCGGTGACAGTCGCATCCGGTGTCAGCGTGGCCGTCCAGGTGATACCGCCGTCGCTGGTGCTCAGGCCGCTGAGCGTGCCGTTGGCGACGGTGAGGTCGGCGGCTGTGAAACCGCTGACGGCCTCGGAGAAAGTAATGGTGACTGTCGAGGTCTCGCCAATCCTGAGGGCCGTGTCACTCACCACGATGGACGCCGTAGGCGCCACGGTGTCGTTGACGATGTAATTGTTCGAATCGGTGGTGCCCACCCCGGCATTGCCAGCCAGGTCGGCCACGCCGGTATTGTTAAGGGTGATGATGTTGGTGGTGTCGGCGATGTTGCTGGCCGCGGTCAACGTACCGGTCCAGGTGATGCCGCCGTCGCCACTGGTCAAGGTGCCAACGGTGCCGTTCTGCACCGTCAGGTCCGCCGCGGTGAGGCCGGTCACGGCTTCGGAGAAGGTGATGGTCACCGTCGACGTGCCGCCGGAGTTCAGGTTGGTATTGGCCACCACGACGGTCGCGGTGGGCGGCGTCTCGTCCGGCACATAGTTGGTGTTGATGGTGCCGCCATCGCCGTAGACGTTGGCCACCGACGCTGGCGAAACACCTGCGGTGCCCGCACTCGTCCCACCCACGCCGCTGCCGCCGACGTTGCCGGCCAGGGCGGCGAAGTTGGCGGCAGTGATCAGGATCGAGCCTTTGTTCCAGATGGCACCGACACCGACACCGCCCGCACCACCTGCCTGGAGATAGCTACCGCCCGCCCCGCCGCCACCGCCGCCGCCGCCGGCGCCGACGTTGTTGGAAATGGTCGAGTTGCCGATGATCCGCAGGGTCGCGCCGGTGTCGTTATAGATACCACCGACCGCGCCACCGCCGTCGCCGCCGAAGTTGTCATACCCGTCACCGCCGCCGCCACCGCCGATGGACAAGCCACCGCTGGAGGCCGTGCCGCCGGCCGAACCGGTGCTGTATCCCGGGTAAGCCGCACCGCCGGCGCCACCCGTGGTGGAACCGCCACGCCCACCAATGTTGAAGAAGCCGCCACCGGCGCCGCCCTGCCCGGCCGAGCCATTGGAGCCTGTGGAGTTGAGCGTGTCGCCGCCCTTGCCGCCGATACCGCTACCGACCGCACCACCGCCACCGCCGCCGCCACCGGCGTACTGCGGCGTCACACCGCCACCGCCACCGCCGCCTGAAGCGGCGTTCGCGGTGACCGTAACGTTGCGCAGGGTCAAGGTGCCGGCGTTGTAGATGCCGCCGCCCTGGGACACCAGCGCATCGTCGCCGCCGTTACCACCGTTACCTGCCACCATGCCTCGGGTAATCACCAGGCCATCGAGGGTGGCCGTGGTGCCGGACGTCACTTGCATGATCTGGGTGCGGTTCTGACCGTCGAGAGTCACGTCGGCGACGTTGTCGTTATTGAGGTCGCCATCGATGGTGATGTTCTCGTCGACCACCAGCACCTGGGTCAGGGCGACGGTCATGCTGGTATTGAAAGTGACGATGTCGCCGCTCTGTGCAGACAACAAGGCGGCGCGCAGAGAGCCCACGCCGCTATTGAGGTTGTTTGTAGCGGTCCAGGTGGCCAGGCCCCATTGATACTCGCTCATGGCATTGGCCGAGAGCACGTTGGCGCTTTCGATGCTACCGGTGGCGATTTCCAGGTCCCAGTCGCCGCCCAGGCCCGTGCGGTCGTTGGACGCCGCCACGTCGCGGCCGGTCAACTGCGCCAGTGAATCCACCAGGCTCAAACCACGCTCGCCTTCGGCGGTGTAGCAGCCATAGATCAGGATATCGCCGCCAGCGTTCATGTCCTGGCCGATCTGCGCGAGCACTTCGCTGCGGGCCTGGACGTTGTCCGCCGACAGGTAGCTATCGCCCAGCCACAAATCACCGGCGTTACCGTGGGCGATGATCTGCACCGAGCTGACGCCCTGGTGGGTGTCCAGGTAATCGGCAATCTGCTGCAAGCCGTCCTTGGTGGCATCCAGTTGCACCACCTGGGTACCGGGCGCCACGCCTTCGAGCAGGCTGGCGGCATCCTTGACCCGGGAATCGACGAACACCACCGACTTGCCTGGGACGGCAGCCTCGGTGGCGTCAGTCTGACCTTGAGGCGCATGGTTGTCGGAAGGCTGGTCGGCCGTCGGCGCCTTCGCGGCATCAGCGGTCGGCTGCGCGTCCGGTTGCGCGGCGTCGGCCACGGTTGCCGCCACCGCGCCGTCGAACAGCATTCGCGGCTCCAGGGACATGATCATTGGCGATGCCAGGGCCTGTGCGCCCTCGGTTACCCGCGATTTGCCTTTGCTCCACCACATGACGATCACCTGGACTCGAACTTCTTGAACACGCAAATGAAAAAAACCGCAGTCAGCTGACGGCGGCGTCGGTTTTCATACGAATGACATTGGCGGCGCTTGCGGACCCATCGCGCCAGAACGACAACTCGGCATACTTTTCAAACAGATCCGGCGGCAGCAAGGTCCGCCGGGCTTGCGGCGCGACCTTGGGCTTGACCTTGTGCAGGCCGGCAACGCCCAGGGCCTGGTCGAAGGCCGGCGCGTCGTAGGTCAAGTGATTGAAATCGTGCTCGAACCAGGGCTCGCCGATGAACTCGTACACCAGGCGCAGCACCCGCTCCGGGGCCTGGCTCAACAAATCGTAATCAACGATCAGCAGCGACTCGGCGTTCTCACCGTAGTAAGCCTCTTTGAGCGCCGTCCAGGCGAACCCCACCAGGCGGTTGCGCTGGGCCAGGGTTTCACAGCGGCTGTAGACGGTGTTGCGCTCGTCATCGTCGTTGAACAGCTTGGTGTTCTCGAACGGGTTGGCACGGTAGAGCCGCTCCAGGCTGTCGAGCACCCAAGCGACGTTGCGCACACAGGCGATGGTCTTGGCTTGGGGAAACAGATCCTGCAGGGCAGGCAAGCGTGCGCACCACTGGCGGTTCGTATCGAAGATGACCGGCTTGTCGGCTTTGTCGGCGTAGTAGGAATCGAAGAGGCCGCGCAAGAGGCGGCGGCGCAGGTCGGTGTCGATCACCGAGCCGAACTCACTGCCGGCGCTGCATTGCTGCAGGACGCTGCTGAACAGCGTGCCGACGGGACTGGTCATGCCGGCATGAAAGCGCGGGTTCTGCAACAAAATGGCAGAAAGCAGGGTCGAGCCTGAGCGCGGTAAACCGGAAATGAAGTGAAACTGCGGCAATCCATTCACCTTTGTTTGTAGTCCCTTTGTAGCCGAAGCGTAGCCGAGGAAACAATCTTCGCCTAGTAGTACTTTGATATCAGATTCATCCCAAGCCATAAAAGAAGATGGACGGTAGCGACGCTCGGGAACCTGAATCGATTAAGCCGTGTCGCGACATTTTTCCGCCCGCTTCGCCCGGCAAAATCAAACATCACGGTCTACGCTCAGCCGTGCGTGACCAGGCCAGGGAATCAAGGAGTCGGGCTGATCGCACTCTTGTCCTTCACGTCCGGGCACTGCAAGAACCAATCACCTGAAGGATGAGGAATCTATGGAAGTATTCATCGGCACTATCCAGTCGTTCGCCTTTAACTTTGCACCCAGGGATTGGGCGCTGTGCAACGGGCAGACGCTTGCCCTTTCCCAATACCAGACCTTGTTCGCCCTGCTCGGCGTGACGTACGGAGGCAACGGCCAGACCACCTTCATGCTGCCCAACCTGCAAGGTCGCCTGCCCATGGGCCAAGGCAATGGCCTGGGCCTGACCCCGCGGGTCATCGGTGAAATCTCCGGCACCGAAAACGTCACGGCAACGATCAACAACTTGCCCAACCACACCCACGCCCTCACCGGCATCACCGCCTCGACCACTTTGCAGTTGGCCAACCCGGCCAGCAATCCGGTGAATACCCCCACGGCCACCAACTCGTTCATCGGCACCTCGGGCACCGGGCCGGGCTCGGCGGCGATCTATTCCGACCAGATAGGCGCTTCGCCAGTGCCGCTGCAAGGCGTCACCACCACGGTCAACGGCACGGTCGCCCCCACGGGCGGCAACACGCCAATGGCGGTAATGAACCCGTTCCTGGCGATCAACTTCAGCATCGCCCTTCAAGGCTACTTCCCGTCCCGTAACTGATGAGCCGCCGGAGGGCTGCGGTCCTCCGGCCTTTTGGAGTGTCGACATGCTGCAACAGGTTCATAGCCGCCATTTCCAACCGCTGCTGGGCCGGACCGGCAGCCTGACCCTGCCCGACGGCAGCTGCCTGCCGGTGCACTTCGAAACCCTTGAAGAAAGCCCACGGGCGAAGATGCCGAACACCGCGCGGATGCCGTTCAGCGTGGAATTCAACAGCCTGGAAGGCACTGAATTCGTCGACGGACTCTGCGCTCTGGAAGTGCCGGAACTGGGCAAGATCGAGGGGGTGTTCGTATCACGGATACCGCCCATGGGGCGGGATCCGGCGCTGGGGTATTTCTATATTGCGTTTAACTGACTGGACTCATTTCAAACTGTGGTAGCGAGCGAGCTTGCTCGCGATGGCGTCAGCCCAGACGACCCGGAACCTGTGGCGAGGGAGCTTGCTCCCGCTCGGCTGCGAAGCAGTCGCAAAACCTGACAAAACTGTCCGACTGGAGAAAGACAGAGGGCCTGCTTCGCAGGCCAGCGGGAGCAAGCTCCCTCGCCACGGGTTCCGGATGGATGGAAGATCGCCTTCGCGAGCAAGCTCGCTCCCACAGGGGTACGGCGTCATTCAGTTGCCTTTCGGATACCAGACCAACCGCTCCGCCGCCGGGTTGCGCTCTTGCACTTCGAAGCCCAGCGCCAAGTAGTGCCGGCGTGCATGAGGGTTGCTCGCCCAGACCACGGTCGCCACCGGGCAGCGGATCTGTTGCGCGGCTTTCTGCACCCCTTGCAACACCGCCCGGCCATAGCCCTGGCCGCGGGCCTGGGGGATGAAGGCCAGGTACAGCACGCGAATCTCATTGGGGCCGAAATCCGTGCTCAAGGCGCCAATCGCAGTGCCGAGTTTTTCCACGACGTAATGCATGGCGTTGGGGAAATTTTCGCCCAACCCTTGCTCCTGCACCTGGAACTGCTGGGCAATCACCTGCTGTACCTGTTCATGTTCGCCGTCGATCCATTGCAGGTCCGGCCGCGCCGCCTGGTACAGGCCCTGCAGGAACGGACCATCGCTGATCCGCGATGGACGCACCACCAACCCCTCTGCCGCCACCGAATCCATGCTTGCCCCCTAGGCCTAGAACCCGCTTTCCCTGACACCCAACGCCGCCAACCGACGCCAGGCCGCTCCCAACACCGACTCGCCCTCGCCCTGCAACACCGCCACGCCACGCAGCGGCTGCACCGGAGCGGACGTGGCGTCCACCGTACTCAGGCGCACGCCGTATTGCGCCTGGACCGGCTCGGCCCGTTGTTGCGAGTCGCGGCGCACCGCAATCGGCCCGTGATGGTCGGACGTCAACGCTTGCTGTTCGACCCAGGCCACGCCGTTGGTGTCGATTTCATTCAACCGCACGGCCATCGATGTGTGCATCGGATCGTCAGCGATGAACCGGCCCGTGGCACCCGGCCCGACCCGCCAAAGCTCGGCTTCGGTGAGGTAGCCGCGCAACCGCGAATCGGTCTGCACCACCCGCGCCAGCGCCTGTGTGGGTGACAACCAGCGCCCTATCGACAGTTGCGGCAACACATCGCGCACCTGGCCGGCATGGGGCGCACGCAACAACAGCCGTTCGCGCTGGGCCACCAGGCCGCGGTACTCGGCCACCGCTTCGGCCAGTTGCTGTTCGACGATGCCGGCATCGGCGGCGGTTTCGCTGCGCCCGGCCTGACGGCGCATCTGCAACTGCTGGATCTCGATTTCCCGGCGCACGATGGCCAGGCGCGACGCCATGTCCGGCGACTCCAACTCAATCAGCACATCGCCCTGGGCCACGGTCTGGCCGTCGTGCACATTCACCCGCTTGACCCGCGCCGCCACCGGCGCATGCAAGGCGCTGGCGCGCCCGGCCTCGAGCATGGCCGGCACTTCCACCGCGCTGCGCCAGGGGAGCAGCAACACCAGCAGCAGCGCCAGCAACACCAGGCCACTCAGGAGCATCCGCCCGCCGTGGGCTTGCTCACGACGACTCCACCATTGCCGCCACTCATTCACGATGGGCATGAAAATGAACCACACCAATTCCACCATCATCAGAAAAATTCCCAGCACCTTGAAGAACAGGTGATAGACCGCCAAGGCAATCCCGAAAAACAACAATGCCCGCCACAGCCACGAGCCATAACCCCACACCAACAAACGCCGACGCATCTTCGGCGACCAGGGTTCCGGCGCCGCCGCGCCATACCCGAACAAGGCTTCGCGCAGGCGCCAGCGACACAGGGCAAACGCACGCCCCTGAAGGTTATCCACCGCCCAGAAATCACTGAGCAGGAAATACCCGTCGAAGCGCATGAAGGGGTTCAGGTTGATGATCAACGTGGTGATCCAGGTGGCGCTGGCCAACATGAACGCCGCGGTACGTGCCGGCCCGTCGGGCAACAGCGACCAGGCCAGCAGCGCGATGCACGCCAGCAGCAATTCGGCCAGGACCCCACCGGCACCGATCAGCAACCGTGCGCGGCGATCCCTGATCCGCCAGGCGTCGCTGACGTCGGTATAGAACATCGGCAACAGCACCATGAACGCCACGCCCATGCTCTGCACCCGGCAACCGGCGCGCTTGGCCATGAAGGCATGGCCGAACTCGTGGCACAGCTTGGCGAAGAGCAACGCCGCCCCGAACGCCAACGCACCGCCCAGGCTGAACAGGTGTGGAAACGTCGCGACGAATCGCTGCCAGTCCCGCGACACCAGGAAGATGCCAAGACCCAGGGTCAGCGGCAGGCCATAACGCAGGATCCCAGGGCCGAACCGCGCCAACCAGGGCCAGGCCCGATTTAGAAAAGCGTCCGGGCGCCACAGCGGAATGCGAAAAAACAGGTATTGGTGCAGCAGGATCTGCCACACGCTCTGGCGTTGCGCGGCGGTCTTGAACAGATAACTGTCACGCTGTTGCGGGTCCATCGCGCTGATCAGGTCATGACCACGCAAGAAGCCCAGCAACTGCTCCAGCGATTCCCCGTTGAGCGGTAGGCCCGGCTCGCGGTTCGCGGCCTGCAGTACCTGTTCCGGATCGCCCAGGGACCAGTGCCGCAACATGCGCATCGCCGCCGCGCCCAGCTTGAAATAGCGTCCGCGCACCGGATCGGCCAGCGTCCATTGCGGCGAGCCATCCGGATCGGGGGCCGCCGTGGACAATTGCAGGTCCGGCCGCAGGCTCGGCAGGTCCATGCTACAGGCCTACGCTCTGGCGCAGGCCGGCCAGCGGCCGCCGCAGCAGGTACAACGCCAGCGGGGCACGGTCGCCGAAGACCTTCGCCGTGCCTCGCAGGCCAATGCGCGGCGCCGTGGCATCGAAACGCGCATCCAATCGATACGCCAGTTGGCCGGCGGCGGTAGGCTGCGCTTCATAGGCCGAACGTTCGAGCCGGGCCAGGTGCCGCTGCAACGGGTCGCTGTCGAGAAACAACGCCACTTGCGCACCGGGCTCCAAGGCAATCGCGTCACCCACCGCCAATTCAATGCGTAACTCGGCCTGGTTTGGATCGGCGATTTCCATCAGGCGTTCGCCGGTTTGCACGGGCTTGCCGAGCCAGCGCTCGGCGTCGGCGAACACCGCAATGCCGTCGCGCTCGGCGCGCACTTCGCTGCGCTTGAGCAGTTCAAGTGCGTAGTTGCGCTCGGCGCGTTTCTGTTCGACGCGGGCGGCGAGCAAGTCAATCTTCGAACTGGATTCAGCGTCGGCAAACGAGCGCTGGGAATTGGCCTTGAGTTCGGCCTCGGCCACGCCCAACGCCCGCTCGGCCACATCGGCCTGGGCCTTGAGACTGGTACTTTCGAAACGTAACAACAGGTCGCCGTTCTTGACGCTCTGGTTGGGCTTGACCAGGAACTCGGCGATCACCCCATCCAACGGCGCCGCCACCACTTGCCCGCCCAGCGGCACCACTTCGGCCGGAGCCAACACGGACTGGCGCACCGGGATCAGCAAGCCCAGCAGCAACAGCGCCACCAGCGCCACCTGGCGCTTGCGCGTCCAACGCAGGCGCCATGGCTTGCGCGGTTGCAACGCCAACCACGCATGGCTGTAGGTGTCGCCCAGTTGCGACAGCAGCACTTGCTCCGGCGGCGTCCATGGCAGGTCGCGGGCCAACCACAAACCGCCGAACACCTGGCCCTGATGATCGATCAACGGCAGCCAGAACACTTGCCCGGCCGACAGGCTGCGCCAGTCTGCCCGGATGGATTCGCTCACCCCATCGGCGGCGATCACCCGGGCCTGGTTCAACAGGCCCAGCTTGAACAACTGCGCCACCGCCTGCTCGACAAACGCCACGAACGGCGCGTTCGGTTCCACGGTACTGACCCCGGTCACGGCCTGGACCTTGCCGGCGATCAACAACGCGGCGTGGCGAAAGCCGAACAGCGCCTGGCCGTCGTTGACCAGGCTGTAACTCAGTTGCTCCGGTGTACGCGCGGCCCTCGTCTGGCGCTCCAGATCGAGGAAGCGGGCGAACACCTGCTCGGTACTGCCCGTCACTGGCGCGTTCACTTCGACTCCGAGAAACGCGCCGTGCCGCTCATGCCGGACAGCAGGCCGCTGGCATCCGGCACGTTCGCCACCAGCAGCAGCGTCTGGCTGCCCTCGTCGATGCGCGCGCCCAGGCGCTTGACCGTCGCTTGCAACGGCTTGCCGGTTTCATCGGGGACGAAGGTAAAGGGCTGGCCGGGCTTGAGCCGGTCCATCCAGCGTGAAGGCACCAGCAGGTGAATCTCCAGGGTGCGGTTATCGACCACATCCAGCAATGGCGCGCCGGCCGCGACGCTTTCATAACGCTGGACCTTGCGCGCCACCACCTGTCCATCGAACGGCGCGATCACGCTGCAACGCTTGACCTGCACCTGGTAGACCTGGGATTGCGCCTGGGCCTCGCTGAGGCGCGCCTCGGCCCGCGACACCTCGAAACGCCCAACGGATTTCAACGCCGCCAACTGCCGGTTATGGGCCAGCTCTTCACCGGCACCACGGCTGGCCGCCTGGGCCGCATTGAGCTGGGCCTGATAGGCCGAACAATCGAAACGCGCCAGGGTGTCACCCTTCTTGAACGACTCGCCCTCGCTGAACGGCAACTCGACAATCCGCCCGGCCAACTCGCTGGCCAACACTGCCTGGTCCCGCGCCCGAAGCACGCCACGCGCCTCGTTTCCCGACACACTGGCCGAGACGTTGCTCTCCAGCAACGGATCGTCGGAAGCCGGCGTTTGCGCCTGGACCCCGCACGTTATGAAGGTCAATCCCACAACCCAACTGCTCAAACGTCGCATGACCGTTACTCCCTGACGGATGGGCGGAGTCTACGACAGCGGTGGGGGGCGTCAAGGGAGTAGCGGTGAAGAGAGGGAAAATCTCTGTGGCGAGGGCAGCGTTCACCTCACGACTTCTTCAACTTGGGATGACCTCACTCAACCCCGTACGCAGAGATTAAATTCTCTGGCCGTTGGGGTGAAAACACCGGCTTCGGCCGGTTTTTTCGTTTCTGGGGATTGAGAACAGCTCCAGAGTTGAACGCACTCCTTGTGGCGAGGGAGCTTGCTCCCGCTGGACTGCGCAGCAGTCCCAAACCCTAACGCCTCGGTGTATCAGGCAGATCGCATTCAAATTGCTTGGGGTTGCTGCGCAACCCAGCGGGAGCAAGCTCCCTCGCCACAGGTTCTGTGATCGACGGATCATCGCGCTGCCTACTCCACCAACCTCAACACCCCATCGCAATACACCACCTCGCGCCCCAACCACCCCACATCAACCTGAGGCAATACCGCCGAAGGTTTGCGCAATTCACGCAGCAGCGTCGAGCCGTGGGACAGGCGGCCACCCATGCGCGCGATCACCGCACGGGCGCTTTGATAGTGGGCGTGGCGACCAGGGTCCAGGGTGTCCTCCAACAGGATGTCCTCGCCCAAAATACCTTGGGCCTGCCCCGGGTAAATCAAGAAACCACTCGCCTGCTCGGTGCCTTCACGACCGTCCTGCCAGAAGCTGCCGTCACGGCTACGGATATCCGGGTGCGGGGCGAACCAATGCGCCTGGTCAGCGGCGGGCATGGCGTGATGCAAGCGAAAGAAAATCCGCATCAGGTTGTCGCGATACCACTCGCGCACTTGCAAGTAATAACCGCGCAGCCCCGGCAGGCCGGCGCCATGGGCCAAGCGAATCGCCAGGGGCCATTGTGGAAAGGCCTGCAACGGTAGCGCGATCGGCGCCGGGCGTGGTGTCGCCGGGTCGGTCTCCCACGGCAGCCGATGAGGGCTGTGTTCAAGGTTGTCATAGGCGGTCGGTGGCCGCCCCAGCCAGTCGCCGCCACTGCTGGCCAAGGCGCTGGCGATGCACAGGTTGCCCTGCACTACGAACACGTAGAAGCGGGTAAACCAGTCGGCCAGTTGCTGGCCGTCGGCGCCTTGTTCGGTCAGTTCGCGCAGCTCTCGGTCAAAACGTCGCAAGCCGTTTTCCAGCGTCAACAAGTTCCCGCGGGCGATGCGTTGCATGCGCAGGAACAACGGCAGCGAACGCATCAGGCGCAGTGGCCGCCAAGGCAGGTGCGGTGTCGCGCCGCCGACCTCGCCGGCGTAGCTGCTGGCGCTGATGCCCCAGTCGACCAGCCGGGCGAGAAACAGGTCATTGTTGATGTACGAAGCGCCGCCAAACACTGCCGTGAAGGGCTCGTTGTCCTGCAGTACCCGCGAATCCCAACGCGCCATGATCGCCGGAATGCTTGCCGCCGCGCGACGCTGGGCGTACTCCACCAACACACTGGGTCGGGGCGGCAGGATCTCGGCGATGTTGGCGGCGGTCAGGTGGCGGCGCCAGCCGTAGTCGCTGATCGGCCGGTATTGCAGCAGCCACAGTTGGCTGCCGTCCCAGGCCCATTCGACGTCGCCGGGCACATAGTGAAAGACCCGCAATACGCCTTGCAGAAAGCGCCATAGCGCCTCGGCGGTCAGGCCGTGGACTGGCTTGAACGTGCCACTGTTCCATGCCTCGCCGAGACGGGAAATAACCGCCCGCTCGGGGCTCACTTGGCCATCGGCCAACGACTCCAGGTGCCCCTCGACCCATTCCAGCTCAACGGACAGGTGACGCACGAACGCGATCCCCGACAGCCGTGGCGCGATGAAACGCTGCACCACCACTTCCTCGACACCCGCCGCGCTCAACTCGGCAATCCGCGCCGGTACGTTGTGCGTCGGTTCGCGCAGGTACGTGGTGCTCAAGCCGGCGTTGGCCGCATCGGCCTGATCCTCGCCGTAACTGGAGGAGCGCACCGCCCAGGTAGCGTCCGGCTGGCCGTCCAAAAAAACCCGCAGGCTCGGATCATCGCAGTGGTTGAGCGACAGCGCCGCCGGCACCGGCTGCCCCGCCAGCGCCGCGAGACGCAAGCGGCCGCCTTTGGTATGCGCGACAAAACCACGCTCGCCAGACTCCAGCCATGCCGTGAATTCAGCGGGCGAGTCGATCCACGGGTAGTGGCCCCAACCGGGCTTCAGGCTGATGGTCAAGTCGGCACGGGCCAGAATGGCCGACCAGGCCGCCGCCTGCGCGATGCCCAATACCTTGTCCTGATCGCCCCACACCAGTTCGACCGGGTCGGTGATCCATTCCAGCAATGGCAACGCGGTGTCGGCACGCACCAGGTCCCAGTGCGGCACAAAGGCTCGGCAACGAGCGTAGCCGGCGCCCATGCGCTGGTATTGCGCGGGCGTCCAGGCCTGGCTGGAGAACTTGTGGGCAAACAGCGTCGGCTTGTTCGCCAGCAGCCAATGAATGGTCTTTCGAATCGGCAGTGGCGACATCAATGCCGGCAGTCGCCGCTGCCACAAAAACGCGCCCACCGGCGCCAGCAACACGCTGCGGCAAAAGTGTCCCGGTTGCCGTTGCAAGGCGTGCAGCACCAGCAAGGCGTTGACCCCGACCGCCATGATCGCGCTGCCCTTGTCCGTTGCCGCCAGCAACGCCTGCGCGTAGGCCGCCAGGTCTTCGCAAGGAGCGTGGGGGTTGTTGCCAAAACCGGGCAGTTCCAGCGGCACGACGTCGTGGTGTTGAAAATGCGGCAACGCGTCGTCCCACCAATCGACCGCGCTGCCGTTGCCGGCCAGCAGGTACATCCGGGGCTTGCTCATGGGCGCTCCTCAGGCCAAGTCGCGCAGGGCGGCGTCGAGCGTCGGGTAACGGAACGTATAGCCGGCCTCGACGAGACGATTGGGCACCACCCGCTGGCCGTCGAAAAACAGCTGGGCCATCTCGCCAGCCAAGGCGCGTACCGGCGCGGCAGGGATGTGGAACCACACCGGACGCTTGAGCACCTTGCCGACACTTTCGGCAAACAACGCCTGGCTGACCGTCTCCGGTGCCACCAGGTTGTAGGTGCCGCACAGGCTTTCATCATCGAAGGCTCGGGCGATCACTTGGATCACGTCATCGCGATGCACCCAACTCATGATTTGCCGACCGTCGCCCATGCGCCCGCCGAACCCCAGGCGAAACGGAATCAGCAACGGCAGCAACGCACCGCCCGGACCGAACACCACGCCCAGGCGCATCACCACCTGACGCACGCCCAACTCAGTGGCAGGCCGGGCGGAGGCTTCCCAACGCACACAGAGTTCAGCCATGAAGCCATCGCCCTGGGCGGCGCTTTCATCGAGGCTTTCGGTGGCGTCACGCACGCCGTAAAAACCCACGGCTGAGGCCTGTATCCACAACGCCGGTTTGTGCCGGGCGTTTTTCAACCAGGCCATCAAGGCTTCGGTGGTGTTGACCCGGCTGGCAATGAGTTGCGCCTGGCGCTTGGGACTCCAACGCGGCCCGGCCACCGGGGCACCCGCCAGGTTGATCACCACATCGAACATTTCGTCATGGCCCAGCTTGCCCAGCGAACGCAGGCAGCGGGCGCGGCCGTCAAACAGATAGGCCGCCTTCAACGGATCGCGAGCCAGCACGCTGACCGTGTGCCCGGCGTCGAGCAATTGATTGACCAGGGTCTCGCCGATAAACCCGGTGCCCCCCGTGACCAGCACGCGCTTGTAGGCGCCGCCGGCAAATGGGTTGGCCGGCTTGCCTGCCCGTTGCATGCGCAAGGCCGCCAAGCCGTCGCGAATCCCCGAGGCCGTGACCCCGATGGCGAACAAGGTCAGTAGCCAGCCGCGCCAACCGAGGTCGATCGCGCTCAGGCCGGTGGGCAAACTCGCCCACTGGGCCAATTGCACGCCGTACAACGCGAAGAAGGCCCCGCCGTTGACCGCCAGCACCGTGTGCATGATGCGCTCGATGGGCGGCAGCTTGCGGCTGCGGTCCTCGACCACGAAGTCCCAGAGCGTCAGGCAAATCTCCAGGGCGAACAGCAGCGCGATGACAATCGCCCAGGTGCCTTCGAAGGCCAGATGCGCCATGCCCAGGAACAGGATCCCGTAAAAGCACGAGCGCAAGGCATGAATGGACAGCTCCAGCCGCGCACTGTGGCGATAGGGCAAGGCGACGGTGAGTTCGTGGTGATACAGGGTGTCCAGCGCACCGAGGATCGCTTGGGCAATCAGCAGGGTGATGGCCCAGTCCAGCAGTGAAAAGTCAGGCATGGTTTGAATCACTCGACGCGTTGTCAGTCAGGGAGGTGCGGCGGTCGTGGCGATAGAGCCAGAACAGCGGCGGCAATAAAACGAGCAAGGCGACGCTGTCGAACCACAGGTGCGACCAGACCTGGGCCTGGGCGGAAATCCACATGTCCTGGGGTGCCCACAGCAGGATGCCGGCGATCAGCCAACCCCAGGGCATGGCGCGCTTCAATCGATGACCGATGTGGACAAGGGCGAGCATGTACAGCCCATAGCTCTGCAATGTGGCGCCGAACAAGGCCAGCCACCAGACTTGCTGCGCGTGTGCCGTAGCGGGCACGGCATTGGTACCCCAGAACGCTTGTTCGATGGTGTTCAGATAGTGATCGAGCAAGCCGGAGTGACCCGCCCACGTCAGCATGACGCCGGCGAGCAGGTGCATCAGGGCCGCCGCGTATAACCAAACGACCAGGGCTTTGCGAAGAGGGCTGTGAGAGGTTGGCATTCCATGTCCTGAAGGCTTGCTTGAGGGCGGCCAGTCTAAAGGAAATGGGAGGGGCTTTACTGGGCTGATGGGCTGGCAGCGATAATTAAATCTCGCCAACGAGACCTGCTTCGCAGGCCAGCGGGAGCAAGCTCTCTCGCCACAGGGATTTAAGTGTCAGGTTAGCGGTGACTTGAAGATTGTCATCGCGAGCAAGCTCGGGCCCACAGGGATTTTGTGTCGAACTCAATATCGAGACCACCCCCGTCCCACTGTGGGAGCGAGCCTGCTCGCGATGGCGTCAGCCCAGACAACCCATAACCGTGGCGAGGGAGCTTGCTCCCGCTGGCCTGCGAAGCAGGCCTCAGCATTCCTTCAGGCACACCGCATTGCCCGGTTTTACGACTGCTGCGCAGCCGAGCGGGAGCAAGCTCCCTCGCCACAGGTTCTGTGTACCGCTTACCTACAGCTGAGTCCTAGGAGATTTCCTTCAAGTTGCGGCGATGTTGGTGAACTTGTCCGCCTTTAGGCTCACCGCTAGTCTGGGTTTGTCACTGAAAAAACGGTGACACGGACGTGCAAGTCCGAAATATCTGTTTAGGGCGAAACAGCCCATGCCATTCAGCGATCTCAGTAGGATTCGCTGCGTAGCAAAGGCTCCTTACTGGTCGTTTAGGAGTTCCCCAATGACAACAGCAGAAACGAAGCCCACTTCACCCAGCTCCAGCACACTCGACGAAGCAGCCCAACGCGCCCTCGATTACTACCTCAACCCCAAACCCACCGCTGAAGCCTCGGGCAAAACCCAAGCATCCCAACTCTTCATGGTTGCCCCTGATATCGACACCGAAACCCTGCTGGCCAATGCTTCCGAAGACCTGCTGTCCATCAGCGCCATCGCCGCCGACCTGGCCGACGATGTCGACGGTTCGCGCCGCAGCGTGATCCTGGCGATCAGTCGGATGGCCGATGGGGTGCATCTGTTGGTGGAGCGGGCGATGGATCGACTGGAGGTGCAAGCGGCGGGCTGACAGGTCTGCGGTGGATTGAAGATTGCCATCGCGAGCAGGCTCGCTCCCACAGGGGTTTTGTGTCGAACCCAATATCGAGGCCAACACCCGATCAACTGTGGGAGCGAGCCTGCTCGCGAAGGCGTCAGCCCAGGCAACCCAAACCCCGCGGCCAGAGATTGCTCCCGCCGGCCTGCGTGTAGGAGCTGTGTAGGAGCTGTCGAGTGAAACGAGGCTGCGATCTTCCCCCAGGCACTTGAGTCCCAAGCGAAAGATCAAAAGATCGCAGCCTTCGGCAGCTCCTACAGGGAACAGTCGAGCGGGAGCAATCTCTGGCCACGGGTCCATGTTGGCGTCCGGGTACCTGCAAGCAGGCTGTACGGAGTGAGAAAAACTAACAGTTCTGATAGTTCTCCAACCGACGCCAAGGGAGTAGAACTATGGCCCACAGCTCCCAATCTCATGCTTGCCGGTGTTTCGTATGACTCAGACCATAACGAACGATCCAGCAAACCCTAGCCAACAACGTACCGTGTTGCTGGCGGTGGATCTCAAAAACTCGGTACTCGTTGAAGTCGATGCGGGCAATACCAATCGCATCGCATACTCGCCGTACGGTCACCAGTCGGCGCAGCATGAGGTGATATCCCAATTGGGGTTCAATGGCGAACGGCGTGAAACGATGCCCGGATGGTATTTCCTGGGTAATGGCTACCGCGTCTACAACCCACGCCTGATGCGCTTTCATAGCCCGGACAATATGAGTCCGTTTGGTAAGGGTGGGTTGAATTCGTATATGTATTGCGGTGGGGAGCCGGTGATGAATTCGGATCCGACGGGACACCATTTTGGCTGGCCTTCGGTCGTTATGCAGAAATTTATTGGCGGGCTGCGAACTGCCATAAATCGGACCACCAGCGTTGCGACAACATCAGCTAGTCGGGCGGCTAGCAATATCGGTAGCGTTATCTCAACTATTTCCGGTGGCACAAGTCGAGCAAGAAAAGCGGTCAGTATGTTCGTCACCCAAAAAATAGGGACGACGCAGACAGTGCCGCAGCAGCTTATGCCACTCCACGCTCATACCGCTACTACACGTACTTCGACAATCTCACGCATCCAACCTTCCCCTCCCCGCACCCTAGTGCGACAGCAACCTACCTACCGATCCCAACAACGTCTCCAGCAGGCAAGCAAAGACGCCAGGAAGCAACTCAGTGATGAGCGTGAATTCGTTGCAATCAAGCAAGCCAAAGAGATCCGTAACCAAAGGTTGGCTGAAATCAAGCGTCATTTAGGTGACTAACCCCTTTTCACCGCTGCATCCCCCAACGCTTCACCGTCACCCGCTCCAAACTGTCGAACACCAGGTTCTCCACCAGCAACCCGATGAGGATCACCACCGCCAACCCGGCAAACACCTTGTCGGTGTACAACTCGTTGCGGTTCTGGAAGATGTACCAGCCCAAGCCGCCCTTGCCGCTGGTGGCGCCAAATACCAGCTCGGCAGCGATGAGGGTGCGCCAGGCAAAAGCCCAGCCGATCTTCAGCCCGGCGAGGATCGACGGCAGCGCCGCCGGGATCAGGATGAACAAGACAAAGCGCAGGCCTTTGAGCCCGTAGTTGCGCCCGGCCATGCGCAGCGTTTCCGACACGCCAAGAAACCCCGCATACATATTCAACGCCAACGCCCACAGCACCGAATGCACCAGCACGAAAATAAGGCTGTTCTGCCCCAGGCCGAACCACAGCAGCGCCAAAGGCAACAGGGCGATGGCCGGCAGCGGGTTGAACATCGACGTCAGGGTGCTGAGCAGGTCGCGGCCTAGCTGCGTCGACACCGCCAAGGTGGTCAAGCCAAACGCCAGGACGATGCCCAGCAAATAACCCTTGAGCAGCACCACCAGGGAAATCCACACCTTGCCCAGCAGCTCGCCACTGAGCATTCCGTCGTACAAAGCGCTGGTGGTTTGCAGGAAACTCGGCAGCAGCAGGTCATTGTTCTGGTATCGGGCCACGCCCTCCCACACCAGCGCCAGCAGTAACAGGATCAGGCTTTTGCGCAACCAACCCTGTTGCCAGAGGCGCTGGCCCAAGGGCAACTCGCGCTCCAATGGCACGTGGGTCAGCGGCTGCAGGTCGACTTCGTATTCTTCGCGCGCAGGCGATAACTGGCTCATAAACACTCTCTTTTCAAATCCTGGCACCGCCCCGTAGGAGCTGCCGAGCGAAGCGAGGCTGCGATCTTTCCCCTGACGCTTGAGTCTCGGACGAAAGATCAAAAGATCGCAGCCTCGTTGCACTCGACAGCTCCTACAGGGTCAGTAGGCGATACGGATGTCGGTGAAATCCAGCTCACGCTCGGCGTCCGGCGACTGGCCTTGCTCGAACAGCAACGAATGAATCCGCCGCGCCGTGTGCTGGAAACCCACGCCGCCGAGGCTGTGCAGGTCGTATTGATGGCTGTGGATTTCCGCCCTCACCCGTCCCGGGTGCGGCGACAACAGCAAAATACGATTGCCCACCACCAATGCCTCTTCAATGGAGTGGGTGACGAACAACAGGGTGAAACGCACCTCCTCCCAGAGCAGCAGCAATTCCTCCTGCATCTTGCGTCGGGTCAGGGCATCGAGGGCGGCAAAGGGCTCGTCCATCAGGAGGATTTTTGGTTGCATCGCCAGCGCCCGGGCAATCGCAACGCGGGCCTTCATGCCGCCGGACAAGGTGTGAGGGTAGGCATCGGCAAACGCCGCCAGGCCGACCTTGTCGAGGTAATGCAGCGCCCGCTCCTCGGCTTCGCGACGCTTGAGCGTGCCCGACGCCAGCAGCGCGAACATCACGTTCTGCTTGACGGTTTTCCACGGCGGCAATTGGTCGAATTCCTGGAACACCACGATGCGATCCGGGCCCGGCGCGTTGACGGTTTGGCCTTGCAGGCGAATTTCGCCTTCGCACGGTGCGATGAAACCACCAATGGCCTTGAGCAGCGTGGACTTGCCGCACCCGGACGGGCCAAGCAATACAAAGCGGTCCGCCGGATCGACCTCGAAACTCACTTGATGGGTGGCCCGCACCACACGCTGCGGGGTGCGGTATTCCAGGCTGACGTTGTCCACCGATAACAACGCGGTATCGGTACGGCTGAGGTTGCTGGCCGCGTGGCCTTGCAATGGCGCGTTCATGACGATCAGCTCCCCTGCAACGGCTTGGCGTCCTGGAAGAAATAATCTTCCCACGACGCCGGTTTGTGCTTGATGGCGCCGACGCGGTAGAGAAATTCGGCCAGCGGGTAGGTGTTTTTCGGGGTGACGGTGAATTCGATCTGCGGGTTGTCGATGATCTTCAGCAAGGTCGCCCGGTCGATCTTGGCCTTGGTCACACGCAGGTAGGTGTCCGCCGCCGCGCCTTTGTCCTTTTGGGCGAACTCGGCCGCTTCGGTCAGGGCCTCGACGAAGGCCTTGTAGGTCTTCGGGTTTTGGTCGCGGAATTTCTCGGTGGCGAACAGCACCGTGGGTGAATTCGGCCCGAGCACGTCATAGGAATTGAGTACGACGTGGACGTTGGGATTTTGCAGGGCCTGGTCCTGGAACGGTGGATTGGAAAAGTGCCCGGTCAACTCGGTGCCGCCAGCAATCAACGCGGCCGTGGCGTCCGGGTGCGGGACGGCCAGGGTGTACTTGTCGAGGCGATTGAAGTCCTTGTCGCCCCACTGCTTGGCGGCAGCGAATTGCAGGAACCGCGATTGCACCGACACTCCCACCGCTGGGACCGCGATGCGGTCCTTCTCAGTGAAGTCGGCGATGGTCTTGACGTTCGGGTTGTTGCTCAACAGGTAATAGGGAAAGTTGCCCAGGGAGGCCACGGCCTTGACGTTCTGCTTGCCACGGGTGCGGTCCCAGACCGTCAGCAGCGGCCCGACGCCAGCCCCGGCAATGTCGATGGAACCCGACAGCAACGCATCGTTGACTGCCGCGCCGCCTGATAGCTGGGTCCAGTCGACCTTGATGTCGATGCCCTCCTCCTTGCCATGCTTCTCGATCAATTGCTGGTCGCGGACCACGTTCAGCAACAGGTAAACGATGCCGAACTGTTCGGCGATGCGAATCTCGCCCTCGGCGTGGGCGCTGGCGGGCGCGACGAGGCTGCCGGCCAGCAAACTGAACCCCAGGCCGATGGCGGCGGCCAGCGGGGCAAAAGCAATGCGTGTGGACATGGTGATTCTCCGGGCTTTTTGCGCGAGGCGCAGCCGATCAGAAAGGGGCGTCGCCCTGGATGGTGGTGCGGTACAGCTTGCGGCGCAGATGACTCGGGCAGCCGGCGGCCAGGTGAATCAGCGAGCGGTTGTCCCAGAACACCAAGTCGTGGGGCTGCCATTGATGGCGATAGATGTTCTGCGGCAGCACGCTGTGGGCATACAGCTCCGTCAGGATGGCTTTGCTTTCATCTTCCGGCAGGCCGACGATGCGGGTGGTGAAGCCTTCGCTGACGAACAACGCCTTGCGCCCGGTTTCCGGGTGGGTGCGGACGATGGGATGCACGACTTCGGCGACCTGGGCCAGTTGCTCAGGCGTGAGCGTCGGGCGCCAGTTGCCTTCGAATTTGGTCTCGCTGTAGCGCGCCGTGTAGGAGTGCGCCGCCGAACGGCCCTCCACCGCTTTGCGCAGCGCTTCCGGCAACCCGTCCCAGGCCTTGTGCATGTCAGCGAACAGCGTATCGCCGCCTTCGCTCGGCAGCTCCTGGGCATGAAGCATCGAGCCGAGGCTGGGCAGTTCTTTATAGGAAAGGTCTGAATGCCAGAACTTGCCGGCGTCCCCCAGGCCGATGGACTGGCCGTTTTCGATGATGTTGGAAACGATGAGAATCTCGGGATGCCCGGCCAGCAGGAACTGCTTGAGCACATGGATCTGCAGCACGCCAAAACGACGGCTGAAAGCGATGTGCTGTTCGGGTGTGATGCGTTGATCGCGGAACACCACGACGTGATAGTCCAGGTGGGCGCGGTGGATGCGGGCGAAATCCTGGTCGTTGATGGGTCTGGACAAGTCCAGGCCAACGATCTCGGCGCCTACGGCATCGGGGAATGGACGGATGTCGAACGACTGCGGCGCGATGTTCGCGGCATTTGAAGCTGGAGAAAAAGAGACGGCTGGCATACATCACTCCCACGCACGGCGCGCTTGAATGGGCGCGCAATCGATCAAAAACTCACGGGGTCACCGTGTTGGTTTGTGTCGTGCGGCGCGCCGATTGGTCGGCAGGTACGCAGGGGGATGACTTTAAAGGTATAAGAACAGTAATTTAAATACCGTTAACGAATAACTATATGGCTTTTGGCTAGAGCTGCAAAACCAAATGTGGGAGCGGGCTTGCTCGCGAAGGCGTCGGGTCAGCTACATATACATTGACTGACAAACCGCCTTCGCGAGCAAGCCCGCTCCCACAGGGGTTTAAGGGTTAGCCCCACACTGTGGCGAGGGAGCTTGCTCCCGCTGGGGCGCGCAGCGGCCCCAAAAAAAGCGATGAGTGCTGCGCACTCAAGCGGGAGCAAGCTCCCTCGCCACAAAAGCTACCAAGCCACAGAATAATCAACTACTCGGCATTACCGCTCGTGCAACGCCTCGGACCGGGCCTTGATGATTGGCTTGAGCAGGTAGCTGAGCACGGTTTTCTTGCCGGTGATGATGTCCACCGACGCCACCATCCCAGGGATGATCAGCAAGGGCTTTTCAGGCGTGCCCAGATGGCTGCGTTCGGTGCGCAGCTTGATGATGTAGTAGGTGGTCTTCTTGTCTTCATCGGTGATGGTGTCGGCACCGATCTGTTCCAGCTTGGCTTTCATCCCACCGTAGATGGTGTAGTCGTACGCGGTGAATTTCACCGTGGCGTCCTGGCCGGGGTGCAGGAAGGCGATGTCCTGGGGACGGATTTTCGCTTCCACCAGGAGGGTGTCGTCCAGCGGCACGATTTCCACCAGGTCGCTGCCGGGCTGGATCACGCCGCCGATGGTGTTCACCAGCAGTTTATTGACAATGCCGCGCACCGGCGAGGTCACCAGGGTACGGCTCACGCGGTCTTCCAAGGCCTTGCCGGTGGCTTGGGCCTTGTTTAGGTCAGTGCGTGCTTCGTTGAGTTGGGTCAGGGCTTCGCTGCGGAACTTGCCGCGGGTCTCGTCGATCTTGCGCTGCACTTCCTTGATCGCCGATTCGGCGCGAGGAATCGCCAGCGTCGTGGCGTCCAGTTGCCCACGGGTCTCGACTTCGGCGCGCTTGAGCCGCAGCACTTCCACCGGCGACACCGCGCCTTGGGCCACCAGCGGCTCGGACATGTTGATTTCCTGGCGTTGCAGCGCCAGGCCGGAGCGGTACTGCGCCTGCTTGGAGACAAACTCGCGCAGTTCCTGCTGGCGCTGGATCAACTGCTCCTGCAAGCCACCGATTTCATCGTGCAATTGCTGGCGACGGCTGATGTACAGCGACTCTTCGCTGGCGGCCTGGCCCGGCACCGCCTTGAGCACATCGGCCGGGAAGTTCAGTGGCCGGTCATCAACCTCGGCACTCAGGCGTTCGACCCGCAACAGCATCGACAGGCGATCCGCTTCGGTTTCGCCGACGTTGGAGACAAACCGCGTGTCGTCCAGGCGAATCAACGACGCGCCGGCCTCGACGATCTGCCCTTCCTTCACGAACAGCTCTGCGACGATGCCGCCTTCCAGGTTCTGGATCTTCTGGATCTTGGACGAGGGGATCGCCTTGCCGTCGCCCTTGGTCACTTCGTCGATCTCGGCGAAGTTGGCCCACAGCGCCAGGAACACAAAGAAGCCGATGATGCCCCAGATTGTCAGGCGCACCACCCGGGGAGCGTCCTCGATCAGGGCTTTGTTGACCTCGGGCAGCGGTTGGCCATGCAGTGAATCGGAACCTTTGAAGTAACGACCCACAGCGCCCTTGAAACCTGATTTAAGCAACACTGATCTGCCCCTTTTTCAACGCTTCCATGACGGCGGCTTTCGGGCCATCGGCGAGGATCTGTCCACGGTCGATCACCAGCAGGCGGTCCACCAGGGACAGCAAGGAGGCCCGGTGCGTCACCAACAGCACGGTCTTGTTTTCCACCACGGCGGCCAGGCGCTGTTTCAAGCGTTCTTCACCAGTGTTGTCCATGGCGCTGGTGGGTTCGTCCAGCAGCAGGATCGGCGGGTTGAGGAGCAACGCGCGAGCCAGGGCGACGTTCTGGCGCTGGCCGCCAGACAGGTTCTGCCCGCGCTCGCCGACTTGCAGTTCATAGCCTTGCGGATGCAGGCGGGCGAATTCATGCACGCCGGCCAGCTCAGCAGCCTGGAGCACCAGTTCGTCTTCGACGTAACGGGCGCCGGAGGTCAGGTTGTCCCGCAGGGTCCCGGCCAGCAATTGGATGTCCTGGGGCACGTAGCCAATGTTGTAGCGCAGCTCGCTGACGTCGATCTGGCGGATGTCCACGCCGTCCACCAGCAAGGCGCCGTCATCGGGCTGATAAAGGCCCACCAGCAACTTGGCCAGGGAACTCTTGCCCGAGCCGCTGCGACCGATGATGCCGATTTTCTCGCCCGGCTTGATCACCAGGTTGATGTTCTTCAGCGCGGGGTTCTGCTGGTTCGGGTAGGTGAAGTTCAACTGCCGGCATTCAACGGCGCCCTGCAATACCTTGCGACTCAGCGGGCGCTCGTCGAAATTGCGCTCCTGGGGCAGCTCCATCATCTGGTCGACCGAGGTCATGGTCACCCGCGCCTGCTGGTAACGCGTCAGCAGGCCCGACAACGAGGCCAACGGGCTGAGGGCGCGGCCGCTGAGCATGTAGCAGGCCACCAGCCCACCCATGCTCAGGTTGCCGGCGATGATCAGGTAAACCCCGAAGACGATCATGATCACCCCGGCCAATTGCTGGATCAGCAAGGTGATGTTCATCGCCAGGCCGGACAGCATCTTCACCCGCAGTTCGAGGCGACTGAGGGTGCCGATGGTCTGTTCCCATTGGTACTGGCGCTCGCTCTCGGCGTTGTTGACCTTCACCGCGTCCAGGCCGGCCAGGGTTTCGATCAGGCTCGACTGGCGCTCGGCGCCCAGGGCCATGGTGCGTTCCATGGTCGCGACCAACGGCTTCTGCAAGGCATAGCCGATCAGCAGGGCAATCGGGAAGGCCAGCACCGGAATCCACACCAGGTGCCCACCGATAATCGCGATGACCATGAAGATCAGCAGGGTGAACGGCAAATCGATCAGGCTGGTGAGGGTTAGCGAGGCGAGGAAGTCCCGCAGGCTCTGGAATTCATGAATGTTCTGGGCAAAGCTGCCGACCCGCGCCGGGCGGTGTTTCATGGCCATGCCGACGATGCGCTCGAACAGCGTCGCCGAAATGATCAAGTCGGTTTTCTTGCCCGCCAGGTCCAGGCAGAGGCTGCGCAGCATCTTGAGGATCAGGTCGAACACATAGGCGCCGGTGATGCCGACGGCCAATACCCACAGGGTCGATTCGGCCTGGTTCGGCACGACGCGGTCGTAGACGTTCATCACGAACAGCGGCGCGGCCATGGCGATGATGTTGATCAACAGGCTGGCGGCGATGGCATCGGCGTACAGCCAACGGGAGCGCTTGAGGGTGTCGCGAAACCACGAACGCGCCCGGGGAATGAGCGTGCCGTGGTTAACGTCAAATTTATGCTGCGGTTGGGCGAAGAACACCTTGCCGCTGTAGTCATCGGCCAGCAGCTCGCGGCTGACGGTCACCTCACCGCCGTCGCTTTCGCTGAGCAGCAATCGCGCCTGGTCGTCACCGACCCAGCCCAGCAATACGGCGCTGCGGCCGTCTTTAAGCAGCAGCAACGCCGGCATGGCGATGGTCGGAATTTGCTCGAGCTTGCGTTGCAACACCCGCCCTTGCAGACCGGCACGGGCTGCCGCGCGCGACAATAATTCGACGCTCAGCCGTTGCTTGGGCAGCGGCAGGCCGGTGGTGAGCATCGCCGCGCTGGCCGGCTTCTGATGCAGCATGCAGAGCGCCAGCAGACCGTCCAGCAGCGGGTCGTCGTGCAGCGTGCGCGGGTCATGAACTAGTTCGACTGGACTGACTTCTGATTCCACGCTCGGCACTCTGACTGATTAAAACGGCTGGTAAGACTCAATTCATCCCAGGCAACTGGACCTTGGGTTTCACGTCGTTCTGCACAACCGATGCCAACGGCGCGACCACACCCTGGCTTTTCAACAACTGGCCCATGGTTGCCTTGATCCGGTACTGGGTGAACAGCTGCACATTCTTGATTTCCGCCAGGCGACGGGAAGCGCTGAACAGCTCGTTTTCACTGTCGAGCAAGTCGAGCAGCGTGCGTTCGCCGAGGCTGAATTGTTTCTGGTAGGCGGTGCGCACGTTGGCACTGCGGTCTACGTATTGCTGGGCGACCGGCACCTGGGCGTTGGCGTTGTTCAAGGCGTTCCAGGCCAGGCCCAGTTCTTCGTTCAACTGGCGCAGCGCGTTGTTGCGGATGTCCAGGGCCTGGTTGGACAGGTACGACTTGGATTCCAGGTCGGCCTTGTTGCTGCCACCGGCATACAGGTTGAAACGCATGCGCAGCATGGCTTGCCATTCATTGTTGTGACCGTTCTGGCCGTCCAGGTCGTTGTCGGCGGTGCGACCCAACTCAGCATCGAAGCGTGGGTAGAAGCTCGATTTGGCGGCTTCATACTGTTGCTCGGCGGCAGCGATGTCGGCTTCGGCCGAACGCAGCACCGGGCTGTTTTCCAGCATCTGGGCGCGGGCTTCGGTCAGGTTGGCCGGCAGCAATGCCAGAAAATCGGCAGGACGCTCCAGTTGATCGGGCAGTTGACCAACGGCGCTGAGGTAGTTGGTCTCGGCATCGGCCAGGTTGGTTTGTTCGGTGATCAAGTTGTTGCGGGCCTGGGCCATGCGCGCTTCGGCCTGGTCCAGGTCTGCGCCGCTGCCCACGCCACGGGAAGTGCGCAGCTTGATCTGATCGAAGATGCGCTCGTGGCTCTTGAGGTTTTCCTCGGCCAGGCGCACGAACTCACGACGGGTCAGCACGTCCAGGTAAACCTGGGCCACTGTCAAACCGGTGCGCTCGGAGGCGTCCAGCAACGAATAGGCACGGGCATTGACGGTGGCTTGTTGACGCCCGACTTCGCTGGACGTCGCAAAACCGTCAAAAACCATTTGCGACAAGCGCAGGCTCGATTCGCTGCGGTTCAGGGTTTCCCAATGGTTATTACCGCCCGAACGGGTGGTGACACTGTCGGTGCCTTCGCGGCCATATCCGGCTGCAAGGTCCACTCTAGGCAGGTAGCCGCCCTTGGCCGCCTTGAGTTGGTAATCCGCCGCGAGACGACTGTTCACGCCGGCCTGGATTTCAGGATGGACATCCAAAGCCTGCTGCATGGCCTGCGGCAAGGTTTGTGCTTGTACGAAACTGGCGGCGAGGACGAAGGGTAAAGCCTTGAGCAGGTGCGAACGCATGGTTGGATTATTCCCAGAACTCTTGTCTTGAATCACAGCGAAACGTGGCGCTGCATCGGATGATGGCAACCGGAATGACCGTATGTCGGAAAGTTCAAAACAGGAGCTGGAACACGCGCTGAAAGAACAGGTCGCCGCTTAAATATCAATGTGACATTACGTTGGCAATTGTTTAGGATGGCCGGCAGAAGGTCAATAGTTTGGCACAAACAAAATAGCCGGCAAAAACAGCCAAAATATTGACAATGAAAAGCGTCAAATAACCTTACTTTGTACACATGAACGTCCAGACCGCTGCTGCCTAAAAGCCGCCGGGTCCATGGAAGTCTACTGAGCGTGGCACCCGGAGAGTCTTCAATGAGCAGTGTTATTGCCGTTGTCAAAAGCATTGTTGGTCAGGTTTTCGTCGTATCCCCAGAGGGCATTCGGCGCGTACTCATTGAAGGCGATCGCCTGAACGTAGGCGACCAGTTGGACACCGGCCCTGCCGGCGCCGTCACATTGGAGCTGGCCGATGGCCGCACCCTGGACCTGGGCCGCGACACCCAGTGGAGCGCCAATGCTCCGGACTCGTCCACTGACCTGGCACAAGCCACCGCCCAGGCCGCGCCGTCGGTAGAAGAACTGCAACAAGCCATCGCCGCGGGCGTCGACCCGACGACTGCCCTGGAAGCCACCGCCGCCGGCGCCACTGCCGCGGGTACGGGGGGCGCCGCCGGTGGCGGCCACAGCTTTGTGGTGCTGGATGCCACCGCCGGCAGCGTCGACCCTACCGTCGGTTTCCCAACCGAAGGCCTCGCTGCGGCGGCGGCCACCGATGACAACATCCTGGGTGGCGATACCACGGCCGATACGACCGCCAACGCCGTGCTCAATGCGACCATGACCCTGAGCGCCACGCCGACCCTGACCGAGGCCGGCGGCGTGCTGGTGTACACCGCGACCGTGACCCAGGCCCCGCAGACCAACCTGACCGTGACCTTGTCCAACGGCGCGGTCATCGTGATCCCGGCTGGCCAACTGACTGGCAGCGTCAACGTACCGCTGGCGCCGAACGACACGGTCTACAACGACCCAAGCCAGATCAGCGTGACCGTCACCGGCACCACCGGCGGCACCGGCATCGCCGTGACCGTGCCCACTACGCCGGCCGTGACTCAGATCACCGACACCGTCGACACCACCACCGTCACCCTGAGCGCGGGCAATACTGTCACCGAAGGCGGCCAGATTACCTACACCGCGACGCTGACCAACCCGGCCCAGACTCCGGTGACCGTGACCTTGAGTAATGGCTCGGTCATTACCATTGCTGCAGGCCAAACCACCGGCACTGTCAACGTTGATACGCCAGCCAATGACGTCTACAACAACGGCAGTACCGTCAGCACCACCATCACCGGCGCGACCGGTGGCAACTTCGAGAACCTGGTGCCGAGCACTGCGCCTGCGGTCACCACGATTACTGATTCGGCGGATACCACTGGCCTGACCTTGACCGCCAGCAACACCATCACCGAAGGCGGCCAGATTACCTACACCGCCACCCTGACCAACCCGGCCCAGACGCCGGTGACCGTGACCTTGAGCAATGGCTCGGTCATCACCATTGCTGCTGGACAGACGACCGGCACGGTTGCCGTGGATACCCCGGCCAACGACGTCTACAGCAACGGCAGCACTGTCAGCACCACCATTGCCGGTGCGACGGGTGGCAACTTCGAAAACCTGGTACCGAGCACCACGCCAGCGGTTACGACGATTACCGATTCGGTTGACACCACCGGCCTGACCTTGACCGCCAGCAACACCATCACCGAAGGCGGTGCGATTGTTTACACCGCCACCCTGACCAACCCGGCCCAGACCCCAGTGACCGTGACCTTGAGCAATGGCTCGGTCATTACCATTGCTGCTGGCCAGACGACCGGCAGCGTTAACGTCGAGACGCCAGCCAATGACGTCTACAACAACGGCAGCACGGTCAGCACCACGATTACCGGCGCAACCGGCGGTAACTTCGAGAACCTGGTACCGAGCACTGCGCCTGCGGTCACCACCATCACTGACTCGGCCGACACCACTGGCCTGACGCTGACGGCCAGCAACACCATCACCGAAGGCGGCCAGATTACCTACACCGCCACCCTGACCAACCCGGCCCAGACTCCGGTGACCGTGACCTTGAGCAATGGCTCGGTCATTACCATTGCTGCTGGCCAAACCACCGGCACTGTCAACGTTGATACGCCTGCCAATGACGTCTACAACAACGGCAGCACCGTCAGCACCACCATTACCGGTGCGACCGGTGGCAACTTTGAAAACCTGGTGCCGAGCACGGCGCCTGCGGTCACCACCATCACTGACTCGGCCGACACCACGGGCCTGACGCTGACGGCCAGCAATACCATCACCGAAGGTGGCCAGATCACCTACACCGCCACCTTGACCAACCCGGCCCAGACGCCGGTGACCGTGACCTTGAGCAATGGCTCGGTCATCACCATTGCTGCTGGACAGACGACCGGCACCGTCAACGTTGATACGCCTGCCAATGACGTCTACAACAACGGCAGCACCGTCACCACCACGATTACCGGTGCGACCGGTGGCAACTTTGAAAACCTGGTGCCGAGCACGGCGCCTGCGGTCACCACGATTACTGATTCGGCGGATACCACTGGCCTGACCTTGACCGCCAGCAACACCATCACCGAAGGCGGCCAGATCACCTACACCGCGACGCTGACCAACCCGGCCCAGA
Organism: Pseudomonas zanjanensis; assembly: GCF_014268745.2. Lineage (GTDB taxonomy): Bacteria > Pseudomonadota > Gammaproteobacteria > Pseudomonadales > Pseudomonadaceae > Aquipseudomonas > Aquipseudomonas zanjanensis. The sequence continues at coordinate 400,054 of NZ_JABWRB020000003.1, read as the reverse complement.
CGCCGGTGACCGTGACCTTGAGCAACGGCGCGGTGATCAACATCGCTGCCGGCCAGACGACCGGGACCGTCAACGTCGAGACACCGGCTAATGACGTCTATAACAACGGCAGCACGGTCAGCACCACGATTACCGGCGCAACCGGCGGTAACTTCGAGAATCTGGTGCCGAGCACGTCACCTGCCGTTACTACGATCACCGATTCGGCCGATACAACCGGCCTGACGCTGAGCGCCAGCGAAACCATCACCGAAGGCGGCCAGATCACCTACACGGCGACGCTGAGCAACCCGGCCCAGACCCCGGTGACCGTGACCTTGAGCAACGGCGCGGTGATCAACATCGCTGCCGGTGCGACCACCGGCACCGTCGCCGTGGATACACCCGCCAACGACGTCTACAACAACGGCAGTACCGTCAGCACCACCATCACCGGCGCAACCGGCGGCAACTTCGAAAATCTTGTGCCGAGCACTGTGCCTGCGGTCACTACGATTACCGACTCGGTAGACACTACTACCGTGACGTTGACTGCTACACCAACCGTGAATGAAAACGGAACCATCACTTACACCGCGACCCTGACCGATGCCAATGGCAATCCGGTCACCGCGCAGAACGGTCCGGTGACGGTCACGCTCGACAGCGGCAAGACGATCACTATTGCAGCCGGCGCAAGTTCGGGGGCGTTGGATGTCGCGGTCGGAAACGACGTGTACCAAGGCCCAACTACCGTCACCGAATCGATTGCCTCGGCATCGGGCGGTAACCTCGAAGCCATTGCTCCAAACACCGCGCCAGTCAGCACTGTGGTCAGCGATGTCAACGACACCACTACCGTGACGTTGACCGCCACACCAACCGTGAACGAAAACGGCACCATCACTTACACCGCGACCCTGACCGGCGCCGACGGCAAACCCGTTACCGCACAAAACGGTCCGGTGACCGTGACGTTGGAAAGCGGCAAGACCATCACCATTGCAGCGGGCGCAAGCTCGGGTGCGTTGGATGTAGCCGTTGGCAACGATGTGTACCAAGGCCCAACCACCGTCACTGAGTCGATCAAAGATGCATCCGGCGGCAACCTCGAAGCCATCGCGCCTAACACCGCTCCGGTTAGCACCGTGGTCAGCGATGTCAACGACACCACCACCGTGACGTTGACCGCCACACCAACCGTGAACGAAAACGGCACGATCACCTATACCGCCACCCTGACCGGTGCCGACGGCAAACCCGTCACCGCGCAAAACGGTCCGGTCACAGTGACGTTGGAAAGCGGCAAGACCATCACCATCGCCGCCGGTGCAAGCTCGGGCACGCTCGATGTCGCTGTGGGTAACGACGTTTACCAAGGTCCGACCACCGTCACCGAATCGATTGACTCGGCATCGGGCGGTAACCTGGAAGCCATCGCGCCTAACACCGCGCCAGTCAGCACTGTCGTTAGCGATGTTGACGACACCACCACCGTGACGTTGACTGCTACGCCGACCGTGAACGAAAACGGCACCATCACCTACACCGCCACCCTGACCGGTGCAGACGGCAAACCCGTCACCGCACAAAACGGTCCGGTCACCGTGACGTTGGAAAGCGGCAAGACCATCACCATCGTTGCCGGCGCAAGCTCGGGCGAATTGGACGTGGCGGTCGGCAACGACGTGTACCAAGGTCCGACGACCGTCACTGAGTCAATCAAAGATGCATCCGGTGGCAACCTCGAAGCCATTGCCCCGAACACCGCGCCAGTCAGCACCGTGGTCAGCGATGTCAACGACACCACCACCGTGACGTTGACCGCCACACCAACCGTGAATGAAAACGGAACCATCACTTATACCGCCACCCTGACCGGTGCCGACGGCAAACCCGTCACCGCGCAAAACGGTCCGGTCACCGTGACGTTGGAAAGCGGTAAAACCATCACCATCGGCGCCGGTGCAAGTTCGGGTACGCTCGATGTCGCTGTGGGTAACGACGTTTATCAAGGTCCAACGACCGTCACCGAATCGATTGACTCGGCATCGGGCGGTAACCTGGAAGCCATCGCTCCAAACACCACGCCAGTCAGCACCGTGGTCAGCGATGTCAACGACACCACCACCGTGACGTTGACCGCCACACCAACCGTGAACGAAAACGGCACCATCACTTACACCGCGACCCTGACCGGCGCCGATGGCAAACCCGTCACCGCACAAAACGGTCCGGTCACCGTGACGCTGGAAAGCGGCAAAACCATCACCATTGCAGCGGGCGCTAGCTCGGGTGCGTTGGATGTCGCGGTTGGCAACGATGTGTACCAAGGCCCAACCACCGTCACCGAATCGATTGACTCGGCATCGGGCGGTAACCTGGAAGCCATCGCGCCAAACACCACGCCAGTTAGCACTGTGGTCAGCGATGTCAACGACACCACTACCGTGACGTTGACCGCCACACCAACCGTGAACGAAAACGGCACCATCACTTACACCGCCACCCTGACCGGTGCCGACGGCAAACCCGTCACCGCGCAAAACGGTCCGGTCACAGTGACGTTGGAAAGCGGCAAGACCATCACCATCGCCGCCGGCGCTAGCTCGGGTACGCTCGATATCGCTGTGGGTAACGACGTTTATCAAGGTCCAACGACCGTCACCGAATCGATTGACTCGGCATCAGGCGGTAACCTGGAAGCCATCGCTCCAAACACCACGCCAGTTAGCACCGTGGTCAGCGATGTCAACGACACCACCACCGTGACGTTGACCGCCACACCAACCGTGAACGAAAACGGCACCATCACTTACACCGCGACCCTGACCGGCGCCGATGGCAAGCCTGTTACTGCGCAAAACGGTCCGGTGACCGTGACGTTGGAAAGCGGCAAGACCATCACCATTGCAGCGGGCGCAAGCTCGGGTGCGTTGGATGTAGCCGTTGGCAACGATGTGTACCAAGGCCCAACCACCGTCACTGAGTCGATCAAAGATGCATCCGGCGGCAACCTCGAAGCCATCGCGCCTAACACCGCTCCGGTTAGCACCGTGGTCAGCGATGTCAACGACACCACCACCGTGACGTTGACCGCCACACCAACCGTGAACGAAAACGGCACGATCACCTATACCGCCACCCTGACCGGTGCCGACGGCAAACCCGTCACCGCGCAAAACGGTCCGGTCACAGTGACGTTGGAAAGCGGCAAGACCATCACCATCGCCGCCGGCGCAAGCTCAGGCGAATTGGACGTGGCGGTCGGCAACGACGTGTACCAAGGTCCGACGACCGTCACTGAGTCAATCAAAGATGCATCCGGTGGCAACCTCGAAGCCATTGCCCCGAACACCGCGCCAGTCAGCACCGTGGTCAGCGATGTCAACGACACCACCACCGTGACGTTGACCGCCACACCAACCGTGAACGAAAACGGCACCATCACTTACACCGCGACCCTGACCGGCGCCGATGGCAAACCCGTCACGGCGCAAAATGGTCCGGTCACCGTGACGCTGGAAAGCGGCAAAACCATCACCATTGCAGCGGGCGCTAGCTCGGGTGCGTTGGATGTCGCGGTTGGCAACGATGTGTACCAAGGCCCAACCACCGTCACCGAATCGATTGACTCGGCATCGGGCGGTAACCTGGAAGCCATCGCTCCAAACACCACGCCAGTTAGCACTGTGGTCAGCGATGTCAACGACACCACTACCGTGACGTTGACCGCCACACCAACCGTGAACGAAAACGGCACCATCACTTACACCGCCACCCTGACCGGTGCCGACGGCAAACCCGTCACCGCGCAAAACGGTCCGGTCACAGTGACGTTGGAAAGCGGCAAGACCATCACCATCGCCGCCGGCGCTAGCTCGGGTGCGTTGGATGTCGCTGTCGGAAACGACGTTTATCAAGGTCCGACCACCGTCACCGAAAGCATCAGTACCGCCACTGGCGGCAACCTCGAAGCTATCGCTCCGAACACGACTCCGGTCAGCACCGTGGTCAGTGATGTCGATGACACCACCACCGTGACGTTGACCGCCACACCAACCGTGAACGAAAACGGCACCATCACTTACACCGCGACCCTGACCGGCGCCGATGGCAAACCCGTCACGGCGCAAAATGGTCCGGTCACCGTGACGCTGGAAAGCGGCAAAACCATCACCATCGCCGCCGGTGCAAGCTCGGGCACGCTCGATGTCGCTGTGGGTAACGACGTTTACCAAGGTCCGACCACCGTCACCGAATCGATTGACTCGGCATCGGGCGGTAACCTGGAAGCCATCGCGCCTAACACCGCGCCAGTCAGCACTGTCGTTAGCGATGTTGACGACACCACCACCGTGACGTTGACCGCCACGCCGACCGTGAACGAAAACGGCACCATCACTTACACCGCCACCCTGACCGGTGCCGATGGCAAACCCGTCACCACGCAAAACGGTCCGGTCACCGTGACGTTGGAAAGCGGCAAGACCATCACCATCGCCGCCGGTGCAAGCTCGGGCACGCTCGATGTCGCTGTGGGTAACGACGTTTACCAAGGTCCGACCACCGTCACCGAATCGATTGACTCGGCATCGGGCGGTAACCTGGAAGCCATCGCTCCAAACACCACGCCAGTTAGCACTGTGGTTAGCGATGTCAACGACACCACCACCGTGACGTTGACCGCTACGCCGACCGTGAACGAAAACGGCACCATCACCTACACCGCCACCCTGACCGGTGCCGATGGCAAGCCTGTTACTGCGCAAAACGGTCCGGTCACCGTGACGTTGGAAAGCGGCAAGACCATCACCATCGCCGCCGGTGCAAGCTCGGGCACGCTCGATGTCGCTGTGGGTAACGACGTTTACCAAGGTCCGACCACCGTCACCGAATCGATTGCCTCGGCATCGGGCGGTAACCTGGAAGCCATCGCTCCAAACACCACGCCAGTTAGCACTGTGGTTAGCGATGTCAACGACACCACCACCGTGACGTTGACCGCCACACCAACCGTGAACGAAAACGGCACCATCACTTACACCGCCACCCTGACCGGTGCCGACGGCAAACCCGTCAACGCGCAAAACGGTCCGGTCACCGTGACGTTGGAAAGCGGCAAAACCATCACCATCGCAGCCGGCGCAAGTTCGGGCATCTTGGACGTGGCGGTCGGCAACGATGTGTACCAAGGCCCAACCACCGTCACCGAGTCGATCAAAGATGCATCCGGCGGCAACCTCGAAGCCATCGCTCCAAACACCGCGCCAGTCAGCACCGTGGTCAGCGACGTCAACGACACCACCACCGTGACGTTGACCGCCACACCGACTGTCAATGAAAACGGCACGATCACCTACACCGCCACCCTGACCGGCCCTGACGGCAAACCCGTCACCGCACAGAACGGTCCGGTGACAGTCACGCTCGACAGCGGCAAGACCATCACCATCGCCGCTGGCGCAAGCTCGGGCATCTTGGACGTAGCCGTTGGCAACGATGTCTACACCGGCGCGCCGTCCATCTCCGAGACGATCAAATCGGCCTCCGGCGGCAACCTCGAAGCCATCGCAGTCGATAAGACCGGCGCGTCGACGGCCGTGGGCGACACTGTCGACAACACCAGCGTCAGCATCACCGGCAGCACATCGGTCACCGAAGGCCAAGCAGCGACATACACCGTCAGCCTGACGAACCCGGCGCAAACCGAAGTGACGCTCAAGATCGTCTACAGCGGCACCGCCGCCGACGGCACGGACTTCACCGGTGTCTACACCGTGAAGATCCCGGCCAACGCCACCAGCGCGACCTTCAACGTGGCGACGCTGGATGACAAGATCACCGAAGGCACCGAAAACTTCGTGGTCAGGATCGACTCGGCCACCGGTGGCAACTTCGAGCACCTGGCGGTCAGCGGCACCAATGGCAGCGTCAGCACCTCGATCATCGACAACGATGCACCGCCGGTACTCGACCTGGACGCCAACAACTCCAGCGGCAAGACCGGTGCCGATTACCAGGTGACCTTTACCGAAGGCACCACCGGCCCGGGCGTGTCGATTGGCGACACCGACCTGAAGATCACCGACCCGGACAGCACCATGCTGACCGGCGCCACCATCGTGCTGACCAACCGTCAGCCTGGCGATCATCTGAACCTGGGCAATAGCGTCAACGGCATCAGCATCAACGCCAACAGCACCGACGGCAAAGTTGTCCTGACGCTGACAGGCAATGCAACGCTGGCCGACTACATGCAGCAGATCAAGAACATCAGCTTCATCAACAACAGCGAAGATCCGAGCACCGTACCGCGCGTCATCACTGTGACGGTGACCGACGGCACGAGTTATTCCAACACGGCGACCACCACCGTGAACGTGGTCGGGGTCAACGACGCACCCGTAGCCACCGGTGGCGCGGTGACCGGTACCGAAGACACTTCACTGGTCCTCGGCTGGTCGACGTTCGGCATCAGCGACGTGGACAGCGCCGCCGCCAGCCAAGGTGTGAAAATCACCGGGCTGCCGGGTGACGGCAAGTTGCAGTACCTGGACGGCGCAACCTGGAAGGACGTGGCCAACAACCAGACCTTCACCAAGGCGGACATCGACGCTGGCAAGCTGCGCTTCACCCCCGATGCCAACGAATCCGGTGCCAACGGCAACCCGGCCGGCGTGGGCAATCAAAAGGCCGACTACGCGCAAATCAGCTTCCAGCCAACCGACGGCCAGACGCTGGGCAATACCGGCACCGTGAAGATCGACATCACGCCGGTCGCCGACGCACCGAGCCTCAACGTGGCCGGCAACAACGTGACCTCCACCGGTTTGATCAAGGAAGTCTGGACCGGCCTGTCGGGCCTGGGCACCGATGGCAGCGGCGCGCCGTCCGGCACGCTCAAGTCGGTGATCGATGCCGCCAGCACGCCGAACAGCAGCACCAATGTGAGCAACGTTCAGAACGACGGCAACGTCAATCCGGGCACCGCGTCGAAAACTTCAGGGCTGATTTTCCTCGAGGCCGGCAAGACCTACACCTTCAGCGGCACGGGCGATGACAGCCTGCTGGTGACCATCGGTGGCAAGACCGCCGCGGCAACCACGTGGGGTGCGGGCGGTCAGTTGAACGGTTCGTTCACGCCGACCACCAGCGGCTACTACACCCTGGACATCTACCACCACAACCAGACCGGCCCGGGCAGCTACGACGTGAACCTGTCGGTCAACGGCAGCACGCCAGTGGACCTGAGCAATGCCGGCGTGCCGCTCTACACCGGTGTGACCGACCTGGCGAACGCGGGCGTGACCGTCTCCGACCTGCACGGCACCAACGGCGAAGGCTACTACGACGGCTTCAAGCTCAACGAAGGCGCCGAAGGCACCAGCGTGCACCTGTCGAAGATCACCACCGCCCTGACCGACACCGACGGTTCCGAAAGCCTGAGCGTGAAGATCGGTGGCATTCCGGAAGGCAGCGTACTGACCGACGGCGCCGGCCATACCGCGACCGTGGGCAGCAACGGCGAAGCCTCGGTCACCGGCTGGAACCTGGGCAGCCTCACCCTGACCCCACCGACCTACTACCACGGCCAGTTCAACCTGACCGTAACCTCGACGTCCACCGAAGCCCTTGGCGGCTCGGCGGTCAGCACGGCGCAGATTCCTGTCACCGTGTACCCGGCCACCTACAACGCGGTCACCGCCACGTCCGGCAGCGACAACGTCACCGGCACCGACGGCAACGACATCGTGGTCGCCGACATCGGTGGGCTGACCGTCGTGCCAGGGGTCAACTACAACATCGCCTTCATGGTCGACAGCTCCGGCAGCATGAGCGACTCGTCCGTCGCCGCCGCGAAGAACTCGTTGACCCAAGTGTTCAACACTCTCAAGCAGAGCCTGGGCAGCAACTCAGGGACTGTGAACATTTTCCTGGCGGACTTCGATAACCAGGTCAACAAAAACGTTGCGGTCAACCTCAACGATCCGAACGCGCTGACACTGCTCAAGAACGTGCTCGACTCGATGGTGTCCGGCGGCAATACCAACTATGAAGACGTGTTCAAGACCACCGCAAACTTCTTCAACAGCACCCAGGCCCTGAGCAATACCGGGGCGAAGAACCTGACGTATTTCATCACCGACGGTGAGCCAACGCGCTACCAGTCCGGCGAACAGCCGAACCCAGTGTTGTACGGCACCGTCAAGCTCGACGACGTCCTGAGCGCGGCCAACTACACCGTCGGCAAGTACTACACCCAGACGATCGACAGCACACACAAATTCATCATCGAAGAAAATGGGGACATGTACCTGTCCATCAAGAACGGCAAGAATTGGAACGAAAATTACGTCGGCACGGTGCATGCCGAGGGTAATGGCACGTTCGAGTTCTCCAACCAGGCCGGCGGCTGGTGGGGCGACTCCTCGGCAGCAGACGGCTCAACGGCCAGCTTCACGCTGCTCAAAGGTCTGAGTAGCGTTGAAGCCATCGGCCTGAACAACGGCGTCACCCTGTCCGATCTCGCCCCCTACGACTCGGATGGCAAGCCGCAAACCAACATCGACCCGAGCAACCTGGCCAACTCCATCATCGGCCACACCGAAGCGACCCTGCCGGGCGCCGATACGGTCAACGGAGGCGAAGGCAACGACATCCTGTTCGGCGACCTGGTGAGCTTCAATGGTGTTGCGGGTGAGGGCTACCAGGCCATCCAGGCCTTCGTCGCCAAACAGAGCGGCGTGGACGCCAGCAAGGTCAGCACCAGCAATGTGCACCAGTACATCACCGAGCACTACACCGCGTTCGATGTGTCCGGTGCCCACGATGGCAACGACACCCTGCTGGGCGGCGCCGGCAACGACATCATCTTCGGCCAGGGCGGCAACGACACGCTCAACGGTGGCAAGGGCAACGACATCCTGTTGGGTGGCACGGGTAACGACACTCTGATCGGCGGCCAGGGCAATGACACCCTGATCGGTGGCCTGGGGGGCGATACCTTTGTCTGGAAGTCCGGCGACACCGGCAATGATGTGATCAAGGACTTCAAGGTCGCCGACGGTGACCGGATTGACCTGCGGGACCTGTTGCAGGGCGAAACCGGCAGCACCATCGACCACTTCCTGAAAATCAGCACGGTCGATGGCGTGTCATCCCTGCAAGTCAGCACCACCGGCCAGTTCAATGCGGCCAACGGTGCGGCGACGCCGGACGTGACGATCAAGCTTGAGGGCAACAACTGGTCGAACATGAACCTGAACACGCTGATCGCCGGCAGCGACCCGACCATCAAGATCGATCACAACAACAGCTGAAGCTGACACCCGTGGCGAGGGAGCTTGCTCCCGCTGGGGCGCGGAGCGCCCCTGTTTTTTTAGGGCTGCTGCGCACTCAAGCGGGAGCAAGCTCCCTCGCCACGGGATAAGTGTTCATACTCCCCCCCAAGTTGGCCTATGCTGCCCAGCATGACGCCGCTTCATACATGAGGGATGCCCGATGTTTTATGTGCAACGCGATGCACAAGGCCTGCTGGTGCGCGTAGAAGCCACCGCCTACGCCGAGGCCACCGAGACCTTGCCGGCCGACAACCACGAGATCCAGGACTGGTTCGCCAACCAGGCGGTGGAAAACAGCCTCAAGCAACTCAAGCAAAGCGACCTGGAAATGATTCGGGTGCTCGATGACTTGATCCAGGTGCTGACCAGCAAGGGCGTCATCCGCGTCACCGATCTGCCACCGGCGGCCCAGGCCAAGTTGATGGATCGCAACCAGGCCCGTGAAGCCTTGGGCGGGTTGAGTCGGTTGATCGATGATGATGAGAAGGGGTTGATCTAACCTGCCACGTCGTTCCAGGCAGTACACAGCACCTGTGGCGAGGGTTTTGGGTTGTCTGGGCGGACGCCATCGCGAGCAGGCTCGCTCCCACACAGGTTTTGGTCATTTATAAGATCAATGTCCACCGCCGATCCTGTGGGAGCCGAGCTTGCTCGCGATGGCGGTAGGTCTGCTTGCACTAATGCGTGAGCAAGCTCGTTCCCACCGTGTTTACCGTGGATCAATCTGTACCGTGATGGCTGGGAAAGCTTTTGTGGCGAGGGAGCTTGCTCCCGCTTGAGTGCGCAGCGCTCATCGTTTTTTTTGGGGCCGCTGCGCGACCCAGCGGGAGCAAGCTCCCTCGCCACAGGACCGTGCGGTTCCCAATATCGTGTGGGTATCCAACATCACCGCAAACTGACCCTCCGCCATCGCGAGCAGGCTCGCTCCCACACAGGTTTTGGTCATTTATAAGATCAATGTCCACCGCCGATCCTGTGGGAGCCGAGCTTGCTCGCGATGGCGGTGGGTCTGCTTGCACTAATGCGTGAGCAAGCTCGTTCCCACAGTGTTTACCGTGGATCAATCTGTGCCGTGATGGCTGGGAAAGCTTTTGTGGCGAGGGAGCTTGCTCCCGCTTGAGTGCGTAGCGCTCATCGCTTTTTTGGGGCCGCTGCGCGACCCAGCGGGAGCAAGCTCTCTCGCCACAGGACCGTGCGGTTCCCAATATCGTGTGGGTATCCAACATCACCGCAAACTGGCCCTGCCAGTTAAAAACTGTTACCTATGTGCGTGAACTGATATGTAACCCATGTGGGTGAGTCATACCCGGAACCCTATGTGGTCGTTATCGCAGGAATGGATATACGCGGTCAAAAGGACACAACCCGCCTCACCCCCAACGCTTAGGCTCACCCACTAACTGCCCCTGAACCCCAAACAACCCCATCTCCCGAATCACCGCCAACTCCCCCTCCGTCTCAACCCGCTCAGCAATCAACGGCAAGTCGATACTGTGAGCAGCACGCTGTATCGCTTCGATAAACAGGCGCTTGTCACTTTCCTGATCAATCGCGCGAATGTAGCTGCCATCAATCTTCAGATAAGCCAACCCCAACCGCGACAAGTTGCCAATCATGCTGAACCGCCCACCAAAACGCTGCAGGCTCAAGGAGAAACCAAGCTCGCGCAACTGCCGGGTCAATTGCTCCAGCACCGCTTGCTCCGGCAGTTGCTCTTCACCAATCTCCAGGGTCAGGCGCGACCCAAGGTTGGAATGCGCCCGCAGGATTTCAAAGACCTTGTTCAACGCCTGCGGATCGGCAAGCGTGGCGGAGGACAGGTTCAACGCCAAGGACTGCTCATGCCCAGCCATCTGCTTGAGCACCTGTTCAAGCATCAAGCGGTCCAGCCGCGCAGTCCAGCCGAAGCGCTCCAACCACGGCAGGAAACGCCCGGCGGGGATCGTCTGGCCCTGCTCGTCCAACAGCCGCGACAACACCTTGTAATGCAGCACTACCTGAGTGTCCTGGGCCGCCACCACCGGCTGGAAGTACAACTCGAAGCGCTGATGACTCAAGGCCTGGTCGAGCAGCGTGTGCCAGGCGTGGTGATCATCGCCGACACTGGCCGAGGCACTGTGATCCAGGCAGGCCCAACCCGGTTCGCCCTGGCTTTCGGCCTGGGCCAGGGCCTGGTCGCCGAGCTGCAGCACCGCTTGCGGCGAGTCGCCATGGACGAACGGCGCCAGCCCGATGGAGGCCACCGAGGCCACGTCAGTCGCGCCGGTGGCGTGCAAGCTCGCCAACGCGGCCTCGAGGTTCTGCGCCAATTGCAGCGCTTCCTCACGCACCAGCCCCGGGGCCAGCACCGCGAACTCGCCGCCGCGAATACGCGTGACCAGGTTGTGGGTTTCCGGGTAGCGGGCGCACTCACGCTGCAATTGCTCGCCCACGGCCTTGAGCAACTGATCGGTACGCTGGCCGCCCAGCCGCTGGTTCAAACCGGCCAGGTCCTTGACCCGCAACAGCAGCAGGTAACCGGAACTGGCCTGCTCCGGGTTGCTCACCCGGGCATTGAGCTGCATTTCGAAATAACGCCGGTTGGCCAGGCCCGTGAGGTTGTCCTGGTAGGACTCGACCCGCAGTTTCTCGCTGCGCTCGGCCTGTTCCTGGAACAGCGCCTTGAGCTTCTCGACCATCTGGTTCATCGCCTGCACTACCCGACGCAGTTCAGGCGTGCGCGGCAGCTCCGGCAGGCTCAGGAATTCACGACGGGCAATGGCGTGGGACTGATGCACCATGTAGTCCAGCGGCTTGAGCTGGCGACGCAGCAGCAAGGCCCCCAGCACCGCGCTCACGGCGCCGCACAGCAACAGCCAGCCCAGGCTGCCCAACGCGCTCTGCCACAGCTTGGCGAGGGCGAACATCGGGTGGCTGACCACTTCGACCCGCGCTGCCTGCTCCCAGCCGCGGCTGACGATGGCATCGCCACCGGCCGGTTCCAGGCCGATCAGCTTGACGAACCATTGCGGCACGCTGCCGGCGTCCGGTGTACCGGTGCGCTCGACCAGGGTCTTGTCGGTGGCCACGTCGACCACGCGGATGCTGGCGTAGTAGCCGCTGTCGAAGATCGAGCTGACCATCAATTCCACCATCGCCGGGTCGTCGATGTTCGGCGTCAACGACAGCGCCAGCGCCGTGGCCGCGTCCTGGGCGTGGGAGCGCAACTGGTTGACATATTGGGCCCGCGAGCTTTCCAGGCTGACCATGAAGCTGCCGCTGAAGGCAACCACCAGGAACAGACAGATAGCGATCAACAGCTGTTTGAACAAGGACATCTGAGCGCGCGCTCCTAGTTAGTCGTCTCGACCGGAAAACCTTCGGCCTGCATTTTTTTCAACACGTCCTGCCACCGGGACAGGCGCTTGGTGTCACCCACTTTCTTGTTGCCCTTGGCGCCCGGCAGCCACAGCCCTTCGGCATTGAAAGAGTAGACCGGGAGCAAGTCGGTTCGCTGGCTGGCCGGCTGGATACCGTCGATCAAGCTGTCGAGGACCAACGGCATCGCCTCGGGCGTGGCGTAATAGGTGAGCACCATGTGCGCACGGTTCTGTCGCAACGCCTTGACGTAGGTGATGCGCAGCTTGTCACTGGACACCCCGAGACGACGCAGGCTGAAATACTTGGCGATGGCGTAGTCTTCACAGTCGCCAGCGCCCTTCCACAAGGCCTGGATCGGCGTCTCCCAATAGTCGACTTCACGCCACAGGTCGATGTCTTCCACGTAGCGCACCTGTTTGTTGAAAAACAGGTTCACCACCTTGAGCTGTTCCAGTTCGGGGATCTGTTTCTGAGTCGCCAGCAGTTGCTGCCACGCGTCGATCCGCTGCTGCCCTTCGCCCAGTGGCCCATATAACGCTTGCGCCCGCCGGCTGATCTGCGCAAAGTCCCAGTCGGCTTGCAGGCCGCCCAGCATCAGGCCGGCCAGCAATAGTGCCGAACACAGCCAACGCAAGGACCTGAGGACTGGGAAAGGTGCAGCCAAGGGAAATACGTCCTAAAAGGGCCGTTGGAAATTCGTTGGATGGTGAAGCCTGGCCGGGCAAAAGACAATGGCAGGTTGCAATCACCGCAAGCAGACTAAACTTTAGTTCAGGAACCGGGGCCGCGAGATTTTGACGGCTTGGCAATCTGTAACTAACGTTGGCATGGATCCAATTTTCGTTACTACCCGTTCAGGTGTTGTCGTGACAAAGAAGCCCAAACCGCTCAGCACTATCCAGGTCAACGGTCCCGTCCCCGCCGATCAGGCGCGGTCGATCATCGAAAGTTCCCTGCGCGAGGCCATCCTCGACGGGCGCCTGCCCAGCGGCACCGCCCTGCGCCAGCAAGAGCTGGCCGACCTGTTCGGCGTGAGCCGCATGCCGGTACGTGAGGCGTTGCGTCAGCTCGAAGCACAGTCGTTGCTCAATGTCGTCCAGCACAAAGGCGCCGTGGTGGCCCCGCTGATTACCAACAATGCGGTCGAGACCTACGCCTTGCGCGCGGTCCTGGAAGCTTTCGCCTTGCGCTTGTCCATCCCCCTGCTCGATGACGATGATTTTGCGCTGGCAGCCCAGTACATCGAACAGTTGGAGGTACAAACCCAACACGCTGAAATCGCCAAGCTCAATCGGCTGTTCCATATGTCGCTTTACCACAAGGCACCCAACGGCAAACTGCTGGACCTGATCGAACACGAGCTCAATGAAGAAGAACGCTTTTTGCGTTTTCATCTTTCGTCCATGGGGTTGGGCAAGCTGACCCAGGACGACCACCGCGCCATCCTCGCGGCCGCGATAGCCAGAGATATCGATAAAGCGGTCGCCTTGTTGGAGCAGCATCTGGAAAAAGCCTCCATCACCATGCGCCGGTACCTGGAACAGCCGTCGAAGGCTTGATCCCACGCCGGCGCTTCGTCCGGCGTAAAAATTTCTTACATATCCTTCCGACTCACTTGTCGCCAGCGCGGCGCGGCCTGACCGTGGCCGCGCTTCGTCGCCCCATCAGTCCAATGGCACTGCCATCGATTTGGGCTCACTCTTGCGCTTGTCGATTCAAAACAGACCTGAAGAAGTCAACGCCTGGCTGAGGCCAGACGAATCGAAGCCAATACGCAAGGAGCGACGTCCAACCGGCGGGATGATCGGAAGTCCGACCGATGTCCTGCCCCTAACAAAAAACTTCTTACTCCCCGATTCCTGAAGTGCTCCGAGTGAGGCATTCACTCGAACTATTCGATTCTGATCTCGCTAAATCGGAAGGAGCTTCTTCGCCCCAATAAAACTTATATTAAAAGTTTTAAAAGGCCTCTTTGCGCCCAGTAAAACTACAACTTCAAATAATTAAAAAAACACTTGCCGCTTACTTGTTACATGTATTAATTTTTTATTCACCGCGTTACCAGCGGCCCTTTCGATGCGCCAATACCCCAGCAAACACTGGCATCGAAAGCTGAAACAACGATTAAAAGAGAATACTTCACCCCCTTGGGTAATTCATGGATTCCGGTTCAGGCGCCCGCTCGTCTTCATTAACTAACGAGCCGCCTTCCGGACATAACATCATTGATGAGGACGTTCCAATGCAGCCATCCAAAGAACAACTATCTCTGAAAAAGCATGAACTTGGACAACACCCGGTTTTTTCCGAGATTACATCAATCGATCTGTTACGCCGCTTCATGGAAAGCCATGTCTTTGCCGTCTGGGACTTCATGTCGCTGACCAAGCGGCTGCAACGCGAGCTCACCTGTGTCCACCTGCCTTGGCTGCCGCCGGCCGACCCTCACGCGGCCCGCTTGATCAATGAAATCGTGCTGGGGGAAGAGTCGGATGACCGCCCCGGCGCAGGCTACTGCAGCCATTTCGAACTGTACCTGGACGCCATGCGGGAAATCGGCGCCGATACCCGTGCAATCGAGCAGTTCATCACCCTGCAGCAGGAAGGCGTCAGCCCCGAGACCGCGCTGGACAGCGTCGAGGTCGAACCGGCGGCGGCGCGGTTCGTCCGCCAGACCTTGCACACCGCCCTGCACGCCCCGGCCCACAGCGTGGCCGCCGCGTTCGTGCATGGCCGCGAGAGCGTCATCCCACAGATGTTCCAACGCATGTTGGACGCCTGGGGCATTGGCCTGGATCAGGCTCCGACCTTTCGCTACTACCTGCAACGGCACATCGAGGTCGACTCCGAGGACCACGGGCCGGCGGCAGAGAAACTCTTGGCGCGGCTGATCGATGGCGACCCGCAGCGCGAAACCGAGGTGCTGGCCGCCGCGCTCGCCGCCGTTCACAGTCGCGCGGCCTTGTGGGACGGCCTGCGCCAGAGCATGGCCCAGCCGGTTGCACAGGTGATGCCATGAACGCCGTCGAATACCAATCCTTCGCCGACGCCTGGGAAAGCCGCGCCACGATCCGTACCCGGCCACGGCGCCGGGTCGAAGACGACGACAAGCTGATCTTCCCCATGAGCCGCCAGCCGCTGGTGCACAGCCAGACCTTCCTTAGCCACTGTGCGCAATTGCGCGACTTCGTGCTGGTGCAGAGCCTCTACAAATTCATCAATGACGTGGTGATTTTCGAGACCGAACTGGTGGACCACACCGCCCGGCGCATCGCCAAGAACCGCTTCGGCATCGAGTTCCCGTTCGCCTGCCGCTACGACGCGATGACCGTGGTGGTGGATGAGGATTACCACGCGCTGGTGGCGATGGACTTCATGCAGCAGACCATCGACATGACCGGCATCGAACCGATCCCGTTGCCTGGGCAGATCGAACTCAGCCGCGCCATACCGGCGACCCTGGCCGAGGCGCCAGAGCATCTGCTCAGTGCCGTGGAGCTGATCTGCATCGCCATTGCCGAGAACACCGTGACCAACGAAGTGGCGGCCTTCGCCCGGGACGACTCGGTCAAGGCCTCGATCAAGGGGCTGATGGCCGATCACTTGCTCGACGAGGGCCGGCACTCCGGTTTCTGGACGCGACTGGTGCAGATCTACTGGCGCACCGCCCCCGAAGAGGACCGCACGGCGATCGCGCGCCTGATGCCCGGTTTCATCGCCCAGTACCTGGCGAGCGACCTGCAGCAAGCATTCGACTTCGAGCTGATAGCGCACCTGCCCGTCGACGAATCGGTGCGCCAGTCGCTGCGCGAAGACGCCAGTGCGCTGGCGTATCCCATCAATCGTTTTCACCCCTTGGTGGGCAACATCACGCGTTTTTTTCGCGGCAGCTCGATGCTCGCGTCCCCCTGCGTGCGCGATGCCCTCGCTGATTATCTGACCCCATGAGGACCTTTCTATGAGACGCCTCGACATTGCAGTGCCTGGCACCAGCCAGGCCATGGCCGAACTGGCCCGGGAATTGGAGCAGCACGGTCACGCGGTGGTGGACCTGCAATCGCCGGTCGACCTGTTGATCGACGACGGTACGACACCGCGCGCCATTGAAGCCCGCTCATGCCTTCAGATCCGCGTGGCACTGCGCACGCTGGCAGGCGAAGCATTGCCGCAACCGGTGCTCCTCTTTTGCGACGGGGCGCAGCGGCTGTTGTGCCAGGAAGTGATCGCGCCGCAACGAGATGGCAATGGTCAATCCTTGCGCCTGCGTACGCTGGCGACGCTGGTCGAAACCGGCGCCCGACTGGTCAGCCAGTTGTCCCGGGATGAGACCTGCTTCGATGATTGGCCGACGGTACACGCTGACGCCGTTGACCAACCCCTGCTCGGGCTCGATGCGCTGGAGCCGCTGGCCTTCGAGCACGGCCTCAATCGACCGCCGGTGCCCTGGCTGCTGGCCGCCGCCGACGTGCCGGTGATGCACAGCATCGAACAGCGCCTGCTCGATGACGCGACGCAACCGGCCCTGTGGGTCGATGGGCAATTGATCGACTACAAATCCTTGCGCCGCCTGGCGCTGAGGTTGCAGCAGCCGATGTTGGAAATACTGCACCGAGCAGAACATGAGGAAGGAGCTGTTGGAGAATCTGTGGGGGCAAGAAAAGCAGAACCTGTGGGAGCAAGGCTTGCCCGCGATGAAGACACCGATGCTCTCAAGCAAACCGCATCATCGTTCATCGGGGGCAAGCCTTCCTCCCACAGGACTTCTTCCCACGGGACTTGCTCCCACAAAGTAATCGGCGTGTGCCTGCCCAAATCCGCGCACCTGTACGCGGCGATCCTGGCAGTGCTCGGCTGTGGGGCGGTGTACCTGCCGCTGGACCCGCAGCATCCAGCGCAACGTCGGCGCTTTATCCTGGAAAATGCCCAGGCGGACCTGCTGCTACACGACGGCGACAGCGACTTGGGCGACCTGATGCTGCCAACGCTGAACATCCATCAGCTGCCAGCGCCCAAGCCAGGCATTCCGGCCTCGTTGATCCGCCGCACCGTGGATGGCGACGACCCGGCCGTGGCGATCTACACCTCCGGCACCACTGGCCAGCCCAAAGGCGTGTTGCTCAGCCACTGCAACCTCAGCCATTTCTGTGCCTGGTACGGCGACTACGTCGGGTTGCAGCGCGACAGTCGGGCGTTGCAGTTTTCCACCATCAACTTTGACGCGTCGCTGCTGGATATCCTGCCGACCTTCATCCACGGCGCCCTGCTGGTGGTGCCCAGCGAAGACCAGCGCCGCGATCCGCAACAATTGGTCGCGTTGATACAGCAACAGCGGGTCAGCCACGCCTTCCTGCCGCCTGCGTTGCTGAGTGTCATGCCCCTGGAGGCGCCGTTGGGCCTGGCGCACCTGATCACCGGTGGCGATGTCTGCGAGCCGTTCGTGATCGAACAGCTCGCACCACAATGCCGGTTCCACAACATCTACGGCCCGACCGAAACCACGGTGCTGGCGACCACCCGGCGCTTCAGCGTCGGCGACAACAACCGCAACCTCGGCGTGCCCATCGCCAACGGTCGGGTGCTGATCCTGGACGAACAACTGCAACCGGTTCCCCAGGGTGTTATGGGCGAGCTGTACATCGCCGGCCCGGGCGTCGGCCTCGGCTATCTGAATGATCCGGCGCTGACCGCGGCGCGTTACCTCAACCTGACGCTGCCCACCGGACAAGCGTTGCGGGTCTATCGCACCGGCGACATCGGCCAGTGGACCGACAACGGCATCGAACTGTGTGGCCGTCGCGATAACCAAGTGAAGATCCGTGGTTTTCGGGTCGAACCCGAGGAAATCGAACACTGCCTGCGGGCAAGCCAGTTGTTTCGCCAGGTGGCGGTGGGGGTCGATGAACGGCGGCGGATCCTGGCGTTCCTGGTTCATCCCGAACAAGAGCGCCCCGGCGCCGCTCTCCAGGCCTTGCGTGAGCATGTACAGAACAGCTTGCCCAGCTACATGCACCCGGCCGCCTACGTCGAATTGCCCAGCCTGCCCTACACCAGTAACGGCAAGGTCGATCGCCGGGCATTGCTCGCCATGGCGGTGCAGGTGCACGTCGACGGCCAACGCCGGCAGCCGCAGAACGCCTTGGAGACACAACTGCAGCACCTGTGGGCCGAGCTGCTGGAGCTGCCGGTCGACGACATCGCCACCGATGAAAGCTTCTTCAACCTCGGCGGGCATTCGATCCTGCTGTCACGATTGCTGCTGAGCATTCGCCAGGCATTCGGCCGCAGCCTGTCGATCAACCGCTTCATCGAAGCGCCGACGCTGATGACCTTGGCGAAGTTGCTGGACGATCCGGAGCAAGGCAGTGCGTCGAGCCTCAGCCCCCAGGCCTTCATCGATGCCGAGGCCGAGCTCAACCTTGACCCGCTGCCCATCAGCCAATGCGGCGATGTGCACAAGGTGGTAGTGACTGGCGCCAACAGTTTCCTTGGCGTGCACATCGTCGAAGCGCTGCTGGCCTGGGGTGCCACCGAAGTCGCCTGCCTGGTGCGCGCCAGCGCTGAACAGAGCGCGGCCGAGCGTTTCTCCCAGGCCCTGCGGGACAATCACCTGACCCATCTGGACCTGGACCGCGTCAGCGTCTACGCCGCCGACATCACGCAACCGCAATTGGGTTTGCCGGACGACGTCTATGCCCGCATCGATGCCACCTTCGGCGCGCTGGTGCACAACGCGGCCCACGTCAACCATGTGCTCGACTACGAGTCGTTGGCACGGGACAACGTGGAACCGATTTTCGAGTGCCTGCGCCTGTGCGAAGGGCGCAGCAAGAAAATCTTCAATTTCGTCTCCACGCTGTCTGCCTCCAGTGCCCTGGATGCTGACGGTCAGGTACTGGAACAGCCGGCCGCCGAGACGCCGCCGATCTACATCAAGAACGGCTACAACCTGTCCAAATGGGTCGGCGAACGGATCCTGCAACGGGCCCGGGACCGCGGCGTGTGGGTCAATCTGTTCCGCCCCGGCAACATCAGCTTCAACAGCCTGACCGGGGTCTGCCAACCCCACAAGAATCGCTTGATGCTGATGCTCAAGGGCTCGATCCAGCTCGGCCAGGTGCCGGACCTGTCGCTCAATTTCGACCTGATGCCGGTGGACTTCCTGGCCCGCTTCATCGCCTTCCACGCCAGCCGCTACCAGCCCAGCCAAGCGGTGTTCAACCTGCATAACCCGCAACCGTTGAGCTGGGACGCTTATGTGGCGTCGTTCCGTGACAGCGGCCGGGAATTTTCCCTGGTGAGCATCGCCGAGTGGCAACGGCAATTGGCTCGGGTCGATGCCGACAACGCGTTGTTTGGCGTACTGGGTTTCTACCTCAACGGCTTCGAGGAAGACATCGGCGACATCTCACTGATCAGCCACGACAACGCCCGCGCCGGCGTGCGGCAGATGGGTGCCAGCTACCCGGAAAAATCCCCGGCCCTGCTGCGCCGCGGCGCCGATTACCTCAAGGCCATCGACTTCATCTGAAACACCCTTAATCCAAAGCAAGGAGCAAGACCATGAGTGCATTTCAACCCGACACCCTGATCAAAAACCCACAAGCCTGCCAGGTCGAAACCTCGGTGGAGGTCGCGGCCGATGCGGCGCGCGTCTGGGACGTGGTGGGTGATTTTGGCGGCTTCGACCGGTTCATCCCGGCACTGGAGCACATCGAAATGACCGGCGAAGGCGTGAGATCCCTGCGCAAGAAGTTCTTCGTCGATGAGCAGAACCTGGTGGTGGAGCAGCTCAACAGCCGTGACGACCAGGCCATGCACATGACCTGGACGCTGATCTACAACACCCTGGGCATCGACAACCTGTGGGCGGCCATGCGCGTCGAACCCTTGGCCGGCAACCGCTGCCGCGCCACCTGGACCATCATCGCCGACCACACCGACGCCCATACACCGTCAGGCTTCCGGGATTTCCTCCAGGGCTTTGCCGATGAGGCGATGGGGAATGTGCAGGGGATGTTCAAGTAGCGCCCATCCCTTGTGAGAGCGGGCTTGCTCGCGAAAGCGGTGGGTCAGTCAATGAAGCAGTTGGTTGGGCTGCCGTCTTCGCGAGCAAGCCCGCTCCCACAATTTGGTTCTGGGGTGGACGCAAGATCCAGGCTCACCGCAAATCCCCTGTGGGAGCGAGCCTGCTCGCGAAAGCGGTGGGTCAGTCAGTGAGAAGTTGGCTGTACTGCCGTCATCGCGAGCAGGCTCGCTCCCACAGTTTTGGTTCTGGGATGGACGCAAGATCCAGGCTCACCGCCAATCCCCTGTGGGAGCGAGCCTGCTCGCGATAGCGGTGGGTCAGTCAATGAAGCAGTTGGCTGGGCTGCCGTCTTCGCGAGCAAGCCCGCTCCCACAGTTTTGGTTCTGGGGTGGACGCAAGATCCAGGCTCACCGCCAATCCCCTGTGGGAGCTGAGCTTGCTCGCGATGGCGCCAGCCCAGGCAACCCGTACCCGTGGCGAGGGAGCAAGCTCTCTCGCCACAGGGGATTGGGTCGGCTTGCGACTGAGGTCAGATCTTGAAGCTGTCCACCAGTTGCTTCAGGCGATTGGCCTGTTGGGACAAGGCATCGCAGTCCTTCAGGGTTTCATTGAGGTTGGCCACGCTTTGCTGGTTCAGCAGATTGATGTGGCTGACGTCCATGTTGAGGGTTTCAACCACAGCGGTCTGCTCTTCGGTCGCGGCTGCAACCGACTGGTTCATGCCGTCGATCTCGCCGATGCGCTGTGTCACGCTGACCAGTCGCAGGCCGGCCTGGTTGGCCACTTCCACGCTTTCTTCGCTGGAGGTCTGGCTGGCGTTCATCGTGGTCACCGCTTCACGGGAACCGACCTGAAGCGAGGTGATCATCTTGTGGATTTCTTCCGCCGACTCCTGGGTGCGGTGCGCCAGGTTGCGCACTTCATCGGCCACCACCGCAAACCCGCGTCCGGCTTCACCGGCACGAGCCGCTTCAATGGCCGCGTTCAGCGCCAGCAGGTTGGTTTGCTGGGAGATGCCCTTGATCACGTCCAGGATGTGCCCGATGTTGTCGGTGCTGGCGTTCAGGGTTTCGATCTGGGTGCACGAGAGGCTGATCTTCTGCGACAGCTCGGTCATGGCCTGGATGGTTTTTTCCACCACCTGGCGACCGTCATCGGCCTGTTCGCTGGCACCGCTGGCCTGTTGCGAGGCATCGGCGGCATTGCGGGCGATTTCCTGGGTGGCGGCGCCCAACTGGTTGATGGCCGCTGCCACACTGTTGGTGCGGGCGCTCTGCTCATCCGAGCCGACGAGCGAAGCGTTGGACGAGGTCATCACTCGCTGCGACAGGTCATGCACCTGGCGCGTGGCGGAAGACACTTCCGCGATCGAGGCGTGAATCCGCTCCACGAACTGGTTGAACGACCCCCCCAACACCGCGAACTCATCCTTGCCCTGCACCACCAGGCGCCGGGTCAAGTCGCCTTCGCCCTGGGCGATGTCCTGCATGGCTCGGCCCATGGTGGTCAACGGGCGCATCAGCACCTGGATTAACAGGCTCAGCAGCAAGGCAATGGCCGCCACCGCGACAAACATCGCGATCAGCGCCGACGTACGGAACTGGCTCAACGGCGCGTAGGCCTTGGCCTCATCGATCGACAGGCCGATGTACCACTCGGCGTTCGGCAGGCCGGTCACCGGGGTGAACGAAAGGATACGGTTCTGGCCGTTCAGCTCGACCTCCTGGATACCCTTGCCGATGCGCACCGGCGTACCTGGGTAGATGTCCTTGAGGTTTTTCATC
This sequence comes from Pseudomonas zanjanensis, assembly GCF_014268745.2. GTDB lineage: Bacteria > Pseudomonadota > Gammaproteobacteria > Pseudomonadales > Pseudomonadaceae > Aquipseudomonas > Aquipseudomonas zanjanensis. The sequence goes on along the minus strand of NZ_JABWRB020000003.1, from coordinate 377,561 downwards.
ACGTGGTCCTTGTCGGGGCTGACGATCACCTGACCGTCGCCACTGACCAGGAACGCATGGCCAATGCCACCGAAGTCCACGGAGTTGATGATTTTCACCAGGGTTTCCAGGCTCAGGTCGCCGCCCACTACGCCAAGCAATTCGCCGTTGTGCTTCACCGGCAGGGCCACGGTCACCACCAGGCCACCCACCGCCGCCAGGTAAGGCGGGGTCAACATGGTTTTATCGGCGCTCACTGCCTGTTTGTACCAAGGGCGCTGACGCGGGTCGTAGCCGTCAGGCATTTTGGCGTCCGGGCGTTGGGTGAAGACACCGTTGGCCTGGCCCACATAAGTAAATTGGAAGTTCGACGTCAGCGCCGGCTGATCCACCAGCCCCGGCAGATCTGCAGCAGTGCCCTGATGCGCGATGTTTTGCGCCAGGTTTTCCAATACCAGGATCCGCCCACTCATCCAGTTCTGGATGCTGCTGGCCGTCAGGTCGCCGGACTGCTCGATGGACGACTCCAGGCTGCTGCCAATGGTGTTGCGCTGCAAATAATCGTTGTAGAGCGTGAACAGGGCAAAAGCCAGAACCACCACACCAGAGGCGGCAAGAAGGATTTTGTGGCTGAACTTTAGATTCATCGATGGGGCTTCTTATGCAAGGAGTGGGGGTGCATTCCAGGTTGCAACGTTCCATGTAACAGCGCGGGCAGTCTTGTCACTTGCTCCACTTTGGTGCACGCATACTCACTCTGTCGGCAAGCTTGTACAAATAATTAGGCATTTGTACAAATAGTCGACAGGAGGCTCGCCGGGTTGAACGGTGGTTGCAAATTCGCCGGCGGCTGATGACAATGCGACACGTTATCATTCGTAACATCCAGGCCGTCGCGTCCATGTCATCTCCCGAGTTTGCAGTACAGGCGCTCTACAGCCAGCATCACGGCTGGCTCAACACATGGCTGCGCACCCGCTTGGGCAATGCCGCCGATGCGGCCGACCTGGCCCAGGACACCTTCGTACGCCTGTTGCAGCGTAGCGAACGCCCGGAGCTTCGGGCCCCACGCGCCTTTTTACGCACCATCGCCCAAGGCCTGGTGATTGACCATTGGCGGCGGGAAGAAATCGAACGCGCCTACCTCCAAACCATAGCGCACCTGCCGGAAGCCGAAACCCCCGGCGCCGAAGCCCAGGCCTTGATCCTGGAATTGCTCGAAGCCATTGCCAGGATGCTCGAAGGCCTCAAGCCGAAAGTCCGCAAGGCCTTTCTGTTGGCCCAGTGCGAAGGCCTGACGTACAAGCAGATTGCCGAACAGATGGGCGTTTCGTTGCGCTCGGTGGAGCGCTACGTCGCCGATGCGCTGTACCACTGCTACGTGTTGCGCTATGAAAGCTGAGCCGGCGGATCACTTGCAGAGCCGCCGCAACGGCCCGTCGCAACAGGTCGTGAGGCAGGCGATCAACTGGCTGCTGCGCCTGCGCAACCACGCCACTCACCCCAGCCTGCGCCAACAGTGCGACACCTGGCGTGCCGCCCACCCTGAACACGAGCTGGCCTGGCAACGGGTGCAATCGCTGCACAGCGAAATAACCTCGAACCTGCGGGCCGTGCCCGGTGCCCACATCGCCCTGGACACCCTGGAAAACAGCGCCCAGCGCCTCAGTCGTCGCCAGGCCCTGAAGTTGCTGTCGGGCGTCGCCCTGATGGGCGGCGCGGCGTGGCTGGGCAAGGACCTGGGCTGGCAGTCGTGGAATGCCGATTTCGCCACTGTCACCGGTGAACGCCGAGGGTACCAATTGCCAGATGGCACGCGACTGGAACTCAATACCCACAGCGCCGCCGACCTGGATTTCACCGCCCAGCAGCGCCTGATCACCCTGGCCCGCGGCGAAATCATGGTCACTTGTGGCCGCGACCCCGGGCGCCCACTGCTGGTGAAAAGCCGCCATGGACTGTTCGAAGGACTGGAAGGGCGTTTCGTCGTGCGCCAGGACAGCGACTGCACACGGCTGAGCGTCACCAGCGGGCGGGTGGTTATCCGTTCGCACCCAAACAGCGATGGCTCGCCCATCCAGGTGGAAGCCGGGCAAAGCTACTTGATCACCGCAGCCACAGCGACCCTGGCGCCACCGCTGGACATGGACGCAGGGGCTTGGGCAGACGGGTTGATCGTCACGCGCAACATGCGCCTGGCAGATTTTCTCAACGAAGTAGGCCGCTACCGCCCAGGCTATTTGAACTGCGCAGCGTCGATTGCCGACCTGCGCTTGTCAGGCGTTTTCCGCTTGGAGGACACCGACAAATTGCTCGCCGTCCTGCCACGCACGCTCCCGGTGCAGATCCGCTATCGAACCCGTTGGTGGATCACGGTGGAACGCCTGGCCTGATTTTTTTGGCGGGTTTCAGGCCGGCGTCCGGCTAGGACAGTAAGCAACCCTTATCGGCCTTCAGCGACTCCAACGGAACCTACAATGACTGAGCGCGTACTTCTCAAGAACCCCTTCGGCTTCTCTTCGCAACCGGGCCTGTTGCGCCAGGCCATTCATGCCGCGCTATTCTCCACGGCGCTGGGGGTCAGCGTGGTGCCGATGCTCGCGGTGGCCGCACAAGACGGCGTGACCGCCAGCCGCCAGAGCTACAACATTGCCCCCGGCCCGCTGAGCGATGTACTGAACCAGTTCGCCCGCCAAGCCGGGATCACCCTGGCCAGCACCCCGGCGCAAACCGGCGGCGTCCAGTCACCGGGGCTCAAGGGCGAATACTCGCCCGACCAGGCCCTGAGCCAGTTGCTCAGTGGCTCGGGACTGGTTGCCGTCAGCCAGGATGGCAGCAGCTACGTGCTGCAAACCGAGACCGCTGGCAGCACCCTGGAACTGCCGAGCACCGACATCAAGGGCTTCGCCCTGGGTAATGCGCTGGGCAGCATGGAAGGCTACAACGCCACCCACAGCCAGGTCGCCACCAAGACCAGTACCGCCCTGCGCGAAACTTCCCAGAGCGTCTCCGTGGTGACCCGCGAGCAAATGGACGACCAGGGCGCGCAAACCGTGTCCCAGGCCATGCGCTACACCCCCGGCGTGCTGACCAACCCCTACGGCGCCACCCATCGCTACGACTACGTGGCGATGCGCGGCTTCAACGACGGCTCGGTGGATAACATCTACCTCGACGGCCTCAAGTCCATGGGCGACAGCGGCACCTACAGCTCCATCCAGGTCGATCCGTATTTCCTCGAGCGAGTCGATATCCTCAAGGGGCCGTCGTCGGTGCTCTATGGCCGCAGTTCACCCGGCGGCCTGGTGGCGCTGACCAGTAAAAAGCCCCTGTACGAGGCCTATCACCAGATCCAGGCCACGGTCGGCACCCAGGGCCAACGGGGCATGGGCTTCGATTTCAGCGGCCCGGTGGATGACGACAAACGCATCACCTATCGCCTGGTCGGCCTGGCGGACACGTCCGATACCCAGTTCGACCACAACACGGAAAAGCGCTTCGCCCTCGCGCCCACGGTGAACATCGACTTCAGCGAAGACACCTCGCTGACGCTCCAGGCCTACCTGCAGCATGACCCCGACGGCGGCTACCACGGTGGCATGCCGGCCGATGGCACCTTGCATCAGCGCAACGGCCGGCGGATCTCCGAAAACTTCTTCGAAGGCGAGCCGGGCGTCGACGGTTACGAACGCGACCAACAGTCGTTCGGCTATCAATTCGAACATCGCTTCAACGACGTCTTCACCGCCCGGCAGAACTTCCGGTACCTGGACTCTGACGTCACCAACGATCAGGTCTATGCCTACGACTGGACCACCCCCACCAGCAACGAGCTGAACCGCTATTACACGGGCGCCGAAGAAAAGCTCCACGCCTTCATCATCGACAACATGCTGCAGGCCGAATTCTTTACCGGCGCGACCAAGCACACCGTGCTGATGGGCGCCGACTACCAGCGGCGCAAAACCGTGGTCGACTGGACCAGCGGCAGCCTCGCGCCGATCAACGCCTTCGACCCGGTCTATGGCAACTCGGCCATCACCGGTCGCTATGACACCAGCTACCTGCGGCGCTTGGAGCAGACCGGCGTGTACCTGCAAGACCTGATCGAAATGGACAAATGGCGCTTCTCCCTGGGCCTGCGCCAGGACTGGGTCCAAACCTCGGATGAGAACCGCATCGCCGAGCTCGGTCGCCCGGCAGGCACCGAGATCAACGACAAACGCACCAAGCTCACTGGCCGGGTCGGCGCGCTGTACCTGTTCGACAACGGCCTGGCGCCGTACATCAGCTATTCCGAGTCGTTCAACCCGAACTCCTATGCCGACAGCGCCGGCAATCCACTGGCGCCCACCGATGGCAAACAATGGGAACTGGGCCTGAAGTACCAACCACCCGGTACCGATGATCTCTACACCGCTTCGCTGTTCCGCATCGACCAGGAAAACCTTGCGACCAAACTGCCCCAGGAAAACTTCTACCGCGCCGTCGGCGCCGTACGCTCCCAAGGCCTGGAACTGGAAGCGCACGTGCAGTTGACCGAACAATTCAAGGTGCTGGGCAGCTACACCTTCACCGACATCGAATACTCGAAATCGATGGTCAGTACCCTCAGCACGCCCACCAATATCATCGAAAACAAAGGCAACTCGCCGACCCAGGCTCCGCGCCACATGGCCTCGCTCTGGGCTGACTACAAGTTCGACAGCGGCGCTCTCGATGGCCTGCGCCTGGGCGGCGGCGTGCGCTATGTCGGCTACAGCTGGGCCGATGCGGAGAACACCATGAAGGTGCCGTCCTACACGCTGTTCGATGCCTCGGTGGGGTATGACCTGGGCAAGGTCGGTTTGAAAGGCGTGGATGTGCGCCTGAACGCGAACAACCTGACGAACGAAACCTACGTCGCTTCGTGCGCCAGCCTGAGCTATTGCTACATGGGCGAAGAGCGCAATGTGGCGGCGACCGTGAGTTACCAGTTCTGACCTGTTCCCGGTCTTGACGCATACCATTGTGGCGAGGGAGCTTGCTGCCGCTGGGTCGCGTAGCGGCCCTTGTATTTTGGGGCTGCTGCGCAGCCCAGCGGGAGCAAGCTCCCTCGCCACAAAGGCTTGCCCCTGTCCTTAGGCCTGGGCCATATCCCCTTCCTCCCGCACCACACCCTCCTCCCGCACAAACCGATTCGCCCGCCCGAACGTACCAAAGTCATTGAACCGCACGCCCATCTCGCGCATCACCTTATGGGCCACCGGCACCGTCAGTTGGCGAATGTAGAACGGCTCCTTCACCACGAAATGATGAATGCCATGGCTGCTGCCGAAGTTGAAGCAGAACGCCTGCAACGGCCACAACCACCACGGGTTGAGCACCTGGGTTTGCTGGATGACATTGCCCGGCTCGATGTCGCCGTAGTAATGCATGTTCGAGCTGACGAAATGCAGGCAAAAGGTGCGCAATACGTTCGGTCCGATGATCACCACCACCGCGATGTCGATCACCTGCATCGTTGCCAGCGTGCTTGCCGACCAGTCAATTGAAGTTCCCATCAAGCTCGCGACGCCGTTGACCCCGTGGAAACCGAGGAACACATACCAAGCGCCCCAGTGCAGCAGCGCCAGCGGAAAATAAACCTTCAACGTACGCTTGAGGATGCTGCGCTTGTGCGCCCAGGTCTTGGCCCGCAGCAGGCGGATGAAGGCCGACATCACGTTGTCGCCGACCATCAGCAACCGCGCCAACCCCCAAGGTTCGCCGTTGGTGATGGCCCGCTCTTCCATGTCAGCCTCGCTGCCGGACACCTTGTGATGGTTGAGGTGCAGGTGGCGGCGGATCCACGGGTTGATGGTGCTCGGCCGCGCCAGCCACACCAGGCCCATCATCAAGTTGTGGGGCAGGCGCTGCTTGCGAAAATACATGCTGTGGATCAGGTCGTGTTCCAGCTCGTGAGTCAGCGTCGCGAAAAACGCGTTGAGCAACAGGCACGCCCAGCCGGCCAGGTCACCGTTGAGGTAGAGCAGCGCCGAACCGATCATCCCCGCCAGGGCGAACGCCAGGATGCCCGCACCCAGCGCATCCTGATGACGCAGGATCGGGTAGCGCTGACGCAATTCCTCACCCCGGGCCAGGACCACCTGGCGAATATGGGCCGCTCGTTGTTGTGCATTCAATCGCTCGGGGCTTGCGCAAGTGCCGTGCATGGCTTACATCCTTTGTAGAGATGTGCTCATCCTGCCGGGCGTTGTCCCACGGGGTGGTAGCCGTAAACGCCAACCTGTTGACCGCAAGCGCCAATCGTCATGACGGAACCGACTTCCCTCGCCAGCTGGACCCGCGCCCTGCGCAAACAGCTCGATGCGCTGGGCCTGGACAGCCATGCCTTGTGCGTCGAGGCCGGCCTCGACCCGCAATGGATGGACGACCCGAACGCCCGCTACCCGCTCTCGGCCACCACGCGCCTGTGGGCATTGGCGGTGCAGGCCAGCGGCGACCCGGCCATCGGCCTGCGGGTGTCGCGCTTCGTCAGCCCCACCACCTTCCACGCATTGGGTTATGCGCTGGTGGCCAGTGGCAGCCTGCGGGAAGTGTTCGAGCGGATCGTGCGTTATCACCCGGTGGTCAGCGATGCCCTGGCCCTGCAATTGAACCGTGGCGAAGACCGCTACCGCTTCAGCCTCGATGTGCCCCCGGGCCGGCCGGCGCCGGCGTTTGAAGCCATCGATGCGTTCGCGGCGATTTACGTGCGCACCTGCCGCAACCGCCTCGGCCGAGACTACGCGCCGCTGGCGGTGTACCTGCGGCGTCCGGAACCGACGGACCCGAGCCCGTGGCACAAGGTGTTCCGCTCGCCAGTGCATTTTGGCGCCGCCCAGGATTGCCTGGAATTCAACCTCAGCGACTTCGACAGCCACCTGGACGACGCCAACCCGGAACTGGCCGAACACAACGAAACGGTGCTCGAACGCACCCTCGCCCAGCTCCAGCCACTGACCTGGGAGCGCAAGGTTCGCGCGGCCATCGAGGCGCAACTGCCCGAAGGCGAGCCCAGCGCCGAACGCATCGCCCAGGCCATGCACCTGAGCCTGCGCAGCCTGCAACGGCACCTGGCCGACGAAGGCTGCCGCTTCGACGCACTGCTCAACGAGTGCCGGGAAAACCTCGCATTGCTGCACCTGCGCGATCCGCAATGCTCGCTGAGCGAAGTCAGTTATCTGCTGGGCTTTGCCGACGCCAGCAGCTTCAGCCGCGCCTTCAAACGCTGGACCGGCATGACGCCGGGGCAGTTCCGGGATGGGTTGCGGTAGGGATTTGGGTTGGTTGCACTGGCCCTATCGCGAGCAGGCTCGCTCCCACATTGGAAGGGGCGGTGTGACCGCAATAGCTGCGACAACACCTAACCCCTGTGGGAGCGAGCTTGCTCGCGATGGCTTTCGCCCAGACAACCCAAGCCCGTGGCGAGGGAGCTTGCTCCCGCTCGGCTGCGCAGCAGCCGCAAAACCGGCCTATGCGATCCGCCTGTAGGTTACTGGGGCCTGCTGCGCAGGCCAGCGGGAGCAAGCTCCCTCGCCACGGGTGCCGCGTCGGCTTTTAGATTGTGGTCAGGGCTCGCAACCGTTCAATGTCGACGATTTCGATCTCGCCGTAGCCCAAGTGAAGAATGCCCTGGGCCTGCAGGTCCTTGAGGATCTGGTTGGTGGTCTGGCGTGACAGCGAGAGCATCAGCGCCAGTTGTTCCTGAGGCAGTTGCAGGATCCGTCGGGCCGGTTCGGTTTCGCCGTAGCCTTCGGCGATCATCAGCAGACGGTGGGCCAGGCGGGCCGGGGCGGGCATCAGGCTCAAGTGTTCGAGGTTGATGAAGGTCAGGCGCAGTTTGTGGCTCATCAACAAGGCAAGATGGCGCCAGTGGATCGGTTGCTCCTGCAGGAAAGCCAACAACGGCGCCTGGGGCACGTGCAGCAGCACGCCTTGGCCCACCACGACCGCATCATGGGTCCGTGGCTGGCCATCGAACAGGCAGATTTCACCGAACCAGTGAGGCGCTTCCACGACGCTCAGCAACGCCTCCTTGCCCTGTTCGTTCACCGCGCCGACGCGCACCGCGCCTTCCAGCACGGCATACAGCCCGCAGGGTGGATCGCCGCGCTGGAACAGCCGGTGGCCCGGCGGCAAATGGCGCACCCGCGCCATGCCCAGCAGACTATTCTGTAACTCAGCAGTCAGGTGGCTGTACCAGTGGCCCGCCATCAGGTGTGCGTGCCAGGGATGGGAATTCATGAAAACTCCGGGACAAGTGTCGGCTAACTGACAGAACGCCTGGTGATACCCGTGCATCATGCAGGCATCACCTCAGGAGGAACAACAATGAAAAGCCTCGTCGATCATCTCAGTCAATACGCCGCGTATCATCGCGACCCGCGCAACATCGCCAGCCACTTCATCGGGATCCCGCTGATTTTCGTCGCCGTCGCCGTGCTGCTGTCACGGCCGGGATGGCCAGTGGGCCCGGTGCTGGTGTCGCCGGCGCTGCTGGTGGCGGTGGCCAGCGCCTGGTTCTATCTGCGCCTGGAATTACGCCTAGGCGTGCTGATGACGGTGCTGCTGGGTCTCGCCGTCTGGCTGGGCCAGGTACTTGCCGCGCAAAGCACCTCGGTGTGGCTGGGCAGTGGCCTGGGCATGTTCGTGGTGGGCTGGGTGATCCAATTCGTCGGCCACTATTACGAAGGCCGCAAGCCGGCGTTCGTCGACGACCTCACCGGGCTGATTGTCGGGCCGCTGTTTGTGGTGGTGGAAGCCGGCTTCCTGCTGGGGCTTCGCGGCGAACTGAAGCGCGCCATCGAAGAGCGCGCCGGGCCGGTGGCGTTGCGCAACCAGCGTTCGGCGGCCTGACAACACTGCCATACCAGCCTGCCACCCTTGTGGAGCGCGAACCTGTGGGAGCAAGGCTTGCCCGCGATGGCATCGCCTCGGTCTATCAGCTACACCGAGGTGTTTGCATCGCGGGCAAGCCTTGCTCCCACAATGGATCTGCGTCGTACACAAATCTCCTTGTGGGAGCGGGCTTGCTCGCGAAGACGGCGGCACAACCAATATCGTCGTCAATTGGCCCACCGCTTTCGCGAGCAAGCCCGCTCCCACGATAGGTCTGCGCCGTTCACAAATCCCGGCTCGGGATGCCTTTAAAGGTTGGCGACTTTCTGCCAGACCTTCGGCTTGAAGAACAGCGTCTCGCCCTTCGCCAGCCCCACCAGGCTGTCATGGTCCTTCACCACTTCCGCCTCGATCAGCTCGCTCTGGCCTTCCACCTTCAGGGTCACCCGAGTGGTAGCGCCGAGCGGGCGGATGTCGCGCACTTCGGCGGCGTGGTGGTCTTCCAGCTCCGAGCGCGACAGCGAGACTTCGTGCGGGCGGAACAGCACATGCCGGTCCTCACCCAAATGCAGGCGGTTCGAGTCGCCAAGGAAGTGATACACAAAGTCGCTGGCCGGGTTTTCGTAGACATCCCCCGGCGAGCCGATCTGCTCGATCACGCCCTTGTTCATCACCACAATGCGGTCGGCGACTTCCATGGCTTCTTCCTGGTCGTGGGTCACAAACACCGACGTCAGGTTGATGTCCTCGTGCAACCGCGCCAGCCAGCGGCGCAGTTCCTTGCGGACCTTCGCGTCGAGGGCGCCAAACGGTTCGTCCAGCAACAGCACCTTGGGCTCCACCGCCAAGGCGCGGGCCAGGGCGATACGCTGGCGCTGGCCGCCGGACAACTGCTCCGGGTAACGGTCGGCGAGCCAGTCCAATTGCACCATGTTCAGCAGTTCATGGACCTTGGTCGCGATCTGGCTTTCGTTCGGACGCTGGCCCTTGGGCTTCATGCGCAGGCCGAAAGCAACGTTGTCGAACACCGTCATGTGGCGGAACAAGGCGTAGTGCTGGAACACGAAACCGACGTTGCGATCACGCACGTCGTGGCCGGAGACATCCTCGCCGTGGAACACAATGTTGCCTTGGTCCGGGGTCTCGAGGCCGGCGATGATCCGCAGCAAGGTGGTCTTGCCGCAACCGGATGGCCCGAGCAGCGCTACCAGCTCACCGCTCTGGATGTCCAGGCTGATGTCGTCCAGGGCCCGGAAGGCGTTGAAATTCTTGCTGACGTTACGGACTTCGATCGACATGACTTATTCCTCCGCGGCGCTGGCGCGCAGGCGGTTGATTCGGTTTTCGCTCCACTGCTTGAGCAGCAGGATGAAGAGCGCCAGGATCAGCAACAGGCTCGCCACGGCGAACGCGGCCACGTGGTTGTATTCGTTGTAGAGGATCTCGACGTGCAGCGGCAGGGTGTTGGTCACCCCGCGAATGTGCCCGGAGACCACCGACACCGCGCCGAACTCACCCATGGCCCGGGCGGTACACAGCACCACGCCATAGATCAGGCCCCACTTGATGTTCGGCACGGTGACATGCCAGAACATCTGCCAGCCATTGGCGCCTAGCAGGCGCGCGGCCTCTTCTTCCTGGGTGCCTTGTTCCTGCATCAGCGGGATCAGCTCACGGGCCACGAACGGCACGGTAACGAAGATCGTCGCCAGCACAATGCCCGGCAGCGCAAACACGATCTGGATGTCGTGATCCGACAGCCACGGCCCGAACAGGCCCTGGGCGCCGAACATCAGCACGTAGACAAGACCGGCGATCACTGGCGACACCGAGAACGGCAGGTCGATCAGCGTCACCAGCATGCTCTTGCCGCGGAACGAATATTTGCTCACGCACCACGCGGCACTGACGCCAAACACCAGGTTCAGCGGCACTGAGATCAGCACCGCAATCACCGTGAGCTTCAGCGCCGACAGCGCGTCGGGTTCGAAGATCGCGGTGAAGAACGCCCCCAGTCCGAGCTTCAGCCCTTGGGACACGACGATGAACAGTGGCAACAGCAAGAACAGCGCAAAAATCAGCCAGCCGAGGCCGATCAGTACGCGCCGCGACGTCGCACTGCCCCGACGGGCAGCGTTGGTAGAGGCTGCGGAAATAGACGATTGGGACATGATTCGCGCCTCCTTATGGGGTTTCGATGCGCCGCTGCAGCAGGTTGATCAGCAGCAACAGGACGAAGGAAACCACCAGCATCAGCACGCCGATGGAAGTGGCGCCGGTGTAGTCGTATTGGTCGAGCTTGACCATGATCAGCAACGGCAGGATCTCGGTTTTCATCGGCATGTTGCCGGCGATGAAAATCACCGAACCGTACTCGCCCACGCCACGGGCAAAGGCCAGGGCGAAACCGGTCAGCCAGGCCGGCAACAGCGCCGGCACGAGGATGTGGCGGAACACCTGCCACGGCTTGGCACCGAGGCAGGCGGCGGCTTCTTCGACTTCACGGGGAATATCGGCCAACACCGGCTGCACCGTGCGCACCACGAACGGCAGCGTCACGAAGGTCAGCGCCAGGGTGATGCCCAGCGGGGTGTAGGCGATCTTGAAGCCCAGGTCAGTGGCGAATTGGCCCACCAGGCCGGTCGGCGCGTACAACGCCGTCAGCGCGATACCGGCCACGGCGGTGGGCAGGGCGAACGGCAGGTCGATCATTGCGTCGATGATCTTGCGGCCGGGGAAGGTGTAGCGCACCAGCACCCAGGCCAGCAGCGTACCGATCACGCCGTTGATGATCGCGGCGTACAGGGCGGTGCCGAAACTGAGTTTCAAGGCCGCCAGCACCCGCGGCGCTGAGATGATCGCCCAGAATTGTTCCCAGGTGAGTTGAGCGGCATGCACGAACATCGCCGCCAGGGGGATGAGCACAATCAGGCTGAGGTACACCAGGGTGTAGCCCAGCGTCAGCCCGAAGCCGGGTATGACGGGGGATATGCGACGCGACATAAAGGTCCTTGGTTGAGAACGCGCTTACCGTGGCGAGGGAGCTTGCTCCCGCTGGGCTACGAAGTAGCCCCAGAAAACTCTGGGAGCGCTTCGCACTGGAGCGCCAGCCCGGTCCAGCGGGAGCAAGCTCCCTCGCCACAATGAATTACGGCCTGAATCCGACTAGCCCAGCTTACTGCGCCTGATAGATCTGGTCGAACACGCCGCCATCGTTGAAGAATTTCGGCTGGGCAGTTTTCCAGCCGCCGAAGTCCTTGTCGATGGTCACCAGCTCCACCTTTGGAAATTGCCGGGCGTACTTGGCGGCCACATCCTTGTCACGCGGGCGATAGTAGTTTTTCGCGGCGATTTCCTGGCCGGCCGGGCTATAGAGATGCTTGAGGTACGCTTCGGCGATCTCGGCATTGCCCTTCTTCTCGGCGTTCTTGTCCACCACCGCCACCGGCGGTTCGGCGAGGATCGACAGCGACGGCACGACGATGTCGAACTTGTCGGCGCCACCGTCTTCTTTCAGCGCCAGGAAGGCTTCGTTTTCCCAGGCCAGCAACACGTCGCCCTGACCGTTGTTGACGAAAGTAATGGTCGAGCCACGAGCGCCGGTGTCGAGGATCGGCACGTGCTTGAACAGCGCCTGCACGTATTCCTTGGCCTTGGCTTCGTCACCCCCATTGGCCTTTAGGCCATAGGCCCAGGCGGCGAGGAAATTCCAGCGAGCGCCGCCGGAGGTTTTCGGGTTCGGGGTGATGACCGACACGTCGTTCTTGATCAGGTCATCCCAATCCTTGATGCCCTTGGGGTTGCCCTTGCGCACCAGGAACACGATGGTCGAGGTGTAGGGCGTGCTGGCGTCCGGCAGGCGTGTTTGCCAGTCCGCCGGCAGGGACTTGCCCAGCTTGGCGATTTCATCGATGTCACCGGCCAGGGCCAGGGTCACCACGTCGGCGCGCAGACCATCGATCACCGCCCGGCCTTGTTTACCCGAGCCACCATGGGATTGCTGGATCTTCACGCTGTCGTCCGGGTGCGCCTTCTTCCAGAAATTGACGAATTCGGCGTTGTAATCCTGGTACAGCTCGCGCGTCGGGTCGTAGGACACGTTGAGCAACTCGTAATCCTTGGCGACGGCGGAACCTGCAAAAACAGCACTGGCCAGCGCGGCCAGGGCATAACGACGAATGGACGACATGGTGAAAGCTCCTGGAATTCTGATTTTCTTATGGCTTCTGGAAATTCGTTTGGCTTTTAGAAAGAGATCGCAGCCTTCGGCAGCTCCTACGCCAAGCCCCCCGTAGGAGCTGCCGAAGGCTGCGATCTTTTGGCTTTCAAGACGGCTTATGACTGGGTTGCTGCAAGCGGAATTTTTCCTTGCGCTCGATCTGCACCACCTGGGCGTTGTGCACGGTGATTTCCACTGCCCCAAAACGCAGGTCGCGCAACGCGCTCTGGATCTCGCGCAAGATGGTTGCTTCGTCCTGGCCGTCAACGCTACGTAGAGATGCGCTCATGCTGCTGCTCCTTTGAATGAATGCCTGGCAGTGGGCGGCACTGCTTGCGGCGTGGGAGCAATACTAGATAAGTGCAGATATTCTTAAAAAGACTATTTAAGAATTTTTATATAACCAAAATCACAGAAAGTAGCCGGCGTCCTACGGCAGGAGTGATTGGGGACTTTTTCCCGGCCCAATCCTCGGAGATTTCCTTCAAGACGTAGGGCTGTGCATGAACTAGGCAGCGTTTCCGAGTGCCGCTAACCTCTGTTCGTCATCGCAAAAAACGGTGACACGGACGTGCAAGTCCGGGTAAAACACCAACCCTTAATGCTTCTAGCCATTCGTGGCGCGTTCGCGCCCGTGTTTTATGGCGGCTGTGTTAGGGAGATCTTCGGATCTGCCGAGTTTTGGGTATGGTTGCTCGGTCTTGCACACTCGCACACAGCTGCCACCCTTCATTGCGTGCAAGCGATCCAGGGCGGTTCTCTATAGGAAACCTACCCATGTTCAAACCTACGCCGAACCCGCCGCAAAGCGGCCACAAATCCCGCGTCCAAGCGCAGGAAGAAAAAAAGCTCGATGACGCCGCCACCCGCGCCCTCGACTACTACCTCAAGCCCAAGCCCGCCTCACCGCCCGAACCCGACAAAAACCAACTCTTCATCGTGTCCCCCCACATAGACACCGAAACCCTGCTCGCCAACGCCTCCGAAGACCTGCTCTCCATCAGCACCATCGCCGCCGACCTGGCTGATGACGTGGATGACTCACGCCGCTGCGTCGCCCTGGCGATCAGTCGCATGGCCGATGGGGTTCAGTTGCTGGTTGAGCGGGCGTTGGATCATTTGGAAACCAAGGAGATGGCGGCACCTGGGGCCAAGGGGTAGCGCTTTGCTCTGATGCAAGCTGAGCCGACGCCATCGCGAGCAAGCTCGCTCCCACAGGGTTCCGTGTCGGACCGAATCTCAAGTTCAACACAAAACCATTGTGGGAGCGGGCTTGCTCGCGAAAGCGGAGTATCAGGCGACATGGATACAGACTGAACAGACGCCTTCGCGAGCAAGCCCGCTCCCACAGGGGATTGGGGGTGTTGCGGATATTTCGATCACCCCAAAAACAACTGTGGGAGCAAAGCTTGCTCGCGATGGCGGTGGGTCAACCAACATCAATACCACTGACGCTCAAGCAATAGCCGGCGCCCGCTCCCAATCCAACTGCGCCGCCGCGACGGGCCGGCCAAACCAGTAGCCCTGCCCCAGCTCACACGCCAGTCCAAGCAAGAACGCCGCTTGCTCGCGCTGCTCGATTCCTTCGGCGTGCACTTGCATCCCCATGCTATGGGCCAAGGCAATGATCACCCGGACGATCGCGGCGTCATCCTCATCCCACGGCAACCCCGCGACAAAACCCTGATCAATCTTGAGCTTCTGTACCGGCAAACGCTTGAGCCGCAGCAGCGACGAATACCCCGTGCCAAAATCGTCGATGGCCAGCCGCACGCCCAACTCCCGCAGGCGATGCATCTGCTCCAGCGCCACCTCCGGGTCTTCCATCACCGCGCTTTCCGTCACTTCCAGCTCCAGACACGCCGGATCCAGGCCCGTGTCGTGCAACACCTGGGCGACCTGGTCATACAACTCACGACGGGCAAACAACCGACTCGATACGTTGACGGCGACGAACGACAGCGCCACACCCGCCTGTTGCCACCGGCACATCTGCCGACAGGCCTGGTCCATGACCCAGGCGTCGATCTGGGCAATCAGCCCGGTACGCTCGGCGATGGGAATGAACTCGGCCGGCGACACCAGCCCCCGCGTCGGATGCTCCCAACGCACCAGCGCCTCGACACCGATCAAACGGCTGCTCGCCAGGTCGTGTACCGGCTGGTAATGAACACGCAACTCTTGCTGTTGCAGCGCACGACGCAGTTCGAAGGCAATTTCGACCCGTTGCTGGGCGTGGGCGGTGAGCTCTTCGGTGTACAGGGCGTAGCCGTCGCGCCCGGCGCTCTTGGCCTTGAACAGCGCCGAGTCGGCGTTGCGCAGCAATTGCCCGGCGCTGAGGGCATCACCGGGGAACAGGCTGATGCCGATACTGGCGTTGATAAACAAGGACTGGTCGCCGAGCTGCACCGGCTCTTTCAGCGCATCGAGGATACGCCGGGCCAAGGCCGCCGCCTGACCTGGCTGCGAGCAGTTTTCCGCGAGCACCGCGAACTCGTCACCGCCTAGTCGCGCCAGGGTTATACCCGGCGCAAACAGCCCGAGAAAACGCTCGGCCACGCCTTTGAGCAACTCGTCACCGACGTTGTGCCCAAGGCTGTCGTTGATGTTCTTGAAATGATCCAGATCCAGCAGCAGAAGCGCACATCCGCGCTTGTGAAGCTGCGCCGACGCCACGGCTTGCTCCGCGCGATCGGAAAACAGCAGCCGGTTGGGCAAGCCTGTCAGCGGGTCGTGATGGGCCAGGTGCGCCAGCTCATGCTCCGAATCCTTGATGGCGCTGATGTCCGAAAACACCGCGACGTAATGACTGACCTGGTCGTTATCATCGTGAATGACACGAATCGTCTGCCATTGCGGATAGATCTCACCACTTTTACGTCGGTTCCAGATCTCACCGCTCCACTCGCCCTGGCTGGCCAGGGTGGTAAACATGTCGCGATAGAACTCCGGCCCATGGCGTCCGGACTTGAACAGATTGGGGCGCTGCCCCAGTACTTCGTCCCGGGCATAACCGGTGATCGCCATGAACGCCCGGTTCACGTGCACGATCAAGCCATTGCGGTCCGTCACCAACACCCCTTCGCGGGTGCAATCGAAGACGGCGGCGGCCTGGCGCAGGCGCTCGCGATCGATGCCGTGCTCACCCTTGGCGAAAAACCGCGAGATTCGCGCCCGGGCCAGGAAGATCAGCCCGGCGCTGAGCAGCACCCAGGCATAACCGTTGATCAGCAGCCAGCGCTGCCTATCGACGAATTGATCGAAGAAACTGCTCAATAAATAACCAATCAGCTGCAGCCAGGTGACTGACAGCACGAGGTAAAGCAGCGCTACGCGCATGGCACTGCGTTGATAGGCAGGCATTCGGCCATCCATGTCCCTACAAAGTGATGGGATTATAGAGGAAGAAACATTCAGCCACTCTTATCTGAAAGGCCGACTGGTTTTATCTGTGGGGCTGGTGATAATGCAACGGCGGTTTCTATCTTTATCGAGGGCCCTACAGCCTATGTGGTACGAAGGTTTTCTTGGCTTGTCGGCCTGGTCACTGGTGGCAGTCACCCTGCTGATGACCCACGTCACAATCATTGCCGTCACGGTCTACCTGCACCGTTATTCGGCGCATCGCTCCCTGGAGCTCAACGCCGGTCTCAAACATTTCTTCCGCTTCTGGCTGTGGTTGACCACGGCGCAGAACACCCGCGAGTGGACCGCCATCCACCGCAAGCACCACGCCAAATGCGAAACCGAGGATGACCCCCACAGCCCGGTCATCAAGGGCTTGTCCACGGTGTTGCGCAAAGGCGCCGAGCTGTACCGCGCCGAGGCGGAAAATCCCGAAACCCTGCGCATCTACGGCAAGAACTGCCCCGACGACTGGATCGAGCGCAACCTCTACAGCCGCTTCCCGCTGTTGGGCGTGGCGATCATGGGCGTCATCGACCTGCTGCTGTTCGGCACCATCGGTATCACCATCTGGGCCATCCAGATGATGTGGATCCCCGTCTGGGCCGCCGGCGTGGTCAATGGCCTGGGCCATGCCGTGGGCTATCGCAACTTCGAATGCCGCGACGCGGCGACCAACCTGGTGCCCTGGGGCATCCTGATTGGCGGTGAAGAACTGCACAACAACCACCACACCTACCCCAACTCGGCCAAGCTGTCGGTGCGCAAGTGGGAATTCGATTTGGGCTGGGCCTGGATCAAGGTGTTCAGTTTCCTGCGCCTGGCCAAGGTCCAGCGCGTTGCGCCGATCGCCCACCGGGTCGAAGGCAAGGGCCACCTGGACATGGACACGGCCATGGCGATTCTCAACAACCGCTTCCAGATCATGGCGCAGTACCGCCGGCTGGTCATTGCGCCGCTGGTCAAGCAGGAACTGGAGAAGGTCGATCACTCGGTGCGTCATCAGTTCCACCGCGCCAAACGCCTGCTGTCGCGGGAGACCAGCCTGCTGGACGACCGTCACCATGTGCGCATCCAGAACATGCTCGAACACAGCCAGGCGCTGAAGGTGATCTACGAGAAACGCCTGGCCTTGCAGCAGATCTGGGTCAAGACCAGCAGCAACGGCCACGACATGCTCGCTGCCATCAAGGAATGGGTCAGTGAAGCCGAGGCCAGCGGCATCCAGTCCCTGCGCGACTTTGCCGATCAGCTCAAGACCTACTCGCTACGGCCTGCCACGGCCTGACCCGACAACGCCATGTGGAAAGGGCTTCTTGTGGCGAGGGAGCTTGCTCCCGCTGGGCTGCGCAGCAGCCCTGAAACCCGCTGGCTCGGTGCATCAGATCAATTGAATTGACCGTCTTGGGGCTGCTCCGCAGCCCAGCGGGAGCAAGCTCCCTCGCCACAGGTTCAACACGTGGTATCTGACTCGCTAAATCCCCCGCCCTTCGTCGCCTGAAAAGGAACTTCGTCCCAAATCCCCTATCTCAAAGAGCACTTCGCCATCCAGGCGGGCTTTGGAGAAAAGTGCGTGCGAACCCACAGCAGTGCACGCTCTTTGAGATTTGTGCCGATGGTCGACAAGAACCTGCAGGATTACTCCCTACCTCATTGGCCCGAGGCGGCCCAGACGCTCATGGCGCTGATGCATGCCCAGGGTGAAGTGGCGCGACTGAGCGAGCGCGAGCAGCTGTTCAGCTCGCTGCTGGTCAGCGTCAATGCCGTGCTTTGGGCGTTCAACTGGGAAACCCGGCAAGTGCTGTATGTCAGCCCCGCCTACGAGCGCATCTTCGGCCGTCCCGCCGGCCTGGTCCTGGCGGACTACAACGAATGGCGCGACGCAATTTACCCCGACGACCTGGAGTACGCCGAACGCAGCCTGGCCGAGGTGCTGGTCAAGGGCGCCGTCGAAGACCGTGAATACCGCATCATCGCCGGCGACGGCCAGGTGCGCTGGCTGAGCGACAAGTGCTTCATCAACCGTCAGGCCGAGCCCGGGCAACCCGTGATCGTGGTCGGCATCGCCGAAGACATCACTGAAAAGAAGCTGCTGGAAAGTGAACTGCAGCGACTGGCGACCACCGATGTGCTGACCCAGAGCAGCAATCGCCGGCATTTCTTCGAATGCGCCAACCGTGAATTCGAGCAGGCGCGGCTACAAGGGACGCCCATGGCGTTCCTGTTGCTGGACATCGATGACTTCAAGGTAATCAACGACACCTACGGCCATCAGGAAGGCGATACCGTGTTGCAGAAGATCGCCGAAAGCGGCCGATCCGTGCTGCGGCGCGGTGACCTGTTCGGGCGCATCGGTGGCGAAGAGTTCGCGGCAGTGTTCCCCGGCTGCCCCCCCGACATGGCCTTGCAAGTAGCCGAGCGCTTGCAACGGGAAATCCAGCGGCTGATGTTCCGCTGCGGCGAGCAGACCTTCGGCATTACCGTCAGCCAGGGGCTCACCGCCATTACTCCCGAGGACCAGTCCCTCGACAGCCTGTTCGCCCGCGCCGACGCGGCCATGTACGAGGCCAAGCGCAAGGGGAAGAACCGCATCATCGCGGCTTGACGCCAATCGCAGCTCAATTGAATCCAGCCATGCCACAGACCCTGTGGCGAGGGAGCTTGCTCCCGCTCGGCTGCGCAGCAGTCGTAAAATCGAACAACGCGTTCTGCCTGTCAGCATGCTGGGGGCCTGCTGCGCAGGCCAGCGGGAGCAAGCTCCCTCGCCACGGGTTCTGGGTTGTCTGGACTGGCGCCATCGCGAGCAGGCTCGCTCCCACAGGGTCAGGTGGTGGGGCTACTTGCGGCGCAACCGCATCAATTCCGGCAAGCCGATCTTCAGCAACCGCGCCGTGCGGCCACGGGCCAGTTCTTCAAGGCCTTCATGGGCGGGCAGATGCGCCATCTGCGCCGCCATGTTCATCACCAAGGCTTCACGGGAATATACCCCGCCACCCAGGCCGTAGACCGCCGCGATCAGCTCTCTGAGCTCCAGCGGCAAACGCCAGCGGGCACGCAATGCCGAGCCGAAACTGGCGCCGAATTTTTCCAGCGAGTCGCCGACTTCCTCCGGCTCATCCAGCTCGCCACCGGCCTGCTTCCATTCCTCCAGGCAGCGCAATAACGCCAGGTCACCCAGGCGATGCAATAACCCGGCGCAGTAACAGCGCTCCTGCTCCAGGTCCAGCAAGCGGGCCATCGTCCGGGCGTACTCGGCGGTGTGCAGCGACAGCTCCCAGTAACGCTCGGCATAGTCCGCCAGGCACGGAACGCTGAGCCGGGCGCAACGCTTGAGGGTCAGGCCGAGGATCAGGTTCATGCTTTGCCCGGTGCCGAGCTGGTGCAGCGCCTGGGCCACGGTCTGCACCGGACCGCCGCCCTGATGCTGGGCAGCGCTGTTGGCCGCAGCGATCAGCACCGCGGTGATCTGCGGGTCGGTGCGCAGTTCTTCTTCGAGCAGTTTCAGATCCAGGCCGCCGGGGTTGAGGCTGCGCTTGATCGCCACTTGCACATCGGTCATCAAGGGCGCGCCTTCGGACAGGTCACGCCGACGCTCCAGAAAGGTGGGCAAAGTCAGTCCCGGCCCTGGAATCGGCGCGGCGTTGGAAGTGTCTTCACCACTCAGAAGCAGCCCCAGCAAACGTTGGGCCAGGCTCTCCCGGTTCAAGGGCTTGGTCAGATAGGCCGTCGGCGCCAGCGGCAAGACCTCGCGCACGCTGGCGCTGTCGTTACGCTGGCTCACAAGGATGAACGGCAACGCCGGCGTACGATGCTGTTGGCGCAAGCCACGCAGAATGCTCAGGCCATCGACACCTGGCAGCTCCCAATCGGCGATCACCAGGTCGTAAGGATTATGGGCCAACAGCTCAAGGGCCTGCCGCCCTTCGCCGCACGTGTCTATCCGGGCATCACAGCGCACACCTGACAACACCTGTTCAAGCAACTCCCTGGACGCCGGATCGGCCTCGGCGATCAGCACACGCGGTACAGCGGGTAAATCCACAGCAGTCATGCCGCATCGCTCCCTTGCAATACATGCACCTTAGACAATAACCGCCGTTCCAGACAGCTCGAAACGCCAGGGAGCGGATGCCGGATATGAAAAAACCCGCCGAAGCGGGTTTTTTGTGGGTCAGCGCACAAACTCAGAGTTCGGAGAAGCACTCTTCGATAATCGCCAGGCCCTTGTCCAATTGCTCGTCCGGCGAGGTCAGCGGCACCAGCACCCGCAGGACGTTGCCGTAGGTGCCGCAGGACAGCAGGATCAGGCCCTTGTCACGGGCCTTGGCCACCACCTGGGCCACAGCCGCGGCGTTCGGTTTGTGGGTGTCGCCGTTTTCGAACAGTTCCACGGCGATCATCGCGCCCAGGGCACGCACTTCACCGATGACCGGGTACTTCTTCTGGATCGCCTTGAGGCCAGTCACCAGGCGCTCGCCCACGGCCTTGCAACGATCCAGCAGGTGTTCTTCTTCGAACACGTCCATTACCGCCAGCGCCGCCGCACAGGCGATCGGGCTACCGGCATAGGTGCCGCCCAGGCCACCCGGTGCGATGGCGTCCATGTACTCGGCCTTGCCGCACACACCGGCCAACGGGAAGCCGCCGGCGATGGATTTGGCGAAGGTGGTCAGGTCGGCGGCAACGCCCATCTGTTCCATGGCGAAGAACGTGCCGGTACGGCCGGCACCGGTCTGCACTTCGTCAGCGATCAGCAGGATGCCGTGCTGGTCGCACAAGGCGCGCAGGCGCTGCATGAATGCTTTCGGCGCCACATAGAAACCACCCTCGCCCTGGACCGGCTCGATGATGATGGCGGCGATGTCACGGGGCTCGGCGTCGTTCTTGAAGATGCGCTCGATGCTGGCGATGGAATCGTCGATGCTCACGCCGTGCAGTTCGTTCGGGTACAGGGCGCGGAAGATGCCACCGGGCATCAGGCCCATGCCGGCCGAGTACGGCACGACTTTACCGGTCAGGCCCAGGGTCATCATGGTACGACCGTGGTACGCGCCGGTGAACGCGATCACACCGGCACGGCCAGTGGCGGCACGGGCGATTTTCACGGCGTTTTCCACCGCTTCCGAACCGGTAGTCACGAGCAGGGTTTTCTTGGCGAAATCACCTGGGACCTTGGCGTTGATTTTTTCGCACAGTTCCACGTACGGCTCATAGGCCAGGACCTGGAAGCAGGTGTGGGTCAGCTTGTTCAGCTGTGCGGTCACGGCGGCGATGATTTTCGGGTGTACGTGGCCGGTGTTCAGCACGGCGATGCCGCCGGCGAAGTCGATGAACTCACGACCTTCAACGTCGGTCACCGTGGCGTTCTTCGCCGATTCGGCAAAGATCGGGTGAATCTGGCCGACGCCACGGGGAACAGCGGCGGTACGGCGGGCCATCAAGTCAGCGTTAGTCTTGCTCATTACAGTCCTCATTCGCCGCTCATCGGTCGGCGTAGCTCAAGGCGTACATGGCGGGGAGGCGACTGCGACAGCATGCGATGATCGACTGCCGCAACGTTCCGGCCACAAGAAACAGAACGGGTGAAACGCGCAAGGGGACAGCGCTCTCGTGCCCCTTGCGCTTGAAGCAGATCAGATACCCAGGCAGAGGTATTTGATTTCCAGGTAATCCTCGATGCCGTATTTGGAGCCTTCACGGCCCAGACCCGAAGCCTTGATGCCGCCAAACGGCGCGACTTCGTTGGAAATCAACCCAGTATTGACGCCGACCATGCCATATTCCAGGGCCTCGGCCACACGGAACACACGGCCCAGGTCGCGGGCATAGAAGTACGAGGCCAGGCCGAACTCGGTGTCGTTGGACATCGCGATCACTTCGGCTTCGTCTGTGAAGCGGAACAACGGCGCCAGCGGGCCGAAGGTTTCTTCCTTCGCCACGGCGGCGTTTTTCGGTACGTTGGTCAGGATGGTCGGCTCGAAGAAGTTGCCTTCCATCGCCTTACCGCCCGACAGCACGGTCGCGCCTTTGCTGACGGCATCGGCGATGTGTTCCTGCACCTTGGCGACCGCTTTGCCATCAATCAACGGACCGGTGGTGGTGCCATCGTCCAGGCCGTTGCCGATCTTGAGCTTGGCCACCGCCACCTTGAGTTTTTCAGCGAACGCGTCGTACACCGAATCCTGGATGTACAGGCGGTTGGCGCAAACGCAGGTCTGGCCGTTGTTGCGGTATTTGGAAATGATCGCGCCTTCGACGGCCTTATCCAGGTCCGCGTCGTCGAACACGATGAACGGCGCGTTGCCGCCCAGTTCCAGGGAAACTTTCTTGATGTCCTTGGCACATTCGGCCATCAGTTGGCGACCGATCTCGGTCGAGCCGGTGAAGGACAGCTTGCGCACGATCGGGTTGCTGGTCAGCTCGCCACCGATGTCGCCGGCGCTGCCGGTGACCACGCTCAGCACGCCTTGCGGA
Source organism: Pseudomonas zanjanensis (assembly GCF_014268745.2). Classification (GTDB taxonomy): domain Bacteria; phylum Pseudomonadota; class Gammaproteobacteria; order Pseudomonadales; family Pseudomonadaceae; genus Aquipseudomonas; species Aquipseudomonas zanjanensis. The sequence goes on along the minus strand of NZ_JABWRB020000003.1, from coordinate 354,622 downwards.
ATGCCGGCACGGTGCGCCAGTTCCACCAGGGCCAGGGCCGAGAACGGCGTTTGCGAAGCCGGCTTGATGACCATGGTGCAACCGGCAGCCAGGGCCGGGCCGGCCTTGCGGGTGATCATCGCGGCCGGGAAGTTCCACGGGGTAATGGCCGCGGTCACGCCGATTGGCTGCTTGATCACGATCAGGCGCTTGTCGGGCTGGTGGCCGGGAATCACGTCACCGTAGATGCGCTTGGCTTCCTCGGCGAACCATTCGATGAACGAGGCGGCGTAGACGATTTCGCCCTTGGCTTCGGCCAGCGGCTTGCCTTGTTCGAGGGTCATCAGGCGACCGAGGTCGTCCTGGTTTTCAATCAGCAATTCATACCAGCGGCGCAGCTTGTTGGCGCGCTCCTTGGCAGTCAGCGCACGCCAGGCCGGCAGCGCCTTGTCGGCGGCTTCGATCGCACGACGGGTTTCGGCGGCGCCCATCTTCGGCACAGTGCCCAGTACTTCGCCCGTCGCCGGGTTGGTGACCTTGATCGTCTGACCATTGTCCGCATCGACCCAAGCGCCATCGATAAAGGCTTGCTGGCGGAACAACTGGGTGTCTTTAAGCTGCATGTCGGCTTTCCTTAACAGCACCGCGCGCACGCGGAGCGAATTAGAGTTGTAGAAAGGCGCCTCGGGGGCTGCCGTCAGGGAAATCATTCACCGGGCTGAAGCACAGAAATAACGCACATAAGCACAGACGTGCGGTTCAGCACCCAGACAAGAGCGTTTGAAATCTCAAACGAATCCTAGGGCCGATAGGGGTGAAGGACAATAGCCTGTTCGAAAAAAAGAACGAAAAAGCCTCATTTGCCCGTTTTTTCTGATCAGCGTAGCCAACAGCCGCCGAGCCGCACGAAAACGCAGGCGATTCAGTAGCATGGACGCCCGCCACGCATATGAGTATCATGGCGCCCGCGCTGCACCAGTAGCTCAGCTGGATAGAGTACTGCCCTCCGAAGGCAGGGGTCGTGGGTTCGAATCCCGCCTGGTGCACCATATCGAAAAAGCTAGACCTGTCCCGGACAGTCTACGAGTCTCTCCAAAAACCCGCCTTGTGCGGGTTTTCTTGTTTTTGCTGCCTTGTGGCGAGGGAGCTTGCTCCCGCTCGGCTGCGCAGCAGTCGTAAAAACCTGACAGCCGTTTCCTGATGCTCCCCTGTTGAATGGTTCTGGAGCTGCTGCGCAGCCCAGCGGGAGCAAGCTCCCTCGCCACGGACGCTGCCAACTTCAACGCTTTTGCAACGCCTCCAACCGCGCCGGCAAGTCTTCCTTGGGAAAACGCTTGTGCAGCGCCAGCAGTTTTTCATCTGCGGCCTTGGTATCCCCCGCCTGCCGCAAACGCAGGATTTCCATCAAGCCTTGCTCCAGCGACGGCAATGCAGCCGGCGCGGATTTGCTCATCTTCGCCGCGGGCTTTTCCGCCAACGATTGCACGGGGCTTATCGGCGCCCGGGCCAGTTCGCCCTGGGGCGCCATGCGCGTGATCGGTGCGGGGGCGGGCATGGCCGGCGGCGGTGCAGCGGCAACGGCGGGCGCTTGCCGATCGGCGGAAAACTCCATCGACGCGGGTGCCGCCAGCTCGTCGTGGGGCACTGGGGTGCGCACCACCAGGCCGATCATCAGCGCCACGCCGGCGACCGTGGCGAATGCCATCTGCCAGCGCGGCTGTTGGCACATCTGCAGCCAGCGTTGCCACAGGCTGGGCGCAGGCGCGGGGGCTTCGCGACGGGCGGTGGCGAGAATGAAGGCGTCCAGGGAGGCCGGCGGCTCGCCGCTGGCGTGTTGGCGGTAATGCTCAACAAGCCTTTCGTCGTCGAGGTCCGGGGTGTGTTTGGGGTCGATCATGCGGGTACCTCCTCGGCCAGCAGTCGCTGCAGTTTCTGCTGGGCGTAACGCAAGCGGCTCTTGACCGTTTCCAGCGGGGCACCGGTCAGGGCGGCAATCTGTGGCAGCTCCAGGTCGCCGTGCAGGCGCAGCAGGAAGACTTCGCGCTGGTCCTCGGGCAAGGCCTGCAACGCGGCATCGAGACGCGCCTGGTCGCGACTCAGGCTCAGCTGTTGCTCGGGGCCGCTGGTGTCGTCGGGCTGGACGTGCAGTTGCTCGTCGTAGCTGTCGTGCAACGGGTTATGGACGCCGTGTTTGCGCCAGTGGTCGATCAAGCGGTTGCGGGCGATCTGGAACAGCCATGTGCGAAAACTCGCCCGGCCTTGTGGCTGGGTGGTGCTGCGGATCAGGCTGAGCCAGGTGTCCTGGAACACTTCCTCGGCCAGTTCGGCTTTGTTGCTCAAGGACACGAGAAAGCGGTAAAGCCCTTGTCGATGGCGGGCGTACAACGCTTCGAAAGAAGCCCCGTCGCCATTGCGGTAGCGGGCCAGCAGCGATTCGTCGCTGGGAGGATCAAGCGCAGCGGGCATGTGGGGGGCGAACTCCTTTCGATGTAGAACACGGTCTTGCCAATTGCAGAGGACCTTGTGGGAGCCGGGCTTGCCCGCGAAGGCGGCGCGCCAGGCGAAACTTCTGTGCCTGACACCCCGCCTTCGCAGGCAAGCCAGCTCCCACATTTGATCCGCGTTGCGCTCGGGATCAGCGCTTGGCCGCAGGCTCAAGGCTCTGGGCCAGCTCCACCAACTGCACAAACTCGCCACGCAGCCCGAACGGATCGTCACCGCGGGCCGAGCGCGCCAATTGCGCGGTGTCCTTCAAGGTCATCGTCCCAGTGTAGCGCCCATCGCCCTTGAGCTGTTGGGCGAAGGCCGCCACGGCGGCGGAGAAGCGCAGGTCATCGCTGGGCTTGCGGTCGTTCTGTACGCTGGCGATGGGATGCTCGATCAATCGGCTGCTGCCGCCCTCCGCCGGCTTGTAGCGTACGCGCAACATGGCCAATTCACCCGAGGTGCCCTCCGACTTAGGGGTACTGCCATAGCGCAGCGGCTCCAACCAGCCCGGCGCACCCTTCGGAACGATTTCATACAAGGCCGTCACCGTATGCCCGGCGCCGATCTCGCCCGCGTCGACCTTGTCATTGTTGAAGTCCTCACGCTTCAATGCGCGATTCTCATAGCCCAACAGGCGATATTCGCTGACCTGGGCGGGGTTGAATTCCACCTGCAACTTCACGTCCCGCGCCACCACCGCCAGGGTGGAACTGAGTTGGTCCACCAGGACCTTGCGCGCTTCGAGCAGGTTGTCGATGTAGGCGTAGTTACCGTCACCGGCGTCGGCCAATTGTTCCATCAGGTGTTCGTTGTAGTTATCCACACCGAAGCCCAGCGTCGTCAGGGATACCCCGCTTTTGCGCTGGTCCACCGCCATCTGCTTGAGGCTGTCGAAATCACTGACCCCGACGTTGAAGTCGCCATCGGTGGCCAGCAGGATGCGGTTGATGCCTTTGTCGATGAAGCTCTCCCGCGCCATCTGATAGGCCAGCTCGATACCCGAAGCGCCCGCCGTGGAACCACCGGCGTCGAGTTGATCGATGGCGTTGCGGATTGTCGCCTTGTCGCGACCCGACGTGGGCTTGAGCACCACCCGGGATTCACCGGCATAAACCACCAGCGACACTCGGTCCTGGTCACGCAATTGGTCCACCAGCAGTTTCAGCGTGCTCTTGACCAGCGGCAGGCCTTCGCGACGGTCCATGGAGCCGGAAACGTCCACCAGGAAGACCAGGTTGGCCGGCGCCAGGTCCGCCACGGCGCGGTCGCTGGCCTTGATGCCGATGCGCAGCAAGCGGGTGTGGGGGTTCCACGGTGACGGGGCCACTTCGGTGGTCACGCCAAAGGGTGAACCGTCGGTGGGCAGGGCGTAGCTATACGGAAAATAATTGACCATTTCCTCCAGCCGCACCGCCCCTTCGGGTGGCAGGCTGCCTTGGTTGAGCAGACGTCGCACATTGGCATAGCTGCCGGTATCGACATCCACGCTAAAGGTCGAGACCGGTGTTTCGGCCACGCTGTGAATCGGGTTGTCCGGGAGCTTTTCGTACTGTTCACGCGGCTCGGCGCGATAACCCGCAGCGATGGCATCGCTCGCTACGCTGGGGGCGGGCATCGCTGCCGGCTTCATGAGCATGCGCTTGACCGTCGACTGACGCACTTCGGCGATCTCGCCTTGCGGTACGACGCTGGGCGCCACGGACACCGGCTCGGATGGAATGGCCGTCTCCCGGGAGGAAGACAACCCACAACCGGCCAACGCCACCAGCAAAGTCACGGCGAAACCTTGGGCAGCAGGACGCATAAAAAGAAGTGGACGGGACATGGGCTGAACCTCGTGAATGAATGATCCGTTCACAGCGTCAGACGCAGGGCACACGCGGTTCGGGTTAACGACCAAGAAATATTTTTTCCAGCGCTGCAAAGACGGGGCTGGCCACCTTGAACGTGGCCAGCCCGGTGCCCGCTACGCAGGCATTGCTAGCGGGACGGAATGCCCCGCAGGTCGTCGTCGATGAATCCGCTCAAATGACCGGTGTAATAGTCTTCGACATCGGAGTTGCCCCTGTTCGTCAGGGCGCCCGCAATGCCTCTCATGGCCTCAAGTTGGCCGACCGCCCCTCCCGGCATCAGCCCCTGGCGGGCCTGGGCAAAGTGCAACACCTCGACACCGGCCTTCTTCACCTTGACCTGATAATTGAAATCGACACTGGCCAGATACGTACCGTCGGCAACGATATTGCTCATGAAGCCACCTTGGGTATCTTGAATACGGCGCGCATAGACGGCATTGATATCCAACAGATAGTCCGCGGTTTCCTTGCTGGAGGCATAACGATTGCCGTCGAGCAGGCGGACGATCAGGTCGGTGTGCAACTTGTCGCGAACTTTTTCGTCAGGCAGGAAGCGTTCGTTTTTGCCGACGACTTCAACGTTGAACGTGTCGATCCAATAGGTGGCGGTCTCGGGGATCGCCACCGGCGCAGGGGAAATGTAGTAATCGGGCTTGGAAGCGCAGCCTGCCATAAGGCAGAGGGCCAGGAAGAGGCTAAATACTCGCATGTTTGAATTCGTCCTTGAGGGGTAGCGGCGTGAATGGCGGCTGCATTCTACGGGGTTTGAACGCGCGCTCAAGTTGTCTGGTCTTGCAGAGTGCGGTCCGATTGAAAATCCCGATTAGGCTTCGCACGCCAATGACTGCTGCGCTGCCTTGCCATGCCGCCCGGGAAAATACGCCGCCGCAGCCACGCCCACCGCGCCCATCACCACGCAATACCCCACGCACACCCACGGGCTCCACGGCACCAGGGCGATCAGCATCAACGGGGTCATGCTCGCCCACAGGGCATAGGCGATGTTGTACGTGAGCGAGATGCCGGACACGCGGATCTTCGGCGGAAACAGGCTGACCATCACCGATGGCACCGCGCCGACCACGCCACAGCCCAGGCCGGCCACGGCGTAGGCCAGGCCCAGCCAGGCGCTGCCGCTGATCAGGCTGGCGTAGAGCACGGCGATGCCCAGGGGCAGCAGCAGGCTGTAGAGCATGACGGTGCGCCAGGCGCCGATGCGGTCGACGATCAGGCCGGCGAGGACGCAGCCGATGTTCAGGAAGACGATGCCCAGGCTGCTCAGGGCGAAGGTGTGGCTGGGGGTCATGCCGAAGCTTTTTTGCATCACGGTCGGGGTGATGACCACGAACACCACCACGGCCGAGGTCAGCACGCAGGTCAGGATGGCGGCGGGCAGCAAGGCCTGGCGGTGGTCGCGCAGGACCGTGCGCAACGGCAGTTCCGCAGCGCCTTCGCGATTGGCTTGCAGGGCCACGAAGATCGGCGTTTCGCTCAACCAACGGCGCAACCAGACGCCGATCACCCCGAAGACGCCCCCCAGCAGGAACGGAAGACGCCAGGCGTAATCGAGAATCTCCGCCGGCGTGTAGATCCGCGCCAGCGCCGTTGCGGTCAAGGCACCCAGCAAGTAGCCGAAGGTCAGGCCGGCCTGGAGGAAACCCAGGGCATAGCCGCGATGATGCAACGGCGCATGTTCGGCCACGAACACCCAGGCGCTGGGCACCTCGCCGCCCACCGCCGCGCCCTGCAAAATACGCAGCGCCAGCAACAGCAACGGAGCGAAATAACCGATTTGCGCGTAGGTCGGCATCACCCCGATGAGCAGGCACGGCAAGGCCATCATCAGGATGCTGAGGCTGAACACGCGTTTGCGCCCCAGGCGATCGGCAAAGTGCGCCATGAGGATGCCGCCCAGGGGCCGGGCCAGGTAACCGGTGGCGAAAATCCCGAAGCTTTGCAGCAAGCGCAGCCAATCGGGCATTTCCGGCGGGAAGAACAACTGGCTGAGGGTCAGGGCGAAAAAGACGAAGATGATGAAATCGTAGATTTCCAGCGCGCCGCCCAAGGCGGCCAGGCCCAGGGTTTTGTAATCGGAGCGGCTGAATCGATCACCGGTTAGAACAGTGGCAGCAGTCATAGGCAGATTTGAACAAGTCGGTTGAAAGAGGCGACGGCTCAGTCGTCGCGATCATTGTCCACCGGTTCAACCGGTGGCTGGCCTGGCTCGGCGTCTTCGGCCTCGTCGACAGGCAGGAAATCCTTGCGGCTCTGGGCAATGGCCCGGCGTATTTCGTCGCCCTTGGTGGGGCAGTTCAAGAGGCGGGCGATGCCGTCGGGTTTCTGCGTCATCGCCATCCTCCGGCATGAGTGAACAGGGGCTCGATAGTGCTCGCTTTTGGCGCGTGATGCCAATGTTGTGTCTGGGCCAGCGTCATGGGGCTGCTTTGAAGCCCAGCGGGAGCAAGCTCCCTCGCCACGGGGAGTTGCGTTGTCTAGCGGTGGTAGCGGCGCACGACGCTGCTGTTGCGCAAGACGTGACCTTTGATTTTTTCCATCAGTTGGGCCCGTGTGAGGCCGGCGGGCAAGGCTTCCGGCGGCAGGTCGAGGGCGAAGAGCTGGATCAGGTAATGGTGAGCGCTGTCGCCGATAGGCGGGCATGGGCCGATGTAGCCGTGGGTGTTCTTGCTGTTGATACCGCTCATGCCTTCCAACGAGGACTTGGTTCCGGCGCCCGTCGGAATCTGCCGCGTGGAGGCCTTGATGCCGTAGTGGACCCAGTGGTCGACACCCTGGCCCCGTTGGCCGTCCGGGTCCAACATGACGATGGCGTAGCTGAGGGTGCCTGGCGGGCCGGCGTTCCAGCTCAGCGCCGGGGAAATGTTCTTGCCACCGCAGGTGTTGGCGTCACTGGCCTGCGCGGCAGTGAAGAGACGGTCGTCCGACACGCCGGGAATACTGAGGGTAAAACGCTCCTCGGCCTGGGCAGCCCCTTGTGCGCACAGCACCAGGGCGACGGCCGCCAGCCAAGGGGTGAGAATCTTCAATCGGGTCATACCGGGGCACCTTGTGCGTGTCAGGCCATGGACGGCTTGCGAACTATAGCCGCAGCTTCGCCAAGGGTGCAGTGACAATTGCGCTGAACCTCGTTCCGGCCCTGCGACTCCAACGGGAAACGCCAGCCGGAGAACGATCATGTCTCTGCATCAAGTCGCCCGTTTTGCCGACGTTCGCGAAGACCGCGGCCTCGAAGTCAAGATCAACGACACCCCTATCCTGCTGCTGCGTGCAGGCGATCAGGTGCGCGCCTTCCAAGGCAAATGCCCCCATGCCGGCGCCCCTCTGGCGAAGGGCGCGGTGTGTCATGGACGGCTGATATGCCCATGGCACAAGGCGGCGTTCCGGGCTGAAGACGGCGCCCTGTGCGAGCCGCCGGCCCTCGACAGCCTGACGCGCTATCACGTCGAGGTGCGGGACGGTGACGTCTGGGTCGATGACCAGCCACTGCCGGCCGATAAAGTCCCGCCGGCCGATGACGCGCGCACGTTCGTCATTATCGGTGCCGGTGCGGCCGGCACGGCTTGCGCGGCGGCGTTGCGGGAGAGGGGCTTTGGCGGACGCATCCTGATGATCGACCGCGAAGCCGAAGCCGGCTACGACCGCACGGTGCTGAGCAAATATGTGTTGGCCGGCGACATGGCGGTCAACGAGACGGCGCCGCTGCGCGATGAAACTTACTTCACCCAGCAACGCATCGAAAGGCTCCATGGCGAGGCCACCCATTTGGACCCTGGTGCCCGGCAAATCCACCTCGCCGATGGCCGGCGCCTGGACTACGACGCCGCGCTCATCGCCACGGGCGGGGAGCCGAAGACGCTAGCGTTGCCTGGCATCGATTTGCCGCAAGTCTTCGTGCTGCGTTCCATCGCCCACGCCCGCCAGATTCTCGACGCGGTCCGGCCAGGGCAACGGACGGTGGTCATCGGCGACAGTTTCATTGCCCTGGAAGTCGCTTCGTCCCTGCGCAAGCGCGAGCTGAGCGTCACTGTCCTGGCCCGGCACCCGGTGCCGTTCGCCGCGCAGTTGGGGGAAAGCGTCGGCCAGGCCATCCTTGCCCGGCATCGGGCCAACGGCGTGGTGTACCACACCGACGGCGAAGCGGCGCGGATCGAGGGCTCGCACAAGGTCGAAGCCGTGGTGCTGGATAACGGCCAGCGTTTTGCCGCGGACCTGGTGGTCATCGGCGTCGGCGTGCGCCCGGCCACCGAGCCGTTTGCACAGCTGCCACGGGAACAGGACGAGTCGCTGTCGGTTGACGCGGGCATGCGTGTGGCGGATGGCGTATGGGCCGTGGGTGATATCGCGACCTTCCCCCTGAACGGCGCGCCTGTGCGCATCGAACATTGGCGCCTGGCCCAGCAACAGGCGCGCATCGCCGCCGCAAATATGCTCGGGGGCGACGAGCACTATCTGGACGTGCCGTTTTTCTGGACGTATCACTTTGGCAAACGCTACGACTACCTCGGTCACGCCGAGCATTGGGACGAAGTGGAATTCAAGGGTACGCCCGAGCATCCGCCCTTTATCGCCTTGCTGGGCAAGAACGGCCTAGTCGCCGCCGCCGTGGCCTGCGATGAAGGCCGGGCGATGGCGGCGCTGGCCCAGCGCATGAAACAACCGTTGCCGGTGGACGAGGCGTGGCGGCTGATCCGGGATTTTTCGTCCTAGCTCCAAATCCCCTGTGGGAGCGGGCTTGCTCGCGAAAGCGGTGTGTCAGCCCGCATCAATATTGACTGACACGCAGCATTCGCGAGCAAGCCCGCTCCCACAGTTTTGTTCTGTGTGGACCGAACTATCCGCCACAACCCCAAGCCCCTGTGGGAGCGAGCCTGCTCGCGAAAGCGTCGGCACAGCTTGCATCAATGCACGGACTGATCCGCCGGTAAGTGAATCACCCGTGGCCGCTCCAACGGCGCCAGGGGCGGAGGTTGCAACTCCGGACTGAGCAGATGGAAATGCGGCACGACGTGGCTGATGTCGCCTTCCTGGTTGTTGTGGATGATCTTCGAGCCAGGCTGGCGCAAGGTGTCCAGACGCTCGTCGGTCAACTTGAAACTGGCGCTCAAGCCTTGGTCATCCACCGCCGGCACCGGCAGTCGACGCTGGGCGAAGCTGCGGCTTTTGCGCTGTTGATAACGGGCCCAGGTAATCAACAGCACCGCGTTGACCAACGCAATCCAACCATAGACCTGCAAGGTAGCCAGGGTGTCGAACAGCGACCCGCCCAGGCGCGGACCTGCCTGGCTGTCGAGCAGCGGCCATAGCCCATTGACCAGCAAATACAAAAGCCCCACCCACGCCAGCACGGTGAAAAACGCATCGATGACCACCAGAAAAGGCCGTTGCCGGGTCCTGATAATTTTCATCGGATCACTTCCTCTTCCTGATCGTCGAACGGTTTGATGCCGCGATCCGGACTGATCCAGCGCGCACGCTTCTGATGCTGCCCGAACAGCACTTTGGGAAAGCTCACCAGGGTGGTGAACAGGCTGATCAGCCAGAACACCAACGGGTACCAGACCACCCAGAACATGATGTGCCACAGGCCTTTTTCGTAGCGCCGGTCGATCAGGATGCTCACCGCGAATTGCAGCAGGCACACCACCGCCAGCAACAGGCCGGTGAACGCCGGCGGCATCAGGTGATCCACGGCAATGGCGGCTGGCATCTCGACGAATTTACCGGCGCCCCAGAAGATCACCGACAGCAGGAAGGTGAACGCCCAACCGGTGGACAGGCAGTATTCGAACAGCAACGGCCACAGGTAGCGGTGGCGGTATTGCCAGATGCCACGGATGTTCTTGAACAGCACCTCGGCGCCGCCCTGGGCCCAGCGCAGCCGTTGCCGCCAAAGGCCGCGCAGGGTTTCAGGCATGAGAATCCAGCACAGCGCACGGGGCTCGTAGAAGATGCTCCAGTGATCCAACTGCAGCTTCCAACTGATGTCGATGTCTTCGGTGATCATGTCCGGGCTCCAGTAGCCCACCCGGTGCAGGGCCGTGCGACGGAACGCGACGATCACGCCGGACACGGTGAAGATTCGCCCAAAGACCCGCTGGGTGCGCTTGATCAGGCCGATGATCGAGGAAAACTCACCGACCTGGACCCGACCGATCAACGTTGAACGGGTACGGATGCGCGGGTTGCCCGTCACAGCGCCGAGGCGGGCGTTGTCCAGCATCGGCGCCACCAGGTAGGCACAGGTGTTCGGCGCCAGCAGCGCATCACCGTCGATGCACACCAGGTATTCGCTGCGCGCCGCGATGGCCCCCATGCGCAGGGCCACGGCCTTGCCCTGGTTTTCCGCCAGGTGCAGGACGCGCAGGCGCGGGTCTTCGGCCGCCAATTGATCGAGCATCTGGGCGGTGTTGTCTTTGGAGCCGTCGTTGATGGCGATGACTTCGATGTTCGGATAATGCTGGCCCAGCGCCGCGTGAATGGTGTCGGCGACGTTGTCGCCTTCGTTGAAGCACGGGATCAGGATGCTGATCAGCGGCTCGCCTGCCAGGGCCGGTGGCAAGGTGTCGTCCTTCCAAGGCCAGTGGCGCTCCCAGTGCAGCCAGAAATACAGGCCGCCGGCGATCCACAGCCCGGACATGAACAGCGGGTAAAAGAACACGAAGTCCATCAGGAATTGCCCGGTGACCAGGAAGATCAGGCCCAGGGGCACCCCAAGGACGATCGCCAGCACCAGCAGGGCGAGCAGTCTGTCGAGCATGTCAAGGATTCCACTTGTTGGAGAGCGCCGGCCGCACGGTTTTCACCGCCGGCTGGTCTTCGATGAAGTTGTCCGGGTAGTAGCCGAAACTGGTCACGCCTTTGCGCTTGAGACGTCCCATCCAGTCGGCCAGTTGTTTGCCGTCGATGTCGCTGGCCGGCTTGCTATGCCAGTCACGGGCCTGCAATTCGAACACCGTGCGCTTGAGCGCGCCGGGACGAGCCTTGACGGTGTCCACCAGGCGCTCGAGCCAGGGGCCGGATTGTTCGGGGGTCTGCTTTTCCATCAGTGGCATGGCCATCGGTGCCGTCCAGTCGTAGGCGCCGAGGAAGTCGTCGAGGTTTTGGGCGAACCAGGCTTCGCTTTCCGGATTGAGCATCGGTTCGGCAAAGATGTTGCGCGCCGTCAGGATCTGCGGGCCGCGAATCGCCCGCACCTTGGCGGTCAGCTCATGGGTGAAGTCGATCAGGTAGCGGCTCTTGAAGCGGGTCCAGCGCTGCATCGCCGCAGGATCGTCCCGCAGGGCGGCGATGGACGTCGGCAAGCCGTGGGCGGCATAGACTTTCAGGGCCGCGGGGCTGGCATCCTCGAAATCGGAGAACACCGCGTCGTCATGGTACAGAACGCCATCCAACGAACTCATCCGCGCCAGGTCCTGGTAGATTTCGCCGATGATCTGGCGCACCTTCGGATCAAATGGCGACAGGCGCACGTATTGGTCCGGGGCGACGCCGATCTTGCCGGTTTCCGGGTCCCAGCGCTGGACCCGTGGCAGTTTCGCGTCCAGGGCGAAACTGAGCACCGGCATCCAGGCATAAACGTTGGCATTGGCCCGGGTACGCAACTGCCAGGCAACCCGGTCAAACAGGTCAGCGCGTACCGGCAGGTGACGGTTGGGGAAGTACAACGAATGCACGAGGCCGTCGCCTTTCGGATCGGCGAAGGCTTGGAGAAATACGGTATTGGCGCCCAGGTCGGAAATGCGCTGGACGAGCTTGCCGACGTTGGCTTCCTGCTGCACCGGGTCCGCGTCATAGACGTAATCCAGGTCGACATGCACCACGCGCATCGGATCCATCGTCTGCACGGACACGATGCTTTCGGCGAAATGAGCGCCATCGGGATCGGACGCCACCAGGAAGCGTGGGCCGCTCATCAGGTTATCCAGGCTGTCGAGGCCGTCTTCCAAGGTCAGGGCCATTTGATAACCCTCGCTGCCAATCACCTGCAACGCCGTGCCGTCGGCTTCACCGTAAGGCCAGACCCAGACGCGCGGGCTGTAGCCGGCGACCTTGCGGATCTTCTCGGATATGGCCGCCACGTCCTTGCGCAGGCGGGCCTGGAAATCGGCCTCGGTCTCATAACGACCGGTGGCGGGGTCGTAGCGCCGGGTGGTCGCGGCGGGTTGCTGGTTACCTTGCGGGTTGGCGAGGATGCCCTTGTGATTGGCGTCGGTATGGGCGGCGATTTCCACCAGGCCCGATTTGGACACCTCGCGAATCTGCTCCCAGGTCAGGAACTCGGAACGCTTGCGCGGCACCCCGGCGAAATCCACCGTTTGGTTCAGCGGCGTATCCACCCAACTGCCGACCGGGGCGAGGATCGCCGGCCAGTTATAGGCGCGCAGGATGGGCATGACGCGGGTATAGAAGCTCGAGTAGCCGTCGTCGAAGCTGAGCAGCACCGCACGCGGCGGCAATTCCGGGCCACCATTGCGGGCGGTGATGATCTGGTCCACCGTGACCGGCTGGTAGTTGTTTTCTCGCAGCCACGCCAGCTGTTCGATCAAGCGTTCGGTGCGCACGGCCACCAGTGCCTGGTCCGGGTCTCGGTCGTCGACATCGTGGTAGGCGATGCCGAGCACATGGTTCTTCGGCCACGGGGCGTCATTGGCCGCCAGCGGACGCTGCGAAGGTGGCGCGAAGGCCGGGGCTTGCTGGGCACAAGCGCTGATCAGCAAGGCCCCCAGCAGAAGGATGAATCGCGAAATGACAGGCATCTTCAAACTCTTCTAGAAGCGATAGGTGAGGTCGACAAGCAGGCGCAGATCGCTTTCACGATCGCCGTCGTAGGGGCGGTTGAGCCAGCTCAGCGCGGCACCGGCCTCCAGTACGTCGTTCCAGATGAAACGCTGACCGTAGCTGAGCAATCCCATGGCCCCAGTGCCGTAGTCGCGCTGGCTGTAGGTACCCGCGCCGGCCTGGAATTGCTGGCTCCACGTGGTTTCGTAGCGGCGGTACAACACGTGGTTGGCGCTCACGGTCGGCATGACGCTGAAATCCGATTCCGGATTGAAATAAGGCACTTCGTTGGAGCCGCTGTTGCGGCTTGCGCCCACTTCCAGGCCCAGTTCCACTTGCAGGCGCGGCGCGCTGTAGATGCCCTCGCGACCCGTCAGCAGGGCTTCGAGGCGGTTGTTGCCGTCGCTGAAATGGGACGGGCTGACAGCCAGTCGCCACTCGCGGCTTTCATGGGCACGCCACCGGACGAAGCCGCTACCGCCATTGGCGCGAATCCCGCTGTTGAGGGCCCGCAGCGGGGTATTGGCCGAGAGATAATCCAAACTGCCGCCGTACTGCCAGTGATCGTCGATGTCCCGAGCCACCGCCACGCGCGCGCCCTGCTTGTCACCGGAACCATAAGAGTGATTGGACACCTCGGCCTCCAGCGTCATGTCGCGGGTGCGACGCTCCACACCCAGGCGCTGCCAACGGTGATGGCCGGTGCCTTCCTCGAAATCACCAGTGGCGTAGCCGGCACCGCCGAACAACCGCCAGTCTTCATCGATGGGTGGGCTGTAGAGCAGCGTTTCGATGCCAAAGTCCCGGCTGCCAGTGACTGCACCGGCGTCACCGCTACCACCGCCATAGCTCTTGCCGGTATAGGCCTCGATGCGCAGCTCGGCCATGTCGTGGACCTCACGCTGGCGTTGCAGGCGTTTGACGTGGGCATTTTCCGGGTAGCGGGCGACCACGTCGTCGGTCAGCGCATCCATCTGCCGCCATTCCTGCAAATCCATGGCAGCACGCGCCTGGGCGACTTCCAGATCACGGTTGCGCGGGATCGTCGCCTCGACTTCCTTGAGCAGGCTTTCCGAACGGCGCGGCCAGTCACGGGCCTGGTACAGATCGGCCTGGGCCAGGCGCATACCCGTGTTCCCGGGACCTTGATTGACCAAGGTTTCCAGGCGTGCTTCGGCAGAAGGCAGGTCGGCGCCGTAGGTGCCGGCCTGGGCAGCGAGTTGCTGGGCGTCCATCCATTCATCGTTGGGGTTACCGATCGGCAGGCCCTTGAGTTCGACGCGTGGACGCTGGGCTTTCGCCATGTCTTCGGCCAGGGCACGGGCCTCTTCGGATTTTTCACTTTCCAACAGCGCGTAGTAGAGCGCGGTGCTGTCTTCAAAGCGCTCCGCAGGATCGGCATCCGGCGCGATCAGGACCCGGCGGTACAGGTCGACGGCGATCTCCGGCTCCCGCTGCTCCAGATAGGAAGAAGCCACCCAGCGAAGGGCATAGGTAGGAATACTCACAGCCTCGGCGAGCAACTTCTGATATTCGGCAATCACTTCGGCCCGACGGGCACGGGCATTGAGGGCGCCCATGCGATCGATGCGCCAACGGAGCACGTCGTCTTTGGCTTCGGCTACCGGAGTCCAGGTGGCGAGCAACTTGTCGTAGTCGGCCAGGGCGCGGTCGGCAATGACGAAGCGCTCCTGTTCGCTGCGGCTGGCCATGTCCGCCAGGCGCACCCGTTCGGCCGCGACGTCACCCTCCAGGCGCCGCTGCACGCCACGGTCGATCAACCCCGGCTGTAGACGCGCCAAGCGCAGCGCCGGCTCCGGCAGCCGCGCGCGTTGCAGGGCGTAGATGTATTCGCGTGCTACCTCTGGGCTGTTGCCGGCGCGGGTGAAGGCTTGGTCGTATTCAAACAGCGCTTCGTGGGGGCTGTCGGCGCGGGTCAAGGCATAACCCAGGGCCAGTCGACGCATCGGATCTGTCGGCTTGGTAGCCACCAGGGCCTTGGCGCGCGTGACAGCTTCGTCGGGCCGGCCTGCATCGGCCTGGGTCAAGGCCAAGCCGAGTTGCAAATCAGGATTCTGAGGGTCGATCACCAAGGCCTGGCGGTACAGCTCGGCCGCCGAATCCCAGCGCTTGAGGTTGCGATAGGCACGGGCCGTTGCAGTCAACGCCTGGACGGGCAGCGTTCGATAACGGCCCTGGGCCTCATAGACGTTCACCACCTCGGCGTCGAGACCGGCCCAACTGGCGATTTGCAGGTGGTCACTGATCTGCGCGGCGCTGGCCCGGTCGGCCGGCACCTGGCGCAGCGCGGTCAGCGCAGGCGTGTAATGGCCCGCACGGGCATCGAGCACCATTTGGTCATAGGCGGTATCGGCAAGCACCAGCATCGGCCAGCACAATTGGCTGCACAGCGCGACGCGAAACAACGGGCGCAAACCACGATGAATAAAAGGACCCACAGTACGCGGCATTCGTCAGCATCCTTACATGGCCAGCCGGGTCGCAGTGCCCCCTTGCCCATCAAACAGGAAGCCGGATCAAGGAATCCAGCCAAGCTCTAATGGGCCTAGTCTTGCACCCTCGGACGGGGCATATTCAGGAACGCCACAATTCTTCAGAATCGATACAGATTTCGGCGCAGGGCAGATCGGTGGGCATAAAAAAACCCGGCCCATGCATCATGCACGGGCCGGGCTTGGGGTACTGCTCGAACGCGTTACTGGACGGCGACGCCACCACCACCCAGCTTGCTCATCACAAATGCCGTGAATTGCTCAACGGTCATTTTCTGGCCGTTGAAGTCGACCTGATTGTTGGCATAGTGCAGCTTGGTGACCACATCGTTGCCTTCAAGGGTCGCCAGCTGAGTACCCACTGCCATCGCACTGAACATGTCGCTGGTGGCGGTGGCTTGATCGGCGATCAGCTTGGCATCCGTCTGGCCTTCCATCTGTGCCTGCACGGTCATCAGGTCCACCAGCATCGGCTTGGAAACCTTGAGATTGAAATCCAGCAGGGCGAGCAATTGACGGCCCAATTCATCTGGTGGCAAGTCCATGGACTGCGGCTTGGCCAGATCAACGATCAGGCTGGCACGGCTTTCACCGTTGGCGGTGTTGAACGACAGGTTTTCCAAGGCCACTTGCGGAGCACCGGCCAGGAGTTTTTCCAGGTCGGCCTTGACCTGGGCTTCCTCGGCTTCGGTCAGGCTCAACTCTGGCGCTGGCTCACCGGCCGCAGCAGCCTCGGCAGCGGCTTTTTCATAGGGTTGCAGCTTGGTCTGGTAAATCTGCATCAGCGACATGGTGGCCGGGATGTCCAGGTTCTTCAGGCTGACCGCCATCTGCGCCGAACCAATGGTCTTGTCGTTGAACGACAACTCACCGATCTTGTAATCGGCACGCCCCGAAGCGCTGGTGCCGTTCTCGCTGCTGCTGTTCTTCATTTCGAAGTTCTTCAGGCCCAGCACTGACTTCGGCTCGCCAAAGGTGGCCTTGGTGCTGCTCATCAGCAGGGTGTTGTCACCCATGTAGTAACCGTAGGTGCTTTTGCTCAGGTTACTGGCCAATGTCAGGCCGTTCAGCTCGACCTGCACTGGTGTCTGGTCTTCGGCGACGGTGGTCAACTTGAAGCTGTCCATGTAGCCGTCAGCCTTGACTTTCTGTCCCTGGGCGCTGGCGGCCACGTCGATCTTCAGGCCGGAGAAGGTGAGTTGGGACTGCTCATCCAGCTTCGTCTCCAATGGCAGCAGCTCATAGGTGCCGTTGATGGACTCGTCGTAACCCAGGTTGACCACACCTTTGAGCGGGGACTGGTCCTTGGTGGCAGCGAACCACTTGTCTGTCAGTGGATTGCGCTCGAGAGCGGTGTGACTGGTGGCCATGACCGGCAGCCACTTGAGCGTAATCAAACGCGAGAATGGTAGTGGGCCGTGCTCGATCCGGTCGACGAAGAGCAGCTCGACCGACTCGCCGCCGAATATCTCGCCTTCGCCTTTGAGGCGGTAGTGGGCGGTGCTGCTGAATGTGCCACGGTCCATGGAAACCAGCTCCAGGGCGGCAGTGCTGTTGGATCCGGACAAGGCTGTCTGCATCTGCTTATTGCTATCGGCAATAGCATTTTTCAACACGCCTTCGAGTTTGGTTCCGGTGTACCAGGCGCCACCCGCGCTGATAGCTCCGACAGCCACAACGATTCCCAGAAGTACGCTTGCTGATTTATTCATGAGTGACCCGATCGATATCCATGGTTGAAGAAAGCCGTCGTCTTCCCTGACCCGCGAAGGGTGTGGCTCGACGCCGTAAAGAGGAGGGGAGATTACCATCAGGCACCCTTGCGGGCCCAATGTTTATAGGGGTAAAAACGTTTTCTTGAGAGGTGGTCTACGAATATTGGACTTCGATTTCGTCGAGCTGATGATCGAAAGTCTTGAGTCGGGCCGTCCAGGTGTACACCAGCACTTCAAAATCGCGATTGATCACCGCCGCCCCCGATGACTCTGCGCGTGAATCGCAAAAGTCCAGTTGATAGCGCTCCCGGGCCATGGCGTTAGCCACGTCACACAATTCACGGGCGTTGTTGAGCCAGTGCCAGCCTTCTTGGGTGACTTGCTTGTCCAAGGCTGCGCATTGGGTTTTCAGAGCCTCCAGGCTTTTCTCCAGCGGGGTGCCGGTGAGCTCGCCCATGACTTCCTGGAAGGTGCGGCCTGGCTGCCAATAGCTGCCCCAGAAATAACGGTCAAACACCGTTTCGACACGGCGCAGCGCCACTTTGGTGTCCCAAATCAGCACCAGGGTCTTGCCTTGCTCGAGGTGTTTTTTCTTGATGCGTTGGCCCTGAAGCGATGCCCAGGCCACGATTGCAATGGATATCACGCCAATCAACGCCGCAGCGCTATCGAGGAACAAGAGCGCCTTGTCGATCTGGTGAGTGAGCATGACGCCATAGAAATAAGTGGCTGAGAGCAGCAGCAATGCCGCAGTCGCACACCAAAAGCCGGGAGCATAAGGGTTTTTCATTATTGGAATCCCCATGACCAGTGACCGTCGCGGGCTTTTGGGTCGCCAAAGCCCGACTACAACAGCATAGCAACGGCATTGGGGGTTTGCCGGGGCATCAGAGGCTCGATCCGATTACCGGCCCAAAAACGACAAAACCCCTGTCTGCATCAGCAGACAGGGGGCCTGGGAATTCAATCTTGACGATGACCTACTCTCACATGGGGAAACCCCACACTACCATCGGCGATGCATCGTTTCACTGCTGAGTTCGGGATGGGATCAGGTGGTTCCAATGCTCTATGGTCGTCAAGAAATTCGGTGTCCAACCCGTTCAACAGCAACGTGTCGGTAAAATCGATGACTCTTACTAAAACAAAACCCCTACCTGCATCAGCAGATAGGGGTTTCGGAATTTAATCTTGACGATGACCTACTCTCACATGGGGAAACCCCACACTACCATCGGCGATGCATCGTTTCACTGCTGAGTTCGGGATGGGATCAGGTGGTTCCAATGCTCTATGGTCGTCAAGAAATTCGGGTACTGAGTCGTGGTCTGATGGCCTCGCTTCAGCAAATTGGGTATGTGATAGCGTTGGTGTTTTGTGAGATTCGAACTTTCGGTTCGTTTCGTCTTCACACACCGCAATCTGGTGCTCTTTCGAGTCAGCAAATTGCTTGGGTGTTATATGGTCAAGCCTCACGGGCAATTAGTACAGGTTAGCTCAACGCCTCACAGCGCTTACACACCCTGCCTATCAACGTCGTAGTCTTCGACGGCCCTTCAGGGGACTCAAGGTCCCAGTGAGATCTCATCTTGAGGCAAGTTTCCCGCTTAGATGCTTTCAGCGGTTATCTTTCCCGAACATAGCTACCCGGCAATGCCACTGGCGTGACAACCGGAACACCAGAGGTTCGTCCACTCCGGTCCTCTCGTACTAGGAGCAGCCCCTCTCAAATCTCAAACGTCCACGGCAGATAGGGACCGAACTGTCTCACGACGTTCTAAACCCAGCTCGCGTACCACTTTAAATGGCGAACAGCCATACCCTTGGGACCGGCTTCAGCCCCAGGATGTGATGAGCCGACATCGAGGTGCCAAACACCGCCGTCGATATGAACTCTTGGGCGGTATCAGCCTGTTATCCCCGGAGTACCTTTTATCCGTTGAGCGATGGCCCTTCCATACAGAACCACCGGATCACTAAGACCTACTTTCGTACCTGCTCGACGTGTCTGTCTCGCAGTCAAGCGCGCTTTTGCCTTTATACTCTACGACCGATTTCCGACCGGTCTGAGCGCACCTTCGTACTCCTCCGTTACTCTTTAGGAGGAGACCGCCCCAGTCAAACTACCCACCATACACTGTCCTCGATCCGGATAACGGACCTGAGTTAGAACCTCAAAGTTGCCAGGGTGGTATTTCAAGGATGGCTCCACGCAGACTGGCGTCCACGCTTCAAAGCCTCCCACCTATCCTACACAAGCAAATTCAAAGTCCAGTGCAAAGCTATAGTAAAGGTTCACGGGGTCTTTCCGTCTAGCCGCGGATACACTGCATCTTCACAGCGATTTCAATTTCACTGAGTCTCGGGTGGAGACAGCGCCGCCATCGTTACGCCATTCGTGCAGGTCGGAACTTACCCGACAAGGAATTTCGCTACCTTAGGACCGTTATAGTTACGGCCGCCGTTTACCGGGGCTTCGATCAAGAGCTTCGCGTTAGCTAACCCCATCAATTAACCTTCCGGCACCGGGCAGGCGTCACACCCTATACGTCCACTTTCGTGTTTGCAGAGTGCTGTGTTTTTAATAAACAGTCGCAGCGGCCTGGTATCTTCGACCGGCGTGGGCTTACGCAGCAAGTGCTTCACCCTCACCGGCGCACCTTCTCCCGAAGTTACGGTGCCATTTTGCCTAGTTCCTTCACCCGAGTTCTCTCAAGCGCCTTGGTATTCTCTACCCAACCACCTGTGTCGGTTTGGGGTACGGTTCCTGGTTACCTGAAGCTTAGAAGCTTTTCTTGGAAGCATGGCATCAACCACTTCGTCACCCAAAGGGTAACTCGTCATCAGCTCTCGGCCTTGGAATCCCGGATTTACCTAAGATTCCAGCCTACCACCTTAAACTTGGACAACCAACGCCAAGCTGGCCTAGCCTTCTCCGTCCCTCCATCGCAATAACCAGAAGTACAGGAATATTAACCTGTTTTCCATCGACTACGCTTTTCAGCCTCGCCTTAGGGACCGACTAACCCTGCGTCGATTAACGTTGCGCAGGAAACCTTGGTCTTTCGGCGTGGGTGTTTTTCACACCCATTGTCGTTACTCATGTCAGCATTCGCACTTCTGATACCTCCAGCAAGCTTCTCAACTCACCTTCACAGGCTTACAGAACGCTCCTCTACCGCATCACTTACGTGATACCCGTAGCTTCGGTGTATGGTTTGAGCCCCGTTACATCTTCCGCGCAGGCCGACTCGACTAGTGAGCTATTACGCTTTCTTTAAAGGGTGGCTGCTTCTAAGCCAACCTCCTAGCTGTCTAAGCCTTCCCACATCGTTTCCCACTTAACCATAACTTTGGGACCTTAGCTGACGGTCTGGGTTGTTTCCCTTTTCACGACGGACGTTAGCACCCGCCGTGTGTCTCCCATGCTCGGCACTTGTAGGTATTCGGAGTTT
This sequence comes from Pseudomonas zanjanensis, assembly GCF_014268745.2. GTDB lineage: Bacteria > Pseudomonadota > Gammaproteobacteria > Pseudomonadales > Pseudomonadaceae > Aquipseudomonas > Aquipseudomonas zanjanensis. Next base: position 333,824 of record NZ_JABWRB020000003.1, on the reverse strand, counting down.
GCATCGGTTTGGTAAGTCGGGATGACCCCCTAGCCGAAACAGTGCTCTACCCCCTACAGTGATACATGAGGCGCTACCTAAATAGCTTTCGAGGAGAACCAGCTATCTCCGAGCTTGATTAGCCTTTCACTCCGATCCACAGGTCATCCGCTAACTTTTCAACGGTAGTCGGTTCGGTCCTCCAGTTAGTGTTACCCAACCTTCAACCTGCCCATGGATAGATCGCCCGGTTTCGGGTCTATTCCCAGCGACTAGACGCCCTATTAAGACTCGCTTTCGCTACGCCTCCCCTATTCGGTTAAGCTCGCCACTGAAAATAAGTCGCTGACCCATTATACAAAAGGTACGCAGTCACCCAACAAAGTGGGCTCCCACTGCTTGTACGCATACGGTTTCAGGATCTATTTCACTCCCCTCTCCGGGGTTCTTTTCGCCTTTCCCTCACGGTACTAGTTCACTATCGGTCAGTCAGTAGTATTTAGCCTTGGAGGATGGTCCCCCCATATTCAGACAAAGTTTCTCGTGCTCCGTCCTACTCGATTTCACTTCTAAGATCCTTTCGCGTACAGGGCTATCACCCACTATGGCCGCACTTTCCAGAGCGTTCCGCTAAAATCAAAGAAGCTTAAGGGCTAGTCCCCGTTCGCTCGCCACTACTAAGGGAATCTCGGTTGATTTCTTTTCCTCAGGGTACTTAGATGTTTCAGTTCCCCTGGTTCGCCTCTTGCACCTATGTATTCAGTACAAGATAACCATCTTATGATGGCTGGGTTCCCCCATTCAGACATCTCCGGATCAAAGTCTGTTTGCCGACTCCCCGAAGCTTTTCGCAGGCTACCACGTCTTTCATCGCCTCTGACTGCCAAGGCATCCACCGTATGCGCTTCTTCACTTGACCATATAACCCCAAGCAATCTGGTTATACTGTGAAGACGACATTCGCCGAAAATTCGAATTTCTCAACTAAGAGAACTCACAAATTTTACCTTAGCCTGATCCGTTACCAGTGAAAGTAACGTTCAGTCTATCTTTCTATCACATACCCAAATTTTTAAAGAACGAACTAGTCAAAGACTAGAAATCAACATTCACCATCGAACCGATGGAATGCTCATTTCTAAGCTTTATACAATCGAAGCAGTAGTGGTGGAGCCAAGCGGGATCGAACCGCTGACCTCCTGCGTGCAAGGCAGGCGCTCTCCCAGCTGAGCTATGGCCCCGTATTTCTACAGGCGTTTCCCACACAAAATTGGTGGGTCTGGGCAGATTCGAACTGCCGACCTCACCCTTATCAGGGGTGCGCTCTAACCAACTGAGCTACAGACCCAATTTCGAGCTACTAAGGCCGACCTCACCCTGCTCTTTACCACAGAGCATGGGGTGCGCTCTAACCAACCAAGCTACAACCCTTTTGGCTGCTTCTTTCGTCTTCTTCAATGAATCAAGCAATTCGTGTGGGAGCTCATGGAGCAGCTGCGGTCGTCGATTAAGGAGGTGATCCAGCCGCAGGTTCCCCTACGGCTACCTTGTTACGACTTCACCCCAGTCATGAATCACACCGTGGTAACCGTCCTCCCGAAGGTTAGACTAGCTACTTCTGGTGCAACCCACTCCCATGGTGTGACGGGCGGTGTGTACAAGGCCCGGGAACGTATTCACCGCGACATTCTGATTCGCGATTACTAGCGATTCCGACTTCACGCAGTCGAGTTGCAGACTGCGATCCGGACTACGATCGGTTTTGTGGGATTAGCTCCACCTCGCGGCTTGGCAACCCTCTGTACCGACCATTGTAGCACGTGTGTAGCCCAGGCCGTAAGGGCCATGATGACTTGACGTCATCCCCACCTTCCTCCGGTTTGTCACCGGCAGTCTCCTTAGAGTGCCCACCATAACGTGCTGGTAACTAAGGACAAGGGTTGCGCTCGTTACGGGACTTAACCCAACATCTCACGACACGAGCTGACGACAGCCATGCAGCACCTGTCTCAATGTTCCCGAAGGCACCAATCCATCTCTGGAAAGTTCATTGGATGTCAAGGCCTGGTAAGGTTCTTCGCGTTGCTTCGAATTAAACCACATGCTCCACCGCTTGTGCGGGCCCCCGTCAATTCATTTGAGTTTTAACCTTGCGGCCGTACTCCCCAGGCGGTCAACTTAATGCGTTAGCTGCGCCACTAAGAGCTCAAGGCTCCCAACGGCTAGTTGACATCGTTTACGGCGTGGACTACCAGGGTATCTAATCCTGTTTGCTCCCCACGCTTTCGCACCTCAGTGTCAGTATCAGTCCAGGTGGTCGCCTTCGCCACTGGTGTTCCTTCCTATATCTACGCATTTCACCGCTACACAGGAAATTCCACCACCCTCTACCATACTCTAGCTCGACAGTTTTGAATGCAGTTCCCAGGTTGAGCCCGGGGCTTTCACATCCAACTTAACGAACCACCTACGCGCGCTTTACGCCCAGTAATTCCGATTAACGCTTGCACCCTCTGTATTACCGCGGCTGCTGGCACAGAGTTAGCCGGTGCTTATTCTGTCGGTAACGTCAAAACACTAACGTATTAGGTTAATGCCCTTCCTCCCAACTTAAAGTGCTTTACAATCCGAAGACCTTCTTCACACACGCGGCATGGCTGGATCAGGCTTTCGCCCATTGTCCAATATTCCCCACTGCTGCCTCCCGTAGGAGTCTGGACCGTGTCTCAGTTCCAGTGTGACTGATCATCCTCTCAGACCAGTTACGGATCGTCGCCTTGGTGAGCCATTACCCCACCAACTAGCTAATCCGACCTAGGCTCATCTGATAGCGCAAGGCCCGAAGGTCCCCTGCTTTCTCCCGTAGGACGTATGCGGTATTAGCGTCCGTTTCCGAGCGTTATCCCCCACTACCAGGCAGATTCCTAGGCATTACTCACCCGTCCGCCGCTCTCAAGAGGTGCAAGCACCTCTCTACCGCTCGACTTGCATGTGTTAGGCCTGCCGCCAGCGTTCAATCTGAGCCATGATCAAACTCTTCAGTTCAAACATCTTTGGGTTTTGAGAAAACCCTAAACTTGGCTCAGCAATCGTTGGTTACATCTTTGATTTCTCGCGGAGTAACTTGTGATGCTGATAATCTGTTGACTAGCAGTCTGACTCCACAAGCACCCACACGAATTGCTTGATTCAGTTGTTAAAGAGCGGCTGGCTGAGTCTTTCGTCTCAACCGAGGCGCGCATTCTACAGCGCCCCGTGTATCTGTCAAGCGGTTATTTTAAGAAGCTTTCAAAGTTTCGCTTCGGAAACATCAACAACTTCAACCACTTGCGCTTCCGATCTCTCGTTAGCGGGAGGCGAATTCTACAGCGTTACTCGCTGCTGTCAACACCTCTTTTTCACCGCTTTCGACCGAGAAGATCGAACCGCCGATAGAGCCAAACATCACCGCTCTACCTGCTCCTTCCAAGCTTCGATGAACTGAAGCCCTACACCCTCGAAACCTACTTAACTCATTGAGTATCAAGGAGTTTTCCGTTTCGACTGCGCCGGAAGTGGGGCGAATTATAGACTTCCAGAATCTGCCGTCAACCCTTAATTTCGCTTTTCTATCAATAAGTTGCGCAGCACCGGAAATCGCCCTTTAAAAACCCCTCTATATAGAAGAGAACGCTCAAAGAACCCCAGCCTCCCTGAATGCCGCCACTGCCGCTTCATCCAACCCCAACACTCGCTGCAATACCTCCAGCGTATGCTCCCCTAATAAAGGGGGCGCATTGCGATACTCCACCGGCGTCTCGGACAGTCGAATCGGGCTGGCCACCTGCGGCACGCTACCGGCCAATAGATGAGGCAATTCCATTGCCAATCCACGCGCTTGCACCTGAGGGTCGGCAAACACTTGGGCAAGATCGTTGATTGGCCCGCACGGTACACCTGCCTGCTCCAACTGGACCACCCACTCAGCGGTGGTCTTGAACACCGTGGCCTGGCGGATCAACGGAATCAACACCGCACGGTTTGCGACCCGCAGCTTGTTCGTGGCAAAACGCGGATCATCAGCCCACTGCGGCTGCCCGGCCACCTCAGCGAACTTGCGGAACTGGCCGTCATTACCCACAGTAAGGATGAAGTCGCCGTCAGCCGTAGGAAAATCCTGATAAGGCACGATGTTCGGATGAGCATTGCCCAGCCGCTTCGGCGCATTGCCTGTAGTCAGGTAGTTCATCGCCTGGTTAGCCAGGCAAGCCACTTGGACATCCAGCAAGGCCATGTCGATGTACTGCCCTGCGCCGGCATGATCCCGATGAGCCAGCGCCGCCAAAATGGCAGCCGTCGAGTACAACCCCGTGAGGATATCCGTCAGCGCAACCCCCACCTTCACCGGCCCCGCGCCCTCATCCCCCTCTGGGCGGCCGGTCAGGCTCATCAAGCCCCCCAGCCCCTGGATCATGAAGTCATACCCGGCGCGCTTGGCATAAGGGCCGGTCTGTCCGAACCCGGTGATCGAGCAGTAGATCAATTGCGGATTGATCGCCTTCAGCGAGTCATAGTCCAGGCCATACGCGGCCAGGCCGCCCACCTTGAAATTCTCGATCAGGATATCGGACTTGGCAGCCAGCTCCCGCACCAGCCGCTGACCCTCTGGCCGCGTAAAATCGATGGTCACCGACTGCTTGTTGCGATTGGCCGACAGATAATAGGCAGCTTCGGTCGTGTTCTCACCTCTGGCATCCTTCAGGAAGGGCGGCCCCCAGGCGCGCGTATCGTCACCATTGCCGGGACGCTCGACCTTGATGACGTCAGCCCCCAGGTCCGCCAGGATCTGCCCAGCCCAAGGCCCGGCCAAGACCCTCGATAAATCCAATACCCGCAGATGCGAAAGCGCGCCCATGACCGTTCTCCTATTAATAGAACGCCTGGATACCGGTTTGCGCACGCCCCAGGATCAGCGCATGAACGTCGTGCGTGCCTTCGTAGGTATTCACGACTTCCAGGTTTACGAGATGACGAGCAATACCAAATTCATCGGAAATACCGTTGCCGCCCAGCATGTCCCGCGCCATCCGAGCAATATCCAACGACTTGCCGCAGGAGTTGCGCTTCATGATCGAGGTAATCTCGACTGCCGCCGTGCCCTCATCTTTCATACGCCCCAAACGCAGGCACCCCTGCAGCGCAAGCGTGATTTCAGTTTGCATGTCGGCCAGTTTCTTTTGGATCAACTGATTGGCCGCGAGCGGACGACCGAACTGCTGGCGATCCAGCGTGTATTGGCGAGCGGTGTGCCAGCAGAATTCAGCGGCTCCCAAAGCGCCCCAGGAGATCCCGTAGCGCGCGGAGTTCAGACAAGTAAACGGGCCCTTCAGGCCACGGACATCGGGGAAAATGTTCTCTTCCGGGACGAATACATTGTCCATGACGATTTCGCCGGTGATTGAAGCGCGCAGCCCGACTTTGCCATGGATAGCCGGTGCGCTCAGCCCCTTCCAGCCTTTTTCAAGAACGAAACCGCGGATATCGCCAGCATCGTCCTTGCCCCAGACGACAAAGACATCAGCGATCGGACTGTTGGTGATCCACATCTTGCTGCCCGTCAGGCTGTAGCCACCTTCCACTTTGCGCGCACGAGTAATCATCGCGCCTGGGTCGGAACCATGGTTCGGCTCGGTCAGACCAAAGCAGCCGATCCACTCGCCAGACGCCAGCTTCGGCAAATACTTCTGCTTTTGTGCCTCAGTCCCGAATTCATTGATCGGCACCATGACCAGCGAGGACTGCACGCTCATCATCGAGCGATAGCCGGAATCGACGCGCTCCACTTCACGTGCGATCAGGCCGTAGCTGACGTAGTTCAGCCCGCTGCCGCCGTACTGCTCAGGAATGGTTGCCCCCAGCAGGCCCACTTCACCCATCTCGCGAAAAATCGCCGGGTCGGTTTTCTCATGGCGGAACGCCTCCAGCACTCGCGGTGCCAGTTTCTGCTGGGCGAACTGCTCGGCAGTGTCGCGAATCATGCGTTCTTCTTCGGTGAGCTGCTGATCCAGCAACAATGGATCGATCCAGTTGAAGCTCGCTTTGCCGGCCATGAAAGAGTCCTCGCCAATTAAATGAAAATCGTGGATTGATCCTAGGCGCGGTTTCCTACAAGGGCAAACGAGGATTACGCACTATGCTGTGCTAATTTCTCACTCCGTAAACGCCATAAACCCTGTTTAAGCAGTTATTGAGTGAGGCTTACGTACATGCGCCGCAAAATCCCCAGTACCGCCGCCCTGGTCAGTTTCGAGGCTGCCGCACGCCATGAAAGCTTCACCAAGGCGGCACAGGAGCTTTCCCTCACGCAAGGCGCTATCTGCCGACAGATCGCCAGCCTGGAGGATTTCCTCAGCGTCGAGCTTTTCCGACGCTCGCGCCGTGGGGTCAAACTGACCGAAGCGGGTCTTTCCTACAGCCGCCGGGTTGCCACCCAACTGGATGCCGTCGAGCGCGACACTCTTTCCGTGATGGGGCACACCGGCGCGAACGTGATTGAACTGGCCGTGGTTCCGACCTTCGGCACCCAATGGCTGCTGCCACGTCTCAAGGACTTCCAGCAGCAGCATCCGGAAGTCACCGTCAACCTGACCAACCGCACACGCCCCTTTCTCTTTGCGGACACAGAGTTTGACGCCGCCATCTACTTTGGCGACGCGGACTGGTCCGGTACCGAATCCCACAAGCTGATGGGCGAAAATCCGATGCCGGTATGCAGCCCTGCCTTACTGGGTGACCGGAAGAGCCTGACACCGGAGGCCATTGCCGATTTGCCCTTGCTCCAGCAGACCACTCGCCCGTATGCGTGGCGCCAGTGGTTCAACGCTCAGAACCTGAACATCGCACGAGACCTGACAGGCCCTCGTTATGAACTATTCTCCATGCTCGCCCAAGCGGCCATGCACGACATGGGCGTTGCGCTGATTCCGCCCTTTTTGATTCAGCGCGAGCTTGCAGAGCAACGTTTGGTCGTGGCCAACCGTAACGCGCTGTCGAGCATCAAGGCCTACTACCTGATGATTCCAGAGCGAAAGGTCGAATCCGCCTCTCTTCGAGCTTTTCGTGATTGGCTGGTGAAACAAGCTACGAGCTATCAGCTTGATTAATAAGGAAAAGTAAAAGTCCTACTTAGGTAGTCAACTAACAAAAGTCGCTACAGATATAAGTTTATGTCGCATTCAGTCAATCTGTTATGAAACTCGTGCAGTAGTCTCCAAAGCGTCTAAATACATGGCTTAGAGCCATATCGCGCAGCGCATCAGCGCTTATTCATCTGGCCGATGGGAAAAATTGTCAATTTGAACCTAAATCCTTGGAAAGCACGGCCCACAAGGGCTGCCGATCGATAATTGCGACATTCGGTCACAGGGTGACTTGTAGTTAATTTTCCGTCACCCGTCATAATCCCTTGAAGGGCTGAATTTTCGCCTGCAAAATGCCGCGCCCCGCCTGGTTTGGCGGGATCGTGCTGATCGGCCGCCCCAGCCGCACCATCCGAAGTGCCTGGGTTTACTCAATAAGATCACGCAGGAGATTTGACGTGCACATTGGTGTTCCCCTCGAAACCCAAACGGGTGAAACACGGGTTGCTGCTACCCCGGAAACCATCAAGAAGTTGATCGGCCAAGGCCATAAAGTCACTGTCCAAAGCGGCGCCGGTATCAAGGCCAGCGTTATCGACAGTGCCTATGAGGCAGCGGGCGCAACCATTGGCAGCGCCAGTGATGCATTCGGGGCCGAGCTGATCCTCAAGGTGGTCGCTCCCAGCGACAGCGAACTGACGCTGATCAAGAGCGGCACCGTTCTGGTGGGCATGCTCAATCCGTTCAACAACGAAACCATCGCCAAGCTGGCCGAACGCGGCATTACCGCTTTCGCCCTTGAGGCCGCGCCACGTACGTCCCGCGCCCAGAGCCTGGATGTGCTGTCGTCTCAAGCGAACATTGCCGGCTACAAAGCGGTGCTGCTGGCCGCTCATTACTATCCGCGCTTCATGCCGATGCTGATGACGGCAGCGGGCACCGTAAAAGCGGCGCGGGTACTGATTCTCGGTGCCGGCGTGGCCGGGTTGCAGGCGATTGCCACGGCCAAGCGCCTGGGCGCCGTGATCGAGGCTTCGGATGTGCGCCCGGCGGTGAAGGAGCAAATCGAATCCCTCGGCGCCAAGTTCGTCGACGTGCCTTACGAGACCGACGAAGAGCGTGAATGCGCGGTCGGCGTCGGCGGTTATGCCCGGCCCATGCCGGCCAGCTGGATGCAACGCCAGGCCCAGGCGGTGCATGAGCGCGCCAAGCAGGCCGACATCGTCATCACCACCGCATTGATTCCGGGCCGCAAGGCACCGACCTTGCTGAGTGCTGAAACCGTCGCGCAGATGAAACCCGGCTCGGTGGTCATCGACCTCGCGGCAGCCCAGGGTGGCAACTGTCCGCTGACCGTGGCTGATCAGGTGGTGATCGAGAACGGCGTCACCATCGCCGGCCCGACCAACCTGGCCGGTGAAGTCGCGGCCGATGCTTCGGCGCTGTACGCCCGTAACCTGCTGGACTTCCTGAAGCTGGTCTTCACCAAGGAAGGTCAGTTCGACGTGAACCTGGAAGACGACATTGTCGCCGCGTGCCTGATGTGCCGCGACGGCCAAGTCATCCGCAAAAACGCCTAAGCAGGGATTCAGACAATGGAAGAGCTTATCTCCCCCGGTATCTACAACCTGATCATCTTTGTGCTGGCAATTTATGTCGGTTATCACGTGGTCTGGAACGTAACGCCCGCGCTGCACACGCCATTGATGGCGGTGACCAACGCCATTTCGGCGATCGTGATCGTCGGCGCCATGCTCGCTGCAGCGCTGACCGTAACACCTCTGGGCAAGACCATGGGCACCCTCGCCGTGGCCCTGGCCGCGGTGAACGTGTTCGGTGGCTTCCTGGTGACGCGCCGCATGCTTGAGATGTTCAAGAAAAAAGCCCCGAAAGCCGTAAAAGAAGAGGCGCCCAAGTAATGAGCATGAACCTGGTAACGACGCTCTACCTGATCGCGTCCATCTGCTTCATCCAGGCCCTCAAAGGCCTGTCGCACCCCACCACCTCCCGCCGCGGCAACCTGTTCGGCATGCTCGGGATGGCGTTGGCGGTGCTCACTACCGTGGGCCTCATCTATAAACTAGGTGCCGAGTTGGCAACCGCCGGCATTGGCTACGTCATCGTCGGCCTGTTGGTCGGCGGTACTGCTGGCTCGATCATGGCCAAGCGCGTCGAGATGACCAAGATGCCGGAGCTGGTGGCATTCATGCACAGCATGATCGGCCTGGCGGCGGTGTTCATTGCCATCGCGGCGGTCGTCGAGCCGCAATCGCTGGGCATCGTCAAGCAGTTGGGGGATTCGATTCCGGCGGGTAACCGTCTGGAGCTGTTCCTCGGCGCCGCCATCGGTGCAATCACCTTCTCCGGTTCGGTGATCGCGTTCGGCAAGCTCTCGGGCAAGTACAAGTTCCGCCTGTTCCAGGGCGCACCGGTACAGTTTGGTGGCCAGCACAAGCTCAACCTGATCCTGGGCCTGGCAACGCTGGGCCTGGGCCTGACCTTCATGTTTACCGGCAACCTCGGCGCGTTCGCCCTGATGCTGGCCCTGGCGTTTGTCCTGGGCGTGCTGATCATCATCCCGATCGGCGGCGCGGACATGCCGGTGGTGGTCTCGATGCTCAACAGCTATTCCGGTTGGGCCGCCGCCGGTATCGGCTTCTCGCTGAACAACTCGATGCTGATCATTGCCGGTTCGCTGGTGGGTTCGAGCGGTGCGATTCTCTCGTACATCATGTGCAAGGCGATGAACCGTTCGTTCTTCAACGTGCTGCTCGGCGGTTTCGGCAACACCGCGGATGCTGCTGGCCCGGCAGGCTCGAAGGAGGCCCGTCCAGTGAAATCCGGCTCGGCTGACGATGCAACCTTCCTGCTGACCAACGCCGACACGGTGATTATCGTTCCAGGCTACGGCTTGGCGGTGGCTCGGGCGCAGCACGCGTTGAAAGAGCTGACCGAGAAGCTGACCCACCACGGCGTGACCGTGAAATACGCGATCCACCCGGTGGCCGGTCGCATGCCAGGGCACATGAACGTCCTGCTGGCCGAGGCCGAAGTGCCTTACGACCAGGTGTTCGAGATGGAGGATATCAACTCCGAGTTCGGCCAGGCCGACGTGGTGCTGGTACTGGGCGCCAACGACGTGGTCAACCCGGCGGCGAAGAACGATCCGAAATCGCCGATTGCCGGCATGCCGATCCTCGAAGCCTTCAAGGCGAAGACCATCATTGTCAACAAGCGCTCCATGGCCAGCGGCTATGCCGGCCTGGACAACGAGCTGTTCTACCTCGACAAGACCATGATGGTGTTCGGTGACGCCAAGAAGGTCATCGAGGATATGGTCAAAGCCGTGGAATAACCCCATCGCTGTTTCACTCAAAAACGCCCCGACTTGTCGGGGCGTTTTGATTTGTATCAAGGCAAAATATTACCGATCCGGTAATGATGTTTTGCCTGAAACGCCCGTAATAGACGCCTAAAATGCGACCTTTGTAGCGGGTCGGGCACAGCGCTAATTCACTAGACTGCGCATCTTGCCTTCCAGCCCGAGATAACCCCTATGTACCGTGATCGCATCCGCCTGCCTTCGTTATTGAACAAAGTGATGAGCGCTGCCGAAGCTGCCTTGTTGATTCAGGACGGCATGACTGTCGGCATGAGCGGTTTTACCCGCGCTGGAGAAGCGAAAGCAGTGCCCCACGCCCTGGCTGAGCGCGCCAAGGTCACGCCGTTGAAAATCAGCCTGATGACCGGCGCAAGCCTGGGCAACGACCTCGACAAGGAGCTCACCGAAGCCGGTGTACTTGCACGACGCATGCCGTTCCAGGTCGACAGCACGCTGCGCAAGGCGATCAACGCGGGCGAGGTGATGTTCATCGACCAGCATCTCTCGGAAACCGTCGAACAACTGCGCAACGGCCAGCTCAAGCTGCCCGATATTGCCGTGATCGAAGCAGTAGCCATCACCGAGCAAGGGCATATCGTACCGACCACGTCGGTGGGTAACTCGGCCAGTTTTGCCATCTTCGCCCGGCAAGTGATCATCGAGATCAACCTGGCCCACAACCCGAACCTGGAAGGGCTGCACGACATTTATATCCCGACCTATCGCCCTACCCGCACGCCGATTCCCCTGGTGAAAGTCGACGACCGCATTGGCAGTCCCGCGATCCCGATCCCGCCGGAAAAAATTGCTGCCATTGTCATTACCAACCAGGGGGACTCGCCTTCGACCGTCGCGCCACCCGACAGCGACACCCAGGCCATTGCCGATCATCTGATCGACTTCTTCAAGCAGGAAGTCGCGGCTGGACGCATGACCAATAAGCTCGGGCCGTTGCAGGCCGGAATTGGCAACATCGCCAACGCCGTGATGTGCGGACTGATCGATTCCCCGTTCGAAGACCTGACCATGTATTCCGAGGTCCTGCAGGATTCGACATTTGACTTGATCGACGCCGGCAAGCTGAGTTTCGCCTCCGGCAGCTCGATCACCCTGTCGGGTCGACGCAATGCCGACGTCTTCGGGAACCTGGAGAAGTACAAGGACAGACTGGTCCTGCGCCCCCAGGAAATTTCCAACCATCCCGAAGTGGTGCGCCGCCTGGGCATCATTGGTATCAACACCGCGCTGGAGTTCGACCTGTACGGCAACGTCAACTCCACCCATGTCTGCGGCACGCGGATGATGAACGGCATCGGCGGTTCGGGGGACTTCGCCCGTAACGCCCACCTGGCGATCTTCGTTACCAAGTCGATTGCCAAGGGCGGCGCCATTTCCAGTGTCGTGCCAATGGTCAGCCATGTAGACCATACCGAACATGACGTTGACATCCTGGTGACCGAGATCGGCCTGGCCGACCTGCGGGGCCTGGCGCCGAGGGAGCGGGCACGCGTGATCATCGACAATTGCGTGCACCCTTCCTATCGCCAGGCCTTGAATGACTATTTCGACGCCGCGTGCGCCTTGGGCGGGCATACCCCGCATATCCTGCGCGATGCACTGAGTTGGCACCTGAACCTGGAAGAAACCGGGCGCATGTTGGCCGTCTGATACAGCTGGATCACCGTTATCGCAAATACAGTTTTGGTTGCGGCCTGCCATTCGCTTCGTTCGTGACAAAAACTGTACTGCTGTACCGGTGTTTTCTTACAGTCTTTTCTCTCAAAACCGCCAGCAATGCACAAAATTGCACCAATAACGTGCAGACAGGTACAGTTGCCTCAATATCGACCAGTACACCGCTCTTTAACAGTTAACTGGTCTCTCACAATACAGGTGAACTGTATCTAGAGAGACTGGCCAAACGAGAGGATCATGGGCACCAGTTAAACCACTACCTAATCCCGCCACAAGCGGAAGGATGTCAACCATGGAACGTACACTCAGTTCCGAGCTGTTTTTCGAAGACAAAGCTGAAAAAAACCAGGCTTCCCTGCCTCTTCGCGTTATCGCCAACCTGATGTTGTGGCAGCGCCGCATCGCCAGCCGTCACCAACTGGCTCGTCTGGATTCGCGCCTGCTGGCTGATGCCGGTATCAGCGAAGCACAACGCTACGAAGAGCTGAGCAAGCCGTTCTGGCGCTAACTCAGCGTCGCTGGCCCTGACCCACCGGGTCCACTGCCAGCACCGAATTGAACAAACAAGACCCGTCGCGGGTAACCGCGACGGGTCTTGTCGTTTCCGGGCCCCGATTTTTAGGGATGCCCGGAGGAAAGTAACAGTTCCAATAAAAACAAAAACATACCAGTACAGTTATGCTTGAACCGTAACAACTCCATGCAAGCGTCCTACAGTGACTCGCAAGGGCTGTCAGCCAACGCGTTCCTGTCCTAATATCGAGGCGAACGTGGCGAAGCGAGTCGAACATGCGTCTCCTCTTCCAGCTACACGCACCGGCATCACCCTCATTCAAGGAGTTTCATCATGATCCGTCTTCGCCTGCTCAGCGCAGCTGCTCTCCTGGCCGTAGCCGCCCATTCCAACGCCAGCAGCTTCATTGTGACCACTGACTCCCTCGTCGGAGCGCTCAAAGCCACGTCCGACGTGACTTCCGATGCAACCTCGTCATTGCGTGACAACAAAATCGTTCAAGCCGCCCGTGACGACGCTGCCAGCTTCGTAGCCAGCGAAGGCGCCATCCGTGGTGTGAAACTGGAAAGTGCCCTGGATTACATCCGCCAACAGGCACCGCAACTCAACGCCACCGATGCGCAGCTGGCCCAGGCCATCCTGGTGATCTGATGCAACATGAAACATCGGGCGCCAATTGGTGTTCCGATGTTTCAGCACTGGCTCTGGCCCGCAGGTTTGCGCTAGCCTTCAGGCTCGCCATCAACCGTCGAGTCCCATGCGTTTTTACTCAGATCTGTTCATCGCGTCTTTCTTCGTCGTTTCTTGCTGGTCCGTGCCGGCCCATGCCTTCGATGTGTCTACCCAGCAAGTGGTGGTCAGCGGCTATGCCACGAGCATGGTGACCTCCGCGCCCTTCGACCATAAACTGATCGTCGCCGCTCGTGATGACGCTGCGGCCTTCATTGCCAGCGACGGGCAGTTGCGAGGTGCACAACTGGAATCGGCCCTGGACTACCTGCGCCGGACCCAGCCAAAACTTCATGCCAGCGACCTTGAACTGGCACAAGCAATTCTCGTCCAATAGTTATCCTTATTTTTCCGGAGTCGTTCCATGCGTAGCCCGCTGATTGCTGCCGCCCTCGGCCTGTTGGTTTTGGCCGATGTGGCCCAGGCACAAACCCTGGTAGCCACCAGTAACATCATCGTTCGCGCCTCCCAGCGCACGATCGATTTCACCTCCGACACCACCACGTCCATCCGTGATTCGAAAATCGTCCGCGAAGCCCATGACGATGCGGCCAGTTTTGTCGCCAGCAATGGTGAAATTCGTGGTGCTCATCTCGAGGCCGCCTTCGACACCTTGCGCACCCGCGTGCCGGAAGCCCGGGATGCCAGTGACCAGGTTCTCGCCGAAGCCATCCTCGCATTGTGAGGCGGTTCGCCGCCTGGATGGCGGCCGGGGTCTTGCTGCTCACCGCCAGCATGGCCCAGGCCGGCCTGCAACTGCACCTCAACGTCGAAGGACTGAGCCCGGCGCAACAGCAGGCCAGCCAGGCGCTGCTCGATGAAGCCATGCAGGCCCTGCCGCCGCGCTTCATCGAGCGACTGGACCGACGCATCAATGTCGGCTGGACCGACCAGATGCCCACCAATGCCTACGGCCAGGCCTCGTTGGTGTCGCAACTGGACCTCAACAGCAACCTGCTCGACAGCCTTGTCGACGGCAGCGCCGCGACGCAAAAGACCCAGCGCCCCCACGGCACCGTCCGCCGGGAAATGCTCGCCACGGTCTTGCATGAACTGACCCACATCTACGACCGCTCGCGTCTATGGCCAGACGCCGAACGCACGCTGATCCAGCGTTGCACTCGACGCAACGGCAGCGCCGGGCTGATCGGCCTCCCCGATGAATGCCGGGGCCAGAACGACCGCCGCTTCACCCTCAGCGATGATCCGCGCTTGCTGGACCTCGCCGGCTGGCCGCAATACGTCGGCCGTCGCGGCGCGCGGGAACAGCACAACCGCCAGGTCGCCCGCAGCCCGGACCTCTATGAAACGAGCAGCCCCAAGGAGTTCGTCGCGGTCAACATGGAGTACTTTCTCCTCGACCCGAGCTACGCCTGCCGACGCCCGGCCCTGTATCGCTATTATCGGGAACACTTCGGCTGGGCGCCTGCCGCCAAGGATACCTGCGCCCAATCGTTCGCCTTCCTCAACGCCGGGAACGACTTCGCCAAGACGCCCCTGGGCAAGGTCGATCCAGAGCGGGTCTATGCCATTGATTACCTGCTGGCCGAGGCCAATCAGAACTGGGTAAGCCGTTGGGGCCACAGCATGCTCCGGCTGGTGATCTGCGCACCGGGCCGGCCACGCGGTCCAGACTGCCGGCTGGATCTGGACCAACACTTGGTGCTGTCCTACCGCGCCTTCGTGGGCGATGTGCAATTGTCGAGTTGGGACGGGCTGGTCGGCAAATACCCCTCGCGCCTGTTCATATTGCCGTTGGCCCAGGTGATCGATGAATACACCAAGACCGAGCTACGCAGCCTGGCATCGGTGCCGCTGAACCTGTCGCGCACCGAAATCGAGGAAACGGTCGAGCACGCCGCCGAAATGCACTGGAGCTATGACGGCAACTATTACTTCCTGTCCAATAACTGCGCCGTGGAGAGCCTGAAACTGCTGCGCAGCGGCAGCAACAACAAGCAGCTCAACGGCCTGGATAGCATCATGCCCAACGGCCTGCTGGAAGTGCTCAAGGGTCGGGGCCTGGCAGATACCAGCGTGTTGGATGACCCCAAGGAAGCCTTGCGCCTGGGCTACCACTTCGACTCATTCCGCGAGCGGTACCAGGCCATGTTCGATGTGCTGAAGAAGTATCTGCCGATCAAGCAACAGACGGTGGAAGACTGGCTGGCCCTGGACGCCCCCGAACGCCGCGTCTGGTTCGACCAGGCGGACCTGCGCACCAGCGCGGCGTTGTTGCTGCTGGAGCAGGCGAGTTATCGTCGGCAGTTGTTGTTGGCGCAGGATGAAGTCAAACAGCGCTACCTCGGAGCCCGTGAGTTGCAGAACGGTGGTATGGAAAGGGCTAACGCGACGCTGCAGCAGATCCTCGCCAATAGCGGTTTCCTCAGCCGCCCGGCCGAACTGCTGGGCAGCAGCGGCTACGGCTTGCCGCAACCCAGCGAGTGGCAACGCCTGGAATCGGAAAGCAGTTTGCGGCAAAAGCAACTGCAAACGCTGACAGGCGATCTGGACAAGGAAGTCCGGGCCTTGCTCGAACCGAGCCGCGCGGCTGAAATTGCTGCAAGCGAGGCCAACGTGAAGGAGATCGGCGAGCATTTGCGCGAGCTGCACAAGGCCGGGGGCGGGTTGGAGTTGCCCTGACGAACAGGGTCGTCATTGTGGCGAGGGAGCTTGCTCCCGCTCGGCTGCGAAGCAATCGTAAACCAGCCAATGCGCCCTCTCTGAAAAAATTGCATGAACCTGTTTGGGGCCGCTTCGCGACCCAGCGGGAGCAAGCTCCCTCGCCACAAGGGCAGTCCTGGTGCAAAAAAAGGGGTTCAGAACCAAGTTCTGAACCCCTTTTTTTAGCTCAGCGCCGAACCAGGAATCAGCCCAGACGCGCCTTGCGTACACCATCAGCCAGGGCCGCGCACAAGCTCAACACGCCATCGATCGCCTGTTCCGATGTGTCGGCGCTGGCGATATGGTCGATCAGCGCCGAGCCGACCACCACCCCGTCGGCCAGCCGTGCGATGGCCGCCGCCTGCTCCGGTGTACGAATACCAAAACCAATGCTGATGGGCAGATCGGTATGGCGGCGCAGGCGCGCCACGGCTTCTTCCACATGCTCCAGCGTCGCGGCGCCAGCACCGGTCACGCCCGCGACCGACACGTAGTACACAAATCCCGAACTGCCGTTGAGTACCGTCGGCAAACGCACATCGTCAGTGGTCGGCGTGGTCAGGCGGATGAAATCCAGGCCAGCAGCCTGGGCCGGTTCGCACAGTTCGCTGTTGTGCTCGGGCGGCATGTCCACGACGATCAGGCCATCCACGCCAGCGTCCAGCGCCTCGCCAATGAAACGCTGCACGCCATAACGGTGGATCGGGTTGAAGTAGCCCATCAACACCAGCGGTGTCTCAGTGTTGTCTTTGCGGAACTCACGAACCATCTGCAGGGTTTTCGCAAGATTCTGCTGGGCCCCCAGGGCGCGAATGTTCGCCAACTGGATCGCCGGGCCGTCAGCCATCGGGTCGGTGAACGGCATGCCCAACTCGATCACGTCGGCACCCGCCGCCGGCAGGCCCTTGAGGATCGCCAGCGACGTGTCGTAGTCCGGGTCGCCCGCCGTGACGAAAGTCACCAGGGCGGCGCGGTTCTGTTCCTTGAGTTCAGCAAAACGGGTTTGCAGGCGGCTCATCAGTGTTTCTCCTGCTGGGACTGTTCCATGTGGTGCATCACGGTTTGCATGTCTTTGTCGCCACGACCAGACAGGTTGACCACCATCAGGTGATCTTTCGGCAGGTTGGGTGCGCGTTTGAACACTTCGGCCAGGGCATGGGCGCTTTCCAGTGCAGGAATGATCCCTTCCAGGCGACAGCATTTGTGAAAGGCTTCGAGGGCTTCGGCGTCAGTGACCGAGGTGTACTGGACGCGGCCAATGTCGTGCAACCAGGCATGTTCCGGGCCGATACCGGGGTAGTCGAGCCCCGCGGAAATCGAATGGGCGTCGATGATCTGGCCGTCGTCGTCCTGCAACAGGAAGGTGCGGTTGCCGTGCAGTACGCCGGGGACGCCGCCGTTCAGGCTCGCCGCGTGCTTACCGGTCTCGATGCCATAGCCTGCGGCTTCGACGCCGATGATCTCGACACTCTTGTCGTCCAGGAACGGGTGGAACAGGCCCATGGCGTTGGAGCCGCCACCGATGCATGCCACCAGGCTATCCGGCAGACGACCTTCCTGGGCTTGCAGCTGATCGCGGGTTTCCTTGCCGATCACCGCTTGGAAGTCACGCACCATCGCAGGATAAGGATGCGGGCCCGCCACGGTGCCGATCAGGTAGAACGTGCTATCGACGTTGGTGACCCAGTCGCGCAGGGCCTCGTTCATGGCGTCTTTCAGGGTGCCCGTGCCGGCGACCACCGGGATGACTTCCGCCCCGAGCAGCTTCATGCGGAACACGTTGGCCTGCTGGCGCTCGATGTCGGTGGTGCCCATGTAGATAACGCAATCCAGGCCGAAACGCGCGGCCACGGTGGCGGTGGCCACGCCGTGCATACCCGCGCCGGTCTCGGCGATGATGCGTTTCTTGCCCATGCGCCGCGCCAGCAGGATCTGGCCGATGCAGTTGTTGATCTTGTGCGCGCCGGTGTGGTTCAGCTCTTCACGCTTGAGGTAGATCTTGGCGCCACCGCAGTATTCGGTCAGGCGCTCGGCGAAGTAGAGCGGGCTCGGACGACCGACATAGTCACGCTGGAAGTAGGCCAATTCCTCGATGAAGGCCGGATCTTCCTTCGCCACTTCGTACTCACGGGCCAGATCAAGGATCAGCGGCATCAAGGTCTCGGCCACATAACGGCCGCCGAATGCGCCGAACAGGCCGTTGGCATCAGGGCCGCTGCGCAGGTTGAAAGAGGTCGTAGGCTGGGTCATCGGGCGCTCCAGGCAAATGCGTTGAAAGACAATGAGGTTCACTCTACCCCTGACATCCTTCAGTGAAAACCGATAAGATCGCCGCAACCTGTCAGGAAAACTCACAAATAAAATGAGCCACGACCTGCCCCCCCTCAACGCCTTGCGCGCCTTTGAGGCCGCCGCCCGCCTGAGCAGCGTAAGCCAGGCGGCCGAACAGCTGCACGTTACCCATGGGGCCGTGAGCCGACAGTTGAAGGTGTTGGAAGAGCATCTGGGCGTCAGCTTGTTCATCAAGGACGGGCGCGGCCTGAAACTCACAGATGCCGGCGTGCGCCTGCGGGACGCCAGCACCGATGCGTTCGAGCGTTTACGCGGTGTTTGCGCGGAGCTGACACAAAGGACGGCGGACGCCCCGTTTGTACTGGGCTGTTCGGGAAGCCTGCTGGCGCGTTGGTTTATTCCTCGCCTGGGCAGGCTCAATGCTGACCTGCCGGATTTGCGCTTGCACCTGTCCGCCGGCGAAGGCGACCTGGACCCCAGGCGACCGGGATTAGACGCTTTGTTGGTATTCGCCGAGCCACCCTGGCCGGCCGACATGCAGGTGTACGAACTGGTGAGCGAACGGATCGGTCCCGTGATGAGCCCGCACTACGCCGGATTCGCTCGGTTGCAGGGTGCACCAGCCAGCGGGCTGCTCGATGAACCATTGCTGCACACCACCTCGCGTCCACAGGCTTGGCCGGCCTGGGCACGGCAAAACGACCTTGAACCCCAGGCATTGAAGTTCGGGCAAGGATTCGAGCATTTATATTATTTACTGGAAGCCGCCGTGGCGGGGTTAGGCGTGGCGATCGCGCCCGAACCGCTGGTGGCCGAGGACGTGCGCGCCGGTCGCCTGGTCGCGCCGTGGGGCTTTGATGAAACCGCGGCGCGACTGGCGTTGTGGCTACCCAAGCGCGCCGCGGACGGGCGCGCTCGGCAATTGGCCCAATGGCTCAGGCATGAGCTGGGCCAACCGGTTCAGTCACCGCGTTTGCACAGCAGGTAAGCAGCCAGCAAACCCAGCGCACCGACCGCGACACCGGCCGTGGTCCATGGGTGTTCCTGCGCGTAATCTCGCGTGGCGATCCCGGTTTCACGGGTTTTCACCTTGACCTCTTCATAGGCGTCGCTGAGCAGATGGCGAGAATGTTTCAGCGCGTTTTCGGCATTGGCCTTGAGCGACTTGAGGGTTTTGCGCGACTCGTCCGAAGCGTCATCCTTCAGACTTTCCAACGACTTGAGCAGACTTTCGATCTCCGCTTCCATGCTTTGCAACGAGGCTTTGCGTAACGAAGTGCTGGCCATGGTGGCTCTCCTGCAGTGGTTGAGTTCGTGTGTGAATTGGGACTCCGACGGTTTGGGAAAGTGCAGTAAATCTGAACTTTCACCGCTTGAGCGGCCACACATGTAAGGCGAAAAATCGCTGCTAGGCTGTTAAAGACAACCAAGGAGAACGTTATGAGTGATCACCATACGTACAAAAAGGTCGAACTGGTCGGTTCCTCTCCCACCAGCATTGAAGACGCCATCAACAACGCCCTGGCCGAAGCCAGCAAAAGCCTCAAGCACTTGGAATGGTTCGAAGTCACGGAAACCCGCGGCCACATCGAAAATGGCCGGGCCGCGCACTTTCAAGTGACGATCAAGGTCGGCTTTCGGATTGCCAATAGCTGAGGTTCTTTGAACTTGCACGCTGGCGGAGTGCCATAGGGAGTGGCGATGCGCTATGGTCTGCGCATTACGTTTTCCAATCCTGCCCTATTTGATCCGACCAAGGAGTGCGAGCGATGAACAAGTTGATGGTGGCCCTGGGTTTGCTGAGCCTTGCCGGTGGTGCGTTTGCGGCCGGCAAACCCTGCGAAGAGCTGAAAAGCGAAATCGCAGCGAAGCTGGACGCCAAGGGCGTGTCAGGTTATTCGCTGGAAATTGTCGATAAAGGCACAGCGACTGACGGAAAAATCGTTGGCAGCTGTGAGGGCGGTACGAAAGAAATCGTCTACAAACGCGGCTGATAGCGCGTTCAGTTCAAAGCCGACGCACAGCGTCGGCTTTTTATTGACCGCGATTCAGCCCTTCATGACCTGCGCCAGCAACTCGTAGGAGTGCAAGCGATCGGAGTGCTCATACAGGTCGCTGGTGAAAATCAGCTCATCGGCCTGGGTCTGCTCGATCAGCACTTGCAGCTTGGCGCGAATTTTCTGCGGACCGCCGACCATGGCCAGCCCCAGGAAATCGCCGACCGCCTCCTTCTCATGGGGCAACCAAAGACCGTTCATGGATTCGACAGGCGGACGCTGCACCAGGCTCTGGCCGCGCATCAACGCCAGGATCCGCTGGTACACCGACGTCGCCAGGTAATCGGCCTGCTCATCGGTATCCGCAGCCACCAGCGGCACGCCGAGCATCACATAGGGCTTGTCGAGCACCGCCGACGGCTTGAAGTGGTTGCGGTAGATGCGAATCGCCTCGTGCATATATCGCGGTGCGAAATGGGAGGCGAATGCGTAGGGCAAACCGCGTTCACCGGCCAATTGCGCACTGAACAGGCTCGAACCCAGCAGCCAGACCGGCACGTTGGTGCCGGTGCCGGGCATGGCGATGATGCGTTGATCCGGGGTACGCGGGCCCAGGTAGCGCATCAGCTCGGCCACATCCTCGGGAAAATCGTCCGCGCTGCCGGAGCGCTCGCGACGCAGCGCCCGGGCGGTCATCTGGTCGGAACCTGGCGCGCGCCCCAGCCCCAGATCGATTCGACCCGGATAGAGGCTTTCCAGCGTGCCGAACTGTTCGGCGATGATCAACGGTGCGTGATTGGGCAGCATGACGCCACCGGAGCCGACGCGAATGGTCGAAGTGCCCCCCGCCAGATAACCCAGCAGCACCGCAGTTGCCGAACTGGCGATACCGTCCATATTGTGGTGTTCGGCCACCCAGAAGCGGGTGTAGCCGTATTTTTCCACGTGCTGCGCCAAGTCCAGCGAGTTGTGCAAGGATTGAGCGGCATTGCCATCGGCGCGCACAGGCACCAAGTCGAGGGTTGAGAGTTTCACGTCGGACAGCTGTTTCATGGGCCGGGATCTCCAACGGCGTTCCGGGCTTTTCCTACGGGTAAAAGCCTGCCGTTTCTAAAGGTGTGTGCCATTGCAATGTGGGCATATACCCGAGTTTCAATAGTTACGACGAAATTTCCTACTAAATTCGTCGGCTAATCGACAAGGTGAACTTTTCCAGGCGGTCTATCCTCACAACCCAGACAGTTAAAAAACACCCAGGCGCGGCGTTCGCGCCGGATCTTCAGGAGGCAGACATGGCTATCATCAAGAAAGCATCGGCTCATTGGGAAGGTGACCTGAAAACCGGAATCGGCTCGATTTCCACGGAAACCGGCGTGTTGCGCGAGGCGCCCTATGGCTTCAAGGCGCGGTTTGAAGGCGGCAAGGGCACCAACCCCGAGGAATTGATCGGCGCGGCCCACGCTGGCTGCTTTTCCATGGCCTTTTCGATGATCCTCGGCGACGCCGGCCTCAAGGCCGACAGCATCGACACCAGCGCTGAAGTGACCTTGGATCAGGTCGAAGGCGGTTTCGCGATCACGGCGGTCAAGCTGATACTCAAGGCGAAAATCCCCGGCGCGAGCCAGGCGCAATTCGACGAATTGAGCAAGAAGGCCAAGGAAGGGTGCCCGGTTTCCAAGGTGCTGAACGCCCAGATTACCCTGGATGCGACGTTGGTGAACTGACCCATGAAAGGGTCGCAGCCTTCGCAGGCATTGTCGAAGGCTGCGATTTCTTGAACACGGTCGAGCTGTTTACCCTGGCGCAATTATGATCGAATGAAGCCCGCAGTTTCAGCGCACAGGCAGTGCGTGCTGCCATGAGGAATTCGAACATGAAACGATCAGCCCTGGTGGTCATCGGCTGCGCATTCGCTGCATCAGCCCTTGCGGCTCCCAAATCCTGTGAAGAGCTGAAAGGGGAAATCGAAGCGAAGATCCAGGCGAACAACGTGTCGTCCTACACGCTGGAAATCGTCACCAATGACGAAGTTCACGACCAGAACATGGTGGTGGGCAGTTGCGATAACGGCACGAAGAAAATCATCTACCAGAAGAACGACCGCTAGGGATTCCTACGGAACGCAATTGATCTGCCGTTCCTCGGCGACGATTTGACGCTTGTCGTCATAGAGCCGGGCGCT
Organism: Pseudomonas zanjanensis; assembly: GCF_014268745.2. Lineage (GTDB taxonomy): Bacteria > Pseudomonadota > Gammaproteobacteria > Pseudomonadales > Pseudomonadaceae > Aquipseudomonas > Aquipseudomonas zanjanensis. The sequence continues at coordinate 311,272 of NZ_JABWRB020000003.1, read as the reverse complement.
CGGCGTGAATGCCAGGTTGCGAGCCTCCAGACGATAGCGCTGGCCGGCCTCGAAATGGTCGTAACGCACGAGCATGTAGCACATCCGCTCTTGGGGTTCGGCCTGCATGCCCAACCCACCCCCACTGAATACTTCGAAGTCGAAGCGCACTTTCAGTTCGTGGCTGCCCGGCGAAACCTGGAAGAACCGTCCGTCGCGCAAGCGCTGGCCGTCCAGGCTTTCAGCCATCAGCATTTTGCCGCCCGGCATGGGCGTAGCAAAATCAACCCACGCCATGTTCGGGTCGACCTGGGGCAGCGGGCTCGTTGCGCAACCGCTCATAGAGACCAGGGCCAGTAACAGCAAGGATAAGCGCATGATGAGTTTCCTTAAAACCAGGCCCTGAGCATAGCGCCAATCACGTTTGTTGGCAGCCCGCCGGCGTACCTTGCCCCACCACCTTGCGCTGCTGATCGTAAAGCTTGGCCCATGGCCGGAAACCAATGCTGCCGGCCTGCAGCTGGTAACGTTGGCCTGCGTTGAAATCCTTGAATTTCAGGTTCAACCGGCAATCGCGCCACAGCGGCTCCGCGTCCGGGCCGATGTTGCCGGGTTCGACGGCAAACTGGTAACGCACCGTCAACTCATGGCTGCCGGGTTGCACTTCGAAATAACGTCTGTCGACGGACATCTTGTCATCGACTTCCAGCGCCTGTAGCGCGGTGTCCTGCTGATTGCCCAGATCGATCCACGCTTGGGATGGATCGGGGTCAGGCAAGCCGGCACAACCGGTGAGCAACAACAGGCCACTCGTCAGCATCAACACGCGCATAGCGAAGCTCCAGGCAAGCGAGATAGTCTTGTGGGCAGACTTCCCAGGGTGATTCCAATTGATCAGGCCGCGTTCAAGCCATCGGTTACTCGACCGTGTTTTCCAGATTTTGTTTCCAGGCCTCCTGCTTTTGTTACTGAACGGTTGCGCTAGCGCCGGTTACTACAGCCAACTCGTCGGCGGGCAGCTGCGGTTGTTGCAGGCCCGCGAGCCTATCGACCAGGTCATTGCCGACCCCGCCCGCGATGCCCAGCTCAAAGCGCACTTGGCCCAGGCGCGTGAGGCACGGACGTTCGCCAGTAATCACCTGCATCTACCGGACAATCGAAGCTATCGCCTGTATGCGGATATTGGCCGGCCGTTCGTAGTCTGGAACGTCTTCGCCACGCCAGAGTTTTCCCTGGCACCGCACAACCATTGTTTTCCCATTGCCGGTTGCGTGGCTTATCGCGGCTATTACAGCCAGGGCGCCGCCCGTGGCGAGGCCGCGTTGCAGCGCTTGCAGGGCATGGACGTCACGATTGGTGGGGTAGAAGCCTATTCGACGCTGGGCTGGTTCGACGATCCGATCCTGAGTTCGATGATGCATTGGGGCGACGAACGCCTGGCGACGCTGATCTTTCATGAACTGGCGCACCAACGGTTTTATGTACAGGACGACACTGAATTCAATGAGTCCTTCGCCACCTTCGTCGAACAGGAAGGCACCCGGCAATGGCGCGCCAGTCGTGAGCTGACGCCAGACAATGGCAAGCAGGTGCGCCAGCGCGACCAGTTCATCCAACTGATCCTCGATACCCGCCAGCGCCTGGAAAAGCTCTACGCCCAACCCTTGCCGGCCGAGGGAATGCGCCAACGCAAAGCGGCGGAGTTCGAACGCCTGCGCACCGACTATGAGCAACTGCGCGATACCCAATGGGCAGGCGACAAACGCTACGACGCCTGGGTCTATGCGCCCTTGAACAATGCACGATTGCTGCCGTTCGGGCTGTATGACCAGTGGGTGCCGGCGTTTGTGGCGCTGTTCAAGCAGAAGGATGGGGACTGGGTTGGGTTTTACGCGGCGGTGGAACAGCTGGGCAAATTGCCGATCGACGAGCGCAAGGCGGCCTTGAAGGTGTTGGCGCAGCCGAAGACTTCCGCGGACTAGGCCGGCGCCATCGCGAGCAAGCTCGGTCCCACTTAGGCATCTCCAACCTGTGGCGAGGGAGCTTGCTCCCGCTCGGCTGCGCAGCAGTCGTCGCTTTTTTGGGGCCGCTTCGCGACCCAGCGGGAGCAAGCTCCCTCGCCACGGATAACGGGCACCAAGCCATCGCTGTCTCAAACTGCTTGCAAGCCACACAAAAAAGGGCATGCCGATTCATCGGTATGCCCTTTCGATTGCTGCTTTCTTCCCCCTGGCCGAGGTACTCGTCGCAATTATGGGTTAACGCTGTCTTTCAAGAACTTGCCTGGTTTGAAGGCAACGGTGTTGCTGGCCTTGATCTTCACTGGCTCACCGGTTTGTGGGTTCTTGCCAGTGCGGGCGCCGCGGTGGCGTTGCAGGAAAGTGCCGAAGCCCACCAGGGTAACGCTGTCCTTGCGGTGCAGGGCGCCGGTGATTTCTTCGAGAACGGCGTTGAGGACGCGGTTGGCTTGTTCTTTGGTGAGGTCTGCTTTTTCCGCGATGGCGGCGGCGAGTTCTGGTTTACGCATGAATGAAGCCCCTTTGACGGTTTTTTTGTTGTTATGTCCGTGCTGTTCTCTTTGGAACAGCCCCTAAGGCGCCGCAGGCTCTACTCTGCGGCAGACGGGAGTGAGGATGGCACGGTGCCGAAAACCGCGCCAGTGTCCGGAAGACCTTTGTGGGACCAAAAGTAGGGTTTTTGCGACAGAACGACCAGTATTTACGCCAGCAGGGCTGGAAGCTCCTTGTTCAGCGCCAGTTTCTCCATCACTGCCGTGCCCGTCAGCGCGTAGCCCAACAGATTGCCTTGAGCGTCTCGGCACAGTGCCTTGATGTCCGCGCCCTGCCCTTCGACGCTCCACACGCCTTCGCTGCCTCGTGGTGGCGGCGACACGACCAATGGGCACACCGGGGTTTTTACGGTAATCGGCATGGCACCGTAACTGACGGCAGTCGGGTTGCCGGCCAGGGTTTGGGCCAAGGCTCGGGCGCAGCTCATCAGCGGCATGACATACAGCAGGTTCAAGCCGTCGACCTCGGCGCAATCGCCCAGGGCGTAGATATTGGCGTGGGAGGTTTTCAGGTGACGATCGACCACGACGCCGCGGTTGACCACCAGCCCGGCGGCCGCCGCCAGGTCGATGCGTGGACGCAGGCCGATGGCCGAGACCACCAGGTCGCAGGCGATCACCTGGCCGTCGGACAGGTGCGCCTCCAGCCCATCGGCGACCTTCTGCAAGCGGTTGAGCACAGGGCCCAAGTGGAAGCGCGCACCGAGGCTTTCCAGCCCGGCCTGGACCGCTGCCGCAGCGGCCGGATGCAGCAGCGTCGGCATGACTTGCTCGCACGGCGCCACCAACTCGACTTCGTAGCCCCCCAGGCTCAGGTCGTTGGCGAACTCGCAGCCAATCAGACCGGCACCCAACAACAACACCCGGCGCTTGCCGACGGCCGCAGCCCTGAAGCGCGCGTAGTCTTCCAGGTCGTTGATGGGAAAGATCAGGTCCGCCGCGTCGCCCTGTACCGGCACGCGCACGGTTTCGGCGCCCCAGGCCAGGATCAGGTCGCGGTAATTCACCGCCTCCTCGCCGATCCACAGCCGTTTGTGGCCCGGATCGATACCGCTGATGCGGGTGTGGGTGCGCACCTCGGCCTTGAGTTGTTCGGCCATGGCCCCCGGTTCAGCCATGCTCAAACCGTCGGCATCTTTGTTCTTGCCAAAGCCCGTGGAGAGCATCGGCTTGGAGTATGAACGACCGTCGTCCGCGGTGATCAGCAGCAGCGGGGTTTCGCTGTCGAGCTTGCGAAACTCCCGGGCCAGGTTATAACCGGCCAGCCCAGTACCGACGATGACGACAGGTGCACTCATGTTGCTCTCCATTTAAATGAAACGATCAGTTGATTTCGATCATTTCGAAATCCATTTTGCCGACACCGCAGTCCGGGCACAGCCAGTCCGCCGGTACATCTTCCCAGCGAGTGCCGGGCGCGATGCCATCGTCAGGCCAGCCGTCAGCTTCGTTGTAGATCAGGCCGCAGACGATACATTGCCACTTCTTCATTCCAATACTTCCTCGAGATGTCAGGCCTTGGCCGGTATTTTCCGGCTCAGGGCCGTTTTGTACTGATCGGTCGCGCCAGATGCAAGCACGATCGGCAGGCAGCAGGCCGGGCCGGTCAAAACCCGTGACCGACATGGTAAGCTCGCGGCCTCATTTGCTGCCATTCAAGACCTCTGTGCCGCATACAAATTCGATTTTTCCTACACTCCAATGGCTGCCCCAGCACCTGCTGTCGCCCCGCCCCGATGCCGGTGTACTCGATTGGTTGTTCGACGAAGGCTCCCTGACTCGGCGCCTCACGCGCCTGTCGGACGGCCATTTCAGCGTGACCCCATTGTTCGAAGGCTGGCAGCCATTGCGCGCCGACGAATGTGCCGCGCTGGACCTGACCGAGGGCAGCGAAGGTTGGGTACGCGAGGTGTATCTACGCGGTCGCGACCAGCCTTGGGTGTTCGCCCGCAGCGTGGCGGCGCGCAGCGCCTTGCAGGGTGACGGGTTGCAGATGGACGAGTTGGGCAGCCGCTCCCTGGGCGAATTGCTGTTTTGCGACCAGGCGTTCCAGCGCCGGGCCATCGAGGTTTGCCATTACCCCGAGGCCGGCTTGCCGGAAGACGTACGCGCCAGTGGCCTGTGGGGTCGCCGTTCGCGTTTCGACCGCGGTGCGTTGAGCGTGCTGGTGGCGGAAATCTTCCTGCCCCGCTTGTGGACCGTCGCCCGCGCCTATTCGGAGAATTGCTGATGTATGTGCAACTGCTCAAATCCTTGAATCGCCTGAACCCACGGGCATGGGACTTCGTGCAACTGACCCGCATGGACAAGCCCATCGGCATCTACCTGCTGCTGTGGCCGACGTTGTGGGCACTGTGGATTGCCGGTGAAGGCTCGCCGTCCATCGCCAACGTGGTGATTTTCATCCTCGGTGTGGTGCTGACCCGTGCTGGCGGCTGCGTGATCAACGACTGGGCCGACCGCAAGGTGGACGGCCACGTCAAACGCACCGAACAACGCCCGCTGGTGAGCGGCAAGATCAGTTCGAAAGAGGCGCTGGTGTTCTTCGCCGTGCTGATGAGCGTGAGTTTCCTGCTGGTGTTGTGCACCAATGCACCGACCATCCTGCTGTCCCTCGGCGGCCTGGCCCTGGCATTCAGTTACCCGTTCATGAAGCGTTATACCTACTACCCGCAAGTGGTGCTGGGGGCGGCGTTCTCCTGGGGCATGCCGATGGCGTTCACCGCCGAAACCGGGCATCTGCCGGCGGCCGCCTGGTTGCTGTACATCGCCAATTTGCTGTGGACAGTGGGCTACGACACCTATTACGCCATGACCGACCGGGACGACGACCTGCGCATCGGCGTGAAGTCCACGGCGATTCTGTTTGGCGATGCCGACCGGGTGATCATCCTGACGCTGCAAGGCCTGGCCTTGGGTTGCCTGCTGTTGGCCGGGTCGAAATTCCAACTGGGTGGCTGGTTCCACCTGGGGCTGGTGGCCGCGGCCGCGTGCTTCGCCTGGGAATTCTGGTACACCCGAGGCAGGGACCGGATGCGCTGCTTCCAGGCTTTCTTGCACAACCATTGGGCCGGCTTGGCGATTTTCGTGGGGATTGTGTTGGATTACGCGTTGCGCTGAAACCGAGCCCCTGCACTAAACTTTGGCTCATGCCAGCATTGAACCTTGGCTTATGAAAGCCTTTGTGGCGAGGGAGCTTGCTCCCGCTGGGCTGCGGAGCGGCCCAAGATTTTTGCGGTCGCTGCGCAACCGAGCGGGAGCAAGCTCCCTCGCCACAAAAAAGCGTCTCAGCGGGACGCGTTATTTAGCCTTGGCCACTTTCCAGGCGCCGTCCATTTTGCCGTCGCCGGTCATGTCTCCGGCCTTCTTGTCCATCACGAAGGTGTACAGCGGCATGCCCTGATAGGCCCACTGCATTGAGCCATCATCGCGCTTGATTACGGTCCAGTCGTCCTTGGATTCATCACCCGCCTCAGCCATCAGCGGTGGCCAGTTAGCCGCACACTTGTCATTGCATGCCGACTTACCAGCCGAGTCTTTGGCGAAGGTGTAAAGGGTCATGCCCTTATGGTCGGTGAACATGCCATCCTTCTCCATTGCAGGATCGGCAGCCATCGCAACCCCAGGCAGGGCCAGAGCAGCTGCCATCAGCAGGGCTTTGAAAGAAACAGTCATTTGTTTCATGGAAACCTTCCTTTGTAGTTGTCAGGATTCGGACTGAAAAGCGTAGTCCAGGATCCCCTCCCTTGCCGCAGGACGAAATAACTGTCACACGACTGCAATAATTCCGTTATCTAATGCGGCGCAAGACAGTTAAATGACAAGAGGATTACCCCATGGTTGGCAGGAGCATTCTGATCGTCGACGACGAGGCGCCCATCCGCGAGATGATCGCCGTTGCGTTGGAGATGGCCGGCTATGACTGCATGGAAGCAGAAAACTCTCAACAGGCCCATGCCATCATCGTCGACCGCAAGCCCGACCTGATCCTGCTGGACTGGATGCTGCCCGGCACGTCAGGCATCGAACTGGCGCGACGGCTCAAGCGCGACGAGCTGACCGGTGATATTCCGATCATCATGCTCACCGCCAAGGGCGAAGAGGACAACAAGATCCAAGGCCTGGAAGTCGGCGCCGACGACTACATCACCAAGCCGTTCTCCCCACGGGAGCTGGTGGCGCGCCTGAAGGCCGTGCTGCGACGCGCCGGGCCGACCGATGGCGAAGCGCCGATTGAAGTCGGTGGCCTGCTGCTCGACCCGATCAGCCACCGCGTGACCATCGACGGCAAACCCGCCGAGATGGGCCCGACCGAATACCGTCTGCTGCAATTCTTCATGACTCACCAGGAACGTGCCTACACCCGCGGCCAACTGTTGGACCAGGTCTGGGGCGGTAACGTCTACGTCGAGGAACGCACCGTGGACGTGCATATCCGACGCCTGCGCAAGGCCCTCGGCGATGCCTATGAAAATCTGGTACAAACCGTGCGCGGCACCGGTTATCGTTTTTCGACAAAGGCTTGAGAGCAGCTGCAAGCGTTCAGCTACTAGCGGCAAGTCAAAGCCGCGTAGCTCTTCGCTTGCCGCTTGAAGCTTGGAGCTGCTTTTCTCCCAAGGATTTTCCGTGAATCAAAACTGGCATGGCACCCTGATTCGCCACATGTTGTTGCTGGTGACTGGCTGTTTGCTGATCGGCCTGATCAGCGGTTATTACGGCTGGAGCCTGGCCGCGGGCCTGGGGCTTTACCTGGCCTGGACACTCAAGCAATTGCTGCGCCTGCATGAATGGCTGCGCCTGCATCAACCCGACGAAGCCCCGCCCGACGGCTATGGCTTATGGGGTGAGGTGTTCGACAGCATCTACCACCTGCAACGGCGTGACCAGCGCGTTCGCGGGCGCCTGCAGGCGGTAATCGACCGGGTCCAGGAATCCACCGCCGCGCTGAAAGACGCGGTGATCATGCTCGACAGCGAAGGCAACCTGGAATGGTGGAACCGCGCTGCCGAGACCCTGTTGGGCCTCAAGACACCCCAGGACAGCGGCCAACCGGTGACCAACCTGGTGCGCCATCCGCGCTTCAAGGAATATTTCGAGCAAGCCAATTACGCCGAGCCGCTGGAGATCCCTTCGCCCACCAATGACCGGTTGCGTATCCAGCTGTACATCACCCGCTACGGCAACAACGAGCACTTGATGCTGGTGCGCGACGTCACGCGTATCCATCAGTTGGAACAGATGCGCAAGGATTTCATCGCCAACGTTTCCCACGAATTGCGCACGCCGTTGACGGTGATCTGCGGCTACCTGGAGACCCTGCTCGACAACGTCGAGGAGGTAAATCCGCGCTGGAGCCGGGCCTTGCAGCAGATGCACCAGCAAAGCGGGCGCATGCAGACCCTGCTCAACGACTTGTTGTTGCTGGCGAAGCTGGAAGCCACCGATTACCCGTCCGACAACCAGCCGGTGCCGATCGACGACCTGCTGCAAATCATTGTCGAAGATGCCCAGGAGCTGTCCGGTTCCAAGCAGCAGACCATCACCCTGGAAGCCGACCCGGCCGTGCAGCTCAAAGGCAGCGAGGCGGAACTGCGCAGCGCGTTTTCCAACCTGGTGTTCAACGCGGTCAAGTACACGCCGGAGCAGGGCCGCATCCATGTGCGCTGGTGGGGCGACGAGCAAGGCGCGCACCTGAGCGTACGCGATTCGGGCATCGGCATCGACAGCAAGCACCTGCCGCGCCTGACCGAACGTTTCTACCGCGTCGACTCCAGCCGCAACTCCAATACCGGTGGCACCGGGCTGGGCCTGGCCATTGTCAAACACGTCCTGCTGCGCCATCGCGCCCGCATGGAGATCAGCAGCGTGCCCGGCCATGGCAGCACGTTTACCTGCCATTTCGCCCCGGCCCAAGTGGTTCGCACACACCTCGCTCGCCCCGCTGATTGAAAGCGCCCCCTAGGCAATCGCCGAGTCAGCCGCTACATTGACTGACTTGCGCCTGCCTTTTCAGGCGCTCATTTTCAATTCCTACGACTATTCGGAACCCGCAAAACCCCATCATGGACCCTTCCCCTGGCTTGTCCCTCGTCACACTCTTCGCCGAATTCGGCATGATTCTTTTTGCTCTGATCCTGGTTCTGCTCAACGGATTTTTCGTTGCGGCCGAATTCGCCATGGTCAAGCTGCGTTCGACCCGGGTCGAGGCCATCGCCGAGCAGAACGGCTGGCGCGGGCATATCCTGCGCACCGTCCACAGCCAGCTCGACGCTTACCTGTCGGCATGCCAGCTGGGTATCACCCTGGCATCCCTGGGCCTGGGCTGGGTCGGTGAGCCAGCGTTTGCCCACATCCTCGAGCCGTTGCTGGGCGCGATTGGCGTGCAGTCGCCGGAAGTGATCAAAGGCGTGTCGTTCTTCACCGCGTTCTTCATCATTTCGTACCTGCACATCGTGGTCGGTGAACTGGCGCCCAAATCCTGGGCCATCCGCAAACCCGAGCTGCTGTCGTTGTGGACCGCCGTGCCGCTGTACCTGTTCTACTGGGCCATGTATCCGGCGATCTACCTGCTCAACGCCAGCGCCAACGCCATCTTGCGCATCGCCGGCCAAGGCGAGCCCGGGCCCCATCACGAACACCATTACAGCCGCGAAGAACTGAAGCTGATCCTGCACTCCAGCCGGGGCCAGGACCCGAGCGACCAAGGCATGCGCGTGCTGGCCTCGGCCGTGGAAATGGGCGAGCTGGAAGTGGTGGACTGGGCCAATTCCCGGGAAGACCTGGTGACGCTGGAGTTCAACGCGCCCCTCAAGGAAATCCTGGCGATGTTCCGTCGCCACAAGTTCAGCCGTTATCCGGTGTACGACAGCGAGCGCCAGGAGTTCGTCGGCCTGCTGCACATCAAGGACCTGCTGCTGGAACTGGCGGCCCTGGACCACATTCCCGAATCGTTCAACCTGGCCGAACTGACCCGGCCGCTGGAGCGCGTGTCGCGGCACATGCCGCTGTCGCAGTTGCTGGAGCAGTTCCGCAAGGGCGGCTCGCACTTCGCCGTGGTCGAGGAAGCCGACGGCAACATCATCGGCTACCTGACCATGGAAGACGTGTTGGAAGTGCTGGTAGGTGACATCCAGGACGAACACCGCAAGGCCGAACGCGGGATCCTGGCCTACCAGCCGGGCAAGCTGCTGGTACGTGGCGACACGCCGCTGTTCAAGGTCGAGCGCCTGCTGGGGATCGACCTGGACCACATCGAAGCCGAAACCCTGGCCGGGCTGGTCTATGAAACCCTCAAGCGCGTGCCGGAAGAGGAAGAGGTGCTGGAAGTCGAAGGCCTGCGGATCATCATCAAGAAGATGAAAGGGCCGAAGATCATCCTGGCGAAGGTGTTGATGCTCGATTGAGCATCAAACTTCCCGCAAGTTGAAGGCATAACCCGCTGTGGCGAGGGAGCTTGCTCCCGCTGGGTCGCGAAGCGGCCCCCAAAAGCGACGACTGCTTCGCAGCCGAGCGGGAGCAAGCTCCCTCGCCACAAAAAGCCTCCCGAATCTATAGCGCTACTGCTTGCCCAACGCAAAGTTGGGCAAGTCGCCCACCGGTTGATTGAACTGGTAGGGGATCGACACCAGCCCCAACCCGGTATTGCGCTGCACCACGAAATGCAGGTGCGGGCCTGAACTGTTGCCGGTATTGCCCGACAACGCCAACGGCGTGCCCACCGCGACCCGCTGCCCTTCCCGTACGCTCACCGAACCTTTCTGCAGGTGCAGGTAGACGCCCATGGTGCCGTCGTCGTGCAGCACCCGCACGAAGTTGCCCGCTGGGTCGTCCCCGCGGCCGGTCTGTTCGTTTTCGGTCTTGATCACCACGCCTCCCCGCGCGGCGATGATCGGCGTGCCGACGGGCATGGCGATGTCCATGGCGTAGCGGTTCTTCGGGCCGTAATGGCTATATTGGCCGTTGGCGCCTTGGCTCAGCCGGAATGGCCCGCCGCGCCAAGGCAGCGGGTATCGATAGGCCTCGGCGTCGCCTGCAGGGTCGCCCAGGGAATATTCGAACCTTGGGGTATACACCAGCGGCCGGCCGGGCCGGGTAGCCGTCAACAGCGCCAGGCGCAGGTTGCTGCGTGCCGGCAGCACCCGACGAATCGGCCGGCTCGGTGCCCCGCTGACATTGCGCAGCCCGGCGAAACTCAACTCGATCTCCACCGGCGCGTACAAATCGTTGCGCACGAACACCGCGTCCGCGCCATTCTGCTTCTTGATATCGAGAAACACCTGGCGCTCCAGGCGTTCGACCATGCGGTCGCGGAACACGAACACCTGGGCGCCCCTGCTGGGACGGTCGCTATAGGACACCACGCCATTGGCATCGGTGGATTTGTAGATGGTCATGGCCATGGCCGGGGTGGCGGCCAGGACGAGACCACAGGCGAACAGCAACGGCACGAGCATGGGCAAGAATTCTGTCGATAAATGAAGGCCTGTACAGCAGCCTAGCAGCTGGGATGGACCAGCGTAGTCGACGGATGTTTCAAAATTGGATCAGTGATTGCTGTTAAAGCTGATGGCCCCATCGCGAGCAGGCTCGCTCCCACAGGGGGATCTGCTGTGGACACAAATTTTGTGAACAACTGAGATCACTGTGGGAGCGAGCCTGCTCGCGATAGCGGCCTGAAGGGCGCCGCCGAATCAGGCGCCCGGTACGAAGTGCTTCTGCGCCGTGCCGCGGGCGATCAGGCGGGAGATGTAGTCGAGCTTCTGCGGGTCTTTGTCGACGAAGCGGAACGTCAGTTGCAGCCATTCGCTGTCGGGCGTCTGCTCATGGGCGACGATGGCGTGCAAATAGCCGTTGAGACGCGCGGTTTCGGCGTTGTCGCCCTGTTCCATGTCCAGCACCGCGCCTTCGAGTACTTGCGGCAGGGTGTCGGAGCGTTTGACCACCAGCAGCGCTTCCTTGAGGCTCAGGGCCTTGATCACGCATTGCTGGGTGCCACTGGACAGGCGCAACTGGCCTTGGCCGCGATTGGCCGTCGAAGCGGCGGCCACCGGTGCCTTAACCGGTGGGCTGTTGAGCAAACCACGAGCCGGAGCAGCAGCAGCGGCGGGAGCGGCAGCCGGTTTGGCAAACGGATTTACCGCTGGCGCCGACGCAACCGCCGCCACCGGAGCCTTGCCGCCCGTCAGGGCGCTGAGGGAGTCATTGCCGAACGCCGAGTTCATCTTGGTCGGAGCGCTGTTCATCAGCGTGTCGAGCTTGCCGACCTTGTGCAGGGCCTGCTTGACCTTGGTCAGCAACTGCTCGTTGGTGAACGGCTTGCTGACATAGCCGGAAACGCCGGCCTGGATCGCCTGTACCACGTTTTCCTTGTCGCCGCGGCTGGTCACCATCACGAACGGCATGCCCTTGAGATTGTCCTGCTGGCGGCACCAGGTCAGCAGTTCCAGGCCGGACATTTCCGGCATTTCCCAATCGCACAGCACCAGGTCGAACGCCTCGCGAGCCAGCAGGGCCTGGGCTTTCTTGCCGTTCACCGCGTCTTCGATACGCACGCCCGGGAAGTAGTTGCGCAGGCACTTCTTCACCAGGTCACGAATGAACGAAGCATCGTCCACGACCAACACACTGACCTTACTCATCCAGATACACCTCTAAAAAATCCCGGCAAGCATACCGCTTTTACTGATGGCACATTGCCAAAAAACCTTCAGTCACGCCGGGACTTTTCGTTCGCGGGGTGCTGCTTTCGATGAAAAAAAATCCAAAAAAAAGCCCGACCAGAAGGCCGGGCGCTTTTCTTGGCAATCTTACTTATCGTCAGTTGCGCCCGGAACATTAGCGGTTTCGGACAGGGTGCCCTCAACTTCTTCCTTCATGCGCTTGAGCCCCATATGGCGCACATCGGTGCCGCGCACCAGGTAGATGACAAGTTCCGAGATGTTGCGCGCATGATCGCCGATACGCTCCAAGGAACGCAGCACCCAGATAATGCTCAACACCCGGGAGATGGAACGCGGGTCTTCCATCATGTAGGTCGCCAGCTCGCGCAGGGCGGTCTTGTATTCGCGATCGATGATCTTGTCGTACTGGGCCACCGACAACGCCAGGTCGGCGTCGAAGCGGGCAAAGGCATCCAGCGCGTCGCGAACCATGTTGCGCACCTGGTCGCCAATGTGGCGAACCTCGACGTAACCACGCGGCGCTTCGCCTTCTTCGCACAACTGGATGGCGCGACGAGCGATCTTGGTGGCTTCGTCGCCGATCCGCTCAAGGTCGATGACCGACTTGGAGATGCTGATGATCAGCCGCAGGTCGGACGCAGCCGGCTGGCGACGGGCCAGGATACGCAGGCACTCTTCGTCGATGTTGCGTTCCATCTGGTTGATCTGGTCATCGATTTCGCGCACCTGCTGGGCCAGGCCGGAGTCGGCCTCGATCAGCGCGGTCACCGCGTCGTTGACCTGCTTTTCCACCAGCCCGCCCATGGCCAGCAAGTGACTGCGCACTTCCTCAAGCTCGGCATTGAACTGTGCGGAAATGTGGTGAGTAAGGCCTTCCTTCGAAATCATGGTTTTGCTCCGCAAAAGCTGTGAGCTGCAAGCTACAAGCTGCAAGCTGATGTGTGTCGTTACTCGGTTCGCTTTTACTTGCCGCTCGCAGCTTGACGCTGGCGGCTCTACGGCTAGCCGTAGCGACCCGTGATGTAGTCTTCGGTCTGTTTCTTGGCCGGATTGGTGAACAGCGTATCGGTATCGCCAAATTCCACCAGTTTGCCCATGTACATGAACGCGGTGTAGTCGGACACCCGCGCCGCCTGCTGCATGTTGTGGGTCACGATGACGATGGTGAACTTGGACTTGAGCTCGTAGATCAGCTCTTCGACTTTCAGCGTCGAGATCGGGTCCAGGGCCGAGCAGGGTTCGTCGAGCAGCAGCACTTCCGGCTCCACGGCGATGGTACGGGCGATCACCAGGCGCTGCTGCTGACCACCGGACAGGCCCAGGGCCGACTCATGCAGACGGTCCTTGACCTCATCCCACAGTGCCGCGCCCTTGAGGGCCCATTCCACGGCTTCGTCGAGGACGCGCTTTTTGTTGATGCCCTGGATGCGCAGGCCGTAGACCACGTTCTCGTAGATGGTTTTCGGAAACGGGTTAGGCTTCTGGAACACCATGCCGACGCGACGACGCAGCTCGGCCACGTCTTCGCCCTTGCGGTAGATGTTGTTGCCGTAGAGGTTGATTTCACCTTCGACGCGGCAGCCGTCCACCAGATCGTTCATGCGGTTGAAGGTGCGCAGCAAGGTCGACTTGCCGCAACCCGACGGGCCGATGAACGCGGTGACGCGCTGTTTCGGGATATTCAGGCTGACGTCGTACAGTGCCTGTTTCTCGCCGTAGAACAGGTTCAGGCCGGGCACTTCGATGGCGACGGTTTCCTGGGCCAGGTCCAGGCTCTGCTTGTCGCGGCCCAGGGCCGACATGTTGATGCCGTGTGTATGTGCTTCGTGTTGCATGGGAGGCTCCCTGTGCTAACAAATTCGGTTTGGTTGGCCACCCGAGTGGCCACGCCAATCTGTGTATTTGTGGGAGCGGGCTTGCTCGCGAAAGCGGTGTCTCAGCTTGCATCTCTATTGGATGTGCCGCCGTCTTCGCGAGCAAGCCCGCTCCCACATGAAAATCAACTATCCAGTGCTTTGTATTTTTCGCGCAGGTGGTTACGGATCCACACCGCCGACAGGTTGAGGGTGGCGATCACCAGCACCAGCAGCAGTGCCGTGGCGTAGACCAACGGCCGCGCTGCCTCGACGTTCGGGCTCTGGAAGCCGACGTCATAGATATGGAAGCCCAGGTGCATGATCTTCTGGTCCAGGTGCAGGTACGGGTAGTTACCGTCCAGCGGCAGCGACGGGGCCAGCTTCACCACGCCCACCAGCATCAACGGTGCCACTTCACCGGCGGCACGGGCCACGGCAAGGATCATCCCGGTCATCATCGCCGGGCTCGCCATCGGCAGGACGATTTTCCACAAGGTCTCGGCCTTGGTCGCGCCGAGGGCCAGGGAGCCTTCGCGCACGGTGCGCGGGATCCGCGCCAGGCCTTCTTCAGTGGCCACGATCACCACCGGCACCGCCAGCAGCGCCAGGGTCAGGGACGCCCAGAGCAGGCCCGGGGTGCCGAAGGTCGGCGCCGGCAAGGCTTCGGGGAAGAACAAACGGTCGACCGAACCGCCCAGCACATAGACGAAGAAACCCAGGCCGAACACACCGTAGACAATGGCCGGAACGCCGGCGAGGTTGTTCACCGCGATGCGGATCAAGCGGGTCATCGTGCCTTGGCGGGCATATTCACGCAGGTAGACAGCTGCCAGCACGCCGAACGGCGTGACGATCATCGCCATGATCAGGGTCATCATCACGGTGCCGAAAATCGCCGGGAAGATGCCACCTTCGGTGTTGGCTTCACGCGGGTCGTCGCTGAGGAATTCCCAGACCTTGCTGAAATAGAAACCCATCTTGGTGAACGTGCCCATGCCGTTTGGCTGGTAGGCGTGCACCACTTTGCCGATTTCGATTTCCACTTCCTTGCCGTTGGCATCGCGGGCCGTCAGGCTGTCGCGGTTGAACTGCGCATGCAGGTCGGCCAGGCGCGCTTCGATGTCCTTGTAGCGGGCGTTGAGTTCGGCGCGTTCGCTTTCCAGGTCGGCCTGGGCGGCGGCGTCGAGCTTGCCGTCCAGTTCCAATTTACGACCGTGCAGGCGGATACGCTCCAGGCCGGCGTTGATGGCGCCGATGTCGACTTTTTCCAGGGTCTTGAGCTCGGCGGCCAACTGGTTGACGCGCTGTACCCGAGCCTGCAGTTGCGGCCAGGCGGCCTCGCCTTCGGCGATGACCTTGCCGCCTTCCTTGACGTTGACCAGGTAGCCGTAGAAATTGCCCCACTCACGACGCTCGATGGCCATCAGTTCCGGCGGCGTCGTCTGGTTGGTCAGCCAATCGCCGACGATCCAGGTGAAGTCGGTGCCGTTCAGGTCGCGGTTGCCGACCTTGATCAGTTCGCGGGTCATGAACTCGGGGCCTTCGTCCGGCACCGGCAGGCCGGCGCTTTTCAGGCGCTCACGAGGCACTTCTTCTTTCTGTACGACTTCGCCGACCACCAGGTGCGCAGGCAAGCCCGGTACGTTGTAGCTGGCGTGGATCAGGTCCGCCGGCCAGAAGTGGCCCAGGCCGCGCACGGCGATCACCGCCAGCAGGCCAATGGTCATGATGACCGCGATGGACACTGCGCCACCGCTGATCCAGACGCCGGGGGCGCCGCTCTTGAACCATCCTTTCAGGGAGTTCTGTTTCACAGACTTCTACCTTTCTTAAAGCGACGAATATTTCTTGCGCAGACGCTGACGGATCAGCTCGGCGAGGGTGTTCATGACGAAGGTGAACAACAGCAGCACCAGGGCCGACAGGAACAGCACGCGGTAATGGCTGCCGCCGACTTCGGATTCCGGCATCTCCACCGCCACGTTGGCCGCCAAGGTGCGCAGGCCTTCGAACAGGTTCATTTCCATGACCGGCGTGTTACCGGTGGCCATCAACACGATCATGGTCTCGCCCACTGCACGGCCCATGCCGATCATCAACGCCGAGAAAATGCCCGGGCTGGCGGTGAGGATCACCACGCGAGTCATGGTCTGCCATGGCGTGGCACCGAGGGCCAGGGAGCCCAGGGTCAGGCCGCGCGGCACGCTGAACACGGCGTCTTCGGCGATGGAGTAGATGTTCGGGATCACCGCGAAGCCCATCGCCAGGCCGACCACCAAAGCGTTGCGCTGGTCGTAGGTGATGCCCAGGTCATGGGAGATCCACATGCGCATGTCGCCGCCGAAGAACCAGGTTTCCATGTACGGGCTCATGTACAGCGAGAGCCAGCCCACGAACAGGATCACCGGGATCAAGAGGGCGCTTTCCCAACCGTCCGGCACTCGCAAGCGAATGGATTCCGGCAGGCGACTGAAGGTGAAACCGGCGACCAGGATGCCGATGGGCAGCAACATCAGCAGACTGAAGATGCCCGGCAGGTGCCCTTCGACGTACGGCGCCAGGAACAGGCCGGCGAAGAAACCGAGGATCACCGTCGGCATCGCTTCCATCAGCTCGATCACCGGCTTGACCTTGCGACGCATGCCCGGGGCCATGAAGTAGGCGGTGTAGATCGCCGCGGCCACCGCCAGCGGCGCGGCCAGGAGCATCGCGTAGAACGCCGCTTTCAGGGTACCGAAGGTCAGCGGCGAAAGGCTCAGCTTGGGTTCGAAGTCGGTGTTGGCGGCGGTCGATTGCCAGACGTATTTAGGTTCGTCGTAGTTTTCGTACCAGACCTTGCTCCACAACGCGCTCCACGACACTTCCGGGTGCGGGTTTTCCAGCGTCAACGGTTGCAGCTTGCCACCCTGTTCGACGATCAGGCGGTTGGCCCGTGGCGACAGGCCGAACAAGCCTTGGCCGTCGACCACTTGGTCCACCAGCAGAGTGCGGTGGGCGGTGCTGTGGAACACGCCCAGCTTGCCGGCGGCGTCGAGCGCCACAAACCCCTTGCGACGTTCTTCGGCGCTGATCTCGACGATGGGCGCGCTGCCCATCTGGAAGGTACGAATCTGTTTGAAGCGCAGCTCGCCGTCCGGGTCGCGAGCCATGAACCACTGGGCCAGGCCGCCCTTGGAGTCGCCGATGATCAGCGAGATCCCGCCGACCAACTGGGCGGCGGCGGTGACTTGGGCCTCGCCGTTCTCCAGCAGTTTATAGCGACCGTTGAGGCTCTTGTCCCGCAGGCTGAACACATCGGCCTGGGCGCGACCGTTGACCACGTACAACCATTGCTGGCGCGGGTCGACGAAAATATTCTTCACTGGCTCGGTCATCTGCGGCAGATCGATACGCGTCTGCTCGCTGGTGACTTCACCGGTCATCATGTTTTCTTCGCTGGTGAGCGACAGTACATACAGCTGGGCGCCGCTGGAGCCGGCCAGCAACAGGGTCGAATCGGTGGCGTTGAGGCTGACGTGCTCCAAAGGCGCGCCCTGCTCGTTCAACGCTATCGGCGCCTCGCCGTAAGGGTATTCGATGGCGGGCGAAATGGTTTTCTTGCCGTCGGGATAGCTGACTTTATAGGTGTGGCGGAACACCAGGGCCTGGCCGTTGGACAGGCCGATCGCCACCAGTGGGCTGCCGGGTTGGTCTTCCGCGATGGAGACCACAGTGGCGCCGGCAGGAACCGGCAGGTCGACACGGCGCAGTTCGGCGCCGCTGTCGAGTTCGTAGAACAGTGCCTGGCCCTTGTCGGAAACGCGCATGGCCACTTGGTTCTGTTCTTCGATGGCGATCATCAGCGGTTTGCCGGCGTCTTGCATCCAGGCCGGGGTGATCGAATCCTTGGCGGTCAGGTCCGCGCCCTGGAACAGGGGCAGCACCACGTAGGCCAGGAAAAAGAAAATCAGCGTGATGGCTGCCAGGACGGCGAGACCGCCGACCAGCACATACCAGCGCGTCAGGCGATCCTTGAGCGCGCGGATGCGCCGCTTGCGTTGCAGCTCAGGCGTATTGAAGTCAATGCGCTTGGGAGGGGAAGTCGTAGTCATTGTGGAGTTGGCCAGATCATTCATGCGCACACCCTAGCGATCCTGTATGACAGAAAGATGACAGTGAAGTGACGCAACAAATCCGCCGCCAGCTAGAAGCGGCAGCGGATGGGAAAATTGGGCGGTGGCAGTGGTGTCCACTCCCACCGCAGCCCGGGCGTTGGCCCGGACTCAGGTATTACTTCTTGGCGACGCTGCCGCCTTCCGACAGACCCAGGTCAGCCAGTGCCTTGGCGGCTACTTTGGCTGGCAGTGGGATGTAGCCGTCCTTGACTACGACTTCCTGGCCTTGCTTGGACAGGATCAGCTTCACGAACTCGGCTTCCAGCGGGGCCAGAGGCTTGTTCGGCGCCTTGTTGACGTACACGTAGAGGAAACGCGACAGCGGGTACTTGCCGTTCAGGGCGTTTTCTTCGGTGTCCTCGACGAACTCGCCGCCTTCTTTCTTGGCCAGGGCAACGGTTTTCACGCTGGCGGTCTTGTAGCCGATACCCGAGTAGCCGACGCCGTTAAGCGAGCTGCTGATCGACTGCACAACCGAAGCCGAACCAGGCTGTTCGTTGACGTTTGGCTTGTAGTCGCCTTTGCACAGGGCTTCTTCCTTGAAGTAGCCGTAGGTGCCGGATACCGAGTTACGACCGAACAGTTGCACTGGCTTGTTGGCCAGGTCGCCGGTCACGCCCAGGTCGCCCCAGGTCTTGACGTCAGCCTTGGCGCCGCACAGGCGAGTCGAGGAGAAGATCGCATCGACCTGAGCCATGGTCAGGTGCTTGATCGGGTTGTCCTTGTGCACGAATACGGCCAGGGCGTCCACGGCTACCGGGATAGCGGTTGGCTTGTAGCCGTATTTGGTTTCGAAGGCCTGCAGCTCGTTGTCCTTCATCTTGCGGCTCATCGGGCCCAGGTTGGCGGTGCCTTCGGTGAGTGCGGGTGGCGCGGTGGAGGAACCGGCGGCCTGAATCTGGATGTTTACGTTCGGATATTCTTTCTTGTAGTTCTCGGCCCACAAGGTCATCAGGTTGGCCAGGGTATCGGAGCCGACGCTGGAGAGGTTGCCCGATACACCAGTGGTCTTGGTGTAGCTCGGGATCGCAGGGTCAACAGCGGCAACCGCGTTGGCAGTCGCAACGCCAGCAGCGACAAACGTCATTGCCGCCATCAAACGCTTCAGTTTCATGCCTTACTCCTAGCAGATAGGGTGTGTTAAGTCGGCAAAGTATCGGTAAGCCGTATGAACACTCTATGGCTGAAATATGACAATTGGATGAAAGGCCAGCATTGAGTTTTGCAGGATGATTCTTGTGGCGAGGGAGCTTGCTCCCGCTTGAGTGCGCAGCACTCACAAAAACGGGGTGTCGCTGCGCAATCCAGCGGGAGCAAGCTCCCTCGCCACAATGAACACACCCGCCTTAGGTGGGCAGCGCCGCCTAGCGCCCCTGCTTCCAGAGATACCCGCCCACCACAATCCCGATCCCACAGATGGCCGCCACATAATATGCCGGCCCCATCGAGCTCTCTTTCAGCAACAGGGTCACGATCATCGGCGTCAACCCGCCAAAAATCGCGTAGGCCAAGTTGTAGGAAAACGACAGGCCGCTGAAGCGCACCACGGCCGGGAAGGCGTTGACCATGACATAAGGCACCGCGCCGATGGTGCCTACCAGCAAGCCACTCAGGGCATACAGCGGGAACAGCCACTCGGGGTGGTCGAACAAGCAGTGATAGAACGTCCAGAAGGTGATCAACAGCAAACCACTGCCGAAGACAAACACCCGGCCGGCACCAAAACGGTCGGCCAGCACACCCGCACCAATGCAACCCAAGCTCAGGAACACGATCGCCAGGCTGTTGGCCTGCAGCGCGACGGTCGGGCTGAAGTGGTACACCGTCTGCAGCACGGTCGGTGTCATCAGGATAACCACGATGACGCCCGCCGACAGCAGCCAGGTCAGCAGCATGGAAATGGCGATGGCGCCGCGATGATCACGCAGCACGGCCCGCAGCGGCACTTCCTCGGCCAGGGCCTTGCGCAGTTGCAGTTCGGCGAACACCGGGGTTTCGTGCAGCCAGCGGCGCAAGTACACCGAAAACAGCCCGAACACGCCACCCAGCAGGAACGGGATCCGCCAGGCGTAATCGGCCACTTCCACCGGTGTATAAATGCTGTTGATCGCCGTTGCCACCAGCGACCCCAACAGGATCCCCGCCGTCAGGCCGCAGGTCAGCGTGCCACAGGCATAGCCGATGTGGCGCGCCGGAACGTGTTCGGAAACGAAGACCCAGGCGCCCGGCACTTCCCCGCCGATGGCCGCGCCTTGGATCACCCGCATCAGCAACAACAGGATCGGTGCCCACATGCCGATCTGTGCATAAGTCGGCAACAGCCCCATGATCAGGGTCGGAACGGCCATCATGAAGATGCTCAGGGTGAACATTTTCTTGCGCCCCAGCAGGTCGCCGAAGTGGGCCATGATGATCCCGCCCAGCGGCCGGGCCAGGTAACCGGCGGCAAAAATGCCGAACGTCTGCATCAGGCGCAGCCACTCGGGCATTTCGGCCGGGAAAAACAATTTGCCGACCACGGTGGCAAAGAACACGAAAATGATGAAATCGTAGAACTCCAGCGCACCGCCCAGAGCTGAAAGCGACAGGGTCTTGTAATCGTTGCGGGTCAATGGACGTGCCGGTTGTGCGGGCGTCGCCGTGCTCGAAGGTGCAGTGGTCATGGCAAGGGCTTCTCTTATAGTCGGTTCTGCAACCCTGGCAACTCGGGTTGGGGCCTGGGCAGGTTCGGCACGATAGCAAATTGTTCGAAAAAGCACATAGAGGCGCGTATTTGACAGTCGAAATCAGAACCGAGTGGTCGTCTCGACGTCTATCGCCCGATATACTCGCAACTTTGCAGTACTCTGTAAGGGGTTGCTGTGCGAAAACGTCGTTGGTGATGTAGTACAAGATCAGCCGGTTTCGCAGAGTTTCCCTTTGGCACGCCTTTACGAAAAACGTGACGAACGCAGTATGTTCGGGCTGAATCGTTTTTTACGAAGACGGCTATTCACCTGAAGTACCAGACAGCGTTACGGGTCAGAGGCACCCCCGGCATGATAGAGCTCGAACAAGAAGATCCCATCCCGCAAGGCGACCTGGCCCTGCAAATCACCGCGCTCCCACGGGAGACCAACGGCTTCGGCGATATTTTCGGCGGCTGGCTGGTGTCCCAGATGGACTTGGCCGGCACCGCCATGGCCAGCAAAGTGGCCGGCGGACGCGTGGCCACCGTGGCGATCGATCGCATGGCGTTCCTGGTGCCGGTGGCGGTGGGCGCGCAGTTGTCCTTCTATACCCAGGCGCTGGAAATCGGCCGCAGCTCGATCCAGATGATGGTCGAGGTCTGGAGCGATGACCCGCTGTCCAGTGAATGGCGCAAGGTGACCGAGGCGGTATTCGTCTTCGTCGCCATCGACGGCAGCGGTCGTACCCGCTCGGTTCCGCCGCGCGCCCGTTAAACACGGCGACCGTTTTGCGGTCCATTGCAGTCCCTGTCACCGAACGAGATTTGCAACATGCCTACGCCCAACGTCGACGCGGTCAAACTGGATGAACTGAACGCCTGGCGCATCCGCCACGGTCAGGCCGAGTTGCTGGTGGCCCAGCAAGGCGCGCACATCCTCAGTTATCAAGTGGACGGCCAGCCGCCACTGATCTGGCTCAACGACCAGGCCACATTCAAGGCCGGCAAGAGCATCCGCGCGGGCGTGCCGGTGTGCTGGCCGTGGTTCGGCAACCTGACGCGCAACCCCGACAGCGTGCAGGCCATGCGCGTGAGCAATGACCCGGCCACCGCCCACGGCCTGGTGCGGGCGATGGATTGGGAACTGAAGGGCATCGAGGCCGAAGGCGAAAGCCTGAAAATCGAATTCATGCTGCCTTATCCCGAAAACGGCCTTGCGGGCTGGCCTCATCAGGTCGACCTGACGCTGGCCATCGTGATGGACGCGCAACTGCACATCCGCCTCACCAGCCATAACCGTGGCAGCGAAACCGTCAGCCTCAGCCAGGCGCTGCACAGCTACTTCGCCGTGAGCGACGTGCGCAACGTGCAGGTCGAAGGCGTCGATGGCTTGAACTACATCGAGACCCTCGACGACTGGAACACCCACACCCAGGCCGGCGACCTGCATTTCACCGGCGAGACCGACCGTATCTACCTCGACACCCCGCCGACGCTGAGCATCGTTGATCCGCAGTGGCAACGACGGATCGAGCTGACCAGCAGCGGTTCGCGCTCGGCGGTGATCTGGAACCCCTGGATCGAACGCGCCAAGGCCTTCAGCGACATGGCCGACGATGGCTGGCAGCGCATGCTGTGCATCGAGACGGCGAATGTGATGGAGGATGTGGTGACGTTGTTGCCGGACGCCAGCCATACCCTGGGTGTGAGCATTTGCAGCAAGCCGCTCTAAGCCACACCACAAGAAACCTGTGGGAGCGGGCTTGCTCGCGAAGGCGGTGTGTCAGCCAACATACATATCGACTGACACACCGCCTTCGCGAGCAAGCCCGCTCCCACAAGGGTCCGCGCCAAGCTTATAGATCCGCCTCCTGCACCACCCTCACCTTCTCCGCCTCCAACGCATACGCCGCGCTCGCCAGGTCGTTATCGACCTTTTCGATCTTCAGCGTGCCCGTCACCCAGAGCGGCGTGTAGATGTCATCCAGCTTCAGGCCCTTGGGGTAACGCACCAGCACCAGTTGGTTAGGCGGCGGTGGCGGGACGTGGATGCAGGCGCCAGGGTAGGGCACCAGGAAGAACAGCGTGCTGTGGCCCTTGGCGTCGGTTTCCAGCGGCACCGGGTAACCGCCGATGCGGATGTGCTTGTCGTTCATCGCCGCCACGGTCTTGGTCGAATACATCACCGCCGGCAAGCCCTTGCTTTGCTTCAGGCCACCTTTTTCGGTGAAGGTGCCGTTGGCTTCCGGGGAGTTGTGGTCGATGTCGGGCATGGCCTCGAGGGCTTTCTGGTCCGACTTGGGCATCAGTTCGAGCCAGTCGGTTTCCGGCAGCTCGGCGGCATGGGCCAGGCCGCTGCCCAGCAGAAGAAGGGTCAATACTAGACGGCGCATGAAAGGGCTCGGCAATGAATGAAAAGTGAAACGCCGAGCATTCTAGCCCCCTCAGCTCGCGACGCAGAGGGGGCCTTGATGCATTTGGGTCAGTTTCTTTTGATCAGGCCGTAGATCACCAGCAGCACGATCGCGCCCACCAGGGCCCCGATGAAACCCGCGCCTTGGCCGGCCTGGTAGATGCCCAGGGCCTGGCCGCCGTAAGTGGCTGCCAACGAACCGCCGATACCGAGCAGGATGGTCATGATCCAGCCCATGCTGTCATCGCCCGGTTTCAGGAAGCGTGCCAGCAGGCCAACGATCAAGCCGATAAAAATGGTTCCGATGATTCCCATGGCATTCCCCTCTCATTGAGTCGCTAAGCCAAAGCCCGATCAGGTTTTGGCACTTAGCCATGAGAGAGGTTAGCCGACGAATGGTTCCAACGGTATGACAGATTATTGCTCGGCGATCAGCGTCTCGACCTTGATGATCTGCTGGGCCAGCGTGGCCCGATCAGCGCAGCGCAGGTTGGCGTGGCCGACCTTGCGCCCGACCTTGAACGCCTTGCCATAGTGATGCAGATGGCAGTCGGCGATCGACAGGACTTTCTCGGTGTCCGGCACCTTGCCGATAAAGTTGAGCATCGCGCTTTCGCCGATCTTGGCGGTCGACCCCAGCGGCAGTCCGGCCACCGCCCGCAGGTGGTTTTCGAACTGGCTGCACTCGGCGCCTTCCGTAGTCCAATGCCCGGAGTTGTGGACCCGCGGTGCGATTTCGTTGGCCTTGAGGCCGCCGTCCACTTCAAAGAACTCGAACGCCATCACGCCGACATAGTCGAGCTGCTTGAGCACCCGGCTGGAATAGTCTTCGGCCAAGGCCTGCAACGGGTGATCGGTGCTGGCGACGGACAGCTTGAGGATGCCGTCCTTGTGGGTGTTGTGCACCAGCGGGTAGAAGCGGATTTCACCGTCGCGGGCACGCACGGCGATCAACGAAACTTCCCCAGTGAACGGCACGAAGCCTTCCAACAGGCAGGCCACGCTGCCGAGCTCGGCGAACGTACCGGCCACGTCTTCAGGCTTGCGCAGGACTTTCTGGCCCTTGCCGTCATAACCCAGGGTGCGGGTCTTGAGCACGGCGGGCAGGCCGATGGCCGCGACGGCGGCGTCCAGGTCGGCCTGGGACTGAATGTCGGCGAAGGCCGGCGTCGGGATGCCCAGGTCCTTGAACATGTTCTTTTCGAACCAGCGGTCACGGGCGATCCGCAAGGCTTCGGCGCTCGGGTAGACCGGCACGAACTGGGACAGGAAGGCCACGGTTTCGGCCGGGACGCTTTCGAACTCGAAGGTCACCAGGTCGACTTCATCGGCCAACTGGCGCAGGTGATCCTGGTCGCCGTAGTCGGCCCGCAGGTGTTCACCCAGCGCCGCGGCACAGGCGTCCGGCGCCGGGTCCAGGAAAGCGAAGTTCATCCCCAGCGGCGTACCTGCCAGGGCCAACATGCGACCCAACTGGCCGCCACCGATTACACCGATCTTCATTCGTCAACAACCTCAGGCAATGCGTGGGTCTGGATTGTCCAGGACGCTGTCTGTCTGCTCAGCGCGGAATTTTTTCAGCACGGTATGAAATTGTGGATGCTTGGCGCCCAGGATGCTCGCCGACAGCAGGGCCGCATTGATCGCGCCGGCCTTGCCGATGGCCAGGGTCGCAACCGGAATACCGGCGGGCATCTGCACGATCGACAACAACGAATCAACGCCCGAGAGCATCGACGATTGGACCGGCACGCCCAGCACCGGCAAGTGGGTCTTGGCCGCGCACATGCCCGGCAGGTGGGCCGCGCCACCGGCACCGGCGATGATCACCTCGATGCCACGCGCTTCGGCCTCTTCGGCGTACTGGAACAGCAGGTCCGGGGTACGGTGGGCAGAGACCACTTTCACCTCGTAAGGGATGCCGAGCTTTTCCAGCATATCGGCGGTGTGGCTAAGGGTGGACCAATCGGACTTGGAGCCCATGATCACGCCAACCAGTGCACTCATCGTCGTGCCTCTTCTCTCTGGGCGCCCGCAGGCGCGTCAAAAAACAACAAGCCACGCAGGAAACCGGCGTGGCTTGTTGTACGAATGATGGCCGGGCGAACCGACCGAAGGCCGGGCAGTATACCGAAAATGGTGGGTTAAACGCACTTTCGCCGACCATCTGTCATTTGCGCTGAAGCGGCGGTTTTATTGACTCGCAGGTCAGCGTCGGAACACCACAAATCCCCTGTGGGAGCTTGCTCGCGAATGCGGTGTGTCAGTCGCCACCTTCTGAGCTGACACACCGCATTCGCGAGCAAGCCCGCTCCCACAAAGGGTTCTGCGTTGGTTTCAGGATCCGACAGCACCCTGCGCCACACCGCCTTCAAGCTTGCGCCACAACAACCGCACATTGGCCTTGCGCACCAGGGCGCAGCGGTACAGGCGGATCTCCAGGGGCACATGCCATTGCGTGCCGCCGCAAATCACCAGTTCGCCCCGGGCCAGTTCGGCGCGTACGCTCAGGTGCGGTACCCAGGCGATGCCCAGGCCTTCCAGGGCCATGCTTTTCAGGCTGTCGGCCATGGCCGTTTCGTAGATCGTGGTGAAACGCAGCGCCCGCTGGCGCAGCAACTGGTTGACCGAACGCCCGAGGAACGCCCCGGCGCTGTAGGCCAGCAACGGCACGCTGGCCTCGCCTTCAAGGTCGAACAGCGGGTTGCCGTTGGCATCGGCGGCGCACACCGGGAGCATTTCGGTCTGGCCCAAGTGCAGCGATGGGAAGATTTCCGGGTCCATCTGCATGGCCGAATCCGGGTCGTAGAAGGCCAGCATCAAATCGCAGCCGCCCTCGCGCAAGGCGTGGACCGCATCGCCGACGTTGGTCGCCACCAGGCGCGTGGCGATGTTCATCCCTTCGTTGCGCAGTTGCGCGATCCAGCGCGGGAAGAAGCCCAGCGCCAGGGAGTGGGCGGCGGCCACCTGGATGACTTCGCCCTGCCCGCCTTCCAAGTGATGCAAATGGCGCAGCACTTCGCCCAGTTGCTCCACCACCGTACGCGCCGTCACCAGGAACAACTGCCCCGCCGCCGTCAGCTCGACGGGCGTACGTGAACGGTTGACCAGGGTCAGCCCCAGCGCCGCCTCAAGGCTGCGGATGCGTCGGCTGAACGCCGGCTGCGTCACGAAACGCCGCTCGGCCGCCTGGGAAAAACTGCGAGTAGCGGCCAGGGCACTGAAGTCCTCAAGCCATTTGCTTTCAAGATTCATCACGCCTCCCTACACGCACCAAAACAGGTCACACGTTCGCCGCACCGTCGGCGTCACACCGGCATTATGCCGAATATGCATAGGCCAGTGTTTAACAGCATTGGCCCTATTTTTCCCCAGAGCCTAGGATCCACAGCGTTCCGGCACAGACCGGGTCCATATCGAGATGATTTCCGTCATGTCCTCCGCTGCATCATTCCGCACAGAAAAAGACCTGCTTGGCGTACTCGAAGTACCGGCGCAAGCGTATTACGGCATCCAGACCCTACGAGCGGTAAACAACTTCCGTCTCTCCGGCGTCCCGATCTCGCATTACCCGAAGCTGGTGGTCGGCCTGGCAATGGTCAAACAGGCCGCCGCTGACGCCAACCGCGAACTTGGCCAGCTCAGCGAAGCCAAGCACGCTGCCATCAGTGAAGCCTGTGCACGTTTGATCCGCGGCGATTTCCACGAAGAATTCGTGGTGGACATGATCCAGGGCGGCGCCGGCACGTCGACCAACATGAACGCCAACGAAGTCATCGCCAACATCGCGCTGGAGGCCATGGGCCACCAGAAAGGCGAGTACCAGTACCTGCACCCCAACAACGACGTGAACATGGCGCAGTCCACCAACGACGCCTACCCGACCGCGATCCGCCTGGGTCTGCTGCTGGGTCACGACGCGTTGCTGGCCAGCCTCGACAGCCTGATCCAGGCGTTCGCGGCCAAGGGTGAAGAATTCAGCCACGTCCTGAAAATGGGCCGCACCCAGCTGCAGGACGCCGTGCCGATGACCCTCGGCCAGGAATTCCGCGCCTTCGCCACCACCCTGAGCGAAGACCTGGCACGCCTGAAAACCCTGGCGCCTGAGCTGCTCACCGAAGTGAACCTGGGCGGCACCGCCATCGGCACCGGCATCAACGCCGACCCGCGCTACCAGGCCTTGGCCGTACAGCGCCTGGCAACCATCAGCGGCCAGCCGCTGGTCCCGGCCGCCGACCTGATCGAAGCCACCTCCGACATGGGCGCCTTCGTGCTGTTCTCCGGCATGCTCAAGCGCACCGCGGTCAAGCTGTCGAAGATCTGCAACGACCTGCGCCTGCTGTCCAGCGGCCCACGCACCGGCATCAACGAAATCAACCTGCCGGCCCGCCAGCCAGGCAGCTCGATCATGCCCGGCAAGGTCAACCCGGTGATCCCGGAAGCGGTCAACCAGGTGGCGTTCCAGATCATCGGCAACGACCTGGCCCTGACCATCGCGGCTGAAGGCGGCCAACTGCAACTGAACGTGATGGAACCGCTGATCGCCTTCAAGATCTTCGACTCGATCCGCCTGCTGCAACGGGCCATGGACATGCTGCGCGAGCACTGCATCGTCGGCATCACCGCCAACGAAGCGCGCTGCCGTGAGCTGGTCGAGCACTCGATCGGCCTGGTCACCGCCCTGAACCCGTACATCGGCTATGAAAACGCCACCCGTATCGCCCGCATCGCCCTGGAAAGTGGCCGCGGCGTACTGGAACTGGTGCGCGAAGAAGGTTTGCTCGACGACGCCATGCTCGACGACATCCTGCGCCCGGAAAACATGATTGCTCCGCGTCTGGTCCCGCTCAAAGCGTGATCGACACGGCCACCGCTCACCAGGTCGAGGGACTAGACACCTCTCACCTTTTGAGGGCTTGGGGATCTTCCCCAAGCCCTTTTTTTAATTGATAGCCGCCAAGGATGACTGAATCTGTGGGAAGGAACCTGCTCGCGATAAACGACGACGCGCTGCCCGTTGTAAACCGCGTCGCCAGCCAACGCGAGCAGGCTCGTCCCCACAAGAACCTGACCGGAAGGCCAGGTGTTTCAAAGGGTCCGCTTCGTCGGACGCACCACAACTGTGCAGACGGGCACCGCACTGATAGGTATAGTGCCGCCCCTCTTCGCATGAGCGGTCGTCCGCAACGAGACCTTTAAACATGCGAAAACCGAACTAATAACAAACCCGCGAAAATGGACCGGGACGAAACTCCGCCTCACCTGTCAGGCCGCGCGCCGACCGATGTAACGCGATGTTTCCAAATGGCCAGCATTTGCTTAAACAAAAAACAGCGAGGAATACTCATGCTCGAAGTCATCAACGACTTCCTATCAGGGAAAGTGCTGATCGTGCTCATTGTCGGGCTCGGTGGCTACTTCACGATCCGCTCGCGTTTCGTCCAGTTCCGTCACTTCTTCCACATGTTCACGGTGTTCCGTGACAGCCTGAAAAGCAGCACTGACCAGCTCAGCTCCTTCCAGGCCCTGATGCTCAGCCTGGCCGGCCGTGTCGGCGCGGGCAACATCGCCGGTGTCGGCATCGCCGTGACCCTCGGTGGTCCTGGTGCGGTGTTCTGGATGTGGGTGACCGCGCTGGTCGGCATGTCCAGCAGCTTCTTCGAATGCTCCCTCGGCCAGCTCTACAAGCGCTGCGACTCCGAAGGCCAGTACCGTGGCGGCCCGTCCTATTACATCCAGCACGGCCTGCAGAAACGCTGGCTGGGCATGATCATGGCATTCCTGTTGTTGGTGACCTTCGGCTTCGCCTTCAACGGCCTGCAAGCCCACGCGGTCACCCACTCCCTGAACAACGCCTTCGGCTTTGACACCACCTACACCGGCCTGGGCCTGGCGGTGCTGCTGGGCCTGGTGTTCATCGGTGGGATCAAGCGTATCGCCAAGGTTGCCGACCTGCTGGTTCCGGTCAAGACCCTGGCGTACATCGGCGTGACCCTCTACGTGATCGTGCTGCAGTTCGAACATGTACCGGACATGCTGGCGACCATCGTCAGAAGCGCCTTCGGTCTGGACCAGGCCTTCGGCGGCCTGATCGGCAGCGCCATCGTCATGGGCGTCAAGCGTGGCGTGTTCGCCAACGAAGCCGGCCTGGGCAGTGCGCCTAACGTTGCCGCCGTCGCGTCGGTCGAGCACCCGGTCGCCCAGGGCGTGGTCCAGGCGTTCAGCGTATTCCTGGACACCTTCGTGATCTGCACCTGCACCGCGCTGCTGATCCTGCTGTCGGGCTTCTACACCCCAGGTTTCGAAGGCGACGGCATTGCCCTGACCCAGAACTCCCTGGCGGCGGTCGTGGGTGACTGGGGCCGGATATTCATCTCTGTGGCCCTGTCGTTGTTCGTGTTCACCTCGATCCTCTACAACTACTACCTGGGCGAGAACAACCTGCGCTTCATGATCGGTGACAATCGCAAGGTCCTGATGGGCTACCGTGCGCTGGTCCTGGTCCTGATTTTCTGGGGTGCCATCGAAAACCTCGGCACCGTGTTCGCGTTCGCCGACATCACCATGACCCTGCTGGCGTTCGTGAACCTGATCGCGCTGTTCCTGTTGTTCAAGGTCGGCATGCGCATCCTGCGTGACTACGATGACCAGCGTGCGGCCGGCATCAAGGTCCCTGTGTTCGACTCCAGCAAGTTCCCGGACCTGGACCTGGACCGCAACGCATGGCCAGCCACCCCGTCGGCACCGGTTGCCAAACCTGACGCCGCGACTGCCGGCGTGGCCGCAGCGCAACGCTGAGCCGCAGGCTGATGTAAAAAACCGGGCGCATCCCCTGCGCCCGGCGTGACACAGCGTAAGGTCGGCGTCATGCTCGGCCTTATGTTGTGGCGGCTGACCCAAGCCGCCGTTTTCGTCCTCGGAGAACAACCATGAATTCCTTGACCTACCCTGCCGCCCAGCACGTCATGGTGCTCTACACCGGCGGCACCATCGGCATGCAAGCCAGCGCCCACGGCCTGGCCCCGGCATCCGGTTTCGAAGCGCGGATGCGCGACTACCTGCACAGCCAGCCCGAACTCGTCATACCGCAATGGCGCTTCCGGGAGATGTCGCCGCTGATCGACAGCGCCAACATGACCCCAGCCTATTGGCAGCAACTGCGCGAAGCGGTGGTCGACGCCGTGGATGTGCAGGGCTGCGACAGCGTGTTGATCCTGCATGGCACCGACACCCTGGCCTATAGCGCGGCGGCGATGAGCTTCCAACTGCTGGGCCTGCATGCGCGGGTCTGCTTCACCGGCTCGATGCTGCCCGCCGGCGTGACCGACAGCGACGCCTGGGAAAACCTCGGCGGTGCCCTGGTTGCCCTCGGCCAGGGCCTGGCGCCGGGCGTGCACCTGTACTTCCACGGTGAGCTGCTGGCGCCGACCCGTTGCGCGAAAGTACGCAGCTTCGGTCGCCACCCATTCAAGCGCCTGGAACGCCAGGGCGGCGGCACCCCGGCGCCGGCCCTGCCGGCGCAGTTGAATTACAACCAGCCCAAGCAATTGGCGAACATCGCGGCGCTGCCGCTGTTTCCCGGCATCAGCGCCCAGGTGCTCGATGGTCTATTGGGCAGCGGTATCCAGGGCCTGGTGCTGGAGTGCTACGGCAGCGGCACCGGGCCGAGCGACAACCCGGCCTTCCTCGCCAGCCTCGAGCGGGCGCGGGACAGCGGTGTGGTGGTGGTGGCGGTGACCCAATGTCATGAAGGTGGCGTTGAGCTGGACGTGTACGAAGCCGGCAGTCGCTTGCGCGGTGTCGGCGTGCTGTCCGGTGGCGGCATGACCCGCGAGGCCGCGTTCGGCAAATTGCAGGCGTTGATTGGCGCCGGGCTGCCGGTGGAAGAGGTTCGGCGGCTGGTAGAACTGGACCTGTGTGGCGAGCTGAGCTGATCCGAACCTGCATCAACTTGTGGTGAGGGGCTTTTGTGGCGAGGGAGCTTGCTCCCGCTCGGTCGCGCAGCGGCCGCAAGCTTTCGTGGGCCGCTTCGCCCGAAGCGTCGGACCAGCCCAGCGGGAGCAAGCTCCCTCGCCACAAAAGCGACGTCATGCCAAAGTACCCGGCATATAACTTGCTCCGTCTCCAGCCTACCCCAGGCTGGAAACGGACATGCTGCATTCCCACCTCACTACCCTCAACGCCGTCTCGCTGGTACTGAGCACCTTAAAAAACGAAGGACTGTCCAGCGATGCCTTGTTGGCCGGCAGCGGCATCAGCGCCGCGGACCTGAGCCGGGCCGATACGCGCATCACCACCAACCAGGAGATGCAGGTCTGCGCCAACGCCGTGGCCCTCAAGCGCGACATCGGCCTGGAGCTGGGCCTGCGCATGCACGTTTCGTCCTACGGCATGCTCGGCTATGCCCTGCTCACCAGTGCCACCTTAGGTGACGCCTTGCGCCTGGCACTGCGCTATCCGGCGCTATTGGGAACACTCTTCGAGCTGAACCTGGACGATGACGGCGAGCACATCTGGTTCAGCGCCAGCGACTATCGGGAGAATCCGGCCCTGGCGGTGTTCAATGCCGAGTTCTGCATGGTTTCGCTGAAGGTGATCTGCAATGACCTCCTCGGCCATGCACTGCCCTTGCACGCCGCGCGCTTTGAACATCCGGCGCCCGATTACCAGGCGCGCTACACCGCACTCTTCGATTGCCCGGTGCGCTTCGACAGCGTCGATAACGCGTTTTCCTTCGACCGCCACTGGCTCGAACAACCCTTGCCCCTGGCCGACCCCATCACCCATCACGCCATGGCCGAACGCTGCCGCCGGCAGAACACCGAATTCACCGGACGCCAGGCCTGGCTAGGAAGGATCCGCCAGTTGCTCGACGCCCAACTGAACGCAGCCCCCGGCCTGGAAGGCTTGGCCGAGCAAATGAACTGCTCGGCGCGCACCTTGCGGCGGCACCTCAAGGACCTGGGCTGCAGCTATCAGGAACTGCTGGACGAACTGCGCTTCGAACGAGCCAAGCAGATGCTTTGCGAGGACCAATTGCCGATCCATCGAATCGCCGAACGACTGGGCTTCAGCGAAACCGCCAGCTTCCGCCATGCCTTCGTGCGCTGGAGCGGCGTGGCGCCCAGCCAGTTCAGGGCCTGAACTGTCGCGTTCATCTATACCCCCTGTGCGGGCGGGGATCTGGCTAACCCTGTTTGGTCCGGGGACATGGTTAACACCTGTGGCGAGGGAGCTTGCTCCCGCTGGGCTGCGCAGCAGCCCCAAAAAAGACAACTCATTTCCACAGACAAACCGCATCAGCGAGCTTACGACGGCTGCGCCGCCGAGCGGGAGCAAGCTCCCTCGCCACGATAGTGTTGTCTTGAGGCCAGGGATGTTTGTGCTGCCGCCATCGCGAGCAAGCTCGCTCCCACAGGGGTTTGGCGGTGGGCACCCGTATTGTGGACGTCTCGGAAAAATGTGGGAGCGAGCTTGCTCGCGATGGCCATCTAGTCAACGCCGCAGAAACGCCTGATGCAACGCATCCACCGTCTGGAAGTGATACGCCGGGCCCTCGGCGCTGAGTTCTTCGTGGCTGCCAAACCCATACCCCACCGCCGCGGCATCCAGGCCATTGCTGCGGGCGCCGATCAGGTCGTGCTTGCGGTCGCCGATCATCAGGGTGCTGGCCGGGTCGAGGCTTTCTTCGGCCAGCAGGTGGGCGATCAGCTCGACTTTGTCAGTGCGGGTGCCGTCCAGTTCGCTGCCGTAGATCACCTTGAAGTGCCGGGCGAAGTCGAAATGGCGGGCGATTTCCCGGGCGAAGACCCAGGGCTTGGAAGTGGCGATGTACAGCTGGCGCCCTTGGCCGCCCAAGGTTTCCAGAAGCGGCATTACGCCGTCGAAGACCCGGTTCTCATAAAGGCCGGTGACCTTGAAGCGCTCACGATAGAAATTCACCGCCTCCCAGGCCTTCGCTTCGTCGAAGTCATAGAACTGCATGAAGGCCTGCAACAACGGCGGGCCGATGAAATGTTCGAGGCGGGTCAGGTCGGGTTCGTCGATGCCCAGCTTGGCCAAGGCGAACTGGATCGAACGGGTGATGCCTTCACGGGGGTCGGTGAGGGTGCCGTCGAGGTCGAAGAGTACGGTCTGGTAGTGCATGGCTGTTCCTGCGTGGTCATGCAGTTCACTCAACAGGCTTGAATGAAACTGTGGCGAGGGGATTTATCCCCGCTGGGCTGCGCAGCAGCCCCCAAAAAATTGAATGTAACAAACCTGACACGCTGTGCTGGCAGGGTTTGGGGCTGCTGCGCAGCCCAGCGGGGATAAATCCCCTCGCCACAATGGTTCATTCGACATCTTGGGGGGGATTCAAGGCTGGTCGTAACCTTCGGCCAGATGCAAGTCCTTGAGCTTCACGTAGTTCGCCGCGCTGTAGGTGAAGAACGCGCGCTCCTTGTCCGTCAGCGGCCGCACCTGCTTCACCGGGCTGCCCACGTACAAAAAGCCGCTGTCCAGGCGCTTGCCCGGCGGTACGAGGCTGCCGGCGCCGATGATCACATCGTCTTCGACCACCGCGCCGTCCATGACGATGCTGCCCATGCCGATCAGGATCCGGCTGCCCACCGAGCAGCCATGGAGCATGACCTTGTGGGCGATGGTCACGTCGTCGCCGATCAGCAACGGGAAGCCATCCGGATTGAAGGGGCCGGCGTGGGTGATGTGCAGCACGCAACCATCCTGGACGCTGGTGCGCGCACCGATACGGATGCGGTGCATGTCGCCACGAATGACCGTCAGCGGCCAGACGGAGCTGTCTTCGCCGATCTCGACGTCGCCGATCACCACCGCGGTGCTGTCGACAAACGCCCCACGGGCAAGCTTCGGGCTGTGGTTCTGGTACGTGCGAAGGGTCACGATAGGCTCTCTCTTATCCGGTGATAGGCGCTGCTAGCTGCGGTGAGCGTCGATTGTAATTAAGATGGGCCGATGTTTCTTCCAGCCAAGGTGTCGACCGTGAGCGTGAACAACCCTCTTTTGCAGCCCTATGACCTACCGCCATTCTCGGCGATCCGTGCCGAGCACGTGCAACCGGCCATCGAGCAGATCCTGGCGGACAACCGTGCGGCCATCGCCGAAATCCTCAAGACCCAAGTCCAACAGCCTACCTGGGCCGGCCTGGTGTTGGCGATGGACGAGCTCAATGATCGTCTCGGCGCGGCCTGGAGCCCGGTCAGCCATTTGAACGCCGTGCGCAACAGCCCGGAACTGCGCGAGGCCTACGAGGCCTGCCTGCCGGCGCTGAGTGCCTATTCCACCGAGCTGGGCCAGAACCGCGAGCTGTTCCAGGCCTTCGAAGCCCTGGCGAACAGCCCGGAGGCGGCCGGTTTCGACGTGGCGCAGAAAACCATCCTGGAACATTCCCTGCGGGATTTCCGCCTGTCGGGCATCGACCTGCCGCCCGAGCAACAGAAGCGCTACGCCGAAGTGCAGAGCAAACTGTCCGAGCTGGGCAGCCGCTTCTCCAATCAACTGCTGGACGCGACCCAGGCCTGGACCAAGCACGTCACTGACGAAGCCGCCCTCGCCGGCCTGACCGACTCGGCCAAGGCGCAAATGGCCGCCGCTGCCCAGGCCAAGGAACTGGACGGCTGGCTGATCAACCTGGAATTCCCTAGCTACTACGCGGTGATGACCTACGCCGAAGACCGCGCCCTGCGCGAAGAAGTCTACGCCGCCTACTGCACCCGCGCCTCGGACCAAGGCCCGAATGCCGGCCAGAACGACAACGGCCCGGTGATGGAACAGATCCTCGACCTGCGCCAGGAACTGGCCCATTTGCTCGGTTTCGCTAACTTCGCCGAGTTGAGCCTGGCAACCAAGATGGCCGAATCCAGCGATCAGGTCCTCAGTTTCCTGCGTGACCTGGCCAAGCGCAGCAAGCCGTTCGCCGCCCTAGACCTGGAACAGCTCAAAGCCTATGCCGCCGAGCAGGGCTGCCCCGACCTGCAAAGCTGGGACAGCGGTTTCTACGGCGAAAAACTGCGCCAACAGCGCTACAGCGTGGCCCAGGAAGCCCTGCGCGCCTACTTCCCGATCGACAAGGTACTGAGCGGCCTGTTCGCCATTGTGCAGCGCCTCTATGGCATCGAGATCGCCGAACTGAAAGGCTTCGACAGCTGGCACCCGGACGTGCGCCTGTTCGAAATCAAGGAGAACGGCCAGCACGTCGGCCGCTTCTTCTTCGACCTCTACGCCCGCGCCAACAAGCGTGGCGGTGCCTGGATGGACGGTGCCCGCGACCGTCGTCGCACCTTCGACGGCGTCCTGCAAAGCCCGGTCGCCAACCTGGTGTGCAACTTCACCCCGGCCGACAGCGGCAAGCCCGCGCTGCTGACCCACGATGAAGTCACCACCCTGTTCCACGAATTCGGCCATGGCCTGCACCACCTGCTGACCCGCGTCGAACACGCCGGTGTGTCCGGCATCAACGGCGTGGCCTGGGATGCCGTGGAGCTGCCGAGCCAGTTCATGGAAAACTGGTGCTGGGAACCCGAAGGCCTGGCGCTGATTTCCGGCCACTACGAAACCGGCGAACCGCTGCCCCAGGACCTGCTGGAAAAAATGCTCGCGGCGAAAAACTTCCAGTCCGGCCTGATGATGGTCCGTCAGTTGGAGTTCTCGCTGTTCGACTTCGAACTGCACGCCACCCACGGCGATGGCCGCAGCGTTCTGCAAGTGCTCGAAGGCGTGCGTGACGAGGTCTCCGTCATGCGTCCGCCGGCCTACAACCGCTTCCCCAACAGCTTTGCGCACATTTTCGCCGGCGGCTACGCGGCGGGTTACTACAGCTACAAATGGGCGGAAGTGCTCTCGGCCGATGCCTTCTCCAAATTCGAAGAAGACGGCGTGCTCAACGCCGACACCGGGCGCGCCTTCCGCGAGGCAATCCTGGCCCGTGGCGGTTCCCAGGAACCGATGGTGCTGTTCGTCGACTTCCGTGGCCGTGAGCCATCGATTGACGCACTCTTGCGCCATAGCGGCCTGACCGAGGACGCGGCAGCATGAGTGAGGGGCCTGTGATTACCAAGCGACGCTTTATCGCCGGGGCGGTCTGCCCGGCCTGCAGCGAGCCGGACAAGTTGATGATGTGGAACGAAGACGGCGTGCCGCACCGCGAATGCGTGGCCTGCGGTTATTCCGACACACTCAACGAGCAAGGCCTGTCGGTGCCCAAGGAATTGGGCACCCGGGTCAACACCTCGGCGCTCAAGGCGCCGGACGCAAAAGTCCAGGCGGTGCAGTTTTTCCCCAACCCCAAGTTGAAGAAAAAAACCGACTGACAACTTTGGCATTACCTTCCGGGCCGCCCGGCCCGGAAGCGATAACTATGTACCGCAGCGCCAATCGCCTTCCTGCCCAGACTGCCGTGACACGTCCAGACTGACAGGAAGTCTCCATGCGCCACGCTGATAACCCACTGCTGCAGGCCTATGACCTGCCGCCGTTTTCCGACATTAAAGCCGAACACTTTTCCCCGGCCCTCGACCAGATCATCATCGAAAGCCGCGCCAAAGTAGCCGAGATCATCCGGACTCAAGCACCTTTTCCCACCTGGGACGACCTGGTGTTGGCCATGGATGAAATCCATGCGCGACTCAGGGGGTTCGGTTATGTGCTGGAGCGCCTGGCATCCACCAGTACCGCAGACGCCTGGAAGCAGGCTTCGCTCGACTGCACCCCACGCTTGCAGCAGTTCAAGCGGTCGCTAAAACAGAACCCCGAGCTCTTCCAACTCTATCAACGCTTGGCGGACAGCGAGATCGCCAAGCATTTCTCCTCAGTGAGAAAGCGGACCCTGGAAAAGATCCTCAGGCAATTTCGCCGCAACGGGCTGGGGTCCGATTCGCAGCCGGCCTTGGAGGATTTGCAACTGCGCATCCAAGGCGCCCGGAGCCTGTTCCAGGAACATTTGCATGAGGCCAACAAAGCCTGGAGCCGAACATTTGATGATCAAACCCAATTGGGTGGCCTGCCGCTTGCCTTCAGGCAGCGCATGGCCGAGCAGGCCCGTGAACAGGGGCGCACGGGATGGTTGTTGACCCTCGATGAAGAATCGTTTCGTATCGTCATGCGTTACGCGGACGATGCCGTGCTGCGCAAGCAGGTGTATGTCGCCTACAGCACGCGCGCGTCCGATCAAGGGCCACATGCCGGCGTGTACGACAACGGCGATGTGCTGTGGCAGTTGCTCAGGGATCGTCATGAGTTGGCCACCCTGCTGGGCTATTCGAGTTACGCTCAGTTGGCGCTCGAACCGGAACAAGCCCAGTCGCCGGAAGAGGTCCAGACGTTCCTGCAAGGCCTGCTGGAACAGCAGCAAAGCGTGTTTATCCGCGACAGCGCGCAGTTGGAGGCATTTGCCCAAGCCCAGGGTTTCAGCGGGTTGCAGCCATGGAACTATCAATACCTGGCACAAAAGCTTCGCCAGCAAATGACCGGCGTCTCGGAACAGACCGTCAGCGCCTGGTTCGAGTTGGAATCGACCTTTTCACGGATGCTGCTGGTCGCCCGGGACCTGTTCGGCGTGGACATCATCGAACGTCGGGACGTGGCGACCTGGCACCCGCAGGTGCGTCTTCTTGAAGTTTTCGAACGGGGCGAGCTTCTGGGCTATCTCTATTTCGATCCGTTCGAGGACCCGAATCAGGAAAGCTTTCCCAATACCTCCACCCTGCGAAACCGCCGCATCACCGCCGAAGGCCGACCTCGCTATCCGATCGCCACGCTGCACGGCTGGCTGCCGCGGGGTTCACGTGCCAGCCCGGTGCTGCTTGATCATCTGCAACTGCGAATGCTTTTTCACGAATTGGGCCACTGTTTGCACCATGTGCTGAGCCGGGTCGAATATCGCGCTGTTTCGGGTATTTCCGAGCTGTCCCGGGATTCGGCGGAATTCGCTGGCGTACTGCTCGAACAATGGTGCTTCACCAAGCAATGCCTGGTGCGCCTGTCCAGGCATCACCAAACCGGGGCGCCCCTGCCCGATGCCATTGCCGATCAGTTGCTGGCTTATCTCGACACCCAGACCAGTTGGGATACAGCCGCGTTCTTGCGCGATGCGTTGTTCGACATGGAGCTGCACCGCAGCCATGGCGACGGACGAACGGCCCAGCAGGTCTTCGATCAAATCAACGCACAGGTCGGACATCTGCCCGTGTTCGCGAACGAACGTTGGCCCAATGGCCTGGACTACATCGTCACGGGCTACGCCGCCGGCATCTACGCCTATGCCTGGTCGAAACAACTGGCCGACACGGTGTTCAAGCGATTCAAGCGCAACGGGCTGTTCGATAGGCAAACGTGCAAGGCATTACGCGAGACGATATTCGAACGGGGCGATTCACGGCCGCTGTCCGAATCCATCACCGCGTTCTTGCAGGCGACCGATCAGCGTGCAGGCACCAGCGCCTGAGGGTCGAGGGGACGTGTCGTCGTGGTCGAGTTGACCCAACTTTCCAGGGAGCAAAGGGCAAAGACGCTGGTGCTGCAATCGCCGTTCGCCAACGCCACGCGGAGTTTGTCGACATCGGCCTGCATCATGTAGCGCACGCCGTCCTTGAAATGATGGCTGTCGCCGAAGCCACCTTCGGTCATTTCATTCAACGCGTCCTCTTTGCTCCAGCCCTGCACCACCACCCGGTACATGGCGGCCACCAGCCCGGTGCGGTCCGAGCCGTGCTTGCAGTGCATCAGCACCGGCCCCTTGGCTTCGGCCGCCTGGACGGCACGCAAGGCCCTGAGTATGTCGCTGTCATCGACATGATTGGTGCGGTAGGGCAACTGCACCTGCTCGATGCCGGGGGTGGACAGCCAGCGCTTGTCCGACTGCGGCAGGAAGGTGATGACCGTGCCGATCCGCAGCTTCGTCAGCAAAGGCACGGCACCGCCGTCTGGCAGGGAGCTGCGATAGAGGGTCGGTGACATCTGGTAGAGGTTGTAGTCCTTTTCCACCGGCTGCGCCCATTCAGCGGGCCTGGTCTCGGCAACCTCGCCCGCCTGGGCCGCCGGGTCGGCAAGTATCACGAGCAAGGCCAGGCTGAACAGCGAATGAAAACAGAGCTTGAGCATCAGGAGGCGACCGATAACCAGGGAATGTGGTGACGATCAGTTTCGGTTCGCCCCGGTTAAAACTCCGTGAGCAGGACGTCAAAGCGTCGTGAATGTCGTAATGCCGTTCACTTAAGAAAAATGATGACCCTGTGGCGAGGGAGCTTGCTCCCGCTCGGCTGCGAAGCAGTCGTAAACCGGCGGGTGCGGTGTGTCTGATACGCCGCAACTGGCAGGTTTTGGGGCCGCTTCGCGGCCCAGCGGGAGCAAGCTCCCTCGCCACGGGTTTGTCGATTGCCTTAAGTGAACAGCATTGCGTGAATGTCGGCTTTGTTCCGTGACCCGCCCAATGGCACTGGCCTGAACCGCAATCAGCGAATACTGTATGCACATACAGCCTTCGGAGTATTCCCATGCCTGCCTCCCTTCCACCTCGCGGCCGCGGCACCGCGACCAACCCGCACAACCGCTTCGCCCCGAATCGCTCGGTGGTCGAGGATGACGGCTGGTACCAGGAAGTCCCGCCGACCCAGGGCACCGAAGTGCGCATCGAAACGGCGAAGACCATCATTACCCGCAACACCTCGTCCGATATCCCATTCGACCGCTCGATCAACCCGTACCGAGGCTGTGAACACGGCTGCATCTACTGCTATGCGCGGCCCAGCCATGCCTATTGGGACCTGTCGCCAGGGCTGGATTTCGAAACGAAGCTGATCGCCAAGACCAATGCCGCCGACGTGCTGGAGGAGCAATTGTCCCGGCGCGGCTATCAATGCGCGCCGATCGCACTGGGCTCCAACACCGACCCCTATCAGCCGATCGAACGGGAACAACGGATAACCCGGCGGATCCTCGAGGTGCTGCTGCGTTATCGGCATCCGGTGACCATCGTCACCAAGGGCTCGCTGATCCTGCGCGACCTGGACCTGCTGACCGAACTGGCACAGCAACGCCTGGTGCACGTGATGATCAGCCTCACCACCCTGGACGATGAGCTCAAGCGCATTCTCGAACCCCGGGCGGCGGCGCCCAAGGCGCGGCTGCGGGCGATCAAGGTCATGCGTGAGGCAGGCATCAACGTGGGCGTGCTCTGCGCACCGATGATCCCGATGATCAACGACAGCGAGATCGAGAGCCTGCTGACCGAAGCCCACGCCGCCGGCGCGCAGAATGCCGCCTACGTGATGCTGCGCCTGCCGCTGGAAGTCGCGCCGCTGTTCGAGGAGTGGCTGCAGGCGCACTACCCGCAACGCGCCGCCCATGTACTGAGCCTGGTGCGCCAGAGCCGCGGTGGCGAGCTGTATGACAGCCGCTTCGGTGCGCGAATGCGCGGCGAAGGCCCGTTCGCCGACCTGCTGGCCCAGCGCTTCGCCAAGGCACTCAAGCGCCTGGGACTGGAGCGACGCGACGGATACAATCTCGATTGCGCTGCCTTCTGTCCGCCGGGCCGACAGATGTCGTTGATTTGATTAAAGTTGACCCTGGAAAGGCCACTGGACATGAGCTGCGCCAGTGTTTCGCCACCCCTGGAATCATTGTCCTAGAGCCTTCGATTTCAGTTTGAGTTAAGTTTCGGCCGCTACCTTGTTCAGCGAGTGACTGACGGGTCGCAGATGTCGACCTGGATGTTTTAGCCACTGGCGTCATACCGTCAAAAGAGGATGAATCAATGAGTGACAAGGATAAACAGCCGTTGGCTGCGTCGGCTTCAGCCCAACCCGTGGCGGAAACCGCCGATGCAGCGCTGCAGCATATTGTTGACGGCTTTTTGCATTTCCATCACGAGATCTTTCCGCAACAGGAAGAGCTCTTCAAGAAACTCGCCACCGCCCAGGCGCCCCGGGCGATGTTCATCACCTGCGCCGATTCGCGCATCGTGCCCGAGCTGATCACCCATAGCTCCCCCGGCGACCTGTTCGTGACCCGCAACGTCGGCAACGTCGTTCCGCCTTACGGGCAGATGAATGGCGGCGTCTCCACCGCCATCGAATACGCCGTGCTGGCCCTTGGTGTGCAACACATCATTGTTTGCGGCCATTCCGATTGCGGCGCCATGCGTGCCGTGCTGAACCCGGACACCCTGGAAAAAATGCCCACGGTAAAAGCCTGGCTGCGCCACGCCGAAGTGGCCAAGACCATGGTCCACGACAACTGTCCGTGCGGCGACGAAAAACAGACCATGCCCATCCTCACCGAAGAAAACGTGATCGCGCAGTTGCAGCATTTGCGAACGCATCCCTCGGTCGCGTCGCGCATGGCCAGCGGTCAGTTGTTCATCCATGGCTGGGTGTACAACATCGAGACCAGCGAGATCAAAGCCTTTGACGCGGACCAGGGACGTTTCCTGCCGCTCGATGGCAGCCATCCGATACCGGTGGCGACGCCCAAAGCGCGCTTCTAACCACTCCTAATCATCCTTGTGTGGTTCTAGCCTTACCGCTATCCAGGCGGTAGGGCCTCGCCATGCCTGAAGAAACTTCGGGAGAGTCGCCATGCGTGCTGCTCAACTAAAAGCTGTTCTGCCACGGGAGTTATTGGCTTCGGTGGTTGTGTTCCTGGTGGCGCTGCCCTTGTGCATGGGCATTGCCATCGCCTCCGGCCTGCCGCCGGCCAAGGGCCTGATTACCGGGATCATCGGTGGTCTGGTAGTGGGTTTCCTGGCTGGCTCGAAGCTGCAAGTCAGCGGTCCGGCCGCCGGGTTGGCGGTGTTGGTCTTCGAACTGGTGCGCCAGCATGGCGTGGCCATGCTCGGGCCGATCCTGCTGCTGGCCGGTCTACTGCAATTGCTGGCCGGGCGCTTTCGCCTGGGCTGCTGGTTCCGGGTCACCGCGCCAGCCGTGGTGTACGGGATGCTCGCGGGTATCGGCGTGCTGATCGTATTGTCCCAGGTCCATGTGATGCTGGACGCGGCGCCCAAGCCCTCCGGGCTGGATAACCTCGCGGCGTTCCCGGCGGCAGTGGCCCAGGCATTGCCGTCCTTCGGCTGGCAGGCCGGCCTGCTCGGTCTGTCGACGATCGCGGTGATGTGGCTGTGGGAGAAGTTTCGCCCCCACAGCCTGCGCTTCGTTCCCGGCGCCTTGCTGGGCGTCGGCCTGGCGACCGTCGCCAGCCTGCTGCTGGCCTTGCAGGTCAAGCGCGTGGAGGTTCCGGAGAACCTGGCCGAAGCCATTGATTGGCTGCGCCCGGCGGACCTGCTGAACCTGGCCGACCCAACGCTGCTGATCGCCGCGTTCGCCGTGGCCTTCATCGCCAGTGCCGAAACCCTGCTGTCGGCGGCCGCCGTGGATCGCATGCACAGCGGTGAACGTGCGGACTTCGACCGGGAACTGTCGGCACAAGGGATCGGCAACATGCTCTGCGGCCTGCTCGGCGCCCTGCCGATGACCGGGGTGATCGTGCGCAGTTCGGCCAACGTCCAAGCCGGGGCCACCACGCGGATGTCGACAATTTTCCACGGCCTGTGGTTGCTGCTGTTCGTGCTGTTGCTGTCCAGCGTGCTGCAAAGCATTCCGGTGGCGAGCCTGGCCGGCGTGCTGGTCTACACCGGTTTCAAACTGGTGGACCTCAAGGCGTTTCGAAGCCTGGGCCGTTATGGCCGGATGCCGATGTTCACCTACGCCGCCACGGCGCTGGCGATCATCTTCACCGACCTGTTGACCGGTGTGCTGATCGGCTTCGGCCTGACCCTGGTGAAACTCGCCTGGAAAGCCTCGCGCCTGAAAATCAGCCTGATCGACCTGCCTCAGGAAGGCGAGATGGAACTGCGCCTGGTGGGTGCGGCCACCTTCCTCAAGGTGCCGGCGCTGACCCAGGTGCTGGGCACCATCCCAACGGGCGCGACCGTGCACGTGCCGCTCAATAACCTGAGCTACATCGATCACTCGTGCCTGGAGTTGCTGGAAGAATGGGGCCGGGCGAATGCCAGCAAGGGGTCGAAGCTGCTGATTGAATCCCGTGGGCTCAAGCGTCGATTGGAAGGGCGGTTGCGCACGACCGTAGGGGTTGGTGCAGCGACCGGTTAACCATGCCCCTGTGGGAGCGAGCCTGCTCGCGATGGCAGTGGATCAGTCGACATAGATGTTGAATGTCCAACCGCTTTCGCGAGCAGGCTCGCTCCCACAAGGGGCTGGTGCTGGACACCTATTTTATGAACACCACAGATCCAATGTGGGAGCGGGCTTGCTCGCGAAGGCGGTGGATCAGTTGGCTAATAGGCTGCCTGACACTCCGCCTTCGCGAGCAAGCCCGCTCCCACAAAAGCTTCATGTTGTCCTGATGGATCAAGCCGCCGGCTGATCCAGCTCCAGGCCCACGCCCAGGCGACGGGACATGCACGGCCAGCGCTTCCAGGCTGCGCCGGTCTCAGGGCTGCTGAGCTTCTCGCGATAGGCTTCTACTGATTCCAAGGCAAACGTCTCGTCGTTGAGCATCTCGTCGAACGTGTGATGCACCACTTCATCGAGCTGGTTGGCAAATGCCTCACCGATCAACTGGTGGGCGATCAGGTTGGCGACCGTCATGTCCAAGGGGATCAATGGCTGGCCGAAATGCTTGATATAAAGGTCATTCACCTCTTCGACAAACCGGTGCGCCAGATAGGCTTCGTCCAGCAGGCTGTCGAGCCCGACATGCCCGGCCATGATGGTCGGCGGCTGGAGGAAGTACTGTTCGGCAATCTTCAGTACCGGTTTGATCTGCGACTCGATACCCGCTTCCCTCGCCACGTCGTTGGCTGCGTCCAGCAGGTCGGGCACTTCATCGATGTACGCCGCGACAAACCGCGCGAGGGCGTTATTGGGGTTCGTGTCCGGCAATTGAATGGTGCGATGCAGATGCGGTAACTGG
Organism: Pseudomonas zanjanensis; assembly: GCF_014268745.2. Classification (GTDB taxonomy): domain Bacteria; phylum Pseudomonadota; class Gammaproteobacteria; order Pseudomonadales; family Pseudomonadaceae; genus Aquipseudomonas; species Aquipseudomonas zanjanensis. Next base: position 267,010 of record NZ_JABWRB020000003.1, on the reverse strand, counting down.
GCCTCCAGTTGACGGGTCAATTGGCCGGTCTCGGCTTCGTGTTGTTGGGCTTTTTGGATCTGCTCGCGCAATGCGGCGGTGTTCATGACAACTCCAGGAAACAAAGGCAATGAAATAGGGAAGACATAACTTAGCTGGCGCAAAAACACTCCTAAGACCTATTTTTCATAACTGCCCCTTCCTTGCTGCGTCACAGTTATATCGGTTTGCCATCACTCAGTTCGCATCCTTCTCCATTCGTGGGCTCTAGCGCAAGCCCCGGCTGTTTCAAACGATTTACGCCATCGCGTTGCGAGGTTGCAGGTGCTGTCTATACTCGGTTTGGAATGGAGTTAGCTGATGACACCCGATTGCATGTGCAGCAAGGCGCGGCGAGTCAATTAAGCAGTCTGATAGCCGATCCCTTGCCGCAGGCTTTACGCCTACGGGATAACAAGAACGATAAGGGGAACCCGCAATGACGCGACATCCACACGTATGGATGGGCCTCCTGTTGTGGTCGATTTTCAGTCAGGCACAAGCGGCCTGGACTGTGAATATGGCGCCTGGAGCGACACAGATCAGCAACGCAGTGTTCGACCTGCACATGACCATCTTCTGGATCTGTGTGGTCATCGGCATCATCGTCTTCGGCGCCATGTTCTGGTCGATGATGATGCACCGCCGCTCAACCGGCCAGAATGCCGCGCACTTTCACGAAAACACCCGCGTCGAAATCCTCTGGACCATCGTGCCCTTCCTGATCCTGGTGCTGATGGCGATTCCCGCCACCGCGACCCTGATCAAGATGTACGACTCCAGTGAGTCGGAGATCGATATCCAGGTCACCGGCTACCAGTGGAAGTGGCACTACAAGTACCTGGGCCAGGACGTCGAGTTCTTCAGCAACCTGGCGACCCCCGCCGAACAGATCCACAACCAGAGCGCCAAGGGCGAGCACTACCTGTTGGAAGTCGACAAGCCGCTGGTGCTGCCGGTCGATGCCAAGGTGCGCTTTTTGGTGACCTCCGCCGACGTGATCCACTCCTGGTGGGTGCCGGCCTTCGCGGTCAAGCGCGATGCCATTCCGGGGTTCGTCAACGAAGCCTGGACCCGCGTCGACAAGCCCGGCCTCTATCGCGGCCAATGCGCCGAGCTGTGCGGCAAGGACCACGGCTTCATGCCGATCGTGGTGGAGGTCAAGAGCAAGCCCGACTACGAGAAATGGCTGGGCGAACGCAAGGCCGAAGCCGCGCAGCTCAAGGAGCTGACCAGCAAGGAATGGACCCGCGAAGAGCTCGTCGAGCGTGGCGACAAGGTCTATCACACCACCTGCGTGGCCTGCCACCAGGCCGAAGGCCAAGGCTTGCCGCCGATGTTCCCGGCGCTCAAGGGCTCGAAAATCGCCACCGGGCCGATCAAGGATCACCTGAACATTGTCTTCCACGGCAAGCCCGGCACCTCCATGGCCGCCTTCGGCAAACAACTGTCGGAAGTCGATATCGCCGCGGTCGTGACCTATGAACGCAACGCCTGGGGCAACAACAAGGGCGACATGGTGACGCCTAAAGAAGTGCTGGAACTCAAACAGGCGGAAAGCCAATGAGCCGGCCCGACGCTCGTTCCCAAAACCGGTCGGGGCGCGTTGCCCCGCGCCGTCCAGCCCATTGGTTCGAAGGAGAAAGGACATGAGTGCTGTGATCGATGACCACGGTCATGCCGACCACGCCCACGGCCCCGCCAAGGGCCTGATGCGCTGGGTGCTGACCACCAACCACAAGGACATCGGCACGCTGTACCTGTGGTTCGCCTTCTCGATGTTCCTGCTGGGCGGCTCGTTCGCCATGGTGATCCGCGCCGAGCTGTTCCAGCCCGGTTTGCAGATCGTGCAGCCGGAATTCTTCAACCAGATGACCACCATGCATGGCCTGGTGATGGTCTTCGGCGCGGTGATGCCGGCGTTCGTCGGCCTTGCCAACTGGATGGTCCCACTGATGATCGGCGCGCCGGACATGGCCCTGCCGCGCATGAACAACTTCAGCTTCTGGCTGTTGCCGGCGGCGTTCCTGATGTTGGTCTCGACGCTGTTCACTCCCGGCGGCGGGCCGAACTTCGGCTGGACCTTCTATGCGCCGCTGTCCACCACCTACGCGCCGGAAAGCGTGACGTTCTTCATCTTTGCCATCCACCTGATGGGCATCAGCTCGATCATGGGGGCGATCAACGTGGTCGCCACCATCCTCAACCTGCGCGCCCCCGGCATGACCCTGATGAAAATGCCACTGTTCGTCTGGACCTGGCTGATCACCGCGTTCCTGCTGATCGCGGTGATGCCGGTGCTGGCCGGCTGCGTGACGATGATGCTGATGGACATCCACTTCGGCACCAGCTTCTTCAGTGCCGCCGGTGGCGGTGACCCGGTGCTGTTCCAGCACGTGTTCTGGTTCTTCGGCCACCCCGAGGTGTACATCATGATCCTGCCGGCCTTCGGTGCCGTCAGCTCGATCATCCCGGCGTTCTCGCGCAAGCCGTTGTTCGGTTACACCTCGATGGTCTACGCCACGGCCGCCATTGCGTTCCTGTCGTTCATCGTCTGGGCGCACCACATGTTCGTGGTCGGCATCCCGCTGGTGGGCGAGCTGTTCTTCATGTACGCGACCCTGCTGATCGCCGTGCCCACCGGGGTGAAGGTGTTCAACTGGGCCAGCACCATGTGGCAGGGCTCGCTGACCTTCGAGACGCCGATGCTGTTCGCCGTGGCGTTCGTGATCCTGTTTTCCATCGGCGGTTTCTCCGGGCTCATGCTGGCCATCGCCCCGGCGGACTTCCAGTACCAGGACACCTACTTCGTGGTCGCGCACTTCCACTACGTGCTGGTGCCCGGGGCGATCTTCGGGATCTTTGCCTCGGCCTACTACTGGCTGCCGAAATGGACCGGCCACATGTACGACGAAACCCTTGGCAAGCTGCACTTCTGGCTGTCGTTCATCGGCATGAACCTGGCGTTCTTCCCGATGCATTTCGTGGGCCTGGCGGGCATGCCCCGGCGGATTCCCGACTACAACCTGCAGTTCGCCGACTTCAACATGGTCTCGTCCATCGGCGCGTTCATGTTCGGCACCACGCAGATCTTCTTCCTGTTCATCGTGATCAAGACCATCCGCGGCGGCCCCCCGGCACCGGCCAAGCCATGGGATGGGGCCGAAGGGCTGGAGTGGAGCGTGCCGTCGCCGGCGCCGTATCACACGTTTACTACGCCGCCGGAAGTGAAATGAATGTGGGAGCGGGCTTGCTCGCGAAGAACGATGACGCGGTGTTCCTGTTAGACCGTAGCGCCTGCTTCGCGAGCAAGCCCGCTCCCACAGAGTTATCTGTAGGGGTTCAGAATCATGGCTGACTCGATCTCGCTGAAAAAACTGGTCACCCGCCTGCTGCTGGTGGTGGTGGCCATGTTCATCTTCGGGTTTGCCCTGGTGCCGATCTACGACGTGATGTGCAAGGCGTTCGGCATCAACGGCAAGACCGGCGGGCAGTACGAAGGCGAGCAGGTCGTCGATGAGTCACGCCAGGTGCGTGTGCAGTTCCTGTCGACCAACGCGGTGGACATGGTCTGGGACTTCTACCCCAAGGGCGATGAGCTGGTGGTCAAGGCCGGGGCGGTCAACGAGATGGTGTTTGTCGCGCACAACCCCACCGACCGGCCGATGAGCGCCCAGGCGGTGCCGAGCATCTCGCCGAGCAACGCGGCGGCGTATTTCCACAAGACCGAATGTTTTTGTTTTACCCAGCAAGTGCTGCAACCCGGCGAACGCATCGAAATGCCCATGCGCTTCATCGTCGACCGGGACATGCCCAAGGAAGTGAAGCATCTGACGCTGTCCTACACGCTGTTCGACATCACCGCTCGTCATCCACCGGTGGCTCTAAACACTGACCGATAGCGTGCCCGATAAGGAGAACAATAAATGGCAACTCATGAGCACTATTACGTTCCGGCCCAGAGCAAATGGCCGATCATCGCCACGGTCGGGATGTTCGTCACGGTGTACGGCCTGGCGACCTGGTTCAACGACCTGAAAGCCGACCGCCCGGATTCCCACGGCCCGCTGATCTTTTTCGTCGGCGGCCTGCTGGTGGCCTACATGCTGTTCGGCTGGTTCGGCGCGGTCATCAAGGAAAGCCGCGCCGGGCTGTACAGCGCCCAGCTCGACCGCTCGTTCCGCTGGGGCATGAGCTGGTTCATCTTTTCCGAAGTGATGTTCTTCGTCGCCTTCTTTGGTGCGCTGTTCTATGTGCGCATGGTCTCGGCGCCGGGGTTGGCCGGTGAAGGCAGCAAGGGTTTATCGGAGATGCTCTGGCCGAACTTCGAATACGTCTGGCCGTTGTTGAACAACCCCGACCCCAAGCTATTCCCACCGCCCAAGGATGTGATCAGCCCTTGGGGCTTGCCGCTGCTCAACACCATCCTGCTGGTCAGTTCCAGCGTCACCGTGACCATCGCCCACCATGCCCTGAAAAAAGGCCATCGTGGCGCGCTGAAAATCTGGCTGGCGATCACCGTGCTGCTGGGGTGCGCCTTCCTGGGCTTCCAGGCCGAGGAATACATCCACGCCTATAAAGAGCTGGGCCTGACGTTGGGCTCGGGGATCTACGGCGCGACGTTCTTCATGCTCACGGGCTTTCACGGCGCCCACGTCACCATTGGCACGATCATTTTGTTCGTGATGCTGATGCGCATCATGCGCGGGCATTTCGACAACGAGCACCAGTTCGGCTTCGAGGCCGCGAGCTGGTATTGGCACTTCGTCGACGTGGTGTGGATCGGCTTGTTCTTCTTCGTCTACATCCTCTGAGGCAGCCGTTACCAGGGCGGCGCTTTACCAAGGAGCATGCGACACCAACTGGCCGCTGAAAAAGCCCCAGGCGATCAAGCCGACGGTGACGGCGGCCAAGGCGACACGAATCGCCAGGGCGATGGCCAGTCGATTGGAACTGCTGTCGTCCTTGACCAGAAAAAACAGGCCGCTGAACAGGCTGGCAATCGTGGCGATCAGCATCAGGGCGATGGCTGCTTTGAGCATTAGGGACACTCCGGGGGGACGCGATGCACGTGAGTATAGCTATCCCGTTCGACAGCTTTCGGGCGACGCCATGAAAGGCTTCCGGCCGGGCATCGTGCCGTCATTGGTGGTGGCCGTGCTGGTGCCGGTGATGGTGTGCCTGGGGTTCTGGCAATTGAGCCGGGGCGAACAGAAGCGTGTGCTCATGGACACTTACGCCGAGCGCCGCGTGGCGGCGCCGATGGACAGCAGCGAGCTGGCGCACACCGCCGATCCGGCCTTTCGACCGGTCACGCTGCAAGGCCAGTTCGACGCCGAGCACAGCATCCTGCTGGACAACCGCCAGCACGGCGGCAAGGTCGGTGTCGAACTGCTGCAACCGTTCCTCGACCACCGCACCGGGCTGTGGCTGCTGGTCAATCGCGGCTGGCTGCCCTGGCCGGACCGGCGCATCCCGCCCGTGTTCAACACCCCGGAACAACCCGTGAGCCTTCAGGCCTGGGTCTACGTCGCCCCGGGCGCCACCTTTCAACTTCACGCCGACCCGGCCGGCGCCCCCTGGCCGCGACTGGTCACCGCCATCGAGCCGGACAAGCTCTGGGCCGACCTCGACCGCAACGGCTTCGCCTATGAATTACGCCAACAAAGCGGCCCCGGCGCCTACCGGACCGATTGGCCGGTGGTGGCCATGGGGCCGGAAAAACACCTCGGCTATGCCGTGCAGTGGTTCGCCATGGCGGCGGCGCTGTTCGGCCTGTTCCTTTATCTCGGATGGCACAACGCAGGGAGACACCATGGGAAACACCATGAATCCAACCAACACGTCTGAGGCGCCCGACGCACGCAGCCGTCGCAAGGGGCGCGTGCAATTGCTGTTGATCGTGCTGGGCGTGATCGGCCCGATGATCCTCGCCACCGGCATGTACAAATTCCAGTTCTGGGTGCCCGACAGTCGCAGCTACCACGGCGAGCTGATCGGCACCGGCCAGACCCGCGCCGAGATTGGCGTACAAGCCGATGAGCAACGCTGGCAGATCCTGGTCACCGCGCCGCAGGAGTGCTCGGTGGATTGTCGCCAATTGGTCTATCTGGCGCGGCAGGTGCAGATCGGCCTGGGACGCGATGCCGGCCGCGCCAGCCATGCCCTGGCCATCTCGCAGCCGCTGGACAGCGAGTACGACGCCCAACTGCAACGCGAGTATCCACAACTGCAACGTTATCCACTGGACCTGCCGGCGTATCAGAAAGGCGCCCAAGGCTCCGGCGGCGCCCAACTGTGGATCATCGATCCCCACAGCAACCTGGTGCTGCGCTATGACGCCAGGGTCAAGGGCAAGGACCTGCTCAACGACCTGCGCCACCTGCTGAAACTGTCGAACATCGGATGAGGGCATCGACATGGCCAAACCTGGATTTCGCCTCGCGCTGTTTGCCACGCTGCTGGCACTGATCGTCGTCCTGCTGGGCGCCTACACCCGGCTCACCCACGCCGGCCTCGGTTGCCCGGACTGGCCCGGTTGCTACGGCTTCATCAGCGTGCCCAAGAGCGAAGCCCAACTGGCCCATGCCGAGCTGCATTTCCCCGACACCCCGGTGGAAGCCCACAAAGGCTGGAACGAGATGGTCCATCGCTACTTTGCCGGGGCCCTGGGGCTGATGATTACCGCGCTGGCCGCCCGGGCCTGGATGAACCGTCGCCGCCCCGGCCAGCCTTTGAAATTGCCGCTGTTCTTGCTGGCCGTGGTCTTCGCCCAGGCAGCGTTCGGCATGTGGACCGTGACCCTCAAGCTCTGGCCGCAGGTGGTCACCGGGCATTTGCTGGGCGGGTTCGCGACGTTGAGCCTGCTGTTCCTGCTGACGCTGAGATTGTCTGGCGTATTACCCGCGCTGACCGTGCCCAAGCGCCTGCAACATTGGGCCACCGCCGGACTGCTGTTGGTGATCGGCCAGATTGCCCTGGGCGGTTGGGTCAGCTCCAACTATGCCGCCGTGGCGTGTATCGACTTCCCCACCTGCCACGGTCAATGGCTGCCACCGGCGGATTTTGCCAACGGCTTCCACCTGACCCAACACATCGGCCCCAACTACCTCGGCGGGCAACTGGACAGTGACGCCCGCACCGCCATTCACCTGACCCACCGCATCGGCGCCTTGCTGGTGACCGTGGTGCTGCTGGGCCTGGCCTGGCAACTGAAAAACGTCGGCATGACCCGGCTCGCCGGGCTGGTGCTGGCTGCCCTGGCGGCACAAATCACCCTGGGCATCAGCAACGTGCTGTTCCATCTGCCGTTGCCGGTGGCCGTCGCCCACAACGCCGGGGGCGCCGCGTTGTTGCTGACCCTGGTATTGGTCAACTATCACGCCCGTACCAGCCTGGTCCGGGTCAAGCATCAGGTCCCGCTGCGCTGGCGCTTCAACCCGCATAAACACAGCGTCAGCCCTATAACAATAAAAGGAGAGATGCCATGGCAACCTTGACCGGTGAACGCCACAGCCAAGCGATCTGGCGCGACTACCTGGAGCTGACCAAGCCGAAAGTGGTGGTGTTGATGCTGATCACCTCGCTGGTCGGCATGTTCCTCGCCACCCGTGCCGGCGTGCCGTGGACAGTCCTGGTGTTCGGCAACCTCGGCATCGCCCTGTGTGCCGGCGGCGCGGCGGCGGTCAACCATGTGGTGGACCGGCGCATCGACGCGGTGATGGCCCGCACCCACAAGCGGCCATTGGCCGAGGGCCGGGTCTCGCCGGCCGCCGCACTGACCTTCGCCCTGGCGCTGGCGGTGGCCGGCCAAGCCATGCTGCTGGCGTTCACCAACCCGCTGACGGCCTGGCTGACCCTGGCCTCGTTGCTGGGATATGCGGTGGTGTATACCGGTTTCCTGAAACGGGCGACGCCGCAGAACATCGTCATCGGCGGCCTCGCCGGCGCCGCGCCGCCCCTGCTGGGCTGGGTCGCGGCTACCGGACATGTCAGCGCCGAACCGCTGCTGCTGGTGCTGATCATCTTCGCCTGGACCCCGCCGCACTTCTGGGCCCTGGCGATTCACCGCAAGGAGGAATACGCCAAGGCCGACATCCCGATGCTGCCGGTGACCCACGGCGAGCACTACACCAAGATTCATATCCTGCTGTACACCTTGGTGCTGCTGGCGGTGAGCCTGATGCCGTTCGTGATCCAGATGAGCGGGATGCTGTACCTGATTTGCGCACTGGTGCTGGGTGCCCGGTTCCTGCAATGGGCCGTGGTGTTGTACCGTGGCAGTCGGCCGCACGCGGCGATCAACACCTTCAAGTACTCTATCTGGTACTTGTTCCTGCTGTTCATCGCCCTGCTCGTTGATCACTACTTACTGTTGAGCCTATGACTCGAACCCAGAAAACCGTCTTCATCCTCGCGGCCGTGATCGCAGTGATCCTCGGCCTGACCATCAACAAAGTGCTGTCCAGCAAAGGCCAGGGTGACCCGACCGCGTTGATCGACGCCGGCATCATCCTGCTGCCCCAAAGCCGCAACCTGCCGGACGTGAAAATGACCGACCAGGACGGCCAGCCCGTGGCGATGGACGGGTTGAAAGACAAATGGAGCCTGCTGTTCTTCGGCTACACCTTCTGCCCGGACATCTGCCCGACCACCCTCGCCCAACTGCGCCAGATCAAGAGCGAACTGCCGCCCGAGGCGGTGGCCAAGTTGCAGATCGTACTGGTGAGCGTCGACCCGAATCGCGACACGCCCAAGCAACTCAAGCAGTACCTGGGTTACTTCGACCCGCAATTCAAAGGCCTGACCGCCGCCTCGGTGGAAGACCTGCAGAAACTGGCGAATGCGGTGAGCATTCCGTTCATCCCGGCGGACACCAGCAAGCCCAACTACACGGTTGACCACAGCGGCAATCTTGCCGTGATCGGCCCGGACGGCACCCAGCGTGGGTTTATTCGGGCGCCGTTGAATAACCAGAAGCTGGTGGCGCAGTTGCCGGAGATGCTCAAGCGTAAATAAGGCCAAGGCGAGGCCAACTGCTCTCGGCAGCCTGGGGCATCAATGGGAATACAGATCCCTGTGGGAGCGAGCCTGCTCGCGATGACGCCAGCCCTGACACCGCCCGTGGCGAGGGAGCTTGCTCCCGCTCGACTGCGCAGCAGTCGCAAAACCAGACGATGCGGTTTCCCTGAAGAAATGCAGGGGCCTGCTGCGCAGGCCAGCGGGAGCAAGCTCCCTCGCCACAGGGGTTAGTGTCGAGCCGAATATCCAGCCCAACGCCACCCACTGTGGGAGCAAAGCTTGCTCGCGAAAGCGGCGGGTCAGCTTGCATCAATATTGAATGTGACACCCTCTTCGCGAGCAAGCCCGCTCCCATACTGGGCGGCGGTGAACACAGTATCTGCTGCTCCCACACCCGGCAGTGATGAACATCTGCAACAGCCCTGCCCTCCTGTGGGAGCGAGCCTGCTCGCGATAACCCCAGCCCAGACACCGCCCGTGGCGAGGGAGCTTGCTCCCGCTCGACTGCGCAGCAGTCGCAAAACCAGACGATGCGGTTTCCCAGAAGAAATGCAGGGGCCTGCTGCGCACGCCAGCGGGAGCAAGCTCCCTCGCCACAGGGGGTTGTGTCGAGCCGAATATCCAGCCCAACCGCCAGCCACTGTGGGAGCAAAGCTTGCTCGCGAAAGCGGCGGGTCAGCTTGCATCAATATTGAATGTGCCACCCTCTTCGCGAGCAAGCCCGCTCCCACACTGGGCGGCGGTGAACACAGTATCTGCTGCTCCCACACCCGGCAGTGATGAACATCTGCAACAGCCCTGCCCTCCTGTGGGAGCGAGCCTGCTCGCGATGACGCCAGCCCAGACACCGCCCGTGGCGAGGGAGCTTGCTCCCGCTCAACTGCGCAGCAGTCGCAAAACCAGACGATGCGGTTTCCCTGAAGAAATGCAGGGGCCTGCTGCGCAGGCCAGCGGGAGCAAGCTCCCTCGCCACAGGGGTTAGTGTCGAGCCGAATATCCAGCCCAACGCCACGCACTGTGGGAGCAAAGCTTGCTCGCGAAAGCGGCGGGTCAGCTTGCATCAATATTGAATGTGCCACCCTCTTCGCGAGCAAGCCCGCTCCCACACTGGGCGGCGGTGAACACAGCATCTGCTGCTCCCACACCCGGCAGTGATGAACATCTGCAACAGCCCTGCCCTCCTGTGGGAGCGAGCCTGCTCGCGATGACGCCAGCCCTGACACCGCCCGTGGCGAGGGAGCTTGCTCCCGCTCGGCTGCGCAGCAGCCGCAAAACCAGACGATGCGGTTTCCCAGAAGAAATGCAGGGGCCTGCTGCGCACGCCAGCGGGAGCAAGCTCCCTCGCCACAGAGGGTTAGTGTCGAGCCGAATATCCAGCCCAACGCCACCCACTGTGGGAGCAAAGCTTGCTCGCGATTGGGGCAGGTCTGTCGATAACGGGTTTGGCTGGTCTACCGCTATCGCGAGCAAGCTTTGCTCCCACGGATGTCGCCAGGGACGCTCCGTGTTCCGCTTCTGATCAGAAATCAACAGTCCCCGAAAACTTCACCAACCGCGGATCCCCCTGCGAAAGGTAGCCGCCGTTGGCCGAGGCCCAGTAGTTCTTATCGGTAATGTTCTCCACATTGACGCGCAACGTCAGGTCTTTCTCCACGAATTTCATCTTATAACGTGCGCCCGCGTCGAAACGGTTCCAGGTCGGCAAGCTCAGGTTGTTGGCCTGGTCAGCGTACTGCCCGCCCGTGCGCAACATCCTCGCGCTGAGCGCGGCACCTTCGATACCCGGGACATCCCAATCCACGCTGGCATTGAGCTGAAACGTCGGCACGCCGATGGCGTGGTTGCCATCGTTGAGGCCGCCCGCGGTGTTTTTGAGTTCGGACGTCATGCGGGTGCCGCCGGCCATCAACCGGAGGCCGTCGATGGGCTCGCCGAACACGCTGATCTCCAGCCCCTTGTTGACCTGCTCGCCATCACGCACATAGAGGTTCCGCGCGTTGTCGACGTAACCATCGGAGGGTTTCTCGATGCGGAAAACACCCACGTTGGCCCCAAAGGTTTGCATGTCCAGCTTGATGCCCGCTTCCAACTGTTTAGTGCGGCCAGGGGGAAAGGCTTGGCCCAGGTTGGTGATGCCTGAACCGGACGCCACGGGCCCTTTTGCAAGGCCTTCGATTCGGTTGGCGTAGAGCGACACGCTCTCCACAGGTTTGTAGACGATGCCGTAAACCGGCGTGGTAACGGCTTCATCGTAGAGCGTGCTGCGGCTGCCATCGTTTGCTGGATTGGCGACACCGTTTGAAGTGGTGCCATCGTACTTATAGTTTTCGACACGCAACTGCTGACGACGAACACCATAAGTGACCAGCAACGTGTCATCGAACAAGCCCACTGTGTCGGAAATCGCCAGGCTACGGTTGCGGGTTTTGCCGGTCACCCCGGGATCGCCCATTTCACCGCCGGTGCTGGACACCGCCGTCGGCTTGGGGAGCTTCGGGGTGTCGTAAATATTGCTGTTCCCGGTAACGGAGCGATAGAACGTGTAGGCGTTTTCCTGCTCGGTCCAGATCGTTGAGCCGCCGATCGCAACCTGGTGGGAAACAGGGCCCGTGTTGAAGCGCCCATTCAACCCGCCACTGAACGATGTGTTGTCTTCATTGTGAGGAATTTCCGAGCCGCCAATCGTCGCGACACCGTGATTGCCGACCAGTGTCGGTGTGGCGTAGACCCCAGTTTCTCGGGTGTGCTTTACACCGCCAGCCAGGTAGGCGGTCCAGTTTTCGTTCAAATCCCAATCGCCACGAACCATGCCGAAGGTGTCTTCGGTTTCGGAGTAAGTCCAGTCCTGGCCAAAATTGTGGCTCGCGTGCGGAGCCGTGGGAATGCGGGTGGCGCTGCCGATATTCACCGAGTTACGCAGGCCGTTGATACGCTGTTTCTGGTAGCCGAAATCGGTGGAAACGCGGAAGTCATCACCTCGATAGTCCAAGCCCGCCACGAACAACTTGGTGCGCTGATCCTGGTTGTCGATCGCTGTATCACCTTCGCGCTGGCTCAGGTTCAACCGGGCGCCAAAGCGGTTGTCCTCGCCGAATCGCTGCCCGATATCCAAATGCTCGCCAATGCGGCCATCGGTGCTGATGTCCTGGGTATAGCGACGCGTCGGAACATCCTCCGCGCGTTTGGGCTGCAGGTTGACGCCGCCCCCAAGGCCCGAGCCCGTCGGACTGACACCGTTGATAAACGCGTTGGGGCCCTTGAACACCTCGACACGCTCGATCGCATCCGTCGACAGAATTTGACGGGGTAAAACGCCGTACAGCCCGTTGTAGGAAATGTCGTCGCTGGCAAGCGGCAGGCCTCGAATCACGAACACCTGGGATTGGTTACCAAACCCATAGGATTGACGCACCGACGGATCGTTGAGCAGCACATCACCCACGTCTTCCGCTTGTTGATCTTCGATCAACTGCGAGGTGTAACTGGTCATCACGAACGGGACATCCATATTGTCCTGATTACCCAGCACCCCCATCTGGCCTCCACTCGCCACCTGACCACCCGCATAGGGCGCTGGTAGTGTGTTGGAGTTGGGTTTGATCGCATCGGCAGTCACGTCGGTCACGCCCAATTCAATAGGCTCTGCCGCCTGGGCAAGAAAACTGACTGAGCAGCACATAGCAAGCAAGGTAAGGCGAGATGGAAATAGCATGGAGGGGAGTACCTGCGGAAACGGGAAGCCAATGCCACTAATGCTAATGATTCGCAGATGGATTATCTATACTAATGGCTCGTTGCCATAAAAATTTGGACAGCGGTTTGGTCAGCCCAGACAGCCCCCGTGGCGAGGGAGCTTGCTCCCGCTCGACTGCGCAGCAGTCGCAACACCGGGCGATGCGGTTTGCCTGGAGGAATGCAGGGGCCTGCTGCGCAGGCCAGCGGGAGCAAGCTCCCTCGCCACAGGGGGTTTGTGTCGAGCCGAATACCGAGCCCAAGGCTGCACACTGTGCGCCGCCATGGTGAGTGACCTGGCATTTGTTCTGGATGGATCGAGGCGTCATGTGGTGCAGGGTACTAGCCGCTGATTGAGCTGAGGTCGTAGAACCGCGGCAATAGTATTTATGCCCCCAACGAAAAAACCCGGCCACCTGTGCCGGGTTTTTGGTCTTCTCGAAGGCCAACGGATGAGGGTCAGTCGCCCCGCTTCACATGATCACCCCTTGGAACTGGCCTGCGCCGCCTCAACGATCAGCTCCGCAACCTTCCCCGGATTCGACGTCATCACCACATGGGAAGCCCCTGGAACGGTGACAGTCTTTTTCGAGCCGGCGCGTTCGGCCATGAACTTCAGGGCCGCCTCGGGGATGTTCTTGTCCGCCGAGCCGTAGATGAACCAGGACGGCAGTGTTTTCCAGGCCGGGTCGCCAGACGCTTCCTTCAAGGCCGCCTCGCTGATTGGGCGTTGTGTCGCAGCCATCAGCGCGGAATCAGCCGCTGGGACGTCGGCGGCAAACTGTTGGCCGAATTTGTCCTGCTGGATGTAGAGATCCTTATTGCCGTCGTCCAACTGCACCGGAGCCGCCAAGGTCGGGCCAAGGGTGCCGCCAGGGTAGCGACCGGACAGTTCGATGGCGGTTTCACCTTTGTCCGGCGCGAAGGCTGCGACATAGACGAGCCCCTTGACCTTGGGGTTGTTATGCACGGCGTTAGTGATCACGGCGCCGCCGTAGGAATGACCCACCAGGATCACCGGGCCAGCGGTTTGCTCGACGATATCGGCGACGTAATCGGCGTCCTGCTTCACGCCGCGCAGCGGGTTGGCCGCGGCAACGACCGGATAACCCTGGTTCAGCAACTGGGCGGCAACGCCATTCCAGCTGGACGATTCGGCGAAGGCGCCATGCACCAGCACGATGGTGGGCTTGGCGGCGTCGGGTTGCGCGGCGGTTGCGTTTTGAACGGATGTCAGTGCCAGCGCAGCGGTGATGGTGACGGCCAACAGCGATTTGATAGTGAGCATGATCATTCCTTTTTCATTTATCGGAGGATGCGATGGGCTTACTTAGCCAGGAAATCCAACAGATCTTGATTGAGGCGGTCCTTGTGGGTGTCGGTCAGGCCGTGCGGCGCGCCCGGATAGACGATCAACTCGGCGTTCTGCACCAACTCAGCGGCGGCATGGGCGGAGGCGTCAATCGGGACGATCTGGTCGTCGTCGCCATGTACGATCAGTGTCGGCACGTCGAACTTGGCCAGGTCGGCGCGGAAGTCCGTCGCCGAGAACGCCGCGATGCAGTCATAGGTATTCTTGTGGCCCGCTTGCATGCCCTGCACCCAGAACGAATCGATCAGCCCCTGGGAGACGTTCGCCCCGTCGCGGTTGAAGCCGAAGAACGGGCCAGACGCGATGTCGCGATACAGCTGCGAGCGGTTGTGCAGCGAGGCCTTGCGCAGGCCGTCGAACACCTCGATCGGCAGGCCGCCTGGGTAGTCTTCGGTCTGGAGCATCATCGGCGGAACGGCGCTGATCAGTGCGGCTTTCTTCACCCGGTCGGTGCCGTGGCGGCCGATGTAGCGGGTGATTTCGCCACCCCCGGTCGAGAAACCCACCAAGGTGACGTCGTTAAGGTCCAGGGTGTTGATCACAGCGGCCAGGTCATCGGCATAGTGATCCATGTCGTTGCCTTCCCACGGCTGGCTGGAACGGCCATGGCCGCGGCGGTCGTGGGCGATCACCCGATAGCCTTGGTCCGCCAGGAACAGCATCTGCGATTCCCAGCTATCGGAATTCAGCGGCCAGCCGTGGCTGAAGGTGACAACTGGTCCATCTTTCGGGCCCCAGTCCTTGTAATAGAGCTGTACGCCATCCGGGGTGGTGATGTAGCTGGCTGCTTGAGCGCGGGAGGACTGGGTATTCATTGCAAGATCTCCTTAGGTCATGGCTCGCCACCGGGGATCCGATGGCGACTTGATGGGGAGCATTCTTGCAGCGGCATGTATACCGGAAATGTTCTACACCCGGCCGTTATGCGTTGTTTTGAGTCTGTAGATGCGCTGGATACAGTGGCTTACAAATGCATGCCACTGTTCCTGACGTGCAGCCAGCGCGGCCTACTGATCGCCGCCGAAATCGAGGGTCACGCAAAGACCACCGCCGTCGCGGTTGCGCAGGCTCAGCGTTCCACCAATCGCGACGGTCAACTGCTGGGCGATGGCAAGGCCCAGGCCGGTGCCGCCAGAACTGCGGTTGCGGGAGCTTTCCACCCGATAGAACGGCTTCACCACCTCGGCCAGGATCTCCTCGGGAATGCCCGGCCCTCGATCAAGCACGCTGATGGAAACGCCAGTGCTCGCATGGCCGCCGATTTCCACCTCGGCGGTGCCGGCGTACTTCAGCGCGTTATCCACCAGATTCACCAGAATACGCCGCAGCGCATGGGGCCTTGTCTCGATGATCGCGCCGTTCTGGCCGCGCAGGCTGACCTCCCGGCCGGTGTCCTGGTAGTCGCACACCAGGCTGTCGAGAAAAGAATCCAGACTGATGCGGCAACTGGTCTCCGTCGCACCATGGACACTGCGCGCATAAGCGACGCCCTCGCGCACCAGGTGCTCGATCTCGTTGAGGTCGTTGCCCAGTTTGTCTTTCTCTACCGAGTCGTCCATGAACTCGGCGCGCAGCTTCATGCGCGTGATGGGCGTCTGCAAGTCGTGGGAAATCGCCGCGAGCAATTGCATGCGCTCTTTGAGGTACGCGGCAATGCGCGCCTGCATGCTGTTAAAGGCGCGAGCGGCGTAGGCCACTTCCCGTGGACCGGTTTCATCCAACGGCACGGGATGGGCGTTCGGGTCGAGGTTCTCGACCGCCTCGGCCAGTCGACTGAGGGGGCGTATGGCGATGCGCACGGCCAGCCAGGTGCAGCCGATCATCAACAGCAACTGACCGAACAGGACAAAGGGCAACCAGGGCGACAATGGCCTGACCGAGGGACGCACATCAATGGTCACCGGGCTGCCGTCGGCCAGTCGCACCTGGGCTTGAAAATGCTGGCGTGGGCCCGGGATCTCGACAAAGGTCAGGTCATAGTTGCGGCCCAGCGAGACTTGCAGGGATTGCGCCGCCGTCGCCGCGAGATCGTTCGACGTGAGTGGAATGCCGGGATCATGCTCGCGCAGCAAATAATCATAATTGCGACGCTGCAAGCGTTTGGTCCATGCCAGGCGCTCGTCGGCAGGCAGACGGTCGAGGATGGCGATGGACGTCGCCGTGTCGTGTTCGAAGTTGCCCAACATCGCCGTCTTGGTGCTTTCGTAGCGTTCGTAGTACTGGGCTGCGAAGGTCAGGGCCTGTGCGAGTATCAGGCCGACCAGGAACACCAGCCACAACCGCGAGGCCAGCGTGCGAGGCCATTGCAACGGGAGTTTCATGCCTGCTCCTCAAGCATTTCCACCGCAAAGGTAAAGACGTAGCCTTCATTGCGCACCGTCTTCAAGTAGAGCGGCTCGCGGGCGTCATCCAGCAAGCGCTGACGCACGCGACTGACCAGCAAATCAATGGAACGGTCGAAGATGTCCGCGTCACGGCCCTGGGTCAGGTTGAGCAACTGGTCGCGGCTCAGCACCCGCTGAGGATGATCGAGAAACACCCGCAGCAGCCGGTACTCGGCGCCGCTCAGCGAGACCAGCGTGTCGTCTTCATCGAGCAGATGGCGAGCAGTGGTGTCGAGGCGCCAGCGGCCGAACTTGAGCATGCGGCCGCTTTCGGTGACGACAAAGTTGGGCGGCAGCATGCGCGTGCGCCGCAGCACCGCGTTGATGCGCGCCAGCAGCTCCCGGGCCGCGAAGGGTTTGGCCAGGTAATCGTCGGCACCCATTTCCAGGCCAATGATGCGGTCGGTCTCGTCGCTGCGAGCCGTCAGCATCAGCACCGGTGTCGCCTTGTGCTTGCCGGCGCGCAGCTCGCGGCACAACAGCAGCCCGTCATCCCCCGGCATCATGATGTCGAGCACGATCAGGTCCACCTGATTGGCTTCGAGAAAGGCCCGCATCTGACGCCCATCGGCGACCACGGTGGTGCGCAGGCCATTCTTCACCAAGTAGTTGCCGACCAGTTCCCTGATTTCCCGATCATCATCCACGATCAATACGTGATCGACATGTTCCATGCCCTGCTCTCCGAAATGCGCGCATCGATTTGCGCAGTGTGACGATGCCGTGTTGCCGGTTGGCAGCGCATCGTCGTCCAGCCTATCCAGCCCGAAATAAGCAAAAAACAGTGGCGATTGTATCGATCTGTATCGCAATTCACCTCAGATACGTACGCATCCAACCACGGCGTTTTTTCGACACAGCCGAGATACGTCATGGGCCTTTAATGAGCGCCATCCAACTCATTGAAGGGAAACGACCATGAACCTGAAAACCATCGCAACGGCTTGCCTGATCACCGCTCTGAGCGCCGGCGCATTACCCGCCTTGGCCCAAGACAAAGCAGCGAGCGAAAGCTATTCCTACGGCACCCACCTGGACATCGACAAAGTGATCTCGTTGACTGAAGACGGCGGCCAGACCTGCGGGTTGGTGAATGCGCGGATTACCTACCTTGATTCGATGGGTGTGCAGAAAGCCCTGACGTATCTCAAACACGGGGCCAGCTGCAACAATGAAGGGAGCTGAGGCGTGGCTCAGGGGTGAGTTCGATTTCCCTGGCCACCGCAAATCCCCTGTGGGAGCGAGCCTGCTCGCGAATACGGTGGGTCAGCTTGCATCAGTGTTGAATGCACCAACGCCTTCGCAAGCAAGCCCGCTCCCACACTTGTTCGGTGGTGTTCATCAATACTGTGTGCCACACAAAACCCTGTGGGAGCGAGCCTGCTCGCGATGAAATCACCCCAGTTCCAGCACAGAACACACCACCCGAATCGCCAAAAAACCTCCCTCCTACAGCCCTCACCTACATCCTCTATCAAGCTACGCATCCTTGCGCCTTTGCCTACAACTACGCCAGAATCCGCCCGCTTGTGCGCCTTGTCCCGGGGTTCTATTGTCTTCCTGCCACTGCCCATCAGTGGTCGGGTTTAGTAGCCCAGATGACATATCGGCTGCATGAGTCTCATCAGTTAGGCATTCGCCTGCACTCGATGGTGGCTGTGCGCATGGCGCCCTCGGGCGCGCCGGTTTTAGGTATGTCACCGGTCTACTAACCTGCGCACAGCCGCCACCCTATCGTTTAGTAGCGAAATGGTTGCGGCCTAACTGAGAAGACATACCTATGTTCAAAATAACTCCGAATCCGCCAGAAGCAGATTCCACCTCTACATCCGCAAAATCCAAAGCCAAGCAGCAAGACGAAACCACCAAACGGGTGCTCGATCACTACCTGCTACCGAAACCGGATAAATCCAAAGACGAGCCCAAACCGGGGCAGCTATACGCCGTCGTGAAAGGCCTCGATAACGAATGTTTGCTCGCCAACCTCACTGAGACGCTGGCTTCGGCTGATGCGATGGTGAGTGATTTGGCGTTTGATCTGGAGGGATCGAGGCGTCATGTGGCGCAGGGGATTCAGCAGTTGATTGAGCTGCGTTCGTTGCTGGCGAATCGGGTGTTGGATAATGTGGAGCCGCGGCAGTAGTATTTAATCTCTCAACGAAAAAACCCGACGTTTTGCGTCGGGTTTCTTCCATCCGTGGAACAGATGATATTTTCTGAATATCCTAGAATCGTTTCCCCATGGCCCCCAAGGGTTCTTTCTAGCGATAAGCCGCAAACGGGCTAAAAGCGGACGGACGGTGTGTTATGTATATAAATCCCCTTTTTGCTCCTGCAATCGCATAGCGGCTTAGACAGAAAAGACACAGCAAACTGATCGCATGCATTCGCTGGATAATTGGGAGTGTCATCGCCAAAACCTCCACCAAGGACGAACTCGTTCCTCATCCATCGTTGTGCTTGTCTGCGTGTAAACAGCAGTTGCGATCGCGTGAGTCTGCGCCGCCATCTCATCTAACCAATCTTGAGGCCCGATCCAATGATCGTGAACTGCCTCCAGAAACTCTCGATCCAAAGGCAGCTCGGAGGCATCGCCAACGACCGTACTGAAAGCCTCGCATTTTGGACACCATGCCGTGGTCTCAGTAAACCGTGTCACATCAGAAGCAGGAAATACCGCATAGCAACCAAAGCAAGCGCAATCGTTGCTAATGAGGATTTCTGCCTGATTGCGGTTCGCATGATCATGCGCGCTGAAAGTATCGGGCATTCAACCCTCCATCGCAGTGCGCCATATTAGTTGAGCAGCGATCATAAGGCAGTCAGGCGATTAAGCTGCTCTGCCGAAGGAAATCCTAGTGTCCGATAGCGAGGTGGATAGCCAGCGTCTGTAGTCAGCAGATCGCCAAGCTCGGATTCAAGTTCGCCCCAGGGAACGGTTTTGACTGTCGGTTCCCCACCCTGAACGGGTTCAACCAACGCGACGCGATCCGTCTTGGGCAATAGGGTCAGCACACCTTTTGTCCAAGCGCTCATCGATACGGTTTTGCCGTTCTGGTCAGCCAGCTCGTAGAGATGGTACGAGGCAACAAACACATCGACGCCCGTTTCCAGATTGACCTTATCGAGCAACTCTTTCTGAATACTGTAACTACCCTGGAGCAGCAGATGTTCCAGCTTGGCCAGACGGTTATTGACCCCTTCATCATCAGGGTGAAATGGGACGATATCGCGCCCGTCATAGGTATAAATGTCGGTGGAGACTGCCCTGCCCCTCTCAAGCGCTATGAAGCTAAGCTCGACCATCTGACGGATGCCTTGCTCATCCTTGTCGCCCGTGACCATCAAGACGTCACGACTGGGGATCATGAACACCGGTCGACCTTTAACTGATGCGCGATGTAGAACATCTGGCAACAAGACTCTGCTGCTGTCGTATCCGTCCGCCCACTGCGCGGCGTAGAGCCCAGGGATAATCTCATCAAAGGCCTCGTGCGTAGCATCGCGCAAGTTCTCAATGGAGATCGCCACTGCCTCATCCATTGTGACACCCCACTGCGCTTCAGGGCCCCTCGTAAGGGTGGCGGTGGACTCGGGCGAGTCGACGGCAAGCATAATCACACAGTCGCGACCCAAGGACTGATAAACGACATCGTGCGGCTTATCGCCACCATTTCTGGCGTGCTCCAGTCGAACTTCCTCAAGCATGGCAAGATTTCGAATAACCGGACGTAAGTGTGCTTTCACGTTTTCAAAGACCGTCCCGGTTCTCTGGCCAGACGCCAACAGAGTCGATACGTACCCATTCAAAATTGCGACCTTCTGGGTCTTGTCTCCATTTTGATAGTCGCGAAAGGCGTTATGAAGATTGAAGTACGAACCATTGTTATGACGGATGCGAAACTCGCTAGTCTGAAAGTCCATGGCCTCGCTGTAGCCAGCCTTGCGGGCTGACTCGATAAATTTTTTGGCAAATCCTTCCTGAGTCAGAGGACGACTGAGGATTTTGTCGAGCAGGGATTGGAGCATGCACAGGATCCTTCGTGTCAGCAGGCATTTGTAAACAGGGTGGGTTGGAAAAAAGGGATTTATTCCAGATAGTAAGTCGATAGTAAGTCGGCCGGCACGTTTTCTCTGGCCTAGCCCGAAGCGGGCACGAGCACTAAGCTCCTCATTAAGCGGACGTCACATTAGAAAAGGAGTGATAGCTGTGCTGTATCCATTACGCACGCCAGAAGAAAAGAAGCCACCACATTGGGATTTGCGTGCGCAGCCTTCGCACTCTGGCACATGAAATAAGGGGACGAAATAAGGGGACGGATTTATTTTCCGTAGATTTGCCCCTTCAATAACACTCGCAACGGATGCTTGCTCCTGCTTCTCCACCTGCTGTGGGCCAAGCCAGGACCTGACCACCGCACCTCCAAGCCACATATCCCCGCGCCTTTGCCTACAACCGCACCAGAATCCGCCGGCTTTGCAGCCTTGCCCTCGGGCTCTATCGTTTCCTTCCACTGGCCGAGCCGGTATCGATGACACTCAGGCACGCTAGGAGCCCTCGAAAGTCATTGGCCCGGGAAGTGGGAGGAGGTCCACTCTCTTATCCGTGAAGGACGCTAATGTGGCCTAGCTCGGGCAAAGAAGCGCTGCCATCCACTCTCGTACACTGCCCATCTGCGGCCTTAATACCTGTAGCAAAAAGGAGGTTTACATCGCCATGGAAATCCAGGAAATCAAGCAACGCCTGGCCCGCCCCGCCGTGAAGCTCATTGCCGGCGGCTTTCGTCCTACCGGCACCGATGAAGAAAGCTGGCTGGGCAATGTCTTCCTGTTCCGACCGGATGAAGAGGTGCCCACTAATCAGGCGGGGCAGCAGTTGCTCCCCTATGCGCAGTTTTACCTGCCCGCCCTGCCCATCAACAGCCCTCTGCTAGCAGGGGTTCGTGTGCTGACGGTGTTCATTTCAAACCCGTTCCCCGAGCACCTTGAGCCGATGGGGGATAATTGGGTTATCCGCGAGTACGGGCCGGATGATGTGTTGGTGCGCAAGTCTCTGTCGGTGGCAGATTCATTCCTCAAACCCTTCCCACTGACAGCGCAAGCGGTGCCGGAGGACTTTCCGCTGTGGGATGGCGGTGGTGTCCCGGAAGACCTTGAGCAAGCAATCCTCACGCTGGAACGCGCGGGCAAGATCCAGAGCTATTACGACTTGGTCACCCACACCTACGAACACAAGATCGGCGGTTACCCCTCGTTCTGCCAGTCGGGTGTTGATCCGGGTGAAGGCTTCGAGTTTGTGTTCCAGATCTCATCGGACTCGAAGATCAATCTGAACGTGGTCGACAGTGGGAGCCTGATGTTCTGGAAGCACAGTGAAACTGGGGAGTGGGCGCTGTATTACGACTTTTACTAGGAGTCGGGGGACAGATTTAGTTTCAGAAGATAAATCCCTTTTTTGTCATTCGCTGATCCTCAAAGGAAATATATGACAACCGAGCTGCATACCGGGGCGCGCGCGGGCTACAGCACTCTCGACTGGCACGATGGATACGACGTTAACCTAGGCGACCTCATTCGCCAGCTTCCTCAGCTCGTACGTGGGCGTTATGTGGCGATTGCTGCGTCGGATAGCGGGCCCTATAGCCTTAGCGCCGTTGAGATCGCTAGCGGGTGGCAACGTGTAGGTGACTTGGCGATCAGTCCTATCGTTATGGATATCGCTCAGTTACCCACGCCGGGCTTTGATGAGTGGTACGTTTTTGAGCGCTTGCCTGATCGGGCGAGGCTCTCCAAATTCAGCAACGCTATCGCATTTCAACCGTTCGGAGAGGGCGGTAAGGTCGACGCGTTCTGGGCACAAATTGAAGACTTACAACCCGTGCACGCTCTGCTTGGCGCCTGTCGCCTCTTGCTGATAACTCAAGACGCAGCAATATATGAGAGCGTACTTACGTTCTATTCAACCTAAGGGTTGAGATGATGTCCTGGGGAAACGGGAACAGACCACGATTATGAGACAGTCCGATTACAGGTGAGCCCAAATCGTGCTTTGTCCCTCGGGTTCTTCAATCTGCCATTTTGAATCAGTCACCAGGGGCGGTATTGGCTAGGTCATCCCAATTATCTTGTGAGGAAAGCAATGGAGGCTCTTCAACGTGCTCCCATTCCAGATACCACTCGTATGTTTCGTTGCCAGCCTTAAATTCATGTTTAACAGTCCAGCCAAGCTCCACGAGCTTTTGAGCCCGGAGAGCGCCGTGTGTCTTAGTCATTCTCGGAGCTTTCATAATTGTCGTCGCGCGTATGATTGCTGGGAATTGTTTGCCTTCGTGGCAACTCATAACCGCATCCCTGCGGACGGTGGGATTGATGTCTGTAGCTTCGCCTGAGAGGCTTACGCTTTCTGCGTCATTGGCAAATATGAGGCGTGGATTAGCACCCATAACACGGCTAACAACCGGGAAATTCGCTTCATCGCTTTTTCACCCTGCGTCAAGATCAGCACGTGTCCTGAGAAAAGCCAAGTAGCGGGCGTCTTCCGCGGCGAAAATCTGTGGGCCAGCTCCCATGTATGCGCGCATCAACTCATCTGCTGCACGATCATCTTGACTATCATCGAGCAAAACCTGTCCAAGACGCAGGTGCAAAAAAGGATTTCCAATCCCGCCAGGGCAAGTCATTGCGTACTGCAAAGCTTCGCGAGCGGAGGCCGTAAATCCGGATAGAAAGCAAGCGTCAGCGATGGCCGCCAGGATCCAGGTTGCAGCCTCCCAATCATTTTGGGGGGAAGGGATTAATGACCACGCCTTGTTATATTGGGCTACCGCTTCCTCAAAGCAGCCTGACTCGGCCAGCAGATCTCCGTCACTACTGAATTTCAGTATTTGCGAGTGTAGATCCGGACTTAATTCTCTATTTTCGTTCGTCATTGTCCACTCCATAGATTTGGTAAAAATCGGTGGGCATCCTATTAAGAAGCAAATCTCTGTTAGTTTCCGGTACATCAGACAGACCGCGTTGGCTGTTTTGGGGCTGCTGCGCAGCCCAGCGGGGATAAATCCCCTCGCCACAGGGGTTTTGTGTGTTGGCTGTCTGGTGGGCTGGTATTGAGGGCGCGGTGGGCTTTTTTGTGAGTGCTGCGCACTCAAGCGGGAGCAAGCTCCCTCGCCACAAAAGCAGTTTTGTGTGAAGTCAGGGGTGGCGGTCCAGTTTTTTGAGGAACACGGTCATTTCTTTTTCGGCTTGTTTGTCGCCGTGGGCTCGGGCGGCTTCAAGGCCTTGTTGCCAGGCTTGGCGGGCTGCGGCGGCGTTGCCTTGGCCTTGGTGGGCCTTGCCTAGGAGTTTCCAGGCGGCTGAGTATTTGGGGTCGAATTCGACGCAGCGTTGGAGGTGTTCGGCGGCGCGGGGGAATTCGCCTAGGTCTAGGTAGCCTTTGCCGAGGCCGAAGCGCAGGAGGGCGTTGTCCATGCCCTTGGCTAGCATTTTTTCCAGGGAGTCGAGCATGGGGGCGCTTCCTCGGGGGTGTCAGTGATTGATCTGTTGGCCGTTGGTGCGCTTTCGCGAGCAAGCCCGCTCCCACAGTAGATCTTTGTTGCTCACCATTGTCGTGAACAACAGCAAACCTGTGGGAGCGGGCTTGCTCGCGAAGGCAGAGGACCAGCACCGCAGATGCTGGATCAGAAAAAGCTCAACCCCACATGAAACAGCTTCTCGACATCGCGAATGTGCTTCTTGTCCACCAGGAACAGGATCACATGGTCGCCGGTCTGGATCACGGTGTCGTCGTGGGCGATCAGCACTTGTTCGTCGCGGATGATCGCGCCGATGGTGGTGCCGGGCGGTAGGCCGATGTCGCGGATGGCTTTGCCGATCACTTTGCTGGACTTGGCGTCGCCGTGGGCGATGGCTTCGATGGCTTCGGCCGCGCCGCGGCGCAGGGAGTGGACGCTGACGATGTCGCCGCGGCGTACGTGGGCCAGCAAGGTGCCGATGGTGGCCAGTTGCGGGCTGATGGCGATGTCGATGTCGCCGCCCTGGATCAGGTCGACGTAGGCCGGGTTGTTGATGATGGTCATGACCTTTTTCGCGCCCAGGCGCTTGGCTAGCAGCGAGGACATGATGTTGGCTTCGTCGTCGTTGGTCAGGGCCAGGAAGATGTCGGCGTCGGCGATGTTTTCTTCCAGCAGCAGGTCGCGGTCGGAGGCGCTGCCTTGCAGCACCACGGTGCTGTCGAGGGTGTCGGAGAGGTAGCGGCAGCGTGCCGGGTTCATCTCGATGATCTTGACCTGGTAGCGGCTTTCGATGGCTTCGGCCAGGCGTTCGCCGATCTGGCCGCCGCCGGCGATGACGATGCGTTTGTAGTTCTCGTCGAGGCGGCGCATTTCGCTCATGACCGCGCGAATGTTCGCCTTGGCGGCGATGAAGAACACTTCGTCGTCGGCTTCGATCACCGTGTCGCCTTGGGGCAGGATCGGCCGGTCGCGGCGGAAGATCGCGGCGACGCGGGTCTCGACATTCGGCATGTGCTCGCGCAATTGGCGCAGTTGCTGGCCCACCAGCGGGCCGCCGTAGTAGGCCTTGACCGCCACCAGTTGCGCCTTGCCTTCGGCGAAGTCGATCACCTGCAAGGCGCCGGGGTGTTCGATCAGGCGCTTGATGTAGTTGGTGACCACCTGTTCGGGGCTGATCAGCACGTCCACCGGGATCGCTTCGTTGTCGAAGAGGTCGGCGCGGGTCAGGTAGGCGGCTTCGCGCACCCGGGCGATCTTGGTCGGGGTGTGGAACAGCGTGTGGGCGACCTGGCAGGCGACCATGTTGGTTTCGTCGCTGTTGGTCACGGCCACGAGCATGTCGGCGTCGTCGGCGCCGGCCTGGCGCAATACCGTCGGCAAGGAACCGCGCCCTTGCACGGTGCGGATGTCGAGGCGGTCGCCGAGGTCGCGCAGGCGTTCGCTGTCGGTGTCGACCACGGTGATGTCGTTGGCCTCGCTGGCCAAATGTTCCGCCAGCGAACCGCCGACCTGCCCTGCACCCAGGATGATGATTTTCATCCATTCACTCCTATCGAATCGGTTTTAACCGCGTGCGGCGGCGATTTTGATCAGCTTGGCGTAATAGAACCCATCGTGGCCGCCTTCCTGGGCCAGCAACTGGCGGCCGTGAGGCTGCTTGAGGCCGGCCTGGGTAGCGATGTCCAACTCCCGGGCGCCCGGCGTGCGGGCGAGGAAGGCTTCGATCACTTCGGTGTTTTCGGTCGGCAAGGTCGAGCAGGTGGCGTAGAGCAGCATGCCGCCCACGTCCAGGGTCGACCACAGGGCGTCGAGCAGTTCGCCTTGCAACACGGCCAATGCCGCAATGTCGTCCGGCTGACGGGTGAGCTTGATGTCCGGATGGCGGCGGATAACGCCCGTGGCCGAGCATGGCGCGTCGAGGAGGATGCGCTGGAACGGTTTGCCGTCCCACCATGCAGCCGTGTCGCGACCGTCGGCGGCGAACAGTTCGGCGTCCAGGCCCAGGCGTTCGAGGTTTTCCTTCACTCGCACGAGGCGCTTGGCTTCCAGGTCCACGGCCACGACGCCAGCCAGTTTCGGCTCAGCTTCGAGGATGTGACAGGTTTTGCCCCCTGGCGCGCAGCAGGCGTCCAGCACCCGTTGGCCGGGCGCCAGCTCCAGCAGGTCGGCGGCCAGTTGCGCGGCTTCGTCCTGGACGCTGATCCAGCCTTCGGCGAAGCCCGGCAGTGCGCGCACATCGCCCGGGGTTTCCAGGATGATGCCGTCGCGGCTGTACTGGCACGGGATGGCCGGGATGCCCGCCTCGCCCAGCAACGCCAGGTAGGCATCGCGGGTGTGGTGGCGGCGATTGACCCGCAGGATCATCGGCGGATGGGCATTGTTGGCGGCGCAGATGGCTTCCCACTGCTCGGGCCAGAAGGCCTTGAGGGATTTCTGCAACCAGCGTGGATGGGCGGTGCGTACCACCGGGTCGTGTTCCAGTTCGGCCAACAGGGTTTCGCTTTCCCGTTGGGCGCGGCGCAACACGGCGTTGATCAGGGCCTTGGCCCAAGGTTTTTTCAGCTTGTCGGCGCAGCCCACGGTTTCGCCGATGGCGGCGTGGGCGGGGACGCGGGTGTAGAGCAGTTGGTAGAGACCCACCAGCAGCAGCGCTTCGACGTCGGCATCGGCAGCCTTGAAGGGCTTTTGCAACAACTTGGCCGCGAGGGCCGAGAGGCGCGGCTGCCAACGGGCGGTGCCGAACGCCAGGTCCTGGGTGAAACCGCGATCACGGTCTTCGACCTTGTCCAGCTGGGTCGGCAGGGAACTGTTCAGCGAGGCTTTGCCGCTGAGGACGGCGGCAAGTGCCTTGGCGGCGGCCAGACGCGGGTTCATGAGGCGTCCGCCGCTTGGCCGAGGACGGTGCCGACGGCGAATTTCTCACGGCGGCTGTTGAACAGGTCGCTGAAGTTCAGCGCCTTGCCGCCGGGCAGTTGCAGGCGCGTCAGGCACAACGCTTGCTCGCCACAGGCAACGACGAGGCCGTCCTTGCTGGCGCTGAGGATTTCTCCCGGCGCGCCCTTCCCTTCGGCGCAACTGGCCGCCAGCACTTTCAGGGCTTCGCCGTTCAAGGTGCTGTGGCAGATCGGCCAAGGGTTGAAGGCCCGCACCAGGCGCTCCAGCTCGACGGCCGGGCGGCTCCAGTCGATGCGAGCTTCGTCCTTGTTCAGTTTGTGCGCGTAGGTGGCGAGGCTGTCGTCCTGCACTTCGCCTTCCAGCGTGCCAGCGGCCAGGCCGGCGATGGCTTGGACCACCGCTGGCGGGCCGATCAGCGCGAGGCGGTCGTGCAGGCTGCCGCCAGTGTCTTCGGCGCTGATGGGGGTGCTGGCCTTGAGCAGCATCGGCCCGGTGTCCAGACCGGCTTCCATGCGCATCACGGTCACGCCGCTCTCGGCATCGCCGGCTTCCACCGCACGTTGGATCGGCGCCGCGCCGCGCCAGCGCGGCAGCAGCGAGGCGTGGCTGTTGATGCAACCCAGGCGCGGGATGTCCAGCACCACTTGCGGCAGGATCAGGCCGTAGGCGACCACCACCATCAAGTCCGGCTTGAGCGCGGCCAGTTCGGCTTGGGCTTGCGCGTCGCGCAGGGTTGGCGGCTGCAACACCGGCAAACCATTTTCCAGTGCGAGTTGTTTGACCGGGCTGGGCATCAATTTTTGCCCGCGACCGGCGGGACGATCCGGCTGGGTGTAGACCGCGACGATTTCATGGGGGCTGGCCAGCAGGGCCTTGAGGTGTTCGGCGGCGAACTCGGGAGTGCCGGCAAAGACGATGCGCAGTGGCTCAGTCATGGAAAACTCTCAATTACAAAGCAGTCGCAAAAAGAAAAAGGCTTGCCGCGGCAAGCCTTTGAAGAGGGGCATCAAGCGTTCTGGCGATGGATCTTTTCCAGTTTTTTCTTGATCCGGTCACGCTTGAGATTAGACAGGTAATCAACGAACAACTTGCCGTTGAGGTGGTCGCATTCGTGCTGGATGCACACCGCCAGCAGGCCTTCGGCGATCAGCTCGTAAGGTTGGCCGTCACGGTCCAGGGCCTTGATCTTGACCTTCTGCGGACGGTCGACGTTTTCGTAGAAGCCCGGCACCGACAGGCAGCCTTCCTGGTATTGGTCCATCTCGTCGGTCAGGGTTTCGAACTCGGGGTTGATGAACACCCGGGGCTCGCTGCGGTCTTCGGAGAGGTCCATGACGACGATACGCTTGTGCACGTTGACCTGGGTCGCGGCGAGGCCGATGCCGGGCGCCTCATACATTGTTTCAAACATGTCATCGACCAGCTGACGCACTTCGTCGTCCACTACGGCCACCGGTTTGGCGATAGTGCGCAGGCGCGGGTCCGGAAATTCGAGAATGTTCAAAATGGCCATAAGCTTGATAAATGCACGTGTGAGGTAAAGTCGGGTGGCTGGCCTGGCGTGTGTCGGGATGCAGGCTACCGTTGTAAAACGTTGCTCTTGAACAGAGCGAGCCACGGGGGCTCTGGCGTTTTACGCGAACGCACATAATAAAGGGATTCACCGCATGAGGAAATCACTACTCGCCCTGCTGCTCCTGGCCTCGGCCGGTATCGCGCACGGGCAAGTGCAACTTCGGGAAGGTTTTCCCCAGCAATACACGGTGGTGACGGGGGACACGCTGTGGGACATTTCCGGTAAATACCTGCGCGAGCCGTGGAAATGGCCGGAGCTGTGGCAGGCCAACCCACAGATCGAAAACCCCAACCTGATCTATCCGGGCGACACCCTGTCGCTGGTCTACGTCAACGGCCAGCCGCGCCTGACCCTCAATCGCGGCGCCTCGCGGGGCACCATCAAGCTGTCGCCGCGCATTCGCAGTTCGCCGGTGGCCGACGCCATCCCGAGCATTCCGCTGCAGGCCATCAACAGCTTTTTGCTGAGCAACCGCATCGTCGACACGGCGGAAGATTTCAACAAGGCGCCCTACGTCGTCGCCGGCAATGCCGAGCGGGTGCTCAGTGGCATGGGGGACCGGGTCTTTGCTCGTGGTGCGTTCGATGAGAGCCAGACGGCGTACGGCATCTTCCGCCAGGGCAAGGTCTACACCGACCCCGAGACCAAGGAATTCCTGGGCATCAACGCCGACGACATCGGCAGCGGCGAAGTGGTCGCCAGCGAGGGCGACGTCACCACCCTGGCCCTGCAACGCACCACCCAGGAAGTGCGCCTGGGTGATCGCCTGTTCAGCGGCGAAGAGCGCTCGATCAACTCGACCTTCATGCCCAGCGCGCCGAAATCGGACATCCAGGGGTTGATCCTGGACGTGCCTCGGGGCGTGACGCAGATCGGCGCGCTGGACGTGGTCACCCTGAACAAGGGGCGGCGCGACGGGCTGGTGGAAGGCAACGTGCTGGCGGTGATGAAGACCGGCGAAACGGTGCGCGACCGCATCACCGGCGAGCCGGTGAAAATCCCCGATGAACGGGCCGGCCTGCTGATGGTGTTCCGCACTTACGACAAACTCAGTTACGGCTTGGTGCTGTACGCCTCGCGGTCGTTGGCGATCCTCGACAAGGTGCGCAATCCGTAACGGGTCTCACAAGTTACCAACAGAGTTATCCACAGCTTGTTCCCGTTTCAACGGGACGATAATGATCAAGGATTGATCACATGCCTTTGCCTGAATCTGCTTCGGTTCCGCCTGCGGAACTGGAGGCCCGTCTGCGCTTGCATCGCTTGCCGGAGCTGGGACCTAAACGTTTCATGACCTTGATGGAGGCCTTTGGCTCGGCCTCCAAAGCCATCAGCGCGCCGGCCAGCGCCTGGCGGGCGCTGGGGTTGCCGGCCTCGTGCGCCGAGGCCCGACGCGCCCCGGACATACGCGACGGCGCCGCCCATGCATTGGCCTGGCTAGACGGCTCGGCCCAGCATTTACTGATGTGGGACCAGCCTGACTACCCGGCGCTGTTGGCACAGATCAGCGATGCGCCGCCGCTGCTGTTCGTCGCTGGCGACCCCTCGATCCTGGAAAAACCGCAGCTGGCGATGGTCGGCAGTCGCCGGGCATCGCGACCGGGCATGGACACGGCGGCGGCGTTTTCCAGGAGCCTGGCCGGGGCGGGTTTTGTCATTACTAGTGGCCTGGCGTTGGGCATCGATGCGGCGGCCCATCAGGCGGCGCTGGACGTTGGCGGATGCACCGTCGGCGTGCTCGGCACTGGCCTGGAAAATTTTTATCCACAGCGAAATCGTCGGCTGGCGGAGGCGATGATTGCCCAGGGCAGCGCGGTGGTTTCGGAGTTCCCGCTGGACGCAGCGCCCAACGCCAGCAACTTTCCGCGCCGCAACCGGATCATCAGTGGCTTGTCCCTCGGTGTGCTGGTGGTGGAGGCCAGTGTCGCCAGTGGTTCGCTGATCACCGCGCGGCTGGCGGCGGAACAGGGTCGCGAGGTGTATGCCATTCCAGGGTCGATCCATCACCCTGGGGCCCGGGGCTGTCATCAACTGATCCGCGACGGGGCGGCGCTGGTGGAAACCGTCGAGCACATTCTCGAAGCATTGCGCGGTTGGCAGCGGCTGCCGCTGGCCGCCGAGCCTGTGCCCGTGACCCATCCGCTGCTGCGCCTGCTGCATGCCGCGCCGCAGAGCAGCGAGGCGTTGGCCGATGCCAGTGGCTGGGGTTTGCCCAAGGTGCTGGCGGCGCTGACTGAGCTGGAAATGGAGGGGCGCGCCACTCGTGACAACGGACGCTGGTTCGCACGCTAGGTTTTATGGGGAAGATCGGTAAACTGCCCACAGCCTTAATTGCGTTGCGGGAGAATCTTTCATGGTCAACAGTTGGCGTGTGCAACAAGCCGCGCGAGAAATTCGCGCCGGGGCGGTGATTGCCTATCCAACCGAAGCGGTCTGGGGCCTGGGTTGCGACCCATGGAACGAGGAGGCGGTGGAACGCCTGCTGGCGATCAAGTCGCGGCTGCCCGACAAAGGCCTGATCCTGGTGGCGGACAACATCCACCAGTTCGACTTTCTGTTCGAAGACTTCCCCGAAACCTGGATGGACCGCATGGCCAGCACCTGGCCAGGGCCCAATACCTGGCTGGTGCCGCACCAGAACCTGCTGCCGGAGTGGATTACTGGCGTGCACGACACCGTCGCGCTGCGGGTCAGCGATCATCCCACCGTGCGTGATTTGTGTTCGCTGGTCGGGCCGCTGGTGTCCACGTCGGCCAACCCGCAGGGGCGCCCGGCAGCGCGCACGCGGATTCGCGTCGAGCAGTATTTCCGCGGGCAGATCGACCTGGTGCTGGGCGGCAACCTGGGCGGGCGCAAGAACCCCAGCGTGATTCGCGACCTGGCGACCGGCAAGGTCGTGCGGCCGGACTGAGCCCGAACACAGACTCTGCATCTTGCATAAACCACTGTGGGAGCGAGCTTGCTCGCGAAGGCGTCAGGTCAGTTGGCATTGATGTTGGCCGATCCACCGCTATCGCGAGCAGGCTCGCACAGGGTTTTGTGTTGCACACAGTACTTATGAACACCACCGAACAAGTGTGGGAGCGGGCTTGCTCGCGAAGGCGTCGGCACATTCAACATTGATGCAAGCTGACCCACCGAATTCGCGAGCAAGCCCGCTCCCACAGGTTTTTTGCGGCGGCCAGGGAAATCGAACTCGCCTTCACAAGGTTTTGTGTTGTACCCAATATTTATGAGCACCACAGAGCAAGTGTGGGAGCGGGCTTGCTCGCGAAGGCGTCGGCACATTCAACATTGATGCAAGCTGACCCACCGAATTCGCGAGCAGGCTCGCTCCCACAGGGGATTTGCGGCGGCCAGGGAAATCGAACTCGCCTTCACAAGGTTTTGTGTTGTACCCAGTATTTATGAGCACCACAGAGCAAGTGTGGGAGCGAGCCTGCTCGCGAAGGCGTCAGGTCAGTTAGCATTGATGTTGGCTGATCCACCGCTATCGCGAGCAAGCCCGCTCCCACAGGGGATTTGCGGCGGCCAGGGAAATCGAACTCGCCTTCACAAGGTTTTGTGTTGTACCCAGTATTTATGAGCACCACCGAGCAAGTGTGGGAGCGGGCTTGCTCGCGAAGGCGTCGGCACATTCAACATTGATGCAAGCTGACCCACCGAATTCGCGAGCAAGCCCGCTCCCACAGGTACTGCATGTACCCTTGGGTACCCAATCTCAAGGCAGGAGAACGGTCGACCCCGTCGTGCGCCGCGCCGACAACTCGGTATGGGCCTTGGCCGCTTCCGCCAGTGGATAACGCTGGTTGATATCCACCGTGAGCTTGCCGCTGGCGATCATCCCGAACAACTCATCCGCCATGCGCTGCAGGTTTTCGGCGTTGTTGGCGTAGGTCGCCAGGGTTGGGCGGGTGACGTACAGCGAGCCCTTGGCCGAGAGAATCCCCAGGTTCACGCCATCCACCGCGCCGGAGGCGTTGCCGAAGCTCACCACCAGGCCACGGGGCGCCGTGCAATCCAACGACGTCAGCCAGGTGTCCTTGCCAACGCCGTCGTACACCACCGGGACTTTCTTGCCGTCAGTCAATTCCAACACGCGCTGCGGGACGTTTTCCTTGCTGTAGTCGATGACTTCCCAGGCGCCGTGGGATTTGGCGATGGCGGCCTTTTCCGCCGAGCTGACAGTGCCGATCAGCTTCACGCCTAGAGCCTTGGCCCACTGGCAAGCCAAGGAGCCCACGCCACCGGCGGCCGCGTGGAACAAAATGGTTTCGCCGCCCTTGAGTTCATAGGTCTGGCGCAACAGGTATTGCACGGTCAGGCCCTTGAGCATCACCCCGGCGGCCTGTTCGAAACTGATGGCTTCGGGCAGGTGCACCAGGTTGGCTTCGGGCAACACATGCACATCGCTGTAGGCCCCCAGCGGGCCGCTGCCGTACGCCACCCGGTCGCCGACCTTGAACCGCGTAACATCGGAGCCGATCGCCTCGACCACGCCCGCGCCCTCGGCGCCCAGGCCAGAAGGCAACGCCGGTGGCGGATACAGGCCGCTGCGGTAATAGGTGTCGATGAAATTCAGGCCGATCGCCTTGTTGCTGACGCGCACCTGCTGCGGGCCGGGCTCGGCAGGCGAGTAATCGACGTACTCGAGCACTTCGGGACCGCCGTGGGAACTGAACTGGATACGTTTGGCCATCTTCACTTTCTCCTTGTCGCAGGACTTTTTACCAAGCCTGCTATCGGACTCCTAAGCTTGACCGTCGTCAACTGTGGCGTGGGCAAGTGCGGTGGTATCCTGTGCGCCCATTTGCCACCGGCCCGCTATACGCCGCGTAGCGTAGCCCTGATCAAGGTGATGTCATGTCCACTCGCACCGAGGCCGTGAAAGCCTACCTGCTCGACCTGCAAGACCGTATCTGCGCCGCCCTGGAAACCGAGGACGGCGGCACGCGCTTCGTCGAAGACGCCTGGACCCGGCCTGCCGGCGGTGGCGGTCGCACGCGGGTGATCGAAAACGGCACGGTGATCGAAAAGGGCGGCGTCAACTTTTCCCACGTCTTCGGCAGCGGTCTCCCACCGTCGGCAAGCGCCCATCGGCCCGAATTGGCCGGTCGCGGCTTTGAAGCCCTGGGCGTGTCGCTGGTGATCCACCCGCACAACCCCCACGTGCCGACTTCCCACGCCAACGTGCGCTTTTTCATCGCCGAAAAGGAAGGCGAAGAGCCGGTCTGGTGGTTTGGCGGTGGCTTCGACCTGACGCCTTATTACGGCGTGGAAGAGGATTGCGTGCATTGGCACCGCATCGCCCAGCAAGCCTGCGAACCGTTCGGCCCGGACGTCTATTCGCGCTACAAGGCCTGGTGCGACAGCTATTTCCACATCAAGCATCGCAACGAGCCCCGGGGCATCGGCGGCCTGTTTTTCGATGACCTGAACGAGTGGGACTTCGACACCAGCTTCGCCTTCATGCGCGCCATCGGCGACGCCTACATCGACGCCTACCTGCCGATCGTGCGTCGTCGCAAGCACGATGCGTTCACCGCCCAGCAACGGGAGTTCCAGGAATACCGCCGCGGGCGCTACGTGGAATTCAACCTGGTCTACGACCGCGGCACCCTGTTCGGGCTGCAATCGGGCGGGCGCACCGAATCGATCCTGATGTCCTTGCCGCCGCAAGTGCGCTGGGGCTACGACTGGAAAGCCGAGCCGGGCAGCGAAGAAGCGCGGCTGACCGAGTATTTCCTGCAGGATCGCGATTGGCTGGCTACGGCCTGAACGGGGATTATCCATGGACCGCTACGTTGTAATGGGTAACCCGATCGGCCACAGCAAGTCGCCGTTGATCCATCGCCTGTTTGCCGAGCAGACCGGGCAACGCCTGGACTACAGCACGCTGCTGGCACCGCTGGAGGATTTTTCCGGGTGCGCCCAGGCATTTTTCCGCGAGGGGCGTGGGGCGAACGTCACGGTGCCGTTCAAGGAGGACGCCTTTCGCCTGGCCGACAGCCTGACCGAGCGGGCCCAACGGGCCGGGGCGGTCAATACGTTGAGCAAGCTGGCCGACGGTCGCCTGTTGGGTGACAACACCGACGGCGCCGGCTTGGTCCGCGACCTGACCGTCAACGCCGGCTTCAGCCTCAAGGGCAAGCGCATCCTGTTGCTGGGGGCCGGCGGCGCGGTGCGCGGGGCCCTGGAACCGCTGCTGGCCGAAGCGCCGGCCTCGGTGATCATCGCCAATCGCACGGTGGAAAAAGCCGAATTGCTCGCCGAGTTGTTCGCCGACCTGGGCCCGGTTTCGGCCAGTGGCTTCGACTGGCTGCAAGAGCCGGTGGACCTGATCATCAACGCCACCTCCGCGAGCCTGTCAGGGGATGTGCCACCGATTGCCGCCAGCTTGATCGAGCCCGGCAAGACGGTTTGCTACGACATGATGTACAGCAAGGAACCGACTTCATTCTGCCGTTGGGCCCGTGAGCACGGGGCGGCGGTGGCGATGGATGGCCTGGGCATGCTCGCCGAGCAGGCGGGCGAAGCCTTCTACCTGTGGCGCGGGGTACGCCCGGACACCGCGCCGGTGCTGGCCGAACTGCGCCGCCAGTTGGCGCTGTAGGCTTTAGGCTGTTGTGGCGAGGGGATTTATCCCCGCTGGACTGCGAAGCAGTCCCAAAAACGGGGCCGCTGCGCGCCCCAGCGGGGATAAATCCCCTCGCCACGGGTGTGTGTGAACCTTAAGCTCAGTGCAATCTCTTCAGTCCTCGAAATGAATCGGGCACGCCTGCGCCCCTTCCAACTTCAACAACTCCTCCACCACCTGCGGCCGGGCCATGCGCAACGTCAGGCTACGCCCCTGGCCGCGCAGGCGCCGGGCTTCCTGATGGAGCATTTCCACCCCGGAATAATCAATGAAGTTGATCTGCTGGGCATCGATGACCACCCGCTGCGCCTGCAACCGTTGCAGGCGCACTTGCAGGTAATGGCTGGCGCCGAAAAAGATCGAGCCGCCCACCCGCAAAATCTCCGCCTCCCCTTCGCGAAAATGCTGCACCCGGGGCTGCGAGGTGCGCTTGAGGTAAAAGAACAGCGAAGCCAGTACGCCAGCATAAATGGCGGTTTGCAGTTCCAGCAGCAACGTGGCCAGGCAGGTCAGGCTCATCACCACGAATTCGGCGCGACTCACGCGGTACAACGCGCGGATACCCCGGTGATCCACCAGCCCCCAGGCGATCAGCAAAATGCTGCCAGCCATGGCGGGAATCGGGATGTGCGCGATCAGTTTCGCCCCGGCGACCGCAAACAACGCCACCCACAAGGCCGAGAACACCCCGGCCAGGGGCGAACAGGCCCCGGCTTCATAGCTGAGGCCGGAACGGGTGAAGGAACCGGCTGACAACGATCCGGAGAAAAATCCTCCGACAATATTGGAAAGCCCCTGCGCCCTCACCTCCTGATTCGCATCGAGCAATTGCCCGGACCGTACCGACAATGAACGAGCGATAGACAAGCTGGTGACCAACCCGAGCATGCCCACCGCGACGGCACCGGGCAGCAGACGCAGGATCAGCTCCAGGTCCAGCGGCAGCAAAGTGAGCGGCGGCAGGCGCCCGGCGAAAGCACTGACCAGCGCCACATGCCCGAACATCGCCGGCCACAACCAGACCACCAGGCTGCTGATGACTAAAGTTATCAACAGGCTCGGCCAGCGCGGCAGCAAGCGCTTGAGCAGGACACCCAGAATCAAAGTGCCCAATCCCAGCAGCAGCGATGGCTTATCCACAGCCCCAATGTGGTCGACCAGCATCAGCAGGCCCCTCAAGGCCGTGGCTTCGTTCGGCAGGTCGAGGCCCAGCAGGTTCGGCAACTGCCCCAGGGCGATGACCACCGCCGCGCCCAGGGTGAAACCCAGCACCACCGAGTGGGAGACGAAATTCACCAGCGCCCCGAAACGCAGCAAACCCAGCAACCATTGGAAGATACCCGCCAGCACCGTCAGCAGCAGGATCAAGGTGATGTAGTCCTGGGATGCGGGCACAGCCAGGGGACTGACGGTGGCGTACAGGACGATGGAAATCGCCGCCGTTGGCCCGCAGATCAGGTGCCACGACGAACCCCACAGGCAGGCGATCAGCACCGGCACGATCGCCGCGTACAAGCCGTACTCGGGGGGCAGGCCGGCAATCAGGGCGTAGGCAATGGACTGCGGCAACGCGAGAATCGCGCCGCTGAGGCCGACGATCAGGTCACGGCCGACACTGGCCCGGGTCTGCCGGGGCAGCCAGCTCAGGAAGGGAAAGAGTGAATGGCGCGTGGGGATTGCCATGGGGCCTCAAGGATGGGGTTTGCAAGCAAGGGTATCAGGACAAGGCACTGTTCTCCCTGTGGCGAGGGGATTTATCCCCGCTGGGTTGCGAAGCGACCCCAAAAAGGCTGAACGCAGTTGGCCTGACACACCGAGTCGACACATTAGGGTTGCTTCGCAACCCAGCGGGGATAAATCCCCTCGCCACAATGGCTCCGCGTCACGCTGGGAAAGCACGCGGAGCCAGCATGATTGTCAGAGCTTGGCCTTCACCGCCGCCAACGCGTCCTTGCCATCCAGGGTCTTCACACCGTCCAGCCATTTATCCAGCACCGCCGGGTTGGCCTTGATCCAGGCCTTGGCCGCCTCGGCGTTGCTGACCTTGTTGTTGACCACCTCGGCCATGATGCTGTTTTCCATTTCCTGGGTGAAGCTCAGGTTGGTCAGCAGCTTGCCCACGTTCGGGCAGGCCTGTGCATAACCTTTGCGCGTCAGCGTATAGACGGCGCCGGTGTCGCCGAAGTATTTCTCGCCGCCCTTGAGGTAGTGCATTTTCAATTGCACGTTCATGGGGTGCGGGGTCCAGCCGAGGAAGGTCACGAATTTCTGTTTTTTCACCGCCCGGGAGACTTCCGCCAACATTGCCTGCTCGCTGGACTCCACCAGTTTCCATTCGCCCATGCCGAAGTCGTTGGTCTTGATGATTTCTTTCAGCGAGAGGTTGGCCGGGGCGCCGGAACCGATGCCGTAGATTTTCTTGTCGAACTTGTCGGCGAATTTGTTCAGGTCGGCAAAGTTATGCACACCCGCATCCCAGACGTAATCCGGGACCGCCAGGGTGAATTCGGTGCCGTCCAGGTTCTTGGCCAGTTGCGTGACGTCGCCATTGGCCACGAACTTGTCATAGAAACCCTGCTGCGCCGGCATCCAGTTACCCAGGAACACATCCACCTGGCCTTCCTTGAGGCCACCGAAGGTGATCGGCACGGCGAGGGTGTCGACCTTGGCCTTGTAGCCCATCCCGTCCAGCAGGAAACCGGTGATGGCGTTGGTGGCGGCAATGTCGCTCCAGCCCGGATCGGCCATCTTCACCGTTTCGCAGCTCTGCTCGGCCCAGGCCGAAACGCTGCTCAATGCCAACAGCCCAGCGGTCAGTACTGTGGATAACTTTTGCATGGCTTGCCCCTTACGTTATTGGTTTTGGCAGGGTTGTGGATAACGGGCCTTGCGCTCCAGATCGTCGAGGTCGATGTGGTTACGCATGTACTGCTGGCTGGCGTCCACCAGCGGCTGGTGATCCCAGCTCTTGAGTTTGCCCAGGGTCAGCGCCTGGGCGACGAAACGGCGGCGGCGCTGGCTGGCGAGCACCTGTTGGTGAATGGTCGAGATATCCCACTTGGCGCGGGCTTCGGCGAGAAAATCGCTGAACAGGGAATGATGCTCGGCGGATTGGCTGAGATCTTCCAGTTCCTTGGGGTCATTGCGAACGTCGAACAGCAGGCACGGGTCATCTTCGCTGTAGATGAATTTCCACGGGCCACGACGAATCATCATCAACGGGCTGATGGTGCCTTCGGCCATGTATTCACCGAACACTTCATCATGGCCGCCCTGCCCTTGCAGGTGCGGCACCAGCGAACGGCCATCCAGCGGCAAGCCCGGTTCCAGCGTGCCGCCGGCCAGTTCCACCAGGGTCGGCAGCAAGTCGGCGGTGGACACGGCCGCACCCACCCGGCCGCTGGCGAACTGCCCAGGTGCGCTGATCAGCAGCGGTACGCGAGCGGCCATTTCGAACCAGTGCATTTTGTACCAGAGGCCCTTTTCGCCGAGCATGTCCCCGTGATCGCCGGAGAAGACGATAATCGTATCGTCCAGCAGACCGGTGTCCTCCAGGGTTTGCAGCAGCTTGCCGACGTTGCTGTCAATGTAGCTGCACGCACCGAAATAGGCGCGACGGGCATCGCGAATCTTATCCACAGGCAGCGGCTTGTCCCACAGGTCGTAGACTTTCAGCAACCGCTGGGAATGTGGATCAAGGTCCGTTTGCGCCGGGGTCTGGGGCAATGGGATGTCGTTGTCGTCATACAAATCCCAGAAAGCCTTGGGAATTGTGTACGGGTCGTGTGGGTGGGTCATCGACACGGTCAGGCAGAACGGCTGGTCACCGTCCTCGCGGATGTGGTCGAACAGGTACTGCTGGGCCTTGAACACCACTTCTTCATCGAAATCCAATTGGTTGGTGCGCACGCAAGGCCCGGCCTGCAACACCGACGACATGTTGTGGTACCAACTGGGCCGCACGTCCGGCTCGTCCCAGTTCACCGCCCAACCGTAGTCGGCCGGGTAGATGTCGCTGGTCAGGCGCTCTTCGTAGCCGTGCAGTTGGTCGGGGCCACAAAAGTGCATCTTGCCGGATAACGCCGTGCGGTAGCCGAGGCGGCGCAGGTAATGGGCGTAGGTCGGCACATCTGCGGGAAAGTCCGCCGCGTTGTCGTATGCGCCGATCTTGCTCGGCAACTGGCCGCTCACCAGGGTAAACCGCGACGGCGCGCACAGTGGGCTGTTGCAATAGGCGGCGTCGAACACCACGCCTTCGGCGGCCAGGCGCGACAGGTTCGGCAGCTTGATCGGTGAAGGACCGTAGATCGGCAACATTGGCGCGGCCATTTGATCGGCCATGATGAAAAGAATGTTCTTGCGCTTCATGTATTCGCGGCATTCCATAGTAGGCAGTTATGCGACATTGCTGCGATTGAGCATGTAGCCCCCGGGTTTTTGGGTAAAGCCCATGCAGGATAATGACTAGGATAAGCACAGCTTATGTATGACGCCCTGGGTAGCCTGTCCTTGGAACTGTTCCGAGCCTTTGAAGCCGCGGCTCGCCAACAGAGCTTTACCGCGGCGGCGATTGAGCTGGGCACCACGCAACCGGCCATCAGCCAACAGATCAAGCGCCTGGAAGAGCAACTGGGTACGCGGTTGTTTGATCGCATCTACCGTGGCATTGAACTGACCGAGGCCGGGACGATCCTGTTCGAGCAGGTGCAGGCCGGTTTGCAGAGCATCGATGCCGGGCTCAGCGCCATCACCGCCCAGCACCAGCACGAGGTGCTGCAAGTCGCCACGGACTTCGCCTTCGCCGCCTATTGGCTGATGCCGCGCCTGCATCGCTTTCACGCCGCCAACCCGCAAGTGGACGTGAGCCTGGTGACCAGCGAACGCAATCACAACATGCTCCGCACCGATATCGACGTTGCCGTGCTGTTCGGCGACGGTCGCTTCAAACAAGGCGAAAGTCGTTGGCTATTCAGCGAAGAAGTCTTTCCGGTGTGCAGCCCGCTGCTGCTCAAGGAGCGTCCCCTGCCCTTGCCCGCCCAGGCCTTGGCGGAATTTCCGTTGCTGCATTTGCGCGCGAGCAACAGCAACAGCTGGTTCGACTGGAGTGGTGTATTCCGCGAATTGGGCATCACCTCGCCGCCGGCGCCCGGGCAGTTGCGCTTCGACAACTACACGCTGCTCATCCAGGCGGCGATTGGCGGCCAAGGCGTCGCGATTGGCTGGCGTCACCTTGTGGATAACTTATTGGCCCAGGGCCTGTTGTGTCGTCCGATCGCGGAAACGGTGCTGTCGCGGCTGGGGTATTACGTGGTTTTGCCCCAGCGTAAACGGCGCGGTGTGTTGATCCGGCAATTCGTTGATTGGCTGATGGAAGAACAGGCTAACAGCGCCGAGTCGCTCACGGGATTGCCGTTGCCGTCGATTGCTGTTTGAGTACGTGGCCGTCTTTTTGGGGCCGCTACGCGGCCCAGCGGGAGCAAGCTCCCTCGCCACGGGATGTCCATCTCTAATTGGCGGGCACGAAGCTGACGTGCTCGCCCACGTGCAGGTTCAGGCGCAGCTCGTCGGCAATGCCGACCGCCACGCGGTTGAGCCGCTCCAAGGTTTCGGCCAGGCCGGGTTCCAGGCTGGTGCTGACCTGGCTGAAATGTTCGATGCCCAGGCCAGGCGCGGCGTAGGGCGCGTTGATCAGGGTCCACTGCAAGGCACTGCTCTTCAGGGCGTCGAGCATTTCTTCGGCGGCGTGGCGCTGCAAATCATCGTCGGCCTGTTCTTCGTCCAGCAGCGCAAAATCGCCCACCAGGAACAGCCGTGAAATGTTCACCGCCTGCATGCCGGCGATCAGGGCATCCACCGCCAAGACCTGCTCCACCGGGCCGGGAACCAGGGTGCGCTCCACCTGTTCGCTGTTCATCGGCAGCCCTGGTGCATTCAACAGGCACACCACGGCGCTGGCGCCGGCGACACTTTGCTTGACCCGCTCCGGGTCGAACAGATCGCCGGTCTTGGTCCGCAGGCCCGGGCGTGGGGCCAGGGCGGTGAGGTCATCGAGAATGGCGATGACCTCATGCTGGCGCCGTAGCAGTTCAGCCATCAACGCACTGCCGAGGCTGCTCATGGCACCATAGAGCACCACTTTGATGACCGGGGTTTCGGCGTTTTTCATGGCTGTTTTC
This sequence comes from Pseudomonas zanjanensis, assembly GCF_014268745.2. GTDB lineage: Bacteria > Pseudomonadota > Gammaproteobacteria > Pseudomonadales > Pseudomonadaceae > Aquipseudomonas > Aquipseudomonas zanjanensis. Next base: position 225,688 of record NZ_JABWRB020000003.1, on the reverse strand, counting down.
CTCGTTGTCCCGCCTGTAAAGGCTCTGACCCGCGGCAAACGGCGAGGGTTCGGCCTCTTTTCAAGGAGAAACAGATGCAGCGGATCAAGGGCTACCACGCCCACGTGTATTTCGACGCCAATACCCTCGACCAGGCGCGGGCGCTGTGTGAGGAAGCGGCGCAGTTGTTCCCGCTGAAAATGGGCCGCGTCCATCAACGCCCGGTCGGCCCGCATCCGGACTGGAGTTGTCAGCTGGCCTTCGATCCGCAGTACATCGGCGTGGTCCTGCCGTGGCTGGCCCTGAATCGCAAGGGGCTGGTGATTTTCCTGCACCCGGAGACCGGCGATGACCTGGCCGATCACACCGACCATGCGATCTGGATGGGCGCGGTGCGGCCGTTGAATCTTTCAGCCTTCAAAGCAAAAACCTGACTGCTTTTGTGGCGAGGGGATTTATCCCCGCTGGGGCGCGAAGCGGCCCCTAAATCTGTCATCGCGCAATTTTCAGGAGAAATGCGTTCTGCCTTTATTGGGCCTGCTGCGCAGTCCAGCGGGGATAAATCCCCTCGCCACAAAGTAACTTCGTGCGTTTGGTCATACGCTCGGCTTGCGAAAGGCTGCTGAAAGCTTGCGCGATTAGGATCGCCTCACCTACCGGCAACAGACCGGTGGCCTACAACGAGTCTTTCTGATGCTCGTTCGGCCTTTTTAACAACAACAATGGTGATTCTGATGTCCGCTGCTACCCGTCCCGCTGCACCCACTCCATCCGTCCGCCCCGTGCTTTGCATCCTGCGCTGACCTGTCCGGTTCGCCTTCCATAGCCGCGCCACGCCTGGAGTATTTCCCATGCTGACTTTCCTTGGCTTCGCCATGGTCATCACGTTCATGTTCCTGATCATGACCAAGCGCCTGTCCGCGCTGATCGCCCTAATCATCATCCCGATCCTGTTCGCCCTGTTCGGTGGCTTCGCGCCGAAGATCGGCCCGATGATGCTCGAAGGCATCACCAAGCTCGCCCCGACCGGGGTGATGCTGATGTTCGCGATTCTGTATTTTGCCCTGATGATCGACTCCGGCCTGTTCGACCCGGCCGTGCGCAAGATCCTCAAGCTGGTCAAGGGCGACCCGTTGAAAGTTTCGGTCGGTACCGCCGTTCTGGCGCTCGTCGTTTCCCTTGATGGTGACGGCGCGACCACTTACATGATCTGCGTGGCCGCGATGCTGCCGCTCTACAGCCGCATCGGCATGAGCCCGCGCATCATGGCTGGCCTGATCATTCTCGCCGGCGGCGTGATGAACATGACCCCGTGGGGCGGCCCAACCGCCCGGGCGGCCAGTGCGCTGCATGTGGACCCGTCCGACATCTTCGTGCCGATGATCCCGGCGATGCTGGCCGGTGTCGTGGCGATCCTGGCGATTTCCTACATGTACGGCAAGCGCGAACGTGCGCGCCTGGGTGAATTGCACCTGGCGGGCGATGAGATCGACCACAGCGAAATCAGCGTGTCCCAGTTCCCGGACGCCCGCCGTCCGAAGCTGATCTGGTTCAACGGCGCGCTGACCCTGGCCCTGATGTGCACCCTGATCGCTGGCCTGTTGCCATTGCCGGTGCTGTTCATGGTGGCCTTCAGTATCGCGATGATCGTCAACTACCCGTGCCTGCAACAGCAGAAAGACCGCGTCGCGGCGCACGCCGGTAGTGTACTGGCGGTGGTCGGGCTGATTTTTGCGGCAGGGATTTTCACCGGCATCCTGTCCGGCACCGGCATGGTCGACGCCATGTCCAAGAGCCTACTGGCGGTGATTCCGGAATTCCTCGGTCCTTACCTGGCGGTCATCACCGCACTGGTGAGCATGCCGTTCACGTTCTTCATGTCCAACGATGCATTTTATTACGGGGTGTTACCGGTTTTGGCCGAAGCCGCCAGTCATTACGGCATCACCGCCGTCGAAATGGCCCGTGCCTCCATCGTTGGCCAGCCCGTGCATCTGCTGAGTCCGCTGGTTCCGTCGACTTATCTGCTGGTGGCCCTGGCGGGAATCGAGTTCGGCGATCACCAACGCTTCACCTTGAAGTGGGCAGTACTGGTTTGCCTGTGCATAATGTTCGCCGCCTTGCTGATGGGGATTTTTCCGCTGTTCAGCACTCTATAAAAGCAACGCCCGCTGCGTCGCCCCTCTCGGGTAACCGAAGGCGCGGCGCGGCCTAACACTCGCTCAAAGGAACTCACATGGAATGGCTGACCAACCCGGAAATCTGGGTTGCCTTCTTTACCCTGACCGCCCTGGAAATCGTCCTGGGCATCGATAACATCATCATGATCTCGATCCTGGTCAGCCGCATGCCCAAGCACATGCAGGCGCGCACCCGGATTTTCGGTCTGGCACTGGCCATGATCACGCGGATCCTGTTGCTGCTGTCCATCACCTGGGTCATGCGCCTGACGGCCGATTTGTTCGAAGTGTTCGGCCAGGGCATCTCCGGTCGTGACCTGATCCTGTTCTTCGGCGGCCTGTTCCTGCTATGGAAAAGCTCCCAGGAGATGTACCACGCGCTGGAAGGCGAAGATGAAAGCAGCGACGCGCCTTCGGGCAAGGGCGGCAATTTCATCTACACCATCATCCAGATCGCGATCATCGACATCGTGTTCTCCCTGGATTCGGTCATCACCGCGGTCGGCATGGTTTCCCATGTGCCGGTCATGGTCGCGGCAATCATCGTCGCCGTACTGGTGATGATGCTGGCCTCGGGCACCATCAGCACGTTCATCGACAAGCACCCGTCGCTGAAGATGCTGGCGCTGTCGTTCCTCCTGGTGGTCGGTACCGTGCTGATTGCCGAGTCGTTCGACGTGCACGTGCCAAAAGGCTACGTCTACTTCGCCATGGCGTTCTCCCTGGCGGTGGAAGCAGTCAACATCAAGATGCGCACCGCGATGGCGCGCAAGCGCAAGCAACAGGATCCGGTGAAACTGCGCAAGGACATGCCGGGTCAGTAAGGTAGAGGGCAGTGAATGAAAGGGGCTCTTGGAGCCCCTTTTTCATGCCTGCGGGAAAGCGGCCAGGTCATTAAGCTGGAATGCATACCCCTGTGGGAGCGGGCTTGCTCGCGAAGGCGGTGGATCAGATAGCACCGATGCGACTGACCTACCGCTTTCGCGAGCAAGCCCGCTCCCACAGGATCTTTGTCGTTCTGGACGACCTGTTTTCATGACAGTTTTGTTTCAATCGATTCTTTAGCTGTGCAATGCTGGCGCCCGTACCGTTCGCCAACTACAGCTTAAGTACAAGAACGAAGAATGTGGCATCACCCATTTGTTCCTTTGGGACGCTAACAGGGGGCCTCTCATGCTGACCCTGCTCAATTTGCTCTCCGCCGTGGCCCTGCTGATCTGGGGCACGCATATCGTGCGTACCGGCATCCTGCGGGTCTATGGCTCGAACCTGCGCCACGTCATCAGCCAGAACATGTCCCGGCGCTGGCTGGCGTTCATCGCCGGCATCATGGTCACGGCCATGGTCCAGAGCAGCAACGCCACGGCCATGCTCGTCACCTCGTTCGTCGGCCAGGGCCTGATGGCGCTGACCCCGGCCCTGGCCACCATGCTGGGCGCCGATGTCGGCACCGCGCTGATGGCGCGGGTGCTGACCCTCGACCTGTCGTGGCTGTCGCCGCTGCTGATTTTCCTCGGGGTGATTTTTTTCCTCTCGCGCAAACAGACGCGCGTCGGGCAAATGGGCCGAGTCAGCATCGGCCTGGGCCTGATCATCCTCGCCTTGCAGTTAATCGTCGAAGCCGCCGCGCCCATCACCCACGCCCAAGGCGTGAAAGTGATCTTCGCCTCACTGACCGGCGACATCCTGCTCGATGCGCTGGTCGGCGCGCTGTTCGCGATGGTCTCCTATTCCAGCCTCGCGGCCGTGCTGCTCACCGCGACACTGGCCGGCGCCGCGGTGATCAGTCTGCCGGTGGCCATCGGCCTGGTGATCGGCGCCAACATCGGCAGCGGCATCCTGGCGTTCCTCAGTACCAGCATGCAGAACACCGCCGGACGCCAGGTGGCGCTGGGCAGCCTGCTGTACAAGCTGATCGGGCTGGTGTTGATCATTCCGGTGCTCGATCCGCTGGTGGGCTGGCTCGATAGCCTGGATTTCAGCCCCCAGGAAACCGTGATCGGCTTCCATCTGCTCTACAACGCCGTGCGGTGCCTGGTGTTGCTGCCCAGCGTCGGCCCGATGGCCAAGCTTTGTGCCTGGCTGCTGCCGGAGCGGCCCGAGACCAACGGCACGGCCAAGCCCCGCCACCTGGACGCCACCGCCCTCGCCACCCCGAGCCTGGCCCTGGCGAACGCGGCCCGGGAAACCTTGCGCATCGGCGACCTGATCGAAAACATGCTCGAAGCCATGCTGGACGTGCTGCGCGGAGCGCAAACGGCGGTGACCCAGGACGTCCGGCGCATGAGCGATGACGTCGAAGCGCTGTGCAGTGCCATCAAGTTGTACATGGCGCAAATGCCCCGTGAGGACCTCAGCGAACAGGACAGCCGCCGCTGGGCGGAGATCATCGAACTGGCGATCAACCTCAAGCTGGCCAGCGACCTCATCGAGCGCATGTTGCGCAAGGTCCAGCAGCAGAAAACCTCGCAACGTCGTTCCTTTTCCGAGGTCGGCCTGGAGGAATTGGCGGGGCTGCACAGCCACTTGATCGCCAACCTGCGATTGGGCCTGTCGGTATTCCTCAGCGCCGACCGGGAAAGCGCCCGGCAGTTGCTGCGTGAGAAACGTCGCTTTCGAGCGCAGGAGCGGCGCATGGCCCACGCCCATGTCAGCCGTTTGCAACGCAAAGTCGTACAAAGCATGGAGACCAGTTCCCTGCACCTGGAGCTGATTGCTGACATGCGACGCCTCAATTCGCTGTTTTGCGGCAGTGCCTACGTGGTGCTGGAGACGTCCGAGATCGGCGCGCTGGCGGCCGATGAAATTAGCGACATTACCCATTCGCCGTGAACGACTGGCGCATTGGTCAGTCAGTAACAATGTCAGTGAAAAACGTCAGTCAAAAACAATGGCTCGGGCCTGAAACCGTTCACCGGCCCGCCTGCTCCCGTTGTCATGAACACCGCATAGATTCGATAGGGGGAGCGAGCCGACTCCGGGCGACACTCCGCCGTTGACGGCCTGCCCGACACCATGGACCTCCACCCAGCCGCCAGGAAGCCTTTATGCGTTGTCTGTTGCTCGCCGTTCTTTTGCTCGGTTCACTGCCCGTGGTCGCCCTGGACCGGTTCCAGGTCGAAGGCTACATGCTGCCCAACGGCCTGCAACTGCTGCTCAAGCCCGGCACCGAGCGCGGGCACGTGGCGATCCGGCTGGTGGTGGGCGTGGGCCTGGACGACTTCAGTTGCGCCGACAAGGAACTGCCGCACCTGCTCGAACACCTGCTGTTCAGCGGCGTCGACGAAAGCGGCGAAGGCGGCCTGGAAGAGCGCATGCAAGCCTTGGGTGGCGAGTGGAACGCGTTCACCAGCAACGCCGACACCACGTTCGTCATCGAGGCCCCGGCACGCAATCAACGCAAGGTCCTGGACCTGCTGCTGGCGCTGTTGACCCGCACCCGCATCGATGAAAAAGCCCTGGAAGCGGCCAAGCGGGTGGTGGAGCGCGAAGACGGCGGCCACTACACCCACTTGCAACGCTGGCTCGATCGCCAAGACCTAGGCCACAAGGCCAGCAATCAGTTGGCGGTTGAGCTGGGCCTGCGCTGCGCGGAACGGCCCGAGGTCCAGCGCCATACCCTCGCCCGCCTCGAACAAGTGCGAAAGGACTGGTATGCGCCGAACAACATGACGCTGATCATGGTCGGCGATCTCGACCGACTGCTGCCGGCCTACCTGGAACGCGCCTTTGGCGAGCTCGAACCGGTGGAGCCCAGCGTCCACGAGGCGCTGCCGCAGATCCGCTACAAGGCGGTCACCAAGCGCAATCTGATCCGTGGCCTGGTCGGCGACAGCGCCAAGCTGCATTGGCTGTTCCCCGAGCCGGTGCTGGACGAGCAACATGACGAGACGTTCGACCTGCTCAAGGATTACCTGGATTGGGCGCTCTATCGCCAATTGCGCCTGGACCGCAGCCTGTCCTACGGGCCGTGGACCGAGCGCGAAGTGTTCGGCGGCGTTGGCTTCTTCAGCCTGAACGCCGACCTTTCCCGCGAGGACCTGCCCGAAGCCGAACAAGCCCTCGAAGAGCTGCGCAAGACCTTGCTCAAGGATGGCCTGGACCCGGCCAGTTTCGTGCGCATCAAACGCGCGGCCATCGCCCATCAGTCCTGGGCGGTTCAAGGCAACAGCGCACTGGCCGATTACTATTGGAGCGCCCTGGGTGACTACGAAGACGGCCGCTTCGCCAACCCGGCGGTCCGCCTGCAGGGGGTGAGCCTGGAACAGGCCAACGCGGCCCTGCGCGAACTGCTCAAGGACCCGGGGTATTTGCGCATCGAGAAGCCGTTGCTCAGTGATGATGAGCTTGTCTGGGGGCTGGCTGGTTTGCTGGGGTTGCTGCTGGTGGGGATTGGGTGGCGATGGAGTCGCAGGGCGCGACCGACGTCTGATTGAGCGAGCTTGCTCGCGATGACCCTCGCTCAGGAGCACTCAAATCCCGTGGCGAGGGAGCTTGCTCCCGCTCGGCTGCGCAGCAGTCGCAACCCCGGGCAATGCGGTCTGTCTGAAGAAATTCAGGGGCCTGCTTCGCAGGCCAGCGGGAGCAAGCTCCCTCGCCACAAAAGATAGCCACGGTAGGCGTCGCGCTCCTCGCCTTGTCATCGTCCTGGCGATACTCTGTCAGGGATATTTCCTACGACTTACTGTGAAACCACTGAATGCAAAACCTGACGGTCTATCTCCAGCGCATCCTTGAATTGATGAAGCGCTATCCAGGGGTCATTGCGCTCGGCGGTTTCATCTCCGGGGTCGGCAGTTTCATGCTGGTGGACCGCCAGCAGGGCCTGGCGACCTGGATTGCCATCATGATGCTGGTGAGTTGGCTCTGGCTGATGGTGGAGAACAGCATGACCCGGCTGTTCACGCGGATTTTCAAACGGGAAATCCCCCAGCCGCTGTTGCGCTATGCCACGCAGATGATTCACCAGGAAAGCCTGTTTTTCGTCCTGCCGTTCTTTTTTATCACCACCACCTGGAACAGCAGCCAGCTGCTTTTCACCGGGCTGCTGACCATCGCGGCGCTGATTTCGATCACCGATCCGCTGTACTACAAATGGCTGGCGCCCCGGCGCTGGGCGTTCCTGGCGCTGCACACGCTGACGCTGTTCGCCGCCCTGCTCACCGCGTTGCCGGTGATCCTGCACCTGACCACCGACCAGAGCTTCAAGCTGGCGCTGGGCACTGCCATGTTGCTGTCGTTTCCCAGCCTGGCCTCGATCTTCCCGATCCGCACCGTGCGCAACGCCCTGGCGATCCTCTGCATCACCGTGGGGATTGGGGCCGCTGGGTGGATGCTGCGCTCCTGGGTGCCACCGGCCACGCTGTGGATGACCGAAGTGGCCATCAGCACCCAACTGGAGGACCGCACGCCGGGCGCCAGCCTCAAGCAGGTCAGCGCGGCGCAGATTCGCGGCAATGGCCTGTACGCCTACACGGCCATCAATGCGCCGCGAGGGCTCGACGAGCGGATTTATCACGTCTGGCAGTTCAACGGCAAAGAAGTCGACCGCATCGCCCTGGACATCCATGGCGGGCGCAAGGAAGGCTATCGCGCCTGGACCCACAAGCAGAACTTCCCGGAAAATTCGACCGGCAAATGGCAAGTGCGAGTGCTTACGGAAAACGGCCAGATGATCGGCGTGCTGCGTTTCGAGGTGACGGACTGAAGGCCCTTCGGACCTTATCGCGAGCAAGCTCGCTCCCACAGGGATTCGCGGTGACCTGTGGGAGCCGGGCTTGCTCGCGATGGCAGCGCCTGGGTCTATCCGCTACACCGAGGTGTTTGCATCGCGGGCAAGCCTTGCTCCCACAAGCTCAGCTTCCACAGTGGTTCTGAGGTGTAGCCAATATTTATGTCCGGCTCTAGACCCTGTGGGAGCCGGGCTTGCTCGCGATGACGGCGGCATATCCAGCAGCGCTGTCAGCTGAACCACCGCTATCGCAAGAACTCACTCCCGCCGCTTAGCCAAAGAACCAGTAGCACACACCAATCGCCGCCACGACTCCGGCGAACTCCGCCAGCAACGCGCAGCCCACGGCATGGCGCGCCCGCTGGATGCCCACGGCACCGAAATACACTGCCAGCACGTAGAACGTGGTCTCGGTGCTGCCCTGGATGGTCGCCGCCACCAGGGCCGGGAAGCTGTCCACGCCGGAGGTCTTCATGGTCTCGATCAACATGGCCCGGGCGGCGCTGCCAGAGAACGGCTTGACCATGGCAGTCGGCAAGGCATCGACGAACCGCGTGTCCAGGCCGGCCCACTGCACCAGGTGGCGGATACCGTCCAGGCCGAAATCCAGCGCGCCCGAGGCCCGCAGCACGCCGACGGCGCAGAGCATGGCCACCAGGTACGGCAACAGGCTCTTGGCAACGTCGAACCCTTCCTTGGCGCCTTCGACAAAGGCTTCATACACCTTGACCTTGCGCAGTGAGCCCACCACCAGGAACAAGATGATCAGGCCGAACAGCGTCAGGTTGCCGAGGATCGATGACAGCCCCGCCAGCGCCGTGGCCGAGAGCGTCGCCAACAACGCCATGAAACCGCCCAGCACCAGCGCACCCGGAATCAGGTAAGCCAGCACCACCGGGTCCCACAGGCGCAGGCGTTGCATGAACGCCACGGACAGCAGCCCCATCAGGGTCGAGGCGCTGGTGGCGAGCAGGATCGGCAGGAACACCAGGGTCGGATCCGGCGCGCCTTGCTGGGCGCGGTACATGAAGATGGTCACCGGCAGCAGGGTCAGCGACGAGGCATTGAGCACCAGGAACAGGATCTGCGCGTTGCTGGCGATGGTCGGGCTGGGGTTGAGGTCTTGCAGGGCGCGCATGGCCTTGAGGCCGATGGGGGTGGCCGCGTTGTCCAGCCCCAGGCCGTTGGCGGCGAAGTTGAGGGTGATCAGGCCGATCGCCGGATGGCCTGCGGGCACTTCCGGCATCAAGCGCAAGAACAGCGGGCCGAGGGCCTTGGCCAGCCAGTCGACGATCCCGGCCTTTTCGGCGATGCGCAGGAAGCCCAGCCACAGGGTCAAGGTACCGAACAGCAGGACCATCACCTCCACCGACAGCTTGGCCATGGCGAAAATGCTTTCCACCATGGCCGCGAAGATCCCGGCGTTGCCGCCAATCAGCCACTGCGCCAGCGCCGACACGGCTGCCACGATAAAGAAGCCAAGCCACAGGCCATTGAGCATCGGTTAAGTCCCTCGGAAGATGCCGCGAATGATAGCGGGGCTGGCAGAAACGACAAACCCCGGATTGCTCCGGGGTTTGGTTGGCTTGATGTTGAATGTGCCGCCGCCATCGCGAGCAGGCTCGCTCCCACAGGGAACACTCGTCAGTGTGGGAGCGAGCCTGCTCGCGATGGCGGCCTCAAGGCAGGCATCAATTGCTGGAAGTTTCCCCCGCCGGCAACGGCTCCTTGCTGCGCCAGTGCGGCAGGGAGTTCCAGTAGCGCTGCCCCTTGGCATCGTCGTACATGCCTTCCCAACGCGCGATGACCAGCACCGCCAGGGCGTTGCCAATAACGTTCAGCGCAGTACGGGCCATGTCCATGATGCGGTCGACACCGGCGATGAAGGCCAGGCCTTCCAGCGGAATACCCACGCTGCCCAAGGTGGCCAGCAGCACCACGAACGACACGCCCGGCACGCCGGCAATGCCCTTGGACGTGACCATCAGCGTCAGCACCAGCAGCAATTGCTGGCTGATGGACAGGTCGATGCCGTACAGCTGGGCGATGAAAATCGCCGCGATGCTCTGGTACAGGGTCGAGCCATCAAGGTTGAACGAATAACCGGTCGGCACCACGAAGCTGCAGATGGCTTTCGGCGCACCGTAGGCTTCCATCTTCTCGATCACGCGCGGCAGCACGGTTTCGGAACTGGCGGTGGAGTAGGCCAGCACCAGCTCATCCTTGAAGATGCGCATCAGCTTGAGCACCGAGAAGCCGAACAGGCGGGCGATCAGGCCCAGCACGACGAAGGCGAAGAAGGCGATGGCGACGTAAACCAGGATCACCAGTTTCGCCAACGGCAGCAGGGAGGCGAAGCCGAAGTTGGCGACTGTCACCGCGATCAGGGCAAACACACCGATCGGGGCGTATTGCATGATCATGTGGGTGACTTTGAACATGCTTTCCGACACGCCCTGGAACATTTTCACCAGCGGCTCGCGCAAGTCCGATTGCAGGCTGGACAGGCCCAGGCCGAACAAGACGGAGAAGAAAATGATCGGCAGCATCTCGCCACGGGCGACGGCGGCAAAGATGTTCGACGGGATCAGGTTGAGGATGGTCTCGATGAACGCATGTTCATGCTGGACTTCCGCCGCCGTGGCCTGGTACTTGGAAATATCCACCGTACCCAGGGTGCTCATGTCGATGCCACTGCCCGGCTGGAAGAAGTTGGCCAACAGCAGGCCGACGACGATGGCGATGGTGGTGACGATTTCGAAGTAAAGGATGGTCTTGAGACCGATACGCCCGAGCTTCTTGGCATCACCCACCCCGGCGATGCCGACGATCAGCGAGGAAATCACGATCGGGATCACGATCATCTTGATCAGACGGATAAAGATATCGCCCGCCGGTTGCAGCACGTTGCTGATCCACCAGGCCTTCTCGGCACTGAAATGGTTGAGCAGCGCGCCCAATGCAATCCCTAGCACCAGACCGATGAGGATCTGCCAGGCGAGGCTTAGTCGTGCCTTCTTCATATCGTTACCCTTACTTCAGTTGGACTCGGACAGGGGCGCGAATGGCTCGTCGATGACGAAAAACATTCGCGCCCCTGCCCCCGTATAAGGTCACCCCGAGCACGCGCGAGCGGCTTACTGGCAGGCGAAAAAAGGCGCAACTATTGCGATGCCAGGGGGGATCGTCTAATGCCGTAAACGCCTACCCCATGCCGAATCGGCATGAGATTTTCCAAACGAAACCCGCCTAACAAGCGGTTCGAATGCGCCATTTATGCAGGCATAAGTGCCGTGGAGCGGCCATTTCAGCGTAGCTGGGCTGATTCAGCCTGGGTTGGTAAACCGATGAAATGGCAACGCATCGAAGCGCAGCCCACGAGACAATTTATCTCGGCATTCTCCGATATACGGTCGAGGAAAGGGCAATAAATTGGCGGGAGGAGACAAAATGCCGCATCGCGACCGGCGTATGACGCCAGAAGAACCCAATCGCTCTGGCCCACGCATTGTGCGACACGAAGCTCTACGCAAGTTCGCCAAGCCATGCGGGCTTTGCGAACTTGCGTCGCAGCTATTACCTGACCCGGCCCTTTCGCAGGCACCCCTTGTGCCCGTAGGTCACTCCGACGCTCATCCGTCAGAACGTCCCGGCCCCCTGGTCATGCACCGGCCCTCCTCGGGCTGTGCAGCAGGGAAAAGCAGGGCTGCTTTTCCCGTTTTCAGAATCAGTACCAGTTCGGATCTTTCTTCAGTTGTTCCATCAACAGTTCTTGCATACCTTCATTGGGATTACCGAGGAAGCGGTAATCGGCATGACGGGTTGGGGACTTGTCCGCCGGCAGTCCGGCAGGGACTTCCACCAACATGGCATAGGCCTCGTCCTTGTCGAAACTGAAGGCAACGATCAGACGCTTGCTGCGACACGTTGCCTGGGTTTCACAGAGCGGCCCCACCAAGTACTTGTCGCCGTCTTCCTCGACAGCATTCATCTGTTCCGAATCGCCTGTCAGGTTCATCACCCATTCCGGCAGGCGTTCTTCTTTTTTCACGACGTGCTGCCAAGTCTCGCGGTATTGCGGGTCCGCCTGCAGCACTTGGTTGACGCGCATCTGTCCGTCATTGGCAGCCATTGCCATGGCACTGCCGCCCAGCAACAGGGCGGCGGCCAGTCCTTTGAATGAAACGCTCATGGTCAGCCTCGGCCACGACGGCCAAAGAAGAAGGAAGCAATGAACATCACCAGGAACACGACAAAGAGAATCTTGGCGATGCCCGTGGCGGTGCCTGCGATACCACCGAAGCCCAGTACGGCGGCGATGATGGCAATGATCAGGAAGGTAATTGCCCAGCTCAACATGGTGATTCTCCTTACGCTTTTCTATTTAGTGAGGGTCTGGCGGTGATGGTTCCGGCGCAGTGGACGACCGGTACATCGGGTTAAAACACCCAGCGCTCTTCACGCGGCATGTCGGTCATTGGCTGAACCTGATCGACATCCATCATGCGCATGGCAGAGGAAGCGTCCTTGAGGTTGCTGACGGCGCTGAAGTGGGTTTGTGGGGCGCGATGAATCGAAACTTGCGGCGCTTCTGGTTGCTGACGCTCCTGCCAGAGCAACCATTGCTGGCCAATCACGAGCGTGACCAACAGGGCCAGGGCAGCCCACAAGCCCTGCTGGAGGTGCAGAGAAGAGAGTCGAAATTGGGCGGCGCTTTTAAATTGGGCGGCACTTTGACGATTCATCCTGAAATTCCTCCCCACCCGGGTGTGGTGTCTGGTTGAGGCGCATATACGCCAACGTTGACCAGAGCATTGCAGCCGCCGTGCCAGGATTTTGTTCAGATAAATCTCTTTAAAATCAATATGTTGTGGAATCACCACAAAACGCGGGGAACGCATCCTGCACGATGGCCCGCGCGCCTGTCGTGCGTATTGCACGAGTGGAAAAAGAAAACGCGTCAGGTTGTTTTGGAACTGCCTGTCAGACGCAACCGTCGGAATCAGCGATACGAACCGTCCGACCCGTAGGAAGCAGAAAAAAAGGAACTCAAATCAGGCTTTTAGGAGTCAGACATCCACAGAGGCACGCTCGGTGGGTAATATCCCCTCAGAATCGACCATGCAACTTGCCCGATTTTTCTGACACTAACCAACATCATTCATTAAAGGAGCGTAGGAAAAATGGAATCCGCCACTGAGCACCAAGGCCGCATTCTGCTGGTAGACGACGAGTCCGCCATCCTGCGTACGTTCCGTTACTGCCTGGAAGACGAAGGCTATACCGTCGCCACGGCCAACAGCGCTGCCCAAGCCGACGCACTGCTGCAACGCCAGGTGTTCGACCTGTGTTTTCTCGACCTGCGCCTGGGGGAAGACAACGGCTTGGATGTCCTGGCACAAATGCGTATCCAAGCGCCTTGGATGCGAGTGGTGATCGTCACCGCCCACTCGGCCGTCGACACCGCGGTCGATGCCATCCAGGCTGGCGCCGCCGATTACCTGGTCAAGCCTTGCAGCCCGGATCAGCTGCGCCTGGCCACCGCCAAGCAACTGGAAGTGCGCCAACTGTCGGCAAGGCTCGAAGCCTTGGAAGGCGAGGTGCGTAAACCCAAGGACGGCCTCGACTCCCACAGTCCGGCGATGAAAGTCGTGCTGGAGACCGCGCGCCAAGTGGCCAGCACCGACGCCAACATCCTGATCCTCGGCGAATCCGGCACCGGTAAAGGCGAGCTGGCTCGAGCGATCCACGGTTGGAGCAAGCGCGCGAAGAAATCCTGCGTCACCATCAATTGCCCGTCACTGACCGCCGAATTGATGGAAAGCGAGTTGTTTGGCCATAGCCGAGGGGCGTTCACCGGCGCCAGCGAAAGTACCTTGGGCCGAGTCAACCAGGCCGACGGCGGCACACTGTTTCTCGACGAGATCGGCGATTTTCCGCTGACTTTGCAACCCAAGTTGTTGCGTTTTATCCAAGACAAGGAATATGAGCGGGTAGGGGATCCGGTCACTCGCCGCGCCGATGTGCGAATTCTCGCCGCCACCAACCTCAACCTCGAAGACATGGTGCGCGACGGGCGTTTTCGCGAAGACCTGCTGTATCGCCTGAACGTCATCACCCTGCACTTGCCACCGCTGCGTGAGCGCGCCGAAGACATCCTGACCCTGGCCGATCGCTTCCTGGCCCGCTTCGTCAAGGAATACGCGCGCCCGGCCCGGGGCTTCAGCGACGAGGCGCGCGAAGCGCTGCTAGGCTATCGCTGGCCCGGCAACATCCGCGAACTGCGCAACGTGGTCGAGCGCGCCAGCATCATCTGCCCACAGGAAAAAGTCGAAATCAGTCACTTGGGCATGGCCGAGCAGCCGGTCAACAATGCGCCGCGCATCGGTGCCGCTTTGAGCCTCGATGAACTGGAAAAAGCCCACATCGGCGCGGTGCTGGCCACGGCCGATACCCTCGACCAGGCGGCCAAGACCCTGGGTATCGATGCTTCCACGCTGTATCGCAAACGCAAGCAGTACAACCTGTGAGCGACACCTTATGAAACTGGCGATGAAGCTGCGCACGCGACTGTTTCTCAGCATCTCGGCGCTGATCACCGTGGCCTTGCTGGGGCTGGTGCTTGGCCTGGTCAGCGTGATGCAGATGGCCAACACCCAGGAACAATCGGTACGCGACAACTTCATCCTGCTGGACCTGGGCCTCAAGCTGCGCCAGACCCTGGGCGATCAGTTGATGATCATGCTCGACGACAAGCCCAACCTGGCTGCGCTGGAGGCGTCCAAGCAGCAATACCTGGCGTTGATCGACGAGGGGATTGCCCACGAACGAAAACTGGACGATGCAGCGGTCAGCTTCAGCCGGGCCAAGGCCGACTATGTCGAGTTTCTCGAGGCTTTCACCGCGTCTCGCCAGCAGGCGAGCCAGCTCACCGGTATCAAGGCGCTCACCGAGAAATTCAACGTGCTGCGTAACGGGTTGATCGAGGGTTATCGCGAGGCCTTGACCAACATCAGTGAAACCCAGGACCGCGCCCGGAAACGTGCGATGTGGATTTCCGGGCTGCTGGGCCTGGTGGGGCTGGCGGTGCTGGTCATCGGCTTTATTACGGCCCACGGCATTGCCCGGCGTTTCGGCGCGCCGATCGAGGCGCTGGCCGCGGCGGCGGATGACATCGGCCAGGGCAATTTCGAGGTCACGCTGCCCATTTCTTCCGCCGCCGAGTTGAATCTGCTGACCCGTCGTTTCGGGGTCATGGCCCAGGCACTGCGCGAACACCAAGCCACCAATGTCGATGAACTGCTCGCCGGCCAGCAACGTTTGCAAGCCGTGCTCGACAGCATCGACGACGGCTTGCTGATGATCGACCGCCAAGGCCGGTTGGAACACCTCAACCCGGTGGCCCAGCGCCAATTGGGCTGGGATGAGGCGCGCCTGGGCCAAGGGCTGGGCGAGGCCTTGGGACGCTTGGAACTGGATGAAGAATTGCACCTGGTATTGCGCGGTGGAACCCTGGAGCGCGCACCGGAAGACCTGAGCATCGAGGTCGACGGCGAGTCGCGGGTGCTGACCTACAGCCTCACGCCGGTCAGTCATACCCAGGGCCACATCCTCGGCGCGGTCATGGTGCTGCATGACGTCACCGAACAGCGCGCCTTCGAACGGGTGCGCAGCGAGTTCGTCCTGCGTGCCTCCCACGAGTTGCGCACGCCGGTGACGGGCATGCACATGGCATTCGGCCTGTTGCAGGAACGCCTGCACTTCCCGCCGGAGTCCCGCGAGGCGGACCTGCTTAACACCGTCACGGAAGAAATGCAGCGGCTGATGCAACTGATCAATGACCTGCTGAATTTTTCTCGCTACCAGAACGGCCTGCAAAAGCTGACCCTGGCGCCTTGTTCCATCGACGACCTGCTGGAGGATGCCCGGTTGCGGTTCGCCGAACAGGCCCACGCCAAGGGTATCGAGCTGCTCGTGGCCATCCAGGGTCCGCTGCCACGGTTGCACGCCGACGCCGGGCAACTGGATCGCGTGCTCGACAACCTGATCGACAACGCCATGCGCCACACCGGCGAAGACGGCCAGATCCGCTTGCAGGCCCGGCGCCATGGCGAGCGGGTGATCATTAGCGTCGAAGACAACGGTGAAGGCATTGCCTACGGCCAACAGGGACGGATCTTCGAGCCTTTCGTCCAGGTCGGACGCAAGAAGGGTGGCGCCGGTCTCGGCCTGGCCCTGTGCAAGGAGATCGTCCAGCTCCACGGCGGCCGCATGGGCGTGTATTCAAGGCCGGGACAGGGCACGCAGTTCTACATGGCGCTGACGGTCTGACTCACGGCTTAGGCTTCATCATCAAGGCGACGTCCGCGCAGGCGTCGGCCGCGGGTAATCAACTCAATGAGCTGCACCGCGCTAAGAGCATGGGCGAACAGCCAGCCCTGGCCGAACCTCACCCCTTCGCTGCTCAAATAGGAGGCTTGGGCTTCATGCTCGATGCCTTCGGCGATCACCTTGAGTTCCAGGGCGTGGGCCATGCGAATGATGTGCGGGGCCACGCCGCTGCTGGCGGCATCGTGGCCCAGGGCGTCGATGAAAGCCTTGTCGATTTTCAGGCAGTCCACCGGCAGGGTCTGCAGGTAGGCCAGGCTGCAATAACCGGTGCCAAAATCGTCGATCAGCACCTGGTGCCCGACATCACGCAGCGATTGCAGGTTATCCCGGGCGACCAACACATCGATCAGCCCGCGCTCGGTCACTTCGAAAGCTATCTGGTTCGCCGAAACCCGATGCAACGCCAGCAGGCGAGCGATGACTTCGCCAATGCGCGGCACCATCACGTCGCAGGCCGCCAGGTTCACCGAGATATACAGCTGCGGATTGGCCCGCAACAGCTGGCCCAGTTGGTCGAACAGCCGCTGCAGCACGAAATCGGTGATCTGGCGGATCTGCCCGGTGTTTTCGGCCATCGGGATAAACAAGTCCGGGCTGGTCAGGGTGCCGTCCGGTCGTCGCCAGCGCAGCAAGGCTTCGGCGCCAACACAGTTGCGGCTGTCGAGGTCGAAAATCGGCTGGTACAACACCTGTAGTTCACCGCGCCGAATGGCCCCGTGCAGTTCGGCATCCATGGACTGGCGGTGGCGTGCCAGGAGATACACCTGGAAACCAATCCCCAGGCCCAGCACCAGGCTGATGGGCAACATCCACCAAGCATAGGGCGGAACCTTGAAACCGTTGCGCTGGGCAATCAGCACTAGCTGATATTCCGGGCTGTCAGTGGGCATCCGATAGATCAGCCGGGTCTGCGTTACCTGCAAGGCATTTTGGCTTTTCGGTGGCCAAGGCTCCGCGGGCGGCCAGCGTTGTTGGGTGCCCAACACGGGAATGGCCCGCTCGCCATGATCCAGGACCACTAGAAGACTGCTGCCGGGTGGCAGGTCGACCACGTCGGCCAAATGTCCACGGGAGGTCGCGACGCGGAAATTGCCACGCCCTAGCATCAACGCCGCGCGGTCTTCATCGGGTTCGGTGGTGGTATTGAGCCAGTAACTGTAGGTCGGGCCCCGGAGGTCGGGCGGGCGGGTCACCGACAATCCACTCGGGCGCGGGCGATTGGTACAAACGCCGCTGCCGTCGATGTACACCGCTTCATAAACGAAACGGTAGTTGAAGCTGACCTCGCGCAAGGTCGCGATCATGTCATCGTCGCAGCCGCGCAAGGGCTGGTTTTGCAGGTCGTCGAGGCTTTCACGCAGTTGCCCGAAGAGCTGTTCCAGCCGGAGCAGGAAGCGCTCGCCCTGGGCATTCATCTGGTCGCTTTCACGCTGCTGGATCTGCTGCACCACCACGAACAGACTGCCCGCCAGCAGCAGGACGGTACTCAGGGCAGCCGCTATCATCGCCAGGAAAAGGGGGCGATGGAGCCAGCTCTGTAGGTTTTCGCGGGCAGCCGTCATCATCGGTAATCCGAAAGTTACCAATGAGTTATAGCCTCTGATTTGGATTTGGCCCGATTCGTCGGACGGGCGTCATTATTTTGTCTGGTTGAGCACCTGCAGAATCGCCGCGCTTTGCGCGTCCGGTGTGCCGTCGAAGCGGGTCGGACGGTAGTGCATCTGGAAGGCGGCCAGCACCTGTTGGGTGGCCACGTCCCATTCGCCGGTCTGGGGCGTTGGGTAGCCCAGGCGGGCCAGTTCGGCCTGGAACCAACTGGCGGACGGTAGCTGCGCGGCGAAGAGTACCTGCTGGCGCGCGACTGCCTGCTCGTCCGGCCATACTCCCAAGCCCGCCTGCGCCAGGCGCTTCCATGGAAACAGCGGGCCTGGATCGAGCTTGCGCAGGGGCGCGATGTCGCTGTGGCCGATGATGCTGCGCGGGTTGAGCCCGTTGCGCTTCAGGATGTCCTTGAGCAACACGGTCAGCGCCTGGACCTGGGCTTCGCTGTAGGGATACCAGAGACGCCCGGTGGGCGTGTCGATGAAACCTGGATTGACGATTTCGATGCCAATGGAGCTGGAATTGAGCCAGGTCCGACCTTCCCATTCACTTTCCCCGGCGTGCCAGGCCCGTCGGCTTTCATCCACCAGCTTGTAGATGGTTGCGTCTTTATCGTCGCCAATCAGGTAATGGGCACTGACTTCGCCATGGGTCAGAAGGGCCAGGGAACGTTCCAGGGAGGCCGAGGTGTAATGCACCACCACGAATTGGATGCGGTTGTCATGGTTGACGGAAGGGTGACTGGTGTCGAACCGCGGGCCGCTGGTGCAGCCGGCCAGGACAATGAAAGCAACGATGAGCGAAAGAAATTTCATGGCGGAAGGCATTACGCGCTGGAAGTAATGCAACAGTGTAACGTATCGCCCCGCGATGATCCGGTGCGCGGGACGATAATAAACAAATTGGAACAATTAGCCCTCAGCCCAGCTCCACGCGGTTGCGCCCGGCATTTTTCGCCCGGTAGAGCGCCTGATCGGCTCTTTTAAGCACTGAATCGCTGTGTTCGCCCGGCTTGAAGGCCGTCATGCCCACCGATACCGTCACGGTCACCGGCTCGCCCTTGAAATGGAATGGGCAAGCTTCGATGGCCAGGCGCAGCGCCTCGGCCAGCTTGGCGCCAGCGGCCAGCGGCGTATCCGGCACCAGCAGGACAAACTCTTCGCCACCGAAACGCGCGATGAAATCGCTGCCACGCAGACGCTTGCGCAGGACCGAAGCGATCAGTTTCAACACCCGGTCGCCGGCCAGATGGCCATAGTTGTCATTGATGCGCTTGAAATGATCGAGGTCCAGCATGGCCAGCAGCAAGCTGTTGCCATGTTGCTGCCACTGGCCGACTTCATGTTCCAGCCGCTCGGACCAGGCAGCACGGTTGGGCAAGCCGGTGAGCGGATCGACCAGCGCTTTTTGCCGTTGCTCTTCGAGATTTTCCCGCACGACCTGGGCATCCTGCTCCATCAGCGCGACACGATCGGCCAGGCTTTTCAGGCGCGTCGAGACTTCCTGCTCGCGCTGATCCCGTTGTTGACGGTGTTGGTCCATCGTGCCGAGCAAGCCTTCAAGATGATTCTCCAGCACCTGCTTGAGGCCTTCCAGGTCATCGGCTTGTTGCACGCTGCTTTGCAGCCCGTCCACCTGTTCGCGAATCTGGGTGTCCATTTGCCGGGAGGCCGACAGGTTGTCGGCGTGGTCTTCACTGGCGGCTTGCAGGCTGCTCTGGAAGGACTCCAGCCGATCATTGAGGCGCTGCAAGTACGCTTCGAACTCATGCTGGCCGGTGTCGGTGATGGCCAGCATCAATACCGCCAGATCATCGAGGATCGGTAGCAGTTCGTACCAGTTCATCCCATTTCGCAGCCGCTCGCGCATGGCTTCGGCTTGTGGGCGATGGCGTTCGGGCAAGGTCAGGTCGCCCAACAGGCCCAACAAGGTGTCTTCAATGTGTTTGGCGACCGAGCTGTAGGACGGCTCCGGCGAGTCGGGCAGGGCGTACTGGGCGTCTACGATATCGGCTGCGGCCAGGGGGTCGTCGGGCTCGACTTCTGTTGGCGGCGACGAGGAGGCGGGAAGGGCCTGAGGCTCATCCTCGGGCATCAGTTCGTCGGGATTCTCCGGGCTGGACGCTGCTACCGGGAGCTCGTGGGCGACCGGTGTTTGCGACGGGGCGGGCGCGGTTGCTTCGTCCGGCTCGCTGGTTGGCTGAATCACTTCGGCGACGGGTGTCGGAGTGGGCGTCGGCGCGACTTGGGTCTGCGGCGCAACCGGGCCGACCGGTTCGGGCGTCGCCTCGGCTGCTTGCTCCGCGACCAATGGCTGCGGTGCTGGCCCTGGTGCGACGGAGGCTGCATCACCTGCCGGCTCAACGGCTACCGGCAGAGTCGTTTCTGGCGCAGACGCCACGCTGGCCTGGGCAGGCTCGTGGGGCTGCGGCGTCGCTTCCTCATGGCCTTGGCCGCCAAACAGCCGTTGCAGCAGGCCGGGTCGATTCGGTTCGACAGGGGCGTCCAAGGCGCTCAGGGCCTTGCCTTGCAAACCGCTCAGTTCGCTGAGCAGCAGCGGAATCTCCCGGGCCTGGCCGGCTCGGTCCTCCAGTTGCTTGGCAAACTTCTTCAGCGGCCGGCTGACTTCTTTGGGCAACGGCAGCCTCTGCAACTGGGCGACCAGGGCGGTCAACGCAGCGCTCGTCTGCTCGACCCGGGTTTCGCGGCGTTGCTCGGAATCGAGTACGGCTTTCTCCAGGCGCGGCAGCAGGGCAGCGAGGCCGGCATCCATGTCATCGGTGCGCACTACCTCGCGCATCTCTTTCATGCATTGATCGACAGCCCGGTCAGTGCCCTCGGCGGCCAGGGTGCTGCGCACCAGGCCACGACGCAGCAAGTCGAGCCGAGCATCCCAGCGGCGCTCGAGCTTTTCCTGCTGTTCGATGCTCTTGAGGTATTTCTCTCTCCAGCGTTCGGCGTCGTCGCTCATTCATTCGGATCCGCGAGGGCAGTACTCAGCGCAGGGAATGCATCGGCCGTGAGCGAACCCGGCAAACGAATTTCTACCGCGACCGGCAGGTGATCGGAAATGGGTTGGGCCAGCACCTCGACGCGTTCGAGGGTCAGGGTCGGGCTCAATAGAATATGGTCCAGGCAGCGCTGGGGGCGCCAGCTGGGGAATGTCGCTTCCAGTTGCGGGGCGAGCAAGCCGAGATCGCGCAAGGGCGACGTCTGCAGCAAGTCGGTGGCGTGGGTGTTCATGTCGCCCATCAGGATCTGATGTTTGTAGCCGCCGATCAGCTCGCGAATGTAGGCCAGCTGCATTGTCCGGGTACGCGCCCCGAGGGCCAGGTGCATCATGACCACGATCAGCGCCTCCGGACCTTCGCCGAAACGCGCCAGGATCGCCCCGCGCCCCTTGGGGCCCGGCAGCGGATGATCTTCGATCGCCCACGGACGCAGGCGACTCAACACGCCATTGCTGTGCTGGCCGAGGCGTCCGAGGTTGCGATTGAGTTGCTGGTACCAGTAGGGAAAAGCGCCCAGTTGGGCCAGGTGTTCCACCTGATTGACGTAGCCTGACCTCAAGCTCCCGCCGTCGGCCTCTTGCAGCGCCACCAGGTCGAAGTCCTTGAGCAGGTCGCCGATTTTCTGCAGGTTGCCGGCACGCCCGGTGTGCGGCAGCAAATGTTGCCAGCCGCGGGTCAGGTAATGCCGGTAGCGCTCGGTGCTGATGCCCACCTGGATATTGAAGCTGAGCAGCCGCAAGCGGCTGTCGCCAGGCAGGCCCGTGGACGTGACATGATGCTCGTTGACCCGTGGTTCATGCAGGCCAACGATGCGTTCGGTACTCCAGCGGGCCATGGGCGTGGGCCGCGCTTAGTTGGCAGCAGCCTTGGTGGCCGCTCGCTCTTTGGCGATCAACTGGTCGGCCAGTTGCAGGGCTTGTTCGGCACCGCCGGCAGAGCCGATGTCAAAGCGGTACTTGCCGTTGACGACCATGGTCGGTACGCCGGTGATTTCGTATTTCTTCGCCAGCTCGCGGGCCTTCTTGATCTGGCCCTGGATGGCAAAGGAATCGAAGGTGGCGAGGAACTTGTCCTTATCGACGCCCTGGGTGGCGAGGAAGTCCGCCATCTCATCTTTCTTGACCAGCTTCTTGCCTTCTTTCTGGATCGCGTTGAATACCGCAGCGTGAACCTTGTGCTCGACGCCCATGGCTTCGAGGGTCAGGAACATCTGGCCGTGGGCGTCCCATGGGCCACCGAACATGGCGGGAATGCGGACGAAATTGACGTCCGAAGGCAGTTTTTCAGCCCATGGGTTGATCACCGGTTCGAATGCGTAGCAATGCGGGCAGCCGTACCAGAACAGCTCCACGACTTCGATCTTGCCAGGCGCTGCCACCGGAACGGGGTTGGCCAGTTCGACATAGGGGGCGGCGGGCTTTTCAGCCGCTTGGGCAGTCACGCCGAACAGGCTGGCGGCGACGAGCGCGGCGCTGATGATCAGATTACGCATGCTTTACTCCTGGACAATGAGGGGGCCTGGCAAGGCCTGTTTCTAAGACAGACCGTGGCGGGTTCAAGTTCTCTAGTGTAACGGCAGCGGCCACAAAAAAGGGCGGCCAAAGCCACCCTTTTGATGCTCGCATCGACAGATTAATCGAGCGTTAACGTTGCAAGAGGTGTATCCCCTCGCAACGGCCTTAGTGCAGGCCCTGGATGTAGCTGGAAACTGCCGCGATATCTTCGTCGCTCAGCTTGCGGGCAATGGTGCGCATGGTCATTGCGTCACCGTCGTTGGCACGACCGCCTTCTTCCTTGCGGAAATCGGTCAATTGCTTGGTGATGTACTGGGCATGCTGGCCGCCCAAGTGTGGGAAACCGGCAGCGGCGTTGCCCTTGCCGTCAGGGGAATGGCAGCCAGTGCAGGCTGGCAGGCCTTTTTCCAGGTTGCCGCCGCGGAACAGCGCTTCACCGCGAGCCACGAGTTTTGGATCGGCGGCGCCGACGCTGCCCTTCTGGCTGGCGAAGTAGGCTGCGATGTCCTCCAGGTCCTGATCGCTCAGGTTGGTCAGCAGGCCGGTCATTTCCAGCACGACACGCTTGCCGTCCTTGATTTCCTTCAACTGCTTGGTCAAGTAGCGCTCGCCCTGGCCCGCCAGTTTCGGAAAGTTGGGCGCCATGCTATTGCCATCCGGGCCGTGGCAGGCCCCGCATACGGCCACTTTCGCCTCACCGGCCTTGGCATCGCCAGCGGCGTGGGCTACGCCGGATATCCCCAAGGTCAACAGCAGACTCACGATCAGTTTGTTCATCAGCTAATCCAACTACGGCTAAGGGTTAAAGAGTTATGGACCGGGTTCACTCGCTCATCCACTGGATGATGGCTCGGTAATCCTCGGCACTGCAGTCCATGCACAAACCACGCGGCGGCATCGCCTTGAAACCCTGGGTCACGTGTTGCACCAGCGTCTCCATACCTTTCGCCAACCTCGGCGTCCAAGCTTCCTGATCGCCCTTGCGGGGCGCCATGGGGAGTTGGCCGGAATGACAGGCACCACAAACACGGTTGTACACAGCTTCCGGATCCTGTGTAGCCTGAGCGCTGTAAAGCGGCATCAAGACACCGGCAGCTAGCAGCCATTTCGTCATAAAACGACCTTTTCAGGGTTGGGAACGAGCTGCGTTCTAATGCGCAATTTCGGTCGGTCGCTCCCGTGAGCTTCATCCTACGCTGGGACAAAACGCACACAAAATCTGCGGCATTATATACTGGCGTCACTGAAACGGAAACGACACAGCTTGCCGCGTCCATTCCCGACGCCGCCCACATCGGAAATCCCATGCAACTGAAGAACCCTATCCTCGGCCTGTGCCAACAGTCCACCTTCATGCTCAGCGCCGCCAAAGTCGATCAATGCCCAGACGACGAAGGCTTCGAAGTGGCGTTTGCCGGCCGTTCCAACGCCGGCAAATCCAGCGCGCTGAACACCTTGACCCATGCGAGCCTGGCACGCACCTCGAAAACCCCGGGTCGCACGCAGCTCTTGAACTTCTTCAAGCTAGACGATGAACGGCGTTTGGTCGACCTGCCCGGCTACGGCTACGCCAAGGTACCGATCCCGCTCAAGCAACACTGGCAGCGTCACTTGGAAGCCTACCTGGGCAGCCGCGAGAGTCTGAAAGGCCTGATCTTGATGATGGATATTCGCCATCCGATGACCGACTTCGACCTGTTGATGCTCGATTGGGCAGTCGCCAGCGGCATGCCGATGCACATCCTGCTGACCAAGGCCGACAAGCTCACCTACGGCGCGGCGAAAAATACCTTGCTCAAAGTGCAGTCGGACATTCGCAAGGGCTGGGGCGACGCGATCACTATCCAACTGTTCTCGGCACCCAAGCGCATGGGCTTGGAAGAAGCCTATACCGTGCTGGCGGACTGGATGGAATTGGCGGACAAGGGCAGCGAAGAGGCCGAATAAGCCAAATCGCAGGCAAAAAAAACCCCGGACTTCTTATGGGGAGGGGGAAGTTCGGGGTCCAAGTTCCGGACCGCTAGGGCGGGGTCCAGATATCTGCCAACACTTAACACAACATAGGAGCATTGAAGGGCTTCACCAGCCATTCAGAATCTCTGAGTGGCGATTCACGGGTTTAGTTCAGATTTTTTTTGGAAATAACCGTAGGAATTTTCCGAGCTAACGAAGCCATCGCTGGCATTGCGGTGACTCCCTGTGGCGAGGGAGCTTGCTCCCGCTGGCCTGCGCAGCAGGCCCCTGCATTTTTCCAGGCGGACTGCATCGCCCGGTTTGCGACTGCTGCGCAGCCGAGCGGGAGCAAGCTCCCTCGCCACAAAAGCCCTAGGCCTCAGGACGTGGGAATCAGTGCGCCTCGTCCCAGTTATTGCCCACGCCCACTTCCACCAGCAGCGGCACGTCCAACTTAGCGGCGGCACTCATGTGCTGGCGGATCTCTTCGCGCACCTGGTCAACCAAGTCTTCACGCACTTCCAGCACCAGTTCGTCGTGGACCTGCAGGATGACTTTCGCATCCAGCCCTGACGCCGTCAGCCAGCCATCCACGGCAACCATGGCTTTCTTGATGATGTCAGCCGCCGTGCCTTGCATCGGCGCGTTGATGGCGGTGCGCTCGGCGCCTTTGCGCAGGGCCGGGTTTTTCGCGTTGATGTCTGGCAGGTACAGGCGACGACCGAAAATGGTTTCGACGAAACCTTGCTCGGCCGCCTGGGCGCGGGTGCGCTCCATGTAGGCCAACACACCCGGGTAGCGGGCGAAGTAGCGGTCGATGTAGGCCTGGGACTGCTTGCGATCGACGCCAATCTGCTTGGCCAGGCCGAACGCGCTCATGCCGTAGATCAAGCCGAAGTTGATCGCCTTGGCGCTGCGGCGTTGGTCGTGGGTGACGGCTTCCAGGTCGACGCCGAACACCTCGGCCGCCGTGGCCCGGTGCACGTCCAGGTCATTGCGAAAGGCGTGGAGCAACCCTTCATCCTTGGCCAGGTGCGCCATGATCCGCAGTTCGATCTGCGAATAGTCCGCCGCCAGCAGCTTGTAGCCTTTCGGCGCAACGAACGCCTGGCGGATGCGCCGGCCTTCGGCGGTCCGAATCGGAATGTTCTGCAGGTTCGGATCGATGGACGACAAGCGCCCGGTCGCGGCGACGGCTTGCTGGTAATTGGTATGGACGCGGCCGGTGCGGCTGTTGATCTGTTCCGGCAGGCGATCGGTGTAGGTGCTCTTGAGCTTGCTCAGGGAGCGGTACTGCATCAGCACCTTGGGCAGCGGGTAATCCTGCTCCGCCAGTTCGGCGAGCACCGCTTCGGCGGTGGAAGCCTGGCCCTTGGCAGTTTTGCTGAGCACCGGCAAGCCGAGCTTTTCGTACAGGATCACGCCCAATTGCTTCGGCGAACCGAGGTTGAATTCCTCACCGGCGATGGCAAACGCCTCACGCTCCAGGGCCACCAACTTCTCGCCCAACTCGACACTTTGTACGCCCAGCAGGTTGGCATCCACCAGCGCGCCCTGGCGCTCGATGCGCGCCAGGACCGGCATCAGCGGCATTTCGATGTCGTTGAGCACCGGGCCCAGGCTTGGCGTGGCGGCCAGCTTTTCCTGCAAGGCCTGGTGCAGGCGGAAAGTCACGTCGGCGTCTTCGGCGGCGTAAGGGCCGGCCAGTTCCAGGGAAATCTGGTCGAAGGTCAGTTGCTTGACCCCTTTGCCGGCGATGTCCTGGAAATCGGTCTTGCTCTGGCCCAGGTATTTGAGCGCCAGGCTGTCCATGTCGTGACGGGTCGCAGTGGAGTCCAGCACGTAGGATTCCAGCATGGTGTCAAAGGCGATGCCCTGGACCAGGATGCCGTTGTTCTGGTCACCGCCAATGGCGCAGTTGGCCAGGATGTTGGTTTCGAACTTGGCGTGCTGGCCAACCTTGAGCTTGTCCGGGTTTTCCAGCAGCGGCTTGAGCGCCTTGAGCACTGTGTCGCGGTCCAGTTGCTCCGGCACGCCCATGTAGGAATGGGTCAGCGGGATGTAGGCCGCCTCGAACGGGGCCACGGCGAACGACAGGCCAACGAGTTGCGAATGCTGGGCATCGCCGCCGTTGGTTTCGGTGACAAAGGCAAACAGCGGCGCTTTTTCCAGTTTCGCCAGCCACGCGTCAAAGCGCGCCTGGTCGAGGATGACCTCGTACTTGGCCTCGGCAGCGCCGGGCTGTTCGTCGGCCACTTCGACGATCTCCTGGCCGGCACGCTTGGCGTCCCGCTGGTTTTCTTCGAACCAGCTCTTGAACTCCAGCAACGTATACAGCTCGGCCAGTTTCTCGTGGTCGGGCGTGCCCATTTGCAGGTCGTCGAGGCCGACATCCAATGGCACGTCGGTCTTGATGGTCGCCAGTTCGTAGGACAGGAATGCCATTTCCTTGTGTTCTTCGAGCTTGGCGGCGAGGGTCTTGGCGCCACGGATCGGCAAGGTGGCGACGATGTCCAGTTGCGCGTACAGCTCGGTCAGGCCGCCGTTGACGCCCACCAGCAGGCCGGAAGCGGTCTTCGGTCCGATACCCGGGACGCCCGGGATGTTGTCGGACGAATCGCCCATCAACGCCAGGTAATCGATGATCTGCTCCGGAGCGACGCCAAACTTCTCCTTCACGCCAGCCACGTCCAGGGCGCTACCGGTCATGGTATTGACCAAGGTAATGTGCCCGTCGACCAACTGCGCCATGTCCTTGTCGCCGGTGGAGATCACCACCGGACGGTCGGCCGCCGCGCTGCTGCGGGCCAGGGTGCCGATCACGTCATCGGCCTCGACGTTGTCCACGCACAGCAACGGGAAGCCCAGGGCCTTGACGCTGGCGTGCAGCGGTTCGATCTGCACGCGCATGTCGTCGGGCATGCTCGGGCGGTTG
Source organism: Pseudomonas zanjanensis (assembly GCF_014268745.2). GTDB lineage: Bacteria > Pseudomonadota > Gammaproteobacteria > Pseudomonadales > Pseudomonadaceae > Aquipseudomonas > Aquipseudomonas zanjanensis. Next base: position 198,393 of record NZ_JABWRB020000003.1, on the reverse strand, counting down.
GCCTTGTATTCGGCGTACAGCGCATCGCGAAACGTCCCACCCTTGGCGTCGAACACCACGGCGAACGGACTGTCCGGATACTGCTTGCGCAGGCTCTTGAGCATGTTCAGCACGCCCTTGACCGCACCGGTCGGCAGGCCTTTGGACGTGGTCAGCGGTGGCAGCGCATGAAAGGCGCGGTACAGATAAGAAGAACCGTCCACCAGGACGAGGGGGGCTTGGCTCATGAGCAGGATCAACCTTTTCGGCGGGTCCGGGGCTAGAATAGCGGGACCGTTGACGACAAAGGGACAAGGTTATCATGCGTACACTAAATCGCCTGTTACTGGCTGGCTTGTTTGCATTCACCCCGCTGGCCGTCATGGCGGCGGATGACGCGCCCTCGGCGGACCCGGATGTCACCATCCGCACCGAAGGCGATAAAACCATTCAGGAATATCGGCAAAACGGCTTTTTGTACGCGATCAAGGTCACGCCCAAGAACGGCAAGCCTTATTTCCTGGTACGCGCCGACGGCACTGATGCAAACTTCATCCGCTCGGACCAGCCGGATATGCTGATCCCTTCGTGGAAAATCTTTGAGTGGTAATACCGCTCGCGACTTCAACCGGCGCCCGCTGAAGGGCGCCCGTACTGGCAGTTTAACCATGTCTGTGTTCACGCCCCTGGCTCGGCCCGAGCTGGAAACCTTTCTCGCCCCTTACGGGCTCGGCCGCTTGCTTGATTTCCAGGGGATCGCCGCTGGCAGCGAAAACACCAATTTCTTTATCAGCCTGGAGCAGGGCGAGTTCGTCCTGACCCTGGTAGAGCGCGGCCCGGTGCAGGAAATGCCGTTCTTCATCGAACTGCTGGACGTGCTGCACGACGCCAACCTGCCGGTGCCTTACGCCTTGCGCACCACCGACGGCGTCGCGCTGCGGGAGCTGGCGGGCAAACCGGCGCTGCTGCAACCGCGCCTGGCCGGCAAGCACATCAAGCAGGCCAACGCCCAGCATTGCGCCCAGGTCGGCGAATTGCTAGCCCATCTGCACCTGGCGACCAAAGGCAACATGATCAAGCGCAAGACCGATCGCGGCCTGGACTGGATGGAGGAGGAGGGCGGCAAACTGCTTTCGCACCTCGACGCCGAACCGCGTCAGCTGCTGGAGGCTGCGCTGGAAGAAATTTCGTTGAAGAAGGTCGGCATCCTGGCGCTGCCCCGGGCCAACATCCACGCCGATCTGTTCCGCGACAATGCGATGTTCGAAGGCACGCACCTGACCGGGTTGATCGACTTCTATAACGCCTGCTCCGGGCCGATGCTGTATGACGTCGCCATCGCCCTGAATGACTGGTGCTCGGATGACGACGGCGTGCTCGATGGCGCCCGGGCCCGGGCGTTGCTGGGTGCTTATGCAGCGTTGCGGCCGTTCACGGCTGCCGAGGCCGAGCTATGGCCGACCCTGTTGCGCGTGGCATGCGTGCGGTTCTGGTTGTCGCGGTTGATCGCCGCCGAATCGTTTGCCGGGCAGGATGTGTTGATCCATGACCCAAAGGAGTTCCAGCAGCGGTTGGCGCAGCGGCAGACGGTTCATACGGTGTTGCCGTTCGCCCTCTGACACCTAGTGGATCTGAATGCCTTTGTGGCGAGGGAGCTTGCTCCCGCTCGGTTGCGCAGCGACCGCAAGATTTTTAGGGCCGCTTCGCGGCCCAGCGGGAGCAAGCTCCCTCGCCACAAGAGCAGTGGGGTTATAACGCCTCCAGGCACCCCGCCAAATCATTCCCCAACTTTTCCAACAACTGCTCATACCCCTGCGCCGTCGCCGGGGTATAGCCGCCCAGTGCATCCAGCTCCGCCAGCTTCACCGGCAACCCGGCCACCAGGGTTTCGGCCAGGCGCGGGCGCAGGGGCGGTTCGCTGAAGACGCAGGTCTTGCCCACCGCCTGCAATCGCGTGCGCATCGCCGCCACGTGCTGGGCCCCGGGCTGGACTTCGGCGGCCACGGCGAACACCCCGGCGTGCTTGAGGCCGTAGTTGTCTTCGAAATAGTCGAACGCCTCGTGGAAGACGAAGTACGGCTTGCCCGCGACCCCGGCCAGGCGCGTCTTGAGGCGCGTGTCCAAGGCATCGAGGCGCTGGTTGAAGCCCTTGAGGTTGTTTTGATAGCGGGCCGCATTCGCTGGATCCGCCGCGCTCAGGTCAGCCGCCATCCTGGCGGCGATCACCCGCGCATTGTGCGGCGAAAGCCACAGGTGGGCGTCCACGGTGCCGGGGCGATGGTCGTGATCGTGATCGTGATCGTCGCCTTCATCATGGTCATGATCCTCGTGGGACGCGCTGTCCTGGGCGAAGTGACGCAACTTGAGCCCGGGCAGCTCCTGCACCGCAACGGAGGGCAGGGTACGACCGTTCAGCACGCGCGGTAGGAAACCTTCCATGTCCGGCCCAATCCAGTACAGCAGGTCCACCGACTGCACCTTGCGTACATCGGAGGGCCGCAACGCGTAGTGATGCGGCGAAGCCCCCGGGGGCAGCAACACTTCCGGAACGGCCACGCCGTCCTGCACGGCGGCGGCGATCAGTTGCAGCGGCTTGATGCTGGTTAGGACCTTGACGTCGGCCTGGGCCGGGCCGATCAGTAGAAAACTTGCGACAAAAGCGACAAAGAGCGAAAAAAATCGGGACACGATGACCACTCGTAGAGGCGAGAACGGGTAACATAATAACGTCTCTCACTAAACTCGTCGCTGCCCATGCCTATTACACCCCTTGCCAGTCGTCCCCACGATCACTCCCACTGCGTGCACAGCGCGCTGTCCGAGGCCGACGCCATCTGCGCGCGCCAAGGGTTGCGCCTGACCGCCCTGCGGCGGCGCGTCCTGGAATTGGTCTGGCAAAGCCATAAGCCACTGGGCGCCTACGACATCCTCGCGGTGCTCAGCGAGCAGGACGGCCGCCGCGCCGCGCCGCCAACCGTCTATCGGGCGCTGGACTTCCTCTTGGAAAACGGCCTGGTGCATCGGATTTCGTCGCTCAACGCCTTCGTCGGCTGCAACCATCCGGAGCACGCCCACCAAGGCCAATTCCTGATTTGCCGCGAATGCCACGCCGCCATCGAGCTGGAACAGAAATCCATCAGCGATGCCATCGTCGCCAGCGCCAGGGAAGTCGGCTTCGTCGTCGACACCCAGACCGTCGAAGTCGTCGGCCTCTGCTCCGGCTGCCAGGGGGCCTGATGAGCAACGCGCTGATCCGCCTCGAGCAGGTGGCCGTGACGTTCGCCGGGCAGAACGTGCTGGACAACATTCACCTGAGCGTCGAGCCGGGGCAGATCGTGACCTTGATCGGTCCCAACGGCGCCGGCAAGACCACCCTGGTGCGCGCCGTGCTGGGTTTGCTTAAGCCCGACAGTGGCAGCGTCTGGCGCAAGCCCAGGTTGCGCGTCGGCTACATGCCGCAAAAACTCCACGTCGACCCGACGCTGCCACTGTCGGTGCTGCGTTTCCTGCGCCTGGTGCCTGGGGTGGACCGCGCCCGGGCCTTGGCTGCGCTCAACGAGGTCGGCGCCGAACAGGTGATCGACAGCCCAGTGCAAAGCGTGTCCGGTGGCGAGATGCAACGCGTGCTGCTGGCCCGCGCCCTGCTGCGCGAACCTGAATTGTTGGTGCTCGACGAACCGGTGCAAGGCGTCGATGTGGCGGGCCAGGCCGAGCTGTACAGCCTGATCACCCGCCTGCGCGACCGCCACGGCTGCGGCGTGCTGATGGTCTCCCATGACTTGCATCTGGTGATGAGCACCACCGACCAGGTGGTCTGCCTCAACCGCCACGTTTGCTGCTCCGGGCATCCCGAGCAGGTCAGCGGCGATCCGGCCTTCGTCGAGTTGTTCGGAAAGAACGCACAAAGCCTGGCGATTTATCACCACCACCATGACCACGCCCATGACCTGCATGGCTCGGTGGTCAGCGCCCCTTCTGCTTCCAATCATGTTCATGGAGACGGCTGCAAGCATGGCTGATTTTCTGTTGTACGCCCTGCTCGCAGGCTTGGCACTCGCCCTGGTCGCCGGTCCGCTGGGTTCGTTCGTGGTCTGGCGGCGCATGGCCTATTTCGGCGACACCTTGTCCCACGCGGCACTGCTGGGCGTCGCCCTGGGGTTTCTGCTGGATGTCAGCCCCGCCATCGCGGTGACCGTTGGCTGCCTGTTGCTGGCGGTGGTGCTGGTCACCCTGCAACAGCGCCAGCCACTGGCGTCCGACACACTGCTGGGCATCCTCGCGCCGAGCACGCTGTCCCTCGGGCTGGTGGTGCTGAGCTTCATGCGCGACGTGCGGATCGACCTGATGGCCTATCTGTTCGGCGATCTGCTGGCGATCAGTCCGACGGACCTTGCCTGGATCCTGGGCGGCAGCGCGGCGGTGTTGCTGCTGCTGGTGGCGCTGTGGCGACCGTTGCTGGCGGTCACCGTCCATGAAGAGCTGGCACGGGTCGAGGGTTTGCCCGTGGTCAGCCTGCGCTTGGCGCTGATGCTGTTGATTGCGGTGGTCATCGCCGTGGCGATGAAGATTGTCGGTGTGTTGCTGATTACGTCATTGCTGATCATTCCGGCGGCTGCGGCACAGCGTCACGCCCGCTCGCCCGAGCAAATGGCCTTGGGTGCGAGCCTGCTGGGCGTGCTCGCGGTGTGCGGCGGCCTGGCCCTTTCCTGGTTCAAGGACACCCCGGCCGGCCCGTCGATCGTGGTCAGCGCCGCTGCGTTGTTTCTGCTGAGTTTTGTCCTGCCCCGTCGAGGGGTGTAGACTTGCTCGCTTTTTGCGCAAATAGAGAGTCGCAGGAATGAAGCCGTTCGCCTCCCGTTATCTGCTCCTTGTCGCATTTTCCCTGCTGCTGGGCGCGTGCCAGAGTACTCCGCCGGTTACCCAGGCCCCCGATACGCGGGGCCCGGCCATCGCGCAGCTCGAACAAAGCCTGGCCAGCAATGAGCTGGCCACCGCTGAAGGCCAGTTGGCCGCCTTGCAAGCCCAGTCGCCCGAAGACCCGACGCTGGAACCCTACCAGCGGCAATTGGCCGAGGCGTACCTGCGCCGCAGCCAGATCGACCTGCAAAAAGGCGATGTCAACGCCGCCGCCACCGCCCTGAGCCGTGCCCGAGCGCTGATGCCCAAGGCCCCAGCGCTCACTGGCGAGGTCAACAGCGCCATTGCCGAAGCCCGCAAGGCCGACCTGGAAAAAGCCGAGGCCGACCTCAAGGCCGCCGAAGCCAAACCGGTCGCCAAGGTGATCGACCCGAGCGCACCCAGCACTACCGTTGCGCTCAACATAGCCGATATCCAGCAAATGCGTCGGCAATTGGACGCCATCGCCGCCGATGTGGTGAATTATCAGTGCGACGTCAGCATCCAGGCGCCGCGTACCGATGATTATCCGTGGTTGGCGACGTTGCTGAGCAAGCGGGTCAAGAAACTGGATCCGGGGTTTGATTTGAAACTGCAAAAGCAGATTTTGCGCAGTGTGCCGGCGCAGGTTGTGTTGACACCGCGTAAGCCCTAAAAGCATCGTCGGAACGCCGCCCGGAGCAAGCTCGCTCCCACAGTGGTTTTGTGTCGATCACAAAATCTCATGTGGGAGCGAGCCTGCTCGCGAAGGCGTCCCTACTAGCAACAAGCTTCTTTCAGGCAGCCATCAAGCCGGAACCGCCTTCGCCTTGGGCTCCCGCGCCCAAACCCGATGCTGAGCAATCGCCGCGAAAAACCGCGAAAAACCGCTCGCATCCGCATCTTCGATCAACCCTGCATCCACCTCCAGCTTCAACTCCACCAACAACTGCCGGGCCTCACCATGAAGCCCGATGGCTTTCAGATGCTTGTAGGCCTCCAGCACGTAATGCAACGCCACGCCGTCGCGACTCAAGGCCTTGATCGACTCCGCGCCACCGGGCACGAACACCGCGTCAAAGGCAATCGACGGCAAGCCTTCCATGGACGCATCCACCGCCAGGGTTTTCCCATCGGCCGTGGTGACCGGCGCAGAAGTCGGCCCTAGCACTTTGGCGTGGGCGCCCTCAGCCTCCAGAGCCCGCTTGAGCGTATCGATGATCGCGCCATCGACACCGTTGGCCACCAGCACCGCCACTTTGCGCGTCTTCATGTCACCGGACAGCAGGTTCGCCTGGCTCAAGGCCGGGGATTGCTCCAGCGATGGCGTCGGAACATCGACAGTTCCAGCGGTCGGTGCCGGCAAGCCGAGGTTTTTCGCTACCCGCCCGGCCAGTTCCAGGTCGATGTTGGCCAGGATTTCATTGACCTGCCGCGCCCGGATGAACTCCCGCTCGACCTTGCCCAGCTCGAAGCTGTAGGCGGCGATGATGTGCTCTTTTTCGTGGGGGCTCATGCTCTTGTAGAACAGCCGCGCCTGGGAGAAATGATCGGCGAACGAATCGCTGCGTTGGCGGATCTTGTAGGCATCGATACGCTCTGGGTAACTTTCGAAGCCGCCGTCCTGCGGGCCGGGCGGGGTTTCTTTTGGCCAGCCGCCGTCGATGGAGTTCGGCTCGTAGGACGCACGCCCCTTATCGATGGTGGTGCGGTGCATCGCGTCACGCTGGCCGTTGTGAACGGGCGTAATCGCACGGTTGATTGGCAGCTCATGAAAGTTCGGCCCGCCGAGTCGGCTGATCTGCGTATCGGTGTAGGAAAACAGCCGGCCTTGCAGCAGCGGGTCGTTGGAAAAGTCGATGCCCGGCACGATGTGCCCAGGGCAGAAGGCGATTTGCTCGACTTCGGCGAAGAAGTTGTCCGGGTTGCGGTTCAGCACCATCTTGCCCAACGGGGTGATAGGCACAAGTTCTTCGGGAATGATCTTGGTCGGGTCAAGTAGGTCGAAGTCGAATTTGTGCTCGTCCTCCTCGGCAACGATCTGCACGCCGAACTCCCATTCCGGGTAGTCCCCCATCTCAATGGATTCCCACAGGTCGCGACGGTGGTAATCGGTGTCCTTGCCCGCGAGTTTCTGGGCTTCGTCCCACACCAGGGAACAGGTCCCGGCCTTGGGTCGCCAGTGAAACTTGACGAAGCTACTGCGGCCTTCCGCATTGATCATACGGAAGGTGTGCACCCCAAAGCCCTGCATCGTGCGTAGGCTTTTTGGAATGGCCCGGTCAGACATCGCCCAGATCACCATGTGGGCCGATTCCGGCACCAGCGAGACGAAATCCCAGAACGTGTCGTGGGCCGAGCCGCCCGTAGGAATTTCGTTATGGGGCTCGGGTTTTACCGCGTGGACAAAGTCTGGAAACTTCACCGCGTCCTGAATGAAAAACACCGGCATGTTGTTGCCCACCAGGTCGAAGTTGCCTTCGTCGGTGAAGAACTTCACCGCAAAGCCGCGCACGTCCCGCACGGTGTCACCGGAACCCCGTGGACCTTGCACGGTGGAAAAGCGCACGAACACTGGCGTCTTTTTACTCGGGTCTTGTAGGAAACCAGCCTTGGTCAGGGCCGCATGGGATTCATAGGCCTGAAAGTAGCCATGGGCACCGGTGCCGCGGGCGTGAACGATGCGCTCCGGGATGCGCTCATGGTCAAAGTGCGTGATTTTCTCACGCATGATGAAATCTTCCAGCAGCGAGGGCCCGCGCGGGCCGGCGCGCAAGGTGTTCTGGTTATCGGCGATCTTCACGCCCTGGTTGGTGCGCAGCGCCTGCTCGGTGGCGTCGGAGCGAAACTGTTCCAGGCTTTCGAGCTTGGCGTTGGTGTTACCGCGGTCCAGGGTGTCGGTCCCGGCCAGCTGGCTCTTGTCGACCGTGGGCTTGTTGATACTCATCAGGCATGACTCCTCTTTGCGTTCCTCGCTGTGGCCAGGACTCTTGAGTTCGATGCCGCAGGTGCAGGACCCGGGCATTTGGAGTGGCTTAATGAGTGACCCATGCCGTTTGGCTGTGTTCCTTTTTTATGGCCTTTGATCGCGTTATTGCCAAATGACTGGTCCGATCGCAAATAAATGCTAAGAACCTCTATACGGACAGGCTAAAATGCGCGCCCGGCTAACCGCTGATCCTTTTCCAACGCGCCCCACAAGGTTCGCTACGTGATCGAGTTTCAAAACGTCCATAAAACCTACCGGGTTGCCGGTAGGGATATCCCCGCCCTGCATCCGACCAGTCTGACGATTGAGAACGGTCAGGTCTTCGGCCTGATTGGCCATTCCGGTGCAGGAAAAAGTACCCTGCTGCGCCTGATCAATCGCCTGGAAGATTCCACGGGCGGCAAGATCATTGTCGACGGCGAAGAAGTCACCGCCCTGGACGCCAGCGGCCTGCGCCGCTTCCGCCAGCAAGTCGGGATGATCTTCCAGCACTTCAACCTGCTGGCGTCCAAGACCGTGGCCGACAACGTGGCACTGCCGCTGACCCTGGCCGGCGAGTTGTCCCGTAGTGACATCGACCGCCGCGTCGCCGAGTTGCTGGCGCGGGTAGGGCTGTCCGACCACGCCCGCAAATACCCGGCGCAGCTGTCCGGCGGCCAGAAGCAGCGCGTCGGCATCGCCCGCGCCCTGGCGACCAAACCCAAGATCCTGCTGTGCGACGAGGCCACCAGCGCCCTCGACCCGCAGACCACCGCCTCGGTGCTGCAACTGCTGGCAGAGATCAACCGCGAGCTGAAGCTGACCATCGTGCTGATCACCCATGAAATGGACGTGATCCGCCGCGTTTGCGACCAAGTGGCCGTGATGGACGCCGGCGTGATCGTCGAGCAGGGCCCGGTGGCCGAGGTGTTCCTGCATCCGAAGCACCCGACCACCAAGCGTTTCGTCCAGGAAGACGAGCAGATCGACGAAAGCGAACAGCGCGACGATTTCGCCCACGTCCCAGGACGCATCGTACGTCTCACGTTCCAAGGCGACGCAACCTACGCGCCATTGCTCGGCACCGTCGCCCGGGAAACCGGTGTGGACTACAGCATCCTGGCCGGTCGCATCGATCGCATCAAAGACACCCCCTACGGGCAACTGACCCTCGCCATCACCGGCGGTGACATGGAGGCGGCGTTTGCCCGCTTCACCGCGGCTGATGTCCACATGGAGGTGCTGCGCTGATGGAATTTTTTGCAAACGTCGACTGGCTGGAAATCTGGCTAGCCACCGGCGACACCTTCCTGATGCTGTTCGGCTCGTTGCTGTTCACCGTGCTGCTCGGCTTGCCCCTGGGCGTGTTGCTGTTCCTGTGCAGCCCGCGCCAGTTGCTCGAAGCCCGCGGTGTTTATGCGCTGCTGTCGCTGATCGTGAACATCCTGCGTTCGCTGCCGTTCATCATCCTGTTGATCGTGATGATTCCGTTCACGGTGTTGATCACCGGCACCTCCCTGGGCGTGGCCGGCGCGATCCCACCACTGGTGGTCGGCGCGACACCGTTCTTCGCCCGCCTGGTGGAAACCGCCCTGCGCGAAGTCGACCGCGGCATCATCGAAGCCACCCAGGCCATGGGCGCGACCACGCGGCAGATCATCGTAAACGCCCTGCTGCCAGAAGCCCGCCCAGGCATTTTTGCAGCGATTACGGTGACAGCGATTACGCTGGTGTCCTACACGGCCATGGCCGGTGTAGTCGGTGCCGGTGGTCTGGGCGACCTGGCGATCCGCTTCGGCTACCAGCGTTTCCAGACCGATGTGATGGTGGTCACGGTGGTGTTGCTGCTGGTGCTGGTGCAAGCCCTACAGACCGTGGGCGACAAACTGGTTGTGCATTTCTCTAGAAAATAAGGCCTCGCGGCCAATAAACCATGAGCCGGCCATTCGCTGGCAGGCGCCAAGAGCAGGCGCCCCACAAGGAGTTAGCTGAATGAAAAAACTACTGGTTGCCTTCGCTGCCGCCGCCGCGTTTTCCGCCCACGCCGCCGACACCCTCACCGTCGCGGCCACGCCGGTGCCGCACGCGGAAATCCTCGAATTCGTCAAACCGGCCTTGGCGAAGGAAGGCGTGGACCTCAAGGTCAAAGTCTTCACCGACTACATCCAGCCCAACGTACAGGTGGCGGAAAAGCGCCTGGACGCCAACTTCTTCCAGCACCAGCCGTACCTGGATGAGTTCAACAAGGCCAAGGGCACGAACCTGGTGAGCGTGGCCGGTGTGCACCTGGAACCCCTGGGCGCGTATTCCAGCAAGTACAAGGCACTGACCGAACTGCCGGGCGGCGCCAACGTGGTGATCCCGAACGACGCCACCAACGGCGGCCGTGCGCTGTTGTTGCTGGCGAAGGCTGGGGTGATCAAGTTGAAGGACTCGGGCAACATCCTGTCCACCACCAAGGACATCACCGAGAATCCAAAGGATCTGAAATTCCGTGAGCTGGAAGCGGCGACCATTCCGCGGGTGCTGACCCAGGTGGATCTGGCGTTGATCAATACCAACTATGCGTTGGAGGCCAAGCTTGATCCTTCCAAGGATGCGTTGGTGATCGAAGGTAACGACTCGCCTTATGTGAACATCTTGGTGGCCCGTCCGGATGATAAGGACAGTGAGGCGATGAAGAAGCTGGTTGCGGCGCTGCATACGCCGGAAGTGAAGGCTTTTATTCTTGAGAAGTACAAAGGGGCGGTTTTGCCGGCGTTTTGAGCTGATCAGGTAATAAAAAACGGGGCTGCGTGGGAATGCGGGCCCGTTTTTTTATGCTCGGAAATATGCGTGTCGCGCAGAGATTCGCAAGATCGGCATCCATCAAATTTGATTGACCGAGTGATTGTCCTGCAACAATACTTATCCCAACGCATGAGAGGTGGCTCTCGTGCCTACGTTCCGAGGCCCGCTTGAGAGAAATCTCTGCGGGCTTTCGTGTTTCTAGAGCGTTAATAAAGCAAACCCGACACACGATGTCGGGTTTGCTTTTGGGAAGAATGTTTATCTGCTATCGCGGATCAACGTTATCCAACACCCGATTCGCCAGCAATGAACTCAGCTCAATCAGTTGCTGGACGCCCAGAAGGATGTGCCGGCGAGGACCATCCAAATCGAAGGCCAGGTTGCTGACCATCGCATCAGCTGCCGCCAGGGTTTCGCTGAGGTTGGCGAGGAGGGATTCGTTGTCGGCGTTTTTTGCGACGGTGAAGAGCTGGTCCGGTTGGGACGCCTCTTCGGACTTTTCCGGTTTTGGTCGCAGGTAATAATCCAAGGCGCGATTGGTGGCTTCGTCGTGCTTTTTTGCCTTGGATTTGGCGTGGTCTGTCTCTGGAGGGTTCGGAGTAGGTTTGAACATTGGGACTTTCCTATATAGGGCCGCCACCATCTCGCTACTAAACGAAAGGAGGCAGCTGTGCGCAAGTTAGTAGACCGGTAAAGTCACCAAACCCGGCGCGCCCGAAGGCGCCTCGCGCACAGCCACCATCAAGTGCAGGCAAACGCCTGACTGGATGACACTCATGCAACCGAAGATGACTAACCGAGCTACTAAACCCGACCACTGATGGGCAATGGCAGGAAAACAATAGAACCCATGGTCAAGGCGCACAAGCGGGCGGATTCTGGCGTAGTTGTAGGCAATGGCGCAAGGATTCGTAGCTTGATGGAAGGATCGCGCCAGCGGAATAAACAGGGCTTGGTTTTGGCCCGTAAATCGGGCTAGACGGGTTTGCGGTTGCGGTTCGAAGTGGGTGATACGGTTTTGTCTGTAGGTATTTTTCGGGGTGGGTGAGGGCTGCTTTGCAGCCCAGCGGGAGCAAGCTCCCTCGCCACGTTTGACCGGTTGGGGATTCGGCGAGGGCGGCGGGAACGACGCAGGCTTTTTCAGCAATCACTGGCTCCCGAACCTCTATCCGCATTTGCCCAGTGTTCGGGCCGAATGAACCCTAGGATCCGCTTCATTGTTCGACAACCCTCATGATAAATTCCCGCCGCGACCTCTAATCGATAGAGGGCATTCAGGGAGAGAAAATCAGTGATCAAGTCTTTGTTGGTTGGGGCGTTGCTGGCAATGGCATCCGCATCGGCATCCGCGATGAGTTGCGATAACCCTAGAAACGCCTATGACAGAACCTATTGCGCGTCGCTGAAAATGGTTCAGTCGGATCAGGACATCAACGATCAATACAAGAAGACGATGAGTGCCCTGAACCCGGATCAAAAGAAAAAGGTGAAAGCCGCTCAAATCCAGTGGATCAAAAATCGTGACAGCGCCTGCTCCAACGATGGCCTGCTCTATCTGGACTGTGCCAACGAGAAGACCGAGGCGCGCATCGTCATTCTCAAGGCTGTCGAGCGCGAGTGCCGTGCTGCCGGTTGCGACGACGCCAAGCTGTCGCAAGTCGAGTAACCGATAAGCACGTCGGACTTGCCGTCGTACTCCAAGAAAAAACCCGACTTTAAGCGTCGGGTTTTTTCTTTGTGATCCGTGCTACGCAACGCCACGCTCGACCATCGCGCGCCATGTTTGGACACTAGGACGTTCTTGCATCCTGGCGTGCCACGCGCGCAGTGCGGCACATTCATCAGGCACGGGGAGCTGCACCAGCGAGGCGAAGATCATGCCGCCCAATACCGCAATGTCGGCCATCGAAAATCTGTCGCCCGCCACAAAGGGCTGGTCTTTGAGCAAGTTGTCGAAATAGCGCATGCCTCTGATCGCCTTATCGCGCATCCGGCCGCCCCACTCGGCATTCTGGTACAGCTCAACCTCTGGGCCGAGGCCCGGCGTGGCATGGTGGAAGTATGTGCTGACGGCGTCGAGAAACTCGATCTCGGCACGCTTGGTCATCATGTGGATGAGGCCTTTTTCAACAGGCGTTTCGCCCGTCAGCGTCGGTTCGCCGACCAGGCTGTCCAGGTACTGGGTAATCGCCGTGCATTCGGCTATCCGCGTCCCATCGCTCAGCTCCAGGACGGGCAATGTCCCCGAGTAGTTGATGGCGAGGAATTCCGGTTTCTTATGCTCACCGGTCCAGAGATTCACTGGAATGAATTCGATTTTTGGCAACAGGCCTTTTTCCGCCAGTGCAATGCGCACGCGGGCGGGGTAGGGGCCGTTGAACCAATCGTAGATTTTCATTTCAGGAACCGTGGAAATGTCAGCGTGTGGATGTGAAGAAGACATGATTGGAATACCTGCCTGTCAATTGGTAGGTAAAAGACTGGACCGATATTTTGGCACTGTCAATCCCCTACCTGACAATTGGCAGGTAAGCGAATCTGGGCGTAGAATCGCATTCAAATGAGTGCATCGACTAGGTAAACGAGGCTGCAACGTGAACGAAAATGCTCGAGAAGCCATCTTGGCGGCGGCGAAATCCGCTGCCCAACTGCACGGTTACAGCGGGATCAATTTCCGTAGCATTGCCGACCAGGTAGGCATCAAGAACGCCAGCATTTACTACCACTTTCCGAGCAAGGCGGGGTTGGCTGCTGCGGTCGCGGAACGCTATTGGCAGGACGTGCAGCGGGCACTAGACGAGATACGCGCCGCCAATGCCGAGCCAAAAGTGTGCTTGCAGCTGTACCCGTCCCTTTTTCGAAAATCGCTTGAGGACGGCAACAGGCTGTGTCTGTCCAGCTTCATGGCCGCCGAATACGAGGGCCTTCCCGATGAAGTCTTGCGGGAAATCCGGGCATTTGCGGACGTTAACGTAACGTGGCTCGCCCAGGTGTTGGCGGATGCCGGAATGGGCAGCGCAGCGGAGTGTGAACGTAGAGCCCTGGCCATTTACACCGCTGTGGCGGGTGCTCAGTTAATCGCGCGGACTCGGGCGGATGTCGGTCTGTTCGATGATCTGATTTTGAGCTACCGGGAGGCAGGATTGATTCCGGCCTGATTCCTGTAAAGAAGATGATGCAGTTTGTTTGTAGGAATGGTTGGGGCTGCTGCGCAGCCCAGCGGGAGCAAGCTCCCTCGCCACGGGGTTTCGGTTCAATCGGGGCTTTGGGTGTAATTCAGTTGTTTGCGTTGGTGGCAGGGTGCCACAATCGCCGTTTTCGTTGCGTCACGATCAGGTGGATCAAATGGATGGCCCAAGATCTCGGAACGGCCAGGCTTTTTTCATAGCCGAGCAGGTGCGAACGGACCGATTGCAGCAACTGTTTCGCCAGTCCGTTTCTGCGGTTTTCGGCAGTTACCTGGCTGCCATCATGCTGAGTTGGCTGTGTTGGGATCGGTTTGAGCACAGCGTCATTTTTTGGTGGATTGCCATCCTGACCGCATCGACGCTGTTGCGTATCGCGATGTTTGTCGCCTATTTCCGCAGCGACGAAAGTGAACGTACACCGCAACGCTGGGAGCGCCGATACTGGGTCACGCTGGTGCTGTCCGCCAGCATCTGGGGCGGCGGGGCGTTTGTGCTCATGCCGGCGGATGATCTGTTGTCCCAGGCGTTGGTCATGCTCTTCACCGTCGGAATGTCCGTCAGCGCGGTGTCCTGCTATTCGGCTTACCGCGACATGACGCTGGCTTCCATTGGCGTGGTGCTGTTCCCGTGCACCGCCTGGCTGCTGTTTCAACCGTCCCCGATTCAAGTCGGCATCGCCCTTTCGATCCTGGTGTTTGCGGCATTTGCCGCCCGGGCCACGCACAAAATGTCCCAGGCACTGGAAATCGCCTTTCGACTCACCCGTGAAATGGAACAGGCGAACAGCATTTCGACCCGTGCCGCACAAACCGATGAACTGACCGGCCTGAAGAGTCGGCGGGCTTTTTTCGAGCATGCCCAGCAGCTTTATGACGAATGTAAGAGCAGCCGGTTAGGATTGTGCGCCGTCATGTTGGACATGGATCACTTCAAGCACATCAACGACACCTACGGCCATCAAGTGGGAGATCAGGTTTTACGCGAGATGGGGACGGTGATCAGTTCATCGTTTAGGGCAACCGATATCCACGGACGACTCGGTGGGGAAGAGTTCGCCATTCTGCTTCCGGATACGTCCATCGAAGTCGCTACCAAAATTGCAGAACAGCTCATCGATACGATTTCGGGTTTGATGATCGAGCCTGTTCAGGGCATATCCGCCAGCCTTGGCGTGGCGTCGACGGGGACCTGTAATAAGGACCTTCACAGCTTGATGAACGATGCGGATAAGGCCCTGTATCGAGCGAAGGCGTTGGGGCGTAATCGAGTGGCGGTTGCTTAGTTGGGTTGGCTTTGCCCAGAGCGAAACCAAAAAAGAACCGCCAATTCGGCGGTTTTTTTATCAGCAGAAAATCAGGTTGTGGCACCGGCCATACGGCCCACGGGTTCAAGCTCCTTACCCTTGGCGAGGCTAACCGACAAGAACTGGCGCTCAATAGTGGTCGCGCAGCCAGCCAGACGGCGGGCCTCCGCTTGGTATTGAGTTGCAAGCGATGATTTTGGAGTGCGCTTGGAAGCCTTCATGGAAAACTCACAATATAATTGGGGCTAATGTTATGCCTCGTTCACCGCTATAACAAGGCGCCGCTGGTCGTCGAAATCGAAGCCCAGATACCGATACCACTGGACGGCGCCAGGGTCAGGCTCAAAAATCTCAATCTCGCGAAGCTTCAGCATTCGCGCATATCGGCTGATCGCGATCAAGACTAAACCGGCCACTTCACCCTTTAAAGGGTGAGTCGCGTCAGGCTTGCCCTCCAGGAGGACAACCTTGATGGACAAGGTGCTTGATTTGGGCGTGGCAAAGCAAAGCCCACATAACTCTTGGTCATACCACAGAGAAAGATCAAACGCTTTCCCGTCACGATTCTTCCAGACAGGTATTTCCTCCCATGGATAAAGTTGGGCTTCTGAGCCCCATAGATAGCATTGGTTGAGTGCCTCTTGGGTTATCGGCTCGTACCTTATCCGCGCAGCATCGATACCTTTCTCCGACAGTGCCTTAGGATCATCCACCAGAAACTCTTTAGCGAGCTGCATTGCGGTCGAGCGGAACACCTGATGCTTGAAGTTGCTAATGCGTGGTCGTTTCATGTGGTGAATACGATGATGGACAGGGCAAAAAAGACAATAGAGTCCGTGGGCGAGGCACACAAGCAGGTGGGTTCTGGTGTGGTTGTAGGCAAAGGCGCAAGGATGTGTGGGCTGGCGGAGGCGTGATGGTCGGGCGTTGATCGTACCCACGCTCTGCGTGGGCATGCATCCCGTGGCGGTCTGCGTCACCCTTCAGAAGCGCCCCTGACAGCATTCCTACGTAGAGCGTGGGGACGATCGAAAAACCCATCATTCTGCTATATGAATTTTCCTCTCTATGAAGGCCTGCCACTGCGCTGGCCCTGCTGATTTCCCTGGAAACTCCTTCCCCTTGGCTTTCCTCGCGGCCCACGCGGCTGACGATACTGCAAAGCCTAAAAATAAATTTCCTTTTAGATCAATTGCTTAATGCAAAAACAATAAATTTTTGAAAATTTATATTGCGCGCTAATTATTCATCCGTTAACTTTATCTCAACTGGTTAGCGCACAAACATTTAGCGCAAACCAAAACTAATCAGACCCGTCAGCAAAAGAGGAAACACCATGAACGTTCTCTACACCGCAGTCGCAACCTCCACCGGTGGCCGTGATGGCCGTGCTGTTTCCAGCGACAAGATTCTCGACGTGAAACTGGCCACTCCAAAAGCCCTGGGCGGCGCTGGTGGTGAAGCTACCAACCCTGAGCAGTTGTTCGCCGCCGGCTACTCGGCCTGCTTCATCGGCGCATTGAAGTTTGTCGCCAGCCAGAGCAAACGCAGCATTCCTGCTGACGCCTCGATCACGGCACACGTCGGCATCGGCCAGATCCCTGGCGGTTTCGGCCTGGACATCGACCTGCACATCAGCCTGCCAGGCCTGGATCAAGCCGATGCTCAAGCGCTGGTCGACGCGGCTCACCAGGTTTGCCCGTACTCCAACGCGACTCGCGGCAACGTCGACGTCCGTTTGCACGTCACCGTCTAACTCACATCATCTAAAAGGATCAGGACATGAACACTCTCGGCAAAACTCTCGTTGGCTCGCTTCTGGCGCTGTCGCTCAGCAACGCATTCGCGAGTTCTTTTGTTCAACCTACGTTCGCTGAGGGTGGTTCGGATCGCCTGATCGAAAGCCGTGTCGCTGAAGGTGGCTCGGATCGATTGATCCAGAACCGCGTCGCTGAAGGCGGCTCCGATCGACTGATCCAAAACCGCATAGCCGAGGGCGGCTCGGATCGACTGATCCAAAATCGCATAGCCGAGGGCGGCTCGGATCGACTGATCCAAAACCGCATAGCCGAGGGCGGCTCGGATCGACTGATCCAAAACCGTGTTGCCGAAGGTGGCTCGGATCGTCTGATCCAAAACCGCATAGCCGAAGGTGGCTCGGATCGACTGATCGAAAACCGCGTGGCCGAAGGCGGCTCGGATCGTCTGATGGAAAACAGAGTGAGCTGAACGATCCCTTCACCACTCCGAAAGCCGGTCGAACCCACCCATGTTGCTTCCAAAACAAAAGCGCCGCTTATCTCTCACGAGGAAGCGGCGTTTTTTTTAATGTGGCATAAGTCCTAGACGATGCTATCCACCACACCCCCATCAACACGCAGCGCCGCCCCAGTGGTGGCCGAGGCCTGTTCCGAACTGGCGTAGATGATCATGTTGGCGACTTCCTCGACGCGCGCTGCGCGCTGGATGATCGAGGTGCTGCGGTGCTCGTTGACGAAATCTGCCGCGACCTTTTCCAGGCTTTCCCCGCTGCGCTCGACGTCTGCCTGGAGCATCTGGGCAACGCCTTCGGAAAGGGTCGGCCCTGGCAACACCGAGTTCACCGTCACACCCGTGCCGGCGAGGCGCTTGGCCAGGCCGCGAGCGATGGACAGTTGCGCGGTTTTGGTGAAGCCGTAGTGGATCATGTCGGCAGGAATGTTCACGCCCGATTCCGACGAGATAAACACAATCCGCCCCCAACCGCGCTCGACCATGCCCTGGGCGTAGGCCCTGGAAATTCGCACGCCGGACATTACGTTGGTTTCGAAGAAGCGCTGCCATTCGCTGTCTGGCGTTTCGAAGAAGTCTTGCTGTTTGAAAATGCCCAGGTTGTTGATGACGATATCGAAGCTTGGGTGCTTGGTGACGAGTGCCTGGCAGCCGGACTCATGGCTGAGATCGCCGACAAAGCCAGTCGCCCTTGAAGAGAGGGTGCCCAAGCGTTGCAACGCATCCTCCACACTGCTCTCGCTGCGACCGTTGATGACCACGTGGGCGCCGGCTTCCAGGAAGCCTTTGGCGGTCGCAAAACCTATACCGCTGGTGGAACCGGTGACCAGGACGTGACGTCCGGTGAAGTCGATGTTCATGAGGGGACTCCTTGATGAATAGACCAGAGGAAGTGCGATCGTTCTGGCTGGACAGTCATCCAACGGACGTAGAGATGGCGTTGCCATCCCGACGTCGCCGATATCGCAGGTCTTTAATCATGGACACGATTGAGGCTTTGCGCCTCTTTGTGATCAGTCAGTCATCAGGAAACCGACCACACGGCCAGTTCATAACCATCCGGATCGATAAAGTGGAAACGTCGGCCACCCGGGAAAGCGAACACTTCACGGCAGATGGTCGCCCCTGCGGCTTCGAGCCTGGATTGAGTGGCTTCAAGGTCATCGGCGTACAAGATGATCAACGGGCCGCCCGGGCGCACCGGTTCGCCGGTCGTGAAGCCACCGGTCAGGCGACCGTCGCTGAATTCGGTGTAGGTCGGGCCGTAGTCGACGAAATTCCAGCCAAACACACCGCCATAGAAGGCTTTGCTTCGGGCGATGTCGTTGACATTGAACTCGATGTTATCGATCTGACGGTCTTTTCCGCGAATGCCCATTGATGCTTCCTTGGCTGGTTGGGGACAAGCAAGCTTAGGGCATCAGCCGACATTCATGTAAATGTGCCGGCCTCTTCGCGAGCAAGCTCGCTCCCACAGGGGTTGGTGGGGTGTTTGCTCATGGGGTGGGGCTGCTGCGCAGCCCAACGGGAGCAAGCTCCCTCGCCACAAGATTCGGTAGACCAACCTTTCAGGCCTGCGCGCTGAATCGCTGTGCAGCACGCCGTGCAAGCATCGCGGCTTCGGTCTCTCGCGTCGCCCGTTCGCCTTTGTAGGCCAGTTGGTTGAAAAACAACCCGTCCGAAAACTCCTGGGGAGACACCGAGCCTCTGGGTTTGAGCATCGGCGCCAAGTCGATGGTGTTGGCGAAGTTTTCCTTGGTCAGGTTGTAGCGGCCCAAGTAGCTGCCGGACCAGGGCGAGTCGGCGTCGACCATGTCGATAGAGGCGTCGCGGAACGCAATGGCCGCGGTTTTCAGGTCGCTGGAATCATTGAGCAGATCGGTCAGCCGCTGGGTGTCTGCGCTGCTGAGTTGGCCGGCCGTGTTGAGCACCTTGAGTCGGCCATCGGCCTCGACGGTGAAGCCGTACTTCTTGCCGGCCAGGTCCGGATGGGTTGCCGACAGCGTTGACTGGAAGGTCTCGAAAGAGGTCTTCAGGGTGTTTTTCGCGCTCTCGGCAAGTGCGGCGAATCGAGGGAAGTCTGGCGATTGGGAGCGACCGACCCAGTTTTCGATGACCACTGGCGATTCCACCATGATCTGGGCGTCGTCACTGGGGTGGTAGATCGCTGCAGGGCCGGCGTTTGCCAGCTGCTTTACGGCGTCTGCGGGAGGATTGGTTACCAGCTTCTGGTCGGAGCGGGTGAGGTTGGTGTTGGCGGGAGCGATAGCGGCAGAGCTAACTGAGAATTCCATTTCATCGGTCCATGATTGGCGGATACATCGGGTTATCGACAGCGGGGGACCGAGCTTTAGGAGCGAGGGCTGCTGCGCAGCCCGGCGGGAGCAAGCTCCCTCGCCACAGGAGAGTGGCGTCCGTGGTTATGCGGCGGCTGACGGGGCGCTATCGCGAGCAGGCTCGCTCCCACAGGGATTTGGGATGGATGCGATGCCTGTGAATGACTTGGAAAAACTGTGGAAGCTAAGCTTGCTCGCGATGGCGGCGGCGCATTCAACATCGATGCAAGCAGACCCACCGCTATCGCGAGCAGGCTCGCTCCCACAGGGATTTGGGATGGATGCGATGCCTGTGAATGACTTGGAAAAACTGTGGGAGCTGAGCTTGCTCGCGATGGCGGTGGCACATTCAACATCGATGCAGGCAGACCCACCGCTATCGCGAGCAAGCTCGGTTCCCACCGGGGTCTTGGGTGTTCACAGTTTCTGCATCCACCACAAATCCCAAGCCGCCTCGCTCATATGAAGCAACAGGCCTTCAGTACCACCGCGCCTCGCCCGGCGGGCGTTTCTTGAAGCGTTTCATGCTCCACATGTACTGGCTTGGGTAGGCCCGTACATAGCGCTCCACCACTTGGCTCATGGCGGCGCACGAGGTTTCGGTGTCGGTGCTGTACATCGCGTCCGGGGCGGCTTCGAGGATGACTTTGTAGCCCGAGCCGTCCGGCAGGCGCAGGGCATGAAGGAACACGCCGACTGCTTTACCGCCAGCCAGCATGTTCGGCACGAACTTGCTGGTCAGGGCCTGGGTGGCGAAGAAGGGCACGAAGATGCCGGCGGATTCGGACGGTTCCGGGTCGGCGGGAATGCCCACCTGGCCGCCTTTGCGCACTTCCTTGATGACGCTGAGGATGCCTTCCTTGGTCGACGCCGCGACTTTGTTGCCCAACTGTACGCGTTGTTTTTGCAGCAGTTCATCCACCGCCTTGAGCTTGGGCGGACGGTAGAAAATGATCGGTTTGCACTGGCTGCAATAGAAGTGGTTGAGCACTTCCCAATTGCCCAGGTGGCTGGTAATGCCAACCACGCCTTTGCCGGAAGCCAGGGCTTCTTTCAGCACTTCCAGGCCTTCGACTTCGCGCACCAGTTCGATGGAACGCTGGGCCGGCCAGATCCAGGCGCAGGCGCTTTCGGTCAGGGATTTGCCGATGTCCTTGAGGCTCTGGCCCACCAGGCGTTCGCGCTCGGCCGGGTCCATCTCGGGAAAGCACTTGGCGAGGTTGATCCGCACCACGTCGCGGGAACGGTTGGGAAATTTCCACATGAGCCAGCCAATCGCCGAACCCACTGCCTGCACCGCCCCCCAAGGCAGCAGCGCAAACAACCGCAGAGCGCCGACCAGCAAGGCGCCTTTCAACTTATCCACAGGTCACTCCTGAATGTATGGGCCGTGTTGCGAGCCGGCTATTCTAACCGCCGTTTACCAACTCGGCGTAGCGGTCGCAGTCCTGGGTGTGGTCCATGACCATGCCCGAGGCCTGCATCAACGCATAACAAATGGTCGGGCCGACGAAAGTGAATCCGGCTTTCTTCAGGCCTTTGCTCATCGCCACTGCCTCGGGCGTGATGGCCGGCACTTCGGTGCGGTCCTTGAAATGATTGATGATGGGTTGGTCGCCCACGAACGACCAGAGGAACGCCACCGGGTCTTCCAGCGCCAGCCAGGCCTGCGCATTGCGGCGGGCGGCCTTGAGCTTGAGACGGTTGCGGATGATACCGGGGTCGAGCATCAGTTCATCGATTTCCGCATCGCTCATTTGCGCCACCCGCTGCACATCGAAGCCGTACAACACTTCCCGGTAGCGCTCGCGTTTGCGCAAAACGGTGATCCAGGACAACCCGGCCTGGAACCCTTCGAGCAAAAGCAACTCGAACAAACCCTGCGCATCGCGCAGCGGCGTGCCCCACTCCTGATCGTGATAAGCCATGTACAACGGATCGTCAGAACACCAAAAGCAGCGTGGCATAAGGCTCCAGGGGGCGTGCGCACGAACGAATCGGGTATACTCCCGCTCTTTAAATCGCAGCCCAAGAAACAGGTGAATTTCGTGAGCCAGCCTACGCCAGCCGTGCGTACCTTCCAAGACTTGATCCTCGCCCTCCAGCAATACTGGGCCGAGCAAGGTTGCGTGGTACTTCAGCCCTACGATATGGAAGTAGGCGCCGGCACTTTCCACACTGCCACGTTTCTGCGTGCCATCGGCCCGGAAACCTGGAACGCCGCTTATGTGCAGCCCAGCCGCCGCCCGACTGACGGCCGCTACGGCGAAAACCCGAACCGCCTGCAGCACTACTACCAGTTCCAGGTGGTGCTGAAGCCGAACCCGGAAAACTTCCAGGAACTGTACCTGGGCTCCCTCAAGCACGTCGGCCTCGACCCGCTGGTGCACGACATTCGTTTCGTCGAAGACAACTGGGAATCGCCAACCCTGGGCGCCTGGGGCCTGGGCTGGGAAGTCTGGCTCAACGGCATGGAAGTGACTCAGTTCACTTACTTCCAGCAAGCGGGCGGCATCGAGTGCTACCCGGTCACCGGCGAGATCACCTATGGCCTGGAACGCCTGGCCATGTACCTGCAGGGCGTGGATTCGGTCTACGACCTGGTGTGGGCCGACGGCCCGTTCGGCAAAGTGACCTACGGCGACGTGTTCCACCAGAACGAAGTGGAGCAGTCCACCTACAACTTCGAACACGCCAACGTCGAGAAGCTGTTCGAGCTGTTCGATTTCTATGAAAGCGAAGCCAAGCGCCTGATCGAGCTGGACCAGCCGCTGCCGTTGCCGAGCTATGAAATGGTGTTGAAGGCATCCCATACCTTCAACCTGCTGGACGCACGCCGGGCGATTTCCGTGACCGCGCGCCAGCAATACATCCTGCGTGTACGCACCCTGGCGCGTTCCGTTGCGCAAGCCTACCTGCTGGCCCGTGCCAAGCTGGGCTTCCCGATGGCGACCCCGGACCTGCGTGATGAAGTGTTGGCTAAGCTGGAGGCTGCACAATGAGTGCTCAAGATTTTCTGGTTGAACTGGGCACCGAAGAACTGCCACCCAAAGCCCTGAACACCCTGGCCGATGCGTTCCTGGCCGGTATCGACAAGGGCCTGCAAGCTGCCGGCCTGAGCTACGAAGCCAAACAGGTGTACGCCGCGCCGCGCCGCCTGGCCGTGCTGATCACCGCTCTGGCGACCCAACAGCCGGACCGCAGCATCAACCTCGATGGCCCGCCACGCCAGGCTGCGTTCGATGCCGACGGCAACCCGACCCAGGCCGCCCTGGGCTTCGCCAAGAAGTGCGGCGTGGACCTGAGCGAAATCGACCAGAGCGGTCCGAAGCTGCGCTACAGCCAGAGCATCAAGGGCAAGCCGACCGCCAGCCTGTTGCCGACCATCGTCGAAGACTCGCTCAATGACTTGCCGATCCCCAAGCGCATGCGCTGGGCTGCGCGCAAGGAAGAGTTCGTACGTCCAACTCAGTGGCTGGTCATGCTGTTCGGTGACCAGGTCATCGATTGCACGATCCTGGCCCAGAAAGCCGGTCGCGATTCCCGCGGTCACCGCTTCCATCACCCGCAAAGCGTGCGCATCACCTCGCCGGCCAACTACCTGGCCGACCTGCGTGCCGCCTACGTGCTGGCCGACGCCAACGAGCGCCGCGAGCTGATCAGCAAGCGCACCGAAGAGCTGGCCACCCTGCAGGAAGGCACCGCCATCGTGCCGGCCAACTTGCTGGACGAGGTGACCGCGTTGGTGGAATGGCCAGTACCGTTGGTGTGCTCGTTCGAGGAACGTTTCCTTGAAGTGCCGCAGGAAGCACTGATCACCACCATGCAGGACAACCAGAAATACTTCTGCCTGCTGGACGCCGAAGGCAAGTTGCTGCCGCGCTTCATCACGGTCGCCAACATCGAAAGCAAGGACCCGCAGCAGATCATCGCCGGTAACGAAAAAGTCGTTCGCCCGCGCCTGACCGATGCCGAGTTCTTCTTCAAGCAAGACAAGAAACAACCCCTGGAAAGCTTCAACGAGCGCCTGCGCAACGTGGTGTTCCAGGAGAAACTCGGCAGCGTCTACGACAAGGCCGAGCGCGTGTCCAAGCTGGCCGCGTTCATCGCCCCACGCATCGGCGGCGATGCCCAGCGCGCCGCTCGTGCCGGCATCCTGTCCAAGTGCGACCTGTCCACCGAAATGGTCGGTGAGTTCCCGGAGATGCAAGGCGTCGCCGGTTACTACTACGCCCTCAACGATGGCGAGCCGCAAGATGTGGCCCTGGCACTGAACGAGCAGTACATGCCCCGCGGTGCCGGCGCTGAGCTGCCGACCACCCTGACCGGTGCGGCCGTGGCGATCGCCGACAAGCTCGACACCCTGGTGGGCATCTTCGGCATCGGCATGCTGCCCACCGGCAGCAAAGACCCGTATGCCTTGCGTCGCGCGGCGCTGGGCGTGTTGCGGATCCTGATCGACAAGCAATTGGACCTGGACCTGAACGACGCCGTGGCGTTCGCCGTCAATGCGTTCGGCAGCAAGGTCAAGGCCGCCGGCCTGGCCGATGCGGTGCTGGAGTTCATCTTCGACCGTCTGCGTGCGCGTTATGAAGATGAAGGCGTCGACGTTGCGACCTACCTGTCGGTGCGTGCCCTGAAGCCGGGCTCCGCCCTGGACTTCGACCAGCGCGTACAAGCGGTGCAGGCATTCCGCAAATTGCCGGAAGCGGCAGCGTTGGCGGCGGTGAACAAGCGCGTGTCGAACCTGCTGGGCAAGGCCGAAGGCAACATCGCGGCCACTGTCGAAGCCAAGTACTTCGACAATGCCAACGAGTTCTCCCTGTATTCGGCGATCCAACAGGCGGACCAGGCGGTACAGCCAATGGCGGCGGCGCGTCAGTACAGCGAAACCCTGGCACGCCTGGCGGCACTGCGCGAGCCGGTGGATGCGTTTTTCGAGGCGGTGATGGTCAATGCCGAAGACCCCAAAGTACGGGCCAACCGTTACGCGCTGCTGGCGCGTCTGCGTGGGCTGTTCCTCGGCGTCGCCGATATTTCGCTGCTGGGGTAACGCTTGAAACTGCTGATTCTCGATCGGGACGGGGTGATCAATCACGACTCCGACGCTTACATCAAATCGGTGGAGGAGTGGCTGCCGCTGCCCGGTTCGATCGAAGCCATTGCGCAGTTGAGCAAGGCCGGCTGGACGGTGGCGGTGGCCACCAACCAGTCGGGCATTGCCCGCGGTTACTATGACCTCGCCGTCCTCGATGCCATGCACGAGCGCTTGCGCGTCCTCGTGGCGGAGCAGGGCGGGGAAGTCGGCTTGATCGTCTATTGCCCGCACGGGCCGGACGACGGCTGCGATTGCCGCAAGCCCAAGCCGGGCATGTTGAAAACCATTGCCGCGCATTACGATGTGGCTTTGGCAGGTGTGTGGTTCGTCGGTGACAGTCTCGGTGACCTGGAGGCGGCCAAGGCCGTCGATTGTCAGCCAGTTTTGGTAAAGACCGGGAAAGGCGAGAAGACTCTGGGCAAGACCCTGCCGGTGGGCACCTTGATTTTTGACGACCTGGCGGCGATTGCCGCTGAACTTATCCACAATTAGAGCTCCCAAGACATCCTGATCAAGGACTGTTCGGGAAGCGCTTAAACAGGCGGGCAGTGCCCGCAACGGTAAACGCCGCTATGTCGATATTGCAGGCCATCAGAAGCTTCCTCTTTTACCTGCTGCTGGGCACCAGTTCCTTGTTGTGGTGTTCCTTGAGTTTTTTTATCGCGCCTTTTTTGTCGTTCCGGGCGCGCTACCGTTTCATTAACGTGTACTGGTGCCGCTGCGCACTGTGGCTGAGCAAGGTGTTCCTGGGCATTCGCTATGAAGTGAAGGGCGCCGAGAACGTGCCGGACCGGCCCTGCGTGATTCAGTCCAATCACCAGAGCACCTGGGAGACGTTCTTTCTCTCGGCCTATTTCGAGCCGTTGAGTCAGGTTCTCAAGCGTGAACTGCTGTTCGTACCGTTCTTCGGCTGGGCCATGGCGATGCTGCGCCCGATTGCCATCGATCGCGACAACCCCAAACTGGCGCTCAAGCAAGTGGCGAAGAAGGGTGACGAGCTGCTGAGGGACAACACCTGGGTGCTGATCTTTCCCGAGGGCACCCGTGTTCCTTACGGGACGGTTGGAAAGTTCTCCCGCAGCGGTTCCGCATTGGCGGTAAACGCTGAACTGCCGGTGCTGCCGATTGCACACAATGCCGGCAAATTCTGGCCAAAGGCTGGCTGGATCAGGACGCCGGGGGTCATCACCGTGGTGATCGGCGCGCCGATGTATGCCGAAGGCACTGGCCCCCGCGCCATCGCCGAGCTCAATGACCGCGTACAAGCCTGGAATGAACAGGCACAACGGGACATGGGCTCGCTTCCTCCCGGCCCTGTGGCGGAAGTCCCCACGGAACAAGCCGCTGTTTGAGATCTGTGGATAACCTGTGTACCGTTTTTTCGGAATTCGTTGTTTTTATGCTGTATGTGTTTGTTTTTAATACATATTTCATAAACACATAAAAGCCGTGTTCAGGTGCATAAGTTTTTATAGCACTCAAAAGATCGCAGCCTTCGGCAGCGCCTACGAGGATTGGATAGGTCCTGTAGTCGCTGCCGGAGGCTGCGATCCTTAATCCTCCAGCAACGGGAAGCGCAGGCTGAACGTCGTGCCCTTGCCCACTACGCTGTGGCACTCGATTTTCCCCTCGTGATGGTCCACCACGGCCTTGACCATCGATAATCCCAGGCCAATGCCATCCACCCCCTGGGCCGACGAAAATCGTCGGTACTGGCTGAACAGGTCCGGCAGTTCTTCGGCGCTGATGCCTTTGCCCTGGTCGGCGACATTGCAGATCAACCAGCCCGACGCGCAATGCACCTGCAGGGAAATGCAGGCGTCGGGCGGGCTGTACTTGATGGCATTTTCCAGCAGATTGAACAGCGCACGGGTCAGCAACGATTGATCCGCCCTCACCATCGCCTCTTCATCTTCCAGTTCATGAACCAACTGGATGCGCTTTGCCTGGGCGATGGGTAGCGCTTGGTCGAGCACATCCAGCACCAGCATCGCGAACAGCGTGGGTTGGAACTGATACGCCTCGGATTCCGCCTTGGCCAATTGCACGAAGCCCTCGGTCAGGTCCAGCGCGCGACGTACCTGGCGCTCGATCTGGTCGAACAACGGATGATCGCCGCCCGCCTGGTGCCGCTGCACATCGAGCAGCGCAAGGATTGCCGAGTGAGGCGCGCGTAAATCATGGGAGAGGAAACGCAGCATGACGCTACGCTGTTCTTCCGCCTCACGTTCGGCGCTCAGATCCGTGAGGCTCAGCAACCAGCCAATCGGCGCATCGCCATCAACCGGGAACAGCGCGGCCCGTTCCAAGCGCAAGCTGCGCTCGCGAATATCGCGAAACTCCACCAAGGGCAATGTGGATAACCGGTGATGCGCCCCATGCTCCAACCCGGGATAACCCAATTGCGCGAGATGCTCGAGCACATCGCCGCCCGCCAGGCCATGGCCGAACAGCTCACGGGCCTTGCGATTACCGAGCAGCAACTTGCCTTGAGGATCGCTGATCATGGTCGCCACGGGCAGGTATTCCAGGCCGTCGGCGATGAAGCGCCGGGTGTCGCGGGTTCGGCTCATGGCTTGTTCCAGGGCCATGATCTGCCCCTGCAAACGATCGCTGCCGGTGTACGAAGTACGACGACGTTCCGGGAAGACCTTGGGCTCCGCGTCCAGACGCGCCAGCTCCCAGCCGAAATAGGCCAGCACCACACTCAGGCGTCGCCAATTCCAAATCAAGTAGCCGAACATGATGCCCAGCACACTGGCCATGGGCGACCACCACCAACCCTGCGCGCCCAATACGGCACTGATCAGCAGGGCCAGGCTCATGCCGCCCACGGTTGTCCACAGGGCCAGGCGCGGGCGCAACAGCAACAAACCCAACACGCCCCCCACCAGGCACACCGACAACAACGCAGCACCTGAATGGTCGCCCGTTGATTGGCTGCTCAATGACAGCAAGGCCGTCAACGGCAACAGCAGCAGACTTATCCACAACCACTCCCGCACCAACTGGCGGAACAACCGCTGGACCTGGGTGGGCTCACGACTCTCACGGCGACGCTGGTTACTCATAGGCCTCCTGGCCGAACTCAAGAACTGGGGATCTCTTCACAGGTCTGTATCAAGCCCACGACTATAACGAACTCGATGGGTGGCGCGCTGCTGCCTTTCCCTCCGTGCGGCGAGCCGGTATTGTCGCAGCCAGCGACAGGTCAATGGATCAGCCCCTGGCTGCCTTTTATTGCCACCTGAAGATGTCCGTTATTTTCGAGATCAAGGAATCGCATTCCATGCGTGTCGCCATACTGGACGATGAACCGGCCGAGCTGCGCCGGGTAGAACAGACCTTGCAACAAATCCCCGGCAGGAACGAGCCAGCCTGGACGCTGCACAGCTTTGAGCGAGGCGAAGACCTGTTGCGGCAATTGCGCCGGGAAACCTTCGACTTGTTGATCCTCGACTGGCAACTGCCCGACCTCAGCGGGCTCTCGCTACTGCGCTGGACCCGCGAACACATGGATTCGCCACCGGCCGCCATCATGCTGACCAGCCGCGACGGCGAACACGACATCGTCCAGGCCCTCAATGCCGGTGCCGACGACTACGTGAGCAAACCCTTCAGGCCCAACGAGCTCAAGGCCCGGGTCACCGCTGTGCTGCGCCGTCATAACCTGCAACGCGCGCCCGCCAGCGACGTGCTGGTGTTCAACGACCTGGCGTTCGACGACGCCGAACTGACCATCACCCGCGCCGGCATTCCCATCAGCCTGACCGAACGGGAATACCGCCTGGCCCGGTGCCTGTTCGCCAACCTGGGCCGGCCGCTGTCCCGGGAATACTTCTACGAGCGCTTCTGGACCCATGAGGAAATGACCTCGTCCCGCCCGCTCGACACCCACATCTACCGTCTGCGCAACAAGCTCGGGCTGACGGCGGATCGGGGTTGGCAGTTGCTGACGATTTATGGGTATGGGTATCGGTTGGAGAGTGTCGCGGCGGGGAGTGAGGCGTCTGTCGCGAGTTAAAAAAGATCAGTTGGATACCTCTGTGGCGAGGGAGCTTGCTCCCGCTGGGCTGCGCAGCAGCCCCTTTTCTGTGAGTGCTCCGTCCTCAAGCGGGAGCAAGCTCCCTCGCCACAATGGATATCAACTGACCGTCCGCACCAGGCTCCCAGCCTTTGCGATCCGGCGGCGCTGTATCAGCAATCCGGACACGACCACCAGCCCGCTGAGCAGCCCCGTCGCCAGGATCTCCACACGGTGGGCTTCCTGGAACAGCATGATGGTCAAGGCCCCGACGATGAAGATAATCACCGCGTAGGTCAGGCCGGGGAACAGCCACATGCTGAAGGCGATTTTTTCACCACGGGCTATACGTTGCTTACGCATACGCAGCTGCGAAACCGCGATGACCAGGTACACCAACAACGCAATGGCACCCGAACTGGCCAGCAGGAATTCAAAGACCGCCGCCGGTGCCACGTAGTTGGCAAACACCGCGAGGAAGGCCGCACCGGTCGACAGCATCACCGCCCAATAAGGCGTACCGCTCTTGTTAGTGCGCTGGGAAACGGCCGGCGCATCACCGCGCTTGCCTAACGAGAACATCATCCGGGAGGCCGTGTACAGCGCCGAGTTCAAGCAACTGGTGACCGCCACCAACACCACGATATCGACGATCAGCTTGGCATTGGGAATGCCCATGCGTTCCAGCACCGTCTGGTAGGAGCCGACGCTGGCCAGGAGTGGGTCGTTCCACGGCACCAGGGCCACGACGATGAAGATGGAGACGAGGTAGAACAAGCCAATCCGCCAGATCACCGAGTTGGTCGCCTTGGAAATCTGCTGGCCTGGGTTCTTCGATTCGGCCGCGGCGATGGTCACGATCTCGGTGCCCATGAACGAAAACATGGTGGTCAGGATCGCCCCCAGCACCGCGCCCATACCGTTGGGCAGGAAGCCCTGGGTGTCGAACAGATGCGAAACGCCGCTGACCTGGCTGGAGGGCAGAAAACCAAAGATCGCCATCACACCCAGCCCGATGAAGCCAATGATCGCCAGCACCTTGACCAGGGCGAACCAGAATTCGAACTCGCCGTAATTCTTCACGCTGAACAGGTTGGTGACCGTCAACAGCAGGGTAATGACCAGCGTGAAGGCCCAGATTGCAATGTCCGGGAACCACGCATGAAGAATCGTTGCGGCAGCGTTGGCCTCCAGCGGAATCACCAGGACCCAGAACCACCAGTAGAGCCAGCCGATGGTGAAACCGGCCCAGTGCCCAATCGCTCGGTCCGCATACGTCGAGAAGGAGCCGGTGTCCGGCGAAGCCACTGCCATTTCGCCGAGCATCCGCATCACCAGCACCACCAAGGCACCCGCGGCAGCGTAGGCCAGCAGCACGGCGGGACCGGCCGCGGCGATCGCGTGGCCGGAGCCGACGAACAGGCCGGCGCCAATCACACCGGCGATGGAGAGCATCGTCACATGACGGGGCTTGAGCCCTTGCGTCAGATTATCGGAAGTTTGCGTACCACTCATTGAGACAACCCTTGGCATTTGGATTTATTCGTACCACCTCGATTCCATCGTTTTCTGTAAATTTAAAAAAACGATGTGTAAGTTATTAAACACGCAAGTTTTACGCCAGAAAACCTGAGGTCCCCGGTAGCCGGGGCCTTTCACAGATTCCTAACCCATTGAGAATGAAGGCTTTATGCCAGGATGTTACCCAGCTACCCCGTTTGTGCCGATGGGTCCGAGAGGAAGCGGATATTTTCAAGCGTAAAAAAAAGCCAACGCATGTGCGTTGGCTTTTTGTTGGAGCGGGGCGCTGCAGAAGAATCAGAAATCCAGGTTGGATACCGCCAGCGCGTTGCTCTCGATGAAGTCACGACGAGGCTCGACCGCATCACCCATCAGGGTGTTGAAGATCTGGTCCGCGCCAATGGCGTCTTCGATGGTCACTTTCAGCATCCGGCGCGAGCCCGGGTCCATGGTGGTTTCCCACAGCTGATCCGGGTTCATCTCACCCAGGCCTTTGTATCGCTGGATGGTGTGGCGCTTGGTGCTTTCGGCCATCAGCCATTCAAGGGCTTCCTTGAACTCGGTCACGGCTTTCTTGCGTTCGCCACGTTGGATGTAGGCACCTTCGTCCAGCAGCGTGCTCAGTTGCGCGCCGAGGGATACAACGGTCTTGTAGTCGTTGCTGCCGAAGAAGTCGCGGTTGAAGGTGACGTAGTTCGACAGGCCGTGGGAGATCAGTTCGACCTCCGGCAGCCAGACGTTACGCTCACGGTCTTCACGCAGGCTGGCTTTGTAGACCAGGCCGGATTTCTCAACCGTGCGCAGGCGTACTTCGTACTGGGCCAGCCAATCCTGCATCGCTGCATGATCGGACAGTTGCTCCAGGCTCACGGCTGGCAGGTAGATGAAGTGCTCGGTCAGCTCCTGTGGGTACAGGCGCGACAGGCGCTTGAGGGTCTTCATCACCAGGCGGAAGTCGTTGACCAGGCGCTCAAGGGCTTCGCCGGAAATGCCTGGGGCATCTTCGTTCAGGTGCAGGCTCGCGTCTTCCAGGGCCGACTGCGTCATGTACTCTTCCATGGCGTCGTCGTCTTTGATGTATTGCTCTTGCTTGCCTTTCTTGACCTTGTACAGCGGCGGCTGGGCGATGTAGATGTAGCCGCGCTCGATCAGCTCTGGCAACTGACGGAAGAAGAACGTCAGCAGCAGGGTACGGATGTGCGAACCGTCGACGTCAGCATCGGTCATGATGATGATGTTGTGATAGCGCAGCTTGTCGATGTTGTACTCTTCGCGGCCGATGCCACAGCCCAGCGCGGTGATCAAGGTGCCGACTTCCTGGGAGGAAATCATCTTGTCGAAGCGCGCCTTCTCCACGTTGAGGATCTTGCCTTTGAGCGGCAGGATGGCCTGGGTGCGGCGGTTGCGGCCCTGCTTGGCGGAACCGCCAGCAGAGTCACCTTCCACGAGGTACAGCTCGGACAGGGCAGGGTCCTTTTCCTGGCAGTCAGCCAGTTTGCCCGGCAGGCCGGCGATGTCCAGCGCGCCTTTACGGCGGGTCATCTCACGGGCCTTGCGCGCCGCTTCACGGGCACGGGCGGCGTCGATCATCTTGCCAACCACCAGCTTGGCTTCGTTCGGGTTCTCCAGCAGGAAGTCGGAGAAGTACTTGCCCATCTCCTGCTCAACTGCGGTCTTCACTTCGGAAGACACCAACTTGTCCTTGGTCTGGGAACTGAACTTCGGATCGGGCACCTTCACCGAAATGATCGCGGTCAGGCCTTCACGGGCATCGTCACCGGTGGTGGCGACTTTATGCTTCTTCGCCAGGCCTTCCTGTTCGATGTAGTTGTTCAGGTTACGGGTCAGCGCCGAACGGAAGCCCACCAGGTGAGTACCGCCGTCACGCTGGGGAATGTTGTTGGTGAAGCACAACAGATTCTCGTTGAAGCTGTCGTTCCACTGCAGGGCGATTTCCACGCCGATGCCGTCTTCACGCTGGACGTTGAAGTGGAACACCTGGTTGACCGCGGTCTTGTTGGTGTTCAGGTATTCAACGAACGCACGCAGGCCACCTTCGTACTTGAACAGTTCTTCCTTGCCGCTGCGCTCGTCCTTGAGGACGATGCCGACACCAGAGTTTAGGAAGGACAGTTCACGAATCCGCTTGGCCAGGATGTCCCAGCTGAAGTGGATGTTCTTGAAGGTTTCGCTCGAGGCCTTGAAATGGATCTGGGTGCCGGTGGACTCGCTGTCACCAACGATCGCCATCGGTGCCTGGGGCACGCCGTGGACATAGGTCTGTTCCCAGATCTTGCCGCTACGGCGAACCGTAAGAACAAGCTGTTCGGACAGTGCGTTCACTACCGAAACACCTACGCCGTGCAGACCGCCGGAGACCTTGTAGGAGTTGTCGTCGAACTTACCGCCGGCGTGGAGGACGGTCATGATGACCTCGGCGGCGGAAACGCCTTCCTCTTTGTGCACGTCTACCGGGATGCCACGGCCGTTGTCGCGAACGGTGATGGACTCATCCGGGTGGATGATGATGCTGATGTCGTCGCAGTGGCCGGCGAGGGCTTCGTCGATGGAGTTGTCGACCACCTCGAACACCATGTGGTGCAGACCGCTGCCATCGTCGGTGTCACCAATGTACATACCGGGACGTTTGCGTACGGCATCCAGGCCTTTCAGCACTTTAATGCTCGTTGAGTCGTACGTATTTTCTTCGCTCAATGCCTTCACTCCCGATGGTCGTGGGTCTGGGTGATACGGCCCTGTTCCACGTGGAACAGGGCGACTGGCGTTTCCGTCTGCCAGCCTTCCCTCAATAATTCGTGGTCTACACAGGTGATGAACACCTGGCAGCGTAAGTCTTCCAGCAAGCGGCACAGGGCGCGACGGTGGGCTTCGTCCAGCTCGGACGGCAAGTCATCCACCAGATAAATACACTGACCGCGACGGGCCTGGCTAACCAGATGCCCCTGGGCGATACGCAAGGCACACACCACCAACTTCTGCTGCCCCCGGGACAAGATGTCCGCGGCGTTATGTGCGCCCAATCTGAGGCGCAAGTCAGCGCGTTGTGGTCCAGCCTGGGTATGGCCCATCTGCTGGTCTCGCTGCAGCGAGCCAGCCAGCACGGTGCTCAGTTCCCGGTCCTTGTCCCAGCCTCGGTAATAGCTGAGTGTCAGACCCTCAAGCTCAACCAGTTCGCTCAAGGTCTGCTCGAAGACCGGTTTCAAGGCTTTGATGTAAGCGCGGCGGTATTCATCGATTTCAGCGCTGGCCTGACACAGTTCCCTGTCCCAAACCGCTTGCGAAACGGCGTCAAGTGTACCATGCCGCAGCCAAGAGTTTCGCTGGCGCAGCGCCTTCTGCAAGCGTTGCCACGTCGACATGAAACGCGGTTCCACGTGGAACACGCCCCAATCGAGGAACTGCCGGCGAATCTTCGGTGCGCCTTCCAGCAGACGGAAGCTGTCCGGGTTGATCAGCTGCAACGGCAGGATCTCGGCCAGCTGTGCCGCACTGCGAGCGTTCTGCCCATCGATGCGGATCTGAAACTCGCCTTGCCGATCTCGCGATATCCCCAGGGCGCTGTGGCCGCCTTCCGCCAGCTCCACCTGGCCAAACACCGTGCACGCCAACTGATCGTACTGGATGACAGGTAACAGGCGGGTGCTGCGAAACGAACGGGCAAGCCCGAGCAAGTGCACGGCTTCCAGGACGCTGGTTTTGCCGCTGCCGTTGGCGCCGTAAAGGATATTGATGCGGGGGGAAGGGGAGAAGGTCACCGGGTGCAGATTGCGCACCGCGGTGACCGAGACGCGACTTAAGGACATCTAGCTGATTCTGATTACAGACGCATCGGCATGACAACGTAAGCCGAGTCGTCGTTGTCGGACTCTTGCACCAGCGCACTGCTGTTGGAGTCGGACAGGATCAGACGCACTTGCTCGGTAGTCATCACGCCCAGCACGTCGAGCAGATAGCTGACGTTGAAGCCGATTTCCAGGGAGCCGCCGTTGTACTCAACGCCTACTTCTTCTTCCGCTTCTTCCTGCTCCGGGTTGTTCGCCTGGATCTTCAGCTGACCATTGGCCAGTTGCAGACGAATGCCACGGTACTTCTCGTTGGACAAGATCGCGGTACGGCTGAAGGCTTCGCGCAGCGCTTGGCGATCGCCCAGCACCAGCTTGTCGCCGCCTTTTGGCAGCACACGTTCGTAGTCCGGGAACTTGCCGTCCACCAGTTTCGACGTGAAGGTGAACTCGCCCGTGGTGGCGCGGATGTGGTGCTGGCCCAGCACGATGCTGACATTGCCGTCCGGCTCGGTCAGCAGGCGGGCCAGCTCCAGGATACCTTTACGCGGCACGATCACCTGATGGCGATCCGGCTGGCCGATATCGGCCTGCATCGAGCACATGGCCAGGCGGTGCCCGTCGGTGGCAACAGCGCGGATAACGCCGGCCGACACTTCCAGCAGCATGCCGTTGAGGTAATAACGCACGTCCTGCTGGGCCATGGCGAAACTGGTGCGTTCGATCAAGCGACGCAGTTTGCTCTGGTCCAGGCTGCAAGTCAGAGAACCCGGGCCTTCTTCAACGGTCGGGAAATCGTTGGCTGGCAGTGTGGACAAGGTAAAGCGGCTGCGACCGGCCTTGACCACGAGCTTCTGCTCATCGACCTTGATGTCGATCAGCGCGTCGTTGGGCAGGCTCTTGCAGATGTCCATCAGCTTGCGCGCCGGCACGGTGATGGAACCCGGATCAGCCGGTTCCTCAAGTTGCACGCGACCGACCAGCTCGACTTCCAGGTCGGTACCGGTCAGCGATAATTGCTGGCCTTCGACAACCAGCAGCACGTTGGAAAGTACCGGCAAGGTCTGGCGGCGTTCGACGACGCCTGCGACCAGTTGCAGGGGTTTCAACAGGGCTTCGCGTTGAATGGTGAAATGCATGGTCTAGTCCCTTGCCTTAAAAGCTGCGCTGGTGGTCATCAAGTGGTCAGTGTACGCAGCAGGTTCTTGTAGTCCTCGCGGATGTCCGCGTCGGATTCCTTAAGTTCGTTGATCTTGCGGCAGGCGTGCAACACGGTGGTGTGGTCGCGTCCGCCAAACACATCGCCGATTTCCGGCAGGCTGTGGTTGGTCAGTTCCTTGGACAGGGCCATGGCCACCTGGCGTGGACGTGCCACCGAACGCGAACGGCGTTTGGACAGCAGGTCGGAGATCTTGATTTTGTAGTATTCGGCAACCGTTCGCTGAATGTTATCCACAGAAACCAATTTGTCCTGGAGCGCCAACAAGTCCTTCAAGGATTCGCGAATCAGCTCGATGGTGATATCGCGACCCATGAAGTGCGAGTGAGCGATCACCCGCTTGAGGGCACCTTCGAGTTCACGCACGTTCGAGCGAATACGCTGGGCAATGAAGAAGGCGGCGTCGTGAGGCAGCTCGACCTTGGCCTGGTCGGCTTTCTTCATCAGGATCGCCACCCGGGTTTCCAGTTCCGGCGGCTCGACGGCCACCGTCAGGCCCCAGCCGAAACGCGACTTGAGGCGTTCCTCGAGGCCCTCGATCTCTTTCGGGTAGCGGTCACTGGTGAGAATGACCTGCTGCCCGCCTTCAAGCAATGCGTTGAAGGTGTGGAAAAACTCTTCCTGGGAACGTTCCTTGCGGGCGAAGAACTGAATGTCGTCGATCAGCAAGGCATCCACCGAACGGTAGAAACGCTTGAATTCGTTGATGGCGTTCAGTTGCAGCGCCTTGACCATGTCGGCCACGAAACGCTCGGAATGCAGGTACACGACCTTGGCATTCGGGTTCTTCTTTAATAAGTGGTTGCCCACGGCATGCATCAAGTGGGTCTTACCCAAGCCTACGCCGCCATACAGGAAGAGCGGGTTATAGCCGTGCTTGGGGTTGTCCGCCACCTGCCAGGCCGCCGCGCGGGCCAGTTGGTTGGATTTACCTTCGACGAAGTTCTCGAAGGTAAAGGTCCGGTTCAGGTAGCTGGTGTGCTTGAGCGCGCCTTCGACCTGGACGGTGCGCTGTTCGGCCCGCACCGGTGCCTGCTGGGAGCTGGCGCCGGCCATAGGGTCGAAGCTGTCCCGGGAAGGCTCCTCGCTGACTTCGGCAACCTTTTGTGTATTGCGCTTGCTCGAAGCAGGCGCGGGCGCCGGGGCTGCATGGTTGTTGACCGATGCCGGCGCAGCCTGCTGGGCCTGTGACGCGGCGGCAGCCAGCGGCGCATTGGGCGCGGCGCGGGGTGCCGAGCTGCGTTTGCTGCCTATTAATAAGGACAGCGCAGGCGCCATGCCATTGCCATGCTCGTCGAGCAGTTCCATGACCCGGCCCAGGTACTTTTCGTTGACCCAGTCGAGAACGAAACGGTTCGGTGCATAGACACGCAACTCGTCGCCTTCGGCTTCGACCTGTAGTGGACGGATCCAAGTGTTGAATTGTTGGGCAGGCAGCTCATCGCGCAAAAGCTCCACGCACTGCTGCCAAAGTTCCACTGACACGGATATCCCCTAAGTTGAAAGCCGGTGAGGCAAAAACAAGCGGCCATTGTAGCGAGCAGACGTGCACTTATCCACACGCAGCTTGCTCATCGGCCATGATTTATCAGTGCGTTTACCGAGAGAAAGACGACCAGCGGTCGGTGGATAAGCTCTGTGGATAACCGTGCCTGAGGTCGTTGCACAACCGGGGGCGAAACTCGGTGGATAACCACCCTGTGGATAACCAGCCATTCCACCCACAGCTTATCCGACAGCGCAGCACAGGCTGGCCACTGCTTTCCCGTGTAGTTGTCATTCTCTGTACATGGCGGATTACAAGGCCTTGACATGGTTATCCACAGACAAGTGGCGGCCTAGCTTTTATAAGCTTTACAGAAAAGCTTTAAATAATTCCCTTCTTTATATCTATATCTAGCGCTCGGTGATGGATCCGCGAAAAACGCCTGGATATCTATTTAAAGGAAACGCTGGTTGGAAATTGACCTAGAGGCTTGCTTTCTCTAGAATCCCCGGTCTCTTAAAACGGGGGCCATTCCGGCCCGTTGTGGACGAACCAGGTAACACGACAATGAAACGTACTTTCCAACCAAGCACTATCAAACGCGCTCGTACCCACGGTTTCCGTGCTCGCATGGCTACCAAGAACGGTCGTGCCGTCCTGTCGCGTCGTCGCGCCAAAGGTCGTGCGCGTCTGGCAGTTTGATAATCCGGCACTGGAGGTGAGTCAGGACTTCAGTCGGGAAAAGCGTCTGCTTACCCCCCGGCATTTCAAGGCAGTCTTTGACTCCCCTACCGGCAAGGTTCCGGGGAAAAATCTCCTGCTCCTTGCGCGCAGTAACGATCTCGATCACCCCCGACTAGGGCTGGTCATCGGGAAAAAGAGCGTCAAGCTCTCCGTTCAGCGCAATCGCCTCAAACGTCTGATGCGCGAATCGTTTCGCCTGAACCAGGATTCACTGGTCGGATGGGACATCGTTATCGTCGCGCGCAAAGGTTTGGGTGACGTAGAAAACCCCGAATTGATTCAGCATTTCGGCAAGCTCTGGAAGCGTCTGGCACGCAACAAGCCAGTACCAGCAGTCAACACCGAAACTGTAGGGGTAGACAGTCCCGATGCGTAAACTGGCACTCGTTCCGATCCAGTTTTATCGCTATGCCATTAGTCCTTTGATGGCCAGTCACTGTCGTTTCTACCCCAGTTGTTCCTGCTACGCGTACGAAGCCATAGAAAATCATGGCCTCCTGCGCGGTGGCTGGCTGACCTTTCGTCGTTTAGGTCGCTGTCATCCGTGGAATCCCGGCGGTTATGACCCGGTTCCGCCTATCCCTACCTCCCGTTCTTCTTCGATGGCCGAGTAATCATGGATATCAAACGCACGATCCTGATCGTCGCCCTGGCAATCGTGTCCTACGTCATGGTCCTTAAATGGAACCAGGACTATGGCCAGGCTGCCCTGCCGACTCAGAATGTTGCAGCCAGCAATACCGCACCGAGCCTGCCGGATGCTCCAGTTGGCAACAACGCTGCCAGCAATGACGACATCCCACGCGCGGCAAGCGATACCAGCGCTCCTGCCGAAGCCCCAGTGGCCGTAAGCAAAGATCTCATCCAGATCAAGACGGACGTGCTCGAGCTGGCAATCGATCCACAAGGTGGTGACGTCGCCCAGCTGAAGCTGCCGCTGTACCCACGTCGCCAGGATCATCCGGAAATCCCGTTCCAGCTGTTCGACAACGGTAACGAGCGCACCTATCTGGCCCAAAGTGGCCTGATCGGTACCAACGGTCCGGATTCGAACCCGGCCGGTCGCCCGATTTACTCTGCCGAGAAGAAGACTTATCAACTGGCTGATGGTCAGGACCAACTGGTCGTGGACCTGAAGTTCAGCAAGGATGGCGTCAATTACATCAAGCGTTTCACTGTGAAACGTGGCATGTACGACGTAACCGTCTCTTACCTGATCGACAACCAGAGCGCCCAGCCTTGGTCCGGTGCGATGTTCGCGCAACTCAAGCGTGACGCCAGCGACGATCCTTCTTCCAGCACCGCCACCGGCACCGCGACTTACCTGGGCGCTGCCCTGTGGACAAGTTCGGAACCGTACAAAAAAGTGTCCATGAAGGACATGGACAAGGCCCAGCTGAAGGAAACCGTCCAAGGTGGCTGGGTTGCCTGGCTGCAGCACTACTTTGTAACAGCCTGGATCCCGCAGAAAGGCGACAGCAACGTCGTCCAGACGCGTAAAGACAGCAAAGGCAACTTCATCATCGGTTACACCGGCCCGACATTGACTGCCGCGCCCGGTGCAAAAGCCGAAACCAGTGCCGTCCTGTACGCCGGTCCAAAAAGCCAGGCCGTGCTGAAAGAGTTGTCCCCAGGCCTGGAACTGACCGTTGACTATGGCTTCCTGTGGTTCATTGCCCAGCCTATCTTCTGGCTGCTGCAACATATCCACAGCCTTGTCGGCAACTGGGGTTGGTCGATCATTTTCCTGACCATGCTGATCAAGGGGATCTTCTTCCCGTTGTCGGCCGCCAGCTACAAGTCGATGGCGCGCATGCGTGCAGTGGCCCCGAAACTGGCCGCCCTGAAAGAACAACATGGCGATGACCGGCAGAAAATGTCCCAGGCCATGATGGAGCTGTACAAGAAAGAGAAGATCAACCCGCTGGGTGGTTGCTTGCCGATTCTTGTGCAGATGCCTGTGTTCCTGGCGCTTTACTGGGTACTGCTGGAAAGCGTGGAGATGCGCCAGGCGCCGTTCATGCTGTGGATTACCGACCTGTCGATCAAGGATCCGTTCTTCATCCTGCCGATCATCATGGGCGCGACCATGTTCATCCAGCAGCAACTGAACCCAACGCCTCCGGATCCGATGCAAGCGAAGGTCATGAAAATGATGCCAATCATCTTCACCTTCTTCTTCCTGTGGTTCCCGGCGGGTCTTGTGCTGTACTGGGTTGTGAACAACGTGTTGTCCATCACTCAGCAGTGGTACATCACACGTAAGATCGAAGCGGCGACGAAAAAAGCCGAGGCGTAACTTGCTCTGTGGATAACCACACAAAACGCCCCCTAGTGGGGCGTTTTGCTATCTGCCACTTTTGTCTGGATACCGGTTTATGAGCGCACCGCGTGAAACCATCGCCGCTGTTGCCACCGCCCAAGGTCGCGGTGGTGTCGGCATCGTCCGTATTTCCGGGCCGTTGGCCAGTGTCGCGGCCAAGGCCATCAGCGGCCGTGAACTCAAGCCGCGATTCGCCCATTACGGCCCGTTTTTCAGTGATGACCAACAGGTGCTCGACGAAGGTCTGGCCTTGTATTTCCCGGGGCCTAATTCGTTCACGGGCGAAGACGTGTTGGAACTGCAAGGGCATGGCGGCCCTATCGTGCTGGACATGCTGCTCAAGCGTTGCCTTGAACTGGGCTGCCGCCTGGCCCGGCCGGGGGAATTCAGCGAACGGGCATTCCTCAACGACAAGCTCGACCTGGCCCAGGCCGAGGCGATTGCCGATTTGATCGAAGCCAGTTCCGCACAGGCCGCCCGCAACGCCTTGCGTTCTTTACAGGGAGCGTTTTCCCAGCGTGTGCATAACCTCACCGAACAATTGATCGGCCTGCGGATCTACGTCGAAGCCGCCATCGACTTTCCGGAGGAGGAAATCGACTTCCTCGCCGATGGCCACGTGCTGAGCATGCTCGATAAGGTGCGCGATGAGTTATCCACAGTACTGCGCGAAGCCGGGCAGGGTGCCTTGTTGCGCGATGGCATGACCGTGGTGATCGCTGGACGACCG
This sequence comes from Pseudomonas zanjanensis, assembly GCF_014268745.2. GTDB lineage: Bacteria > Pseudomonadota > Gammaproteobacteria > Pseudomonadales > Pseudomonadaceae > Aquipseudomonas > Aquipseudomonas zanjanensis. Next base: position 157,735 of record NZ_JABWRB020000003.1, on the reverse strand, counting down.
AATGCCGGCAAATCCAGCCTGTTGAATGCCCTGGCCGGTCGCGAGGCGGCAATTGTCACCGAGATCGCCGGCACCACCCGGGACATCCTCCGTGAACATATCCACATCGACGGCATGCCGCTGCACGTGGTGGATACCGCCGGTTTGCGCGACACCGAGGACCAGGTGGAAAAAATCGGCGTTGAACGGGCACTCAAGGCCATCGGTGAAGCCGACCGGGTATTGCTGGTGGTGGATGCCACCGCACCGGAAGCTGACGATCCCTTTGCCTTGTGGCCGGAATTCCTCGAGGTGCGCCCGGATCCGGCGAAAGTTACCCTGATTCGCAACAAGGCCGATTTGACCGGGGAAGCGATTACCCTCGACGTCAGTGATGACGGGCACGTGACCATCAGCCTGAGCGCGAAGTCGGCGGGTGAAGGCCTGGAGCTGCTGCGCGAGCATCTCAAGGCCTGCATGGGTTATGAGCAGACCTCGGAGAGCAGCTTCAGCGCTCGCCGGCGGCACCTTGAAGCATTGCGCCATGCCAGCGCGGCCCTCGAACACGGTCGCGCGCAGCTGACCTTGGCAGGGGCTGGGGAGTTGTTGGCTGAAGATTTGCGCCAGGCGCAACAGTCCCTGGGGGAAATTACCGGTGCCTTCAGCTCCGATGACCTGCTGGGACGAATCTTTTCCAGCTTCTGCATCGGTAAATAATCCCACCGGACTGACGACGAACCCGTGGCGGGGGAGCTTGCTCCCGTTCGGCTGCGAAGCAGTCGTAAACCGGCGGGTGCGGTGTGTCAGGTACTGCGCATTCGGCAGGTTTTGGGGCCGCTTCGCGACCCAGCGGGAGCAAGCTCCCTCGCCACAGGCCTATCGAGCGCAACACAAACCCGCTACCTCCTCTCTTTTTTGAACCGATTGCCCTTAATGGCGGCGTGCCTGCGGGCGCTTGGACGACCCCTTGTCGACGGTTTTCTGTGGATTAAGCCCTGTGAATAACTGCCATTGAGGTCGGTTGATAAACCGCCTTCGAAACTGAAGATAACTGCCTCTGTGGATAACCGTCCCATTCATCCACAGGCTTACACCGGTTATCCAAGCCCCTCAATGGCACATGACCACAGGGTTTTGAATCTCTGTACACATTGAAAATAAAGGCCTGCGTAACGTTATCCACAGATAGGGGGCTCAGTAAGAATAAACATAAAAACAAAGATTTTATAAAATTCTTTCTTTTTTATTTTTTTTAACCGCGAGTTCTCCACAGCTGGTTAAATTTTGTGCAAAGGGTTCTTTAGAAAGGGCGAAGTCCCTATACTTGCCGACCTGGTTCGAAAAACGCCCAGGGCCAGACTCAAAACCTATTTCCGAATTACCTGAATAAAGCAGGCACGAGGTGCGTGGTGGATTTCCCTTCCCGTTTTGAAGTGATCGTCATCGGCGGCGGTCATGCCGGTACCGAGGCAGCACTTGCATCAGCACGCATGGGGGCAAAAACCCTGTTGCTGACGCATAACGTGGAAACCCTCGGCGCCATGAGCTGCAACCCTGCCATTGGCGGGATCGGCAAAAGCCACCTGGTCAAGGAGATCGATGCCCTTGGGGGCGCGATGGCCATGGCCACCGATAAGGGTGGTATCCAATTTCGCGTATTGAACAGCCGCAAAGGCCCGGCCGTGCGCGCTACTCGCGCCCAGGCCGACCGAGTCCTCTACAAGGCCGCTGTCCGCGAAATCCTGGAAAACCAGCCGAACCTGTGGATATTTCAACAAGCGGCCGATGACCTGATCGTCGAGCAGGACCGGGTACGTGGTGTCGTCACACAGATGGGCCTGCGTTTCTTCGCCGATTGCGTGGTGTTGACCACCGGGACCTTCCTCGGCGGACTTATCCACATTGGTTTGCAGAATTTTTCCGGCGGGCGTGCCGGGGATCCGCCGTCGATTGCTCTGGCTCACCGTCTGCGTGAGTTGCCATTGCGTGTCGGGCGTCTGAAAACCGGTACGCCACCTCGCATCGATGGCAAGTCCGTGGATTTCTCGGTGATGACCGAGCAACCTGGGGATACTCCAATCCCGGTGATGTCGTTCATGGGCAACAAGGAACAGCATCCGCGGCAAGTCAGTTGCTGGATCACCCATACCAACGCCCGCACCCACGAAATCATCGCGGCGAACCTCGATCGATCGCCGATGTACTCCGCCGCCGGTGAAATCGAAGGTGTCGGCCCGCGCTATTGCCCGTCGATCGAAGACAAGATCCATCGCTTTGCCGACAAGGAAAGCCATCAGGTGTTCATCGAACCGGAAGGTTTGACCACCCATGAGCTGTATCCGAACGGGATATCCACAAGCCTGCCGTTCGACGTGCAGTTGCAGATCGTGCAATCGATCCGTGGCATGGAAAACGCGCACATCGTGCGTCCAGGTTATGCGATCGAGTACGACTACTTCGATCCGCGCGATTTGAAGTACAGCCTGGAAACCAAGGTTATCGGCGGTTTGTTCTTTGCCGGGCAGATCAACGGCACCACCGGTTACGAAGAAGCGGGTGCCCAGGGTTTGCTCGCCGGCGCCAACGCCGCACTGCTCGCCAAGGGCAAAGAAGCCTGGTGCCCGCGCCGCGATGAGGCGTACATCGGTGTGCTGGTAGACGACCTGATCACCTTGGGTACCCAGGAACCGTATCGGATGTTCACCTCCCGCGCGGAATATCGCCTGATCCTGCGGGAAGACAACGCCGACCTGCGCCTGACCGAGAAAGGTCGTGAACTGGGATTGGTGGATGACGCGCGCTGGGCCGCGTTCTGCCAGAAACGCGAAAGTATCGAGCTGGAAGAGCAGCGCCTGAAAAGTACCTGGGTGCGTCCCGGTACCGAGCAAGGCGATGCCATCGCGGCGAAATTCGGCACGCCGCTGACCCACGAATACAATTTGCTCAATCTCTTGAGCCGCCCGGAAATCGATTACGCCGGGCTGGTGGAAGTGACCGGCCAGGGCGCGGAAGATCCACAGGTTGCCGAGCAGGTCGAGATCAAGACCAAATACGCCGGTTACATCGACCGCCAGCAGGACGAAATTGCCCGTCTGCGCGCCAGTGAAGACACCAGGCTGCCTGTGGATATCGATTACACCGGCATTTCCGGGTTGTCGAAAGAAATCCAGGGCAAGCTCGGTGCGACCCGTCCAGAGACCCTGGGCCAGGCTTCGCGCATTCCCGGCGTCACGCCGGCGGCGATTTCGCTGTTGATGATTCATTTGAAAAAACGCGGCGCGGGCCGCCAGTTGGAGCAAAGCGCTTGAGTTCGATGGTCACCTCGCAACACGCTGAAGAGTTATCCACAGGTGCCCGTCAGCTCGGTGTCAGCCTGACCGAAGCCCAGCACGCGCAATTGCTGGGCTATCTGGCGCTGTTGATCAAGTGGAACAAGGCCTACAACCTGACCGCCGTACGCGATCCGGATGAAATGGTCTCGCGGCATCTGCTCGACAGTCTCAGTGTCATGGCCTTCATCGAAAACGGTCGCTGGCTGGATGTCGGCAGTGGCGGCGGCATGCCGGGGATCCCGCTGGCAATCCTGTTTCCCGACTCGCAAGTGACCTGTCTGGACAGTAACGGCAAGAAAACCCGCTTCCTGACCCAGGTCAAACTCGAACTCAAACTGGATAACCTGCAAGTTATCCACAGCCGCGTCGAAGCGTTCCAGCCTGCCGAGCCGTTCAACGGGATCATCTCCCGGGCGTTCAGCAGCATGGAGAACTTCAGCAACTGGACTCGCCACCTGGGCGATACCAATACGCGCTGGCTGGCAATGAAGGGCGTTCATCCGGCCGATGAGCTGGTAGCATTGCCGGCAGACTTCCACCTCGATAGCGAACACGCCTTGGCCGTACCCGGTTGCCAAGGCCAACGCCATCTGCTGATACTGCGCCGCACGGCATGATTGGGAACACAAGCAAGAATGGCTAAGGTATTCGCGATAGCGAACCAGAAAGGTGGTGTGGGCAAGACCACCACCTGCATCAACCTCGCAGCATCCCTGGTCGCGACCAAGCGCCGGGTGCTGTTGATCGATCTCGATCCACAGGGCAACGCCACCATGGGCAGCGGTGTGGATAAGCATGGCCTGGAAAATTCCATCTACGACGTCCTGATCGGCGAATGCGATCTGGGCCAGGCCATGCACTTCTCTGAACATGGCGGTTATCAACTGCTGCCGGCCAACCGCGACCTGACGGCGGCGGAAGTGGTGCTGCTGGAAATGCAGATGAAGGAAAGCCGCCTGCGCAGCGCCTTGGCGCCGATCCGGGAAAACTACGACTACATCCTGATCGATTGCCCGCCGTCGCTGTCGATGCTGACCCTCAACGCCCTGGTGGCCGCCGATGGGGTCATTATCCCCATGCAGTGCGAGTACTTCGCCCTGGAAGGGTTGAGCGACCTTGTGGATAACATCAAGCGCATCGCCGAACTGCTGAACCCGGAACTGAAGGTCGAAGGCCTGTTGCGAACCATGTACGACCCGCGCCTGAGCCTGATGAACGACGTTTCGGCCCAGCTCAAGGAACATTTCGGCGAGCAGCTCTACGACACCGTCATCCCGCGAAACATCCGTCTGGCCGAAGCCCCGAGCTACGGCATGCCGGCCCTGGCCTACGACAAACAATCCCGTGGTGCGTTGGCTTACCTGGCCCTGGCGGGCGAGATGGTTCGCCGTCAGCGCCGCAACCCACGCACCGCTGCAGCCCAGCCAACTTAAGGAAACCCCATGGCCGTCAAGAAACGAGGTCTCGGACGTGGACTGGATGCACTGCTCAGCGGTCCGACTGTCAGCTCGCTGGAAGAACAGGCCGTGCAGGCCGACCAGCGCGAGTTGCAGCACCTGCCCCTGGACCTGATCCAGCGCGGCAAATACCAGCCGCGCCGGGACATGGACCCGCAGGCGCTGGAAGAACTGGCCCAGTCGATCAAGAGCCAGGGCGTGATGCAGCCGATCGTGGTCCGGCCGATCGCCAATGGCCGCTTCGAGATCATCGCCGGAGAACGTCGCTGGCGCGCCAGCCAGCAGGCCGGCCAGGAAACCATCCCGGCAATGGTCCGTGACGTCCCGGATGAAACGGCCATCGCCATGGCGTTGATCGAGAACATCCAGCGCGAAGACCTCAACCCGATCGAGGAAGCCGTTGCCCTGCAGCGCTTGCAGCAGGAATTCCAGCTGACCCAGCAACAAGTTGCCGAGGCGGTGGGCAAATCCCGCGTGACCGTGGCCAACCTGTTGCGCCTGATTGCGTTGCCGGAAGTCATCAAGACCATGCTGTCCCATGGCGACCTGGAAATGGGTCATGCCCGGGCATTGCTCGGTTTGCCGGAAAATCAACAGGTTGAAGGGGCGCGACATGTTGTCGCACGCGGCCTTACCGTGCGCCAGACCGAGGCACTGGTTCGTCAATGGTTGAGCGGTAAACCCGCCCCTGTCGAAGCACCAAAACCTGATCCGGATATCGCCCGTCTTGAACAGCGCCTGGCCGAGCGCCTGGGCTCTGCGGTGCAGATTCGCCACGGAAAGAAGGGCAAAGGGCAATTGGTGATTGGCTATAACTCTCTCGATGAGCTGCAAGGTGTTCTTGCGCACATTCGCTGAAACAATTGCTCTTGTAGCGCGCAGTCGGAAATCACTACCTGAAGGTTGAATAGGGGCAGAACCGCCCCTATACTCTGCGCGCATTTTGTCGGCACAAATTATGCCAAGTTATTGAATTATGGCGGCCGACTATTGGAGAGCAAAAGCGATGGAAACCCGCACGCCAAACCGCTTGCCGTTCCATCGTCTGGCAGTTTTCCCGGTTCTGATGGCTCAATTTACCGTCGTACTGATCGCCACATTGGCGCTCTGGCAATGGAAAGGAGTCGTCGCCGGATACTCAGGGCTTTGCGGAGGCCTGATAGCCTTGCTTCCCAATATTTACTTTGCTCACAGGGCCTTTCGGTTTTCCGGCGCCCGAGCAGCCCAGGCTATCGTCCGGTCTTTTTATGCCGGCGAAGCGGGGAAACTGATTTTGACGGCAGTGCTGTTTGCATTGACGTTCGCAGGTGTGAAGCCATTGGCGCCGCTGGCTGTATTCGGCGTCTTCGTGCTGACCCAACTGGTCAGCTGGTTCGCTCCCCTGCTAATGAGAACAAGACTTTCGAGACCTTAGGGCGTTTGAGGCAACCATGGCAGAGACAACCGCTTCGGGCTATATCCAGCACCACTTGCAGAACCTGACCTTCGGTCAGCTACCCAACGGCGGCTGGGGCTTCGCCCATACCGCAGCAGAAGCCAAGGAAATGGGCTTCTGGGCTTTCCACGTCGATACCCTCGGCTGGTCGGTCGCACTGGGCCTGATCTTCGTTCTTCTTTTCCGCATGGCGGCCAAGAAGGCGACTTCCGGTCAGCCTGGTGCACTGCAGAACTTCGTTGAAGTACTGGTCGAATTCGTCGATGGCAGCGTGAAAGACAGCTTCCATGGGCGCAGCCCGGTGATCGCACCGCTGGCACTGACCATCTTCGTCTGGGTGTTCCTGATGAACGCCATCGACCTGGTACCGGTCGACTGGATTCCTCAGTTGGCCATCCTCATCTCCGGCGATGCACACATCCCATTCCGCGCCGTGTCGACCACCGACCCGAACGCGACCCTGGGCATGGCGTTCTCGGTTTTCGCACTGATCATTTTCTATAGCATCAAGGTCAAGGGCATCGGCGGCTTCATCGGCGAACTGACCCTGCACCCGTTCGGCAGCAAGAACATCCTCGTTCAAGCCCTGCTGATCCCGGTGAACTTCCTGTTGGAATTCGTGACCCTGATCGCCAAGCCGATTTCTCTGGCACTGCGTCTGTTCGGCAACATGTATGCCGGCGAACTGGTGTTCATCCTGATCGCTGTGATGTTCGGCAGCGGCCTGCTGTGGCTCAGCGGCCTGGGTGTAGTCCTGCAATGGGCGTGGGCTGTGTTCCACATCCTGATCATCACCCTGCAGGCGTTCATCTTCATGATGCTGACCATCGTCTACCTGTCGATGGCGCACGAAGAAAACCATTAAGGCCAGTCTCGACTAGTCTGATGTCCTTCCCGGTCAAACGGGAAGGAGCCCGAACCGGGCTGAGAAACGATTTGTTTTACCGCTTTAATCTAAAAAACCTAAACCATACGACGTAAAAGTCGGGAGGAAAGATGGAAACTGTAGTTGGTCTAACCGCTATCGCTGTTGCACTGTTGATCGGCCTGGGCGCACTGGGTACCGCAATTGGTTTCGGCCTGTTGGGCGGCAAGTTCCTGGAAGGCGCCGCGCGTCAGCCAGAAATGGTTCCAATGCTGCAAGTCAAAATGTTCATCGTGGCCGGTCTGCTCGACGCCGTGACCATGATCGGTGTTGGTATCGCGCTGTTCTTCACCTTTGCGAACCCGTTCGTTGGTCAAATCGCTGGCTAATTACTCGGATGTCTCGAGTAGATTGGTGTGATGGACAACGTAACTGCGAGGTGTTGGCGTGAACATTAATGCGACCCTGATTGGCCAGTCCGTTGCGTTCCTGATTTTTGTACTGTTCTGCATGAAGTTCGTATGGCCTCCGGTCATTGCGGCATTGCACGAACGTCAAAAGAAGATCGCTGATGGTCTGGACGCTGCCAGCCGTGCAGCTCGCGACCTGGAGTTGGCCCATGAGAAAGTGGGTCAGCAACTGCGCGAAGCGAAAGCTCAGGCAGCTGAAATCATCGAGCAAGCCAAGAAACGCGGTACCCAGATTGTCGACGAAGCCCGTGAACAGGCTCGCGTCGAAGCTGACCGTGTGAAGGCTCAGGCTCAAGCCGAGATCGAACAGGAACTCAACAGTGTCAAAGACGCGCTGCGTGCCCAAGTGGGTGCCCTGGCCGTTGGCGGTGCTTCGAAGATCCTGGGTGCCACAATCGATCAAAACGCGCACGCAGAGCTGGTTAACCAACTGGCTGCTGAAATCTAAGCGAGGGCGATCATGGCAGAACTGACCACGTTGGCCCGACCTTACGCTAAGGCGGCCTTCGAGCACGCTCAGGCCCACCAGCAACTGGCCAATTGGTCAGCCATGCTCGGCCTGGCTGCAGCGGTGTCGCAAGACGACACCATGCAGCGCGTGCTCAAGGCCCCGCGACTGACGAGCGCAGAAAAGGCCGCCACGTTCATTGACGTGTGCGGCGACAAGTTCGATGCCAAGGCACAGAATTTCATTCACGTCGTTGCCGAAAACGACCGTCTCCTGCTTCTGCCGGAGATCGCCACTCTTTTCGACCTGTACAAGGCCGAGCAAGAGAAGTCGGTAGACGTGGAAGTGACCAGTGCTTTCGCATTGAACCAAGAACAGCAAGACAAACTCGCCAAGGTTCTCAGTGCACGACTCAACCGGGAAGTGCGCCTGCAAGTCGAGGAAGACAAGTCCCTGATAGGGGGCGTTGTAATCCGCGCCGGCGACCTGGTTATCGATGGCTCGATTCGCGGCAAAATCGCGAAACTTGCCGAAGCATTGAAATCTTGAGTTTGAAGGGGCAGCAGAGCAATGCAGCAACTCAATCCTTCCGAAATAAGTGAAATTATCAAGGGCCGCATCGACAAGCTCGATGTGACCTCCCAAGCCCGTAACGAAGGCACTGTCGTCAGCGTATCTGACGGTATCGTGCGGATTCACGGTCTGGCCGACGTCATGTACGGCGAGATGATCGAGTTTCCGGGCGGCGTCTACGGTATGGCCCTCAACCTGGAGCAAGACTCCGTAGGTGCCGTTGTACTGGGTTCCTACCAGTCGCTGGCCGAAGGCATGAGCGCCAAGTGCACCGGCCGCATCCTCGAAGTTCCGGTTGGTAAGGAACTGCTGGGTCGCGTCGTCGACGCACTGGGCAACCCTGTTGACGGCAAAGGTCCGCTGAACAACACCGAGACCGACGCGGTCGAGAAAGTTGCTCCTGGCGTGATCTGGCGTAAGTCGGTAGACCAGCCTGTACAGACTGGCTACAAGGCTGTCGATGCCATGATCCCTGTCGGCCGTGGCCAGCGTGAGCTGATCATCGGTGACCGTCAGATCGGTAAGACCGCTCTGGCGATCGACGCGATTATCAACCAGAAGAACAGCGGCATTTTCTGCGTCTACGTAGCCATTGGTCAGAAGCAATCGACCATCGCCAACGTGGTTCGCAAGCTGGAAGAAAACGGCGCCCTGGCCAACACCATCATCGTGGCGGCCAGCGCATCGGAATCTCCTGCGCTGCAGTTCCTGGCACCGTACTCCGGTTGCACCATGGGCGAATACTTCCGCGACCGCGGTGAAGACGCGCTGATCGTTTATGACGATCTGTCCAAGCAGGCAGTGGCTTACCGCCAGATCTCCCTGCTGCTGCGCCGTCCACCAGGCCGTGAAGCCTACCCAGGCGACGTGTTCTATCTCCACTCCCGTCTCCTGGAGCGTGCATCCCGCGTTTCGGAAGAGTACGTAGAGAAGTTCACCAACGGCGCAGTGACCGGCAAGACCGGCTCCCTGACCGCTCTGCCGATCATCGAAACCCAGGCTGGCGACGTTTCCGCGTTCGTTCCGACCAACGTGATTTCCATCACCGATGGTCAGATCTTCCTGGAATCGGCCATGTTCAACTCCGGGATCCGTCCTGCTGTGAACGCCGGTGTTTCGGTATCCCGTGTGGGTGGTGCCGCTCAGACCAAGATCATCAAGAAGCTGTCCGGTGGTATCCGTACCGCCCTGGCCCAGTATCGTGAACTGGCGGCATTCGCCCAGTTCGCTTCTGACCTGGACGAAGCGACCCGTAAGCAACTTGAGCATGGTCAGCGCGTTACCGAGCTGATGAAGCAGAAGCAATACGCACCAATGTCGATCGCTGACATGGCGCTGTCGCTGTATGCCGCTGAGCGTGGGTTCCTGACTGACGTTGAAATCGCCAAGGTCGGCAGCTTTGAACAAGCGCTGATTGCTTACTTCAACCGCGATCACGCCGACTTGTTGGCCAAGATCAACGTGAAGGGTGACTTCAATGACGAAATCGACGCTGGCATGAAAGCCGGTATCGAGAAGTTCAAGGCCACCCAAACCTGGTAAGCCGCAGCGGGAGTCGCAAGGCTCCCGCTTGCTAACCTGATAGGTGTTACATGGCAGGCGCAAAAGAGATTCGCAGTAAGATTGCGAGCATCAAAAGCACGCAAAAAATTACCAGCGCCATGGAAAAAGTGGCGGTCAGCAAAATGCGCAAGGCTCAAATGCGCATGGCTGCTAGCCGCCCTTATGCGGAGCGCATCCGCCAGGTTATTGGTCATCTGGCCAACGCCAACCCGGAATATCGCCACCCGTTCATGATCGACCGTGCTATCAAGCGCGTCGGTTACGTCGTGGTGAGCAGTGACCGTGGTCTGTGTGGTGGCTTGAACACCAACCTGTTCAAGGCCCTGGTCAAGGACATGGCTGTAAACCGCGAACAAGGCGTCGAGATCGATCTGTGCGTGATTGGTAGCAAGGGTGCGGCTTTCTTCCGCAACTTCGGCGGCAACGTCGTCGCTGCTATCAGCCACCTGGGTGAAGAACCGTCGATCAATGACCTGATCGGCAGCGTCAAGGTGATGCTGGATGCTTACCTGGAAGGCCGGATTGACCGCCTGTCCGTGGTATCCAACAAGTTCATCAACACCATGACGCAACAGCCAACCGTGGAGCAATTGGTTCCACTGGTGGCGACCCCGGAACAGGAACTCAAGCACCACTGGGACTATCTCTACGAACCGGATGCCAAGGAGCTGCTTGACGGCTTGATGGTCCGCTACGTGGAGTCGCAGGTCTACCAGGCGGTGGTCGAGAACAACGCAGCTGAACAAGCGGCGCGGATGATCGCGATGAAGAACGCTACCGACAACGCCGGTGATTTGATCAGCGATTTGCAGCTGATCTACAACAAGGCGCGTCAGGCTGCGATCACCCAAGAGATCTCGGAAATCGTCGGCGGCGCTGCCGCGGTTTAACGGTTCAAATATTCAGAGGATCCAGCTATGAGTAGCGGACGTATCGTTCAAATCATCGGCGCCGTTATCGACGTGGAATTCCCACGCGACAGCGTACCGAGCATCTACAACGCGCTGAAAGTACAAGGCGCGGAAACTACCCTGGAAGTTCAGCAGCAGCTGGGCGACGGCATCGTTCGTACCATTGCGATGGGTTCTACCGAAGGCTTGAAGCGCGGTCTGGACGTTGTCGACTCTGGCGCTGCCATCTCCGTACCGGTCGGTAAAGCGACCCTGGGCCGGATCATGGACGTACTGGGTAACCCGATCGACGAAGCGGGTCCGATCGACACCGAAGAGCGCTGGGGCATTCACCGTCCTGCGCCATCCTTCGCTGAACAGGCGGGCGGCAACGACCTGCTGGAAACCGGCATCAAGGTTATCGACCTGGTTTGCCCGTTCGCCAAGGGCGGTAAAGTCGGTCTGTTCGGTGGTGCCGGTGTAGGCAAGACCGTAAACATGATGGAACTGATCCGTAACATCGCCATCGAGCACAGCGGTTATTCCGTGTTCGCGGGTGTGGGTGAGCGTACTCGTGAGGGTAACGACTTCTACCACGAGATGAAGGATTCCAACGTTCTGGACAAAGTGGCACTGGTCTACGGCCAGATGAACGAGCCGCCGGGAAACCGTCTGCGCGTAGCCCTGACCGGCCTGACCATGGCCGAGAAGTTCCGTGACGAAGGTAACGACGTTCTGCTGTTCGTCGACAACATCTACCGTTACACCCTGGCCGGTACCGAAGTTTCCGCACTGCTGGGCCGTATGCCTTCGGCCGTAGGTTACCAGCCGACCCTGGCTGAAGAGATGGGCGTTCTGCAAGAACGTATCACTTCGACCAAGGAAGGTTCGATCACTTCGATCCAAGCGGTATACGTACCTGCGGATGACTTGACCGACCCGTCGCCAGCGACCACCTTCGCCCACTTGGACGCCACCGTCGTTCTGTCCCGTGACATCGCTTCCCTGGGTATCTACCCAGCGGTTGACCCACTGGACTCGACTTCGCGCCAGCTGGACCCGAACGTGATCGGCCAGGAGCACTACGACACCGCTCGCGGCGTCCAGTACGTGCTGCAGCGCTACAAAGAGCTGAAGGACATCATTGCGATCCTGGGTATGGACGAGCTGTCGGAAGCCGACAAGCAGTTGGTATCCCGCGCTCGTAAGATCCAGCGCTTCTTGTCGCAGCCGTTCTTCGTGGCTGAAGTCTTCACCGGTGCCTCGGGTAAATACGTTTCCCTGAAAGACACCATTGCTGGCTTCAAAGGCATCCTCAACGGTGACTACGACCACCTGCCAGAACAAGCGTTCTACATGGTCGGCGGCATCGAAGAAGCGATCGAGAAAGCCAAGAAACTGTAATCCCGGCGCCCGGCAACGGGCGCTAATTTAGGTTGAGGCAATCAGATGGCTATGACAGTCCATTGCGATATCGTCAGTGCGGAAGGGGAAATCTTCTCCGGTCTGGTCGAGATGGTGATTGCGCATGGTGAGCTGGGGGATCTTGGTATCGCTCTGGGTCACGCACCGCTGATCACTAATCTGAAACCGGGTCCGATCCGCTTGATCAAGCAGGGCGGGGAAGCCGAGGTGTATTACATCTCCGGTGGTTTCCTCGAGGTTCAGCCGAACATGGTCAAGGTCCTTGCCGACACTGTGCAACGTGCTGCCGACCTGGACGAAGCCTCCGCTCAGGAGGCCGTCAAGGCCGCCGAGAAGGCCCTGCACGAACGAGGCGCGGAGTTCGACTACGGTTCTGCTGCTGCACGTCTGGCAGAAGCCGCAGCCCAGCTGCGTACGCTTCAGCAGATCCGCAAGAAGTAAGCGGCTAAGCCGTCTGCTTTCTGTGCGATTGATTAAAAAGGGTAGCCTCGGCTACCCTTTTTTCTTTTCCCGACATTCATTACCTGGTCGCAGCCGCTGACCACCCAGGATTGGTAGCCAGTCATGTCTCTTGAAATCGTTATCCTCGCGGCCGGCCAAGGCACCCGCATGCGTTCGGCGTTGCCCAAGGTCTTGCACCCGATCGCCGGCAATTCCATGCTCGGTCATGTTATCCACAGCGCCCGGCAACTTGATCCACAGCGCATTCACGTGGTGATCGGCCATGGTGCCGATGCGGTGCGCGAGCGCCTGGCGGCGGACGACCTGAATTTCGTCCTGCAGGACAAGCAACTGGGCACTGGCCATGCCGTGGCCCAGGCCGTGCCGTTCATCACGGCCAATACGGTGCTGATTCTCTACGGCGATGTGCCGCTGATCGAAGTCGAGACCTTGCAGCGCTTGCTCAAGCAGGTCGCGCCACAGCAGTTGGGTTTGCTGACCGTCGAACTGGATGATCCCACCGGCTATGGCCGCATTGTGCGCAACGCCGACGGCCAAGTGACGGCAATCGTCGAGCAAAAAGACGCCAACGAAGCCCAGCGCGCGATCACCGAGGGCAACACCGGTATTCTCGCGGTGCCGGCCGAGCGCCTGGGTGACTGGATGAGTCGTCTGTCGAACAACAATGCCCAAGGCGAGTACTACCTGACCGATGTGATTGCCATGGCCGTTGCCGACGGGCTGGTCGTCGCCACCGAGCAGCCGCTGGACGCCATGGAAGTGCAGGGCGCCAACGATCGCCGACAACTGGCCGAGCTGGAGCGCCACTACCAACTGCGCGCCGCCCGCCGCCTGATGGCCCAAGGCGTGACCCTGCGCGACCCTGCCCGTTTTGACGTACGCGGTGAAGTCAGCGTAGGTCGCGACGTGGTCATCGACATCAATGTCATTCTCGAAGGCAAGGTCGTCATCGAAGATGACGTGATCATCGGCCCGAACTGCGTGATCAAGGACAGCACCCTGCGCAAAGGCGTGGTGATCAAGGCCAACAGCCATCTCGACGGCGCGGTCATGGGCGAAGGCAGCGATGCCGGCCCGTTTGCCCGCTTGCGGCCAGGCTCGGTGCTGGAAGCCCGGGCCCATGTGGGTAACTTCGTCGAGCTCAAGAACGCTCACCTGGGCGAAGGCGCCAAGGCTGGCCACCTGACCTACCTGGGTGACGCTGAAGTCGGTGCGCGCACCAACATCGGCGCCGGCACCATCACCTGCAACTACGATGGCGCCAACAAGTGGAAAACCGTTCTAGGCGAAGATGTTTTTATCGGTTCCAACAACTCTTTGGTGGCGCCTGTGGATATCTCCAGCGGTGCGACCACGGCGGCCGGTTCGACCCTGACCCAGAATGTGGATAACGGCCAACTGGCAGTCGGACGCGCCCGCCAGCGCAACATCGACGGCTGGAAGCGACCAGAGAAAATCAAGAAGCCCTGAAGTTATCCACAGCCCATTCTGTGGGAGCGGGCTTGCTCGCGAAAGCGGTGGTTCAGCCAATTAATTCGTTGCTGACCCAACGCATTCGCGAGCAAGCCCGCTCCCACATTCGATTTGCGGGATTTCTGAATTTTTCTATCGGCGCCTTGACGATACCGCCGCAATAGGTTTTGATTGCTTACGTTATCTTTCGAATCGAAACTTAAGCCGCCATGTCGAAACGCAACACGCCACAGCGCCGTCACAACATCCTTGCTTTGCTCCAAGAGCAGGGCGAGGTCAGTGTGGATGAGTTGGCCAAGCGCTTCGAAACCTCGGAGGTTACGATTCGCAAGGACCTTGCCGCCCTGGAGACCAATGGCCTGCTGCTGCGTCGCTACGGTGGTGCGGTGCCGATGCCGCAGGAGTTGGTGGCCGATAACGGGCAAACCGTTTCCAAGTACAAACTCGCCATTGCCCGGGCCGCTGTGAAGCGGATCCGCGAACATGCGCGGATCATCATCGACAGCGGCAGCACGACCGCCGCCATGATCCCTCAACTCGGCCAACAGCCGGGCCTGGTGGTGATGACCAATTCCCTGCATGTCGCCAATGCCTTGAGCGAACTGGAGCACGAACCGGTGCTGTTGATGACCGGCGGTACCTGGGACCCTCACTCCGAGTCGTTCCAGGGGCAGGTGGCCGAGCAAGTGCTGCGTTCCTACGATTTCGACCAGTTGTTCATCGGCGCCGACGGCATCGATCTGGTTCGAGGTACCACCACCTTCAACGAACTGCTGGGCCTGAGCCGCGTGATGGCTGAGGTTGCCCGGGAAGTGATCGTGATGGTGGAGGCCGACAAGATCGGCCGCAAGATCCCCAACCTGGAACTGCCGTGGAGCAGCGTCCATACCCTCATTACCGATGATCGCCTGCCCGTAGAGGCCCGCGATCAGATTCAGGCCCGCGGCATTACCGTGATCTGCGCGCCTGTCAGCCAGGAGAAGTAGCATGTGTGGAATTGTCGGCGCCGTTGCTGAACGCAACATCACTGCCATCTTGCTTGAAGGTCTCAAGCGTCTCGAATATCGCGGCTACGACAGCGCGGGTGTAGCGGTGTTCACCCAAGACGAGAAGCTCGAGCGCATGCGTCGCCCAGGCAAGGTCAGCGAGCTGGAACAGGCGCTGGACGCCGAACCACTGCTCGGTCGCCTGGGCATCGCCCACACCCGTTGGGCCACCCATGGCGCGCCATGCGAGCGTAACGCTCACCCGCATTTCTCCGGCGACCTGGCGGTGGTGCACAACGGCATCATCGAAAACCATGAAGCCCTGCGTGAACAGCTCAAGGCGCTCGGTTATGTGTTCACTTCGGACACTGACACTGAAGTCATCGCCCATCTGCTCAACCACAAGCTCAAGGACCTGGCAGACCTGACTGTCGCCCTCAAGGCAACCGTCAAGGAACTGCACGGTGCCTACGGCCTGGCGGTCATCAGCGCGAAACAACCCGACCGCCTGGTGGCGGCCCGCAGCGGCAGCCCCTTGGTGATTGGCCTGGGCCTGGGGGAAAATTTCCTCGCTTCCGATCAGTTGGCGCTGCGCCAGGTCACCGACCGCTTCATGTACCTGGAAGAAGGCGACATCGCCGAGATTCGCCGCGACAGCGTGCAGATCTGGGACTTGGATGGCAAAAGCGTGGAGCGTGAGACCGTCCAGTACCGCGACGGTGCCGAAGCCGCCGACAAGGGCGAGTTCCGCCACTTCATGCTCAAGGAAATCCACGAGCAACCGGCCGTGGTGCAACGCACCCTGGAAGGCCGCCTGAGCCAGAGCCAGGTGCTGGTCCAGGCGTTCGGTCCACAGGCGGCCGAGTTGTTCGCCAAGGTCCGCAACGTGCAGATCGTCGCCTGCGGCACCAGTTACCACGCCGGCATGGTCGCCCGTTACTGGCTGGAAGAGCTGGCCGGTATTCCGTGCCAGGTCGAAGTCGCCAGCGAGTTCCGTTATCGCAAGGTAGTGGTGCAACCCGACACGCTGTTCGTCACCATTTCCCAATCCGGCGAAACCGCCGACACCTTGGCCGCCCTGCGTAACGCCAAGGAACTGGGTTTTCTCGCCAGCCTGGCGATCTGCAACGTCGGTATCAGCTCGCTGGTGCGTGAGTCCGACCTGACCCTGCTGACCCAGGCCGGTCGTGAGATCGGCGTGGCGTCGACCAAGGCGTTCACCACGCAACTGGTGGGTCTGCTGTTGCTGACACTGTCCCTGGGCCAGGTCCGTGGCACGCTGGGTGAGGGCGTCGAGGCCAAGCTGGTGGAAGAACTGCGTCGCCTGCCGGCCCGCCTGGGCGAAGCCTTGGCCATGGACAGCACCGTGGAAAAAATCGCCGAGCTGTTCGCCGAGAAGAACCACACCCTGTTCCTGGGCCGTGGCGCGCAATTCCCGGTGGCGATGGAAGGAGCCTTGAAGCTCAAGGAAATCTCCTACATCCACGCCGAGGCCTACCCGGCCGGCGAGCTCAAGCACGGCCCGCTGGCGCTTGTGGATAACGACATGCCCGTCGTCACCGTCGCGCCGAACAACGAGCTGCTGGAAAAGCTCAAGTCCAACCTGCAGGAAGTGCGCGCCCGTGGCGGCCAGTTGATTGTCTTCGCTGACGAGAAGGCCGGCATGACCAACGGCGAAGGCACCCACGTGGTGCACATGCCGCACATCCACGACATCCTGTCGCCGATTCTCTACACCATCCCGCTGCAGTTGTTGTCGTACTACGTCGCCGTGCTCAAGGGCACCGATGTGGACCAGCCGCGTAACCTGGCGAAATCGGTCACGGTCGAGTAAGGCCGGAGCGCGGGCCAGGGAGCTAGCCTGTCGGCTAGGATCCGAAACGCTCAAAAACCAACCCCCTGAAATTCAGGGGGTTTTTTATTGGGAGCAAAAAACTTCAGGCCGACTTCGCCCAAGGAGCAACGATTCGATACGCCTGGTTCACCCGTCCTGTTCGTCGTATTCATGCGAGCCGCTGAACAACTGCGTTGACAACGTGAGGCATAGGTGATGATATCGAGTCATACGACAACGTATGACATCAAAAATAATAAAAACGAAAGGCGCAGTCATGTTTTCTACATTTGCCGCCCAGCGAATTTGCAGTCCATCGGCCCCACGCGTTATCGCCGTGCGCCCGCTATCTTCTTTTTTACCTTCCGAAAAACCCTGCCCTCCAGTGCAGTCGAATTCCGCGATCTCAACGCTCGATCAGTCTCGCCTGGCGTTAGTGCTGGGCCTGTTCGTTTCCTGCTCAACTTCAAACCCACAATGAATGGCCGTACCCGGAGAACAATAATGAAGAAAACACTCTGCGCCTCTTTGATCGCCTCGTTCCTGAGCCTGACCGCCGGCACGGCAATGGCCGCCGACGCAAGCGATTGGCCAAGCCGTCCGGTACAGGTCGTAGTGATCGCCAACGCCGGCGGTGACACTGATTTCAACGCACGGATGATGGCCAAGTACTTCACCAAGGTCACTGGCAAGACCATGGTGGTCACCAACATGGCCGGTGGGGGCGGCACCATCGCCGCCGATGCGGTCAAGAGCGCAGCGCCGGATGGCAATACCATCCTGTTTACTCACACCGGCCAGTTGATCGTCAACGAGGTCGCGGGGCTGTCCGAAGACCGTTTTGATGCGTTCGATATTTCCTGTATCGCTGGCGTCGACAAGGGCGCTGTGTTCGTCTCGGCGAAAAGCTCGGGCATCGACAGCCTCGACCAGCTGATCGAGAAGGCCAAGGCCAAGCCCGGCACCATCACCTACGGCACCGAGATGGGTAACTTCTCTCATCTGCAAGGCTTGATGTTCGAGAAGCTCGCCGGCGTGAAACTGAAAATGGTCGACAGCGGCACCGTCTCGGAAAAAATCGTTGCCTTGCTGGGCAAGCGCATCGACCTCGGTGCGATCAGCTATGGCTCGGTCCAGGATTACATTTCCAGCGGCAAGATGACCGCCCTGGGCCAGCCTAACGCCGAGCGCAACGCGCTGCTGGGCGACGTCAAGACTTTCAAGGAGCAAGGCGTGGACCTGGTCCTGGACAAGCCTTACGTCGTTGCTTTCCCGAAAGGCACCGACCCGGCCATCGTCAAGAAAATGGCCGACACCATGAAGAAAATCACCGAAGAGCCGGAATATGCCGAAGAACTGAAGAAGTCCTTCAAGCAGCCGGTCAGCTTCCAGGGCTCCGAAGAAGCCGTCGCCACGTTGAATAAAACCCGCGACAGCTTCATGCAGTTCAAGGACGAGATGCGTAAAGCCAAATAATTTTGCGTAACGGTTCGGGTGCGCGCCGCGCTGGCCAGCACCCGACTCCCCGTCCTTCCCAGCAAGAGGAGCCTGTATGGATTCCTATAAAAGAAACGAGTTGATCGCCGGCCTGGCCATGCTCGGCGCCGGCATCGCTTACCTGGTATTGACCATGAACCTGCCGCGTCGCGGGACGATCGATGCCGCGTTTGTCCCTTGGGTACTCGCCGTCGCGTTGTGCCTGTTGGGGGCGTTGCAATTGTGGGTGTGGCGCAAGCTGCCGGATAAAAGTGCCGAGCCCGTGGAAAAGCCCGAGGCGATCGATTACCCAACCGTCATCAAATCCATGGCATTGGTGCTGCTTTACACGGCGCTGATGGAACCGCTGGGTTTCGTGATCACCACTGTGCTTTATCTCTATGCCCAGTTCATCGTATTGACCCCGGCGGACGAAAAGGTCAAGCACCTGCGATACGCACTGATCGCGGTCGTTTCGGCTGTTCTGATCTTTTACATCTTTCGCCATGGCTTCGACTTGCTTCTGCCGGTCGGCCTATTGGATTTCTAGGGGACGGCCATGATTGAACTCATGCAAACAGGCTTCGCAGCCGTACTGACACCCTACGCTTTCCTGATAATCACCCTCGGCGTGGTAGTAGGAATTATCTTTGGTGCGATTCCTGGACTTTCGGCCACGATGGCGATCGCTCTATTTCTGCCGCTGACTTACTCGATGGGGCCTGGTACTGGCCTGGCGCTGTTGGTTGCGCTGTTCGTTGGCGCCACCTCGGGAGGGCTGATATCGGCGATATTGCTCAACATACCGGGAACGCCGGCCTCCATCGCGACGACGTTCGATGGTTGGCCGCTGATGAAACAAGGTCATGGCGTCAAGGCCCTTGGCATTGGCGTGGTGTTCTCGTTCCTCGGCACGATTTTCAGTATCGCCGCGCTGATGTTCATCGCCCCGATCCTGGCGGAACTGGCCCTGAGCTTTGGCCCGCACGAATACTTTTCCATCGCGATCTTTTCGCTGACGCTGATTGCCACGCTGTCCACCGGCTCGCTGGTCAAAGGTTTGTTTGCCGGTGCCTTGGGCTTTGCTTTCTCCACCGTGGGGATTGCCCCGGTCGAGGCCATCCGTCGTTTTACCTTTGACCTGCCGAGCCTCAACGGCGGCTTCGCCATGCTCACGGTGATGATCGGTATGTTCGCGGTCGCCGAAGTGCTGAAGTTCGCGGAAAGCGCGCGCCTGAGCCACCGGGCCAAACCCCAGCACGTCAGCATGAAAGGCGTGAAAGGGTTTGGTTTTTCGATGAAGGAGTTCGTCGGCCAACTGCCCAATGCTACCCGTTCATCCCTGATCGGCCTGGGCATCGGCATCTTGCCCGGCATCGGTGCCGGTACGTCGAATATCGTCTCCTACATCGTGGCGAAGAAACGTTCCAAGACCCCGGAGGAGTTCGGCAAAGGCAAGATCGACGGCGTGGTCGCCAGCGAGACGGCGAACAATGCCGGTATTGGCGGCGCGATGATTCCCCTGCTGACGCTCGGCATTCCCGGCGACACCACCACAGCGGTGATGCTCGGTGGTTTCATGATCCACGGCATCCAGCCCGGGCCTCTGCTGTTCATCAGCCAGGCACCGTTGGTCTACACGATCTTCGCCGCGCTGATCCTCGCTTCCGTGCTCATGCTGGTGCTGGAGTTCTACGGCCTGCGCATGTTCATCAAGTTGCTGGCGGTGCCCAAGCACATTCTGTTGCCGATCATCCTGGTGCTTTGTGTGGTCGGTGCCTTTGGCCTGAACAGCCGGATCTTCGACGTCTGGGCGGTGCTGCTGTTTGGCTTGCTGGGGTATGGGTTCGTCAAGGCCGGTTTGCCGATTGCACCGTTCATCATCGGTTTCATCCTCGGTCCGATGGCTGAAACCAACTTGCGTCGCGGCTTGATGCTGTCCGATGGCAATTTCGGCGGCTTCCTGACCAATCCCATCTCGGCGGGCTTCCTCATCCTGGCCGCCGCGTCCATCTCCTGGCACCTGGTGACGGTCATTCGCAACCGCAAAAGTGCGGCGATTGAATTGATGCGCAGCTAGCCCATTGCATTCGCTGCTGTAACACGACGCCGTGTTGCAGCAGCCGAACCCAACCGTTCGGAGCACAGTCATGCAAGACACGCCTCAAACGCCTTCGGCCGACGACGACCGCATTGCCTGGGTGCGCGTGGCCTCGGTTTTCCTGCCGTTGGCCAACCCCATCAGCGACGCCAAGGTGTTGACCGGTCGGCAAAAGCCAATGACCGAAATCGCCATTCTGTTCGTGGAGATCGAAACCAGGGACGGCCACCGTGGCCTGGGGTTCAGCTATTCCAAGCGAGCCGGTGGCCCCGGGCAATTTGCCCATGCCCAGGAAGTCGCCCCCAGCCTGCTTGGCGAAAACCCCAGCGACATTTCCAAACTGTGGGACAAGCTCTGCTGGGCAGGTGCCTCGGTGGGGCGCAGCGGCCTGGCAACCCAGGCGATCGGCGCATTTGATGTCGCCCTGTGGGATTTGAAAGCCAAGCGGGCCAATCTTTCCCTGGCTCGCTTGCTGGGTGCCCATCGCGATTCTGTCCAGTGCTACAACACATCGGGTGGATTCCTGCATACACCGCTTGATCAATTAATGATCAATACTGACCTCTCTCGGGAGAAGGGTATCGGCGGGATCAAGCTCAAGGTCGGCCAGCCTGACCAGGCGCTGGATCTGCACCGGGTCAGCACCATCCGCAAACACCTGGGGGATGACTTCCCTTTGATGGTCGACGCCAACCAGCAATGGGACCGGCCCACTGCGCAGCGCATGTGCCGCCGTCTTGAGCCGCTTAACCTGGTCTGGATCGAGGAACCGCTGGATTGCTACGACGCCGAAGGTCATGCCGCGCTGGCCGAGCAATTCGATACGCCGATCGCGACCGGTGAAATGCTCACCAGCGTTGCCGAGCATTGGGAATTCATCAAGCTGCGTGCGGCGGATTATCTGATGCCCGACGCGCCTCGTGTCGGTGGCATCACCCCCTATCTCAAGGTCCAGGCATTGGCCGAGCAAGCGGGGCTGATGATCGCGCCGCACTTTGCCATGGAATTGCACATCCATTTGGCCGCAACTTACAGCCGCGAGCCTTGGGTGGAACATTTCGAATGGCTGGAGCCGTTGTTCAACGAACGCATGCAAACCCGCGATGGGCGCATGCTGGTGCCCACCCGGCCTGGCCTTGGGCTGTCCCTGAGCGAGCGCGTGGCGGGCTGGACGGCCGGTCAGGCAGAGTTCGGGCAGCGTCCGTAACCGGGAGGGAAGGAATGTCATCGTTGAGCGATGAAGTGCTCCAGCGGATCGAGCAAGTGGTCGGGCAGGCAGGGTTGGTGCGCGACCCTGAACTGGTGCACCGCTATCTGACGGACTGGCGTAACGCCTATCAAGGCCGGGCTGCGTTGGTGGTGCGCCCGGCAACGACCGAAGAAGTCGCCGAGGTTGTACGCATCTGCCATGACGCCCAGGTTGCCTTGGTGCCGCAGGGCGGCAACACCGGGTTATGTGGCGGCTCGATCCCTGATGCCTCCGGCAACCAAGTGGTGTTGTCCTTGACCCGTATGCGGCGCATCCGTGAAATCGACCTGGCCAATGAAACCATCACGGTCGAGGCCGGGGTGATCCTGCAGCAGCTACAGGACGCCGCCAGCCAGGCCGGTCGCCTGTTCCCGCTGTCGTTGGGAGCGGAGGGCAGTTGCACGGTGGGCGGTAATCTGGCGACCAATGCCGGCGGCACGGCGGTACTGCGCTACGGCAACATGCGTGAGCTGACCCTCGGGCTGGAAGTGGTGCTGCCTGACGGTCGTGTCTGGAATGGCTTGCGAGGCTTGCGCAAGGACAACACCGGTTACGATCTCAAGCATTTGTTCATCGGCTCGGAGGGCTCGCTGGGCATCATCACGGCAGCGGTGCTGAAGCTGTTTCCGGCGACCCACAGCACCGCGACAGCCTGGGTGGCGCTGCCTTCGCCGCAAGCGGCGGTGGACTTGATCGGCCATGTGCGCAGCCTGTGCGCCGACCGCCTGACCGGCTTCGAGATGATGTCGCGCCAGAGCCTGGAGTTTGTCCTGGACCATGTGGCGGGTTGTACGGATCCCTTGGAAGCGAAGCACCCTTGGTACGCCTTGATTGAACTGCGCGACACCGTGCCCGACGCGCCCTTGGCCCTGTTGCTGGAAAACGGCCTGGCCCATGCCTTCGAATGCGGTTGGGTCATCGACGCGGTATTGGCCAGCAGCCAGGCGCAGGCCGCGGCGTTGTGGGCGCTGCGCGAAGGTATTTCCGAGGCGCAGAACCATGAAGGCCCCAGCCTCAAGCACGACATCAGCGTACCCGTGAGCCGGATACCGGAATTCATTGAACGCACCGACAAAGCCCTGCAACAGGACTTTCCCGGCGTGCGCATCGTTTCCTATGGCCACATGGGCGACGGCAACCTGCACTACAACATCAGCAAGCCGGTCGGCGATGACGACGCCTCGTTCAAGGCCCGCGAACACGCGATCATGCAAGTCATCTACCGGATGACCAGTGCGTTCAATGGCAGCATCAGTGCTGAACATGGGCTGGGACAAGCCAAGCCTCATGCCGCAGCCCAGTTCAAGGATCCCCTGGAGATCGAGCTGATGCGTGCCATCAAACGCACGCTAGACCCGGCGGGGCTGATGAACCCTGGCAAGGTCTTTACTGCCGGGCTGGAGTGAACAGCTTTCGGGATCAGAAAAACTAGCGCTGGGAAGCGCTCAGGCTGATCGGTCTATAGTCGCTCTATAATTGTCTATAAATGAGAACGCGGCGTTCGCCGTTGTCCGCGTCATGAGTGCCAAAGGCGATCACTATGCGTCTCTCGAGGCATCATGGACTTATTGGGCGAGGCCGGATTGCTCGAAGGCCTCTCCTAAGCTGTTTTCTGATCTAGCAGAGACTCCATGGCCTCTGATATCGGGCCAGGAAGGTGTGCTGGCCATACGCAAAAGTCACTCCAGAAAACACCGATCAAACAGATAAACGCTAGCCGGTTTGAGATTTTCCACCGTGCGTTGCGGGCGTCCGCCGTCGCCGGCTTTTTTACGGCCGGTTTCCTGCAAATAGCCCGCCTCGGTCATCTTCAGCAAACGCTGGCGCATGCTGGTCTTGAGCACCGGGCGGTCGAGTACTACGGAGAAGATGTTCACCGCTTCCGGCGCGCTGAATTCCGGGCCCAGGAACATCAGCGGCAGGCTGCTGTAGAGGGCTTTGGACAGCAACCGCTCCTGGACCGTCGCCACCAGGCTGTTGTGATCAAAAGGGAGTTTGATCGAGGCGTTCGCGACGTCCTTGAATGGGAAAAACCCCTGGTGTTCGGCGAGCTGGACCGCTTCGCTGACAATCGCCAGGTAGAACGTCGAGGACGACCAGCAGCGCGGATCGCGGAACGCGTCGCCGACGGTGCCGACCTGTTCGATCCAGGCCAGCGGCATGCCGACCTTGCTTGAATTGCGCAGGCGCTCCACGGCGTCGTTCAGCGTGAGGTCTTCGACGTCACCATTGACCACGATCCCGGGCAGCGCCCAATGGCCGGCGAACGGCTCGGCTTCCCGTCGGTTCAGGAGGATTTCCAGCGCCTGGGTCTCCCGGCAAAAGCGCAGCACACAGAGGTCGATAGTGTGCAGATAACCGCGCGCAGGGGCTGTGCTAGTGGGCATGTCGATTTCCGTGGGTAGCGTATAGGTCATAGTTTAACGGGTTCATGCCGGGTGCCATCCAGTCGGTGGGAAGCGGCTTGCCCAAGGCCAGGCGTTCGCGAACCCCGGTGCTGCGCACGTGGATCTTTTCCTCCACGCAAAGGACAGAAAACCGCTCCAGCAATTCCTGGCCGCGATAGAAGGTCGGCAGCGAATCCGCGACATCCTGGCCCACCACCAACGCGATCCGCTTGCCGTTCAGGGCCAGGCTGTCGGCGAGGTGGGCAAGCAGGGTGTAGCTGTAGATGGCGCCTTCGACGCCACGGGCCACGACTTGCTCCACCCGACTTGCACGCACTTCGGCGCAACACAGCGGCTGGACGTTCTCGACGATCGATTCCAGCCAGTTCAGGCGCACCTCATAGTCGACCATTTGCTTGCCATAAGGATGCCGGAAGCTGGGGACCACCAGCACGCGCCTGGCCTGGCGTGAGGCCTCGATCATCACTTGGGCGTGGCCGGCGTGAGGGGGATTGAAGGCGCCGCCATACAGGGCAATTTCGAACATGGCTTATCCTCTTTTGGTACACGACATGTACTCTAGCAGAAAAATCTTTTTGACGGAAACCTGCTTTTTTGGTGCGACTTCATTGGATAAGAATGAATCATCAAAAATATTTCTCCGAATAGCTTGTTATGAAAGTACACCTTATGTACTCTCGTGGCCATGAAGAGGAGAAACCCAGCATGAACAGCCTGACCCGGAAAACCGCTTCTTTCGATGTCGATGCGCAAAAGAGCTTCACGCCGCTATGCCCCGATGAGCTCCCGGTGCCGGGCGGTGACCAGATTGCCGGTGAGCTGAATTTCATCGCGTCCCTGGCCAGCCTCCGCATCGGCAGCAAGGACGCCCATTCGCCCAAGGCCCCTTGGGTGGTCGCCGATCACGCACAGATGTTCGTGCCGACCGGGCTGGAGCACGCCGACATCACTTGGGTCAGCCACTGCGTTCCCGGCACCGAAGGTTTCGCCTTGCTGGACCAACTGCCGACCCCCTACGACTACGACTATTTCGTCTGGAAGGGCGTCGAGCCGGATTTGCACCCGTACGGCGCCTGCTACCACGACCTGCACGGCAAGCTGTCCACCGGGGTGATCGAGTACCTCAAAGGCCAGGCTGTGGAGCAGGTCATCGTTGGTGGGCTGGCGCTGGACTTCTGCGTCAAGACCACCGCGCTGCAACTGGCCGCCGCTGGCTTCAAGGTGATCGTTCACCTTCCGGCCTGCCGGGCCATCAGTGAGCAGGGGGCCGTTCAAGCCATTGCCGACATGCAGCAAGCGGGCATCTCGGTCGCCGCGACGCGCGAAGACATCCTCCGCTTGGCAAACGCATAAGGAACAGACATGGACAGTGCATTCGACACAAACAGCGGCACCATCCAGAGTCTTCTGGATACCGACTACTACACCTTCACCATGATGCAGGCGGTCTTGCACCAGCACCCGAATGTCGAGGTGGAATACCAGTTCATCGTGCGTTCCAAGGAGCGGCTCGGTCACCTGATCCCGGACATTCGTGTCGAACTGGAAAAACTCGCCGGGTTGCAACTGCGCGAGGGAGAGCAGCGGTTTTTGTTCAACAAGCGTTTCCGTGAGTACCTGACACCGGACTTCGAACAGTTTCTCGGCCTGTTTCGCTTCAATTTGCGCTACATCCACGTTTCGGAAGTCGACGGCCAACTGCACATCCGCGTCCGCGGGCCGATGCTGCACTGCATCATGTTCGAGCAACCGGTATTGGCGATGGTCAGCGAACTGCGCAACCGCGAGAAGTACCCCGAAGTCGAGTTGGCCGACGTCACTCGCAAGCTGTACCAGAAGTTCGAATGGCTGGAGAAAAATGCCAGCCGTGAAGAGCTCGCCGAGTTTCGCGTTTCAGACTTCTCCACCCGGCGGCGGCTGTCGTTCTGGGCCCAGCGTGAAGTGGTGAACGTCATGCGCAGCGATTTTCCTGGCGTCTTTGTCGGCACCAGTAACGCGCACCTAGCTTACGAGTTCGATCTCCCCCTGATCGGCACCATGGCCCACCAATGGCTGATGGTGCACCAGCAACTCGGGCGTTTGCGCGAGAGCCAGAACGCGGCGTTGGAAAATTGGGTGCGCGAGTATCGCGGCCGCCTCGGTATCGCCTTGACGGACTGCATCAGCACCGATTTTTTTCTCAAGGATTTCGACCTGTACTTTGCCAAGCTCTATGACGGCCTGCGCCAGGATTCCGGTGACCCGATCGTCTGGGCGGACAAGGTGCTGGGGCGTTACCAGGCGCTGGGCATCGACGCGCGCACCAAGGACCTGATGTTCTCCGATGGCCTCAATTTCGAGAAGTGCCTGCCGATCCTGCGTCATGTTCGCGGCAAGGCCAAATTCGGTTTTGGCATGGGCACCAGCCTGGCCTGTGATGTCGACGGTGTCGAACCGCTGAGCATTGTCATGAAACTGGTGCGGGTCCACGGCGAGCCGGTGGTGAAGTTCTCCGACGATCCGATCAAGAACGTCTGCGAGGATGCCTCGTTCCTGCGCTACGCCGCCCAAGTGTTCAACGTCGCCCTGATCAATCCACAAATGGGAGCCTGATATGACTACGCTCGCGCAAGAACGCATTGCCCGGGAGCTGGGCATCGACCGCCAACTTACTCGGGGTGGCGAAGCCACTGAGATTGCTCGCCGGGTCGAGTTCATCAAGCAGATCCTGCGCGAGTCGGGCTGCCAGTCCCTGGTGCTGGGGATCAGCGGCGGCGTCGACTCGCTCACCGCCGGCCGCCTGTGCCAGTTGGCGGTGGAGCAACTGCGGGGGGAAGACTACGCGGCGCGGTTTATCGCCGTCCGACTGCCGTACAAGGCCCAGGCCGATGAGCAGGACGCCAAGGCGTCCCTTGACTTCATCCGACCGGACGCGATCACCACCAGCAACATCGCCGCGTGTGTCGACGGGCTGATGGGCAGTATCGCCATCGACGGCTTGCAATCTTCGGCCGAACTCATCGACTTTACCAAAGGCAACGCCAAGGCCCGGGCACGGATGCTGGCGCAATACGCCATTGCCAACTTGAGCAACGGATTGGTGGTGGGAACCGATCATGGGGCGGAGGCGGTGATGGGGTTCTTCACCAAGTTCGGCGACGGCGCTTGCGACCTGGCACCGCTGTCCGGGCTGACGAAAACCCAGGTGAGATTATTGGCCGACGCGATGGGTGCCCCCGCGTACCTGGTGCGCAAGGCGCCGACCGCGGATTTGGAAGACCTGGCGCCCGGTAAGTTGGATGAAGTGGCGTATGGCTGTAGCTATGAGGAAATCGATGCGTACCTGATGGGTGAAGAGGTGTCGCCGCAGGCGCGACAGATCATTGAAGGCGCCTACCTCAAGACAGCCCACAAACGAGCATTGCCACGCGTCCCTGCATCGTTGTAATAGGGTTCTAAATGCAATGCTGTTCACTTAAGGCAATCGACAAACCCGTGGCGAGGGAGCTTGCTCCCGCTGGGCCGCGAAGCGGCCCCAAAACCTGCCTAATGCGGAGCATCAGGCATACCGCCCACGCCGGTTTACGACTGCTTCGCAGCCGAGCGGGAGCAATCTCTGGCCATAGGTCCATCATTTCTCTCAAGTGAACAGCATTGGGTTCCAAAGGAGACTTTTGACCTTGAACGGAGTGGGTAAATGACACAGGCAATCGGCATCAAGGACCGTGTACGCATCAAGCACGTCGAAGTCCTCTCGGACGACTGGTATGTGCTGCGCAAGACCACCTATGACTACCTCGGCCGCAACGGCCAATGGCGCGAACTGACGCGCGAAACCTATGACCGCGGCAACGGCGCCACCATCCTGCTCTACAGCAAGGCCAAGCAAACGGTCGTGTTGACCCGGCAATTCCGTTTCCCGGCCTTCGTCAACGGGCACGATGACCTGCTGATAGAAACCTGCGCCGGCCTGTTGGACAACGACGATCCCCACACCTGCATCCGCAAGGAAACCCAGGAGGAAACCGGCTATATCATCCAGGACGTGCGCAAGGTGTTCGACGCCTTCATGAGCCCGGGCTCGGTGACTGAGCGGGTGCATTTTTTCGTCGGCGAATATTTTGACGAAGACAAGCAGCACGAAGGCGGTGGCCTGGAAGCCGAAGGCGAGGAGATCGAAGTGTTGGAGCTGTCCCTCGACCAGGCTTTGGGCATGATCGAGACCGGGGAAATTTGCGACGGCAAGACCATCATGCTGTTGCAGTACGCCAAGCTGCACCGGTTGCTGGATTAGCCCCGGGCCTGCTGTGGGCGGGGCGCGCCGCTGCCGAATCGTTCGCGATAGGCGGTGGGCGGCAAACCGACAGCGTTGCGGAACGCGGCGCGGAAACTTTCCACCGACCGATAGCCGCAAGCCTGGGCGATGCCGGCCGTGCTCTGGTCGGTGCTTTCCAGCAGCTCCCGGGCCCGGTTCAAGCGTTCCTGTTGCAGCCAGGTCTTGGGCGGCAGGCCGGTGGTCTCGACGAAGCGCCGCAGGAAGGTGCGCTCGCTCATGGCGACGCGGGCCGCCATGTCGCAGACGCTCAAGGGTTGATCCAGATGCTCGCGAAGCCACTGCAGGACGCGGCTCAGTTCGTTGCGTGGCGACTTGCTTACGGGGGCGACGATGAATTGCGCCTGGCCGCCGGTCCGTTGCGGCGCCATGACCAGGCGACGGGCCACGGAGTTGGCGACATGCGTGCCGAAATCCCGGGCGATCAGGTGCAGGCAGGCGTCAATGCCCGCCGCGCTGCCGGCTGAGGTGATCAACGGTCCGGAATCGACGTACAGCACGTTTGGATCAACCTTGATCAGCGGGAACCGCTCGGCCAGTTCCGTGCAGAATTGCCAATGGGTGGTCGCGGTCTTGCCGTCGAGCAGCCCGGTGGCGGCCAGGGCAAACACCCCCGAGCAGATCGACAACAGGCGTGCGCCGCGGGCGTGGGCGCGGCGCAGTGCTTGCAGCAACGCCTCGGGAGGCGGTTCGTGGTGGCTGCGCCAGCCGGGGATGATGACGGTTCGCGCGCTGTCCAGGGCTTCGAGCCCCGCGTCGACGGCTATCCGAAGGCCGCCCAGCGCATGCATCGGTCCTGGATCGACGGCGACGATTTGGTGGTCATACCACGCTACATCCAGTTCCGGGCGCGGCAGGCCGAAAATCTCCAGGGCGATGCCAAATTCGAATACACACAAGCCTTCATAAACCAGGATCGCCACGGTTCCGGGGTGAGCGTGCATTTGGCGTGATTCCACCGTTTATTGTCTTGCGCCGCACTGTAGCGGACTGGCCCGTCTCCCTACAATCGATCGCAGGCAATCAGGGACACCAAGACGGTTGAGCCTTGCAAAGGTGGATAAGGGACGGAAAATGAAGAAAATCGCCGTGGTGGGCTGCACCGGTGCAGTGGGCATGACCATGCTGCAATTGCTTGAAGATACCGACTATGAAGTGGTCTGCATGGCCTCGGGGCGTTCGGCCGGCAAGCGCTTGGCGGTGGGGCGGGCGCGACATCTGATCGAGCCTTTTTCCCTTGAAGGTTGCGCCGCGTGCGATATCGTTTTTCTGTGTGTTTCCGGGGCCTTTGCCTTGGAATACGGTGAGCGCTTGGCGGAAAATTCCTACGTCATCGATAACTCATCGGCGTTCCGTTATCACAACGATATCCCTTTGCTCGTACCGCCCATTAATGGGCAGCGCTACAGGGGCGAGAAATTGGTCGCCAATCCCAATTGCTCATCAGCCATCGCACTGATGGTGCTGGGTCCGCTGCATGACGCGTTCGGGCTGCAGAGCGTGATCATCTCTACGTACCAGGCGGCCAGTGGGGCGGGACAGCCGGCGATGCTGGAACTGCGGGAGAAGGCCAAGTCCTTCAGCGACTATGGCGACCGCGATGACAGCGAGCACTTCGCCCATAACCTGGCCTTCAACGTGATTCCCCAGGTCGACTCGTTCGAAGCCAACGGTTACACCCGTGAAGAAATGAAAGTGGTCTGGGAGTTGCGCAAGGTGCTCGATGAACCGGCATTGGCGATCAGCACCACCGCGGTCCGGGTGCCGACCTTGCGTTCCCATGCCGAAAGTCTCAGCCTGCGCTTCAACACCCCCATCCAGTCGCTGGCGCAGGTGCGCGAGCTGTTACGCAACGCGCCAGGGGTTGAAGTGGTGGATGAGCCGGAATACGGCGCTTATCCGATGCCCATGACCTCGACCTACAAACACGCGGTGGAAGTCGGACGGATTCGCTACAACCTGATCTACGGCGAGTACGGGTTGGACGTGTTCATCAGCGGCGACCAACTGCTGCGCGGGGCGGCATTGAATGCATTTGAAATCATGCAATTGATCAAACATTGATCAAGTCCAACCCCGAACATTGAAACGCGCAGCCATGGCTGCGCGTTTTTTGTTCAGCTGGATTGGGCCTCGCTGTCTTCCTGCATATCGTCCAGGTATTGCGGCTGGTCCGTCTGGCTTGCCTGATCCGGCAGCTCGGTCACGACGCTGAAGTCGCTGATCTCGATGGCGCCGACCCCATGACCGAGCAGATGGAAGGAAAACGCCTTGCGCTGTTGTGGGTTGTCGAAACTGATGTTCATCACCAGTGGTTGGTCGGGTGTCACCGCCACCTCGGTCGGCAGGTCCATCGGCACATGCTGTTCGAACTCCTTGGCCTTGAGGGAAATGTAGGCGGCATGGTCAGCTTCCACGGCTCGGATGGTCAGGCTGACGCGGGTCTGCGAGCCCTTGGGCATTTCCAGGTATTGGGCACCGATCAGGTTGTCGGTCCAGTCGTTGGTGACCTGGGCCGGCAACGGGATTTTGTCCGTGCTGCCGAACTGATAATGCTGGTTCAAGGGCGTGCGCAACAGTGTCTGGTCCAGGGCGGTGGCCCGGGCGCTGATCAATCGGGCACGCTGGCCGCTGTATTGCCCGCCATAGATGACGCGGTCGGCGATGAAGCCTTCGCTAGTGTAGTCACGGCAATGCTGGAGGAAATCGCATTCGGTAAACGTGCCCTTGCCATCGTGGTAGCGCAGCTTGCCGTTGGTGAACGACATGATTTCCCGACCCGTCGGGTAGTCCCTGAACATCGAGCGGCCGGACAACGATTTGGGCACCGCAAAGCCGAAGTAATCGAGGATCGAGGCGGTCAGGTCCACATGCCCGTAGGTGCCTGACTTGATCCGGGGCAAGGGTTCCGGCGCCAGCGTCAGGTTGAACCCCCAGGACGAGGCCAGCCGCACATCGTCGATGCCATGGGATTCGTCCGAGGTGATGACCACCAGGGTGTTGTCCAGGATGCCCTGGCGTTCCAGGCCCGCCAGGAAGTTCGCCAGTGCGTCGTCCAGGTAACCCACCGCCGCCTGCTTGGCCGTGTCGTAGCGTTGCAGGTAGTCGTCTGGCGCGGAGTAGGGCTGGTGCGTGCCCACGGTCAGCAGAGTCAGCATCCAGGGCTTGTTCGCTTGTTGCAGTTGCCCGACGTAGTCCAGCGCGCCTTCGAAGAACGTCTTGTCGTCCTTGCCCCAAGGAAATTCCAGATAGGCGGGGCGCGTGAACCACTCCATGCCCAGGGTCGTGTCGAAGCCGATGTGCGGCATGATCCGGTCCTTGGCCATGAAGCGCAGGCCCGCGCCCTGGAGGAAATGCGTGGAAAAGCCGTTCTGGCGCAACTGGGCCGGCAGGCAGGCTTGGTTGCGCTGGGTCTGGTTGAGCATTTCGACGCCTTTGGGCGTGCCGTCGTCGAGCTTGTCGTAATCGCCACACAGCATCGCGTACAAGCCACGAATGGTCTGGTGGCTGTGCAGGACGTAATCGGGGGTGTTCATGCCGCGCTCGGCCCAGGCGCTGAGGTGTGGCATCAGGTTTTCCTGGTAGCTGCTTCTCAAGGCCTGGCGATTGGCACCCACATAGGCGCCGGGAATGCCTTCCAGGGCGATAACCAGCACGTTGCGCGCACGCCCCGGTTCGGCCAGCAATTTGCGGCCATCGAGGTCCAGGCGGGTCAGCCCTTCCATGGGCGGGATTGGGTCAACGGTGTCGCCATCGAGCCATTGCCGGGCTTGGTCCTGCCCGGCGGCGATCCCCGCCGTGACGAGTTGGTGGGGCAGGTTGAACACATTCCATTGGTCCGCCTCACTGGGACGCCAGGCTTGCAGTGCGCCGTGGCTCAGCAGGAGCAACACCGGCACCGCCCAGGCGCGGCGCGGCAAGCGTGGCGCCTGGTGGGGGCGGCGGGTCCATTGGCTCACCAGCCACAACGCCAGGGCTGCCAACTGGATCGCGGCCAGCCACGGATGGGCGAAGCCGCCGCTGGTAGAGTTTTCAACGAACTGCGGGTCGGTCAGGTAATGAATATCCGAAGGACCGGGCATCCGCCCGACCGCGCTGACCAGCTCGATGCTGGCCAGGGTCAATGCGCTCCAGGCCAGTAATACCGGGAATGCCAGCCACCCGGGACGGCGATGGAGCAGCACGATCAACAACCCGCCGATACCCAGGTCCGAGAGATAACCCAGCGGGTCGGACCAACCCAGGGCGAGACGCAGGCCCATGGGGACCATCAATACGCAGCCAATCAGGGCGATGAGCGAGGCGCGGGGATGGGTTGAAGCGCGATAAAGAACGTTCACAAAAGCAGGCCTTTCGGTTGAAGTCATTCTACTGGACGGACACTGCCCCTGTGGGAGCGAGCCTGCTCGCGATAGCGCCGGATCAGCTGAGTTCATAGTGACTGACACACCGCCATCGCGAGCAGGCTCGCTCCCACAGGGGGCTTCCGTCGGTCATGAAACTGTCATGAAGAGGGATGGTAGCAAGGGCTGTCGCCCCTGGCCGGGCCAATGGCCCGGTGTTCGGCTGCGCTACGCTGTGGTTCACTGGCACAGGCCCCTACAATGGCCGTGTCGCGCTGCTTTGAGGCGTGCAGAAAACTTGTATCAGGATTTCTCATCGGGGGGATGGATGGACAGGTTCCAGGAAATGCAGGTTTTCCTCGCCGTGGCCCAGGCGTCGGGGTTTTCGTCGGCGGCGCGGCGCCTGGGCCTGTCGGCGGCCAGCGTCACGCGGGCGGTGGCAGCGTTGGAGCAACGCATCGGCACGCCACTGCTGGTCCGTACCACTCGCAACGTGTACCTGAGCGAAGCCGGCCAGCGCTTTCTCGAGGACTGTCGGCGGATCCTGAACGATTTGCAGGAAGCCGAGGATTCGGCGGCTGGCAGTCACGTCCAGCCCCGCGGGCAGTTGACGATTACCGCGCCGGTACTGTTTGGGCAATTGTTCGTCACGCCGCTGCTAGTGGATTACCTGCACCGATTCCCTGAGGTCAGCATCAACGCCTTGTTGTTGGACCGCACGGTCAGTCTGGTAGAGGAGGGCATCGACGTTGCCCTGCGCATTGGCGAGCTGCCGGACAGCAACCTGCACGCCGTGCGGGTCGGTGAAGTGCGGCGGGTGGTGTGCGGCTCCCCGGATTTCTTCGCGCGCCACGGGCGGCCCCGGCATCCGGATGACCTGGAGCGAATGCCCGTGGTGGCGTCATCGGCCATTGGCCAGGTCAAAAGCTGGACCTTCATCGATTCAGGCCAACCGTTGGCCGTCCGGCCCGTGCCGCGGTTGGTAGTGACGGCCAACCAGGCGGCGATTACCGCCGCTTGTCAGGGACTGGGGATGACGCGAATCCTGTCTTATCAGGTGGCGGACAACGTGGCCGCCGGTGAGCTGGAAATCGTCCTGGCCGATTTCGAATTGCCGCCGCTGCCGATCCATGTGGTGTACCAAGGCGGGCGCAATGCGCCGGCGCGGGTCCGCAGTTTTGTCGATTTTGTTGTCAGTGCATTGCGCGAACATCCAGCCTTGAGCGGCTGAAGCATTGTTTCTCTGGCTGAAACAATGGATTGCATCTGCAGGTGATTCTCTTGTTTTTGCCTTGGGCGGAAGATGACCCCATCGACGCCGTTGTGCTGATGGCGTCACTTCCAGCGGAGTCGACCATGAACCCGATCAAGCACTATCACTTCCCGCTTTCCGGCCATTCCCATCGCGTTCAACTGATGCTGTCGTTACTCGAACTGCCGGTCGAGGAGATCTTTGTCGACTTGGCCAAGGGCGCGCACAAACAGGCGGATTTCCTTGCGCTCAATGCGTTTGGCCAAGTACCGGTCATCGATGATAACGGTGTGGTGCTGGCGGACTCCAACGCGATCCTCGTGTACCTGGCGCAAAAATATGGCAAGGGCCGCTGGCTGCCCACCGATCCAGTCGGTGCCGCCCGGGTGCAGCGCTGGTTGTCGGCGGCGGCCGGGCCGATCCATGCGGGGCCGGCCTCGGCGCGGCTGATCACAGTGTTTGGCGCGGCCTACAACGCTGAGGACGTGATTGCCCGATCCCACACTGTGTTGAACGTCATTGATCAAGAATTGAGCGCCCGTGCTTTCCTGGCGGGTGACGCGGCGACCGTCGCGGACATCGCCGGCTACAGTTACATCGCCCACGCACCGGAAGGCAATGTGTCGTTGGAGGGCTACGCCAATGTGCGGGCCTGGCTGGGGCGGATCGAAGCCTTGCCCGGGTTCGTGGGCATGCCGCGTACGGTTGTCGGGTTGCAAAAGCACGCCTGAAACGGAACCTGGTGACGAGAAGATTTATCTCTGCCCTGTGGGAGCAAGGCTTGCCCGCGATGGGAGCACTGCGGTCTTTTAGAGATCCAGGTGCCTGTTTCGCGAGCAAGCTATGCTCCCACAGGATAGATAGGCCCCTCACCGCAGCGATTCATGCGTAGGAAAGCGCCTTTTCCTCCAGCAATTCCTCATACAACTGCACCCACTTGCGGCCCATCTCTTCGGACGTGAACAATTGGCGGTAACGAGCTTCGGCCCTGGCACCCATTATCTGGGCCTGTGCCGGGTTTTCCCACAGGGTACGCATCGCCTCGCGGAAGGCCTCTGGGTTGCTTGGTGGCACTACCAGGCCGGTTTCGTCGTGGATGTTGATGTAGCTGGTGCCGGTGCCGATTTCGCTGCAGATCATCGGCTTGCCGAACATCGCGCCTTCAAGCAGTGAAATGCCAAAGGCTTCAGAGCGCAAATGCGAAGGGAATACGATGGCATAACTCAGTTCCAGCAATGCAACCTTGTCTTCGTCCCCGAGGCGGCCGAGGAAATGCAAGTTGCGCAAGCCCAGTGCCGCGGCTTGGGCATGCAGTTGTTTTTCCAGAGGCCCGGCACCCACGATGACCACGGGGTAATCCACGCCTTTGAGGGCGTCGAGCAGAATGTGCAGGCCTTTGTAATAACGCATCACCCCCACGAACAAAAAGAACCGCTCACCCAGTCTGGCCTTCCATCCCGCCATGCGCTCGGCATCAGGCTGTGGATAACTCGTCTTGTTCAGGCCGTAGGTGATGATCCGGGTCTTGGCGCTGTATTCCTTGAGCACATCGCTGGTATGCACATAGTTAGGCGAGGCCGCGACGATGCGATCGGCGCCGTCCAGGAAACGTTTCATCAGCGGCCGATAAAGCTTGAGCAGTTGCCGCTGGCGAACGATGTCCGAATGGTAGGTTACGACGTAGGGTTTTTTCACGGCACTGCAAAAGTGCACCAGGTCCATGAATGGCCAAGGAAAGTGGAAATTAATGATGTCCGCTTCGGCGGCCAGCTCACGGAATTTCTTGAAAACGCTGTAGGAGAAACCCGTGGACGCCAGTTGGAAGTCCATTCGGGCTTGATGGACGACATGCTGTCGAAGCTGGATCGGACCCGGTGCGGGATGTTCGCTCAACGTGAGCACGGTGTTATCGATACCCAGTTGGTCACTGCTGTCGCACAGCTGGAAAATGACCTGTGCGATACCGCCCATGGAGTCAGTCAAATAACTTTTGTAAAAGTGCAGGACTCGCATTCAACCTCCCAAGACCTGGCGATACGCGTGGGCAGTGACCTTTGCACAGCGCTCCCAGGAAAACAGCGCAGCCTGTTGTAAGCCTGCTTCCCGACACGCCTGCCAGTGCGGGCGATCCTCAATCAACCGCTGCATGGCGTCGCGCATGCCTTGTGGATCGTCGGGCTCGCAATAAATGCCAGCCGCCCCGGCCACTTCCGGCATCGCCGAGCAGCGGGTGGTCATCACTGGCGTGCCGCTAGCCATGGCTTCGAGCACCGGCAGGCCAAAACCTTCATAGAACGACGGGAAAACCAATGCCCGTGCCCCCGCCAACAACTGGGCGACCTGTTCGTCAGGCAGGTAACCCGCCAGACAGACATGACCATCAGCCAGGGCGCGTTTCAACTCATCATTGAGCTGTGCCTGTTGCCATCCGCTCATTCCTACAATGAACAAAGGAAAAGCCTGACGTATGGACTCAGGAAGCCCGGCATGGGCGCGCAAGGCCAATGACAAGTTCTTGCGTGGCTCCAGGGTGCCGACACAGAGAAAATATCGGCCGTGCTCCAGCCCATGAGCCTTGAGCACGCTGTCGATCACTTCCGGTTCGCGCGGGTGGAAACGTGTCGCCACCCCAAGCGGCGCGACCCGCAGGCGCTCGGCGGGAAGGCCGAAATACTGTTGGGCTTCATCGGCGATGAACTGCGAATCGGTCAGAATCAGCTGCGCCTGTTCTACCGCGCGGCTGAGCCGTCGCTCGATTTCCTTCAGGCGTGCCGGTGGCTGCGTCTCGGGGTAGCGCAGGTGCGTGAGGTCATGGAGAGTGATCACCGTCGGTCCTTCGAAAGCCAACGGCCACAGGCTGGGTTCGTGATACAGGTCGATAGCCTTTGAACGGCCTTGATCGAAGCGTTTCTGCTCCAGCCAGCGCCGCGCTTGGTAGGCGCCCGGAACCCGTCGCAGCAACGGGCTCAGCTTGGAATAGCCTGGCTTGGCTGTTGGTGGCAACTGCGGGCTCCAGCCCCAACCGTGGAACAACGACAACTGTACGTCCGGCTCCCGCGCCAACGCAGTCGTCAGTTCCGCTACGTAGTGGCCGATGCCGGTGCGGGGCGCCTGGAGAATGCGTGCGTTGAGGGCTATCCGCATGTTGTTTCCCTGTCGACGATCGCTGCACCAATAATGTGGCCCTCGATTCGCTCCACCAATTGCGCACTGGCCTGGCGCCAGCTCAGCCATTGCCATTGATCCAGGTTGCGCTTGGCCGGGAATACCCCGGTGCGCTCCATGTCGATGACCAGGTTCGCCAGGCTTTGGGGATCGTCGAGATCGAAATAGGCCATGAACTCTCCGCCGATTTCCCGAAACACTTCAATGTCGCTGCCCATCGCCGGCAAGCCGCGTTGCATGGCTTCTACCAACGGCAGGCCGAAGCCCTCCACATAGGACGGGAACACCAGCGCCGTGGCGTGTCGGTAGGCGTGTTCCAGGCTTTGGTCCGCCAGGTTGTTGAACATGAACAGGCGGCTGTCGAGCTGCGGATGGCGTTGAATGCGCTCGATCAGGGCTTCGCATTTCCAGCCGATCTTGCCGACGATGCAGAGCCGCGCTTGTGAACCGGCGGCCCAGGCCCGTTCGAAGGCATCGAGCAGGTAAGCGTGGTTCTTGCGCGGCTCGATGGTGCTGACCATCAGGAATACCGGTTCGGGTTGTTCGAACAGTCGCAGCAAGTGCGGGTCGACGGGTTGGGTGGCGTCAACCAGGTCCAGTTCGCTGCCCAGGTGGAAATAGTCGAACCAGCGCTTGCGCACCTCTTGCTCGCCAATGCGCCGGACCAATTCCTGGCGAAGCTGGTCGCGGATGGTGGTGGAAATGGCGATGTAGCCGTCGGCGGTGCGAGCGATCCAGTCGAACCAATGGTTGAACACCTTGACCAGTCCGGCATCGCAGAATTGCGGATGGGTCAGGGGAATCAGGTCATAGATCACCGAGATGATCCCGACGCCATCACGCTTGAGCTGTTCGGCCAGGGGGAAAAAGCCCGAGTGCCAGGAAGAATCCAGCAACACCAGTTGATCACCGGCCCGATGCTTCAGCGGTACGCTGCGTGAGGGGGGCGGTTCGCGTCTTAGTAGGCGATCAAGGATTCGAATGGGGAGGTTGAGGCATGCCAGGGCGAACAGCCGGCAGGCAATGTACAAGAAGCGGCGAGCCCAGATCGACTGGTTGAAGGGGCGCCACCGTTCGAGGGTCCGCTGCCGGAGCCAGAACAGGTTGGCGAACTGCACCAACCGTGCCCGCAGGTCAGCCAGATCCAGCCCATTCGATGGCAGGGGGGCCAGGCTTTTCACTTCGTACAGCTTGCCCTGCAGCATCACCACGGGAATGCATTCGCGTTCTTGGTCCCTGGCCGGCAGTTCGCGAATGACGTTGCGCACTACTCGCTGGATGCCGGAGTTGTCATTCGGGTGGTCGTATACGTAGGTGCAATCCACCAACAGACGGCTCATGGCAACTCCTTTTGCGGCACCGCCTCGACGGCCGTCTGGCTCGAACGCTGGATACTGGTCCGGGCCTGGAGCCAGGAACAGCCGACGAAATCCTCCTGGCGATTATTGATCACGTGGAACACCAATCCGTAGTCGCGCCATTCGAAATTACGGTCCAGGTGCGAGTCCAGCCGCGACAGGCTGAGCGCGACGGAGTAATTGCCCTTGCCCAGGCGCATGTCGAAACTGAAACGGAAGGTGATCTGTTCGCCGGCCTTGAGGTCGGTCACGGCCTTGTCCTGGCGATGGGTGTTGATGCCGTACATGGGCTGGCCCAGGCGGTCCTTGATCAGAAAGCCCAGCACCAGCCGCTCGATGTCCTGGCGGATCTCAACCCGCACTTGAAGCACCATCGGCTGGCCGATCTCGGCCACTTCCACCGACTGCCCCTGGCTGTTGAGCAACTGCACATCGACGATGCCGGCCTCGCCGGTGCCGGAAATGGTCCGCACCTGACCGTTGGCGAGCATTTCCTGGCGGACCACTTGGCCTTCGCGCTGGGCCAGCATCGCGTTGTAGTAATCCATCACCTCTTCCGGCTTGCCGCGCATGGCCATGCGCCCGTGTTCGAGCAGGATGGCGGTGTCGCAGATCGACTGGATCGCCGAGCGATCATGGGACACGATCAGCAGCGTGGTGCCGGCCTTGCGGAAGCTGCGGATGCGCTCGAAGCTCTTGTGCTGGAAGTAGGCATCGCCCACCGACAGCGCTTCGTCGACGATCAGGATGTCCGGGCGCCGGGCGGTGGCGACACTGAACGCCAAGCGCATCTGCATGCCGCTGGAATAGGTGCGTACCGGTTGGTCGATGGCCTCGCCGATTTCGGCGAAGCCCTCGATCTCGGGCATCAGGGCTTCGATTTCCTCCACCTGCATGCCCAGCAACTGACCGGCCATGAACGCGTTCTGGCGACCGGTGAAGTCCGGATGAAAGCCCATGCCCAGTTCCAGCAACGCGGCAACGCGGCCTTGTAGCTGGATGTGGCCGCAGGTGGGTTGGGTGGTGCCGGTGATCATCTTGAGCAACGTACTTTTGCCGGCGCCGTTGACCCCGACGATGCCAACGGCTTCCCCGGGCTGTATCTCGAAATCCACGCCCTGGAGGATCCAGTGCAGGTGGTGACGCTGGCGGGAAAAGGGAATCAACCACTCCAACAGCCGGCTCCAGCGGTTCGGATACTGCTTGTAGGCCTTGCCCAGGCCGGTGACACGCAAATGTCCCATCAGAGTTCATCCACCATTTCACCGCCGCGCCGGCGAAACATGCGCAAGCCCAGGGCGCACAACAGCAGGGCGAGCACCAGCAACGGCACCAGCGAACTCCAGGCCGGCCACTGGTTATAGAGGAACAGGTTCTGGTAGCTCTGCATCAGGGCGGTCATGGGGTTGAAAGCGAGCAGTTGCTGGATCGACGGCGGCAGGATCGTCATCGGGTAGACGATCGGCGTGAGCCAGAACCAGAATTGCAGGCAAATGCCGAACAGCTGCCCGACATCGCGGAAAAACACATTGAGGATCCCCAGCAGCATGCCCAGCCCGGCGGCGAACATCACTTGCAGGGCCAGCAGCGGCACCAGGGCCAGCAAGGTCATGCCTGGCCAGCGTCCGGTGATCAACAGGAAACCGAGAAACAGCCCAAGGATGATCGCGAAGTTGATCCCGGCGTTGAACAGCACGATCACCGGCAGGCAGATCCGCGGGAAGCTGATCTTTTTCAGCAGGTTGGCGTTTTCCAGGAACATGCCCTGGCTGCGGGTGGTGATTTCCGCGAACAAGCCCCAGGTCAGCAGCCCGGCGCAGAGGTAGACGCTATAGGCCATGCCATCTTCGACCCCGGGCAGGCGGGCACGCATGATGTGGGAAAAAATCACCGTGTAGACGAGGATCATCGACAACGGGTTGAGCACCGTCCACAACGCGCCGAACAACGAGTTGCGATACCGCGCCTGGAACTCGCGCTTGACGCTGCCCAGGACGAAGCCGCGGTAATTCCACAGGGAGTGGGGCAAGCTCAGCAACATGCGTCGACCCTGCCGTAGTGGTCTTCGAAGCGAACGATGTCGTCTTCCCCCAGATATTCGCCACTTTGCACTTCGATGATCACCAGATCGATCACGCCGGGATTCTCCAGGCGATGCTTGTGTCCGGCCGGGATGAAGGTCGATTCATTCTTGGCGACCAAGTGCGAACCCGAGCCATTGTTGGTGACCTTGGCCATGCCTTCGACCACCACCCAGTGTTCGTTGCGATGGTGGTGCATTTGCAGCGACAGCGACGCGCCAGGCTTGACCACGATGCGCTTGATCTTGAAGCGTGGCCCTTCTTCGAGCACGGTATAACTGCCCCATGGGCGGCTGACCGTGCGATGCAGGCGATAGGCTTCGTGCGCCTTGTCCTTGAGTTGCCGGGCGACGCGGCGCACATCCTGGGCGCGGTCGGCATGGGCCACCAGCACGGCGTCGGCGGTGTCGATGATGATCAGGTTTTCCACGCCCAGGGCCGCCACCAGACGGCCTTCGCTCTGGACGAAGTTGTGCTGGCTGTCGATGAACAGGGCCTCGCCGGTGGCGCGGTTGTTCTGCGCGTCGGCGGGCACCAGGCCGGCGACGGCGCTCCAGGAGCCGATATCGCTCCAATCGAATGTGGCCGGGATCACCACGACATTGGCGGAGCGCTCCATCAGGGCATAGTCGATGGAGATGTCTGGCATGTCGGCGAAATGCGCCGCGGACAACTCCTGCTGCAAGCACCCTGAGGTTTCCACCGCCGTGCTGGCCGTGACACAGGCGCGCGCCTGTTCCAGCAGCTCGGGGGCGTGGGCTTGCAACTCCGCCAAGAGGGTCTTGACCGAGAAGCAGAACATTCCTGAGTTCCACAAGAAACGGCCGCTTTCCAGATACTGCGTGGCGGTCGGCAAGTCGGGCTTTTCGACGAAGCGAACGACCTTGGCCGCGCCCTTGGTGTCCAGCGGCTGGCCCCGTTCGATATAGCCGAATCCGGTTTCCGGCGCCGAGGGCAGCACGCCGAAGGTCACCAGGTGACCGCTCTTCGCCAGTTCCACGGCATGCGCCACCGATGCCTGGAAGGCCGCCTCGTCCTGGATCAGGTGATCGGCCGGCATGACCACCAGGATCGCCTCGTCACCATGCAACGCCTGAATGGCGAGGGTGGCCGTGGCAATGGCTGGCGCGGTGTTGCGGCCCGTGGGTTCGAGGACGAAGTGACCACGGTGACGCTCCAGGTGAGCACTTTGATAGTGATCGCGGCTCTGGAAATAGTATTCGCGATTGGTGACCGTGACGATATCGCCCCGGCCATCGAACAACCCCGCGGCACGCCGGTAGGTTTTGCCCAGCAACGATTGGCCGTCGGGCAAGCGCATGAAAGGCTTGGGATGACCCTCGCGGGACACCGGCCACAACCTCGTCCCGGCTCCGCCGGAGAGAATCACGGGAATGAGCATGGCCTACTCCTTGGCGACGCGTTTCATGTCCGCATCCATCATCATGCGGATCAAGGTGTCGAGGTCAGTCCGGGGTTTCCAGCCCAGGACGCGTTGGGCCTTGGCTGGGTTGCCGAGCAACACCTCGACTTCGGCCGGGCGGAAAAACGCCGGGTCGATCTTGACGAAGTCGCGGTAGTCCAGCCCCACATGTTCGAAGGCAATCCTGCACATTTCGCGCACGGTGGTGGTGACGCCAGTGGCTACCACGTAATCGTCGGGGGTGTCCTGTTGCAACATCAGCCACATGGCCTCGACGTAATCGCCGGCAAAGCCCCAGTCGCGCTTGGCGTCGATATTGCCCAGGCGCAACTCCTGCTGCTTGCCCTGCTTGATGCGCGCGGCGGCGTCGGTGACCTTGCGGGTCACGAACTCGATGCCGCGCAGCGGTGATTCGTGGTTGAACAGGATGCCGCTGCTGGCATGCAGGCCGAAGCTTTCCCGGTAATTGACGGTGATCCAGTGGCCGTACAGTTTCGCGACGCCATAGGGACTGCGTGGGTAAAACGGGGTGTGCTCGTCCTGCTGCTCGGCCTGGATCAGGCCGAACATTTCGCTGGTGGAGGCCTGGTAGAAACGGGTCTGCGTACTGAACTGGCGAATGGCTTCGAGCAGATGGGTGACCCCCAGCCCGTCGACGATGCCGGTGGTCACCGGCTGGTCCCAGGAGGCCGCGACGAAACTTTGCGCGGCCAGGTTATACACCTCGTCCGGCGCCGACTTGATCACCGCCCGCTGCACCGAGCAGGCGTCGGCCATGTCACCGTCCAAATAAACGATGTCTTGTTCGATGCCCATCTCTCGCAGCCGCCAGCGCGAGTCGCTGCTGCGTCGCGCCACCAGACCGTGGACCTTGTAACCCTTGTCGAGCAGCAACTTGGCCAGATACGCGCCGTCCTGGCCGGTGATCCCTGTGATCAATGCACTTTTCATTCTTGTTGTACCCGT
Source organism: Pseudomonas zanjanensis (assembly GCF_014268745.2). Classification (GTDB taxonomy): domain Bacteria; phylum Pseudomonadota; class Gammaproteobacteria; order Pseudomonadales; family Pseudomonadaceae; genus Aquipseudomonas; species Aquipseudomonas zanjanensis. The sequence goes on along the minus strand of NZ_JABWRB020000003.1, from coordinate 114,409 downwards.
ATCTCCCAGTCGGACAGGATCGCCCGCAAGGATTGTTGTGTTGTTGTTTCGGGCGTCCATCCGGTGGCCTGTCGTAGCTTGGCAGGGCTACCACAGACGCGACGCTGTTCTGCGCGGCGAAGACGCGCAGGGTCCTGGATCAGTTGCACATCGACCTGGGCGATATCGCCCAGTTGTTCGATCAGGCTGCGAATGCTCTGCTCGCGACCCGAACAGATGTTGTAGACCTGCCCCGGGGCGCCTTTTTCCAGCAGGCTCAGGTAGGCCGAAATCACATCGCCGACATCGAGGAAGTCGCGGGTCACGTCGATATCGCCCACCTGCAACCGGGCCGGTTGCAGGCCCAGCTTGATCAGGCTGATTTGCCGGGCGGCGCTGGCAATGACGAAGCTGTCCTTCTGGCCGGGGCCGATGTGATTGAACGGGCGAGCCACCAGCACCGGCCAGCCTTCGCTCATGCCCCATTGCAGGCTCAGCAGTTCGGCCGACAGCTTGCTCACGGCGTACGGGTTGCGTGGGGCGGGTGCTTGCAGTTCGGTAATCGGCAGCCGGTCTTCGCTGACCTGACCATAGACGTCACCGGAGCTGACATACAGGAACGTGCCGGTGAACCCCCGGGCCTTGAGGGCCTGAAGCAGGTTCAAGGTGCCCAACAGGTTGATGTTCAGGGTGCGTGCCGGGTCGCGGAAGGCTTCAGGGACAAAGGTCTGGCCCGCCAGGTGGATCACAGCGTCGGGAACCTCGGGCCAGAGGCCCTCCAGGGTCTTGGCATCCGTCAGGTCGTAGCGCGCGGCGACAGGCATCACCTGCCAGGCCGAATCATGACCATGCAGTCGAGATTTGAGGTGACGTCCAACGAAACCGCTGAGGCCCGTAACGAACAGACGTTTTTTCAAGCACCAGCCCTCTTTACGGTGACTTCGTCTATCGCGAATGGAGTAGGAAATTTCCGTAAGATCGGGGAAAAGTCACTCAACGATCAGCTTAGCGAAGCATTTGTTATAGTTGTTTGGTTGCCAATCTGTGCCAATTTCGCAGCAATTTCAACAGCGCAAACCGTGACTGACCAGTTCTCATATTTATAGCGGGTTTATTCACATCGAGCGGTTCACGAACCCTTGGCGGATGTGTTTAGAATGCCCCTCGTCACACTTGCCCCTGGTTCCGATCTTCGGATCAAACCGCAAGGGACGGGACCATAAAAAAACAAGAACGAGACGGGTAGCAAGATGAACGACGCGTGGCGGCTCCCGGGCCGGCTCGATGCGTGACTCGACCGTCATGAAGTTGGGGCTGCCGGGATGGCGGCGCCATGATGGGATGCCATGAATTTCATTCTTTACTCGGACGTAAACGATCACTCCATCAGCCAGAGCCTCGGCCGCCCTGAGTACAGCTATTACTTCGTGCTCAAGGCCTATCGTCCCGTACTGGAAAGCCTGGGGCCGGTGCATGTGGTGTCGTCGGTCGCCGAGGTCGATCCGCTTTATCAGACGTTGCGGCAGGCCGGACAGGACTGCTTGTTCCTTTCGTTTTCCCCCCCGCACAAGACCCCGCTCGACTTGCTGTGCCCGATGGTCTGCGTAGTGGCCTGGGAGTTCGATTCGATCCCGGCCGAGCACTGGGATGACGACCCGCGGCATGACTGGAGCCGCACGCTGGCCCGTCATGGCCGGGTGATTACCCTGTCCAGCCACACGGCCGAGGCGATCCGTCGGACGTTGGGCGAGGATTTCCCAGTGTTGGTGTTGCCCACGCCACTGTGGGAGCGTTTCGCGGCGGTTCGTGAGCAACACCCAAGCCGGCCGATCAACCCCGGAACGACCTTGCAGATCAAGGGTTGCATCATCGACAGTCGGCCCCTCGGGTTGTCGGCGGATGGCTTGATCGCGCCGATCCTTGGAGAGTCGCCGGCCCTGGCCTCAAAGCCGCAGCCCTTGACTTGGCGGCGGCGCGCATCCATTTCCCGTCATTACCTGCGCGAAGCCATCCGCGTCTTCACCGGCGAGGCCGAGCAGGGCCCTGTGTGGCTGTTCAAGCACAACCTGTTGAGCTGGTACCGCGAGGCGGTCCGCGACCTGATTCCGGTGCCGGTTCGCGTTGCGGTCAGCAGGATCCTGCGGGGGCCGTCGCTGACTGTCGAGGCAGTACCCTCGGAACATCCCCAGGCCGTCCTGCCGGACACCCGCCAAGTGGTCGAGACCCAAGTCAGCGGGGTGGTGTACGTCAGCGTGTTCAACCCCGATGACGGTCGCAAGAACTGGCATCAGTTGATCACCGCCTTCTGTTGGGCGCTACGCGACGTCGAAGACGCCACGCTGGTGCTGAAGATGACCCAGAACGATCTGTCGACCTACTACGTCGAGCTGCTGACGCTGCTGTCCCAGCTGTCGCCATTCAGTTGCCGGGTGGTGGTGATGCACGGTTACCTGGAGGACGAACAGTTCGCCCGGCTGTATGGCGCGGCGAGTTTCTACGTCAACGCGTCCCGTTGCGAAGGCCTGTGCCTGCCGCTGATGGAATTCATGTCCTGCGCCCGCCCGGCCATCGCGCCGGACCACACGGCGATGCGCGACTACATCGATACCGAAGTAGCCTTCATCGTCAAGTCCAGCCGCGAACCCACGATCTGGCCGGAAGACTCGCGCATCTTGTATCGCACCCTGCGCCATCGGCCCGACTGGGGTTCATTGAAACTCGCCTATGAACAGAGCTACGCCATGGCCAAGCACCAGCCGCAGGCCTACCAGGCCATGGCCATTGCCGCGAGCGAGCGGATGCGCCGCTATTGCGGGTTCGCCCCGGTGCAGCAGCGCCTGGCGGATTTCCTGGCGGCGCCAGGCTGTGATGAAGGGCTGTCGCGGGTGGCCCAGGCAGGTACCGCCTCATGTTGATCATCATTTATTCGGAAACCAACCAGAGCAACATCCTGGAAAACCTCGGCAAGCCCGAGTACAGCTATTACTTCGTGCTCAAGGAGTTCCGCCCGGTGCTGGAGCGGTTGGGGCAGGTCGTCGAAGTGACTCGACCTGACGAAGAGGTCGACCCGCTTTATGCCGATTGCCTGGGGCGCGGCGAGGATTGCGTATTCCTGTCGTTTTCACCGCCGCACCGCACCGCCGCCCACTACGCCTGTCCGACGATCCCGGTGTTTGCCTGGGAGTTCAGCACCATCCCCACCGAAAGCTGGCAGGGCGAGCCCCGGCACGATTGGCGGGTGGTCCTGGGCGCAACCGGCATGGCGATCACCCATTCCAGCTTCACGGTCAAAACCGTTCGCGAGGTGATGGGGGCGGACTTCCCCATCGCCGCCGTCGCCGCGCCGGTATGGGACCGCTTTGCCGCCCGTGGGGCGGCGCTGGCCCAGCGGCCGACAGTGGATCACATGCGCCTGCAATTGCACGGCCTGTTGATCGACAGCCGCACCACCGACCTGCGGCCGTATGGCCCACCGGCGCATCAGGCCGGTATGCCGCTGGTGCTGGACGGCCCGGCCGAGGATTGCGAGTTACTGCTGGACGGTGTGATTTACACCTCCGTGTTCAATCCTTACGACGGTCGCAAGAACTGGAAGGACATGATCAGCGCGTTTTGCACGACGTTTCGCGACGTTGCCGACGCAACCTTGGTGCTCAAGCTGACTCATCACGACGTCAGCGCCGCGCTGACCGACATGCTCCACCATGTCTACAAGAACCAGTCGTACCGCTGTCGCATCGTGCTGATACACGGTTACCTGGCGGACGCGGACTACGAACGGCTGGTGGAAGCCACACGGTACGTGGTCAACAGTTCCTACGGCGAAGGGCAGTGCCTGCCGTTGATGGAGTTCATGTCGTGCGGCCGTCCGGCGATTGCACCGCTGAACACGGCGATGGCCGACTACATCGACCCTGACAACGCCTTCATAGTGGAGTCGACCGAGGAATTGACCGCCTGGCCCCACGACCCGCGTGCCGCGTACCGCACCCTGCGGTATGTCACTGATTGGGATTCGCTGTGTTTGGCCTATCGCGCCAGTTATGACGTGGCCAAAAACGACCCCGAGCGTTATCGCCGGATGTCGGCCCACGCCGTGCGCAGCCTGGAAAAATTCTGCAGCCAGGCCAATGCCGAGCAGCGTTTGCAGGCGTTTTTCGAAGCCATACCCGAGCGGCGTCGGAACGCGCAGCAACCATGATCCGCCGATGGCTGGCCGGGCTCAGGCCTCCGGTCGAACCCTCGCCACCGCCGACGGCGGCCGTTTCGCCCCGGGATGCCGGCCTCTACGACGCGATGCTCGACGGTTGGTTTTGCAGTGAAACCGGTGAATTGCTCAAGGGCTTTGCCATCACGGCCGAGGATACTTTGCTGGATGTCGGCTGCGGCGAAGGCGTGGCAACCCTGTTTGCAATGCGCCAGGGCGCGTCCGTGATCTTTACCGACAGCGAACAGGACAAGGTGCGCGACCTCGCCCGCCAGGTCGAAGCCCAGGCCGCCGCGCCGTTCTTGGGCCTGGTCAGCAACAGCCTGCCGCTGCCCCTGGCCGATGGCTGTGCGAACAAGATCGTCTGCATGGAAGTGCTGGAGCATATCCCTGATCCAGCGCCGTTCATGGCCGAACTGGTGCGCATGGGCCGGCCCGGGGCGCAGTACCTGCTCAGCGTGCCGGCCTCGGTGGGCGAGCATTTGCAGCAAGGCATCGCGCCGCCGGGCTACTTTCAAGCGCCCAACCATGTACAGATTTTCACTGCCGAACGATTCGCCGCGCTGGTGGAAGACGCCGGGCTGGTGATCGAGCATCGTCAGGCCAGCGGATTTTTCTGGGTCATGGGCATGATTTTCTTCTGGGCCAGCGAACGGGCGGCGGGCCGGGACCTCGAGGGGGCCGTGCGCGACCGTATCCAGGCGCCGTACCCACCGTTGATGGAGCGCTGGGCGAGCCTCTGGCAGGACCTGCTGGCGCAGCCCGACGGCTTGGCGATCAAGCAGGGGCTGGACCGGTTCATGCCCAAGAGCCAGGTCATCATCGCGCGTAAACCCGATCGTTCTTCCGGGAGTCCTTCATGAGCAGCAAGCGGATCATGGACATCGAGTTGTTGCGCGCTGTTGCGGTGATCGGCGTGTTGTTCCATCACCTGCAAGGCATGCCATTTCCTGGCGGATGGCCGCGCCTGGCGGCCCTGGCCGACAGTTTCCAGCTGTGGTGGGGCGTGGACCTGTTCTTCGCGATTTCCGGGTTTGTCATCGGACGCAGCCTGATCCCGCAGTTGCGGCGCTGCGACAATCCCCGGCAATTCTGGGCCATCACCCGGGACTTCTGGATTCGCCGGGCGTTTCGCCTGTTGCCGTCGGCCTGGCTCTGGCTGCTACTGGTGCTGTTCGCGGTGTTCTTCCTGAACCGCTCCGGCGCGTTTGGCAGCGTGCAGGCCAACCTGCAGGCGACGCTGGCCGGTTTCCTGCAATTCGCCAACCTGCGTTTTGCCGATGCGTTCATGCAGTACGAATACGGCGCAAGCTTCGTGTACTGGACGCTGTCGTTGGAAGAGCAGTTCTATCTGATCCTGCCGTTGCTGGTGTTCGTCTCGCGTCGCTATCTGGTGTGGGTGTTGCTGGCGGTGGTGCTGGTGCAATTCTTCACTTGGCGGGCGCTGTGGTTGTCGGTGATTCGTACCGATGCCTTGGCGCTGGGTGTGTTGTTGTCGATCTGGAGCTTGCGGCCCAGCTACTGGCGCTTCGAGCCCACGTGGTTGCGCCGCCCCCCCTTGGGCCTGCTGCTGGTGCTGGGCCTTGGCAGCGTGATGGCCTGGATCGCCACCGAGCACTTCAATTTGTCGTTCTACCGTCTCGGGGTCATTGCCGTGCTCAGCGCCGTGCTGGTCTGGGTGGCCTCGTATGATCGGGATTATCTGTTGCCCCGCGGTCGACTGAAAACGGCGCTGACTTGGGTGGGCAGTCGTTCCTATGGGATCTACCTGATCCACATCCCGGTGTTTTTCCTGCTGCGCGAATTGTGGTTTCGTTTCGCCCCCTTGGGCTCGCCGGACCCGGCAAGCCATCCCTGGCCGGCCCTGGCGTGTGCGTTGTTATTGATCGGGCTGTTGAGCGAACTCAATTACCGCTGGGTCGAAATGCCCATGCGCAACCGTGGTGCCCGGCTGGTTGAACGCCTGTCCGCCGCCCGAACCGTCCTTCCTCTTCCTGGAGCCCCGACATGCTGAGCCTTTTGAAGAAACTCACCACGGGCCTGCCCGCGCCCGCCGAGCCGGCCGCCGAGAAAGTCGACCCGTATATGCTCGGGCTGCACGATGCGATGCTCAGCGGCTGGTTCAACCAGCAAACCGGCGAACTGTTCACGGGGTTCCCGGTGACGCCTGAAGACACGCTGCTGGACGTGGGCTGCGGCGACGGTGGTAATGTGCATTACTGCGCGATGCGTGGGGCGAAGATCATCATCGCCGACATCGACGCAGCCAAGGTCGAAGCCACTCGCCAGCGCTTGAGCGACACCCCCGCGCGCGAAGTCGAGTGCCACGTGACCGACTGCAACCCGCTGCCGATTGCCGACGCCACGGCCACCCGGGTGGTATCCACCGAAGTCATCGAGCACGTCGACGACCCGGCGCAATTCCTCGCCGAGCTGGTGCGGGTCGGCCAGCCCGGTGCGCTGTACCTGCTGAGCGTGCCGCACCCCAGTTCCGAAGACCTGCAAAAGGACATCGCCGCGCCGGAGTACTTCCGCAAGCCCAACCACATTCGCATCATCAGCGAAGAGCAGTTCAAGGCGATGGTCAGCGAGGCCGGCTTGGAAGTGTTGAGCCACAGCCAATACGGATTCTATTGGTCGATGTGGATGCTGTTGTTCTGGGAGGCCAAGGTTGATTTCAGCAACCCCGACCATCCGTTACTCAAGCATTGGGCCGACACTTGGCAAGCCGTGCTGAATTCGCCGCGTGGGGTGCAGATCAAGCAGGCGCTGGACGCGGTGGTGGCTAAGAGTCAGGTGATTATTGCGCGTAAGCCTGGCGCGCTCTCCTAGCAGCAAGGGCGCCTTTTGTGGCGAGGGAGCTTGCTCCCGCTGGGTTGCGAAGCGACCCCCATTCGGTGGGCGCTGCGCACCCAAGCGGGAGCAAGCTCCCTCGCCACAGATATTCGCCAGGATCCGGGGGGCGTAATCTGCCAGACTTTTATGGATGGTAAGGCTTCATGACGTTTCTTTCCCGGCTCGCCCTGGCCCTCGCCGCGTTGCTTCTAGGGGGCTGCGAACAATCTCCGGCGCCGGCCCTCGATCAACAACTCTATATCTGGCAACGCCAATGGACCCCGGCCCACGGGCTGGCGCTGCGCCAAAGCCAGGGTGACTTTTCTACGTTGCGGGTGCTGGCGTTGCAGGCGTTCCCCGGGGCGGGCTGGCGTCGTGCGCGGATCGATCCGGCCTTGCTCAAGGCGGACGGCCGTCCGCTGATCGCCGTGATTCGCCTGGACGGCCAGCTCAAGGCCCTGGACCAGGACGAAATCATCGGGCAAATCCAGCAAGTGCTGGGCGATTGGCAAGCCCAAGGCCTGACCCCAGTGGGCGTGGAGATCGACCACGATGCTGGCAATGCGCGGTTGCCGGCCTATGGACAATTCCTCGGCCAACTGCGGCACAGCCTGCCGGCCAATCTGCGGCTCAGCATCACGGCGCTACCGGCCTGGCTCGACAGCCCCGCATTGCCGGGGTTGCTGGAAACGGTGGACAGCAGCGTGCTGCAGGTCCACGCGGTGAGTGATCCACGGCAAGGCCTGTTCGATCCGAAACAGGCCCGGCGCTGGGCGCAACGCTGGGGTGAACTCACCTCGCGGCCGTTTTACCTGGCCCTGCCGGCCTACGGCGTGGCGCTGCTGACCCAGGAGAGCGGCATGCCGGTGGTGGAAAGTGAAGTGCCGATCGACCGCGGCGGCGAGCGTCAGGAATTGCTGGCCGATCCGCAGCAAGTGGCCGGGCTTGCGGCAGATTTGCGGGCCGCTCCGCCGCAACATCTTGCCGGGCTGATCTGGTTTCGCCTGCCCTTGGCCGGTGACCGGCGGGCATGGAGCCTGACCACGCTCGGTGCTGTCGCTCGGGGCGATCATCTGGACAGTCGCCTGGCGTTGCAGTGGCAGCAGCAGGACGGCTTGTACGATATCCGCCTGGTCAACCAGGGCAATCTCGACAGTCCCTGGCCCCAGCGCCTGACGCTGACGGTCGGCGCCTGTGACGGTGTCGATGCCCTGGCTGGTTATACGTTGCAACAAACCCCCGGACTGCTTACCTTCACCCGCATTCAGGAAGGCCGCTTGGCGGCGGGTAGCCAACGGGCAATCGGCTGGGCGCGCTGTACGAAAATCGACCAAGGAGGTTTCAATGTTTACCCGTGAGTGGCCTCGTCACCTGCTGTGCCTGAGCCTGTGCCTGCCGTTGGGCCCGGTGCTGGCCTGCGGGCCGGATTTCCCGATGCGCCTGCTGGATAACCGCGCCCAGACGCTGGCGGAATTGCCCGAGGGCAGCTTTCGCTTCGAGGTCAGCCGTCTCGGCCAGGCGATTGCCGGACTCAAGCCGGCCACCGAGGCGACGCGCAACCCGGACTACAGCTATGACGACCTGCCTTCCTACGTGGAGCAACGCACCAAGGCCGAACAGATTGGCCTGACACCGCCGCAACAAGCGGTGGTGGAGCGCTTGCGCGCGTTGACTGACATCGACCAGGTGGCGGCTGAAGCGGCCAAGCTACCGGATGAATTGCGCCTATATGCGCTCGGCGCGGCGGCTTTTAATGTCGGTGAACATCAGCGCGCCGTGGAGGCCTTCCAGCAATTGCTGGCATTGCCGGCTGATCAACGTCGGTTGCGCAGCACCTGGGCTGCGTATTCCCTGGGACGGGCCTTGTTCGCCGTGAGCACCGAGGCGGGCAGTGGCGACCCCGTGGCCTTGCAGGACCAGGCGCGCGCAGCGTTTCGCCAGGCCCGGGAAATGAGCATTGCTGGCTTCAGCGATCCGTTGGAACTGGGTATTGCCAGCCTCGGTGAAGAAGCCCGGGTGGCCTACACCGCAGACGACTGGGACAGCGCCATCGGCCTGTACGCGATCCAGAACCTGCAAGGCTCACCGGTCGGCTACAGCTCGTTGCTGCAATTGGCACAAGGCTTGAGCGTTCAGCCAGATGAACGCTTGAGTGAATTGCTCAAGACCAAGTCGGTGCAACGACTGGTCACCGCCTATCTGCTCAGCCGCGTCGGCTGGTGGGACGGTGAAGAACCGTCGGGTGAGAAAAGGCTGGTCAAGCTGTTACAGGCCAACGCTCGGGACAACCTGGACGATGCCGACCGTTTGGCGGCGGTGAGTTACCAGCACGGCGATTACGCCAGCGCCCAGGCATTTGTGCAGAAGGCTGCCAACACAGGCCTGGCCTGGTGGCTGCGCGCCAAGCTGGCCTTGCGCGATGGCGACAAGGCGGCCGCGGCGGCAGCTTATGCCAAGGCTGCCCAGGCCTTTCCGAACGATGAGTCCTGGGGCAACCGTCGCACACCGGATTGGAACTACGAGTCGGTGCAGCCCAAGTGCCGGGTCGAGGGTGAAAGCGCAATCCTGGCCTTGCAGCGCGGTGATTATCTGCAAGCCTTCGATCAGCTCTATCGCGGCCAGGGCAACTATTGGTACGACGCCGCCGCCGTCGCCGAGCGGGTGCTCACGGTGGAGGAGCTCAAGCAGTACGTCGACGTCCAAGTCCCGGCGCCACCGGCGTTGAGCCAGGCGGATCGAGACAACTACGTGCCGCTGCCCGTGGCTGCGAGCCTGCGCAATCTGCTGGGTCGGCGTTTGCTGAGGGAAGGGCGCTTTGATGAGGCGCCGGCTTATTTCGATAACCCAGAACTGCAGAACAAGGCCCGCGTCTATGGGCAGTTGCGCCAGGATGCAGAGTCCAAATGGTGGCCAACCCGGCGGGCCGAGGCCTACTACTACGCATCCCGGATGGCGCGCGAATGGGGCATGGAGCTGCTGGGTTACGAAATGGCGCCGGATTACGCCAGCCTGGGCGGCAACTACAGCCTGGAACCGGTCGAGCTGAAGGTCGGGCCGCTGGTGGCCGAAGGTGAAGTGCAGCGCCAGCAGGCCAGCGCCGCGCAGCCGGACGTGCGTTACCACTATCGGTTTGTCGCTACGGCGCTGGCGAGCCAAGCGGCGGATTATCTGCCCCATACCAGTCAGGCGTTTGCGGCGGTGCTGTGCAAAGCCGTGGGATACAACTCCAGCCTTGAAGAGCAAAGCGCGTTGTACCAGCGATATGTGAAGGACGGTCCGTATGTGGTTTGGGCCGGAGATTTCGGGCATCAATGCCAGGAACCGGATTTCAGCTCGGCGAACAAACGCTACGTGACCCAGGCCTTGGACCCGATCCGCTCGACGCTGCGGCCTTACAAGGTTTGGCTGCAAGTGGGTGGGGCCGTGCTGGTGGTGGCAATGGGGTTGGGGCTGATCAGCCGGCGCCGGCGCAAGGCGCGGATGTCGGCCAGCTAAACTAACGGCCAGCCGAACACAAATTGTGGCGAGGGAGCTTGCTCCCGCTCGGCTGCGCAGCGGCCGTCATTTTGCGAGTCCGCTGCCTGACCTGGGAAACGATGGGGACCGCTTCGCGGTCCAGCGGGAGCAAGCTCCCTCGCCACAAAAGATTGTTCGCTCCAGCTTTGCGTTGTTCCTACATCTGCGTCGCCATCCCCTCCACATTCATGGCCGCCTGGCGCAACGCCTCCGAGCGGGTAGGGTGGGGGTGGCAGGTCAGGGCGATGTCCTCGGCCGAGGCGCTGAATTCCATGGCCACGCAGTACTCACCGATCATCTCGCTGACGCTCGGGCCCACCAGGTGCACGCCAAGGATTTCATCGGTGCGTTCATCGGCCAGGACCTTGGCGAACCCTTCGGTCTCGTGGTTGATCTTGGCTCGGCTGTTGGCGGTGAACGGAAACTTGCCGACCTTGTAGGCCCGGCCTTCAGCCTTGAGTTGTTCCTCGGTCTTGCCGACGCTGGCCAGTTCCGGACGGGTGTAGATGACGCTGGGGATCAGCCCATAGTTGACCTCGGCGGCCTTGCCGGCGATCTGTTCGATGCAGGCCATGGCTTCGTCTTCGGCCTTGTGGGCCAGCATCGGTCCGGCCGTCACGTCGCCAATCACCCAGACGCCGGGTGCTTCGGTGCGGTGACGCTGGTTGGCGAGCATGCCGCGTTTGTCGGTGCTCAACCCGACGTTCTCCAGTCCCAGCCCTTGCGTGTAGGGGCGACGACCGATGGCGACCAGCACATAGTCGGCGTCCAGTGTCTGTGCTTCTCCGCCCGACGCCGGTTCGACCTGCAATTGCACGCCGCTGGCCGAAGTAGCGGCGCCGGTGACCTTCGCACTCAACTTGAATTGGATGCCTTGTTTAGCCAAGGCCCGTTGCAAGGTCTTGCCAGCCTCGCCGTCCACGCCCGGGCAGATGCGATCCAGGTATTCCACCACGGTGACCTGGGCGCCCAGGCGCCGCCAGACCGAGCCCAGTTCCAGGCCGATCACACCAGCACCGATCACCACCAGATGCCGGGGCACCTCACCCAGGGACAAGGCGCCGGTGGAATCGAGGATGCGTTGGTTATCGATGGTCACGCCTGGCAGCGGCATGGGCTCCGAGCCGGTGGCGATGACGATGTCCTTGGCGCTCAGTTCGGCCTTGGTCCCATCGTCAGCGGTGACGGTCACCTTGCCCGGCCCGTCGATGTGGCCCCAACCTTTGATCCAGTCGACTTTGTTCTTGCGAAACAGAAACTCGATGCCTTTGGTCAGGCCCGCCACGCTGTCGTCTTTCTGCTTCATCATTTGCGCAAGGTTGAGGGTGGGGCTGACTTCAATGCCCAGGTTGGCGAACTCCGCGCCTGTGGCCGCTTCGTACAGTTCCGAGGCATGCAGCAGCGCCTTGGAGGGCATGCAACCAACGTTCAGGCAGGTGCCGCCCAGGGTGGCTCGGCCTTCGACGCAGGCGGCCTTCAGTCCCAACTGCCCGGCCCGAATCGCCGCGTTATACCCGCCAGGGCCGCCGCCCAGAATGACCACGTCGTAGTTGCTCATCGCTGTTCTCCCGCTTGGTCTGAGAAAAATTATGCTCGTAATATGAGCGTTTCCGGAGATTTCGGTCAAGGCTTAAGTCAAGCGGCCAGCGGGGCCTTGCCATGAAGAATTCAAAACGGAAATTTCACAGCAATCGTTATAAGGTAACGACCTATAACAGAGTGTCGGTGGCGTCTGCCCACGGGCCCGGATTTTGATCGCCACAAGTGCTGGGGTGGTATGCAAGTCGATCTAGCTATCGAGGGGGCACAAGTCGCCGAATGGCCGCGTTTTCAGCGAGCGTCGTTCCAAGGGCGCCGCCTGAAACGGATCGCCTTCGCCTTGGGAAGCGTGGCGGGCGTGGGCCTGGTACTGGCGTTTTTCATCGGGGTGTTTTCGCCGCAATCACTGTGGCCAGCCTTGTTGGTCAGCCAAGGCGCGGGGCTACTGGTGCTGGTGGCAGGCTTGCAATCGGCCTGGTGGGTGACGTTATGGCGCAGCAAAGCGCTGTTGCCGGCTGTGGATAACCTGCCGATTGAAAACGTGCCTGTTGATAACCTGGGTTGGTATGAGCGGTTGCTGGACCGCATCGGCGCACGCTCGGTCGGCCTGCTCAAGCAAATCGGTGCGCCTGCGCTGTGGCTGGCCGGTTGGGCGGTGCTGGCATTACTGAGCCTGGAGCAAGCCTGGGACTTGCAACTGCCCGCTGCTACCCTCGGGGTCTCGGCCAGTGTGGGGGCGGTGCTGTCGTTGTTGTTGGCGTTCGGGTTATTGGTATTCGAGCGGCAATTGGCTCAGCAATCCACGGCGCAATGGCCGGAAGCGCCGGCGCTGGCGCAACTGACCCGAGTGGCGATCATCGGGCTGGTGCTCGGTGCCTTGTGCTTGCTGTTCGCCACCGAAACGTCTCTCTGGCCGCTGCGCCTGGCGGTACTGATGGGGCTGTTGCCAGGGTTGGTGGCGGCAGAGTTGTTGCTGCGCGCGGTGCTGTCGTTGTTTATTCCGCGCCGGGACAGCCTGGAACCGACGCTGCTGGGGCGCAGCGTCATCGCCGATCTGCTGCGCTGGCCGCCGCAACCGTTGCTGGCCTTGCAACATGAGCTGCACAACCGTTTTGGCATCGATCTGCGCCAGATCTGGGCCTTCAGCTACATGCGCCGGGCTTTTTTGCCGGTGTTGGCGCTGGTGGCGCTGGTGGGCTGGTTGTTGACGGGCGTACATGAGGTGCCGCTGCAAGGGCGGGGCATCTATGAGCGTTTCGGTAAACCGGTAGAAGTATTCGGCCCCGGTTTGCACGTCGCGTTGCCTTGGCCGTGGGGCAGGGTGCTCAACGTCGAGAACGGTGTTGTGCATGAGCTGGCGACCAGCGTCATGGATAACCAGGCGGTGGTCGAGGCTGCGCCGGCGGAAGGCCCGGCGCCGGCCATTGCCAATCGGTTGTGGGACGCCAGCCATGTGAATGACAAATCCCAGGTCATTGCCAGCCGTCGTGCCGACCAACAGAGCTTCCAGATCGTCAACATGGACGTGCGGTTTGTCTATCGCATCGGCCTGACTGACGCCGCGGCATTGGCGGCGACCTACAACAGCGCCGATGTGCCAACGCTGATCCGCAGCACCGCTAGCCGCATCCTGGTGCATGAATTTGCTTCGCGCACGTTGGATGGTTTGCTGGGTGCGGACCGTGTCAGTCTGGCCGACGAAATTGGTCGCGCCGTGCAGGCGGATTTGCAGTCGCTCGACAGTGGTGTGGAAATCCTGGCGACGGTGGTGGAGGCGATTCATCCGCCGGCCGGTGCAGCCAATGCCTACCACGGCGTGCAGGCGGCGCAGATCGGCGCCCAAGCATTGATTGCCCGGGAGCGTGGTGCGGCGGCGGAACAGACCAACCAAGCGCAGTTGCAGGCCAGCATCGCCCATGACCAGGCCACTGCCACGGCCCAGGAAATAAACGCGACCGCCCGGGCGGCCGATTTGCGTTTCAGCGCCGACCGCAAAGCCTACGCCACGGCGGGGCACGCTTTTATGCTGGAACACTATTTGAGCCAACTGAGCCAGGGCCTCGGCGATGCCCAGTTGCTGATTCTCGATCATCGCCTGGGCGGCGGCGGCAACGCGCCGACCATCGACTTGCGTACCTTCACGCTGCCGGCCGACCCCGCGTCGCCGCGTAACCCTGCCTCACCAGGAGCTGCCCATTGAGCCAGTCCTCTTCACACGGTCACCACGACCACGCCGGTCACGATCACGGCCATGGCGGTCATCACCACGGCCATCATCACCACCCTCACGGCGATCCGCAGCAAGCCGGTCCGTTTCCTTGGCGACGGATGGGCTGGGCGGCGCTGCTGGTGGCATTTGCCGTCGCGGCGGCGAGCCTGGTGCAGGTGCGTTCGGGGGAGGCCACGGTCATCACCCGTTTCGGTAATCCGGCCCGGGTGTTGCTGCAACCCGGCCTGGGGTGGCGCTGGCCGATGCCGTTCGAGGCGGCGATCCCGGTGGACCTGCGATTGCGTACCACATCCAGCGGCCTGCAGGACGTCGGTACCCGCGACGGACTGCGGATTATCGTCCAGGCGTATGTGGCTTGGCAGGTGCAGGGTGATCCGGACAACGTGCAGCGTTTCATGCGCGCAGTGCAGAACCAACCGGACGAAGCGGCGCGACAGATCCGCACGTTTGTCGGCTCGGCGCTGGAAACCACGGCCGCCAGTTTCGACTTGGCGAACCTGGTCAACACCGATGCCAGCCAGGTGCGCATCGCCGATTTCGAAGCCCAGCTGCGTCAGCAGATCGATCAACAATTGCTCACTACTTACGGCGTGCGTGTGTTACAAGTCGGCATCGAGCGCTTGACCTTGCCCTCTGTGACACTGACCGCAACGGTGGATCGCATGCGAGCCGAGCGCGAGACGATCGCCACCGAGCGCACCGCCATCGGCAAGCGGGAAGCGGCGCAGATTCGCTCCGCCGCGGAACGTGATGCCCGGGTGGTGCAAGCTGATGCAACGGTGAAAGCTGCCGATATCGAAGCGCAGTCCCGGGTAGAAGCGGCCGAGATTTATGGTCGGGCATACGCTGGCTCCCCTCAGCTCTACAACTTGCTCCGTTCGCTGGACACCTTGGGCACCATCGTCGGCCCTGGCACCAAGCTCATTTTGCGCACCGATGCCGCGCCATTCCGTGTGCTGGTGGACGGCCCTGCTTCCGTGGAAGGCAAGGGTGGAACACAACCATGAGTGTGGTTCCACGTGGAACAAACGAGTTATCCAGTCCGTGGATCCAGGCCGGGCGCCTGGCGTTCCTGGCGCTTTACGCCGTGACGGTGTTGGCGGCGTTGGCTTGGGTTTTTTCCAATGTGCGGCAAATCGATCCGCAGAATCGCGCGGTGGTCCTGCATTTTGGCGCCTTGGATCGCGTCCAGAATGCCGGTCTCTTACTGGCGTGGCCGCGTCCCGTGGAGCAAGTGATCCTGCTCCCAGCCGCGGATCGGGTGCTTGAGCGGCGGGTGGAAAACCTGCTGCGCTCGGATGCGGCCCTGCAAGCCGATCGTGTCGCCAGTTTCGCCACGCCGGTCAGCGATGCGTTGGCCGGTTCTGGTTATTTATTGACCGGTGATGCCGGCGTGGTGCAACTGGATGTGCGCGTGTTTTACAAAGTCACCGACCCTTACGCTTTCGTCTTGCAAGGCGAACATGTCCTGCCGGCACTGGATCGGCTGACGACTCGCAGTGCCGTGGCGCTGACGGCGGCCCGGGACCTCGACACTATTCTGGTGGCTCGCCCCGAACTGATGGGCAGCGATAACCAGGCCGCCGAACGGCGCGAACGCTTGCGGGGTGATCTGGTGCAAGGCATCAACCGACGCTTGGCTGATTTGGCGGCGACAGGGCAGGGGCTGGGCATCGAAGTGGTGCGGGTCGATGTGCAATCGAGTCTGCCGGGGCCGGCGGTGAGTGCGTTCAACGCGGTGCTGACCGCCAGCCAGCAGGCCGACAAAGCCGTTGCCAACGCCCGCACCGAAGCGGAAAAACTCACCCAGGCCGCTCGCCAAGACGCAGACCGTGCCGTGCAAGTCGCCCATGCCCAGGCCAGCGAACGGCTCGCCAGGGCTTCGGCCGACACGGCCACGGTGCTCGGCCTGGCGAAGACCCAAGGCAGTGATCCGCAAATGCTGCTGCGCCTGTATCGCGAACGCATGCCCGCCATCCTTCGACAGGCCGGTTCAGTGACCACGGTCGACCCAAAAGACGATTCTCGTCTGATCATCCAGGGAGCCGGCCAATGAGCGCCCAAACCCCCGCAGCACCGATGTTGTCCTCGGCGGAACAACGCACCGCAGCTCGGCAATTGACCTTGGCAATGGTCGCCCTCGGCTTGCTCGCATTGGGCCTGGCATGGCGCGGCTGGTCGCCGGAGCAGAGCGGTGTCAGCCAACTGCTGTTGGGGGTCGCCTCGCTGTTGGTGGCCGTGCCGGTGATGCGTTCGGCCTGGTACAGCTTGCGTTACCCAAGCCTGCACGGGATCACTGACCAACTGATCGCCCTGGCGATGCTCGGCGCCTGGGCCACTGGCGATCTGCTGACGGCGGCGTTACTGCCGATCATCATGATCTTCGGCCATGTGCTGGAAGAGCGCAGTGTCATTGGTTCCCAGGAAGCGATCCATGCCCTTGGCCAATTGACCCGCAGCCAAGGTCGCAAAGTGCAGGCCGATGGCTCGATCATTGATGTCGACAACGCGACTCTCCAGCCTGGCGATGTCGTCGAGGTGCGCGCCGGCGACCGAGTGCCGGCCGATGGGCGGGTGTTGTCTGGCCAGGCCAGCCTGGACACCGCGCCCATCACCGGTGAATCGGTGCCGCTGGAGGCGGTCGTTGGCACCGAGGTCTATGGCGGGGCGATCAATCTGGATGGCCTGCTGCGCCTGGAAGTGACCCGCACCGGCGAAGAATCCACCCTGGGCAAAGTCATTGCCCTGATGCAAAACGCCGAACGTTCCAAGCCACCCATTACCCGTTTGTTGGAGCGCTACGCCGGCAGCTATTTGGTATTGGTGTTGTTGTTGGCGGCGGTGACTTGGTTCGTGACCAACGATGCCCAGGCGATGTTGGCGGTATTGGTGGCGGCGTGTCCTTGCGCGTTGGTGCTGTCGGCGCCAGCCACGGCCATTGCCGGCATTGCGGTGGCGGCGCGCCACGGGATCCTGATCCGCAGCTCGGCCTTCCTGGAAGAGCTGGCGGACCTGACCTCATTGGTGGTCGATAAGACCGGCACCTTGACCTACGGCGTGCTGCGCCTGCAATCCATCGAACGTGCCCAGGATGCCCACGCATCGTTGTTGCTGCCATTGGCCGCCAGCCTGGGTTCGGCCAGCAGTCATCCGGTCAGTCGTGCATTGGCGGGGTTGGTGGAACAGGAAAACGGCCTGCCGCTGTCGGATATCCGTGAGCGCCAAGGGTTGGGTGTGGTCGCCATGACCGCACAGGGTGAAGCGGCCCTCGGTCGGCCGGAATTGTTTACACAGCTGGGCATTCAAACATCGGCGATCCCTGAGCACGACGGTCCGATTGCCGGGCTGGCCTTGGACGGGCAATTTCTTGCCTGGCTGCTGCTGGCCGACAGCGTCAAGCCGGAGGCGCAGATGGCCATGGCTGAACTGCGGGACTTGGGT
The DNA here is from genome assembly GCF_014268745.2 of Pseudomonas zanjanensis. GTDB lineage: Bacteria > Pseudomonadota > Gammaproteobacteria > Pseudomonadales > Pseudomonadaceae > Aquipseudomonas > Aquipseudomonas zanjanensis. Next base: position 96,662 of record NZ_JABWRB020000003.1, on the reverse strand, counting down.
CTGGGCCGCCAGCTGCTGTTGACCGGCGACCGGCAGAGCGTGGCCGCGGCCCTGGCCCGGGACGTCGGCATCAGCGAGGTGCAAGCCCAGGCCTTGCCGGAAGACAAACTTGAACGGGTCATGGCTGAAATCGACCATGGGTTCCGCCCCATGGTGGTAGGCGATGGCATCAACGATTCCCTGGCGCTCAAGGCCGGGGTGGTAGGTGTGGCCATGGGCGCGGGCGGTGCCGACATCGCCCTGGCGTCGGCGGACATCGTGTTGATCGGCAGCGACCTGCGGCGCCTCGGCACCTGCGTGCGGTTGAGTCGCCAGTGCCGTCGCACGTTGCAGGTCAACGTGATCATTGGCTTGGGTTGGACGTTGGCCATCGTTGCTTTTGCCGCTTTCGGTTGGCTTGGCGCGGCGGGGGCAATGATCGCAGCGTTGCTGCACAATTTGAGTACGCTGCTAGTCTTGGGTAATGCCGGGCGCTTGCTGCGCTTCCATGAGCCATTGCTCAAGGTCCAAGCGAAAGGCACCGTTGCATAGCTCCAGGCGAACTGTGCGTTCCACGCGCAGTCTGCTGTTGGAGAGGGCATACCGCCGCCGGACTTACCCGTCACAGGGAGTGTTATGGGACAGCGATAGAAAAAGGCTATAAATTCGATAGCCAGCTATTTTTCTAACATGGTCTACCCTCATTTCAGACGTCTGAAACAAGGGGGATTATCCATGCTCGCGCAACTTCCACCGGCCTTACAGAATCTGCATCTCCCGCTTCGGCTGCGGCTCTGGGATGGCCATGAATTTTCATTGGGTGCCGATCCCAGCGTCACGATTGTGGTCAAGGACCCACAAATGGTCGCGCAATTCACCCACCCCAGCCTGGACGCATTGGGGGCGGCGTTTGTCGAAGGTAAGCTGGAACTCGAAGGTTCGATCCACGAAGTCATTCGGGTCTGCGATGAATGGAGCCAGGCATTGGTGGCGGATGATGCCGGTAACCAGCCGGTACGTTCGGTCCACGACAAGGAAACCGACGCCAAGGCGATCTCCTACCACTACGATCTTTCCAACGCGTTCTATCAGCTGTGGCTCGACAGCGACATGGTCTACTCCTGTGCCTATTTCGAGACGGGCAGCGAAACCCTTGAGCAGGCCCAGCAGGCCAAATTCCGTCATCTTTGCCGCAAGCTGCGATTGCAGCCAGGCGATTACCTGCTGGACGTCGGGTGCGGCTGGGGTGGTCTGGCGCGATACGCCGCGCGGGAGTTCGGTGCCAAGGTCTTCGGTATCACCCTGAGCAAGGCGCAGTTGGCCCTGGCCCGGGAACGGGTCAAGGCCGAAGGCCTGGAGGGTCAGGTCGAATTGCAACTGCTGGATTACCGCGACCTGCCCCAGGACGGCCGCTTCGACAAAGTGGTCAGCGTCGGCATGTTCGAACATGTCGGCCATGCCAACCTTGAGCAGTACTGCAAGACGTTGTTCGGCGCCGTGCGAGAGGGCGGGTTGGTGATGAACCATGGCATCACCGCCAAGCACACCGACGGGCGTCCGGTCGGTCGCGGCGCTGGCGAGTTCATCGAGAAGTACGTATTCCCCAACGGTGAGTTGCCGCATCTGTCGATGATTTCCGCGCAGATCAGCGAAGCCGGGCTAGAGATTGTCGACGTGGAAAGCCTGCGCATGCACTACGCACGCACCCTCGATCACTGGAGTGAACGCCTGGAGGACAACCTTGAGGCGGCGTCCAAGGAAGTGTCGGAGCAGGCGTTACGGATCTGGCGACTGTACCTGGCCGGCTGCGCCTACGCGTTCGCCAAGGGCTGGATCAATCTGCACCAGATCCTGGCGGTGAAGGCACACGCCGACGGCAGTCACGAGTTACCCTGGACCCGGGACGATCTTTACGTCCCTTAAAGAATCGGCGAAATAAGCCGGGCGATTCGCATGCCGATCTTCTGCAGGCGGTGGGTCTCCCGGCTTTCCTGTTTGTCGATTTCCTGGGCCTGGGCGAAGTCCTCTTCAAGCATCTGCTCGACCTCGCTGGCGAACGGAATATCCACGGTGAGCAGCATGACTTCGAAGTTCAAGCGGAACGAACGGTTGTCCAGGTTCGCACTGCCGATGGCGCTGATTTCCCGGTCGATCAGCACCACTTTCTGGTGCAGGAAACCCGGCGCATAACGGAACACCCGCACGCCGGCCCGAACCGCTTCAAATGCATACAGGCTGGACGCTGCGTAGACGATCTTGTGATCGGGCCGCGAGGGCAGCAGGATGCGCACATCCACGCCGCGCAGTACCGCCAGGCGCAAGGCGGCGAACACCGCTTCGTCGGGGATGAAGTATGGCGTGGTGATCCACACGCGTTCGCTGGCGGCGTGAATGGCCTCGACAAAAAACAACGAGCAGGTTTCATAGTCATCGGCAGGGCCGCTGGCCAGCAACTGGCACAGTACACCGTCGTCTGGGTAGCTGTCTGGCAGGATCAATGGAGGCAGCGAACGGGCCGCCCAGAACCAGTCTTCGGCGAACGACTCCTGCATGCTTGCCACCACCGGCCCGCGCACTTGGACGTGGGTGTCGCGCCACGGCGCCAAGGGTGGTTTTTCGCCCAGGTATTCGTCACCGACGTTGTGCCCGCCGACGAACCCCTGCACACCGTCCACCACCACGATTTTGCGATGGTTGCGAAAGTTGACCTGGAACCGATTGAGCCAGCCACTGCGGGTAGCGAACGCTTTTACATGGACGCCGCCGTCGCGCAAGGCTTGCACATAACGGTGGGGCAGGGAGTGGCTGCCGATACGGTCGTAGAGCAGATACACCACCACGCCCTCGGCGGCTTTTTTCAAGAGCAGTGTTTGCAGGCGTTGACCGAGGCGGTCGTCATGGATGATAAAAAACTGAATCAGCACGGCCTGTCGTGCCTGGTCGATGGCCTGGAAAATCGCTTCGAACGTGGCATGGCCGTTGACGAGCAACCGCACCTGGTTATTCGCCAGGCACGGTGCGCGCCCCAGTTTCGGCATGGCCCGTAATGAAGCGTAGGCCTGGGAGGCGCGAGCGGTCAGGGCTTCTTCAACCCACGGCCGCCAGTTCAGCTCGGAGATCGCCTTGCGCATTTCCTCGTTGGCTTGCCGGCGCGCCTTGATGTAGCCATCGAAGGTGCTGCGGCCGAACACCAGATATGGAATCAACGTCAGGTAGGGAATGAAGGTCAGCGACAGGGCCCAGGCAATCGAGCCTTGGGCGGTGCGCACCGTCAGTACAGCATGGACGGCGGCGATGGAACCCAGGGTATGGAGCAGCGCGATCAGGTAACCGAAAACATGCGGGCCGAAATAATCCATGGGGCAGCCTTGCTCCTGAAGTTTCAATGCTTAACAGACCATGTTCCAAGGTGAATGTCGCTATTTAATTCACCGGTCTTGGCCCTGAACCGAAGCCTGTCGGTGGCGTCTAACGGCCACTTGTCCTCTGGAGTTTGTGCAATGAATGTTCGTCTGCTGGGTGTGGCCTTGGCGATGGGTTTGTCGGTTCCGATGGCGGCTCAGGCGCAGATGCTCCAGCCGGGTTTGTGGGAATTGACCACCAGCAACATGAAGGTCGATAACCAGAACCTGCCGGACCTGCAACTGATCCTCGGCCAGTTGCAAACCCAGATGACCCCGGAGCAACGGGCGATGCTGGAAAAGCAGGGGATTACCATGGGCGGTAAAGGCATTCGCGTGTGCCTGACCCCGGCGCAGGTGCAGACCAATGATATTCCGCTGCAAGACCCGCAATCGGGTTGCAAACAGCAGATCACCGAGCGCACCGGCAATCAGTGGAAGTTTCGCTTCAGTTGCCCGAAAGCCCAGGGGAATGGGGTCGCTACGTTCCAGAGCGATCGTGAATTCACCACCAAGGTCAACGGTACTTTTAACGCCACCGGCATCCAGCAGAACGGCAGCCTCGACACGCGCGCGGTGTGGCTGGGGCAGGATTGCGGGACGGTCAAGCCAAGGGCCTGACCATTTCAGGCGACAGCAACCCTGTGGCGAGGGAGCTTGCTCCCGCTGGGCTGCGCAGCAGCCCTAATACCCCCTTACACAACCTGATCAAGGCCGACTCAGGGCTTCATACAATGTATTGAGGTTGTACTCGAACAGGCCAGTGAACGTACTGGCCGGTCCGCTGGCGGCGAGTGCATCGGAGTACAGCGTGCCGCCGATGTGGGCGCCGCTCTCATCGGCGATCTGCTTGAGCAGGCGCGCGTCCTTGATGTTTTCCATGAACACCGCTTTGACCTTCGCCTGCCGGATCTGGGTAATCAGCGCCGCGACTTCTGCCGCCGATGGTTCACGCTCGGTGGACAAACCCTGGGGCGCCATGAACTCGATGCCGTAGGCCTGGCCCAGGTAACCGAATGCATCGTGGGACGTCACGATCTTGCGATTACCGGCAGGCAATGCGCCGAGCTTGGCCTTGGCTTCGGCGAGCAGGGCGTAGATCTTCTTCAGGTACGCCTGGCTGTTGCGTTCGTAATCGGCTTTGTTGGCCGGGTCGGCCGCTTCCAGTGCCTTGGTGATGTTGCTGACGTACAGCTCGGCGTTTGCCAGGTTGTGCCACGCGTGCGGATCGGGAATGGTCTCGCCATCCTCATCCAACGACCGCGGGATAACGCCGCGGCTGGCGCTGATCACCGGGGCGCTGGTTTCGGTGCTGGTCACCAGGCGGTCCAGCCACGGTTCGAAGCCCAAGCCATTCTTGATGATCAGTTTTGCCTTGAGCAATGCCTTGGCATCGTCTGGCGTGGGTTCGTAGGTGTGTGCATCGGCGTCCGGCCCGACCATGTTGGTGATTTGAATATGCTCACCGCCGACCTGCCGGGTCATGTCGGCGAGGATGCTGAAACTGGTCACCACCTGGAGTTTTTCGGCGGCGGACAGGGACATGGACAGCATCAGACTGAGTAGCACGAGCAGAACGCGCATCGGGAGACACCTCATTGGGATGTGAGCAAAGGCGGGCGGCGCAGCAAACCGTGCACCGGACCGAACACCACCGACAACAGATACAACACGCCTGCCACCAGAATGATGGACGGCCCGCTGGGCAGTGAGAAATAGAAAGACAGCAACAGGCCAAGCCAGACCGAGAGGCAACCGAGCAGCCCGGCGATGAGCATCAGCAGCGGCAGACGACGGCTCCAGAATCGCGACGCGGCGGCCGGCAGCATCATCAGGCCGACCACCATCAGTGCGCCGATGGCCTGGAAGCCGATCACCAGGTTCAGCACCACCAGGGTCAGGAACACGCCATGGGCCAACGGACCGAGACGACTGACGGTTTGCAGGAACAGCGGGTCCAGGGTATCGAGCAGCAACGGTCGATAGATCAACGCCATCGCCACCAGGCTGGCGCCGGAAACCCACAGCATGCCGTTGAGTGTCGGGCTGTCTACCGCCAAGGCCGAGCCGAACAGCAGGTGAAGCAAGTCCAGGCGTTTGCCCGCCATGCCAAGGATCAGCACACCCGCGGCCAAAGAAATTGGATAAATCGCCGCGAGGCTGGCGTCCTCTCGCAGGCCGGTGCGGCGGGTAATCCAGGCGGCGAGTCCGGCCATGCTCAAGCCCGCGCCCAGGCCGCCAATGGTCAACGCTGGCAGGCTTAGTCCGGCAAACCAGAAGCCCAAGGCAGCGCCAGGCAAAATGCCGTGAGCCACCGCGTCACCAATCAAGCTCATGCGCCGAAGAATCAAGAACACACCCAACGGCGCCGTGCTGCACGCCAACACCAGGCCGCCCAGCAAGGCCCGACGCATAAAGACAAACTCTAGGAAGGGTTGCCAGAAATGCGTGGCCGTGAGCATCAAGCCACCCACGTTTGGGGTTGTTGGGCAATCAAGTCGATACTGCGACCCAGCACGCAGCCAGTGTTTTTGATCAGCAGCGTATGGGGGACATGTTGGCGTACCGCTGCCAAATCATGACACACCACGACGATCGTTCTGCCCGCGGCATGCCATCGATGAATGTGTTTCCACAGCAGCGCCTGGCCTTGTTCGTCGAGGGCGGCGTGGGGTTCGTCGAGCAACAGCAAAGGCGCTTCGGCCAGGCTCAGGCGAGCGAGCAGGGCGCGTTGCAACTCGCCCCCGGACAACGCCATCAAGGGACGATGTTCAAGGCCGCTCAGTGCCCAATCCTTGAGTACGGTTTGCAGCAACTGTCTTCGCATCGCAGGCGTGTGCCGATTGCCCCAGGAACCGGCGGCCACCAGTTCTTGCAAGCTGATGGGAAATTGCCGATCCAGATGTTGCTGCTGTGGCATGAATGAGACGCCGCCACGTCGTGGAACATTTAGAGTGACCTTGCCGGAGAGCGGTTTTTGCAGTCCTGCGAGCACTTTCAGCAAACTGCTTTTGCCTGAGCCGTTGGCACCGATGATGGCGGTGAGGCTGCCTTCCGGTCGCTCCATGGCGAGCGGCGGCGTGAGCGGTTGGCCGGAAATGCCCCAGCGCAGTGCTTGGCAGTTGATCATGATAGGTCTCGGGTCCAGCGGCTTTGAGCGACGGCGTCATGGGCATGGAGGCTTTCGGCATGAACGACGCGTACCTCCAGGGCAGTGATCCCGGGGGACCGGGCCAGGGCCGTGCTCAGTCGCCGCGCAGCGTCTTCGCAGAACATCAGGTTTTGGCCGTTGGCCAGGGCAAATGCTTGTTCATCGGCGCGTTTGACGGCGGTCTGCACAGCGGTGCCGAGGGCTGCTTCGGCTTCGTCGATGAACGACTGTAGGGGCAATTCCTCAACATCGGCGTCCAGGCGCAGGGTCAGGGTTGCGGTACTGCGCTGGCTATGTGGGGTGGCGACGATGCCCTTCGATGAACCCAACCAAGCCAGGATTTCAGCGTGCTCGAGTGTCTTGTTGGCGAAGTCGTCGACGAATTGCTGCTGAATCAACTGCCGGGAAAGGGCTGCCGAGCATGGGCAAGTCGAGGAATAGGGAATCTGGATTTTCAGTTCCACGTGGAACATTGTGTTTTTCAAGTGAGCTTCAATGCTCACCGGATAGCCTTTCCAGCCCATCAACGGGCTGATTAACGCCGGACGCTTGAGCAGCAGATCGGTGTGCACGCTGAGCGATGCCGCAACGGACAAACCTTCATGACTGTCGAGGAATTGCTTCAGGATTTGGCGCATTAGCGATGGTGAAAGTGGCCTTTCCTCAAGCAACCCTAGCGCCAGGTATAAACGTGACATGTGGATACCGCGAGCTTCACCGTCATCAAGGCTGACGCCGGCGTCGGCCGTCGCACTTAGACGCTGACCGTCAATCAATACTGGTGTTGCGATGCCACACATGCCCACCCAATCAAGGGGCAGGGTTTGACGTGAAACCTGCGCAGCCACGTCGGGCAACGTTAACGCATTCATGGCTGAGGCCCATCGAAGGTTCAAAATTAGATGTTATAGTATAACGATCTAATTAAAGAAGCCTTTTTCCATGAAGGGAGTTTCATCTTCCTAAACGCTCATGTTCCACGTGAAACATCAGCGCGGTGAAGCCTGACAGCCGTTCATACGACCGCATACAAATGATCCGCCGCTACCGCCCGAGCTTGAAAAGCGATTAAGGGTTGTCCAGCCCACACGCCGGCTGTAGCCAACCCAACTTTCTCCATCCGATGCCAAGCCCGTAAAGAACGTAAGCTGACCGTAACGGCTGTTTGTTTGCGCCCAATAGCGGCGACCGACGGCTTCAAAACCGCGCAAATAAATTGTATTTCCCGCGGTCGCGACGCTGTAGGCATTGCCTTGTTCATCCACGCAGGCCAGAAAATTCGCGCTTCGGGTGCAGTTCGCCAATAGTGGACTTTGGGCCGCCGCGCTCAGCGCCCATAACAACAGCGGACCCGCCAAAACAAACTTCAGATGGTTGCGCATGGATTGATCTCGGACCAATGAGAGCCGGCGGGGCTGGTTGAATTGTGTTGTTATACTATAACATTAAAAGAACCAGGCCCTGAACCCAGCCAAACCCTGGAAACGAGCCGTCGTCGAAGCGGCCGTCCGATGAGGATATACCGATGCCCAATCGCCTTCCCGTAACCGTGCTTTCCGGATTTCTCGGTGCCGGTAAAAGCACGCTGCTCAACCACGTCCTGCGTAATCGCGACAATTTGCGGGTCGCCGTAATCGTTAACGATATGAGCGAAATCAACATCGATGGCAGCGAAGTCCAGCGAGATGTCACCCTGAGTCGTTCCGAAGAGAAATTGGTCGAGATGAGCAACGGCTGCATCTGCTGCACGCTGCGTGAGGACTTGCTTGAAGAAGTCGGGCAGCTCGCCAGGGAAGGGCGTTTCGATTACCTGTTGATCGAATCCACGGGGATCTCCGAGCCGTTGCCCGTGGCGGAAACTTTCACGTTTCGTGATGAAGAAGGCCGAAGCCTGGCCGACGTGGCGCGACTCGACACCATGGTCACGGTGGTTGATGGGGTGAACTTCCTGTTGGATTACCAAGCTGCCGAAAGCCTGGCCTCAAGGGGCGAAACCTTGGGAGAAGAAGATGAGCGCTCGATCACCGATTTGCTGATCGAACAGATCGAGTTTGCCGACGTCATTCTGATCAGCAAGATCGACTTGATCAGCCAGCACGAGCGGGAAGAGTTGAGCGCGATTTTGCGGCGCCTCAACGCCCAGGCGCAGATCATTCCCATGGTCATGGGGCAGGTGCCCCTGGGCCGAATTCTCGACACGGGGCTTTTTGATTTTGAACGCGCCGCCCAGGCGCCCGGCTGGCTACAGGAACTGCGTGGCGAACATGTGCCAGAAACCAAGGAATATGGCATCGCCTCGACTGCCTACCGTGCCCGCCGGCCGTTCCATCCCCAACGGTTCTTCAGCTTCATCGACCGTCCGTGGCCCAACGGCAAGCTCCTGCGTTCCAAGGGTTTTTTCTGGCTGGCCAGCAAGCCTGAGGAGGCGGGCAGTTGGTCCCAGGCGGGAGGGTTGATGCGGCATGGTTTCGCCGGGCGCTGGTGGCGGTTCGTGCCGAAGAATCAATGGCCGCAGGATGAAGAGAGCACGGTGACAATCATGAAGAACTGGCTGGCCGCCACGGGCGATTGTCGCCAGGAACTGGTCTTCATTGGCCAGGACATCGATTTTGCCCAACTTACCGCTGAGCTGGACGATTGCCTGCTCACCGATGCGGAAATGGCCCTCGGCGTTGAAAGCTGGCGGCTGTTGCCCGATCCGTTCGGCCCATGGCATGAAGAGGTCGCAGCGTGATGCTGGCGCCGGCTTTGAAAAAAATGATGCAGGTCCGGCAGGTCCAAGGCGACACGCCAGGCATCTTCACGAAGATCCTGGAGGACGGCACCAACCTGGCAGTCTGGCAGCGGCAGCTTCCTGCACACATCGGCGATTTTGCCGCCATGGTGCTGGCGATGGACCAGCCACTGGCCGAATCCCGTGTGCTCGACTTGCCAGAGGAAGACACCCAGCCGGCGCTGCACGGCCTGGCTGCGGGTTTCAGCGACCTGCAGGGCTATGAAGGCTTTATCGCCGATGTTTCCTGGCTCGTCAGCGCGTTTGCCTGCCTGCTGGGCGCCCAACGTGTCGGTTTGCGTCTACGCACCCTGGATAAGGCCATGTGCCCGCGCTTCCATGTCGACCACGTGCCGGTGCGGTTGCTGACTACCTATGCGGGTGTCGGTAGCCAGTGGCTTAAGGAAGAGGTCATGGACCGCCGGCGCCTGGCACAGCCTGAAGCCGGGCCGGTTGATCCGCGCGTGATCCAGCAGTTTGGTTGCGGTGATGTCGGCTTGCTTAAAGGCGAGAAATGGCACGGTAATGAGGGGTTTGGCCTGATCCATCGCTCGCCGGAGCCCGCGCCGGGAGAGCGTCGCCTGATTCTCACGCTGGACTGGCTGGCTTAAGGCTTGAGCCAAGTTCCCTGGCTTTTCCCCTCACAAAATGGCTGCAGGTAAGCGGCATCGGTCGCCACGCCGTAATAGTGAATATCCTGGCGGTAAGGCATATTGGCGACCTGGGCGTTGCTGCACACGCCGAACGCGCCGCCAGGGCATTGATCGACGTATTGCACCTCGACTTTCTGGCCGGCAAGGTTTGGCTGGCAGAAACCGTCGGCAAACAGCTTCTGCGGGATGTTGCGGTTCTGCTGGCAGACTTTCACATCCAGTCGTTCCGCCTGGCTGTGGACCACACAGGCCTGGGCCAATGCCTGGTTCGACGTCAATGCCAGTAACAACCAGCCGATCATCCGCATGTTCACCTCCATCGAAAGTCGTCGATTATGTTGCAGCACATTCCCACCCATGTCATCGCCGGTCCCTTGGGCGCCGGCAAGACCAGCCTGATCAGACATCTGCTGGCCCAACGCCCGGCCAATGAGCGCTGGGCGGTGCTGATCAATGAGTTTGGCCAGATCGGCCTGGATGCCGCGCTGCTGACCCAGGCTGGCGATGGTATCGCACTGGGCGAAGTGGCCGGCGGCTGCTTGTGCTGCGTCAATGGCGCGCCGTTTCAGATCGGTCTTGGGCGTTTGCTGCGCAAGGCCCGGCCGGATCGGCTGTTCATCGAACCCTCGGGCTTGGGACATCCGGCGCAGTTGATGCGGCAGTTGAGCGAAGCGCCATGGCTCGGCGTGCTGGCGGTGCAACCCTGTGTGCTGGTGTTGGATGCCCGGGCGATGGCGGACGGCAAACCCTTGCCCGATGCACAGCAACAAGCCTTGGCGGATGCCGGACTGCTGGTGCTGAACAACTCCGACACCCTCACCCAAGCCGATCGCGAACGGTTGACGGCGCAACTGCCAGGGCGGGCGTTGTACTGGACGCAACAGGCTGCGCTGCCGATCGATCGATTGCCAGGCCTTGCGGCTCGGGGCAGTGGGGCTGTGGATAACTTGAATCTACCGAAGCGCTTGGGCCAGATACCGGCCATCTGGCCCGACCCGACGATGCCGATCTGTTTGTATCAGCAGCAGGAAGGTGGCTGGAGTATTGGTTGGCGCTGGCACCCCAGCCAGCAATTCGACGCAGCGGCATTGACGCGATGGCTACAAGGCCAAGACTGGAAACGGGCGAAGCTGGTTATCCACAGCGTCGACGGTTGGGTTTCAGCCAATGCGTTGAAAGGGACGGCGCTGGGCTGGCAGGCCAGCGAATGGCGCCAGGATTCCCGGATCGAGCTGATTTTCGATCAGCCGCAAGACGTCGATCACCTGCAAGCCGGTCTGGCGAACTGCCGGTGTGCCTGAATCAACCCTGTTTCAAGGCTTCCACTTGTTGTGTTCCTGGCGCCACTGGCTCAACTCGATGACTTCGGCCCTGGGCCTGGTCTGGACCGGTTCAATAGGGGTTGGTGGTGTTTCTTCGAACGGCATCGGGTAGGGCGCCAGTTCTATGTGTGCGCTGTGGGCACCGAACTGGGTGATGGTGCCCGAATGGCGGCTTTCGCCGGTGACGGTGAACTCGAAGGTGTAGACGCGAGCCAGGCGTCGTCGACCATTGGCGTCCTTTACGAAGCCGATTTTTTTCAGCGCCACGTTGCCGTCCAGCAGCTCGATCTTGAGGTTGGCGCAATGCTGCACGACCCTCGCCAACGCCCGTTCGCGCAAGCCATGGTTGTGCCACAGCCAGGCGCCGCCGCTAGCCAGCAGCATCAGCACGAAAATGTTTCCAAGGGTCAGCATGAACGAAGTGCTCCGACAAGTTGCTGTCAGCTTAACTGTCTCGCCGGTCTGTCGTACAGGCTGCGTTTAGTCGCATACTGCGCGGCTTGAATTTCAATCGTTTTACGGAAACTTCCCGCATGAAACGTACGCCTCATCTGCTTGCCATTCAGTCCCACGTGGTGTTCGGGCACGCCGGCAATAGCGCCGCAGTGTTTCCGATGCAGCGGGTCGGTGTGAACGTCTGGCCGCTCAATACCGTGCAATTTTCCAATCACACCCAGTACGGCCAATGGACCGGCGAGGTGCTGGCGCCCGAGCAAATACCTGCATTGGTAGAAGGCATCGCCGCCATCGGTGAGCTGGGGCATTGCGATGCGGTGTTATCCGGTTACCTGGGCAGCGCGGCCCAGGGGCGGGCGATTCTGACGGGCGTGGCGCGGATCAAGGCGGCCAATCCAAAGGCGCTGTACCTGTGTGACCCGGTCATGGGGCATCCAGAGAAGGGCTGTATCGTGGCGCCCGAGGTGAGCAAATTTCTCTTGGAAGAAGCCGCTGCCGTGGCGGACCTCATGTGCCCGAACCAACTGGAACTGGACAGTTTTTCCGGGCGCAAGGCGCAGTCGTTGCTGGACTGCCTGGCGATGGCTCGCGCGCTGCTGGCCCGTGGGCCGAAAGCGGTGCTGGTCAAGCACTTGGCGTACCCCGGCAAACCTGATGACAGCTTCGAAATGCTGTTGGTGACCGCCGAGGGTAGTTGGCACCTGCGCCGTCCACTGTTGGCTTTCCCGCGCCAGCCGGTGGGTGTGGGTGACCTGACCTCGGGGTTGTTCCTGGCACGGATACTATTGGGGGATGGCCTGGTGGCGGCGTTTGAATTCACCGCCGCTGCGGTGCACGAAGTGCTGCTGGAAACCCAGGCCTGCACCAGCTATGAATTGGAGTTGGTCCGTGCCCAGGACCGGATCGCCCATCCACGGGTGCGGTTCGAGGCGGTGCCGATCAGCCTCTGATCAATGCAGGCCATGCGAGCCTGCTCGCGATAGCGGTGTAACAGCGACATTGATAGTGAATGTGATGCACCTTTCGCGAGCAAGCCCGCTCCCACAAAGGCACTCGGTTAACTGTGGGAGCGGGCTTGCTCGCGAAAGGGGCGACTCGGTCGAATGGACAGTCGCTCCAGTTAAGGCCCGTCCGCCTTGATGTCCTGATAACGCTTCTCCAGTTCCTGGCGAATCTGCCGCCGTTGCTGGGCTTGTTCGTAGCGGCGTTTTTCTTCGCTGTTTTGCGGCTGCAAGGGCGGCACGGCAGCGGGTTTGCGCTGGTCATCCACCGCAACCATGGTGAAGAAGCAACTGTTGGTGTGACGCACCGAGCGTTCGCGAATATTTTCGGTCACGACTTTGATGCCCACTTCCATCGACGTGTTGCCGGTGTAGTTCACCGAGGCCAGGAAGGTCACCAGCTCGCCGACATGAATCGGCTCGCGGAAGATCACTTGGTCAACCGACAGGGTCACCACGTAGCGCCCGGCATAGCGGCTGGCGCAGGCGTAGGCGACTTCATCGAGGTATTTGAGCAAGGTGCCGCCATGGACATTGCCAGAGAAGTTGGCCATATCGGGGGTCATCAACACCGTCATCGACAGCTGGGCGTTTCCGGGTTCCATAACGTACTCACGGTTCAAGGCAGTCATTCGGGAGTGCACCTCTGCGGATGCTGGTGAGTGGCCTGCAAACAGGTCACCCCGTTTTAAAACCACCGATATCGGGACGCTGCGCCTGTGCTTGCCGTCACGCGCCGATGGATCTGTTTCCATATATTGCACCGTCTTTTTGTCGGAAGTCGCGGTGTTACCCTTCAAAAGCCCCTTGCGAGGGCAATTCCTACAGCGGAAACGGATTTCTCCAGCTCGGCAGTGCGTCATTTGAACAGGGAGCCCCGACATGCATGCCATCAGTTTCATCCAGGATCTGGCGATCATCATGATGGCTGCGGGGCTGGTAACCGTACTCTTTCATCGTTTAAAACAACCGGTGGTACTGGGCTACATCGTGGCCGGCTTCATCATTGGCCCGCACACGCCGCCGTTTGGGTTTATCCACGACGAAGACACGATCAAGACCCTGGCCGAGCTCGGGGTGATCTTCCTGATGTTTTGCCTGGGGCTGGAATTCAGCCTGCGCAAACTGTTCAAGGTCGGCGCCACGGCCTTCATCGCGGCGTTCCTCGAAATCGTGTTGATGATCTGGATCGGCTATGAAATCGGTCGCTGGTTCGAGTGGAGCACCATGGACTCGCTGTTTTTGGGCGCGATCCTGGCCATTTCCTCCACCACCATCATCGTCAAGGCCCTCAACGACCTGAAGATGAAGAACGAGCGCTTCGCGCAGTTGATCTTCGGGGTGTTGATCGTCGAGGACATCCTCGGTATCGGCATCATCGCCTTGCTGTCGAGCATCGCCGTCAGCGGCACCGTGAGCTCCGGCGAGGTGTTTTCCACCGTTGGCAAGTTGTCGCTGTTCATGATCGTCGCGTTGGTCATCGGCATCCTGCTGGTGCCGAGGTTGCTGGCCTACGTGGCGAAGTTCGACAGCAACGAAATGCTGCTGATTACCGTACTGGGCCTGTGTTTCGGCTTCTGCCTGCTGGTGGTGAAGCTGGAATACAGCATGGTGCTTGGGGCGTTCCTGATCGGTGCAATCATGGCCGAGTCCCGGCAGTTGCTGAAGATCGAGCGGTTGGTGGAGCCGGTGCGTGATTTATTTAGCGCGATCTTCTTTGTCGCCATCGGGCTGATGCTCGATCCGGCGATATTGCTGCAATACGCCTGGCCCATTGCGGTGATCACGGGCGCCGTGGTGCTTGGCAAGATGTTGTCCTGCGGCCTCGGTGCCTTTATCGCCGGCAACGATGGACGCACCTCGTTGCGCGTTGGGATGGGGCTTTCGCAGATCGGCGAATTCTCCTTCATCATCGCGTCGTTGGGGATGACCCTGCAGGTCACCAGCGATTTCCTCTACCCGGTAGCGGTCGCCGTCTCGGTGCTGACCACACTGCTGACGCCTTACTTGATCCGGGCCGCCGACCCGCTGTCCGTCAAGTTGGCAACGGCCATGCCGCAACGGCTGACGCGAGTGCTGGGGATGTATGGCGAATGGCTGCGTAGCATCCAGCCCCACGGCGAAGGCGCGATGCTGGCGTCGATGATCCGGCGAATTCTCCTGCAGGTCGGCGTCAACCTGGCGCTGGTCATCGCCATTTTTGTCTCGGGGGGATATTTCGCCGAGCGGATGTCGGCTTACCTGCAAGCCTGGATCAGCGATCCGAGCTGGCAAAAAGCATTGATCTGGGGCGGAGCGTTACTGCTGTCGCTGCCGTTCCTGATCGCCGCTTACCGCAAGCTCAAGGCGCTGTCGATGCTGCTGGCGGAGATGGGCGTGAAGCCGGAGATGGCTGGCCGCCACACCCAGCGCGTGCGCCGGGTGATCGCCGAAGTGATCCCGATTCTCTCGCTGCTGGTGATCTTCCTGCTATTGGCAGCCTTGTCGGCCAGCATCCTGCCGACCAACAAGTTGCTTGTGCTGATTGCCGTGGTGGCGACTGCCGTGGCGGCACTGCTCTGGCGCTGGTTCATCCGCTTGCATACGCGGATGCAGGTGGCCTTGCTTGAAACCCTGGACAACCACAAGGAGTCGTCCGGGCATTGACCGGCAGCGGGGCTCAGCTTTCCAGCCAGACGTCCCGGGCCCAGTGCCAGACCGATTCCCAGGTTTCCTCGGCGATCAGTTCTTCTTCGGCTTGCCACAACACCACCGTGCCGTCCTCTTCGACGCAGTAATAATCATCGCCGTCCTGGCAGATCGGGATCAGGCTGCGGTCGACACCGGCATCCCAGGCATTGGCGGCCACATCCGGCAGGTAGGTGTGGGACTGTGGATCGGTGACGGTTACCGGTTCCAGGCTGCCGTAGACGACGTCGCTGACGGTCAGCAAAAACTCCCTGAAGACGAACGGGATATCGATGAACAGCTGCTCTTCGATCTCTACCAGCAAGTCTTCGTCGGGCAATTCCAGCGGGACCGGTACGGGCTCGTTGGCTTCACGCAATTGTTCGATGATTTCTTCCACGTCCGGGGATCCTCTTTCTCGATGGCGCGGTTTTATATGGAGCGGTTTATACAGTAGCTCGCTATAGATGCAACCGCGAAATAGAAAACCCCGGCCTGAGCCGGGGTTCTTTTATTTCAACATGCAAAAACGGTAAAGGTTCAACCGTTCTGGCGGATACCGGCCACCAGCCAAGGCTGGTCATCGCCCTGGGCACGTTCCATGTTCCAGCTTTCGCTGAACGCTTCGCCCTTGTCGAAGCGAGAATCCTTC
This sequence comes from Pseudomonas zanjanensis, assembly GCF_014268745.2. Taxonomy (GTDB): domain Bacteria; phylum Pseudomonadota; class Gammaproteobacteria; order Pseudomonadales; family Pseudomonadaceae; genus Aquipseudomonas; species Aquipseudomonas zanjanensis. The sequence continues at coordinate 80,607 of NZ_JABWRB020000003.1, read as the reverse complement.
GACACACCGCTGAAGGTCAGGGTGGCAATGGTCTTGTCGGCGCGATCGTCGACGCCGTCCAGTTGCACGTTCAGATTGTCGATGTAGGTGGACTGGAAGCCATCGCCCAGTTCGGCCCGCTCGCGCTTGAGGAACTCCAGCAGCTGCGGGGTCACGAACTCGGAGATCTTGTCCATTTCGTTCGCGTCCCAATGTTGCTGCAGGGACATGAAATGGTTGCGCGCGGCTTCGACGAAGCGGCCTTCGTTGAACCAGGCTGGCGCATTGATGACCGGACGGACGGCCACAGGCGCTGCCGAACCACCGAAGATCGAACCGCTGGCAGGCTGCTGGTTGAACACTTCACGCTGCATCGGCGCGTGGCCAGCTGGAGCGAGTTGCTCCTGCTGCTTGCGACGACGAGCGGCAATGAAGCGGAAGACCAGGAAGGCGATGACCGCCATGATCAGGATGTCGAAGATCTGCATGCCCTGGAAGCCGTCACCCATGAACATGGAGGCGAGCAGGCCACCGGCAGCGATGCCGGCCAGGGGGCCGAGCCAGCGCGACGCGCCGCTGGCCTTGGTGGCAGCGCCCGCGGCACCGGCCGCGCCTGCGGTGGCAGCGGTAGAGCCGGCGGCAGAAGACGGCGCCATCTGGCTGGTCTGGTGAGTCGGGGCTGCTCCCGAACTTTTACCACCGCCAAAGCGCTTGGCGGCATTGGCGTCGATGGCCATCGTCAGGCCGATGCACAACGCCATGGCGATGCTAAGAAAACGTTTCATATAAAGGCATTCCCATTTGTGGATAGCACGCGCGCCATGTTGCACAGCTGAACTGTTGCTGGCTAGCGGGAGAGTGTTTCGGGCTTTTGCGTGACAGCTTAGGTTCAGCTTCGGCTGTGCAAGAAGGCTTGTTCGCTTTGGGCTGTAGGAAAGGGGAACAAGTTCTATCGGAAACTACAATGTGGGTGGGGGTTTTATACCTGTGGGAGCAAGGCTTGCCCGCGAAGCGGTGGCCCATTCGACATAGATGTGTCAGACCGATCGCTATCGCGGGCAAGCCTTGCTCCCACAGGAGGCACAGAGGGTGCTTCCTGTGGGTCTTTAGATCGCTTCGAGCTTGGCATACCCCAGCATCAGCCACTTGCTGCCTTCGCTGAAATTCACCTGCACCCGGGCCTGGGCGCCGGCGCCTTCGAAGTTGAGGATAACGCCGTCGCCGAATACCGAATGCCGCACGGTCTGGCCGAGGCTGAAGCCGGTTTCCGGGATATCGCTGCCGCCAAACAAGCTGCTGGTGCTTTGTTGCTGGCCGCCGCCGAACGGTCGGCTGACACTGTTGGACAGCCGCACTTCCTGGATCAAGCCCTTCGGCACTTCACGTACGAAGCGCGACACTTTGTTGTAGGTCTCGCTGCCATACAAGCGTCGGGTTTCGGCGTAGGTCATGACCAGGTTCTGCATGGCGCGGGTGATACCGACATAGGCCAGGCGTCGTTCCTCTTCCAGGCGTCCCGGCTCTTCCAGGCTCATCTTGTGAGGGAACAGGCCTTCTTCCATGCCCACGAGAAACACGTAGGGGAATTCCAGGCCCTTGGCGCTGTGCAGGGTCATCAGCTGGACGCTGTCTTCATGTTCGTCGGCCTGGGTGTCGCCGGCCTCCAGCGAGGCGTGACCGAGGAAGGCCGACAGGGGCGACAGGTCTGCGTCTTCTTCGGTGTTCTCGAAGTTGCGCGCGGCGCTGACCAGTTCCTCGAGGTTTTCCACCCGGGCCTGGCCTTTCTCGCCTTTTTCCGCTTCGTGGTAGGCGATCAGGCCGGACTGCTCGATGACGGTCTGGGTCATCAAGTGCAGGGGCATTTCCCCACACTTGGCGGCCAGGTCTTCGATCAGGTCCATGAAGGCCTTCAGGGCACCGGCGGCGCGACCGGTCACGCCTTTGTTGGTGACCAGCTGGCGCATGGCTTCCCACATGGACACATGGCTGTGGCGCGCGTGATCGCGAATCGCCTCGACGGTTTTCTCGCCAATGCCCCGCGTAGGCACGTTGATGACCCGCTCCAGGGCCGCGTCGTTGCCCCGACCTTCGATCAGGCGCAGATAGGCCATGGCGTTCTTGATTTCCGCACGTTCGAAGAAGCGCTGGCCACCATAGATGCGGTAAGGGATCCGTTCGCGCAGCAAGGCCTCTTCCAGCACTCGCGACTGGGCGTTGGAACGGTACAGGATGGCAATGTCGCTACGGGCCAGGCCGGTTTTCAGCGCGCTCTCGATGGTTTCCACCACGTAGCGGGCCTCATCGTGTTCGTTGAAGGCGGCGTAGAGGTTGATCGCTTCGCCTTCGCCGCCATCAGTCCACAGTTCCTTGCCCAAGCGCCCGGTGTTGTTGGCGATCAGGGCGTTGGCGGCTTTGAGGATGCCGGCGGTGGAGCGGTAGTTCTGTTCCAGGCGGATGACTTCGGCGTCGGGAAAGTCCGCCGAGTACTGGTGAATGTTCTCGATCTTGGCGCCGCGCCAGCCGTAGATCGACTGATCGTCGTCACCCACCACCATCAGGCTGTCGCCGCCCTTGGCGAGCAGGCGCAACCAGGCGTATTGCACGGCGTTGGTGTCCTGGAACTCGTCCACCAGTACATGCCGGAAGCGCTTTTGGTAGTGAGCCAGCAGGCCCGGGTGGTCGCGCCACAGGTCCAGGGCCCGCAGCAGCAGCTCGGAAAAGTCGATCACCCCGGCACGCTGGCACGCCGCCTCGTAGGCTTCGTAGATGCTGCGCATGGTTGCCAGGAACAGGTCGCCGCTGGCCTGGATATGCTGCGGGCGCAGGCCTTCGTCTTTCTGGCCGTTGATGAACCATTGGGCCTGGCGGGCCGGCCAGCGTTGTTCGTCCAGGCCCAGCTCGCGGATCACCCGCTTGACCAGGCGTTGCTGGTCGTCGCTGTCCAGGATCTGGAAGGTCTGGCTCAGCCCGGCCTCCTGCCAATGCGCCCGCAACAAGCGGTGCGCCAGGCCGTGGAAGGTGCCGACCCACATGCCGGCGGGGTTGATGCCCATCAGTTGTTCGATGCGATGGCGCATCTCCGCCGCGGCCTTGTTGGTGAATGTCACCGACAGGATCGAATGGGGCGAGGCGTTCTCGACCTGGATCAACCAGGCGATACGGTGCACCAGCACTCGGGTTTTACCGGAGCCGGCACCGGCCAGGACCAACTGACGACCCACGGAGGCGGCTACGGCCTGGCGTTGGGCATCGTTGAGGGAGTTCAGCAGAAGGGAGAGATCATCGCGCATCGGAGCATTCTAGGGTGCGGCGTCACCCCGGGCAAACCGAGCTTTGCATCGGCCGATAAAAGACCGTTTGGTGATGACCGGCGAGTCACGGGCTACAGGCGTTGGCAGGACTCGCTCGGGAGGGGCGCCATCCAATGAAATAGCGACTTTTTTCAATGTTTTTATGAGCTGGGGCAGTGTGGGATGGCCCATGGCTTGTGTATGCTCGGCGCTTGTTTCGGGTTCTCCACGCTCCTCTCTATAAGAACAAGAACAGTGCCAATGACCCTCAATTCCGATCCGGCGGGCCCCTGTGTGGAACCGCGGGTCATCTGCAAGCAGTACGCCACGGAGATGGCGGTCGAGCGCACACGTCTGCTGTATCAGGGCTCACTGCTTCCTACATTGTTCATGCTGCTCAACGGTCTGGTCTGCGCCGCACTGTTATGGGAGCCGCGGCGCTATTTCCTGGTCAGCGTCTGGCTCGTCTGGTTGTTGTCACTGGTGGCGTTGCGGGTGATCCAGGTGGCGGCTTTCGATTCGGCAATGCCAAGCCGCCAGGCCCACCCGATCTGGTTGCGTATGTTTTTGCTGGGCTCGGCGATGACCGGCCTCACGCTGGCTGGTGCTGGCATCGCGTTGGTCCCGGCCGACAGCTTCCAGCAGCAGGCCTGGGTGTTCGGCCTGATTGGCGCGGCCGCGTTGTCGGCCAGCGTGGCCTATGCCGTGAGTCTTCCGGCGTTCCTGTCCTTTGCCTTGCCCTGCCTGTTGCCGGCCATCGGCTATCTCTTCTGGGGTGGCGATGAGCAGCAGCGGGGGTGGGGCTGGCTCGGGCTGATTGTGTTGGTTTCCTTGAGCGTGGTGGCTTGGCAAGTCAATCGCCTGATTCAGAATGGCATGTTGCGCCGTTTCCAGAACCAAGCGTTGATCGAGCATCTGCAGCAAACCCAAACCCGCGGTGCGATGCTCAACGAGGCGCTGGGCCGGGAGGTTGAGCAACGGCGCTCGGCCGAGGAAAAATTGCGGGCGGCCCAAGTGGGCCTGGAGGCGCGGGTCGCGCAGCGCAGCCTTGAGTTGGAGGCCGCCAGCCAGGCCCTGAGCAAAAGCGAGGCGCGCCTGGCCCTGGCCCTCAAGGCCAGTGAGCTGGGGTTGTGGGATTGGAACCTGCAGACTGACGAAGTCCATCACACCCAGCTCAAGGAGTTGTTCGGCCTGGAGCCCGAATACGTCACGGCGATGCTCAGCCATCTCACTCCGCGCCTGCACCCCCAAGACCTGCCGGCGCTCAAGCGGGCCCTGGTTGAACACCTCAAGGGTCGCAGCGAGGATTACCAGATCGAATACCGGGTGCGGCACGGCGATGGCCATTGGGTCTGGATCGAAGACCGTGGCCGGGCCGTGGAGCGCAGCGCCAGCGGACGGGTGCTGCGCATGGTCGGGACTCGGCGCGACATCAGCGCGAGCAAGGAACTCGAGCAGCAACGGCAGCTGGCGGCCACGGTGTTCGAGGCCGCCAGCGAAGGGATTGTGATTTTCGACCCCAACTATGTGCTGCTCGCGGCCAATCAAGCGTTCACGCGAGTCACCGGTTTCAATATCGATGACATGCTCGGGCGCAACGTCGTCAACCTGCCGTGCAGTCGCGACGCGCGCCGGCACTACCCCATCATTCGCCAAGCGCTCAAACAGCATGGCACCTGGCAGGGTGAGCTGGTGGAGGCGCGGGCCAACGGCGAGTTGTACCCGCAATGGCTGCAACTGAACGTCGTGCGCAATGCTCGGGGAAATATCAGCCATATCGTGGGCTTTTTCGCCGATCTTTCGGCGCGCCGCGAATCCGAAGAGCGCATGCGCTACCTGACCCATTACGACGAGCTGACCGGGCTGGCGAATCGCTCCCTGTTCCGCGAGCGCCTGAACGAAGCTCATCAGCGGGTGCGCCAGGGTGGACGGCGTAGCCTGGCGTTGCTGCATATCAACCTGGACCGTTTCAAACTGCTCAACGATAGCCTCGGCCATGACATCGCCGACCAGTTGTTGCAGAAAATGGCGCGGCGCTTGATCAATGCACTGCCCGAGGCCGACACCATTGCCCGGTTATCCGGCGATGAGTTTGCGGTGTTGTTCGATGCCTACGGCAGCCTTTCCAGCCTGGCGCGGGTGGCGACCCGGCTGGCCGCCAAGCTGCGCGTGCCGCTGACCATCGAAGGTCATGAATTGGTGCTCAGTGCCTCCATCGGCATCAGCTTGTTGCCAGACAACACGCGAGAAATTGCCACGCTGGTCAGCCAGGCGAACATGGCCATGCAGCACGCCAAGCATCTGGGGGGCAACAACTTCCAGTTCTACACCGAGAGTCTCCAGGCCAGCACGCTGGAGCGCCTGCAACTGGAAAATCAACTGCGCAAGGCCTTGGAAGAGCAACAACTGAAGGTCTTTTATCAGCCCAAATTGTGCCTGGCCACCGGTCGCCTGAACGCCGCCGAGGCGCTGGTGCGTTGGGATCATCCGGCCATGGGCCGAGTCCCGCCGGGGGATTTCATCGGCTTGGCTGAAGAGACCGGGCTGATCGGACCGATTGGCGAGTTCGTGTTGCGCCAAGCCTGTTGGCAGGCGTGCGAATGGCAGCGCCAAGGGCTTGAGCCGATCAGGGTGTCGGTCAACCTGTCGGTGCATCAGTTGCGCCAGGGCAAGCTGGTCAGCCTGGTGCGACAAGTGCTGGAGGAAACCGGCCTGGCGCCCCAGTACCTGGAGCTGGAGTTGACCGAGAGCCAGTTGCTCGACAGCGTTGAACACATCATCGCCACGTTCCAGCAATTGCGCGACCTTGGGGTCAAGCTGGCGATCGATGATTTTGGCACCGGCTACTCATCCTTGAGCTACCTCAAGCGTATCCCGGTGGACTACGTGAAGATCGACCAAGCGTTCATTCGGGGACTGGGCGAGGGCAGCGTGGACACCGCCATTACCCGGGCAATCATTGCAATGGCCCATGGCTTGTCGCTCAAGGTAGTGGCTGAAGGCGTTGAGCGCCAGGAGCAGCTTGAGTTCCTCAGGAACGAAGGTTGCGATGAGGTTCAAGGGTATCTGATCAGCCGGCCGGTGGAAGCCGAGGGGTTGGCCAAGTTGTTGCGGATGGAACACTTGGCTAAGTGAACTGATCGCCGATTGAAACTTCCCGTCTGACGACGAATGCGTCGGGCGGGAAGTTGTTTGTGGCCGAGTGCTTAGTGGGTGATTAGAATTTCATCAATGTGGTGCAGCAACTTTCCTTCGAAAAAAATACTGACACTGGTGACGTTGGATTCGCCCAGCTCTTTGTATTCGACAACCTTGTCTGTGAGCACTTGTAGCGAAACCCCGGCGGAGTTTTGAAGTGTCAACTCCAATCGTAGATCAAAAGATTTGTCCTGTTTGGCACTCCGGACCAGCGTCGGGATAACGCCGGAATTTGCTACGGTTACGGTGCCAAAGGTGCGGAAAGATGCAGCGCCTGGCATACGATCGATTTGTGCTGTCCAATCTTTAGTTGTGATTTTCATAGTGGTAATTCCTTTAGTTAAAGTTGATTGCTTCCTGCGGGAGCCAATATAACGGCTTTGACTTGATGGTGTTAGCTAAGTGGCAGTTGGTATTGTAAGGAGAAATGAACTTTCAATGGCCTACTTGGTTTTGGCTTGAGAGCTACCGCCTAGGGTTGTAGGGATTATATAATGTTGGGAACTGCAAGTTGTTGAGTGTTTGGCTCATTGGAAATAGACGCTATTGCCCACGTTGGAAGCTCTGGCCGGGTCGGGAAGTCAGGCGATCGACAGCGCAGAGGCTTTGCGCTACGGCCCAGACTGCTACATCGGGCAATCCTCGGCCAAAACAAAGGGGCAGCGAGGTAATCCAGTTACGTTTTGGACGGGCAAAGCGCCAATTCTTGTAGTATAACTACAAGCTTGCTACATCCCGGCATCTGCCCATAACAAGAGTCCAGCCCCTTGAACCTGTTGCAACACATCGCCCAGTCACGCCACTTGCTGCGCAAGTCGGAGCTGAAAGTCGCCGATCACGTACTGCTTGATCCAGCGGCCGTGATGCATAGCTCCATGGCCGATCTTGCCCACAGCGTCGGCATCAGTGAACCGACCATCGTGCGCTTCTGCCGGGCCATCGGTTGCTCGGGCTTCCAGGACCTGAAACTCAAGCTGGCGCAAAGCCTGGCCGCCGGCGCGAGCTTCGGTCAGTTTGCGATCCATGAAGATGATTCAGTAGCGGACTACAGCCTGAAAATCTTCGACACGACCCTGCATACGTTGATGGAGGTTCGCGAGAAGCTCGACCCGGTGGCGTTGCAAAAAGCCGTCACGGCCATGTCCCAGGCCCAGCGTGTCGAGTTTTATGGCTTCGGCGCCTCGGGCGCGGTGGCCGCCGATGCCCAGCACAAGTTCTTCCGGTTGCTGCTGACGGCAGCGGCCTATTCCGACCCGCACATGCAGGCCATGTCGGCAGTGACCTTGAAACCCACCGATGTGGCGATCTGCATTTCCCAGTCGGGGCGTTCCAAGGACCTGCTGATCACCGCGAACCTGGTGCGCGAAAGCGGTGCCTCGTTGATCACCTTGTGCCCGAGCCAGACGCCTCTGGCAGAGCTTTCCACGGTGAACCTGGCCATCGACGTGCATGAAGACACTGAGATCTACACGCCGCTAACCTCGCGCATCGCCCATCTGGTGGTGATCGACGTACTGGCGATGGGCGTCGCCATGGCTCGTGGCCCGAGCTTGGTCAACCACCTCAAGAGCGTGAAGCGCAGCCTTCGCAGCCTGAGGCTGTCGCCCAAGTCGGTGAAGGCGCTGGACGACTGAATCCCAAGCCCTGAGGTCGAGGGGCTTTTGTGGCGAGGGAGCTTGCTCCCGCTGGGCTGCGAAGCAGCCCCCAACGATTTTCCCAGATACACCGCATTGGCTGGTTTGCGACTGCTGCGCAGCCGAGCGGGAGCAAGCTCCCTCGCCACAGGGGATCATTTCCCCTGAATTCATCGTTCTGTAACGCACGCGCCGCCAAATCGTCATCCCTCACCGTCATCGTAAAGCTCCCGTATACGTCTTGGGAGTCTCGACATGACCCAGTCCTACGAAGAACGCAGCGCCGTCAAAACCCGTCGTCAGCAGGAAGACCAGCGCCGCATGGCGTTCCGTCGTGCCATCGAAGACCGCTATGAACAGCGTCAGCTTCTGGCCGAGATCAGCGAGTTTCCTGACGCGGTAGAGTTCAATTACTGGCAGGCAGCGCCGGCGGCTTCCCGTCGAAACGCTCAACCAGGCCGATGATCTGAGCGCGCTCGCCGCGAACGAAGGCCAGGAAGGCATGGGCCACCGGTGACAGGCGCTTGGCCCTGGCCTGCACCAGGCACCAACTGCGGTACAGCGGCAATTCCTCCACCGGCAGCTCGATGAGTGCGCCGGACGACAATTCCCGGCTCACGGCGTGGCGTGTCAACAGCGCCACGCCCAGCCCGGCTACTACGCATTCGCGCTGGGCCTCCGCCGACGCCACTTCCAGCGTCTGGGTGAAGTGCACTCGTTTCTCCTTGAAATATTCCTCACAGGCCAGTCGCGTGCCGGACCCCGGCTCGCGCAACAGCAGCGTGTAGGGCTCCAGGTCCTGCAAGCGCAGCGGACCCAGGTGGCACAGCGGATGGTCGGGCGGCGCCACGGCGACGATCGGATTGTTGAGAAAGGGCAGGAATTCCAGGCCCATGTCCTGGGGCACCATGGACATGATCACCAAGTCGTCGCGGTTGTCCGAGAGCCGGCGGATGACCTGGCCGCGATTGACCACCGTGAGGTTGAGGTTGACCTCCGGATGCTGGCGCTTGAATGCGGCGAATAGATGCGGGACGAAGTACTTGGCGCTGGACTCCACCGCCAGCTTCAGTTGGCCTTGCAGCGAACCCTGCATGTCCGAGAGCTGCATATCGAGGTTTTCCAGGCGCCCGAAGATGTCGCGGCTGGCACGTTGCAGGGCTTCGGCGGCTTCGGTCATGTAGAGTTTTTTGCCGACGTATTCGAATAACGGCTGGCCAATCAGCTCTTCCAGAGATCGAATCTGTAGGCTAACGGCCGGTTGTGTGAGAGACATTTCGTCGGCTGCACGGCTGTAGGACCTCAGGTCGCACACCTCGTTAAAAATCTGCAATTGACGCAATGTCATACGCATCAACGACTTACGCATCTTTTAAGTACTCTGGTGTGGGGCGGACAGCTCAACTATAAGTCTTTGCTTATGCATGACCCAATAATTATTCATTTTTGTTAATCCACAGCCAGGACTAGTGTGGAGCTGCGACCAATTGTTACATCTGGTCACGCGTCGGCCTGGATCCCAGGCCGTGGTATCACCGGCTCAAGGGAACCTCCAATTGATAACAAAGATCCTGATCGCCAACCGTGGTGAGATTGCCGTCCGCATCGTGCGCGCTTGCGCCGAGATGGGCATTCGCTCGGTCGCGGTCTACTCCGACGCGGACCGTCATGCGTTGCATGTCAAGCGTGCGGACGAGGCCCACAGCATCGGCGCCGATCCGCTGGCCGGCTACCTCAACCCACGCAAACTGGTGAACCTGGCGGTGGAAACCGGCTGTGATGCCTTGCACCCCGGCTACGGTTTCCTTTCGGAAAATGCCGAGCTGGCAGACATCTGCGCTGAGCGCGGCATCAAATTCATTGGCCCTTCGGCGGAAGTCATTCGCCGCATGGGTGACAAGACCGAAGCGCGTCGCAGCATGATCAAGGCCGGTGTGCCGGTCACGCCGGGTACCGAAGGCAACGTGGCGGGCATCGAAGAGGCCCTGACCGAAGGTGATCGGATCGGTTACCCGGTGATGCTCAAGGCCACCTCTGGTGGCGGCGGTCGCGGTATCCGTCGTTGCAACAGCCGTGAAGAACTCGAACAGGCCTTCCCGCGGGTGATTTCCGAAGCCACCAAGGCGTTCGGTTCGGCGGAAGTGTTCCTGGAAAAATGCATCGTCAATCCCAAGCACATCGAAGCGCAGATCCTGGGCGACAGTTTCGGCAACGTGGTGCACCTGTTCGAACGCGATTGCTCGATCCAGCGCCGTAACCAGAAGCTGATCGAAATCGCCCCGAGCCCGCAACTGACCCCCGAGCAGCGCGCCTACATCGGCGACCTGTCGGTGCGCGCGGCCAAGGCCGTGGGCTACGAGAACGCCGGCACCGTGGAGTTTTTGCTCGCCGAAGGCGAGGTGTACTTCATGGAGATGAACACCCGGGTGCAGGTGGAACACACCATCACCGAAGAAATCACCGGTATCGACATTGTTCGCGAACAGATCCGCATCGCCTCCGGGCTGCCGTTGTCGGTCAAGCAGGAAGACATCCAGCACCGGGGTTTTGCGTTGCAGTTCCGCATCAACGCCGAGGATCCGAAAAACAACTTCCTGCCCAGCTTCGGCAAGATCACCCGCTACTACGCCCCGGGTGGCCCGGGTGTGCGCACCGACACGGCGATCTACACCGGCTACACCATTCCGCCGTTCTACGATTCGATGTGCCTGAAACTGGTGGTTTGGGCGTTGACTTGGGAAGAAGCGATGGACCGTGGCCTGCGAGCCCTGGATGACATGCGCCTGCAGGGGGTCAAGACCACCGCCGCGTATTACCAGGAAATCCTGCGCAATCCGGAATTCCGCAGCGGCCAGTTCAACACCAGCTTCGTTGAAAGCCACCCTGAACTGACCAACTACTCGATCAAGCGCAAACCCGAAGAGCTGGCCTTGGCCATCGCCGCCGCCATTGCCGCCCACGCAGGCCTGTAAGGAATCATGAAAATGTCCAAGAAGATCCACGTTACCGACACAATCCTGCGCGACGCTCACCAATCGCTGCTCGCCACCCGCATGCGCACCGAAGACATGCTGCCGATCTGCGACAAGCTCGACAAGGTCGGCTATTGGTCGCTGGAAGTCTGGGGCGGCGCAACCTTCGACGCCTGCGTGCGCTTCCTGAAGGAAGATCCATGGGAGCGTCTGCGTCAACTGCGCGCGGCGCTGCCCAACACCCGCCTGCAAATGCTCCTGCGCGGCCAGAACCTGCTGGGCTATCGCCATTACAGCGATGACGTGGTCAAGGCATTCGTCGCCAAGGCCGCCGTCAACGGCATCGATGTGTTCCGTATTTTCGATGCGATGAACGACGTGCGTAACCTGCGGGTCGCCATCGAAGCGGTGAAAGCTGCCGGCAAGCACGCCCAGGGCACCATCGCCTACACCACCAGCCCGGTGCACACCATCGACGCGTTCGTGGCCCAGGCCAAGCAGATGGAAGCCATGGGGTGCGACTCGGTGGCGATCAAGGACATGGCCGGCCTGCTGACCCCGTATGCCACTGGCGAGCTGGTGAAAGCGCTGAAGAGCGAGCAATCGTTGCCGGTGTTCATCCACTCCCACGACACCGCCGGCCTGGCCGCGATGTGCCAACTCAAGGCCATCGAAAACGGTGCCGATCACATTGACACCGCGATCTCCAGCTTCGCCTGGGGCACCAGCCATCCGGGCACCGAGTCGATGGTTGCGGCCCTTAAAGGCAGTGAATTCGACACCGGGCTGGACCTGGAGCTGTTGCAGGAAATCGGCCTGTATTTCTACGCCGTGCGCAAGAAGTACCACCAGTTCGAAAGCGAGTTCACCGCGGTGGACACTCGCGTCCAGGTCAACCAGGTGCCGGGGGGGATGATTTCCAACCTCGCCAACCAGCTGAAAGAGCAGGGCGCGCTGAACCGGATGAACGAAGTGCTGGCGGAAATCCCGCGAGTACGCGAAGACCTCGGCTTCCCACCGCTGGTGACCCCGACCTCGCAGATCGTTGGCACCCAGGCGTTCTTCAACGTATTGGCCGGTGAGCGCTACAAGACCATCACCAACGAAGTGAAGCTCTATCTGCAGGGCGGCTACGGCAAGGCGCCGGGCTCGGTGAGTGAGAAGCTGCGTCGCCAGGCCATCGGCAGCGAAGAGGTGATCGACGTGCGTCCGGCCGATCTGCTCAAGCCGGAAATGACCAAGCTGCGCGGCGAAATCGGTGCACTGGCCAAGTCCGAAGAGGACGTGCTGACCTATGCCATGTTCCCGGACATCGGTCGCAAGTTCCTCGAGGAACGCGAAGCCGGCACCCTGACCCCGGAAGTGCTGCTGCCCATTCCTGAGGCAGGTAGCGTGAGCTCCGCGGGCGGTGAAGGTGTGCCGACCGAGTTCGTCATCGACGTGCACGGCGAAACCTACCGCGTCGACATCACCGGTGTGGGCGTCAAGGCCGAAGGCAAGCGTCACTTCTACTTGTCCATCGATGGCATGCCCGAAGAGGTCGTGTTCGAACCGCTCAATGAATTCGTCGGCGGCGGCAGCAGCAAGCGCAAGCAAGCCACTGCGCCAGGCCATGTCAGCACCACCATGCCGGGCAACATCGTCGATGTCCTGGTCAAGGAGGGCGACGTGGTGAAGGCCGGCCAAGCGGTGCTGATCACCGAAGCCATGAAGATGGAAACCGAAGTCCAGGCGGCCATCGCCGGCAAGGTCACCGCCATTCATGTGGCCAAGGGCGACCGGGTCAACCCGGGCGAGATCCTGATCGAAATCGAAGGCTGATTCCAACGGCCTCGATGCATTGTTTTACCTCGGGGGAGCAGGTGCTCCCCTTTTTTTTCGCCCGTCAGAACATCATCCGCCATTGGCCGGTCAACGCGCCGTTGCGGTTGTCCTGGCCGGTTTCACCGCTGTAATTCAGTCCCAGGGTATGACGTGGCGATACGGCCAAATCTAGCCCTGCCTGCCAGAGCAAGCTGTCACGGTCCAGTTCGATGCCTTTGACGGTATAGATGCCACTTCCACTAGCCATACGCTGATGTGAGGTGCCCCTTACGTCGCCATACAGGTGCTTCCAGCTGACATCCAGTCGCGGCGTCAACCGCATGCCTCGGTCGAAAACCAAAGGGCGGGCGAGGCGCAGGCCGAGGTCGCTGCTGTAGTGTTCCTGTGCCTGGCCGTTGTACTGCAACGCGGCGTCCCCACCTTTTTCGGTATAGGCATCGCGTTGATAGCGCTGGTAACCCACTTGGACATAGGGTTCGATATCGAAATGTCCAACATCCAGGTTGTAGCCGACTTGCCCAAAGACCTGTTGTGTCGTGGCGTCGTAGCGACCCTTGAGACGATCCCTGAAACCGTTGAAGGCAACGTGGCGCTTGGTGCTGCCGTCATGACTGCCATAGACAGCGCCCAGGCGCAGCGCCAGCGGCCCGTCCTGGCGCAAGGCGTAAGCGCCGGCGAGCCAACTGTCCAGGGCCCCGTCGAACTGATAACTGTCCATCCGCGTCTGGGTCTTGCTGCCGATGATGCCCAGCCGCCAATCGGGGCTGACAGCCCAGTCGGTTCCCAGCATCAGGCCCTTGGTCGAATGCTTGAGAGCAAAATCGCCCCATTCCTTGGCGAGGCTGCCGCTGTTGCCGATGGCTTGGACCCAGACTTGGCCGTTGTCGTACCCATCCGCCGGACTTCTCCGGCTCATGGCCGAGAGCATTCCGGTGCCGATTGGCGCGATGCTGCTCAAGGTGGCATTGCCCAGATCGGCGGTGTCATAACCGCCCAGTTGGTCGATGGCATCGGCGGCGGTGGTCAGGTTGGTGCCAAGCAGGGCGTTGATGGCGGCGTTGGGTTTGGGCACAGGTTGGGTGGCCGACGATTGAGCCGCAGGGGTTGGCGCGGCAATGGCAGTTTTTGGTGATTCGGTGAGTTTTGACGTTGGGCGGGTGGTTTGCGGCTCGTCGGCCGGGGATGGTACTGGCGCTGAAGTGCCGCTAGGTACTGGCGGCGATGGTTCGGCTGACTGTGGCTTCGGAATAGCGCCTACAAATTCTTGACCGTTGGGATTTGCCGTGACGTTCTCAAGGGGCACTTCGTTGCGAGCGAGGACCAGTTCCACTTGTTTCTCCGTGGTGTAGTCCGGTGTAGCCGTCATGAAAGCGAGTTCATTGATGACCTTTCCAAACTTCCCATCGATCTTGTCCGCCTTGATCACGACGTGCTTGCCGGCTTCGGTGGATTCGCCCGATACAGCGATGATCTTCAGCGTCGCATTGCCCAAGGTAGCGGTGCCGCCAACGTTGATCGTGGCGCTGCCTTTCTCTGCATCGATTCCATAAACCAACGTCGCGCTCTTGGATAATTTGAAATCGTTGATAACCGAAGGGGCTCCCGTTACAGGATTGACTTCCATCAGGCCGGCCACATCCAGCGCGTCGACCGTCCCGCCACCGCTGAACGTGCCATTTTTTCCCACGAACACAGGCCCGGCCACCATGCCTTGGTTCACGAGTTCGCCAAGAATGTGCATCGCTCCGTGGATGTCACCGGTGTTGATCAATTTGGCGTTCGAATCAATCAGGCTGCGGCTGTCGAAGGCCTTGCTGTTTGACCATTCGCCTCGCTTTAAATACAGGTCCGGGAAATTGCGTATTTCACCTAACTCGCCTCCCTTGGCGATATCCAGTTGCAAGACGTTGGCGCCACCGCCGCCGTCGGTGAGCCCGATGAGTTCGCCTTGCCTGGTGACAAGCACCAGATCGTTACTGGCGTCCTTCGACAAAGGGACTTCTTGGATTTTGATGACTCTCTGGGTATGGGTATCCGGCGCAGCCGCGAACACCTTGAGACGAGCCTGCATCTCGCCGGTTGTTTCGAAGGAATGGGTTTCCCCGGCAACTGATTGAGCCATCGAAACATCGGCACAACCAAGCGCCAAGGCGATTGCCAGCGCAAGATGTTGGGGCAGGTATGTGTGTTGGGTAGGCATCGAATGTGACCTCTGATGAAAGAGGTCGCACTTTAAAAATTTCACCCTGTGCGGCGATGCCAGCCATCTCCTCGCCGTGGGAAAGATTCGACGGATGAAATGTGTAGGCTGCTTGTGCTGCGATCAGCGTGTTGGTTCGTCGGCTTTCATGGTTCGAGGCTTTGCCTTACAGCCCGCACGGACCTTTCTATTTACCCAGTATTTGACGGGGCAATCACTGCCGGCGGATGTCTTGCTTAAACCGTTGGGATGAAGACTTGAGGTTATCCGGCAGCCCCCAATCGCAAGCGCAGTTGATCAACTGCTCGATACAGATTGGGCTCGCAATGGTAGGCTTCCGGCCGATAAAAATTGAGCTCTGTAAACCCATTCTGTGTTTCGCGTAGGATGGTTCCGAGATACAGAAATTCAGCGTTTTATCGTCAGGGCCTCGCCTATAGTTCTCTCGTCATCGACAAAACGGTGATCGATCTTAGCCGGTCGAACAAGAGTGCACGAGCGCCCCCAATGGCGGCGCTTTTTGCTGCCTGTTTTTTTAGATTTATGGCGGCTGTGCGGGGGACATCTTCGGGTGTGCCGGATTCTCTTGTCCGGTCGGCTAACCCGCGTACAGCTGCCACCCTCATTCGTTTAGCCGCGAACGGTGGTAGCTCCCAACTCAAGAGAGCAACCCGATGATCAAGTACCATCCCCTTCAAGCCAATACCAGCGTCGGCGCCACACTGTTTATCGATACAGAAGCTGGTGCCTCCGATCTTTTGGAAACGGCTTCGCATCGAATCAAAGCCGCTCGAGACTTGCTCAACAGCGTTTCCTGTCTATGCCTGAAAAACGCTGAGGGTTATGACCTGGAGCATTTCGCCAACGCCGCGCATCTGTTGTTGCAGGATGGTTGCGATGCGCTGGAAGTGTTGGGGTGGAGCATCGATGGGTGTGATCTCCACGCTTCACCTGCTAGCGATTCGGCTGCACCTCAGGCGGATTTTCCTGCTTAGCCGTTGAGCTGGGTGGGATTTTGGGGGCGGGGTGTATATCCGTTTCTGCGGTAACGGCCACTTAGGGTTCCGCCCTGACGGCGGCTCACTTTTGAGAAGCGCAAAAGTAAGCAAAACGCTTCTGCCCCACCACTCGGTGCCTCGCCTAGGCTCGGCATGCCCGCACTCCGGCATTGCTCCGTGGGCCGCCGCGAAGGGCCATCCATGGCCCAGAGTGTGTAAAAACTCCGAAGCCAACCCTTGCTATGATTTCCCCAGGACTTCATTGCAAGGGCTGCCCATGAAACGCTTCATCCAAGGTGAACACCGAGATCAAACTACCTTGCTCCCCGAGAGCTTGGACGACTACGTCAGCGATACCAATCCGGTGCGCGTTGTCGATGTCTTCGTGGATGAGCTCGACCTGATCAACTTGGGTTTTGAAAGCGCTGTCCCCGCTAAAACAGGCCGACCGGCTTATCATCCTGCAGTCATGCTGAAGATCTACATCTACGGCTATCTCAACCGTATCCAGTCAAGCCGGCGCCTTGAGCGCGAGGCGCAGCGCAACGTCGAGCTGATGTGGCTGACCGGTCGCCTGATGCCGGATTTCAAGACCATCGCCAACTTCCGCAAAGACAATGGGAAGGCCATTCGAGGAGTCTGTCGGCAGTTCGTCGTGTTGTGTCAACAACTGGGGCTCTTCTCGGAACACTTCGTTGCCATCGATGGCAGTAAATTCAAGGCGGTGAACAACCGCGACCGCAATTTTACCAGCGCCAAGCTGAAGCGTCGGATGGAAGACATCGAGTCAAGCATCGCCCGTTATCTGAAGGCCCTGGATGAGGCTGATCGGGAAGAGCCCAAGTCTTCAGGGCCCAAAGGCGGCCTGGAAGAAAAAATTGCCAAATTAAAGGAACAGATGAAGGCGCTCCAGGCGATTGAAATACAGCTTGAAGCATCGCCGGACAAACAGATCTCGCTGACCGACCCGGACGCGCGCTCGATGATGATGACGAGCGGTCATGGCATCGTGGGCTACAACGTGCAGACAGCAGTCGATACCAAACACCATTTAATCGTCGCGCACGAGGTGACCAATGTCGGTCACGACCGTGATCAGCTTAGCTCGATGGCCCAGCAAGCCCGTGAGGCGATGCAAATCGAATCGTTGTCGGTGGTGGCGGACCGAGGGTATTACAAAAGCGGAGAAATCCTGGCCTGTCACGAGGCAGGAATCACAGCTTATGTGCCGAAAACGCTGAGCTCGCGGGCCAAATTTGATGGCCGCTTCGGCAATGACGAGTTTGTTTACGACGCGGAAAAAAATGTGTACGTCTGCCCCGCCAAGCAAGTGCTGATCTGGCGCAACTTTTACGTCGACAAGGGCAAGAAGCTGGACGTTTACTGGCACTCCAACTGCAGAGCCTGCCCAACAAAGGCGCAATGCACACCGGCCAGAGAGAGAAAGATTCGGCGCTGGGAACACGAGGCGGTACTGGAGGAAATGCAGGCCCGCCTGAACAATGAGCCGCAGATGATGAACATCCGCAAGAGAACGGTCGAGCACCCCTTCGGGACGCTGAAGCAATGGATGGGGGCGACTCATTTTCTGACGCGACGGCTGGCTGGGGTGAGCACCGAAATGAGCTTGAATGTGCTCGCTTACAATTGGAAAAGAGTGATGGAAATCCTAGGTGCGCAAGGTCTGATGAAGGCGCTGACGGCCTGAAAGCCTGCGGTTTTGCCCCGTTAATCAAGCCTACTGAGCCTTGCTAGCGCTTGTAGGGGCCGTTTGGAGGTACAGGAACGCTTTAGGTTTTTATCAGTTGGCCAACACCTGTCGGCACGACGTGCCGACGATGTTTTTATCGGTTTTTACACACTCTGGGCCCAGCGCGGCTACCTCGGCATCCATGCCGAGGTGCCCACTGCGCAATGCCTGCGTGCGGCCAGCGTGGTTAATGGGGCGCCCGAGATCAACGTCCACCCCGAGGCGGCCTGATAGCCGACCTGGCTCTTGGTGAGACCGCGTATCTCCTGTGGGAGCGGGCTTGCTCGCGAAGGCGGTGTCACAGTCGATGAAGATGTTGGATGGGCCGGCCTCTTCGCGAGCAAGCCCCACAGGAGGTCTGTGTTGGATATGAATTTTGTGTCCACTGAAGATTGAATGTGGGAGCGAGCCTGCTCGCGATGGCGGTGGTTCAGTTACATGGATGTTGGGCTTACTGGCCTCATCGCGAGCAAGCTTTGCTCCCACAGATCTGATGGGTGTACGACCGGGAGAGCCAGGTCGGCTACTAGGCCGCCTCGTGGTGGACGTTGATCTCGGCGCCCCGTTAACCACGCTGGCCGAACGCAGGCATTGTGGAGTGGGCATCCCGGCATGGATGCCGGGATAGCCGCGCTGGGCCATGGATGGCCCTTCGCGGCGGGCCCACGGAGCAATGCCGGAGTGAGGGCACACCGAGCCTAGGCGAGGTGCCAAGTGGTGGGGCATGAGCGCTTTGGTTACTTTCGACTGGGCCGGCTTCCGGGCTTTTCGAAAGTGACTCGCCGTCAGGGCGAAACCCTAAGTGGCCGTTACCACAGCAATGGATATACCCACCAACCTTAAAACCCCGACTCAACGATTATTCAGATAAGCCTTCCCATAATGCCGCTCCATCCGCGCCTGAATCAGCTCCAACGCAATGGACATCAACCAGTAAATAATCGCCGCCGTCGTCAGCATCTCGATATACCGATAACTGGAACGACCATAAGACTGCGCCAAAAACATCACCTCCCAAACCCCCATCACCGAGATCAGCGAGGAATCCTTGAGCATGGAGATGAATTGATTGGTGGTCGGCGGGATGATGGTGCGCATGGCCTGGGGCAGGGTGACGCGCCAGAAGATCACGGTTTCGCTCAGGCCCAGGGCGAGGGAAGCTTCGCGTTGGCCGTTGGGGACGCCAAGGATGCCGGCGCGGAAGATTTCGCTCAGGTAGGCGCCGTAGTTAAGCGACAGCGCGATGATCCCTGCGGCGATGGCGCCGGGGACCACGCCCAGTTGCGGCAGGCCCAGGTAGATCAGCAGGATCTGGATCAGCAACGGCGTGCCGCGAAAGAACGATGCGTAGAAACTGGCGATGCCGAACGCCACTGCACTGCTGGACAGCCGCGCCAGGGCGGTGATGAAGCCCAGCAATGACGACGCGACGATCGAGCACAGGCACAGGAACAACGTCAGCACCGCGCCTTGCAAAAAGCCATTGGGCGCCAGGTGCACACCCAGCAGGTTTGGCAGTTTGTCGAGGATGATCGAGAACTTCAGGTCGAAGCTCAGGAAGAAACTCGCGAACAGCACCAGCATGACCGCCCAGGTCAGATACAACCGTGTGCGGAAACCGAAGATTTTTTGCAGGCGTGATTCAGCCACCGGTGGCGGTGGCTGAGGCGGTGGAAAAGAAGTCATTGGGTGATGTCGGCGCCGATCCATTTCTGCGAGAGTCTGCTCAAGGTGCCGTCCTGTTTCAACTGGGCAAAGACTTCACGCACCTTGCTGTCCCATTGGGCGTCGCCCTTTTCAATGGCCACCGAGTTCGGTTCGGAATACAGCGCTTCGCCGGCCAGCTTGAAGCGCTTGTCTTCGGTCAGGCGCGGCTGTGCGGTCACCAGGTTGGTCAGCACCGCGTCCAGGCGCACCCCGGCGCCCAGGCCCAGGTCCTGGAAGGCCACGTTGTCGGTATCGTACGGGGCGATCTGCACGTCCTCGAACGGATAGCTCAGTTGGGTGTCCTCGGCGCCTTCGATCACCAGGTTCTTGTTCAGGTAGCTCTCGTAGCTGGAGGCGCTGGTCAGGCCGACCTTCTTGCCGCTCAGGTCTTTGGCGCCATGGATACGGTCGTCCTTGGCGTTGACTACGATCACCGCTGGCGAAGCGTAGTATTGCACCGGGAAATTGAACACTTCGGCGCGTGCCTTGCTCGGCGTCATGGAGCAGATGCAGATGTCATAGCGACCGCTCCAGTGGCCGGCCGCGATCACGTCCCAGGAGGGGGTTTCCAGGCGCAGCTTTACGCCCAGCTTCTGCGCCACGGCCTTGGCGACGTCCACGTCAAAACCGTCGAGCTGGTTCTGATCGTTAAGGAACGAGAAGGGCGGATAACTTTCCATCAGCACGCCGACCAGTTCTTTTTTCTGTTCGATGCGATCCAGCGTGGCACCGGCAAGCGCTTGCGAAGAGGCGGCCAGCAGCGTCAGGCCCAGGGCCAGCAATGGTTGTAGTTTCATGTGAAGGCCCTGATTAGAGAAATAAGTTGTAGTTCGCTGAATGGTGCGTATTAAATAGTTATAAGAACAACTCCGGTAGTGAGTATTTTTCATAAGCTTATGAGTGAATCGCATATGGGCTCAGCAACGACAGTCATTCTCGATGGCGGCATGGGCCGCGAACTGCAACGCCGGGGTGCGCCGTTCCGACAGCCCGAGTGGTCGGCCCTGGCCTTGAGCGAAGCGCCGCAGGCGGTAGAGGCTGTGCACGCGGCCTACATTGCCAGCGGCGCCAACGTAATCACCAGTAACAGCTATGCCGTGGTGCCGTTTCATATTGGCGAGGCGCGTTTCGCCGAAGAAGGCCAGGCCCTGGCCGCGCTGGCGGGTGAGTTGGCCCGGCGTGCAGTGGAGGCTTCAGGCAAAACAGTGCGCGTGGCCGGGTCGCTGCCGCCGCTGTTCGGTTCCTATCGGCCGGATCTGTTCGACGCCTCCCGCGCCAGTGAACTGCTGGCGCCCCTGGTGAACGGCCTGTCGCCCCACGTCGATTTGTGGCTGGCCGAGACCCAAAGCTCCACGGTCGAAGCACGGGCGATTCATGCCGGGTTGCCGAAGGACGGCAAGCCTTTCTGGCTATCGTTTACCCTGAAAGACGAAGACACTGATGAAGTGCCACGCTTGCGATCCGGCGAACCGGTGGCGGACGCGGCGGCGGTCGCGGCGGAGCTGGGCGTCGAGGTGCTGCTGTTCAACTGCAGCCAACCGGAAGTGATCGGCGCGGCCATCGATGCGGCGCGGGATACCTTCGAGCGCCTGGGGGTGACGATCGACATCGGCGCCTACGCCAACGCCTTCCCGCCGCAACCGAAGGAAGCGACAGCCAACGACGGACTGGACCCGCTGCGCGAAGACCTCGACCCACCGGGTTATCTGCAATGGGCAGCGGATTGGCGCAAGCGCGGGGCCAGTCACCTGGGTGGCTGCTGCGGAATCGGGCCGGAGCATATCGAGGTCTTGGCGCAGCGACTGGGCTGAGTCGGTTGGCGTCTGGTGGGCAAGCAAGCCCACCCCCACAAGGGCGCCTAAAGAAGCCTTACATATGAGCTTACGATCACTTCGAAAATCGTAGCGCCTCGCTATACATATGTATGTCATTTCCGATTCAACGGTGCGATAGGTTTTGAACTTTCCAATCACAGTTTGGACAGTCAAATGCCTTTCGCTCCAGAAAATGAATCCAACAACCCCCCTTTGCCCGAGAGTATTCGAAGCCCAGCGGGTTCCCAGGATCTTGGGCCGTCTCCTCACACGGAGGTGGGCGCTCGAGGCGATACGCTCAGCGTCCAGGCAAGAGAGCAGATCCGACAACTAGAGCTCCTGAACATAAATCAGGAAAACCTGGCTCGCTTGTTTGCCGGCCTTCCCACCTTCGACACCGTGATCAAGAACCTGCTGATCAGCACAATCAAGGCCGGGATTGCCGAGCAGGAATTTCGAAACACACAACTTTCGAGCCTGGACCCGGATGACTGCTATGTGAATCACTTCATCCTGGATTCGAGCGGTAGGCGTTCGTTAACGTCCTCGCGGAGTTTTACCCAGGTCTTATGGGATGGTTTGCTCACGGATACACCTCCTGCTTTCTCTGCAGGGGTGGGATTTTTCTCTCGTCCGGATAGCGTGGACGAGGCCGACAGCCTGCTCGTCGGCCCGGTGGATACGCGAACGCTAACGGCCATGGCATCGGCCTTTTACATCGCCAACCCAACCACCCAGGACAGAGTGAAGCGTCAGTTCCGTGAAGAACTCAGCCTGTTTCGCACCCGCACGACATTGAACGGCTCGCCTGATTCCACCACGCCCTCGACGATGGCAGGGGCCTTCGCCCATCTGCTTTACCAACGGTTCCAACATTTCTTCGACTTGTACAAAGCCGATCGGAACACCGTGTCCCCCTCGATCGAAAGTGCGCGAATCCAACAGGTCGAGGAAGACCGCTTGCTGGATATCATCACGACTCACCCGAGCAAGGCAGAAAGAAACCGATTGATGCGGGCGCCCATTCCCTATGTTTATGCCGTCACACTCGACATGGGAGACGAGCCCCCCCAGAAATGGCCCGCTGCAATGGTTATCAAGCGAACGGACCGACAGGAGTTGTTCCTTTACTCTCTGGAGTTCGGGTTGCAGCGGTTCGATTCTTTTCAAGCGCTGGAAAAGCAAACAAGGCCTTTCTACAAGGAGCAAGTACGGGCGATTCGGGACATATCCTCTGAGCTCATCGGGCATGTGTTCGATGTCGCGGCACAAGAGCTGCTGCAGATTCAAGGCGCTGCTCTGGAGAGAGCCTTGAGTGCTCCGGAAAACGCGACGATTGCGGTGAGAACCTTTGCGAAGAATCTCGAGGATGCGCTGGTTTTGCCGATGTTATCCCTCGTCCTGCCGCTGCTTGTGCGTGTGGGTACACGGATTGAAAACAACCGTCCCCACTTTTATAAAACCGCGGCACCTTTGCAGCAAGCCCACTATCGCCAACTGGAAGGAAGGGTGATGGGGGCTGCCTATCGATTGGGCGATGGCGTTCAGAAACTGGAACGGTTCGCCAGCGAAAAGATTAAACGCTTTCTCAAGCAAACGGTGCACGCGAGCATAGAACCTGATCCGGACAAAACGATGATCACGCTTTTCTCTGGTAAAAGCGTCGATCCCAGGAACTCCCGTATTACCAGCTTGACCCAGTTGATGCTCGACAATGTCCGTTCGCCCCAATATCCGAATGCAATGAGGGAAGTAACGACAGTCTATTTGGTCGATCAACAGGGCGAACGTATCCGGCACCCGGCCACCGGTCTACCGATCACGTTGGCGGGGCCTGAGCTTGCAAAAATGGCGACAACGCTCAATGTCGGCGGGACCTATGAAGTTCTGCTTCGCGAAGAACTGAATAAACCGGCCTATAAAGCGGCGTGGCAGGCAGCGTACCTGGCCAATCTGAAATTCAAGCGATACGAGGCGACGCTCAAGGGAAGCGCAGTCTTCAAGGCTGAGGCACTGGACAGGACGCTCAAGCCGCCAAGACTCAGAAAACAGCTCGCTCTCTGGCTGCGAGCAATCTTGGAATCGCCGTCGGCACAAATACGTCCGCAGGTCTTTGGGCGACGGGTTCACGTCTATGGTCTTTTATTGGGCGGAAGCGTGGGTGTTGGAGGACAGAACGGGACGATGGGCGGCGCGGTCAGCATCGATGGCGCGCTGATTTTTACCGATCAGGACGGGCCGGTGATCAAGGGAGCTGTGGGTGTCTACTTTCCTGACAGCCCAAAGGGGGAGGACCTGCATGAATTTTCTGATTTGAGTGACGGGGTCGCTGGACTGCTGCAGTTGGAAGAGTGGCAAGCGTATTTCCGTTCACGCATAGCCAGTGCCGACGAAGAGGAGATAAAAAAACTGCTGGGGCAGCACCGCAGCCGGCCTTTGATTCGAGGGCTGCTGATCACCGCTGATTTTCTTGACGCCTATCACCGGGCGCACGTCAACTTTCACAGCGCGTACGCGGACCACCGCTCCACCAGCAATCGGGAGATAGCGCATCAGACGGCTTTGAGGGTCGGCATGGCAGCGGTCGAAAGCGTGATGGATCTGGTCGGCCTGCTTTTCACGCCTGGTTTTCGATTACTCAAAAGTGCGGTGGAGGTGGGCTACAGGGCGTTCAGGACAGGCATACCGATGGACCTGGCCACCCTGTTGCGTGTGCATAATCTCGCCTGGCGCATAGGGCGTCGCTCTGTTTATGGCGCAATGCTTTATTTGCGGGGTGAGCCTTCGTTCGTGCTTGCGGCGGCGCGTCAAACCCAGGGGGAAATGCTGGCACGGCTCCCGGTGGAAGACGCGTTTAACCGTCGTTATGGGGTGGCGGATGGATCTCCGATTCAAGGCGTTTCCGCAGACGCACAAGGATTTTATCGCCCCACCCTCACCGACAGTGTCACGCAGGACGAAACGCTGGCAGGGCTCCCCTTGGAGGAGGCACTCTACCGTCGCTATGCGGTGACGGATGGCTCTGTGATTCAAGGCGTTAGCGCAGACGCACAAGGTTTCTATCGCCCCTCCCTCACGAACAATGTCACGGGGAGTGTGAGTCGTCCTGTCTATGTGCGGCAGCCCGATGGAACGGTTTTCCGAGTGCACGATCACACCCGCTTGAACGCCACCGAGGCAACCCTCGTTGACCCGTTGACGGGCTTGAGCATCCGCTCCAGCGGCGTGATGAGGAGCACCGTGGCACGAATGCCCAATGGCGAATGGCGTGCCGTGGGGTTTGGCCAGGGCGGTGGAAAGCGCCCGGGGGAGACGTCGCCTCAACCAGGTCCTTCCAAACCCAAGATGCCGGCCCTGTCGCGTGTTTCCGACTCAATTCGTATGTCCGGCAGTTGGGATAATCAAATCATGGATCTGGTCCCGGCGATCATGCCTCGTCTACCGAATTGGCCACAAAACCGCAGCCTGATGATCAGGGATGAAATCTCGGCAAGTCATTATTGGTCGGTGCGTTATACCCCGGGGCAACCTGAAAGCATTTATCCGATGCGCTACCACCCGGATGAAGCGAGCAGCGATATTGTTTTGAGCCGAACGGCACAGAATCACTACACCTTGATTCTGGATGACCGTGTCGTGGACATCCCCGCCGATGGCGATTGCTTTTTCAATGCCGTTGCCCAAGGGCTGAATGAAGGGCAGGCGCAGGGGACATTTTCCATACAAGGGCTACGCAATGCCGCGGCCGACTACATCGAGCAGCATCCAGAATTGAGTCACTACTTGCCGGCGCACCACGCTTCCGGCGAGCAGCAAGCGCTCTTTGAAAATGCAGCCTCTCTTAAAGAGTTCATGGGCGGGACCGCATTCGGCGATCTGACACGCATCATTCATGGTGCGCCGAATCCGCATCGGTTATTCCAACCGCTCATTAAGTATCTGAATCGTTATATCGATAACTTAAATCGGAGGGTGCTTAATCAAGCAGGAAATACGGTGTTGCCAGCGGAAGTCCTGCAAATGATCGCACGTCATTTGTCGGCCCGATCTCCAGGGAAATTAAGCCAATGGCATGGCCCCTTATCTGCACCGGAAAGGCAGTCCTTACGAAACTTTCTTGAGAGCACTCTTCTGGAGCCCGTCGAGTATCGGTATATCGACGAATTTCTCGAGGACCCGTACCTGGTCTTGCGGGCCAATCAGCTCCATATCTTATTGGAGTACGGTGTTACCTCGCGGGAGTTGTCATGGAACTACCCTCTTTCCGATGATGCTTTCGTCTTGTTCGACGAAGCCACGCACGGTCAACTTGACGACGATGAACTTGAAGAGTTGGTGGATAGCGTCAGGCTGGTGACCGAAGATGATCTGGAGGACGTGCAAGCAAAAATAAAGCAAGTGACAGGTGAAACCGTCATTGACCAAGGCGAACTGTTGGAATCGTATGTGAAATACCAGTCAGCGGACAGGACGAGTGACCTGTACCGCCTGGCCCTCAGGCGTTTCCCCGATTTGCAGGTACGGGCAGATATTCTTCTGGCATCCCCTATCCTCTCGTGGACATTGGGCGGCGACCTGGATATCAGCGTGTTCGCCGGCTGGTTGCGTAACCCTGCATTATCCAATGAGCGGCTTCGACTGATTGCTGGATATGCCAATAGCCGTTACGCAGAAATATCGGAGGACGGCTTCCTTGATATCGGCTGGATGCAGTCGTTCAACGACCAGAATGTACTCTCGATTGTCACTCACCAAAAAAGCATCACTGGCTTCATGGGGTTTCTGGGAGGCGCGCGAGGTGACATGAGGGGCTTCGATATCCCTGCTGTCGCCAGGTTGTTCAGCGTGGTGGGGCAGCCTGTTTCCAATGCGCGGGTTTCGCTGCTATTCGCCACCCCTGGATTGTGGGCTGCGATGCAACGTTTCCCAAGAAATAACGCCCTGCAAATCTGGAACGAGTTGATCGGCCCCTATTTCAGCGATGCCAACATACGACGCGCGCTGGCGCACCCTGGAGCGCTAACGTCCGAGCTTAACTTTGCCTTGGCTTTGGGGGTCGGGCTGAGCGCGGAAGAGGCGCGCGCCAATCGGATCGTTCGAAATTTATTCGGCCTTGGCCAGAGCCGCTCCCAACAATATCTGTATAACTTTGATTTCCCCACCGATCGCCTGGGCCATAGCCGCCTGGATTTCGCCTTGTACCTGGAAAGCCACCTGGCGATACCTGAATGGGCCTGGCGATATGCGAGGGAAGGAGTAACCCCGGATTCGCTCAAGCCGTTCGGAGCGATCAAGACCACAAAGCCCAGGGAAGATAAACCCGACAGCTGAGTTGGCAAGCAACGGGTAGACGCTCGCACCCCTCATCACAAACCGGCTTGTGATGAGGGGCGGGTGGCCGTCAACGGTCAGATCGGCATTGTGCCAGCCCTCGCACCTGCCCACCGTCGCGCTGATTGTCCTCGCTCAGCCACTGTTCGAACCCGGCCTTGATCGCCGGCCATTCCGAATCCAGCATCGAATACCATGCCGTGTCGCGATTCTGCCCCTTGACCACCATGTGCTGGCGAAACACCCCTTCAAAGGTGAAACCCAAGCGCTCGGCGGCATATTTGGAGCGGGCGTTGCCGTTGTTGCACTTCCATTCCAGGCGACGATAACCCAAGGCGAAAGATTCCTTGGCCAGCAGATAGACTGCCTCGGTGCTTTTCGGTGAGCGCTGCATCGGCGCGCCGAAGGTCACGTGGCCGATCTCGATGCGACCTTGGGCCGGGACGATCGACATGAGGCTGAGAATGCCTTGGACTTCACCGCTGGCACGGTCGATCACGCTGAAGAAATACGGGTCGACGTTGGCCGCATGGTTGTCCAGCCAGGCGTCGAACGCACCGCGATCCTTGAACGGACCATAGGGCAAGTAATCCCAGAGTTTCGGGTCGGCACCGGGGCCTTCGAGGGCTTGCCACAGGCCATCGGCATGCCGCGCCGGGTCGAGTTTTTCCAGGCGGATGAAACGCCCTTCGAGCACCTGTGCAGAGGGCGCCGGGACACCTTTCCAATCAGCGAGTGAAGACATCGGGCGCTCCTTAAAGGGCTTTGCGAAATTGAATGTAGCCTGGGCGCTCGGCAATGCGCTCGTAGAGCTGGATCGCCGTGGCGTTGGTTTCGTGGGTCAACCAGTGCACCTTGCAGCAACCGTCGGCCTTGGCGGTGGCGTAGACGAACTCGATGAGCTGGCGACCCACACCGGTGCCACGGCTCTGTTCGGTTACCAGCAGGTCTTGCAGGTAGCAGGAATTCTCGATGCTCCAGTTCGAACGATGGTAGATGAAGTGCACCAGGCCCACCGCCGTGTCGCCCTGCCAGGCCAGGGCAGCATGGGTCGGTTCACGCTCATCGAGCAAGCGCTGCCAAGTGCTTTGGCTGACCGCGTCTGGCAATTGGGTGTTGTAGAAGCGCAGGTAGGCTTGCCACAACGGCAGCCAGGCGGCGTGATCGTCGGCGCTGACGCGGCGGATGTCGAGTTGGCTCATGGTCACTCCTTGGACGATTGTTCAGGTATCAGGTGGGCGAGGGCCCGGTCCTGCGGGTCGGGGCTGGCGGCGAGCCCGTTGCGTACCCCGGCGACATCCGCGGGGCTGCGGTTCTGGCTGAGCTTGCGCTTGCCTTCCAGGCGCTGGATCGGCAGGGCGAAGCCGACGATGGCCTTGAGCATGCTGTCGATGTACTCGGCCGGTGCGTCATCGATTTTCCACGGCTGTGCGCGAGCGCTTTCGTGGCGGTCGGTGAGGGCGCCGACCAGGTCGCGCAGGCGCTGCGCGTCGCTGAACACCTCGGCGCAGCCGTAGGCGTGTACGGCCACGTAGTTCCAGGTCGGCACGACTTTGCCGTGTTCGGCCTTGCTCGGGTAGAAGCCCGGGCTGACGTAGGCCTCGGCACCGGCGAAGATCACCAGGGCTTCGGCGCCGGCTTCGAGGTCGCGCCATTGTGGATTGGCCCGGGCCATGTGCCCGTAGAGGCTGCCGTTCGGTCCTTGTTGCGTGTCCAGCAACAGCGGCAAATGGCTGGCCTGCAAACCGTGCTCACCGTGGGTAACCAATACGGCCAGGCGGCAATCGCCCATCATCTGCTGCAGGTGGGGCAGGTCTTCGACGGCAAAGGCTTTGGGGTTGTACATGATGATTTTCCTTGGCGAATGCAAGCATCCTAGGCAGGCTATTGGTCTGTTGTAAGAGCCACTTCCGGCCAATTTGGTAGGTCCATTCACGAGGTCTGTCATGCACAACGCCGCGCCGCCACTGTCGTTCAACCCCGCCGGCATCGAATTGGACCGCCGTCATGGGCTCAGCCGCCAGCTTTACCAGGCATTGCGTGCCCGGGTGCTGGACGGACGCCTGGCCAGCGGCACGCGCCTGCCGGCCAGCCGTGACCTGGCGGCGGCCCTGTCGATCTCGCGCAACAGCGTGGTCCGGGCCTACGACCAGCTCTACGCCGAAGGTTTCATCGAAGGGAGGGTGGGTGACGGGACTTACGTGGCGAAACTGTCCTCGACGACCTTGCCCCTGAAAAACATATCCACAAAAGTATCCACAGGGTTTTCAACAGGTTTACCCACAACCTTATCCACAGATTGGCTCGATTTGCCTGTGGTTCCATCCAGTAAAGTTATCCACAGCGGCGCGTTGAACCGCGTCGAAAAACACCATTTGCCCCAGCCACCCAGTGGCCCACCGCGAGCGTTCAGGGTCGGCGTCCCGGCGTTCGATCTGTTCCCATTCGACGTCTGGGCCAAGCTGAATGCGGCTTTCTGGCGCAAGCCGGACTTGCAGCAACTGTGTTATGGCGATTCCCAAGGGGATGCACGCCTGCGGGGGCTGATCGCGGCGTACTTGCGCAGCTCTCGAGGACTGCACTGCACGGCTGAACAAATTGTGATCACCAGTGGCGCCCAGCAGGGCATTAGCCTTTGTGCACAGCTGCTGGTGGATCCGGGCGATGTCGTGGCGGTGGAAAATCCCGGTTATCGCGCGGCCGGGCATGCGTTCGCCGTGGCCGGTGCCGACGTCAAGGGCGTGCCGGTCGATGGCGATGGCTTGGACTGCACGGCGCTCGGTGCGCTGAGCCATTGTCGGCTGGCCTACGTGACGCCGTCCCACCAATATCCCACCGGAGTCGTCATGAGCCTGCCACGGCGCCTGGAACTGCTGGCCTGGGCCGAGCGCAGCGACGGCTGGATTGTCGAGGATGACTACGATGGCGAGTACCGCTACAGCGGCGCGCCCCTGGCGCCCTTGGCCGCCCTGGATCGCCAGGGCCGTGTGCTTTACGTCGGCACGTTCGGCAAAGTGGCGTTCCCGGCCCTGCGCCTGGGCTACCTTGTGCTGCCGCCAGGCCTGGTCAACGCCTTTGCCCGACGCCGCGCGGTGGACGTACGCCACTCCGAAGTCAGCACCCAGGCCGTGATGGCAGAGTTCATGGCCACCGGGCATTTCCAGCGGCATATCCGGCGTATGCGCAGGGCCGCCCTGGCTCGGCGTGACGCTTTGTTGCTAGGGTGGCCCGAGGCGGTCCCAGGCGTGGGGCCGCTGCCTTCGGTCGTGGCGGGGCTGCACATGACGGTGCCGGTGAGCAGTGTCGAACGTGAGCGCGAGCTGATCGCGCAGGCGGCCGGCGCTGGCGTGGAAATAAATGGGTTGAGTGACTATTGGCTGTCTGGAACCGCGCCGTCGCAAAACGCCGGCGGATTGGTGCTGGGCTTTGCCGCCGTCCCGCCCATGGCGATCGGCAAAGCGCTGGCAAGCCTGGCGAAGGCGTGGAACATTTGAATGCCGGATGCCGGGCCATCCGCACAATGGCCCGGCTTTGCTTCTACGGCCTTTCCTTGGGGAAAAATACTTGCTGGGCCTGGTCCACGGCGATTTCGCTGCGGTAAAGGTCGATCAATTGGCGTTGAGTGAGCTCTTCGCTGCGGTCGACCGATGTTTCCTGGGTGATTTGCTCCAAGGTCTTGAGACGTGCAGAGAGGAAAGTGCGGGCAGCTATCCAGTCCGTTGAATACCGGAAGTCTGCGAACCACAGCGTTTTGCCGGTTTGCCGATCCTTGATCTCGTATCGGTCAAGGTAGCCGTAAGGCGGACGCTTCCTGCGTTGCCGGTTGATCTGTTTGGTGATGACGATCTGGTTCCGCTCCTTGAGCCACAAGACGCTGCCCATCGTGGGTGGGCTTTGCTTGATGATCGCCAGGAGTGTCTGGAGCTCCTCTCGATACAGAGCCTGCGATTCCTGTTTCAGCCGCAAGCGCAAGGATTCGGCTGTGCGCCGGTCTTGCTCGGAGATTTCTATCGTTTCGTTGGAAACGACACCTTCCACCTGGTCGAGCGCTTTCCTGATCGCGACGCCGACGTTCTCCATCCTGCCGGCATGGGAAGACAGGATCATGCCGATACCGGCGGGTGTTCGGTCAGGCTGTTTCAGCTCCTGTTCTAGCTGCGCCTTGAATGCCGGCAGTCCGTCGATCAGGGCCTGGCCTTTGCTGAGGCTGATAGAAAGTGTCGGGACGGCCGATGGTGCGGTTGGCATCACGTGGGGTGCCCATTCGCCGGTTTCCTTGCGGTGGAAGGTGATAATGACCTTGTCCGAAAATGGATTTTTCACGTCAACCCAATCGGTTGCTTCCCTCGTTTGGGATAAGCGCGGTTCGCCACTGACCAAGCCCCAGAAGCGTGCCCTGATGAATTTTTTCCTGGGAGCGGGCCGTTGGTCGTGAGGGCTGTTGGTGCTGCGCCGATTGCTTCGCTCGTCGAGCGCGCGGGCCAAGTGGCGCAAGGCGCGCTTTTTGTGAAGGCCTATCTTGGTGCGCATCCGAGCGATTTGCCCGGGACTGGCGCTGTCCTTGTATTCGCGATTCAGATAGTCCAGGTGCTCCTCGATGGCTGCGAACTGTTCGGTCAGACTGCCGAAGGCATCGATCTGTTCGTCCAGCCGGATAACGCTTCGCTCATCCATGGCGTCGCGCAGGCTTTGGAATGCCACCGTGGCGTTGTCGACGATCCGGTTAATTTCCGCCCAGCCTTCGGGCATCGTGTTTACGCTGTCGAGCGAAAGACACAGATGGCGGTACATATCCAGTTGGATAAGCCGCAGGTCATCGCTTTTGTAGCTGGGCATTTTTCCCCGGTGCTGGCGAACGAACTCAAAACCTTCACGCCCCAACTGCTTGAGTCCGGAAAAGCGTGTTTCCATGTAGTCCAGGCGTTCGATCATGTCATCACTGACGCTGATCATCTCCTCGGCGGCGGCAACATGATGCTGTTCAAGCACTTCCACGCCAGACGTGATCATGCCCAAGCCTTTGCTCATGGCTGGGGTGAAGCGTTCCCGGAGCGCGTCTATCTCGGCAAAGGTGAAGTTTATCTGCGCGTTCAGGTAGCCGAGCCGGGTCCGAGGACTGTCGGTCCTGGACTGGAACACGGGCCATTCGGTGAGGATCTTCAGCGCTTGCTCATAGCTTTCCCGCTGAGTCTTAAGGGCGCCGACATAGGCGTCGCGCCTGATGTCGCGGGCCGCCCCCGAGGCTTGGTTGAATGCTTGCGCTTCCATGGTCAGGAGTTTCTGATCCTGTTTCTTCCGCGCCTCGAACTGATTCAACTCGGCGAACAGCTGGATGCTGCGGCGTCTTGCCTGCGCGACGACTTTTTGCCGGGCACCTTTGGAGCCAGTGCCGCGCAAACGCAAGCGCGTGTCGATGTGCCACATCCCATAGGCATCGAGCCACAATGCGGGTCCTCTGCGTGAGGGATCCGTCGCATCGATGATGGAGACCTGATCCCCGTCCACGGCCACGTTGAACCATTGGTCCGCAACTTTTGCGTACCAATTTCCGCCCTGTTCATACAACCCTTGCAGCGCGCCGTCAGTCCTGGGTTGTCCCAGTTCCTTGGGAACAGGAACACTGAAAGGTTCGAGCTGTTTCGCGCCGTCCGCCGATCTGCTCATCAAGGCACCGCTGGTATGGACGGTTTCATAGTGTTCGAGCGGCAGCTCTGTGCTGGTAACCGGATCGAGCTTTTCGATGACAAGTTCAGGCCTTGGCAGTTTCGGTGGCGCCAGCAAGGTTTCCGGCGCCTCGCTCCGGCGACCGCGCTTGGATTGCCTGGATTGCTCGATGGCGTAATCGACGGTGGCCAATGCGATGTTCAACAGCAGGTCGGCGAACGCTTCCCACTTGGTTTGGCTGTCGGATTGCTCATCACTCTGTGTGATTTGTTCAAGGTCATCCAGGATCTGCCAAAGCCAGGTTGCGGTGCCTACGGCGGTACCCAGGTAAGGCAGGGCCAGATTGAAAATCAACCACCCCGTCTGCTTGAACGCTTGCCAGCGGCTTTCGCTGTTGGAAATCGATTGCCGGTTGGCAAGCTCGACCATGGCGTTGGCATTAGCCTTGAATAGGAACGACAGCACATCCGGCCCAATGGTTTCTTCTGCCAGGCTGACCGGCCCGCTGTAGGAAAAAGAGGTGAGCGAGTCAAACGCAAATTCCACGGCGGCCCAGGGTGACGGCAGTGGGCCTGGAAAAACGTACCGGCTGTAAGTCACACGAGCGTCGTCGGTCAGCCAGGCCAAGACCGACTGGCGTAGCGAAGGCGTTTGCCTGATTGCATATAACAGGTTGCTGAACGACGGGAACTGGCTCAATTGCGGTTCGAGCAATGGACGATAGAGCAAGCAGGGCCCGGCACTTTGATCCAGTGCACCAATGACAAACATATTGGTAACGATGTCTTCTGAGTTGCCCAGTTGCAGTTCCGGCACGAAAGCCAACTTGCGCAGGACGACACGCTGCCCATCGACGTACTGGTTAGCTTGCTCGACCTCCATCAATGCCATGACATACCGACAACCCAGCTCATCCAGGTTGTCTCGTCCACGCAATTTGCTTTCCAGCGCGAGCATTGGCAGTTGAAGGCGTAACTGGGTCGTGTACAAGCGTTCGCGACGGGAGGATTCCGTGGGGTCGTCCAGCAATTTTCGCTTGATCAGGTCGGGGTAAACCTTGCCCACATCGATTCGGGTAATGAGATCCTCGATGTATTCAACCGTCATCCACCGGGGGAGCTGAGTGCCATCGACTGACCGTACAGTTTTATTGCCGGACGGAATCGCGATCAGGTTCTGCAACGCAAGCTCTACGAGGCTGAACCGGGTGGTGTCGATTTTGCCGGGAACGACGAAGCTGCCCCACACGACCGGGCTGCGTACCTCTATCTCGATTTTATTCAAGTCCAGCGTGGAGGCTTCGTCGTGTTCCAACGTCATCAGCTTTTTCAGCGCATTGGAGGCGTAGTGCTGGATGGACGGGATGTCGTCCAGGTAGGTTTTGCCGTCCTGGGAACTGCTCAGCGCTGATAGGTTGCGCAGGTATTGCGCAAACAAGGTCTGGTCGGAGATCGATGCAGTCCTTAGCCAGAGGGGAACCTGTCTTTTGAACCATTCATTTTCCGGATCCTTGGCATTCAAGCCTTGAGTGGAAGGTTGTTCGTCTTCGTCGGACGTTATATCGGTGAGAATATGCGGAGAACCCAGGATCTTGACCTGCATGGCGATGATGCCGCAGGCCTTGCTGTCAAAAATATCCCCGGCGGGCTCATAGAGTCGCCAGCGGATTTTTTTTCCAGCGCTCATGGGCCCAAGGTAAGGCGGAAGCGACTGGCCCAGCGCTTGCCTGGAGTCGAATTTCTCATAGCCGTTAAGCAATGAGTGGGTGAGGATGACCTCCTTGTTGTCGATCTGGCCGATCAAGACCATGATCGAGTTGTCCTCCAGCGGGCGCACGTTATCGCCATCTACATCGTCAATGTCGACCAGGTATGCGTGGCTATCATAGGGATCCGCGGTTTTCCTGAGTTCTCGGTCGGGATATAAAAATAACCGCTGGGCCATCCCGCACTCTGTCGAGGTCCAGCCTTCAACTTGGTCGACATTCCAGAACTTTCGTAACATTCTGGACAACTGGTGCCAGCGCGGCCCGGACTCCCTCTGGGGGGTGTTCCAATAGGCCAGCTGTTGTTCCTGATAGGCGGGCAGGACGGCGGGCACCAGTTCATTGATGACTCGACCGACCTGGTCGATACGCACGGGCAGATGCACTTCGGGGAAGGTGATGGGCAACCGGGCCAGGAAATGCAGCCCGTCAATCAACAACACCGATTCATCCGTGACCACTCGGGCGGCGATAATGGCGGCAAGCGTTTCATAACGTGAGGGGCGCTGGATAATCTCGTCGCCGACCATGTCCCAGGCCGGCGTGATGACAACGGTGGTGTGAGGATCGATATCCAACGTTGGATATAACCTTATCAACTCCTCTCGGAGCAGCTCGGCAGCCACTTCCGGGTAGTTGGGTCCTGAGAGCAACTGATTGATTATCGCCTCTTGGGCGTGCGCGTCGGGCGTCGGATCCGGGGTGGTAGGCAGTGCCATCTTCATCTTCCTGTTTCGCAATAAATGGAAAACCCGAGGCCGAAGGCTTCGGGTTCCAGATGCTAGAGGGCGCCAAAACAGGAAAGGCGGTAACTATGTATAGCGTCATCATGAAACGACGCTAAAGGGTCACTGACCGGATTTGATACGGGTCCAGGCCCGCGTACGTGCGCGTTCGGCGTCCCTCGGCAACGGTTGCAACGTGTACAGCGAGGCCATGGCCGCTTCGGTCGGGTACAGGTTGGGGTTGCCGCGAATCGCCGGGTCGACCAGGTCGGTCGCGTCCTTGTTCGGGTTCGGATAACCGACAAAATCACTCACCGGCGCGATTACCTGGGGTTGCAGCAAATAGTTGATGAAGGTGTAGGCGTCGTCCGGGTTCTTCGCCCCTTTGGGGATGGCGAGCATGTCGAACCAGATCGGCGCGCCTTCCTTGGGCAGGCGCATGTCCACGGTCACGCCGTTCTTGGCTTCCTTGGCGCGGTTGGCGGCTTGGGAGAAGCTGCCGGAATAGCCGACGGCCACGCAGATGTCGCCGTTGGCGATATCCGCCATGTACTTGGACGAATGGAAGTACGTGATGTAAGGCCGGATCTTCAGCAGCAGCGCTTCGGCCTTGGCATAGTCCGCCGGTTTCTTGCTGTTGGGGTCCAGGCCCAGGTGCTGCAAGGCCAGGGGCAGTATTTCCGACGGCGAATCAAGCAAGGCCACGCCGCATTGCTTGAGCTTGCTGATGTTCTCTTCCTTGAAGATCAGGTCCCAACTGTCCACTGGCGCGTTGGCGCCCAGGGCGGCCTTGACCTTGTCCGGGTTGAAGCCGATCAGGATGGTGCCGTACATGTAGGGCACGGCGAACTTGTTGCCCGGGTCGTTGGCTTCGATCAGCTTCATCAGCTTGGGGTCGAGGTGGTTCCAGTTCGGCAGCTTGCTGCGGTCCAGGGGCTGGAACACCCCGGCTTCGATCTGCTTGGCCAGGAACACGTTGGACGGCACCACCACGTCATAGCCTGAGTTGCCCGTCAGCAGCTTGGCCTCAAGGGCCTCGTTGGTGTCGAAGATGTCATAGACCAGCTTGATCTGGCTGTTCTGCGCCTTGAAATCCTCCAGGGCCTTGGGCGTGATGTAGTCGAACCAGTTGTAGACGCGCAAGGTGCGCTCCTCGGCCTGGACAGCGCCGCAAAGCAGCGCGGCGCACACGGCTGGAGCCATTAAACGCTTGAGTCTGTTCATGCTGTTGTTCCTCATGGGGCGCTTTGGAAACCTTCAAGAACGTTCACGGCATTGATGCCGATTTCTGCCACCGCGTAGCCGCCTTCCATCACGAACAGCGTCGGCTTGCCGAGCGCCGCGATGCGCTTGCCCATCGCCAGGTAGTCCGGGCTGTCGAGCTTGAATTGCGAAATGGGGTCGTCCTTGAACGTGTCCACGCCCAGGGACACGACGATGACATCGGCGTCGTAGCCCCGGATTTGCCCACAGGCCTGCTCCAGCGCCGCGCTCCAGGTGTCCCAGCCTGAACCGGCTGGCAAAGGGTAGTTGAAATTGAAACCCTCACCTTCGCCCTCGCCAAGCTCGTCGGCATAACCCAGGAAAAACGGAAACTCCGCCTCCGGATGGCCGTGGATCGACGCGAACAACACGTCGCTGCGCTCATAGAAAATCGATTGGGTGCCGTTGCCGTGGTGGTAATCCACATCCAGGATCGCGACCTTCTTATGGCCCTGGTCGAGAAAGGCCTGGGCGGCGATGGCCGCGTTGTTGAGGTAGCAATAACCGCCCATCAAATCGCCAGCAGCGTGGTGCCCCGGCGGGCGGCATAACGCAAAGGCACTGCGCGCACCACGCTGGATGTCCGCCTGGGCGGTGAGGGCCACTTGCGCGGCGCTGTAGGCCGCCTGCCAAGTGCCGGCGGTGATCGGCGCGCCCGCGTCGAAACTGTAATAACCCAGTTGACCGTGCAGGCTGGTGGGGATGACCGTGCGAAAGGTCCGCGCCGGCCAAGTGAAGGGCAACAAATCGCCGTCGCGGTTGTACTTGGCCCAGCGGTCCCAGGCGCCTTTGAAAAACTCCAGGTACGCCGCACTGTGGATACGCTGGATCGGCCCCAAGCCAAAATCCTGCGGCGCCTCCACCGGCCCCAGCCCCTGCGTCTTGACCCGCTCCAACACATGATCGGCCCGGGACGGCATCTCGAAGCAAGGCATCAACTGCCCGTCCATCAACTCGCAGCGGCCGTGGTGCAGGTGGTGATCGTCTGAGTAGATCGTCAGCATTTTGTTGTTCTCCGCAAGGCTGGTCGGTGTGAACACAGTCTTGCGGTGTGCGGGGTTTTGGAGAACGGCAGGAGAGGCCAAAAGGGGATCGAAATGGCCAAAAGGTTTGACCGTAAATCGCCCCTTGTTGGCGCGGGTGTGCGCTGGTTCGGGGCGTTGGGGACCAAGGCTATCTGAGGCCATATAATGATGGGGTAGCGAAGAAGTGCTGAAGCGAGCCTTCCAGCTTGAAAGCCAGCTTCGTTTTTTGTTGCCAGTTGCTAAATAAAAAAGCGGCCGATGGGCCGCCTAATGCTTACTTTGTGGGGGTTACGCGCTGGCAGATAGCTTGACCAAGCGCGAGCCTGCGAGTGCACCATCAGGCTCATCGGAGGACCCACGACGGATGCGGTCGAGTATCCGCAAATCCATTGAGCTTGTGACACGAGCTTTGCGCAAGCCGCGTACGTACAAGCAGTCAAAGTTGTCCTGCCCTTTATGTTTGCCGGCCTTCCCGCGTTGGGTTGCTTTCAATTTGCTCATTTTTCGATCACCTCTGGAATGATGCTATTACTCATCAAGAGTCAACACAAGGGCACCGTTTACCATCTGAAATTCATTTTCGACGTATATAGGGACTGCGCCGGGTAACGGGCTATCTATTTCAATGAGTTCCGCACCAATGATCTTGCAGTACTGAGTAACGGCAAGCACGCAAAGCTGGATGACTCTTCTCTTCAACGGGTGTGAACCACTCTCCCGCTTGGGATGGCCTTCCAGTAGCTTGATCCGTACAACGGTGCGTTTGCCGCTGGGTGTGGCGAAGCATAGACCGCACAGTAGATTCCCGTACCACAGCGCAAGGTCGAGATGTCGGGCATCGCTTTTGATGACCTCTGGAGAGTCATGCCAGGGGAAACCATGGTCTGATTCCCATAGATTAAATTGTTCGAGCGCATCAGCATCGATGTTGCCGAAGCGCACCAGTGCAAAATCAACACCAGACGCTCGTTCAGGATCTGCTGGTTCTTGTGCTAGCAACGTCAATAGCTCGTTGGAAGCTGTGCGGGCCGCACAGGCATAAGCCCGCCATTCCTCATATTTGCGCCGTATAACTTTCCCCACTTCCAAATCCTTGATATCAACTTTTTTCGCACCCCCTCTAGAAGAATGTGATGCTTAAAGTGTTCAGCAATTACTGACGAATTGGCCGCCAAGCCGTTCGCTGATGTCAGCGACGAGGAGACGATAGGGGTTGAGTGTATGGCCCACAAGTCGGCGGGTTCCGGTGTAGTTGTAGGCAAAGGCGCAAGGCAGCGTGGCTTGGCGGAAGGGCTGAGCAACCCGTCAGACGCGCCTTACAACCCGTGGCGAGGGAGTCTTGCTCCCGCTGGGCGTGAAGCGGCCCTAAAATCTTGCGGTCGCTGCGCCGCCGAGCGGGAGCAAGCTCCCTCGCCACGGGTTTGTGGTGTTGCGGCTAGCGAGGGTCGACGTTATCCAGCGCACGGCTGGCCAGCAATGAACTCATCTCGATCAGTTGCTGGATGCCGAGGGCGATGTGGCGGCGGGGGCCTTCCAGGTCGAAGGCGAGGTTGCTGATCATCGCGTCGGCGGATGCCAGGTTTTCGCTGAGGTTGGCGAGCAGGCATTCGTTGTCGGCGTTTTTTGACACGGTGAAGAGCTGGTCCGGTTTGGATGCATCTTCGGACTTTTCCGGTTTCGGTTGCAGGTAGTAATCCAAGGCGCGCCTTTCTGCTTCGTCTTGTTTTTTCGTTTTGGATTTGGTGGACGTAGAGCTGCGATCTGCTTCGGGGGGATTCGGTGTTGGCTTGAACATGTGCTGATACTCCATGGTTAAGCCGCAACCTCTTCCCTACTAAAAGAAGGGTGGCGGCTGTACGCAGGTTAGTAGACCGGGGAGATCAGCATTGCCGGCGCGCCGAAGCGCCCTGCGCACAGCCACCATCAAGGACAGGTAGGAACCTGCTTGGACGGAGAGCTCATGCATCCTACTGACACAACCCCGGGCTACTAAACCCGACCACTGATGGGCAGTGGCAGGGAAACGATAGAACCCTTGGGCAAGGCGCACAAGCGGGCGGATTCTGGCGTAGTTGTAGGCAATGGCGCAAGGATTCGTAGCTGGGTGGAAGCGTTGCGGCGGGAGAATAAACAAGCCTTGGTAATGCCCAGGAATCGGGGCGAGGGAGCTTGCTCTTGCTCGGTGGCGCAGCGGTTTTTCTGTAGGAATGTGCCCGCCTTTTTGGGGCTGCTGCGCAGCCCAGCGGGAGCAAGCTCCCTCGCCACAGGTTGGGCGTCGTTGACCAACCCGAGGTGATCACAGAATGAGCACCCACCGCCAATCCCCTGTGGGAGCGAGCCTGCTCGCGATGGCGCCAGCACATGCACACCCGATCTGAAGGCACGCACGGCCTGTGGCGAGGGAGCTTGCTCCCGCTCGGCGGCGCAGTCGTCGTATTGGCCGCCATACCGATCAGATGATGAAATCGAGATCCAGCGTATACGGTTCGCCAATGGCATACCCGTGACCACCACGGATCAATTCCCCGTCGTCATCCATGGCCGGCGCCATCGCCAACTTCTCGGCCACCCTGTTCTCCGGATGCGCCTGCCAGCGAGCCAGGTTTTGTGCCAATTGCTCAGGTTGTTCCGACAAACTCCCATAGACATCTTTTTCACTGACCGACGCGGTGCGCAGCGTCGCCAGGCGCGCACGGGTGTTGTGCATCTTGTCGACCTCGCGGATGAGCGCAATGTTGACGGCGCTTTCGCTACGCCCATTGGGCGCGCCCCTTCCCGCCAGGTAACGCTCTTCATCACGCAGCTGTTGGGTAATCCGCGTCAGTGCATTGTCGATCCATTCATATTCGCGTTTTGTCGCCAGCGTGCTTCCGCGGATTTGCGCTTCCTGCCAGCGCCGCAGGGTCGCCCAGCAAGCGGGAATGTAGCTGGGGACCATGAAGTGATCACCGGTCTGGATGAGTTGGGCCAGCAATGCCGGGCGGTTCGGCAAGCCATGTTTATGCTTGAGGGCCACCTCGCAGGCGGGGTGTTGGGTGATGGTGTCGCACTGGGGCATCCACAGGATTGAAGACCGCTCCCTGCGATCGAACTCCACCGGCAGGAAGTGCCGCAAAATGCCGTGGTGCTCGTAGCGCTCGCCCGTCAGGTTAGTGATGCCCGCCACGAACACGGAAAGGCCGACCGGTACGTTGGCGAATGCAAGGGCCAACCCTGTGCCATAAACATCGCTCTTGGTATTCATCCAACTGCCGGGGACGCTGGGTATCGGGTCGTTGTGGTTGACCATTCGGTAATGCACCAAGGCTTCGGCGTTTTTTGTGAAAGTGGCGTCGGCGGCGCGAGGGGCGCCGTAGGTGTAAAGCTGGAGGGTGTAGCCTTCTGGTCTGCGCCGCAGCATTTCTGAAAGGAGTAACGCCACCGCGCCGCCCAGGCTGTGGCCGCATATCAGCAGTTTTTGGCCGGCGTAGAACCTGTCCAGATAGCTCGTCACGAAGGCCGCAGTTTTCTTGGCGGCACCATAGAACCCTTGATGCACCTGGCCGACACCTTCTTCAAACGGCACTTGGAGCGCATCGGCGTCGCGCAGGAAGTCGGCGGTTTGCTGGGTGCCACGTACTGCTATCAGGATCAGTTCGTCGTTGTGGGTGATGTAGGCCTGGGTGTCGGTGCTTTCTTGCTTGTCGGTGTCATCGAGAAAATGGACTTTGGCGGGATGTTCCTGATGTGCACCCAATTCCGGATCGTTGACCGCGTAGAGGGCTGGGTCGAACGGCACGATCTCCAGGCGTTTGGAGTAGGGCACGTCTTCATAAAGCGGGTAATAGGGCTTTGTCTGTTCCGGATAGAACTCCCCGAGTTCTTCGAACTTGGCCAATGCATCCGCGAACCAATTGCCCACGCTTGGTTGCTTGGTGAAGCTCAGCGGCGTTGTTATCGGAGCCTTGTCAGGTGTTTGCCCGAAGGGGCAGTAGGTCAAGGTCGACATGAGCGCCAGTTGATACAAGTTGAGCGCGCAGAATTCAGGGGCGGTGGACAGCATGGGGCGCAAGGCGCGCAACGGGCGAACTTCCAGCACCGTGTGTTTTTGCGGCATCAGCGCTACGCCGAGCTTGCCATGTTCACCCATCAGCCGTGCCGGCCCCGAAGGGGCTGGGTAATGGCGGTACACCTCGGGGGGCAAGTGCGCGACATGCTTGACCAAGTGCCGTACTTCCACTTGGAAGTAATCGTCTGCACAGGCTTGTGCGGGATTTTCCCGGGTGCGTGTGGCGTTTGGGTTCAGGTAGCGGGTTTGCTCGGCGCGGACTTGTAGTTCGGTGATTTGGAGAGGGTAGTGAGTTCTACGTTGAAGCTCGATATAAAACTTTTCCTGCCCTTGATACGGTTGTTCAAAGGCAAGGGCAAGCGGCCCTGCGTAGTGGTTGATGACCTTGCCGATGCCCATGGCATCCAGGTTGCCTGAGTATTGTTGTCCTTCCGAATCGGTCGCCATATAGGCCAGTCCCGCATAGGGCTCGCCAGAACCAAACTCATCGACGAGCTGAAAACTGGTCCATCTACCCCCGACAGGACAGGCCAAATTGCGACTGCTTAGCCTCGACTCCAATTCCTTTTGAAACGATGTCATACGCGATCTCCTTATTCCGTACAACCGGGGTAAATAGTGCATTTGCGCCCATCGGGCATCTGAAAACCGCTGAAGTCTTTGTAATTACCGAAACAAAATGCGTATGGATCTTCGAAGTTATCGCCCATGCAGCGTTTCCAGCCGTTGGGTACCTTCACCCAGGTATCACCCATGTAGGGCCTCTCTTCGCGGGCCAACTTGATCTTCATCCTCACGGTTTTACCCGGTAGCTGATCAAGGGTGTACGCCGAGAAAGGACGTCCACGCCCAAGCTCGCCTTGTGGGTTGGTTTTTTTGCAGTCGAGGATTTTTCTTAGAATGCGGGGCTTGCCTGAGGTGCGGAACAACCATTGGCATTGGCCGTAAAAAGTACTTTCACCCGCTTCGCTGAACGTGCCTTTGTATTGCGCTTCCAGCTCATCGCGAATCACGACGTTGGCTGAGTCTTGACTGATATCGCTCCAGTCCTCGCCATAGGCGGAGTTGATTTCGAGCTCAATGCGGCTGATCACCAGCGGGCAACCCATACGGGTTCGGCGAATAACGATTTCGGAATCGGGTTTGTATGCCTTACGCCACTCCCTGTTGAATACCGGCGCTTTGTTATACCGGGTCTCGACGGTGCAGGTTTCGCTTGGGGCGGGCACGTAGTACACCGCTGCCTGGTAGGCAAAGTCACGCGGTAAATCTGCCGTAAAAGTAAACGTGTTCGGCTGTGTGTTGGCACAACCTGCCGCCATCGCCAGGCCGCTCAAACTTGCAATGCACAAAGCCTGTTTCATGCCGGCGTATCTCCCTGCCAAAACGCTGCCATCAGGCGCACCCGTTCAAAATGCTCGTCGGGGCTTTCAGCTGAACGTACTTGCCAATACGGCGCCAGCGCCTGGGCGGGTGCTTGCAGGCGCTGGGTCAATAAAAACTCCAACTGCTCGGACGCCTGCCAATGCCAGGCCTCGGCCTGATCGAGCGTGACACGCAACCACGCCTCCGGATCCTGTTGCTCGGCCAGTGCGGCGAAGGCCTGGACATGCTCGGCCAACAGGAAGCGACGGGCATTGACGAGCCGAACCTGCATCGCTTGCTGCGGGGTAACGGGCACCTGCAGCCAAAGAGGCGAATCAGGCACCGGATAGGTTCCTGGCGCCGGGTTATGCGTGCTTGACCAGTGATTGCCCTGCCAATAGCAGACACTGATCGCTGGTCCGAGGTAGGCCGGATAGTCTTCAACGGACAGGTACTTGAGCGCCCGGGACAGTACACGGTTGTCATGGAAGCGGTACAACGCCTGATGGGGGCGTTCTCCGATGACCAGCCGTTCCCGCCAGTGCTCCACCAGTGTAGGCAGCTCCCCTTTGGGAAGGCTGGCAAACCATCCCCAGTGGCTGTCCGGTCGGTCGAGCAATTCATTGATGTGTTCGTCGCCGGGCCTATCGAAGGTGAAGACAAAGGGGCCGGCGTCAGCGAGGTCAGCAACCAGCGTTTGGCCGTACACGCTCAAGTGTTGGTCAGGACGACTGTTCTTGAGCAATGTCTGGCGCGTGGGGTGCTCATGTTCTGAGTCCAGGACGAGGCACAGGGCGTGGCCGAGGCGTTGCTGTTCGATCAACCATTGATGGGGGAGTGAGCGAGTCATGCGGCGGCGACTTCCATTAGGCAGAGACCCTCGCGGCAGGCCTCGCAGATCGGACAAAAGTCCAATCCCGCTGCTTTGCTGGCTGTTATCAGCGCGCGTTGAGTGGGAGCGAATACTGGGGCTGGGGCCGCCAAGGGATCGGTCAAACCGGGTCTGAATGATGAGGCAGTGGCGCCGGCCATGGGGGCGCCGCCGAGTTGGATTTCACTGCTGCTGTAGATACCACTGTGATCGATCACGATGTGCTGGCCCCCGGCTTTCAAACTGAGGGTTGCGCCTGCTTCAAGGACCACATGAGCGCCTGCCTTGATATGAATTTGCTGCCCGGCCTCGACGGCCAGTGTCTGATCGACATGGGTGTGGCGGTTGGCGACGCGCAGGTAGTCATTGCCTTCGACCTGGACCGTGCGGTCGGCGGCCGTGGTCCGATGCTCTTCGGCGTGCAGGACAGTGATGCTGTTGCCCTTGATGGTTTCCCGTCGCTCGTTGCCAATCTCCAATCGGCTGTCGTTTTCGATTTTTTGTTCCATGTCACGCTGAGCTCGCACATAGATCAGTTCCTGGCCTGCGCGATCTTCCAGAT
The DNA here is from genome assembly GCF_014268745.2 of Pseudomonas zanjanensis. GTDB lineage: Bacteria > Pseudomonadota > Gammaproteobacteria > Pseudomonadales > Pseudomonadaceae > Aquipseudomonas > Aquipseudomonas zanjanensis. The sequence continues at coordinate 36,622 of NZ_JABWRB020000003.1, read as the reverse complement.
GCAGCTCGTTGAAGCCCTTGCCGTCCGGTGAGCTGCGAGAGCGAAACACAGTACGGGTCTTGTGCGCAGGCAACGGGTAGGGCGAGGCATTGGCGCTATTGGTCAGGCATCCGATGATCAACGGCTTGTCGGGATCGCCTTCCATGAAGGCCACCAATACCTCCATGCCAACCCGCGGGATCGTGGTGCCCCCGTAGCTGTTACCCGCCCAGTTGGAGGCCACTCGCAACCAACAACTGCTGCCGTCATCGACGTGTCCCGCACGATCCCAAAAGAACCTGACCTTGACCCGGCCATACCGGTCGCAGTGGATATCTTCGCCCTGGGGGCCGGTGACGATTGCGGTCTGACTGCCGGATATACGTGGCTTCTTATAGACCCGCTGCGAACGGAAGATCGCGTCCCAAGGCGTGGCAACGAAGCGATTGCGATAGCCCTGATTGAAGCGGTCTTCAGCCTCGCCAGCGTTACTGGGAGTGATTTCCTCCAGCACTTGCGGCTGTTTGCCTTCGTGATGCACTTCGGTCAGGAGCCATAGATCATTCCACTCCTGGCGAGGGTGCTCACTCAATGTCAGGAAGTGCCCCGTCCTCAATGCTGGCTGATCACTCTTTCCTTCGGCCTGGCGGTAGTCGACGCGATGGCGTTCCAGGGCTCTCTGGCTCAATAATCTGCCGCGTTTTTGCTGGGTAAAGTCGCCCGGATAGTCATAGGCTTCCAGGTCTGGTTGAACGTTTTCGACGCCGGGCTGACAGCTGCCCTCCAACAGGAATGTCGCCTTCTCGAAATCGTAATCACGGCGCGTGACGCGGCTGGTCCGGGTCTCCAGTCGCAGGCCAAATCGATGGATGACCGGCTCGTCGTCAACCATGCCGCTGCCGTGTTTATAAACAGTACGCTGCTCAAGCCGAGGGAATACGCTCTGGTTATCACCAAATACCAGGTGATGGTCCGATTCACTGTACTGGAAGTGATAATGCAGGCCTTCTTCGTGACACAGGCGCTCGATGAAGTGCAAGTCGGATTCGTGATACTGCACACAGTAGTCACGAGGCAAATAACTCGCACTTAACTGGAAGCGATGGGCATCGGTGAGAATGCCGTGTTCCTTGAGAATCAACGTGATGATGTGCGGCACACTGGCCTGTTGGAAAATTCGCTGATTGATGCGGTGCTCCAAGTAAGCCAGGCGTGGCGCTAATCTTATTGTGTAATAAGTCAGCTTTTTACCTGAATCGCCTTGCGCAGCACGATAAATCACCCCGTGAACACCGCTTCCCTGTTTATCAAATGCTAAAAAGGCCTGTTTGTTTAATAAATGTTCCAGGTTTATATCCCTTCGTTCGCTGACAAGTTCAATGTCGAATGAATAGGGGGTGCTGATGGCTTCCGAACCTTCGAAGGCCAGGACTTGGAAGTCGTGCGTGAGGTCACGGATCGTGAGGCGGAAGTTGGACAGATCAAAGGTGGGTAACATGGCGAACGTCCTTGGGTTGTGGCTTTAGCTCCTGATTCCATTGAAGCAGACTTGACGGATGATCGCGTAGGCACCGGTAAAAAAGGAAAGGGATGTAGGAATCTTCTTCATGGATCAAAGAGATTGCGACAGAAATAATTTGAAGCGGTTTGTCATTTTTTGAAAGGTAAATTCCAATATCTCCAATACTGGCTCGACGTGGGAAGTTTCACTTGGGCTCCATTTGGTTTTGTTTCTTTAAAAAAAGGAAAGCTCCTACTTTTTTATTCTGGAAACCTTGGCATTCTTCGCGGCGTTCGGCAGGTAAGAGAGCGGTGAGCGTTTGGGGCGAGGCGGCTGGATTGTATTTGGCGAAATCTCCTACAAACGAAGCTGAATATTTACCTTGAATAACCATGCCGTCCAAATAACCCAGGCCACACACCGAACTTTCAGGGGGGTAAATGTCGTATTCCGAAAATCTGTCCGTCCATTATTTGATGCTCGCCAAGACTCCCGTTTCCAAGGACAGTTTTGCGGGTGCGGACGTGCGTTTTTCAAATGAATACGAAGTCTTGGAAAGCGAGGTGGGCAAAGCCCGGTCGATGCACGCAAGTGGTCAGGTCGACTGGTTGAAGGTCCTTGAGGGAAGCGAAGTGCTGTTGCGGACCCAGTCGAAGGATCTACGTGTGGTGGCTTGGCTGGTTTGGGCGCTGTATCAGCGAGAGTCGTTCCAAGGGCTGCTAGCGGGTCTCGGTCTTTTGCAGCACTTATGCAAGCACCATTGGCTGGACATCCACCCGCTCAAGAATCGAACCCGTGCCGCCAGCATCAATTGGCTGTTGCCTCGCCTGGAACAAGCGTTTGGCGATGACATTGCGATCAAAGAGCAGTTGCCGATGTTCCGCCATCTCGCGGAACAAATGGAGAGCCTCGACGCTGCTTGCACCGCCCAATTGGGTGACGACGCACCTCTGCTGCTGCCGCTGTGTCGGCGCCTCGACAGTATGATCCAGCGAGCCACCGGAAACCGGCCGCAGCCTGGCGCCATTGGAACGGTTGTGGCTCAGGTAAAGCAGGTTGCCACCCAGCTGCTCGCATCCGGCACTCCTATCGAAAACGAAAAAGAAGCCCACAAAGCGCTGCGCGCCCAGCAGGAGGGTGCGCGTCCGTTATGCGCCTGGTGGCTCAAACAAAAAGCGACTGACGCTCGTGCCCTGCGCCTGAATCGCACCATGCTCTGGCTGGCCATCGATGTATTGCCCGAGCGCAATGCCGAGCAGGTCACCCAGCTGCGCGGCCTGCCAGCGGACAAACTCAAGGTTTACCAAGATCGTTTCCAGCAGGGTGATTACGCAGACCTGCTTGTGGAGATCGAGGCGAGCCTGGCGACGGCACCGTTCTGGTTCGATGGCCAGAGGCTGGCCTGGGAATGCCTGCAAGGGTTGAACGCCGAGTTGGCCATGCGGGAACTGGAAGTCCATTTTGCGTTATTCATCCAGCGCCTGCCGGGCATTATCGAATTGCGCTGGCATGACGGTACGCCGTTCGCCGATCCGGCCACCCGGGGTTGGATCGCTGCCCAAGTCAAGCCTCACCTGCAGAGCCCCGGCGCGGCACCCACGGCCGATGTCCCCGACAACCTTGCGCCTTGGGAAGGGGCGCTGGAGGAAGCCGAGGCGATCCTGCGCAACGACGGTCTCAAACCCGCCGTTAAGTTGCTCAGGCAAGGCATGCAAAGCGCCAATGGAGCGCGCGAGCGATTTCTTTGGCACTTCGCGTTGGCTCGTGTGTGCTTTTCGGCCAGGAAATACGAACTCGCCAAGGTCCAGTTGGAGGCCCTCGATCAGACGCTACGAAACGCAGGCCTGAATGCCTGGGAGCCGCTCTTGGAGCTGCAGGTGCTGCACCTGTTGCATAGCTGCTGCGAGTTGTTGCCACAAAACCACTCTGTACGTGAATGCAAGGAAGAGACCCATCGCAGGTTATGTCACCTCGATCTGGAACGGGTCATTGAATAGGCCTCCGGGTCCCAAATTGAAAGAAGGAGAAAATCATGGCCAAAGAAGGCTCGGTCGCCCCTAAGGAACGTATCAACGTTACCTTCAAGCCTGCCACCGGCGGTGCTCAGGAAGACATTGAACTGCCGTTGAAACTGTTGGCGATCGGTGATTACACCCACCGCTTGGATGAACGCAAGGTCGAGGATCGCAAGCCGATCGGCATCGACAAAATGACCTTCGACGAAGTGTTGGCCAAGCAAGAGCTGAGCCTGACCCTGAGCGTACCGAATCGTCTCCAGGCAGAGAGCGGCGTTGAGGAGCTGCCTATACAGCTGCGCTTGAACTCGATGAAAGACTTCAATCCGGCGAGCCTGGTCGAGCAAGTACCGGAACTCAGCAAGCTGATGGCGCTGCGCGAGGCGCTGGTGGCACTCAAAGGGCCGTTGGGCAACACGCCGGCATTTCGTAAAGCCATCGAAGGCGTACTCGCCAATGACGACTCCCGCCGCCGAGTACTGGATGAGCTGGGCCTGGACACCACAGCGAAGAGCGCTTGATTTCTTTCAGCCAAGGAAGCCGAAACATGAGTACCCATGCAGTACAGCAGCAGAGCCAGGACAACGCGGACTACAGCATTCTTGAAAGCATCATCGCCCAGACGCGTCTGACTCCGGACGATGAAGCCTATGACATTGCCAGGCGCGGTGTGTCTGCGTTCATCGAAGAGCTGCTCAAGCCGCAAAACAGCGGCGAGCCGGTCAAGAAGGCCATGGTTGACCGAATGATCGCCGAGATCGACGCCAAGCTCAGTCGCCAGGTGGACGAAATCCTCCACCACCCGCAATTCCAGGCGTTGGAATCGGCGTGGCGCGGTTTGCAGTTGCTGGTGGACCGCACCGACTTTCGCGAAAACATCAAGATAGAAATGCTCAATGTGTCCAAGGACGATTTGCTGGACGACTTCGAGGATTCGCCTGAGGTCATGCAGTCGGGCCTGTACAAGCATATCTACACCGCTGAGTACGGCCAGTTCGGTGGGCAACCGGTGGGCGCGGTCATCGCCAACTACTTCATGTCCCCAAGCTCGCCGGACGTGAAATTGATGCAGTACGTGTCCAGTGTCGCCTGCATGTCCCATGCGCCATTCATTGCTGCGGCCGGTCCGAAATTCTTTGGCCTGGAGAGTTTCACGGGACTGCCGGACCTCAAGGACCTGAAAGATCATTTCGAAGGCCCGCAATTCGCCAAGTGGCAGAGCTTTCGTCAATCGGAAGACGCTCGTTATTTCGGCCTGACCGTCCCGCGCTTCCTATTGCGCAACCCATACGATCCGCAAGAGAACCCGGCCAAGTCGTTCGTCTACAAGGAAACCGTTGCCAACAGCCACGAGCACTACCTGTGGGGCAACACGGCGTACGCGTTCGGCACGAGGCTGACCGACAGCTTCGCTAAATTCCGCTGGTGCCCGAATATCGTCGGCCCACAAAGTGGTGGCGCGGTCGAAGACCTGCCATTGCACCACTTCGAAAGCATGGGCGAAATCGAAACCAAGATCCCGACCGAAGTACTGGTGTCCGATCGCCGCGAATACGAATTGGCCGAGGAGGGCTTCATCTCCCTGACCATGCGCAAAGGCAGTGACAATGCCGCGTTCTTCTCCGCCAGCTCCGTGCAGAAATCAAAGTTCTTCGGTAACAGCGCCGAGGACAAGCATGCAGAGCTGAACTACAAGCTCGGCACCCAGTTGCCTTACATGATGATCGTCAATCGCCTGGCTCATTATTTGAAAGTTCTGCAGCGCGAGCAATTGGGGTCCTGGAAAGAACGCACGGACCTGGAGCGTGAGCTCAATAACTGGATCCGCCAGTACGTGGCCGACCAGGAGAACCCAAGTGCCGAAGTCCGTGGCCGTCGTCCGCTGCGTGCCGCGAAGATTGTGGTCAGTGACGTGGAAGGTGAACCGGGCTGGTACCGCGTCGGCCTCAACGTAAGGCCGCACTTTAAGTACATGGGCGCCGATTTCACGCTGTCACTGGTCGGCAAACTGGACAAGGCGTAAGCACCCATGACTTACGGCAGTCTTTTCGAACGACTGGCTGATGATTCTGAAAAGCGCAGGGGTTTGAGCCGCGAGGTTTGCGTTGTCACATCCGTTGCTGCGCATCTGGCCAAGATGCTCAGTACGCGGGCAGGTAGCGTGCAGACACTCGCGGATTATGGACTGCCGGACCTCAATGACATGCGCTTTAGCCTGCACGACGTGGGGAGCCAAGCCCGCAGGGCAATCGAGACCTTCATCAAGGCCTACGAACCACGTTTGCGCGATGTCTGTGTCGTTTTAATGCCGAGCAACGCCGATCAACTTCGCCTGTCCTTGCGCATCGACGCGTTACTGGATGTGGACGGGGTCAGGCGACAGGTCAGCTTTTCCGCGCGCCTGGACGGCAGCGGTCAGGTCAAGGTCAGACAAGGATAGCCACTGATGTCGTTCAATCATTACTACCAGAGCGAACTGACGGCGCTCCGCCAGTTGGGTCGATGTTTCGCCGAGCGCAACCCGGCATTGGCGCCCTTTCTCGGGCAGGCCGGACGGGACCCGGATGTAGAGCGGCTACTGGAGGGGTTTGCATTCCTGACCGGACGGCTGCGCCAGAAGCTAGACGACCAGTTGCCGGAGCTGAGTCATTCGCTGATGCAACTGTTGTGGCCGAACTACATGCGGCCATTGCCGGCCTTCGGCATTTTGCAGTTCGATCCGCTGCAGCGATCTGGGCCCGCGTTTCGGGTCGAGCGCGATACGCCGGTCGAAAGCAAGCCGGTCCAGAAGGTGAGTTGTCGTTTCCTTACCTGTTACCCCACCGACGTCCTCGCGCTTGATCTGACCCAGCTGAGTTATTCGGTAAAAGGGGAGGGGTCGCTGTTGAGCTTGCATCTTCAGATGCGTTGCGACGGTCATTTGGGCGAGCTACAACTGAGCCGCTTACGCCTGCATTTGACTGGCGAACGCTACATCAGCCAGATGCTTTATCTAAGCCTGCTGCGTAATCTTGAAGGTATCGAGCTGATCCCGTTGGACGGCACCGGCGCGGCCCTACGGACGGCAGATGGCAGCCCGACGACGTTCAGGCTCCCCGCTGACCGTGTACAGCCGGTCGGGTTTGCCGAGGAGGAAGCGCTGGTCCCGTACCCGCTGAATACCTTTCGTGGCTATCGCTACCTGCAAGAATATTTCGCTTTCCAGGACAAGTTCCTGTTCGTCGACATCAATGGCCTGGACGTGATCAACACCTTGCCGCATGGCAACATCGAGCAGATGCGAGGCCTGGAGCTGCGCTTCGATATTGGCAAAAGTAGTATCCAGCGAATGCGCCCGACGCTGGATAACATAAAGCTGTACTGCACGCCGATCGTCAATCTGTTCAAGCATGACGCCCACCCGATCCGCCTGGACAGCAAACAAGATGAGTACCTGCTGTTGCCGGCTGAGTACGACCAGGAGCACTGCGGTGTGTTTTCGGTCGAAAGCGTCACTGGCTGGAGTCCCGGAGGCCTGGGTTATCAGGCCTATGTGCCGTTCGAATCCTTCGAGCACGATTCAAGCTTCGATGTGCCCCACAGCCGCCCCTATTACAGCGTTCGCCAGCGGTCTTCCTTGATGCACGACGGTCTGGACACCTGCCTGGGCTTTGGTGTCCGGCACGCTCACCCTCATGAAACCCTGTCGATCGAATTGATGTGCACCAACCGGAACCTGCCGCGCCAGCTCAAGCCCGGGGACATCGATCAACCCAGCGAAAAAAGCCCCGAGGGGCTGAGTTTCCGCAACATCGGTCCGGTCACGCCAAGTTTCGCGCCGCCACTCAACCGCGACTTCCTCTGGAAGTTGATCAGCAATATGTCACTCAACTATCTGTCCCTGGCCGACGTCAATGCGCTCAAGGTGATTCTCGAAACCTACGATTTTCCGCGTTACCACGACGAACAGGCAGAGAAAGTCAGCAAGCGTTTGCTCAATGGACTCAAGTCAATCCGGCACCAGGCTGTCGACCGCTTGCACCGGGGCTTGCCAGTGCGCGGCCTGCGCACTGAACTGACCATCGACCCGCTGGGTTACATCGGCGAGGGCGACCTGTTCGTCTTCGCTTCGGTCCTCAACGAGTTTTTCGCGTTGTATGCCAGCCTCAATTCGTACCACGAGTTGCGGGTGAACAGCACACAAGGAGAGGTGTACCAATGGACACCCCGCATGGGCCAACAGCCGCTTCTATAAACGTGCTGACGCAAGGGATACGCGAGTACTCGTTATTCCAGGCCGTGTTGCTGGTCATTGATCGGCTGCGCGAGGCTCATCCTGGTTTGGACGATGAAGCGCTGTATGACCGATTGGAGTTTCAGGCCAACCCAAGCCTGGGATTCCCGTCCAGCGACATTGATCGTGTGGAGTTTTTTGAAGAGCACGGCCAGGTGCGGGCGCGTCTGCGCTTGAACCTGATCAGCTTGGTGGGTGCGGGTTCGCCGTTGCCGGCGTTCTACGGTGAGCAGGCAGTAGGAGAGGAAAACGGCAATCCAACACGCGACTTTCTGGACGTCTTTCACCATCGTCTCCAACGGCTGATGCTGCCGATCTGGCGCAAGTATCGTTACTGCGCAAGTTTTCAGAGCGGCGCCCGAGATCCGTTTTCCGAACAGTTGTACGCACTGATCGGTTTAGGGGGCGAAGAGATTCGCAAGGCCAGCCAACTGAACTGGAAACGTCTGCTGCCGTACCTGGGCTTGCTGAGCCTGCGTGCCCATTCAGCGGCGCTGATCGAGGCCGTACTGCGTTATTACTTCAAGCACGCCGAACTGAACCTCGAACAGTGCGTCGAGCGGCATGTGGACATCCTTGACGAACAGCTTAATCGCCTGGGGAGCGCCAACAGCCTGCTCGGTCAGGACCTGGTGTTCGGCGAGCGAGTGCGCGACCGCAGCGGCAAGTTTCGGATCCATATCAGCGAGCTGGACTGGCAGCGCTTCCACGAATTCCTGCCCATTGGAAACGGTTACCAGCCGCTGTGTTCGCTGGTGCAATTCACCCTGCGTGATCCCCTCGAATATGACATTCGCCTGGTCCTGCGCCAGCAGGCAATTCGTGAGCTGTGTATCGGTGAACAGAACACTTGCCGCCTGGGATGGACCAGTTGGCTGGGGCATGAGCGCGCTGATGGCGTGGTGACCCTTGGCAGTAAAATTCATTAGGAATGGATGACATGATCAATGTAGACCTTCAGCAACTGATCCAGGCATTGGACGCTGAAACCAGGCGTGACCTGGAGCGTTCGGCCGAGCATTGCGTGGCCCGTGCCGCGGACAAGGTCCTGGTGGAAGACTTGATGCTGAGTCTGCTGGAGCGTCCCCAGGGTCTGCTCGCGCGCGCCTTGCAGGACGCCCAGGTCAGTGCAGGCGAGTTGAGCGCGGCCCTGCAACCGCGGATAGGGCACAGCGCTTCGCGCAACCCGGTATTCGCTCCGGAACTGGTGCAGTGGTTGCAGGATGCGCTGCTGGTGGCCAATCTCGAACTCGGCCGCAGCGACGTCGGACAAGCAGCGTTGCTCCTGGCGTTGCTGCGCAACCCGCTTCGCTACGCCGGGAGTGCCTATTTGGCGCTGCTTAACCGGTTGAACGTTGATCGCCTGAAAGGGTTCGCCTTGTCGCAACAGGCTCAACCGGTTGCCGGCCAGCCCACCACGACGCACGGCTCCCTGCTGTCGCGCTTTACCCATGACCTGACCCGACAGGCCCGTGAAGGCCAACTCGACCCGGTACTCTGTCGCGACAGCGAAATCAGGCAGATGATCGATATCCTCGTTCGTCGCCGCAAAAACAATCCAATCGTCGTCGGTGAAGCAGGGGTGGGTAAGACCGCCATCGTCGAAGGGCTGGCGTTGCGCATCGCCGCCGGGGAGGTTCCGTCGGTGCTTCAAGGCGTTGAATTGCTTTCACTGGATATGGGGCTGCTGCAGGCTGGCGCCAGCATCAAGGGAGAATTCGAGCGTCGTCTCAAGGGGGTGATCGATGAGGTCAAGGCTTCGCCAAAACCCATCATCCTGTTCATCGACGAAGCCCATACCTTGATCGGCGCGGGTAACCACGCCGGGGGCACCGATGCGGCCAACCTGCTCAAGCCTGCCTTGGCCCGGGGCGAGCTGCGTACCATCGCGGCGACCACCTGGGCCGAGTATAAAAAATACTTTGAAAAAGACCCGGCCCTGGCCCGTCGTTTCCAAGCGGTGCAATTGCACGAGCCGACCGTCAGCGAGGCAGTGACCATCCTGCGTGGCCTGGCCCGGGTCTACGAAAACAGTCATGGCGTCTACCTGCGCGATGACGCGGTGGTCACGGCAGCGCAATTGTCGGCCCGCTACCTGGCCGGTCGTCAGTTGCCGGACAAGGCCGTGGATGTGCTCGACACCGCCTGCGCTCGCGTGCGGATCAGCTTGGCCGCGGCCCCACAAAGCCTGGAGCGACTACGTGGCGAGTTGGCCGAAGGCGCGCGCCAACGCCAGGCGCTGCGTCGCGACGCAGAGGCTGGCCTGCCGGTTGATCTTCAGGCTCTGGAGGCGCTGGAGGTACGTCTGGCAGCCATCGAGGACGAGAGTCACACGCTGGAATTCCAATGGACCGAGCAACGTATCCTCGCGGAACGTTTGCTGTCGCTACGTCAGCAATTGGCCAGGGCACGGGAAAGCGCGGTGGATCAAGCCCACGGTATCGAGGCGCTGGAAGCGGCCGTGCATGAAACACACGACTCGCTGGTGGCCGCACAAACCCAGGAGCGCCTGGTCAGCTTTGAAGTTTGCCCACGACTGGTCGCCGAAGTGATCCATGCCTGGACCGGTGTACCGCTGGCGCAACTGGCGCGCGAGCACAATCTGAAAGTCGCCAGTTTCGCCACAGACCTGCGTGCACGTATTCGTGGCCAGGAATCGGCCGTACAGGCGCTTGATCGCGCGATGCGCGCCGCCGCCGCAGGCTTGAACGAACCCGACGCCCCGGTAGGGGTATTTTTGTTGGTGGGCCCAAGTGGCGTCGGCAAGACTGAAACAGCACATGCCTTGGCCGACCTGCTCTATGGCGGTGAGCGTTTCCTCACAACGATCAACATGACCGAGTTCCAGGAGAAACATACCGTTTCCCGACTGATCGGAGCGCCGCCGGGCTACGTCGGTTTTGGCGAAGGCGGCATGCTCACCGAAGCTGTGCGGCAAAAACCCTATAGCGTGGTGCTGCTCGACGAAGTCGAAAAAGCCGACCCGGATGTGTTGAACCTGTTCTACCAGATCTTCGACAAAGGCCTGGCCAATGATGGGGAAGGGCGGGAGATCGATTTTCGCAACACCCTGATTCTGATGACATCGAACCTGGGCAGTGAGTGTATCGACGAGCTGTGCGAAAACGGCGCACGACCAAGTGCCGAGCGCCTTGAGGAGTCCATTCGCCCGATCCTCAGCAACCATTTCAAGCCAGCGTTGCTGGCCCGCATGCGCGTGGTGCCGTATTACCCGGTCAGCGGGCCTGTGCTGCGTGAACTGGTGGAAATCAAACTCGACCGCCTGGGCCAGCGATTGCGTCGACGTCAGTTGGGCTTCAGTTATTGCGAGCACCTCGTGAGCCACCTGGTCGAGCGCTGCAGTCGCAATGACCGTGGAGCGCGGCTGATTGGTCAATTGCTCGACCAGCACCTGATGCCGCTGGTTGCCGACCGCTTGCTCGCGGCCATGGCCGGCGGCGAACCGCTACGGCATGTACGCGCGGTGCTCAAGGGTGAAGCCAGTGTCGCGTGCGAGTTCTCCTGAAGTGGGCGCTCTGTTCAAGAAACTCTCGCAGCCACTGGACTATGCCGAAGCGCTCTTGGCGCAGTTCTCCAACCTCTCGCTTTTGACGGAAGGTGAGGCGTTGGTGGGGAATTTCATCCAGGGTGTGTCTCGGCTCAGCGGTTGTGAGCTAGTGCAGTTATACCTGCTCGACACCACCGGTACACGCCTGAAAATGAACACCGAATGCCTGGAAGGCCAGTTGCATTTTCGTGACCCGCAAAGCCTGCCTTCCGATTACCAGGCTGAACAATTGCTGCAATTCTCCCTGGGCCAGAACCGTGTGGTGTACCTCGGGTCGTTGAGCGACAGCGTTCACGAAACCCGCTTTCTGCCAGCCCGGGCCACACCTTGGCAGTCACTGCTTTGTGTTCCCCTGGTCGACCCGCAGGGTAGCGTCGGTGGCTTGTTGTTGTGTGCCAGTGCTCAGCATCTCGACTTGCATGGCGTCGCTGAGTCCCTGGGGCATCTCGGGGCCTTCGCCCTTGGCCAGATGCATCTGCTGCAGCGTCTGCACCGTCCGGCCGAGACACCTGTTACCTCAAGCCTGCCGAGCGGCATCAGCTACGGCCTGATCGGCAGGAGCGTGGCCATGCGCAAGACCTGCTCACTGATCAGTAAGGTACTGCACAGCCCCTATACCGTCTTGCTGCGGGGCGAAACCGGTACCGGCAAGGAGGTGGTGGCCCGGGCCCTCCATAACCACGGCCCGCGTCGATCCAAGGCATTTATCGTGCAGAACTGTGCGGCGGTCCCCGAGAATTTGCTGGAGAGTGAGCTTTTCGGCTATCGCAGAGGGGCGTTCACCGGTGCCGATCGAGACCGTGCCGGGCTGTTCGACGTGGCCAACGGCGGCACGCTGTTGCTGGACGAAATTGGCGATATGCCGTTGTCCCTGCAAGCCAAGTTACTGCGAGTGTTGCAGGAGGGCGAAATTCGTCCTTTGGGGTCCAACGACACCCATCACGTCGACGTACGCATTGTTGCCGCGACTCATCGCGACCTTAAGCGATTGATGGATGAGGGCAAGTTCCGCGAAGACCTGTATTACCGTCTCGCACAGTTTCCGATCCAGCTACCGGCGTTGCGTCATCGCGACGGTGACATCATCGAACTGGCGCGGCATTTTGCCGATAAGGCTTGCACGCTGCTGCAGCGTGATCCGGTGTGTTGGTCAGACACGGCGCTCGATCACCTGTCGGCCTACGGCTTCCCGGGGAACGTCCGGGAACTCAAGAGCGTCGTGGAAAGGGCTGTGCTCCTGTGCGAGGGCGACGAACTGCTCATCGAGCACTTTGCATTGCATATCGAGACCCCTTCCGAGCGCGGCCGCATCAACCTGCGTGAGCGGATGGAACAGATCGAACGTGGTTTGCTGATCGATTGCTTGCGCGAGAACTCGGGCAACAAGACCCGCGCCGCCCGCGAGCTCGGCCTGCCGCTGCGCACCTTGATCTATCGCCTCGCGCGTCTGAACGTCCAGCGCGGTGATTTCAATGATTGACCCTTCTTTCGCGCTATGGGGAACCGTTCCAGCCCGATCCTTTCATTCTGGAGACTTCTTGATGCCTGTCTTTCCCTGGCGAGCCGTCCTGTCGGCGATTCTCGTGTCATTGGCCCTGGGCGGTTGTAACGCCAATTACAAATTCAACGACAGTGGTTATCGCCCTCTGGGTGATCCGCAGGCGGTCAATCGCGGCAAGTGATGCCAAGGAGCTTTTGATAGATGGAACTTGTTTTTGAAATGCTCAACGCCAGCCAGTTCGTCCCGTCACGGCTGTGCCGCAAGACCTTCGGGCCGACCGGCGGCGTGATCGGGCGGGGCGAGGGCTGCCACTGGCTCATTCCTGACCGCGAGCGCCTGTTGTCCAAGCGTCACGCGCAGGTCAGCTTTCGTGACGGCGCGTTTTTCCTGACCGACACCAGTGGTAATGGTACGACCCATCGCGAAAGCGGCGTGCGCCTGCCCAGGGGCGAGCCGGTACCCATACTGGATGGGAATGCCTACATCATGGGCGATTTCGAGATCCTCGCACGGCTGGTCTCCGGGCCGGCGGACAAGCCTGCCGAAGCGAGCCGCCCGAGGCCGATCGACAGTCTCATTCCCGATGACGCCTTTCTGGAGCTCGATCCGCTGAAGGCGTTGGATCAGCAGGACCGGGCCTTGCTGGACATCGATGAGCCGATAAATCCTGCGACCGTCCCGCCGGACGCCCTTGGACGGCCGGATTATGCGCGTATCGACATGGAAAGCCTGCTCTTGCCGGAGCTGGTTGGAGCGCCAGTCGAACCAGGGCTTGCCCCCATCCCGCCCACCGAAACTATTGGCCACCCCCACGACGGCTTTTGGCAGCGCTTCGGTACGGCCTTGGGCATGGATCTCGAAAGCCTGGACGGCAAGGCCCGCGAAGCCCTGGCGATCAACGCCGCGCGGCTGCTCCAGCAAAGCATTCAGAGTTTGCAACAGAGCCTGCGTATTCACTCGGGGCTGAAAAGCGAACTGCGCCTGGCCCAGACCTATGAAGAACAGGTTCGCTTGATTGCCAGCCTGCAAATCGACCACCACGGATGATGTCCATGCTGCACTGCACGATGCACCTACCCAAGATTTTGACTGCGCTCGCCACGACTCTGCTGCTGGCCGGTTGCACCACGCTGTCGCCCTTTTCGACGATGACCAAGCTCAGCCTCACCCTGACGGCCAATGACCGACTCAACCCTGATCTCAATGGCCGGCCATCGCCGGTGGTGGTGCGGTTGTTCGAACTCAAGCATCCAGTGGCTTTTGAAAATGCCGATTTCTTCAGCCTCTATGAGCGTCCGAGGGAAACACTGGCGCCTGATCTGGTTGCCAGCGAGGAGTTGGAGCTACGTCCGGGCGAAACCGTCGAGCTCAGGCTCGGTATCACCGGGGATGGCCGTTACGTCGGCCTGCTCGCGGCGTACCGTGACCTGCCACACGCCCGTTGGCGCTATACGCTGCCAGTAGCTGCGGCGCAGTTGACCGAAGCAAGCTTGACCCTCGACCAGGAGGGAATCGCCAACACGCTTGAGCGACTGGCCAAGGTGGCTGACCGATGAATCACGACAAGGTCATCTGGCAGGAAGGCATGCTGTTGCGCCCCCAACATTTGCAACACAACGATCGCTACTTCGACCACCAATTGAAGGTTCGCACCCGGTTGCTGGCCAGCTACGCCTGGGGCTTCCTGGCGCTTGAGATCGATCTGCAATTCCTCAACATGGGGCAACTGGTGGTCAGCCAGGCCAGCGGGGTCCTGCCGGATGGCAGCCTGTTCGAACTGGGTGGCAACGCCGAGCCGCTGGCCTTGGAAGTGCCGTCCAATACCCGCAATACCCCGATTTACCTTGCGCTGCCATTGGTGACCGGCAATCACATCGAGTCCCGTCGTCCAGAGCAGTCTGACGTGTTGGCACGCTACACCGTCTACGACGCGCAGGTGAACGACTCCAATGCCGGAGAGGCCGGAGGGAGCCAAATCAGTTGCGGTCGTCCGGACTTGCGCCTGCTGTTGGGCGAGCAGCAGAGTGATCATGCGTTCGTGAAGCTCAAGCTCTGTGAAGTGCTCGATACCACGGCCGATGGGGTGATCAGGCTCGATCCGAACTTTGTACCGACCTTCATCCAGGCTCGTGCTTCCCACTACTTGCTGTCGTGTCTCAAGGAAATCATCGGCATGCTTGCCCATCGAGGCGACACCCTGGCTGAGCGGATCCGCTCCAATGGCAAGGCCGGTGGTGCGCAGGTCGGCGATTTCATGATGTTGCAACTGATCAACCGCAATGAACTGTTGCTGCGTCATGACCTGGATCTGGAGCAGGTGCACCCCGAAACGCTGTACCGAACGCTACTGGCGCTGTTGGGTGACTTGGCAACGTTCTCCAGTGACAGCAAGCGCCCAACGCTCAACAACCGCTACCAGCACAGCGACCAAGGCGCATGTTTTCGAAGCCTGATGCAAGCGATTCGCCAGGTCTTGTCGATGGTGCTCGAGCAACACGCTATTGAACTGCCGCTGCAGCCGCGCCAATACGGAATCATCGTCTCGCCGCTGCAGGACCTGTCGCTGCTGGACACCGCTTCATTCGTGCTGGCGGCAAGTGCCCACTGTGACAGCGAAGAGTTGCGCCATCGATTGCCGGCGCACCTCAAGGTCGGTTCGGTGGAGCACATCCGCCAATTGGTCAACCTGCATCTGCCCGGCATCAAGATCAGGCCTTTGCCCGTGGCCCCGCGGCAGATCGCGTTCCATGCCAACAAAACCTATTTCATTCTCGAACCCAACGCCGAAGACCTGGCGCAACTGAAGCGCTCCGCAGGTTTTGCGTTCCATGTCAGCGGTGATTTCGCCGAGCTTGAATTGAATTTTTGGGCCATCAGGAACTGAACCAAATGGATAAGGAACATCTTCAGGATGAAACAACGGTCCTGCTCGACCAACATGGACAACGCCCTGCTTCAGTGCCTTTGACTGACGCAGCCCCGCCGCCGCGTTTCGAACAGTTGCAAGAGCGAATGATCTACGCCGCGCACCTGCCGCAGCCCCAGACGTTCACGGTCAGCCTCAATCCGCTGGTCGCGGCGGCGTCCGGATTGCTGTCGCACATGGTTCAGCTCAAGCACGGTCGCGAACGCGAGGACCTGCACGCCCTTAAAGGGGAACTGAAGCGGAGCCTGGAACAGTTCGAAGCCTGTGCCTTGCAGGGCGGTGTTGAAAGCAGTCAGTTGATCGCCGCGCGTTACGTGTTGTGCACCGCGATTGATGAGGCGATTGTCACCACGCCGTGGGGCCACGGGGGCGGTTGGTCACAGATAAGTTTGCTCAGCACCTTCCACAACGAAACCTTTGGTGGCGAGAAAGTCTTTCAATTGCTTGAGCGCTTATCGAAGAACCCCCTCAAGCACTTGCCCATGCTGGAGTTGTTGTACTTGTGCCTATCCCTGGGCTTCGAAGGCAAATACCGGATTCAGACCCGCGGGATGCTCGAACTCGAAAGCCTGCGTGACGCCCTGTATCGGTTGATTCGCCAGACCCGCGGCGACACCCCACGTGAACTGTCACCTCACTGGGAGGGCTTCGGCGGCGCGCGGCGCCGTCCGATGCGCATTGTCCCGACTTGGATGGTCGCGGCTTTCACGCTGGCCTGCCTGGGGGTGATGTACGCGAGTTTCGCCTGGGTATTGGACGAGCAACGCAAAAGCGTATTGCAACCTTATCAACTGTCAGAACCGGTCGCCGCTCAGCCGCTGCCGTAAACAGGGACGTGTCATGAAATCGCTTTTCAGGAAAATCAGTGCCTGGGTGCGCCAGACCTGGGTTTGGACGCTGCTGCTGGTGCTTAGTGTCGCGCTGTTGGTGTGGTTCGCCGGGCCACTTCTGGCCGTCAATGATTACAAGTTCTGGGCGAGCCCGACGGCGCGACTGCTGACTGTCACCGTGCTTGCGCTGGGCTGGGGCCTTGGCATGGTTTTCGTCAACGGGCGAGCCGGTTCAAGCGCGAATTCCCAACAAAACGCCCCCGATCAGGCTCGAACCCTGCATCAGGCCAGGATTGATGATGAGCGGCGCGAAGTGCGCTCGCGCTTCAAGCAGGCCTTAACCACGTTAAGGTCCTCGAACCTTTATTCCGGCCACGGCGATCTGCCCTGGTATCTGCTGATAGGCCCGCCTGGCAGCGGTAAAACCCATCTGCTGGAGTGCTCGGGTCTGGATTTTTCGTTCGATAGGCTAACGCGAAGCGCCGTCAACAACGGATCCGGTACTCGGCATTGCGATTGGTATTTTGCCGAGCCCGCCGTGCTGGTCGATACCGCCGGACGCTACCTGACCCAGCCGGACAGCGAGCTCGACGGCAGCGGCTGGACTGTATTGCTCGAACTGTTGCGCAAGCGTCGCCGCAGTCGCCCGTTGGGCGGTGTGCTGGTGACCGTGCCGTCCGAGGTCCTGTTGCTGGGCAGCGAGGATGAAGTCACTACACTGGCCCGCCAGGTTCGTGGTCGCCTACAGGAACTGCAACGGCGACTGCGCATCGATGTCCCGATTTACCTGATCCTGAGCAAAGCGGACAGCGTGCCCGGTTTTAACGAGTTCTTTGATTCACTGACTCGCGAGGAAAACGACCAGGTACTGGGCGCGAGTTTCAGCCGGGACGCGCACGGCAGTGACATCACCGTGTTACGTGCTGAGTTCGAGGCACTGCTGCATCGGCTCAACAGCCAAATGATCATGCGCATGCATCAGGAGCGCGATACGTTGCGCCGTAGCCGCATGCTTGATTTCCCCCACCAACTTGGACAACTCGGCACCAGCCTGAGCCTTCTGGCCGAGCAGGCATTCAGCGGCAATGTCGGGACGCTGCGTGGTTTCTATCTGACCTGCGCATCGTCGCCGGACCGCTCGGCGGCCCCGACCTCCGAACCTGGCAACGCGGGCGTGGGTGCCAGCCTTACTGGCCGGCGCTCGCGGTTCATTCATCACCTGCTCAGTCGGGTGATTTTTCCGGAAGCCGATCTGAGCGACCTCGTTCAGCGTGAACGCCGTCGTATTCATTGGGGACAGCGGGCGTTGTACCTGGGGGCGCTGACGGTCGTTGGTCTGTGCGGGCTGTTGTGGGCGAGCGGTTTTTCAACCAATCACGAGCGCTTGGACAGCTTGCGTTCGCTGGCGCAGCGCTGGGATCGGCAACAATCGACCCCAGCGAGCACCGATGATTGGACCGCGACGCTCGAATCATTGGATATCCGCTTCGAGGCCACTCGGGTTTTCCCACCCTACAATGCGGTGCCGTTGCATGAGCGTGTCGGCCTGTATCAGGGTGAAGCGACCAAGGCTGTGGTCAACGACGCATACGAGCGTGAATTGCAGGCGCAACTGCTGCCAAAGATCGCGCAGAGGTTGGAGGAACATGTCCGCAACAACCGGGATGATCGCGGGCAACTGCTCGATAGCCTGCGCGCGTACTTGATGCTGGGCTTGAAGGAGCGTCGCGATGTCGCCTGGCTCAAGGATCGGGTGGCCAAAGACGGATCGCTTCGTTACCCCGGCAACACGGCGCTGCAAGAGCGTTTGAATGCTCACTTTGCGCGCCTGTTGGAGCTGCCCTTCATTCAGGTGCTCAACGAGCCACTGGTGACCCAGGCCCGGGAGGCCCTTCGCCGTGAGTCCTTGGCTGCCGTCGTGTACAGGATGCTGCATGAACAGGCCAGTCATCTGCCGCCATATCGACTCAACCCACACCTGGGGTCACAAGGGGCGCTGCTGGTCGGCACTGACCGTGAGATTCCCGGTATCTATACCCGACAAGGTTATGAACGCTACTTTTCGGTTCGAGGTGCGACCCTCGTCACCGAACTGCTGCGGGATAACTGGGTGCTGGGAGAGAGTGAGCGTCTTAGTGCTATGGACATGCGGCGCCTGATGGTCGAGCTGGAGCAGCTGTATTTCCGTGACTATGCCGACCACTGGAGCGAAGCGGTCGGCCGAGTCGCGCTCCAGACCATCAGCAATGCGGGCGAGGGCGCCGAGCAACTTGCGGGCCTGACCTCGGCTCATTCGCCGATTCTGCGGCTGCTGGTACAGGTGCGCGAAAACACCCGCTTCCAGACGGTTGCCGAGGCATTCGACGACCTGTCGCCAGCGGCAGGGAAGCAAGGAGCAGCCGATAAGAAACTTGCCGCCGTCGCGGGGAAAGCCGCTGCATCCCTGACCGAACATCTGCCGGACATTG
This sequence comes from Pseudomonas zanjanensis, assembly GCF_014268745.2. GTDB lineage: Bacteria > Pseudomonadota > Gammaproteobacteria > Pseudomonadales > Pseudomonadaceae > Aquipseudomonas > Aquipseudomonas zanjanensis. Next base: position 17,561 of record NZ_JABWRB020000003.1, on the reverse strand, counting down.
CGCAAAAATCCTTGCGACGGCGTTTCGAACCGCTGCATCGCCTGTTGGATGAGGAGGGTGGGCCCACGGCTGATCTGGTCCAGGCCTTGCGTGCCCTCGATGAGGTGCAATTGCAATTGGCGAACCTGGCCCGGGCCAGTGCGCCGGAACAAGCCGCGTTCGAACTGGCCAGGCACCGCATGGGTGGCCAGCGCGATGGGTTGAGCAACCTGCGCAGTGCCTCTGCTCGCCTGCCGCGACCGGTCAACGGGTGGTTTAACGTACTGGCCGAGGACAGTTGGCGTTTGGTGCTCAACGACGCTTATCGTTACTTGAACCAGCGGTATCAGAGCGAGTTGTACAGCTTTTATGGCAAGGCGATCAACAAGCGGTACCCGTTCAGTGCTCACAGTGCCAGCGACGTTGCGCTCAACGACTTCCGGGCATTCTTCAAGGACCAGGGCATCGTCGATCGATTCTTCAACCACTACATGCAGCCCTTCATCAGCGGCCCCGAAGGAAACTATCGCCTGCGCAGCATCGACGGCCAGAGCTTGCCGATGTCCCGGCTCTACCTGGATCAGATAGCGACCGCGCAGACCATCCGCCGGAGCTTTTTCGCCGACAACCCGAACGAACCGCGAGTGCAGTTCAAGCTTGAACCGTACACGTTGGATCCAGCGGTGAGCCGTGCTGAATTCCGCTTTGGCGACCAGACGCTTGAATACCGCCACGGTCCGATCCTGCCGATGGCGTTTACCTGGCCAAGTGACGCGCAGGATGGTCGAACAGCCTTGGTGTTGGACAAAATGGTCGGACGCGGCATCGGCATAGAGAAAAACACCGGGCCGTGGTCGCTGTTTCGTTTGTTCGACCTGATGCAGAGCGAATACCTGACCGGGCGCGATGTACGCGTGTTGAAGGCGGACTTGGGTGGCCTGCGTGCCAATTATTTGCTGACGAGCCAGCGCACACCGAACCCTTTCGACATGAGCGTGCTGCGCACATTCCGTCTGCCGGCGCAGCTTTGATGCAGGAATCAGCCCTCTGGCGCAGCGCCGCGCGTACACATCCCGGCAAGACCCGGGCACGTAATGAGGATGCCTTTCTCGACTGCCCACAGGGGGGAATGTGGGCTGTCGCTGACGGCATGGGTGGCCATTCGGGCGGTGACATCGCCAGCCAGTTGATCGTGGCCAACCTGACGGAACTGCCAGTCTGTCGGGACTTGGATCAACGTTCCAAAGCGGTGCGTCAATGCCTGCGCTGGACCAATCGGCGGCTGAGCCAGGAGCTTACCGTCACCGACCATCATCCCGGCATTACTGGCAGCACGGTGGTGGTGCTGCTGCTGCAAGGCAACCGTGGCGTGTGCATTTGGGCGGGCGATAGCCGTTGTTACCTGTGGCGCGGCCGACGGTTGTACCAATTGACCAAGGATCACTCATTGCAACAGCAACTGATGGACACGCAACACATCAGCCGCGATGAGGCCGGTGCTCACCCTGCGGCCAAAGCGTTGACCCGCGCAGTGGGCGCCGCGCCAGAACTGAAGTTGGAGGTGTTGGAACTGGATGTTCACCCGGGCGATACGTTCCTGCTGTGCAGCGACGGTCTGTATCAGGGCTTTGGCGCACTGGCCCTTGGCAACGCCTTGAGCCTGACTTCGCCATGTAAGGTCCTGGAGCAGCTTTTCGATGTCGTCTTGCGTGGCCCGGCGCGGGATAACCTGACCGCCGTAGTGATCCGAGCGTGAATGAAGAGGGTGGCCATCCTACGTATTTCGCCTTTGCCAACCCGGTGTCCGCTGTGGCATCAGGTCAGCGTTGCCTCAGCGAAGCGTCGGACCTACTCGCGGGACGCTATCGCCTCGAACGCTTGCTGGGGGCGGGCGGCATGGGTGTTGTTTACCGCGCGCGGGATTTATTGCATGAACAATATGCCGACCCCGATCCGTACCTTGCGTTGAAAATGCTCAGTGGAGCATTCGACGAATCAGCCGATGCGAGTGCGCTGCTCTACAGCGAGTTCGCCCTGATGCGGCGATTGCACCACCCAAATATCTTGCGTCCCTACACCTTCGAAGTGGATGCCGCCCAACGGCGGGCTTTCATCACCATGGAGTTGATGCGCGGGCTGACCCTGGACCAATTGCTGTGCGAACGCCCCCTGGGGCTGCCTTGGCCCGAACTGAAGGCGATCGCCGTGCCGTTGCTCGATGCCCTGGCGTATGCCCATGGACGTGGCGTACTGCACGGCGACATGAAGCCCAGCAACATCCTGTTGAGCGAAGAAGGGCTGCGCCTGTTCGATTTCGGCTTGGGCCTGGCCGAGGAGGGTCCTTCGCAGCACCTGCCGAACCTGAACCGTGAACGCCTCAACGCCTGGACCCCTGGTTACGCGGCGCCTGAACTGCTTGAAGGTGCGCCCCTGTCGGCGAGTGCCGATGTCTATGGTGTGGCTTGCGTGCTGTATGAACTGGCGAGCGGTAAACACCCGTTCCGGCGCTTACCCGCCACCCAGGCCCGCGATGCCCGGTTGGAACGCGGGCTCAAGGCTCCGCAAAACCTGCCCAGGCGTTGCTGGCCGGCACTGCGAATGGCGTTGGCGTTTGATCCAGGGCAGCGTCGTATTAGTTCGGCTCGATTGCGTGATGCCTTGGGTGGAGTGTCGTCCTGGTGGTGACATTCTCCCTGTGTGCGAGCTTGCTCGCGAAGGCGGCAGCACGGTACGCACCAGGTCTTAAAAGACACTCGGTCCCCGTGGCGAGGGAGCTTGCTCCCGCTCGGCGGCGTAGCCGTCGTAAACCGGCTGATGCGGTGTGTCTGTAGGAATGCGCCGGCCTGTTTTGGGGCGGCTACGCCACCCAGCGGGAGCAAGCTCCCTCGCCACGGGATTGATGGTGTAGCGGCTAGCGTGGGTCGACGTTATCCAGTACACGGTTCGCCAGCAATGAACTCATCTCTATCAGTTGCTGAATGCCGAGGGCGATGTGGCGGCGGGGGCCTTCCAAGTCGAAGGCGAGGTTGCTGATCATCGCGTCGGCGGATGCCAGGTTTTCGCTGAGGTTGGCGAGCAGGCATTCGTTGTCGGCGTTTTTTGACACGGTGAAGAGCTGGTCCGGTTTGGATGCATCTTCGGACTTTTTCGGTTTCGGTAGTAGGTAATAATCCAAGGCGCGCTTTTCTGCTTCGTCTTGTTTCTTAGTCTTGGATTGAGTGGACGCAGAGGTGCGATCTGCTTCGGGGGGATTCGGTGTGATTTTGAACATGGTGCAGCTCCTTTCGTAAGAGGAACCATCACCGTCTGCCGCCAAGCAGATGGGGTGACGGGTTACGCAAGATTGGCGGACCGGAACGAAAGGAACCCGGCATCCCCGAAGGGATCCTTGCGCAACCCGCCATAACATAGGAGTGCCAAATGCCAGAGGCATTGCAATCATATTGGGGGCTGTTGCGCCTTTCGAGTACCGGGCCGCCAAGCCCGACCACTGATGGGCAGTGGCAGGGAAACGATAGAACCCATGGGCAAGGCGCACAAGCGGACGGATTCTGGCGTAGTTGTAGGCAATGGCGCAAGGATTCGTAGCTTGGCGGAAGCGTTGCGGAAGGAGAATAAACAAGCCTTCGTAATGCCCAGGATTCGGGGTGAGGGAGCGTGCTTTCGCTCGGTGGCGCAGCGGTTTTTCTGTAGGAATGCGCCGGCCTTTTTGGGGCTGCTGCGCAGCCCAGCGGGAGCAAGCTCCCTCGCCACGGGATCTGTGTTTTGGATCAGGCCCTGTGGTGTTGGCTCGATCGGCATATAAATGTCAAAGCTTGTCCGGGCTAGAAACCGAGGGCTCTAGAGCCATGCTTTGGTCAGGCCTTTTTTTCCAAGTAAAACTTCAGATATTTTTTGGGTCTTTCTTGAAAGGCTCGAGCTTTGCCGAAGCTGTAGGCGTCATCAAAGTACCTATAAGCCTGCGCGTGGTCTCCCAGCTCAAAATAGACCATTCCCAGGTTAATCAGCGGCCCTGTATCGATATCCGATTCCCGGCCATCCAAGGTCTTTTGTGCCCAGTCTTTAGCAGCCTCGAAATCCCCATTGTCAAAATGCAGGTTGAAAAAAGAACCTGTGACCCAGGCTGACAAAGGTGTCCATTCCAGCTTCGGTTCAGGAAGCAATTCCCAAGCTTTTTGGTACAGGGCTTGAGCTTCATTTTTTTTGTTTTGCTCATCGAGCTCATTACCCGACGCCATGATGCGCATTACTTCGTCTGCCAGCGTCGGGCTTTCATCTGCCAAGTCTTTCATATGACGTTCCTGTTACGGCTTTTCTGTCGGGCCAATAAAATCACCGGGGTCCTATCTCTATCTGTCGGGAGCGAGCCTTTGGCGGCTTGTCGACAATGACTGGATGCCGGGGCGGTGTGGCGTGGTGATCCTTTCGGACCGAGAGAGTGTCGTTCATCCCGAGGCGATCACTGACCGGGCGCCACCACCAATCCCTGTGGGAGCGAGCTCGCGATGGCGGCAGCACGTTACATCTCCGATCCCTCCAGATTCATCCTCTACGCGTTAACTCTGTAGCGGTGAAGTCAACGCGATACTTTTCCAGCTCGCCTTTCGTTTTTTCTCCAAGAGCGAGGCTAAAGCGTCGCCCTCAGGTAGCCCTTTCTTCGGTAGCTTGAAGGGAACCAGAACGTAGAGCTTTACCGAGTCCTCATGGTGTTCATCCACGGGTTTTTCGGTGGTGTTCCAAATTTTGTCCACGACCAACAGCGCGTCGGTATCGCTCGGCCAGCTGAGCTGGGCGAAGTCTTTATCTATTTTTGAAATGATCTGGCCTTCCGACAAGGGGCCGTTATTGAACGTGTGGCGAGCGAGCAGGGAGAGCAACTCAACCGGGAAAACCCAAGGACTGTGTGGGGGAAAACCTTGCTGCGTGAGAGGCCAGTCGCCGGGCAAGCATACGAATAATTCTGTATGAGGGCTTTTGGCAAAAAGTCCGATGGTGAAGAGTAACTTGAACTTGTTCTTACCCTCGATGCAGCTGATACGCAGCTCCAGCCCCGCTTCATTACTTAAGGGACTTAGTTGCGCGGGTAAAACCCAACCTGCTGTGTTGTGCACGAAAGTGGCTATAGGTCCGCCGAATTCTTCGGCCGGGTTCTCAATAACGTCCATGATACTGACGGCCCCGGCATTTTTTAAGACGGCCGCCATGTCTGTAAATCCCCAGGTATTGGCGATGTCCAACGGCGCGGTATTCAGCCGGGTGTGTAGTCGATTGATGTCGGCATGGTGTTCTATAAGAAGATTGACGATGTGCTGGTGCCCGGAGGTGATCGCGTCAATCAGCGGGGTGGTTATGCTGTCAGGCCAACCGTCTACCAAGGCACCAGCCTCAAGAAACCATTGGCATGTTTGCAGATGCCCGTTGCCGGCGGCGGCGGCAAGGGGGGTGCTGTTGCCGGAACTCGCGGCAGGTTGGTCCAGTGCAATACCTAAAGCCACCAATAAGCGGCAAACTTCGGTTTGACCCTGTTCGGCAGCCATGTGCAGCAACGTCTCCTGCCCCTCAAGGCCATACAGGGGCAGGTGCAATAGAGCGGGATTTTCATCCAGGTGCTTTTTTAGCGAGGCTTCATTTCCCGAGGCGATGTCGGCATGAATGGCGGATAAAACCTCGATGTTCTTCTCATAAATTTCTTCTGGGTTGGTCATTTAAAAAATTCCTTTTGCCATTTGATCACCCATTTTTTTCAATGCGTTTTCGACACTGGCCGTCCCACCGATGTCCGCTTTCTGAAGAATTTCATAAACTTTTTTCGCGCTGGCTACCGAATGATTTCCCCCACCATTTTGGGCCCAAGTGAAGTTGCGCGGATCGTCGTTCAGGCCGATTTTGTGTTTGGCCAGAATTTTTTGCGAGTCGGTAATGTATTTTCGATTTTGCGCTTTCCAGCTTTTCGGAGCTTTTTCGCGGACGATATGATGGTAGTGCGGCTTCACCATACCCTTAGGCGCAGGACCCATCGCTCTCTTCTGTGAGGCGCTGAGTCGACAAACTTCCCAACCCCACGGATCCACCCACCCAATAGGATTCGGTGCGTATTGATAGAGGTTGAATCCACCCGCCAACCCAATCGGATCCGGCGTAGTAAACCGCCCCACATCCGGATCATAAAACCTGAACGTATTGAAATGCAGCCCGGTTTCCCGGTCCAGGTATTGCCCCTGGAACCGCAAATTCTGCTCTTCGATGTAATACGGCTCGCGCACCTCTTCCAGCGTGTTGCCCCACACCCGATACGTCGCCAGCCAAACGTTGTGTCCGTCGGCTTCGGTGAGTTGTTCCGGCAGGCCGTTGAGGTCGTTGTGGTAGTAGCGGATCTTTTGCAGCGGGCCGCTGCCGTCGACGCGGGCCAGGGGTTCGTAGCCGTCGTCTTCGTAGAGGTACAGGCTGGTTTGCTGGTGGCGGTGTTCCTGCAACAGGCGCAGGCCATCCCAAGTGAAGCGGGTTTCGCCCAACGGGTAACCATTGCTGTCGTGTTCGGTTTTTTCGATGCGCCTGCCCAGTGGGTCGTAGGCCATGTTGACCACGCTGCCGTCGTCGTTGCGCACCTCGATCAAGCGGCTTTCGGCGTCGTAGGCGAAGTGCTGCACGCCACGTTTGGCGCTGCGTTTTTCGATCATCCGGCCAAAGGCGTCGTAGAGGTAGCGCTTGTCCTGGTAGGTCAGCAGTTTGTTGTGCACCACCAATCCGGCGCCGGTGGCTGGGCCGTCCAGCAGGTTGGCGGCGGCGTCGTAGGTGAAGGTTTCGCGCTGGCCGTGCAGGCTGTCCTGGCTGGCGATGATGCGGCCGGTGGCGTCGTAGTGCAGGAGCTGGCGCTGTTGCGCGGCGGGTTGCTGGTCGAGTTTGCCGATGAGGTTATCGGAGGGGTCGTACTCGAAGTGTTTTTGCACCGCCGCCGGCAACAGCGAGGGTTGGCTGCTGTGGCGGCGTTGTCGCGTGCGCAGGCGACCGCTGCGGTCGTATTCGCTGCGGGTGCTGATCTGGCCTTGGGTACGCAGCACTTCGCGGTGCAGGCGGTCGCGTTCGAAGTCGCTGATCACCTGGCCGTCGAGGTTGATCTGGTGCAGATGACCACTGCCGTAGTACAGGCGGTTGACCCAGCGGCCATCGGGCAGTTGGGTCTGGATCAGGTTGCCGAGTTCGTCGTAGTGGTGTTGCAGGCTGCCGGCGGCGCTGTTTTCGGCGAGCAACTGGCCGAGGGCGTCGTAGGCGAAGCTCAGGGTTTGCGCGTTGCCCTGCAGGTCGGTGAAGGTGACGGCGGTGAGTTGGTCCAGCGGGTCGTAACTGTATTCAGTGCGGCCATCGTCGGTGACTTTAGCGATCAACCGGCCCACGGCGTCGCGTTCCAGGCGATGGACGATGGGCGCCGGCGGTGCTTCGGTAATAATCGCCAGGCCCGTGCCGTATGGCGCGGGCATCGCCGTTACTGCCGCGACGTTGTCGAGGCGGTCGTAGTCGTAGCGCTTGGCGCTGCCATCCAGGTCGTGTTGTTCGATCAACCGATCGCCGATATCCCAGGCAAACCGGTAGCTTTCGCCATTCTCGTTGGTCAGCGCTTGCAGCCGGCCGAAGCTGTCGTAGGCAAACTGCACCTGCCGGCCCTGGGCGTCGGTGCGTTGGCGGACCTGGCCGCGGCGGTTGTGTTGGTAAAGCGTGGTGTGCCCGGCCGGGTCGGTGTAGCCGGTGAGTTGGCCGGCGGTGTCGCGCTGGTAATGCTCGGTGCGGCCGTCCGGTAATTGGCTGCCGAGCAGCCGGCCTTGGGCGTCGTAGCTGAATTGGGTGCGCTCGCCGAGGGCGTCGGTAATGGTGTGCAGGTAACCGCGCGCGTCATAACTGAAGCGCGTCGGGTAACCCGAGCAATCGACGTGTTCCACCAATTGGCCGAACGGGTTCCAGCGCAGCTTTTTGCTTTTGCCGGTGGCGTCGATGATTTCCACGACCTGGCCGTGGGCGTCGTAGCGGTAGCGGGTGATGTGGCCCAGCGGGTCGGTTTCCGCTGTGCAGTTGCCGCGCTGATCGTAGCGGTATTTCCAGCTGTGGCCGGCGGCGTTGGTGTCCACCAGCGGCAGGGCCCAGTGTTCGAGCCATAACGTCGAACCGCTACGGCCCAACGGGTCGGTTTCGCTGATCAGGTTGCCGGCGTCGTCGTAGCTGAATTGATACTGACCGCCCCGCGGATCGGTAGCACTGAGCAACTGGCGCTCGTCGTTCCACTCGAACAACCACGTCTGGTCGAGGTTGTCGCTGAACCGGGTGATCTGGTGCTGGCTGTTCCAGTGCCGGATGCTCACGCGTTGCAGGCTGTCGCTGATGCGGGTGATGCCGGCGGCAAGGTCATAGTCGAACTGGTAGGCGTCGCCTTCGTCGGTCCAGTGTCGGACCACGCGCCATTCCTGGTCGTCGATCAGGGCCCATTCGTAGAAGCAGTGCAGGCCGGTGGGCAACTGGTGCTCGACCATCCGTTGCCCGGCGTCGTAGCGGAAGCGCCGTTGCACCTGGCCGGTGGCGTCGCGCACTTCGGCGAGGGTGTTCGCCGCGTCGTAGGCGTAACTGACCAGCACTTCGCGGGATTGGTCGGGGTAGAGGCGCTCGATGTGGGTGACGCGTTCGCCTGCGCGAATCAGCTCGACTTGCACCAGGTCGAAGGTGTCGCGCAGTCGCACCAGGCGTCCGGCCTCGTCGTAGTCGAGGTGGATGCGGTTGTCGTTGCGGTCACCCAGTTGGCTCAGGCGCAGGTGCGAAGGGTTGGCGGGCGAAGGTTCGAACAGACGGTACAGGCCGTCTTCGCTTTCGATCAGCAATGGCCCATCCACATGGCGGCGCACGGCCAGGCCTTCGCCGGCGCTGAACACCGCGCCGCCCAAGGGGATGGAACCCATGTCGATGGGCCGACCCTGTTCGTCGGTGTAGACCAGGGTTTCGCCGCCGTCGGGGTGGGGCAGGATTTCTACTTGGACTTCGTAGGCCACGCTCCAGCCGGCGCCGAACAGGGTATCGCGGCGTTCATCGCGGCTGTTGTACACGCGTTGCCAGTCGATGGGCAGGATGCCGGGCAAGACGAAATCCAGCTCCTCGTCGCCGCCCAGCACTTTGGCCCCGGTGGCGGCATGCACCGGGTTCGACGAACCCATGGCCGCATTGGCCGCTGCGTTCGCCGCGCTGCTGGCGGCCATGGATACCGCGCCGCCCACCAGCATGCACGGCAGTTTGCTGAAGAACTTGCCCTTGCCGCCCTTGAGCATCAGCAACGCCGTGACTGCCAGGCCGACGCCCGGGGTCTTGCCGCTGCGAATCTCGCGCACCACCACCGAACCGCCGCCGATGGTCACGTTGGGCGAGATCAGCCCGGCCGACACCACCGTCGCATCGCAGGTGCTGCGGTCGCCACTGCGCACGGCGGGCTGGCCGTTGATGGTGACCTTTTCCGAGCCTTCGGCCATGAACTGCGGTGGCATCGGTGGGTGCTTGGTGCAGATCACCAGGTCTTCTGGCCGGGTCTCCGTACCGGGGGCCGGCGAGGCGACGGTGGGGCGCCACATCTGCGAAAAGAATTCCCCGGCCATGTCCAGGTAACTGGCTTCGGCTTCTTCTTCCGGCTCGGGCATGTCCAGTTCGGTGCCGGCCGGCGCGACGTGGGACACAACAGCGCCGGCGGCGCGGGCCGAGGGGATGTTGTTGGTAAAGGTGTCTTTGGAGCCGGTGAGGATGTTGGCCTGCACCGTGGGCGGAAAGAGGGCGTTGCCGATGCCCTCGCATATATTGCTCAGGCCTTTGTCGGCCCCGGTCTTGCTCATGGCCAGGCCGACAATGGTGCCCACCACCAGGCCCAGGACGAAGCAGCCCAGGCCGCCGGTGACAACGGTGATGCCCGTGGCCGCGACCACGGCGGCGGTCGCCAGGGCGGTGATCGCGATGTTCGCCGCCACTTCCAGGACGCCGCCGAGGATGTCGGCCATCATCGAGGTGTGGTTGAGTGCATCGCCCAGGCGGGCGGCCCAGAGCGCGTCAGACATGCAAGTCGCTCAGGTGGACAGGGTGGCTGTGGAGTGTGTGTTCAAGCAATTTGATGCCTTCCATTGCGCCGGTGTCCTTGTGGGTGACGTCATGCTGATTGATGCCATTTCTGGCGCTTGATCCGCTTTGGTTTGAGGCGATTACAGAGCGGGTGCTTTTGTTCCATCTTCAAATTCCCAACCACCGTCAATCCCCTGTGGGAGCGAGCCTGCTCGCGATGGGCCCCGATCAGTCAACCTCATCAGCGTCTGACCCACTGCTTTCGCGAGCAAGCCCGCTCCCACATTTGATCCGGGGTGAGTTCGAATTCCCTGGCCGCCGCTAATCCCCTGTGGGAGCGAGCCTGCTCGCGATGGGGCCCGATCAGTCAACCTCATCAGCGTCTGACCCACTGCTTTCGCGAGCAAGCCCGCTCCCACATTTGATCCGGGGTGAGTTCGAATTCCCTGGCCGCCGCTAATCCCCTGTGGGAGCGGGCTTGCTCGCGAAGGCGTCGGTACATCCGGCACCCATATAGCTGAGCCATCGCAATCGCGAGCAGGCTCGCTCCCACAGGGATGGTCGTCAGGCCGGGGTATCGAACACCAGCGAACCCTTGATCGTCGCCCAATGCGCCGCTTCGGCATCGCCCAGTTTCTCGGCTTTCACGTAACTCAGGGCCAGCATCTTGCGGGTGCCGGGCAGTACCAGTGCGAGCTGATACTGGAAAACCTTTTCATTGCCCTTGTTGAACTGGCTGCGCAATTCGATGGCTTCGACTTCCTGGTTGGCGCCCACGCGCACGGTGGCGCCCGGCTGGCAGCGCAGTTGCTGGACCTGTTTTTCCAGGCGCTTGAGTTGGTCGTCGAGGTTGCTTTGCAGGGTCTCGCCCTCGGCCAGCAGGCTGCGGCTGATGATCAAGGAGGTGCCCAGTTCCGGGAACTTGAGGATGTTGATCGTCGCGTCCAGCAACTCGCTTGGCGGCAGCTGGAGCTGGAATTCATTGAGGCGGTAAGTCATGGCGCTTGAATCTCGAAGTTAGCCCTTGGGGAACGCGGCGCTGATGTTGGCGTCGATGCTGCCCTTGACGCCTTGGCCGTCGGGCGTGGCACCGGGGCCGCCGCCGTTGTTCAGGTGCAGCACGCCGCCAGTGTTGAACTCGGCGTCGCCACTGGCGTAAAAGCTGATCTGCACGCCGGTCAGGTTGATCTGGCCGCTGGCGTTGAGCTCCAGGATGCTTTCACCGCACACCAGGCGCAGGTTTTCACCCACCTCGATGACGTAGCTCTGGCTGATGCTGTCGGTCTTGCGCTGGCCCACCGAGAGGATGTCCTCCTGCTTGACGATGCGCAGGCGGTTGTTGCCGATGGTCACCGTTTCGTTGTGGCCGATGCTTTTGTTGCGGTCGTGGCCCACCGAATGACTCTCGTCCACCTCGACCACGATGTCCTGGTTGCGCTCGGCATGGATGTACAACTGCTCGGCGCCTTTCTTGTCTTCCATGCGGATTTCATTGAAGTTCGCCGGCGTGCCGCCCTTGCTCGAACGGCTTTTCATGCCGCTCTGGGTCGCGTTATCTGGCAGGTCATAGGGCACGGTCTGCTCGGCGTTGTAGACGCGGCCGGTGATGATCGGTCGGTCCGGGTCACCCTCAAGGAAGCTCACGATGACTTCCTGGCCGATGCGCGGGATTTGCATCGAGCCCCAGTTTTTCCCGGCCCAGGATTGCGACACCCGAATCCAGCACGAGCTGTTCTCGTTGGACTGGTCGTGACGGTCCCAATAGAAATGCACCTTCACCCGGCCAAACTGATCGGTCCAGATTTCCTCGCCCTTGGGGCCGACTACCAACGCGGTTTGCGGGCCTTTGACGATGGGGCGGTGAGTAATCGCCAAGGGGCGATAGCTTTGCTGGGCATCGATGCAGGTCAGGCTGCTTTCGAACTGCGCGGTTGGCGCGCCGCCACCGGTCTCGCCGCTTTCCTGGGAGAGGTAATAGCGAGCGCCGACGATCAGGTATTCGCGGTTCTGGTCCTGGCGGCTGAAACCGGTGAGGCTGAACAGGTGCCCCGAGCCCAGGCCCCGGGCATTGCCCGCCAGTTCGACTTGCTCGTGCAGGGTCTGCAAGGCCTCGATGCGGGTGCGGGCGTAGTGTTCGCCGTCCTCGCTTTGCACATAGGTGCCGGGATAGTCGTAGAGCGGATAGTCGCCGGCGGTGTGCGGACGGGGCATGGCCGAGCGCACGTCGATGCGCGCGCTGGGGCGTTGGAAGTCGTAGTCGTTGAGTTCCAGCGAACCCGGTTGGACTTCCTGGGCCAAGTGCCAATCATGAATATGATCGCGCTCGCGCTGTTGCTCATTCTTGGGGTAGTAGGGCACCGAACCGTAGCCGGGTGCCGTGGTGTGGGCGCCATAGGCATCGGCCAGCACCAACACGTGACGGCCCTGTTCATGGCGGAAGAAATAGTAGATCCCTTCCTGCTCCATCAACCGGCTGACGAAATCAAAACTGGTCTCGCGATACTGCACGCAGTATTCCCACTCCCGATAGGGGTGGCTCAAGGCGTCTTCGAAATCGGAAAAACCCAAGTCGCGGAACACCTGCTTGATGATCTGCGGGATGGTCATGTTCTGAAAAATGCGGCAATCGGAGGTGCGGGTCAGCAGCCACAACCACGGGCGCAAGGTGGCCTGGTAGCTGGCGAACTGGCCTTGGTCGACGTTCTGGCTGCAACGGGCGACGATGCCATGGAAGTAGCGCTCGCCACCGCCATCGAGCTGCAGGCTCACGCACATGGGCTTGCCGAGCAGTTGATTGAGGTCGATGGCGTTGTCCAGCGAGTGCAACTGCAACTCGTAGTTGAACAGCCGCCCCAGCTCTTCGCCGCCACCCATGTCTTTGAGCAGCAGCACCTCAGGTCCGAGGGGGCTGGTAATCTTGGCCAGGCGTGAGGCTTGGTTGAATAACATCAATTATCCCTTGTTGATGCCTTGCATCCTTGTAGGAGCTGTCGAGCAACGCGAGGCTGCGAGACCCTTGAGTCTAAAGCGAAAGATCAAAAGATCGCAGCCTTCGGCAGCTCCTACGGGGCGCTTGATCGCCGGAGTAGTGACGCTGATCGCATAATGTAGTTTGTTACGCGGGGCAGAGGAACCCGGTTCTTGATTGTTCCCAGGCATTACTTGAATATCTGCTCCTTCGCGCGTCACCTCACGTCCATGGAAAGCGATTACTGTGACCTCTTACCGCATTCAAGAAGCCGATCTCGAAATCCCCGATGCCTGGCAGGACCAGAGCATCAATATTTTCAAGCTGCCGGCCGTCGGTCCCGCTAAAGAAGCCAGTTTTGTAATCAGCCGCGATGCCACCCAGGGCGACGCGCCCTTTGCCGAGTACGTGGACCGCCAGCTCAAAAGCGCGGAGCAGCAACTGCCGGGCTTCAAGCTGGTCCAGCGCTGGGACACGGTGCTGCAGGGGCTCACCACCACGTTGCTGGATTACACCTGGCAACGGGAGGGGCGTGAACTGATGTTGCGCCAGGTGTTCATCGAGCGTAAGCCGGCGGTGCTGATCACCACCCTGACCACTACACCGAGCGATTTCCCTTATCACGAGCCGGCCTGGAAGCTGGCGATGCATTCGTTCAAGCCACAGCCGCCGATTGTCTGAGCATCGACACGTCCCACTGAGTACTCATACACATCATGGATGCACAGGCTGCAGCACGTCTGGGTGATGAAATAGCCCACGGGTTCGGGTTGGCCGCGATGGTCGCCGGAGCCGTGGCCGGCGCCTTGATCGGCGCCGCGGTCGTTGCCGCGACGGTGGCCACGGGTGGAGTGGCCCTGGCGATCATGGCCGGCTCGATTGCCGCCGGCGGCTTGTCGATGTTCCAGATCGTCAAAGGCCTTTCCACCATCTTCAACCTGCCCGAGCCCACCACGGGGGCATTGATCATGGGCAGCTTCAACGTCTACATCAACGACCGCAATGCCATGCGGGCGGGCGAAGACACGTCATCTTCCTGCACCGGGTTGCCGATGAACCACCCGATCTGGCCCTTCCCGGTGTTGATCGCCGAAGGCAGCGCCACGGTGTTCATCAACGGCAAGCCGGCGGCGCGCCTGCACAGCAAAATGGTCTGTGGCGCTCACATCAAGACGGGCAGCCCGAATACCTTTATCGGTGGGCCGACGGTGTCGGTGGCGTTTGTGTTGGATCTTGAAGGCTGGATGCATTCCGGGTTGGAAGTGTTGGGGCTATTGGCGGCAGGTGCTGCGTTGGTCATGGCCGCCATGGCGGGTATCGCCGTGCTCGTCGAATTCGTGGTGGTGGGCGGGTTGATCGTGGGGGGCATGGAGCTTCTCGGCGATTTAGGTGACCGCCTGGGGCCTGGCTATCGGGACCTGCTGCAAGGTGTCGCCGGCATGGCCATGCTGGGGCTGAGCCCGAAAATGGCCAAGGCCGCCAAGCCTGCCGAACTGCCGCCGCCCAAGTACAAGCCTGGCGTCACCGAGGCCGATATCCTGGCCATGCCGAAAGGCTCGCGACCCGACGCCGACAAGTACTTGTCACCCCAGTATGTGAAAGAACACTTGGCCCAGTTCGAAAACGGCGCCTCACGCTTCACCACAAAGGCCAACCTGGACAAGTACGGCATCGCCCAGCGCGATGGCACGACATTCCTCATGCCCAAGGCTGAAGCCGATCAATTGGTTGCCAATGCCAAGGGTGACAAGCGGGCGTTGGAGAAGGCGCTGGGGCTGCCAGAAAATACCTTGGAAAGTAGTACGCTGGTTCGGGTCGATATTCCCGCGCCTAAAGACATGAACCTGCGGATTCCGTCAGGTAACGAGGCCGGCGCCAACGAATTCTGGATTCCTGGCGGCAAGCTGCCGACCGGTGCCAGCGAGGCGGTCATCGATGCCGGGGGCATTTCGCCCAAAGACTTCAGTTGGACGCCATTATGATGGTAGAGGTAGGCAAGTTATGAAATTTCAAGATGTTCTGGTCAGTCGCGAGCACATGTTTTCCGTGGGTATCGAACAAGATTCGGGTCGGTTCTACGTGTCCATACCGGTCAGCAATGGCATGGCCGACTACGAGGAATACTACGAAATCAATCAGGCGACCTTCGAGCTGTTCAAGCGTGACCCGGACGCCGCGCTGCCGTTTGTGGCCCGCTGCAAAAAGCGTGAGCTGGATGAGCTGTTGATTGTCGCGCCGGGAACGAATCGCGGCACGGCCATCTGATCGTCGAAAGGGCCTGTGAGGCGGCACTGCTGTTCACGTTGAGGCTGTAGATAGACCCCGTGGCGAGGGAGCTTGCTCCCGCTGGGCTGCGTAGCAGCCCTTTTGGTGAGCGCTTCGCACTCAAGCGGGAGCAAGCTCCCTCGCCACGGGATCATCGTTTACTTAAGTGAGCAGCGTTGCAGCCAGGGGTTGCTCCGGCGGTGAACTTCAGTGTTTGGCCTTTGTTGGGAACAACGCTTTTACTGCCGCATCGATAACACCCTTGATGCCCTTGCCCTTGGCATCCACTTCGCTGGCGCCTCCGGAGTTCAAGTCCAAACGGCCGCCGGTGTCGATGTTGCCATTGCCGCTGGCGTAGATGTTGAAGGCGGTGCCCGAGATGTTGATCTCGCCACTGGCATTGAACTCCAGCACGCTTTTGCCACACACCAGTCGAATCTGCGAGCCCGCTTCCACGAGGTATTGGGTGCTGATGCTGTCGCTCTTAGTGCCGCCGACGAGCAAGGCATCGTTGCGCTGCACGGCCCGCAGTCGGTCTTGGCCAACGCGCACGGTTTCGTTGTGGCCGATGCTTTTATTGCGGTCGTGGCCCACCGAATGGTTCTCATCTACCTCGACCACGATGTCCTGGTTGCGCTCGGCATGGATGTACAACTGCTCGGCGCCTTTCTTGTCTTCCATGCGGATTTCGTTGAAATTCGCTGGCGTGCCGCCCTTGCTCGAACGGCTTTTGGTGCCGCTCTGGGTGGCATTGGCGGGCAACGCATAGGGCACGGTTTGTTCGGCGTTATACACACGACCGGTGACGATGGGCCGGTCGGGGTCGCCTTCAAGGAAGCTCACGATGACTTCCTGACCAATGCGCGGTATCTGCACCGAGCCCCAATTCTTGCCGGCCCATGCCTGCGACACCCGAATCCAGCACGAGCTGTTTTCATTGGATTGGTCGTGACGGTCCCAATAGAAATGCACCTTCACCCGGCCAAACTGATCGGTCCAGATTTCCTCGCCCTTGGGCCCGACCACCAACGCAGTCTGCGGGCCTTTGACGATGGGACGATGGGTAATCGCCAAGGGGCGATAACTTTGCTGGGCATTGATGCAGGTCAGGCTGCTTTCGAATTGTGCTGAAGGCGCGCCGCCCCCGGTCTCGCCGCTTTCCTGGGAGAGGTAATAGCGAGCGCCGACGATCAGGTATTCGCGGTTCTGGTCCTGGCGGCTGAAGCCGGTGAGGCTGAACAAATGCCCCGAACCCAGGCCCCGGGCGTTGCCCGACAACTCGACCTGCTCATGCAAGGTCTGCAAGGCCTCGATGCGCGTGCGGGCGTAGTGTTCGCCGTCGGTGCTTTGCACGTAGGTGCCGGGGTAGTCGTAGAGCGGATAGTCGCCAGCGGTGTGCGGACGGGGCATGGCCGCACGCACATCAATGTGTGCACTCGGGCGCTGGAAGTCGTAGTCGTTGAGCTCCAACGAACCCGGTTGGACTTCCTGGGCCAGGTGCCAATCATGAATATGATCGCGCTCGCGCTGCTGCTCATTCTTCGGATAGTAGGGCACCGATGCGTAGCCGGGTGCAGGTGCGTGGGCGCCATAAGCGTCGGCCATCACCAGTACATGACGGCCCTGCTCATGACGGAAGAAGTAGTAAATGCCTTCCTGTTCCATCAAGCGGCTGACGAAATCAAAACTGGTCTCGCGGTACTGCACGCAGTATTCCCACTCGCGATAAGGCCGGCTCAGGGCGTCTTCGAAATCGGAAAAACCCAAGTCGCGGAACACCTGCTTGATGATCTGCGGGATGGTCATGTTCTGAAAAATGCGGCAATCGGAGGTGCGGGTCAGCAGCCACAACCACGGGCGCAAGGTGGCCTGGTAGCTGGCGAACTGGCCCTGGTCGACGTTCTGGCTGCAACGGGCGACGATGCCATGGAAGTAGCGCTCGCCACCACCGTCGAGCTGCAGGCTCACGCACATGGGCTTGCCGAGCAGTTGATTGAGGTCGATGGCGTTGTCCAGCGAATGCAACTGCAACTCGTAGTTGAACAGCCGCCCCAGCTCTTCACCGCCGCCCATGTCCTTGAGCAGCAGAACCTCGGGTCCGAGGGGGCTGGTGATCTTGGCCAGGCGGGTGGCTTGGTTGAATAACATCGAGGGTCTCGTGCAGGTTGAATAGCTAAAGGAGCGCAATCCCCCAATGTGGGAGCGGGCTTGCTCGCGAAGGCGGTGTGTCAGCCAACATCAATGTCGCTGACAGATTGCATTCGCGAGCAAGCCCGCT
>NZ_JABWRB020000002.1 GCF_014268745.2 Pseudomonas zanjanensis | reverse complement strand
ATGGTTGACCCTGTGGCGAGGGAGCTTGCTCCCGCTGGGCTGCGCAGCGGCCCCCTCCATTCTGTCTGACACATCAAAGTGACAGGTACATCTGGGGCCGCTTCGCGGCCCAGCGGGAGCAAGCTCCCTCGCCACAAAAGCTCCCTGTCACAGAACCTATATAACCAAACGCCCTATGTCAGTTCGGGATCACTTGAGTGCCTGCAACGCCTCAAGCCTGGCCATCACCCCCGCCGCCGTCTGCTCCCCCAGCAACTGTTCGCGCACCTTGCCCTGGTTGTCGATGATGTAGGTCACCGGCAACCCTTCGCTGCGAGGCAGGTCGAAAATCTCGGCCGGGTCTCGCGCCAGCACCGTGAAGCGAATCCCCATCTTGTCGCTGGCATTCTTGAGTTCTTCACCCTGCACCTGGTCGAAGTTGACCCCGAACACGCCGATGTTGCGCCCCTTGAGCTGTTCGGCCAGGGCATTGAACTCCGGGATCTCGGTGCGGCACGGCGCGCACCACTCCGCCCAGTAGTTGAGCACCAGCCATTGTTTGTCCAGCCGCTGGGAGGCGATGGCCTGGCCGTTCTGATCCACCCCGTAGTCGTTTCCGCAACCGGCGAGCAACAGGATGCCCATGAATGTCAGTGCCGCCGTCAATCGCCTTGTCATGTGCCAATCCTTGTCTGATGTGAACGCTGCCGCGACCCTTCGCCTCTCTAAGGTGCTAGGGACTTCGCGGCACAGTAGAATAGCCGCCACCTTACGCAAGATGCGACCCGCTCATGACCGATCTGACGCTTTATCACAACCCGCGCTGCTCGAAATCCCGCGGTGCGCTGGAACTGTTGGAGGCCCGCGGCCTGGCGCCGACCGTGGTCCGCTACCTGGAAACCCCGCTCGACGCCGCGCAACTGGAGCGCCTGCTGGCCAAGCTCGGCATCAGCGCCCGGCAGTTGCTGCGCACCGGCGAGGACGAATACAAGGACTTGAACCTGGCCGACGAAAGCCTGAGCCAGGCCCAGTTGATCGCCGCCATCGCCGCCCACCCGAAACTCATGGAACGGCCGATCCTGGAAGCCGGTGATAAGGCCGCGATCGGCCGTCCGCCGGAAAAGATCCTGGAGATCCTGGAGATCCTGCCGTGACCACGCCGTATATCCTGGTGTTGTATTACAGCCGCAGCGGCTCCACCAACGAAATGGCCCGGCAGATCGCCCGTGGTGTCGAGCAGGCCGGGCTGGAGGCCAGGCTGCGGACGGTGCCGGCGATTTCCACCGAGTGCGAAGCAGTGTCCCCGGACATTCCGGAGCAAGGCCCGCTCTACGCCAGCCTCGATGACCTGAAGAACTGCGCCGGCCTGGCCCTGGGCAGCCCGACCCGGTTCGGCAACATGGCCGCGCCGCTCAAGTACTTTCTCGACGGCACCAGCAACCTGTGGCTGACCGGCGCGCTGGTGGGCAAGCCGGCCGGGGTCTTCACCTCCACCGCGAGCCTGCACGGCGGCCAGGAAACCACTTTAGTGTCGATGATGCTGCCACTGTTGCACCACGGCATGCTGATCACCGGCCTGCCCTACAGCGAATCGGCCCTGATCGACACCCTGGGCGGCGGTACGCCCTACGGCCCGAGCCATCACGCCGGGGCCGACGGGAAAAGCGGCTTGAACGAGCATGAAGTCGCCCTCTGCCGGGCCTTGGGTTCGCGCCTGGCGAAAACCGCCCTGTTGCTGGAGAACGGCCGTGGCTAAGAAGCCGAAGATCCTGCCTTCCATCCAATGGCTGGAACCGCGCGTACGCCTGGCCCGTGTCCTCAGCCTGCTGTGCTTTTTCGGCCTGGTGGGATTACTCAGCGCGTATTACCTGCTGATCGCCGACCTGCACGGCGCCCGGCCCTGGGTGATTCTGCTGATCGAACTGGTGCCACTGCTGATACTTGCGCCCGGCATGCTCAGCGGCAGTGCCCGTGGACATTCGTGGATGTGCTTCGTGGTGAACCTGTATTTCATCAAGGGCGCATTGGCGGCCTATGACCCGAACCGGCAACTGTTCGGCGTGCTGGAAATGGCGGCAAGCGTGGCGGTGTTCTGCTCGGCCTTGCTGTATGTGCGCTGGCGGTTTCAGTTGAATCGGCGGTTGGCTGGCGAAGGCGAGCCCTCCGTCGCCTGATAGGCCGCCTTCGCGAGCAAGCCCGCTCCCACAGGGATTGGTGAACGCCGAACATTCCCTGTGGGAGCGGGCTTGCTCGCGAATGGAGCGACGCGGTCTCAATGATTGACTGTATAAGCCAGCATCATCGATATCTGCGACATCGGCCGCCCACCGCTCTCTTCATGCCACTGGTTGAAGGCATTCTGCACCGTCGCCAGGTCCCGCAGGCTGGTGGGGACTTTGTCGATGATGTCTTGGGCGTTGAGCGCCGCCACCACGTCATAACTGGGCACGAAGGTGTCCTTGCCCATCATCCGCAAGAAGCGCGGCGCCGACAGGCCGCCCAATTGATGGCCGTGCTTCTTCAGGTAGGTCCACAGGCCAACGATATCGGTCACCGGCCAGTCGGCGACCAGCGCGCCGAAGCTGCCCTTTTCATGGGCCACGTCCAATATCAACTGCGCGTTGCGCGGTACGCTCTTGAGCTTGCCCAGGTGGCGGATGATCCGCGCGTCCTGCATCAGCCGCTCCAGGTGTTCGGCGCTCATCAGTACGACTTTTTCCGGGTCGAACTTGAAGAACACTTCTTCGAAGGCCGGCCACTTGGCGTCTACCAGGCTGTGCTTGAGCCCGGCACGGAACACTCGCAGCGCCATGGTCGACAGGTAGCGGTCGTCGCTGATCTTGCGCAGTTGCGCCGGGGTCTTGGGAACAGGCAGGTGGGCTTCCAGTTCAGCTGCCGAACCGAAGCGGTTCAGACAATACTCGTGCAGCCACTTGTAATCGCGCATGCCCTCTCCTGGGTTAAAAAATGAAAACGGCGCTCGCAAGCGCCGTGAATAGACGTCGCTGCGACCGTCAGAGATTCACCACATTGACGAACCGCGGCGTGGCGTTTTCGTCAATGCGCAGGTTGGTGAAGTCGAACAGGTTGCGGTCCGCCAGTTGCGACGGAATGACGTTCTGCAAGCCGCGGAAAATGCTCTCGGTACGGCCCGGGGTCTTGCGTTCCCATTCCTGGAGCATTTCCTTGACCACTTGGCGTTGCAGGTTTTCCTGGGAGCCGCACAGGTTGCAGGGGATGATCGGGAACTGCTTGAAATCCGAATAGGCCTGGATGTCTTTCTCGTTGCAATAGGCCAGCGGACGAATGACCACGTTGCGCCCGTCATCGGCACGCAGCTTGGGCGGCATGGCCTTGAGCGAGCCGTTGTAGAACATGTTCAGGAAGAAGGTCTCGACGATGTCGTCGCGGTGGTGCCCCAGCGCCATCTTGGTCGCACCGATCTCGTCGGCGAAGGTGTAGAGCGTGCCGCGGCGCAGGCGTGAGCACAGCGAACAGGTGGTCTTGCCTTCGGGGATCAGTTCCTTGACCACCGAATAGGTGTCTTTCTCGACGATGTGGTATTCCACGCCCAGCGACTCGAGATAGGCCGGCAGCACGTGCTCGGGGAACCCGGGCTGCTTCTGGTCCATGTTCACCGCGACGATGTCGAACTTGATCGGCGCCACCTTCTGCAAATGCATCAACACGTCGAGCAAGGTGTAGCTGTCCTTGCCGCCGGACAGGCAGACCATGACCTTGTCGCCGTCCTCGATCATGTTGAAATCGGCGACCGCCTCACCGGCCAGGCGGCGCAGGCGCTTTTGCAGTTTGTTCTGGTTGACCGTAAGAGTGCCCATGACGCGAAATCCGTGAGGTGTGACGAAAGGCCGGCATTTTACGCAAAAAATCCCCGCTGTGGCACGGCCCTTGTGGCGAGGGAGCTTGCTCCCGCTCGGCTGCGAAGCAGACGCCAACAGGACGACCCCAGAGGGTCGCTTCGCAACCCAGCGGGAGCAAGCTCCCTCGCCACAGGGAATCTATTCGCCAGCGAAATTGTGCATACAGATCAAGCCGCGATTAGCCGGCCCCGCTACAGCGCGATTTGCTCTAAGCCCCCCATCCCCCTCGGGGTAACTCCTTTCTATACTGCGACATAAGGTCGCACACATATCCAGACCTTTACTTACTTGGCCGTTTTGGCCCGTAGGCGCTCCGTTGGGGGGCGATGGCAATAACAAAGGAGTGACTGACTATGATCCATCATGTCGTGGGGCTCTTTACCCACCCTGATCAAGAATGGAAAGAAATCCGTGGCGATCAGGAGGAAAGCATCAGCCACATGTACCTCACCCACACGCTGATCCTGGCGGCCATTCCCGCGGTTTCGGCGTTCATCGGCACCACGCAGGTGGGATGGGTCATCGGCAATCGTCCACCGGTCATGCTCACCCAGGAAAGCGCGCTGTGGATGACCATCATGTCGTACCTGGCCATGTTGGGCGGCGTGGCGGTCATGGGGGCCTTCATCCACTGGATGGCGCGCACCTATGACGCCAATCCGAGCCTGGCCCGTTGCGTTGCGTTCGCCACCTACACCGCGACACCTTTGTTCATCGGCGGCCTCGCGGCGCTCTACCCGCACATGTGGCTGGGGATGATCGTTGGCACGGCAGCAATCTGCTACACGGTCTACCTGTTGTACGTCGGCCTGCCGACGTTCATGAACATTCCCCAGGACGAAGGTTTTCTGTTTTCCAGCTCGGTGCTCGCCGTCGGCCTGGTGGTGCTGGTGGCCATCATGGCGTTCACAGTGATCGTCTGGGGGCTGGGCGTCGGCCCGGTCTATACCAGTTGAACTTCTATACCCATTGAAGAATGCCCTCCCATAAAAAAGCAGGATCTGCCGACACAGGCCGCCGCAAGGCGGCCTTCCTGTGTGCGAAACGACCATTGGGCACCTGGACGATTCGCAACGGCCGGCGCTTGCGGCATACTCGGGCTTCTGGAGACCCGTAAAGCATGCTCGAGCAACTCAATACCCGCGTCGAAGAGTGTTACCAACAAGCCGAAGCCTTTTTCAAACGTCCTTTCAAACGCCCGGTGGTCAGCTTCAAATTGCGCGGCCAGAAGGCCGGTGTCGCGCACCTGCATGAAAATCTGCTGCGCTTCAATCCTCAGTTGTACCGGGAAAATGCCGAGGACTTCCTCAAGCAGACCGTCGCCCACGAAGTCGCGCACCTGATCGCCCACCAACTGTTTGGCGACCGTATCCAAGCCCATGGCGAGGAATGGCAGCTGATCATGCGCGGGGTGTACGAACTGCCGCCCAACCGTTGCCACACCTACGAAATCAAACGCCGCACCGCAACCCGCTATATCTATAAGTGCCCTTGCGACGGCAGCGACTTTCCGTTCACGGCCCAGCGCCACAGCCTGGTGCGCCAGGGGCGGCGGTATTTGTGCCGCAGCTGTCGCGGTACCTTGGTGTTCAGTGGGGAGACTCGGGTCGAATAGCGATTTTTTGTAGTGCTTTCAATGGCCCCTTCGCGAGCAGGCTCGCTCCCACAAGGGTCTTTGCAAACGCCAGAGATCCAATGTGGGAGCGAGCCTGCTCGCGAAGGGGCCATTGAGGGCACTACAAAACCACCTTGGCACTGCGCAATTGAGCGATTCGCTCAACACTGAACCCCAACGCCCCCAACACCTGATCCGTATGCGCCCCCAGCCTCGCCCCTATATGCCGAGGCTCGGGCAGCCCTTGGGAAAACTTCAATGGACAGGCCATCTGCGCCTGACTTGAACCCTCCCCACGTGGCACCTGTGTCACCAGTTCCCGAGCCTGTAGCTGCGGATGCCGCACGGCTTCTTCCAGGCTCAACACCGGCTCGACACAAGCATCAATCCCGGCAAACAAACTGCACAGATCGGCAAAATCCCGCTTTTCGAACTCAGCCTGCAACGCCTGCTTGAGGACGTGTTGCTGTTCAGGCTTGGGCGACAACCCCGTGGCCGCCAGTTCCGGCCGCCCCAAAGCCTCGCACAGCGCCTGCATAAAGGCCGGTTCCAGGCTGCCCACCGACATCCAGCGACCGTCACGGGTGCGGTAATAATCATAGAAGCTGCCGCCGTTGAGCATCTGGTTCTCCCAACCCGGTTCCACGCCACAGGCCAGGTAACCGGCGCCGGCCATGGCGTTGAGGCTGAACACGCAGTCGGTCATGCTCACGTCCAGGTGCTGTCCCTGCCCGGTCTGCTGACGGGCGATGACCGCCGCTAGCAGACCGATCACGCCGTGCAATGAACCACCGGCGATGTCCGCCGCCTGGATCCCCAGCGGCAGCGGCCCGCTGCCGGCACGGCCGGTGTGGCTGGCCAGCCCCGCCAGGGCCAGGTAGTTGATGTCGTGACCGGCACGGTCCTTATAGGGGCCGGTCTGGCCGTAGCCAGTGATCGACACGTAGATCAGCCGCGGATTGATGGCCTTCAAGGCCTCGTAGCCCAGGCCCAGCCGCTCCATCACGCCGGGGCGAAACTGTTCCAGCAGGATGTCGTAGTCCCCCAGCAACTGCGTGACCACCTCCAACGCCTCCGGCTGCTTGAGGTCCAGGGCCAGGCTGCGCTTGTTGCGGTTGAGGTAGGCATGGCTGGCCGATACGCCTTGGTCATGGGGCGGCAGCACCCGCAGCAGGTCTTGGCGGGTCGGCGACTCGACGCGCAACACCTCGGCCCCCATGTCCGCCAGCAACAGCGAGGCGAACGGGCCGGGCAACAGGGTCGAGAAGTCCAGAACCTTGAGCGATGCCAGTGGACCTTGCATGGGCGATCTCCGAGAGGGTGATGATTGAAGACTAGGCAGGGATGGAGGGTGGGGCAATCACCGGGGGCATCGTTCGGGCTGACCAATCCGCTCAGTCCGGGACCATCGTGGCGAGGGAGCTTGCTCCCGCTGGGTTGCGAAGCAACCCCAATATGTATCTGCCACCGCATAGCTTCAGGTAATTCGCAGGGGGCCGCTGCGCAGCCCAGCGGGAGCAAGCTCTGGCCACAGAAGCGCGCCAGCTTCAAAATCGAGAACCAATAAAAAACCCGCCGAAGCGGGTTTTTCATTGCAGCCTGAAGATTACTTCGTTGGCACTGCGGTTTCAGCGGTTGCCACCACGTCGTCATCTTCACGGACGTCGGAGATACCACGACCACCGGAAGCCAGCTCGGTCTGCAACTGGTCTTCGTCCAGCTCCTTGACCCACTTGGCAACCACGATCGTGGCAACGGCGTTGCCCACCAGGTTGGTCAGGGCGCGGGCTTCGGACATGAAGCGGTCGATACCCAGGATCAGTGCCAGGCCAGCCACCGGCAAGGTGCCTACGGCCGACAGGGTCGCCGCCAGTACGATGAAGCCGCTACCGGTCACGCCAGCCGCACCTTTGGACGACAGCAACAGCACCAGCAGCAGGGTGATCTGGTGAGTCAGGTCCATCGGGGTGTCGGTGGCCTGGGCGATGAACACCGCAGCCATGGTCAGGTAGATCGACGTACCGTCGAGGTTGAACGAGTAGCCCGTCGGGATGACCAGGCCTACGACCGACTTCTTGGCACCCAGGCGTTCCATCTTGATCAGCATGCGCGGCAGGGCCGATTCCGAGGAGGAAGTACCCAGCACGATCAGCAGTTCTTCACGGATGTAGCGGATCAGCTTGACGACGCTGAAGCCGTGGGCGCGGCAGATGGCGCCCAGTACCACCAGTACGAACACCACGCAGGTGATGTAGAAGCAGATCATCAGCTGGCCCAGTTGCACCAGCGAACCGACACCGTAGGCGCCGATGGTGAAGGCCATGGCACCGAACGCACCGATAGGCGCCAGCTTCATGATCATGTTGATGATGATGAACATGACGTGGGCGAAGCGATCGATGAAGTCCAGGACCGGCTTGCCGTAGGCACCCAGGCGATGCAGGGCAAAACCGAAGAGCACCGAGAACATCAGCACTTGCAGGATGTCGCCGTTGGCGAACGCGCCCACGATGGTGTTCGGGATCACGTTGAGGATGAAGGCGATGATGCTCTGGTCTTTACTGGCATTGATGAAACCAGCGATCTTGCTGGTGTCCAGGGTCGACACGTCGATGTGCATGCCGGCGCCCGGTTGCACGACGTTGACCACGACCAGGCCGATCAGCAGGGCAATGGTGGAGACGATTTCGAAGTACAGCAGCGCGTAGCCGCCGGTCTTGCCCACCGATTTCATGTTCTGCATGCCGCCGATACCACTGACGACGGTACAGAAGATGATGGGAGCAATGACCATTTTGATCAGTTTGATGAACCCGTCGCCGAATGGCTTGAGGGCAACACCGGTCTGCGGGTAGAAGTGGCCGAGCAAAATGCCGATGGCAATGGCTACGATCACCTGGAAATACAGGGATTTGTACAGTGGCTGACGAGTCGTCATGGCAAACCTTCCTCAAGAGTCCCGCATGACGACTTCCACCTGTCGTCCACGGCACCTCAATTGCGAACCCTCCTGCACTGGAGGGATTTGTTTTGTTCGGCTGCACGCGGCAGACCTGCAGGCTCTATCGCAAAGCCCGTGCCATTTTTTGGAAAAGCCCTACAACCGTTATTACAGAAGGCGTCGTGGATTACTCAACGGTTAAACACGGCGGCGAAAGATGGCGGATTTCCGCCAACGGGGTGTTTATCACTCCGGGATTTGGCGGATATCCGCCTTGTCCAACCTCGTCCCCCTGCTACCATCGCCCGCTTAACGGACGGATTTCTGCCATGCGCCAACGCACGATCGCCAGCCACTTCGCCCGCGCCGCCTTGGGCGGTGCGCGGCGGCAAGGCTTCGACTATTTGCCTTTGCTGCAACAGCTGGGCATCAGCCCGGAACTCTTGGATGAGCCGCGCGCGCGGATTGCGCCGGAGCAGTTCGCCCGCCTGTTGCAGGCCCTGTGGCTGGCAATGGAGGACGAGTATTTGGGGTTCGGCCGGGCACCGAGTAAACCCGGGACGTTTGCGATGATGTGTCACGCGTTGATCCACTGTCGGACCCTGGGCAAGGCCCTGCAGCGCGGCTTGTTGTTCTATGGTTTATTCCCCGACGCCCCGCGCCTGACGCTGGAAACCGAAGGCGAACGCGTGCGGCTGGTACTGGACGATTCGACGCTGTGGGACCCGGATCACTTCCTGACTGAAAGCCTGCTGGTGGTCTGGCATCGCCTCGCCAGTTGGCTGATCGGCCAGCGGATCGGCCTGGAGCAGGTGACGTTCGGCTACACCAAGCCCGCCCACGCGGCTGAGTACGACTTGTTGTTCCCCTACCCGTTGGCATTCGACGCACCCGGCAGCAGCCTGTTGTTCCACAGCCGCTACCTGGACATGCCGCTGTTGCAGGACGAACGCACCCTCAAGCATTTCCTCGAACACTCCCCCGCCGACCTGCTGTCGCGCCCGGACGATGGCCACAGCCTCAGCAGCCAGCTGCGCCGCCTGCTCAGCCGCGACACGGCGCGCTGGCCGGACCTGGACACCGTCGCCGCCCATTTGCACATCAGCCCGCAGACCTTGCGCCGGCATCTGCGGGAAGAAGGCACCAGCTTCCAGGAACTCAAGGATCAACTGCGGCGGGATATCGCCATCTACCATCTGGGGCGTGCCGAGCTGTCGTTGCAGCAGATTGCCGAGCAGTTGGGTTTCTCCGAACCTTCGGCGTTTCACCGGGCGTTCAAGAAGTGGACGGGGGTGACGCCGGGGGCTTATCGGGAGTTGGAGAGCTGAGTGATCACATCCAACTTCTGTGGTGTATCCACCGTCTCCTGTGGCGAGGGAGCTTGCTCCCGCTCGAGTGCGCAGCGCTCGCAAGTTTTTGGGGCCGCTTCGCAGCCCAGCGGGAGCAATCTCTGGCCACAAAGGCCGGCAAACACACCGAAAATACTCCAGTCAAACCACCGGAAAGTGAATCCGGAACGCCGCCCCGCCCAGCTCTGAATCCCCCAGGGTCAACTTGGCGCCGTAGCTGTCGATGATGTCTTTCACCACCGCCAGGCCAATGCCTTGCCCCGGATGCTGGCGATCCAGCCGCTCGCCACGCTGGAGAATCCGCGCCCGTTGATCCGGCGGCACGCCCGGCCCGTCGTCCTCGACACTCAACTCCGTGCCGCCGAGGGTCTGGTGCATGCTCACGCGCACCTCGCCCAGGCACAGCCGATAGGCGTTCTCCAGCAGGTTGCCGAGCATTTCCAGCAAGGCGCCCTGTTCGATCGGCACCTGGCAGTGCTCCGGCAGGTCGAAACTGACGGTGACCCGCTTGTCGCGATAGACCTTGTCCAAGGTGTCGCACAGGCTTTGCAGCACCGGGCGCAAGCGCACCTGATGGCGCACCAGCCCACTCTTGCGCAGGCTCGCGCGCTGCAATTGGTAGCCGATCTGCTGGCTCATGCGCTCGATCTGGGTTTGCAGCACCCAGGCCTGGCCACGGTCCTCGGGGCGCCGGGCCATGTCTTCGCTGACGCCCTGCAACACCGCCAGCGGGGTTTTCAGGCTGTGGGCCAGGTCATCGAGGGAGTCGCGATAACGGCTGCGCTGTTCCCGCTCGCTATAAAGCAAGCGGTTGAGGGAGCCGGTCAGGCGCAACAGTTCCCGGGGGTGTTCGGTGCTGAGGCTTTCCCGGGCCCCGCTTTCGATTTCGTCCAGCTCCTGGCTCAGGCGCCGCAACGCCCGCAGCCCCCAGGTCAGGCCGATCCACAACAGCGCCAGCAACACCGCCAGGGCCGCGCCAAAGCCGAGGTAGAGATTGTCCCGCAGGCCCTGCAAGGTCACCTCGTACTCGCGCACCGGGTGCAGGGTAACGATGCTGAACGCCGCGCTCTGGCCGCCGAGCAGCTTGATCTCGACGTCGTAGACAAAAAACTCCTGGCCATTGCTCTCGCGAATGCGGGCGAACTGGTTGCCCTGGCCGTCATAACGCGGCGTGTAGTTGATGTTTTTTTCCTGGGTCGCCTTCGACCGCCAGACCAGCCGCCCCTCGCGATCATAGATATAGCCCAGCAGGCGGGCGTCGGCGAGGTTGAAGCGTTCATCGGGCAACTGCGCCGGCATCTTCAAGCGGTTGTTTTCCACCCGGGCGGCGGAAATCAGCGTGGTCACGTCCGAGGCCAGGCGTTGCTCGATGGATTCCTGCAAGGCCAGGCTGAACGCCCCTTGCATGGCCGGCAGCAAGGCCAGCATGAACAGCACCGCCAGGGTCATGGCGGCCAGCATCAGCCGCAGCCGAAGCGAACGAATCACTGGCAGCGCTCGTTGAACAGATAACCCAGGCCCCGCACGGTGTCGATTGGCTTGAAGCCGGCCGGGGCCTCCAGCTTACGGCGAAGGCGTCCTACCAGCACTTCGATGACATTGGGATCACGCTCGCCGTCATCGGGGTAAAGCTGCTCCATCAAACGATCCTTGGCCACCACCTGCTGGTGATGACGCATCAGGTACTCGAGGATGCGGTATTCGTAGGCGGTCAACGCCAGCGGCTCCTCGTCGAGGGACGCCTGCTTGCGGTTGAGGTCCAGCAGCAACGGCCCGGCGACGATGGTCGACTGGGTGAAGCCGCTGGAGCGGCGCAACAGGGCGTTCAACCGAGCCTCCAGCTCTTCGAACTGGAACGGCTTGACCACGTAGTCGTCGGCACCGGCGGCCAGGCCTTCGACCTTGTCCTGCCAGTTGCCGCGGGCGGTCAGGATCAGGATCGGAAACGTCTTGTCCTGGGCCCGCAGCCGGCGGATCAGCTCCAGCCCGCTGATGCCGGGCAGGCCCAGGTCGATCACCGCCAAGTCATGGTTGAACTCCCGGGCCTGGTACAAGGCCTCCTCGGCATTGGCCACGGCCTGCACCACATGGCCGCTGTCGGTGAGCCGGGTTTGCAGGTGATGACGCAACAGCGCTTCGTCTTCGACGACCAGTAATTTCATGGAGCCTCTCCCCAGGCAAATCAAACAATCCAGTGCGGCGCACCTCAACGAAAGGCGCCGGATCGTCTTCGACCGATCCGGCTGGATCTCCTCACCGTGCCCTCGCCTGCTTAGAACGTGTAGTTGGCGGACAGGTAGGTCTGGGCGCTGCTGGTCAGGTCCAGCGAGCCAACCTTGGCGCCACCGTGCGGGCTCATCTCGGTGCTGGCGTTGCTGCGCAGGTAACGGTAACCCAGTTCAATCGAGGTGTTTTGCGAAATTTGTTGCAGCACGCCGCCCTGCAAGCCCACCGCGTAGCCGATGTCGCTGTCGCGACTGAAGCCAGGCGAATCCTGGGTCAGCTTGGTCAGGCCCGCCGTGCCGCCACCGAACAGTTTGGTGCTGCCGGTGACCGGATAGAACACATCGTAGCTGCCCAACAGGTTTTCCTGGCGCAACTTGATGCCGTTGTGGGTGCCCGAGACGTTGTCGTAGGTGGCGTAGTAGCGGCCCTGGTCGTTCTGCTTGCCCAGTCGCAGACCATAGGTGGTGTCCTTGCCGATGATGCCGTCGGCGTTCGGGTTGTTCAGGGCGCTGTTCAAGGCGTCGGACTTCTTCACCTTGTCGCTGGTCTGGCCCAGGGTCAGGCTGGCGAAATTGTCATCGGCGTGGGCCATGGCGCTGGCGCCCAGCACGGTGAAGGCCAGCAGCAGTTTTTTCATAGCAGTCATGATCAAGTTCCTTTGCAGCGTGGATGTGTTGTGAAGTCGCCGTCACCTTAACCAGCGGTCCCTGAACACCCGTTGAACGTTCTCTGAACCGGCGCTGAATGAATCGGCTAATCTGTGCGGACCACTTTTTATAAGGAGATCCGTCATGCGCAGGCTGCTAGCTGTTGTACTTCTGGCCATGAGCGGTGTGAGCCACGCCGCCATCCAGACCCAGGAGATCCCCTACACCAGTGCCGACGGCACCCAGCTGATCGGTTATTACGCTTATGACGACGCCGTCAAAGGCCCGCGCCCAGGCGTGGTGGTGGTGCATGAATGGTGGGGGCTGAACGATTACGCCAAGCGCCGTGCCCGTGATCTCGCGGGCCTGGGCTACAGCGCCCTGGCCATCGACATGTACGGCGGCGGCAAGAACACCGAGCACCCCAAGGACGCCATGGCCTTCATGCAGGCGGCGCTCAAGGACGGCAAGGCGGCCAGCGCCCGCTTCCAGGCCGGTCTCGACCTGCTGAAAAAACAGCCCCAGACCGATCCGGACAAACTCGCTGCCATTGGCTACTGCTTCGGCGGCAAAGTCGTGCTCGACGCGGCGCGCCAGGGTGTGCCGCTGGCCGGCGTGGTGAGCTTCCACGGTGCGCTGGTGACCAATACCCCGGCCACGCCAGGCAGCGTCAAGGCCAAGGTGCTGGTGGAACATGGCGCCTTGGACAGCATGGTCACCCAGGACAACGTGACCGCGTTCAAGAGTGAGATGGACAAGGCCGGTGTCGACTATAAATTCGTCAACCTCGAAGGCGCCAAGCACGGTTTCAGCAACCCCGATGCCGACCGCTTGAGCCACGGCGAGCATGGCGGACCGGACATCGCCTACAACAAGGAAGCCGACGAGAAGTCGTGGGCGGATATGCAGAAGTTCTTCAAGAAAATCTTTGGCTGAGCACACTTCTTTCAGCTGAAAAAATGATGTTT
Organism: Pseudomonas zanjanensis; assembly: GCF_014268745.2. Taxonomy (GTDB): domain Bacteria; phylum Pseudomonadota; class Gammaproteobacteria; order Pseudomonadales; family Pseudomonadaceae; genus Aquipseudomonas; species Aquipseudomonas zanjanensis. The sequence continues at coordinate 893,493 of NZ_JABWRB020000002.1, read as the reverse complement.
TTGTGGCGAGGGAGCTTGCTCCCGCTTGAGTGCGTAGCGCTCACAGATCTTTTGGGGCCGCTTCGCAGCCCAGCGGGAGCAAGCTCCCTCGCCACAAAAGCCAGCCATGCCTCACATAAACGCCACGCCACTACCCAGCCTCCCACCAACCCGGCAAAATGCCCGGCATGAAGACACTCCCCACCCTCCCCGCCTGTTGCTCGCCCCTGGATGAGCACTGGCTATTGCCCGACGCCCTGCCCGATACGGTGCTGCTGAGCACCCGCTTCGACCCGTTGTTGCTGGTGGGCGCCGACTTCACCAACAGCGTCATCGAGCCACCGGCGAGCATCCAGCGTTCGGTGGCCAAGCGTCAGGCAGAGTTCCTGGCCGGGCGGATCTGCGCTCGGGCGGCGTTGCAGCGACTCGATGGCCAGATCTGCGTACCGGCCATTGGCGAAGACCGCGCCCCGGTGTGGCCGGCGCATATCAGCGGCTCGATCACCCACAGCACGGGCCGGGCAGCGGCCATCGTCGCGAAAAAAGAACACTGGCAAGGCTTGGGCATGGACGTGGAGAACCTGCTCGACCCCGAACGCGCCGAACGCCTGGCCGGTGAAATCCTCACCTCGCCAGAGCTGCAACGCATGACCCGGCTCGCCCGCGATGACCAGGCCTTGCTGGTGACCCTGACCTTTTCAGTGAAGGAAAGTCTGTTCAAGGCGCTGTACCCCATCGTCAGGCAGCGTTTTTATTTCGAGCATGCCGAGGTTTTGGATTGGAGCCCCGATGGACAGGTGCGATTGCGTCTGCTGACGGACCTGTCGGCCGAGTGGCGCCATGGCAGTGAGCTGCAGGCGCAGTTTGGGGTGAAGGATGGGCAGTTGTTGAGCCTGGTGGGGATCAGGGCCTGAGACTTGTTGTGCCTGGAATGCCGCCTTCGCGAGCAAGCCCGCTCCCACAGATGGAATGCATTCCAAAATGTGGGAGCGGGCTTGCTCGCGAAGGGGGACTATCGATCACTGCATCTCTCAGGACCTGTCCTGATGCCTCGGCCAACTCAAGCTGAAGCACGCCCCACCCAGGCTCTTGCTCTTGCCGATCAATGCCCGGCCATCGTGCCAGTGGATGATCCGCCGCACGATCGACAACCCCAGCCCATGACCGCCCGACGCACGGGCACGGCTGTCGTCCAGGCGCAGGAACGGCTTGAAAATCCGCTCCCATGCCGCTTCCGGCACGCCGGGCCCGTCGTCTTCCACATCCACCCGGCAGCGCAACTGGCCCACCTGATAACTGACCGTGACCTTGGAATGGGCGTGGCGCATGGCATTGCCCACCAGATTCTGCAACGCGCGATGCAGGAAGCGTGGCTCGGCCTCGACCCAGGCGCCGTCGCAATCAGCGGCCGACAGGCAGAGGCCGCGCTCGACGATGACTCCGGCCCGCAACGGTCCCAGTTCATCGATCACCTGATTGACCAGCGCATCCAGATCCACCCGCTGGAAATTCAACGCCGGTGAGCCTTGTTCCAGCCGCGCGTAGGTGAGCATTTCGTCCACCAGCCGATCCAGGTCTTCGATGTCGTGGTCCATGCCCGCCAGGTATTTGTCCCGGGCCTGGGGCGTGGTGGCGCTGCCGAGCATTTCCAGGCCGAAGCGCAGGCGCGCCACCGGGGTGCGCAATTCGTGGGACACCGCCCGCACCAGCTCGCGCTGGATCGCCAACAGTTGCTGCAGGTGTTCGGCCATGCCGTTGAACGCCGCAGCCAGTCGCCCGACCGAGTCGGCGCCTCGGGCGGGCACCCGGGTTTCCAGGCTGCCCTGGGCGATCTGGGTGGCGGCCGATTCCAGGCCACGCAACCGTCGCTCCAACTGACGCACCAACAGATAGACGATCAAGCCGATCAGACTCAAGCCCAGCGCCGCGATCAACACCAGCCATTGCGGCGGATAAGGGTTCATCTGGTACAGCGGGCCGATCTCCAGCACCCACGGCGTACCGACCATGCCAGCGAAGACCCGGATGGAGTCACCGCCCTTGCCCAGGGCCATCACCGTATCGCCCTCGGACACGCGACGGCGCTGGTCTTCGTCCATGTCAGCCTGCTCGGCGGTCATGAGTCGCAGGTCGAAACCAAAGCCTTTTTCCTGCTCCAGTTGCGCCAACCGCTTGGGTTGCTCGGCCACCGGGTAACGCACCAGTTCGTCGGCCAACAGGTAAATGGTCGCGCGGGCCAGTTGCTCGCTGATCTGCTGGACTTCCCCGACCAACATCAATTGCTCGGCATCATTGACCAGCCGGTAGACTTTTGCCGCGTGCGGCCCGGTCTGCTCGACCAGCGCCTGGCCGCGCAGTACGCGGGTGCGCTGGCCGAGGTCGAGGTCGGTCTGGGTGAAGGTCTGCAACGCCAGGGGAATGCCCAGCAGGCGCTCCCACACCGCCAGCGCCCGGCGGCGCTCGGTGTCGTTCATCGGCCGCAGGTTGTCGGCCATCAACGAAAACGTGCCGTGGGCCAGGCGCTCGCGGTATTGCTCGCCGCGGGTCTGGTTGAGCAGGTGCAGGGCCAGCACACCGAGGATCGCCACCAACACCAGCGCCGCGCACATGCCGCCGTAAATACGCAGGAAGATCGAATTCACGGCGCCAGGTCTACGCAAGCTTCAGGAACGAACAGGTAGCCTTTGCTGCGGATGGTCTTGATCAACCGTGGATGGTCCGGGTCGTCGCCGATCTTGGGGCGGATGCGCGAGATGCGCACGTCGATGGAACGGTCCTGGCCGTCATAACCAATGCCGCGCAGGGCGGTGAAGATTTCTTCCCGGGACAGGATGCGCCCGGCATTGGACACCAGCAGCCACAGCAGGTCGAATTCGGCGCTGGTCAGCTCGATACCGTTGCCCTGCAACCAGGCTTCGCGCAGGGCATCGTCGACCACCAGCGGGCCGAATTGCAGGCGCCGCGGCTTCTGCGCCGTACTCGGCTCCGGCTCGCTGCGCCGCAGCAGGGCCTGGATGCGCGCCAAGAGCAGACGCGGGCGAACCGGTTTGCAGACGTAGTCATCGGCGCCCAGGTCCAGGCCCTGGATCTGATCGGTGTCGTCGGTGCGAGCGGTGAGCATCAGGATCGGCCCGTCATACTGCTGGCGCACTTTACGGCAAATGCTCAGGCCGTCTTCGCCGGGCAGCATCAGGTCGAGGACCACCAGGTCCGGCTGCTCGGCAATGATCCGCGCCGCCGCCACCGCACCGTCGCCTTCGATGGCGACACGCAACCCGTTGCTTTCGAGGTATTCCCGGGTCAGCTCGGCCAGACGCTGGTCATCCTCGACGATCAATACCTGCCAGGCTTCTTGTTCCACTGGGGCCTCGTCTTGCTGCGAATATAAAAGGAAGGATCAGCACAAACCTCTGTGGCGAGGGAGCTTGCTCCCGCTGGGGTGCGAAGCAGCCCCAAAAACTTGCGAGCGCTGCGCACTCGAGCGGGAGCAAGCTCCCTCGCCACAAAGTGCCCGCTTCAACTATTCGGAAACACCTCCCCCCATCTTTTTGTCATGTTAAAGGAGGATAAACACACCCATGCATGGGCCGATTGTATAAACGTCGCCTGCGCAGAAAACAAGCAGACAAATGCGTTTCGATCGGGTGGGTTTTCTGTGGTAACGTCCGCGCCCGCAAAAACCTTCAAGCTGTTTTCGGATCATCGAAACCAATGAAAAAAGGTCCACTCCAGCTAGGTCGCGGCCTACAGAGCTGTTCCACGTTTCGCACACAAATTACGCACAGGCTTATCCACAGGTAGTACGTTGCATACCCCCCAAAAACGCATTATCTTGTAGCCCGCCGCGTAAAAAACCCTACATGTAGGGTTTCAGGCCAAAAACCAAACACAAGTCGGGCAGAGAATTCAAGCGCTTTTCTTGCTTCTGTCCAACTGGAACATCGCATTTCCCCAAGCCCAGACCGCCCCTGCGGATGGCAACTGTTTCAAGGTCCGAAACGACCGAAACGGTACGGGTGTTGCAGTCAATTGCTGCCACCCCGGCAACCCGGTTTCGAGCCTCGCTCGCAACCTGAGAACTTCGGATGGAAGCGGCATTAAACGCCTGCTTCCTACTGTCCCGAAGTTGTTATGCCCGGCGCCAGTCGGTTGTAGTGCTTCAGGACGGAACGGTGGGCACCGTGATGGTGCCCAAACAAACATAGAGAACGTGGAGACACCCATGCACACCGACACAACTCGCGAGAACCCGCAGGGCACCGCGCCGCTGGCCGCCGATTCGAGCCCGGATCTGTCCGCCACCGCGCCGGGCCAACTGCGCGTGATCAAGCGTAACGGCACTGTCGTTCCTTACACCGATGACAAGATCACCGTCGCCATCACCAAAGCGTTCCTCGCAGTTGAGGGCGGCACCGCTGCCGCTTCGTCGCGAATCCACGACACCGTGGCCCGCCTGACCGAACAGGTCACCGCGACCTTCAAGCGTCGCATGCCGTCGGGCGGCACCATCCACATCGAAGAAATCCAGGACCAGGTCGAACTGGCCCTGATGCGTGCCGGCGAGCAGAAAGTGGCTCGCGACTACGTGATCTACCGTGACTCCCGCGCCAAGGAGCGTGCTACCCGCTCCCCTGCCGACGCCCCGGTCCAGGCCCACCCTTCGATCCGCATCGCACGCGCCGACGGCAGCCTGGCGCCGCTGGACATGGGCCGCCTGAACACCATCGTCACCGAGGCCTGCGAAGGCCTGGAAGAAGTCGATGGCGACCTGATCCAGCGCGAAACCCTGAAGAACCTCTATGACGGCGTCGCCCTCAAGGACGTCAACACCGCGTTGGTGATGACCGCGCGGACCCTGGTGGAACGCGAGCCGAACTACTCCTTCGTGACCGCCCGCCTGCTGATGGACACCCTGCGTGCCGAAGGCCTGAGCTTCCTGGAAGTCGCCGAGAGCGCGACCCACCACGAAATGGTCGACCTGTATGCCAAGGCCCTGCCAGCCTACGTCGCCAAGGGTATCGAATTCGAATTGCTGAACCCGGTCCTGGCCGAATTCGACCTGGAAAAACTCGGCAAGGCGATCAACCACGAGCGCGACCAGCAGTTCACCTACCTGGGCCTGCAAACCCTGTACGACCGTTACTTCATCCACAAGGATGGCGTGCGTTTCGAACTGCCGCAGATCTTCTTCATGCGCGTGGCCATGGGCCTGGCCATCGAAGAGAAGCAGCGTGAAGACCGTGCGATCGAGTTCTACAACCTGTTGTCGTCCTTCGACTACATGGCCTCGACCCCGACCCTGTTCAACGCCGGCACCCTGCGTCCGCAGCTGTCGAGCTGCTACCTGACCACCGTTCCGGATGACCTGTCGGGCATCTACGGCGCGATCCACGACAACGCCATGCTGTCGAAATTCGCCGGTGGCCTGGGCAACGACTGGACCCCGGTTCGCGCATTGGGCTCGTACATCAAGGGCACCAACGGCAAATCCCAGGGCGTCGTGCCGTTCCTCAAAGTGGTCAACGACACCGCCGTCGCGGTCAACCAGGGCGGCAAGCGCAAGGGCGCGGTCTGTGCCTACCTGGAAACCTGGCACATGGACATCGAAGAGTTCATCGAGCTGCGCAAGAACACCGGTGATGACCGTCGTCGTACCCACGACATGAACACCGCCAACTGGATCCCCGACCTGTTCATGAAGCGCGTCTTCGATGACGGCAAGTGGACCCTGTTCTCGCCATCCGAAGTGCCGGACCTGCACGACCTGACCGGCAAGGCTTTCGAAGAGCGCTACGAGTACTACGAAGCCCTGACCGAGTACAACAAGATCAAGCTGTTCAAAGTCGTCCAGGCCAAAGACCTGTGGCGCAAGATGCTGTCGATGCTGTTCGAGACCGGCCACCCATGGCTGACCTTCAAGGACCCGTGCAACCTGCGCAGCCCGCAGCAGCACGTGGGCGTGGTCCACAGCTCGAACCTGTGCACCGAGATCACCCTGAACACCAACAAGGACGAGATCGCGGTCTGCAACCTGGGCTCGATCAACCTGCCGAACCACATCGTCGACGGCAAGCTGGACACCGCCAAGCTGCAACGCACCGTGAACACCGCCGTGCGCATGCTCGACAACGTGATCGACATCAACTACTACTCGGTGCCGCAAGCGAAGAACTCCAACTTCAAGCACCGTCCGGTGGGCCTGGGCATCATGGGCTTCCAGGACGCGCTGTACCTGCAGCACATCCCGTATGGTTCGGACGCTGCGGTCGAGTTCGCCGACAAGTCCATGGAAGCGGTCAGCTACTACGCGATCCAGGCTTCCTGCGACCTGGCCGACGAGCGTGGCGCCTACGAGACGTTCCAGGGTTCGCTGTGGTCCCAGGGCATCCTGCCGCTGGACTCGCAACAGATCCTGATCGCCCAGCGCGGCCAGAAGTACATCGACGTTGACCTGAACGAATCCCTGGACTGGGCACCGGTTCGTGCCCGCGTGCAGAAAGGCATCCGTAACTCCAACATCATGGCCATCGCACCGACCGCCACCATCGCCAACATCACCGGCGTGTCGCAGTCGATCGAACCGACCTACCAGAACCTGTATGTGAAATCGAACCTGTCAGGCGAATTCACCGTGATCAACCCGTACCTGGTTCGCGACCTCAAGGCTCGCGGCCTGTGGGACTCGGTCATGATCAACGACCTGAAGTACTACGACGGTTCGGTGCAACAGATCGAGCGCATCCCGCAAGAGCTCAAAGCGCTCTACGCGACCGCGTTCGAAGTGGACACCAAGTGGATCGTCGACGCCGCCAGCCGTCGCCAGAAGTGGATCGACCAGGCTCAGTCGCTGAACCTGTACATCGCCGGCGCCTCGGGCAAGAAGCTGGACGTGACCTACCGCATGGCCTGGTACCGTGGCCTGAAAACCACCTACTACCTCCGTGCCCTGGCCGCTACCAGCACCGAGAAGTCGACCATCAACACCGGTAAGCTGAACGCGGTTTCCAGCGGCGGCAACCACGGTGACGATTCGGTCCTGGCTGCTCCAGCCGGACCTGCGCCAGTGCCAAAGGCCTGCGCGATCGACGAGCCGGATTGCGAAGCTTGCCAATAAGCTGAGCGGGTGGGCGTGTAAAAGCGCCCGCTGAAGAAGCCCCCGATAGACCGCTGGTTTATCGGGGGTTTTCTTTTGCCTGAAGAAAATTCGGCGCCTGGCCCCATCGCGAGCAGGATGTAGAACTGCGTACACATAACCCTGTGGGAGCGGGCTTGCTCGCGAAAGCGGTGGGTCAGGTACCGTCAATGCTGATTGTGCCGACGCCTTCGCGAGCAAGCCCGCTCCCACAGTCGGAAGTTGTTTGCTCGCGATGAGGCCAGCACAGGCACCACAAAAATAGCCACCCATAAAAAAGCCCCTCTTTCGAGGGGCTCCTTGTGCAGCCTTCAAACAGCCATCGACATCAAGCCATCTGAATGATGGTCTGCATGATGGTGCTCTGGGTGGAGATGGTCTTGGCGTTCGCCTGGTAGTTGCTCTGGGCCTTGATCAGCTCGACCAGTTCGTTGGTCAGGTTGACGTTGGACTCTTCCAGGGAGTTGGAGACGATCGAACCCAGGGTGCCGGTCTGTGGCGCATCGTAGCCCGGGATGCCCGAGGCGAAGGTTTCTTTCCAGCTGGTGCCGCCTACCGGTTGCAAACCTTGCTCGTTGGTGAAACTGGCGAGGGCGAGCTGGCCGATCGGCTTGGTCTGGTTGTTGCTGAAGTTAGCCAGCAATACACCGCTGCCGTCGATGGTCAGGTTAGTGATCTGGCCAGTGGCGTAGCCGTTCTGGGTTGGGATCGAGCGGGCGGTGTCGGCGTTGAACTGGGTGGTGTTGCCCATGGAAATCGTAATGGTCGGTGCGCTGGAAGCGCCGTTGGCGGTCCATGTCCCGTTGGTCACGGTGCCCGGAACCCAGCCGGTCAATACCAGATCGCTGTTGACGGTCGCTGGCGGAGTGGTGACCGTGGTCAATCTGCCGCTTGAATCGAAGTTCATGGTCGAAGGAACAGGCGCGGTCGCACCAGTCGTGGTCGGTGCGGTGCCGTTGAGGTTACGGCCATCGATCAAGGTGTAGACATTCCAAGTGTTGCCAGCCGTCTTGACCATGTACTGGTCCATCGAGTGCTGGTTACCCTGGGTGTCGTAGATCGGGGTGGTGAACTGCTTGGTGAACGTAGCGGTGTCGGCCGGATTGAACGCAGCAGTGATCGGCGTCGCTGTCGAGTTCAGGTTGATGGTCGAGGAGACCAGGCTGGTAGCGGTCGGCGGCAGGTTCGAGGTGTCGATGCGCAGGTCGGTCAGGATGCCGTTCTGGATCTTGCCGTTGGCATCCACGCCATAGCCCTGCAGGCGCGAGGTGCCATCACTGTTGGTGATGAAACCTTCCTTGTCGGTCTTGAACGTACCGGCACGGGTGTAGCTCAGGGAGCCGTCGTTGCTCAGGACAAAGAAGCCCTGGCCCTGGATGCCCATGTCCAGCACGTTGCCGGTGTTGTTCACGTCACCCTGGCCGAACTGCTGGGAAACGTTGGCCAGGCGCACGCCGTTGCCGACGGTCTTGCTGCCCGAACCCAGCTTGGTGGCCGAGTAGACGTCTTCGAATTCCGCGCGGGACGATTTGAAACCGGTGGTCGCCACGTTGGCGATGTTGTTGCCGGTCACGTCCAGCTGTTTGTTGGCTGCATAGAGACCGCTAAGGCCGATGTTGAAAGACATGTTGACTCCTTTTGCCGGTTAGTCGGCTCTACATACCAATAGTTTGTACTTTGGACAGGGCAATGCTGCCCAGCCCGGCCAGGTTGAGCATCAGCTCACCGCCCGTCTGGCTGATCGTCACGCTGCTGACCGTGGCCGGCAGGTTGGTGATCAACGACGTGGCCTTGCCATCGATGGTGGTCGAGGCCGCGAAGGTGTACGTGCCCGACTCGACCGTCGTGCCCGCGTCGTTCTTGCCATCCCAGATGAAGGCGGAGTTGCCGGCCTTCTGGCTGCCCAGGTCGATAGTGCGGACGGTCTTGCCATCCTTGTCCATGATCTTGACCGAGAGGGAAGACACTGCCGCCGGTACCACCACCGTGCCGTTGAGGCTCTTGGAGGTGTCGACCACGGCCTTGTCACCGGGCGCGATCACCGAGCGACCGACCAGGGACGAAGCCTGCAACGCCTGGGACGAGTTGTAATTGCCAGCGATGCCGCTGACGGTGTCGTTGAGCGTGGTGATGCCTTCCAGGCTGCTGAATTGCGCCAGTTGGGCAACGAATTCACCGTTGTCCTGTGGCTCCAGCGGGTTCTGGTTTTTCAATTGGGTAACGAGCAGTTGCAGGAACGCATCCTTGCCCAATTCCTGGTTGCCGCTCGCCGCATTGGTCGCCGCGCCCAGGCCATCGGTCGTGGTGTTGGTCTTGACCGAGGAGTTGGCCAGAATCTCGTTGAGGCTCAAACCGCCTGTTGTACTGGTGACGCTCATATGAATCGCCCCTTATCACTGACCGAGGGTCAGGACCTTCTGCATCATGGTTTTGGCGGTGTTCATCATTTCGACGTTGGTCTGGAACGAACGACTGGCGGAAATCATGTCGGCCATTTCTTCGACGACGTTGACGTTCGGGTAGTAGACATAACCCTTGGCGTCCGCGGCCGGATGGTTTGGCTCATAACGTGCTTCGAGGTTGCTCTGGTCTTCGACCACGCCAAGCACTTGCACGCCCTGCCCCGCCGCGTCCTGGTCCTGGAACAGCGAGTCGCTGCCGCCGGACTGGCCGCCCTGGAACATGGTGGCGAACACCGGGTGGCGGGCGCGGTAGGTCTGGTCGATGCTCGACGAAACGGTCTCGGCGTTGGCGATGTTACTGGCGACGGTGTTCAGGCGAGTGGTCTGGGCACTCATGGCACTGCCGGCGATGTTGAAAACGCTCGCGATCGACATGGCTTACTCTCCACGCAGGGCCGATACCAGCCCTTTGAATTTACTGTTGAGCAGGGTGAAGCTGGCCTGGAAGTTCACGGAGTTTTCCGCGTAGTTGGACTGTTCCAGTTGAGCGTCCACGGTGTTCTGGTCGATCGACGGCTGCATCGGCGTGCGATACATCAGCGATTCGTCGCCGCTGCCCACGCCTTCGGCTTCGATATGACGGTTGTTGGTCATGTTCAAGGCGAAGTGGCCGTTCTTGGTCTTCTCGTTCTGCTCGGCGAGCACCTTGGAGAAGTCCAGGTCGCGGGCCTTGTAGTTCGGGGTATCGGCGTTGGCGATGTTGTTGGCCAGGACTTCGGCACGCTGGGCGCGGAAGCTCAGGGCCTGTTCGTGGATACCGAGCGCTTTATCGAAGCTGATGCTCATGTCGGAAACCTTTGGGTGACCAGAATGTACGTACGATGGCTTTAGCAAGCGTCGTGCCACTTTCAGAAACCCCGTAAACCGGGGCTTTGCGGGGATCGGCAAAGCGGCAATGCCAGAAAAGCGGCAATCGGCTTCCGCTGGCTGCCGCTTTTCTGCCGCTTTCCAAGGGCAGTGATATTCAAATTGTGGGAGCGGGCTTGCTCGCGAAAGCGGTGTGTCAGTGACTGTTATCTTGACTGACACACCGCTTTCGCGAGCAAGCCCGCTCCCACAGGGGACTGTGGTGGATTAGAGAAAACCGGCAGGCAAAAAAAACGGGAACCCATGGGGCTCCCGTTCTTTTACAAAGCCAATCACTTCGCCTGGTAGATGATCCCCGGGCTGCACTGGACCATCTGGTAATGATCCGGCAAACCGTTCAACGCCTCGGAGGCGCCGAGGAACAGGTAGCCACCCGGCTTGAGCGTGCCATGGATACGCAGCAGGATGTCTTTCTTCACTTCGGCGGAAAAGTAGATCAACACGTTGCGGCAGAACACGATGTCGAACTTGCCCAGGCTGGCGTAGCTGTCCAGCAGGTTGAACGAACGGAACTCGACCCGGCTCTTGATCGGCGCCTTGACCACCCACTTGCCCGGCCCTTTCGGGTCGAAGTAGCGTTGCAGGCGGTCCGGCGACAGGCCACGGCCGATGGCCAGGCTGTCGTACTCGCCGGTCTTGCAGTTATTGAGCATGGTGCCGGACAGGTCGGTGGCAACGATCTGCACGCCACCTTTCAGCTGGCCCAAGTTGGTCCGCTCGAACTCATCGATCGACATCGACAACGAATAGGGTTCCTGGCCCGACGAACAGGCCGCCGACCAGATCCGCAGGCGCTGGCCCGGGCTGGCCTTGATGGCCGCCGGCAGCACTTTGTTCTTCAGCACCTCGAATGGATAGGTGTCACGAAACCACAGGGTTTCGTTGGTGGTCATCGCGTCCACCACCATCTCGCGCAAGCCGCTGCGCGGTTGGGTCTGGATACGCTGCACCAGCTCGCCCAATGACTTGAGGCCCTGTTGCTCCATCAATTTATTGAGACGGCTCGACACCAGGTACTGCTTGTTTTCACCAAGCAGGATGCCACAGGCTTTTTCCAGGAAGACCCGGAACTGTTCGAAATCCAAATTACCCGTAGACAAGATACCGCCTCTTTCATCGTGTTGACTTGCCGGGCGCACAACGCACCCGACCTCTACTTTATTCTGCTGCCTTGATCCGATCGACGACCCGGGACGCCAGGTCATCGGGGCGGAATTTCGCCAGGAAATCGTCGGCACCGACCTTCTTGACCATCGCCTGGTTGAAAACACCGGACAACGAAGTATGCAAGATGATGTGCAGCTTTTGCATACGCGGGTCGCTGCGGATTTCCGAGGTCAGGGTGTACCCGTCCATCTCCGGCATCTCGATGTCGGAGATCATCATCAGAAACTCTTCCTCGGGCTTCTTGCCCTCGTCGACCAGCTTGCGCAGGTAATCCAGCGCCTGTCGCCCGTCGTTCAACGCCACCACATCGACGCCGACCGTTTGCAGGCAACGAGTGACCTGCTTGCGGGCCACCGAAGAATCGTCGACGGTCAGCACCCGCAGCGAAATCGCCTTGTGCTGGGTCTCGGCGTCCACCACGCCCGCGGAGATCGCTTCCGGCGTGGGTGCCACTTCGGCGAGGATTTTCTCCACGTCGATGATTTCCACCAACTGGTTATCGACCCGCGTCACCGCCGTCAGGTAGTGATCGCGACCGGTGCCCTTGGGCGGCGGATGGATCTCTTCCCAGTTCATGTTGACGATGCGTTCCACCGAGCGCACCAGGAAACCCTGGGTCTTGGTGTTGTACTCGGTGATGATCACAAACGGATTGCTCTGGTCCAGCAGCCGACCGGAACCGGTCGCCATCGCCAGGTCGAGAATCGGGATGGTCGCACCCCGGATATTGGCCACACCGCACACGACGGGGCTGGACTTGGGCATCAGGGTCAGCTTGGGGCATTGCAGCACCTCGCGGACCTTGAATACGTTGATCCCATACATTTGTTGGCCGTCGAGACGGAACAACAACAGCTCCAGGCGATTCTGACCGACCAGCTGAGTGCGCTGGTTTACCGAATCCATTACTCCCGCCATGCCCTGACTCCTACCTAACGCTAATGTGTCCGACGCGCATTCATCACTAAACGGCACGGGGCTTGCTATTGAACCGGCATGAACGCACAAACGACATTTTCTCGACGCCTGACCACTCACTGCCGCCACTGGCTCGGTGCACTGTTGGCTGCCTGCCTGTTCACCTCGGGTGGTCCTGCCCTTGCGGCGGTTCCGGTTACCTTGCCTGATCTCCTTATCGGCGTCACTCAGGGCTTTCTTGAATTCACCGTAGAAGACTATCTGGCAACCAGTCAAACCGAAGGTCGTTACGAAATCGAAGTCAACCAGCTCGACCCGCGCCTGCGCATGCCCATGTGTGACAAGGAATTGACTGCTTCCCTGGAGAGCCCGGCCCGGCCCCTGGGTCGCGTCACGGTGAAGGTCCGTTGCGACAGCGCCGCGCCCTGGACGGTGTTCGTGCCCGCTCAAGTGCGCCTGTTCCGGGAAATTGTCACCACCACCCGTCCGCTCAAGCGGGCCGGGATCGTCGAGCCACAGGACGTCATGTTGCGCGAGCGCGACATCAGCCAGATCACCCAGGGTTTCCTGACCTCGGTCGATCAGGCCGTCGGGCAGAAACTTGTCCGACCAATGGTCGCCGACCAGGTCGTAACCCTGGTGCATCTGGAACAGGCCGAGGTGGTCCGCAAGGGCGACCAGGTGGTCATCACCGCCCGCAGCGGTTCCCTGGCCGTGCGGATGCCCGGCGAGGCCCTGTCCAATGGCGGCATGCGTGAGCAGATACGAGTAAAAAACCTTAACTCCCAGCGCGTCATCAAGGCGCAGGTGATGGCCCCAGGCCAAGTGGAAGTGGCGATGTAATGACCTGGTAAAGGAGGTAGAAAGCTGGCGCTTGATCCCGGTGTTCCCTAGACTGTGCCTTATGCAAAGGCAAGCGCAGACGTGCGCACGTTCATTGAATAAATGAGCCTAAAGTTTTTTTGGGAATGGCCGAAAACATGGCAAGCGTCCAAATACCCAGAGGTTTTTTACCATGGTCATCGATTTCAATCGTTTAAACAGCTCTTCACCGCTGACAGGCACTACGCGTACCAGCGCCACCAAGGAAACCGTCGAAACCGACAAATCCGCGCCGCTGTCCACGCCAGCCGAAGTCAGCAACGGGGAGTCGGTACACCTCAGCAATGAGGCTCAGCAGTTGCAGAAGCTCACTGACAAGCTGCGCGATCAACCTGTCGTCAACAACGCCCGCGTGGCCGAGTTGAAAGCAGCCATCGCCGATGGCAGCTACAAAGTCGACAGCAACCGCGTAGCCAGCAAACTGCTCAACTTCGAAGCCCAGCGCTAGGCCGCCGCCTGCGCCAGGCTTTTGGACGCTAAGACCCAAGGCCAGCCATGCACGACACTCAATTATTGCAACTGATCATCGACGATTTCGTACCAGCGCAACAATTGCTGGAGTTATTGCAGGCCGAATCCGTGGCCCTGCACGGTCGTGACATGCCTTTGCTGGAAAACATCCTGGCGCAGAAACAGGCACTGATCATCTTGCTCGACCAGCATGGCCGCAAGCGCAGCGAGATCCTCGCCAGCCTCAACCTGCCCGCCAATCATGACGGCCTCGAGCAATTGGCCGGTCAGTCGACCGTCGGCGATCAGTTGCTGTCCCAGAGCAAGGTGCTCAACGACCTGCTCGCACAATGCCAGGCCACCAACGCCCGCAACGGCCAGTCGATCCAGATGCAGCAGGCCGCCACCGCCAACCAATTGCGCATTCTCAACGGTGGCGAGATCCCGACACTGTATGACGCCAGCGGTTCGACGGCCAGAATGGTCAAGCACCGTCCGCTCAGCCAGGCATGAAACGAACTATGCCTTCGCTCTATCAACGCGCGAAACATGCTGGCAAAATGCTAGCCATTCGTAGTCGTATTTTGCCTGGAGATTGACCCACCGTGTTCAATGCCTCAAACGCGGATGATGCTCCGCAGCCACCCAAGGTCCTTACCACGCCCCTGGAAATCTCCGGCAACCTGCGGATGCTGCAAGATAGCCACGACCCGCTGATCATTACGTTCCATGAACGCACCCAGCGCTTTCAGAGTTATCTGGTCAATGTCGATCGCGAGACCAATTCCATCGCCCTGGATGAAATGATTCCCCGGGACGGCGAGCGTTTCCTACTGGCCGGCGAGCCGTTTCGCGTCGAGGGCTTCCATGACGGCGTGCGCATCGCGTGGGATGGCAAGGGCCCGCTGACCATCGATGAATCCAGCGACGGTCGCTGCTACCGCGGCGCCCTGCCCGACGAGGTGGTCTACCACCAACGTCGCAACGCCTTCCGCGCCGCCTTGAAGCTGGCACAACTGGTGAGCGTCGAACTGGGCGGCGACAAGATGAAGTCCCCCGTAGAAGGCAAGCTGCTGGACATTTCCGCCACCGGTTGCAAGTTGCGTTTCGACGGCGATATCACCGAGCGACTGCAATTGGGCCAAGTGTACGAGCGCTTCGTCGCAGCCCTGCCGTTTGGCAACATGACCGCCCCCGTCGAGCTGCGCTACCTGCACTTCGAAGAACGATTCAACACCACCTTCGCCGGCGTACGCTTCCACAACATCAGCGGCCTGGTGCAACGGCAAGTCGAGCGGTTCGTCTACCAGCTCCAGCGCGAAGCCCGCCGCTTCGACAAAGACGACCTCTGATCCTCAAGCATAAAAAACGGGCAGTCCCTTGCGGTGACTGCCCGTTTTTTTATGCCTGCTTCAAGGCCTGGCCTGGGTAAAACTGGGGCCCTCGGGCTCTTCGGTTTCCGCAGCGGCTTCGGCGGCCGGCTCAGGCTCCCCGTCCGGATTGGGCGATGTCTGCATCTGCTCCTGAACGACCTGCTCGTCGACCCGCGGATCAAGGCACGCCACCAAGGGCGAGCTGGTCATGTTGTCCGGCATGGCCACATGGTGCAGCGGCGCATCATCGACCTGATGCAGATTAGTGACCGCTTTCGGCCGAATCCGCCACACGAGCACCAACGCAAACAAAGCGAAGAAGCCATACAGCATCTGGCTGCCGTACAGCTTCATCAGCACGCCGGCCACCAATGGGCCGATACTGGCGCCCACGCCGTAGGTCACTAACAGCATCGCCGTGAGCGACACCCGGCGATCGCCCTCGACGTGGTCGTTGGAAAACGCCACCGCCAGCGGGTACAGGCAAAACTGCACCAACGAACAGCAGAACCCCGCGACGAACAATATTTCCAGCGGCACCTTCGACAAGATGGCCAGGGGCAATGCACATACCGCCAGGGCCAGAGCGAAGCAGCGGATCAACAGTGCCCGGTCATAACGATCCGATAGCCAGCCCAGCGGCCACTGCACCAGCAGGCCGGCAAAGATGCAGCTACCCATGAACAGGCCGACCTGTTCGGTGCTCAGGCCCTGCTGGGAGGCGTAGAGCGGCGCCAGACCGTAGAAGGAACCCACGATCAGCCCCGAGCCCAACACCGTGGTCAAAGACTGTGGCACGCGTTTTATAAAGAAACGCGGCTCCATCGGTGCCGGATGCAGCGGTGCCGGGTGAATCCGCCGGGTCAGCGCCACCGGCACCAGGCACAGGGCGAAACACAGCGCCACCAGCATCAGCAGTTCCAGGCCCAGGGCCGGGTGCATGACCAGAATCAACTGCCCCAGTACCAACCCCAGGTACGAGGCAATCATGTAGCCGCTGAACACCACACCGCGCTGCTTGGCGTCGGCCTGTTCGTTGAGCCAGCTCTCGATGACCATGTACTGGCACATCATGCCGAGGCCAACGATCATCCGCAGCACGATCCAGGCCGGCAGCCAGTTCACCAGGCCATGGCCCAGCACGGCCGCCCCGACGATCCCGGCACAGGCCGAGTAGGCGCGGATGTGTCCGACACGGGCGATCAGCCGGTGACCGATCTTGCCGCCCAGCACCAGCCCGAAATAGTTGGCGGCCATCAGCGCACCGACCCAGAGGCTATCCACATGGTCGGCGGCCAGGCGCAAGGCCAGGTAAGTACTCAAGAGGCCCGAGCCGATCAACATCATCAGCGAGGCGAAATAAAGCGCTCGAAAAGGTTTCCAGATTTGGCGCATCGGCGTTCCGAGCGGCTCCTTGAGGTAAGTAAGGGCTATCCGTTGAAGATAGCCCGAATGCGACGGTTCGTTAGGCCTGGGCCGCGAGGACACGCCGCTCCCAGGGCGTGATTTCGTCAAAGAAACTGGTCAGTTCCAAGGTCTTGGAGGCGATGTAGCCTTCGATGAACTCCGTGCCGAACAGTTCCTTCGCCAGATGACTACGCTTCAGACGCTCCAGGGCGGCATGCAAGGTACATGGCAGTGATAGATTATCAGGCACTTCAAATTCGCCCTGGATCGCCGCGCTCGGCTCCAGGCGATGTTCGATCCCATACAGCCCGGCGGCCAGGCTGGCGGCAATCGCCAGGTAGGGGTTGGCATCGGCCCCGGGCAAGCGGTTCTCGACCCGTCGGGCCACCGGCGAACTGGCGGGAATCCGCAACCCGGCCGAACGGTTGTCATGGGACCAACAGGCATTGTTCGGCGAAGCGAACGGATGGCACAGGCGTTGGTAG
Source organism: Pseudomonas zanjanensis (assembly GCF_014268745.2). Taxonomy (GTDB): domain Bacteria; phylum Pseudomonadota; class Gammaproteobacteria; order Pseudomonadales; family Pseudomonadaceae; genus Aquipseudomonas; species Aquipseudomonas zanjanensis. The sequence goes on along the minus strand of NZ_JABWRB020000002.1, from coordinate 876,371 downwards.
GAATTCACGTTCGGCGCGAACAACGCGGTGAAGTCCGCCAGGCACGCCTGTTGCCCGCCGATGAAATGCCGGAACGTGGCCGTCGGGTCGCCCGCGTCGTCACTGAACACGTTGCGGCCGCTGTCCACCTCGACGACGCTCTGGTGGATATGCATCGAGCTGCCCGGCGTGTGGGCCAGGGGCTTGGCCATGCAGACCACGGTCAGGCCGTGCTTGAGCGCCACTTCCTTGAGCAGGTGCTTGAACAGGAAGGTCTGGTCCGCCAGCAACAAAGGGTCGCCGTGCAGCAGATTGATCTCGAACTGGCTCACGCCCATTTCGTGCATGAAGGTGTCGCGAGGCAAGCCCAGCGCCGCCATGCAGGCATAGACTTCGCTGAAGAACGGGCGCAGGCCATTGTTGGAACTGATGCTGAACGCCGATTGGCCGTCTTCGCGACGTCCATCCAGGCCCAGCGGCGGCTGGAACGGCTGGGTCGGGTCCGGGTTGGGGGCGAAGACGAAAAATTCCAGCTCGGTCGCGACCACTGGCGCCAGGCCAAGGGCGGCATAACGCGCGACAACTGCCTTGAGCTGGCCGCGTGTCGACAGCCGGGAGCTTTCACCGGTCAGTTCGTCGGCGTCACAGATCGCCAGGGCACGGGGCTGTTGGCTCCAGGGCAAGCGGTGGATCTGTTTCGGATCGGCCACCAGCGCCAGGTCGCCGTCGTCGCTGCCGTAGAAACGCGCCGGCGGATAACCGCCCATGATGCATTGCAGCAGCACGCCCCGCGCCAACTGCAACCGCCGCCCTTCGAGGAAACCCTCGGCGGTCATCACCTTGCCCCGCGGCACGCCGTTCAAATCCGGCGTGACACATTCAATCTCATCAATGCCCGTCAGTCGCTGCGCGAGTGAACGCTGGCCATCGGTTGTCATGACGCAATCCTTGTTATGTGCGAGCCGCGAACGGCAACCCGTACAAAATAGGCTCCGGCTGTTCGGAATATCAAGCGCCCACAAACAATAAACACGAGTGCGGGGAATGTGAGGTCCAGTGTGGGAGCGGGCTTGCTCGCGCAAGCGGTGTGTCAGTCAGCATAAGTATGACTGATGTACCGCTTTCGCGAGCAAGCCCGCTCCCACAGGGGATTTGTGGTGTTTTTTTAGGGCACGCTCAGGGCAAGTAAAGCCGGAACACCCCACCGCCCAACACACCGCCATTGGCAATCTCGGTCCGCCCGCTCACGCCGCCACGCTGGTGCAACCCGGCGATCCGCGCGGCGAAATACAGGCCCAGCCCGGTGCTGCCGCTGCTGTGGTTGATGCCCTGCACATACTCGGCCTGACGCTCGATCATCTCTGGCGGGTAACCCTCGCCGTCGTCGTTGATGGTCAGCACCAGTTGCCCGGCTTCGTCGCTCACACTGATCAACAGCGCCTGGCGCGCATGGCGAATGGCGTTGTTGATGCAGTTGTCGAGCACCGACGCCACCAACTCGCGGTCGAAAAAGCCCAGCGGGCTGAGCGGATCGACGTCGTAGGTGGCCATGATCCCACGGCTGCGGAACACATCCTGATGGCCGGCCAGTTGCGCCTCGATGAAGTCATCCAGCTCATGGTAGGCCGGGTGCAACGGCAACTGGTTGACGCCGAGCTTGTACAACCCCAGCAACTGCACCATGAGACCGTTGAGATGGGCGAACTCGAACTCGATGACGCCCTGCTCCGAGGTCTGTCGCTCGGATTCGGGCAAGCGCTCGAGCCATTGCCCATGCGCCTGCATGAGCAAGGTCAGGGAGTTTTTCATGTCATGCACGGTCGACGCGATCACCGTGGAAAAATCGAGTGCCTGTTCGCTGTCATTCATCGCCAAATGCCTTGCTTCGCAGTTTTTGATAGCGCGCAAAACGCGCATCGGTATCGGGCATCATGCCCACCAGTTTCAGGCAGGCGCGGCACTCCTGCAGCAGTTCCGACTCCACAGTGGTGTCGGTGCCATGCAGCAGCGATTGCGCCATGTTCAGGGCAATACTGATGTTCTTCGGTTGCATCTTCAGGGCGCGGCGGAACAGCTCTCGCGCCTCCGGCAATGCGCCAGTCTTGTAGACCCGCACGCCTTCGCGGTTCAACTCGGCGGCGGCATTGCCCTGGTTGAGGATGTTCGGGTCATCGGTGAGCTTGGCGATGCCTTGCATCACCGTCGGGTCATCGCCGTAGATCTCCGCGCAGTTCTTGAGCATCGACTCGCCGGCGCTGGTCTGGCCGAGCATTTGCAACTGCTTGGCCACCAGCAACGCGGCCTCGGCGCTCATGAACTGCTCCATGCCATCGAGGCGCTGCAAGGCCTGTTCGGTGAGCTTTTCGGCGGTTTCGGCATCGTTGAGCAACAAGCTGGTGGCCTTCATCAACCGCGCCCGGACCTGCAACCCCGGGTCGTTGAGATTCTCCTTCGCCACGGCGCTGAGGGTCGTGTTGATCTCCAGCCGCGTCCGGGTGTCGAGGCCTTTTTCGCTGCCCTTGCTGATCAGCGCATGGGCCAGGCCGAGGTTGCTTTCCGGGTCCTTGAAGCGCGACTGCGCGCCCTGCCCCACCGCTTGGCGATAGGCCCGGGAAGCCGTGTCGAAGTCTTCGTTGGTCATCGCCAGCTTGCCCAGCAACGACTGACGGCGCACCGCCAGCGGCGACAGGCGCACCGCCTCTTCCAACACGTGCTGCGCCTGCTTGGTGTCGCCTTCGGCCATCAACACTTCGGCCATGCCGTCGTACAACGCCGGCATCATCGGAAAGACTTTCAGGGCTTTTTCATAAACGGCCTTGGCCTGCGTCACCTGGCCGCGCTTGAACATCAACTTGCCCAACCCCGCGTAGGCCCACGGCAACGGGCGATCCGCGATGATCGAGTTGTACAGCCGCTCCAGGGCCTCGTTCTGATTCAGGTCGCGCAACGCATCGGCCCGATAACGCAGGCACAACGGCCCGTAGCGCGGGTCCTGCTTGCACAGGGCGATGCAGGCATTGAGCACTTCCATCGGCTTGCCACGGTCGAGGGCTTGCAGGATCGGCTTGAGCAGGGTCTTGCGCTGCTCGAGCCGCTCCAGCCGCTGGGCCAGGCCGGAGCGGTTGAACGGTTTGGTCAGATACGCGTCCGGCTCGTGCTCCAAGGCACTGAGCACCATCGCCTGACTGGTCTCGGCGGTCACCATGAGGAAAACACTTTCATGGCTGATCAACTTCTCGACCATCAGGTCTTCCAGCACCTGCTGGCCATTCTTGCGCCCATCGCCCAGGTGATAGTCCTGCAGGATGAAGTCATAGCGCTTCTGCGAGCACATGCGCAGCGCCACTTCACCGGTGTCGGCGGTGTCCACGTCCTTGACGCCCAGCTCACGCAGCATGGAGCGGATCGAACTGCGGAAATCCGAGAAATCATCGACGATCAAAAAGCTTTTTTGGTGGTACGCCAGCATCGAGGATGTCCAGGCAAGTAAAAAAATAACCCAATGGCATAACAACGAAACGCCGTGTCACAACCCCGAGGCGCGCAGATGATAGTCACCAGCCAGCAACGTTCAAGGGATTTCAGCACCCGCTTGGCCTGGCTGTGTCGTGACGCGCATTGCGAGCCGAAACGCAGGAGACAACCGGGCTCATCAGGTTATCGGCAGGCGATGGCGTTCCGTTAAGAGGAACATGGGGAGAAACCAAGTACGGAGGACTGGTCGAACACCCGTGGCGAGGGAGCTTGCTCCCGCTGGACCGCGCAGCGGACCTGTTTGTTTGGCGGCTGCTGCGCACCCGAGCGGGAGCAAGCGCCCTCGCCACGATCAGCAGATAACCTCTCCCTCGCCATTCACGCCCTTGAATAACATTCCAGAGAGCTCCGCTCGCTCCAGCCGAAGCTTCACTTCCTCGCTAACGATCAATGCAATGCAGTCCTGGCTTTTTCGCTCAGGATCGGCACAGAGGCATATCCAGCCAAGGAAAAATCCAGACTCACACCTTCCTCACGTACCTCAAGGGCGTAGGTACACGGCTCCATGTACTCGGAAGGGGGATCGATAAAGAGCCAGTTATTGCAGTGTTTTATATCGCCCAGATACCAGCGCTCAGGAAACCGCACGTCTTCCCGCAATAAGTAATACTTCATTTCAGCCCACCGCATGTCATTGCTTAACTGAAAAAAGGGTCGCGCCTGCGTCTAAAGCCCGAAGAAACGCTCGTAGGCCGTTTCCACTCGGACAGCAAGCTGATCAGGAACGGTGACCAGGTTTTCTAGCGCAGCCGTCTCTGCGGACATCAACGGACTCGACACCGCTGGAGCAGTCAAACCCAGTTGCTGTCGGACCTGGAGAATCGCGTGGATCTCTAAAGGCAACAGATCGAAAGGCGCATGCTTGAACTCAGGATCCCAGGCCCCACCGTTGTCTTCAGCGTTGGACAAGTGATACCGACAAAGCGCTTCCAACGCATCAGCTAGCCCTCGCTCATTTGTCCATTCGTCTATCACGTTTTGATAAATCCCCAGATCCATCGACTTGATCTTCGGAAGCGCAGCACCTTGCGAATAGACTGAATAAAGCCAGAGCATGAAAGGTTCAAATCGACGCCGTTCAAGATAGCTCGAATCGACGGCGCCTTTGACGGACAACATTCCGGCAAGCACATCGGCCACGGATGCAGCCAGATCACGACGATCCACCGCGATCAACCCGGCCAGCAAGCACCCCGCAATGCTCAACTGGTTAGTCAGGTTGGGGACGGTTTGGATGCCCTGAAGAAAAATCGTTTTGGAGAAAGCCTTGGCCTTGAGCATCAGCGCCCAATAACGGTACATCATCGAGCGCGAGACCTGCTCCCAGCCAGAAGCCTCTCCGTCACTGATCGCGACTTCGCCCCGAATGCCGTAATAAGTCGCCAGCATCCCCAACGAGTCAGCCACATTGTCCAATCCGCTTAATGAGTCGCTGGCCAGATCCTCATCGATAAAATCAAGCTCTTGAGCCGTCAGGCCTTCCGACTGTGACAGCCAGCGCCGGTGTTGGTGAAGCCGGACGTTGATTTCATCCATTTCGATATACTCCTTTACGCCAGTACAACGTCGTTCCGCTTACCGTGCTCACTCAGGAACGCATCTGTCGAAGGCTCGTTAAGTGAACCCCCAAATTGCACTTAACCAACTGATCCAGCGAAGCCGTCCCTCCAACAAACAATGCCGGCTCAAAGCCGTAGACCTCACTCTCGTCAAGTGCCCCCAACTTCTCTAGCGCTCGATCAAATAAAAAATCACCTTGACCATCCTCCAGATCATAACGTTCCTTATCAGACATAGCGAAAAATGTCTGAATAGCTAGATCTGGATCTTTATTAGGTACATTCAGTTTATTCATCAACGCGACGATAGACCCCGTCGGACATGAAACAACAATTTTTTGATTGTATTTCTCGCCCCAAGCATACAGCGTTCCAAAAGCACTCCGGGCAATAACGTGGTAATTATCTATTTGCGAAAATTCAGTATCGGCTAACCACGTATCGAGCAGGTGTTTGTAATCGTCCGGATCCACCGTCCAGAAAAGTCCATTGGCATACCCACACCAACCTTCTTTCTGCCAATAGTTGAGCAACGCGTCCGGCAGTACCCCACGATATTTCGCGAGGTGGGAGCCAAGCACCTGCCGACGTGATGTTGCTTCACCCATTGCACGAATGAAACACTCAAAATCTTCGTATCTCACCTCCGTGTGATCTCCCGTTGGCAGCTCGAATATATTGTTGACCTATCCACTGCCTTCACAGAAGGCACGCCAGTCGGACAACAAAGACTTCACGTCTAGTTCCCGCCATTTTTGGTGAAAGCTACAATAAATCCGCGCAACCATCACTCTTCGTCCCAGAAGTCCCCTGGTGGTGCATATTCACCATCCCTCAAGATAGCGCACCAACCAAAACTCCTATAAAACATCTCAAGATCAATTATTTCATAAACCCCATCCCCAACGTCCTTCAGGGTAATCAAACCAGACGCATGATGCGTGTACTGCCCCCCCGCCCCTGCAACAGCTCTTAACTCCAATTCTTTCCGATCCCACTCCAACACCACTCCAGACGATTCGGGAATAGTCTCGGCAAAAAAAACCTCAAACTCGCTGGCTATCTTGCATACACAGGGAATCCGTTCCTGTCGGAGCAGCTCATCCGTAACTAAATTTTTGGGAAATTCAACTTTCAACTTCATTACAACGCACTCCGAGGCACAACAACCTCACCTGAAAAATTTTTCTCAAAGGTAGTAACAGGACTAAAATACTGACTGCCATGCGGATCACGAATGGCAACAACTGGGATATTATTTTTTGTTGTAACTCCATCCACGACAACAAAGTGCGAGAAATCAGAGCCTCCGGATTTATCAAAAATAAGCAAAGGGGACAAGAAAAGGGGACAGATTTATTTGGAAACCTAGAAATTAAACAATCCGCCCTTTCCAATAAATTAATCCGCCCCCCCTTTTCCCGCTTTTCCCCAGATATGCCCTCTAGACCAGCCCCAAGATCGGCTTGATCTGTTCATTCATTTCTACAAAAGTCTCATAGGACATGTCCGGCTCATCATTGAGAACCAAATAAACCCCATCCATCAGCCGAACCGCCATACGACACTTGCCTTGCAGTCGTGCAATGACTTCATCAGGGCCATAGCCTAGAGCACGCTGACAAAGGGCTGCATCCCAGAACTGGGCAGGAAATAGCGTATAAATATTGTTACGCCCATCAACATCTATAGTTTTATCCTGACGCAACCGATTGTAAGCCAAGTTATCATCATTCAACCCGCCTTGATAATATAGACCATACAAATCATAGGACACATGAGCCTTATACCCCTTAAACGCCTCAATCACTTTTGGCAAGTGCTCATTCACAACAAGCTTATAATCAATAGCCTTGTTTGATACCTTAAATCCAAAACGCAAGTGCTCGTCATAGGAGGCCCTATCCTCATATATGTATCGATCACCACGATACGCATAGTCCCCCACAAACCGAAGCCCTCTGATAGGAAGCTTAACAGTATAGGTAGCAATCAACCCGTCGCCACAACTCGGGGTGGACGGTAGCTCAAGACCTGCGAATCCTAAAGGAGCACCAATCCGAGACATCCTATCCATGACTTCAGCATGCCGCTGATCTATAGATAAAGCTCTGTCAGGACGCGCATAAAACCATAGTTCTATATCTGCTGCACTCATGGGGTTCTTGTCCTAGTACTAACAATATTATCGAAACCACTGGATCGAATGAAAGCCCTAGCCTGCGCCTCAACTTTCTGGTTAGGAAACTCATATACAACTTTAAACCCAGGATTCTGATCCACAGCAGATTTCACACGCTGCAAAGTATCCATAACCGACTTCTGCGTTGAAGGGCTCCAAATCGCCAATTTTGTCTTTGCATCAATTAACATAACAGATGAACCATCAGCCGCCTTCTCTATTCCGTCAAACTTAACAAAATTGACACCTTTTTCGTTGGGGTTGGTATAGCGCAGAGCCGGCACCGCTCCTTTACCTGTCGCTAAATCAGTAAACGCACCATTGGTACCCGCCTGAAAATCCTGCGCCGCCGGCTTGCCTTTTGGGCCTTCAGCAACATAAATCAGCCCTTTATTTTCACCACCCAAGGCTCTTGCCTCAGTCTCGGTCAGTACCCGGGTATTGAGGTTTGGCAATAGATCATCAGCCTTACTTCCAGGCCCTTTTGCCCCAACACTATACTCCCCCGCATTCTCGACAACCTTCCCATTAACGGTCGTCGTGCCAGGGCCATACCCCCCCTCAAGCTTCTTGCTATACGCCCCCTCCACGCTGGTCCAGTTCATCGGCTTACCGGCCGACACTTCAGCTTTGGCAATGTTGGCCATATCGGCCATTTTTTCAAGCTCTTTGGCCCCCACCTTGATCCCGGTTTTCGCCAGCGCCACGCCGCCCTTGGCCGCCGTGCCCACGCCCGTGGCGATGGTGCCGACTTGCCAGACCAGCTCGCCAATATCCTGGCCCAGTTGCACGGCACGTTCGTCGCCGCCGTGTTCAAGGGCGTCTTCGATACGTGCGATTTTGGCTTTGGCGTCACCGACCATTTCATCGCCTAATCTTTGGCGCGCCTCGGGATCGTCGATCAAGGCTTTGATACCTTTGATCCCTTCAACCGGATTGAGGAGGAATTGCGCCAAGCCTTCGACATCGCTCCAACCCGCCTGCGCCAAACCTTTGCCCACGCCGAAGCGGGTCAGGACGTCTTGTTTCTTGTGGATGTACGCCCACTTGGCGATCACCTGCGCTTTGGCCCCGAGACCGTCAGCCGCGCTGTACTCCTTCTCCGCCTGAACCCACTGCTGAGTCGCCAGCCAGTTGTTGTCTACCGCAGCGCCCGCCGCACTGTTGGCGGTAGCCGGGTCGAGCGAGGAGCTGGTGGCGGCCAGCCCGGTGACAATGCTGACGATCAGGTTGCGCTTGGCCTCACGCTGGGCTTCGCTTTCATCGGGGCTGGCTTCGGAGAACAGACCAGTGAGCAGGCTCGACGCCGCCGCGCCTGCAGCACCGCTGCCACAACTCTGGCTGCTGGCGGCGGCGCCCGCGCAGGCGACGATGCCGTGCAGGGCGGCGTGCAGTGGCGAGCCTTCGGTGAGTTTGCCGTCCGCCACCAGGTCGCCGATGTAGCCGGCGCCCTGCTGCTGCAGGTAGTTGACCACCAACCCTTGGACGAAGGCACTGTTGCCGCCGCTGATGTTGCCGCTGGCCGCGCCGACCAGGGCGGTGGTGATCTGCCGGTAGGTGCCGCCCGCGCCCCACTTGTCGGCGATGCCGCTGGCTTCGGCATTCAGCCGCTGAGCGCTGCCGAGCAGCGCCAGGCGTTCGGTGTCGGTGAGTTTGGCGTTGGGGTCCAGGGCCGCTGCCTGAGCTTCCTTGGCCTGTTTGCGCTTGAGGTCGACTTCCTTGGCCTTGTTGGCGAGCAAGGTGCTGGCTTCGTTGGCGAACGCCCCGACAATCTCGAAACCGGCACGGATTTCGTCTTCGTCGAAGATCGGCTTGAGGGTGTTGGTGGTGTCGCGATCGCTGGAAACATCGCGGTTGAGGCTGGCGATAGTTTGCTCGCCGTTCTTGCCGGTGCGCTTCTGTTGCTCGGCGTCGTTGCTGATGACAATGGTGCCGCCACTGATGCCGCTGCGGGTGACGCTGCTGGCGTCGTCGCTGGCACTGATGGCGATCGGCATGGTGGCGCTGAAGTCGTTGTCGTTTTTCGGCAGGTCGGTGCCCGGGGTTTGCGTGCCGCCGCTGGTGGCGTTGCCCTGCTGGTCCTTGCCGACCTCGCGATAGCCGCCACCGACGCTGACGGTGCTGGCGTCGTACTCGGCCTTGTTCTTGATGTCGCGGCTGGTGAGGCTGGCGGTGACCAGGCGATTCTTGCCGTCCTGCACGGCCTTGTCGCTGCTGGCGATGACAGCGCCGACCAGATCGGTGTTGCCCCCCACGCGAATGTCAAAGCCGTCGTCCCCGGCCTTGATGCCCGATTGCTCGGTCACGCTGGCGTAGTTGGAGTCGATATCCGTGGCACCGAAGCTGCCGCTGGCACCACTGATCGTACTCATGCCTAAGCAGAACGGCGGAATGCACAGGCTGATGCCAACGCCCAGGCTCTTCTCATCGACCACGTAGGTGTTGGTGTCTTGCAGGCTTTCGATGTTCAGGTCGCCGCCAACATCGGCCAACACTCGCTTGCCGCTGGCCACCGCGCCTTTGAGGTTGGTGTCACCGCCCGAGGACAGCAACAACTGGTTGCCCGCCTGGACATGGGTATTGGTGTGGGTGAGGCCATCGCCATCCGCCTGGCCACGGCTGCCGGATGCCCCCAGATCCAGGGTGAAACCGTTGCGAGCACCGAGAGAAAAGCCGATGCCGATGCTGGCGCTGCTGCCTTTGCTGTCGGTTTCCTGTTTGTCGATATTGCGCGCGGCGAGCAGGTTGATGTCACTGTCCGCCAGCAGGCTGGCGTTGCGGCCGGCCTTGATATCGCTGCCTTGCACGGTGATGTCGCTCGCGGCGCCAGCTCCCGTGGCGCGCAGGCGAACGTCGTTGCCAGCGGTCATGGTCGAGCCGGCCGCGCTGTCGCTGGTGTAGGTGGTGGTGCTTTCGTTCTTCTTGGTGCCCAGCGACAGGCTGATGTTGATCCCACCCACCGCGCCCGGGTCCATCGCCACGGCGGTAGCGGCATTGTTGGTCGCCAGTACGGCGGTGGCGGCGGCCAGGGCCTTCATGCGCCCGTCGTCGGTTTTTTCCGATGCCCGTTTCATTTGCTGGGACGTCTGGATCGCGCTGATCACCGGGTTGGTCACGGTAAGGGTGAACCCGGTCTGCTTGAATAGGGTTTCCCGTTCGCGCTCGCGGGTGTTGCGCGCCTCGACGACGTCGATGGTCTGCGCCGTGACGTCGATGTTGCCTTGTGGTGCCGATACCTGGCTGCCCACTTGGCGGTAGCCCTTGCCCGCTTCGATCAGCACATCACCGGTGGTCGAGCCGACCGTGCTCGCCACGGCCGTGTGCTCCGTGGTGAGGTCCTTGACGCTCTGTTGCTGGGTCCCCATGGTCACGGCGATGCCACCGCCGCTGAACAAGCCACTTTTCTTCACGGACTTGTCATGGCGTTCGCTGCTGCTGGCGGTGTCGGCCTCGATGTTGACGTTGTTGTCCGCCACCAGCACCGTCTGGGTCGTGGACACCACGTTGCTGCCCTTGAGGTTGATGTCGCGACCGGCCTGCACATAGGTCTGCTCGCCGCTCAGGGTGGAGCCTTCGACCGAGGTCTGGCTGATGGTGTCGCGGGTGGTGGTGGTCTTGCTGGAGAACATCCCGTTGCTGCCCTTGACCTTGTGGGCTTCATCGGCGAACTGGTAGTTCTGGCCGGCGGTCAGGTTGACGTCGCGCTTGGCCTCGGCAAACACCGCGCCTTGCTCGCTGGTGACCTGGGCGGCGCGGGCGTTGAGGTCCTGGCCGGCGCTCAAGCGCACGTCGCCCTGCCCTTGGATCTGGGAGCCGACTTCGGTCTGGCTGGCATCCTTGCGCCAGTTGCTGCTGTTCCAGGCCAGCGCTTGCTCGTGGGCTTCGCCGACGGTGGCCAGGTTGATGTTCTTGCCCGCCTCCAGCAAGGTACTGCCGCCCTTGCCGGCATTGACCACCTGGGCTCCGGTGAGGTTGAGGTCGTTGCCGGCACTTACGCCCATCGTGCCTTGGGCGCCGCTGACGAACAGCCCGGCCACCCGCGACAGGTTGGTGCGGGTGCCTTGGGCGCTGCTGCTGTCCCGGCTGCTGGAGATGACGTTGACGTCCTGCCCGGCCTTGAGCGACAGGCTGTCCACGGCACCGATCAGGCCGCCGAGGTTGTTGAGGTTTTCCCGCGCGGTGAGCGAAACCTTGTCGGCCTGGATGCGCCCGCCGAGGTTTTCGATGTTCTGCGCAGTGATCGCCATGACACTGCGCCCGGCCAGGCTGCCACTGTTGACCAGGTCGCCGGCGATGTTCAGGTTCAACTGCTGCCCGGCGATCAGGGCACCGGAGCCGTTGAGGTCGCCCTCCTGGACCCGTACGTACACTTGCGGCACCAACACGTTGCGGGTGTCACCGTTGGCCAGGGTGACCTGCTTTTGCACCAGCCAGACGATGTCACTGGTCAACTGGGCCATCTGCGCGGAGGTCAGGGCCACGCCGGGCACCAGTTGCCATTGGCTGGCGACGGTCACGGCGTTGTCGATCAGGGCGCGGTATTGCGCTTCGTCATTGGCGTAGCCGTCGAGGAAACGTCGGCCGGTGAGTTGCGCGATCTGTTCACGAATCAATTTCTGTTCGTAGAAGCCGTCGCCCAGGCGTTGTTGCGTCAGTGCCGGGTCGACTTGCAGGCGCTGCAGCATGTAGTCCGATGACAGCCAGGTGCGGTAGCTGGCAAAACGCGGATCGGTTTCGATCAGGTAGCTGCTGGTGTTCTGTGGGTTGGTGCTGAACAGGCTGTTGTTCGGCAATGCCAGGGAGGGCCCGCCACTGCGGATCTGCTCGGCCACGCCCTTGCTGTTGAGGGTGGTCTGGGCCGCGACCTGAACGATGGGCGCCACTTGAAAGGTCCTGTCGATCGGAGCGCTGACCGTGCCCGTGGCGGCGATCTGTGCGCCGACGCCCTGTGTGGCGCGGGCGCTGATCTGGGTGCCGGTGCCGTTGCCGGCGGCGTTCTGGGCGAACACGGTCGGTTGCAGGGTGATGTCCTGGATCAACGGCGCAGGCGTATAGGCCGTGACGGCTGTTCCCTGACGGTCCCGACCCTTGCGCTGGATGCGATAGAAGCTCGTTGCCGTGCCGCTGTCGGTGGTGGTGCGCTGGCCGGTCAGTTCGGTGTTGGTCAGGTTGGTAATGTTGGCCTGCAACAACCCACCGGCAATGATGCGGCTCTTGTCGTTGAGCACATCCCCTGCATTGATCTGCATCGTCCCGCCCGAGAGGATCTGCGCCGGTGCCGAGGTGGCGATCTGGGTTTCCTGGACCACGCGAGTGTAGTCGTAGCGGTTCCAGCTATCTTTGCTCCCCTCAGGCGTGTTGAGGTAATTGACCTCGTTGTAGCCCACGGAAATCTGGTTGCCCTGGTAACGGTTCGGCGAACCGCTGAGCTGGAATTCCTGCAAGGCGGTGCGGCTGACTTCCACCTGTTGGGTACTGAAGTGTTCGTTGGTGTTGCGCACGCTTTGCACATCGAGCGACAGGTTGCCGAGGGCCTCGATGGTCGCGCTGGCGTTGGTCAGCAGTTGGGCCCGGTCCTGGGCCTTGTCAGTGGCGCTCAGCGCACCGCCAATGGCGAGGTCCCCGGCACTGAAGATCATCGCCTGCTCGCGGTTGTCCAGGGTGCCGGTGCCAATGTCCAGCGACTCGCGGGCGGCGATGGTCGCGGCGACGCCATTCTCATCGCGGTTGCTCAGAGCCGAAGTGGCAATCGCCAATCGGTCGCCGTATAGACGTCCCGTGCCCAGGTTATTGAGCGACAGCGCTTGCACACGCACTTGCTGGCCGTCGATCAGGCCACGGTTGGTCAAGCTGTCGTTGACGGTCAGGCGAACCTGGCCGGCGCTGATCTCGCCGTTGGCGGCGTTGTCCAGGGTTTGCGCGCGCACCAGCAGGAGATTGCCCGCCAGCAGTTTTCCGCTGTTGTTGAAAGCCCCTTCGGTGCTCAGGTCAACCTTGCCATTGGCCTGTATCTGTCCGCTCAGGTCCAGGCCATTTTGCAGGCTGAACGTCAGGTCCCCCAGGCTCAGGGCTCGGCCGGTGCCCGAGTAATAGGCGGCGTTGAGCGACAACAAGCTGCCGGCGAGCAAGGTCCCATTGAGGTTGTGCACCGCCTGGCGACGTTGCGCCGGATCGCGATCGGTGATGGTCAGGCCGGCCCCCGAGGAAATCAGGCCGCCCTGGTTATCCAGCGCTTGGCTGACGCCGATGGACAACCCTTGGTCGGCGCGCACGGCTCCGGCCTGGTTGCCGAAGGTGTCGAACACCAGGCTCATGGCACCGCCTTCAAGGCCCTGATTGGCACCTTGGGTGGCGCTGTTGTCGAGCACGCCGGCAGTCACGCCCAAGGTGCCCGCGCTGCGCACCAGTCCGCCCTGGTTGCTGAGCGTATCCCCCAGCGCCAACTGGACATCGCCGAGGCCCTGCAATTGACCGCCGCGGTTATCCACCCGGGCGCCTTCGACCTGTACGCTCTTCTGGCCAATGATCTGGCCGCCGCTGCCGTTGGTAACGTCGGTGGCCTTGAGCACCAGCGCGCCCTTGGCACCGAGGAAACCGGCGCTGTTGTTGAAATGGGCACTGTGGATTTCCACCGCGTCCTGGCCGCTGATGCCTTGGGTGGTGCCGGACTGAAGGTTGTTCAGCGCCTGGGTGCCGGTGTCGATGAACAGCTTGCCCTTAGCCTGGATCAGGCCCGCCGCGTTGCGCAATTCACCGCTGCGCAGGTCGAGGGTCGCACCGGCATTCAACGTGCCTTGGCTGTTGTCCATCAGCAGGCCGCGGCTGTCCAGGTCCAAGGCTCGGCCACTGATGACCCCGCGCTGGTTGTTCAGGCCCTCGGCCGACAGCGTGATATCGCCCAGCGCTTCAAGGCGTCCGCCGCTGTTGTTCAGCGCATCCGCCGAGACGGTGACCTGCAACCCGGACTTCACCGACCCCAGCACGCCGTTGGTGTTGTTCAACTGTCCGGCGATGATCTCCATGCGCTGGGTGGCGGCGAGCGTGCCGCCGATATTGTCCAAGCGGTCGAACGTCGCGTGCAGCTCACCGCCGGCACTCACGGTGCCTTGGGCGTTATCCAGCGCCTTGCCGCTGACCTTTGTCGTCCCACTGGCGGCCAGCGTGCCACCGCCGTTGTTGACCTTTTCGTCGGCCGTGACGGTCAAGTCACCGCCATCGGTGGCGAGGACTTTGCCGCCCTGGTTGTTCAGCGCGCCGACCTTCAGCACCACTGCACCAGGACTGCTGACTTGCCCGGCCTGATTGTCGAAGCGTTCACGGGCAGTGACCTGCAACGGTTGCGCGCCGGTCTGGAGAATACGTCCACGCTGGTTGGACAACGTCGTGGTGTCGAGCGTGATCTGCTGGCCTTGGGTCAGGCCATTATCGACCACCACCTCGCGGGCCTTGACGCTCAATGTGCCATTACTCGCCAAGGTACCTTTGCTGCCGGCCAACTGGGTGGCCTGGATGTCCAGGGTGCCTTTGCCGGCGTGCTCGATCTTGCCCGTGCTGTTGTCGAGCCGGTCGGCGCCAAGTTTCAGGTTAGTGGCATTGGAGGCAATCCGGCCGTCGCTGTTGTCGAACGTGGCGGTGGCCTTGATCGACGTGTCGGCCATGCCGGTCTGCACCAGCTCGCCGCCTACATTGGAAATATCCCGCGCGCGCATTTGCAGGTTACCTGCGGTGACCTTGGCCGTATCGGTGCGCAAGGTCTTGGCCGCTTTGGTATTCAGCACTTGGGTCGCATCGACCCGACTGCCAGTGAGGTTGGCATCGCCGGTGCTGGCCGTCAGGGTCACATTGCGGCCCAGGGTCTGGCTGCCGCTCAGGTCCAGGTCAGCCGCCTCGACGCTGACATCGCCGCCAGCCAGATTCTGGCCCTGCGCCTTGACGGTGGCGGCCCGTAGCGCGAGGTTGCCGCTGCTGCCCAGTTTGCCGTCCGCGCCGACGCCCGCCGCCAGGCTCGAGGCCGTGGTGCTGCGGATGGTCTTGGCGGTCAGCGTGGTGTTGGTCTGGCTGGCAACCGTGCCGCTGTTGTCGATGTCACCGGTGCTGTCGAGCCTCAGGTCGCCCTTGGCGTAGAGCGTGCCGCTGTTTTCAACGCTGGTGGCAGCAACCCGGGTCGCCGTTGTGCTGCTGATGGCGCCCTGGTTTTGCAACTTGCCGTCGGCGCTGATGACCACCTCGCCCGCCATGGCGCCGATCTGCCCGGCGTTGCGCACACCCACGCCGGACTCCGTGCCCACCAGCATGATCTTCCCGGCATACATGCCGCCGAGCTTGGCCACGTCGATGGCAACGGTGGGTTTTTCTCCCTCGGCGCCTGGTAGCGGCGTGGCCTGGGTGTTGTCGGCATTGACCTGATTACGTCCGGCCGTAACCTTCAAGTCGTTGGCCCACACCCCGGCGTTGACTTGTACCGAACGGGCAATCAGATCCGTATAGTCGGCCTCGCGGGCGTCCAGGCCTTTGCCTTCGATGTTGATGGTCCCGCCCTGCACGGTGTAGCCGGTGATGCGACCGTTCTCCAACTGCGCCCGACCGGTGCTGAGGGTGGCCCGATCGGCGTTGATGAAGCCGCAACCGTTGCAGGTGATACCGGACGGGTTGGCGATCACCACTTCGGCGCGCTGGCCGGCGACTTCGACGTAACCGCGCAATTGGCTGGGATTACTGGAATTGACTTCGTTGAGGATGACCCGCGCGCTACCATTGCCCAACATCGGATTGCCTTCGATCCAACCGCCCAGTTTCGTCTGGCTATTGCTCGCGCCATTGTTGAGGATTACCCCGCGGCCATCGACGTCGAACTGGTTGTAGGTGTTGCGCGAGACACCGCCAGCGCTAGGCGCGCGGATATTCACCTGCGGCGTGCCGTTGGCGCTTTGTATGATCACCGGTCGCTGGCCAGCCGGCGCGCCCGAGTCGGCGACGATGGTGCCGGCCCAGGTCGGCGCCACGCTCAAGGACACCAGGCCAATCGCTGTCATCAAGGCAAAGCGCAACGCCCCGAGCGTCGCCGTGCAAGCCGCTGCGCCCGCCGCCGGGCCAGAACGAGTCCCCGGCGCCTTGACTTGGCTGGTAACGTTCTCGGCCACTACCATCAACAGTCCGCGAGCCTTGTTGAAAACGATTCGGTACAGATGCTTGTTCATAGCAATTCCATTTGCGGAGCCAGCCCGCACGAGCAGTGGTTGGAGTTACGCTTCGATTGCCAGCGGGTGGGCGGCAAACCAGGCCTGGGCCTGTTCGGGAATGACCCCGATGCCTTGGAATGTCTTGACCCGCAGGCCGCGCTCGTCACCTCGGTGATAGAGGGCACGGGCGCAGCGATCGATAAAAAGATGCCGTTGCAACAAGCGGCTCAATACCGCCGTGTGGCCAAAGGGAGCGACCCAGTCGTTGAGCCAGAGGCGCTCGCCGCTGTTCCAGTCGTCTTGGGTCAGCGCCAGTGGCGACTGGCGCAGGTAACGTTGCTCCGCCGCCTCGTCGAGGTTGAGCCAGGACAGGTAGAACACCGGCTTGCCGTGTTCCGAGCCGAGCACGAACTGGCGATGCTTGAGGGCCGGCAATAGCAGCGTTGGCAAGGTGTGCAACGGCGCATCGCGATGGGCCTTGGAGTGCATCCACAACCAGGTGGCGGAGCCGAACACCGCGGCTTCGCTCCAAGGCTCGTCGATCAGGCCGGGGGCGATAATGTCTAGCGTCTCGAACTGCATGGGATCACCTCAGAATGACCAGATGACGGTGAACGCGCTGGTCACGTTGGCTGTCTCGAAACCATCGGGCTTCTTCAACGGCGTACCCACCGACCAGTCATAGGACAGGCTCTTGTAACCGCCGCGTATACCCACCACGGCCCCCGCCAGGCGCTGGCCGATCAGGAACTCACTGGCTTGGCCGCTGACCTCGCCATAGTCGATACCGGTGTAGAGTTCCTGGCCGGTCTGCCCCAGGGACAGGCCGATTTCGTTGCGCAGGGTCCAGCCACGGTCGGCGGACAGAATGTTTTCACCATCGAAGCCGCGCACGCTGTAGCGCCCGCCGATGGAGAAACGATCCTGAGGCACCAGCGGCGTGCGGTTCCATTGCGCGCGCCAGCCGCCGATGTAGCGCAGGCGCTGATCGCCAACCTGGAACGGCACCTGCAATTGGGCATCGGCGGTGATGATCTGCGAGCGCGACGTGCCGGCGTCAAAGTCTTCTTCAGGCGCCCTGAGCGCATCATGGGCACCGGTGCCGCGACGATAGGCGACGCCCAGGTCAAGAATCGAAGCGCCAATGAACTCCCGATGATCCAACCCCAACTGCCAACCGGCCATGCGGCGTTTCTGGTTGCCGACTTCGGTGTCGTCGATGAAGTTCTCAGAGGAGCGCGTCCACAGGCTGCCCCAGGCCGTGGTCTTGCGAACGGCGTCGCGGTACAGCAGGCGTGACAGGCGCACCTCGTTGTTGCGACTCTCGCCCCGGTACTGATAGGTCTGGTTGGCGCCGGCGACCGACTGTTCGTAGTTGTATTCGCTGCTGGTGAACCCCAACTGCCAATAACCGAACGGCAGCGAATAATGCAGCGTGCTGCCATCGGAGCCGCGATGGCCGGACTCGCCACCGCCCAAGTCATGGTTGACGCTGGCGTAGAACAAATCGTTGAGCGACAGCAGGTTGTCCAAGGACAGCGACACGTTGCCCTGGTATTTACCCGTGGTCTTGCTGCCCGAATTGTCCACCGACAGGCTCACCCGAGCGGGGAACCGCTGGCTCCAGGCGATTACCACGTCGCTCTCACCGGGTTTGGCGTCGGCGGCACGGGCGGGCGCGATCTTGATGTCGGCCTCGGCGGTCGGCACGCGCTTGAAGTTCTCCAGCGCCTGCTCGATGTCGCGCAAGTTGAGCAGATCGCCAGGACTGGCCGGCATCGCGTTCCAGGCATTGGCTCGGGAGCTGGTGCCCTCTTCGAAACGAATCTCACGGATGCGCCCCGGCACGAGGGTCAACACCAGGACCCCACTGTTCAGATCCTGGGCTTCGGCCAGTACGCGCGTGGTGACGTAGCCGGCCTCGATGATCGCATTCTGCATGCGTTTCATCGTCAGGTTGATCCCGCCGCCACCGAGGCAACGGCCAATGGCCGGATCATCCTTGGGGTTGGCGGCGCGCAACGCCCACTGGAATTGTTCCGACGCTTCGCCGATCAGGCGAATGTCATTGATGGCGAAGCAGGGACTCTCCTTGGCGGGCAAGCGCTCGACACCTTCATCCACGGGTGTCGCCTGCAAGCGCACGTCCGGCCGGGACTCCAACTGTTCCCTCAACACTCGTTCGCGTTCCTGCTGGCGCAGCAGCTCTTCTTCAGGCCCAGCCGCCTGTGCAGCGCTCCACGCGCCCGTCATCCAGGCCGCCATCAACAGCAGTGCGAGACGCCTGGCGTTCTGTGCGGATGAACGGGTTGCGTCAACACAACGGCGAGGGCTGCTCGGTTTACGCGTTCGGCAGGGTGCGGCTGGCTGCATGTCACATCCTTGTGGCCTGAATCAAAGAAACGGTGGGTCAGGCCTGCGAAATGCGGCACCGACATCGGTAAAAAAGAGGTAAGAATCCATCGGCTACGAAGGAAAAGTCCTACAACGTACCGAGACGGTCAGATGGCAGAGGGGGGAGAAAGTTTCGCGTTACCGAAACAGGCTCGGTAAAAAAGAGCAAAAATGGGCAGTCGATCACAGCCTGAGGAAATGAAGAGTGGTGCAAGGCACGCATGGCGCGCTGAAGGCGAAGATGATCGTGCGCAGATGGGGAATGCAAGCAGGGGAAAGTGAGCGGCAAACACGCTAACCCACTGTTTATAATGGTGTCCCAGGGCAGGTTCGAACTGCCAACCTTCCCCTTAGGAGGGGGATGCTCTATCCAATTGAGCTACTGAGACACGAGTCGACCACGAGGAATGCGGTGCGCGGAACGGCGTGCATGTTAACGACCTGCCCTGCGTTTGTCATGTCGTCCCTTTTTTTAAGTGTAGGCAAATGGTACTGCTCGGAAGGCTGGATAGGCCAGACAGCCATGCCTCGGCCACCATTCATCTGCCCCAGGCTTGTTCATCCTAGTAAATCGGCCATTTGCCACTATCCTGTACAAGACAGGGACGGCAGGCGTTTTTGTCCATTTCCGTTATCCGCCAGACGGTATGGCACAACGACACAATCTGACGGTCACAAAATGCGAACCTGTTGTTTTTTCCAACCAGTCCGCATTTTTTTGATGAAAGGTGCTGGCATAACGCCTTTACCCGGATCAGAATTTGTCACAGAATTGGCGCCAATGATCTGGCAATTTTGAGGCATGATGCGGGCCTCTTAACAATTCAGGTTGAACATTTGGCAACGGGGCTTGTCCTATCGACATCCTGCGGCCAATCCCAAGAACCGCTCCCCTGAACTAACCGGTTAAATAAATATGCGCCCAATGAAACAGGCAATTTATTCCAGCCGTACGGCTGACAAGTTCGTCGTACGTCTGCCAGACGGAATGCGGGAACGCATTGCCGAGGTGGCTCGTAATCATCATCGCAGCATGAACTCTGAAATCATTGCGCGCCTGGAGCAAAGCCTGATTCAGGAAGGTGCACTGGGTGAAGAGTTGAGCATGCGCCTGGACAGCCCAGAGCTGTCTTTGCATGAACGCGAGTTGCTTCAACGCTTCCGACAACTTTCCCACCGCCAGCAGAACGCCCTCGTTTCGCTGATTGCTCATGACGTAGAGATGGCCGCAGAGCCGAGCTGATCACACACAAAACACTCAAGCCAGCTTCGTGCTGGCTTTTTTATGCCTGGCGTTTGGCCCTCCTGCTCCATTTTTCTCGTGCCCACAAGAAAGCCCGCCAACCTGTGGGAGCGAGCTTGCTCGCGATAGCGGTGGTTCAGTCACATGGATGTTGGGCTTGCCGGCCCCATCGCGAGCAGGCTCGCTCCCACAGGGGTTCCGTGTTGGATATAAATTTTGTGTTCGATGGAAATTGAATGTGGGAGCGAGCCTGCTCGCGATGGCGGTAGCTCAGTCAAATGGATGCCAGGTTTTCCGGCCTCATCGCGAGCAGGCTCGCTCCCACAGGAGATCGCGGCCTTTAATAAGAAACAGGTCGGCTACCAGGCCGCCTCGGAGAACCCTAAGCAGCCGTTACCGCAGAAACGGATATGCGCACCACCCGCTTGGAAAAAGGCGATTAGACTTTTCAAAAAAAAACGGCGCTTTTCATTTCTGAAACAAGCGCCGTTTTTCCCAAGTGAACAGTATTACGCCAACAGGCGGCTTTCCCGATAAATGATCAAAGCAGAAAGATAGTCGCCAAACCCAGGAAAATGAAGAACCCGCCACTGTCGGTCACCGCGGTAATCATGACGCTGGCACCCATGGCAGGATCACGCCCCATACGGGCCAACGTCATGGGGATCAATACCCCCATCAATGCCGCCAGCAGCAGGTTGAGTGTCATCGCGGCCGTCATGACCACCCCCAGCGACCAGCTGCCATAAAGCAGATAAGCCACCACACCGATCACGCCACCCCAGATCACGCCGTTGATCAAGGAGACAGCCAGCTCCTTGCGCATCAACCGCGAGGTATTGCCGGTGCTGACCTGGTCCAGCGCCATGGCACGGACAATCATGGTGATGGTCTGGTTACCGGAGTTGCCACCGATGCCAGCGACGATGGGCATCAGCGCCGCAAGCGCCACCAGCTTCTCGATGGAGCCTTCGAACAGGCCGATGACCCGGGAAGCCACGAACGCCGTGATCAGGTTGATCGCCAGCCAGGCCCAGCGGTTACGCAGGGACTTCCAGACCGAGGCGAAGATGTCTTCCTCTTCGCGCAGACCGGCCATGTTGAGGACTTCGCTTTCGCTTTCCTCACGAATCAAGTCGACCATTTCATCGATGGTCAAACGGCCGATCAGCTTGCCGTTCTTGTCGACCACCGGTGCGGAAATCAAGTCATAACGTTCGAATGCCTGGGCCGCATCGTAGGCGTCTTCGTCCGGGTGAAAGCTCACCGGGTCGCTGGCCATGACCTCGGCGACCTGCTTTTCCGGGTCGTTGACGAGCAGGCGCTTGATGGGCAGCACGCCCTTGAGCACGCCGTCGTAGTCGACCACGAATAGCTTGTCGGTATGGCCGGGCAGCTCCTTGAGACGGCGCAGGTAACGCAAGACCACTTCAAGGCTGACGTCCTCGCGGATCGTCACCATCTCGAAGTCCATCAACGCACCGACCTGCTCCTCGTCATAGGACAGCGCCGAGCGCACACGCTCACGCTGCTGGCCGTCGAGGGCTTCCATCAGTTCGTGGACAACATCCCGTGGCAGTTCGGGCGCCAGGTCGGCGAGTTCGTCGGCGTCCATCTCCTTGGCCGCCGCCAGCAACTCGTGATCGTCCATGTCGGCGATCAGGGTTTCCCGAACCGAGTCCGACACTTCGAGCAGGATGTCACCGTCGCGGTCAGCCTTGACCAACTGCCAGACCGTCAGGCGCTCTTCCAGTGGCAGGGCTTCAAGAATGTAGGCGACGTCGGCGG
Organism: Pseudomonas zanjanensis; assembly: GCF_014268745.2. Taxonomy (GTDB): domain Bacteria; phylum Pseudomonadota; class Gammaproteobacteria; order Pseudomonadales; family Pseudomonadaceae; genus Aquipseudomonas; species Aquipseudomonas zanjanensis. The sequence continues at coordinate 854,513 of NZ_JABWRB020000002.1, read as the reverse complement.
AGTGCAGGTCATCGAGCTTGCGTTGCAGCTCGACGAGGTTCTGCCGGTGGACCAGGTTCTCGACCCGGTCATGATTCGGGCCTTCCTGGCGATGCGTCAGGTCTTCGACGACCCGCTGGCGCTGCAGCAGTTCAACGACTTGAGCGAGGCGATCCTGAAGGCTTTCCTGCGTTTTTTTGACTTCTACTTGGGTCATAGGCGAACTCCACTCCCAGCAGTGGAGCACGCCGGAAGGATCAATCAGTTAATTCATGATTGGCAAAACTAGATATTGAGTAACTACTGGGTAAGTCCATGGAGATATTCCAAAGCCCCGGCGGGGCTGACGGGCGCAATCATACACCGCTTGACGCTTTAAAACGCTAAAAAATCATGGCAAGAACAAGCGCTTGCGAGACAAACCTGAACACAGGCTGAACCATCCCCTTACGACGACTTATCCAGAAAAGAAAACACACGCGCCGATAGGAATGCAGCGACTACCCTTTTCTCCTGCACCGTCAAGGAGGACGATCGGATGCCTGTCAGTCACTACCTGTTCCTGCTCGCCGCCCTGCCCTGCCTGCCGTTGTGGGCAGCCGGGCAGGCAGTGCACCGCTGTGAAAGTCTTGCGGGGCACGTGACGTTCACCACCTTGAGCTGCGGCCCGGGAGAAGCCCTGTCGCTGCAGCAGATCCACCCGTACAGCCCTGGCACGAGTGAGCCGACGACCGAAGCGATGCTGCCCGAAGCGGAGCGCCGACAAACATCCGGCAACACAACCGCCCGCAAGGAACCGACCGTGGTTGGCCAGTTCCAGGACCGCTGCGGGAATTTCATCGATGCCAGGCAACGGCGCGATGCCATCCTGGAACGACGCATCGTCGTCGGCATGAGCCAACAAGACGTAGAGAGCGCCTTGGGCAAGCCAGATTCGATCAAAGTCAGGAATTCGAGCACACGCTATATCTACAAGGCGAAGAAAGGTCGCAGCGCCGAGGTTGTGTTCGATGAGAAGGGGTGCGTGAAAGGCAAATCGTAGACAGCAAAAAGCCCGCGTTAAACGCGGGCTTTTTGGTGTTTGGTGCACTCGACAGGATTCGAACCTGTGACCGCTCGGTTCGTAGCCGAGTACTCTATCCAGCTGAGCTACGAGTGCAAGTTGTGGTTTTATACCAGATCACAACTGGTTGAAGCCAAGTTATTTGCATTGCTGCAAACGACTCTTAAATGGTGCACTCGACAGGATTCGAACCTGTGACCGCTCGGTTCGTAGCCGAGTACTCTATCCAGCTGAGCTACGAGTGCATTTGTTGCCGCGCATTATAGGTCGTCAATTCCTTTTGTAAAGCGCTTTTTTCAGTAATTTCAACCACTTACCGATAAAGCCAGGTTCTGACGCACTAAACGAATAATGGCGGAGAACGGGGGATTCGAACCCCCGACACCCTTTTGAGGTGTACTCCCTTAGCAGGGGAGCGCCTTCGGCCACTCGGCCAGCTCTCCGCAACACGGGGCGTATATTAACCACCTTCATCCCCGTTTGCAAACATAAAAATCGATAAAAATTAATGGCTTGGTTCGTCGTCCTTCTCTTTCTTGATACGCAGGTAGATTTCCTCCCGGTGTACAGCGACCTCTTTCGGGGCATTGACGCCGATACGCACTTGGTTTCCTTTGACGCCGAGCACGGTCACGGTGATTTCGCCATCGCCAATAATCAGGCTTTCTGCACACCGACGGGTCAGAATCAGCATACCTTTCTCCTCACGCAATTCACTTAAGGGACAACAGTCTGCAAAAAAAAGGCATTGGACCTACAACCGAAACGGTCGAAGCCTACAGGCCTAGTATTGACCAGCGCGGGCAAAAGAACAGTTTTGAGACGCGCCATTCAGAAAAACAAAGGGCGCGGTCCAGCCGCGCCCTCAAGACAACGCTTTATTCGCCCTGTTGGACAGCAGCGTCGAGTTCGAAAGCCGTGTGCAGGGCGCGCACGGCCAGTTCCAGGTACTTCTCTTCGATGACCACGGAAACCTTGATTTCCGAGGTAGAGATCATCTGGATGTTGATGCTTTCCTTGGCCAGGGATTCGAACATGCGGCTGGCCACGCCCGCGTGGGAACGCATGCCGACACCAACGATCGAGACCTTGGCGATCTTGGTATCGCCCACCACTTCCCGGGCACCGATCTCGCCAGCGGTCTTTTTCAGGATCGCTTCGGCAGACTGGTAGTCGTTGCGGTGCACGGTGAAGGTGAAGTCTGTGGTGTTATCGTGCGAAACGTTCTGCACGATCATGTCGACTTCGATGTTCGCGGCGCTGATCGGGCCGAGAATCTTGAACGCCACGCCGGGGGTGTCTGGCACGCCACGGATGGTCAGCTTGGCTTCATCGCGGTTGAAAGCGATGCCGGAAATGATCGGCTGTTCCATGGATTCCTCTTCATCGATAGTAATGAGGGTGCCCGGACCCTCTTTGAAGCTGTGCAGAACGCGCAGCGGAACGTTGTACTTGCCGGCGAATTCAACCGCCCGGATCTGCAACACCTTCGAGCCGAGACTGGCCATTTCCAGCATTTCTTCGAATGTGATCTTGTCCAGGCGCTGGGCCACAGGCACGACCCGTGGGTCGGTGGTGTAGACACCGTCCACATCGGTGTAGATCTGGCATTCGTCAGCCTTGAGAGCCGCTGCCAGCGCCACGCCGGTGGTGTCGGAACCGCCACGGCCGAGGGTGGTGATGTTGCCCTGCTCGTCCACGCCCTGGAAACCAGCGACGACCACGACACGGCCAGCCTTCAGGTCACCGCGAATCTTCTGGTCGTCGATCTGCAGGATACGCGCTTTGTTGTGCGCGCTGTCCGTCAGGATGCGCACCTGGTTGCCGGTGTAGGACACCGCCGGCACACCACGCTTGATCAGCGCCATGGCCAGCAAGGCGATGGTCACCTGCTCGCCAGTGGAAACGATCACGTCCAGCTCGCGGGGAACCGGTTGCTGGTCGCCGCTGATTTGCTTGGCCAGATCGATCAGACGGTTGGTCTCGCCGCTCATGGCCGACAGCACAACCACCAGGTCATCGCCCGCTTCACGGAATTTCTTAACCTTGTCGGCGACTTGTTCGATTCTCTCGACAGTGCCGACCGAGGTGCCTCCAAATTTCTGTACGATCAAAGCCATTTCAAAGCCGCCTCTGCCCATGAAGGGCGCCCAATAATTCAATCAGCAGCGCGCGGGCTCGTCACTAGACCACGAGCCCGCGACGCCGCCTTAAATACCCTGCTCTACAAATGCAACGGTCTGGGCCAGTGCTGCGTCCAGTGCGCCGACGTCGGTACCACCGCCTTGCGCCATGTCCGGACGACCACCGCCCTTGCCGCCCACTGCCGCGGCGGCCTGCTTCATCAAATCACCGGCTTTGAGTTGGCCAGTCAGGTCTTTGGTCACGCCTGCGACGAGAACGACCTTTTCCTCATGGACACTGCCGAGCAGGATCACTGCGCGGCCGAGTTTGTTTTTCAGTTGATCGACCAGCGCCAACAGCGCCTTGCCATCCTGGCCGTCCAGACGCACGGCCAGCACCTTCACGCCCTTGACGTCCACGGCCTGGGCCGACAGATCGTCGCCCGCGGCGCTGGCGGCCTTGGCCTGCAACTGCTCGAGTTGCTTTTCCAGCAGGCGGTTGCGTTCCAGCACAGCCGACAGCTTGTCGATCAGGTTGTCGCGGCTGCCCTTGATCAGGGTGGCCGCTTCCTTGAGTTGTTCTTCGGCCGCGTTGAGGTACGCCAGGGCCGCAGCGCCGGTAACCGCTTCGATCCGGCGCACGCCGGAGGCCACGCCGCCTTCGCTGATGATTTTCATCAGGCCGATGTCGCCGGTCCGGTTGGCGTGAATGCCACCGCACAGCTCAACGGAGAAGTCGCCCATGCTCAGCACACGCACGCTGTCGCCGTATTTCTCGCCGAACAACGCCATCGCGCCCTTGCGCTTGGCGGTTTCGATGTCGGTTTCTTCGGTTTCCACCGGGGAATTCTTGCGAATCTCGGCGTTGACGATCTCTTCCAGCGCCTTGATCTGCTCAGGTTTGATGGCTTCAAAATGGCTGAAGTCAAAGCGCAGGCGCTGACTGTCCACCAACGAGCCCTTCTGCTGGACATGCTCGCCCAGCACCTGGCGCAACGCTGCGTGCAGCAAGTGCGTGGCGGAGTGGTTCAGCGATGTCGCGTGACGAACCTCGGCATCGACATGGGCCGCCACGGGAGCGGCGATCATCAAGCTGCCCGACGCCAGCACGCCGTGGTGCAAGAAGGCGCCGCCGGTCTTGGTGGTGTCACGCACGTCGAAACGCGAGCTGCCCGCTTGCAGGTAACCGCTGTCGCCGATCTGGCCGCCGGATTCGGCGTAGAACGGCGTCTTGTCCAACACGATCACGCCTTCCTGGCCTTCGCTCAGGATGTCCACCGACTGCCCATCCTTATAGATGGCAACGATCTTGGCCGAACCGGTGGTGCCGGCATAACCGGTGAACTCGGTGGCCACGTCAACCTTGACCAGGCTGTTGTAGTCCATGCCGAAGGAGCTGGCGGAACGCGCGCGCACCCGCTGGGCTTCCATCTCGCGCTCGAAACCATCCTCGTCGAGGGTCAGGTTGCGTTCGCGGGCGATGTCGCCAGTCAGGTCCATCGGGAAACCGTAGGTGTCGTACAGCTTGAACACCACGTCGCCCGGGACCACGTTGCCCTTGAGTTCGGCCAGGTCCTGCTCGAGGATCTTCAGGCCTTGCTCCAGGGTCTTGGCGAATTGTTCTTCTTCCGCCTTGAGCACGCGCTCGATGTGCGCCTGCTGGGACTTGAGTTCCGGGAAGGCTTCGCCCATCTCGGCCACCAACGCTCCGACGATCTGATAGAAGAAGCTGCCCTTGGCGCCCAGCTTGTTGCCGTGACGGCAGGCGCGACGGATGATCCGGCGCAGCACATAACCGCGGCCTTCGTTGGAAGGCAGTACACCGTCGGCAATCAGGAAACCGCAGGAACGGATGTGGTCAGCGACGACTTTCAGCGAAGCCTGGTTGTCGTTGGTGCAACCGATGGCCTTGGCCGACGCGCTCAGCAGGCTCTGGAACAGGTCGATCTCGTAGTTGGAATGAACGTGCTGCAGCACCGCACTGATCCGCTCCAGGCCCATGCCGGTGTCCACCGACGGCGCTGGCAGCGGATGCAACACGCCATCGGCGGTGCGGTTGAACTGCATGAACACGTTGTTCCAGATCTCGATGTAGCGGTCGCCGTCTTCTTCCGGCGAGCCGGGTGGGCCGCCCCAGATGTCGGCGCCGTGATCGTAGAAAATCTCGGTGCAAGGACCGCATGGGCCGGTGTCGCCCATGGTCCAGAAGTTATCGGAGGCGTAAGGCGCGCCTTTGTTGTCGCCGATGCGCACCATGCGCTCTGCAGGGACACCGACCTCTTTGGTCCAGATGTCATAGGCTTCGTCGTCAGTGGCGTAGACCGTTACCCAGAGCTTCTCCTTGGGCAGGTTCAGCCACTTGTCGGAGGTCAGGAAGGTCCAGGCGAAGGTGATGGCGTCGCGCTTGAAATAATCACCGAAGCTGAAGTTACCCAGCATTTCGAAGAAGGTGTGGTGACGTGCGGTATAGCCGACGTTTTCCAGGTCGTTGTGCTTGCCGCCGGCACGCACGCACTTCTGGCTGCTCACTGCACGGGTGTAGGCACGTTTTTCCTGGCCCAGGAAGCAATCCTTGAACTGGTTCATCCCCGCGTTGGTGAACAGCAGGGTCGGGTCGTTGCCCGGAATCAAAGAGCTGGAGGCTACTCGAGTGTGGCCTTGCTCTTCGAAGAAGCGAAGGAAGGCTTCACGGATTTCTGCGCTTTTCATTAGGTTCTTCCACGGAGGCTGCGGCCAAAGGCCTGTGCAAAACGTCAACAGACGAAGCAACGGCAAAGGGCCGCATTATATCGGCCCCGCGCGTGGGGTACAGCGTGTTTATGCAATAGAAACTGTCAATTGCCCCGATTGGCGGGTCATTGATGGGAAAATTCGACGAAAGTGGCGACCACCTGGTCGATTTGCGCCGCGCTCACGTCCATGTGCGTCACCATTCGCAAGCGTGGCGCCGCGCTGAGCTTGACGCCCCGCTCATCCGCAAACGCCTTGATCGCCTCGGCCCGCTCGCCCATCTGCACGTAGACCATGTTGGTCTGCACCGGCTCGACCTCGTAGCCCGCCGCGCGCAAGCCCTCGGCAAGCCGCTGGGCATTGGCGTGATCATCGGCCAGGCGCTGGACGTTATGGTCCAGGGCATACAGCCCCGCCGCCGCGAGAATCCCGGCCTGGCGCATGCCGCCACCGACCATCTTGCGCAGCCGGCGCGCCTTGCCGATCAGCTCGACGCTGCCGCACAGGACCGAGCCCACCGGCGCGCCAAGGCCCTTGGACAGGCACACCGACACCGAATCGAAATGTTGCGTGATCTGCCGGGCATCGACATTCAACTTGACCGCGGCGTTGTACAACCGCGCCCCGTCCAGGTGCAGCGCCAGGCCATGTTCCTGGGTGAAACGCCGGGCCCGAGCCAGGTATTCCAGCGGCAGCACCTTGCCCTGCATGGTGTTTTCCAAGGCCAGCAGGCGGGTGCGGGCAAAGTGGAAGTCATCGGGCTTGATCGCCGCGGCGACGTGCGCCAGGTCCAGGGAACCGTCCGCCTGTACTTCGAGAGGCTGAGGCTGGATCGAACCGAGCACCGCCGCACCGCCACCTTCGTACTTGTAGGTGTGGGCCTGCTGGCCGACGATGTATTCATCGCCACGCTCGCAGTGGGCCATCAACCCCAACAGGTTGCTCATGGTGCCGGTGGGCACGAACAGCGCCGCGGCGAAACCCAGGCGTTCGGCCAGTTCGGCTTCGAGGCGATTGACGGTCGGGTCTTCGCCATACACATCGTCGCCGGTCGGCGCACTGGCCATGGCATCGAGCATGCCGGCGGAAGGTTGGGTGACCGTGTCGCTGCGAAGATCGATAACACTCATGAATCTGGCCTCGGGTGCTGTTTGGGGAATTCCCTTTCGAAGGACAATTACTGCGGGCATGGGCAAGAATAATCAAGCCCGGTCGAAGTAATTTCCGTGGCGAGGGAGCTTGCTCCCGCTGGACTGCGAAGCAGGCCCATCTTTTGCGGCTGCTTCGCAGCCGAGCGGGAGCAAGCTCCCTCGCCACAATGTGTGCTCAAGGCTTCCAAGTCATGCACTGCACCGGAATATGTGTTAAAAATCGTCCGCCGTCACACAACGTGGCGGCAAAACGTTCTCAGGGCGGGGTGCAACTCCCCACCGGCGGTAATTGCACGCAACGTGCATAGCCCGCGAGCGCTTGGCGGTACATCACTGTTGGGGTGTAGCGACAAGGTCAGCAGACCCGGTGTGATTCCGGGGCCGACGGTCATAGTCCGGATGAAGAGAGAACGGGATCGACACCCAAGGGCCGACTGCGACTCCGTGCGCGGCGTACCCTCGAATCCCCTTCGATTCATGACGCCCTGTTTTTCACACAAACAGGAACCAGAACATGCAACCCACTGCAATCGACAGCAAAAGCAAAAGTCATCCGGGCGAGCGCGTCGCGTTCATCCAGGCCTGCTGGCACAAGGAAATCGTCGACCAGAGCCGGAAAGGCTTCGTCGCCGAAATGATCCTCCAGGGTTACCAGGAAAGTGATATCGACTTCTTCGAAGTCGGCGGCGCCTTCGAAATTCCGCTGCACGCCAAGCTGCTGGCCAAGTCAGGCCGCTACGCCGGCATCGTCGCCGCCGGCCTGGTGGTGGACGGTGGTATCTACCGCCACGAGTTCGTCGCCCAATCGGTCATCAGTGGCCTGATGCAGGTGCAACTGGAAACCGAAGTGCCGGTGTTCTCGGTCGTGCTCACGCCGCATCACTTCCATGCCGGGGACGAACACCAGAAGTTCTTCTTCGAGCATTTCGTGCACAAGGGCCAGGAAGCGGCGAAGACCTGCGCCGATACCTTGCACAAGACCCGGGCGTTGCGTCGCAGTGAACAGCGAGCGGTAGCGGTGTAAAAGCGGCTAAAAAACCTGTGGGAGCGGGCTTGCTCGCGAATGCGGTGTGTCAGTTAACAAATATATTGCCTGACACACCGCATTCGCGAGCAAGCCCGCTCCCACACTGGAATGAGGTGGGTTTTAGACCAGGCTTTTGTCCGTCGTCGGCACGATCAGAATGCCAGCCCGCAAGCCATTCTTGACCTTGGGGTTCGGGAAGATGATCCGCGCGCCCTCCTCTTCGATCACCCAGCGGGTCTGGGCGATGTCTTCGGCCAGCACATAGCCTTTTTCAAGTTCGGAGAAGTTCTCGACATCCGCCGGCAGGTTAAGGCGGAAACTGTCGCTGTGCTTGATGATTTCCCGGGCCACGCTGAACAGCTGGAGGCCATCGAGGCCCTCGTCCAACTCCGGCTCGTTGCCTTCGATGATCTGGTGCAGGCCAGTTTCCAGCAGGCTGACGTTGACCCCGTCGTTCTGCCCGAATGGCCGGGCCTTACCCAGCTCCAAGGTGAAGGATTCGGCACCGAGCTGATCGTAGGTATAGGCACTGAACACGATGGACGGCTTGTTCTGCAGCAGCACCGCTTCCATGCCCGCGGCACGCAGGCGCGCCAGTTCCCGGCGTGAATGCTGGCGACCTTCTTTCCATGGATAGAGGGCGAACTGCTCGATTTTCGAGCCACGAATCGCAGTGTGCAGGTCGTAATGCAGGCGACTGCGCTCCGGCCGGCTGAAGAAACTGGCGGCCAGCCGCTCCAGCTCACAGGCCCGCAGCGCTTCAGGACCACCGCTCAATTCATGGCGACCATTGAACAGCCGGTTGACGTCCTGTTCGACGAAACGCTCACCGCGCCGGATGGCCTCGGGGTTGCCGAACAGGAACAGAATGCGTGCCCGGGGTTTCAGGTCACCACGGGCAATATCATGCAGCAGGCGGTCGAGCAATTCGATCGGCGCGGTTTCGTTGCCGTGGATGCCGGCCGACAGCAGCAGGTCCAGGCCGTTGTCCCAGGCTTCGGGCGGCTTGACCTCCAGCGCGCCCTCGCTCAACCAGCGCATCCGTACGCCTTCGACAGTCAGTTGAGTCTTCTCCGCCGGTTCACGGCCGGCGAGGGTCAGTTCAAGCAGTTTGCCGAGGGCGAGCATAGCGCGGTTTCCTTAATGGTCGTGGCCGCAATCCGGGCCATGGACATGGTCATCGTCGCCGACGTCCGCCGGTTCCATTTCCAGTTGCAGGCTGACCAGGTTGGTCGCCAATGGACGCAACAACAGGTTGGCGTATTCCTCGTCCCCTTCCTCGACGTCAACGCCGATCAGCAGCTGACCGCGGCCATCCTGCTGGATCCACAATTCCTTGCCTTGCCACATCACCGCGACGCGGGTGCAGGAGGTTTCCAGTTGGGTGCCGTCGGTGTCTTCTAGGATCAACTGCAGGGTATCGCTCATGTCTTTACATTCTCGTCTGGGGATAAGGCAACGCGCCCTGCTTTGACTGTAGTCAGGTCGCGCGCGCTTTCAATTGATCTGGAAAGGATAAACCGCGCCAAGTTTAAGGATTTGTGTCAGTTCATCCAGTGCCCCGCGGCATTCGAGCAGCAACTGCGGGTCTGCCAGGTCATTCTCGGTCATGCGGTCGCGGTAGTGACGCTCGACCCATTGGGTCAACGACTCGTACAGCGGCGCGGTCATGATAACCCCTGGGTTGACGGCCGCCAGTTCGGTTTCGTTCAGCGCTACGCGCAACCTCAGGCAAGCGGGGCCGCCGCCGTTCTGCATGCTTTGCTTGAGATCGAAGACCTTCACTTCGCGAATCACCCCGCCAGCCCCCGTCAGGCCTTGCAAGTATTGCCAGACGCGTTCATTGCCACGGCATTCTTCCGGCACGATCAATAGCATCGAGCCGTCGGGGCGCGACAGCAACTGGCTATTGAACAGGTAGGAACGAACCGCATCATCGACGGTGACCGCCGAACGCGGTACGCACACCGATTGAAATTTCCCACCGACCTTGGCGAGTTTGCTGCTCAATTCGGCCAGCATCTTGTCGGTCTCGAGAAACGCGTCCTCGTGATAGAACAGCACTTCGCCATTGCCCACGGCGATCACGTCGTTGTGGAACACACCCTGGTCGATCACCGATGGGTTCTGTTGCGCGTAGACCACGCCCTCCTCCCGCAGACCGTGCAGGCGCGCAACCGCCTGGGAGGCTTCGAGGGTCTGGCGTGCCGGGTACTTCTGCGGTGCGGGGTAACGGGTGTCGAAGGCACTGCGACCGAAGACGAAGAATTCGACGCCGGCCTCGCCGTAGGCGCGGCAGAAACGGGTGTGGTTGGCCGCGCCTTCATCACCGAACTGCGCCACCGCCGGCAACGCGGCGTGATGGGCGAAGTGTTGCTGGTCGGCGAACATCGCCCCCAGCACACGGCTGGTGGTCGGGTGCTCGATGCTGCGGTGGTATTTGCAGTTCAGGTTGGCGGCGGTGAAGTGCACGCGGCCATCAGCGGTGTCGGCGCTCGGGCTGACCGTGGCGGCGTTGGCCACCCACATGCTTGAGGCCGAGCAGCTGGCGACCAACAGTGGCATCGCTTCTTTCGCGGCCTGCTGGATGACTTGGGCATCGCTGCCGGCAAAGCCCAGCCGGCGCAGGGCCGCCACGTCCGGGCGTTCCTGCGGTGCAAGCACGCCTTGCTGGAAACCCATGTCCATCAGCGCTTTCATTTTCGCCAGGCCTTGCAACGCCGCTTCCTTGGGGTTGGAGGACTGCTGGCTGTTGCTCTGGGAGGCGACGTTGCCGTACGAGAGCCCGCCGTAGTTATGGGTCGGCCCCACTAGACCGTCAAAGTTGACTTCATAGGATTTCATCAGCGAGGCTCCACGAGAATCTGTTTTTTTATAGGCATCAGTAAAGACCGCGGCGCGGCCTTCGCGAGCAGGCTCGCTCCCACAAGGACTGTGTAAATCCCTGTGGGAGCGAGCCTGCTCGCGAAAAGGGCTACACCATTCGCACGCCAGGCGTCAGGCTCGCCGGCATGACCAGGCTCGGTGTCTCCAGGGAAGCCACCGGGTACGCGCAATAGTCCGCCGCGTAATAAGCGCTGGCGCGATGGTTGCCCGAGGCACCGACGCCGCCGAACGGCGCGCTGCTGGCGGCGCCGGTCAGCTGTTTGTTCCAGTTGACGATACCGGCGCGGCTTTGCAGCCAGAACTGTTGGTAACGGTCCTGGGAATCGGACAGCAAGCCGGCGGCCAGGCCATATTGCGTGTTGTTGGCTTCGGTAATCGCTGCGGGGAAATCCTTGTAGCGGATCACTTGCAGCAACGGCCCGAACAACTCTTCGTCGGGACGCTCGGCCACGGCCGTCACGTCCAGGATACCCGGCGTCAGCAAGGCCGCCTGGGCCTGCGGCTGAGTCATGGCCAACAGCGGCACGGCGCCTTTGCCCAGCAAATGGTTTTGCGCATCCATCAGCGCCTTGGCCGCGCCCAGGGAAATCACCGAGCCCATGAACGGTGCCGGTTGCTGGTCGAAGGCACCCACTTCAAGGGTCGAACTGACCGCCACCAGGCGCGCCAGCAAGGCATCGCCCCAGGCGCCTTCCGGTACCAGCAGGCGGCGCGCACACGTGCAGCGCTGCCCGGCGGAAATGAAGGCGGATTGGATGATGGTGTAGACCGCCGCATCGACGTCCGCCACCTCATCCACCACCAGTGGGTTGTTACCGCCCATTTCCAGCGCGAGGATCTTGTCCGGGCGCCCGGAAAACTGTTGGTGCAGCAAGTTCCCGGTGCGGCTGGAGCCGGTGAAGAACAGCCCGTCGATGCCCGGGTTCGCCGCCAGGGCGATACCGGTTTCCCGGGCGCCTTGCAGCAGGTTCAGCACGCCCGCCGGCAAACCCGCCTCGACCCAGCACTTGACCGTCAGCTCGGCGACTTTCGGCGTCAGCTCGCTCGGCTTGAACAACACGCAGTTGCCGGCCAGCAGCGCTGGCACGATGTGGCCATTGGGCAAATGGCCAGGGAAGTTGTAAGGGCCGAACACCGCCACCACACCGTGGGGTTTGTGGCGCAGCACGGCGGTGGCGTCGCCCAGGGGGCCGCTCTTCTCGCCGGTCCGCTCGCGGTAGCTCTGCACCGAAATCGCGACTTTGTTGACCATGCTGGTCACCTCGGTCGCCGCTTCCCACAACGGCTTGCCGGTTTCTTCACCGATGCAGTGGGCCAGTTCGTCAGCATGGCTTTTCAGGGACGCGGCAAAGGCCTCCAGCACCTGGATGCGTTCATCCAGCGAGCGGCGGGCCCAGTCCGGGAACGCCTGGCGCGCGGCCTGCACCGCCGATTCCACCTGCGCCGCAGTGGCGCCGTTGCCCGACCACAACACCTGCTGGGTCACTGGGTTCAACGACTCGAAGAGGTCGCCCTGGCCTTCCAGCCAGCTACCTGCGATGTACAACGACTTCATCATTTCGACTCCCGGGCAGCAGACAACGCGACGGCACGCACCTGGTCGCCAGCGTTGAGTTGAAGACGTTTGGCGGTCAGCGGATCGACCACCAGTGTGCCTGCGGCAAAGCGCGCCGGTGCCGCGGTGATGCGGCAGTCTTCGCGCTTGCGGTTATGGATGAGGAACGGCGTGGCGTCATCCCCCGGCGTGCCGATGGCCAGCACCAGCGCCTGGCTGTCGCGAATCGCGCGGATCTTGCCGGTTTCGCATTCCACCGCCGGGCCGGCGTCGAAGATGTCGACGTAACCCTGGTAGCTGAAACCTTCGCTCTTGAGCATCGACAAGGCCGGTTCGGTGTCCGGATGAACCTGGCCAATCACGGCCCGGGCATCTTCGGACAGGAAGCAGGTGTACAGCGGGAACTTGGGCATCAGCTCGGCGATGAACGCCTTGTTGCCAACGCCGGTCAGGTAATCGGCCTGGCTGAATTCCATCTTGAAGAAATGCCGGCCCAGGCTTTCCCAGAACGGCGAACGCCCGTTGTCGTCGGACATGCCGCGCATCTCGGCGATGATCTTGTTGCCGAACAACTGCGGGAACTCGGCGATGAACAACAGCCGCGCCTTGGCCAGCATCCGGCCGTTGAGGCCATTGCGGAAGTCGGCGTGGAGGAACAGCGAGCACAGCTCGGAATTGCCGGTCAGGTCGTTGGCCAGGAACAACGTCGGGATTTCCCGATAGATGTTCAGCTCCTGGGACGCACTGACCGTCAAGCCAACCCGGAAGTTGTACCAGGGCTCACGCAATCCCACCGCGCCGGCGATGGCGGAAATGCCCACCACGCGACCGTCATCGTCTTCGAGCACGAACAGGTAGTCCGCGTCACCACGCCCGGCTTCGCCGCGAAAGGTCTTCTCGGCCCAGCCGACCCGATGGGCCAGGCGCTCTTCGTTGGCCGGCAAGGTAGTCAGGCCGGTGCCCGTGCTGCGGGCCAGGGCGATCAGAGCGGGTAAATCGCTGCTGCGTACGGGACGAACGATCATGCTATCTCCTCAGACGGGCCGCTCACGCCACCCGCGAAACTCAGCTGTAAAGCGTTATACCGCTACCAAACGTACGCTGGCGCCTTCGCCAACGCCCAAGGCTTCGGCCGCTTCCATGTCCAGCGTTACAGGCTTGCCTGGCGCGTAGTCGAGCTCGAGCAGCACGGCGCGGTAATCCTGCAATTGGGCATTGGCCACCAGGTATTGGCGGCCGGCACCCTTGACCGGTTCGCCGATCTTGACCGGCACCACGCGGCTCTGGGCAATCGAACGGATGCCCGAGACGCGGGCATGCAGGGTCGGGCCACCGTCGAAGATGTCGATGTAGTGATCGGTCTCGAAACCCTCGCGCATCAGGATGTCGAAGGTGATCTGCGCCCGCGGATGAACCTGGCCCATGGCTTCCTGGGCAGCGTCCGGCAACAGCGGCACGTAGATCGGGTAATGGGGCATCAGCTCGGCGAGAAAGGTACGGCTTTTCAGCCCGCACAAGCGCTCGGCGGCGGCGTAGTTGAGGTCGAAAAAGTTGCGGCCGATGGCGTCCCAGAACGGCGAGTCGCCATTCTCATCGCTGTAGCCGACGATCTCGGTCACCACCGAATCGGCGAACCGCTCCGGATGGCTGGCGACGAACAACAGCCGCCCGCGGGAATTGAGTTCCGACCACGGCGAACCCACCAATTCCGGCACCACGTAGAAACTGGTCAACAGGCTGTTGCCGGTCAGGTCGTGGCATTGGGAGAGTACGTGGATCTTGTTGTGGATCTTCAGCTCACGGGACGCGTGAACGAAGGTCTCGTTGCGAAAGCTGTAGAACGGTTCGGAATAACCGGCCGAAGCGACAATGGCCGAACAGCCGGCCAGCTTGCCGGTCGCGGTGTCTTCGAGGACGAAGAAATAGCTCTCTTCGCCGTTGAAGCTGACTTCGGCGGCAAACGAGGCTTCGCTGGCGGCGATCTTGTCGCTCAGGCGTTCAACGTCATCCGGCAAGGAGGTGACACCGATCGGACTGTCCGCAGCCAGACGCTGTACCTCGCCCAGATCAGCCATTTGCGCGGGGCGCATCACCAGCATGGTGTCACTCCTTAACTTGAAATAAACGGTTCGACCAAAGGGTCGATACACAGAAAAAAATACTCAGTGTGGGAGCGGGCTTGCTCGCGAAGGCGGTTTGTCAGTCAACATTTGCGTTGAATGTGATGGCCTCTTCGCGAGCAAGCCCGCTCCCACACCAGAGCCGGTTCAGCCTGATGGATCAGGCTTGGGTTAACTTCGCCGCAGCCCGCTCGAAGCGATCCAGGCCGGCGTCGATGTCGGCGTCTTCCACCACCAGGCTCGGCGCGAAGCGAATCACGTCCGGGCCGGCTTGCAGGATCATCAGGCCTTCCTGTTCGGCGGCGTTGAAGATGTCCTTGGCCTTGCCTTTCCAGGCGTCGTTCAGCACGCAACCGATCAGCAGGCCCAGGCCACGCACCTGGGTGAACAGACCGTATTTCTCGCCGATCTGCTCCAGGCGCGCCTTGAATTTGTTGTGCTTGGTCTTGACGCCACCGAGCACTTCAGGGGTATTGATCACGTCGATCACCGCCTCGGCCACCGCACACGCCAGCGGGTTGCCGCCGTAGGTGGTGCCGTGGGTGCCGACGACCAGGTGCTTGGCCAGCGCTTCGGTGGTGAGCATCGCCGCGATCGGGAAACCACCGCCCAGGCTCTTGGCGCTGGTGAGGATGTCCGGGACCACGCCGTAATGCATGTAGGCGAACAGATGGCCGCTGCGGCCCATGCCGGTTTGCACTTCGTCAAAGACCAGCAGCGCATCGTGGGCATCGCACAGGTCGCGGGCGCCTTGCAGGTAGGCCTGCTCGGCCGGCAGCACACCGCCCTCGCCCTGGATCGGTTCCAGCACAACGGCGCAGGTCTTGTCGGAAATGGCGGCTTTCAAAGCAGCCAGGTCGTTATAAGGAACGTGGGTAATGCCGGTAATTTTAGGCCCGAAACCGTCGGAGTACTTCGATTGCCCGCCGACGTTGACGGTAAACAAGGTACGACCATGGAAGCTATTGAGCGCGGCGATGATTTCGTATTTTTCGCTGCCGAAACGATCGAACGCAACGCGACGGGCCAGCTTGAAGGCGGCCTCGTTGGCTTCGGCGCCGGAGTTGCAGAAGAACGCGCGCTCGGCGAAGGTCGCGTTGACCAGTTTGTGAGCCAGGCGCAGGGCCGGTTCGTTGGTGAAGACGTTGGAGACGTGCCACAGCTTGTTGGCCTGCTCGGTCAGTGCACCGACCAGCGCCGGGTGGGCATGGCCCAGTACGTTGACTGCGATACCGCCAGCAAAGTCGATCAGCTCGCGACCGGATTGGTCCCATACGCGGGAACCGGCACCACGCACAGGAATGAAGGCAGCAGGTGCATAGTTGGGAACCATAACCTGGTCGAAATCGGCGCGTTGTACCGCGGCTTGCTCAACGGACATCGGAGTCTCCTGATGAGGAACACCCGCCTGGAACTGGCGAGCTTGGTAAGGATTGTAAGGACAGTTTTCAGCCCGGCCTTGCCGCCAAGCGACAACTTCTTATAGCGCCAACCCACGTTTTGCGCGGGTTTACGGCAATGCGACAAATAGCGTCGCAAAGGCGCAGTTTAAACGTTGCCGGTGTATTTGAGGGGCCTGCATTCACATTTGCGCTGCCAGACACAAAACACCTGTGGGAGCGAGCCTGCTCGCGATGGCGGAGTGTCAGCCACCTTCAGCATTGGCTGACACTGCGCCATCGCGAGCAGGCTCGCTCCCACAATTTTATGTATTGACCGCCCTATCCGCAGTCTTGCCGCTCAGCCGCGTTCGGACGGCACCGAGGACAACTCGAACGGACTGCTGCTGCGTCGCTGGTTGCGGTCTTCCCGCGGCGTGGCGCCGAAGAAGTTGCGGTAGGCGCTGGAGAAGTGGGGCCCCGAGGAGAAACCGCAGGACAAGCCGATCTGGATGATGGACTTGCTGGTCTGCATCAGCATCTGCCGGGCCTTGTTCAGACGCAGCTCCAGGTAATACTGGCTGGGCACGCGGTTGAGGTATTGCTTGAAGATCCGCTCCAGTTGCCGACGGGATACGCACACATGCTGGGCGATTTCGTCGGTGGTCAGCGGCTCCTCGATGTTGGCCTCCATCAGCAGCACCGCCTGGGTGAGCTTTGGATGGCTGGAGCCGAGGCGGTTCTGCAACGGGATGCGCTGGCGCTCGCCCCCCTCGCGAATGCGCTCGACCACCAGTTCTTCCGACACCGCGCCGGCCAGTTCCGCGCCGTGATCCCGAGCCAGCACTGCCAGCAACAGGTCCAGCACCGACATCCCGCCACAAGCGCTCAGGCGGTCGCGATCCCAATCGAACAGATGGCTGGTGGCGATGACCTTGGGGAAGCGCTCGGAGAAATCGTCCTGCCAGCGCCAATGCACGGCGGCACGGTAACCGTCGAGCAACCCCAATTGCGCCAGGGGATAGACACCCGCCGACAAACCGCCGATCACACAACCGGCACGCACCAGTTGCTTGAGGGCGCTGCTCAGGGGCGAGGCCAGCGTGGTCGGCGGCTCATCAGCCAGCAGGAACAGTTTCTGGAAACCCTCGAGCTTGCCGGCCCAGGGTTCGCCCGGCAATTGCCAGGCGCCGTCGGCCGGTGGCTCGGCCTGCAAGAACGACAACTCGTAGACCACATCCGGATGCACCCGCTGGGCGACTCGCAAGGCGTCCTCGGCCAGCGCCAGCGTCAAGGCTTTAGTGCTGGGCCAAATCAGGAAACCTATTCGATGGGCAGTCATGGCGGGCGATCCGAAGCGAAAACAGTGTTAAAGCCAAAAGCGGCTGCAACCAAATTAGACCATCTGGCGCGCGGTGCGCAGCATGACCCAAATCAGGTGCGTAACGGGAGCGATTACTTGAGGCTGCCCGACAGAAATTGTTGCAGGCGCTCGGATTGCGGATTCACCAACACTTCGCGCGGGTTGCCACTTTCTTCGACGATGCCTTTGTGCAGGAACACCAGTTGGTTCGACACTTCACGGGCAAAACCCATTTCGTGGGTCACCACCACCATGGTCCGGCCTTCCAGGGCCAAGGCCTGCATCACCTTGAGCACGTCGCCCACCAGTTCCGGGTCCAGCGCCGAGGTCGGCTCGTCGAACAGCATCACCTCAGGCTCCATCGCCAGCGCACGGGCAATCGCCACGCGCTGCTGCTCGCCGCCGGACATGTGACCCGGGTAGGCATCCTTGCGATGAGCCACGCCAACCTTGTTCAGATAGTGCTCGGCCTTCTCCCGTGCTTCGGCCTTGGCCACGCCCAGTACATGCACCGGCGCTTCCATGATGTTTTCCAGCGCGGTCATGTGGGACCACAGGTTGAAATGCTGGAACACCATCGACAGCCGCGAACGCATGCGCTGCAGTTGCTTGGGGTCCGAAGCCTTCATGGCGCCGTCCTTGCCCGCCACCAGCTTCAACTCTTCGTTGTTGAGCAGGATCTTGCCGGCGTGGGGTTGCTCAAGCAGGTTGATGCAACGCAGGAAAGTACTCTTGCCGGAGCCACTGGAGCCGATGATGCTGATCACATCGCCAGCGGCGGCTTTCAGGGACACGCCCTTGAGCACTTCGTGACTGCCATAGCGTTTATGCAGGTCTTGGACTTCAAGCTTGTACATGCGGTCGGTTCTCACAAAACGTCAGTCGTTGAGCAGTCGATCGGATCGATGCGTTATCAGTGCTTGCGCGGGGCCAGGTAACCCAGCCAGCGGCGCTCGGCCAGTTTGAACAGGCGCACCAGGATGAAGGTCAGGCACAGGTAGAACACACCGGCGGTGATGTAGGCCTCGAACGGCAAGTAATACTGCGCGTTCACCGTGCGCGCGGCCCCGGTGATGTCGATCAGGGTCACGATGGAGGCCAGGCTGGTGGTCTGCAACATCATGATCACTTCGTTGCTGTATTGCGGCAGCGCCCGGCGCAGGGCCGACGGCAGCAGGATCCGGCGATACAGCTTGTAGCGCGACATACCCATGGCCTTGGCCGCTTCGATCTCACCGTTGGGCGTGGCCCGCAGGCTGCCGGCGATGATTTCGGCGGTGTAGGCACTGGTGTTGATGGCGAATGCCAGGCACGCACAGAACGTTGCGCTGGACAGCCATGGCCAGAGAAAGCTCTCGCGCACGACCGCGAACTGCGCCAACCCGTAGTAGATCAGGAACAGCTGCACCAGCATCGGCGTGCCGCGGATCACGTAGGTGTAGAGCCAGGCCGTCATGTTGACGACCGGCTGCTTGGACACCCGCATCAACCCCAGGGGCAGCGCCGCCAGCAGGCCGAAGAACAGCGACAGGGCCAACAGCTTCAGTGTGGTCAGCAAGCCACTGAAATACAGCGGCAAAGCTTCGTAGATGACGTTGTAGTCGAAGATCATAGATCAGCCGCCCTTACGCCTACCGAGTAGCGCTTCTCAAGGTGACGCAACGCCAGCAACGAGACACTGGTGATCACCAGGTACATCGCCGCCACTGCGAGGAAGAAGGTGAAAGGCTCGCGAGTGGCATCCGCCGCCTGCTTGGCCTTGAACATCATGTCTTGCAGGCCCACCACGGAAATCAGCGCGGTGGCCTTGGTCAACACCAACCAGTTGTTGGTGAAACCCGGAATCGCCAGGCGAATCATCTGCGGCACCAGCACCCGGAAGAACACCTGGAAGCCGTTCATGCCGTACGCCATGCCCGCCTCGGCCTGCCCCTTGGGGATCGCCATGAAGGCACCGCGAAAGGTTTCCGACAGGTACGCACCGAAGATGAAGCCCAAGGTGCCGATACCGGCCGCCAGCGGGTTCAGGTCGATGTAGTCGTCATAGCCAAGCATCGGCGCGACGCGGTTGAGCAGGTCCTGGCCGCCGTAGAAAATCAGCAGGATCAGCACCAGGTCGGGAATGCCGCGGATGACCGTGGAATACAGGTCGCCCAGCCACGCCAGCCAGCGCACCGGCGAAAGGCGCAACGCGACACCAATCAACCCCAGGACGATGGCCAGGGCCATGGACGACAAGGCGAGCTGAAGCGTCAACCATGCGCCATCGAGGATGACAGCCCCGTAGCCTTTCAACATGATTCAGGTCCTCGAAAGTGGGATGAAAAAATGGCGCAAACCGCAGAGATCCTGTTGCTTGCGCCATTTCGCACGAGTGGCGGGACGTCGTTACTTGCCGTAGATATCGAAAGCGAAGTATTTGTCCTGGATTTGCTTGTACTTGCCGTTCTCGCGAATGGCCGCGATCGCGCCGTTGATCTTGTCTTTCAACGCATCACCCTTGCGAACTGCGATACCCACGCCGTCGCCGAAGTACTTGACGTCGGTAAAGGCCGGGCCGACGAACGCGAAGCCCTTGCCGGCATCGGTCTTGAGGAAACCGTCTTCCAACAGCGTAGCGTCTGCCACGGTACCGTCGAGGCGGCCGGCGGACACGTCCAGGTAGATCTCGTTCTGCGAACCGTACGGCTTGATCTCGGCACCCAGCGGGGCCAGGACTTCACGGGCGAAACGCTCGTGGATCGAACCGCGCTGCACGCCGATGTTCTTGCCCTTGAGCTCGGCCAGGCCGTCGCTGACCTGGGTGCCGACCTTCATCACCAGGCGGGCCGGGGTGTTGTAGTACTTGTTGGTGAAATCAACCGACTTCTTGCGATCTTCAGTGATCGACATGGACGACAGGATCGCGTCGATCTTGCGCACCTTCAGCGCCGGGATCAGGCCGTCGAACTCTTGCTCGACCCACACGCACTTGACCTTCATCTCTTCGCACAGCGCATTGCCGATGTCGTAGTCGAAACCGACGATGCTGCCATCCGGGGCTTTCGAGGCGAACGGAGGGTAAGCCGCTTCGATACCAATCTTCAGGGGCTTCTCATCAGCGAAGGTCGGCAGGGACAGCACGGACAGTGCCAGGGCGCCAAGCAGCACAAGTTTCTTCATCTTGGGACTCCATCGGTAAAGGGCAAAAACGGCAGAGTGAGCAACAGCCCAATATGCGAATGGGTGAAACGAACTTTGGTGCTGCGTCCTAGGAAGCTCACGATTTATCCAACGCGAGCCACGACGAGCGAGTGATCGGCATTCTAACGACAGGCCCGAAGCCGATATTTCTTCAATGCGACAACAAATTACAGAAGCACCGAGAAAGCTGTTCGAGCACATTGACAGCCTCGCAAATTCATGCAAGAGCAAAAGAAGGGAAACCGATCTATGCTGCAAATAGCGGGCCCATTATTCGCAAACCCTTCTAATCCGGCAAGCACAGCGTGTCGGCTTATTTTCAGGTATGCCTGGAACCGCCCTATGACGGGGCTTCGCGTTTCACATCGCCCCGTTATGGCGCCTTTGGTTACACATTTCGAAACGTCGGTAACGTTCAGACACCTCCTACTTTAAACGCCGATATTTATTCACCCACCAGACCCGTGGCGAGGGAGCTTGCTCCCGCTGGGCTGCGCAGCAGCCCCAAAAGCCAGGCACCGCGTTTGTTCAGGCATACCGCATTGACCGGTTTACGACTGCTGCGCAGCCGAGCGGGAGCAAGCTCCCTCGCCACAAAGGCACTTCCACTCCCGGCTCACATAGCGCGCACCAGCGCCCATAAAAAAGCCCCGCCCGGCAAATACCGGGCGGGGCTCTTAGGTGCTACACGCTACCGTCAGGCCACGTTCATGGTCTTGTGCGTCTCGATCAGGTGCGCCACCACACCCGGGTCGGCCAGGGTGGAGATATCACCCAACCCGTCGTATTCCGCCGTGGCGATCTTGCGCAGGATGCGGCGCATGATCTTGCCGGAGCGGGTCTTCGGCAGCCCCGGTGCCCACTGGATCACGTCTGGCGAAGCAATCGGACCGATCTCCTTGCGCACCCAGTTCTTCAGTTCCAGGCGCAGGGCCTCGCTGGTTTCTTCGCCGGCATTGAGGGTGACGTAGACATAAATGCCCTGGCCCTTGATGTCGTGCGGCACACCCACCACCGCCGCTTCGGCGACTTTCGGGTGGGCGACCATGGCGCTTTCGATCTCGGCGGTGCCCATGCGGTGGCCGGAGACGTTGAGCACGTCATCCACCCGGCCGGTGATCCAGTAGTAGCCGTCCTCGTCGCGACGGGCGCCGTCACCGGTGAAGTACATGCCACTGAAGGTCTTGAAGTAGGTGTCGACAAAACGGTCATGGTCGCCGTACAGCGTACGCGCCTGGCCTGGCCACGAATCGAGGATCACCAGGTTGCCTTCAGCGGCGCCCTCGACCAGGTTGCCGAGGTTGTCCACCAGTGCCGGCACTACGCCGAAGAACGGACGCGTGGCCGAACCTGGCTTCAACGCCGTGGCGCCTGGCAGCGGGCTGATCAGCACGCCACCGGTTTCGGTCTGCCACCAGGTGTCGACGATCGGGCAACGCTCCTTGCCGACATTCTTGTAGTACCAGTCCCAGGCTTCCGGGTTGATCGGCTCGCCCACCGAGCCCAACAGGCGCAGGCTGCTGCCATCGGCGCCTTCGACCGCGGCGGTGCCCGAGGCCATCATCGCGCGAATCGCGGTCGGCGCGGTGTAGAGGATGCTGACCTTATGCTTGTCGACGACCTTGGCCACGCGGGTGATGTCCGGGTAGTTCGGCACGCCTTCGAACAGCAGCGTGGTCGCGCCATTGGCCAGCGGGCCGTAGACGATATAGCTGTGGCCGGTCACCCAACCCACGTCGGCAGTGCACCAGTAGACCTCGCCTGGCTTGTAGTCGAACACGCGCTCATGGGTCAGCGCCGCGTACAGCAAGTAGCCAGCCGTGGTGTGCTGCACGCCCTTCGGTTTGCCGGTGGAGCCGGAGGTGTAGAGGATGAACAGCGCTTCCTCGGCACCCATCTCTTTCGGCGCGCAAACGGTACCGGCTACCTTCATCAGGTCTTCGTACCAGATGTCGCGGTGCTGGTTCCACTTGATGTTGCCCGCCGTGCGCTTGCAGACGATGACCTTCTGGATGCTGCTGGTTTCCGGGTTGGTCAGCGCGTCATCGACGTTGGCCTTGAGCGGGATCTTCTTGCCGGCGCGAATGCCTTCGTCGGCGGTGATCACCACTTTGGATTTGCAGTCGATGATCCGACCCGCCAGGGCTTCAGGGGAGAACCCGCCGAACACCACCGAGTGAATCGCACCGATCCGGGTACAGGCCAGCATCGCGACCACGGCTTCAGGGATCATCGGCATGTAGATGGTCACCACGTCGCCGCGGTGCACGTCCTGGCCGCGCAGGGCGTTGGCGAACTTGCAGACTTCTTCGTGCAGCTCGCGATAGGTGATGTTGCGGCTCTCGGACGGGTCATCGCCCTCCCAGATAATCGCAATTTGATCGCCGCGCTCGGCCAGGTGACGGTCGAGGCAGTTGTAGGAAACGTTCAAGGTGCCGTCGGCAAACCACTTGATGTCGACATGGTGATCGTCGAAAGAAGTCTGCTTCACCGTGGTGAAAGGCTTGATCCAATCGAGGCGCTTGGCCTGCTCGCGCCAGAAGCCATCGGGGTTGACGACCGACTGCTGGTACATGGCCTTGTAGGTCGCCTCGTCAGTCAGCGTATTGGCCGCTACCTCGGGACGAACGGGATACACAGAAGCCGCACTCATCTTTCTTACCTCGGTGAATAGTTGTTTTTGTATGATCCCGTTGTAGCCCGGGGCGGGCCTATAGAACCATTCGACGATGGTAGTAACAAGTCCCTACAAAATGTCGGTACTAGTGGGAGCCGAGCTTGCTCGCGATGACGGTGGGTCAGCCAATATCAATCTTTGATGTAACGCCGCCTTCGCGAGCAAGCCCGCTCCCACAGTTGAATTTCAGTGAACACCTATTTTGTGTCCAACACTGACCCTCTGTGGGAGCGGGCTTGCTCGCGAAGACGGTGGTAAATCCAACACAGATGCCACAGACACCCCACCACCTCTAGCGATTATTACCAGATCAACCAACAGTGTTTATCAAAACCGAGTCTGTTTACCCCCACCCTCACCTTCTAAAATCCACCTCGCCAACCGGCAAACACGATTAGCGCAACACAGCCCCCACGAAGGCCGTTAATCCAACTTCCAACACTTGCTCCACACGCAACCCCAAAAAGGTTGCGTGACCCCACTCGACCTCAAAAAAGGTGAAATACAAATGAAAGCTTTATGGGTCCTGGTCCTCGGCAGCCTATGCGCCACCGCGATGGCGGATGAGGCTCCGACCGACGCAGCACAGCAAAAACCGGCCATAGAGGAGTACGCCTACTCCACCCACCTGGACATCGCCAAAGTCATCTCCATGAGCGACATCCCGAACGTCTGCGAAGTGGTCCCGGCGAAGATGGAATACGACGACTCCAAAGGCCAACGCCACATCCTGCGCTACAGCATCATGGGCAACGGTTGCTCCAACGGCTGATCACAACTGGCAATTTCCATGGCCCGATTTCGATCGGGCCAGGTTGTGTCTAGAACCGCCGAAAACCCTCCACAAACACAACATGTAGTGCAAAACCGCAAAAAACGCTGGTTTTTTGATCAAAAAAAACCACGATCCGCGCCATGCAAAAAAAATCTTGAGCGGCCAAAGCCTTGTAAACCCTCGCTCCCACGCGGATATCCCACCCGCCACCCCTTCCGTGAGCCATTTCGCCGCAGCACGTAGGCAAAAAAGTCCTTATAATGCCGCCTTAAACGGGCCTGCAATATTCCCTTACAGGGGATCACGCCAGCCTGGAGCCCACGCAGAGGCCAATCGCCTCCTCGCGTTCACCGCCGCTCCGGAACGACCCGTACATTTTTCTGTTTATTGCCTGCGTCAGCTGCTGCAACAAACGATTTTTCAAGATCCACCGCGGCCAGTAGGCCTTCATCGGGCATCTGGCCCTCACGCAGGAGACGACACGTCATGCTGAGCTGGGACGAATTCGACAAAGAAGACGGCGAAGTAGCTGTAAAAGGCGCCAACGCCGGCCACGCTTCTGAAGCCAACATGGACCGCCTCGACAGCGCCGGCGGTGCCGCCGCCCTCGAAGCCCGGGCCGTGACGGCCAGCGACTCGGCCGCGATCATTCGCGCCAAGGCCGCCCTCGACAAACTCGACGTCGCCGAAGGCCTCGCCGAACTCGAAGGCGCCTCCGCCCGTGTCGCCGTCGATGAAAAGCGCATGATCAACTGCCGCGCCGACCTCAACCAGCTCGTGCCATTCAAATACGACTGGGCCTGGCAAAAGTACCTGGACGGCTGCGCAAACCACTGGATGCCGCAAGAAGTCAACATGACCGCCGACATCGCCCTCTGGAAAAACCCGGAAGGCCTGACCGACGACGAACGCCGCATCGTGATGCGCAACCTGGGCTTCTTCTCCACCGCCGACTCCCTGGTTGCCAACAACCTGGTCCTGGCCGTGTACCGCCTGATCACCAACCCGGAATGCCGCCAGTACATCCTGCGCCAGGCCTTCGAAGAGGCGATCCACACCCACGCCTACCAGTACTGCATCGAATCGCTGGCCATGGATGAAGGCGAAATCTTCAACATGTACCACGAGATCCCATCGGTCGCGAAAAAAGCCGCCTGGGGCCTGAAATACACCCGTTCGATCTCCGATCCGAAGTTCGAAACCGGCACCCCGGACACCGACAAAGAGCTGCTGCGCAACCTGATCGCCTACTACTGCGTCCTGGAAGGCATCTTCTTCTACTGCGGTTTCACCCAGATCCTCTCCATGGGCCGCCGCAACAAAATGACCGGCGTCGCCGAGCAGTTCCAGTACATCCTGCGCGACGAATCCATGCACCTGAACTTCGGCATCGATGTGATCAACCAGATCAAAATCGAAAACCCACACCTGTGGGATGCCGAGATGAAGGAAGAAGCGACCCAGATGATCCTGCAAGGGACCCAACTGGAAATCGAATACGCCCGCGACACCATGCCTCGCGGTGTATTGGGGATGAACGCGGCGATGATGGAGGACTACCTCAAGTTCATCGCTAACCGTCGTTTGTCGCAGATTGGGTTGAAAGAAGAGTATCCAGGTACGACTAACCCGTTCCCTTGGATGAGCGAGATCATGGACTTGAAGAAAGAGAAGAACTTCTTTGAGACTCGGGTGATTGAGTATCAGACGGGTGGGGCTTTGAGCTGGGATTGATTCGACAGAAAAATCCTGGGCTGCACGCGTAACAGAAACCCCGTGAAAACGGGGTTTTTTTTGTTCTACAGAACCAAAAACCGCGTTTAACTCTGAAGGCCGGCACCCTACCGTTCCCCTACGCAAAACTCAGAATTGTTCCGTATTGACGCTACATCGCCTCGTTACCTATCTTAATCGCAGGTGCCTAAGAAACGCCCAACGTAGTAGCTAATCGCCAAACATAGAGCCGCGTACTGTCCAAGGACATTTGCAGTTCTGTGTGGGAGAAATAGCTCGTTGGGATTTTCTTGAATCCTCTACGTCGGGCTCGCGCCGCCAACCGTCAAACGTAGAGGTAGCTATGCCCACAAAAACGCAGCTCTGCTCTCCGTATAACTCGGAGACTTATCATGCCTGACGCTTACATTCCGGCGGTTTTCACTCGCCATAACATTCATCTGCATGCCCTCCTGGTTGAAAACCAAGCTTGGTTCAGCGCATCCGATTTGGGGCGTTTGACGAGCAAGCGCCTTGATGAACGCATGACCCGCAAGCTTGACCCTGACCAACGCCGAATGATGCTCGTGCATGTCCACGGCTTGGCCGAAGAGCGTCTGATGCTCAGCGAGTCGGGTGTCTATGCGTTGCTGGTTTATCACTACTGCCCTGAGTATCGATTGCTGCGTGAGTGGATCACGCATCAGGTGGTGCCTACCCTGCGGGATGAGCGCTACTCGCATAAGGTGGAACGGCCTACATTGAGCGTGTTGGATTGGCCAAAGATGTCACTCTGCATGCTGCACTGGCAGGATGAGCCATGGATTCGCTTGCGGGATATGCCGGCGGTGCTGGTGGATGATCCGTTTAGTCAGCATGAATCCTGGTGGCGGAAAGCTTCTCGGGTTTTGCGAGGGTATTGAGATTCAATCGGAAGCCGTCGTCCGTTGTTCGGGCGGCGGTTTTTTGTTGGGAATATTGAATTGGGGCTGCTGCGCAGCCCAGCGGGAGCAAGCTCCCTCGCCACAGGTGTCAGGCCATAGATTGGTGTAGGGCTTGGTTGCTGCGTTGTTTTGAAGATCGCGGGCGGGTTCCCACGCTTTGGCAGTGTGGGATAGTCGTTGCGGGAAACGCCCAGCTTCTGTTGGGCCAAAAAGGACATATGGGATATGCAATGACGAAAGAAATCAAAAGTGAGGCCTTCGCGTCGATTCATAGCTCGGTCGAAGCGCTGTTGAAAATCGGCGCTATCGACACGGCCACTATGCGAGAGTTTGATGAGGCCTGCATGGCTGAGGTATCTGCTGAAATCTCAGTTCAGGAAGATTCGTCTGCACTCAGAGCCGACCCGCAACCCCCTCGATGATGTCCTCGGGGGTGCGGTCAAAATCTGTCGACATCCGAATCTTTTCCTTCAACCGACCAGGCTTGCGTGTCTGCGGTGTGTCGACGTGGGGCAGCAGATCCAGATAAGGCATGCCGGCCTTGGTGATCACCACCCTGTCGCCCTGCCATGCACGTGCACCCAGTTGTAAAAGCTGGGACTTCGCTTCATGCAGGGTTACTTGAACCTGTTCGCTCATACACCGTCTCCGCTCATTCGCCTGGGCCATTGTCGCCATCCTTTACCGGCGTGCAAAGAGGTGAAGCCGCCATCATCCCCCGATAGCGAGCAGTTCACCCTCCTCCGCACCACGCTTCCCCCCATTTATGAGAAACCGCCTTGCGCTCTTCGCTATAACCTTAGAAGCAACCGCGAATTAGACTTGCCGGAGTTCAGTCCGCGTTGTGATTAAGGAAGACAACATGCAAGAAATTTTCAGCATCAACTGGTTGCTTTGGCTATCGACCATGGTGCCGCTGACCCTGAGTGCAGGCCCGGGCAACTTGATGGTGGCGACGTCGGGTGCGCAAAGCGGTGTGCGTCGTTCGGTGCGGTTTATCGTTGGGCTCGACATGACTTACTTCCTGATCGCCGTGCTGGTCGGCTTAGGCCTTTATCACACGCTGACGAACAATCCGACGCTGGTATGGGCGCTGCAAGTGGTGGGCAGCTTCTACATCTTGTGGCTCGGTGTGCGCATGCTGCGTCGGCCACTGAAGGCGCCCACCGACAAGGCCATGCACCTGCAATTTCGGGACGGCATTGTTGTACAACTGGGCAACGTGCAAGGGATCGTGATGTTGCTGGTGATGTTTTCCACGTTCATGCCTTCCGGCGAGACCAGCAGCACGGTCGTGTTGATCCTCAGTGCGGCGCTGATTTCGCTGAACTTCTTCTCGCACGTCATCTGGGTG
The DNA here is from genome assembly GCF_014268745.2 of Pseudomonas zanjanensis. Taxonomy (GTDB): domain Bacteria; phylum Pseudomonadota; class Gammaproteobacteria; order Pseudomonadales; family Pseudomonadaceae; genus Aquipseudomonas; species Aquipseudomonas zanjanensis. The sequence goes on along the minus strand of NZ_JABWRB020000002.1, from coordinate 826,491 downwards.
TCGATGGGGTCGACCGTGCAGAAGCTGATCCAATCGCGCCCTAAATTGCTGATGTTCCAGAACGCTGCGTTCGGCCTGATGCTGATAGCGGTGGCTGTTTGGATTTTCCTGCGCATCGGTCCGCTTTAAGGAGGCTCCCATGACCCAGACCCACGGAATTGTCTTCGCCGCCCCCGGACCACCCAACGTCATGGAATTGCGCAAATACCCGCTGCGGACCGTCGGCCCTGAAGAAATCACAGTGGCCATCGAAGCCGCCGGTGTGAATTTCATCGACTTGCACCGGCGCTCCGGCGCGCTGGACGATGGCTCAGCCTTCCCCAGGGGCTTGGGCATGGAGGGCGCGGGGCGTGTCGTCGAATGTGGATCGCAGGTGGAAAGCCTGGCCATTGGCGATCGAGTGGCCTTCGTCGACAGCTCGACCGGTAGCTACGCCGGTCACGCGGTCGTTCGCGCTTCGCGGGCGATACGCCTGCCCGATGACGTGCCGAGCGAAGTCGCGGCAGGCGTCATGTTCAAAGGGCTGACGGCCGAATATCTGACGCATCGCTGCGTGCCGCTGGCGCCTGGCGACTTTGTGGTATGGCACGCGGCGGCAGGCGGTGTGGGCAGCATTGCCACAAGCTGGCTAGTCGCTCGCGGGGTGCACGTCATTGGTCTCGCTTCGACCGTAGCCAAACGCCGCCAGGTGCTGGAGGCGGGATGCATGGCGGCCCTCGACGCCGAAGCGCCAGGCACAGTTGGATCGATCCATGAATTGACCGATGGCAAAGGAGCCCATGTCGTGTTCGATTCTGTCGGCAAAGAGACCGTAGAGCTGTCATTGGCGAGTTTGCGCCCCCGCGGCCATCTCGTGCTGTTTGGCAATGCGTCGGGCGACGTGACGGACTTCAACCTGTCCCGCCTTGGGCAAATGGGCTCGCTGCATGTGACGCGGCCGTCGTTGAAGCACTACATTGGCGACGACGCTGAATTGACCCACGCGGCCGCGCGGGTGTTGCAAGCCATGTCCAGCGGCGCGATTCGTTTGCCGCGAATAACGCATTACCCCCTCGCACTGGCTGCCCAGACCCATTGCGTCATGCAATACCGCCAAACCCAGGGTTCATTGATCCTGGTGCCATGACCTCGCGGTCAAAGCGGCCGTCAGTGCAGGCCGACCGCTTTGCCGTGAAACAGCTCCGTCAGATACTCCACCACTCGATCAACGCGGCTCACACCCTGGGTAGCCTGATTGCGCAACAACCAGATTTCCGAGCTGCGCGCAGGGCGATTGGCCAACACCTGGCACAGACCGGACTGATGTCCGACATAGACGGGTAACGCGGCAATCCCCAGATTGGCTTCGACCGCCTTGAGCTGCGCATTCAGGTTTGAAACGCGCATCCACAGCCTCTGGTCACCGGCCATTTCGCTCAACCATTGGGCGAGCGGCATGTACGACATTTCTTCGGTCCAGCCGATCAGGCTGTGGTGCTTGAGGTCGGCGGGTTCGGCCGGCAGGCCGTTGGCATCGGCATACGCCTGGGAGCAGAAAAGCCCCTGCGCCAGTGTCCCGACCCGGCGCATGGTGAAGTTACCGTTCTCCGGCCTGCGCAAGCGGATAATGATGTCGCTGTGGCTTTGTGTGAGTTTCGACGACACCGCCGAGTTAATGAAGTCGAAGCTGATCTCGGGGTGCTGATCGTGAAATACCGCAAGTTGCGGAATGATCAAGTGCGTGCCCATGAGCTCCGGACAATCAATGCGCACCTGTCCCGCCATCCGATCACCCGGTTGCGACATCTGCCGCTCGATCAGTTTGAAACGCTCCTCCGTTTCCAGTGCCAATGGCAACAACGCCCTTCCCGCCTCAGTCAGGAAGTAGCCGTTGGTTTTCTTCGAAAACAATACCGTACCGAGCGATTCCTCAAGCGCTGCGATCTTGCGCGACACCGTCGAGGCCGAAACCTTGAGCGAGATTCCAGCCTCGGTCACGTTGTTCGATTTAGCCACGAAGATAAAGACCTTCAGATCATCCCAATCCATGTTGATGACATACCCAAAAATGGAAAATCGATCTCCACCTATTTCTATTCGAAATATCCAGAGGCCACGTTACAGTTTTTGCATGGAGCAAAACCCTAGAGGAAACATGGATGATACGTAACTCAATGCGCGCCCTTCCAGGGTTCATGCAGCCGTTTCTGAGTTGGCTGACAGCCAAGCCTCTCCCCGAAGACCTCGATAAAGTCCGTCCTCTGAAGCCGTTCCACCATATCGTTGTGTCGGCGGGATTAATAGCCGGCGGCGCGCTGTTGGCCGGTATCGGTTATTCGCAAGCCAGCATTGGGCTGTGGCTGCTGGGCTTTGTCCTGGCAACCGGTGGCATCAAGCAGATGCAAGTGATGATCTGCCACAACTGCGCCCATGACATGGTCTTCGAATCGCGCGAGACCAATATGACCGTTGGCCGGATCATTTCCGGCGTCCTGATGCTCAAACCCTTCGATACCTACAAGAGCGAACACGCTCTGCATCACAGTTCGAAGACGCTGTTGACCGACGATGATGACACCCTCTCTTATCTGCAAAGCGTGGTGGGGTTAAAACCGTCCGACAGCATCGCCGCCATGTGGACCAAACTGGTCTCCACCGCGCTCTCGCCACTGGCCGTGCTGCGTTCGTTCTGGGGCCGATTAAAAGGCACCGCCACGGCTGCAAACCGCCGCGTTGCAGCATTGACGCTGGTCTTCTGGGCGGGCCTTGCTCTGCTGTCGGCCGCCTTGGGTCATGTCGATCTGTTCATTGTGGCGTGGGTGATTCCGGTCTTCGCCGGCTACCACATCAGCACCACATTTCGCCTGGCGGCCGAGCACACCTGGCCCAGCGTGGAAGTGCTGGAACGGCGCGGCATCGACTTCATTTGCGAAAGCACCACCGGCGTGTTTATCGGCGAAGAGCTGCGCATACCCGAAGGTGCGGGAACTGTTCGACGCCTCACTCATATCAGCGTGTGGCTGATCAAGATGCTGGCGTTCCACTTGTTTGTCCGGGTGTTTGTGATGGTCGGCGATACACCGTGCCACGACTTTCATCACCGCCGCCCACGATCCAAGGATTGGCCAAACTACATTACTGCCCGCGAACGCGACAGGATCGAAGGTTCCAAACCCTTTCCCACGAACTATGCCGACAACTGGGGCTACATCAACTCGGTGACCACCAACTTTCGCAACTTCCAGCGGGCACTCCCGTACTACGCAACCAGGACAGCAACTTAAAAGGGACTTTAACGATGACTTTCAGCAAAACCGCTCTGCTCACCACTGTGCCTTCGGACTCCCATAGTTGGAATCTGGTGTTCATGGAGTTCCTGCTCACTGACATTGGCTACAAGGTCGAGAATCTGGGCCCGAACACGCCCATGGATGAGGTGATCGCGCGGCTCAACCGCCACCCCAGTGCCATGGTTGTCGTCAGCACGGTCAATGGCCATGGCTACATCGAAGGCGCTGAACTCGCTCTGCGTATTCGTAGCGAAACCAAACACACCGACGGGGTGTATATCGGCGGCAAGATCTGCACCGAAAACGATCCCCAGACCATTGCCCGACATAGCGCCACACTGCGCGCCGCTGGTTTCGATGAGGTGTTCGACGACAGCGTGGCCAACAGCTTCGATGCCTTCCAGGAATTGGTGTCTGCCCAGTTGTATCCAGAGCATTACCTGGAAAAACGGGTCGCTCGCTGACTCGTTGCCCCTACCGATTCGCAGAAAAGGCAGATCAGGATGATCGATTTCAACACCCATGTTCTCGAACGCTTCAACGCCCATGGCCCGGTGCTCCAGCCGCGAATGGGCTTCAGTGACCCGGCCCGGATGCAAGCCGGTCTGGAAGCCACAGCCGCGAGCCGCGCGAACACGGTGTGCACCATCACGCTTGATGCGTTCACCCGGGTAAACAATCTTGAAGCAGCGCAACGGGCCATCGACAGCGAATCGATGCTCAATGGTTATCCGATCGTTAACCATCCGCCGGCACAGACCCGTGCCTTGATCGATCAGATTGATGCCCGCTACCGCCTGCCGGTGCAGGTTCGTCATGGTTCACCCGACCCGTTGCACATCTTCGAGCGAATGGTCGAAATCGGTCTGCCCACCACCGAGGGCGGGCCGATTTCCTATTGCCTGCCGTACAGTCGCACGCCGCTGCGCGAGGCGTTCGGTCACTGGGAGAAAGCCTGTCAGGTACTGTCCAGCGGCGTCGACAACAGTCACATCGAAAGCTTCGCCGGTTGCATGATGGGACAGATGTGCGACCCGGTGGTCCTGGTGGCGCTCAATATCCTTGAAGGATTGTTCTTGCGCGCCCATGGCATCAAGACGCTGTCGTTCTCCTACGCTCAAGGCACCTCGCCGGTGCAGGATCGCGCAGCCGTGACAGCTCTCCAACAACTTGCGGCCGACTATTTTGAACCGGGCAGCTATCACTTTGTCGGTTATGTGTTCATGGGCTTCTTCCCGCGCTCGCTTGGCGGGTTCTGCCGAATCACTGGCGATGCGCTGGCCATGATTCGCGCCACGGGTGTGCAGCGTGTGATTATCAAGACTCCGGTGGAATCAAGGCGCATCCCTCGGGTAGAGGAAAATATCGCGGCGCTGGAGTACTGCGACTACTGCCTGAACACCGACGGCGTGTTACCGCAGATTCCGTTCGATTCCCAGGAACACGAGCGTGTCCTGCGCAGCGCGAAACGCCTGATCGAAGGCGCGCTGGCCCACGACAGCAACTTGTCCGAGGCCCTGCTCGGGGCCTTCGACAGTGGTCTTCTGTCGATCCCCTACTGCCTGCACCCCGACAACAAACGCGGCGCCGGCACCGTGCTGACACCGGAAAACTATTACCACGGGTTCCAGGGCGAGCGGGTGGAAAATGCCTTCTCGTTTCTGGCGGCGCTGAGGCAGAACATCCGCACCTATGACTGCGTGCTTTGATGCTGGATGACTGAAGATCGCTGATGCTTACGCGTTGGGCGATTTTTTGTAGGGAGTCTGTAATTGGGGCCGCTTCGCAGCCCAGCGGGAGCGAGCACCCTCGCCACAGTTGGTGTCAGGGCGCAGGTGGGTGGCAGGCTTGATGGTTGGGTTGGGTTTGGGAATCGCGAGCAGGCTCGCTCCCACAGGGTTTGTGGTGGGCTGAAACTTTGGGTGCAGCCCGCCGCGTCCTTCGGTATTAATACACTTCCTCTCACGGACCCGAGCCCCGATGAAATTCGACACTGCCTATTGCCTCAGCCTCGATGCCAAGCTTTCGATCTATGACGTTCGGGATCTGAATTTCGACGAGACCATGGAATTCGATTCGGCCAAGGAGCGCTTTCAGTGCCCCAACGAGACCTGTCGGGCGGCGTTTGACGAGGGGAATCGGCTGACGACGTTCAACGCCAAGAACGTCAATTACATCCGTACGCCACATTTCAAGAATCAGCCGACGACCCAGCATATCGAGGGCTGTCCTTATGTCAGTCCGAAAACGCCGGGGCTGGATGCGGAAAGTATTGAGGCGAAGGATGATCGCGAGGAACATTTTCCGTCGGAGCTGTTGCTGACTCGGCGTCAGTATGTGCGTAAGCCGTCCGATCCATCGAAGGATGTTGACGCGACTCGGCCTACGCCTCCCTCCGTATCTTCCCACGGTGATAGCGCTCATTCCGCGCAGGATTCAACTCCGGACAAGACCAGTGTCTTCGCCCATCCGGTGGAGTGTTTCGTTTCGAATTTCGATAACAAGGACCTGCTCAAGCGCAAGCCGCTGAAGATTGGCGAGCACACGGCGCCCTATGGCTCGTTCTTCAAGAAGATCGAGTATTTGCAGGACAACAAGGGCTTGATTTACTGGGGCAAGATCAAAGAGATCAAGGATTACACCCTGAGCTTTCGCATCGATTTCGAAGCAAAGGTCTGGTTCAAGCAGCCGGACGAGGCGAAGAAGAAGCCTTACTCGGTCAACGTTTACCTGAGCAAAAAGCTGATCGATAACTACCGCAAGCGCAAGGCGTTCTTGGAAGAAATCAAGCACGCCATCGACAGTGACGCGCCGTTGTATTGCTTCTTTTATGGGGTCACGCCCGAGTTGAAACAGGTGCCGAGCAAGAAGAACCCCGAAGAAACGTTCGGGGTGTTCAGTGCCAATATCGAGAACCTGGATCACTTCATCATCCGTGAGGCGCCGGGGCTAACCGATAACTGATTTCGCCTTGGCTAGCCGTAGCGTTACGCCTCCTTCATTGCGCTTCTTGAGCAAGTTGCCGTTCGAACGACCGCATCTCTCGTTTCACTTCGATGTACCGCTCACGTGCTGCCTGGGCGGCAGGCTCATCCAAGCCACCATAACGCCGCAACCAATGGATGATCATTTCTTCGTCCGGGTAGTAATAGTCCTTATGTCCCTTACTGCTTCTCGGGGTGTCATTCATATTGCCGTCGAAGCGACCTGCAGAGAACTCATCAGAGGGTAACGTGCCCCATTCGGCAGCGCAGTCCTCAAAAATCCAGGAAATCTCGTTGAGGTGCTTTTGCGCACCACGATGGCCACGTTTATAAAAGATGTAATCACGACAACTTTCCTGGAAGCGCTCCATCATCGCTTCATCATCGACCCAGCGAAGAAGATCATGCTGCCCCGCGTGACGCATCAGGCCATTGATCCAACGTTCGGAAAACCGCTGGACAAAACCTTCAACGTCCGCTTTTTAGCACCGGCGAAAATCATGCAGTAACGGGTTTGCACGTGGATGACGAACAACACATGTTTGCGCTGCACGGTGATCACGTGAACCAGCCATTGCTCGTCGAGCTCACCCAGCTCATCGTCCTCGATAACAGGGGATGGCGGTTTTCCTACCGGGGTGACTTTCTTACCTTTGCTCACGCGGCTGAAAAAATTGCTGGCCGCTTCGGTGCAGTTGAAGATCAGCATTTAAACTCTCGGAAAATATCAGGCGTCTTCGGCCCATTCGATTTCAAAGGGTTGACGGACAGCGTCGGAAACCCTTTCACGAAGCTCCTCGCTCAGAATCGCCAATTCCTCATCGCTCAGCAGATCGTACGCAATCAGTAATCTCAAAGATAAAGAAATGTCTCGACGTCGACCTACGTTGAACGCCATCGCCAAGCTCTTGTCCCGCTCTCGCATGAGGTCGTAGAGCGTGCGATATCGAGCGTGAGCTGATAACGCTTCGTTCTGGACCACCGCCTGCGCATCCGAAAGAACGCCTTGGCAGAAGCGCTCCAGCGCCAGATCGCGGAGTCCGTTGTAAAGCTTCCAATCACTATCGGATACCGACATGCCATCCTCCTTCTACAAGACATCGGCAGCGCTGCATGGAAATTTTATTGTATCGATATGCTCAGCATCACAACGACCAACAATCCAATATAGACCCAGGCATGAACCCCATCCGGTATCCGTCCGATCCATGGCGTTGCCAGACGAATACCCAGTAGCGCGCCAAGTGTGAGCACAGCGAAGGCCATCAAGTCGATGTAACCCACAAACCACGGCCCCAAATCAAACTCGGTAAACCCGGCCATGGCCATGTAAGTCAGCGTCCCGGCCACCGCAACCGGCAAACTCAACGGGTTAGCCATGGACGTCGCGCGTGACATGTTCAGCCCGCAACGGCGCAACAGCGGCACCGTCATGACGCTGCCGCCCACGCCCAGGAAAGTAGCGATGGCACCGATGCTGATCCCGCCAGCCGAGACCTCTGCCCTGCCCAATCGCCGTGGGATCACAGCGTCAGACTGTGTCAGAAAACCGCGTCTGAACAAGCAGTCCAGAATGGTCACGCCCAGATAAACGATGAACCCATAGCGAATGACTTCGCTGCTCGCCCACATCGCGGCAATGGCGCCGACGACAGCGCCCAGGCCGATGAAGCCGCCCAACGGCCATACATAATGGCGAATGAGGTTGCGGGCGCGGTGATGCTTCACCGTGGCGATCAGTGCGTTGACGATCATCACACAGGTCGAGGTGGCCACGGCAATGTGCATCGCCGATTGGCCGACAGGGTCGTCGGCACCGTGGCTGGCGGTGAGCATGCGGTACAGCAAGGGCACTACGACGAAGCCGCCGCCGAAGCCGAACAGCACGGCGGTGATGCCACTCAGGCAGCCGAAACAGGCAAGCAATACATAGAACATCGAGGCGCATCCGTGGAATGGGAGGCGCCTACGATAGGGAGGCGAAGCTTGGCCTGCAGTAGCAAACAGGCCAATAATGTTCGCATTTACGCCAATCGTGAGCGGCCCATCGATGCGCAACAGTTCGATCGATTTATTGGATGCGACACCCAGGGCCGTCGTTGCCATCGGCACCGATTACGCTCACGGGCAAGTACTGCCGCTGCATCGCATCGCCGCGCGCAGTTGCTCTACGGTGCCACCGGGGTCATGCAGGTCAGCACGGCGGACGGCAATTGGGTGGTGCCGCCGCAACGAGCGGTGTGGATTGCGCCGGGGGTCGATCATGAAGTGCTGATGCTGGGCGTGAGTACGCGCAGCCTGTACATCGAACCGGACGCGGTAATGGCCATGGGGACGCAGTGCCAGGTCATCAGTGTGTCGCCCCTGATGCGCCAGTTGCTGATGGAGGCCGTCGAGCTTGCGCCGGACTACGACGAGGCGGGTCGGGACGGGGCGTTGATTCATCTGCTACTACACGAGTTGCTGCGCAGCACCCACCTGCCCCTGCACCTTCCGCTGCCCAAGGACCCTCGCCTGCTCAGCCTGTGCCAGGCGTTCCTGGAACACCCCGACGCCCATGCCTCGCCCGTGGAATGGGCGGCGCAATTGCACATCAGCCTGCGCTCGTTCAATCGCCTGTTCAGCCGGCAGACCGCGCTGAGTTTCAGCCAGTGGCGGCAGCAGGCGTGTGTGATGTCGGCGTTGGCCCGCCTGGCTGAAGGGGATTCGGTAACACGCATAGCCTTGGATCTGGGCTACGACAGTCCCGCTGCGTTCTCCACCATGTTCCGTCGCGTATTGGGTCACGCGCCGAGCGCCTGGTTGGCGAAGACCGCCGGTCATTGATCAAAAAAATGAGATTGATCGGGATTCAAAACAACTGTACAAAAACACAGCATTTTTTAATCCCACAGCTTTGGAGTACCCCCATGGCCTCTCTCGCAATCAAAACCACCCTGGAACGCATCGCTGTCTATCAGTTCACCCCCGCCCACTGTGCACAGGCGCGAGCCATGTTGGGCTGGAGTGTCGAGGAGCTGTCCCGGCAATCCGGCGTCTCGGTCCAGGCCATCCGCCGCTTCGAGGTCGGTGGCGAGTTGCTCGATGTGACTCGCCTGGCCCTGGCGTTTCGCCTGGAGGCCGAGGGCCTGGTGTTCTTCCCCGGCTTCGCACCGGGGCGCGGCATGAACATCAAGGGCGCGACCCCGGACCCGATGGGGCGTTCCGATTACGCGATGATCGAATGATTCCCGCAGCGCAGGTTCTAGGCGATACCGGCCTGGTCCTGATAGGTCGAGGGGTCCACATCCAGCCACCAGGCGCGGCCACGTTGCGGCTGCGTCAGGGTGAAGGCTTCGCCCATTTGCGGTGTGGTGATGCAAACGTTGCGTTCCCAGGCCAAGGCCAGGATGCGGTCGAAGGGTTCATACCAGGCATGCATCGCCAGGTCGAACGTGCCGTTGTGGATTGGCAGTAGCCAACGGCCCTTGAGGTCGATATGGGCCTGCAAGGTCTGCTCCGGCTGCATGTGGACATGGGGCCAGTCAACGTTATAGGCGCCGGTTTCCATCAGCGTCAGGTCGAAGGGGCCGTATTGTTCGCCGATGCGTTTGAAACCCTCGAAGTAACCGGTGTCGCCGCTGAAGAAAATTCGCGTGCCGCCGTCGATCATCACCCACGACGCCCACAAAGTGCTATTGCTGTCGAACAGGCCGCGTCCGGAAAAATGCTGGGAGGGCGTGGCGATGAACTCGATGCCGTCCACCTCGGTGCCTTGCCACCAGTCCAGCTGACGTACCTTGCTGGCGTCGACGCCCCATTTGATCAGGGTGTCGCCCACACCCAAGGGCGCCAGGAAGTGGCGGGTCTTGGTCGCTAGCTTGAGAATGGCCTGGTGATCGAGGTGGTCGTAATGATCGTGGGAAAGGATCACCGCTTCGATGGGCGGCAACTCGTCCAGGCTGATGGGCGGCTGATGGAAACGCTTCGGTCCGGCCCATTGCACGGGTGAGGCGCGCTCGGCAAACACCGGGTCTGTCAGCCAGAATTTATCCCGCAGCTTGAGTAGCACGGTGGAATGGCCAAGACGGAAGACGCTGTGGTTCGGCGCGGCCAGCAGAGCGGCGCGCGTCAGCGGTTGAACGTCAATGGCCCCTGCTGGGCGAGTGGAATGCGGCTTGTGAAAGATCATGTTCCAGATGATGCGCAGGGTGGTGCCAAAGCCTTCCCGCGGCGTGTAGGCATGATTGCGATACTTGCCCTGCTCTTGCCGGGATGAATCGTGGGCAGACGGGCTTTCGGTCGAATGAGAGGGGATGGTCATGGTGCGATAACTCCAAGGACGTCGTCGCCATTGCGCTTCGTCGTTGTGGGACGCTGGATGGCCGTTGCATGCACGCATAGCCGTCAGACGAAAACCTACACCACTCGGTGTAGTTTCCAGATTGCATGAATCCCGGGAGCAAGTAAACTGCCGAGTGTAAGTTCTCTCCTCTCAACCGACGAATGCCCATGACCGTACCGCAGCGCCTTACCGAGCGAAAACGCGAAGCCATCCTCCAGGCCGCGATTGCTGAATTCCGTAGCAGCGGTTTCGAGATCACCAGCATGGACAGGATCGCGGCGACCGCCGGCGTATCGAAGCGCACGGTGTATAACCATTTCCCGAGCAAGGAAGCGTTGTTTGCGGAAATCCTGAATCGGTTATGGAACAGCATCACCGCAGAACAGGACATGCCCTACAGCCCGCAGACACCGCTACGGGAGCAACTGCAAACGTTGCTGCAAGCCAAACTGCATCTGCTGGCGGACGAAAATTTCCTCGACCTGGCGCGCATCGCCATCGCCGCAACCATTCACTCCCCGGAGCGCGCCCAAGACATGGTCTCGCGCATGGGTCAGCGTGAGGAAGGCCTGACCGCCTGGATTCGCCAGGCCCAGGCCGATGGCCGATTGAAACCCGTGGAACCGGCCTTTGCCGCCCAACAAATGCATGGGCTGCTCAAGACATTCGCTTTTTGGCCGCAGGTTTCGATGGGGCAACCGAGCCTGACCCAGGAGGAGCAAACCCAAGTCATCGAATCGGCCCTCGACCTGTTCCTGAGTCGTTACCAGGCCTGAATCTCAACCCCAGCGCAGGTTGCGCCCCAGCTCATCGAACAAGGTCACCACCGAGCGCAAGGCCCGACAGTCCGGGCGGGTCAGGAGCCACAGCGCCGTGTCGTATCCCTCCAGCGATTCGCCAAGGGGCATCAGGCCCTGGCGTTCGTCGATCAGAAAGTCCGGCAGCGCCGCAACGCCTAAACCAGCCCGCACCAGTTCGGTGACCGAGAGCATGCTGTTGCAGCGATAGGCAGGCATCACGCCGGGTAGATGCTGGCGCCGCCAGACCACGGTGGGGTGATCCGGAAGGAAATCGTCTGGCGCGATCCAGATCATGGAAGCCAGGTCACCCGCCTCTACCAAGCGCAGATACGTGGCGCTGGCGCATACCCGGTAGGTCACCTTGCCCAGGTTGCGACCGACCAGGTGTTCCGGTGGCGTACGGGTCAGTCGCAACGCAATGTCGGCGTCGCGGCGATTCAGGTTGGCGAAGTCGTTCGAAGTGCTCAACTCAAGGCTCAACGCCGGATAAGCAGGCATGAAACGCGCTAAAGCCGGCAGCAGCAACGCTTGCAGGACTGAATCACTGCATGTCAGGCGTACCGTCCCGCTGATGATCTCGCCGCCCTGCTCCACTCCCAGCCGCGCCGCTTCCAACGCCTGCTCGGCGCGCTCGGCTTGTTCAGCCAACGCCTGGGCCAGGCTCGTGGGCAAATACCCGGAACGGCTTTTCTCGAACAAGGGCTGACCCAGGGCCGCTTCCAATCGACGTACCGAACGAAACACCGTCGACACGTCCACCTGCAGCAGCCGAGCGGCCCGGGCCAGCGAGCCGCCACGGACCAGCGCGAGGATCAGGGACAGGTCGGGGTAGTCCAGACGATAGTGCGTCGCTGCATTGATCACTTGGGTAAACGCCAATATTGATTGCGTGAACGCCAATCTATAGTGGCCACCAGGAATCAACAAGCGGCGAGCCTCCCATGGAAAATCAACGTCCTTTACACATCGCCCTGATCGGCGACCACGACCCTCAAATCACCGCTCACCGGGCAATCCCCCTCGCACTTGAGCTGGCGGGCACACAAACCGGCCAGGCCATTCGCTTCCAATGGCTGGCAACGTCGCTCATCGCCGACACCGCCGTGCTGGAAGATTTCGACGGTGTCTGGTGCGTGCCCGGCAGCCCCTACCAAAACGAAGCCGGTGCCGTGCTGGCCATTCGTTTTGCCCGCGAACAGCGTCGCCCTTTCCTGGGCACTTGCGGTGGTTTTCAGCACGCCGTGCTGGAATATGCCCGTCACGTAATGGGTTGGGTCGATGCCGTCCATGGTGAAACCTCTCCAGAGGCTGAACGGGCGCTGCTGACACCGCTGAGCTGTGCCTTGGTCGAAACCATCGACAGCCTCCAGTTCGATGCGGGCTCGTTGATTGCCAAGGCCTACGGCCGACAGACCGCGTTCGAGGGCTATCATTGCCGCTTCGGGGTCAATCCAGACTTTGAAAGAGACTTGCTGAGCCAGCGCCTGCACGCCGTTGCCCGGGATTCGGCCGGTGACTTGCGAGCGGTGGAACTGCAAGACCATCCGTTTTTTGTCGCCACGCTGTTCCAGCCTGAACGTGCCGCACTGGAAGGCCGCGTGCCACCGCTGGTCAGCGCGTTTGTCGAAGCCTGCGCGAGGCAAATGTCATGAGCGCCCATTATTACGCAGTGATTTTTACCTCCCTGCGTACCGAGGGGGACCAAGGCTACGCCGAAGCCGCCGAGCGGATGCTGGCCCTTGCTCGGGAACAACCTGGATTTTTAGGCGTTGAATCGGCCCGTGGCGACGATGGTCTGGGGATTACCGTGTCCTATTGGCGCGATGAAGCGGCAATCCTGGCCTGGAAGCAACATCCCGAACACAGCGCGATTCGTGAGCGAGGCCGATCTACCTGGTATACCCAATGCCAGACGAGGGTGTGCAAGGTTGAACGGGACTATGCCTTCCAACGCCCAACCTGATGCCAGGGCAAAAATCCCTATGGGAGCAAGCTTGCTCGCGATAGCTGTAGATCAGCCAACATCACTGTGACTGACCTATCACCATCGCGAGCAGGCTCCCACAGTGTTCACCGTTGATCAATCTATGGCGTGATAGCTGGAAGCTTTTGTGGCGAGGGAGTCCCCGCCGCGTCGCCGACGCTGCGCTGTCGCGCAGCAAACAAGTGCTCGGCTTAAGATTGGGTGCGCGCGGGGAAAGAGGCCGTAGCTATCACTGGTGTGTCCGCACCCGCGAGGGAGAGTGGCCGGCACGGTATCGGCGTGGAGTCGTTGTAGGCACAGCAAGCTGTGACCACGTATGAGAGAGTGAATCCGTTCGCCACCGTGTTCCCCGCGCGCCATTCAATCCTGCGAGGAATTGTCATGGCGCGCAAGAAGCAGCAGAAACGATTTGAAGTGATTCACCCTCATTGTGCCGGTATCGATATCGGCAGCCGCGAGCACTGGGTTGGCGTCAATCCCGATCAAAGCGACAAGCCGGTTCGCTGTTTTCCGGCCTTCACTGAGGATTTGGTGAGCCTGGCCGAATGGTTGGAATCGCTGAAAATCAAGGTCGTGGCGATGGAGGCCACTGGCGTTTACTGGATACCGCTGTTCGAGCTTCTCGATTCAAGGGGCTTTGAGGTGTATCTGGTCAATTCCCGTGCAACTCGTCAGATAAGCGGACGTAAATCCGATGTTCTGGATTGCCAGTGGATCTGGCAACTCATGACCCATGGCTTACTCAGAGGTGCTTTCCGACCCGCTGATGATATTTGCTCGATGCGATCATTGGTTCGCCAGCGGGCCATGAAGGTTCGTGATCAAGCCAAGACCATCAACCGCATGCAAAAAGCCCTGACGCAGATGAACATTCAGTTAGCCAATGTCATCAGCAATATTGCTGGCGTGACAGGGATGAAAATCATCAAGGCCATCATCGATGGCGAGCGTGACCCTCAAGTCTTGGCCAACTTCCGAGACGGCCGTATCAAGGCCGATCACCAAACCATTGCCCGCAGCCTGCACGGTAACTGGCGAGTCGAGCATCTGCATGCTTTGGCTCAGGAGGTGGCTGCTCATGATTTCCTTGAGAAGCAGATTGCCGAATGTGATCGGACCATCACTCAGGCACTTGATCGACTTCCAGTGCTGAACCATGAGCCCACGCAACCCACCAAGCCACTGCGTAGCCCGCATCGCTCGGCAGATGAACAAGCCAGCTTGCACCAGGCACTTGTGAGAATCATGGGCGTGGACCTGACCGCGATTCCCACCATCGGAATCGAATCCGCCTTGGTTCTGGCGAGCGAAGTCGGACCTGATTTGTCGCGTTTTCCGACTGAGCAACATTTCAGCTCCTGGATGGGGGTAGCGCCCTCAACCCGAATATCGGGGGGAAAACCCTTGCCCGGTCATGTCCCCAAGGTATTTAACCGGGCGGCACAAGCGTTGAAGCAGGCGGCCTCTAGCGCCCGCACCGATAAAAGCTTTATCGGTGCCAGTCACCGCGCCCGATTGGCTCGCATGGATACGGCCTGCGCCATTAAGGCTACGGCTCACCAACTGGCCCGCCTGATCTACGCCATGCTGACCAAGGGACAACCTTACGTGGCGCAGGATATGAACGAATACGAGGCCAAAAGCCGTGATCGCCAGCTGAGAGCCTTACAGCGTAAGGCTACAAAGCTGGGTGTTCGATTGGTCGCGGCTTAAAAAGCTTTGGAGAACAAGGGGATGGATTTTGTTTGATGAGAGCTTGCTCCCGCTTGAGTGCGCAGCGCTCATCGCTTTTTTGGGGCCGCTGCGCGCCCCAGCGGGAGCAAGCTCCCTCGCCACAGGACCATGCCGTTCCAAAAATTCTTGTGAACCCCACAGGGTTTCCGTTCACTTCAGGATCGGGGGCTCAGCCCTCCACCAACTGCCGCACCGCCATGATTTCCGCCAGGTCGTCGCGGGCCATGTACACCCGCAAAGGTTCGGTCAGGTTGATCCGGTCGTCGATGTTCTGATCCAGCAACAGTTGGATTCGCTCGCGACTGAGGGTCATGCTGCCATCCGCCGCGGGGGCCCAGACAAATTCGCTGGTGGGGATGATGCCGTCATCAGCCACGTCCATGCCGAAGGCGTCTTCGCTGAATCGCACGATGTAGTGGCCGGTCTTGCGGTTCAGGCCGACAAAACCCTTGAGCTGGTCGGCGGCCTGGCAGATGAGTGTCGAAGTGGTGCGCATGGTAAACCTCATGGATGCGTCCCTCGGGACGTCTGATCGATGGTTTACACGCAGGGCAAGTGAACACAGGTTTTAAGGTTTCCCTCTGCCGGGGAAACTGGTGCGGCCAAGGGTACTGCAAAGCGGTCGAAAAATGGGTGGGAAAAATCTGCTTCACACAGGTTTATGTCGGTATGGCGATAGCGCCGACAGCATTCAATTGTTAAAAGATAGGTTTTGCCTCCTCTACGAAAGGATCTCGAGCATGCCTGTCACCTTCACCCGCAGCGCCTTGATGCTGAGCCTGTTGCTCGGCTTCAGCCAGACACAAGCCTCCGAGGCCCCGAGTCCCAAGGCCCTGGCCACCCTTCAAGGCATTCCACATCCGGCAGTCATCGCCCACCGTGGTGCCTCGTTCGACGCGCCGGAATCCACCGCCGCCGCCTACAAGCTGGCCCGTGACCTGGGCGCCGATTACCTGGAGCTGGACCTGCAGCGCAGCAAAGACGGTGTGTTGTTCGTCCTGCATGACGACAGCCTGCTGCGCACCACGGATGTCGCGACCCAGTTTCCCGAACGCAAGGACAGCACCGCCAATGAATTCACCATGGCGGAACTCAAAACCCTCGATGCCGGCAGCTGGTTCAACACCGCCTACCCGGACCGCGCCCGTCCTTCGTTCGTCGGCCAGAAAATCCTCACCCTCGATGAAGTGATCAACATCGCCGAGGGCAACCCGCTGCATAAACCGGGGCTGTACATCGAAACCAAGGAGCCGAAGCTGTTCCCCGGCATCGAGCGCGACCTGAAGGACAAACTGCAGGACCGTGGTTGGCTGAGCCCCGCTGGGTCGAAATTGGCCAAAAGCGCCACCGGCGTCGGCCAGGGCAAGGGCAAAGTGGTGCTGCAGACCTTTGAAAAGAGCAGTCTCGAACTGTTGCACAAAGAGATGCCGAAGGTGCCGAAGATCCTGCTGCTGTGGGTGGGCGAAGGCAACATCGAACCCAAGTCCAAGGTGACGTTTGCCGAGTCCGGCGAAACGGACAAGGCCGTCTATTACGCCAAGCAGGAGCCCAAGGACAAGGCCGAGTTCGAACAATGGGTCCAGTACGCCAAGGCCCATGGCGCCATCGGCACCGGTCCTTCGGCGGCATTGACCCATGGCGGCAGCCAGAGCTATTCGGACCTGGTGCAACCGTGGATGAACCAGTACACCCACGACCAGGGTTTGCTGGTGCACGTCTACACCGTGGATGAGCCGGTGGACTTCAAGAAAGTGATGGAGGCCGGCGTCGATGGCATCTTCACCAACCGGGCCAGTGAGTTGCTCAAGTACTTCAAGCGTCCCGAGACAGGCAGCGTGGCGCAGCTATTGGAAAAGAATGGCTACTGAGTCGAACGACCTTTCCAGGGAACTTGCTTCAAGATTTTTCGAATTAAGGGTGAATTAAGTTGCCACAGATAATCTGAACCCACTTAAACGACTCACCCTTAATAACGACACCAAGGAAAGCACTCATGAAAATGTTGACTGCCCTGTTTACCGCTGCTGCCCTGACCCTCACTGCTGGCCTGGCCCAGGCGGATGTACGAATCGACCAGATTCCTCAACTGGTCAAGGACGGCAAGATCAAGCCTCTGGAAGAAATGAACGAAGCAGCCCTGAAGTTGCACCCAGGCGCGACCATCACCGACACCGACCTGGATAACCACTTCGACGGTTATGAATATGAAGTGGAACTGAAGACGGCCGACGGCAAAGAGTTTGACGTGGACTTCGACGCAACGACCGGCAAAGTCCTGTCCAACAAACAAGACACTTGATCCATCGGTTAAAGAAGAGCCGCGCAACTTTCGAGTTGCGCGGCTTTTTTATGTACGCCGTCTGTAAACCGCCGCCGATCCGACGACGCCGCGCAACTGTCACACAACCATCAAAAAACCCTGCAATGATGCCGCTCAAGTGAACCTGTGGCCGCTGCGACAGGCACTTCCCGCCAGCGAGCCTTCATGAACCACAGCATCGACCAAAGCCATCGCGATCCGGACCTGTTCGGCCTGCTTTACGGGTTTCGTTTCCGCCCCGGCGAGCGTGGCCGGGAAATCGATTCGGCCCAAGCCCTGCAAAGCCTGCAACAACCGCAGGATGCCGACGAATTCCTCTGGCTGCACCTGAACCTGGCCCACGCCGCCTGCGAGCGCTGGATGAAAAGCCACCTGGCCTTGCCCGAGGAATTCTTCGAAGCCCTGCACGAAGGCTCGCGATCGACCCGTATCGAACACGTGGACTCGGCACTGCTGGCGGTGGTGAACGATGTGGTGTTCAACCTCAGCAACCTGGTGTCCTCGGATGTCTCCACCTTGTGGGTGTGCGTACACAGTCGACTGATCATCAGTGCGCGCCTGCAACCCTTGCACTCGGTCGACAAGCTGCGCTCATCGGTCAAGGCCGGCGAGAGCTTTCGCTCGCCGCTGGAATTGCTGGTGCATCTGCTGCGCGACCAAGGCGAAGTGCTGACCCAGATCGTGCGCAAGACCAGCCTCAGCGTCGACCAGATCGAAGACCAACTGCTGTCTTCGCGCGTGTCCAACAACCGCGCCGAGCTGGGCAGCCAGCGCCGCGTGCTGGTACGCCTGCAACGCCTGCTGGCCCTGGAGCCGGGCTCGTTGCTGCGCCTGCTCAACCGCCCGCCGCAATGGTTGCAGAAGGAAGACGTCAAGGAGCTGCGCAAGTCGACCGAGGAGTTCGCCCTGATCATCAACGACCTCACCGCTCTGGGCGAACGGATCAAATTGCTGCAGGAAGAGATCGCCGCCAACCTCAACGAACAAAGCAACCGCACGCTGTTCACCTTGACGGTGGTCACGGTGCTAGCGTTGCCCATCAACATCATTGCCGGTTTCTTCGGCATGAACGTCGGCGGCGTGCCTCTGGCCGAAGATCCCGAGGGCTTCTGGATCCTGGTAGCACTGGTGGCGACCTTCACCGTGATTGCAGGCCGATGGGCCTTTCGCAAGCGTCGCGATTATTGAGGGTGATGCCCTGCTGGCTGCTCACTCCAGATTTTCATGAGCTTTTGTGGCGAGGGAGCTTGCTCCCGCTCGGCTGCGCAGCAGTCGTAAAATCTGCCAACCATCTTATGCCTGATGCACCGCGCTGAATGGCTTTGGGGCCGCTACGCAGCCCAGCGGGAGCAAGCTCCCTCGCCACAGGGGGCGGCTACTGCATCAGGAACATACGGTCAGGCACTCAACCGCGCCGTCACTTCATTCAACTGCCCCGACAACCCGTGCAAATCCCGACTGGCCGCTTCGGTGCGTTTTACGTTGTCGAGGTTGGTACTGGCAATGCAGGTGATTTCAGTCAGGTTGCGCGAAATATCCTCGGCCACCGAGGTCTGCTCTTCCGCAGCGGTGGCGATCTGACGGTTCATGTCGCGGATCGCTTCCACCGCCTGGGTGATGCGTTCCAGCATCGCGCCGGCCTGAGTCACCTGCTCGACACTTTCCTCACTGCGCGACTGGCCGCTTTCGATGGCCTGGGCCGCGTCCACCGCGCCTGTTTGAACCGTCTGGATGATCTGGTTGATCTCGATGATGGACGACGCCGTGCGCTGGGCCAGGCTGCGGACTTCATCGGCGACCACCGCAAAACCACGCCCGGCCTCACCCGCCCGTGCGGCTTCGATGGCAGCGTTGAGGGCCAGCAGGTTGGTCTGCTCGGCGATCCCGCGGATCACTTCCAGCACCTTGCCGATGCGTCCGCTGTCGGCTTCCAGGCGCCGGATCACCGTGGCGGTGTTGGCAATTTCGCCACGCATTTGAGTGATGGTGTGGATCGTGCCCTGCATCACTTTCTCGCCCTGCTGCGCCGAATGATCGGCATCATCGGCAGCCTGCGCCGCATCGGCGGCATGGCGGGCAACTTCCTGGGCGGTGGCCGACATCTCGTTCATCGCGGTCGCGACTTGATCGGTGCGTTCGAATTGCTCGCTGGTGCCTTGGCTCATCAGGCTGGCAATCGCATTGAGCTCACCGCTGGCGCTGTCCAGCTCCGTGGCACTGCGTTGCAAGCGTGTGAAGGTTTCAGCAAGGAAATCGCGCAGCGTATTGGCCGCCAGGGCCAGGTCGCCCAACTCATCCTGGCGCGTGCTCGTGACACGCTCGGCGAAACGCCCGCGGCTCAGTTGAGTCACGTACGCGATCAGGTTACGGATGGGCTGCACCAGGTTGCGGTTGACCAGCCACACACTCAACAACCCGACCAGCAGCCCTGAGGCGAGCATGATCACCGTACCCAGCATGATCGTGCGGTCGGCACCGGCACTGATCATTGCCGATTGCTCATCGCCCAGCTTATGCAGCTCAACCACCAACTCGCTCATCTGCTCACTGGCCGCGCGGTCCACACCCTTGACCGCGGCATCGCCCGCCGCCGCGTCGCCGCCCGCCGCCACAAACGCATCACGGCCCTTCTGGTAGGCCGCGCCCAACTGCGCATGCTCGCCCCGCAGACGCTCGATACGTGTCTTGATTTGCGCCGGGACACCTTCGTGGGTCGTCAACTGGCCAAGGATGCCCTGGACATCGCTCTGGCGTGCCTCGAATTGCTTCCAGTATTTATCCATGTCCGCTGGCTGCTTGCCGCGCAACAGGACGTTTTTCCACTCCTGGACCTGCACCTTGAATTGCAGGTTGGCCTCGTCGATCAATTGCGACGCACGCAACGGACCGTCGAGCAGTTGACGATAATTCTGGATGCCATCTGAAAGGAAGTGAAAGGACGCCAGGGCGATCAGCAACATGGCCAGCAGGCTGCCGCTGAGCAGGGCGAGAATCTGGGCTCTCAGGGATTTTTGTAGAAACATGGAGTCGATCTCTTCAAATAAAGAACCTCCATGTCCAGGGTCCACTGTTACAACGGAATGTGGAGGATATGTGCAAGTCATCGGCCTGTAGGGGGTGTTCTTGAGCGGTGGCGACCACCGGTATCGGGATCGTTCTTGCTGACTGGACATGACCTGTCCAGACAATCCCTTTTGTCGGCGCGATGGGATTTAAAAGTCTTTTTGTCATTTCTCCTGCTGTATCCTGCCCAAGCTTTGTAAAAGCGCGGATCTACCAGATCTATCCACAGACTTTGCGAGGAGCGCGAAATGCACGAGATCCCTAATCTCCCCTTCCCAAGCCTGCACGACACTGAGCAGACGACCACGCTACAAGCCGGAGGGCAACCTGACGCCCAGCAACCCGAGCCCAAGGAAGCCACTGAACGCCGCCAGGCCGACAGCGAAGACTGATTGACCCGCACCACCAGACCGTGTGGAAAGCGCTAAGATGCGCTTTCCACACTGCCTGAATCCCGAGCGCCCCATGACCGATGACACCCCTCCCTTCAGCGAAGCCCAGGCCAGCGTCCTGATCGGCACCGCCGAGAAAATGGTCGAGATCTGGACCCGCCTTCCCGCCGAGAAACAAGCGGCCCTGCTGGCCCGGTTTGGCAGCGAAGAAAACGCCATCGCCGCGCTGGTGACCACGCGCCTGGTCAGCGAACAGAACGACCGCTGAGCCACCATTGGGCAAATAGTTTTACTTTTCCCCGCCCGGACGCCACGGTCGCCGTTATCATAAGCAGCCTATCTATCCAGCTGCTCCGTGGACCTCTTCCCCATGTCAGATTCCCAGCGCCCCCTGGCGGTCACGCTGCAAGTCGTTTCCATCGTCCTGTTCACCTTCATCGGCTACCTGAATATCGGCATTCCCCTGGCCGTGCTGCCCGGTTTCGTCCACGGTGAGCTGGGTTTCGGCGCGGTGATCGCCGGGCTGGTGATCAGCGTGCAATACCTGGCCACCCTGCTCAGTCGTCCTTACGCGGGACGAATCATCGATAACCTGGGGAGCAAGCGCGCGGTGATGTTCGGCCTCGCCGGCTGCGGGCTGAGCGGTGTGTTCATGCTGGTGTCGGCCTGGACGCCCCACCTGCCAACGTTCAGCCTGATCAGCCTGCTGGTCGGTCGCCTGGTGCTGGGCAGCGCCGAAAGCCTGGTGGGGTCGGGTTCGATTGGCTGGGGCATCGGCCGGGTTGGCGCGGCCAATACCGCCAAGGTGATTTCCTGGAACGGTATCGCCAGTTACGGCGCGCTGGCGATCGGTGCTCCGTTGGGGGTGTGGCTGGTCAACGCGTTGGGGCTGTGGAGCATGGGCGTCAGCATCATCTTGCTGGGCCTGCTGGGACTGGCATTGGCCTGGCGCAAGACTGCTGCGCCGATTGTCTCTGGCGAACGCCTGCCGTTCATGCACGTGCTGGGGCGTGTGCTGCCACACGGCTGCGGTTTGGCCCTGGGTTCGATCGGGTTTGGCACCATCGCGACCTTCATCACCCTGTATTACGCCACTCAGCATTGGGATAACGCGGTGCTGTGCCTGAGCCTGTTCGGCGCCAGCTTCATCGGCGCGCGCCTGCTGTTCGGCAACCTGATCAACCGCCTGGGCGGCTTTCGCGTGGCGATTGCCTGCCTGTCGGTGGAAACCCTGGGACTCTTGCTGTTGTGGCTCGCACCGGATGCCCATTGGGCCCTGGCGGGCGCGGCGTTGAGCGGTTTCGGCTTTTCCCTGGTGTTTCCGGCGCTGGGCGTGGAAGCGGTCAACTTGGTGCCGGCTTCCAGCCGAGGGGCCGCGGTGGGCGCTTATTCACTGTTCATTGATCTGTCGCTGGGGATCACCGGGCCGCTGGCTGGTGCGATTGCCGCTGGCTTGGGCTTTGCCTCGATCTTTCTGTTCGCTGCCCTGGCGGCCCTGGGTGGGTTGGCCTTGAGCGTCTACTTGTACCGGCAGGCGCCTCGGTACCGTGAAGCGCGGGAGAAGAACTAGAAGTCCACCTTGCCGCGGCCGGCCTTGATCGATCCGCGCTTGGTCTTGGATTCCAGGCGACGCTTTTTCGACCCCAGGGTCGGCTTGGTCGGACGGCGCTTCTTTTCGACCTTGGTGGCGCCGAGGATCAGTTCGGTCAGGCGCTCCAGGGCATCGGCCCGGTTCTGTTCCTGCGTGCGGTATTGCTGGGCCTTGATGATCAACACACCGTCGCTGGTAATGCGACTGTCGCGCAGGGCCAGCAGTCGCTCCTTGTAGAACTCGGGGAGCGACGAGGCCGGAATGTCGAAGCGCAAATGCACGGCGCTGGAAACCTTGTTGACGTTCTGCCCCCCTGCCCCCTGGGCGCGGATGGCCGTCAGCTCGATCTCGGCGTCCGGGATGTACACGGTGTTGGAAATGACCAGCATGGAAAGTGTCCGGTGTCAGGCCCCACAGGATACCGCGAATCCCACAGACCTGTGGGAGCGAGCCTACTCGCGATAGCGCAGGCACAGTCGATACAGATCTCGCCTTTGATGGCCTCTTCGCGAGCAAGCCCGCTCCCACATTGGATCTACAGTGCTCGCAGAATGTGTGTTCACCGCCGAACCTTGTGGGAGCGGGCTTGCTCGCGAAGAGGCCGGTACATCCGGCATAGGTTTCACCTGCCAGACCACCATCGCGAGCAGGCTCGCTCCCACAGGGTTTCGTGCTTACTTGGCAGCCGCCACCGCCAGTTCATGCCGGGCACTGCGCTTGTTCTTGATCCAATAACACACGGCCATGAACACCACCCACACCGGAATCGCATAGACCGAGATCTGGATGCCGGGGATCAGCAACATCACGCCCAGGATGAACACCACGAACGCCAGGCAGATGTAGTTGCCGTACGGGTACCACAACGCCTTGAACAGCGGCGTCTGGCGGGTCTGGTTCATGTGCTGGCGGAACTTGAAGTGCGAGTAGCTGATCATCGCCCAGTTGATCACCAGGGTCGCGACCACCAACGACATCAACAACTCCAGCGCATGCTGCGGGACCAGGTAGTTCAACAGTACCGCCACCAGCGTGACCGCCGCCGACGCGAGGATCGAACGCACCGGCACGCCCCGCTTGTCGATCTTCGACAAGGCCTTGGGCGCATCGCCCTGCTCGGCCATGCCCAGCAACATGCGGCTGTTGCAGTAGGTGCCGCTGTTGTACACCGACAGCGCGGCGGTCAGCACCACGAAGTTGAGGATATGCGCAGCGGTGTTGCTGCCCAGCATCGAGAACACCTGCACGAACGGGCTGCCGCTGTAGGCATCGCCGGACGCGTTGAGGGTGCTCAGCAGGCTGTCCCAAGGGGTCAGGGACAACAGCACCACGAGCGCGCCGATGTAGAAAATCAGGATCCGGTAGATCACCTGGTTGATGGCCTTGGGGATCACGGTTTTCGGTTTGTCGGCCTCAGCGGCGGTGAAACCGAGCATTTCCAGGCCACCGAAGGAGAACATGATGATCGCCATGGCCATCACCAGCCCGCTCACGCCGTTGGGGAAGAACCCACCGTGGGACCACAGGTTGGTCACCGACGCCTGCGGGCCGCCATGGCCGCTGACCAGCAGATAGCTGCCCAGGGCAATCATGCCGACAATCGCCACGACCTTGATGATCGCAAACCAGAACTCGGCCTCGCCAAAGACTTTGACGTTGGCCAGGTTGATCGCATTGATCAGGACGAAAAACGCCGCCGCCGACACCCAGGTCGGAATCTCGGGCGCCCAGTAATGGATGTACTTGCCGACCGCGGTCAGCTCCGACATGCCCACCAGGATGTAGAGGATCCAGCAGTTCCAACCCGACAGGAACCCGGCGAAACCGCCCCAGTACTTGTGGGCGAAGTGGCTGAAGGAACCGGCCACCGGCTCTTCGACGATCATTTCGCCCAACTGGCGCATGATCATGAAGGCGATGAAGCCGCAGATGGCGTAGCCGAGGATCATCGACGGGCCGGCGGATTTCAGCACCCCCGCCGAGCCGAGGAACAGGCCGGTGCCGATCGCGCCACCGAGGGCGATCAGTTGAATATGGCGATTTTTCAGGCCGCGTTTCAGCTCGCCCGAATGCGTATTTTCTACAACGGTCATGCGTCACCTATTTGTTTTTATCTGTGACGAAATCGAACCCGACACGCTTATGGCGTGGCGGAGTGAACAAGGCGGATAACCTTGAAAGTGCGTGGGTACGCGAAGGGTCACAGTAAAACGCGGCGCATTGTACACTGCAGTCCCCCTGCTGCCAGACACCACCGGATCAGCGTCTACCCCCACACTTGAGGTCTGGCGCGCATCTGACCTTTCCCGCTGGCTTGAAACAAGCGCTGCGAAGTCTCAAAAAACCCGCCAAGCCGGCCCACTCGGCAGCTTTTTCTTACAGCCCTTCCGAACGCCGATACCGGTCAGTTCGAACGGCCAAAATCGTCAGCATTCCTTTACAGCGCGTAACGCAGGCTTTCCACGTAGGAATATTCTGTAGGCTGACTGCAAATTGACGGTAGGTAGCTACCTATTAAATAAATCACCCAGGCAGCTGTTTTTGAATGAGTAATTTCAACGCCAAAAATGGAACAAAAAGTTCAAAAGAAAAAAATAAAATTATTTTTTGCAATCCAAAAAACCCTCGACTAGGTTTTCAGCGACTTGCCAAGGCATCGTGCCGACAAGTTCTGCGGTGCCGGTTCTGTCGGGTATGACTCGCCGAATCGGCCCGCGTTTTCCGCAAAAGTCATCTAGGAGATTCACTATGCAAGCACTGGACAAAGACTTGGAAACCGAACTGCAACTGGACGAATGGTTTGAAGCGCCGACCCATGAGGCCGCCGTTGAAATGATGCAAGCCGACGCCGTGGTTCCGTTCGGCACGGCGATGTGGCCTCTGTAGGCACTGCCCGGCGGAGGCGATCCGGCCGGTCGACTCCGCCACTCTTGCCGGTTGTCAGGGACATTAAATGAACGTGTCAGGGAAGAATAAGCATGGACACACAACGAGCCATCTCACATTTCCTTTACTACCTCGAACACCATCCCGCCCTGGCTGGCATCCAGCCCGCCAAGGTGTTGCTCGGCCATACCGCTGACTACGAAGCACTGACCGGCGCCATTGCCGAACAGGTGGGCAGCGGCTCGCCGTTCCGGTTCAGCGCCATGCGCCTGGACCTCGAATCCACGGAGCGCCTGTCCAAGGCCATTGCCGACAGCGACCTGTATATTTTCTTCTACGACTCTTCCACCCTGCCCAATCCACGCCCCGACGGCCCGGACTTTGTTCGGGCATTGCAAGGCGTGATGGCCGACAACTGGAAGAAATCGCTGCTGTTCAAGGATTACGGCGATTATTTCTACGACACCTTCAGCGTGATTCCCCAACGTATCGCCGGGCTCAACAGTCACCTGATCCGGCGCATGTCCCAGGCGACAACCCTGAGCTTCCAGGATGACCACGGTTCGTATTTCGACACCGCCCTGGGCAGCGTGAAGAAGTGGACCGACATCAACGGCCTCGGCAACTACGACCTGGCCCCCGGCGAAATCGCCACCCACAGCGACACCATCAACGGCCAGGTGAAATTCGTCGGCACGTTCCTGAGCACCATCCCGTTCGCACGCAAGTACGGCGTGCTGCAATCGCCCCTGGAGTTGTGGATCGAAGACTCCACCATCCAGAAAATCGCCACCGACGTGCCGGGCCTGGAACACGACTTCAACAAATACCTGGACGCCAACCCGTCCAACCGCCGCATCGAAGAACTGGGGATCGGCACCAACGAAGGGGTCAAGAGCCTGTACGCCCGCAACGCCGGTTTCGAAGAGCGCCACTGCGGCCTGCATCTGGGACTGGGTGGCGGGGCCAAGGGCAGCCACCATTTGGATCTGATTTTCGAAAGCGGTGTGCTGGCGCTGGACAAAGAGCCGATGTTTGATGGGCGGTTTGTGCTTTAGGGGCAGCTTCAAGCTGCGAGCTTCAAGCGGCAAGAAAAGAGGGGGATAACCTTTCGACAGCGGTGGGATTGCAGGCCTCTTCGCGAGCAAGCCCGCTCCCACAGTTGATCTGCAGTGAATGAGAGAGGTGCGTTCGCCGCTATGCCACTGTGGGAGCGGGCTTGCTCGCGAAGACGGTTTCGAAGGCACTGCATCACTAAAGCCAGACAAAAAAAAACGCCAACCCAACGGTTGGCGTTTTTTCTTGCAGCTTGCAGCTAGAAACTCACCGCTGCCTCACTCCGGCTTACGACGCCCGAAACCCGGACGCTGTCCCGAACCTGCCGGGGCACCACGGCGCTTGCCCGATGGCGTGTCGCGGTCGGCCAGGATGATGCCCGGGCGCTTTTTCGGTGCCGGCTTGGCGGGACGCTTGGTGTCGGCCGGGCGATCGGCGACGGGCGTACCGCGACCCGCCGGTGCACCGCGACCTTCGCCGCGCTCAGTGCGACCATTGGCCGGACGCGGCGTGCGTGGGCCACGCTCGCCGTCCTGACGCGGTGCAGGCTTGCGGGCCGGGCGTTCGCCTTCGATCTGCGGCTCGCGCGAAGGACGCGGGCCGGTCGCCACGCCATCAGCAGCCGGGCGCAGCGTACGCACGCGCTCGGTCTTGCCCATCGGACGGGAGGATTTACGCTGCATCCGCTCCAGCTTGTCCTTGCTCTTGGCGGTCATCTGCGGCATTGCCACCGGCTTGAGGCCCACTTCGGCGGCCAGGATGTCGACTTCGTACTGGCTCATTTCGCGCCAGCGGCCCATCGGCAGGTCGGAATTGAGGAACACCGGACCGAAACGCACGCGCTTGAGGCGGCTGACCACCAACCCCTGGGATTCCCACAAACGCCGCACTTCACGGTTACGGCCTTCCATCACCACGCAGTGGTACCAATGGTTGAAGCCTTCACCGCCGGGCGCCTGCTTGATGTCGGTGAATCGCGCCGGGCCGTCTTCCAGCACAACGCCGGCCTTGAGGCGCTCGATCATCTCGTCGTCGACTTCACCCCGCACACGCACGGCGTATTCGCGGTCCATCTCGTAGGACGGGTGCATCAAGCGGTTGGCCAGTTCACCATCGGTGGTGAACATCAGCAAACCGGTGGTGTTGATGTCCAGGCGGCCGATGTTGATCCAGCGGCCTTCTTTCGGACGCGGCATCTTGTCGAACACGGTCGGGCGACCTTCCGGGTCGTCACGGGTGCAGATCTCGCCGTCGGGCTTGTTGTACATGATCACGCGGCGCACCGTTTCGGCGGCCTCTTCGCGCTTGATCACCTTGCCATCGATGGTGATGGCATCGTGCATATCAACCCGCAGGCCCAAGGTGGCATCTTTGCCGTTGACCTTGATCCGGCCTTGGGTGATCCAGGCTTCCACGTCACGGCGCGAACCGACGCCGATACGGGCGAGGACTTTTTGCAGCTTCTCGCCTGCTGGGCCGATTTCCTGGCTGTCGTTCTGGTCTTGGTCTTTCATTCTGGGCACCTCCCGGTGTGGTCGGGTCAGGCTTGGCCTGACGCTTTGAATACGGGTCTTTGGCGAAGGGATCGCCAAGGGGTCGCGAATCATACGCGCGTTGAAGCGATTGCGCATCAGAGACTAGCTGATCAACCAGCGCCCGGCGCTTTTTCCGCCGACCGGTGATGCCCGGCTTGGCGCTCATGATGCATTGCATCATCCATGTGGGAGCGGGCTTGCTCGCGAAGAGGGCGTGTCAGGTTAATCAGTGCCGACTGACCCGCCGCCTTCGCGAGCAAGCCCGCTCCCACAGGAGTTGTGGTGTGCCAGCAATGTCGGCGACACAAATCGGATCAATCGTCGAACTCGCGCCGTTCGTTCTCGATCGCTTCGGCCAACGCCCGGGCTTCGGCTTCTTCGTCGCTCAGTTCGGGTTCCGGCGGCTGGAGGGCGGCGACGGCGGCCAGGAGTTTTTCCCGGGCTTGGGCAACGCCGAGGGTATCTTCTTCCGCTTCCGCTTCTGCTTCTGGCTCCGGCGCCGCCGCGCTATCGGGCTCCGCCAGCTCATCCGAGTCGCCCTCAGGACCAGGACCTTCCCGCAGCAAGTCGTCGAAATCAGTCTTCAAGCCCTCCTCCATGGTGTCCAGCTCCAGCAACAACGAGTGGAAACTGGTCTCCTCCTTCGGCTCTTCGGGCTCGGCACTGGCGTCCGCCAGTTCCTGCAAGCCCTGGGGCACCGGGGCGTCGTCGAACTCCAGCATCGGTTCGGGTTCCAGTTCCCGCAATTCGGCCAGCGGCGGCAGGTCGTCCAGGTTCTTCAGGTTGAAGTGATCGAGGAAGGCCTTGGTGGTCGCAAACATCGCCGGTTTGCCAGGCACATCGCGATAACCGACGACGCGGATCCACTCGCGCTCCAGCAGCGTCTTGACGATGTTGCTATTGACTGCCACGCCCCGCACATCTTCGATCTCGCCCCGGGTGATCGGCTGGCGATAGGCGATGAGCGCCATGGTTTCGAGCAGCGCCCGGGAATAGCGCTGCGGCCGTTCCTCCCACAAGCGCCCCACCCACGGCGCGAACTTCTCGCGGATTTGCAGGCGGTACCCCGACGCCACTTCCTTGAGTTCGAAAGCCCGCCCCTCGCAGGACTTGCCCAACAGTGTCAGGGCTTTCTTGAACACGGCCGGCTCGGGCCGCTCGCCCTCTTCGAAGAGTTCGAACAGGCGTTCCATCGATTGCGGCTTTCCCGAGGCCAACAGGAAAGCTTCAAGCAAGGGGGCCAGCTCGCGGGGTTCAGTCAGATTCATTGATTTGCTCGTTATTCGGCTCGTGCCCGCACGTGGATCGCTGCGAACGGCTCATTCTGCACCAGCTCGACCAAGGATTCCTTGACCAATTCCAGGACCGCCATAAACGTCACCACCACCCCCAACCGCCCTTCCTCGGCGGTGAACAGCTCGACGAACGGCACGAAGCCGCCGCCCTTGAGTCGCTCCAGCACATCACTCATGCGCTCGCGGGTGGACAGCGCTTCGCGGCTGACCTGATGACTTTCAAACATATCGCCCCGGCGCAGGACCTCGGCCATGGACATCAGCAACTCTTCCAGGCTCACGTCCGGCAGCAACTTGCGCGCCCGCGCTTCGGGCGCATCGAGCTTGGGCACCACCACATCGCGCCCCACCCGGCTCAAACCGTCGATGCCTTCGGCGGCGGCCTTGAAGCGTTCGTATTCCTGCAAGCGGCGGATCAGCTCGGCTCGCGGGTCGTCTTCTTCCTCTTCTACCTCTGCCGAGCGCGGCAGCAGCATCCGCGACTTGATCTCGGCGAGCATGGCCGCCATCACCAGGTACTCGGCCGCCAGCTCCAGGCGCACCGACTGCATCAACTCGACGTAGCCCATGTACTGGCGGGTGATTTCCGCCACGGGGATGTCGAGGATGTTGATGTTCTGTTTGCGGATCAGGTACAGCAGCAGGTCGAGCGGGCCCTCGAAGGCTTCGAGGAACACCTCCAGCGCATCCGGCGGAATGTACAGGTCCAGGGGCATTTCCATGACCGCCTGGCCATAGACCATGGCGAACGGCAACTCCTGCTGCGCGCCGGCCTGGCTGTCGACATTGTCCACGGCGGTTTCCACGACGGACATTCAGGCCTCGACCATGAACGGCGTCGGATCGCCGCAACCGACGCGCACCACCTGGGGCTCGCCATCGGCCAGGTTGATCACCGTGGACGCCGACATGCCGCCGAAACCACCGTCGATGATCAGGTCCACCTGATGCTCGAGTATCTGGCGCATCTCATAGGGATCGTTCAACGGCTCGGTCTCGCCAGGCATGATCAGCGTTACGCTCATCAGCGGCTCACCCAGTTCCGCCAGCAGCGCCAGGGCGATGGGATGGCTCGGCACCCGCAGGCCGATGGTGCGCTTTTTCGGATGCAGCAACAGCCGCGGGACTTCCCGCGTGGCATTGAGGATGAAGGTGTACGGCCCCGGCAAATGCGCCTTGAGCAGGCGGAAGGTGCCGGTATCGATCTTGGCGAACAGGCCCAACTGCGACAGGTCGCTGCAGATGAGCGCGAAATTGTGCTTGTCGTCCAGTTGACGCAGGCGTCTGACACGCTCCACGGCATTCTTGTCGCCGATCTGGCAACCGATGGCGTAGGACGAGTCGGTGGGATAGACCACCACGCCACCGCCACGAATGATTTCCACGGCCTGTTTGATCAGGCGCGCTTGCGGGTTTTCCGGATGAATCTGGAAAAATTGACTCACGTGTTCTACCTGTTCAGACGGCGGCGATAACGGGATCATGTTTGAATCTACACCAGAGTGGTGGCAGATCTTCCGGCAACGGGCGGTATTCGCCGATCTCGGACCAGCCCCCAGGGCCATGGAAATCACTGCCGGCGGTGACCAGCAGGCCGAACTCACGGGCCAGGATCGCCAGGCTGCCGACCTGTTCGGCAGGCTGATGGCCGTTGACCACCTCGATGGCATGGCCCCCCGCTTGAATATAGTCGGCAACCAGGCGTCGGCGCTTGCTGCGGGTGAAATCATAGTGCCATGGATGCGCCAGGCTGACCCAGGCACCCGCTGCCCGCAGGGTCTGGACGGTGTCTTCCAGGGTCGGCCAATGCTGCTTGACGTCCCCCAGCTTGCCGGCCCCCAACCATTTGCGGAACGCTTCGGCGCGGTCCTTGACGAACCCTTCGCGCACCATCCAGTCGGCAAAGTGTGGCCGGGCCGGTGCGTTGCCGCTGTCGCCCAGTTCCTGCTGGATCTGCCGGGCGCCGTCTAGCGCCCCAGGCATGCCCTTGAGGGCCAGCTTGCGGCTGATCTCTTCGGACCGCAGCCAGCGCCCGTCGTGCAGTTGTGCGATGGCCTGGACCAGCGCCGGCGCATTCACATCGAAACCGTAGCCCAGTACATGGATGGTCGCCCCGCCCCAGGTACAGGACAACTCCACCCCGTTGACCAGCTGCATGCCCAGCGCCGTGGCGGCGCCACGGGCCTCGTCGAGGCCTTCGAGGGTGTCGTGATCGGTCAGGGCCAGGACTCGCACGCCGTGCTCGAACGCCCGCGCCACCAGAACCGCAGGCGCCAGGGCACCATCGGAGGCCGTGCTATGGCAGTGCAAATCAACATTCACGAGAGTTTGTTACCTCAAATCAGCTGGCCCTATCGCGGCCAAGGATGTTTGTTATTATGCCGCCACATCCTGCTTCTGGCTGCCACTGTGAAACAATTCATCGATTTCATCCCGCTCCTGCTGTTCTTCATCGTCTACAAACTCGATCCCCGCACCGTCGACTTCGCCGGTCACTCCTTGACTGTAGGTGGTATCTACAGCGCCACCGCAGTCCTGATCATCAGTTCCCTGGTGGTCTACGGCGCGCTGTTCGTGTCCCAGCGCAAGCTGGAGAAGAGCCAGTGGCTGACCCTGATCGCCTGCCTGGTATTCGGCAGCCTGACCCTGGCGTTTCACAGCGAAACCTTCCTCAAATGGAAGGCTCCGGTGGTCAACTGGCTGTTCGCCCTCGCGTTCATTGGCAGCCATTTCATCGGTGACCGCCTGCTGATCAAGCGCATCATGGGCCATGCCATCAACCTGCCGGACCTGATCTGGACCCGGTTGAACATCGCCTGGATCGCGTTTTTCCTGTTCTGCGGCGCCGCCAACCTGTTCGTTGCGTTCACGTTCCAGGAGTACTGGGTCGACTTCAAGGTCTTCGGCAGCCTGGGCATGACGCTGCTGTTCCTGATTGGCCAGGGCATCTACCTGTCCCGTCACCTGCACGAAGCCGACCCCACCACGCCCAAAACCGAGGACTGACATGCTCTACGCAATCATTGCCACCGACGTCGCCGACTCCCTGGAAAAACGCCTGGCCGTGCGCCCGGCCCACCTGGAGCGCCTGCAACAGCTCAAGGCCGAAGGTCGCATCGTGCTGGCCGGCCCGCACCCGGCGGTGGACAGCAATGACCCGGGCGCCGCGGGTTTCACCGGCAGCCTGATCGTGGCCGAATTCGACTCCCTGGCCGCCGCGCAAGCCTGGGCCAAGGCCGATCCGTTCGTGACGGCCGGCGTCTATGCCGAGGTCGTGGTCAAGCCGTTCAAGCAAGTCCTGCCGTAAATCCCCAGGGCGATGAGCCTGCGCGGCTCATTGCCCTGTTGCTCATCTTTCTCGTTCGCCTGCCGACAACCTGTCTAGGCTTTGTACGAAAAGTGCCTGCGCGACGATCATGCTGCGTTGAAAACAGACTCGGAATGCTCATTTACTAAAGTAAACTCCGCTTCCTCGCCTGTTTTCGCCTTGCCTGATCGCCGCTCGGCGACTTTTCGTACAAACCCTATCTCGATTGGAATTCAGGAGTTGCAATGCGCAAAGGTCCGTTGTGCCTGTTGTTGGTCTCGTTGGCGATCGGGGCGCCCGCCCATGGCGAGGAAAGCACCGAGGGCAGTCATTCGGCGCCCTTGTCCCTGAGCGCTGGCGGCCAGATCGCCGAATTGCAGCAACGCTTGAAAGACAGCGAGCGCATGCGTGAAGCACTCACCCAGCAACTCCAAAACACCAACGGCGAACGCGAAAGCGCGCTGGTGGGGCGGCTGCGCCAGGAGAACCAGCGCCTGAAACTGCAACTCAAGGAAGCCCAGGCCAGCCCCCTGCCGCGCCTGTTGACCGATCAACAGCAATGGTTCGTCATTGGTGCCGGGGTAGCGCTATTGGCCTTGCTCTGCGGTATCTTTGCCAGCGGTGGACGTAGACAACGTCGGCAATGGCTAAATTGAGTGAGTCATGAGCGAGCTGTTACTGATAGATGATGACCAGGAGCTGTGTGAGCTCCTCGTAAGCTGGCTGAGCCAGGAAGGGTTTCAGGTCCGCGCCTGTCACGATGGCCAGAGTGCCCGCAAGGCCTTGGCCGAAACCGCCCCGGCTGCCGTGGTCCTGGACGTGATGCTGCCCGATGGCAGTGGCCTGGAACTGCTCAAGCAATTGCGCAACGATCACGCGGAGCTGCCGGTGCTGATGCTGTCGGCCCGGGGTGAACCGCTGGACCGTATCCTGGGCCTGGAACTGGGGGCCGACGACTATCTGGCCAAGCCCTGCGACCCACGGGAACTGACCGCCCGCCTGCGCGCCGTGCTGCGCCGCAGCCATCCGACGGCCGTGTCCAGCCAGATCGAACTGGGTGACCTGACCTTCAGCCCGGTGCGTGGCGTGGTCAGCATCGACGAACAGGAACAGACCCTCACCGTGTCCGAAAGCCGCCTGCTCGAAGCGCTGCTCAAGCAGCCGGGCGAGCCGCTGGACAAGCAGGAACTGGCGCAGATCGCCCTGGGCCGCAAGCTGACCCTGTACGACCGCAGCCTCGACATGCACGTGAGCAACCTGCGCAAGAAAATCGGCCCCCACCCCGACGGCCGCCCGCGCATCGTGGCGCTGCGTAGCCGGGGTTACTACTACAGCCTCTAGATGTTGTCGCTGCGATTACAGCCAGAGGTTGTGGCGGCTATCACAGCCTCTGGAGACTTTTGTGGCGAGGGAGCTTGCTCCCGCTGGGCTACGAAGTAGCCCCAAGATTCTGCGGTTGCTGCGCAACCGAGCGGGAGCAAGCTCCCTCGCCACAAAAGCCCCCTCACCACAGCAAGTACCCCCCATCACAGGGCTTTGTGTTCGGGCCTGCAGATTTGTCAGGTTCGCACCAAACCGTCTTTACCCAAGCTTTACCCACCCCTGACCGCCGCTGACCTTGATCTCCGTAATCTGCACACATCCGGAACTGACCGGGAATGAGACAAGGAGACACACCATGCGCAAGACCCTTATCGCTCTGATGTTCGCCGCCGCCCTGCCGACCGTGGCCATGGCCATGCCCGAAGGCCCAGGCCCGACGGGGCCGATGGACGGCCCGCGTCACGGCGGCCAGATGCACGACAAAGGCCCGTACAGCCAACTGGACCTGAGCCGCGAGCAACGCCAGCAGATTCGCCAGATCATGGGCGAACAGCGCCACGAACAACGGGAACTGGTCGACAAGTACCTGGCCAAGCTGTCCCCAGCCGACCAGAAAGCCATGCAGGACGAAATGCAAGCCCGGCACCAGAAGGTCGACGCCCAGATTCGTGGATTGTTGAAGCCTGAGCAGCAAAAAGAATTCGACGCGATCCAGAAGAAACAGGCCGAGCGTCGCGCCGAGTGGGCCGAATTCAAGGCCTGGAAAGCGCAACAGCCGCAAAAAGCGCAATAATGCGCTGAAATTCCCCCAGCCCAACGGTCAACCGCCGTTGGGCTTTCTTTGTTTTCGAGGATTTATCGTGCGTTCATTGTTCTGGCGCATCCTGGCCAGTTTCTGGCTGGCCATCACTCTGGTTGCAGGACTTTCGATCCTGATGGGCCACATGCTGAACCAGGACGCCTGGATCCTCAGCCGCCACCCGGGGCTCAATACCCTGCCCGAAGAGTGGACGCAGACCTACGAAACCCAAGGCGAGGACGCCGCCCAGGAAATTCTGAAACAGCGCAAGCGCCAGTATCACATTGACGTCCAGGTGTTCAACGAAAGCGGCGACCCGGTGGTGCGTGGCACTTTTCCCCATCGCGCCGCCGCCTTCGAGGCTCGGCAGAACAACGACGACCGCCGCCTGCCCTGGCGCCGGCTCACCGACGAGTTCACCAGCGCCAAAAGCGGCGACACCTACCTATTCATCTACCGCATCCCCCATCCCGAACTGGACGCCTGGCACCGCGGCAGTCTGCTCTGGCCCCTCAGTGCCCTGGGGATCGCGTTGGTGGTGCTAACCTTGTTCAGCCTGTTGGTGACGCTCTCCATCACTCGTCCGCTGAGTCGACTGCGCGGTGCGGTGCATGACCTGGGCCAAGCCACCTACCAGCAGAACAGCCTCGCCAAACTGGCCAACCGGCGGGACGAGTTCGGCGTATTGGCCACCGACTTCAACCGCATGGGCGCGCGTTTGCAAAGCCTGATCGCCAGCCAGCGACAACTGCTAAGGGACGTGTCCCACGAACTGCGCTCGCCCCTGGCCCGGCTGCGCATTGCCCTGGCATTGGCGGAACGGGCCAGCCCCGAGGAGCGTGAAAAGCTCTGGCCGCGCCTGACCCGTGAATGCGATCGCCTGGAGGCGCTGATCAGCGAAATCCTGGTCCTGGCCCGGGTCGATGCCGACAACGCCAGCGCCGAAGAAGTCGACCTCAACGCACTGCTGGTCACCCTGCAAAAAGATGCGCAACTGGCTTCACCGGAGCAAACCGTACAGCTTGAAGCCGAGGCGGACCTGACCCTCAAGGGTTGGCCGACCATGATCGAGCGAGCAGTGGACAACCTGCTGCGCAACGCCCAGCGCTTCAATCCGGCCGGGCAATCGATCGAGATGCACGCGCGGCGCCAAG
This sequence comes from Pseudomonas zanjanensis, assembly GCF_014268745.2. Taxonomy (GTDB): domain Bacteria; phylum Pseudomonadota; class Gammaproteobacteria; order Pseudomonadales; family Pseudomonadaceae; genus Aquipseudomonas; species Aquipseudomonas zanjanensis. Next base: position 790,675 of record NZ_JABWRB020000002.1, on the reverse strand, counting down.
GCGAACGGATCCTGGTCAGCGTACGTGACCACGGGCCCGGGGTTGAGGCCGAACACCTCGGGCAATTGGCCGAGCCGTTCTACCGCGCCCCCGGCCAGACCGCCGCCGGCCATGGCCTGGGCCTGGCCATCGCACGCCGTGCAGCTGAACGCCATGGCGGTGCGCTGGTGCTGGGCAATCATCCCGAAGGTGGTTTCATTGCGACACTGGAACTGCCGTTGGTGCCGGGAGCTGTCGTCCAGCCGTAACACCGAAAATGCATCCAACACTAACCTGTGGCGAGGGGATTTATCCCCGCTGGGCTGCGCAGCAGCCCCAAATTGCCAACAGGCATCAGACAGAAAGCAGGGGGCCGCTTCGCGACCCAACGGGGATAAATCCCCTCGCCACAATGAATAGAACCAAACGATAATTCCTCTTATTCAAACTGCCCCGCCCTGTTAGACTTTGCGCCCTCGTTTTCACTCATCCCCCGGGACGCCCGATGCCGTCGTTGCCTCTTCGTTTATGTGCACTGTTCATGGCCCTGGGCCTGAGTGCCTGCGATGATGCCCCGCGTTTTACCCAGGCCGAACCGGGTGAAGCCCGTTCCGGTGGCACCGCGACAGTCCGCAAGAGTGACCAGAACGCCTTTTCCCTGCCCTCGGCCAACCTGCCACCCTCGCGGCGCGTGGATTTCAGTGTCGGCAACAGTTTCTTCCGCAGCCCCTGGGTGATCGCCCCCTCGACCACCACCGCCCGGGACGGCCTCGGGCCCTTGTTCAATACCAACGCCTGCCAGAACTGTCACGTCAAGGACGGTCGCGGCCATCCGCCGGCGCCGGATGCGACCAGCGCGGTGTCGATGCTGGTGCGCCTGTCGATTCCCGACGCACCGGCCTACGCCAAGGTCATCGAGCAACTGGGCGTAGTGCCCGAGCCGGTCTATGGTGGGCAGTTGCAGGACATGTCGGTGCCCGGCGTCGCCCCCGAAGGCAAGGTACGGGTCGATTACACCCCGGTCCCGGTGCGCTTCAAGGACGGCACCGTCGTCGAGTTACGCAAGCCAATCCTGCAGATCACCCAGTTGGGGTATGGCCCGATGCACCCCGACACGCGTTTTTCGGCCCGCGTGGCACCGCCGATGATCGGCCTGGGCCTGCTGGAAGCCATCCCCGACGAGGCGCTGCTGGCGAACGCCGAAGCCCAGGCGCGGGAGAACGACGGCATCGCCGGTCGGCCCAACCAGGTCTGGGACGATGAGCAGCAGAAAACCGTGCTGGGACGTTTCGGCTGGAAAGCCGGACAGCCCAACCTCAACCAACAGAACGTCCATGCGTTTTCCGGCGACATGGGCCTGACGACCAGCCTGCGGCCGCTCGACGACTGCACCGAGACCCAAGTCGACTGCAAGCGTGCGCCCAGCGGCAATGGCCCGGACGGCGAACCGGAAGTCAGCGACAACATCCTGCGCCTGGTGCTGTTCTACAGCCGCAACCTCGCGGTGCCGGCCCGTCGCGACGTGAATTCGTCCCAAGTGCTGGCAGGCAAGAATCTATTTTTCCAGGCCGGTTGCCAGTCCTGCCACACACCGAAATACACCACCGCCGCCAACGCCGCCGAGCCGGAACTGGCGAACCAGGTCATCCGCCCCTACACCGACTTGCTGCTGCACGACATGGGCGAAGGCCTGGCCGACAACCGCAGCGAATTCAAGGCCAGTGGCCGCGACTGGCGAACCCCGCCGCTGTGGGGCATCGGCCTGACCGAAACCGTCAACGGCCACACCCAGTTCCTGCACGACGGTCGTGCCCGCAACCTGCTCGAAGCCGTGCTTTGGCATGGCGGCGAAGCACAAGCGGCGCAACGCCAGGTTTTAGCGTTCAATGCCGAGCAGCGCGCTGCGTTGCTGGCCTTCCTGAATTCCCTTTAAATGCCTTTTCCAGAAATGGGAGCCTGACATGTTCCGTCCCAAATTGTTGTTCACCAGCCTCGCCGCCCTCGCCCTCGGCGCCTGCTCGCCCCAGGATCCGCAAGCCGTCACTTCGGCCGCCATCGCCAAGCAAGTGATCCTGCCGACCTACAGCCGCTGGGTCGAGGCCGACCGGCAACTGGCGACCAGCGCCCTGGCGTTCTGCCAAGGTAAAGAAAACCTGGAGACCGCCCGCGCCGACTTCCTCAAGGCGCAAAAAGCCTGGGCCGAGTTGCAACCGCTGCTGATCGGGCCGCTGGCCGAGGGCAACCGCGCCTGGCAGGTGCAGTTCTGGCCGGACAAGAAAAACCTGGTGGGTCGTCAGGTCGAGCAATTGGTCAACAGCCAGCCACAGATCGACGCCGCCGGCCTGGCCAAGTCCAGCGTGGTCGTGCAAGGGCTGTCGGCCTACGAATACCTGCTGTTCGACGCGAAAATCGACATGGCCGACAGCGCACAGAAAGCCAAGTACTGCCCGCTGCTCATCGCCATCGGCGAACGCCAGAAACAGCTGGCCGAAGAGATCCTGTCGGGCTGGAACAGCAACGACGGCATGCTCGCCCAGATGAGCAAGTTTCCCAACCAGCGCTACGCCGATTCCCACGAGGCCATCGCCGACCTGCTCCGTGTGCAGGTCACTGCCCTGGATACTTTGAAGAAAAAACTCGGCACGCCGATGGGCCGCCAGAGCAAAGGCGTACCTCAGCCATTCCAGGCCGATGCCTGGCGCAGCCAGTCGTCGTTGCAAGGGTTGGAAGCCAGCCTGAGCGCGGCCAGGACCGTCTGGGTCGGCGTGGACAACAAGGGCCTGCGCGGCCTGCTGCCGAGCGACCAGAAGCCATTGGCGGACAAGATCGACGCCGCCTACGATGCCTCGTTGAAACTGTTCGCCAGCAGCCAGCGCTCGCTGACCGAAATGCTCGGCGACGATGCCGGGCGCCAGCAACTCAACGATTTGTACGACAGCCTCAACGTTGTCCATCGCCTGCATGAAGGCGAACTGGCCAAGGCGCTGGGCATTCAACTGGGCTTCAATGCCAACGACGGTGACTGATCATGTTTCGACGTCAGGTCCTGGCACTGGGCAGCTTGCTACTCGGCGCCGTCACCCTGGGCGGCTGGACGCTGTTCAAGCAAAAGGACAAACCGCCACTCTTGCTTTCGGCACGGGACGATGGCGACGGCAAGCACTATGCCGTCGGCTATCGACTGGACGGCACGCGGGTGTTTGCCACCCAGGTCGGCCAGCGCTGCCATGACATCATCAACCATCCGACGCAGCCGATTGCGCTGTTCGTCGCCCGTCGCCCGGGCACCGAAAGCTACCTGATCGACCTGCGCGACGGGACGCTGCTGCAAACCATCGCCTCGTTGCCGAACCGGCACTTCTACGGCCACGCGGTCATCCATAAAAGCGGCGAATGGCTGTATGCCACCGAGAACGACACCACCGATCCGGGACGCGGCCTGTTGGGCGTGTACCGTTTCGAAGGCGAGCGGCTGGTGCACAGCGGCGAAATCTCTACCCATGGCATCGGTCCTCACCAGGTGTCGTGGATGCCCGATGGCGAGACGCTGGTGGTCGCCAACGGCGGCATTCGCACCGAGGCCGAAAGCCGGGTCGAAATGAACCTCGACGCCATGGAGCCGAGCCTGGTGCTGATGCAACGCGATGGCACCCTGCTGAGCAAGGAAACCCTCGCCCAATCGATGAACAGCGTGCGCCACCTGGGCATCGCCAGCGACGGCACCATCGTCTCCGGCCAGCAGTTCATGGGCGCAGCCCACGAACCGTCGGAACTGGTGGCGATCAAACGGCCAGGACAGCCGTTCCAGGCATTCCCGGTGCCCGCAGAGCAATTGCAGGCCATGGGGCACTACACCGCCAGCGTTGCCGTACACAGCGACTTGCGCCTGGTGGCCCTGACCGCCCCCCGCGGCAACCGCTTTTTCATCTGGGACCTGGACAGCGGCGAAGTGCGCCTGGACGCGCCCCTGCCGGACTGCGCTGGCGTGGGCGCGGTGGCCGACGGTTTTGTCGTGACGTCGGGCCAAGGCCGTTGTCGCTATTACGATTGTCGGCAGACACAACTGGTTGCAAAACCACTGGATCTGCCGGCAGGGCTCTGGGACAACCATTTGCATCTGGTCTGACGCCGGGGAGCGAAGCCGATCGGCGCCGGGCGCCCCTGTTTTTCGGAAAAGCCCCACGCACTACCGTCCCGCCAGCATCTGGAATAGCCCGCACACTCAGAGTAATGTGCCCGCCTATCCGTATTTTCTCTCGGCTCTTTCCAAGGAAGTGGAACATGCTGCGACGCCGCATGCTGATCATGTTGGGTGTTGTGCTGCTGGTGGTGCTGTTGCTCGCCGGCTACAAGGCCTTCTCCGTTTACCAGCAGATCCAGACGTTTTCTGCCCCCAAACCACCGGTCAGCGTCGCCGTGGCCACAGCGGCCCAGCAACCCTGGCAGGCCCGCCTACCCACCGTTGGCAGTCTCAAGGCGCTGCAAGGCGTGGACCTGAGCCTGGAAATCGCCGGGACCGTGCAGAAGGTGCAATTCCAGTCTGGACAGAAGATCAAGGCCGGCCAGCCGCTCCTGCAACTGGACAGCGAAGTCGAAAACGCCCTGCTGGAAACCGCCGAGGCCGATCTTGGCCTGTCGCAACTGGATTTTGGACGTGGCCGACAACTGGTGGGCAGCCAGGCGATCTCCAAGGGCGAATTCGACCGGCTCTCGGCGCAACTGAAGAAAAACCAGGCCACGGTCAACCAGCTCAAGGCTTCGCTGGCCAAGAAACACATCCTGGCGCCGTTCAGCGGCACCATCGGCATTCGCCAGGTGGACGTCGGCGACTACCTGGCCAGTGGCACGGTGATCGCCACCCTGCAGGACCTCAGCAGCCTGTACGTGGACTTCTACGTCCCTGAGCAAAGCGTGCCCCGGCTCGCCGTGGCACAGCCGGTCAATGTCAGCGTCTCGGCCTATCCCGGGCAGACCTTCGTCGGCACCATCAGCGCGATCAACCCCAAGGTCGAGGACAGCACCCGCAACGTCCTGGTGCGCGCCACCCTGGCCAACCCCGACGGCAAACTGCTGCCCGGCATGTTCACCAACCTGCAGGTGATCCTGCCGGACGTCGCCGCCGGGATCGTCGTCCCGGAAAGCGCCGTGACCTACACCCTCTACGGCAATTCCATGTACGTGGTGACGCAAAAGAAAGCCGCCGACGGCACTGTCGAGAAAGACGACAAGGGCCAGCCGGTCCTGATCGCCGAACGGCGTTTCGTTGCAACCGGTGAGCGACGCGACGGGCAGGTACTGGTGTCCAAAGGCGTGCAGAGCGGCGAACAAGTTGTGATCGCCGGCCAACTCAAGCTCGATAACGGTACGCCGATCGCCATCAGCGACGACAAGACCCTGACCGAACAGAACAGCCCGCCGCGCGCGGACTGATCAAGGAACCCCCATGGCTTTTACCGATCCGTTCATCCGCCGCCCGGTGCTTGCCACCGTGGTCAGCCTGTTGATCGTGCTGCTGGGCTTCCAGGCCTGGAGCAAGCTGCCCCTGCGTCAGTATCCACAAATGGAAAACGCCCTGATCACGGTAACCACCGCCTACCCCGGGGCCAACGCCGAGACCATCCAGGGCTACATCACCCAACCGATGCAACAGAGCCTGGCCAGTGCCGAGGGCATCGACTACATGACCTCGGTCAGTCGCCAGAATTTCTCGGTGATCTCGGTCTATGCCCGCATCGGCTCCAACAGCGACCGGCTCTTTACCGAACTGCTGGCCAAGGCCAACGAGGTCAAGAACCAACTGCCCCAGGACGCCGAGGACCCGGTCCTCAGCCGCGAGGCCGCCGATGCCTCGGCACTGATGTACATCAGCTTCTTCAGCAAGGAACTGAACAACCCGCAGATCACCGACTACCTGTCCCGGGTGATCCAGCCCAAGCTGGCGACACTGCCCGGCATGGCCGAGGCGGAGATCCTCGGCAACCAGGTCTTCGCCATGCGCCTGTGGCTGGACCCGATCAAGCTCGCAGGCTTCGGCCTGACCGCCGCCGACGTGACCAATGCCGTGCGCCAGCACAACTTCCTCTCCGCCGCCGGTGAAGTGAAAGGCGAATACGTCGTCACCAGCATCAACGCCAACACCGAGCTCAAGTCCGCCGAGGACTTCGCCGCGATCCCGCTCAAGACCGAGGGCGACAGCCGTGTATTGTTGCGGGACGTCGCCCGTGTGGAAATGGGCGCAGAGAACTACGACAGCATCAGTTCCTTTGGCGGTACGCCCTCGGTGTACATCGGGATCAAGGCCACGCCGGGTGCGAACCCGCTGGATGTGATCAAGGAAGTGCGCAAGATCATGCCGGAGATGGAGGCCCAGCTCCCGACCAACCTCAAGGCCGAGATCGCCTACGACGCCACCCTGTTCATCCAGGCGTCCATCGACGAGGTGGTGAAAACCCTGTTCGAGGCAGTGCTGATCGTCATCGTCGTGGTGTTCCTGTTCCTCGGCGCCTTGCGCTCGGTGGTCATCCCGGTGGTGACCATCCCCTTGTCGATGATCGGCGTGATGTTCTTCATGCAGTTGATGGGCTATTCGATGAACCTCCTGACGCTGCTGGCCATGGTGCTCGCCATCGGCCTGGTGGTGGACGATGCCATTGTGGTGGTGGAAAACATTCACCGGCACATCGAGGAGGGCAAGACGCCGTTCGACGCCTCGATCGAAGGTGCCCGGGAAATCGCCATGCCGGTGATCTCGATGACCATCACCCTGGCGGCGGTGTATGCACCGATCGGCCTGCTCGAGGGCCTGACGGGGGCCTTGTTCAAGGAGTTCGCCTTGACCCTGGCCGGGGCGGTGGTGATCTCCGGGATCGTCGCCCTGACCCTGTCGCCGATGATGTGCGCCCTGCTCCTGCGTCACGACGAGAATCCCTCGGGCCTGGCCCATCGGCTGGACATGATCTTCGAACGCTTGAAGAGCCGTTACCAGCGCATGCTCCATGGCACGCTCAACACCCGGCCGGTGGTGCTGGTGTTCGCGGCGATCGTGCTGCTGCTGATCCCGGTGCTGGTCATGTTCAGCAAGTCGGAACTGGCCCCCGACGAAGACCAGGGCATCATCTTCATGATGGCCAACGCCCCGCAGCCCACCAACCTCGACTACCTGAACACGTATACCGATCACTTCATCACCATTTTCAAGGAGTTCCCGGAGTACTACTCCTCGTTCCAGATCAATGGTTATGACGGTGTGCAGTCGGGCATCGGCGGCTTCCTGCTCAAGCCTTGGAACGAACGCAGCCGCACCCAGATGGAAATCCTGCCAGAGGTCCAGGCCAGGCTGGAAAGCGTGCCTGGCCTGCAGATCTTCGGTTTCAACCTGCCCTCGCTGCCGGGCACTGGCGAAGGCTTGCCGTTCGCGTTCGTCATTAACTCCCCGAAAGACTATGCAACGTTGCTGGAGGTTGCCGACCGGGTCAAAAAGCGTGCATTGGAATCCGGCAAGTTCGCTTTCATGGACATTGACCTGGCGTTCGACAAGCCAGAAGTCGTGGTGGATATCGATCGCGCCAAGGCCGCCCAGATGGGCGTATCCATGGAGGACTTGGGGGGCACCTTGGCGACACTGCTGGGCGAATCCGAGATCAACCGCTTCACCCTCGAGGGCCGCAGCTACAAAGTCATTGCCCAAGTCGAACGGCCGTTCCGGGACAACCCGGACTGGTTGAACAGCTATTACGTGAAAAATGCCCAGGGTGAATCGCTACCGCTGTCGACCCTGATCAAGGTCAGCGACCGGGCGCGACCGCGACAGCTAAACCAGTTCCAGCAGCTCAATGCGGTGACGATTTCAGGCTTCCCCATCGTGAGCATGGGCGAGGCCATCGAGACCATCCGCCAGATCGCCCGGGAAGAAGCGCCGGTGGGGTTCGCCTTCGATTACGCAGGGGCTTCGCGCCAATTCGTACAGGAAGGCAGCGCGTTGTGGGTAACCTTTGCCCTGGCCCTGGCGATTATTTTCCTGGTGCTGGCCGCGCAGTTCGAAAGCTTCCGCGACCCACTGGTGATCCTGGTGACTGTACCGTTGTCCATTTGCGGTGCCCTGATTCCGCTGTTCCTCGGTTGGTCGAGCATGAACATCTACACCCAGGTGGGCCTGGTGACGCTGATCGGGCTGATCAGCAAGCACGGGATCCTGATCGTCGAGTTCGCCAACCAACTGCGCAGGGAACAACATCTGACGCCGCGAGAAGCAATAGAACAAGCCGCGTCGATCCGCCTGCGGCCGGTGTTAATGACGACTGCGGCGATGGTGTTCGGCATGGTACCGCTCATTTTCGCCACAGGCGCCGGGGCAGTAAGCCGCTTCGACATCGGCATGGTGATCGCCACCGGCATGTCGATTGGGACCCTGTTCACGCTGTTCGTCTTGCCTTGCATCTACACGCTGCTGGCCAAGCCGGACAAAGCCTGAGGACTGTTCAAGCAAACTCACGCGGATACGGGATGTTTTTGTGGCGAGGGAGCTTGCTCCCGCTCGGCTGCGAAGCAGTCGTCATTGAATGACCGCTGCCAGACCCTGAACCGATGGGGACCGCTTCGCGGTCCAGCGGGAGCAAGCTCCCTCGCCACGGGTTGTGTGTTTGGCTGAAGGTTTGTGGTGGCATTGGAAAAACCAAAAAATAAGGCCTCACACAAGGGAGGCCTTTATCTTGGTTTCGGGGCTTTCAACTTTGCGGCCTCATCCCTTGGGACAGGCTGAACATGAACAGCAGCAGGTCATTGTCCGGTTGGATCGCCTCGCTAGCCTTTGCCACCCGTGGCAAAGGACAATGTGTACCAGCATTCGAAACGCTGAGGACCTGCGAGCGTGGCTGTTCCCATACCGCCACCGCCATCGATGCAACTCCCAAGGCTCCTACTAAAAACAAACCTCTAGCAATTTCGAGTTTCATTGCCATAAACCTTTGATAGCGCTGCCAAACGCCGCCTCATAAAAATAGACGACTTTTTTCCAGTCAGCCTCGCTGAACGACGAATGGCGCCGCAGTTGCCTCAGGTCATGGAAGGCCGCCTGCCGGGCAGTCAGGCGCTGGCGAGATTTTTCCAGATCCAGCAGGGCGACTTCAGCCTTGGCCGCTTCGCCCTCGCCTGTCACACGTACAAAGACATGCTTGATGTAGAGGCAGCCATGTTGCCAGCGGCCCTTGTGCATGCGGGCCAGGTTCTCAGCCAGGCCCTGGAGGATCTGGTCATGCACCGCTTCGCCATGGCGCTCACGTCCGCCTCCGGCGTACCAGTGCTTGATCTGCTCGAAACCTTCCAAGGCATGGGTCACCAGCAGCGCCCGCCACTTGCAGGCCGGGTCGCGCTGGGCGCCGCAAAAAATCAGCTCGGGCACACGGACATCCAGGCGGCTCAAGGCCAGCAACGCGTCCTGCTCTCGCAGCACGGTCGGACGACCGAGCGGGTACAACCAACTGCGATAAATATGTCCGGTTTGACGCTTGGCATACAACAACTCACCATTGTTGCTGCTGATCCGCTGCACGCCGCTTTCACCACCACGCCGCACATTGGGCTCTTCCACCCACTCGCCTTGCTGGTTCCAGAAGTGTTCGAAGCTGCTGCGGGAAATGCCAGGTGTCTCTACGGCCTGCACAACCATGCTGTTACCCCTTGCGTAATACATAGACTCGCCACATGGCATAAAGCGGTAGGAAATCCAGCCGTTCTTGAATGCGAAACCCAGCCTGCCGAAACTCCTTCTCTGCTGTATCCGTCGGTAACACAAATCGATTCTGGTAGTCTTTCTGCCCACGGGTGCGTTCCAGGCGCTTGCGTTTCCAGGCCTTGAAATTGCCATCGACCCACAATGAAACGATCACGCTGTCACGGCTGACACGCTCGAATTCCTTCAGGATTGCCACTCGATGCGCGGGTTCACCGATGTGGTGCAGCAGGCGCATGCAAAAAATGCTATCGACGGCGTTATCAGGCAAGGCAATGTCGAACGCAGAAGTGTGCAAAGGCCGTACCCGTTTTACGACGTCGCTCGGTTGAGCTTCCAATGCGGTATTGATCATGGCCTCGGAATTGTCCGCGCCGATGATCACCCGGTTCGGTTTTTCGGCCAATAGGGGCCAGAAACGCCCGGCACCGCACGGCAAGTCCAGGACCAGGCCGGGGTCACCGACGAGTGCCAATGCGCGCCGGGCCAATTGCTGGTCTCGCTGATTGGAAAGACGACGACTCAAACCAGTGCGATGTTTATGAAAATATTCCCTGGCGTGCTGCTCGTTGTACTTTTCGGAAAAAGCCAACTTGATGGGCTTGGACATTGGCGGGGCCTCGATGACTGATCGGCCCCACCTTATGAATCGGGATGTCATGTCCTTGTGAAAATAAAGTCAGGTAAACCTTCCAATGTTTACAAGACTTTTCAACACAGTCGCTCAGCCCTTTGGATTCAATTCCACTTCGAAATGGCAACCGTTGGGTTCCATCGTGCTGAGGCTGACTGTCCAGCCTCGGTTCTCGCAAATGCGCTGCACCAGGGATAACCCCAGCCCCAGGCCCTCGCCGCGCTTTTCGTTACCACGCACGAAGGGCTCGAACATCGCCTCGCGTTTTTCCTCGGGAATGCCCACACCGCTGTCCTCGACCATGAATCCGGTGCTGGTCAGCGAAAGACGGATGAACCCCTGGTCGGTGTAGTGCAGGGCATTGCGCAGCAGGTTGCCCATCACCGCCGTCAGGAACGTGGCGTTATACAGGGTGTCGACGGTTTGCCCAGGTTCGAAGATCAGCGTCAGGCCCTTGGATTCGATGGGCGCGCGCCATACGCCGAGGAGGTTCTCGGCCACCTGCCCCAGGGTCAGACGAGGCGACATGCCGTTGTCTTCGCGTTCGGACCTGGCGAGCATCAGGAAAGTTTGCACCAGTTCGCGCATCTCTTCGCTGGCCCGGCTGATGCGCTCGACCTGGGTACGACCGCGCGGATCCAGCGCCGGGTTTTCCAGCAGCAGTTCACAGGAGGTCGCCAGAACCATCAGCGGCGTACGCAATTCGTGGCTGACGTCGCTGGTAAACAAGCGCTCGCGGGTCAGGGCCTGGCGCAAGCGCCCCAGTGTGGCATCGAACGCCACGGCCAACTCACCCACCTCATCGGCGGCATAGTCCGGGGCCAGCGGCGGAGCGAGACCGAGGAGTTGGTCGCGATGGCGCACTTGCCGGGCCAGGCGAACCACAGGCGCCATCACCCGGCGTGCCAGGACCCAACCCAAAAATACCGCCAGCGCCAGGCTGAGCACGAAACCCACCAGGACCACGGCAAACAGCACCCGCTCGCGCTCCTCGAAATCGCTCTGGTCTTGCAGCAACACGTAGTGCCGACCATCCACGATCTCGACCATGGCGTGATAGGACAATTGCTCGCGAAACACTTCGTGGAAACCACGCTCCAGATGGCGCAGGTCCCTGGGTAATTCGAAGTCCCCCGGACCGCCGCTGAAATAGAACAGTTGGTCGGGTTCCGGCCGATGGTTCCAGTCCGAGACGCTGTCCATCAGCAACAGGCGTTGCAGGTCGCCACCCAGCCCGGCGGAAATCAGCTTTTCTTCGACCAAATGAACCGTCGCCACGATGCCCATGGCGAACGCGCCGGCCACCAATGCGCTCATCAGCGCAAACGCGATGATGATCCGTTGGGCAAGGCTCTGCTTAAACTCCATCGCGGCCCTCGGCCAGGCGATAGCCGACGCCGTGCACGGTATGCAGCAGCGGTTTTTCGAACGGTTTGTCGATCACTTGGCGCAGTTGATGGACGTGGCTGCGCAAGCTGTCGCTGTCTGGGCAATCGTCGCCCCACAACGCTTCTTCGAGGATTTCGCGGCGCAATACGTGGGGGCTTTTTTGCATCAGCACTGCCAGGAGTTTCAGGCCCACGGGGTTGAGCTTGAGTAGCTTGCCTTCGCGCGTCACTTCAAGGGTATCGAGGTCGTAGCTCAGGTCGCCGACCTGCAAGGCCCGCCGGCCACCACCCTGGGCGCGACGCATGACGGCTTCGATCCGCGCCGCCAGTTCCGACAAGGCGAACGGTTTGATCAGGTAGTCATCGGCGCCGGACTTGAAGCCCTGCAGGCGATCGTCCAACTGATCCCGGGCAGTGAGCATGATCACCGGCGTATCCCGCCGGGCGTCCTCGCGCAGGCGCTTGCACAAGGTGTAGCCATCGATGCCCGGCAGCATGATGTCGAGCACGATCAGGTCGTAGTGTTCGGTCGCCGCCAGGTGCAACCCCGACAAACCGTCCTGGGCACAATCGACGGTGTAGCCCTTGAGCCCCAGGTAATCGGCCAGGTTGGCCAGGATGTCGCGGTTGTCTTCGACCAATAGAATTCGCATGGGCACCTCTGCGTGCACGGTTAACGGCTGGCTTGGCCCGCGCAGCTTACGGCCAAGCGTGGCTCACGGCTAGGGTTGTGTCCGCCATAGCAGCGCATGCCCCCCCTGTGGGAGCGGGCTTGCTCCGGGCGGCGATCCGACGAATGCGATGGGTCAGCCTCCTTCAATGTTGGATGTGCCTACGCATTCACGATCAAGCCCGCTCCCACAGGGGCCGCGCCGACAGTCATTGACGAGTTTTTCACCCAACCTTCACACCGCCCGAACGCAACACGGACCAGACTGCGCGACACCGCCTTACGAAAACGCCCATCAAAGGTATCGCCAATGGTCTCCACCGCCATCCGCCCCGCGTCCAGGCCGCTGAATTTATGGGTCGCCCTGGGCCTGCCTGCCGTCGTCGCAGCCATCCTGGTGTTGCTGGAACTGACCACCCTGGACATGGACCTCGCCAAGTTGTTTTACGATCCGACAGCGGGTGGGTTTATCGGTCGGCACAGCTTTTTCCTCGAGGATATCCTGCACGATCGAGCCAAGGAGGTAGTGATCGCGTTTTCCCTGCTGGCGGTCCTGGGGTTTATCGGTACGTTTTTCATCACCCGGCTCAAACCCTTCAAGCGGGAACTGGGCTGTCTGGTGCTGTCCCTGGCACTGGCGACGTCCTTCGTCACGCCGATGAAAGCGGTGACGGCGGTGCAATGCCCCTGGAGCCTGAAAGAGTTCGGCGGCAAGGAGACCTACAGTGAGCTGCTCAGCCCACGCCCGGCCACGGACAAACCCGGTCGATGCTGGCCCGGCGGTCACGCCGCCACCGGGTTCACGTTGTTCGCGCTGTTCTTCGTCCTGCGCGATCGCCGCCCGCGCCTGGCCCGCCAGGCCTTGGTGCTCACCTTCACCCTGGGCACGGTGTTCTCCCTAGGGCGGATGATGCAAGGGGCGCATTTCTTTTCCCACAACGTGTGGACGGCGGTGTTCTGTTGGTTGATTTGCCTGGGGTGTTACTACTACATCCTGTACCGACCGGCCTCCATGGATGATCGCGTAGCGCTGAGCCAACCCGCCAACGCCTGAATACGCCCCGGACAAACCCTGTGGGAGCAAAGCTTGCTCGCGATCGCAATGGCAGTTTCAGCATCCTGGCAAGCTGACCCACCGCCATCGCGAGCAAGTTTTGCCCCCACAGAGACAGCTGGGCCCAGTCCAATGCGGGATTGAATCCAAGGACAATAAAAAACCCCGCCGGCTTTCGCAGGCGGGGTTTTTCGCTACAGGGGTAAGGCTGGCTTACATCATGCCGCCCATGCCACCCATGCCGCCCATGTCTGGCATACCGCCGCCAGCTGGAGCGTCTTCCTTGATTTCAGCGATCATCGCCTCGGTGGTGATCATCAGGCTGGCAATCGACGAAGCCGCTTGCAGAGCCGAACGAGTTACTTTGGCTGGGTCCAGGATACCCATTTCGATCATGTCGCCGTATTCGCCGGTGGCAGCGTTGTAACCGTAGTTACCCGAACCCTGCTTGACCTTGTCGACCACAACGCTTGGCTCGTCGCCGGAGTTGGCAACGATCTGGCGCAGCGGCGCTTCTACAGCGCGACGCAGCAACTGGATGCCCACGTTCTGGTCATCGTTGTCGCCTTTGAGCTCGGAGATAGCCTGCAGAGCGCGAACCAGTGCCACGCCACCGCCAGGTACCACGCCTTCTTCGACGGCTGCGCGGGTCGCGTGCAGGGCGTCTTCAACGCGGGCTTTCTTCTCTTTCATTTCAACTTCGGAACCAGCGCCAACCTTGATCACCGCAACGCCGCCGGACAGCTTGGCCAGACGCTCTTGCAGTTTTTCACGGTCGTAGTCGGACGAAGTCTCGGCCACTTGGGCGCGGATCTGGGTCACGCGAGCCTGGATGTCAGCCTCGACGCCGGCACCGTCGATCACGGTGGTGTTTTCCTTGGACAGGATCACGCGCTTGGCGTTACCCAGGTGCTCCAGGGTGGTGCTTTCCAGGCTCAGGCCGATCTCTTCGGAGATAACGGTACCGCCGGTCAGTACGGCGATGTCCTGCAGCATGGCCTTGCGACGATCGCCGAAGCCTGGCGCCTTGACGGCTGCGACTTTAACGATACCGCGCATGTTGTTCACGACCAGGGTCGCCAGGGCTTCGCCTTCGACGTCTTCAGCCACGATCAGCAGTGGGCGGCCGGCTTTGGCAACGGCTTCCAGCACTGGCAGCATTTCGCGGATGTTGGAGATCTTCTTGTCCACCAGCAGGATCAGCGGGCCGTCGAGCTCGGCGGTCATGGTGTCCGGCTTGTTGACGAAGTACGGGGACAGGTAGCCACGGTCGAACTGCATGCCTTCTACGACCGACAGTTCGTTTTCCAGGCCCGAGCCTTCTTCAACGGTGATCACGCCTTCCTTGCCGACTTTTTCCATGGCTTCGGCAATGATGTCGCCGATGGAGTTGTCGGAGTTGGCGGAGATGGTGCCGACCTGAGCGATCGCCTTGGTGTCAGCGCATGGCTTGGACAGGGCTTTGAGCTCTTTGACAATGGCGATGGTCGCCTTGTCGATGCCGCGCTTGAGGTCCATCGGGTTCATGCCGGCAGCGACGGCTTTCAGGCCTTCGTTGACAATCGACTGAGCCAGTACGGTCGCGGTGGTGGTGCCGTCACCGGCGTCGTCGTTGGCACGGGAGGCAACGTCTTTGACCAGTTGCGCGCCCATGTTTTCGAAACGGTCTTTCAGTTCGATTTCTTTGGCTACGGAAACGCCGTCCTTGGTGATGGTCGGAGCGCCGAAGCTCTTCTCGATGATCACGTTACGGCCTTTCGGGCCCAGGGTCGCTTTTACTGCGTCAGCCAGGACGTTGACACCGGCGAGCATTTTCTTGCGGGCGGAATCGCCGAATTTAACTTCTTTAGCAGCCATGATCGATATTCCTTAAATACTTTGTAGTAACGGGAAAATGGGCGGGGGAATCAGCCTTCGAGAACAGCGAGGATTTCGTTCTCGCTCATTACCAGCAGGTCTTCGCCGTCGACTTTCACTGTGTTGCTGCCGGAGTAAGGGCCGAACACAACCTTGTCACCCACTTTCACGGCCAGCGCACGTACTTCACCGTTTTCCAGTGCCTTGCCTGGACCTACAGCGAGAACTTCACCGTGGTTGGCTTTTTCAGCAGCCGAACCTGGCAGGACGATACCGCCAGCGGTTTTCTTCTCTTCTTCGCTGCGACGGATGACGACGCGGTCATGCAGAGGACGAAGCTTCATTGTCGATCTCTCCTAATTTTTGGTTTTCATCGGCCGGTGTAGTCCCGGCGGGTTTAACAAAGCCGGCAGAGCCGGTTGCGGTTCGTCAGTCGAACCGCGGAAGTCTGTCCGGTGTCGCCACCGGAAACCTTGCGGTGACCGTTACATAAGGGCGTACAAGTGGATTACAAGGGCGCAAGCAGAAAATTTTTTACTTCACGCAACCAAAACGAACACGGCGCCCGAAGGCGCCGTGGAGAAAGTTTTACTTGGAATCCCGGTGTTCGAATTCACCTTCGATCACGTTGGGCTCACGACCCACGGGCTCGCGCGGAGCCGGCCCGCCGCGGGGCTGGAGGTCATCGGCGAAGGCCCGTTGGCGCATCGCCTGCTCCTCGGCGCGCTGGCGCATTTTATTGGCCAGCAACCGACGGGTGAACGGCAAAAGCATGACCAGGCCCAGCACGTCGCTGATGAAGCCTGGCAGGATCAACAGGCCGCCACCCAAGGCCAGCATCAGGCCTTCGAGCATGGTCTGGGCGGGCAGCTCGCCACGGCTCAGGCTTTCACGGGCACGCAGCGCCGTGGCGAGACCGGCAATTCGCAGCACGAACACGCCGAGCATCGAGCCGAGAATGACCAGCAGCAGCGCCGGGAAAAAACCGATCGCACCGCTGACCTTGACGAATACGAACAGCTCCAACACCGGGAACAGCAGAAAGAGCAACAAAAAAGGGCGCATCAAAGGGTTCCTCTACGCAAGAATGCCTTGCTATGAAAACCTAAATGACGTCGACCTTTCGTGAATTCAAGCGTCGGCCTCGGCATTTTTTGGCCATTGCTCGGCGTGAGCCAGGTAAACCAAGGCTTCGCGTACTTGTGTCGGCGTGTTGCAAGGCGTTGGAAACGCCAGCCAGTGCAAGCCCTGCCCGATACGCAGGTGCATGCCTTCGCTGTCGATGCCCACCAGTTGCGCCGGTTCGCTTTTCGGCAGGCCGGCGAGCGTCACGTAATGGGCAATGGCCTTGGCGTGATCGGCGTTCATGTGCTCGATCATGCTGGCTTCGGCCTTGCCGGCGAAGGGATTGGCCAGGGTGAGCGAGTCGATCCAGTGAATGGCGCCGAAGCCGCCGATGTAGCGATGGCGCACCGGGTCGAGCACCCAGAAATCGAAATCGTGGGCCTTGTGGTAGTTCTGCGAGTCAGGGAAATAGCGGTAATAACGCTCGGCGGCCGCCTCGATGGCGGCGCTGTCTTCGAGTTTCCGGGCCTCGGCCAGGTAAGTCAGGCGCCCGACGGCCTGCACATCCTCGGCACCGCGCTCGCCCACCAGCATCGAACACTTGGGGTCTTTTTGCAGATTGTGCGTGTGCTGGGCAATGCGGCTGATCAGGATCAGCGGCCGGCCTTCTGCGTCCAGGCAATAGGGCACGACGGAACCGAACGGAAAACCGGGCATCGATTTGGAATGCGTGGAGAGCATTCCACGGTATTCCTTGAGCAGCAGTTCCCGGGCATGCTTGGCAGCTTCAACGCTCAATTTATGACTCCTTTTATAAAAACCGTCTAGAAAACGGTCAGGCGAGTGGAGTAATGTTCCGGTACACCTAGGGGACGATTCTCGTATGCAGTCGGGCTACACCGTCGCGAATCGAGAGGCCGCCCAAAGGGTCCCCTCCACCGCTGCGCCATCTGGACATGAGAATGCAACTCACTGACAAAGTAATCATTATCACCGGCGGTTGCCAGGGCTTGGGTCGCTCCATGGCCGAGTATTTCGCGGGTAAAGGCGCGAAGCTGGCCCTGGTGGACCTCAACCAGGAAAAACTCGACCAGGCGGTGGCCGCCTGCGCGGCCAAGGGCGTCGAGGCCCGTGCCTACCTGTGCAACGTCGCCAATGAAGATCAGGTGATCGACATGGTCGCCCGGGTGGCCGAGGACTTCGGCGCGATCCACGGCTTGATCAACAACGCCGGGATCCTGCGCGACGGCCTGCTGCTCAAGGTCAAGGATGGCGAAATGACCAAGATGAGCCTGGCCCAGTGGCAGGCGGTGATCGATGTCAACCTCACCGGTGTGTTCCTGTGCACCCGTGAAGTGGCGGCGAAAATGGTCGAGCTGAAGAACAGCGGCGCCATCATCAATATCTCGTCGATCTCCCGCGCCGGCAATGTCGGCCAGACCAACTACTCGGCTGCCAAGGCCGGCGTGGCCGCAGCGACCGTGACCTGGGCCAAGGAGCTGGCGCGCTACGGCATCCGTGTCGCCGGCATCGCACCGGGTTTCATCGAAACCGAGATGACCCTGGGCATGAAGCCCGAGGCCTTGGAAAGAATGACCTCCGCGATCCCGCTCAAGCGCATGGGGAAACCCGAGGAAATTGCCCATTCGGCGGCGTATATCTTCGAGAACGATTACTACACCGGTCGGATCCTGGAGATGGATGGCGGGATGCGGATCTAAACCCACTGCATAACCCAATGTGGGAGCGGGCTTGCTCGCGAATGCGCTGGATCAGTCAACTTATTCGTTGAATGACACACTGCATTCGCGAGCAAGCCCGCTCCCACAGGGGATTGTGTTTCAAAGCATCAATCGTCGCTGACAGTGATGTTCGGCATCGCCGGCATGGCCGCTTCCTGCAACACGATCCGCGCGCCCACGTGGCGGGCCAGTTCCTGATAGACCATGGCGATCTGGCTGTCCGGCTCGGCGATGACCGTCGGTTTGCCGCCGTCGGCCTGTTCGCGGATCACCATCGACAGCGGCAGCGAAGCCAGCAATTCGACGCCGTACTGGGTCGCCAGTTTTTCCCCGCCACCTTCGCCGAACAGGTGCTCGGCATGGCCGCAATTGGAGCAGATGTGCACGGCCATGTTCTCTACCACGCCCAGCACCGGGATGTTCACCTTGCGGAACATCTCCACGCCCTTGCGCGCGTCCAGCAGGGCCAGGTCCTGGGGGGTGGTGACGATCACCGCACCGGCCACCGGGACTTTCTGCGCCAGGGTCAGTTGGATATCGCCAGTGCCCGGCGGCATGTCGATCACCAGGTAATCCAGGTCGCCCCACGCGGTTTGCGTAACCAGTTGCAGCAAGGCACCGGACACCATCGGCCCGCGCCAGACCATCGGCGTGTTGTCGTCGGTCAGGAAGGCCATGGACATGACTTCCACGCCATGGGACTGCAGCGGCACGAACCACTTCTGATCCTTGACCTGGGGCCGGGTGCCCTCGGCGATCCCGAACATGATGCCCTGGCTCGGACCGTAGATGTCCGCATCGAGAATCCCGACCTTCGCCCCTTCACGGGCCAGGGCCAGGGCCAGGTTGGCGGCGGTGGTGGACTTGCCCACGCCGCCCTTGCCCGAGGCCACGGCGATCACGTTCTTGACGTTCGCCAGCCCCGGCACCTGGGCCTGGGCCTTGTGCGCGGCGATGACGCTGGTGACTTGGACGCTCGCGACAGTCACGCCGTCCAGGCCTTCGATCGCCATTTGCAGCATCTGCGCCCAGCCGCTCTTGAACAGGTCGGCGGCGTAGCCGATTTCCAGCTGGACGCTGACGCGATCGCCCTGGATGTCGATGGCGCGCACGCATCCGGCGCTGACCGGGTCCTGGTTCAGGTAGGGGTCGGTGTACTGGCGAAGGACGGTTTCCACCGCTGCGCGGTTGACGGCGCTCATGGGCAACTCCGATAGCAAGACTTGAAAAACAGGCCGCTATCCTACGCCGCGCGTGCTTTTGTGGCGACCCGATTAAGGGCGACGAACGCTCTTGTGGCGAGGGAGCTTGCTCCCGCTCGGCTGCGCAGCAGTCGCAACGAGGCTGACGCTGCCGATACGCCAGGGCGTAGAACCATTTTGGGGCGGCTTCGCCCCCCAGCGGGAGCAAGCTCCCTCGCCACAAACAGGCCAGTGGGGTGAAATATATTTCCCGGCGCTTTATAGTGGCCGACCTCCGTTTCATCAAGTAGCCGAGCCCCATGTCCGAGCCACGCAAGATCCTCGTCACCAGCGCCCTGCCCTATGCCAATGGTTCGATTCACCTCGGCCATATGCTGGAATACATCCAGACCGATATGTGGACGCGCTTCCAGAAACATCGCGGCAACCAGTGCATCTATGTCTGCGCCGACGACGCCCACGGTTCGGCCATCATGCTGCGTGCGGAAAAGGAAGGCATCACCCCGGAACAGCTGATCGCCAACGTCCAGGCTGAACACAGCGCCGACTTTGCCGAGTTCCTGGTGGACTTCGACAACTTCCACTCCACTCACGCCGAAGAAAACCGTGAGCTGTCGAGCCAGATCTATCTGAAGCTGCGTGACGCCGGGCATATCGCCACCCGTTCTGTCACCCAATATTTCGATCCGGAAAAGAACATGTTCCTGGCCGACCGCTTCATCAAGGGCACCTGCCCGAAATGCGGCACCGAAGACCAGTACGGCGACAATTGCGAGAAATGCGGCGCCACCTACGCACCGACCGACCTGAAAGACCCGAAGTCGGCGATTTCCGGCGCCACCCCGGTGCTCCGGGATTCCCAGCATTTCTTCTTCAAGCTGCCGGATTTCCAGGCGATGCTGCAAACCTGGACCCGCAGTGGCACCTTGCACGACGCGGTGGCCAACAAGCTCGCCGAATGGCTCGACTCCGGCCTGCAAGAGTGGGACATTTCCCGCGATGCACCGTACTTCGGCTTTGAAATCCCCGGCGAGCCTGGCAAGTATTTCTACGTGTGGCTGGATGCGCCCATCGGCTACATGGCGAGCTTCAAGAACCTGTGCGACCGCACGCCGGAGCTGGACTTCGACGCGTTCTGGGGCAAGGACTCCACCGCCGAGGTGTATCACTTCATCGGCAAGGACATCGTCAATTTCCATGCGCTGTTCTGGCCAGCGATGCTCGAAGGTGCCGGTTTCCGCAAGCCGACCGCCATCAACGTCCACGGTTACCTGACCGTCAACGGGCAGAAAATGTCCAAGTCCCGCGGTACCTTCATCAAGGCCCGGACCTACCTGGACCACCTGTCGCCGGAATACCTGCGCTACTACTACGCCGCCAAGCTCGGCCGTGGCGTCGATGACCTCGACCTGAACCTCGAAGACTTCGTGCAAAAGGTCAACTCCGACCTGGTGGGCAAGGTCGTCAACATTGCCAGCCGTTGCGCCGGCTTCATCCACAAGGGCAACGCCGGCGCCCTGGTCGCCGGTAACGCCGCGCCGGAACTGACCGACGCCTTCCTGGCGGCCGCGCCCAGCATCGCCGAAGCCTACGAGAGCCGCGATTTTGCCCGCGCCATGCGCGAAATCATGGCCCTGGCCGACCGCGCCAACGCCTGGATCGCCGACAAGGCCCCTTGGTCGCTGGCCAAGCAGGAAGGCAAGCAGGACGAAGTCCAGGCCATCTGCGCCCTGGGCATCAATCTGTTCCGCCAGTTGGTGATCTTCCTCAAGCCGGTGCTGCCGCTGCTGGCCGCCGATGCCGAAGCGTTCCTGAACGTTGCGCCGCTGACCTGGAACGACCACCAGACCCTGCTGAGCAACCATCAGTTGAACGAGTTCAAGCCGTTGATGACCCGTATCGATTCCGCCAAGGTCCAAGCCATGATCGACGCCTCCAAGGAAGACCTGGCCGCCAGCCAGACCGACACTGGCGCCCCTGCCGGCAACGGCGAACTGGCCAAGGACCCGCTGTCGCCGGAAATCGATTTCGATGCCTTCGCCGCCGTTGACCTGCGCGTGGCGCTGATCGTCAAGGCCGAAGCCGTCGAAGGGGCCGACAAGCTGTTGCGCCTGACCCTGGACATCGGCGACGAGCAACGCAACGTGTTCTCCGGCATCAAGAGCGCCTACCCGGACCCGGCCAAGCTTGAAGGTCGGTTGACGATGATGATCGCCAACCTCAAGCCGCGCAAAATGCGCTTCGGCATCTCCGAAGGCATGGTGATGGCGGCGGGCCCCGGCGGTGAGGAAATCTACCTGTTGAGCCCTGACAGCGGCGCCAAGCCGGGCCAGCGGATCAAGTAATACGACTCCCGCTGCACCGATCCCACAGTCGCCTCGCAGGTGGCTGTGGGATTTTCATATCTGGCCCACGCGCCCGGCGTGCCGGATAATGCCTAATCTTGTAACAGGCCCCTCGTCACCAACACGCCCATGACCGAAATCCTCCTCACGCTGTTTAGCGCTGCCCTGATCAACAACCTGGTGTTGCACTGGCCGCTGGGCGTCGATCCACTGCTGGCGGCCAGCGGCAGAAAGCAGGTGCACGCCTTGGGCCTGGCGACGACGTGCTTGATGCTGGTCGTCGGCACCCTGGGCTACCTGATCGAACATGGGCTGTTGACGCCGACAAACCTGGTGTCGCTGCGCCTGTTGGCGTGGCTGTCCTTGAGCATCTTGCTGATCGCCCCCTTGCTGCGCCTGCTGGCGCGCTGGCTGCCGACCCTGCCATTCGATGGGCTGTGGCCGCTGTTGCTGGGCAATGCCGGCGTACTGGGCGTGACGCTGCTCAACAGCCAGGATGATCGAGGCCTGGGCCACGCCATGGCCCTGAGCCTGGGTGCCGGGCTGGGTTTCTGGCTGGTGCTGAGCCTGTTCGACGATTTGCGCCAGCGCACCTCCAATAACGCTATTGCCCTGCCCTTTCGGGGCCTGCCGATTCAGTTGATCAGCGCCGGACTGATGGCGGTGGTCTTTCTCGGATTGCGCGGGCTGGTCAAGACATGAGCCTGATTCAACGTATCGATGCCCTGCTGCCGCAAACCCAATGCGGCAAATGCGGCCACCCAGGGTGCAAGCCCTACGCCGAAGGCATCGCCCAAGGCGAGCCGATCAACAAATGCCCGCCCGGTGGGCGCGAAACCATCGCGGCCCTGGCCGAGCTGATGAAAATACCCGTGCTGGAACTGGACACCAGCCGCGGCGCGGCCCCGGCGCAAATCGCCTTTATCCGCGAAGCCGAATGCATCGGCTGTACCAAGTGCATCCAGGCCTGTCCGGTGGACGCGATTGTTGGCGCGGCCAAGCTGATGCACACCGTTCTCATCGATGAATGCACAGGTTGCGACCTTTGCGTAGCGCCCTGCCCGGTCGATTGCATCGAGATGCACCCCCTGCCAATGGCGACCGTGCTGCCGATTGTCGGTGGCCTGGCCTTCAGTACCGATGAGCTACAGGCGCGAACCGCCAAGCGCAACCACGCCAGACGTCGCTTCGAACAACGCAATGCGCGCCTGCGCCGCGAAGAAGAACAGCGCCAGGCGGAGCGCTTGGCCCGTACCCACAGGGCGGCGCAGGCCAAGGAGCAGTCGCTCGACCCCGTACAAGCCGCATTGGAACGCGTACGCGCGCAAAAAGCCGCCACCGCCGATGCCGCCTTGAAAAAAGCCAAGATTGACCTGGCCATGAGCCGGGCGCAATTGAACAAATCCTTGAAAGCGTTCGGCCATCCGCCGACCTTCGAGCAGCAGTCGCAACTGATCGTGCTGCAACGCCAGTTCGAAGCCGCCGAGCAGGCCCTGAGCCAACTGGAAAACGCCGCACCTGCGGTCACCGCGCCCCCGGCACCGGCGCAAAACGCCGAGCTGAAGCGGGCCAAGATCCAACTGGCGATGCGCCGCGCCGAACTCAGCAAAGCCCGGACGGCCGCGGTGTCGGATGAACAGTTGCAGGCGCTGGAGCAAGCGGTGAAGGATGCCGAACGCCAGGTGGACGCCCATGCCGCTTCCTGAGCCGGTGGACGAACGGCTGCGACCAGCGATGATGCAAGTGTTGCTGGCGACGCTGCCCGGCGTGCTGGCGCTGCTGTGGTTCCAAGGCTGGGGCGTGGCGCTCAACCTGCTATTGTCCGGCCTCACCGCGCTGGCGGTCGAAGCGTTCGTGTTGCGTGTGCGGCAGCGACCACTCAAACCCGAACTGAACGATGGCAGCGCGCTGGTCAGTGCCACGCTGCTGGCCCTGGCCTTGCCGGCGTATTGCCCCTGGTGGCTGACCGTCACGGCGGCCGCCTGCGCCTTGCTGTTCGGCAAGCACCTGTGGGGCGGCGTCGGCAGCAACCCGTTCAACCCGGCGATGCTCGGATACGCCTTGGTGCTGGTGGCGTTTCCCGCCCAGATGAGTCAATGGCCCGCGCCCCACGGCATGGGCCTGCTGGAAGGTTTGCAACAAGTGTTCGGCACTCATCCGGCGCCCGATGCCTGGGCCGGGGCGACCGCCTTGGACAGCCTGCGGACCAACACGAACCTGACCATCGATGAACTGTTCGGCACCGATCCGGCGTTCGGGCGTTTCGGTGGTCGAGGCGCCGAATGGGTCAATCTGGCCTTCCTGGCAGGCGGCCTGTTCCTGTTGCAGCAACGGGTGTTCAGTTGGCATGCGCCGGTGGGCCTGCTGGCGAGCCTGTTCATCATCAGCCTGTTGTGCTGGAACGGGTCGGGTTCCGATTCCCATGGTTCACCGCTGTTTCATCTGTTCAGCGGCGCGACCATGCTCGGCGCCTTTTTTATCGCGACCGAACCTGTCTCGGGGCCCAAGACCCCGCTTGCCCGGCTGCTGTTTGGTGCGGGCATGGGACTGCTGATCTACCTGATCCGAACCTGGGGCGGCTACCCGGACGGCGTGGCGTTCGCCGTGTTGCTGATGAACCTCGGCGTGCCGGCACTGGACCGATTCGCCGAGGCGCGACAACGGCGGCCGCTAACATGAAGAATCCCGGCGGCGTGGCAATCCTGGTCCTGTTGATTGGCCTCGGTAGCGGTGCCACTTACCTCACGCAGCTCGGCACGACCGGGCGCATCGAGGCCCAGCGACAGATGCTGGCGAACAAGACCTTGCTCGAGGTACTGCCCACTGCCCGCTATGACAATCAGCCGTTGGCGCACCCCGTTTTCACAACCTCGGTAACCTTGGCCCATAGCACGCTGCTGGGCGGTTACCTGGCGACCCGCAACGGCCAGCCCAGCGCCGTGCTGCTGCGTAGCCAGGCGCTGGGTTATGAAGGCAGCATCGAATTGCTGGTCGCCATCGATCCACATGGCCGGTTGCTGGGGGTCAAGACCCTGCGCCAAGCCGAGACGCCCGGGTTGGGCGCGGCGATTGCCGGCTGGCCGAACGCCTGGTTGCAGACCTTCACCGGCAAATCACGCCAGGCGCCTGACGACAGCGGCTGGGCCTTGAAAAAGGACCAGGGTCAGTTCGATCAATTGACCGGCGCAACGGTGACGTCCCGGGCGGTGCTCCAGGCGGTTCATGACGCGTTGCGTTATTTCGACGAGCACAAGGCCCAGTTAACGGGAGTGTCTGCGGATGAATAAGCCATGGGGCCTGACACGCGGCCTGCTGCTCGTCCCGTTGGTTGGCGCTAGTCATTCATTAGTCGGCGCACTGGCGCTATGGCTGGCCTGGACGCTGATTCTCTCCTGCCAAGGCTTGGCAATGGGGCTTGTCCGGCAGCGCCTGACGTCCGGGCAAAGGCTGCTCGCAGCCATTGTGCTGGCCACCACCCTGGCCACCTGTACAGGCTTGCTCATTCAGGCCTGGGCGCTGGAACTGTATCAACCGCTGAGCCTGTACATGGGCTGGATCGCCCTGAGCTGCGTGGCGCTGGAGCATGGTGGGTTCTTCGTTGAGTCTCGCCTGCTTGTGCGCCTGCGGCTGGTTGGGGTGTTCGGCCTCTTGATGATCAGCCTGGGCGCCATCCGTGAACTGATCGGCAGCGGCCTGCCCCTGGCCTTGCTCGCTCCTGGCGGGTTCATTCTGCTCGGGCTGCTGCTGGCGGCCCGACAGGCTTGGACGGCTGCCAAATCCCCTTCAACCCTCGAGGAAACGCCGCGCCCATGAACGCCGCAAAACGCCTGGAAATATTCCGTCGCTTTCACGAAGACAACCCGGAGCCGAAAACCGAACTGGCCTATTCCTCTCCGTTCGAGTTGCTGATCGCGGTCATCCTGTCGGCGCAGTCCACCGACGTCGGCGTCAACAAGGCCACGGCCAAACTGTTCCCGGTCGCCAATACCCCAGAGGCGATCCATGCCCTGGGCGTCGAAGGGTTGTCCGAGTACATCAAGACCATCGGCCTGTTCAACAGCAAGGCTAAAAACGTGATTGAAACCTGCCGCCTGCTGATCGAGCGCCACGGCAGTGAAATCCCCCAGACCCGTGAAGCGCTGGAGGCCCTTCCAGGCGTCGGTCGCAAAACCGCCAACGTCGTGCTCAACACCGCGTTTCGGCAGTTGACCATGGCCGTCGACACCCACATTTTCCGCGTCAGCAACCGTACCGGGCTGGCCCCCGGCAAAAACGTGGTGGAAGTGGAGAAGAAGCTGATGAAATTTGTCCCCAAGGAATACCTGCTGGACTCCCATCACTGGCTCATCCTCCACGGACGCTACGTCTGCCTGGCCCGCAAGCCCCGCTGCGGCAGTTGCCGGATCGAAGATTTATGCGAATACAAGCACAAGACGTCGGACGATTGAGGCGCTATTGCTTTTCTCGATCCATCGATTGAAAAAATCTTTTTTACCCGCTCGTGGTTTATCGATATAAGGAGCGCCAATGGCAGTCTTAGCCTGGAGTCGAACCCATGAGTGCTGGCAAAGAACAACTGGATGTAGAAGACGAATTCACCGCCGCTGAAGCCGACGACGTCGAACCTGTGGCCGTGCCGGAAGTGGCGAAAACCAACCTGAGCAAGCGGCGCACCATCGATAACCTGTTGGAAGAGCGTCGTTTACAGAAGCAACTGGCCGAATACGACTTTGATCTCTGACACGTAAAAGCCTCCCCGATGGAGGCTTTTTACTGAGTACGCGTGACCTGAAGCCTCACACCAACCCATTGCGCTGCGCCAGTTCGATCAGGTCGACCAGCGAACGGGCATTGAGTTTCAATAACAGGCGCGTCTTGTAAGTACTGACGGTCTTGTTGCTCAAGAACATGCCATCGGCGATTTCCTTGTTGGTCTTGCCGCGCGCCAGTTGCTGCAAGACCATCATTTCCCGCCCCGATAACCGATCAACCATATCGGACTCACTGGCATTACCCAGGCTCGATCGCACCGTGTGCAGTGCCTGGTTGGGAAAGTAACTATAACCGGACAGGACTGCCTTTATTGCACTTAATAACTCAGTAAGGTCCTGTTGCTTGCAAACATACCCGGCCGCCCCCGTTTGCATGCAGCGCATCGAAAAATGTCCAGGCGCCTGGGAAGTCAGCACCAGCACTTTCATTGGTGAAGGAATGGCCGCCAAACGGGCAATAACCTCGAGCCCGTCCAGCTTCGGAATGCCGATATCGAGAATGACGATGTCGGGCATAAGTTCACGAGCAAGTTGTAGCGCATCGACGCCGTTGTCGGTTTCGGCAACGACCTCATATCCATGACGCTCCATCAGCAAACGTACAGCAAGACGAATGACGGGATGATCATCCACGATCAGCACTTTATTCATGGGCAAATCCAACTTCGCTGTTCGAATTTTTAGAGCACGCACAATAGCCTAGTCATTTCTACCTTGGCATACTGCCCCCCCCTGACCGCTCGCACCGAGAGACAGAACCTACAAGCTATACAGAAATTTCCAACAAATCCTGGCAGGAAAAATGTGTCCTGAATTTTTTTCAGAGAAAGATCGACCTCACCAACACTCCGGTATTCCCCACGAATAATGCGCTCTTTCACCGCCCCGCCCGTCGCGGACTGACCGTCGGAACGCTCTTTATTCATAAAGAGTAACTGAATTGTTTGCTGTTAAAACTTACTCACCTCACTTCAGCAACAGAAATTCATATATAAAAGACGCTCAGGTGCCTGACATTAAATGCCAGCATCCCTGACAGTTATCGCGACACCTTATTATCACAAAACACTCTTTTTCACTTTACTCACCGAGCATGAATATCCCATGAGCATTAACCATGAACAAACCTTTGAAAACCATCACCAACCCCATGACCCTTATCGCCATATTCGCAACGTTATCCGAAACTTCCGCGGCGATTTCCCTGCCGTTCCTGGATGATCAGGATCGCGAGTATTACCTCTGGTTCCTGATCAGCTTTCCGTTTTACCTGTTGCTGCTTTTTTTCATCACACTCAACTTCAATTATCGCTCCTTGTATTCACCTTCGGATTTTCGCAAGAGCAAACACTTTATAAAGACCATGGATGACACGACCGGTCGGCGTAAACGAATGCTGCGCCAGACGGGCAAGGAGCTACGACTGCTGCTGATAGGCCTGCATCGACACAGCCGTGAATCGCCGGACACCCTGTGTACCTTATGCAGCCAATCCCAGCGCTTGATCGAGACCTGTCGAACGGAGCATTCAAGGCACGCCGGCATCGTCGTGTACATCATCTACAACCAGACAGATCTTGCAGCCCACGGGCAGGATAAATGAGCCATCGGGTACGAACCTGCGGCATGCACAAAAAAAGAGGACAAAAAAACGGCCTGCTCAAGGCAGGCCGTTTTTTTGGGTAGCCAAGGTCAGAACAGCTTGCGACCCTTGTTCGCGGCGATGCGCATGCGCAGTGCGTTGAGCTTGATGAAGCCGGCGGCGTCGGCCTGGTTGTAGGCACCACCGTCCTCTTCGAAGGTCGCGATGTTGGCATCGAACAGCGAGTCGTCGGACTTGCGCCCGGTCACGATCACGTTGCCCTTGTACAGCTTCAGGCGTACCACGCCGTTCACGTTGGTCTGGGAAGCATCGATCATCTGTTGCAGCATCAGGCGCTCAGGGCTCCACCAGTAGCCGGTGTAGATCAGGCTGGCGTACTTGGGCATCAACTCATCCTTGAGGTGGGCCACTTCGCGGTCCAGGGTGATCGATTCGATCGCCCGGTGGGCGCGCAGCATGATGGTGCCGCCCGGGGTTTCGTAGCAGCCGCGGGACTTCATGCCGACATAACGGTTCTCGACGATGTCCAGGCGACCGATGCCGTGTTCGCCGCCGATGCGGTTCAGGGTCGCCAGCACGGTGGCCGGGCTCATTTCCACGCCGTCCAGTGCGACGATATCGCCGTTGCGATAGGTCAGTTCCAGGTACTGCGGGGTATCTGGGGCCTTCTCCGGGGAGACGGTCCAACGCCACATGTCTTCTTCGTGCTCGGTCCAGGTGTCTTCCAGCACGCCGCCTTCATAGGAGATGTGCAGCAGGTTGGCGTCCATCGAGTACGGAGACTTTTTCTTACCGTGGCGCTCGATCGGGATCGCGTGCTTCTCGGCGTAGTCCATCAGTTTTTCGCGAGACAGCAGGTCCCATTCACGCCACGGGGCAATGACCTTCACGCCCGGCTTGAGGGCATAGGCGCCCAGTTCGAAACGTACCTGGTCGTTGCCTTTGCCGGTGGCGCCGTGGGAAATGGCGTCGGCGCCGGTTTCGTTGGCGATTTCGATCAGGCGCTTGGCGATCAACGGACGGGCGATGGACGTACCCAGCAGGTACTCGCCTTCGTAAACGGTGTTGGCGCGGAACATCGGGAACACGAAGTCGCGGACGAATTCTTCGCGCAGGTCATCGATGTAGATCTCTTTGACGCCCATGGCCTGGGCCTTGGCGCGTGCAGGCTCGACTTCTTCGCCCTGCCCCAGGTCAGCGGTGAAGGTCACCACTTCGCAGTTATATGTGTCCTGCAGCCACTTGAGGATCACCGAAGTGTCCAGGCCGCCGGAATACGCCAGAACGACCTTGTTTACGTCCGCCATGCCATCACTCCACGGGTTGTACGGAAAGCCGGGAAGTCTAACGTCCAGCGCGGATAATTTACAGAGGCGCGACAGCTTATGACGACGAAGCGACAGATTATGTCGACTGCGCGACGATGCGCGCAGGATCAGGAAGTGCGCGCAGCCGTCGCAGCAGGCGCAACCGCCTTGGCCGGGACAACCGGCGCCGCCGTCTTGCCCGGCGCAGCAGCGGGTGCCACAGCAGGTGATGCAGGCGTTGCCGCTGGTGTTGGCGGTTGTGGCGCCGGGGCCTGGGTGGCCGCCACTCGCTCCAGTTTTACGACGACACGACGGTTCTTGGCCCGATTGGCGGCGTTGGTATTGGCGACCAGCGGATAACGCTCGCCGTGGAAGCGCACGGTGAACTGGGACTCCTGGAAGCCGTTGGCCTTGAAGAAGTCCTGAACCGCCAGGGCCCGACGGCGTGAAAGCTCACGGTTGGTCAGGCGGTTGCCACTGTTGTCGGAATGGCCATCAAGCTCGACATGATTGACGCTCGGGTCTGCCTTGATAAAGTCGAGCATGACCTGCAACTGAGCCTTGGCCCGAGCATCCAGCTCAATCCCCTCTCCGGGGAAGCCGATCTGGGTTTGCTTGATCTGTTCGAAGTTTTTCGGCAACAGTTTCGCCACGCAGCCCTGGTAATCGTTGAACGCCTTGTTGAAGCGCACGGGCAGCAGCCGAACTTCGGAAACGCGCCCATCCTCGGTGTTGCGTCGAACCACGGGGCTGCGGCCTTCCATCAACCCGCTGATCAGTCGGCCTGCCTGTACCTGGGAACTGTCGAACAGCACATCGCCGCTGCCGATCCTGACCGAGCCCAGGTTGATATCGCCCCGTCCTGGCTGCCAGGGCGCCGCGGCCGCGAGCAACGTTGCGGAGCCACCACCGAGCATCGGGTTATAAGCCTTCAGGCGGAACGTGGCCTGCTCCCCCGCCTTGCGCACGAATTCGCCGCTGCCAAAATCGGTGATCGGCTGGCTCAGCCGGCACTCGAACTTGTCGCCTTCGACCGTCCACTCGATGCTCTCCAGACGGGTCTGGAAAGTGAGCGCCATGGCGGGAAGGCTGGCAAACACACTGAGCAAGGCTAGATAACGCTGGCGCACGGGAGGCTCCACTGACTTTTATACAAAGATCGACGCCTGCTTGAGGGCATGACGCCTGTCCGGGGTACTGCACGGATTCGTGGCACACCTGTAGGAGCTATCGGTAAGTTGTCGCAGAACTTGATAGCGGGTGCCTGAATCGGTCTTTTCCGGTAGCATTCCCAGAGTTTGACCCGCCTGGAAGCCCCCCAATGTCCGACCGCCTGACCCTGCTGCGTCCCGACGACTGGCATATTCATCTTCGCGATGGTGCTGTGTTGACCCATACCGTCGCCGATGTCGCGCGCACCTTCGGGCGCGCAATCATCATGCCTAACCTGGTTCCGCCCGTGCGCAACGCCGCCGAGGCCGATGGCTATCGCCAGCGTATCCTCGCCGCGCGCCCGGCTGGCAGCCGCTTCGAACCGCTGATGGTGCTTTACCTCACCGACCGCACCCAGCCCGAAGAGATTCGCGACGCCAAGGCCAGCGGTTTTGTCCACGCCGCCAAGCTGTACCCCGCCGGCGCGACCACCAACTCCGACTCCGGCGTCACCAGCATCGACAAGATCTTCCCGGCGCTGGAGGCCATGGCCGAAGTCGGCATGCCGTTGTTGATCCATGGTGAAGTCACCCGGGGCGACGTCGACGTGTTCGACCGCGAGAAGATTTTCATCGACGAGCACATGCGCCGCGTCGTGGAGCGCTTCCCGACCCTCAAGGTGGTGTTCGAACACATCACCACCGGCGATGCCGTGCAGTTCGTCAACGAAGCACCGGCCAACGTCGGCGCGACCATTACTGCCCATCACCTGCTGTACAACCGCAACCACATGCTGGTGGGCGGGATCCGGCCGCACTTCTATTGCCTGCCGATCCTCAAGCGCAATACCCACCAGGAAGCCTTGCTGGACGCCGCCACCAGCGGCAGCGCCAAGTTTTTCCTCGGCACCGACTCGGCCCCCCACGCCCAGCACGCCAAGGAAGCGGCCTGCGGTTGCGCCGGCTGCTACACCGCCTACGCCGCCATCGAGATGTACGCCGAGGCGTTCGAACAGCGCAACGCGCTGGACAAGCTCGAAGGCTTTGCCAGCCTGCACGGCCCGCGTTTCTATGGCCTGCCGGTGAACACCGATCGTATTACCCTGGTCCGTGACGAATGGACCGCCCCTGTCAGCCTGCCCTTCGGCGAGCAGACCGTCATCCCGCTGCGCGCCGGTGAAAAACTGCGCTGGCGCCTGCTGGAGGAAAACGCGTGAGTGAAGATCATTTCGACGACGAACTGGACGGCAACGGTGGTTCGGGCGGCGCCCGTCACCCCATGGCCGCGCGGTTCCGTGGTTATCTGCCGGTCGTCGTCGATGTCGAAACCGGTGGTTTCAATTCCGCCACCGACGCCCTGCTGGAAATCGCCGCGACCACCATCGGCATGGACGAAAAAGGCTTTGTGTTCCCTGATCACACCTACTTCTTCCGCGTCGAACCGTTCGAAGGCGCCAACGTCGAAGCGGCGGCCCTGGAGTTCACCGGGATCAAGCTCGATCACCCGCTGCGCATGGCGGTCAGCGAAGAAACAGCCCTGACCGACATCTTCCGTGGCGTACGCAAGGCGCTGAAAGCCAACGGTTGCAAGCGAGCGATCCTGGTCGGCCACAACAGCAGCTTCGACCTGGGCTTCCTCAACGCCGCCGTCGCGCGCCTGGACATGAAGCGCAACCCGTTCCATCCGTTCTCCAGCTTCGACACCGCGACCTTGGCGGGCCTGGCGTACGGCCAGACTGTCTTGGCCAAGGCCTGCCAGGCAGCCGACATCGACTTCGATGGCCGCGAGGCCCACTCGGCCCGCTACGACACCGAGAAGACCGCCGAGCTGTTCTGCGGCATCGTCAACCGGTGGAAAGAGATGGGTGGCTGGCAGGATTTCGACGACTGACATTGGCCAAGCCTGGCTCTTGTGGCTCTTGTGGCTCTTGTGGCTCTTGTGGCGAGGGAGCTTGCTCCCGCTTGAGCGCGAAGCGCTCACAAAATATTTGGGGCGGCTACGCCACCCAGCGGGAGCAAGCTCCCTCGCCACAGGGTTCAGTGCAAAGGGCTCTGCGTCTCTGCCAACCATTCGGCTTGCACTGCCCATAAAAAAACCGGCCCATCGAGGGCCGGTTTTTTTTATGCCTGGGTGCGCTTACAGCTTGTCGCTGTGCTCGCCCAGGTAAGCGGCAACGCCTTCAGGCGATGCGGTCATGCCCTTGTCGCCTTTTTTCCAGTTGGCCGGGCAGACTTCGCCGTGCTCTTCGTGGAATTGCAGCGCGTCGACCAGACGGATCAGCTCTTCCATGTTACGGCCCAGCGGCAGGTCGTTGATGATCTGCGAACGGACGACACCCTTGTCGTCGATCAGGAACGCGCCACGGAAAGCCACGCCGCCTTCGGACTCAACGTCATAGGCCTTGGCGATTTCGTGCTTCATGTCGGCAGCCATGGTGTATTTCACCTGGCCGATACCGCCATTGTTGATCGGGGTGTTGCGCCAGGCGTTGTGGGTGAAGTGCGAGTCGATCGAAACAGCGACCACTTCAACGTTGCGCGCCTTGAAATCGTCCATGCGGTGATCCAGTGCGATCAGCTCGGATGGGCAGACGAAGGTGAAGTCCAGAGGATAGAAGAACACCAGGCCGTATTTGCCTTTGATGGCCGAGGACAGGGTGAAGCTGTCGACGATTTCGCCGTTGCCGAGGACGGCTGGAACGGTAAAGTCTGGGGCTTGTTTGCCTACGAGTACGCTCATGGGATATCTCCTGATGTAATAGCGTGAAAACAAGGTCCGGGCCAGCCTGCCACCCTCAGGCGACAGCCCTGTGACACGAACCCGCTTACAAGGGCCGACCATCATACACCGCGCATTTGGACTGTCTTCAACGGTTTTTCGTGGTATCGAAAAATCGCCGCCCCGCTGCGGGCCGCTTTCGTCGCGCTGGATAAAACCGTTCGTCAGCCTGTCGTCATCTGGGTGAAAGTCCTTGAGAAACCACTTTGACAATCATTCTCGTTAACATTAAGATCCGTCTCAATTGAGTCACAACCAGCGACGGTTCTCACTTATGTATGTATGCCTCTGCACTGGCGTCACCGACGGACAAATCCGCGAAGCGATCTATGAAGGTTGCTGCAGCTATCGCGAAGTCCGCCAGGCCACCGGCGTAGCCAGCCAATGCGGCAAATGTGCCTGCCTGGCCAAGGAAGTGGTGCGTGAAACCCTCGCCAAGGTGCAAACGGCACAGGCCTCGATCCCTTACCCGGTAGAATTTACTGCCGCGTAAACACAGCTTTTCAAGGAACCGGACTTAATGTCCGGTTTTTTTATGCCTGCAAATCAAATAGTTAGCGTCCAGACGCGGAACACAAACATTCTTATTCCGATTAATTTTCATTTATTATTCAATAACTTAGGTTTGACACTGGTAAATACGCGGCTCAAACTCCGCCCTATACACAGCTATTACAGGGCAGGCCTCATCATGAAAGGCGACATTACAGTCATCCAGCATCTCAACAAGATCCTTGCCAATGAGCTGGTCGCGATCAACCAATACTTCCTGCATGCGCGCATGTACGAGGACTGGGGCCTGAACAAGCTGGGCAAGCACGAGTACCACGAGTCCATCGACGAGATGAAGCACGCGGACAAGCTGATCAAGCGCATCCTGTTCCTCGAGGGCCTGCCGAACGTCCAGGACCTGGGCAAGCTGCACATCGGCGAACACACCCGGGAAATGCTCGAGTGCGACCTGCGCATCGAGCGCACCGGCCATGCCGACCTGAAGGCCGCCATCGTCCATTGCGAAAGCGTTGGCGACTTCGGTAGCCGTGAACTGCTGGAAGACATCCTCGAATCCGAGGAAGAGCATATCGACTGGCTGGAAACCCAACTGGGCCTGATCGACAAGATCGGTCTGGAGAACTACCTGCAATCGCAGATGGGTGAAGAGTAAGTTTCCCAGTAGCAAGCCACTAAAAAGCCCCGCCCTCTTTCGAGAGGCGGGGCTTTTTATTGCCTGGGTTCCCAGGCTCACTTAAATCCCCTGTGGGAGCGGGCTTGCTCGCGAAAGCGTTGTACCAGAAACATCAACAGAGACTGACACACCGCTTTCGCGAGCAAGCCCGCTCCCACAGTGTCCGCATTCAGCCACAAACTGTGTGCTGAATACGGATATGTGGATCAGGCTTCGGTCTTATTCGCCGCCGCTGCTTCCACAGCTGCCTTGATCGTGGCCTGCAGAGAGCCGTCAGCGGCCATCTCGGTCATGATGTCGCTACCGCCGATCAGCTCACCACCCACCCACAATTGCGGGAAGGTTGGCCAGTTGGCGTACTTGGGCAGGTTCGCGCGGATTTCCGGGTTCTGCAGGATGTCCACGTAGGCAAACTTCTCGCCACACGCCATCACCGCCTGGGCAGCCTTGGCCGAAAAACCGCACTGTGGCGCGTTCGGCGAGCCTTTCATGTAAAGCAGGATGGTGTTGTTGGCAATCTGGTCTTTAATCGTTTCGATGATATCCACGGAGCACCTCGGCTTAAACTTTGCGACTTCAGATGTCGACACGGTGGCGCATTGTAACGGAAAGCAGAACGTGCTGCTCAGGGACAATTTTACGCAGCCGCCACCTTCACCGGCACGCCGTTGAGCGCCGCGTTGCCGGATAACTCATCGAGCTGACAGTGATCGGTCAAGTCGTTGGCGCTGGAGCCTGGCTGTGCGCTGGCAATGGTCATCTGCACGCCCGGCCGGGCATGGCCCCAGCCGTGGGGCAGGCTGACCACGCCTTTCATCATGTCCAGGCTGCCCAGCACCTCGACTTCGATGACCCCCACCCGCGAACTGACGGTCACGCGCTGCCCATCGGCAAGGCCACGCGCGGCGAGGTCATCCGGGTGCATCAGCAACTGATGACGCGGCTTGCCCTTCACCAGTCGATGGAAGTTATGCATCCAGGAATTGTTGCTGCGCACATGACGGCGGCCAATCATCAGTAACTCATCCGGCTCAGGCGCCTGCAACGCGGCAAAGCGCGCCAGGTCAGCGAGAATCACCGGCGGCGCGGCCTGCACCCGCTGGTTTTCGGTTTTCAGGCGCGCCGCCAGGTTGGGCTTGAGTGCGCCGAGGTCGATGCCATGGGGATGGTCGAACAGGGTCGCCAGGGACAGCTTGTGCGGCGAGGCATCGCCATACGCCCCGTTGCGCAGGCCAAAATCGATCATCTGTGCCGGCGGCATGGTCGGCTTGAGCGCCTTGCCGGTCCGGGCGGCGAAGGCCTTGGCCAGGCCGACGAAGATTTCCCAGTCATGCAGCGCCCCCTCGGGCTTGGGCAGGATCGCCCGGTTGAAACGGGTCACGTTGCGCACGGCGAACAGGTTGAACGTGGTGTCGTAGTGATCGTTTTCCAAGGCCGAGGTCGAGGGTAGGATCAGGTCGGCGTAACGGGTGGTTTCGTTGATGTACAAATCGACGCTGACCATGAACTCCAGCCCATCCAGGGCCTGCTCCAGTTGCCGCCCGTTGGGCGTCGACAGCACCGGATTGCCGGCCACGGTCACCAACGCGCGAATCTGGCCTTCGCCCTCGGTCAGCATCTCCTCGGCCAGGGCTGACACCGGCAGCTCCCCGGCGTACTCGGGACGCCCGGACACCCGGCTCTGCCAACGGTTGAAATGCCCGCCCGAGGTGGTGGCCACCAGGTCCACCGCCGGCTCGGTGCACAACGCACCGCCCACCCGGTCAAGATTGCCGGTGACCAGGTTGATTACCTGGATCAGCCAGTGGCACAGCGTGCCGAACGCCTGGGTCGACACGCCCATCCGTCCATAACACACCGCTGACGGCGCGGCGGCGAAGTCCCGGGCCAATTGCCGGATCTGCGCGGCCGGCACCGCACAGAGCGGACTCATCGCTTCAGCCGTGAAGGAAGCGACGGCCGCGCGCACCTCGTCCAAGCCGTCCACCGGCAGATGACTGTCACGGGTCAGGCCTTCACTGAACAAAGTATTGAGCAAGCCAAACAGCAGTGCCGCATCACCACCCGGGCGGACGAAGACGTGCTGGTCAGCTATGGCCGCCGTTTCGCTGCGACGTGGATCGACCACCACCACTTTGCCGCCACGGGCCTGGATCGCCTTGAGGCGCTTTTCCACGTCTGGCACGGTCATGATGCTGCCGTTGGAAGCCAGTGGGTTGCCGCCCAGGATCAACATGAAATCGGTGTGGTCGATGTCCGGAATCGGCAGGAGCAGGCCGTGACCGTACATCAGGTGACTGGTCAAATGATGAGGCAGTTGGTCCACCGAGGTCGCCGAGAAACGGCTGCGGGTCTTCAACAACCCCAGGAAATAGTTGCTGTGGGTCATCAGCCCATAGTTATGCACGCTGGGGTTGCCCTGGTAGACGGCCACCGCGTTCTGGCCGTGACGCGCCTGGATAGCCGCCAGGCGCTCGGCCACCAGCGTAAAGGCATCGTCCCAGGCGATGGGTTGCCATTCGCTGCCGACGCGTTGCATGGGTTGGCGCAGGCGGTCTGGATCGTTCTGGATGTCTTGCAGGGCCACGGCCTTGGGGCAGATGTGACCACGGCTGAACGTGTCCAGCGCATCGCCCTTGATCGAGGTGATCGCCAGGCCCTGGCCGTCGGTTTCGGTGGTTTCGAGGGTCAAGCCACAGATGGCTTCACACAGATGGCACGCACGGTGGTGGAGAGTCTTGGTCATGGCCAGTCTCTGTTTTATTCGTGGCGGGCACTTTCGGCCGCGGGAACAAAACTATGGCGCGTGATTCCCGGCAGCGCCAGCGACGTTCGTCCTGTGAATTGCCGGGCATCAGGCCCGCCGATGAGGTGCGTTCAAGGACCTTCGGGAGGTGGCGCCAGGAGTTGGATTTCCTCGATGGTTTCCACTTGTTCCTGGGCGATGGGTACACCGGTCAGCTCGCCAATCAAGCGCCAATGCTCGTCGAGGCCGCTGCTGATCGTGGCCATGCGATCGATCATCCGCCGGCCGGCGGCCTTGGTCACTTCGTCATCGCTGCGCAGCAATTCGAATGACATGGACGTCACCGAAGCCGTCAGGTGCGTCAGCGAGCGTGCGGTCAGCCCCAGCAATTCCATCAGTTGTTGCTCTTTCGAATCCATTTCGGGCTCCTGTGCCGCTGAGGCTCATTTATAACCCAGGCCTTTGCATTAGGAAATGTTTCACAAGCACCAGCAGACAGGCGAAAGGATGGAATGACATGGCATAAACGGGCCATCGACCACCGCGCGCGCGCCGGGCTTGATTGCCAAGCCGAGCAACGCCAGTGTACAAATGGACCGCTGCTGTCAGGAAACCGGCCTCAACTACGCCATCGCATTCGCGTGATGGCCTCGCTGAACTCCCCAAAAACCGTAGCCCTATTGGTAAGACGCGACATTTAATTATAAGATCGCGCCTTCCCCTATTTCGTCGCCCCGTGCGGCTTTTGCCGCAGGTCTCGCCCGTTTTTTCATTAGACAAGGCTTTGAGCATCTGCGGTCAGTTACAAAAAGGTAGTCAATCATGAGCGCAAGGCACTTTCTCTCCCTGATGGATTTCACGCCCGATGAGTTGCTCGGCGTGATCCGTCGAGGCGTGGAGCTCAAGGACCTGCGTAACCGCGGCGTACTGTTCGAGCCCTTGAAAAACCGCGTGCTGGGGATGATCTTCGAGAAGTCATCGACCCGCACCCGCATCTCTTTCGAAGCCGGCATGATCCAGCTGGGCGGCCAGGCGATCTTCCTGTCGCCCCGTGACACCCAACTGGGCCGTGGCGAACCCATCAGCGACTGCGCCATCGTCATGTCGAGCATGTTGGACGCGATGATGATCCGTACCTTTGCCCACAGCACCCTGACCGAGTTCGCGGCCCATTCCCGCGTACCGGTGATCAACGGCCTGTCCGACGACCTGCACCCTTGCCAGTTGCTGGCCGACATGCAGACCTTCCTCGAGCACCGTGGCTCGATCCAAGGCAAGACCGTGGCCTGGATCGGCGATGGCAACAACATGTGCAACAGCTATATAGAAGCGGCGATGCAATTCGACTTCCAGCTGCGCATTGCCTGCCCTGAAGGCTTTGACCCCAATGCCGAGCTGCTGGCCAAGGCCGGGGACCGAGTGTCCATCGTCCGCGATCCGAAACAGGCCGTGGCCGGTGCGCACCTGGTGAGCACCGACGTCTGGACCTCCATGGGCCAGGAAGAAGAGACCGCCAGGCGCCTGGAGCTGTTCGCGCCACTGCAGGTCAACCGGGCCCTGCTCGACCTGGCAGATGCCGACGTGCTGTTCATGCACTGCCTGCCGGCCCACCGTGGCGAGGAAATCAGCATGGACCTGCTGGATGATCCGCGTTCGGTAGCCTGGGACCAGGCCGAAAATCGCCTGCACGCGCAAAAGGCCCTGCTCGAGTTCCTGGTCGAGCCGGCGTATCACCACGCATGAGCCACGCCCTGCTGCTGAACTTGCACAACCTGGCCTGCGGCTACCAGGACCAGCGGGTCGTCCAGAACCTCAACCTGCACCTCAATGCCGGTGACATCGGTTGCCTGCTCGGTTCGTCCGGCTGCGGCAAGACCACGACGTTGCGCGCCATTGCCGGCTTCGAACCGGTGCATGAGGGTGAAATCCAACTGGCTGGGGAAACCATCTCCCGCGCCGGTTTCACCCTCGCCCCGGAAAAGCGTCGCATCGGCATGGTGTTCCAGGATTACGCCCTATTCCCCCACCTGAGCGTGGCACAGAACATTGCCTTTGGCATTCGCAAGCATCCGGACAAGGACCGCATCGTCGAAGAGCTGCTGGAACTGGTCAACCTGAAACACTTGGGCAAGCGTTTTCCCCATGAACTGTCCGGCGGCCAGCAACAACGCGTGGCCCTGGCCCGTGCGCTGGCGCCGGAACCGCAGTTGCTGTTGCTCGACGAGCCGTTTTCCAACCTCGATGGCGAGCTGCGCCGCAAGCTCAGCCATGAAGTACGGGACATTCTCAAGGCCCGTGGCACCAGCGCGATCCTGGTCACCCATGACCAGGAAGAAGCCTTCGCCGTGAGTGACCACGTCGGTGTTTTCAAGGAAGGTCGACTGGAACAGTGGGACACGCCCTACAACCTGTACCACGAACCGCTGACGCCATTCGTCGCCAGTTTCATTGGCCAGGGCTATTTCATTCGTGGCCAGCTCGACAGCCCGGAATCGGTGCAGACCGAACTGGGCATCCTGCGTGGCAACCGCGCCTACACTTGGCCCATCGGCGGTGCGGTGGACGTGCTGCTGCGCCCGGACGATATCGTCTATGCGCCGGACAGCCCGCTCACCGGTAGAATTATCGGCAAGACCTTCCTGGGCGCCTCAACCTTGTATCGCCTGCAGTTGCCCACCGGCGCGCAATTGGAATCGATCTTCCCCAGCCATGCCGACCATCAGGTGGGCGCCGACGTCGGCATCCGCGTGGCGGCTGAGCACCTGGTGCTGTTCCAGGCCTCGGGCAGCACGGCAGCGCAGATCCCGCCGGTGGACAGCGGTGTACGGCGCCATAGCACGGCCAACTGATAACGCACCTCCAGTGTGGGAGCGGGCTTGCTCGCGAAGAGGGCAGCACATTCAACATCAATGTCGCTGACACACCGCCTTCGCGAGCAAGCCCGCTCCCACAAAAGTCAGTGCGCCCCCAACATCAACGTCCCACTCGCCACCAACGTCGCATGCCCGCCAATCTTCACCCGCTCACCTTCCAACCGGCAAAACAACGCCCCGCCCCTGGCCGAGCATTGATAAGCCGTCAGCCCGTGTTTACCCAGGCGTTTGGACCAGTAGGGAATCAGGCTGCAATGGGTCGAGCCAGTCACCGGGTCTTCGTTGATGCCGATCGCCGGGGCAAAATAGCGCGAGACAAAATCATGCTTGCTCCCCGGTGCGGTGACGATAGCGCCGGGCCAAGGCAGTTTCGCCAGGGCCGCCATGTCCGGCTTGCAATCGAGCACCGCTTGCTCCGATTCCAGTACCACGAACAGTTCGTTGGAACTCAACACATCCACCGCTTCGACGCCCAAGGCACTCTGCACCGCCAGGGAGGCGCCCAATTCGGCAGGCACGACGGCCGGAAAATCCAGCCACAGCCGATCCCCCTCGCGCGTCACGCTCAGCGAACCGGACCGGCAAATGAAATCCAGGCGCTCGACGGGTTCGTGATAGACCTCGAACAGCACATAAGCGCTGGCCAACGTGGCGTGCCCACACAGCGGGACTTCGGTGGTGGGGGTGAACCAGCGGATATGCCAATGCTGGCCTTCGCGCACCA
Source organism: Pseudomonas zanjanensis (assembly GCF_014268745.2). Classification (GTDB taxonomy): domain Bacteria; phylum Pseudomonadota; class Gammaproteobacteria; order Pseudomonadales; family Pseudomonadaceae; genus Aquipseudomonas; species Aquipseudomonas zanjanensis. The sequence goes on along the minus strand of NZ_JABWRB020000002.1, from coordinate 749,871 downwards.
GAAACGCGGTTTCAGCCAGGTTATGTTCGGCGGCAATCTTCTGCATCAAGTCATCGGCAAGCCAGCCGTCGAGCCGATAGACCATCGCCGGGTTACCGCCGAATGGCCGGTCACTGAACGCATCGACCTGATGAAACGCAAGCTGCATGGCACTTCTCCTTATTTTTCTGATGCGCCAGCATGGGTGCAACGGCACGGCTTATCCAGAGACAGATCAGCAGAATTTTCACCCTACAGCGCCGGATAAACACACCGACCAGGCCTTACTCCCCTGTGGCGAGGGAGCTTGCTCCCGCTTGGCTGCGCAGCAGCCACCCGGCTATCAAGTCCGCCCAATATCGGCAAACGCCGCCCCGGTGTGCTCCTTCAATACCGAAGGCGCCAGCTCGACTTCCAACCCACGCCGCCCCGCACTGACGAACATGCTGGCGAGCGGCTGTGCGGAACTGTCGATAAACGTGCGCAGACGCTTCTTCTGCCCCAGCGGGCTGATCCCGCCGAGCAAATAACCGGTCGAACGCTGCGCGGCGGCCGGGTCGGCCATCTCGACCTTCTTCACGCCGGCGGCATGGGCCAGGCCTTTCAAATCCAAACTCCCGGCCACAGGCACTACCGCCACCAACAGCTCACCTTTTTCGCTGGCCGCCAACAGCGTCTTGAACACTTGCGCCGGATCCAGCCCGAGCTTTTCCGCCGCCTCCAAGCCATAGGAAGCAGCCTTGGGATCGTGTTCATAGCTGTGGATGCGATGTTCGGCGCGCACTTTCTTAAGCAGATCCAACGCGGGTGTCATGACCGCTCCTGACAAAGGAAATCCAAAACGAGTCAGCCGATTCTAAGCCATCGCCTGTGAAAAGGCTCCGGTACTGCACTGCAACGACCGGCGACGCCGCGCCAACAGGCGAGTCATTCACAGCGCGAATAGTTGAAATATGACCGACGGTTCACTTTCGACCTTTGACACCAGCGTTTCTTGTCTATATTTTTTCGAAACTGAAAGTCACATTGCATGTCTCAAGCTGCAACCCGAGATCAGGATGGGGATCCTGCCTCGGTGGAAATCGCGCAATCGTGCTGTATCGAACGCGCTGCAAAACAACAAAAAACCGAGGTTTGAATGACAACTGCTTTACAACAGCCGCCCCTGTCCAGCCAATGCCTGGCCGAATTCCTGGGAACGGGCCTGCTGATCTTTTTCGGCACCGGTTGCGTCGCGGCGCTCAAGGTCGCGGGTGCGAGTTTCGGCTTGTGGGAAATCAGCCTCATTTGGGGCGTCGGCGTCAGCATGGCCATCTATCTGAGCGCGGGCATTTCCGGCGCCCATCTCAACCCTGCCGTCAGCATCGCCCTGTGCCTGTTCACCGACTTTGAAAAACGCAAGCTGCCCTTCTACATCATTTCCCAAGTGACCGGCGCTTTCTGCGGCGCCCTTCTGGTCTACACGCTGTACAGCAATCTATTCTTCGATTTCGAACAATCCCGGCACATGGTTCGCGGCACCGAAGCGAGCCTCGAACTGGCCTCGGTGTTCTCCACCTACCCGCACGCAGCACTGTCCACTGGCCAGGCCTTTCTCGTGGAAGCGATCATCACCGCCATTCTGATGGGGGTCATCATGTCCCTGACAGATGACAACAACGGCTTGCCCCGTGGCCCACTGGCGCCGCTGCTGATCGGCCTGCTGATTGCCGTGATTGGCAGCTCCATGGGACCGCTGACGGGCTTTGCGATGAACCCGGCGCGGGATTTCGGTCCTAAACTGATGACTTTCTTCGCAGGCTGGGGTGAAATTTCCCTCACGGGTGGACGCGATATCCCGTACTTCCTGGTTCCGGTTTTTGCGCCGATCGTCGGTGCGTGCCTCGGTGCCGCGGCTTATCGCGGGTTGATTGCCCGCCACCTGCCCAGCGCCATAACTGCTACAAAGGATGCAACACCGGCCATTGACGGCAAGCCCAGAACATCCTGAAACAGTCGACGCAGGCTCTTGCCCATCGAACCTGCGCCGTGGCTTCTTCCTTTTACGTCCCAAGGCAATCGACATGACCGATATCCAGAACAAGAATTACATCATTGCCCTCGACCAGGGTACGACCAGCTCGCGGGCGATCATCTTCGACCGTGACGCCAACGTGGTCTGCACCGCCCAGCGCGAATTCGCCCAGCATTACCCACAAGCCGGTTGGGTCGAACACGACCCGATGGAAATCTTCGCCACCCAGAGCGCGGTCATGGTCGAGGCCCTGGCCCAGGCCGGCCTGCACCATGACCAAGTGGCGGCCATCGGCATCACCAACCAGCGGGAAACCACCGTGGTCTGGGACAAGACCACCGGTCGGCCAATCTACAACGCCATCGTCTGGCAGTGCCGGCGCAGTACCGAGATCTGCCAACAGCTCAAGCGCGACGGCCACGAGCAATACATCAGCCAGACCACCGGCCTGGTCACCGACCCGTACTTCTCCGGCACCAAGCTCAAGTGGATCCTGGACAACGTCGAAGGCAGCCGCGAGCGCGCGCGCAACGGTGAGCTGCTGTTCGGCACCGTCGATAGCTGGCTGATCTGGAAATTCACCGGCGGCAAGGTCCACGTCACCGACTACACCAACGCCTCGCGCACGATGCTCTTCAATATCCACTCGCTGGAATGGGACGCGAAGATGCTCGAGATCCTCGACATCCCTCGCGAAATGCTCCCTGAAGTAAAGTCGTCCTCGGAAATCTACGGGCGCACCAAGAGCGGCATCGCCATCGGCGGCATCGCTGGCGATCAGCAGGCCGCCCTGTTCGGGCAGATGTGCGTGGAGCCGGGCCAGGCGAAAAACACCTACGGCACCGGCTGCTTCCTGCTGATGAACACGGGCAAGAAGGCCGTGAAATCCAATCACGGCATGCTCACCACCATCGCCTGCGGCCCACGTGGCGAAGTGGCCTACGCCCTGGAAGGCGCGGTATTCAATGGCGGCTCCACGGTCCAATGGCTGCGCGATGAACTGAAGATCATCAACGACGCCCTGGACACCGAATACTTCGCCAACAAGGTCAAGGACAGCAACGGTGTGTACCTGGTGCCCGCCTTCACCGGCCTCGGCGCGCCGTATTGGGACCCCTATGCCCGTGGCGCGCTGTTCGGCCTGACCCGCGGCGTACGGGTCGATCACATTATTCGCGCAGCGCTGGAGTCGATTGCCTACCAGACCCGCGACGTACTCGACGCCATGCAGCAGGATTCGGGCGAACGCCTCCGGGCCCTGCGCGTCGACGGTGGCGCGGTGGCAAACAATTTCCTGATGCAGTTCCAGGCCGACATCCTCGGCACCCGGGTCGAGCGGCCGAAGATGCGTGAAACCACGGCCTTGGGCGCCGCCTACCTGGCCGGCCTGGCGTGCGGCTTCTGGGGCAGCCTGGAAGAACTGCGGGGCAAAGCGGTGATCGAGCGCGAATTCGAACCGCAACTGGAGGAGCCGGCGAAAGAGAAACTCTACGCCGGCTGGCAGAAAGCCGTCAGCCGCACCCGCGATTGGGAGCCCCACGAAGACGCGGAATAAAGGCCGACAAGATTCCGAAACTGGTCGGGAGTGGATTCCTGCGGCATCATGGGCAAATTTTGTACGGCAGCCCAAAGGAAGCCCCATGAATCTGCCTCCACGCCAGCAACAAATCCTCGAACTGGTCCGCGAGCGCGGCTATGTCAGCATCGAGGAAATGGCGCAGCTATTCGTCGTCACCCCGCAAACCATCCGCCGCGACATCAATCAACTGGCGGAAGTGAACCTGCTGCGCCGCTACCACGGCGGCGCCGCCTACGATTCAAGCGTGGAAAACACTGCCTACGCCATGCGCGCGGACCAGATGCGCGACGAGAAGCAACGCATCGCCGAAGCCATCGCCGCCCAGATCCCCGATCACGCCTCGCTGTTCATCAACATCGGCACCACCACCGAATCCATCGCCCGGGCGCTGCTCAATCACAACCATCTGAAGGTCATCACCAACAACCTGCACGTGGCTTCGATCCTCAGTGCCAAGGACGATTTCGAAGTCCTGGTCGCTGGCGGTAACGTACGGCGTGATGGCGGCGTGGTGGGCCAGGCCAGCGTCGACTTCATCAATCAGTTCAAGGTCGACTTCGCCCTGGTGGGCATCAGCGGGATCGATGAAGATGGCAGCCTGCTGGACTTCGACTACCAGGAAGTGCGGGTTTCCCAAGCCATCATCGCCAACGCCCGGCAAGTGCTGTTGGCGGCGGACTCCAGCAAATTCGGGCGCAACGCCATGGTCCGCCTGGGGCCTATCAGCCTGATCGACTGCCTGGTGACCGACCAGCAGCCCGTGCCGGCCCTGGCGCAACTATTGACCCAGCACAAGATTCGGCTGGAGGTGGTCTGACTTCACCCCGATCCCCTGTGGCGAGGGAGCTTGCTCCCGCTCGGCGGCGTAGCCGTCGTAAAATCGGCCTGGTGCGGTTAGCCTGAAGAAAAACGCCAGCCTGCTTGGGATGGCTTCGCCATCCAGCGGGAGCAAGCTCCCTCGCCACAGAAGCATTCCACAATTCTCTTTTTGTTCGTAAATTTTCCTTTCAGCCGCATTCGATCAGTAATTTCAATCGAATTCGACTGGTCGTGGCTGTGCTTATGGGCTAGTATTTTCGCAAATGAACATTTATGTTCGAATTCAAATATTGTGAAAAAGAGCCCGAGGCCAGCCGATGCCCACTTCTACCTTGCCTACGCCCCCTCTCGCCGAGATCTATGACGTCGCCGTCATTGGTGGCGGTATCAATGGCGTGGGGATTGCCACGGACGCTGCCGGTCGCGGTCTTTCGGTGTTCCTTTGCGAAAAGGACGATCTGGCCAGCCATACCTCGTCGGCGAGCAGCAAGCTGATCCACGGCGGCCTGCGCTACCTTGAACATTATGAATTCCGCCTCGTACGCGAAGCCTTGGCCGAGCGTGAAGTGCTGCTGACCAAGGCCCCGCACATCGTCAAGCAAATGCGCTTCGTGCTGCCCCACCGCCCGCACCTGCGCCCGGCCTGGATGATTCGCGCCGGCCTGTTCCTCTACGATCACCTGGGCAAACGCGAGCAACTCGCCGGCTCCAGAAGCCTGAAGTTCGGGGCCGACAGCGCACTGAAAAGCGAGATCACCAAAGGCTTCGAATACTCCGACTGTTGGGTCGACGACGCGCGGCTGGTGGTGCTCAATGCCATGGCCGCCCGGGAGAAAGGCGCGCATGTCCACACCCGCACCCGTTGCGTGAATGCCCGTCGAAGCAAAGGTCTGTGGCACTTGCACCTGGAACGTGCCGACGGCAGCCTGTTTTCGATCCACGCCAAGGCGCTGGTCAACGCTGCGGGCCCGTGGGTGGCCAAGTTCATTCGCGATGACCTGAAGCTGGAATCGCCCTATGGCATCCGCCTGATCCAGGGCAGTCACCTGATCGTGCCGAAACTCTACGAAGGCGAGCATGCGCACATTCTGCAAAACGAAGATCAGCGCATCGTGTTCACCATTCCGTACCTGAATCAGTTCACCTTGATCGGTACGACGGATCGCGAATACACCGGCGATCCGGCCAAAGTGGCGATTACCGAAGGCGAAACCGATTATCTGTTGAAAGTGGTCAATGCTCACTTCAAGAAGCAGATCAGCCGCGACGATATCCTGCACAGCTACTCCGGTGTACGTCCGCTGTGCAATGACGAATCCGACAACCCATCGGCCGTGACACGGGACTACACCCTGGCGCTGTCGGGCGGCGGTCAAGAGGCCCCATTGCTGTCGGTGTTTGGCGGCAAGCTGACCACCTATCGCAAACTGGCCGAATCAGCCATGGCGCAACTGGCCCCCTACTTCACACAGATGCGCGGAAGCTGGACCGCCGTGGAAGCCCTCCCCGGCGGGGAAAACATGACCACCCCGCAAGCACTGTGCTCGGCGCTGCGGGACAAATTCGACTGGCTGCCAACCGACATCGCCCGGCGCTGGGCCACCACCTATGGCAGCCGTACCTGGCGCATGCTCGAAGGCGTGCACGACCTCGGCGATCTGGGCGAGCACATCGGTGCCGGCCTCTACACCCGCGAAATCGATTATCTGTGCAGCGACGAGTGGGCCGTCGATGCCCAGGATATCCTCTGGCGCCGCAGCAAGCTGGGTTTGTTCACCACCCCCGCCGAGCAACAGAAGCTGCAGCAGTACTTGGATAAGGTCGAGCACAATCGCCGCAAGATCGAAGCGGCCTGAGCGATACCCGGCTAAACCGAAGAGCCCCTGAATCCCGCGATTCAGGGGCTTTTCGCTATCTGGAGCCCACCACAGAACCCTGTGGGAGCGGGCTTGCTCGCGAAGACGGCGGCACTTTCAACATCATCGGTTCAGGTAGACCGTCTTCGCGAGCAAGCCCGCTCCCACAGGGATTGTGTGAAGGCGCAAGGCATTCGGTTTTCCGAACAAGACCTATCGATCGGTTCGGCTAACCGGATAAACCAGGCCGCACAAAACCTGAAACAAAACATTAATTATCTTAAAAAACAAGTAGTTATCCAGAAACGACTGGCCTGGCACGACTCATGCTCTACACTCCTCGAGACGAATGCCTGTACGCCAACACACCAGGAGCTGCCAGGCATTTCGAAGTACTCAGGGCCGACGAACCGGCCGAAATAAAAAAAACAATGTCGAGGAAACATCGATGCGTATCGTTCCCCATCTCCTGGGCGCAGCCATTGCTGCCGCTCTGATCAGCACGCCGGTTTTCGCAGCCGAACTGACCGGCACACTGAAAAAGATCAAAGAGTCCGGCGTCGTTACGCTTGGGCATCGCGACGCTTCCATTCCGTTCTCCTACATCGCAGACGCTTCCGGCAAGCCGGTCGGCTACTCCCATGACATCCAGCTGAAAGTTGTCGAAGCCCTGAAGAAAGAGCTCGACGTACCGAACCTGCAGGTCAAGTACAACCTGGTCACCTCGCAAACTCGTATCCCGCTGGTGCAGAACGGCACCGTGGACCTGGAGTGCGGCTCCACCACCAACAACGTCGAGCGCCAGCAACAAGTCGCCTTCTCCGTTGGCATCTTCGAGATCGGCACCAAGCTGCTGTCCAAGAAAGACTCCAAGTACAAGGATTTCGACGACCTCAAGGGCAAGAACGTCGTGACCACCGCCGGCACCACGTCCGAGCGCATCCTCAAGGCCATGAACGCCGACAAGCAGATGGGCATGAACGTCATCTCCGCCAAGGACCACGGCGAATCCTTCCAGATGCTGGAATCGGGTCGTGCCGTCGCGTTCATGATGGACGACGCCCTGCTGGCTGGCGAAGCCGCCAAGGCCAAGAAGGCCGATGACTGGGCCGTCACCGGCACCCCACAGTCCTACGAAATCTACGGCTGCATGATGCGCAAGGGCGACGAGCCGTTCAAAAAGGTTGTCGATGACGCCATCAAGGCCACCTACGCTTCGGGCGAGATCAACAAGATCTACGAAAAATGGTTCATGCAACCGATCCCGCCAAAAGGCCTGAATCTCAACTTCCCGATGAGCGACGAACTCAAGGCACTGATCGCCACGCCGACCGATAAAGCGGCTGACGACAAGAAATCCTGATTTCTGACTAACCTTATCTCCTGAAGGGGCCCCGCTCCTTCAGGGGATGGTCACTCCCTGCTGGCAAATCTGGAAACACTCGAACCGGTGGCTGTCGAGCCGATCGCGTGTGCCTGGCCTCCAAGCCGGGCGGGAACGGAGCTTCCCCAGGCGGGCATTTGTATATCGAACGATCTGAGGGGAGACCCTAATGAATTACAACTGGGACTGGGGCGTGTTCTTCAAGTCCACCGGCGTGGGCAGCGAGATTTATCTCGACTGGTACGTGGCCGGCCTGGGCTGGACCATCGCCATCGCCGTCGTCGCCTGGATCATCGCCCTGCTGCTGGGCTCGATCCTGGGTGTGATGCGCACCGTGCCGAACCGGCTGGTGTCGGGCATCGCCACGTGCTACGTAGAGCTTTTCCGTAACGTGCCCCTGCTGGTTCAGCTGTTCATCTGGTACTTCCTGGTGCCGGACCTGCTGCCCGCCGATATGCAGGAGTGGTACAAGCAGGACCTGAACCCGACCACCTCGGCCTACCTGAGCGTCGTCGTGTGCCTGGGCCTGTTCACCGCCGCGCGGGTCTGCGAACAGGTACGCACCGGCATCCAGGCGCTGCCGCGCGGCCAGGAATCCGCCGCCCGCGCCATGGGCTTCAAGCTGCCGCAGATCTACTGGAACGTGCTGCTGCCCCAGGCCTACCGGATCATCATTCCGCCGCTGACCTCGGAATTCCTCAACGTCTTCAAGAACTCCTCCGTGGCCTCGCTGATCGGCTTGATGGAACTGCTCGCGCAGACCAAGCAGACCGCCGAGTTCTCGGCCAACCTGTTCGAAGCCTTTACCCTGGCGACGCTGATCTACTTCACCCTGAACATGAGCCTGATGCTGCTCATGCGCATGGTCGAGAAGAAAGTCGCGGTGCCCGGCCTGATCTCCGTGGGGGGTAAATAATGGAATTCGACTTCACTGGCATCATCCCGGCCATTCCCGGCTTGTGGAACGGCATGGTGATGACCCTCAAGCTGATGGCCCTGGGTGTCGTCGGCGGGATCATCCTGGGGACGATCCTTGCGCTGATGCGCCTGTCCCACAACAAGCTGGTCTCCAATATCGCTGGCGCCTACGTCAACTATTTCCGCTCGATCCCGCTGCTGCTGGTCATCACCTGGTTCTACCTGGCGGTGCCGTTCGTGCTGCGCTGGATCACCGGCGAAGACACGCCGATCGGTGCGTTCGGCTCCTGCGTCGTGGCGTTCATGATGTTCGAGGCGGCGTACTTCTGCGAAATCGTGCGGGCCGGCGTGCAGTCGATCCCCAAGGGCCAGATGGGCGCGGCACAGGCACTGGGCATGAACTATGGCCAGGTCATGCGCCTGATCATCCTGCCCCAGGCGTTTCGCAAGATGACCCCGCTGTTGCTGCAACAGAGCATCATCCTGTTTCAGGACACCTCGCTGGTCTACACGGTCGGCCTGGTGGACTTCCTCAATGCTTCGCGGGCCAATGGCGACATCATCGGCCGCTCCAATGAGTTCCTGATCATCGCAGGTCTCGTGTACTTCACAATCAGCTTTGCCGCCTCGCTGCTGGTCAAGCGTCTGCAAAAAAGGTTCGCCGTATGATCTCTATCAAGAACATCAACAAGTGGTATGGGGACTTCCAGGTACTGACCAATTGCAGCACCGAGGTCAGCAAGGGTGAGGTTGTGGTGGTGTGCGGGCCGTCGGGTTCGGGCAAGTCCACGCTGATCAAGTGCGTGAACGCCCTGGAGCCGTTCCAGAAGGGCGACATCGTGGTCGATGGCACGTCCATCGCCGACCCGAAGACCAACCTGCCGAAACTGCGTTCGCGGGTGGGCATGGTGTTCCAGCATTTCGAACTGTTCCCGCACCTGACCATCACCGAGAACCTGACCATCGCGCAGATCAAGGTGCTGGGCCGCAGCAAGGAAGAAGCCACCAAGAAAGGCCTGCAATTGCTTGAGCGCGTGGGTCTCTCGGCCCACGCCCACAAGCACCCGGGCCAGCTCTCCGGCGGCCAGCAGCAGCGCGTGGCGATTGCCCGTGCGCTGGCGATGGACCCGGTGGTGATGCTGTTCGACGAACCGACCTCGGCCCTTGACCCGGAAATGGTCAACGAAGTGCTCGACGTGATGGTGCAACTGGCCCACGAAGGCATGACCATGATGTGCGTGACCCACGAAATGGGCTTCGCCCGCAAAGTGGCGAACCGGGTGATCTTCATGGACCAGGGCCAGATCATCGAAGACTGCCCGAAAGAAGAGTTCTTCGGCGACATCAGCGCCCGCTCCGAACGTGCGCAGCATTTCCTTGAGAAAATCCTGCAGCACTAAGCGTCGCCTCCTTTAGGCGCGCTTGTCCTTGTGGCGAGGGAGCTTGCTCCCGCTGGGTCGCACAGCGACCCCAAACCGGCAAATGCAATGTTTCTGGCATACCGCATGAACCGTTTTGCGACTGCTTCGCAGCCGAGCGGGAGCAAGCTCCCTCGCCACAGGACCGCGTTCGAAGGACGACCGCCGCCACACTGGTTGACCCAAGGCTTCTGTGATGAAATGCGACCCCACCCTTTATCGCGCCGCGCCGCCATCACTCGCCGTGAAACCCCGCCTGATCCGCCATCTGTTCCTGCCGCCGCTGGTCATTGCGTTGATGATCGGCCTGGGTTACCTCGGCTTCTGGATCAGTGAGCACTACGGCGTACGCGGCCTCGCCGAGAATGGTGAGCGCCAGTTGGAACTGCACGCCCGTGCGGTCGAGAGCGAGATCAGCAAGTACACCTACCTGCCCAGCCTGTTGGAGCTTGAGTCGAGCGTCTCGCAACTGCTGGACGACCCGACGCCCGAGCATCGCAAGACCGTCAACGAATACCTCGAAGGCCTGAACCGCCGCAGTCGCAGCCGGGCCATCTACGTGATGGACACCACCGGCCGGGTGATGGCCACCAGCAACTGGCGTGATGTCGACAGTTACCTGGGCGAAGACCTGTCCTTCCGCGCCTACTTCCAGAACGCCGTGCGCGGCCAGCCGGGACGGTTCTATGGCATCGGCAGCACCAATGGCGAGCCCGGTTACTATCTCGCCCATGGCCTGGAACAACAGGGCAAGATCATCGGCGTCGCCGTGGTCAAGGTGCGCCTCGAAGCCATGGAGGAGCGCTGGCAGCGGGCGCGGCTGGAGGCGTTCGTCAGTGATGAAAACGGCATCATCATCCTGTCCAGCGACTCGGCGCGACGGCTCAAGTCGGTGCGCCCCCTGAGCGACGAGACCAAGGAACGCCTGGCCCGCAGCCTGCAATATTATTGGTTCCCTTTGAACGAGCTGGTGCCCCTGGCCCGGGAGCGCCTGGCCGAAGGCATGGAGAAGCTGACCTTCCCGGCCAACACCCAACTGGTGTCCGACGAGCGCGCCATCAGCTATTTGTCGCAAACCCGGCCCTTGAGCGATACCCCGTGGAATTTCACCCTGCTGACGCCCCTTGAAGACCTGCGTCGCCAGGCGATCAACCAAGGCATCCTGGTGGCCGTGGCCTTCGCCCTGGTGGCGTTCCTGCTGATCGCCTGGAACGAACGGCGCAAGGTCATTGCCACCCGTCTCGCGGCCCGGGAAGCGTTGCAGGAAGCCAACAACCAGCTCGAGCGTCGGATTACCGAACGCACCACCGACCTGCGTGCCAGCAACGAACGACTCAAGGGCCAGATCCGCGAGCGACGCCAGGCCGAAGAGACCTTGCGCCGGGCCCAGGACGAACTGGTCCAGGCCGGAAAACTGGCGGCCATCGGCCAGATGTCCACCAGTATTGCCCATGAACTCAACCAGCCGCTGGCGGCGTTGCGCACCTTGTCCGGCAACACCGTACGCTTCCTTGAGCGCGGCCAACTGGACATCGCCAGCACCAACCTCAATACCATCAACGAATTGATCGACCGCATGGGCCGGATCACCGCCAGCCTGCGCGCCTTTGCCCGCCGCGGCGATGACCAGGGCCGAGCGAGCCTGGGCAAAGCCGTCGAAGCCGCCTTGCAACTGCTGGGCGGACGCCTGGAAAACCTCGACATCCAGATCCACAGCGGTTTCGATGACGTCCAATTGCAAATCGACCAGACCCGCCTGGAACAGATCCTGGTGAACCTGATCGGCAATGCCCTGGACGCCATGCAGACGCAACCCGAGCCGAAACTGTGGCTCGAAGGCCAGGCCGCCGACGGTAAATATCGCTTGCGGGTGCGCGACAATGGCCACGGCATCGATCCTGAGGCCCGCAAGCATTTGTTCGAACCGTTCTTCACCACCAAGCCTGGCGAACAAGGCCTGGGCCTGGGCCTGACGCTCTCGGCGAGCCTGGCCGCCGCCGCGGGTGGGCACCTGGGCGTCGAGTACCCGCTCGAGCGTGGCACCACGTTTGTCCTCAACCTACCGTTGGTGAACCCTTCACCTGCCGAGCCGCTATGAACCACGACCTGAGCGTACTGATCGTCGAAGACGACCCCCACGTCCTGCTGGGCTGCCAGCAGGCCTTGAGCCTGGAAGACATTCCCTGCGTCGGCGTGGGCAGCGCCGAAGAGGCGCTGGAGCGGGTCGACGATAACTTTGCCGGCATCGTCATCAGCGACATTCGCCTGCCGGGCATCGACGGCCTGGAACTGCTGACCCGTCTCAAGGCGCGGGACCGCAGCCTGCCGGTGGTGTTGATCACCGGCCATGGCGACATTTCCATGGCCGTGGGCGCCATGCAAAAAGGCGCCTATGACTTCATGGAGAAGCCCTTCTCTCCTGAACGCTTGGTGGACGTCGCCCGCCGCGCCCTGGAGCAGCGCAGCCTGGCCCGGGAAGTGTCATCGCTGCGGCGGCAACTGGCCGAACGCGATTCCCTGGAAGGCCGGATCATTGGTCGCTCGCCGGCCATGCAGCACCTGCGCGCGCTGATCGCCAACGTCGCCGACACCTCGGCCAACGTGCTGATCGAAGGCGAAACCGGCACCGGCAAGGAATTGGTCGCCCGCTGCCTGCATGATTTCAGTCGGCGCCATGACAAGCAGTTCGTCGCGCTGAACTGCGGCGGCTTGCCGGAAAACCTGTTCGAAAGCGAGATTTTCGGCCACGAGGCCAATGCCTTCACCGGTGCCGGCAAGCGCCGGATCGGCAAGATCGAGCACGCCGACGGCGGCACGCTGTTCCTCGATGAAGTGGAGAGCATGCCCCTGCCCTTGCAGATCAAGTTGCTGCGCGTGTTGCAGGAACGCACCCTCGAACGCCTGGGTTCGAACCAGAGCGTGGCCGTGGATTGCCGGGTGATCGCCGCCACCAAGTCCGACCTGGACGAAATGGGCCGCTCCGGGCAGTTCCGCAGCGACCTGTATTACCGCCTCAACGTGGTGACCCTGGAGCTGCCGCCCCTGCGCGAGCGGCGCGAAGACATCCTGCAACTGTTCGAGCATTTCCTCCAGCAGTCGTCCCTGCGCTTCGACCGCACGGTGCCGGAGCTGGACAACCAGACCCTGTCGAACCTGATGAGCCATGACTGGCCGGGCAACGTGCGCGAGCTGCGCAACGTCGCCGAGCGCTATGCCTTGGGCCTGCCGGCCTTCAAGCGCTCCGGCGCCAGCGGTGGCAGCCAGGGCCTGGCCTTCGCCGAAGCGGTGGAAGCCTTCGAACGCAACCTGCTGGTGGACGCCCTGCAACGCAGCGGTGGCAACCTGACCCAGGCCAGCCAGGAACTGGGCATGGCCAAGACCACGCTGTTCGACAAAGTCAAAAAATATGGCCTGAGCCACTGACCTGGGATGTGAAGCTGTGGATCTGATTTTCAAGGCGGCGCTGGGTGCCGCCGTGGTGGTCATCCTGGCGATGCTCGCCAAGACCAAGAATTACTACATCGCCGGGTTGGTGCCGCTGTTCCCCACCTTCGCCCTGATCGCCCACTACATCGTCGGCAAGGGCCGCTCGGTGGACGACCTGAAGACCACCATCGTGTTTGGCATGTGGTCGATCATTCCGTACTTCGTCTATCTCGCAACGCTGTACGTGATGGTCGACCGCATGCGCCTCGAAGCCTCATTGGCCGTGGCAGCCGTCGCCTGGCTGATGGCGGCGACGGTGCTGGTCAGCGTCTGGGTGCGGCTTCACGGCTGATTCTGTGATCAATAGCCGACGGTAAACCGCTTTTGCGAAAACTGCGGCGTTTCCACTTCATCGATCATCGCGATGGCGTAATCGGCAAAGCTGATCCAACTGCGCCCGGTGTCATCAAACAGCAGGTGGTCCTTGCCCACTCGGAACTGCCCGGTGCGCTCGGTTTCAACGAACTCCGCCGAAGGCGAGAGGAAGGTCCAGTCCAAGTCCTGTTCCTTGCGCAGCACATCCAGGAACACGGCACCGGCGCTGGCTTCGGCCAGGTATTCCTCAGGAAAACCATCACTGTCGATCACCCGGCTGTTATCCGGCAGCAGCAACGAACCGGCCCCGCCGACCACCAGCAAGCGCTTGACCCCGGCGGCCTTCAGCGGTGCGATGATTTTGTCGGCCGGCACGGTGGCAAAGTGCGCGGCACTGATCACCACGTCGTGGCCGGCGATGGCCGCAGTCAACGCCTCGCTGTCCAATACATCCAGCTGTTTGCTGACCACCCCGGTCCTTTCGCCGATTTTCGCGGTGTTGCGGGCAATGGCCGTTACGCTGTGACCACGGCGCAAGGCCTCTTCCAACAGCTGGCTACCCGCACGCCCGGTGGCGCCGATGATTGCGATTTTGCTCATGGTATTCTCCGTTGATTACACAAGATGCTACTGAAGCAGTTGCTTGAATATTTCCAAGTGACATGAGCCTTTGTGGCTTGAAATGAAGCCCTTGTGGCGAGGGAGCTTGCTCCCGCTCGGCTGCGCAGCAGTCGCAAAAATGCTCATGCGGAGCGCCAGGTACGACTCACTGTCTGGTATTGGGGCCGCTGCGCAGCCCAGCGGGAGCAAGCTCCCTCGCCACAAAAGCGCATCAGACCAGCCTCATCGCTGTCTCAATACCTCACCACTTCATCTCGCCTTTCGCCACCTTGGCACTGAGTTCCAGGGAACTGTCTTCACCCAAGTTCGGATAGCGTAGTTTCATGGCGGCGATCAGCGCGGCGGAATCCTTGGCCTTGGCGGTTTCTTCGTCGAACGCCTTGATGTAACCGGCGGTGAAGCGCACCGGAGCCAGGGAACGGACGCTGTCGCCCAAGTAGTGACCCGGAATCACCGTGCTCGGTTGCAGTTTTTCAATGGTGGCGAGGGTCGCCAGCCAATCCTTGTGAGACTTCGGCGTCTGGGTGTCGGCCATCCACACATGAATGTTCTCGGCCACCACGACACCGCCAACCACCGCCTTGATCGATGGAATCCAGACGAAACTGCGGTCCGGTTGCGGGCCATCGAGGCCGACGATCTGCAGGCGCCGGCCTTCCAGGGTCAGGCTGTCGCCCTTCAACACCTGGGGCACGATGGCCTTGGTGGGTGCATCGGTCTTCAGGATCGGCCCCCAATATTTCAGCTTGCCGTCCAGGGTGTGCTTGATGTGTTCGACGGTCGGCGCCGACGCCAGCACCTTGGCCTCAGGGAACGCGGCGGTGAGGGTTTCCAAGCCAAAATAGTAGTCAGGATCGCCATGGCTGATGTAGATCGTGGTCAGCCGTTTGCCACTGGCGCGGATTTTCTCCACCACCTGCTCGGCCTGGGTCTTGCCGAACTGGGCGTCCACCAAAATCGCCTCCTTCTCACCGCTGACCAACACCGACGTCACTGGAAAAACCGCCGCCGCACCGGGGTTGTAGACGTCGAGCGTCAAATCGGCGGCCCAGCCCTGGGCGGTGAAGGCCAGGGCGGCGGTGGCCAGCAGCAGGCGCTTGAGTGGGATAAGTCCGGTCATGGTGTGCTCCGTTGTCCAAAAACCCGTCAGGGGATGTGACTGAGCTTAGTTGCCTGACTCGTTACAAAAAATGCGATGCTGGGACATAGTTTGTTTCTGAAAGCGGGCAAATCATGGATCGTCTACAAGCAATGCGGGTGTTCGTCACGGTGGTCGACCTCGGTAGCCAGTCAGCGGCGGCCGAGCACCTGGACCTGTCGCGGCCGGTGGTGTCACGCTACCTGGCGGAGCTGGAAGACTGGGTCGGTGCCCGGCTGATGCACCGCACCACGCGCAAACTGAGCCTGACCGCCGCCGGCACGGAGATCCTGCCGCGCTGCCGGCAAATGCTGGAGTTGTCCGGCGACATGCAAGCCGCCGTCGGCACCCCGGACGACGCGCCACGGGGCATGTTGCGCATCAGTGCCAGCACCTCGTTCGGCCAGGCCCAACTGGCGAGCGCCATGGCCGAATACGTCAAGCGCTACCCAGGGGTGAGCGTCGACCTGCAGATGCTCGACCGCACCGTCAACCTGGTGGATGAACGCATCGACCTGGCGATCCGCATGAGCAACGACCTGGACCCGAACCTGATCGCCCGCCGCCTTACCGTCTGCCGCTCGGTGATCTGCGCGTCGCCGCGGTATCTGCGTGAGCACTCGACACCGCTGCGCGTGGAAGACCTGAGCCGGCACAACTGCCTGACCCATTCCTACGTTGGCAAGAGCCTGTGGCATTTCGAGCAAGACGGCGAGCCGGTCGCGGTGCCGGTGCAAGGCAATATCAGCGCCAACGAAGCCAGCACCTTGCTCCAGGCCACGATAGCCGGCGCGGGCGTGGCGATGCTGCCCAGCTACCAGGCTGGCCCGCATATCCAGAGCGGTGAACTGGTGCGCCTGCTGGGCCACGCCGAACCGCGCCGGATGAACATGTACGCGGTGTACGCCTCACGCAAGCACATGCCGTCGGCGTTGCGCAGCCTGCTGGATTTTCTGGTGTTGAAGTTTCCTGAGACGCCTGAGTGGGATGTGGGGTTGTAAACGATACCCGTCTCACCTCCGATCTCCTGTGGGAGCGGGCTTGCTCGCGAAGGCGTAGTGTCAGCCAATTAGATGTCGACTGGTACACCGCCTTCGCGAGCAAGCCCGCTCCCACAGGGGGGGGCACCGTTGCTCTCAAGGCTGCGTCGGGATTTCACCAACAGCCCGCCCCAAGGCATACTGGCCACCCTCCGCACTCCAGAACCCTAAACCGCCCCATGCGTATCCACGTCAGTTTCATCGACCGCGTCGGCATCACCCAGGAAGTCCTGGCCTTGCTCGGTGGGCGCAATCTCAACCTGGATGCCGTGGAGATGGTGCCGCCCAACGTCTACATCGACGCCCCGACCCTCAGCCCGCAAGTGCTCGACGAGTTGCGCGAGGCGTTGTTCAGCGTGCGCGGCGTGCAGGCCGTTACCGTGGTGGACATCCTGCCGGGCCAGCGCCGGCACTTGCAGCTCGATGCCTTGCTGGCCGCCATGACCGACCCGGTGCTGGCCCTGGACAGCGCCGGCAAGGTGTTGCTGGCCAACCCGGCGCTGATTGCCCTGTACGGGCGTGAACCGGCCGGGGAAAGCGTGGCCGAGCTGTTCGGTGACGAGGCATTGCTCGGCGCCCTGCTGGAGAACGGTTTCCGCTTGCCGCTTCGAGAAATCACCCTCAACGGCCAGACCTTGCTCCTGGATGCCACGCCCATCACCGATGCCGGCGCGCTGCTGACGCTTTATCAGCCCAACCGCATCGGCGAGCGCCTGTCGGCCCTGCATCACGATCACGCCGAAGGTTTCGACGCGCTGCTGGGCGAATCCCCGGCGATCCGCACCCTCAAGGCCCGGGCCCAGCGCGTCGCGGCCCTGGATGCACCGTTGCTGATCCAGGGCGAAACCGGCACCGGCAAGGAACTGGTGGCCCGGGCTTGCCACGCCATCAGCGCCCGTCACAGCGCGCCGTTCCTGGCCCTGAACTGCGCCGCGCTGCCGGAGAACCTGGCCGAAAGCGAACTGTTCGGCTACGCCCCCGGCGCCTTCACCGGCGCACAACGGGGCGGCAAGCCAGGGCTGATGGAGCTGGCGAACCAAGGCACGGTGTTCCTCGATGAAATTGGCGAGATGTCGCCGTACCTGCAAGCCAAGTTGCTGCGTTTCCTGAATGATGGCAGCTTCCGCCGGGTGGGCGGCGACCGGGAAATCAAGGTCAACGTACGGATCCTCAGCGCCACCCACCGCAACCTGGAGAAAATGGTCAGCGAAGGCTCGTTCCGCGAAGACCTGTTTTATCGCCTGAACGTGCTCAACGTCGAAGTGCCGCCGCTGCGTGAGCGCGGCCAGGACATCCTGCTGCTGGCGCGTTATTTCATGCAGCAGGCCTGCGCGCAGATCCAGCGCCCGGTCTGCCGCCTCGCTCCCGGCACGTATCCGGCACTGTTGGGCAATCGCTGGCCGGGCAACGTGCGGCAATTGCAGAACGTGATCTTCCGCGCCGCCGCCATCTGCGAAAGCAGCCTGGTGGACATCGGCGACCTCGACATCGCCGGCACCTCGGTGGCGCGCCAAGGTGATGTGGAAGTCGAGAGCCTGGAACAGGCTGTGGAAAGCTTCGAGAAGCACCTGCTTGAAAGTTTGTATGCCAACTACCCGTCCACCCGCCAGTTGGCCAGCCGCCTGCAGACCTCACATACCGCGATTGCCCATCGGTTGCGCAAGTACGGTATTTCCGGGAAGCCATAGCTTTACTCGGCGACCTGTGGGAGCGGGCTTGCTCGCGAAGACGGTGTGTCAGTCAACATCAACTTGGCTGGCACACCGTCTTCGCGAGCAAGCCCGCTCCCACAGAGGTTCTGAGCTGTGGTCGAAATCGCGTCAAAAACGACCTCCACTGTACTGAAAGCGCTACAGCGGAACGATATCGCTACACGCCGCGCTAACCTGCATGGTGCAAGGCTTTGATCCCACAACGATTTTTTCCAGGCCTGCAGCTGTAGCGATTTCGCTACAGCCAAGCCAATCCACATCTCGACATCTCCACTCAACCCATTGATATATAAGCCATTAATAACATTGGCCGCATTCTTGCTATGGGTATAACCATTCGGCCGGGCCAAGCCCCGCGCCTTTCTTCGCGTCCACCAGACGAATCTGGCCCCAGGAGTTTCCATGAGCGAGTTGCGTTTCACTGAAGATCACGAATGGCTGCGCGCCGAAGCCGACGGCAGCGTTACTGTCGGTATTACTGCGTTTGCCCAGAACGCCTTGGGCGATGTGGTCTATGTTCAGTTACCGGAACTGCAAAGCTACGACAAGGGTGCCGAAGCCTCCACCGTGGAATCGGTGAAAGCCGCCAGCGGTGTCTACATGCCATTGGACGGTGAAGTGCTCGAAGTGAACCCGGCCCTGGAAAGCAATCCGGAACTGGTCAACGAAGATCCTATGGGCGAAGGCTGGTTTTTCCGTTTCAACCCGGCCAACGCCGCCGAAGTGGACCAACTGCTGGACCAAGACGCCTACGATCGCCTGATCAAAGCCAACGCCGAAGCCTGAGGAGCGCCCCATGACCGTTAATCTCGGCACCGCCAACGAATTCATCGCCCGCCACATCGGCCCGCGTGCAGGCGACGAGCAAGCCATGCTCGAACGCCTGGGCTACGACTCCCTGGAAGCCCTGAGCGCCAGCGTCATCCCGGAAAGCATCAAGGGCACCAGCGTGCTGGACATGGGCGACGGCCAGAGCGAAGCCGATGCACTGGCCTCGATCAAGGCCATCGCCGGCAAGAACCAACTGTTCAAGACTTACATCGGCCAGGGCTACTACAACTGCCATACGCCAGCACCGATCCTGCGCAACCTGCTGGAAAACCCGGCCTGGTACACCGCCTACACTCCGTACCAGCCAGAAATTTCCCAAGGCCGTCTCGAAGCACTGCTGAACTTCCAGACCCTGATCAGCGACCTCACCGGCCTGCCGATCGCCAACGCCTCCTTATTGGACGAAGCCACCGCCGCCGCCGAAGCCATGACCTTCTGCAAGCGGCTGAGCAAGAACAAGGGCAGCAACGCCTTTTTCGCCTCCGTCCACAGCCACCCGCAAACCCTCGACGTGCTGCGCACCCGTGCCGAGCCCCTGGGCATCGACGTGGTGGTGGGCGATGAGCGCGAACTGAGCGACGTCAGCGGTTTCTTCGGCGCCCTGCTGCAATACCCGGCCAGCAATGGCGACCTGTTCGACTACCGCGAACTGACTGAACGCTTCCACGCCGCCAACGCCCTGGTGGCCGTCGCCGCTGACCTGCTGGCCCTGACCCTGCTGACGCCTCCGGGCGAATTCGGCGCCGACGTCGCCATCGGCAGCGCCCAGCGCTTCGGCGTGCCGCTGGGCTTCGGCGGCCCGCACGCGGCCTATTTCTCCACCAAGGATGCGTTCAAGCGCGACATGCCGGGCCGTCTGGTCGGCGTTTCCGTGGACCGTTTCGGCAAGCCGGCCCTGCGCCTGGCGATGCAGACCCGCGAACAACACATCCGCCGCGAGAAAGCCACCAGCAACATCTGCACCGCCCAAGTGCTGCTGGCCAACATCGCCAGCATGTACGCCGTGTATCACGGCCCCAAGGGCCTGGTGCAAATTGCCAACCGCATCCATCACCTGACTGCAATCCTTGCCAAGGGCCTGGGCGCGTTGGGCCTGACCGTCGAGCAAGAGAGCTTTTTCGACACCCTGACCCTGCACACCGGCGCGCAAACCACCGTCCTACACGACAAGGCCCGCGCCCAACGCATCAACCTGCGCGTGGTGGACACTGAACGCCTGGGACTGTCCCTGGACGAGACCACCAACCAGGCTGACATTGAAGCACTGTGGAACCTATTGGCCGACGGCAAGGCACTGCCAGACTTCGCCGCACTGGCCGCCAACGTGCAAAGCCGCATCCCGGCCGAGCTGGTGCGCCAAACGGCAATCCTCAGCCACCCGGTGTTCAACCGCTACCACTCCGAAACCGAGCTGATGCGTTACCTGCGCAAGCTCGCCGACAAGGACCTGGCCCTGGATCGCACCATGATCCCGCTGGGTTCCTGCACCATGAAACTCAACGCCGCCAGCGAAATGATCCCGGTGACCTGGGCCGAGTTTGGCGCCCTGCACCCGTTCGCCCCGGCCGAGCAAAGCGCTGGTTACCAGCAACTGACCGACGAGCTGGAAGCCATGCTCTGCGCCGCCACCGGCTATGACGCGGTGTCGCTGCAACCCAACGCCGGTTCCCAGGGTGAATACGCCGGCCTGCTGGCGATCCGCGCCTATCACCAGAGCCGTGGCGAAGACCGCCGCGACATCTGCCTGATCCCCTCCTCGGCCCACGGCACCAACCCGGCCACCGCCAACATGGCCGGCATGCGCGTGGTCGTGACCGCCTGCGATGCCCGTGGCAACGTCGACATCGAAGACCTGCGCGCCAAGGCCGTCGAGCACCGCGAACACCTCGCCGCGCTGATGATCACCTATCCGTCCACCCACGGTGTGTTTGAAGAAGGTATCCGCGAAATCTGCGGCATCATTCATGACAACGGCGGCCAGGTGTACATCGACGGCGCCAACATGAACGCCATGGTCGGCCTCTGCGCCCCGGGCAAGTTCGGCGGCGACGTGTCGCACCTGAACCTGCACAAGACCTTCTGCATCCCTCACGGCGGTGGCGGCCCGGGCGTCGGCCCGATTGGCGTCAAGTCCCACCTGGCGCCGTTCCTGCCGGGCCACGCCAACATGGAACGCAAGGAAGGCGCGGTGTGCGCGGCGCCGTTCGGCAGCGCGAGCATCCTGCCAATCACCTGGATGTACATCCGCATGATGGGCGGCGCCGGCCTCAAGCGCGCCTCGCAACTGGCGATCCTCAATGCCAACTACATCGCCCGTCGCCTGGAAGAGCACTACCCGGTGCTCTACTCCGGCAGCAACGGCCTGGTGGCCCACGAATGCATCCTCGACCTGCGTCCGCTCAAGGACAGCAGCGGCATCAGCGTCGATGACGTGGCCAAGCGCCTGATCGACTTCGGTTTCCACGCCCCGACCATGTCGTTCCCGGTGGCCGGCACGTTGATGATCGAGCCGACCGAAAGCGAATCCAAGGAAGAGCTGGACCGTTTCTGCGACGCCATGATCTGCATCCGCGAAGAAATCCGCGCGGTGGAAAATGGCAGCCTGGACAAAGACGACAACCCGCTCAAGAACGCCCCGCACACCGCGGCGGAACTGGTCGGCGACTGGACTCACCCGTACAGCCGCGAACAGGCGGTGTACCCGGTGGCGTCGTTGGTCGAAGGCAAGTACTGGCCGCCCGTGGGCCGGGTCGACAACGTGTTCGGCGACCGCAACCTGGTCTGCGCCTGCCCGTCGATCGAAAGCTACGCTTGATCTGTGAGGGGGGGTCCGCTCGCCCTCTCAACAAACACCGCCTATCCCCTTGTGGGAGCGGGCTTGCTCGCGAAGGCGGCGTATCAGTCGACACTTACTTGGCTGACACCCCGTCTTCGCGAGCAAGCCCGCTCCCACATTGGATCTACGCGAATCTCATAAAAACCGTCGATCTCATAAAAAGAAACCGGAGAAACACCATGTCGTTAAGCGTGTTCGACCTGTTCAAGATCGGTATCGGTCCTTCCAGCTCCCATACCGTCGGCCCGATGCGTGCCGCTGCCCGTTTTGTCGAGGGGCTGCGCCGTGACGATCTGCTTGAAAGCACTACCAGCGTCAAGGTCGAGCTCTATGGCTCGCTCGGAGCCACCGGCAAGGGCCACGGCAGTGACAAGGCCGTGTTGCTGGGCCTGGAGGGCGAGCACCCCGACACCGTGGACACCGAGACGGTGAACGCCCGGCTCCAGGAGATCCGCAGCAACGGTCGCCTGAACCTGCTCGGCGAACGCTCCATCGAATTCAATGAAAAGCTGCACTTGGCGATGATCCGCAAGCCGCTGGCCTTTCACCCCAACGGCATGATCTTCCGCGCCTTCGATGCCGCCGGGCTGCAAGTGCGCAGCCGCGAGTACTACTCGGTCGGTGGCGGCTTTGTCGTCGATGAAGACGCCGCCGGTGCCGACCGCATTGTCGAAGACGCCACGCCCCTGACCTTCCCGTTCAAAAGTGCCAAGGACCTGCTGGGCCATTGCAGCACCTATGGCCTGTCCATCAGCCAGGTGATGCTGACCAACGAAAGCGCCTGGCGCCCCGAAGCCGAGACCCGCGCCGGCCTGCTGAAGATCTGGCAGGTGATGCAGGACTGCGTGGCGGCGGGCTGTCGCAACGAAGGGATTCTGCCGGGCGGGCTGAAGGTCAAGCGCCGGGCCGCGGCGTTGCACCGCCAGTTATGCAAGAACCCCGAAGCCGCCCTGCGCGATCCGCTGTCGGTGTTGGACTGGGTCAACCTGTATGCCTTGGCCGTCAACGAAGAGAACGCCTACGGCGGGCGCGTAGTCACCGCCCCGACCAACGGAGCGGCGGGCATCATCCCGGCCGTGCTGCACTACTACATGCGCTTCATCCCCGGGGCTAGCGAGGACGGCGTGGTGCGCTTCCTGCTGACCGCCGCCGCCATCGGCATCCTCTACAAGGAAAACGCCTCCATCTCCGGCGCCGAAGTCGGTTGCCAGGGTGAAGTGGGCGTGGCCTGTTCCATGGCCGCCGGTGCCTTGTGCGAAGTGCTCGGCGGCACCGTGCAGCAAGTGGAAAACGCCGCCGAGATCGGCATGGAGCACAACCTCGGCCTGACCTGCGACCCGATCGGCGGCCTGGTGCAGGTGCCGTGCATCGAACGCAACGCCATGGGTTCGGTGAAGGCCATCAACGCGGTGCGCATGGCCATGCGCGGCGACGGGCATCACTTCGTCTCCCTCGACAAAGTCATCCGCACCATGCGCCAGACCGGCGCCGACATGAAAAGCAAATACAAGGAGACCGCCCGCGGCGGTCTGGCGGTCAACATCATCGAATGCTGACGCGCGTCATTTTCATTTTCCAGGAGTTGATATGTCCACCGAACAACTGTTGAAAACCCCGCTGCACGCCCTGCACCTCGAACTCGGCGCCCGCATGGTGCCGTTCGCCGGCTACGACATGCCGGTGCAGTACCCATTGGGCGTGATGAAGGAACACCAGCACACCCGCGATCAGGCCGGGTTGTTCGACGTGTCCCACATGGGCCAGATCCACCTGACCGGCGCAGGTGCTGCCAAGGCCCTGGAAACCCTGGTGCCGGTGGACATCATCGACCTGCCGGTGGGCATGCAGCGCTACGCCATGTTCACCAACGACAACGGCGGCATCCTCGACGACCTGATGGTCGCCAACCTGGGCAATGACGAACTCTTCCTGGTGGTCAACGCCGCCTGCAAGGATCAGGACCTGGCTCACCTGCAAGGGAAAATCGGCGACCAGTGCAGCATCGAGCCGCTGTTCGAAACCCGTGCCCTGCTCGCCCTGCAAGGCCCGGCCGCCGTCAACGTGCTCGCCCGCCTGGCACCGGACGTGGCGAAAATGACTTTCATGCAGTTCCAGCGCGTCACGCTGTTGGGCGTGGACTGCTTTGTCAGCCGTTCGGGCTACACCGGTGAAGACGGTTTCGAAATCTCCGTGCCCGCCGCCGATGCGGAAAAACTCGCCCGCGCCCTGCTGGCCGAGCCGGAAGTCGCGGCCATCGGCCTTGGCGCCCGTGATTCCCTGCGCCTGGAAGCTGGCTTGTGCCTCTACGGCCACGACATGAACACCGAGACCACGCCAATCGAAGCCAGCCTGCTGTGGGCGATTTCCAAAGTGCGCCGTGCCGACGGCGCCCGCGCCGGTGGTTTCCCCGGCGCCGAGACCGTATTCGCCCAACAACAGGGCGGCGTAAGCCGCAAACGCGTCGGCCTGCTGCCCCAGGAACGCACACCGGTGCGTGAAGGTGCGGAGATCGTCAACGAAGCCGGCGAGATCATCGGCGCTGTGTGCAGCGGCGGTTTCGGCCCGACCTTGGGCGCTCCGTTGGCGATGGGTTACCTGGACAGCGCCTATGCAGCGCTGGATACGCCGGTCTGGGCCATCGTGCGTGGGAAAAAGGTGCCTTTGCTTGTAAGCAAAATGCCATTCGTTCCACAGCGCTACTACCGCGGCTGATTGGTTGTTTCTATAAGTAACGCGATTGCGTTATACGTGCACTAATGTGTAACGCAATCGCCATAAAAAGGTGCATATCTTTAGAGGTGATCGTTCTTTATAACGTGGGCAAACAATTGAACTAGCCTATCGAATAACCCCCGCTCCGCAAGCGGCGTAAATGCTGGCAAGCTGAGCAAATACAGGGCCTTCCGGGGGGTTGTTTTTTCATTCGAAGTTGGCGTAGAGTTTGGTCACTGTGTTTGCATGGGTCGCTTGGAATCGTGACCTGGGCAGTAGCTTATGAAGTTCGCTACATCCCGTTCGACGTCTCTTACTTTCCTGCAACCCAGCCCCAGTACTCTTTCATGTGAAAGAGGCTGTCATCAATTTTAGCGTCAAAGGAAATAAGAAAATGTCTCAACGTCAGAGCGGTACCGTCAAGTGGTTCAATGACGAGAAGGGTTTTGGTTTTATCACACCTGAAAGCGGTCCGGATCTGTTCGTGCATTTCCGTGCCATCCAGGGCAACGGCTTCAAGAGCCTGAAAGAAGGCCAGAAAGTCACTTTCGTTGCCGTGCAAGGCCAGAAAGGCATGCAGGCTGACGAGGTTCAAGCCGAAGCCTAAGGCTTTCGCGAACTAAAAAGCCCCTGATTGATATCAGGGGCTTTTTTATGGGCGTAAATCCGTAAAATGGCTTCTTTTTTGTTCGAGGCCGTCATGTCGAAACACTTGCTCACCCCTCAAGGTGACTTTCCTCCCGCCGGCCTGGGCCGTCGCCTGGCTGCGATGTTTTATGACTTCTTGCTGTGCACGGCGCTGCTGATCGTGACCAGCGGTGCCTACAAGATGATCCAGATGGCGATTATCGGCGAAGAAAAAATGCGTGCCCTGACCGAAGCCGGTGCCCTGGACGGCGATCCGCTGCTGTCCACCGTGCTGCTGTTCGTGCTGTTCGGCTTCTTCGCCAAGTTCTGGACCCACAACGGCCAGACCCTGGGCATGCAGGTGTGGTGCATCCGTGTGCAGAACGCCGATGGCACCGCCATCAGCCTGTGGCAGGCGCTGTTGCGGTTCGTGGTGTCGATTGCGTCATTGCTGCTGGTGGGGCTGGGCTTTATCTGGGCGCTGTTCGACAAGCGCCAGCGCAGCTGGCATGACATCTACTCGGATACGCAGCTGGTGCGGATTCCCAAGAAGACCAAGTAGGAACGCACTACATCCCCGTGGCGAGGGAGCTTGCTCCCGCTCGGCTGCGCAGCAGTCGTAATCCAGCCAATGCGGTATGACAGAATAACCGCGCGGTGGCTCGTTTGGGGCTGCTACGCAGCCCAGCGGGAGCAAGCTCCCTCGCCACAAAATCTCGCAGCCCCGCAATCTTCTTCAGCTTCAGGCATTGCCCGCCAGCTTCATCCGCGCCGCCTGGGTGAAGTCCAGCATGCGCTTGAGCGGGCGAATCGCCTGGGGGATCAGCGCCGGGTCAACGAAGATCTCGTTGGCGCCTTCCTGCAAGCTCTTGAGCGTCCGCTCCAGGGTATTCATCGCCATCCATGGGCAGTGTGCGCAACTGCGGCATGCCGCGCCGTTACCGGCAGTAGGGGCCTCGATGAAGACCTTGTCCGGGCACAACTGCTGCATCTTGTAGAAAATGCCGCGGTCGGTGGCGACGATCAGCGTTTTGTTCGGCAGGGTCTGGGCTGCGGCGATCAACTGGCTGGTGGAACCCACCGCATCCGCCAGCTCGATCACCGAGGTCGGCGACTCCGGGTGCACCAGGATCGCGGCGTCCGGGTACAACGCCTTCATGTCCTCCAGCTGCTTGGACTTGAACTCTTCGTGGACGATACAGGCGCCGTCCCAGAGCAGCATGTCGGCGCCGGTCTTGCGCTGGATGTAGGTGCCCAGGTGCTTGTCCGGGCCCCAGATGATCGTCTCGCCGTTGTCCATCAGGCTTTCGACGATTTCCAGCGCGCAACTGGACGTCACCACCCAGTCGGCACGGGCCTTGACCGCCGCCGAGGTGTTGGCATAAACCACCACGGTGCGCTCCGGATGCTGGTCGCAGAACGCCGAGAATTCGTCCACCGGGCAACCCAGGTCCAGGGAGCAGGTGGCCTCCAGGGTCGGCATCAAAACGCGCTTTTCGGGGTTGAGGATCTTGGCGGTCTCGCCCATGAACTTGACCCCGGCCACCACCACGGTCTTGGCCGGATGGGCATTGCCGAAGCGGGCCATTTCCAGGGAATCGGAGACACAGCCCCCGGTCTCCTCGGCCAGGGCCTGGATGATCGGGTCACAGTAGAAGTGCGCGACCAGCACCGCGTCCTGAGCCTTGAGCTCAGCGGCGATGGCGGCGCGGTACCAGGCCTCTTGCTCGGCGGTCAGCGGCTTCGGCTGCTTGGCGTCGAGGTGGGCCTGGACCAGAAGGCGTTCGGAAATTTGCGTCATGTTCGCAAGACCTGCAAGCGCGTTTAGCGCGAAAGTCGAGTATACACCCGGCTCCGGACCACTCGGGTACCGCCGGGAAAGTGGGTATCAATCAGGCACGGGACAGCGTGAAGCCGGCAAGGCTACAGAATATCCCGTCGATGCAAAAGATCATTCTGACCTGTGCCCGACCACAAGCCAGGACGCAGCCCCCCGTGGCGAGGGAGCTTGCTCCCGCTGGGCTGCGAAGCGGCCCCAAAAAGGGCCGGGAACAACAGACTGGCAGATAGGATGGCAGATCTCGGGGCCGCTTCGCGGCCCAGCGGGAGCAAGCTCCCTCGCCACAAAAGCGCCCCGGTGCTCGCCTCGGGCAAGCTGACTGAAATGTAATCACCCGCTCCGCCGGCTTATGTCATCTTCTTTTCAACGCGACACTGGGGAACCGGTGTTCGCAGCGAATCGACGGACGGACTTTCATCCCATGCAAACAAAAACTTCCCGGCGAACCTTCGTAAAGGGCCTGACTGCCGGCGGCATCCTCGGCGGCCTGGGCTTGTGGCGTGCGCCGGTCTGGGCAGTCACCGGCTCGGGCCTGCCCAGCGTACTGACAGGCACCGAGTTCGACCTGTTCATCGGCGAAAGCCCGGTCAATTTCACCGGCAGCCCCCGCACCGCCCAGACCATCAACGGCGGCATCCCCGGCCCGCTGTTGCGCTGGCGTGAAGGCGACACCGTGACCCTGCGGGTGCGCAATCGCTTGAAGGACACCACCTCCATCCACTGGCACGGCATCCTGCTGCCGGCCAACATGGACGGCGTTCCGGGGCTGAGTTTCAAGGGCATCGAGCCCGGCGGCATGTACGTGTATCAGTTCAAGGTCCGGCAGAACGGCACCTACTGGTACCACAGCCATTCCGGTTTCCAGGAACAGTCGGGGGTCTACGGCCCGCTGGTGATTGATGCCAGGGAACCCGAACCCTTCCAGTACGAACGGGACTACGTGGTGATGCTCACCGACTGGACCGACGAAGACCCTGGCGCCCTCCTGCGCAAGCTCAAGAAACAGTCGGACTACTACAACTACAACAAACGCACCGTTGGCGACTTCATCGACGATGTGGGCAAGAACGGCTGGGCCAGCACCGTGGCCGATCGCAAGATGTGGGCCGAGATGAAGATGAACCCCACTGACCTGGCCGATGTCAGCGGCGCCACCTACACCTACCTCATGAACGGCCAGGCGCCGGACATGAACTGGACCGGCCTGTTCAAGCCTGGCGAACGTCTGCGCCTGCGCTTTATCAACGGCTCGTCCATGAGCTATTTCGACGTGCGCATTCCCGGCCTGAAGATGACGGTGGTGGCGTCCGACGGCCAATACGTCAAGCCGGTGAGCGTCGATGAGTTGCGGATCGCCGTGGCGGAAACCTATGACGTCATCGTCGAACCGACCCAAGAGGCTTACACCCTGTTCGCCCAGTCCATGGACCGCACGGGGTATGCCCGCGGCACCCTCGCGGCCAGGGCCGGGTTGTCGGCGCCGGTGCCGCCCCTGGACCCACGCCCCTTGGTGACCATGGACGACATGGGCATGGCGGGCATGGACCACAGCGGCATGGGCGAAATGAAAGGCATGGACCATGGCTCGATGCAGGGCATGGCGGGGATGGACGACAGCGCGATGCAAGGCATGGATCACAGCCAGATGCAGGGCATGGGTGACATGGCCGGCATGGATCACGGTGCCATGCAGGGCATGGACAGCATGCTCGCGCACCCCGACACCGAGAAAGACAATCCCCTCGTGGACATGCAGGCCATGGACGCCAAGCCCAAGCTCGATGACCCAGGCATGGGACTGCGCGATAACGGACGCAAAGTGCTGACCTACGCCGACCTGCGCAGCACCTTTCCCGACCCCGACGGCCGCGAGCCGGGCCGAACGATCGAGTTACACCTGACCGGGCACATGGAGAAATTCGCCTGGTCGTTCAACGGCGTGAAATTCTCCGACGCCGCACCGCTGCTGCTCAAGTACGGCGAGCGACTGCGTATCGTGCTGATCAACGACACCATGATGACCCACCCTATCCACCTGCATGGCATGTGGAGCGACCTGGAGGATGAGAACGGCCAGTTCATGGTCCGCAAGCACACCATCGACGTGCCACCGGGCGCCCGGCGCAGTTACCGGGTCACCGCCGATGCCCTCGGGCGCTGGGCGTATCACTGCCATCTGCTGTATCACATGGAGATGGGCATGTTCCGTGAAGTTCGGGTGCAGGAATGAGGAAGCGACCATGACCCCTATCGTGAAATACCCCGCCCTGCCCCTGGCCATTCTTGCTTTTGGCAGCAGCCTCTCGGCCTGGGCGGCGAACAATGACATGCCCGGCATGGACCACAGCCAGATGCAGGGTATGGACCACAGCCAGATGCAAGGCATGGACTCGATGCAGGGCATGGAATCCATGCAACCGGCGCCGACCAGCAGCCGCACGCCGATCCCGGCACTGACCGCCACCGACCGCGCCGCCGTCTACGAGGATCATGGCGGACACGCGGTGCACGACAGCGCCATCCATTCGTTTTTCCTCATCGACCAACTGGAGTGGCAAGACGCCGATGACGGCAGCGCCCTGAGCTGGGACGCCTCCGGCTGGATCGGTGGCGACATCGACCGTTTGTGGCTGCGCTCCGAAGGTGAACGCCTCAATGGCAAGACCGAAGAAGCCGAATTGCAGGCGTTGTGGGGCCACGCCATCAGTCCTTGGTGGGACGTGGTGGCCGGCGTGCGCCAGGACTTCAAGCCGGGCGATTCGCAAACCTGGGCCGCCTTCGGCGTGCAAGGCATGGCCCTGTACAACTTCGAGGCCGAGGCCACCGCGTTCATCGGCGAAGGTGGCCAGAGCGCGGCGCGCCTGGAAGGCGACTACGACATCTTGTTGACCAATCGGTTGATCCTGCAGCCCACCGCAGAAGCCAACTTCTATGGCAAGAACGATCCCGCCCGTGGCGTCGGCTCGGGCTTGTCGGACACCGAACTCGGCGTGCGGCTGCGCTACGAAATACGCCGGGAATTCGCGCCCTACATTGGCGTCACCTGGAATCGGGTCTACGGCAACACCGCCGACTACGTCCGAGAAGAGGGCGAAGACCGCAGCGAAGCCCGCCTGGTGCTGGGCCTGCGCCTGTGGTTCTGATTTGTTTCACTAAAAACTAAAAACCAAGTTGTAGGAGTCCTTGCATGTCAGTCATCAAAACCGCTGTTGTATTGTCCGTTGGCCTGTTGCTCAGTGGCCTGGCCCAGGCTCATCCAAAACTGCTGTCCTCCACCCCGGCCGAAGGTGCCGAAGGGGCGGCACCGGCAAAGATCGAGCTGCACTTTTCCGAAAACCTGCTGACCAAGTTTTCCGGCGCCAAGCTGATGATGACCGCGATGCCGGGCATGGCAGCGCATTCGCCCATGCCGATGCCGGCCAAGGTGTCCGGCAGCGATGATCCGAAAACCATGGTCATCACGCCGAATGCCCCTCTCACCGCGGGCACCTATCAGGTCCAGTGGCGCGCGGTTTCGTCCGACACGCACCCGATCACCGGCAACGTCACATTCAAGGTGAAGTGAGTTGATGAGTGACTCGATCAACATCGCGCTGCGCTTTGCCCTGTACCTGGATTTGATGTTGCTGTTCGGCCTGGCCGCGTTTGGCCTGTATAGCCTGCGAGGCCAGGAGCGGATGTCGGGTGCGCAGTTGCCTTTCGCGCCACTGCTGCTGGCCACGGCAGTGCTGGGTGGGTTGCTCTCCCTGGCCGCCATGGCGTGCATGGCCTGGGCCATGAGCGGTGTTACGGCGTGGGCCGAGCTGTGGCCGCACATTGAAATGATGGTCGTGGAGACCGACCTCGGCATGGCCTGGACCCTACGCATGGCGGCGTTGCTGCTGGCCGGTGTCGCCGTGACGCTCAATCAGCGTTGGCCGACCACCAGCCTCGGCCTGGTCGCGCTGGGCGGAGCCGTGGCACTGGCGACGCTGGCCTGGGCAGGCCACGGCGCGATGGATGAAGGGACACGCCGCAACTGGCATTTCATCACCGACTTTATGCACCTGTGGGCGGCGGGTGGCTGGGTCGGTGCCCTGGCTGCGTTTGCCCTGCTACTGCGCCAGGCCGAACCACAACTGGCGGTGCTGGCCCGGACATTGATCGGGTTTGAAACCGCCGGGGCGGTGATCGTGGTGGTTATCAGCGTGACGGGGGTGGTCAACTACCTGTTCATCGTTGGCCCAAGCATCGTCGGGGTGCTCGACAGCCATTACGGTCAATTGCTGGCGCTCAAACTTATTTTGTTCACGGCCATGCTGGTGTTCGCCGCGTTGAACCGATTTCACCTGAGCCCACTCCTGGAAAATGCCCGGCGAAGCGGCGAACACCGGGTCGCGGTGAATGCCCTGCGGCGCAGCATGGTCCTGGAGTTCTCCGTGGCGGTGGTCATCCTGGGGTTGGTGGCTTGGTTGGGGACGTTGAGCCCGGGGATGGAATGACCGGCACTCAATCCGTGGCGAGGGTGCTTGCTCCCGCTGGGGTGCGAAGCGCCCCCAAAACCTGAGCACTCGGTGTTTGGTCGCTCCCACGCTGGGCCTGTGGTGAACACAAGCCTCATGAACACCGCAGGAGCGTGGGAATGATCGATATCCTTAGGTCTGCTATCGCAGCCCAGCGGGAGCAAGCTCCCTCGCCACAAAAACCGGGTGGGCGGCATTTAATTATTCGATAAGCCCTGCCAGTTTTCAGTTTGCCCATCGCTAGGTGCCCTGGCCTAAATGAAGCTTTATCCAGCCAAGGCCCTGTCATGGAAAACGTTCGAACCTCAAGCACCCATGCCGTCTGGCTAATGGTCAGCATCGTGTGGGTGGCGCTGAACCTGCGGCCTTCGATGGCCGCCGTCGGGCCGCTGTTATCCGCCATTCGCGGGGAGGTCCCGCTGAGCTTCAGCACCGCTTCGCTGTTGACCATGTTGCCGGTCATGGCGATGGGCCTGGCGATGTTCCTGGGCATGCGCATCGCCCTGCGCATCGGCGAGCACCGCACCATCGTGCTGTCGCTGTTGATCATCGGTATCGCCACCGCATCGCGCTTGTACCTGGACAGCGCCGCCGAACTGATCGTCAGCGCGGTGTTGGCCGGGCTCGGCATCGCGTTGATCCAGGCGGTGATGCCGGCCCTGATCAAGTCGCGCTACGCCGACAACGTCTCGCTGTTCATGGGTTTGTATGTCACGTCGATCATGGGCGGGGCGGCGCTTGCCGCATCGTTTTCGCCGTTTGTCCTGTCGCAAACTGGCAGCTGGCGCATCGGCCTGGCGATCTGGGCACTGTTGGCATTGATCGCACTGGGTTGCTGGTACGCCCAGCGTGCAGCCGTGACCCCGTTGCCCGGAGCGCCTGTCCGGCAGCAAGCGTCATTCTTCAGCAATTCCCGAGCTTGGCTGCTGGCGATTTTCTTCGGCCTGGGCACCGCCTCCTACACCTGTGTACTGGCCTGGCTGGCCCCGTACTATGTGGAGAAGGGCTGGAGCGAACAACATGCGGGCCTGCTGTTGGGGTTCCTCACGGCCATGGAAGTGCTGTCCGGCCTCGTCACTCCGGCGATTGCCAACCGCAGCCGGGATAAACGCTGGGTCCTCACCGGCCTGCTGGCCCTGATCATCGGCGGCTTCTGCGGCCTGATCCTCAGCCCGGAACGTTTCAGCCTGTTGTGGCCCTGCCTGTTGGGCCTGGGCATCGGCGGCCTGTTCCCAATGAGCTTGATCGTCTCCCTCGACCACTTGGATAACCCGCGACGGGCCGGTGGCCTGACCGCGTTCGTGCAAGGCATTGGCTACCTGACCGCCGGGCTCTCGCCATTGATTGCCGGGGTGATTCGCGATCAGTCGGGCAGCTTCGAATGGGCCTGGTGGTCACTCACTGCCGTCATGGCGTTGATGCTCCTGATGGTCCTGCGCTTCGATCCCAAGCAATACGCGCGGCATATAGACTAGGCCCTGCACCTGACTGAAAGATAAAAGCCCCAGGCTCCTGTATAAATGGGGACTTTCGCCAGGACAAAGAGAGACGCAGGGATGACGCCGAGAATAGCTGATGCTGGTCAGTAACCTGCTCAGAAAGCTGGACATGCAAGACCTGATGGTTTTTGTAGCGGTGTACGAACAAGGCAGCGTCACCCAGGTCGCCGAGGCCCTATGCGTCAGCCAGTCAACCGTGAGCTACTGCCTGAGGAAACTGCGCACCAGTTTCCAAGAGGAGCTGTTCATCAATACCCGCTCCGGCATGCGCCCCACTCATAAAGCCACCGCCATGTACGGCCAGATACTGGGGGTTCTAGAGGCAATCAATCAATGCCATTCCGGTTTCCGGACATTCGATCCGAATCAGGAAGAAATCACCTTCAACCTCTGTGCGCCGGAATACTTCGAACTGCTGATCCTGCCCAAATTGGTCAAACGCTTCATCGGCAAGCGCTTTGCGGTGGTCATCAACACGACGAAATTTCATCGGGATATTCCGGTTGATGCACTGCGGGACGATCGCTTCGATCTTGTCGTCTGTTTCGGGCCGCACTTCCATGGCGACGTCAAGGGCCTGCGCTCGCAGGTGCTGCTCGAAGACGAGTTGGTGTGCGTGCTCGATAAAAGTTTCCCAGGGCCGCAAGAAAACTTCAGCCTGGAAGCGTTTGCCGCCCGCCAGCACGTATTTCCAACACCGTGGACGTCTGACACCAACATGATCGATGGCTGGCTCGCCCGACAGGGTTATAGCCGCAAGATAGTCGCAAGAGCCAACAGCTACGTAGCAGCGTTGAACCTGATCGCTGGAACCGACTTCGTCCTGACATTGCCTCGGCGTATCCAGGCATTGATTTGCGATCAAGCACGATTCGGCGAACACCCGCCACCCGCGGGCTTACCGAACTTTACCCTGGAGATGGTATGGAGCGAGAAAGCGAGCCAGGACAGCGCCAACATCTGGCTTCGCGAGCAGATCATGCAAGTATGCGCCGAGGAGGGCCTGCTCTGAGCCCCACTTCGGTGGGTGCAATGCCGTTCACTTAAGAACAATGATGACCCTGTGGCGAGGGAGCTTGCTCCCGCTCGGCTGCGAAGCAGTCGTAAACCGGCGGGTGCGGTGTCTGATACGCCGCACTTGGCAGGTTTTGGGGCCGCTTCGCGGCCCAGCGGGAGCAAGCTCCCTCGCCACGGGTTTGCCGATTGCCTTAAGTGAACAGCATTGACTTCGGAGAGTGGGCTTTTTCATGGGCAAAAAAAAATCCGGAAATCCTCACTTTCGTGGGCCTTCCAGACTTTTAAAACAGCAAAAAATGGTGGGTCGTGTGGGATTCGAACCTACGACCAATTGGTTAAAAGCCAACTGCTCTACCAACTGAGCTAACGACCCGCTGTGTGGTGGCGCGTATAATACTGATTTCTAAGGACTATTCAACACTTAATTTGAAATAAATCAAAAATAACGGGTTGGATCGCTCACACCCGCCGCCGCAAAGCCTTCTGCACGCAGGCGGCAGCTGTCGCATTTGCCACAAGCGCGGCCCTGATCGTCGGCCTGATAGCAGGAAACGGTGAGTCCGTAGTCCACGCCAAGCTTCACGCCCGCCTTGACGATGTCGGCCTTGCTGAGATTCTGCAACGGCGCCTGGATGCGGAAACCCTGCCCTTCCACGCCGGCCTTGGTGGCCAGGTTGGCCATGCGTTCGAACGCTTCGACGAACTCCGGGCGGCAGTCCGGGTAGCCGGAGTAATCCACGGCATTGACGCCAATGAAAATGTCGCGGGCGCCCAGCACTTCCGCCCAGCCCAGCGCCAATGACAGGAACACCGTGTTACGCGCCGGCACATAGGTCACCGGAATGCCTTCACTTGGTGCCTCGGGCACGTCGATGGAGCTGTCGGTCAGGGCCGAACCGCCGATACCGTTGAGGTTCAGGCCGATGACTTTGTGTTCCACTGCGCCCAAGTCCCGGGCCACCCGCTCGGCGGCGTGCAGCTCGGCGCGGTGGCGCTGGCCATAGTCGAAACTCATGGTGTAGCAGCGATAACCCTCGGCACGGGCCATGGCCACGACCGTGGCCGAATCCAGGCCACCGGACAACAGGATGACCGCACGTTTTTCAGCCATGTTCGTATGTTCAGTCATCTCAGCGCCCCGGCTCGTCGTTCCAAAGATATTTATGCAGCTGCAATTGCAGGCGCACCGGCAAGTTATCCGCCACCACCCAATCCGCCAGATCCCGGGCGCTCAAATCGTGATGACTCGGCGATAGCAACACTTCGCCAGCCCGCTGATCGAGCCCGTACTGGATCAACTTGGACACGGCCCAGTCGTAATCCTCTCGCGAACAGATCACGAACTTGACCTGGTCGTTGGGCGTCAGCAGTTCGATATTTTCGTAACGGTTGCGATGCGCTTCCTTGGAGCCTGGGGTTTTCAGGTCCACGACGCGACTGACGCGCGGGTCGACGGCCGAGATATCCAGGGCGCCGCTGGTTTCCAGCGAAACCTCGTAACCGGCATCGCACAATTGCTTGAGCAAGGGGATGGCGTTGGGTTGCGCCAAGGGCTCGCCGCCCGTGACACAGACATAACGCGGACGATAACTGGCCACTTGCTCCAGGATATCGTCGAGGGATCGCACGGTGCCGCCGCTGAAGGCGTAGGCGCTGTCACAGTATTGGCAACGCAACGGACAACCGGTGAGGCGCACGAATACCGTGGGCAGCCCAGCCGTTCGCGTTTCACCCTGCAACGAGTAAAAAACTTCGGTGATTCTCAATGTGTCTTGCATAGTCGCCACGGGCGTAACAGCTAAACAGGCTGTCCGCCTCCGTCAGGCACTTCAAGGAACCCCGCCAACGCGCAGATCCCAAAAAGCGTGTTTCAGAAAAAGGGCGTGAATTCTAACGAAAAAACCCGCGACAGGCGCGGGTTTCTTCAAAACAGCTCAAGCCGGCTTACATGCGTTGCAGGTCACGCTGGGCCAACTGGGCGGCGGATGTCCCCGGGTACTGGGCCACCACCTGCTGCAGAATGCCTTTCACCTTGTCGGTGTGACCGAGGCGGCGCTCTACGTCAGCCAGCTTGTACAGCGAATCCGGCACCTTGGCGTGCTTGGGATACAGTTGCGACACCTTGGCGAACGCCTGGCCGGCACCTTGCAGGTCGCCCTTGGCCAGGTTCACTTCGCCCAGCCAGTATTGGGCATTGCCCGCGTACTGGCTGTTTGGGTATTTGCGCAGGAAAGCGGCAAAGGCCTGGCTGGCCTTGTCGAAATCCTTGGCCTTGATCAGGTCGAAGGCAGCATCGTAATAGAGCTTTTCCTTCGCCGGATCAGCCGGTTCGCCACCGGCGGCAGGTGCTGCCGGAGCGGCTGCCCCCGCGCCTGCGGCTGCACCGGGGGCGTTCAAGTCGCCACCGGCAGGAGAATTCTCAGGAGTCGCGGCAGGTGCAACGCCGGTTCCTATGCGCCGATCAAGATCCTGGTATCGCTCCAGGCTTTCCTGCTTCATGCGCGAGATATCATTTTGCAGTTCTTCGATCACACCTTGTTGGCGCGAGATCTGATCCTGCATTTGCTGCAGTTGGTTGAACAGCTGGCCCTGTGCCGAGACAGGGGTCGAAACCCCTCCCCCGGCATAGGCGCCGTTCGTACCGTAACCCGCAGGCGGATAGCTGCTCCCGCTATTGTTATAGCCGGCATCGTTATCGACCACAGGAACCGCAGCCCACGCCGCAAGCGGCGCGAGGCTGAGAGCCAGAACAGTTACAGCACGACGGCACGTTCGCATGACGAATTACTTACGCAGTTCGACGCGACGGTTTTGAGCCCAGGACTGCTCGTCGTTGCCGGTAGCAACTGGACGCTCTTCGCCGTAGGAAACCAGTTCCAGCTGAGCTGGGGAAACACCTTGCAGTACCAGGTAGCGTTGAACGGCTTTCGCACGACGCTCGCCCAGTGCCATGTTGTACTCACGAGTACCACGTTCGTCGGTGTTGCCTTCCAGAACAACGCGAGCGCCGTTCGACTTCAGGTCTTTGGCGTGAACGTCCAGAGCGCGCATGGCTTCTGGCTTCAGGTCCGAGCTGTCGTATTCGAAGTAGAAGGTGGTGATTGCGCGCAGAGCAGCTTCTTCGCTCAGGGAGCCGTCAACTGCACCGGTGTTAGCGCCGTAACCAGCGTTTGGATCAACAGCGCCTTCACCGGCATTGTCGCCGCCTTTGGACGAGCAACCTACAGCTACAGCCATGGCCAGAGCCAGCGCAGCAAATTTACCAAACTTCAGCATTTCCATCGTGAAACTCCTAATGAACCCCAGTGTGTTAAGTAAAACGTATTGCGCCGCGTCAGTTCAGGTAAGGGGACCAGGACGGTTCTCTGACTTCGCCTTGAGCGGTAGGAAGCGGGAGCCTCACGCGTCCATTAATGGACACGAGCATCAAGACTCCCCGGCCCTGCTGGCGGGTGGCGTAGATTACCATGGTGCCGTTGGGCGCAACAGTAGGTGACTCGTCCAGAGTGCTATCAGTGAGGATTTTTACGCTACCGCGCTGCAAATCCTGGGCCGCCACCTTGAAATTGGTGAAACCATCCTGGCGATGGATCATCACCAGGGTCTTTTCGTCCGCCGACAGTTTAGGGTTGGCGTTGTAGTTACCGACGAAGGTTACGCGTTCGGCACCGCCGCCACCGGCACTGGTCTTGTAGATCTGTGGCTTGCCGCCGCGGTCGGAGGTGAAATAGATGGTCGAGCCATCCTTGCCCCAGAACGGTTCGGTGTTGATGCCCGGGCCGTTGGTGACGCGGGAGATCGAACGCGAAGCCAGGTTCATCACGTAGACGTCCGGGTTACCGTCCTTGGACAGCACGAACGCCAGGCGCGAACCGTCCGGCGACCAGGCTGGCGCGCCGTTCAGGCCTTCGAAGTTGGTGATCTGCTCACGACGACCGGTGTCGATGTGCTGCACGAAAATGCGCGGACGCTTCTGTTCGAACGAGACATAGGCGATGCGCTTGCCATCGGGGGCGAAGCGCGGCGACAGGATCGGCTCGCGCGATTGCAACAGGGTCACCGCACGCGCGCCGTCGTAGTCGGAACGCTGCAGGGTGTAGCGGGTGTTGTTCTCGGAGAAGCGCTCGGCCGTCACATAGAGCATGCGCGTGGAGAACGCGCCCTTGATGCCGGTGAGTTTTTCGAACGACTGGTCGGCGATGTAGTGCGACATGTCGCGCAACTGGTCGACGCTGCCCGACACGCTGCCGGTCAGCACTTGCTGCTCGGTGGCGACGTTGAACAGGGCGTACTGCACCTGCAGGCGACCGCCGGCCGGAACGATGCTGCCGACCATGATGTACTGGGCGCCCAGGGCCTTCCAGTCACGGTAGATGACTTCGCTGGCCTGGGTTGGCAGGCTGATCATGTTCTGCTTCGGAATCGGCGCGTAGTAACCCGAGTTGCGCAGGTCGTTGCCGATGATTTCCGCCATGTCGTCCGGCAGCACGTTACCGCCCTGCCAGCCGAACGGTACGACGGCGATCGGGGTGGCCCGGTCGCTGCCGCTGGTGACCAGGATGTTCTTTTCCTCTGCTACCGCTATCCCTGCCAGGCAGCAGATAACGACCAGCATTGATCGAAGAAGGTTTCTCACAAGGCTAGATCCTCAGGTGTGAATGTCATCTTGAATGAACGATAGGGAGCAAAGTCGCTCGGCTTCATTCCTTGCATTTCCGTCAAACGCCCAATGTTCTTGACCGCCGCGACCGCCGAAGCGTCGAACGGACCGTCACCACTGGACTTGGCGACGCTGACCGACGTAACCGTACCGTCGGGCAACATGCCGATTTGCAATACTACCGTCATGCCTTTGCGCGCCGAAGGTGGACGAGCCCAGCCTTCCGCCGCTCGGGCGCGAATCAGATCATCGTAGCTGCCGGCGACTTCATCGCCCTGCTCATCGGCCAAGGCCTGCTGGCGCTCCGGCGTGTCGGAAAGCAAATCTGCCAAGGCCTGGGCCTTTTTGTCTTCGGCGGATTTACGCGCTGCGTCCTGGGCCTTTTTCTTGGCGGCGTCGGCGGCGGCTTTCTTCTTCGCGTCTTCGGCGACTTTCTTTTTCGCCTCTTCAGCTTCAGCTTTCTTCTTGGCGTCTTCGGCCGCTTTTTTCTTGGCGTCCTCGACGATCTTTTTCTTCGCTTCTTCAGCGGCCGCTTTCTTGGCCTCTTCTTCAGCGGCTTTCTTGGCTTCTTCTTCGGCTTTCTTCTTGGCTATATCAGCCAATTGTTTCTCTTCTGCCTTTTTGGCCTCGGCGGTTTTCTTCGCTTCGTCGGCTTTCTTGGCTTCGTCAGCCTTTTTCGCCTCGTCCGCTTTCTTCGCCTCATCGGCCTTCTTGGCTTCCTCGGCCTTTTGAGCCGCTTCCTCTTTCTTTTGTTCCGCGGCCTTTATCGCTTCCTGCTCGACCTTCTTCTGCTCCATTTGCTCGACTTCGGTCTGGCGCGCGGCGGATTTCTTCGCCTCACCGGCAAGCTTCTGGTTGGTCTGCGTAGTGGCCTGGCTTTTCGACTTGAGCTGGTACAACGTCGCCTGCACGATCGGCTTGGCCGGCGGTAGCTCCGGGGTCATGGCAAAACTGACGAACAGCATGCCGAACACCAGCACATGCAGGCCGATGGCCAGGACACTGGGCCAGAAGTAGCTTTCCGAGGCGGACGGCTCTCGCTGTTGCTGCATCAGGGGGCCTCGGTGATCAAGCCAACATTACCGACCCCGGCTTTCTGCAGCCCGCCCATGGCGCCCATCACGGCACCGTAGTCGACAGTCTTGTCGCCGCGAATGAAGACCTGGGTACGCTTGCCGTTGCCGTTACCGGCGTTGATGATCTTGGTCACCGCGTCGGTCATCTGCGGCAAGGTCATGGCCCGGTCCTGCTGCTTCTCGGTATCCACTTCGCTGCCAAGGTTCCAGTAATAGGTCTTGTCAGCCTTGATCGAAATGGTCAGTACCTGGGTGTTGTTGTCCTGCGGCAAGGCTTCGCTGGAAACCTTGGGCAGATCGACCTTCACGCCCTGATTGAGCATGGGCGCGGTCACCATGAAGATGACCAGCAGCACCAACATCACGTCGATGTAGGGCACCACGTTCATCTCGGCAACCGGCTTGCGCTTTTTTCGGGCTCGAGCGATTAAAGCCATTGGGAAATACCTGCTTATTCTTCGCTGGTGTGCACTTTGCGGTGCAGGATCGCCTGGAATTCATCGGCGAAGGTGTAGTAACGGCTGGTCAGCGTTTCGCTGCGGGCAGCGAAGCGGTTGTAGGCGATAACGGCCGGGATCGCCGCGAACAGGCCGATGGCGGTGGCGATCAGTGCCTCGGCAATACCTGGGGCCACGGTGGCCAGGGTCGCTTGCTGGGCCGATGCCAGGCCACGGAAGGAGTTCATGATCCCCCACACGGTACCGAACAGGCCGATGTACGGGCTGACCGAACCCACGGTCGCCAGGAACGGCAGGCCCTGTTCGAGTTTCTCTTCTTCGCGGGAGATGGCGACGCGCATGGCACGGGCCACGCCTTCCATGACCGCTTCAGGATCCACACCGGGCTGCTGGCGCAGGCGGGAGAATTCCTTGAAGCCGGCGCGGAAGATCTGCTCGACGCCTGAATCCGGGTCCGGGTTGCTGCCGGCCTGGCGGTACAGCTTGGACAGGTCGATGCCGGACCAGAAGCGCTCTTCGAAGCTCTCCAGGGCACGGCGACCGGCGCGCAGCATGTTGCTGCGCTGAAAGATCATGATCCATGAGGTCACCGATGCGGCTACCAGGGTCAGCATTACCAGTTGCACCACGACGCTGGCATTGCTGACCAGGCTCCACATGGAGGAATGGTCG
Organism: Pseudomonas zanjanensis; assembly: GCF_014268745.2. Taxonomy (GTDB): domain Bacteria; phylum Pseudomonadota; class Gammaproteobacteria; order Pseudomonadales; family Pseudomonadaceae; genus Aquipseudomonas; species Aquipseudomonas zanjanensis. The sequence continues at coordinate 708,862 of NZ_JABWRB020000002.1, read as the reverse complement.
ACGACGTTAGCTTCCACGCTTTATCTCCTGCTCTGAGTGTGTACCCGCGCCGCTCACGCCGGCAAAGGCCGCGCGTAGAGCTTCGGGAATGGCCCGGGGTTTCAAACTATGGGTGCGCACACAGGCCACCAAAAACTGCCCTTCGCAGAGCAGCACGTTATCCGTAGCCCGCCTGACCTGCTGCTTGAAGCGCAGGCTGACACGGTTCAATTCGATGACATCGGCACTTACCATCAGCTCGTCGTCCAGTCGCGCCGGCGCGTGGTAGCGCGCTTCGCTGGAATGCACGACGAATAACAGGTCCTCCCCTGCCAGCGCGGATTGGGCAAAACCCAGTTCCCGCAGCCGTTCGGTTCGAGCCCGTTCCATAAACTTGAGGTAATTGACGTAGTAGACGATGCCGCCAGCATCGGTGTCCTCGTAATAAACGCGACAGCGATGTGCGAACGACTCCAGCCCGTTTTGCGCGCGCATACTCTAGTGCTTACTCCTCAGGTTGCCAATCGGCCAGGCAACTGTTTTTTCATTCTCGAACGCATTGACGCTCCAGGCGTCGTCTGGGACAGCACGAACTGGAAAAAAGTCGGCATTCGGAGCTCGTTCAATCGTCCACGGCATCGAGGAATTCGTCTACCACCGGCATCTCGCCCATTCGTGTCGGGATGTTTAAGCCAAAATGCAGGTAGGCATGGCGGGTCACCACGCGCCCGCGTGGGGTGCGCATGATGTAGCCCTGCTGGATCAGGTAAGGCTCCAACACATCCTCAATGGTGTGGCGTTCTTCGCTGATGGCCGCCGCCAGGCTGTCCACGCCCACTGGGCCACCGTCAAACTTCTCGATCATGGTCAGCAGCAGGCGCCGGTCCTGGTGGTCGAAACCCCGCTCGTCGATGTCCAGCAGGTTCAACGCCAGGTCGGCAATCGGCTTGGTGATGTGGCCCTTGGCCCGGACTTCGGCAAAATCCCGCACCCGACGCAGCAGGCGGTTGGCGATCCGCGGCGTACCCCGGGCACGCCGGGCAATTTCATAGGCCCCGTCGGGGTCCAGTGGTAACCCGAGGATGCCCGCCGAGCGGCTGACGATCGTCGCCAGGTCGGCGTTGTTATAGAACTCCAGGCGCTGGACGATACCGAAACGGTCCCGCAGCGGGTTGGTCAGCATGCCGGCGCGGGTGGTGGCGCCGACCAGGGTGAACGGCGGCAGGTCGAGCTTGATGGAGCGCGCCGCCGGCCCTTCGCCGATCATGATGTCGAGCTGGAAGTCTTCCATGGCCGGGTACAGCACTTCTTCGACGATCGGCGACAACCGATGGATTTCGTCGATGAACAACACGTCATGAGGCTCAAGGTTGGTCAACAGCGCCGCCAGGTCGCCCGGCCGCTCGAGCACCGGCCCCGATGTGCTCTTGATCGAGACGCCCATTTCCTGGGCAATGATATTGGCCAGGGTGGTCTTGCCCAGGCCCGGCGGGCCGAAGATCAAGGTGTGGTCCAGCGATTCGCTGCGCCCACGGGCGGCCTGGATGAACAGCTCCATCTGCTCGCGCACGGTCGGCTGGCCGATGTAGTCGGCCAGGCTGACAGGACGAATCGCGCGATCCTGGATTTCCTCGCGGTCACGGGGCGCGCCCGTGGCGGCAATCAGACGGTCAGCTTCAATCACTTAAATCATTCCCTTCAGGGCACGGCGAATCATGTCTTCAGTGCTCAGGCCTTTTTCCTTGATGGCGGAAATCGCCTTGCTGGCTTCCTGAGGCTTGTAGCCCAGGGAGATCAGCGCGGTGACCGCATCGTTTTCGGCGCTGACCGCCGGCACCGGCGCATCCGGCTGGTTGGGCACCAGGGCGAACATGGCCGGCACCGCCTCCCAGGCCTTGAAGCGGTCCTTGAGCTCGACCAGCAGGCGCTCGGCGGTTTTCTTGCCCACCCCCGGCACCTTGGTCAGGGCCGAGGTATCCTGGGACTGCACGCAACGCACCAGTTCGTCGACTTCCAGGCTCGACATCAAGGCCAGGGCCAGTTTCGGACCGACGCCATTGAGACGGATCAGCTCGCGGAAAAAATCCCGCTCACGCTTGCCGACGAAACCATAGAGTAACTGCGCATCCTCGCGCACGACCAAATGGGTGTGCAGGGTCAGCGGCTCGCCGACCGACGGCAAGCGATACAGCGTGGTCATGGGCACTTCCAGCTCATAGCCCAGGCCGTTCACATCGAGAATCAGGTGCGGCGGCTGTTTTTCAGCCAGGGTGCCGCGCAAGCGTCCAATCACGTTTCAGATCCTTGGGCGTTGGCCAGCCCCCAGGCTGGCGAGTAACAACACGAGCATTCAGGCCGACGATACAGGCGCAACGGGCTCGGGTTCATGAATGAAGCGCTGATGCTATCAGAGACGCAGGCGCCCGCCACGACTGCGTGCGGTTCCCAGGCCATGGGGCAACAGACTGGAACGGGTGTGGGCATGGCAAATGGCGATGGCCAGGGCGTCGGAAGCATCGATCTGTGGCTTACTGACCAGCTTCAACAGGTGCATCACCATCATTTGCACCTGTTCCTTGTTCGCCGCCCCAGTGCCGACGACCGCCTGCTTGACCTGGGTCGCGGTGTACTCGGCGATCTCCAGGTTTTCCTCGGCGCCCGCCACGATGGCCGCCCCCCGGGCCTGCCCCAGCTTCAGGGCCGAATCGGCGTTGCGCGCCATGAAGACCCGCTCGATGCCCATGGTCACCGGGCCGTAGGTCTGGATGACTTCGCGCACGCCGCGATAAACGATCTGCAAGCGCTCGTGCAGCTCACCCGCCCCGGTGCGGATGCAACCAGAGGCGACGTACACGCAGCCGCGCCCGGTATCGCGAACCACACCGTAGCCGGTGATGCGCGAACCAGGATCGATACCAAGGATTAAAGTCATAGCGCCTGCGAAAGGTAATGCGGATTACAAGAGGATACAGCTCATCAAAGACTTGCAGTGAATCCGTGGCGAGGGAGCTTGCTCCCGCTGGGCTGCGCAGCAGACCCTTCTTTGTGAGTGCTTCGCACTCAAGCGGGAGCAAGCTCCCTCGCCACGATGATTTCAAGCAAACCTTAAGTGAGCGGCATTACGCCTGTCAGCCCAGCTGTTCAGCCACCGACTCCGGAATATCAGCGTTGGAATAAACGTTCTGCACGTCATCCAGGTCTTCCAGCATGTCGATCAGCTTGAGTACCTTTTCGGCCCCTTCCAGGTCCAGTTCGGCGCTGGTGGTCGGCTGCATGACGATTTCCGCGTCGGCAGGCGCAAAGCCGGCGGCTTCCAAGGCGTTGCGCACGGCATAGAAGCTGGCGAACGAAGTGAACACGTCGAACGAGCCGTCTTCATGGCTGACCACGTCATCGGCGTCGGCCTCCAGGGCCGCCTCCGTCAGGGCATCCTCATCGAGGCCCGGGGCGAAGCTGATCTGCCCCTTGCGTTCGAACAGATAGGCCACCGAGCCATCGGTGCCGAGGTTGCCACCGCATTTGCTGAATGCATGACGCACGGCGGCGGCGGTACGGTTGCGGTTGTCGGTCATGCATTCGACCATCACCGCCACGCCGCCCGGGCCGTAACCTTCGTAGGTCAGCTCTTCAACGTTATCCGCCTCGGTTGCACCGGCGCCACGGGCAATGGCCCGGTCGATGATGTCGCGGCTCATGTTGGCACCCAAGGCCTTGTCCAGGGCCAGGCGCAGGCGCGGGTTGGAACCCGGGTCGCCGCCACCCTGGCGGGCCGCGACCGTCAGCTCACGGATCCACTTGGTGAAGATCTTGCCTCTCTTGGCATCCTGACGTTCTTTGCGGTGCTTGATGTTCGCCCACTTGGAATGACCTGCCATAACTCGCTCCGTTTCTTTTTGGAACATTGCCCGCCCTGCGCGTGCGCAGTGGCCGACAATCAGAAATATCGACGCCAATGAAAAGGCGCATCCGAAGATGCGCCCTCTCAGGTGCCAGCCTTACTCAGCCTTTGGCTGTTCACGCAGGCGGATGTGCAACTCGCGCAACGCCTTGGCGTCCACCACGCCCGGCGCCTGGGTCATGACATCGGCCGCGCTCTGGGTTTTCGGGAACGCGATCACTTCACGGATCGACTGGGCGCCGGTCATCAGCATCACCAGGCGATCCAGGCCGAAGGCCAGGCCACCGTGGGGCGGTGCACCAAACTTCAGGGCGTCCAGCAGGAAGCCGAACTTCTCTTCCTGTTCAGCTTCATCGATACCCAACAGACGGAACACCGCCTGTTGCATTTCCTTGCGATGGATACGGATCGAACCGCCACCCAGCTCGGTGCCGTTCAGGACCATGTCGTAGGCGCGCGACAACGCGGTGGCCGGGTTGGCCTCCAGCTCTTGCGGCGAGCACTTCGGCGCAGTGAACGGGTGGTGCAGCGCGGAGAAGCTGCCATCGTCGTTTTCTTCGAACATCGGGAAATCAACGACCCACATAGGGGCCCACTCGCAAGTCAGCAGCTTCAGGTCGTGGCCCAGCTTGATGCGCAGCGCACCCAGGGCTTCGCTGACGATCTTGGCCTTGTCGGCGCCGAAGAAGACGATGTCACCGTCAACCGCACCGACGCGATCGAGGATCACGTTGAGATTGTCTTGCGGGATGTTTTTCACGATCGGCGATTGCAGGCCATCAACACCCGCGGCGCGCTCGTTGACCTTGATGTAGGCCAGGCCCTTGGCACCGTAGATGCCGACAAACTTGGTGTAGTCGTCGATCTGCTTGCGCGGCATGCTGGCGCCGCCTGGAACCCGCAGGGCCGCGATACGGCATTTCGGGTCGTTGGCCGGGCCGCTGAACACCTTGAATTCGACGTCCTTGAGCTGATCGGCCACATCCACCAGTTCCAGCGGGTTACGCAGGTCCGGCTTGTCGGAACCGTAGCGACGCATGGCCTCTTCGAAGGTCATGTGCGGGAACTCGCCGAACTCCAGGCCCAGCACTTCCTTGAACAGGTTGCGGATCATGCCCTCGGTCAGGCCCATGATGTCCTTTTCGTCGAGGAAGCTGGTCTCGATGTCGATCTGAGTGAACTCAGGCTGACGGTCGGCACGCAGGTCTTCGTCGCGGAAGCACTTGGCGATCTGGTAGTAGCGATCGAACCCAGCCACCATCAGCAGTTGCTTGAACAGCTGTGGCGATTGCGGCAAGGCGAAGAAGCTGCCGGGGTGGGTACGGCTCGGCACCAGGTAGTCGCGGGCGCCTTCCGGCGTGGCGCGGGTCAGGATCGGCGTCTCGACGTCGAGGAAGCCGTTCTCGTCCAGGTAACGACGGATGCTGGTGGTCATGCGCGAACGCAGGCGCAGCTTCTCGGCCATTTCCGGGCGACGCAGGTCGATGAAGCGGTAGCGCAGGCGGGTTTCCTCGCCCACGTCGGAGTATTCGTTGAGCGGGAACGGCGGGGTTTCCGCTTCGTTGAGCACTTCCAGCTCGTAGCCCAGCACTTCGATCATGCCCGACGCCATGTTGGCGTTGCCGGCGCCGGCCGGGCGCAGGCGCACCTTGCCGGTGATCTTGACGACGTATTCGCTGCGCACGCGGTCGGCGGTGGCGAAGGTTTCAGCGCGGTCCGGATCGAACACCACCTGGGCCAGGCCTTCACGATCACGGATATCGAGGAAAATCACCCCGCCATGGTCACGGCGACGATGGACCCATCCGCAAAGAGTAACTTCCTGACCTTCCAGGCTTTCGTTCAGTTGGCCGCAATAATGGCTGCGCATCATGGTAGTGGTTTCACTTCTCGTAATTCGACATTCGGTTGGAGGCCCTGCCCGTGCAAGAACTCGCGCGTATTCAACTCAATCAGCTTTGTCGCCACCGGCCAGGTTCTTCTTGGCGCCGGTCTTGAAGTCGGTTTCATACCAGCCGGTGCCACCGAGGCGAAAACCGGGCATGGAGAGCATCTTTTTCAGTTCCGGCGCCTGGCAGGCAGGGCAGTCGACCAGCGGTGCAGCGCTGATCTTTTGAATGGCTTCCATCTGATGACCACAGGAAGCACATTGGTAGTCGTACATCGGCATGGGGTTGTCTCGGCGATCAGGTTACACGCGCAAAGGCAGGCTTTGCGGCAAAGAGCGGGATTATATCCATTAAATGCGGCCTGTGCAGCCGTAAGACCGCACAGTCATTGCCGATCCTTTTGTTCATTAAAGGCTTGCGCGACTCATCGTGGCCAGAGCTTGCTCCCGCTTGAGTGCGAAGCGCTCACAAAGAGGGCTGCTGCGCAGCCCAGCGGGAGCAAGCTCCCTCGCCACGAATGAACTCATTCCCCTGGGGGACACCGCGCTCGCAACCATTGACGGGGCTAGACCACACGATGATCCATTCCCGCCTCTTTCAAGCTGTGCACCACACAGACCACGCGCACCAACCCGCTGAAATTGCGCACCCCACCGTGACGCAGGTGCACTTCCCTGTCCACATGGGACAGCAACGTGCTGATGGAGCAGCGGTTGAGCTCGGCCATGTCGCCGAGAATATCCCAATAGACCTGCTCCAGCCGCAGACAGGTGGCGAACCCGTTCAAGCGAATGGATCGGGCCAGTGGCCGGGCCAGTTGCATATCGAACCCCCGGACGAACGGGTCGACGCTGATGGGCTGGAAACGCCCCCGCCCCCCTTCTCCGGGTACTTTTCCTTGAATCATACCGTTGACACTCCTTTGCCATACGAGCCTCTGGGTTGGAACAACCCATCCGTGGCTCTATGGAAGCTCAACGGCACCGCCAGTTCCAGATGACTTTATGACCATGGGCGTAGGACAAGCCAACAGCAGGCCAGCGACGAATTACGTCGTCCTACACGGCACGTGCAGGCAACAAGCCCCACCCCACGTCATCCCCGGCCTAGACTTACTAGCCCTCGAGCAGCGCGCGCAGCATCCAAGCGGTTTTTTCGTGGACCTGCATGCGCTGGGTCAGCAGGTCAGCGGTGGGCTCGTCGCTGACCTTGTCCAATAAAGGAAAGATGCCACGGGCCGTACGCGTCACTGCCTCCTGACCCTCGACCAGTTGTCGGATCATGTCTTCGGCGGCAGGCACGCCTTCCTCTTCCTTAATAGAAGACAGGCGCGCATACACCGAGTAGGCGCCCGGGGCCGGGAAGCCAAGGGCACGAATTCGCTCGGCAATCAGGTCCACCGCCAAAGCCAACTCGTTGTATTGCTCCTCGAACATCAGGTGCAGGGTCCGAAACATCGGCCCTGTGACGTTCCAGTGGAAATTGTGGGTCTTGAGGTACAGCACGTAGGTGTCCGACAGCAGGCGCGAAAGCCCGTCGACGATGGACTTGCGATCTTCTTCACTGATACCGATATCAATTGCCATTGGGTTGATCTCCTGAGGATGATGAATTCAACGACGCCCTAAACTCTAGTGGTTTTGGCGGCCGATGGCCTGCGACAGATCGCCAGCCCTCCAGAACCGACAAGCCAGGACAGCCGACGGTTCCGACACCCCGGGCAATTCAACGCCGCTTGCCTGACACCTCCAGACATCGGCGCAGCTTTTCTGGCCGACGAACAGCGCGGTGCGCGCCCGTAACGGGTTTGAGAAGGCCCCAGCTTTGCTGTTAAATAGGCAGTGTGTCGCTACGCTTATTTTCCCGGGCGTAGCGCATAGGCTGATTCGGGTACGTGTCCAACGCCTCTCATTGTTTCGAAGCGAACCGTCCCCGACCCGCTCTTCCTTGTGACCTGTCTTAACCGTGAGCCAATCAAAATGTTGAAAATCGTCCACTTGCTAATGGGCGCAGCTGCCCTGCTGCTGTCCTTCATCCCTAGCCTGGGTTCCGAAGCCACACCTTACCTGCAACATCCCGATGCACTGTACCTGGCCTTTTTCGGCCTGCTCAACCTGACCCTTGCACCTGTCATCCCTTACTGGAACAAAGGTCCACGTCACCAACTGCAAAACCTGGTCAGCGCCCTGCTGGTGCTGGCCGTTGCCTTGCAAACCCTGGCCCTGCTGGCACCGATGCCGGAAATCGGCGGTCAACCGGCCATTCTGTTCAGCCTGGGCGCGGCCCTGTTCGCCGTGGCACTGCACCTGGCCGTCAGCTTCTACAAGAAGTCGTCGCCAGCCGCCGCTGCGCAGAACTACGACATGTCCAACCGCGATACCGGCACGGTGAAGTGGTTCAACACGTCCAAGGGCTTCGGCTTCATCTCCCGCGACTCCGGCGATGACATTTTCGTGCATTTCCGGGCCATTCGTGGCGAAGGCCATCGCGTCCTGGTGGAAGGCCAGCGCGTGGAATTCTCCGTGATGAACCGCGACAAGGGCCTGCAAGCCGAAGATGTGATCGCTGCGCTACCACGCCGCTGATCCAAACGAAAAAAAACCGCGATGCAGCCTGGCTGCTCGCGGTTTTTTATTGCCTGGCAATCGGAGCCCATCAGTAGTGAGGCGGCGGCGCTTCTTCCTCGAACGACTCGAATTGCCCGGCCATTTCTTCCTGGCGCTTGAGCAACGCCGCCATCTGCAGCTGCAGACGCTCGACAACGCGTTGTTGCGCCACCAGCACATCATTCAATGCCTGGATGGTGTCATCCTGAAATGCCAGACGGCTTTCCAGATCGGTTACACGCTCTTCAAGGTTCATGGTTCAGCCCTCCAGAAACTTGAAATCATCGGCCAGAGCCACTCGCAACCGTTCGCGAATGGCCGCGACCTGCCCCGCATTATACGGCTGGGCCGGATGCTTGCCCCAGACCGGCGCAGGCCAGGCGGCATCATCGCGCTTGCGCACAATGACATGCATGTGCAATTGACTGACCACGTTACCCAAGGTTGCAACGTTCATCTTGTCGGCATCGAACGAATCCTTGAGGGTTTCGGCCAGCGCCGTGGTTTCTTTCCACAGCTGCAATTGATCGATGTCATCCAACTGAAACAATTCGCTGATATTTTCTCGCCGCGGCACGAGGATGAACCACGGGTAGTTGGCGTCGTTGGACAAGAGCAAACGGCACAACGGGAAATCACCGATAGGCAATGTGTCTTGTTGCAGTCGTGGATCTAAGGCAAACACCGCGCGTACTCCTCGTTATCGATTCTGCCCGGCTCAGCGGCCCGCAGGCCTGCGTCGGACACAGAGGTGCAGCATACCCGCGAATGCCGGATCGATCACTGCGTAGCGCGCCCGACGCCGTTTCTTCGAGTTTTTTTCAACATACGGCATCAACCTGTGCAGCTGACGCACCAACACAGCGCAAGCGGCACGGCAATCCCCTGGAAGGACCATGCCAGGGCCCAGGCAAAGCCTCGACGCTGTAAGATTTTCGTACAACATGAAATTTTTTTGCACCAAAACAGCACAGTACGTCTACGCTCAGTGCACAAAGCATCCGTGATTTACTCACTGGGTAGGGTGAACCGGTAACGTTTTTGGTTGTCTTGCCGCATTTGCCGATGCCAAACACGGGAGCTCACACGAGTCAACCCTATTTAAAACAAGGCCTTTGGAGCCCGGTTTCATGAGGTTTCACCGCGTCAACCGGTGAAATGTGAAAAAAATGTAAACGAAATCCGGGTTTGAGCATGCTTGTTGCATTCATACTCGCACTGTCCAAGGGGCTCGCCGGAAGCGAGAACCTGCCGACACACAAATTAAAGTGGCAAGGCTGCCCACAGGAGCTTCAAACGCGGTAATGACGGACTCTTTACACCGACGCCGAAAAAAGAAAACAACATAAAAGTTGTGAATACGGTTGCGTCGGAACAGCTGAAATGCGACATGGATCGAGCCATTGGCGACAGGGTCGTAAAGAAGCTGAAAGGTTGAATGGGCAAGTATCGCCAAAGAATGTCGACGTGATATAAGTTTGCGCCGACACAAAAAGAAAGAGCCGCCCAGATAAAAAAACAGGTGGGACGGCAGTACTCTTCTAAAAACCAAAGGAGCAAATCACGATGCGCGTGATGAAGTGGAGCATGATCGCACTGGCTGTATCGGCCAGTACCTCGCAGTTCGCAATGGCGTCCTCCCAAGAGGAATCCAAGGGTTTTATTGAAGATCAGAGCTTGACCGTTCTGACCCGTGCGCTGTACATGAACCGTGATTTCAAGAACAACCCAAGCACTTCGCAAAGTTATCGTGAAGAGTCGGGTGTTGCCGCTCGTGCCATTTACGAGTCGGGCTTCACTCAAGGCACCGTTGGTGTAGGCGTTGACGGCTTCGCATTTGGCACCGTTCGCATCGATGGCGGTAGCGGTCGTGCCGGTAACGGTCTGTTCGCTCGCGACAGCGACGGCAACCTGGAAGACACACAATCGAAAGTGGGTGGCGCGGTTAAATTCCGTCTGTCCGACACCGTCCTGAAATACGGTAACCAGTTCACTACCAGCCCGGTTTTCTCCACTGACGACAGCCGTCTGCTGCCGGAAGTTGCCACTGGTACCCTGATCACCAGTAAAGAAATCAAAGGCCTGGAGCTGACCGCAGGTCGTTTCAACGCCATCAGCTCGCAAACTGGCATGGGTGATGACGGCCTTGGCCTGAAATCCGCTGACATCGTTGGCGCAACCTACCAGTTCACCGACAACTTCGTCGGTGGCGTAGCGGCTTCCGATGTTGAAGACCACTACAAAAAGAAATACCTGAACCTGAACTACACCTTGCCGATCAACGAAGATCAGTCCCTGAACTTCGACTTCAACGGTTATGACAGCCAGGACCAAGGCCAGAAGCTCAGCGGCGACGTTGACAACCGCATCTGGTCCCTCGCAGCAGCCTATGCCATCGGTGCCCACAAGTTCACCCTGGCTCACCAGCGCTCCACCGGTGATACCGGCTACGTGTACGGCGTTGACGGCGGCGGTACCATTTTCCTCGCCAACTCCATCCAGTACTCCGACTTCAACGGTCAGGACGAGCGTTCCTGGCAGGCTCGCTACGACCTGAACATGAAGACCTACGGCATTCCTGGCCTGAGCTTCATGACTCGTTACGTTACCGGTGACAACATCGAAACTGGCGGCGAAGAAGGCAAAGAGCACGAGTGGGACATCGAAACCAAGTATGTTCTGCAAAGCGGTCCAGCCAAGGACCTGTCTTTCCGTGTACGTAGCGCGTTCTACCGTGCCAACACTGCCTATAACGGCATCAACGGCAACGACAACAATGATTTCCGCGTAATCGTCGAATACCCACTGAGCATCTTGTAATTCAGTGCTAGTTCGATAGCTTCACCCGCTACAAACAAAAACCGCTCACCTGATTCCAGGTGAGCGGTTTTTTTATGCCCATTGCAATGTCAGCTTTAACGCAACTTATTAAATAGCAAGCTAACTAAACATAACCTGACTCCAGTGCCAAGTTATATTCAAGTCGTTATTGCGCCGGCCCTTCCTGAACCACCCGAATCACTCGTTGTGGAAACGGAATATCAATGCCCGCGTCCTTCAAGCGATCCCGCGCCAGCTCATTGAGCATGAACATGACGTTCCAGTAGTCCGCGGTCTTGACCCAAATACGCAACGACACCGTAATCGCACTGTCGCCCAAGGTGGAAATCACTGCTTCAGGCGCCGGATCCGCCAGCACGCGTTCATCCTTGGCCAACTCAAGCAACACTTCCCGGGCCTTTTGCAGGTCGGCCTGGTAATCCACGCCGACATCGAACACGACCTTGCGGGTCGGCTGGCGGTTGGTGTTGGTGATGATGCCGTTGGAGAGATTACCGTTGGGCACGATGACGGTCTTGTTGTCACCGGTGCGCAACACCGTGTGGAAAATCTGGATGCTGTCGACCGTACCAGCCACACCCTGGGCTTCAATCCAGTCACCGATGCGGAACGGACGGAACAGCAGGATCAGCACGCCACCGGCGAAGTTCGCCAGGCTGCCTTGCAAGGCCAGGCCAATCGCCAGGCCGGCGGCACCGATGGCGGCGACGAACGAAGTGGTTTCCACACCGATCATCGAAGCGACGCTAACGATCAGCAATATCTTCAGGATGATGTTGGCCAGGGTACTGATAAACCCTTGCAGGGCCAGGTCGGCGTTACGCAGGGCCAGCAGCGCACCCAGTTTCTGCGTCACTTTGTTGATCAGCCACCAGCCGATGGCCAGGGTGATGACGGCCAGCAGCACGCGGCTGCCGTATTCCATGATCATGGGAATCCAAGTCTGGGAAGCCTTGACCAGGTTGTCCACTTCAGCGTTCAAGTCCATCTAATTCTCCTTATTCCTGTTGCACGCGGCATTGTGTGGCGAGGGAGCTTGCTCCCGCTGGGCTGCGTAGCGGCCCTATTGATGGGTGCTGCGCACCCAAGCGGGAGCAAGCTCCCTCGCCACGGTAACCGCGAAAATCCGAAATCAGTCGCGGAAATTATTGAATTGCAGGGGCATGTCGAATGCCTTGGCGCGCAGTGCCGCAATGGCTTCTTGCAAGTCGTCACGTTTCTTGCCGGTGACCCGCACCTGCTCGCCCTGGATGGCGGCTTGTACCTTGAGCTTGGCATCCTTGATGTGAGCGACGATCTTCTTGGCCAGCTCCTTGTCGATGCCTTCCTTGAGCACGGCTTCCTGCTTCATCAACTTGCCCGAGGCATAGGCGTCCTTGACTTCAAGGCACTGCACATCGATCTTGCGCTTGACCAGCGCCAGCTTGAGGATCTCGATCATCGCCTCGAGCTGGAAGTCGGCCTCGGCGGTCAGGTTCACGGTCAGGTCTTTTTCCTTGAACTCGAAACTGCCCTTGCCCTTGAGGTCATAACGACGGTCGAGTTCCTTGACGGCGTTTTCAACCGCGTTGGTGACTTCGTGCTTGTCCAGTTCGGATACCACGTCGAATGACGGCATGTAGTGTTCTCCAAATAAAAAGGCGCGCCAGTATCAACGGCGCGCGCTTGGCTTGTGGTTAAAATCGGGCTCATTATAACGGCTCTTTTCCTGCCGACACTGCGAGCCCTCCGATGCCTGCATCAATCCGAGCAAAAAACTGATGTCGACCACTTGGCATGTCCTCGGGGCCGGCAGTCTCGGCACGTTGTGGGCCGCGCGCCTGGCCCGGGCCGGGTTGCCGGTGCGGTTGGTGCTGCGCAGCGAAGCGCGCTTGCAGGCCTACCGCAACGCCGGTGGCCTGACCCTGGTGGAACAAGGCCAGGCGCAGTGCTACCCGGTGCCGGGCGAAACGGCGGACAGCCCGGCGCCCATCAAGCGCCTGCTTCTAGCCTGCAAAGCCTACGACGCAGAAGCAGCCGTGAATTCGGTGGCCCATCGCCTGGGCGCCGAATCGGAACTGATCCTGCTACAAAACGGCCTCGGCAGCCAGGACGCGGTGGCCAACTGTGTGCCCCAGGCCCGTTGCATCAGCGCCTCCAGCACCGAAGGCGCGTTCCGCGACGGTGACTGGCGCGTGGTATTCGCCGGCCACGGCTATACCTGGCTGGGCGACCCGGCGCACCCGGTCGCGCCGTTCTGGCTGGACGACCTGACCGCCGCCGGCATTCCCCACGAATGGAGCGCCGACATCCTCACCCGACTCTGGCGCAAGTTGGCGCTCAATTGTGCGATCAATCCACTGACCGTGCTGCATCAATGCAAGAACGGTGGCTTGCAGGAACACCGCTGCGAAGTCGCGACCTTGTGCGCGGAGCTCACTGACCTGCTCGAACGTTGCGGCCAGCCCGCGGCGGCCGAGGATTTGCAGCCGGAAGTCGAACGGGTGATCCAGGCCACGGCCGCCAATTACTCCTCGATGTACCAGGACGTCGCCAATCGGCGGCGCACCGAAATCAGCTATTTGCTCGGTTACGCCTGCAAGGTCGCCCAACGCCATGAGCTGAGCGTGCCGCATCTGGAACAGCTGCGCCAGCGACTGATTGTCCACTTGGACAACCTCGGATTGCCCAGCGACTGAGCAGCGGCTACGCTGGCCTCGTGTTCCTTCTTAGCGACGAGTCTGATGCCATTGCGCCAGCGCCTTGAAAACCTCCCGGTCGGCCAGAAACTGCTGGCCGCCCTGTTGGTGTTGTTGACCACTGTCCTGCTGGTGGCCAACCTGACCTTTATCAGCGCCGCCTACTATATTTCCCAGGAAAGCATGGCGCCCCAGGCCCTGCAGACCATTGGCCGGCTGATCGCCAATCCGAGCCTGATCTCCGAGGCCCTGCAATCGCCCCAAAGTGCCCAACGCCTGCTCGACGAACTCAACAGTTATGCACCGCTGCGGGCGGCGGCGCTGTACGACGGCCAGGGCGAGCGCCTGGCACAGCTGCAACAGGGCGAAAAGCTCAAGCTGCCGGACCATTACCGCAACATACAAGCCTGGCAAGCGGGTGAGTTTCGCAGCAACAAGGTCATTACCCTGCCCCGTCCGGGCACCGAGCCCGGCCACCTGTTGCTGGTGGCCAGCAGCGAATTGCCCACGGCGTTCTACACCGGCACCCTGACCGCCAGCCTTGGCATCCTGATTTTCAGCGTGTTGCTGTGGCTGGTCATTGCCCAACAGATCAAACGCCTGATCACCCAGCCGATCCATCAGCTCGAAGAGCTGTCACGCCAGGTTACCCGCGAGGAAAACTATGCCCTGCGCGCCGCCCGGGGCAACCACGATGAAATCGGTAGCCTGGCCGAGGCGTTCAATACCATGCTGTCGCGGATCGAAGCCCGGGAACAGCAACTCAAGCGCGCGCGGGACGACTCCCAGGCCGCCTACGACCAGGCCCAGGGCCTGGCGGAAGAAACCCGCCATACCAATCGCAAGCTGGAGCTGGAAGTCCAGGTGCGCAGCAAGATCGAGAAAAAACTCACGGGCTTCCAGAATTATCTCAACAGCATTATCGACTCCATGCCGTCGGCGCTGATCGCCCTCGACGAACAACTCTACGTGACCCAATGGAACCAGGAAGCCAGCGCCCTCTCCGGCACGCGCCTGGACGAGGCCTTGAACCAGCCGATCTTCCTCGCCTTCGAACCGCTCAAGCCGTACCTGCCCCAACTCAAGCAGACCGTCGAGCAACACACGGTGGCCAAGATCGAACGCGTCACCTGGACCAAGGACGACGAAGCCCGGCATTACGCCCTGACCTTCTACCCGTTGATGGGCGGCGCCGGGCGTGGCGTGGTGATCCGCATCGATGACATCACCCAGCGCCTGTCGCTGGAAGAAATGATGGTGCAATCGGAAAAAATGCTCTCGGTCGGTGGCCTCGCGGCAGGCATGGCCCATGAAATCAACAACCCCTTGGGCGCCATCCTGCACAACGTGCAGAACATCCGTCGGCGGCTGTCACCGGAATTGCCAAAGAACCTCGAACAGGCCGAGCAGTTGGGCATCGAACTGCCGGTGGTCAACCGCTACCTGGAAAGCCGCGAGATTCCGCAGTTGCTTGACGGCATCCAGCAAGCCGGCGCCCGGGCGGCGAAAATCGTCACCCACATGCTCAGTTTCAGCCGGCGCAGCACCCGGCAAATGGCGCCTTGCGACCTGCCCGCACTGATCGACCAGGCGGTGGAGATCGCCGGTAACGACTTCGACCTGGCGATCGGCTTCGACTTCAAGGGCCAGGCGATCATCCGTCAGTTCGACCCGAACCTGGGGCCGGTGCCCGGCACGGCCAACGAACTGGAACAGGTGCTGCTCAACCTGCTGAAAAACGCCGCCCAGGCGATTCATCAGCGCCAGGACGACAGCGAGCCCGGGCGCATTATCCTGCGCACACGGTTGAATCCGCCGTGGGCGGAAATCCAGGTCGAGGACAACGGCATCGGCATGAGCGAGAACGTGCGCAAGCGCACCTTCGAACCCTTCTTCACCACCAAGGAGATCGGCCAGGGCACCGGCCTTGGGCTGTCGGTCTCGTATTTCATCATCACCAACAACCACAAGGGCCAGATGGAAGTGCAGTCGGCGCCGGGCCAAGGCACCTGCTTCACGCTGCGCCTGCCCTTGGCGGGCACGTCGATGGTGGCCCAGGAAAACAAACAACTGGAGCGCTGAGCATGGGCTTTCGCCTGTCGAAGATTTACACCCGCACCGGCGACAAAGGTGAAACCGGGTTGGGCGATGGTCGCCGCGTGGCAAAGGATCATCCACGAGTCGAGGCCATCGGCGAAGTGGACACACTGAACAGCCAGTTGGGCTTGTTGCTCGCCGGGCTGGCCGAGGAGTCCGTCCGGCATCCGGCGCTGGAGGAAGTCATCGCAGTGTTGGCGCCGTGTCAGCACCGGTTGTTCGACTTGGGTGGTGAGCTCGCGATGCCGGCGTACCAAGCCTTGAACGTGGCGGAAATCGAGCGGCTGGAAGCGGCGATTGACCTGTGGAATGAAGAACTGGGGCCGCTGGAAAACTTCATCCTGCCCGGCGGATCTTCCTTGATCGCGCAAGCTCACGTCTGCCGAGCCCTGGCCCGCGGCGCCGAGCGTCGTTGCCAGCAATTGAACGCGGTGGAGCCGCTGGCCGGGCCGGGGCTGGCCTATATCAATCGGTTGTCGGATCTGCTGTTCGTGACCGCGCGGGTCATTGCCCGGCGGCAGGGGGTGGCGGAGGTGCTTTGGGTGGCGGCGGCCAAGCCTGAAGGCTGATCAGAGGTGTATCGCCTGTCAGTCCGCCTTCGCGAGCAAGCCCGCTCCCACAGGGGATCTGCGGCAGGCACACATTCTGTACCTGGCAGAAATCTACTGTGGGAGCGGGCTTGCTCGCGAAGAGGCCGGCAGTCACACCACACCATCAAGCCTCAGGCCAAAACGCCCGAATCCCCGCCACACCCTGCGCCCCGGCCTCCCAGGCTTTTTGCTGCTCGCCAGGCCCTACCCCGCCCAACAGATAGACCGGCCGGTTGAAGCCCTCGATCAACCGCGCCGCCTCCGCCCAGCCCAACGGCTGTGCATCGGGATGGGTCTGGGTCGGCTGCACCGGCGAAAGGGTGACAAAGTCCACATCCATCTGCTGCGCCAGGGACAGCTCCTCGGCGTTATGGCAAGAAGCCGCCAGCCAGCGATCCTTACCGAACGGTCGGCCGGCCGCCGCATGCTTGCGCAGTTGCGCAGCGGTAATGTGCCAGCCCGCGGAAGGAAAATCCCCCAGCCACTCGAACGGTCCCTTGAGCATCAGTTGGGCCTTGCCGGCACACAACCCCACCGCATCCACCGCCAGATCGCGGTATTGCGGGTCGTAGCCATTAGGCGCACGCAACTGGACCAACTTGATCCCGCCGGCAATCGCCTTCTGCATGCCGCGCAGCAAGGCTGGCGTCTCAAGGCCTTCCGGGGTGATCAGGTATTCACCCGGCAAACGGGCCGCCGCGACGATCGGCTGGTTGGCCGCTGGAAATTCATGATTCGTCAGGTCGCGGGCCGTCACCCAGGCCAACGGTTGACCTTCGGCGCCATGGGGTTCGCCACTGAACGCCGAAACTTCCCAGACGTCCAGCAACACCTGTTTGTCCGGGTAATCGTGACGCACCTTGATCAACGGCCGGGCAACGTCGACGACGATGCCCAGTTCCTCATGAAGCTCGCGGGCCAGGGCCGTCTCAACGGACTCATCGGCCTCGACCTTGCCACCAGGAAATTCCCACAGGCCACCCTGGTGTTGGGTGTCGGCCCGTCGGGCAATGAGGATTTTGCCGGCAGCGTCGCGGATCACCGCCGCCGCCACATGGACTCGTTTCACCGCGTAGTTTCCTCCAGGCCAGCTTGTTGCCACGCCTTGAACGCTGACCATTGATATAGGGTTTGGACGTAGGCCTCATCGACCTCCGGCAGTGCCACTTGATAAGTGCGCAAGCGTACGGCAACCGGGGCAAAAAAAGCATCGGCCAGGCTTACGCGGCCAAACAGGTAGGGACCGGTTTCGGTCGCCGCCGCACGGCATTCGGCCCACAACGCCAGCATCCGCTGGATGTCCGCCTGCACGTCGGATGGCATCGGTGACAGCGGCGCATCGTGCAGCAGATCCATGGGCATATGGTTGCGCAGGGCGAAAAAGCCGCTGTGCATCTGCGCACAGGCCGAGCGCGCCTGGGCCCGGGCAGCCACGTCCTTGGGCCAGAGATTGGCCTCGGGAAATTGTTCGGCCAGGTATTCGGCAATCGCCAGGGAATCGGAGATCACGCCGAATTCGGTCTTGAGCAATGGGACCTTGGCCGTGGCTGAATACTTGAGCAGCTTTTCACGGGTATCCGGCTGGCCGAGCCTGACCAACTCTTCGGTGTACTTCGCACCGGTCAGCGCCAGGGCGAGCGCGCCGCGCATGGACCAGGAAGAGAGATC
Source organism: Pseudomonas zanjanensis (assembly GCF_014268745.2). Lineage (GTDB taxonomy): Bacteria > Pseudomonadota > Gammaproteobacteria > Pseudomonadales > Pseudomonadaceae > Aquipseudomonas > Aquipseudomonas zanjanensis. The sequence goes on along the minus strand of NZ_JABWRB020000002.1, from coordinate 690,616 downwards.
TTTGTCGCCGATGATCAGGTGCAGGCTCATGGGGATTCCTTTCTTGTGGATCAATCAGAAAAAACTGTGGAGTCTGTCGGGCCGCCTTCGCGAGCAAGCCCGCTCCCACAATGGAATTTGTTGTGTAAACACTTTCTATGTCACCCCGCGAATCTCTTGTGGGAGCGGGCTTGCTCGCGAATGGGACAACTCGGTTTACGTCCGATACTCGGCGTTGATCTTCACATACTCGTGCGACAGATCAGTCGTCCAGATCGTTTCGCTGCAATCACCCCGTCCCAACTCGATACGGATGGTAATTTCTTCCTGCTGCATCACCGCCGCGCCCTGGGCTTCGGTGTATGTGGCAGCGCGCGCGCCTTGGCTGGCGATGCAGACCTCACCGAGGAACACGTCGATCTTGCTCACGTCCAGCTCAGGCACGCCGGCCCGGCCGACGGCGGCAAGGATCCGGCCCCAGTTCGGGTCGGAGGCGAACAGCGCGGTCTTGATCAGCGGCGAGTGCGCCACGGTGTAGCCGACATCCAGGCATTCCTGGTGGTTGCCACCGCCGTTGACCTGCACGGTCACGAACTTGGTCGCGCCTTCGCCGTCACGGACGATGGCCTGGGCCACTTCCATGCACACGTCGAACACTGCCTGCTTCAGGGCGGCGAACAACGAACCGCTGGCCTCGGTGATCTCCGGCAGGTTGGCCTGGCCGGTGGCGATCAGCATGCAGCAGTCATTCGTGGACGTGTCGCCGTCGATGGTGATGCGGTTGAACGACTTGTTGGCGCCGTCGAGCATCAGGTCTTGCAGCACTTGGCGCGAGACCTTGGCGTCGGTGGCGATGTAGCCGAGCATGGTCGCCATGTTCGGGCGGATCATGCCGGCACCCTTGCTGATGCCGGTGACGGTGATGGTCACGCCGTCATGCTGGAACTGGCGGCTCGCGCCCTTGGGCAGCGTGTCGGTGGTCATGATGCCGGTGGCGGCCGCGGCCCAGTTGTTTTCCGACAAGTCATCGAGGGCGGCTTGCAGCGCGCCTTCGATCTTCTCCACCGGCAGCGGCTCGCCGATCACACCGGTGGAATACGGCAGCACCTGGCTGGCGTCGACGCCGGTCAGCTCAGCCAGCTTGGCGCAGGTGCGCTCGGCGGCGGCCAGACCTGGCGCGCCGGTGCCGGCGTTGGCGTTGCCGGTGTTGGTCAGCAGGTAACGCACCGGCCCTTGCACGCGTTGCTTGGCCAGGATCACCGGCGCGGCACAGAAAGCGTTGAGGGTGAACACGCCCGCTACGGTCGAACCTTCGGCGCAACGCATGACCACGACATCCTTGCGCCCGGGGCGCTTGATGCCGGCCGAAGCGATACCGAGTTCAAAACCGGCAACCGGGTGCAACGTGGGCAACGGACCAAGACCAACAGCCATGAATGCGCTCCTTAATAAATGTATTCAGCATCGTCCTTATCAAGACGACTGATCAAATGGCAAAACGCCGCGACAAGAGACTCTTGTCGCGGCGCGGGTCGTTCAGCGTTGAAACGGGATTATTGGATCTGCCCGTGGCAATGCTTGTATTTCTTGCCCGAACCGCAGTAGCACAGTTCGTTACGGCCCAGCTTCTGCTCGTTGCGCACCGGTGCGGTCGCCAGGGCGACATCCACATCGACGCCCTCTTCGGCGACCACTTCCAGGCCAGGGGCTTCGGCGTGTTCGAACTGCATCCGCGCGGCCAAGGCTTCGGCTTCCTGGCGCAGGCGAGCTTCTTCTTCGGCCGGATCTTCGCGGCGAACCTGAACGTGGGACAGCACACGGATCGAGTCGCGCTTGATCGAATCGAGCAACTCGGAGAACAGCGTGTAGGACTCGCGCTTGTACTCCTGCTTCGGGTTCTTCTGGGCGTAACCACGCAAATGGATACCGTGGCGCAGATGGTCCATGGTCGACAGGTGGTCTTTCCACAAGTCGTCCAGCACCCGCAGCACGATCTGCTTCTCGAAGGAACGCAGGGCCTCGGCCCCCGCCTGGTCTTCCTTCTCGTTATAGGCGGCGATCAGTTCGGCCAGCAGTTTTTCGCGCAGGGTTTCTTCGTACAGGTGATCGTCTTCGTCGAGCCATTGCTGGATCGGCAAGGCCACGCCGAAATCGCTCTGCAAGGCGGCTTCCAGGCCAGCGACGTCCCACTGTTCCGGCAGCGATTGCGGCGGGATGTGGGCGCTGACGGTGGCGTTGAGCACGTCCTGGCGGAAATCGGCGATGGTTTCGCCAATGTTGTCGGCGGCCAACAAACTGTTACGCATGTGATAGATCACTTTACGCTGTTCGTTGTTGACGTCGTCGAACTCGAGCAATTGCTTGCGGATATCGAAGTTGCGGCCTTCGACCTTGCGCTGGGCCTTTTCGATGGCGTTGGTCACCATGCGGTGCTCGATCGCCTCGCCTGGCTGCATGCCCAGGGCCTTCATGAAGTTCTTCACCCGGTCAGAGGCGAAGATGCGCATCAGGCTGTCTTCCAGGGACAGGTAGAAACGGCTGGAACCGGCGTCGCCCTGGCGACCGGCACGGCCACGCAGCTGGTTGTCGATGCGACGGGATTCGTGACGCTCGGACGCGATCACCTGCAAACCGCCGGACTCGAGCACCTGCTGGTGACGCTTCTGCCAGTCGGCCTTGATCTGCGCGATCTGCTCAGGCGTCGGGTTTTCCAGGCTGGCGACTTCCACTTCCCAGTTGCCGCCCAGCAGGATGTCGGTACCACGACCGGCCATGTTGGTGGCGATGGTCAGCGCACCCGGGCGACCAGCCTGGGCGATGATCTCGGCTTCCTTCTCGTGGAACTTGGCGTTGAGGACCTTGTGCTCGATGCCTTCCTTGTTGAGCAAGGCGGACATGTGCTCGGAGGTCTCGATGGTGGCGGTACCCACCAGGATCGGACGGCCCTGGGCCATGCCTTCCTTGATGTCGTTGATGATCGCCGCGTACTTCTCTTCGGCGGTCAGGAACACCAGGTCGTTGTAGTCTTTACGAGCCAGCGGCTTGTTCGGCGGAATCACCACCACTTGCAGGCCATAGATCTGGTGGAATTCGAACGCTTCGGTGTCCGCGGTACCGGTCATGCCGGACAGCTTGTTGTACAGGCGGAAGTAGTTCTGGAAGGTGGTCGAGGCCAGGGTCTGGCTCTCGGCCTGGATGTTCAGGCCTTCCTTGGCTTCGATGGCCTGGTGCAGGCCCTCGGACAGGCGACGGCCCGGCATGGTACGGCCGGTGTGCTCGTCCACCAGCACGACCTGGCCGTCCTGCACGATGTATTCGACGTTGCGATGGAACAGCTTGTGGGCACGCAGGCCGGCATAGACGTGGGTCAGCAGGCCCAGGTTATGGGCCGAGTACAAGCTCTCGCCCTCAGCCAGCAAGCCGACGCGGGTGAGCATTTCCTCGATGAACTGGTGACCGGCCTCGTTGAGTTCGACCTGGCGGGTCTTCTCGTCAACGGTGTAGTGCCCGGCCTGGGTCACTTCGCCTTCGACTTCCTCGACGTGCAGCTTGAGCTGCGGGATCAGTTTGTTGATCTCGATGTACAGCTTGGAGCTGTCCTCGGCCTGACCGGAAATGATCAGCGGGGTACGGGCTTCGTCGATGAGGATGGAGTCGACTTCGTCGATCACGGCAAAGTTGAGTTCACGCTGGAATTTCTCTTCCATGCTGAACGCCATGTTGTCGCGCAGGTAGTCGAACCCGAATTCGTTGTTGGTGCCGTAGGTGATGTCGGCGGCATAGGCGGCGCGCTTCTCTTCCGGCGGCTGGAACGGCGTGACGACGCCGACGGTCAGGCCGAGGAATTCGTAGAGCGGGCGCATCCAGTTGGCGTCGCGGCGGGCCAGGTAGTCGTTGACCGTCACCACGTGCACGCCCTTGCCGGACAATGCATTGAGGTACACACCCAGGGTCGCCACGAGGGTCTTGCCCTCACCGGTACGCATTTCAGCGATCTTGCCTTCGTGCAAGGTCATGCCGCCGATCAACTGAACGTCGAAGTGGCGCATGCCCATGACCCGCTTGCCGGCTTCACGGGCGACCGCAAAGGCTTCGGGCAGGAGCTGGTCAAGGGTTTCCCCTTTGGCGATGCGGTCCTTGAATTCGGCAGTCTTGGCGCGTAACTGATCGTCCGAAAGGGCCACCATTTGCTCTTCGAAGGCATTGACAGTCTGTACCGTCTTGAGCATGCGCTTGACTTCACGCTCGTTCTTGCTTCCAAAAAGTTTCTTTAACAAAGGCGCAAACATATCGGCAGGATCTTCCACACTAAAGGGATGGAGGGCGGCCCCATGAGTCGCCCGTGCAGCCCTCATGGCCGCATGCGAACGAGCATTCTACCCGGAAACGATGGAGAGGAAAGTGGCGTTATTCCACGATGCTGGCACAGCGCTGTGACGGGGCCACACTAAAATAAGGGCTTTTGCGCGAACTTCAACCCGCAAGGTGCAGAAGTTACTCATTGATTGTGCAGCTAAAAGCCGCTGGGCGAGAGGGTCGAGGCGCATCCGGCGCTTTCTGCTACCATGGCGCCTCTGTCATTTGCGGTATTCATTCATGGCCTTTCGCCCTCTTCCAGCCAAGGCACCCGCCGTTCTGCTGCGCGAAGCCAAGCCGTTGAAAGCCATCTTCGGCCACGCCCGGCGCCTGGGCCACCTGCAGCGCCTGCTGGACAGCCAGTTGCAACCGGCCGCGCGCGAACATTGCCACGTAGCGTCGTGGCGCGAAGGCAGCTTGTTGCTGATTGTCACCGACGGCCACTGGGCCACGCGCCTGCGCTACCAGCAAAAACGCTTGCTGCGCCAACTCCAGGCGTTCGAAGAATTCGCCAACCTGACGCGGATCCTGTTCAAGGTCCAACCGCCTACTGTCCAGGTCGGCGCCAAGGGGCATACGCTGGACTTGTCCACCGACGCCGCCGCGACCATCCAGGCCACGGCGGACGGCATCAGCGATCCCAACCTGCGGGCGGCGCTGGAACGGTTGGCGGCCCATGCCAGGCCCAAGGGTTGAGATTTTCGGCGGTTGTTAGATAGCTATCGCGAGCAGGCTCGCTCCCACAGGGGATCTGCGGCGGACACCTATTTCGTGTAAGACGCCGATCCCTTGTGGGAGCGAGCCTGCTCGCGATAGCGGCAGGTCAGTCAGCCTATTTTTCGCCTGCCAGATCGCCTTCGCGAGCAAGCCCGCTCCCACAGGGGATCTTCAGCGGACGCACATTTTGCGTACGACATCGATCCACTGTGGGAGCGAGCCTGCTCGCGATGGCCGCGACTCGGTCCTGACTACCGGCGCTTGCTGCCCCCCAGCAACGACCCCATCAACCCACGCACCAACTGCCGGCCCAATTGATTGGCCGCCTGGCGCATCGCCGATTTAAGTGCCTGGCCAGCCGCCGTGCCGAGGAACTCGCCGGCTTGTTCGGTGAAGCTGGGCGCTTCAGCCGCCGGCTTGCTCGGTACCGCTTCGGCCTGGGGTTCCAGCCCCTTGCGCCCCATCAGCACCTCATAGGCCGACTCGCGATCAATCGGCTTGTCGTAGCGCCCTTGCAACGCTGAACTGGCGATCAGCCCGGCGCGCTCGGCCTCGCTCAATGGCCCGATCCGCGATTGCGGCGGCGCCACCAGCACGCGCTGGACCATTTCCGGCGTGCCTTTTTCCTGCAAGGTGCCCACCAGGGCTTCACCGATGCCCAGTTCGGTCAACACCGCCAAGGCATCGAACTGCGGGTTGGGCCGGAAACCGTCGGCCACCGCCCGCAGGGATTTCTGTTCCTTGGCCGTGAAGGCTCGCAACCCGTGCTGGATGCGCAACCCCAATTGCGCCAGCACGTCGTCCGGCAAGTCTCCGGGCGACTGGGTCACAAAATACACCCCTACGCCCTTGGAGCGGATCAGCCGCACCACTTGCTCCAGGCGCTCCTGCAAAGCCTTGGGCGTACCGGCAAAAAGCAAGTGCGCCTCGTCGAAGAACAGCGCCAGCAGCGGCTTGTCCGCATCGCCGCGCTCGGGCAATTGCTCGAACAGCTCGGCCAGCAGCCACAGCAGGAACGTCGCGTAGACCTTTGGCGCTTCGTGGACCAGGCGGCTGGCATCGAGCAAGTGGATGCGGCCGCGGCCATCGCTGGCCGGTTGCAGGATGTCTTCGAGCTGCAAGGCCGGCTCGCCGAACAACGCGTCCGCGCCCTGCTGCTCCAAGGTGGACAAGCGCCGCAGCAGCGCCTGGCTGGAGCCGGTGGTCATCAGCGCCGCGTCGTCCCCCAGCAACTCGGGATTGTCCTTGAGGTGATTGAGCAGCGCCTTCAGGTCCTTGAGGTCCAGCAGCAACAGGCCCTCGCGATCGGCGACCTTGAACGCGGCATAGAGCGCCGATTGCTGGCTGTCCGTCAGTTCCAACAGGCTGCCGATCAACAACGGGCCCATTTCACTCAAGGTGGTGCGCAGCGGATGACCGGACTGGCCGTGGATATCCCACAAGGTCACCGGATAAGCCTGGGGTTTGTGATCGAGCCAGGGCATGCCCGCGATACGCTCGGCGATCTTGCCCTGGAGGTTGCCCGCCGCGCCGAGGCCGCACAGGTCGCCCTTGATGTCCGCCGCGAACACCGCCACGCCGGCATCGCTGAACATTTCCGCGAGGCGCTGCAAGGTGACGGTCTTGCCGGTACCGGTGGCGCCCGCCACCAGGCCATGGCGGTTCGCCAGGCGCATGGCCTGGCCGATGGGCTGGCCGCTGAGGTCGGCGCCGATAACGAGTTGCGATGAGTCAGGCATGTGGTCACCCGTGGTGTTTGCGATATGACGCCATTTTGCACGCTTATATAAAAGCATGCCTGGGGCATTAAGGCCCTGGCGCTGGAAATAAAAACCACATTTGACCGCACTCATGTGGCGAGGGAGCTTGCTCCCGCTGGGCTGCGCAGCGGCCCCAAAATCTTGGGAGCGCTTCGCACTGGAGCGCCAGCCCGGTCCAGCGGGAGCAAGCTCCCTCGCCACATATTCATTTGCATGACGGCTACGTCACCACAACCCCAACCGAACATCTATTCTTACTAAAGGTCAACACAGGAGAACACAGACCGGAGGGATGTTCATCGTGCATATCGCGGACATAACCATGTTCTACGCCCCTGCCAGCGGAGGCGTGCGCACTTACCTGGATGCCAAGCACCGGCGCCTGGGCGATCGGCCCGGTATTCGTCACAGCCTGTTGATTCCCGGCGCGCATTTGAGCGAGCACGACGGAATCTACAAGGTTCCGGCCCCTGCGCTGCCGTTCGGCAAGGGCTATCGTTTTCCCCTTCGCCTGGCGCCCTGGCGCAATGTCCTGCGCGATCTGCAGCCGGACCTGATCGAGGTTGGCGATCCGTACCTCACCGCCTGGGCCGCATTGGATGCCCGTCGTCAGCTCGACGTGCCCGTCATCGGCTTCTATCACTCCGACCTGCCACTGTTGGTGAGCAACCGCATGGGCAACTGGTTCACGCCCAACATCGAAGCCTACGTCAGCAAGTTATATGGCAATTTCGACCGGGTCCTGGCGCCAAGCCAGGTCATGGCCGACAAACTGACCGGGCTGGGGGTCAAGAACGTCTTCGTGCAACCCTTGGGCGTCGACCTGCAAACCTTCACCCCCGCCGCCCGCGACCCGGAACTGCGGGCCGAGCTGGGCATTGCCGAAGATACGCGCCTGCTGATTTTCGCCGGTCGCGGCTCCAAGGAAAAAAACCTGCCTGTGCTGCTCAAGTGCATGAAACGCCTGGGCGAGCGCTATCACCTGTTGTTGGTGGGCTCGTCGATGCCCGCCGTGGTGCCGGACAACGTCACGGTGGTCGATGAATTCTGCCCGGCGCCGCAAGTCGCCCGGCTCATGGCCAGCGCCGATGCCCTGTTGCACGCCGGCGACCAGGAGACTTTCGGCCTGGTGATCCTCGAAGCCATGGCCAGCGGTATTCCCGTGGTGGCGGTGGCGGCCGGGGCCTTCACCGAAATCGTCAAAGAGGACTGCGGGTTGCTGTGCACGCCCAACAACCCGCAGGCCATGGCCAATGCCGTGCGGCAACTGTTTGCCGAAGGCTGCCAGCGCCGTGGCACACTGGCGCGCCGGCATGTGGAACGGCATTACGCCTGGGATACCGTGGTCAACAGTTTGCTGGGGCATTACCACGCCGTGCTCGGCGAACAGCTGCCGCTGCTGGCCAATGGTTGAGGCGAGGTCCGTGTCGATGAGTTCCTCGCCCAGTGTTCTATTGGTGCTGCACGACGTGGCACCGCAAACCTGGCCCGATTACCAGCCCTTCGTCGAGGCCGTCGATGCCCTCGGCCAGGTGCCGATGACCTGGCTGGTGGTGCCGAACTTTCACCGCAACAATGCCTTGGAGGCTCACCCCGGCTTTCGGCGCCTGCTCGACAGCCGGGTGGAGCGCGGCGATGAGCTGGTATTGCATGGCTACTACCATTGCGACGATGGCCCCGCTGCCCGTCACCCCAAGGACTGGTTCATGCGCCGGGTCTATACCCACGAAGGGGAGTTCTACAACCTGTCCGAGCAAGCCGCCCTCGCCCGCCTGCGCGCCGGGATCGACACCTTTGAGCGTTACCACTGGCCGCTGGAGGGTTTCGTGGCCCCGGCCTGGCTGATGAGCGAAGGCACGCGCCGGGCGTTGCGCCAGTTGCCGCTGAGCTACACCAGCGATACCCAACACCTCTATCGCCTGCCCGACTTCACCGCCATCGACGCGCCGGGCCTGGTCTGGAGTGCCCGCAGCGCCTGGCGCCGTGGCCTGTCGAAAGTCATCAGCGACCAGCGTGAACAGCGCTGGCGCCAGGCCCCGGTGATTCGCCTTGGCTTGCACCCGGTGGACATGCGCCACGGATTTTCCCGCGACTATTGGCTGCGCACCCTCGAACGCTTGCTCAATGACGGTCGCGTGCCGATGACCAAGGTCGGCTGGCTGGCGACCCAGGGGCTACTGGCCCGTAGCGCCGCATGAAACGGCTGATCTGGCTGGGTGCCGCGCTGCTCACGGCGCTATTGGTGCCGCTGCTGGTCGGCGGCGGGGAAATGTGGTCGCGGGTGCAGCGTTTTCCCTTGTCGCTGCTGCTGGCCATGCTCGGCATGATCGTGCTGTGCTGGGGCTTGAACTCCGTACGCTTGCGCCTGTTGCTGGGTGAATACCGTGGACGCATCGGCCGGTGGAAAAGCATGGGCGTGGTGATGTCCACCGAGTTCGCCATGTGCGCGACGCCCGGCGGCAGCGGCGGCCCGCTGACGCTGATGGCCCTGCTGGCGCGTAACGGCGTGCGCCCGGCCCATGGCAGCGCGGTGTTCGCCATGGATCAGTTGAGCGACTTGCTGTTCTTCCTCTGCGCCTTGGTGGGCATTCTGTTCTACGCGCTGTTCCAGAACCTCAGCCAGCGCCTGGAATGGATGCTGGCGTTGAGCGCGATTTCATTGTTTGGCGGGCTGTTCGGCTGCGTCCTGGTGGCCCGTTATCACCGTCGATTGATCCTGCTGGGCGCCCGCGTGCTGCGGCACTTGCGGGTAAAGACCGCCACCCGCCGACGCTGGGGCCGCAAGATCCTGAACTTCCTCGCGGCGTTCACCGACACCTTGAAATTGCCGCGACGGACCCTGTTCCAGGTCTTCGGCCTGACCTGCCTGCATTGGGCGCTGCGCTACAGCGTGTTGTACCTGGCCTTGAAGGGACTGGGGGCGGACTTGCAGTGGGCCTGGAGTTTCCTGATCCAGATGCTGTCCTTGAGCGCGGGACAGTTCAGCCTGCTGCCGGGTGGTGCCGGGGCGGCCGAACTGACCTCGGCGGCGCTGCTGGCGCCCATGGTGGGCAAGTCCACCGCGGCGGCGGCGATCCTGATCTGGCGGGCGGTGACCTATTACTTCTACCTGGTGGCCGGCGGGCCGGTGTTTTTCCTGATGGTCGGGCGGCCGTTGATCAAGAAGCTGATCAGGCTCAGGCAAGCCTGACCGGTCACGGCTTTTGTTCGGCCTCGTCCTGGGGATGCAGTTGCTCCCACAATTGCGCGGCGTCGGGAAACTCGGTGCCGTCCTCCGGGCTCAATGCGTCAGGATCGTAGCGGCTGAGGCAGCCTTCGCCCAGGGTGGTTGGGGCCTTGGAGGTGGCTTTGTCCAATGGATCGGTCATGGCGCAGCGTTGCTCCTTGAGCGGTATGAATCACTGTGGCGAGGGAGCTTGCTCCCGCTCGGCTGCGCAGCAGTCGTAAAGCCTGCCTACTCTTTTCCCCGGTGCACGGTGTTGAATGGTTTTGGGTCTGCTTCGCAGCCCAGCGGGAGCAAGCTCCCTCGCCACGGGGCATCGTTGTTCTTTAGTCAATAAAAAGGCCTGGCGATCACTCGTCCAGGCCCTTCGAAGTGTAGTCAGAAGACCACGGTCTTGTTGCCGTGCACCAGCACCCGGTCTTCCAAGTGATAACGCAGGCCACGGGCCAACACCATTTTCTCGACGTCACGGCCGAAACGCACCATGTCTTCGATGCTGTCGCTGTGGCTGACGCGCACCACGTCCTGCTCGATGATCGGGCCGGCGTCCAGCTCTTCGGTCACGTAGTGGCAGGTGGCGCCAATCAGCTTCACACCACGCATCGAGGCCTGGTGGTACGGCTTGGCACCGACGAACGACGGCAGGAAACTGTGGTGGATGTTGATGACTTTATGGGCGTACTCGCTGCACAACGCCGGCGGCAGGATTTGCATGTAGCGGGCCAGCACCACTACTTCGGCGTCGTGCTGCTTGACCAACCGCGAGACTTCGGCGAATGCCGGCTGCTTGTCTTGCGGGTTGACCGGCACGTGGTAGTACGGGATGCCGTGCCACTCCACCATGCTGCGCAAGTCATCATGGTTGGAGATCACACAGGCGATGTCGCAATCGAGCTCATCGCTGTGCCAGCGGTGCAACAGGTCAGCCAGGCAGTGAGACTCACGACTGGCCATCAGCACCACGCGCTTTTTCTGCGCGGTGTCGGTGATGCGCCAGTCCATCGAGAACTCTTCGGCAATGGGTGCGAACGCTTCACGGAAGGCTTCGATACCGAAGGGCAGCGAGTCGGCACGGATCTCGTGACGCATGAAAAACCAACCGCTTTGATTGTCCGAGTGATGGCTCGCTTCGGTGATCCAGCCGTTATGGGACGCCAGAAAGTTACTGACTTTAGCAACGATGCCGACGCGGTCCGGGCAAGCAATCACCAGACGAAAAGTGCGCATTAGGGAAACTCCAGAACTTCGCAAAGGCGGCCATTCTAGCCATTGCGCGACAAAACTGCAGTATCGATGACACGCCGGAGCCTGGGCGACCGCCCCAGGCCATGGCCGGCGAGGCCTGGCAAGGCAGGCTATATGTGTGAATAGATGTGAAGACACTGTCACGGTATTTAACTGCAACAGGCATTTTTGTGGCGCAGCACTAATTAATTAAATAAAACACCGGTTAAATGTTTACTTGATGAAACTGTCTGATTACTATTGCCGCACTGTCTCCTTGTCACCCGCGTCCTACATAAGGTAGTCCACATGTCCTTGATCAATGAATACCGCGCCACAGAAGAAGCCATCAAAGAACTGCAAGCTCGCCTGAAAAATCTGTCGCAAGACGACAAACTGCAAACCGAGCTGGAATTCGAAGGCAAACTGCGCACGCTGATGGGCGAATACTCCAAGTCGCTGCGTGACATCATTGCCCTGCTGGATCCAGAAGCCAAGTCGAGCAAAGCGCCACGTGGCGCCGTCAAAACTACTGGCACCAAGCGCGCTCGCAAAGTTAAGCAATACAAGAACCCGCACAACGGCGAAGTCATCGAAACCAAAGGTGGCAACCACAAGACGCTGAAAGAGTGGAAAGCCAAGTGGGGCGGTGACGTGGTAGAAGGCTGGGCAACCCTGCTGGGCTAAGCCTCACCGCGTCGCATGCTTCTTTGCGAACAAAAAACGCCAGCGATTGCTGGCGTTTTTTTATGCCTGTCATCTTTTCAATTCATTGCGACTCAAGGCTTAAACGTTTGCGCAATTGCTGGCTGTAGCCTTGCCATTCCATGAGTACTTCTCGCTGCATGGGTGTCGACAGGCCCAGCCACTCTCCCATCGCCTCGTCAAAACTTTGCAAGGTATTAGGCGCTCCCCATTCCGGGGCGGACAGACGTTGTTGACAGAAAAGTCTCCAACGCCCCTGCTCTTCGGGATCCAAGGTGTCTGGAAAGTTGCGTGCGCGATATCGGAACAATAGTTCCGGCAGACGCTCATCATCGAAAGGCCAGCGCTCTTGAGCCAACTGCGCCGGGTCCGCCATGCGCACTTGTTCACATAAACGCCGATCGCGGTCGCCCAAGAAGCCTGCGTATAACTGTTGCTCGGGATCCTCGCTGGCGGTGAAATCTTCGCGGCCATAAATAGCCTGAAGTTTATCTTGCCAAACTTTCTGTCCGTCAGTTAGTCGCAATGCCCGCTGTTGGTAACCCTCCATGTCCAGCGCCAGCCGTTGCTGGTCCTCGACGCGCAGCACCGACAGCGGCGCGACCACCGGGCATTTGTTGATATGGATAAGCTTGAGCGGCACTGGCAGCTCACCTTCGAGCAACTCTTCACGGCGGGTATACAACCGTTGGCGCAGGCTGTCGGCGTCGTGGTCCAACAAGCCCTGGGGGTCCAAATGCAGGTCGCAGACAATCAGGGCGTTGCGGTTTTTCGGATGCCAGGCCAGGGGCAGGACCACGCCGATGTAGTTGCGCGCCGCCGAAAAGCGACCGGAAATATGCACCATCGGCTGCAACAGGCGAATCTGGTCCATCACCTTCTGTTTGCTGCGCAGCTGGAACAGCCAGTCGTAGAGCCGGGGCTGCTGCTGGCGGATCAGGCGAGCCAGGGCGATGGTCGCACGCACGTCCGACAACGCATCGTGGGCCTGGCCATGATCGATGCCGTTGGCGGCGGTCAGGCGTTCGAGCTTGAGGCTGACGCGACCGTCTTCCTGCGGCCAGACAATGCCTTGTGGGCGCAGCGCATAGGCCGCGCGCACCAGGTCAATCAAATCCCAGCGACTGTTACCGCCCTGCCATTCCCGCGCGTACGGGTCGAAGAAGTTTCGATAGAGGCTGTAGCGGGTCATTTCATCGTCGAAGCGCAGGGTGTTGTAGCCGGCGCCACAGGTACCGGGCGCGGCCAGTTGGTCGTGGACACGGGTCATGAAATCGGCTTCGCTCAAGCCTTTTTCCGCCAGGCATGACGGGGTGATGCCGGTAATGGCACAGGCCGCCGGATGCGGCAGGATGTCATCGCTGGGCCGGCAATACAGGTTCACCGGTTCGTCGATTTCATTGAGCTCGAAGTCGGTACGGATACCCGCCACCTGCAAGGGCCGGTCGCAACGCGGGTTGATGCCGGTGGTTTCGTAGTCGTACCAGAAGATGGAAGTCACGGGCTGTTCCTGAACTGAAGACTGGCGAAGTCTAGGCGCTCGAACCCGCCTGCGACCAGCAGTGCTGTAACTTTTAAAGACTAATACCAGGGATAGTGGATCTGTGTGGGAGCGGGCTTGCTCGCGAAGACGGCGATACATTCAACATCAATGCAAGCTGGCACACCGCTTTCGCGAGCAAGCCCGCTCCCACAGTTGGTCTGCGGTGCCTGCGAGTGCAATCCCGGCATGGAGGTACAGACCGTGTTCGCCCTCCCAATCCTGTTGCAAACCATGAAATGACCCACACAGTTCTATCGTTTGCCCGCGCGAAGACTGCTAGCATCGGGGCCGAGATTGAACATTCGGTCTGGCCCATCACAGGTTGCCCATGCTCGAGACACCAGCACTGCAAAGGAACGCGACGCTGCCCGCGCCCCTGGACACGCGTTATCAGGTTGAAACGCCGGAAGGTATCGACCTGCCGCTGCGCCCGGCGGGGTTGATGCCGCGTGCAATCGCCTTCGCCATCGACCTGGGCATACGCGGGCTGGTCCTGGGTTTTTTCTTCCTGGTCCTGGCATTTTTCGGTGAGCTGGGGCTCGGCCTGGGTTCCATCCTGCTGTTTGTCATCAGTTGGTGGTACATGGTGCTGTTCGAGGTGCTCAACCAGGGGCGCTCTCCCGGCAAGCAGATCATGGGGCTGCGCGTGGTGCAGGACGATGGCCGGCCCATCGGCTGGTCGGCGTCGTTGATCCGCAACCTGCTGCGTTTCGTCGACATGCTGCCCTTCGGCTACACCTTCGGGGCCATTTGCTGCCTGCAGCATCCGGCGTTCAAGCGCCTGGGCGATCTCGCGGCCGGCACGCTGGTGGTGTATCGCGAACAACCGGTCAAACGCCCCGCATTGCCCATGGCCCCGCCGATACGCACGCCTTTCACCCTGAACTTGCATGAACAACGCGCCGTGCTGGGCTTCGCCGAACGCCAGGCAGAACTGTCCCGGGCGCGGGTCAACGAACTGGCGGCGATCCTGGCCGCGCCACTGAACGTCCAAGGGCCGAACGCCACCGCCGAGCTCAATGGCATCGCCCGTGGCTTGTTGGGGCCGACATGAAGCAAAGCCTGTTCGAAAGCCGCCACCAAGGCGAATGGGAGCACCTGTCCCGACAACTCGATCAACTGGAGCGCAGCCGCAACGTACCCCAGAGCGGTGATTTCCCCGCCGCCTATCGACGGCTCTGCCATCACCTGGCACTGGCCCAGGCCCGGGGCTACAGCAGCTTGCTGGTCGACACCCTGCAACAACTGGCGCTACGCGGTCATCAGCAACTCTACCGGGATCGCAGCCGCCCCTCGGCCAGCCTCTCGGCCTTCATCCTGGTCGGTTTCCCTCGCCTGGTGCGTGAACAATGGCGCTTTGTGCTGGCCGCCAGCCTGATGTTCCTCGGCAGCCTGGTGGGCATCGGGCTGCTGGTCTATCTGTTTCCGGAACTGGTCTACAGCGTGCTGGGCGCCGACGAAATCAGCCAGATCCGCAGCATGTATGACCCCGCCTCCGGGCACCTGGGGCGCTCGGTCGAACGGGCCGCCAGCGAAGACTGGGTCATGTTCGGCTACTACATCATGCACAACATCGGCATTGCCTTTCAGACGTTCGCCAGTGGCTTGATGTTTGGGCTCGGGAGCGCGTTCTTCCTGCTTTTCAATGGCCTGACCATCGGCGCGGTGGCCGGGCACCTGACCCAGATCGGCTCGGGGGGAACGTTCTGGTCGTTCGTGATCGGCCACGGCGCCTTCGAACTCACCGCCATCGCCCTGGCCGGCGCCGCGGGCCTGCAATTGGGCTGGGCCTTGATCGCGCCGGGACGCCTGACCCGGGGCGAGGCCTTGCGACTCGCGGCGGGCAAAAGCGTGCTGATGATCGGTGGCGTGATGCTGTTCCTGCTCATCGCCGCGTTCATCGAGGCCTACTGGTCCTCCAGCGCCGTGACGCCCGCCACCAAATACACGGTGGGCGCGTTGTTGTGGCTGTTGGTGATCAGCTATCTGTCGTTTGCCGGACGGGTCCGCCATGCGCCTGAGTGATGCCACCGTCGTCATCCGCCCACGCACCACCTGGGAAGCCATGGACCTTGGCATATTGATGAGCCAGCAGCATCGACGCCTGCTGATGACCAGTTGGGCGATCATCACGTTGCCGGTGTACCTGTTGCTGACCCTGCTGCTGTGGGATTCACCGTCCCTGGTGGTGATGCTGTTCTGGTGGCTGAAGCCGGCCTTTGACCGTTTGCCCTTGTACATTCTGTCCAAGGCGTTGTTTGGCGAAACCCCGACCTTGAGGCAGGCCTTGCGCCAATGGCCAGCGCTGCTCAAACCCCAGTTGCTGGCCAGCCTGACCTGGCGCCGGCTGAGCCTGAGCCGCAGTTTCCTGCTGCCGGTGGTGCAACTCGAAGGGCTCGCCGGTGAAGCGCGGGAGCAACGCATACGGGTATTGCTGCAACGTAATCGCGGCGCTTCGCAATGGTTGACCATCATCGGCATGCACCTGGAAACCGCCCTGTGGTTCGGCCTGATGGCGCTGTTCTACCTGTTCGTGCCGCAACAAGTCGAACTGCAATGGGATTGGGAGACGCTGGTGTCCGCAGCCGAACACGACTGGTTGTGGTTCGAGCACCTGGTCAACTTCCTGTATCCGCTGCTGCTGATCTTGTGGGAACCGGTGTACGTCGCCTGCGGCTTCAGCCTCTACCTGAACCGGCGCACGATCCTCGAAGCGTGGGACATCGAACTGGTGTTCCGGCGCCTGCGCCAGCGGCTGAGCGGCGTAGCCCCGGTGTTGTTGCTCCTGGCCCTGGTGATGCTGCCATTGGCGCCCCCGGCGTTTGCCGCTGAGGACACCAACGGCCCCGACAGCCCGCGGCTGCTCAACCAGCCCCTCACCAGCGAAGCCTCCCGGGACGGCATCGAGGCGATCCTCGACGCTCCGCCCTTCAAGAACTCCGAGACCGTCACCCGTTATCGTTTCGGCGAAGACACCGCTGAACCCGCCGAGGAGACCGAAGAGACCGAGGCCAAACCGAGCTGGCTCAAGGCCCTGTTCAAATGGCTCGGCGGCCAACGCTTCGACATTGCCGCCTCGCTGATCCAGATCGCGCTGTGGGCCTGCTTGATAGGCGCGATCGTCTGGCTGGCCTGGCACTATCGGGAGCGGCTCAAGGCCCTGGTCAATCGCCGACCGACGCCACGCCTGCCCGTGGAACGAGCGGCGCCGGCACGCATGTTCGGCCTGGATATCCGGGAAGAAAGCCTGCCGGCCGACATCGCCGCCAGCGTCGAACAACTGTGGGCCACGCAACCCCGTGAAGCCCTGGGCCTGCTGTACCGGGCACTGCTCAGCCGGTTGCATCATGATTTCAAGATCCCCTTGAAACCGTCCGACACCGAAGGCCAGGTGCTGCAACGCGTCGAACAGCTCAAGCAGGACGAGCTGCTGGGCTTCAGCAAAGCCCTGACGCTGCATTGGCAAAACATTGCCTACGGGCATCGCCCACCGCCGACCCACCTGCAACAGGAACTGTGTGACGGCTGGCGCGGGCTGTTCGGTCCGGGAGCGTCTCGATGAGCCGGCACGCGGGGTGGCTGATCGGCGCCGTGCTGGCCGCCGTGGTGTGCGCATTCGGCTTCTATCTCTACGCCAAAGCCGTGCCCTATGAAGAGGTCGTCGAGCACGGCCCTTCTCCCGAAGCCCAGGCCAACCCTTACCTGGCCGCCGAGCATTTCCTGCGCCAGCGGGGCATCAACGTCGAACACGCCAACAGCCTGGATGTATTGCCCACCCTGGAGCCTCGCCAGCACAGCCTGCTGTTGCTGGGCGAGCGCACCCACATGACGCCCCGGGAAGTCGACCGGTTGATGAACTGGACCCGGGCCGGCGGGCGCTTGCTCTTCGTGGCCGAAGCCTTGTGGGACGACAGCGCCGGCAGCAGCGGCGACCTGCTGCTCGACCGCGTGCGCCTGCGCCAATTCCTGAGCAAGGACCTCAAGGAACCCGCGCCCGAACTGATCAAGGACCGCTTCCCCGAACTGACCAAGCTCTACCTGGAAGACGAAGAGGCGCCGGCCTATATCAGCTTCGACACCGACTTTCACCTCGAAGACCCGCATAACCTGGCCCAGGGCTGGGCCAACAGCGCGTCGTCGACCCACATGATGCAATTGACCCTCGGCCTGGGCTCGATCACCGTGCTCACCGATGCCGAGCTGTGGAAGAACGATGCGATCGACCAGTACGACAACGCCTGGCTGCTCTGGTATTTGAGCGCCGACACGGACGTCACGCTGCTGTTCAATACCGACCACGACGACCTGCTGACCCTGTTGCTGCGCTATTTCCCCCAAGCGCTGGTGGCACTGCTGGCCCTGGTTGCCCTGTGGTTCTGGCATTCGGCGGTGCGCCATGGCCCGCTGCAACCCCCCGCCTCCAAGGCGCGGCGCCAGTTGGAAGAACACGTGCAGGCCAGCGCCGGTTTCCACCTGCGCCACAACGGCCAGCAGCACCTGTTGCACACCTTGCAGCAAGACGTGCTGCGCCGGGCACGCCACCTTCACCCAGGTTTCGAACAACTGGCCGTCGCCGAACAATGGCAGGTCCTCGCCCGCCTGACCCGGCAACCGACGCGGGCCATCAGCCAGGCCTTGAGCCCACGGCCGAAACAGCGGATGTCCGGCGCCGAGTTCTGCCGTCAGGTCGCCCATTTGCAAACCCTTAGGAATGCCTTATAGATTCTTTCCGCAGAAAAATCCGCAAAAACAGCGGAAACAATCTATCGTACGGTATCGTCAAACCCAGTATTTACTGGCTTTATCGACCATTTTATTTTCCGCATAAATTTCCGCAGGAACTGCCCAACCAATAGCCGTTTATGTTCGCTGGAAGCAAAACGATGATCACCTCGAAAACGTACCTTGATCCCGTACTGCCAGAAAGTCTGCCCGACTCGATCATTCAGGCTGCGGATCAATTGCCACGCAAGGCAACCTTTCTGGCCGGACGTCTGGCCGATGAGACATCCAGGCAACTGGCGGGCCTGTTGCGCATCACCAACACCTACTACTCGAACCTGATCGAAGGGCATCGCACCGAGATTGCCGACCTGCAGGTTGCTCGCACGACACCAAAACGGGAACGAAAGGAACTCAAAGAGCTGGCCGTGCAGCACATGACGCAGCAGGAGGTGATGGAGCGGCTATTTCGCATGCGGCCAGCGGAGAATTTCTCCGCCCTGTTCGATCCCAAGTTGATCGCGGCCATCCATCGTCGACTGTTCAAGGACGCGTCCAAGCAGGAACTGACCCTGGGCGATGGGCGCCTGATGGAACCCGGCAGGCTGCGGGCCGAAGAGAATGAACAGGTCCAGGTCGGCGCGCATGTCGCTCCAGCGGCGGCTGTTGTATTGCCCATGCTTGAGCATCTGCAGCTGCACTACGGACGAATCAGGGATCCGCGGCGCCAATTGGTCGCGGCCCTGGCAGGCCATCACCGGGTGGCGCTTGTTCACCCCTTCCTGGACGGCAATGGTCGAGTGATTCGGATGCTCACCCACCTACAACTGGTTCACCTTGGGCTGAAACCTTTTCTCTGGTCACTGTCTCGCGGCCTGGCTCGCAGGCAAGATGAGTACTATCGCTTCCTGGCCCTGGCTGATCGCCCGCGTGAGGGTGACTATGACGGGCGTGGCCAACTTTCACAGCGTCACTACTTCAACTTCATCGAATTCATGCTCGATGTCTGCCGCGACCAGATTGAGTACATGACCACCTCGCTAAACCCGGCCAAGCTGCGCGAGCAGGTTGTTCATGTGTTCTCGACGGATCCCGAGCTTCGCCGTGCCGGCATCCGGCCAACCAGTGCAGCCGCTGTGCTGGCGCTTCTCACTCAAGGTGCGATGCCGCGTGCGGAGTTCAAGGTGTTCACAGGCTTGAAGGATCGGCTGGCAACGGAAGAACTGGGCCGCTTGATCGAAGCGGGGATCGTGGTCAGCAGTACCCCCCGGTCCCGCACGGTGGAAGCGGGTCTGCCCGCACGCTTCGCCGGATTGATCTTTCCGAACCTGCATTTTCAAATGGGCTAAGGTGTGCAGCGACTCAGTTGTCAGCGCCCGGCACTGCACCATATCGCGAGTCATAGGATTTAACCGTTAGGAGAACGCCAGAATTGACGACTGAACAGAACGAACCTACCGACGGCCAGGCCCACGCCGTCCAACAGCGCCAGCGCGCCAGTCAGTTGGCCCAGGCTATCCGCACCGAGCTGCGCAAGGCGGTGGTGGGTCAGGCCAGTGTGATCGACGATGTGCTCACGGCATTGATCGCCGGTGGCCACGTATTGCTCGAAGGCGTTCCCGGGCTGGGCAAGACCTTGCTGGTGCGGGCCCTGGCTCGCTGTTTCAACGGCGAGTTCGCGCGCATCCAGTTCACCCCCGACCTGATGCCCAGCGACGTCACCGGGCATGCGGTGTACGACTTGCAGACCGAGCAGTTCAAGCTGCGCAAGGGCCCGGTGTTCACCCATCTGCTGCTGGCCGACGAGATCAACCGTGCGCCAGCCAAGACCCAGGCCGCGCTGCTCGAAGCCATGCAGGAGCGTCAGGTCACCCTCGAGGGCCGCGCCCTGCCTATCGCCCAGCCGTTCATGGTCCTCGCCACCCAGAACCCCATCGAACAGGAAGGCACCTACCCGCTGCCGGAAGCCGAGCTCGACCGCTTCATGCTCAAGGTGCGCATGGATTACCCGGATGCCGAACAGGAGCTGGACATGGTCCGCCAGGTCAGCCGTTCGACCCGCGCCGACATGCTCGACGTGCAACCGCTGCGCATGGTGTTGCAGGCCAAGGACGTGCAAGCGTTGCAACGCATCGCCAGCGACCTGCCGATGGACGACCAGGTGCTCGACTACGCCGTGCGCCTGGCCCGCACCACCCGCAGCTGGCCGGGCTTGACCCTCGGCGCCGGGCCTCGCGCGTCGATTGCCCTGGTGCGTTGCGCCCGGGCCCGGGCGTTGTTGCGCGGCGGCGACTTCGTCGTGCCGGACGACATCAAGGGCTGCGCCCTGGCCGTACTGCGCCATCGCGTGCGGCTGGCGCCGGAACTGGACATCGAAGGGCTGTCGGTGGACCAGGTGCTGGGGCAACTGCTCGATCAAGTGCCGGCGCCGCGGTTGTGATGAGGGCGTCTGTGCCAAGCGTGCTTTTTGTGCCAGGAAAATTCTTTGTGGCAGGCATGCTTTTTGTGCCAGGAAAATTCTTTGTGGCAGGCATGCTTTTTGTGGCGAGGGAGCTTGCTCCCGCTGGGCTGCGAAGCAGCCCCCAAGTTCTATCTGACACACCGCCAGGGGACGCTGCGCGTCCAGCGGGAGCAAGCTCCCTCGCCACAGGAAACCTCACTGCAGTAAATTTCTTTGCCAAGGCCAACATCCCCTGCAAGGGCATGCACCGATGAAACCCTCACGCCTGCTGCTGACCTGGCTCGCCGTGCTGCTGGCCGTGAGCATCGTGCTCGGCGCCCTGCGAGCGCTGGGCATCGCGGTGCCATCGACGCTGCTGTCGATCAACTGGGGGTTGCTGCTGGCCTTGCTGGCCCTGGCGCTGCTCGACGCGGTGCGCGTCCGACGCCTGCCCTCGCCGCGGGTGCAACGGCAAATGCCCGGGAGCCTGGCCCTGGGCCGCTGGGGTGATGTCCGCCTGGAAGTCAGCCACGACTTTGCCCAGCCGCTGCACGTGCAGCTTTTCGATCATGTTCCCGATGGTCTGGACTTCGAAAACCTGCCGCAGTCGGTCGAACTGCAACCCGGCCAGCGCAGCCAGGTCGGCTACCGCCTGCGCCCGCTCAAGCGCGGTCACTTTACCTTCGTCCAGTGCGAAACCAACCTGCCGAGCCCGCTGGGCTTGTGGACCGATAAGCGCCTGCTGGACGCCGTCGACCACACCCGCGTCTACCCGGATTTCGCCAGGCTCTACGACGGCCAGTTGCTGGCGGTGGACAATTGGCTCAGCCAGCTCGGCATTCGCCAGCGGCAACGCCGCGGCCAGGGGCAGGAATTCCATCAACTGCGCGAATTCCGCGAGGGCGACAGCCTGCGCCAGATCGATTGGAAAGCCACCGCCCGCCATCGCACGCCGATCGCCCGGGAATACGAAGACGAGCGCGACCAGCAGATCATCTTCATGCTCGATTGTGGCCGACGCATGCGCAGCCAGGACGGCGAGCTGGCGCATTTCGACCACGCCCTCAACGCCTGCCTGCTGCTCAGCTACACCGCCCTGCGCCAGGGCGATGCCGTGGGCCTGAGCACCTTCGCCAGCGAGCAAAGCCGCTACCTCGCCCCGGTCAAAGGCACCGGCCAACTCAACGTCCTGCTCAACACCGTGTACGACCTCGACAGCAGCCAACGCCCCGCCGACTACCAGGCCGCCGTCACCGAACTGCTGGCCCGGCAAAAACGCCGGGCCCTGGTGGTGCTGGTGACCAACCTGCGGGATGAAGACGATGCGCAATTGCTCGCCGCCGTGAAACGGCTGGGGCAACAGCATCGGGTGCTGGTGGCCAGCCTGCGCGAAGACGCCCTCGACCGGTTGCGCCAGGCACCGGTGCAAACCTTGCCCGAGGCCTTGGCCTATTGCGGGACGGTGGACTATTTGAATGCGCGGGCCGAGCTGCACAAGCAGCTCGCCGCCCACGGCGTGCCAACCCTGGATTCGCGCCCCAGCGAATTGGGCGCGGCCCTGGTGACCCAATACCTGGCCTGGAAAAAAGCCGGAACCGCCTGAAGCTGATCACTTAAGAAAGCGATGAACCCGTGGCGAGGGAGCTTGCTCCCGCTGGGCTGCGTAGCAGCCCCTTTTGGGGGGCGCATCGCACTGAAACAGCAGCCCGGTCACAATGGTCCTACAGCGAGACAGCAAAAGTCCGATTAACTACAGCGCCTTGCGCAACGGACTACAGATCCGCCAGAATCCGCCGGCTTGTGCACCTTGGCCTTGCCCCGTAACTTGATTCGCGTCGCTGATAACCAGCGATCGGGTTTAGTCGCCCGGCGATGAAGTGATGTGCACTAGTGTCATCCAGTCGGGTTCCCCTATCCCCGCACTTGATGGTGGCTGTGCGCAGGGCGCCCTCGGGCGCGCCGGTTTCACTTCTCACCGGTCGACTAACCTGCGTCCAGCCGCCACCCCTCGTTTAGTCGCGAGCCGGATGGCAGCACCACCAACGAGAAGTGAATATGATCAAGCCGACTCCAAATCCACCCCACGAAACCCCCGACCCCGAAAAGCTCGACGAAGCCGCCCAAAGAGCCCTCGACTACTACCTCAAGCCCAACCACGGCCAACCCGACAAAAAACCTTACAAACAACCGGACTACTTCATCGTCGCCCCCGACGCCGACCCCGAAGGCATGCTCGCCCACACCTACGAAACCTTCTGTTCGGTAAGCACGCTGATCCTGGATCTATCGGAAGACCTCGAAGGCGCCCCACGCAACCTGGCGTTGGCGATTCACCAAATGGGCGAGATGGGGGTGTTGTTGCTGGAGAAGATGCTGGATAACGAGGCGAGGGTTCAGCGCTGAGGGCCGAATGCCTGTAGACGCAGGCGGATGAAGGTCCTGTGGGAGCGGGCTTGCTCGCGAAGGCGGCGGCACATTCAGCATTGCTGCAAGCTGATCCACCGCTTTCGCGAGCAAGCCCGCTCCCACAATTAAGTGAGGTACACCCGCAGGAACCAGGCCTTGCGGCTAGGACCCAAGCGGCATCAAGCCGACGCCGGCAACGGATAAAAACAGAAATACTGCCGCAACGCGCTCACCAGTTGCCCATAGTCCGGTGGCGCCCACAGCAAGCTGAAACCGGCATCGAAATGCTGCGGCGTCACGTCTTCGTGACACCACAGGCACCTGGCTTTCAACTGGATGTTCTCCTGTGGCCCTTCGTCGGCGGGGATTTTCAGGTGCAGGTCAAAATCCGCACCGACCATCAACGGCAGCTGGCTGATCAGCATCAGCCCATTTTCAGAAACGTTGCCCAAAAAACCGATGGGCCTGTCGTTGATACCGTTGAACACTTTGAGGAAATACGGCAACTGATGCCGTTCGATTCGGCGTTCCTTGTACATGTCTTGTATCGCTTTCTTAGCGGCCACATACAGGGCCAACCGATCACTTCGGAACGAACCCAAGCGAGCCCGCTCTCCCCAATCCCGGTGCCAGACGCTATCAACCGCCTTGAGCTTACTTCTGCCGGTCTCAGGTGCTTCTATAAAGTAGAGATCTAGCTCTAACTACGACTTGTACAAATATAGCCCAAGGTTAGAAGGCAACCAGTCCCATGTATTAATTTTCATAAACACGACGGGCAGAGGACGGATGGCCAGGATTACTCCTGGCCACGGGAGGGAGGGTCAAGAAGCAGGACGAATCGCCGAGGCGCTGCGGGTCGGGTAGTGGCCCAGGCTCTGCAGGGTTTCGAGCCGGGCGCGAGCGCGGAACGCGTATTCGCTGCTAGGGTATTGGGTGATGATGAACTGGTAGGTCTGCGCTGCATCGATGAACAGCTTCTGCCGCTCCAGGCATTGGCCGCGCAGCATCGAGACTTCCGGCTGCATATAGCGGCGGGCGCGGCTGGCGCGGTCGACCTTGGACAGCTCAAGCATGACCTGCTCGCAATTGCCACGGTCATAAGCCTTGTAGGCCAGGTTCATGTGGTGGTTCATCGACCAACGGGTGCAGCCCGTGACGCTCAGGGCCAGGGCAACAAAAAGCACGAATCGCATGGGAGGTTCTCCTGTCTTGAGCTCTGTATCGACCTGGCGGGGAAAATCTTCAGCTGAAAACACTCCGATGGTGAACACCTGTGTGGCGAGGGAGCTTGCTCCCGCTCGGTTGCGTAGCGACCGTAAAATCTTGGGGCTGTTGCACAGCCCAGCGGGAGCAAGCTCCCTCGCCACAAGAGCAGTGTTCGGCTTTAGTAGTTAAAGGCGCAAAAATTTTCAGGAATGTTCATTTCGAAAAACAAACGAAAAAGTAGTGCATATGAACAATGACTACACCCAAAGAGCATAGTAGCCTTCGCTGGCGCTTGAACTTGAGGAGTCTTGCATGTCCGTCCGTCGCACCAAAATCGTCGCTACCCTTGGCCCGGCCAGTAATTCGCCGGAAGTTCTCGAACAGCTGATTCTGGCTGGCCTGGACGTTGCCCGTCTGAATTTCTCCCACGGCACCCCCGACGAGCACAAGGCTCGTGCCAAGCTGGTGCGCGACCTCGCTGCCAAGCATGGCCGCTTCGTTGCCCTGCTGGGTGACCTGCAAGGCCCGAAGATCCGTATCGCCAAATTCGCCAACAAGCGCATCGAGCTGAAGATCGGTGACACCTTCACCTTCTCCACCAGCCATCCGCTGACCGAAGGCAACCAGCAAGTGGTCGGCATCGACTATCCGGACCTGGTCAAGGATTGCGGCGTCGGCGACGAGCTGCTGCTTGACGACGGTCGCGTGGTGATGCGCGTCGAGACCGCTACCGCCACCGAACTGAACTGCGTCGTGACCATCGGCGGCCCGCTGTCGGACCACAAAGGCATCAACCGTCGCGGCGGTGGCCTGACGGCCCCAGCCCTGACCGAAAAAGACAAGGCCGACATCAAGCTGGCGGCGGAAATGGAAGTCGACTACCTGGCCGTTTCCTTTCCCCGTGACGCGGCGGACATGGAATACGCCCGTCAACTGCGCGACGAAGCCGGCGGCACCGCCTGGCTGGTGGCCAAGATCGAACGCGCCGAAGCCGTGGCCGACGACGAAACCCTCGACGGCCTGATCAAGGCGTCCGACGCCGTGATGGTGGCCCGTGGCGACCTGGGCGTGGAAATCGGCGATGCCGAGCTGGTGGGCATCCAGAAGAAGATCATTCTGCATGCACGCCGCCACAACAAAGCAGTGATCGTTGCGACCCAGATGATGGAGTCGATGATCCAGAACCCGATGCCGACCCGCGCCGAAGTGTCCGACGTAGCCAACGCCGTGCTCGACTACACCGACGCCGTGATGCTCTCGGCCGAAAGCGCCGCCGGCCTCTACCCGCTCGAAGCGGTGCAGGCCATGGCGCGTATTTGCATCGGCGCTGAAAAGCACCCGACCAGCAAGACCTCCAGCCACCGCATCGGCAAGACCTTCGAGCGCTGCGACGAAAGCATCGCCCTGGCGACGATGTACACCGCCAACCACTTCCCGGGCGTGAAGGCGATCATCGCCTTGACCGAAAGTGGCTACACGCCGCTGATCATGTCGCGCATCCGCTCCTCGGTGCCGATCTACGCGTTCTCCCCGCACCGCGAAACCCAGGCCCGCGCGTCGATGTTCCGTGGCGTCTACACCGTGCCGTTCGACCCGGCGGCCCTGCAACCGGGCGAAGTCAGCCAGGCGGCGGTGGATGAACTGGTCAAGCGCGGCGTGGTGCAGACCGGCGACTGGGTCATCCTGACCAAGGGCGACAGCTACCACACCATCGGCGGCACCAACGGGATGAAAATCCTGCACGTTGGCGACCCGATGGTCTGAGTGACCGAGCGCTGAAAAACAAAAGCCCTGCCATGTGAATGGTGGGGCTTTTGGGTTTTTGCCTGCAAGAAATGTGGCACTTGGACTGGCGTACACATCTCACCTGTGGGAGCGGGCTTGCTCGCGAAGGCGTCAGCTCATTCAAGATGGATGCAAGCTGACCCACCGCTTTCGCGAGCAAGCCCGCTCCCACAGGGATCTTGTGTTGAACACATTATTCATGAACACCACAGATCTACTGTGGGAGCAAAGCTTGCTCGCGATAGGGCCGGACCAGGCACCAAAAAACTCAACGCCT
Organism: Pseudomonas zanjanensis; assembly: GCF_014268745.2. Lineage (GTDB taxonomy): Bacteria > Pseudomonadota > Gammaproteobacteria > Pseudomonadales > Pseudomonadaceae > Aquipseudomonas > Aquipseudomonas zanjanensis. The sequence goes on along the minus strand of NZ_JABWRB020000002.1, from coordinate 664,270 downwards.
GTTGATAAACCCCGACAACGCCGCCACCGCTTCGGGCGAGCGCAGGCGTTGGGTGAACAACTTGCCCTCCTCTTCGATCACCTTGCGCAATGCTTCCCGGTCCGGCGCTTTCATCAGTTGCTTGCTGATACACACCGCTTCCGGCGGCAGCGATTCGAAGCGCAATGCCACTTCCCTGGCCTTGGCCAATACCGCTTCGCCATTATCCAGCGCCTCGGTGGCGATGCCCCATGCGACCGCCTGTTCTCCATTGAAGCCCTCGCCCAACAGCAACAATTTCGCAGCCCTGGCCTGGCCCAGCAGCCGCGGCAGGATCAGGCTGGAGCCGAACTCCGGACACAAACCCAGGTTGACGAACGGCATGCGCAGCCGCGCATCCCGGCTGACGTAGACCAGGTCGCAATGCAACAGCAACGTGGTGCCGATGCCCACCGCCGGCCCGGCCACGGCGGCGATCACCGGTTTGCGGCAATCGAGCAGGCTGAGCATGAACTGGAATACCGGGTTATCGAGGTCGTTCGGTGGCTGTTCGAGGAAGTCGACGATGTCGTTACCGGCGGTGAAGCAATCGCTGGAGCCGGTGAGCAGCACCGCGCGAATCTGCGGGTCGGTGTCGGCCATCACCAGGGCATGGGCCAATTGACTGTACATCGCCCGGGTGAGGGCGTTTTTCTTGTCCGGGCGGTTCAAGCGCACGGTCAGCAGGCAGCGTTCACGGTCGAGCAACAGGGTTTCGGTCATGGTCGGTCTCGCGTCTGGGAATCAGCGCTCAACCACGGGGCAGGAAGACGTCGGCCAGCAGTTGATTGCGCGGCAAGCCGGCCAGGTACAAACGCTTGGCAAAGGCCTCGACCCGGTCGGGATGGCCGCAGAGTAAGGCTTGGGTTTGCCGGGAAACAAGCCGCAGTTGCGCCAAGGCGGACGGCGCCTCGGCCGCGGTCAGCAGCTCCACCGAGAGGTTTTGATGCTTGGCCGCCAGCGCCTCCAGGGGTTTGGCCAGGTAATGCCCGGCCGCATCATGGGCCACGTGAATAAGGCGAATCGCGCCTTGGTGATGCTGGCGCAACGCCTCGCGCAGCAAGCCGAACAGCGGCGCCAAGCCCGTCCCGGCGGCGAGCAGCCACAGCGGCCTGGCATGCCAGTCGGGATCGTAGTGCAAGGCGCCACCGCGCAGCTCGCCCAGCCGGATCGGGTCGCCGGCGTTCATCTGCCGGGCCGCCTCGATGAACTGGCCGGGCTCACGGCAATCGAGGTGGAACTCCAAGAAACGGTCTTCTTCGGGCAGGCTTGCCAGGGAATATGGCCGGGCCACCTCGCCGGCCCACAGCACCAGATGCTGCCCGGCCCGATACCGCAGCGGCCGCTCGGGCGTGACGCGCAAGCGCAACACCTCGCCGCCCAGCCAATCCACTGCCATCACCTGGGCGGCCTGGCCGTCACGTTGCGGATCGAAGGTATGGATCTGCACATCCTCCACCACCTGGCATTGGCAGGCCAACCGCCAGCCCTGGTCGCGCTGCGTCGGGCTCAGGGCATCGGGACGGCTGTCGCGCACGTCGCCACCCACGCACTGCACCAGGCAGGCGTGGCAGCTCCCGGCGCGGCAACTGTAGGGCACCGGCACGCCGGCACCGTTCAAGGCGTCCAGCAGGTTACTGCCCGCCGCCACCGTCCAGTGCCGACCGGCGACTGTCAGTTCAGGCATCGACGTTCTCCCAAGCGGCGGCGCACCGATTGCGGCCGTCTCGCTTGGCACGGTACAGGGCCTGGTCGGCCCGCTGCAACGCGTTATCCAGGTCATCGCCCATGTCCAGCATCGTCATGCCCGCCGACAGGCTGAGGGCGCCGACCTGCAGGCCGATCAGTTCGACTTCGGTGAACGCCAGCCGCAGCCGCTCGCAACAGGCCGTCAGGCGCTGGGGGTCGCAAGCGGGCAGCAGCATGACGAATTCCTCGCCGCCGTAACGGGCCAATACATCGCCTTCGCGCAGGCATGCCGTGGCGACCGCGGCGAACGCCTGGAGCACCTGGTCGCCGGCGGCGTGGCCGTGCAGGTCGTTGATGCGCTTGAAATGGTCAAGGTCGATCAGGGCCAGGCCATGGGCGACGCCGGGCCGGAGGGTGTTGAGTTCGCGGGAGGCCAGGCGCAGGAAATGCCGGCGATTGAACAGCCCGGTCAGCTCATCGGTGGCCACCAGGTCTTCGAGCTGGCGCATCATCCCGCGCAAGGTGTCCTGGTGCGCCTGCAAGGCAAACCGCCGCTGACGCATGCGCTGGCGTGAGGTCTGGACGTAGCGGGCGTAAAACACCAGCCACACCAGCACGAGAAACAGCACGGCCACCTGCAACCCGGCCAGGGTGGGATCGGGAAGCCTGAAGAAGTAACCGTCCCAGAGGGTAATTGCGGTGAAACTGATGAACACCAGCGACGCGCAGCGCACAAACGCCCGGCGTGACAGGTGGAACAGCCCGAACAACAGAATCAGCACATAGAACACCAGGAACACGCCCCGGGCCTGGTCCAGGTGCGCCATCATCCAAGTCTGCCAGCCCAGGCCGATCAACACCTGGACTTCGGTGAGGCTGGGGTCGGCAAAGCGCAGGTTGCGGTCGGTGATAAACAATGTGAACAGTCCGGCCTGGCACAGCACGACCAACACGCTGCCGATGATGACACCGCGCAACGAGTCCAGGTAATGCCCACTGAAAAATGCCAGCCACAACAAAACCAGTGCCAGCGCGTACGTCGCGGCCGCCAAAGCGAAGCGTTTCAGCAAAAGACGTTGAATGGCGTTATGGGTCAATCGTTGACTCACCATGGGAAAGGAAACTGACAGGAGGCGTCCTACGCTACAGGCCAGACGCCACTTTAGTGGCGTGTAGGACAAATGACCATTCAATTCTGGAGCAGAAAAATGGCGTCAAAGCAATGGCCCAATTGACGCAGTGGTTGGCTCCCCTGATATCCCTGTGGCGAGGGAGCTTGCTCCCGCTCGGTTGCGCAGCGACCGCAAAATCCTGGGGCCGCTTCGCAGCCCAGCGGGAGCAAGCTCCCTCGCCACAGGCTTTCACCGCCATCCTCATCAGTCCGTCGCGATCGCGAGCAAGCTCGCTCCCACAGGATGCTGGCCTGCGATATACTGCCGCGCCTTTTTAGCGTCGCGCCAGCATGCCCGGCGTGCCTTATAGAGGTGCCGCCCGTCGACCGATGCACCCAAGCGGCCGGCACCTTATTGAATGTTCCCGTCTTTAGAGAGGAGCGCGACTCATGACCGTGATCAAGCAAGATGACCTGATACAGAGCGTCGCCGACGCCTTGCAGTTCATTTCCTATTACCACCCCGTGGATTTCATCCAGGCGATGCACGAAGCCTACCTGCGCGAAGAATCGCCGGCGGCCCGTGACTCCATGGCGCAGATCCTGATCAACTCGCGCATGTGCGCCACCGGCCATCGGCCGATCTGCCAGGACACCGGCATCGTGACTGTGTTCGTGCGCGTGGGCATGGATGTGCGTTGGGATGGCGCGACCATGGGCCTGGACGACATGATCAACGAGGGCGTGCGTCGCGCCTACAACCTGCCAGAAAATGTCCTGCGTGCCTCCATCCTCGCCGACCCGGCAGGCGCACGCAAAAACACCAAGGACAACACCCCGGCGGTCATCCACTACTCCATCGTCCCGGGCAACACCGTGGAAGTGGACGTAGCGGCCAAGGGCGGCGGTTCCGAGAACAAGTCGAAGATGGCCATGCTCAACCCGTCCGACTCCATCGTCGACTGGGTGCTCAAGACCGTTCCGACCATGGGCGCCGGCTGGTGCCCACCGGGCATGCTCGGTATCGGCATCGGCGGCACTGCCGAGAAAGCCGCGGTGATGGCCAAGGAAGTCTTGATGGAATCCATCGACATCCATGAGCTCAAGGCCCGCGGCCCGCAGAACCGTATTGAAGAGATGCGCCTGGAGCTGTTCGAGAAGGTCAACCAACTGGGCATCGGCGCCCAGGGCCTGGGTGGCCTGACGACCGTGCTCGACGTGAAGATCATGGATTACCCGACCCACGCCGCCTCCCTGCCGGTGTGCATGATCCCCAACTGCGCCGCCACCCGTCACGCCCACTTCGTGCTGGACGGCACCGGCCCGGCTTCGCTGGAAGCGCCACCGCTGGACGCCTACCCGGAAATCGTCTGGGAAGCCGGCCCGTCGGCCCGTCGCGTCAACCTCGACACCTTGACCCCGGAAGACGTGCAGAGCTGGAAGCCGGGCGAAACCGTGCTGCTCAACGGCAAGATGCTCACCGGTCGCGACGCCGCGCACAAACGCATGGTCGAGATGCTGAACAAGGGTGAAACCTTGCCGGTGGACCTCAAGGGCCGCTTCATCTACTACGTCGGCCCGGTCGATCCGGTCGGCGACGAAGTGGTCGGCCCAGCCGGTCCGACCACCGCCACACGGATGGACAAGTTCACCCGCCAGATCCTCGAGCAGACCGGCCTGTTGGGCATGATCGGCAAATCCGAGCGCGGCCCGACCGCCATCGAAGCGATCAAGGACAACAAAGCCGTCTACCTGATGGCCGTCGGCGGTGCCGCTTACCTGGTGGCCCAGGCGATAAAGAAATCCAAGGTCCTGGCGTTCGCCGAACTGGGCATGGAAGCGATCTACGAGTTCGAGGTCAAGGACATGCCAGTGACGGTTGCCGTGGACAGCAAGGGCGAGTCGGTGCATATCACTGGTCCTGCCATCTGGCAGAAAAAGATCAGCGACAGCCTGGCGGTCGAAGTGCAGTAACAGGCATTTTGGCGCAGTGAAAAAGGCCGGCGGGGCAACAACCCCACCGGCTTTTTTTTATGCAGTGATGCCACAGCCGCCCCCTGTGGGAGCGGGCTTGCTCGCGAAAGCGGTGTGTCAGTTTGCGGTGATGTTGGATGGACCGGCCTCTTCGCGAGCAAGCCCGCTCCCACAGGGAATCGGCTGGGAAAAAGACTTTGCACTCACCACAAACCATTGTGGGAGCGAGCCTGCTCGCGAAAGCGGTGGGTCAGTCGACATCAAGTTGGATGTGCTGGCGTCTTCGCGAGCAGGCTCGCTCCCACTGGATCTCAGGTGACACAACACCCCAATCCACCACCAATCCCTGTTGGAGGCTAACTACCTGATCGCTCGAAGCAACCGCCATGCTATCGTGCCCGCCCGACTTTCCACTGGTTCACGCCAGCATGCTGCCGACCCCCCGTACCTTGCGCCTGTCGTTGTACACCTTGCTGATCCTCGCCGGCGCGGCCGTTGCCGCCACCCTCGCCGTGCGCCACGCCGAGCGCGAGGCCTTGGAAGAAGACGCCAGCCGTGCCAGCCAGCAGTTGGCGCTGTATGCCAATTCGTTGCACACCCTGATCGAACGCTACCGCGCCCTGCCTTCGGTGCTGTCGCTCGACCCGCAACTGCGTGATGCCCTCAAGGGGCCGGTCAACCCGGCACAACAGGATGAACTGAATCGCAAGCTGGAAAAGATCAACGGCGCCGCGCAGTCGTCCACCCTGGAGCTGATGGACCGTACCGGCCTGGCCGTGGCGGCCAGCAATTGGCGGCTGCCCAGCAGCTATGTCGGTCACAACTACGGGTTTCGCCCCTACTTCATCCAGACACGCACCCATGGCACCGGGCGGTTTTATGCGGTGGGCGTGACCAGTGGCATTCCCGGTTACTTCCTGTCCAGCGCGGTGACCGACGACAACGGCGAGTTCCTCGGTGCGATGGTGGTGAAGCTGGAATTCCCGGAGCTGGAGCGAGAGTGGCGCCAGGGCAGCGACACGTTGCTGGTCAGCGATGCGCGAGGCATCATCTTCATCGCCAACCGCCCGGGCTGGCGCTATCGCCACCTGCGCGCTCTGTCCGACAGCGACCTTGCCGAGCTCAAGGCTACGCGCCAATACGACAAGCAACCGCTGCAACCGCTGGCCTTCGAGCCGCTGCGCCGCTTCGATGACAACAGCCATCTGGCCCGGGTCGAAGCCCCCGATGGCTCGGCGGATTACCTGTGGGAATCCTTGCCGTTGACCGCCGAGGGCTGGACCCTGCACTTGCTGCGCCGCCCGCAAATCACCTTCGAAGACTTGCGCAACGCCGGGCTCGCCGCCGCTGGCTTATGGTTGGCGCTGGTGTTCCTGTTGCTGTTTCTCAACCAGCGCTGGCGCCTGGCAAGGTTGCGCCAGCGCAGCCGCGAAGAGCTGGAACGGCTGGTGGAGGAGCGCACTCGGGATCTGCGCACCGCCCAGGACGGGCTGGTGCAATCGGCCAAGCTGGCGGCGTTGGGGCAGATGTCGGCGGCCCTGGCCCATGAAATCAACCAACCGTTGACCGCCCAGCGCATGCAATTGGCAACCCTGCGCCTGCTGTTGGATCACGGTCGGGTCGATGACGCCTACAAGGCCCTCAAGCCGGTGGATGACATGCTGACCCGCATGGCCGCCCTCACCGGCCACTTGAAGACGTTCGCGCGCAAAAGCCCCAGCGGCCTGCGCGAACGCCTGGACCTGGCGGAAGTGGTGGACCAAGCCCTGCAACTGCTGGAAACACGCCTGCGCGATGAACAGATCAGCACCGTGCTGCACCTGACCCGCCCGGCGTGGGTGCGCGGCGATGCGATCCGCCTCGAACAGGTGTTGATCAACCTGCTGCGCAACGCCCTCGACGCCATGGCCGGCCAACCGCTCAAACGTTTGGAAGTGCGGCTGGAGGCCGATGAGCAATTGTGGCGCCTGACCGTCAGCGACAGCGGCACCGGCATCGCCGAGGAGCACCTGGCCCAGGTGTTCGATCCGTTCTTCACCACCAAGGCCGTGGGCGACGGCCTGGGCCTGGGGCTGGCGGTTTCGTTCGCAATCATTCATGAATCCGGTGGGCGGCTGACGGCGGACAACCACGGGAACGGCGCGGTATTCTGCGTGACCTTGCCCATCGATCAGGAGGCTCAACGGCATGCTTGATTCAGTCATGGTCGTGGATGACGAAGGCAGCATTCGCAGTGCCGTCGAGCAATGGTTGAGCCTGTCGGGGTTCCAGGTGCAACTGTTCAGCCGCGCCGACGAATGCCTGGCCCGGCTGCCGGAGCATTTCCCCGGGGTGATCCTCAGCGACGTGCGCATGCCCGGCCTCAGTGGCCTGGATCTGCTGGCCGAAGTGCGCCGCCGGGATCCAGACCTGCCGGTGATTCTCTTGACCGGTCACGGCGACGTGCCCATGGCGGTAGAGGCCATGCGCGACGGTGCCTACGACTTCCTGGAAAAGCCCTTCAGCCCGGAAGCCCTGCTTGGCAGTTTGCGCAGGGCCCTGGACAAGCGTTTCCTGGTGCTGGAAAACCGTCGATTGCACGAGCAGGCCGATGCCAGGACCAGGCTCGACGCCAGCTTGCTTGGCGTGTCCCGCTCGCTGCAAAACCTGCGACGTCAGGTGCTGGACCTGGCGACATTGCCGGTCAACGTGTTGATCCGTGGTGAAACCGGCAGTGGCAAGGAGTTGGTCGCCCGTTGCCTGCACGACTTCGGCCCGCGGGCGAGCAAACCTTTCGTGGCCTTGAACTGCGCGGCGATTCCCGAACCGCTGTTCGAAGCCGAACTGTTCGGCCATGAAAGCGGCGCCTTTACCGGGGCCCAGGGCAAGCGCATCGGCAAGCTCGAATACGCCGATGGCGGCACGCTGTTTCTCGATGAAATCGAAAGCATGCCCCTGGCCCAGCAGGCCAAGCTGTTACGAGTTCTTCAAGAAAAAAAGCTCGAACGCCTGGGCTCCAACCAGAGCATCAACGTGGACCTGCGCATCATTGCCGCCACCAAACCCGACCTGCTGGACGAAGCCCGGGCCGGGCGTTTTCGCGAAGACTTGGCCTATCGCCTGAACATCGCTGAACTGCGCCTGCCACCGCTGCGCGAACGGCGCGAGGACATCCCCTTGCTGTTCGAACATTTCACCCACCACGCCGCCGAACGCCTGGGCCGTCCCGCCGCGCCCTTGAATGGCCCGCAACTGAGCCATCTGCTGAGCCACGACTGGCCGGGCAATGTGCGGGAACTGGCCAACGTCGCCGAGCGCCAGGTGTTGGGACTCGATCAACTGCCCGTCCTGGAGGCAGAGCCGGGCCAGTCCCTGGCGGCCCAACAGGAAGCCTTCGAAGCCCAGTGCCTGCGCGCCGCCCTGACGCGGCACAAAGGTGATGTGAAAGCCGTGCTTGAGGAACTGCAACTGCCACGCCGCACCTTCAATGAAAAGATGCAGCGGCATGGGTTGAGTCGGGAGATGTTTTTGTAGGGCCCGCCATTTTGTGGTGGTTGTACTGGCGCCATCGCGAGCAGGCTCGCTCCCACAGGGGCATGTGTACACGTCGGGCAAAAATGTGGGAGCGGGCTTGCTCGCGAAGGCGTCGGATCAGTCAATACAGAGTTGGCTGACACACCGCTTTCGCGAGCAGGCTCGCTCCCACAAGGATCATATGTACACCGGACAGAAATGTGGGAGCGAGCCTGCTCGCGATGAGGCCGGTACTGACAACACACATTCCCCCTGCATAAGCGGATTCCCGCCCACACCCGCCGCCACAATAAGCGGATTTCCGCTTACGCAACGCCACAACCCCCTCTAAACCGGCCTTCTCCCAGCTGGCACAGCTCCTGCTATAGCCCTGTCAGGCTGCGTTCCCACGCGCTCCACAAAAACAATTAAACGAAGGATCCTTCAATGGATAACTCAAACACCCTGCCCATCGGGTCGGCTGCCGTGCCCGCCCGTGAAAGAACCACCGCCAGCCGGATCAAGTCGATCTTCAGTGGCTCGGTCGGCAACATGGTCGAGTGGTACGACTGGTACGTCTACGCCGCTTTCTCCTTGTACTTCGCCAAAGCCTTCTTCCCCAAGGGCGACACCACCGCCCAATTGCTCAACACCGCCGCGATCTTCGCCGTCGGCTTCCTGATGCGCCCGATCGGTGGCTGGCTGATGGGCTTGTACGCTGACCGCGCTGGTCGCAAACGCGCGTTGATGGCCTCGGTGTACTTGATGTGCTTTGGCTCGCTGATCATCGCCCTGAGCCCCGGCTACGAAACCATCGGTGTCGGCGCACCGATCCTGCTGGTATTCGCCCGCCTGCTCCAAGGCCTGTCGGTGGGTGGCGAATACGGCACCTCGGCGACCTACCTGAGCGAGATGGCGACCAAGGAACGCCGCGGCTTCTTCTCTAGCTTCCAGTACGTAACGCTGATTTCCGGCCAGCTCATCGCCCTCGGCGTGCTGATCGTGCTGCAACAAATGTTGACCACCGAGCAGCTGTACGCGTGGGGCTGGCGCATCCCGTTCGCCATCGGCGCGCTGTGTGCGGTGGTGGCGCTGTACCTGCGTCGCGGCATGGAAGAAACCGAGTCGTTCACCAAGAAGGAAAAAGCCAAGGAAAGCGCCATGCGCACCTTGATGCGTCATCCCAAGGAACTGCTGACCGTGGTCGGCCTGACCATGGGCGGCACCCTGGCCTTCTACACCTACACCACCTACATGCAGAAATACCTGGTGAACACCGTCGGCATGAGCATCTCCGACTCCACCACCATTTCCGCCGCAACGCTGTTCCTGTTCATGTGTCTGCAACCGCTGATCGGCGGGCTGTCGGACAAGATCGGTCGTCGGCCGATCCTGATCGCCTTCGGCATCCTCGGCACCCTGTTCACCGTGCCGATCCTCACCACCCTGCACACCATCGAGACCTGGTGGGGCGCGTTCTTCCTGATCATGGCCGCGCTGATCATCGTCAGCGGCTACACCTCGATCAACGCCGTGGTGAAGGCCGAGTTGTTCCCCACCGAAATCCGCGCCCTGGGCGTCGGCCTGCCCTACGCGCTGACCGTGTCGATTTTCGGCGGCACCGCTGAATACATCGCGCTGTGGTTCAAGAGCATCGGTATGGAGACCGGCTACTACTGGTACGTGACGGCCTGCATTGCCGTGTCGCTGCTGGTGTACATCACCATGAAAGATACACGCAAGCATTCACGGATCGTGACCGACTGATCTCCAAGTCGTACGCACAAAAGGGGCGAACCTACAGGTTCGCCCCTTTTTTCGTTCTGCCTGTCCAAAGATTTATCCGACATTAATCTCTGGTTAATGCCTGACCTCCATCCTCACCCTCAACAGAACGCCATTCGATACGCCGGCAATGGGCCTCATTGACCGTTCTGTGGCAACCCAATATAGATCTATTTAATTGATAGATTTAAGCATTTATTTGCGCTTTTTAATCAAATTAACGAGCGTAATATGAACTCCACACCCAAGGCGCCTAACGCCAAACATTCTGGAGCACGACCATGAAAACCAAACTGATCATCGCCCTGACCCTGTCCGTACTGGCCGCCAACACTTTTGCTGCCGACGGTTTCGACCGCACCAGCGCGGCCATCGCCGCTGATGGTTACGACCGCACCGGCGCTTCTACCCTCGCCGCCGATGGCTTCGACCGCACCAACGGTGCAATCGCTGCCGACGGTTTCGACCGCACCAACGGCGCAATCGCTGCCGACGGTTTCGACCGCACCAACGGCGCAATCGCTGCCGACGGTTTCGACCGCACCAACGGTGCAATCGCTGCCGACGGTTTCGACCGCACCAACGGCGCAATCGCTGCCGACGGCTTCGACCGCACCAATGGCGCAATCGCTGAAGATGGCTTCGACCGCACCAACGCTGCTGCCATCAGCTAATCCGATCACCACACCCTCACAGCCCGGCCTCGGCCGGGCTTAGTTGTTTTTGGATCACAGGAAAACGGGCAGCCTCAAGCCGAACACAAAGTGAAAAACACTGAAGAACAAATGTGGGAGCGAGCCTGCTCGCGATGACATCATCCGACGCGGCAACGGTTGCGCGTCATAGACAGCTATCGCGAGCAGGCTCGCTCCCACAAAGGTATCGGGTGCTCAGGTTTTGCTTGCGGCTGGAAATAACTCACCAACCCTTGCACTATCCCTTCGTTTTCAACCCATTCAGGACCCGGCCCGATGCCCGATGACATCCACTTCTACGAACCCGCCAACGGCCACGGCCTGCCCCACGACCCGTTCAATGCCATCGTCGGCCCACGGCCCATTGGCTGGATTTCATCCCAGGATGGCGAAGGCCGCCTGAACCTGGCGCCCTACAGTTTTTTCAATGCGTTCAACTACGTGCCGCCGATCATTGGTTTCTCCAGCGTCGGGCGCAAAGACAGCCTGAACAACATCGAACAGACCGGTGAATTCGCCTGGAACCTGGCCACTCGCCCGCTCGCCGAGCAGATGAACCAGAGCTGCGCGATGGTCGCGCCCGAGGTCAATGAGTTCGAACTCGCGGGTCTGACGGCGGCCCCGTCACGGGTGATCCAGGTACCGCGCGTCGCCGAAAGCCCGGTGTCCTTCGAATGCAAGGTCACGCAGATCATTCAATTGCAGCGGGCGGACAAGGAGCGGGTGCCGAGCTGGCTGATCCTCGGCGAAGTGGTCGCCGTGCATATCGCCCAGTGGCTGTTGAAGGATGGGGTGTACGACACCGCCGCCGCCGAGCCGATCTTGCGCGGTGGCGGGCCGGCGGATTATTTCCAATTGGGGCCTGAGGCGTTGTTCAAGATGCATCGCCCGAAGTAAGCGATAAAATCCTGCAAACAACACCGCTCACTTGAAATGAAGGTGTGTGTGGCGAGGGAGCTTGCTCCCGCTTGGGTGCGCAGCGCCCACCAAAAAAGGGGCCGCTGCGCAGCCCAGCGGGAGCAAGCTCCCTCGCCACAAAAGCATTCCCATCAATGCTGATTTACCAGACCAACCCGCCCTCGTCATCGACACCCTTGAGGTGGGTCAGCTGCAGGGCTGCCGCTTCATCGGCTTTGACGGCGGTCTCGAACGTCTGCTCTTCAAGCACCTTGTTGAAGCGCGGCGCACCTGAGCCGCCGATGGCCTTGGTGGCTATGGCGGCGTGGTAACCACCGCCCTCCTTGGGAACAACAGCAGAAACAGCTTCAAAGGTTTCAAAGGCTTTACGTGCCATGTCTTGTGCATCCTGGCGGTGGAAAATGACCGCCATTAAACCTTCAACCCGCCAGTTTGTGTACCTGTGCCCGGCACCCTTCGGTCGCCTGGGCTGCGGAGACTTCCCTGAAGGTATGGAAATCCAGGCTGCTCACCACCAGGTCTTGCACCAGCTCGGCGAAAATCGCCATGGCCGGCGAATTGAAGTAAGCGTCCATGGACGGCTGATTGACCCAGAGCCCGGACACCAGCCACAAATCAGCGTCGCATTGCGATTGCTGCAAGGCAAAGTGCAGGCAACCGGGCGCCTGGCGCGAAGGTGCGATCAGCGTGCTCAGGCGCGCACCCAATTGCTTGGAGCAACCGCCGCGGGCCCGGACAAAAGCCATGTGGCTGACGGGGATGTGTGTAGTCATGTTCAACCCTCCCAGGTAATCCGTTGTGCAGCCGGGGACAGGCTGCGACAGGATCAAAGGTTAAGCGCCGCGCCGCCAGCTTCGTTAGTCGATTCCTGCCGACCCATTGCACGATCCTGCGCATCGGCCGCACAAAATCCGCCAACGATCCGCTGGCAACCCGGGAAGTTGAAACAAAAGGTTTCAAGCAAGTTTCGGCAGCGTTGCACCGTCATGGCCCATTGCGCCGTGCAGGATCAGGCAAGCTTTCAACAGGATGTGGCTACCGCTGCGCCTTGCACAAACATAAGCTTTGTCCATTGCTCCCTATTGCCTGAGGATTCCGGCATGTCGCCACTCGATCACGCCCACGTCCCGCTGGACACGTACCTGGAACAACAGCGCGCCGAACTGGCGTCGATCATTGACCGCAACACCAGCGAAGACGGCAGCTACGCCACGGCCATCGGCTCGCTGAACCTGTCGCGGCACAGCCAGCCTCATCGATTCGCCCCGGTGCTGGCGCAACCGGCGCTGTGCATCATGGCCCAGGGCAGCAAACAGGTGTGCCTGGCGGATGAGTCGTTCCAGTACGACCCGCTGCATTACCTGGTGGTCTCGGTCTCGATGCCACTCAGTGGATGCATCACCGACGTTTCCGCCGGACTGCCGGTCCTGGCCTTGCGCCTGGACATCGACCCGACGGAAATCACCGCGTTGATCGCCGACGCCGGCCCCTTGGGCGTGCCGACCCGCCCCGCCGGGCGTGGGCTGTATGTCGAACGGCTGGACACGCCGATGCTCGACGCCGTCCTGCGCCTGGCACGGCTGCTCGACACGCCGAAAGACATCGCCATGCTCGCGCCCCTGGTGCGCCGGGAAATCCTCTATCGCCTGTTGCGCAGCCCGCAGGGCTATCGGCTGTATGAAATTGCCATCGCCAACAGTCAGAGCCACCGCATCAGCCAGGCGATCAAATGGCTCAACGGTCATTTCGAACAGCCGTTGCGCATCGATGACCTGGCCCGGGAAGTGAACCTCAGCGTCTCGACCTTGCATCACCGCTTCAAGGCCATGACCGCCATGAGCCCGCTGCAATACCAGAAGCAACTGCGCTTGCAGGAAGCCCGCCGACTGATGCTGGCCGAAGGGCTGGAAGCTTCGGCGGCGGGGTATCGGGTGGGTTACGAAAGTCCTTCGCAGTTCAGCCGCGAGTACAGCCGGTTGTTCGGCGCGCCGCCGCTAAGGGATCTGGCGCGGTTGCGGATGACTGTTTGATCTGAGGTTTGTGCAGCCCTTGCCGGCCCCTTCGCGAGCAAGCCCGCTCCCACATTTGATTTGCGGTGAACACAACATCTGTGATCACCACAGATCCCCTGTGGGAGCGGGCTTGCTCGCGAAGAGGCCAGTCGTTGCGACTCAACTCGTCGGTTTCCAGCGCGCCTGATCGATCTCAATCAACGTAGGCCCCTGCCGCTCACACGCCGCCAGCAACGCGGCCCTCAGCGACGGCACATCATCGATGGCCTCGGCAAAACAGCCCAACGCCTTGGCAACACCGATGAAATTCGGGGTGTAGATGTCCACCCCCACCGGCTCAATGGCGCGGTTGACCATGTATTTCTTGATCTCCTCGTAACCCTGGTTATTCCACAGCAACACGATCACGGGCGTGCGCGCTTCCACGGCACTGGCCAGTTCCGGCAGGGTGAACTGCAACCCGCCGTCGCCGATCAGGCACACCACCGCCGGGCGGCCGTGGCCCAGGTCCTTGCCGCCGAGCCAGGCACCGATGGCCGCCGGCAATGCGTAGCCGAGGGTGCCGTAGCCGGTGGATGAGTTGAACCAGCGGCGCGGCTGTTCCAGATTGAAGGTGAGGTTGCCGGAGTACACCGGTTGCGTGGAATCGCCGACGAACACCGCCTCCGGTAGCGTCTGCAAGACTGTGTCGAGAAACACCGTCTGGGCCCGGGTCGCGGCGTCCCAACTGCCTTGAAGCTCGGCGCGCAACCGGGCGGCACGCGCCGGCCCCCAATCGGCGTGGCGTTCGGCCAAGGGTTGCCGGCCCAATTCGTCGAGCACGGCCCGGGCCGCGATGCGGGCGTCGGCCACCAAGGCCAAGTGCGGCGGGTAGTTGCGCACGGTCTGGTCCGGGTCGATGTCGATACGCAACAGCGCACCGGGAATTTCGAAGCCGCCGGCGAAGGTAATGTCGTAGTCGGTCTCGGCCAATTCGGTGCCGATGGCCAGCACCACGTCCGCTTCGGCCACCAAGGCACGGGTCGCCACCAGGCTCTGGGTGGAGCCGATCAACAACGGATGGCGCGCCGGCAACAGGCCCTTGGCATTGATGGTCAACGCCACGGGTGCGCCGAGGCGTTCGGCCAGCTCGGTCAATTCGGCCGCGGCGTCGATGGCCCCGCCACCGGCCAGGATCAAAGGCCGTCGCGCCGTCGCCAGCAGGCCAGCCATTTGTTTGACCGCATGGGGTGCGGCACCGGCGCGGCTGATATTCACTGGCACGCTGGCCAGCCAGGCATCGGCGTCTTCGACCAGCACATCCAGCGGGATTTCAATGTGCACCGGCCGTGGGCGCCCGGCCTGGAACACCGCGAACGCCCGGGCCAGCACGCCGGGCAACTCGGCGGCGGACATCAGCGTGTGGGAAAACGCCGCGACACCGCCTACCAACGCAGACTGGTTCGGCAGTTCATGCAGCTTGCCGCGGCCGCCGCCCAACTGGCTGCGCGACTGCACGCTTGAGATCACCAGCATCGGGATCGAATCGGCATAGGCCTGGCCCATGGCGGTGGTGATATTGGTCATGCCCGGGCCGGTGATGATGAAACACACGCCGGGCTTGCCGCTGACCCGGGCGTAACCGTCGGCCATGAAGCCTGCGCCCTGCTCATGCCGCGGCGTCACATGGCGGATGCTCGAACGGGCCAGCCCGCGGTACAACTCGACGGTATGCACGCCGGGAATGCCGAACACCTGCTCCACGCCATAACCTTCAAGTAACTTGACCAATACTTCGCCGCACGTCGCCATTGCCATTGCCTTTCTTCTGGTCGGATAAAGGGCCGCGCAGCGCAGGCGGCGGCCCCTTTCCTGTCTTGGGAATGGGGTTATTGGAACGGTCCGGGCATGGCGCCAACAATGGATAAAAAGTCATACTAGCCATGTCCTCACGTCATGGCTGGATCGAAATGAAACGACTCCCCCCGTTGCCAGCGCTGCACACGTTTCTGATCACGGCCCAATGTTGCAACTTCACCCGGGCCGCCGAACAGCTGCACATCACCCAGGGCGCGGTGAGCCGGCAGATCGCCGGGCTGGAAGATCATTTGGGTTATGCGCTGTTCCGGCGCCAGGCGCGCGGCCTGAGCCTGACCGCCGAGGGCCAGGCCTGGCTGCCACGGGTGCAGCAGGTGTTCAGCCTGATCGACGAAGCGGTCGAGCAGATCGGCGAGAAGCGCCAGGTCCTGCGGCTCAAGGCCCCGACCTGTGTGATGCGCTGGCTACTGCCGCGTTTGTTGCAGTGGCAAAAGGAACGACCGGACGTGCCGGTGGAGCTGACCACTACCGTCAGGCACGGCGTGGATTTCCAGCGCGAAGCCTTCGACGCCGCGGTGGTCTATGGCCCGCCGCCGGACACCTCGCTGGCGTGCCTGCACCTGTTCGATGAGCAACTGACGCCCGTGTGCTCGCGCCCGGTCCTGGAAGGCCTGGTGCCGTTGCATGATCCCGCCGACCTGCAACACCACCTGCTGTTGCACCCGGCCCTTGACCAGCGCGACTGGAACGCCTGGCTGGCGGCGGCCGATGTGCATTTAAGCAATGTCAGCAAGGGCCAGCACTTCGAAACCCTGGACCTGGCGATGTCCATGGCCTCCCAGGGCACTGGCGTGGCGATTGGCGACTGGTCGCTGATCGGCGACGACCTGAGCGCCGGCCGACTGGTGATGCCGTTCGAGCTGAAGGTCAAGACCGGCCTGGGCTATCACCTGGTGCACCCGCGCAAGCCCCAGGCCTCGGGGCCTTTACAGGAGTTGATGGGGTGGTTGGTGGAGCAGGCTCAAACACGTTGAATGCTCGCAAGGTGCTTTTGTGGCGAGGGAGCTTGCTCCCGCTGGAGCGCGAAGCGGTCCCAAAATGTTTCAACCTCAAAATAGATCAAGGCATGAAATGTTGGGGCTGCTGCGCCCGAAGCGTCGGACCGGCCCAGCGGGAGCAAGCTCCCTCGCCACAAAAGCCGGGCAGGACCTTAGAAAAAGTGTTCCATCAAAGCAGATTCGGCGCCTGCGCCGGCTCGATCTGCGCCCAGTGCGAAGTGTCTTCACGGTGCTGCTGCAGGTACGGCAACACTGCCCCCAGCAAGGGCGCCTTGAACGCGTCCTGGAAGCGATGGGCCAGGCCCGGGATTAGTTTCAGTTGGCTGCCTTGGATGTGCGCCGCCAAGTGCACGCCGTGCATCACCGGCAGCAAAGGGTCGGCGGTGCCGTGGACGACCAGGGTCGGCACCCGCAGTTGATTGAGCAGGGCCACCCGGCTCGGCTCGGCCATGATCGCCATGATCTGGCGCTTCACGCCTTCAGGATTGAAGGCCCGGTCATAAGCCACGGCGGCCTGATGCAGCAAGGCCTGGCGATCGTCCATCACCACCGGGCTGCCCAACGCGGCCAGTAGATCGGCTTGCTGTTCAAGGGCCATTTCGCGATTCGGCGCACCGCGTCGGGACAACAGCTGCACCAGTCTTTCGCTGGGCGCGGGCAAGCCGGCGGCACTGGAACTGGTCATGATCAGGGTCAGGCTTTCAACCCGCTCAGGCGCCATGGCGGCCATGTGCTGGGCGATCATCCCGCCCATGCTCGCGCCCAGCACATGGAAGCGCTGCACCTGCAAGGCATCCATCAGCCCCAGCCCGTCGTCGGCCATGTCCGTCAGGGTATACGGCGCGGCCACGGGCAAGCCGAGTTTGTAGCGCAGGGCTTCAAACGTCAGGTTGGCGCTGCCGGGCGCCTGGCGCCAGGTGGACAGGCCAACATCGCGGTTGTCGTAGCGAATCACCCGGAAACCCTGCTCACACAGGGCGACCACCACTTCGTCCGGCCAATGGATCAGTTGCCCGCCCAGGCCCATCACCAACAGCAAGGCAGGATCCGAGGCACGGCCAATGCTTTGGTAAGCCAGGCTGACCTGATCCAGGTCGACATGTTGAGTTGCAACATTGACATCACAACGAGCCGCCGCCATCGACGGCAGGCCGAACAACAGCACGGCCAGGAAAATGAATACACGCATGAAGAAACACCAAAACGCAGAACCCCAGTAGAGCGCGAGTCTGATGAAGTTTGTTCAAGCGCGCTGCCACAGTTGCGTGACAGTTTGATGAAGATTGCCGAGTGGTTATCTGAAGCCATGTGGTGATTCTGTGGCGAGGGAGCTTGCTCCCGCTGGGCTGCGTAGCAGCCCCAACATTTCATGCCTTGATCTTATGTTGAGGTTGAGGCCTTTTGGGACCGCTTCGCGGTCCAGCGGGAGCAAGCTCTCATCAAACAAAATCCATCCCCTTGTTCTCCAAAGCTTTTTTAAGCCGCGACCAATCGAACACCCAGCTTTGTAGCCTTACGCTGTAAGGCTCTAAGCTGGCGATCACGGCTTTTGGCCTCGTATTCGTTCATATCCTGCGCCACGTAAGGTTGTCCCTTGGTCAGCATGGCGTAGATCAGGCGGGCCAGTTGGTGAGCCGTAGCCTTAATGGCGCAGGCCGTATCCATGCGAGCCAATCGGGCGCGGTGACTGGCACCGATAAAGCTTTTATCGGTGCGGGCGCTAGAGGCCGCCTGCTTCAACGCTTGTGCCGCCCGGTTAAATACCTTGGGGACATGACCGGGCAAGGGTTTTCCCCCCGATATTCGGGTTGAGGGCGCTACCCCCATCCAGGAGCTGAAATGTTGCTCAGTCGGAAAACGCGACAAATCAGGTCCGACTTCGCTCGCCAGAACCAAGGCGGATTCGATTCCGATGGTGGGAATCGCGGTCAGGTCCACGCCCATGATTCTCACAAGTGCCTGGTGCAAGCTGGCTTGTTCATCTGCCGAGCGATGCGGGCTACGCAGTGGCTTGGTGGGTTGCGTGGGCTCATGGTTCAGCACTGGAAGTCGATCAAGTGCCTGAGTGATGGTCCGATCACATTCGGCAATCTGCTTCTCAAGGAAATCATGAGCAGCCACCTCCTGAGCCAAAGCATGCAGATGCTCGACTCGCCAGTTACCGTGCAGGCTGCGGGCAATGGTTTGGTGATCGGCCTTGATACGGCCGTCTCGGAAGTTGGCCAAGACTTGAGGGTCACGCTCGCCATCGATGATGGCCTTGATGATTTTCATCCCTGTCACGCCAGCAATATTGCTGATGACATTGGCTAACTGAATGTTCATCTGCGTCAGGGCTTTTTGCATGCGGTTGATGGTCTTGGCTTGATCACGAACCTTCATGGCCCGCTGGCGAACCAATGATCGCATCGAGCAAATATCATCAGCGGGTCGGAAAGCACCTCTGAGTAAGCCATGGGTCATGAGTTGCCAGATCCACTGGCAATCCAGAACATCGGATTTACGTCCGCTTATCTGACGAGTTGCACGGGAATTGACCAGATACACCTCAAAGCCCCTTGAATCGAGAAGCTCGAACAGCGGTATCCAGTAAACGCCAGTGGCCTCCATCGCCACGACCTTGATTTTCAGCGATTCCAACCATTCGGCCAGGCTCACCAAATCCTCAGTGAAGGCCGGAAAACAGCGAACCGGCTTGTCGCTTTGATCGGGATTGACGCCAACCCAGTGCTCGCGGCTGCCGATATCGATACCGGCACAATGAGGGTGAATCACTTCAAATCGTTTCTGCTGCTTCTTGCGCGCCATGACAATTCCTCGCAGGATTGAATGGCGCGCGGGGAACACGGTGGCGAACGGATTCACTCTCTCATACGTGGTCACAGCTTGCTGTGCCTACAACGACTCCACGCCGATACCGTGCCGGCCACTCTCCCTCGCGGGTGCGGACACACCAGTGATAGCTACGGCCTCTTTCCCCGCGCGCACCCAATCTTAAGCCGAGCACTTGTTTGCTGCGCGACAGCGCAGCGTCGGCGACGCGGCGGGGACTCCCTCGCCACAAAAAAAAGCGCCCTTGCCAGAAATTGGCGCTCGCCTACTACATCCGGATCTCAGGCCAACTGGCTACGCAACTGCCGCGCCGCCGCCACCATGTTCACCAGCGCCGCTTCCGTTTCTGGCCAGCCCCGAGTCTTCAGCCCGCAGTCGGGGTTGATCCACAGCCGCTCGGCAGCGATCCGTTTCACCGCCTTGCTCATCAGCGCAACCATCTCGGCGGTGTCCGGCACCCGTGGCGAGTGGATGTCGTAGACACCCGGGCCGATGTCGTTCGGGTAGTCGAACGCCTCGAAAGCTTCCAGCAATTCCATGTCCGAACGGGAGGTTTCGATGGTGATCACATCGGCGTCCATGTCGGCGATGGCCTTGATCACATCATTGAACTCGCTGTAGCACATGTGGGTATGGATCTGGGTGTCATCCGCCACGCCCGAGGCGCACAAGCGGAAAGCCTCCACGGCCCAATCCAGGTAGGCCTGCCATTCCCCGCGACGCAACGGCAATCCCTCGCGGAACGCCGCTTCGTCGATCTGCACAATCTTGATCCCGGCTTTTTCCAAGTCCAACACTTCGTCCCGCAGGGCCAGGGCCAGTTGCCGGGCCTGGACCTGGCGCGACACGTCTTCGCGGGGGAACGACCACATCAGCATGGTCACGGGCCCGGTGAGCATGCCTTTCATGACCTTGTCGGTCAGGCTTTGCGCGTAACGGATCCAGTCGACGGTCATGGCTTTCGGGCGGCTGATATCGCCATAGATGATCGCCGGCTTCACACACCGCGAGCCATAACTCTGCACCCAGCCGAAACGGGTGAAGGCATAGCCGTCCAGTTGCTCGGCGAAGTACTCCACCATGTCGTTGCGTTCGGCTTCACCGTGCACCAGCACGTCCAGGCCCAGGCGCTCCTGGATCTGCACGGCATGGCGGATCTCGGTGTGCATGGCGTCCTGATAGTCGTTGGCCGACAATCTGCCTTGTTTGTAGGCCTGGCGCGCCAGGCGGATGGCCGGGGTCTGCGGGAAGGAGCCGATAGTGGTGGTGGGAAAGGTCGGCAGCGCCAGGCGTGCGCGCTGGCGTTCGATGCGCTGGGCAAACGGCGAGCGCCGCTGGCTGTCCTGTGGACTGATCGCTGCGAGGCGCGCCTGGACCTCGGCTTTGTGAATACGCGCCGAGCCCGCGCGACGGGCCTGCACCGCGCGGCTGTCGCTCAAGGCCTGTCGCACGGCGGGGGCCTGGGGATCGTTCAGCGCATCGCGCAGCACCGCGACTTCACCGCACTTCTGCACGGCAAAGGCGAGCCAGCTTTTGAGTTCCGGATCGAGCCGATCTTCACGCTCCAGATCCACCGGGCTGTGCAGCAGCGAGCACGAGGTGCTGACCCAGAGGTTGTCGCCAAAGCGCTCCTGGGCCGGTTGCAAATGCGCCAGCGCCTGTTCCAGTTCGCAGCGCCAGACGTTGCGACCGTTGACCAGGCCCACCGAGAGAATCTTGTACGTCGGCAGGCGGTCCAGCACCTGGCCCAGTTGTTCCGGGTCACGTACCGCGTCGATGTGCAAGCCGTCCACCGGCAGGCTCACCGCCAGGCCGAGGTTGTCTTGCAGGCCACTGAAATAGGTGGCCACGAGTTTTTTCAACGGCGAGTACTGGAGGATGTGATAAGCGCGCTCGAAGGCGCTCTTCCAGGCCTGAGGCAGGTCGAGGGTGAGGATCGGTTCGTCGATCTGCACCCATTCCACGCCCTGGGCCTTGAGGCGGTTGAGGATTTCACCATAGACCGGCAGCAGGCGCTCCAGCAGGTCGAGTTTGTCGAACGCCTCGCCCTTGGCCTTGCCCAGCCACAAGTAGGTCAACGGGCCGATGATCACCGGTTTGACCCGGTGGCCCAAGGCATGGGCCTCGGCCACTTCGTCAAACAACTGTTCCCAGCTCAGGGCGAAGGCCTGGTCGGCGGAAAACTCCGGGACCAGGTAGTGGTAGTTGGTGTCGAACCACTTGGTCAGCTCCTGGGCGTATTGCGCCTGGCCGTGGTCGGCACCGCAGCAACTGGCCGTGGCGCCACGGGCCATGGCGAACAAGGTGTCGAGGGTCGGTCGGCCCTGGGCATTCAAGGTGCTGTGGAAACGCTGCGGGACGGCGCCCAGGGTCAACGTGTGGCTAAGCACTTGGTCGTACCAGGCGAAGTCGCCGACGGGCAGCAGGTCGATGCCGGCGTCCTTTTGCAGTTGCCAGTGCCGGGCCCGCAGTTCACGGCCTACGGCCTGCAACGCTACCGGGGCCAGGTCGCCCTTCCAGTAGGCTTCGAGGGCTTTTTTCAATTCGCGGTCGGCGCCGATGCGGGGGAAACCGAGGGTGTGGGCCAGGGCCATGGTGTGCGTCCTCCTGTAAAAGATGGCGCCATTGTCGACAACCCGACCTGCATGAGACAAACTCAACCTTTTCGTGTTGATCACAAGTTTTACTCATGGAGCTACTCCGGTGCTTGAACTCCGTCACCTCAAGACCCTGCACGCCCTGCGCGAAGCCGACAGCCTGGTCGAAGCCGCCGAACGCCTGCACCTGACCCAGTCCGCCCTCTCCCATCAGTTCAAGGAATTGGAAGAGCGCCTGGGTATGCAGTTGTTCGTGCGCAAGACCAAGCCGGTACGCTTCACCAGCGCCGGCTTGCGCCTGTTGCAACTGGCCGATGCCGCCCTGCCGTTACTGCGCAGTGCTGAACGGGACATCGCGCGGCTGGCGGGCGGCACCGCCGGGCGCCTGCACATGGCTATCGAGTGCCACAGCTGCTTCCAGTGGCTGATGCCGACCATCGACCAGTTCCGCGATGCCTGGCCGGAAGTCGAGCTGGACCTGGCCTCGGGCTTCGCTTTCGCGCCGTTGCCGGCCCTGGCCCGAGGCGACCTTGACCTGGTGGTGACCTCCGACCCGCTGGAACTGGCCGGCATCACCTACGTGCCGCTGTTCACCTATGAAGCGATGCTTGCCGTCGCCAACCAACATCGGTTGGCGGGCAAGCCCTACATCGTGCCCGAGGACTTGGTCAGCGAGACCCTGATCACCTATCCCGTGGAGCGAGACCGGTTGGACATCTTCACCCGCTTCCTGGAGCCGGCCGACATCGAACCGGCCCAGGTGCGCACGTCCGAGCTGACGGTGATGATGATGCAACTGGTGGCCAGCGGCCGTGGCGTCTGTGGCATGCCGCACTGGGCGCTGCATGAATACAGCTCACGGGGCTATGTGAAAGCCAAGCGGCTGGGGGAGAAAGGCTTGTTCGCCACGCTGTACGCAGCGGTGCGCACCGACATGCTCGACGCGCCATACATGCGCGATTTCTTACTGACGGCCAAGGACACGTCGTTTTCGACATTGGATGGGGTCAGTGCCGTGCGCTGACCGCTTTTGTGGCGAGGGAGCTTGCTCCCGCTTGGGCGCGAAGCGGCCACAAAACGGGTCTGCTGCGCAGCCCAGCGGGAGCAAGCTCCCTCGCCACAAAAGCTCCATCACTCAAATCAGTGGTTCGATCAAAGTTCTAGCCACATATGGATTTTGTCGAGGTACTCATCGTCCACCCGGATCGCCATCGGCTCGAGGCCGTACAAGACGAAACCGCAGCGCTGGTAGAGCTTGAGGGCCGGCTCGTTGCCAGCGGTGACGGTCAGTTGCACCAGGCGCAGGAAGGTGTGGCGCCGGGCTTCGTCGAGGGTGGCCTGCACCAGTTGGTGGCCGAGCCCGCGATGGCGATGTTCGTCGGCGACGTACATGCCGAACAGCAGCGCCTTGTGTCGGGCTTTTTCCCGGGGCTCCAGGGCCAGGCCGACGATGCCGACCAGTTCTTGTTCGACAAACGCCCCCAACAGTACATCGAGCCGACTGCCCAAGCGTGACTCCCACCAGTTGATGGGCAACATCGCCCGCTCGCTGACGCTGGAGGTGAGGGCCTGGGGGTGCAAGGCATACGCCTGGAGCATCAGCTCGCGATAGGCATCGGCATCGCCAGCCCGCAGGCGTCGGATGCTCACGCCGAACGCCGCTGCTCGAGCATCAGGCGCAGGGCCAGGGCACCGAGGACAAATCCCATGACATAGCGCTGCACCGCCAGCCAGCTCGGGTTATGGACGAACCACGAGGCGATGCCGGCGGCGAACAGGGCGATCAGCAGGTTGACGCTGAAACTGACGCTGATTTGGGTCAGCCCGAGGATGAGGCTCTGGGTGAACAGCGAACCGTGTTCCGGGCTGATGAACTGCGGGAACACCGACAGATAGAACACCGCGATCTTGGGATTCAGCGCGCTGGTGAGAAAGCCCATGGTGATCAGCTTGCGCGTCGAGTCTGCCGGCAGTTGCTGGGCCTCGAAGGGCGAGCGCGCACCCGGCTTCACGGCCTGCCAGGCCAGCCACAACAGGTACAGCGCACCGGCCCATTTCAATACTTCATAGGCCATGGGCACCGCCAGGAACACCGCCGTCAGCCCCGCCGCGGCAGCGAACATGTGCACGAAGAAACCCGCCACCACGCCCAACAAGGACGTGACGCCAGCCTTGCGGCCCTGGCAGATCGAACGGGAGATCAGGTAGATCATGTTCGGGCCGGGCGTCAGCACCATCAGCAACGCGGCGGCGGCGAAAATCAACAGGTCCGGCAATGGAATCATGAGCATCAGTCCTTGAGGCGTGAATCAGCAGGTAGCGAGAAGTGTCGCTCGATAAAACGGCAGGATCACCTCGCCTGTCAACGGTGCCAGCACCAGATCGCTGTCGCCGGCCGGGTCGATCCAGCACACCTCTTCAATTTCGGCCGCTGGCGAAACCGCAGCGTCGATGCTCAGCAAAAACACCTCGGCCTGCACGGTGAACCCCGGCTCGTTGGCCGCCGGTGCGCTGAACACGCCTAGGTAATGGGCCTGTGCCGGGTCGATCTGCAACCCCAGTTCCTCTTCCAGCTCACGGGCCAGCGCCTGCACCGGTTGTTCATGGGCCTCGATCTTGCCGCCCGGCTGCATGAAGGCTTGGGTGCCGCGCTTGCGCACCAGCAGGGTTCGCCCGTCCGGCCCGAGCAACAGGGCGGCGGCGATGCGGATGAGGGGGGTGGTCATGAGGGGTCAAAGCCTTGGTCGCGAAAATGCCAGGGAGATTACAGACCTCGGCGGCGGGAGCAAAGCCTGGCGCATGCCACAACCCACCACAGTCCCCTGTGGGAGCGAGCCTGCTCGCGAAAGCGGTGTGTCAGCCAAATCATATTTAACTGCTATACCGCCTTCGCGAGCAGGCTCGCTCCCACAAGGAATCGCAGTGACCGCTAGAGCCGCATCACCCCAAAATCGGCTTCGGCGCCGTAGGGTCGGCCGCCTCTTCGGGGATCTTGACGAATACGCTGTACCGCGCGCCTTCCATCGCTTCGAAGGCAATGAGTTTTTCGATCAACGGGCCGCTCAGGACCTTGCCGGCGTTGAGCAGCAACATGCCGTTGTCGGCATTGAGGTTGCGCGCCAGAATCATCCCTGCAGTCAACTCGCGAGTGGCGGAGACTTGCACCGTCGGATCCGACAAGGTCACGTCTTCCAGGTATTCGGCACAGGCCTTGATGAAATCCTCGATCATGTCCGGGTCGTACAGCTTGCCGGCGTACTTGCGGATGTAGACCAGCGCTTCGTCGCTGTTCATCTGCCGTTCCAGGATCAACCCGCGCTGCAACTCGATGAAGTCCACCGCCAGTTTCAACAGGCGCGAGCCGAACGGAATCGCTTCGCCTTTCAGATGCTCGGGGAAACCGCTGCCGTCCCAGCGCTCCTGGTGATGGCGGATGATCCGCGCCGCGTCCTTCATCGGGTCCAGGGTCATCAGCAGCGATTCGCTCTGCTTCGGATAGGCGCGGTACAGCTCCAGTTCGGTGTGGTGCAGCATGTCGGCGGGCGTGACCATCATGTTGTCGGTCCAGCTCAGCTTGCCGATGTTGTAGAGCGCCGCCGCCATGGTCAGGTCGCGGTCGGTGGACTCATCGAGAAAATTGAGCCGGCTATAGACCCGGATCAGCTCGATGATCTGCCGGTTGGTCTGCTTGGCCTTGGGCAGGCGCAGGTTGGCGATCAGCGAAAACACCTCGGTGCTGGTCACATAGCTGCGCTTTAGCTCGTCATAAGCCAGGTCAAGCATGTCGGCGGTCTGCTGCAGCTCGGAGGTGCGCGACGCCACGCGTTTTTCCAGGGTGGCGTTCAGGGTCTTGAGTTGCTGGTTCTGCTCGCGGTTCAGCGCTTCGAGGCGCTGGCGCTCGCTTTCGGAGTGCTGGTGGGCCAGGGCCTGGCGCAAGGCCTGCACCAACTCCTCATCGTTCCACGGCTTGCTGAGGTAGCGATAAAGCTGCCCCTCGTTGATGGCCTTGGTCATCATGTCCACATCGGCATAACCGGTGAGCAGGATGCGCAAGGTCGATGGATACAACTTGCGGATTTCGGCCAGCAGCGTGGCGCCATCCATGTTCGGCATGCGCGCGTCGGTCATCACCAGGTCGACCGGGCGCTCCTTGAGAATTTCCAGCGCCTTGGCGCCACTGTCTGCCAGCAGGATCTCATACGGCTGGCTGCGCAATAGCCGACGCAAGCTATTGAGAATCGACTCTTCGTCATCGACCAACAGCACCGTCGGCTTCTTTACCGGAACATCCGGCGATTGACCTTCCATTTGCAACCCCCTCCTGATTCACGACAACCGTTCTACCTTAGCCCCAAAAAACAGGCTAGTAGATTGCGAAGATTTAGACACATTTGCCATCAGTGGCCGAGCGCATCCCGATCAGACGACTATGCTGTACCCCATGAAGGGCCATGTATAGGCCGAATACTCATGCCAGCGAAAGGGATAGCAGATGTTCCCAAGGTTCTATAGTCCGCATCAAAACGGTGCACGGCCATGAGCCTGCCTTTGGATAAAACCAATCGGCGGATCCTGATCGTCGACGACACCCCGACCATCCATGAGGATTTTCGCAAGATCCTCAGCCCGCAGATGAGCGCCGAAGATAACTTGAGCAGCGCCGAAGAAGCCCTGTTCGGCGCGCCGGTGGCGGTCGCCGGCACGAGTTTCGTGCTCGACTCGGCGTTCCAGGGCATGGAGGCCTTGAACAAGGTCGAAGCGGCGCTGGCCCAGGGGCAACCCTACGCCATGGCGTTCATCGACATGCGCATGCCACCGGGCTGGGACGGCCTGGAAACCATCGAACGGCTATGGCGCGCCGACCCCAAGCTGCAAGTGGCGTTGTGCACCGCGTACTCGGATTATTCCTGGGAAGATATTTCCGAGCGCCTGGAACTGGGCGACCGCCTGCTTATCCTGAAAAAACCCTTCGACGCCATCGAGATCCGCCAGATGGCCAGCGCCTTGACCGTCAAATGGCAGATGACCGAAGACGCAGCGCTGAAAATGGACATGCTCGAACGAGCGGTCGAGGAACGCACCCGAGAGTTGGCCGACGCCAATATCATCGTGCAGAACAGCCCGACCATCCTCTATCGCTTGCGGGGCGAACCGCCGTTCGCGTTGATGTACATCTCCCATAACATCACCAAGTTCGGTCATTCCGCGGCGCAACTGATCAACTCGCCGGACTGGGCAGAAACCCTGATCCATGCCGATGACCAGGCCAAAGTCCAGGAGGCCATGGTGCGCGTCCTCGACCGTGACACCGTGGGGGCGTCCATCGAGTTTCGCATGCGCACCGGCGACGACACGTTCCGCTGGGTGGAGAACCGCTACATCCCGGTGCGCAACGACCAGGGTCTGTTGCTGGAGGTGGAAGGCATCATCCTCGACATCACCGAACGCAGGCTGGCCGAAGAAAAGATCGCCCTGCTCGCCCGCACCGACGGCCTGACCGGGTTGGCCAACCGCGCCACCATGATCGAGCGCTTGCACCAGGCCTTCGCCGCCGCGCGTCGCGGGGCGGCGCCGTTTGCCATGTTCTACCTGGACCTGGACCACTTCAAACGCATCAACGACACCCTGGGCCATCCCATCGGCGACCTGCTGTTGCAGGAAGTTGCCGTGCGCATCAAGGCCTGTACCCGGGAAAACGACGTGGTGGCGCGCCTGGGCGGCGACGAGTTCGCCCTGCTGCAACTGGACGTGCATGAAGCGACCCATTGCGCCGCGCTGGCGGGCAAGATCCGCGACGC
Organism: Pseudomonas zanjanensis; assembly: GCF_014268745.2. GTDB lineage: Bacteria > Pseudomonadota > Gammaproteobacteria > Pseudomonadales > Pseudomonadaceae > Aquipseudomonas > Aquipseudomonas zanjanensis. Next base: position 636,494 of record NZ_JABWRB020000002.1, on the reverse strand, counting down.
CCTCGTGGCGCCGTACTCCCTGGACGGCAACGACGTGCGGATCTCGGTGAGCATCGGCATCGCCCTGTACACCCCACAGAGCCTGAGTGCCGACAGCCTGATGGCGCAATCCGACATGGCCCTGTACCGCTCCAAGGAAAAGGGCCGCAACCAGTACCACTTCCACAACGAGGAAATCAACCAGGAAGTCACCGACCGGGTCGCCCTCGCCAACGACCTGCGCCAAGCCATCGAAAACCACGAACTGCACTTGCACTACCTGCCGGAAGTCGACCTCGGCACCGGCAAGATCCTCGGCATGGGCGTACAAGTGCGCTGGAACCACCCCGAACGGGGCTGGCTGGAACCGGCGGCCTTCATGCCCGCCGCCGAGAAGACCGGGATCATCATTGGCCTGGGGCATTGGGTGCTGGACCAGGCCTGCCAGCAAATGCGCCAGTGGCGCGACCAGGGCATGGCGCCGCCGGTGATCGCCATCGACCTGTCCCTGACCCAGCTCAAGACCGGCCCGGAACTGATCTACGACGTGCTGCGCACCACCGCGCGCTGGGAACTGGCGCCCTGGGACCTGCGTTTCGACGTCACCGAAGCCACCCTGGCCCAGACCAAGTGGACCCACAACGACGTGCTGCCGCGCCTCTGCGAATTGGGTGTGCAGATCGCCATCGATGACTTCGGCACCGAATATTCCTCGTTCGACTACCTCAAGACCTACCGGGTCAATCACCTCAAGCTCGCCCAGCGGTTCCTGGACAGTGCCAGCGACAATCCCGAAAACGCCACGACCTTGCGGGCGATCATCAACTTTGCCCGGGACGTGGGCATCGGGATCATTGCCGAGGGCGTCGAGACCCAGGAGCAACGCACCACGCTGATGTCCAGCGGCGGGGCGATGCAGGCCCAGGGGCATTACTTCAGCACCGTGGTCGACAGCGGCCAGGCCGCCGAACTGCTCAAGGCCGGCACCATCATTCCCGCGACAGACCACTGGACCCGACCTGCGAGCCAGCTATCGGAGAGCAATCCATGAACCCCATGTCGGTACCTGCCAACCGGCGAATCCTGGTGGTGGACGATACGCCGGCGATCCACCAGGACTTTCGCAAGATCCTCAGCCCCAGCGCCGGCCTCGATGACTCGCTGGACGACACCGAGAGCCTGCTGTTCGGCACCCCGCAGGTCAGCCGGCTGCAGTTCCAGATCGACTCGGCCTACCAGGGCGAGGAGGCGCTGGAACTGGTCAAGCGCGCCCAGGCCGAAGGCCAGCCCTATGCGTTGGTGTTCGCCGACATGCGCATGCCGCCGGGCTGGGACGGCCTGCAAACCATCGAGGCGCTGTGGGAGGCCGACCCACGGCTGCAAATCGCCCTGTGCACGGCGTTCTCGGATTACTCCTGGGAAACCATGTCCGAACGGATCGAGTTCGACGATCAGTTGCTGATCCTCAAGAAGCCCTTCGACACCCTGGAAATCCGCCAGATGGCCAGCGCCATGACCTGGAAATGGCAACTGGCCCAGGATGCGGCGAGGAAAATGCGCAGCCTGGAACGCACGATCGAAGAGCGCGTCCAGGAATTGCTCAAGGTGTCTCACCTGCTGCAATACGACGTGCTCACCGAACTGCCCAACAGCATGTTGCTCGGCGACCGCCTGACCCAGGCCATGGCCCAGTGCCGTCGGCATGACAAGCAACTGGCGGTGATGTTCCTCGGCCTGGACCGTTTCAAGCGCATCAATAACGCCCTGGGCCATCCGGTGGGCGATGAGATGCTCAAGCGCGTGGCGCGGGCGTTGGCAACCGTGGTGCGCGAGTCCGACTCGGTGTTTCGCTACGGCTCCGATGAATTCGTCGTGGTGCTGGGTGACATTGTCGATCCGCAGCAGATCAAAGGCGTGGCCGACAAACTGCTGGCGGCCATCAGTTCCCCGCAACCGATCGACGGCCATGACCTGAGCGTCACCGCGAGCCTGGGCATCAGCGTCTACCCGAGCGACGGTTTCGACGCCGTGGCGCTGATCAAGAAAGCCGAGACGGCGATGCGCAACGTCAAGGAGACCGGCCCCAACGACTACCGTTTTTTCACCGAGGATATGAACCGTCGGGCACGGCAGCAGCAAACCATCGAATCGGGCCTGCGCCTGGGCCTGCAACGCAAGGAATTCGTGCTGCATTACCAGCCCAAGCTCGACCTCAAGAGCGGCAAGGTGGTCGGCGTCGAGGCGCTGGTGCGCTGGGACAGGCCGGGGCACGGCATGGTCTACCCGTCGGATTTCATTCCGGTGGCCGAGGACAGCGGCCTGATCGTCCCACTGAGCCAATGGGTGCTCCAGGAAGCCTGCCAGCAGGCCTGTCGCTGGCAAGCCGAGGGCATGCGCCCGCTGTACCTGTCGGTGAACGTCTCGGCCATCGACTTTCGCCAGCGCGGCTTCGTCGAAGGCATCGCCCGCACCCTCAAGGAAACCGGCCTGGAACCGACACAGTTAGAACTGGAGATCACCGAAAGCGTACTGATGCAGAACGTCGATACCACGGTCGCCATCCTCAAGGCCATCAAGCAGCTGGGGATACGCCTGGCCATCGATGACTTCGGCACCGGCTATTCGAGCCTGAGCTACTTGCAGAAATTTCCGGTGGATGTGCTGAAGATCGACCAGTCGTTCGTGGGTGACCTGAGCATCGACAGCAACGATGCCAAGCTGGTGAGCACCATCATCAGCCTGGGCAAGAGCCTGAATCTGCACATCATCGCCGAAGGGGTGGAAACCCTTGAGCAGCTTGAATTTCTCAAGCAGCACCAATGCGAGGAAGTCCAAGGTTATTACTTCAGCAAGGCCGTCGAACCACAGGCCTTTGCCGACTGGATGACCGAATGGGAAAAACGCCAGAACCCGTTTTCGTGAACACCGGAGTGTCCTCAACCAACGTTTCAAGGAAAGCATCCCATGGCGTTACATGGACTGACTCTGGCGCTCGGCCTGCTCGTGGGAATGAGCGTGGCCGCGCACGCCGCCCCACTGGACGAACCCCTCAAGCCCCTGCCACCGATTCCGACCCTGGACCCCAAGCGCGTCCAGCTGGGGCTGCGGCTGTTCAATGACCCGCGGCTGTCGGTCAACAACACGCTGTCCTGCGCCAGTTGCCATCGCCTGGACAAGGGCGGCGCCGACGACAAACCGTTTTCCCTGGGCTTCGACGGCAAGCCAGTGGAGGTCAATACGCCGACCGTGTTCAATGCTGGCCTCAACTTCCACCAATTCTGGGATGGCCGCGTCGATACGCTGGAAGAACAGGTCCACATCGTCGTGACCAGCCCGGCGGAAATGGGTAGCACCTGGGAGTCTGTCGTCAAGCGCATCGCCGATGATCCGGGTTATGCCAAGGATTTCAACGACGCCTACCCCGACGGGGTGACCAAGCCCAATATCCAGGGTGCCCTGGCCGATTACGAACGGACCTTGCAGACACCCAATTCGCGCTTCGACCAGTACCTGCTGGGCAATACCGATGCCCTCACGCCCCGGGAAAAATTCGGTTACCAGCGGTTCAAGGAATACGGCTGCATCGCTTGTCACCAGGGCGTGAACATCGGGGGCAACATGTTCCAGAAATTCGGCATCATGGGTGACTACTTCGTTGACCGCGGCAACCCCACCCGGGCCGACGAAGGACGCTTCAACATCACCGGTGATGAAAATGATCACCAGGTTTTCAAAGTACCGAGCCTGCGTAACGTGGCCGTTACCGCGCCCTATTTCCATGACGGGTCGGCGCCAACCCTGGAGCGCGCGGTAGAGGTCATGTTCAAGTACCAACTGGGTCGTGAGCCCCTCAAGAACGATACGACGTTGATCGTCGAGTTCCTCAAGACCCTGACCGGTGAATGGGAGGGCAAGCCCCTATGACAGTCCTCCGTCGCCTCGGCCTGGCCTTCATTGGCGTCTTGCTGGCGGGCATCCTGTTGTTCATGTACATCAACTCGGGCGCCCAGCAGGCCGCCTCGTACATTGAATCCCGTGACCTGATCCGATTGCTCAAGCAACAGGACGCCATCTGGGACAACGAAATCCTCAAGTCGCGGATCGCCCTGACCCACAACTACGACCCGCTGGTCTCTCCGCTGCACGAAATGGCACGCCTGTGGCAGCGCCTGGACGCCATCGAGGCGGAGCCTGGCCGGCATGGGCCGTCACTCTGGGAGGCCCAGCGCGACGAATACCTCAAGCTGGTCAAGGAAAAGACCCGCCTGGTGGAACAGTTCAAGTCCCATAACGCGGTGTTGCGCAACTCCCTGGCCTTCCTGCCCACCGGCGAGGACGATATCCAGGGCCAGTTCGCCCGGCTGCCCGACACGTACCGGCTGGAATTGCAGAACGTTGCCATCGACACCTACGACCTGTTGCTCAGCAGCATGGAGTTCGCCCAGCTCAGCTCCCCTGATATCGCGGCCGAGGTCCTGCTGGGGTTGAACCAGCTGGAGGTCAACAAGGAGCGCCTGCCTGAGGGACTGCTCAACTCCGTCGAAGTCCTGCGCAGACACATCGGGGTGATCCTGCGGGAACAGCCAAAGGTCAATGAATTATTAACAGGCATCGAAATGGTCCCCTTGGCCGACCGCCTGGACACCATTACCAACCTACTCGAGAAAGACCAGGCAAAAGCCGCGGCCAAATACGAGCGCAACCACGTCTACCTGCTGGTGTTCGCCACGCTCCTGGTGTTGATCCTGATCTGGCTGGGGATCCGGCTGATCCGCAGCTTCGCCGAGATCAAGCGGGTCAACAACGCCCTGCAAACCGCCAACGACGAGCTGGAACAACGGGTCGAAGAGCGTACCCGCCAACTCAAGGACACCCAGAGCGAGCTGATGGACACCGCCCGCCAGGCCGGCATGGCGGAAATCGCCACCAACGTGCTGCACAACGTCGGTAACGTCCTCAATAGCGTGAACATTTCCGCCGACCTGGTCAGCCGCAAACTGCGCAGCAGCAAGGCGCTGGGGCTGGGCAAGGCGATGCAATTGATCAACGAACACACCGACGACCTCGGGCACTTCCTCACCGAAGACGCCAAGGGCAAGCTGCTGCCCGGCTACCTCAACCAACTGGTGGAGGCCATCGCGTCGGAGCAGCAGAGCCTGACCGATGAGCTGGCGCAGTTGAGCAAGAGCGTGGACCACATCAAGGACATCGTCGCCACACAGCAATCCTATGCGGGGGCCAACAGCCTGCTCGAACCGCTGGTGGTCAGCGAGCTGCTCGAGGACGCCCTGCGCATGAACTCCGGTGCCCTGACCCGCCACCATGTTACGGTGATCAAGGAATACGGTGATGTGCCGCGGATCATGGGCGACAAGCACCGCTTGCTGTTGATCCTGATCAACCTGATCAGCAACGCCAAATACGCCATGGCCGGGGTGTCCAACCATGCGCGGAACATGACGCTCAAGGCGGACGTCGTCGATGGCGAGACCCTGCAAATCAGCGTCAAGGACGAAGGCGAAGGCATCCCGGAGGAGAACATGACGCGCATCTTCGCCCACGGCTTTACCACGCGTAAGGAAGGCCACGGCTTCGGCCTGCACAGCTGCGCATTGGCGGCCATTGAAATGAACGGCCACCTCACCGCCCACAGTGAGGGGCCAGGAAAAGGGGCGACGTTCCAATTGCAGGTGCCCCTGAAACTTGCAGAAGGTGAGCCATGAACAGTATGAGTAACCGTCGCATCCTGTTGATCGACGACACACCCGCCATTCATGAAGATTTCCGCAAGATCCTCACCCCGGAAGATGAGGGCAACACGGACTTGCAGGACATGGAAAGCGCCCTGTTCGGCGAAGCGCCGAAACCTGCCGCCACCGTGTTCGAACTCGACTCGGCTTATGGCGGGCAGGAAGGCCTGAACAAATTGCTGGCGGCAGCGGCCAAGGAACGCCCCTATGCCCTGGCCTTTGTCGACATGCGCATGCCCGAAGGCTGGGATGGCGCCAAGACCATCGAAGAACTCTGGAAGCGCGACCCGCAGCTGCAAGTGGTGGTGTGCACCGCTTATTCGGATTACTCCTGGGATGAACTGCTCGATCGCCTGAACGGCCACGACCGCTTGCTGATCCTGAAGAAGCCGTTCGACAACATCGAAGTCCAGCAGATGGCCAACACCCTGACCACCAAATGGGAAATGACCTCCCGTGCGCAGTTGAAAATGAACAAGCTCGAAGACCTGGTGGAACAACGCACCCAGGCGTTCAAACAGGCCAGCGAACTGCTGCAAATGGAGATCGACGAACGCAAGATGCTGGAAACCCAGTTGGTGCAATCGGAAAAACTCGCCTCCCTGGGCCAGTTGGCGGCCGGCGTGGCCCACGAAATCAACAACCCGATCGGCTTCATTTCTTCGAACCTGGGGGCGCTGGACGGCTACTTCGGCAAGCTCCAGGAAATGCTCAGCGCCTACAGCAGCGCCGAGGAGGCCATCGCCTCGCCGGAGCTGGTGGTGAACTTGAGAAAGCTGCGCGAACAGGTGGAGCTCGACTTCCTGGTGGAGGACATTCCCCTGCTGATCAAGGAATCCAAGGATGGCATCGGCCGGGTCGGGCAGATCGTCAAGGACTTGAAGGACTTTTCCCGCGTCGACTCCAGCCAGGAATGGCAGATGGCCAATTTGCAGCAAGGCATGGATTCGACCTTGAACATCGTTGCCAACGAGATCAAGTACAAGGCCGACGTGGTCAAGCAGTACACGCCGTTGCCGGAGGTGGAATGCCTGCCGTCGCAGATCAACCAAGTGATCATGAACCTGATCGTCAACGCCGCCCAGGCCATCGGCCCAGAACGCGGCACCATCACCCTGCGCAACGGGGTCGGTGACGAAACCGTGTGGATCGAAGTGGCGGACAACGGCTCGGGCATTCCCCCCGAGACCCTGCAGAAAATCTTCGACCCGTTCTTCACCACCAAACCGATTGGCCAAGGCACCGGGCTGGGGCTGTCGTTGTCCTACGGCATCGTGAAAAAACACCACGGCGAAATCACCGTCCGCAGCGAAGTCGGCGTCGGCACCACCTTCCGCGTGGAATTGCCGGTGCGGCAGATGAAGCAGGCAGGCTGAGCCCCCCGGCAGTTCAAATTGTGGGAGCGAGCTTGCTCGCGATAGCGGTGCGACAGTCAATGCAGGAGTTGAATGTGCGGCCGCCATCGCGAGCAAGCCCGCTCCCACAGGTTTTTCTGGCGCTCATAAACTGATTACTCCAGCAACACACAACCCCTGTGGCGAGGGAGCTTGCTCCCGCTCGGCGGCGCAGCCGTCGTAAAACCGGCTCACGCGGTCTGTCTGAATGCTCGCAATGACCCCATGGGGGCCGCTTCGCAGCCCAGCGGGAGCAAGCTCCCTCGCCACAATGGCCCGTGTTTCACCACAAAACCAATTGTGGGGGTTTGCTCCCTCGCCACGGGCCACATTCCAAGCTAATGTCTCGCCAGTCGCTCAACCCCAAGGAACCCGCATGAGCCTGTCGTTGCTGAGCCGTTACGCCTTCTTTGCCTGCTGTGTCATCTTCACCCTCGCCAGCCTGCCGTTCCTGCAACACGACTGGCTCTGGCCGATCGCACTGGTGACCGGGCTGTTGAGCCTGCTGGGGCTGTTCGATCTGCTGCAGAGCCGCCACGCCGTACGGCGCAACTATCCAATCCTGGGCAACATCCGCTACCTGGTCGAAGGCATCCGCCCAGAGATCCGCCAGTACCTGCTCGAATCCGACAGCGATGCCCTGCCCTTCTCCCGCGCCCAGCGCTCGCTGGTGTACTCCCGGGCCAAGAACGAAAGCGCCGACAAACCCTTTGGCACCTTGATCGACGTCTACCAGACCGGTTTCGAATTCATCGGCCACTCCATGCGCCCGGCGCCGTTGAGCGACCCCAGCGGTTTTCGCGTGACAGTCGGCGGCCCGCAATGCACCCAGCCCTACTCGGCCTCGGTGTTCAACATCTCGGCCATGAGCTTCGGCTCCCTGAGCGCCAACGCCATCCGCGCTTTGAACCAGGGGGCCAAGCTGGGCAACTTCGCCCACGACACCGGCGAAGGCAGCATCAGCCCCTACCACCGCGAACACGGTGGCGACCTGACCTGGGAACTGGGCAGCGGCTATTTCGGTTGCCGTACATCCGACGGGCACTTCGACCCGGAGCGCTTCGCCGCCCAGGCCCGGAACCCGCAGGTACGGATGATCGAAATCAAGATGAGCCAGGGCGCCAAGCCCGGCCATGGCGGGATCCTGCCCAAGCACAAAGTCACTCGGGAAATCGCCGAGACCCGCGGCATCCTCATGGGCGAGGATTGTATTTCGCCGTCATGCCACAGCGCGTTTTCCACGCCGATCGAACTGATGCAGTTCGTCCAGCAACTGCGTGAATTGTCCGGCGGCAAACCGGTGGGCTTCAAATTCTGCCTCGGCCATCCATGGGAGTTCATGGGCATCGCCAAGGCCATGCTGGAAACCGGGATCCTGCCCGACTTCATCGTGGTGGACGGCAAGGAAGGCGGCACCGGCGCCGCGCCAGTGGAGTTCACCGACCACATCGGCGTGCCGCTGCGTGAAGGCCTGTTGTTCGTGCACAACACCCTGGTGGGCCTGAACCTGCGGGACAAGATCAAGCTCGGCGCCAGTGGCAAGATCGTCAGCGCCTTCGACATCGCCAGCGTCCTGGCCATCGGCGCCGACTGGGCCAACGCCGCGCGCGGCTTCATGTTCGCCATCGGCTGCATCCAGTCGCAAAGCTGCCACACCAACAAATGCCCCACCGGCGTCGCCACCCAAGACACCCTGCGCCAGCGCGCCCTGGTCGTCCCGGATAAAGCCCAACGGGTCTACAACTTCCACCGCAACACCCTCAAGGCCCTGGCCGAAATGCTCGCCGCCGCCGGGCTTGAGCATCCTTCGCAATTGCAGCCTAAGCATTTGGTGCGGCGGATGTCGGCGACCGAGGTGAAGTTGTTCTCGCAGTTGCATGTGTTTTTGAAGCCGGGGGAATTGCTCACGGGTGAGGTCAATGGGGCGTTTTATTCGCGGATGTGGCAGATGGCGCGGGCGGATAGTTTTGAGCCGCGGGAAATTGCGGCGGCTTAAGCGCCGCATAGTTACTGATACGCACCAGCTTTTGTGGCGAGGGAGCTTGCTCCCGCTGGGTTGCGAAGCGGCCCCAATTGCCGAACACGGAGTGTCAGCCAAACCACGCCGACCCGTTTGCGACTGCTACGCAGCCGAGCGGGAGCAAGCTCCCTCGCCACAAGGTCCTTAGGCCTCTCAAGTGCACTGCTTTACCCGACTTTTTACGCCGAATCCACAACGCACCTGTAAGTTCTGACAGTAGACGCCAACTTCCTCACGATTGACCATCCACCCCGATGGTTCGCTCGTCATGGAAGGTGCTTATGTTGACCCGACGCGATCTGGTTGGTTTTGCTTCGCTTTTTGTGGCATTGGGTTCGGTGAGGTTTGCCGTGCTGCGGCCGGACAATCGTCGCCAAGCGTACCTAAGGTCTAATCCCATGGACTGGACCCACCTGGCCTCGGCAATCTTGCTTGGTATGTTGATTGTCGCCACATGGCTTGCTTCCATTGCCCAAGCCAATGAACGCACTCAAAAATCACAAGAGGACGCGGCATTCATCGAACGGTTGATCGGGCAAATGACCCTTGAAGAAAAGGCCGATCAACTGACCCAACTGAGTGTACTCACCATACCCACCGGCCCAATCGAAGACGCCAATGACCCCAAAAAAATCGGCACCTCAAAGGCCGGTTCGCTATTAGGTGCCTATGGCGCCGAAAACACTCGAAGATTGCAGCACGAAGCAGTCCAAGGCTCGCGTCTGCATATTCCGCAGTTGTTCTCGTTCGATGTGATCCACGGTTTCCGCACGATATTTCCCGTCCCATTGGCCGAAGCGTCGGCCTGGGACCCATACCTGTCGCAACGAACCGCCAGGGCCGCCGCAGTCGAAGCAACGGCCAGCGGCCTTCATTGGACCTTCGCTCCTATGGTCGATATCGCACGGGATTCGCGTTGGGGTCGAGTGATAGAGGGCGCCGGTGAAGATCCATTCCTGGGGGCTGCCCTCGCCGCTTCGCGTGTACGAGGATTTCGCGGTGAAGGTCCCCCCGACACCTCGTCAATACTGTCTACAGCCAAGCATTTCGTCGCTTATGGCGCGGCCGAAGGCGGCCTTGACTACAACATTTCCGACCTGTCCGAGCGCACATTGGAAGAAGTCTATCTCACGCCCTTTCGGGCCGCTGTCGAAGCGGGCGTCGATACGATCATGCCCGGTTTCAATGAAGTGGACAGTATGCCGATGCACGCCAACAGGAAACTGCTCAAACAGAAGCTGCGCGATGAATGGGACTTCCAGGGAGTCGTCGTCAGTGATTGGGCGGGCATAAGGGAATTGATACCGCACGGCGTTGCCTCCGTTCCCCGAGAGGCTGCGCGACTTGCTCTCAATGCGACTGTTGATATCGACATGGTCAGCGGTGACTACAACGCTGAACTACCGGCACTGGTGCGCAGCGGTCAACTTTCACAAGACGCTATTGATGGAGCCGTGCGTCGAGTGCTTCAAGCGAAGCAGCGTCTGGGCCTGTTCGACGACCCATATCGCTACAGCGACCCTACCCGCGAAAAAACGCAGTTGCTCCAGCCCCCCACACGCGCGCTGGCACGAGAGGCCGCGCAAAAATCCATCGTATTGCTAAAAAACGACGATGCGTTGCTGCCACTCTCAAAGAATCTACGCAAGCTCGTCGTGGTGGGAGCCCTCGCAAATGACGGTGTGTCCAGCTTGGGCTCTTGGAGCGCTGACGGTCGTGCCAGCGAATCAATCACCGTACTGGAGGGGATAAAGCGCGCCGTATCGCCCATGACGGAGGTTGTCTATGTCCCGGCGGCCTCTCCCGGCAGTACGGACATCTCCGGCATTGAAGAGGTTCAGCGTGCGGTCGTGGATGCCGATGTGATCGTGGCTGCGCTGGGAGAAACGGCAGACATGAGCGGCGAAGCACGAAGCCGTACTTCCCTTGGCCTGCCAGGAGCGCAAGATGCGCTGGTCGCGCAACTGATCAAAACAGGCAAGCCTGTGGTAGTCGTCCTAATGAATGGACGTCCGCTGGCCATTCCCACCGTGGACGAACATGTTCCCGCGATACTTGAGGCTTGGTTTTTGGGTACCGAAATGGGCCACGCGGTGGCGGACGTACTTTTCGGTGATGTGAACCCCAGCGGAAAGCTACCTATTACCTTCCCGCGCACGGTGGGGCAAGTTCCTATCTATCTAGCCCGCAAAAACACTGGGCGACCGCCGAGCGGCACCAATGCATACGCCTCAAGCTACATCGATTCCAAGTGGACGGCTCTTTACCCGTTTGGTCATGGCCTGAGCTACACCACATTCACCTATGGAACCCCGAGACTCAGTAAACAGCGCTTGGCCTTCGATGAAACATTGACCGTCCAAGTAGATGTTCAGAACAGCGGTCAACGAGCCGGAGAGGAAACCGTGCAATTGTATCTACGGCAAGACGTCGCGAGCATCACGCGCCCGGTGCGCATGCTGCGCGGTTTTTCCAAAGTCAGACTCGCTCCAGGAGAAAGCACAACCGTCAGCTTTCTGCTCGATCAGGACGACTGGGCGTTGCTCAACCATGACCTCTTGCGATTCGTGGAGTCAGGCATTTTTACGGTGTTCATCGGCGGCACTTCTGCCACTGATAATCAGGCGAAGTTTGAAGTCATCACCAGTGCACAACTGACCGGCCCCGGCTCAGCCATCCCACGCACCTTGCGTGATTAATCGATGCGCTGAATGAGCCATCACGGCGTTTGCTGAGTTGCACGAACTAGTGACCGGCTGAACTCGTCTCGACCTGGGCGGGTGCCGCTTTAAGGGTAAACAGTGAGGCATTCATCTGCCCATCCACAAAGGTAACGGTCTTTTCCCAATCTTTTTCCGGGAGTGGGCTGGCATCAACTGACATCCCTACCCACCAAACCCTGTTTCCACCTTGAGTTAACACCTTCAACTGATTGAAATATATCCACTGACTTCCTTCGGAAATGAAGGCGTTCCCCCCCCGTTCCAAGGCGTCCAGATCATTGGCTTTGAATGATGAGATATAGAACTTCGGCTGTATGCCCGTGTGATTGTAATAAGCGAATGGCAAATACCAGATGGCATTATCCAATACGATCTGGTCGCCCGGCCGAGCCGCTTGCCTAACCTCAGCTGCCAACCCGTCAAGTCGGAAATCCGTTCTTAATTCAGTTCCATTCAGGCCGTCCGCTTGCCGATACACCGTCAGCAGTCCCTGTACTTCTGCTGCTGCCATAATCATGATGGCCAAGCACAAGGTCGTAGGTCGCAGCCCCACTGCATCCAGCGCGGCTGAGAGCAGAAGCGGCAACCCGACTGCAGCGAAGACCAAGTAGCGCGGAATGAATAGCGGGGCAATCAACGACATGAAGGCCAGCGCGAGGACGGGAATAAAAAAGTAACCGGTCAATAACACACTGAAGCGATGCAGACCGGTGTCTTTCCAGACCAGCAGCGCTGCGCAGGCGATCACCACCAACCAAGGCAAAACGCGAGTAAGCGACGATTGCCCCTCCCAGATTGTCATCACAGTGAACTGCCAGACAACATTCACAACCGCCTGCCAAGTGATAGCCGGTATCCAACCAAGCCCCGGCCGGCCTGAGAGATGATCGATGAAATGAGGTAGCCAGGGCAGGAACAGGACAAGGATTGCACAGTAGACCAAAATCCAGAGGCGCGCGGAGAGTACATTTGGACCCGCCTTCAAGCGACTCAGCCAATAGCACCCATGAACCAGCACGCCCAATGCGGCGAAATAATGCGTGTAAAAAGCGGCCGTCATCAACAGCACATAAATGGCTGGGAACCGCTTTTTTTCTGGTTCTTTAACCCAGCACACCAACGCCACGGTTGCGCCCATCAGCCAGAATCCGAGCAGGGTGTACATGCGCGCTTCCTGGCTGTAACGAACCGAAATCGGCAGCAACACCAATAGCAACGCAGCCATCCAGGTTGCTCTTCGCGTGGCAACCAGGCTCATCAACTTTATGCTCAGCAAAACCGAGCCCACGTCGGCTATCACACTGAGCGATCTAACAGCCAAAACCCCGTCGCCAAACAAAATCATCCAGTAGTGCAGCGTGAGGTAATAAAGCGGTGGGTGAATATCTCGTCCCGTAATAGACCAGATCTGCCACGGCTCGTGCCTGGCAAGCAGGATGCTAAAGGCCTCGTCGTACCAGATCGCCGGTGTTGTGATGCCGTAAAAACGTACGCACAGCGCCAGGACCACAACGGCTGCCAAGGCTGCGCCGTCGACGAATCGGCTGGGAGGCTTTCCTGAATAGGCTCGAAAGTTAGTCACGAATAATCATCGCCCCGTTCGCAAATGCTCTCGTCAGTTCCACGCACGCCCGACTCTCCCCGAACTATTTCCCTGATGACGTACCTCGGACGATGCTTTGTCTCTAAATAGATCCGTCCGACGTACTCACCCAACACACCAATACCAATCAGCTGCACACCACCCAAAAACAAAATCGCGGTCATCAAGGATGGATAACCGGGCAGATCGTTTCCAAAGATCAGCTTGTCCAGCACCATGTACCCGGCATACGCCAGCGAAACCAATGAAATGAAACCGCCGAGGTAAGTCCACAACCGCAACGGTACAGTGCTGAACGACGTGATGCCTTCGAGCGCCAAATTCCATAACTTCCAGCCGTTGAATTTGCTGCTACCAGCGGCGCGACCGGCGCGGTCGTATTCGACAATGACAGTGGTAAAACCGGCCCACGACAGCACACCCTTCATGAACAATTGATATTCGGGAAGGGTCTTGATCACCTCCACTACTTTACGGTCCATCAATCGGAAGTCCCCTACGTTACGCTCGATATGGGGAGAAGCGATCCGATCCAGCAAGCGATAAAACAGCGCAGCGCATCCGCGCTTCAGGTAACTGTCGGACGAGCGATCTCGACGCTTGGCAAGCACTACCTCGGCGCCTTTTTCCCATTCGGCAATAAGCTTGGGAATAACCTCGATGGGGTCCTGTAGATCCACGTCCATTGGAATGACCACGTCCCCGCTGGCGTGCTCGATACCGGCAAACAGGGCGGGCTCCTTGCCGAAATTTCGGGAAAAATTGATCAACACAACTAGGTTATCGACCAGCGCGATATCACGGGCAAGCGCATCCGTCTGGTCAGCGCTGCCATCGTTAATGAAGATGATCTCCACGCTATAACCGGCCAACGCCGGGTGCTGACGGATACTCTTGTAGAACAGTCCCAAGGTCTGTTCTTCATTGAACACCGGCACCACCAGCGAGATTTTCATGGGTGGTCTCCACGAAACACTACGAACCTAGAGAGCAGGAAACCGAACACCAAACTCAGCAGTGAAAATACCGTCACTGTCAGTAGCCCATGGACCTGCCAGCGATCTCCCAGATAACCCACGGCAAAACTGAGCGCTCCCATAACACACAGGAAAAACCCATAACCCGTCGCCGATATCCTGGCTTCGAAGGTGTAGAGCGCATTGAGGTAGTGGGAAAATGAAGCAGCCACACAGAACGCAGCAAGATTACTGATCGACTGATCAAGACCCATTGCCACGCGCAGTACAAAAAATATCTGCCAATGAACCAGCGTATTGGCCAATCCGACCAGTGAATAAGTGAGGAAAACACGCCATATCGCCTTCATGCTCGCTCCCCAACCTATGTCCACGACAAGAAAACGGTTGGCGACAACACCACTAGAAGCGCCCATGCAAGACGACCGCACTACAACTTGAACCGAATAAACCCGTACCCCATCACCAGGTTCAGCGAGAAATACAAAGACAAAGCGACCGCCATCCACCCAGGCAAATCCAGCGCATCGCCGAACGAGCCGAAGCCATAACTCAGCCCGCCCATTGCGCCATTGCCCAGCAGATAACCTCTCCACGACTCCCCGGGTCGGAAGATGTAGAGGCCACTTACATAAAACGAAAACGCCGCGGCCATGCAGAACGCAGCAAAGTTACTGGTCGCCTGGGCCAGTCCAACGGCGTCGTGCAATAGAAAAAAAACCTGGCCATGGATCAATCCATTGACCAGCGCGATAACCATCAATGCAGAAAGTCCGTTCATCTTGGTACCTTGCCATTCGCCAGTTGGCAGGTTTCCAAGCTAGTCGACAGTCCTATGACGGTCTACTGTCAGATCTTACAGGTGCGGCACCGAATCCGACGGACAGTCAGGCTCACGCCTATAAAAAACCCCAGTCATCTGACCGGGGCCTTCTTTTACGTCGCGGTTTATCTTACGAAACCGAGCTCACCGAACCCGATGCATCACCGGTCGGTTGCAATTTGAAGGTGTAGAACAACACCGTCAGCAGCACCAGGAACGCCGGGCCGATATACAGCGCTACGCGGGTGTCGGGGAAGTACGCCATCAGCCCTACCACCAGCACCAGGAATGCCAGCGCCAAATACGAGCTGACCGGGTACAGCCACATGCGGTATTTCAACGCCGCACGCTCGGAAGCGCTGAGGCCTTTGCGGAACTTGAGCTGGGCCAGCAGGATCATCACCCAGGTCCAGATCGCGCCGAAGGTGGCAATGGACGTCACCCAGACGAAGACTTTCTCCGGCACCAGATAGTTGAGCAGCACGCCCAGCAGCAACGCGGCGATGGACAACAGCAACGCGCGGCGCGGTACGCCGTTGGCCGAGGTCTTGGCGAAACCGGCCGGGGCCTGGCCGTTCTGCGCAAGGCTGTAGAGCATCCGTCCGGTGCTGAAGATCCCGCCGTTGCAGGAGGACAGCGCGGCGGTGATCACCACGAAGTTGATGATGCCGGCGGCGGTCTTGATGCCCAGGCGCTCGAAGGTCATCACGAACGGGCTGCCCTGGGTGCCGATTTCGTTCCATGGGTAGATCGACAGGATCACGAACAACGCGCCGACATAAAACAGCAGGATCCGCCAGAACACCGAGCCGATGGCGTTGGGGATGGTTTTCTGTGGGTTCTTCGCTTCACCGGCAGTCAGGCCGATCATCTCCACGCCCAGGTAGGCGAACATGACCATTTGCAGGGACATCAACACGCCGGACACGCCGTTGGGCATGAAACCGCCGTGGGTCCAGAGGTTGGAAATGCCGAGGGCCACGCCGTCGTTACCGAAGCCGAAGGCTATGATGCCAATGCCGCCGATGACCATGGCGATGATGGTGACGATCTTGATCAGGGCGAACCAGAATTCGAATTCGCCGAAGGCCTTGACTGCGATCAGGTTGATCGAGCCCATGCTGACCAGCGCGGCCAGGGCCCAGATCCAGCGGGGCACGTCGGGGAACCAGATGCCCATGTACACCGCCACGGCGGTGATTTCCGCCACGCAGGTCACCAGCCACAGGAACCAGTAGTTCCAACCGGTCAGGAAGCCTGCCAGTGGGCCGAGGTAATCCTGGGCATAGCGGCTGAACGAACCGGCCACCGGGTTGTGCACGGCCATTTCGCCGAGGGCGCGCATGATCACCAGGATCGCCAGGCCGCCGATGATGTAGGACAGCATGATCGCCGGCCCGGCCATTTCGATGGCCTTGGCCGAGCCGAGGAACAGCCCGACACCGATGCAGGCGCCGAGCGCCATCAGGCGGATATGCCGCTCGCCGAGTTCACGTTTGAGCGGACCACCCTGGGCGGTCTCGCCATGGGGCAGATGATTGCCGACAGGCATAGGGATAAACCTCGTCTTGTTATTGGATTAGCCACCGAGTGTCCAAGGCTGCGGGCGAGTGGGCCTGCGAGCATTGCCGAAACCGGGCCTGCCTTGTGGGCAGACCGTCCTGTGGAACGACAACCTCAGGATCAGCGGGTCGTGCAGTATAAAAAGCCAGGGATAGAGAGTTTCACTGTAAAACCTGGAAAATTCAGGGATAAGCCTGCGCCTGAATCGGGTTTCCGAGAGGTCTTGTCTGGGATCCAGGTCATACAGAAAACGCCGCCGAGTATTGCACAGTGATGGTGCAGCGTCATGCTCTGGCATGGGGCGATGGCTCTAGTGCAAGGCTTTCAGGCCCCATGGTGAGAGGAGTCATTTATGGCTAGCGGACTCATCTGTGGCGAGGGGATTTATCCCGCTGGGCTGCGTAGCAGCCCCACCAAAACTACAACCCGACCTGTCTGGACAATTGAGTTGCCTGCATTGGGGCTGCTGCGCAGCCCAGCGGGGATAAATCCCCTCGCCACAAGGTTTTCTGCCTCAAAGCCATACAGCGTCCCATAGCGGGTAATCGCCAATGCGCTCCACCAGCCCAGCACGAAGCGGATTGGCAATGATGTAGCGGGCGGAGGGCTTCAGATCCTCGTTGTCGCGGATCGCGCGGTCATGAAAGCCGCTTTGCCAAAGCGGGCCAGAGGCTCCGGTGATGTTATTGACACGATGGGTGCTGCGAGCTTTGGTGGCTCCGATCATACGACTCAGATGGCCCTCCTGGATTTGCAGCAACCAATGAAAGTGATCCGGCATTACCACCCAGGCCAAAGAGCTCACCTGGCCCGAATCATGAGCACGTTTGAATTCGGTGACCAATAGCCGTCCAATCTTCCAGTCGGAAAAAACCGGCCGCCGCTGATGAACAACAGCAGTCACCAGATAGGCTCGTCCTGGCTCTGAATAACGACCTCGACGCAAACGATGGGAATTGGGGCGTGGATGCATTCCTTGCTTCCTTTGAAGGGGTTTGAGTGCAGCCTAGTCATGCAGCTGGTTTTTCGACGCTGGAAAGGTCGAGAGCATATTCCGAAACTTGTGTAGTACTTGTGGCGGGGACTCATCTGTGGCGAGGGGATTTATCCCCGCTGGGCTGCGCAGCAGCCCCCAAAACGACAACCCGGTATGTCTGGACAATTGAGTTGCCTGCATTGGGGCTGCTGTGCAGCCCAGCGGGGATAAATCCCCTCGCCACAAAGGAATGCCATTGGCCATGACAAACCAGTGCCGACAATTTCCCCTCCCCCCACGCCAACCACCGTCTAAGCTTCAAGCAAGTCCGATCAATCTGCTTAATGGATCAGTCGACTATGGGCGCTTTGTGGCAAACCGATTCGAATGAACCTGTGGTCCCGACTGAACGTATGGAAGAAGCGCCTTTACCTCAAGAAAAACGCCGCGCACGGCATGGCTGGCGGGCATTCTGGTTGTTGCTGCTGATTATCGTGGTGGTGGTCGGTCTGGCGGCGGCCAAGGAAATGCGCACGTCGCGGTTTCAGGCTCGGGAGCTCAGCAAATACGCCGAGTCCCTGAGCTATTCGGTGCAACCGGGGCCCAGCGACGCCATCGTCTACCCGGGTGCGGGCCCGTTCGACCGGCGCTTGGGCTACAGCGCGCTGGGGGAGTTCCTGCCGCGGCTGCTCAAGCGCGACTACGTGATCCAGGCCCAGGCGAGGTTCTCGCCGGCCTTGATGGACTACGTCGAGAAAGGCCTGTTCGTGCCGTATGTGGAAAAGATCCAGGCCGGACTGACCATCACCGATTGTCGTGCCGCGCCGGTCTATCAGTTCAAGTACCCGCAGCAACTGTATGCAAGCTTCGAAGCGATCCCGCCCGTGGTGGTGCAAAGCCTGTTGTTCATCGAGAACCGTTTTCTGCTCGACCCCAAGCAACCCTTGGCCAACCCGGCCGTGGACTGGCCGCGCTTCGGCATGGCGGCCTGGTCCCAAGTCGCCAAACTGTTGAGCCTGCCGGGGCAGTCCGCCGGGGGCAGCACCTTGGCGACACAACTGGAGAAGTACCGCCACTCGCCTGAAGGCTTGACCGTGTCCGGCGCGGAGAAAATCCGCCAGATGATTTCCGCCAGCGTCCGTGCTTACCAGGCCGGCCCGCAAACCCTCGAGGCGCGGCAGCGGATCATCCGCGACTACCTCAACAGCGTGCCGCTCTCCGCGGTGCCTGGGCATGGTGAAGTCCACGGCATGGCCGAAGGCTTGCGGGTCTGGTACGGCGCCGATTTCAAGCGCGCCAATGAACGCTTGTCCAGCACCGCCACCGACTCCAAGAGCCTGGCGGAAAAAGGCCTGGCCCTGCGGGAAATGCTGTCATTGATGATCGCGCAGCGCCGGCCGTCCCATTTCCTCTCCAAGGGCCACGATGAACTGGCACGCCTGACCGACAGCCACATCCGGCTCCTGGCACAGAATGGCGTGATCGATGCCGCGCTGGCCGAGGCGGCCCTGGCGAGCAAGGTCAGCTATCGCGACTGGGTCAAAGATCCCACCGTCCAGCCCAACGAAACCAACAAAGGCATCAGCGCCGCCCGCAGTCGCCTCGCCGCGCTGCTCAATCGCCCGCTGTACGACCTCGATCGCCTCGACCTCTCTGCCACCAGCACCTTGCAAAGCGACTTGCAGGCCCAGGCCACCGAGTACCTCAAGCGCTTGGCCGACCCGGCCTTCGCGACCGAGATCGGCCTGATGGGAGAACGCCTGCTGACCCCGACCAGCACTACCCAGGTGCGCTACAGCTTCACGCTGCTGGAACTGACCCCGGACGGCTCGCGCGTGCGGGTACAGACCGACAGCACCGACCAGCCCTTCGACATCAACGAAGGCAGCAAGCTTGAACTGGGCTCCACCGCCAAGTTGCGCGTGCTGACCACGTACCTGCAAATCATCGCCGAACTGCACGAGCGTTATGCCCAGCAGGCCCCGGCGGCTTTGAAGAAAACCGAGATCGCCGAACAGGATCGCCTGTCCCGCTGGGCCGTGGACTACTTGATTGAAAACACCGACCGCAGCCTGCCGAAGATGCTCGAAGCGGCGCTGGATCGCACTTACTCAGCCAGCCCAGGCGAGGCGTTTTTCACCGGCGGTGGGCTGCACACGTTTCACAACTTCCGCAAGGAAGACGACGGCCGCCTGCCGACCTTGCGCGATGCCCTGCGTGAATCGATCAACCTGCCGTTCATCCGCCTGATGCGCGACCTGGTGCGCTACGCCACCTATGCCGGCCCCAACAACAGTTCCGAACTGCTCAAGGACGACAAGGACCCGCGCCGCCAGGAATACCTGGCCCAATTCGCCGACCGCGAAGGCACCTCGTTCCTGCTCAGGTTCTGGAAGAAGTATCAGAAAAAGGACACCGGCCAACGCCTGGAAACCTTCCTCGACGGGATGCGCCCTACGGCGATCCGCCTGGCCGCCGTTCACCGTTATTTCTTTCCCAACGACAGCCAGGAGAATTTCAACCGCTTCGTGCGCGCACATTTGAAGTCCGCCAAGAGCGCGGAAAAACTCACCGACGAACGCCTGGAGCGGCTCTACCAGAGCTACGGTCCCGGCGCCTATGACCTGCCAGACCAAGGCTTCATCGCCAAGGTCCACCCGCTGGACCTGTGGTTGATGGGTTACCTGCTGAACAACCCCGACGCCAAGTTCAGCCAGATCGTCAAGGCCAGTGAGTTCGAGCGCCAGGAAGTCTACAGCTGGCTGTTCAAGAGCCGGCACAAGAGCGCCCGCGACAGTCGCATCCGTACCATGCTGGAGGTCGAAGCTTTCCTGGATATCCACCAGCGCTGGCAGGAGGTCGGCTATCCGTTCGACCACCTGGTGCCGTCGCTGGCCACCGCCATCGGCAGTTCCGGCGACCGCCCCGCCGCGTTGGCGGAACTGGTGGGCACCATCCTCAACGATGGCATCCGCAAGCCCGCGCTGCGCGTCGACAGCCTGGACTTTGCCGTCGGTACGCCTTACGAGACACGGCTGGTGAGCAATCCGGATAACGGCAAGCGCGTGATGCCGGCAGAAGTGGCCCAGGCCTTGCGCGGTGCGCTGTCACAGGTGGTGGATGCCGGCACCGCAAAACGGGTAGCCGGCAGTTTCAAACTGGCCGACGGCACGCCGCTGGCCATGGGCGGCAAGACCGGCACCGGTGACAACCGCATCGAAGCCATCGGTTCCGGTGGACGGGTGATCAGCTCCAAGTCGATCAACCGCACGGCCACCTTCGTCTTCTACATCGGCGACAGCCATTTCGGCACCCTCACCGCCTACGTCCCGGGGGCCTCGGCGCAGAACTTCAAGTTCACCTCGGCCTTGCCGGTGCAGGTGCTCAAGGGCATGGCACCGTTTCTCTCGCCGTACTTGCAGCCAGGAACTCATACCCAGTGCAAACCGCTGGTGGCGGGGCAGTGAGTAACAGCCTGGGGATCAAGTAGCTGTGGCGAGAGGATTTATCCCCTCGTCGCAGAATCAGAAGGGTACGCGAGGCACTGCGTCGAAAATCAGAGTGATGTCCGCGGTGTAGAGCCCAGGAGCGAATGGGCGAGTAGGCGTATTTCTCTGCAGGATGAGCATCTGCGCCTGGGTGCCGGGCGTGGACGAGGCGTCGTCCACTACTTCCTTGGGTTGTCCGTTCAGAAGTACGTCGTTGAATACCACAGCCAAGCCAATAAACTCTGAACCGTTGCTTAAATGGACGGTTCCCTCCGCCCCATTCTCGATGTAGGCGTGGATCGAACCATCGGTATTCTTCACATCAAAGGTTTCGCGTACAGGCGTCAGCTTGTAGGTCAGCGCGTTGTAGTGCATGACTTCATCCTTGCCGAAATCGGGATTACGTGGCTGCACATGAAACTGCTTGTTGGGGATATTCGCGGTGATGTGAATATTCGAGCGGGCGTCATCGGCAGCGTGTGCCATCGAACAAACCAGGGCGACGGCGCCAAGCACCGTGCCGAATAGCATTTTCCTAAACATAGGTAGCTCCTTTTTTCATTGTGATAAAACGAAATGCAAAACGTGCCGTGGCGAACAAGCCGGCCCTGACGGGTTGGACGAACACGCTTCGTCCTACGGCGCAACCGCGTCGAATACCATGTGCACCGTGCCGTAGTAGTCACCGGGCACGTAGGCGTCACCGGGCCTGATGGCGGCGATTTCCAGCGGCACCTGCCGCCCAGGCCTGGCTTCGCTGGCCGACACGACCTGGGTAGAGTCCAAGGTCAATTCGACGTGGTTGAACCTCACCCGCAAATCGATCCGTTCCCGGCCATTGGACAAATACGCCTCCTCGCTCAGGCGCGCACCGATGGCGCCGTTGGTATTCTTCACCTCGTAGGTGGCCCGCAAGGGGCTGAGTTCGCCGGTGATGGTACTGAACGGCAAGCGTTGTTCACGCTGGACCAATTGCGGGTCAAGGGGCAACACATGGAAATCCACGGTGGGAATGGTCACGTAGACTTCGAACGTTTCCCGCTCGACCGCCGCCCAGGCCAAAGCGCAGGGCAACGTCAGAGCAGTCAGTACAAGGGGGCGTAGCAGTGTCTGGAACATAATGATTTACCTGTAGCGCAACGGCGATTCAGCGACGGCAGCCGTCACCCCTTGATCTCGATGGCTTTGCTCTGGCCACCTTCGATCAGCGTGAAGCGGTACTCGCGCCCCGCCTCCTTGTCGAACGAAAAGGTGCGGCCGGCCATGACGTGGTGCTTGGTGGTCGGCCGGCAGTCGTTTTCAGCCTTCGCCGCACAATCCTTGAACTCATCGATCACCAGGACGCTGTTGCCGTTGTTGCGCATCAGATAACGGTCGGCGTTGTCATCGATGACGGTGGCGAAACGGGTGTTCTTGGGCCGCACGAAAAACACCGTGCCATAACCCGCCAGCACCTTGACCCCCGCCGCCACGCGCTCCTTTTTGTACGCTTCGCGCTCCTCGGCGCTGACGGCAAATTCGTCTTCCGCTTCCGGCACCACCGGCACGAAACGCACCCGGAAGTACCGTTCCTTGTCACGGTTGCCCATGAACAACAGCCGGGTGCCCTGCACGCCGTTGGCCGGGACGATCAGCCGCGCCGGACTGGCCATCAGGCCGTCCTTGGCCGTGGCGCTGGCCTGGTTCTGCAGAGGCACTTCCTGGTAGGTGCCGTCTTCGTTGTAGAGAATCTCCAGGATGTTGACCTTGACGAAGGCCGTGGACGTCCCGCCATTGAACACCCGCTTCATGTAGGTACTCTTGTCACCGTCCAGGTAGTCGTAGACCACTCCGACGCCAATCTGCGGCCCGGCCTGGGCCACGCTGCAAGACAGAAAAACACCCATCCACGCCAATACTTGCTTTATCACTTTCCTAACCTCATGCATTAAACGCAATTCACTGAATACTGCCGGCCCACGGGCCATCAAACTTCCGAATCCCAGATCACCGTGACGTTGCCGATATAAGTCCTGGCGCCACCGTCCAGCATCTGCTCGACACTGGCTTGAGCGATTTCGAAAGAAAGGTTTGCTGCCCGGCGATCAACATAGAAACTGGGCAGGATCAACTCTGTACCGCTGCCATCGCGCAACAAGCGACGCTGGTTGATGGGTTGGCCGGCGAAGTCGGTCAACCCATCAGGCAGGCTGACCCTGATATCCACCGGCACGCTATGACCGGAGCCGGCGTCCGATATCGCGCAGGTATTGCCGCTGATGTATTGGCATTCGAGCATCATCTTGAAGCGGGTTGACGTCGAGAGATGAAAACGCTGGTCGCGAAACAGCCGAGTCGGCTTGCGACCATTGTTGAGCCAGGCTTGCCAGCCGTCAGGTGGCACCAACTCCACTCGGTTGCCACCAGGTGGGACTTCCACCTTGAAGGCATGCTCGACATCGAGCCTGAAATTGAGGGTAAGCGCCGAACTGCCGGGCAGCATGACATCCCCCATGTCCACTTCCCGCCCCGGCCCGATGCTGATCGTCAAATCCCCGGTGTACTGGCCGGAGGTCATTCTCATCGGGTTGGGCAGGCGCAGTTCATAGGCAAAGTCCACGTAGGTGTAGGCCATGCTGGGAATCGGATATTGGGCCTTCTTGGCACACACCGCTTCCATCGGCGTTCGCCAGAAGAATTCATAGAAGTTTTCCCCCAGACGGCCAAAACCGCTGAAATGACAAGGTGTCGGGGGAAATCCCCAGTTGTCGTTCCACAACTTGGTATGAGCAGTGGCTGGATCCACGCCGCCACCCACCAAGTCGACAACACTGACAGGCAGTTGGTATCGAGAACCGATACCGACCCAACGCACCTGGACGATCTCGGTTTCGCCAGTGCCCGAATGAACGATTTGTGCCGTGCGCCAATTGGCGGGCACCTGGAACATCGCCCCCTGCCGTGGATCTGTGTGCGCGGCCTGGATAGGCCTGATGGAATTCACATTCAGAGGCAGTCGAACGCTGTGCATCGCCCACATCCGACATTGCGAAGGAAATTCCGCGCAATAACCACTCGGGGGAGTGGTATTGAGAAAGACTGTTTCTTGAGGCTTCGACGGGTCAGGCCTGAACACTGCACTGATGTCTTGGGTCAAGGCATTGGCGCTGCTCATGCAGCCAAACAACAGCGTTGAAACCGCACAGCTCGCTACTACCGACGTTCCGTTCATAGGCACTACCTCATTCAAATCCATTGAATAGACCGAACTTCTAAACTTCCGAATCCCAGATTACCGTGACACTGCCGCTGTAAGCCTTGGCGCCACTGTCCAGCATCGCCTCGACGTTGTTGCTGCCAATTTCGAAGTGCAACGTTCCCGACCGGCGATCGATGTAGGACCCCGGCTGGAACAACTCGGTGCCAACGCCGTCACGTCGCAGTGGACGACGGCTGACCGGTTGCCCGCTCGCATCGGTCAAGCCCTCGGGCAGGCTTACACTGACATCCACCGGCACGGCGTGACCGGAGTCGGCGTCCGTGACGGCGCAGCTGTTGCCGCTGATGGCCTGGCACTCCAGCGCCATCTTGAAGCGTGAAGAGGCCGAGATATAAAAGCGCTGGTCACGGAACAGCCGCGTGGGTTTGCGACCGCTGTTCAGCCAGGATTGCCAGCCTTCCTGGGGGACCAGTTCTACGCGATTGCCGCCTGGGGGAACTTCCACTTTGAGGGTGTGTTCGACGTCGAGCTTGAAGTTGAGCGTGAGCGCCGAGTCGTTCGGGATCATGACGTCGCCGAAGTCCAAATCCTGTCCCGGACCGATGCCATAGGTCAGCGACCCGGTGTATTGTCCGGACGACATTTTCAGTGGGTTGGGTGTGCGTAGCTCGTAAGCGAAGTCCAGCCAGGTGTACATCAGGTTTCCGGCAGGGATCAGGTATTTGGCCCTTTTGTCACATACGCCCTCCGACGGAGTCTTCCAGAAAAACTGATAAGACATACTGCTGGCTCTTGCAGTCCCGCTGTAGCGACATGGCGAGGGCGCATACACCCAATCAAGGCCGACCCATAACATCCGGTGTGCCTGTAAATAATCTACGCCACCACCGACCAAAGTCATCACATCGCGAATACGGAATTCTTGTCTCGATCCCAATCCGGACCAGCGCACTTCAACCGTTTCTGTCTCGCCCGTACCCGAATGGGTTACTTGTATCGGGCGCCAATTGGCAGGCACTTTAAACATCGCACCTTGCCGAGGATCTGCATGATTTGCCTGGATATCGCTGATCGCACTGGCCGTGAGGGGCAATCGAATGCTGAACATGTTTGTTGCCCTGCATTCCGATGGTTTTTCCGCGCAATAACCACTGATCGGGGTGGTGTTGAGGAAGGTGTTCTCGTTGGGTTTCGAGGGGTCAGGCCTGAACACCGCGCTGATGTCCTGGGTCAAGGCATTGGCCGCAGGCACACACGCAAACAACAACACCGAGACGACGCTGCGCACTGCAACCGATAAGGGTTTCATTTATACAACCTCATACAATCAAGACAAATCGCAGCAAAATAAGTAAGTGGGCAATTCACTTGTGGGAGCAAGGCTTGCCCGCGATGCAGACGCCCCCTCTCTTCAGGTGAACTGCGTTATCGTTCATCGCGAGCAAGCTTTGCTCCCACAGTCTCGGAAGCGAGCTTTGCTCCCACAATCTCGGGAGCGAGCTTTTACTCCCACGGCCTCACGAGCGTTGTTTCGCACTGCCAGCCTCGGCAATCGTCGTATCGGCCAGGGTGTCCGGCGTGCAGCGCAGATCGCCGATCATCAACACGTCCCCCTCGCGACTGGCACTGTCCGGATCAAGGCGAAAACGGCAGAACAGTTCGTTGCCATGACGCACTTCCAGCGTCGGTGAACCGGCATTCATTTCCATGGAGAAGAACCCGTCCACCTCGCTGATGCCGCGACTGGCGTGGTTGATCACGTGATGGCCCTTGAGGGGTTGGCCGTGTTCGTCCAGCAAGCGCCCGAGCACGGTCACGGTTTTCATGACCTGGATCCGGCGGTAGTCCACCCCGCCCTTGTTCATGTGATAACGGGTGCGTGAAGGCTCGATGTTCGCCGCCGGCGGGTGCACGCCTTCGAAATCGAACGTCACCATGCTGTTTTTGTACGCGGTGATCGGCACGAAATTACGGCCTGGACGCAGCACGGTGTTGCCGCCGGTCAAGTCGTCGGCCAGCAGCGTGACGTCGTCCAGGTCGGTTTCCACATCGACGATCATTCCGGCGCCGCGTCCTTGGGGTACGCCGGTGAATGCGGCTTTGCTGCCACCCACCGCGACCGTGCTGCTCAAGTTCAAGCCGCCGGTGAGGTTGTCGTTATAGGACGAACGCTGGATAAAACCGTCGCCAAACAACGAGTCGGTCTGGAAACTGCCGAGGCCGGACAGGCCCACGCCGTAGGTGTCGGCCAGCACTGTCCCGGAGACGCTTTGCAGCACGTGATCTTCCAGGTTCCGGCGATAGGACAGCGAGGCATTGTTGTCCCGCTCGCCATCGCGCGAGGTGCGGGTACCGACACTGCCCGACCAGTATTCACCCGGCCCGCCCAACGCCACGCTGAGGCTCAGGTCCAGGCCACGATTGCGTTTGTCGGCGGTACTCGACGTGCCGGGACGATCGAACACCGACAGCCGCCAGTTGGCATCGCTGCCGCGCACCTTGGCGCGCTGGGTCCAGCCCAGGTCCAGGCCGGTGCCCTGGACGTTGCCTTCGCTGTAGGCCAGCCGTGCGTTGACGGAGGTCTTGTTGCTCAAGCGATGATTGACCGACAACGACGAGTTGCTGGTATGGCCGACGAACACGTTGCGCTGGCGAATACGGGTGCCATCCGGCAAGGTTTCGTAGGTGTTGCGGGTGTCCAACCAACTGCGGTTGTGGCTGGCGACGATACTGCCCTGGCCGTAGCTGTACAGGCCTTGCAAGTCCATGCCGTTGCCGTAGTCCTGGGTCTTGTAGACGTTGGCGTACAGGCTGGTGCTGCTGCCCAGCGTCCAGTCCACCGAGGTGCCGACTTGCATCCGGTCCTGCACCTTGCGCGTGGAGGCGCCGAGGATGACCCGAGGATGCAACAGATAATTGAAGCCAAGCCCGGCGGTCATGAAGCCCGACGGTTGGTCTTCCCAGTTGCTCCACAGCCGGGTTTCACGACCGGCGAACACGTTGTAGCGCCAGCGGTCTCCGGTGCTGTTCCAATTGTTGGGTTTATAGACGAGCTCTTGACTGGTGGCGGTGGTTTGTCCGTCTTCGATCAGGCGCACTTCCACCTCATAGATGCCGCCGGGCAGCGGACGGGTGTCCAGGCTTTGCAAGCCTGCGCTGACCGCCTGGGTGTTGATCAACAGGCCGTTGCGATAGATTTCCACCGATGCCTGGCGGCTGGCGGTGACATAAATGGGGTAGACGCTGGGCTTGGGATTGTCGACCGCCAGGCTGTCGGAACTGCCGTACATCACCCCCAATGCGGTGTCCGGGTTGGCGCCGAACGAACGGATCTGCCGATTCAACCCGTCTGAGCCGGGCGTGAAATAACCCAGGCGAAAAAAAGTACCTTCCAGCTCACGCTGGGTGTGGAGTTCATGGACGGCGTGGTACAGCTTGTCGTCCGGACCGCCCAGGCGAGAAAGCTGAAGGTCCAGCGACTGGCTCCAGTTGCCGACGCTGGAACTGGCGTTGAGGCCATAGCGTCCGCCGGTGTCCTGTTCCTGGCCACCGTTGATATTGAGTTGGTTATTGAAGATCAGGCCAAGGCTGCCGCCTTCCGGTTGATCATAGTAACGCTTGGTTTCGGTCGAGCGCTCGACGTCCCGGGTCAGGATCGACACCAAGGAATTTTCGAGGCTGTAGTGCACGGCCAGCAGCCCGCCGGTGCAGTTGGTTTCACAGGCACCCAGTGACTGTCCTTGCTTGAGGCGTTGCTCCCATTGCTCGCGGTCGACCGCTTTTATCGTGCTCTCTTGCGTGTCGGTGAACTCCAACAGGGTGATGCGATCATCCCGGGTCAAGACCACCATGGCTTCACCGAGATACTGTTGGTTGAGTTCAACACGAACCGCCAGGGGTACATCGAAGAAGTGCGCTTCAAACTCCGCCGGCAGGCCCTTGGCCTGGGACAGCAGGCTCCTGGGCGTCGTGCCGGGAGCGGTGGGCGCGGCCAATGCAGTCGCGCACAGAAATAGCGCGAGCGCACCTGCGATGGGTGTCATGGGAAACATCAACGGATTCTCATTGTGTGCGAGCTATCAGGGCATGTCAGGTACAGGCCGACCGGCTGGGGAGGACCGACCGGCCTGTGGCTGCCCGCGGGCGAGGTGAGACTCACCGGGCAGCGACGGGTGTTACGGACGTGGCACGGCGTCGAAGACGACGGTCATGTCGGCGGTGTACAGGCCGTTCTGGGAAGGCGTAGGCGTGGCCGCGACGATGGTCATGTCAGCCTGGGTACCTGGCGTGGAGGTGGCATCGTCCACCACTTCCTGAGGCATGGCCGTCAGGGTGACGCCGTTGAAGGCGGTGGTCAGGGCGATGGAATCGCTACCGTTGTACAGCGCAGCCGGGCCACCTTCGATGTAGGCGTGTACCGAACCTTCGGTGTTCTTCACGTCGAAGGTCTGGCGCAACGAAGTCAAGGAGCCGTTGACCGTGTTGTAGCTCATGGTTTCGTCTTTACCGAAGTCCGGGTTGCGCGGCTGCACATGGAACTGCTGGGTCGGGATGTTCGCGGTGATGTGGATCGACGAGCGAGCATCATCGGCAGCAAATGCCAGCGAAGAACCCAGGGTGGCGGCAACCAGGGCAGTACTGGATACGAGTTGTTTGAGCATGTTGTTAACACCTGTTCTTGGCAATAAAGAGAAAAGATTGAAATCGCAGACCAAGGGCAACTGGGCCTGTCCCTCCAACGCCGAGCATGATCGACGCTCTTTAACAAAAAAAAAGCAGGCAACTTCCTATAGGCTTGTAGTCCATCCAACATGCGGAAGAGCGAAAAATACGCAACTTTTGTTAAAACAGAAGTTTGGCTGTCAGAAACAGCCCACATTTTAAGCCTACGCCACTTTTATCATTACAAATGTATGCCGCCGCACCCCGCATACATTGAGCATTCATGTAAGGTCAGTCCCTGAACGCCAGTAATCCGCCGCAAAGACAAGATATATCTTAGTTTGCGAAATAACATTAAGCCAAAAAATATATCTTTTATTAAAGATATATCTGAGTGCTATCTATATGCAGAACGGAGACAGCATATGAACGCCCTTTATTCTCATTCCGACGCGTCCTCCAAACGCGAACACGACGGTTTCGAACGACGCCCGACAGGCTCGCGTGGCAGTCGGGCTCCCCGGGTCTTCGCCGCCGGTGATTTGAAGGTGTTATTGCTGGCGCTGATCGCCGAACAGCCGTGCCACGGCTACGACCTGATCCGCCGGATCGAGCACATGTTCGACGGCGCCTATAGCCCCAGCCCCGGCGTGATCTACCCGACCCTGACCTTCCTGGAAATGAACGCCATGATCATCTGCGGCGTCGACGATGGAAAAAAATGCTACAGCGTGACCGATGCCGGACGTCTATCCCTAGAGGACCAGGCCGAAGCGCTGAATGAGGTGCGTGCGCGCATCGAAATCAGCAAACGCACGTTGCGCGGCCATGACCGTCCAGCGGAAATCCATGAAGCGGTGTATAACCTGCGCCATGCCCTGCAAAAGCATCATGGCCGCTGGAGCCCGGAAGAAATCCGGCGGGTGCGCGACCTGCTCGACGCCACCGCCAAAGCCATCGTCGACGGCCCCGACCGTCCACCTGTCTCGGAGTCAAGCCAATGACCGAAGTCGATCCAAACACCATTCACCGTGTCAGCCACGAGATCAAACGCCGTCGCCTGCAAGTGTTGCGGGTGGAAGACCTGACCCCACGCATGCGCCGCATCACCGTCGGCGGGCCGGAACTGGCCGGGTTCGCCAGCCTGGGTACGGACGATCATGTGAAATTGCTGTTCCCGCAGAACGCCGAGGAACACGCCGCCCTGGAAAACTTCAGCCCCAGCGCTGGTAAGACCCAGGGCGCGATGCCCCCGATGCGCGACTACACCCCGCGCCGCTATGACCTGGACACCCTGGAGATGGACATCGATTTCGTGCTCCACGGCGACGGCCCGGCCTCGACCTGGGCGGCCCAGGCGGCGCCCGGGCAATACCTCAACATCGCCGGGCCCCGGGGCTCGATGATCGTGCCGGACATCTTCGACAGCTACCTGCTGATCGGCGACGAAACCGCCCTGCCCGCCATCGCCCGCCGCCTCGAAGGGCTGGCGCCCAACCGGCGTGCGCTGGTGGTGGTGGAGGTGGAAAACGGCGCCGAGCAGCAAGTGCTCCAAAGCCCGGCGCAGGTGCACGTGATCTGGGTGCTGCGCGAGGGGCGCCAGGACAACCTGCTGCGCACCGTGCAACAGCTGGACATGCCCGGCGGCAAGCTGTACGTCTGGGTCGCGACCGAGAGCAAGGTGTCGCGGCAGATTCGCAAGGTGTTGCTGGAGGAGAAAGGGTTGGACCAGGATTTTGTGAAGGCGGTGGGGTATTGGAAACTGGATGGTAGTGACGAAGATTGAGGGACGGGCGGTGCTGAAGTACCCTTCACTCACTGACTGAGCACAGCCTTTGTGGCGAGGGAGCTTGCTCCCGCTGGGCTGCGCAGCAGCCCCCCAAAAAACAGTCACCTCGATCTATCTGATCCACCGAGTTGTCAGGTTTTGGGTCTGCTTCGCAGCCCAGCGGGAGCAAGCTCCCTCGCCACAAGGGGCTTCGTTGCCCTTGAGGGTTTCACCGACATTCCATCCCCACCAGGTACCCCGCCCCATGCTTTTCCTGCTCGCCTACATCAGCAGCGTCGTGCTGATCAACTTCGCGTTTTCCGCCGCGCCGCACCTGGACATCATCTGGTCGGCCTGGGGCGGGCTGGTGTTTATCCTGCGGGACATGGTGCAGACCCGTTTCGGCCATGGCGCCATCGTGGCGATGCTGGCGGCGCTGGTGTTGTCCTATGTCACCTCGGATCCGACCATCGCCCTGGCCAGCGCCACGGCGTTCGCGGTGTCCGAATGCATCGACTGGCTGGTGTTCACGATCACCAAGCGCCCGCTCCATGACCGGTTGTGGATCAGTTCAGCCCTGAGCATTCCCCTGGATACATTCATTTTCTTCGGCCTGATCGATGCCCTGACGCCCGCCGTGGTGATCACCGCCCTGCTCTCGAAATTCGCCGGGGTCACCGCCGTCTGGCTGATCATGGCCTGGCGTCTGCGCAAACAGGCCGTCGCCGGCTGACGCGGTTCATGTAAAATGCCGCGCTTTCTCCCCACGGGAAGCTCGCCCGGCGCGCGCCCCGATGATCCGCTCCTGTTTGAGGACCTTCAGATGACCCGTATCGGAACCCCATTGTCGCCCACCGCGACCCGCGTTTTGTTGTGTGGCAGCGGCGAGCTGGGCAAGGAAGTGGTAATCGAACTGCAGCGCCTGGGCGTTGAAGTGATTGCCGTGGATCGCTACGCCAACGCGCCGGCCATGCAAGTGGCCCACCGCAGCCATGTGATCAACATGCTCGACGGCGCGGCCCTGCGTGCGGTGATCGAGGCCGAGAAACCGCATTTCATCGTGCCGGAAATCGAAGCCATCGCCACCGCCACCCTGGTGGAGCTGGAAGCCGAAGGTTTCACCGTGATCCCAACGGCTCGCGCCGCGCAGTTGACCATGAACCGTGAAGGCATCCGTCGCCTGGCCGCCGAAGAGCTGGGCCTGCCCACATCGCCGTATTTTTTCGCCGACACCGTGGAGGACTACCGCAAGGCCGTCGAGACCCTGGGTTTCCCGTGCGTGGTCAAGCCGGTGATGAGTTCCTCGGGCAAGGGCCAGAGCCTGCTGCGCAGTACCGATGACGTGCAAAAAGCCTGGGACTACGCCCAGGAAGGCGGCCGTGCTGGCAAGGGCCGGGTGATCATCGAAGGTTTCATCGATTTCGACTACGAAATCACCTTGCTCACCGTGCGTCACGTCGGCGGTACCACGTTCTGCGCACCGGTCGGCCACCGTCAGGAAAAAGGCGACTATCAGGAATCCTGGCAGCCCCAGGCCATGAGCCCGGTGGCCCTGGCCGAATCCGAGCGCGTCGCCAAGGCAGTGACCGAAGCCCTGGGTGGTCGCGGCCTGTTTGGCGTCGAGCTGTTCATCAAGGGTGACCAGGTGTGGTTCAGCGAAGTCTCGCCGCGCCCGCACGATACCGGCCTGGTGACGCTGATCTCCCAGGACCTGTCGCAGTTCGCCCTGCACGCCCGCGCGATCCTCGGCTTGCCGATTCCGTTGATCCGCCAGTTCGGCCCTTCGGCCTCGGCGGTGATCCTGGTGGAAGGCCAGTCGACCCAGACCGCGTTTGCCAACCTCGGCGTGGCCCTGAGCGAACCGGACACCGCCCTGCGCTTGTTCGGCAAGCCGGAAGTCAACGGCCAGCGCCGCCTGGGCGTCGCCCTGGCCCGCGATGAATCCATCGAAGCCGCCCGCGCCAAGGCGACCCGGGCTTCCCAGGCGGTCAAGATCGAGCTGTAAAACAGGCTGAGCACAACCCCAAGGCTGAGCACGATCCCAAGGCTGAGCACGATCCCCTGTGGCGAGGGAGCTTGCTCCCGCTGGATGCGTCAGCATCCCCTGCAGTGTGATGGCTGGCAAAGCAGGGGGCCGCTTCGCAGCCCAGCGGGAGCAAGCTCCCTCGCCACAAAAGCTAAAAAGCTAAAAAGTTCAGAAGCTCAAAAGTTCGGAAGCTCGGAGGCCTGCGTTCGCAGAGACTCCGCGCTGCTAAAAAAAGGCGACACCCGCAAGGGTGTCGCCTTTTTCATGGGCGCCGGTTGGGCTTAATCCGGCAGCTTGTAGGCAATCACATAATCACCCTGCTTGGTGCCCAGGGAACCATGACCACCCGCGACGACCAGCACGTATTGCTTGCCGTCCTTGCCGGTGTAGGTCATCGGCGTGGTCTGGGCGCCGGCGGGCAGGCGGCCTTCCCACAGCTGCTTGCCGTTCTTCACGTCGTAGGCACGCAGGTACTGGTCCAGCGTGCCGCTGAGGAACGCCAGGCCGCTGGCGGTGGTGAACGTGCCACCCAGGCTCGGGACGCCCATGCTCAGCGGGATCGGAACCGGCGAGCTGTCGCGCACGGTGCCGTTCTTGTGCTTCCACAGGGTCTTGTTGTTGGTCAGGTCCACGGCCGCGACATAACCCCACGCGGGCGCCTGGCACGGCAGGCCCATGGGCGAGAGCAGCGCTTCGAGGATCACGCCATAGGGCGCGCCCTTGTTCGGCTGCACGCCTTCGGTTTCGCTCTTGCGACCCGGGCCACCGGCCACTTCCGCCGCCGGCACCAGTTTCGACTTGAACGCCATGTAGCTCGGGTTGACGAACGCGATCTGGCGCACCGGGTCGACCGAAATGCCGCCCCAGTCGAACACGCCGAAGTTACCCGGATAGACGATCGAGCCTTGCAGCGACGGCGGCGTGAACATGCCGTCGTAACGCAAGGACTTGAAGTCGATCCGGCACAGCATCTGGTCGAACGGGGTCACGCCCCACATGTCGCGTTCCTGAAGGACCGGCGGCACGAAGTTCAGGTCGGACATCGGCTGGGTCGGCGAGGTGAAGTCGCCTTCCACCGCGCCTTGCGGCACCGGGATCTCCTTGATCGGCACGATCGGCTGGCCGTTGCTGCGGTCCAGCACGTAAATGCTGCCCTGCTTGGTCGATGCCAGGACGGCCGGTTTCACGCCATCGGCGGTCTTCAGGTCCATCAGGGTCGGTTGACCGCCGACGTCCATGTCCCACAGGTCGTGGTGGGTGAACTGGAAGTACCAGCGCACCTTGCCGGTGGCGATGTCCAGGGCGGTCAGGCCGGCGGCGTATTTTTCCGATTCCGGTGTGCGGAATCCACCGAACTGGTCGGGGGTCTGGTTGCCCATCGGCAGGTAGAGCATGCCGAGTTTTTCGTCGACGCTGAACATGGACCACATGTTCGGCGAGTTGCGGGTGTAGGTCTTGCCTTCGGCAATCGGCGTGGTGTCGTCGGGGTTGCCGCTGTCCCAGTTCCACACCAGCTTGCCGGTGTGCACGTCGTAGGCACGGATGACACCGCTTGGCTCGTCGGTGGAAACGTTATCGGTGACGTGACCGCCGATCACCACCAGGTTTTGGGTGACCGCCGGTGGCGAAGTGGAGTAGTAACCACCGGCCGTGAAACCGCCGATATTGGCGGTCAGGTCGACCTGGCCCTTGTCGCCGAAGTCTTCGCACATCTTGCCGGTGTCGGCATTGAGGGCGATCAGGCGGGTGTCGGCGGTCGGCAGGAAGATCCGTCGTGGGCACACGGTGCTGGCCGGCGTGGTGCTGGCGGCGCCGGTCGGGCTCTGCTCGGCGGAGGCGTAAACGGCGTCATCGTGGTAGGTCACGCCACGGCAGGTCATGTGGGCCCAACCCTTGAAGTTTTCCGCTTTTTGCGTGGAAAGCTTCGGATCGAAACGCCAGATTTCCTTGCCGGTCTCAGGCTCCAGGGCAATCACCTGGCTGTGAGGCGTGCACACGTAGAGCATGCCGTTGACCTTCAACGGGGTGTTTTCGGCGGTGGTTTCACCCGGGTCGTTCGGCCCTGGCAGGTCGCCGGTGCGATAAGACCAGGCTTCCTTCAACTTACTGACGTTCTCTGGGGTGATCTGCGCCAGCGGCGAATAGCGGTCGCCATGGGCACTGCGCCCGTAGGAGTTCCAGTCGCCGTCCGGCATGGCCGGTGCGGTGTTGGCCATGCCCGGCACGCTGTCGCGGTCCAGTTGGCCCTTGATCTCACCCGGGTTAGTGAACTGGCTGGCGAGCGCGGCGATACCGGCGATGACCACGGCGGCACCCAATGCGCGAGTGCCCATGGCCGAGGCATCGGCGGTCAACAGCGGGCGACGGAACCACGGCAGCAACATGACGATGCCCAAGGCAAACAGCATCGCCAGGCGCGGCACCAGTTGCCACCAATCCAGGCCCACTTCCCAGAGTGCCCACACGGTGCTGGCGAACAGCACCAGCGCGTACAAGCCCAAGGCCGCGCGACGGGCCATGATCAGCAGCACGCCGGTCAGCGCCAGGCCGATACCGGCCAGCAGGTAATACAGCGAGCCGCCGAGCGTGCTCAGCTTGATTCCTCCGGCCAGCAGGGCCAGGCCCATCAATAGAAGCAGAACGCCGAGCAAGCTCGGGAGCAGACGGCTTCGACTCAAAGCACCCTCAGTGCTCATAGTGTGATTCTCCGTGTCGTTTTGAGGAGTCCCGCGCAAGTAGTCACTTTAGATGACGATCTTGAGGGGCCATGGTTCAGTTGAAAAAAGGCAAATTCGGTTGCCGCGATCCCTTGTGGGAGCGGGCTTGCTCGCGAAAGCGGCGGATCAGTCAGCTCGGCGTTGAATGTAAAATGGCCTTCGCGAGCAAGCCCGCTCCCACAGGAATCAGTCTGAGATAGCGCTGTCTTTATAAAGTCAGAACATCGGGCATTTTTGATAATTCGATAGGAGTGAGCTGTACGCAGAGGCTCTGGCACACCAGAAGAAGCGTTTCAGCAGGCGGCGCAAGGATAATGTCCAGTTACAAATAGAGAAAGCGCTTTTATTGACATGAATCATTTCGGATTCAGTAACAGTGCGCCTGGCCCAGGAGGCCACGACGAAGGCTATGCTTCCACCACAAGGGCACCTCGGCTAAGGTGCGCGGCTTTACCCTTTTTCGCGCGAAGGCCTCCAATGACCGAACCCAACAACAACCCGCTGCACGGCGTGACGCTGGAACAGATCCTCAACGCCCTCGTGCAGCATTACGAATGGTCCGGCCTGGCTGAGCGCATCGATATCCGCTGCTTCAAGAGCGACCCGAGCATCAAGTCGAGCCTGACCTTCCTGCGCAAGACGCCTTGGGCGCGGGAGAAAGTCGAGCGCCTGTACATCAAGTTGATGCGCACCAAACGGCCGGTCTGAATAGCCGTGGGGCTTGTGAAAGGTCCTCACCTCACCCTGCGACAGCGCTTCGTGTCGGTGGCGGCGCTGCTGGCCTGGGCGGGGTTAAGCATCCAGCTGTATCTGATTCTGCTGGGCCGCTGGGAACTGGGCGCGAGCCTGCTGGGCGGGTTGGTGAGTTTCTTCAGCTTCTTTACGGTGCTGACCAACCTGTTGGTGGCGGTGGTGCTGACCTGGGAGCTGACCCCGCGCCCCTCCCCGGCCCGACGCTGGTTCCTCAGGCCCAGTGTACGCAGCGGCATCGCCGTGAGCATCGCCCTGGTCAGCCTGGCCTACAACCTGCTGCTGCGCCATCTCTGGCAACCCGAGGGCTGGCAGTTCGTGGCCGATGAATTACTGCATGACGTGGTGCCGTTGCTGTACATCGCCTATTGGTGGCGGTGCGTGCCCAAAGGCAGCTTGCGATTGGGCCACGTTGGGTTGTGGATGATCTACCCCTTGGTCTATTTCGCCTATGCCCTGCTGCGCGGGGATTTGCTGGCGGCCTACCCCTACCCTTTCATCGACGTGGCGAGCCTGGGTTATCCACAAGTGTTCATCAATGCCGGGGGGATATTGGCGGGGTTTGTCGGGATTGCGCTGGGGGTGGTGGGGGTGGATCGGTGGGTTGGACGACGATCGATTAAAGCCTTGTGAGATGCCCTTGTGGCGAGGGAGCTTGCTCCCGCTGGGCTGCGCAGCAGCCCCTCTTAAACAGACACCGTATTTTCCTGATACACCCGGGCGCCTGATTTTGGGGCTGCTTCGCAGCCCAGCGGGAGCAAGCTCCCTCGCCACAGTGGAGCGTGTTCATAATCACCGTCGTGCCGGCAACATCCACACCAACCCACTGGCCTTGGCCCGTTCATGACACAACGCCAAAACCGCGCGTCGCTCCTCGTTGTCCATCCGGCTCCAACGGGTAATCTCGGCCACGGTGCGCTGGCAGCCGGTGCAGATGTCGTCATCGTCCAGCGCGCAGATATTCACGCAGGGCGACGGCAACGGGCGTTCAGCGGCGCTCATGGTTCCTGCTCGACCAGATCGCGGGCGTAGCGCTGGGCGTTGTGCACATAGTGCGCCGCGCTGGCCACGAGCATGTTCTTCTGGGCCTCGGTCAATTCACGCACCACCTTGCCCGGAGAGCCCATCACCAACGAGCCGTCGGGAATCTCCTTGTTCTCGCCGATCAGCGCGTTGGCGCCGATGATGCAGTGCTTGCCGATCTTCGCGCCGTTGAGGATCACCGCGTTGATGCCGATAAGGCTGTAGTCGCCTACCGTACAGCCATGGAGCATGGCGTTGTGGCCAATGGTCACGCCGGTGCCGATGGTCAGTGGATAGCCCATGTCAGTGTGCATCACGGTGCCGTCCTGCACGTTGCTATCCTTGCCGATCAGGATCAGTTCGTTGTCACCGCGCAGCACGGCGTTGAACCAGACACTGGCGCCCTCTTCGAGGCGGACCTTGCCCACCAGCGTGGCGTTGGGCGCGACCCAGCTCTGTGGGTGGGTTTCGACACGGGCATCGCCCAGGCGGTATTTCATGGGAATCCTCGGGGCATCAGGTGTTGATGAAAGTCTTCGGCGGGGTGTGCAGGTCGATTTCGGCGTCGTACAGCAGGTTGACCAACTCGACGATCATGATCGCTGTCAGCCCCCAGATCTTGTAACCCTCGAAACGATAGCTGGGCACGTACCAGCTACGGCCCTGGTAGTCGATGCGGTGGGTATGCTCGCGCGGGTCCTTGCGGAAAAACTCCAGCGGCACGCTGAACACTGCGGCGATCTCGGCGTCGTTGGCTTGGTATTCGACGTAATCCGGGATCACGCCGACGTAAGGCGTGACCTTGATTCCGTGCAACGAAATCAGTGGACTGAGGGGACCGATCACCTCCACCAGGCCGGGGGGCAGGCCAATTTCCTCTTCCGCTTCACGCAAGGCGGTGAAAATCAGGTCGGGGTCTTCCGGGTCTCGACGTCCGCCGGGGAACGCCACTTCGCCGCCGTGGGTCGACAGACCGCTGGCGCGCAGGGTCAGTACCAGCTCCGGTTCATCACTGCGAGTGATCGGCACCAGCACCGCCGCTTCAGGGAAACGCCGATCGGTCTCCAGATCGCGCGGCGTGTGGTTGGTTACTCGATGCAGTAGCTCGTCCAGCATGAGACTTCTCGATTTATTCGCTGCCTAGCATCATGCACCAATCACGCAAGCGGCCCAAGCCCCGGACCGCGTCATGTCGCGAAACGACAACTTGCCGATACCGCCCCGTACACGCCAAGATAGGCGCAGCCTCCAGGAATCCAAGCATGAAATTCTGCAGCCAGTGCGGTAACCCGGTGACCCAGCGCATACCCGAGGGCGACTCGCGACTGCGCTTTGTCTGTGACACTTGCCATACCATCCATTATCAGAACCCCAATATCGTTGCCGGATGTGTACCGACTTGGGGCAGCAAGGTCCTGTTGTGCCGACGCGCCATCGAGCCACGGCGCGGTTATTGGACACTGCCGGCGGGCTTCATGGAGAACGGCGAAACTGTCGAGCAGGCCGCGGTGCGCGAAACCGCCGAGGAAGCCTGCGCCCGGGTGCGTAACCTGAGCATCTATACGCTGATCGACGTACCGCACATCAGCCAGGTGCATGTATTCTTCCGCGCCGAGTTGATGGACCTGGACTTCGCTGCCGGGCCCGAAAGCCTGGAAGTGAAGCTGTTTGAAGAAGCCGACATTCCCTGGGACGAGCTGGCTTTCCGTACAGTGGGCCGTACCCTAGAATACTTCTACGCTGATCGGCGAGCCGAAGATTACCCGGTGCGATCCGAGTCGATACCGCCGCTGGCCCAGCCTGCCAATACTTGAAAATCCAATATAGCCGCGACACCTCTAGGGATATCGTTTCAATGCGCTGGTTGCTTGTCCTGTTCTGCTTGTCATTCACCGCTGTGTCCCAAGCCGCCGCCGTGGGAACCTATAACGGCAAGGTCATTGAAAAAGTCCTGGTGCTGAAGTCCGCCCATCAATTGCAACTGATCAACGACGGCAAGCCGCTCAAGACCTATCGCATTTCCCTGGGCAAGGGCGCCAAGAAAGGCCC
Source organism: Pseudomonas zanjanensis (assembly GCF_014268745.2). GTDB lineage: Bacteria > Pseudomonadota > Gammaproteobacteria > Pseudomonadales > Pseudomonadaceae > Aquipseudomonas > Aquipseudomonas zanjanensis. The sequence goes on along the minus strand of NZ_JABWRB020000002.1, from coordinate 597,004 downwards.
CAAGCTGATCGAAGGCGACAAGCGCACCCCCGAAGGTTTTTACTGGATCGACTGGCGCAAGGTCAGCGACAAGTTCTACCTGTCGATGCACATCTCCTACCCCAACATCAGCGACGCCGCCCGCGCCCGCCGTGAAGGCGTGGAGCCGGGGGGCATGATCATGATCCACGGCACACCGGATTCGGAAGACAATCCTGAGCAGTTGTTCCATACGCTGGACTGGACCGATGGCTGCATCGCCATGCGCAACGTGGACATGCGCGAGGTGTGGAACCTGGTACCGGATGGGACGATGATCGAGATTCGGCCGTAGCACCCTATTTTTTGCGGCGAGGGGCTCCTGTGGATAAGGGTTCCTGTGGCGAGGGAGCTTGCTCCCGCTGGGTTGCGCAGCAACCCTAAAACCAGGCAATTCGGTGCCTCAGGCAAATTGAGTTGCCTGCTTTGGGGCCGCTTCGCAGCCCAGCGGGAGCAAGCTCCCTCGCCACAGGGAACTGTGTCGACCAGCCTTTTTGTTACAAGTCCACGCACCGCAACGCCAACCCCTCCCCCCGCCTTGATCTACCCTCATAACTGATGCGGTGGCTCGGCTCGCTCGGCCCCGCAGAATCCAAAAGTGAGACGTGTCACGTCGAAGCATAGGCTGTCATGACGTATGTGATTCGACAGGGCTTCACCCGTTCCTGATAAGGCATCGAATCATGACAATCAATAACAGTTTCATACAGGCCACAGCTGTCGCGGCGGTGGTGTTTGCAGGTATGTGGCAACCGGGCGCCGACGCGTGGGGAGCCGATGGAAAAGAGGAGCCATGGTATACCGCCTGGCTTCAGGTCACAGCGGATACAGACGTGTCGATCCGCGATACCAAGCCATCTTTGCATTGGCGCACCGATATGGACACGCTTTATCGAGGGGACACCACGGGTCAGGGACTCGACGCCTTCCAGAACGGGATCTTACCCAAAGCCGTAGGCTTTCCAGTACCCGAATGGATGTATGACTGGTGGAGCCACGGTGCTGGGGCAGCGAAATCGGTCTACAGCAGCACAACCCGCGATCAGGATCTCGCCCAGCGCTTCGCCAAGGAATGGGTCTATGAGATCAAAGCCCCTCATGGTATTGACCAGGATGCATCTGGGGGAGCTGTCAGCGAGCAGGAGATCAGCTTTCCGGGGGGAGTCAAGCGCGAGTTCGTCAGGCAAGCATGCAAGAAAGACAACCTTGCCGATTGTGAGCCCAACCCGAACTACCGCGAACCGACGGGCCATGAAAGCCCATTGGAGGTCGCGGCGGTGAGCATCGATTGGAGCCGGATCACGCCCCCGGAAGGTCTGGCATGGGTAACGAGTAAGCAATCGTTCTGGGCAGTCGGCTCTCCACTAATCAACTCTGTACAGGGGGCGGCTGCACTTGCCCAAGGGCTACGGGCCTGGAACTCGCAGGTACCGAACTTGAGATTGGCGAGTGATCCAGAGTCGCGCGCTTTTACCAACTCGGCCGTTGTGGCGTTTCGCGACTATACCGATGCCAAGATCTGGGCCATCGCCCAAGCGCAAAACGGCGGCTGGGTATATGAAGTCAGACCTAACAGCGTGGCCGTGGATCTATCAGGGCGTAACACCGGCGCAAGTGAAGGTGCCTTCGCATTCATCGGCGGTATCAAGGGAGGCCTGTTGATGAATGCACGTCGTTTTGAGAAAGGCGTGAGCGAACCGGTCGAATGCATTGGCATAGAAAAAGAGGTTTGCCGCCTCGAAAACCGTCATCAGTAGTTTTCCAATCCATGCCAGCCGCGCATGCTGTTACTCAAGGCTTGTGTGAATCACTGTGGCGAGGGAGTTTGCTCCCTCGCCACAGGGTTTGGTGTCGATTGGCCTATTTGTCAACGACACGAAACCACTGTGGGAGCTTGCTCCGGGCGGCGATCCGACGATGAGGCCGGCACTTATCGCATCAAGTCCGAAGCTCAACCCGGTCCAAGGCCTTGTTCGCCAGCAATGTCCCCAGCTCGATCATCTGCGCCACGCCCAACGCGACATGTCGACGCGAACCGTCCAAGTCAAACAGGAGGTCGCTAAGCACCGCATTGGCCGAGGCCAGGGTCTCGTTGAGGTTGGCTAGCAGGGTTTCGGTGTCAACGTTGTCCGATACGGTGAACAACTGCACTGAGGGTTTGGGTTCTGGTTCGCTGTTGTCGGGCTTGAGGTAATGGTCCATCGCGCGGTCGGCAGCTTCTTTCAGCTTTTCGGGGGCGTAGTCGCCGTAGGGGAAGGTGGAGGCGGGTTTGGGAGGGTTGGGGGTTTCTTTGATCATATGCAGCTCCTTGTATCAATGGGAGCTACCGTCCTTCTGCGGTCAAACAAAAAGGGGCAGCTGTACGCGGGTTGACCGACCGGAAACAAGGCATTCCGGCACGTCCGAAGACGTCCCACGCACAGCCACCGGCGACACGATACCTCAGACGAACGAAAAACGCCTGAAATAGGTCTTGGAAAGGCTGGCGCGCCTTGTAGGTTCGGACGGTCAAATCCGGTCGCTGAATTGGCAGCGACACCCAGAGACTAGAGCCCTCGCTTCCGAGGGACAACCCTAAAAACATGTCGGAAACTTCGGTGCGTCTGACAGACCAAGAGAGGATGAATCACACAACAAAAAACCGGCCTGAGCCGGTTTTCGTTGGTGACATCTGTATTCACCCAAAAGCTGCGCGCTGCTCAGCCTCATAATGCCGAGTCTGAAAGGGCAAGAGGGTTTGCACCTTCAAGCCAAGCCCCTCATTCAGCCCCCAAGAGAGAGCGAGTTCATCACGGCGCTTGCGAAGCGCAACAGCTGTTTGCGAGGTTACTGCTTGCTTGGGTGTCGAGCGTAAAAACAGCTCAAGGGCTTTGAAGACTTCCAATGCACGACTGTCCGTGACGCAGGAAAATCGGGTGAATCGTTCGAGCAAATACCCTGCACGACGCAACTCGACCTCATCAGTGTGTTGGCTCAAAAAAGCTTGGGCTGCGCTGATCAAGTCTAAATTGGAATACCAGACAGCCTTGGCTGCCCGCACGAGTGCGACCTCATCTGCGTGGTCCAATGGAGTTTTGACCAATGTGTCCAGAGCGGCTGACAGGACGTGGCCATTAGCAGGCTTCGCCATCTGGATTCTCCAAATAATTTTGCAAGATATGGCTAAGAGCTGAGGTTGGAGGCTCTTTGTTGCCAACATATACATCAATCGCCTGTAATGCCAGCCGACGCAGCTCGGCGGTCAATATGAAGCCGGCCCTCATAAGTGCCATGATGTCCCCAATATCTTGATCTGTTGCCCTGCCTAGCTTTGAAATTGCTATATCGACAGGCGCAGCAATATGCACGTGCAGAGGAGACTCAACCGAAAACTGTTCAAGGGGAAGGCTTCGAGCCCAATAATCTTCGTGAATCGGACCAAAGCTGGTGTTGTACTGGAGGTCGTAGTTTAGCTCCATCAATCGGCCGGACGCCTCGTCAACAAACTGCTCGGGCACTTCCGCCAGCAACATTCGGAGATGAAAACCTTCCGGAAGACTGGCCTCATAAATCTCGGCGTCAACGTCCGTGGATACCCGATGATTTGTATAAAGGTGCACTGCGCACCCACCAAAAACGATGACTTTGACCGCCCCAGGCGCTGCATTCTCAAACGTCAGCTCCGCTTCTACAGACTTGAACATTGAAACCAAAGCCTGTCCCAACGCGCTTTTTGTATTGAGGCGGGGGGTGATCATATCCGGCAGTTCCATGCTTGAACCTCAAAGGCTAATGTTGCTCCTTGAAACTTGGATCTGACTCTTGGTCGTCCTAAAGACTGGTAAGCGATCCCTGCGCCAGGAGATTTGGGCCTAGAAAGCTAGAGTCCCCGCTTCCGAGGGACAACCTTAAAAACATGTCGGAAACTTCGGGGCGTCTGACAGGCCATCCATTTGATCAGGGATGTTTCGCACAAATTTGCGGATAGTTTTTTTTGAATTGAGTTGGGGTACATATCCATTGCTGCGGTAAGGGCGACTTAGGGTTCCGCCCAACGGCGGCTCACTTTTGAAAAGCCCGGAAGCCGGCCCAGTCAAAAGTAAGCAAAACGCTTTTGCCCCACCACTCGGTGCCTCGCTTAGGCTCGGCATGCCCGAGGCGGCCTGATAGCCGACCTGACTCTTGATCGGACCGCGTTTCTCCTGTGGGAGCGAGCCTGCTCGCGAAGGGGCCGGCACAGCCAACATCTTCATTGACTGAGCCACCGCTATCGCGAGCAGGCTCGCTCCCACAGTGTTTACCGTGGATCAATCTGTGCCGTGATGGCTGGGAAAGCTTTTGTGGCGAGGGAGCTTGCTCCCGCTTGACCGGGCTGGCGCTCCAGTGCGTAGCGCTCATCGCTTTTTTTGGGGCCGCTGTGCGCCCCAGCGGGAGCAAGCTCCCTCGCCACAGGACCGTGCCGTTCCCAAAACCTTTGTGGATATCCAGCGTCACCGCAAACTGACCCTCCGCTTTCGCGAGCAAGCTCGCTCCCACAGGGGAAACGCGATCATCCAGAACCAGGTCGGCTACCAGGCCGCCTCGGGACGAGCTTTGATCTCGGGCGCCCCGTTAACCACGATGCCTTCGTTCAGGCATGCCGAGCCTAGGCGAGGCACCGAGTGGTGGGCTTACTTTTGACTGGGCCGGCTTCCGGGCTCTTCAAAAGTGATTTGCCGCAAGGGCGGAACCCTAAGCCGCCGTGACAGCAGCAACGGATATACACACCAAACGAACTACCACCGGTCACCATAAAAATAAATATCGAATTCCGTAACCCGCCCTCCGTGCATACCACTGACCTTCAAAAACCCAATCCCAACGCTGTAATTCCACGCCCTACAAAAACCACCCTAATACCACTTAAATATCACCCCCATAAATACCCAGAAAACACTGGCCAACCCCAGAAAAGCAGCGTTGACATGGTATTCAAGTGGTATTAGCTTCCACCCCAATCACCGAGCGACAACGCCCAAAAAACCGCATCGGACAAACAAATGAACAACATCCAGACCCTACGCCCCGACGACACCCAACCCACCCCGCTCTACCTGCAACTGGCCCGCAACCTCGAAGCCGCCATCCACGCCGGCCAGTGGAAAGCCGAGCAAGCGATGCCATCCGAGCGCAGCCTGAGCGAGCAACTGGGCATTTCCCGGGTCACCGCCCGCAAGGCGCTGGAAGTGCTGTTCGAACAAGGCCTGATCCGCCGCAACCAAGGCTCGGGCACCTTCATCACCCCGCGCCTGGAACAACCGCTGTCACGCCTCAGCGGCTTCAGCGAAATGCTCCGGCTCAAAGGCTTCGTTCCCGGCTCCCAATGGTTGGAGCGAGAAATCACCCCGCCGACCCACGAAGAACTGATCCGCCTGGGCCTGTCGCCCACTGACAAAGTCGCCCGGCTCAAACGGCTGCGCAAGGCCGACGATACGGTCATGGCCATTGAGATGAGCACCCTGCCCGCCTCGATTATTCCCAAGCCGCAGGCAGTGGGCGATTCGCTTTATGAATTCCTCGATGGCATCGGCAAACCGGTGGTGCGCGCCCTGCAGCACATCCAGGCCATCAACGCCTCGGACGAATTCGCCGCCCTGGTGGGTATCGCCCCCGGCACCGCGATGCTGCTGATGACCCGGGTCGGCTACCTGGAAGACAACACGCCCATCGAAGTCACCGACACCTATTGCCGCAACGACTACTACGACTTCGTCGCAGAGTTGCGGCGCTAGACGATCAGAGAATCCCCATGTCCGAAGACAACATCCTCACCGCCAACGGCTGGATACGCGGCCGCCTGGTTCATGAACACGGCAAGGTCGTGTCCATCGAAGGCCAACCCTGCGATCCGACGAGCAACGACCTGCCCTACCTGTTGCCCGGCTTCATCGACCTGCATGTGCACGGCGGTGGCGGCAAGGACATCATGGAAGGCGCGCCGGCGTTCGACACCATTGCCCGCACCCATGTGCGCTTCGGCACCACGGCGCTGCTCGCCACCACCATGACGGCGCCGAGCGAAGAGATCGCCAGCGTACTCAAGGCCCTCGGTGAATTCTGCGAACAGCGGACCAGGGGTAGCGCACGAGTCCTGGGTGTGCACTTGGAAGGCCCTTATATCAACCCTGGCAAACTCGGCGCCCAACCGAATTTCGCCCACACCGCGTTGATGGCTGAAGTGGAGGCGTACCTGGCCCTGGCGCCGATCCGAGTGATCACCGTCGCACCGGAAATCGCCGGCCACGATGCCTTGATTCGCGCCCTCAGCGCCCGGGGCGTGCGCATGCAGATCGGCCATACCCTCGGCAGCTACGAAGAAGGCGTCGCGGCGCTGGCGGCCGGGGCCAGCAGTTTTACCCATTTGTACAACGCCATGAGCCCGCTGCATCACCGCGAGCCCGGCATCGTCGGCGCGGCGCTGGCCCATGCGCAATATGCCGAGCTGATCCCGGATTTGCTCCACGTACACCCCGGCGCCATGCGCGTGGCGTTGCGTTCGATCCCGTGCCTGTATTGCGTCACCGATTCCACCGCCGCCGCCGGCATGCCCGACGGCGAATACAAGTTGGGCAGCCACACCGTGACCAAATGCCTGGGTGGCGTGCGGCTGGCCGACGGCACGCTGGCCGGCAGCACCCTGACGATGGACCAGGCCCTGCGCAACCTGGTGAAGATCGGCCTGCCCCTCGCCGAAGCCTCCCGACGCCTGTCGCAATTCCCCGCCGACTACCTCGGCCTGCCCGAGCGCGGACGCCTGCAACCTGGCGCCTGGGCCGACTGCGTGCGCCTTGACCGTGCCCTGAACCTGATCGACGTGATGGTCGAAGGAGAAGCCATTGACTTCCAAAATGCTTGAAGAGGCCCTGACCTCGTCCGACGCCGTCGAGCGCCAATTGCAGCGATTGGACCCCGCCCTGCAAGAAATTGCCGGACGCCTGCGCCGCCAACCGCCGCAGGTGGCGATGACCGTGGCCCGTGGCAGCTCCGACCATGCCGCCAGCTACTTTGCCTACCTGACCATGCAACAACTCGGTTTGCCGGTGGCCTCGTTGCCGATGTCGGTGGTGACCATGCAGCAGGCGCCGTTGAAGGTCAGTGGCCAGGTGGCGTTCGCGTTTTCTCAATCGGGGCAGAGCCCAGACTTGGTGAACAGCCTGCGCCTGTTGCGCAAGCGCGGCGCCTTGAGCGTGGCGATGGTTAACGCAGAGGACTCTCCGCTGGAAGCGGCCTGTGAATTCAGCGTGCCCCTGTGCGCTGGCATCGAAAGCAGTGTCGCCGCCACCAAAAGTTTCATCGCCACCCTCAGCGCCAGCGCGCGCCTGGTGGCCCATTGGAAAGACGACGCCGAGTTGCTCGAAGCCGGTGCCGCGCTGCCCGAAGGCCTGCGCGAGGCCGCGCGCCAGGATTGGAGCGTTGCCGTTGAGGCGCTGCGTGAATGCCAGCGCTTGATGGTCATCGGCCGTGGCGCCGGGTTCGCCATCGCCCAGGAAGCGGCGCTCAAGTTCAAGGAGACCTCGGCGATCCAGGCCGAAGCCTTCAGCAGCGCCGAGGTTCGCCACGGGCCGATGGCGCTGATCGATGAGCATTATCCGCTGCTGGTATTCGCCCCCCGCGGTGCCGAGCAGGCCGGTGTGTTGAGCCTGGCCGCCGACATGCGCCAGCGCGGCGCCCGGGTGCTACTGGCCGCGCCCGATGACATCGCCGAGCGTGACCTGACGCTGACCCGTGCCGAACACCCGGCCCTGGACCCGATCCTGGCGATCCAGAGCTTTTACCGGATGGCCGCCAACCTGGCCGTGGCCCGAGGCCTGGACCCGGACCAGCCACGGTACTTGAGCAAGGTCACCCGGACCCACTGAACCGATGGCCCTTTAACGCAAGGCCAATAAGACTTCACAGAGAGCGAGCCCATGCCCAACAACAATAAAGAGCTGATCCTCAGCGCCCCACTCAGCGGGCCGGTGCTCACCCTCGCCAACGTCCCGGACGCGGTGTTCGCCAGCGGCGCCATGGGCGACGGGATCGCCATCGATCCGCTGAACGACACCCTCTACGCCCCCTGTGACGGCGAGGTGATCCACGTCGCGCGCACCGGCCACGCTGTGACCCTGCGGGCCGACAACGGCGCCGAACTGCTGCTGCACCTGGGGTTGGACACCGTCGAGTTGCAGGGCAACGGCTTTTCCATGCTGGTCAAGGAAGGCGCGCGGGTCAGCAACGGCCAGGCACTGCTGCGTTATGACGTGGACAGCGTGGCCCAGCGCTGCAAAAGCCTGGTCAGCCTGCTGATCCTCACCAATGGCGAACACTTCCAGGCACGGCCCATTACCCTCAAAGGCGTCAAGGTCGGCGAGCCGTTGCTGCACATCGTCAGCCAGAAGCCGAGTGAAACACGCGACAATGAGCCGGACGTCGGCATCGAAGTGTTCGGCCAGATCCGTATCGCCCATCGAGGCGGCCTGCACGCGCGGCCGGCCGCCTTGGTTCGCCAGGCCGCACAAGGGTTCAAGAGTCGCTCACACCTGCACTTCGGTGGCCGCTCGGCGTCCTGCGACAGTGTGATGGGCATGATGGGTCTGGCGATCACCGAACAGGCCGAAGTGCATGTCAGTTGTCGCGGCAGTGATGCCGAAGCGGCGTTGCAAGCGCTGCTGAAAACGTTATCCACAGCCTTGGCCGAAGAGGCCCATGTCGCGGCACCACCGGCCAAGGCGCCGAGCCGCACCGCCGAAGATGGTGCGCTCCATGGCGTCTGTGCCGCGCCCGGGCTGGTCAGCGGACCGTTGGTTAGACTCGAAGGTATCCAGTTGCCCGAGGATGTGGGCAGTCACGTCGTTGCAGAACAACGGCAACGGCTGCGCGATGCCTTGGCGCACGTCAGTCGCGACATCGAGTTGACCCTGGAGAACGCCAAGGCCCGGCATCACGTCGATGAGCAAGCGATCTTCAGCGCCCACCTGGCGTTGCTGGAAGATCCGGTCCTGCTGGATGCCGCCTACCTGTCCATCGACCAAGGGAGCGCGGCGGCCCACGCCTGGAGCCGATCCATCGACGTGCAGTGCCAAGTGCTGCGGCAATTGCAAAGCACGCTGCTGGCCGAGCGCGCCAATGATTTGCATGACCTGCGCCAGCGGGTCCTGCGGGTGCTGCTGGGTGAAGCCTGGCAATTCGACGTGCCGGCGGGCGCCATCGTCGTCGCCCAGGAGCTGACCCCGTCGGACCTGCTGCAACTCAGTGCCCAAGGCGTGGCCGGTGTGTGCATGGCCGAGGGCGGCGCGACGTCCCACGTGGCGATCCTGGCCCGTGGCAAAGGCCTGCCCTGCCTGGTGGCGCTGGGCGAGGCCGTGCTTGCACAGGCGCCGGGGCAATCGGTGGTGCTGGACGCGGACGGTGGCCGCCTCGAACTCACGCCAACCGCCGAGCGCCTGACCCAAGTGCAGCAAGCGCAGACCCGACGCGCAGCCCGGCGCGCCGAGCAGCAGACCCTCGCCCACACGCCGGCGCGAACCGTCGATGGGGTGGCGGTTGAAATCGCCGCCAACGTCGCCTCCAGCGCCGAAGCCAACCAGGCGTTCGCCAACGGTGCCGAGGGCGTTGGCCTCCTGCGCACCGAATTTCTCTTCGTCGACCGCCACACCGCCCCCGATGAAGAAGAACAGCGCCTTGCCTATCAAGCCGTGCTCGATGCCATGGGCGACAGGCCGGTGATCATCCGCACCATCGACGTTGGCGGCGACAAACAATTGGACTACCTGCCGCTGCCGGCCGAAGCCAACCCGGTGCTCGGCCTGCGGGGCATTCGCCTGGCCCAGGCGCGCCCGGAACTGCTGGACCAGCAATTGCGCGCCCTGCTACAAACCCGCCCTCTGCACCGCTGCCGGATTTTGTTGCCGATGGTCACCGAGGTCGACGAACTGCTGCACATTCGCCAGCGCCTAGACGCCTTGGGTGCCGAGCTCGGCATGAGTGAACGCCCGCAACTGGGGGTCATGATAGAAGTCCCGGCCGCCGCCTTGCTGGCCGAACAGTTGGCCGAGCACGCGGACTTCCTGTCCATCGGCACCAACGACCTGTCCCAGTACACCCTCGCCATGGACCGCGACCACGCCGGTCTCGCCGCCCGAGTCGATGCCCTGCACCCGGCACTGCTGCGGTTGATCGCCCAGACCTGCGCTGGCGCCGCCAAACATGGGCGTTGGGTCGGCGTGTGCGGGGCCCTGGCCTCCGATCCCCTGGCGACGCCGGTGCTGATCGGGCTAGGCGTACGGGAGCTGTCGGTCAGCCCGCCCCAGATCGGCGAAATCAAGGACCGCGTGCGTCACCTCGATGCCGCCCAGTGCCGCGACGTCAGTACCGATTTGCTGAACCTGGCCAGTGCCGCCGCCGTGCGCCAGGCCTGTCATCAACACTGGCCCCTGGGCTGAGCCACGTCGGACAACAATAAAAGGAGAGACGCCATGTACCAGCATTTCATCGAAGGGCTGCAACGCCTCGGCCGGGCGCTGATGCTGCCCATCGCGATCCTGCCGATCGCCGGCCTGCTGCTGCGCCTGGGTGACACGGACCTGTTGAACATCGCGATCATTCACGATGCCGGCCAGGCGATTTTCGCCAACCTCGCGCTGATCTTTGCCATCGGCATCGCCGTGGGTTTCGCCCGGGACAATAACGGCACGGCCGGGCTGGCCGGGGCCATTGGTTACCTGGTGATGATCGCGACGCTGAAGGTGCTCGACGCGACCATCAACATGGGCATGCTCGCCGGGATCATCAGCGGCCTGTTGGCCGGCGCGCTGTACAACCGTTTCAAGGACATCAAGCTGCCGGAGTACCTGGCGTTTTTTGGCGGCCGCCGCTTCGTGCCGATTGTCACCGGTTTCAGCGCGGTGGGCCTTGGCCTGGTGTTCGGCCTGATCTGGCCACCGATCCAGCACGGCATCAACAGTTTCGGCGAATTGCTGATGGCCAGCGGCAGCTTCGGCGCGTTCGTCTTCGGTGTGTTCAACCGGTTGCTGATCGTCACCGGCCTGCACCACATCCTCAACAACATGGCCTGGTTCATCTTCGGCAGCTTCACCGACCCCACCACCGGCGCGGTGGTCACCGGCGACCTGACCCGCTATTTCGCCGGCGACCCCAAGGGCGGCCAGTTCATGACCGGCATGTTCCCGGTAATGCTCTTCGGCCTGCCCGCCGCCTGCCTGGCGATGTACCGCAACGCCCTGCCCCAGCGGCGCAAGGTCATGGGCGGGATTTTGTTGTCGATGGCGCTGACCTCGTTCCTGACCGGCGTCACCGAGCCCATCGAATTCGCCTTCATGTTCCTTGCGCCGCTGTTGTACCTGGTCCACGCGCTGCTCACCGGCCTGTCGATGGCGGTGACCAATCTGCTGGACATCCACTTGGGTTTTACCTTCTCCGGCGGATTTATCGACATGGTCCTGGGCTGGGGCAAATCCACCAACGGCTGGCTGGTCTTTCCGGTGGGCCTGGCCTATGCGGCGATCTATTACCTGGTGTTCGACTTCTGCATCCGCCGCTTCGACCTGAAGACGCCGGGGCGTGAAGACGTGCCGACGGGCGACAAACCGGTCATCGCCGAAAACCAGCGGGCCGCCGCCTACATCCAGGCCTTGGGTGGCGCTGACAACCTGATCACACTCGGCGCTTGTACCACGCGCCTGCGGCTGGACCTGGTGGATCGCAACAAGGCGTCCGACGCACAACTCAAGGCCCTCGGCGCCATGGCTGTGGTTCGCCCCGGCAATGGCGGCAGCTTGCAGGTGGTGGTGGGGCCGATGGCCGACAGCATCGCCGATGAGATCCGCTTGGCATTGCCTTCTTCCGATAGGCCAGTCAGTGCGCCCGCGAACGTGGTGGTCGAGCCGGCCCTGACGACCATTGTCTCGGAGGCCGAAGCACAACAATGGCTCGATGCCCTGGGCGGTGGCGGGAATGTGTTGCAGCTCGATTGCGTGGCGACGAGCCGTTTGCGGGTGCGGTTGGCTGATGGCAAGGGGTTGTCGGAGAACCAGCTCAAGGCGCTGGGCTGCCAGGGGATCAGTTCGCTGGAAGGCGGCGTTTGGCACTTGTTGCTAGGGGAGAAAGCGCCGGGGTTGTGGCGGGCGTTGGAGGCGGTGGTGCTGAGTCGTAAGGCGGATGTCAAAGCCTAGGCCTTCGCCGACTGTCTGGCCCCTTCGCGAGCAAGCCCGCTCCCACAGGTCTGATGTCGTTCACAAGTTCTGTGGACAATACAAATCCACTGTGGGAGCGGGCTTGCTCGCGAAGGGGCCTGCACACACCCAACACCTATATCTGATACACAACAATCCTGTGGCGAGGGAGCTTGCTCCCGCTCGGTTGCGCAGCAACCGCAAAAGCTTAGGGCCGCTACGCCCGAGGCGTCGGACCGTCCCAGCGGGAGCAAGCTCCCTCGCCACAAGGGTTTGTGTACACAGGAATTGCACGTAATAAAAAACCCGCTGAATCGATCAGCGGGTTTTTTATTGCAACAGCGGGAAGATCAGAAATCCTCCAACCGCCACACCTCATACGCCGGTGTCTCGTAGGGATGGCTCTGCTTCAGCGCCTCCACCACGGGGCGAATCAACGCATCGGCCACCACCAGCTCCACCTTCCATTCCTCGACCTGCTCGACCTGCCCCGCCTCGCCAATGAACGGCTGGCTGCCGTCCAAAGGGCGAAACTGGCCCAGGCCCAGCACTTGCCAGGCGCAGTGGTCATAGTCGCCGATTCGCCCGCCACCGGCAGCGAATACGGCGTTTTTGACCTCGTCCACATGGCTGTCCGGGACGAAGAAGCAGAGCTTGTACACCGTCTTAGTTCACCCAGACGCGCGCGTTGCGGAACATGCGCATCCATGGCGCATCTTCGTTCCAGTCGTCCGAACGCCACGAGTTCTGCACCGCGCGGAACACCCGCTCCGGGTGCGGCATCATGATCGTGACGCGGCCGTCGCGGCTGGTCAGGCCGGTGATCCCGCGCGGCGAGCCGTTCGGGTTGGCCGGGTAGGTTTCGGTGACCTTGCCATGGTTGTCGACAAAACGCAGCGACACACAACCGGACAGGTCGGCTTCGAGCAAGGCTTCTTCGCTTTCGAATTCCGCGTGGCCTTCGCCGTGGGCGATGGCGATCGGCATGCGCGAACCGGCCATGCCCTGCAGGAAGATCGAGTTCGATTCCTGGACCTGGACCATCGCCACGCGGGCTTCAAACTGCTCGGAACGGTTACGCACAAAGTGCGGCCAGAACTCGCTGCCCGGAATCAGCTCGTGCAGGTTGGACATCATCTGGCAACCGTTGCACACGCCGAGGGTGAAGCTGTCGGTGCGTTCGAAGAAACCTTGGAACGCATCGCGGGCGCGGCTGTTGAACAGCGCCGACTTGGCCCAGCCTTCACCGGCGCCCAGCACGTCGCCGTAGGAGAAACCGCCACAAGCGACCATGCCCTTGAAGTCGTTCAGGTCGACACGACCGGCCAGGATGTCGCTCATGTGCACGTCGATCGCGTTGAAACCGGCGCGGTCGAACGCTGCCGCCATCTCCACCTGACCGTTGACGCCCTGCTCGCGCAGGACCGCCACTTGTGGGCGAATGCCTTTCTTGATGTAAGGCGCGGCCACGTTGTCGTTGACGTCGTAGCTGAGCTTGGCGCTCAGGCCCGGGTTGTCTTCTTCCAGCAGCGCGTCGAATTCCTGCTCGGCGCACTCGGCGTTGTCCCGCAGGCGCTGGATCTGGTAGCTAGTTTGCGCCCACTGGCGCTGCAACAGGCGACGCTGGCCTTCAAAGACGGTGTCGCCGTTGAAGGTAATGTTGATGTGCGCGTTGTTGATCGGCTGGCCGATCACCGAGACGCAATCGGCCAGGCCGGCCGCGCTGAACTGGGCCAGGATGTCTGGCGTGGCGTCCTGGCGAACCTGGATCACCGCACCCAGTTCTTCGTTGAACAGGATGGCTGGGATCTCGGCCTTGGATTCGGCAACGCTGTCCAGGGTCAGGCTCAGGCCGCAGTGACCGGCGAAGGCCATTTCCACCACGGTGGTCAGCAAACCACCGTCGGAGCGGTCGTGGTAGGCCAACAGGTGACCATCGGCGTTGAGGCCCTGGATCACGGCGAAGAACGCCTTCAGGTCTTCGGCATCATCGACGTCCGGTGCTTGCGAGCCGAGCTTGCCATGCACCTGGGCCAGGATCGAGGCGCCCATGCGGTTCTGGCCACGGCCCAGGTCGATCAGGATCAGGTCGGTGGTGCCCTTGTCCATGCGCAGTTGCGGGGTCAGGGTCTGGCGGATATCGGTGACAGGCGCAAAACCGGTCACGATCAGCGACAGCGGCGAGGTTACGCTCTTGTCCACGCCTTCATCGTTCCAGCGCGTGGCCATGGACATGGAGTCCTTGCCCACTGGAATGGTGATGCCCAGCTCAGGGCACAGCTCCATGCCAACCGCCTTGACGGTGTCGTACAGGCGGGCGTCTTCACCCGGGTGACCGGCGGCGGACATCCAGTTGGCCGACAGCTTGATGTCGGACATCTTGCCGATGCGCGACGCCGCGATGTTGGTCAGGGTCTCGCCGATCGCCATGCGGCCCGAGGCCGGGGCGTCCAGCAGCGCCAGCGGCGTGCGCTCGCCCATCGCCATGGCTTCGCCGGTGTAGACGTCGAAGCTGGTGGCGGTCACGGCCACGTCAGCCACTGGCACTTGCCATGGGCCGACCATCTGGTCGCGGGCCACAAGGCCGGTGATGGTCCGGTCGCCGATAGTGATCAGGAAGCTCTTGCTCGCCACGGCCGGGTGATGCAGCACGCGCTCGATGGAATCGGCGATGTCGAGGGTGGACGGATCGAAATCGTCGCCCAGCTCCGCTTCGCGGACCGCCGAACGGTGCATGCGCGGGGCCTTGCCCAGCAGCACTTCCAACGGCATGTCCACCGGGCTGTTGCCGAAGTGGCTGTCGGTGACGGTCAGTTGTGGCTCAGCAGTGGCTTCACCCACCACCGCGAACGGGCAACGCTCGCGCTCGCAAATGGCCTGGAAGCGTTCGAAGTCGGCCGGACCGACCGCCAGGACGTAGCGTTCCTGGGATTCGTTGCTCCAGATTTCGTGCGGGGCCATGCCCGGCTCGTCGTTTGGAATGTTGCGCAGTTCGAAGCGGCCACCGCGACCACCGTCGTTGACCAGTTCCGGGAAGGCGTTGGACAGGCCGCCCGCGCCGACGTCGTGGATGAAGCTGATGGGGTTGTGCTCACCCAACTGCCAGCAACGGTCGATGACTTCCTGGCAACGGCGTTCCATTTCCGGGTTTTCCCGTTGGACCGAAGCGAAGTCCAGGTCGGCCGAGCTGGTGCCGGTGGCCATGGAGGAAGCCGCGCCGCCACCCAGGCCGATCAACATGGCCGGGCCGCCGAGGACGATCAGCTTGGAGCCGACCAGGATCTCGCCTTTCTGCACGTGTTCGGCGCGGATGTTGCCCATGCCGCCAGCGAGCATGATCGGCTTGTGGTAACCACGGACTTCTTCACCACGGGGAGTGGTGATGGACTGTTCGAAGGTCCGGAAGTAACCGGTCAGGGCCGGACGGCCGAATTCGTTGTTGAACGCCGCGCCGCCCAGGGGACCTTCGATCATGATGTCGAGGGCGTTGACGATGCGCTCAGGCTTGCCGTACGGCTTTTCCCATGGCTGCTCGAAGCCCGGGATCTGCAGGTTCGACACGGTGAAGCCGGTCAGGCCGGCCTTGGGCTTGGCACCGCGACCGGTGGCGCCTTCGTCGCGGATCTCGCCACCGGAACCGGTGGACGCGCCCGGGAACGGGGCAATGGCGGTCGGGTGGTTGTGAGTCTCGACCTTCATCAGGATGTGCACCGGCTCCTGGACCGCACCGTACTGGCGGGTCTCGGGGTTCGGGTAGAAGCGACCGGCAACGCTGCCGACGATCACCGCCGCGTTGTCCTTGTAGGCCGACAGCACACCTTCGTTGTGCATCTGGTAGGTGTTCTTGATCATGCCGAACAGGCTTTTTTCCTGGTCCTGGCCGTCAATGTCCCAACTGGCGTTGAAGATCTTGTGGCGGCAGTGCTCGGAGTTGGCCTGGGCGAACATCATCAGTTCGATGTCGTGGGGGTTGCGCTTCAAGCCCTGGAAGGCGTTGACCAGGTAATCGATCTCGTCTTCGGCCAGGGCCAGGCCCAGCTCGGCGTTGGCTTTTTCCAGCGCGGCACGGCCACCGCCCAGTACGTCGATGGCGGTCAGGGGCTTGGGTTCGGCGTGACTGAACAGACCGGCGGCCTGCTCAAGGTTGCCGAGCACGACCTGGGTCATGCGGTCATGCAGGCCTTCGGCGATCAACTGGGCCTCGGCCTCGCTGAACTCACCGGCGACATAAAAGGCAATGCCGCGCTCCAGGCGCTGGATTTTCGCCAGGCCGCAGTTGCGGGCGATGTCGCTGGCCTTGCTCGACCACGGCGAAATGGTGCCGAAACGCGGCAACACCAGGAACAGGCGACCGGCCGGCTCCTGGACAGGAACACTGGGGCCGTACTTCAGAAGGCGCGCGAGCACCTGCTGTTCGTCGCCGGTCAAACCGCCGGTGACTTCGGCGAAGTGAGCGAATTCAGCATACAAGCCACTGACAGCCGGAACCTTCTGGCTCAGTTGCTCAAGGAGTTTGCTGTGGCGAAAGGCAGAAAGGGCAGGAGCGCCGCGCAGGATCAACATCTTCGGGACAGCCTCGGGAAGGGGGTGTGCTTTGAGGCCGTGCATTCTAGCCTAAACCGCCGGCAACGGCACCCGAAACGGCACGCGCGGTGCTGGCCGAATGTCGGTCTTTGCGCGCACGGCGGTATTGGACACCCGTGCCAAGGTTCGCGCACAGATATTTTTCAGCGGCGCAAAGCCCGCCACAGCCCGGCCGGCCGGTGTTGCGGACATGTTTTGCAACGGCTAGCAGACTGGCCTTTTGCTGTCGAGATATGGCGGTAGGGGCCGTTTGCGTATACTGCGCAGATGTTTTCCCCAACGGCTTTGCGTCCGCGATATGCCAAATGGCTGATCGCAACCGGACTCTTCCTGGTGCTCAGTGGTTGTGTTGAGAAACCCAACACACTGGAGCGCGTAAAGGAGGATGGCGTGCTGCGGGTGGTTACCCGAAACAGCCCCGCCACCTACTTCCAGGATCGCAGTGGTGAGACCGGCTTCGAATACGAGCTGGTGAAGCGTTTCGCCGAGGATTTGGGTGTCGAGCTTAAAATCGAGACCGCCGACAACCTCGACGACCTGTTCGGCCAGGTGGGCAAGCCCAACGGGCCGGTCCTGGCCGCCGCGGGCCTGGTCAGCAGCGAACAGCGCAAGAAGCAGGTGCGGTTTTCCCGCTCCTACCTGGAAGTCACCCCCCAAATCATCTACCGCAACGGCCAATCCCGCCCCACCGACGCGGCCGCCCTGGCGGGCAAGAAAATCATGGTGCTCAAGGGCAGCAGCCATGCCGAACAACTGGCGCAGTTGAAGCAGCAATACCCGGGCATCGAATACGAAGAGTCCGACGCGGTTGAGGTGGTCGACCTGCTGCGCATGGTGGACGAGGGCCAGATCGACCTGACGCTGGTGGACTCCAACGAAGTGGCGATGAACCAGGTGTACTTCCCCAACGTGCGCGTCGCCTTCGACCTTGGCGACGTCCGCAGCCAAAGCTGGGCGGTGGGCCCCGGCGAAGACAATAGCCTGCTTAACGAAATCAATGCCTATCTGGACAAGGTGCAGAAAAACGGCACGCTGCAGCGGCTCAAGGACCGCTACTACGGGCACGTCGACGTCCTCGGCTACATGGGCGCAACAACCTTCGCCCAGCATTTGCAGCAACGGTTGCCCAAATATGAGCAACACTTCAAGGCTTACGCCAAGAAAGAGAAAGTCGATTGGCGCCTGCTGGCTGCCATTGGCTACCAGGAATCGCTCTGGCAACCAACGGTCACGTCCAAGACCGGCGTGCGCGGCCTGATGATGCTGACCCAGAACACCGCCCAGGCCATGGGCGTGTCCAACCGACTGGATCCGAAACAAAGCATCATGGGCGGCGCCAAGTACCTGGCCTACATGAAGGAACAGCTGGACGAGAGCATCGAGGAGCCGGACCGTACCTGGTTCGCCCTTGCCGCCTATAACGTGGGCAGCGGCCACCTGGACGACGCCCGCAAACTGGCGGCCAAGGAAGGGCTGAACCCGAACAAATGGCTGGACGTGAAGAAAATCCTGCCGCGCCTGTCCCAGAAACAGTGGTACAGCAAGACCCGCTACGGCTACGCCCGGGGCGGCGAACCGGTGCATTTCGTGGCGAACATCCGTCGCTACTACGACATCCTGACCTGGGTGACACAGCCGCAGCTTGAAGGCGACCAAGTGGCCGAGGGCAATCTGCATGTGCCGGGTGTGGACAAGAGCAAGCCGAGCCAGGAATCCCCGCAGCTCTGACAGCTGCCCACTCCCACAGCTTTACTTGGATACCCACAAGTCTTGTACCTACCCAGATCCCCTGTGGGAGCGGGCTTGCTCGCGAAGGCGTCAGGTCAGTCACCATTGAAGTGGCTGACACACCGCTTTCGCGAGCAAGCCCGCTCCCACAGTTTTGATTGGGGTGTTCAGAAGTTTTGTGGTGGATCAGGACTTGGCGGCAGCCAGGATCAAGGCTTTCATTTCCGACACAGCCGACTTGAACCCGACGAACAAGGCATGGGCCACCAGTGCATGGCCGATGTTCAGTTCGTTGATGCCCTTGATGGCCGCGACGGCGTCGACGTTGTGGTAGTGCAGGCCATGGCCGGCGTTGACGATCAAGCCTTGGGCCAGGCCAAAGGCGACGCCATCGGCGACCCGTTGCAGCTCATCGGCCACGTCCGTGGGGGTCTCGGCGTCGGCGTACCGGCCGGTGTGCAGTTCGATGGCGGGGGCGCCGACACGCTTGGATGCCTCGATTTGCCGTTCGTCGGCATCGATGAACAGCGAGACCTCGGCGCCGATTTTCGACAGGCGTTCCACCGCCAGGCTGATCCGCGACTCCTGGCCCGCTACATCGAGGCCGCCTTCGGTGGTCAGTTCCTGGCGCGTCTCCGGCACCAGGCAGATGTGCGCCGGGCGGATGCGCTCGGCGAACGCCATCATTTCCTCGGTCACGCCCATTTCAAAGTTCATGCGGGTTTGCAGCACGTCCTTGAGCAGCAGCACGTCGCGCTCCTGGATGTGGCGACGGTCTTCACGCAGGTGCACGGTGATGCCGTCGGCCCCCGCTTCTTCCGCGTCCAGTGCGGCCTTGACCGGATCCGGGTAGCGCGTACCACGGGCCTGGCGCAGGGTGGCGACATGGTCGATGTTCACGCCGAGAAGAATGCGATTGCTGGTGCTCACGAAAAGGCTCCTGAAAGGACAAATAGTCGGCCCACAGCATACGGGTTGATCAGGGCTTGCGAAACAGCTCGCGACTGACCAAGGGCCGACCACCCAGATGCACGGCCAGGGCCTGGCGCATCAGGCGCTTGGCCGCCGACAAGGCACCCGGCGCACGCCAGTCGGCCTCGGCCATGGCCAGCAGTTCGGCACCGTTGAACAGCCCTGGTTGCAGCAGGTAGACCCGCTCCAGGCCGGCGTCCACTTGCAAGCGGTACAGGCCATCAGCCGCGATGGGTTCGCCGTGCAGGTCGGTATTCAGCGCAAAGCCATAACCCAGGTCATCCAGCAGCCGCCACTCGAACGAGCGCAGCAGCGGTTCCAGTGGCCGGCCTTCGGCCAGGGCCAGCAGTGTGGCGGTGTAGTGGTCGAAGACCGCCGGGTGGGGATCTTCGGCGGGCAACAGGCGGATCAGCAGTTCATTGAGGTACAAACCACTGAACAACGCCTCGCCGTTGAGCCAGGCCGCGACACCGTTGCTTTCCATGCGCCCGACATTCTTCAGCTCGCCCCTGCCGCGGAACTCGACTTCCAGCGGCACGAACGGCCGCGCCAGCGTCCCGGCCTTGCCCCGCGCTCCGCGCAACACCGCCCGCAGCCGTCCTTGGGGCGTGAGGAAGTCCACCAGGGCGCTACTTTCGCGGTAGGCACGGCTGTGGAGGACGTAGGCGGGCTGGGCGGTGGGTTGGGACATTGAAGTCGCAGTTCTCACTGAGCGGGCAAAATTTTCTAAACAACCCGAAACCAATGTGGGAGCGGGCTTGCTCGCGAAGGCGGCGTGTCAGTCAACGATGATGTCAACTGACACACCGCCTTCGCGAGCAAGCCCGCTCCCACAAGGTCGGTGGTGTACCGCTGGACGTTTTACAGGTCGCCGTAACCCAACGAACGCAACGCCCGCTCGTCGTCGGACCAGCCACCCTTCACCTTGACCCACAGGTTGAGCATGATCTTGGAGTCGAACAGCAGCTCCATGTCCTTGCGCGCCTCGGTGCCGATGCGCTTGATGCGCTCGCCCTTGTCGCCAATGATGATTTTCTTCTGGCCGTCACGTTCGACGAGGATCAACGCATGAATATGCAGGGTCTTCCCCTGTTGCTTGAACTCTTCGATCTCGACGGTGATCTGGTACGGCAGCTCGGCGCCCATCTGGCGCATGATTTTCTCGCGCACCAGCTCGGCGGCGAGGAAACGGCTGCTGCGGTCGGTGATCTGGTCTTCAGGGAAGAAATGATCGTTTTCCGGCAGGTGTTCGGCAATCACCCGCTCCAACGCATCGAGGTTATGGCCGTGCTGGGCAGAGATCGGGATGATCTGGGCGTTCGGCAACTGTTCCTGCAACCAGGTCAGGTGCGGCATCAGCTCAGCCTTGTCTTCGATACGGTCGGTCTTGTTCAGCGCCACGATCAAGGGGCCGGTCACGTACTGGACGCGTTCGAGGACCATTTGGTCTTCTTCGGTCCACTTGGTGCGGTCGACCACGAAGATCACCACGTCGACGTCCTTCAACGCCGCCGAGGCAGTCTTGTTCATGTAGCGGTTCAGGGCCTTTTCACCGCCCTTGTGCATGCCCGGGGTGTCGACGTAGATCGCCTGCACGGCGCCTTCAGTCTTGATGCCCAGCATGTTGTGGCGGGTGGTCTGGGGCTTGCGCGAGGTGATCGCCAATTTCTGGCCCAGGATGTGGTTCAGCAGCGTGGACTTGCCCACGTTCGGCCGACCGACAATGGCGACATAGCCGCAGCGGGTGACGGTTGTATCAGTCATTGCCATTCTCCACGCCCAGGGCAATCAGTGCTGCGGCGGCCGCTACCTGTTCGGCAATACGACGACTCACACCCTGACCCCGGCTTTTTTCATTCAATAGGACAACTTCGCATTCGACGAAGAAGGTTCGGCAATGCGGCTCACCCTGGATGTCCACCACTTCGTAGCGCGGCAGTTCGCAACTGCGCGATTGCAGGAATTCCTGCAAGCGGGTCTTCGGGTCCTTGTTGGTGTCCACCAGCGTCAGGCTGTCGATTTCGGAGGTCAGCCAGGCCAGCACGCGCTCGCGCGCCATTTCCATGCCTGAATCCAGGTAGATCGCACCAATCAACGCTTCCAGGGCATCGGCCAGGATCGACTCGCGCCGGAAACCGCCGCTTTTCAACTCACCGGAGCCCAGGCGCAGGTAATCGCCCAAGTCGAAACCACGGGCCAATACGGCCAGCGTCTCACCTTTTACCAGTCGCGCGCGCAAACGCGACAACTGGCCTTCGCGGGCCAGCGGGAAGCGCTCGAACAACGCCTCGCCAGCGACGAAGTTAAGGATGGCGTCACCGAGGAATTCCAGGCGTTCGTTGTTGCGCCCGGCAAAACTGCGGTGAGTGAGGGCCAGGAGCATCAGGTCCGGGTCCTTGAAGGTGTAGCCGAGCTGACGCTCGAGACGGCTTAGAGAAACGCTCACGGTTTACCCACGCTGAGTTCGTGGCTGGATTCCACCGCCACGGCGGCAAGGCACCGTTGGCTTGGGACAATTAACGCTGTGTTCAAAAATGACGTCCTGACTATCGTTGGCTTCATGCCTCCGGGCAACCCTTGTACAGGCTCCAGAAAAGCATTCGGCGCTGTGTTCAACAGCGCCGTGGGTGATTACTTGATCAGGCCAACCCGCGAGAAATTCGGCAGGTGACTGAGTTTGGGTTCCGGCCAGCTCATCCAGACCGCGAAGGCCTTGCCGACGATGTTCCGGTCGGGGACCATGCCCAGCAGGTTCTTGGGAATGTTCGGATCATCCCAGTAACGGCTGTCGTTGGAGTTGTCACGGTTGTCGCCCATCATGAAATAGTGCCCCGCCGGCACGGTCCAGGAACGGTCCGGCGCGGCGCGGTAGCGGCTCATTTCCTTGCGGATCAGGTGTTCGGCCTCACCGAGTTTTTCCCGGTAGAGTTCGGCACTGCCCAGCGTCCCCGGCTCGGAGCCGAGCAACTGTTCGGCCACCGATTCGCCATTGACGAACAAACGCTTGTCAGCGGTGTAGCGGATCGTGTCGCCCGGCAGGCCGACCACGCGCTTGATGTAATTGACGTTCGGGTCGCTAGGGAAGCGGAACACCATGACATCGCCGCGTTGCGGGTCACCCACCTCGATGACTTTCTTGTCGATCACCGGCAGGCGGATCCCGTAGGAAAACTTGTTCACCAGGATGAAATCGCCCACATCCAGGGTCGGCTTCATCGAGCCGGACGGGATCTGGAACGGTTCCACCAGGAACGAACGCAGCACCAGCACGATGAACAGCACCGGGAAGAACGACTTGCCGTATTCGACCAGCAGCGGTTCCTTGTTGAGTTTTTCGATCACCACACCATCAGGCTGGCTGACGCTGCCCTGATACGAGGCGATGGCCGCCCGGCGCCGAGGCGCCAGGAACAACAGATCAAGCAACGCCAACAGACCGCAGACAAACACGGCGATAACCAGCAACAGCGGGAAATTTAGCGACATAGGACCTAACTATCCAACCTGAGCACCGCGAGGAAGGCTTCCTGTGGAATTTCCACGTTACCGACCTGCTTCATGCGTTTTTTACCGGCCTTCTGCTTTTCCAACAGCTTGCGCTTACGGCTGACGTCGCCGCCGTAGCATTTGGCCAATACGTTCTTTCTGAGCGCCTTGACGGTTGTACGCGCCACAATCTGCCCGCCAATGGCGGCCTGGATTGCCACATCGAACATCTGCCGCGGAATCAGTTCCTTCATCTTCTCGGTCAATGCACGACCTTTGTAGTGCGCGTTGTCGCGGTGCACGATCAATGCCAGGGCATCGACTTTCTCACCGTTGATCAGCACATCCAGCTTTACCAGATTAGCCGATTGGTAACGATCGAAATGATAGTCCAGCGAAGCATAGCCGCGACTGGTGGATTTGAGACGGTCGAAGAAGTCCAGCACCACTTCGTTCATCGGCAGGTCATAGGTCACCTGGACCTGCGTGCCGAGGAACAGCATGTCGTGCTGCACGCCGCGCTTCTCGATGCACAGGGTAATGACGTTACCCAGGTGCTCCTGAGGCACAAGGATGTTGGCCCGCACGATCGGCTCGCGCATGTCCTCGATGGCCGACAGGTCCGGCAACTTGGACGGGTTGTCGACGTAGATGGTTTCGCCGTTCTTGAGCAGCAGTTCGAAGATTACCGTCGGCGCCGTGGTGATCAGGTCCAGGTCGTACTCGCGCTCCAGGCGCTCCTGGATGATTTCCATGTGCAGCATGCCAAGGAACCCGCAACGGAAACCGAAGCCCAGGGCGTCGGAGCTTTCCGGGGTGTACTGCAGCGACGAGTCGTTCAGGGTCAGCTTTTGCAGCGCTTCGCGGAAATCCTCGAAGTCGTCGGAGCTGACCGGGAACAGGCCGGCGTAGACCTGCGGCTGGATGCGTTTGAAGCCTGGCAGCACATCGACGTCGGGGGTAGAGCTCAAGGTCAGGGTGTCGCCGACCGGCGCCCCGTGGATGTCCTTGATACCGGCGATGATGAAGCCCACTTCACCGGCCTTCAGGTCGACGGTGGCGGTGTGTTTCGGGTTGAAGACACCAACGCTGTCCACCAGGTGGATCTTGCCGGTGGACTTGACCAGGATCTTGTCGCCTTTCTTCACGCGGCCATGGCGCACGCGAACCAGGGAGACCACGCCCAGGTAGTTGTCGAACCAGGAGTCGATGATCAACGCTTGCAGCGGATCTTCGATATTGCCGGTCGGTGCAGGAATAGTGGCGACCAGGCGCTCAAGCACTTCGTCGACGCCCAGGCCGGTCTTGGCGCTGCAGGTGACCGCGTCCGTGGCGTCGATGCCGATGATTTTCTCGATTTCTTCCTTCACGCGGTCCGGATCGGCCTGGGGCAGGTCGATCTTGTTCAGCACCGGCATGACTTCCAGGCCCTGCTCGATGGCCGTGTAGCAGTTGGCAACCGACTGGGCTTCAACGCCCTGGCCAGCGTCGACCACCAGCAATGCGCCTTCACAGGCCGCCAGCGACCGGCTGACTTCATAGGTGAAGTCGACGTGGCCGGGGGTATCGATGAAGTTCAGCTGATAGGTGACGCCGTCGCGAGCCTTGTAGTAGAGGGTAACGCTATGGGCCTTGATGGTGATCCCGCGCTCACGCTCGAGGTCCATGGAGTCCAGGACCTGGGCTTCCATTTCACGCTCGGCCAGGCCGCCGCACATCTGGATGAAGCGATCAGCCAGCGTCGACTTGCCATGGTCAATGTGGGCGATGATGGAGAAATTGCGGATATGACTCAAATCACTCACGGATCAACACTCAAAAAGGCTGCAGGCATGGCCCGCCGAAAAATAGCCGGGAATTGTACCTGATACACCGCGCAAGCGTCACGTGTGGCGAG
Source organism: Pseudomonas zanjanensis (assembly GCF_014268745.2). Classification (GTDB taxonomy): domain Bacteria; phylum Pseudomonadota; class Gammaproteobacteria; order Pseudomonadales; family Pseudomonadaceae; genus Aquipseudomonas; species Aquipseudomonas zanjanensis. The sequence goes on along the minus strand of NZ_JABWRB020000002.1, from coordinate 572,128 downwards.
GGAGCTTGCTCCCGCTGGGCTGCGAAGCGGCCCCTCGATTATGCGCCACGGCGATGTGTCAGGCAGGCTGCAGGGGACTGCTGCGCAGTCCAGCGGGAGCAAGCTCCCTCGCCACAGAAGCTCCCTAGCCACGACGAAACTGAATCAACCCGCCCGACGCAACAGCCAGAGCCCGGCCAGCGCGCAGATACCGGCCGGCACCAGCACCGCAAACAGCGGCGAGAAACCGAACACCAGGCTCGACGGCCCCAGCAGATCCTGGGCGATACGGAAGGTGAAGCCCACCAGCACGCCGGTAAATACCCGTTGCCCCAGGGTCACCGAACGCAACGGGCCGAAAATGAAGGAAATCGCCATCAACACCAGGGCGGCAGTGACCAGCGGTTGCAACACCTTGACCCAAAAAGCCAGCCAATAGCGGCCGTTATTCAGACCCTGGTCCGCCAGGTAGTGGATGTACCCCCACAAACCGGTAATCGACAAGGACTCCGGCGCCATTACCACGGTGCTGAGCAACTCCGGACTGATCGACACATTCCAACGCTCCTTCCGGGCGGCGACCACCTCGGTGCGTTTGTCATGGAACAGCGTGGTGGTCACATCCCTCAGTTGCCAGTGGTCCTTGACGAAATGCGCGCGCTTGGCGAAGCTCGACGACAGCATGTGCCGCTGCTCGTCAAAGCGATAACGGGTCACGCCGTACAGAATGCCGTTGGGTTGGACGGAGTTGATGTGGATGAACTCGTCGCCCTGGCGGTGCCACAGGCCGTGCTTGGCGCTTTGCGCATCACCGCCGCCCTGGGCCAGGGAGCGGTTGGCCTGGGCGGTGTTTTCGGTGGCCGGGGCGATGTACTCACCGATCAGCAGGCCCACCAGCATCAACACCAGCATGGGCTTCATCACCGCCCAGACAATCCGACCAATGGACACGCCGGCGGCGCGCATGATGGTCAGTTCGCTGTTACTGGCCAGGCTGCCCAGGCCGATCAGGCAGCCGATCAGCGCGGCCATCGGCAGCATGTCGTACAGACGGCGTGGCGCGGTCAGCAGCACATAGCTCGCCACGTCCATCAGGGTGTAGGTATCGCTGACGTCGCTCATTTCATCGATGAAGGCAAACAAGGTCGCCAGGCCAAGGATGATCCCCAGCACTGCGAGGATCGCCATGAACACGCTGCTGCCGATGTAGCGGTCGAGTTTAACCACGGGCCACCTCCATCGCACTGCGACGGCTGGCCAGCTTCAGGCGCAGCGGCTCCCAATAGAGCAGCCCCAGGCCGATGGCCAGGAAGATGCCGTGCACCCACCACAAGCCCAGCGCCGGCGGGATCTTGCCCTTCTCCAATGCGCCGCGGGCGGAAATCAGGATGGTCAGGTAAGCCATATACAGGAGAATCGCCGGCAGTAACTTGAGGAAACGGCCCTGGCGCGGGTTGACCCGCGACAGCGGGACCGCCATGAGGGTCACGATGAATACCAGCAGCGGCAGCGACAGGCGCCATTGCAGCTCGGTGCGGGCGCGAATGTCTTCGTTGCCCAGCAAGCTGGCGGTCGGCATCGCGTCGCGGTCGGTGACTTCGTCGCTGACCTCGGGCTTGGGCAGCAGCACGCCATAGGTGTCGTACTTGATGGCCCGGTAATCGGCCTGCCCTGGCTTGCCGTCGTAGCGATAGCCATTTTCCAGGATCAGGTAGCGGTTGCCGTCGGGGTTGATTTCCTGCCGGCCCTTCTCGGCCACCAGCACGGAAATACCACGGTCCTTCTTGGTGTCCGCAGACACATTCTTTTGCGTGATGAAGACGCCGCCCAGGTCGACCCGGTCATCCGAGAGCTGTTCGGTGTAGGTCACCCGGGTGCCGTCGCGCAGGGCCTGGAAGCGCCCTGGTACCAGGGTATCGAATTCGGTCATGGCGTCCTGCTGGTTGATCAGCAGCTGGAATTGGTTGGCGCCCTGGGGCGACAGGCTCAGGCTCAGCCACGCCACCACCAGCGCCACCAAGGTGGCCGGGAACAGCGTCATGCGAAACAGGCGTTGCTGGCTCATGCCGGTGGCCGACAGCACGGTCATTTCGCTGTCCAGGTACAAGCGCCCGTAGGCCAGCAAAATGCCGAGGAACAACCCCAGCGGCAGGATCAATTGCAGGAAGCCGGGCAGGCGGAACCCCATGATCAGGAACAGTGAACCCGGATCCAGGGCACCGGAGGCTGCCTGGGCGAGGTATTTGATGAAGCGCCCGCTCATGATGATGACCAGCAGCACGGCGCTGACGGCGCTCAGGGTCAGCAGGACTTCGCGGGACAGATAACGAAAGACGATCAAACCAGACACTCCACGATTGTCAGGCTAGGCGGCCGAACAAGAAACGTATCGAGCCGACTCATATTGCGAGCCGCCGAAAAAAGAGCCGCATTATCCTGTGATTGAAGGCGCCTGTCACTTCGCACGCTTTAACCCGCTGCTCAAAGCCGAAAAGTTAGGGGCGCCGAGGGTTGTCAGGCTCGGGCGCCGGGGTTCAAACTGCGGCCTTTGTCGCCGGCAAGTACCGGCGCTTCTTTTATATAGAAGACAGCTGTTCAGCGCGCCATTGTTTCGGCGCCTGGCCTCTTGACCATTCATTCAGGGATCCGGACATGGAACTGGTTGTAAAAAGCGTCAGCCCAGAAACGTTGAAAACCGCCACGCTGGTGGTTGCCGTCGGCGAAAACCGCCAGCTCGGCGTCGTCGCCACCCAGCTTGACAGCCTGAGCGGCGGGGCCATCAGCGCCGTGCTCAAGCGCGGCGACCTGGCCGGCAAGGTCGGCCAGAGCCTGCTGCTGCACAGCCTGCCCAACCTCAAGGCCGAGCGCGTGCTGCTGGTGGGCGTGGGCAAGGACGCCGAACTGGGCGACCGTCCGTTCCGTAAAATCATCGCCGGCGTGTTGGCCACCCTTAAAGGCCTCGGCGGCGGTGATGCCGTCCTGGCGCTGGACGAGTTGGTGGTCAAGGGCCGCGACAGCTACGGCAAGAATCGCCTGCTGGCCGAAACCCTGGTGGACGGCGAATATCAATTCGACCAGTTCAAGAGCCAGAAAGCCGAACCTCGCGCCCTGAAGAAAATCACCCTGCTGACCATCAAGGCCGCCCAGGCTGAAGTCCAGCGCGCCGTGACCCACGCCACCGCGATTGCCAATGGCATGGCGTTCACCCGTGACCTGGGCAACCTGCCGCCGAACATCTGCCACCCGACCTTCATGGGCGAACAGGCCAAGGCACTGGGCAAAGCGTTCAAGGGCCTGAAAGTCGAAGTCTTCGACGAGAAGAAGATCAAGGACCTGGGCATGGGTTCGTTCTATGCCGTGGGCCAGGGCAGCGCCCAGCCACCACGCCTGATCGTCATGCAATACAACGGCGGCAAGAAGTCCGAGAAGCCGTACGCACTGGTCGGCAAGGGCATCACCTTCGACACCGGCGGCATCAGCCTCAAGCCGGGCGCCGGCATGGATGAAATGAAGTACGACATGGGCGGCGCCGCGAGCGTGTTCGGCACCCTGCGCGCCGTGCTCGAACTGCAACTGCCGATCAACCTGGTGTGCATCCTGGCCTGCGCCGAGAACATGCCCAGCGGCACGGCTTCGCGTCCGGGCGACATCGTCACCACCATGAGCGGCCAGACCGTGGAAATCCTCAACACCGACGCCGAAGGCCGCCTGGTGCTGTGTGACGCCCTCACCTACTCCGAACGCTTCAAGCCGCAAGCGGTGATCGACATCGCGACCCTGACCGGCGCCTGCGTCGTCGCCCTCGGCGCCCACACCTCGGGCCTGCTGGGTAATAACGACGAGCTGATCGGCCAACTGCTCAGCGCCGGCCAGCAAGCCGACGACCGCGCCTGGCAGTTGCCACTGTTCGACGAGTACCAGGAACAACTGGACAGCCCGTTCGCCGACATCGCCAACATCGGCGGCCCGAAAGCCGGGACCATTACCGCGGCCTGCTTCCTGTCGCGCTTCACCAAGAACCTGAACTGGGCTCACCTGGACATCGCCGGCACGGCCTGGACCAGCGGCGGCAAGGACAAGGGCGCCACCGGTCGTCCGGTGCCCCTGCTGACCCAGTACCTGTTGGACCGCGCCAAGGCCTGACACCAATGACCGTCGTTGGCGTCGCCCTCGGGTGGCGTCATCGACGGCTCAGGAACCGCAATGACCAAAGTCGATTTTTATATCCTGCCCAGCGCCGATCCGTCGGCGCGGCTGGATTTCGCCTGCAAGCTCACCGAAAAGGCTTGGCGCATGGGACACCGCATTTACCTGCATTGCAGCGATGCCACCCAGCGCGAGGACCTGGACGCACGGCTGTGGGCATTCAAGGGCGAGAGCTTCGTGCCCCACGGCCCGGCCGAAAGCGAACCCGAGGGCCTGATCGTGCTGGGACTGGGGAATGACTGCGGTCAGCACCAGGACCTGTTGGTCAACCTCGACCTGAAAGTACCGGCCTTTGCCCAGCGCTTCGCCCGTGTGGCGGAAGTGGTGGTGGAAGACCCGGCCATTCGACAAGCCGCGCGGGAGAGTTTCCGTTTCTACCGCGAACAGGGCTATCCTCTGCAAGACCACCGTTTACAGCGACTCTGAGCCCTACGATGGACACTCCAAAATCGCCACAAAAGCCCGCGCACCTGCTGGATGACCTTGAGTCGATCCGCCAACTGCTCGGCGACGACAACCTCCAACCACCGCTGCTGACCGACACGGTCGTGCATGAGCCTGCTCATGAGCCGGTGCATGACGAACAGATTCCCCTGTTGTTCGATCCGATCAACGGCCAGCCCGAACCCGAGCCTGCCGCCAAGGCCGAAGCCAAGGGCCCCGACGCCCTGCTGCACCTGGACCGCGAATTGCGCGCTGCCGCGCAGTTGATCATGCAAGACGTCATCGACGACTTCGCCCCGCACATCGAAACCGAGATCAAGCGCCGGCTGGATGCGCGAATGGAGCGGTTGCTCAGCCAGTACGAATAACCCGGTAACCCGGTTGTGGTTGCTTTTGTGGCGAGGGAGCTTGCTCCCGCTCGACTGCGAAGCAGTCGTGAAAAGCCTGTTAGTTTTGGGGCCGCTTCGCGCCCCAGCGGGAGCAAGCTCCCTCGCCACAATGTTTCTCGGCTTGAATGAAGCGATCGCAGCCACCCCGACTCGCCCTGCGCCCCACGCCCCGCTATACTTCCCGGCTTTTCCTGAATAAATGCCAATAGGGTCCCGCCGCGCATGGATAAGACCTACCAGCCGCACGCCATTGAAACTTCCTGGTACAACACCTGGGAGTCCGAGAATTATTTCGCTCCGCAAGGCGCGGGCGATTCCTACACCATCATGATCCCGCCGCCGAACGTCACCGGCAGCCTGCACATGGGCCATGGCTTCAACAATGCGATCATGGACGCCTTGATCCGTTTCCGCCGCATGCAAGGTCGCAACACCTTGTGGCAGCCGGGCACCGACCACGCCGGTATCGCCACGCAGATGCTGGTGGAGCGCCGCCTTGAAGCCCAGGGCCAGAATCGCCATGACCTGGGTCGCGAGAAGTTCCTCGAGAAAGTCTGGGAATGGAAAGACGAATCCGGGGGCAACATCAGCCGCCAGATCCGCCGCCTCGGTTCATCCGTGGACTGGAGCCGCGAGCGCTTCACCATGGATGACGGCCTCTCGGAAGCGGTGAAGGAAGCCTTCGTGCGCCTGCACGAGGACGGGCTGATCTATCGCGGCAAGCGCCTGGTCAACTGGGACACCAAGTTGCACACGGCCATTTCCGACCTCGAAGTGGAGAACCACGACGAGAAAGGTTTCCTGTGGAACCTGAAATACCCGCTGGCCGACGGCGCCAAGACCGCCGACGGCAAGGATTACCTGATCGTCGCCACCACGCGTCCGGAAACCATGCTGGGCGATTCCGCCGTGGCGGTGAACCCGAACGACGAGCGCTACCAGGCCCTGATCGGCAAGTTTGTCGAGTTGCCATTGGTTGGCCGTCGGATCCCGATCATCGGCGACGATTACTGCGACCCCGAATTCGGCACCGGCTGCGTGAAAATCACCCCGGCCCACGATTTCAATGACTACGAAGTCGGCAAGCGCCACAACCTGCCGCTGCTGAACATCTTCGACAAGAACGCCCATGTGTTGCCGGCCGCCCAGGCCTTCAACCTCGACGGCACCCTGAACGAAAACGTCGACGGCCAGATCCCGGCCGAATACGCCGGCCTGGACCGCTTCGAAGCACGCAAGCAGATCGTCGCGGCGTTCGAGGCCGCCGGCCTGCTGGTCAGCGTCGACGATCACGCCCTGAAAGTCCCGAAAGGCGACCGCTCCGGCACCATCATCGAGCCGTGGCTGACCGACCAGTGGTACGTGTCCACCAAGCCGTTGGCCGAGCCTGCGATTGCCGCCGTGGAAGATGGCCGCATCCAGTTCGTGCCCAAGCAATACGAGAACATGTACTTCTCGTGGATGCGCGACATCCAGGATTGGTGCATCAGCCGTCAGCTGTGGTGGGGCCACCGCATCCCGGCCTGGTACGACGAGTCGGGCAAGGTCTATGTCGGCCGCGATGAAGCCGAAGTCCGCGCCAAGCACAACCTCGGTCCGGACGTTGCCCTGGCGCAGGACAACGACGTCCTCGACACCTGGTTCAGCTCGGGCCTGTGGACCTTCTCCACACTGGGCTGGCCGCAGCAGACCGAGTTCCTGAAGAAATTCCACTCCACCGACGTGCTGGTCACCGGCTTCGACATCATTTTCTTCTGGGTCGCCCGGATGATCATGATGACCATGCACTTGATGAAAAACGAAGACGGTACCCCGCAAGTACCGTTCAAGACCGTCTACGTCCACGGCCTGGTGCGCGACGGCCAGGGCCAGAAAATGTCCAAGTCCAAGGGCAACGTCCTGGACCCGCTGGACATCATCGACGGTATCGACCTGGAAACCCTGGTGCAGAAACGCACCTCCGGCCTGATGCAGCCAAAACTGGCGAAGAAGATCGAGAAAGCCACCCGCGAAGAATTCGCCGAAGGCATCGCCAGCTACGGCACCGACGCCCTGCGCTTCACCTTCTGTTCGCTGGCGTCCACCGGTCGCGACATCAAGTTCGACATGGGCCGCGTCGAAGGCTATCGCAACTTCTGCAACAAAATCTGGAACGCTGCGCGCTACGTGCTGGACAAGGGCGAAGACTGCGGCCAGAACGGCGAAGCCTATGAGCTGAGCCTGGCCGATCGCTGGATCATTTCCCAGTTGCAACGCACCGAAGCCGAAGTGACCCGCCAACTGGACCAGTTCCGTTTCGACCTGGCCGCGCAAGCCCTGTACGAGTTCATCTGGAACCAGTATTGCGACTGGTACCTGGAACTGTCCAAGCCTGTGCTGTGGGACGAAAACGCACCGGTCGAACGCCAGCGCGGCACCCGCCGCACCCTGGTGCGCGTACTGGAAGTGGCCCTGCGCCTGGCGCATCCGTTCATGCCATTCATCACCGAGGAAATCTGGCAGCGCATCGCACCGCTGGCGGGCATCCAAGGCAAGACGATCATGCTGCAACCGTGGCCGGTGGCCAACGAGAGCCGCATCGATCCAGCGGCCGAGGACGACATCGAGTGGCTCAAGACCTTCATGCTCGGCCTGCGTAACATCCGCGCCGAAATGAACATCGGCCCGGGCAAGCCGCTGACCCTGTTCCTGAAAAACGCCAGCGCCGAAGACCTGCGCCGCCTGAACGAAAACGAAGCGTTGCTCAAGAAGCTGGCGAAGCTTGAATCGGTGACCGTGCTGGCTGCGGGTGAAGAAGCGCCTCTGTCGGCCACCGCATTGGTCGGCGAAATGGAAGTGCTGGTGCCGATGGCCGGGCTGATCGACAAGGCGGCCGAACTGGCGCGCCTGGACAAGGAAATCCTGCGCCTCAAAGGCGAAGTGCAGCGGGTCGGCGGCAAGCTGTCCAACGCCGGCTTCGTCGACAAGGCGCCGGCCGAGGTCATCGAGAAGGAACGGGCCAAGCTGGCCGAGGCCGAACAGGCCCTGGGCAAGCTGGCTGAGCAGCATGCGCGGATTGCCAGTCTGTAACGGCGGTTCGCAATGAAAAAGGAGGTCCTGTTGGACCTCCTTTTTTATGCCCGCCCCTTTCTCCCGGACAATGAGCAACCCTCGTGGGAGCGGGCTTGCTCGCGAAAGCGGTAGGTCAGCTTGTCTCTGTTTGGAATGTACCGACGCCTTCGCGAGCAAGCCCGCTCCCACATTTAGTCCGCATTACCATCAAGAGCGCGCGGGATGTGGGACAATACCCGCCATTTTCAGCCATACCCGAATCGGCCACGCCCATGAACGCCCCCCGCACTCCCAAACCCGCACGCAAGAAGCCTGACGCCGCGTCCCCAAGCAAAGCCGTCGAGCCGCGTGAGAAGGCCAGCCTGCACCCGCGCAACCGCCATCAGGGTCGTTACGACTTCCCGGCGCTGATCAAGAGCACACCCGAACTGGCCAAGTTTGTGATCACCAACCCGTACGGCAAGGAAAGCATCGACTTCGCCAGCCCCGACGCGGTGCGGGTGTTCAACCGGGCGCTGCTCAAGGCGTTCTATGGCATCCAGCACTGGGACATCCCCGCGGATTACCTCTGCCCTCCGGTTCCAGGCCGCGCCGATTACGTGCACTTTCTCGCTGACCTGCTGGCGAGCATGAACGACGGCAAGGTGCCGCGTGGCGCAATCGTCAATGTGCTGGACATCGGCATGGGCGCCAATTGCGTTTATCCGCTGATCGGCAACAGCGAATACCGCTGGCACTTCCTCGGCTCGGAGATCGACCCGACAGCCGTGGCGGCCGCCAGGGCCATCGTTCAGTCCAACGATCTGAACAAGGTCATCCAGTTGCGCCAGCAGCAAAACCGCAAGCACATCCTCATCGGCTTGCTGGAACCGGGCGAGCGTTTCGACCTGACCATGTGCAATCCGCCGTTCCACGCCTCGATGGAAGAAGCGACCAAGGGCAGCGAGCGCAAGTGGCGGGCCCTGGGCAAGGCTGATCCGAAGCGCAAGCTGCCGGTGCTGAACTTCGGCGGGCAATCGGCGGAGTTATGGTGTGAAGGCGGTGAAGCACGCTTTGTAACGCAGTTGATTGCCGAAAGTGCGAACTTCCAACACAAGGTTCTGTGGTTCAGTACGTTAGTGTCGAAAGCCTCGAACCTGCCGGCGATCGAAACTGCGTTGAAGAAGGCTGGCGCGCTGGAGAGCCAGGTGGTGGAGATGTCGCAGGGGCAGAAGCAGAGTCGCTTTGTGGCGTGGACTTTCCAGACCAAGTCCGAGCAGCAGATCTGGCGGCGTGAGCGATGGGTCCGCAAGGGCTGAGTGGATGCAAGGCCAGTGGGAGCAAGGCTTGCCCGCGATGAAAGCGACTCGGTTTCCGAAAGATCGCATCGGCTGTCTCGCGGGCAAGCCTTGCTCCCACAAATGCCCTCACCACAGACCACTTTTTACAAGGCAATAAAAAACCGTGCCCGGATCGCTCCGAGGCACGGTTTTTTTTACAGCGGTCTTACTTGTTGACCGCGTCGGTCAGGCCTTTGGCCACAACCAGCTTGATCACTTTCTTGGCAGCGATTTCGATGGCAGCGCCAGTCGAAGGGTTACGGCCGGTACGGGCAGGACGCTCGGTGACTTTCAGCTTGCCAACGCCTGGCAGAGTGATTTCGCCGCCATTTTCCAGCTGATCGGCAACGACTTGGCCCAGTTGGTCCAGCAGAGCACGCACGGTAGCTTTTGGTGCGTCTACAGATTCAGCCAAATCAGCGATCAGTTGGTCTTTAGTAAGAGCCATGTAGTGTTCCTTCCCTATCAAATTCATATGGATTGCAGAGTGCAGTGTCAGCCATCGAGCCCGATCTCTGTGGATCAGGCACCCTCGGCAATCACCACGACGGATCGGGGTAATAGATGCCGAAAACCGGGTTTGGTTCGACCTGACAGATGCTGAATGCACGCTTAACGCAGTGACATCGCGTAAGACCGGGCAAAACTAGCACAATGCCTATGAAATATCCGCCTCTAGCTACCCATTTGGTCAGCTTTCTTGCGCTAAAACGTTAAAAAATTGCATATAGGCTGTCGGACGGCTCTGAAAGGGCCTTTGCCGGGTTCCAAAACCAGTGATTGCGGTACACTGGGCCCTTTTTCGGGGAGCGTGCCCTCCTCTCTTTCATCAGCCGAGAAATCCATGCCGATCCGTCATTGCATCGTCCACCTGATCGACAAAAAACCCGACGGCACCCCTGCTGTGCTCCATGCCCGCGACTCCGAACTGGCAGAGTCCACGGCCATCGAGAACATGCTCGCCGACCTCAACGAAAGTTATAACGCCAAGCAAGGCAAGGCCTGGGGCTTTTTCCACGCCGAGTCAGGGGCGCATCCGTTCAGCGGCTGGTTGAAGGAATACCTGGACGGCGGCAAGGATTTCACCGCGTTCAGTCGCGTGGCGGTGGAACACCTGCAAAAGCTGATGGAAGAGTCCAATCTGTCGGTGGGTGGCCACGTGTTGTTCGCGCATTACCAACAGGGCATGACGGATTACCTGGCCATCGCCCTGCTGCACCACAGCGAAGGCGTGGCGGTGACCGATGAGCTGGACGTGACCCCGTCCCGTCACTTGGACCTGGGCCAGTTGCACCTGGCGGCGCGGATCAACGTGTCGGAATGGCAGAACAACAAGCAGTCCAAACAGTACATCTCGTTCATCAAGGGCAAGAACGGCAAGAAGGTTTCGGAGTACTTCCGTGACTTCATCGGCTGCCAGGAAGGGGTCGACGGCCCCGGCGAGACCCGCACCTTGCTCAAGGCCTTTAGTGACTTTGTCGAAAGTGAAGACCTGCCGGAAGACGATGCCCGTGAGAAAACCAAGACCCTGGTGGACTACGCCAGCAGCCAGGCCAAGCTCGGCGAGCCGATGGGCCTGGAAGAGCTCTCCGAGCTGATCGACGAAGAGCGCCCGAAAGCCTTCTACGATCACATCCGCAACAAGGACTACGGCCTATCGCCGGAAATCCCCGCCGACAAACGCACCCTCAACCAGTTCCGCCGCTTCACCGGCCGAGCCGAAGGCTTGTCCATCAGCTTCGAAGCGCACCTGCTGGGTTCCAAGATCGAATATGACGAAGAGGCTGGGACGTTGATCATCAAGGGGTTGCCGACTTCGTTGACTGATCAGCTCAAGCGTCGCAACTGATGCTCGGCAGAGTGCGAGTTCGATAGGGTGCTGTCCGCGATATAGATTTGAGAGCCTCATCGCGAGCTTTGTGGGAGCGAAGCTTGCTCGCGATCCAGACGCTGCGGTACTCAAGAGACCGCGGCGCCTTCATCGCGGGCAAGCCTTGCTCCCACCAAGCTCGCTCCCACAAGATCATTCGTTGTTCATCGAGCCTCGACGCGAAACCCAAACCGCGGAAAGTGCACATGCACCACCCCGCCACGCTCATCTTCCCGGCGTACTATCAACGCCTCACTGCCCGCAAACACCAACTCCCCGGCCACGGGATCGACACCATAGTCCGTCGCGGCGATGGTCACCTGCTGCCCAACCGCGAACCCGTTCGGCTCTTCAAACGACTCATCCGGCAGCGCGGCCGGCGTCGCATTGCGGGCAACCTCCAAGGCTTCTTCGGAACTCATCTGGCTCGACGCGCCATGGCCGAAACCCAGCACCCGCGCGAGCCACGCCGATACCGCCGGGTATTCGTCCACCAACGGCGAAGTGACGGGCGTGCCCTTGAGGAACCACAGCGGATGAGCCATGGCGAAGTCGGCAATCGACGGATCGCCCAGCAGGAAATCGCCCTCTTCGCGCTGCAATTGTTGTTCGAGGCGCGCCATGATCGTCGGCCACTGGTGCTTGGCCTGGTCGGCGGGCAAGCGCGTGGTCGTGCCACCACTGAACAACCCGGCGCGGTCGCTGATGAATGCCTTGATGGCTTCAGGCGATAGCTTGGCGAACCGCACCGCCACCGACTCCGGCTGGAACACCAGGCTCACGGCATGCTGGAACACCACCGAATCGGCCCATGCCGCGAAGGACGCCGCGATCATCTCGCGGCCTTCAGGGAACAGCGCCGGCGAGGCTTTCTCCTGCTCCAGTCGACGAGCAATCAGCGACGTATCGCAATAGATATCCGCACCGATCTGCAACACCGGCGTCTTGCGATAGCCACCCGTCAGCGCCGTCAGGTCAGGCTTGGGCATCATTGGCGGGATGCTCACCGAACGCCAGGACAAGCCCTTGAAACCCAGCAACAACCGGGCTTTTTCCGCGAAAGGAGACGTCGGGTAATGATGAAGAATCAACTCTGACATGAGATTCGCCACTGCAGGAATGAAGTCTTGCAGCTTAGCGCGCCTGACCGGGCCAGCCTACCGGCCTGATAAAGGCCTATCAGCCCGGCTGATGAAGGGGCAGCGCACTGGCCACCAGGCATTCCTTGGCGCTTTTCCTGAGCTTTTTGATCAGCCGCTCCTGACGCAAGGCCTCGCCCTTGTCGCGGCAGGCCTCGGTGTACACCAGGGCCACTGCCGGGCTGGACAGGAAGAAGCGCGCGCCCTTGCCGCTTTGATGCTTGGCGAAGCGCCGCACCGGGTCATCACTGATGCCGCAGTACAGCGAGCCGTTGGCGGCCCGCACCAGGTAGACGAACCAGGGTTTGTCCGGTTCGGCGGCGCCTTGTGCAGGCAGATCGGAGGATAAGTCGACGGTCGTCACAAAATGTTCAACAGGTGAGCCAGGACAAACCGCGATCTTATCAGCGACTGGCCTGGAACGCCCGCAGCCCCTTGAGCGCTTGGGCCCTGACGGCGTTGCGCACCAGCGGCGTCCAGCCCAGCAACAGGCCCTTGGTGCCCAGCGCCTGGCGGGACCAGCGCCACAGATCGAAGCTGTCATGGTGTTCGCAGATCTTGCCATCGCGAAACACGAAGCGCGCCTGGATGTCGTTGATCACGATGTTGCCGGTCTGGCTGAACAGGTACGTCGCCACCCAGTGCGCACCGCCGGTACGTTCGTCGCTGCGCACGTTATCGAAGGTCAGGGAGAAGTCCTTGGCCCGGGTCGTCAACATGCGCCACATGTCACCGGCATCACGCCCGCGCAGTTCGCCGAACGCTGGATCGCTGAACACCACATCATCGGTGTAGCAGGCGCTCATGGCGTCGGCGTCCAGGCGTTGGAAGGCCTGGTAAAAACGGGTGATCAAGGCGTTGTGGGCATCACTCATGGACAGGCTCCGAAAAACGTTTCAGTAGGCCAGCACGATAATCTGCCGCCGTGGGGAAGACCATCGTCATTCGCCATGAAAATGATATCAACGAAGGTCAGACCCTTTCGCTGCTGACGCCGACGTACAACGCCCGGCCTGCGCCGATGCCTGCAATGATCGCCCCCAGGCCAATCAGGCCGAAGATCCAGCCCAGTGCATTCCAGCCGCCGGTCAAGTCGTGGACCACGCCCACCGCGAAGGGCCCCAACGACGCCAGCGTATAACCAAAGCCCTGGGCCATGCCGGACAGGTTGGCGGCCACATGGGCGTCCCGCGAACGCAACACGATCAGCGTGAGCGCCAGGCTGAACGTCGCGCCCTGCCCCAGGCCCAGCAGGATCGCCCAGCCCCACAAGCCATCGATGGGTGCGTAAAGGCAACCGAACAACCCGCCCAGGGTCATGACCATGACGACCACGATGGCCAGGCGCTGGTCCTTGCCGCGCGTGGCCAGCCAAGGCGCCGCCAGCGAACTGATCAGCTGCACGATGACCGAACCGGACAGCACGAGCCCGGCCTGGGTCGGGGTCAGGCCACGCCCAATCAGGATCGAGGGCAGCCAACCAAAGACGATGTAGGCCAGGGAGGACTGCAGCCCCATGTACAAGGTCACTTGCCAGGCCAGGGGATCGCGCAGCAAGCCGCGAACCCGGTACGCCACCTGATGGGCACCGTGTTTTTCGCCCACTTGCGGCAACCAGAACACCGCAGCCAGCAGCGCTGGGACCGCCCAGAACCCCAGGCCCAAGGCCCAGTCGTGGCCAAGGTGCTCGCTCAACGGCACCGTCGCCCCGGCCGCCATCGCCGCGCCCAGGCACAGCGCCATGGTGTAGACACCGGTCATGGTGCCGGCCTGCTTGGCGAAGTCGCGCTTGACGATGCCGGGCAGCAGCACCCCGATGACGCCGATGCTGGCGCCCGCCAGGATGCTGCCGGCGAACAAGCCGAACTGGCCGAACGAACTGCGCAAGACGATGCCGCAGGCCAGGGTCAGCAAAATGCCCAGCACGACGCGCTCAGCACCAAAGCGTCGCGCCAGCACAGGCGCCAGCGGTGCGAACAATCCCAGGCAAAGCACGGGCAGGGTCGTCAGCAAACCTGCTTGCGCAGCCGACAGGCCAAGGCTCTTGGAAACCTCGCTGAGCAACGGCGCCATGCTCGACAGCGCCGGACGCAAGTTCAGCGCCACCAGAATCAACCCAAGCAGCAACAGCCAGGGACGTCGTACCAACGGGTGGCTCTGCTGGGCCTGCTCATCGTCGGCTTCGGCGTCGATCAACAGTTCTTCGAGTTCGGCGGCGCGTTTTTTCGGCGTCAAAGGGGTGCGGTCAAGCGGATCGCGGGACATGGAAAGCTCTGGTTCAGGGTTCATTGATCAACTGCCGGCACAGGGCCTTGGCCCGCTCCGGATCCTGGCGTTCGACGGCTTCGAGAATCTCGATATGCAAATCGAACACATGTTGATGACGGGGAATGATGTTGAGGCTCTGGCGCAATTGCGCGCCGATCACGTTGGAGAAATAGCGATACAGCTCGCTGAGGGCCGGGTTATGCGCGGCGTCCACCAGCAGGCGATGGAACACCAGGTCGCACTTAATGTAGTGCTCCAGGTCGCCGTGGTAATGCTCGCCGCTGGTTTTCAGCGCCTGGCGCAAGGCAAGCAAATCCTCATCGGTACGCCGCAGCGCCGCCAGGCCAATGGCCTCTACTTCCAGGATGTGCCGGGTTTCCCGGGCCTGTTCCAGCGAACAGCGCGACAACACCTTGAGGGTATCCAGCGGATCGACCACCGCCCGCACGTAGCTGCCGTCGCCCTGGCGGATCTCGATCAAACCGGAAAACGCCAGCACGCGCATGGCTTCGCGCACCGTGTTGCGGCTGATACCCAGCTCCGCCACCAACTCTGGCTCGGTGGGCAAGCGCTGGCCGACAGCCCACACGCCCTCGCTGATTCGTCGACGCAATTGCTCCAGGGCCTGATCGACCAGGGAGCGTTTCATTAATGGAGAAATATCTGACATAGAGTCCGCCCTTTCATCCAATCATGGGATGAATTTTCTGACATGTTAGTCAGCTTCGTGTAGGACGGCAACTGCCTAGGGTCAATCGGAGGCAAATGAAACGAGATTTTCGATTAGTCAAAATTACCCTTTAAGGGTAATTTTACGAACAGGGCGCACCGTTCCATGGAAAAGAACACACCCCATTACGCCTTGGTGGCGATACAGGCGGATGTCAGGCGGCTAAAAGGGAAAGCTTTCACCAGCACTGCGAAGAACACTGCTCGGACGCTCGGTTTAAACGTCTCGGATATGCAGCAGGTCATCCATGGGCTTGAACGAAAACAGTTCTATAAATCGATGACCACCTATGACGATCATCGAGTCTGGCATGACGTCTACCACGCCAATTCACACGGTCTGCAGATTTACCTGAAAGTGACGTACCGCCCCAGCGGAGGCCCACCGGTAATTTCCTTCAAGGAGAAAAACTCATGAAACACCAGCAATGCTTCAGCTGTGGTGCCCCGGAGGGCATGTTGCATTTCGAAGGTCGCGGCGAAACCATCAGCGTCAAGGGACTGGAACGCCGGGTCGATGACTTGTCTGGCTGGGAATGTCAGATGTGCGGCGAAGTCGAGCTCGACTCAAGCTGCTCGGATCGCTATGACCACGCCGGTGATGAGCTGGTCAATGCGGCCAGGCGAATGATTGGCGAAGAGATCAAACGTGTCCGGCGCAAACTGAATCTCTCTCAAAAAGAAGCGGTAGCGCTGCTATCGGGCGGTGGGCACAACGCGTTTTCCCGCTATGAGCGCGGTGAGGTACTGCCACCAAAAGCGTTGATGCTGCTGATGCGCCTGCTTGATCGTTACCCGCATTTGCTCGTAGATGCACGAACCCTGGCTGAAGGTGCGGACTTGAGAGGATTCAAGACTACAGCGCACAAAGAGCACGAAACCCTCACGACTCACTGAGCAGCCAAAACAGCAAAAAAAAACGGACAAGTCCAACGCTATTCACATCGGGCGGTAGAAAAATCCGTGGCGAGGGAGCTTGCTCCCGCTGGGCTGCGTAGCGGCCCCCTCTTTGTGAGCGTTTCGCACTCAAGCGGGAGCAAGCTCCCTCGCCACGGGTTCACCGTTTTTCTTACGTGAACAGCATTGCGGACAAGTCCGGGTTTATTTCACTGCCTAACGCCGATCAATGCAGGATCTGGCTCAGGAACAGCTTGGTGCGGTCGTTCTGCGGGTTGTCGAAGAAGTCGTTCGGCGCGGCCTGTTCGACGATTTCACCCTTGTCCATGAAGATCACGCGGTTGGCCACGGTGCGGGCGAAGCCCATCTCGTGGGTCACGCAGAGCATGGTCATGCCGTCTTCGGCCAGGCCGATCATGGTGTCCAGCACCTCTTTCACCATCTCTGGGTCGAGTGCCGAGGTCGGTTCGTCGAACAGCATGATTTTCGGCTTCATGCACAGGGCACGGGCAATGGCCACACGCTGTTGCTGACCGCCCGAGAGCTGGCCCGGATACTTGTGCGCCTGCTCTGGAATGCGTACGCGCTCCAGGTAATGCATGGCGATTTCTTCGGCCTTGCGCTTGGGCATCTTGCGCACCCACATCGGCGCCAGGGTGCAGTTCTGCAGGATGGTCAGGTGCGGGAACAGGTTGAAATGCTGGAACACCATGCCGACTTCACGGCGGATCGCTTCGATCTGCTTGAGGTCGTTGGTCAGTTCCACGCCATCGACCACGATGCGACCCTGCTGGTGTTCTTCCAGGCGGTTGAGGCAGCGGATAGTCGTGGACTTGCCGGAACCCGACGGGCCGCACAGCACGATACGCTCGCCCTGCTTGACGTTCAGGTTGATGTCTTTCAACACGTGGAACTGGCCGTACCACTTGTTCACGCCCTGCATCTGAATAATGCCTTCAGGGCTCACAGGCTGTTTGATCGCTTCACTCATGAGTCAACTCCTAACGCTTGTGGCCAGTGTCCAGCTTGCGTTCCAAATGCATGGAATAGCGGGACATACCAAAACAGAAAATCCAGAACACCAGGGCGGCAAACACATAGCCTTCAGTGGCCATGCCCAGCCATTTCGGGTCGGCGGCAGCTTGTTTCACGCTGTTGAGCAGGTCGAACAGGCCGATGATGATCACCAGGCTCGTGTCCTTGAACAGCGCAATGAAGGTGTTGACGATCCCCGGGATCACCATCTTCAGTGCCTGTGGAAGGATCACCAGGCCCATGCTGCGCCAGTAACCCAGGCCCATCGCCGCGGCCGCTTCGTACTGCCCCTTCGGAATGGCTTGCAGGCCGCCGCGCACCACTTCGGCCACATAGGCCGACTGGAACAGGATCACCCCGATCAATGCCCGCAGCAGCTTGTCGAAGTTCATGCCTTCGGGCAGGAACAGCGGCAGCATCACCGACGACATGAACAGCACCGTGATCAACGGCACACCGCGCCAGAACTCGATGAAGGTCACGCAGACCACGCGGATCGCCGGCATGTTCGAGCGACGGCCCAGGGCCAGGACGATGCCCAGCGGCAGAGCACCGACGATACCGACGGTGGCGATCACCAACGTCAGCATCAGGCCGCCCCACTGGCTGGTCGCCACGGTATCCAGACCGAAAACGCCACCGTGCAGCAGGCACCAGGCAATGATCGGGTACAGCACCAGGAAGCTGAGGCCGTAGATCGCCTTGCGCGGGAAGCGCGAGATGAACAGCGGCGCCACACCCAGCACTGCCGCCCACACGGTCAGGTCTACGCGCCAGCGCAGGCCCGTCGGGTAATAGCCGTACATGAACTGGCCGAAACGCTGTTGGATGAACACCCAGCAGGCGCCCTCCTTGGTGCAGTCGGCCTGGGTGGTGCCCACCCAGTTGGCATCGAGGATAGCCCAACCGAGGATCGGTGGAACTATCAGGTAGATCAGGTAGAACGCGAACAATGTCAGCAGCGTGTTGAGCCAGCTGGAGAACATGTTCGCGCGCATCCATGCCACTGGCCCGAACACTTTGCTCGGTGGCGGCATATCAGGTTTGAAAGTATGGGATGTCATGCGCTTTTCCTCACCGCTCGATCAGCGCAATGCGCTTGTTGTACCAGTTCATCAGCAAGGAAATGCTGATACTGATCGCCAGGTACACACTCATGGTGATCGCGATCACCTCGATGGCCTGACCGGTCTGGTTCAACACCGTGCCAGCAAACAGCGAAACCATTTCCGGGTAACCGATACCGGCAGCCAGGGAAGAGTTTTTCGCCAGGTTCAGGTATTGGCTGGTCAGCGGCGGGATGATCACGCGCAAGGCTTGCGGGATGATCACCTTGCGCAGGGTCGGACCGTTGCGCAGGCCCAGCGAGTGGGCCGCCTCGGTCTGGCCATGGCTCACGGACTTGATGCCCGAGCGCACGATCTCGGCGATGAACGCCGCGGTGTACACGGTCAAGGCCAGGGTCAAGGCCAGCAGCTCAGGGATCAATACCCAGCCACCGACGAAGTTGAAGCCCTTGAGCTGCGGCATTTCCCAATGCACGGGCGCACCGAAGATCACGGCGCACAGTGCCGGGATCACCAGGAACAGCGCCAGGCCCACCCAGAATTTATGGAACGGCTCGCCGGTCGCTTCGAAACGCTTGTTGGCCCAGCGGGTCATCAGCACGATGGCGACGATCGCCAGCACGACACTGGCCACGAACGGCCAGAACCCATCCGCCATCAGCGCCGCTGGCATGTTGAGGCCGCGGCTGCTGACGAAGAAGGTGTCACCGAAATTGTGGGCAGCCCGTGGTCCCGGCATCGTCAGGAATACGGCGAAGTACCAGAACAGGATTTGCAACAGCGGTGGAATGTTACGGAAAACCTCCACATAGACGGTCGCCAGCTTGGAGATGATCCAGTTCTTCGACAAGCGTGCGACGCCGATGATGAACCCCAGGATGGTCGCCAGAATCACGCCAATGAAGGTCACCAGGAGGGTGTTGAGCAAACCGATGACAAAGACGCGGGCATAGCTGTCCGCTTCGGTGTAGTCGATCAGGTGTTGGGCGATGCCGAACCCGGCACTGCGCTCCAGAAAGCCGAAACCGGACGTGATGCCCCGGTGCTCCAGGTTGGTCTGCGTGTTATCGAACAGAAACCAGCCCAGCGAAATAACCGCCACGATGGTGACGATCTGAAATACCCACGCACGCACTCGTGGATCGCTGAGGCTGAGCCTCTGCTTAGGTGCGCCGATTGAATTTTGCATGAAGTGCCCCGCAAAGAATGGAACAGAACATCACCCGGTGGTTGGCCCACCGGGTGATAGAACCATCAGCGCACTGGTGGTGCGTATTGGATGCCGCCTGCGTTCCACAGAGCGTTCAGACCGCGATCGATCTGCAGCGGGGTGTCCTTGCCGAGGTTGCGCTCGAACATTTCACCGTAGTTGCCGACTTGCTTGACGATCTGCACGACCCAGTCCTTCGGCAGCTTCAGGTCTTTGCCGTATTCACCGTCAGCGCCCAGCATACGAGCGACGTCCGGGTTCTTGGTGGACTTGGCTTCAGCTTCGACGTTTTTCGAAGTGATGCCGGCTTCTTCAGCATTGAGCATGGCGTAGCCAGTCCAACGCACAACGGCCAGCCACTCGTCGTCGCCATTACGCACGACCGGGCCCAGTGGCTCCTTGGAGATGGTTTCCGGCAGGACCACGTAGTCCTTCGGCGACGCCAGCTTGCTGCGCTGGGCGAACAGTTGGGACTTGTCCGAGGTCAGCACGTCGCAACGGCCGGATTCCAGCGACTTGGCGCTTTCATCGGAGGTGTCGAAAGTGATCGGGGTGTACTTCAGGCCGTTGGCGCGGAAGTAGTCGGACACGTTCAGCTCGGTGGTGGTCCCGGCCTGGATGCAGATGGTCGCACCGTCCAGTTCCTTGGCGCTCTTGACGCCCAGTTTGCTGTTGGCCAGGAAACCGATGCCGTCATAGTAGGTAATGAAGCCAGGAAACTTCAGGCCCATGCCCGCATCACGGGAGCTGGTCATGGTGGAGTTGCGCGACAGCATGTCGATTTCGCCGGATTGCAGCGCGGTGAAGCGCTCCTTGGCGTTCAACTGGCTGAACTTGACCTTGGTCGCGTCGCCAAACACCGCAGCGGCCACGGCACGGCAGAAGTCAGCGTCGATACCAACGATCTTGCCGGTGGAATCAGGTACCGAGAAACCCGGCAAGCCGTCACTTACACCACATTGCACAAAACCTTTCTTCTGCACGGCATCCAGGGTTGCACCCGCCTGAGCGAACCCGCTGACGCCGAGGACTGCTGCTGCAGTCACGACTGCCAGGGTGGATTTCAGTAACTTCATTCAAACCTCCAGTTTTGCTCTTGTTGTGTCGGAGCTCGAGCCCTGTCGCACCCTTTTGAGGCATTGCCGACCCTTGTTGGCTTTTTTTAGGGTCAACCGACGTCTGGACTTTCGCTATGGGTCTACTAATGAGGATGTCCGTAAACAGTGGTCATGCCCATCTCTCACCAATCGGCCGAACGGGCTGTAGCCCTTCACGTTCGCGAAGCCCGTAGCGGCTATTGGCGAACATTCATCACCGGATTTCTGATATCCCATGCGGCGCGTCTAACTGATAGTGTTACCGCGCAGCGTAAGAATCATCACTCAGCTACCCCATAGCAAAGCCCGTACCAGACCGCTGCGCTTAGGCCATGTAAAACACGTCAAGACAAAAACTTTCAACTTTGCGACATCTAATTAACTGAGACGCCGGAAGCGCACTGTAATCACGCACTGATTGAGCGCACCCGCACAGATTTGGAGCACAACCATGACCGACCCCTTGATTCTCGAGCCCAGCGGCACTGTTGACGCGTGCGTTATCTGGCTCCACGGCCTGGGCGCCGATCGTTTTGATTTCCTGCCGGTCGCCGAAATGTTGCAGCAAAGCCTGCTCACCACACGTTTCGTTCTACCCCAGGCCCCGACCCAACCAGTAACGATCAACGGCGGCTATGCCATGCCCAGTTGGTACGACATTCGTGCCTTGAGCCCGGCCCGGGCCATCGACGAACAGCAACTCGAAGCCTCGGCGCAACGGGTCATTGACCTGATCGAAACCCAGCGAGCCAGCGGAATAGACGCCTCGCGGATTTTCCTCGCCGGTTTTTCCCAAGGTGGCGCGGTGGTCTATCACACCGCTTTCGTGAAATGGCAGGGCCCGCTGGGCGGCGTGGTCGCACTGTCTACTTATGCACCGACCTTCAGCGAAGAACTGCAATTATCGGCCAGCCAGCAGCGCATTCCGGTCCTGGCGCTGCATGGTCAATACGACGAAGTGGTACTCAACCCCATGGGGCGGACTGCTAAAGAGTATTTAAAGCAGCATGGTGTCACCGTGACATGGCAGGAATACCCAATGGGCCACGAAGTGTTACCCGAGGAGATTCGCGACATCGGCACCTGGCTGGCCGAGCGGTTGCGCTAGGCGGCCAATCGCCACGCCGGTCCTTTGACGATCCCACTACGCCGCGCCCGTTTCTTGCATTACACTGGCCGGCGTACATTCCTTAACCAATCGATGAGATGACCGTGCTCAAAGCACTCAAGAAGATGTTCGGTAAAAGCGAGGCCGAGCAACTCGCGCCTGGCCCCACAGCGCCGACCCACGGCCCGAGCCATACCGATGCGCAACAACCGCGCCGGGCGGCACCTGTTGCACAGGCAACAAAAGAACCCGTCGTCCAGCCTGTCACGGCCCCCGAGCCCGAGAAACCTCGCAACGAAGCCCCCAGGCCGCGCCGCGAACGCGCACCGAAACCACCGGTCGTCGCCTGGAAACTCGAGGACTTCGCCGTAGAACCCCAGGAAGGCAAGACCCGCTTCCACGACTTCAAGCTCGCCCCTGAATTGATGCATGCCATCCAGGACCTGGGTTTCCCCTATTGCACGCCGATCCAGGCGCAAGTGCTCGGTTACACCCTCGCCGGCAAAGACGCCATCGGTCGCGCCCAGACCGGCACCGGCAAGACCGCCGCGTTCCTGATCTCCATCATCACCCAATTGCTCCAGACCCCGCCGCCCAAGGAACGCTACATGGGCGAACCGCGGGCACTGATCATCGCGCCGACCCGCGAGCTGGTGGTGCAGATCGCCAAGGACGCCGCCGACCTGACCAAGTACACCGGCCTGAACGTGATGACGTTCGTCGGCGGCATGGATTTCGACAAGCAACTCAAGCACCTCGAAGCCCGCCACTGCGACATCCTGGTGGCCACCCCGGGCCGCCTGCTGGACTTCAACCAGCGCGGCGACGTGCACCTGGACATGGTCGAAGTGATGGTGCTGGACGAGGCCGACCGCATGCTCGACATGGGTTTCATCCCACAAGTGCGCCAGATCATTCGCCAGACCCCACCGAAAAGCGAACGCCAGACCCTACTGTTCTCCGCCACCTTCACCGAAGACGTGATGAACCTGGCCAAGCAGTGGACCACCGACCCGGCCATCGTCGAGATCGAAGCCGAGAACGTCGCCAGCGAAAACGTCGAGCAACATATCTACGCCGTCGCCGGTGCCGACAAATACAAGCTGCTCTACAACCTGGTCAACGACAACGGTTGGGAACGGGTGATGGTATTCGCCAACCGCAAGGACGAAGTGCGGCGTATCGAAGAACGCCTGGTGCGTGATGGCGTCAACGCCGCCCAACTCTCCGGCGACGTGCCCCAGCACAAGCGCATCAAGACCCTCGAAGGCTTCCGCGAAGGCAAGATCCGCGTACTGGTTGCCACCGACGTGGCCGGTCGTGGTATCCACATCGACGGTATCAGTCATGTGATCAATTTCACCCTGCCGGAAGTACCGGACGATTACGTGCACCGTATCGGCCGCACCGGTCGTGCCGGGGCCGCAGGGGTTTCGATCAGCTTCGCCGGTGAAGATGATTCTTACCAATTGCCGTCGATCGAGGCGTTGCTGGGGCGCAAGATCAGTTGTGAGATGCCACCGACGCATTTGTTGCGGCCGGTTGAGCGCAAGCGCCCTTAACGGCCCCACAAAACAAAAAGCGCAGCCACGACAGGCTGCGCTTTTTTTTGCCCCGGGATATTGCCCGAATAAACTAAAAGTCCATAATGGACAAATTAGTTTAGAAGCCCATCCCGGAGCCCCTATGTCCAGCACGCCTTATGTCATGACCCAAGCGACAGCCCGAGAACTGCTCGGACAGGTCGATGTGCCACACATCTTGCGCAAGCTGTTTCGTGATCTCGCGGCCGGGCAAGCGGTGCAGCCACCCCAGCAATTGGTGGTGTTTCCCCAGAGTGCCGGGGACTTCATCAATTACCTGGGCGTGCTGGCTGAAGAACAGGTCTACGGGATCAAGACCTCGCCCTACATCGTGCGCGAGCAAGGTCCGTTGGTGACCGCCTGGACCTTGCTGATGTCGATGCAGACCGGCCAACCGCTGCTGCTGTGCGATGCCGCCGAACTGACCACCGCCCGCACCGCCGCGACCACCGCCGTCGCCGTCGATGCCCTCGCCCCGCATACCGCCCGGCGCTTGGTGGTCATTGGCAGCGGCGCAGTGGCACGGGCGCATGTGCACTACGTCAAGGACCTGCGGGACTGGCAAGGCATCAGCCTGTTTTCGCCCGGCCTGAAAACCAAGTCGGCACAGGAACTTGCCTCGCTCACCGGCCTGGACCCGCGCCTGCAAATCGCCGACACCCTCGAAGCGGCGCTGCACGATGCCGATGTGGTGATGCTCTGCACCTCGTCCGCCAACGCCGTGTTCGACCCACGGACCTTGGGCAAACCAGCACTGATTACCTCCATCAGCACCAACGCCCCACGCGCCCACGAAATACCGCCCCAGCGCCTCAGCGACATGGACGTGTTCTGCGACTATCGTCAGACCACTCCGGGTTCGGCCGGTGAAATGTTGATCGCCAGCGAACAGTACGGCTGGCAAGCGTCGAGCATCATCGGTGACTTGCCTGAATTGCTCAGCGAACACGTGGAGCGTCCTGACTACCACCGCCACGTATTCTTCCGCTCCATCGGCCTGGGGCTGGAGGATGTTGCGTTGGCGAATGCGCTGTATCGGTTGCACCACCACTGACACAACTCGATTCCCTGTGGGAGCGGGCTTGCTCGCGAAGGCGGCAGCACATTCAACATTGATGTGGCAGACAAGCCGCTTTCGCGAGCAAGCCCGCTCCCACAGGTTCCGCGAACTCCCGGCAATGTGCTCGACAGGAGCGTTTCATGACACAAGCAGACTTCATCATCATCGGCGGCGGCATTGCCGGTGCTTCCACCGGTTACTGGCTGGCACCCCACGGCCGGGTCGTTGTGCTCGAACGCGAATCGCACCCGGCCTACCATTCCACCGGACGCTCCGCGGCGCTGTACACCGCGGCCTACGGCACCCCTCAGGTGCGGGCGCTGACCCAGGCCAGCCGGGATTTTTTCGACGCACCACCGGCCGGTTTCTGCGAGCACCCGCTGCTGAGCCCACGGGGCGAAATGACCGTGGACTTCACCGGTAACCCCGCCGAGCTGAACAACCAATACCTGAGCGCCAAGGCCACGGTGCCGCAGATGCAACTGCTCAGCGCCGACGAAGCTTGCGTGAGGCTGCCGATCCTGCGGCGGGAAAAGGTCCACGGGGCGATCTATGACCCCACGGCCTGCGACATCGATACGGATGCCCTGCACCAAGGCTACCTGCGTGGCATCCGTCGCAGCGGCGGCAGTGTGCACACCGACAGCGAAGTGTTGGGCCTGGGCCGCGATGACCAAGGGCTTTGGCAGGTGAAAACCGCCAGCCAGACCTTCACCGCCCCCATCGTGATCAATGCCGCCGGCGCCTGGGCCGATCAACTGGCCGAGCTGGCCGGCGCCCGCAAACTGGGCCTGCAACCCAAGCGCCGTGCGGCGTTCATCTTCGCCGGCCCCGAGGGCGTGGATATCCACGACTGGCCAATGCTGGTGAGCCTGGACGAATCCTTCTATATGAAGCCCGACGCCGGCATGTTCCTCGGCTCGCCGGCCAACGCGGACCCGGTGGAACCCCACGACGTGCAGCCGGAAGAGCTGGACATCGCCATGGGCATCTACCAGATCGAAGAGGCCACCACCCTGACCATTCGCCGTCCGACCCGCACCTGGGCCGGATTGCGCAGTTTCGTCCACGACGGTGATCTGCTGTCCGGTTTCGATCCGCAGGTGCCCGGGCTGTTCTGGGTCGCGGCACAGGGCGGCTACGGCATCCAGACCTCCCCGGCCATGGGCCAGGCCAGCGCGGCGCTGGTGCGTGGCGAACCGCTGCCCGAAGCCCTGGCGCGTTTCGGCCTGAGCAGCGCCATGCTCTCTCCCGAGCGCTTGGGATGAACCCACTCAGGTGACGCATCGCCACGATTGCGGCACACTCCCCCCGCGCCCCTGTTCCACGGGGCGCTGACGCTGCCTGGAGCCCTGTCATGACTGCTTCGCCCTCCGATACGGCGCTGGAAAACTTCCGCACCATCGCCGACGCCATCGCCACGCTGTTCTACCCCCACGCCGAAGTCGTGCTGCACGACCTGCGCACCCAGAAGGTCGACTACATCGCCAATAACCTGTCCAAGCGCGAAATCGGTGATGACTCGTCCCTGGAAGACATGCTCAGTGAGGACGTCAGCGAACGTAACATCGGGCCGTACGAAAAACTGAACTGGGACGGACAGAAGATTCGCAGCCTCAGCAGCGTCCTGCGCGATGCCCAGGGTCGTCCGTTGGCGGTGCTGTGCATCAACCTGAATATTTCGCTGTTCGAGAATGCCAAGGCCGCGCTGGATCTGTTCCTGTCGCCGGGAAAGCTGATCCCCCAGCCGGATTCACTGTTTCGCGATGACTGGCAGGAGCGGATCAACACCTTCCTGCACGCCTGGATGCGCGAGCGTCAACTGAGCTTGAACCTGTTGACCCGCGACCACAAACGCGAGCTGGTATTGGCGCTGCATGCCGAAGGCGCGTTCAAGGGCAAGAGCGCGTCCAACTATGTGGCGAATGTGCTGAACATGGGGCGGGCGACGGTGTACAAGCATTTGAAGGAGTTGAAGGGCTGAGACCTTTGATGCCTTACTGACGCCTTCGCGAGCAAGCCCGCTCCCACAAGGGATTTGCGTTGAACACGAGATTTATGTCCGACGAAGATCCATGTGGGAGCGGGCTTGCTCGCGAAGGCGATTGATCAGTCGCCGTAGATATCAGACTTGAAATACTTGGCCTGGATCTTCTGATACTCCCCATTCGCCCGAATCCCATCGATGGCCTTGTTCAAGTCCGCCACCAACTGGGTATTGCCTTTGCGCACTGCGATGCCAGCGCCCTCACCCACGTATTTCGGGTCCTTGAGCTCCGGCCCGACAAACGCGTAGCCCTTGCCACGGGGCATCGACAGGAAGTCTTCCAGGGGGATGGTGTCAGCGAAAATCGCGTCCAGGCGACCGGACGCCAGGTCCATGTAGATTTCTTCGTTGTTGCTGTAGCGCTTTACCGTCACGCCTTTGGGCTCGAAAACTTCCGTGGCGAAACGATCCGTAGTGGTAGCCCGCTGCACACCCACGGTCTTGCCCTTGAGGCTGGCGTACTGGTCATCGACCACAGCGCCTTCCTTCATCACCAGCCGCGATGAAGTGAAATAGTACTTGTGGGTGAAATCCACCGACTTCTTGCGCTCTTCGGTGATGGTCATGGACGACAGCGCCAGGTCGATCTTCTTCACCTTGAGCGACGGGATCAGCCCGTCGAACTCACCCTCGATCCACTCGCACTTGACCTGCATCTGGGTGCACAAGGCGTTGCCGATGTCGTAGTCGAAACCTTCGATCTTGCCTTCCGAGGTCTTGGAAGCAAACGGCGGATAAGCCGCCTCGATGCCGATGCGCAGGGTTTTCTCAGCGGCGAACAGGCCGCTGGAGGCCAACAGGCTCAAGGCCAGGCCGGTGATGAGGGGGAGTTTGCTCATGATGTTCTCTCGCGGTTGTTGTTGGTTTGGCAGAGAAAGGTGGGGCAATGACTTTATATGTACTTATAAATCCATACTGGACTTTAATGTACATATCGTCAATTGGGGAAACAAGGGAATGTGATGGGAGGCTGCTGGCCCCTTCGCGAGCAAGCCCGCTCCCACAAGGATCTGTGCCGAACACACATGCTGTGTACAACACAAATTCCCTGTGGGAGCGGGCTTGCTCGCGAAGACGGACTTATGGGCTGCGAAAAAACAACAGTTTGCTTGCTGCTTGCTGCTTACTGCTTCCAGCGATCCGCCGCCGCATGATCACTGTCCCGCCCTTCCACCCAGCGCGGCCCGTCGACGGTGTTTTCCTTCTTCCAGAATGGCGCGCGGGTCTTGAGGTAGTCCATGACAAAGGCGCAGGCGTCGAACGCCGCCTGGCGATGGGCACTGGCGGCGCCGACAAAAACGATCGGCTCACCCGGCTCCAGCGCCCCGATACGGTGCAACACCTCCAGCTTGAGCAACGGCCAGCGCTGCTCGGCCTCGGTGGCAATCTTGCCCAGGGCTTTTTCGGTCATGCCCGGGTAATGCTCCAGGAACATCCCTGACACATCGAGGCCGTCATTGAAGTCGCGCACGTAGCCGACAAAGCTCACCACCGCCCCCACGCCGACATTGGCCGCATGCATCGCATTGACTTCAACACCCGGGTCGAACGGTTCGACCTGCACACGAATCGCCATGGTTCAGCCTCCGGTCACGGTGGGGAAGAACGCAACTTCGTCACCGTCCGCCAATGGTTCGTCGAGCTGGCACAGATCTTCATTGCGCGCGCACATCAGGTTTTGCTCTTTCAGCACCTCGGCACCGTCCCGCTGGGCGAGCAATGCGCGCACATCGTCGACCGTGGCGAAATCGCCTTCCACCTTTACCGAGTCCACGCCTAGCGCTTCACGGTAGCGAGCAAAGAACTTCACGGTGATGTTCATGACGCATCCGCCTGGAAATGGCCGCTCTTGCCGCCGAGCTTTTCCAGCACCCGCACGCCTTCGATGGTCATGCCCCGGTCGACGGCCTTGCACATGTCATAGATGGTCAGCGCAGCGACGCTGGCGGCGGTGAGCGCTTCCATTTCCACGCCGGTCTGTCCCGACAGTTTGCAGCGGGCGACGATGCGCACCCGATCCTCGCCTTCGGCATTGAGTTCGACCTTGACGCTGGTGAGCATCAACGGGTGGCAGAGCGGAATCAGGTCACTGGTTTTCTTGGCCGCCTGGATGCCGGCAATGCGCGCAACGGCGAATACATCGCCCTTGGGATGACCGCCGCTGACGATCATCTGCAGCGTGTCGGGCAGCATGCGCACAAAAGCTTCGGCCGTGGCCTCACGGAAAGTCACGGCCTTGTCGGTCACGTCAACCATATTGGCGCGACCTTGGGAATCGAGATGAGTCAGCACAGGGATACTCCTGATCGGGAACGTCGATTGTAAACCCGTGGGTCAGATTCCGGCAGGGCTGATTGTCGCACCTGCAATTTGCAAAACACCGCATTTACCTGTGGGAGCGGGCTTGCTCGCGAAGGGGGCGTGTCAGGCAGCATATATGTCAACTGATACACCGCCTTCGCGAGCAAGCCCGCTCCCACGGGGATTATGTGGCGCATACAAAAAAACCGGGCGACTTGGTGGTCGCCCGGCTTGGCTGGGGTTACAGATGGGATTCGGCGTATTCGGCCAGGATCGAGCGCGGTACGCCCTGCAGGGTGATGTGGACCCCGTTGGGGAAGTCCTTGAAGCGTTCGGTCAGGTAGGTCAGCCCGGAGCTGGTCGCGGACAGGTAAGGGGTGTCGATCTGCGCCAGGTTACCCAGGCACACCACTTTGGAACCGGCACCGGCACGGGTGATGATGGTTTTCATCTGGTGCGGGGTCAGGTTCTGGCATTCGTCGATCAGGATCAGGCTCTGCTGGAAGCTGCGCCCGCGAATGTAGTTGAGGGATTTGAACTGCAACGGCACTTTGCTGAGGATGTAGTCGACGCTGCCATGGGTGCTTTCATCATCCATGTGCAAGGCTTCGAGGTTATCGGTGATCGCCCCCAGCCACGGCTCCATTTTCTCCGCTTCGGTACCGGGCAGGAAACCGATCTCCTGGTCCAGGCCCTGCACGCTGCGGGTGGCGATGATGCGCCGGTAGCGTTTGCTGACCATGGTCTGCTCGATAGCGGCGGCCAGGGCCAGGATGGTCTTGCCGGAACCGGCGGCGCCGGACAGGTTGACCAGGTGGATATCCGGATCGAGCAAGGCGAACAGCGCCAGGCTCTGGTAGATGTCACGAGGCTTGAGGCCCCACGCCTCTTGATGCAACAGCGGTTCCTGGTGCAAATCCAGGATCAGCAATTTGTCGACCTGGATTTCCTTGATCCAGCCGACGAAGCCTTGTTCGTCGATGATGAATTCGTTGATGTGCACCGCCGGCAGGTTGTCGATCAGTTGCACCTGGTGCCAGGTGCGGCCATGGTCCTGGCGGGTCTCGACCTTGCTCACACGGTCCCAGAAGGAGCCGGTCATGTTGTGGTAGCCATTGGGCAAGAGCGAAACGTCGTCGACCAGTTGGTCGGTGCTGTAGTCCTCCGCCGCGATCCCGCAGGCGCGTGCCTTGAGGCGCATGTTGATGTCTTTGGTCACCAACACCACGGCCTGGTCCTTGTTGCGCGCGTGTAGGTCGATCAACTGGTTGATGATGATGTTGTCGTTCAGGTGTTCAGGCAGCACCAGGTTGGGTTCGGTGCGCTTGCTCATCAGGATCGAGAGCAGGCCCTTGGGGCCACTTTTTCCACGCTGGATCGGCACGCCGAGTTCGACATCTTCCGGGGAGGCATCGCCCAGGGTCTTGTCGATCAGGCGGATCGCCTGCCGGCATTCGGCCGCAACGCTGTGGTGCCCGCTCTTGAGCTTGTCCAGCTCTTCAAGCACGGTCATCGGGAGGGCAACGTGGTGTTCTTCGAAGTTCAGGAGCGCGTTTGGATCGTGGATCAATACGTTGGTATCGAGTACATAGAGGATTGGCTGGTTGGAGGAAGGGCTACGTCCGTGGTCATCCATACTCGGTCACCTATGTGGGGGCCATTCGACGCAATACCGTGACAGTGCTGCGCCTCGAGGTAGCCACCGAATTCACCCGCGAGGATTCAGGTGAACTGCACACAATTGGGTCTTGGAAGACGCCACCTGTGTTGCAGGTTTCGGCGGTCTGACTTCTTGATACTCCAAAACACATGACAGGAAAAAGCACTTTGACGTTTTTTTGAAGTTTATTTTTCAGAGTGACGAATAACCCTTGGCGTACCGTCATTGCGCCGTTAAAGTCGGAAGTCCGGTTGTCACGAATGTGGCCCGGGTTTTCCTCCCTCCCCAATGTTTCCGGGCTTTTTCCGGTTTCAGCGAAACGCTTCCTGGCAGTCCGCCCAACCGATCCCGCTCTGCGCCGTCTGCGCCATGAGCCAGGGCATTGCCGTTTTCACCCCATCCTGCTTGGCGTTGAAATTGATCACCCCGTGACGCCATAGCAGCATCAGGGTCAGCACACGCTGGGCGCTTTGCTCAGGCTTGAGCCGCTTGCCGCTGTCCTGGGGATCGATGTCCCACAGCGCCACTTGCAGGCCCTGCTGCCGGAAAAACCCTTCGGCATCGCCTCGACGCTGGCCTTGGGGCGGGCGGAACAGCGGTACGTAATTCTCGGGCAACTTGCCTTTGACCAGCTCGACACTGCGCCGGACCGAGTCTTGCCAGTCCTGCCAATGGCTGTGGGAACGAAACTCCCAGCCCTGCACACCCACGCACTGCCCCGCATACAACATTTGGAGGCTGTTGGCCGAGCGCTCCTCCAGCCGCGCCTGGATGTCCTTGCCCAGCACGAAAAAAGTGCCGTTCATGTTGGCTTTGCGCAGGTAATCGGTCAGCCACGGGGTGTTGTCCGGCACCACGTTGGCGGCGCTGTCGAAGGTCAGCAGGAACAGCCGATCGTTCATGTTCTCGCCATTGCGCTCGTAGTCGCCAAAACGAGCGACTTCACTGCTGGTTTGCGGAAAAAGCGCGGCTTTACGCAGCAGTTCATCGCGATATTGGGTATGGAAAATCTGGCTCGGCGCCGCCCATTTGATGTAGTAGGAGTTGTCATCCAGATGGAACCTGCGAGCCTCTTCGCGCAGGGTGGCCATGTCCTCGACCAAATAACAGAAAGAAGCATCCTGATCGCAACTGCGCTGGGCAAAGTTGTAATTGGCCAGCAGCCGCTGCCACAGCCGTGCGCGAAGCGCGTCGACCGCAGCCATGTTGACCGTGCGCAACCCCAAGTACTGCTTGAGCGCGATTTCATCCATGGCATCGATATCCAGCAGGCCCCGGGCGAACATCAGGATCTCGGCCCGCGAGGCCACGTCGAACAGCGTCGGGCTGGTAAGTTGTTCCGGCCAGGTGCTGCGGTCCAGGGTGGCGACGTCGTTGGGCGCGGCACTGGCACCCAGGCTCAACAACCAGGCCGATAACAGAAGGGCGATGCGCAAAAGGGATGTCTCCATAACGAAACCCGCGCGGCATGATAGCTGATCCTGACGCGTCCCCCTTGCGCAAACTTGGCGGACAAGCCCTTGTGGCGAGGGAGCTTGCTCCCGCTGGGCCGGTCCGACGCTTCGGGCGAAGCGGCCCCAGAATTTTTGCGGTCGCTGCGCAACCGAGCGGGAGCAAGCTCCCTCGCCACAAAAGCGCCTGCCCAGGAGAGCAGCCATCCAAACACGCCCATCCATCACCTATCACCCCAATAGCTGGAGTCCACCCGGACAACCCCCTAGAATCGCCGCACCTTCAAGGAGACGATTGCATGCTGATGGTGATTTCCCCCGCCAAGACCCTCGATTACGAAACACCGCCGGCCACCGCGCGCTTCACTCAGCCGCAGTACCTGGATCACTCCCAGGAACTGATCCAACAGCTGCGCGAATTCTCGCCGGCACAGATCAGCGAGCTGATGCACGTCTCCGACAAGATCGGCGGCCTCAATGCCGCGCGATTCGGCAGCTGGACACCGGCGTTCACCCCGGCCAACGCCAAGCAGGCGCTGCTGGCTTTCAAGGGTGACGTGTACACCGGCCTCGATGCGCAAAGCCTTGGCGAAGCCGATTTCGACTATGCCCAGCAACACTTGCGCATGCTCTCCGGCCTCTATGGCCTGTTGCGGCCACTGGACCTGATGCAACCCTATCGCCTGGAGATGGGCACGAAGCTGGCCAACACTCGGGGCAAGGACCTGTATGCCTTCTGGGGCACGCGTATCAGCGAATGGCTGAACGAAGCCTTGGCCGACCAGGGCGACGACATACTGCTGAACCTGGCTTCCAATGAGTATTTCTCGGCGGTCAAGCGCAGCGCACTGAAAGCGCGCGTCATCGATACCGAATTCCGCGACCTGAAAAACGGCCAGTACAAAATCATCAGCTTCTACGCCAAGAAAGCCCGGGGCCTGATGAGTCGTTTCGTGATCGAGGAACGGATCAACGACCCTGCGGCACTCCGCCAATTCGACGTGCAAGGCTATCGTTTCAACCCCGAGCAATCGAGCCAGAACAAATTGGTGTTCCTGCGCGATCACGCCCCCGAATAAGGCATCACCTTATATCGCTCTCTGATCGGGGGCTTCGATCAAGCCCCGATCTGTCATCTTAGTTCCTCGCCTGTTTCGCCAGTTTCATGGCGTCAATAAATCGCCCCACTCCCCCGCTAACTTTTCTTTCACTCGACACTCGTCAGTTTTTTGCGTAGTGGCACCGATTTTTTTCATCGGTAGTGGCACAAAAATATCTCAGCTCATTAACTCCCCATTTATAAAGGCCAAAATGGTAAGTGCCATCATCTTGAGAGCAGTGCCATCTTCGATAATATTTCGAAAAATTTCGAAAATCGCGATGAGCGGATCGGAACTATGTGAAATTGCACGGCTCATACCACCCGTAACGATTCTTCGCAGATCTGTAGGAGATCACTTACACAGGACGTCGAACGGATTAACCAAGTTGTCACGACAACTTAGCGAAACGGTCGTCTAATTGGATCCACCCTTAAAGGATGGGAGATAACGCACCATTACTATCCCCTACAAGGCCAAGGCTGCGCCCCTATAACGTGCTCACCCGAGCACACAAGCTTCTGATTTTGTGGGCTTTTCGCCAGGGATTGGAAGTGAAGGACCTTTGCACGAGCGTTCCCGACAACGAGGACTGGCTGCATAACAGGGCAGGTCATAACAACTAGGCCGCTTTGCGCACAACTTGAGTGCAATTATTTAGACACTCGGAACTTAGTATGCCTGCACACGGCACTGTGGCGCCTGCATTCCACACTTCCGAGTGCACGATGACCGCTGAACACTATTAACTCCGGCCATTTAATGGCGTGAAAAACAGAGGTAAATGCGATGCGCATTAGCATATTTGGTTTGGGTTACGTCGGTGCAGTATGTGCCGGTTGCCTGTCTGCACGGGGCCATGATGTAGTTGGCGTAGATGTCGCCAAAGACAAAATCGACATGATCAACGCAGGCAAATCGCCGATCGTTGAACCTGGTCTTGGCGAGCTATTGGCGCAAGGCATTCAAACAGGCCGACTGCGCGGTACAACCAACTTCGCCGAAGCCATTCGTGATACTGACTTGTCGATGATTTGCGTCGGTACACCCAGCAAAAAGAACGGTGACCTGGAACTGAACTACATCGAGGCCGTGTGCCGCGAGATCGGTTTTGTCCTGCGTGACAAGACCACCCGCCACACCATCGTGGTTCGCAGCACCGTATTGCCGGGCACCGTGGCAAACGTTGTCATCCCGATCCTGGAAGACTGCTCCGGCAAGAAAGCCGGCGTCGATTTCGGTGTCGCGGTCAACCCTGAATTCCTGCGCGAAAGCACCGCGATCAAGGACTACGACCAGCCGCCAATGACCGTGATCGGTGAGTTCGACACCGCTTCCGGTGACGTTCTGCAGTCGCTGTACGAAGAACTCGACGCGCCGATCATCCGCAAGGACATCGCCGTTGCCGAGATGATCAAGTACACCTGCAACGTGTGGCACGCCACCAAGGTGACCTTTGCCAACGAGATCGGCAACATCGCCAAGGCCGTCGGCGTCGATGGTCGTGAAGTGATGGACGTGGTCTGCCAGGACAAGACCCTGAACCTGTCCCAGTACTACATGCGTCCAGGCTTCGCCTTCGGCGGCTCCTGCCTGCCCAAGGACGTTCGTGCCCTGACCTACCGCGCCGGCGCCCTGGACGTGGAAGCACCGCTGCTCAACTCGTTGATGCGCAGTAACGAATCCCAGGTGCAGAACGCCTTCGATATCGTTTCCAGCCACGACAAGCGCAAAGTCGCGCTGCTGGGCCTGAGCTTCAAGGCCGGCACCGACGATCTGCGTGAAAGCCCATTGGTAGAACTGGCGGAAATGCTGATCGGCAAGGGCTTCGACCTGAAGATCTACGACAGCAACGTCGAATACGCCCGCGTCCACGGTGCGAACAAGGACTACATCGAGTCGAAGATTCCTCACGTCTCGTCCTTGCTCAACGCCGACTTCGACTCGGTGATCGACAGCTCCGACATCATCATCCTGGGCAACCGCGACGAGAAGTTCCGCGCGCTGACCGAAAACGTACCGGAAGGCAAGCAGGTCATCGACCTGGTCGGCTTCATGTCCAAGGCCACCAACCCGAGTGGCCGGACCGAAGGCATCTGCTGGTAAGTCTGTTTGCCGGCCGGGGCATGCCCTGGCCGGCCTTTCGCCTGCCTTAACCCATCGGGCCGCCCACAAGGCCCGCCCGAGATAGAGACGGATGCAGATTATGCACAGGCTAAAGCACGGCCTGCTTCAGGCCGCCGGTTGGCTGTTTTACATGAGTTTATTGATGGGCATCGCCATGGCGCTGCCCACGTCCACGTTCGACTCCGAATCCAAGGATTTCATCTTCCTGATCGGCGCCGTGGGCATCTGGCGTTACTCCATGGGAGCGACGCATTTCGTGCGCGGCATGATCTTCCTGTACATCGTCTACCCACACCTGCGCCGCAAGGTTCGCAAGCTGGGCAAGGCGGCGGATCCGTCCCATGTGTACCTGATGGTCACCAGCTTCCGGATCGACGCGCTGACTACGGCCCAGGTCTATAGCTCGGTCATTCGCGAGGCCATCGACTGCGGGCTGCCCACCACCGTGGTCTGCTCCATCGTGGAAATGTCCGATGAACTGCTGGTCAAGAGCCTCTGGGCCCGCATGAACCCGCCAGCGCGGGTCAAGCTGGATTTCGTGCGCATTCCCGGCACCGGCAAGCGCGACGGCCTGGCCTTCGGTTTCCGCGCCATCTCCCGTCACTTGCCGGACGACCGCGCCGTGGTGGCGGTGATCGACGGCGACACCGTGCTCGCCGAAGGCGTCGTGCGCAAGACCGTGCCGTGGTTCCAGCTGTTCGGCAATGTCGGCGGCTTGACCACCAACGAGTTCTGCGAAGTGCGCGGCGGCTACATCATGAGCGAGTGGCACAAGCTGCGCTTCGCCCAGCGGCACATCAACATGTGCTCCATGGCGTTGTCCAAGCGCGTGCTGACCATGACCGGGCGCATGTCGGTATTCCGCGCCACCGTGGTCACCAACCCGGACTTCATCGCCGATGTGGAAAGCGACTCGCTGCAGCACTGGCGCCTGGGCCGCTTCAAGTTCCTGACCGGCGATGACAAGTCGAGCTGGTTCAGCCTGATGCGCCTGGGCTACGACACCTTCTACGTGCCCGATGCGGCGATCAACACCGTCGAGCATCCGCCGGAGAAGAGCTTCATCAAGGCCAGCCGCAAGCTGATGTTCCGCTGGTACGGCAACAACCTGCGGCAGAACTCCCGGGCTTTGGGCCTGGGCATGCGGCGTCTGGGCCTGTTCACCTCGGTGGTGCTGTTCGACCAACGGGTGTCGATGTGGACCTCGCTGCTGGGCCTGACCGTGGCCTTGATCGCCAGCTTCAAGTACGGCACCGCGTTCATCCTGGTGTACCTGCTGTGGATCGGCATCACCCGGTTCCTGCTGACCCTGCTGCTGTCGTGCTCCGGACATAAGATCGGCCCTGCCTACCCGGCGATTCTCTATTACAACCAGATCGTCGGTGCCCTGGTGAAGATCTACGTGTTCTTCCGCCTCGACCAGCAGTCCTGGACTCGCCAGCCCACCCACCTGACCCGTGATCTCGCCAGCTTTCAACGTTGGTTCAACACTTGGTCGTCTCGGACCATGACCTTCTCCGCCGGCAGCATTTTTGTCGCCGTGCTGCTGACGATGGTCTGACCGGACTTGAATGAATTAACTAGGAAATCGCCCCTATGAACACCGCCGTGAATGTCAACGTAGTGCATGAATCCGAAGCCCAGCGCCAACACGCCCGGGTCAAAATCCCGGCCAAGCTGCGCTTCTTCGGTCCCGACCGCACGCCCATGGAAGTCAAGGTCCTGGACCTGTCCGCCGGCGGGCTGTGCTTCAACGCCGGCCAGCTGCCGCTCAAGGTTGGCGAAACCTACAAGGCTCGCCTGCAATTCGTCATCGACAACCTTGGCCTGGCCATGGACGTGGAATTGCAGATCCGCTCCTACGACCGCGAGACCGGCCGTACCGGTTGCCAGTTCCAGAACCTGGAGCCGCGGGACATCTCGACACTGCGTCACATCATCACCTCGCACCTGGCCGGCGACATCGTCGGCGTCGGCGACGTGCTGGCGACCCTGCAGCGCGACAACTTCACCAAGGCTCGCAAGCAGAAAGACGACAACGGCGGCATGAGCGCCTTCGGTCGCCTGCGCGCCGTGACCTTCAGCCTCGGGATCTTCATCGTTGGCCTGGCGGCGTTCGGGTTCATCTTCAAGTCGGTGTATGGCATGTACTTCGTCAGCCACGCCCAGGCAGGCCTGGTGAATGTACCGGGCATGGCGATCACCATGCCGCGCGACGGCACCGTGCAGAGCCTGGTCAAGGCCGACGGCGCGGCCGCCAAGGGCGCCCCACTGGCGACCTTCAGCACCAGCATGCTCGATGTGCTCAAGGGTCACCTGGACGACAACCAATTGCAGCCGTCCAAAGTCGAAGAGCTGTTCGGCAAGCAAATGACCGGCACCCTGACGTCGCCGTGCGACTGCATCGTGGCCCAACAACTGGTTGCCAACGGTCAGTACGCCAGCAAGGGCGACGTGATCTTCCAACTGGTTCCACGGGGCACTGAAGCCAACGTCGAAGCGCGTTTCTCCTATCGCCAGTTCGGCGACGTGCGCCCAGGCACGCCGGTCAGCTTCCAGGTCGCCGGCGAAGACACCACCCGTACCGGCAAGATCGTCAGCAGCACCAGCCTGAAAAGTGCCGACCTGTCCTCCGATATCCGTGTGCTGATCCAGCCTGACGAACCCCTGGACAGCGCGCTGGCCGGCCGTCCGGTAGAAGTCACCAGCGACCGTGGCCCGAACCTGAACTGGCTGATCGACAAAGCCATGGCCGTCGGTATTTAAGTCGAGGATATGCCCGTGATCACTCCACAAAACAACAATGCACCGCATTCCCTGTGGGAGCGAGCCTGCTCGCGATGGGATCGACGCGGTCTGTCTGGTACACCGAGCGGCCCGCATCGCGAGCAGGCTCGCTCCCACACAGGATATGCGTTGTGTGCACTGGCGCTGGCAGTCAGTCTTAGCGGTTGCGCCGGCCTGCCCGATCAACGCCTGGCCAACGAAGCCCTAAAGCGCGGCGACACGGCGCTGGCGCAGCAGAACTACCAGCAACTGGCCGACCTGGGCTACAGCGAAGCCCAAGTAGGCCTGGCCGATATCCAGGTGGACAGCCGCGATCCCGAGCAGATGAAAAAAGCCGAGGCGACTTACCGCGCCGCGGCCGACATCTCGCCGCGGGCCCAGGCGCGCCTGGGTCGCCTGCTGGTGGCCAAGCCCGGTTCCACCGAAGCGGAAAAACACGAAGCCGAAGGCCTGTTGAAGAAAGCCTTCGCCAACGGCGAAGGCAACACCCTGATCCCGCTGGCGATGCTGTACCTGCAATATCCCCACAGCTTCCCGAACGTCAACGCCCAGCAGCAGATCAGTCAATGGCGCAGCGCCGGTTATCCGGAAGCGGGCCTGGCGCAGATCCTGCTCTACCGCACCCAAGGCACCTACGACCAGCACTTGGATGAAGTCGAGAAAGTCTGCAAGGCCGCGCTGGCGACCACGGACATCTGCTACGTCGAACTGGCCACCGTCTATCAGAAACGCGGCCAGCCGGAACAGCAGGCCGCGCTGCTCAAGCAAATGCAGGACGGCCACGCCCGTGGCGTCGTTTCCGCCCAGCGCGTGGACAGCGTCGCCCGCGTCCTGGCCGATGCCAGCCTGGGCAAGACCGATGAAAAGACCGCCCAATCGCTGCTCGAAGGCATCGCCCCTGGCTACCCCGCTGCCTGGGTCAGCCTGGCGCAACTGCTCTACGACTTCCCGGAACTGGGTGACGTCGACAAGATGATGCAGTACCTGGAAAACGGCCGCGCCGCCGACCAGTCGCGCGCTGATCTGTTGCTGGGCAAGCTGTACTACGAAGGCAAGTGGGTCCCGGCCGATGCCAAGGTCGCCGAGGCGCATTTCCAGAAAGCCGTGGGCCGCGAAGTGGCCGCCGACTATTACCTCGGCCAGATTTATCGCCGCGGTTACCTGGGCCAGGTGTACTCGCAAAAAGCCCTGGACCACCTGCTCAAGGCCGCCCGCAACGGCCAGAACAGCGCCGACTACGCCATTGCCCAGCTGTTCTCCCAGGGCAAGGGCACCAAGCCCAACCCGGTCAACGCGTATGTGTTCAGCCAGTTGGCCAAGGCGCAGAACACCCCGCAAGCCACCGAGCTTGCCCAAACCCTCGAAGCACAATTACCGCCGGAACAACTTGCACAAGCGCAACGCCTGCTACAACAAGAGCAGGCCATTCGCGGCGCAATGAGCCCCGATACGCTTGAACTGCAAGCCCTAAAAGAAGATGACGGCGAGGAACCTCTATGAAGCTTTTGAAGCTCAATCCTTTTGTACAGGCTGGTATTGGCCTGTCGTTTGCCCTGTTGTGGTCCAGCCCGACCCTGGCGGCCCTGACTGACACCAAGAACTTCGGCCTGGAAGTGAAGATCACCGGCCAGTCCGAAGACGACCGTGACCTCGGCACCCAGAGCGGTGGCGACGTCAACGGTGTCGGCCTGGACTTGCGTCCATGGGTCTACGGCGAAAGCGAAAGCGGCGCCTGGAGCGCCTACGCCATGGCCCAGGCCGTGACGTCCAGCGACATCATCGAGACCGACACCCTGCAGCAGTCCGATGGCAGCACCCAGCAAACCGACAGCGGCGATCGCGAAGCCAAGAAAAGCTACCTGGCCATGCGCGAGTTCTGGATCGGTTACCGTGGCCTGACCCCTTACCCGGGCGAGCAGTTGAAGTTCGGTCGCCAGCGCCTGCGCAACGACGACGGCCAATGGCGCGACACCAACATCGAAGCCCTGAACTGGACCTTCGACACCACCTTGCTGCGGGCAAACCTCGGCGTGGCCGAACGGTTCAGCGAATACCGCACCGACCTCAAGGAACTGTCCCCCAAGGACAAGGACCGCATGCACGTCTACGGCGACGTGGGCTACCAGTGGATGCCAGGCCAGTGGGCCGGGATCCGTGCCCACCACTCCCATGACAGCGGCAGCCTCGATTACCCGACCCCGGGCGAAGCCACCGACACCCTGGACAAGACCGAGAACGGTGACTTGACCTGGCTGGGCCTGGAAGCCAACAGCGACGCCTACAACTGGCGCAACACCAACACCGTCAACTACTGGGCGAGCCTCACCGGCATGACCGGCGACCGCGACACCGTCAACCCGCTCAATGCCGACGGCACGCGCCCAACAGAAGCCAAGCACAGCGATGACGTCGACGGCTGGGCCACCGACCTGGGTATCCGTCTGCGTCTGGACCCGCAATGGCAAGTCGGTGCGGCCTATGCCCGCGCCAGCGAGGACTACGAGCAGAACGGCCTGCAGAGCAACCGCTCGAACTTCACCGGCACCCGCTCGCGCGTGCACCGTTTCGGCGAAGCGTTCCGCGGCGAAATGGC
Organism: Pseudomonas zanjanensis; assembly: GCF_014268745.2. GTDB lineage: Bacteria > Pseudomonadota > Gammaproteobacteria > Pseudomonadales > Pseudomonadaceae > Aquipseudomonas > Aquipseudomonas zanjanensis. The sequence goes on along the minus strand of NZ_JABWRB020000002.1, from coordinate 531,611 downwards.
CAACACCCAGAGCGCCAGCCTGTTCGGTTCCTGGCAACTGCGTGACGAATACGACGCAAGCCTTGTGTACCACAAGTTCTGGCGCGTGGACGGCAACAAGCCGGTGGGCAGCAACGGCATCAACGCCGTGGAAAACAACACCGACGACGTGACCGGCGCGATCCTGTCCACCTCGACCCTGCCGCTGCGTGATGGCGACAAGGACCTGGGCCAGGAAGTCGACCTCGTCGTCACCAAGTACTTCAAGCAAGGCCTGCTGCCGGCCGCGCTGAGTCAGTCCATTGATGAGCCGTCGGCGCTGGTGCGCTTTCGTGGCGGCGTGTTCAAGCCAGGCGACGCCTACGGCAAAGAGGTCGATTCGTACATGCATCGCGCCTTTGTCGACGTGATCTGGCGCTTCTGATGCGAATGGCCATGGGAGTGCCCGATATGAACCGCTACCTCAGGAACAGCCAGGCGATGAAAGGTTCGATCAGCCTGTTGGTCGCAGCGATGCTGCTGGCCGGCTCGCCGGCGTTCGCCAACGTTGAACCGGTGGTCAAGCCGGGCAACGTGGCCAAGGAACTGCAACAAGCCAAGACCTACACCGTCAGCAGCGCGCCGACCGCACCGCTGGAGCTGGCCGCGCCGACCCTGCCCGACCTCAAAGGCTATACGCCCGAAGCGGTCGCGGCCAAGATCGTGCGCAGCAAGCCCGGCAAGATCAGCGTGCGCCGGATGATGCAGGAAAACGCCTTGAAAGACTTCATCGGCGGCGACAACAAGATGGCCGAGTGGGTGGTGCGCCAGCGCGGCATCCCACAGGCCATCTTCATCGACGATGGCTACATGAACCTCAAGGACCTGGTCAAGAAGGTGCCCAAGCAGTACCTCAGCGAAACCTCGCCAGGCGTATTCCTGGCCAGGATTCCGATTGTGGTCGGCCAGAAAGGCATCCTTGAGATCGACAAGCAAACCCAGGAATTGCGCCTGTCCCAGGAGGGCGGCGCGTTCCTGATCAACGATGGCCGGATGTTCATCCGCGACACCAAGGTCACCGGCTGGCGCGAAAAGGAAAACGGCCCTGCCACGTTCCGCTCACCCAATGAATTCCGTCCGTTCCTGCTGTCCTGGGGCGGCACCGAGACCTACATCGTCAACAGCAAGATGGCCAGTTTCGGCTACGCCAACAGTAAGTCGTACGGGGTGAGTATTTCCCAGTACACGCCGAACATGGCCAAGGTCCTCAAGCGCCCAGAACCGACCGGCTGGATCATCGGTTCCGAGTTCTCGGACATGTGGTACGGCTTCTACTGCTACGAAACCAACGACTTCGTGGTCAAGAGCAATACCTACAAGGACAACATCGTCTACGGCATCGACCCCCACGACCGTTCCCATCGGCTGATCATTGCCGACAACACCGTCTACGGGACCAAGAAAAAGCACGGGATCATTATTTCCCGTGAGGTCAACGACAGTTTCATTTTCAACAACCGCAGCTATGACAACAAACTCTCGGGCCTGGTGATCGACCGTAACAGCGTGAACAACCTGATCGCCTACAACGAGATCTACAAGAACCACACCGACGGCATCACGCTGTACGAGAGTGGTGACAACCTGCTGTGGGGCAACAAAGTGATCAGCAACCGCCGCCACGGCATCCGGATTCGTAACAGCGTGAACATCCGCCTCTACGAAAACGTGTCCATGGCCAACGGCCTGACCGGTCTCTACGGCCACATCAAAGACCTGTCGGACACCGACCGGGACATCAAGCTCGACCCGTTCGATACCGAAGTGTCATTGATCGTGGTGGGTGGCGAACTCGCCGCCAATGGCAGCGGCCCATTGTCCATTGACTCGCCCTTGAGCGTTGAGCTGTACCGCGTGTCCATGCTCGCGCCGACCAAATCCAGCGGCATCAGCTTCACGGGGATCCTTGGCGAGCGCCAGGATGAAATTCTCGACCTGTTGGTGCGCCAGCAGAAAGCCGTGCTGATCGACCCTGTCGAACGCCAGACCGAAATGCGGGACTGAGGATGACCTTTATGAACCCACAGATGATCAAACTTTTGGGCCTGTCCGCCCTGACTGCCGGCATTCTCGCCGCTGCAAGTGGCGCGCGCGCCGATGAAGTCAAGGCACCGAGCTTCACCGCCGAACCGTGCTGCAACCTGTGCCCGGCGGCCCATGACGCGAAGAACTACACCACGCGCTACCAGCAGAACTTCACCACGCTGGTACAAGCCCAGGGCGATTGGCTGTTCCGGACCCAGGAAGACCTGCGCACCGAATTCAACACCACGCCGGCCGGCTACAAGCGCCTGCAGCAGTTGCACGATGCGTTCAAGGCCAAAGGCGTCGAGCTGGTGCTCGTCTACCAGCCGACCCGGGGCCTGGTGAACCGCAACAAGCTCAACCCGCAGGAAAAAGCCGCTTTCGACTATGAGAAAGCCCTGGCCAACTACAAATCCATGCTCGGCCGTTTCGCCCAGATGGGTTATGTGGTGCCGGACCTGTCGCCGCTGACCAACGAAAACCTGCCCGAAACCCTGCCGGCCCACGATTTCTATTTCCGTGGCGACCAGCACTGGACCCCATACGGCGCCCAGCGCACCGCCAAGGTCGTGGCCGAGAAGGTCAAGCAGATCCCGGCCTTCGCCGACATCCCCAAGCGTGAGTTCGAGACCAAGAAGTCCGGCCGCATGGGCAAGACCGGCACCCTGCACAACATGGCCGGGCAGCTGTGCGGCACCAGCTACGCGATCCAATACATGGACCAGTTCACCACCGAACCCAAGGGCGAGGCCGGTGACGGCGACCTGTTCGGCGATTCCGGCAACCCGCAGATCACCCTCGTGGGCACCAGTCACAGCGGCAAGAACTACAACTTTGCCGGTTTCCTGGAAGAAGCCATCGGCGCCGACATCCTCAACGTCGCCTTCCCTGGCGGTGGTTTCGAAGGCGCGATGATCCAGTACCTGGGCAGTGAAGAATTCCAGAAGAATCCACCGAAGATTCTCATCTGGGAATTCTCGCCGCTGTATCGCCTGGACCAGGAAACCATCTACCGCCAGATGATGGCGCTGCTGGACAACAACGGTTGCGAAGGCAAGCCGGCGCTCATGAGCAGCAAGGCCAAGCTCAAGCCGGGCAAGAACGAATTGATGGTCAACAGCCAGAACATGGATCTGCGTAACGGCAGCCACCAGGTCGACATCCGCTTCGCCGACACCTCGGTGAAAACCTTGCAAGCCACCCTCTGGTACATGAATGGGCGCCACGAGGACATCAAGATCGAAAAACCGAATACCTCCGACACCGACGGACGTTTCGCCTTCCAATTGCGTACCGACGAGGACTGGGCCTCCCAGAACCTCTTGGCTCTAGAGGTCCAGGGTCCTGAAGCCGGCAAGGAGCCACTGCAAGTGGAAGCGAAAGTCTGCAAACGCAACGCATCTCCGCAAGCCGGGCAACAAACGGCTCAAATCGGACAATGAGGTCTCGTCTCATGACCAGTACCACGCGCACCCGAACGTTGAAAACGCTGCTGGCGCCCTCCCTGCTGACCCTGGCGATGTTCGCCGGGGCCACGCAGGCGGCGGCCCCGCTGCGCCCGCCACAGGGTTACTTCGCACCGATCGAGAAGGTCAAGGCCGGCGAAGCGGCCAAAGGTTGCGACGCCACGCCGACGCCCTACACCGGTTCCCTGCAATTTCGCAGCAAGTACGAGGGCTCCGACAAGGCCCGCGCAACGCTGAACGTGCAATCGGAAAAAGCCTTCCGCGACAGCACCGCCGACATCACCAAGATCGAGCGTGGCGTCAGCAAGCAAGTGATGCAGTTCATGCGTGACGGCCGCCCCGAGCAACTGGAATGCACGCTGAACTGGCTGACCGCCTGGGCCCAGGCCGATGCGTTGATGTCCAAGGACTTCAACCACACCGGCAAGTCCATGCGCAAATGGGCGTTGGGCAGCATGGCTTCGGCCTATGTGCGCCTGAAGTTCTCCGAGTCCCGTCCGCTGGCCAATCACCCGGAGCAGGCGCAATTGATCGAAGGCTGGTTCAGTCGGATGGCCGACCAGGTGGTCAGCGATTGGGACAACCTGCCGCTGGACAAGATCAACAACCATTCCTACTGGGCTGCCTGGTCGGTGATGGCCACCTCCGTGGCAACCAACCGCCGCGACCTGTTCGATTGGGCCGTCAAGGAATACAAGGTCGGCGTCAATCAAGTCGACGCCGAAGGCTATTTGCCCAACGAACTCAAGCGCAAGCAACGGGCCCTGTCCTACCACAACTACGCCCTGCCGCCATTGGCGATGATCGCCAGTTTCGCCCAGGTCAACGGCGTCGACCTGCGCCAGGAAAACAACGGTGCGCTCAAGCGCCTGGGCGACCGGGTGCTGGCCGGGGTGAAAGACCCGGACATCTTCGAAGAGAAGAACGGCGAAGAGCAGGACATGAAGGACCTGAAGGTCGATTCGAAATTCGCCTGGCTCGAACCGTTCTGCAGCCTCTACACCTGCTCGGAGGACGTGCTGGAACGTAAGCACGAAATGCAACCGTTCAAGACCTTCCGCCTCGGCGGGGACTTGACCCGGGTGTATGACCCTTCGCGGGAGAAAGGCGAGAAAGGGAGCTGACACCGTACCCCTTGCCTGGCGGCAAACCCATTGTGGGAGCGGGCTTGCTCGCGAATCGGTCTGACATCCAACAATGATGTCGACTGATACACCGCCTTCGCGAGCAAGCCCGCTCCCACAGGGGCAGTGTCAGACATGAACTGTATACGCCCCCCGGTTTTCATGGGGGGGTTTGGGGGGCTCTGGCCCTTGACTGTTGATTCAACATGGAGAGATCGGGATGGTATTTTCATCCAACGTGTTCCTGTTCCTGTTCCTGCCGATCTTTCTCGGCTTGTACTACTTGAGCGGGCAACGCTATCGCAACCTGCTGCTGCTGATCGCCAGCTACGTGTTCTATGCCTGGTGGCGCGTGGACTTCCTCGCGCTGTTCGCCGGCGTGACCCTGTGGAACTACTGGATCGGCCTGAAAGTCGGCGCCGCCGGCGTGCGCACCAAACCGGCCCAGCGCTGGCTGTTGCTCGGCGTGGGCGTGGACTTGGCCATCCTGGGCTATTTCAAATACGCCAACTTCGGCGTGGACAGCCTCAATGCGATCATCACCGGCTTTGGTCTGAACCCGTTCATCCTGACCCACGTGCTGTTGCCGATCGGGATCTCGTTCTACATCTTCGAGTCCATCAGCTACATCATCGACGTCTATCGCGGTGACACACCGGCGACTCGCAACCTGATCGACTTCGCGGCATTCGTGGCGATCTTCCCGCACCTGATCGCCGGCCCCGTGTTGCGTTTCCGCGACCTGGCCGACCAGTTCAACAACCGCACCCACACGCTGGACAAGTTCTCCGAAGGCTGCACCCGCTTCATGCAGGGCTTCATCAAGAAAGTGTTCATCGCCGACACCCTGGCGGTGGTGGCCGACCATTGCTTCGCCTTGCAGAACCCGACCACGGGCGATGCCTGGCTCGGCGCCCTGGCCTACACCGCACAGCTGTACTTCGACTTCTCCGGCTACAGCGACATGGCCATCGGCCTGGGCCTGATGATGGGTTTCCGTTTCATGGAAAACTTCAAGCAGCCCTACATCAGCCAGTCGATCACCGAGTTCTGGCGCCGCTGGCACATCAGCCTGTCGACCTGGTTGCGCGACTACCTCTACATCACCCTGGGCGGTAACCGCAAAGGCACGCTGATGACCTATCGCAACCTGTTCCTGACCATGCTGCTCGGTGGTCTGTGGCACGGCGCGAACATCACCTACGTGATCTGGGGTGCCTGGCACGGCATGTGGCTGGCCATCGAAAAAGCGGTAGGCATCGACACCAACCCACGCAGCATCAACCCGATTCGTTGGGCGCTGACCTTCCTGCTGGTGGTGATGGGCTGGGTGATCTTCCGCGCCGAAAACCTGCACGTGGCCGGTCGCATGTACAGCGCGATGTTCAGCTTCGGCGACTGGTCGCTGTCGGAACTGACCCGCGCCAACCTCACCGGCCTGCAGATCGCCACGCTGGTGGTGGCCTACGCCACCCTCGCCTTCTTCGGCCTGCGGGACTTCTACACCAACCGTCCACCGGTCAAGACCAAGCCTGAGGTCAATACCGAAGCCAACGGCCCGGCCACCGCGCAACCGGGAATGATCAAGGCCGTGCCGGGTGACAACCCAGCGGCGATCCACGAGCCGGGCTACACCGTCGGCGTCGAGGCCCAAGTGCAACCGGCCTACTGGACCGTGGACTGGTCACGCTACGTGATGCGCGCCCTGGTGCTGCTGCTGTTCATTGCCTCGATTCTCAAACTCTCGGCGCAAAGCTTCTCGCCGTTCCTTTACTTCCAGTTCTGAGGGATCTGAACATGACCCGCTCATTACGCATCTTTTACATCGCACTGTTCATGCTGATTTTGACAGCGCTGGGCCTGTGGTCGATGCGCAGCTTCTTCGGCTTCAGCACCAACCCCGACGCGACCGTGCTCAACGGGCGCTGGGCCAAGGCCGTGGAAACGCACTACGACGAAGAGTTTCCGATCAAGCGCCTGGGCACCAACATCTGGGCCGCGCTGGACTACAAGCTGTTCAACGAGGGCCGCAAAGGCGTGGTCCTGGGCCGCGACCAGTGGCTGTACAGCGACGAAGAGTTCAACCCGATCGTCAACGAAGACCAGAACCTGCAAGGCAACTACGCGCTGATCGAAGGCGTGCGCCAGAAGCTCAAGGAGCAAGGCATCACCCTGGTCATGGCGATCGTGCCGGCCAAGGCGCGGCTGTACCCCGAGCACCTGGGTGAAGTGAAGCCTTCGAGCATTCACGCCAACCTGTACCAGGACTTCCATGCCCGCGTGGCAGCGGACAAGATCGTCGCCCCTGACCTGCTCGCCCCGCTGCAGCAGGCCAAGCAAAGCGGCCAGCAAGTGTTCCTGCGCACCGACACCCACTGGACACCGGAAGGCGCGCAAATTGCCGCGGAACATCTGGCCAAAGCCATTGCCGAACGCACACCACTCAATGGCGAACCACAGCGTTTCGTCACTGAGCCGGCAGAAAAAGTCATTCATAAAGGCGACCTGCGTCAGTTCCTGCCGCTGGACCCGCTGTTCGAAAACCTGATGCCGGCCCAGGAGCCGCTCGTCAAGCGCAACACCCGCGAAGCCGACGACCAGCCGGCCAGCGATGACGCACTGTTCGCCGATGCCCAGGTGCCCGTGGCCCTGATCGGCACCAGCTACAGCGCCAACCCCAACTGGAATTTCGTCGGTGCGCTCAAGCAAGCCCTGCACAGCGACGTCGTCAACTACGCCGAAGACGGCCATGGGCCGATTCTGCCGATGCTCAGCTACCTCAAGAGCGATGCCTTCAAGAACAGCCCGCCACAGGTGCTGATCTGGGAGTTCCCTGAACGTTATCTGCCCGTGAACAACGAGATCGGCGACGCCGATCCGCAGTGGGTCGCCGAGCTCAAGCAGGCCGGCGCCCGCCAACAGAACGTAGCTGCTAACACACAATCCGAGACGCCCGACCGGGCGCAAAACTGAAAGAGAGGTCCACCATGACTTTCAACACTACTCCTCGCCGTCTCGCTGCTCGCTCCTTCAAGGCTGTTGCCCTGGTCGCCAGCATGAGCGCCCTTTCCTTCTCGGCCTTCGCCGGTGACTCGGCCCTCTACGGTCCGGTCGCGCCAAAAGGCTCGAGCTTCGTGCGGGTGTACAACGCCAGCAACGCCGAAGTCAGCGCCACCGTCGGCAGCACCAACATCAGCGACGTAGCTCCCCTGGCCAGCAGCGACTTCAGCTTCATGCCCGGTGGCGACTACAGCGCCAAGGTCGGCAGCCAGTCCGTGCCGGTGAAACTGGCCTCCGATCACTATTACACCCTGGTCAACAACGCCACCGGCCAGCCGCAACTGATCGAAGAGCCACCGTTCAAGAACAAACAGAAGTCCCTGGTCCGCGTACAGAACCTCAGCGACAAGGCACTGACCCTCAAGACCGCCGACGGCAAGACCGAAGTGGTGCCGAACGTGGCCGCCAAGGGCCGTGGCGAACGTGAAATCAACCCAGTGAAAGTGTCCCTGGCCCTGTTCGAAGGCGACAAGAAAGTCGGCGACGTCAAGCCCGTGGCCCTGGAGCGCGGCGAAGCGGCCGTGCTGTACGTCACCGGTTCAGGCAGCAGCCTGTCGCCAGTGTGGGTGAAACGCCCAGTGTCGACCCGCTGATGAATTCACCTGATTGACGCTGTACCCCTGTGGGAGCGGGCTTGCTCGCGAATACGGTCTCACATTCAACATTGATGTTGGCTGAACCACCGCTTTCGCGAGCAAGCCCGCTCCCACCCTGAGTCGGGGTGTCAATCGGGTACGGAACAAAAACAAGAGAGTGAAACGACAGAACGCAGTAGCTCTAACAACCATTTCGCTTCAAGGAGTAACAAACATGATTCCGGTGATCTTGTCAGGTGGTAGTGGCTCACGTCTTTGGCCGCTTTCGCGCAAGCAATTCCCTAAACAGTTCCTGGCCTTGACCGGTGAACACACCCTGTTCCAGCAGACCCTCGAGCGCCTGGTGTTCGAAGGCATGGACACGCCGATCGTGGTCTGCAACAAAGACCACCGTTTCATCGTCAACGAGCAACTGAGCGCCCGTAAGCTCGAAACCCAGCGCATCCTGATGGAACCGTTCGGCCGCAACACCGCACCGGCCGTGGCGCTGACCGCGATGATGCTGGTCAACGAAGGCCGCGACGAGCTGATGCTGGTGCTGCCGGCCGACCACGTGATCGACGACCAGAAAGCCCTGCAACGCGCCCTGGCCCTGGCCACCGTGGCCGCCGAGCGTGGCGAAATGGTGCTGTTCGGCGTACCGGCCACCAAACCGGAAACCGGCTACGGCTACATCAAGTCGACCAACGATGCGCTGCTGCCCGAGGGCGTGAGCCGCGTCTCGCACTTCGTCGAAAAACCCGACGTCAAGCGTGCCACCGAGTTCGTCGAGGCCGGCGGTTATTTCTGGAACAGCGGCATGTTCCTGTTCCGCGCCAGCCGCTTCCTCGAAGAGCTGAAAAAGCACGATCCGGACATCTACGACACCTGCCTGCTGACCCTGGAGCGCAGTGAGCAGACCGCCGACACCATCACCTTCGACGAAGCCACCTTCGCCTGCTGCCCGGACAACTCCATCGACTACGCCGTGATGGAAAAGACCCAGCGTGCCTGCGTCGTACCGCTGTCGGCTGGCTGGAGCGATGTCGGCTGCTGGGCGTCGCTGTGGGAAGTCAACGAGAAAGACGCCAATGGCAACGTCACCAAGGGCGACGTCGTCGTCCAGGACAGCCGCAACTGCATGATCCACGGCAACGGCAAGCTGGTGTCGGTGATCGGCCTGGAAAACATCGTGGTGGTCGAAACCAAGGACGCCATGATGATCGCCCACAAGGACAAGGTCCAAGGCGTGAAACAGATGGTCAACACCCTAAACGCACAGGGCCGTACCGAGACTCAGAACCACTGCGAAGTCTATCGTCCGTGGGGTTCCTATGACTCGGTGGACATGGGCGGGCGCTTCCAGGTCAAGCACATCTCGGTCAAGCCGGGTGCGTGCCTGTCGCTGCAGATGCACCACCACCGCGCCGAACACTGGATCGTGGTCAGTGGCACCGCCGAGGTGACCTGCGACGAGAACGTGTTCCTGCTCTGCGAAAACCAGTCGACCTACATCCCGATCGCGTCGGTGCACCGCCTGCGCAACCCGGGCAAGATCCCGCTGGAAATCATCGAAGTGCAGTCCGGCAGCTACCTGGGCGAAGACGACATCGAGCGTTTCGAGGATATCTACGGTCGCTCCACCCCGATCGAACGTGGCGTGTCGGTGAAGACCATCGCACAGTAACCCGCAGCAACGATCAGCCGTACAAGAAGCCCCCATCCAGCCCACTGCGTCCCCTATCCGCAGTGGGTTGGGTGGGGGCTTTTTTTTGCAAGTAAGTCATGGCCGGGCATCATTGCTTCAACATTGCCCGCGCCCTTCGGTAGGATGTGCCTACGGTAACGGAGGCTTCCACCATGCTTATCGGCGTCTTGCTGGTCATCACCTGGCTCATCCTGCTGCTGCGCTACCCGGCCAAGGCCTTGCCGGTCTCCCTCGCGGCGTTCATCGGGCTGGGACTGGTCGCCGTGTGGGTGCTCTGGCAGGAAAGTCGCGAGACCCGGCAACTGGAGCGCCTGGAATTGCGCATCAGCTATGCCCCCGGACAGTGCCCCGCCGACCGGCCGCTGTCTCTGACCCTGAAGAACAACAACGACGTGCCGCTGCTCGAACTGCGCTGGCGGGTCGCGGCCTATGCACCTGGCGACTCCATCAACCTGGCCGACAGCCCCTACGACGCACCACGCTACCGTGGCCCTGGCGAATTGCAGGCCGGCGCCGACTGGCAGGATTGCCTGCCCCTGCCGCCCCTGCGTCCGGGTTATCGCCCGCAAACCCTGGAGTTTCGCGCCGAGCGCTTGCACGGCAGCTTCTCCAACTGATTGCCTCCCCCACTTTTTTGCACAAGGAACGCGCCATGCCTGTTGCGTTGATCACCGGATGTTCCAGCGGCATTGGCCGCGCCCTCGCCGACGCCTTCAAGGCCGCGGGTTATCAGGTCTGGGCCACGGCGCGCAAGGCTGAGGACGTGGCGACGCTCGCCACGGCCGGGTTCACCGCCGTGCAACTGGACGTCAACGATGGCCAGGCGCTGGAGCTGTTGAGCGAACGGATCAACCAGCAGCAGGGTGGCCTGGATGTGCTGATTAACAACGCCGGGTATGGCGCCATGGGGCCGCTGCTGGATGGCGGCGTGCCGGCCATGCAACGTCAGTTCGAAACCAACGTGTTCGCCATCGTCGGGGTCACCCGGGCGCTGTTCCCGGTATTGCGTCGGGCCCGGGGGCTGGTGGTGAACATCGGCAGCGTGTCCGGGGTGCTGGTCACGCCGTTTGCCGGCGCCTACTGCGCCTCGAAGGCGGCGGTGCATGCCCTGAGCGATGCCTTGCGCATGGAACTGGCGCCGTTCGGCATCCGCGTGATGGAAGTCCAGCCTGGCGCGATCGCCTCCAGCTTCGCCAAGAATGCCGGCCACGAAGCCGAACAATTGATCAGCGAACAATCGCCCTGGTGGCCCCTGCGCGAGGGCATCCGCGCCCGGGCCAAGGCCTCCCAGGACAACCCGACCCCAGCCCACGAATTCGCCGCCGCGCTGCTCAAGGCCGTACAACAACCCAAGCCGCCCCGCCTGCTGCGACTGGGCAATGGCAGCCGGGCATTGCCCATGATGGCCGGTTTGTTGCCAAAAGGGCTGCTGGAGAAGGGGTTGATGAAGCGGTTTGGGTTGGGCAAATCGCTGTAATCATCGCAAACCTGGCTTTTTGGCTGTTGTGGCGAGGGAGCTTGCTCCCGCTCGGCTGCGCAGCAGTCGTAACCCGGCTTGCACGGTTAATCCGTCGCACCGCAATGCCTGTTTTGGGGTGGCTTCGCCACCCAGCGGGAGCAAGCTCCCTCGCCACGGGTGAACGAGAGTTCCGGGTGCAACCGGAAAAAGTGCGGGCTTGCCCGCGAAGGCGCCGGCACAGTCAACATCAGTTCAAGCTGGACCACCGCTATCGCGAGCAAGCTGAACTCCCACAGGGACCTGGGGTGAACACAACATTCAGGCCCAGCAAAGATCGAATGTGGGAGCGAGCCTGCTCGCGATAGCGCCGGCATAGCCAACATCAGTGCAAGCTGAACCACCGCTATCGCGAGCAAGCTGAACTCCCACAGGTTTTTTTGGTGTGCAACAAACTCAACATCATCCACAAGCAAGCCACTGGCCTCAACGCTTGTCGCGGGGTTCTAGCACCACCGTGCAAGTCATCCCCGCCGCCAGCAGCACCCCGTCGGGCACTTCGTCGAGATGAATACGCACCGGCACCCGCTGGGCCAGGCGTACCCAGTTGAAGGTCGGGTTGACATCGGCAATCAGCTCGCGGCTTTCGGGGTTGTCGCGGTCGTAGATACCACGGGAGATGCTTTCCACATGCCCCTTGAGCACCTCACCGCTCATCAACTGTAACTGCGCCGAATCGCCGACCCGCACCTTGGGCAACTTGGTCTCTTCGAAGAAGCCATAGACCCAGAAAGAATGCATGTCCACCACGGCCATCTTCGCCTCGCCGATGCGCGCATAGTCGCCACGGTGGACGTTGAGGTTGGTGACGTAGCCGTCCACCGCTGCGCGAACCTCGGTACGGGACAGGTTCAATTCAGCGGCTTCTAATTGCGCCTGGGCCTGCTGGTAATCGGCCAGGGCCGAGTCGGCGATGTTGCTGGCGTCGTCGCGGTTTTCCCGGGAGATCACCAGGCTGTCCAGGTCGGCACGCCGATGGGCGTTGACCTTGCGCATTTCCCAGGTGGCCTTGCGCGACGCCACCAGGGAGCGCGCCTGCTTCACCGCGATGCGGTAATGCTCGGGGTCGATGCGCATCAGCAGATCACCCCTTTTCACCCACTGGTTGTCGCCCACCGGCACCTCGACCACCTCGCCGCTGACATCGGCGGCCACGTTGATGATGTCGGCTCGCACCCGGCCATCGCGGGTCCAGGGCGTATTCATGTAATGGACCCACAGCGTACGGCCGATCCACAACGCCAAGGCCAATACCAACAGCGTCGCCAGCAGGCTGAAGAACTTTTTCATCGCATCGATCTCAACGGTAGACCGTCAGCGCCAGCGCGCCGAACAGACAAGTGAACAGACTCAGGCGCAACAACGCCGGGTGCCAGAAGAAGCGGTACAAATCCAGCCCCGACAGGAAACGGTCCAAGGCCCAGGCCAGGCCGGCGGCGATGAAAAACATCAGGGTCATGGTGGGCATGTACACGCCATGAAAGGCGATCTCACGGGGCATGTTCAGGTTCCTGGGGAAGCACTGCGGTTTGCGGCATGGCATAGCCGGCCAATGGCGATTGCGGGTCCAGCAACGAGGTGCGGATGAAATGCAGGTAGCTTTTCACCCGGCGCAGGGCCGAGGTGTCGAAATGCGGGGCGAAGGGTTCGTCGGTGGCCTGCACACGGCCAATGGCGTGGTCCACCGCCACCAGGGCACGCTCCAGATTGCTCGGGTTCGGTTGGCGGAACAGCCGCACCAGCGCCCGCCCCATCACCCGGATCGCCTGGCGCCACGGTTGGCTTTCGGCATACGCCGGATGCACCGGTAAAATCGCCTGTTCCTTGCGCAGCTCGATGATCGCGTGGCCGACTTCCAGCACCACGAACATCCAGCGCAGCAAGTCCCGTTGCACCCCAGGTTGCCCCGCCGCCAGCCCGTAGGCCTGATGCAGCAAGTCGCGGCTACGACTCTCGAAACCCGAGGCCAGGCCCTTGAGCTTGCCACTGATGGCAAACACCACCTGCTCGCGCAGGTCCTGTTCCAGCCGGCGCCACAACCAGCGGCTGTTGGGCGGCAGAATAATCGCCCCGGCCGCGGCGCACACCAGCATGCCGAGGATCATCGCGATGTAATCGTTGATGAAGGCGTAGGGGTTGTAGACCGTCAGGTTGTCCGGCACCGAGCCGGTGCAGAAAAAGATCAGTAGCCCGAGCCCGACCCCGGCGTATTGGGGACGCGAACTGAGGAACGAGCCCAGCATGATCACCGGTGCCAGCATCACGCAGAGCAATGGGAAACCATCGATCAACGGGAAGACGAAGAACATTTCGACGAAGCCGATCAACGCCCCGGCCAACGTGCCGCAGGCCATCTGGAAGGCCATGCGCTTGGGGTTCGGCGTCGCGGCCGACAAGCCCACGGTCGCGGCGGCGATCATCGTCATGGTTGCGCCGCTCGGCCAGGCGGTGGCGACCCAGTAGCTGCCCAGCAACAACAGGATGAAAGCAGCGCGAACCCCCGACGCCGTGGCGGCCAGCCAGTTGGTCTGCGGCACGAACGGCTCGTCCCAGCGTTCACGGTCATGGCGATGCTCGGCCAGGGACGCGTGGGTCTGAGCGTAGCCATGCAGGTCGTCGACGAAGCGATACAGCAGTTCATAGGCGGTGTGGAAATCCAGCAGTTGCCCGTCGCTCGGCGCGGTGTCCTGGAAAACCGCCCGCAGCCGCCGCACCTGGGCCGGCAAATCGGCCTTGTACTCGGCCAGCGCCGCCGACAGACGGGCCGCATCGGCGTCGGTCAGGGCCCGGCTACTGAAACCGTCCAACCGTTCGGCCAGGGTTTGCAAACCAGGCTTGATGGCATTGACGACATGACCCGCCGCGCTGCTGCGCAAGCGCTCAAGCAACTGGTGCAAGGCGTTGAAGCGAGTGGTGATACCCATGAACTCGCTGTTCAAGCGACTGAGCCGACCGTTGCGCCGGCGCATGTGCGGGTCTTCGAACACAGTCACACTGCGCAGGCTTTCCAGGCCCACGGCCTCGGCAATGAAGCTCACGTTGCGCGCCTCGAACGCCTCTCGCTGGCTGCGTCCACGCAGGCCGTCGGTGACAAACAGGGCAAACACCCCGAAGCGCTGGTACAAGGCATTGCGCATGGCGGCACTGGCGGTTTGCGGCAGGATCGCGGCACTGACCAGGGTGGCGCAAAGAATCCCCAGGGAAATTTCCAGCACCCGCCAGACCGCCGCCATGAATGCACCTTCTGGATGGGCCAGGGCCGGCAGGCCGATCATCGCCGCGGTATAACCGGCCAGCACGAAACCATAGGCGCGGAAGTTGCGGTAACGCGCCGCTCCCGCCGAACAAAGGCCGACCCAGATCGCCAGGCAAACGAGGAATGGCTCAGTGTTCTGGGCAAACAAGGCGATCAGCGCCACCATCACCGCCGAGCCGGCCAGGGTGCCGAGGAAACGATAGAAACTCTTGGCGAACACCTGCCCGCTCTGGGGTTGCATGACGATGAACACGGTGATCATGGCCGTGCGTGGTTGTGGCAATTCCAGGCGCATCGCCAGCCACAAGGTCAGGAACGCGGCCAACAGGACCTTGAAGATATAAACCCAGGTCACCCCGTCGCTGCGGGCCCAGTCGAAGAAACCACGGCGCCATTCGAGGCGGTACAGCCAGCGGGCAGGGGCGAATAAAGACATCACAATAGGACGACTCAGCATTGTGGCGAGGGAGCTTGCTCCCGCTTGGGTGCGCAGCACCCACTTTGCGGCGCGATTGGAGGGGCTGCTGCGCAGCCCAGCGGGAGCAAGCTCCCTCGCCACAGGGTATGGCCCAAGTCAGGACTGTCGTTGCCGGCCTCAAGCCCGCCACCCAGCGCCGTCACCAAATCGGCATGGGCACTCAACCGGGCCGCCTGCACCTGCTGTTGCACCTGTTGCTGTTTGAACAACAGGCGTTGAGCGTTGAGCACGTTGAGGTAGTCGGTGAGCCCGCGCTGGAACGCCACCCTTGCGATGTCGTAGGTGCGCTGGGCCGCAGCCACCGATTCAGCCGCGAAGACCTGTTGCTTGTCCAGGGACTGGCGGCGGATCAACTGATCGGAAATGCCCTTGAGGGCGTTCACCAGTGTCTGGTTGTAGTGCGCCACGGCGATGTCATAACCGGCGGCCGCCTCGCCCAACTGCGAACGCAGGCGCCCGCCGTCGAAGATCGGCAAGGTGATCGCCGGCCCGACGTTGTAGGTGAGTTTCTTGCCGGTCAGGAACTCCAGCGCCCCACCACCGGTGGCCATGTAGCCGAGGCTCCCCACCAGATCGACGTTGGGATAAAAACCGGCCCGGGCCACATCGATGCCTCGGGCCTGGGCCGCCACTTGCCAACGCCCGGCCACCACATCCGGCCGCTGGCCAAGCAGTTCGGCGGGCAAGGCCGACGGCAGCTTCAAGGGCGCACCAAGGGACAGGGTCGGGCGTTGCAACGGCGCGCCTGCGCCCGGCCCTTTGCCTGCCAGCGCCGCCAACTGATTGCGGCTCAAGGCGATGGCTTCGTCGAGGGCGTCGAGTTGGCGATGGGTCTCGGGCAGGGGCGCCTGGGCCTGGCTGACTTCAAACTGGGTACCGATGCCGCCGTCCAGACGCTTTTGCGCCAGAGCGAGAATCTGCTGTTGTTGATGAAGCGTCGCGGCGACGATATCGCGCTGGGCATAGTGCAGTGAAAACTGGATGTAGGCGCGCACGATGTTGTTCTGCAACTCCAGTTGCGCCTGTCGTGCTTCAGCGACGCTTACGTGGGCCAGATCAACCGCCCGTTCACTGGCATTACGCTCACGGCCCCACAGGTCCAGGGCGTAGCTCAAGCCCAGGGAAGCCTTGTTGTCCCAGGTCGTGGTGTCGGCCAACTCGCCCGGGCCGTAGAACTGATCGGTAGGCCAGTCATGGCGCTTGAGGGTCGCCTGGCCATTGATCTGCAGCGACTCGGCGGCCTCGGCAACACCGGCCATGGCCTTGGCCTGGCGCACGCGGGCGGCGGCCATGGCCAGGCTCGGGCTGCCCTGCACCGCCAGGTCGATCCAGCGATCCAATTGCCGATCACCGTAGGCTTGCCACCATTGGCCGGCGGGCCAGCGGGCATCGCGGGCGGCCTCGCGGATGGCGGCATCGGTTGCCAGTTGGTTGGCCCGCACTACCTGGCCGTGTGGCGCAATGCCGCCTGTGCCGATGCAACCGCTGATGGTTAATGTCAGAACCCAAACACTGAGAGTCTTCAGCTCTCTGCTGATGCAACGCGGCACTGGCGCAAAATTCCTGAGAGGGGCACAACGATGGGATGAGAGTGCTTGCCTGTGGACACAAGACCTGTGGGAGCAAGCTTTTGTGGGAGCCGAGCTTGCTCGCGATGGGGACGACACGGTTTAACCACAGGACCGCGTCATCGTTCATCGCGAGCAAGCTCGGCTCCCACAAAGTTCGCTTCCACAGGAGTCAGTGACCCAGGATTGGCGGCAATTCTAGGCATCGCCCTCCCCGGCGATAAGCCGACCTTTCTGCGAATCTTTGTTACCGTTAACGCGATAATCCATTAGTCGGGTCCCGCATCTCTGTAACTTCATGTCACAATTTGCCACCTCCCAAGAGAGCCCTCCATGGACACCTTGCAAAACATGCGCGCGTTCAGCTGTGTGGCCGAAGCCGGCAGTTTCACCGCCGCCGCCGCGCAATTGGATACCACCACAGCCAACGTCTCGCGTGCGGTTTCCAACCTGGAAGCCCACCTGCAAACCCGTCTGCTCAACCGCACCACCCGACGCATTGCGTTGACCGAGGCGGGTAAACGCTACTTGCTGCGTTGCGAGCAGATCCTGGCGTATGTCGAAGAAGCGGAAGCCGAGGCCAGCGACGCCCATGCGCGGCCGGCCGGGCAGTTGAAGGTTCACACCATGACCGGCATCGGCCAGCATTTCGTGATCGACGCCATCGCCCGCTACCGCAAGACTCATCCGGACGTGACCTTCGACCTGACCCTGGCCAACCGCGTGCCGGACATCCTCGACGAGGGCTACGACGTCTCCATCGTGCTCGCCAGCGAACTGCCGGATTCGGGCTTCGTTTCCCAACGCCTGGGAATCACCTACAGCATCGTCTGCGCGTCGCCCGCCTACGTGAAAGCCAGCGGCTGCCCGCAAAAACCCAGCGACCTGCTCAACCACGCCTGCCTGCGCCTGGTCAGCCCGGTCATCCCGCTGGAAAAATGGGTGTTCGACGGCCCGGAAGGCCAAGAGATGGTCACCATCAACAGCTCACCGTTCCTGGTGAATTCCGCCGATGCGATGAAAACCGCGATCACCAGTGGCATGGGCGTGGGGGTGCTGCCGGTGTACGCCGCCATCGAAGGCTTGCGCAACGGCACGCTGGTGCGGGTCATGCCCAACTACCGCTCCCAGGAACTGAACCTCTACGCCATCTACCCGTCGCGCCAATACCTGGACGCGAAGATCAAGACCTGGGTCGAATACCTGCGCGGCTCGTTGCCGGAAATCCTCGCGGCGCACCAGGCTGAACTGACGGCTTATGAATTGAGCGGCAGCCTGGCAGGCACACGGGTCGCGAACTGAAGTCGTGCCCGTGCGTGAAGAATGACTTCAGCGCTTGCCCATCGAGCGGCGCGTGCCGGGAGGCGCGGCGCCCGGGGTCTTGGTATGGCCATTCTTTGCGCCATTCTTGTACCACGGCTGCTGGCCGGCGCCCTTGGCCGCAGCCAGTTCACCGGGTTTGAATGGGAATTTGAAGGCGGGGATCGCCGCTTTCACGTCCTCGCTGCTGGAAACATCGCTGTCCGTCTGGCCAGACGGTTCGCCTTGCGAGCGTTCGTCCGCGGGCGATGGTATTGAGGAAGTCATTTGAATTATTCACTTGAGTAGGACAACAAACCCGTGGCGAGGGAGCTTGCTCCCGCTTGGGTGCGAAGCGGCCCCATCCCTGTGAGCGCTTCGCACTCAAGCGGGAGCAAGCTCCCTCGCCACAATTCAGTATGCCGGGCTCGGTAGGCAAGCCGCGAAAGGCGGCAGTATACCTGCCCGATATCCCGGCGCGCAGGCCAGTTTCATCCAACATGAACCACCGCCATCGCGAGCAGGCTCGCTCCCACATTCAATCTTCAGTGGGCACGAAACTGATATCCAACACAGAGCCACTGTGGGAGCCGAGCTTGCTCGCGATGGGGCCAGCAAACCCAACATCCCTTCATCCGACAGCAATCCAGGACAAAACTGACACGCCTGTCAGTTAGCCGTCACCTTCCTGACCGGCTCGCAACGCTATATAAGAAAGCTCAAACTCCTGCGTCCCGAACCGGCCCTTCATATCCATGCGCACCCAGAAGAAAACTGTCCTGCTTGTCATGCTGTTGGTCGCCCTGGCGGCCCTCGTCCTCTGGTATGCGCTCAAGCCCGTGGCCGCCAAGCCCGGCGCCCCCGCCGCCGTTCCGGTACGGGCCGTCAGCGTGGTGCAAAAGGATGTGCCGCGCTTTGCCAGCGGCATCGGCACGGTCCTGTCGCTGCACAGCGTGGTAATCCGGCCGCAGATCGACGGCATCCTCACCCGGCTGCTGGTCAAGGAAGGGCAGCTGGTCAAGAAGGGTGACCTGCTGGCGACCATCGACGACCGCTCGATCCGCGCCAGCCTCGACCAGGCCCGGGCCCAGCTCGGCGAGAGCCAGGCGCAGCTGGCGGTGGCCCAGGTCAACCTCAAGCGCTACAAGTTGCTGAGCGTCGATGACGGCGTCTCGAAGCAGACCTATGACCAGCAACAGGCCCTGGTCAACCAGCTCAAGGCGACCGCCCAGGGCAACCAGGCGGCCATCGACTCGGCACAGGTGCAACTGTCCTACACCCAGATCCGCTCCCCGGTGAGCGGGCGCGTCGGCATTCGCAACGTAGACGAAGGCAACTTCCTGCGCACCAGCGATGCCGAAGGCCTGTTCACGGTGACCCAGATCGACCCGATCGCGGTGGAGTTCTCCCTGCCCCAACAAATGCTGCCGACCTTGCAACGGTTGATCGCCGCCCCTGAACAAGCCTTGGTCAAGGCTTACATCGGTGCCGATGGCGCCACCGGGGAACTGCTCGGCGAGGGGCGCCTGAGCCTCATCGATAACCAGATCAACGCCAACACCGGAACCCTGCGGGCCAAGGCCGAATTCAACAACGCCGCGCAACGACTGTGGCCTGGGCAACTGGTGACGCTGAAAATCCAGACGGCCATCGACAAGGACGCCCTGGTGGTGCCGCCCACCGTGGTCCAGCGTGGCCTGGAGCAACACTTCGTGTACCGGATCAAGGGCGACAAGGTCGAGAGCGTGCCGGTGACGATGGTTTACCAGGACAGCGACCTGCACATCATCAAGGGAGTCAACGCCGGCGACCAACTGGTGAGCGACGGCCAGTCACGGCTCAAGCCGGGCAGCCACATCCAGGTGCTCAGTGATCCGCCCGCCCTGGCCAAGACTGCGGAGTCGCAACCATGAAGGGCCGCGGCTCGGTTTCGGCGTGGTGCATCGACCACCCCATCGCCACGGTGCTGCTGACATTTGCCCTGGTGCTGCTGGGGGTAATCGCCTTTCCTCGCCTGCCCGTCGCGCCGTTGCCGGAGGCGGAGTTCCCGACCATCCAGGTCAATGCCCAGTTGCCCGGGGCCAGCCCCGAAACCATGGCGTCGTCGGTGGCGACGCCGCTGGAAGTGCAATTCAGCGCCATTCCCGGCATCACCCAAATGACGTCCAGCAGTGCCTTGGGCTCGACCAACCTGATCCTGCAATTCAGCCTCGATAAAAGCATCGACACCGCCGCCCAGGAAGTGCAGGCCGCCATCAACACCGCCGCTGGCAAATTGCCCAACGACATGCCGAACCTGCCGACCTGGCGCAAGGTCAACCCCGCCGACAGCCCGGTGCTGATCCTCAGCATCAGCTCCAGCCTGATGCCCGGCACCGAACTGAGCGACTACGTCGAAACCCTGCTCGCCCGCCAGATCAGCCAGATCGACGGCGTCGGACAAATCTACATCACCGGCCAGCAGCGCCCGGCGATCCGCGTCCAGGCCTCGGCCGACCGGCTCGCCGCCATCGGCCTGACCCTGGCGGACATTCGCCTGGCGCTGCAACAGGCCAGCCTCAACCTGGCCAAGGGCGCGCTGTACGGCGAGTCGAGCATTTCCACCCTGTCCACCAACGACCAATTGTTCCAACCTGCCGAGTATGGCGAGCTGATCGTGTCCTACCGGGACGGGGCACCCGTACATCTCAAGGACATCGCCAAGGTGGTCAACGGCTCGGAGAACGCCTACGTCCAGGCCTGGTCCGACAACGAGCCGGGGGTCAACCTGGTGATCTTCCGGCAGCCGGGGGCGAACATCGTCGAGACCGTCGACCGCATCCAGGCGGCCCTGCCCACCTTGCAAGCGATGTTGCCCGCCGCGGTGCAGGTCAAAGTGCTGATCGACCGCACCCAGACCATCCGCGCCTCGTTGCATGAAGTGGAGATCACCTTGCTGATCGCGGTGCTGCTGGTGGTGGCGGTAATGGCGTTGTTCCTGCGCCAGCTCTCGGCGACGTTGATCGTCTCGGCGGTGCTGGGGGTGTCGCTGATCGCCAGTTTCGCCCTGATGTACGTGATGGGGTTCAGCTTGAACAACCTGACCCTGGTGGCGATCGTCATCTCGGTGGGGTTCGTGGTGGACGATGCGATTGTGGTGGTGGAGAACATCCACCGGCACCTGGAGGCCGGCGATGGCATGCGCGAGGCGGCGATCAAGGGGGCCGGCGAGATTGGCTTCACCGTGGTTTCCATCAGTTTCTCGCTGATCGCCGCGTTCATTCCGCTGCTGTTCATGGGCGGCGTGGTCGGGCGCCTGTTCAAGGAGTTTGCCCTGACCGCCACCTCGACCATCCTGATTTCGGTGGTGGTGTCCCTCACATTGGCGCCGACCCTGGCCGCGCTGTTCATGCGTGCCCCGGTGCACCACGCCCACGACTCGCCAGGGTTCGGCGAACGCTTGTTGGGCTGGTATGAACGCGGCCTGCGTCGGGCCCTCGCCCATCAAAAACTGATGATCGGCGTGTTCGGCCTGACCCTCGCACTGGCGGTGGTCGGCTACGTGTTCATTCCCAAGGGCTTCTTCCCGGTACAGGACACCGGCCTGGTGCTGGGCACCAGCGAAGCCGCCGCCGATGTGTCGTTCCCGGACATGGTGGCCAAGCACAAGGCCCTGGCCGAGATCGTCGCCGCCGACCCGGCGGTGCAGACCTTCTCCCACTCCGTCGGTGTCTCGGGCAACAACCAGACCATCGCCAACGGCCGCTTCTGGATCGCCCTCAAGCCCCGGGGCGAGCGTGACGTGTCGGCCAGTGGCTTCATCGATCGGATCCGCCCGCAATTGTTGAAAATCCCTGGCGTGGTGCTGTACCTCAGGGCCGGGCAGGACATCAACCTCAGCTCCGGCCCCAGTCGCGCCCAGTACCAATATGTGCTCAAGAGCAATGACGGGCCGAGCCTCAACGCCTGGACGCAAAAACTCACCGACAAGCTGCGCGGCAACCCGGCGTTCCGCGACATCTCCAACGACCTGCAACTGGGCGGCAGCATCACCCACATCAACATCGACCGCAGCGCGGCGGCGCGTTTCGGCCTCACCGCCACCGATGTCGACCAAGCCCTGTACGACGCCTTCGGCCAGCGACAGATCAATGAATTCCAGACCGAGACCAACCAGTACAACGTGATCCTGGAGCTCGACACCGCGCAGCGGGGCAAGGCCGAAAGCCTGGCATATTTCTACCTGCGCTCGCCCTTGAGCGGGGAAATGGTGCCGCTCTCGGCCCTGGCCCGCTTCGATGCGCCGAGCAACGGCCCGCTGTCCATTGCCCACGACGGCATGTTCCCGGCCGCCAACCTGTCGTTCAACCTGGCGCCCGGCGTGGCCCTGGGAGACGCGGTGCGCCTGCTCGACCAGGCAAAAAACGAAATCGGCATGCCCGCCGCCATCACCGGTAATTTCCAGGGCGCGGCCCAGGCTTTCCAAAGTTCGCTGGCGAGCCAGCCATGGCTGATCCTCGCCGCGCTGGTGGCCGTCTACATCATCCTCGGCGTGCTCTACGAGAGTTTCGTACACCCGTTGACGATCATTTCTACCCTGCCCTCGGCCGGCCTCGGCGCGCTGATCATGCTCTGGCTGCTGGGCCAGGACTTTTCGATCATGGCGCTGATCGGGCTGGTGCTGCTGATCGGGATCGTCAAGAAGAACGGCATCCTGATGATCGACTTCGCCCTCGACGCCCAACGCAACAGAGGACTGGCGCCCCAGGAGGCGATTTTCCAGGCGTGCCTGACACGCTTCCGTCCGATCATGATGACCACCCTGGCCGCCCTGCTCGGTGCGCTGCCGCTGATGCTCGGCTACGGCGCCGGCGCGGAACTGCGCCAGCCCCTGGGCATCGCGGTGGTGGGCGGCCTGCTGGTGAGCCAGGCGCTGACGCTGTTCACCACACCGGTCATATACTTGTGGCTCGAGCGCCTGTTCCATCGGCCCGCCCACCAGCCAGGGTCGGCGCCGACGGCGGCGCTGGCAAGCACAGACCACTGAGGCGGAGCCATGCGCGTTCTGATCATCGAAGACGAAGAAAAAACCGCGGACTACCTGCACCGCGGCCTGACCGAACAGGGCTACACCGTGGACGTGGCGCCGGACGGCATCGAGGGGCTGCACCTGGCCCTGGAAACCGACTATGCGGTGATCGTGCTCGACGTGATGCTGCCGGGCTTGGACGGCTTCGGCGTGCTCCGGGCCTTGCGCGCCCGCAAGCAGACGCCGGTGATCATGCTCACCGCCCGGGAACGGGTCGAGGACCGCATCAAGGGGCTGCGCGACGGCGCCGACGACTACCTGGGCAAGCCCTTTTCGTTCCTGGAACTGGTGGCCCGCCTGCAAGCCCTGACCCGCCGCAGTGGCGGCCATGAACCGGTGCAGGTGAGCATCGCCGACCTGTGGATCGATCTGATAAGCCGCAAGGCCACCCGCGCCGGCCAGCGCCTGGACCTGACCGCCAAGGAGTTCTCCCTGCTCAGTGTCCTGGCCCGCCGCCAGGGCGAAATCCTTTCGAAGACCGCCATTGCCGAAATGGTCTGGGACATCAACTTCGACAGTGACGCCAACGTGGTGGAAGTGGCGATCAAACGCTTGCGGGCCAAGCTCGACGGGCCATTCGAGCAAAAGTTGCTGCACACCATTCGCGGCATGGGTTATGTGCTGGAGAATCGCGGCAATGAAATTGCCTGACAGCATCGCCCTGCGCCTCAGCGGCCTGTTCACGCTGGTGGCGGCATTAGTGTTCCTGTTGATCGGTGGCGCTTTGTATCAACAAGTCGCCAAAGGCCTGGGCCTGTTACCCGAAGCCGAGCTCGATGCCCGCTACAGTGTCCTGGAGTCTACTGTCGGTCGCTATGGCACGCCTGAACACTGGGTAAAGATCAACAACAAGCTGCGATTGCTCGGCGAGGAAGACAAGCGCATCCATTTCTGGATCGTCAGTGACGATCCGCGCTTTGAGTACGGCGATCCCGATGGGCAGATCCGCACCTTTGCCCAAGGTCCCCTGGGTAAACGCGACCTGACGTTGCCCCATCGACACTACCCGATGAAAGTCCTGGTGAGCCAGTTCCCGGCCAAGGACCAACGCCCGCCGCTGCGTTTCATGATCGGTATCGACACCGAGACCTTCTACCAGACCCAGCATCGCCTGTTGGTGGCGCTGGTGAGCCTGGCGATTGTCGGAGTGCTCCTGGCTTCGTTGCTGGGCTATTGGGTCGCGCGCATCGGCCTCAAGCCGCTGATCAAGCTTTCCGATGAAGCCCAACGCCTGACCCCGCCCCGCCTGTCCGGGCGCTTGCAACTGTCGCCCTTGCCGCCGGAACTGAACCAGTTCGTCAGCTCCTTCAACGCCACTCTGGACCGGGTCGAACAGGCTTACTCACGGCTGGAGTCGTTCAACGCCGACGTCGCCCATGAACTGCGCTCGCCCTTGACCAACCTGATCGGCCAGACCCAGGTGGCGCTGACCCGCGGACGCTCGGCCGAACATTACTTCGAAGTGCTGCAATCGAATCTCGAGGAGTTGGAGCGGCTGCGCTCGATCATCAACGACATGCTGTTCCTGGCCAGCGCCGACCAGGGCAGCAAGGCCACCAAGTTGACCAGCACCTCCCTGGCCAG
Source organism: Pseudomonas zanjanensis (assembly GCF_014268745.2). Taxonomy (GTDB): domain Bacteria; phylum Pseudomonadota; class Gammaproteobacteria; order Pseudomonadales; family Pseudomonadaceae; genus Aquipseudomonas; species Aquipseudomonas zanjanensis. Next base: position 506,866 of record NZ_JABWRB020000002.1, on the reverse strand, counting down.
CGAAGTGGCAACCACCCTCGATTACCTGGACTTCATTCTGGAAGATGCCCAAGTCCAGGTCCGGGTCAGCGGCGATGCCCAGGCCAACATCGAGATCGCCCACCTGCGCCGGGCGCTGATCAACCTGTTGAGCAACGCCGTCCAGCACACGGCGCCCGGTCAAGTGATCGATGTGCGCATCGAAGCCCTTGGCGAGCAGATCTGCCTCGCCGTCACCAACCCCGGCGACCCGATTGCCGGCGAACACCTGCCGCGCCTGTTCGAACGTTTCTATCGCGTCGATGCCTCGCGCAGCAACAGCGGCGCCAACCATGGGCTGGGGCTGGCCATCGTCAAGGCCATCGCACTGATGCATGGTGGCGATGTTTTTGTGCACAGCGACCAGGGCGCCAACACGTTCGGAATCCGCTTGCCAGCCTGACACCGCCACAAGGTCCGGTGTTTTCCAGTTGAATGCTGGGCGAAAGCCAACTGAATCAAAATTATCAGATCGCCACCTTCGGCAGCGCGTACCAGATATTGCGCAAACACTGATTGCCCGCTCTCATCGATCCAAGCACAATCAGCAAAAGGCCAGCATCTGGTTCATTTGCCGGTTTGCAATCCTTTGGGACGGATCCCAACCCTATGACAATGCAGACATCGGAACCATGAGCGCGCGCAGTGCGACACCCGGCAACACCCCGTCTTCGATACGTTCGGAACGGGTACTCGTACTGGCCAGCTCGCTGGTTGTCATTGCCATCCTGAGTATCGTGACGTTCCTGTTGATTCGCGAACACGCAACGGCTCAGCAGGCGGCCACACGCGCGGCGAACAATATCGTGCAACTGATCGATGCCGACGTGCTGCGCAACGTCGAACTCTACGACCTGTCGCTACAAGGCTTGATCGCCACGGCAAAACGCGACGACCTGAAAGACGTTTCGCCAACGATCCGCCACCTGGCCCTGTTCGACCGCGCCACCACCGTTCCCTATAAAGGCGACATCCTGCTGCTCGACAAGCGGGGCGATGTGATCGCCGATTCCGCCTCGGTCGAACCGCGCAAAGGCAACTACGCCGACCGGGAGTATTTCCAGTCCCATGTCCAAAACCCGACTCCGGACATGATGATCAGCCGCCCGTTCCGTTCCAGGAGTGCCACCAAGGATTGGCGCATCAGCTTCAGCTATCGACTGAGCGATGACCAGGGCGAGTTCATGGGCGTGGCCGAAGCCGCGATGCGCCTGAACTACTTCAGTCAGTTGTTCAAGAGCCTGAACATCGGCCATGGGACGGTCAACCTGGTCAGCCGCGATGGAATCCTGCTGGCCCAGGAACCGCCCCTGGCTGACGACATGATTGGCAAGGACTTCAGCAACCGACCGAACTTCGTGCGTATCCTGCGCGAGGGCAACGGCAGTTTTACCAGCATATCCAGTGTCGATCAGACACAGCGCCTATACACCTTTTCCCAGGTAGGCAACCTGCCACTGATCGTCGTGGTGGCGCTCTCCTCCCGAGAGGTCTTCGCGTCCTGGCAACGCACGGCATTGCTGGTCAGTGGCGCCACCGGTGCGCTGTGCATCGGTTTGCTCTGGCTCACCTGGCTGCTGCGCCGGGAATTGCGCCGCCGCCACAATGCCGAACGGGAACTGGCACAGCTGGCCGCCACGGACGCCCTCACAGGCCTTGCCAACCGGCGAACCCTGGACGAAACGTTGCAGCAGGAGTGGTTGCGCGCGCAACGTTCGGGTCAACCGTTGTCGGTGTTGATGATCGATGCCGATCACTTCAAGGCGTTCAACGATCGCCATGGTCATCAACAGGGTGACGAGGCCCTGCGGGCCTTGGCGCAGTTGATCGGCCAGCATGTGCGACGCCCCGCCGACCTGGCGGCGCGCTATGGCGGTGAAGAATTCTCGGTGATTCTGCCGGAGACCACCACTGCGGGCGCCTTTACCATGGCCCAGAACATTCGCGACGCGGTTGAACAATTACCGCCAGTGACCGAGGGGGGAGCGACCATGACGGTAAGTATTGGCATCGCTACTTGGCTGAATGGGCCATATGGTGAGCTTTCGCAACTTTTGTTCGCTGCGGATAAGGCGCTGTACCAGGCGAAGGCCAGTGGGCGAAATCGTGTGGTTTGTGCGATGTGATGTCCGGTGATGTTGGATACCCACAAGGGTTTTGGGAGCGGCACGGTCCTGTGGCGAGGGAGCTTGCTCCCGCTGGGTCGCGCAGCGGCCCCAAAAAAGCGATGAGCGCTGCGCACTCAAGCGGGAGCAAGCTCCCTCGCCACAAAAGCTTCCCAACCATCACGCCACAGATTGATCCACGGTAAACACTGTGGGAGCGAGCTTGCTCGCGATGGAGGTGTGTCAGTTTGCGGTGATGTTGGATGTGCCGGCCCCTTCGCGAGCAGGCTCGCTCCCGCAGGAGGAACACGGTTCCCTCAAGAACCAGGTCGGCTGACACGGGGGGCTCTTCCAGAAATGACCTGCCGTAAGGGCGGAACCCTAAGCAGCCGTTACCGAAGAAACGGATATACACACCCAAAACGCGCCCATAAAAAAAGGCCACCCAAAGGCAGCCTTCAAAAACTAGAGAGGTTTTTTGCTTACACGGCCGCGACAGGACGCATGTAAGAGATTGGTGCGGTGCTGGCGTCTTCGAACGTCACGACTTCCCAAGCATCTTTCTGCTCAATCAACTTGCGCAGCAGCTGGTTGTTCAGTGCGTGTCCGGACTTGAAGCCCTTGAACTCACCAATCAAGCTATTGCCCAGCAGGTAGAGGTCGCCGATTGCATCGAGGATCTTGTGCTTGACGAATTCGTCTTCATAGCGAAGACCGTCTTCGTTCAATACACCATCGGAATCGACCACGATCGCGTTTTCAACACTGCCGCCGAGTGCGAGGTTGTGCTTGCGCAGGTACTCGATATCACTCATGAAACCAAAGGTACGGGCGCGGCTGACTTCTTTTACGAACGAAGTGCTGGAAAAATCCACGCTTGCACTCTGGGTGCGGTCACGGAAAACCGGGTGATCGAAATCGATCTCGAAGCTCACCTTGAAACCTTCGAAAGGGACGAAAGTGGCGCGCTTGTCGCCGTCTTCCACTGTCACTTCCCGCAGGATGCGGATGAACTTCTTGGCTGCGTCCTGCTCTTCCAGGCCAGCCGATTGAATCAGGAATACGAAGGGTCCGGCACTGCCATCCATGATCGGGACTTCGGACGCGGAGAGCTCGACGTAGGCGTTATCGATGCCCAGGCCAGCCATGGCCGAGAGCAAATGCTCCACCGTATCCACTTTGGTGTCACCGTTGACCAACGTGGTCGACATAGTGGTTTCACCAACGTTTTCCGCGCGAGCAGGAATCTGCACCACAGGGTCGAGGTCGGCACGACAAAACACGATGCCGGTATCGACAGGCGCGGGCTTGAGGGTCAGGTAGACCTTCTCGCCGGAGTGCAGGCCGACACCTGTGGCACGGATAATATTCTTCAGGGTGCGTTGTTTAATCATGGCATGGGCCGCTTCAGCGCAAATTGCGAACTGGTATCAACAAAGGCTGGCGATGATAGCAGACCAGACCTTTGCTGAACACCAATCACCCGTATCCCCCTGATACATTTCATCAATCGGCCTGACGACGCAGGAAAGCTGGGATGTCCAGGTAATCCAGATCGTCTTGCGGATTCATCTTCGCGGCAGTCGCAGCACCGGCCTGGGCCTGGTTGCGCATGACGGTCGGACGGTCCAGGTCACGGTAGTTCACCGCAGGCTGTTCCTGACGAACGGGGGCTTGCTGCTGTGGCTGGGAGGCCATGGCGGTCTGCACGGTATTGTCGATCACCTTCATCGGTTTCTCGATTTTCGCGCCCAGGCCGGTGGCAACCACGGTCACGTGCAGCTCGTCACGCATGTCCGGATCGATCACGGTGCCGACCTTGACCATCGCGTGGTCGGAAGCGAACGCCTCGATGATGCTACCCACGTCGGAGTACTCGCCCAAGGACAAGTCCGGACCGGCGGTGATGTTCACCAGGATGCCACGGGCGCCCTGCAGGTTGACGTCTTCGAGCAGCGGGTTGCGGATGGCCGCTTCGGTGGCTTCGCGCGCACGGTTCGGACCGCTGGCGCAGCCAGTGCCCATCATCGCCATGCCCATTTCGGACATCACGGTGCGTACGTCGGCGAAGTCGACGTTGATCATGCCTGGACGCTTGATGATGTCGGAAATACCGCGAACGGCACCGGCCAACACGTCATCGGCCTTGGCGAAAGCCGACAAGAGGCTTGCGTCTTTACCCAGGATGGTCAGCAGCTTCTCGTTGGGGATGGTGATCAACGAGTCGACGCTTTCGCTCAGCGCGCGGATGCCTTCATCGGCGATCTGCATGCGCTTGCGGCCTTCGAACGGGAACGGACGGGTCACCACCGCAACGGTGAGGATACCCATTTCCTTGGCCACTTCGGCAATGATCGGCGCAGCACCGGTACCAGTACCACCGCCCATGCCCGTGGTGATGAACACCATGTTGGTGCCGGCCAGGACTTCAGCGATGCGCTCGCGGTCTTCCAGGGCAGCCTGACGGCCAACCTCGGGATTCGCGCCGGCACCCAGGCCCTTGGTCACACCGGTACCCAGTTGCAGGATGGTCCGCGCGCCGATGTTTTTCAGCGCTTGAGCATCGGTGTTGGCGCAGATGAACTCGACGCCTTCGATGTTGCTCTTGACCATGTGGTTGACAGCGTTGCCGCCGCCACCGCCGACACCGATTACTTTGATAACCGGGCTAGCGGGGATGTTGTCTACGAGTTCGAACATGTTCCCTCTCCTTTCATTCTCTAGTTTTTTCGCCTACTGCGTTTGCCGCGTCTTCCAGCGCCAAGCCTGAAACCTGCCGCGTGAAGCTTTGAAACTGTTTAGAAGTTGCCTTTGACCCAAGCCTTGAGCTGCTCGAACAGCGGAGCCTTCGGCTCGTCGCTGCTGTAGCTGTCGCGGCTGCCAATGCCCGAAAACGAGATCCCGTCGGACTGTTTCTGCAAGCCGTACATCAACAGGCCCACGCCGGTGGAATAGATCGGGTTGCGGACCACGTCATCCAGGCCCTTGACGCCATGGGGCACGCCCAGGCGCACCGGCATGTGGAAAATCTCCTCGGCCAGCTCGACCGCGCCTTCCATCTTCGAGGTACCGCCGGTCAGCACGATGCCGGCCGGGATCAGGTCTTCGTAGCCACTGCGACGCAGTTCGGCCTGGATCAGCGTGAACAGTTCGTCGTAACGCGGCTCGACCACTTCGGCCAGGGCCTGGCGCGACAGTTCGCGCGGTGGACGGTCGCCGACGCTCGGCACCTTGATGGTTTCACCGGCACCGGCCAGTTTCGCCAAGGCGCAGGCGTAGCGGATCTTGATTTCCTCGGCGTACTGGGTCGGGGTGCGCAACGCCATGGCGATGTCGTTGGTCACCTGGTCGCCGGCAATCGGGATCACGGCCGTGTGGCGGATCGCGCCTTCGGTGAAGATCGCGATGTCGGTGGTGCCGCCGCCGATGTCCACCAGGCACACGCCCAGCTCTTTCTCGTCGTCGGTCAGCACCGAGTAGGCCGAGGCCAGTTGCTCGAGGATGATGTCGTCGATTTCCAGGCCGCAGCGACGTACGCATTTCTCGATGTTCTGCGCGGCGTTCACCGCACAGGTCACCACGTGGACCTTGGCTTCCAGGCGCACGCCGGACATGCCCAGGGGCTCGCGCACGCCTTCCTGGTTATCGATCACGTAATCCTGCGGCAGGGTGTGCAGCACACGCTGGTCGGCCGGGATCGCCACGGCCTGGGCCGCGTCGAGCACGCGCTCGAGGTCGGCGGAGCTGACTTCGCGATCACGAATCGCCACGATACCGTGGGAATTCAGGCTGCGGATGTGATTGCCCGCCACGCCGACGAACGCCGAGTGGATCCGGCAACCGGCCATCAGCTGCGCCTCTTCGATGGCGCGCTGGATCGATTGCACGGTGGACTCGATGTTCACCACCACGCCTTTCTTCAAGCCGCGGGACGGGTGTGTACCGATCCCGACGATGACCAGCGTGCCGTCGTCCGCGACTTCGCCTACCAGCGCCACCACCTTGGAAGTGCCGATATCGAGACCGACGATCATTTTCCCGCTTTGCACGTTTGCCATGGGTCCTGCCTCTTCTTAATTCTTCGCGACGGCGGGTTCGGCCGTCGTCGGCGCTACAGGTTCCCGCCAGCCAACGGCCAGGCCGTTGGCGTAGCGCAGATCGATGCGCGCAATGTTCGTAATCTGTTCTTTGAGCGTCTTGTCATAGATGGCGATGAAGCGGCGCATCTTTTCCACCAGGTTGCCGCGACCGAGCAACAGCTCGATGCCCGGCCCCGAGCTGCCCGCGCCAGTGGTCAGGAACCAACTGCCGCGCTCACGCAACTCCAGACGCGCGATGGAGAAGCCCAACGGCCGCAACATCTGGCTCAACACCTGGTATTGCTGCATGACTTGCTGCTGGGCCCGCTGTGGACCGAACAGTTGTGGCAAATGTTCATAGTTGGCCAGTTCCCGCGGCGTAAACGCCTGGCCCTGGTTGTTCAACAGCGACTCGTCGCCCCAACGGGCCACCGGCAGCTGTTCTTCCAGGCGAATCGACACCTGGTCGGGCCACACCCGCCGGACTTCGGCGTGGGCGATCCAGGGCATCTGCTCCAGCTCCGTGCGCATGCCCGCCAGGTCGATGGTGAAGAAGCTCGACGCGACGAACGGGGCGATCCGCTGCTGCACCGCCTGCTGGCTGATGTAGCTCAGGTCGCCCTGGACGTTGATCCGCGCGATTGGCCGATCGGCATACGGCAACAACCGTTGCGCGCCTTCATACGTACCGAACCCCAGCGCAACCAGCATCACTGGCCAGAACAGGCTCTTGAGAAAGCCAAAATTGGCTTTCGGCAAGCGCGCCGACATCGGCTCTTTGGCCACCATTCGGCTGGCACCCCGCGGCACCGGCTTGCGACCGGGTGCGGATGGCTGATGACGAAGCGATGCGCCTTGCATGGCTTAACCTCTTGGCTCTTGTTGGCCGACACTGGCGGCCAGGATCGAGAGCACCAGTTGCTGGAAATCCAGGCCGGCGGCGCGGGCCGCCATCGGCACCAGGCTGTGATCGGTCATGCCAGGGGCGGTGTTGACTTCCAGGAACCAGAACTGTCCATCGGCGTCCTGCATCACGTCCGCCCGGCCCCAACCGGCGATACCCAGCGCCTCACAGGCCTTGGCCGTGAGGTCCATCAGTTGTTTTTCCTTGGCCGCATCCAGCCCGCAGGGAATGCGGTACTGGGTATCGTTGGCGATGTACTTGGCGTCGTAGTCGTAGAACGTGTGGGGCGTGCCCAGCGCGATCGGGGGCAACACCTGGTCACGCAGGGTGGCGATGGTGAACTCGGGACCGGTGATCCACTGTTCGACCAACACTTGCGAATCGTAGGAACTGGCGTCCTTCCAGGCTGCGGTCAACTCAGGCAGCGAATTCACTTTCGCCATGCCGATACTTGAACCTTCATGGGCCGGTTTGACGATCAAAGGGAAGCCCAGTTCCGTGGCCGCCGAAATACAATCGGCCTCGGACGCCAGCACGGCGTGACGCGGCGTCGGAATGCCGAGGCTGTGCCAGACCTGCTTGGTACGCAGCTTGTCCATCGCCAGGGCAGACGCGAGGATGCCGCTGCCGGTGTAGGGAATGCCAAGGCATTCGAGCAGGCCTTGCATGCTGCCGTCTTCACCGCCGCGACCGTGGAGAATGATGAAGGCGCGGTCGATCTTTTCGTTGAGCAGGCGCTGCAGGAAATCGTCGCCCACATCGATGCCGAAGGCGTCGACGCCGGCACTTTGCAAGGCTTGCAGCACGGCGTTGCCGGACTTGAGGGAGACCTCGCGCTCGGCGCTCTTGCCACCGAACAGCACGGCAACGCGGCCGAAGGCTTTCGGATCGAGGGTCGAGACCAGGTTGGCGTAGGCAGCAGTCATTTCAGTTTCCCCTCGCTGGACGCCACGATGGCTCCGGCGAATAACGGACTGTTCAACAGTTTCGGGGCCAGGCCACCGATGTCGCCGGCACCCTGGCACAGCAGGATGTCGCCGGCGCGCAGCAGCGGCTTGACCAGCGGTGCGAGGTCCACGCCGCGTTCGATGTAGATCGGGTCCAACTGGCCACGCTGGCGAATGCTGTGGCACAGCTGGCGGCTGTCGGCCCCCGGGATCGGCTCTTCACCGGCCGGGTAGACTTCCATCAACAGCAGCACGTTGGCGTCGGCCAATACCTGGACGAAATCGTCATACAGGTCGCGGGTGCGGCTGTAGCGGTGCGGCTGGTAGACCATCACCAGGCGCCGCTCCGGCCAGCCACCGCGCACGGCCTTGATCACCGCCGCGACTTCGGTCGGGTGGTGGCCGTAGTCGTCCACCAGCATCACGTTGCCGCCGTCCACCGGCAGTTCGCCGTAGACCTGGAAGCGTCGGCCCACACCCTGGAACCCGGACAGGCCCTGGACGATGGCTTCATCGCTGACACCTTCGTCGGTGGCGATGCAGATAGTGGCCAAGGCGTTGAGCACGTTGTGGTTGCCAGGCATGTTCACCGACACGTCCAACGGCTCGCGATCAGGACGCAACACGGTGAAGAACGTCTGCATGCCCTGCTGGCGCACGTTGATGGCGCGTACGTCGGCGTCTTCGCCAAAACCGTAGGTCACGGTCGGACGCTTGATCAGCGGCAGGATCTCACGCACCACCGGATCGTCCAGGCACACCACCGCCAGACCGTAGAACGGCAGGTTGTGCAAAAACTCCACGAAGGTTTTCTTCAGCTTGTTGAAGTCGCCGTCGTAGGTCGCCATGTGGTCGGCGTCGATGTTGGTCACCACGGCCACCAGCGGTTGCAAGTGCAGGAAGCTCGCATCGCTCTCGTCGGCTTCGGCGATCAGGTAGCGGCTGGTGCCCAGTTGGGCATTGGTGCCCGCGGCGTTCAAACGACCACCGATCACGAATGTCGGGTCGAGGCCACCAGCGGCGAACACCGAGGCGATCAGGCTGGTGGTGGTGGTCTTGCCATGAGTACCGGCGACGGCGATGCCGTGGCGATAGCGCATCAGCTCGGCGAGCATCTCGGCCCGTGGCACCACCGGAATGCGGCGTTCCAGGGCGGTGGCGACTTCCGGGTTGGACGTGTTCACGGCGCTGGACACCACCAGCACGTCGGCATTGGCGGCGTTCTCGGCACGGTGGCCGATAAAAATCTGCGCGCCGAAGGATTCCAGGCGCTCGGTGACCGGGGAAGCCTTCAGGTCGGAACCCGAGACCTGGTAACCCAGGTTCAGCAACACCTCGGCGATCCCGCACATACCCACGCCGCCGATACCGACGAAGTGGATGCGGCGGATACGGCGCATTTCCGGTTGCGGCATGGCTTTGCGATTCTCAACCATGGGCCACCTCCAGGCAGGTATCGACCACTTGGGCCGTGGCATCGGGTTTGGCCAGGCGGCGCGCGGCGCGGGCCATGTCTTCAAGTCGTTGCGGCTGCATCAAAACCTCTGTCAGGCGGGCGGCAAGATCCGCGGCGCCAGTCGTTCTTTGCGGCATCAGGAAAGCAGCGCCTTCACGGGCCAAATAATCGGCGTTACGGGTCTGGTGATCGTCGATGGCGTGGGGCAAAGGCACCAGCATCGAGGGCAGACCGGCGGCAGCCAGTTCACTGATGGTCAGCGCGCCTGCGCGGCAGACCACCAGGTCGGCCCAGCCATAGGCTTGGGCCATGTCTTTGATGAAAGGCTGCACTTGCGCCTCGACGCCAGCGGCGCGGTAGCGCTCGGCGGTCACTTCATCGTGGTTTTTGCCGGCCTGGTGAAACACTTCCGGGCGCAGTTCGGGGGCGACCTGCGACAGGGCTTCGGGCAGCAATTTGTTCAACGGTTCCGCCCCCAGGCTTCCACCCAGGACCAGCAAACGCGCCTTGCGTCCGGCCAGGGCCGGGCGCGGTGTTTCGAGGAACAGCTCGGTACGCACCGGGTTGCCGGTGGTGCGACGGCTGCCCGACAGGGTAAAGGTGTCGGGAAAGGCTTCACAGACCCGGGCGGCCAACGGCACCAGTAACCGATTGGCGGTACCGGCCACGGCGTTCTGCTCGTGGACGATCACCGGCACACCGGCCAGTTTTGCCGCAACGCCGCCCGGCCCGGTCACATAACCGCCGAACCCGACCACGCACACCGGCCGCAGCCGACGAATGATTGCCCGCGCCTGCCAGACCGACTTGAGCAGCATCAGCGGTGCCTTGAGCAACGACAGCTTGCCCTTGCCCCGCAGGCCGCTGGCGTCGATCCGGTGCAGTTCGAGGCCGGCGCCGGGCACCAGTTCGTTCTCGATGCCCCGTGGCGTGCCCAGCCAGTGCACGGTGTAGCCGCGTGCCTGGAACTCCCGGGCACAGGCCAGCGCCGGGAATACGTGCCCGCCGGTACCGCCCGCCATGATCAGCACGTTAGCGCCCATGAGTCGGCTCCTCGGCGAAGTCGCTCTCCTGGAATTCCATCTCTTCGCTGCCCAGGTGGGTTCGACTCTCCCATTCGATGCGCAGCAACAGGCCGAGACAGGCACAGCAGATCACCAGGGAACTGCCGCCGTAACTGAGGAACGGCAGCGTCAGGCCCTTGGTCGGCAACAGGCCGACGTTCACGCCGATGTTGATCAAAAACTGGCCAATCCACAGGAACGACAAGCCATACGCCACATAGGCGGCGAAGAACTGTTTGGCCTTTTCCGCCCACAAGCCGATGTACATGCCACGCACGCAGACGAACACGAACAGGGCGACGGTGCACAGGGAACCCACCATCCCCAGTTCTTCGGCCAGGACCGAGAACACGAAGTCGGTGTGGGCTTCCGGCAGGTAGAACTGCTTCTGCACGCTGTTGCCCAGGCCCACGCCCAGCCACTCGCCGCGACCGAAAGCAATCAGCGCCTGGGTCAATTGATAGCCGGAACCGAACTGGTCGGCCCACGGATCGGTAAAGGTGATCAGGCGCGCCATCCGATACGGTTGTGCCTGCACCAGCACCGTTACCGCCGCCACCGCCAGCGCGACCATCAAGGTGAAACGGAACAGCCCGACGCCGCCGAGGAACAGCATCGCCGCCGCCGCGCCCATCATCACCACCGTGGCGCCGAAGTCCGGCTCCATCAGCAGCAGGCCGGCCATCGGCAGCAACACGATGAACGGCTTGAAGAACCCCATCCAGCTCTCGCGCACTTCCTTCTGGCGACGCACCAGGTAACCGGCGAGGTAGATCACCACGAAGACCTTGGCGATCTCCGAAGGCTGGACGTTGAAGAAGCTGAAGCCGATCCAGCGCATCGAGCCGTTGACCTCGCGGCCAATACCCGGCAAGAGCACCATCACCAACAGGCCGAAGGCACCGAGCAACATCATCCAGCCCAGGCGTTGCCAGGTGGCGATCGGCACCATCATCGTGACGATGCACGCGCCCAGGCCGATCACCAGGTAAATCAGGTGGCGGATCATGTGGTAAAGGGTGTTGCCCGACTGCACGGCGGCCACTTCCGACGACGCGGAGGTGATCATGACCAGGCCCAGGCCCAGCAAGGCCAGGCAACCGGCGAGCATCGGGAAATCCAGATCGATGCCACGACCGGTGATCAGCGGCGACGGGTACGGCTTGATGATGTTCATCAGGTTCATGCCAAGTCCTCCGCGGCCTGGGCGAACAACTGCCCACGCTCTTCGTAGTTCTTGAACATGTCGAAACTGGCGCAGGCCGGCGACAACAGGACTGCATCGCCCGGTTGAGCAAGGGCGCGGCATTGCTGCACCGCCTCGTCCAGCGAAGCGACGCGCACCAGCGGCACGGCATCGCCGAGGGCCTGGGCGATCAATTCGCGATCACGGCCCATCAGCACCACGGCGCGGCAGTTGGCGGCAACGGGGTCGCGCAGGTCCTTGAAATCGGCACCCTTGCCGTCGCCGCCGGCGATCAGCACGAGCTTGCCGTCGATGTCCGCGCCCAGGCCTTCGATGGCCGCGAGCGCGGCACCGACGTTGGTGGCCTTGGAGTCGTTGTACCAGGCCACGCCATCGAGGTCGCGTACCCACTGGCAGCGGTGCTCAAGGCCGGCGAAGGTGCGCAGGGCCGAGAGCATGGCGTCGAACGGCAGACCGACCGCATGCCCCAGGGCCAACGCAGCCAGGGCATTGGCCTGGTTGTGGGCGCCGCGAATTTTCAACTCGCGCACCGGCATCAGGATCTGGAATTCGAAGGCCAGGTATTTCTCGCCATTCTCTTCACGCAGCCCGAAGCCTTTGAAATCCGGAACGCCCAGGCCGAAGGACCAGCACGGCATGCCCTCGCCCAGCAACGGCCGGGTCAAGGCGTCCTGGCGGTTGAACACCACTTGCCGGGCACCGCGGAAGATCCTGTGCTTGGCCAGGTGATATGCCGGAAGGCCGCTGTAGCGGTCCATGTGGTCTTCGCTGACGTTGAGCACGGTGGCCACTTCGGCGCCCAGGTGGTCGGTGGTCTCGAGCTGGAAGCTCGACAGTTCCATCACGTACAGCTCGACGTCATCGCTGAGCAGGTCCAGCGCCGGGGTACCGAGGTTGCCGCCCACGGCGACACGCTTGCCGGCCGCCGCAGCCATCTCACCGACCAAGGTGGTGACGGTGCTCTTGGCATTGGAACCGCTGATGGCAACGATCGGCGCCTTGGCGTTGCGCGCGAATAGCTCGATGTCGCCGGACAATTTCACACCACGGGCGGCGGCAGCCTGCAGGGCTGGGGTCGCCAGGGCCAGGCCGGGGCTCACGTAGAGCTCATCGGCACGGCACAGGAATTCGACGTCCAGCTCGCCACAACGCACGTCCACCTGTGGATAGTCACGGCGCAGCGTGGCCAGCTCAGGCGGATTTTCCCGCGTATCGGCCACGGCAAACGACACGCCCCGGTTCGCCAGGAAGCGAACCAGGGACATGCCGCTCTTGCCGAGGCCGACAACGATGCGGAAGTGGTCAGAAGCGATCAGGGACACTCGTTCTACCTCAGCTTCAGGGTGGCAAGGCCGACCAGCACCAGGATCACGGTGATGATCCAGAAACGGACGATCACGCGTGGCTCGGGCCAGCCCTTGAGTTCAAAGTGGTGGTGGATCGGCGCCATGCGGAATACGCGGCGGCCGGTCAATTTAAAGGAGGCCACCTGAATGACGACTGACAGGGTCTCCATCACGAACACACCGCCCATGATGAACAGGACGATTTCCTGGCGAACGATCACGGCGATGGTGCCCAGGGCCGCGCCCAGCGCCAGCGCGCCGACGTCGCCCATGAAGACTTGCGCCGGGTAGGTGTTGAACCACAGGAAGCCCAGGCCGGCACCGATCAGCGCACCGCAGAACACAATCAATTCGCCCGCGCCCGGCACATACGGGATCAGCAGGTATTCGGCGAACTTCACGTTACCCGACAGGTAGCAGAAGATTCCCAGGGCGCCGCCGACCATGACCGTCGGCATGATCGCCAGGCCGTCGAGGCCGTCAGTGAGGTTGACCGCGTTGCTCGAACCGACGATCACCAGGTAGGTCAACACAATGAAACCTGCGCCCAGCGGAATGCTGTAGTCCTTGAGCATCGGCAGGATCAGGGTGGTTTCCACCGGCGAGGCGGCGGTCATATAAAGGAAGATCGCCGCGCCGAGGCCGAACACCGATTGCCAGAAATATTTCCAGCGGCTTGGCAGCCCACGGGAATTCTTCTCGATGACCTTGCGATAGTCGTCGACCCAACCGATGGCACCGAAGAACAGCGTCACCAGCAGCACGACCCAGACGTAGCGGTTCGCCAGGTCGGCCCAGAGCAAAGTGCTGATGCCGATGGACGACAGGATCAGCGCGCCTCCCATGGTCGGGGTACCGGATTTGGACAGGTGCGATTGCGGACCGTCGTTACGGACCGACTGGCCGATCTGCAGGTTCTGCAGGGTGCGGATCATCCACGGGCCCAGGAACAGCGACAACGACAACGCGGTCAGCACACCCAGGATCCCGCGCAGGGTCAGGTATTGGAAGACCGCGAAGCCTTTGTGGAACTGTTGCAGGTACTCCGCTAGCAGCAGCAGCATTAATGTTTCTCCGTGGTGGTGCCGCACAGCGCCGCGACGATGTTTTCCATCGCTGCGCTGCGTGAACCCTTGATCAATAAGGTGGTGTTCGGGTCCTGCTCGGCGCCCAGGGCCTGGATCAATTCGGCTTGAGTAGTGAAATGCCGTGCGTGCTCGCCAAACGCGGCGACCGCATGGGCCATCATCGGACCGACCGCATACAGCGCATCGACCTTGCCGCGCGCATAGGCACCGACATCGTGATGTCCCTGTTGCGCCCATTCGCCCAACTCGCCGATATCCCCCAGCACCAGCACGGTACGGCCGGAGAAACCGGCGAGGATATCCACCGCCGCGCACATGGACGACGGGTTGGCGTTATAGGTGTCGTCGATCACGCGCATGCCGTTGCTGGCCAGTTGCGCGACAGAGCGCCCCTTGACCGGCTGCACGGCGTTCAGTCCGGCAACGATGCCCGGCAGCGACACGCCCAGGGCATGGGCGGCAGCCGCGGCGGCCAGGGCGTTGGCAACGTTATGGGTGCCCAGCAGGTTCAATTGGACCCGCTCGGCACCGTCGGGGCTGTGCAGGTTGAAGGCCGGGCAACCGCGGGCATCACGGTCCAGGTCGCTGGCGTAGAAATTCGCGGCGAGGTTGCTCAGGGCAAAGGTCAGCACCTTGCGCTCCCCCGCCCGGGTCTTCCAGATTTCGAAGGCCTTGTCGTCGAGATTCAGCACGGCGACGCCATTGGCATCCAGCCCTTCGATGATCTCGCCCTTGGCCTCGACGATTTTTTCCGGGCCGCCGAACTCGCCGACGTGGGCGGTCCCGGCGTTATTGAGCACCGCTACGTGGGGCTTGGTCATGGCCACGGTGTAGGCGATCTCGCCAAGCCGCGAAGCCCCCAGTTCAATGACGGCGGCGCTGTGTTCCGGCGCCAGTTCCAGCAAGGTCAGCGGCACACCGAGGTCGTTGTTCAGGTTGCCACGGGTCGCCAACACCGGACCACGAGTGCGCAGGATGCTGGCAAGCATTTCCTTGACCGTGGTCTTGCCGCTGGAACCGGTAATGGCCGCGACCGGGTTGCCATACGCTGCGCGGTTCAGCGCACCGAGCTGGCCCAGGGCCTGGCGAGTGTCGCTGACGAGCAATTGCGGCAACGTGCTGTTGCTCACTTCCCGCTCGACCAATGCGGCGACCGCACCTTTGCCCGCGACCTCGTTCAAGTAATCGTGGCCGTCGAAACGCGGACCGGTCAGGGCGACGAACAATTGCCCCGGCGCGATCGCCCGGCTGTCGATGCTCACGCCGCTGAAGGTGGCGTCCGCAGAAATGAGGCGCGCATTCAGGGCGTTGGTCAGTTCGCTGAGTTTCAAGGCTTTAAGCATGGGCCACCTCCCACGCGGTCAGGGCGTGATCGGCTTCCACCAGATCGGAGAACCCATGGCGTTCGCCGTTGATTTCCTGATAGTCCTCATGGCCCTTGCCGGCCAGGACGATGACATCGTCCGCCGAGGCGCTGGCGATCAACTGTGCAATGGCCTGGCCGCGACCGGCGACGAAGGTGACGTTATCCACAGCGGTAAAACCGGCGCGGATGTCGTCGAAGATCCGCAGCGGGTCTTCGCTGCGCGGGTTGTCATCGGTGACCAGCACGCCGTCCGCCAGACGCTCCACCACTTCTGCCATCAACGGGCGTTTGCCGCGATCGCGATCGCCGCCGCAGCCGAACAGGCACAGCAGCCGACCCTTGGCGTGAGGACGCAGGGCCGTGAGGACTTTTTCCAACGCGTCGGGGGTATGGGCGTAATCGACCACAACCAGTGGCTGAGTCCCACCGCCCAGGCGTTGCATGCGTCCGGCTGGCCCCTCGAGTTTTGGCAAGACCTTGAGAATTTCGTCCAGCGCGTAGTCCAGGCCGAGCAAGGCGCCGATGGCCGCCAATACGTTGCTCAGGTTGAAGCGGCCGAGCAAGGTGCTGCGCAGATGGTGCTCGCCCTGGGGCGTGACCAGCGTGGCGCGCACGCCTTCATCGTCGAACTGCGCCTGGCGTATATAAAGGTAGGCGCTGGTATCTTCCAGGCTATAGGTGATCAGCCGGGACTCGCGCTTGTCGGCGGCCAATTGCCGGCCGAACTCGTCGTCGAGATTGATGACCCGGCATTTCAAGTCATTCCAGGCGAACAGCTTGGCTTTGGCTTCGCCGTAGGCCTGCATGGTGCCGTGGTAGTCCAGGTGGTCGCGGGACAGGTTGGTCAACACCGCGACGTCGAACGCCAGCGCCGTCACACGACCCTGGTCCAGGCCATGGGACGAGACTTCCATCGCAACGGCCTTGGCACCGGCCTTCTTCAAGTCCGCCAGGGTCGCTTGCACGGCAATCGGGTTCGGCGTGGTGTGCAGGCCGCTTTCCAGCGCGCCATGAAAACCGTTGCCCAAGGTGCCGACAATGCCGCAATGCTGGCCGAGCAGGTCCAAGGCCTGGGCCACCAGTTGGGTCACGCTGGTCTTGCCGTTGGTGCCGGTCACGCCCACCAGGTTCAGGTGGCGGCTCGGGTCGCCATAAAACCGCCCGGCGATGTCCGACAGTTGCGCCGCCAGGCCCTTCACCGGAATCAGCGGCACGTCAGTGATCGGCAGCACGGTCGCGCCTTGCACTTCGTACGCCACGGCAGCCGCGCCGCGCTTCAGGGCGTCGGCGATATGGTCGCGACCATCGACACGGCCACCCGGCACCGCCAGGAACAAGTCCCCGGCACGTACATTGCGGCTGTCCAAGGCCAACTCACGAATCAGCAGATCGTGACCGGCGTGGGCAAAAATCTTGTTCAGGCTCAGGGACATCAGCCACGCCCTCCTTCGGCTTTCAAGGGAATGACCGGTGCGGTATTGGCCTGCTGGGTCGGCGGCAGGTTATCCGGAGTAATGTTCATTAGACGCAGGGTGCCGGACATCACTTTGCTGAACACCGGCGCCGAGACCAGGCCACCGAAATAGCCTGCCTTGCTCGGTTCGTCGATGACCACGACGATGGCGTAGCGTGGGTCGCTCATCGGGCCGAAGCCGGCGAACAGCGAACGGTAGGAATTCTCGGCGTAGCCTTTGGTGCCCACGGAGGTTTTGCGGGCCGTACCCGACTTGCCTGCCACGTGATAGGCCGGCACCTGGGCGCGGTAGACACCACGCGGCGCCTCGATCACCTGTTGCAGCATGCCCTGCATGGTCTTGGCGACGTTTTCCGGGATCACCTGGGTGGCCTGCGGTGGCTTGTCGGTCTTGATCAGGGTCAGCGGTGCCATGCGCCCGTTGTTCGCCAGCGCGGAAAACGCGTGGACCAACTGGATCGCGGTCACGGAAACGCCGTAGCCATAGGACAACGTGGCGGTCTCAGCCTTGCGCCAGTCACGGTAGTTCGGCAGGTTGCCGACACGCTCGCCCGGGAAGCCCAGGCCGGTGTCCTGGCCGAGGCCGATTTTCTGGGCCAGGCGATAAATCGTCTCGCCGCCGATATCGAAGGCGATCTTGCTCATGCCGACGTTACTGGAGTTGATCAGGATGCCGGTCAGGTCGAGCACCGGGCCTTCAGTCTTGGACACGTCACGGATGGTGTACTTGCCGATCTGCAGGGTGCCCGGGTAGACCTCGACGGTGTCGCTCGGTTTCCAGCGCCCAGTTTCCAGGGCGGCGGCCATGGACACGGCTTTCATGGTCGAACCCGGCTCGAACACGTCGATCATCGCGCGGTTGCGCATCATCGCCGGTTGCAGGTTGCGGCGGTTGTTCGGGTTGTAGGTCGGCTGGTTGACCATCGCCAGGATCTCGCCGGTCTTCACGTCCATGATCACCAGGCTGCCGGCCTTGGCACCGTTCTCGACGATGGCGTTGCGCAGCTCGCGGTTGGCCAGGTATTGCAGGCGCAGGTCAATGGACAACGCCAAGGGCTTGCCGGCCTTGGCGTTTTTGGTGACTTGGACATCCTTGATCAGCCTGCCGCGCCGGTCCTTGATAACCTGGCGTTTGCCGGCGACCCCGGCAAGCCATTCGTCATAGGCCAGTTCGACCCCTTCGCGCCCTCGATCATCGATGTCGGTAAACCCGACCATGTGGGCGGTGACTTCACCGGCCGGGTAGAAACGCCGGAATTCTTCGATGCCGTAGACACCGGGCACTTTCAGGTCGAGCACGCCCTGGCCTTGCTCGGGCGTCAATCCGCGCACCAGATAGATGAATTCTTTATTGGCTTGGGCTTCAAGACGCTCGGCCAGGGCCTTGGGGTCCTGCCCGAGGGCGGCGGCCAAGGCCGGCCATTTTTCCTTGGCTTGCTGCATTTCCTTGGCGTTGGCCCACAAGGTGGTCACCGGGGTACTCACGGCCAGGGGTTCGCCGTTGCGGTCGGTGATCAGGCCACGGTGCGCCGGAATTGGAATATGACGCACACTGCGAGCGTCGCCCTGCCCCTTGAGGAAGTCACGGTCGATGACCTGCAGGTCGATGATGCGCCACGAAATCGCCGCCACCATGATCCCGAGCAAGCCCAGGACCAGACGAAACCGCCACGGGAACAGCGCCCCTTCGAGTTTCATCATGGCGCCACCATTTGCACTTCGGCGGCGCCGGGAATGCGCATTTTCAGCTGTTCGGTGGCCAGTACTTCGATACGGCTATGGGCGGTCCAGGTGCTTTGCTCCAGGATCAACCGGCCCCACTCGGCCTGCGCCTTGTCGCGCACGCTCAGCTCGTTGTAGAGGGTATTGAGCAACTGCCGGTTCCAGTGCGCGCTATAGGATACGGCGATGGCCGACACGAGCACGCCGATAAACAGCAGCAGCATGAAAAAGCTGCCGCCAGGCAGGGGCTTGGCGAAGAGCTTGCTCACCGCAACTTCTCCGCGACACGCATGACGGCGCTACGGGCACGTGGGTTGGCCTTGAGTTCGGCGTCGGAGGCGAACTGCGCTTTGCCATGGATCTTGATTTTCGGCACGAAGGCTTCGAAACGCACCGGCAGGTTGCGCGGCAGGTTATCGGCTTCGCCTTTGGTGAGCTTGCGCATGAACAGCTTGACGATGCGGTCTTCCAGGGAATGGAAGCTGATCACCACCAGCCGACCACCGATCTCCAGCGCTTCAAGCGCCGCTTCGAGACCGACTTCCAGGTCGCCCAGCTCGTTGTTCACGTGGATGCGCAAGCCCTGGAAAGCACGGGTCGCCGGGTTCTTGCCCTTTTCCCAGGCCGGGTTGGCCACTTTCAGCACTTCGGCCAGGTCGCCGGTACGCTCGAAGGGCTTGATGTCGCGGCGCTCGACCACGGCGCGGGCCATGCGACCGGAGAAACGCTCTTCGCCGTATTCCTTGAAGACACGGGCGATTTCTTCCACTGGCGCGGTATTGACGAATTCGGCGGCGCTGATCCCACGGGACGGGTCCATGCGCATGTCCAACGGACCGTCATTGAGGAAACTGAAGCCGCGTTCCGGGTCGTCCAGTTGCGGCGACGACACGCCCAGGTCGAGCAGCACGCCACTGACCTTGCCGGCCAGGCCGCGCTCGGCGACTTCGGCGCCCAGCTCGGCAAAGCTGCGCTGCACAACGACAAAGCGGCCGTCTTCGGCCGCCAGCGCTTGCCCGGTGGCAATCGCTTGAGGATCCTTGTCGAACCCCAGCAACCGGCCGTCCGGACCGAGCTGGCTGAGAATCAGCCGGCTGTGTCCGCCACGCCCGAACGTACCGTCCAGATAGCAGCCATCAGGACGTACGGCGAGAGCCTCGACGGCTTCGTCAAGCAGTACGGTGATGTGGTTAAAGCCGCTATCAATAGTCACAGGATCAAATCACGCAGTTCATCAGGCATGGCGCCCGGTTGTTGAATAGCAGCGAGGTCAGCGGCAGAAACCGCATTCCAGGCATCTTCGTCCCACAGTTGGAACTTGTTCAGTTGGCCCACCAGCATCGCGCGCTTGTCCAGCCTGGCGTACTCGCGCAGGCGCGGCGGCACCAGGAAACGACCGCTGCCATCGAGCTCGAGGTCGACGGCATTACCGATCAGCAAGCGTTGCAGCCGGCGGTTTTCTTCACGCAGCGAAGGCAATGCGCGCAGTTTGGTTTCGATGATTTCCCACTCATCCAGAGGGTAAACGCACAAACATGGGTCAACGGCGTCGATCGTGACGATTAACTGCCCCGAACTTCGCGAAACGAGCTCGTCACGATACCGGCTAGGCATGGCGAGCCGGCCTTTTGCATCGAGACTGATAGCGTTAGCTCCGCGAAACACGTCTGCGTTTCTCCACTTTTTGGCGTTTTACCTTCAAAAAAACCCACTTCATGCCACTTTCCGCCACTTGCGCACACTATAGGAATGCGCCCACCGCACCGTCAAGGCGCGCAATGAAGGAAAAGCCTTATAGATCGGAGATTTAGGAGCGTTTCAGGAGGGGTAACAAGAATCTGACGTAGGAAAAGTCGCCCTAACCTGAAGCAGCACAGGGGACTGCGCGCACAAGTTAAAGTGATTTGTTAAGAGTAAGATTTTTTTGGTATTAGGAACTGCGTCTGCCAGTGATTCCGGCAGGAAGGGAAAAGGTGGAGAGTCGATCTGTAAGCCGGGTTCTGTCTTGAACAGTCATTCGTCTACGATGGCCATCACTGGACATCTTTAGCAACCTACCCGGTCCCAGCGCGGGCCACGCCTTGGGACCCTATTTGGTCTTGCTCCAAGTGGGGTTTACCTAGCCACGAACTGTTGCCAGCCGTGCGGTGCGCTCTTACCGCACCTTTTCACCCTTACCGGCGCCGAAACGCTTAGGCGGTTATTTTCTGTGGCACTTTCCGTAGGCTCACGCCTCCCAGGCATTACCTGGCACTTCGCCCTATGGAGCCCGGACTTTCCTCCCCCCTCTAATTTTCATAGAGGGCAGCGACTGTCCGATCGACTCTCCGCCGCGAAGGTTAACGGTAGAGCGCTTGAAGAACAAGCGCTAAAAGCCCCGGGCCAGCACCGTGTCCCGGTTTCACTGGTCTTTCTGTTTTTCCAGTGCGACCTGGTACAGCACATTCTTGCGCTCGCCGGTGATCTGCGCCGCCAGCGCCGCGGCGCGCTTGAGGGGCATTTCCTCCAGCAGCAGGTTCAGGACGCGCATCGCCTCGCTGCTGACGGCGTCCTCGCTTTGCGGCGGCGTCCAACCCGCCACCAGCACGACGCACTCACCGCGCTGCTGGTTGCTGTCGCTTTCGACGAAGGCGCGCAACTCGGCCAACGGCAGGCCCTTGAGGGTTTCAAAGGTCTTGGTCAACTCACGAGCCAACAGCGCCTGGCGCTCGGGGCCGAACACCAGCTCCATGTCTTGCAGGCATTCGAGGATGCGGTGTGGCGCCTCATAGAAGATCAGCGTGCGCGGCTCCTCCTTTATAGCCTCCAGGCGCGCCCGCCGGCCCACCGCCTTGGCCGGCAGGAAACCCTCGAAAATGAAACGGTCCGACGGCAGGCCTGCCGCCGACAGCGCCGCGATCAACGCGCAAGCTCCCGGTACAGGCACCACACTGATGCCGGCCGCCCGGGCCTGGCGCACCAGATGATAGCCGGGGTCGGAAATCAGCGGCGTACCGGCATCGGAAATCAGCGCAACGTTATCGCCCGCCAACAGCCGAGTAATAAAACGACTGCCTTCGTCCCGCTCATTGTGTTCATGACAGGCCGCCAACGGCGTGGAAATGCCGAAATGCTGCAGCAGGCGCTGGGAGTGGCGCGTGTCTTCAGCCGCGATCAGTGCGACCTCCTGCAGGATTTTCAGCGCCCGGGCACTGATATCGTCCAGGTTGCCGATGGGCGTCGCCACCACATAAAGCGAGCCGGCAGCGGAATTCAAAGCACCTGGAGCAGTCAAAACGCGTACCTCATGATCGGTAAAGACCGCCATTGTAGCGTGTTGTGGCGAGGGGATTTATCCCCGTTGGGCTGCGCAGCAGCCCCCGGAAGGCTGGGCTCCCTTTAACCTGACATACCGAGACTGCGTTTTTTGGGGCCGCTGCGCAGCCCAACGGGGATAAATCCCCTCGCCACAGGTTTGGTGTTTCCACCAAGTGAGTGGCGTCTTTTGTGCTGCGCCGCACTCTTTGAAATACCTAAATTGATCGATTCACGCCACTAACATCGCGCCCCGGCCAGTGCTTGGGTACAATTCGACGCTAATTTGATCTCGTATCAGGAACACTTACATGATCGCTTGCCTGCGGCTGCTCTCCGCCCTCTGCCTCGCTGCCCTCCTGGCGGCTTGCGCCAGCTCGCCCTCGTCCAGCCTTGGCGAACTCCCACGGACCCCGGATGCCAGTATCGAGCAACTGCTCGAACAGGCCACCCAAAGCAAAAACCCGGAAAAAGCCGCCCTGCTGCGCCTGAGCGCCGCAGACCTGGCCTACCGCCAGGGCAATGCCGGCCAGTCCGCACAGATCCTGCAACAAGTGCCGATGGAGCAACTCAAGCCCGGCCAGCAGATTTTCGCCAGCACGCTGTCGGCTGAACTGGCAATGACCCGCAACCAGCCCAAGGCTGCGCTGACCGCCCTGAGCCATCCAAGCCTGCAACACCTGAGCGAAATGCCGGTGGAGCAGCAGGTCCGCACCGGCACCGTCCGTGCCCGCGCCCTCGAGGCCGATGGCCAGACCCTGGCCGCCGCCAAGGAGCGCATTTTCATTGCGCCCCTGCTGGAGAACGACGCCGCGGCGAAAAACCACGAAACCATCTGGTCGCTGATCGCCTCGCTGCCCACCGACCAGTTGCAGCCCACCTCCGCCGACGACCTCGGCGGCTGGCTGAGCCTGGCCCAAGTCGTCAAGACCGCTGGGACCCTGGAACAGCAGCAGGCGGCCATCGACCACTGGCGCGAACAGAACCCGAAGCACCCTGCCGCCCTCCAACTGCCGACACCCCTGGTCAAGCTCAAGGAACTGGCCAGCCAGCCACTGAGCAAGATCGCCCTGCTGCTGCCACAGAATGGCCAGTTGGCCGCGGTTGCCAAGGCCTTGCGCGAGGGCTTCATGGCTGCCCACTACCAGGCCCAGCAGGCCGGGCAGACGCCGCCAAGCATCCAGTTCTATGACAGCGCCAGCCTGACCTCCATGGACGAGTTCTATCGCAAGGCCCAGGCCGACGGCGTGCAACTGGTCATCGGCCCGCTGGAAAAACCGCTGGTCAAGCAGATCAGCACCCGCCCGCAATTGCCGATCACTACCCTGGCACTGAACTACAGCGAAGGCGAACAAGGGCCACCGCAACTGTTCCAGTTCGGCCTGGCGCCTGAGGATGAAGCCCGCGAAGTGTCCCGCCGCGCCCGTGCCGATGGCCTGCACCGCGCCGCCGTCATGGTACCGAAGGGCGAATGGGGCGATCGCGTGCTCAAGGCCTTCAGCCAGGACTGGCAGGCCAACGGCGGCACCATCGTCGCCATCGAACGTGTCGACCAGCCGGTCCAACTGGCCCAGCAGATCGCCGACATGTTCCAGTTGCGCCAGAGCGAAGGTCGCGCCAAGAGCCTGCAAAACACCGTCGGCACCACGGTCGCGGCCCAGCCGTCCCGTCGCCAGGACATCGAGTTCATCTTCCTTGCCTCGACACCGCAGCAGGCCCAGCAGATCAAGCCGACCCTGAACTTCCAGTACGCCGGCGACGTGCCGGTCTACGCAACGTCCTCGGTGTTCAGCGCCAGCGGCGACCAGAACCAGTACAACGACATGAGCGGCATCCGCTTCTGTGAAACCCCCTGGCTGCTCGACGCCAATGACCCGTTGCGCAAGCAGGTCACCGCGCAGTGGCCCCAGGCGGGTGGCAGCCTGGGTCGGTTGTACGCGATGGGGGCGGACGCCTATCGCCTGGCGCCGCGCCTGGGCCAGCTCAAGACGTTGCCGGACAGCCGCATCGAAGGCCTGTCGGGCAGCCTGGCCGTATCTCCCACCCAGCGCGTACAGCGTCAACTGCCCTGGGCCGAGTTCGTCAATGGCCAGGTGCAGCGCCTGCCGGACACCCAGCGCTAATGCCTGACCGATCACGCCAGCAAAGCGGACGGGATGCCGAGGGCCAGGCCCTCGCGCATCTCGAGCAACACGGCCTGCGGCTGCTGGCGCAGAACTGGTTGTGTAAACGTGGCGAGCTTGATCTGGTCATGCTTGACGGCGATACAGTAGTATTCGTCGAAGTCCGCTATAGAAAAAATACCCAATGGGGTGGCGCGCTCGACAGCATTGACGGGCGCAAGCGCCAAAAGTTGATTTTCGCCGCGCAGTACTTCCTGCAACGCGAGTCTCGCTGGGCCGATCATCCCTGCCGCTTCGACGTGGTTGCCATCGACAGTAACGCCGACCAGTTGAACTGGCTGCAGAACGCCTTCGACAGTTGAGCGCCCATGCTGAGCCGGACACCTTCACCTAACTTTTTTGCTCTTTGCTTTGCGCGCCGCACATGTTTGTGCCGATAAGTCGCGCTACTTAAGGTCACACAGATGGACATGCAATCGCGAATTCGCCAGCTTTTTCAGGCCAGTATCGACACCAAGCAACAGGCGATGGACGTACTTGCACCGCACATCGAGCAAGCCAGCCAAGTGATGGTCAACGCCTTGCTCAACGAGGGCAAGATGCTTTCGTGCGGCAACGGCGGCTCGGCCGGCGACGCCCAGCACTTCTCCTCGGAACTGCTCAACCGCTTCGAGCGCGAACGCCCGAGCCTGCCGGCAATCGCCCTGACCACCGACAGCTCGACGATTACCTCGATCGCCAACGACTACAGCTACAACGAAGTCTTCTCCAAACAGATCCGCGCCCTCGGCCAACCCGGCGATGTCCTGCTGGCGATTTCCACCAGCGGCAACTCGGCCAACATTATTCAAGCGATCCAGGCCGCACATGATCGCGAAATGATTGTCGTAGCATTGACCGGTCGTGACGGCGGCGGCATGGCGTCACTGCTATTGCCCGAAGACGTCGAGATCCGCGTACCGGCCAATGTCACCGCACGTATCCAGGAAGTCCACCTGCTGGCGATCCACTGCCTTTGCGACTTGATCGACAGCCAACTGTTCGGGAGTGAAGAATGACCCCTAATCGCCTAGGCCTTCTGGCCCTGACCCTGTGCCTCGGCATCAGCGGCTGCACATCGGTGGTTAACGCCAGCCGGGAAAAGCCGATTGAAGATGACCGCGGCACCCGCACCTTCGGCAGCAAGATCGACGACTCCCTGATTGAAACCAAGGTCGGCGTGAACATCGCCAAGGCCGATCCGGACCTGGACAACAACTCGCACATCGTCGTCACCAGCTTCAACGGTGTCGTCTTGCTGGCCGGCCAGACCCCACGCGCCGACCTCAAGGCCAAGGCCGAACAGGAAGCCAGCGCTGTGCAGCGGGTCAAGACTGTGCATAACGAGCTTCAGGTTCTGCAGCCTTCTTCGCTGCTGGCGCGCCAGAACGATGCCTGGCTGACCACCAAGATCAAGACGCAGATGCTCACCGACGCCAGCATCCCTGGTTCGCGCATCAAGGTTGTGACTGAGAATGGCATCGTGTATCTGCTGGGGTTGCTGACCAAGCAGGAAGCGGCGCAGGCGACCAATCTGGTGCAGGGTGTGTCCGGGGTGCAGAAGATTGTGAAGTTGTTTGAGTACATTGACTGATATAGATGCTGGTACACGAACGGCGCTTTTCCTGGAAAGGAAGGCGCCGTTTTTTTATGGCTTCGTTTTGGGGCTGGTGGGTCGGTGTGTATATCCATTGCTGCGATAACGGCCGCTTAGGGTTCCGCCCTGACGGCGGGTCACTTTCGAGAAGCCCGGAAGCCGGCCCAGTCGAAAGTAACCAAAGCGCTTCTGCCCCACCACTCGGCGCCTCGCCTAGGCTCGGCATGCCTGAACGATGGCATTGCTCCGCGGGCCGCCGCGAAGGCGGTAACTCAGTCACATGGATGTTGGGTTTACTGACCTCATCGCGAGCAAGCCCGCTCCCACAGGGGTTCTGTGTTGGATATGAATTTTGTATTCACTGGAGGTTGAATGTGGGAGCGAGCCTGCTCGCGATGGCGATGGTTCAGTCAAATGGATACTGGGCTTGTCGGCCTCTTCGCGAGCAGGCTCGCTCCCACAGGGGTTCTGTGTTGGATATGAATTTTGTGTTCACTGGAGGTTGGATGTGGGAGCGAGCCTGCTCGCGATGGCGGTGGTTCAGTCAAATGGATGCGGGGCTTGCCGGCCTCTTCGCGAGCAGGCTCGCTCCCAAGGGGTTCTGTGTTGGATATGAATTTTGTGTTCACTGGAGGTTGAATGTGGGAGCGAGCCTGCTCGCGATGGCGGTGGTTCAGTCAAATGGATGCTGGGCTTGCCGGCCTCTTCGCGAGCAAGCCCGCTCCCACAGGACCTTGAAAGGGATGGTTGTAAGAACGGAACCATAAGCACGCGTTACCGCAGAAACGGATATACACATAAAACCACGACACAAAAAAATGCCCGCATCTCACGACACAGGCATTTTCTTAACCAAGCTGCAGACTTTCACACGATCAGTGACTGGCACTTATCTACAACCTACTTCACCACTTTCAAACTCGGCCGCCCGCTAGGACGCGGCGGCTCGTCATCCGGTGGCGGCAAATCATCATCCGGCTCGAACTCTTCCTCACCGTCCAGCGGCGCTTCCAGCTCGAACACCATGCCCTGGCCATTCTCCCGGGCATAAATGCCCAGGATCGCAGCAACAGGCACGTACAGGGTATGCGGCACACCACCGAAGCGCCCTTCGAAACTGACAGCGTCGTTATCCATGTGCAAATGACGCACGGCGGCTGGCGACACGTTCAGGACAATCTGCCCGTCATTGGCAAAACCCTGCGGCACCTGCACCGACGGAAACTCGGCATTGACCAGCATGTGCGGGGTGCAATCGTTGTCCACAATCCACTCATAGAGCGCGCGGACCAGATAAGGTCGACTGGAGTTCATAGCGGCTCCCTAAGCCTTAGCGCATGTCGCGTTCGACACCAGACAGACTCGCCTGGAATGCCTCACGCGCAAATTGGCGCTCCATATAATCAAGCAGCGGCTTGGCAGGCCGCGGCAGTTCGATACCCAGAATCGGCAAACGCCAGAGTATGGGCAATAGGCAGCAATCCACCAGACTTTGTTCCTCACTGAGGAAAAACGGCTTGTCGACGAACAGCGGCGATACGCCTGTCAGGCTTTCACGCAATTCCTTGCGCGCCACGACCCGCGCCGGCTCCTTGGTCCGGGAATCCAGGATCAAGTCCACCAACCCGCACCAGTCACGCTGGATGCGATGGATCAGCAAACGGCTGTTGGCACGCGCGACAGGATAAACCGGCAGTAAAGGTGGATGCGGATAACGCTCATCCAAATATTCCATCACCACAGTCGACTCCCACAACGCCAGGTCACGATCGACCAAGGTGGGCAGGCTGCCGTAAGGGTTCACCTCGATCAGCTTCGGCGGCTGACGGCCCGCTTCGACGTAAATGATCTCGGCGCTGACACCCTTCTCTGCCAGTACGATGCGTACCCGGTGGGAATAGTGGTCGGCGGGGTCGGAGTAACAGGCCAACCGATTGGTCACGCCCATGGCGATCCTCCTCGCTTGTTGAAATTATTGAAAAACGGAAAAGCGAGCGCGCCCAGAGGGCGCCTCCCGTAACACCTGGCTGGCCAGGCTCGTTACATTTTCAGAGACGCCCTTGGGCGCGCACGATTAACAGCAATGGCTTACAGCTTTATCAATGCACGTCTTTCCAGTATTCACGCTTGAGCAGGTAAGCGAATACGAAGAAGAACGCCAGGTACAGCAATACATAGGTACCGATGCGCTGATGTTCCAGCTTCACCGGGTTGGCCGAGTAGGCCAGGAAGGTCACCAGGTTCTTGACCTTCTCGTCAAACTGCTCCGAGGTCAGGCTGCCGGTATTCGGCAATACGGTCAGTTGGTCGCAAGCTTCGTGAGTCAACGCGGAGCCGGTCAGCGGATCGAATTGCTTTTTACCGTCTTCAACGATCTGGACCTGTTTGCAGCCTACCACCTGGCGACCTTGGAGGCCGACCAGAACGTTAGGCATGCCGACGTTCGGGAAGACCTTGTTGTTCACGCCCCATGGACGCGAAGGATCTTCGTAGAACGAGCGCAGGTAGCCGTAAAGCCAGTCGGTGCCACGCACACGGGCAACCAGCGTCAGGTCCGGCGGCGCGGCGCCGAACCAGGTCTTGGCGTCCGCCGGCTGCATGCCGATGTTCATGTGGTCACCCAGCTTGGCACCGGTGAACACCAGCTTCTCGAGCATCAGCTCATGAGGGATGCCCAGGTCATCGGCAACACGCTCGTAGCGCTGGAACTTGGCACTGTGGCAACCCATGCAGTAGTTGGCGAACGTACGGGCGCCGTCCTGCATGGCCGCTTTGTCGGAAACGTCGATGTCGACTTTTTCGAGCTCCGGGCCACCGTGTTCAGCCGCGAAGGACAGTACAGGCATAGCAGCAAGAATCAGTACAGCAAATAGCTTTTTCATCAGCCAGTCACCCTTTCCGGAACCGGTTTGGTCTTCTCGAGCCTGGTGTAGAACGGCATCAAAATGAAGTAGGCGAAATACAGGAAGGTGCAGACCTGCGACAGCAGCGTCCGGCCCGGTGTCGGTGCCAGTACGCCCAGCACGCCCAGGATCACGAACGAGACGCAGAACACCACGAGCCAGATCTTGCTCAGCCAGCCTTTGTAGCGCATCGACTTGACGGGGCTGCGGTCCAGCCACGGCAGGACGAACAGCACGGCGATGGCCGCGCCCATGGCGATAACACCCAGCAGCTTGTCCGGGATCGCCCGCAGAATCGCGTAGAACGGCGTGAAGTACCAGACCGGGGCAATGTGCTCAGGGGTCTTGAATGCGTTCGCCTGCTCGAAGTTCGGCTTCTCGAGGAAGTAACCGCCCATTTCCGGGAAGAAGAATACGATGGAGCAGAAGATGAACAGGAAGACCACCACGCCGACGATGTCTTTCACGGTGTAGTACGGGTGGAAGGCGATGCCATCCAGCGGTACGCCGTTCTCGTCCTTGTGCTTCTTGATATCCACGCCATCCGGGTTGTTCGAACCGACTTCGTGCAGCGCGAGGATGTGCAGCACCACCAGGCCGAGGATCACGATCGGCAGGGCCACGACATGCAAGGCGAAAAAGCGGTTCAAGGTGATACCCGAGATCAGGTAGTCACCACGGATCCATTGGGTCAGGTCGTCGCCGATGACCGGGATCGCACCGAACAGCGAGATGATCACCTGGGCACCCCAGTAGGACATCTGGCCCCACGGCAGCAGGTAGCCCATAAAGGCCTCGGCCATCAGCGCCAGGTAGATCAGCATGCCGAAGACCCACACTAGCTCACGAGGCTTCTGGTACGAACCGTAGAGCAAGCCACGGAACATGTGCAGGTAGACCACGATGAAGAACGCCGAAGCGCCGGTGGAGTGCAGCAGACGCAGGATCGAGCCGTACTCGACGTCGCGCATGATGTATTCGACGGAGGCGAACGCTTCTTCCGCCGACGGGGTGTAGCTCATGGTCAGCCAGACACCGGTGACGATCTGGTTGACCAGAACGAGCAGCGCCAGGGAGCCAAAGAAGTAGAAGAAGTTGAAGTTCTTCGGGGCGTAGTACTTGCTGAGATGGTCTTCCCACATTTTGGTCGCGGGAAAGCGCGCATCAACCCAATCCATAAGTTTGCTCATCACGCTTTCTCCGTATCGACGCCAACGACAATGATGTCATCGGTTTCATAGGAATGCGGGGGAACTGGCAGGTTCAGAGGTGCAGGCTGCGATTTGTAGACGCGACCGGCCAGGTCGTAGTGGGAGCCGTGGCAAGGGCAGAAATAGCCACCGACCCAGTCCTTGCCGAGATCGGCAGGGGCCACTTCAGGACGGAACGTTGGCGAGCAACCCAGGTGCGTGCAGATACCGA
Organism: Pseudomonas zanjanensis; assembly: GCF_014268745.2. GTDB lineage: Bacteria > Pseudomonadota > Gammaproteobacteria > Pseudomonadales > Pseudomonadaceae > Aquipseudomonas > Aquipseudomonas zanjanensis. The sequence goes on along the minus strand of NZ_JABWRB020000002.1, from coordinate 476,712 downwards.
TCAGCAGCAGAACCTCTGGCTTGATCGAACGCGTTTCAGGGTTGACGTATTCCGGTTGGACCGAGTTCTTGGAGGACGGGTCGGACAACTGACCCTCGATCTTTTTCAGATTCCCCAGGATTTCCTCTGTACGGCGGACGATGAACACCGGCTGGCCGCGCCACTCAGCAATCATCTGCTGGCCTGGCTCGATCTTGCTGACATTCACTTTCACCGGTGCACCTGCGGCTTTCGCCTTGGCGCTGGGAAACCATGACCCCACGAACGGGACCGCAGCCCCCACCGCTCCTGCAGCACCCACCACGGATGTGGCTGCTACCAGGAAGCGACGCCGGCCTGCATTCACGCCGTCATTGCTCATTCAGTCCTCTCCCATCAGCTTTGTGGCCTGTTAGATCAGGCGTCTACTAAGTAAAAATCTGAACTTATAAAAATTTTGCCGAATGGTAATGAAAAGCCCCAATTCTGACAAGGTAATTACCAAGCGGCCAAACCGCCAAGCCTTGTAGTATAGGGGCTCTACGAATGTGGCAAGTTGTCACAGAGCAATTCTTTTGCCCATAAAAAAACGCCCAGCTCCGTGAGGAACTGGGCGCCTTTTGAAAGCGGAAGCGAAATTAACGCTTCGAGTACTGCGGACGCTTACGCGCTTTACGCAGACCGACTTTCTTACGTTCAACTTCGCGAGCATCGCGAGTTACGAAGCCGGCTTTGCGCAGAGCACCACGCAGAGTCTCGTCGTAATCCATCAGGGCGCGAGTGATGCCGTGGCGGATTGCGCCAGCTTGACCACTTACACCACCACCGATAACAGTGACGTAGATGTCGAATTTTTCGACGGTCTCGGTCAGTTCCAGCGGCTGACGAACTACCATGCGGGCAGTTTCGCGGCCGAAGAAGTTATCCAGGGAGCGGTTGTTGATGGAGATGTTACCAGTGCCCGGACGCAGGAAAACGCGTGCGGTTGCAGTCTTGCGACGGCCAGTGCCGTAATTTTGAGTCGCCGACATAATGAACTATTCCGTTAAAACTTCAGTTCTTGGGGCTGCTGAGCAGTATGAGGGTGAGCAGCGCCCGCATAAACCTTCAGCTTACGATACATGTCGCGACCCAGTGGGTTCTTAGGCAGCATGCCTTTAACCGCGGTCTCGATCACGCGCTCAGGGGCTTTGGCGATCAGCTTTTCGAAGTTGATCGACTTGATGCCGCCAGGAAAACCGGAGTGGGAGTAGTACATTTTGTCAGTGGTTTTAGCGCCAGTAACACGTACTTGCTCAGCGTTGATCACGACGATGTAGTCACCGGTGTCAACGTGAGGGGTGTACTCAGGCTTGTGCTTGCCACGCAGACGGCTCGCGATTTCGGTGGCCAGACGACCCAGGGTCTGACCAGCAGCGTCGACGACAAACCAGTCGCGCTTTACTGTTTCCGGTTTAGCAGTAAAAGTTTTCATTCTTTATAGCCTCAGGGGCCGCCCTGTAAATTAGACGGCGGATCTTACTGAATAGTGCGTACTTTGACAAGTCAAAGGCAGCCGGATACAGACGCTTTCGGGGGCTCGGGTCGGCGCGTCCGTTCAACGGCAAGATTCTTCGGCGGCGGCGCATCACTTCCACTGCAGAAAGAGGTGCGCAATTATGCAGATTGCGAAAAATATTTCAACCTGCTTTTATGATTGTTTTGCCCAAGGAGTTCCCGATGGACTATCGCCAGCTAGGCCGTACCGATCTGAATGTCAGCGCCCTGTGCCTCGGCACCATGACCTGGGGTGAGCAGAACAGCGAGGCAGAGGCCTTCGCCCAGATCGAACGCGCCAAGGGTGCCGGCATCAATTTCATCGACACCGCCGAGATGTACCCGGTACCCCCCAAGGCCGAGACCTACGCCACCACCGAGCGCTACATCGGCAATTACTTCAAGAGCCGTGGCGACCGTGCCGACTGGATCCTGGCGAGCAAGATCGCCGGCCCCGGCAACACCATCGACTACATCCGCGACAAGAACCTCAAGCACAACCGCCGCCACATCGTCGAAGCGGTGGACGCCAGCCTCAAGCGCCTGCAGACCGACTGGATCGATCTCTACCAGCTGCATTGGCCCGAGCGCAGCACCAACTTCTTTGGTCAACTGGGCTACCAGCACAAGGCCGACGAAACGTTCACCCCGCTGGAGGAAACCCTCGAAGCCCTGGACGAGCAGGTCCGCGCCGGCAAGATCCGCCACATCGGCCTGTCCAACGAAACGCCTTGGGGCACCATGAAATTCCTCGCCCTGGCCGAGGCCCGTGGCTGGCCGCGGGCGGTGTCGATCCAGAACCCGTACAACCTGCTCAACCGCAGCTTCGAGATCGGCCTGTCGGAAATTGCCATTCGCGAACAATGCGGCCTGCTGGCTTATTCGCCACTGGCGTTCGGCTTCCTGTCGGGCAAATACGAAAACGGCGCACGGCCCGCCAAGGGCCGCCTGACCCTTTACAGCCGCTTCATGCGTTACTTCAACCCGCAATCGGAGGCCGCCTGCAGCCGTTATGTCGCCCTGGCCCGTGAACATGGCCTGGACCCGGCGCAGATGGCCCTGGCGTTCGTCACCCAGCAGCCGTTCGTGACCAGCAACATCATTGGCGCCACCACGCTGGAGCAGCTGGACAGCAACATCGCCAGCTTCGATCTGAAGCTGTCGGATGAAGTGCTGGCGGGGATCGAGGCGATTCACAAGGATCAGCCGAACCCGGCGCCCTGATCGCCAAGTAAAAAGCCTTCGCGAGCAAGCCCGCTCCCACATAGGATTTGTGATCGACACAAATTCTATGTGGGAGCGGGCTTGCTCGCGAAAGCAATCTTGAATTCACCCCATGATCAAAGCGACCGCGCAATGATCTCCTTCATGATTTCATTGGTCCCGGCATAGATCCGCTGCACCCGCGCATCCGCCCACGCCCGGGCAATCGGGTACTCCCACATGAAGCCGTAGCCACCATGCAACTGCACGCACTCGTCGAGCACCTTGCATTGCAGGTCGGTGCCCCAGTACTTGGCCATCGCCGCCGTCGGCACGTCCAGCTTGCCTTGCAGGTGCAACTCCAGGCAGCGGTCGACGAAGACCCGGCCGATCTGGATTTCGGTGGCCATTTCCGCGAGCTTGAAACGGGTGTTCTGGAAGTCGGCGATGGATTTGCCGAACGCCTTGCGATCCCGGGTGTAGTCCAAGGTCCATTGCAACGCCGCTTCGGCCGAAGCCAGGCCACCGATGGCGACGGTCAGGCGTTCCTGGGGCAGCTCTTGCATCAGGTAGGCAAAGCCCATTCCGGCCTGCCCCAGCAGGTTTTCCTTCGGCACGCGGACATCCTGGAAGAACAATTCCGACGTGTCCTGGGCCTTCATGCCGACTTTCTCCAGGCGCTTGCCTTTTTCAAAGCCCGGGGTGCCCGCCTCCACCAGGAACAGGCTGGTGCCCTTGGCGCCGGCCTTGGGGTCGGTCTTGGCGACCACAATCACCAGGTCCGCCAGGAAACCATTGGTGATGAAGGTCTTCGAGCCGTTGATGACGTATTCATCCCCGTCGAGCACCGCCGTGGTCTTCACCCCTTGCAGGTCGGAACCGGCGCCCGGCTCGGTCATGGCGATGGCCGTGACCATTTCGCCAGACACCAGTTTCGGCAGGTACTTGTGTTTCAACGCTTCGCTGCCGTAGTGCAGGATGTACGGCGCGACGATGTCGGAATGCAGCGAGAAGCCGATCCCCGTCAGCCCCAGGCGACCGATCTCCTCGATCACCACGGTGCTGTAGAGGAAATCCGCGTCGAGGCCGCCATAGGCCTCTGGCAGGTGCGAGCACAACATGCCCGCCTCCCCCGCCTTGTTCCAGATTTGACGGTCGACATGCCCCTGTTTTTCCCACTGACTGTGGTACGGCACGGCTTCTTTTTCGAGGAAGGTTCGTACGCTGTCGCGAAACAATTCGTGCTCGGGACTGAACAGGGTTCTTGGGATCATGGCGCACCTTTGGTTATTGTTGGGCGTGGTTATCCGACAAAGCCTAAGCCTGCGATGTACGACAGGACACTGGACACATCCGACAAAAAATAAGACGATCCAGCCGTCTGTTGACCACTTTCCCCTATAAAAATAAAGATGAATTATGTCTATGCACGCCTCCACGCCCTTGCGGCGCGTCAGCATCCTGGCAGTCGACCGGGTCTTCGCCTCTACCCTCATGCAAGCCAAGGATTTTTTCCACCTGGCCAGCCTGCGCTATGGCAAACAACTGGGCCACGGCCTGACGCCGGCGTTTGAAACCCGGCTGGTCAGCCCCGATGGCAAACCGGTGAACAGTTTCAGCGATGTGATCATGCCGGTGGACGGTGGCCTGGAAAATACTGACGTCATCATCCTGCCGGCCTTCTGGGATGATTTCGCCGGCCTCTGCCAACGTTATCCCCAGGTCTTGCCTTGGCTGCGCGAACAACACGCTCGCGGCGCAGTACTCTGCGGCGAAGCCACCGGAGTGTTCTGGCTGGCCGAGGCCGGGCTGCTCGACGGCAAGGAAGCCACCACTTACTGGCGCTTCTTTAATGCCTTCAAGGAGCGCTTCCCCCAGGTGCACCTGAACCAGGACAAGCACCTGACCGACGCCGACAACCTGTTCTGCGCTGGCGGCACGACCTCAGCCTGCGACCTTTACATCTACCTGATCGAACGCTTCTGCGGCGCCAACGTGGCCCAGGCCGTGGCGCGGGACATCCTGTATGAAGTGCAACGCAGCTATTCGCCAGGACGGATCGGCTTCGGCGGGCAGAAACTGCACCAGGACGTGATCATCCTGCAGATCCAGCAATGGCTTGAAGAGCACTTCGCCGATAAATTCCGCTTCGAGGACGTTGCCCGGGAGCATGGCATGAGCATCCGCAATTTCATGCGCCGCTTCCAGACCGCCACGGGCGACAAACCGCTGCATTACCTGCAACGGCTGCGGATCGAAACCGCCAAGGGCCTGCTCTCCGGCAGCCGCAAGAGCATCAAGACCATCAGCTACGAAGTCGGCTACGACGACGCGAGCTTTTTCGCACGACTGTTCCGGCAACACACCGACCTGTCGCCGAACCAGTATCGGCAGCAGTTTCAGCAGGCGGCGTGAACCGAAACTGAATACGATCCAGTGTGGGAGCGGGCTTGCTCGCGAAAGCGGCGGGTCAGCTTGCATCTATGCTGAACATGCCGCCCCCTTCGCGAGCAAGCCCGCTCCCACAGGGTTATGCAGTGAACTGCTCAACTCACGCGTACAAAAAAGGCCTGCAATCGCAGGCCTTTTTTGTTTTCCGATGCCTTAAGGCTTATGCGCCCGCGCCAGGAATTCGTGGGACTGCATCTCCAGCAAGCGACTCAGGGTCCGCTGGAATTCGAAGGTCAGGCGACCGCCGGTGTAGAGGTCCTTGAGTTCGACTTCAGCCGAAATGATCAGCTTCACGTTACGGTCGTAGAACTCGTCGACCATGTTGATGAAGCGACGGGCGATGTCGTCGGTGGTGACGCTCATCTGCTCGACGCCGCTGAGCAACACGGCGTGAAAGATCTTGCCCAGTTCGATGTAATCGTTCTGGCTACGCGGGCCGTCGCACAGTTCGCGGAAGTCGAACCAGGCGACGTCGTCGCAGGTGCGAATGGCGCGGATCTTGCGATTTTCGATGATCAGCTCGTCGTTTTCGACCGCTTGGGTGCATTCCGGTGTCAGGGCGCGGAAGCTCTTGCGCAGGCTTTCTTCGGCGGCCGCATCCAACGGGAAGTGGAACAGCTCCGCTTGTTCGAGGTGGCGCAGGCGGTAGTCGACGCCGCTGTCGACGTTGACGATTTCGGTGTGTTCCTTGATCAGCGCGATGGCCGGCAGGAAACGCGCTCGTTGCAGACCGTCCTTGTACAGGCCGTCCGGCACGATGTTCGAGGTGGCGACCAGGGTCACGCCGTTCTTGAACAGCTCTTCCATCAAGGTGCCGAGGATCATCGCGTCGGTGATGTCGGAAACGAAGAACTCATCGAAGCAGATCACCCGGGTCTCGTCGGAAAAACGCTTGGCGATGATGGTCAGCGGGTTCTTTTCGCCACCCAGGGTCTTCATTTCCTCGTGCACGCGCTTCATGAAGCGGTGGAAGTGCGTGCGTGTCTTTTCCTTGAACGGCAGCGCTTCGAAGAAGGTATCCACCAGGTAGGTCTTGCCACGGCCAACGCCGCCCCAGAAGTACAGGCCCTTGACGGGGGCCTGGTCTTTTTTGCCGAACAGTTTGCCCAACAGGCCCGGCTTGTTGTTCGAGGCCGCGACCAGGTCGTCGTACAGGCGCTGCAAATGCCGCACCGCCGTTTCCTGGGCTGCGTCGTGGAAGAACTCCGGGCGTTTCAGATCAGCTTGATATCGTTCTAGGGGCGTCATATTCGTTAGCAAGGCAACAAAAACGGGCCGTCACTGTAGCGATGGCCCAGAAGAATGGCAATCGGCCCTTATTCGGGCCGATGGTCGGGTGACGTGCCGGATCAGTCCTGGGCAGGCGTCAGGGCAATGCGCAAGGCATCAATGGCCGCGTCCCGGGCGGCACTGTCGGTGAACGCTGGGCTATTCGCCACGCATTCGCCTTCGAGCCAGACGCTGAAACTCAGCTCGTCGCTGCGTACGTCCAGGGGTTGGCCGGCCTGCAATTGCTTGGTCACCTGCCCTGCGGTCTTGCCGTCGGCAAAATTGTTCGAGAGCAACAGTTGCTCACCCTCGGCGGAAAGCAGGCGAAAACGGAAACTGCCGTCCTCCTCGCGGAAGCTGACGAAACGTGCCGCCTTGGCCGCTTTCTTTTTGGTCTGGGTGGCCACCTGGACCTGGCTGACGAAGGACCGCAAGCCAACGGCCTCGCGCAGTTCATTGAGGAACGGCGTTGCCACGGCCCGGGCCTTGCTCGCGCCCAGTTGCAGGATGTCTTCAAGGTCCGATGGACGTTCGATGAACTGGTGATAACGCTCGCGGGCCTCACCCAGCTCGCTGTCGAGCAACTGGAACAGGCGGTTCTTCGCTTCGCCCCAACCCAGGCCCTGCAACAGTTCGCTGCGGAACTCGGCGGACTGCTCGGCAGTGGCGAAAGCCTGGAACAGGGTGAACAGGTGCGAATTGTCCGGGTCCTTGGCTTCGCCCGGGGCACGGGAGTCGGTGACGATTCGCGAGATCGCGTCCTTCATGTCCTTGGCGCTGCTGAACAACGGAATGGTGTTGTCGTAGCTCTTGGACATCTTGCGGCCATCGAGGCCCGGCAATGTGGCGACGCTTTCTTCAATCAGCGCCTCGGGCATGGTGAAGAACTCCTTGCCTTGGCCGAACAGATGATTGAAGCGCTGGCCGATGTCCCGGGCCATCTCCACGTGCTGGATCTGGTCGCGACCGACCGGCACCTTGTGGGCGTTGAACATCAGGATGTCGGCGGCCATGAGGATCGGGTAGCTGTAGAGGCCCATGGTGACGCCGGCGTCCGGGTCTTCGCCGGCCTCGACGTTCTTGTCCACCGAGGCCTTGTAGGCGTGGGCGCGGTTGAGCAGGCCCTTGGCGGCGACGCAGGTCAGCAGCCAGGTCAGCTCCGGGATCTCGGGAATGTCGGACTGGCGATAGAACGTCACGCGGTCCACGTCCAGGCCGCCGGCCAGCCAGGTAGCGGCGATTTCCAGGCGCGAACGCTGGATACGCAGCGGGTCATCGCACTTGATCAGGGCGTGGTAGTCGGCCAGGAAGTAGAACGAATCGGCGTTGCTGTCGCGGCTGGCGAGGATCGCCGGACGGATGGCGCCGGCATAGTTGCCCAGGTGTGGGGTGCCGGTGGTGGTGATGCCGGTCAGGATACGGGTACGCGTCGTCATGGGTTATCGCTTGTCAGACTGCTGTCAATTCGAGAGGCGCGGCAGGATCAGATCCTTGAGATCAGTCAGCTTGCCATGAAAAAAGTGTCCGCATTCTGCCACTTTCAGCAGCTCATGGGGACGTTGGAGCGTGTCGGACCATGCGTAGACCAGCTGCGGATTGACCACTTCGTCGGTTTCCGGCTGGATCACGGTCAATTCGCCACCGGTCGGCAAGGGCGACTGCTCATCCAGGCGCATCACCGCCGGGGCCACCATGAACAAGTGCTTGACCGGTTGTCCCTGGGCTTCCAGGCGCCCGCCCAGGCTGGCGGCGACGAATCCGCCGAAGGAAAAGCCGAACAGGGTCAGGGGCAATTGCGGGTATTTTTCCCGCAGCCATTGGGCGACCGCCTGGGCGTCGTCCACTTCACCAGTGCCCATGTCATGAGTGCCGGCACTGGCGCCCACGCCACGATAATTGAAACGCAACGTAACCAGCCCGGCGTCCCGGGCGGTGCGTTGCAGGGTCGAGACCACTTTGTTGAGCATGGTCCCGCCCTGCACCGGGTTCGGGTGGCAGATCAGCGCCAGGCCACGGGGGGCCTCGTTGTCCAGGTACAAGGCTTCCAGTTGGCCCACGGGGCCATCGATGACTACAGGGGTTTCGCGCATAAGCAAGGGAAAGAACTCCGTGACCCCGAATGGGGTCGACTCGTCTAGCTAAAAGTCTGTGCCTGGCATGATTGCGATGTTCTTCGCGGTATACAGCGCAGGTCCGAGCCGTTAACGTAAAGCAAAGCCGTTTATAGAGGAAGGACTCGTGGAACACTCGCTCTTAGTTTGGTTGTTGCCGACTCTTGCCCTGGTTGCCGGTGTCGCCATTGGATTCCTGCTTGCCCGCCTGCTGCCCAACGCGGTGCCCAACAGCACCCAACGTCAGCTGGACGACATCCAGGAACGTTTCGACAGTTATCAGAATGAAGTGGTCACTCACTTCAACAGCACCGCGTCTCTGGTGAAAAAACTCACCCAGAGCTACCAGGAAGTCCAGGATCATCTGTCCGAGGGGGCCAATCGCCTTGCCTTGGACGAGCAGACTCGCCAGCGCCTGCTGGCTGCCCTGCAAGCCGATGCGGCACAGACGCCACGGGAACGCCTGACCCCACCCAAAGGGATCCAGGAACCGCCACGGGACTACGCGCCAAAGGCCCCGAATTCGCCCGGCATGCTCGATGAGCATTACGGTTTGAAGAAGTAATTTCCAAGCGACACCCAAAAGCCCGCCCGATCCCATGATCAGGCGGGCTTTTTTATTGGTTCCAATTCCCTATTTCAATTTGATCCCCCGTGGCGAGGGAGCTTGCTCCCGCTGGGCTGCGGAGCAGCCCTATAGCAGCGAACTCGATTTTCCTGGCACACCGAGTTGCCTGGTTTTGGGGCCGCTTCGCGGCCCAGCGGGAGCAAGCTCCCTCGCCATAGGGATCGGTGTACTGAGGCATCTCAGTTAAGCCAACACCTCTTCTGCCACCTGGTCGATAGCCCCTTTGGTGATGTCGACGATCAGGTCCGCATCCTCCCGGGTCAGGATCAGCGGCGGGGCGAAGCCCAGGATGTCGCCGTGGGGCATGGCGCGGGCGATCATGCCGCGCTCCAGGCAGGCAGCCGAGACCTTCGGGCCGACTTTGAGTGCCGGGTCGAACGCCGTGCGCTGTTCACGGTCGGCCATGAACTCCACGGCGGCCAGCATGCCGTCGCCGCGAACCTCCCCCACCAGCGGATGACCTTCCAGCGTTTCACGCAACCGACGGTTCAAGTAGCCGCCAACATCCTCGGCATTGGCCGTGAGGTTTTCCCGTTCGAGGATGTCGAGGTTGGCCAACGCCGCCGCTGCGCAGATCGGATGCCCGGAATAGGTCCAGCCATGGCCCATGGCGCCTTCGGCCTGGGAGGCCTTTTCAATCACGCTCCAGACCTTTTCGCCGATGATCACCGCCGACAATGGCGCATAGGCGCTGGTCAGCCCCTTGGCGGTGGTGATCAGGTCCGGCTTCATGCCGTAGCGCTGGCTACCCATCTTCGACCCCAGGCGACCAAACGCGCAGACCACCTCGTCGGCAATCAACAGCACGTCGTACTTCTTCAACACGGCCTGGATCGCATCCCAGTAACCGGCGGGCGGGACAATGATGCCGCCGGTGCCCATCAGCGGTTCACCGATGAACGCCGCCACGGTGTCCGGGCCTTCGGCAAGAATCATCTTCTCCAGCTCATCGGCGCAATAGCGCACGAATGCCGCTTCGTCCATGCCCACCGGGGCCTTGCGATACCAGTGCGGGCACACGGTGTGCTTGACCCCTTCCACCGGCAGGTCGAAATGCTGGTGGAAGGTCGCCAGCCCCGTCAGGCTGCCGGTCATGATGCCCGAACCATGGTAGCCACGGTCCCGCGAGATGATTTTTTTCTTCAACGGCCGGCCCAGCACGTTGTTGTAGTAGCGCACCAACTTGACTTGGGTCTCGTTGGCATCGGAGCCGGACAATCCGTAGTAAACCTTCTTCATCCCTTCCGGCGCCCAGTCCATGATGCGACGGGACAGTTCGATGATCGCCTCGCTCGAGTGGCCGACGTAGGTGTGGTAATAGGCCAGCTCCTTGGCCTGCTTATAGATGGCGTCAGCCACCTCCGTGCGGCCGTAGCCGATGTTCACGCAGTAGAGCCCGGCAAAGGCGTCGATGAACTCACGGCCCTCATAGTCGCGAATGCGAACGCCCGACGCGCTCTTGATGATCCGGCCCTTGAGCGCGCCGCTGGCGTGGTCATGGGCGTGGGTCGAGGGGTGCATGAAATGCGCACGGTCTTGTTCGAACAGCGTGTTGAATTCTTGGCTCATGCGGACTCTCCTGGGAACTGGCCTTGATGGTGCAGGCAAAAATATTTGGTTTCGACAAAGGGCTCGAAGCCCTCGCTGCCACCCTCACGACCGAGGCCGGAGGCTTTCATGCCACCGAAGGGGATCGGGTGGCCGGTGAACTTGACGCCGTTGACCGCGACCATCGCGTGGTCGAGACGGCGGATCAGCGGATAGATGACGTCCAGGCGGTTCGAACAAATATAGGCCGCCAGTCCGTATTCGGTGTCGTTGGCCATTTCGATGGCTTCGTCCAGGGTGTCGAACGGCATCACCCCGGCAATGGGCGCGAAGTTTTCTTCACGGTAGATGCGCATCTGCGGCGTGACATCGGCCAGCACGGTCGGTTGATAGAACAACCCGCCCAAGGCGTGGGCCTCGCCCCCCAACAGGCGCTGAGCGCCTAGCGTCAGGGCATCGGCGACACGATCAGCGGTCGCATCGAACGCCGCCTGGTGCATCAACGGCCCGACATCCACGTCCTGTTCCTGTTGACCGACCATGGCCGGCCCGACGCGCAAGGCACGCACCGCTGCGGCGAAACGACTGAGGAACGCTGGGTACACCGGGCGTTGCACCATGATTCGGTTGGCCGCGCAGCAATCCTGGCCCGAGGTCTGGAACTTCGCTTCCACAGCGACTTTCACCGCCAGCGTCAGGTCGGCATCGGCGCAGACAATGAACGGCGCGTTGCCGCCCAGTTCCAGCGCGACTTTCTTCACGTCATGGGCCGCCGCTTGCAGCACCAGTTTGCCGACCCGGGTCGAGCCAGTGAAACTCACCGAGCGTACACGACGGTCCTTGACCAGGGTTTCCATGGCCATTTGCGGCTCGCCCAAGACCACGTTGAAGACCCCGGCGGGAAAGCCCGCTTCCTCGGCCAATTGCGCCAGGGCCAACGCTGAGTACGGCGTTTCGTGGGCGGGCTTGATCACCACCGTGCAGCCGGCAGCCAGGGCCGCGGCGGCCTTGCGGGTGATCATCGCCGAAGGGAAATTCCACGGTGTGAGCAGCGCGCAGACGCCCACCGGCTCCTTGATGGTGCCCAGGTGCGCATTCGGGATATGGCTGGGGATGTTCTGGCCGTAAAGGCGCCGGGCTTCCTCGGCGAACCAAGGGATGAAGCTGGCGGCATAGGCGATTTCGCCACGGGACTCGGCCAACGGTTTGCCCTGTTCCAGGCTGAGGATGTGTGCGAGGTCTTCGCTGTGTTCGGTGATCAACGCTGTCCAGCGCCGCAGGATCGCGCCGCGCGTCTCCAGGCTCTGCTCGCGCCACGTCGGGAAGGCGCGATGCGCTGCGTCCACCGCCGCGACGATCTGTGGCTGATCGAGCATCGGCACATGGCCGATAACCGTGCGGGTGGCAGGGTTGTGCACCGCGATGCTCTGGCCACTGTCGCTGTGGACCCAATGGCCATCAATGTAGCAAAGCGCTTTGAACAGCAGCGGATGTTGGTAAGGCATGACGTTCACTCCAGAGCGTGTGCGTGAATCCATGCTAGGGCAGCGGCGCTTGGGCTTTCGGGTGTTTGCGCGGGGTCAGACCTTGGCTTTTTTCTGGAAACGACCTGCTGGACAGTGTTTTCTGCGGTGCTCAGGAAGAGGACGCCAACTCCGCCGGCAAGGCCCCGGCGGTCTTGATGGTCTTGGTGACGATGTAGGTGAAGTAGCGTTCGATGCCGAGATCTTCGAGCAGCAGTTGATCGACGAAACGCTGGTAGGCATCAACGTCCGGTGCCTGGATCATCGCCAGGTAATCCACACCGCCACCGGTGGCGTAACAGAATGCCACTTCCGGCGCGGTGATCATGCGTTGCTCGAAACGGCGCATGTCCTGGGCGGTGTGTCGGGCCAGGGTGATCTCCACCAGCACCTGCTGGCGCTTGAACACCCCGCCCCAATCGATCTGCGCCCGGTAACCGATGATCAAGCCCGCCGCTTCCAGCTTGCGCACCCGCTCCCAGGCCGGCGTCACCGACAGGTTGATGGCCTCGGCCAGGCTCGACTTGGTGATGCGCCCATCCTCGGCGAGGATCTGCAGGATCTTGAGGTCGTAGCGATCGAGTTTGTGCATGGGGCCGGGCTCCGGGTGGTTAAAAAACTCAGACTCAACGCAGGCCTTTGTGGGAGCGGGCTTGCTCGCGAAGAGGCCATCAAATTCAACATATCCGTTGCATGTCACACCGCGTTCGCGAGCAAGCCCGCTCCCACATTTATCTGTGGCGAATCACCAACCTGCAATCACCGTAAATCCCTGTGGGAGCGAGCCTGCTCGCGATGAGGCCATTACATTCAGCACCTCTATCATCTGTTATACCGCCATCGCGAGCAGGCTCGCTCCCACAGGTTTTATATGTACACAGGGAAATTTGTGGCTGGCTGTTATCAAGCCAACACATCCGCAATCACCGCCAACGTATCGCCACACTGCACCAGCCCGGGAAAGTGCCGGGCCGCCAGGAGGCCGCTGCGGGCGGCGCGGTATTCGACCGGGGCGACGCCGCTGCGGGTGGTGTCATGGATACGCGCCACCACCTCACCCTGGGTGACGTTTTCACCAAGATCACGGCACATTTCCAGCAAACCGTTGTGTTCGCTGGCGATGAAACAACTGGCGTCCGGCATGTCGAGCACCAGCGACGGCTGCAGCTCGATCGAGCCCCGCAGGATGCCGGCGTGGATCAGCAGGTTGCGCACCCCGCGCTCGGCAATCGCCACGCTGCGGGCGGTTGATGAACCGCCGCCGCCCAGTTCGGTAGTGACAAACACCTTGCCCTGGGATTCGGCCGCCGTGTCGTACATCGCCCCGGCGTCCAGCTCCAACATGCGCATGCAATATGGCGCGTTGAACGCCAGCATCCCGGCCTCGCAGCGGGCCTGTTGCTGTTTGTCCGGCAAGACGTGGCAGGCGGCGAACGGCAGGAAATCCAGGGTCCGGCCACCGGAGTGAATGTCCAGGACAATGTCCGCCAACGGCAACAACGTGCGATTGAAATAGTCGGCGATTTTCTCGGTAACGGAGCCGTCCGGCCGGCCGGGAAAACTGCGGTTCAGGTTGCCCTTGTCGATGGGTGAAGTCCGGCGCCCGGCATGGAACGCCGGGGTATTCATGAACGGCACGATGATCACTCGCCCGGTGACGTCCTCGGCGGTCAACTGCTGGGCCAGTTTGCTCAAGGCCACCGGGCCTTCGTATTCATCACCGTGGTTGCCACCGCTGAGCAGCGCCGTCGGGCCGCTACCGCGCTGGATCACGGTGATGGGGATCATCACCGCCCCCCAGGCCGAATCGTCCCGCGAATACGGCAGCTTGAGAAAGCCGTGCTGCACGCCCTCGCGGCTGAAGTCGACCGTGGCGCTGATCGGATTGTTGGGCACGTCAGGCATGGCTCAATCCTTCACGAACAGTTGACGAGGCACGTTGCACAGCGTCTCGACGCCGGTTTCGGTGATCAAAATGCTCTCGGTGATTTCCAGGCCCCAATCGTCCATCCACAGCCCCGGCATGAAATGGAAGGTCATGCCCGGTTGCAACACGCTGTTGTCGCCAGGGCGCAGGCTCATGGTGCGCTCGCCCCAATCCGGCGGATAACTGATGCCGATGGGGTAGCCGCAACGGCTGTCCTTGTGGATGCCGAACTTCTCCAGCACCTTGAAAAACGCCACGGCGATGTCCCCGGTGGTGTTGCCCGGCTTGGCCGCGTCCAGGCCGGCGGCGATGCCTTCGACCACGGCTTTTTCACCGTCGAGGAAATGTCGGGGCGGCTTGCCCAGGTAAATGGTCCGCGACAACGGGCAGTGGTAACGCTTGTAGCAACCGGCGATTTCAAAAAAGGTCCCGGCGCCCCGTTCGAACGGCGAATCGTCCCAGGTCAGGTGCGGCGCGCTGGCGTCGGCGCCGGTGGGCAACAGCGGCACGATGGCCGGGTAGTCGCCGCCATGACCATCCGCACCGAGAATGCCACTGCTGTAGATCTCGGCCACCAGTTCGTTCTTGCGCATGCCCGGTTCGATCCGTTCGAGGATCCGGCTGTGCATGTTCTCGACGATGCGCGCGGCGATGCGCATGTAGGCGATTTCCTGGGGCGACTTGACCGCTCGCTGCCAGTTCACCAGGCCCACCGCGTCTACCAGCGTCGCGTCGGGCAAGTGCTTTTGCAGCGACAGGTACGCGGCGGCGCTGAAGTAATAGTTGTCCATCTCCACGCCGATGCTCAGCGCCCCCCAACCACGGGCGATGATCACCTCGCGGGACAGGTAGTCCATGGGGTGGCGCTCGCGGGACTGCACGTAGATGTCCGGGTAGCCGACGATGTTGTCGGCCTGCATGAACACCGTGCGCTTGGCACCGTTGGCATCCTGGCCGCGGCCGAACCACACGGGCTCGCCCTCCAGCGCCAGCAGCACGCACTGGTGCACATAGAACGACCAACCGTCATAGCCGGTGAGCCAAGCCATGTTCGACGGATCGGTGACCAGCAGCAGCTCCAGGCCCTGGGCCTGCATGGCCGCGCGAACCTTCGCCAGGCGCTGGGTGTATTCCTCCCGTTTAAACGGAAGATTGACGACGATCTCTGACATCCACCTGCCCTCTGTTCAATGACTCATGAAGAAAATGATCTAGCGACCGAACGCAAAGCCCTTGCCCGCCGCCCTCGCCCGCTCGAACGCCAGGTTGGCGATGGCGGTGTCCTGGGCGCCGGTGCCGGTGAGGTCGCAGAGCGTCACTTGCGCCGTATCGGAACGTCCAATCCGCTGCCCTGCCAATACTCGTCCCAATTCCAGAAGCGCCAGGTCATCGCGTACGGTGCCGGCCGCCAGGGCGTGGTGCAGTTCGCCGAGTACGCGGGTCTGGCTCAGGCGATCGGCGACATAGCAATCGGCGGCCGCCAGGGCTTGCGGGGAAATTTCATTCTTGTGTTCCGCGTCCGAACCCATCGCCGTGATGTGCAAGCCAGGGTGCAAATGGCGGGCTTCGATCAGCGGCTCGCGACTGGGGGTGCAGGTGATGGCGATGTCCACGCCTTCCAGGGCAGCGTCAATGGAGGCGCAAGGCGTGACGGCCAGTCCGCTGTCACGCGCCAAGTCTTGGCTGAACGCCTTGGCCTTTTGCACATCCCGCGCCCAGACCCGCACCTCGTCGATGGGCCGCACCAGGCGCAGCGCCTGAAGCTGCAACGCCGCCTGTTCGCCGGCACCGATCAACGCGACGCTGCGGCTGTCCTCGCGAGACAGGCACCGCGCCGCCACGGCACCGGCGGCGGCGGTGCGCACGGCGGTGAGGTAACCGTTGTCCAGCAACAGCGCCTCCAGCAAACCGGTGCGTGCCGAGAGCAGCATCATCATGCCGTTAAGGCTGGGCAGGCCAAGCTTGGGGTTATCGAAAAAACCCGGACTGACCTTGATGGCGAAGCGTTCCAGGCCCGGCAGGTAAGCGGTCTTCACATCCACTTCGCCGTTGTGCTCGGGGATGTCCAATCGCAGGATCGGCGGCATCGCCACGGCGGCGGTGGCCAACAGCACGAAAGCCTGCTCGATGGCGTCGATGCTGGCCAGGTCGAGGGCCACGCAACTGCGCAAGTCGGCTTCGCTCAATAGGGTGACGTCACTCATGACAGGGCTCCGTTAACGGTTATCAGGCATTGGCGCCAGCGATCACGCGGGCATGTTGTTCGATGTCGACGTTGCGCCCGCTGACCACCAGGACGATGGGGCCGCGCGGCTCGACCAGGCCGTCGAGCAGCGCCGCGATGCCCACCACGGCGGCGCCTTCGAGCACCAGGCGTTCGTGGTGATAGGCGTGGCGGATGGCATTGGCGATGGAGGCTTCCGAGAGCAGGTGCAGGTCATCGCGCAATTGCCGGGTCATGGCGAAGGTGTAGCGGTTGTCCAGGCCGATGCCGCCCCCGAGGGAGTCGGCCAGGGTCGGCAACTCTTCGATGTCCACCGGTTGTCCGGCGGCGAGGCTGGCGTGCATCGCCGCACCACGGGCCATGCTGATGCCGTGGACCTGGATCGCGGGGTTGGCACCTTTGAGGGCCAGGGCAACCCCGGCGAACAGGCCGCCACCGGATAACGGCACCAGGACCTGGGCCACGTCCGGCTGCTGTTCGAGGATCTCCAGGCCGAGGGTGCCCTGGCCGGCGATGATCGCTGGGTGATCGAAGGGCGGTAAAAACGTTGCCCCCTGCTCTCGGGCGATGCGCTCGGCTTCGCGCTGGGCATCGTCCTGGGACTGGCCGACGATGCACACCTCGGCGCCCAAATCGCGAATCGCCTGCACCTTGTTGGCCGGTACCAGGTTCGACAGGCAGACAATCGCCCGGACGCCCTGCTGCGAGGCCGCGTGGGCGAGCGCCCGGCCATGATTACCGGTCGACGCGGTGACCACGCCCTGGGCCTTCTGCTCCGAACTGAGTTGCGCGACGGCATTGCTCGCCCCGCGCAGCTTGAAGCTGCCGGTGATTTGCAGGGACTCCAGCTTGAGGTATACGGGCACGCCGATCCGTCGCGACAGGCTCGGGGAATGCTCCATGGGCGTGCGCCTGACCTGCGACTCAATGCGCTGGCGGGCGAGGTAAATGTCCTGAAGCTGCAACCCTGTCATGACTGCGTCCCGAGCAGATGTGTTGGGCGCAGTCTAAGAGGGCTGGATTGTGGTGATGAATGTACTAGGGCAATTTACTTTGCATTCAGTGTCGGCTGAAAGATCGACAAATTCAGCATGACCCACCTATCCCTGTGGCGAGGGAGCTTGCTCCCGCTGGGCTGCGCAGCAGACCCAAATCCATTCAACCAGATGTATCTGAAGACAGTTAACTGTTTTTACGACTGCTTCGCAGCCGAGCGGGAGCAAGCTCCCTCGCCACAAAAGCACATGCAACTTCGGAGAAAGCCCACTGCTTGCCTATCAAAAATCATGAATCTGCGGATACTGGTTGAAGATCTCGCGCATGCCGATCAGCGCATGGCGCATTTCTTCATCGCTGCATTCGGCGCCGACACACACTCGCACCGCGCGCGGCCGGGGAGTGCCGCGTACGGTGAACGGGTCGGGGGAAGTGACGGCGATGTGCTTGTGGCGCAGCGCCCGCACCAGGCTGTCCACTTCCCAGTGGGGCGGGATGCCGATCCAGGCGTTCAAGGCATGAGGATGCTGGGCCAACACATGCTCGCCCATGTATTCGGTGACCATCGCCTGGCGCCCGGCCAACAGTTGGCGCTGCAACTGCACCAGCGACTCGGCGCGGCCATCGCGAATCCAGCGGGTGGCGATCTCCGAGACCATCGGCGTGGCCATCCAGCTGTTGACCCGCAGGATGCTCTCGGTACGCAACGCCAGGCGCTTGGGCACCACCAGGTAACCGATGCGCAACCCCGTGAGCACCGACTTGGTCATGCTCGTGCAGTAGAACGACAACTCCGGCAGATAATGACTGATGGGCGGCGCGCGGCGTTCGTCCAGCAGCGGACCGTATACATCATCCTCGATAATGTGCACACCGAAGCGCCGGGCGATCTCGGCGATTTCCCGGCGCCGGGCGTCGGGCATCAGGCTGGTGGTGGGGTTGTTCAGGTTCGGCGTGCACACCAGCGCGGTGATGCGCTCGTTGCTGCACATGTCTTCGAAATGTTCGGGGTCGATGCCATAGCGGTCCATCTCCAGGCCCTTGAGGGTGAAGCCCAACACCTGGGAATTGCCGATCACGCCGTGGTCGGTCAAGCCTTCGCAAAGCACCACATCGTCGGGGCCCGCCAGGGAAGCGAGCGCCAGGAAGATCCCATGGGCCGCGCCGTTGGTGATCAGCACATCGTTACGGTCGACTTTCAGCCCTTGCCGGCCAATCCACTGCACCGCCGCTTCGCGATGGGATTCGAAACCGGCGATGGGCCGAAACGCGTGAATCCACGGCTGATCCTCTTCAGTGCTCAGCGCCGCGCAGGTATCCCGCCAGGCCTGGTCATGCTCGCGAGTGTGGAGGATGCGAGTGATGGAAAAATCCACCAGCGCCCGCTCGGGGCTGTCGAGTATGTAGGTGGCGACCCGGTCGCTCATGCGCCGCGAAACAAAACTGCCGCGCCCTACTTCGCAACGGACCAGCCCTTGGCGTTCCAGCTCCTTGTAAGCATTGGTGACGGTCTGCACGCTGATGCCCATGGCGTCGGCCACCTGCCGCTGCGGCGGCAGGCGCTGGTCGTTGGCCAAGGCGCCCTGTTCGATATCGTCGGCAATGGCCTGCACCAGGATCTTGTATTTGGATTCACCGCTGCGGGCGAGGTCCAAGGCTGATTTCCACTTATCCATAACGGCTGCAACCGGCGTGAGAACGGGTGCGCACAGCATTGCGCGGCCATGGCGGCAAAGCAATTGTCCTAGTGCAATACAATCCGCGTCGGGGCTTTTGTATGCTCGGTCCAAGGTCGTCCTCCAGGCGGGTTCATTGCCCCGATAAAAAGCCGGATCGACCTGTACCGGCGCCGTTACCGCTTCCAGGCCCCGCCCGGATCCGCCGCTGTACGCTTTGCTCTTGTCACACTGCCTCCTAACACAGAACCGTCCGCTGACGGATCCACAAGAAACAGGAGATTTTATCGATGAGCAATTTTCTTCCCCGCACTTGCACACCCTTGCGCCGACTCTTGTTGACTTGTGCCGCACTGGGCCTGGCCGGCAGCGTCCAGGCGGCCACCTTGGATACCGTCAAAAGCAACAGCAGCATCCGGATCGGCTACGCCAACGAAACCCCATTCGCCTTCACCGAAACCGACGGCACCGTCACTGGTGAGTCGCCGGAGATCGCCAAGATCATTTTCGCCAGGATGGGCATCAAGCAGGTCAATGGCGTGCTCACCGAATGGGGCTCGCTAATCCCTGGCCTGCGCGCAGGTCGCTTCGATGTGATTGCCGCCGGCATGTACATCACCCCGGCGCGCTGCAAGCAAGTGTTGTTCACCGATCCGCAGTATCAATTGCCCGACGCCTTGCTCGTGGCCAAGGGCAACCCGAAAAAACTCCACAGCTATGAAGACATCGCCAAGCAACCGGACGTGAAGCTGGCCATCATGGCCGGCACGGTGAACCTGGCCTATGCCCGCGACTCCGGGGTCAAGGACGATCAGATCCTCCAGGTCCCCGACACCACCGCGCAATTGCAAGCCGTGCGCGCCGGTCGCGCCGACGCGGCCGTCGGCACCCAACTGACCATGAAGGGCCTGGCCAGCAAGGGTGGCGATAAAGTAGAGGCGATGACCGAATTCAAGGACGACCCGTCCCACATCGGCTACGGCGCCTTGGCCTTCCGCCCCGAGGACAAAGACCTGCGCGACGCGGTCAATGCCGAGCTGAAGAAGTGGCTGGGCTCCGAAGAGCATCTCAAGACGGTTGCACCGTTCGGCTTCGACAAATCCAACGTCACCAGCAAGACCGCGGCCGAGCTTTGCGCTCAGCCCTAATGGCACGCCGAAACGGGCATGACGCGCAGGCGTGATGCTCGTTCCCTGCTTCATCGGATATCGGGTTGAACCATGGGCGAATTACTTCCGTTATTGATTCAAGGGGCCTGGGTTACGCTCCAGGTAACGTTCTTCGGCTCGCTGCTGGCGATTGTCGCGGCGGTACTCGCGGCCCTCGGACGGCTGTCGCCGTGGCGCGCGTTGCGCTGGTTTTCCATCACCTACATCGAAGTGTTTCGTGGCACTTCGTTGCTGGTGCAATTGTTCTGGCTGTTCTTCGTGCTGCCGCTGCCGCCCTTCAATGTGGAGCTGAGCCCCTACGCCGTGGCCATCGTCGGCCTGGGCCTGCACATCGGCGCCTACGGGGCCGAGGTGATGCGCGGCGCCATCAGCTCGGTTGCCAAGGGCCAATACGAAGCCTGCACGGCGTTGAATTTCAGCGCCTTCACCCGCTTCAAGCGAATCATCCTGCCCCAGGCATTGTTGGCGGCGATTCCACCGGGCACCAACTTGTTGATCGAGCTGCTGAAGAACACCTCGCTGGTATCGCTGATCACCTTGTCCGACCTGAGCTTCCGGGCGCGCCAGTTGGATCAGGCGACGTTCCAGACCCTGGAGGTCTTCAGCCTGGCGCTGGTGCTGTATTTCATTCTCGCCCAAGCCATCAACTTCGGCATGCGCAACGTCGAGCGACGGCTGAGCCGGGGCCGGATGCGTGGAGGTCTGTCATGACGCTGTTCGACTGGTCCTACGCCGCACTGATCCTCCCGGACCTGCTGCGCGCCTCCCTCAACACCGTGGGCATTACCCTGATCGGTTTCCTGATCGCAATCGTGCTGGGGCTGTTCCTGGCGATTGGCCGGCGCAGTCGCAAGTTCTGGCTGTCGTGGCCGGCCACGGCGGTGATCGAGTTCATCCGCAGCACGCCGCTGCTGATCCAGGTGTATTTCCTCTACTACGTGCTGCCCAACTACGGCTTGAGCCTGACGGCCATGCAAGTCGGCATCCTCGGCATCGGCCTGCACTATGCCTGCTACATCGCCGAGGTCTATCGCAGTGGCCTCGACGCGGTGCCACGGGCGCAGTGGGAAGCGGTGACGGCGTTGAACATCGCGCCGTACGACGCCTACCGCAACATCATCCTGCCCCAGGCGCTGCGACCGATCGTGCCGCCCCTGGGCAACTACCTGGTGGCGATGCTCAAGGACACGCCGGTGCTGTCGGTGATCACCGTGGTGGAAATCATGCAGCAGGCCAAGAACATCGGTTCCGAGCATTTCCGTTACCTGGAGCCCATCACCCTGGTCGGCCTGTTCTTCCTCGCCCTGAGCCTCGCCTTGGCTTATCTGGTACGGCGCCTTGAAACGCGCATGGAGCTACGCTAATGACTTTACCCCTGTCCACGCCCACCGATTTGTCCCGGCGCAGCACGCTGGCGTCACAGCAGGAGGCCCCGGCCATGCAAATTCCGACACCGTCCCGGCCGATTGTGAGTTTCCAGGACGTGACCAAAAGCTACGGCAGCTTCACGGTACTCGACCATCTGAACCTGGATGTCGCGCCCGGTGAAAAAGTCGCGATCATCGGCCCCAGCGGCTCGGGCAAGTCCACGCTGCTGCGGGTGCTGATGACCCTGGAAGGCATCGACCAGGGCCAGATCCGCGTCGAGGACGACTCGCTGACCCACATGCCCAACCGCAACGGCGTACTGGTGCCGGCCAACGACCGGCACATCCGCCGGGTGCGTGGCAAGATCGGCATGGTGTTCCAGAGCTTCAACCTGTTCCCCCACATGACCGCGCTGCAGAACGTGATCGAGGCGCCAGTGCAGGTGCTGGGCATGAACCCGAAGGAAGCCCGGGAGCGCGCCGCCGACCTGCTGGAACTGGTGGGGCTGGGCAACAAGCTCGACCATTACCCGTCGCAGTTGTCCGGCGGCCAGCAACAGCGGGTGGCAATTGCCCGGGCGCTGGCGATGCGGCCCAAGGTGATGTTGTTTGACGAGGTGACTTCGGCGCTGGATCCGGAGTTGTGCGGCGAGGTGCTGAATGTGATCCGCAAATTGGGGGCCGAACACAACCTGACGATGCTGATGGTGACCCACCAGATGGGGTTTGCGCGGGAGTTCGCTGATCGGGTCTGTTTTTTCTACAAGGGCCAGATTCATGAGCAGGGCACACCGGCGCAGATCTTCGAAAACCCGCAGCAGGAGCGTACGTGTGCGTTCTTGAGTGCGGTGAAAGAGGCGAACTAAACCTACCCACTGGCGTGAACACTGTTGTGGCGAGGGGATTTAGCGAAACGTCGCACCGCCCCGCTGGGCTGCAAAGCAGCCCTAAAAGCCAGACACCCTGTGTGTCTGGTTGATTGAATGGGTTTGGGGAATTCCGGACATGTGCGTCTCGAGTCAGGTCTTGACGATTAGTCTCCACAATCGTGGTCTGTCCCTGAGGTATACGGCTCGCTCGTGACCAGCGGTAAGCCGTCGGTCGGGTTCTTCACCGCCTGAACGTCAGGGTACGTTCGTTTGAATTTACCGGGCCACTGCTGTGGTAGAGGGAGGCAGCGTAAAATCTACAGAAACCTTCATCCCTTATGACTGTGGGTCTAGACCATACGCCGGTTATTGGATCGGCTCTCGCCACCCCCTGGAAAACCGGAGGGGTTTTACCGCTGTCGTATAACTCGACCAGACAGCCCTTACTTGCCTGCCCCGACAATGTCATTGCTCCGTAACGGGTGGCTCCGCCATTCGGAATCTCCTGTCCATACATATCCTTGACATTGTCAAGGCGCGGAGTCATTCGTTTGACCGTATAAGTGCGTGAAGGGAAGACTGTGGCCTGGCTCTCTTGGGTGCTTTGACCGAAAGCAACCTTGAACTCCAGCGTCAGCGTGCTGCCACCCCCCAGCTCCTGCAGATAATCGTAGGAATCTGAAACCAATTTGTTGTAAAACTCGTCCTCAAGCCAGCGTTCGTTGACCTTGGCGCTCGGCGCTGCCCATATGTCGAGGTTGTGCTCCGCTCCATCAGCCTTGCTGCCTTTCAAACGCAACCATAGGTACTGGCCTACGGCAATATGCGGCCATATGCCTGTTCGTACAGTGATATCACCCGACACGCTGTCCATGTCGAGTTCGTCACCGCTGCCGCTATCCGCAGCCTGAAGAATACGCGGCCGACCCGGTTCCAAATCACTCTGCGACAAAACGTCCACGGCCAGCGCCAAGGCAGCGGACGGCGGCTTGGTACCGCTATTGCGAGTGACAGTGTAGGAAACCGTCACCGACGTGCCCAAATTGAAGGCAATCACCGACACCGGCATTTCGATCTCCCGGTTGCTGGGCAGCGCTTGCACATCAGTAGTATGGGATCCGCCCTCGGCGGTCCCGGCCGCCCCCGTCCACGTCACGCTGACCTGATCGCCAGGTTGGATACCGTAGTCCGGAATCACCACCGTCAGATTGTCCTTAGCCTCCATCGGATTCAGTTGCTGGGTGGGCACATTGCCTCTGGCCTGCTTGACGCTAGGCGCGGACGCGTTAAAGGCTGCGCGAATGGTGTAGGTGCGTAAAGGGAAGGCTATGGATTGGGTCTCTTCGATGCTCTGACCGAAAGCAACCTTGAACTCCAACGTCAGCGTGCTGCCGTCGCCCAGTTCCCTCAAGTAGTTGGAGATTGCTGTACTCAGCCTATAATAACCCTGCGTCAGCCAGATCTCGCTGACCTTTGGGCCCGGCGGTGTCCAGATATTCTGGTTGTGCTCAGTCCCATCGGCCTTATAGCCTTTCAAACGCATCCATAGATGCTGACCGACAGCGATATGTGGCCAGATGTCTATCTGTATCGAGACACTATCCGGCAGGTTGCCCACATCCAGTTCGGCACCATCCTCCTGCGCAACATGGCGAATATACGGCCTGCTCGGCGCCAGCGCGCTCTCAGCCAACGAGCCCACAACCAGCGTCAAGGGAGCGGACGGCGGTTTCACTCCAGTGTCGCGAGTAACGGTATAGGTGACCGTTACCGTTTGACCGAGGTTATAGGCGATCACCGACACCGGAACTTCAATCTTCCGGGTGGTGGGCAGCGGTTGCGGACCAACCGTTACGATTCCCCCCCCAGCCGTCCCGGTCCACGTCACACTGACCTGATCGCCGGATTGGGTACCGTAGTCCGGAATCACCACTGTCAAACTATCCTGTGCGTCCAAGGGTTCCAGTCGCTGGTTGGGCGCAGTGTCCGTGGCCTGTTCGACGCTGGGGGCACCCGCGTCAAATGCTGCGCGAATGGTGTAGGTGCGCAGCGGGAAGAGAGTGGCGTGAGCTTCATCGGTGCTTTGACCGAAAGCGACCTTGAACTCCACCGTCAGCACGCTGCCGTCGCCCAGTTCCCTCAAGTAGTTGGAGATTGCTGTACCCAGCCTATAATAACCCTGCGTCAGCCAGATCCCGCTGACGGATGGGCCCGGCGGTGTCCAGATATTGTTGTTGTGCTCAGTCCCATCGGCCTTATGGCCTTTCAAACGCATCCATAGATGCTGACCGACAGCGATATGTGGCCAGATGTCTATCTGTATCGAGACACTATCCGGCAGGTTGCCCACATCCAGTTCGACACCATCCTCCTGCGCAACATGGCGAATATACGGCCTGCTCGGCGCCAGCGCGCTCTCAGCCAACGAGCCCACAACCAGCGTCAAGGGAGCGGACGGCGGTTTCACTCCAGTGTCGCGAGTAACGGTATAGGTGACCGTTACCGTTTGACCGAGGTTATAGGCGATCACCGACACCGGAACTTCAATCTTCCGGGTGGTGGGCAGCGGTTGCGGACCAACCGTTACGGTTCCCCCCCCAGCCGTCCCGGTCCACGTCACACTGACCTGATCGCCGGATTGGGTACCGTAGTCCGGAATCACCACTGTCAAACTATCCTGTGCGTCCAAGGGTTCCAGTCGCTGGTTGGGCGCAGTGTCCGTGGCCTGTTCGACGCTGGGGGCACCCGCGTCAAATGCTGCGCGAATGGTGTAGGTGCGCAGCGGGAAGAGAGTGGCGTGAGCTTCATCGGTGCTTTGACCGAAAGCGACCTTGAACTCCACCGTCAGCACGCTGCCGTCGCCCAGTTCCCTCAAGTAGTTGGAGATTGCTGTACCCAGCCTATAATAACCCTGCGTCAGCCAGATCCCGCTGACGGATGGGCCCGGCGGTGTCCAGATATTGTTGTTGTGCTCAGTCCCATCGGCCTTATGGCCTTTCAAACGCATCCATAGATGCTGACCGACAGCGATATGCGGCCAGATGTCTACCTGCATCATGATATTGTCCGGCAGGTTGCCCACATCCAGTTCGACACCATCCTCCTGCGCAACATAGCGAAAATACGGCCTGCTCGGCTCCAGCGCGCTTTCAGGCAGAGGGATCACATTCAACGTAAGCGTATCCGGCGCCGGCAGCGACGTGCTACCACGCGTCACCGTATAGGTAACCGTCACCGGCTTGCCCAGAGCATAGGCGATCAACCCCACCGGCAGCTCGATCGACTTCGCCCCGACGGCTCCCACCTCAACCGGTGTCGTGCTGTGTGATCCCTCCTGCGGGCTGCCCGTCTCACCGGTCCAGGTAACGCTGATCTTGTCAGTGCCCCGCATGTCATCGTATTGCGGCACTACCGCCGTCAGAGTGGCTACCGCCGCAAGCGGATCGAGCTGATTGCCGTCCGCCTCGGCGATTGTCAAGGCAGGCAAACGGTTGGTGGTTCCCGTCCATGTCGGCGACTGTTTGAAGCGAATGCAGCCGAGGCTCAGGGTAAAGTCACCAATATCCACGCTTGACGTCGTAACGGTCCAAGTGAGGCCACCCTCGACCAGCGTTCGAGCCTCCGTCGGCTCAACTTGCAGCCTTGGCTCATCGACGGTGAGCGTCAGGTCCTCACCGATCATCACACTGCCGGACCGTGGCTTGAGCGTCACTTCGTAGGATTGACCGGGCAGTATCCGCCAAGGATCGCCAGGAGAAATATCCTCTGCGTCGACACTCAGTTCGAACTGTGTCCATTTACCGGTCGGGATGGTCTTGATGTCGAAGGCTTGCGCATGCGTATCAGACTCGGCCTTGTAAGGACTGTCGATGGTCGCGACCAATTGGGTATCGCCGGTTGGTGTGTAGCGATAGGCAGACCAACCATCATCCCGAGTGGGAATGGTGGTCAGTAGATCGCCATCATGACGCCATTGCACGTCGATACCAGGCTCAATCTTATCGGAAACGGTGTAACGAACTTTGACATGAAGGTCGATGGTTTCTCCTTCCTCCACGCTTGGCCAGAATTCCGGCAGGATGTGCCTGGTAATATCAAGCTTGTAGGGCCCGACAATGCAGGCCAACGTCTCATGGTTCGGGGCATGATAGACACTTTCGAAGCGCAGCGTGGCAGTCTTGCCGTCCACGCTGTCATCGCTCGCATCGGCATCGTTGCGAATGTCCCAGACCTTGGCGATATGCTGCGCCTCGTCATCCGCATCAGGTTCGGTCGGCGTCACTTGCAGCCTGGCCTGCCCGGCCTCGTCCTGATTGGTGAAGGATGCGTAGGCGCTGGTGCCTTTATAAATCCCGCCGCCGGCCCAGCCGCAGGCTTCGGTTACCGGCAAGTCAAGGTGATGCGACCCTCCTCCCCGGCAGATCGGCATATAGGTATGGCCGCCTTTTTCCACCCAATAGCGGGCGACGACGCCATCCAATTCGGGCATGGGTTGATCGGTGGCCAGTTGCAACGGTTTAAGGTGCAGGAATAACGACACACCGAATGCCACTTCGGGAGCGACATCCGATCCCTGGGCCTTGCCGGAAAAATGCAACTCACCACGACCACCCGGCCAACCAGGCTCTTGGGCGATAGGCTGGTCGTTTTCTGGCCCGCTCGTGATATCGACATCAGGGCTGGATGGATCGAACAGTCCGGATTGAAAGGCCAGGACAGCTTTTGGCTGGGTGTTCTCGTCGATCAGAGCGATCGTTTCGTCGCAGGTCAACCAGTCTCGTGGCTGCTCCACGCCCTCTCTCACGTTGCTCGTGTGCAACTCGTATTCCCAGTAGTGCGCCCTGGCGTTGAAGTACGCCCGCACTTTAGGATTTTCGCTCGACCGTTGTGTCGGTTGATAAAGAAACCTGACTTGATACCCGGCCTCTGCCGTCAGGTTAAGGTCGACTGGCAGATCGAATTCGATCGAGGCCTCCACCGCGCCATAGAGATAGACATAACGGCGTTCGATGTCGGGGCTCGTCACATAGACGAGATCGGCACCGCCGTCGTCCCCGTCTGCGCGCCTCGTCCATTGCGAAGGCCAAGTAGGCGTGAGCAAATCGCCTGCTTCTCCCAGCAAGTTGCGCTCGACTTTCTTCTGCACGCTCATGTCCACGCTCCCTGACAGGTTGTGTTACGTCAGTTCGGTGACTACAGGCCAAGCTTGAACGAGGTTTATGGACGCCTCGTCCTACTGGCGAAACACCGTCTCTTTTAAAAGCTCTGTGATGATCTCGGCAAAGTCGTTGCCGCCATCGTGGGCGGTGTATTCCACTTCGACGATGATGTCGGTCAACGACTCAAGAATTTCTGTTTGCTTGTCTGAGTCGGGCCGTGGAAAGGCGATTTGCCACGAAGCAATCGCGCCGGTTCGTTCGAAGGACGCATAACGGTCTTCGTCGAAAGCGAAGCGTGAGCCGATGCCGTCATCGTCCAGCCCGTCGGAAACGGCGATTTGCGGCTGGGCGCGCAGGTTATAACGCACATAAGTGGTATCGGCGTCGGCATGCGCCGGATCATAGAGATGCCGGGCGCCACCAGGATCGGGTTTGATCAGCAGCTTGCTGGAGAGTTGCGTGAGCGTCATGCACGCCGTCTCGTAGGGACCGAACAGCGCCGGCAGGGTGATCGACACGCGACGAATCTGGCGCAAATAATGGCCGGGATAATCGCTGTCGTAGCAGCGGCTATCGAGGGTGAAATCCAGTTTCCCGCTGGTTTTGAGCGTCTCGAATGTCTCTGGCCACGCATCCCCGAAATAGTCGCGTAGCGACACCAACTTCCTGATCGTCAAGCGCCGTTCATAGCGATGTAAAAAAGCTGACTCCATGCGCAGCAGGCCCAGCGTCAGCGTCTCGCCAGCGGTGAAGCCGTGATGGCTGTCGACCCATGCGCCGGGTAGGATGAAGTGGCTTTCATAATCGCCAATCTCGTATTGCCAACAGGCCTGCACCGACAAACACAGGGCGGTCACCGCATCGTAGGTCTGGAAATACAACGTGGCCATTTTGCTCTGCATCCAACGATAGAGCGATGCCCGGGATGTGCGGGTCTGGGTGAGAAAGGTGTACATCTCCTTGGCCTGTTCGATGGCCCGAACTTGCTGATTGACCGAGACCGTCGATGCCTGGATCTGGATCTGCTGGGCTTGTACTTGTTTTTCCAATGCCTCGAGTTCGGCATTCGCCGCCTTGTACTGGAAACTCCACTCTTCACGCAGGCGCTGTTGCGAGCCGTAGCGCTCATGGAGGTTGGACCAGAACGATTCACTTTGACTGTAAGCGCTCGTCGCTGCGGCAGCAGCGTGTGCCGGGGCACTCCACTTGATGCCGCCGGCCGCCAACCCAACAATGTTGACGGCAAAATCCAATGCGTGTCCGAAGCTGGTGGTGGACCCCGTAGCCACGGCGCCTTTTCTTGCATGCTTTAGATTTTCGGCCGCCTCGATTTCCTCCTTATTCAAATCCTTCTCGACCAATCCATGAAAATAGTTTTTGCGCTCACCCACCATCAGTTGGGAAGCCTTGAGAGCGTCAAGCGTGACTTCGGCGTGGCGCAACAATTCGGTTTGCAGCTCACGACTGAAATGGCTCATCTCGATGAGGTGTTCTTGTTGCAGGGTTTCCTGGTCGCAGCGATCCGCCTGCTCCATATATTGCCGAAGCTGGTCACCAAACCGGCACAGGGTCTGCACCGCTTGCTGCGCGCGGGGCAAGATGGCCATGAAGCGATAAGGCGGTACGATCGGTGGCGTCAGGATGTCCCGCAGGTTGAAGCCACCACCGCCAGCCTGGGCCCGCATCAGGTCCTTGGGATTGATGGGCGTGTCGTAAAGCGGCAAGTCGATGGGCTTGCCGTCGAGGGTCAGGTAATGCCGCAGGTTGTGCAATCGTGCCTTCAGGACGTCCCAGACATCCAGCAGGTCGCGATTGATTTCCGCGCGAAAATCCGGGTGATCCACCAGGGGCGCCAACAGACCATGGTCGGACGTCGGCGGCAGATTGATCAGGGTATCGACCGACAGCGATTGAATGAGCGCGTCGAAACACTCGAGGTTGCGTGCACCTTCCAGTTCACCGAGGGACTTTGGTGTCCAATTCGATGCCCCGCGCACATCAGGCGCCGGTCCCATCATGCGCGCGGCCTTCAGATAGAGCATTTTGGCTTCGGTCAAACTGTCGCGTGTCAGTTGCCTGTAGAGCCAATCGCCCCATTCGATCAGGGTCTCGACATAATCGCGAAAAATCCGTTTGCGGTAATGAATCGGATTGCTGTAGGCGATGGCATCCGGATCGGCGGGCGATGCCACTTCGAAGCTGGGATCGCCCTCCATCAGCAACGGCCGCGAGCGCCAATAGGGGGTGGTTTCTGTACGTCCCGGATTGATCTTGGCGGACGGATCGAAGAGATAGTGCAACCATCCCAGCGCATCCTCGAAGCTCATTTCGCGGCGCAACTGTACGGCTACCAGATGCGGGAGATGGAAGAATATTTCCCAGAAATAACGCCCGTTCGCGCCATGGAAATCTAAAAACTCTGGTTCATTGGAGCCCGGGCGCGGCGGCTCTTCGGTGTGCTGGCTGTCCCAGGAGAGCAAATTGCCAATGGAAAGCCCCGCCCGCTCCACCAGCTCGCGACCGAACGTGGTGTTCAAGCGGATGGATTGGACGGCGTTACCCACTCCGAATTCAGCACCAAAATCGAGAAACTGACTGGCCTGGCCCTGACCAGTCTCGGGGCCTAAGACAATTTGTGGCCCTGTGGGTGGCGGGGCCTTGAGTGTAATTTCGTACTCTTGATAGCCTTCGCTCCAAGTATCCTCTTTATATTCCCCCAACCCGACGGCAACGATTTGCTGATTGCTATTCAACGGGAGCCGTTTCAAGTGCAGCGCAGCCCCATTGAATGTAAACGACCGAAGATCCCCTGCGGGCTCTTTGCCCTCGCCTACCCAGATGGGCAGAGAGAGAGGACCTACTGATCCAGTTCCACGGTTTGAAAACTGGCCATTGATTACAAAATCCGAACCGTTGCTGGTGATTTTCAACCAGGTTCCATGACGGGCATATTCGGCATCTGGCAGGTTTGCCATGTGCCGAAAAATACTCCTATAAGTGCCATCGTTATTTAGAACCGGAATAGCCAAGGAGATTACAGCGCTACCTCCCTCAAACGTCACGGTTGCCCCCGGCACACCCTGCTCGTCTATGAACTCGACCTGTGCAGGCGCCGTGAAGTTACCCGAGGAGAAGTCCATGACTATTTTGTAATATTGGTTATACCGAGCATCGCCGAAAGACTCATTGTAGGTATAAATATGAATGTCAAAAAAAGAATGCGTTACTAAAATATTTTTATGAACGCGCGTGCGGGAATGGGATAGCCGCTTCGCAGAAGCGCTATGAAAGCTACCGACTGTTATCCCGAGAAATCCAGCGACGTTTATTGCCCGTAGGTAGAGATAATTCGTATATCCCGGCTCGTCCTCGGGGTTCTTGACTTGAATGGATTCTACTCCCCACCCTTTGTAGTCTCTTTCGCCACCCAGCTGCGGCAGGCGTCGTTGGAGATAAGACGTCCCCGCCCCCTCCGAAAAATATTGCTCGAACAGCTCATCGATGTGCGCCTGCTCGGCTTGCGCGAGGTCGATGCGGTTCAGCAATTCATCCCATGCGTAATAGCATGTGGTGCACTCACCATCGGCGGTTGACAGCACCACGCCAAGCACCATCTGCGCCGCTTCTTTGGTAATCCCGCTTTCACTCGTGATTGCCAGAAGCTTATTGTTTCCTTCTGTCGTACGTGCGCGCCGATGGCGCCGATCGGGCTGCGGGCTTTCGCGCTTGAGCATGACCGTGTCAACGACAAACGGCGGGCTCCAGCCGCCGCTCAGGTTGCGATAAGAAAAACGAATATCAAACTGGTCCCAATGGAGCCCTTCAACCTCGCCAATATCATTCAAGGATGATCTGCTCACCCAGAAGACATAAAGCCGGCTGCCAAAAGAAGTCAGGCGCGCACTCACGGCATCGCCTATCGCGGCCTCAATGGGTTCCCACTCACTCCAGGCGCTGGGCGGAATCCGTGTCTGCCCCTCACCGCGAACGATGCCAACCTTGCGCCAGTAATATTTGTTATCGACGGGCTTGCGCCCGAGGAAATAATAGTCCGCTTGATAAACAGTTGAATCGGACAGCACAAAAGGCCCATCAATGTACCCGCTGAGCACCTGGATATCGGCGATGTCTTCGAATTGCTCGAGATAATTGAGCACGGACGATTGTGCACGCTCGGTATTGAGACGTCCTTGCGCAAGGCCCCCTTCCAACTCTTCATAAAAGCGCGTTTTGACAATGCGCAATTGCGGATCGATATAGTTTTCCGGATAACTTTGCAGTTTCTCCGCGCCCGCCCAAATCGCATAACGGCTTTCCCACTGACGCCAGGTTTCCACTTCCCGCTCATCGAAGTGCTGCCCGAAACCCGGTTCGTCGCCGGAATAAATACCGTGGATATAGCGCTGCAAGCTGGCGATCATCTCGCCCACGGCGGATGTTTTCGGCGCCGTGTCGACATGGTGGTCAAACAGGTGATAGGCATCGAGGTCATCGGCCGCGGCCAGCACATGGGTATCGCCGTCCCGGGCCGCCACGGCGCCCAAGTAACATTCAAGGAGTGCCTCCTGGCGCTGCTTGTTCAAGGCTTCAAGTTTCGTCGTAAGATCCTTCATGACCGCGCCTCTGGGATTTCATACCTGATGGCTGATTCGCTGCTCCGATCCTGGGATCACCGCAGGGAGCGTCGATGTGGGTGTGAATGGGTAAGGGCCCGTTCAGGATCCCGGTCGGCGGGATGACTGGCCATCCCATTGGATTTTCGTGCGCAGGATCCGGCTATAACGGGTGCCTTGCAGCGCCGCGCCGATCGAAAAGACCGCCCTGGGATCGGGCAGTTGTCGGCAGTCGATTTGCCAGCTCAAGAGTCCGTTCCCAGGAAGCTCGCGCATCTGCAAAAAGCTCGGGTTCGCCACCAACCCCTGGCCGACCGGATTGACCCCACTCCAGGTCAGGGCGATCTTGCGATCTGTCCTATCGCTGGCGTCGGACGTATCCACCAGGGTCAGGGTGTAGCGCTGGCCGACGACGAAGGTCAGCGAATCCGACTCGGCTTCGGTCGCCTTCTGATCAACCCGCGTCAAGGTGAATTGCCAATTCGGCTCGGCAAGGACTTTTATCGTGAAGCTGACCACCTGCCCATCAAGCGCATCGAGTGTTGCCGTGAGCGCATATTCGCCGGCCAGATCGATCGGCACGGCAAAAACCGCCATGCCTTCGGAATCGGTCCGCGTCTCTTTCGGTCCATCGGCATCATCCATCATCCATTGCACGGGATACTCGCCAACCCCCTCAAACCCCGCCGGCTCGACCTCGGCTTCCACCCGCACCCGCATATGCACCACCTCACCCGCCTGGGCAATCACGAGCACATGGGCAGGGGACGCCGCGGCAAGCCTGGGCACGGGGAGAATGACCATGGTTTGTTCGAACGTGTCCTCTCTGTCGGCCTGTCTGCTTGGAGGCAAGAGGCTTGCGCGAACGGTCATGGCGCCTTCCTTGAGCTCCGACGCGGGCAGCTCGAAAACTGCGTATCCATCAGAGTCTGAAACAGCCACTGCCGACGGTGTGTACTCTGTCCCATCGGCGAATTGCACGTGCCAGTCGATTTGTGCTTCCGACTTGCCCGCTCCGCTCAGCGAGAGAACGCGGCAGGCGATTGTTACGTCCTGGCCGAGCACATTCGGCCCCCTGAAGCGCAACCTGTAGAGGTTCTTATCGATATAAGGCGCATCGATGAAGCGAAACGTGGCAAAACCTTGAAGGGTCCGCTCCGCACCGAGGGTGGCCTGGACCTTCGTTATCCCCTCCTCGTTGCTGAACAGCTGGGCGCGGGCGACACCGCTTGCATCGGCAATCGTCGTATCCTTCTTGAACTGACCGGCGCCTTCGACAACGCTCCAACGTACACGCCGATTACGTCCCCGGTTGCCAAAATCGTCGTACACCGTGGCGGACAATTCAAAGGATTCACGGCGACCGGCGAGTTTGGGCGCGCCGTCCTCTTCGGGCCTGGGCTGACGCAAGCCTAGCGTTTCCTCGTCGCAGTCGATTGTCACCGTAGGCATTGCAATACGCTGGTCGAGTCCGATGATCGCAAAAACCGTTGCAATGCCCATCTGCGAAGCTGACGTCAATGTGACATTCACTACCCCATCGAAATCGGTGTGGGATATATCCGAGTCCAAGACGCCTGGGCCTGTCAGGGCCCAACGCACCCGAATATTGACCAGCGGCTTTCCGCTCAGGTCCCGCACCAGCAGGCGATACCTCGCCTGTGCTTTTACCGGATCTAACTCCAGCGCGTTGGCCACCAGGCGCGTCCGGTCGACCGACGTCTCGCTCGTTGTCGCCTGGCCAACCTCGGGGGCGTTGCCGGAACCGCCCAATTGAAGCCGACCGGCGTAGAGACTACCGAGCGCGTATTGCACGGCGTTGCGATAATCTTCGGTATTGGCGGACACCGGCAGTCCGCCCAGTTCATGCAGGGCCAGAATGCTTAGCTCGCTCGTGCGAGCCATCTCCAGCATGCGGATCAAACCATTGAATTGACTCAGCTGTGTAAGCACTCCCGACGGTGCGATGAAACGTACCGCTTCAAGCACCTCGCGCGCGCTGAGGCCCAGCATCTCCGCGACCTTGACGGCGGCCGCATCCTGCATCAGCCGCGCGTAATCCTCACTCTCGATGAACAGATCAGGGTCAAACGCCTGTGGATCGTTGACCAAGGACAAGTAATCCATCAGTGCCGAAGGGGACGCCTGCATACGAGATGCGACATCACGGTAGGTTTGAAGGTGGTACAGCGTGGCGAGCGTGATCGCCCCGCTGTCATCCAAGCCTGGCCGAAATCCAAATAAATCGGGCGCGTCAGTCCAACCTTCCACCTGCCGCTTGTTTGCCGCATGACGACTCAGGAACTCGCCATCCAGCTCGAACTGACGGGCGATATCAGCCAAACGACGCAAGCTCCCCAGCTTCTGGAGCATAACGTCAACATTGCTCCAGTTTTCCAGGTCGTCTTCCTCGCCCATGAAGGCGGCGTCCTTGGGCAAGACGGCGGCGCGCAAACGTCGTGCAACCGGATCGGAGCGGCTCAACCGCTGCAAAGCCATCGCGAGCAAGGACGCCGCGGGGGTTACCACGCCATCCGTCTCCCACACCCAGCGCAAAATGTCGTAAACGCTCTGGTCGGCCCAATCCATAAGAGGCAGCACGAGATCGGACGATATCGCCAGGTAAGTGGCTAGATGCTCTTCGACCAGAGCGCGCTGGGAAGCCCGCATCCGCAGGATGACCGCCGTCACGGACTCCACCACCATATTTTTCAGGGTGTCCGCCTCCCCCCGGTCCTCCCGGATCAAATCCTCGTTTGAGGCGAGCCTTTCCACCACATCGGCCACAATGTTGCGAATGCTGAGCGCATAATCCGTATCCGAACCCGAGACGCCGTCAAGCACAATGCCCTGTGCATCGACAACGTCTGTAAGTGCTGAAACCCAGTCGATGCCAACCTTGGTGTCCATGTTATCCAGCGTTGTGGGAACACCGGCTTGCCTCAGGACCTCATTGGTAATACGCAGGCCTTCCAAGCTCGTATGCAAGCTGAAGACCAGTTGTCGCTCGCTATCACTGGCCACGGGGACGGTCGTATTTGAGCGCAGCGCTTGCACAAGCCAGGCCAGATCGATGCCTTTGTCCCGGCACCAACGCACACATTCGACAACAGCCATCAACGCGGCGGTAAAGTCCGTCGCGCCCAGCGAAGGCAGTGCATCGATCGATGGTACGCCAGCAATCTGCTTCAGAATCGGTCCCGTCTGGCCGAGCGTCTGCACGAGCCCGATCAAGACGGTCGGAGGAACTTGCAGGTACCGAGCGATGCTGGCAATGCGATAAAAGGAAGACAAAATTTCCAGGTTACGGGTGAGTTGTGGCGGGTCGTAGGCACTGGCGACAACCCGAGCCATATAAGTGTACTCGGACGTATCCAAGCCAAGGCTGGCACAAATCGCCTGGACGGTTTCCCGCCCGCGTTCATCCATGTTGTCTTCTACCCGCGCGCTGAACGGCGAATCGTCGAGAATCAAGGGCCTTCCCAAAAGCCCGTGGTTGACAAAGATACGGTCGTACTGGGGAAGCATTTCTCCGGCGCCAAAAATCGATACCTTGTCGAGCCAAGCGGCAAAATCCTCGGCGGTCACGCCATAACGCGTGCGCATCTCAC
Organism: Pseudomonas zanjanensis; assembly: GCF_014268745.2. GTDB lineage: Bacteria > Pseudomonadota > Gammaproteobacteria > Pseudomonadales > Pseudomonadaceae > Aquipseudomonas > Aquipseudomonas zanjanensis. The sequence goes on along the minus strand of NZ_JABWRB020000002.1, from coordinate 440,853 downwards.
AGAAAATCCCAAGCACCTTCAAGGTATTGCGGGTGATTTGTGGCGTTCCGGTTTTCTTCTCGGCGCGATGGGCCGCGACGATCAGTTGATCCATCTCTCGAAAAGAGGTGCCAAGCCATCGGCTGAGCCGCATCAGCCGGTGGATCCGATCCGCGTGGTCATTCGTCAGGTTCTCAAGCTGAACCGGTGGATTGACTGGGACAGTTTCCATGTCCTCTGGCAGCTCTCGCAGATGGACGCGCCGCGTTTCATCCGTTGCCCGCAGTTCAATGGCAGGGGGCGTTGCACCATTGATGTAGACCGCTCCAAAATCCTGTGGACCAGGCTCCTGCTGGGAAACGGTCGATGGCGACACATGCGGGGACAACGTCGGCGCCTGTTCCCCCACCGCGAACAATCCTGGCAGTGCTTCGCGCGTCGCCCCAGTACGCGTGCAAAATTCCGCACTGTCTTCCAAGGATGACTTGGAATAAACCCGATAGGTCGTCCAGTAAAAGTCCGCTATTTGCGCTTCGTTTGTTGGTTGGGCGCCGTTGAATCGCGCCTCCAGGAGAAGTTCCCGGCGCGCCGGGCCGATCGGCAGGCTCAGGAGAAACGTATCGTCGCCGCGGTCGGTCTGCATGCCGGGCAAGGCAAAGTAATGAAAATCCGGATCGGTGGCACGCGCCAGTTCACCAAAAGCTGAAACCGACTGGTCAAAAAGCGACAAAATTACTTCAAGCTGCTCGACCCAATGCTCGTAGGGCATGCTAAGCGGATAACGTGCGCTCGCCAGTAGCTTATCCGCCTCAACGGCATCGGGATCCGATGATCGCCCAGCACTGAGCAGCGATGCTTCCAAGATCTTCGTCGACAGCGACAGCACCGAGCATTCCCGTGTCATCGCCGCCGAATCAAGCAGCTGGGCGGCGATATCCGGTCGCCGAACCTCTAGACGGTACCGTTTATCCTCGCCTCCCGCTTGTTCCAGCGAGAGCACTTTTTTGTACAGACTGACCAGATAAGCGACTGGCGAGGTTCGTGCTTCGATGGCGTTCGGGCGGGCCATGTTTGACCAGTCCTCATCGAACTCCATGTCATAGCGCGCCCCATCCGTGAGCGAAGCAAAACCCCGATGCACATCGTAAGTCAGGCTATCGGCTCCACGAAGTTCGCGCTCGCGATATTGGCGCACAATCCATATTGCCGCGCTCATCGCACGTTCGTGAAGCTCCTGCGCCGGACCGCTGCGCAGCCCCTGGGCAAGCCACCGCTCAGGGCGCCCGCGCGCAAGTTCAAGAATAGAACCTGCCTGCGCGACAATGGCATTGATTGTTTCGCTTCCTGACGGATTCAATAGCCCAGCCATGGTTGTCGTCAGCGGCGCCCGGGACGCTGAGGGGTCAGGATTCGAAGGCAAGAGGCGGTCGGATGGCATCAATTTCTCCAAGGATTTTGGAGCGCCCCTACGGGCATCGCTTCCAATAAATCCGGGGCACGTATCATTTCGGTATGCGGGGTAATCAAACTCCAGACTTTGGGGAACGGCTACTGTCAGGACTTACAGGTCGCCGTGGGTTTTAGATAAGCGGTTGAAGTGGATCTGTTCATCGCCAGGCCTGCCAGTTCCTGACTGGGGCCGGCTTGGAATTGCTGGAGAGCCTCGTTCGTCAGCGGCAGGCTGCTCAGGTTCATTCGAACCAAAACGTCGCCACCATTATCAAGTACGTCATTGACGCTCCGTCGGTTGACGAAACCACGATCAGCGATCAAAACATGACCTTCCTGCACAGAGCACAGAGTCAACGACTCGCCGGTTTTGGACGGTGTTATTTACACCAGCCTGGTGCCTACCTACGCTTCGCCCTATGCAAAACGAAATAAACCTGCGCCGCGTTTTCTTATTCCATTAACAACTAGGCAACTGTCAATCCTGACAGTAGATAGGCGCGCCGGTTCGCGCCAAATTGGGCACCTGCACACCCGTTCGGAGCCCGGCGATGGACCAGCAGGAACGCTTGAGCGTTACACTACCTTCCCTGCCCAAGGGCGGCGGCGCCATCCAGAGCGTCGGCAAAGGCTGGGGTGGCGTCGGAGCCACCGGCAAGGCGTCCTTCGACCTGCCCTTGCCAATTTCTCCTGGGCGCGGCTACGCCCCCACCCTGCAACTCAGTTACGGCAGCAGCGTCGGTAACAGCCTGTTCGGGATCGGTTGGGCGCTGTCCCTGGGCTGCGTGGCACGACGGACCAGCAAGGGGGTTCCGGATTACACCGACGACGATGTCATATTGGGCCCCGATGGCACCGTCTGGATGCCGGAGCGCAACAGCGCCGGGGAAATCATTCGCACGACAGTGAGCACCTATCGAGACCTGGCCTTGGGCATCGATTATCAGGTCGCACGTTATTTTCCGCGTATCGAGGGCGCGTTCGAGCGTATCGAACATTGGCGCTCAGCGGATGACTACCCAGGGTTCTGGCTGATCCACGGAGCCGACGGCAGCTTGCAGCTGTACGGTTTCAACCCATCGTCACGCAGCACGGACGTGGAAGACGCCCTACGCGTTGGCGAATGGCTGCTGGAAGAAACCATGAACGCCCGCGGCGAACATATCCTCTACGAGTATGCCGGCGAAGATCATGCCGGCATGCCCACCGATACGCCACGCGACTTCCGCGCCCAGTGCTATTTGAGCCGGGTGCGCTATGGCAATGCGCAGGCAAATGCCCACCTCTTTCATTGGGTGCCAGAGCAGTTGGCACAGGCGCAATGGCACTTCGACCTGATTTTCGATTACGGCGAGCGCGACACCGGGCTGGAGCAAATCCCCACCTACGATCCAGTCGGTACGTGGCCGGTGCGCAGCGATCCTTTCGCGACCTACGGCTATGGCTTCCTGCTGGGTAACCTGCGGCTGTGTCGGCAAGTGCTGATGTTCCACAATTTTGCGGAACTGGGCAGCGATCCGCTGTTGGTGCAACGCCTGCTCTTCGAATATCAGACCACCGACCTGGGCTACAACTTGCTATCCGCCGCGCACCAACAAGGCTATGACGAACAAGGGCAAATCGAATCGCGACCGCCAGTGGCGTTCGACTATTCGCCGTTCAAGACCGACGACGCCCAGTATCAACAGTTCGAGGCCATGCCCGGCCTCAACGACGGCCAGCAATACCAGTTGGTCGACCTGTATGGCGAGGGTGTTCCAGGCGTGCTTTATCGCAGTGACAAGGCCTGGTACTACCGCGAGCCGCTCCGCGCTCAACCGACGCGAACGGCCGATGAGGTGGTCTACGACGAGTGGCAACGACTGGATGCGATTCCCGTGATGGACAGCCGCAAACCGGTTCGCCAGTCACTGATGGACCTCACCGGCGATGGCCGTCTGGATTGGGTCATGGCGCAACCCGGTGCGAGCGGCTTTTTTACCCTCAACCCGGATCGCAGCTGGTCGAATTTCGTTACCTCTGCGGCCTTCCCCCGGGAGTTCTTTCATCCTCAAAGCCAACTGGCCGACCTGGTGGGCGGCGGCCTGTCCGACCTGGCGCTGATCGGGCCACGCAGCGTGCGCTTGTATGCCAATCGCCGCGAAGGCCGTTTCGCCAAGGGCCTGGATGTGCCGCATCGCATCGAAGCCGCACCTAAGGATCGCCTGCCTTTATTGAGCCAGGCACAGACCGAACTGGTGGCGTTCAGCGATGTATTGGGCACAGGTCAGCAGCATCTGGTGCGCATTCGCCACAACGAAATCATGTGCTGGCCCAACCGGGGCCATGGCCATTTCGACCCGGGTTTTCTTCTGGGAACCCTGGACTATACCTACAAGTCCTTCGACGCCTCGCGGATTCTGCTCGCCGACCTGGACGGTTCCGGCGCCGCTGACCTGATCTACCTCACCAGCGAACATGCCGAGATCTACATGAACCGCACCGGCATGGGTTTTGAAACCAACCCGCGGATTTTGCCCTGGCCGACGGGCGTGCGTTACGACCGGTTATGCCAAGTGAGCGCCGCGGATTTGCAAGGGCTGGGTTGTTCGAGCCTCGTGCTGACCGTACCGCACATGAAGCCCCGGCACTGGCGCTGCGACTTTGTCGAGGCCAAGCCGTATCTGCTGCACCGGACAAACAACAATATGGGGGCGGTTGGGGAAGTGTTTTACCGCAGCTCGGTCCATGAGTGGCTGGATGAGAAAAAGGAACGACGGGCGGCGGACGCGGAAGTTGCCAGCTATGTACCGTTTCCGATGCCGCTGGTGTCACGGCAAACCCAACAGGATGAAATCACCGGCAACCTGTTGACCCAACATTTCGAGTATCGCCAAGGCTTTTATGACGGCCAGGAGCGCGAGTTCCGTGGCTTTGGCCTGGTGATGCAAAATGACAGCGAAACCGCCGGTGACGAACAGCGACAGGCCGGTTTTACCGCGCCGGTGCTGCGCAAGAGTTGGTTCCATACCGGTCGTACCCCCGATCTACCGGGCCTGGATTACGACCAATCAGACCGCGTGGCCAAGCCCCTCGGCCCGGCGCTGCTGTTGGCACCGCAAGACGGCGAGCCGGACGAAATTATCAGCAACGCTGACGAAGACACCTGGCATGACATGGCCTATGCGATGGCCGGCATGCCGCTGCGGGTCGAAGTGTTCGCCCCGTTGCAACCCCTTCCCTATTCGGTGCAGCAGTCACGCCTTGCCGTACGTTTGTGGCAAACACGGGGTGACGACCAACCCTATTGCAGGACGCAACCGCTGGAACTGGAGTCGATTGCCTATACCTACGAGCGCCTGCCGGACGACCCGCTGTGCCACCACCGTATCAGTCTGGCCTGGGATCGTTACGGCGGACTGATCCATGAGGTAACCGTCGCCTATGCCCGGCGCAAGGACATCGATGATGACCCTCCGTTCGATAAAGACCACGAACAAACCTGGTGGTGCGCTTCCCACGATGACGCGCAGAGTTTTTACTACCTGAGCGAAAACCGCGCTCAGTTCATTCATCTGGACAACGATCCGCAAGCCTGGCGTCTGGGCCTGCCCTATCTATCCCGAGGCAATGCGCTGGTGTTGTCAAAGGCCGTGTTGGGGCCGGAGGATATTTCCCATGAGGCGATGTTCGATCGCCTCAATGCACCGCCCGGCGAACCTTTCCAGCGGGAACTGGCCCACCTGTCCGAGCAACGGTACCAAGAGGAAGGCCAAACCCTGCCAGCGGGAGAAGCCAGCTTCGAGGCCTTGGCCGACTACCTTGAGTCTGCCGAATTGGATGAAACTGCGTTGCAGGCCTATGCGTCGGTGCTCAGTCCCGAGGAACTGGATGCCCGGCTGCCCGAACTCGGCTATCACCCCATGCCCGCCCAGCTGCCGACGGAACCGGACAAAGTGTTGTGGTCGATCCGCAAGGGCTTCATGACCTATGCCGGACTGGAAGGCTTCTATCGCGTCATCAGCAGCCGAGCCACCCAAAGCCAGGGGCCAACGGACATCGGCTTCGATCCTTATTATTGCCTGCCCCTCAGTGTCACCACCGCCGACGGCTGCAGCACCCGCGTGGTCAATACGGATTACCGGTTCCTGTTGCCCCGTCGCATCATCGACCCAAACCAGAACATCCAAGAGGCCCGCTATGACGGCTTTGGCGAACTGTCAGTCAGCAGTTTCCACGGGACCGAGCGCGGCGAAAACGTAGGTTCCGACCCACTGGACGAGCACCAACCCTTCACCCGCTCTCCCACTGAAGCCATTGCCGATCCGGAGGCCGCCTTGCAAGGCGCCGCCAGCGCCTGCTTTCGCGACCCTTTCAGTTGGATGCGCGACGGGGAACCGGTCCACGCGGTGACTCTGCAAGCCGACCGCTACCCGCAGCTCCCGGACAACCCCGAGCGCAAGATCCGCATCGCCGTTCAGTGCTGGGACGGCTTTGGCCGCGTCCTGCAAAGCAAGCAAAAGGTCGAGCCGGGAAACGCCTACCAAATCGCCGACGACGGCACCCTCGTGCTGGACGGCGACCAGCCCGTCACCGCCCCGGCCATCGAGCGCTGGCGAGTCAGTGAACGGGTCGAGTACAACAATAAGGGCCTGGCGGTGCGGGTTTATCGACCTTACTTCGCCGATGGCCATCGCTACATCAAGGACGAATCGTTCCGCCGTTTCGGGCATTGCGACCAGCAATTCTACGATCCGCTCGGGCGGCCTACGTTGACCGTGACGGCCATGGGGTATTGGCGGCGTCAGCGGTATCTGGGGTGGTATGGGATTTCGGAGGATGAGAACGATACGTTGGAAGAGTCTTCATTGGGGAATCCGCCGAGTCTATTAGCTTCCTAGTTGAAGGTTAAAAGAGGTTTGAGCATGTCGAGGTTTACCGCCAGCATTCACGTCCACACACCAACCCTAATGGTGGTGGACCCACGCGGGCTCGATGTGCGTTCAGTCGCTTATTGCCGCGCCATCGAAGCAGCAGAACCCGAAGAACGAGTCAACCGCAGCGCTCACGACGCCATCGGGCGCCTGGTCAAACAGTGGGATCCCAGGCTAGGGACTCTCAGTTCTGAAGATGCGCCCGCTAATTTATCCAACCACTATTCGTTGTCCGGCAAAGTGCTGGGTTCGCTCAGCGTCGATGCGGGTGAGCGGATCAGCCTGTTCGGCGATGGCGATCAGCTTGTTCACACCTGGGACAGCCGGTACACCGAACGGCGGCTGGAGTACGACAATCTGCTCCGTCCTTTGGCCATCCTCGAACAGGGCAAAGGCGAAGAGGCTCGCTGCACCGAACGCTACGAGTATGCCAACGCCGATGATGATTTCGCCGCCCACAACCAATGCGCCCAATTGATCCGACACGACGATCCGGCAGGCACCCAGACCTTGGAGGAATACGCACTGACGGGTGGCGTCCTCGAGCAAACCCAGCGATTCCTGCAAGCGCTGGCCGCACCGGATTGGCCGCTGCTTGTGCCCGATCGCGATGCCCTCTTGGAACCCATGGCCCAAGCGGCCACCAGCGCAACACGCTTCAACCCGCTGGGCGATGTGCTGGAGCAGACCGATGCCAAGGGCAATCGGCAACTGTTCGACTACACCGTCGATGGGCAGTTGTTCGCCAGCCATCTGCAACTGAGCAGTCGAACCACGCCTCAGACGCTGGTCAGTGATATTGCCTACAACGCCTACGGCCAGGTTGAGCAGGAAACCGCCGGTAACGGTGTGGTCAGCACACTGACTTACCGGGCCGAGGACGGACGCCTTCTTCAGTTGCGCGCCGCGCGCGGTGCCGGCGAACCGCTGCAGGATCTGCACTACGACTACGATCCTGTGGGCAATGTCCTGAGCATTAGAGACGATGCCCTGCCGATCCGCTACTTCGCCAACCAGCGGGTTGAACCGATCAACCGTTATAGCTACGACAGCCTTGATCAACTGATCAAGGCCACCGGCTGGGAGGCTGGAGCAGCCAGTCGCGGACCAGGGTTCAACCGTTTCGACGATCCGGGCGCCGTCGCCAACTATCAGCAAACCTACCACTACGACGCCGGTGGCAACTTGCTGGAACTGGTCCATGTCGGCCCGCAAGGCCACAGCCGCAAACTGAGGGCGGCGCGTTATAGCAACCGCTGCCTGCCTGAGCGCAACGGCCAGCCACCGACCGAAGCGGAAATCGCCGCCGCGTTTGATGGCAATGGAAACTTGCTGGAGTTGCAACCAGGACAAACGATGGCTTGGGACCTGCGTAATCAACTGCGCGAGGTGAGACCGGTCGAGCGTGAAAGTGCTGATGATGATCGCGAACTGTACCTCTACGGTGGTGACGGGATGAGACGGCGCAAGGTCCGCTCGACCCAAACCAACGCCCGTTCACTGATTTCGGAAGTTCGTTATTTACCGAGTCTGGAAATCCGTACCCACGCGGGCACGGGTGAAGTGTTGCAGGTGATCTGCGTGCAGGCCGGACGCAGTGCCATGCAGGTGCTGCACTGGGAAACGCCACCGCCCTCCGGTATTTCCAACGACCAATACCGCTACAACTTGACCGACCATTTGGGCTCCAGCAGTTTGGAACTCGATAGCGATGCCCAAGTGATCAGCCGCGAAACGTATCATCCGTATGGCGGTACGGCCTGGTTTGCCGGGCGCGATGACGTGGAGGCGAGTTACAAAACCGTGCGTTATTCAGGGAAAGAGCGGGATGCGACGGGGCTTTATTATTATGGGTTCAGGTATTACGCGACGTGGTTGCAACGGTGGGTTAATCCGGATCCCAGCGGAACCTTGGATGGCTTGAATTTGTATCTCATGGTCAAGAACTGCCCTATTGTATTGCGCGATATCGCAGGCTTGGCACCTGTCTTGGCGGACGGCTCAGAGCTCAAGTCGCCGATTGCGAACGAAACGCTTGCATTGCGCATCGAGAATAACAAACCGACCTCTCTCATTTCGTATGAGGTCGATGATCTGGGCAGTCGTTTAGCCAAGGTGGATAAAGAATCGCAAGGCAGGGCGGAACGTATCGCCGAACAGTTCAATCATAAAATCGTCCTAGGGTTCATTGCCAAAACGACCCCAAAAGTGACCGACCTGCAGGAACCGAGCAAATACTTCAATGTGTTCAATAAGCATGAATGGGAGTTCAAGCAAAACTTTAAATACGCCGACTCCGGCAAAATTTTCGCGAATGATGTGGCTCGACACCAATATCGGCTTGTTGCTGAAAAAAATAATTTTTTTGGCCATTTACCCAGTACGATCAGACGATCGAAAGTGATAAATGCCGAAACGCTAAACAAAACAAAGTCGCTGGAGAGCGGCTCTGCTGAGTTATTCAATGCCTTTTGGAGTACACCAAATGGCAAAACAACACAGAGAGTCATGGAAGATTTTGGTTTGAAAGCCTTGGCGGTCAGGAAAGAGACGAACGGAAAGTACACCGACTTTATCGTGGATGTCGAACCGATTGGAGCCTACCGCAAAGTTGAGTCCTGCACCGCCGTTCCAATCGCCAACGCAAATCTTGAAGCCCCCGCTGCCGCAAGACCGATATCACCAGGATTCTTGGCACGCTTTCGAGCTCGAACAATGGCGGCGTGAGGGCATTAGAAACCTTCCGCTCCCAGCCGAGCCGGAGCAAGCTCTCATGGAACAAATTACAACCTACTGATTTTTAACAAGTAGATTTTTCCGCTAAAAACAGTTTGGCCATTTGCCTCAGTTGATCGCCCCCCCATTGTGGCGAGGGGATTTATCCCATAAGCGCTAACCAAATTCCAAAATAGTAAACTGATCGTCAATGAAAGAGCTGCAAGGAAAGCAAGCGTGACACCAGGACTAGATGAAGTGTCTAGTCCTGAAATAGGTCTACACCTTTTTCACCTACAGCCCAGCGATCAAGGATACTGCTGGTAAGTCTGGTCCTGCTGCTGCGGCGCCTGGTACTGCTGCCCAGGAATAGCCTTGAGATTGACCTCGACCCGACGGTTCTGCGCACGGCCATTGACGTCGCCGTTGCTCGCCACCGGGTTGTCCGGGCCGGCGCCACGGGCCGACAGGTTGGCACCGCTCACGCCCTGGGACGTCAGGTAGGTCGCCACGCTCTGGGCGCGTCGCTGGGACAGGTCCATGTTGTGCTGGCGGCTGCCGGTGCTATCGGTGTAACCGACGATTTCTATCTGGTTCTGGTTGAACTCCTTGAGGGAGTTGGCCAGGTTGTTCAGCGGCTGGTAGAAGCTGGACGCGATGTTCGCCGAGTCGGTGGCGAAGGTGATGTTGCCCGGCATGATCAGCTTGATCTGGTCGCCCTGGCGCTGCACTTCAACACCGGTATTGGCCATGCTGGCGCGCAGTTTCTTTTCCTGCTGGTCGGCGTAGTAGCCGTAGCCGGCCGCGGAGGCCCCCACCACCGCCGCGCCGATCAAGGCGCCCTTGCCACGGTTATCGTGACCGATGGCCGCACCGGCCAACGCCCCCGCCAGTGCACCGAGGCCGCCGTACTTGGCGGTTTTGCTCATGCCCGACGATTCGGTAGAGGCCTGGCCCTGGTTGTCATAGGGGTTAGGCGACGCACAGCCGGACAACAAGGCCACGGCAGTAGCGACAACGATCAAGCGACGCGAGGTGAACATGAAGATGCTCCTGAGATTTTCAGTCTGGTTGCCAAAGTGTAGGCAATCGACTCTGGCAGGCGTTGGAACGCGACAACCGTTAAAAATTCCGTCCCGCTGCGTCGCGCTTCGCCCGGCTGCCGGACAAAAATCCGTCGTCCGGGCGAAGTACCCTCAACCCTGCGCCAGACAGCGGCTCACGCCCCTGACAATCATCTCCACTTCGCGCCCATCGATCGTCAGCGGCGGCAGCAGGCGGATGGTCTGGCCCCGGGTGACATTGATCAGCAGGCCATGGTCCTGGGCGGCGCGAAGGGTCAGGTCGCGGACCGGTTGCTTGAGTTCGATGCCGATCATCAAGCCCTGGCCGCGAATCGCCAACACATTCGGATTGTCCGCCAGCTCGGTCCGCAGCCGGCCCAGCAACTGTTCGCCCTGATGCCTGGCGTTCTCCACCAGCGCTTGTTCCTCGATGATGTCCAGCACCGTGCAACCGACCCGACAGGCCAACGGATTGCCACCGAACGTGCTGCCATGGCTGCCGGGGGTAAACAGCTCGGCAGCCTTGCCCCGCGCCAGGCAGGCCCCGATGGGCACGCCGTTGCCCAGGCCTTTGGCGAGAGTCATGACGTCCGGCACGATGCCCTCGTGCTGGAACGCGAACCACTGGCCGGTGCGACCGATGCCGGTCTGGATCTCGTCGAGCATCAGCAGCCAGGCGCGCCGGCTGCACAGCTGCCGCAAGGCCTTGAGGTAACCCGGCGGGGCGAGTTGCACGCCGCTTTCACCCTGGATCGGCTCCACCAGCACCGCGACGATGCGCTCGGCGTGAACCTGCTGGATTTGTTCCAGCGCCGCGAGATCGCCGAACGGCACCTTGATGAAGTCCCCCGGCAAGCGGTTGTAGCCCAGCCGCACGGACGGACCGTCACTGGCGGACATAGTGCCCAAGGTGCGCCCATGGAACGCGTTGTCCATGACCACCACCAACGGCTGCTCGATGCCCTTGTGCCAGCCATAGAGGCGCGCCAGTTTCAGCGCGGTTTCGTTGGCCTCGGCGCCCGAGTTGTTGAAAAACGCTCGCTCCAGGCCGGACAGCCGGGTGAGTTTTTGCGCCAGGCGCTGCTGCCAGTCGATGCTGTACAGGTTGGACGTATGCAACAGCAGGCCGGCCTGCTCGCTGATGGCAGCCACCAGCCGCGGGTGGGAGTGGCCGACATTGGTCACCGCCACGCCCGCCACCGCATCGAGGTATTCGCGGCCGTCCTGGTCCCACAGGCGCGTCCCCAAGCCATGGGTGAAATTCAACGCCAGGGGTTGGTAAGTGGTCATCAGGCAGGCAGCGGTCATGGCATCAAGCTCCATCGGGTGGTTTTTTCCAGTATGGTTAGCCACCCTCGATGGATAAATGCCACTTTACTTCAATCATCTATAAGCTGAGCTTGATAATGGACCTGTTCCAGGCAATGACCGTTTACGTGAAAGTGGTGGAGACCGGCAGCCTGACAGCGGCGGCCCATGCCTGCGAAATGTCCACCACCATGGTGGGCAATCATCTTCGCGCGCTGGAGCAACGTCTCGGCGTGCGCCTGATCAATCGTACGACGCGGCGCCAACGCCTGACGGAATTCGGCTCGGCCTACTACCAGCGCTGCCTGGAAGTGCTGGGGCTGGTGGCCGATTCCGAACGCCTGGCCGAACAGACCCAAGGCGAGCCCACCGGCACCCTGCGCATCACCGCGCCGCTGACCTTCGGCACCGAACGCCTCGCGCCGGCCCTGGCCGAATTCAGCCAGCGCTTCGCTCAGGTCAAACTCGACGTGGTACTGACCAACCAGCGCTTGGACCTGCTTGACCATGGTTTCGACGTCGCCATCCGCCTCGGCCTTCCCGACCCGAAATTGATCGTGCGTCCGCTGGTGGACTACACCCTGACCATTTGTGCCGCCCCTGCTTACCTGGCGCGCAAAGGCACGCCGCAAAAGCCCGATGATCTGCAACACCACGATTGCCTGTCGTTTGCCTATTCCGCTGGTGACGAATGGCGCTTCGCCCAGGAACACTGGCCGATCAACGGTCCGGAAGGGGAAATCAAAGTCCCAGTGACCGGGCCGATGCTGATCAATAGCTCCTCGGGCCTGCACCGTGCCGCGTTGGCCGGCATGGGTGTGGTGATGCTGCCCGACGCGCTGGTGGCAAAGGATCTACAGCAAGGGGATCTGGTGGCGCTGCTGCAGGATTATCAACTGCCCCATCGGCCGATGAGCCTGATGTACGCCCAGGATCGCTACCGTTTGCCGAAGCTGCGCAGTTTTGTCGAGTTTGCGCTGGAGAAATGGGGCAAACCCTGATGGGCGTGCTCGATAAGTGTTGGATAAATCCCGTGGCGAGGGAGCTCGCTCCCGCTGGGGCGCGAAGCAGCCCTGCTTTGGGGCTGCTACGCCCGAAGCGTCGGACCGGCCCAGCGGGAGCAAGCTCCCTCGCCACAGTTCAGGCGTTCACCCGAAGCGCTGCCCGCTAGTGACGCCGAGCCCCATCGGCTACTCTTCTCCCCTGAAGAGCATTTTGATATCAGGGCTGATTGAGGGAACAACGATGGACGACGCCTCGAAGATCGATTTGCTGCGGTTCGATTTGTCCGATCTGGACGAAAGCGTGCTGCACACCATCATGGAGCTGGTCAGCGACGGCATCTGGGACTGGAACGCCAATACCGGGTTCGTCTATCGCAACCCCGGCTGGTACACCATGCTCGGCTATACGCCCCATTCCCTGAGCAATACCGTGTTGACCTGGGAGAGCGTGATCCATCCAGAGGATTATCCCCAGGTGATGGCCCTGTTCGACGATTACCTGGAACAACGGTCGCCGAAATACCAAGCCGAATACCGCTGCCGGGCCCATGACGGCTCCTATATCTGGATCGAAGACCGCGGTTACGTGATTGCTCGCAACCCCGACGGCAGCGTCGCTCGAATGATCGGTGCCCATCGCAGCATCGACGACAAGAAGCGCCTGTTCGAGCAACTCGAACGGCGTAACAAATCCCTGGAAGCGATCATCGAAGAGCGCACTCGCGAGTTGTCTCGAGTCAACCATCAACTGCAGATCCAACTCGACGAAAACCGCAGGCTCGCCGAAACCGACGCCTTGACCCTGGTCGCCAACCGCTATCGCCTGGAGCAGGCGCTGCCACTGGCCTGTGAGCGTGCCCAGCGCTTTCGCGAACCGTTGTCGCTGATCGCCATGGACGTCGACGACTTCAAGGACATCAATGACCGCTACGGCCACGCCTTTGGAGACGCAGCGCTGGTGCAGGTGGTGCAGGCGGTCAAACGCTGCGAGCGCGACGGTGACCTGTTGGTGCGCTGGGGCGGCGATGAATTCATCATGATCTTGCCAAACACGTCGTTGGCCGATGCGGTCCTGATGGCTGAAACCATTCGCCGAGGCCTGTCCGACCTGCTCCCGGTGGGCGACTTCCCGATCACCATGAGCTTTGGTGTGGTGCAGCGGCTCGACGACGAGACGCAAGAGGTCCTGATGGATCGGGCGGACCAGGCGTTGTATCGCTCCAAGATGGCCGGCAAAAACGTGATCTGCCACTGAAGCCGCAATTGCCAGGAATGAACCCATGAGGCGTTTGTCGCGGTCATAGCTTTATCCCCCCCGCGATAGGTCTCCCACGTTGCCGACTCGACTCCCCCGCTCTCCTAACCTTTTCCTGGGCTGTGCCGGCTGGTCGTTGCCCAGGGCACATTGGCCGGCGTTTCCCGATGAAGGCAGCCATTTGCAGCGCTACAGCGCACGCTTCCCGGCGGTGGAGATCAATAGTTCGTTCTATCGCCCACATCGTCCCGCCACTTACGCCAAGTGGGCGGACAGCGTGGGGCCGGACTTTCGCTTCTCGGTCAAGGTGCCAAAGCAGATCACTCACGATCGACGACTGCACGATTGCGAGGGGCTTGTGGATGAGTTCCTTGGGCAGTGTTCACAGTTGGGCGAAAAACTGGGTTGCCTGTTGATCCAATTGCCGCCATCACTGGCCTTCGACAACAGCCAAGCCGAGCGCTTCTTCGAGGCTTTGCGGGATCGGTATCAGGGCCCCGCGGTTCTCGAACCCCGACACCCGAGCTGGCTCGCGCCGCAGGCCATGGCGATGCTGGAGAACGAGCGGATCGGTCGTGTTGCTGCCGATCCGTCCCCCTTATCGGGGGGCGATCTACCGGCAGGCTGGCCTGGCATTCGTTATTACCGTTTGCATGGCTCGCCGCGAATCTACTATTCCCCTTATGACGAGACCTGGCTGAAGCAGCTCGCGCAACAGTTGAAGAGCGCTGCGGATACGCCGACCTGGTGCATCTTCGACAACACCGCCAGCGGCGCCGCAACGCCGGACGCATTGCGGCTGATGGAACTGATGCGCGAATGAAATACGTACCGGCCACCGCTCCGACCGTGACAACACCGCCCGCGTCCAATAGATTAGGCGGCCGGAAAAAAGCTCAATGCCTTTCTCGCCTCATCCCGCTAACAGAAGTAGTGAAATTTCAATGTCCGATTCCAACACCGCTGAATCCGTAGTCACCCTGTCGTCCAAAGCGGAATACGAAAACTCCATCAATCTTTCACAGCATCTGCCCCAGGCCAAGACCATCAGCGAAATGGTCCTCGATGCGTTCCAGTCGAACCGCGAAAGCGACCAGATCCGCGAACTGCGCAACGCCATTCGCCAGGCCCACGATGCGTTCGATGACGACAAGGCCTACGAGTTGATGGGTCAGCTCAAGCAGCTCAAGGACGCTGAGGCTGCGGATTTTGCAGCCTTGGAAGACCTGGGCAGCCGCTTCCCGATCAGCCGCATTCTTTCCAGCTACAAAGACGACCCGTCGTTCCAGGAGCTGGTCTACGGCCTGGCCCTGAAAGTGCTGAACCAGACTCACCAGGCCATCAGCAACCCGAGCGGCAGCAAGGGCAAGGCCTCGCGGCCCAAGAAGGAAGCCGAAGTGTTTGTTATCAGCAAGGACGGCATCAGCGTCACCCTGCCCCTGCGCACGCCGCGCTCCAAGCCGAACGTCGACCGTGAAGCCTTCGAGTTCCTCGGCTTCAACTTCGTCGGCGAAGGCGAAGAAGCCGAGCTGGAAAGCGAAACCTTCCTGGACAACGACGGCACTGAACAACCGGTCACCCGCAAGAGCATCGTCACCGCGCTGCAACAGCAGAAAGCGTTCGACGGCTACAGCATCGCCCAGCAATAAGCCCAGGTTGAGTTTCCCCTGTGGGAGCGGGCTTGCTCGCGAATGCGTCCGGTCAGCCAACTTCAACTTAACTGACCCACCGCTTTCGCGAGCAAGCCCGCTCCCACAGGAACATCGTCAGCGGAAATAACACCCAAGAAAAAGCCCCGCACTTCTCTCGAAGGCGGGGCTTTTCCATGGCTATGAGCGGATCAAACAGCACCAAGCCGCTCGACCATATCCAGAAACTTCTCGACCAATTTGATCAACAAAGCCGCCTGGGCATTAGGCTTGGACTTTTCCTGCTACCAGTTTCCAAGGGTGCCCGGGCTGGTCCTGATGCTCTTGGCGAAAACGGCTTAAGCGTGATCTTGCCCTCGCGGTGAGCGGCCATCTCCTCGACGCCTTGCATCATCTCGGCAAACAGATCGCGCTTTTTCATAAGGTACCTCGTACTTTCAACTCAGCTGCTATGGCGCGCCGGACATCTTCCCTTGATCGCAGATCGGGTTCCCCAACTCTCCCTTAGCGAACATCCAGAGCAGACCAGCATTCATAAAGCAATAATGGATACGCAGCAATCCTTGTGGGAGCGGGCTTGCTCGCGAAGGCGCCGTGTCAGTCAACATCAGCTCCACTGACCCACCGCATTCGCGAGCAGGCTCGCTCCCACAAAAGTCAGAAGTAACACCCAAGAAAAAGCCCCGCGCTTCTCTCGAAGGCGGGGCTTTTTTTGCAGCTCTGGCGCTTAAGGCGCGTAAGTCAGCAACAACTCACTCGGCACCTTGAAATCCAGGGACATCATGACGCTCAGGGCGGTGATGGTGAAGATCGAGAACACGAACAGCTTGCGTGCCCAGACCGTATCGTCCACCGCCTTGTAGCCGGTCCAGGCCATGTACAGCCAGTACATGCCCATGGCAGCGGCGACGGCGAGGTAGCTCATGCCGGCGTAGCCGCTGAAGGTCAGCATCAAGGTCGCCACCAGGAAGGCCAGGATGTAGAGCAGGATGTGCTTCTTGGCCACGCGGATGCCGCGCTTGACCGGCAACACCGGAATCGAGGCCGCCAGGTAGTCGTTGAAGCGGAAGATCGCGATGGCGTAGGAATGCGGCATCTGCCACAAGCTGAACATCACCAGCAACGTCAGCGCCGCCATGTCGAAGCTGTTGCTCACGGCCACGTAGCCGATCACTGGCGGCATCGCCCCCGACAGGCTGCCCACCAGCGTGCCGTGGACCGACTTGCGCTTGAGGTACAGGCTGTAGAGGCCGACGTAGATGACAAAACCGATCACCGCGAACAACGCCGCCAGCGGATTGGCCACCCAGTACAGCAGCGCCACGCCGGCCACGCCCAGCACCGTGGCGAAGGCCAGGGCCAGTTGCACCGGAATCAGGCCTTGGACCAGCGCCCGGTTCTTGGTGCGTTCCATCTTGATGTCGATGTCGCGGTCGATGCAGTTGTTGAACACGCAACCGGACGCCACCACCAGGGAAGTGCCGATCATCGCCGCCAGGAAGATGGCCAGATCGACATGCCCTTTCGAGGCCAGGAAAAACCCGCCCGCCACAGAAAGCACGTTACCGAAAATGATCCCCGGCTTGGTGATTTGGATAAAGTGCTTCAGTGACATCCGGACTTTCCTCAGTGCGCCATCATGTTGGTGTGGATGCTGAACATGATCCACAACGACAGGCCGACCAGCAGGACAATCACGATCGCGGCAAACACAAACGCGACCACGTTGTTACGTTGGGCAGCGGAGCGGTCCAGGTGCAGGAAGTACACCAGGTGCACCAGTACCTGGACCACGGCGAAGATCAGGATGATCCACAGGGTCAGGGTCTTGGGCAGCGACGGGTACATCACCAGGCCGAACGGAATGACGGTCAGGATCACCGACAGGATGAAACCGATGGCGTAGGACTTGACGCTGCCGTGGCCGGCGTCATGGCCATCATGGGAATGTGCGTTAGCCATTTACAGGGTCCCCATCAGATAAACAACGGTGAATACGCAGATCCACACCACGTCCAGGAAGTGCCAGAACAGGCTCAGGCAGCTCAGGCGCGTCTTGTTGGTGGCGGTCAGGCCGTTTTTCTGGACCTGGTACATCATGATCGCCATCCAGATCAGGCCGCTGGTCACGTGCAGGCCGTGGGTGCCGACCAGGGTGAAGAACCCGGACAGGAAGCCGCTGCGGCTAGGGCCGTAGCCTTCGGCGATCAGGATATGGAACTCGTTGATCTCCATGGCGATAAAGCCGGCGCCCAGCAGGAACGTCATGGCCAACCAGCCCAGGACCTGGGTTTTCTTGCCCTTGAACAACGCCAGCATGGCGAAGCCGTAGGTGATCGAACTGAACAGCAGCAGCGCGGTTTCGCCCAGTACATAAGGCAGTTCGAAGATTTCGTGGCCCGACGGGCCACCGGCGACGTTGTTAACCAGCACCGCGTACACCGCGAAGATCGACGCAAACAGAATGCAGTCGGTCATCAGGTAGAGCCAGAAACCGAATACGGTCATCTCGCCCGAGTCGTGGTGATGGTCATCGTGCCCATGGTCATGACCATGGGCGTGTCCAACATTGGTCACTAAGTTCGACATGGTTTAAGCCTGTTCCAACGAGGTTTCAACACGGGTGGCGGTGGCGGGGACTTTCCCGGCCGCGACCAGGCGCTTGTGCTGCTCGGCTTCGATGCGTTCGATGACATCCACCGGCACCATGTAGCCCTGATCGTCACGGGCGGCATGGATCACGAAATACGCCACGGTGCCGACCAGGCTGACGATGGCCAGCCACCAGATGTGCCAGATCATCGCGAAACCGAACACGGTCAACAGTGCGCCCATGACCACACCGGTGGCGGTGTTGTTGGGCATGTGGATCGGCTCGTACTTGGCCGGAACCTGGTACGCGGTACCGGCTTCCTTGGCTTCGGTGAACGGGTCGATGGTTTCCGCTTTCGGCAGCACGGCAAAGTTGTAGAACGGTGGTGGCGACGAAGTCGACCATTCCAGGGTATGGGCATTCCACGGGTCACCGTGTTCGCACATGTTTTCCGGTTTCTTGCGATCACGCACGCTGACGTACAGCTGGATCAACTGGCAGGCGATACCGACCGCGATCATCACCGCGCCGAACATGGCGACGTACAGGTACGGCACCCACTCAGGGTTGGTGGTGGCGTTCAGGCGACGGGTCATGCCCATGAAGCCCAGTGCATAGAGCGGCATGAACGCGACGAAGAAGCCCGAGATCCAGAACCAGAACGCTGCCTTGCCCCAACCTTCGTGCAGCTTGAAGCCGAACGCTTTCGGGAAGTAGAACGCAAAGCCTGCGATGTAGCCGAACACGGCGCCGCCGATGATCACGTTATGGAAGTGCGCGATCACGAACAGGCTGTTGTGCAACACGAAGTCGGCACCCGGGATGGCCAGCAGGACGCCGGTCATGCCGCCGATGGCGAAGGTCACCATGAAGCCCAGGGTCCACAGCACGTGGCTGGTGAAACGCAGGCGGCCCTGGTAGATGGTGAACAGCCAGTTGAACAGCTTCACACCCGTCGGGATCGAGATCAGCATCGTCGCCAGGCCGAAGAAGGCGTTGACGCTGGCCCCCGAGCCCATGGTGAAGAAGTGGTGCAGCCAGACCATGAAGCCCAGTACCGAGATCGCGCCGGAAGCGTAGATCATCGAGTGGTGGCCAAACAGCTTCTTGCCGGAGAAGGTCGAGATGACTTCGGAGAAAATACCGAACGCCGGCAGGATCAGGATGTACACCTCGGGGTGACCCCAGGCCCAGAACAGGTTGACGTACATCATCGGATTTCCACCCAGTTCATTGGTGAAAATGTGGAAATCCATGTAGCGGTCAAGCGTCAGCAGCGCCAGGGTAGCGGTGAGGATCGGGAACGAAGCGACGATCAGCACGTTGGCCCAGGTGCAGGTCCAGGTGAAGATCGGCATGTCCATCAACTTCATGCCAGGGGTACGCATCTTCAGCACGGTGGCCAGGAAGTTGACCCCCGTCAGCGTTGTCCCCAACCCGGATAGCTGTAGCGCCCAGATGTAGTAATCCACCCCCACGCCCGGACTGTATTGCAGCCCCGACAACGGCGGATAGGCAACCCAGCCGGTCTTGGCGAATTCGCCGACACCCAGGGACACGTTGATCAGCACCACGCCGGACACCAACAGCCAGAAGCTGAGGGAGTTCAGGAACGGATAGGCAACGTCGCGCGCGCCGATCTGCAGCGGCACTGCAAGGTTCATCAGGCCGGTGAAGAATGGCATCGCCATGAAGATGATCATGATCACACCGTGGGCGGTGAAGATCTGGTCATAGTGTTCAGGCGGCAGGTAGCCAGGCGAACCCTCGGTGGCCATGGCCAACTGGGTACGCATCATGATGGCGTCGGCAAAACCGCGCAGCAGCATGACCATGGCGACGATGATGTACATCACGCCGATTTTCTTGTGATCGACCGAGGTCAGCCACTCTGTCCACAGGTAGGTCCACTTCTTGAAATAAGTGATACCGGCGAACAATGCCAGACCACCGAGCGCGATGATGGCGAGGGTCACCATGACAATCGGCTCGTGGAACGGGATCGCTTCCCAACTTAATTTACCTAACATCGTTTACTCCTCTGCCCCGGCAGCTGAATGCGAGCTCATGTCCATCCCTTCCATGTTGTGAGCCACTTCCTTGTCTTTCTTCTCGTGGTGCATCGGCTTGCCCGGATTCATCCCTTCATACTTGTCGATGATGGTCTGGAACAGGTTCGGCGTAACCGACGAGTAGAGTTCGACTGGGTTGTTCTGGCTCGGCTTGGAAAGGGCTTCGTATTCAGCTTTTTCAAGCTGTTTAGGTGCCTTCTTCACTTCGTTGACCCAGGCGTCGAATTCTTCCTGGGTGGTGGCGGTCGCTTTGAACTTCATGCCGGTGAAACCCGCGCCGCTGTAGTTGGCGGAGATACCTTCAAGTTCGGTGTTCTGGTTGGCGATCAGGTGCAGCTTGGTCTGCATGCCGGCCATCGCATAGATCTGGCCGCCCAGGCCCGGGATGAAGAACGAGTTCATCACGGTGTCGGAGGTGACCTTGAAGTTGATCGGCGTGTGGGCCGGGAACACGATCTTGTTGACCGTGGCGATGCCTTGTTCCGGATAGATGAACAGCCACTTCCAGTCCATCGAGACCACTTCGATGGTGATCGGCTTGACGTCGGATTCAAGCGGACGATAAGGGTCCAGGGCGTGGGTCGACTTGTAGGTGACATAACCCAGGGCAATGATGATCAGCACCGGAATGGTCCACACCGCCACTTCGATCTTGGTCGAATGCGACCACTTCGGCGTGTAGGTGGCCTGGGTGTTGGTTGCGCGGTACTTCCAGGCGAACAGGAAGGTCATGACGATAACCGGCACAACGACCAGCAACATCAGCAGCGTGGCGGTGATGATCAGGTTTCGTTCATCCAGGCCGACCTGGCCCTTGGGATCGAGCAAGGTCATGTTGCAGCCTCCCAGCAGCAACGTGCCGAGCAGCGGCAACAAGCCTAGTAATCGGGGGTACCTGTTTTTACTCATCTCACGACCTCTAAAGCAGCTTGCGCAATGCAGTTGGGTTTTGATCGCCAACACTTCACCCTGCCAAGGGTTGGCATTTTCTTGGATTGAATAAGGGCTGCCCGTCGAACGTCAGCGGCTGTTCGACACATCCTGGGCCAGCAGTGAGTTCTTATTCGTTGGTCAAAAGGCCTAGTTCAAGCCCAATTCCATTTGGTGCGGATAGTTGGAGGCACCGACACCTGGGGTCGCATGGGGCGCTGGCGCCCTTCGACCACTCTCGTGCTCAAGCTTGAGCCGGGTCGGAAAATCGGTGCGGGCGATTGTAGTGAGGTGACGCGCTGTAGACCATGTCTCATCCCGAAATAATTTTTATCCGATCCGGCAACAATCTCTTGCTGATATTGCAACGGGCCAGCATCTTATCGAAATTCATTCTCAACAAGAACCCCAAAAAACGTAGGTCTACTACGCCCGATTTAGACAGCTCGAGCCGATTCTCAAGAGCTTTTTTGTCCGGCAAGCGCCCATTTTCAGGGGCCTGCGCCGCCTGACGCCGCGCTGTTAAAAATGCCTGCTGCAAGCGAGACGCTGGCTGCGAAACCAGACGTTTTTTTGTTACAGGAATGAGCGTTTAACCGCCGTCGGAAAGGCTGAGCGTCGCAAGATATGTGACAACGTGTCGCACGTTGTCGCAGGTCATTCTTGCCTCGGATCAAGGACGCTCCGGCTCAGGGGTGAAACAGAAAACGCCCCGGCTCTCCAAGGGAGAAACCGGGGCGTTTCATTGAGGCGTTTCAGCGAAGCGTTTTGCGGTTACGCGACACCAGCAATGGCACCAGCACCACCGTCAACACGAAGGCCACCAGTGCCCATTGCGCCAGGGACAGGCCCAGGATCGGTGGGTAGGGCGTGGAGCAAAAACCGTCGACCTGGAACCCCAGCGGAAAGATCTTCGCCAGCGGCAGGTCATCGACAATCGGTTGCAAGACATCGATACCGCAACTGACCGCGGGGAAGAACTGGGTGTACACGTGATGCCCGGCTACACCGGCCCCGGCCAGGGCGCAGAGCACCACCAGGCCTTCGAAGATCGTCAGGCTGCGGCGGGTGCGCATGGCGGCGCCGATGAAGGCGAAAATCGCGATCAGCAACAACGCATAGCGTTGCAGGATACACAGCGGGCACGGCGCCTCGCCGAGGGCCACCTGCATGTACAGCGCACCACCGATCAGTGCCAGGCAGATCAGCCCCAGCAGCACCAGATAGCGCCGCTCGCGGCCCAGCCGCATCATTTCCTCACTCATTGCGTTTCCCTTTGTCTGTATGGATCGACGCGCAGCCTCGCAACACCCGGCGCGCGATCGGACGTACCGAAGTCTACACGCTGACCATGACAGTGAACGAGCAGCGGGCGTCGACAATTGAAGGGAATAGAGCGCAAGAAGGTTAAGCGGGGATTAATGCGGGTCAGTTGGACAGGGGTGGAGCTGCGGCCGCCATCGCGAGCAAGCTCGGCTCCCACATGGGTTTGCGGGT
Source organism: Pseudomonas zanjanensis (assembly GCF_014268745.2). Classification (GTDB taxonomy): domain Bacteria; phylum Pseudomonadota; class Gammaproteobacteria; order Pseudomonadales; family Pseudomonadaceae; genus Aquipseudomonas; species Aquipseudomonas zanjanensis. Next base: position 418,425 of record NZ_JABWRB020000002.1, on the reverse strand, counting down.
TGCTCACAGATATCGTACTCATCACAAATCCCTGTGGGAGCTGAGCTTGCTCGCGATGGCGGTGGGTCAGTCAGTGAATAAGCTGGCTGTACTACCGCCTTCGCGAGCAGGCTCGCTCCCACAGTTTTTTGTGGTGCTCACAGGAATTGTGTCCACCGCAATTCCCCTGTGGGAGCGGGCTTGCTCGCGAAAGCGGTAGATCCGCCTGCATTGATGTCGGATGTGCCGACGTCTTCGCGAGCAGGCTCGCTCCCACCCTGGATCTGTGCTGGCCGTCAGACCTGTGCAAATCCCTTGTGGGAGCGAGCCTGCTCGCGATGAAGGCAACCCGGTCTCCCGGCTTGCCGCGACCTTATTCCAGCGCCGCCGCCGGGCCGAAGAACTCGTAGCGGCTCTGCCGGTCGGGCACGCCCAGGGCCTTGAGGTGGCGCTTGACGGCGCCCATGAAGCCCTTCGGCCCTAGGAAATAGGCGTCCAGGTCACGCTGCTCCGGTAGCCACTGCGCCAGTTGCTCCTGGCTCAACAGCCCCACCTTGTCCGCCGCCGGGCTTACCCCGTCGTCTTCGTCGTAGCAGTAGAAGCGCTTGAGTTGCGGATGCCGCTTGGCCAGATCGTCGATCCAGTCACGGAAGGCATGGACGCGGCCGTTACGTGCGCAGTGAATGAAATGCACCGGCCGCTCGGTTTGCAGTGCTGCCTGCAACATGGACAGGGTCGGGGTAATACCAACGCCGCCGCTGATCAGCACCAACGGTTTTTCGCTGGCAGTCAGGTAGAAGTCCCCGGACGGCGGGAACAACTGGATGCGACTGCCGACCTCAAAATGATGATGCAGGAAGTTCGACACCCGCCCGCCCGGCTCGCGCTTGACGCTGATCCGGTACTGGCCATTGTCCGCCAGGGCCGACAGCGAATAGTTGCGGCGCACTTCCTCGCCATCGAGCACGAGCTTCATGCCGATGTACTGGCCCGGCTCGGCCATCAGGATCGGGCCCTTGTCCGCCGGCTCGAAGTAGAACGAGGTGATTTCCGCGCTTTCCTGGACCTTGGCCGCCAGGATGAACTCGCGCTCGCCACGCCAGCCGCCCAGCGCCTCGGCCTTCTTGTCGTACATGTCGGCTTCGGCGCCGATCAGGATATCCGCTAGCTGGTTGTAGGCAGCGCCCCATGCCGCGATCACTTCGGGGGTGGCGATTTCTTCGCCCAGCACCTCAGCAATCGCCCGCAGCAGGCACGCACCGACAATCGGGTAATGTTGCGGCAGGATCTGCAGGGCAACGTGCTTGTTGACGATTTTCGCCACCAGGTCGCCCAATTGGTCAAGCTGGTCGATGTGCCGCGCATACATCAATACACCGTTGGCCAAGGCACGTGGTTGGTCGCCGCTGGCCTGGTGAGCCTGGTTGAACAGCGGGCGGACCTGAGGGTACTCGGACAGCATCATGCGATAGAAGTGAGTGATCAGCGCCTCCCCACCGCTTTCCAGCAAGGGCACGGTGGAGCGAATGATGGCGCGTTCTTCTCGACTGAGCATAGGGTGACTCCTGGCGTATGATCGATAACAGTTGCTTATGTCATATCAGTTTCCGTGCCATATTTTTTTATCTTTAATATCAACAAGTTAAAAACAATGTAGTCATATCGACACGGCTCACCTTATAGTCGTTTCGACTACACGGAGTCATTATGACCGCAACCGCCCTGCTGACCTCCCTGCTGCCGCTGGTGGCCGACCTGTCCCGTGAACTGCCTGAAGGTGAACGTTATCGGCGCCTGCTCGGCACCCTGCGCGCCCTGCTGCCCTGCGATGCGGCGGCGTTGTTGCGCCTGGACGGAGATTGCCTGGTGCCGCTCGCCGTGGATGGCTTGAGTACCGATACACTGGGCCGGCGATTCCGGGTCAGCGAACACCCGCGCTTCGAAGCGCTGCTGGCCAACCCGCACCCCACCCGCTTCGCCGCTGACAGTGACCTGCCCGATCCCTACGACGGGCTGGTCGAGGGGCTGGCCAAGCATCTGGAAGTTCATGACTGCATGGGTTGCCCACTGTTCATCGACGAGCGCCCCTGGGGCCTGCTGACCTTGGATTCGCTGGACCCGGAGCGCTTCGAACCCATCGACCTCAGTGCCCTGCAAGCCTTCGCCAGCCTCGCCGCCGCCACGGTCAGCGCCGCCGAGCGCATCGAGCGCCTGGCCTTGAAAGCCGAGGACGAACATCGCCGCGCCGAGGTCTATCGCCAGGCCAGCGGCCAGCAACACCGCGACATGGTCGGCCAGAGCAAGGCCCACAAGCGCCTGGTGGAAGAGATCACGCTGGTGGGCGGCAGCGACCTGACGGTATTGATCACCGGCGAAACCGGTGTGGGCAAGGAACTGGTCGCCCAGGCCATCCACGCCGCGTCGAAACGCGCCGGCCAGCCACTGGTCAGCCTCAACTGCGCCGCCCTGCCGGATACGCTGGTGGAAAGCGAACTCTTCGGCCATGTCCGGGGCGCCTTCACTGGGGCCACGAACGACCGCCGCGGCAAGTTTGAACTGGCCGACGGCGGCACCTTGTTCCTCGACGAGGTGGGTGAGCTGTCCCTGACTGTCCAGGCCAAGTTGCTGCGGGTGTTGCAAAGCGGCCAACTGCAGCGCCTGGGTTCGGACAAGGAGCACCGGGTCGATGTTCGCCTGATCGCCGCCACCAATCGCGACCTCGCCGAAGAAGTGCGCAACGGCCGTTACCGGGCCGACTTCTATCATCGCTTGAGCGTGTATCCCTTGCAGGTGCCGGCGCTGCGTGAGCGTGGGCGGGACGTGCTGCTGCTCAGCGGCTTCTTCCTCGAACAGAATCGTTCGCGCATGGGCCTGGGCAGCCTGCGCCTGACCAGCGACGCCCAGGCCGCATTGCTGGCCTACGACTGGCCGGGCAACGTGCGCGAACTGGAACACCTGATCGGCCGTAGCGCCCTGAAGGCCTTGGGTCGCTACCCGGCGCGCCCGAAAATCCTCAGCCTCAGCGCCCAGGACCTGGATTTGCCCCACGCCCCTGTGGATAACGCCGAACCGTCATCCCCCAACCCGGCACCGGTCGCACCAGGCGTGACGGGGGATTTGCGCGAAGCGGTGGACGCGTTCCAACGCAATCTGATCGCCGCCTGCCTGGAGCGTCACCAGCACAACTGGGCCAGCGCCGCCCGGGAGCTGGGGCTGGACCGAGCGAACCTGGGGCGGATGGCCAAACGGCTTGGCCTGAAATAGTGGTTGGAGGTGCTTTTGTGGCGAGGGAGCTTGCTCCCGCTGGGCTGCGAAGCAGGCCCATCAACCGCAGCGCGGTTTCGAATCTTACGACCGCTGCGCGGCCGAGCGGGAGCAAGCTCCCTCGCCACAAAAGCTATCCCGCACAAGGATCTTGTTACAACGATCCATGCGATCGACAGGCTTTCACCCTAAAGCCTGCCCCCGACAAGTCGATAACCCAATATCACAAGCTGTTCTGGCGACCTTCATGCTCGCCCCACCTTTTTCCACAGAAGGTTTTTATGTCTTCCAACAAAGCCCGCGCAGATTCACTTTCGCTTCTGCTGTTTACCTTGCGCAGCGGCAAGCTGATGGCTATCAACCTGCTCAAGGTCAGTGAAATCATTCCCTGCCCACCGTTGACCAAGCTGCCGGAGTCCCATCCCCACGTCAAAGGCATCGCCACCCTGCGCGGGACCTCGCTGTCGGTGATCGACCTGAGCCGCGCCATTGGCGAGCGGCCGCTGGAAGACCCGGACGGCGGCTGCCTGATCGTCACCGACGTCAGCCGTTCCAAGCAGGGCCTGCATGTGCAGGCGGTCAGCAAGATCGTGCATTGCCTGACCACCGACATCAAACCGCCGCCCTACGGCTCCGGCGGCGTGCGCGCATTCATCACTGGCGTGACCTCGGTGGACGGCACGCTGGTACAAGTATTGGATATCGAAAAGGTCATCCACGGCATCGCGCCGGCGCAGATCGAAACCGCGCCGACCGAATTGAGCATGGAAGACGCCGAAGTCCTGGGCAACGCCCGGATCCTGGTGGTCGATGACAGTCAGGTCGCCTTGCAGCAATCGGTGCACACCCTGCGCAACCTGGGCCTGCAATGCCATACCGCCCGCAGCGCCAAGGAAGCCATCGATTGTCTGCTGGAGTTGCAGGGCACGGCGCAGGAGATCAACCTGATCGTCTCCGATATTGAAATGTCGGAAATGGACGGCTACGCCCTCACCCGGACCCTGCGCGAGACGCCGGATTTCGCCCACCTCTACGTGTTGCTGCACACCTCGCTGGACAGCGCCATGAACAGTGAGAAAGCGCGATTGGCCGGCGCAAACGGGGTGCTTACCAAATTTTCGTCGCCCGAATTGACCAAGTGCCTGATCACCGCGGCCAAGGCCGTCGCCGAACAAGGTCGCTGAGCCCCCCGCGTCGATGCGGGCCAAGTTCAAGGAGGCTGCGATCGTCGCGGCCTCTGACCCCTGCCCCGACCTCATGCATACTCCTGTCCTCGTTCCCCCGAACAAGGACATTGTCGATGAAACCCCCTGCACTGATGCTCCTCGGCCTCACTGCCGCCATCGCCTTTCAGGCTCAGGCTTCCAGCCCCGACGCGTGGGTCGCCTACGACAAAAAAGTGCTCGCCAGTTGCCTCAAGGCCAGCGGTCTGAAAGATCCCGAACCTGTCGGTACCGCCGCGCAATTTGATGACCGGGTAGGCTATACGGCGCTGTTACTGCAAGGCCAATACCCACAGAAGCACATGAACGGCGCGACGGGCACCGAGCTGTGCCTCTATCGCAAAAAAACCAAGACCGCCTTCGTCACCGAGTGGGACTCGATCCGCCCGGCCGAAGCCCCTCAATGAATGGCGCATAACTTGCTTCGCACGGCTTATCGCGGCGTTTTTCTGTCGCCGCTTTCAGCCTATTGCCTTCGGTCGATCAATGAACACAACGTTTTCCTGCGTAGGGTGCGGTAAATGCTGCACCGGTCATCACGTTCCCCTGACGCTCGACGAAGCCAGGATGTGGGCGAATGACGGCGGCCAGGTGATTGTACTGGTCGAGGCCTTCCTGCCCAATGGCCTCGGCCTTCCGGTGGCGCAGCGCGAACATGCCGAACGCCGTTCGGCAGTGGTCCGCAGCGGCACGAGCGAGGTGCTCGTGGCAATTACCTTCGCCGCTTATAACCCAGGCCCTTGCCATAATCTGGACGCCGACAACCTGTGCCGCATCTATGAGCGCAGGCCTTTGGTTTGCCGCATCTACCCCATGGAAATCAACCCGCACATCCCGCTCAATACCGCCGCCAAGGACTGCCCGCCAGAATCGTGGGAAACGGGGCCGCAGTTGATCATCGGCGGTGAGTTGGTGGACCAGGAGCTGGCTCGGTTGATCGAACGTTCACGCCAGGCCGATCGTGAAGAGATCGCGATCAAGGCGCGCATCTGCGTGTCCCTGGGCATCCACACAACGGCGTTGAAGGGCGACGGATTCACGGCCTACCTGCCGAACATGGCCGCGTTCGCCATCGCGATTGATCAGGCCCGCTCGCAGCCGTTGGACCCCGAAGCGGGTGAATGGCAGTTCCACCTGTCCGGCGAGGACGTTGCCAGCCAAGTGACGGCCAGTGGCGCAAGCGTGGTCACCGAGGCACCGGTCAACTACGCCTTCATTTCCCTGCGGGCTGCCTAGGATTATCAGAAGTTACAAAATCACAGCCCACCACAGATCAAATGTGGGAGCGGGCTTGCTCGCGAAAGCGGTCTGGCATTCAACATCAATGCAAACTGACCCGACGCCTTCGCGAGCAAGCCCGCTCCCACAGGTGGAGTTTGCGATATCCCAATCAAACTCCCCTCTCGCCTAACCCGCGCCAGGAATGTTAGCGTGCTTGGTATTCCCTGCAGATGAGCCTTGCACGATGAAAAAAACCGTACTTGCCTTCAGCCGTATCACACCTCCCATGATCGAGCGCCTGCGCCAGGACTTCGAGGTGATCGTCCCCAATCCGTCGAACGGCGACATCAACGCGCAGTTCAACGACGCCTTGCCCCACGTCCATGGGCTGATTGGTGTCGGTCGCAAGCTCGGCCGCGAGCAATTGCAGAACGCCACGAACCTGCAAGTGGTCTCCAGCGTGTCGGTGGGCTACGACAACTACGACCTGGCCTACTTCAATGAGCGCGGGATCATGCTCACCAACACCCCCGACGTGCTCACCGAAAGCACCGCCGACCTGGCCTTCGCCCTGCTGATGAGCAGCGCCCGGCGCGTGGCCGAACTGGACGCCTGGACCAAGGCCGGGCAATGGCAAGCGACCGTCGGTCCGCAACTGTTCGGCAGCGACGTGCATGGCAAGACCTTGGGCATCGTCGGCATGGGCAACATCGGCGCAGCCATTGCCCGGCGTGGCCGGTTGGGGTTCAACATGCCGATCCTGTACAGCGGCAACAGCCGCAAGACCGAGCTGGAAAACCAATTGGGCGCACAATTTCGCGAACTGGACCAGTTGCTGGCCGAAGCCGATTTCGTCTGCCTCGTGGTGCCATTGAGCGAGAAGACCCGCCATTTGATCGGCCAGCGTGAACTGGGGCTGATGAAGCCAAGCGCCATCCTGGTCAACATTTCCCGTGGCCCGGTGGTGGATGAGCCAGCGCTGATCGAAGCCTTGCAGAACGGTCGCATCCGCGGTGCCGGGCTGGATGTCTACGAGAAAGAACCGCTGGCTGAATCGCCGCTGTTCCAGCTGAAGAACGCCGTGACCCTGCCCCATATCGGCTCCGCCACCCACGAGACCCGTGAGGCCATGGCCAACCTTGCTGTGGATAACTTGCGCAGTGCCTTGCTGGGCGAGCGACCGAAGAACCTGGTCAACCCACAAGTCTGGAAATAAAACACACTGTGGCGAGGGAGCTTGCTCCCGCTGGGCTGCGCAGCAGCCCCTTGCGGTTTATCTGATGCACCGTGGCGGCAGATACACCTTGGGGTCGCTTCGCAACCCAGCGGGAGCAAGCTCCCTCGCCACAGATCTATCGCCAGACGCAATCGCTCAGCGGGCACCCAGCGCGACTTTCACGGCTACTGGCCGGGGCTTGCGAAACACCAGCACGTTCCCCAGCATCACCAGCACCAACCCCACCAATGCCGGCGCCGTCCACTGGTAGCCCTCGACAAACGCCGAGACGTTCAACGCCACCACCGGGAACAGCACGGTGCAATACGCCGCCCGCTCCGGCCCCATGCGCCCCACTAGCGTCAAGTAGGCGGTAAAGCCGATGACCGAACCCGGGATCACCAGATACAGCAGCGAGCCGACGTAACGTGCATTCCATTCCATATCGAACGGAATGCCTTGGAACAGACACCACACCGACAACATCGCCGCCCCGTAAGCCATGCCCCAGGCGTTGGTCGTCAACGGCTTGAGGCCGGCCTTCTGTTGCAGGCTCGAAAGCATGTTGCCCGCTGAAAAACACAACGTCCCCAGCAGCGCCAGCGCCAAGCCGAGCACCGTTTGCGGGCTCGCGCTGTGACCGGCCAGCTCCGGCCAGAACAACAACGCCAGCCCGAACAGCCCCAAGGCGCCGCCCAGCAATACGTTACGGGCAATCCGTTGACCGAAGAAAACCCGGGCATTGAGGGCGTTCCAGAGCGTGGCGGTGGAAAACACCACGGCGACCAAACCACTGGGGATCCACTGGCTGGCGGTCAGGAAGCACATGAAATTGATGCAGAACAGGCACAGGCCCTGGGCAACGCAAATCAAGTGGCCGCGCCGGTTCATCACCTGCAAGCGCCGGCTGAGCAAGAGCATGGCAAACAGGATCAATGCCGCGAGGCCAAAGCGATAAACGATCGACACCGGGATGGCGACGACACCCAACTGCAGTTTCAGGGCGATCCAGGTGGTGCCCCAGATGAGCACGGTGAGCAGGTACAACGAGAGGTTCATGACGGTGACTCCTGGCAATGACCCCCAGTGTCACGCCGATGCTTGCCCGTCGCTTGCGTAATCTTGCGGTTTTTATGAGCGATGGGCTGGCAGGGAACGGTCTACGGAGTAGGATGCAAACGTTGGAGAACCGATCATGTCCACACTGCAGACCCTACAAGTCTTCCAAGCCCTCAACAGCTCGCCCAACGCTCGCCTGGAGCACAGTGCCGAGCTCGGAGACGGCATGGCGGCCGCTTTGTGGACCAATCACCACGACGCCCGGGACTACGAGGCGCCGACGCACCATACGCTGTCGTGCTACATCGCGGGGGGCACCGGCACGTTTCGTCGTGAACGGCCCGATACCACAGGCGCACCGGACAAACTTTGCATCTTGCCGGCCGGGCATGAGTCCGCCTGGGTCATCAATGGCGACATCCGCCTCGCCCACCTATATTTCAGCGCGGAGCAATTCGCCCTTGGCTGCATCACCCTGCTGGACCGCGAACCCCGGCAAGTGCAACTGCACGAGGAAACGTTCCTCGACGACCCGCAACAGGCCCAGCGCTTTCGCCAGTTGATCGCACTGAACTGGGACGAACCCGGCGAACGCCTGCTGACGACCAGCCTGGCCCATGACCTGCTCAACCACCTGTTGCTCAGCCAGGTCGGCCAGCGCCAGGGGCTTCGCCTCAAGGGCGGCCTGGCGGCTCACCAGCGACGGTTGCTGGTGGATTACGTCGACAGCCATCTGGCCGAGGCCATCAGCCTCGGGCAATTGGCGGCGCTGTGTGCGTTGTCCGAATATCACTTTGCGCGGATGTTCCGCGAAAGTTTCGGGCTGCCACCCCATCAATATGTACTGGCCCGGCGGCTGGCCCGCGCGCGGCAATTGTTGCGCAGCACGTCCCAGCCGTTGGGCGACGTGGCGCTGGCCTGCGGGTTTGCCAGCGCCAGTCATTTCACCCACCGTTTTCGCCAGGCCTTGGGCGCAAGCCCCGGAGAGTATCGACAGGCATTCTTGCGCTAAGCACCCGCGTGCCCCGGCCAAATGAAACAACCAGGCACTCGTCCCGATTGCCGTAGCCACCATTGCGCCCCTACAATGCGAACAATTCTTGTTCTCTAGCACAGCTAAGCGCTGTCGGGATGTTCCTCGTTGCCGCCTGCACACACCGTCGAAGTGCTCTACAACGCCCATCACCGTTGGCTCAACGGCTGGTTGCGAAGAAAACTCGGCTGCCCCGACAGTGCCGCCGACCTGGCCCAGGACACGTTCATGCGCGTCCTGACTGCGCGCGATCCGCAGCCGGTCCTGGAACCCCGTGCGTTTCTCACCACCATTGCCAAGCGCGTCTTGTTCAACCATTACCGCCGCCAAGACCTTGAGTGCGCCTACCTCGATGCCCTCGCCCAACTGCCGGAGCACGTGGCACCCTCGGAGGAAGACCGGGCAATCATCCTGCAAACCCTGATGGAACTGGACCAACTGCTCGATGGGTTGCCGCGCGCGGTCAAGCAGGCGTTCCTGCTGGCCCAGGTCGATGGCCTGACCTACAACGAAATCGCCCGTGAATTGGGGATTTCCCTGGCGACGGTCAAGCGTCACCTGAACAAGGCAGCGATGCGCTGCTACTTTGCCTTATGACCCCACCGATCAACGGCGCACCGGGCGTCAGCGCGCAAGTCGCCGAGCAGGCCGTGCACTGGCTGCTGGAAATGCAGCAAGGCCCACTCGATACCCGCCAGCAGCAAGCCTGGGAACACTGGCTCGATGCCCACGGCGAACATCGCCGTGCCTGGGAGCATATCCAGCGGGTCAATCAGCGACTGCGCAGCGTGTCACCTCCGCTGGCCCATGCGGCCCTCAATGCACCGAAGTCCGCGGCGCGACGTCGGGCACTGAAGATGCTGCTGGTGCTTGGCGCCGGCTCGGCGTTGACCTGGGGCCTGCGTGAGCGCCAACTGCTGCCGCCATTGATGGCCGATTTTCGCAGCCCGGTGGGCGAGCGGCGACGCCTGACGCTGGATGACGGCAGTCAGTTGCAGCTCAACACTGGCAGCGCGGTAGACGTTCGCTTCGACGCTCAACGCCGCTTGATCCGCCTGCTGGAAGGGGAACTGTTGCTGACCGTCGCCCGGGACCCGAGGCCCCTGCAAGTCGTGACGGCCTACGGCCTGCTGGAAAGCCGCGACGCCCGGTTCAACGTCCGCGAATATCCGGAACACACCCAGGTGACGGCGTTTGAAGGCCAGGTGGACATTCATAGCCGACACGGTCCGGCCTTGTCACTGGCGACAGCACGACAACTGAGCCTTGGCGTCAACGGTGCCGGGCCCTCCACGGCGCTGGACGCCAACAGCGGCGCTTGGACGGAAGGCATGCTGATAGCCGCGCATATGCGCCTCGTGGACTTCCTCGACGAACTCGGCCGTTACCGACGCGGCCAACTGCACTGCGACGAGGCAGTCGCCAACCTTCTGATCTCCGGAACCTATCCGCTGGACAACAGCGATCGAATCCTCGACCTGCTGGAGGTCAGCCTGCCGGTAAAAGTGCGTCGTTTCACCCGCTATTGGGTCACGGTCGAGGCTCGCGCGTGAACCAATGGCCGCCCTCCCTGAAAAAAAAGTGATGCACCAGTGAGCCGTTTTTCCCGTCTCGGGTGACAGAGAAGGAAAGCACTTCGATACAACCTTCTCGGGATCCTCATCCATGCCGCAGCAATCCACCCGTCTCACCCCGCTCGCCCGTACCCTGCGCCACCTGCTCCTGGGGGCCAGCTTGAGTTTCGTTACTCTGCCTTGCGTGCAGGCTGCCGAGGCCAAGGCCTATCACATCGCGCCGTCATCATTGGAAAATGCCCTCAATCAGTTCGGGCGCGAGGCCGGGGTGTTGATTTCCTTTGGCTCGCAGACAACCGCAGGCCTGCAGAGTCGTGGCCTGGAAGGCAGCTACAGCCCGGAACAAGGGCTGAACGCGCTGCTCGAAGGCACCGGCCTGCAAGCCCGGCCCGAGGGAAACAACGCCTTCAGCCTGCAACCGGCCACCAGCACTGCGCTGGACATCGGCACCACCACCGTGGTCGGTGACTGGCTCGGCGATGCCGCGCAAGCCAACGTTTTCGAACACCCTGGTGCCCGGGATGTCATCCGTCGTGAGGAATTCGAACGCCAGGGCGCGACCCAGGCCAGGGACGTCCTCAATCGCATCCCCGGCGTCAACGCACCGGAAAACAACGGCACCGGCAGCCATGACATGGCGCTGAACTTTGGTATTCGCGGGCTCAATCCGCGCCTGGCCTCACGTTCTACGGTGTTGATGGACGGCATCCCGGTGCCGTTCGCACCTTACGGCCAACCGCAGCTCTCGTTCGCGCCGGTCAGCATGGGCAACATGGACGCGGTGGACGTCGTGCGTGGCGGCGGCGCAGTGCGCTACGGCCCGCAGAACGTCGGCGGCGTGGTCAACTTCGTGACGCGAGCGATTCCCGATGCCCCCACGGTGAAGGGCGGCTTCCAGACCGAGACGAGCCCGTCCTCCAGTCACGACGGCTTCAAGACCTCCTCCAATCTGCTGGCTGGCGGCACCGCCGACAACGGCCTGGGCGGCGCCCTGCTGTATTCCGGCACCCGTGGCGGCGACTGGCGCGAGCACAGCGACACACAAATCGACGATCTGATCCTCAAGGGCAACTACCAGCTGGACGACGCCAACAGCTTCAATGCCATGGCCCAGTATTACGAAGGCGAAGCCGACATGCCCGGCGGCCTGAATGTGGCCGACTACGACGCCGACCCGTACCAGTCCACCCGGCCGAACGACCGTTTCTGGGGTCGTCGCACCCTGGTCAACGTCGGCTACCGCTACCAACAGGACCGCCGGGAATTCACCGCCAGCACGTTCTTCACCAAGACCTTGCGCAGCGGCTACCTGGACCAGGGCAGCTTCCTGTCCCTGTCGCCTCGCGAATATTGGGTGCGCGGCCTGGAAACCCGTTTCGCCCAAGGTTTCGACCTCGGCCCGACCAGCCATGAGGTCGGCGTCGGCTACCGCTACATCAACGAGGCCGGCCATGAACTGCGTTATCGCACGCCCATCGCCAGCAACGAATTGCCAACCACCGCCAGCCGCAACGACCGGGATACGCGTGGCGGCACCGAGGCCAACGCGTTTTTCATCGATGACCGGATCGACATCGGCAAATGGACCATCACCCCTGGCGTTCGCTACGAAATGATCGAATCTCAGCAGACCAACAACCTGACGAATGTGAAATACAAGGGTGACTACAACACGGCCTTGCCGGCACTGAACGTGCTCTATCATCTGACCGATGAGTGGAATCTGTATGCCAATACCGAAGGTTCGTTCGGCAGCGTGCAGTACAGCCAGATGCCCAACCGTGTCAGCAGCGGCGAAGTAAAACCGGAAAAAGCCCGCACCTGGGAACTGGGCACCCGCTATGACAATGGCAACCTGCGGGCAGAGATCGGCGCGTTCCTGATCAACTTCGACAACCAGTATGAAAGCAACCAGACCAACGACTCGGTGATCGCCCGAGGCGAGACCCGCCACCAGGGCATCGAAACCAGCATCAACTACGCCCTCGACGACCTGAGCCCGGCGCTGGCCGGTTTTGATGTATATGCCACGTATGCCTTTGTCGATGCCACCATTCGTGAGGACGGACCAAACAAAGGCAACCGCGTGCCCTTCTCTTCGAAGCACAAAGGTACGCTAGGCGTGGGTTATACGGACGGGCCTTGGAAGTTGAACCTGGACAGCACCTACCAGAGCGCGCAGTTTGCCGATAACGCCAATACCCGTAATGAAAGCGCCGACGGCAGTACCGGCAATATCCCCGGCTACATGCTGTTCAGCAGCCGCGCCGCCTATGATTTCGGCCCGCAACTGTCGGACCTGAACGTGGCGGTAGGCGTGAAGAACATCTTCAATACCCAGTACTTCACCCGTTCGTTCGATGACAACAACCGGGGCAAGTACGTGGGAGAGCCGCGCACGCTGTATGTGCAGACGTCCGTGGCGTTCTGACTCGGGGTCGCGGTGGATAGCTGAAACGAAACGGGCCTGCGATTGCAGGCCCGTTTGTTCGGTGAGTATTTTTAAGTGATCGTGCTTAGCCGTTGAGTGCGGCCCGCTCGTTCTCCAGGAATTCTTCTTCCAGCATGGCATCAGCCAGGGCAATCGAGTCGGTCGGACCTTTGGTGGCGGCGCGCTTGCCGCGCAGTTTGCCGAACAAATGCTCCAGTGCACTTTCAAGTTTGGTGGCTGCACCTTCGATCGCCAGTTCCAGCGAATCGGCCTTGTGGGTCACGGAAATCGGCTGATGGCCCTTTGGCCGTGCTTCAAGCTGGCAACGCAGGTCATGAGGGCCGGGCTTGTCGCCGTTCTCATCGCGCAAATGAACCTCGACCCGTGTCAGGTCTTCTTCGTAACGTTCGAGCGTGCTTTCGATGGTAGTACGTACCCACTCCTCCAGTCGGATGCTGCTTTGAATATGGTTATCGCTGTTGACTTGGATTTGCATAGTTCATCCCTTATTTCAGCTAGCTCGCCGGGGGCCGTCGACGTTAGCGCAGCGGCCCCTTGAATACAGAGTCGGGCTGGCGGAAGAACAATTCAAGCCCTAAAAAAAGATAAATATTCATATGCAAATAAAGCCGGACAACGGGCAAAAGCGCTGTTAATGTCGGGAGTTGCCCCGCCCTGCCTACCCGCTGCAAATCACCTCCACGCCTGCACCGTCAACGAACATCCGCACGTTATTGCCCCGAAACGGGCAGCCGCATTCCAGAGCGTTTGGCGCTTGGGCACCGGGATCATTGTCCGACGTTTTTTCCGGCATGCACCTTGCTAACTCCCTGTAGGAGCTGCCGCAGGCTGCGATCTTTGATTTTGAAGCCTGCCTGGCCCCAGGAACCTTCAGATGAACACGATCATGGAATGGCCGATGGTCCGGTATTGCGAACTAATCCCGATCACGGCCGGTCAACAACTGCACGTTCAATCAGGCGGTGACGCATCATGGACAACCCTTTTCAGCTCATTACCGACGCTTTTGCGCCGCATTATCAAATCAACCTGAGTATCCAGGGACTGGATGGCAGCATCATGCTGACCCTGTCCAAGAGCGGGCGCATCGTCGCCAAACGCATGATCAGCGCCCAGCAGCGCAACGACCCGGAGCGGCTCAAACGCCTGGTGCAAAGCATTCAGTTCGGCATCGCCATCGAGCAGGGCCACAGCGCCGTGGCCATCCTCGAAGCCATGACCGGCGGTGACAACATCAAGCTGCCACCGCCGCATGCACAGGGGCCGGCGCCCTCGGCCGCCGGGATCTAGATTTCGCCTTTCTCCACTTCGGCATGCTCGCTGGAACCCGCGCCAACCTTGCGGTGCGGGTGCTCGATTTTCACCGAGGGGAACTGCGACGAAGCGTAGCGCACCACCAGGATCGAAAACGCCAGCAGCAAGATGCCACCGCACAAATAGATGATCCCCAGGTCGGGCGGGCTGTGGTGGGAAACGTTGGAAATCAGCAGCCGCGTCAGCGCGGTAATCGCCACGTAGATCAGGAATCGCACCGGCATGTGGTTGGTCTTGAAGTAGATCCCGACCATCGCCCCCAATTCCAGGTAGATGAACAGCAGCAGGATGTCATCGATCTTGATGTGCCCCGCCTCGAGCATCTGCAAGAACTCCATCACCGCCGCCCACGCGGTCACCGCACCGATGGCGAACAGCGCCAGGTAGTGGAAGGTCTCGACGAAGAGGTTTCCCAGGGACTCGGCCAGCTGATGGACGTTCTGGCGCAGGTTCTCGGCCCAGTTGATTTTCACGATGTAGTTTCCTTAGGTCGGTTCGACCGGATGATGCGGGTTGGACGTGACGGTTGTTCTGCATGCAGAAAAAAGGCCAGCGAGTGAGGGTGAGATGGCGATAGGCTGGTATGCGGCACTTTGGAAGCTTCATGCGGCCTGATCGCGAGCAAGCTTTGCTCCCACAAGGCTTGCTCCTACCCAAGCTTTGTCCACATCATCTTGGCGCTCACATGCCGAAATCGGTCTACATTAAAAAGCCACTATCCAAAGCAAGAGGATTCGCTTATTCTTTTGCCTGTATATAAATACAGTAGTCGCAAAGACAAACCAATGTGAAGGCATGTGAGGTGGTGAATGGCCGTCGAAGTGGTATACCGCAGCAGCCGAGATCTGGAGCGCTTGTTCATGGATAAAGCCGAAGCTGACCGTCATGACAAAATGCTGGAACTCGCCGAATTGCTGGCCGAAGTGTTGCAAAAAGCCGTTCCATCGCTAAGCGAGCAGCAGGTCGAGGAAGCCGGGATCTACATGGCGAAAAATCGCGATGTGTTCGCCAAGGCATTCAAGAGCCAGCCGGACGCCTTGTCCGAACTGCTCAACCCGTCGGACGAATAACCAAAAAGATCGCAGCCTTCGGCAGCCCTACGTGGAACACCGTGTAGGAGCTGCCGAAGGCTGCGATCTTTTTAGTAATAACGACGCGGATCTGAATCGATCAGGCTGGCCAATTTGGTCAGGGCGAAGCGCAGTTCGTCCTGGCTGGTGGGCGACATCAGCACCAGCCGCACGCACCGGGTGGTGCCTGAACGCTCAGCCTGGAACTGGGTGCCACTGAGCACCAATACGCCGTTGGCCCGGGCGAGCATGGTGAACTCGTCGCTCGTCCACGGCTCGGGCAGCGTCAACCAGACGTGATAGGAATACGGCTGGGTCTTGAGCTCGAAATTGGCGAAGATTTCCCGAGCGATCGCTTGCCGCCCCGCCGCCTCGTTGCGCTGGATGCGGATCAATTTCTTGTCCAGGCCTTCGGTAATCACGTTGCTGGCCAGTTGCGCAGTCAACGGCGACGGCATCCACACACTGCTGCGCACCATCGACGTCAGGCGCGAGAGCAATTTCGGCGGACTGTAGATGTAACCAATGCGCAGCGCCGGCATGACCGATTTCGACAGGCTGGTCAGGTAAACCGAGCGATCCGGCGCAAAGGCCGACAGGGGTTTGATCGACGGATCGGTGGCCAGGAAGCCGTAGATGTCATCGTCCAGGATGATGAAGTCGAATTCCTCGGCCAGCGCGGCAATCTGGGCCCGACGTTTCTGCGACATGATCGCCGCCGTCGGGTTCTGGCAGGTCGCCACGCAGACCAGCATCGCCGGCTTCTCCCGCAGGCACAGCTCGCGCAAGGCTTCGGGAATGATGCCTTCGTCATCCATCGGCACGCCACGCAGGCGACGCTCAAGACCGTGGGCCAGGGAAATGATGCCCGGGTAGCACAGCGCCTCGCAGAGCACCAGGTCGCCAGCGTTGGTCAGGGCGCTCATCGCGACCATCAAGCCATGCTGGGCCCCGGCGGTAATCACCACTTGCTGCCATTGCGCGTCGGGCAATGAATGACGCAACCATTGCGCCCCCGCCTCGCGATGGGCCGGGTGGCCGCCGTCCGGCGCGTAATCGAGCGCGCGGGCGAAATCGGTGCTTTTGGCCATGCCCACCAGCGCGCCGCGCAACCAGTACTCCAGCGTCTCGCTATAGGGCTTGATGATCGAAAGGTCGAGCAGTTCGGACTGCCCCAGGTTCAGCGGCGCGGACGCGCTGTTACTGGCCGGCAGCTCCAGCTGCTTCTGGTTGAGCACATAAGTGCCACGTCCCACTTCCCCCTGCACCAGCCGACGCCGATGGGCTTCGCTGTACGCCCGACTGATGGTACCTGGCGTGACATTCAAGGTGGTGGCCAGCTCTCGCAAGGTCGGCAGGCGATCACCCTCGTTCAGTACGCCGTTGTTGATATCGCGCGCCAACGCATCGGCAATCGACAGATACATCGGCTGGCTGAACTCGCTTAGCTGGGGAACCCACATGAATGATCACTGCCCATCGTAGAAATGATGAATATCCGAGCATATCACATGGAGGTTAGGCAACTAATAATTCGACGCACTCGATCCATTGAGTCGATTGATGCGATTATTGAATTGTTTATCAGCGTGAATTAAAGAAATTTTACAACAAATAATATCTATATAAATCAATCAATTATCTGCAATAAATTGCAAAATAGCCCCGTGATATCAGAAAAATATCTCGTAACAATCCCGCCCCCTATTGAATCAACTCAATCCATTCAAATACACTGATTGCGAATCGAAGCAATCGACTCAATCCCCCACTGCGCGCTCCTGCCGCGCCAAGTCGAGACATCATGGACACATTCAGAAAGGATCTATCCCTGTCAGCGGTCATCGCGGGCTTCATCGCCGTGATCATTTCCTACGCCGGCCCGCTCATCATCGTGTTCCAGGCAGCCAAGGAAGCGCACCTGCCCAACGACGTGGTGTCTTCGTGGATCTGGGCCATTTCCATCGGCAGCGGGATTACCGGCCTCCTCTTGAGCTGGCGCCTGCGTGTCCCGGTCATCACCGCATGGTCCACACCGGGGGCGGCGCTGCTGGTGTCAATGCTGCCCACCGTGACCCTGCCCCAGGCCATCGGTGCCTATGTGGTGGCGTCGGTGATCATCGCCGTGGTCGGTTTGTCCGGGGCGTTCGACAAGTTGATGAGTCGCCTGCCCAAGGCCATTGCCGCCGCCATGCTCGCCGGCATTCTGTTCCGCTTCGGCGCCGAGCTGTTCACGTCGATCAAGCTGCAGCCGGCGATGGTGCTGGCAATGATCGCGGCGTACCTGGTCTTCAAGCGATTCTCGCCACGCTACACCATCCTGTCGGT
Organism: Pseudomonas zanjanensis; assembly: GCF_014268745.2. Lineage (GTDB taxonomy): Bacteria > Pseudomonadota > Gammaproteobacteria > Pseudomonadales > Pseudomonadaceae > Aquipseudomonas > Aquipseudomonas zanjanensis. The sequence continues at coordinate 400,692 of NZ_JABWRB020000002.1, read as the reverse complement.
GCTGATCATCGGCTGCGCGGTGGCCGCCTCGTTCGGTGAACTCAACAGCACCTCGATCACCATCGCCGTGGCTCACCCGGTCTTCATCGCGCCTGAATGGAGCTGGCACGCGATCATCAACATCGGCCTGCCATTGGCGCTGGTGACCTTGACCGGCCAGTACGTGCCCGGCATGGCCGTATTGCGCACCTCGGGCTATAACACGCCGGCGCGCTCGATCATTTCGGTCACCGCGATTGGCTCGGCCCTGATGGCCCCGTTCGGGTCCCACGGTCTTAACCTGGCGGCCATTACCGCCGCGATCTGCACCGGCCGCGAAGCCCACGAGGACCGCGACAAACGCTACATCGCCGGGATTGCCTGCGGGGTGTTCTACATCCTGATGGGCACTTTCGGCGCGACCCTGGCCTCGGTGTTTTCCGCCCTGCCGAAAGAATTGATCGCCTCCCTCGCCGGCCTCGCCCTGTTTGGCGCGATCAGTGCCGGGCTGACCGGCGCCATGGCGGATGAGAAGCAACGGGAAGCCGCGCTGATCACCTTTCTGGTCACCGCTTCGGGCATGAGTTTCCTCGGCTTGGCCGCCGCGTTCTGGGGGCTGATCTTTGGTCTCGTGGCGCATTTCGTGCTGACCTACACCCGGGAAAGCAAAGCCGCCGTTATCGCCGAGGGCAGCCGACCATGACTGCTCGTTACGACTTCATCGCGGTCGGTGGCGGCATCGCCGGCGTCTCAGTCGCTTATGAACTGGCGGCCCATGGCAGCGTCTGCCTGCTCGAACAGGAACAACAACTGGCCTACCACACCACGGGGCGTTCGGCCGCGATCTCGATGGAAAGCTACGGCAACCAGCAGATCCGTTCGCTGACCTGCGCGTCCCGGCGCTTTTTCGAGAATCCGCCCGAAGGTCTGGCCGAGCATCCACTCTGGGCGCCACGGGGCGCATTGATCGTGGCCCAGGCGGCACGGGTGGACAAACTCAAAGCGCGTTTCAGCGCCGTATCGGGCCAAGTGCCTACGGCCGAGTTGCTCGACGACAAGCAAGTACAGGAACTGGTCCCCTACCTCGCCGAAGGCACCTGGAGTGCCGGGATCTACGAGCCCAGCGCCTTCGACCTGGATGTGCACGGCATTCACGGTGCCTACCTCAGCGGGTTGCGTGCCCGCGGTGGCGTGGTCAAGCGCGAGACCGAAGTGCTGCGTGGCGAATATCGCGACGGGCATTGGCGCTTGCACATCCGGGACGGCCAGCAGCTGCAAAGCGCCATCGTGGTCAACGCCGCCGGCGCCAGTGCGCTGGCCCGCAATACCCTGGTCGCCATCGACGCCATCATGGTGATCTGAAACACCTGCTGCCAGCGGAGTGCCCGTCGGTCCGGTGCGCCGGACCGACGTTGGCAAGGAAAGCACCAGCACAGCGTACTTTCAGAGGGTGACCATGAAAAATTCGTACAGAGCGTATGTATTGCAGTGCCTGGCTTGCGATCGAAGCTACCAGCTCCATGAGGTCAGCTACTACTGTCCTCATTGCCAAATCGATGGTGCCCTGGATGCGCTTTACGACTACCCCACACTCAAGCGCGAATGGTCCCGGGACAGCCTGGCCCATGACCACGCCCGTGGCATGTGGCGCTATGACCGCTTGATGCCGTTGAGCTCGACGCAGTTCATTCCACCGTTACTGGTGGGCAATACGCCGCTGTACTCGCGCCCGGAATTGCTCGGCAAGGGTGCCCGGATCAAAGTCTACGTAAAAGACGAATCGCGGCAACCGACCGGGTCATTGAAGGATCGCGCCAGCGCGCTGGCGGTGGCCCACGCCATGCAATCCGGTGCGCGCACCGTGGCGGTGGCCAGCACCGGCAATGCGGCTTCGGCATTGGCCGGGATGAGCGCCAGCCTGGGCTTGCACAACGTCATTTACCTGCCCAAGAGCGCGCCCCGGGAAAAGCTCGCGCAGATGCAGGGCTATGGCGCCGAGATCGTGCTGGTCGACGGGCAATACGACGAAGCCTTCGAACAATGCCTCGACGCCTGCGAAAAACACGGCTGGTACAACCGCACCACCGGGATCAACTCGTACATGAGCGAAGGCAAGAAAACCGTCGCCTTCGAGATGTGCGAACAGCTCAACTGGCAGGTGCCGGACCTGGTGTTCGTGCCCGTCGGCAATGGCTGCATCCTGGGCTCGGTCTACAAAGGCTTTTTCGACCTGCTGCAACTGGGTTGGATCGAACGCATTCCGCGCCTGATCGGCGTTCAGGCCGAGCACAGCAACTTCATGTATCGCGCCTGGCGCTACGACCGCTCGATGCGACAAACCGAACGCCTGCCGCCCACCAGCCTGGCCAGCAGCATCAACGTGGCGCTGCCGCGTGATCGCCTCAAGGCCATGCGCGCGGTAACGGCCAGTGGCGGCGAGTTCATCTGCGTCAGCGACCCAAGCATTGTCGCCGCCGCCTCTCGATTGGCCGCCAGCACCGGCGTGTTTCCGGAAGCCGGCGCCGCCAGTGCCTTCGCCGGCCTGCTCAAGTACGCAGAAACACACCCCGACACCCCGCAAACCGCCGTGATCCTGATCACCGGCAGCGGTTTGAAAGACACCTCCATTTTTCTGTCCGATTCGTCCAAAAGTCAGCCGCGGCTGTTGCCGCACCCCATGACTGCGCCGCTGGCCGAAGCGTTTATCTAAGGAATCACACCATGAGTCTGCAAAATTTCGATCCCGCCGTTGCCCGCCTGATCGACCGCGAGCGCAACCGCCAGGAAACCCACCTGGAACTGATCGCTTCGGAGAACTACGTCAGCGAAGAAGTGCTCCAGGCCCAGGGCTCCGTGCTCACCAACAAGTACGCCGAAGGCTATCCGGGCAAGCGTTACTACGGCGGCTGCAAGGTCGTCGATGAAATCGAGAACCTGGCCATCGAGCGTGCGCGCAAATTGTTCAACTGCGAATACGTCAACGTGCAGCCGCATTCCGGCTCCCAGGCCAACCAGGCGGTTTTCCTGGCGGTGCTGGAACCCGGCGACACGATCCTGGGCATGTCACTGGCCCACGGCGGCCACCTGACCCACGGCGCCTCGGTGAATTTTTCCGGCAAAATCTACCGGGCCTTTTCCTATGGCCTGGACGCGGAAACCGAAACCCTCGACTACGAAGAAATGGAAGCCCTGGCCCGGGAACACCGGCCAAAGATGATCATTGCCGGAGCCTCGGCCTATTCGCGGACCATTGATTTCCAGCGCTTTCGCAAGGTCTGCGATGAAATCGGCGCCTACCTGATGGTGGACATGGCGCACTACGCCGGGTTGATCGCCGCCGGCGTGTACCCCTCGCCGGTGGGCATCGCCGACTTCATCACTTCGACTACCCACAAGACGTTGCGCGGCCCCCGCGGCGGCCTGATCCTGGCCAAGGCGCAATACGCCGCCCTGCTCGACAAGACGATTTTCCCGGTGTACCAGGGCGGCCCGCTGATGCACGTCATCGCCGCCAAGGCCGTGGCTTTCAACGAAGCCCTGGGCGACGGGTTCAAGCATTACCAGCAGCGGGTGGTCGACAACGCCCGGGTCATGGCCGACGTCCTGACCCGGCGTGGCTTGCGGGTGGTGTCCGGCGGTACCGACTGCCACATGTTCCTGCTCGACCTGCGCTCGATGAACATCACCGGCAAAGACGCCGAGGCGCTGCTGGAAAGCGCCCATATCACCCTGAACAAAAACGCGATCCCCAATGACCCGCAGAAACCGGCGATCACCAGCGGCATTCGCATCGGCACCCCTGCCCTGACCACACGCGGTTTTGGTGAAGCGGAATGTGCCGAAGTGGCGAACCTGATAGCCGACCTGCTGGAACAGCCGAACAACGCCGCACGCCTGGATAACACCCGGCGCCGAGTGATGCATTTGTGTGAATGCTTTCCGGTTTACCTGTTGAGGTAATTGCGGAAAAACTGTGGTAAGGAAATTTATCTGTGGGAGCAAAGCTTGCTCGCGATGAAGATGACTCGGTTAGCCTGAACAGTCGCGGCGCCTGCATCGCGAGCAAGCTTTGCTCCCACAGATAGGTTGCTTCACTGCTTCACTGCTACCAATGATTTCCTTTTTGATTTTCAGCGGTACAACAGGCGCTCCGCCAGTTCATCGGCCACCCGGGCCGGTGAGCGCTTTTCCGCCTGGGCATGCGCAAAGACTTCCGTAAGCCTTGCACCGATTTTCGACAGGTGCGCGGTGATCGTCGGCAGCTCTTCACCACGATGCTTGAGGGCGACGTAGATCAGCCCGCCGGAGTTGATCACATAGTCCGGCGCATAGAGAATCCCGCGTCTTTCCAACTGATCGGCCACCTGCAGGTTGCTCAACTGATTGTGGGCTGAGCCGGCAACGGCCGAGCAGCGCAGTTGCGCCACGCTTTGGCTGTTGAGGACCCCGCCCAGGCCGCAAGGGGCGAGGATGTCGCAGGGTGTGCTGAGCAGCGCGTCGTTGGCGATCGGATGGGCGCCCAGTTGCTCCATGGCCAGTTGCACCTTGCCAGGGTCGATGTCGCTGACCAGCAATTCGGCCCCCGCCGCATGCAGCTGTTCGGCCAGGGCATAACCGACATTGCCCAGGCCCTGGATCGCCACCCGCAGGCTTTCGAGGTTATCGCTGCCCAGGCGAGCCATGGCGGTGGCACGGATGCCGGCAAAGACACCCATCGCCGCGTGGGGCGCAGGGTCTCCCGCGGCGGTGGTACTGGTGACATGGCGGGTCTGCTGGGCGATGCAATCCATGTCGGCCACCGACGTGCCGCTGTCGATGGCGGTGATATAGCGCCCGTCCAATTGCTCGATGCAACGACCAAAGGCTTCGAACAGCGCCGCCCGACTCTCCACATGGGCCGGACGCATGATCACCGCCACCCCGCCGCCCACGGGCAAACCAGCCAGAGCCGCCTTGTAGCTCATGCCTTGGGCCAGGCGCACGGCGTCTGCCACGGCACTTTCGTCGTCGGGGTAGGCAAGATAACGACAGCCTCCCAGGGCAGGCCCGGGGCGGCTGCAATGAATGGCAATCACCGCCTTCAACCCGGTCGTCGGGTCTACGCTTAGGTGCAGCGATTCAAGGCGGGAGCTTTGCATGAGAGCAAACATCGTAAGGCTCCCGAATCACTTTTGTTTGTTTCGCCAGTATAGGCGTGCAGTCGAAAATTGCTGGAGCACGCCGGAATAAGTCGCCTGGGTGGTCAGTCTTTTTCGGCATAACCTGTCACAGCATCTTTTGGAGACTGGACGAAAATCCATGGCAGGGCTAAAACGGGAGCATAGCCCGGAGAGTTCGATGAAACCGCGCCAAGCCTTTTTTGATTGCCTGCACCGCTCGCCGCCGGCGTTGTTCGAAGCAGCGTTGTGGATCGCTGCCGAACATGATCGCGACGTCAACGTTCCGGTCTTGCTGAAGGAATTCAAGGAACTGCAACAGCGGGTCAGCCATGACCTGCCGATGCTGCCTGTCAGCGAGCTGGGCCAGCCTCTGCTACGACGGCTCAACGACCTGGGTTTCGCCCAGGACGACTTCACACCGCTGCGGCCGCGAGCGGCGCTGTTGGATAAAGTCCTGGCGCGCAAACGCGGGCAGCCCCTGGCCCTCGGGCTGATTGCCCTGGAGTTGGCCCGCGGCCTGGAAATTCCGATGGTCGGTGTCAATTTCCCCGGGCATTTCCTGTTAAAGGTACCTGGGGCCGACCACCTGCTCGACCCATGCGGTGGCCGCCGGTTGTACCCCAACGACTGCCGGGAACTGCTGCAACGCCAATACGGCGCGAATATGTCGCTCAAGGCCGAGCACTTGGTCAACGCCGAGCCGATGCAGATGCTGCAGCGCCTGTCGCGCAACCTGCGCCAACTGCATCTGGCGAACGACGACTACATCGCGGCCCTGATCGACGCCGAACGGGTGCTGGAACTGGGCAACGCCAGCGCCGCCGACTACCTGGCCCGCGCCAGCCTGTACCAGCGGCTCGATTGCCCCAACGCCGAACGCTTCGACCTGGAGCATGCGCTGATGCTCAGTGACGATCCGATCCAGCGAATCCGGCTGACGGAGCGGCTGGGGCATCTGCCGCCGAATTCGGTGGTGCATTGAGTTGTCGTGAGACTGCACCTCTTTGTCGACCGTTGAATCGTCTTCGCGAGCAAGCCCGCTCCCACATTTGATCGGCGTACACCCGGATCAATGTGGGAGCGAGCTTGCTCGCGATAGCGGCAGACCAGCCAACATCAATATCAAGTGGGTGTATCCGGCTGATTCGCCGGGTGCGCCTGCTGGAACGCCGGATGCCCAGCCGCCAACGCCGCCACGCGCCGGATCCGCGGATACCCTTGCAAGGAAACATTGAACCGCTCGGCGGCGTACAGCTGCGGGATCAGGAACACATCCGCCAACCCCGGCAGCGCGCCGAAGCAATAGCCGTCGTCGCCAATCAACTGCTCCACCGCCGCCAATCCCCGGCTGATCCAATGCCCGATCCACTCCGTCACCTGCGTTTCATCGTGGCCCCGCTGCCGCAGCTGGTTGAGCACGCTGACGTTGTGCAAGGGATGAATGTCGCAACCGATCAGCGCGGCGACGCCACGCTCGTGGGCACGCACAATCAGGTCGGCGCTGAGCAGCGGCACCTGGGGATAACGCTCCTCCAGGTATTCGATGATGGCGGGTGATTGCACCAGCAACGCGCCCTCATCGGTACGCAGCGTCGGCACCCGCCCCTGGGGGTTGATCGCCAGATAGGCCGGCTGGCGATGCTCGCCCCCCGGCGCAGCGATCAGGTTGACGGGCAAGGCCTGGTAATCCAGGCCTTTGAGGGCCAACGCAATGCGCACCCTGTAGGACGAGGTGGAGCGGTAGTAGGTATAGAGTTCCATGGCTACCCTCAACGCGCCGGCAGGATCTTGCCCCGGCATTCGCCGAAGCCGATGGAGGCGAAACCTTCGCGGCGGCAACGGGCGCGCAAGATGATTTCGTCACCGTCCTCGAGGAATCGGCGCACTTCGCCAGACGCCAGTTCGATTGGTTTTTTCCCGCCTTCGGTGATTTCCAGCAGGCTGCCGAATTGATGGTTTTCAGGCCCAGACAAGGTGCCCGAGCCAAACAGGTCGCCGGCCTGCAACTGGCAGCCGTTGACGCTGTGATGCGCGATCATCTGCGCCACGGTCCAGTACATGTATTGGGTGTTGCTCAACGTCAGGCGCTGAGCCGGCAGGTTCTGCTCGACCATAGCCTCGGTCAGCAACAGAACTTCCAATTCGATGTCGAGGGCGCCGCCGGCCTGGTCACGGGTGTCCAGCAGATAAGGCAGCGGTTGCGGATCGCCTTCCGGGCGCGCCGGCTGTGGGCGGCGGAACGGCTCCAAGGCTTCAGCCGTCACCACCCACGGCGAAATGCTGGTCAGGAAACTCTTCGACAGGAACGGCCCCAGGGGCTGGTATTCCCACGCCTGGATGTCCCGGGCCGACCAGTCGTTGAGCAGGCAGAACCCGCCAATGTGCTCGGCGGCATCGCCAATGGGGATCGGTTCGCCCAGGGCATTGCCCTTGCCGATCCAGATGCCCAGCTCCAGCTCATAGTCCAGCCGCGCACACGGGCCGAAGGTCGGTTCGGCCTGGCCGGCCGGCAAGGTCTGGCCCTTGGGGCGACGCACGTCGGTGCCGGACGGGCGAATGGTCGAGGCACGACCGTGGTAGCCGATAGGCACGTATTTGTAGTTGGGCAATAGCGGGTTATCGGGGCGGAACAGTTTGCCGACATTCTGGGCGTGTTCGATACCGACGTAGAAGTCGGTGTAGTCGTTGATCCTGGCGGGCAGGTGCATCTGGCAGTCGGCGGCGACGAGCAGCAGCTTCGCCGTTTCAACTTTGCCACGCAACGGACTGTCTTCGCGCAACAGTTCCAGCAGTCGTTCACGCAGGGCCACCCGGGCGCTGCGGCCCAGGTCGAAAAATTCATTCAATTGGCCGTCGGCCATGGCTTCGACGGCTTGCCGCGCCGCGCCGTCAAACAGGCCCGCGTGCAGCGCCGCCTGCAGATCGAAAATCCGCTCGCCAATCGCCACGCCGCTGCGCAAGGCACCGCCATCGACGCTGAAAATACCCAATGGCAGGTTCTGCAACGGGAAATCGGCGTGGCCGTTGGCGCTGGCGACCCAGCTACGGGCAGGGGAAAGTTGAGTCATGGTTATCTCCGGGTCGGGTCGAACGTGACAGGCAGCGAGGCCCAACAAGCATCGTAGTCGGTTTGCAGTTGCGGGCAGTCCAGGGCGAAACGACTTGGGCGCAGCACTTGGCTGGTCTCGAACATGAACGCCATGGTGTTGTCGATTTTCGCTGGCCGAAGATCAGCGTTGATCGCCTTGGTACAGGTTTCGCCGTCCGGGCCATGGGCGCTCATGCAACTGTGCAGGGACGCACCGCCCGGCAGGAAACCTTCGGCCTTGGCGTCGTAGGCGCCCTGGATCAGGCCCATGAATTCGTTCATCAGGTTGCGGTGGAACCACGGTGGACGGAAGGTGTTTTCCGCCACCATCCAGCGTGGCGGGAAGATCACGAAATCGAGGTTGGCCAGGCCGTGGACACTCGTGGGCGAGGTCAGCACGGTGAAAATCGACGGGTCAGGGTGATCGAAACTGACCGTGCCAATGGTGTTGAATCGGCGCAGGTCATATTTGTACGGCACGTTGTTGCCGTGCCAGGCCACCACATCGAGGGGCGAGTGATCCAGCTCGCACACCCACAACTCACCGAGGAATTTCTGCACCAAGGTTGTCGGTTGCGCGAGGTTCTCGTAATGGGCGACCGGCGTCAGGAAGTCCCGCGGGTTCGCCAGGCCATTGCTGCCGATGGGCCCAAGGTCCGGCAGACGCAACGGCGCACCATGATTTTCGGCGAGGTAGCCACGGGCCTGGGGGTCGAGCAGTTCAACGCGAAACTTCAGGCCCCGGGGCAGCACGGCGATTTCCAGCGGTGCCAGTTCCAGCACGCCCAGCTCCGTAGCGATCCGCAGCCGCCCCAGTTGCGGCACGATCAGCCACTCACCGTCGGCATTGAAAAACACCCGTTCCATGGAGCGGTTGGCCCGGTAGTGATAAAGGCTGACGCCCGCCGGTTTATCCGCGCCGGCATTGGCCGCCATGCGCACCAGCCCGTCGATGAAGTCGGTGGGCTCGTCGGGAATATCCAGCGGGTTCCAGCGCAGGCGATTGGGGGTGACGTCGCCCAATGGGCCTCCCGCCACTTGCCGTTCGAGCTTGGTGAAGGCCGGATGGTTGGCCGACGGTCGGATGCGATACATCCAGGTGCGCCGCGCCTCGCTGCGGGCCATGGTGAACGCCGTGCCAGAAAACAACTCGGCATAGAGACCGTACGGGGCTTTCTGCGGGGAGTTCTGGCCGACGGGCAAGGCGCCGGGCAAGGCTTCGCTGGCAAATTCGTTGCCCAAGCCTGACTGATAAACCAGGTCCGACGCGGTGGAATCGAGGTTCATGGAGCCTCCTGGGGATGCGGCCCGTCACTCAACGGAGGGGTTGAGGCGCACCGGGTTATTTTTATCGTAATTCAATTACGCATAACGTAATTTGCTCAGTAACCACCGTCAAGCTATAAAGACGCCCATTCGCCCCAATGCCGATCAGTTAAGCGAAATAAAACCCGACAGTAACCCTGTGGCGAGGGAGCTTGCTCCCGCTGGGTCGCGAAGCGGCCCTGTTTTTGGGGCTGCTACCCCCGAGGCGTCGGACCGGCCCAGCGGGAGCAAGCGCCCTCGCCACGGTTTATGTGTTTGCCCGTGCTATCCACTTAACTGACAGGCATTAGCCCATTCGCCTCTGGACCCTGCGCCTCCATGGAAATCCCGCTCAGCAACGGTAAACAGAAAGTTCGCTCGGCCGAAGTCGGCACCGACATTCTCAAGGCCCTGGCCGAACTCTCCCCCTCCACGTCGCTGTCGCGCCTGGCCGAACATGTGCAAATGCCGGCGAGCAAGGTCCATCGCTACTTGCAGGCGTTAATCGCCAGCGGGTTTGCCGAGCAGAACGCCGCCACCAACCACTACGGCCTGGGCCGTGAAGCCCTGCGTGTGGGCCTGGCAGCGCTGAATGGCATGGACGTGCTGCAAGTGGCCGCCCTGCCCCTGGCCGAGTTGCGCGACGACTTGAACGAAACCTGCTTCCTCGCCGTGTGGGGCAACCATGGCGCGACCGTGGTGCGCATCGAACCCGCCGTGCGAGCCGTGACCGTGGTGACGCAACTGGGCTCGGTCTTGCCGTTGCTCAGTTCGTCCACCGGGCTGGTGTTCAGTGCTTATCTGCCGGCGCGCGAGACCATCGGCCTGCGCGAGCAGGAAGTGCAAGGCACCGAGCAGCACGCCCTGGCCGACGACCGCGCCTATGCCACCTTGTGCGAGCAGATCCGCAGCCGCGGCCTGCACCATGTGCATGGCTTGCTGATGCCGGGCGTGGACGCCTTGTCCGCCCCGGTCTTCAATGCCGTCGGCGAGGTGAAGGCGGTGATGACCATCGTTGGCCCGACCTCGTTGTTCCACGCCGACGAAAACGGCCCGGCGGCGCAACGATTGTTGGCGGCGACCCGGGCCGTGAGTTGGCGGATGGGGTATGAGGCGGCGCCAGGATCAGTCGAGGAAATCCGGGACAATCCTGATCACTAGATCATTGAGGTGCGTAGTGATCAATTGCGGATGGACATGGCTGTCTTCCCCGCTGAAGCGAACGGTATAGATACCCTGGTGGTTGCCCTCCGAGTGATAAGGAATCACATCATTCTGGAAATGGCCCAGCAGGTACTCGACCAACCCCTCGGAAGACGACACCAGGCGCTGGCCGGTGTCATCCTCAATGAAGTTAGTCACGTATACGCCACCAGCGTTGATACCCGGCGCGTGGACTTTCAATGCGCCATGCACGTCCTCGGCGATCAAGGGCCTGAGGGGACGCAGGGACAGCTCGATTGCCGGCTGTTGAGTCAAACTTGCAACAATGTCTATGACGATTTTTTCAAATGCTATCAAGTCCAATGTCTTGAGCTGGTCTTCAGCGGCAAAGGAATAACGTTTGCTGAATAGATTGCTGGCGCCTTGCGTATAAGTGGGCAGGTGTTGCTTTTCAACGCAGGCCAGGGTTTCGTCGAACAATGTTCGGGAGCTTCCCACTTCAGGACTTGGGAAGTCCTTCAATGTATTCACGTAGGCAGTGAATGGGTTGATGCCCAGTGGCTCCAGGTAATGACCCAACAGCACCTGCACGGCAAAATCCACGCGGGTGTTCTTCAGGGCGATCAGTCTTTCGGAGTGGGAAGAGAACAACGGGGTATTCATATTAGACGTCCTTGTCATTTCATGGCCTCGAACTTCCTGTTCGAGCCGTTATTGATGGTGCGGTTGAATGCAACAGCACGGCATCTCGGTTCAACTGAAGTCGCAACTTATCGCTGAACTTCAGTCACGCCGTTATACACAGGCTAATAGCCGACTGTAAAAAAGTAAGTGTAAGCGTGCGTGAAGTTTCAAGCATTCATCGCCCTAACCCATCACCCCCATGACCTTGGCTTTCGCCACCGCTTGCGTACGCCGTTGTACGCCCAACTTGCTGTGGATTCGTCGCGCATGGGTTTTCACCGTATGCAGTGATATGAACAACTGTTCGGCTATCTGTTGGTTTGAATGACCTTGGGCAATCAGCTCCAGGACCTCCAGTTCGCGATGACTGAGCAAGGTGTCCTCGACGGTGGCAGGCGACTCGACCTGTTCTGCCGATTGGCCCCAGCGCAACAGCTCGGGCTGGCGCAAGCGCAGCTCGCATAAGGCTTGCTGGGCCCGCCAGCAAGTAACTCCCTTGAGACCTTCCTGCAAAAGTGAACGGGCCTGGGCACGATCGCCGGACAACCAGACGACCTCTGTCAGCACCAGGTGCAGTTCGGTTTCCAGGCTGTGCATTTCACCGTGCTGTGCCTGGGCGATCATGGCCTGCAGGCGCACCTGTGGTTCCTGCGCCCGTTGCAAGTAGACCTCGGCGAGCACCAGCAGGTATTCAAGTCGCGCGATCAACTCCAGGGTCGCGGGTGGCGCGTGCTTGGCCTGCGGTCCACGAAAATGCCGCAAGACGCGGGTCAGCGCTTCATGGGCCAGTTCCGCCCGTCCCTGCTGCAACCAGAACTGGCAGCTGGTTTGCAGCAACACGCCGCGGTAAACGGTGTCGGGGATGTGCCGCTGCTGCATGGTCCGCTCGGCATCACGCAAATGCATGAAGGCCTCGCCATAGTCGCCTTGGTTGGCCGCCAGGCAGGCCTTGCCGAGAAAGCCATAGAGCACCTGTTTGTCCTGGCTGAGCAGGCCCGTTTCCAGGCCGGTTTGAAAGTGCTCGGCGGCCAGTTCCTCAAAGCCCATGCGCAGCGCCAGGCGCCCGCGCCGCAAGGCAATACGCCCCAACAACGGAGAAAAATCCTGGCCCGGTTTATCCAGCAGCGCCTGGACGGCGGCCAGCAAATGATCGGCCCGATGCGGTGCGCCGCGTTGCTCCAGAACCTGGGCGTGATCCAGCTCCAGCAAGCCCTCGAAGACCAGCGAACCCTGTGCACGCGCCAGGCACAACGCCTGGCGGTTGATCCATTGCGCCGAGGCCAGATCGCCAGCCAGCAACGCCTGCTGCGTCAGCCCACCCAGGCACAGCACCCGTTGGGACCAGGCCTCCGTGTCCAGGCTGGCCTGGGCCTGGAGAAAATGCTCGCGCGCCGGTTCGCCATCGCCCGAGAGGTGCAGCAACCAGCCCTGCAAGACCTGCCACCTGGCCAGCACCTGTCGCTGCCGACAGGCCGAAGGCTGCGGCATAAATCTGGCCAGTTGTTCGATGCACATTGACGCCTGGTCGAAGCGCCCGGCGAACAACAGCGCAGCGGTGACCAGCCCCACCGATTGCGGCGTACCGAGGGTCAGCGCGTCGCCTTGTTGATCGTGCAAGCTCAGCAACAGCACCACGTTGCGGCGCTGCAAGACGTGCTCGAAGCTCAAATGCTGCAAGAAACTGACGGCGGTCTCGAACTCCTCGGCCAACATCGCTTGCTCGAATGCCATTTGCCAGTCCTGCTCGGCCGCAAACCATTGGCAGGCCCGTCGATGCCAGGAGCGGCCCTGGGACCAGGGTTCTTCACGCACCAACCGGGCCAGGGCCGGGAAGATCTGCAACCAATCCGAGGTCTGCTCCCACGGTTCGATGAAACAACCCAGCTCCAGCAACAACGGCAGGCATTGCGCGCCCACCGTGTCGCCGAACAGGTGCTCGCACAGCCGGGCATTGAAGCGCGGCAGATGCGCCAGCACCCGCCAGGCCTCTGCCAGTTCCGGGGTCAGCGTGCTGAACAGCTCGTACTCCAAGTAGTCGACCAAGGTTCGCGGCCGTCCCGGCGCCACATGACTGCGTGCCCATTCGCAGCGCTCAAGCAAGCTGATGCGCACCCCGGCACACCAGCCGCCACTGCGCTGGATCACCTCGCGGGCCGTGCGGGCAGCCTGGGGACCGGGCAGATGACGAAGCAGGGGCTCGACATCGTCAGGGGTGAAAAACAGCGCCTGCGGGTCAAGCTCATGCAGCTCGTCGTCGAGCAGCAGCCGCGGCCAGTTGCAATGGGGACGACGGCGACCGTTGAGCCAAAGGTGCAACGCCGGACTGCTGGTATTCAACAGACGGTCGAGCAACTGGTCCAGTTCGGGATTCGGTACCCGGCAATAGTCGTCCAGGAACAACCAGGTGGGCGTTTGCAAACGGGCCAGATGAGCCAACAGCCCCGCTTCGTCCAGCATCGGCAACCCGAGGGTCTGTGCCAGGCACTCGCACATTTGCACCGTGCTCAACGCCGCGCCCCCCAGGGGCAACCAATGCAGCCGGCAGTCACTGGGAGCCTGCAAAAAACACTCGGCAAATAACGCACTCTTGCCACTGCCCGCCGGCGCGCAGAGCAGCTTTACCCGCGCTTCGGAAATCAGCAGCGGCTCGCTCAGGGACCGCCGCGGCACATGCGTCGAGGACAGGCGAGGCAGCAATCCTGGACGGTCCGGACACGGGGTCATGGCGGTCATGTGGGCGATCCTGTTTATTGTTATCTCACCACCCTAGACCTGTGTCGCCGACCTTTGGAGAAGTATTCAGCGCGCTGATTGGCGCCCATAAAAAAACGACCGGCAGGGGCGCTGCCGGTCGTCATGTCTGGATCAAATCAGACTCGGTTCCGTGGCGAGGGAGCTTGCTCCCGCTAGGCTGCGCAGCAGCCTCAAAAAGGACCACTCGATGCACCTGATACATCGAGCCGCCTGGTTTCCAGGGCCGCTGCGCGCCCCAGCGGGAGCAAGCTCCCTCGCCACGAGCCCTCATCACTCAGGAAAGGACTTACCGAACCCCGGTCGAACGCAACGCCGCCGGCGTGTAGTCGGCCGCCCTGGCCTCGAAGCCGTACTCGTAACTGTGCTTCTCTTCGTTCTTCATCCCCAGCGCGATGTAGCGGCCGGCGATGATGTCGTAGAGCGCTTCAAGGGTGTAGCCCGGGTTCTGATGGTCGTAATAGAACTGGGCATGACCTTCGGCCACCCGCCACAGTTGGCCGCGACCGTCATAGTGATCCACCAGCGCCGCCTGCCAGCTGTCCTCGTCGATGTACATGTGGCGCTTGGCATAAATGTGCCGCTCGCTGGGCTTGACCGTCCCCACCACTTCCCAGACCCGGTGCAGCTCGTAGCGGGTCAGGTCTTGGTTGATGTGACCGGCCTTGACCACATCGTCGTACTTGAGGCTCGGCGAATCGAGTTTGTAGCTGTTGTATGGAATGTACATTTCCTTCTTGCCGATCAGCTTCCAGTCGTAGCGGTCCGGCGCCCCGGAAAACAGGTCGAAGTTGTCGGAGGTACGCAACCCGTCGGCGGCGGTACCCGGGCCGTCGTAGGCCACTTGCGGGGCGCGACGCACACGGCGCTGGCCGGCGTTGTAGATCCATGCCAGGCGCGGCTCCTTCACTTGGTCGAGGGTCTCATGCACCAGCAACACGTTACCGGCCAGGCGCGCCGGAGCGGTGACCGATTGCTTGAAATAGGTCAGCACGTTGCTGGCCTTTTCCGGGTCGGCGTCCTTGATCAGGAACGGCACGGCGATTTCTTCTTCGAAGCGGATCGGCGTGAAGCTGCCATTGGTCTGCGGCGTGACCTGGGTGATGACCCGGCGCAGGTTGCCACCGTGATAACGGGTAACGTGGTTCCACAGCACTTCCACGCCGTTCTTGGGAATCGGGAAGGCGTAGTAGCGGTTGCCGGTAAAATTCGACAAGCCGTTACCGTCGTTGATGGACGTTACATTGAGGGCGCTGCGCTTGGCCGACTCGTAGATTTCCGGCGGCAGGCCGACACTGCGATGGGTCGGGTAGACCGGGATCTTGTAAGTCTCCGGGTAGCGCTTGAACATCGCGACCTGCCCTTCGGAGAGTTTGTCCTTGTACTTGTCCACGGTCGCGGCGGTGATGGTGAACAGTGGTTTTTCATTGGCGAACGGGTCGGCCAGAAAGCCCTTGCTGTCCACCGCCCCGGCGTTTTTCGGGATGCCGCCAGTCCAGGCCGGAATCGAGCCATCGGCATTGCCGGCTTTTTCCGCGCCCAACGGCGTAAGGCTGGTGCCCAGTTTGTTCGCTTCCTCCGGCGACACCGCCGCCATCACGTTCACGGCCAGCAGGCTCAAGGCCAGGGCACCGCATTGCAGGATCATCTTGCGCATTGGGTTTTCCTTGTCAGCCAGATCAGAAGTTCACGCCGAAGCTCAGCGCGAGGAAATCGCGGTCTTCGAGAACGTTGTAATCGCCGCCAAAAAAGTCGGTGTAGCTCAAGCTGGCGGTGTAGGTGTTGCGGTAATCGGCATCGACACCAACACTGATGGCCTTGGCGCCTTCGTTGAACAAACCATTGGGGCCATAGCCCGCCACGTCGTGGGACCAGGACAGGTTGGGCTTGAAGTTCACCCCGCCGATCACGTTGGAGTAATCGAGAATCGCCCGGGCGCGATAACCCCAGGACGTCGAAGTGACGAAACCGTCGGTGTCGCCCTGGAAGCCGTATTGGCCATAGACCGAATCCCGGCCATAACGCAGCGTGTCCTTGGACTCCAGGCCACCGACATGCACCACCGCCGCTTCGCCGACCAAGGTCAGGCGGTCAGCGCCCAATACCTGATCGAAGAAATGCGTCAGGGTGCTCTGGACCTGGGTGATTTCCTTGCGGCGGTAACCGGTGTTGTCGGCGCCAGGCGAGGTGGCGATGGGCGATGCGGCGCCACCGGCAATCGGGTTGACCAGGGCCAGGGTCAGGTCGTTGGTATTGACCTGCACCGGCGCGTTGGGACGGTAGCTGACTTCCCCGGTCCAAGCGGTGCCGGTGGGCAGCGTCGTGGAGAAACTGGCGCCGTAGAGGCGGATGTCTTCCGGGTATTCAAGATAGTACCCACCGCGCCCCAGCATCACGCTCTGCGCCAGGCCCGCGCCGCTGCCGGGGGCCAGCCCGTTGGCAATCGCGACCATGCCCGGCAACGCCGCCAGCGTCGAGAGCCCCGCCGTGGTGGTCCCGACAGTAGGCGTACGGCTGTGGTAATTCATGAAGTACAGGCCGTACTCGGTGTCATCGCCAAGCCAGCGCAACGCCGTGCCCCACTGGCCGGAGTCGCGGGCGTCACGATCGCCGCCACGGGGAATGATCACCCCTTCGCTGGACACCTGGATCTCCTCGCCGAATGCCTGGGTCAAGGGCACGAACGGCGCAATCGCCGGGCTGCCTACGGTGTAGCCACTGGTGCAACCGTCAGCCACCACGTCGTTGCCGAAGAACGTACCGCAGTTATCCACCACGGTCTGGTCCCACTCCAACTGGTAGAACCCTTCGATGGTGAGCTTGTCGGTCAGGCCTTGGGAGGCGAACAGCATGTTCACCGGAATCAGGCCTTCCTTGATCTCCGCACCGGGGCGACGGAACGCGGACACGTCCACCGGGTTGATGCTGTTGATGGAGTTGCCGATGAAAGTACTTTCCCCCCAACTGACCACCTGCTTGCCGGCGCGAACAGTGCCTGGCAAATCGGCGATGGAATAGTTGTGGTAGACGAAGGCATCAAGAATCTGCGCCCCCGAGGACTTGGCGCCCTCCTTGCGATTGCTGTCGCTGATGTCCTTGAACTCGCGGCCTTCATCCTTGAGCTCGAAGTCGTACCAGTACTTGCCGCGCACGAACACACCGGTATCGCCGTACTTGAGCTCGAGGTCGTGCAGGCCCTTGAAGATTTTGGAGAAGGTCTCGCCCTTCTTGAAATTCAGCCGTCCATCATCGCCGGTGGAGGATTGGCCCGTACCACCATTGACCGTACCGACCAGGTCCTTGTCGGCATCGCGCATGCCCCAGCTCGCGCCCACGGACAGCGACGAATCGAACTGACCCTCGATCTCGCCAATGTTGAATGAAACGGCCTGCGCCTGGGCACAGCAACCCAAGGCCACCGCGACGGCCAGCGCCTGCGGCTTGAAGATGGCGCGCATTGTTATTGTTGTCATGCGTCTTCCCCGGTGAGTGACAGAGCCTTCACCCTACTGCCGGATGCCCTGGGCGATAAGCGCACCAAGGAGGTATTCACGCTGTACCTCCAAAGGATGACAGCCCTTGCACATCGGGCCTTTGAGGCGTGCATGGATGGATTGGATGATGGGTTATCAGCGCCGCGGATACCCCTGCCTCGCCGACGACTGTTACGCGCCCTGCAACGGTGCATGTCCGGATCCGGGCTGTTTCCCACCGGGCTCGATCCCTATGCTGGCCGGGCTTGCAGGGCAACGGGCCTGCAAACGCAAGTCGCCACGGCACCCCTCACGCCTGGCGCACCGTCATTCGGATGGATTGGCGCATCGGTCCATCATCCCGTGCTTATCGACGTTGGTTTGTAGCTCCTTTGCAACGTCACGCTTAGGCCGCTGTTTTTACAGCGGCCTTTTTTATGTGCGGCTATTTCCGAGTTAAAACTTCTTTTTTCCTACAGTGTTGTCGGAAAGGCTCACCTGCCTGCATGTGGAGTTCGAATTTATAGTTTCCTTGGTCGCGCAGGATGGGCGACCAAGGAAATAGCCATGAACGACTGCACGTATTGAGTCACGGCATGGCTATTCAGATTCGATTCGAAAGGAACTCGATATGCAGCAAGAAAAAAATATCCTTGTGAATAGAGGCATACCCCGCACGCCTTCGTCATCTAATGGTTATGGATTTAGCGCAAGAGGCGTATCAGGCCCAGACCACTCCGATCGTGCATACGATGCCGTTGATTATGCCATTGATTGGCTGGATGAAAGTAACACATCCACCGAAGAGCTCTTCAAAGAAAATATCAAAAATATCACCCATATAACCAACGCCGAACTCGCAAAAACAAGAGCAGCCGTTGCTGCGGTGGTCCCGCGTGGAACCGATGCGGCCGAAATTGAATTACGAACACTCAAGCTACAACTGTTCAAAGCGAGAAAAGATCATCAAGAACATATAGCGATAGCCAATCTTTATTATGGTCATGATCCACTGACTCACAAGTTTAAAGACGCTCGTCGTAAGGGGTTCGAGCTCGTTGGCCGTCGCGGAGGACAAAGGGCTTACTACAAAGCAATTTCCAAGTGGAATGTCTCTTATGCTGCGGCGTACGAGGCAAAATTCCTGGCTGAGCAGATCAAGCTATTGGATGCTCGCTTAACCGCACACAACAAAGCCATTGCCCAGGCAAACGCAAAAAAAGCCGCTGAGGCTCGGGCAAAGGCTCAAGTTGAAGCCAAACGCGTGGCTCAGGAACAGGCGCGCAAGGCCGCCGAAGCCGAGGCTAAACGCGCTGCTGAAGAACGAGCACGGATTGCGCGGATTGCCGCAACAGTAGCTGCTAAACAAGCCCACGATGCCGCCATGGCCTTATGGGAGGCCGAAAGGTGGGCCGCTGCTGAGGAACTTGAGGCGGAGGAAGCGAGGCGTCAGGCAGAAGTTCAAAAGGCACGTCAACCAGCCCGGGCTACCCGTACATTTCCTGTATCGGGCGCCGCGGCAGCCGCCGGCCCAGTATTTACAATCGCAGGCGGGACCTTCGCTCCCAACCGGGTGACCGCCTCGGGCATCACGGATGAGTTGCGCACCGCGGTTTCGGCGACCCTAAAAACAGTTACCGCAATGGCATCACCCACTGTTGCATGGTTCGCGTCACTGATTGACCCGTCGGAGCTGGGCAACGAAGAACGCTACGCCCTGAGTGTTCCGCTGTCAGAACTAGCTCCAGCCAACACCGATGATTTGCTGGCAGTCGCAACATCGAAAGGAGAGGTCAATCTCCCGGTGGTGCTGGGTTCCATGACCGCCGACGACGAAATGATGTTCGTCGTCGCGAGTGCCGACGGAACATCGGTGCCCTCCAGCGTGCCGGTCAGGCTTGCAACACTCGACCCTCACAGCAACGTCTACAAATCCTACAGCCCAGATGGCTCATCCACCTTGATGACCTGGACGCCTATCGTAAAAGAGACGGATGCATCCACGACACTGCCATCGATCGTGCCGAAGATCGACCTTTATGAGGGCGGGACCCCCTGGGCCATAACCGGAGGGGTCGAGAAGAATCCGGATCTGGAGGATTACGATTTTGGTAGTGGGTTCGTCACGGTGTTCCCGGTTGAGTCGGGTATTCCGCCCATCTATACCGTCTTTAACAATTCTTCTGAATGGGCTTCCGCGGAAGAGGCACGCCAGGCAGCCGAAGCCGAGATCCTACGCGTAGCCCAGGCACAAGTACTGGAACAAGTCCTGGCGGGACGCGCCTATCCGATACCTGGCGCGGCAGCCGCAGCCGGTCCGGTGTTCACGCTTGTCGGCAGTAGCCTGGCCATAAGTTCGGAAGCGACCTTGGCAATCCAGGCCGCGCTACGAGCCGCAGTCGCCATGGCTATCGAGTCGCTCACCGCAGTGGCTGTGCCGACCTTGGCGGGTTTTGCGGCGCTGCTCTATTCACCCAAGCTGGCGAACGGTGAATTACCCGAGCGATATGCGTTCAGCACGCCACTCTCAGAACTCGCACCGATCCAACACCACGACTTTCATGCAATCGCAGCGGCCGACGGATTCGTTGACTTACCGGTACGCCTCACTTCTCAAGCGACCGTGGATGGTCAATCCGAAATCCTCGTGATCAACACTGACGGCATAACCCATTCGTCGAAAGTCAAAGTGGTTCCGGTTACCTATAGCGCTCAACAAAATCTCTACACCGCTACAACTGAAGAAACCCCACCCAGAACCTTGACGTGGACGCCGGTCGTTCAACCCGGCAACAGTTCCACGACCCTTCCCGCCGAGCCGCCCGCCCCGCCTGTTTATACAGGCGCATCGGTAACGCCCATAGAGGGAAGGATCGATCCATTCCCCGAAATAACCGCAGACAGCTTCGATGATTATGTTTTCGTTTTCCCAATCGACTCAGGCCTGCCGCCTCTGTACGTCATGTTCAGGGATCGACGGGAAGACCCTGGGGTTGCGCTGGGGACGGGAGCTCCGGTTTCAGGTGGGTGGATGGACGCAGCATCGCAAGGTGAAGGATCACCCATTCCGTCGCAGATTGCGGATCAGTTGAGGGGGAAGGAATTTAGGAATTTCAGGAAGTTTCGGGAGGCTTTTTGGAAGGCCGTCGCTGGCGATCCTATACTCTCGCAACAATTTAATTCACGTAATTTAGTAGAAATGAAAAAAGGTCGTTCTGCCTATACCAAGGAGACTGAACAGATTGGCGCACGAACCAAATATGAGCTTCACCACAAACAATACATCTCTTTAAATGGTGGAGTTTACGACATTGACAATATCACTCTCGCCACCCCTAAAAGACATATTGAAATTCATAGAGAGCACAAGCAATGAAGAAATCGATAATCGAAATAACTGAAGAAGAATTTCTCGCCTTCGTACTAAAAATTTCAGAAGGTGACTTTCCTTCTGAAAAAGCACATAACAACGCCGTCTTGGATTTCAAGCGTATCTCAGAGCACCCCGCAGGATCAGATCTACTATTTTATCCAGAGCCTGGCAAGGAAAGCTCTGAGGCGATAGTCGACGAGATAAAAAACTGGCGTGCAGCCAACGGTAAACCAGGCTTCAAGCAACCCTGACCCTGTATAAATTAACGCCCTTTTGCTGCCGCTAGTCCGCAGCAAAAGGGCTTTTTGTCGCCATTAAAAAATCCTTAGCCTCTAAGCGCCCGTTCCTACAACAAAGCCAGAATCCAACTACGCGCACATAAAAAAACCACTGTTACGCTGAAAGTAATCGCAGCATTTCGCTCCGATTTATTTCCCAGTGAGTAATCGACAATGCAAATAAACAACACCAGCTATCGTTCAACAAAAGGCTATAACAGCCGCGTTCGTTTTTTAGTTTTCCATTACACCGCCGGCAACTTCGCATCGTCCGTCAATGCATTGACCGGCCCTTCCGTCAGCGCCCATTATCTGATTCCCGACTTCACCGACCCCACCTATTTGAAAGCAGGTTTCAAGGAACCGCAGATTTTCAACCTGGTGGAGGAGAACCAGCGGGCCTGGCATGCAGGTGTGAGCAGCTGGGGAAATCGCAGCAACCTGAACGACAGCTCGATCGGCGTGGAAATTGTCAACCTGGCCACCGATAACCAAGGCCAATTAACTTTTCCGCCCTACAAGGCCCAGCAGATCGAGGCCATCAAATACCTGGCACTGGACATTCTCAAGCGCTACCCGGACATCAGCCCGGTCAATGTGGTGGCGCATTCGGATATCGCCGCCGGGCGAAAGAGTGATCCGGGGCCGATGTTCCCCTGGCATGCGTTGTATCTCAAGGGCATCGGTGCCTGGTTCGATGACACCACCCAAAAGACTTTCTTGCAGGCTTACCAAGCCAACGGAGTCCCCCCTCGCGAACAGTTGCTCGGCCTATTCAAGAAATATGGCTATGACACTTCGGCGGCCACGACGGGTGCAGGTTTCCAGCGCCTGGTAAGAGCATTTCAGTTGCACTTTCGCCCGGCCAAGTATGACGGTGTGATGGACGTCGAGACCGCCGCGAACCTGGCGGCCCTGGTGAAGAAGTATTTTCCCTGAACCGGTTACTGTGCTGACAGCAACCGGCGCGGGCTATAACTGTTAAATGGCGTGCCGTTGCAGATTCGCCATCATTTCCTTCAAGGCTTCCAGGTTGTCATTCGGGTGTACCGCATCCTGGAAATCGCAGATCTGCTGCCAATGGGCGGCGACGTCTTCAGGGGAAAAGCCTTTGCGTGGATCGAAGCCAGCGCCCAGGCTGCGTTCCCAGCGCACCTTGCCCATCCAGCCGCCGCCCACTTCGAACAGGCCGGAGGTTTCCTGGCAAGTCTCGCTGGCCAGGTAAACCACCAGCGGGCTGACGAGTTCAGGCTTGAGTTGCTCGAACACCTGCGGCGGGATCAGGCCTTCGGTCATGCGGGTGCCGCCGGTGGGGGCGATGGCATTGACCAGGATGTTGTTCTTGCGGCCTTCGATGGCCAGGGTTCGGGTCAAGCCATAGAGGCCAAGCTTGGCCATGCCGTAGTTGGATTGGCCGAAGTTGCCGTAGATGCCGGAGGTGGATGCGGTGAAGATCACCCGCCCGTAGTTTTGCTCACGCAGGTGCGGCCAAGCGGCCCGGGTCACCTTGTAGGCGCCCTCGACGTGGACGCGGTAGACCAGGTCCCAGTCGGCGTCGTCCATTTTGTGAAACGTCTTGTCCCGCAGGATCCCGGCATTGTTGACCACTACATCGACACGACCGAACGCGTCGAGCGCATTTTGGACCAGCTTGTCGCCGTCGGTTACCGAGTCATGGTTGGCCTCGGCGATGCCGCCCGCGTCACGAATTTCGGCAACCACCCGGTCCGCTGCCGAGGCATTGGCCCCTTCCCCTTGAGCCGAGCCGCCCAGGTCGTTGACCAGCACTTTCGCGCCTTGTCTGGCGAATAGCAGCGCGTGGGCGCGTCCCAGGCCACCGCCGGCTCCCGTGACGATCACGACTTTATCTTCGAAGCGCACAGACTCACTCATGGCAGAACTCCAGCAGGCGAATAGGACAATGGGCACGAGTGTCGGGCACCTGTCGACCGGTCACAATCAACACGGTTGCCAGTGAATGGTGGCCGATAAGGCGGGGGGATGATGCGGGCCCAAGCCCTGTGGGAGCGAGCCTGCTCGCGAAAGCGGTGTTTCAGTCAGGACAGATGTTGGATGTGCTGACGCCTTCGCGAGCAGGCTCGCTCCCACAGGGGACTTTTGTCGCTCACAAATTCTGTATGCAACCTCGATCGACTGTGGGAGCGGGCTTGCTCGCGATAGCGGTCTTTCAGTCGGGAAGATGTTGGATGTGCTGACGCCTTCGCGAGCAGGCTCGCTCCCACACGGGACTTTTGTCGCCCACAAATTCTGTATGCAACCTCGATCGACTGTGGGAGCGGGCTTGCTCGCGAAAGCGGTTTTCCAGTCAGAATGGATGTTGAATGTGCTGACGCCTTCGCGAGCAAGCCCGCTCCCACACGGGACTTTTGTCGCCCACAAATTCTGTATTCAACCTCGATCTACTGTGGGAGCGGGCTTGCTCCTACAATGTCAAGTCGTCAGGAACAGGCCATTTGCCTGTGCGGCACGGCGATGGCTTCGCGAAACGCCAGGTAATGCTTGAGCACCTGCACCGGGGCCTCGGTGTGCGGATAGTGGCCGATGTCGGGCAGCAACACCGTGTCCGGGTTGGGGATCAGGGCCTCGTAGCGCGCCACCATGTGCTCACCGGAAATCGGATCAACCGCGCCATCGATCACCCGCAACGGCACTTCGCCGCGTTGCATCGCCTGCACCCAGCGATCACGCTGCACACGGCGCTCGGGAATATAGGCGATGAGTTTGTGCATGATCCGCGGACCGCGATGGGCCTCCACCAGGCTCCAGAAGTCATCCAGTTCGCTTTCGGTAGGGCCGGTCGAGGGCCCGAAAATCTGCCGAAAGCTGCTGGCCAGGCTTTCCCGGCAGAACATTCGCCCCAAGAGCCAGCCCAGGGGACTTAGCAGAACTTTCTGGGCCCATACCGGACGGTGGGTTTCAGGGAACAGACCGCCATTGAGAAAGACACAACTGGCGAGGTGGATGCGCGCGTCGTAGTGCCGCGCGAGCAACTCCTGGGCCACGCTGTCGCCGTAATCGTGGGCCAGCAGATGCACCGCGCCCTTCACACTCAGGTGCGCCAGCAAGGCCTGTTGCAGATCGGCCTGCTCCAGCAGGCTATAGACGTGATCCGTCGGCTTGGCCGAGTCGCCGAAACCGAGCATGTCACATGCGATCACCCGGTAGCGTTGCGCCAAGGGTTGCCACAGGTAATGCCAATCCCAACTGGCGGTGGGAAAACCGTGGATCAACAGCAGCGGCTCGCCCTGCCCCGCCACCCAATAACGGATGGCATGGCCACGGAACAGGAAGATCTGGCTGCGCTGGCGCCAGATACGCAGGGGGATCTGGGCCAGGGGCATCAGCTTCTATACCCGGTATCGTGTTGATCGAGCTTGCGCAGCAACGCCGGCCAGGCCAACGCACCGCCCATGCCCTGGGCGCTTTTGGTCACGCCGGCGATCATCGCTCGGGCGCCGGCCAGAATCTGCGGCTCGATGGCGATCAATTCGGCCCCGCCGTTCTGGGCCAGGACCTGGATGTCACAGGCCCGTTGAAAGGTGAACATCATCAGGAAGGTATCGGCGATGGTGCCGCCGCATGTCAGCAAGCCATGGTTGTGCAGCATCAGGAAATTGCTTTCGCCCAGGTCGGCCTGCAGGCGCGCCTTTTCTTCGTGATTCAAGGCCACCCCTTCGTAGGCGTGATAGGCCAGGCTCGACAGCACGAACAGCGCTTGCTGGCTGATCGGCAACACTCCTTGCTTCTGGGCCGATACCGCAACGCCGGCGGCGGTGTGGGTGTGCAACACACAGGCGACATCATGGCGCACCTCATGCACCGCGCTGTGGATGGTGTAGCCGGCCGGGTTGATGTCGTAGGGGCTGTCCATCAACTTGTTGCCAGCCTGGTCGACCTTGACCAGGCTCGAAGCGGTGACTTCATGGAACATCAACCCGAAGGGGTTGATCAGGAAATCCTCGGTGCCGGGGACCTTCGCGGAGATATGGGTGAAGATCAGGTCATCCCAGCCATGCAGCGCGACAAGCCGATAACAGGCGGCAAGGTCCACCCGGGTCTGCCATTCGGCGGCACTGACCTGTTCCTTGATACTGAGTGTCGTTTGGACGGGCGCTACGCTCACGGCTCTGACCTCTGGTTTCTAGTTATAGGCGTCTCGTCATCAAAACGTCTTACGCAAGAAAATCAGTCTAGTCAGGTCTTTCAGAGGCGGTAGTTGCATTGGCAGCCAGCTTACTGGCCAAACGAGTCACCGGATTCGCTTCAGGGGCGCAACTTTTCGATCAATTCGGCAAGCCACGGCTCGGCATCAGTTTCCGGGGTGACGCTTTCGCTGGCATCCAGGCGCAGCATCGGCAACACCTCGCGCACGCCCAGTTCGGCGAACAACTCGCCCATCTGCTCGCCGCCGGCGCAGAAGGTGTCCCCATAGCTGGCGTCACCCAGGCCGATCACCGCGCCAGGCAAGCCGCGAAAGGACCCTGGCAATTGGTCGCGGATGATCGAATACAACGGCATCAAACTGTCTGGCAACTCACCCATGCCGGTCGTGGACGTCACCGCCAGCAAGGCCTCTGGCGCGAACGCCTGCACATCCGTCAACGTCGCGCGAGGGTCGTGCCAGGCGTCGAAGCCCGCGTCGCGAAGCAGTTTGGCGGCGTGCCGGGCGACTTCTTCGGCGGTGCCATACACTGAGCCGGAAAGAATGGCGACTTTCATCGATCTGATCCTGAACCTGAAAAAAGAGCCGGGATAGTAACAGCTGCACCTGCCGGGCTGCGAATGGCTCTCAACGGCATTGATGGCCAGTGGACAGCCTGTCGATTTCTTTTAAAATGTTGCATCAAGGAATGTTCAAAGGGCGCTTTCCAATGATCAACGCTCAACTGATGCAACTGGTCATCGATGCTTCGAACGACGGGATTGTCATCGCTGAAAAAGAAGGCGAAGACAACATCCTGATCTACGTGAACCCAGCCTTCGAACGATTGACCGGCTATCACCGCGACGAAATCCTCTATCAGGATTGCCGCTTCCTGCAGTCGGGTGATCGGGACCAACCTTCCCTGGAGCCCATTCGCAAGGCCTTGAGAGAGGGAGGTACCTGTCGCGAGGTGTTGCGCAACTACCGCAAGGACGGCACGCCGTTCTGGAATGAATTGTCACTGTCCACGGTGAAAAATTCGGCTGACGGGCACACCTATTTCATTGGTGTGCAAAAAAACGTCACGACTGAGGTCAAGGCTCAACAACGCGTCATCCAGCTGGAAAAGGAGCTGGCCGAAGCCCGGGAAACGATTGCACGGCTAGAAGCGACGAACGGTGCAAACAAAACCCCGAATTAATGGTCAGTCACTACAATCACCAGTGAATATGTAAATTATCATTTCGAGCCGACCATGCAGCGCGATGCCCTTCTCACGCAGGA
Organism: Pseudomonas zanjanensis; assembly: GCF_014268745.2. Lineage (GTDB taxonomy): Bacteria > Pseudomonadota > Gammaproteobacteria > Pseudomonadales > Pseudomonadaceae > Aquipseudomonas > Aquipseudomonas zanjanensis. The sequence continues at coordinate 373,989 of NZ_JABWRB020000002.1, read as the reverse complement.
TGAACTGGATTTCATCCGGACCATGCAACACAACCCGCAGTTGAATGAGCGGGATGTCACGTCGAGCTTGCTGGTCAACGGTGGGTCGCAGATCCGTGACTTGCTGACGCGCCTGGCAGCGAATGAGCAGGTGACGCTGCAAGCCAATTTCGAAAACCAGCAAATGACCTTTCCGCTGCACCTGGTGGAAGATGAATTCCATGCGATGCACCTGCGCCTGGGTGTGCCAAGCATCTACGAGGACGGACCGAAGATCCGCCCGTGGCGCCTGGTGCTCGACGAGCCGGTGGCGCTGGAGAATATCAAGGGCCAGTCGGGACCGCTCTGGGTCCATGAAGTGTCCTGCAAGGGCGTATTGCTGGAAAACCGCAGCCGCACCAAGCCACCCAAGCAATTTGCCTTGTGGTTCAGCCCGTCAGGCTACGAGAGGATTTCATTGCGTGGTTCCTTCGAACGGGAAACCGATCGAGGTTTGTTGGCCTATCACTTGAACCAGAACGACCAGGACGAGACCGAACGCCTGCGCCAGTACATCCTGCAGCAACATCGCCTCACCCATCCCACCATGCATCTCTAGTCACTCAGGTGTCGAGGTTGCCTGCCAGAAATTGACGCAGGCGCTGGCGCATCACCGTTCCTTCGTTACCCAGGCAAGCGACTGACGAGCCCGCCAGGCTTTCCTGCGCCAGGTCGGATGCATCACCGGCCAACATCAACGGACAATCCAGGCTCATCGCCAATTTTTCCAGGCGCTTGGGCAATTCCGGGACCGGCGCATGATTGGAAACCAGCACCAATGCCAGCGGCTTGACCTTCTGGCACACCAAGGTCAGCTCGTTGAATGGCAAGCCGATCGACAGCACCCTGACGCCCACGTCCGCCTTGGACAGGAATAGCGCCGTGACCAGCAACTCCAGTTCACGGCATTGGCCGGCGATGGCACAGACCAAGACACGTGGCACTCCACTTTCGCGCTTGAGCAAAAGCCGCTGGATGATGCGCGAACGCAGGAACCCATCGAAAAATACCCACTCACTGATTTGCCCGAACTCCGGCTGGCGACACAGCATTTGTCGCCAAAGCGGCATCAGGATGTCCTGGAAGATGACCGGCACGCTGTAGGTGGAAAAAATTTGCCCATAAACGTGGTCGAGTTCCACATCGTCAAAGTTGGCGACCGCAGCCATCACCTGTTGCTGCCACTGGGCGTAATCGGCCTTGACCAGATCCGATGAAATAAGCGTGGAGACCGGTTGCACCGACTCGGTCTTCGCCAGAATCTTTCCCACTTTGCTTACGGCTACCCCGCGGTCTATCCACGCCAGGATGCCGCGCACCTTTTCGATATCACTCAAAGAGTACAGGCGATGCCCGCTTTCGGTGCGAGTGGGTTGGATTAAACCGTAGCGCCGCTCCCATGCGCGCAGGGTAACGGGATTCACGCCGGTCATGCGCGCAACTTCGCGAATGGGAAACAGCTCTTCCCGCCTCAAGGCACCCGATGCCTGGAAGACAAAGCTATCTTCGGTGATCACGCTCATGTTGGCAGGCAATCCGACTGGCAATTTGGATCCCAGTTTACTCCTCCCGAGACGGTCGATGACAAGAACAAAACGCACTTTATGTGCGATTTTGTTGTTTTGTGCGCAATTTGGAATAATCCTTGCGTGTTTTATGGCGACCAGACGCTACCCACCATCCCGGGGCGTCTCCCGCGAATCTCCTACCCGGAGTACTGCGCCTGTCTTACGGAGATACATAATGTCTACCTCACCCGTCACCCTGATGGTGGCCCGCCGCGTCGCCAACGGGCGCTATGAAGATTTGATTGCCTGGTTGCGCGAAGGCGAACAACTGGCCACCGACTTTCCCGGCTACCTGGGTTCCGGCGTGCTCGCGCCACCGCCCCAGGACGATGAATTCCAGATCATCTTCCGGTTTGCCGACGAACAGACCCTGCATGCCTGGGAACACTCCGCCTCACGCACGACCTGGCTGGGACGGGGCAGTGATCTGTTCGCCCATCCATCCGAACACCGTGTGCGTGGCATCGATGGCTGGTTCGGCGCGGTCGGCCAGCGTCCGCCTCGCTGGAAACAGGCCGTGGCCATCTGGCTCGCGTTCTTTCCCGTATCGCTGTTGTTCAACTTCCTGTTGGGGCCGCTGCTGGGCGAACTGGGATTGCTGAACCGCGTGCTGATCAGCACACTCATCCTGACACCGCTGATGGTTTACCTGTTTATCCCGATGTCGACCCATTTGCTGGCGAACTGGCTCAACGGCGCGCCGCAGCGGGCATTGCCGACCAAGCCTTTCACACAGAATCAGTGACTTCAGTGGTTTAACCGGATACCGCCTTCGCGAGCAAGCCCGCTCCCACAGTAGATTGTGTCATACACAGCATTTGTGCTCGACGGTGGTCCTCTGTGGGAGCGGGCTTGCTCGCGAAGGCGGTGTATCTGTTAACGCTGATGTCCGCTGACACCCCCTCTTCGCAAACTCATCGGCTCGCCACTGCCACAGATTCGCCTGCCGCAATCTTGCGTCGCTGTTATAGTTTTGCTCCTACCGTGAACCGAGCCGTCCCATGTCCAGCGCCACCGCTCCTATCCTGATCACTGGTGCAGCCCAGCGCGTCGGCCTGCACTGCGCCCGACGCTTGCTGGAGGACGGGCACCCGGTGATCGCGACCTATCGCACCGAACGCCCCGGCGTGCAGGCGTTGCGCGACTTGGGTGCGATCGTGCTGTTCGCCGACTTCGCCAGCGAAACGGGGATTCTTGCCTTTATCGAACAACTCAAGCAGCACACCGACCAACTGCGGGCCATCGTGCACAACGCCTCGGCCTGGATGACCGAGGCGCCTGGCAACGAAGCGACGGCCTTCAGCGCCATGTTCGGCGTGCACATGCTCGCGCCTTACCTGATCAACCTGCATGGCGCCGAACTGCTGCGGCGTTCAACGCCCGCGGATATCGTGCACATCAGCGATGACGTGACTCGCAAGGGCAGCGCCCGGCATATCGCCTATTGCGCCACCAAGGCCGGCCTGGAAAGCCTGACCCTGTCGTTCGCGGCGAAGTTCGCCCCCGCGGTCAAGGTCAACGGCATCGCCCCAGCCCTGCTACTGTTCAACCCCGAAGACGACGCGGCTTACCGCGCCAAGGCCCTGGCCAAGTCCGCGCTGGGTATCGAACCTGGCAGCGAAGTGATCTACCAGAGCCTGCGTTATCTGCTGGACAACCCCTATGTCACCGGCACGACCCTGACCGTCAACGGCGGGCGGCACGTCAAATAGCCTTGTTTCGAGGATGCACCATGACGCTATCCCTGCCCCAGCACTACCGCGAGATCCTCATCGGCCTGGGGGAGAACCCCGAGCGCGAGGGTTTGCTCGATACCCCGGTGCGTGCCGCCAAGGCCATGCAGTACCTTTGCCATGGCTATGAACAAAGCGTCGAGCAAATCGTCAACGGCGCGCTGTTCGCCTCTGACAGCGATGAAATGGTGATCGTCGCCGACATCGAACTCTATTCACTCTGCGAACATCACCTGTTGCCCTTCATCGGCAAGGCCCATGTGGCTTATATTCCTACCGGCAAGGTCTTGGGGCTGTCAAAGATCGCCCGGTTGGTGGACATGTTCGCCCGCCGCCTGCAAATCCAGGAGAACCTGACCCGGCAAATCGCCGACGCGGTGCAGCAGGTCACCCAGGCCGCCGGCGTGGCGGTGGTGATCGAGGCCCAGCACATGTGCATGATGATGCGCGGTGTCGAAAAACAGAACTCGACCATGAACACCTCGGTGATGCTCGGCGCCTTTCGCGATTCCAGCACCACGCGCCAGGAGTTCCTGCAATTGATTCGACGGAGCAAGTAAATGCCACAACTTCAGCCAGCCATGGCACGTATCAAGGTCAAGGACCTGCGCCTGCGCACCTTCATCGGCATCAACGAGGATGAAATCCTCAACAAGCAGGATGTGTTGATCAACCTGACCATCCTCTACGCAGCCCAAGAGGCGGTGCGCGACAACGACATCGACCACGCGCTGAACTACCGCACCATCACCAAGGCGATCATCGCCCACGTGGAAGGCAACCGCTTCGCCCTGCTCGAACGCCTCACCCAGGAACTGCTCGATCTGGTCATGGCCAATGAGTCGGTGCTGTACGCCGAAGTCGAAGTGGACAAGCCGCACGCCTTGCGCTTCGCCGAGTCCGTATCGATTACGCTCGCGGCAAGTCGGGCTACTTCGTAGCAGCTGCAAGCCTCAAGCTGTAAGCTTCAAGCCTGACCACCGCAAATCCACTCTTGCAGCTTGAAGCTTGCCCCTTGAAGCTGCCTCGCAGAGACCCCCATGAACGACCAACAACGCCTCGAACTCGAAGCCGCCGCTTTCCGTCGGCTGGTTGCCCATCTGGACAGCCGCAAGGATGTGCAGAACATCGACCTGATGAACCTCGCCGGCTTCTGCCGCAACTGCCTGTCCAAGTGGTACAAGGCCGCCGCCGATGAGCGCCAGGTCGAGGTCAGCCTCGACGACGCCCGCGAAGTGGTCTACGGCATGCCGTACGCCGAGTGGAAAGCCCTCTACCAGAAAGAAGCCAGCGCCGAACAACAGGCGGCGTTCGCCAAAGGAAAACCCGATGCTTGATCTTGCGACCCTGCGTGCCCACCTCAAGAGCGGCGAACATGCCTTCGCCGACACCCTGGCCTTTATCGCCGCCGGCTACGACTACCAGCCCCAGGCTTTCAACAACGGCGGCGTGCAAAACGCCGCCGGGCAGAACGAAGGTTCGTGCAAGACCCTGGGCCTGGCGCTGCTCGAAGGCTTGAGCGATGAAGAAGCGCTGCTGGCGTTTGGCGAACATTACCGTTCGGTGCTGTCCACGCCCGAAGGCAGCGATCACGGCAATATCCGCGCGTTGATAGCCCATGGCCTGGCGGGTGTGCAATTCGAGGCACCACCGCTGCAGCGGCGCTGATCCACAATCGACCTCTATGTCGAAACCCGCTTTTGTGGCGAGGGAGCTTGCTCCCGCTTGACCGGGCTGGCGCTCCAGTGCGCAGCACTCACAAAAGTAGCTGCGCCGCGATCCAAGGCCAGCGCTTCGCACTGGAGCGGGAGCAAGCTCCCTCGCCACAAAAGCTTCGTCGCCACGCAAACAGTGCTCGCAAGATCGCATCTGCTCACATCCCAACTTTTAAGATTGATCCGGCAACTTTATTTCGTTTGCCGGGCCCCTCTGCTCGCGGCTTAGATAACGGAAATTTCTCCTTCGTCCGGGCCGTCCTCCATGAGCAGCGAAACCATCAGCCAATCGATCTCTATCGTGCATCCCGTCAGCCTCAGCCACGGCAAGAATGCCGAGGTCTGGGACACCGACGGCAGACGCTACATCGATTTCGTCGGCGGCATCGGTGTATTGAACCTGGGCCATTGCCATCCGCGCATCGTCGAGGCGATCCGCGAACAGGCCACCCGACTGACTCACTACGCCTTCAACGCCGCGCCTCACGCGCCCTACATTGAGTTGATGGAACGTCTGGCGGCGTTCATCCCGCTGGGCTATCCCGTCAGCGGCATGCTCACCAACAGCGGCGCCGAAGCGGCGGAGAATGCCTTGAAGATCGTGCGCGGTGCCACGGGCCGCACCGCCGTAATCGCGTTCGACGGCGCCTTTCACGGCCGCACCCTGGCGACCCTCAACCTCAACGGCAAGGTCGCGCCCTACAAACAGAAAGTTGGCGTACTGCCCGGGCCGGTGTATCACCTGCCGTACCCCAGCCAGGACAACGGCATTACCTGCGATGAGGCTTTGAAGGCCATGGAGCGGCTGTTCAGCGTCGAGATCGACGTGAACGACGTGGCCTGTTTCATTGTCGAGCCGGTGCAGGGCGAGGCCGGCTTCCTCGCGATGGACGTGCCCTTCGCCCAGGCGCTGCGGCGGTTCTGCGACGACAAGGGCATTGTGCTGATCGTCGATGAGATCCAGTCTGGCTTCGGCCGCACCGGCCAGCGCTTTGCCTTCCCCCGGTTGGGCATCGAGCCAGACCTGGTGCTGCTGGGCAAAAGCATTGCCGGTGGCGTGCCCCTGGGAGCAGTGGTGGGACGCAAGGCGCTGCTGGACAACCTGCCCAAGGGTGGCTTGGGCGGCACCTACTCGGGCAACCCCATTGCCTGCGCCGCCGCACTGGCGACCCTGGACGAAATGACCGACGCCAACCTGAACGCCTGGGGTGCACAACAGGAAGAGGCGATCGTCAGCCGCTACGAATCCTGGCGCCGTCGCGGGCTGACGCCCTATCTCGGCCGCCTGACCGGCGTCGGCGCAATGCGCGGCATCGAACTGGCCCACGCCGACGGCACTCCGGCCTCGGCGCAACTGACGCAACTGCTGGCCCTGGCGCGGGAAGCGGGCCTGCTGCTGATGCCCAGCGGCAAATCGCGGCACATCATCCGGCTGCTGGCGCCGTTGACGACCGAACCGGCGGTGCTGGAAGAGGGTTTGGATATTTTGGAGGCGTGCCTGGCGCAGTTGGCCTGAAAATCAAAACGTTGAGATTTGAAGCGATGGCTAATTAAGAAATTTCGCCGCGAGTAGGCGAATTTATAATTTTTCAGTAATTGCCGTAACCTTCGAAACTTATTTCATAGATCGCAAATGGTCGCATGTATGCAGGCTCTTGTGTCTCTTATGAAGGCCCACCGAGGCATTTAAAATTTGAGCCCTGTAGGAAAAATCTGATACCTTAATAGCCTTTCGTACAGCTGATTCGGAGGTCCTGTTGACTGGCTCACTTGATAGCTTTGTTGTTCCAGACAAGCATCGCTACAAGACCGCAATGTCTTACGTGGTAGACGTGCTGCGACAGGGCATCTTAACGGGTGCTATCGCCGAAGGTACCCCGTTACGGCAGGACGATCTGGCAGCTAAATTTGGCCTCAGCCGGATGCCGATACGAGATGCAATTCGGCAGTTGGAAGCTGAAGGACTAGTCGTCTATGAGCCCCACAAGGGGGCTACCGTTGCAACGATGACCATTGATGACATCATCGAAATTTACGACATGCGCATTATGGCCGAATGCACCGCGCTGAAGCTCGCATTTGGGAGTATTAAAGAAGAGCGAATTGCCGAGCTTAACAGTATTATCCAAGACATGGAGTCGGCTGATCTTGATCAGCTCAGGGCTTTGAACCAACAATTTTTTGCTGTGCTATTTCAGCCAGTTCAACGTCCACGGCTCCAATCCTTAATAAAATCCCTCCAGGATTCGGTTGAGCGTTATTTACAATTTATCTTAATAGACCTTGATCATCAGACACAGTCTGTACGGGAATATAAAATGCTCACTGAAGCCTGCGCGGTAGGTGATCAGATCGGGGCTGTAAAAAGTCTAAAGAGCCATATTTCCAACTCCCAAAAGACAGTCGTATCTTTTTTAAAGTCGCGTCAAAAACCCTGACCATAATGAAAAACAGAGCGGGCGGGCCCTACTGCGCCGTCCAAGATCTTCTCTATTAAACCAGTTAGGGAATAGCCGGAGTGGCCAAACATCTGCGGATACATACTTACATCCGTAAATCCAGGAAGACTATTAGCTTCATTGAGAATGATCTCCTCATCTTCGGTTAAAAAAAAGTCGATTCTTGCGAAAGAGCTGAGACCGAGACACTTGAAAGCACGTTTCGAGAGCGCCTGGATACTCATCTTAGTTTTCTCACTTAACACAGCGGGTATACACAATCGCGCCCCATTTTTATCTGCATATTTGGCGACGTAATCATAATAGATGTGTGGACCGAGGGGAATTATTTCGCCTGGTTCCGAAGCAATCAACTTGCCATCAACTTGAAGAATACCGCATTCGATCTCTCGACCGCGTATCTCAGTTTCCAAAAGAACTTTATCATCAAGACTTGCCGCTTCTGCGAAGGCAAGTTCATATTTATCTGCATTGATAATACGTTGGACTCCGATGGACGACCCCTGCGATGCAGGCTTGACATATATGCTACCGCCTAATTTGGCAACAACCTCATCCCATGGCGGCATCCGCTGCACACATGCAATGTAAGGAGTAATGGCGATACCCTCGGCTCTCAATAACCGCTTGGTAATATCTTTGTCCATCGCGATAGCAGATCCCAACGTAGACGATCCAACACACCGCAAATTCGACATAGCAGCCAAGCCCTGTATCGTTCCATCCTCACCCCACGGGCCGTGCAAGGCGGGAAATAACAAATCGAGCTTGACCTCGCACACCTCACCCGAGCGCGTGTCCTCGTAAAATATTATGGGATACCCAAGCCTAATTGAAACGACAGGTGCCGAACCGTCCACAGCCCTCGGAAAAGAATCAGAGACGTTGTGATAACGCCAGATTCCCGACCTGTCTATGCCGATGCAATGCACCTCGCAACCAAGCTCCAATAACGCCCCATAGATCCTCTTCGCGGATAACAACGATACGTCATGCTCAGGGCTTCTGCCCCCAAACACCAGTCCTAGAGCCATTGCAGCCATAACAGATCCTCCTTGGTTTATTGGCCATTGTATCCAATATCCATTTCATGACAACATCCCCTGATTGGTTCCGAGGCTATGAGGGCCTTGGAAGGCTTTGGGGAACGCAATGGAACAGCGACCTGTAAAAGAAGACCTACAATTCAGCCGACGGCCTCCGCCGTCTTCCACAGTCCTTGATCCACAGCCCCGGATTCGAGCGCTTGCAGTTTCCGCTCCTGATTGGATCAGCGGGACCAAATCCGAACATGCGCTCAATAGCACCGATCCCGCCAGCCTATTCAATGCTTGCCGCTACGCCGCAAATTTGGCACAGAAAAAAACTGGATCTTGGGCGGACAGTAACTGGGCGGTTTCTCGGAAAGAAATTAGAAAGTATTTCCTTCTCATGTACTCTCTCGATGACATGGACCGATTCGAGACGCTTATCTTATCAACACGGCCCAATCTTCTGTTGCTCGGAACTATGACCCTCTGTATGCCAGGAGCGATCGAGTGCGCCAAATTAGCCAAGAGACTATTAGGAGACGATATATTAATTATACTTGGCGGCCGACATATCACAGAAACAATATACTTAGAGAACGAACGCACACGTGTTCCTTCGGCGGTTCGTCATCACAGCGCCTCCCCTGGAAGACTAATGAGAGAGGGTCGGATCCCTCCCATCTTCGACATAATTATCGTTTAGCGCCGGTAAGCACGTTAGCGCCTATTAGTTATATAGAAATAGTTTCGGCAAATGGATTCGGCATCATATTTTTTGCACACATTCCAGATCCTCTGCAAATTCTTGGAATGGTCATTATAGCCGCCTCAGGACTTATACTTTTATGGACCGACTGACCGGCGTCGGCGCAATGCGCGGCATCGAACTGGCCCACGCCGACGGCACTCCGGCCTCGGCGCAACTGACGCAACTGCTGGCCCTGGCGCGGGAAGCGGGCCTGCTGCTGATGCCCAGCGGCAAATCGCGGCACATCATCCGGCTGCTGGCGCCGTTGACGACCGAACCGGCGGTGCTGAAAGAGGGTTTGGATATTTTGGAGGCGTGCCTGGCGCAGTTGGCCTGACAATCGATCTTCTGACCAAACAGAGGACTTGTGGGAGCGGGCTTGCTCGCGAAGGCGGTGTGTCAGTTAGCATCGATGTCGACTGGAACACCGCCTTCGCGAGCAAGCCCGCTCCCACAGGGTCCACCGGCAGATATCCAGGCACAAAAAAACCGGCCGAAGCCGGTTTTTTTGTACCCGATGAATCAGAACGAAGCGTTCTGCAGGCCATCCAGATAACGCTCGGTGTCCAGGGCTGCCATGCAACCGGCACCGGCCGAGGTGATCGCCTGGCGGTAGACGTGGTCGGCCACGTCGCCGGCCGCGAAGATGCCTTCGACACTGGTGGCGGTGGCGTTGCCGTCGCGGCCGCCCTTGACTACCAGGTAGCCGTCCTTGAGTTCCAGTTGGCCTTCGAACAACGAGGTGTTCGGGGTGTGGCCGATGGCGATGAAAACGCCGTCCACTGTGATCTCGTCAAAGCTGCCGTCATTGTTCTTCAGGCGGGCACCGGTCACGCCCATGTTGTCGCCCAGCACTTCGTCCAGGGTCGCGTTGAGCTTGAGGATGATCTTGCCTTCGGCGACGCGGGCGTTGAGCTTGTCGATCAGGATCTTCTCGGCGCGGAAGGTTTCGCGACGGTGGATCAAGGTGACCGTGCTGGCGATGTTGGCCAGGTACAGGGCTTCCTCGACGGCGGTATTGCCACCACCGACCACAGCCACTGGCTTGTTGCGGTAGAAGAAGCCGTCGCAGGTGGCGCAGGCCGAAACACCTTTGCCCATGAACGTTTCTTCCGACGGCAGGCCCAGGTAACGAGCGCTGGCGCCGGTGGCGATGATCAGGGCATCACATGTGTAGGTCGCGCTGTCGCCGGTCAAGGTGTACGGCTTGGCGGCGAAATCCACGGCATTGATGTGATCGAAGACGATCTCGGTCTCGAAGCGCTCGGCGTGTTCCTTCATGCGCTCCATCAGGGCCGGGCCGGTCAGGCCGTGGACGTCGCCCGGCCAGTTGTCGACTTCGGTGGTGGTGGTCAATTGACCGCCGGCCTGCATGCCGGTGATCAGCAGCGGCTTGAGGTTGGCACGGGCGGCATAGACCGCAGCGCTGTAACCGGCAGGGCCGGAACCAAGGATAATCACTCGCGAATGACGCACTTCAGACATGACCTGCTCCTGTTGACCGGACCTTGCGGGCCGGAACGCCGGGTGAGCGGCGCGAATAAAAAAGGACCGTTGACGCACTTGGGGAAGGCTTCGGTTCGACAGTCCTGGAAAAGAATGGGTGCAGCGTATCGAGGGAGCGAAGATTAAGGAAATACGGTTTAACAATCCAGCTCATAGGTGAGCTCTATCCCCGGCGGTCCTTTTAATAGGCGCCTTCGCCTCAAGAAACGTTGTTACACGCCATGTCGCCGCTTTCCCGGGCGGGGCAAAGCCGGTAAGGTCGGCGCGTTCATCTTCGCTCGGAGCCACCTATGCCCGCCCCCGTCCTGTCCGGCCCGCAATATCTGCGAGAAGGCCTCAAGCTGGTCTTGAGCCCGGGCCTGCGCCTGTTCGTCCTCTTGCCCCTGGCGATCAACCTGGTGCTGTTCGTCGGATTGATCTACCTGGCCGGCCATCAGTTCAGCCTGTGGGTCGATACGCTGATGCCGTCGCTGCCGGAATGGTTGAGTTTCCTCAGCTATGTTCTCTGGCCATTGTTCGTGGTGCTCGTCGTGCTGATGGTGTTCTTCACCTTCACCATGCTCGCCAACATCATCGCGGCGCCGTTCAACGGTTTTCTCGCGGAAAAGGTCGAGGTGGTCATCCGTGGCACCGACGATTTCCCGGCCTTCAGCTGGGCCGAGTTGATCGCCATGATCCCTCGGACGCTCGGCCGGGAAGCCCGCAAGCTGGGCTATTTTTTGCCCCGCGCCCTGGGGTTGTTCGTGCTGTCGTTCATCCCCGTGGTCAATCTGGTGGCGGCGCCACTGTGGCTGCTGTTCGGCGTGTGGATGATGGCGATCCAGTACATCGACTACCCGGCAGACAACCACAAGCTGGGCTGGAACGAAATGCTCGCCTGGCTGCGGGAAAAACGCTGGCAGAGCCTGGGCTTTGGCGGCAGCGTCTATCTGGTGCTGCTGATCCCGGTGGTGAACATCCTGATGATGCCGGCGGCGGTGGCCGGGGCGACGTTGTTCTGGGTGCGCGAGCAAGGCGCCGAGACCGCGTTGGCCCGGCAAGGCTGAGCCGGTCACAAATCCATCATCCAGGCGTCACAATGGCGAAATGGCTCCGGTCGACACTGGGGTCATGACCACACCCCTGCACATTACCCTGATCACCGAAACCTTCCCGCCGGAAATCAACGGCGTGGCCAATACCTTGGGCCGCCTGTACGACGGCTTGCGCGCCCGCGGGCATCAGGTCGAGCTGATACGACCTCGCCAGGCCGACGACCCGCGCCAAGCCAGTGACGACCAACTGCTGCTGTGCCGGGGCTGGCCGCTGCCGGGTTATCCAGGTTTGCAATGGGGCCAGGTGTCGATGCACAAACTGCTCCGGCGCTGGAAACGCCATCGTCCGGACGTGCTGTACATCGCCACGGAAGGGCCGCTGGGTTTGTCGGCGCTGCGGGCGGCGCGTCGCCTGGGCATCTCGGTGGTCAGTGGTTTCCACACCAATTTCCAGCAATACACCCAACAGTACGGCCTCGGGCTGTTGAGTCGCGGGCTCACCCATTACCTGCGCTGGTTTCACAACCGCTCCAGCCTGACCCTGGTGCCCAGTCTCAGCCAACGCCTGGAATTGGAGCGACGCCATTTCGAGCGGGTGGCGTTGTTGTCCCGCGGCGTCGACAGCCAACTGTTCCATCCAATCAAGCGCTCGGCGAGCCTGCGCGAAGCGTGGGGCCTGGGCGATGACGACATCGCCGTGATCCATGTCGGACGCCTGGCGCCGGAGAAAAACCTCGGGCTGCTCAAGCGCAGTTTCGACACACTGTGCAGCGCTTTCCCGGGGCGCCGGATGAAACTGGTGGTGGTCGGCGACGGCCCGCAGCGGTCCGCGTTGGAGCAGGCATTGCCCGAGGCGATCTTTTGCGGCTCGCAACGCGGCGAGGCGCTGGCCAGCCACTATGCGTCCGGGGATGTGTTTGTCTTTCCGAGCCTGACCGAAACCTTCGGCAATGTGGTGCTGGAGGCGCTGGCGTCCGGGCTGGGGGTGGTGGCCTACGACCAGGCCGCCGCGGCGCAACATATTCGCCACGGCTACAACGGCGTGCTGGCGATGCCGGGGGATGAAGAGGCGTTCTGCGATGCCGCCCGTTGGCTGCTGGAAGAGCGCGAGACCTTGCGTTGCGTGCGACTCAATGCGCGCCAGCATGCCAGTCGCCAGGGATGGGCGTCGGTGATCGAGCAATTCGAGGCGCAGTTGCGCGGGGTTTGTGTCGGGGAGCAGGTGATGCCTGCTGCGCCGACGGTGCGCTGATTGTTCGGTGATACTGAAATCGTCATCGCGAGCAGGCTCGCTCCCACATTTTGATCTTCAGCGCGCACAAAGTTTGCGTTCAGCCGAGATCCATTGTGGGAGCGAGCCTGCTCGCGATGGCGCCGGATCAGACACGCTTAAACCAAGGTCATCAACGCCTCGCGACTGAACGGCAAGATCTCCTGCTCCCGCCCTTCACGGACTTTTTGCGCCCAGTCCGGATCCACCAACAGCGCACGTCCCACCGCCACCAGGTCGAACTCATCGTTGTTCAAGCGCTCCAGCAGCTTTTCCAGGCTGGCCGGTTGCGCGACTTTGTCGGTGTTGACCATGAACTGCAGGAACTCGCCATCCAGGCCGACGCTGCCGACGGTGATGGTGGGCTTGCCGGTGAGCTTGCGGGTCCAGCCGGCCAGGTTCAGCTCGGAGCCTTCGAATTCCGGCTCCCAGAAACGTCGCGTCGAACAGTGGAAAATATCCACGCCCGCTTCGGACAAGGGCTTGAGGAATTCGCCCAAGGCTTCAGGCGTCTGCACCAGGCGCGCGGTGTAATCCTGCTGTTTCCATTGGGAGAAGCGGAAAATGATCGGGAAGCCCTCGCCCACCGCCGCGCGCACGGCACGGATCAGTTCGATCGCAAAGCGCGAACGGTTGGCCAGGCTGCCGCCGTAGCCGTCGGTGCGCTGGTTGCTGCCTTCCCAGAAGAACTGGTCCACCAGGTAACCGTGGGCACCGTGGATTTCCACCCCGTCCATGCCGATGCCCTGGGCGTCCTTTGCCGCTTGGGCGAAGGCTGCGATGACATCGTCGATGTCCGCCTGGGTCATGCCGTGGACCACCACCTGGCCGTCCTTGAGCTTTTCGGTCGGACCGTAACCCGGCACGCTGGCGTCCGGCTCGGTGCCGATGCGGCGCACGCTGCCCACGTGCCACAACTGTGGAACGATCTTGCCGCCTTCGGCATGCACCGCATCGACCACCTGCTTCCAGCCGGCCAACGCTGCATCGCCGTAGAAATGCGGCACGTTCGGGTAGCCGTTGGAGGCCTTGTGCCCGACCGTCGTGCCCTCGGTGATGATCAGGCCGACCCCGGCCGCCGCGCGACGTCGGTAGTACTCGATCACCTTGGTGTTTGGTACGCCGCCCGGCGAAAAGGAACGGGTCATCGGCGCCATCACCACCCGGGTCGGCAACTCGAACGCGCCGAGGTGGAAGGGTTTGAACAGGGCTTTTACAGGCATGGGGCACTCCACGGGACGAAGTCACAGGTCGGATATGACGACGATAATATGGAGCATGGGGAGTGCTGGACAGCACTATTGATTTGAATGATCAAGGATCAAAAGGGAGCGCTGAGTACCACAGCCTCAAGCACATCCCCTGTGGCGAGGGAGCTTGCTCCCGCTCGGTTGCGCAGCGACCGCAAAAAAGCCAGGGCCGCTTCGCAGCCCAGCGGGAGCAAGCTCCCTCGCCACAAAGGGACCGCCATACATTATTGGGATCAAGCCAGCGCTTTTTCGATCGCCTGGATCACGGAAGGATCATCCGGCGCCGTGCGCGGTGAGAAACGCGCCAGTACCCTGCCGTCCTTGCCGAGCAGGAATTTTTCGAAGTTCCAGGTGATGTCCCCGGGAAACTCGGCCCCTTCGCCCGCCAGCAGGCGGTACAACTGATGACGATCATGACCATTCACGTCCAGCTTGCTGGACAGCGGGAACGTCACGCCATAGTTGAGGCTGCAGAACTCCTGGATTTCCTGCTCGGTCCCCGGCTCTTGCCCGGCGAACTGATTGCAGGGCAGGCCCAGCACGCTGAAGCCCTTGTCCTTGTATTGCTGATAGAGATTTTCCAGCGCCGCGTACTGAGGCGTAAGGCCACATTTGGAGGCGACGTTGACCACCAGCACGACTTGCCCCTTGAAAGGCGCCAGAGGAAGCTCCTGACCATCCAGGGCTTTCAATTTAAGGTCGTGGAAAGCACTCATGACGAACTCCAGGTTTGCGGATCTTTGCGAAACAGCCATGGGTGATGCTAACAGCAGCGACTAAAAAGGCGCCATAGGGCGCCTCTCCAGTCAACTTGAGCGTAGCGCAGAAATCAATGGTGATGGCCGCCTTCACCATGGACGTGACCATGGGCGATTTCTTCCTGGCTGGCGTCACGGATGTCAACGATCTTGACTTGGAAGTTCAAGCGCTGACCGGCCAACGGGTGGTTGCCGTCAACGGTGACGTCGTCGCCTTCCAGATCGCGGATGGTGACGATCTGCATCTGGCCATCGGGCGCCGAAGCATGGAACTGCATGCCCACTTCCAGCTCATCCACGCCTTCGAACATGCTACGGCTCAAGGTGCTGACCAGTTCAGCGGAATATTCGCCATAGGCGTCTTCCGGCTCAACGGCCACTTTCAGTTCGTCACCGACGGCTTTGCCTTCCAGGGCCTTTTCCAGGCCTGGAATGATATTACCCGCGCCTTGCAGGTAGACCAGCGGAGCGCCGCCGGCAGAGCTGTCGATGACCTCACCAGCGTCGTTGGTCAGGGTATAGTCGATGGAGACAGCCTTATTGGCGGCGATCAGCATGGGGCGAGACCTTTTGCATAAGAATGAAGAACGGACAAGTCTAAACAAGGATTTGCCCGAAAGCGAACGGAACCCGGACAAACGGGCTAGCTCGAACAGACCGACGGTCACCGGTTTCCATCAGGACGATGATGGACACTGGGTGGCCGAGCTGTCCTGTGGCCACACCCAGCACCTGCGTCACCAACCGCCGTGGCAGTCTCGGGCCTGGGTGCTGGACCCTGCGCAACGTATTGGAAAAATAGGCCAGCCCTTTGATTGCGGCTGGTGCGCTCAAGGCCCGGTTAGCGATAACCTTGGCGACTGAATCGTGGGTAGACGACCAGTCATAGGTCGCGCCATTCCCCCTTAGAGAATTCGCATGCAAACTTTTTTTATCGCGCCCACCGATTTTGGTGTGGGTCTGACCTCCATCAGCCTCGGGCTGGTGCGTACCCTTGAACGGGCCGGGCTGAAAGTCGGCTTTTTCAAACCTATTGCCCAGCCGCATCCCGGCGACACCGGGCCGGAGCGCTCCACCGAGCTGGTGGCCCGCACCCATGGTCTCAAGCCTCCGCAACCCCTGGGCCTGGCTCATGTGGAGCGCATGCTCGGCGATGGCCAGCTCGATGAGCTGCTGGAAGAAATCATCACCCTTTACCAGCAAGCAGCCATTGGCAAGGACGTGCTGGTCGTCGAGGGCATGGTCCCGACCCGCAACGCCAGCTACGCCGCCCGGGTCAACCTGCACCTGGCCAAGAGCCTCGACGCCGAGGTCATCCTGGTGTCGGCACCGGAAAACGAAGTGCTGACCGAGCTTTCCGGGCGGGTGGAGTTGCAAGCGCAGTTGTTCGGCGGGCCGAAGGACCCGAAAGTCCTCGGGGTGATCCTGAACAAGGTCCGCACCGACGAAAGCATGGAAGCGTTTTCCGCACGGCTCAAGGAGCACTCGCCCCTGTTGCGCAGCGGCGATTTCCGCCTGCTCGGGTGCCTGCCGTTTCGCCCCGAACTCAATGCCCCGCGCACCCGCGACGTGGCCGACCTGATGGGCGCGCAGGTGCTCAATGCCGGCGACTACGAAACCCGGCGCATGAGCAACATCATCATTTGCGCCCGCACCATGCGCAACACCGTGGAACTGCTCAAGCCCGGCGTGCTGGTGGTGACGCCTGGCGATCGCGACGACATCATCCTTGCCGTGAGCCTGGCGGCGATCAACGGCGTGCCGCTGGCCGGCCTGCTGCTGACCAGCGACACCCTGCCCGACCCGCGCATCATGGACTTGTGTCGCGGTGCCTTGCAGGCGGGGTTGCCGGTGTTGTCGGTGAGCACCGGCTCCTACGACACCGCCAACCTGCTCAACGGCCTGAACAAGGAAATTCCCATCGATGACCGCGAACGTGCGGAGATCATCACCGACTTTGTCGCCAGCCACCTGGACGCCAAATGGTTGCACCAGCGCTGCGGCACGCCGCGGGAAATGCGCCTGTCGCCGGCGGTGTTCCGCTATCAGTTGATCCAGCGCGCCCAGGCCGCCAACAAACGCATCGTATTGCCCGAAGGCAGCGAACCGCTGACCGTCCAGGCCGCCGCCATCTGCCAGGCCCGGGGCATCGCCCGGTGCGTGTTGCTGGCCAAGCCGGCCGACGTCGAGGCGGTGGCCCGCGCCCAAGGCATCGAACTGCCGCCAGGGCTGGAGATTCTCGATCCGGACTCGATCCGCGAGCGCTACGTCGAGCCGATGGTGCGGTTGCGCAAGAGCAAGAGCCTGAACGCACCGATGGCCGAGCAGCAACTGGAAGACACCGTGGTCATCGGCACCATGATGCTGGCCTTGGATGAAGTCGACGGACTGGTCTCCGGGGTCATCCACTCCACCGCCAACACCATCCGCCCAGCCTTGCAGCTGATCAAGACCGCGCCAGGCTGCTCGCTGGTGTCCTCGGTGTTTTTCATGCTGTTCCCCGAAGAAGTGCTGGTCTACGGCGACTGCGTGATGAACCCGCACCCCAGCGCTTCGGAGCTGGCGGAAATCGCCCTGCAAAGCGCCGACTCGGCCGCCGCGTTCGGCATCACCCCACGGGTGGCGATGCTCAGCTATTCCAGCGGCGAGTCGGCCAGTGGCGAAGAAGTGGAAAAAGTCCGCGAAGCCACCCTGCTGGCCCACGAAGCCCAGCACGGCCTGCTGATCGACGGTCCGCTGCAATACGACGCCGCCGCCAACGAAACCGTGGCCCGGCAACTGGCGCCCAACAGCCAAGTGGCCGGCCGGGCGACGGTGTTCATCTTCCCGGACCTCAACACCGGCAACACCACCCACAAAGCCGTGCAGCGCAGCGCCGATTGCGTCAGCCTCGGGCCGATGCTGCAAGGCTTGCGCAAACCGGTGAATGACTTGCCCCGTGGCGCCCAGGTCGACGACATCGTGTACACCATCGCCCTGACTGCGATCCAAGCCGCCAACCGACCTTTGGATATTTAAATGCTGGACTTCCTGCCTGCCCCTTTGCGCGGTGTCATTGCTTCGCTGCTGTTGGCCCTGAACACCATCGCCTGCTGCACACCGCTGTTCATCGTGGCGATCTTCAAGCTGGTGCAGCCCTTCCCAGCCGCCCAGCGCTTCACCGACTGGCTGATGAGCCACATCCATGAAGCCTGGATCAGCAACAACAAGGCCTGGATGAACCTGGTGCGGCGTACCCGCTGGCACTTCAGCGGCTTGGAGGGCCTGGATTACCAGCACTCGTACCTGATCACCAGCAACCACCAGAGCTGGGTCGACATCATGGTGTTGCAGTACGTGCTGAACCGGCGCATCCGGCCGTTGAAGTTTTTCCTCAAGCAAGAGCTGATCTGGGTGCCGGTGATCGGCCTGGCCTGGTGGGCCCTGGGTTTCCCCTTCATGAAGCGCTACTCCAAGGCTTACCTGGAAAAGCATCCGGAAAAGAAAGGCAAGGACCTGGAAACCACCCGCAAGACCTGCGCGAAGTTTCGCGACAACCCCGTGGGCATCTTCAACTTCGTCGAAGGCACGCGCTTTACCGAAGGCAAGCACGCCCAGCAGCAGTCACCGTTTCGCTACCTGCTCAAGCCCAAGGCCGGTGGCATCGCGTTTGTGCTCGATGCCATGGGCGAACAATTGGAGTCGATCATCAACGTGACCATCCATTACCCGGGCGGACGTCCTGGGTATTGGGATTTGCTCTGCGGCAACGTTGGCGAGGTCGTGGTGCATTGCCAGGAGCTGGCGATCCCGCCGCAGTTCATTGGTAAAAGCTACGACCAGGACGGTGCCTATCGCCTGGAGTTCCAGGGCTGGATCAACCAGTTGTGGCAGGACAAGGATGCGTTGCTTGCGCAGATGCATCGCGAATACCCCAACCAGCACTGATCTTCCCTTGTGGGAGCGGGCTTGCTCGCGAAAGCGGTATATCAGCTCATGAAGATGTTGGATGTTCCGCCGCCTTCGCGAGCAAGCCCGCTCCCACAGTTGACCGAGTTGTCTCTGGAAATAAAAAAGCCCGCAGATGATCACTCACCTGCGGGCTTTTCATTTACAGCGCCGATCGTCAGATCGCCCCACGCTTGCGCAGCAGATCCAGCACCTGCTTGACGCTTTCTTCCAGGGTCAGCGCCTGGGTGTCGATCACCAGGTCGGCATCCAGCGGCACGTCATACGGGAAGGACTCGCCCGGGATGTTGTCACCGGCCGCGGCATAGAGCCCTTGCGGATCGCGCTGGGCACACACCGTTGGCGAGGCCTGGACGTAGACGGTCAGCAGACGCTCACGGCCGATCAGGTCCTTGGCCTGCTCGCGCCCTTCGGCACTCGGGGCAACGAACGCGGCCAAGGTCAGCAGGCCCGCTTCGTTGAACTGACGAGCGACATGCGCCGCACGGCGCCAGTTCTCGGTCCGCCCGGCACGATCCTGCGGCAAGCCCTTGTTCAGGTCATGACGCAGGTTCTGGCCATCGAGGACAAAGACCGCACGGCCCGAGTCGAACAACTTGCGCTCGACCGCATAGGCCAGCGTGCTCTTGCCAGCGCCCGACAGGCCACTGAACAAGACCGTCGCCGGCTGCTGGCCGAAGCGCTGGGTGCGTTCTTCCACCGACACATGGGCCAGTTTGCCATGGTGCGTGCTGCTGCCATGGGTCAGCGGCTGGGCGACGATCATGCCGGCGCCGACCGTGCCGTTGGTCAGGCGATCGATGACGATGAACGCGCCAGTGGTGCGGTTGCTCTCGTAACCGTCCAGGGCAATCGGCGCATCCAGGGCGATCCTCACCTTGCCGATTTCATTGAGCTGCAACGCGCTGGCCGGACCTTCTTCCAAGGTGTTCACATCGACCTTGTTGACGATGCTGGCTATCGAGCCCGGCACGTAGCTGGTGGCACGCTTGATGTCATATTTCTTGCCCGGCAGCATCGGCTCTTCGGCCATCCACACCAGCATCGCTTCGAAGCTGTCGGTGACCGGCGGCACGTTGTCGGCATGCACCAGCAGGTCGCCACGGGAGATGTCGATCTCGTCTTCCATGGTCAGCGTCACCGCCTGGCCTGGACCGGCGTGTTCCAGCTCGCCTTCGAAGGTGACGATGGATTTCACGCGGCTGCTCTTGCCCGACGGCAGCACCACCACTTCGTCGCCCTTGTGCACGATGCCGCTGGCGAGGGTGCCGGCGAAACCGCGGAAGTTCAGGTTCGGACGGTTGACGTACTGCACCGGGAAACGCAGGTCGGTGAAGTTGCGGTCGCCCGCCACTTCCACGGTCTCGAGGATTTCCATCAGCGATTGGCCGGTGTACCACGGCGAACGCTCGGATTTGTTCACCACGTTGTCGCCCTTGAGGGCGGACATCGGCACGAAGTGCATGCTGGTGGGCTTCATCTTCAAGCCTTCGGCGAACTTCAGGTAGTCGGCCTTGATCGACTCGAACACGCCCTGGTCGAAGTCCTTGAGGTCCATCTTGTTGATGGCCACGACGATGTGCTTGATGCCCAGCAACGAGGCGATGAAGCTGTGGCGACGGGTCTGGGTCTGCACGCCGTAGCGGGCGTCGACCAGGATGATCGCCAGGTCACAGGTGGAAGCACCGGTGGCCATGTTGCGGGTGTACTGCTCATGGCCGGGGGTATCGGCGATGATGAATTTGCGCTTGGCGGTGGAAAAATAGCGGTACGCGACATCGATGGTGATGCCTTGTTCGCGCTCGGCCTGCAGGCCGTCGACCAGCAACGCCAGGTCGATATCGTCACCGGTAGTGCCAACTTTCTTCGAATCGCGGGTGATGGCTTCCAGGTGATCTTCGTAGATCATCTTGGAGTCGTGCAGCAGGCGCCCGATCAGGGTGCTCTTGCCGTCGTCGACGTTACCGCAGGTCAAAAAGCGCAGCAGCTCTTTACGCTCGTGCTGGCCCAGGTAGGCGAGGATGTCCTCGCTGATCAAATCAGATTGATGCGACATGACAGCCCCTTAGAAATAACCTTGACGTTTTTTATCTTCCATCGAGCCTGCGCCATCGTGGTCGATGACCCGGCCCTGGCGCTCGGAAGTTCGCGTCAGGAGCATTTCCTGGATGATGTCCGTCAGGCTTTCGGCCTCGGACTCCACCGCGCCCGTCAACGGGTAGCAGCCAAGGGTACGGAAACGCACTTTCTTCTTGACGATACGGGCTTTGTCTTCGTCGGACAGGTGCTCGAGGATGCGCTCGTCGTCGATCATGATCAGCGTGCCGTTCTTCTCGATCACTTCACGCTCGGCGGCGAAGTACAGCGGCACGATCGGGATGCCTTCGAGGTAGATGTACTGCCAGATGTCCAGTTCGGTCCAGTTCGACAGCGGGAAGACGCGGATCGACTCGCCCTTGTTGACCTTGCCGTTGTAGACGTTCCACAGCTCCGGGCGCTGGTTCTTCGGGTCCCAGCGGTGCTTGCTGTCACGGAACGAGTACACGCGCTCCTTGGCGCGGGATTTCTCTTCATCGCGACGGGCACCGCCGAACGCAGCATCGAAACCATACTTGTCCAAGGCCTGCTTGAGGCCTTCGGTCTTCATGATGTCGGTGTGCTTGGCACTGCCGTGGGTGAACGGGTTGATGCCCTGCGCCACGCCGTCCGGGTTCACATGAGTGATCAGGTCCAGGCCCAATTCCTCGACCATGCGGTCGCGGAACTTGTACATTTCCTGGAATTTCCAGCGGGTGTCGACGTGCATCACCGGAAACGGCAGCTTGCCGGGGAAGAACGCCTTGCGTGCCAGGTGCAGCATCACGGCGGAGTCTTTACCGATGGAGTACAGCATCACCGGGTTATCGAACTCGGCGGCCACCTCGCGGATGATGTGGATGCTTTCCGCCTCCAGCTGTTTCAGATGCGTCAGTTTGTCGACCATGGCTACTCACGAAAACTTTCTTATGAACGGCCAGCGGGCCGTGTTCGAGCGGGGAATCCTAGCACAGCGACCTCTTCTAATCAGGGCGCCAACTAGATCGAAACAGCATATGGATATGCCTGCCGGTTCGGGAGCTGTGGGCTTTTTGTGGGAGCGGGCTTGCTCGCGAAGGCGCTGTGCCAGTCAACACTTTAGGCAACTGACCCACCGCCTTCGCGAGCAAGCCCGCTCCCACACAAGCTCGCTCCCACAGGGGTTATAAACAGTCAGATCGGATTCGGGCAATCGATGAAGATGTGTTCCAGGGCAAAGCGTCGCGCCAGGTAGTCACCCAGCGCCTGGACGCCGTATCGCTCAGTGGCATGATGCCCGGCGGCAATGAAGCTGATGCCGTTCTCCCGGGCGCTGTGGAACGTCTGCTCCGAGGCCTCGCCGCTGAGGTAAAGGTCGACACCTGCCAGCACCGCCTGATCGATATACCCCTGGCCGCCACCGGTGCACCAGCCGACCCGACGGATCATCTGCTCGCCTTCGATCAGCAAGGGCTCGCGGCCCAAGGCTTCCTGGACCTTGCGCGCGAAATCCCGCGCCGTCATCGGTTCGGACAGAGAGCCGACCAGGCCGACAATCTTGGGATTATCCGGATCCAGCGGTCCCTCGACGGTGATGTCCAACTGGCGGGCCAGTTGCACGTTATTGCCCACTTCGGGGTGCAGGTCCAGGGGCAAGTGGTAAGCCAGCAGGCTGATGTCATGCTTGAGCAACGTCTTGAGACGACGCTGTTTCATGCCGGTGATACAAGGGTTCTCGCCCTTCCAGAAATAACCGTGATGCACCAGCACCAGGTCGGCCCCGGCCTCGACAGCCGCATCGAGCAAGGCCTGGCTGGCGGTGACGCCGCTGACGATGCGCATCACCTGGGGCGCGCCTTCGACCTGCAGGCCGTTGGGGCAATAATCGGCAATCCGGCTGCTGGCCAGGTAACGGTCCGCTTCTTCTACCAGGGTGTTCAGGGCGACGGCCATGAAAAGACTCCTAAATATCCCGTTCAGAGGCGCGCGCGGCCTCGTATAATGCGCGACATTATGGGCGGTCTCATACCGCCTGCAACCTTTGTAGGACGTGCTTAATGCTCAAGGCGCTGCGTTTTTCCGGCTGGCCGCTATTGGCCGGTGTGCTTGTCGCTCTACTGATTATCCAGCGCTACCCGGAATGGGTTGGCCTGCCGAGCCTCGACGTCAACCTGCAGCAGGCGCCGCAAACCAAGGCGGTGCTGCAGGGGCCGGTGTCCTATGCCGACGCCGTGACCACCGCCGCGCCGGCCGTGGTGAACCTGTACACCACCAAGGTCATCAACAAACCCAGCCATCCGCTGTTTGAAGACCCGCAATTCCGGCGCTTTTTCGGCGACAACTCGCCCAAGCAGAAGCGCATGGAGTCGAGCCTGGGGTCGGGCGTGATCATGAGCCCGGAAGGCTACATCCTGACCAACAACCACGTCACCAGCGGTGCCGACCAGATCGTGGTGGCCCTCAAGGATGGCCGTGAAACCCTGGCCCGGGTGATCGGCAGCGATCCGGAAACCGACCTGGCGGTACTGAAGATCGATCTCAAGAACCTGCCGGCCATCACCATCGGCCGCTCCGACAGCATCCGCATCGGCGACGTGACCCTGGCCATCGGCAACCCGTTCGGCGTTGGTCAGACCGTGACCATGGGCATCATCAGTGCCACCGGGCGTAATCAGTTGGGCCTGAACAACTACGAGGATTTCATCCAGACCGACGCCGCGATCAATCCCGGCAATTCCGGTGGCGCGCTGGTGGATGCCAACGGCAACCTCACCGGGATCAACACGGCGATCTTCTCCAAGTCCGGCGGCAGCCAGGGC
The DNA here is from genome assembly GCF_014268745.2 of Pseudomonas zanjanensis. Taxonomy (GTDB): domain Bacteria; phylum Pseudomonadota; class Gammaproteobacteria; order Pseudomonadales; family Pseudomonadaceae; genus Aquipseudomonas; species Aquipseudomonas zanjanensis. Next base: position 350,077 of record NZ_JABWRB020000002.1, on the reverse strand, counting down.
ATCGGTTTCGCCATTCCGGTGAAACTGGCGATGGAGGTGATGAAATCCATCATCGAACACGGCCAGGTCATCCGCGGTTGGCTGGGGATCGAAGTCCAGCCGCTGACCCAGGAACTGGCGGAATCCTTCGGCTTGTCCGGGCGGCCCGGCATCGTGGTGGCGGGGATCTTCCGCGACGGTCCGGCGCAGAAGGCCGGCCTGCAACTGGGCGATGTAATCCTGAGCATCGATGGCGAACCGGCCGGCGATGGCCGCCGCTCGATGAACCAGGTCGCGCGGATCAAGCCCACCGACAAGGTGACGATCCAGGTCATGCGCAACGGCAAGGAGCTCAAGCTCAGCGCCGAAATCGGCCTGCGCCCACCGCCGGCGCCGGTGGTGCCTAAAGAAGAACAGTAAGCCGCACCATAACCATAAAAGGGGCCTTGCAACCGAGCAAGCCCTCCTCAAATCCTGTGGCGAGGGAGCTTGCTCCCGCTGGGCTGCGAAGCAGACCCAACAGGATTGAATGCAATCGGTCTGGTGTTTTGAGGTGGCAGGTTTAGGGCTGCTTCGCAGCCCAGCGGGAGCAAGCTCCCTCGCCACAAAAACACCGCCCGTATTTAGCAAATCAGGAATAGCATAAATTCTCATTAGTAGTGTTATATTGTTTCAATACTAAAAATTGGAACAACATAACATGTCATCCCTGAAACGGATTTCCGCTGCCAGCCTCGCCCTGGGCCTGCTCGGCGATCCCGCCTACGCCGAAGAAGTCCAGCCGCTGGAGCTGGACGCCATCACCGTAACGTCCGACTACGAATCCGCCACCGGGCCTGTCACGGGCTATCGCGCCACCCGCTCCGCCAGTGCAACCAAGACCGACACGGCCCTGCGCGACATCCCGCAATCGATCAGCGTGATTCCCGCCAGCGTGCTCAAGGACCTGGGCAGCACCAGTGTTGAACGGGCATTAGAGTATGCTGGCGGCGTGTCGAAGCAGAACAATTTCGGTGGCCTGACGCTTTACGAATACAGCGTGCGCGGTTTCACCACCTCGGAGTTCTACAAGGACGGTTTCAGCGCCAACCGCGGCTATCCGAGCACCCCGGACGCCGCGAACATCGAACGCATCGAAGTGCTCAAGGGCCCGGCGGCCAGCCTGTATGGCCGAGGCGACCCTGGCGGCACGGTGAACATTGTCACCAAGAAACCGCAACCGGAAGCCTTCACCACGCTGCAAACCAGCGCCGGAAGCTGGGATCGTTACCGAACCGCGCTGGACGTCAACACGCCACTGGATGCCGAAGGCAACGTGCTGTCGCGGGTCAATCTGGCGGTCGAGGACAACAATAGCTTCCGCGACCATGTCGGCAGCAAGCGTGTTTTCGTTGCGCCTTCCATCAGTTGGCAACTGAACCCTGATACGCGGTTGCTGGTGGAAAGCGAAATCGTGCGCCACAGCTCGACGTTCGACCGTGGCATCGTCGCTCCGAACAATCGCTGGAGCGGCGTTTCCCGCTCGACTTTCCTGGGCGAGCCCAACGACGGCGACATCGACAACCACAACAACATGCTCCAGGCCGCCCTCGAACATCAGCTCAACGACGCCTGGCAACTGCGCCTGGCCAGCCACTACAAGCAGGGTGAACTCTGGGGTTTCGCTTCCGAAGCGCGTCCGCTGAACGCCGACGGCCACACGGTGGACCGCCGCTATCGCGAGCGCGACAACAATTGGCACGACAGCATCACCCAACTTGAATTGCGTGGAATCTTCGACCTCGGCCCCTGGCAGCACGAACTGTTGATCGGCACGGAATACGAGGACTACCGCAAGAACGAGCGCGTGACCACCATCAACGGCAGCGCTTATCCCATCGACATTTATCAACCGATTTACGGCCAGCCAAAACCTGATGGCAAACGCATCGGCCCCGATTTTTTCGAACATGTACAAAGCCGCGCGCTGAACCTGCAAGACCAGATCGTCTTCACCGACAAGCTGCGGGGCATGCTTGGCGTGCGCTACGAGCATTTCGAGCAGAGCATCGAAGACCACAACACCCATCTCACCAGCCGCCAACGCCACGACGCCCTGACCCAGCGGGCCGGCCTGCTATATCAATTGACGCCCGAGGTCGGCCTGTTCGCCAACGCCTCCACCTCGTTCAAGCCCAACAACGGCCTGGATGCCGGCGGCAAGACTTTCGATCCCGAGGAAGGGGTCGGCTATGAAGTGGGGATCAAGAGCGAGTTGTTCGACGATCGCCTGAGCACCACCCTGGCGGCGTTCCATATCGAGAAGGAAAACGTCCTGAGCCCGGTCGCCGGCACCGACTTCAGCCGCGCCATCGGCAAGGCCCGCAGCCAGGGCATCGACTTGCAACTGACCGGGCAGGTGACCGACGCCGTGCGGGTGATCGGCGCCTATGCCTACATCGATGCCGAAGTGACCAAGGGTGACCCGGGAAATCCCACCGGCAGCCGGATCCTCGGCGTCGCCAAACACAGCGGCAGCCTGCTGGGGGTCTACGAATTCCAGAATGGGCACCTGCGCGGCTCGGATGTTGGCGCGGCGTTCACTTACGTCGGCGATCGCTCGGGCGAAGCCGGCAAGGATTTCGAACTGCCGGCCTACCACACCGTGGACCTGCTGGCCCATTACAAGGCCAGCGATGACGTCACCGTGGGCCTGAACCTGAATAACGTCTTCGACGAAAAATACTACGAACGCTCCTACAGCAATTACTGGGTCACGCCCGGCGATCCGCGCAACTTCACTGTCAGCCTCACCCTCGATCTATAAGGAAGTCAGCATGAAATACCCCAAGACCTTCGCCCTGCTTGGCCTGTTCCTGGCCGCGCAGGCCTCGGCCCATGGCCTGTGGACCGAACAGCGTCGCGGCAACATCGAAGTGATCTACGGCCACGGTGCCGAAGACAATGCCTTCAAGGCGCAGAAAATCAGCGGTGCCTGGGCCTATGACCTGGGCGGCAAGATGATTCCGGTCACCGTAGAACGCCTGCCGGACCACGCCCGCCTGCAACCGCTCAAACCGCCAGCCGTACTGGCGGTGGCGCTGGACAACGGCATGTGGTCCCAGACGGCGGACAAGAAGTGGATCAACGAAGGCCGCAGCAAAGTGCCCGGGGCGGTCGAAGCGACCCAGACGTTCAAGTACAGCCTGGCGATTTATGAGCCTGGGGCGAAACTGCCGACGCTTGCACCGATCAAGTTCGTGATCCTGCCGGAAGTCGACCCGCTGACCGTAGGCCCGGGCCAGTCATTACCGGTCCGGGTGCTGCTGGACGGCAAACCGGCGGCCGGGGTGAAACTGGTGGGCGACTACCGCAGCGCGCCGAACACCGTCTCGACGGAAACCGACGCAGAGGGCCGGGCCAAGGTACTGGTGCGCAACGAAGGCCTGAATGTGATCGCGGCGCACATGGAAATCAAGCTCAAGGACAACAAGGACGTGGACACCCGTGGCGTGTTCACTTCGCTGACGTTCCTGGGTGAGCCGCATCACGAGTAACCCACAAATCTTATTGTGGGAGCGAGCCTGCTCGCGATGACAGTATGTCAGCCACATTAATGTCGACTGATCCGCCGCTATCGCGAGCAGGCTCGCTCCCACAGGGGACAGGCGGTGCACACATTTTTTGTGAACACCCACAAGCTATTGTGGGCTTGCTCGCGAAAGCGGTGGGTCAGCTTGCATGAATGTTGGGTGTCATGCCCCTTTCGCGAGCAAGCCCGCTCCCACATTAGGGGATGGTCGGTGTACGGGAAATTTGAATACACCTGTAATTCACTGTGGGAGCGAGCCTGCTCCGGGCGGCGATCCGACGATGGGGCCAATACAAGCGCCGCGACACTCAAGCCGGCGTCAAGCACTCCGGCCCATTTAGCTTCGGATCATTGACCATATTGGCCAACACCCGCTCGCGCAGTGGCGCCGGCTCGCTGGCCAACAGCCCTTGCAAGGCATGCAGCGGGGTCTCGGGGTCGAGCCACAGGCGCTGGCCTGCTTCGTCCAGGATCAACGGCCGGCGTTGACCCGCCGCCGGTTGGGTGATCACCGCCGTGCTCAACCACACCTGTTCCTGCACCGGATACGCTTCCCAGATCGCGGCAAAAAACAACGACGAGCCCTCCCCCGGCGTCAGCCAGTACGGACGCTTGCGCGTGCCGCCGCGCCACTCGTAGAAGCCGTTGGCCGGCAGCAGGCAGCGGCGCAGGCGCAAGGCCTCGCGGAACATCGGTTGCTCGGCCACGGTTTCGGCCCGGGCATGGGCCGGGGTGCGGGACAGGTCGGTCAGCCACGGCGGCGTCAGGCCCCAGCGAGCCCGGGCCAGCTCGCGCTGCCCCTCGGCGCCGGCCCGCAGTATCAGCACCGAATCGTTGGGCGAAATATTCCATTGGGCCTTCTGATCGGCGGGAAAACCGGGCAGGGCCGCGAAGGTGGGGTTCCAGCGAAACAGGGCATAACGTCCACACATGGGGCAACACGACTCTTGATCGAACGAACGACCGCCAGCCTAACAGACCAGCGTGCCGGGGTAGCTGTCCGGTTCATCGCCGGGCAGCGGCAGCGCCGCATTGTACGCGGCGATCAACTCCCGGGCGTATTGCGCCTGGTCGTCTTCCACCGCCAGCCCGAGCAATCCATGCATCGGCAACTCCCCCACACCGCCGACCAGGTCGCGCCCCACCAGATGCGCCGTGACACCCTCACTGGCGAGCATGCCTTGCAGCAACTCGCCTTCCATCAAGTTGTCCAGCTCGTAGATTCGCTGCATGGGCGCCCCCTTCACTCGTTTTCGCTGAAGACTTCGAGATGCCACTCTTCTTCATGGACCTGCAGTACAAAGGTGACCGGCCGACAGCACACCTGACAGTCCTCGATGTAGGTCTGATCACCGCCGGACAAGTCCACGGTTGTCTCTACTTCCTCCCCACAATAGGGACAATCATAACTAGCCTGTTCCAGCATCGCGGTCTCCCAAGTGACTTGTGCGTATAATCGCCGGTCTATTTGCAGGGCTATTTTCGTCTGGCTTATCTTCCAGGCCGTGCCCCGTCGTTTTTTCGATCGAACCTTTACTTACCCTAGCCGTTTCCAACAAGAGAGCATGATGGGCGAATTCGATGCCATCCGACCTTACGACGACAGCGAAGTCCCAGCGGTGCTGGCACGGCTGCTCGGCGACAAGGCGTTTCTAGATATCCTCACCCACTTCCGCTTCCCACGCCTGGCCGGCGCCTTCGGCTGGATGCTCAAACCTCTTATAGCGCAAAGATTGCGCCGTGAGTTCGCCGGTGTGACGTCGGTCGCTACGTTGCAGGACAAGGTGGAGTTCTACGTCGACCACACCATTGAGCGCGCCACCGATGGCGTGACCTACACCGGGGTGGAGCAATTCAAGTCCGGCAGTGCCTATCTGTTCATCGCCAACCACCGCGATATCGTGATGGACCCGGCCTTCGTCAACTATGCCGTGTACCACGCCGGCCTGCCGACGCCGCGCATCGCCATTGGCGACAACCTGCTGCAAAAGCCCTTTGTCAGCGACCTGATGCGCCTGAACAAGAGCTTTATCGTGCACCGTTCCATCACCGGGCGGCGGGAAAAAATGGCGGCGTACCAGTTGCTGTCGGCGTATATCAACCATTCGATCCGCAACGACTGCGCCTCGATCTGGATCGCCCAGGCCGAAGGGCGGGCCAAGGACGGTGACGACCGGACCGAATCGGCGATCCTCAAGATGTTCCACATGAGCCGCAAGGACGAGCCGTTCGGTGAGGTGATCCAATCACTGAACCTCACGCCGGTGTCGATCAGCTACGAATACGACCCGTGCGACCAGGCCAAGGCCCGCGAGTTGTGCATCCGCGCCACCACCGGCACCTACACCAAGGCCCCGGGCGAAGACGACGTGAGCATTGCCAAGGGCATCACCGGCTACAAGGGCCGGGTCCATGTGAACTTCGCCGCGCCCATCACCGAGCTGTTCGAGGACACCAAGCAATTGGCCCTGGAAATGGACCGGCAGATTCTCGGCGGCTACCGGCTGTTCCCGGTGCATTACCTGGCCTACGCCCAATGGGCCGACGCCGACCCGCAGTTACAGGTGCCGACGGCGGCCGAGGTGTTTGGTGCTGATGAGTTGGCCAAGGCCCAGGAGGAATGGCAGCGCCGACTGGACGCATGCCCGCCGGAACACCGGCCATTCCTGGTGCTGCAATATGCGACGCCGGTGCGTAACCAATATCGGGTCAAGGCGGGGTTGGCGCTTTAAAGCCGGGCTTGCGAGGGCCTGGTTTGGCCTCTGTGGCCTCTGTGGCCTCTGTGGCCTCTGTGGCCTCTGTGGCCTCTGTGGCGAGGGAGCTTGCTCCCGCTCGATTGCACAGCAATCGCAACACAGGCTTGGAGCTAGGGTTGAGCGTTCGAGAGGGGCTGCTTTGCAGCCCAGCGGGAGCAAGCTCCCTCGCCACAAAAGCACTTTTGCCAGGCAATCCTCATTTGCCCTGCAAACACTTTTACAAAGCGATCCTCGATTGCCTTGCAAGGCTACTGCTTCAGAACTGCGTACTGATCCACGACACCAGCAACGCCAGCGCCAGGCAGCCGAAGCCAAACCGGTAGAAAAACCGGTTCATGCGCTGGGTGGCCAGATCCAGCAGCGCTTCAAATCGTTCGTTGCCATCGCGATTGCGGGCTTCAAGGCAGGCCCGCGCCCGTTGTTCACGGCGGCGCGTCGCATGCAGCACCCAGCCGCCCGGGCAGGCAAACAGCAACGCGAGCAAGTTGATCAGTTTGGCGGGGTGGGCAGCGAACAACGAAAGCAGATGCGACGACATCACGAACCTCAAGCGAAAAACGGACGGGACACGTCCGTGGCCTACGAACAGGGCGCGGATTCTACCGAAAGCCTGCCGCCCTGCGCCGTTTTTTCCGACCAGTAACGATCCCCTACGGGATTGGATGCTTTTGTGGCGAGGGAGCTTGCTCCCGCTGGGGTGCGAAGCGCCCCCATGAGCGTAATCAATCAACCGAGACGCCGCAGGGTCAGTTTGGGGCTGCTGCGCAACCCAGCGGGAGCAAGCTCCCTCGCCACAGGAATGTCGCCAAGCGTTCGGGCCGTGTGTGTTTTTTGTTGGGCTGGCCTGGTCATTACAGGCTCGGCGATCAGGCCTTGGATTAATTTTCCCAGTCACGGTTTCGTCATCTGATTAGGCCACTCTGTCGCCCTTCAAACCTGCACGGAACCCGTCATGCTGCACGCCGAAAACCAGGATCGTCTCTATCTCATCAGCCCGAGCGACGAACAACAGAACCTCGTCGACAGCTTGTCCTTCAATGTGCAGGACCGCCATTGGCTGGTGTATTGCGCCCTCGGCGGCCATCCACATGCCGACCTGCCGGAGACAGACCTGCTGACCGGGATCAGCGTGCTGGAGTTCTATTCCCAGGCAGCCTGAGAATTTCGCCCATAAAAAACCCCTGTGGGAGCGAGTCGGTGTGGGAGCGGGCTTGCTCGCGAAAGCGTTGTGCCAGTCAACATTCATGCAGCTGGCCCACCGCCTTCGCGAGCAAGCCCGCTCCCACACAAGCTCGCTCCCACAGGGGATAGGGGTTTGTTATTTACTCAGCCAGCACCTGGCCAATGGTCGGGTCCTTGAACAGCCGGGTCAGGGCATCGCTCAAGACATCGCTGACCAGCTTGGTATTGGTGTCCTGGTTAGGTGCCATGCCGAAGCGCTGGTCCAGGGACGCACCGTAGCGACCGCTATAGCGCCGGTTGGCGTTCTGCACGTCGGAGCGGAAGGTCGCGCCGATGGTGGCTTCGGTCACGTACATGCCTTCCTTGGGCGACTGGTACTTGAGCTCGGCCAAGGTCACGGTCAGTTGCGGAGCATTCAAGGCATTGGCGGTCGGCGTGAAGCCCAACAAACGCACCGCGGCTTCAGCCTGGGCCTGCAGCTTGGGCAGGATCTGCGCGCCCTGCACCGTGATCACGCTGGTTTCCGGATACAGCCCACCGCGGGTGCCGAGCGTCGGCGACGGACGACCGTCCACGACCCGCACCACCACCGGCTGGCCACGACCCACAGGCGCCAGTTGGGCATTGAGCTTGGGCTCCGGGTTAAGTTGTTGCGGGCTGTGGGCGCAGCCGACGAGGGTCAGACTGGTCACAGCGATCAAACCGAACAACAGGCGTTGCAACATGCTCTTCTCTCCAGAATCGGGCACAAACAGGCCGGCAGTATAGCGGTGCGCCATCGCGGTGAACTAGCGTCATACGATGAATACTGAAATGTCTGACACGGGCCGTGATTGCCGGTTCCTGTCACCCCACTGTCACGATCCTTACACCGGTATGTCATGGCCCGCTGTCAGGCTTGCTCCAAGCTTCCTGACCCGGTATCCGCTCATGCGCTTCCTCATTTCGCTGTTCACCCCGCGCCCCCATCACCGCAGCTTCGCCCTGCTCGATCGCAACGGCCGTTGCCAGGCGTTCAAGCAGTGCAGCCTGCAACCCATGGGCGAAGGCTGGGTGGAAATCGATGAGATCCGTCTCAACTGGTTGCACCAGCCATTGCCCGCCAGCGCCCGCGTGCAACCGCTTCGTGCCCGCGCACGCAACCGGCAACTGTTGACCACCTGACCGGACGGCTAATAAAAGTCATTAAACACGACCATTTCCCTGCGTTTCTTCGATACAATCTCCCCCCGATTATAAGGACGTCTCCTGATCGGGCCGCGCAACACCGCTGATGCGCTGGTATTGGCACCCCGCACCGCCCACAGAGAGCCGCCCACACAGATCGAGTGAAGCTGGCGCGCTTGCTGTTCCTCCAGGCAAATCACCACTTTTCGCGAATCTGCAGAGCTGTCATTACGCTCGGTCACTGAGCTGTCTGCCCGTTTTGCCTGTCATGTATTCCATGGGGGCAACCAAACCGGGCGCAGTGCCAGGCTGGGACAGCCCTTTTTTGAGGTTCACGTCTTCAAAAGAGCGTGAAAAAACGGGTTTTCACAACTTCACGAGAGTGTGGCGAGCAAATGAAGAGTTTTGCGTCTGAACAAGCACCATTGGCGTCTGAAACAGCCCAACGACACAGGACCGGATATCGCTCAAGAACCGGCGCCTGAAGCCTGTCCGCTACGGATTTGGTTGCACGAACGGATGTCTCGGCCATAAGTCGAATTGCCTGCCCGGCGCTTAAATGAGTTCATGTGACTCTTGAGGCCAGGCTGCATGCATCCGCAGTAGGTGCGAAAAATTGCGAAGATTCGGACATGGCGATCCTGGCCATGGATCACTGGGGCGCAACTGACCTGCCCCGCCACTCCTGGCCGCTATGCCGACAATTTGGTGCTGCAGATTTTGGAGACGCGTTAAATGGCGCATAACGAAGCAGTCGATGTAGTTCTGGTAGGGGCCGGCATCATGAGTGCCACCCTGGCCGTGCTGCTCAAGGAGCTCGACCCCGCGATGTCGCTGGAAGTCGTCGAGCTGATGGATTCCGGTGCCGCGGAGAGTTCCAACCCGTGGAACAACGCCGGTACCGGCCATGCCGGGCTGTGTGAGCTCAACTACACGCCCCAGGCGGCCGACGGCACTGTCGACATCAAGAAAGCCGTGCACATCAACACCCAGTTCGAGGTGTCGAAACAGTTCTGGACGTACCTGACCCAAAAAGGCACGTTCGGCTCCTCCAAGTCTTTCATCGCCCCGGTGCCACACCTGAGCTTCGTGCAAGGCGAGAAAGGCGTGGCGTTCCTGAAGAAGCGTTTCGAGTTGATGCACCAGCATCACGCCTTCGCCGACATGGAATACACCGAAGACAAGGCCAAGATGGCCGAGTGGATGCCGTTGATGATGCCTGGCCGGCCAGACGATGAAGTCATCGCCGCCACCCGCGTCATGAACGGTACCGACGTCAATTTCGGCGCGCTGACCAACCAGTTGCTCAAGCACCTGACCAGCGCCCCGGATACCCAAGTCAAATACTGCAAGCGCGTTACCGGGCTCAAGCGCAACGGCAGCGGCTGGACCGTGAGCATCAAGGACGTCAATTCCGGCAGCACCCGCGAAGTCGACGCCAAGTTTGTATTCCTCGGCGCCGGCGGCGCGGCGCTGCCGCTGCTGCAAGCCTCGGGCATCGAGGAAAGCAAGGGCTTCGGCGGCTTCCCGGTCAGCGGCCAGTGGCTGCGTTGCGACAACCCGGAAGTGGTCAAGCACCACCAGGCCAAGGTCTACAGCCAGGCCGCCGTGGGTTCGCCGCCCATGTCGGTGCCGCACCTGGACACCCGCGTGGTCGACGGCAAGAAATCCCTGCTGTTCGGACCCTACGCCGGTTTCACCACCAAGTTCCTCAAGCACGGCTCGATCATGGACCTTCCGCTGTCGGTACGTGCCGGCAACATCGGCCCGATGCTGGCCGTGGCCCGGGACAACATGGACCTGACCAAGTACCTGATCAGCGAAGTGATGCAATCCATGGAACAGCGCCTGGAATCCCTGCGCCGCTTCTACCCCGAGGCGAAAGCCGAAGACTGGCGCCTGGAAGTGGCCGGCCAACGGGTACAGATCATCAAGAAAGACCCGAAGAAAGGTGGCGTCCTGCAATTCGGCACCGAACTGGTGGCGGCCAAGGACGGCACCCTCGCCGCCCTGCTCGGCGCATCGCCGGGTGCATCGGTGACCGTGTCGATCATGCTGGAACTGATCGAGCGCTGCTTCCCGGACAAGGCCAAGGGCGAGTGGGCTACCAAGCTCGCGGAGATCTTTCCGGCACGGGAAAAAGTGCTGGAAACCGACGCGGCGCTGTATCGCAAGATCAATGTGCAGAACAACATTGCGTTGGAGTTGGTCGAAGACAGCAAGGCGCACAGTTACGCCTGATACCTTGCCGTTAATATAAAAAGCCTCCCGTGCAAAACGGGAGGCTTTTTATTTTCCGCGGCGTTATTTCATGGTGAATTTGATGCGTGTTCCGCCGTTGCGAACATAGTCGTCATCATCTTCTACATCAATCAATTGAGCGACACAATAATCCGTCGGCTCCGCATTGACCCAACGACGATAAGGCATTGCCCCTTCACTGACCGGTGTTCGTGCGACATGCCCAAAGCTGAAATGACAGGTGCGGCTGTCCTGCGTGTAGCTGAGGGCCTCTCGCTCGGCGCGCGATTGGGGCAGATAGTACGTCAGCTCCTGGCTCTCACCCGGGACTATCCAAAAATTGTGGCCCGAAGAGGCCCAATAATCAGTCCAGCTAAAGCCGCTACCAGGCACAATGTCGGCAGCTGTTGCGTTGTAGATTTCGACATTGACGATTTCATCTCGTGCGCAGGAAGCAGAACTTGCCAGGCACGCCGCCAGGGACAACAACACCCCGGCGATATACTTCTTTTGATCTTCCATGATGCATACAGCTCCATTTAAACGATGACGTTAAAGCCACTTGGCTTCGACGCAAAAGTAATGGAAATCCAAACAAAACAAAACACTCCGAATGGTGACATATCCTTTCGGAGCAACTTTAAAAGGAAGAAACTAGTTACGCACAAGCGAAGCGTTCAACGCCCCGAAGAGCGTTAACGGGATTTCAACTCAGCCGCGCGCCTTGTTGATCAACTCGATGTATTCCTCGGCATTACGCTGGTCCTTGATCAGCGCAACGAAATCGTTGCCGTGCTCATCCTTGCCATCGAGGTCATGGCCGGCCTCGACGAAGAACGTCAGGAAGCGCTCGAAATCGTCGACCCGCAGGCCACGGTAGGCCTTGATCAGTTTGTGCAACGACGGCGAAGTGGCATCGACCGGTTCGAAATTGAGGAACAGCTTGATCTGCTCGTCGCCAATTTCGTCGCCAATCACTTGTTTCTTGTCTTTACGCATTGCCGGCTCCAACTCGCACAATTCACGGGGCGGGCAGTTTACCCCCGGCAGGCCCCGGGGCTCAACGCGGGCGTTCGGCGCCGGTGTGCAGGTCGGCCCAGATATGGCCGTTGGCGTAAGTGAGGAACTGCACATAAACCGTGTTGTTGCGCAGCAGATCGATGACCACCCGGTACTGGGCCTGTGGATAAGACAGCGTCAGGGTCTTGCTCGCCTCATCGAAGACTGGCTTCTTCAGGCTTTTGCTTTCGCCGTCGAAGTTGAGGATCACCTGGCTGACGGTCGCTCCTTTGTTCAAGGGCTTGCCCTTGAGACGGACCAGCAGGGGCGAAGTGACCGGGATCGGTTGCTGGTTAGACTGGCGCTGGTTACCCAGCACCACCGAATATTCGGTCACTTGCAGCAACTGCTGCTGTTCAGGTTGTTCCTGGCGCACCACCAGGTCATCCGGTGGCAGGAACTGGCTGTGCATCGGCGCGGCCACGGCCGTCAAAGGCAGACAGGCGATCAACAACAAAATGGCGCAACGGCGGATCGATACACGCATGGCAAGCTCCAGGGTCTTGGCCGGGCACTCTAGCATGAGCACCGGCGGTAAAAATAAGCGATCCGGATCAATACATCCGGGCAGCGGGCGCGGCATACTCAAAGTGGGCATCAGCCTCGATCTCACTGGCGCATGCCTGTGTGGCGAGGGAGCTTGCTCCCGCTGGGTGGCGCAGCCGCCCCAAACAACAGGCGACTGCGATTCCCCTGGCAAACCGCGTCGACCCGTTTTACGACGGCTGCGCCGCCGAGCGGGAGCAAGCTCCCTCGCCACAGGGATCGTTGTTCGGCAGATCCAGATGTAACGCCCGTTCATTTTGTGTGGAGTGCCCATGTCTTTTTCCGCCCCACCGCTGTTCGCCGCCTGGCGCCAAACCTGGCGGGCCGGTTACACCCTCGAACGCCTGCGCGGCGATCTGGTGGCCGGGCTGACCGTCGGCATTATCGCCATCCCCCTGGCCATGGCCCTGGCGATTGCCGTCGGCGTGCCGCCGCAGCACGGTCTGTACACGGTGTTGGTGGCAGCGCCGCTGATCGCCCTCACTGGCGGCTCACGCTTCAACGTGAGCGGGCCGACAGCGGCGTTCGTGGTCATCCTGCTGCCCATCACCCAGCAATACGGCCTGGGCGGCCTCTTGTTGTGCACCATGCTTGCCGGCCTGATCCTGATCGCCCTGGGCCTGATGCGCGCCGGCCGTTTGATCCAGTACATTCCCTACCCGGTCATCCTCGGTTTCACCGCGGGCATTGGCGTGGTCATTGCTACCTTGCAACTGAAGGACCTGCTGGGGCTGACCACCGCAGGCCAAGCCAAACACTACATCGAACAACTGGGGGAATTGCTCGTGGCGCTGCCCGGTGCCCGTCTCGGCGATGGAGTCATCGGCGCCGCGTGCCTGGCGGTGCTGATTGCCTGGCCGCGCTGGGTGCCCCGGGTGCCTGGGCATCTGGTGGCCCTGCTGGTGGGTACGCTGCTTGGGCTGGCGATGGAAAGCGGCGGATGGCCGATCGCGACGCTGGGCGAACGGTTCAGCTACGTTGTCGATGGCATCGTTCACCCAGGCATCCCACCTTTCTTACCGAGCTTCGACTGGCCCTGGAACCTGCCGGACGGCCAGGGGCATCGGTTGATCCTCTCCTATGACCTGATCCGCCAACTGCTGGCGCCCGCCTTTGCCATCGCCATGCTCGGCGCCATCGAATCCTTGTTGTGCGCGGTGGTGGCGGATGGCATGACCGGCAGCAAGCACGACCCCAACGCCGAGTTGATGGGCCAGGGCCTGGGCAATTTGGTGGCGCCGCTGTTCGGTGGCATCACCGCCACCGCCGCCATTGCCCGCAGCGCCACCAATGTGCGCAGCGGCGCCTCTTCACCGCTGGCCGCGATTATCCACAGCCTCGTGGTGCTGGTGGCGATTGTGCTGCTGGCGCCGCTGTTCAGTTATTTGCCCATGGCCGCACTGGCCGCGCTGTTGGTGATGGTCGCCTGGAACATGAGCGAAGCCGGGCATGTGCTGCACACCCTGCGCATCGCCCCGCGCAGCGACGTACTGGTGCTGCTGACCTGCCTGGGCCTGACGGTGCTGTTCGACATGGTCCTGGCCGTCGCAGTCGGCCTGCTGCTCGCCGCCGGGCTGTTCATCAAGCGCATGAGCGAACTGACCGACAGTGCCGAACTGCCGCGCCACTTCCACCAGGCCCTGCTGGACATGCCCGAACATGTACGCTGCTACGGGATCCGTGGGCCGCTGTTCTTCGGCGCGGCGGAAAAGGCCCTGGATGTGCTGCGCCGGTTCGACCCGGGCGTTCGTGTAGTGGTCGTGGACATGAGCGCCGTGCCGATGCTGGACATGACCGCCCTGGCCGCGCTGGAAAATATCCTGAAGGATTACCGCAAGCACGGCATCGGCCTGATCCTGGTCGCGACCGCGCCCCGGGTACGCCTGAAACTGCGCCGCGCCGGCATTCATCGCGAACAACGTCAGTTGGCGTATGTGCAGACCTTGGAGCAGGCGCGGGTCAAGAGCGAAAAATGGCTAGCCGGTAGCGCGACTCAAGCAAGGCTGGCCTGATCTGTAGCAAGGGAGCCTTTGTGGCGAGGGAGCTTGCTCCCGCTGGGCTGCGTAGCAGCCCCTTGGGGTGGAGTTGTGCAATTGCAGGTGGGTGCTCCGCACCCAAGCGGGAGCAAGCTCCCTCGCCACAAAAGCTCTCAGGCCACAGGTGCTAGGCGAATTGGGCGCGCATCCAGGCGTGGTATTGCGCTACGCCAGGCTCGCCTTCGCGGGGCGCCCAATGGGCCAGTTCGCCCTCGCCCACGGGCCGGTAAGGGCCGGCCTTGCATTCGAACATCAGGCTGTCGGCTTCCAGCACCACCAAGCCGTGGTACACGCCAGCCGGCAAGTCGACGCCGAGGCAATCGCCGCCGGCCTGCAGGATGCGCTTGTCCACCACCGCACCGGCCTGGTCAAAAATCAACACCCCCAATCGGCCCTTGAGCACCAGCAAGGTTTCCGCCTTGTCGGCACTCAGGTGACGGTGCGGCGGGATGTAGGTGGAAGGCTGCAAACCCACCGCCATGCGATGGCACGGCTCATCCATCCCATGGAAATTATGGTGCTGCCGCCCGCGAGGATTGGCCGCGGCTTTCTCGGCCAACTCATCGAACAGCGCTTGTTCCAGAAAGCTTGGCCGAGTCATCGATTACATGCCCTTGACGGCGAAGATGCCATTGGCGTTGCGCCAGTAACCTTTGTAGTCCATGCCATAACCGAAGATGTAGCGGTCGATGCATGGCAGGCCGACGAAATCGGCTTTCAAGTCCGGCCGCGCCTTGCGGTCATGGTCCTTGTCGATCAGCACGGCGGTGTGCACGGCACGGGCGCCGGCGTGTTTGCAGAAGTCGATGATTGCGCCCAGGGTGTGACCTTCGTCGAGGATGTCATCGATGATCAGCACGTCGCGGTCGATGAACGAGACTTCCGGCTTGGCTTTCCAAAACAGATCGCCGCCGCTGGTTTCGTTGCGATAACGCGTCGCGTGCAGGTAGGACGCTTCCAGGGGGAAGTTCAGGTAGGTCAACAGCTTGCCGGAGAAAATCAGCCCGCCGTTCATCACGCAGAACACCACCGGATTGGCATCGGCCAGTTGCTCGTTGATTTGCGCACCGACACGGGCGATGGCCGCTTCGACTTCGGCTTCGGTGTACAGGCAGTCAGCCTCTCGCATGATTTGACGGATATGCTCGAGATCAGCGGACATGGCGCTCTCCAAGGGGCAGGGTTCGGAAAAGCCGGCAAAGGTACGCATCCCGCCCGGCCAGATCAAGCGTTTGTGGACTAACGTTCTGTATTGTCTATAGGACAACACCCTCGGATAGATTAATCTAGGCCGGTTTTTTTGCCCGCCGCCGGAGCCTTCCCCATGCCCATCCTCGAGATCCGCCACCCGCTGATCAGACACAAACTCGGCCTGATGCGCCGCGCCGATATCAGCACGAAGAACTTCCGTGAACTGGCCCAGGAAGTCGGTGCCCTGCTCACCTACGAAGCCACCAAGGACCTGCCGCTGGAGTCCTATGACATCGACGGTTGGGCCGGTACGGTCCAGGTCGAGAAAATCGCCGGCAAGAAAATCACCGTGGTGCCGATCCTGCGCGCCGGCATCGGCATGCTCGAGGGCGTCCTGAGCCTGATCCCCGGGGCCAAGGTCAGCGCCGTGGGCGTGGCTCGCAACGAGCAGACCCTGCAAGCGCATACCTACCTGGAAAAACTGGTGCCGGAAATCGACGAGCGCCTGGCGATGATCATCGACCCGATGCTCGCCACTGGCAGCTCCATGGTCGCCACCATCGACCTGCTGAAAAAAGCCGGTTGCCGGGACATCCGCGCCATGGTGCTGGTCGCGGCCCCCGAAGGCATCAAGGCCGTGCAGGACGCCCACCCGGATGTGACCATCTACACCGCGTCCATCGACCAGAAACTCAACGAACATGGCTACATCATCCCGGGCCTGGGCGATGCCGGCGACAAGATCTTCGGCACCAAGCAGAAGGACGCTTGAGCATGCAAGACGAGTTCAACGATCCGCTCTGGCGCCAGATCCTGTCCGGTGCCCAGATGCTGTTCGTCGCCTTCGGCGCGCTGGTATTGATGCCGCTGATCACCGGGCTGGACCCTAACGTGGCGCTGTTCACCGCCGGTCTGGGAACGATCCTGTTCCAGGTCGTCACTGGGCGCCAGGTACCGGTGTTCCTGGCCTCGAGCTTTGCCTTCATCACCCCGATCATCCTCGCCAAAGGCCAGTTCGGCCTGGCCGCGACCATGGGCGGCGTGATGGCGGCGGGTTTCGTCTACACCTTCCTGGGCCTGGCGGTGAAGATCAAGGGCACCGGGTTCATCGATCGGCTGCTGCCGCCGGTGGTGATTGGCCCGGTGATCATCTCCATCGGCCTGGCCATGGCGCCGATTGCCGCCAACATGGCGATGGGCAAGGCCGGCGACGGCACCGAGCTGATTCATTATCAGACCGCGATGATGATTTCGATGCCGGCCCTGCTCACGACCTTGATCGTCGCGGTGTTCGGCAAAGGCATTTTCCGCCTGGTGCCGATCATTTCCGGCGTGCTGGTGGGCTTTGCCATGGCGTTTTTCTTCGGTGTCGTGGACACCGCGAAAATCGCCGCCGCGCCATGGTTCGCCCTGCCGGCCTTCACCGCGCCGGAGTTCAACTGGCAGGCGATCCTGTTCATCGTGCCGGTCGCCCTGGCGCCGGCCATCGAGCACATCGGTGGGGTGATTGCCGTAGGCAGCGTGACCGGTCGCGACTACCTGAAAAAACCCGGCCTGCATCGCACGCTGCTGGGTGACGGCATTGCCACCACCACCGCCGGCCTGTTCGGCGGCCCGCCCAACACCACCTACGCCGAAGTGACCGGCGCGGTGATGCTGACCAAGAACTACAACCCGAAGATCATGACCTGGGCGGCGATCTTTGCCATCAGCCTGGCGTTCATCGGCAAGTTCGGCGCGCTGCTGCAAAGCATCCCGGTGCCGGTGATGGGCGGGATCCTGTGCCTGTTGTTCGGCTCGATTGCGGCGGTGGGCATGAACACGCTGATCCGCCACAAGATCGACCTGGGCGAGGCGCGCAACCTGGTGATCGTTTCGGTGACGCTGGTGTTCGGCATCGGCGGTGTGCTGGTGGGCACCGGCACCGGCCCGGACGACTTCGGCCTCAAAGGCATCGCGCTGTGCGCGGTGGTGGCGATCGCGCTGAACCTGCTGCTGCCGGGTAATGACGGTTGGAAGCAGAAGAAGGTGGATGAGCCGCTGATTTAAAAGTTCTGTTGTCTGACAGGCCCTCTTCGCGAGCAAGCCCGCTCCCACACTTGATCCTCAGCGTACACAAACTTTGTGAACGACAAAGATCCAATGTGGGAGCGGGCTTGCTCGCGAAGGGGCCGCTGAAATCTACAGAGCTATCGGCGCCCGTTCGCAGAGGGTACTCAACGCCTTCGCCCACTGCGGCTCATCATTGAGGCAAGGCACCAACACCAATTCATCCCCACCCGCTTCGCGGAACTGCTCGCGGCCGCGATCGCCGATTTCCTCCAGGGTTTCAATGCAGTCGGCGACGAACGCCGGGCACATCACCAACACCTTCTTCACGCCGCTTTTAGCCAGTTCATCGAGACGCGCCTCGGTGTAGGGTTCGATCCACTTGGCCCGTCCCAAGCGCGACTGGAACGACACCGACCATTTGCCGTCCGCCAGCCCCATGCGTTGGGCGAACAGTTCGGCCGTACGGATGCATTGCGCGCGGTAACAGGTGGCCATGACCTCCGGCGGCGCGTTCTTGCAGCAGTCGGCATCCCTGAAGCAATGGAACCCCGTTGGGTCGAGCTTGGTCAGGTGCCGTTCCGGCAGGCCGTGAAAACTCAACAACAGATGATCGTGTTCCTGCATCAGGTACGGCTTGGCGCTGGTGACCAGGGCGTCGAGGTATTCCGGCTGATCGTAGAACGGCTGGAGGATCGAAAACTGCACATCGAGTTTCTTTTCCCGCACGACCCGCTTGGCCTCCTCGATCACCGTGGTCACGGTGCTGTCGGCGAACTGCGGGTACAACGGCGCCAAGGTGATCTTCTTGTGTCCCTGGCTCGCCAGCCGCACGAGCGCCGATTCAATGGACGGCTCGCCATAACGCATCGCCAGTTCCACCGGGCCCTGGGTCCACTGCGCGGTCATGGCCTGTTGCAGCCGGCGACTGAGCACCACCAGCGGCGAACCCTCCTCCCACCAGATCGAGGCGTAGGCATGGGCCGACTGCTCGGGACGCTTGATCAGGATCAGCGATACCAGCAAGCGCCGCACCGGCCATGGCAGGTCGATGACATACGGATCCATCAGGAATTGATTGAGGTAGCGGCGCACATCGGCCACCGAGGTGGAGGCAGGCGAACCCAGATTCACCAGAAGCAACGCGTGATCGGTCATGCAACGTCCTATTTCAAAGGCGGCTGGACAAGTCTTCCAGGGCCGCGGGCAAATCAGTGAACCGGAATGTGAAACCCGCCGCCTGCAATCGGGCCGGCGTGGCGCGCTGGCCGCCGAGCAACAGCAAGGACAATTCCCCCAGCGTGACCTTCAGCGCAAGCTCCGGCATCGGCACCACGGCCGGCCGATGCAAGACGCGCCCCAGGGCCTTGGCAAAATCGCGGTTGCGCACCGGGTTCGGCGCGCACGCATTATAAGGACCGCTGGCATCGGTGCGGTGCAGAAGAAAATCAATCAGGGCGATTTGATCGTCAATATGAACCCATGGCATCCACTGCCGACCATTGCCGATACGCCCGCCCAGCGCCAGTTTGAACGGCAGCAGCAGCCGCGACAAAAAGCCGCCCTCGGCAGACAGGACCAGGCCGGTACGCACCAGCACCACGCGCAGGCCCAAGGCCTCGGCCCGCTGCGCGGTTTCTTCCCAGGCGATGCACAACTGGCTGGCGAAATCTTCGCTCACCGGCCCCGACTCCTCGGTCAACTCACGCTCGCCACCATCGCCGTACCAACCCACCGCGGAACCGGAAATCAACACCTGCGGTTTCTGCTCGCAACGCCCCAGCCACGCCAGCAAAACTTCGGTCAACGTGATGCGACTGCTCCACAACAGCATCTTGCGTTTATGGCTCCAGGGACGGTCGGCAATCGGTGCTCCCGCGAGGTTGACCACCGCATCCACCGGCTCGTCAATTTCGTCGAGCCTGGCGACGCCCCGCACCGATGTCCCGCAGATTTTCGCCACCTCTTCGGGTCGACGACTCCATACCGTCAAGCGATGCCCCTGCTGCAACCAGAGGCGGCAGAGCTGACGTCCGATCAAACCAGTACCGCCGGTCAGCAATATGTGCATGAGATGTTCCTCGCATCGCGTTTTACCCGGCCCATTAGTCTATTTTTATAGGTAGGGATTTTTCGTATCGGACAGGGTCTGTGTTTAACAATAGGACAACCTGTCCAAACGCGAACGGTAAAACTTATACCAAAAACCAAAATTGTACAGGTTTAATCGACGGCGTAGTCTGTACAGAAAGGTAAACGAGGCCCTCATGACTGTACCTATCGCAATCATCGGCACCGGCATCGCCGGACTTTCAGCCGCCCAGGCCCTGACGGAGGCCGGGCATGTCGTTCAACTCTTCGATAAAAGCCATGGCAGTGGCGGACGCATGTCGAGCAAGCGCAGCGATGCCGGCGCGCTGGACATGGGCGCGCAATACTTCACCGCTCGCGACCGCCGCTTTGTCACGGAGGTCCAGCGCTGGCAAGCCAACGGCTGGGCCGCGGAATGGAACCCGCAGCTCTACAACTTCCAGAATGGACAATTGAGCCCATCGCCGGACGAGCAGACCCGCTGGGTCGGCACCCCGCGCATGAGCGCCATCACCCGCGCCTTGCTCGACAAGCTGCAAGTGCAGTTTTCCTGCCGGATCACCGAGGTGTACCGCGGCCAGGAACATTGGCATCTGCAGGACGCGGAAGGTTTCACCCATGGCCCCTTTGGCCAAGTGGTGATTGCCACACCCGCGCCCCAGGCCACCGCGTTGCTGGCGGCCGTACCGAAACTGGCTGCGGTGGCCGCCGGCGTGAAGATGGACCCGACCTGGGCCGTGGCGCTGGCTTTCGAAGCACCGTTGGATACGCCCATGGAAGGCTGCTTCGTGCAGGACAGCCCGCTGGACTGGCTGGCACGCAACCGCAGCAAACCGGGACGCGACAGCAAACTCGACACTTGGGTACTGCACGCCACCAGCGACTGGAGCCGGCAGCACATCGACCTGTCCAAGGAAGCGGTGATCGAACACCTGCACGGCGCGTTCGCTGAGCTGCTGCACAGTGCGATGCCCGCCCCGAGCTTCAGCGTGGCCCATCGCTGGCTCTACGCCCGCCCCGCCGGCAGCCACGAATGGGGCGCCCTGGCCGATGCCGACCTGGGCCTGTATGTATGCGGCGACTGGTGCCTGTCCGGCCGGGTCGAAGGCGCATGGCTCAGCGGCCAGGAGGCAGCACGCCGCCTGCATGCCAGCCTGCAATAAGATCGCGCGTTAGCGCTCGTCATCCGCTGCTGTCGAACGAGACAGCAGCCTGCCTGCGACACTCATTGCGTCAGTCCCTTCGATAAATCCAATTGACTTGCATACATTCGGACCTATGATGGAAATATTGTACAGAGCAAAAAATCTGTACAAGATTTAGCTATCAGAGGTCGCCCATGTCCAAAGCAGCCATCGCCAAACCCAGAATCGCCATCAGCGCCTGCCTGATGGGGGCTGAAGTTCGCTTCAATGGCGGGCACAAGCAATCGCCATTGTGCAGCCGCACCCTCGTCGAGTACTTCGATTTCGTGTCGGTGTGCCCTGAAGTCGCTATCGGCCTGGGTATTCCTCGCGAACCGATCCGCCTGGTGGGCGACCCCGAACACCCCGAGGCGCTCGGCACGGTGAATCGCGACCTCGACGTGACCCGGCCACTGGCCGACTACGGGCGGCAGATGGCGGGTGAACTGGATGACATCTGCGGCTACATCTTCATGCAGAAATCGCCCTCCTGCGGACTGGAGCGGGTCAAGGTCTACGACCACAACGGCGTGACCCAGGACGGCGGCGGGCGCGGCATCTATGCCCAGGCCTTTTGCGAACGCCATCCCGACCTGCCGGTGGAGGAAGACGGTCGCCTCAACGACCCGGTGCTACGGGAAAACTTCCTGACCCGGGTGTTTGCCTATGCCGCCTGGCAATCCCTGCGCCGCCAGGGCCTGACCCGTCGCGACCTGATCGAATTTCACTCGCGCTACAAATACCTGCTCATGGCCCACAACCCGGAGCAGTACAAGGCCCTGGGCAAACTACTGGGCACCATGGGCAAGGCCGATGCCAACGAGCTAGGCCCACGCTATTTCAGCGCATTGATGGCCGCCCTGAAGAAATGCGCCACCCGCCGCACCCACACCAACGTGCTGCAACACCTGAGCGGATATCTCAAGCGCGACATCGACGCCGAGGACAAACAAGAGGTGCAGCACCTCATCGGGCAATATCGCCTCGGCATCGTGCCCTTGGTAGTGCCGCTGACATTGCTCAAGCATCACCTGCGCCAGCACCCCGATCCTTACCTGGCGCAGCAGGTCTACCTGCAACCGCACCCGGAAAACCTCAGCTTGCGAAACGCTATCTAATGAAGAACGACCCCGACGCCAGCGCCCGCGAAGACTTGGGGGCCGATTTTGCCCAGGCCTTGGCCCAAGGCTGGCTGCCCATTCGCGAAGTCGCCCGGCAGACCGGGGTCAACGCCATCACGCTACGGGCCTGGGAGCGCCGGTACGGCCTGATCGTGCCGCACCGCACACCCAAGGGTCACCGACTGTTCAATGCCGAGCATGTACAACGGATCCGGAACATCCTCACGTGGATCGATCGTGGCGTTGCGGTGAGCAAGATCAAGCCGTTGCTGGACACACCAGCGCCGACCGAAACCACACAGCCGGCGGAGAACGACTGGCAGCGTCAGCGCCACGCCTTGGTGCTGGCGGTGACGCAACTGGCCGAGCGCCAGGTCGATGACCTGATCAACCAGGCGATGGCGCTGTATCCGCCCTGGACCGTGTGCGAGCAATTACTCCTGCCATTGCTGGCCGACCTGCACCTGCGCTGGCAAGGCCAGTTCGGTGCGCAGTTGGAACGCGTCTTCCTGTACTCGTGGCTGCGCAGCAAGTTCGGCAGCCGGATCTATCACAACAACCGCCAACTGCGCGGCGCGCCCCTGTTGCTGGTCAATCAATCGGACCTGCCCCTGGAGCCGCACCTGTGGCTCACCGCCTGGCTGGCCAGCAGCGCCGATTGCCCAGTGGAAGTGCTCGACAGCCCGCTCCCGGCGGGCGAGCTGGCCCTGGCGGTCGAACGTCTCAAGGCCCGTGGCGTCCTGTTGTATTCCAGTCACGCCCTCAACCTGTCCCAACTGCCCAGGCTATTGGGCGCAATTGATTGCCCAATCATCATTGCCGGCCCAGCCGCGTCGATCCACCACGCCCGGCTATCCACAGGCGTCTCGATGATCGAGGTGTCCTGGGCCGAAGACCCGCTATCGGCTCACCGCGAACTGAGTCGCCGAGAACTCCTTTAGATGAAGAACAGCATGCGATTGATCTGGCTGCGCAGCGACTTGCGCCTGCGCGACAACACCGCCCTGGCGGCCGCCGCAGCCCAAGGGCCTTGCGTGGCGGTGTACCTGACCAGCCCCGAGCAATGGCGTGCCCATGACGACGCACCGTGCAAGATCGATTTCTGGCTGCGCAACCTCGGCGCGTTGAGCGCGGCCCTGGATGAATTGAACGTCCCGCTCTTGATCCGCGAGGCAGCGCATTGGCATCAGGCTCCGCACGTGCTGCTCACGCTATGTCGCGAACTGAACATCAGCGCCGTGCATGTCAATGAAGAGTACGGCGTGAATGAAACGCGACGCGACGCCGAGGTCGCCCATGCCTTGAATGACCAGGGCATCGAGTTTCACAGTCACCTCGATCAACTGCTGTTCAAGCCCGGCAGCGTGCTGACCAAGACCGGCAATTATTTCCAGGTGTTCAGTCAGTTCCGCAAGGTCTGCTACAACCGCCTGCATTTCTCATTGCCGAGCCTGGTCGCCACACCGCCGCGGCAGGCGCCCACCGGTATTGCCCGCGACCCGGTACCGATGCAAGTCGATGGATTCGCCCCGCCCAGTGAAGCATTGCGCGCCCTCTGGCCCGCCGGTGAAACCGAAGCCCGGCGGCGCCTGGACAGTTTTGTCGACCAGCACCTCGACGATTACCAGCACGAACGGGACTTCCCGGCCCGGCCCGGCACCAGCCAACTCTCGGCGTACCTGGTGGCTGGGGTGGTGTCGCCGCGTCAGTGCCTGCATGCAGCGCTGCAAGCCAACCAGGGAGAATTCGAAAGCGGAAGTGCCGGTGTTGTGACCTGGATCAATGAATTGCTCTGGCGTGAGTTCTATAAACATATTCTGGTGGGCTATCCGCGCGTGTCGCGTCATCGCGCGTTCCGCCCGGAAACCGAGGCGCTGGCGTGGCGCAGGGCCCCCGCGGAACTGGAGGCCTGGAAACAGGCGCGCACCGGCTTGCCGATCATTGATGCGGCCATGCGCCAATTGATGGAGACCGGCTGGATGCACAACCGTTTACGGATGGTCGTGGCCATGTTTTTGACCAAGAACCTGTTGATCGATTGGCGCGAAGGCGAGCGCTTTTTCATGCAGCACCTGATCGACGGCGACTTGGCCGCCAACAATGGCGGCTGGCAATGGAGCGCCTCCACTGGCACCGACTCGGCGCCCTGGTTTCGCATATTCAATCCGTTGAGCCAGTCGGAAAAATTCGATCGCGAAGGATTATTCATCAAACATTGGTTACCTGAGTTGAACGATCTCGATAAACGAAGTGTCCACCGCCCTAATGTGCAAGGCGAATTGTTTGGCAATACAAACTACCCGGCACCGATTGTTGATCTGGCCCAGTCCCGGGCACGGGCGCTGGCAGCGTTCAGAAGCCTGCCGACGCGACAGGACGCAGCCCTTGAAGGGACGGGCGATTAGCGAACATGAAATTACCGGTCTCCGGGATGCATTATTTATCCGATGACATATAGTCTTACTAATCGCAGGAACTCGACTGAAGCGGTGTATCAGAGCCCTGCGCAAGCGAAAGGAGTATGGAATGGGTGTACGACCGCCACGGCGCTACTGGCTTACCGGAGCTGGCAACGGAATCGGCGCTTCGTTGGCTGAAGCGATACTCGAGACGGGGGCCTACCTGGCCGTCAGTTCGAACTCGGCCCGATCCTGCGAAACCCTTTCGATACGTTATCCCGGACAGGTGCTGATAGCGCCCGGCAATTTGACCGACAGCCAGACCGTGCGCGAGATCGGCGAACACATCACTCGACAATGGGGCGCGCTGGATCAGGTGATCCTCAATGCCGGCACGGCTGAGTACGTTGACGGGCAGCCCGCCGATCACACATTGATCGAGCATATCGTGCGCAGCAACCTGCTGGCCGCCAGTTTCTGCATCGAAGTGGCCATGCCCTTGTTACGCGCCGGGATTGAATCTCATCTGGTGGGTATCGCCAGCCTGGCAACCTACCTGCCGCCTTCGAAAATCGAAGCGGGGGGCAACGGGATGCGTCATCTGTTCGAATCGGCTCGGGCAGAGCTGGCCCCCGCCGGCATCGATGTGACGTTGGTGCACCCGGGGTTCGACGACCCATCGCTGGAGCCCGACGATTGTTTCCCGGCCCCGTGCCACTGGTCGCCAGAGGAAGCCGCGCGACAGGTGCTGGATCATTTGGTCGAACGTCCCAGGGAAGTTGCGCTCCCCATTGCCTCCATGACCGGGCTCTGGCCCCTGCCTTCATCCGCCGAAACCCTGCCGGCCGACTCGGGCTCATGCCAGGCAAAAAACGGCTGTCCGATCAAGGGACGCCCCTGAGCCGCCGATTGCCTTACACTGCGCGCCATGAAAACCATCCCCCTCCATGAAATCCAGGCACCGGCGGTTACGTGCTCGACGTGCGCGGCGTGCTGCTGTCAGTTGGAAGTGATGCTGATCACCGACACCGGGGTCCCGGAGCGTTTTATCGACACGGACGATTGGGGTGGGGAAGTGATGCTGCGGCTTGACGACGGATGGTGCGCTGCCCTGGATCGCGACAGCATGATGTGCACCATCTACGAAAAGCGCCCACTGATCTGCCGCGAGTTCGAGATGGGCGCACCGGAATGCTTGGAAGAACGCCAGGGCATTGCCACGGCGTATCGGTAGAAGATGCTCGGCTTTTGAGGGCATGCAGCGCTATTCACTCAGCAGGATGATAAACCTGTGGCGAGGGAGCTTGCTCCCGCTTGAGTGCGAAGCGCTCATAAAATAGGCTGCTGCGCAGCCAGCGGGAGCAAGCTCCCTCGCCACAATGAATCAAACAACCCTTAAGTGAGCAACATTGCCAAGGGTTCGAGCTTTACAGCGGCATCGTGTAATGCAGCGCGTAGCTTTCCACACCGTCGTTGGTCGACTTGATACCCGCGTTGGAGTAGTGAGTGGCGCGAATGCCCACTTCATGCCCACCATTGAAGCGCAGGCCGAACCCGATGCGATCTTCGAACTGGAAGGCCGTGCCGAGCTTGTTGTCTTCCACTTGGGTATTGGCGAACAACGCGACACCGACACCTGCCTCGATGTAAGGCTTCACGTTCTGGCCGGAAAATTCGTACACGAACACGGGCGAGAACGACAGGCTGTGGTTGCTGGATGCTTCGTCCCCGTCCCAATAGGTATAGGCGCCGCTCCAGTAGCCGGTCAGGCGGCCGACGTCACTTTGCAACCAGCTCTTGTCCCAGTCGAACTGCATGCCCAGGCGATAGGTCATGGTCGAGTCGCTGGTCTGGCCCACCCCAAACTCCACACCCGCTGCCTGCGCAGTGTAAGTGTGCCCCAACAACGCAGCCGCAAACGCGGCAAAGCAGAATAAGCGCTTCATTAGAAACATCCTTTTCCGAACAGACTTAGTCGATTTTGTTACAAACACTCAAAGCTATAGAAATCCACGCTAAAACAGAAGTTCAGCAGGAATTACCTAATTTTCACGTTTTTTTTACAGCTCGAAGCTTCGCACAACGCCAGACGAATGCCATAGCGTTGGTAGGATTTTTCTTAGATGTATCGGATCGGCACTCGTCCAGAAGTGCGTTTCGCTGGCAGGTCCTTCAGACAACAACCCTCGCTCAATCAACAGGCGTTGAAGTTGCCGGGCCACCGCCGCCCCCGTGTCGATGAGGCTGATATGTTCAGGAATCATCCTCTCGAGCAATGGCTTGAGGAACGGATAGTGCGTGCACCCCAGGATCAGCGTATCGCAACCGGCCGCCAGCAACGGCTCGATGTACTGGTGCAGCAGTTGATACAGGGCTGGGCTTTGCAGGTCACCCGTTTCGATCAGTTCCACCAAACCCGGACACGGCTGCGTGATGACCCGCACATCGCTGGCGAAACGGTCGAGCAGCGCGGCGAACTTGGCGCTCTGCAAAGTGCCGGTGGTGGCCAATACGCCGACGATACCGCTGCGGGTTGCGGCGGCCGCCGGCTTGACCGCCGGCTCCATGCCAACGATGGGCCACTGGGGAAAATCACGGCGCAGGTCGGCAACGGCAGCCACCGTTGCGGTGTTGCAGGCAACGACCAACGCCTTGGCGCCCTGGCCCAGGAGAAAGTCAGCAATGATCGCGCAGCGTTGCCGGATGTATTCCGGGGTCTTTTCGCCGTAGGGAATATGCCCACAGTCTGCCACGTACAACAGCGACTCATTGGGCAGCAGTCGACGGATCTCCCCCAGTACCGACAGCCCGCCGACACCCGAGTCGAGCACACCGACCGGCGCTTCACTCATGTGGATCACCGCAGACGCTGCAACCTGGGTCACGCTTGACCCGCAGCTCACGGAACCGTGTACCCAAGGCATCGATCAACAGCAGACGCCCCACCAGCGGTTCACCGAAGCCGGCGAGCAACTTCAAGGCTTCAAGGGCTTGCAAGCTGCCCACCAGGCCCACCAGCGGCCCGATCACGCCGGCTTCGCTGCAGGTCAGCTCGGCTTCGCTGCCGTGGCCGTAGAGGCAGTGGTAGCAAGGGCTTTCGGGGCGGCGCGGGTCGAAGACCGACAACTGCCCTTCCAGGCGAATCGCCGCGCCACTGACCAACGGTTTGCCCGCCGCGACACAGGCCGCGTTCACCGCTTCGCGGGTCGAGAAGTTGTCCGAGCAGTCGAGCACCACATCCACCGCCCCGACCGCCGCGGCCAGGCTGTCTTCGTCCATGGCCGCTCGGTGAGGCACCAACCGAACCTCGGGGTTGATCGCCCCCAGGCGCCGCATCGCCGAATCGACCTTGCTCAGGCCGACGCTGTCGGTGTCGTGGATGATCTGGCGTTGCAGGTTGGTCAGGTCGACGCTGTCGAAATCCGCCAGGTGCATCTCGCCCACGCCAGCGGCAGCCAGGTACAACGCTACCGGGGCGCCGAGCCCGCCGAGCCCGATGATCAACACCCGGCTTTGCTTGAGACGCAACTGGCCGTCGATGTCGACGTGCTGCAACAGAATCTGCCGGCTGTAGCGCAACAGCTCCTGATCGTTCAGCACGGCAGGCACCCCAGACTGATGCGTTCATGAGCGCCGAGGTCCTTGCGGCTGTGGACTTGCGTGAAACCTTGGGCGCTCAGCAAATCGCGCACCGCTTCGGCCTGATCGTATCCGTGCTCTAGCATCAGCCAGCCACCCGGTTCCAGGTGAGCCGGGGCCTCGGCCACGATCTGGCGCAGATCGTCGAGCCCGTCGGGCCCGGCCACCAAGGCACTGGCCGGCTCGAAACGCACGTCGCCCTCGGCCAGGTGCGGATCGCTGGCCGCGATGTACGGCGGGTTGCTGATGATCAACTGGAAACGCTCGCCTTCCAAAGCGCTGAACCAGTGGCTGCTCAACACCGTGACGTTGCGCAGGTCCAGGCGCTGGCGATTGCGTTCGGCCAGGGCTACGGCTTCCAACACCCGGTCGACCGCCGTGACCTTCCAGGCCGGGCGCTCGCTGGCCAAGGCCAGGGCAATCGCGCCGCTGCCGGTGCCCAGGTCCAGGACCCGGGCCGGTGTCGCCGGCAACAAGGCCAACGCGGTTTCCACCAGCAGCTCGGTGTCGGGACGCGGGATCAGGGTATGGGGCGCGACTTCCAGGTCGAGCTTCCAGAAGCCTTGTTGCCCAAGAATGTAGGCCACCGGCTCGCCGGAACGCCGCCGCCGCAGGTATTCGGAGAACAGCAACGCCGCCTCGCTGGGCACGATCCGCTCCGGCCAGGTGTGCAGGAAGCTGCGGGACTTGCCCAGGGCAGCGGCCAGCAACAACTCGGCGTCCAGCCGTGGCGTGGGTGAATCCGGCAGTTCGGCGGCGCGTAACAGACTGGCGATGATGGTCATTTATTCACCTGTGCTCACTCGCCAATCGCCGCCAACTGGTCGGCCTGGTATTCGGCCAACAAAGGCTCGATCACCGCATCGACACCACCGGCAAGGATCTCGTCCAGGGAATACAGGGTCAGGTTGACGCGATGGTCGGTGACCCGGCCCTGGGCGAAGTTGTAGGTACGGATCCGCTCGGAACGATCGCCCGAGCCCACCAGCAACTTGCGCTCGCTGGCGATGGCGTTGGCGGCGGCACTGGTCTGTTGGTCGTTGAGCTTGGCCGACAACCAGGCCATCGCCCGCGCACGGTTCTTGTGCTGGGAACGTTCTTCCTGGCACTCGACCACGATGCCCGAGGGCAAGTGCGTGATACGGATCGCCGAGTCGGTCTTGTTGACATGCTGGCCGCCCGCGCCGGAGGAGCGGTACGTGTCGACCCGCAGGTCCGCCGGGTTGATCTCGATGGCTTCCTGCTCGTCCGGCTCGGGCAATACCGCCACGGTGCAGGCCGAGGTGTGGATGCGTCCCTGGGATTCGGTGGCCGGCACGCGTTGCACACGGTGGGCGCCGGATTCGAACTTCAGCTTGCCGTAGACATTGTCGCCCTCGACCCGGGCGATGACTTCTTTATAGCCGCCGTGTTCGCCCTCGTTCTCCGAGAGGATTTCCACCCGCCAACCGCGACGCTCGGCATACCGCGAATACATGCGGAACAGGTCGCCAGAAAAAATCGCCGCCTCGTCGCCGCCGGTGCCGGCACGGATCTCCAGGAACACGTTGCGCCCGTCATTCGGGTCCTTGGGCAGCAGCATGCGTTGCAGGCTGCTTTCCAGTTCGAGCAATTGCTCCTTGGCTTCGCGGACTTCCTCCACGGCCATTTCACGCATGTCCGGGTCGCTGTCCTTGAGCAGCGCCTGGGCGCCTTCGAGATCGCCCTGCACTTTAAGCAACTGTTTATAAGTGGTAACAATCGGCTCGACTTCCGCGTATTCCTTGGAATAGGTGCGGAATTTGTTCTGGTCGGAAATGACTTCGCCATCGCCCAGCAAGGCGGTCAGTTCTTCGAAACGGTCCTGGAGGATGTCCAGTTTGTTGAGCAGTGACGCTTTCATTGCGGTTTTTTATCCGAAAAGCTATCCGGTGAACCCTCACCGAGGGCAAAGAGTTCCTGGGCCATGGCCAGCGCATCGAGGCGGCCCTCGGCGGTCAGCTTCTTGAGCTGGACACTGGGGGCATGGAGCAATTTGTTGGTCAGGCCGCGGGCCAGTTGCACCAGCACCTCTTCGGCACTACCGCCGTTGGCCAGCAGGCGCTGGGCCTTTTGCAGCTCCTCGTCGCGCAGGCGCTCGCTCTGTTGACGATACGCCTTGAGCACATCCACCGCAGCCAGCTCGCGCAGGCGCACCATGAAGTCCTCGGCGCCGACACTGATCATCTCCTCCGCCGCCTGGGCCGCGCCCTGCCGGCTCTTGAGGTTCTCGGCGACCACCTCGTGCAAGTCGTCGACGCTGTAGAGGTAAACGTCGTCCAACTCGCCGACTTCCGGCTCGATGTCCCGGGGAACGGCGATGTCCACCATGAAAATCGGCTTGTGCTTGCGCAGCTTCAGGGCACTTTCCACGGCGCCCTTGCCAAGAATCGGCAACTGGCTGGCGGTGGAACTGATGACGATGTCGCTGTGCACCAACTCGGCGGGAATGTCCGACAGCAGCACCGCATGGGCACCGAACTGTTCGGCCAGGGTACTGGCCCGTTCCAGGGTGCGGTTGGCAACGACGATACGTTTCACACCCAGGTCATGGAGATGGCGGGCGACCAGGGTGATGGTCTCGCCGGCGCCGATCAGCAGCGCCTGGCTGCGTTGCAAATCACTGAAAATCTGTTTCGCCAGGCTGACCGCGGCAAACGCCACGGACACCGGGTTCTCGCCAATGGCGGTGTCGGTGCGCACCTGTTTGGCGGCGTTGAACGTCGCCTGGAACAGGCGCCCCAGCAGCGGGCCGACGGTGCCGGCCTCGCGGGCCACGGCGTAGGCCGACTTCATCTGGCCGAGAATCTGTGGCTCGCCCAGCACCAGCGAATCGAGCCCCGAGGCGACGCGCATCATGTGACGAACGGCCGCATCGTCTTCGTGCACATAAGCACTGGCGCGCAGCTCTTCAAGGCTCAAATCATGGTATTCGGCCAACCAGCGCAACACTGAATCGGACGAAACGTGATCCTGTTCTATATAGAGCTCGCTGCGATTGCAGGTGGAGAGGATCGCAGCTTCGCGGCTGTCGGTCAGTCGGCAGAGCTGCTGCAAGGCCTCGACCAGCTGCTCAGGCGTAAAGGCCACGCGCTCGCGGACGTCTACTGAAGCAGTCTTGTGGTTGATACCGAGTGCAAGGAAGGCCATTCAAGGTCGCTGATGGTGACGTGAAGCCGGCAATTGTCCTACTTCGTCAGATCCAGAACAACTACTCCATCTCTATCGCCCGGCCCTGGAGGGTAAATCGACGGGGCGGTTATGTTTGCCCCAAGGCTTGTGTCATGATGATCCGACCGCAGGTTAGTCGTCCTCTTCCTATATGAATAGATCTTCCGCGTTGCTCCTCGCTCTCGCCGTGCTCAGCGGCTGCCAGTCCATGGCCCCCGTTTCGACGGACGGTACGCCGCCCGTCGAAGACAGCGTGCAGGCCCCTGAAAAACCCAAGGTCTACGGCTCCTTCAGCGAAGAAACCATCTTCAGCCTGTTGAGCGCCGAACTGGCAGGCCAGCGCAATCGCTTCGACATTGCGCTGGACAACTACGTGACCCAGGCCATCAATACCCAGGACCCGGGCATCTCCGAGCGGGCATTTCGCATTGCCGAATACCTGGGCGCCGACCAACCCGCGCTCGATACGGCGCTGATCTGGGCCAGGAATGCCCCGGACGACCTCGAAGCGCAGCGCGCCGCCGCCGTGCAACTGGCCCGGGCCGGGCGCTACGACGACTCCATGGTGTATATGGAGAAAGTCCTGCTGGGCAAGGGCGACACTCATTTCGATTTCCTGGCGCTGTCCGCCGCCGACACCGACCAGGAAACCCGCAACGGCCTGATGAAAAGCTTCGATCGCCTATTGCAGCGCCACCCGAACAACGGCCAGCTGATTTTCGGCAAGGCCCTGCTGCTGCAACAGGACGGTGACGCCCAGGGCGCCCTCACCCTGCTGGAAGACAACCCGCCGGAAGCCGGCGAAGTGGCGCCGATCCTGTTACGGGCACGCCTGCTGCAAGGCTTGAACCGTGGCGACGAAGCGCTGCCGCTGCTGCAAAAAAGCATCAAGAAGTATCCGGACGACAAGCGCCTGCGCCTCACCTACGCCCGCATGCTGGTGGAAAACAACCGCATGGACGACGCCAAGGTGGAGTTCTCCAGCTTGGTCCAGCAATACCCGGAAGACGACGAGTTGCGCTATTCCCTGGCGCTGGTCTGCCTGGAAGCCAAGGCCTGGGAAGAGGCCAAGGGTTACCTGGAAGACCTGATCGCCCGGGAAAGCCATGTCGACTCGGCCCACCTGAACCTGGGTCGCATCGCCGAGGAACGCAACGACCCCGAGAGCGCACTGATCGAGTACGCCCAGGTCGGCCCGGGCAACGATTATCTGCCGGCACAGTTGCGCCAGGCCGATATCCTGATCAGCAATGGCAAGACCGCCGATGCCCAGAGTCGCCTCGCCGTACAACGTGACTCCCAGCCCGACTACGGGATCCAGCTGTACCTGATCGAAGCCGAAACCCTGTCGGCCAACAATCAGGGCGACAAGGCCTGGAACGTACTGCAACAAGCCTTGAAGCAATACCCGGACGATCTGAACCTGTTGTATACCCGCGCCATGCTGGCGGAAAAACGCAATGACCTGGCCCAGATGGAAAAAGACCTGCGCCTGATCATCCAGCGCGATCCGGACAACGCCATGGCCCTTAACGCCCTGGGCTATACGTTGTCGGATCGCACCACCCGCTACGACGAGGCCAAGCTGCTGATCGAACAGGCCCACCAGATCAATCCGGAAGACCCGGCGGTACTCGACAGCCTTGGCTGGGTGAATTACCGCCTGGGCAATCTCGACGAAGCCGAACGCCTGTTGCGCCAGGCCCTGGAGCGCTTTCCCGACCAGGAAGTCGCCGCGCACCTGGGCGAGGTCCTGTGGGCCAACGGCAAACAACGCGAAGCCCGGCAGATCTGGAGCCGATTCCTCAAGGATCAGCCCGACAGCCCTATCTTGCGCAGCACCATCAAACGCCTGACCGGATCCGAGACTCTTTAAGATTATGTTTTTGCGCCATCTCATCGTGTTCAGCTTCATTGCCCTGCTCGCCGGTTGCGCGGGCTTCGGCGCCCGTGAATCCGTCCAAGGCCAGGGCAACCAGGCCCAGTGGCGCGAGCACAAGCAACAACTGAGCGGCCTGGACGGCTGGCAGATCGACGGCAAGATCGGCATTCGCGCCCCGAAAGACTCGGGCAGTGGCACGCTGTTCTGGCTGCAACGCCAGGACTACTACGATATTCGCCTGTCGGGCCCGCTGGGTCGTGGTGCGGCCCGCCTGACCGGCCGGCCGGGCCAGGTTTCGCTGGAAGTCGCCAACCAGGGGCGCTACGAGGCGCCCAGCCCCGAAGCGCTTCTGGAAGAGCAACTGGGCTGGAAACTGCCGGTTTCCCACCTGACCTGGTGGGTTCGTGGATTGCCGGCACCGGACAGTAAAAGTCGCCTGACACTCGACGCCGACAGCCGCCTGTCCAACCTGGAACAGGACGACTGGCAGATCGAATACCTCAGTTATGCCCAGCAGAACGGCTACTGGCTGCCCGAACGCATCAAGCTGCACGGCAGCAACCTCGACGTCACACTGGTGATCAAGCAATGGCAGCCGCGCAAGCTGGGGCAATGACATGACCGCTGCACGCCTGACCCTGCCCTCTCCGGCCAAGCTAAACCTGATGCTGCACATCCTCGGTCGCCGCCCGGACGGCTACCACGAGTTGCAGACAATTTTTCAGTTCCTGGACTACGGCGACGAGCTCACCTTTGCCGTGCGCGACGACGGCGTGATTCGCCTGCACACCGAATTCGAAGGCGTCCCCCACGACAGCAACCTGATCGTCAAGGCCGCGCAAAAACTCCAGGCACAATCCGGTTGCGCGCTAGGCATCGATATCTGGATCGAAAAAATCCTGCCCATGGGCGGCGGCATCGGTGGCGGCAGCTCGAATGCGGCGACGACTTTACTGGGCCTCAATCACTTGTGGCAGTTGGACTGGGACATCGATCGCCTCGCGGCGCTGGGCCTTTCCCTGGGCGCCGACGTGCCGGTTTTCGTGCGTGGCCACGCCGCTTTTGCCGAAGGCGTTGGGGAAAAACTCACCCCAGTGGAACCCGAAGAACCCTGGTACGTGGTGCTGGTGCCGCAAGTCTCTGTAAGTACAGCAGAAATTTTTTCAGATCCACTGTTGACACGTAACTCTCCTCCCATTAAAGTGCGCCCCGTTCCCAAGGGAAACAGTCGAAATGACTGCTTACCGGTGGTAGCAAGGCGTTATCCAGATGTTCGTAACGCTTTGAATTTGTTAGGTAAATTTACCGAAGCAAAACTCACCGGAACTGGAAGTTGTGTGTTTGGGGGCTTCCCAAGCAAAGCTGAAGCTGATAAAGTCTCGGCCCTTCTGACAGAGACCCTTACAGGGTTTGTAGCAAAAGGAAGCAACGTTTCGATGTTGCATCGCAAGCTGCAAGACCTGCTCTAAAAGGAATCGAGTGCTGGGCACTCGCAGCAACAGATACAGGGGCGTCGCCAAGCGGTAAGGCAGCAGGTTTTGATCCTGCCATGCGTTGGTTCGAATCCAGCCGCCCCTGCCATTTTCCTATACTCATCCAGGTATACCCTCAGCCTTCAGGTACTGCGCGTGTCCAAGATGATGGTCTTTACGGGGAACGCTAACCCCGATCTGGCTCGGCGTGTCGTACGTCAGCTGCATATCCCTCTCGGTGACATTTCTGTCGGTAAGTTCTCCGACGGCGAAATCACTGCCGAGATCAATGAAAACGTTCGCGGTAAAGACGTCTTCATTATTCAGCCGACTTGCGCTCCGACCAACGATAACCTGATGGAACTCGTCGTGATGGCTGATGCCTTCCGCCGTTCCTCGGCTACTCGTATCACTGCTGTTATTCCTTACTTTGGTTATGCCCGTCAGGATCGCCGTCCGCGTTCCGCACGTGTGGCGATCAGCGCGAAAGTCGTGGCTGATATGCTGACCGTAGTCGGCATCGACCGTGTCCTCACGGTTGATTTGCATGCTGACCAGATCCAGGGTTTCTTCGATATCCCCGTGGATAACATCTACGGTTCCCCGGTCCTGGTGGATGATATTGAAGATCAGCGCTTCGAAAACCTGATGATCGTGTCCCCGGACATTGGTGGCGTCGTGCGTGCACGGGCTGTTGCCAAATCCCTGGGAGTGGATCTGGGTATCATCGACAAACGCCGTGAGAAAGCCAATCACTCCGAAGTGATGCATATCATCGGCGACGTCGAAGGGCGCACCTGTATCCTGGTCGATGACATGGTCGATACCGCCGGCACCCTGTGCCACGCGGCCAAGGCCCTGAAAGAGCATGGCGCTGCCAAGGTCTTTGCCTACTGCACACACCCTGTGCTGTCGGGTCGAGCGATCGAGAACATTGAAAATTCCGTGCTGGACGAGCTGGTGGTGACCAACACCATCCCGCTGTCCGCTGCAGCACAAGCCTGTGCGCGTATCCGCCAACTGGATATCGCACCGGTAGTTGCCGAAGCGGTTCGCCGCATCAGCAATGAAGAATCGATCAGTGCGATGTTCCGTTAAGGGCCCTGCCCTTTCCAGAAGATCTCGTTGACGAAAAGCGCCCCGCCCCAACACTCATGTTGGGGCGGGGCTTTTTTGCCCATACCGCTTTGGCGTCGGTCGCAGACGTCATTCGGAAATGGCTATTTTGGAGATACAACATGAACGATTTTACTCTGAATGCTGAAGTGCGTTCCGACCTGGGGAAAGGTGCGAGCCGCCGCCTGCGTCGTCTCGCAAGCCTGGTTCCAGCTGTAGTCTACGGTGGCGACAAAGCCCCTGAGTCCATCAGCATGCTGGCCAAAGAAGTTGCCAAACTGCTCGAAAACGAAGCGGCCTACAGCCACATCATCGAGCTGAACGTTGGCGGCACCAAGCAAAACGTTGTGATCAAAGCCCTGCAGCGTCACCCGGCCAAAGGCCACGTGATGCACGCTGACTTCGTCCGCGTTGTTGCCGGTCAGAAGCTGACTGCTGTTGTTCCAGTGCACTTCATCAACGAAGCTGCCCCGGTCAAGAAAGGCGGCGAGATCTCGCACGTGACTTCCGAGCTGGAAGTGTCCTGCCTGCCGAAAGACCTGCCTGAATTCATCGAAGTCGACCTGGCTGACGCCGAAGTCGGCACGATCATTCACCTGTCCGACCTCAAGGCCCCTAAAGGCGTTGAGTTTGTTGCTCTGGCACACGGCGATGACAAGGCTGTTGCCAACGTCCACGCTCCACGTGTTGCTCCAGAAGCCACTGAAGAAGGCGCTGCAGAGTAATTTCACTCTGTCGCCGGAGTGACCGGAAACATCGCGGACTGGAACGTAGCGAGACAGCGGGCGAGAACGCGAAGTTTACTTAACGGTAGATCCGCCATTTTCGTCCACTGTCGCAACAACGCCTGATTGCGACATTGTTATCCACACTCCAGGAAGGGCCCCTATCGTGACTGCCATTAAACTGATCGTTGGCCTGGGAAATCCAGGCGCTGAATACGAACAGACCCGGCATAACGCAGGGGCCCTTTTTGTTGAGCGCATCGCGCACGCACAAGGCGTCAGCCTGGCTGCCGATCGCAAGTATTTCGGCCTGACCGGGCGCTTCTCGCACCAGGGTCAGGATGTTCGCCTGTTGATTCCCACCACCTATATGAACCGCAGCGGCCAGGCCGTGGCGGCATTGGCCGGTTTCTTCCGCATCAAGCCTGAAGAAATCCTGGTGGCCCACGACGAACTCGACCTGCCTCCGGGCGTTGCCAAGCTCAAGCAAGGCGGCGGCCATGGCGGTCACAACGGCTTGCGCGACATCATCGCGCAACTGGGTAATCAGAATACCTTTCACCGCCTGCGGCTCGGCATCGGCCACCCGGGCGTTGCCAGTATGGTTTCAAACTTTGTCCTGGGTCGTGCGCCTCGCGCCGAACAGGAAAAACTCGATGCCAGCATCGACTTTGCCCTCGGCGTGCTGCCGGATATCCTCGCCGGTGAATGGAACCGTGCGATGAAAAACCTGCACAGCCAGAAGGCCTGACACTTATCCGAGGGGAAACACCATGGGATTCAATTGCGGCATCGTCGGCCTGCCTAACGTCGGCAAGTCCACCCTGTTCAACGCCCTGACCAAATCCGGTATTGCGGCCGAGAACTTCCCCTTCTGCACCATCGAGCCGAACAGCGGCATCGTACCGATGCCCGATCCGCGCCTGGAAGCCTTGGCGGCGATCGTCAACCCCAAGCGCATCCTGCCGACCACCATGGAATTCGTCGACATCGCCGGCCTCGTGGCCGGTGCGTCGAAAGGCGAAGGCCTGGGTAACAAGTTTTTGGCCAACATCCGTGAAACCGATGCCATCGCCCACGTCGTGCGCTGCTTCGAAGACGAGAACGTGATTCACGTCTCCAACAGCGTCGACCCGAAACGCGACATCGAAATCATCGACCTGGAACTGATTTTCGCCGACCTCGACAGCTGTGAAAAACAACTGCAGAAAGTCGCCCGTAACGCCAAGGGCGGCGACAAGGACGCGGTTGTCCAGAAAGGCCTGCTGGAGCAGTTGATCGCCCACTTCACCGAAGGCAAGCCTGCGCGTAGCCTGATGAAGAACATGAGCACTGACGAGAAGCTGGTGATCAAGGGCTTCCACCTGCTGACCACCAAGCCGGTCATGTACATCGCCAACGTCGCTGAAGACGGTTTCGAGAACAACCCGCACCTGGACGTGGTCAAGGCCATTGCCGAAGAAGAAGGCGCCATGGTCGTGCCGGTCTGCAACAAGATCGAAGCGGAAATCGCCGAGCTGGACGACGGTGAAGAGAAGGACATGTTCCTCGAGGCCCTGGGCCTGGAAGAGCCCGGCCTGAACCGCGTGATCCGCGCGGGCTACGAGATGCTCCACCTGCAGACCTACTTCACCGCCGGTGTCGAAGAAGTCCGCGCCTGGACTGTGCGTGTCGGTGCTACCGCACCGCAAGCCGCTGGCGTGATCCACACCGACTTCGAGAAAGGCTTCATTCGCGCCGAAGTCATCGCCTACTCGGATTTCATCCAGTACAAGGGCGAAGCGGGCGCCAAGGAAGCGGGTAAATGGCGTTTGGAAGGCAAGGAATACATCGTCAAGGATGGTGATGTGATGCACTTCCGTTTTAACGTCTGACGTTTTTCGCATCAGGTCATTGGGGCGATCAACGTCCTCAGACCCCATCGCGTGGCAGCTACTCGCTGCCACGCGACCGTCTGGAGCCGACGTCAGGTCAATAAATGCCCTGGATCGGCCTCGGGCGCTACCCCGATCAGCCCTATCTCGGCGTCGGGAGCAAAGATCATGTCATCCTCATCAAGGCTTTCTCGCCAGTCCCCAGCAAGCGCGACCTGGAATCGGTGGCCTTGTGCATCCGCCTCCACATCCCTCAGGTAAGTGCGGTCCAGTTCGTTGTTATAAACCATTTCCAGCGTAGTGCCCGTACCCTCTCCGAAGCCGGTATAGCCCAGGGCCGATACATCGATCTTGTCGTCAACGGTAAAGCCTTCTATAAGATCGGCAAAGCTATGGCTGTCCGTACGATAGCTGTCCTCGGTAGAGAGATAGCGGAACACGTCGGCGTTTTCACGGTTATCTGTCCACAACGAAATGTCGGCTCTATCTCCGCCGTTGAGACGGTCTGCGCCCGCGCCACCGATGATGACATCAGCGCCAGCACCGCCGTTGATACGGTCATTGCCGTCCAGGCCATAGATGATTTCCGACAAGGCAGAACCGGTCATCGTATCGTTACCAGACGCCCCTTCGACAGTGGGTGCGGTGAACACCACGTTAGAGCTGTCTAATTGCCCCGACAGGTTGCCGTCCAAGATCAGTTCAAACCGTTGTCCAGAGGCATCCGCGTCGTAGTTCTTGAGGTAGGTGCGAGTGCCGTCTGAGCTCGCCATGACAGCCAAGGTGCCGCCATGGCCGTCGCCAATGCCGGTGAAGCCCAGGCCAATCAGATCGATGCGGTCCTGAGAGGCGTCGAAGTCCATGACCCGGTCGCTGTTGTTTTGCGTGGTCGTGCGGAAACTGTCGTTCAGTTCGGTGAAGCGGAAAATGTCAGCGCCAGCGCCGCCCTGCAGAACGTCGCGTCCGCCGTTGCCTTGGAGCACATCATCACCCGCCAAGCCGTGGATGATTTCAGCGGCATCGCTCCCCTGCAGGATTTCTTCGCCGGCGTATCCGTCCACATGGAGCTTGCCATCCTGGCTGCCGAAGCCGGTATCCACACTGCCATCCGCGTTCAAACGGATGACGCTGAAATCTCCGTTGCTCGTGCCAGCGGCGAGGATCTTGCCATCGTCTTGTACCGTCAACGCCACAGGCGTGTCGGCCTCGAAGGTCACCCTACCCTTGGAGCCAAAGCTGGCATCGAAGGAGCCATCAGCGTTAAGCCGCGCGACAGTAGCCAAAGTATCGTCTTCGCCATGACCCATCACGATGATCTTGCCGTCAGCCTGTACCGTGACCACGGAGTCTTCGCCAAAACCCATGGCAGCGTTCAAAGAGAGGACACCATCATCACCAAAACGGGTATCCAGCTGACCGTCGGGGTTGAAGCGCTGCAGGGTGTACGTCGGATCACCCACGCCGGCGGCATTGTATGCAGCCCCGACCACAACACTTCCATCTGCCTGCACCGCGGTAGAAATCCCTCCGTTGTAGTAAGCGTCTTCGGGAATCTTGACAGTCAGCACGCCATGTTCGCCAAAGCCTTCGACGAAAGTGCCGTCATTGCCGATCCTTGTCACTGTGGCCTGATCAAATCCACGGGCGCTGACCTGGAATGTGCCATCCGTATTCGCCGTCAGGTCGATGTCCTTGAAGTCGTGGCTGATGTCGACCGTAATAGCGCCATTTTGGCCAAAGCTGGCATCGCGCGTCCCGTCGCTGTTGAAGCGCTCCACCTGTACGCCGGTGTTCAACGCAACGGCGACAAGCACCTTGCCATCGGTCTGCACCGCCGTCAGCTCGTAGCGCGACGCCGGGGCTATCGCAGCAGGTACGATGTCGATGCCACCTTCATGGAAGCTGGTGTCCAGGCTACCATCGGCGTTTAGCCGGACAACGGAATGCTTCTGTTCGTAACCGTAGCTTTCTTCGCCTGGCGCTCCGGGGTATCCCCATGCCAGGTACTCGGTATAGCCTCCAACCAATATCTTGCCGTCCGGTTGGATAATGATGCTCTGGTTATTATCGAGCTGGCCGGTGAGGTCGACCTGGACAGTGCCCGGGCCAGTTATCACGGTATGGGTATTTGCCATCGTGCTATCGCTGGTTGCCATGGGTTAATCCTTTAACGGGTGTTGGATTCGTCACTCTAGTAGAGCAGTAAGGATTTGCACGCCGCCCCAGCGTTGGCTCGAGCAGAGTTCGACCGGTGGTTGGTTGAAGCCGAAGGAAAGGGGCACTTCCGCTTTAACGTCTGAGTTGCATAAGACGGTGTCAGTGATGGTGATGGTGATGGTGATGGTGATGGTGATGGTGATGGTGATGGTGATGGTGATGGTGATGGTGTGTATATCCGTTATTCAGGTAACGGATATACACACAAATCCTGCGACACTCACAAGATAAACAGCACGCAGCAAAAGTCTAAAAAATCACCGGCCTTTAAAAATCACGCCACGCATATATACATTCAAATCGCGAAAGTCCCTAACCCCCCATTCAAACGGCACCAACTTCACACCATTCTCTTTCAACGTCCTGGGAATCAAGTCCCCATTGGGTCGAAGTATTACCGACGACACAATAACCCCCGGATAAACCCTAAGGCGCTCCTTGAAAGCCGAAGTCGTAAGATCAGGCGTAGGAGGATTGCTCTTATGAGCCAAAGGCCCCGTCCCCTTGAGGTCCACCCCATGGCACATCACACATCGCTGCAAATAGATATTTTTCCCATTGGCATTATCCGCAAAGGACAGCGATGTTTGAATCAGCGACAAAATCCCTAGCGAAGCAATGACTGACATTCACACTAGAACAGGTAACCCATATAGATCGCCGCACCACCACCGGCCTGCAACCCAGCATTCACACCCGCCATGACCACCGCCCCCTTGGCCGAGCGCGCCAGTTGCCGGTTGACCGTGGTCGCCGCAATGAGCGAAGTCGCCGGGTTGGCGCTCAAGGCCACCGATAACGCCAGCAACTTGGGGTCGAGCCCGAACAGCAGGGCCGTGGCCGAACCGCCGACCACCAGGCCCACGCCCACCTCGGTATACATGCAAGGACCCGTGATGTCGTCGCTGGTCAGGTCGCGATTGACCAAGGCGTCGCTGACAAACACCTTGCCGGTGCTGGGAAACGCCTCCGCCGCACCGGCCGCAGCCACACCCTTGCCCTTGATCTGGATATTGATCTTGCCGAAGCGTGGCAGCCTTGCGCCAAACCCGACACCCACGCCAACACCGCCATAGCGATAGCTGACGTCCTCGCCCTGGGGCGAACGCAGGATAATCGAGCCGCCACTGCCCGCCACCATGACCACGGTCAGACCGCCACCGCTGGCGGTCTGGTACTGCCAGCGACTTTCATTGACCGGGAGAGGGATGTTGTAGCTCATACGTTCAAAGTCCTTTATGTGAATGAACCGCACCGCGGCCGCGTTGACGGAAAGCTTTTAGCAGGCCGACAAGGGTGAACACCAAACCGATGAACCCCAGCACCCCGGAGGTCCCCCACAGTGCTGACGGGGAATCGACGATGGCGCTGCCAGCCGGCTGCTCGGGCAAGTAGTGCACGCGCACCGGTTGGTCTTTCTGGTAACCGAAGATAAAACCGCCCTGGGGATAGGAAATTTTTTCGCCGCTGACGGTGGTGAAGGCGATTTCAGGATGCGAACCACCAGCATTCAAATGGCTGACGATGCCATCGGCGGTCTGTGCCTGGGCGAGAAAGTCGCGTCGATCAAGGGTGAGGTTGACGGCAATGCCCAACAAGCCAACGCCAATCAGAGAAAAAAGCAGGCCCAGCAGTAGGGTCCCGATGCGTGACGGGGTGTCGTTAGCCATGGCTTGTCCCGGTATTCGTCCATGAAAGAAGGCGGCGAGAATAACAAAAAGCCAGGCTATGGCGTATCACTGGATTTGAATGCAGGGCTACGGTGTTGGGTCAGTTTGAAATGATGCTGGAGATACCGACGCCTTCGCGAGCAAGCTCGCTCCCACAATGGTTTTTCGTTGTTCGCAAACACTCAAGCCTTCCGGGTCCTCGGCAAGAAAATCGCCAACACCCCGAGCAACGGCAGGAACGAGCACAGCCAGTACACATACTCGATGCCACGGATGTCCGCCAGGTGCCCCAGCAACGCGGCGCCAATCCCACCGAAACCAAACATCAGCCCGAAGAACACGCCGGCGATCATCCCGACGTTGCCCGGCACCAGTTCCTGGGCGTACACGACGATGGCCGAGAACGCCGAGGCCAGGACGAAACCGATGACCATGCTGAGGATGCTGGTCCACAGCAGGTCTACGTGAGGCAGGATCAGCGTGAACGGTGCCACGCCGAGGATGGAGAACCAGATCACCGCCTTGCGCCCGA
Organism: Pseudomonas zanjanensis; assembly: GCF_014268745.2. GTDB lineage: Bacteria > Pseudomonadota > Gammaproteobacteria > Pseudomonadales > Pseudomonadaceae > Aquipseudomonas > Aquipseudomonas zanjanensis. The sequence continues at coordinate 307,189 of NZ_JABWRB020000002.1, read as the reverse complement.
TCCTGTCGCCAATCGGCCCGCCAAAAAAGGTCCCCGCCGCCACCGCGCCGAGAAACAGGAACAGGTGCAACTGCGAAGAGGCCACCGACAGGTCAAACTTCTCGATCAGGTAGAACGTGAAGTAGCTGGTAAAACTGGCCATATAGAAGTACTTGGAAAACACCAGCAGCCCCAGCACCACCAGGGCACTCAAGACTCGGCCCTTGGACAACCCATGAGTGGCCGCCTGGCCTTGCTTGAGCTTGAACAGGTTCAGGTGGTTGGCGTACCAGCGGCTGATGCGGTACAGCACGTACAACGCAAACAGGGCGAACAGCCCGAACCAGGCCACATTGCCCTGCCCGTAGGGAATGATGATCGCCGCCGCCAGCAGCGGGCCGAAGGCGGAGCCGGCATTACCGCCCACCTGGAACGTCGATTGCGCCAGCCCGTAGCGGCCACCCGAGGCCAGTCGCGCCACCCGCGACGCTTCCGGGTGGAAGGTCGACGAACCAATGCCGATCAACGCAGCCGCCAACAGGATCAGGGCAAAACTGCCGACCATGGACATCATCACAATGCCGATCAGCGTGCACACCGTCCCGGCCGGCAACAGCCACGGCTTGGGGTGCCGGTCGGTGTGATAGCCGACCCATGGCTGCAACAAAGATGCGGTCAACTGGAACGTCAGCGTGATCAAGCCAACTTGGGTGAAGGTCAGGCCATAGCTGTCCTTGAGCATTGGATAGATCGACGGCAGCACCGCCTGGATCAAGTCATTGATCAAGTGCGCCAGCGCCACGGCGCCGATGATGCGCATGACCAACGGGCTGCTTTGCGCCGGAGCGGCAACGGCCGAGGTGTCGGCCTGGGTATTGCTGATAGCCATGGGGTTTCCATACGACAGAGGGTGCACACGGGCAGGTGCGTCAATGTGCCATTTTTCGGTGCGACAAGGCTATCCCCTTAGCTTGCTATCGACCTTGAAAAATTGTCGAATTCCAAGGTGATAGCCCAACGCCATGGTCTGAATCTTGCCTTGTTAATGAGCTACAACGCGGCTCCTTACAAAGGGGACCGAGAATGGGAAGTTTCGCTACAGAGCTGGCCTACCGAGCCGATTTGGACAAACTTTCGAAGCCTTTTAAAAGGGCACCCGTTTTAGCACTGTGTAGAAACGCACAAAAACAGTGCAGGGGTGTTCAGGGGAGTATGGGCATGCAGGCTTTTCTATCACCGGGAATCAGGTTGTTGGGGCGTTTCGGCTTCGCCCGCAAATTCCAATTGCTGTTCCTGCTATTTATCCTGCCGCTCATGGGCAGCCTGTGGCTCATCGGCCAGGATTATCGCGACAAACTCAGCCTGATTTCCGGGGAACGCGCCGGGGTGCGCCAGTTGTTGGCCCTGGATAACCTCGACAACCTGCTCACCGCCCAGCGCAACCGCGCCGCCCGCTGGCGTGCCACCGAGACCAATCGGCAGCCGACACCCGCGACGCTGGCCGCCATGGCGGCGTACGATGCAGTGCAACCGGCCCTCAACCAGGCCGCCAGTGACCTGGCCAATACCCTGCAAACCGCAGGGGCCGAAGCCGACACCCTCGCCCGTTATCAAACCCTGCAAACCAGCCTCAACGGCCTGGATTCGAAAAGCCTGGGCAGCGTGGGTTGGTGGCCGGATGGCTATGACCGCTTCACCGCAGCGCTCAGCGCCCTGCAAGCGTTGCGCGAACAAATGGTCATGGATAACCGCCTGACCCTCGCCTCCTGGCTGGAGACTTATCTGTTGACTCAGATTTCCACCCAGCAGACGCCGGACCTGATCGAACGGGTCGGCCGTCTGGCCAGCGTCGGCCAGGCCTCCGTGGTGTCGGGCCAATTCACCTTGCAGAGCCGCCTGCAACTGCGGGACCTGCGCAGCCGTATCGGCGACGCCCGGGATCAACTGGTCAAGACCGGAACATTGCTGGAAACCCGCCTGCCCAGCGACCTGCAGACCTGGGCAGGACAATTCCAAGGCAGCCTCAAGCACTTGGACGCCGGCCTCAAAGTCCTGGATGACGGCGTGTTCGGCGGCGCCATCAATCTGAAGCCGGAAGACTTCGAAAAACACATGGATGCCCTCCTCGCCGACCTGGCGACCCTGCGGCAACAATCGCTGGTGGCGCTGGATACGCGACTGGACCACTACTACGGCTCGGCGATTCGCCAGTTCATCCTGGTCGCGACGATCCTCGGCTGCCTGCTGCTGGCCGCGCTGTATCTTTTTGTCTGCCTGCAAGCGTCGATCCGGCGCAGCGCCAGCGGTATCACCTTACTGGCCGAGGCCCTGCGCGACGGCAATCTCAGCTTGCAAGTACCGGTGCAAGGGCGCGATGAACTGGCGGCCATCAGCACCGCCCTCAACGTCGCCGTGGTGCAGTTGCGCAACAGCCTGCTGGGGGTGGATCACGAGACGTTGCAGTTGAGCAACGCCGTGCGCACCCTCAATACACACTCCAGCGGCGCCCTGGGAGAAGTCGAGGCCCAGCAAATACAGATCAGCCAGATCGCCGCCGCCGCGACGCAACTGGCCGCCACCTCCCAAGGCGTGGCAAAGAGCTGTGAACAAGCTTCCGACAGCGCCCAGCAAACCCGGCGCATCGCCGCCGACAGCAGCCGCGACAGCCAGCGCACCACGGCGAGTATCCAGCAGCTCAACCAACGGCTCAACGAAACCGCCGCCGCACTGGGGCGGGTCAGCGAACAGGGGCAACAGATCCAACTGGTGGTCGATACCATTCGTGGCGTCGCCGAGCAGACCAATCTCCTGGCCCTCAATGCCGCTATCGAAGCGGCTCGCGCCGGCGAACAAGGCCGCGGTTTCGCGGTGGTCGCCGATGAAGTGCGCAGCCTGTCGCAACGCACCCAGTCCTCCACGCAACAAATTGCCGGCACCGTCGACAGCCTGCGCGCCACGGTCAACGAAGCCGTCAGCCTGATGGAAGCCGCCTGCGGCCAAGCCCAGACCGACGCCCAAGCCGTCACTGGCCTCGGCGAGCGACTGGGCGAAATTGCCAGCGCCGTGCAAAGCGTCACCGACACCCTGGCGCAAATCGCCACCGCCGTGGATGAACAAGCCAGCACCGCCGATGAAGTCAGCGGCAACATCCAACAGGTCGACCAGGCGGCCATGCGCTTGCTCGAAGGCGCACGGGCCGTGAACGTGGCGGCCGATACCTTGAGCCAGGGAAGCCAGGCCTTGAGTGCCAACACAGGGAGATTTCAGCTCGGCTGACGGGGATTTGCAGCGAGGATTGTTAAGCGGTTGAAAGCGCAGAGAAATATTTCAGATTTACGCTTGACACATCTTCGTTACCGGCGAATAATGCGCGCCACTTGGCTACATAGCTCAGTTGGTTAGAGCATAGCATTCATAATGCTGGGGTCCGGGGTTCAAGTCCCTGTGTAGCCACCAAGTACTAAAAACGGCTTATCGAAAGATAAGCCGTTTTTTTATGCCTTGAAAAAATAACCGCTCTCTCAGAATTGTTTATGCCCCTGCGATCAGGGACAGACTGGGCTTTGCTCAGTCCCGTGTCGATTTGCGCCACACGCCTCGCATCGCTACAGTCGATCCTATATCCCAAGCCCACGGATGGAGCGACACGTGCTCACAGATCTGAAACCGAACCTTCATCGCCTGTCAGCCGTTTCGTTGCTGGCTGTCGCGTTCACGCTTGGCGCCTGCAAGGCCCCGCCCTCCTCCACCGCCACACCAGCATTGCCCGCCCCGCCGGAAATCACGTCCGGCTACCGCACCGACGTACAGACGCGTTACGCCGACAAGCACATGGCGGCCGCGGCCAACCCGCTGGCGGCCGAGGCCGGGCGGGAGATGTTGCGGCGCGGCGGCTCGGCCATCGACGCGGCGATTGCGATGCAAGCGGTGCTGACCCTGGTGGAGCCGCAATCGTCGGGCATTGGCGGCGGCGCGTTCATTGTGCTGTGGGATGGCAAGGCCGTGCGCACTTACGACGGTCGCGAAACGGCACCGGCCGGCGCCACCGAAAGACTTTTCCTGCAAGCCGACGGCAAACCCATGCCGTTTACCGCCGCCCAAATTGGTGGCCGCTCCGTTGGCACTCCCGGGGTGTTGCGTGGGCTGGAACTGGCCCACCGTAAACACGGGCGCCTGCAATGGGCGACGTTGTTCGAACCGGCCATTGCGTTGGCCGAACAAGGCTTCGCGATTTCGCCCAGGCTGCATTCATTGATCGCGACCGACCCGTCTTTGCCGGGCTCGCCGGACATGGCGGCATACTTTCTCAATGCCGATGGCAGTCCGAAGGCAGTTGGCACCATCCTGAAAAATCCGGCCTTGGCAGGGGTGCTCAAGCGCATCGCCAACGAAGGTCCCGATGCGTTGTACAAAGGGCCGGTTGCCGAGGAGATCGTCGCCAAGGTGCAGGGTCACGCCAACCCCGGCAGCCTTTCGCTGAACGACCTCCAGGGCTACACCGCACGGGAGCGGCCCGCGTTGTGCACCGACTACAAGCGCTGGCAAATCTGCGGCATGCCTCCACCGTCTTCGGGCGGGGTTGCCGTGGCACAGATCCTCGGGACGTTGCAGGCCCTGGAACAGCGCGACAGCAATGCCGCCCTCGCCCCCTTGAAACCCCTCAAGACCGATAAACCCGCCGGCATTGAACCCTCTCCCGAAGCGGTGCACCTGATCGCCGAAGCCGAGCGCCTGGCCTACGCCGACCGCGCCCAATACATCGCCGACCCGAATTTTGTAGCCGTGCCACTCAACGGACTGGTAAATCAAGGTTACCTGGCCAGCCGAGCCAGCCTGATCGGCCCTCGTAGCATGGGTGTCGCCAAGCCCGGCACACCACCGGGCATCCAGGTAGCCTACGCCCCGGACCGTTCACCGTTGCGTATTTCCACCTCGCAAGTGGTGGCGGTGGATGACCAGGGTGGTGCGGTGTCCATGACCACGACGGTGGAGTCGGCGTTCGGCTCGCACCTGATGGTCCAGGGTTTCATGCTCAACAACCAGATGACTGACTTCTCGTTCATCCCTGAAGAAAACGGGCAAAAAGTCGCCAACCGCGTCGAACCCGGCAAACGCCCACGTTCATCCATGGCGCCGACACTGGTCTTCGACCATCAGGGTAGACTGCTGGCCGCTGTCGGCTCCCCCGGCGGCTCGCAAATCATCGAATACGTCGCCAAGTCAGTGATCGGCCTGCTGGATTGGAACCTGGATCCGCAAACCGCCATCAACCTCCCCAACTTCGGCAGCCGCAATGGCCCCACCGAACTGGAGAAAGGACAGTTCAGCCCGACGCTGGTCCAGGCGCTGAAAGACAAGGGCCACACGGTGAGCGAAATCGATATGAACAGCGGCACCCAGGCTATTGTCCGGGTGCGTGATGCTCAGGGGAAAACCTCACTGGCCGGCGGTGCGGATCCGCGACGGGAAGGCGCAGCGCTGGGGGATTGAGTACTCGTCGATCAAGTTGAGGCAGCTTAGGGAGTTGAATACTGTGGCGAGGGAGCTTGCTCCCGCTGGGCTGCGAAGCAGCCCCCATTGGATCACCAAGATCGTTCAGGCAGACCGCGTCAACCGTTTTACGACGGCTGCGCCGCCGAGCGGGAGCAAGCTCCCTCGCCACAGGGTGAGTGTTTGGCTGGAATGATCAGTCTGTGAGCACCAGAAAATCCTGTGGGAGCGAGCCTGCTCGCGATAGCGGCGGCTCGCTCAGCCGTTTTCTCAAGTCGATAGCTGATTAGCGAACTGGCTCACCGCATCGACCACTTTTTTCGCCCCATCCTGGATCTCAACGATCACCGTCCCCGCCTCGGCGGCCAAGGCCAGTCCGTGTTCGGCCTGGTGCTGGCCGTCGGTCATGAGTGCTACGGCGTTGCGGGCCATGTCCTGGTTCTGGCGAACCACGCCGACGATTTCATCGGTGGCCTGGCTGGTGCGCGATGCCAATTGGCGCACCTCATCGGCCACCACCGCAAAGCCCCGGCCTTGCTCGCCGGCCCGGGCCGCTTCGATCGCGGCGTTGAGCGCCAGCAGGTTGGTCTGTTCGGCGATGCCGCTGATGGTCTTGACGATGGTGCCGATCACCAGGGATTGCTCATTCAACGCCTCGATGCCTTGACCGGCGGTTTGCATGTGCCGGGCCAGGTCGCGCATCACGTCCACGGCCTGGGTCACCACCGTCGTGCCGCGCTGGGCGCTGTTGTCGGTCTGCAGCGAGGTGCTGTACGCAATATTGGCCGCCTCGGCGACGGCTTTTTCCTGGTTGACCTGGTCGGTGATGTTGGTGGCGAACTTCACGACTTTATACAGTCGATCGTTGGCATCGAGCACCGGGTTATAGGACGCCTCCAACCATACTTCACGACCGCTGCTGTCGAGACGCTTGAAGCGCCCGGCCACGAATTCCCCGCTGTTCAAGCGTTTCCAGAAATGCTGATAGCCCGCGCTGTTGTATTCCTCAGGCTCACAAAACGTGCGGTGGTGCTTGCCCTTGATCTGCGCGAGGCTGTAACCCATGGCGTTGAGGAAGCGATCATTGGCCGTCAGTACGTGCCCGCCCAGATCGAACTCGATCACTGCCGTTGAACGCACCAACGCGCCGATGAGGTTTTCATGTTCCCGGGACGCTTCGATGGTGCGGGTCAGGTCATTGGAGTACATCGAAAAATAGCGGACCCGCCCGTCAGCATTCCGTACGGGCTGGAGGATTGAACGCAGCCAGGCTTCCTGGCCATTGCCCCGCAGCAGGCGCACGGCACCGGAAAAGTGTTCGCCACGGGTGAGCGCCGACTTGAAGCGAACCTGGAACTCATTGGATTTCAAGTACGCAGGCACCAGCTCATCCACAGCCCGGCCGATCAGGTCCTGGCTCTTGTAGCGCATCTCGTCGAGGAAATTCTGATTGACCGATTGAATCCGTCCGTCGGCATCCAGGGTGAGGCCAAGCATTTCGCGATCCAGGCTTTCCTTGACTTGCACAAGGCTGGACAGTTCTTGGCGAAGAGCCAGTAGCTCCTGCTTCAGGCGGTTGTTGAACATGGGCAGCTCCGACAGCAGAAGAATTGAATAGGCTGTTCCCTTGCCATCGGCCCAGCGTTTTTTTTCTAAAGAGCGCCGCGAGCCGGTACTGAAAATATACCGTCGCCCGCCGAACCCGATCAGCCTCCCACGGTCACTGGATTGTTCTACTGTTGCGCCTGGCTTTTGAAGCAGCCTTGAATATTCATAATCATAAAAACGAGGTAATTGCCGTGACCACTGACATCGAAGACAGCCGTTCCGCCCGCTTCGCCTTGCGCTGTTCCAGTTTCGCCGAGCGCTGGTTTCCCGACTCCTGGGTCTTCGCCGCGCTGGCGGTGCTGGTGGTCGCCGTGGCGACGCAATTCATCGGCGCCACGCCCACGGCAGCGGCCATGGCGTTCGGCGACGGCTTCTGGAGCCTGATCCCGTTCACCATGCAAATGGCCTTCGTGGTGATTGGCGGTTACGTGGTCGCCAGCTCGCCGCCGGCCGTCAAATTGATCGATCGCCTGGCGCGCATTCCGACCAACGGTCGCTCTGCGGTGGCGTGGGTGGCCCTGATTTCCATGGTCGCGTCGTTGCTCAATTGGGGCCTGTCGCTGGTATTTGGCGGTTTGCTGGTGCGCGCCCTCGCTCGGCGCACCGACCTGAAGATGGATTACCGCGCCGCCGGCGCCGCCGCCTACCTGGGCCTCGGCGCGGTATGGGCCCTGGGGTTGTCTTCGTCGGCGGCGCAATTACAGGCCAACCCGGCCAGCCTGCCCCCCTCGATCCTGTCGATTACCGGCGTCATTCCTTTCACCCAGACCATTTTTCTCTGGCAGTCCGGCGTGATGCTGCTGGCGCTGATCGTGATCTCGCTGATTGTCGCCTACGCCACCGCTCCCGGCCCCAATAGCGCCCGTGATGCCGCCGCGTGTGGAATCGATCCGAGTTTCAGCATGCCGGCATTGCAGCCCCGTACCCGCCCGGGAGAATGGCTGGAGCACAGCCCGCTGCTGACCATCGCCCTGGTGCTATTGGCCGCCGGCTGGCTGTTCCATGAATTTTCGACCAAGCCTGCGATCAGCGCCATTTCCGGGCTCAACACCTATAACTTCCTGTTCATCATGCTCGGGGCCTTGCTGCACTGGCGGCCGCGCAGCTTTCTCGACGCCGTGGCCCGCGCGGTGCCGACCACCACGGGCGTGTTGATCCAGTTTCCGTTGTACGGCTCGATCGCCGCGCTGCTGACCACGATCAAAGGCAGCGACGCCCAGACCCTGGCTCACCACATCTCGACCTTTTTCGTCCAGATCGCCTCCCATGACACGTACGCGTTGCTGATGGGCGTCTATTCGGCGGTGCTGGGCTTTTTCATTCCTTCCGGTGGCGGCAAGTGGATCATCGAGGCGCCCTACGTCATGCAAGTGGCTAACGACCTGAACTATCACCTCGGTTGGGCGGTGCAGATCTATAACGCCGCCGAAGCGCTGCCGAACCTCATCAACCCGTTCTACATGCTGCCGTTGCTGGGGGTGTTGGGGCTGAAGGCCAGGGACTTGATCGGGTTTTCCTTCGTGCAGTTGCTGGTGCACACGCCGTTGGTACTGGCGCTGCTGTGGGCGCTCGGGACGACATTGACGTATTTGCCGCCAGTGATGCCATAAAGCCTTAAAACAGGGCCGATATTTCCATCGGCCCACTTCTTCTTCGGCTCGGTCTGTTTCAGTATGGATACACCCCTGTTTTCCTGGGGCCCCCACGCTGAAAAGGATCTGAGCATGTTCAAACTCGCCGTACTTCCTCTTGCCGCCCTCACCCTGAGCGCCGCCGCCCACGCCGCCGACATCGACGTAAACCTTGGCAGCACCGAACGCGTCACCCGTCTCTTCGCTTATCCCAACAACTGCAACGTCATTTGTTTTCGCGACTGGACACTGGAACAGACCGTCGAGCATTACCTGACGCAAAGTGTCCAGCGCGACGGCTACGACGCGGCCAAGGTCAGCGTCAAAAGCGACAACGGCACCGTCTACGCCAACATCAGCGGCGTGCCGAAAAGCTATGGCCAACCGCTGAAGGCCCTACTCGACGCTGGGGACCTGGCGTACAACGGCGCAACCAAACTCAACAACGACAAGAAATGGTCCTACAACTGGTACCTGTTCCTGCCGCTGGGCATGGCCCTGGAGAACCGTAAGAGCGTCGAGTTGCTGCACTTCCCGCCGGATTACTCCCTGACCCAGGCGCAGGATTACTTGGAATCGGCCACCACCGACCGCTGGGCCACGCTGCTCACCGTCAACGGCATCGCCGCGCCAAACACACCCGCTTACCAGACCATCATCGACATTGCGCCCATCGCTGCGCCGTCCAATGCTGGCAGCACCTTGGAGGGGCTCTACAGCTACTTCAACGATTACCAGACCACCATGGTCAAAGAGGTTACCCAAACCGCCAGCGGCGCCGCATTGCCGATGGTGGCCTTCGGAGCGCCCGTTCGGAACTGGATCAAGACCCAGTACGGCCAGACCATAGGCGTGCTCGGCCTGGCAACCATCACGCCGACGGCGGGGGTCAAGGTGCCGGTCCTGGGTTCCAACCACCCGAGCTATATCTGGTACGCCGCTGACAAGGAAAACTACGACGGCGACGAAGCCAAGGCGGATGCCGCCGGCTTGAAAGTCATGGGCCAGGACTTGAGTGCCGCCTGCTGGCAGGCCGGCATGGGCAGCAAGCCGGGCACCGATCCAAGCACCCTGCTGAACCAGTGCACGCAGACCTGGCAGGTCACGGACAAGGAAAAGACCTGCGAATTGTTCTACACCTCGGTGCGTAAACTGAGCGAGGCAGACGCGGCGAAGAAATGCGAAACACCGGCGATCAAGTCGCAACTTCCACAATTGAAGGTGCCCATGCCGCTGCCTGCCGAGGCGGTGTAAACCTCGGGGCGCTTTCCCGCGTAAGCCTGCGCTGACACGGGAAAGCGCCTTTGGCTCCTGTCAGAGTCGACAGTAGATCCTGCCCCCGACTTGGGCGAAGCTATCAAAAGTTTCTTTCAACGAACCGCCGGCAGGATCGCCAGCGCCAACAAGTCGAGTGTCTATCACCGACAAGGACTGTCATGAGCCTGTTCATCCGCGATAGCGCCTGTTCACAGCGCCGGGATTGCATCTACCCGGAAAAACAACTCAGCACCCGCCTGGGCTACCCTTCTGTGCGCGACTTTGAAGTGCATCAGACGACCGACGGGCGCGGCCACGGCATCATCGCCCGCAAGCCCTTCGCGCCCATGACGAGGATGTGCAGGGTGTCGGGGTTGCTGGTGAGTCGACGGCGCCGGGACACGTTGCAAATCCTGCCGAACGTGCACATGTATGACCCACGCTTCGCCGGATTGCTGCTGCACTCCTGCAACCCGAACGTGTTCCTCGACATGAGCGAACTGTGGTTATGGTCACTGGCCCGTATCGATGAAGGTGACTGCCTGACGATGGACTACGCCAGTACCGAACAGAAACTGTACCGGCAGTTCGCCTGCCGCTGTGGTTCGTACAACTGTCATGGCTGGATTACCGGCTACGACGAACCGCCCAATGAGCAGGGAATGACATTTCTACGGCACTGGCGTCGTCAATGTCACCGCGACTGACGAGCCTCAGTCAGGGCGCGCCAACCGGACGCAGCCGATACTGCGGCGGCAATTGCTCGAAACCGCTGATCGTGGTGTCCAGGCTCTTCCAGCGTCCGTCCTTGATCCCGTAGATGCAGCCATGAATCGACAGTTTCTGCCCACGGTGCCAGGCGTTCTGCACGATGCTGGTATGGCCGACGTTGGCGACCTGCTGGATCACGTTGAGTTCGCACAGGCGATCCACACGCTCCTCTTCGGTCGGCAACTGGCCCAACGCCTCGCGATGCTCGTAATACAGGTCGCGAATCGAGCGCAGCCAGCCGTCGATCAGGCCCAGTTGCTGGTTCTGCATCGAGGCACGCACACCACCACAGCCATAGTGGCCAGTGACCAGGATGTGTTTGACCTTGAGCACGTCCACGGCGTACTGGATCACCGACAGGCAGTTGAGGTCGGTGTGCAGCACCACGTTGGCCACGTTGCGGTGCACGAACAGATCACCCGGCAGCATGCCGACGATCTCGTTGGCCGGCACCCGCGCATCGGAACAGCCGATCCACAGGTACTCCGGGGTTTGCTGACGAGCCAGCTTGGCGAAAAAGTCAGGATCCTCCTGCTTGATCGCATCGGCCCAACGCGCGTTGTTATCAATCAGATCTTGTAATTCGTTCATGCTGTCTAGCCTCGATAGAGAGTGCGCAACTGTGACAGACGACCGCCGGTCGGGGTCACGTCGGTGATGCATTGGAATTCCTGGCTGCGCTGCCGGTCGACACCAGTAAGGCCCACAGTATGAGGAATTGCCATGAATGATTCACGACGCCCCTTCGATGCGACGCAGCCGGAACCCATCGACGACAACGAGGATCGCATGGGCTCGATGCATGAGTTGGAGTTCGACGACGAACAGCCCAGCGCGAAAATCGGCGACGAACTGCCCAATGACGAACGCGAGCAATTGATGCCGCGTGAGCGCGTGCGTGAAGCGGGCATGACCGGCGCCTCGACGGATGACCATCAATCCACCGATGACGACATGAGCCCGGAAACCCTCATCCGCGAAGACGGCGCCCGGGACGCCTCCGAGGCCGGCGACGACGAGCAGGCGGATTGGGACCTGAGCGTCGTGAATGAAAATGATATTGGCGGAGGCGATGGGCTGGACGAAGCGGAAATGGCCGATATCGATCCGTTGGATGGCAAGCGTTGACCAGCCCTGTGGGAGCGAGCCCGCTCGCGATAGCGGTGGGTCAGCTTGCATTAATGTCGAATGTGCCGCCGTCTTCGCGAGCAGGCTCGCTCCCACATGGATTTTGGGTTTGATCGCAAATTTGATGTACACCGCCGAGCCCCTGTGGGAGCGAGCTTGCTCGCGATGGCGGTGAATCAGCTTGCATCAATGTCGGATGTGCCGAAGCCATCGCGAGCAAGCCCGCTCCCACAAGGGGTCGTGGCCGTTCAGTCCACCAAGGTACACGCCATGACCACCGCATCCTCGCGCCCACCCACCGCCGGGTAGTAATCCCGGCGCCGACCCACTTCGTTGAAGCCATAGCGCTCATACAGCCGGAACGCCGTGCGGTTGCTGTCGCGCACTTCCAGGAAACATTCCCGGGCCTCGGCCTTGTAGGCGATCGACATCAGGTGTTCCAGCAGGCGCAAGCCCAGGCCACGGCCCTGGTTTTCCGGCTTGACGGTGATGTTGAGCAGGTGCGCCTCGTCCAGGATGATCTGCACCACCCCATGGCCGACTTGCTGCTGGCCTTCGAACATCAGCCAGATCTGGTACTTGCCCAGCCCGTCGAGAAATATCCCGCGGGTCCAGGGGTGGCTGTAGGCCGCGTATTCGATTTTCAGTACAGCGTCGAGGTCCGCCTCGGTCATCGGGCGGAACGATACAGCGTCACTCATTCGATTCTTTCCAGCGCGCCATCAGCCGGCGCATGGCTTGCCAGACATCAGCCTTGCGCTGTGGCGTTTCCATTAACAATTCCAGCCCGGGCAACGCCCAGGCCGAGCCCAGGCCTTCGACCTGCAATTCGCGATTGAACGCCTCGGCATCCGCCTCGCCGGCAAACTTCACCGCCGGCAGGCCGATCAGCCACAGGCACACGCAGGGCTCGTCTTCGAGCCGCGCCGAAACGAAGCCCTGGACGAAATCCCGCGCAGCTTCGGGCCCCTGGTCCATGGTGCCTCGCGACAACAGCGGCCAACGCACCGGTTCGCCAATGATCTGCGGGCTGTCCGGCAGACCGGCGGCGCGCAGCATGTCCTTGAGCAGCAGGTAGGCCGGATCGCGGCTTTGAAACGGCTCGCCCGTGGGCAACTCCACCAACAGCAGGCAACGCCCGGCCCGCAGCAGTTGCAGGGCGAAACGCGGCGGGGCGACATAGGGGGCCTTGGGCGGTGCCTCGACCACCTCTTCCACCGGTTTGGCATTGGTGCGGGTCGAGGCCAGGCTCGGACGCGGCACTTCGATCTTGGGCCGCTCGGAGGCTGGCGCTGGCGGCTCGGCGACCGTCTTGGCCACAGGCGCCGTCACGACCGGCGCGACGTACTCGGGCTCGGGCGTTTCCAACAGCTCGGGCCGCGACGGGGCGGCGAACGGCAATTCGGTACGCGGCAGCCAGTTGACCACCTGCATGGCGGTCAGATAGGCGCGGCGACGGGACTCGATAAGCAAAGGTCGGCCACTTGTGGATAACTGAAAGTGGAAGCGATTCTACCGCCCTTCGACGCGGATCGCTTCCCTGTGAGTCAATTATCGATCAATAGGGAACGACAGTCCGTCCAAGGGGTGAATCGCAACCGGCCCGATGCAGTACAATCGCCGCTTTTAATTGCCAACCCGACGGCCATTGCGATGATCGAACCCAAGCGCGTCTTGCGCGCCCTCGCTGAACACTGGGCATTGCTGGAACCTTTGTGCGAGCACTTCGACCAGGGCACCCTGAGCCTCAACGAATTGCGTTCACAGCTGGCCGCCCAACAACTGGACAGCACGCCCCAGGACATCACCAACCTGCTGGATGTGTGGATCCGCCTGGACATCCTCGTACCGGTGGCGAAAAGCCCGAACCGCTTCGAGCTCAACGCCCAGATCCATGACTTCCTCGCCTACCTGCGCCGCGAACACCGCCTGGGCCTGTGTTTGGAAATCGAAGCCTACCTGCGTCACCTCGAACGCCTGGCCGGCTACATCCAGGATGCCTTCGATGTGCGCGACGGCAACGACCTGGCCCGCCAGTTGCGCCTGCTGGACATGCGCGTGCGCGACGTCCTGAAGAAACTGGCCAACGACGAACAGGCCCTTGTCGCCGTGGCCGAACGGGCCAAGACCAGTGACCGGCAGATCCCGCTGCGCCAGCGCTATGCCGAAGTGCTGGCGACCTGGGACGAATACGTCGAGCCGATGATCCAGTTGGTGAACGCCGACGGCGCGTTCGAGCAAGGCGTGCGCAAGGTCGAGAACGTGCTGTTGCGCATGCTCACCGAACAGCAGCGCCTCGGTCACCTGGTGGACGACGACATGCTGCTGCGCACCCACGCGCGCATCCTGGAGATGCAGACCAGCGCCCAGCTGACCCTGCGCCACGCCCGGGAACTGCTTTTGCCGTTGCGCGAAGAGGCCCGCCGCCATAACGCCGTGACCCGTGGTGCCGCCCTGGCCCTGGCGGCCATTCGCCGCAAAGGCATTGACGCCGTGCCGCAAGCGGCCATGCCGCTGTTCACCCGGCCGCAAAGCACCTTCCTGGGCAGCGCCAGCCAGGTTGAAGCCTACGTCTATGCCCTGGCCCGCTTCGAACCGAAACCGGCGCGTTTCCCCAAGTCCCACAAGACCCACAAGGGTGGCGAAGCGCCGCGTGCGCCACGCACCGTGCGCGAGATGGTCGAGCGCTGCGAAGACGCCCTGCCGATGCCGGACTTGATGACTTGGCTGCTGGAGCAGGAGCCGGACGGCGCCACCGACGAATTGCTGTACTGGTTCTCGCGCCTGTCGCGGGAAAAACGTTTCAAGCGCGAGCGTCTGGAACGCCGCGAATACCACACTCACGAGCATCAGGTCAGCCTGCGCTCCTTCGCCCTGCTCTCGGCCGGCGACATCGCCGCCGAGGATTCTGCGAGCATCCCCCATGCATCTTGATCTATCCGAACTGTCCCAGCTGGCGCCGATCTTCCGCGAGCTGTTCAAGGGTTACCACGTCAGCCGCCGCGACCCGGAACTGTACGCGCAGTTGTCGAACTTCCAGGACCAGTACCGCACGCTGTTCAAGGCCCTGGGCTTCGAACTGGTCTGCGACACCCGTGGTTTCTACTACTTCGTGCCGGACCTGGCCGCCGCGGCGGTGAACAAGACCGCCCAGCGCCTGGCCCTGTTCACCTTCATCCTCGTCGAGCACCTGGCCGACCAGGGCCGCGATCCCATCGCCGTGCTTGACGGCGGCAGCCTGGGCCGCGATGAGCTGCCTTCATTGCTGGAGAAATACCGCGACCTGTTCATCCAGGCCGAAGTACAGACCCAGGAAGAGCTGGAAGAAAAAATCATGCGCCGCATGACCCAACTGGGTTTTGCCAGCGAAGAAAACGGCGTGTACCGCTTCTTGCCGCCGATGCATCGCTTCCTCGACGTCTGCCTGTCCGTCCAGCAGGACCGCGACCTGGCCGCCAGCCTGCACAGCGTGCTGCCGCTACCGGCACCGGTATTGATCGATGAAGACAGCGACGAAAAACTGCTGCAGACCGATGATCCGCTGGACCTCAGCGAATTCGAAGGTGAAAGCGAAGAAGACGCACTGGCCCGCGCCATTGCCGAAGAACAGGAGACCGACGCATGAGCAAGGAACGCTACGGCATCCGCCGCTTTGCCCTTTTGAACACCGCCGGCTACAGCCTGGGCTTGTTCCCCCTGGAAGAACCGTTGTCGGTGTATGGCGCGAACAACCTGGGTAAATCCGCCTCGATCAACGCCTTGCAGTTCCCGATCCTGGCGCGCATGTCGGACATGAGCTTCGGCAAGTACAGCCTGGAACAATCCCGACGTTTCTACTTTGCCTCGGACACCAGCTACATCCTGGTGGAAGTCGCCCTGCCCCACGGCCCACACGTGATTGGCGTGGTCGGTCGCGGCCCTGGCGGTGGTTTCGGTCACCAGTTCTTTGCCTATGCCGGCAAACTGGACCTGGCCCACTATCAGAAAAATGACACCTGCCTGCGCCAGAAAGAGCTGTTCACCAACCTGGAGCGCGAAGGCCTGAAAGCCTACGAACTCAAGCCGGATGAACTGCGCCGCCTGCTGGTGGGTGGTCACACCTCGATCCCGCTGGACCTGACGCTGATCCCGCTGCGCTCCACCAGCGAGCAAAGCCTCAAGACCTTCCGCGCGCTGTTTATCAACCTGCTGCACATGCGCGAAATCACCGCGGCCAAGCTCAAGCAACTGTTCCTCGATGCCTTCGAGCACAGCCTGCGCTCCGGCAGCGTGGACTACATCGCCGCGTGCGAAGAAGCCTTCCGCGATGTACGACGCATGGAGCAGGACTACAACTCCCTGGTGGCTGCCGGTCCGCTGGTGGAAGCCTTGGCCAATGGCGTGAAGCAGCGCGACATCCTGCGCGGCAAATTGCATCGCCTCTCGCCGTTGCTCGACTCACTGCTGGGCACCTGGTCGGACTACGCCAGCGCGCGCAAGGAAGAGCTGACCATCCAGGCCGAACACTACCGCAACGAGCAGGATTCGCTGCAGAACGACCAGCGCGGCGGCACCCAGGAGCTGATGCGCCTGGAGCGGGAAATCAGCGGTATCCAGCGCTGGATCGGCGAGCTGTCGGTGCTCAAGAACCGCTTTGCCCTGGTGGATGACGTCAAGGTCCTGGAGCAACAACTGCTTGCCGCCAAGGACGCCCACGACGAACTGGCCGGCGCCCTGGCCCAGTCCCGGCAGTTCAGCGCCGAAGACTTGGAAGAACGTCTGCGGGACCTGGAAAAGCGCCTGAAGTCGGTCAAGCAACAACTCGATCACGCCGACAACAACAGCTACGCCCGCCTGCGGGAAGAATTCTCCCAGCAGGACGTGGAACGCCTGATGCGCTTGTTCAACAGCGCCCTGTTCAGCCTGCCGCTGGGCGAACACGGCATCGCGTTGGACGAGAACGGCGAGTGGGTCAAATCCATGGAGCTGATCCTCGACGGCTTCAAGGGCGAGCGTTTCGAAGTGCCGGGCCTGTCCATCGACCTGTCCCACATCGAGCCGCCGGCCCTGCAAGCCCTGGCCGACCGTGCCGCGCTGCGGGACCAGAAAGAGCGCTTGGAAAAAGAGCTCAAGCAGCTCAAGACCCAGCAAGCCGTGGCCGCCGACCGCGCCGCGAGCAAGACCCAGACCGAGGCGCTGTACCAGCAGGTCCTGGACGCACAGAAAGCCCTGGAGGATTTCCGTCGCACCCAGACCTTGAGCGCCGAGGAAGGCGAGAAACTCGAGCAACTGGCGCAGATGGAAGCCGCCCAGGACGAGCTGAAGCGCTCCAGCGATGCGTTCACCGAACGCGTCCAGCAGCTGTCCGCCAAGTTGCAACTGGTGGGCCGGCAGATCGCCGACATGGAAGCCAAGCAGCGCACCCTCGACGACACCCTGCGCCGCCGTCAATTGCTGCCGGCGGACCTGCCGTTCGGCACGCCGTTCATGGACCCGGTCGATGACTCCATGGACAACCTGCTGCCGCTGCTCAACGACTATCAGGACAGCTGGCAAGGCCTGTTGCGCGTCGACGGCCAGATCGAAGCGCTGTACGCGCAGGTGCGCCTCAAGGGCGTGGCCAAGTTCGACAGCGAAGACGACATGGAGCGGCGCCTGCAACTGCTGATCAACGCCTATGCCCACCGCACCGACGAAGCCCTGACCTTGGGCAAGGCACGCCGTGCGGCCGTGACCGACATCGCCCGGACCCTGCGCAACATCCGCAGCGACTACGACAGCCTCGAGCATCAACTGGCGCTGTTCAACCGCGAGATCAACAAGCGCCAGGTGTCCAACCTGCAGAGCTTCCGTATCGTCCTGGCGCCAAACAAGGAAGCGCTCAAGCACATCGACCAGATCATCCACAGCGCCGGCCAGTATGAAGAAGGCGAGACGCTGTCGGTGTTCGACCTCAGCCAGAGCGCCGAGCAGGACAACAAGAACGAAGAAGCCAAGGAATACCTGGCGCGGCTGGTGGCGGCGAACCACAACCAGCTCGGCCTCAAGGACCTGTTCGAACTGGCGTTCGAGATCACCAAGGTCAATGGCCAGCCGGTGATCCACACCGACATCGATGGTGCGGCGTCCAACGGCACCACCATGACCATCAAGGCGCTGACCAACATGTACTTGTTGCTGCACCTGATGGACCGCGAACAGGCCGGTCGCGTGCGCCTGCCGTACTACCTGGACGAAGCGGCGGACATCGACGAGAAAAACCAGGCCGCGCTGCTGGAAACCAGTCTGCAACTGGGCTTCGTGCCGATCCTTGCCAGTGTAAAGCCGCAAGTCTGCGCCAGTGTCGCCATCGACCTGGAAGGCGGCAGCGGCCCGAACGGCATCTACATCGACGAAGCGGACTGGAAATACATCCGTCGTCACGATGCGGTGAAGGCCACGGTGAATGTCCAGGCCGATGAGCCGGAGCTGGATTCGGTGTGATGTGAATCTCTGGATGTGAAAAAGGCCGCGATCCATTGGATCGCGGCCTTTTTTTGTTATCGCATACTCTGTGGTGAGGGAGCTTGCTCCCGCTCGACTGCGCAGCGGTCGCAGACTTTGGGGCCGCTACGCCCGAAGCGTCGGACCGGCCCAGCGGGAGCAAGCTCCCTCGCCACAGGCATCACATCCAAATAGCTTACTTGCCGAGACTGATCTTCGGTGCCCAGGTCAGCCATTCATCTTCAAACTTGTCGAACAACGGGAAGGTTTGCTCCGGTCGCGCCGGGTTACCCATCCGCTCACCATCCGGCGTTGCGAACGCAATGCCGCCCTGGATCAACGTTTCAAGGGACTCGGTTCGCACCGTCGCGCCCTTGAACAGACCGAAGTCCAGACCGAAGCCACTGCTGTTCCAGAAGCGAGAGCCGCTGCGCACCAGCGGTGCATACTTGGGCTCGATCAGGATATGGATCAGCACCCGGTCCGCCGTCTGGCCGAGTTCATAACCAGTGACCTTGCCCACCGTGATTTCCCGATAGGTGACCGGCACGCCGATCTTCAACGAACCACGGCGGGCTGCGCTCAGCACCAGGCTGAGAC
The DNA here is from genome assembly GCF_014268745.2 of Pseudomonas zanjanensis. Lineage (GTDB taxonomy): Bacteria > Pseudomonadota > Gammaproteobacteria > Pseudomonadales > Pseudomonadaceae > Aquipseudomonas > Aquipseudomonas zanjanensis. The sequence goes on along the minus strand of NZ_JABWRB020000002.1, from coordinate 288,263 downwards.
CGGCCTCGGGTATCGCGCTTTCCGGCGGGTTGGCCAGGGCCACGAAGCTTTTCTGTGGCCCAAGGTTTTTCACCGAAGGCTGCACTTCAACGTATTGGCCTGTGACCAGCGTCTCCAGGTTGGAGGTCTTCATCAACCCCAACTCAGGCTTGACCACCCAGAACTGCGACCCGACCCGGGCGATGCGCTCAGGCACTTCGGTGATACGCGCAGTGAGCAATACCGATTGCATGTCGGCGCTGAGATCGACACCTTCGATCTTGCCCACATCCAACCCTTTGAAACGGATCGGCGTACCACTGCGCAAGCCATCGGCGCGGTCGACCTTGATCGTCACCACGGTGCCGCGCTGTTGTGCGGCTTCGTGATCGGCAAACAGCCGGAAACGCGGAATGCGTCTTTTCAGCGGCACATTGGGTTCCGGCGTTTCGAAGGCGATCCCGCCGGCCATGAGGCTTTGCAAGGATTCGCTCTTGACCTGGATCCCCCCTGTCAAACCGCCCGTGAGCGTGATGCCACTGGCGTTCCAGAACCGTGTCGAGCCGTTGACCAGCCCTTCATATTCCTTCTCGATGTGTACACCAATGATCAGTTGCTTCTTTTTGCGAGAAAACTGGTAGCTCTGCACCGAGCCGACCTTGACCTGCTTGTAGAGAATCGGACTGCCGACTTCCAGGGAACCGAGGTTTTCGGTCAGCAGGACCAAATGCAGGCCCGGTGAACGCAAGTCCAGCGGTGGCGCCTTGGCCCGGGCTTCGTACTCGCGCTGCGGCGCGCCACCCTTGTCACCCGGTCGCACGGCAATGTAGTTGCCCTTGACCAAGGCTTCCAGGCCGGTGATACCCGCCAGGGAGATCGACGGCTTGACGACCCAGAACTGCGTGCCGGTCACCAGGTAATCTTCGGCCAACGGGTCCAGGGTCAATTCAGCCGTGGCGCTGGACAGGTCCGGATCGACCTTGAGGGTCTTCAGACTGCCGACCTGAATGCCCTTGTACATCACAGGTGTGCGACCGGCCTGCAAGCCTTCGAAGTCGCTGAGCTTGACCTTCACGCGAATGCCCGCTGCCGCTGCATCGAAGTCTTCGTAAAGGCGGAAGGGCAGGCTTGGATCCGTCGGTGGACTGTCCTTGCGGCTTTCCGGCGTGGCGAAGGCGATGCCTCCGGCCACAATGCTGGCCAGGGACTCACTGCGCACTTTGACGCCCGAGAGGTTGGCATCGATGCTGATGCCACTGGCGTTCCAGAAACGCGTGTGTTTACGCACCAGGCTGGCGTAGGTCGGCTCGATGAAGATCTTGATTTCAACAGTGCGCTGGTCTTCGGACAACAGGTAGCTTTTCACCTGGCCAACCTGGATCTGCTTGTAGAAAACCGGACTGCCGCGGTCCAGCGACCCCAAGCGCTCAGCCTTCACAGTCAGGTGCAAACCCGGCTTGGAATCCGACAGCGGCGGCTCTTCGACCAAGGCCTTGAATTTACGGGTCGACTCGCCTTCGCCCGGACTGATCGCCACGTAGTTGCCCGATACCAGGGTTTCCAGGCCGGTAATCCCGGCCAGGCTCACGCTCGGCTTGACCAACCAGAAACGTGTTCCGCTTTTGAGGTATTGCCCGACATCCTTGTTCATCTCGATGGTTGCGATGACGCCCTTCGAGCTGCCTTCATCATCGAGCGTGAGGTCTTTGACTTTGCCGACCGTCATGCCTTTGTAGACGACCTCGGTCTTGTTGACCTGAATCCCTTCACCGCTCTCAAAGCGCACATTGATTTCGATTCCGGTCTCGTTATAAGCCCGCCAGCCGAGCCAGCCGCCGATGATCAACGCAATCAGCGGCAGGACCCAGATGGCCGACCAGTTCGAAGCCGGTCGGGTTTTAGCGGTAGGCAAATCAGTCATGGTCGTTATCCGACTCCGTGTTATCCCAAATCAGTCGGGGATCGAAGGTTACTGCGGCAATCATTGTCAAAATCACTACGCTGGCGAAAGCAATCGCACCGAGACCGGCTTCGACACTGGCGAGTCGTCCAAAATTCACCACCGCCACCAGGATGGCGATCACGAAAATATCCAGCATCGACCAACGCCCAATGAACTCGATGAAACGGTACATCAGGATGCGTTGCCGCGCCGACATGGGCTGGTGCCGCTGTACGGAAAACAGTAACAAGGCGATGCCCACCAGTTTGAAGGTGGGCACGAGGATACTGGCGATGAACACCACGGCGGCGATAGGAATCATGCCGTGCTGAACCAACTCAATGACACCGGCCATGATGGTGCTCGGAGCGCCTTGGCCCAGCGAGTTGATGGTCATGATCGGCAGCATATTGGCCGGGATATAAAGAATCGCGGCAGTGATCAACAACGCCCAGGTCCGCATCAAGCTGTTCGGGCGACGGGGATGGACCCGTGCGCCGCAGCGAGTACAGGTTTGGTTGTCGGTTTCGGCGTCTTGCCGATTCAACTCATGGCATTCCGTACAAACCAGAATGCCGGCATCAATCGCCCGCATGGGCATCTTCTCCTGATAACGCCTGCCAGATCTGATGCGGTGACATCACCACTTCCAGCCAGACCTGAACAAGTAACAAACTGATGAAGCACACCAAGCCAAGGCCTACGGTGATGGCCGCCATGTCTGCCAACTTGACGATGGCCACCAGCACGCCCATGAGGTAAACCTCGAGCATCCCCCAATCCCGTAGATGGTGATAAATGCGGTACAGCAACAAACCGTAGCTACGGCCAATATCCAAGCGAATGGTCAGCAATACCGCCAACTGACAAAACAACTTGAGCAGCGGAATGCCCATGCTGCACAAAAACACGACGACCGAGACGCCTTGCATGCCGGTATCGAACAAACCCACTACTCCGCTCCAAACGGTGTCCTGGGAGGACTGCCCGAGCAGATTGAGTTGCATGATGGGTAAGAAGTTGGCTGGCACAAATAACAGCAAGGCAGCAATCACCAAGGCAAGGCTGCGTTCGACTACATTGTGTCTGTGGGCATACAGCTCGTAACCACAGCGGGGGCACTCGGCTTTTTCGCCATGGGCCAATTGGGGCTTGCGCATCAACAGGTCGCATTCATGACACGCCACCAGATCGCTCAGGGGTAGATCTGACAACCTATCAGTGTCTGACGGATCGGGCATAAACAGCTCTGGCTCAGCTAAGGTGGGGCTATTCTAGTGCTCCAGCTCGAAAATAACTGTGCAAATTTATCACGAGCTTTCGCAGAGTTTTATGGCGGGCAAAACAAAACCCCTACCTGCATCAGCAGATAGGGGTTTCGGAATTTAATCTTGACGATGACCTACTCTCACATGGGGAAACCCCACACTACCATCGGCGATGCATCGTTTCACTGCTGAGTTCGGGATGGGATCAGGTGGTTCCAATGCTCTATGGTCGTCAAGAAATTCGGGTACTGAGTCGTGGCCTGTTGGCCTCGCTTCAGCAAATTGGGTATGTGATAGCTTTCGGTGTTTTGTGAGATTCGAACTTTCGGTTCGTTTCGTCTTCACACACCGCAATCTGGCGCTCTTTCGAGTCAGCAAATTGCTTGGGTGTTATATGGTCAAGCCTCACGGGCAATTAGTACAGGTTAGCTCAACGCCTCACAGCGCTTACACACCCTGCCTATCAACGTCGTAGTCTTCGACGGCCCTTCAGGGGACTCAAGGTCCCAGTGAGATCTCATCTTGAGGCAAGTTTCCCGCTTAGATGCTTTCAGCGGTTATCTTTCCCGAACATAGCTACCCGGCAATGCCACTGGCGTGACAACCGGAACACCAGAGGTTCGTCCACTCCGGTCCTCTCGTACTAGGAGCAGCCCCTCTCAAATCTCAAACGTCCACGGCAGATAGGGACCGAACTGTCTCACGACGTTCTAAACCCAGCTCGCGTACCACTTTAAATGGCGAACAGCCATACCCTTGGGACCGGCTTCAGCCCCAGGATGTGATGAGCCGACATCGAGGTGCCAAACACCGCCGTCGATATGAACTCTTGGGCGGTATCAGCCTGTTATCCCCGGAGTACCTTTTATCCGTTGAGCGATGGCCCTTCCATACAGAACCACCGGATCACTAAGACCTACTTTCGTACCTGCTCGACGTGTCTGTCTCGCAGTCAAGCGCGCTTTTGCCTTTATACTCTACGACCGATTTCCGACCGGTCTGAGCGCACCTTCGTACTCCTCCGTTACTCTTTAGGAGGAGACCGCCCCAGTCAAACTACCCACCATACACTGTCCTCGATCCGGATAACGGACCTGAGTTAGAACCTCAAAGTTGCCAGGGTGGTATTTCAAGGATGGCTCCACGCAGACTGGCGTCCACGCTTCAAAGCCTCCCACCTATCCTACACAAGCAAATTCAAAGTCCAGTGCAAAGCTATAGTAAAGGTTCACGGGGTCTTTCCGTCTAGCCGCGGATACACTGCATCTTCACAGCGATTTCAATTTCACTGAGTCTCGGGTGGAGACAGCGCCGCCATCGTTACGCCATTCGTGCAGGTCGGAACTTACCCGACAAGGAATTTCGCTACCTTAGGACCGTTATAGTTACGGCCGCCGTTTACCGGGGCTTCGATCAAGAGCTTCGCGTTAGCTAACCCCATCAATTAACCTTCCGGCACCGGGCAGGCGTCACACCCTATACGTCCACTTTCGTGTTTGCAGAGTGCTGTGTTTTTAATAAACAGTCGCAGCGGCCTGGTATCTTCGACCGGCGTGGGCTTACGCAGCAAGTGCTTCACCCTCACCGGCGCACCTTCTCCCGAAGTTACGGTGCCATTTTGCCTAGTTCCTTCACCCGAGTTCTCTCAAGCGCCTTGGTATTCTCTACCCAACCACCTGTGTCGGTTTGGGGTACGGTTCCTGGTTACCTGAAGCTTAGAAGCTTTTCTTGGAAGCATGGCATCAACCACTTCGTCACCCAAAGGGTAACTCGTCATCAGCTCTCGGCCTTGGAATCCCGGATTTACCTAAGATTCCAGCCTACCACCTTAAACTTGGACAACCAACGCCAAGCTGGCCTAGCCTTCTCCGTCCCTCCATCGCAATAACCAGAAGTACAGGAATATTAACCTGTTTTCCATCGACTACGCTTTTCAGCCTCGCCTTAGGGACCGACTAACCCTGCGTCGATTAACGTTGCGCAGGAAACCTTGGTCTTTCGGCGTGGGTGTTTTTCACACCCATTGTCGTTACTCATGTCAGCATTCGCACTTCTGATACCTCCAGCAAGCTTCTCAACTCACCTTCACAGGCTTACAGAACGCTCCTCTACCGCATCACTTACGTGATACCCGTAGCTTCGGTGTATGGTTTGAGCCCCGTTACATCTTCCGCGCAGGCCGACTCGACTAGTGAGCTATTACGCTTTCTTTAAAGGGTGGCTGCTTCTAAGCCAACCTCCTAGCTGTCTAAGCCTTCCCACATCGTTTCCCACTTAACCATAACTTTGGGACCTTAGCTGACGGTCTGGGTTGTTTCCCTTTTCACGACGGACGTTAGCACCCGCCGTGTGTCTCCCATGCTCGGCACTTGTAGGTATTCGGAGTTTGCATCGGTTTGGTAAGTCGGGATGACCCCCTAGCCGAAACAGTGCTCTACCCCCTACAGTGATACATGAGGCGCTACCTAAATAGCTTTCGAGGAGAACCAGCTATCTCCGAGCTTGATTAGCCTTTCACTCCGATCCACAGGTCATCCGCTAACTTTTCAACGGTAGTCGGTTCGGTCCTCCAGTTAGTGTTACCCAACCTTCAACCTGCCCATGGATAGATCGCCCGGTTTCGGGTCTATTCCCAGCGACTAGACGCCCTATTAAGACTCGCTTTCGCTACGCCTCCCCTATTCGGTTAAGCTCGCCACTGAAAATAAGTCGCTGACCCATTATACAAAAGGTACGCAGTCACCCAACAAAGTGGGCTCCCACTGCTTGTACGCATACGGTTTCAGGATCTATTTCACTCCCCTCTCCGGGGTTCTTTTCGCCTTTCCCTCACGGTACTAGTTCACTATCGGTCAGTCAGTAGTATTTAGCCTTGGAGGATGGTCCCCCCATATTCAGACAAAGTTTCTCGTGCTCCGTCCTACTCGATTTCACTTCTAAGATCCTTTCGCGTACAGGGCTATCACCCACTATGGCCGCACTTTCCAGAGCGTTCCGCTAAAATCAAAGAAGCTTAAGGGCTAGTCCCCGTTCGCTCGCCACTACTAAGGGAATCTCGGTTGATTTCTTTTCCTCAGGGTACTTAGATGTTTCAGTTCCCCTGGTTCGCCTCTTGCACCTATGTATTCAGTACAAGATAACCATCTTATGATGGCTGGGTTCCCCCATTCAGACATCTCCGGATCAAAGTCTGTTTGCCGACTCCCCGAAGCTTTTCGCAGGCTACCACGTCTTTCATCGCCTCTGACTGCCAAGGCATCCACCGTATGCGCTTCTTCACTTGACCATATAACCCCAAGCAATCTGGTTATACTGTGAAGACGACATTCGCCGAAAATTCGAATTTCTCAACTAAGAGAACTCACAAATTTTACCTTAGCCTGATCCGTTACCAGTGAAAGTAACGTTCAGTCTATCTTTCTATCACATACCCAAATTTTTAAAGAACGATCTAATCAAAAGACTAGAAATCAACATTCACCATCACCTTGATGGAATGCTCATTTCTAAGCTTTCAGAAGCAGTTTATGGTGGAGCCAAGCGGGATCGAACCGCTGACCTCCTGCGTGCAAGGCAGGCGCTCTCCCAGCTGAGCTATGGCCCCATAACAAAATTGGTGGGTCTGGGCAGATTCGAACTGCCGACCTCACCCTTATCAGGGGTGCGCTCTAACCAACTGAGCTACAGACCCAATTTCGAGCTTGTAACTGTTAGCTGTGAGCTATCAGCTTGGAGCTTAAAGCTGCTTCTATCGTCTTCTTCAATGAATCAAGCAATTCGTGTGGGAGCTCATGGAGCAGCTGCGGTCGTCGATTAAGGAGGTGATCCAGCCGCAGGTTCCCCTACGGCTACCTTGTTACGACTTCACCCCAGTCATGAATCACACCGTGGTAACCGTCCTCCCGAAGGTTAGACTAGCTACTTCTGGTGCAACCCACTCCCATGGTGTGACGGGCGGTGTGTACAAGGCCCGGGAACGTATTCACCGCGACATTCTGATTCGCGATTACTAGCGATTCCGACTTCACGCAGTCGAGTTGCAGACTGCGATCCGGACTACGATCGGTTTTGTGGGATTAGCTCCACCTCGCGGCTTGGCAACCCTCTGTACCGACCATTGTAGCACGTGTGTAGCCCAGGCCGTAAGGGCCATGATGACTTGACGTCATCCCCACCTTCCTCCGGTTTGTCACCGGCAGTCTCCTTAGAGTGCCCACCATAACGTGCTGGTAACTAAGGACAAGGGTTGCGCTCGTTACGGGACTTAACCCAACATCTCACGACACGAGCTGACGACAGCCATGCAGCACCTGTCTCAATGTTCCCGAAGGCACCAATCCATCTCTGGAAAGTTCATTGGATGTCAAGGCCTGGTAAGGTTCTTCGCGTTGCTTCGAATTAAACCACATGCTCCACCGCTTGTGCGGGCCCCCGTCAATTCATTTGAGTTTTAACCTTGCGGCCGTACTCCCCAGGCGGTCAACTTAATGCGTTAGCTGCGCCACTAAGAGCTCAAGGCTCCCAACGGCTAGTTGACATCGTTTACGGCGTGGACTACCAGGGTATCTAATCCTGTTTGCTCCCCACGCTTTCGCACCTCAGTGTCAGTATCAGTCCAGGTGGTCGCCTTCGCCACTGGTGTTCCTTCCTATATCTACGCATTTCACCGCTACACAGGAAATTCCACCACCCTCTACCATACTCTAGCTCGACAGTTTTGAATGCAGTTCCCAGGTTGAGCCCGGGGCTTTCACATCCAACTTAACGAACCACCTACGCGCGCTTTACGCCCAGTAATTCCGATTAACGCTTGCACCCTCTGTATTACCGCGGCTGCTGGCACAGAGTTAGCCGGTGCTTATTCTGTCGGTAACGTCAAAACACTAACGTATTAGGTTAATGCCCTTCCTCCCAACTTAAAGTGCTTTACAATCCGAAGACCTTCTTCACACACGCGGCATGGCTGGATCAGGCTTTCGCCCATTGTCCAATATTCCCCACTGCTGCCTCCCGTAGGAGTCTGGACCGTGTCTCAGTTCCAGTGTGACTGATCATCCTCTCAGACCAGTTACGGATCGTCGCCTTGGTGAGCCATTACCCCACCAACTAGCTAATCCGACCTAGGCTCATCTGATAGCGCAAGGCCCGAAGGTCCCCTGCTTTCTCCCGTAGGACGTATGCGGTATTAGCGTCCGTTTCCGAGCGTTATCCCCCACTACCAGGCAGATTCCTAGGCATTACTCACCCGTCCGCCGCTCTCAAGAGGTGCAAGCACCTCTCTACCGCTCGACTTGCATGTGTTAGGCCTGCCGCCAGCGTTCAATCTGAGCCATGATCAAACTCTTCAGTTCAAACATCTTTGGGTTTTGAGAAAACCCTAAACTTGGCTCAGCAATCGTTGGTTACATCTTTGATTTCTCGCGGAGTAACTTGTGATGCTGATAATCTGTTGACTAGCAGTCTGACTCCACAAGCACCCACACGAATTGCTTGATTCAGTTGTTAAAGAGCGGTTGGCTGAGTCTTTCGTCTCAACCGAGGCGCGCATTCTACAGCGCCCCGTGTATCTGTCAAGCGGTTATTTTAAGAAGTTTTCAAAGTTTCGCTTCGGAAACATCAACAACTTCAACCACTTGCGCTTTCGATCTCTCGTTAGCGGGAGGCGAATTCTACAGCGTTACTCGCTGCTGTCAACACCTCTTTTTCACCGCTTTCGACCGAGAAGATCGAACCGCCGATAGAGCCAAACATCACCGCTCTATCTGCTCCTTCCAAGCTTCGATGAACTGAAGCCCAACACCTTCGAAACCTACTTAACTCATTGAATCTCAAGGAGTTTTCCGTTTCGACTGCGCCGGAAGTGGGGCGAATTATAGACTTCCAGAATCTGCCGTCAACCCCTAATTACGCTTTTGTTGCAGAAGATACTTTCCTACCCAGCAAACGCGGGATCCGACGCATAACCGACGGCACCCTTAGCACTAATAGTGCGGCACCTATAAAGGCGTATATCGCCCATTCTTTCAGATCCGCCCGCACGATCCACAGCATATGCAGCAGCCCCAGCCCCAGAATCAGATACACCAGGCGATGCAGTTTCTTCCAGCGCACCCCCAATCGTCGCTGACTGTAGCGATTGGATGTAACCGCCAATGCCAATAGCCCGAGAAACCCAAGCGCCCCCACAATAATATAAGGCCGCTTACTCAACTCGACGCCCAACTGCGACCAGTCGAACCCCAATATGAACGCCGCATACCCGCTTAAATGCAGCACCACATAAGCAAAGCACCACAACCCCAACTGACGCCTGACTGCAATCCACCCCACCCACCCCGTCAATTTCTGCAACGGCGTCATGCTCAAGGTGATCAACAACAGGATCAGCGTCCCCAACCCGAGCCGATCCACCAGCACTTTGCCCGGGTCAGGACCCAACGAATTCATCAAGGCCTCGTAAAGCCAGAACAACGGCCAGACCGCCGCCGCGATGAAGACGCTGATTCGCCAGACTGGAAAACGCATCAGTAGTCCTTCCTCAGGTCCATCCCTGCATATAAAGAAGCGACTTCATCCTGATAGCCGTTGAACATCAGCGTGTCGCGCACATTGGGACTGAACAGCCCGCTCGGCAAACGGCGCTCACGTGCCTGGGTCCAACGCGGGTGATCGACTGTTGGATTGACGTTGGCATAGAAACCGTATTCGTCAGACGCAATGCTTTGCCACGTGGTCTTCGGCTGCTCGCTCACCAGACTGATGCGCACGATGGACTTCACACTTTTGAACCCATACTTCCAAGGAACCACCAACCGCAGCGGCGCGCCGTTCTGGTTCGGCAACTCCCGCCCGTACATCCCCACCGCGAGAATCGCCAACGGGTTCATCGCCTCGTCCAAACGCAGCCCCTCCACATACGGCCAGTCGATCAAGGCGAAACCGGAACGCTGCCCCGGCATGACCTTGGGGTCCTGCAGGGTTTCGAAACGGATGTACTTGGCCTTTGAGGTCGGCTCGACTTGCTTGAGCAATGCGGAGATGGGAAAGCCGATCCACGGAATGACCATGGACCAGGCCTCGACACAGCGCAGCCGATAAATCCGCTCTTCCAGTTGATAAGGCTTCATGAAGTCTTCCAACCCATAGCGCCCCGGCTTACCCACCTCCCCGTCCACCACCACGCTCCAGGGCTCGGTCTTCAAGGAGCCGGCATTGGCTGCCGGGTCCCCTTTGTCGGTGCCGAACTCATAGAAGTTGTTGTAATGGGTCGCATCCTTGAACGGTGTGATCGCCTCATTCTTGACCGTGACCGCCTCCCATTGGACCAAAGGCAGTTTCTCGGCAAACCAGGACGGCGCCTTGCCCGGTTCGACATCGGCATAACGCGCCGCATCGGCAGCGCTGGCCCATTGCGGCAAGCTGCTCACGGCGAGACCCGCCATGGTTGCACCGAGCATCTGGCGACGAGATAGATAGAAGGATTCGGGCGTGACGTCCGATTCACGGCAGTCGGACGACTTGGGGATCTTGATCAGCATGACAACTCCGCAGTATTGGAGGGCAGGTGCACCAATAGACTGCGGAGTATGGGGGAAATTACATTAAGGCAACGTTTAGCGTCGGCGAAGACGCAACAAGTACTGCACCGGGCCGGAAGCCGCATAAGCGAGGAATACCAGCAGCAGGATACGCGGCGGATCACTGAACACCACGGCGAATACCAGCACCACCGCTAGAATCGCAACGAACGGCACACGCCCCTTCAGATCCAGCTCCTTGAAGCTGTTGTACTTGATGTTGCTGACCATCAGCATCCCAGCCGCGGCAACCAGAAGCGCCACCAGGAACGACATTTTTGAACCCTGGATGCCATAGTCGCTGAATGCCCAGACTACACCCGCCACGACACCCGCCGCAGCCGGACTGGCCAGGCCGATAAAGTAACGCTTGTCAGCCTTGCCGACCTGGGTGTTGAAACGCGCCAGGCGCAACGCCGCACCCGCCACATAGATGAAGGCGACCATCCAGCCGACCTTGCCCATGTCTCCCAGCGCCCAGCCGAACGCCAGCAAGGCGGGCGCCACGCCAAACGCGACCATGTCGGACAGCGAATCATATTCGGCGCCGAACGCGCTTTGGGTATTGGTCATGCGGGCGACGCGCCCGTCCAGGCCATCGAGCACCATGGCGACGAAGATCGCAATGGCGGCGAACGCGAAGTAACGGCTCGCCCCTGCGCTATCGCCGGCGCTCAAGGCGGCCTGGGCGCTCATGGAGCTGATGATGGAATAGAAACCGGCGAACAGGTTCGCGGTGGTGAACAGATTCGGCAGCAGATAGATGCCACGATGCCGGACCTTTCGGCCTTCAGCGTCATGGCCTTCTTCGATATGTTCATCGATGGGCAACAGGCTTTCGGCGTCAGGAGCCTGGTTTGGCTCGTCGGGACGTTCGCTCATGGACAATACCTTGCAACGGTGTGAAAAAATTCGACAGATGTCTGGGACGACGGTTCGGCCGCAAACGATGCAGCTTTATACCAGAAGCCATCGCCCAAACGAAAAAACGCGGCCAAGGCCGCGTTTTTCGATCAAGCTCGCGACTTAGTTCTTGGCTTTGTCGACGATCTTGTTGGCACCGATCCACGGCATCATCGAACGCAGTTGCTCGCCGATGATTTCGATACCGTGGGCGGCGTTGTTGCGACGCTTGGCGGTCATCGAAGGATAGCCGGTGGCGCCTTCGCTGATGAACATCTTGGCGTATTCGCCGTCCTGGATACGTTTCAGGGCGTTGCGCATGGCCTGGCGGGACTCGGCGTTGATCACTTCCGGACCGGTCACGTACTCGCCGTATTCGGCGTTGTTGGAGATCGAGTAGTTCATGTTGGCGATACCGCCTTCGTACATGAGGTCAACGATCAGCTTCAGCTCGTGCAGGCATTCGAAGTAGGCCATTTCTGGCGCGTAGCCGGCTTCAACCAGGGTTTCGAAACCGGCCTTGACCAGCTCGACGGTACCGCCACACAGAACGGCTTGCTCGCCGAACAGGTCGGTTTCGGTCTCGTCCTTGAAGGTGGTTTCGATGATGCCGGTACGACCGCCACCCACGCCAGCAGCGTAAGACAAGGCCACGTTCTTGGCGTTGCCGGATGCGTCCTGGTAGATCGCGATCAGGTCAGGGATACCGCCGCCCTTCACGAACTCGGAACGCACGGTGTGACCCGGGGCCTTCGGCGCGATCATGATCACGTCGAGGTCGGCACGTGGCACGACTTGGTTGTAGTGGATCGCGAAGCCGTGGGAGAAGGCCAGGGTGGCGCCTTTCTTGATGTTCGGTTCGATTTCGTTCTTGTACAGCGCCGATTGGAACTCGTCCGGGGTCAGGATCATGACCAGGTCGGCAGCGGCAACGGCAGAAGCCACGTCGGTCACTTTCAGGCCGTGGGCCTCGGCCTTGGCAACGGTGGCCGAGCCTTTACGCAGGCCGACAGTTACGTCAACGCCGGAATCTTTCAGGTTGCACGCCTGGGCGTGGCCTTGGGAACCGTAACCAATGATGGCGACTTTCTTGCCCTGGATGATCGACAGGTCGCAATCTTTATCGTAGAAAACTTTCATGAATTTCCCCTATATCCGGCCATTCAGGCCATTCGCTAATTTGGTTTAGATGCTCAGTACTTTGTCGCCGCGGGCAATCCCGGTGACGCCACTGCGTACGGTTTCCAGAATCGAGGCAGTGCCGATCGATTGGATGAAGCTGTCGAGCTTGTCGCTGGTACCGGTCAACTGAACGGTATAGACGCTGGCGCTGACATCGACGATCTGCCCACGATAAATATCGGTAGTACGCTTGATCTCGGCGCGCTGGGCGCCGGTGGCCTTGACCTTGACCAGCATCAGTTCACGCTCGATGTGAGCGCTTTCCGACAGGTCCACCAGCTTGACCACCTCGATCAGCTTGTTCAGGTTCTTGGTGATCTGCTCGATGACTTCATCGTGCCCCACGGTGGTCAGCGTCAGACGCGACAAAGTCGGGTCTTCGGTGGGTGCCACGGTCAGGCTTTCGATGTTGTAGTTGCGCTGCGAGAACAGGCCTACAACACGAGACAGCGCACCCGGTTCGTTTTCCAGAAGCAAGGAAATAATGTGTCGCATGATTAGGTACGCTCCGTCTTGCTCAGCCACATATCGCGCATGGAGCCGTCTTTGATCTGCATCGGGTAGACGTGCTCGCTGGTGTCGACCGCAATATCGATCACCACCAGGCGATCCTTCATGGCGAACGCTTCCTCCATCTTCGACTTCAAGTCCTTCGATTCGGTGATGCGCACGCCAACGTGACCGTAGGCCTCCGCCAGCTTGACGAAATCTGGCAGCGATTCCATGTAGGAGTGCGAGTGACGGCTGCCATAGCTCATGTCCTGCCACTGGCGAACCATCCCCAACACACCGTTGTTCAGGATCACGATCTTCACCGGCAAACCATATTGCAGGCAGGTGGACAGTTCCTGGATGTTCATCTGGATGCTGCCCTCGCCCGTGACGCAGGCGACATCGGCTTGCGGAAAGCTCAACTTGATGCCCATGGCCGCCGGAAAACCGAAGCCCATGGTGCCCAGGCCGCCGGAGTTGATCCAGCGGTTGGGTTTGTCGAACTTGTAGTATTGCGCGGCGAACATCTGGTGCTGGCCCACGTCGGAGGTCACAAAGGCATCGCCCTTGGTCACTTCGCACAGGGTTTCGATCACGGTCTGCGGCTTGATCACGCTGCCGTCGCCCTTGTCATAAGGGAACAGGCCGCGATCGCCACGCCATTCATCGACTTGCTTCCACCAGCTGGCCACGGACTCCTTGTTCGGAACCTCGCCGATTTCCTTGAGAATGGCGACCATTTCGGTCAGCACGCTCTCTACAGGACCGACAATCGGCACGTCTGCCTTGATGGTCTTGGAGATGGACGCCGGGTCGATGTCGATGTGGATGATCTTGGCGTTCGGGCAGAATTTCGCCGCGCCGTTGATCACACGGTCGTCGAAACGCGCGCCGACCGCGAGTATGACATCGGCGTGGTGCATCGCCAGGTTGGCGGTGTAGCTGCCGTGCATGCCGAGCATGCCAATGAACTGACGGTCCGAACCCGGGAACGCACCCAGGCCCATCAGCGTATTGGTGACCGGCAGGTTGAGCATTTTGGCCAACTCGGTCAGCGGCGCGGAGCCACCGCCGAGGATCACGCCACCACCGGAGTACAACACCGGGCGCTTGGCCGCCAGCAGCATTTCGGCGGCCTTGCGGATTTGCCCGGAATGACCACGGACCGCCGGGCTGTAGGAACGCAGCTTGGCTTTTTTCGGGAAGATGTATTCGAACTTCTCGGCCGGGTTGGTCATGTCTTTGGGGACGTCGACCACGACCGGACCCGGACGACCGGATTCGGCCAGGTAGAAGGCCTTCTTCATGACTTCCGGGATTTCCGACGCGTGCTTGATCATGAAGCTGTGCTTCACGATCGGCCGGGAGATACCGATCATGTCGGTTTCCTGGAATGCATCGGTGCCCACCATGGTGCTGGGCACCTGGCCGGAGATGATCACCATCGGGATGGAGTCCATGTACGCGGTGGCGATACCGGTGATGGCGTTCGTGGCGCCAGGACCGGAAGTCACCAGGACCACGCCGGCCTTGCCGGTAGCACGGGCATAACCATCAGCCATATGGGTGGCCGCCTGCTCGTGACGAACCAGGATGTGGGTCACTTCCGGCTCTTTGAACAGGGCATCGTAGACATGAAGAAGAGCACCACCGGGGTACCCGTAGATATATTTGACGCCTTCGTCACGCAAAAAGCGGACGAGCATCTCACCGCCAGATAAAAGCTCCACGTTGTTCACCTCTAAAACGCCAGAATACCGACCCACAAAAGGGGACGGGTCTTAATAGGTTTACTTCTCGGCAGAGCATGAGCGACGGTGGTCGCCGACTACGTCAGCACTGACTGAGCAAGTATTGGGATCGTCCCAAGTGTTGCGGGCCTTTCCCACCCAGCGCGAGGTAACGCGTTGCGGGTGTAACAGGTCGGCGCGGATATGCGCCTCATGATCTGCCGAGTGGGTCTGCTTCTGGCAGTCCCTCTACAGCGGACTTTGGATTCTTCTGTTTCGCCTCCTTCAAGTCAAGTCGTCTATGTGCTTTATTCGAAGTAAGCGCATGAGAACGCAAGAAAAAACCCTTAAACGGCAACTGTGTTAGCTTCAATTGCGCAATCCAAGACAAGGAAACAGCATGCGAATGATGTTATTGACGGCCAGCCTGCTGGTGGGCCTGAGCCCGATGAGCATGGCCGGCCAGATCTATAAATGGGTGGACGCCCAAGGCGTGACCCACTTTGGCGCCCAACCGCCCCAAGGCGTGGAAGCGACGACCGTGGGCAAGTCCGCGACGCCAGCGCCCAAACCACTGCCCCCCGCATCAGGCGGGGTCGTTGGCGATCAAAAGGCCATCGACCAACAGGTCAAAAAAGAGGTTGCCGAGCAGGAAGCCCAACTCAAGGCGTTCTGCGAACAGGCCCGGACCAACCTGGCGCAATTGCAGAACAACCCCAGGGTGCGGGAAGACGTGGAGGGGGAAATGCGCCGCCTCACGGATGAAGAGCGACGCCAGCGGATCGATGAGACCCGCCAGCAGATCGAGGAACACTGCCAGTAATGGCGATCAGCCGACGTCGCTGATCAACTGATCGAACTGCGCCAGCAGCCGCTGCAACTGGGCGCCCTGCCCTGGCCGCTGGGCATAGACCATCTCGGCCATGGCAAGGATGCCCGAGGCGTTGGGCAGCGGCAGGTCGTTTTCCAGGATGGCTTTCATCCTGGGCAGGAAAATCCATTGCAGCCACTGCTCGAAATCCAGGGTGTCGACCGCGAACGGCTCGACACTGGCCAGCGCCTGCGCCGAAGGTGAAACATCGCTCCACCAGCCCTGGACCCGCAGCTCCCGCTCGATCAGCAGCAACTGATCGGCGATTTGGGGAAAACGCGTATCCATCAGAGCGAAACCTTGGCCTTCTGACGGGCCAACGCCGCGCCAGCCGAATCGCCTTGTTTCTCACGAGCCTGGGCGATCAATTCCCACAGGCTGGCCTGAAGTGCCGGGCGACCACTGGCGAAGGTCAGGCCACGGCGGGCCAATTGCTCGGCTTGCGGCGCATCGCCCTGGGCCATACGCACCTGGGCCAGGCGATAAAGCACTTGTGGCTCACGTGGCGCCACACGCTGGGCACGCTCCAGGCTGGAGGAGGCGCCGTTGAGGTCGCCGCCAGCCTGTTGCTGTTGTGCCGTGGTCAGCAGGGCCAGCACCGGGCCGTCCAGTTGCTCATCGGCGGACAAGCCACCGGCACTGGCCGACGGGATGCTGCTCGGCGTCGAGGGCATGCTGTAGCTGCCCTGATCGATCGGCGAGGTTTCGATAGGGCCTGGCGTGATCGGGCCCGGCGTGATCGGCGTGCTGCTGATCGGCGCCGAGGTCGTCGCGCCGCCACCGGGCACCATCACCACCACACCGGTGTCGCCTTGCGGAATCGCCTGGGCCTGGCCCTGCACGGGTCGTTTCACCGTCGTTTGACGGAAACCACCGTTGGCCGAGATCCGCTCGCTGTTGGACACAGCGGTGCCGGAGTCAACGACCGGAATCGAACCGCGTTGTACGGTAGAGCAACCACTGAGCAAAGCCACGGCCGTTACCGCTGGAATCAACCACTTGTTCACTTGAAACCCTCTTTGCTTAATTCATCCAGTCCTTGACCCAATCCATCACCGATTCGGCGGGATTCGTGCCGCCACAGGCTGCACCGGGTGGCGGTTCGCTGCCGCGAATATACGGCATCTGTACTGCGCCCGGGCAATTGGCGTCGGAACCTTGGCCAGTACGCGAATCAACCCAGGCCTGGACGATATTGTCGGGTTGCGGCATGTCCAGCGGCAACGGGTCGGCCTTGCGCATGAAACTGGTCCAGACCTGCAGCGCGCCGGTGGCGCCGGTGAACGGGGTCTTGCCGTTGTCATCACGACCGAGCCAGACCACCGCCAGCAGGTCCTGGCTGAAACCGGCGAACCAGCTGTCACGCGAGTCGTTACTGGTGCCTGTCTTACCCGCCAGGGTCAGGGTCCGGGGCAGCACGTTATAGACCGAACTGCCGGTGCCTTCACGCATGACCCGCTGCATCGCGCTCTGGATCAGGTAAATGGACGCCGGATCGAAACGTTGCTGGATCTGGAACGGATAACGCTTGAGCGGCTCGCCATCGGCGGTCAGCACGCTGCGAATCCCGCGCATCGGTGTATTGAAACCGCCGTTGGCCAACGTCTGGTACATCGCCGCCACTTCTATTGGCGTCAGCCCACCAGCGCCCAGCAGCATCGACGGGAAGGCCGGGAACTCGCGGCTTACCCCCAGGCGCGCCAGGGTCTTGAGTACGTTCGGCACGCCGACTTCCAGCCCAAGGCGAGCCGTCGACAGGTTGTAGGAATGCGCCAGCCCTTGGTAGAGGAACACCGTGCCGTGGGGGCGACGATCATAGTTTTGCGGCGTCCAGACCTGACCGTCCGCGCCCTTGATCGAGAATGACTCGTCGGACAGCCAGCTCGTCAGCGTGTACTGGCTGGGCTTTTCCAAGGCGGTAAGGTAAACCGCTGGCTTGATCAACGAGCCGATCGGGCGCACCGCGTCCAATGCCCGGTTGAATCCCGCAAAGCTGGCCTGGCGACTGCCGATCATCGCTTGGACCTCACCGGTTTCCGGGTTGGTCACGACCATGGCCGCCTCGACTTCGTCGGAGCCCTTGCGCCCCGCCAATCGCTTGAAGGTGTCCTCGACCGAGGCTTCGGCCTTCATCTGCAGGATCGGGTCGAAACTGGTGAAGATGCGCAGGCCTTCTTCGGTCAAGTCTTCGTCGCGGTAGTCTTCCCGCAGTTGACGCTTGACCAGGTCCATGAACCCTGGGAACGAACTGTCCGCCAGGCTGCCACGCTTGGTCACGCCCAACGGCATCTTTTTCGCCGCTTCGACTTGCTCGGCTGTCGCCACACCTTGTTGTTGCAGCAAGTCGAGCACCAGGTTGCGCCGCTCGAGGGCACGTTCCGGATTACGACGCGGGTTGTAGGAAGACGGCCCCTTGACCATGCCCACCAGCAACGCCACTTGATGCAGCTTGAGTTCGGACAGCGGCTGGCTGAAGAAGAACTGGCTGGCAAGGCCGAAACCGTGCACCGCCCGCTGACCGTCCTGGCCGACGAAGACCTCGTTGAGGTAGGCCTCCAGGATCTCCTGCTTGTCGTAGTGCAACTCCAGCAACAACGCCATCATGGCTTCGGTGAGCTTGCGGGTCAGGCTGCGCTCGTTGGTCAGGTAGAAGTTCTTGACCAACTGTTGGGTCAGGGTACTGCCGCCCTGGCGCATATGGCCCGAGGAGGTGTTGACCCAGATAGCCCGGGCAATCGATTTGGGCGAGACGCCGAAGTGATGGTAGAAGTCGCGGTCTTCGACGGCGATCAGCGTATCGAGCAGGAACGGTGGTACCTGGTCGATCTTGATCAGGATCCGGTCTTCGAGATTCTTGGGGTACAGGCCACCAATGAGCAGCGGCTCAAGGCGCACCACCGACAGGCTCGCGTTGTTGGCGCCGGTCAGCGCAGCCACGTAGTCGCCGGAAAAACGCACCCGCACCGGTTGCGCCTGTTCCATGCCTTCATAGAACTGGAAACCACGGGTATTGAGGTCGATGGTATTGCCATTGACCGAGGCCGCACCCGGACCATTGGCCACGCTTTCACGGCGATAACCCAAGGCATCGAGTTCGGTCAGGAAGTCGGCCTTGCTCAACTTTTGTCCGACGAACAGCTCCAACGGCCGGGCATAGACCTTGGCCGGAATGGTCCAGCGCTTGCCGGAGAACTTCTCCTGGACCACGGCATCGAGATAGACCGCAAAACCGGCGAGCACGACGAGGCCCACCAGGCTGAGTTTAAGGGCCCAGCCCAGCCAGGGCCGCAGGCGGCTGGCGGGTGGTTTCTTGGGGGTACGGGGGGATCGGGTACGAGTCATGGCGGCGGATTATACGCACTTTGCTGCGGTTCAACATGAGCCCCCCACGCGGTTTGCGTTAGCGCGGCTAGCGGCCATAATGACGGCCTTGAATTTTCCAGTCTATGAAGGACCGCCCGTGAGCCAATCCCTGATCGCCGCCTTGCAAAACCCGGCCCTCTACCCGCATCCCGTCGAAGCGTTCCAGGTCATCGAAACCCACATTTCCTGGGTATTGCTCACCGGGCCATACGCCTACAAATTCAAAAAGCCGGTCAACTTCGGCTTCCTCGATTTCACCAACCTCCAAGCGCGCCAGCATTTCTGCGACGAAGAATTGCGCCTGAACCAGCGCCTGACCCAGGACCTGTACCTGGAAGTCCTGCCGGTTACCGGCAGCGCCGAAGCGCCACAGCTCGGTGGCGACGGCCCGGCCATCGAATACGCCCTGAAAATGCGTCAATTCCCCCAGAGCCAATTGCTCAGCACACTGCAAGCCAACGGCGAACTGACCACCGCGCACATCGACGAGATGGCCGCCCAGATCGCCCAGTTCCACCTCTCCACGCCCAAGGTGCCCGCCGAAAACGTCGCCGGCACGCCGCAAAGCGTGATGGCGCCGGTGCTGCAGAACTTCGAACAGATCCGCCCGTTCCTCAACGACAAGGCCGACCTGCTGCAACTTGAAGCACTGCAAGCCTGGGCCGAGAGCAGTTTCGAACGCCTCAAGCCGCTGCTCACCCAGCGCAAGGCCGACGGTTTCATCCGCGAATGCCACGGTGATATCCACCTGGGCAACGCCACCGTGATCGACGGCAAGGTGGTGATTTTCGACTGCATCGAATTCAACGAACCGTTCCGCTTCACCGACGTCTACGCCGACACCGGCTTCCTGGCGATGGACCTGGAGGATCGCGGCCTCAAATCGTTGGCGCGGCGTTTCGTCAGCCAATACCTGGAACTGACCGGCGACTACCAGGGCTTGGAACTGCTGAACTTCTATAAAGCCTACCGCGCCCTCGTCCGGGCCAAAGTCGCACTGTTCAGCATGCCGGCCGAAGCCGATCCGGTGCAGCGCGCAACCACCCTGCGCCAATACCGCAACTACGCCAACCTGGCCGAAAGCTACAGCACCATTCCTTCGCCCTTCCTGGCCATCACCCACGGTGTTTCGGCCGTTGGCAAAAGCCATGTCGCAATGCGCCTGGTCGAAGCACTGGGGGCCATTCGCCTGCGTTCGGACGTGGAGCGCAAGCGCCTGTTCGGTCAACAACAGGTCCCCAACGATCCGCAGGCCGGCATTTATGGCAGCGACGCCAGCAGCGCCACCTACGCCCACCTGCATGAAGTCGCCGCGACGATCCTGCGCGCCGGTTTCCCGGTGGTGATCGATGCCACCTATCTCAAGCACGATCAGCGCGATGCCGCGGCAAAAGTCGCCGAGGCCACCGGCGCTCCGTTCCTGATTCTCGACTGCGACGCGCCGCAAGCGGTCATCGAAAGCCGACTGGCGCAGCGCCAGGCCGACCAGCAAGACCCCTCCGATGCGAACCTGGCGGTCATTGCCGCACAACAGTCCAGCCGCGAAGCCCTGACCCCGGCGGAAATTCTCTGCAGCAAACGGGTCCAAACCAATGAAAGCGGTACGCTCGACATTGTCGTCGCGCAAATCCGCCAGCGTTTGCCAGGCCTGTAAATCACTATTTTGGCCGTGAAGCGATGCCCGGCTTCACGGCCAATAAATAGTGGCACTATACTGGCGTCATAAAACCAACAGGTGATATGAAATGAGCCATCCCAAGATTCTCAACAGCCCGCTTTATGCTCTGCTGCGCAAAGATGACATTTCAGGCTTCAACAAGGAGCGCCCTCAAGGCACGGTCGACATGCGCGGCGGCGATTTTCGCGGCCTCGATTTGCGGGAATTGAACGCGGAGGACGTCGATTTCACCGATGCGTATTTCCGTGCCACCGACTTACGCGGCATCGATTTCCGCAAATCATCATTGGAAGGCGCGAGCCTGGCCCATGCGCAGATATCCGGGGCCTACTTCCCGCCCGAGCTGTCTGCGGACGAAATCCTGATGTCGATGAATTTCGGCACCCGATTGCGCTACCGCACCCGCTGACAGTCTCTAACGAGGCCGGTCAACCCGCGGACCTGCCACGACCGAACACATCTCCAGCGCCCTCGCTTGCGCTGGAGAATGCAGTCTATTCCCACCTCATCGTGCGTAATGCATTAGAAGCTTTTGCGTCGAATCCCACCAAAGAATCACGTTTTTCCTACTGACCGCTACACTGCTCAGAAGCTTGCCCACCGCACCAGTCGGCCGTCGCAAGGAGGCTCGATGAATGATGAACTGCAACACCTGAAGAATCTGGGCAAGACATCGGCCCAGTGGCTGCACGCCGTGGGTATCCACAGCGCTTCTGATCTACGCCGGCTCGGGGCCGTGGATGCCTATCGCGCCGTGCGCACTCGCGGTTTCCGGGCGTCCAAGGTGTTGCTCTACGCCATTGAGGGTGCGTTGATGGACGTGCATTGGAATGACATCCCCGCTGAACGCAAGGAAGCCTTGAATAAACAGCTGGACGCTATTTCGGCGCGCCACAAAGCCTGACACCCCTTTTCGTTCCCTGTGCGAACCCTGGCCGCGAGGTTATTTCGACGAATCGTAAAACAATGTTTGACATGGTAATGAGAATCGCTATGATTAGCACATCCGGTCGCGAGACTGGTCGATATTTGAACAGCCCTTGGTTCGGACTCTCAGATATCTCCTCATCAGGCTAATCACGGTTATTTGACCCGGCTCTTGCCGGGTCTTTTTTTGCCTGCAATTTCATTGACGGATGTGTTCACGCATCTGCACACAATAATCCTGTGGCGGCATGGCCGGGGTGTACCACACGTAATCGGCCATGGCCGACGTTACGTCACTGCCCTCCTCAGCCAGCATCAGGACGACCGGTGCCTCGCTGGCGCCAAGATCCAGCGCATGCAGCGGCATACCGACATCTTTTCGCCCATGCCAGGCGCCAGCGAACAACAATGCCGGGGTCGGCGCTTGCAGCAGGCGTTCGGCCATGCGCCGGTCACGCTGTTGCTGTACGGCCAGCATTGGCGGCATTTGCGACTCTGGCAGCAAACCGCAGTGGGATTCACGAATCTGTTCCAACAACGCGTCCTTCACCGTGACGGCATTGGAGCGAGTGCCCACCAAGCCGGGCGCTTGCCGATAGAAGCGCTGGATCTCAGCGGCGTCCAGATTGGCGGCCAGCAATGGATAAC
This sequence comes from Pseudomonas zanjanensis, assembly GCF_014268745.2. Taxonomy (GTDB): domain Bacteria; phylum Pseudomonadota; class Gammaproteobacteria; order Pseudomonadales; family Pseudomonadaceae; genus Aquipseudomonas; species Aquipseudomonas zanjanensis. The sequence goes on along the minus strand of NZ_JABWRB020000002.1, from coordinate 265,703 downwards.
GTTGCGCCAGGGCAAACTCGACGATGGGCCCATAGAGATTCCAATCCCAGCCGGGGGACCAGGCCAGCGCGCCGGGCAAATCCTTGGGCAAGGCGGGCAACTGGCGAACGGAATCAACTCGTGGCTGTTGCGCGGGGGTGAGCATTTCCAGCAACAGGCTGCCTTGGGCCCGCTGCCCGGCCAAGGATTGGAGTAGCCATCGCTGCAGCGCGTGGTGATCAGGATTGTCGTGCCGCTCACCCACCACCACTCGTGGCGCCCTTGCCAGGCGTTCGACCAGCACTTGAGGCGTCACGGCCTGACCGTTGTGCAAGTCACGAATCCGTCCGCCAAGCGGGGGCGGAGCAATGCTCTGGCAGGCCGTCAGTACACTCAATGCCAGAATCAGGAGCAAGCGCACGTCCCTATCCTCCAGGGCGCCCTCAGCGGGCAATGATCAACGGATGCCCGCGCTCCGGATGGTCTTGCACCAGCACGTCCAGGCCGAACACCGCCTTGAGCGGTTCCGGGCGCAGCACCTGCCGGGGCGTGTCCAGGGCCACCGGTCGACCGGAGGCGAGCAGTAACAGGCGATCACAGTAACGCGCCGCCAGGTTCAGGTCATGCAGGATTACCAGCACGGCAGCGCCGCGACTGGTGAACTCCCGCACTGCCTGGAGGATCGTGTGCTGGTGCAACGGATCGAGCATCGAAGTGGGCTCGTCCAGCAACAGGGTTTGCCCTGTTTCACCGGGCCACAACTGCGCCAGCACCCGCGCCAGATGCACCCGCTGGCGTTCGCCACCGGATAACGCCAGGTAACTGCGGCCATGCAGATGCGCGGCGTCCGCCGCTTGCAGCGCCGCGGCGACGATTTGCTCGTCCCGCAGCCGGCCGCTCTGGTGCGGCAAGCGCCCCATGCCGACGACTTCCTCGACACGGAAAGCAAAATCCAGGGTTGACGATTGCGGCAAGACCGCCAGGCGGCGGGCGCGCTCGGCACCCTGCCAGTGGGCCAGTGGCCGGTCATCGAGCCAGACCTGCCCCTGGCTCGGGCGCAATTCGCCACACAGGCCCGCCAGCAAGGTGCTTTTGCCCGCACCATTAGGCCCGAGCACACCTAGCACTTCGCCGGGGTTGAGCAGCAGATCGACGCCCGCCAGCACGGTTTTCCGGCCACGTTGAATGTGCAGGTTCTGCGCTCGCAGCATCAGGCGCGCCCTCGCACCAATAGATAGAGAAAGAACGGCGCGCCGATGAACGCCGTGACGATGCCGATCGGCAATTCCGCCGGGGCCAGCGCCAGGCGTGCCACCAGGTCGGCCAGCAACAACAGGCTTGCGCCCGCCAGCACCGAAGCGGGCAACAAGACCCGGTGATCAGGGCCGGCCACCAGGCGCACCAGATGCGGCACCACCAGCCCCACAAAGCCGATCATGCCCGCCGCCGCCACCGCCGCGCCAACCCCCAGCGCCGTACAAAACACCAGCTCACGCTTGAGGGCTTCGACGTTGACACCCAGGTGGGCGGCCTCGGACTCGCCCAGCAACAGCGCATTGAGTTGCCGGGCCCGGCGTGGCAACCAGAGCGCGACGCCGGCGCTGACCAGCAACAGCGGCCACAACCTCGCGTAGCTGGCGCCGTTGAGACTGCCCAGGTTCCAGAATGTCAAGGTGCGCAGGGTCGCGTCATCCGCCAGGTAAGTGAACAGGCCGACGGCGGAACCGGACAACGCAGTCAAGGCAATGCCGGCCAAGAGCATGGTCGCGACATGGGTCTGGCCATTGCGTCGACCGAGACGATAGACCAGCGCCGTCACGCCGAGCCCGCCGAGGAACGCACACAACGACAACACGTAGGGACCAAAGGCTTCGGGCAACCCGCCCAGCGTCGAGCCAGCGACAATCGCGAATGCGGCCCCGAGCGCCGCGCCGCTGGACACTCCCACCAGCCCCGGGTCCGCCAGTGGGTTACGGAACAGGCCCTGCATCGCCACGCCGGACAACGCCAACACCCCGCCCACCGCCAAGCCGAGCAGCGTGCGTGGCAAACGGATCTGGCCTAGGATCAGTTCGGCCTGCTCCAGACCATCGGCGGCCACTGGCAAACCCAACAAGCGCAAGGCGGCGCGCAAAGTGTCCAGCAGCGGCAGGCTCACCGGCCCCAGGGCCAGGGACAACCAGGTCGCCAGCAGACACAGCAGGCCCAGGCCGATGAATAAAGTGCGTGGCTTGACCAACGCGGTCATGGCGCCGTGGCCGACTCAGCCGGATAGAAACCGGCCGTCAGTTTCACCAGGCTTTGCGGCAGACGCGGACCCAACCCGCCCACCAACAGCGTCGGGTCGAGCTCCATGACGCGCCCGTCCCTCGCGGCCCGGGTCGAGGAGAGGATCGGGTTTTCCCTGAACAACGCCGCTCGCGCCTCTTCACCGCTCAGGGCTCGGTCGGCGAAGACCAGCACTTCAGGATTCAGGCCAGCCAGGCTTTCCACGGAAAAAGACTTGTAGCCACTGTGAGTCGCGAGGTTGTGACCGCCGGCCTGCTGCAACAGCCAGTCGGCGGAAGTGCCCTTGCCAGCAACCAGTGGCTTGCCACCGGAACTGCCCACCAACAGCAACACCCCAGGTGCCTTTTGCTTACGTTGGGCCTCCACTACACGGGCGTGTTGCTGGGTGAGCTGTTCCTGATAACGATCGAATACCTGGGCTGCCGCGGCCTCGGCCCCCAGCAACTGGCCCAAGTGACGCAAATTGCCTTGCAACGTCGGCAGGTCAGGGGTGGCCGAGAACAGTTCGACCTGCACGCCGGCGCTGCGGATTTGCGCCAGCACCGGTGGAGGTCCCATTTCTTCGGTGCCCACCAGGATCTGCGGGCGCAGGCTCAATACACCCTCGGCGGACAATTGTCGCTGATAGCCAATGCTGGGCAGGGCCCGCAACGACTCAGGATGCTGGCTGGTGGTGTCCACGCCCACCAGTTTCGATTCGCCGCCCAGCGCACTGACCCACTCCGACAGGGCGCCGCCAGCGCTGACCCAACGCTGCGGCGACTCAGCGGCGCTGATCCCCTGGTTGACCAACAGTGCGACACAGAGCGCAACAACGCGGATGTTCAGGCGCATCGGGCAGCTTCCTCGAAGAAGTTTTTCACAGGACCGTGTAGGGCCAAGTATCCTCAGCCACTTGCGAAGGAGGCGCCATTTGATAATTGTTTTCATTTGACCGTCAAGCATGGATCTTCCCCGGCAAATGAGAGAACCCTGTGGGAGCGGGCTTGCTCGCGAATGCGGTGTCTCATACAGCACTGCGTCCCCTGACACACTGCATTCGCGAGCAAGCCCGCTCCCACAGGTTCTTACCGAGGACACCCATGAAGTTTCTTTGTACCGCCGCCCAATTGCCCGACAACGGCAGTCGCGGCTTCGAGCTCGATGGGCGCAAGCTCCTGGCCGTGCGGCGCGCCGGCCAGGTGTATGTCTATCTCAATCGCTGCCCGCACCGTGGCGTGCCGCTGGAATGGCAACCCGACCAGTTCCTCGACCCCAGCGCCAGCCTGATCCAGTGCGCCACTCACGGCGCGCTGTTCCTGATCGAAAGTGGTGAATGCGTGGCCGGCCCCTGCGCCGGCCAGTTCCTCGCAGCCCTAGATAGCCGGGAGGACGAGCACGGCGTCTGGGTCGAGCTCTAGCAACACCGGCAACGCACGGTCCACCCACATCTGTTCGGGCGTCAGCGTGACCCCGTAGGCCAGCACCTCCACACCCGCCGCCACCGCGTCACGCAGGGCAGCGGCGTACACCGGGTCGATTTCGTGTGCCGGGCGCACGGCCTCGATGCCACTGAGGTTCACGCAATACAGCTGCACCGCCCGCACGCCTTGCCGGGCCAGGCAGGCCAGTTCTCTCAAGTGTTTAGCCCCACGCAGGGTCACCGCATCGGGAAACGCCGCCACGTGGGTGCCATCGAACCCCAGCGTGACACTTTTGACTTCGACCCAGGCCGAGCCCAGCTCATAGTCCAGGCGAAAATCGATACGGCTGTTTTCCACGCCATAGGCCACTTCACGCTTGAGCCCGGTAAACCCGTTCAGTTCACTGATGACGCCTGCGCGCAAGGCTTCTTCAACCAAGGCATTGGCCCGTGCGGTATTGATGCAGGCGAGCCGTCCCTGAGGGGTTTCGCCGATTTCCCAAGTGCCGGGCAACTTGCGCTTGGGGTCGCTGGAGCGACTGAACCAGACGCGCGCGCCTTCGGCCATGCAATTGAGCATCGAGCCAGTGTTGGGGCAGTGAATGGTAAGAAGTTCGCCATGAACGGTCTCGATATCAGCGAGAAAACGCTTGTAACGTCGTATCAAGCGGCCTTCTTCCAACGCAGGGGAAAAACGCATCAGCCTTGCCAACTCCGCAGTCCGCGCCCGATTCGCTCCACCGCTTCCTGTAACCGCGGCAGGCTCTGTGTATAGGCGAAACGCACATGGTGCCCGGCCTGGTGGCGTCCGAAGTCCAGACCCGGCGTGAAGGCCACGTGCTCGGTTTCCAGGAAATGCTGGCAGAACGCAAAGGCATCGCCGCCGAACGCGCTGATGTCGGCATAAAGGTAAAACGCCCCTTGCGGCTCCACCGCGATGCCGAAGCCCAATTCCCGCAAGGCCGGCAGCAGAAAGTCGCGGCGCAACGCGAACTCGGCCCGACGCTGCTCGAAGATCTCGATGGTGGCGGGCTCGAAACAGGCCAGGGCGGCATACTGGGCCATGCTCGGCGCACTGATGTAGAGGTTCTGCGCAAGCTTTTCCAGCTCGCCGATGGCCGCCGAAGGGGCCACCAGCCAGCCGAGCCGCCAACCGGTCATGCCGAAATACTTGGAAAAACTATTGAGGACAAAGGCATCGTCATCCACTTCCAACACGCTGGCGGCGTCGGTGCCGTAGGTCAGGCCGTGATAGATCTCGTCCACTACCAGATGGCCGTTGTGGGCCTTGATGGCCTTGGACAGCCCCGCCAGCTCGTCCCGGGCCAGAATCGTCCCGGTCGGGTTGGCCGGCGAGGCCACCAACGCACCGACGCTGTCCTGGTCCCAATGGCGGTTCACCAGGTCCGGCGTCAGTTGGTAACGCACATCCGGCCCCACCGGCACCAATTGCGCCGCGCCTTCCACCAGGCGCAGGAAATGACGGTTACAGGGATAGCCAGGGTCGGCCAACAGCCAATGCTTGCCCGGGTCGACCAACAACGCGCTGGCCAGCAGCAGCGCGCCAGAGCCGCCCGGCGTGATCATGATGCGTCGAGGGTCGATGTCGACGCCGTAGCGCTGCCCATAGAAACCCGAGATGGCCTCGCGCAGCTCAGGGATGCCCCGGGCCGCGGTGTAACGGGTCTTGCCCGCCGCCAGCGCGGCCTGGCCGGCCTGGATGATCGGCTCGGCGGTGGTGAAGTCCGGCTCGCCGATCTCCAAGTGGATGACGTCATGCCCGGCGGCTTGCAGTTCGTTGGCGCGGGCCAACAGCGCCATCACATGGAAAGGTTCGATGGCGCGGCTGCGCGCACTATAGGGCTGAGCCATTGGCCTTCCTTCAGGGGAAAAAGAACCGATTCTACCCAACTCGGGAACAACTGCGGGAACGAGCACGAACCCGAAGCGGTCTGAGCCCTCGGATTGCAGGAAATGACTCCCGCGATTGGCCCAGGCTTGACTAGAATCAAGCATTGAGCAGGTTGACATCCCCACCGAAGCGAACCCGGCCACGTTTTACAAGCCCCGGCCGCCGCAGGCTCGACAACCGGGAGTAGCGCGGCCCGATTTGATCTGGTAAGTTCGCCCGCTTGCAGCCGCAGGGCCGGCAGGTGTCGGTGATGGAGCAATCCTGCGTAGTGGATTACAAGAGTAGAGGCGGTCCATTCATGCCCACCCAAGCAAAGCAAAATCAAAATCAAACGCTCAGCGGGTTTGAGCCGTACGTCCCGCAAGCTGGCGAAGAGTACATGGGCGCCCCCATGCGCGCGCACTTCACCAAGATCCTGAACAAGTGGAAACAGGACTTGATGCAGGAAGTCGACCGCACCGTGGATCACATGAAAGACGAAGCGGCCAACTTCCCCGACCCGGCCGACCGTGCCAGCCAGGAAGAAGAGTTCAGCCTCGAGCTGCGCGCCCGTGACCGTGAGCGCAAGCTCATCAAGAAAATCGACAAGACCCTGCAATTGATCGAAGACGAAGAGTACGGTTGGTGCGAGTCCTGCGGCGTCGAGATCGGCGTCAAGCGTCTGGAGGCGCGTCCGACCGCCGACATGTGTGTCGACTGCAAGACCCTGGCGGAAATCAAGGAAAAACAGGTCGGCAAGTAATTGCTGGGGCTGTCACCGAAACGGAGCGTTCATACGCTCCGTTTTTTGTTTCCGAAGTTCTCCCCAAGCCTGGTGAACCCATGTGGGAGCGGGCTTGCTCGCGAAAGCGGTGGATCAGCCAGCATTGATGTAACAGATACACCGCCTTCGCGAGCAAGCCCGCTCCCACAAGGGAATTATGCTTCGGCATCAAGATTTGTATGCCTTTCGCCCGGACCCAGTAACATTCGCCCTATGACTGCCTACATCGGACGCTTCGCCCCCACCCCCAGCGGCCATTTGCATTTCGGTTCGCTGGTCGCCGCACTGGCCTCGTACCTGGACGCCCGGGCTGTGGGTGGGCGCTGGTTGCTGCGCATGGAGGACCTCGACCCACCCCGGGAGGAGCCGGGCGCGCAAGCGGCGATTCTCAAGGCGCTGGAAAGCTACGGGTTCGAATGGGACGGCGAGATGGTTCGCCAGAGCGAACGCCATGACGCCTACGATCAAGTCATCAACCGGCTGTTCAGCCAGGGGTTGGCCTATGCCTGCACCTGTTCGCGCAAGCAACTGGAGGCCTACCAGGGTATTTATCCGGGACTGTGCCGCAATGCCGGGCACGGCACCGAGGACGCCGCCATCCGCCTGCGCGTCCCCGAGCTTGAATACCACTTCACCGACCGGGTCCAGGGCGAGTTCCGCCAGCACCTGGGCCGTGAGGTCGGTGACTTCGTGATCCGCCGCCGAGACGGGCTCTACGCTTATCAACTGGCCGTGGTCCTGGACGACGCCTGGCAAGGGGTGACCGATATCGTGCGCGGCGCCGACCTGCTGGACTCCACGCCGCGCCAGCTCTACCTGCAAGAACTGCTCGGGTTGCCGCAACCGCGTTACCTGCACGTGCCGCTGATCACCCAGCCCGACGGGCACAAGCTTGGCAAATCCTACCGTTCACCGCCGCTGGCGGCCGACCAGGCCACGCCGCTGTTGCTAAGGGCCTTGCGAGCACTGGGCCAGCAACCGGGCCTCGAACTGGCCGATGCCAGCCCACGGGAACTGCTGGCCTGGGGCATTCGCCACTGGGATGCGGGCAAGATCCCGCGCACACTGAGCCTGCCCGAAGCGCAAATACGTTGACGGCCCTTGCAGCTTGGCGCCCATCCGTTACCATCGCCGCACGTTTTCGGGCACGCGCATAAATTAGAGAGGCCGGGATGTACATCTATCGCTTGGTCCTGCTCCTGGTAGTGGGGATTTACCTGTTCTCCCCGGCCATCATGGATTGGTGGATCGATGCCACGGGTGCCTGGTATCGGCCGTATCTGCTCTGGCTGATCCTGATTGTCGTGACCTTCATCCTGCAGAGCCAAAAAGATGCCGATGAGCTTTAGCCTGACCCAGATGATCCTGATCAGCGCCGCCTACCTGGCGGTGCTGTTCGGCGTAGCCTGGATCAGCGAACGAGGCATGATCCCCCGGGCGATCATCCGCCACCCGCTGACCTACACCCTGTCGCTGGGTGTCTATGCCAGCGCGTGGGCGTTCTATGGCACGGTCGGGCTGGCCTACCAATACGGCTATGGTTTCCTGTCCAGTTACCTGGGGGTGTCAGGGGCGTTCCTGCTGGCGCCAGTGTTGCTCTACCCGATCCTGAAAATCACCCGCACCTACCAACTGTCATCACTGGCCGACCTGTTCGCCTTTCGCTTTCGCAGCACTTGGGCCGGCGCGCTGACCACGATCTTCATGCTGGTCGGCGTGTTGCCGCTGCTGGCCCTGCAAATCCAGGCCGTGGCCGATTCCATCAGCATCCTGACCCGCGAGCCAGTACAGCACCGAGTGGCGTTGAGCTTCTGTGCGTTGATCATCCTGTTCACGATCTTCTTCGGCTCCCGGCACATCGCCACGCGGGAAAAACACGAAGGCCTGGTGTTTGCGATCGCCTTCGAGTCGGTGATCAAGCTGATCGCCATCGGCGGTGTCGGCCTCTATGCCTTGTACGGCGTGTTCGATGGCCCGCAGCAGCTTGAGCTCTGGCTGCTGCAGAACCAGACCGCCCTCGCCGCCCTGCACACGCCTTTGCAGGAAGGCCCGTGGCGCACGCTGTTGCTGGTGTTCTTCGCCTCGGCGATCGTGATGCCGCACATGTACCACATGACCTTTACCGAAAACCTCAACCCGCGCTCGCTGGTGAGCGCCAGTTGGGGCCTGCCGTTGTTCCTGCTGTTGATGAGCCTGGCGGTGCCGCTGATCCTCTGGGCCGGCCTGAAGCTGGGCGCCAGCACCAACCCGGAATACTTCACCCTCGGCATCGGCATCGCCGCCAACAGCAAGGCCCTGGCATTATTGGCCTACGTCGGTGGCCTGTCGGCGGCCAGCGGCTTGATTATCGTCACCACGCTGGCCTTGTCGGGCATGGCCCTCAACCACCTGGTGCTACCGCTCTACCAGCCGCCAGCCGAAGGCAACATCTATCGCTGGTTGAAGTGGACCCGACGGGCGCTGATCGTCGCGATCATCATGGCCGGCTACGGGTTCTACCTGATGCTCGGTGACGGGCAGGACCTGGCCAACCTGGGCATCGTCGCCTTCGTCGCCACCTTGCAGTTCCTGCCCGGCGTGCTGTCGGTGCTGTATTGGCCGACCGCCAACCGCCGCGGCTTCATCGCCGGCCTGCTGGCAGGAATCCTGGTGTGGCTGGTGGCGATGCTGTTGCCGCTGATGGGCAACCTGCAGGGCTTCTATATTCCGCTGCTGAACATGATCTACGTGCTCGACGACACCAGTTGGCACATGGCGGCCATCGCTTCCCTGGCGGCGAACGTGCTGATGTTCACCCTGATCTCGCTGTTCACCAACGCCAGCAGCGAAGAAGCCAGCGCCGCCGAGGCCTGTGCGGTGGACAACGTGCGTCGCCCGCAGCGCCGCGAGTTGCACGCCGCCTCACCCCAGGAATTCGCCACGCAACTGGCCAAGCCCTTGGGTGCCAAGGCCGCGCAAAAGGAAGTCGAACAGGCCCTGCGCGACCTCTACCTGCCCTTCGATGAACGCCGCCCATACGCCTTGCGTCGCCTGCGGGACCGGATCGAGGCCAACCTGTCCGGCCTGATGGGCCCCAGCGTGGCCCAGGACATGGTCGAGACGTTCCTGCCCTACAAGGCTGGCGGCGAGAACTATGTCACCGAAGACATCCACTTCATCGAAAGCCGCCTCGAGGATTACCATTCGCGCCTCACCGGCCTGGCCGCCGAACTGGACGCCTTGCGCCGTTACCACCGCCAGACCCTGCAGGAATTGCCGATGGGCGTTTGCTCCCTGGCCAAGGACCAGGAAATCCTGATGTGGAACAAGGCCATGGAAGAGCTCACCGGAATCGCCGCCCAGCGCGTGGTCGGTTCTCGCCTGAGCACCTTGGGCGAGCCGTGGAAAGGCTTGTTGCAAGGGTTCATCGACCTGCCGGACGAGCACTTGCACAAACAGCACCTGGCCCTCGACGGCCAGACCCGCTGGCTGAACCTGCACAAAGCGGCGATCGACGAGCCACTGGCTCCCGGTAACAGCGGCCTGGTGCTGCTGGTGGAAGACCTGACCGACACCCAAATGCTCGAAGACAAGCTGGTCCACTCCGAACGACTGGCAAGCATCGGTCGGCTGGCCGCCGGGGTGGCCCACGAAATCGGCAACCCGATCACCGGCATCGCCTGCCTGGCGCAGAACCTGCGCGAAGAGCGCGAGGACGACGGCGAGCTGACGGAAATCAGCGGGCAGATCCTCGAACAGACCAAGCGCGTGTCGCGCATCGTCCAGTCGCTGATGAGTTTCGCCCATGCTGGCGGCCACCAACACAATGACGAACCCGTCTGCCTGGCCGAAGTGGCCCAGGACGCCATTGGTCTGCTGGCCCTCAACCGGCGCAATTTCGAAGTGCAATTCTTCAACCTGTGCGACCCGGAGCACTGGGTCGATGGCGACCCCCAGCGGCTCGCCCAGGTGTTGATCAACCTGCTCTCCAACGCGCGGGACGCCTCACCGGCCGGCAGCGCGGTGCGGGTCAAGAGCGAAGCTTTCGAACACACGATCGACCTGATCGTCGAAGACGAAGGCAGCGGTATCCCACAGAACATCATGGACCGATTGTTCGAACCTTTCTTCACCACCAAGGATCCTGGCGAAGGCACCGGTCTGGGCCTCGCACTGGTCTATTCCATCGTTGAAGAGCATTATGGACAAATCACCATCGACAGCCCGGCCGATGTTCAGAGCCAACGCGGCACCCGTATCCGGGTGACCTTGCCGCGTCATGTCGAAGCGACGTCCGCTGTGAACTGAGACCGTCGAGAGAATCGAATCAATGCCGCACATTTTGATCGTCGAAGACGAAACAATTATCCGCTCCGCCTTGCGCCGCCTGCTGGAACGCAACCAGTACCAGGTCAGCGAAGCCGGTTCAGTGCAGGAAGCACAAGAACGTTTCAGCATCCCCACGTTCGACCTGATCGTCAGCGACCTGCGCCTGCCTGGCGCCCCGGGCACCGAGCTGATCAAGCTCGGCCAGGGCACGCCGGTGCTGATCATGACCAGCTACGCCAGCCTGCGCTCGGCGGTCGACTCCATGAAAATGGGCGCGGTGGACTACATCGCCAAACCGTTCGACCACGACGAGATGCTCCAGGCCGTGGCCCGCATCCTGCGGGATCGACAGGCGGCCACCAGCAATCCTGCGGAACCCGTCGGCAAGGCCAGCGCCTCGGCGAAAGCCGGCGCCAGCAACAATAACGGCGAAATCGGCATCATTGGCTCCTGCCCGCCCATGCAGGACCTGTACGGCAAGATCCGCAAAGTCGCGCCGACCGACTCCAATGTCCTGATCCAGGGCGAGTCCGGCACCGGCAAGGAATTGGTGGCCCGTGCCCTGCACAACCTGTCGCGCCGGGCCAAGGCACCGATGATTTCTGTGAACTGCGCGGCGATTCCGGAAAGCCTGATCGAGTCCGAACTGTTCGGTCACGAGAAGGGCGCGTTCACCGGCGCCAGCGCCGGGCGTGCCGGGCTGGTGGAAGCGGCGGACGGAGGTACGTTGTTCCTCGATGAAATCGGCGAGCTGCCATTGGAAGCCCAGGCGCGGTTGCTGCGGGTGCTCCAGGAAGGCGAAATCCGCCGGGTCGGCTCGGTGCAGTCGCAAAAGGTCGATGTCCGCCTGATCGCGGCCACCCACCGTGACCTCAAGAGCCTGGCGAAAATCGGCCAATTCCGCGAAGACTTGTACTACCGCTTGCACGTGATCGCCTTGAAGCTCCCTGCCCTGCGCGAGCGTGGCGCCGACGTCAATGAAATCGCCCAGGCGTTTCTGGCCCGCCAGAGCGCGCGGGTCAACCGCACCGACCTCAAGTTCGCCCCGGACGCCGAGCAGGCCATTCGTCATTACGCCTGGCCGGGTAACGTTCGAGAGCTGGAAAACGCGGTCGAGCGGGCGGTGATCCTGTGCGAGAGCCCGGAAATTTCCGCCGACCTGCTGGGCATCGATATCGAGCTCAGTGACCTGGACGACGAAGAATTCATCGGCCTGGCCCCGCAACAGGGCGGCGGCGCCAACAACACCAGCCACGAACCTACCGAAGACCTGTCCCTGGAGGATTACTTCCAGCACTTCGTCCTCGAGCACCAGGACCACATGACCGAAACCGAACTGGCACGCAAGCTGGGCGTCAGCCGCAAGTGCCTGTGGGAACGTCGTCAGCGCCTAGGGATTCCACGACGCAAGACTGGAGCGACCAGCGAAAGCTGAGGTGTGGGGGTAACACCACTGAATGTGAAAAAACTGTTACCCCAGTCTTTTTCACGTAACAGAAGCCGGGGCTTACGGTAACGAAACCCCGGCTTTTTTTCGCCCCGGAAAAATGGCTATAACCCTAGAACCCCCGGTTTCGTTGGGTCTCGCAAAAGTTGGCACGCACCCTGCTATAGCTTTGGTACAAGAACAATAACAAGCAATGCAAAAGACAATAAAAATAAGACGAATCGACTCACGCACAATAAAAACAAGACGGCGAGAGGCGCAGCTAACTGATTCTTTTGGAGAGGCGTTGTATTTGGGGCTTGCCCCACAACCAGGCCGAGAACAATAAAAACTGTCTCAAGACAGGTGCCTGAACTGGTTGGATCGATTGATCACTGCAACACAGCGACCAAAGCAATCCGTTTGCTCTTGGCTCCCGATTGGGAGGGTCACGAAGGGAAAACCTCGTGGCGCGGGCACTCAACAAAAACAAGAAGCCCGAAACCAATAATAAAAACAGAGCACGCAACTAATTCTGGGGGAGCTTCGGCTCCCCTTGTGGTTTCTGTCGCCCCGCCTTCCCCGCAGCCTACATGCCTGTCGCTGAAAGCTTGCAGCCCAAAACTCCTCTGTCCTACACCATCCCTCGACTAAATGCTAGAATCCCCGCCCATCATGCGGTCATTCTTCGTTTTTGGCCGAACATTCCTTCAAACAGTGCATCCCATGCTGAAGAAGCTGTTCCAGTCATTCCGTTCTCCCTTGCGTCGTACGCAACACATTCGCAGCACGCCTGAAGTGCTCAACAGCGGCCAGCATTCACTGCAAAAGGCCCAGTTCAGCCGTTATGCGGTGAACATCGTCGAACGTTTGCAGAACGCCGGCTACCAGGCTTACCTGGTCGGTGGCTGCGTGCGCGACATGCTGCTCAACATCACTCCCAAGGATTTCGACGTTGCCACCAGCGCCACGCCGGAACAGATACGGGCCGAGTTTCGCAACGCCCGGATCATTGGCCGGCGCTTCAAGCTGGTCCATATCCATTTCGGCCGCGAAATCATCGAAGTGGCGACTTTCCGGGCCAATCACCCGCAGAGCGATGAAGAGGAAGACAGCAACCAGTCTTCCCGCAACGAGAGCGGGCGCATCCTGCGCGACAACGTCTACGGCACGCTGGAAGAAGACGCGCAACGCCGCGACTTCACCATCAATGCCCTGTATTACGATCCGGTCAGCGAACGCATCCTCGATTACGCCAACGGCGTACACGACATCCGCAATCGCCTGATCCGCCTGATCGGCGATCCCAAGCAACGCTACCAGGAAGACCCGGTGCGGATGCTGCGGGCCGTGCGTTTTGCCGCCAAGCTGGATTTCGGCATCGAAAAACACAGCGCCACGCCGATTCGCGAACTGGCGCCGATGTTGCGAGAGATCCCCTCGGCCCGTCTGTTCGAGGAAGTGCTCAAGCTGTTCCTGTCGGGCAACGCGGCAGATACCTTCGAGATGCTGGTGGACTTGCAGTTGTTCGATCCGCTGTTTCCGGCCAGTGCCGAGGCCTTGGAGCACAATCCGACCTATACCCACACCTTGATCAGCGAAGCACTGATCAACACCGACCTGCGCATCAAGCAGAACAAGCCGGTAACACCGGCGTTCCTGTTCGCCGCCCTGCTCTGGCCTGCCCTGCCGGCCCGGGTGCTGCGCCTGCAAGACCGTGGCATGCCGCCGATCCCGGCGATGCAGGAAGCCGCCCACGAGCTGATCGCCGAACAGTGCCAGCGCATCGCCATTCCAAAACGCTTCACGATGCCGATCCGCGAGATCTGGGACATGCAGGAGCGCCTGCCACGGCGCAGCGGCAAACGTGCCGACCTGCTGCTGGACAACCCGCGGTTCCGCGCCGGCTACGACTTCCTCCTGCTGCGCGAAAGCGCAGGCGAGCAGACCGATGGCCTGGGCGAATGGTGGACCGATTACCAGGACGCCAACGACAGCGAGCGTCGCGACATGATTCGCGAGCTCAGCGGCAAGGATGACGGCGCCAGCGGCCCACGCAAGCGTCGTCGCAGCAGCGGTGCCAAGCGTAAACGGGCCAGTGAACCGAGCGCTTCGGGCGAATAATCGATGGAACGCATCTACATCGGCATGGGCAGCAACCTCGCCGAACCCGCCGAACAATTGCGCAGCGCCGTCCAGGCGCTGGCGCAGTTGCCTGACACGCAACTGGTAGGTGTCTCGGCGTTTTATCAAAGCGATTCCCTGCTCCCCGGCCAGCCGCGCTACACCAACGCGGTGGCAGCGCTGGACAGCCGCCTGGCACCGCTGGACCTGCTCGATGCGCTGCAAGCCATCGAAACCGGACAGGGTCGCGAACGCCTCGAACGTTGGGGGCCGCGCACCTTGGACCTGGACATCCTGCTGTTCGGTGATCGCCTGATCGACGAGCCACGCCTCAAGGTTCCCCACTACCACATGCAGGCCCGGGCCTTTGTGCTCTACCCACTGGCCGAACTGGCCTCCGCCGACCTGCGCCTGGCCGATGGGCGCCTGCTCGAGGATCTCCTTGCGGCGTGCCCATTAGTCGGCCTGGAACGCTTGCCTCCAAACTGATGCAGCCTAAGGGAGCCCCTGGCCTGAAGATGTCGACTGTTAGATCGCCTTCGCGAGCAAGCCCGCTCCCACAGTAGATCTGTGTGGTACACAAAGTTTGTGTCCGCTGAAGATCCAATGTGGGAGCGGGCTTGCTCGCGAAGAGGCCCGCAGGTCCAGCATCATCAGCAACTGACACCCCATCCCAAGCTGAAACGCATCAGTCACCCCGGTAACACCCGGCGGTAACACATCCAATTGACTTCCCGAGTGCTCCTCACGACTATAGGCGTCCCGTCGCCGCCAACGCGGCGCTAATGGGCGTAATCCAGGCCTTACAAGCACCACGCATAGAAGGTGCGCCTGAATTTGAGCGCCTAATGAGGACTTTTTCATGCCAGCTATTACCCTGACCACGCTGCAAGGTCTCAAGCAAAAAGGTGAAAAAATCACCATGCTGACCTGCTATGACGCAACCTTCGCCCACGCCTGCAACGAGGCCGGTGTCGAAGTGCTGCTGGTGGGCGATTCCCTCGGCATGGTGCTGCAAGGTCACGACAGCACGCTGCCGGTGACCACCGCCGAGATGGCCTACCATGTGGCCGCCGTCAAACGTGGTAACACCGATGCGCTGATTCTCGCCGACCTGCCGTTCATGGCCTACGCCACCCTCGAGCAAACCATGACCAACAGCGCCATGCTGATGCAGGCCGGTGCCCACATGGTCAAGGTCGAAGGCGCGTTGTGGCTGGCCGATTCGATTCGGCTACTGGCCGAGCGAGGCATTCCAGTGTGTGCGCACCTGGGCCTGACCCCCCAAGCGGTGAATATCCTCGGCGGCTACAAGGTCCAGGGCCGCAACGAGAACCAGGCGCGGCAAATGCGCGCCGATGCGATTGCCCTGGAGCAGGCGGGCGCGGCGATGTTGCTGCTCGAATGCGTGCCCAGCGAGCTGGCTGAAGAAATCACCCATGCGGTGAAGATTCCAGTGATCGGAATCGGCGCCGGCAGCGCTACCGACGGCCAGGTACTGGTGCTGCACGACATGCTCGGATTATCGATCACCGGGCGCGTGCCCAAGTTCGTCAAGAACTTCATGGCTGGGCAAACCTCTATCCACGGCGCCTTGAGTGCCTACGTCGCTGAAGTCAAGGCGGCGACCTTCCCGGGCACCGAACACGGGTTTTCTGCATGAACACCGTCAAAACCGTACGCGAACTGCGGGCCGCCGTGGCCCGTGCCCGCGGCGAAGGCAAGCGCATTGCCTTCGTGCCAACCATGGGCAACCTGCACAGCGGGCATGTGGCGTTGGTCACCAAGGCTGCGCAACGGGCCGACTTCGTGGTGGCGAGCATTTTCGTCAACCCGCTGCAATTCGGCGCCGGCGAAGATTTGGACAAATACCCCCGCACCCTGGCGGCCGACCAGGAAAAACTGCTCCAGGCCGGCTGCCACTTGCTGTTCGCCCCCAGCGTCGAAGAGATGTACCCCGACGGCATGACCGGACAAACCCGGGTCAGCGTTCCGCAATTGTCCGAAGGCTTGTGCGGCGCCAGCCGTCCCGGGCATTTCGAGGGTGTGGCGACGGTGGTCAGCAAACTGTTCAACATGGTCCAGCCTGACCTGGCGGTGTTTGGCCAGAAAGATTTCCAGCAACTGGCGGTGATCCGCGCCCTGGTCCATGACCTGAACATGCCGATCCAGATCATCGGCGAGCCGACCGTTCGCGCCGAAGACGGCCTGGCGCTGTCGTCACGCAACGGTTTCCTCAGCCCGGACCAACGCGCCGTCGCGCCCGTGGTCTATCGCGCCCTGAACCAGATCGCCGAGGCGATCAAGCAGGGTCAGCGGGATTTCCCGGCGCTGATCGGCGCGCAGCTCAAGCAACTCGAAGCCGCCGGCCTGCGTCCCGACTATCTGGAAATCCGTCACGCCAAGACCTTGCGTCCGGCGTCGAGCGAGGACCGCGACCTGGTGATTCTGGTCGCCGCCTTCCTGGGCACCACGCGCCTGATCGACAATCTGCACCTGGATCTCGACACGCCCGCCTGAAGCCCCTTGTGGGAGCAGGAGCCTGTGGGAGCAAAGCTTGCTCGCGATAGCGGTCTGACAGTCGACATAGGCGTTGAATGTGGCCGCATCGTCGCGAGCAAGCTTTGCTCCCACAAGGCTCGCCCCACAGCAATTCAGTTTGCCCGCAAGACCTCACCGCGTTTCCGTCTGTCGACCCCTTCCCATCCTCGATGTATAAAAAAGTACCGGGAACCAGTCAGACAAAGTCAAGACAGATCGCAACGCGAGGTTTACTGTAGTCGCCCTGTGTCTGGCGATCGTGTCGATGCAGTGTCCGGACGCCCACCTCGAGCCGCGCCGGAATTTTTCGTGTACAAAAGGTCGTTCAAGTAAAAAGGAAACCCGCAGCGATGGCGTATTACCGAACCCCTCATGACGTGACCGCTCTGCCAGCCTGGCAAGCGCTGAATGACCACCGCAAAGCCATGCAGGATTTCAGCATGCGCGAAGCGTTCAATGCCGATCCGCAGCGTTTCACACAATTCACCCTGTCGAGCTGCGGTCTGTTTCTCGACTACTCGAAAAACCTGATCAACGCCCAGACCCGCGACCTGCTGGTGGGCCTGGCCAACGAAGTCGACCTCAAGGGCGCGATCAAGGCGCTGTTCGAGGGCGAAATCGTCAACGCCTCGGAAAACCGCCCTGCCCTGCACACCGCCCTGCGTCGGCCGGTGGGGGACAAATTGCTGGTCAACGGCGTCAACGTGATGCCGGACGTGCACAAAGTGCTGAACCAGATCACTGACCTGGTCGGCCGCATTCACGACGGCCTGTGGCGCGGCTACACCGAAAAGCCCATCACCGACGTGGTGAACATCGGTATCGGTGGTTCCTTCCTCGGCCCGCAGTTGGTGTCCGAAGCGCTGTTGTCCTACACGCACAAAGGCGTTCGCTGCCACTACCTGGCGAACATCGACGGCAGCGAGTTCCACGAACTGACCATGAAACTGCGCGCCGAAACCACGCTGTTCATCGTCTCGTCGAAATCGTTCAACACCCTCGAAACCCTGAAGAACGCCCAGGCCGCCCGCGCCTGGTACCTGGCCCAGGGTGGTTCCGAAGCGGAGCTGTATCGCCACTTTATCGCCGTATCGAGCAACAATGCCGCCGCCGTGGCCTTCGGCATCCGTGAAGAAAACATCTTCCCGATGTGGGACTGGGTAGGCGGGCGCTACTCGCTGTGGTCGGCCATCGGCCTGCCGATCGCCCTGGCCATCGGCATGTCGAACTTCAAGGAATTGTTGTCCGGCGCCTATTCCATGGACCAGCATTTCCAGAGCGCCCCATTCGAACAGAACATGCCGGTGCTGCTGGCGCTGCTGGGCGTGTGGTACGGCAACTTCTGGGGCGCGCAGAGCCATGCGATCCTGCCGTACGACCACTACCTGCGTAACATCACCAAACATTTGCAGCAGTTGGACATGGAATCCAACGGCAAGAGCGTGCGCCAGGACGGTACCCCGGTGTCGACCGACACGGGCCCGGTCATCTGGGGCGGCGTTGGCTGCAACGGTCAGCACGCCTACCACCAGTTGCTGCACCAGGGCACCCAGTTGATCCCGGCCGACTTCATCGTGCCGATCGTCAGCTTCAACCCGGTTGCCGACCATCACCAGTGGCTGTACGCCAACTGCCTGTCCCAGAGCCAGGCACTGATGCTGGGCAAGACCCGCGCCGAGGCCGAAGCCGAGCTGCGGGACAAGGGCGCCAGCGAAGAAGAGGTGCAGAAACTGGCCTCCCACAAGGTGATCCCGGGCAACCGCCCAAGCAACACCCTGGTAGTCGAACGCATCAGCCCACGGCGCCTCGGCGCGCTGGTGGCGCTGTATGAGCACAAAGTGTTCGTGCAGAGCGTGGTCTGGGGCATCAACGCCTTCGACCAATGGGGCGTGGAGCTGGGCAAGGAACTGGGCAAGGGCGTCTACAACCGCCTGGTAGGCAGCGAAGAAAACCCGGCCGAAGATGCCTCGACCCAAGGCTTGATCAACTACTTCCGCGGGCGTCATCGCGGCTGATCCCTGGGTTTGCATTCCTCCTGTGGGAGCGGGCTTGCTCGCGAAGACGGTGTGTCAGTTGCCATTAATGTGTCTGACACACCGCTTTCGCGAGCAAGCCCGCTCCCACACGGGCTCCATGAACAACTTGAACTGAATATTCACTGGGCGCATCTTTATATCTTGTCGCAAAACAAGAATAAGGAACCGTCATGTTCGATATCAGCCAGTACCCCCACGCCGATGCCGTCCGCCGGGCTGCGCAACTGAGTCAGGACGAGTACAAGCGGCTCTACAAGGAATCCATCGAACACCCCAGCGCCTTCTGGGCCGAGCAGGCCACGCGCTTTCTCGACTGGATGACACCCTGGCAAACCGTCCAACGCTATGACCTCAAGAACGGCGACGCGACCTGGTTCGCCGGCGGCAAGCTGAACGTCAGCGCCAATTGCATCGACCGTCACCTGGACGCACGGGGCGACCAGATCGCGATCATCTGGGAAGGCGACGACCCTGCCGAATCGGCGCAAATTACCTACAAGAAACTCCACAATCATGTCTGCCGCCTGGCCAATGTGCTGAAAAGCCGTGGCGTGAAGAAAGGCGATCGGGTCTGCATCTACATGCCGATGATTCCCGAGGCCGCCTACGCCATGCTCGCCTGCACCCGCATCGGCGCGGTACATTCGGTGGTGTTCGGCGGCTTTTCGCCAGACTCCCTGCGCGACCGGATTCTCGACGCCGATTGCCGCACCGTGATCACCGCTGACGAAGGTGTACGCGGCGGGCGCTTCATACCGCTCAAGCGCAACGTCGACAAGGCCCTGGAAAGCTGCCCGAACGTCAGCACCGTGCTGGTGGTCGAGCGCACCCAGGGCGAAGTGGACTGGGTGGAAGGTCGTGACCTCTGGTATCACCAGGCCATGCACGACATCAGCGACGATTGCCCGCCCGAACCGATGGACGCCGAAGACCCGCTGTTCATCCTCTACACCTCAGGCAGTACCGGCAAACCCAAGGGCGTGCTGCACACTACCGGCGGCTATCTGCTGCAAGCGGCGATGACGTTCAGGTACGTGCTCGACTACCGCGACAACGAGGTGTTCTGGTGCACCGCCGACGTCGGCTGGGTCACCGGCCACAGCTACATTGTCTATGGCCCGCTGGCGAACGGCGCCACCACGCTGATCTTCGAGGGCGTGCCGAGCCACCCCACCAGTTCGCGTTTCTGGCAAGTGATCGACAAGCATCAGGTCAACATCTTCTACACCGCGCCGACCGCCCTACGCGCGTTGATGCGTGAAGGAGCCGGACCGTTGCAGGAAACGTCCCGCAAAAGCCTGCGATTGCTCGGCAGCGTCGGCGAGCCGATCAACCCGGAGGCGTGGGAATGGTATTTCAACGTGGTCGGCGAACAGCGCTGCCCGATTGTCGATACTTGGTGGCAGACCGAAACCGGCGGCATCATGCTCAGCCCGTTGGTCAGTGCCCCACGGCTCAAGCCAGGCTGCGCCACACGGCCGATGTTCGGCGTGCAACCGGTCTTGCTGGATGAGGTGGGCAAGGAAATCAACGGTGCCGGCAGCGGTGTGCTGGCGATCAAATCCAGTTGGCCAGGGCAGATTCGCAGTGTCTACGGCGACCATCAACGCATGGTCGACACCTACTTCAAGCCCTACCCGGGTTATTACTTCACCGGTGACGGCGCGCGCCGCGACGAAGACGGCGACTACTGGATCACCGGGCGCATCGACGATGTGATCAACGTCTCCGGGCATCGCATTGGCACCGCCGAGGTGGAAAGCGCCCTGGTGTTGCATGACAGCATCGCCGAAGCCGCCGTGGTCGGTTACCCCCACGACCTCAAGGGCCAGGGCATCTATGCGTTTGTCACGCCGATGAACGGTGTGGAGGCCAATGATGAGCTGAAGAAGGAATTGTTGGCTCACGTCAGCAAGGAAATCGGCAGCTTCGCCAAGCCGGAGCTGATCCAGTGGGCGCCGGCGTTGCCCAAGACCCGTTCGGGCAAGATCATGCGGCGCATCCTGCGCAAGATCGCCTGCAACGAGCTCGATAGCCTTGGCGACACCTCGACCCTGGCCGATCCAAGCGTGGTGGAGGGGTTGATCGACAAGCGGCTGAATCGCTAGGCCAAACGACTCGGTTGCCCTGGTGCATCGGGCCCTTGCGCCACTGGACTGTGGGAGCAAAGCTTGCTCGCGAAACAGGCACCTCGATTTCTGAGAGACCGCGTTGCCTGCATCGCGGGCAAGCCTTGCTCCCACAAAGCCCCTGGCCACAGAGGTACTTGGCTCACATCTGTATGCAATACCCAAGTATCCATAACTGCTAAACTCCCGCGCCTCATTTCTCTAAGGCGCGCCCGGCATGTCTTCCTTGAATCAGGCGCTGCGCGCCGCCCTCGACCAGCGCCAGGAACTGCTCGGCCAACTGCACCAGCAAGGCACCGACTGCTATCGCCTGTTCCATGGCAGCCAGGAAGGCGCGCCCGGCCTGACCATCGACCGCTATGGCCCGCAACTGCTGGTGCAGAGCTTCCACCAGTCGCTGGAACGCGACGACCTGCTGCAATTGCACGGCATCATCAACGAACGCCTGGGCCTGGAGAGCCTGTTGGTCTACAACAACCGCGCCCGGGGCAATTCCCGCGTCGACCGCCAGGACACCGTCTATCAGGCGGACGAAGCCGCCCTGCAAGACCTGGTCGGGCATGAGTGGGGCTTGAATTATCGTGTCCGCGGCCGCCATGCCGGGCAGGATCCCCTGCTGTTTCTCGACCTGCGCAATGCCCGGGGCTGGGTCAAGGCACACAGCCGCGGCAAAAGCGTGTTGAACCTGTTTGCCTACACCTGCGGCGTCGGCCTGAGCGCCGCCGCGGGTGGCGCGCGTGAAGTGTGCAACCTGGATTTTGCCGAAGGCAACCTGGCAGTGGGCCGTGAAAACGGCCTGCTCAACCCCGATTTGCAGCCTATGGAATTCGTGCAGTCGGATTACTTCCCGGCGATTCGCCAATTGGCCGGCCTGCCCATCAGCCAGCGTCGCGGGCAAAAACTGCCCAGCTATGTGCGCCTGGAGCAACGCCAGTACGACCTGGTGCTCCTCGACCCACCGGCCTGGGCCAAAAGTGCGTTCGGCACCGTCGATCTGTTGCGCGACTACCAAAGCCTGCTGAAACCGGCGCTGCTCACCACCGCTGACAATGGTGTACTGATCTGCTGCAACAACCTGGCAAAAGTGCCCATGGATGACTGGCGCGAGCAGGTGTTGCGCTGTGCGGAAAAAGCCGGCCGCCCGGTGCGCGACTGGAGCGTGCTGACCCCAGGCAGCGACTTTCCCTCCCTGGATCAGCAACCGCCGCTCAAGACGCTGATCCTCCAGCTCTAGGCCCCGGACTGATTCTCACAGGGAAACCAGATAAATCTCATAAATCACAGTGGCTTCGGAACCGTAAACGCATGCCATACTCCAAGGCACTCCGAATTCACACCTAGATGAAGCCGCACATGCCCAAAGGATTGATTCGCGCTATCGGCGCCCTGTTGACCGCACTGGCCCTCTACAGCCTGTTGGGTTTCCTGATTCTGCCAGGCATTGCCTTGCGCATCGCCAACCAGCAATTGGCCGCCCTTGCGACAGTACCGGCCCAGATCCAGCGCATCGAACTCAATCCCTTCAGCCTTGAAGTCACCCTCTGGGGCTTGAACATCGGCGAACCGGGCAAAGAGCAAGTCGGCTTCGAACGGCTGTACGCCAATTTGCAACTCGACAGCCTGTGGTCCGGCGCCTTGCACCTGGTCGACATCGAGCTGGACAAGCCCAAGACCGAAGTTGTGTTCACCAAGGACGGTCAGCTAAACCTGCTGGGCCTGTTCAAGCTACCGGCCAGCGAACCGACGCCCGCCGATCCCGAGGCCAAACCTTTTCCGCTGCGGGTCGATCGAATCAAGTTGGCTGGCGGTTACGTGCATTTCCAGGACCTGCGTCCCAGCGAGCCCATCGAGTTCCTGTACGACACCCTCGATTTCGAGCTGAAGAACCTCAGCACCCTGCCCGACGACAACGCCGACATGACCTTGGTGGCCGCCGGCCCCGAGGGCGGGCAGATCGACTGGACCGGCAATTTCAGCCTCTCGCCAATTGCTTCCCAGGGTACGCTCAAAGTCACTGGTGGCCAGATGAAAGCCTGGTGGCCCTATGTGCGCGACGCGGTGCCGCTGGTGTTGGAAAACGGCGTCCTGAACCTCAGCACCGACTACAAGCTCAACTTGGCCAAAGGCACCGAACTGCTGCTCAGCAACGTCGCGGTCAGTGTCGCGCCCTTCGCCATCAAGGCCCCCGATGGCCGTCCATTGGTGAAACTCGAGCGCCTGGATGTCAGCGAAACCACGGTAGACCTGGCCAAGCAGCAAGTGGTGGTGGGCAAGATCCGTAGCCAGAAGCTGGAAACCTGGGCCGCTCGCGAGGCAGACGGGCAGCTGGACTGGCAGAAACTCTTCGCCAGCCAGCCGGCCAAACCGCAGGTCAAGGCTGAACCGGCATCCGCCCCGGCGGCAGCCGACTCGCCAAAACCTGAACCGGCACCACCGAGCCAACCGTGGCAGGTGCTGTTGAAGGACGTGCAACTGCGCGACTACCACGTGCACCTGGCCGACCGCCAGGCGCAGCCTGCCGTGGCACTGGAAGTCGGCCCACTGAACCTCGACCTGCAGAACTACGACACCCTCAACGGCTCGCCCTTTACCCTCAAGCTCGACACCGGGCTGGGCAAGCAGGGCAAGATCCTGGCCGACGGCGAGGTCAACCTCAACCCGATCAGCGCCAGGCTCAAGGTCAAGACCCAGGACATCGACCTGCGCGTCGCCCAGGCGTACATCAACCCGTTCATTCGCCTGGAGCTGCGCTCCGGGATGCTCGGCAGCGACCTGGCGGTCGACCTCAAGAGCACCGAACCGCTGGCCTTTGCGGTCACCGGCACCGCCCAGGTCGACCAGTTGCACACCCTCGACACCCTCAAGACCCGTGATTTCCTCAAGTGGCAGAAGCTGGTTCTCGAAGGCCTCAACTACCAGCACGGCGACAGCCTGTCCATCGACAAGGTCAACCTGTTCCAGCCTTACGCGCGGTTCATGATCAATGACGACCGCACCACCAACGTCGATGACCTGCTGATTCCGCAACCGGCCGACAGTGGCGCGAAGAACACCGCGGCCAAACCGGCGGCCCAGGAAAAACCGCTGGGCATCCACATCGGCGGCGTCGCCATCAATGACGGTTCGGCCAACTTCGCCGACTTCAGCCTCACGCCGAACTTCGCCACGGCCATCCAGCAACTCAATGGCCAGATCGGCACCATCGACAGCCGCCAGGCCAAACCGGCCAGCGTGGACATCAAGGGCAAGGTCGACCGTTACGCGCCCGTCACCATCAAGGGCGCGGTCAACCCTTTCGATCCGATGGCCAGCCTCGACATCGCCACCAGCTTCAAGCGGGTCGAGCTGACTACCCTGACGCCCTACTCCGGCAAGTTCGCCGGCTATCGCATCCGCAAGGGTCGACTCAATCTCGACCTGCATTACCGCATCACCAAGGGCCAGCTCCAGGCGGACAACAAGGTGGTGGTCGAGCAATTGCAGTTGGGGGAAAAAGTCGACAGCCCGGACGCCGTGAGCCTGCC
The DNA here is from genome assembly GCF_014268745.2 of Pseudomonas zanjanensis. Classification (GTDB taxonomy): domain Bacteria; phylum Pseudomonadota; class Gammaproteobacteria; order Pseudomonadales; family Pseudomonadaceae; genus Aquipseudomonas; species Aquipseudomonas zanjanensis. Next base: position 241,270 of record NZ_JABWRB020000002.1, on the reverse strand, counting down.
GCTGAAACTGGCCATCGCGCTGCTCAAGGACTCCGAGGGCAAGATCTCCATCGAACTGCCGGTCAGCGGCAACCTCAACGATCCACAATTCAGCGTCATGCCGATCGTCTGGCAGACCCTGCGCAACCTGGTGGTCCGCGCGGCCCAGGCGCCGTTCAAGCTCATTGGTGGACTGGTGGCCGGCGGCGGTTCTGAAGACCTGGGCAGCGTCGCATTTGCGCCGGGCTCCAGCGATCTGAGCAAGGATAACGAAGGCACGCTGCTCAAACTCTCCGAAGCCTTGGCCAAACGGCCCGAGCTGCGCCTGGAGATCGAGGGTACCGCCGCCGAAAGCAGCGACGGGCCATTGCTCGCGGCCCAGCGGCTGGAGCGCGAATACCAGTACAACTACTACAAGATGCTCCAGCGTCGGGGTGACAAGGTTCCGGCCCAGGCTTCGCTGATAGAGGTGCCCGAGGATGAAAAGGCACCGCTGCTCGAAGGCATCTACCGCACGCGCCTAAAGACCCAGCCGCCGGCCGAATGGACGCAACTGGATAAAACGGCGCGCATCGAGAAACTGCGCGAAGGCGTGATCAAGTTCTGGAGCGGCAGCGACGTGCTGTTGCGCCAACTGGGACAGGAACGGGCCAGCAGCATCAAGGATTTCCTGGTGGACAAAGGTCAGTTGGCTGACGACCGCGTGTATTTCATCGACGCCAGCCTCGGCCAGGCCGAAAGCGATGGCCGGGTGGTCACGCCTATGCATCTGGATGCCGAATAAGATGAAACCCTGGTACGGGCTCGGCCTGGGTCTATTGCTCGCCGCCGGCCAGGCATCGGCGGCCACCACGCTGCGCTGCGGCAACCAGTTGATCAGCGTCGGCGACCGCTTGAGCGAAGTGCTGCAGAAGTGCGGACAGCCTGCGGCGCGGGATGACTTGGGCTACAAGCGCAGCGTCAATCGCCGGGAAGAATACCCGGTGGAAGAATTGACCTACGGCCCCAACAACGGCATGTATCAGTACCTGCGTTTCGAGGGCAATCGGCTGGTGGAGATCACCAGCAAGCGGGGGCGGTGACCGGGCCGCTACACAATCAGCAGCATATGAGTTGATCGTGCTGCCGCCTTCGCGAGCAAGCCCGCTCCCACAGTGGATCGCATTTTTCCTGAAGAAACTCGGTTCACTGTGGGAGCGGGCTTGCTCGCGAAAAGGGCAACTCGGTCTCCCTGGCTGCCCAGCCCATATACATTTTCCACCCTGAAATAGAACAGGCCCCCGACACGAATGCCGGAGGCCTGTAATGGCCACATCCCTATGGCCTTTCGCATGAACTCCAAAGCAACGGCAAGCGTATGACTCAGCCCGCTTGCCGTGCCTTCTCCCAGTCCAGGCGAGAAGTCTTGGCCTTACTCGGCCTTCAGGCCGTCAGCCGATACGTCCTTGACGCCCTTGATTTTCTTGGCGATTGCCACAGCGGTGTCTTTTTGTGCTTCAGTGACTTTGGTCATCGAAGACAGGGACACAACACCTTTATTGGTTTCGACTTTGATATCAGTGCCTGGAATGCCTTTTTCAGTGACCAGGTCAGCTTTGACCTTGGTGGTGATCCAGGTATCGGAAACGTCTTCTTTGGCCTCTGTCACTTCGCCTGCAGCCAGCATCATTGGCGCCTGAGTCGCTTGGGTGGTCTCGGCGAATGCGCTAGCCATGGTCAGGGTCAGAGCGGTAGCAGCGGCGGCAGTGATAGCGAACTTCTTCATACGAGTAACTCCTGTTTTTCTCAGAAACCGCCGGAGATGAATCCCGGCAGGGTTAACAGGAGTAGTGCGAAGGCTGTGCCAGTTTTGAAACATTTATAAATTGCTTATGAATCAGCAGGTTAAGCGAAGCGGCAATTTCCGCAATCATGCAAAATGCATGAGCCGCCGATTTTCGACATGCAACTTGCGGGTTTTAGCCTCTTTCTAAGCTTCTGAATTGCGAAGGGTTTTCTGTGGCGAGGGAGCTTGCTCCCGCTGGGCTGCGTAGCAGCCCTTTTGTTGGCCATACGGCGCAAGCAATCTCGCGCCGCGGTCACGGACTAAACCTCAGTGGATAGGGTAATCAAGGAGCAACCGCCACTGTGCAGCCACCTGCGGGCAAAAACTCTTCAGCAACATTGGAAGAGCAGCTCCAGGTACCTGTCCCGGCACGACTGAGGATGATCGTTTTACCTACGATGGAAGAAGGCGCTTCCTTTATGGTGCAAGTGACGCTGGCCGTCCCTGCAGCAGCATCACCTGAAACAGACATCGTGCAGTTGTTGCTCGACGCCGGTACGCCCGTATTGGCAGCCGTTGGAGTGGTCCCTTTATTCAAGAGGTCTTCCACCGGCACCTTCAACGAAGAAGCTTCTGCCAGCCCAACCGTCACCTTCGCCCGCGCCTGGTACTTGGAATACTGCGGCAACGCAAACGTCGCCAGAATGCCGATGATCGCCACGACGATCAGCAGCTCGATCAGCGTAAAGCCCTTTTGCTTGTTCATAGACATCTCCCATGCATGAGTCGAATCTCATGACCTGAAATCGCCATTGCAGGGCACATGCCAACCCTCAAGCCCCATCAATAAAGGGTGTCGATCCCGCACAACGGCGACGTCCTACCTCAACAACCGCACTATCTGACGTTTTTTGTCACCCCGGCCCGCTGGTTTGGCGTGGATGCTTGACTAGGCTATAAGTCATGAACTGTCCGCGTCCGGTATTCCCATGAATGACATCGCCCTCAGCGGCCTGACCAAGCAATTGGTGCTGGCCGAACTGCTCACCGAGCAAAGTGCGCAACAGGCGTATCAACAGGCCCAACGCAGCCGCATCCCCCTGGTCAGCTACCTGGTGCAGAACAAACTGGTCCAGAGCCGCCAGATCGCGGAAATCGCCTCGGAGCATTTCGGCGTGGCCCTGCTGGACCTCAACAGCCTGGACAAGGAAGCCCAACCCACGGGCCTGGTCAGCGAAAAACTGGTGCGCCAGCACCACGCCCTGCCGCTGTGGCGACGCGGCAACAAGCTGTACGTGGGCATCTCCGACCCGACCAATCACCAGGCCATCAACGACATCCAGTTCAGCACCGGCCTGACCACCGAAGCCATCCTGGTGGAGGACGACAAGCTCAGCGACGCCATCGAAAAATTCTTCGAATCCAGTAGCACCGGCCTGGAAGGCATGGGCGACGTCGACCTCGACGGCCTGGACATCGAATCGATCGACGACACCAAGCAGGACTCCATCGGCGGCCAGGACACCGATGACGCGCCCGTGGTGCGCTTCGTCAACAAGATGCTGCTGGACGCGATCAAGGGCGGCTCTTCCGACCTGCATTTCGAACCCTACGAAAAAACCTACCGGGTGCGGGTGCGCACCGACGGCATGCTGCGGGAAGTGGCCAAGCCGCCGATCCAATTGGCGACCCGCATCGCCGCCCGCCTGAAGGTCATGGCCAGCCTCGATATTTCCGAGCGGCGCAAACCCCAGGACGGCCGGCTGAAAATGCGCCTGTCGAAAACCAAGTCCATCGACTTCCGGGTCAACACCCTGCCCACGCTCTGGGGCGAAAAAGTGGTGATCCGGATCCTCGACCCGTCCAGCGCGCAAATGGGCATCGATGCCCTGGGCTACGAGCCGGATCAGAAAGACCTGTACATGGCCGCCCTCAAGCAACCGCAAGGGCTGATCCTGGTCACCGGCCCGACCGGCTCGGGCAAGACCGTGTCGCTGTACACCGGACTGAACATCCTCAACACCGTGGACATCAACATTTCCACCGCCGAAGACCCGGTGGAGATCAACATGGAAGGCATCAACCAGGTCAACGTGAACCCACGCCAGGGGCTGGACTTCGCCCAGGCCCTGCGCTCGTTCCTGCGCCAGGACCCGGACGTGATCATGGTCGGCGAGATCCGCGACCTGGAAACCGCCGAGATCGCCATCAAGGCCGCCCAGACCGGGCACCTGGTGCTGTCCACCCTGCACACCAACAGCGCCGCCGAAACCTTGATCCGCTTGCAGAACATGGGCATTCCGGGGTTCAACATCGCCACCGCCGTGCACCTGATCATCGCCCAGCGGCTGGCGCGCAAGCTGTGCAGCCACTGCAAGAGGGCCATCGAGATTCCCGAGGAAACCTTGCTCAAGGAAGGTTTCCCCCGGGAACGCATCGGCACATTCACGATCTATGAGCCGGTCGGTTGCGAACAGTGCAACCACGGTTACAAAGGGCGCGTGGGGGTTTACGAAGTGGTCAAGAACACGCCCGAGCTGCAACGGTTGATCATGGCCGAGGGCAACTCGCTGGAAATCGATCTGCAGATGCGCAACGACGGCTTCAATGACCTGCGCGCATCGGGGCTGCTCAAAGTGATGCAGGGCGTCACCAGCCTCGAAGAAATCAACCGGGTCACCAAGGATTGAACATGGCGGTCAAGGCAGTCAAAACCGATGTGTACACCTGGGAAGGCAAGGACCGCAAAGGCACGAAAATGACCGGTGAGCTGACGGGCCAGAGCCCGGCCCGGGTCAAGGCACAACTGCGCAAGCAAGGCATCAACCCGGAGAAGGTCCGCAAGAAATCCACCTCGATATTCAGCAAGGGCAAGCGCATCAAGCCGCTGGACATCGCCCTCTTCACCCGCCAGATGGCCACGATGCTCAAGGCTGGCGTACCGCTGTTGCAAGCGTTCGACATCATCGGCGAGGGCTTCGACAACCCCAACATGCGCAAACTGGTGGATACGGTGAAGCAGGAAGTTGCCGCCGGCAACAGCTTCGCCGCCTCGCTGCGCAAATGCCCGCAGTATTTCGACGAGCTGTACTGCAACCTGGTGGACGCCGGCGAACAGGCCGGCGCCCTGGATACGCTGCTGGACCGGGTCGCGACCTACAAGGAAAAGAGCGAAGCCCTCAAGGCCAAGATCAAGAAAGCCATGACTTACCCGACGGCGGTGATACTCGTCGCAGCGGTGGTCACGGGCATCCTGCTGGTCAAGGTGGTGCCGCAGTTCGAATCGGTCTTCTCCGGGTTCGGGGCGCAGCTGCCGGCCTTCACGGTGATGGTCATCGGCCTGTCGGAGCTCATGCAGGAGTGGTGGTGGATGCTGCTGGGCGGTTTGGCCGGGGCGTTTTTCGGGGTGAAATATGCCCTCAAGCGGTCCCAGGCGTTTCGTGACTGGCGGGACAAATGGCTACTCAAGCTCCCCTTGATCGGCACCTTGATGTACAAGTCCGCGGTGGCTCGCTTTGCCCGCACGCTCTCGACCACCTTCGCCGCCGGCGTGCCGCTGGTCGAAGCCCTCGATTCGGTGTCGGGCGCCACCGGCAACGTGGTATTCAAGCGCGCCGTGCAGCGCATCCGCCAGGACGTCTCCACCGGCATGCAGTTGAATTTTTCCATGCGCGCGTCGGGGATCTTTCCGAACCTGGCCATCCAGATGACCGCCATCGGCGAGGAATCCGGCGCGCTGGACGACATGCTCGACAAGGTCGCGAGCTTTTATGAGGCCGAAGTGGACAATCTGGTGGACAACCTCACCAGCCTGATGGAACCCTTCATCATGGTGATCCTGGGGATCGTCGTCGGTGGCCTGGTGGTTGCCATGTACTTGCCCATCTTTCAACTCGGCTCTGCGATCTGACATGCCCTTGAGCGAATTTTTCGTGCTGTACCCCCTGGCTTTCGTGCTCGTTGCGGCATTGCTCGGCCTGATCATCGGCAGCTTCCTCAACGTGCTGGTGTGGCGCCTGCCGAAGATGCTCGACCGCGAATGGCGCTCGCAAGCCCACGATTTGCTGGGCCTGCCGGCTGAGGCTCCGGGGCCGGTCTATAACCTGATGTTGCCCCACTCCCAGTGCCCGCACTGCGACCATCGCATCCGCGCCTGGGAAAACATCCCCGTGCTCAGCTACGTGATGTTGCGCGGCCGCTGTTCGAGCTGCGCCGCGCCCATTGGCAAGCGTTACCCCCTGACCGAAGTGGCCTGCGGCGCGTTGTCGGCGTTCGTCGCCTGGCATTTCGGCTTTGGCTGGCAGGCCGGCATGGTGATGGTGTTGACCTGGGGCCTGCTGGGCATGAGCCTGATCGACGCCGAGCATCAATTGCTGCCCGATACCTTGGTGCTGCCGTTGTTGTGGCTGGGCTTGATCGTCAACAGCTTCGGCCTGTTCGTTCCCTTGGACCAAGCGATGTGGGGCGCGGTGGCCGGCTACCTGGCGCTGTGGTCGGTGTTCTGGGTGTTCAAGCTGATCACCGGCAAGGAAGGCATGGGCTACGGGGACTTCAAGCTGCTGGCGATGGTGGGCGCCTGGGGCGGTTGGCAAATCCTGCCGCTGACGCTGCTCTTGTCGTCGCTGGTGGGCGCCGTTATCGGGGTCATTGTGCTGCGCCTGCGTGACGCGCCCGGGTCGACACAAATCCCCTTTGGGCCTTATCTGGCCATTGCCGGCTGGATTGCCTTGCTCTGGGGTGGTCAAATAACCGACTTCTACTGGCAGTCTGTCGGTTTCTAATGTCGATCTTTTATGAATAACCCTTTGGAAAAACCCTGGATCCTCGGCCTGACCGGCGGCATCGGCAGCGGCAAGAGCGCGGCGGCCCAGCATTTTATCGATCTGGGTGTGCACGCCGTCGACGCCGATCACGCCGCACGCTGGGTGGTCGAGCCCGGGCGCCCGGCGCTGGCGAAAATCGCCGAACACTTCGGCCCAGGCGTATTACAGGCCGACGGCGCCCTGGACCGTACGGCGCTGCGCAAGCTGATTTTCGAGCAGGCCGAGGAACGCCGCTGGCTCGAAGCACTGCTGCATCCGTTGATCGCCGAGGAAATCGCCCATCACCTGGCCCAGGCACAATCGCCCTACGCGATCCTGGTGTCGCCGCTGTTGATCGAGTCAGGCCAGTACGCCATGACCCAGCGGATCCTGGTGATCGACGCGCCAGAACAATTGCAGATCGAACGTACCTTACAGCGCGACCAGACCAGCGAGCAGCAGGTCCAAGCGATCCTCAAGGCCCAATCCAGCCGCCAGGATCGCCTGAGCCATGCCGACGACGTGGTGGTCAACGACCGCGACCTCGCCTGGCTGCACAGCGAGGTCGAGCGCCTGCATCACTTTTACCTTACTTTGCGTGGAGGCCAATCATGAGCCAAACCCCAACCGTTGATTGTCCAACCTGTGGCGCACCCGTGGAATGGAGCCCGGAGAGCAAATTCCGGCCGTTCTGTTCCGACCGCTGCAAACTGATCGACCTGGGCGCCTGGGCGTCGGAAGAACACAAGATCCCCGTGGCCCCGGACGCCGAGGATGAGTTGTTCAGCGAAGACTTCAATCCTCGCTCCCATCACTAAGGCCCGGTCTGAATCAACGTGGCGAGGGAGCTTGCTCCCGCTTGAGCGCGAAGCACTCATCGTTTTTTAGGGGCCGCTACGCGCCCCAGCGGGAGCAAGCTCCCTCGCCACAGGCTCATTGTCATCTCAGGTAACGGAGTTATCCCCTAAGGCCGCATGAAACCGTAATCCTGTTCATCGTCGAGGTTTTCCGCCAGGAAACTCAACTCGTCGGCCAGGTCTTCAGCGCTGCGCACGGTCTTGCTCTGCTGCACGATGGCACTGAGCAAGGCACGCAGGCTCAAGCCCGGGTCGAAACCGATCTCCATTGCGGCATCGTGGCTACGCCTGATCTCTTGTCTGGCCCACTCATAAACACTCATGGTTGTGCTCCTGGAAGTTTTCCAGAGCATGAAGGGCGTGTGATGGAGCAGCCTTGACGTGAATCAAGGCTTGTCATCATCGTTCCACGGCGCCGACAGGTAGCGCGTGCGGTTGAAGGTCTCCAGCCATTCGGGGCTGAACACCACCAACGCACTGATCACCATGCCGTTGATGAACGCCTCGGGAAAGATGATCAGCCAGAGGTAGCCGATGAAATCCTCCAGCCAGTAAGGCATGGCGAATATCCCGTCGTACCACAGCAGGCCAAGCCCAAGCAGCAGGCACGCCAATGCCGAAAGCGCGGCGGCGAGAAACCCCGAACAGAAGATGTAGACGAACAGATTGCGTGGCTGGGCGCGCTCCACCAGGATCGCGCAGCATTCGGTGATAAGCACCGGCAGCAAGATCAGCAGCGCGCCGTTGACCCCGACCGCCGCCATGTCCTGGCGTCCCAGCAGCACCAGCGCAAGCTGCGCGCACAAGCCACCCAGGACCGCCAACGGCCAGTCCAGCAGCAACGTCACGGCGGTCATGCCGATGAAATGATACGAGACACCCGTATCGAAATCCCGGCGTACCAGCCACAGCATGAACAACGCCAGCACCGTGCCGAATAACAGATGCTGGCGACGGCTGTCGGTGAACAGCTCGACCCACGGTGCCCGCACCACGGCCCAGGCCAACACCGGCACATACACCAGCCAGCCGGCCGCCTGGGTCTGCGAGGAGAGCAGTTCGGCACCGATCATGGTTACTCCGTTCGTTCGCTATTGGGGAGCGACACTTCCTGGTTGTTGTACCAGAGCCATTGCAAACCTACCAAAGCCAACCGACCAATCCGAATAGTCATTCTCATGCATGAAGATGAAAACGTCTTGTGGACGAACCCGGGCTTGAATCCCGAGGTTGTCGGCAATTTTTTTGTAGAGCTCGCGCTTCATCGCATCACTGCGGCCCCTGCGCATCGTAATCTCAATCACGATCAAATGGTCTGAACGATCCACACCGTTAAACGTGCGGCTGTAGAAAAACTGCTCGGGATCGTAGTCCGTGACCAGGTTGAACAATTCATCCTCGGGCATGCCAATGCTCTCGACCAGCGCTTGGTGTATGCCCTCGACAATGCGCTGGCGTTGCGACTGGCTGGTGCCCTTGATGACGGCTGTACGAACGAATGGCATGTGAGTTGCTCTCAATTGATTGGGGAAGTTCTCCCCAGTCGCCGCGACGTCAAACAATCGTCAAGCCCCAGGAAGCCGAGGAATTCTGCGAAATCCCCACCGTACCGGATACCGATTTATGCGCCCGATGTAATTGAGTTAAAGTCACTTCATGAAACGTCACCTACCCCCATTGAATGCACTGCGTACCTTCGAGGCGGCTGCCCGCCTGGGCAAGATGAATGCGGCCGCCGAAGAGTTGTCCGTCACCCCGGGTGCTGTCAGTCGCCAGGTCCGTCAGTTGGAGCTGAGCCTTGGCGTGGACCTGTTCGAAGGTCCAAAGAACAAACCGCAGCTCACCCCTGCCGGGCAAGAACTCCTGCCGGAATTGACGGCCGCGCTGGATCAGATCGAGGCCGCGGTGGGCAGGGTCCGAGACACGGCGACCGGCACCCTGGACGTGTCCTGCTTCAGCACGTTCACGGTCAAGTGGCTGATTCCCCGTCTTTTCGACTTCAATACAACTTACCCGCAGATCAAGATCCGCTTGAGTTCACCGATCCATGGGACCGACCCGGGGCGGGACCGTTATGACGTGATGATCACGGCAGAACAGGACGTCGTGGATGAATGCAAAAACACCGTCCTGTTGTTCCCCGAACGCTTGGGCATCGTCTTGGCGCCGTCCTTATCCGCGCGTATCCAATTGACTGACTTGAGCTCGATTTTTCGCCATCCCCTCCTGCACACCAAAACCCGTCCGGATGCCTGGGCGAACTGGGGCGATGCGATGGGATACCCCGCCAGCGCGCCGGCCGGACTGGAATACGAGCACTATTACTTTACGTTGGAGGCGGCAATTGCCGGCTTGGGGATTGGTGTCGCGCCATGGCACCTGGTGGCCGATGACATTCGCCTGGGTCGCCTGGTGGCACCGTTCGGATTTCAGCCAAGCCGCTACACCTATATCGCCAAGCGCAGCGCGCAACACAGCAAGAAACGGGATCTTTTCTGCGCCTGGTTGGCGCGTCAGGCTGAACAGGATGGCCTGCCGGGCCCTGCCTGAGGTTCATCCTGTGGGAGCGGGCTTGCTCGCGAAGGCGGCATTACAGTCAACGATGATGTTGAATGTGCTGTCCTCTTCGCGAGCAAGCCCGCTCCCACAATGGGGTCTGCGGTGTACATGAGTTTTGTGGCAACAGCATTACCTGCCTGAGCGAAAATTTCGCCCCATCACAGCAGCTTTATTTTTTTTGGCCACATTTGAACGCTAAGCTTGGGCTCATGGATGACTCCGATTACTTACGCCTGCTGACCATCGCGGCCGAGCAAGCCAACGCCTTTCTTTCCAATGCCCGCAAATGGGAGCGTGAGCGTTGGGTCTGCCAGCGTCTGCTGCAAGGGCTGAACGTGCCTTATCGGGCCGACGAGTTCGCCCCGGCCGGGGAGCCGCCGGACGTACTGTTTCGCGATGCCAATTTCGAGGTGTTTTTTGTGCTCGACGAGGGCCGTCGCCTCAATGACGAATGGCGCGATGAACTGCAACGCCGCCGCAGCGCCTTTTCCCTGAGCCAACTGGTGCGGCGCGAAGCCAAGCCCAGGCGGATCCCGGCCAATGAATTCCTGCTGCGCCTGGCCCCGACGCTGCGCAAGAAAGCCCACAACTACACCGAGCGCGGCATGGACTTGGGCGATCTGGACATCATCGCCTTCGCCAGCCTCAAGCGCGAAGTGCTGGACCTCAACAGTCACTTTCCACCGCCCACCGAATACCTGCGCCAGGGCTGGCGCTCGCTGTCGCTGGTGGGGCCGACATTTGCCCGGGTGCTGTTCGCCCATCCCGATGCGCCGGACTTCCTGCGGGGCAACCTGGGCCGCAGCATTGTCTTCGATGTGGGGATCAGCCTGTGAGTCCATTGCAGGAGCTGATCGCCGCCGTGCCGCAACAGGGCCGTGTGCGCTGGATCGGCGTGCGCCCCCAAGGCCACGCACCGATGATCGAACTGGACGCCGTGGAGGCGCGCCTGGAGGCCGGGCTGACCGGCGATCATGCCCGCCCCGGAGTGCGCAATGCGCGGCAAGTCACGCTGATCCAATGGGAGCACCTGGCCGTGATCAGCGCACTGATGGGCCGCCCCGAGGACCAGCCGGTGCTGCCACAGGCCCTGCGGCGCAACATTGTGGTCAGCGGCATCAATCTGTTCAGCCTCAAGGGCCGGCGCTTTCGCATCGGCCAGGCCATTTTTGAAACCACCGGCTGGTGCCAGCCCTGCGCCCGATTGGAGCGAAACCTCGGCGAAGGTACATTCCAGGCCGTACGCGGCCATGGCGGAATCACCGCCCGGGTGTTAAAAAGTGGAATCATTCGCCTGGACGACCCCCTGGCCGTCGAACCCGTGCCGGCGAGCGGCTATGCTGCTTTCAATGCCGGCTAGCCGGACGCTGTAACGTCTTCACATTCCGCAACGTCTACCTGACGAGGCCTTTATGACCAGCCGCCTGAACCCAGACGACCAGAAGCATGTCGAAGAGTACCTGCAACTGTCCCAGCACCGAGTCGAGCGCCGGCCTTTCCGGCCGTGGATGCTCCTGGTGGTGGTACTGGCCATCACGATTGGCCTGGGCCTGTTGAGCCGACTGATCAGTTACCTGACGCTATGAGCCGCTTGATGCTCGCGCGGGTAACGGCACCGAATTCCTTTAGCCTTGCGAGATATCCCCATGACTCATCGTATTGTCATCGTTGGCGGCGGCGCCGGCGGCCTGGAGTTGGCTACCCGTCTGGGTAAGACTCTGGGCAAGCGCGGCACGGCCAGTGTGATGCTGGTCGACGCGAACCTGACCCACATCTGGAAACCCCTGCTGCACGAAGTGGCTGCCGGCTCCCTCAACTCTTCCGAAGACGAACTCAATTACGTTGCCCAGGCAAAATGGAACCACTTCGAGTTCCAACTGGGCCGCATGAGCGGTCTGGATCGCGAGCGCAAGAGAATCCAGCTGGCCGCCACCTATGACGAGGCGGGCATCGAGCTGCTGCCGGCGCGGGAATTGGGCTACGACACCCTGGTGATTGCCGTCGGCAGCACCACCAACGATTTCGGCACCGAAGGCGCGGCGCAACACTGCCTGTTCCTCGACACCCGCAAGCAGGCGGAGCGCTTTCACCAGCAATTGCTTCACCACTATCTGCGTGCCCACGCCGGGCAGACCGATATCGTCGAGCGCATCAGCGTCGCCATCGTCGGCGCCGGCGCGACCGGGGTCGAACTGGCGGCAGAGCTGCACAATGCCGCCCACGAACTGCACGCCTATGGCCTGGACCGGATCAAACCGGAGAACATGCACATCACCCTGATCGAGGCCGGGCCACGGGTGTTGCCGGCACTGCCGGAACGCATCGGCGGACCGGTGCACAAGACGTTGGAAAAACTCGGCGTCAACGTGATGACCAACGCCGCTGTCAGCCAGGTGACCGCCGACAGCCTGATTACCGCGGACGGCAAAGTGATCGACGCGAGCTTGAAGGTCTGGGCGGCCGGGATTCGCGCGCCAGAATTCCTCAAGGATATCGACGGGCTGGAGACCAACCGGATCAACCAGCTGCAAGTGCTGCCGACGCTACAGACCACTCGCGACGAAAACATCTTTGCCTTCGGCGATTGCGCCGCCTGCCCGCAACCCGGCAGCGATCGTAACGTTCCGCCCCGCGCCCAGGCCGCGCACCAGCAAGCCTCGCTGCTGGCCAAATCGCTGAAACTGCGGATCGAAGGCAAGGCCCTGCCCGACTACAAATACACCGACTACGGCTCGCTGATCTCGCTGTCGCGCTTCTCGGCGGTGGGCAACCTGATGGGCAACCTGACCGGCAGCGTAATGCTCGAAGGCTGGCTGGCGCGGATGTTCTATGTGTCGTTGTACCGCATGCACCAGATGGCGCTGTACGGCATGTTCCGCACGGCCATGCTGATGCTGGGCAGCAAGATCGGACGCGGGACCGAGCCTCGGCTGAAGTTGCATTGAGGATAAAAAGCGAAGCGCCAACCGCTGGTGGTGGCGCTGAGTTTTAGAGGTGCATCGCCTGTTCCATCGTCTTCGCGAGCAAGCCCGCTCCCACAGGAGAGCGAGTACCACATGAGTACGCGATCTCCTGTGGGAGCGGGCTTGCTCGCGAAGACGCCAGTGCAGTCAATAGTTATCTAAACGATATCACTCGATCTGCGCAGCCAATCATTCAAACCTGAAACCGCTGCACCATCGTGCGCAGCGAATTCGCCAGTTGCGACAACTCATGGCTGGAAGCGCTGGTCTGATCCGCGCCGGAAGCCGAGCGCACCGACAAATCACGAATGTTCACCAGGTTGCGATCGACCTCGCGGGCCACTTGTGCTTGCTCCTCGGCAGCACTGGCGATGACCAGGTTGCGCTCATGGATCTCGCTGACCGACGCCGTAATGGTGTGCAGCGCTTCCCCTGCCCGCTCCGCCATCGCCAGGGTGCTTGCCGCACGACTGGAGCTGGCCTGCATGGAATCGAGTGCCTGGGTGGCACCGCTGCGCATGCCTTGGACCATCTGCTCGATTTCCTGGGTCGATTGCTGCGTGCGATAAGCCAGCGCCCGCACCTCGTCGGCCACCACCGCGAAGCCACGTCCACTCTCTCCCGCCCGGGCCGCTTCAATGGCCGCGTTGAGGGCCAGCAAGTTGGTCTGCTCGGCGATGGCGCGGATTACGTCCAGCACCTTGCCGATATCCTGCGACTGGTTGGCCAAGGATTGCACCAGGCCGCCGGTCACTTGCACATCGTTAGCCAGGGCGCCAATGGCCTCGACCGTGTCGCTGACCCGCTGCTGCCCCAGGGATGCCGACTCACTGGACTGACGCGTGGCATCGGAAGTGGAAACCGCATTGCGAGCAACCTCCTCCACAGCGGTGGTCATCTCGGTGACGGCGGTGGCAGCCTGTTCAATTTCGTTGTTCTGTTGCTGCAGGCTGTGGGTGCTGTCGAGCGTGACGGCGTTCAGCTCATCGGCTGCCGTGGCCAGTTGCGCGGCCGAGCCGCTGATGCCCTGCAACGTCTCGCGCAGATTCTGCTGCATGGCCGCCAACGCCTTGAGTAAACGGCTGACTTCGTCGTTGCCATGGGTTTCGATCGGTCGGGTCAAGTCACCCCGGGCGACGCTCTCCGCAGCATCCAGCGCCTCGCCCAGGGGCTTGACGATACTGCGCGTGAGCAACATGGCCAAGGCCACCGTGGCCAGGGCGGCAAGCACAATGAACAGGCTGACGATCATGCGGGAATTGGCGTAGTGCTCCTGGGACTTCTGGCTCTCGATGGACACCTGCTTGGAGAACAACTCCGCCAGATCGTTGAGCTGCTTGCCGGAACCGTCCACCACGGTCTTCATGTCCACCAGCAGCAACTTGATCAGATCATCCCGACGCCCCTGTTCCGCCAGGGTGAAGGATTGCGCGATACCGGTACGGTACGCAGCGAACGTCTGCTTGAACTGGTCGTAAAGGGCCTTGCCTTCAGGCGTCACGACGAGTTTTTCGTAAGCCGCGATTTTTTCGCCCAACTCCTTGTCGCGGGTGTCCATCTGGCCGCGGTACACCGGGATGTTCTTCGGATCCTGGTCCAGGGCCATACGCAGGGAGATCGTGCGGATCCGCAACATCCACTCGCGAATCTCGTCACCCCCGCGAATGCTAGGCAGCCATTGGGTTTCCACAGCGACTTCACTGTCACGAATGCTCGACATCTGCCCCAGCGCAAACACCCCGAGCAACGCCACCAACACGGCGATCAAGGCAAACCCCAGCGCGGCGCGGGGGGCGATATTCAACTGACGAAGAAACATAGGGGTGCCTTTTTTATTGTTGGCCCGAGGTGGGGCCGGGCCCCTGTCGGTGGGTTATCGGCAAGTTGTACGATGACTTAAGTCAATCCACTTTATTCCAGGCAAAAAAAAAAAATCCCCGTATCTTTCGATACGAGGATTTTTAATATGGTCGGGGTAAGGGGATTCGAACTCCTGACATCCTGCTCCCAAAGCAGGCGCGCTACCGGACTGCGCTATACCCCGGTAAAAAAAAGGCGACCTTTGCAAGTCGCCTTCCTCGATCAGTGCTTTTGGCCTCTGATCTTAAGATTCGATTCCAGCGAGCTGGTTTCAAAAATGGTGGGTCGTGTGGGATTCGAACCTACGACCAATTGGTTAAAAGCCAACTGCTCTACCAACTGAGCTAACGACCCAAATATGGTCGGGGTAAGGGGATTCGAACTCCTGACATCCTGCTCCCAAAGCAGGCGCGCTACCGGACTGCGCTATACCCCGATTGAAATGGCTCCGTGACCAGGACTCGAACCTGGGACCCAATGATTAACAGTCATTTGCTCTACCGACTGAGCTATCACGGAACTGATATTTCAAGTTACTGCAATTTGAAGCTACATCGTTGAATCTCGCTTCAACCTCTTTCACCGTCTGCATCGCTGCGTTCGTGTGTCTGAGGCGCGCTATTCTACAATTTTCAAAACCTCTGTCAACCCCTTAAATTGCTTTCAAGACAATGATTTGCAACTTATTTTGGATTCCTTCTCAGTGAGAAGTAACCCTTGGGGTGACGTACTGCGGGGCGCACTTTACAAGCCTTTTCCTTTGAGTTCAACGGCCTGATGAAAAAAATGGCCTCGCAAGGCAAGGCCATTTCAATCGCCAGCAGTCCCGGCTATCAGTTAAAGACGATTTCGTCGTTCTCCACCGTACCGGTCACGGTTTCGCCCGGCATGAAGCGACCCGACAGAATCAGCTGCGCCAGCGGGTTTTCGATCCAGCGCTGGATCGCCCGCTTCAGCGGCCGAGCGCCATAGACCGGGTCGTAACCCACCGCGATCAGCTTGTCCAACGCCTCATCGCTCAATTGCAGTTTCAGCTCGCGCTCGGTCAGGCGGCTGCGCAGGCGGCCCAACTGGATCTCGGTAATCCCGGCAATCTGATCCCTGGCCAACGGCTCGAAGATCACCACTTCGTCGACCCGGTTGATGAACTCCGGCCGGAAGTGGGTAGAGATTGCGTCCATCACCGCCGCGCGCTGCGCCTCGCGATCACCCACCAGCTCCTGGATCTGCGTCGAGCCCAGGTTGGAAGTCATCACGATCACCGTGTTGCGGAAGTCCACCGTGCGCCCGTGGCTGTCGGTCAGGCGACCATCCTCCAGCACTTGCAGCAGGATGTTGAACACATCCGGGTGCGCCTTCTCGACCTCATCGAGCAGGATCACCGAGTACGGCTTGCGACGCACGGCCTCGGTCAGGTAACCGCCCTCTTCATAACCGACATAACCCGGTGGTGCACCGATCAGCCGTGCCACGGAATGTTTCTCCATGAACTCGGACATGTCGATGCGCACCATCGCCTCCTCGGTATCGAAGAGGAACTCGGCCAGTGCCTTGCACAGCTCGGTTTTACCGACACCGGTCGGGCCGAGGAACATGAACGAGCCGCTCGGACGGTTAGGGTCCGACAACCCGGCTCGGGACCGGCGCACGGCGTTGGACACCGCCACCACCGCCTCTTCCTGACCGATCACGCGCTGGTGCAGCAGGCTTTCCATCTTCAGCAGCTTGTCGCGCTCGCCTTCGAGCATCTTCGAGACGGGAATGCCGGTCCACTTGGAAACCACTTCGGCGATCTCTTCCTCGGTCACCTTGCTGCGCAGCAACTGGTTTTCGCTCTTGCCGTGCTGGTCGACCATTTGCAGGCTGCGCTCCAGGTCCGGGATCACCCCGTACTGCAGCTCGGCCATGCGGTTGAGGTCGCCTTTGCGGCGAGCCGCTTCCAGTTCCTGGCGAGACTGTTCGATCTTCTGCTGAATCTGCGCAGACCCCTGAACCTCGGCTTTCTCCGAGTTCCAGATTTCCTCGAGGTCGGAATACTCACGCTCGTGACGCACGATTTCTTCCTGCAACCTCTCCAGACGTTTCTTCGCCGCTTCGTCGCTTTCTTTCTTCAGGGCCTGGGACTCGACCTTGAGTTGAATCAGGCGACGCTCCAAACGATCCAGCACTTCGGGCTTGGAGTCGATCTCCATGCGGATGCGGCTCGCGGCCTCGTCGATCAGGTCGATGGCCTTGTCCGGCAATTGCCGGTCGGTGATGTAGCGGTGGCTGAGCTTGGCCGCCGCGATGATCGCGCCGTCGGTGATCGCCACCTTGTGGTGAACTTCGTAGCGCTCTTTAAGGCCACGCAGGATGGCGATGGTGTCTTCTTCGCTCGGTTCCTCCACCAGCACTTTCTGGAAGCGCCGCTCGAGGGCCGCATCTTTCTCTATATATTGGCGGTACTCGTTGAGCGTGGTCGCGCCAACACAGTGCAACTCGCCACGGGCCAACGCTGGCTTGAGCATGTTGCCGGCGTCCATCGAGCCTTCGCCCTTGCCCGCACCGACCATGGTGTGCAGTTCGTCGATGAAAAGGATGATCTGCCCTTCCTGCTTGGACAGCTCATTGAGCAGGGACTTGAGCCGTTCTTCGAACTCGCCGCGGTACTTGGCACCGGCGATCAGAGCCCCCATGTCCAGGGACAACAGACGCTTGCCCTTGAGGCCGTCCGGCACTTCACCGTTGATGATGCGCTGGGCCAAGCCCTCGGCGATGGCGGTTTTACCCACGCCAGGCTCACCGATCAGCACCGGATTGTTCTTGGTACGGCGTTGCAGCACCTGGATCGTGCGGCGGATCTCATCGTCGCGACCGATCACCGGGTCGAGCTTGCCTTCCTCGGCACGCTTGGTCAGGTCGACGGTGTATTTGTCCAGCGCCTGGCGCGACTCTTCGTGGTTCGCGTCGTTGACCGCTTCGCCGCCACGCAGGTTGTTGATGGCGTTTTCCAGGGCTTTCTTGCTCACCCCTTGGCCAAGCAGCAACTTGCCGAGCTTGCTGTTCTCGTCCATGGCGGCGAGCAGCACCAGCTCGCTGGAAATGAACTGGTCGCCCTTCTGCTGGGCCAGGCGATCGGCCTGGTTGAGCAGCCGCGCCAAGTCCTGGGACATGTTCACGTCACCGGTCGGATTCTGGATCTTGGGCAACTGGTCGAGTTCTTTGGCCAACTCTTTGCGCAGGCTGTTGACGTCAAAGCCGACCTGCATCAACAGCGGCTTGATGGAGCCGCCCTGCTGTTCGAGCATGGCTTGCATCAAATGCGCCGGTTCGATACCGGGATGGTCCAGGCCGACGGCCAGGGACTGGGCATCGGACAGGGCCAATTGCAGTTTGCTGGTTAAACGATCAATACGCATGGGTCACCTTCCTAATGAGCAGGCCGGACCTAGAAAACATCCTGAATGAAGAAACCTGCCAGATACCGTTATAGATGTGGTCGATTCTGGAAGATTCAAGCCGGGCGCCCTTGATGCAGATCAGAGAAGTCTAGCGCTCGATCCAGATCAGCGAGGCGAAGCGACCGGTGCGCGGATTGCGCCGGTAGGAAAAGAAACGTGGGTCGGTCACGGTACAGAAACCGCCGCCGTAAACGGCCGTGACACCCCGTGCCGCCAGACGCAGCCGTGCCAATGCGTAGATGTCGGCCAGGAATTTTCCGGCGTTGGGGCTCGCGACGAAGGCTTGTGCCGCCTGGGGCAGCTGCGCGATGAAGGCTTCACGCACTTCCGGTCCGACTTCGAAGGCGTGCGGGCCGATGGCGGGGCCGAGCCAGGCCAGGATTTCATCCGCAGGCACGGCAAGGCTGTCGAGGGTGGCTTCCAGCACACCGTTCGCCAACCCGCGCCAACCGGCGTGGGCCGCCGCGACGCGGGTGCCGGCACGGTTGCAGAACAACACCGGCAAGCAATCGGCGGTCATCGCCGTGCACGCGATACCCGGCGTGGCGGTCCAACTGGCATCGGCGGTCGCCACCTGGGTCGGGTCAGCCTCGACCACGGCAATGCCGTGGACCTGCTGCAGCCAGGCCGGGGTGATGGCGAAGGGATCGGTGAGGCGGCGGCGGTTTTCGGCGACGGCCGTGGGGTCGTCGCCGACATGGTCGCCCAGGTTGAGGCTGTCGAACGGCGCCAGGCTGACGCCGCCCTCGCGGGTGGTGACGCAGGCCTTGACCCGGGCCGGCGCGGGCCAGTCGGGTGTCAGCCAGTCACTCATCCGATGAACGCCTCGCGGTCCTGCTTGAGCAACGTCAGCAACCAGACGAAATCATCCGGCAGTGGTGATTCCCAGCTCATGCGCTTGCCGGTCGTCGGGTGATCCAGCTCCAGGAAACGCGCGTGCAGCGCCTGGCGCGGGAAACTCTTCAGCGATTCGACCATGGTCTGGCTGGCGGCCGGCGGAATGCGGAAACGACCGCCGTAGGCCGGGTCGCCCACCAACGGGAAGTTGATGTGGGCCATGTGCACGCGAATCTGGTGGGTACGGCCGGTTTCCAGCTTGACCCGCACATGGGTGTGGGAACGGAAACGCTCCAGCACGCGGTAATGACTGACCGCCTGCTTGCCGCCTTCCATCACCGCCATGCGCTGGCGCTGCTGGCCGTGGCGACCGATCGGGGCGTTGATCTTGCCACCGGCGGTGACCACACCGATCACGATGCACTCATAGATGCGGCTGACGCTGCGGCTTTGCAGCTGTGTGACCAGCTGTGTCTGCGCCTGGATGGTCTTGGCCACCACCATCAGGCCGGTGGTGTCCTTGTCCAGGCGATGGACGATGCCGGCACGGGGCACATTGATGATGTCCGGCACGTGGTGCAACAAGGCGTTGAGCAGCGTGCCGTCGGCATGACCGGCCGCCGGGTGCACCACCAGGCCCGCGGGCTTGTTGATCACCAGGATGTCATCGTCTTCATAGACGATGTCCAGGGCAATGTCCTGGGCGACCCATTCTCCCTGGGCCTCCTGCTCGGCAGTCAGCTCGAGGATGGCACCGCCGTGGACGATGTCGCGCGGACGGATCACCGCCCCATCCACAGTCAGGCGGCCGTCCTTGATCCAGGCGGAAAGGCGCGAGCGAGAGTGCTCGGCAAAGAGTTGTGCGGCGACTTGATCGAGGCGTTGGCCGCCCAAATCGGACGGCACCTCTGCGCGAAGTTCTATTTTATCGGACATGCTCGGACTGGGCGTCGGCACAGCCTTTGGTTTCGGCTGCGCGCTTGTGGTTAAATACGGCGTCTTTTGCCCCGAGGCTTTCAACGGGGCGCTCATCATAACAGGACGGCCCCGCCCAAGACAGCGGCCGTCATAGGGACGCAAGCCGCCATGCAAGTGAAACACCTGCTGCTGATCGCCATCCTCGCATTGACTGCTGCTTGCTCGTCGAAGGAAGTCGTAGACGAAAACCTGAGCGAAGTCGAACTGTACCAACAGGCGCAGAACGACCTGGATAACAACAGCTACACCAGCGCCACCGCCAAGCTAAAGGCGCTGGAGTCGCGGTATCCGTTCGGTCGCTACGCCGATCAGGCCCAGTTGGAGCTGATCTACGCCAACTACAAGAACGCCGAGCCGGAAGCCGCCAAGTCCGCCGCCGAGCGCTTCATTCGCCTGCACCCACAGCACCCGAACGTCGATTACGCCTATTACCTCAAGGGCCTGACCTCCTTCGACCAGGACGTCGGCCTGCTGGCGCGCTTCCTGCCGCTGGACATGACCAAGCGTGACCCGGGCGCCGCGCGCGACTCCTACAACGAGTTCGCCCAGCTGACCAGCCGCTTCCCCAACAGCCGTTATTCGCCTGATGCCAAGCAGCGCATGATCTACCTGCGCAACCTGCTGGCTTCCTACGAAATCCACGTGGCCGACTACTACCTGACCCGTCAGGCCTACGTCGCCGCCGCCAACCGTGGCCGCTACGTGGTGGAAAACTTCCAGGAAACCCCTTCGGTGGGTGATGGCCTGGCGGTGATGACCGAAGCCTACCAGCGCCTGCACCTGGACGACCTGGCCGCCACCAGCCTGGAAACCCTCAAGCTGAACTACCCGGATCACCCTTCGCTGGTCGACGGCCAGTTCACCCCGCGCGTTGACGAAGCCGACAACCGTTCGTGGCTGAGCAAGGCCACCCTGGGCCTGATCGAGTCCCGTCCACCGCTGCCGCCGGGCGAAACCCGCGCCAACCAGGACGTACAGCGCCAGTTCCAGGATGCCAAGGAAGCCATCCCGAACGAACTCAAGCCCAAGGATGAAAATGGCGACGTGATCGAGGAAGAAGAGCCTGAGAGCGATTCCAGCGACCGCTCGTGGTTCAGCTACATGACCTTCGGCCTGTTCGACTGAGCCAAGGCACCTGCAAAAAGGGAGACCCGACGGTCTCCCTTTTTTGTGCCCGGGTTTTATTGCGCTGTGCGCCGTTCCTGTCCTTGGCTAAACTGCCTGATCTCTAGCCAAAAAGCCGCCCATCATGCTTCGTTTATTGATCTTGTTCGCAGTCGTTGCCTTCGCTATCTGGATCTTTCGCGGGGTGAAGAAGACCGGCGGCCGCGCGTCCCGCCCCACCCAGGAACAGGACGCACCGCCCATGGTCCGTTGCGCCCATTGCGGCGTACACCTGCCCCGTGACCGGGCACTGGCCCTCGAACAGCAATGGTATTGCAGCCAGGCTCATCTTGAGCAAGGCCCGGGCACTCGTGAGCGCTGAGGCTACAAGCCCACGCATCAAACAGGCGCAGCGCCTGCTGCGCCTCTACCACCTGTACCGCCTGAGTATCGGCATCACCCTGGTGCTGCTGATCTCCAGCAACATGGACAACCGCCTGCTGGAATACGCCAACGACGACCTGTTGCGCAGTGGCAGCTGGTTGTACCTGGTCTTGAATATCCTGCTGGTGGTGTTCCTGGAAAACACCCGCCGCCCTGCCCGGCTGTTCGGCCTGGCCCTGACCGACGTGCTGCTGCTCTCGTGGCTGTTCTTCGCCGCGGGCGGCGCCCCCAGCGCCATCGGCAACCTGATCATCGTCTCGGTGGCCATCGGCAATACGCTGCTGCGCGGCCGGATCGGCCTGTTGATCGCGGCCGTCGCCACCCTTGGCATCGTCGGTTCGAGTTTATTTCTTGGCTTGAGCGACTCGAACCGTCCCAGCAGTTACTTGCAAGCCGGCACCCTCGGGGCATTGTGTTTTGCCGCCGCGCTGCTGGTGCAGGGCCTGACCCGACGTTTGGAAGCCAGCGAAACCCTGGCCGAGCAGCGGGCCAGCGAAGTGGTCGGACTGGAAGCCCTCAATGCCCTGATCCTGCAACGCATGCGCACCGGCATCCTGGTGCTCGACCGCCAGCGTCGGGTCCAACTGGCCAACGAAAGCGCGCTGAACCTGCTGGGCATGCACGACCTGGTCGGCCAACCGATCGACGATTGCTCCAGCGCCCTGGTCGAGCGCCTGCAACTCTGGCTGAACAACCCCAGCCTGCGCCCGCCCAGCCTGACCATCAGCGGCACGGGCCTGACCCTGCAACCGAGCTTCATCGCCCTGGGCCACAACGACCAGCAGCAGATCCTGGTGTTTCTCGAAGACCTGGCCCAAGTGGCCCAACACGCCCAACAGCTCAAGCTCGCCTCCCTCGGGCGCCTGACCGCCGGTATCGCCCATGAAATCCGCAACCCCTTGGGCGCCATCAGCCACGCGGCGCAATTGCTGCGCGAATCCGAGGAACTGAACGACGCGGATCGGCGTCTGACGCAGATTATTCAAGATCACTCCCAACGAATGAATCGCGTCATTGAAAACGTCTTGCAGCTGTCTCGCCGCCAGCAAACCACACCCCAGCGCCTCGACCTGCGGACCTGGCTCGATCAGTTCGTCCGGCAGACCCGCGAAAGCATGGCCGACCACCAGCAATTGCACTTGAGCATCGACCCGGGCGACCACACCACGCTCATGGACCCCGACCAGCTCACCCAGGTGCTCGACAACCTGCTGCGCAACGCCTGGCGCCACAGCGCAATGGCCCACGAACAGGCCGAGGCCTGGCTGAAACTGTTCATCGACCCTCACAGCCAGCTGTCGACCCTGGACATCATCGACAACGGCCCCGGTGTCACGCCCGAGCAGCAGGCGCATCTGTTCGAACCCTTCTTTACCACCAGCAGCCAGGGCACCGGCCTTGGGCTCTATCTGTCCCGTGAGCTGTGCGAAAGCAACCAGGCCCGCCTAGACTTCAAACCACGCCAAGGCGGCGGCTGCTTTCGCATCACTTTTGCTCACGGACGGAAACAGATTTGAACAATCGCTCACGGCAACGAATCCTGATCGTCGATGACGAACCGGACATCCGCGAACTCCTGGACATCACCCTGGGCCGGATGAAACTCGACACCCGCAGCGCCAAGAACCTTGCCGAGGCCCAAGCCCTGCTGGCAGGGGATGCCTTCGACCTGTGCCTGACCGACATGCGCCTGCCCGACGGTACCGGCCTGGAACTGGTGCAGCACATCCAGCAACGTTATCCACAACTGCCCGTGGCGATGATCACCGCCTACGGCAGCCTGGAAACCGCCATCGACGCCCTCAAGGCCGGCGCCTTCGACTTCCTGACCAAACCGGTCGACCTGGGTCGGCTGCGGGAGCTGGTCACCAGCGCCCTGCGCCTGCCATCGGTCGCCATACCGACCAGCACCCTCGAACGCTGCCTGCTGGGCGACTCGCCCCCCATGCTCGGTGTGCGCAAGCAGATCGAGAAACTCGCTCGCAGCCAGGCCCCGGTGTACATCAGCGGAGAATCGGGCTGCGGCAAGGAACTGGTCGCCCGGTTGATCCACGAACAAGGCCCCCGTGCCAACCAGCGTTTTGTACCGGTCAACTGTGGGGCGATTCCCACGGAACTGATGGAAAGCGAGTTCTTCGGCCACCGAAAAGGCAGCTTCAGCGGCGCCATCGAAGACAAGCCTGGGCTGTTCCAGGCCGCCCATGGCGGAACCTTGTTCCTCGATGAGGTGGCCGACCTGCCCTTGGCGATGCAGGTCAAGCTGTTGCGAGCCATCCAGGAAAAGGCCGTGCGCGCCGTGGGCGGCCAGCAGGAA
Source organism: Pseudomonas zanjanensis (assembly GCF_014268745.2). GTDB lineage: Bacteria > Pseudomonadota > Gammaproteobacteria > Pseudomonadales > Pseudomonadaceae > Aquipseudomonas > Aquipseudomonas zanjanensis. The sequence continues at coordinate 217,368 of NZ_JABWRB020000002.1, read as the reverse complement.
GAAGTGGTGGATGTGCGCATCCTCTGCGCCACCCACAAGGATCTCGACGCCGAAGTCGCCGCCGGGCGCTTTCGCCAGGATCTGTATTACCGGCTGAACGTCATCGAACTGCGCGTCCCGCCCTTGCGCGAACGCCGCGAAGACATCGAGCCCTTGGCCAACCACATGCTCCAGCGCCTGGCCAGCACCACCGGCAGCCCTGCGGCAAAGCTCCATCCGCGAGCCCTGGAAGCCCTGCAGAACTACCGTTTCCCGGGTAATGTGCGGGAATTGGAGAACATGCTTGAGCGGGCCTATACCTTGTGCGAACAGCAACTGATCGAAGCGGATGACCTGCGTCTGGCCGAGGGCAATGCGACTGAGGCGGGCAATCCCGATTTGATGCAGGTCGACAATCTCGAGGATTACCTGGAAGAGGTCGAGCGCAAGCTCATCCTCCAGGCGCTGGAGGAGACCCGCTGGAACCGCACGGCGGCGGCGCAGCGGTTGAAGTTGTCATTTCGGTCGATGCGGTATCGGTTGAAGAAGCTTGGGCTGGATTGAGCCACGGTTTCGAAGCCCACGTATTCCCCTGTGGCGAGGGAGCTTGCTCCCGCTGGGCTGCGCAGCAGCCCCAAAAGCAGCGACTCGATCACCTGATGCACCGAGGTCTCAGGTTGGGGGCCGCTTCGCGACCCAGCGGGAGCAAGCTCCCTCGCCACAGGTTCGGCGTTCGCCTTCGCAGCTCTTCTAGCCTTCCGCCACCGGCACCCGTTCGTCCAGCACTCGATTGGCCAGTAATGCACACAGTTCAATCAGCTGCTGTACCCCCAAGGCGACATGCCGTCGCGAGCCTTCAAGTTCGAAGGCCAGGTCGCTGATCGTGGCATTGGCGGAGGCCAGGGTTTCGCTGAGGTTGGTGAGGAGGCATTCGGTGTCGATGCCGTCCACTACCGTGAATAGCTGGTTTGAGGTGGGTTTCTTTTTGGGCTTCGGGTTTTGGGCCGAGGTAATAGTCGAGGGCGCGTTTGGCGGCTTCATCGAGCCCTTTCGTGTTATGGCTGGAGTCAGGAGAAGCGTTATTGGTTTCTGAAGGTGGTAGTGGTTTGTCACTCATTGCGGTACTCCAAAGAGGAAATGGATTACCAAGTTTTCGGGCCGCGACGCCCGGACGCTGAATTGGCAGCGACGGGGAAAGGTTAGCCAGGGTTCTTCCCACCCGGCAACCGCCAGAACTCGTCGGAAAATTCGGTTCGAATCGGGGTCTTGTCCGACCATTCTCACAAAGCTTGGTCGGCTGTGAGGGCGGTGTGTATATCCATTGCTGCGGTAACGGCGGCTTAGGGTTCCGCCCTTACGGCGGGTCACTTTTGAGAAGCGCAAAAGTAACCAAAACGCTTTTGCCCCACCACTCGGCACCTCGCCTAGGCTCGGTGTGCCCTCACTCCGGCATTGCTCCGTGGGCCGCCGCGAAGGGCCATCCATGGCCCAGAGTGTGTAAAAACTCCGAAGCCAACCCTTGCTATGATTTCCCCAGGACTTCATTGCAAGGGCTGCCCATGAAACGCTTCATCCAAGGTGAACACCGAGATCAAACTACCTTGCTCCCCGAGAGCTTGGACGACTACGTCAGCGATACCAATCCGGTGCGCGTTGTCGATGTCTTCGTGGATGAGCTCGACCTGATCAACTTGGGTTTTGAAAGCGCTGTCCCCGCTAAAACAGGCCGACCGGCTTATCATCCTGCAGTCATGCTGAAGATCTACATCTACGGCTATCTCAACCGTATCCAGTCAAGCCGGCGCCTTGAGCGCGAGGCGCAGCGCAACGTCGAGCTGATGTGGCTGACCGGTCGCCTGATGCCGGATTTCAAGACCATCGCCAACTTCCGCAAAGACAATGGGAAGGCCATTCGAGGAGTCTGTCGGCAGTTCGTCGTGTTGTGTCAACAACTGGGGCTCTTCTCGGAACACTTCGTTGCCATCGATGGCAGTAAATTCAAGGCGGTGAACAACCGCGACCGCAATTTTACCAGCGCCAAGCTGAAGCGTCGGATGGAAGACATCGAGTCAAGCATCGCCCGTTATCTGAAGGCCCTGGATGAGGCTGATCGGGAAGAGCCCAAGTCTTCAGGGCCCAAAGGCGGCCTGGAAGAAAAAATTGCCAAATTAAAGGAACAGATGAAGGCGCTCCAGGCGATTGAAATACAGCTTGAAGCATCGCCGGACAAACAGATCTCGCTGACCGACCCGGACGCGCGCTCGATGATGATGACGAGCGGTCATGGCATCGTGGGCTACAACGTGCAGACAGCAGTCGATACCAAACACCATTTAATCGTCGCGCACGAGGTGACCAATGTCGGTCACGACCGTGATCAGCTTAGCTCGATGGCCCAGCAAGCCCGTGAGGCGATGCAAATCGAATCGTTGTCGGTGGTGGCGGACCGAGGGTATTACAAAAGCGGAGAAATCCTGGCCTGTCACGAGGCAGGAATCACAGCTTATGTGCCGAAAACGCTGAGCTCGCGGGCCAAATTTGATGGCCGCTTCGGCAATGACGAGTTTGTTTACGACGCGGAAAAAAATGTGTACGTCTGCCCCGCCAAGCAAGTGCTGATCTGGCGCAACTTTTACGTCGACAAGGGCAAGAAGCTGGACGTTTACTGGCACTCCAACTGCAGAGCCTGCCCAACAAAGGCGCAATGCACACCGGCCAGAGAGAGAAAGATTCGGCGCTGGGAACACGAGGCGGTACTGGAGGAAATGCAGGCCCGCCTGAACAATGAGCCGCAGATGATGATCATCCGCAAGAGAACGGTCGAGCACCCCTTCGGGACGCTGAAGCAATGGATGGGGGCGACTCATTTTCTGACGCGACGGCTGGCTGGGGTGAGCACCGAAATGAGCTTGAATGTGCTCGCTTACAATTGGAAAAGAGTGATGGAAATCCTAGGTGCGCAAGGTCTGATGAAGGCGCTGACGGCCTGAAAGCCTGCGGTTTTGCCCCGTTAATCAAGCCTACTGAGCCTTGCTAGCGCTTGTAGGGGCCGTTTGGAGGTACAGGAGCGCTTTAGGTTTTTATCAGTTGGCCAACACCTGTCGGCACGACGTGCCGACGATGTTTTTATCGGTTTTTACACACTCTGGGCCCAGCGCGGCTATCCCGGCATCCATGCCGGGATGCCCACTCCACAATACCTACGTTCGGCCAGCGTGGTTTAACGGGGCGTCCGAGATCAAAGTCAAAAGCAGAGCAACAGCAACAGCAACAGCAACAGCAACAGCAACAGCAACAGCAACAGCAACAGCAACAGCAACAGCAACAGCAACAGCAACAGCAACAGAGGGATAGGCCCACATTGGTTCGAAGATGATTTACAAATTTTCTTGGCCACCTAAACCCTGTGGGAGCGAGCCTGCTCGCGAAGGCGATGTCATAGCCGATGAAGGTGCTGAATGTGCAGGCCTCTTCGCGAGCAGGCTCGCTCCCACAATTGGATCGGTGTACGAACGGAAGAATCAGGTCGGCTGTATGGCCGCCTCGCGAGCAAGCTTTGCTCCCACAGATCGGATGGGTGTACGAGCGGGAGAGCCAGGTCGGCTATAAGGCCGCCTCGGCCCGGCTTTTGATCTGGAGGCCCCTTTAACCACGATGGCCGAACGCAGGCATTGTGGAGTGGGCAACCCGGCATGGATGCCGGGTTAGCCGCGCTGGGCCATGGATGGCCCTTCGCGGCGGGCCCACGGAGCAATGCCGGAGTTGAGGGCATGCCGAGCCTAAGCGAGGCACCGAGTGGTGGGGCAAGCCTTTTTTGCTTACTTTTTTTGGCGTTTGAAAAAAAGTGAGCCGCCGTAAGGGCGGAACCCTAAGTAGCCGTTACCGCAGAAATGGATATGTACTCAATCAAACCGCCATCGCGAGCAGGCTCGCTCCCACAATTTGGATCGGATTATAAAACCTTACAACCGCCCCGCCGGCGCATACGGCGCAGGATCAATCACCGGCTCACGCCCCAACATCAAATCCGTAAACAACTGACACGAAGCCGGCGCCAACACCAACCCATTGCGATAATGCCCGCAGTTCAGCCAAAGCCCTGCAATCCCCGGCACCTCGCCGATATAGGGAATACCTTCAGGCGACCCAGGCCGCAGCCCAGCCCAATGCCCCACCACCTCGGCACCCGCCAACGCCGGAATCAGCTGCTGCGCCGAAGCCTTCAGGCTCTCCAACGCAACCTCGGTCGGGGTCTTGTCGAAGCCTTCACGCTCCAGCGTACTGCCGACCAGAATATGCCCATCACGCCGCGGGATTGCATAACGCCCCTTGGCCAGAACCATGCTCGACAGAAAATCCGACGCGCACTTGTACAAAATCATCTGGCCCTTGACCGGCTCGACCGGCAACTTCAAGCCCAAGCTCTTGAGCAACTCGCCACTCCAGGCACCGGCGGCCAGCACCACCTCATCGCCATGAATTTCACCGGCAGAACTGTGCACGCCCGCCACACGCCCACCGTCGCGAATGAACCCGCTGACTTCGCAATGCTCATGCAGCGTGACGTTCGGCATCGCCAGCAACGCAGCCTTGAGGGACTTCACCAACCGGGGATTACGCACGTTGGCCACGTCAGCCATGTAGATCGCCCGGGAAAAACCCGCGCCCAACACCGGCACCGCATCATGAACCGCCGAGATATCCACAGCCCGTAGCGGGCGCCCTTCCCGCTTGGCCCAGGCCAGCGCTTCGTCCTGGTCGTCCAGATCCAGCCAATAAAGCCCGGTCACATGCACTTGCGGGTCGATCCCGGTGGCCGCGAACAGACGCTCCCCCAACTGTGGATAAAAATCCTGTGACCAATGGGCCAGCGCCGTGACCGCCGGGCTATAGCGCCACGGGTACAACGGCGAAACGATACCGCCACCGGCCCAGGACGATTCCTGGCCGACATTGGAACGGTCCAGCAGCACCACACGTTGCCCTGCGGACGCCAGATTGAACGCCGTCAGCAGGCCGATGACTCCGCCACCGACAATCACCACTTGCTGTTGCCTGGTCATGTTCTGATTCGACTCACAAAACAAAGGGCGCAACGCGCGCCCGGATAAAAGAAACTCAGCGCCCCCAACAATCCTTGGCAGTCACCCCAGTAGCATTTTCCACGCTGCGTACGCCGGTATTGGTGATTTTGAAGTCACCGCATTTGTCCGTCGCCATGGACGAGCCGCTCTTGCGCACGGCGGTCAGGGTGAAGCTCTGGTCCGTTGGTACCAAGTTAATGGTGTAGAAATCGTTGCCGCTGCTCAGACCAGTCGCATCGGTGTAGCGGTTGTTCTTCGAATAGTAGCGCTCAAGAATTTGCGCCTGCTCCGACAAGAGCCCGGCAATTTCGGCCCGTCGGCCCTTCTTCATATACTCGGTCAGGCTCGGATAGCCGACGGTGATCACGATACCGATGATCGCGATCACGATCATGATTTCGATCAAGGTGAAACCGCGGTTGGATCTGCGCATGCCTTGCTCCCTCATTGTATTTGCCGCCACATGATACGGCGGCTGCCGCCGACGGTTTTGCCCAGCAGGTCGGTGATACCACCACCGGAGTCGTTCACGATCATATTGGTGGCCCCGTTGGCACTGACGACGGCGCTCAATGTCGGGATGCCGCCCGTGAACACCACACCAGCGGAAATGGTATCGAGGCTGGTGAGCGAACCATCGTTGTTGGTATCGAGTACCGCATAGTTGAGCATCTTACCGTTGAACGCATCCAATTCGATCAGTTTGCCGGTGCCGAAGCTGGCGCAAGGGTCAGTGGTGTCCACGGCGGCCGTGGTAAAGACCACACGCCCGAGCACCAGGCTGGCCGGGTTGATGACTCGCTCCCCGGTCAGCACGTTGTTGTACACCAAGGGCAGGTACCAGCCCTTTTGCGCAGGATACGTCACGTCGCTCTGGCTGGTGGTGACGAACTGCCCGGTGCTGCCGGAAAACACCCCGGTGATCGACTGGGCCTGCAGGCTCGACACGGTAATTTGCCCCGCGCCGCCCGTGGCGTCCCAGATCGAATAGAACGCCTGCAAATCCTTGTTGAGCTTGTCGGCTGCTTCGTTGAACTTGCCGGTTCCAAAAAACACCTGGGTGCCGCCCTGGGGATTGTCGGCCAGCAGAGGTTGCACAGTGATCGGCTGGGTCGCGCCGCCGGGGGCGGTGAACAACGGTTGCCCAGCAAACGCCAGGCCCCACGCGGTGGGTGAAGTGCCGCTGAGGTCAAACTTCCAGATCCGTCCCTTCAAGTCACCACCGTAGGCGGCCTGCACTATATTCTGCGAGTTGACCCGCAGCTTGACCGACGACAGGCCGTTATCGGTTTCGCTGCTGTTGATGACGATTTTGCGGATCAGCGAACCATCGCGGATATCCACCACGTACAACGCCGCCACACCCGTATTGCTGCCGTAGCCATTGGCGATGAACGCCGCCCAACGACCGTCCGCCAGGCGTGCGACTTCGGGGCGCGCGTAGGCATAGCCCAAGTCATTGAAGGCATTGGCCGTGTTGGCGACGGTTGGCGCACTGATTTGCCACAACGCCCGATACGCATTGCCGGCCGCCGCATCGAACAGTTGGACCGCATAGAACACCTTGCCCCCAGCCCCGGTGCCGCCCACGGCCACGGTCTTCCAGGCGCTCCCCGATTGCACGTCGAATACGCCGATCTGTCCATCCACGAGGAATTTGTGGCTCACGCCGTTGATGTAGTTGACGTCGGCAATGTCCTGCAACGAGGGCAGCACGTTCGAAGGCATGTAGGCGTAACGCCGCGTGCCGTTTGCGCTGTTGATGACACTGAAGAAACCATCGTTGCCATTCACCACCAGGCTGGTGCTCATGTTTGTCGCCTTGGTCGCCAGGTAGGCGCTGTAGCTGGTGTCGTTGAGCAGGTCCGCAGCGGTCTGGTCATTGGGCGATGCCAGCACCAACGGCGAATTGATGATGTCGCCCAATAATGCGCTGCGCACCTTCAGGCCGGTCTTGTTGACGCCCTTGCTCCACTCCACCAGGTCATTGCCGGTAATCCCCGTGGGCAGGTTCTGGCTGAGGCTGGTTTGCTGGGCCGGCGAAAAATTGCCGTAGGCCAGGGTCACCGGCACGTTGGTCGCGGTGTTCCAGGATTGATAGATCGGTGCCGTGGCACCCGGCACGATGGCGGTGTCGGTGGTCCATTGCACCGCTGCCGTATTGACCGTGCCCGCCGAGGTGAAGCCGAATGCCCGGATGGTCCCACGCCAGTCCTTGGGGTCATAGGTGGTCTGGTAGTAGCTGGACGTGCTGGACAACGTGGCGGCGTTAGTGGTGCCGCCGCCCCCGGAGCCAGCTTTGGAAGTGATATCACTCAGGGCTGACGACAGCGCCGAATTCAGGCCTTCGCTGTCGCTCGCCGGATAATACTTGCCCGCCCCGTAACGGGCTGCGTCGGACAACATCTGGTTGGTGACGGCAAATCCTACGGTATAGGTATTGAGATACTGCCGAGGAAAATCCACGCTGTTCCAGCTCTTGCCGGTGGTGTCGGTGCCGGTGGAGCGCATGTCGATGTCGAAGGCGAACTTGGCGATGTCGTCCAGGTAAAGCGTGTCGCCCTCCGCATTACCGAGAGGATCGGCGCCATCGTTGCTGCTGATGCCGTCCCAGTTCGGCAGCCGGGAAAGGCCCAGCGGGTCGTTGGTAGGAAACGTCCGGTCATAGGTGGGCAAGCCGTCGGTGACCACCACGCCGAAATTTTTCTGGCAACGGTACTGGATCGGGCTGGTGTAGGTGGCGGGCGTTCCATTGTAATAAGGCGCCATGCCCCTGAAGTAGCGGGTGACTTCGTAATAGCTCTCGGCCAAGGGGGTATTCGCAACCGCGCCCAGTCCATTGATGGCATTGATCAGGGCGCTGTAGTTGGCGTTGGCCTGGGTTTGGGTCACGCTGCCAGTGACCGGCGACAGGTCGCTGATGGCGCGAGCGATGTACCCGCCGGGGCCGGAGTTGCTGTAATTAGGTGGGTTGAAGGTAGCAAGTCCAATACGCAGGGCGCGGTTATTGGCGACCAAGTCATTGGAGACATCCCGCGCCACGTTGATTCGATAATCCGTGGGGATCGTACCTGTGGTGAAGTCGCGGCTCGAGCCGTTGGCCAGTGTCACCAGATACGCCAAGTATTTGCCGGTGTAACGGGTATCGCCGCCTCCCACAGGATCTGGCAAGCGCAGGCAGATTCGGCCGAGGCTGGGGCGATAGAAACCGTACCAGCCAGACGAGCAGCCGCCACGCAACAGGCTCAGCAACAGGATATTCGAGTCTTCCAGGTCCAGCTCATACCTGTCGTTGCAGTTGTTACTGGCGTTACATGCGTAAGTGCGCGTTTGCGTCGCCGCCGGATCGAACCCCGCCGCCCAAATGATGTTGTTCATGCTCCCCGAATCATCGATCAGCAGCATCACGTTCGGCGTGACGGCGGCCGCACTCAGCAAGGGCGAATCCGAAGGCGTGAACGCATAGGCCGGGGCCGCCAGGTAAAGGCTCAGCAACGCCCCCCACAACGCCTGCCACCTGCCGCGAAGCACCTTAGTATTTCGCATAGATGCTCTCCACCACGCTGCGCTGGTTATTGCCCACCACCGCTACCGCCGTGATCCGGTACAGCGTTGCCGACGTATTGACTGGCACATTGACCGCCGTGAGCGTCGTGCCGATGTTCTGCACGCCATAAAACCCTCCGGCGGCGGCAACCCAGAGTACTCCCGACCTTGAGTCGCGCCCCGCCACAGTCAGCGTCTTCGACTCGTCCGGTGGCGCGCACTGGGTCGCAGTGGTGCACATCGGCAATGAATACGTTTCGACCTGCACCGCGCTTTCCCCGACCCTCAGCGCCGCCTCGGCCATCTGGAAGGACTGGTTGCGCTGCATGACGCTGCTGGTCATTTTTTCCTGGAGGGTGGCGCTCTGCATCGACGACAGGCCGATCAGCGTCAGCAGCAACAGGAAAACCAGGCTGACCAGCAAGGCCATGCCACGCTGGCGATGCACGTGCCCCATCGAAGTCATCTCCTTCATAGCAGTCGGTTGCGCAAGGCGGCAACCACATTGAAGGTCTGCTCGCGCACCGTGTCCCTCGGATCAAAGAGCGTCAGGCTCAGGCGTACGCTGCGGATCAGCGCCGGGTCAGCCGGGTTGCTGGTGTAGCTCGACGCCGCGATGTCCGTCGCGCTGCCAGCCACGCCAAACATCACGTCGAACGCCCGCACATGGTCCACCAGCACGTACAGGGTCGGATTGCCGGTGCCGCTGCCCAGCATCAATTGGTTGTTATTGAAGCTGTAGATCAGTCGGCGAATCGGAAACGCCATCTGCCCCGTCGCTGGTAGCCGCGCATTGGAATAGGCCGTCGCCGAGGTACGGCAATCGGAGACGACGGTCCAGGTCGGCAAGCTACCGCCACTGCCTATGTCAGCGGTGACCAGGGTCAACCTCCGGTTGGCGTTATCCCAACGGATTGGCGTGGTCTGGCTGACAGCGAAACTGTTATCCGTTGAGGCATCGATGATGGTCGCCAAGCAACCGAACATCCCCACCATGCGAATTTCCTGGACCATTTTGCTCAAGGCAAACCGCGCGTCCTCCTGCATCACCGCGGCGGCATTCTGACTGACGTAGGTGTTTTTGGCGGCAATGAAAATCTGCACGACACCCAGGATGACGATCAGGCTGAGCACCAGCGCGATCATCAACTCGATCAGGCCAAAACCGCGACTGTGCCGGTTCATGGCGGCGTCCCCACCGGGTCAACGGCGACGCGGCTGGTCAGGACAAAGCTGCGTCGCGCCTCGGCCGCATCGGTGGTGTTGGCGGCCCGGGCGTCATCCCAGGAAATGGTGATGGTGTAGACCCGCTGGTTCAGCGCAACGGTGCCCGTGGCCGTGGCGCCGCCGAAGGCGACGATATTGGTCTGGAAATCATAAAGGTCCTGGTCGCGGGCTACGTTGAGATTCGGCGAGCTGGGCGGCGTGATGGTGTAGTCGGCGGCGGAATTGGCGCGAATGCGGTCCAGCAGGTCGTAGGCAATGAAACTGGCCTGGCTGGTCATGCGCGAGCTGTCGGTGTATTTGAGCGCATTGAGCTGGATCATCGCCGCCCCGAGCAAGCCGACGCCGAGAATCAGCACCGCCACCAGCACCTCGATCAGGGTCATGCCCCCCTGCGTCCTTTTACTGCAACCCTTCATCCGCAACTTCCCAATACGATTCGTCCATTGAGGCAAACACTCAGCGTCCTGCTCTGCGCCCCGCGTACATAATTGAAACTCACCGGCGTGGCCGGTGCCGATAGCCCGCCCAAATTGTTGAAATCAATGTTGGTCACGTCTGAGGTTAGCGTCAGAGTCGCGCCGCTGCTCATTGCTGGAACAACCCGCAATATATTGGGCGACGAGCCAGTACTGTCATACACCGTCAGGTCGCCGCTCCAGGCGCTGCCCTCGGCGGTGGGGCGAATTCGCGTGGTGATACCACGGTCGATCGCCGTCATCCGGGCAAAGTTCAGCGCCCGGCGCAAGTCGTCGATATCGGTGTCGGCCTTGGTGCTCTGCAGCGACCCGGTAAATGACGGCACCGCCATGGTGATCAGGATCAGCAGCACGCCAAGGGCCACCAGCACCTCGATCAGCGTGAAACCTTTTGTACGAAGATCCATCGGTGCCCTCCGTTGCCGTCGGCTATACCTGCTTCTACACGCTAGAACAAACCACCGCCTTTGTGTGCGGTTGTTTCGGTTTGCGGCGCCAGGAGCGCGTCGTTTTCGGACTCCAGGGAGGAGACGTCATGTATCAACAGGGCTTCAGCCTGATCGAACTGCTCATGGGACTGGCAATTGCCGCAATTGTTCTGTCGTGGGCCAGCGCGGGCTACAAAGAGCTGATCGAGTCTATCGAACGCGAGGATACCGCGCAGTTGCTGATCAGCGGGTTACGCAGCGCACGCAGCGAAGCCATCGCGCGCAACCGGACGGTCGTGCTCAGGGCGATAGACAACGATTGGGGCCGAGGCTGGCGCATCACCCTGGATGACAAGGAGAAGACCGTGCTGATGGAGCGCCGCGCAAACGTCCGGGTGGTTGGTAACCAGCCGATGAGACGCAGGGTGAGGTTCGGCAGCCAGGGGAAAGCCCTGCACCCCAGCGGCTCATTCCAGGCAGGCAGGTTGCATGTCTGCGCCAAAAGCGAGGCGATCAGCCATCATCAAGTGATATTGGCGCCCTCCGGCCGCGTCCGCCTGGAAAGCGTCGCAGTCGAAGAGCCCCTGTGCCAGAAAGGACTTAAAGCAAGGAGCGGACGCGCAACTCTTTCGGCATCGAAAACGTGATGTTCTCCTCGCGACCGGCCAACTCATCGGCACCGGTGGCACCCCAGGCCTGCAATTGCTGGATCACGCCGCGCACCAGGACTTCCGGCGCGGACGCACCTGCGGTGATGCCGATGCGCTCGACGCCCTCGAACCAGCTGCGCTGCATGTCCTCGGCACCGTCGATCAGGTAGGCCGGGGTGGACATGCGCTCGGCCAGCTCGCGCAAGCGGTTGGAGTTGGAGCTGTTCGGGCTGCCGACCACCAGCACCACATCGCATTCGTTGGCCAGTTGCTTGACCGCATCCTGGCGGTTCTGGGTGGCGTAGCAGATGTCATCCTTGCGCGGGCCGCCGATGGCCGGGAAGCGCGCACGCAGGGCGTCGATCACGCGGCTGGTGTCGTCCATGGACAGGGTCGTCTGGGTCACGAAGGCCAGGCTCTCGGGGTTGCGTACCCGCAAGGCCGCCACGTCTTCCTCGTCTTCGACCAGGTAGATCGCACCGCCGTTGCTGGCATCGTATTGGCCCATGGTGCCTTCGACTTCCGGGTGGCCTTCATGGCCGATCAGGATGCATTCGCGACCGTCACGGCTGTAGCGGGCCACTTCGATGTGCACCTTGGTCACCAATGGGCACGTCGCGTCGAACACCTTCAGGCCACGGCCGGCGGCTTCGCTGCGCACGGCCTGGGAAACCCCGTGGGCGCTGAAGATCACGATGACGTCGTCCGGCACCTGATCCAGTTCCTCGACAAAAATCGCCCCGCGACTGCGCAGGTCTTCGACGACGAATTTATTGTGGACCACTTCGTGGCGCACGTAGATCGGCGGCCCGAAGACTTCCAGGGCGCGGTTGACGATTTCGATCGCCCGGTCCACACCGGCGCAGAAGCCACGGGGGTTGGCGAGTTTGATTTGCATGCTGTGCCTCGTGTCTTGCGCGCAAGAATTGCCTGTTGATCGAACCAAGGGCTCGGAAAACAATGAAGATCCATGTGGGAGCGGGCTTGCTCGCGAAGAGGGCCTTACATTCAACATTAATGTTGGCTGACACTCCGCCTTCGCGAGCAAGCCCGCTCCCACACTAAACCGTATCCAGTCAGTTACAACGCCTTCACTTCGAGGATTTCCACCTCGAAGTTCAAGGTCTTGCCCGCCAGCGGATGGTTGAAGTCCACGGTCACCTGGGCGTCATCAAAAGCCTTCACCACGCCCGGCAATTCGGTATTGGCCGCGTCGTTGAAAATCACCAGCAGGCCCTCGGACAGCTCCATGTCCTGGAACTGGGAGCGTGGCATGGTCTGCATGTTTTGCGGGTTGGGCTGACCAAAGGCGTTTTCTGGTGGCACGACCACGGTGCGCTTGTCGCCGGCCTTGAAACCGAAGATCGCCGCTTCGAAGCCCGGCAGCAGGTTACCGTCACCGACCTTGAACACCGCCGGCGCCTTGTCGAAGGTGCTGTCGACGGTGTCGCCGTTTTCCAGGTGCAGGGCGAAGTGAAGCGTCACTTCGGTGTTTTGAGCGATACGCTGCTCAGTCATGGACGGCTTCTCCGGTTTTCTTGCTCTTGAACATATCCAGGGCGAGCATCACCGCGCCCACGCTGATGGCACTGTCGGCAAAGTTGAACGCCGGGAAATACCAGCGGTTCTGCCAATGCACCAGGATGAAATCGATGACGTGGCCCAGGGCGATGCGATCATAGAGATTGCCCAAGGCCCCACCGAGCACCAAGGCCAGCGCCACCGCCAGCCAAGTCTCATTGCGCCCCAGGCGCTTGAGCCAGACCACCAGCACGGCGCTGACCACAATGGCGATCAGGGCGAACAGCCAGCGCTGCCAGCCGGAGCTGTCGGCCAGGAAACTGAACGCCGCCCCGGTGTTGTAGGCCAGGGTCCAGCTGAAATAATCGGGAATGATCACGATCTGCTGGTACATCGTCAGCGAGTTCTCGAAGTGGTACTTGCTGGCCTGGTCGATGACCAGGACCAGCACGCTCAACCAGAGCCAGCCCAACCGCCCGAAGCGGCCCGCTGCGTTAGGCATAATGACGAACCTCGCCAGCACCACTGATGTTGTCCACGCAACGACCGCAGATTTCCGGATGCTCCGGGTTCACGCCGACGTCTTCGCGGCAGTGCCAGCAACGGGCGCACTTGGTGTGGTTCGACTTGACGATCTTCAGCTTCAGGCCGCTGACTTCAGTGGCCACCGCATCGGCCGGCGCCTGCACCAACGGCGCGACACTGGCGGTGGAGGTGATCAGCACGAAGCGCAGTTCGTTGCCCAGCTTCGCCAGGTCGGCGCCCAGGGCATCTTCGGCGTAGAGGGTCACTTCGGCCTGGAGGTTGCCGCCGACAGCCTTGGCTGCCCGCTGAATCTCCATTTCCTTGTTGACCGCAGCCTTGACTGCCATCACGCGATCCCAATACGCACGGTCCAGCTCGAAGCCTTGCGGCAGTTCGGTCAGGCCTTCATACCAGGTGTTGAGCATCACCGAGTCGTTGCGCTCGCCTGGCAGGTACTGCCACAGCTCGTCGGCGGTGAACGCCAGGATCGGCGCGATCCAGCGCACCAGGGCCTCGCTGATGTGGAACAGCGCGGTCTGGCACGAACGACGGGCCTTGCTGTTGGCGCCGGTGGTGTACTGGCGGTCCTTGATGATGTCGAGGTAGAAACCACCCAGCTCCTGCACGCAGAAGTTGTGGATCTTGGAATAGACGTTCCAGAAGCGGTATTCGCCGTAGTGCTCCTGCAATTCGCGTTGCAGCAACAGGGTACGGTCCACGGCCCACCGGTCCAGCGCGAGCATTTCTTCGGCCGGCAGCAGGTCGGTGGCCGGGTTGAAGCCGGTCAGGTTCGAAAGCAGGAAGCGCGCGGTGTTACGGATCCGCCGGTAGGCGTCCGCGCTGCGCTGCAGGATCTGCTCGGAAACGGCCATCTCGCCGGAATAGTCGGTGGACGCCACCCACAGGCGCATGATGTCGGCGCCCAGGGTGTCGTTGACCTTTTGCGGCGCGATCACGTTGCCCAGGGACTTGGACATCTTGCGGCCAGACTCATCGACGGTGAAGCCGTGGGTCAGCAGTTCGCGGTACGGCGCGTGATTGTCGATGGCGCAACCGGTCAGCAAGGACGAGTGGAACCAGCCACGGTGTTGGTCCGAGCCTTCCAGGTACAGGTCGGCGCGTGGGCCGGTCTCGTGGCCCATCGGGTGCGAACCGCGCAGCACGTGCCAGTGGGTGGTGCCGGAGTCGAACCAGACGTCCAGGGTGTCGCTGATCTTGTCGTACAGCGGTGCTTCGTCGCCCAGCAGCTCGGCGGCATCCATCTTGAACCAGGCCTCGATGCCTTCGGCTTCGACACGCTTGGCCACCGCTTCCATCAGTTCGACGGTACGCGGGTGCAACTCGCCGCTTTCCTTGTTCAGGAAGAACGGGATCGGCACGCCCCAGTTGCGCTGGCGGGAGATGCACCAGTCCGGACGGTTGGCGATCATCGAGTGCAGGCGCGCCTGGCCCCAGGCCGGCACGAACTGGGTTTCCTCGATGGCCTTGAGCGAACGCTGGCGCAGGGTGTCACCGCTGGTGGGCTGTTTGTCCATGCCGATGAACCACTGCGCGGTGGCGCGGTAGATCAGCGGGGTCTTGTGACGCCAGCAGTGCATGTAGCTGTGTTCGATGACCGTGGTGTGCAGCAGCGCACCCACTTCGGTCAGCTTGTCGACGATGGCCGGGTTGGCTTTCCAGATGAACTGGCCGCCAAAGAACTCCAGCGATGGCGCGTACACGCCATTGCTCTGCACCGGGTTGAGGATGTCGTCGTTGACCATGCCGTATTTCTTGCAGGTCACGAAGTCGTCGACGCCATAGGCCGGCGCGGAGTGAACCACGCCAGTGCCCGCGCCCAACTCCACGTAGTCGGCCAGGTACACTGGCGACAGGCGGTCATAGAACGGATGGCGGAAATTGATCAGCTCCAGCGCCGAACCCGGAGCGGTGGCGATCACCGAACCTTCGAGGTTGTAGCGGGCCAGGCAGGCTTCGACCAGTTCTTCGGCCAGCACCAGCAGCTTGTCGCCGACGTCGACCAAGGCGTAGTTGAATTCCGGGTGGACGTTCAGCGCCTGGTTGGCCGGGATGGTCCACGGGGTGGTGGTCCAGATCACGATCGATGCGGGCTTGGCCAGCTTGCCCAGGCCGAACGCGGCGGCGAGCTTGTCTTCATCGGCGATCGGGAACGCGACGTCGATGGTCGAGGACTTCTTGTTTTCGTACTCGACTTCCGCCTCGGCCAGGGCCGAACCGCAATCGAAGCACCAGTTCACCGGCTTGAGGCCCTTGAACACGAAGCCGCCCTCGACGATTTTCGCCAGGGCACGGATTTCACCGGCTTCGTTCTTGAAGTCCATGGTTTTGTACGGGTTGGCGAAGTCGCCCAGCACGCCGAGGCGGATGAATTCGGATTTCTGCCCTTCGATCTGCTCGGTGGCGTAGGCACGGCACAGCTCGCGGGTCTTGTCCGCGCCCAGGTTCTTGCCGTGGGTCACTTCGACCTTGTGCTCGATCGGCAGGCCATGGCAGTCCCAGCCCGGGACATACGGCGCATCAAAACCCGACAGGGTCTTGGAGCGGATGATCATGTCCTTGAGAATCTTGTTCAGCGCGTGACCGATGTGGATGGTGCCGTTGGCGTACGGAGGGCCGTCGTGCAGGACGAACTTCGGACGATCCTTGCCAATTTCGCGCAACTTTCCGTACAGGCCAATGCTGTCCCAACGCTGCAGAATCTGTGGTTCGCGCTGAGGCAGGCCGGCCTTCATTGGGAAGGCGGTGTCCGGAAGGTTTAGCGTGGCTTTATAGTCGGTCATTTAAGGCTCTTCATTAGCGATTGGCGCTGGTTGCGACAAGGGCACGGGCGGCGGCGATATCTGCATGGATCGCCGTCTTGAGCGCCTCCAGGGAGGCAAAACGCTGCTCTTCACGCAGCTTATGGTGGAAAACCACCGTCAAACGCCGGTCATACAGATCGCCGGCAAAATCCAGAACATGTACTTCAAGGTGGGCCTTGCCATCGCCCTGGACCGTGGGTCGCACGCCGATGTTGGCGACGCCGGGCCAGGTCTTGCCGTCGATCTCGACACTCACCAGGAACACCCCGGTCAGCGGCACACGACGGCGCTTGAGCTGCACGTTGGCCGTCGGCGTGCCCAATTGGCGCGCCAGTTTCTGCCCGTGCAGGATCCGCCCGGCAATCCGGTACGGCCGGCCGAGCAAGCGCTCGGCCAATTCGAAGTCAGCCGCCGCCAAGGCATTGCGGACCTGGGTGCTGCTGACGCGCAAGCCATCCATCTCGACGGTCTGCGCCGCTTCGACGGTGAACCCCTGGGCGATACCGGCCTGTTGCAGGTAATCGAAATCCCCGGACCGGTCGCAACCGAAACGGAAATCATCGCCGACTTCCAGATGTTTCACATCGAGACCGTCCACCAGGATGGTCTCGACGAATTCGGCGGCGCTGAGTTTGCTCAGGCGCTGGTTGAAGGCCAGGCACAGGACCCGGTCGACGCCTTCGGCGGCCAGCAGTTGCAGCTTGTCCCGCAACCGGGCCAAACGGGCCGGGGCCGTGTCCGGGGCGAAAAACTCCCGGGGCTGCGGCTCGAAGATCACCACGCAGCTGGGCACGCCCAATTCCAGCGCACGCTCGCGCAGCCGCGCCAGGATAGCCTGGTGGCCACGGTGAACACCGTCAAAGTTGCCAATAGTGGCGACACAGCCCCGATGCTGGGGGCGCAGGTTGTGGAGGCCTCGAACCAGCTGCATAACGCGCTTCTTGCTCATAAAGTGGCCGATTATAACCACACCCGGCGGCCGACGACAGGCAACACCGCACCCCAAAGTGATCGAACCGACAAAACCACTGCCCGGCCCGGGATTATCGAGGGCCCGCCCTCAGCTCAAGGCCTTGCGGTTGAAGTCGCGCAGACGGAACCCCATCAGCAGCAACATGCCGAAATACGCCACCACGCCGGCCACCACCAGGGCACCCAGGCGCAGGAAACGCTCGAGCATCTGCCCTTCGCCCCAGGCCGGCATGAAATGCATTGCCCCCAGCAACACCGCCGACATCACCGCCACGGCCACCAGCAGCTTGAGGCCGAACTTGGCCCAGCCCGGTTGTGGTTGATACATCTTCTGCTTGCGCAACTGATAGAACAGCAGCCCGGCGTTGAGGCAGGCACCGGCGCTGATCGCCAGGGCCAGGCCCGCGTGGGCCAATGGGCCGATGAGCAGCAGGTTGAACAGTTGCGTCATCACCAGGGTGAAAATGGCGATCTTCACCGGCGTGCGGATGTTCTGCTGGGCGTAGAACCCTGGGGCCAGCACCTTGATCACGATGATCCCGAGCAAGCCCACCGAGTAAGCGATCAGTGCCCGCTGAGTCATCAAGGCATCGAAGGCACTGAATTGGCCGTACTGGAACAACGAGACGGTCAACGGTTCGGCGAGGATCCCCAGCGCCAGCGCACACGGCAGCACCAGCACGAAACACAGGCGCAGGCCCCAATCGAGGATCCGCGAATATTCGTGGCGGTCCTGGCTGGCGTAGGTCTTGGCTAGGGTTGGCAGCAGGATCGTGCCCAAGGCCACGCCCAGCACACCGGATGGTAATTCCATCAAGCGATCGGCGTAGTACATCCACGACACCGAGCCGGCCACCAGGAACGAGGCAAAGATGGTGTTGATGATCAAGGAAATCTGGCTCACCGACACCCCGAGGATCGCCGGCAACATCTGCTTCATCACCCGCCACACGCCGCTGTCGCGCAGGTTCAGCCGCGGCAGCACCAGCATGCCGATCTTTTTCAGGTGCGGCAGTTGATACAACAGTTGCGCCAGGCCGCCGACCAGTACCGCCCAGCCCAGGGCCATTACCGGCGGATCGAAGTAAGGCGTCAGGAATACCGCGAACACGATCATGCTGACGTTGAGCAGGGTCGGCACAAAGGCCGGCACGGAAAAGCGGTTCCAGGTATTGAGGATCGCCCCGGCCAGGGACGACAGGGAAATCAGCAATATATAAGGAAAGGTCACCCGCAGCAGGTCAGCGGTGAGCTGGAATTTTTCCGGGGTATCGGTAAAGCCCGGCGCCGTGGCCCAGATCACCCAGGGCGCGGCGAGCATGCCGGCGGCCGTGACCAGCGCCAGCACCAAGGTCAGCAGGCCGGTGACGTAGGCAATGAATGTGCGAGTCGCCTCGTCGCCTTTCTGGCTTTTATATTCCGCCAGGATCGGCACGAAAGCCTGGGAGAACGCGCCTTCGGCGAAGATCCGCCGCAACAGGTTGGGCAGCTTGAAGGCGATGAAGAAGGCGTCGGTGGCCATCCCGGCGCCGAATATCCGTGCGATCAGCGTATCGCGAACGAACCCCAGGACGCGGGAAAGCATCGTGATAGAGCTGACGGCGGCCAACGATTTGAGCAGATTCATGAAAAGAGTTTTTGCCTGTCGATAAACAGCAGGCGAACAACGCGCCCACTTGTGCGATACTCCGCGCCGCTAAACAGTGCAGAGCCAAAGCCCGCGAGTTTACAGGTCGCACGCCGGAAAGAAATCCTTCGGTGCGCAGCACCTGCCATTCAGCGGAACGCGTCACCCGCCCTTGACAAGACTTCAACTCATCGGCATGATTCGCGGCCTATTTTGTTTGCTATTTCCCAAAAAGTCTTTCGAGGAGCTCGACGGTGGCCAACACACCTTCCGCCAAAAAACGTGCAAAACAGGCTGAGAAGCGTCGCAGCCACAACGCCAGCCTGCGTTCCATGGTCCGTACCTACATCAAGAACGTAGTCAAGGCCATCGACGCAAAAGACGCTGAAAAAGCTCAAGCTGCTTACGTTCTGGCTGTGCCAGTTATCGACCGCATGGCCGATAAAGGCATCATCCACAAGAACAAGGCTGCTCGCCATAAGAGCCGTTTGAATGGCCACGTAAAGGCCCTGAACGTTGCCGCTGCTGCCTAAGCGACGCGCTCGTTAAAAAACCGACCTCAGGGTCGGTTTTTTATTGCCTGCGATTTGCCCTCAACCAGACCACTGAACCCTGTGGGAGCGAGCTTGCTCGCGATGGCGGCGGATCAGCCAATGGAGAGGGGACGGTATCGCCGTCTTCGCGAGCAGGCTCGCTCCCACACTGGATCTGCAGCGGGCATGCATCTGGTGCCCACCACATCGATCAGGGAAGAATCAGAACCCTACTCGCCGAAATTGAACACCACCGGCTTCGGCGGAGGGCAACCTCCTGGTGGTGGGAAGTTCTGTACGCCCGCCTCGTCGTAGCCGGTGTAGCAGCCCACGATCTTGTCATCCTTGAAGGTCATGCGGCGCTCGACCACACCCGTTGGGTAGTAGTAGACCGTCTCGCCTTCGCGCTTGGCGTACGAATAGTCCTTGTGTTCGCGCCCATAGACCGTTATCAGCCGGAACCCCTGCCGAGCCTCGGAGGACTTCAACTGACCGCTGGGGTAGTACTCCTTGTGAGTCACACGATCATCAGGCCCCAGCAACACCTCCCGCACATTGCGCCCATCCTGGGTATGGCGGGCACTCTGCTCATTACCAAACAGGTAGTCACTCTCGGAATCGAAGTGGCCGTTATTGAACGCCCCGCGCTGCTTGCCGCACAGCTTGATGCGGGTGTACTTCCCATCCGGCACATGGCAATAGTTGCGGTCCGCGATCAACACCCCATTCGCGTCGAATGATTGCACGTTGCCAATGGGCTCATCCTTTTCGTACGTTGCCACCGTATCGGGCTGGCCATTGGGATGGTAGAGACGAAAGGCGCCCTCTCGCGAACCGTAACGCCAGGAGATATCCGACAGCAGCACGGCACCGTCGTCCGTGTAGGTCAGCGCCCGCCCTTCGATCTGGCCATTGGCGTAGTGGGCCGAATAGGTGAGCTTGCCATTCGCCGCATAGGTCTCTTTCAACCCATCCAACACACCCGCTCGGTAGTGCTCGACCCGCCGCAACACCCCGGCAGCATCCACTTCTCGCAACTCGCCGTGCATCTTGTCAGCGGCAAAGTCCACGGTCTGGACGCCGCCGCCCTCCACCTTCAAAGTCCAACGCCCCTCTCGGACGCCTTGCACGTAACGCCCCTCGCCCCACGGCATTTTCCAATCCCCGTGCTGTATGCCCGCCACGAAATCGCCGCGCTGGATCACCTCGCCCTGACGCACACGCTCGGAAGGCCCGTCAAAATCACCGTGCTTGTAAGTATCGAAGCCCGACATCAGCACCTCATCGTCGTACCCCTCGATCGTCCAGCGCCCCTCGTAGAAGTCATCGACGATCATGCCTTTGGAAACTGTCCCCCTATCACTGATAACCCACGGCCCCTGGCGCACCCCATCTACATAGGCGCCGGTAGACTCGTCGCCTGATGGGCCAAACTCCTTCCACTGACCCGACTTCTTGCCCTGGGCATACGAACCCAGCGCCCAGAGCTGCCTATCCCCCATGATCGCCCCCATCCCATCCTCAGAGCCTCGGTACAGCTGCGGACGGGTTTCCCAAGCCATCCGGCTGACGCTATACGCAGCCCCCACATCCTCATCCCCAGGCGACACGCGCTCATACGTCAGCGTGAGCCAGCGCCCTTCGCGCTGCTGGAAGGTCTTTTTGTAGGTGTCACGATGAGGGTCCTCTGCCGGCTGCCCCGCCGAGGCCGGGACACCGTCGACACCGAAGTAGCCCACCAGCGTACCGTCAGCGGGATTGAGCGTGTCGAATTCAACGATACCGGTCACAGGCACCACGGCGCCGTAAGCGTAAGGCGGCAACGCGCCCAGGGCCTTTTGGACAATGGCGGCATTGAGGACTTTGCGATTGGCAGCGATACGATCCAGCGCCGGCTGAAGCGTCTCGAGCCGGCGATACGTCCCGGTAGACGGCACGAACCGATAACCATGAAGGGCGTACTGCCCCTTCGCCCGGGACAGCACGACCAACGTCTGGAGATCACTGTCGAGGCTGGCATAGAACACCGACTCGACACTGGCATCGCCATACCGGTCGAGCACTTGCGGCGCGCCATCCGGCGAATCGCACAGGCATGAGTAGCCCACGACACCTTCGGCTTCGCGGATAAACGCCAGCGTCGCCCCACTCTCCTGGGAGCTTTTTATCAGGGGATGGGCCAGGGGCTTGGCGTTATAAAACGGCTCGGCCAGGGCTCCGACGGAAACAGAACAACTCAATACAAACAGCAGCAAAAACGAACGCATACGAATCCCTTCGCGCCAAAAGCACAACAACATCCATGGACATTAAAAAAGCGAGCCGATTGGCTTAATGCCCGTCAGTTAAGCGAAATAAAGCCGGGCAATCATCCCGTGGCTAGGGAGCTTGCTCCCGCTGGGCTGCGCAGCAGCCCCAAAACAGGGCCGCTTCGCGACCCAGCGGGAGCAAGCTCCCTCGCCACGGTCTGTGCGTTTCCTCGTGACATCCACTCAACTGATCGGCATTGGCCGACTGGCTCGCCCATCAGTCGATACTTAACGCCAAGGCAAGATCGGAATGGCGGTCACCGCATTTTGCGGACTGCCCTCGATCACCCGGTCGCTGTAGACCAGGTACACCAGCGTATTGCGCTTCTTATCGAGGAACCGCACCACTTGCATGGTCTTGAACACCAGCGAAGTGCGTTCGCGGAACACCTCTTCGCCGTCCTTGAGCTCACCCTTGAAGCTGATCGGCCCGACCTGGCGACAGGCGATGGACGCCTCGGCGCGATCCTCGGCCAGGCCCAGGCCGCCTTTTACACCCCCAGTCTTGGCTCGCGACAGGTAGCAGGTCACGCCATCCACCTTAGGATCGTCGAACGCCTCGACCACAATCCGGTCATTCGGCCCGACGAACTTGAACACGGTGGACACCTGACCGATTTCTTCGGCCGAAGCCAGCAGCGGCACTGCCAGCAGCAAGCCGATCAATCCTTTTGCCAAACCCATGATTTTTCCTTAGACGAGGATCAGGTTGTCACGGTGAACCAGTTCGGGCTCCGCCATGTAACCCAACAGACCGACAATCGCATCAGACGACTGACCGATGATTTTCTGCGCTTCCAGCGCGCTGTAGTTAGCCAGGCCGCGAGCGATCTCACGACCGTCCGGCGCCACGCAAACGACCATTTCGCCCCGGCGGAAACTGCCCTGGACCAACTTCACGCCCACCGGCAGCAGGCTCTTGTTGCCCTGGGACAGGGCCGATACGGCACCGGCGTCCAGCACCAGCGTGCCACGGGTTTGCAAGTGCCCAGCCAGCCACTGCTTGCGCGCCGCCAGCATGCCGCGCTCCGGGGAGAGCAAGGTGCCAATGCGTTCGCCCGACTTCAGACGATCCAGCACCCGCTCCAAGCGCCCGCCGACAATGATGGTGTGAGCGCCGGAGCGCGCCGCCAGACGCGCCGCACGCAACTTGGTCTGCATGCCGCCACGCCCCAGCGCACCGCCCGTGCCGCCCGCCACCGCATCCAGCGCCGGGTCGTCGGCACGGGCTTCGTAGATCAGCTTGGCATCGGGGTTGTTGCGCGGGTCGGCATCGAACATGCCGTCGCGATCCGTGAGGATCACCAGCAGGTCCGCCTCCACCAGGTTCGCCACCAGCGCGGCCAGGGTGTCGTTATCGCCGAAACGGATCTCGTCGGTGACCACCGTGTCGTTTTCGTTGATCACCGGGATGACTTTCAGCTCCACCAGCGCCCGCAAGGTACTGCGGGCATTGAGGTAGCGCTTGCGGTCGGACAGGTCGTCATGGGTCAGCAGGATCTGCGCCGTATGGCGGCCATGCTCGGCAAAGCTCGACTCCCAGGCCTGCACCAGGCCCATCTGGCCGATGGCGGCGGCAGCCTGCAGCTCATGCATCGCGCTGGGTCGCGACGTCCAGCCCAGGCGGCTCATACCGGCAGCCACCGCCCCGGAAGAGACCAATACCAGCTCGACGCCAGCCTCATGCAAGGCCACCATCTGCTCGACCCACACCGCCATCGCCTGGCGATCCAGGCCTTTGCCATCCGCTGTCAGCAGTGCACTGCCGATCTTCACGACCCAGCGCTGCGCACCCGTCACCTTGCTCCGCATCATCTTCAACCTTTGCCAGCGAACGGCGCGACCCAGCGCCGCCCATGGGATTATTCGTATTTGCGTTTTACAGATACCAAAACGCCGCTCGAATGAGCGGCGCCTTGGAAACCGGCTTGCCAGCGATGATAACACTGCGCCGAAACACTTGAACCTGTCCCCATGCCAGCCACTCGAGAATCCTTGTGGGAGCGAGCCTGCTCGCGATTGCATTGGGTCAGCAGCATGGATACCGACTGACACACCGCCATCGCGAGCAGGCTCGCTCCCACAGGTTTTGACCTCAAGCAGCTTGCATCAGCACACGATCAGTCGCGAACGTAGATGATTTCCGGGCCATCTTCGTCATCCACATCCTCTTCGTCCCAATCGTCGTCACCGATGTCATGGACCGACTTGACGCCACTGCGGCGCAAGGCACGCTGGTCGTCCAGCGCCTGCAGTTGGGCACGGGCCTCGTCTTCGATACGCTGATCGAGCTCGGCCAGTTCTTCCTTGTAGGCCGGGTCGTTGGCCAGGCGGTCGGCACGATCTTCCAGGTACCGCATGATGTCGTGGCACAGGCGTTCGGTGTTTTCCTTGGCAATGGCCGAGATCACGTAGACCGGACCTTCCCACTCCAGGCGATCGACGATTTCCTTGACCCGCTCCTCATGCTCTTCTTCAAGGATCTGGTCACACTTGTTCAGCACCAGCCAACGGTCGCGCTCGGCCAGGGCCGGGCTGAACTTGGTCAGCTCGTTGACGATGACTTCGGCAGCATCGGCAGCACTGGTTTCATCCAGCGGCGCCATGTCGACGAGGTGCAACAACAAACGGGTACGGGACAAGTGCTTGAGGAAACGAATCCCCAGGCCGGCGCCCTCGGAAGCCCCTTCGATCAATCCCGGAATGTCGGCGATCACGAAGCTCTTCCAGCGGTCGACACTGACCACGCCCAGGTTCGGCACCAGGGTGGTGAACGGGTAGTCGGCCACTTTCGGCTTGGCGGCGGATACCGAGCGAATGAAGGTACTTTTACCGGCGTTCGGCAGGCCCAGCAGGCCCACGTCGGCCAGCACCTTCATTTCCAGCTTCAGGTCACGCTGCTCGCCCGGCTTGCCAGGCGTAGTCTGGCGCGGCGCACGGTTGGTACTGGATTTGAAACGAGTGTTGCCCAGACCGTGCCAACCGCCATGGGCGACCAGCAGACGCTGGCCGGCCTTGGTCAAGTCGCCGATCACTTCCTGGGTGGCCGAATCGATCACCGTGGTGCCAACCGGCACACGCAGGATCAGGTCTTCGCCCTTCTTGCCGGTGCAGTCGGTGCTGCCGCCGTTGGAGCCACGCTCGGCATCGAAGTGCCGGGTGTAACGGTAGTCCACCAGGGTGTTGAGGTTTTCGTCGGCGAGCATGTAGATCGAGCCGCCATCACCCCCGTCACCGCCGTTCGGACCACCGTTTTCAATGAACTTTTCCCGACGGAAACTCATGCAACCATTGCCGCCGTCGCCGGCCTTCACTCGAATCGATACTTCATCAACAAACTTCATGACACACGCCTCTCGCCATACGGACGAGCCAAAAAAACAAGACATAAGACTCTTGCAAAAATGAGCGCAGCGACCCGATGAAACGCCCCAACCGCAGCGCCGGCAGCCCATACAAACAGTTTTGCAAGAGACTCACCCCACAAACGAAAAAGCCCCGTCGCAAGACAGGGCTTTTCCAGCGATCTCGCAATTAAGCTGCGACAACGCTCACGTAACGGCGGTTGAACGCGCCCTTTACTTCAAACTTGATCACGCCTTCGATTTTCGCGAAGAGGGTGTGATCCTTACCCATGCCAACACCGTAACCGGCGTGGAATTGGGTGCCGCGCTGACGCACGATGATGTTGCCCGGAATGATTTTCTGGCCGCCATACATCTTCACGCCAAGGCGTTTGGCTTCTGAGTCGCGACCGTTACGGGTACTACCACCAGCTTTTTTGTGTGCCATGAGTTCAATTCTCCTAGTGAGGAATTAGGCTGAAATTAAGCCTGAATACCGGTGATTTTGATCTCGGTGTACCACTGGCGGTGGCCCATACGCTTCATGTGGTGCTTACGGCGACGGAACTTGATGATGCGGACTTTATCGTGACGACCTTGGGAGATCACTTCAGCCACAACGGTAGCGCCAGCAACGACTGGAGCGCCGATATTCACGTCATCGCCATTGGCGACCAACAGAACGCGATCAAAAGTCACGGATTCGCCGGTAGCGATTTCCAGTTTTTCGATCTTCAGGTATTCACCTGGGGCGACCTTGTATTGCTTGCCACCAGTAACAATTACTGCGTACGACATGGTATTTCTCCGATAATCCTGCTCACCCAGCGCTTTATAAGAAGAGGTATTGGCTGGCATGGCTGCATGGGCTGGAAGGCCCGGATGCAATTGCGTAAGGCAGGTGCTGCCCAGGAAGTTCAGGGTGCGCGATTGTACGCAAACCGCAACAGCCTTGCAAGTAGCCGTCTATCGCGCCTTGACACCTGCGGACGTGGGTCCTAGCATGCCGCGCAACCCTTCTGGAGCGCCTGTCGCTGATGCAACCCCAAGCTTTCTACCGCGCAGTGGCGGACGATTTTAGTGCCGTCGACGGCATCATCAAGAAGCAACTGACTTCCCGCGTGCCGCTGGTATCGAAAATCGGCGACTACATCACTTCGGCCGGCGGCAAACGCCTGCGTCCTTTATTGGTACTGCTGTGCGGCAAGGCCCTGGGTCGTGAAGGCGACGACATGCGCCTGCTGGCCGCCACCATCGAATTCCTGCACACCGCGACCCTGCTGCATGACGACGTGGTCGACATGTCCGGCATGCGCCGTGGCCGTTCGACCGCCAACGCCATGTGGGGCAACGCCCCGAGCGTGCTGGTGGGCGACTTCCTGTATTCGCGCTCGTTCGAGATGATGGTCGAGCTGGGCTCGATGCCGGTGATGAAGATCCTGTCCCAGGCCACGCGCATCATCGCCGAAGGCGAAGTGCTGCAGCTATCCAAGGTGCGCGACGCCAGCACCACCGAAGAAACCTACATGGAAGTCATCCGCGGCAAGACCGCGATGCTCTTCGAAGCCTCGACCCACAGCGCCGCCGCCCTGGCCGGTGCCAGCGCCGAGCAGAGCGAAGCGCTGCGCACCTTCGGCGACCACCTGGGCGTGGCCTTCCAGCTAGTGGACGACCTGCTCGACTACAAGGGCGACGCCGAAACCCTGGGCAAGAACGTCGGTGACGACTTGGCCGAAGGCAAGCCGACCCTGCCGCTGATCTACACCATGCGCGAGGGCACGCCGGAACAGGCGGCGCTGGTACGCCAGGCGATCCAGAAAGGCGGGATCGAAGACCTCGAGAGCATCCGTGTCGCGGTCGAAGCCTCCGGCTCGCTGGAATACACCGCGAAACTGGCTCGGGACTACGTCGCCCGCGCAATCAAATGCCTCGATGCCCTGCCAGCCAGCGAATACCGCGATGCGCTGGTGGAACTGAGCGAGTTTGCGGTCGCCCGTACCCATTGATTGCATGAAAACGGCGAGCTTTTGTGGCGAGGGAGCTTGCTCCCGCTCGGCGGCGCAGCCGTCGTAAAACCGGCTGACGCGATCCATCTGAATGATCGCAGCAATCCAATTGGGGCTGCTTCGCAGCCCAGCGGGAGCAAGCTCCCTCGCCACAAAAGTCATGTATCACCCTCCTCGTAACAAAACCCTATACAATGTGCGCCCTTTTGTCCTCCTGATACCCAAGGAACCTTAGTGAGCACGTTGCCTCCCTGCCCGAAATGCAATTCCGAATACACTTACGAAGACGGCACCCAACTGGTCTGCCCGGAGTGTGCCCACGAGTGGTCCGCCAGCGGCGAAGTTGAAGCGGCGTCCGACGACACCGTGAAGAAAGATTCGGTCGGCAACGTCCTGCAGGACGGCGACACCATCACCGTGATCAAGGACCTCAAGGTCAAGGGCACCTCACTGGTGGTCAAGGTCGGCACCAAGGTCAAGAACATCCGCCTGTGCGACGGCGATCACGACATCGATTGCAAGATCGACGGCATCGGCCCGATGAAACTCAAATCCGAGTTCGTCAGAAAAGTCTGATCCTGCTGTATTCCATCCCATGCCCCGCGTGTGGGATGGAGCTTCACCCTCCCCGCTTCAGCCCTATTTCCCGGGCGTTAGCCAAGTGCCAGTCGTCTTGAGCTACCACAACCCATCGTCAGAAAAACAATCGGAACACCAATAGAGACTTGCTATTTAGCGAATAAGAATTATTCTCATCGAACCCATCAAGGAGATGAGAACCATGACTTATTTGATCGATGCCTGGCTGGACCGCCCACATCCCTACCTCAGGATCCTGCATCGGGAAACCGGGGAAGTCTGTGCGGTGCTTGAAGAAGAAGCCTTGAATGAGCTGCAGGACCAAGGAGACCTGGACCTCAACAGCCTCAATTCCAGTGAGCCACTGGTGCTCAAGGAGCTGGTGCGTAATCTATTCCTGTTCTGCTATGCCCGGGCGTTGCGCCCGACGGGTGATTTCAGCGGCAGGTTCCACGGATGAAGCACCAAACCCTATGTGGGAGCGGGCTTGCTCGCGAATGCGGACTGACAGTCGAATTTTTCGTTAACTGACACACCGCTTTCGCGAGCAAGCCCGCTCCCACATGTATTTGTCCGGCGGTAAACCGGACGGGGTCTTACAGCACGTCCAACAACTCGACGTCGAACACCAGCACGCTGTGCGGTGGAATGCTGCCAACGCCTTGAGCGCCGTAGGCCAGTTCGCTCGGCACGTACAGGCGCCATTTGCTGCCGGCGTTCATCAGTTGCAGGGCTTCGGTCCAGCCTGGGATCACGCCGCCTACCGGGAATTCGGCTGGCTGGCCGCGATCGTAGGAGCTGTCGAACACGGTGCCGTCGATCAGGGTGCCGTGGTAGTGGGTACGCACCTGGTCTTCACGGGTCGGCTTGGCGCCTTCACCCTGGGTCAGCACTTCGAATTGCAGGCCGGAAGCCAGGGTGGTGATGCCTTCACGCTTGGCGTTTTCCGCCAGGAACGCGCGGCCTTCGCCAGCAGCGGCTTCAGCCTTGGCGGCTGCTTCGGCTTGCATGATTTCACGAATGACCTTGAAGCTGGCGGACATCTCGTCCTGGCCCACACGGCTTGGC
The DNA here is from genome assembly GCF_014268745.2 of Pseudomonas zanjanensis. Lineage (GTDB taxonomy): Bacteria > Pseudomonadota > Gammaproteobacteria > Pseudomonadales > Pseudomonadaceae > Aquipseudomonas > Aquipseudomonas zanjanensis. The sequence continues at coordinate 188,672 of NZ_JABWRB020000002.1, read as the reverse complement.
TTGCCGGCGAACGCGTCAGTCAGGCCGGCCAGGATCGCGTCCAGGTTGACACCCGGTGGTGGGTTGTCGCGCAGTTGGTCGCCCAACTGACGGCCAATGCCGTAGCTGACGCGGGTTTCGTCGGTGGACAGGTTAACTTCGGACATGATGCTGCTCCGCTGTGCGGACGGCTCGAGAAATTGCCATGTGTGCCACAGCGCCTCCCGGAGCGCCCGGAACCAAAAGGGCGAGCAGACTAGCACAGATGCCACGGCGGGTGACGAGCCCTCGCGCCAAAGTGCGGCGCCGGAAACGACAACGCCCGCCTGTGGCTCTACAGGCGGGCGTTGCATCAGCGCGGTCGACAGACCTTAGTGCTTGGTCAGTTTGTCCAGGTAGCCCATGGCAAACGCCGAGACCACGAAGGTCATGTGGATAATCACGTACCACATCAAGTGGTCGGGATCGACGTTCTTGGCATCCATGAAGATGCGCAGCAGGTGGATGGACGAGATGGCCACGATCGAGGCGGCGACTTTCATCTTCAGCGACGAAGAGTCCATGGTGCCCAGCCAGTTGAGCTTTTCCTTGTCGTCGGCGATATCCAGTTGCGAGACGAAGTTCTCGTAGCCGGAAATCATCACCATCACCAGCAGGCCGCCCACCAGCGCCATGTCGATCAGCGACAGCAGCACCAGGATCAGCTCTGACTCGGCCATGGAAAAGACGTTGGGGATGACGTGGAAGACTTCCTGGAAGAATTTCAACGCCAAGGCCAGCAGGCCGAGGGACAGCCCGAAGTAGATCGGCGCCAGCAGCCAACGGGAGGCGTACATTGCGTTTTCGATAAAGCGTTCCATTGAATCTCACACCTGGGCTGAAAAATCGCGGCGAGTATATCAGCCATGACCAGCCCCACAAATGCCGGGGCCGTCCCTGGCCCCCGCCTTGTGTCAAAACTTTACTGCCACTGCCCGTGCAGTGCTGGCTTTCAATGCAGCGGACGAAACTCGAAGCCGCCGACGTTGCGACAACGGCCTCCATTGATTTCACGCAGTTGGGCCTGCATGTGCAAGGACCAGATCTGCGGATCGTCGGCCAGCTCATAACCGTGCAAGGTCAGGCTTTGCACAATGGTATCGAGGATGGATTCGGCGGCAGTCGGGCCGGGGAATGGCCCTTGGGCCTTGATGGCGGAGGGTTGTTCGCCCGCCATCCCGGCGGCGAAGAGCAAGGTCCACATCCCGGTATCTCCCGCCAGGGGGCGGATGGCGCATTCGATACGGGTGACAAGGCCCAGGCATTGACGAGTGAGGCAAAGGTTGCGCGACATGGCGGCGCCCCTCGGTAGATCCGGTATTCAGCCTCGGGAGGAGACTGTTTCGATCCAATGATGACTCTCGTTATCCTTGAGCTGAGGATAGAAGAAAAGTTCCGGCCCCACGGGTTTTCGAGACCAGAATACGCCGAGCGGTCACAGTGTGAATATTGACGCCAGATCTGTGACTATTTACCGGCTTTTGTGGCGAGGGAGCTTGCTCCCGCTGGGTTGCGCAGCGACCCCCATTTGGATTGGGGGTGCTGCGCCCTCCAGCGGGAGCAAGCTCCCTCGCCACAACAGCTTATTGCCGCGACTATTGCCTCAAGCCGGCTTGGCCTCCGCCAAGGCCTGCTGCGCCAGTTCCTTTTCCGCTTCCTTGATGTCGTCTTCGCTGATCATCTCCGCGATCACCCGCAGCCGCTCCACCACCCGGGCGTTGACGCTGCCCTCCGGGAACTCACCGTTTTCATCCGGCTCGCCGGCAGGCTCGCCCACCAGCAGGCTCAGGGCTTCGTCGGCCTGACGCACCGCATAGACGTGGAACTGCCCGGCGCGCACGGCGGCCAGCACTTTTTCATCGAGCATCAGGGTCGCGACGTTGGCCTGGGGAATGATTGCCCCCTGCTCACCGGTCAAACCCCGGGCTTCGCAAAGGCGGAAGAAACCTTCGATCTTCTCGTTGACTCCGCCCACCGCCTGCACTTCCCCGAACTGGTTGATCGAGCCGGTGATGGCGAAGCACTGCTTCAATGGCGTCTTCGACAGGGCCGAGATCAGCGTGCACGCCTCGCCCAGGGACGCACTGTCGCCGTCCACATAACCGTAGGATTGCTCCAGGGCGATGCTGGCCGAAATCGCCAGCGGGAATTCCTGGGCATAACGACTCCCCAGGTAGCCAGTGAGAATCATCACGCCCTTGGAGTGGATCGGCTGGCCAAGGTTGACCTCCCGCTCGATGTCGACGATGCCGCTGCCGCCCGGGTACACCGTGGCGGAAATCCGTGCCGGCACGCCAAACGCCGAATCACCAACCTCGAGCACCGTCAGCCCGTTGCATTTGCCCACCGCCGCGCCAGCGGTGTCGATCAGGATGATCCCGGCCAGCATGTCGTCGAGGATTCGGGCCGAAACACGCCCGGTGCGGGTGGCCTTGGCCTTGAGCGCACGTTCGATGTGGCCGGCGTCGGTCATTTCGTCACCGGCCAATTGGCGAATGAAATCCGCCTCGCTGACCAGTTGAAATAAATCACCGATGCGCGCCGACAAACGCCCCTGGTGTTCAGCCAGGCGGGCGCTGTAGGTCGCCAGGCGCGCCACCGCGTCGGCGGTCAGGGGCGCCATGCCTTCTTCCGAAGTGCGGGTCTTGAGCAACTGGGCGAACTGCTCCAGGCTCTCGTCGCCCATCGGGATGTCTTCGTCGAAATCCACCAGCACGCGAAACATTTCCTGGAAGTCCGAATCCAGGTCCTGCAAGGCGTAATAGAGCTGGCGGGCGCCGATGATCACGACCTTGACCTGCAACGGGATGTGTTGCGGCGTCAGGGTCACCGTGGCCAGGCGTCCCATTTCACCCAGGGGCGATTCCATCTTCAGCTTGCGCGATTGCAGGGCGCGCTTGAGCGCATCCCATACGAACGGTTCGCTGAGCATTTTTTCCGCTTCCAGGATCAGGAAGCCGCCATTGGCCCGGTGCAAGGCGCCCGGACGCAGTTGTCGGTAGGTGGTGTAGAGCGCGCCCTGGTCGGTGCTGTATTCAATCCGGCCGAACAGGTTGTCGTAGGTCGGGTGCGGTTCGAACACCACCGGCGCGCCACCGCTGGACGGATGCCCGACCACCAGGCTCGGGGCGTATTGTTCCTCCAGCAGTTTGCGGGCGATGGCGTCGCTCTTGCTGTCGTCCACCAGTTGCTCGACCACGGTCTTGAGCAGATACACCTGCATGGCCTGCAGATAGCCACAGACCGCGGCGTTCTCCGCGTACTTTTCCGACAGCGGCGCCAGCAACGGTTGCAGGGCCAGGGTGATGGTTTCTTCGTTGAGGTGGCGCAACTGGTTGCTGGACTCGCGCTTCCATTGCGGCAGGCTGGCGAGCTCTTCGTTCAAGCGCTCCTCAAGGCCAGAGATGTCCTCGTGGAAACGCTCACGCTCGGCTTCCGGCAACTGGGCGAACTCCGCCTCGTCCAGGGCCTTGCCTTCGCTCATCGGCGTGAAGGCAATGTTGCTGCTGTCACGGTACAGCGCGACGTCCTTCTCCAGCGCCAGGCGCTCGATCACATCCAGGGCTCGGTCATAGCGCTGGTTGAAGGCGCGGTCGATGGCGCTTTTCTTCTGTTGGTAGGACGGGTGCTCGAACACCGCCGGAAAGGTCGCCAGCAGGTTGTCGATCAAGCCGTTGATGTCACCGATGAACGCACCCGCCGTGCCCGACGGCAGCTCCAGGGCGCGGGGTTCGCGGGGCTCATCGAAATTGTTGACGTAGACCCAGTCCGCCGGGGTCTGCAGGCGCTTGCCTTCGGCCTTGAGGTAGCGTTTGACGAACGAAAACCGGCCGGTGCCCGGCTCGCCCATGACGAATACGTTGTAACCGGGGCGTGGCATGGCCACGCCGAACTGCAAGGCTTCGACCGCACGTTCCTGGCCAAGCACACCGCGGAAGGGCTCCAGATCATTGGTGGTAGAGAAGCTGAACTGTTCAGCGGAAAACGGACGGGTCAGCGCTTCGGGCGCTAGACGCAAGCTGGCAGCAACAGGATCAGGCATCGGGCTTCCTTACATCAGGCGGGGCAGATAGCGGCATTCTGGCGCCGCCTGTACCTGACTGGCAAGGAGCGCCTCTGACCAAAGCATAGCCAACGGCAAAACCCCGGGCAGGGCCCCGTAAAACATTGATCACGTGTAATGTTTTTGCAAAATGTCACGGAACCCTCGGATCGTGCCTAAACTCCAAACTGCGCGGCTGGAACAATAACCGGCCCACTGGCTGCTGTAGGGGCCAGACCCTGTCCATCGGTATGCACATAAAGAGAACATAGCTATGAAACGGATTCTTCTTGGTACTCTCTTCACCGCTGTATCCATCAACGCCATGGCTCAAGCGCCGGGCGGCCCGGATTGCGGCTGGGGCAACATGCTGTTCGAAGGTCAGCGTGGCACTCCGGCACACTTCCTGGCATCCACCACCAACGGCACGTCCGGTAACGCCACCTTCGGCATGACCTCCGGCACCAACGGCTGCTCGACCAACGCGGCACTGACCTACGGCGGCAAGTCCTGGCTGGCCATGAATGGGATGATGAACGAGCTGTCCGAAGACATGGCCAAGGGTCAGGGCGAAGCGCTGACTACCTACGCCGTGGTACTGGGCGTGGCGCCGGAAGACCGCGCGCATTTCTCCGCTGTGACCCACGAGCACTTCCAGCAGATCTTCAGCAAAGCTGACGTAACTGCCGAAGACGTGCATACCAACACCCTGGCCGTGCTGAAAAACGACCCACGCCTGGCCAAGTACGCCACTCAAGCTTAAGCTCGGCAGCACTCGCTCCTCTCGGGGAGCGGGTTTTCTTTTTGGGGCCCTTCGGTCTTTATTTTTCGACTTTCCAAGTAGCCGACTATGCTCAAACGCCTTGCCTGGCTGGCGCTCTGTGTGTGCGCCCCGCTGTCCGCCGCACCTCATGTCGACCCTCAACGTTTGCAGCAACTGGCCAATGACCACTTCTGGATTTCCCTGGGCCACTACGAAACCGCCAAGCTCGGCGGTTGGCGCAGCTATATCAGCGAGAAAAAATTCTTCCTCGCCCCCGATGGCAACGAACATCCCGACCGTGAACTGACCGCCACGCTGCAAGCCTTGTATGGCCCAGCCAACGCCGGCCAGCAACATGCCCAGTGCGTCTACCCGGCGCGAACCCGCTGGCTCAAGGCACAGCTCAACCTGGCAGACCTGCCGGCAGTCGATTGCAGCGACTTCACCCAATGGTTCAAGGACGTCTCGCCCCACAGCGCGGTGATGATTTTCCCGGCCGCGTACCTCAACAGCCCATCCTCGATGTTCGGCCACACCCTGTTGCGCATCGACCAGGCCGACGTACAAAGCGACAAGACTGCCCTGCTCAGCTACGCAATCAACTTCGGTGCCTATATCGAAGGCTCCGACAATAGCCTCCTCTATGCCTGGAAAGGCCTGATGGGCGGTTACCCCGGCCTGTTCGCCCTGGTGCCGTACCAGGAAAAACTCTCCGAGTACCGTAGCCTGGAAAACCGCGACCTGTGGGAATACCGCCTCAACCTGAGCCAGGCGGAAACCGAGCGCATGGTCGAGCATGTCTGGGAACTCAAGCAGATCCAGTTCGACTATTTCTTCTTCGACGAAAACTGCTCCTATCGCTTGCTCGAGCTGTTGCAAGTGGCCCGCCCCAGCCTGCGCCTGACCGAACAATTCCCGCTGACAGCGATTCCCACCGACACCGTCAAGGCGGTGAAGGAAGCCGGCTTGGTGGAAAGCATCCAGTATCGGCCGTCCCGGGAACGGGAACTGCTCAGCCGCGCCGAACCGCTGAGCGATGATGAGCAGCAATGGGTGCTGAAGGTCAGCGCCGACCAGCAGCAGTTGCAAACGCCGGCCTTCAAGGCGCTGCCGCGTGAGCGCCAAGCGCTGATCATCGATGCGGCCTATCGCCTGGAGCGCTATCGCGCCAACGGCCAGGAACGTGATCCGCAACGGGCCCAGCGCAGCTTCGAACTGTTGCGGGCGATCAACCAGAACCCCGCACCGGAACTCGAGATCCCGCAACCGGGCCTGCCCGAAGATGGTCACCAATCGCGCACCTGGCAGGCCGGCCTCGGCACGCGGGGCGACCGGGCATTCGGCGAATATGGCTTGCGCATGGCCTATCACGATCTCAACGACAATGCAGAGAGCTTTCCGCTGGGGGCACAGATCGAAATCCTCCAATTGAAGCTGCGCCAATACGAGGGCAACGACTGGCAGGTGCAGCAACTGGACCTGGCGACCATTCGCTCCCTGACCCCGCGCAACGAGTTGCTGCAACCGCTGTCCTGGCAGGTCACCGGCGGCCTGGAGCGGGTGCCGGGCAAACACGACGATGAAACCTTGGTCAGCCACGTCAACGGCGGCGCGGGCGGCACCTGGGCGCTGGGCGACGATGTGCTTGGCTTTGCCCTGGGCACGGTGCGGGTGGAACACAACAACGATTTCGCCCAGTTCATCGCCCCGGCCGCCGGTTTCAATAGCGGTGTGCTGTGGAAAAACCCGCTGGGCAACCTGAGCCTGGAAGCCAAGGGCGATTATTTCGTCAACGGCGAAGTGCGCCGTAGCCTGAGCCTCAATCAGCAATGGGAACTGTCCCGCAACCTCGGCCTGCGCCTGAGTGCCCAACGGGAGTTCAGCCAATTGGCCTCGCCGGAGAACGAGGTGATGCTTGAGGTGAAGTGGTATCACTACTGACCCTGGCCTGCGCAACCAACGGATTGATCACCGCGCTTTCACGCCTTTCTGACGAATCCACTTCTAGACTTATTGAAGGTGGGATTTGCAGGAAACGAAAATGAAGCGCGCGGCGATGGTACTGGGTGTGCTGATGTTGCTCGGTGGTTGTGAAACCACCCACGAAGACCTGATCGCGCGAGGTTATCCACCGGCCTTCGCCGATGGCTACGACGATGGCTGCAGCAGTGGCCGGCAAGCGGCTGGGGTGATCACCGGCCAATTCAGGAAAGACGTGCCGCGTTACCTCAAGGATGCACGCTACGCCGAGGGCTGGAGCGACGGCTTCCGCCAATGCCAGGCGATGCGTGAGAGTGAAGAGCGTAACGCCTACCGCGAGCGCCATTGGGACGAACGCGAACGGGCCTGGCAGCAGCAGAAGGACCTGGACGCGGCCCGGGCTTATCGCTCGCAGTGAGTCGCATATAGGCACTCACCGAAACCAAGCCCCTCAAGCTTCGACAGAGGAGAACTTCATGAGCCGCGCCTTCGTCAATGAAGACAACGCCGCTGCCCAGGCCGACCAGCCGGTCGAGCGCCAGGTCAGCGCGCAACCCAACTACGTCACACCGGCAGGGCTTGCTCAATTGCAGGCGCGGGTCGCCGAGTTGCAGCAAATGCATAGCCAACAGACTGCCCAGGGCGAGCGGGCGGATAAACAGCGTATCGCCGACATCGAACGAGACCTGCGGTATTTCAACCAACGCCTGCAAAGCGCCCAGGTCGTGGCATCGAACGCTACTGATCAGGTGCGGATCGGGCATTGGGTCACCTTTGCCGATGAGCAGGATCGGGAGCAGCAAGTGCAATTGGTCGGTGAAGACCAGGCCGATGCAGCCAGTGGCTTAATCAACTGGGGCTCGCCACTGGGGCGGGCGCTGCTGGGGGCCAAGGTTGGGGATGAGGTGGTCTGGCAGCGACCGGCGGGCGACCTTGTCATTGAAGTTGTTGCGATAAAGACTGGATGACCAAGGCATCATAAGAATCTTTTCCGACGATAAATTTTTGTCCCGGGACAGACAATTGTCGAGCAAAGCACGTCAAACACCTAACGACAACCAGGCACACCCACCTACTTGTAGCAATATATAACAGCAACATAAGGTCACAACAACGAACTTGTACCGAATCAGCGCTGTGCTAGTGTTTTCCTCGCACCTACCGGTGCATCACGACAATACAAAGGAGATGTATGATGAGTGAGCAACTGTTAGCAATGTCTGGAAATTTCGATAGCGACTTCAAGGCATACTGCCAGGTAGAGGATACCGGTGAGTTAACCTCATGGCGCCGTAACTTCTTGTAAGCCCAGCACTCGGAGTCGTAAATCGAGTAGACGGCGGCGTCATGGCCGCCGTTCTGTCATACAACCGCATGTACAGCTCCGTATACGGCGGTTCCTGCCTACTGACAAACAACATCGTCGAACTTGTTTCCGTTGATGTATCGCCTTGGGTATCTAAGCGCCCAGACCAGCATCGGAGCTTCCGGCTTCTCTCCTAATATCTCCCCCCGATGCGGAGCTTCTGTTTTACGTCCCAACAGAGGTCGTCCGATCTATCCCCAGGCCCCAGGGCCATGCACGGCCGGCAGGCGACCCGATGGGGTCAAGCAAACAGCGGATCGCCGATCCTTGCAGGACACAACTAATTAACAGCCTGTAACTTCATGTAGTCATATGTAACCGCAACATGAAGTCATCACAACAAATTTGCGTTAGGTCAGGACCGTGCTAATGTTTTTCCGCGCCGTAATCGGCGCACTGCAACAACAAAGGAGATACAACAATGAGCGAAAAAATACTGGCCATGTCGGGCGACTTCGACGCCGACTTTAAGTCTTACAAACAGGTAACCGACCTCGGCACCGAATCAGCGGCAGTGACCATTGTAGAGTGCGGCACTGTAAACTGCACTGCGCTTCTCTGCTAAATCCTTTGCCATCGAAGTAGACCTGCCCAACAGGTCTTTGCGACTCCCTAATCCCAGCTATAACACAACTTCATTTACACACTACAGTTCGGATGCGTTTAATCGCACCCAATAGACCGTGGTCGCTGTATGTGTTTTTGATAACCATGAGGAAAAAACATGAGCGAAAAAATCCTGAACATGTCCGGCGACTTCTATAGCGAATTCGACGCTTACCAAACCCCTGCGAACAACACGGCGTCGATTCTGTCGACGACGCTGGAGTGCAACACCTTCGGAACGTGCACCAATCTGGAATGTTCGACACTCGGGTGCTAAGCCTGTCAACCGATCGTAAGAACAGGCAACACCTATAAACATAGAGCAGGCATTGCCTGCTCTATCCATGTCTGGAGCAACGGCATGCTTGTTAACGCTTTGAAGATGAATCAGCGAGGCCAGTATCGATTCTCTTCCGACGGCGACATCGCCCTTTTTGAAAACAACCTGACCCGCCTGCATAACGATGATCAAGCCTTGCTGAATCACTTTGGGCTGGACAGGGCGCAACTGGCTGCCTATGCCAAGGAGCCTATCAACGACTGGCACCTGCCTAGCGACGGGGAAGCCGTCTTGATGACCTTGAAAGGAAAAATCACTCGGCTCGACAGCATTTCCATTGACCCACAGGCCTCGAGCGGCAAAGACAATTTCTATTGGTTTGGCTATCGTTTTTTTCTTTATTTCCTCGACATGTTCAAGGCAGATGGGCGCTACAGCAAAGCCGCCATGCACATCGATGCACCCGCCCTGTTTGCAAGCCTCGAGCGCTACGTCCTGGCCCGAGTCGGACGCACGTCAGAACAAAGTCTGGTCCATTATCTGAATACACGGATTGCCGATGGCGACGACATTGACCTGGATGGCTTCAGCGAGCACCTGCGCACCTTGCCTCTGCTTGATTTTTTCGAAGCCTATCCTGTGTTGGCGACGTTGCTGTTTGATTTGCTGGAAGACACACTCAACTATCTTTACGCGATCATTCTCGACTTCGCCGATGATATTGAGGCGCTGGAGACCGCATTTTCGATTCCGTCTCGGACAATCGATGCCATTGAGTTCGGCCTGGGCGATCCCCACGGTCGCGGTGAAACGGTCTGCCAGGTCAAGTTCCGCACAACCTCGTTGGTCTACAAGCCACGAGCAAGCCGAGAAGCACTTTTTTTCAATCAACTGCTTGGACAACTACGTGAGTGGACAGGCGCTGATTGTTTTGCCATCCACGCGCCAAGAATCCTCAGCCGCGGGCGGCATAGCTGGGTAGAAAAGATCGACAATACGCCTTGTGCCAGCGCAGCGGACGTGGCGCTGTTCTACAGAAAGATGGGCGCACAAATCGCCGTCATCCACGCACTCAACGGCATTGACTTTCATTACGAAAATATCATCGCGTGTGGCAGCAGCCCGGTCATGATTGATCTCGAATGCTTGTTCACCGCGTCCACCAGCGACCTGTTACTCGAACTGCCTGCCGATTGTGCACTGTCCAATACCTTCAAGTTGGTCCAACAGTCGGTGTGTTCCAGCGGCTTTGTACCCTTCTCACAAGGTTCCAATAACGACCAGAGCGGACTGACTCGCCAGGAGCTATTCATCTCCACCCGCCACGCCTTGGTTTTCGAAGAAGGCTTCTACCATTTACGCAAAACCGAATTCGAACACTTCCCAGAGCAAAAACATCTGCCGCTTCTCCACGGCGTACACAAGGGACCTGAGGCATATAAAGCGGAGCTGCTCCATGGCTTTGAATACGCCTACGAGGAGTTGATGACCCATCGGCAGGCGATGATGCAACTACTGGAACAAGCCGCCGGCGAACTATCAACCCGCGTATTGCTTAAAAATTCACAGCGTTATGCCGACTTTATCGGATTGAGCCGCCACCCACGCTTCATGAAGAACATGCTGGACCGGGAACTTCTGCTTGCAACCCTGTGGAAGGACTTGAAGGAACCCTACCGGGAAAAGGCTATCCCGCGTCATGAAATAGCCGACCTGCAAAGAGCCGCCATCCCATGCTTCACCCTGTCGCTCAGCTCCAACCAGCTGACGAGCGCACAAGGTGAAACAATCGAAATGACGCAGCTCCAGCCCCCCATAAAAAGTTGCCTACAAAAAATAGCCAACCTGTCCAAAGCCGACAGGGCCTTACAACTCACGCTGCTCGAAATGTGCTTGTATCCAGGACCCAATGGGCAGCCATCACCCCGTGCCACGCCTGAAAAAGCGGCCCCAGAGAATCGACTCGATGGCATTCTGAGCATCAGCTCCCGCCTCGAAGCGCTTGCACTCAAGGGAACGGCAACGGACGTCTGTTGGTTGGCTTTCCATAAGCACCCCACGACTCACAGGAAATACCCCTCCCCAATGGATCACGGGCTTTACTCCGGTATTGCCGGGATTGGGTTGTTTTACCTGAGCCTGTTCAAGGTCAGCGGCAAACCGCACTTGCTGTCACTCCTGGACCAGGTACTGGACTCATTGGAACAACATTTTGGTTTCTTCAAAGCCGACCTGACCGTCAGTGCTTACCATGGCCTGGGTTCTTACATCTATCTGCTCATCAATCGTCGTCAAATCACCGGCGACCCGAAACACGACGAGAAAATTGCCAGCCTGCTGACCCAATTGATTGAAGTACCGCCTGAACACTACGACTTCGACTTCTTGGGCGGTTGTTGTGGCACGGTAACGCTACTGGCCAACATCCACGCATTATCGGCGCACGCGGATGTGCTGCCGGCCATTCGGCGCATGGTCGACTACATAAAGGATCAAGTCCTGATTGAAGACGGCCAGCTTCTGCGACGCGATGATCGCTCCGTCATTCTGACCGGCCTGTCCCATGGTCTCTCGGGCGTCATCCATGCGTTGTGCAAAGCCTATGACGTGACTGGCGATGAAATGTTGGTGCCCTTGGCCATCCAGATCCTGGAGGGTGAAAACCGCTTGAGCCGGGAAGGTTTCTGGCTCGACCTGAGAGAGCTGGGCCCCCTGGACCATGCCTCGAAGTGGTGCCACGGAGACGGCGGCATTCTCATCGCCAGGCGACAACTCATGAAGTCGATGGGAGCTGCCTTGGATGAAACAACCCGGCAGACGGTGCTCGACGACATACAGCGCTGCGAGAACAACCTGTGGCAGCACGGCTTGGGTGACGGTTATAACTTGTGCCATGGCGATTTTGGCAACCTGATCTGCCTGTATGACTTGTATCGGCATTCGGACAATCCCGAAGGCATCAGCAGGGTCAAACAGGCCCTTGGCGAAGTCGCCCGGCAGTTTTTCGAAGGCCCCGTCCTCGACAGCGATCGGGTTCCCGACGTCAGCCTGCTGACGGGCATTACGGGCGCCGGTTATGCCCTGCTGTATGAAATCGATCCGACGATTCCCAACATACTCTCGCTCGATTTCGCAATGCCCGCTCAAGTGGGCTCCCACACTTCTGATCTGTGGTGAAGGCAGTATTGCGCCCATAAAAAACGGAGCCTTAAAAGGCTCCGTTTTTTATACAACCGACCGAATCAGGCCAGTTTCTTGTGCCGTACGCGATGGGGCTGGGCGGCCGCTTCGCCGAGGCGTTTCTTGCGATCGGCTTCGTACTCGGTGTAGTTGCCCTCGAAGAACACCGCCTGGGAGTCGTCTTCGTACGCCAGGATGTGGGTCGCCACGCGGTCGAGGAACCACCGATCGTGAGAGATCACAATGGCGGCGCCCGGGAAGTCCAGCAAGGCTTCTTCCAAGGAACGCAGGGTTTCGACGTCGAGGTCGTTGGACGGTTCGTCGAGCAGCAGGACGTTGCCGCCCTCCTTCAGGGTCAACGCCAGGTGCAAGCGACCGCGCTCACCACCGGACAGGTCCTTGACGAACTTTTGCTGGTCGCCGCCCTTGAAGTTGAAGCGGCCCACGTAAGTGCGCGACGGGATTTCATAATTGCCGATGCGGATCTGGTCGGAACCGTCGGAGATCTGCTGGAACACGGTCTTGCTGCCGTCCAGGTCTTCGCGGCTCTGGTCAACGCAGGCCAGTTGCACGGTTTCGCCGATCTCGATGCTGCCCGAATCCGGGGTTTCCTTGCCCATCAACATGCGGAACAGCGTGGATTTACCCGCGCCGTTACCACCGATCACACCGACGATGGCGCCTTTGGGCATGGAGAACGACAGGTTGTCGATCAGCACGCGGTCGCCGTAGCCCTTGCTGACGTTCTTGAACTCGATGACCTTGTCACCCAGGCGCGGACCGGCCGGGATGTAGATCTCGTTGGTTTCGCTGCGCTTCTGGAATTCCTGGGACTGCATTTCCTCGAAGCGTTGCAGACGTGCCTTGGATTTGGACTGGCGGGCCTTGGCGCCTTTGCGCACCCACTCCAGTTCTTCCTTCATGGCTTTTTCGTGGGCCGACTGCTGCTTGGATTCCTGGGCCAGACGATCGGACTTGGCTTCCAGCCAACCCGAGTAGTTGCCCTCGTACGGAATGCCCGCGCCGCGGTCGAGTTCGAGGATCCAGCCGGCGACGTTGTCCAGGAAGTAACGGTCGTGCGTGATCGCCACCACGGTGCCTGGGAAATCGTGCAGGAAGTGTTCGAGCCAGGCGACGGAATCGGCGTCCAGGTGGTTGGTCGGTTCGTCGAGCAGCAGCATGTCCGGTGCCGACAGCAGCAGGCGGCACAAGGCCACGCGGCGCTTCTCACCACCGGAGAGGTGTTCGACCTTCGCGTCCCACGCCGGCAGGCGCAGCGCATCGGCGGCGACTTCCAGCTGGCGATCGAGGTTGTGGCCGTCGCTGGCCTGCAGGATCGCTTCGAGCTTGGCCTGTTCGGCGGCCAGCTTGTCGAAATCGGCATCCGGGTCGGCGTAGGCGGCGTAGACCTCGTCGAGACGCGCTTGGGCGTCCTTGATCACGCTGACCGCTTCCTCGACCACTTCACGCACGGTCTTGGTTGGGTCCAGCTGTGGCTCTTGCGGCAAGTAGCCGATGTTAAGGTCCGGCATCGGACGGGCTTCGCCGTCGAATTCGTTATCGACGCCGGCCATGATTTTCAACAGCGTGGACTTACCCGAACCGTTGAGGCCCAGCACGCCGATCTTGGCGCCAGGGAAGAAGGACAGAGAAATGTTTTTCAGGATTTCCCGCTTCGGCGGAACAACTTTGCTCAGCCGATGCATGGTGAAGACGTATTGAGCCATGGTGAACCTAGCGTCAGTGACAGGTGAAAAGAACGAGCCAGGCCATGCGCGGCGCGGGCTCTTGACGATCATCAATGCCTGCGGGCGAATAGAGCCTGGGAATCTGGAGCTGGACCGCTCTTGTTTGACCGGCAAAGCTACCTCAACCGTCGGTCAAGGTCCAGCCGCCCAGGGCTGGCACTTTGCCACAAGTCAAGGCATGCTAGCCGCCCTTCGGGCGTCCGGCTTATAGTGCACGTCGCGCCAGTCCAGCAAAACGCAGGATTACAGCTTGTCCAACGTCACTCCGCCCCTGTCCCCTCGCGCACCCGCTGTCGTGCCCGGCTCGCCCCTGCGCGGGACATTGAAGGGTGCGCTGGCCACGCTGGTGCTGCTGTTGCTCGGCTTGCTGTTCTGGCAACTGCTCGACCAACTGCGCGAAACCCAGCAGCAACAGCGCCAGTACACCATCGACTACACCGCCGATCTCGCCGCGCAGGTCAGCCTGAACATGGCCTTGAACGCGCAAATCGCCCTCAATCTGCTACCGATCGTCGAACAACCGCAAAGTATCGACGAGCAGCAGGCCCTGGTTCACAAACTCCAGCAGTCGCTCCCCGAGCTGCGCAGCTTGGCATTGCTGAGCCCTTCCGGCCGGGTGCTCAGTGACAGTGATGCCAACAGCCACGATGCCGACTACCTGAGCGAACTGGTGCGACGCAGCCGGGCCCAGGCCCATTATTTCAGCAATGCCGAAGACGGCTCCGTGGTGCATCTATTGTTGCACCAGGCCAGCGGTAGCGGCCGTGGCTATTGGGCCCTGCGCTTGACCCCGAACTTTTTCGCCACCCTGACCAAGCAAGCCGATGTGGGGCTGCGCCCCCTATGGCTGGTGGAGAACCGTCTCAACCAGCAAATTATCAGCCGCGACGAGAGCCTGCCTTCGAGCAGCCCGACCCATCTGTCGCCGGATGACCTGAAAAGCACCGTACTGACCGTGCCCCTGAGCAGCAGCGACTGGCAACTGCGGGGGCTGTTCGACCGCCGCCAGGTGATCGAACAACTGTTGCCGGCCTTCATCGGCAAATGCCTGCTGGGCCTGGCGTTTTCGTTGTTGCCGGTGATCGCGCTGTTGAACATGCGTCGGCGCCAGCGGCAGTTGCACGAGGGGCGGCGACGTTACCAGGATATTTTCGAAGGCACCGGCGTAGCCCTGTGCGTACTTGACCTGTCGGGGCTCAAGGCCTTTTTCGAGCGAGCCGGCCTGCACACGGGCGAGCAATTGCGCGCCTGGCTACAAACCACTCACCAACTCGAACAGCTGCGCCAGGAAGTTCACGTCACCGAAGTCAACCAGATGGCGTTGAAATTGCTCAACGTCGATTCCTGCGACCAGGCTTGGCAGTTGCTGGTCGGCAAGGGTGCGCAGGACAACAACCCCGTCGGCTCGAAGCTGCTCGAAGCGCTGCTCGATCAACACAAGCAACTGGAACTGGAGATCAAGCTCCAGGACGCCCACGGTCGCGACCAGCACCTGTGGCTGGTGCTGCGCCTGCCGGAAAAACAGCACGACTACAACGCGGTCATCCTGAGCATCAGCGACATCACCAGCCGCAAGCTGATCGAGCTCTCGCTGCTCGAACGCGAGGGGTTCTGGTCCGACGTGGTGCGCACCGTGCCGGACCATCTCTATGTGCAGGACGTCATCAGCCAGCGGATGATCTTCAGCAACCATCACCTGGGCCAGACCCTGGGATACGACCGCACCGAACTGCACCAGATGGGCGAGTACTTCTGGGAAATCCTGCTGCACAGCGACGACGCCGATCACTACCACAACCTGCGCCAGGAACAACGGCGGGGCGGTTACACGCAGTTGCTGCAATGCCAGTTGCGCTTTCGTCATCGCAATGGCAAGTGGCGCTGTTTCGACATCCGCGAACAGGCCCTGGCCCGCGACCGGCATAACCAGGTGACGCGAATCATCGGCGTGGCCAAGGACGTCACCGAGCAGATCGAGGCCAGCGAATCGCTGCGCGACAGCGAGCAACGCTACCGGATGCTCGCCGAAAGCATCAGCGACGTGATTTTCTCCACCGACAACAAGCTTTCGCTCAACTATGTCAGCCCGTCGGTGCAAGCGGTGCTGGGCTACACCGCCGATTGGATTTTCCAGAACGGCTGGCAATCGATCATCGCCAACCCGCAACAACTGACCGGCATCTACAGCCTGATGGACCGGGTCAGCAAGGCCCTCGACAAGCCCGCGCAACTGGCCGAGCTGCGCAACCAGATGCAGACCCAGTTGTTCCTGTTCGACTGCCTGCGTGCCGACGGGCGCAAGATCCCCATCGAGCTGCGGTTGGTGCTGGTGTGGGATGAACATGGCGCGTTCGAAGGCGTACTGGGTGTGGGCCGTGACATCAGCCAGCAACGTCGCGCCGAAAAAGACCTGCGCATGGCCGCCACGGTCTTCGAGCATTCGACCTCGGCGATCCTGATCACCGACCCGGCTGGCTACATTGTCCAGGCCAACGAAGCCTTCAGTCGCGTCAGCGGTTATGCCGTGTCGCAAGTGCTGGACCAATTGCCCAACATGCTGACCGTGGACGACCAGCAGGAAGCCCACCTGCGCTACGTGCTCAAGCAACTGCAACAGCACAGCACCTGGGAAGGCGAAGTCTGGCTCAAGCGCCGCAATGGCGAACACTACCCTGCCTGGGTCGGCATCACCGCGGTGCTGGATGACGAAGGCGACCTGGCCAGCTATGTGTGTTTCTTCAGCGACATCAGCGAACGCAAGGCCAGCGAGCAGCGCATTCATCGCCTGGCCTATTACGATGCCCTGACCCACCTGCCCAACCGCACGCTGTTCCAGGATCGCCTGCACACCGCGCTGCAATCGGCCGAACGGCAGAAGACCTGGGTCGTGCTGATGTTCCTCGACCTGGACCGGTTCAAGCCGATCAACGACTCCCTCGGCCATGCCGCCGGCGACCGGATGCTCAAGGAAATGGCCACGCGCCTGCTCGGCTGTGTCGCCGACGACGACACCGTGGCGCGCATGGGCGGCGACGAGTTCACCCTGCTGCTGCAACCACGCGCCAGCCGTGAAATGGCGCTGAACCGGGCCATCAACGTGGCCGAGCAGATCCTCGCCAGTCTGGTCCGCCCCTTCGTGCTTGAAGGCCGTGAGTTCTTCGTCACCGCCAGTATCGGCATCGCCCTGAGTCCCCAGGACGGCAACGAGCTGAGCCAGTTGATGAAGAACGCCGACACGGCCATGTATCACGCCAAGGAACGCGGCAAGAACAACTTCCAGTTCTACCAGGCCGACATGAACGCCAGCGCCCTGGAGCGCCTGGAACTGGAAAGTGACCTGCGTCATGCCCTGGAGCAGAACGAGTTCGTGCTGTATTACCAGCCGCAGTTCAGCGGCGATGGCAAACGTTTGACTGGCGCCGAAGCCCTACTGCGCTGGCGCCATCCGCGACGCGGGTTGGTGCCGCCGGGGGATTTCATCCCGGTGCTCGAAGAACTCGGTTTAGTGGTAGACGTCGGCGACTGGGTCATCACCGAAGCCTGCCGGCAGCTCAGGACCTGGCACCAGGCCAAGGTCCGGGTGCCGAAAGTCTCGGTCAACATTTCCGCCCGGCAGTTCTCCGACGGCCAGTTGGGCACGCGCATCGCCAATATCCTGCACAGCACTGGCCTGCCGCCGGCCTGCCTGGAGCTGGAACTGACGGAAAGTATCCTGATGCGCGAAGTCAGCGAGGCGATGCAGATCCTCGCCGGGTTGAAGAACCTGGGCCTGAGCATTGCCGTCGATGATTTCGGCACCGGTTATTCGTCGCTCAACTACCTCAAGCAATTCCCCATCGACGTGCTGAAGATCGACCGCACCTTCGTCGACGGCCTACCCTCCGGCGAGCAGGATGCGCAGATCGCCCGGGCGATCATCGCCATGGCCCACAGCCTCAACCTGGCGGTGATCGCCGAGGGCGTCGAGACCCACGAGCAATTGGACTTCCTGCGCGAACACGGCTGCGACGAAGTCCAGGGTTACCTGTTCGGCCGGCCGATGCCGGCCAATCGGTTCGAAGCGCAGTTCAGCAATGATGCGTTGTTCATGCTCGACTGAGATTTTTAGTGTCTGGACTGGCCTCATCGCGAGCAGGCTCGCTCCCACAGGTTATGTGTACGCAGGGTCCAATGTGGGAGCGAGCCTGCTCGCGATGAGGCTGGTACAGGCGACGCTGAGCCCTGCGTGAAACCCATTCGTCCAAGACATGACGCCCTTTCATATGCCTTCCAAAACCGGTTGAGGTAGAATGCCCCCCTTTTCTGCCCCGATCCTTGAGGACCGCCATGTTCAGCCGTGATTTGACTATTGCCAAGTACGACGCCGATCTCTTTGCCGCCATGGAGCAAGAAGCTCAGCGCCAGGAAGAGCACATCGAGCTGATCGCTTCGGAAAACTACACCAGCCCCGCGGTGATGGAAGCTCAAGGCTCGGTACTGACCAACAAGTACGCCGAAGGCTACCCAGGCAAGCGCTACTACGGTGGTTGCGAGTACGTCGACGTGGTCGAGCAACTGGCCATCGACCGCGCCAAGCAACTGTTCGGCGCCGATTACGCCAACGTCCAGCCACACGCAGGCTCCCAAGCCAACGCCGCCGTGTACCTGGCGCTGCTGTCGGCCGGCGACACCATCCTGGGCATGAGCCTGGCCCACGGCGGTCACCTGACCCACGGCGCCAGCGTTTCCTCCTCCGGCAAGCTGTACAACGCCGTCCAGTACGGCATCGACGGCAACGGCCTGATCGACTACGACGAAGTCGAGCGCCTGGCCCTCGAGCACAAGCCGAAAATGATCGTGGCCGGTTTCTCCGCCTACTCCCAGGTCCTGGACTTCCCGCGTTTCCGCGAGATCGCCGACAAGGTCGGTGCCTACCTGTTCGTCGACATGGCCCACGTTGCCGGCCTGGTCGCCGCAGGCGTCTACCCGAACCCGGTGCCGTTCGCCGACGTGGTCACCACCACCACCCACAAGACCCTGCGCGGTCCACGTGGTGGCCTGATCCTGGCCCGTGCCAACGCCGACATCGAGAAGAAGCTGAACTCCGCCGTCTTCCCGGGCGCCCAGGGTGGCCCGCTGGAGCACGTGATCGCAGCCAAGGCGATCTGCTTCAAGGAAGCCCTGCAACCTGAGTTCAAGGCTTACCAGCAGCAAGTGGTGAAGAATGCCAAGGCCATGGCCGGCGTGTTCATCGAGCGCGGCTTCGACGTGGTGTCCGGCGGCACTGAAAACCACTTGTTCCTGCTCTCGCTGATCAAGCAGGAAATCTCCGGCAAAGACGCCGACGCGGCGCTGGGCAAGGCGTTCATCACCGTCAACAAGAACTCGGTACCCAACGACCCACGCTCGCCGTTCGTCACTTCGGGCCTGCGCTTCGGCACCCCGGCCGTGACCACTCGCGGCTTCAAGGAAGCCGAGTGCAAGGAACTGGCCGGCTGGATCTGCGACATCCTGGCGGACCTGAACAACGAAGCGGTCATCGACGCCGTGCGTGAGAAGGTCAAGGCGATCTGCAAGAAGCTGCCGGTATACGGCGCTTAATTAGCTCGCCAACGCGTAGCCAAAAAGGCCCGCATCGAAAGATGCGGGCCTTTTTTATTGGCGTGTAAAACTCACGATCAAACAACTAACACCAGTAAGCAATTAACGCCCTGTAATACAGATAATCCCACAAGCCATTAATAACTCAATAAGATCCAGCTCGCCGCACCCCGAACTTCATTAATCAATACAGGAGTCAATATTCACATGGACAGTGAACATTCTTTTCATGCAACCCTTGATATGTTCAGCGCTCACGTCAATCTGCTGGGGAGGCTGCATGGCAACCCCGCAATGGCGACCATCAGTGCTTTCAGCGGTGGCTTTTTTACCGGCAGACCCCAGACCCAAGATCACTCACACCTGCTTGGCATGCGCGCCGAAGACCCCAGGACCCGCGGCGAACCCTTGCGATTGCATTTCCGGCATACGGCGGGTGGCTATCTCCTGACCATAAAAAACACTGGCGATCACTACAACAAATTGATTGGCAAAAGTTTACTCGAAGTGCTTGGCGCAAAAGACCCAAATACTCAGGAGCCGACGCTTTTCACCCTTATCGACGTTCAACAGAATGTCATCTCGCCGGAAAACATTAAATCCGGCCACACCCGCGTTTCGCTCATGACCGCCAATAAAAAATATGTAGGGGGCTTAAGACTGCGCGGTTCGCCTTATCTCTATCTTGCCGAGACGGAAGAACAATCAAAAGTAACGTTCATTCTAAGTATTCTCTGACCCATTATCCCCTGTGGCGAGGGAGCTTGCTCCCGCTGGGCTGCGCAGCAGCCCCAAGATTTTTGCGGTCGCTGCGCAACCGAGCGGGAGCAAGCTCCCTCGCCACAGTCTTGTGTATCGCCTCGTTATCCATTTAGGCATCTGGCGGCAAAATTTTTTCCAACCTGGGAATGGCTCAAGCACAGGGCTTTCATCGCAACTGGTAAGACCGGTCAAGCCAAACCATCACCATCGGGCTTGCATACCCGCGAAAACAGCGCCTAGACTGCGCCTGCACTGGACAAACCGGTAAGACCACAATAATGAAGTCCCGACGCCAGCTCCTCTGGCGAACAAGGACACCGAACCAGGAATCCCTCCCATGCTCAAATGGTGCTCGCGGTCGATCTTCCTTCAAGTTGTCCTCGGACTGGTGCTCGGCATCGTCTGTGGGCTTACCCTTCCCGAATACTCTGCACAGCTCAAACCCCTCGGCGACGGCTTTATCAAGCTGATCAAGATGCTCATCGGCCTGATCGTGTTCTGCGTGGTGGTCAGCGGCATCTCCGGCGCCGGTGATCTCAAGAAGGTCGGACGCATCGGCCTCAAGTCGGTCATCTACTTCGAAGTCCTTACCACCATCGCCCTGGTCATCGGCCTGGTCCTTGCCTTCAGCACCGGCATTGGCAGCGGCGCGAACATCCACCTGGAGCAGCTCTCCAGCACGGACGTGAACGATATCGCCCAGCGTGGCCAGCACCTGGTCACCACTACGCAGTTCCTGATGAACCTGATCCCGACCTCAGTGATCGGAGCGTTCGCGGAAAACAATATCCTGCAGGTGCTGCTGTTCGCCGTGCTGTTCGGCAGTGCATTGAACCTCGTCGGTGACGCCGCTTCTGGTATTTCACGGCTGATCAACGAACTCAGCCACGTGATCTTCCGCATCATGGGCATGATCGTGCGCCTGGCCCCTATCGGCGTGTTTGGCGCCATTGCCTTCACCACCAGCAAATATGGCCTGGACTCGCTGCAGCACCTGGGCAGCCTCGTCGGCCTGTTCTACCTGACCTGCATCGCGTTTGTCGCCGTGATCCTCGGTCTGGTGATGCGCGCATCGGGCCTGCCGATGCTGCCGTTTCTTAAATACCTGCGCGAAGAGCTGCTGATCGTCCTCGGTACCGCTTCGTCCGATGCCGTGCTGCCACAGATCATGCGCAAGCTCGAACACCTGGGGATCGGCAGCTCCACCGTGGGCTTGGTGATTCCAACCGGTTACTCGTTCAACCTGGATGGCTTTTCGATCTACCTGACCCTGGCGATTGTCTTCATTGCCAACGCCACCGGTACACCCCTGGCCCTGAGCGATCTGTTGACCATCCTGCTGGTGTCGCTGATCACTTCCAAGGGCGCCCATGGCATTCCCGGCTCGGCCTTGGTAATCCTGGCGGCGACGCTGACCGCGATCCCGGCGATCCCGGTGGTGGGCCTGGTGCTGGTGTTGGCCGTGGATTGGTTCATGGGTATTGGCCGGGCCCTGACCAACCTGATTGGCAACTGCGTGGCCACCGTGGCGATTGCCCGCTGGGAGAAAGACATCGATGTTCCTCGCGCGCGCAAGGTGCTGTCCGGCCAACAAGGCTATACCTTCCAACCCAGAAAACCGGTGGGCAGCGCCCATCACCAGCAATTCTGAAAGACGGCGATGCCGGCCCGCGAGCCGGCATCGCCTGTTGATTTCCAAGGAGTCACATGTGATCAGCTCATCGACTGTCGTCAATTCCGTGGTGGAGAAACTCCGCGCCGCCCTCGCCCGGGGCCAGTGGCGCTCGGGGGACATGCTGCCCGGCCAGCGCGAACTGGCCGAGCAACTGGGCATCAGCCGGCCCAGCCTGCGTGAAGCGGTGATCGTCCTGGAGACGCTGGGCCTGGTGCGCTCGATGCCCGGCAAAGGCGTCGTGGTATTGGAGGCCAATCTCAACGATACCGTCAGTGAAGGCAGCGCCATGGCCGGCGCGAGCCTGGAAGACTTGTTGCAACTGCGCTACACCCTGGAGCCCTTCATCGTCGGCCTCGTGGCCCAGTCCATCAGCAGCAAGGAAGTCGGCCAGTTGCGCCTGACCCTCATGGACATGCGCGAAGCCCTGGAAGCCAATGACAGCGACGCCTGTGCCAACGCCTACATCGCTTTCCATGAAGAACTGTTTGCCTTGACGTCCAACCCGATCTTCCAGAGCGTGGTCCAGCAGACCAGCAACGCCCTCAAGCAAAGCGCCGATGTGTTGCGCAACTCGCCCGAACACCTGGCCGAACGCCTGGAAGAAAACGAAGCCGTGGTCCGTGCCATCCGTGGCAAGAACAGCGCCCAGGCCAGCGCCGAAATGCGTCGGCACATTCTCCGGGAAGGCCAGCGCATGGGCATCGAATTGAATATTCCGGACGACAGCCTCGGCACTTGAGCCTGGGCCTGCGGAGACCGCCATGAACACTCTCGTTTCCCATCAACATAACCGCAACGTACTTGCCGCCCTGCCCCTGCCCGACCGGATCGGCAAACCGTCGGTGGACGATATCTACCCGCGGATCTTCGACGCCATCCTCGAACAACGCATTGCCCCGGCCAGCCGCTTCACCGAGGAAAGCCTGGGAGATGTGTTCGGCGTCAGCCGAAGCATCATTCGCCGCGTCCTGGCTCGCCTGTCCCACCAGCAAGTGGTGATACTGCGCCCCAACCACCGCCCCCAGGTCGCCGCGCCAGATCTGGAGCAGACCCGGCAGATCCTCCACGCTCGCCGCCTGGCCGAGCAGACGCTGGTGCGCCTGGCCTGCCAGGCGCCACGACCGCAGGATCTACGACGTCTTCGGGATCTGGTGAAACAGGAACAGCACTGCCTGGACCGCGGCGAGCGTGGCCCGGCGATACGCCTGTCCGGCGAGTTTCACCTGCAACTGGCCGCCATGGCCGGTAACGCGCCGTTGCTGCAATTTCTCGGCAGCCTGGTGCCGTTGACCTCGTTGGCCCTGGCGCGACACGAGGTCAAGTCGCGCCGACATTGCGCCTGGCAGGAACACTTGGCGATCGTCGACGCCGTGGAAGGTCGCAACGTCAACGAAGCCGTGCGGCTGATGGACGAGCACCTGGACCATCTGGAGCAAAAACTGCTGATCAAATAGCGGTGGTGGCGAGGGAGCTTGCTCTCGCTGGGGGGCGTAGCCGCCCTCGCTTTTTGGCGGTTGCTGCGCAACCGAGCGGGAGCAAGCTCCCTCGCCACGAAAAGCGCTTCAGGCAGACGTTTTGACGAACGCAGGCATAGTCAAAGTAGCGCCGCTTCGAATCCGGCGCGGATCTTCTCTTCAGGCAGTTCGTCGGCGATGAACACGATCACGCTTTCCCGGGCTTCGTCGGGGGCCCATTCGGTGTCCCAATCGAAACCGTACAACTTGAGCACGCCCTGGAACACCAGTCGACGGGGTTCGCCCGCGATGTTCAGCACGCCTTTGTAGCGCAGCAGTTGCTTGCCGTGCTCTTCCAGCAGTTGGTTCATGAACTCGCTGAGCTTGTCGATATCCAGCGCCTTGTCGGTGCGCAACACCAGGCTGCTGATGCGATCGCCCGGGGTGGCCTTGCCCACCGGTCGCAGGCTGAACCCTGCGCCCAGGTCCGCATTGAGGTTGAAGCCGCGAATGTCGAGCAACTCGGCCAAGTCGATCTGGCCGTGCTCGACCACCCGGATCGGCGCCCGCCGATTGATGCGTGTCAGGCGGTCGCCAAGGGCCTGGACTTGGGCGGCGTCCACCAGGTCGGTCTTGCTCAGCAGCAGGCGATCGGCAAACCCGACCTGAGCCTGGGCGATGGCCTGGGTCAGGTGGATATCGGCGTGAGCGGCATCCACCAACGTCAGAATGCCGTCGAGGATATAACGCTCGCGCAGGTCCTCGTCGATGAAAAAAGTCTGCGCCACCGGGGCCGGGTCGGCCAATCCGGTGCATTCGATCACCAGGCGATCGAAAGCGATTTCGCCGCTGTCCAGCCGCTCGAGCAACAGGTACAGGGCTTTTGTCAGGTCGGTGTGAATGGTGCAGCACACGCACCCGTTGGCCAGGGTCATGACTTGCACCGGCTCGTTGCCCAGCAGTTGGGTGTCGATACCGGCATCGCTGAACTCGTTCTCGATCACGGCGATTTTCAGGCCGTGTTCGGCCTTGAGCAGATGGCGCAACAGCGTGGTCTTGCCGGCGCCCAGGAAGCCGCTGAGGATGGTGACCGGGATGGGAGAGGACAACATGATTCTCCTGTTTCGAAATTAAAGAAAAGCACAAACCAATGTGGGAGCGGGCTTGCTCGCGAAGGCGTCGGGTCAGTCGCCATTGATGTGGCTGACACACCGCCTTCGCGAGCAAGCCCGCTCCCACAAGGGGGTTGGGTTCAGCTCAAGTCAACAGCACTTGGGCCCACCCTTGCCGCCGTAACGGGCCTCCTGGCGTTCCCGGAAGAACGCCTCGTAGTCCATCATCGGCTTGTCCGGGTGCTTGGTTTGCATGTGCTCGACGTAGTTGTCGTAGTCGGGCATGCCGACCATCAGGCGCGCGGCCTGACCGAGGTATTTACCCAGGCGACTCAAGTCATTGAACATCGTTGCAATCCTCTATCAAGCGTCCGGCAGGGCCTGGAATGGTGCTTCTTTGTCCGTGCGTTCTTTCGTGCCCCAGGCGGCGATGCCAACCTTGAGCGCGTAGAACAAGATGCTGAAGACCACGAACAGGAACAACACCGTCAGCGTTGCG
The DNA here is from genome assembly GCF_014268745.2 of Pseudomonas zanjanensis. Taxonomy (GTDB): domain Bacteria; phylum Pseudomonadota; class Gammaproteobacteria; order Pseudomonadales; family Pseudomonadaceae; genus Aquipseudomonas; species Aquipseudomonas zanjanensis. The sequence goes on along the minus strand of NZ_JABWRB020000002.1, from coordinate 163,607 downwards.
TTGGTGTAGGCGTTGAACACCACGTGCTGCATCTGCTCGATGCTCTTGGCCGGGGCCAGGATCTGGCCGGCGGCCAGGGCATCGTTGTATTTGCGCGCCAGGGCCAGGAAGCCGATCGCCGGGTTGGCGTCGAACAGCTTGATCAGGCCCGCGGTGGTGGTGCAGATCAGCAGCCAGCTGGCCGGCAGCAGCGTGACCCAGACGTAGCGCTGGCGCTTCATCTTGATCAGTACCACGGTGGCGAGCATCAGGGCGATCCCTGCCAGCATCTGGTTGGAGATGCCGAACAGCGGCCACAAGGTGTTGATGCCGCCCAGCGGATCGATCACGCCCTGGTACAGCAGATAACCCCACAGCGCCACGCAGCCGGCGGTGGCGATCAGGTTGGCGGTCCACGATTCGGTGCGCTTGAGGGCCGGCACGAACGAGCCAAGCAGGTCCTGCAGCATGAACCGTCCGGCACGGGTGCCGGCGTCCACGGCGGTGAGAATGAACAGCGCTTCGAACAGGATCGCGAAGTGGTACCAGAACGCCATGGTGTTCTCACCCGGCAGCACCGAGTGCAGGATCTGCGCGATCCCGACCGCCAGGGTCGGCGCACCGCCGGCACGGGCCAGGATGGTGGTCTCGCCGATGTCCTTGGCCACCGCTTGCAGCGCGTCGGGGGTGATTGCAAAGCCCCAACTGCTGACAGTCTGGGCCACGGCCACCACATCGGTACCGACGATCGCCGCCGGGCTGTTCATGGCGAAGTACACGCCCGGCTCGATCACCGAGGCCGCGACCATGGCCATGATCGCCACGAAGGATTCCATCAGCATGCCGCCGTAACCGATGTAGCGGGCGTTGGTTTCGTTATCCAGCAGCTTGGGCGTGGTCCCCGAGGAGATCAGCGCATGGAAACCCGAAACCGCGCCGCAGGCGATGGTGATGAACAGGAACGGGAACAGACCGCCCTTCCACACCGGCCCGGTACCGTCGGTAAACTGGGTCAGTGCCGGCATTTTCAGCTCGGGCATGGTGACCAGGATGCCGATCGCCAGGGCGACGATGGTGCCGATCTTGAGGAACGTGGACAGGTAGTCCCGTGGCGCCAGGATCAGCCACACCGGCAGCACCGCCGCGACAAAACCGTAGCCGATCAGCATCCAGGTGATCTGGATCCCGGTGAAGGTGAAGGCCTTGGCCCAGACCGGGTCGGCGGCGATCTGCCCGCCCAGCCAGATCGAGCCCAGCAGCAACAGCACGCCGATGATCGAGATCTCGCCGATGCGGCCCGGGCGGATGTAGCGCATGTAGATGCCCATGAACATCGCGATCGGGATGGTCGCCATCACCGTGAAGATGCCCCACGGGCTCTCGGCCAGGGCCTTGACCACGATCAGCGCCAGCACCGCGAGGATGATGATCATGATCAGGAAGCAGCCGAACAGCGCGATGGTGCCAGGAATGCGGCCCATTTCCTCGCGCACCATGTCGCCCAGGGAGCGACCGTTGCGGCGGGTGGACAGGAACAGGACCATGAAGTCCTGCACCGCACCGGCCAGCACCACGCCGGCGATCAGCCAGAGCGTGCCGGGCAAATAGCCCATCTGCGCCGCCAGCACCGGCCCGACCAACGGCCCCGCGCCGGCAATGGCCGCAAAGTGGTGGCCGAAAAGGATGTGTTTGTTGGTCGGGACGTAGTCCAGGCCATCGTTGTTGAGCACGGCGGGGGTGGCCCGGCGCGCGTCGAGTTGCATCACGTTGTTGGCGATGAAGAGGCTGTAGTAGCGGTAGGCGACCAGGTAGATGGCCACGGCGGCGACGACGATCCAGAGGGCGTTGATGGGTTCGCCGCGGCGCAAGGCCACGACGCCCAGGGCGCTCGCGCCTATGACGGCCAGCAGTAGCCAGGGCAGATGGCGTAGCAGGCTATTATTGTTTTTCATTTTTATATTCCAGCCAGGGTGGACAAGAAAGACAGCCACTGGAGTTTAGCGCTAACCCGGGCAAAGGCCATACCCGACATTCGTCTGTCTGTTGCCGAACGGTGACGATGCGCTCCCAGTTCGGTCTATAGTCAGTGAATCTCCAGAGGGAATGCGTAATGAGCGAACGTCGCCGCTTCGTACGAGTTGAATTCCATGCCAGGACCGAACTGAGCCAGGGCCCGTTTATCTGGCCGGTGGAGTTATTGGATTTATCCCTCAAGGGGCTGCTGATCACAAAACCCGAACCCTGGCTTGGCGATCCCGACCAACCCTTCATGGCCGATATCCATTTGAGCCCTGACGCGGAGATCAAAATGGAAGTTCGGTTGGCCCATGATGACCATGGTCACCTGGGCTTCGTCTGCGAACATATCGACCTGGCTTCCATCGCACATTTACGCCGGTTGATAGAGCTGAACCTGGGCGACCCTAAGGAGCTGGAGCGGGAGTTCAAGGCTTTGATCCATATTTGAAAAGCCCCGCCGCAGCCCCCGTGTGCACAGCCCCCGCCCTGTGCACGATCCCCCGTGGCGAGGGAGCTTGCTCCCGCTGGGCTGCGTAGCAGCCCCAAAAGCAGCGACTCCACCAACCTGACACATCGCAATGCATATTTGAGGGGCTGCTGCGCACCCCAGCGGGAGCAAGCTCCCTCGCCACGGAGGCCTGCATCCGCCTCGACATTATTCGAACAACGCATCCAACGCCTGTTCCAGGCGTGTCACCGCAATGATCTGCAACCCCGCCGGCGCTTCCTTCGGCGCGTTCCCCTTGGGCACGATGGCGCGTTTGAAGCCATGCTTGGCGGCTTCCTTGAGCCGCTCCTGCCCGCTGGGCACCGGTCGCACTTCCCCCGACAACCCGACTTCACCAAACACCAACAGATCATGGGGCAGCGGCCGGTTGCGCAGGCTGGACATCACCGCCGCCATCAACGCCAGGTCGGATGCGGTCTCCAGCACCTTGACCCCGCCCACGACGTTGAGGAACACGTCCTGATCGTGTGTCGGGATCCCACCGTGTCGATGCAACACCGCCAGCAGCATGGCCAGCCGGTTCTGATCCAGGCCCAGGGTGACCCGTCGTGGGTTCGCCAAGTGACTGTCGTCCACCAGCGCCTGCACCTCGACCAACATCGGCCGGGTCCCTTCCCACGTTGCCATGACCACGCTACCGGGGACTTCTTCCTGGGCACGTGTCAGAAAGATCGCCGACGGGTTCGAGACTTCTTTCAGGCCCCTGTCGGTCATGCCGAACACCCCCAGTTCGTTGACCGCGCCAAAGCGATTCTTCACCGCCCGTAGCAAACGCAGGCGCCCATCGGATTCGCCTTCGAAATACAACACGGTGTCGACCATGTGCTCCAACACCCGCGGTCCCGCCAACGCACCTTCCTTGGTGACGTGGCCCACCAGGAAAATCGCCGTGCCGCTCTGCTTGGCGTAGCGCACCAGCAACGCCGCGCTTTCACGCACTTGCGATACGCCGCCCGGGGCCGACTGCAGTTGTTCGGTGAAAATGGTCTGGATCGAGTCGATCACCATCACCTTGGGTTTTTCCAGGCGCGCCGTGGCGATGATGGTTTCGATGCAGGTCTCGGTCATGACCCGCAACTGGTCCTGGGGCAAGCCCAGGCGCCGGGCGCGCATGGCAACCTGTTGCTGGGACTCTTCGCCCGTAACGTACAACGCCGGCATGCGCGTGGCGAGGTTGCACAAGGTTTGCAACAGGATGGTGGATTTACCAATGCCCGGATCGCCACCGATCAGCACCACCGAGCCGTCCACCAAGCCGCCCCCCAGCACCCGGTCCAACTCACCGGACGCGGTGGAGAAACGCGGGATTTCTTCAACGCTGACTTCGGCCAGGGTCTTGATCTGCGCCTGTTGGCCGGCCCAGCCCGTGCGCCCGGTAGGAGCCGCCGCGCCGCCGCTTTCCACCATGGTTTCGGTCAGGGTGTTCCAGGCTCCGCATTCACTGCATTGGCCGGCCCACTTGGGGAAGGTCGAGCCGCACTCGGTGCAGCCGTACATGCGCTTTGCCTTGGCCATCTCAACTCCGGGGTAAAAACCGCGATGATAGCAGTCGGGCTTTATTGCGGGGCCGGCATTCTGATTTCACCGTTGGCCAGATTCGTCGCGGTATTGCCCAACGGATCCCTGGCCTCCAGGTCGGCGCCCTTGGCCTTCAAGGCATCGAGCAACTCGCCACGCTTGAACAGGCCGGCATACATCGCGGCGGTCTGCCCCGCGCCATTGCGTTGGTCCGGGCTGCAGTCGGTGGACAATAAACGACGCGCAATCTGCACTTCGCCTTTAAAAATGGCGCCCATCAGTGCGGTATTGCCACGCTTGTCCTGGGCACAGGCATCGGCCCCCGCGGCCAGCAACCGCTCCACCGCCGGACCGTGGCCGTGGTAGGCCGCCAGAATCAGCGCGGTGTAGCCCTTCTCATCCCGGGTATCCAGCGAGTAACCGGCTTCGATAAACGTATCGAGCATCGGCACGTCGCCTCGGCGAGCGGCGTCGAAATAGTAACTTTGCAGTTGCTCCTGCACCGCCGCCGGTTCGGTGGCTATTGGTTGATCGGCCAGTACATTCACTGACCAGGCCACAAGCATCGATAAAAGCAATTTACCCATCATGACGTCTCCTCTGGCATATGACCGTGGGCATGACTGTTGTAGCCAGGCTGTGGGAGCAAGGCTTGCCCGCGATGCAAACGACTCGGTCTGATTCCAGACCCAACGCCGCTTCGCGAGCAAGCTTTGCTCCCACAGGTCATGCACCTGCCTGACTGTGGATCAGTCGCTCAGTTTTTCCGCCAGCGCCTTGACCCGGGCCAGGTCGCCTTTGGCAACACGGGCCACGCCAGTGCCGTATTCAGGATCGGCCTTGTAGAGGAACGACAGGATGATGTGCTTGCTCTCGTCATCGGTGGTCGCCAGCGAGCCACCAAAGCTTTCGATCAAGTCATCACGCTCTTTCTTGTTGAACGAACGATACAGATCACCGGCCTGCTTGAAGTTCTGCTCGCGCTGGATCTTCGCCTGCTGGGTGCTGCCGCTCAGCGCGGCCTGGCTGTAGCGTGCCGCTTGCGGTTCGTCGCGAGGCGTCAGGCGGCTCGGTTGGTAGTTCACGCCGGTGCTGGTGCTGCCCGGGTTCATCGCGCCGTCCTGGTTGCCGTTGTTCACCGCCACCTTGGGGGCGTTGATCGGCAATTGCAGGGCATTGGCGCCTATCCGGTACATCTGTGTGTCGGCGTAGGAAAACACCCGTCCCTGAAGCAAACGGTCCTCGGAAGGCTCGATGCCCGGCACCAGATTGGCCGGCGCCATGGCCACCTGCTCGGTTTCCTGGAAGACATTCGCCGGATTACGGTTCAAGACCATTTGCCCGACTTTTCGCTCAGGCACGCCCGGCCAGATCTTGGTCGCATCGAGTGGGTCGAAGTCAAACTTGGCAAGGTCCTGTGGGTTCAGTACCTGGACGTACAAGTCCCACTTCGGGAAGTCGCCCTTATTAATATGAGTCACCAGATCATTTGTCATATGGCTGTAATCTTGACCCTGAACTTTCACAACTTCTTTCGGATCGAGGTTTTTCAACCCCTGCAAACTTTTCCAATGAAACTTCACGTAGTGAACTTCACCCTTGGCGTTAACCAATTTGTAGGCATGTACACCATTGCCGTCCATCTCGCGGTAACTGGCCGGTGTCCCGGAGTTGGAATACAACTCGGTCAGGGTGCGGGTCGATTCTGGAACATGGGAGAAGAAGTCGAACCGGCGCGAATCATCATCCAGGTTGGTCCGCGGGTCGGGTTTGAAGGCATGAACCATGTCTGGAAACTTGATGGCATCACGAATGAAAAAGGTCGGGAAGTTGTTGCCCACCAAGTCCCAGTTACCGTCGGCGGTGTAGAACTTCGTGGCGAAGCCACGGGGGTCGCGCAGGGTTTCCGGTGAATGATTACCGTGCACCACGGCCGAAAACCGCACGAACACCGGGGTCACCTGGCCTGCGGCGAACACCTTGGCCTTGGTCAAGTCGCTGAGGTCGTCGGACACCGTGAAGGTGCCGTGGGCACCGGTACCGCGGGCATGCACCACGCGCTCGGGGATGCGTTCACGGTCGAAGCGTTGGAGCTTCTGGATCAACTGCACGTCTTGCAGCAGGGTCGGACCGTTGGGACCCGCCGTTTGCGAATTCTGGTTATCACCGACCGCCGCACCGTTGTCCCGGGTCAGGGTGGCCGCATTGACAGACAAGGATAGAAGGCTCGCGGTCAGCACAAAAAAAGCGCGGCGATGGGAATAAGCCCCGTGGCCAAGGGAAGTGTTCATAGCATGTTCCTCTGATGTTATAGAGCGCATCCATGTGCGCCATCCAGAGGCTAGTGCCGGAAAAAAGAAAACCTAAATAGAAATGCCGTACCGTGCCGATAGAAAAAACGTTATAGGGCTCGGGCCTGAAACCGCGTATCGCGCGCGATTGATGGCACTTTGTAAACTTTTCCTCCCCGCTCAGGTCGATAACGGAAGCTTTGTAAGCAAGCGTTTCGAGCAAGACCCGTTGGGCTGACTTACACTGCCACTCATCTTTCATCTGTCACAAGGAATAACTCATGGGCGTGCTAAGCGAGTTCAAGGCCTTCGCGGTCAAAGGCAATGTCGTCGACATGGCCGTCGGGATCATCATCGGGGCCGCTTTTGGCAAAATCGTTTCGTCATTCGTTGGCGACGTGGTCATGCCGCCAATTGGCCTGTTGATCGGTGGCGTGGACTTCAGTGACCTGGCCATCACCCTCAAGGCCGCCCAGGGTGATGCGCCTGCGGTGGTACTGGCCTACGGTAAATTCATCCAGAGCACCATTGACTTCATCATCGTCGCGTTCGCCATCTTCATGGGCGTCAAGGCCATCAACCGCCTTAAGCGTGAAGAGGCCGTGGCTCCCAGCGCCCCGCCGGTCCCGACCAAGGAAGAGCTGCTGCTGAGTGAGATCCGCGATCTGCTCAAGGCTCAGAACGAGCGGCCCTGAGCCTACCAGTAGTTTTCCACCGCCACCTGGCCCGGACGACGGGTCAGGCTCAGTTGCAGGCCCCTGGTCTTGAGCAGCTTGCGCGTGTCGTCGATCATTTGCGGGTTGCCGCATAGCATCACCCGTGAATGCTCCGGCGTCAGCGCTACGCCGGCCGCGCGCTCCAACTCGCCATTTTCGATCAGCGTAGTAATCCGCCCGTTGAGCGCTCCCGGATGCTGCTCACGGGTGATGGTCGCTACGAAACGAAACTTGTGAGCGTACTCGGCCAAGTAGTCACGCTGAGGCAGTTCCTTGATGAGCTCCTGATAGGCCAGCTCCCGTGCCTCGCGCACGCTGTAGACCAGGATGATCCGCTCGAATTTTTCCCAGACCTCGAAATCCTGGAGGATCGAAAGAAACGGCGCCACGCCCGTCCCCGTGGACAGCAACCACAAATCCCGACCATCGACGAAACGGTCAAGCGTCAGGTAGCCAAAAGCCTGGCGATCCACCAACAATTCATCGCCCGGTTGCAAACGGCTGAGTTCGCTGGTGAATTCGCCATCGGGGACTACGATGGAAAAGAATTCGAGGAACTCGTCGAACGGCGACGACACCATGGAGTACGCCCGCCAGACGGTGGTGCCGTCGGCCTTGGCGACACCCAACCGGGCAAACTGGCCCGCCCGGAAGCGAAAGCCGCGATCCCGGGTCGTGCGCAAGGTAAACAAATGAGACGTCAACGGCTGGACATCGAGCAGGGTCTGGCGGGTGAACTTCTCTGCGCTGTCGGTCATGGGCCACTCCTATGAGACAAGACGTGCAGTGTCCCGCAAAGTGAACCTTTTCACCACCGACGGGCGAGTGATAGCACTTTGCTGCACTCACCAACTTATAACTTTTACCAAAACTGTACAAAGTTAGAGACACTGCAAAAGAAACAAATCTACAGAAAGATCACATTACAATTTTGTAAGCTAGTTAAAAAATCTCACTCCAAAGTTAGGGAATAGTCCTACACTAAAAATTCGCATCATGGATTGGATCCGCACGGACGAATCAAACCCAGGAGAAAGCGATGGACAGGTGGAAGGACTTGTTGCTGAAAAAGTTATCCTGTGAAAAGGACCTGCAGACGGCCTATCGTCTAGTATTGAATTTCTTTAATAATCAAGGATTTGAATACTGTGCATTTGCAGCCTATATCGGAAGCCCCGACAAACACACCAGCAAGGTAAACCTGAATAACTACCCTTATGGATGGGACAGGCTTTATGAACAAAACGGTTATGCGTCGAACGATCCACTAGTAGCACATTGCAATCAATCATCACTCCCTATCTTGTGGAATGAGACTGTTTTCGCTCAGGCCCCCAAGTTATGGCGAGAACTTAATCGGCTGGGACTCAAGTACGGCTGGACCCAGGCCGTTCATGACGAACAAGGGGCCCAGTGCAGTCTGTTCAGCCTTGTACGAACCCATTGTCCTATTGATATCGAGGAGCATTATGACAATCTCGGCTACGCCATCTACGCCAGTCAAAAGCTGCATGCTCTGGCCAACAAAAAACTGGCGGACGCCATCGCAGCCCAACCCAAATGTCACTTGTCGCCAAGAGAAATCGAAGTGTTGAGGTGGTCAGCCGAAGGCAAGACGGCGTCGGAAGTGGGCAGGATCCTTTGTCTTTCCGAACGAACCGTGAATTTTCATGTGTGCAGTTGCATGCGAAAGCTGAACGTCAGCAATAAGATTTCAGCGGTGGCCAAAGCCGCCCAGATCCATGTGATCTAACCCTTGGCCCGGCGTTGCCGAGCTGAAAAACCCGCGAGTAATGTGCAACAAAAAAACGTACCATTTGCGGTCCCTCTTGAATGATGCCGCTGCTTGCACGCGACGCCTTTCATTCAGGTGGTCCCGCACAGACACCTACCTCCAGGCAGCGGGACATTCGTTGATCTCCAGAGTCCCCAGCCATGCCCCTGCTTGACAGCCCTTTCGCTCAACTTGACCTGATCCGCCAACCCGAACAGCAGAACGAACCGCTGCAAGCCTTCGATGCGGCCGATGAATACCTGCTCGCGTACCTGGCCGAACAACAACCGGTCGCGCAGACTCGGGTCCTGGTGCTCAATGACGGCTTCGGCGCCCTGGCGGCCAGCCTGGCCGGCAACGTCCTGGTGACCAGCAGCGGTGATTCCTTCCTGGCTTTGCAGGCACTGGAGAAAAACCTGGTGCGCAATGGCCGGCCCTTCGATGCGGTGCCCACGTTGCCCGCCAGCGAGCCGTTGAGCGGCCCGTTCGATCGCGTCCTGATCAAAGTACCGAAAACCCTGGCCCTGCTGGAGGAACAACTGATTCGCCTGCAAGGCCAATTGGCGCCGGGCGCCCAAGTGATTGCCGGAGCGATGATCAAACACCTGCCCCGGGCCGCCGGCGATTTGCTGGAGCGTTACATCGGCCCGGTGCAGGCCTCACTGGCGGTGAAAAAGGCGCGGCTGCTGATCGCCACGCCAGCCGCCTCCCCACCAGGCAGTACCCCGGCCGTATCGCCCTACCCCACGCGCTACCGGCTGGACGAGCCAAAGATCGAACTGCTCAACCACGCCAACGTGTTCTGTCGCGAAGGCCTGGACATCGGCACCCGTGCGTTCCTGCCCCATCTGCCAAAAAATCTCGGGACGGCCCGGGTCGCCGACCTGGGCTGCGGCAATGGCGTGCTGGCCATCGCCAGTGCCCTGCAAAACCCCGAGGCCCACTACACCTTGGTGGACGAGTCGTACATGGCTGTGCAATCGGCTGCCGAGAACTGGCGCGCGGCCTTGGGCGAGCGCGAAGTGACCGTCCGGGCCGGTGATGGCCTGGCCGGACAAGAGGCGCAGTCATTGGATGTGGTGCTGTGCAACCCGCCCTTTCACCAGCAGCAGGTGGTGGGCGATTTCCTCGCCTGGCGGATGTTCCAGCAGGCTCGCGAAGCGTTGGTGGTAGGCGGCGCGCTGTACATCGTCGGCAACCGGCACCTGGGCTACCACAGCAAACTGGCGCGGTTGTTCCGAGGCGTCGAGCAAGTGGCCGCCACGCCGAAATTCGTGATCCTCAAGGCCCGCAAATAATGATTGCCCTGTGGGAGCAAAGCTTGCCCTCACAGAAGAATCAGTGGGTGGTCAGCCCGGCGGCATTCATGAACATCCGCATCAAACTGGCGACGATGAACAACGCCAGCACGCTGCCAGCCCAGATCAGCGCCAGCCAGCCGAGCCGCTGCCAGAGTGGCTTGCGTTCGGCGGCCTCGATGTCTTTCAAGTCAGGTTTGGCCATGTTCACGCCCTCAATGGTAGCCGTCGTCATGGGTCACCTTGCCGCGGAACACGTAGTAGCTCCAGAAGGTGTACACCAGGATCAACGGAATGATGAACAGCGTGCCCACCAGCATGAAGCCTTGGCTCTGGGGCGGTGACGAGGCGTCCCAGATCGAGATGGACGGCGGCACGATGTTCGGCCAAAGGCTGATGCCCAGGCCGCTGTAGCCGAGGAAAATCAGCACCAGGGTCAGGATGAAAGGCGTGTAGTTGGCATTGCGGGCCACCGCGCGGAACAACCCGTACATGGTCACCAATACCAGGATCGGCACCGGCAGGAACCAGAACAGGTTCGGCAACGTGAACCAGCGGGCGGCAATGTCGGCGTGGGCCAGCGGCGTCCAGATGCTGACGATACCGATCACGGCCAGCACCACGAACGCCAGCGGCCGGGCCAGGTCATGCATCTGCTCTTGCAGCTTGCCCTCGGTCTTCATGATCAGCCACGTGCAGCCGAGCAACGCGTACGCCGCGATCAACGCCAGGCCACAGAACACCGTGAACGGCGTGAACCAGTCCAGGGAGCCGCCGGCGAACTGGCGATTGACCACCTCGAAACCGTCGATGAACGCCCCCAGCGCCACACCCTGGAAGAAGGTGGCCGTCAGCGAACCGCCAATGAACGCTTTGTCCCAGAGGTGGCGCTTCTCAGCCTTGGCCTTGAAACGGAACTCAAAAGCCACGCCGCGGAAGATCAGGCCGATGAGCATCAGGATCAACGGCAGGTACAGGGCCGAAAGCACCACCGAATAGGCCAGCGGAAACGCCCCGAACAATCCGGCACCGCCCAGCACTAGCCAGGTTTCGTTACCATCCCAGACCGGCGCCACGGTGTTCATCATCACGTCGCGGTCGCGCTCGCCCTTGACGAAGGGGAAGAGGATGCCAATCCCCAGGTCGAAGCCGTCCATGATCACGTACATCATGATGCCGAAGATGATGACCACGGCCCAGATCAGCGGAAGATCAATACCCATGACTCAATTCCCCTTGTTCGAGCGGTCGTTGTGGTCCACGTCGTCGTCGCCTTCGTTGGCGGCCGACAATGGCCGGGCCGGGGTGCGTTTCTGGCCCGGGCCGCCATCGCTCGGTTCGTCTTCGTGGGCCACCGGCCCTTTGCGCACCAGGCGCATCATGTAGCTCAGGCCCGCACCGAACAGCGCGAAATACACCACGACGAACAGCACCAGGGTGATGCTCATCTGGGCGAAGCTGTGGCCGGACGACGCATCGGCCGTGCGCATCAAGCCGTAGACCACCCAAGGTTGGCGGCCGATCTCCGTGGTAAACCAGCCGGCCAGGATCGCAACCAGCCCGGACGGCCCCATCCACAACACCAGGTGGAGGAACGGCCGGGACTGATAGATCCGATCGTTGCGGCGCAGCCACAGGCTGCACAGGCCGGTAAAAATCATTAGCAACCCAAGGCCGACCATGACCCGGAACGACCAGAACACGATGGTCGAGTTGGGTCGATCTTCAGGCGGGAACTCCTTGAGGGCCGGCACCTGCTCGGTCAACGAGTGCGTCAGGATCAGGCTGCCCAGGTAGGGAATTTCCACGGCGTATTTGGTTTTTTCCGCTTGCATGTCGGGCCAGCCGAACAGGATCAGCGGGGTCGGCTCATTGCCGACGTTTTCCCAATGGCCCTCGATGGCGGCGATCTTCGCCGGTTGATGCTTGAGGGTGTTCAGGCCATGGAAGTCGCCGATGACCGCTTGTATCGGCGCTACCAGCAACGCCATCCACATCGCCATCGACAGCATTCGGCGGATGGCCGGGTTGTCGCGGCCGCGCAGCAAATGCCAGGCCGCCGACGAGCCGACGAAGAACGCCGTGGCAACAAACGCCGCGGTGGACATGTGCAACAAGCGATAAGGAAACGAGGGGTTGAACACCACCGCCAGCCAGTCCACCGGGATCACCCGGCCGTCGATGATTTCGTAGCCCTGGGGGGTCTGCATCCAGCTGTTGGACGACAGGATCCAGAAGGTCGAGATCAGGGTGCCGATCGCCACCATGACCGTGGAAAAGAAATGCAGGCCACGGCCGACGCGGTTCCAGCCAAACAGCATCACGCCCAGGAAACCCGCCTCGAGGAAGAACGCCGTGAGCACCTCGTAGGTCAGCAGGGGCCCGGTCACCGCACCGGCGAAGTCTGAAAAGCGGCTCCAGTTGGTCCCGAACTGATAGGCCATGACCAACCCGGACACCACCCCCATGCCGAAGTTGACGGCAAAGATCTTCGACCAGAAATGGTACAGGTCACGGTAGGTGTCATCGCGGGTCTTGAGCCACAAGCCCTCGAGCACCGCCAGGTAACTCGCCAGGCCGATGGTGATGGCCGGGAACAGGATGTGGAACGAGATTGTGAACGCGAATTGGATTCGGGCGAGATCGAGCGCCTCCAAACCGAACATAAGTCTTCCTCTGTCAGGTAAAACCGGCTGCGGGTGGGGCTTGCACCAACCCCCAGGGATATGGAGTGCAGTGCTTTTCAAATCGTTCTTTTTTTAACCGTCACAACGCAGGACGCAGGCCGGATGGCCGCCAGCCCAACACCCCGAAAGGTATTGATCTGGATCAAGCAATGCTCAAAGAGTAGTCGCATTATTGCCGATGGACGGCGTGGTCTTTTGTCGCGTGACAGGTTGTCTCAGTGTCGTAATCCTGCTTCAAGCTGTGATTTTCCAAACCCACACGGCCCCCGTGGCGAGGGAGCTTGCTCCCGCTCGGTTGCGCAGCGACCGCAAAATCGAGGGGCCGCTGCGCAGCCCAGCGGGAGCAAGCTCCCTCGCCACAGAGGCCCGCATGTTCCCGGGAACAACCGCTTCCGCCAGTGAAAGTAGATGTTTGGCTAACTATTTTTTCCCGCTACCGCAACTTCCAGTTACAGCTCGGTGATAATCTCAAAGCCTTCATCACCGGACCCGTCATAGATGCCCAGCCAAGCACCGCTGCTGCTCCGTCACCACCGTCCCTTCATCGCCTTCTGGCTGGCCCGGATCTTCACCGCCAGCGGCTTCCAGATGCTCACCGTGGCTATCGGCTGGAACCTCTATCAACTGACCGGCAACGTTCTCGACTTGGGCCTGGTGGGCCTGGTGGAATTTGCCCCGCGCGTGCTGTTCATGCTCCACACCGGGCATGTGGCGGACCGCTACGATCGGCGCAAGGTCGCAGCGATTTGCCAGTCATTGCAGGCGATGATTGCCCTGGCGCTGGCGATCGGCAGCGCCACCGACCATGTCACGCGGGAGATGATCTTCATCCTTGCCTTCCTGCTGGGCGCCGCCCGCTCCTTCGAAATGCCGACCACCCAGGCGTTGCTGCCCAGCATCGTTCCGGCCGGCCTGTTTCCCCGCGCCGTGGCCGCCGCGCAATCGGCCCAGCAGTCGGCCACCATCGTCGCCCCGGCGCTGGGCGGCTTGCTCTACGCCTTCGGTAGCGTCTGGGTCTATGGGCCCACCGTGGTGCTTTACCTCATTGCCTGCTGCCTGATGCTCAACCTGCCCGCCCGGCAGACGCCGCTGAATAAAGGCAAGGCGACCCTGGATTCGTTGCTGGCCGGGGTTCGCTTCATTCGCAGCCGCCCGGACATCCTCGGGGCGATCTCCCTGGACCTGTTCGCCGTGCTGCTCGGCGGCGCGACGGCGCTGCTGCCGGTGTTCGCCAAGGACATCCTGCTCACCGGCCCCTGGGGCCTGGGCCTGCTGCGTTCGGCGCCAGCGGTCGGGGCCTTGCTGATGTCGCTGTGGCTGGCGCGGTTTGCCGTGGAGCGCAAGGTTGGCCGGGTGATGTTCACCGCAGTGGGCGTGTTCGGCGTCGCCACCATTGCCTTCGGCCTTTCCACCTCGTTCTGGTTTTCCTTGGCAGTGCTGGTGGTGCTGGGCGCGGCAGACATGATCAGCATGGTGATCCGCGCCTCGTTCGTGCAATTGGAAACGCCGGATGAAATGCGCGGCCGGGTCAGCGCGGTGAACGGGCTGTTCATCGGCGCTTCGAACCAGTTGGGCGAGTTCGAATCCGGCCTCACCGCCCACTGGTTCGGCACGGTGCCGGCGGTGGTCATGGGCGGTGTAGGCACGTTGCTGGTGACCGGGACCTGGATCAAGCTGTTCCCGACCCTGGCCAACCGCGACCGGATGCACGAACCGGTGGACGAAGCGAAGGCCTAGAGCAATTTGTCGAGGGTGATGGGGAAGTCCCGCACCCGCTTGCCAGTGGCATGGTAGATCGCATTGGCCACCGCCGCGGCCACCCCGACGATGCCGATCTCACCGACGCCCTTGGACCCGAGCGCATTGACGATATCGTCCTGTTCCTCGACGAAAATCACCTCGACGTCACCGATGTCGGCACTGACCGGCACGTGATACTCGGCCAGGTTGTGGTTCATGTGGCGACCGAGGGCGTGGTCGGTCAGGGTCTCTTCGTGCAGGGCCATGCCGACGCCCCACACCACACCCCCGAGAATCTGGCTGCGGGCGGTTTTCGGGTTGACGACCCGGCCGGCGGCGATGGCACTGACCACTCGATTGACCTTCACCGTCCCCAAATCCTCGTCCACCCACACTTCGACAAACACCGCCGAGTGAGTGGCCGTGGCGTAGGCCTGGCGTTTTTTGTCCGGCTCGGCGGTGACCTGGGCCTGCAGCGGTGTCTCGCCGCTTTTCTGCGCCAGCTCTGCCAATGCCACACTCGCTTCGCCCAGCCGCAAATGGCCATCGGCAAACGTCACCTGCTCAAGGGTCGCGCCGCTGAACGCCGGACACGCCTGGCGGGCCACGGCCAGGAGTTTTTCCTTCAGCGCTTCACAGGCCTGCTGCACGGCGGTGCCCACCGACGAGACGGTGAACGAACCGCCCTGCAACGGCGCGGTGGGCAGCGACGAATCACCCAGGATAAACCTGACGTTCTGAAGGGAAACCCCTGACGCCTCGGCGGCGATCTGGGTCATGACCGTGTAGGTGCCGGTGCCGATGTCGGTGGTGGCGCTGCTGACGGTCAGCTTGCCATCCGTATCCAGCGAGGCCCGGGCACTGGCCTTCTGCTGCATAGCCTCCCACACGCCACCGGCCATGCCCCAGCCGACCAGTTGCCGACCTTCACGCATGCTGCGCGGTTCCGGGTTGCGTTTGTCCCAGCCGAAACGACGGGCGCCTTGGGCATAACATTCACGCAGTTCCTTGCTGGAATAGGGCTTGCCTTCGTTCTCGTTGCGTTCGGCGTAGTTGATCAACCGCAGTTGCACCGGATCGATCGCCAGGGCACAGGCCAGTTCATCCATGGCGCATTCCAGGCCGATCAGCCCGAGGGCCGCGCCGGGCGCACGCATGTCCAGGGGCGTGTAGACGTCCAGCGGCACCAACTTATAGGTCAATGTCACGTTGTCGCAGTGATAGAGCATGCCGCTCCACTCCACCACGTGCTCGGTGAAGTCTTCGAAACGCGAGGTCTGGCCGACGGCGGTGTGCGCCACGGCCAGCAAGCGGCCGTTGGCCGCCGCCCCCAGCTGCACGCGCTGGAACGTGCGTGGCCGATAGCCAAAGGTGAACATCTGCTGGCGTGTCAGGCTGACCCGCACCGAACGCTTGAGGGCGAGTGCCGCCATCACCGCCAACGGCAATTGATATTGCGGGCGCAGTCCGGAACCGAAGGCGCCGCCGACAAACGCGGCAAACACGCGCACCTGCTCTTTCTCAAGGCCGAAGACCTTTTGCACATAGGCTTGGCAATTTTGCGTGCCTTGGGTCTTGTCGTGGATGTGCAGGCTGCCGTCAGGCTGATACAGCACGGTGGAGGCGTGTGGCTCCATCGGGTTGTGGTGTTCCACCGGCGTGCTGTAGGACACATCCACGCTGAGCGCGGAACTGGCGTACTCGCCCTGAAAATTCCCACGAGGCTTGGGCAATTCAGCGGGTGCCGGATGGGCCTCGTTTTGCAGGATTTTCAGATCGGTCTGGTGATCCTCGGCCGCGTATTCGATTTCAACCAGCGAACCGGCATACCGCGCCAGCTCAAGGTTTTCCGCCACCACCAAGGCCAACGGCTGGCCGCTGTAGAGCACTTGGTCGTTGTACAACGGCCGGAACGGCGAGCCTTCCGCCGCATCGGCATCCTGGTAGGGCTCGTCGTAGCTGGCGATTCTCGGCCGGTTGGTGTGGTCGATGACCGCGACTACGCCGGGCAGGGCCAAGGCTCGGGACGCATCGATGCGCAGCACACGGCCACGGGCGACCGTACCGGACACGACGCTGCCATGCAGCAGGCCGTCCTCGGGATATTCACCGGCGTAACGTGCCTGGCCCGTCACCTTGAGCAGGCCATCGACCCGGTCGAGTGGCTGCCCTATGGATTTGCTCGAAGCGTTCATCAGGCGTGTCCTCCCTGCGGTGCGCTACCCAACGCGGCATTGCTCAAGGCGCGGACAATCGCCCGCCGCGCCAGTCTGACCTTGAAGCCGTTGTGCTCCAGCGGCTCGGCGTGTTGCAGCAGCGCATCGGCGGCGGCGGTGAACGTTTCGCGGCTGACAGTCTGCCCGGTCAGCCAGCTCTCCACCGCCCGGTCGCGCCAGGGTTTGTGCGCCACGCCCCCCAGGGCCAGGCGGGCCTGGCGAATCACCGGCCCGTCCAGCTCCAGCGCCGCCGCCACCGAAACCAGGGCAAAGGCGTAGGAGGCACGGTCACGGATCTTCAGGTAGTGGCTATGGTCGGCAAAACCGGCGGCAGGCAATTCGATGGCGGTGACCAATTCATCGTCAGCCAATTGGTTATCACGTTCCGGGGCATCGCCGGGCAGACGATGGAAGTCGGCGAACTCGATGGTCCGCGCCCCGCCCCGTCCCAGGACATGGACCACCGCTTCCAGGGCGGCCAAGGCCACGCACATGTCGGAGGGATGGGTGGCGACACATTGATCGCTGGCACCGAAAATCGCGTGGATGCGGTTCAAACCGTTCCGGGCCGGGCACCCGCTGCCGGGCCGGCGCTTGTTGCACGGCACGCTCGCGTCATAGAAGTAATAGCAGCGGGTACGTTGCAGCAGATTGCCGCCGGTGCTGGCCATGTTGCGCAACTGCGGCGAGGCGCCCGCCAGGATGGCCTGGGCCAGCAGCGGATAACGGCGCTCGATCCACGGATGCCAGGCCAGGTCGGCGTTGCTCACCAAGGCGCCGATCATCACTCCGCCAGACGGGGTTTCACTGAGGTCTGCCAGGGGCAAACCGGTGATGTCGATCAAGTGTTCAGGGCGGGTGAGGTTCTCTTTCATCAGGTCCAGCAGGTTGGTGCCGCCGGCGATGAAGCGGGACACCGGGCTCGACAGATCGACGGCCGCCTGCACCGTGTCCGGCTTGCTGTATTGGAAAGGGTTCATCGGTCACCCCCTTGTTCCTGACGGCAACGAGGCAAGGCGTCTTCAATGGCATCGCGAATGTTGTTGTAGGCCCCGCACCGGCACAGGTTGCCGCTCATCAGTTCACTGATCTGTGCGCGGGTCTGCGCCCTGCCCTCGTTGGCCAGCCCCACCGCCGAACAGATCTGCCCCGGCGTGCAGTAGCCGCACTGGAACGCGTCATGGGTGATGAACGCCTGCTGCATGGGATGCAAAGCCTCATCACTGGCCAGGCCTTCGATGGTGGTCAGCTCGGCACCGTCGCACATCACCGCCAGGGTCAGGCAGGCATTGATCCGCTTGCCGTCGCGCAGCACGGTGCAGGCCCCGCACTGGCCGTGGTCGCAGCCTTTCTTGCTGCCCACCAGGTCCAGTTGCTCACGCAGCAGGTCCAGCAAGGTGGTCCAGGCCAGCACTTGCAACTCTCGCACCTGGCCATTGAGGGTCAGGCGAATCGGATGACGGACGAAGGACGCCGACGTCGCTTCGGACAGGGTCGCGCTCATGGAACACCTCACGGTTGGTCGTACTCGCG
Source organism: Pseudomonas zanjanensis (assembly GCF_014268745.2). Classification (GTDB taxonomy): domain Bacteria; phylum Pseudomonadota; class Gammaproteobacteria; order Pseudomonadales; family Pseudomonadaceae; genus Aquipseudomonas; species Aquipseudomonas zanjanensis. The sequence goes on along the minus strand of NZ_JABWRB020000002.1, from coordinate 145,328 downwards.
GCGTTTTGGGAAACCGCCGTCATAAGGGGTACGACTTCAGGGTGGGGTGAAGCGTTCAAGGCAATTGCGATGCTGCGGGCAGCCCAAGCAACATGAATTTAGCGGGCCTGTGCGGTATATATGTACCGCACCGAGTGTAATGTATCGCCTTACACTCTGTTCCATGATTAAATCCTTCCAGCACAAAGGCCTCAGGCTCTTTTATGAGACGGGGTCGACCCGTGGTATCCGGGCGGACCACGGAAAACGCCTGGCCCGCATGCTCCAGTTCATGGACAGGGCGCAGGCCGCCAACGACTTGGATATCCCGGGATGGCGATTGCATCCGCTCAAGGGTGAGCTGGATGGGTACTGGTCGCTGGGGGTTTCGGGAAACTGGCGGGTTATTTTTCGTTTCATCGGGTCCGATATCGAACTGGTCGATTATCTGGACTACCACTGATCAGGAGGCTGGAACATGCCCATGCACAATCCGCCGCACCCTGGCGAAACCTTGCGGATGGACGTGTTGCCCGAGCTGGGCATCACGGTCACCGAACTGGCGCGACACCTGGGCTTCGCCCGGCCTCATCTCTCCCGGGTATTGCATGGCCATGCGCCCATCAGCCCCGATCTGGCGGTGCGCCTGGAACGTGCCGGGATCGGCAAGGCCAGGGTGTGGTTGGGCGTCCAGGCCGACTATGACTTGTGGCAAGCCGAGCGCCGTGAGCAACCCGCGATCGAACCTTTCCCCCAACACGCTTGACCTCCGTCAGGCCAGCAACTCCGCCGCCACCACGCTCCTCACGCCCTTGCCGCTGAGTTGCTCCACCAGCATCAAGGCAAACGCCAGGGCGGCGGCCGAGCCTTGGGCGGTGATGCAGTTGCCGTCCACCACCACGGGCTGATCCACGAAGCTGCAACCGGACAGTTGCTGGCTTACCGCTGGCAGGCAGGTCATGCGGCGCTGGCGCAGGACGCCGAAGGCCTGTAGCGCCAGGGCCGGGGCTTCGGCGATGGCGGCAAAGAAACGCCCGGCGGCGGCCTGGTCCTTGATCAGTTGTTGCAGCGGCTGATGGGCCGCCAAGTGCTGAGCGCCGATAATGCCGCCCGGCAGGACAACGAGGTCGAAATCCTGCACGAGCATGTCCACCAGCATGCCATCGGCCGTCAGGCGCGTGCCGCGGGCGCAGGTGAGCATGCGCCGTCCTTCGATGCTCGCCACCACGGTTTCGATCTGCGCGCGCCGCAGCACATCGATCAAGGTGACCGTCTGCAAGTCGTCGACGCCCTCGGCGACGGCGATCAGGGCTCGGGGGATCTTGGTTCCAGGAATCATGGGCGCTCTCTCCACTGGGTGATGCCTGTAGTGTAGGAGCTGCCGAAGGCTGCGATCTTTTTACAGGCGCTTGAGACTCAAGCGTCTGGGGAAAGATCGCAGCCTCGCTGCGCTCGGCAGCTCCTACACAGCGTTTATGCAGTTCCCACGCGGGAGCCGGGCTATTTGATGTACAACTGGGTCGACATCCGGTTGCCCGGGGCGTTGATCGACTGGTTGCTGAAGCTGAAGGTGCCCTCTTGCTTGCCCTTCAGGTCGAAGATGTACACATAGCCGACGACTTTGGTCCGCACCGAGCAGTCATTGAGATTGCCGTTGCTGTAGGCACATACCGGCGAGCGGGTGCCGTCGACTTCAAAGCCGTCCAGGGTGACATGGGGCTGACGGCCATAGCCGACCTCCAGCACGTAGACCTTGATCGTCGGGCCGTGATCGCAACGCGTCTGTGCCTGCCCTTGGACGATGTCCTCGAAGCCACAGGCCGGCGACTCGACCTTGAGCACCTTGACCTCACTCAAGGGCGGGGCCGACGCGGCATTGACGGCCTGGCCGGGCAACCACAGGCCCAGCGCGCAGCCCACGACCGCTAGCAGCTTTTTATTCATGTGAAGCATAGAGACCTCCCGGAACCGCGGGCAGTATGGCCCACTTGGCGCGTTGGCAAAACATCGACGACGATCGCAGCCACAACGCTACGCTGCTGGTATGATGCGCGGCTTTTTCCGACCCGCAGAAAATTCCCGGGCGCCGCTGGCGACCTGTGCTTTGCTGTTGAGGTCGATACATTCACGGCGCCGGGCGCGCCACGGGGAGCAGACATGCTGGAAAGGCTGTTTCAACTCAAGGCACACAACACCAACGTGCGGACCGAGATCCTGGCGGGCGTCACGACGTTCCTGGCCATGGCCTACATTCTGTTCGTCAACCCGAGCATCCTCGGCGAAACCGGCATGGACAAGGGCGCGGTGTTCGTCGCCACCTGCCTGGCGGCGGCCATTGGCTCCACGGTCATGGGCCTGATCGCCAACTACCCGATCGCCCTCGCGCCGGGCATGGGCCTGAACGCCTTCTTCACCTACACCGTGGTCCTGCACATGGGCCACACCTGGCAAGTGGCCCTGGGCGCGGTGTTCGTCTCCGCCGTGCTGTTTTTCCTGTTGTCGATCTTCCGCATCCGCGAGTGGATCATCAACAGCATCCCGCTGCCGCTGCGTTCGGCCATTGCCGCCGGTATCGGCCTGTTCCTGGCGCTGATCGCCCTGAACAATGCCGGCATCGTGGTGAAAAACCCGGCGACCATGGTGGGCCTCGGCGACTTGAAGCAACCGGCGCCGATCCTCGCGACCCTCGGTTTTGTCCTGATCGTCGCCCTCGAAGCCTTGAAAGTACGCGGCGCGGTGCTGATCGGCATCCTGGCGGTCACCATCGTTTCGATCCTGATGGGCTTCACCCCGTTCAACGGCGTCATCTCCGCGCCACCGTCCCTGGCCCCGACCTTCTTGCAACTGGACATCAAGGGCGCCCTGGACATCGGCCTGGTGAGCGTGATCTTCGCCTTCCTGTTCGTCGACCTGTTCGACAACTCCGGCACCCTGATCGGCGTCGCCAAGCGCGCCGGACTCATGGGCAAGGACGGCCACATGCCGAAGATGGGCCGTGCGCTGATCGCCGACAGCACCGCCGCCATGGCCGGTTCGCTGCTGGGCACCTCCACCACCACCAGCTACATCGAATCGGCGGCGGGCGTCAGCGCCGGTGGCCGCACTGGGTTGACCGCCATCGTGGTGGCGATCCTGTTCCTGCTGGCGCTGTTCTTCTCGCCACTGGCCGCCAGCGTCCCGGCCTTCGCCACCGCGCCTGCCCTGTTGTTCGTCGCCGTGCTGATGACCTCGGGCCTGGCGGAAATCGACTGGGATGACATCACCGTCGCCGCGCCCGTGGTGGTGACCGCCCTGGCGATGCCATTCACGTATTCCATCGCCAACGGCATCGCTTTCGGTTTCATCGCCTGGACCGCCATCAAACTGGTGTCTGGCCGTGGCCGTGAGCTGAACCCGGCGCTGGTTATTCTGTCGATCCTGTTCGTGATCAAGTTGGGTTGGTTCAACGCATGACTTTTGATTCCCAGGCCTACGCCGCCCAGTTACAGGACAAGGTCACCCGCTTGCGTGACCTGTTGGCGCCGTTCGACGCACCGGAACCTGCGGTGTTCGATTCGCCCCTGAAAAACTTTCGCCTGCGGGCCGAATTCCGCCTCTGGCGCGAGGCCGGCGAACGGCATTACGCAATGTTCTCCCAGGACGACAAACGCACACCGATCCTCATCGAGGAGTTTCCCATTGCCAGCCTGCGCATCAACCAATTGATGCCGCAGCTCAAGGCCGCCTGGCAAGCCAGTGCGCCCCTGAGCCACAAGCTGTTCCAGGTGGAATTCCTGACCACCCTCGCGGGCGATGCGATGATCACCCTGTGTTATCACCGCCCGCTGGACGAGCACTGGCACGCGGCCGCGTCAAAATTGGCGGCCGACCTGGGCGTCAGCATTATTGGTCGCTCCAAGGGCAAGCGGGAAGTGATCGGCCACGATTACGTGGTGGAGAAACTTGAAGTGGGCGGCCGCACCTTCAGCTATCGCCAACCCGAGGGCGCCTTCACCCAGCCCAACGGCACGGTGAATCAGAAGATGCTCAACTGGGCCTATGAAGCGCTGGGCGATCGCAGCGACGATCTGCTGGAGTTGTACTGCGGCAACGGCAACTTCACCCTGCCCCTGGCCACCCGCGTGCGCAAAGTCCTGGCCACCGAAATCAGCAAGACGTCGGTGAACGCCGCGCTGAGCAACCTCAGCGAAAACGCCGTGGATAACGTCACCCTGGTGCGCCTGTCCGCCGAAGAACTGACCGAAGCCTTGAACGAAGTCCGGCCGTTCCGTCGTCTGCAGGGCATCGACCTGAAAAGCTACGAGTTCGGCAGTGTCTTCGTCGACCCGCCGCGTGCCGGCATGGACCCGGACACCTGCGAGTTGACTCGGCGGTTCGACAACATCCTCTACATCTCCTGCAATCCGGAGACCCTCGCCGCGAACATCGCACAGCTGAACGACACCCACCGCATCACGCGTTGTGCGTTGTTCGATCAATTTCCTTGGACCCATCACATGGAATCCGGGGTGTTGTTGACTCGGCGTTAAGCCAACACATACCTATTGTGGCGAGGGAGCTTGCTCCCGCTCGGTTGCGCAGCAACCGCAAAAAGCTTGGGGCTGCTACGCCCGAAGCGTCGGACCGGCCCAGCGGGAGCAAGCTCCCTCGCCACAATTGCTCTCCCTCCCCTTTCGGCCGGCAATGTTCGATCATCGAACACTTATTGCCCAACGACCGCTGCTTTATTTGACCAAATTAACCATCTAGTACAATTTATCTCCACCGGCTGAAACCCCGCCGACACCAACAATAAAAATGTGGAGAAACTGCGATGCCTCCGATCGTTCTGGTGCTCAACGGCCCGAACCTGAACCTGCTCGGCACCCGCGAGCCGGCCACCTACGGCCATGAAACCCTGGCCGACATCTCTGCACTGTGCGGGCGCGCCGCCGACGAATTCGGCTTGGCGGTAGAGTTCCGCCAGACCAACCAGGAAAGCGAATTGCTGGACTGGATTCACGGTGCCCGGGGCCGGTGCGCCGGTATCGTCATCAACCCGGCGGCCTGGACCCACACTTCCGTGGCGATCCGCGACGCCCTGGTGGCCAGCGAAGTGCCGGTCATCGAAGTCCACCTGTCCAACGTTCATGCCCGTGAAACCTTCCGCCACCACTCCTTTGTCTCATCCGTCGCCATTGGCGTGATGTGCGGGTTTGGCAGCCATGGTTATCGCCTGGCCCTTGAACATTTCAGTCAGCGGTTGAAGGGTTGATGGGCATGTCGAATATCACTGTGCTGGCCGGCCTGATCGGCGCGGGTATCCAGGCGTCCCGCACGCCAGCGCTGCATGAGCGCGAAGGCGATGCCCAAGGCATGCGTTATCTCTATCGACTGATCGACCTGGACGCGTTGAAGCTCGACAGCGGTGCCCTGGCCGATTTGCTGGTGGCCGCCGAACGCATGGACTTCACCGGCCTGAACATCACTTTCCCCTGCAAGCAGGCGATCATCCCGCTGCTGGACGAGCTATCGCCCGAGGCCCGTGGCATCGGCGCGGTCAATACGGTGGTGCTCAAGGACGGCAAGCGCATCGGCCACAACACCGACTGCCTGGGGTTCGCCGAAGGTTTTCGCCGAGGCCTGGGGGAAGTGGCGCGCAAGCGCGTGGTCCAGATGGGCGCGGGGGGCGCCGGCGCGGCGGTGGCCCATGCGCTGTTGCTAGAGAACGTGGAAACCTTGAGCATCTTTGACGTCGAAGTCAGCCGCGCCGAGGCACTGGCCGATAACTTGAATCAACACTTCGGCACCGGCCGCGCTCGCGCCGGGCATGACCTGCCAACGGCCATGGCCGAGGCCGACGGTCTGGTGAACACCACGCCCATGGGCATGGCGAAACTGCCGGGCATGCCGGTGCCGGTCGAGCTGTTGCGGAGCGCTTTGTGGGTCGCGGAAATCGTTTACTTCCCATTGGAAACCGAGCTGCTGCGCAACGCCCGCGCCATCGGCTGCCGCACGCTGGATGGCGGCAACATGGCGGTGTTCCAGGCGGTAAAGGCGTTCGAACTGTTCAGTGGCGTGGCGCCGGACGCGCAACGGATGCTGGCGCATTTCCAGAGCATGAACCACTAAGACCTGAAGCATCCCCTGTGGGAGCGGGCTTGCTCGCGAATGCGGTGTGTCAGTCACACATTTGCCTACTGACACACCGCATTCGCGAACAAGCCCGCTCCCACACTAGGTTCGGTGTCAGGCCTGCAAGTACCGCAACACCGATTCACACACCATCTGCCGATGCCGCTGCTTCACCGCTTCATCCGACAAATCGATCTGAAAGATCTCACCGAATGTCTGGCGATTGGACACCCGGTAGAAACAGAACGAGCTGATCAGCAGATGCACATCCAGCGGTTCGAGGCCGGCACGGAACACGCCCTCTTCGGCGCCGCGCCGCAGGATCACCCCCAGGGAATCGAGGATGGTATTGGTCATCGCCTTGATCGCGCCTGACTGCTTCACGTACTCGGCGTTGTGAATGTTCTCGATGCAGACGATGCGCACGAAATCCACATTGCGGTCGTGGTGGTCGAAGGTGAATTCCACCAGGCGCCGGATCGCGTCCACCGGGGCCAGTTCCGCCAGGTGCAGGCGGCTCTCGGTGGTGCGGATATCACCGTAGAGTTTTTCCAGCACCTCGACGTACAACTGCTCCTTGCTGCCGAAGTAGTAATAGATCATGCGCTTGGAGGTGTGGATGCGCTCGGCGATGGCGTCGACCCGGGCACCCGCCAGGCCTTGCTGGACGAATTCGACGATGGCTTCCTGAAGAATGTTTTCCCGGGTCTTCTCCGGGTTGTTCTTGCGACTCTTGCGCGGCGGGGCGACAGGTTCGTCGAGCGCTGCGGAAAGCTCTGGATTCATAGTCATTGCGGGCTCACGGCCATCACTGCACAGGCTGGCGATTATGGGCCGCACCGTGCACTGAAGGAAGCCACGACACCGCCCATTACCGCCACGTTTACGATTTCCCTACAACTTGGCGTGCCGCAAGCCACCGCTCCGGGACTTGGCCATGGCCGCCAGGCGCACCGCGACGTTGGCGGCGCCATAACCGGCATAACCGTTCTTGCGCTGGATGATCTCAAAGAAAAACCGCCCCTCGAACGGCTCGGTGTAGACGTGGAACAGCTCGCCACCCTGGGCGTCACGGTCGTACAGCACGTTGAAGTACGCCAGTTCGCTGAGGAACTCGTCATCGAAATCGAAACGCGCCGCCAAGTCGTCGTAGTAGTTGAGCGGGATGTCGAGCAACGGCACGCCCGCCTCCTTGGCCCGACTGACCTGGGCGAAGATGTCGTCGCAGTCGAAGGCGATGTGATGCACGCCGGAACCGCGATAACTCGACAGCGCGTGTGAGATCGCGGTGTTGCGGTTCTCGGAAATGTTCAGCGGCAAGCGGATCGAACTGCAGCGGCTGCGCAACGCACGGCTTTTTACCAGGCCATAAGGGTCGGGCAGGACCACTTCGTCGTCGGCCTCGAAATCCAGCAGGCTCTTGTAGAACAGCACCCAACTGTCGAGGCTGTCGGCCGGTAGCGCCATCGCCATGTGGTCGATGCGCTTGAGCCCGGCCCCAATGACCGCACCCGGCTGCAGATTGAAATCGGTGCCATAGACGTCGGCCTGCTGGTCCACCAGGTAAATCAGGCTACCGTCCGGTGCACGCACCGCCGCCAGCTCCAGTTCATTGGGGCCCACCAACCCACGATAGGGCTGGCCTTTGTAGGCAACGGCCCGCTCCAGGGCGCTGGCGCTGTTTTTCACCCGCACGGCGGTGGCGCACAACGATGGCCCGTGGGCTTCGAAAAAGCTGTGGGCGAAGGAATACGGTTCACTGTTGAGGATCAGGTTGATGTCGCCCTGGCGCAGCAGGCTGACATTCTTCGAGCGATGCTGACCCGCCTTGACGAACCCCAACCGCTCCAACCAGTGGGAGAGCTTGGCGCCGAGGTTATCGTCCACGGCGAACTCGAGGAATTCGATGCCGTCGTATTCGCTGGCCGGTGGTGTGGCGAACAGGATGTCGGCATTGCCAGCGGCGCTCGCTTCTTCGGCCAGGCGCTGGCGGGTCTTTTCTTCCAGGTACAGCAGCGAACGCAGGCCGTCGGCGGCATTGGCCCGTGGCGGCGCGGCACGAAAACCGTCGTTGAAGATCTCCAGCGACAGCGGCCCCGTATAACCACTCTTGATGATCGGCGCCAGGAAACCCGGCAAGTCGAATTCGCCCTGGCCCGGGAAACAACGAAAATGCCGGCTCCACTCCAGGACGTCCATGGCCAGGATCGGTGCGTCGGCCATTTGCACAAAAAAGATCTTATCGCCCGGGATCTGAGCAATGGCGCTCGGGTCGCCCTTGAGGGACAAGGTATGGAAGCTGTCGAGCAACACGCCGAGGTTGGGGTGATCGGCCTGGCGCACGATGTTCCAGACCTGTTGATAAGTATTCACATGGCGGCCCCAGGCCAGCGCCTCGTAACCGATGCGCAAGCCGCGGGCACCGGCCCGTTCGGCCAGCAGGCGCAAGTCATCGATCAGGATCTGTTCATCGCCGACGCTGTCGGCCGAGGCATTGCTGCACACCAACACCAGATCGGTGCCCAGCTCCTGCATCAAGTCGAACTTGCGCTCGGCCCGCTCCAGGTTGCGCGGCAGACGATCGCGGCGGCAGCCTTCAAAATCACGAAACGGTTGGAACAAGGTGATAGCGATGCCCAGGTCAGCGCACATCTGCCTGATTTCCCGAGGGCTGCCATCGTAGTAAAGAAGGTCGTTCTCGAAAATTTCCACCCCATCAAAGCCGGCGGCGGCAATGGCGTCGAGTTTCTCCGGCAAAGTACCGCTCAAGGACACGGTGGCAATGGAACGCTGCATGACTTCGGCTCCCGGGACAGGCATCGGCTACAAAGGTGCGCCGCTTTTTAAAGAGTCAGCCGATTATTGAGCTGCCGGTTTCTTTCAGCAATTCAATATGTACCATCCGGTTAGTTTTTTGGGCGATTATCGAACACAATGCCCATGGCTGAATTGACGATTTTTTGCTCACTGCGCACCATCGCTTCCACATTGACACCGGCTCTGATCGCCAATCTCGATGGACAGACCCAGACCAACCATAAGAATTTCAAAAACGGGTACACGTTATGATTCCCTCTCAAAGTTCCCGCCTGGCCCCTGGCCTGGGTGCCTCCACCGGCAGCGTCGGTGACAAGATCCGCGGCGCCATGGCCGTGGGCAAGACCCGTTGGGGCATGCTCGCCCTGGTATTTTTCGCCACCACGCTGAACTACATCGACCGTGCCGCCCTGGGCGTCATGCAGCCGATCCTGGCCAAGGAAATGAGCTGGACGGCGATGGATTACGCCAACATCAACTTCTGGTTCCAGGTCGGGTATGCCATCGGCTTCGTGTTGCAGGGGCGATTGATCGACCGGATCGGCGTCAAGCGCGTGTTCTTCTGCGCCGTGCTGCTCTGGAGCCTGGCGACCGGCGCCCACGGCCTGGCCACGTCGGCGGTGGGCTTCATGGTTTGCCGTTTCATTCTCGGCCTCACCGAAGCCGCCAACTACCCGGCCTGCGTGAAGACCACCCGGCTGTGGTTTCCGGCGGGCGAACGGGCGGTCGCCACCGGTATTTTCAACGCCGGAACCAACGTCGGAGCGATGTTCACGCCGATGCTGCTGCCACTGGTCCTGCACGTATGGGGCTGGCAGGCGGCGTTCCTGTGCATGGCCGCGCTGGGCGGGATCTGGCTGCTGTTCTGGGGCCTGAAATACTTCAACCCCGAAGACCATCCCACCGTCAAACAGTCGGAGCTGGACTACATCCAGGCCCAGGACGAACCGGACCCGGTCCGCGTACCGTTCTCGCGCATCCTGCGCATGCGCGGCACTTGGGCGTTCGCCCTGGCCTACTCGATCACCGCGCCGGTGTTCTGGTTCTACCTCTACTGGTTGCCGCCGTTCCTGAACCAGCAATACAACCTGGGCATCAACGTGACCCAGATGGGCATCCCGCTGATCATCATCTACCTCACCGCCGACTTCGGCAGCGTCGGCGGCGGGATCCTGTCGTCGTTCCTGATCGGCCGCGGCCTCGACCCGATCAAGGCGCGCCTGGTGTCCATGCTGCTGTTCGCCTGCTGCATCATCGGCGTGATCATGGCCGCGGGTTCCAGCAGCCTGTGGATGGCGGTGTTCGCCATTTCCCTGGCCATCGGCGCGCACCAGGCCTGGACCGCCAACATCTGGAGCCTGGTGATGGACTACACGCCCAAGCACATGATGAGCACGGTGTTCGGCTTCGGCGGCATGTGCGCGGCCATCGGCGGGATGTTCATGACCCAACTGGTGGGCCACATTCTCACGATCACCAATAACAATTACACGGTGCTGTTCACCTTGATTCCGGCGATGTACTTCATTGCCCTGACCTGGCTGTACTTCATGGCGCCGCGCAAGGTGCCAACCCTGGAAAATTGACTGTCCACACGCTAACGGGCAGCGATTCACCTGTGGCGAGGGAGCTTGCTCCCGCTCGATTGCGCAGCAATCGCATAAAAGCGAGGGCCGCTTCGCAGCCCAGCGGGAGCAAGCTCCCTCGCCACTGGGGGCTGTACTAGCCCACAGAGGACTGTGCTGGCCATAAGGGGCTGTGTGTTAGCCCAAAGAGGACTGTGCTGGCCACAGGGGCTGTGCTAGCCCAGAGAGTGCTGTGCTAGCCACAAAAGGGTTTGTTAGCGGTTACGCCCGCCGCTGTTGCCACGCCGCCGCCAACCCACTCAAGCAGATCAAGACGATGCCCACCACGGTGGTCAGCGTCGGCGTGTGGTTGAACAACAACCAGCCCAGCAGGCCGGCAAACACGATCTGGCAATACCCGAACGGCGCGAGCAGCGCCGGGGCGGCAAAGCGGAAGGCCTGGGTCAGCATCAGGTGCGCCGTCATCCCGCAGGCCCCCAGTGCCAACATCATCGCCCCGTGCGTCAGGCTCGGTACTTGCCAGAAGAACGGCACCAGTGCGCTCATCACCAAGGTGTTGCACAGGCCGGCGAAGAAATTGCTGGTGGTCGGGCTGTCGATCTCGCTGAGCTTGCGCGTGAGCAGTTGGTAGAAGCAGAAAAACAGTGCCGAACAGAACGGTAACAGCACCGCCGGGGTGAACAGATCGCCGCCGGGATGGACGATGATCAACACCCCGATGAAACCGAAGATCACCGCGATCCATTGACCGCGCGTCACCCGTTCGCCCAGCAATGGCACCGACAGCGCGGTCACCAGTACGGGCGCGAGGAAGTTGACCGCCGTCGCCTCCGCCAGAGGTATGAACATCAACGCGGTGGTGAAAAACAGACTGGTGCCCAGCAGGCACAACGCCCGGGCCAACTGCCACAACGGGCGCTTGGTACGCAGTACCCGTAGCCCCGAGCGAGGCAGGAAAATCCCCGCCATCAACAACGTGTGCACCACGTAACGCGCCCAGACCACCATGACGATCGGATAAAAACCGGACAAGTATTTGGACAACGCGTCATGACTGGAGAACAGGAACGTTGCGGCCAGGATTAGCACGATGCCCTTGAAAGCCTGATTGACGCCGGAGAGCGGTGTGCTGACGGTCATGAGGGAAACCTGCGTTGCTTGATGTAAGGGCCGTGACGCACGATGCAGTTGTTGGGCCAGCGAGCATGCCGATAAGTTCTGAATCGGCAGTGTAATGAAAATTCCGGCGCAGGGCAGGATCGGCTCACCGCTGAACCAAAACCCGTGTTCGTTGCCTGACAGCACAAGCGCGGCGCGCACCTTGGGCGCCTAAAAGCTAGACTCACCGCCACAGCAGTCATTTCTCGCAGCGTCATTCAGAGGATCTCCCACATGTTATGGAAAAAAGGTCGCCGCAGTGACAACGTGGTGGACGCCCGTGGTGATGGTGGGGGCGGTGGCGGAATGCGTTTTGGCGGCGGCAAGGGATTGAGCCTGACGGCCATTCTCCTGATCGTCGGCATCGGCTGGATCACCGGCCAGGACCCGATGCAGATTCTCGGGCAACTGGCCGGGCAGATGGACACGTCCGCACCCGCCACGTCACAAACCCGCCAGGCGCCACCGGCCAACGATGAACAGGCCGAGTTCGTGCGCTCGATCCTCGGCGATACCGAAGACACCTGGGGCCAAGTCTTCCAGCAGGCCGGACGCCAGTACCAGCAGCCCAAACTGGTGTTGTTCAGCGGCCGGGTCAATTCGGCCTGCGGCCTGGCCTCTTCGGCGACCGGGCCGTTCTATTGCCCGGCGGACCGGCAGGTCTACCTGGACATGAGTTTCTTCAAGGAAATGTCCCAACGCTTTGCCGCCGCCGGCGACTTTGCCCAGGCCTACGTCATTGCCCACGAAGTCGGCCACCATGTGCAGACGCTGCTCGGCGTGTCGGCGAAAATCCAGGAAGCACGCCAGCAAGGCCGGCAGATGGAAGGCGACGGTGGCTTGTTGGTGCGCCAGGAGTTGCAGGCCGATTGCCTGGCCGGGGTCTGGGCCAACCATGCGCAGAAACGCTTGAACTGGCTGGAGCCGGGCGACATCGAAGAGGCCTTGACCGCCGCCAATGCGATCGGTGACGACCGCTTGCAGCAGCAAGGCCAGGGCCGCGTGGTGCCGGACTCCTTCACCCACGGTACGTCGGCGCAGCGGGTGCGTTGGTTCAAGACCGGCTTCGCCCAGGGCCAGGTCAGTCAGTGCGACACCTTCGCGGCGAAAACCCTGTAGATGAAGGGGTGGGCGTTGATCGGGCTGGTGCTGTGCTGCGCCGCTGCCCAAGCCGAGGAACACGGCGTCAACGTGGTCGCCCAGGGACGCCTGCAACTCAAGGGCGGTGCCATGGCCGTCGCCGTCAGCCCGCCCCCGGCGTCCATTCAACGCGTGCTGATCATCCTTCATGGTCGGCTGCGCAACGCCGACACCTACCTGCACAGCGCCGAAAAGGCGGCCGAACAGGCCGGGCAACAGGGCACGACGCTGGTCATCGCCCCGCAATTTCTCAACGAGCAGGACGTGGCTCGCCACACGTTGCCCAATGATCTACTGCGCTGGCAGGGCAATGATTGGATGGCCGCAGGCCTGTCCACGGGGCCCAACCCGGTCAGCTCCTTCCAAGTCCTCGACGACATCGTCGCGCGGGTCAGTGACCGGCAGCAATTTCCCGAAGTAAAGGAAATCGTCATCGCCGGTCATTCCGGCGGCGCCCAGGTCGTGCAGCGCTATGCCCTGCTCGCCCAAGGCCAGTACCGGATCAACCCGCGTTTCGTCATCGCCAACCCCTCGTCTTATGCCTATTTCGATGCGCAACGGCCCATGGCCTTCGACGCCGCCAGTTGCCCGGGCTTCAACCGCTGGAAATACGGCCTGCAGGACCTGCCCGCCTATGCCGCTGGGCGAACGCCCGCCCAACTGGAGGAACACTACGTCAAGCGCGATATCGTTTATCTGCTCGGGCAGCAGGACATCGACCCGGAGCATCCGGCGTTGGACAAGGGTTGTGAAGCACAGACCCAGGGGGCGTATCGGTTACTGCGTGGGCATTTCTTTTTCGACTACCTGACCCGGCGCCATCCCGAGGGGCTGAACCAGCGGCTGATCGAGGTGCCCGGGGTCGGGCACGATGGGGATGGGATGTTCAATTCGCCGGAGGGGCTGAGGGTGTTGTTTGGGCAGTGAGCCTCGTTGCGACTGGGGAGGCCCTTTCGCGAGCAAGCCCGCTCCCACAGGGATCTCTGTCGATTACAAAATCCATGTCCACCGCAGATCCATTGTGGGAGCGGGCTTGCTCGCGAAAGCGATTAACCCGTCACACAAATCTCAAGCCGACAACATCCGCCGCAACTCAAGGCAATCCCGCGCATGCCAATCCGTCAGCTCCGGCCATGGATTGTCCGGCAAGTTCACCAACACCGTCCGTGCCCCCGCCGCACGCCCGCAATCCAGGTCGAAGCGGTAGTCGCCCACCATCACCATCGTGTCGGGCGCCACGTTCCAGGCCTCGGCCAGTTTCAACAGGCCACCGGGATGCGGCTTGGGCGGTGCTTCGTCGCGACCCAGCACATCGTCCACCGCGAAACAGTCCGCCAGGCCAATGGCCTCCAGGGTCACGTGGGCCAGCTCACGGGCGTTGCGGGTCAGGATCCCCAGGCGATAGCCGCGCCCGGCCAGCTCGCGCACCAATTCGACCGCGCCCGGCGCAGGCTTGGAGCCCAGCGCCAGGTCCCGCTCGTGTTCCAGCAACCAGGCATGCTTGGCCGTGGCCTCCTCAGCGGGCAACCCTGCCAGGTGAGTGAGGATGTCATCTTCGGCCGGAATCGCCAGGGCCACGCGGATCGCCGCGAAATCATGCACGGCGATGGTCAGCGTGCCATCCATGTCGAACACCCAGTGACGAACCTCGGCCAGGCTCATGCCCAGTCCTTGCGGTGGCGAATCAGGCCTTCCTGGGTGACCGACGCCACCAGTTGCCCAGCGCGATTGAACACGCTGCCACGGGAGAAACCACGGGAATTGCCGGCCCACGGGCTGTCCATGGCGTAGAGCAACCAGTCATCGGCCCGCAGGTCAGCGTGGAACCACAACGCGTGATCGAGGCTGGCGACCTGCATGTCCTTCTGCCACACCGATTTGCCGTGGGGCAGCATCGAGGTGGTCAGCAGGCCGAAGTCCGACGCGTAGGCCAGCAGGTATTTGTGCAGGGCCGGGATGTCGGCCAAGGCGCCATCGGCACGGAACCACACGTATTTCACCGGGTCGGCCGGTTGCGGGTTGTACGGATCTTTCTCGGTGACCGGGCGGACTTCGATCGGCTTGGGGCACAGCAGTTTTTCACGCATGTGCTCGGGCAGCAGGTGCGCGCGCTGCTGGGTCAGCTCCAGCTCGGACGGCAGGTTCTCCGGGCCGACGACTTGCGGCATGGTGCTCTGGTGCTCGAAACCCTGCTCGTCATACTGGAACGAGGCGCTGCAGGTGAAGATCGGGTTGCCCTTCTGGATCGCCGTCACCCGGCGGGTGCTGAAACTGCCACCGTCACGCACCCGGTCCACCTGGTAGACCACCGGCAGCGCGGCATCGCCCGGACGCAGGAAATAACCGTGCATCGAATGCACATGGCGCGCCTCTTCCACGGTCTGGCTGGCCGCTGACAACGACTGGCCCAGTACCTGGCCGCCGAATAGCTGGCGAAACCCCAGGTCCTGGCTGCGACCGCGAAACAGGTTCTCTTCGATCGGTTCCAGGGTCAGCAGGTCGACCAGATCTTCCAACACGTGGCTCATTCAGACTTTCCTCACACAGCGCAAAAACCGCGCAGTCTACGCTGCGGCGGTGGATCGATTGTTGGCCCAGGCCATTGTGGCGGGCATTGTAAACGTCCGTGTCGGCTAACCGTGAAGGGTCTGCAACCATTGCTCACGATTGATGCGATAAAGCACATGGTGACGCAATGGATGATCGACCGCGAGTTTTGGGTGTTCAAAGTCGTCGGTAGGATCATGCTGCATGCCGATGGCCTGCATGACTTTCTGCGACGGCAGGTTATCCACAGCGGTAAACGCCACCACTTCATCCAGCCCCAGACGGTCGAAGGCACAGCGCAGCGCGGTCCACGCCGCTTCGCTGGCATAACCGAGCCCCCAATGCTCGCGCGCCAGGCGCCAGCCGATTTCCACCGCTGGCGTGAACGGCGCGTCGAACCCGACCACGCCCAGCCCGGTAAAGCCAATGAAAGCCCCGGTGTCCTTGCGCTCCAACGCCCACAAGCCAAAACCATGCTCGGCAAAATGCCCGCGCACACGGCCGATCAACGCTGCGCTTTCCAGGCGACTCAAGGGTGCCGGAAAATAACGCATCACTTGCGGATCGGCAGACATGGCCGCAAACGCCGGCAAATCATCGTCGCGCCACTGCCGCAATATCAGCCGTGCGCTTTCCAGTTCCAGTATCGGCTCCATCTTCACTCCCCTCCATGCCCTCAGAGTCTACATCGCTGGTAGGATTCGTGGCTCAATCACCACTGAAAACACCATGCCGCTACCGCTGATCTATCACGAAGACTACAGCCCCGAATTCCCGGCGGAACACCGCTTCCCCATGGACAAGTTTCGCCTGTTGCGCGACCACCTGGTGGAGAGCGGCCTGACCCGCGATGCGGACCTGTTGCGCCCCTCACTGTGTCCGCCGGACATTCTCGCCCTGGCTCACGACCGCGCGTATATCGAGCGCTACATGGGCGGCGAGCTGTCCCGTGAAGACCAACGGCGACTGGGCCTGCCCTGGAGCGAGGCCCTGGCCCGCCGGACGGTGCGCGCCGTCGGCGGTTCGCTCCTGGCCGCCGAGCAAGCCCTCGCACACGGCCTGGCCTGTCATCTGGCCGGCGGTACCCACCACGCCCACTACGACCACCCGGCCGGGTTCTGCATTTTCAACGACCTGGCAGTGATCAGCCGTTATTTCCTGGCCAGCGGCCGGGTGTCGCGGGTGCTGATTTTCGATTGCGATGTGCATCAAGGCGACGGCACCGCTCGAATACTCCATGACACCCCGGACGCCGTGACAGTTTCCTTGCATTGCGAAAAGAATTTTCCCGCACGCAAGGCGCAAAGTGACTGGGACATCCCGCTGCCGATGGGCATGGGCGACGCCGCTTACCTGAACGTGGTGGACGATGCGCTCAACTACCTGCTGCCGCTCTATCAACCGGACCTGGTGTTGTATGACGCCGGCGTCGATGTGCACAAGGATGACGCCCTCGGTTACCTGAAGCTGACGGACGAAGGCCTCGCCGCCCGGGACGAGAGCGTCATGCGCCATTGCCTGGGGCGCGACATCCCGGTGGTTGGAGTGATCGGCGGTGGCTACAGCAAGGATCGCCAGGCCCTGGCCCGCCGCCACGGGATCCTGCACCACAGCGCACAAAGGGTCTGGACGTCATCAGGTTGTCACTGAAACCTGGGCTTTACCCACAATGCCTGTGGAGCGGCCTGTGGATAACCTGAGCGAAACGGCCTACAGGCTATGTTGCCTATAGCTTGCAGAGGCTTGGCTGTTTTTTGATCAGAGTTCTCAAAAACACCTGCATTCCCTTGTGGGAGCGGGCTTGCTCGCGAAGGCGGTGCGCCAGTCGATATTTATGTCACTGGCACACCGCATTCGCGAGCAAGCCCGCTCCCACAGGAATGTGTGCTGGTAGAATGCCTCGCCAATTCCAGCCCCGCAGCCCAGATCATGACCGCGACCGTCCAGCCTTCTACCCCAAACATCGCCATCATCGGCGGCGGCCCCGCCGGCCTGATGGCGGCCGAGGTCTTGAGCCAGGCCGGCCTGAAAGTCGATCTGTACGATGGCATGCCATCGGTAGGCCGCAAATTCCTGCTGGCCGGCGTGGGCGGCATGAACATCACCCACTCCGAAGCCTTCCCGGCCTTCCTGTCCCGCTACGCCGAACGCGCGCCCAACCTCGCGCCACTGCTGCGAACATTCGGGGCGGACGCGTTGTGCACCTGGATCCACGGGCTGGGCATCGACACCTTCGTCGGCAGCTCCGGGCGGGTATTTCCCACCGACATGAAGGCCGCTCCGCTATTGCGCGCCTGGCTCAAGCGCCTGCGCGATGCGGGCGTGGCGATCCACACCCGTCATCGCTGGCTCGGCTGGAACCCCGACGGCAGCTTGCGCATCGCCTCGCCGGAAAGCGAAACAACCTTGCGCCCCCAGGCGACCTTGCTGGCGTTGGGCGGCGGCAGTTGGGCGCGCCTGGGCTCCGATGGCGCCTGGATGCTACCGCTGGAACAACGCGGCGTGGCGCTGGCGCCGTTGCAACCAAGCAACTGCGGGTTCGAGGTCGAGGCCTGGAGCGACTTGATGATCAGCAAATTCGCCGGCGCCCCGCTGAAAAACATCGCCATGGGCCTGAACGACGATGTGCCGCGCCTCGGCGAATGCGTGATCACCGTCACCGGCCTCGAAGGTAGCCTGGTCTATGCCCTGTCGGCGCCCATTCGTGAAGCCATCAACCAGCATGGCCACGCGACTGTTCATCTGGACCTATTGCCGGGCCGGCCTGTGGATAAAATCCTCCAGGCCTTGAACAAACCGCGCGGCTCACGCTCGATGGCCAAGCATTTGCACAGCCAGTTGGGGATCGACGGCGTCAAGGCGGCGCTGCTGCGCGAGCTCACGCCGGCCGAGTGTTTCACTGACCCGGCGCAACTGGCCCAGGCGATCAAGGCCCTGCCGGTCACCCTGGTGAAGCCTCGCCCCCTGGACGAAGCCATCAGCAGCGCCGGTGGCGTGACCTTCGAGGCCCTGGATGAACGCCTGATGCTCAAGCACCTGCCCGGTGTGTTCTGCGCCGGGGAAATGCTCGACTGGGAAGCGCCGACCGGCGGCTACCTGCTCACGGCGTGCTTTGCCAGCGGCCGGGCGGCGGGGTTGGGGATGGTGGAGTGGTTACAGCGCCTGGATTGAAACCTAGGCGCGGCCATCGCGAGCAGGCTCGCTCCCACATTGACGGCGTACACCTATCAACTGTGGGAGCGAGCCTGCTCGCGATAGCGGTTTATCAGATAGAGCAGACCATCAAGGCTTACGCTTACGCGGCCCGGTATTGAACACCGGCACTTTTCGCACAGGCTTGACCGAAGGTTCCACAGGCGCAGCGTCGCCACTGTCCACCCACTTGCCCAGGTTGCGCTTGCCGCCACCCCCGGAGGTTTTCGGTTTCTTCGGCTTTTTCGGCTTCTTGATCACCTGGCCGCTGGCATCGGTGTCCGGCACCCGATGCTCGGGTTCGAAGTCCTGTTCCATCTGCCGAGTCAGCGTCTGACGGGTCAGCATCTCGATGGCCGACAGCAGATTCACTTCGTCGGCGCAGACCAGGGAAATCGCCTGCCCGGTGGCGCCCGCCCGACCGGTACGGCCGATACGGTGGATGTAATCTTCGGCGACGATCGGCAGGTCGAAGTTCACCACCAACGGCAAATCCTCGATGTCCAAGCCACGAGCAGCGACGTCGGTGGCGACCAGTATCTGCACTTCGCTGGCCTTGAAGCGGTCAAGCGCCCGCTGGCGGGTGGCCTGGGGCTTGTCCCCGTGGATGCCGTCGGCGTTGACGCCCAGGCCCTGGAGTTTTTCCACCAGCGCATCGACGCCGTTGCGGGTCTTGGCGAAGACCAGCACCTGCTTCCACTTGTTCTTGCGCATCAGGTGCACGAACAATTCCGCCTTGCGCTTCTTGTCCACCGTCACCACCCATTGCTTGACGGTGTTGGCGGCGACGTTGCGCGGGCTCACTTCGATGCTCAGCGGATCGTTGAGCATCTGCCCGGCCAACAGGCGGATCGCATCGGAAAAGGTCGCCGAGAACAACAGAGTCTGGCGTTTCTTCGGCAGCGCCTTGTAGATATTCGCCAGTTCCTCGGAGAAGCCCAGGTCGAGCATGCGGTCGGCTTCGTCCAGCACCAGGGTCTGCAACTGGTTGAACTTCAGCGCGTTCTGGCGGAACAGATCGAGCAAGCGACCCGGCGTGGCAACCAGCAGGTCGACACCCTTGCGCAACTTCATCATCTGCGGGTTGATGCTGACGCCGCCGTAGACCGCGTAGGTGCTCAGCGGCAGGTTCTGCGCGTACTGACGCACGCTTTCATGGACCTGCTCAGCCAGTTCACGGGTCGGCACCAGGATCAGCGCCCGCACCGAGTTGGCCGCGACCTTCGGCCCTTCAGTGGTCAGCAACTGCAACAGCGGCACCGCAAAACCGGCGGTCTTGCCGGTGCCGGTCTGGGCCGCGGCCATCAGGTCGCGACCGGCGAGTACCGCCGGCATGGCTTGGGCCTGAACCGGGGTCGGGGTCTGGTAGCCGAGCGTCTCGAGGGCGCGCAACAAGGGTTCGATCAGGCCAAGGGTGGCGAAAGTCATGGAAGTACCGTAGGAAAAATCAGCGCAAGGTGTGCAATGCGCGGCAGTTTACCCTAAATCAGGCGGCGGCCGGCGCGGGCTTGGGCTTGCGCCACTGCGGCAAGCCGATCAACACCACGGCACTGATGATCACCAACATCGCCAGGGCCTCCTCCATGCCGATGGTTTCACCGGCAAACACGATGCCCAACAGCACCGCCACGGCCGGGTTGACATAGGCATAACTGGTGGCCGCCGCCGGGCGCACATGCTTGAGCAGGTACATGTAGGCGTTGAAGGCGATGATCGAACCGAAGCCGATCAGGTAGAACAAGGCCAACCAACCTTCCAGCGGCGGCATGCTGTCCAGGTGTTCGCCGCTGGCGAAGCTGCCGATCAACAGCACCACACCGCCTACCAGCATTTCCACGGCACTGGCCATCGCCCCGGCCGGTAACGGCAAATGTTTGCTCAGCACCGAGCCAAAGGCCCAGGACGCCGCCGCGAACACCAGCAGGGTCGCGCCCAACGGGCTGGACTGCAGGTTGGAACCGAGGTTGAGCATGGCGATGCCGATCAATCCCAGCACAATGCCCGCCCATTCCAGACGCGTATTACGCGCGCCCCAGAAATAGCCGCACAACAGAGTAAACAAAGGCACCGTCGCCACCGCCAATGCCGCGACCCCGGACGCCACGCCCGTGTGCTCGGCGACACTCACCGCGCCATTGCCAAAACTGAGCAGCAGCACGCCAATGATCGCCCCGGCCTTCCACTGCGCCCAGGTCGGTGCCGGCGCCCCACGCCAGCGCAGGAAGCCGTACATCAGCGAACCGGCCAGCACAAAACGAATCCCGGCCAGCAGCAACGGCGGCCAATGCTCTACACCGATACGAATCACCAGGTAGGTCGAACCCCAGATGACGTACAAGGCAAAGAAGGCAGCGATCAAGGGCAGGGGAAAACGGCGTGTGCCAGGCATGTTCAACTCGAAGTCAGGACAATGAGAGACGTTATTCTAGAAAGGCGACAGACGGAATTTAAGTTACAAAACCTGTTTATCCAAGCCATACACTTTTCAAAACACGGCGTTCGGCGCTATAAATCGCGCTTTCGAAAGTCACGTCATTTGGAAGCCTACCTGTGGATAAATACGACCGCATGCTGCTCAGTGCCTTGTTGGAAAACGGTCGTGCGTCCTACGCTGAACTGGCCCGCAAAGTGAACCTGTCAGCCCCGGCCGTGGCCGAGCGGGTCAGCAAACTGGAAACCAGCGGCGTCATCACCGGCTATCAAGCCAAGGTCGACATGGCCAAGATCGGCCTGCCGGTGCAGTGCGTCATCGAACTGCGCATGAACCAGCACGGCAACCAGAAGACCTACGACGAACTGTGCAAGATCCCACAACTGACCGAATGCCATCGGGTCACCGGGGACCCGTGCGTGATCATGCAAGCGGCAGTCGGCTCGATGCCCGAGCTGGAAGAATTGATCAACCGCATCGCCAAGTTCGGCTTCAGCAAGACCTCGATCGTGCTGTCCAGCGCCATTGAAAAGCGCGTGCCGTTGGGGCAGTTGGAAGGGAATGGCAAATAGACGGCCCAACACAAGTCAAAACTGTGGGAGCGGGCTTGCTCGCGAATGCGGTGTGTCAGTACGTAAACATGCGACTGACACACCGCATTCGCGAGCAAGCCCGCTCCCACAAGGGTTCTGTGGTGTGTTTAGAACCCGCGATGCCGCTTGAGGTGCTCGCTGATCTTCGCCGCCGGCACCTTCTGCAAACTGCACAGCAGATCATGGGACAACGCCCGCAGCCCGTGCTTTTGCCGCAGCTCCGCAGCCAGGTGCGCGGTGAGGTTGGCGGCCATTTCGGCGTCGGCCATGGCCCGGTGAGCCTGGCCGGTGTGGGGCAAGCCGGCAAACACGTTGAGTGTGCCGAGCTTGTGGTTCGGCGCCGCCGGCATCAAGCGCCGGGCCAGCAACAGTGAGCAGGCAAAACTCTGCAAGCGGGTGCGCTTGATGCGTCCCAGCTCGAAATCCCAGAACTTCTGGTCGAACGCAGCGTTGTGGGCCAGCAGCGGCGTGGTGCCGACAAACTCGTTGACCTCGTTCATGACCTTTTCCGCCGACGGTGCGCTGCGCAACATGGCGTTGCTGATGCCGGTCAGTTGTTCGATGAAGGCTGGGACGCGTACACCGGCATTCATCAGGCTCTGGTAGCGGTCGACGATCCGGCCTTGTTCGAGCATCACCACTGCGATTTCAGTGGCCCGGCAGCTGCTGCTCGGGGTGATGCCGGTGGTTTCAAAGTCGATGACTGCGATGCGTTCCAAACCTTTTGAACTCCGTGAAAATCAATTCTTGAGCAACAACGCGCCTTCGATGGGCACATAGCGACTGGCGGCGCGGATCAGCGAGTTGGCGGTCAACCCCGGCACGCCATAGGCCACGGCCTGGATGCCGTGCTTGTTGATGATGCGTTCGAGCAGCATGTCGAAATCGCCATCGCCGGAGGCCAGCACCACTTCATCGACGTGGTCGGCGGCGTCCATGATGTCCAGCGTGATGCCCACGTCCCAGTCGCCCTTGGCCGAGCCGTCGCTGCGTTGGATGTAGGGCTTGAGCTTCACGATGAAACCCAGGTTGCGCAGGATCTGCTGGAACTGCTGCTGCTTGCTGTCACCGCGATCGATCGCATAGGCGTAGGCCTCGACGATCTGCCCCTGTTTGCTGACATCGGCCCACAGCGCGGCGTAGTTGAAATGGCAACCATAAGCCTGGCGCACGGTGTAATAGAGGTTCTGGACATCGGCGAACACTGCAATTTTTTTCACCGCGTTTCCTCTTGGATGCACACGCAGGCAGACCACCAGGGCCGAAAAGTCGCCCAGTATGCCAGCCAGAGGGATTGTTCCGCGAATAATCGGCCCGAGGCGCCAGGGCGCCCCGGACGAATGGCAGCTCAGACGAAGGAGTCGTCGTCGCCGAAGGAAGATGAATCGTCGGTGTAGTCCGCGTCGCTGAACCCACCCGGGTCATTACCGTAGGCGTCGTTATCGGCCATACGCTGGTCATCGCCCCAACCGCTGTCTGTGGTGTCGCTGACCGGTTGCGCCGGTTCTTCCTTGAGAATCTCGACGATTTCCTGCGGTTGCTGGTTGCTGTGGAACAGGCTGCTGATGCCCTGGGCCAGCATCACGCCACCGGCCACGCCCGCCGCGGTTTTCAGCGCGCCGCCGAGGAAGCTGCCCGCTGCCGGGGCCTGCTGCTGCGGCGCGCCATAATTGCCGGGCGGCGCGCCGAAACCCTGTTGCGCCGGGGCATTGAAGGACGACGGCGCCGGTTCGCGCCAACCACCGCCGCTGGAGGCCGGTGCGCTCGCCGGGCGCGAGTCCCGTGGGCTACCGCCGAAAATACTCGAGAGGAAACCACCGCCACCGCTGGACGCCGGCGCTTGCTTGCGAGCCTGTTGCAGCTCGGCCTGCAACTGCTCGACCTGTTGGGAGAGCTGCCTGTTCTGCTCATCGAGGCGCTTGATCGCGGCCTCCTGCACCAGGATCGCCTGGGCCATGAAATAGCCCGCCGCTGGCTGGCTCGCCAGGTGTTCCTTGATCCGCGCCTCGGCCTGGGCATCGCGCGGGGCTGAATCCTTTTCGGCCTGATGCAGCCGTGAAAACAGTCCATCGATCAGGGTTTGTTCTTCGCTGTTCATGGCGACCTCATTCGATTGCCGGGTAGAAACCATTCCGATCCCGAAGACCGGTGCCCATCAGTAATGGGGCGCGTCGAAAAGCTTTCAATGGTCTTTACCTGATGTTTACGTTTGTTTCTGCGGTCACCTGATGGGTAAAGTGTCGGACCGCTTTTTTTGAACTGCGATACCGACCCATGAATCCGTTAGAAGTACTGCGTGACTCCTTGTATTTTTTCAAGCGCCATCTGGGCCGGATCGCCCAGTTGTGCCTGCCGCTGGTGATACTTGAAGCCGTGCTGCAACAAGGGGTGGACAACGCCCTGGGGGCCGACGGTTTTTCCGGCTACAGCGTAATCGTTGGGTTATTGGTCTATCCGCTGTACACCGCGGCGCTGATTCTGTTCCTCGATGCCCGCAGCCGTGGTGAAGCGCCACGCACGCGAGACCTGCTTGCCGCCGCCCTGCTCCAGTGGCCGCGCTTTGCCTTGCTGACCGCTCTCAACACGTTGCTGATCCTGATCGGCATTTCCTTGTACTTCCTGCCTGGGCTGTGGCTGATGGTCGTCCTGGCCTTCGGTGAATACCTGTTGGTGTTGAAAGGCCTGGCGCCACTGGCCGCCATGAAGGAAAGCGCGCGCCTGAGTCGAGGCCATTTCTGGCGAATCCTGCTCTGCATCCTGGCCGTCATGGTCCCGCTGTGGTTGCTCAAGGGCGCCAGCGTCTCGGTGTATCCGCCGCCGCAGAATCCGTTGATCAGCTTGTTGGTCGACAGCCTCCACAGTTTCCTGCAATTGTTCACCACCGTGGTGTTGTTCCGAATGTTCATGCTGATTGCAGAAAAACCCAAGCCATGACCCGTCTACTGCGCCACGCCTTGCTGGGCCTGCTGTTGGTTGTCGGCATCGGTGCCTTTGCAACCTATGGCCTGACCTGGCGCCCCCAGGCCCGGGAAGCACTGCCCGTCAGTTGCACTGCCAACGCAGCAGCGCTGGCGCCTGGCCAGGCCTTGAAGGTGATGACCTGGAACGTCCAGTTCCTCGCTGGCAAGCGCTACGTGTTCTGGCACGACCTGGCCCAGGGCGACGATGAAAGCCCGACCTTGGAGGACATGGCCTTCAGCCTCGACGAAGTGGCCCGGGTCATACGCGACGAACAACCGGACATCGTCTTGCTCCAGGAACTGGACAAGGGCGCCAAGGCCAGCGATTACCAGGACCAGCTCAAGCTGCTACAGGAACGCTTGGCCGACCTCTATCCGTGCGGCACCAGCGCCTTCGACTGGAAAGCCGACTTCATCCCCAACCCGCGCATCTTCGGCAGTGTCGGCCGGCAACTGGCGACCCTGAGTCGCTACCGCATCGACCATGCCGAACGGGTGCAACTGCCGGTGGCCGACGCCAACTTCATCAGCCGTCAGTTCCAGCCAAAAAACGCTTTGTTGGTGAGTTATCTGGCGCTGAGCGACGGCGGCCAACTGGCGGTGCTCAACACCCATCTGGAACGGGCCACCGAGCCGGACGACACCCTGCCCAAGCAAATCGCCGCCGTCACCAAGGCAGTGGATAAATTCGAATCCGCGGGCACGCCCTGGCTGATCGGTGGCGATTTCAACCTGCTGCCTCTGGGCCAGTACCGGCGCCTGCCGTCCGAGCAGCGCACGCCCTACGCCGCCGACAGCCCGCTGCACCTGCTGTGGGACAAATACCCGATGATCCCCACCAACAACGAAGCCAGCGGCATCGACCGCGAACATTGGCTGACCCACTACCCGAACGACCCCGGCCTCAACGGCCCCGACCGCACCGTCGACTACCTGTTCTACAGCCCGCGGATCAAGCGGGTTGAAGCCCAGGTAAGGCAGGACGATACCTTGCGCATCTCCGATCACTTGCCGGTGATTGCGCGGTTCCTGTTGCCGGCGATGCCGTGATTTGAGCCCCATCACCGAACAACTGTGGGAGCGGGCTTGCTCGCGAATACGGTGGGTCAGTTACATAAATTATTGACTGACACTCCGCATTCGCGAGCAAGCCCGCTCCCACAAAGGTTTTGTCTCGGCCCCAATTACTTGCGCGGCTTGACCCGCGCCGTCGCCTCGGCCACCAGCGGGTCGTCCGGCCAGTAATGCTTGGGATAACGCCCCTTGAGATCCTTTTTCACCTCGGCATAGGTGCTGCGCCAGAAGTTCGCCAAATCCTGGGTCACCTGCACCGGCCGCCGCGCTGGCGACAGCAGGTGCAACTTGACCACCTGCCGGCCGCCGGCAATGCGCGGGGTGTCGGCCAGGCCGAAGAGTTCCTGCAGGCGCACCGCGAGGATCGGTGGATGCTCGCTGTAGTCCAGGCGGATCGACGAACCCGAGGGCACGTTCAAATGGTGCGGCGCCAGTTCATCCAAGCGTTGCGGCAGGGGCCAGGGCAACAGGTTGTGAACGAAGCTCGACACGTCCAGGTTGGCGAAATGGCTGAGGCGCGAGACGCGGCCCAGATACGGCATCAACCAATGCTCGAGGCTGTCCAGCAAGGCGCCGTCGCTGACGTCTGGCCATTCGCTCTCGCCCTTGGCGCCCAGGTCCATGCGCCGCAGCAGCGCCACCCGCGCCTGCCATTGCCGCAGTTCCGGGGTCCAGGGCAATAATTCCAGGCCCTTGCGCCGCACCAGGTTCACCAAGGCCTGGCTACGGGCTGACTCATCCAGGCCGGTCAGCGGTTCGCGGCTGAGCACCAGCTCGCCGACCTTGCGCTGGCGCTCGGCCCGCAGCACGCCTTCGCGCTCGTCCCAATCCAGTTGGTCCACGGTGCGCACTTGCTCGGCCAGCACCGAATCGAACAGCGTCGGGTCGAAATCCGTCGCCAGATAGATTCGCTCTTCGCGCTGGCCCTGGCGGCTGCCCAGGTCGGCGATCACCAGCCACGCTTGTTTCATCAGGCTGTCAGCCTCGGCAAACAGCGCCGCACGACCATTGGCCAAACGATATTCCGCGCCGCCGGGCCGGCGCTGCTGGGCGACACGGTCCGGGTAGGCCAATGCCAGCAAGGCGCCGAGCCAGCGCGGATGATCGGGATCGGCCACGGCTTCTTCGGCCTTGCCCCGCAGGTAGCCGCGATACTGCCGAGCCAATTGCCGGGCCCGTTGCACCCCACCTTGGGCGCCCCGCGCGGCGCGTTCTTCGCCCGACAGCAAGGCCAGGCGACTGTGCAAGTCCGCGCCGGCACCACGGAGAATGTCGCGCTCGCCCAACAGTGCGGCGACATTGCAGGCCATGTCTGCCAGGCCCAGCGCCTGGCCGCGCAACAGCAGATGGGCGATACGTGGGTGGGCCGGCAGTTCGGCCATGGCCTGGCCGTGGCGGGTCAGTTGCTCCCCCTCCAGCGCGCCCAGGCGTTGCAGCAGGTCTTGGGCCTGGGCATACGCAGCGGCAGGCGGAACGTCGAGCCAGACCAGTTGCTGCGGCGTCACGCCCCAGCGCCCCAGTTGCAGGGCCAACCCGGCCAGGTCCGCCGACAGAATCTCCGCGCTGCCGTAAGCGGCCAATTGTTCATGCTGGTCTTCGGACCACAACCGGTAACACACACCCGGTTCCAGGCGCCCAGCACGACCGGCCCGCTGGGTGGCGCTGGCCCGGGAAATGCGCTGGGTGTCGAGACGGGTCATGCCGCTGCCCGGGTCGAAACGCGGCACGCGGGCCAGTCCGGCGTCGATCACCACCCGCACGCCGTTGATGGTCAGGCTGGTCTCGGCGATGTTGGTGGCCAACACCACTTTGCGCTGGCCGGGGGGCGCCGGGTCGATGGCGGCGCGTTGGGCGGCGAGGTCCAGTTCGCCGTGCAACGGACAGAGCAACACATTGCCGCCCTCACCCAAGGCCTCGGCCAGTTGCTGATGCACCCGGCGAATCTCCGCCTGCCCGGGCAAGAACACCAGGACGCTGCCGGTTTCATCGTGCAGGGCGTCGAGCACGGTCTGCACCAGGCGCGGCTCGATGAACTCGCCGGGCTGGAACGGCCGCCCCCAGCGCACCGTCACCGCAAACATGCGGCCTTCGCTGCGCAGGATCGGCGCGTCGCCCAGCAACCCGGCCAGGCGCTCGCCTTCCAGGGTGGCGGACATCAACAGGATCTTCAGCGGCTGGTCGTCGCGAAACAACTCCCGACCGTTGAGGCTCAAGGCCAGGGCCAGGTCGGCGTCGAGGCTGCGTTCATGGAATTCATCGAAAATCAGCAGCCCCACGCCTTCCAGCGCCGGGTCGTCCTGCAAGCGGCGGGTGAGAATGCCTTCGGTGACCACTTCGATGCGGGTCTTGGGCCCGACCTTGCTGTCGAGGCGAATCCGGTAGCCGACCGTCTCGCCGACCTTTTCCCCCAGTTCGCTGGCCAGCCGTTCGGCCGCCGCCCGTGCCGCCAGGCGCCGGGGTTCGAGCATCAGGATGGTCTGTCCGGCCAGCCACGGCTCGTTCAGCAAGGCCAGGGGAACACGGGTGGTTTTACCGGCACCGGGCGGCGCTTCGAGCACGGCTTCGTGGCGCGAGGCCAAGGCTTGGCGCAGGGCGGGTAAAACTTCATCAATCGGCAAAGAAATCATGCTGGCTCCAAAACAGAGGGCCGAGTATAACGGCGAACTGTTTAGCGTGGTCTGGACTCCAACCAGCAACGCCCCTACCTGTTCAGGAGATTGCTATGCGTATTCCCTTTCGCGTGATCGGTGGCGTCCTGGTCGCCACCCTGCTGACCCAGATCAGCGCCTGTGGCTCGATCTTCTACCCGGACCGTCGCGGCCAGATCGACGGCAAGATCGACCCGGCCATCGCCGCCCTCGATGCCGTCGGCCTGCTGTTCTACATCATCCCCGGCCTGATCGCGTTCGCCGTGGACTTTGCCACCGGTGCCATTTATTTCGAACCGGGCCGCAGCGTCCAGATCGAGCCCGAGAAGCTCAAGCCGGCCATCAACCCCGATGGCACCGTCAATAACCAAAAACTGCAGGCGATCCTGGAACGCGAACTGGGCCGCAGCTTTCCGTTGGACGATCCGCGCCTGATCCAACACAAGGGCAGCGCACAACAACTGGCTGCCCTCGGTCTCAAACCGGCCGCATGACCGACGCGACTGAAGGAACGACCGCGCCATGACCACCAGCACCGAACACGCTCGCCTGTTGCGCCTGGCCACCCGGGCGTCGGTGGCCGTGGCACTGACATTGATTGTCGCCAAGGCCTTCGCCTGGTGGCTCAGCGGTTCGGTGAGCATGCTTGCCGGCCTGACCGACTCGGCGCTGGACGGCGTCACCTCGCTGCTCAATCTGCTGGCGGTGCATTACGCCTTGCGTCCCGCCGACGATGACCATCGCTACGGTCACGGCAAGGCCGAATCCCTGGCGGGCATGGCCCAGGCGCTGTTTATCGGCGGCAGTGCGGTACTGATCGCCTTGCAGGCCTTCGAACGCCTGAAGGAGCCGGTGCCGGTGGACGCGCCCTGGCTCAGCGTCGGTGTGATCGTGTTTTCCCTGGTGCTGACCTTGGCGCTGCTGGCGTTGCAGCATCGGGTCATCCGCGCCACCGGCTCCAACGCCGTGCGCGCCGACTCGCTGCACTATCGCTCGGACCTGTTGCTCAACGGCAGCATCCTGGTGGCGCTGGTACTGGCAGGGTTGGGCTGGTATCAACTCGACGCCTGGTTCGGCCTGGGGATCGCGGCGTACATCCTGTGGAGCGCCATCCAGATCGCCCGGGAAAGCTTCGCCGTGCTGATGGATGAAGAACTGCCGCCCGACGTCAGCCAGCGCATGCTGGAACTGGCCTGCGCGGTGCCCGGCGTGCTCGGCGCCCATGACCTGCGCACGCGGGTCTCCGGCAACCACTGGTTCGTGCAGCTGCACTTGGAGCTGCCGGGGGAACTGACCCTGTCAGTGGCCCACGGCATCAGCGACCAGGCCGCCGATGCGATCCACCGCGCTTATCCGAAAGCCGAAGTGCTGGTGCATGCCGATCCGTCGGAAGTGGTGAAACGCGCCAGCGCTTGATGTCGAACACCGTGGCGAGGGAGCTTGCTCCCGCTGGCCTGCGCAGCAGGCCCAGGATTTTGCGGTCGCTGCGCAACCGAGCGGGAGCAAGCTCCCTCGCCACAAGAGCGGCCTCCCAACAGAACTCAGTACGTCACCTGATACCCACGACTGCTCAAGCAACTGCCTTGGGCTTGGCGATAGGTCTGCACCACTTCCGGTGCCGGTGGGTAGGTGTAGTTGCGCGGGTCGAAACCACTCTGCTGCACTGCCCAGCGATAGCAGTCGTAGCCATCCTGATTGACCTGTTCGGGCGGCTGGCCGTTGGCGGGATAGGCCACTACGTCGAAACTGTTGCCCTGGGGTTGCGGCTGCGGGTTGGCGGCCGGCGCATCGACCACGACGTAATCCTGGGTGTTGGCTTCGTAGATGTAATAAGCGCCGGCAGCGAGGAAGAACAGCGAGCTGCCGATCCACACTTCCCTGGCGTAATCGGGCAAGTAACGGGTACGGATGCCCCGCGGTGGCGCGACCACGACATAACGCGGCCCTTGCGGGCGATACCAGTAGCCGCCCGAGTAGAAATAATCCTGGCCGCGATAGGGCACACGGTAGTTGCGATCCGGGAAACGGTCGATCACATAACCCGGACGGTACTGCGGCCCAGGGCCCCAACCGTTGCCATGCCCACCCGGCCGACCGGGCCAAGGCTGATCGGGACGGCCGTCATGGTCGGGTCGCGGACCTGCGTTCGGATAACCATCATTGCGCCGTGGGATATCGCGATAGTAGCCCGGTTGCGGTTCACGGGTCTGGGTCACGCTGTCGGGCCGACCCTGGATCGGCAGGTGGTTGCCAGGTTGCGGCTGCGGCGGCCGCCCATGAACGTTAGGGTCCTGGGGCGGACGATCGTAGTGCTGTCCGCCTGGGTCATGCGGCTTGACCTCGAACTGACGACTGTTGTCGCCCCGAATGATCTCGTTGCCCTGCGGCCGTGGCTGGCCTGAGTAACCCTGGCCGTTGCCGCCACGACCGTCCTGCCCGCGACCGCCGTCCGGGCCGCCACGGTTTTGCTGATCGTCGGCCATTCCCTGCGCACTGACACTTGCCCACAACAGACCAACACCTGCCAAACGCCAGATGCGCGACTTCATGAAATTCCTCACAACGGTTCAAGGCCTGATGATAAGACTGAGAAAGCCCAGGCCGGTTCTGCGACAGATTATCAGCCACGGGGTTTATTTCGCAGGCATTAAAAAAGGGAGGCCCGTCGGCCTCCCCTTGAGAATTTCGTCCGTGCGCGACGCTTATGACGTCGGCTCACCTCACGCCGTCTTCTGGACGGTGTGCAGCTCGGGGGCCTGCCAGTACCGGTGGGTACTGCGGCCGCAGCCGGCCTGATTGGGCGGGCTGCACTGGACTGTTTGTCCGAGCAGTGATCTTGGTGATAAGCATAAGCCTGGGGTGCCGATAGATGATTGCGAAGATTGCGGAAATAAACATCACTTGCGCAATTTTTAACCCCGGATAGATAATCCGCCGCAATTATCAAGATAAAGGCCCGACCGATGAGCAAACTCGACCGTTACGACCTGAGCATTCTGGCGGAATTGCAACGTGACGCGCGCATCTCCAACCAGGAACTGGCCGAACGCATTGGCCTGTCGCCCTCCCCCTGCTCACGGCGGGTCAAGCAGTTGGAGGATGACGGCTACATCACCCGCCAGGTCGCCCTGCTCGACCGCAAGCTGCTCGGCCTGAGCCTGACGGCTTATGTGCTGATCGGCATGGACCGCCACACTCCCGAGCGTTTCGAGAACTTCGAAGCCGCCATCCGCAACCTGCCACAAGTGCTGGAGTGCAGCCTGGTCACCGGCATGGACGCCGACTACCAGCTCAAAGTGGTGGTGCCGGACATGGACCATTACCAGAAACTGCTGCTGGGGCACCTGACCCGGATCGATGGCGTTACCAGCGTGCGTTCGAGTTTTGTGCTGAACCAGGTGCTTAACAGCACTGAACTGCCGTTGACGCATCTGCGTAGCTGACCGCTTTCATGCTCTACACAGTTTTCCTGTGGGAGCGGGCTTGCTCGCGAAGACGACGGCACACTCAACATTTTTGCTGTTTGACAGACCGCTTTCGCGAGCAAGCCCGCTCCCACAGTCAATTTGGCACTGCTGAATCCGGGTTCACGATGAATAGCTGCGACACACCGCCGCAGGCCAATCCTCCACCCGCCCCCCATGCCTTATACTCGCCGCGCCTTTTCAATCCCGCCCACGCCGGAGTGTCCTGATGGATCCTGCTGTCTTCGAAGAGTGGATGATGACCGGCCTGGTCAGCATCCTGATCATTTTCATGGGCTTCATCGTCTGGGACCTGGCGAAGAAGTCCAAGGCCGGGCGTTTTGGCTCGTTCATCCTGTTTTTCGTGCTGGGCCTCGGCGTGGCGGCGTTCATCATCAAAAGCGTGGTGATCGGCCTGATCGAATCCGGCGCGTTATAAGCGCGCCGGGACTTCTTTCCACTGGCCCTGGTCGAGCCCTTCGAGTGTCCAGTCGCCGATCCTGACCCGCACCAGGCGCAGTGTCGGCAAGCCCACTGCGGCAGTCATCCGCCGCACTTGGCGATTGCGCCCTTCGCGGATCACCAATTCCAACCAACTCGTCGGCACGCTTTTACGAAAACGCACCGGCGGGTTGCGTGGCCACAATTGCGGTTCGTCCAATGGGCGCGCCTCGGCCGGCAACGTCATGCCGTCGTTCAACTCCACGCCATCACGCAAACGCTGCAACTGTTCAGCGCTCGCCTCACCCTCGACCTGCACCCAATAGGTCTTGGCCAATTTGTGCTTGGGGTCGGCAATACGCGCCTGCAACTGCCCATCGTTAGTCAGCAACAGCAAGCCTTCGCTGTCCCGGTCCAGGCGTCCGGCCGGGTAGATGCCCGGTATGTCGATAAAATCCTTGAGCGTCGCCCGCCCCTCACCGTCACTGAATTGCGTCAGCACATCGAAGGGTTTGTTGAACAGGATCAGCTTCGGCTCGGCCGGCGGAGCCTTGGCCACACGGCGCGGTGCGGCGATTGCAGGCTTCGCGCCAGGGCGACGGGAAGCAGGGCGTGGCGGACGGGGCATGGCAAATACAACATCTAACGGTCAGGGCCGACCATGCTAGTGGCCCGACCGTTAAATAACCACCATCCCCCTTCAACAGGACATCAGCGGAACGGCGGCTCGTCGAAGCTGCGCAGCTTGCGTGAGTGCAACGAGTTGAGTTCGGTGCGCAGCAGGTCCAACGCCGCGATGCCGATTTTCAGGTGCTGGTTGACCGCTCGCTCATAGAACGCGTTGGCCGAGCCCGGCAATTTGATCTCGCTGTGCAACGGTTTGTCCGAGACGCACAGCAACGTGCCATAGGGCACCCGCAGGCGATAACCCTGGGCGGCGATGGTGCCGCTTTCCATGTCCACCGCCACGGCGCGGGACAGGTTGATCAGCGGCCGTTCCTGGGCCCAGCGCAATTCCCAGTTGCGGTCGTCGTAGGTCAGCACGGTGCCGGTGCGCAGGCGTTTTTTCAGCTCGTCGCCCTTCTCGCCAGTGATGTTCGCCGCGGCCTGCTGAAGCGCCATCTGCACTTCGGCCAGGGCTGGAATCGGAATATTCGGCGGCACCACCCGGTCGAGGATCCCGTCGCGGCGCATGTAGGCGTGGGCCAGCACGTAGTCGCCGATGGTCTGGGACTGCCGCAGCCCGCCGCAATGGCCGATCATCAGCCAGCAATGCGGGCGCAGCACGGCCAGGTGATCGGTGATGTTCTTGGCGTTGGACGGGCCGACACCGATGTTCACCAGCGTCACGCCATGGCCGTCGCTGGCCTGCAAGTGATAGGCCGGCATCTGGTAGCGGTGCCAGACCACGCCGGCAGCGATGGCCGACGCTTCGCTGTGCTCCATGTTCTTGTCGATGATCACGTTACCCGGCAGGACCATGCGCACGAAACGCGGGTCGCTGCGCAGTTGCTCCAGGCCATGGACGATGAACTGGTCGACGTAGCGGTGGTAGTTGGTCAGCAGGATCCACGGCTGCACATGGCGCCAGTCGCTGCCGGTGTAATGCACCAGCCGGCGCAGGGAAAAGTCCACCCGCGCGGCGTCGAACAGCGCCAGGGGCAGCGGGTCGGTGTTTTCCCAATCATAGAGGCCGTCGGCGATGCCATCGGTGGCGGCCGACAGGTCTGTGCTGGGGAATACCCGCGCCAGCACGGCGGCGGTCACACCGGAGCCGGCCAGTTCGTCGCCTTGCTCCACCACGTACGGGTACGGAATGTTCTGCTCGCTGACCCCCACTTCCACGGTGACGGTAAAGTCGTGCATCAGCGGGACCAGCTGTTCCAGCAGATATTTACGGAACGCGGCGGGATGAGTGACGGTGACGCTGTAGGTGCCGGGCAACTGGACCTTGGCATAGGCACGCGTGGTTTGCGGGACTTCACCGTGGCAGTGATAGGTCAGGCGCAGGGCGGGATAACGAAACAATGCACGCTGCTCGGCATCCGGCTCGACGCGGTCCTTGAGATACCGCATCAGCGCCTGGTTCAGCGCGGTGGTCGCACGCTCGTGCAGGGCCGCCAGACGATCCACGGCTTGTTCGGCGGTTTGAACGACAATAAACGCTTCGGTCACGATCAGCTTCCTGTGTTCTGACTTGCAGGTCTTCATCTTGCCTGCATCGCCGCCCGACGGGAACAGTGGCGTACTTAGATGTTGCGTACGACTCAGGGCCACTGTGTGCGAGCCTGCTCGCGAAAGCGGTGTATCAGTCACTACAAATGCTGGATGGGCCGACGCTTTCGCGAGCAAGCCCGCTCCCACAAGGTTCGGTGGCGTACTCCGATGCTGTGTACCACCTCAGGTCCACTGTGGGAGCGAGCCTGCTCGCGAAAGCGGTGTATTAGCCACCACACATGCTGAATGGGCCGACGTCTTCGCGAGCAGGCTCGCTCCCACAGGGGCCTGTGCCGACCTGAGTCTTCTTAAAAGCCGTGCGGGGTCGAGCGGGCGACGATGGCCTCGACATTCAAGCCCCTCGGCAAGGCACCGTACACCCGGCCGGTCGAACCCAGGCGGCTGGCGATGAACGCATCGCTGACTTCGCTATTGCCCGCTTCGAGCAACAGCTTGGCTTGCAGGCCCACGGCGATGTCTTCGGTCAATTGTCGGGCGCGGTACTGGATGTCGTCGGTGTCCTTGAATGCGGCGTGCAATTGGTCGATATGGCGGGCCAGGCGCTTGTCGCCGTGGCCGTCGCCCAACTCATTGAACAATATCTCCAATACACCGGGTTCCTTGGACAAGGCGCGCAACACATCGAGGCACTGCACATTACCGGAACCCTCCCACGTCGAGTTGACCGGTGCCTCCCGGTACAGGCGCGGCAGGATGCTGTCCTCGACGTAGCCAGCGCCGCCCATGCATTCGGCGGCTTCGTTGATCATCGCGGGGGCGCGCTTGCAGATCCAGTACTTGCCCACCGCCGTCACCAGCCGGGCGAACTTGGCCTCGTGCTCATCGTTCAAGTGGTCCAGCGCCCGGCCCATGCGCAGGCTCAGGGCCAGGGCGGACTCGCTTTCCAGCGCCAGGTCCGCCAGGACATTTTGCATCAGCGGCTGTTCGCTCAACAGCTTGCCACCGACCTTGCGGTGCGCGCAGTGATGGCTGGCCTGGGTCAGCGCCTGGCGCATCAGCGCGCTGGAACCGACCATGCAATCGAAGCGGGTCATGGCGACCATCTCGATAATCGTCGGCACGCCTCGGCCCTCCTCACCGACCATCCAGGCCAGGGCGCCACGGAACTCGACTTCGCTGGAGGCGTTGGAACAGTTGCCCAGTTTGTTCTTCAAGCGCTGGATGTAGAACTGATTGCGCGTGTCGTCGGGGCGATGGCGCGGCAGCAGGAAACAGGTCAGGCCCTTGTCGGTCTGGGCCAAGGTGAGGAAGGCGTCGCACATCGGCGCCGAACAGAACCATTTGTGGCCCACCAGTTCATAGGCCTGGCCCGGGCCGCTGGCGCCCACCGGATAGGCCTTGGTGGTGTTGGCGCGTACATCGGTGCCGCCCTGTTTTTCGGTCATCGCCATGCCCAGGGTCACCCCGGCCTTGTGGGCCATGCCGACGTTGCGCGGGTCGTATTCGGTGGCCAGCACCTTCGGCACCCAGCGCTCGGCCAGGTCCGGCTGCAAGCGCAGCGCCGGCACGCTGGCAAACGTCATGGTCAGCGGGCAACCGGTGCCGGCTTCGGCCTGGCTGTGCAGGTAGGTCATCGAGGCGCGGGCGACATGCGCACCCGGCTGTGGCTGGGCCCAGGGCAAACTGGGCAGGCCATGTTCAATGGCGGTGCGCATCAACTGGTGATAAGCGGGATGGAATTCCACCAGGTCGATGCGATGGCCATAACGGTCATGGCTGGAGAACACCGGCTTGTTCTGGTTGGCGAGGAAGCCTGCTTCCATCAACGGCCCACCGGCCAGCGCCCCATACGCATCGATCCGCGCCTGCGCCCAACCAGCGCCAAAGCGCTGCGACCACTGTTGCAGCGGCAGGTCGATGCGGTACAGGTTGGCGCCATCCAGGGACGGCGGCTGATTGGTGACGTCGTGGGTTTCAGCGAACTGATGCAGGTTCATGACAGGGCTCCTCGATCGGCAGGGATTCAGTTAAGCACCGCCTCCAGGCCGAACAAAGTGTCATATGCGCCTAAATATCGGCGCTTTCGCCCTGCCTGGGGCACAGCACCCGACGCTGGAGCGTCGCCTGCAATGCCTCGAATTTCACCGGTTTGCCCAGGTAATCGATCAACGCGCCCGACGGGCAGCACGCCTGGCCCAGGTTCGGGCTGACTACCAGCACCGGCAGCTCTTCACAGCCGGATAAAGCGCGGATCTGGCAGCAAACCGACACACCGTCCAACGGCGGCAATTGGCAATCGAGCAGTACCGCATCGAAGCGCTCGCCGTGCAGCAGCTCCAGCGCGGCGCGGCCGCTGTCGGCGGTGCGCACCCGATAACCCAGCTTGAGCAACATGCCGCGCATGACCAACTGATCGATGTTGTTGTCATCCGCCAGCAGCACCGTGCAATCCTGGGGCTGGCGCGAGCCCTGGCGGGCCCCGAAGGAAAACGGCGTCGGGACCGCCGCTGGCAGGGCGACGTCAAATTCCACGTCCAGCTGGAAACGGCTGCCGCGACCGGGCTCGGACGTGTGGGTCAGGCGTCCGCCCAGCAGTTCCACCAATTGCCGACAGATCGCCAGGCCAACGCCGAGACCGCCGTATTCCCGGGTCATCGAGCCGTCGAGCTGGAAGAAGCGCTGGTACAAGGTCGCTTCCCCCAGGTCGGTAAAACCGATCCCGGTGTCGATGACGGCGAAAGACAACACCACCCGACCAAACTCCGTCGGCCGGCCGCTGACACGCAGGGCCAGGCCGCCCACCCGGGTGAACTTGATGGCATTGTCCAACAGGCATTCCAGGCTTTGGGCCAGTTTGCCGCTGTCGCCGAGCAAGCGGTCCGCCAGGCCCGGGGCTACGTCGACCTTGAAATCCAGGCCCTTGGCCGCGGCATTGGCGCCGAACTGCACCTGCAGCGCATCGACCACCCCGCGCAGGCTGAACGGCGCCGGATAGACCCTGAGCTTGCCGGCCTGCAACTCGGTGAGGGTGAGCATGCCGTTGACCATGCGCATCATGTCCCGCGCCGAACCGGCGGCGGTCTGTTGATACTGGGTCAGTTCCTCGTCCATCTCGACGGTTTCCATCAACTCCAGGGAGCCGATTACGCCATTCATCGGCGTGCGCAGTTCGTGGGTCAAGGTGGCGAGGAATTCATCCTTGAGCTTGTTGCCGTGGGCCAGTTGCTGGTTGAGCACTTCGAGCTTCTGCCCGGCGTCCAACAGGGTCTGGGCCTGCTGTTCGCGCATGGCATTGATGCGATCGGCCAGGGCCAGGGACAACAGCGCCACTTCGATGGCCGAGCCGATCTGGCTGGCGTACATGGTCAGGAAGACGTTCGGCAGGTAACCCAGCACCATTAAGGTATTGATGATGCCTCCCAGCAGAAACGCCGACCAGGCAATGATGAAATAACGCGCCACCCGCAGGCCACGCCACCAGGCGAACAGCCCGGCGGCGAAGATAGCCACCGTGAACACCAGCGCCAACGCCGTGGCCAGGCGCAGCGCCAGGGCATAGCTGGTCATCAGCGACAGGCCGACCACCACGGCGCTGTAGGCGATCAATGCGAGCAGCAAGCGATCCATCCAGCGGCCATGCTGGGCGGTTTGCAGGAAGCTGCGGGCAAACTGGCTGCCGAACAGCCCCGCGCAACCGATGAAGAACGGTGTCGCGGCGTTGGCCCACCAGGGGTTGTCCGGCCAGAAGTACTCGACGGCGGCGCCATTGACCGACAACTGGTACAGGCCGAACGAGGCAATATAGAAGATGTAATAGAGGTAGCTGGTATCGCGCACGCTCAGGTAGATGAACAGGTTGTACACCAGCATCCCCAGCAGCACGCCATAGATGATGCCCAGCACATACAGGCGCACCGGCTGTTGCTCGAGGTACGCGGTGCTCGACCACAGCGTCAACGGCGCCTGGATCGAACCCTGGCTTTGCAGGCGCAGGTAGACGGTCTGCCGCTGCTCGGGCTTGAACGCCAGGCTGAACAAGTAATTGTTCTGGCGGATTTCGCGATTGGCGAATGGCAACGCGTCACCGGTCTGGCGAACCAGGCGATAGGCTCCCGCCGCGTCGGGCAGGTACAAATCGAGGTGGTCCAGCGGCGGGTACGCCAGCTCCAGCAGCCAGGTGCGCTGGGCGTCCGGATTGGCGGGGCGATAGTGCAGGTCGATTTTCAGCCAGAAGGCTGACCGGGAGTAACCGGCGTTCAGCGTGGTTTTATCGTGGGGTTTGAAAGCACCCGCCGCGGATTGGGCCAGGACCTCGTCAATAGTGGCCGTGCCGGCCGCGTCTTCGAACACTTGCAGGGCATGGCCCAAGGGCAGGCTTTGGGTGAATTCATCGAATTCGAGGGCACTTGCCAGCGAGGGCAAGCACAGCAGCAACATCAGCAAATAGCGCATTTAAGCCCCAGCGTGGCCT
Source organism: Pseudomonas zanjanensis (assembly GCF_014268745.2). Classification (GTDB taxonomy): domain Bacteria; phylum Pseudomonadota; class Gammaproteobacteria; order Pseudomonadales; family Pseudomonadaceae; genus Aquipseudomonas; species Aquipseudomonas zanjanensis. The sequence goes on along the minus strand of NZ_JABWRB020000002.1, from coordinate 106,535 downwards.
GTCCGGTTGAGTCAGGAAGCCCCCCATTCCCTGAGTAGACGTAAAACCGGCATTACCTGTTATGTGTTGGATCCATCTCTAGCATAGCCGTTGATGGCCAATTTGCACCATTGAAATTTTTCCGACAGAGGGCTCTAGAACGGGCGTTTCAGAGCAAAGCATTGAGATAGAGCTGTTGCATTGGTCAGGTCGCAATTTCGTCGGCGCGGAGTTCTATTGTGGCGAGGGGATTTATCCCCGTTGGGCTGCACAGCAGCCCCAATAATTGTCGCCGCGCTATACCAGCCAGTTTGAATGGGGGCGCTTCGCACCCCAGCGGGGATAAATCCCCTCGCCACAGATGACCTCCATCATCACAGGTACACGCCGACCAGACGGGTTTGGTGGTAAGCTCGCGCACCATGAATATCTACAGCTCTCGCCCCGTTGTCCTCTGTCTCTCCGGCCATGATCCCAGTGGTGGCGCCGGCTTGCAGGCAGATATCGAAGCCCTGCTCGCCCAGGGTTGTCACGCCGCCCCGGCCGTTACCGCATTGACCGTGCAAGACACCGTCAACGTCAGCGATTTCCGTGTGCTCGACCGTGAGTGGGTGCTGGCGCAAGCCAATGCCGTGCTCAACGATGCCCAAGTGGCAGCAGTCAAGCTGGGAATGCTCGGCTCACTGGAAATGGTCGACACGGTGGTCGAACTGCTCCAGGCGCACCCGCACCTGCCGATGGTCTGCGACCCGGTGCTGCGCGCCGGCGGTGGTGGGCGCCTGGGCAAGGATGAGGTCGGCTACGCCATGCGCGAACGCCTGTTGCCCCTGGCGATCATCGCCACCCCCAACCTGCCTGAAGCACGCATCCTCGCCGAACTGCCCGACGGCAGCGCCGACGAGTGCGCGGAAAAACTGCTGCCCTTCGTCAAACACCTGTTGATCACCGGTGGCCACGGCGACGAACATGAAGTCCATAATCGCCTGTACAGCCGCGATGGCCGCCGCGAAACCTTTACCTGCCAGCGCTTGCCTGGCAGCTACCACGGTTCCGGCTGCACCCTGGCCAGCGCCCTCGCCGGTCGGCTGGCCCAGGGCGAACAGCTCGCCAGCGCCGTCAAGACAGCGCTGGACTACACCTGGCGCACCTTGCGCGATGCCGAACAACTGGGCAAAGGCCAGTTCGTCCCGCGTCGCCTGCCGCTGGATTTCTGCTCGTAGCACCGGAGGCCTGTGGAATGAAATTACGTGGCCTTTACGCCATCACCGATAGCCAATTGCTGGCCGGCAAGTTCCTCGCTTATGTAGAAGCAGCGCTGGAAGGTGGCGTGACCCTGCTGCAATACCGCGACAAAAGCAGCGACGAGGCCCGCCGCCTGCGGGAAGCCGAAGCCCTGCGCAACCTGTGCGAGCGCTACAAGACCCAGTTGATCATCAACGACGACGCCGAGCTGGCCGCACGCCTGGGCGTCGGCGTGCACCTGGGGCAGACCGACGGCCCGTTGGCGCCGGTACGGGCATTGCTCGGGCACAAGGCAATCGTCGGCGCCACCTGCCACGCCAACCTGGCATTGGCCGAACAGGCCGCCAGCGAAGGCGCCACCTATGTCGCGTTCGGGCGCTTCTTCAATTCCAACACCAAGCCCGGCGCCCCCAGCGCAAACCTTGAACTGCTCGAACAGGCGCACATCAAACTGCATATCCCGATCTGCGCCATTGGCGGCATCACCCTGGAGAACGCCGCCCCGCTGGTGGCCCACGGGGTCGACCTGCTGGCGGTGGTCCACGGCCTGTTCGGCGCCGACAGCACCGCTGAAGTGACGCGCCGTGCCCGCGCCTTCAACGCGCTGCTGCAGATCAAATAGTCCATTTTTCGTTTTCGAGAGCCCAACCATGTCCCGTTCCGAAACCCTGTTTGCCAATGCCCAGAAACACATCCCCGGCGGCGTGAACTCGCCTGTTCGTGCGTTCAAGAGCGTCGGCGGCACCCCGCTGTTCTTCAAGCACGCCGAAGGCGCGTACGTCACTGACGAAGACGACAAGCGCTATGTCGACTACGTCGGCTCCTGGGGCCCGATGATCCTCGGCCACAGCCATCCGGACGTGCTGGATGCGGTGCGCAAGCAATTGGTCCACGGCCTGTCCTACGGCGCCCCGACCGCGATGGAAACCGAGATGGCCGACCTGGTCTGCTCGATCGTGCCGTCGATGGAAATGGTGCGCATGGTCAGCTCCGGCACCGAGGCGACCATGAGCGCAATCCGCCTGGCGCGGGGCTACACCGGTCGCGACAGCATCATCAAGTTCGAAGGCTGCTACCACGGCCACTCCGACAGCTTGCTGGTCAAGGCCGGCTCCGGCGCACTGACCCAAGGCGTGCCGAGTTCGGCCGGCGTACCCGCAGCCTTCGCCAAGCACACCCTGACCCTGCCGTTCAACGACCTCGAAGAAGTCGAGAAGATGCTCGGCGAAGTCGGCCAGGAAGTGGCGTGCATCATCGTCGAGCCGGTGGCCGGCAACATGAACTGCGTACCACCGGCGCCGGGTTTCCTCGAAGGCCTGCGCAGCCTGTGCGACCAGCATGGCGTGGTGTTGATCTTCGACGAAGTGATGACTGGCTTTCGCGTGGCCCTCGGCGGCGCCCAGGCCCATTACGGCGTCACGCCGGACCTGAGCACCTTTGGCAAGATCATCGGCGGCGGCATGCCGGTGGGCTGCTTCGGCGGCAAACGCAAGATCATGGAGTGCATCGCCCCGCTGGGCCCGGTTTACCAGGCGGGTACGCTGTCGGGCAACCCGTTGGCCATGGCCGCCGGCCTGACCACGCTACGCCTGATCAGCCGCCCGGGCTTCCACGCCGAACTGACCGACTACACCACCCGCCTGCTCGACGGCTTGCAGATCCGCGCCGATGCGGCCGGCATCCCCTTCGTGACCACCCAGGCCGGCGGCATGTTCGGCCTGTATTTCAGCGGCGCCGATGACATCGTCACCTTCGAAGACGTCATGGCCAGCGATGCCGATCGGTTCAAGCGTTTCTTCCACCTGATGCTCGACGGCGGCGTGTACCTGGCCCCGAGTGCGTTCGAAGCCGGCTTCACCTCCATCGCCCATGGCGAGACCGAGCTGAAGATTACCCTCGACGCGGCCGAACGGGCCTTCGCGGCACTGAAGTAAGCCTGTGGATAACTGACGCTGGCTGACGCCGGCGTCAGTGATTGCTGACAACCCCCCGCCCTTTTCCTACGTATTTATGCCCGAAGCTGCTATTAGCATTCCCTCGCAGCAGAAAAACGAGTAAAGACTTTGTAAGGATGGCCCCGCTTATTTCATAATGCGCGCTTATTGGATCCCCTGGAGGGTCCGCGCGCCCCTCAGAGGTAAGTCGATTCCCATGAACCGCACCGGCCGCACCCTTGCCTTGGGCTGCCTGTTGCTCCTTCAGCCGCTGCTGGCGAATGCACAGGCAGGCGGCAACTCGTTGTTGATCCCGGCGCTGGGCCGTTGCACGCTCAACACCCAGCCACAAGATCTCGCACCGGCACTCGACGCCTGTCAAAAAGCGGCGGACGCAGGTGATGCACAAGCGCAATACGAGTTGGGCGAGTTCTACTACGAAGGCAAGACTGCACCGCGCGACCTCAAGCAAGCCCTCAACTACTTCGAAAAAGCCTCGCTGCAAGGCCATGCCCAGGCGCAATTCAAGCTCGGTGGCATGTTCTTCCATGGCGAAGGCGTGCCGGCCAACAACGTCCAGGCTTATATCGTGCTGAAGATGGCCGCGGTCAACGGCGCCGAAGAAGCCCTGGACACCGCCGACGAAGTCGCCGAGCAGATGCCTCGCGATGAATTGGAAGTGGCGACCCAGGTGCTGGGGCAGATCTTTCGCAAATACCTGATGGAATTGCAGAACGCCGACGGACGTACGCCTTTTTCGCCGTTGCCCTGAATCCACCACGGCCTTCTGTGGCGAGGGGATTTATCCCCGCTGGGCTGCGAAGCGGCCCCAAAGCAGTCAACTCAATCAATCTCTAATACCGAGGTGTCAGGTTTTAGGGCCGCTTCGCGCCCCAGCGGGGATAAATCCCCTCGCCACAAAGGCCGCGCTCGGCTTCTTTTCTCTTAACTGACTGGCAACTACTTTTCAGGCATCGGCATCGGAAACGGCATCACATTGCCGACCGCGCCGCGGGCTTCGCTGATTTTCGGGGTGCCCAGGCGTTCGACTTCGTCGATGCGCACGATCGAGTGCATCGGCACGAAGCTGCGCACCACGCCTTCGAACTGCGCCTTGAGCTTTTCCTCGCTCGGGTCGACGACCACTTGCGTGCGCTCGCCAAAGACGAACTCTTCCACTTCCAGGAAGCCCCACAGATCACTTTGATAGATCTGCTTGGCGTACATTTCGAACACCTGGCCCTGGTTGAGGAAAATCACCTTGTAGATTGGAGCTTCACGTTTGGTCATGGCTGGCGAAACACATCGGCGGGTAAAAATGAGGGCGCGAACTATAGCATAGCCACTGTTCGCGCAGCGGTAGGAACCGGGGGACTTGTTCCCTATAATGCGCGGTTCTTTGAATCACGTGATGAACCCGTCCATGGCCAAGAAGCTTTACATCGAAACCCACGGTTGCCAGATGAACGAGTACGACAGCTCGCGCATGGTCGATCTGCTGGGCGAACACCAGGCCCTGGAAGTCACCGCTCGCGCCGAAGACGCGGACGTGATCCTGCTCAATACCTGCTCCATCCGCGAACGTGCCCAGGACCGGGTGTACTCCCAGCTCGGCCGCTGGCGTGAACTGAAGCTGGCCAACCCGGAGATGGTCATCGCCGTGGGCGGTTGCGTGGCCAGCCAGGAAGGCGCGGCCATTCGTGATCGCGCGCCCTACGTGGACGTGGTCTTCGGCCCGCAGACCTTGCACCGCCTGCCGGAGATGATCGACGCCGCCCGCAGCACCAAGCTGCCGCAAGTGGACGTCTCGTTCCCGGAAATCGAAAAATTCGACCACCTGCCCGAACCGCGCATCGATGGCCCCAGTGCCTATGTGTCGGTGATGGAAGGCTGCAGCAAGTACTGCACGTTCTGCGTGGTGCCATATACCCGCGGCGAAGAAGTCAGCCGGCCGTTCGACGACGTGATCGCCGAGATCATCCACCTGGCGGAAAACGGCGTGCGCGAAGTGACCCTGCTGGGGCAGAACGTCAACGGCTATCGCGGCCTGACCCATGACGGACGCCTGGCGGACCTCGCCGAACTGATCCGCGTCGTGGCGGCAGTGGACGGCATCGACCGCATCCGCTACACCACCTCCCATCCGCTGGAGTTCTCCGACAGCCTGATCCAGGCCCACGCCGAGGTTCCCGAACTGGTCAAGCACCTGCACCTGCCGGTGCAATCGGGCTCTGACCGGATCCTTGCGGCCATGAAGCGCAACCACACGGCGCTGGAGTACAAATCCAAACTGCGCAAGTTGCGCGCCGCCGTGCCAGGTATCTGCATCAGCTCGGACTTTATCGTCGGCTTCCCCGGCGAAACCGAGAAAGATTTCCAGCAAACCATGAAGCTGATCGAAGACGTGGGCTTCGACTTTTCCTATTCCTTCGTCTACAGCCAACGCCCTGGCACCCCGGCGGCCGACTTGGCGGACGAAACCCCGGAAGAACTGAAAAAAGAACGGCTCAACGCCTTGCAACACCGCCTCAACCAGCAGGGCTTCGAGATCAGCCGACAGATGGTCGGTTCCGTCCAGCGGATTCTGGTGACCGATTATTCGAAAAAAGACCCGGGCGAGCTGCAAGGACGCACCGAAAACAACCGCATCGTCAATTTCCGCTGCGACACCCCGGCCCTGATCGGCCAGTTCGCCGACGTGCACATCGACGCCGCGCAACCGCACTCGCTGCGGGGTTCGCTCATTCAGTGAGCACTTATTCCCCTGTGGGAGCGGGCTTGCTCGCGAAAGCGGTAGATCAGACAACACATGCGCTGAATGTAAGACCGCCTTCGCGAGCAAGCCCGCTCCCACAAAAGACCGCGCCGGTCGCCGGAACCAGATTCGCCTGTTTAAGAGCTTTCGCACCCAGCCTACTGGCGTTATCCTTGATTTCACCCTAATTGCCCCTGGGCGGCTAAAAACGACCTTGAACGCACCCATCGAACCACATCGCTTTATTCTCGAGCCCTTTGAGGCTCGCCGCTTCGCCAATCTGTGCGGGCAATTCGACGAGCATCTGCGCTTGATCGAACAGCGCCTGGCCATCGAGATCCGCAACCGCGGAAACCAGTTCGAACTGATCGGCGAACCCAAGCACACCACCTCCGCGGAAAACCTGCTGCGCCGTCTCTACCGGGAAACCAAGGGGAGCGAGCTGTCGCCGGATACGGTCCACCTGTTCCTCCAGGAGTCGGCTGTCGAAGAACTCGACAACCCCGCCCCGTCGGAACCTGCCGTGGCCCTGCGCACGAAAAAAGGCATGATTCGCCCGCGCGGCTTGAATCAGCAGCGCTACGTGAAGGAAATCCTCGGCAACGACATCAACTTCGGCATCGGCCCGGCCGGTACCGGCAAGACCTACCTGGCCGTGGCCTGCGCCGTCGATGCGCTGGAACGCGAACAGGTGCGGCGTATCCTGTTGGTGCGACCGGCGGTCGAAGCGGGTGAAAAACTCGGCTTCCTGCCCGGCGACCTGGCACAGAAGATCGACCCGTACCTGCGCCCGCTCTATGACGCGCTGTATGAAATGCTCGGCTTTGAATACGTCGCCAAGCTGATCGAGCGCCAGGTCATCGAGGTCGCGCCACTGGCCTACATGCGTGGCCGAACCTTGAACAACAGCTTCATCATCCTCGACGAAAGCCAGAACACCACGGTCGAGCAGATGAAAATGTTCCTGACCCGGATCGGCTTCGGCTCCACCGCCGTCATCACCGGGGACATCACCCAGGTCGACCTGCCCCGGGGCACCAAGTCCGGCCTGAACCATGTGATCCAGGTGCTCAAGGACGTGCCGGGCATCAGCTTCACGCATTTCATGCCCAAGGACGTCGTGCGCCACCCGTTGGTGCAGCGCATTGTCGAAGCCTACGAGCGTTTCGAGCATCGCGCCGAGGAAGAGTTGGCCGAAAGCAAAGGCAATGGCCGCAATGCTTGAACTCGACCTGCAAGTGGCCTGTGAACACGCCGCCCCCAGCGAAGCCCAGTTCCGCCAATGGTGCGAACTGGCCCTGCGCCAGCGCAGCGCCGATTCCGAGCTGACGATCCGCCTGGTGGACGAGCCCGAAGGCCGCGAGCTGAACCACACCTGGCGGCAGAAAGACTACGCCACCAACGTGCTGTCGTTCCCCGCCGATGTTCCCGACGAATTGCTCGACATCCCGCTGCTGGGCGATCTGGTGATCTGCGTCCCGGTGGTGGAACGTGAAGCGGCGGAACAAGACAAGACATCCGAGGCCCATTGGGCCCATCTGGTGATTCACGGCTGCTTGCATCTATTGGGTTACGACCATATAGAAGATGACGAAGCCGAAGAAATGGAAGCGCTGGAACGAACGTTGCTTGCAGAGCTGGGTCATCCCGACCCCTACGCCGGCGACGAACACTGATACATCAACCTGTAACGACAAAGGATTCAGAGTAATCGCTATGAGCGAAGATCGATCGACCAACGGGCAGAAGTCATGGCTGGGCAAGCTCACCCAGGCTTTTGCCCATGAGCCGAAAAACCGCCAGGAGCTGCTGGAGCTGCTGCGCGATGCACACCAGAACAAACTGCTGGACAGCGAAGCGCTGGCCATCGTCGAAGGCGCCATCCAGGTCGCTGACCTGCAAGTGCGGGACATCATGGTCCCGCGCTCGCAGATGGTCAGCATCAAGGCGACCCAGACCCCGCGTGAATTCCTGCCCGCCGTGGTCGACTCCGCTCACTCGCGCTACCCAGTCGTCGGCGAGAGCCATGACGATGTCATGGGCGTGCTGCTGGCCAAGGACCTGCTGCCGCTGATCCTCCAGGAGAACGGCGACAGCTTCAACATCAAGGACCTGCTGCGCCCGGCCACCTTCGTGCCCGAGTCCAAGCGCCTGAACGTGCTGCTGCGTGAATTCCGCGCCAACCACAACCACATGGCCATCGTCATCGACGAATATGGCGGCGTGGCCGGCCTGGTCACCATCGAAGACGTGCTCGAGCAGATCGTTGGCGACATCGAGGACGAGCACGACGTCGAGGAAGACAGCTACATCAAGCCACTGCCCAGCGGCGACTTCCTGATCAAGGCCCTGACGCCGATCGAGAACTTCAACGAATTCTTCGACAGCCAGTTCTCCGACGATGAGTTCGACACCGTCGGCGGCCTGGTGATGAGTGCTTTCGGGCACCTGCCCAAGCGCAACGAAACCACGGAAATCGGCTCCTGGCGCTTCCGCATCCTGAATGCCGACAGCCGTCGGATTCACTTGCTGCGCCTGTCACCCATTGGCCGATAACCCCTGCGAGACCCGCTAAGGACACACATGCGCTGGACAACCCGCCCCGGCTGGCCCGGTAACTTGCTGGCCGTGGCGGCCGGTGCGATCACCACCCTGGCCTTGGCGCCGTTCGATATCTGGCCGCTGGCATTGCTGGCGGTCGGTTTGTTCTACGCCGGGCTGCGCGAGCTTTCGCCGCGCCAGGCCTTGGGCCGTGGCTGGTGTTTCGGTTTCGGTTTGTTTGGCGCCGGCACCAGTTGGATCTACGTCAGCATCCACAACTTCGGTGGCGCCTCGGTGCTGCTCGCCGGGTTCTTGATGCTGCTGTTCATCGCCGCCATCGCCTGGTTCTTCGCCCTGCCCGCCTGGTTGTGGGCGCGCTGGTTGCGCCGCAACGAGGCGCCACTGGCCGATGCCCTGGCATTCGCCGCGCTGTGGCTGGGCCAGGAAGCGTTTCGTGGCTGGTTTCTCACCGGGTTCCCGTGGCTGTATTCCGGCTATAGCCAGCTCGACGGCCCCCTGGCCGGCCTCGCGCCATTGGGCGGGATGTGGCTGATCTCCTTCACCCTCGCCCTGACCGCCGCGCTGCTGTACAACGCGCCCCGGTTGCTCCGCGGCGCCCGCAAAGGCTTTATTGCCGCGGGCGTGTTGCTGCTGATCGGCCCATGGGTGGCCGGCATGGCGCTCAAGGGCCACGCCTGGACCAGCCCCTCGGGCAACCCGCTGAGTGTCGCGGCGATCCAGGGCAACATCGAACAAAGCATGAAATGGGACCCCGACCAGCTCAATGCGCAGCTGGCGCTGTACCGCGACATGAGCTTCGCCTCCAAGCGCGTCGACCTGCTGATCTGGCCGGAAACCGCGGTGCCGGTGCTCAAGGAGTCCGCCCAGGGCTACCTGGACATGATGGGCAACTTCGCCGCCGAACGGCAGTCGGCGTTGATCACCGGCGTGCCGATCCGGCAACTGGTGCGCCACGAAAAGCGTTACTACAACGGCATCACCGTGACCGGCGAAGGTGACGGTACTTATTTGAAGCAAAAGCTCGTGCCGTTCGGCGAATACGTGCCCCTGCAGGACCTCCTGCGCGGCCTGATCGCCTTCTTCGACCTGCCCATGTCGGACTTCGCCCGGGGCCCGGCCGACCAGCCGTTGCTGCAAGCCAAGGGTTACCAGATCGCGCCGTTCATCTGCTATGAAGTGGTCTACCCGGAGTTTGCCGCCAGCCTGTCGGCGCGCAGCGACCTGCTGCTGACCATCAGCAACGACACCTGGTTCGGCACCTCGATCGGCCCGTTGCAACACCTGCAAATGGCCCAGATGCGCGCCCTGGAGGCCGGCCGCTGGATGATCCGCGCCACCAACAACGGCGTGACCGGCCTGATCAACCCCTTCGGCCAGATCACCGCACAGATCCCGCAATTCGAGCGCGGCATCCTGTATGGCGAAGTAGTGCCGATGCACGGCTTGACCCCGTACCTGCAATGGCGCTCGTGGCCGCTGATCGTTTTGTGTGTGTTGTTGCTGGGCTGGGCGCTGATGGCGAGCCGGATGGCCAGGACGGTTTGACTCGTTCCCCCCATGTGAATGAAAAACCCTGTGGCGAGGGAGCTTGCTCCCGCTGGCCTGCGCAGCAGGCCCTTTTTTTGGGGCCGCTTCGCGACCCAGCGGGAGCAAGCTCCCTCGCCACAATAGCGTTCATTTCAATTATTCAGCGATAAAACAACCAATACCCCACCAGCCCCACCGCCTCGTTCATCAGTTGCCCCGACTGCCAGATCGCCTTGAACTCCGGCATCCAGCCACCCAGTGGCCGGGCGTTGTCCTGGCCCAGGAAACCCACAGGTGCCGGCACCACTTCAAATCCCGAGCGTTCGAAACTCCAGGCCGCCCGCGGCATGTGCCAGGCCTGGGTGACCACCACCACTCGCTTGATGCCGGCGGGCAGCAGGATTTCGGCGCTCATCTGGGCGTTTTCCCAGGTCGTGCGGCTGCGCTCTTCCTGCCAGCGCACGGTCACGCCGAAATCATCGCGCATCGAGTCAGCCATCAGCCTGGCCTCGCTGGGCGGGGTGCCGTAGTGCAAGCCCCCGGTTGTCAGCACGGGCAAGCCCGAAGCCTTGGCCAGCCGCGCCGCATAACGCTGGCGCTCAAGACCCACACCGGTGGGCTGGTCGGCCCCCCAGGCCGGGTCACCGCGCTCGCGACCGGAGCCCAGCACCACGATGGCGTCGGCACGCTGGGCCAGGCTCGCCCAGTCACTGCGCAGTAGCGGTGGATCACGCTCCAAGGCCTTGGCGCTCCACTGCACCACCACCGGCAGGCTCATCAGCCAGAAGCCGCCCAAGCCCACGACGAAACACAGGCGGGCCAGGCGCGGTCGTGAATGGCGCCACCACCAGGCAAGCGCCAACAGCAGCAAAAGAATGCCGGGTGGCAATAAAAGTTGTTTGATGAAATAGCGAAACGGCATCGGGCATCTCCATAGATGCCCGAAGCCTAGGTGGGTTGACGCAAAGCGACAACAGATTCGAAAAAACCTTGAATCAAAAAAAGCGACACGCGTGAATCCGGCGTTACTTGAACTGCAGTGACCGGACCTTTACAGCATCCTTGTCAGGCGTCCGGTCCTTGAGCCACACGACTTTGGCCGAACGGGGCGCATCGAGACGCTTGTTTGCCTGGGCCCCAATAGCAGGGGCCTGGTGCCCGACCTGCTCAAGGTAGGCCTTGACCAGTTCGAACTCTGCGGGGCTCAAGCCACGCAGTTCCAGCTCTGCCGGACGCTCATCACGCAAGCGACCGGCGGTTCTTGCAGCGTCCAGGGCCACCCCGAGACGATCGATCAATTTTTCATACAACTCAGGTGTAGCGACTTTTCGTTGTGATTCAACCATCCCTCACCTCATTGAAGATAAGACTCACTCCCCATTGAGAAGCTTAGCTTCGCTGGGCAAACCGGCAGGGCGCCGCGACCAACGGCCCTGAACACGGGTCATCGCCTGGGGTCGTCGATGGTCGACACGCAATCTAAGGTTTCCCTCGGTAGAGCGCGGTCATGTATGCTACGGCGCTTCCTGTAACTCCACTTCCAGCTTGGCTGGGCATCGAAAACGCCACATTCGGCGTCGTCTGCGCCCAGCATCGCCACGAAGAGGATTGGGCCACCCCATTCAGTACAAAAGTAGCCATGCACGAACACTACCAGCCCCGTGAAATCGAAGCCGCCGCCCAGTCGTTCTGGGACGAGCAAAAGTCCTTTGAAGTCAGTGAACAGCCAGGTAAGGAGACTTACTACTGCCTGTCGATGTTCCCTTACCCCAGCGGCAAGCTACACATGGGGCACGTGCGCAACTACACCATCGGCGACGTGATCTCCCGTTACCAGCGCATGCAAGGCAAGAACGTCCTGCAACCCATGGGTTGGGACGCCTTCGGCATGCCGGCGGAAAACGCCGCGATGAAGAACAACGTGGCGCCCGCCAAGTGGACCTACGAAAACATCGCCTACATGAAATCCCAGCTGCGCAGCCTGGGCCTGGCGGTGGACTGGTCCCGCGAAGTGACCACCTGCAAGCCCGACTACTACCGCTGGGAACAATGGCTGTTCACCCGCCTGTTCGAAAAAGGCGTGATCTACCGCAAGAACGGCACCGTGAACTGGGACCCGGTGGACCAGACCGTACTGGCCAACGAGCAAGTGATCGACGGGCGCGGCTGGCGCTCCGGCGCGCTGATCGAAAAGCGCGAGATCCCGATGTACTACTTCAAGATCACCGCCTATGCGGATGAACTCCTGGAGAGTCTCGACGAGCTGACCGGCTGGCCCGAGCAGGTCAAGACCATGCAGCGCAACTGGATCGGCAAGTCCCGGGGCATGGAAGTCCAGTTCCCGTACGACGTCGCCTCCATCGGCGAAGCCGGCACCCTGAAAGTCTTCACCACCCGCCCCGACACGCTGATGGGCGCCACCTATGTGGCCGTGGCCGCCGAGCATCCGCTGGCGACCCTGGCCGCCCGCAAGAACCCTGAGCTGCAGGCGTTCATCGCCGAATGCAAAGGCGGCAGCGTCGCCGAAGCCGACGTCGCCACCCAGGAGAAGAAAGGCCTACCGACGTCGCTGTTCGTCGAGCACCCGCTCACCGGTGAGAAGCTGCCGGTGTGGGTCGCCAACTACGTGCTGATGCACTACGGCGACGGCGCGGTCATGGCCGTGCCGGCCCACGACGAGCGTGATTTCGAATTCGCCCACAAGTACAACCTGCCGGTCAAAGCGGTGGTGCGCACCAGCGCCGGCGACCAGACCCCGGCACCTTGGCAGGACGCCTACGGCGAACACGGCGAGCTGATCAACTCCGGCGAGTTCAACGGCCTGGATTTCGCCGGTGCGTTCGACGCCATCGAAGTCGCCCTGATCAAGAAGAACCTCGGTGCCTCGCGCACCCAGTTCCGCCTGCGTGACTGGGGCATCAGCCGCCAGCGCTACTGGGGCTGTCCGATCCCGATCGTGCATTGCGACACCTGCGGTGACGTACCGGTGCCGGAAGACCAACTGCCTGTGGTCCTGCCGGAAGACGTCGTACCCGACGGCGCCGGTTCGCCCCTGGCACGCATGCCTGAGTTCTATGAGTGCAGCTGCCCGAAATGCGGCGCGCCAGCCAAGCGCGAAACCGACACCATGGACACCTTCGTCGAGTCCTCCTGGTACTACGCCCGCTACGCCTCGCCGCACTATGAAGGTGGCTTGGTGGAAAAATCCGCGGCTGACCATTGGCTGCCAGTGGACCAGTACATCGGCGGCATCGAACACGCCATTCTCCACCTGCTCTATGCGCGCTTCTTCCACAAGCTGATGCGCGACGAAGGCCTGGTGAGCTCCAACGAGCCGTTCAAGAACCTGCTGACCCAAGGCATGGTGATCGCCGAGACTTATTATCGTCGCGAAGCCAACGGTGCCTACACCTGGTTCAACCCGAGCGACGTCGAGCTCGAACGCGACAGCAAGGCCAAGGTCATCAGCGCCAAGCTGATCGCCGACGGCCTGCCGGTGGAAATCGGCGGCACCGAGAAGATGGCCAAGTCGAAGAACAACGGCGTCGACCCACAGTCGATGATCGATCAGTTCGGCGCGGACACCTGCCGCCTGTTCATGATGTTCGCCTCGCCACCTGACATGAGCGCCGAATGGTCCGACTCCGGCGTCGAAGGCTCGCACCGCTTCCTCAAGCGCGTCTGGCGCCTGGCCCAAGCCCATGTCACCCAGGGCCTGCCGGGCAAACTGGACGTCGCCGGCCTGAACGACGAGCAGAAAGCCGTTCGCCGCTCGATCCACCTGGCCATCAAGCAGGCCAGCCATGACGTCGGCCAGAACCACAAGTTCAACACCGCCATCGCCCAGGTGATGACGCTGATGAACGTGCTGGAAAAAGCCGCCCAAGGCACCGAGCAGGATCGCGCACTGATTCACGAAGGCCTGGAAGCCGTGACGCTGTTGCTGGCGCCGATCACGCCGCACATCAGCCACGAGCTGTGGAATCAACTGGGTCACGCCGACCCGGTGATCGATGCACGCTGGCCGCTGGTGGACGAAACCGCGCTGGTGCAGGACAGCCTGACCCTGGTCATCCAGGTCAACGGCAAGTTGCGCGGCCAGATCGAAATGCCGGCCGCCGCCACTCGCGAAGAAGTCGAAGCCGCTGCACGGGCCAACGAAAACGTGCTGCGCTTCGTCGATGGCCTGACGATTCGCAAAGTGATCGTCGTGCCCGGCAAGCTGGTCAACATCGTCGCAAGCTAATTGGATCGGGCGCCTGGCTCGAGCCTGGCGCCGAATACAACCTGCGGGGTCGCCTGGTCGACCCCCATAGGGTTCAAGGGGAGCAACAAGATGATCAAACGTAATCTGCTGGTAGTGGGCCTGGCGGTCCTGTTGAGCGCCTGCGGCTTCCAACTGCGCGGCACCGGCACCACCGAGCTGGCGATCAACGAACTGGACCTCAGCGCACGGGACGCCTATGGCGAAACCGTCAAGATGCTGCGCGACAACCTGGAAAACAGCGGCGTGAAAGTCTACGGCGGAGCGCCGTACAAGCTGGTATTGACCCGTGAACAGCAAAGCCAGCGCAGCCTGAGCTATGCCGGCGCCGGTCGTTCGGCCGAATACGAACTGAACAACGTGCTGAGCTATGAAATCCGCGGCCAGAACGATCTGGTGCTGCTGGACGACAAGCTGGAGGTACAGAAGGTCTACCTGCACGACGGCAACAACATCACCGGTTCCGACCAGGAGTCGAGCGAAGTGCGCGACGAAATGCGTCGTGACCTCGTGCAACGCATGATGCTGCGTCTGCAACAGCTGAGCCCGGCCCAACTGGACCAGCTGCAACAGACCGCCGACGCCAAGGCCAAGGCCGAAGCCGAAGCGCTGGAAGCGGCACGCAAGGCTGAAGCGGAAACCCCGCAGCAGTCGCCAATGCAGATCCCGGCTGAATAAGCCTTGCGGGGCGCTCCGGCGCCCCGCTCGCCTTCTCTTATGAAGCTCGCTCCCGCCCAACTCGGCAAACACCTGCAAGGCGCGCTTGCGCCCGTCTACATCATCAGCGGCGATGACCCGCTGCTGTGCCAGGAAGCCGCCGACGCCATCCGCTGCGCCGCTCGCCAACAAGGCTTCGACGAACGCCAGGTCTTCGCCGCCGATGCCAGTTTCGACTGGGGCACGCTGCTGCAAGCCGGGGCGAGCATGTCGTTGTTCGCCGAAAAACGCCTGCTGGAACTGCGCTTGCCGTCTGGCAAGCCCGGTGACAAGGGCGCCGCCGCGCTGATCGAATATTGCTCGCGCCCGGCCGAAGACACGGTGCTACTCATCAGTTTGCCGAAACTTGACGGCAGCGCGCAGAAGACCAAATGGGGCAAGGCCCTGGTGGAAGGCCCGCAGACCCAGTTCGTGCAGATCTGGCCGGTGGACGTCAGCCAGTTGCCCAGTTGGATTCGTCAGCGCCTGTCCCAGGCGGGCCTCTCGGCCACCCAGGACGCAGTGGAGCTTATTGCCGCCCGGGTCGAGGGCAACCTGCTGGCCGCTGCCCAGGAAATCGAAAAGCTCAAGCTGATGGCCGAGGGCGGGCAGATCACCGTGGAAACGGTGCAGGCCGCCGTGGCCGACAGTGCGCGCTTCGATGTCTTCGGGCTGACCGATGCGATCCTCAACGGCGAAGCCGCCCACGCCTTGCGCATGCTCGAAGGCCTGCGGGGCGAAGGCGTCGAGCCGCCGGTCATCCTCTGGGCCCTGGCTCGGGAGCTGCGCCTGCTGGCCAACCTGTCCCTGCAATACAGCCAGGGCGTACCGCTGGACAAAGCCTTCAGCCAGGCCCGCCCGCCCGTGTGGGACAAGCGCAAACCGCTGATGAGCAAGGCCCTGCAGCGTTATTCCGCGTCGCGCTGGGCGCAATTGCTGCTCGAGGCCCAACGCATCGACGCGCAGATCAAGGGCCAGGCCGCGGGCTCGCCGTGGATGAGCCTCAGTCGGTTGTCGCTGTTGATGGCCGGGCAGCGGCTGCCCTTGCCTGCCGAGTAAGCAATTTCTTCCGCCCGCAGAGCTTTTTGTGGCGAGGGAGCTTGCTCCCGCTGGGGCGCGTAGCGGCCCTGTTTTTTGGGGGGCTGCTGCGCAGCCCAGCGGGAGCAAGCTCCCTCGCCACAAAAGCGCTTCACCTCAGATGACATTTCCTACGCAATGCAGGGACTGGACAACCACCCAACTCTGTCCCATGATTTGCCCCGCAAAACCACCCCACGAGAGATCCCATCATGAGCAAAAAGCCATCCAGGCATGGCCCCAACAAGGCCAAGTCCATCGTCGCCCAGCCCCTGTTCCGCAGCCGCCAGGAACGACCCGCCAAGGGCAAGGGCAGCTACCGCCGCGAAGCCTTCCAGTCTGACAACTGGGAGGCTTCTTGCTTTCTGGCCGCTTGAAACACTCGGACAAGCCCTACGCCCCTTTCGCATGATAAGGTCAGCACCTGATTTGTATTTCTGGACCCGTGCATGCCCTTCTGTCTTTCCCATCGTTGGCCACTGCGCCAAATGATTGTTGCCGCAAGCGTTGTCCTGCTTGTCGCCTGCGCCGAAAAACCTACCGCCGCCGACGCCCAACCACTCCCGACAGCTCCCGTCGTGACCGCGCCTGCCATCGTGCCGCCCGTGGTGCCCACCGGTGACGACTTGGTGATTGCGCCCACCCAGACCTTTGCTGAATGGCAGGCCGGGTTTCGCAAGGAAGCGCTGGCCGCCGGGATCCGTGCCGATTTGTTCGACCGCGCGTTTGTCGGCGTCAGCCCGGACATGAGCGTGATAAAGGCCGACCGCAGCCAGCCGGAATTTACCCGTCCCGTGTGGGAATACCTCGACGGCGCGCTGTCGCCACTGCGAGTCAACAAGGGCAAGAGCCTGATCCAACAGCACGCCCAGATCCTGCAAAGCATCGAGCAGCGTTATGGCGTCGATCGCGAGGCGCTGGTGGCGGTATGGGGCATGGAGAGCAACTTCGGCCAGTTCCAGGGCAGCAAGTCGGTCATCAACTCCCTGGCGACCCTGGCCTACGAAGGACGGCGCCCGGGCTTTGCCCATGCGCAATTGATCGCCGCGCTGCAGATCCTGCAACAGGGCGATATCACACCGGAAAAAATGCTCGGTTCCTGGGCCGGTGCCATGGGCCAGACCCAGTTCATTCCCACCACGTATAACACCCATGCAGTGGATTTCGACGGCGACGGGCGCCGCGACATCTGGGGCAGCTCCACCGACGCCCTGGCCTCGACCGCGCACTACCTGCAAAGCTCCGGCTGGCAGCGCGGGCAGCCGTGGGGGTTCGAGGTCTCGCTCAACGAGGGCTTCGACTACACGCTGGCCGATGGCACGATCCGCAAGCCTGTCTCCGAATGGATGCGGCTAGGCGTTGCAGAATATGGCGGCTTGCCGATCGCCCCCGAGGACAAGCAGCTCTCGGCGTCCTTGCTCCTGCCGGCTGGCCATCGCGGTCCGGCGTTCCTGATCTTCGATAACTTCCGCGCCATCCTCAAGTACAACAATTCATCGTCCTATGCCTTGGCGGTCGGGTTGTTGTCGAAGCGCTTCAGCGGTGCGGGGTTGGTCTATGGCCAATGGCCAAAGGAAGACCTGCCCCTGAGCCGCAGCGAACGCGTGGAACTGCAAACCCTGCTGGGCAAGCACAACTACGACGCGGGCAACCCCGACGGCATCATCGGCGCCAACACCCGCAAAGCGATCCGCAGCGCCCAGCAGTCGTTCGGCTGGCCGGCGGATGGGTATCCGACGCACCAACTGCTTGAGGCGTTGCGCAAGCGCTGAATGGGCGTATGGCGGCTACCGCTTTCGCGAGCAAGCCCGCTCCCACATTCGACCGTGTTCTCATGAAGAAACGCGATCATCTGTGGGAGCGGGCTTGCTCGCGAAGACTGACTTGCAGGCGCTACATGATTAGCGGCTGACCACCACATCCTGCTCCAACACCAACCGCTTCTCTCCCGCATCCAGCGTCACCAATGCCCCCATGGGCAAGGTCAGGTTCGGATCGCAGTGCCCGCTGCGCCAGCCGGACAACACCGGGATGCGCAACGGTGCGAAGGTCTGCTTGAGCAACCGGTTCAACGCCTCGAGGTCTACCCCCGCTATATCCCCTACCAGGACCCCGCGCAACTTCGCCAGGGTGCCCGCCAGTCGCAATTGAGTCAGCAGGCGATCGATGCGATACAGCGGTTCGTTGACATCTTCGATGAACAGGATCACCCCTTCGGCGTCGATCTGATAGGGCGTGCCCATGGTCGCGGCGATGATCGACAGGTTGCCACCCAGCAGACGTCCGTGGGCGATGCCCGGCCCGACGGTGGTCAATGGGTAGGCCGCAGGATGGTTCAGCGCACTGCCGGCCTTTACTTGCCCACGCAGCAGGCTGAAGAACGAGGTGACGGTTGGGGGCTCCTTGTCGCCCAGGAGGTCGGCGTTGAGCAGTGGGCCGTGGAAGGTTACGAAGCCGGTGTAGCGGTTGATGGCCAGGTGCAGGGCGGTGATGTCGCTGTAGCCTATGAATGGCTTGGGGTTGCGGCGTATGAGGTCGAAGTCGATGCGATCCAGCAGCCGGGGGGTGCCGTAGCCGCCGCGCAGGCAGATGATGGCTTTGATTTCTGGGTCGGCGAAGGCGGCGTGCAGGTCGTTGAGGCGTGTGTCGTCGCTGCCGGCGAGGTAGCCGTCTTTTTCGTAGACGCCTGGGAAGATGCGCAGTTCGTGGCCCCTTGCGCGCATCCATTGGGTGGCTTTTTCGGTGTCCAGGGGGGCGGGGCCGGCTGGGGCTATCACTCCGATCAGGCCTTCTATAGGGAGAGCTGGGACTGGGTGGTGTGGGGTTAGGGCCATGGGGTTCCCGGTTTTTTCGGCGTGCTTTGTGTGTATATCCGTTTTTTGTGTAACGGCCACTTAGGGTTCCGCTCTTACAGCGGGTCACTTTTGGAAGAGCGCCAAAAGTAACCAAAAACGCTTTGCCCCACCACTCGGCACCTCGCCTAGGCTCGGTGTGCCCTCACTCCGGCATTGCTCCGTGGGCCGCCGCGAAGGGCCATCCATGGCCCAGCGCGGCTATCCCGGCATCCATGCCGGGATGCCCACTGCGCAATGCCTGCGTTCGGCCAGCGTGGTTTAACGGGGCGTCTCAGATCAAGATCAAGATCAAGATCAAGATCAAAAGCGGTCGGGGCTGGCATTTTATGTGGCTGCACCACTGCTATCGCGAGCAAGCTCGCTCCCACATTGGATCTTCAGCGGACACAAAACTTATATATACCGCAAAAACCTGTGGGAGCGGGCTTGCTCGCGAAGAGGCCGACACATTCAACATCACCGCAAACTGACCCACCGCCCTCGCGAGCAAGCTCGCTCCCACATTAGATCTTCAGCGGACACAAAACCCATATACACCGCAAAAACCTGTGGGAGCGAGCCTGCTCGCGAAGAGGCCGGCACATCCAACATCACCGCAAACTGACCCACCGCCCTCGCTAGCAAGCTCGCTCCCACAATTGGATCGAAGTACGACTGCCAGAGCCAGGTCGGCTATCAGGCCGCCTCGCTTTGGCTTTTGATCTTGATCTTGATCTGGGGCGCCCCGTTAACCACGATGGCCGAACGCAGGCATTGTGGAGTGGGTATCCCGGCATGGATGCCGGGATAGCCACGCTGGGCCATGGATGGCCCTTCGCGGCGGGCCCACGGAGCAATGCCTTCGTTCAGGCATGCCGAGCCTAGGCGAGGCACCGAGTGGTGGGGCAAGAGCGTTTTGGTTACTTTTGCGCTTTTCAAAAGTGACCCGCCGTAAGGGCGGAACCAAAAGTAGCCGTTACCGAAGAAACGGATATACACACCACCCCAAAAACCAACGCTAAAAAATCAGGACCCGAGCAACTCAGCCTTGACCAACTTAGCCTGCTCATCCGCATGATACGAAGACCGCACCAACGGCCCCGAAGCCACGTTCTTGAACCCCATCTTGTACCCTTCCTCGGCAAACCAGGCAAAGGTATCCGGATGCACAAAACGCTGCACCGGCAAGTGGCTACGGGAAGGCTGCAGATATTGGCCCAAGGTCAGCATGTCAATGTCATGCTCACGCATGCGCTTCATGACCTCGATAACTTCCTCATCCGTCTCACCCAAGCCCAGCATCAAGCCAGACTTGGTCGGAATGTGCGGCATCATCTGCTTGAAGCGCTGCAGCAAGGTCAGCGACCACTGGTAATCCGAACCCGGACGCGCGGCCTTGTACAGGCGCGGCACGGTTTCCAGGTTGTGGTTGAACACATCCGGCGGCTCGGCGGCGGTGATTTCCAGGGCGATGTCCATGCGGCCACGGTAATCGGGCACCAGGGTTTCCAGCTGGACGTTCGGCGACAGCTTGCGGATCTCGCGGATGCAGTCGGCAAAGTGCTGGGCACCGCCGTCACGCAGGTCGTCGCGGTCCACCGAGGTGATGACCACGTACTTGAGTTTCAGGTCGGCGATGGCGATGGCCAGGCTTTCCGGCTCGTTGGTGTCCAGCGGCTTCGGACGGCCGTGGCCGACGTCACAGAACGGGCAACGACGGGTGCAGATGTCGCCCATGATCATGAACGTGGCGGTACCGCCGGAGAAGCACTCGCCCAGGTTCGGGCAGGAGGCTTCTTCGCAGACGCTGTGCAGCTTGTGCTTGCGCAGCAGGGCCTTGATCCGGTCGACTTCCGGGGACACCGGGATGCGCACGCGGATCCAGTCAGGCTTCTTCGGCAATTCGGTGGTCGGGATGATCTTGACCGGGATGCGTGCAACCTTCTCGGCGCCGCGCAGCTTGACGCCGGCCTCTACCTTGGCACGCGGGGCCGGACGCTCGGTGACGTCCAGCGTCGGGATCATGGTTTGCACTGCATCAGTAGTCATATCAGTCGATTCCGCCCGTAAGGGTCGTCTGCTCAGCATAGTCGAGGTGTTTGACGAGCTGCGCGCGCAGCCGGGCACTTACCTCGGCAAATTCAATCGATCCTGCATGCTCGCTCAACTGGGTCATCGCCAGTCCCGCGTAGCCACAGGGATTAATCCGTCGAAATGGCGCAAGGTCCATGTCCACGTTCAGCGCCAGGCCATGAAACGAACAGCCGTGGCGGATTCGCAATCCCAAGGAGGCGATTTTCGCCCCGTCGACATAGACGCCCGGCGCATCCGGCTTGGCCGCCGCCGTCACCCCATAGCTGGCCAACAGCTCGATCAGGCACGTCTCCATGCGGGTGACCAGCTCGCGCACGCCAAACCCCAGCTTGCGCACATCCAGCAACAGGTAGGCGACCAGTTGGCCGGGACCATGGTAGGTCACCTGCCCGCCGCGGTCGACCTTCACCACCGGGATTTCCCCCGGCAGCAACAGGTGCTCGGCCTTGCCGGCCTGGCCCTGGGTGAACACCGGCGGATGTTCCACCAGCCAGACTTCATCGTCGGCGCTGGTGCCGCGTTCGTTGGTGAAGCGTTGCATGGCATGCCAGACCGGCTCGTAAGCCATCGTGCCCAGCTCGCGAAAGCCCAGCGTGCCCGGCATCACAACACCATGTGCACGAAACCGGTGGCGCGCAGCTCGCTGTTGATGTCGTAGAGCTGTTCCTGACCGGTGGCAATGATATGCAACTGGATCGTCGTGTACTTGCCGTTGGTACTCTGGCGCTCGGCCAGGGTCTTGTGGTCAACGGTGGCATGTTTTTCAAGGATCGCGATGATCTTGTCCTTGAAACCCACGCCGGTGTCGCCGATTACCTTGATCGGGTAATCCGCGCAGGGGAATTCGATTTTTGGCGCCTTTACTTCGGAGTCTGTCATGGCGTAACGGCCTCGTAAGCCGTGGTAACGCACATGGCCCCGCTCCGGAAGGGAGCGAGGCCATGCAGGTCAACACTTCAATCAGTTGAACAAGCCGTAGAAGAATAGACGGATGCTATCCCAGATGCGGCGGAAGATACCACCTTCCTCGACCGCGTCCAGAGCGATCAGGTCAGCGCTGTGCACCACTTTGTCGTCCAGTTTGACTTCGACTTTACCGATCACGTCGCCCTTGGCGATGGGAGCGGTCAGTTGCGGGTTCATGGTCATGCTGGCAGCGAGCTTCTTGAGCTGGCCTTTAGGCAGGGTCATGGTCAGGTCTTGGGCCAGGCCAGCCTTGACCTGGTTGGTCGAGCCTTTCCAGACCTGGGCCTGGGCCAGTTCGGTGCCCTTCTGGTAGAAGGTCTGGGTTTCGAAGAAACGGAAGCCGTAGGTCAACAGCTTCTGGGTCTCGGCGGCACGGGCCACTTCGCTGCTGGTGCCAAAGACCACGGCGATCAGGCGCATGCCGTCACGCACAGCCGAGGACACCATGCAGTAGCCGGCTTCGTCGGTGTGGCCGGTCTTCAGGCCATCGACGGTCTTGTCGCGCCACAGCAGCAGGTTGCGGTTAGGCTGCTTGATGCCGTTCCAGAAGAATTCCTTCTGGGAGTAGATGGCGTAGTGCGCCGGGTCTTCATGAATGATTGCCCGGGCCAGGATCGCCATGTCGTGAGCCGACGAATAGTGCTCAGGGTTCGGCAGGCCGGTGGGGTTCATGAAGTGGCTGTTGGTCATGCCCAGGTCGGCCACGGTTTTGTTCATCATGTCGGCGAACGCATCTTCGCTGCCGGCGATGTGCTCGGCCAGGGCGACGCTGGCGTCGTTGCCGGACTGGATGATGATGCCGTGCAGCAGGTCGCTGACAGTCACTTGCGAACCGACCTTGATGAACATCCGCGAACCGCCAGTGCGCCAGGCGT
Source organism: Pseudomonas zanjanensis (assembly GCF_014268745.2). GTDB lineage: Bacteria > Pseudomonadota > Gammaproteobacteria > Pseudomonadales > Pseudomonadaceae > Aquipseudomonas > Aquipseudomonas zanjanensis. The sequence continues at coordinate 83,730 of NZ_JABWRB020000002.1, read as the reverse complement.
TTTCGCTGACGGTCACCGGATCGTTTTCACCGATCTGGCCACGACGGATTTCCAGCGTGGCGATGTAGGCCGTCATCAGCTTGGTCAGGCTGGCCGGTGGCAGACGCTGGTCACCGTTGTTCTCTACCAGCACCTCGCCGCTGCTGGCATCCATCAGCACAAAGGATTTAGCAGCCAATTGAGGGGGCGCCGGCATCATCTCGACCGCGAACGCGGCCGGTGAGAGAAGCAGCGGGACTAGCAGGCAAAGGCGTTTGGCAAAGGTGGTGATGTTCATCCGTCTCTCGAAATCGCTAATGGGACTGCCCGAAGGCAGAACTAAAACAGGCAACCTCAGGCTTTGTATGAAAAGTGCCTGCGCGACGATCATGCTGCGTTGAAAACAGGCTCGGAATGCTCATTGACAACCAGTCAACTCCGCTTCCTCGCCTGTTTTCGCCTTGCCTGATCGCCGCTCGGCGACTTTTCATACAAACCCTCGGGCTGCCGCGTATTTAAGTTGCTCACTCACTGCCCTTGCCGGGCTTTTGTTATTCATGGAGCCAACAACCTGACCCGCTCCAACCGCAAGCGGGCCTCAATCAATTACTCAGCGGTGACCAGGCTCGGCGAACCGAGATTGGCCAGGCGCACACTGTCCTGCACCTTCTGGACTTCACCCGGAGAACCGATCGGCCCCAGGCGTACCCGATGCAGTGTCTGCTGGTTGCGCACGATCGAGCTGATGAACACCGGGGCGCTCACCATCGAGCTGAGCTTCGACCTCAGCAGCTCGGCAGCGTCCGGGTTGGCGAACGCGCCCACTTGCAGAAACTGGCCAGACGCCGTTGCAGAAGCGTTTTTTTTTGCATCGATCTGCACCGGCAGCACGGCCGCGGCGTGTTGCTGCGGCGGCGGTGTCCACTGCTCGACCGTGCCGGTGGACGCCGTCACGGTGGGCGCGGCATTTTGCGCCACTTTCGGCTCGTTGAGCATCAAAGGCGCCGGACGGCCACGTTGGGCCCACCATTCCTGCGGGTCGATGCCTTCGACTTTCACCCGGGCAGTGCCGGTTTCAGCGTAACCGAGTTTTTTCGCCGCCGCATACGACAGGTCGATGATGCGGTCGGAATAGAACGGCCCACGGTCGTTGACCCGCAGTATCACCGTCTTGTTGTTGTCCAGGTTGGTCACCCGCACATAGCTGGGCAGCGGCAAGGTCTTGTGGGCCGCGCTCATGCCGTACAGGTCGTACACTTCGCCGTTGGCGGTGTTCTGGCCGTGGAACTTGGTGCCGTACCAGGATGCCGTGCCCGAGGCCACGTAGCGCTTGGACTCGGCCATCGGGAAATAGGTCTTGCCCAGCACCGTATAGGGGTTGGCCTTGTAGGGGCCGGTGTGCAGGGTCGGCGTGGCGTCGGGAATGCGCGAGACGTCCACGTCCCACCACGGCGCGCCGTCCTTGTGGGCCCGGTTGATGTCCAGGCCCGGCGTGGCGCGCACGGCGGTGGTGTTTTTCTGGACCGGCGCGCGGCTGGTCGAACAACTGACGACCAGCAGCGACAGCGCGGCCAGCGCCACCAGCTTGAAAGGCTTGGTTTTCAGGGGTTGATAGGTAGGCAATGCCCGCATTATTTGACGCCCCGTGCTTTGACCAGCTCTTCAGACAGTTGATATACGGCCATGGCGTACATCACGCTGCGGTTATAACGCGTAATCGCGTAGAAATTCTTCAGGCCCATCCAGTATTCGGGGCCCTGTTCGCCTTCCAGGCGCATCGCGGTGACCGGCATGTCGTCACGCAGCGCATCATGACTCGACCAGCCCAACGCCCGCAACTCCCCGACGGTTTTCGTCGGCTCGATGCCCTCGGTCAGGCCCTGGTCCACTTGCTCGCCGCGCACATCGGCCCGGCTGACCACCGGCTGGCCGGGTTCCCAGCCGTGCCGCTTGAAATAGCTGGCGACACTGCCAATGGCATCGGTCGGGTTGGTCCAGATATTGATGTGGCCGTCGCCGTCGAAGTCCACCGCGTAGGCGCGGAAACTGCTGGGCATGAATTGCGGCAGGCCCATGGCCCCGGCGTAGGAACCCTTGAGGGTTAGCGGATCGACCTGTTCTTCGCGGGCCAGCAGCAGGAATTCGCGCAGCTCCTTGCGGAAGAACTCGGCACGCGGCGGGTAATCGAAGCCCAGGGTCGACAGCGCGTCGATCACCCGGAAATTCCCGGTGTTGCGGCCAAAGAAGGTCTCGACGCCAATGATCGACACAATGAACTGGGCCGGCACGCCGTATTCCTGCTCGGCACGGGCCAGGGCCGCCTCGTGCTGGCGCCAGAAGTCCACGCCCCGGGCGACACGCGCCTCGGTGATGAACATCGGCCGGTACTCGCTCCACTGCTTGACCCGCTCGGCGGGCCGGGAGATCGCGTCGAGGATCGACTGCTTGCGCTCGGCCTCGCGAAACACCCCCATCAGTTGTTCACCGGCGAAACCGTAGTCGCGGGTCATCTCGCCGACGAATTCGGCCACCTGTGGCGAGCCTTCGTATTCACCGGCCAAGGCCTGCGACGCACTGCCCAGGAAGCCGACCAGGCCGATCCACGGCGCACATCGCGTCGACCAGCCACGCATTGCTTGCATTGAACTCTTCACCTTATTCAAACCTGCGCGATCCACTTGCGATGCGTATGAATCGACATCAAAACCCCAAACGCTGACAGTAGTGTCACCAGCGAAGTTCCTCCGTAGCTAATGAAAGGCAACGGCACCCCCACGACCGGCAACAGGCCACTGACCATACCGATGTTGACGAAAACATAAACAAAAAACGTCATGGTCAGGCTGCCCGCGAGCAACTTGCCGAACAATGTCTGGGCCTGGGCGGTGATCACCAACCCCCGGCCGATCAGCAATAAATAGATCAGCAGCAGCACGCAAATGCCCACCAGGCCGAACTCCTCGCCCATCACGGCGATGATGAAGTCGGTGTGGCTTTCCGGCAAAAAGTCCAGGTGCGACTGGGTGCCCATCAGCCAGCCCTTGCCAAATACGCCGCCGGAACCGATGGCGGCCTTGGACTGGATGATGTTCCAGCCGGTGCCCAGCGGATCGCTTTCCGGGTCGAGGAAGGTCAGGACACGCTGCTTCTGGTAGTCGTGCATCACGAAATACCACATGGCCACCGACACCGGCACGGCGGCGGCGATCACGCTGAGGATCCAGCGCCAGCGCAACCCGCCCATGAACAATACGAAGGCGCCGCCGGCCAGGATCAGCAGCGAGGTGCCGAGGTCCGGCTGGCGCACGATGAGGATGAACGGAATGCCGATCAGCAACAGGCTGACACATACATGCTTGAGCTGTGGCGGCAAGGAGCGCTTGGACAGGTACCAGGCAATGGTCGCCGGCATGATGATCTTGAGGAATTCCGAAGGCTGGAAGCGGATGACCCCGGGAATGTTGATCCAGCGGGTGGCGCCCATGGCGTTGTGGCCCATGATGTCCACCACCACCAGCAAACCGACGCCGACGATGTAGGCCACCGGCACCCAGCGCGCCATGAACCGCGGCTCGAGCTGGGCGATGACGATCATCGACACCAGGCCGATGCCGAACGAGGTGGCCTGCTTGGCCAGCAAGTCCCAGCTCTTGCCGCTGGCCGAATACAGCACGAACAGGCTGCCGGCGGCCAGGGTCAGCAGCAGGATCAGCAACGGGCCGTCGATGTGCATGCGCTGCAGCAAGGTGGCGCGGCGGCGCATCACATCTTCGCTGGACAGGATCCGGTCGAAATTATTCTTCACGGGCCGTAGCCTCCGCAGTGATGGGGCTTGCGTATTCAGGCTTGAGCTGGCCGTGCTCATCCAGCAACCAGGCGTCCATGATCTGGCGCACCACCGGCGCGGCGACGCCGGAACCGGATTCACCGTTCTCGACCATCACCGACACGACGATCTTCGGGTTCTCGGCTGGCGCGAAACCGACGAACAAGGCGTGGTCGCGGTGGCGTTCCTGGACCTTGGAGCGGTCGTACTTCTCGCCCTGCTTGATGGCGACGACCTGGGCCGTACCGCTCTTGCCGGCAATCCGGTATTGCGCGCCAAGGGCCGCCTTGCGCGCAGTGCCTCGGGCGCCGTGCATCACCGCCTGCATACCGTTGTTGACCCTCTGCCAGTCCGCCGGATTGCGCAGGATGATGTCCGGCATCGGGTCCGGGTCCACCGGCTTTTGGCCTTCGATGGTCTTGGCCAGGTGCGGGCGATACCACTTGCCCTTGCTCGCCACCAGCGCCGTGGCCTGGGCCAGTTGCAAGGGCGTTGCCTGCATGTAGCCCTGGCCGATCCCCAGGATCAGGGTTTCGCCCGGGAACCAGGCCTGGCGGCGGGTCGCCCGTTTCCATTCCCGGGACGGCATCAGGCCGGGCGACTCCTCGAACATGTCCAGGGAGACTTTCTGACCGAGGCCGAACTTGTTCATGTAGGACGACAACCGATCGATCCCCAGCTTGTGGGCCAGGTCGTAGAAGTAGGTGTCGTTGGAACGCATGATCGCCGTTTCCAGGTCCACGTAGCCGTCACCGGTGCGGTTCCAGTTGCGGTACTTGTGGTCGTAGTTCGGCAGTTGGTAATACCCCGGGTCGTAGACCCGGCTCGACGCGGTGACCACGCCCGCATCCAACCCGGCAATCGCCACGGCCGGCTTGATGGTCGAGCCCGGCGGGTAGAGGCCGCGCAGCACACGGTTGAACAGCGGCCGGTCGATGGAGTCCCGCAGCTCGGCATAGGCCTTGAAGCTGATGCCGGTGACGAACAGGTTCGGGTCGAAACTAGGCTGGCTGACCATCGCCAGCACTTCGCCGGTGTTCGGGTCCAGCGCCACCACCGCGCCGCGCCGGCCGCCCAGCGCCGCTTCGGCGGCTTCCTGCAACTTGATGTCCAGGCTCAGGACGATGTCCTTGCCGGGAATCGGGTCGGTGCGCTTGAGCACGCGCAATACGCGGCCGCGGGCATTGGTCTCGACTTCCTCGTAACCCACCTGGCCATGCAGCTCGGGCTCGTAGAAGCGCTCGATGCCGGTCTTGCCGATATGGTGGGTGCCGCTGTAATTGACCGGGTCGAGGGTCTTGAGCTCTTTCTCGTTGATCCGCCCCATGTAGCCGACCGAGTGGGCAAAGTGCGGCCCCTGGGGGTAATGCCGCACCAACTGCGCCACCACCTCGACGCCGGGCAGGCGGAACTGGTTCACGGCGATCAGGGCGATCTGTTCTTCGGTCAGCTCGAACATGATCGGCACCGGCTCGAAAGGACGCCGGCCCTGGCGCATGCGCTTCTCGAAAATCGCCCGGTCCTCGGGCGTCAACTGCAGCACTTCGACGATCACGTCGAGGACTTTCTGCCAGTCGCCGGAACGCTCGCGGGTCATGCTCAGGCTGAAGCTGGGTCGGTTGTCCGCCACCACCACGCCATTGCGGTCGAAAATCAGCCCGCGGGTCGGCGGAATCGGCTGTACGTGTACGCGGTTGCTCTCCGACAAGGTCGAGTGATACTCGTACTGGATCACCTGGAGGAAATACAACCGCGCGATCAGCACGCCAATCAGCGTCACCACCGCAATAGCGCCGAACACGACGCGACCACGCACCAGGCGGGCGTCTTTTTCGTGGTCCTTGATGCGGATCGGCTGGGGCATGAGGGCAGGATTACTTGTGGTAAGGGTGCCCGGACAGGACTGTCCAGGCACGATACAGCTGTTCGCCGATCAGGATCCGCACCAGCGGGTGCGGCAACGTCAACGGCGACAACGACCAGCGCTGGTCCGCCCGGGCACAGACTTCCGGCGCCAGCCCTTCCGGGCCACCGACCATGAAGTTGACCGTGCGCGCGTCCAATCGCCAGCGATCGAGCTCCACCGCCAGTTGCTCGGTGCTCCAGGGCTTGCCGTGGACTTCGAGGGTGACGATGCGCTCGTTCGGCCCGACCTTGGCCAGCATGGCTTCGCCTTCCTGGCGGATGAAGCGCGCCACGTCGGCGTTCTTGCCACGGGTGTTGAGCGGAATTTCCACCAGTTCCAGGGCCAGCTCGGACGGAAGACGCTTGGCATATTCATGCCAGCCTTCTTCCACCCACTTGGGCATGCGAGAACCGACGGCGATCAGGCGCAGTCGCACAGCGGTCCCTTATTGCTGGTCTTTGTTGAGCTTGGTGAAGTGCTCATGGGGGTTTTCCGGGCTGTGGTGCGCCGCGCTGGCCGAACGGCTCTGCTCGGCACCGGCCCACAGGCGTTCCAGGTCATAGAACTGGCGCGCCGAGGCGGTCATCATGTGCACGATGACATCGTCCATGTCCAACAGGACCCAGTCGCTGTCGCCCTTGCCTTCTTCACCCAATGGCTTGACGCCCTGGGCCTTGACCGCTTCGCGGACCTTGTCCAGCATCGCGCCGATCTGGCGGTTGGAGGTACCGGTGGCGATGATCATGTAGTCCGTGATGCTCTGCTTGTCACGAACGTCGATCACCTGGATGTCCTGGGCCTTGACGTCTTCCAGGGCTGCCACGGCCACCTTGACCAGTTCTTCGCCAACCAGCGCCACGCCGGTGTGGACTTCTACAGGCAGCGGGGCGCTCTTGAACGTGCCCTTGCGCTTTACTTTGTTTACGTCTTTGTCAGTCATATAAAACTCGTTTTGCTCGTATGTTCGGGCGCTTCGCTACACGCATTCACGTGCCTTGAAGCGCGCCTTTTTCAGTTCGACGCACGGTACAGCCCGTGCGCATCGATGTAGGCCAGGACCGCGTCGGGCACCAGGAAACGTACCGACTTACCGCTGGCCAGCAGTTGACGGATCTGGGTGGCGGATACCGCGAGCGGCGTCTGCCAGACGAATGCAATCTGTCCGCTCGGCCCTTTCAGGGCCAGCGGGTCGCTCACCGAGCGGGCCGCCAGCAGGTTGCGCAAGGCATCCGGCGGCTCGCTGTCGGCATCCGGGCGTTGCAACACCAGGATGTGGCAATGCTGGAGCAACTCTTCCCAGCGATGCCAAGTGGGCAGGCCGCAAAATGCGTCCCAGCCCAGAAGCAGGAAAACCTGGGCATCAACGGCCAGTTCGGCGCGCATCAGCTCCAGGGTATCAATGGTGTAGGACGGTTTGTCCCGCTGCAATTCGCGGGCGTCCACCACCAACGGTGCCACACCGGCCACCGCGCACTCGACCATCGCCAGGCGGTCCCGGGCCGACACCTGCGGCGTATCCCGGTGAGGCGGCCGGGCGCTGGGCGTCAGGCGTAGCTCATCGAGGGCCAGGGCGTCGGCGACTTCCAGCGCACCGCGCAAATGGCCGATGTGCACCGGGTCGAACGTGCCGCCCAGGATACCGATGCGCCGGGGCGGGGTTGTCGTCGTCACAGAGGCCGGCGGTTCGAGGTCGCCCAAGTCAGACCGACTCCTGTCCGCGCAACTGGCCGTCACCGACCACGATGTATTTCTCGCAGGTCAGGCCTTCCAGGCCCACCGGGCCACGGGCATGCAGCTTATCAGTAGAAATGCCGATCTCGGCACCCAATCCGTATTCAAAGCCATCGGCGAAGCAGGTCGGGGTGTTGATCATCACCGACGCCGAATCCACTTCGGCCACGAAACGCCGGGTTTCGCCCTGGTGCTCACTGACGATGGAATCGGTGTGGTGCGAGCCGTGGCGGTTGATGTGTTCGATGGCCTGGTCCAGCCCGTCGACCACGCGGATCGACAGGATCGGCGCCAGGTATTCGGTGTCCCAGTCTTCTGCCGTGGCCGCGACGGCCTCGACAATTGCCCGGGTGCGCTCGCAACCGCGCAGTTCGACGCCTTTTTCGCGGAACTGGGCAGCCATCGACGGCAGGAAGTCCTGGGCAACGGCCTGGTCCACCAGCAGGGTTTCCATCGCGCCGCAGATACCGTAGCGGTAGGTCTTGGCGTTGAAGGCGATGCGCTGGGCCTTCGGCAATTCAGCGTGGGCACTGACGTAGACGTGGCAGATGCCGTCCAGGTGCTTGATCACCGGCACCCGGGCGTCACGGCTGACCCGTTCGATCAGGCCCTTGCCGCCGCGCGGCACGATGACATCGACAAACTCGGGCATGGTGATCAGCGCGCCAACCGCGGCGCGGTCGGTGGTTTCCACCACTTGCACCACGGCCGCCGGCAGATCGGCCTCGGCCAGGCCGCGCTGGATGCAGGCGGCAATGGCGCGGTTGGAATGGATGGCCTCGGAGCCGCCCCGCAGGATGGTCGCGTTACCGGACTTCAGGCACAGGCTCGCGGCGTCGATGGTCACGTTCGGCCGCGACTCGTAGATGATCCCGACCACGCCCAGGGGCACGCGCATCTTGCCGACCTGGATGCCCGACGGGCGGTAGCTCATGTCGCGGATCGCCCCGACCGGGTCCGGCAGGGCCGCGACCTGGCGCAGACCGACGATCATGCCGTCGATGCGGGCCGGAGTCAGCGCCAGGCGCTCGAGCATGGCCGGCTCCAGACCGTTGGCCCGGCCGGCGGCCAGGTCCAGCTCGTTGGCGGCGGACAACTCGGCGCGCGCAGCGTCCAGCGCATTGGCGGCGGCCTGCAGGGCGCGGTTTTTCTGCGCGGTGCTGGCCCGGCCGATGATGCGCGACGCTTCGCGAGCGGCGCGACCCAGGCGGGTCATGTAGTCAAGAACGGACTCAGTCATGGTCTGTGTGGTCTTGGCGATGGGGAAAGCGGCAGATTATAGCTGTCGTAACCCTCGACTAACAGCATGGACTCGCAGTGGTGACCGGCGGAGAAGCAAAACAGCCATAAACAGCCCGTTGAAACGCAATGCTGTTCACTTAAGGCAATCGACAAACCCGTGGCGAGGGAGCTTGCTCCCGCTGGGCCGCGAAGCGGCCCCAAAACCTGCCAATTACGGCATATCAGACACACCGCACCCGCCGGTTTACGACTGCTTCGCAGCCGAGCGGGAGCAAGCTCCCTCGCCACAGGGTCATCATTTTTCCTAAGTGAACGGCACTACGGTTGAAACGAGTGTTCAGCGGTGATTAAGCTTTCCATTGCTATCATCGCGCTTCCTTTGGCCTCACTTCGTCTATCGCCATGACCGATTTGCCATCGCCCAACGCCCTGCCCCACGCCTTTTTCGATCGCGACGCCCAGGTGCTTGCCAAGGACCTGCTGGGCAAAGTCATCCGCCACAAGGTCGGCGACCTGTGGCTCAGCGCGCGGATCATCGAGACCGAGGCGTATTACTTCGCCGAAAAAGGCAGCCACGCCTCCCTGGGCTACACGGAAAAACGCAGGGCTTTGTTTCTGGATGGCGGGCACATCTATATGTACTACGCCCGGGGCGGCGATTCGCTGAACTTCAGCGCCCAGGGCCCGGGCAACGCGGTGTTGATCAAGTCGGCCTACCCGTGGGTCGATGCCGTTTCGGGGCCGGCGAGCCTGGCGCAGATGCTGTTGAACAACCCCGACGCCCAAGGTCGGCCACGCACACCGCAAAAACTCTGTGCCGGCCAGACCCTGTTGTGCAAAGCTTTGGGGCTGAAAGTGCCGGACTGGGACGCCAAGCGCTTCGACCCCGAGCGCTTGCTGGTGGAAGATGTCGGCGTGCCAACGGTCAACGCGATCCAGACCACCCGCCTGGGTATTCCCCTGGGAAGGGACGAGCATTTGCCCTACCGCTTCGTCGACGCAGCCTACGCCCCTTGGTGCACCCGCAACCCGTTGCGGCGCGGACAGGTCGAAGGGCGTGATTATTTCTTGCTTTCATGAACACAAACACTGCATGACCCTGGGGCCCCTTGTGGGAGCGAGCCTGCTCGCTATGGCGCCAGGCCTGTGAATTAAATGGCGACTGACACACCGCTATCGCGAGCAGGCTCGCTCCCACAGTTGATCTTCAGTGGATACGAAATTTGCTACACCCGAAATTCCCATGTGGGAGCGGGCTTGCTCGCGATAGCGGTGTGTCAATTGATATTGACCTATCTGACACACCGCATTCGCGAGCAAGCCCGCTCCCACAGTTTGAAGCTTCAGTGATCTTGAGTTTTCGTTCACACAGTAAAAAACTGCATGCCAATCAATATTCAATGGAGTTGTATTTATGGGCCCATGGCTCGATAGCATCACTGCCTGGCTGACCGTCAACCCGCAATGGCTGGCGGTGGCGGTTTTTGTCGTTGCTTGCGTGGAATGCCTGGCCATCGCCGGGTTGATCGTGCCGGGCACGGTGCTGTTGTTTGCGATTGCGGTGCTGGCCGGCAGCGGCGCGTTGTCCTTGGGCGAGACGCTGCTTCTGGGGCTGCTCGGAGGTCTGCTGGGGGACTTGGTGTCGTATTTCCTCGGCCGGCATTTCCACCAGAACATCCGGCGCCTGCCGGGGCTGCGGCATCACCCGGAATGGATGAGCGCAGCGGAAAGCTATTTCCAGCGCTACGGCATCGCCAGCCTGCTGGTGGGCCGCTTCATCGGCCCGCTACGGCCCATGCTGCCGATGGTGGCCGGCATGTGCGACATGCCGTTCCCGCGCTTCGCCGCCGTCAGCGTGTTGGCCGCCGCCGGCTGGACCGTGGCGTACCTGTTGCCAGGCTGGGCCACCGGGGCGGCGTTTCGCCTGCCGCTGCCCGAGGGTTTCTGGCCCCAGGCCGGCGTGGTTATTGGCAGCATCGCGGTGATGATCGGGCTGAGCGTCAACAGCACCCTGCGTCGCCATCGCCATGCCACGGCGCTGATCGCCGGCATCGGCCTGGTGATCCTGATCGGCCTGTTCATCGGCTTTCGCTACCTGACGGCGTTCGACCAGGGCTTGATGGCCCTGGTCCAGGAGCATCGCAGCGCGACGTTGGATGAAATAGCCGTGACCTTCACCTTGATCGGCGAATTCCGCTACATGTTGATTGTCTGCAGCCTGGTGACCGCGTTGCTGCTATTGGCACGACAATGGCGCCAGGCGATCTTTGCCGGCGGCACGATGTTGTTCACCGCCCTGGCCAATACCGGCTGCAAACACTTCTTTGCCCGGGTGCGCCCGGAAATCCTCACCGACCCACTGACCAGCTACAGCATGCCCAGCGGCCACTCCTCCGGGGCATTTGCGCTGTTCCTGTCCCTCGCCGTGCTGGCCGGCCGCGGCCAACCGCCACGCCTGCGCCTGACCTGGCTGTTGCTGGGCTGCTTGCCGGCCTTGGCCATCGCCCTGTCGCGGGTCTACCTGGGGGCGCATTGGCCGAGCGACATCGTCGCAGGGGCGATGCTCGCCGCCAGCGTCTGTGCGGCCGCCCTATGGCTGAGCCAGCGCCAGACCCTGCTGCCGGCCATGCCACCGAAAGTCTGGTGGCTGGTCCTGCCGGCGCTGACGGCGGCGTTCAGCTTCTTCGCCCTGCGGCACTTGCCCCATGCGATGTTGCGGTATGCCTATTGAACACACTATTTGTGGGCACTGAAGATCCCCTGTGGGAGCGGGCTTGCTCGCGAAAGCGGAGTGTCATCCAACACATGTGTTAACTGATCCACCGCCTTCGCGAGCAAGCCCGCTCCCACAGGGGGGGGACGGTGTTGTTCGGTGGATATGAGTGGTGTCAGGCAAAGAGTTCACCCTGCAACTCATCGAGCAACGCCTGGATCGCATCCAGCCGCTGTTGGGGATCATCGAGTTGCAGCAGGTCGATCTTGTCCAGCTCATTGAACGGCAACAGGTAGGCCAGTTGATTGGCCAGCGATTGCTGGCCGGTGGCTTCGGTGCCCATGTTCAGCGCCTCGACCATCGGGTGCTCGGCCAGGGCCTTGAGCAGCGCCACCAGGTCGGCATCTTCGTCTTGCAGCGGTTGTTCCGGCTCGTCTTCCAGCCACTCGACCTCGGCCACCGTGAGTTGATCGGCCTGGACGCTGCTGCTGTGCACCAGAAAACGCCGTCCGCCCTGCACGCGAATCCCCAGCAGGCCATTGTCCTGCTGGGAAAAATCGGTAATCAGCGCCTCACAACCGACCCGCGCATAACCTTCAGGCGCGACGCCGACTTCCTCGCCATCGAGGATGCACACCACACCAAAGCCTTCGCCCTTTTTCATGCAGCGCCCGATCATGTCGAGGTAACGCGCCTCGAAAATCTGCAAGTCGAGGATGCAACCGGGGAACAGCACGGTGTTCAACGGGAAAAGCGGCAAGCTCATAACCAATTCCTTAAACCGTCATCGACACCACCAACGGCAGCAACACCGCCGTGGCCACGCCCATCAGACTCATTGCCAGCGCCGCGAAGGCACCCGACTCCTCGCTTTCCTGCAACGCCACCGACGTGCCCACCGCATGGGCCGCCAACCCCAGGGCCATGCCTCGGGCCTCAGGGCTATGGACACCCAACCGGGTCAGAATACTCGGGCCGAGAATCGCCCCGAGCACCCCAGTAATCAACACGAACACCGCCGCCATGGCCGCCACGCCGCCGATCTGCTCGGCCACCAGCATGGCGATCGGCGAGGTCACGGACTTGGGCGCCATGGTCATCAGGATCATGTGCTCGGCACCAAAGGCCCAGCCCAATACCACCGCAGAGCCCGTGGCAAACACCCCGGCTATCACCAGCGTAGTAAAAATCGGCCAGAACAACTGCCGGATCCGTCGCAAGTTCAAATACAGCGGCACCGCCAGGGCGACCGTGGCCGGGCCCAGCAGGATGCTGAGGATCTCGGTGCTCTTGCGGTACTCGGCATAACCGATGCCGCAGCCCACCAGCACGCCGATCAACAGCACCATCGACATCAGCACCGGTTGCAGGAACACCCAGCGGGTCTTTTCGTACGCCGCCAGCACCAGTTGGTAGGCGCCCAGGGTGATGCCAATGCCGAACAGCGGATGATGGATCACCGAGGCCCAGGCGCCCTGCCAGTCGAGCATCATTGGCGGTCCTCCGGAGCGGCGACATGGCGACGGGCCAGGCGCTGCATCAGCACGCCCGTCAGCGCCACGGACAGCACCAGCGACAAGGTCAACGCGCCAACGATGGCCCAGAAATCGGCGGCAATCGCCCCGGCGTAAACCATTACCCCGACCGCAGGCGGCACCAGCAGCAACGGTAGGTAACGCAGCAGACTGCCGGCGGCCAGGTTCAACGGCTCGCTGACTTCGCCGCGCATCACCAGATAACCCAGCAGCAACAGCAGGCCAATGATCGGCCCCGGCAGTACCGGCAAGAACAAATGATTGATCGCAGTGCCCAGCAATTGAAACAGCACCAGCCAGGTCAGGCCCCGTAGCAACATCCGCTCTATCCCCCCGCAACAGCCCCAATGAACGCGCCAATTCGGTTCACGACATGATTCTGTGGCGAGGGAGCTTGCTCCCGCTGGGCTGCGCAGCGGCCCCAAGATTTTGCGGTCGCTGCGCAACCGAGCGGGAGCAAGCTCCCTCGCCACAGAATCAAACACGCACGTTGAATGAACCGAATTGCAAAGAATGCGCCGGCATTATAAGCATGCCCGCGCTATGGTTCGGCATTCGTAAAAAGCATGGTCGATGACCTTCCCGGCGCGCCATGTTGATCTACAGTGGTTTTCCGGGGACGCAAAATCCCCGCTTCAGAAAAAGTAAAAACGATGAACCCAAGGAGAGTCTCAATGCCCTACGTCCCCGTTGCAGCGCTCAAAGATTATGTCGGCAAGGAACTTGGACGTTCCGATTGGCTTACCATCGACCAGGACCGCATCAACCTGTTCGCCGAAGCCACTGGCGACTTTCAGTTCATCCACGTCGATCCGGTCAAGGCCGCGCAGACCCCGTTCGGCAGCACCATCGCCCACGGTTTCCTGTCGCTGTCGCTGATGCCCAAGTTGATGGAAGACATCCTGATCCTGCCCGAGGGCGTGAAGATGGTCGTCAACTACGGGCTGGACAGCGTGCGCTTCATCCAACCGGTGAAGGTCGATTCCAAGGTCCGGCTCAAGGTCGACCTGGTGGACGCCACCGAGAAAAAACCCGGCCAATGGCTGCTCAAGGCCACCGCCACCCTGGAAATCGAAGGCTCGGAAAAACCGGCCTACATCGCCGAGCCGCTGTCGCTCTGCTTCGTGTAAACCTGCGCACATGCGAAACCGTCCAGGCAGTTTCGCATCGCTTCTCTATATCCAGGAGCCAAAGCTGCGGCATACTCGTGGCCTGATGACCTGGATCCCGTTATGCGCTTACTCGTCCCACTGACCCTGACCCTGTTGCTCACCGCCTGTGGCGCCGGCGAATCGCCGCTGCCTCCCGACGCGCGCCTGCCCGACGGCGGCCGCTACCGTGGCGACCTGGTGGACGGGCTGCTGCAGGGCCAGGGGCGCATCGACTACCCCAACGGCAGCTGGTACGCCGGGCAGTTCGACAAGGGTCAATGGCACGGCACCGGGGAATGGCATGGCAGCAACGGCGAGGTCTATCGCGGCCAGTTCCACCAAGGCCTGTTCCACGGCCAGGGCAGCCTGACCACACCCACCAGCAGCTACACCGGCGGCTTCAAGCTGGGGCGCCGGGACGGTGAAGGGACGCTCAAGGAAAACGGCATGACCTACCGGGGCGAGTTCAAGGCCGACCGCTATTCCGGCCTCGGACGCCTGGAACTCGACGACGGCAGCCAGTACCAGGGCCCGTTCGTCAACGGCAAGCCCAACGGTGAAGGCCAGCGCTTCGACGCCAGCGGCAACCAATTCACCGGGCACTTTGTCGATGGGCAACTGCAGGGCAAGGGCACCTTCAACAGCGCCGAAGGCGATGTCTACATTGGCGGTTTCCGGAACAACCAGCTCAACGGTCGCGGTCGCTACGAAAATGCCGACGGCGATGTCTGGATCGGCCAGTTCAAGGACGGCGCGCTGACTGGCAAGGGCGAACTGATCGGCGCCGACGGCAGCCACTACCTCGGTCAATTCAATGATTGGCGCTTTACCGGCGAGGGCCGCCTGAACCTGCCCGACGGCAGTTTCTACATCGGCCAGTTCGAGGCCGACAGCTATCACGGGCGCGGCACCCTGGTGCTCACCGATGGCACGGTGCAAAGCGGCACCTGGGCCAACGGCCAACGGGTGCGCGACGCCGGCGGCAGGCTGCTGCCGGATGTGCTCGAACTCGGCCTGCTGGCCCAGGGCCGACTGCTGGAGGATGCCCTGGCGAACATCCCAGCCTCGACCCCGGCGGTGGAGCTGTACAGCCTGACCCTCGGCGGCGACGGCAAGCAAAGCGTGTTCCTGCGCGAATCCGACTATGTCGCCAACATGCTAACCAGCCGCTTCGGCGCGTTCGGCCAGATCCGCCTGGTGAACCACCGCGACCACCTCGGCGACCGGCCCATGGCCAGCCGTGAAAGCCTGCGTCGCGCCGCCGCCACCCTGGCCGAACGCAGCGGCCCGGAAGACCTGATTTTCATCTACCTCACCAGCCACGGCACCAGCGAGCACGAACTGGTACTCGACCAGCCGCGCATGGAGCTGGCCGACCTGCCCGCCGATGAACTGGCGGTGGTCCTCGCACCACTGAAGAATCGCGACAAGATCGTGGTGATCTCGGCCTGTTATTCCGGCGGTTTCATCCCGGCGCTCAAGGACGAACGCACGCTGATCATGACCGCCTCCCGGGCCGACCGGGTGTCCTTCGGCTGCTCCGAGGAAGCCAACTTCACCTATTTCGGCGACGCGCTGTTCGCCCAGGCGCTGAACCAGACCGACGACCTGGAGCAGGCCTTCAAACGGGCCAAGGGCATCGTTGCCGAGCGCGAGCAGGCAGACAATTTCGAAGCCTCGGAACCGCAGATCTGGGCGCCGAGAACGGTCCTGTCCCACTGGCAATTGCTGCGCAAGCAGCAGGCGCGAAAAGCATTGCAAAGTGCGGCATTGAACGACGAGGCGACAAAGAGCAACTAAGCTGAACCGTATCAAGGGGGAAACACTATGTACTTGACGCCTCAGCATGTTTTGCTCGCCGGTGCCACCGGATTGACCGGGGAACACCTACTGGACCGGCTGCTTAACGAGCCGACCATCACCCGTGTATTGGCGCCTTCACGCCGGCCACTGGCCGAGCATCCACACTTGGAAAACCCGGTAGGGGAGCCGGCCCAGGTGCTGCCACAACTCAGTGGCCAGGTCGACATTGCCTTTTGCTGCCTCGGCACCACCCTCAAGAAAGCCGGCTCCGAGCAAGCCTTCCGCGCGGTGGACCTGGACTTGGTCGTGGCGTTTGCCAAGCGCGCCCGGGAACTGGGCGCACGGCATTTGGTGGTGATCAGCGCGTTGGGGGCCGATGCCAAGTCATCGCTCTTCTACAACCGGGTCAAGGGTGAGATGGAGGCGGCCCTCAAGGCCCAGGGCTGGCCACAACTAACCATTTGCCGCCCTTCCCTGCTGCTGGGCGACCGCGTCGAACCGCGCCTGGCCGAGCAACTGGCCGGGCCGTTGTCGAAGCTGATCCCCGGCAAATACCATGGCATCGAAGCCTGCCAACTGGCCCGGGCCATGTGGCGTCTGGCGCTGGAAGAACAGGATGGGGTGCGGGTGGTGGAGTCGGATGAGTTGCGCAGGCTTGGCAAATAGTCATGTGGCGCCTAGTCGGACGCTTTCGCGAGCAGGCTCGCTCCCACAGTTGCCCGAGTTCCGTCAGGAAGAATGAGGTCGAATGTGGGAGCGAGCCTGCTCGCGAAGGGCTCGCTACCAAATCCAAAGCCAAGCACTCATTGTGGCGAGGGAGCTTGCTCCCGCTCGACTGCGCAGCAGTCGCCTTGGATTTCAGGGGGAAAAAGCTTGGGGCCGCTTCGCAGCCCAGCGGGAGCAAGCTCCCTCGCCACAGGTTCCAGGCAGATCAAGCACTGTGGTGTTTGCTACAACCCGCCTGTCGCCCGGAACCCTACGCCTAATGCCGTGAACAACGACAACGGCAACAACAAGGTATCCAACAGCGCGCTACCCGGCAGGTCCACGCCCGGGTAACTCGGCGCCTCGGCACCAAAGCGGTCCTTGGCGCAGCAGCCACCCTTCAGGGCATACAAGTCTAGGCGCGTGCCCGCGTACACCACCGGCGCGCCCGGCTTGGCCGCGTCGAGGGTGCGGGCGGTGGCGCAGCCGGTCAGTTGCAGCGCCAGCAGCACGATCAGCAGCTTACTCATCACTGCTCAAATGATGCTCGCCCCAACGGGGCAACATGTCCTGGGGAATGTTCAGCAGATTGAGGATCCGCGCGACCACGAAATCGATCAGGTCGTCGATGGTCTGCGGCTGGTGATAGAAACCCGGCGACGCCGGCAGGATGGTCACACCCAGGTTCGACAGTTTGAGCATGTGCTCCAGGTGAATGCTCGAATACGGCGCTTCCCGCGGCACCAGGATCAACTGGCGGCGCTCCTTGAGCGTGACGTCCGCCGCCCGTTCGATGAGGTTGTTGCAGGCCCCGGTGGCAATCGCCGACAGCGTCCCGGTGGAACACGGCACCACCACCATCGCCGCTGGCGCGCCGGAACCCGAGGCCACCGGCGACATCCAGTCTTCCTTGCCGTACACACGAATCTGCCCCGCCGCCGCACCGGTGTATTCGGTGAGGAAGGCCTGCATCATCTGGGTCTTGGCCGGCAGGGTCACGTCGGTCTCGGTGGCCATCACCAGTTGCGCAGCCTTGGAGATGAGGAAGTGCACCTCGCGGTCCTCACGCACCAGGCAATCGAGCAGGCGCAAGCCGTACTGGGCGCCGGACGCACCGGTCATCGCCAGCGTGATGCGTTCCGGGCCGTTGCTCATTTCAGCGCCTCGGCGAGTTTGCCGTGCAGGCCGCCGAAGCCGCCGTTGCTCATGATCACCACGTGGGTGCCGGGCTGGGCCTGGCTCTTCACGCGCTCGATGATGCCCTCCAGGGAATCGCTGACAATCGACGGCACCGTGCACAGCGCGGCGGTGGCACCGAGGTCCCAGCCGAGGTTGGCCGGTGCGTACCAGATCACCTGGTCGGCATCGACCACGCTTTCCGGCAGGCCGTCGCGGTGGGCGCCGAGCTTCATGGAGTTGGAGCGCGGCTCGATGATCGCCACCAGCGGCGCGTCACCGATGCGCTTGCGCAGGCCGTCGAGGGTGGTTGCGATGGCTGTTGGGTGGTGGGCGAAGTCGTCATAAATGGTGATGCCGTTGACCTCGGCGACTTTCTCCATCCGCCGCTTCACGCTTTTAAACGCGCTCAACGCGGCAATGCCCATGGACGGCACCACGCCGACATGACGGGCTGCCGCCAGGGTCGCCAAGGCGTTGGCAACGTTGTGCTGGCCGGTCATGTCCCACTCGACCACGCCTTGGGACTGGCCTTCGAACATGACTTCGAACTGCGAGCCGTCATCCTTGAGCAACTTCACCTGCCACTGACCGCCCGCGCCGGTGGTCTGCACCGGGGTCCAGCAGCCCATCTCGATGACGCGCTGCAACGCCGGCTCGGTGGTCGGGTGAATCACCAGGCCTTCGCTGGGAATGATGCGCACCAAGTGGTGGAACTGCCGCTCGATGGCCGGTAGATCGGGGAAGATGTCGGCATGATCGAACTCAAGGTTGTTGAGGATCGCCGTGCGTGGACGGTAGTGGACGAATTTCGAGCGTTTGTCGAAAAACGCGCTGTCGTACTCATCGGCTTCGATCACGAAGAACGGCGTGCCACCCAGGCGCGCCGACACCGAGAAATTCTGCGGCACGCCACCGATCAGGAAGCCCGGGCTCATGCCCGCGTGCTCCAACACCCAGGCGAGCATGCTGCTGGTGGTGGTCTTGCCGTGAGTGCCGGCCACGGCCAGGACCCAACGGCCCTGCAACACGTGATCGGCCAGCCACTGGGGCCCGGACACGTACGGCAGGCCTTTGTTGAGCACGTATTCCACCGCCGGGTTGCCACGGGACATGGCGTTGCCGATGACCACCAAGTCTGGCGCCGGTTCCAGTTGCGCCGGGTCATAACCTTGGGTCAGCTCGATGCCCTGGGCCTCCAGCTGCGTGCTCATCGGCGGGTAGACGTTGGCGTCGGAACCGGTCACGTGATGGCCCAGCTCCTTGGCCAGGACCGCCATCGAACCCATGAAAGTGCCGCAAATACCGAGAATATGGATGTGCATAGTCGACCTCGTAAACATGGCCGCAGGTTAGCGTAGGGAGGGGAAAATCGCACCTTGTGTTTGAGGCCCCCGTGCACAGACGGCCTCCTGTGGGAGCAAGGCTTGCCCGCGATAGCGGTGGGTCAGTTGCATAGATGTTGAAAGTGCCGTCGCCTTCGCGAGCAAGCCCGCTCCCACAATTTGACCGAGTCCCTTCAGGAAGAATGCGGTCAACTGTGGGAGCGGGCTTGCTCGCGAATGGCCGCGCCACGGTTAACGGGTAATCGCGTGTTTACGCAGCTTGCGGTAAAGGGTATTGCGGCTGATGCCCAATTGTTCGGCGGTGTGGGTCATGTGCCAGCGCTGGCGCTCCAAGGCATCGAGCAATGCCACGCGCTCGGCATCTGCCAGCGGGTGTTCAGTCGGGGCTTCAACCGGCGCAACCGGCCGCTGGCGGATCATCGCCGGCAAATCCTCCAGCCCAATCCGCCCGCCATCGCACAACGCGGCAAGGGTGCGCAGCACATTGCGCAGTTGTCGCACGTTACCCGGCCAGTCGAAGCCCAGCAATGCCTGGCGCGCCGGTTCGTCGATGAGCACCGTCTCGGCGCCGCTCTCTTCAGCCAACAGGAAATCCAACAATTGCGACTTGTCACTGCGTTCGCGCAACGCTGGGAGGGGGATTTCCAAGCCATTGAGGCGGTAATACAAATCCTCACGGAAACTGCCATCGCGCACCCGGTCGAGCAACTGCCGGTGAGTGGCGCTGATGATGCGCACGTTCACCGCCTCGGGCTCGCCGCCGATGGGCACCACCTGGCGATCTTCCAACACCCGCAGCAAGCGGGTCTGCAAGGCCAGGGGCATGTCGCCGATTTCATCAAGGAACAGCGTGCCGCCGTCGGCCTGTTGCAGCTTGCCGCGCATGCCTTCCTTGCGCGCGCCAGTGAAACTGCCGCCGCGATAACCGAACAGCTCGCTCTCGATCAGGCTTTCCGGGATGGCCGCGCAGTTGAGGGCGACAAAGTTTTTCCCGGCACGCTGGCTGGCGTGGTGCACAGCCTTGGCAAACGCCTCCTTGCCGGAGCCGGTTTCACCCTGGATCAGCAGCGGCACATCGCGTTCGTAGACCCGTAGCGCCTTGCGAAAATGCTCCTGCAGCGCCGCATCTCCCAGGCAGATGCCCGGCAACCGCGCGGGCTCGATGGCCTTGAGCAACGGCGCGACCGGCACCGGCACGCTGCGGGGCTGGCCACGCAACACGGCGAACAAATGCCGGCCGTCACGGGTACGCAGTGGCCAACTGGCGCTGGCTTGGGCGCTGGCCCGGCCCAGCAACTCGTCCAGTGGACAGTCGAAGAAGTCTTCGACCCGCTGACCGAGCAGGCCGCCACGGATATGCCCCAAGAGATTGAGCGCGCTCTGGTTGACCGCGCAGATCCGCCCTTCGCCGTCGAAGGCCATCAAGCCTTCGCTGAATAGTCCTACGGATTCGGCCTGCAAGTGGAAGCGCAGCAGCCATTGATTGTCGAAGCAACGCAGGAAGTAGCAGCTCTCGATCATCTTCGCCGAGAGATTGACCAGGGCCATGGTGTGGAACTGGCTCTGACGCGACACGTCCGGCCGGGCCGACGACACGTCGAGCACCGCGAGCAATTCGCCGTGGGGATCGAAGACCGGGCTGGCCGAGCAGGTCAGGCCGGTGTGGCGGCCACGAAAGTGTTCTTCCTGGTGAATGGTCAGGGCCTGGCGTTCCACCAGGCAGGTGCCGATGCCGTTGGTACCTTCGCAGGCTTCGCTCCAGTCGGCGCCGAGCCAGAGGCCGGCCCGTTCGAAAATCTTCCGTTCGCTGGGGGCGGTGACACAGTTGAGGATTACCCCTCGGGCGTCGGTGAGCAGCACCGCGTGGCCGGCGCCGGAGAGTTGCTGGTGCAGGCTGGTCATTTCATTGCCGGCGATGTGCAGCACTTGCTGCAAGCGCTCGCGGCTCTCCAGCACCCGGCCATGCTCGAGCACCGTCGGCGCCAGGTTCTGGGCCGGGTCGAGGTGATAGTCCTCGAGGCAACGCAGCCAGGAACGGGCAATCGACGGATCGCTGCCAGGGCCCTGCAAATGGGCCTTGCCCTGGGTGACCGTCAGGACTTGCTGGGCATGGCGACTCAAGTGGTTGCTGTGCATGTTCTTATTATTCTCCCCTGACGGACCTGCCTCACTGGAGCAACTGTTTAACATTTAACCCGTGTTCGACACTTAACCTGTGCTTGACACTCAACCCTGTGGCGAGGGGATTTATCCCCGCTGGGCTGCGCAGCAGCCCTGAAACCTGAGCATGCGGTATATCAGATTGATCGAGTTGGCTGCTTTGGGGGCTGCTTCGCAGCCCAACGGGGATAAATCCCCTCGCCACAGATAAATCCCCTCGCCACAATGTGCTGAGCAGGCCAACTTAGTGAGGCCCAGCATCCTCCAGCCCAACCGCCTTTGCAATGCTGGCGCGACCTGTCGGTCACAGACTGTCTCGCATCTGGCACAAACTGTCACACCCGCTGTATCGCAAGCGTCACACAGCCCCTCCGTTTGTCCGACCAACTCCTCCTAAAGTCTTGATTTCCGGGCCCTGCAAGGCAATGGCCCAACCTTTGCTCTAGGCTTAAGTACCAGCGCGAATTTGCGCGGCTCCCTAATAAGCACAAAAGCCAAGGAGAACTCATCATGCGTTACGCTCACCCCGGTACTGAAGGCGCTATCGTTTCGTTCAAGGCTAAATACGGTAACTACATCGGCGGCGAGTTCGTCGCGCCTGTCAAAGGTCAGTACTTCACCAACACATCCCCGGTCAATGGCCAGCCCATTGCCGAATTCCCGCGCTCCACGGCCGAAGACATCGACAAAGCCCTGGACGCCGCCCACGCCGCCGCCGATGCCTGGGGCGCCACCTCGGTCCAGGCCCGTTCGCTGATCCTGCTGAAAATCGCCGACCGCATCGAAGCCAACCTTGAAGTGCTGGCGATCACCGAATCCTGGGACAACGGCAAGGCCGTGCGCGAAACCCTCAACGCCGACATCCCCCTGGCCGCCGACCACTTCCGCTACTTCGCCGGGTGCCTGCGGGCCCAGGAAGGCAGCGCCGCCGAGATCGACGGCAACACCGTGGCCTACCACATCCACGAACCGCTGGGCGTGGTCGGGCAGATCATCCCGTGGAACTTCCCGCTGCTGATGGCCGCCTGGAAACTCGCCCCGGCCCTGGCCGCCGGTAACTGCGTAGTGCTCAAGCCGGCCGAGCAAACCCCGCTGGGCATCTGCGTGCTCATGGAGCTGATCGGCGACCTGCTGCCACCCGGCGTGCTGAACGTGGTGCAAGGTTTCGGCAAAGAAGCCGGCGAAGCCCTCGCCACCAGCAAGCGCATCGCCAAGATTGCCTTCACCGGCTCGACCCCGGTGGGCTCGCACATCATGAAATGCGCCGCCGAGAACATCATCCCGTCCACCGTGGAACTGGGCGGCAAGTCGCCGAACATCTTCTTCGAAGACATCATGCAGGCCGAGCCAAGCTTCATCGAAAAAGCCGCCGAAGGCCTGGTGCTGGCGTTCTTCAACCAGGGCGAAGTCTGCACCTGCCCATCCCGCGCCCTGGTGCAGGAATCGATCTACGACGAATTCATGCAAGTGGTGATGAAGAAAGTCCTGCAGATCAAACGCGGCGACCCGCTGGACACCGACACCATGGTCGGCGCCCAGGCGTCCGAGCAGCAATTCGACAAGATTCTTTCGTACCTGGAAATCGCCAAGGGCGAAGGCGCCGAGCTGTTGACCGGCGGCAAGGTGGAAAAACTCGAGGGCAACCTGGCGACCGGGTATTACATCCAGCCGACCCTGCTCAAGGGCACCAACAAGATGCGTGTGTTCCAGGAAGAAATCTTCGGCCCGGTGGTGAGCATCACCACCTTCAAGGACGAAGCCGAAGCCCTGGCGATCGCCAACGACACCGAGTTCGGCCTCGGCGCCGGCCTCTGGACCCGCGACATCAACCGCGCCTACCGCATGGGCCGGGCGATCAAGGCCGGTCGCGTGTGGACCAACTGCTACCACCTGTACCCGGCGCATGCCGCGTTCGGTGGCTACAAGAAGTCCGGCGTCGGGCGTGAGACGCACAAGATGATGCTCGATCATTACCAGCAGACCAAGAATTTGCTGGTGAGCTACGACATCAATCCGTTGGGGTTCTTCTAAGTAAAAAAGGGCGAGGCAGGTAACCCTGCTTCGCCCTTTAGATCGCCTTCGCGAGCAGGCTCGCTCCCACAGGGATTTGTGGATAACTCGTTTCCAGGGTTGAAACAGATCCACTGTGGGAGCGGGCTTGCTCGCGAAAGCGGTGTGTCAGTCACTTAGATGCTGAAGGTAGGACCGCTTTCGTCGGATCGCCGCCCGGAGCAAGCCCGCTCCCACAGGGGTAATGCGCCACTCCGGCGATCAGGTTGGATAAAACAACAATAAAAACAGGTAAACCCTTATGCCAAGCGATCATGCAAACCCGCAACCGGCAACGTCCTCGGTCGACTTCGAAAAAGTCGGCTCCGAATATTTCCAACAACGCGAACTGAAAAAAGGCGCGGCGGGCTGGGTCCTGCTGGTGGGCCTGGGCGTGGCCTATGTCATTTCCGGTGACTACGCCGGCTGGAACTTCGGCCTGGCCCAGGGCGGCTGGGGCGGGATGTTCCTCGCCACGCTGCTGATGGCCGCTATGTACCTGTGCATGTGCTTTTCCCTCGCCGAGTTGTCCTCGATGATCCCCACCGCCGGCGGCGGCTACGGTTTTGCCCGCAGCGCCTTCGGGCCCTGGGGCGGGTTTCTCACGGGCACGGCGATTTTGATCGAATACGCCATCGCCCCGGCGGCGATTGCCGTGTTCATCGGCGCCTATTGCCAGTCGCTGTTCGGCATTG
Source organism: Pseudomonas zanjanensis (assembly GCF_014268745.2). Classification (GTDB taxonomy): domain Bacteria; phylum Pseudomonadota; class Gammaproteobacteria; order Pseudomonadales; family Pseudomonadaceae; genus Aquipseudomonas; species Aquipseudomonas zanjanensis. The sequence goes on along the minus strand of NZ_JABWRB020000002.1, from coordinate 59,713 downwards.
GCGGCTGGATGATCTACCTGGCGTTCTACATCATCTTCATCGCCATCCACATATTTGGCGTCGGCGAAGCGCTTAAGCTGATGTTCATCATCACCGCCGTCGCCGCCCTGGCGCTGGGGGTTTTCCTGGTGGCGATGGTGCCGCACTTCAACGTCGCCAACCTGTTGGACATTCCGGTCAAGGAAGCCGTGGGCGCCAGTCCGTTCCTGCCCTTCGGCTACGTCGGCGTCTGGGCGGCGATCCCTTATGCCATCTGGTTTTTCCTCGCCGTGGAAGGCGTGCCCCTGGCCGCTGAAGAAACCAAGAACCCCAAGCGCGACCTGCCACGCGGCCTGATCGGCGCCATGCTGGTGCTGGTGGCCTTCGCCCTGCTGATCCTGGTGATCGGCCCGGGCGGCGCCGGCTCCAACGCGCTGATGACCTCGGGCAACCCGCTCGTGGAAGCCCTGGCCAAGGCCTACGGCGGCTCGACCTGGATGGGCAGCTTCGTCAACCTCGTCGGCCTGGCCGGTTTGATCGCCAGTTTCTTCTCGATCATCTACGCCTACTCGCGGCAGATCTTCGCCTTGTCCCGCGCCGGCTACCTGCCACGCAAACTCTCGGAAACCAATAAAAGCAAGGCACCGGTCCTGGCCTTGGTGATCCCCGGCATCATCGGCTTCGGCCTGTCCTTGACCGGCCAGGGCGACTTGCTGATTCTGGTGGCGGTGTTCGGCGCGACCATTTCCTACGTGTTGATGATGGCCGCGCACATCACCCTGCGCATCCGTCGCCCCAAAATGGACCGGCCATACCGCACGCCGGGCGGCATCTTCACCTCGGGCGTGGCGCTGGTGTTGGCGTGCATCGCCGTGGTGGCGGGCTTCCTGGTCGATCCTCGGGTGGTGATCGGCGCCGCGATCATCTATGGAGTGTTAATTGCTTACTTTGCTTTCTACAGTCGGCATCACTTGGTCGCAGGCACGCCCGAAGAGGAATTCGCGGCCATTCAAAAAGCCGAAGAAGCCTTGCACTAAGCCGTAACGTGCCGAAAACCACGGCGCCGCCCAGCGGCGCCGTCACGGAGAACCTGTATGGCCAGCTTTGCACACACGGTCGGCGCCCAGACCTACCGCTTCGACAGCCTCAAAGACCTGATGGCCAAGGCCAGCCCGGCCCGTTCCGGGGATTTCCTGGCCGAGATCGCCGCCCTCAACGATGGCGAGCGCGTGGCCGCGCAAATGGCGTTGGCTGACTTGCCCCTGAGCCATTTCCTGCAAGAAATGCTGATTCCTTACGAGGTCGACGAAGTCACCCGGTTGATCGTCGACACCCACGACAAACAAGCTTTTGCCGCCGTCAGCCACCTCACCGTCGGCGGGTTTCGCGACTGGCTGCTCAGCGAAGCCGCAGATGAACAGAGCCTGCGCGCCTTGGCCCCGGGCCTGACACCGGAAATGGTCGCCGCTGTCTCGAAGATCATGCGCGTGCAAGACCTGGTACTGGTGGCGCAGAAAATCCGCGTCGTCACCAAGTTCCGCGGCACCCTCGGCCTGCGCGGGCGCCTGTCCACCCGCCTGCAACCCAACCACCCCACCGACGAACCCGCCGGGATCGCCGCGAGCATCCTCGACGGCCTGCTCTTCGGCAATGGCGACGCCATGATCGGCATCAACCCGGCCACCGACAGCACCGCCTCGATCTGCGCCATGCTGGAAATGCTCGACGCCATCATCCAGCGCTACGACATCCCCACCCAGGGCTGCGTGCTGACCCACGTCACCACCTCCATCGAGGCGGCGAACCGTGGCGTGCCCCTGGACCTGGTGTTCCAGTCCATCGCCGGCACCGAAGCGGCCAACGCCAGTTTTGGCATCAGCCTGAACATCTTGAAAGAAGGCTACGACGCCGGGCTCAGCCTGAATCGCGGCACCCTCGGCAACAACCTGATGTATTTCGAAACCGGCCAGGGCAGCGCGCTGTCGGCCAACGCCCACCACGGCGTCGATCAACAGACCTGCGAGACCCGGGCCTACGCCGTGGCGCGACATTTCAACCCGTTTTTGGTGAACACGGTTGTAGGCTTCATCGGCCCGGAATACCTCTACAACGGCAAGCAGATCATCCGCGCCGGCCTCGAAGACCACTTCTGCGGCAAGCTGCTCGGCGTGCCGATGGGCTGCGACATCTGCTACACCAACCACGCCGAAGCCGACCAGGACGACATGGACACCCTGCTGACCCTGCTGGGCGTGGCCGGGATCAACTTCATCATGGGCATCCCCGGCTCCGACGACATCATGCTCAACTACCAGACCACCTCGTTCCACGACGCCCTCTACGCCCGCCAGACCCTGGGCCTCAAGCCGGCGCCGGAATTCGAAACCTGGCTGGCGAACATGGGCATCTTCACCCAGGCCGATGGCCGGGTGCGGTTCGGCGACAACCTGCCACCGGCGTTTCGTCATGCCTTAGCGCACTTGGGATAAGAGACCCGCCATGGATAAATCACCTGTCGATCCACAAAACCCCTGGCTGAACCTGCGCAACCTCACCCCGGCGCGCATCGCCCTGGGCCGCACCGGCACCAGCCTGCCGACCTCGGCGCAACTGGATTTCCAGTTCGCCCACGCCCAGGCCCGTGATGCCGTGCACCTGGCGTTCGACCACCAGGGCATCCGCGCACAACTGGATGAACGCGGCCGTGAGAGCCTGTTGCTCCATAGCGCGGCCAGCGACCGCAACAGTTATCTACAGCGCCCGGACCTGGGCCGACGGCTCGATGAGGCATCCGCGCAAATGCTGGACGCGTACGCGGCGGCCCACCCTGGCGGCGTGGACCTGGCCATCGTCGTGGCTGACGGCCTGTCGGCGTTGGCGGTACATCGCCATACCTTGCCGTTCCTGGCGCGGCTGGAAGAGCAGATCGCCGCTGACGGCTGGTCGGTGTCGCCCATCGTTTTGGTGGAACAAGGCCGCGTCGCCGTGGCCGATGAAGTGGCGCAACGGCTCGGTGCCAAGATGTCGGTGATCCTGATCGGCGAACGCCCCGGCCTCAGCTCCCCCGACAGCCTGGGACTGTATTTCACCTACGCCCCCAAGGTCGGCCTGAACGATGCCTATCGCAACTGCATCTCCAACGTGCGCCTCGAAGGCCTGAGCTACGGCATGGCGGCTCATCGCCTGATCTACCTGATGCGCGAGGCCTGTCGCCGGCAGCTCTCGGGGGTCAATCTGAAGGACGAAGCCCAGGTAAACACTCTAGAGTCGGAAAACGCTGCCGATATGAAAGGTAATTTCCTACTGGCGCCGCCCCGCGACTGATCCGTTTATCCGATTGCGTTTTTGATCCGCTTTCAGGCAGCATCAAAAGCACGGCAGCGCGACAGTGTTGTCAGAATATCTGTCGACCCTTGCAGACGAGACCTACCATGCGGATTATCCAAGCAACCCTGGAACACCTGGACCTGCTGACCCCATTGTTCGTCAAATACCGGGAATTCTACGGCTCACTGCCCTACCCGGATTCGTCCCGAGCCTTCCTCGAAAAGCGCCTGCGCCGCAAAGAGTCGGTGATCTACCTGGCCCTGCCCGATGACGACGACAACCGTTTACTGGGGTTCTGCCAGCTCTACCCGAGCTACTCATCGCTGTCGCTCAAGCGCGTGTGGATCCTCAACGACATCTACGTCGCCGAAGACGCCCGCCGCCAGCTGGTGGCCGACAACCTGATCCGCACCGCAAAAAAAATGGCCAAGGAAACCAACGCCGTCCGCATGCGCGTCTCCACCAGCAGCAACAACGAAGTCGCGCAGAAGACCTACGAATCGATTGGGTTCAAGGAAGACACCGAGTTCAAGAACTACGTGTTGCCGATCAGCGAAGATTTGACCTGATGACCGCGGACTGATCGTCCCCACGCTCCGCGTGGGAGCGATCAAACCTCTGTGGCCGAGTGAAACCCCTGTGGCGAGGGAGCTTGCTCCCGCTGGGCTGCGCAGCAGCCCCAATCTCCTGCAACCTCAACCTCAATGACACAGCACTAACCTGTGGCGAGGGGATTTATCCCCGTTGGAGCGCGAAGCGGTCCCAACAGCAGCCACCTTGGTCAACCTGATACACCGCATGCTCAGGTTTGGGGCTGCTGCGCAGCCCAGCGGGGATAAATCCCCTCGCCACAGGTATTCCTCTCGCCCCAAGGTGTTTGCCCTACCTCGAAATCCCCAGCTACAAACTCCCCCCGCATGCCCCCCGCGCCACCGTATAATGCCGCTCTTCCCAGCTTGTAAGAAAAAGCTACACACCCTGTAGCCATACTCAAAGCCAGACCCACCCGCCTGCCGAGTCGGGCCGCCACCACAGGTGCCATACATGGATTTCAACCCCCTCGACCTCATCCTGCATCTCGACGTCTACCTCGACATGCTGGTGACCAACTATGGGACGTGGGTCTACGCCATCCTGTTCCTGGTGATCTTCTGTGAAACCGGCCTGGTGGTCATGCCGTTCCTGCCCGGCGACTCCCTGCTGTTCATCGCCGGCGCCGTCGCCGCCGGTGGCGCCATGGACCCCGTCCTGCTGGGCGGCCTGCTGATGCTCGCGGCGATCCTCGGCGACAGCACCAACTACCTCATCGGCCGCACCGCCGGCGAAAAACTCTTCAGCAACCCCAACTCGAAAATCTTCCGCCGCGACTACCTGCAGCAAACCCACGACTTCTACGCCAAACACGGCGGCAAAACCGTGACCCTGGCGCGCTTCCTGCCGATCATCCGCACCTTCGCCCCCTTCGTCGCCGGCGTCGGCAAAATGAACTACCTGCGCTTCTTCGGCTTCAGCGTCCTCGGCACCGTCCTCTGGGTCGGCGGCCTGGTGACCCTCGGCTACTTCTTCGGCAACGTGCCCTTCATCAAGCAGAACCTGTCGCTGCTGGTCGTGGGCATCATCCTGCTGTCGCTGCTGCCGATGATCATCAGCCTGGTGCGCAGCAAACTGAACCAGCGCGCCTCGAAAGCCCACCCGCGCTGATCGCCATGTGGTCCCTGAGCAACTGGCGCCGCCGACGCACCCTCGCCAAACACCCCGTGGCCGAGGACACCTGGCAGCGGGTGCGCCAACAATTGAGCTTCCTCGACGGCATCAGCGCCGCCGAGGACCAATGGCTGCGGGAAGCCTGCGTGCTCTTCCTCCACGACAAACACCTCACCGCCCTGCCCGGCGTCGAACTGCACCAGGAACAACGCCTGCTGCTCGCCGCCCAAGCCCAATTGCCACTGATGCACCTCGGCGACCTGAACTGGTACCAAGGCTTCCACGAAATCGTCCTCTACCCCGACGACTTCCTCAGCCCCCAACGCTACCGCGACGCCAGCGGCATCGAGCACGAGTGGGACGGCGAACACAGCGGCGAAGCCTGGCCCCAAGGCCCGATCATCCTGGCCTGGGACGGCGTCATGGCGAGCGGCGGCTGGGACGGCTACAACCTGGTGATCCACGAACTGGCGCACAAACTCGACATGCTCAACGGCGACGCCAACGGCCTGCCACCGCTGCACGCCGACATGCGCGTCAGCGACTGGGCCGAGGCCATGCAGCAAGCCTTCGACGACCTCGACCGCCAACTCGACCACAACCCCGACGCCCAAACCGCCATCGATCCCTACGCCGCCGAAAACCCCGCCGAGTTCTTCGCCGTCACCAGCGAATACTTCTTCAGCGCTCCAGACCTGCTGCACCAGGCCTATCCACGGGTGTATGAACAGCTCAAGGCGTTCTACCGCCAGGATCCGTTGGCCCGGCTGCGGCAACTTCAGGCCGAAGATCCGGTCTATCAGGCGTCATACTAAGGTCTCTAAGACCCTGGTAACGTGGCAACAGCGGCCGAATATGCCTATAATCGCCGCCACTTTTTGGTCAATCCGACCAGTCATTTGGTCAACTAACGGGGGCACCGCCCAATGAGCTACAGCAAGATTCCGGCTGGCAAAGACCTGCCGAACGACATCTACGTCGCAATCGAAATCCCGGCCAACCACGCCCCGATCAAATACGAAATCGACAAAGACAGCGACTGCCTGTTCGTTGACCGTTTCATGGCCACCCCGATGTTCTACCCGGCCAACTACGGTTACATCCCCAACACCCTGGCCGACGACGGCGACCCCCTCGACGTGCTGGTCGTGACCCCTTACCCAGTGGCCCCAGGCTCGGTCATCCGCGCTCGTCCAGTCGGCATCCTGAACATGACCGACGACGGCGGCGGCGATGCCAAAGTCATCGCAGTGCCACACGACAAACTGTCGCAACTGTACGTCGACGTGAAGGAATACACCGACCTGCCACCGCTGCTGATCCAGCAGATCGAACACTTCTTCGCGAACTACAAAGATCTCGAAAAAGGCAAGTGGGTCAAGATCGAAGGCTGGGCCGGTGCTGATGCCGCCCGTGAAGCGATCACCCAATCGGTTGCCGCCTACAAAGGCTGAGACTGAACTTAAAAAGAACCCCGGTTAGTACCGGGGTTTTTTATGTTTGGACCCTGCTTAATACAACTTCGTATTAATAGCGTTTAGCTACGTTTACATTGCCAGTTTCGATTCCCGCAAACGGAAAGATCATCTTATAAATTCACACGACATGTTTATTGCCCAAAGCACAGTCGTCTCTAAACTTTCCGTTTATGAAAATACTTTCCAGTGGCGACCGCTTCAGAGCCCTCCTCAGAGAAGCGAACATCCGATCCGCCGACTTCGCGAAGTTGTACGGCGTGAAATCCCAACACGTGAACAACTGGTTCAACCGTGGCATCCCGCCCGGACGCATCCACTCCATCGCCAGCCTGCTGACCGTCAGCCCGGAGTGGCTCGCCCGCGGCGAAGGCCCACAAACGCCATTGGGCCTCGGCCCCGGCACCACCTATGAAGCCGCCGAAAACGACGGCGTCTACAGCGTGGCGGAACCCACGGACATCGAACTGCCCTTCTACAAGGAAGTCCCCATCGCCCCCGGCGAAACCAAAACCCACATCACCGAAATCCCCGACCAATCCATCCGCCTGCCCCGCAGCCACCTCGAATCCCTGGAAATAGACCCCAGCGACGCCATCTGCATCACCATGGTCGGCGACAGCATGGCCGAACGTATAGAAGACGGCTCCACCGTCGCCATTGACCGCGGCTTGACGCAAATTGTCGACGGACAAATCTATGCCCTCGAACATGACGGCATGCTCCGCATCAAATACCTCCACAGAATCCCCGGTAACCGACTGCGACTGCGCAGCCACAACAGCGCCGCGTACCCCGACGAAGTCTTCAGCGCCGAACAAATCGACGCACAACACATCCACGTGATCGGCTGGGTGTTCTGGTGGTCAACCCTCAACAAACAGAGACCGCCGGTGTCCGACTAACCCACCCAAGGCCAGAAACAGTGGCAGGAACTGCAGTAGAAGCTGTGGCAGGAGCTTTTGTGGCAGAGAGCTTTTGTGGCGAGGGAGCTTGCTCCCGCTGGGCTGCGCAGCAGCCCCCTGCTTTCCCCCTAAATCCCCCTAACCCAATGATTCCACACCACTTACCACTGGGCTTCCGAAGCAAACCCGCGTATCCTCCGCCCCACATTTGCGAGCCCACGCCTCGCACCGACAAGGCAGATCACTTTCTGACCAAGTCCCACAGCCGGCCGCAAGAGCCGGATGTACGTTTTGAAGGCTGGTAAGGTTTGTCAAAAACGAGCTGAATCAGTCAACGAGAAGCCGGCCATAAGCCGGCTTTTTAATGCGTCATTTATTGACCGTTGCCCATCTCACGTGCCCAAGACAACTCTAGTTGCTTATTGAATGGCGCAACGCCATGGCCAAACTCGCCTTACCTTCGTTAAGCTACCGCGACTTACGCATCAAAGCGCAGGCTTCGCGCAGAGTGGCTACGCAACCGAAGGATCGAACATGGCAGCCAGCAGTAATTTCGCCTTTCTCAAGGAACACGATCCCGTTTTCCTAAAGCTTGCGAGCACAGCCGAGCAGGTATTCGCCAGCGATCCCAATACAACGTTGATCAAACTACGCCAACTTGGCGAAGCCTTGGCCCAGGATTTGGCCAGCCGCGCCGGTATCGAATTTGATACCCACACCTCTCAGTCCGACCTGCTGTACAAGCTCAGCCGCGAAATCCAGCTGGATCAGAACATCCGCAGCCTGTTTCATACCCTGCGTGTTGAAGGGAACAGGGCCACTCACGGGTTCCATACTCAGCATCGTGAAGCCATGGATGGACTAAAGGTCGGTCGGGCCTTAACCATCTGGTATCACCGGTCCTTCGGCAAGAACGCCGAGTCCTTTAAGCCCGGCCCTTTCGTTACCCCCAGCGACCCCAGCGCCCCACTACGCGACCTGCAAAATCAAATCGAACAGCTCCGAGCGCAGCTCAACGATTCCAGCCAACAGCTGGAAAATAATCAGCAACTTGCCGAACTACTCAAGCGCGAAGCTGAAGAATACGCTGTGCTTGCCGAGCAGATGGATGCTGAGTCGCGCAGCAACAAGCAACTGATCAAAGAGCACGAAGCAGCCCTACAAAAGATGCGCTCAGAGCATGAGCAAAGCCTTAAAGCGCTGCAGCAGCAACTGGCCGCACAGCCGCAGGCCAGCAAACAGGTTGCCAAGAAAACCCAACAGGCCAGCAGTAGCTTTGATCTTTCGGAAGACCTCACCCGTATTTTGATCGATCAGCAATTAATCGACGCCGGATGGGACGCAGATTCTCTTGACCTCACTTACAGCAAAGGTGCACGTCCCGAGAAAGGTAAAAACAAAGCCATCGCCGAATGGCCAACCAGCAGCCCCAAAGCCTGCGCCGACTATGTGCTGTTCGCTGGCCTAATGCCTATCGCCATCGTCGAAGCCAAGCGTAAACGCATCAATATTGCCGACCGAATTCCCCAGGCTGAGCGTTATGCCCGCGAGTTCAACCTATCCAGTGAGCATATACAGCCTTGGTTGCAAGCTGGCCAAGCACAGCCTTGGAGCGATGGTGACGGTAGCCATTTCCGCGTGCCCTTTGCTTTCGCCTGTAACGGTCGTCCCTTTATTAAGCAGCTTGCAGAACAGTCCGGCACTTGGTTCCGTGATCTGCGCAGCCCTGCCAATACCCGCCGGCCGCTGCAAGATTTTCACAAGCCAAACGACTTACTAGATCTGCTCAAACGCAGCCAGGCGGAAGCCGAGGCCAAGCTCAAAGCTGAGGGCTTTGCTTACCTCAAGTTGCGCGATTACCAAGAGAAAGCCATCCAGGCCGTGGAACAGGCGCTGGCTGACAATCAGCGCGATTGTTTATTAGCCATGGCCACCGGCACGGGTAAAACCCGCACCATCATTGGCCTGATGTATCGCTTCCTCAAAACCGAACGCTTCAAGCGCATTCTCTTTCTGGTCGACCGTAGTGCCCTTGGCCAGCAAGCTATTGACTCGTTCAACGACACCACGCTGGAGCAAAATCACACCCTGGGGCAGATTTACGACATTAAAGAGCTCGGCGACATGGCCGCAGAAGCGGAGACCCGCATCCAGGTAGCCACCGTACAAGCCATGGTCAGTCGGATTTTCCGCTCGGATACCCCACCGTCCGTAGGGGAGTTCGATTGCATCATCGTCGACGAAGCTCACCGGGGTTATACGCTCGATCAGGAGATGACCGAAGGTGAGCTGACCGTACGCGATCACAGCCAATACCTCTCCCAATACCGACGTGTGCTCGATCACTTCGATGCCTGCCGTATCGGTCTAACGGCCACGCCAGCCAAACACACCAGCGAAATTTTCGGTAAACCGGTGTACACCTACAGCTACCGGGAAGCTGTTGCTGACGACTGGCTCATCGATCATGAGCCGCCGATCCGCTATGAAACCCAACTCAGTAAGCACGGCATCCGCTTTGAGAAGGGCGAATCGGTCAGCGTGATTAACACCCTGACCGGTGAGGTCGATGCAGCGGAGCTGGACGATGAATTGACTTTTAACATCGAGTCGTTCAACCGTACGGTCATAACACCGGCCTTTGACAAGGTCATCTGCGACGCACTGGCCAACGAACTGGACCCGTTCGGCGAAGAAAAGACCATGATTTTCTGCGTCAACCAAGCCCATGCAGAACGAGTAAAAAACCTGCTTGATGAGGCCTTCAAGGCAGCCTATGGCGAGCAGTACAACGAAGCGACCGTGCGGATCATTACCGGCCAGAGCGACAAGGTCGAGCAACTGATTCGCCGCTACAAAAACGAACCGCACCCCAGCATAGCCATTACCGTTGACCTGTTAACCACCGGCATCGACGTGCCGAAAATCTGCAATCTGGTGTTCATGCGCCGCGTCCGCTCACGTATTCTTTATGAGCAGATGAAAGGCCGTGCTACCCGTCGTTGCGACGAAATCGGCAAGACCGTGTTCCGCATCTACGACCCGGTCGACCTCTACGCCAGCCTCGAAGCAGTCGACACCATGAAGCCGTTGGTGAAGAACCCAAACATCTCGCTGGAACAACTGGTCAGCGAACTCACCAGCAGTGCAAGCCACGACGCACCCGGCAGCCAAGAAGACAGCAGCCATGCCCATGACGTGCTCGATCAACTCAGTCAGCGCATCATGCGCATCTTGCGCAAAGCCCAACACAAGGTCGAGAACAAACCAGGTCTTAAACGGAAACTTGATGAGCTGCAGGATATCTGGGGCATTGAACCAGCCAAGCTGCATAAGCACTTGCACGAGCTTGGTCCGCAGCAAGCCGCTAATTTTGTACGCCAACATAGCCAACTGATCGACCAGCTGGCTGCCGTCAGCGCCCTGTTGGGTTCGGAAAAATACCCGGTCATATCCCCTCACCCCGACCAGTTGATGGTACGCGAGCAAAACTATGGGCAATACCAAAAACCCGCGGACTATCTGGAGAGCTTCCATGAGTTCATTCACAAACAACTCAACCAGTCCGCTGCTCTTGGCGTCGTGGTTAACCGTCCCAAAGACCTAACGCGCGGACAACTGCGAGAAGTACGGCTGCTACTCGATCAGAACGGTTTCAGCGAAGCCAGCCTGAAAAGCGCTTGGCGTAATCAGACCAATCAGGAAATCGCTGCCAGCATCATCGGTTATATCCGCCAAGCCGCTATTGGCGAAGCATTGCTGCCATTCGATCAACGCGTCGCCAATGCCATGCAGGGTATTTACGCCTCGCAGCCCTGGACACCCGTACAACGCCGCTGGCTGGATCGTCTGGCCAAGCAACTGGTGCACGAAGTGGTGATTGATCCACAGCAGGTCAATGATGCCTTTAGGGGAGATGGAGGGATCAAGGGGCTGGATCGTAACCTGGGAGGGAAACTGGATTTGGTGCTGGAAGCGCTGAACGACAATCTTTGGTCGGCTGTTGGATGAATCTGAACCGTTTGAGGATTTTCCGGAGCTCATCATCCGCAGCCCCAGTACCGAAGGCATGCGCCCTTATACCCCAGCAGCGGAATCGCGCAGATCCGCAGGCGTCGCCTGTTCCACTCATCCTTGCGGCGCCAAAAAACTTGCAAAACGGAACATCTGTGCATAACCTCTCACGCAACACACCCGCCATGCCTATGGTTGCTCCGGCAGCTACGCACAAATTGAGCGGGTTTTTTATGCCCGGTAGTTTTTCCGCATGAAGCTTTTCAGCAAGCCAGCCATCGATATTCCTGCGCAATTGGCACTGCTCAAACAACGCGGGCTCACTATTCTGGATGAAGGCAAGGCACATTGTTTTCTCGAAGCCGTCAGCTTCTTTCGCCTCACGCCTTATATGCGCCCTTTCCAAATCTTGGAAGACGCCGAGCACGGTTTCAGACCCGGTACGCGGTTGCAGGCGCTCACTCGCCTATACGACTTTGACCGACGCTTGCGACTGCTAGTCATTGATGCCATTGAACGCATCGAGGTCGCGGCCCGAGCCGCCATCAGCAATCATATGGGGCCACACTTTGGCGCTCACTGGTATCTGGAGAGTCGCTTCTTTCAGCGCGATTATCGTCATCAGGCATTGCTCGATAGCATTCATAGCAAGCAAGACAAGGCGCGCCAGGACCATATGCGTGAATGCCGACGCATCGACGCATCCCAGGCGACCGAAGCCCGCAAAGCGCAGCTCAAAAGTCTGCGGACCAAGGAAAGCTATGCACGCCATTACGCATTGACTTACAACACTCCCGACCTAATGCCTGCTTGGGCAGCAATGGAAGAAATCACCCTTGGCGAGCTTTCGCACTTGTTCAAGGGATTGGCACGCGATGCCGACAAAAAGGCCATCGCCCGACGTCTAGCTTTGCCCGGTCCACTGCTGCAATCCTGGCTGCATACCCTAACGACCATCCGCAATATTTGTGCGCATCACGCACGGCTGTGGAACCGGGAACTGGGTATCCGTCCTGAACTGCCAAAAACCGTTAATTTCCTTTGGCCTCAACACTTACAACGTCCAGGGCAGCATGCCCGTATGTTTACGGTGTTATGCATCCTCAATTTACTGATGCGCCAGGTCAGCCCGCATACCAGCTGGGATAGACGTTTGCATGAGTTGTTAAACGAGTTCGCCGATATCAACCTGGCAGCCATGGGCTTCCCGCCGGACTGGCAGAATGACCCGTTCTGGCAAGTGCCCGGCTGAATAAGATTTTCGCGACCTACCCCGCTTACCATGAATCCTTTTTGAGAGCTCCCATGACCAACTCCGATATCGTCCAGAAGCTCTGGAACCTTTGCGACGTACTGCGCGACGACGGCATCAATTACAGCGACTACGTCACCGAGCTGGTATTGCTGTTGTTTATCAAGATGGAATTCGAACAGGTCCAGAACAATGACAGTTTCACCCATAAGTTGCCTGAGGGTGCCCGCTGGCCAGACCTGGCAAGCAAGTCCGGGCTCAACCTGCTCGATCATTACCGGCAGATGCTGTTGGACCTGGGCAAAAACAACGACCCGCTGATCGCCGCGATTTACGCCGACGCCCAGACTCGCTTGAAAGAGCCTCGCCACTTGGAGCAGTTGATCAAAAGCCTGGACGGGATCGATTGGTTCAGCGCCCGCCGCGATGGGCTTGGTGATCTTTACGAAGGTCTGCTGGAGAAGAACGCCAGCGAAACCAAATCCGGCGCCGGCCAGTACTTCACCCCGCGTCCATTGATCGACAGCATCATTCGCTGCATCAAGCCGCAGCCCGGGGAAACCATCCAGGACCCTGCCGCCGGTACCGCAGGTTTCTTGATCGCGGCGGATGCCTATATCAAAGGCAACACCGACGATCATTACGAACTCAATGACAAGGACCGCAGCTTTCAGCGTAACCGCGCCTTCATCGGCATCGAACTGGTGCCCGGCACCCGCCGTTTAGCCTTGATGAACACTTTGCTGCACGGTATGGAGGGTGACGAAGAAGGCGTGGTGCATCTCGGCAATGCCCTCGGCCAAACCGGGGCTAACCTACCCAAAGTTGATGTCATCCTCTCGAATCCACCGTTTGGTACAGCCAAGGGCGGCGGCGGTCCAACTCGCGATGATCTGACCTACAAAACCAGCAACAAACAACTGGCCTTTCTTCAGCACATTTACCGTGGTCTGAAATCCGGTGGCCGCGCCGCGGTGGTACTGCCGGACAACGTATTGTTCGAAGCCGGCGTTGGTACCGATGTACGCCGCGACCTGATGGACAAGTGCAACCTGCACACGATCCTGCGCCTGCCCACCGGTATTTTTTACGCTCAGGGCGTGAAGACCAATGTTCTGTTCTTTCAGAAGGGTACTGCTGACAATCCCCGGCAGGATCAAGGCTGCACACAGCGCACTTGGATTTATGACTTGCGTAGCAATATGCCTAGCTTTGGCAAACGAACGCCTTTTGGGGCGCAGCATCTCAAACCTTTTGAAGATGCCTATGGCGAGGATGCAAACGGTAATAGCCCGCGTGCTGAGAATGTCGAAGGCGTTGGCGAAAGCAGCCGCTTTCGGGTGTTTACCCGCGACTACATCCGCAAGGAACGGGGTGACTCGCTGGATATCAGCTGGCTTAAGGACGCTGACAGCGTGGATGCCGCTGATCTGCCCGCACCGGAAGTGCTGGCGGGTGAGGCTATGGCTGAACTGACCGAGGCACTGCGTGAATTGGAAGAGCTTATGAAGGCGCTGGGGGCTGGGGATGAAGTGGCTGCGCAGAAACACTTGATGGCCGAGGTTATGGGGCTCGCAGTAGTTGAGGGAATGGAAAATGAGTGACTTGCCAAAGGGGTGGACTGAAGAGAAGTTGACTGAATTGTGCCGCCCCAAGCAGTGGAAAGTAATCTCTGCTGCAGAGCTAACAAATACGGGGTACGTTGTTTATGGCGCAAATGGGAAAATCGGTTTTTATTCAAGCTATACACATGAAACCCCAACGCTAATGATTACTTGTCGAGGGGCCACCTGCGGCAATTTGCACGTATCGGAGCCGCGATCCTACATAAATGGAAACGCCATGGCTCTGGATAATTTAGCTGAGCAAGCCACTTCCACAAGTTATTTGAGATATATGCTCCAAGCTCGAGGCTTAACCGATGCAATTACTGGCTCAGCACAACCTCAAATAACAAGACAAAGCTTATCTCAGGTCTCGATAAGGTTGGCCCCGCTCACCGAACAAACCCGCATAACGCAAAAACTCGATGAGCTATTAGCGATAGCCGCCTCTCTTAAAGCACGTGTCGACGCCATCCCCGCCTTGCTTAAACGCTTCCGCCAATCGGTTCTTGCCGCAGCAGTTTCTGGAAGGCTGACGGAAAACTGGCGAACCGGAGATGTTCATTCTGCAAATGAAGACATACATTGGATAGAAACCCCTTTAAAAGTTCTGGGAGAGTTAGCTCGAGGAAAATCAAAGCATCGTCCTCGGAACGATAAAAGGCTATTCGGCGACAAGTACCCTTTTATACAAACGGGCCAGATATCCAACTCAACAGGGCGCATCAACAACACAAATATTTTCTATAGCGACTTTGGTTTAGCGCAAAGTAGACTTTTCCCAAAAGACACGCTTTGCATAACTATCGCAGCCAATATAGCAGACACAGCAGTCCTTGGCATTGAAGCTTGCTTCCCAGATAGCATCGTTGGCTTTATCGCAAACAATGAAAAATGCTCAACTCAGTTCGTCAAGTACCTCATTGATATAAACAAGAAAAAAATTGAAGCCCTTGCGCCGGCTACCGCTCAGAAAAATATAAACTTGAAGGTTCTGAGTGAGTTGGCTTTCCCGATGCCTCCCCTCGATGAACAAAAAGAAATCGTCCGCCGAGTCGAGCAACTCGTCGCCTTCGCCGACCAGCTAGAAGTCAAAGTCTCCTCAGCAAAGAAACGCATCGACCACATAACCCAAAGCATCCTGGCCAAAGCGTTCCGTGGCGAACTGGTACCACAAGACCCCAACGATGAACCTGCCAGTGTGCTGCTGGAGCGCATCAAGGCCCAACGTGCCGCCGCTCCCAAGGCCAAGCGTGGGCGCAAGGCCTCAGCTTGAGCGCATCACTGTCGCTATTTTCACGCTGGCCGTTACGCCCGGCAACTGAATAGGAAGTCATTTATGCCCATCCCGGATTTCCAGAGCGTCATGCGACCGATACTGGCCACCGTCGCCGACAATACTCCGCTAGCCCTAAGCGAACTTCGCGAGCGCATCGCTAACGAGTTTCAGCTCAGCGAGGAGGAGCGCAGCGAACGCCTGCCTTCCGGCAAGCAAACAGTCATTAACAATCGAGTCGGTTGGGCGCGAACCTATCTGAATAAGGCGGGGCTGCTGAGCATTCCGGCAAAGGGACTGGTGCAAATCACTGAACGCGGTCGAGAGGCGCTAAACAGCGGGCCGGCACGTATTACCGTTAGGTGGCTCAAGCAATACCCTGAATTCGCCGCGTTCCATACGACCAGTCCCGCCGATGACCCAGCGTTAGCCTTGCAGAGCGAACCGGTCGAACAAGCTACTCCCGACGAGCAACTGGCCGCAGCACACCAGGCGCTGACGCAATCATTGGCGGATGAACTGCTGGCCCTGGTGCGTGCAGCTTCACCAACTTTTTTCGAGCAACTGGTGGTCGATCTGATGATCGCCATGGGCTACGGCGGTTCACGCAAGGAAGCAGGACGCGCAACGCAACAAACCAACGACGACGGCATCGACGGAATCATCAAAGAAGACAAACTCGGCCTGGACGTCATCTACCTGCAAGCCAAGCGTTGGACCAACACCGTACACCGCCCGGAAATCGATAAGTTCATCGGCGCCCTCACCCGCCAACGCGCTCGCAAGGGTGTGTTCATTACCACTTCGGACTTCTCCAACGGAGCCCGTGAGGCCGCCTTGAGCCTGGATATCAAAGTGGTCTTGATCGATGGGTTGGAGCTGGCGCGGCTGATGGTCGAAAACAATCTCGGCTGCAACGTCAAACAGGTTTACGAAGTGAAGCACTTGGATAGCGATTACTTCGTGGAAGATTGACCCAGCTGGCTTGCCGCTCACCGCACCCACTGATGTCGTGCTGAGGTTCACAATTGTCCAACAGGCTGTTGGACAAATTGAGCGTGTTTCCGGGCTCTCTTATACAAAAACGCCTCTCTCGTCAGGGCAATTGGGCAGCAAGCTGTTGCACGACCTCAGTGCTCACCACCTGGATAACTCCCGGTAATTGTGCAAGTACCTCTTGCACAATTTGAGTCCATCGCTTATTCCGCGCCCCCTAAGAACATTCCTACAGCAATACTTCCTACATCCAAATACCGCGTCAACTCCGGACAAAACGTATCCCCTCTTGGGAACCATCCTACAACTTTCTGTTTTAGGACCTTGCTACCATTCGCCCAGAGCATTCCGACCTCATTAAAATATTCACCCCATCGAATTACTACAGCCAAACCTTTTAGAGTTTACTCATGACGACATCTGCCGAAGAATCGACACCCACAACCCAAGCGACGCCCCTGCTAGCCGCCCCTCGGTTCTACATCGTCTCGAAAAACAAATTCATCGTCATGTTTTTATTAACCCTTGGTTACTATTACACCTACTGGCTGTACAAAAACTGGAAAACATACAGGATCGCCACCAATGCAAGAGTGCTGCCCTTGATACGCACCATCATGGGCGTGCTATTTACTTATTCATTACACATGAAAATTGATCGACAACTATATATTTCTCATACGCACTACAAATGGCACCCGCGCCTACTTGCACTTGCACTTATAGTTTCCGAGTTTGTAGGGATTTATGCCGCATTCTGGCCGAGCGCACCTGGAGCTCATTCAGCCATTCCAGCAGCAACATTGCTTTTTAACCTGTTCTGCCTACTTCGGGTTCAGTCGGCAATTAACCATCTGGAAAATGATCCGCTAGGTCAGCAAAACTCCAAAATAACTGCTGCCAACTGCTTCTGGATTTCACTGACGGGTGTTGGACTGGCCATGCTGATCTATACGGCAGTGATGGCTAAGCTATAAGCCACCATGAAAAAAAGGTCTTGCCAAGCAAGACCTTTTTTTCATACCCGGGGTAAGCGCGGCCCCTTGTTACCTCACCTCAACAATATCCAAAGCCCGATTAGCCAACAGTTCACTCACCTCAATCACCTGCAAAATCCCCATCGCAACACGCCGTCGCGAACCCTCAAGGTCAAACGCCAGATCATTGATCATGGCATTGGCCGCAGCCAGGTTTTCACTGAGACTGGCAAGCAGGCATTCCGAATCAACATCAGGTGCGATGCGGAAGATGCTGTTGGGGTTGTCGGACGTTTCTTTCTTCGGCGTAGGCTTCAGGTAGTAATCCAAAGCCCGGTTAGCAGCATCATCAAGCTTCTTGTTACGAGCAGACTGAGCGCGAGACACATGCTCATCTGCAATCGGAGGGTTCGGTGTAATTTTGACCATAGCCTTAACTCTCTTTGGTGAGGCCACAACCCTCTCGCTGCTAAACGAGTGGGTGGCAGCTGTACGCGGGTTAGCAGACCGACGAGTTAAGAAATCGGCGCGCCCGAGGGCGCCCCACGCACAGCCACCATCAAATGCAGGGATGGGAATACCTGACTGATGAAGCTTGATGCGACTCAACTCGACGGGCTGCTAAACCCGATCACTGATGGGCAGTGACAGGATCAAAGCTACCGACGCGGCCAAAGACGCACAAGCCGGCGGATTCTGGCGTAGTTGTAGGCAATGGCGCAAGGTGATGTCGGTCGTGGCTAGTCTCGTGGAGTCACGATAAACAGCGGGCCGGAATGTTGTTTATACACCGCCATCGCGAGCAGGCTCGCTCCCACAGAGAAGCTTGCGTCACGCATTTCAAACATAGGAATGGCGGAGGGGTTTTGCTCGTGAATGCGGTGCGTCAGCGTCATTTAGCAAGGAGCGACGTTGCGGTTGGGGAATTGTGCAGCAGGCTGTTGCACTACTTATTAAGAGATTTCATCGTTCCAAGTACGCAATGCGGAAATGCATTCGCGACCGGCTGCATCCTTGCAGCCAGTCGCGAAGAGGGTTACGACTCGTTGTTCAATGGGGCTTGCGAGCATCGTCGCAATGAATCAGGCGGGATATCTCGATCATATCCACAACGGTTTTGCCATCGACCGCAAACCCGCTGCCTGAAACCCCGGTGTTGCTGTTACTTGAGGGTGACGTCAAGCATCGGCGGGATGTAGCCGTAGTCGTACTCGGCCACCACGAACGTCTGTTGCCCTTTTATTTTCATGCCCACCGTGGGTGCCTCGGTGCCGCCGACACGAATCTGCGTGCCGGTTTCGTCGGTCGGTACGCTGTCGATGAAGGAGGTCACCAGGCCGTTTGGCATGACATAGTGCGAGTAGGTCTGGAATGGCTGGGAGGATGGGTTGCCCAGCACCAGGCCGGAGCCGTTCAGCGGCACGTAAGGGCCGAACAGCGAGTCCGCGACGAAACCGTACACGCCGTCCGGGCCGGTGACACCGTCGGCATAGGTGAAGGTATGGCTGATGGTGAACAGGTAGTACTTGCCATCCTGGAACACGAAATGCGGGCGCTCGGTCTGGTCGTTTACCCCGACGGCGGTCAGCAGTGGCGGCAGCATTTCCCAGTCGTCGCCGTCGGCGTCGCGGGCCACGGCGATGCCGACACAGGCGGTCTGGAAGCGCGAGTTGCCGACGTCTTCATAACCCGGCGGCACGTCGCCGATTTCTGCCTCGCCTACTTTGTGGGCGCCGCGCTCACCGGCGACGTTGCCTTCGAACAGCATGTACAGCTTGCCATCGTTCGGGTCGCGGAAAGGCCATGGGTCGCGGAAACCCCAGAACGCGTTTTGTGCTTCGGTCTGGTACATGTTGCCGTCGGCCTCGAACAGCGGCTTGACCTTCTCGAAGCCGACCATGCTGACACCGTGTTCAGTGGTCACTACCCGACCGCGCACCTTGACGATGGTCGCGCCTGGGGTGACGGCGGTGTAATACAGGTCCACTTCACCTCGGTCGTTCAACAGGATCGGCGTACCGGCCCATTCGCGGGCGGTTGGGGAAACGCCTTCGGCCATCACGCGGCCACCGAATTCCCAGTTCTTGCCGGTACGAGAAAACCAGTAGTACATCTTTGCCCGACCGTGGCGATCGTTCCAATCGCGGAGGATGTCGTAGTTGCCGTCCTCGTCGAGGTACTGCGGGTCGTTTGGATGACGATCGGCGGTCAGGGTGAAGATCACCGACCAGCCATCGACGGACGTCACGTTACCGTCCAGGTCGCGCAGGGGCATGGTGTCCCAGATGAACACGTCGTTGTTCAGTACCGGGAAATCCGCGCTAACCAGCGGCTGGGTGGTGGTGGGGTCATCGGCCCGGACTTTCAGCGCGTCGGCGCGGGTCCAGAGGCTGGGTTGATGGGGGGTTGCACCGAATTTTTCAGTGGTGGTTTTCATGAGTTAGAGCCTCGTCCATGAATGGATTTAAATAAGTAGTGATTTAGAAATGCTGTATGTGCATACAGTGAAATCACCTTATAGAGGCTTGCCTATGCAGTCAAGCATAAAAATGCATTTGTGCATATTTTGGTTTTTTCTCGTAGCTGATACGTTTCAGCTTGGAGCGTTTTAAGAAGTTTGTTTTTTGGGAGATCGCCGATGTTACCTGCACGCTTGGTGTTCTGAGCGCTTGGCGCTATCGCGAGCAGGCTCGCTCCCACAGTTGGGCGTGGTATGGCTGTTATGGCGGTGGGTCAGTTGTTTTGATGTGGCTGGTGTTGCGCTATCGCGGGCAAGGCTTGCTCCCACAAGGGTTTGACTTGGTTGCGGGGTTGGGTTTGCTGGCCTTTTCGTGAACAGGCCTGCTTCCACAGAGGACCGACACAACGTGTCGCTGTTTTTTGATTTCTGCGACACGTTCCATTCTCATGTCGCTACCGGCGACATGAGAACAAAACGTGTCGTCAAAATGGTGTTTTAGCGACATGACAGATAAAGCGACTCCTTGGGACTGACTCGCCCCTCACCCCAACGTATTCAAACAAACCACCTTCGGCTGGGTCATTTCCTCGTAGGCAAAGCGCACCCCTTCCCTGCCCAAACTGCCGTACTTGGAGCCGCCAAACGGCATCGCATCGAACCGGAAATCCGACGAATCATTGATCATCACGCCCCCTGCTTCGATCCGTCGTGCAGCGCTCATGGCCGTGGATAAATCATTTGTGAAGATCCCAGCGTGAAGCGCGTATTCCGGTTCGTTCGCCAACGTGATGGCTTCATCGAACGTCTCGAATGGCTGCAACACCACCACAGGCGCAAAGGCTTCGTTGCGCCAGAGTCGGCTGGTGTGGTCGACGTTTTCCAGGACGGTGGCGGCGTAGCAGTTGCCCTGACGGCGGTGGCCGCAGAGCAAGGTGGCGCCTTGTTGCAGGGCTTCGTTGACCACTTGTTCGGCGTTCTGCGCGGCTTGTTGGCTGATCATCGGGCCGATGTCGGTGTTGGCGAGCAGTGGGTTGCCGACGACGAGGGCTTGGGCCTGGTTGACGAAGCGTTCGCGGAAGGCTGCGTAGATCGGTGCGTGGATGAGCAGGCGTTGGGTGCCGATGCAGTTTTGCCCGGCGGCCCAGAAGGCGCCGGAGACGCAGCTGTCGACGGCGGCGTCGAGGTTGCAGTCGCCCATGACGATGACGGGGGCGTTGCCGCCGAGGTCCATGGCGAGTTTTTTCAGGCCGGCGGTGCGGGCGATTTGTTCGCCGGTGACGAAGCCGCCAGTGAAGGAGATCATGCGCACGTCGCGGGCGGCGACCAGGGCTTTGCCCAGTTCCGCGCCGCCGGTGGCGACGGTGACGACGGTTTCGGGGAGGCCGGCGGCGACCAGGTACGACACCAGTTTGAGGGCCGACAACGGTGCCAGTTCGGACGGTTTGAGGATCACTGCGTTGCCGCCGGCGATGGCCGGGCCGAGTTTGTGGGCGACGAGGTTGAGCGGGTCGTTGTAGGGGGTGATGGCGACGATCAGGCCCAGGGGTTCGCGGGTGAACCAGCCTTGGCGCGATTCGGCGCCTTCGTAGGCGTCGAACGGGACGATTTCACCGGCATTGCGCTTGGCTTCTTCGGCGGAGAGTTTGAGGGTGTTGACGCAGCGTTTGACTTCTTTTTCCGCCTGTTTGAGGGTCTTGCCGGCTTCGTCGACGATGAGTCGGGCGAAAGCCTTGGCGTCGCGTTCGATGTTCAGTGCTGCTTGTTCGAGGATGCTGGCGCGGCGATGACGCGGGAGTGCGGCGCAGGTTTTTGCGCCGCTGCGTGCGGTTTCGAGCAGGTGTGGGACTTCTGAGGCGCACACGTCGGCGACGGTGCCGACGACGCTGCCGTCAAACGGGTTGAGGACTTCGATGTGCGGTTCGACGACCGCCAGGGCCAGGCGCGATACGTTCACAGGGTGTGCTCCTGTTTGCGGGTTGCCGATTGGTGGATGTGGATGATGTCGGACAGCAGTGCAAAGGCGGTTTCGGTGCGGCCGGCGCCTGGGCCGGAGACGGTGACGGCGCCGAGCAGTTCGCTGGTGAACGACACGGCGTTGGTGGCGCCGCTGATGCTGGCCAGGGGGTGGTCGTTGCTGAGCAGGCGCGGTTCGACGCTGGCGCTGACGGAGCCGTCGGCATTGCGGGTGGCTGCGCCGATGAGTTTCCAGCGTGCGTTGTCGCGGCGGGCTTTTTCGATGTCGTCGAGGGTGAGGGAGGCAATGCCGTTGCAGGTGACGTCGTTGATGGTGAGTTTGGCGTCGAGCAGTTCGTTGGCCAGGATCACCACTTTCAGGCGCACGTCATGGCCTGCGACGTCGGCGGTTGGGTCGGCTTCGGCGTAGCCCAGGGCTTGGGCCTGGCTGACGGCTTCGGCGAATCCGAGGCCGCCTTCCATGGCGGTGAGGACAAAGTTGGAGGTGCCGTTGAGGATGCCTTCGAAGCCTGTGATGGAGCTGCCGGCCAGGGCTTGTTTGGCGAGGCGGATGACCGGGGTGCCGCTCATGACCGAGCCTTCGTATTCGAAGGCGACGTTGTTGCGTCGGGCCAGGGCCTTGAGTTCGGCGCCGTGCAGGGCGATGGGGCCTTTGTTGGTGGTGACCACGTGTTTGCCACGCTCCAGGGCCCAGCGGCAGAACGAGGTGGCGGGCTCGCCGTCCACCGGGTTAGTGAAGGTGGCTTCGGCGATGATGTCGGCGCCGCAGTCTTTGATCACGGCTTCGTTGAGGGCGTCGACGGTGCCGCCGGGGAGTTGGGCCATGGCGCCTTTGCTGGCGGGCAGTCGGGCCAGCGAGGCGGCGTCGAGGCCGTGGCGGTTCATCACCGAACCGAGGAACAGGTCGGTCACGCCGACGATTTTCAGGGTGAAGCCGAGTTCGGTTTTCCACTGCTGGTTGCGCTCGGCAATCAGTTGGGCCAATGCCCGGTTTACACCGCCGAAGCCGACTAGGGCCAGTTTGTATTCAGTCATTTTTGTTATGTCCTTGATCCGGGTGATGAAGTTGTTGGGATCTAGGTTAGGGGTGTGGGGTGGGCAGTGAAATATGCCAATTTGCTCTATTTCTTGGGCGTTTTGACCAGGGGGTGGGCAAAGAGGTAGGCATGAAAAAAGCCAACAGCTTGGCTGACATCTCAGGCTGGTGGGATTGATTTGTGGTGGCTGGCTTGTACCACTGGCAGGATACCTAGCCCTGTGGGAGCGAGCCTGCTCGCGATGGGGGCAGGTCAGGCACATTGATGGTGGCTGGTGTACCGCTATCGCGAGCAGGCTCGCTCCCACAGGTATTTTTTCAGTGTTTGGTTTATTGGGGTCAGGGCATGCACCCGCCGGCTCTTGTGGCGAGGGAGCTTGCTCCCGCTGGGCTGCGCAGCGGCCCCAAAACATGCAGCGCGGTCGGTCAGGTTGATTGGGATCACCTGGTTGGGGCTGCTTCGCAACCCAGCGGGAGCAAGCTCCCTCGCCACGGGGGTTGTGGTGGCTGGCTTATCTGTGAAGCGGCGGCGAGCAGGCGGGGCCTGACCGAACACCTTCCCCTGTGGGAGCGGGCTTGCTCGCGAAAGGGCCAGGTCAGGCGACATTGATGGTGGCTGGTGTACCGCTATCGCGAGCAAGCCCGCTCCCACAGTTTTCTTCAGTGTTTGGTCTATTAGTGGCAGAGCATGCACCCGCCGGCTCTTGTGGCGAGGGAGCTTGCTCCCTCGCCACGGGGTTCACTGCTGTGACGGCTAGCGTGCCTAGACCACCGACGACAACACAAACGACGTCACGGTGTTCTCCACGCCCGGCAGCGCCGAGATCTCTTTCCACACCTTATGCACCCGCTCCGGGTTCGCCGCGCCGACCCTGAGCATCAAATCAAACTCGCCGCTCATCACATCGCACTGCAGCACTTCCGGCATCGCCTGCAACGCTTGCAACACCTCGGCACCGCGCATGCGGTCGTAGCGGTAGACGAAGATCACCGCGTTGATGTTCGACGACGCTTGCGCACCCTCCCCCGTGCGCACCGTATAGCCCTGGATCACGCCGTCGCGTTCGAGGCGTTCGATGCGTTGGCGCACGGCGTTGCGCGAGAGGTTGACCTTGGCCGCCAGCTCGGCGTGGGCGGCGCGGGCGTTGAGGCGCAGTTCGGCGATGATGCGTTCGTCGAGGGGATCGAGGATTCGCTTCATGGGGCCTCCGGTTATAGCGAGCCGAGCAGTTGATGGAGGGCAGCGAGGTCGTCCGGCTGGATGCGATGGATCTGCGCCGGGCCCTGCTCGGCCATCGGACGTTGTTGCGTCGCCACGGGGATCCCCAACTCACCAAGCAACACCGCCGATTTAATCGGTGAGATCTCGCCCAGGGTCACCATCGGCGCCACCAGGCTGCGGCGGTACAGGCGCGCCGCGAGCACACCGGTGGCGGTGTGTGGGTCGATGACATAACCGGTGTCGCGGTACAACGAAGTGATCTCGTTCAGCGTCTGCTCATCACTCACAGCGTACGAGTCGATGATCATCCGCGCCTGCAGCCAGAACTCGTTGCCAATGCTCATTTCGCCGTCGGTTTCGAAGGTGTGCATCAACGCGCTCACGGCTTGATCATCATGCCCATAGAGCTCCCAGAGAAACCGTTCCAGGTTGGAAAAGATCGACAAATCCATGGCCGGCGACAGGGTCTTGCTCGCACGTAACCGCGAATAGTGGTTCTTCAAAAAGAACTGATGCAGCGCGTCATTCTGGTTGGTGGCGACGATCATTTGCGTGATCGGCAAGCCCATCTTCTGGGCGATGTAGCCGGCATAGACTTCGGCAAAACTCGCCGCCGGCACGCTGAAACCGATGGGCCGCTGACCGCCGCCCAACTGCAGCACGGCGTGAAAATAAAACACCAACTGCGCCATGACGCTGACCCAGTTGCTGGAGTTGAAACTGATCGCCTCATGCTGGCGGAACAGTTGGGTGACGAGGGTCTGGCATTCATCGAAACTGCCCTCCACGGCCACTTGATGCACCCGCGGGTGCGCCGTCGCTTGCAGGTCTTGAAGTTGGTCTTGCGGTACGCCGGCCTCGGGATAAATCACCACCACGTCGGTCTCGTCGCAGTGCTTGAAGGCCTCAATGGCGGCCAGGCCGGTGTCGCCGTTGGTGACACCCATCACCACGGCGCGACGCCCGCGTTTGCGCAGGAAGTACTGCACCAGCCGCGCCTGCAGCTGCGCGGCAAAGTCCTTCGAGGAGCGGGTCGGGCCATGGAACAACTCCAGGACCCATTCGTTGCGATCCACCTGATGCAGCGGCGCCAGGGAGCGATGGCTGAACTGGCTGCCGGCCTCCTTGAGCAAGCGCTTGAAGTCGACCTCGGGGATCGCCTCGCCCACGAACGGGCGCATCACTCGGTAGGCCAGTTCGTCGTAGGACAACGTCGACCAATTAGCGATGTCCTGAGGTTCGAACAGCGGCAGTTCCACGGGGACAAACAGCCCGCCATCTTCGGCAATGGCCGACAGCACGACTTTTTCGAAATCGACCTGCACGGCGGAATTTCGGGTACTCACGTAGCGCATGCTCAACTCCGCAAACTCAGATAAAACAGCTCATTTGAAACGATGCGCCTGCTCCACCAGCCAGGTGGAAAACCGCGCCGCGTCCGGGTGTTGCTCGGCCCCGGAACTGCGCACCAGGTAGAACGATTCGCTGGCTTCGATGCGTTGGGCGAAGGGTTCGACCAAGCGTCCGTCTTCCAGCAATTCACTGACCATCGACGACCGCGCCAGGGCAATGCCCTGCCCCAACTCGGCCATGCGCAAGGTGCAAACCAATGTATCGAATTGCATGCCCGTCGAGGAATCCACCGAGTCTGCACCGACCATTTTCAGCCAGTAACCCCAGCCTTCTTCGTAACCCAGCACGTGCAGCAACGGATGCCTGGCCACGTCCGCCGGCACCTTCAGCGTCGCCATCAAGGCCGGCGCGCACACCGGGAACAAGGTGTCCCAGGTCAGCCGCTGCGACACCAGGCCGGGCCATTGACCGTGGCCCCAGCGAATCTCCATGTCGTCTTCGCCGTCCAGTTCCTTGACCCAGATGTTGCTGATGTAGCGGATATCGACGTGGGGATGGGCTTGACGAAAATCCACCAGTTTCGGCGCCAGCCAGTGCACGAAAAACGCCAGGCTGCCGCGCACCTTGATCGGCCGACGCTTGTGCTGGCCGAAGATTTCGTTGGTGCCCACCGCCAATCGCGTGATCGCATCTTGTACCACTGGCAGGTACGCCTGGCCCTCTTCCGTCAGACCGAGGCCACGGGGCAAGCGCTTGAACAGCGCCACCCCCAGGTGACTTTCCAACTGGCGGATCTGCTGGCTGACCGCGCCCTGGGTCAAGAATAATTCGTCGGCGGCGTGGGTGAAGTTCAGGCAGCGGGCCGACACTTCGAACGCCCGCAGCCAGTTCAACGGGGGCAACGTTTTTTGCTTCATGCTCTTACCTCGCTAACCCCCACGCACCGGGCACGTTTGCCCGCCCGTCGATGCGGTTTAAAACGCGTCGGACGGTTGTGCCACGAGGGCAACCGACAAGCGTCGCTCGCGGCTTTTGCGGGTAATGTAATACACGAAGTAACACCAGGCGATGAATGGCAAGCCGAAGTACAGCGCCACTCGCTGTTCAGGGTCGAAGGCGATGCCGATGCACGCCAGGCTGCAGCACACCAGCGCCCCCAACGGCACCCACGGATAACCGCGCACGCGGAACTTGAGGTCGCGAATGTCGCCGCCGTTGGCGACGTAGTGACGGCGAAAGCCGATCTGGCTCGCGGCGATGCTCATCCACACCACCACCACGGCCAGGCCGGAAATCGACACCAGCGCCAGGTAGATGGTGTCGGCGGCAAACACGCTGCTGAGCAGCGACGCGGCGCCGCCGGCCATGCTGACGATGATCGCGTTGAGCGGCGTGCCCATGCGGGTCAGGGCCGAGAACTGCTTGGGCAGGTGGCCTTGGTCGCTGAGGGTCCAAAGCATGCGTGAGGCGGCGTACAAGCCGGAGTTGGCCGCCGACAACAGGGCGGTGATGATCACGAAGTTCATTATGGCGGCGGAGTATGGAATGCCGATGTAGGTGAACACCGTGACGAACGGGCTTTCCACCAGACCGGCCTGTTCGCGAGGCAACAACGTCGCCAGGACAAAAATGGTCCCGACAAAAAACACCGCCAGGCGCAGCACCGTGGTGCGGATGGCGCGCGGCACGTTGCGTTGCGGATCCTTGGTTTCGCCAGCGGCGATGCCGATCAGTTCAGTGCCGGAGAAGGCGAAGGAGACCGCCAGCAGCGTCATCGCAATCGGCATGAAGCCCGTAGGAAAAAGTCCTTCGCGAGTGAAGTTACTTAACCCGATGCTGTGGGCCTGGTCGATGTTCAACAGGCCGAGAATCGCACCACCACCGATCAGCAGGAACACCACCACGGTCAGCACTTTGATCAACGACAGCCAGAACTCGGTCTCGGCGAACAACCGCACCGATACCACGTTGGTGAGAAACACCACGCCGGCAAACAGCGCGCTCCAGATCCACACTGGGGTGTCGGGAAACCATCGGGTCATGAGGATGCCGGCGGCGGTGAACTCGGAGCCGATCGCCACCGTCCACGTCAGCCAGTACAGCCAGGCCACGGTGTAGCCGGTGCCCGGCCCAAGGAAGCGCGTGGCGTAGGTGCTGAAGGAACCGGTTTCCGGCATCTGCACCGCCAGTTCCCCCAGGCACATCATCACCATGTAGACCATGAGCGCGCCGATGATGTAGGCGATCACCGCGCCCATGGGGCCGGCCTGGTTAACGGTGTAGCCGGAGGTCAGGAACAGCCCGGTGCCGATCACGCCGCCCAAGGCCAGCATGACGATATGGCGCGTCTGCATTTCCTGCTTGAAGCCGGCCCGCGTACTCGTTTGTTGTTCTGCTATGGACATGGTTGTTCTCATGAAATGTCAGGGCGCGCATCGACGTCTACGCGAGTCAGACAAGCGCCGCTGAGCTTTTATTATTATTCCTATTCATGAACGCCCCATTCACAGCCTTGTTATGGGGTACCAACTTTCAAACTTCAGCTTGCGGTCTCGATGTGGACTTCATTGAGTTGCGGATCGAGGGTCTTTTTGACGAAGGCGAAGGCCTGTTTCAGATCGTCCAGTAGATCGTCCGTGTCTTCGATGCCGACCGAGACCCGCACCAGGCCTTCGGAGATGCCCAGGGCCAGGCGTTCTTCCAAGGTGTTCTCGACATGGCTGGTGGTGCGGGCCGGGCCGTAGATGGTTTCCACCGCGCCCAGGTTGCCGGCGCAGTGGGCGAAGCGCAGGCGTGGCAGCAGCAACTTGACCGTGTCCATGCCGCCGACCAGGACAAAACTGACGATGGCGCCGAAGCCGGACATCTGTGCACAGGCGATGGCGTGGTTCGGGTGGCTGGGCAAGCCGGGATAATTCACGGCTTCCACCAATGGTTCAGTGCAGAGGAATTCGGCCAGGGCCCGGGCGCTGTGTTGTTGCTGGCGCATGCGCAATGCCAGGGTCTTCATGCCACGGATGATCAGGTAGGCCGAGAACGGGTCGAGGCTCGCGCCGTTGATTTCCCGGTAGTGCCGCACTTGGGCCATCAAGGCTTCGCTGCCACACACCAGGCCACCGAGCACGTCGCCATGGCCGCTGAGGAATTTGGTCGCGCTGTGAATCACCACGTCCACGCCCAAGGCCAGCGGGCTCTGGTTCAGCGGCGTGGCGAAGGTGTTGTCCGCCACGACCACGGCGCCGACACGCTTGGCCGCCGCCACCAGGCGCGGGATGTCGAGGATTTTCAGGGTCGGGTTGGTGGGGGTTTCCAGGTACAACACCTGGCAGCCCTTGGCGATTTCACGCTCCAGGTCGTCGTGGTCGAAGGTCTCGCACAGGGTCACCGCCACGCCGGTGCGCGGCAGAAACTCTTCGAAAATCTTGTTGGTGCCGCCGTAACTGTCCTTGGTCGACACCACCCGATCGCCATGGGCCAGGAAGGTGTAGAGCACGCTGCTGATCGCCGCCATGCCACTGCTGAAGGCCACTGCGGACTCAGCCATTTCCAGCTCGCGAATCTTGGCTTCGAGGGTCTCGACGGTCGGGTTGCTCATGCGGCTGTAGATAAAACCGGGGGCCTTGCCCAGGGCGACGTCGTACCAGACGTCGATGTCGTCGTAGCCGTACGCGGCACTGGCCACGATGGGGGTTTGCGTGGCGTTGTAGGGATGCCTGACTTGCTCCCCACCCCAAACCGCCCGGGTGCCCGCGCCGGCATTATCAAGCCCTGTGCTGTCAGGTTTATTGTTCATCGAGGCTACTCACACTGAGGGGGTGGACGTTGAGCCATCCACCGGATCTGAGGGCCAATATAGGGAAAAGCCGGGCGGTCGAGAAACGATGTTATCGGTGCCAAAGGGGTGGTTTTTTTAATGGCTGGATGAAGGTCTGAGAGTATCTGCGAACACAAAAACCTGTGGGAGCGGGCTTGCTCGCGAAAGCGGTGGGTCAGTCACTGAAGGGGTGAATGTGCAATCGCTTTCGCGAGCAAGCCCGCTCCCACACTGGAAATTGTGGTGACCTCGGGAATGCGTGAACGCCAGTCCTACAGGCGACCGCGGACTTAAAGGCTGTACGAATCATCGTGGCGAGGGAGCTTGCTCCCGCTCGGCTGCGGCGTAGGAGCTGCCGAGCGAAGCGAGGCTGCGATCTTTCCAAAGCCAGTTGAGTATCAAGCGAAAGATCAAGATCAAAAGATCGCAGCCTTCGGCAGCTCCTACCACGGCCCAGCGGGAGCAAGCTCCCTCGCCACAGGTTGTCGATCGTTCCTACGCGGGAGCGTGAGAGCGATCAAGCGAAACTAGCATTCGTCAAGATCGGCATTACCACTGCTAAGAATTTCAAGAATATGGTTCAGCCAGGATTCAGCGGATTCCCAGTCTAGCCAATAACAATAGTTGCAAGGCATTTTGTCCATGATGAATTCCCTAAGATTTTTTTCGTCAAGATCCATTGCAAGTAAAGTTGAAATTTCTTCTTTGATAATTTTGATATCTTGAGGCGCCGAGTCCGCCATAAAGGCTCTGATGATGTCATCAGGGTCCGATGAGTCGCACATCCAGTCTTGATGAAAGTAACAGCCAAAAAACTGAAAGAGCTCTGGATATTTATTTTCCATTTTTTTCAACATGCCCCGTAAGCAAATTATTCGATCGTTCCCACGCCCTTGCCGGGGATGTCGTCAGGGACGCTCCGCGTTCCGCTTCTGAATGTGACGCAGTGCATCACGGGATGCGTTCCCACGCGGGAGCGTGGGAACGATCAAACTCATAAGTTAGTTGGATAAAGGGTTAATTTTCCGAAATTCAGACTTATAAAAAGCGGAGGTCGCATAGGACAGTCCTCCAGCTCAATCATTGTTTTCGTTCCATTGATATCAATTATCGCAACTCCATCATCAGCCATGGAGATTAGAGACGCGCTGAGAAAAATGACTCCATCCTTTATGTTCAAGGAAAAACGATCACCTGAAACATCGACGTTATTGCCCCACTCAAACTCTTCATCTATCTCAAGCTCCACATCATGTTCCTCTCCGACTTTCGGAATATCGGCCGACCATGTCGCGACCGCGCTTCCGAAGTCTGTCGAAAAAGCTACTGAGATATTGCCACTGACGCTCTTCACTTCGTCTATTTTAATTTTCATTTTTTGCCCTTCGCCAAGGGAACGCGCACAACTGTATTGTCAATATTCATCACATTCCCCTTCAATTCATACGTCCATATCTCCTCATGATAATGGTGCTTGGTTGGCTTGCTGCTCATTTCATGGACACCATAACGAATACTCTTACGTCCATCTCCAGAAACCAACCTATCTGGGTCCGGCATATTTGTTCTGGGATGAATATTCGTATAGGGCCCCTCACCTAGAAATCGCTCCCACTCATCAGTAGCCTGCTGGGGCTTAATGGGCTTATTTGCGAAGACCTCCTTGTGATATCCCATTTGAGGGATATCAGAGGAAGCCTTCGGTAACTCAACTTCTCCCGCTTGAATCACCGCATCGCTGGCTGGACTCTGCTCGCCACGCAACGGCTTCTTACACCCATCCGGACAATCCACCAACCCCAACGGATCCACCCACCCCGTCGGGTTCAGGGTGTAGCGATACCCATTGAGCCCACCCACCAACTTGCTCGGGTCAGGCGTCAAATAGCGGCCAGTCTCGGGATTGTAGTAGCGGTGCCGGTTGTAGTGCAGGCCGCTTTCCGGGTCGGAGTATTGGCCCTGGAAACGCAGCGGTTGTTCAAGCTGCTCGCCGTCGCCGTGCCTGAGTGCGGTGACTTTGCCGTAGCCGTTGTAACGCGCCGACCAGACGATCTGGCCGTTGGGGTTGGTCAGTTCCTGGGGCGTGCCCAGGTGGTCGAGGTGGTAGTAGAACGGCGTGGTGTTTTCCGGGCCTTCGCCGTTGAGCATCGCCAGTGGACGGAAGGTGCCCGGTTCGTAGACGTAGCTGCGGTGATGGCGCGGGCTGTTTTCGGCGACGACTTGGTCGCCCTGCCAGAAAAACTCCGTGGTCAGGCCGTCCACGGTCTTGCTGATGCGTCGGCCGAAGGCGTCGTAGCGGTAGGAGGTTTCGCAGCCGTCGGCCGTGGTGATGCCGATCAGGCGGTGTTGGCTGTCGTAGCGGTAGGCGCTGACCAGGGCCTCGCCGCGGCGTTCGCGGATCAGGTTGCCGAAGGCGTCGTAGTCGTAGTGGCGGTCGCCCTCCTTCAGCAGGCGGTTGCCCTTGAGGGTGGTCGGGCCGGGGCGGTCCTGTATCAGCAGGTTGCCGGCCGGGTCGTGGCTGAAGTGTTCCGGCGGTTCGCTGTGGGAAAAGTCGATGCGGGTCAGGCGATCTAGAGAATCGTACTGGTAGCTGCGGCGGTTTCGGTGGTCGGAAAGGGTTTGCAGGTTGCCCTTGGGGCTGTAGGTATAGTCGCGCCAGAGCAGTTGCTGCTGTGGGTTCTGCCACGCGGTCTGGGCCTTGAGGCGACCCTGTTCGTCGTACCTGTAGTCACTGAGCAACTGGCCTTGCTGGCGTTGCCGTTCGCGGCTGCCGTCAAAGCGGTGTTCGGTCAGGCGTGCGCCGTTGAGGTCGATGGCGGTCAGTGCGCCGCCCGGGGCGTGGTGGTAGTCGAGCTGGCTGTCGTCCGGCAGGCGCAGGTGGTTGAGGCGTCCGCAGGCATCGTAGCGATAACGCAGGGTGCCCCAGCCCTGGTGCTCAGTGATCAGCCGATCTTGAGCGTCGTATTCGAAGGCCAGCGGATGGTCGCTGCCATCATCGACGTAGACCAGCCGGCCCAGTTCGTCGTAGCGGTATTCGATGGCCTGGCCGTCGGGCAAGGTCTTGAGTTGCAGCCGTCCGGCCGCGTCGCGCTGGTAGCGGGTGACCCATTGCGAACCGTCCTCGCCGTGTTCGGTTTTCTCCAGCAGGTGGCCGTTGAGGTCGTAGGCGTAGGCGGTGCGTTGGCCGTCGAAGCCGATTTGCTGTCGGATCAAGCCGTTGGGCGTGTAGTCCAGCTGATATTGTTCGCCGGATTCGTTCTCGATCTCGGTCAGCAACAGCCGCGCCGAGTCGTAGCGGTACTTCAGCTCGCTACCGTCGGGGTTCAGGCGACGGCTGACCAGGTGCAGGTCATCGGCGTATTCGTAGCGGGTGGTGCGGCCCTGCTCGTCGCGTTCGGCGATGACCTTGCCGTAGGCGTTGTAGCTCCAGGCCCGAATGGCGCCGGTGGGCAGGGTGACTTGCAGCAGTCGGCCGACGGCGTCCCATTGGTAGTGCGTGAGGGCGCCGTGTTCGTCCCGGCGGCTGAGCAAACGTCCCAGGGCATCGTAGGAAAAACACCGCCGACCGCCGTCGGGCAGGATTTCTTCGGTCAGTTGGCCCAGGCGACTCCAGGTGAAGCGATGTTCGCCGCCGTCCGGGTCGTACCTTGCCAGCAGTTGTCCGTGGGCGTCGTAGGCATATTCCGTACGCTGGCCGTCCGGGTCGATGCTGGCGATCACATCGCCAAGGTCATTGCGGCGGTAGGTCCACACCGCCTTGCCACGGGAACGGCTGTGCAGGAAACCGTTGCGGTATTCGTAGGACGTCGGTGCCTCGTCCGGTGGAATCAACGCCAGCAGCCGTCCGACGTCGTCGTAGCGGTATTCGCGGACCGCCCCCAGCGGGTCTTGTTCGGCAATCAGCCGGCCCTGTTCGTCATAGGCCTTGAGGTGTTCGCCGCCGTCGGGCTCGACCTTGCGCACCAGCCGCGCCCGGTCGTCGTGGACATACACTTCCTGGCTGCCATCCAGGTGCCGGACCGTGACGCTGCCGTCCTCGCCCCAGGTGTAGCGGCTGTCCATCTGCGCAAACGAGGCCCAATGCCGTACGCAACGGGACGCCCGCCCGACGCCTTGCCACTCCCAATAAAAACTCGCGCCGCCGGCCAGTTGCCGCTGGAGGATGACGTGCTGGTCGTCGTAGTCGTAGCGTTCGCTTTCACCGGCGGCATTGGTCGCTTCGATCAGTCGGAAACGTCCGTCGTAGCGGTAGGACACCAGCGTCTGCTCGGTCCGCCAGGCCTCGTCGAGGGTGATGGCCGGGTGGAAGCTCTGGTAATCGACGGCGATCAGGTGGCGCTGTTCGTAGCGCAAGCGCAGGGAACGCCCGGCACCGTTGTCCAGGCGGCAAATGTCGCCGTGGATGTTGCGCTGGAGGGTCAGGCGGTTGTCGTAGCGGTCGCTGAGGGCGATCAGGTGGCCGTCGCGAAAGTGCAGGAACGGGGCGTTTTCCCCCGGTTGGGCGACGATCAGTTCGTCCGGCTCGGCCCCCAGGTAGATTGCTGCGCGGGCCAGGCTGTTGTGGATCGCCGGGCGCTGGGTGGTGGGCAGTGGAAAGAGCGTGCGACGGTTTTCCTGGTCGACCCAGGTGACCTGTTCGCCGTCGAGTTCCAGGCGATGGGCCAGGGCATGGCTCCAGCCGCGCCCGAGGCCGATGTCCAGGTTGGCGGCGCTGGTGCGGTATAAACGGGTGAAAACGAACGGCAAACGGCCGTCGAGGGTGCCATCGTCGAGGGTCAGTAGTTCTTCGCCGGTGACCATTGACACCGGGCAGCCGCTGGTCTGGGTCTGGGCGGCGGTGTCGGCGCTGTCGCCGTTGGGGTTTTTCGATTGGGCGGGGGCGTCGTCGTGGGGTTCGTGTTGGCTCAGGCGGGTAGATGGCTGGGATTTTTCCCGCACGATCGGGGCCGGGTTGCTGACCGACAGCGGCGCGGAATCCCCAGTTGAGATCTGCAACGGTCTGACAGGCGCCGGCCCCACCGACGGTCCCTGACCGGCGATTACTACCGGCTTCAGTACGTCGGCATGTTTGTTGGAACTGTCGCCACCGAGTTGTCCGAGGCGTTGACTCGATGCCTGTAGCCACTTCCGGGCGCGTTCCGAGCGGACATGGCGCAGCACTTTACCGCTCATGCGCAGTCCCACGCCCAGGCCACCGGTCACGCGCGCCAAGAGGAAATTGATCAGAATCGAGGCGCGCATTTCCCCCAGGAGTTCGGCCATGTACTGGGGCGGCAGCATCCGCAGCCAACTGGTGAACGCCGCGGTGTAAACGAAGAGCAAGGGCTCATCGCTCAGGATCATCAGTCCTTTGGCAATCGCCTCGGATGACGCCTTCAGCAGTTGCTCAAGCTCGACTTCGGTGAGGTATTCCAACAATTTTTCACTGTTGGCCTGTAGATCCGCCAACAGATCGAAGACCTGTGTTACGTCGTCCCATAGCTCAAACAGGGCATTTTCAAAGCCACGTAGCTGGGCCTCCTGCAATGCGTTGAAGCGCTTTACAAAACCGCTCTCGGAAGACGCCTTCCACAATGGTTGAAACTCGTTCCACTCCGCTTTCAGCCAACCTTCAAGTTCGACGATCTCGTGCTGGTAGGACGCGTACAGCGCCCGGACATGATCGGTCGTGATATTTGGAAAAAAGCTGATCCGGTAGCGCTGGCCGCGGTCGCATTCGGACACTTCCAAAATGCCGCTGGGACCAATGACATGAGGGATCGGATCGCCAAACGTTTCCTTCCCCAGCTCGCCCGTGATGATCG
Source organism: Pseudomonas zanjanensis (assembly GCF_014268745.2). GTDB lineage: Bacteria > Pseudomonadota > Gammaproteobacteria > Pseudomonadales > Pseudomonadaceae > Aquipseudomonas > Aquipseudomonas zanjanensis. The sequence continues at coordinate 24,540 of NZ_JABWRB020000002.1, read as the reverse complement.
GCTCCAACACCACTGGCGTGTCGCCGATCGGCACGAAACGCGAGGCCTGGAACATGTGCACCAGTGTCAGTGGGCCTTGTGCCGGACACCTCGCCACCACGGCGCTGACCTGTTTGCCACCGTCTTTCACGGGTGCGAGCGACACCTCCTTGCCGACTTTAAATACTTGCTGAATGTCCAGTGTCCGACCGGCCCAGAATCTTTCCGCCCAACTGTCGTAGTCGCCCAGACAGTGGCGAAAGTCCTGCAATACCTCCTCGACATCGGGTGAGTTCATGGCGGCCAAGACCAGCGAACCAATGGCACCGGTTAATGACGGGATCTTGTCAGGGAAACGCATGCAGGCAGCTCGCGGCGCAGGAGTGGGCGCGAGACTGTGCCGGGGATGACAGGAGAAATAAGTCAGTGAAAGAAGCGGGGCGTGTAGGGCAATTCGCTAATTAGGCCTACGTTGCGAGGATTCCGAAAAATCCTGTGGGATGCGGGCTTGCTCGCGAATGCGGTGGGTCAGCTGCCATTGATGTTGACTGACACTCCGCTATCGCGAGCAAGCTCCCACAGGGGAACTGCGGTGAGGTTGGGAATGTGTGAACAGTTGCTTTCACAGGCTCCCCTTAACTTAAGGGCATAAATCATCGTGGCGAGGGAGCTTGCTCCCGCTCGGCTGCGCAGCAGTCGTAAACCTGCCCGGACACCGCGTTGAATGGCCTTGGGGCTGCTTCGCAGCCCAGCGGGAGCAAGCTCCCTCGCCACAGGTTTAGCGTTTTTTGCATTCTCCCAGGGGGTCTTGCGCAGAAAAACGCGGGAATAGATGCCTACCCGCACGCATTCTCAAGAAATACCCGCCTGCAACCCCTCAACCTATCGTAATCTCGCACCTGTATAAGCCCAGCCCCGCCACCGGCCGAGATCTCACCCCGATGCCCTCCATCTACCAACTCAAGCCCGCCTTTCAAAACCTGCTGCGCCCCATGGTCCAACGCCTCTACAACAACGGTGTCACCGCCAATCAGGTCACTCTGCTCGCGGGCATCGTCTCGGTGTTGGTGGGGGCGGTCATTGCCTGGTTCGCCGACCATCCGTGGATTTTCGTCCTGGTGCCGATCTGGATGTTCCTGCGCATGGCGTTGAATGCCGTGGACGGCATGCTGGCGCGGGAGTTTGGTCAACAATCGCATCTGGGCGCCTACCTCAACGAGCTATGCGATATCATCGCCGACGTTGCCTTGATCCTGCCTTTTGCCTTGTTTGCCGATACCAGTCTTCTGCTCGTGTTGTTGGTCACGCTGTTGGCGTTGTTCAGTGAATACGCCGGCGTGCTGGGGGCGATGGTGGGGGCTTCGCGGCGGTATGACGGGCCGATGGGCAAGAGCGATCGCGCTTTTGTGTTTGGCGTGTTGGCGACCGGCATTGCCCTGGGTTGGCTCGGGGCACTCTGGATAAATGGTGTGATGGCGGTGGTTGCCGCCCTGCTGGTTTATACCTTGGTCAATCGGGTCCGTCATGGCCTGGGCCAGGTGACGGAAAACGCTCCCTCAGCATAAGGAAGTTGCAATGCGCGAAGCCCAACACCGGACATTCACCACCCACGATGGCGTGGAACTGTTCTACCAACACTGGCCGGCTATCGATGCCGCAGCGGGCGAACCCCGCCAGGCTGTGTTGTTGTTCCATCGTGGTCATGAACACTCCGGGCGCATTGCGCACCTGGTGGATGAGCTGGATTTGCCCGGGTTCGACTTCTTTGCCTGGGACGCGCGCGGCCACGGCCAGTCGCCGGGCGAACGGGGCGACAGCCCGAGTTTTGCCACCAGTGCGCGGGACGTGCAGACCTTCTGCGATCACATCGGCGCGACGCATCAGATCGACGAAGCGAACATCGCCGTGGTCGCACAAAGCGTCGGCGCGGTGATCGTGTCCACCTGGGTCCATGACTACGCACCGCGCATTCGCTCGCTGGTGCTGGCGTCGCCGGCGTTCAAGGTCAAGCTCTACGTGCCGTTCGCCCGGCCGGGCCTGGCGCTGATGCGCAAGTTCCGCGGCAATTTCTTCGTCAACAGCTACGTCAAGGCGAAATTCCTCAGCCATGACCCAGAGCGCGTGGCGTCCTACGACAGCGATCCGTTGATCACCAAGGCCATTTCGGTGAACGTGCTGCTGGGCCTGTACGAAGCCGCCGACCGCGTGGTGGCCGATGCCCAGGCGATCCAGGTGCCGACGCAGTTGTTGATCTCCGGTTCGGACTTTGTGGTGCACCGCAAACCCCAGGAGCAGTTCTTCGAACGCCTGGGCAGCCTGCACAAGGAAAAACACATTCTGCCGGGTTTCTTCCACGACACCCTCGGCGAGAAGAACCGCGCGCCGGCCATTGCCAGCGCCCGCCGCTTCATCCTGCAGAACTTCGCCCGTCCGCTGGAGCGCCCTTCCCTGCTCGACGCCGATCGCCTGGGCGCGACCTGCGCCGAAGCCGAAACCCTGGCCACCCCGCTGCCCCACAACTCCCTGCGTGACCTTTACTGGCGCATGACCCGCGCCAGCATGCGCTTTGGCAGCAAATTGTCCGCCGGGGTGAAGCTGGGCTTCGACACCGGCTTCGACTCCGGCAGCACCCTGGATTACGTCTACCGCAACCGCCCTACCGGCACGTCGGCGCTGGGCAAGATGATCGACCAGAACTACCTGAATTCCATCGGCTGGCGCGGCATTCGCCAGCGCAAGGTGCACGTCGAAGAACTGCTGCGCCTGGCGATGGCCGAGTTGCGCGCCCAGGACCGCGAAGTGCGGATCGTCGACATCGCCGCCGGCCATGGCCGCTACATTCTCGAAGCGCTGCAAGGCGTCAGCCCGTTGCCCGAGTCGATCCTGCTGCGCGACTACAGCGACATCAACGTGCGCGACGGCAGCGCGCTGATCGTGGAAAAAGGCCTCGGCGACATCGCACGATTCGTCAAAGGCGATGCCTTCGACCGCCAGGATCTGGCAGCCCTGGAGCCAAAACCAACCCTCGCCGTGGTGTCGGGCCTGTACGAACTGTTCGCCGATAACCAGATGGTCGGCGGTTCCCTCGCCGGCCTGGCCGAAGCCGTGGAGCCTGGTGGTTTCCTGGTCTACACCGGCCAGCCGTGGCACCCGCAACTGGAACTGATCGCCCGCGCCCTCACCAGCCACCGCGCAGGGCAAGCCTGGGTGATGCGTCGACGCACCCAGGCGGAAATGGATCAATTGGTCGAGGCGGCGGGCTTCCGCAAGATCACCCTGCGTGTCGATGAATGGGGCATTTTCAGCGTTTCGCTGGCGCAGCGAGTGCAGTAATGAGCGCCGTCATCGCTCCGGCCCGCGAACCCGCGTTGCTCAAACCGGCGGTGCTGTGGCTGCTGTTGCTGGCGCCGCTGTTCTTCACCACCTACGGCTTCGCCACCTGGGTCACCGCCCAGCGTGACGACGTCGGCACGCTGGTGTTCGCCTGGGAAAGCCACATGCCGTTCATGGCCTGGACCATCGTGCCGTACTGGTCGATCGATCTGCTGTACGGCTTGTCCTTGCTGTTGCCCAACAGCCGCGACGAACTCAAGCGCCATGCCTTGCGCCTGCTCACGGCCCAGGTGATTGCGGTCAGTTGCTTTTTGCTCTGGCCGCTGACGTTTACCTTTCCCCGGCCGGAAATGGATGGGCTGTTCGGCTGGATGTTCGACGTGCTGGCCGGCTTCGACAAGCCATTCAACCAGGCGCCGTCGCTGCACATCGCGCTGCTGGTGGTGCTCTGGGTCTGTTACCAGCGGCACTTGCAGGGTTTCTGGCGTTGGCTGATGCACGGTTGGTTCGCCTTGATCGGCGTGTCGGTGCTGACGACTTATCAACATCACTTCATTGACCTGCCCACGGGCGCGTTGGCCGGTTGGTTGTGCGTCTGGTTGTGGCCGCTGGATCGACCGAGTCCGCTGTCGAGCGCGCGCCTGACGGCCGATCCGGCCCGCCGACGCCTGGCCTTGCGTTATGGCCTGGGCGCGGCGGCGCTGTTTATCCCGGCGTTTGCCTTCGGCGGCGCGTGGCTCTGGCTGATCTGGCCGGCGGTCGCGGTGCTCATGGTGGCGCTGAATTACTTGATGTTCGGTGCAGATGGTTTCCAGAAGCGTGCCGATGGTCGCTTGAGTCCGGCGGTGCGTTGGTTGCTGGCGCCGTACCTGGCGGCGGCGTGGATCAATTCCCGCTGCTGGACGCGCAAGCACCCGCAGCCAGACCTGATCGCGGATAACGTCTGGCTGGGGCGAGTGCCTACGCCAATGGAATTGAAGGACAGCACGTTTACCGGCGTGCTCGACCTCTGCGCGGAACTGTCCATGGACAGCTCGAATGTCGCCTATCGTTCGTTACCGGTGCTCGACCTCACGGCGCCGACCGCCGAGCAATGCCTGAAAGCGGCAGAAGCCATCGAAAGCCTGCGCCAACATGGGCCGGTGCTGGTCTGCTGCGCCTTGGGTTATTCGCGCAGCGCCACGGCGGTGGTTGCCTGGTTGTTGCACACTGGCCGGGCAGCGAGCGTTGACGCAGCGATCGTGCAGATCCAGCGCGCTCGACCGCGCATTGTCTTGCACGCCGCGCACCGTCGGGCACTGGAACAGTTATCCACAACACGGGGGAATGCTCATGATCAGTGATATGGAACTCCACACCGTGGCGAGCCTATTGCGCCGGGGTCATTCGCTGGACCAGCTTTCCACGGGACTGACGCTGCTGGCGGCGCTGCTGGGGTTGGGGCAATGGCTGGTGGGCCTGATCGATCCGTGGTTGCTGCTGTTGAGTGCTGTGCTCCTGGTTATCGGAGTGGTGGAAAAATACTGGGCACTGCGCGTGGCGTTCGACGCCGATCTGTTCCAGCGCATGGCCGACAGCACCCACTCCCTGGCCGAACGCACCTATGAATTGGATCAAGCCCTCACCGCGTTGGGCCTGCAACCCGCCGAACGGGCCGGGCGCCTGTGGACCGAACGACGGCACGGCGCGTTGTTGCTGCTGCGTCGGCAGTCGCGGTTGCTGGCGATACAAGTTGTCCTGGTGCTGGGCTTCATCGTGGCCAGTCCCTGGTTAGCTTCAGGTATCTAGATAGTTTTTTGTGGCGAGGGGATTTATCCCCGCTGGGCTGCGAAGCAGCCCTCAAACCAGGCAACTCGGTGTGTCGGGAAGATTGAGTTAACTGCTTTAGGGCTGCTGCGCAGCCCAGCGGGGATAAATCCCCTCGCCACAGAAGAGTGCTCGCCACAGTGATGCTTATGTTTCTCAGGACAAGGAATCCTCATGTTCGAACCCGTGGTCGCCAACCTCATCACCTCCGCCGCTCGCATGGTCACGGGCGCTCGCAGCCTGTGGCTCGGTTGCGCGCCGACGCCGGTGCAGCGGATCTACTTCGCCAACCACAGCAGCCACGGTGACTTCGTGCTGCTCTGGGCCTCGCTGCCGCCGGCGCTGCGCAAGCTCACCCGCCCGGTGGCGGGCTCTGACTATTGGCAAACCAGCCCGGTGCGCCGCTACATCATCAACCGGGTGTTCAACGGCGTGCTGGTGGACCGCGAGCGCAAGGACCCTGCGTACAACCCATTGCAACCGATGCTCGATGCACTGGAAAACGGCGACTCGCTGATCATCTTCCCGGAAGGCACGCGCAATCCGGAGGAAGGCCTGTTGCCCTTCAAGAGCGGGATTTATCACTTGATGAAAAACCACCCCGAGGTCGAGGTGATCCCGGTGTGGATCGCCAACCTCAACCGCGTCATGCCCAAGGGTCGTGTGCTGCCGCTGCCGTTGTTGTGCACCACCAGTTTCGGTGCGCCGCTGTGCATCGAAGAGGGTGAAAGCAAAGAGCAATTCCTTGAACGCAGCCGCGCCGCGCTGCTGGCACTGGCCCCGGAGCACGTCTGACATGGATCGATATACCCTGATGTTGTTTGGCGGGATCGGCGCGATTCTGGTGCTGGCGTCGCTGATTGGTTTCATTCTCAGGCTGCGGACCAAAGGCGCGCCGAACTCGGTCATCGATAACCTCAACGCCCGGATCAACGCCTGGTGGATCATGGTGTTGGTGATCGGCGTGGCGTTCTGGCTCGGTAACGCGGCGGTCATCCTGTTGTTCTACGCGGTGTCGTTCTACGCCCTGCGGGAATTCCTGACCCTGACACCGACCCGGCGCAGTGACTACCCGGCCCTGGTGGCGGCGTTCTACCTGGCCCTGCCGCTGCAATACCTGCTGATCTACTACGACTGGTACGGGCTGTTTTCGATCTTTATCCCGGTGTATGTATTCCTGCTGCTGCCGATCCTGGCGTCCCTGGGCGGCGACAGCACGCATTTCCTCGAGCGCGCGTCGAAGGTGCAGTGGGGCTTGATGATCGCGGTGTTCTGCATCTCCTTCGTCCCCGCCCTGCTGACCCTGGACATCGCCGGTTTCGAAGGGCGCAACCTGTTGCTGATCGCCTACCTGGTGATCGTGGTGCAGCTCTCGGATGTGTTGCAGTACGTCTGCGGCAAGCTGTTCGGCAAACACAAGATCGCGCCGAACCTGTCGCCCTCGAAAACCGTGGAAGGTTTTGTCGGCGGCATCTTCCTGGCCTCGCTGATCGGTGGTGCGCTGTGGTGGATCACGCCGTTCAATCCCTGGCAGTCGTTCCTCATCGCCTTGCTGATCAACCTGCTGGGCTTTGCCGGCGGCATTGTCATGTCAGCGATCAAGCGCGACCGCGGCGTCAAGGACTGGGGCCACATGATCGAAGGCCACGGCGGCATGCTCGACCGGCTGGACTCGGTGTGCTTCGCCGCGCCGATCTTCTTCCACCTGGTGCGGTACTGGTGGACTTGAAAGAGCCTGCGGCGAACCCCTGGACCTGTGGGGGTCTGTGGTGAATACCTAACCTGTGGGAGCGGGCTTGCTCGCGAAATCGGTGGGCCAGCTTGCATTGATGTAGACTGTGCAGCCGTCTTCGCGAGCAAGCCCGCTCCCACAGTGTGCCCGGGCGGGTGGTTTAGCGGTGGGTCGACGGCATGGCCGTGGGATCAACACGAACGGTACGAGCCTGGTTCGTAGAGCGTTCCCACTCCCTGGCATCGTGACTGCAAAAAATCTCCAGGTGCCCATTCTGGCCCGCCGCCAGTTCCCGCAGGCGATCCTGATTGCGCAGCCGTGCCGGGCGATAAGTGTCCATCATGTACTGATAGAACTTCAGCCCCGGCGGGCAACGCCGCTCGGGCTGATGGACTTCATCGTGGAAGAAATACGCATCGCCGGCATGGAGCATCCAGCCGTCCGGTGTCCTCAGGGCGATCCCGGCGTGGCCGGCGGTGTGGCCTTGGAGCGGGACCAGGAAAATGTCCTCTTCTTCCGCCCCGATCAACGCGCGCACCGAATCAAAACCGAACCACGTATCACCGTCCGGGGCATAGAACTCCCAATTGTCGACGCCCTGCCACTGGCGCGCCTGGAATCGCCGTCGACTGATCCAGGTGTCGGCGCTGCGGGCCATCGCCATCTCGTCGCGCATCACGTGAACCCGAGCCTGGGGAAAGTCCTGGAGCCCGCCGGCGTGATCGAAATCCAGGTGCGTCAGCAGGATATGCCGCACATCGCCGGTGTCGAAACCCAACCGGCGCACTTGCTCCAACGCGGTGAGGCGATGCTCGAACTTGATGTTGTTGAACGCCCGGAAGCATCGGCTAAGCCGTTCGGGCGTCTGGACATCCCGCTGGCCAAAACCGGTGTCCACCAGGACCAGGCCATTGTTGTCGGTTTCGATCAACAGGCAATGACACACCAGGCACGCCGTCAGCCCCCGACTGTAGCCATCGAACAACTTCCCACCCACGGGGCACATGCAACCGCAGTTCAGGTGATGGATACGCATGGGGGCCTCCTGTCACGAATGGCGTGCCGCTCTCGGGTTTTTCTTGGGCTCTTTAAAATCGACAGGGAGGGGGCAGGCGCAATTCCGCAAAGGCGACAGGCGGTGGGTATGCCTGGGCGAACACCCATACTGTGGGAGCGAGCCTGCTCGCGAAAGCGGTGTGTCAGTCAACAATCATGTTGGATGTTCCATTGCTTTCGCGAGCAAGCCCGCTCCCACAAGGGGGTCAGTGCTTAGTCCAGAAAATCAATCAAGAATCAAATGCGGCAAAAACCGGCTGGAATCCTTGGTGATCAGGCTGTTGTCTTCCCGCACACCGATGCCGGCGGCCTGGTCGCCGATGACCCACGAGCCGATCAGGGTGTAGCTGTCGTCGAATTTCGGCAGTGGCGCAAATTCCTGGAGGATGAACGGCGCGTCGGTGTAGGGGCCGCCTTCCTTGACGGTCAAGCCGTCAGCGGTCTGCAGCTCGATGTTGGCGCCTTCCCGGGAAAAGAACGGCTTGCGCACCCAGCCTTTCGGCACCGCTTTGCGGGTGTCGGTGTCCAGGTGGGCGGCGAGCAGGTTCGGGTGGCCTTTGTTGAATTCCCACAGCAGCGGCAGGATGCCTTTGTTGGAGATGATCGACTTCCAGGCCGGCTCGAAAAACTGCGTATCGCATTGAGCGATCGCTTCACCAAAGGGCTCGTGGAAGATGAATTCCCACGCATGCAACTTGAACAGGTGCGGAATCCAGCGCTCTTCCAGGTCGACGAAACGTCCGTCGCTGTTGAGGCCGATGTCTTCGATATCGATGTGCCGCGATTCAATGCCGACTTTTTCCGCGATCAGGCGCAAGTAATCCGTGGTGCCTTTGTCTTCCACCGAGCCTTTCATCGAGGCGAAATAGAACGGCTCCTTGAGCTGCAATTGGGCGAAGGCCTGGTGCAGCTTGGTGTCGATGCTGTTGAACTGGTCGGCATGGGCCGGCAGCATGCCGCGCTCGATGCATTGCTCCAGCCACCCCCACTGGAACGCCGCCGCCTCGTAGAGGCTGGTCGGCGTGTCGTAGTTGAGTTCCAACAACTTGGCCGGGCCCGTGCCGTTGTAGGAGAAATCCATGCGCCCGTACAGGTGCGGATGGCCTTCCAGCCATGACGTGCGCACCAGGTCGAAGAACTGCGCGGGAATGCTCAGGCGTTCCAGCAATTCTTCGCTCTGGACCACCCGGGCCACCAGGTCCATGCACATGTCATGGAGCTCGGTGGTCGGGTCTTCCAGGTCGTCCTCGATCTGCTTGAGGGTGAACTGGTAGTACGCGCTTTCGTCCCAATAGGGTTCGTCGTCGATGGTGTGGAACAGAAAGCCGAGTTGCTCGGCGGTCTGTTTCCAGTCAGGACGTTCTGCGCAATGGATCTTTTTCATGACCCTCGTTCCTTAGCCGCCGGAGCTGCTCGAACCGCCCCAACCGCTGCGGGCACTGGACTTGCTGCCGAAGCCACCGCGCGAGGTGGACGACGCAACGGACATCGCCTTGCTGGTCTTGACGGAGTCGGTGTAGCTGCCGTACCGCGCCTGGTTGGACTTGGTAAAGGTCGAGCCGCTGGAAACCCGCTGGCTCAGCGTCGAGGACCCGAAGTTGCCGCGATCATCGCGGTAGCGGTAGACCGGCTCGGAGTAATAACTGCTGCGGTTGCCGCTCAACATATTGCCGATCAGCAGCCCGGTCAGCAGGTTGCCAAAGCCTGAACCACCGACGTTCGCTTCCGAAGCCGGCAACTGGGCCCGGGCGGCATCGACCTCGGACTGCGTGACTTCGCCATCGGCGTTCAGCTCGAAACCACCCAGCTTGGGCAGGAACTTGCCGGCCGAGTCCTGCTGGCACCAATCGGGCACGAAGTCGGCATCGCAATCGGCCTTGCTATCGTAGACCGGCGCGATGCGACGATGCTCACCCATGGCGGTCATGTAGGCGGTGGAGCAAATGTCCACCGGCAGCTTTTCATCGACACATTCCTGGACGGACTGGAAGTTGTACTTCTTCTGCAACTTGTAGGTTTTTTCCGCAGGCCCGCAACCGGATATCGCCAGGGCGACCGACGCGGCCAGCGAGAGCTGGACGTACTTGCTTCGTTTCATCGGGATCTCCGTGGCGCAATCAGTTCGTGGAAGGCGTCATGCACGCGGCGTTCAACATGCCGACGCTGATGGCCACGGCGGCGATGTAGATACCCGCGGCGATTTCACCGTTCTTGATGCGCGCGGAAGCGCCCTTGAGCACCAGGCTGGTGACCAGAAACGCCAGCAACTGGACGACCGCGGCGATCACTGCCCAGACGACGAAGTCCAGCATGCTGATCGAGTAGGCGATCACGTTGCTGGCCGGAATGGCGAAACCGATGACGGCGCCGCCCAGGGCGATGGCTGCAGCCACGTTGCCCGAGCGGATCAGTTCGAATTCCTTGTGCGGCGTGACGCGGGTGTAGATGAACTGGAACAGCGCGAACAGCACGGCGGCGCCGAGGATGTACATGACAAAGCCAAGCACGGCGGCTTTGTTCAGGGAAATGGAGAGCGCTTCAAGCATGGACTTCTTCCTTATTCAAAGAGTGTTCAGGTCAGTGGTGTACAGCGAAATACCCAGCGAAGTGCTCAGGCTGACAGTGCCTTCGGCGTCCTCTTCGACGGAAAACAACAGGAACTCCCGGCGATCCGTCAGGCCGGTGTCGCGGGCATACAGCATCGAACGGTGCTCGACGCTGTAGGACTCTTCGGGATTGCTTACGCGCTCGCTCAATCCCACCAGCTCGGTCTGGCCCGCCTCGGTGCCCCATTCGCGGCTGTACTCGACGCCGTCGTGGGTGTAGGTCGGCAGGCCGATCAGGCTTTCCGGGCCGGCCAGGCGACGCAATTCCGCTTCGCTGTTGATCGTGACGTAGCTGAGGTAGTTGAACAGGATCACCGACTCGACCTGCCCGGCGACGTCGCCGCTGGTGTGCACTTGCAGCCAGTAGTCTTCGTCGTTCATGTAGCAGCGCGACAGCCAGTTCGACTGCCCGAGGTCGACGATGCCCAGGCTCCAGATCTGTTGGTTGCCTGGGATGACCACGGCGGTGTTGCCGTCGAGCAGCAATTTGAGCGTGGCATCGAACATGACCTGCTTGCCGGAGGCCAGGCCCAGCGGCCCAACGACAGGCGCGCTATTGCTGGCTGTTGCGCTCGAATTCGGGGCCTCGAGCCCCATCAACTGTTTAAACCACCCCATGGGAAATTTCCTTGAGACGCGCCGAGGCGATATAGAAGAGTTCGCCGCCCACCACACGGGTGGCACCGGGCGGGTTGATCGACGGCTGGCGGGCACCCTGGGCGCGGTAACCGATCAGCGTAGCGTTGTGCTGCTCTTTCATCCGGATATAAAGGTCGCCAAACGTCGCTTCAAACGCTTCGGGCAGCTTCATCAGGTATTGCGTGGCGCCTTCGCCGACGCAGAGCAATTCATTGATGACCACCGATGAGCCCGGGTCCTGGGAGGCACGCACCAGCATCTCGATGGCCATGCTGGAGGTGCACTCCAGGCTCGGCGCGTAGGCGCTGGCGAGGGCGGCCACTTCGCTGTCATTGAAATGGGCGACCACATGCCCGACAGGCCCCAGTCGATTGACCGCCAGCACGGTGGCCAGGGTCAGGTCGTCGGAAGGGGTGCGCACCAGCACGCGTTCGGCACCTGGCACGCCGGCACGCTGCAACAGCGCGACGGAGGACAGGCTGTCGCCCTTGATGTAGGTGGCCTTGCCGGGCATGGGGTTTTCTTCGAGATCGCAATCGCAGATGACGATCAGGTTGTCATTGGACGTTTCGTCCTGCAGCAGCAGTTCGATGACCCGCTCGCTGGTGGCGCCCTCCCAACCGATGAGCACCGTGTGGCCGACCTTGCCGGTGAAATCGCCTTTGCCCTTCATGCCTTTTCTCCATACATCGATGACGCTGCTGGTGGTTTTGCCGATGACCGTCGTCAACAGGGCAATGCCCCCGAGCATGATCCAGGTCGCCACGAAAATCCGTCCGGCGGAGGTCTGTGGCAACAGATCGCCATAGCCGACGGTGAGCGTGGTGGTGAGATAGAAGTAGATAAACGTGGCGGCGGCGATGAGGTGTTGCTCGCCCAACAGCACCAGGCCGATCCAGGCCGTGGACAGGTGCACGCCCAGCGCAATGGCCAGCCCCGCCCAACCGAAGCGATGGAAGAAGGACGACGCGTACGTGCGCAACAAAAGGAAAATCGACATTGCGTCCCTGACTCCGTGGGGCTTGGTTCCTGGCGGGATCATCGCTCTGGCGCCTGGGGGCACGAGCGTAGTGGCCGGACAGCATTAAACCTGTTGCGCGGCTTGGATAGAAGTACCTGCGTAACAATAAATCCGTGGCGTGCCACACCCTTGTGGCGAGGGAGCTTGCTCCCGCTGAGGCGCGAAGCGGCTCCAAAAGGGGCCTGCTGCGCAGTCCAGCGGGAGCAAGCTCCCTCGCCACAGGTTCAGTGCGCTCAGGGTGATGAGCGCACCTGCATGACTTACTCAGCCGATTTTTTCTTCAGGCGTTCCAGGATCGCATTGGCGCTGCCTTCGTTTGGCGTGATGCCGGCATCGCGCAGCTTGCGCTCCAGGTCGGAGCCGGTGGAAGCCTCGGCCAGTTCGTCCTGGGCTTGCAGTTCAGCGGCACGTTGTTGTTGCTTGGCTTGCAGGCGGTTGAGCGTACCGACGGCAGTTTCCAGCTTGCCATTGGCGCCGCCACTGGCGATCGAGGCGCTGACCTGAGCCTTCTGCACGCTTTCACGGGCCTTGGCCATGTCCACTTGCTGGCGCAGGCTCTTGATGCGGGCTTCGGCCTTGGTGATGTCCTTGCGCATGTTGTCCGCGTAACCGCCGAATTCGGTCGCGTGCTTTTGCTCGGCGTCCAGTTCGTTGGTCAGGGTCGAAATGGCTTCGGCCACTTCCAGCGCCAGGTCTTCGCGGTTGGCCTGGATCGCGGCCAGGGCCTTGGCTTCCAGGTCCTTGATCTTGGCGTTGTATTCGCCGACGCGATCGGTCGCCAGCTTGTGCTTGGCCATGATGGTGACCAGCTCACGCTTGGCGTTGGCCAGCGCGCTGTCGGCATCGCGGATTTCCTGGTCGAGGATGCGCAGGGCCTGTTGGTCGACGATCGATTCGCCGACTTCGTTGGCACCGCCACGCAGTGCGGTGAACAACTTGCTCCAGATGGACTGAGTCATTGGATGTTCCTATTCGGCGAATTAGATGAAGAAGCGTTCGAAGGCTTCGCTGGCGCGCTGGACATTGTCGACGAGGGTTTTGACCTCGGTGACGACGTTGGTCAGGCTGGAGTCGGCGCTCAACGCACCGAACATGTTGTAGACCACCTGTCCGTTGGGCATGGTCTCGATGCCGATGGACGACAGCGGGAACATTTCCCGGCTGCGCAACACCGCGTCGTTGAAGGCCGCCACATCGCTGATCGACTCGACGTCCACCAGCACGGTATCGACGATGATCTGGTCGCCTACCACAGCGATGTAGATGGGCAAGCCACCGAAGTCATTCATTTCCAGCTTGATGCTGGACTCGGAGCCTTGGACGAGGGAGAGGGTGATGTCGTTCGCGACCACTTCGTCCAGGGCCTGAAGGGCGCTGTAGAGGCGATCGATGTTCCAGTTATTACCTGCGCTCATGTAATCCTCCGACATGAATGAGCCAGCCAGAATCGGTTGGCGTAGCTGTTTCTCCATTTGCTTGAGCAGGCTTCTGTTTTCGGGAAGCACCCAAGCCTCGTGTTTCACATAACCGGCGGCACTCAAGCCCGCGCGCATCTGCTTCATGTAGAAGCTCGACGGTTTTTTCGCCGAGGGTTTGGCGCGCTCTCCCGTGCGGCTCGCTGGATCGGTCACAGACCCGTCAGGCGGATCTGATGGAGAGCTGGTTGGCATGGTACTGACCCCACTGTGAAAAACTCACGCGTGAGAAACACTACAGGCACTTTCCAAACCCCACAATAGCTCACGCGTGAGATTTTTTATTGCAGCCCATCCAACCCTGTGGGAGCGAGCCTGCTCGCGATAGCGGTACATCAGCTTGCATTGATGTGGATGCAAGACCGTCATCGCGAGCAAGCTCAGCTCCCACAGGGGGGTTCGAGCGCTCACAGATCAGACGTTCGCCACAGTTCCTCTGTGGGAGCGGGCTTGCTCGCGAAATCGGCGGGTCAGCTTGCATTGATGCTGAATGTGCCGCCGTCTTCGCGAGCAAGCCCGCTCCCACATTAGGAGATCTCCACAGGCTGCTACCTCAGCTTTGGCTGCTGATAGGCGGCTTACGGGTAGCTAAAGCTTTTGACCAACGTCAGCTCCCCCACCGCCCGCATCGGCACGACGAAGGTTTCCATTTTCTCGTTCGGCGTGCCCTCTTCGGTGATCACGGTGACCTGCGCGGTGGTCAAGGCCTGTTGCGCCTGCGCCACGGACTCGCCCTCTTCGCCGTCCTCCTCACTGCGATAACCGCCGCCGTAGTAATTCACATACACCAGGTACTGGCCCTTGATCGGCGCGGGCATGGCGAAGATTTCCGGGCCGTAGCCGGTGGTGACGTCGACGTCGAGGGCCGCGCCGTTGGCGACGGCTCGGTCGCCGTACCAGATGTGCGCGCCATCGGGGGTGACCAGGTGCAGGTCCAGGTCGGTGCCGTCGCTGTCCCACGTCAGCAACACCCGCAGCTTGGCCGGGGTGGCGCCGCCGCTGGTGTTGAGAAATTGCGTGCGGTGGCGCTGCTGGCCATCGGCGCTGCGCACTTCAACGCTGTTGCTGCCGTTGGGGAACGAGAACGGCCGGTCGAAGCGACCTTCTTCATCCAGTTTCAGCGGCAGGCTGACGCCGTTGACGATCAACTGGCCCGGCGCGTTGCTGTCTTTGGGCGCACCCTTGATCTGCCCGGTAATGCGCGCGGTGTCGGCCTGGCCCGGGGGCGTGTTGACCGACGAGGCCGGGTAATTGACGGTTTGGCTGAAGCTTTCGCCTTCACCCCCCGGCGCACCGCTGCGCCAGCCACCAATGGGGGTGTCGAGCTTTATAGAGTCGGCGGCCATGGCCGGTGATAACGCGGTCAGGGCGCAGAGCAACAGCAAGACCTGTGGATAACGGAGTGTCATGGTCTATTCCAGCAAGAGGTGACGGGCGAGCCCTTCGATATAGGTTTCGTCCTGGCCGTTGGGGTGAGCTTCGAAGGCCAGGTGCAAATATTCATGTGTCAGGTCGAGACGGTCTTGCAGCGACAGCACGCCGCGCACGTAGATGCGCTGGCGTTCGCGGTCGACATACGGCCGGCCGAAGGCGACACGGCAGACGGCGAAAGCGCTGATTTCGTTGTAGCCGACTTCACTTTCCAGCCGCTCGCGCCAGCCCCGGCGCTGCTTCAGCAGCCAGTCCTGGGCGGCGGGCAGCGCCTCGCAGGACGCCACGGGGTTGTCCCAGCGGCTGAGGCTGGCGCGCGGATAGGCGTGCAGCAGGATGGCGTCGTAGCGTTGGCCAGCGTTGGCCTGCTCCACGGCTTGCGCCCAGGACAGTTTGTCCGGGCCCGGCTGGTCGGAGTGGTAGGTGACATCGGTGCCGGCCAAGACCAGGTCGCTGGTCCAGGCGGCAATGGCCCGGGTTCCAGGCGCCGCCGGGCGTGGCGCGACGCGCTGGCGATGGCTGCTGTCGTCGATGCTCAGGCAATCACCGTTGCGCTGGGCGTTTTGCAGCAGATACGTGCGAATCGCCACCGCCAGGGCCTTGGCGGCTTCGGCGGGCTCTGCCTTGGCTTCGCGCTGCAAGACCCGGGCGACATACTCCTCGCGGTCCAGGCGCGCCACCAGCTTGCCGGGCAGCAGGAACAGCTCGCCATCGCTGTGGATGTCCAATTGGTTGCCGTTGCTGAATTCGACGCGGTAGTCACCGCGCAGTTGACCCGGTGTGGCCGGCCGCTCGCCGGCCATCACCCGTTGCAACGGATAACGGGCAAACAGATCGACTTCCACGCAGCGCCCGGTGTCCGCCGGCCAGCGGGACGGCAACGCCGCCGCCAGACCTTCGCCGTAGACCTTGAGGACCTGCTGGCTGGTGCCACGGCCACCGGCCCACACCGGCGTGCCGTCAGACAGCCAACCGGCAAATCCACCCTGTCGCGAGGAAGGCCCCTGGTCACCCAACCAGCTCCAGGTCTTGACCCGCAGGCGGCTGCCCAACTCACCGACCAGCCGCCCGTCCGCCGCCCCGAGGACCACGTCCAACAGCACCCGGCGGGCCTGGTCCTGGGCCGGCAGCATGGCCAGGGCCTTGAGCAATCCCGCGACCGGTACTTGCGTCTGGGGTTGCAGCGTTGGCAGGTCCAACAACCAGGCCGGCGCCTGGCGCGCCTGCCAGTAATCGCGCCAATTCGAGGCCGATAGCCCGAGCCGCTGCGGCTCGAAATACAAACCGCAGGACTTCACCAGCGCTTGGTCACGACCGATGCTCTGCCCGGGATTGCAGCAATAGACTTCTTCCTTCGACTCGCCGCGGCACTCATACACCGGTTCGCGAGCGTTGGTGTCCACCAGCCAGGCGTAGACAAACAGCTTCCACAGGCTGCCCAACGGTGCCTGCAACGTGTCGGGCAATGGCTGGCGATCCAGCACCTGGGTTTGATTCACCCGCAGCAATTGACCGTCGAAGGCCAGGCGCAACGGCTCGTCCTGCGCTGTCGCCAGCGCAGGAATCAAGCACAACCACCACCAACCCCAAGGCCTGCGCATGTCAGTTGACCGTCACCTGACCGAGCGCCGGTTTCTGTTCGCGAGCCTGATTCTGTGGTGCATAGACTTGGGTAAAGCGCACCGGCGGCAAGGTGAACTGACCTTTCTGGGAGAAGCGCACCAAGTGTCGCAGGCGCAGCTCGCCACTGAGGGCGTCCAGTGGTATCGCATAGGCCATCTGGCCCGGCTCGAAGCGCGCCTTTTCCAGGGACGTCGGCTCGCTGTCGGCCTTGCCCATCAACTGGATGCCCCAGGTGGTGCGTTCCACGTCGGCGCCCGGCGGCAACGGTACTTCGAGCATGCCGTAGCGCAGTGGCGTCGGAGCCTTGCTGTTGATGATCACTTCATCCAGGTAGAGGCTGTCGCTGGACAACGGTTTGTTGCCCACGGCTTCGAGCTTGAAGGTGAAGGCCTCGTCGCCCGGCACCAAGCGCGACAGGCGCCGGGTGATCGACACGGCCATCGGTGCCACCGGCGCTTGCTGGCTCTGGAAGCTCAATGCCGCTTGCAGTGGACGCTCCTCGGCACCGTTCAGGGTCAGCATCGTCGGAAGCTGCGCGCCCTGCCACTGCCAGTAGGTTTCACCGGTCGCGCCTTGCTTGGCAACCCAGCCTTCGCCCGGCGCCAGGGCCACGGACGGCGCGGCCTGTTCGATGCTGCGCTGCAACCAGGTCAGGGCCAGCGCCCGTTCCAGGGTGGACTGCTGCGGCAGCACGCGCTCCAGCAGTGCCGTGGCGCGGGCTTGATCGAAGCCCTGCAGCGACAGCAGCAAAGCCTCGACGAAAGGCTGCGAGCTCAGCTCCAGTTGCTGTTGCGCAGCGTCGGCCTGGCGGCTGAAGGCCGCGGGCAACGGCACCTTCGCCTGCTTGGCGAGGGACGCGGTCAGCACTCGGGCGCTGGCCAGGCCAAGCGCGGAGTCCGGCGCGTACATGACCAGGCTGTCCTCGCCGCTGTCCAGCACGCTCTCGGTGCTGTCTTCGCTGGCCTTCGCCAGGTCGTCCATCAGGCCGCTGAGCAAGGTATTCACCGGCAGTTGCATCTGCTTGGCGAACGACAGGATCAACGCACGTTGCAGCAACGGTGTATCAGCGGCCTCCTTGGCGTAAACCTCCAGCACCCGCTGCCAGTGTTCCGGCGGCAGGCTCAGGTCCAGGGCCTGGCTGGCGTGCCAATCGGCGTAATAGGCGTAAGCGGTAAGGAATGCATCTGGCTCACCGTCCTGGCCCCACCAGGTGAAGCTCGCCGACGGCCCGGCCATCTGCACCAGGCGCAAGCGGCTGTTCTGCATGATCAAGCGCAAGCGGTCGCGGATCTGCGGATTCGACGCCAGGGTCGGATAGGCGATGCTCAACGGCAACAGACGGCTGGCGGTCTGCTCGACGCCACCGTAGGGGTAGCTCAGCAGGTCATCCAGGGCCGAACGGAACAACGCTTGCGGGCTGTCATCCAGGCGCAGGCGAATATCTGTGGCGTCGGTCGGCAAGGTCAGCGGAGTGTCGCCACTGGCCACATCAAGGCGCTGGCTCTGGGTCACTTGCCAGCCGTTGCCGCTGGCGTTCAGGTGCATGGCCAGGGCGTCCTGGGTTTCGCCGTTCAATTGCAACTGCACGGTCAAGTCGCCGCTGCTCAATTCCAGGGCCGGCAGCGCCACGTAGTTGATGCCGTTTTTCAGCTCCGCCACCACGCGCTGTTCAGCACCGGCGTAACGGATCAGCAGCTCGGCCTTCAGGGGTTTTTCCGATTGGCTGAAGGCGAACAGGCCCAGTTGCGGCTTGTCGCCCGTGCGGAAGCGGGTCGGGCCGCTCCACTTCAGGTACAGCGGTTTTTCCGACGCAATGAACTGCTTCTTCTGGCCGACTTGGCCGTCGTCAGCGATCGCCTTGGCCGTGATGCGCCAGCGGGTCAGCGAGTCCGGCATCTTGAAGGTGAAGCGGGCCTTGCCGTTGGCGTCGGTGACCAGCTCCGGTTGCCACGCGGCGGTGTCGACGTCTTCACGCCGTGGCCGCTCCAGCACCTTGACCCCACGCTCGCTGCGGTTGGCCTTGCCCGGCGCGCCGGGGCTGCCTGGCAGCGCCACGTCATAGCTGATGAACGACAGGCTGGCACTGGTGCGCACGTTGTTGCGGCGCGGGTGATAGAAGAACTGGTCGATGGTCGGCGCCACTTCCGGTTGCAGGGCGTAGACCATCTCATCGACCACGCTGACCGTCAGGTGTGCCGGGATCGCCTTGCCGGCGAACTGGGTGCTCAGGTCCACGGTCACCGTGTCGCCCGGACGATAGGTGGCTTTGTCGGTGACGACAGCCACATCGATCTGCGGCGTGATCACCTTGATGCCGGCGTTCTGGAAGCTGTACTGGCCGCCCTTGGTGTACAGCACCGAGAACGTCAGGTTGGGCGCAAAGCTATCCTTCACGGCAATGCGCGCGCGGTATTGGGTGTCGCTGAGCTTTTCCATCTTCAGCCAGTCGCCACCCTTGGACAGCAGCGCCGTGGCCTCGACCTTGTCCCGCTCAAGCGACAGCAACGCATCGCTGACCGGCTCGGGGAAGGTGATCAGCGCCAGCGCTTCGTCACCGGTCTTGTACTCAGGCTTGTCGAAGACAATCTCGACCGTGCCCGGCACGGCCTTGATGCCTTCACCGGTCACCGCGTGGGCGGCGGCGCCAATGACCCGGCCGTGGTCGTCCTTGAGCGTCAGGTTGTAGGTGCCGGGGCGCTCGAAGGTCAGGCTGAAGCCCTTGTCCTTGGCCGCCAGCTTGCCTTCGCCGGTGCTCTGGTCTTCCAGGCGCACCCAGGCGTAGCTGCCGGGTGTCACAGCCTTGGCCTGTTCGGTGCCGCCTTCGTTGGCGTAGCTGAACGACACCTTCTGGCCGGCGGCGCTGAACCGCTGGGGAGCGCTCAGGCGGAAATTCGCCGCGCCACGGTCGATGAGGATTTCCTTGGTGGTCTTGACCCGATACGCCGCGCCATCGCTGGCGAACACGGTGAGCGTGTAGCGGCTCGGCTTGTCGGCGGCCGGCAGGTCGAGGGTCGCGTTGCCCTTGGCATCGGTGGTCACTTCGCTGCTGGTCAGTTCCACCGGGAATTGCCCCAGGTATTGCAGCTCGTTATCGACCATCGACAGTTGCTGGGCCCGCAGGCTCAGGCTCACCGTGGCATTCACCACCGGCTTGCCGTCCGGGTACAGCAGCACGAGGTTGCCCTTGACCGGCTCGCCGGTGCGGTAATCCTGCTTGGCCAGGTTCAGGGCGATCTCGAAGTGCGGCTTGATGTATTCGGCCACGCGAAAGGCGCTGCTGTAGAGCTGGTCCTTGTAACTGAAGCGCAGCTCATAACCACCGGCCACGGCGTTTTCCGGCAGTTGGAAACGGCCTTGGGTACCGGCCTTGGAGTCGAGCTTCAGGGCCAGGGTTTGCAGCGCGGTGCCGGTGGCGTCGAGGACGCTGACATTGACGTCGGCGGCGGTCGGTTGCACCGAGTCACGGGCGTTCTTGAACTCGCGACCGACGATTTTCAGTGACACCCAATCCCCCGGCCGGTACAGCGGCCGGTCGGTGAACGCATACAGCTTGGTGTCGTAGATTTCGCTGTCGTAGTAGAAGTTTTCCGAAACGAATACGCCGCCCTCCTCGTCCTCACCAATGACGAACGAACGCTCCGGGCTGACGTGCTTGAGGCGCAGCAGGCCGTCCTCATCGGTGGCACCGCTGCTCATCACGCCCAGGCCGTCGGTCCACAGCACATTGACCTTGGGCACCGAACGCCCTTCATGCTTGCGTGCGGCCCAGACCAGCAATTCATCGCCGGCAATCTTGCTCACGGCCACGGTGTTGGAGACGAAGACCATGGTGGTCGCGCGGTATTTGCCGATCAGCGCTTCCACCAGGTACAGGCCTGGCTTCAACTGGCCCAGCGGCACATAGACGTTGCCCGGGGCAACGCTGACGAACTCACTGGATGAACCGGCCAGGTTGACCCCGGCTGGCGGCTGGATTGGCTTGGCCTGCCACAGCGGATAACGGAACTGGCTGACCACCGGCAAGCCCGGGATCAAGGCGAATTGCGCCGGTGCCTCGTACGGGGTCGGCGCGACCAGGGCGTCGCCGATCCTAAGTTCCGGCACTTGCTCGGTGACGTGCTGGCGCGATTCGTAGGAGAACGCCCGTTGCATCACTCGACGGGACTTGCGGTACCAGTTGTCCCACAGGTACGCGAGAGTGTTCGACAGGCCTTCGCCCTTGAACTGGCCGTCGCTGACCACGCGGTGCAGGTTTTTCTGGCGCTTGAGGAACTCCAGCGGTTTTTCGATGCGATAGACGCGGATGTCGGCGCCGCCGTAGGGTTCCATGCGGTACCGACGGTAGTCGCGGCCCGGCGCTTCGAGGCGAACCATGGCCTGTTCGTCGCTGGCAAAACTGCTGTCGGCCAGCAGGAAAAAGCTTTCGCCGGACACCGGCGTGTAGCCGCTGGGCTCCACCGTGTCTTCGGCATTAACCAGGGGTGCCAGCAACAGGGCGAACAGCAGGGGCAGTTTTGAACACAAGCGCAGCATGCGGGCACCGGTCATTGGGAGAGAAAGTTGAGTCGATAGACGCCGATGAAGTTGGGGTTGGCTGCGTCGGGTATCCATCGGGTGTCCTTCCAGTTCATGAGTTGTTGCAGGCTTGCGGAGCGCATGCCGTTGTCGGTAGGGGTTGTGGTGCCGGTGTGATAGGCGATGTAGCGGCCCATCCAGATCATCAAATGCTGGTCATCGCCCTGATCGAAGAACATCAGGTCGCCGGGGCGGGCCTGGGCGACATCGCGGCCCACCAGGCGACTGTTGAACTGGATCAGCTTGATGGCGTTGACGTAGGGCCCGACCTTGCCGCCGCCCTGCTGCCACTGCTGGGCGAGGCGCCGTTGCGCATCGCTGAGGGGCAGTTCCGGGGGCAGGTAGCGATTGGACAGGCCATTGCTGCGCAGCCATTTTTCATCGTGGACCTTCAGGGCTTCGTTGGCAGCGAAGCGCACCAGCCCGGCGCAATCCTGCTGGTACCAGCGCGGGCTCGGGCCTTTGGTCAGCTGTTCCTGCGCAATGCGCACGAACCAGGCGCGAAAGACCTGGGACTGCTGCACGTCCAACGCCGGCGCCTCGACCGCACGCGCCGGCCCGCCGAGCAGCAGTGCCAGCAGCAGCGTCAACGCAGGGTTGCGGATCAGTGCGGTCACAGCGCTTTCCATTCCAGCGGCAGCCACTGCCAATGGCCGTCCGGCTCGCTGCCCGCGGGCAAGGTCAGGGCGTATTTGCCGTAGCCGCCGAGGGTGCGCAGTTTCGGGATCAGGTAGGTTTGCGCGGCGTTGTAGAACACCGGCTCCATGTCCTGGGGCAGGCTGTCGAGGGTTTCGCGCTGCATCAGTTGCGCCATGGAATCCGGGCCGAAGTAGACCGGCATCAGCAGGTCTTGGGGCACCACCTCGGCCATGGGCGGGAAGCGCTTGTCGAGGGTGCCGAGGGCCTTGTCCACCAACTTGTCGTCGAGGGAGAACAGCAAGGTCGAGCCATGACGGGCCAGGCTGACCCGCAGGAACGCCTTGCCGGTGATCGCTTCGGGTTGCTCGGCTTCCTTGGCCGAATAAGGCCCGAAATTGGAGCTGACCTGGCGTTGCCATTGGTGCGTCGAACCTGCTTGCTTTTCCACTACCGGGAACGCGTGTTCGGCGACGTTGTTTTCATAGGCGCCGACCATCGAACCGAACAGGTTGCCCAGGTCGGCGTCGAGCTTGCCGTCGTCGTCATTCAGGCTCGCCACCAATAGCGGCGTGTACAGCCGCGAATCGGCGTACCAGCACAGGCCGGCGGCACCGGTCACATGATCGACCATGGCCTGGGCGGCTTTTTCCTCGGCGCCCAGTTTCACCAGCAATGGTTTCTGCTGCTCGGCGGCCAGGGGCAAGGCCACGCAAGCGCTGGCACCCATGGGCATGGCTTGCCAGATTGGCTTGAAATCGAAGTCCGGCTGGTTTTCCTGCTCGTCCAGGGCCAGGAAGCTGTGCCAGCCCTTGTCGTCCATGTCGAAACGCAAGCCGGCGAAGTTCGGGATGAACCGCTGGTAGCCCATGGCGAGCACGCTGGCGTTGACCGAGATGCGTTGCTTGACCTCCGGCGCCTTGGGCGGCAGGCCGAAGGCTTCAGGGAACAGTTTGTCGCCGTTGAGCAAGGCCGCCAGGGCGGTCGTCGAAACGCTGCCCGGCTCCACCGCCGACCCGCTGGCCGGGTCGTACAGCTTGGTCGGGTTGGACAGCACGACCAGTTTGTCGCCGTGGGAGGCGAAGGCCAGGGATTTGCTGGCGTTGTAGCTGAGCTGGTAAAGCGCGACGTCGTCACCGCCGACCTTGAGGTCGCTGAGCTTGCTCAGTTGCGTGTCATCCAAGGCGACTTTCGCCAACGGCTCCAGCACCTTGGCCAGGCCGCCGCGATCCATCACCAACAGGAAATCCTTGAGGCGACCGTCCGCACCGCGCCACAACGCGACGTCGGCCGGCTGGTCGAAAAGCGCTTCGATCAGGCTGTCCTGCAACTTGAGGTCATGCTCGTAGATGATCCGGCGCAGGCTGCCGATCAGCCCGAGGCGGTCGGCATGGGCTTCGTAATAGAAGACGAAGTCCTCGGTGAGCGTGGCCTTGAGGAACGGCACCGCCAACAGGTCCTTGGGCAACTGGCTCAGTGAATGGGTCTCGAGCAAGCCGTCGGGACGGCTCAGGCCGAGTTTTTCCAATGCCAACGCCATGGGCGGCGCCTTGGGCTTGTTGATGAACCAGCCCAGCCCGGCGGCCACACCGGCGACCAGGCACAGCCCGATCAGTATCGCCGGCCAGCGGCGCACAGGTTTGGCGACAGGTGTCGGCGTGGTCGGGGAAGCAGTGTTGTCGCTCATATTCACAAGGGCCTGTTCATCCGTGGAGCGGATTTAGTAGTTGAAAGTCTTGACCAGCAACAGATCGCCAATGGCGCGCAGGGGCACGACAAAGGTCTCGCGTTTTTCATCGACGGTGTTTTCGTTGAGCACCAGGTTGATCTGCGAGGTGATCACCTCGTTCTGGTTGCTGGTCTCATCGAAGTTGTAGCCGCCGCTGCCGTAGTTGCCCCAATAGTTCACGTAGACCAGGTAGGTGCCGTGCATCGGCGCGGTCATGGTGAACATCTCAGGGCCGGGACCGTCGACGCCATCCGGGTCGAGGCCGCCGCCGTTGGTCAGCGCCGGGCGACCGAAGAAGGCATGTTGGCCGTCGGGTGTGACGATATGCAGGTCGAGCTCGGCCTTGGGGTCGTCCCAGCCCAGCACCACGCGGATCTGCGCCGGGGTGCGCAGGTTGTTGGCTTCATAGAATTGCACGCGCTTGAGGGACTGGCCTTCGGAGCTGCGCACCTCGACGCTGTTGGAGCCGGCGCCGAACGCATACGGCCGGGCGAACCGTCCTTCGTCGTCGGTATAGAGATTCAGTGGATTGCCGTTGACCGCCAGGCTGTGGGGCTGGCGCGCCGTGCCCATCGCCTTGATCTGGCCCTCGATCATCGTGCGGTTGCGCTGGATGCCGCGGTCGATGGGTGGCGTGGGATACGCGACTTGCGGGTTTTCCGTACGATCGAGCAAGCCGCTGTAGCGCCAGCCGCCCACCGGCTCCGACATTTCAGCCGAAGGCGCGGCCCACGCCAACGGCGCACCGAGCAACACGATCAATAAAGAAAGAAAACGCACGTATGCCTCCTGCCATGCACGACGCAACCCGGCGCCCTTCCAGGGCGCTGCTTGTAATTATTCGGGTTTCGTCTGAGGGCCCCGTTACAAGGCAATGCTGTTCACTTAAGGCAATCGAT
>NZ_JABWRB020000018.1 GCF_014268745.2 Pseudomonas zanjanensis | reverse complement strand
TCTAATCAAAAGACTAGAAATCAACATTCACCATCACCTTGATGGAATGCTCATTTCTAAGCTTTCAGAAGCAGTTTATGGTGGAGCCAAGCGGGATCGAACCGCTGACCTCCTGCGTGCAAGGCAGGCGCTCTCCCAGCTGAGCTATGGCCCCATAACAAAATTGGTGGGTCTGGGCAGATTCGAACTGCCGACCTCACCCTTATCAGGGGTGCGCTCTAACCAACTGAGCTACAGACCCAATTTCGAGCTTGTAACTGTTAGCTGTGAGCTATCAGCTTGGAGCTTAAAGCTGCTTCTA
>NZ_JABWRB020000017.1 GCF_014268745.2 Pseudomonas zanjanensis | reverse complement strand
AGCTGGCGATCACGGCTTTTGGCCTCGTATTCGTTCATATCCTGCGCCACGTAAGGTTGTCCCTTGGTCAGCATGGCGTAGATCAGGCGGGCCAGTTGGTGAGCCGTAGCCTTAATGGCGCAGGCCGTATCCATGCGAGCCAATCGGGCGCGGTGACTGGCACCGATAAAGCTTTTATCGGTGCGGGCGCTAGAGGCCGCCTGCTTCAACGCTTGTGCCGCCCGGTTAAATACCTTGGGGACATGACCGGGCAAGGGTTTTCCCCCCGATATTCGGGTTGAGGGCGCTACCCCCATCCAGGAGCTGAAATGTTGCTCAGTCGGAAAACGCGACAAATCAGGTCCGACTTCGCTCGCCAGAACCAAGGCGGATTCGATTCCGATGGTGGGAATCGCGGTCAGGTCCACGCCCATGATTCTCACAAGTGCCTGGTGCAAGCTGGCTTGTTCATCTGCCGAGCGATGCGGGCTACGCAGTGGCTTGGTGGGTTGCGTGGGCTCATGGTTCAGCACTGGAAGTCGATCAAGTGCCTGAGTGATGGTCCGATCACATTCGGCAATCTGCTTCTCAAGGAAATCATGAGCAGCCACCTCCTGAGCCAAAGCATGCAGATGCTCGACTCGCCAGTTACCGTGCAGGCTGCGGGCAATGGTTTGGTGATCGGCCTTGATACGGCCGTCTCGGAAGTTGGCCAAGACTTGAGGGTCACGCTCGCCATCGATGATGGCCTTGATGATTTTCATCCCTGTCACGCCAGCAATATTGCTGATGACATTGGCTAACTGAATGTTCATCTGCGTCAGGGCTTTTTGCATGCGGTTGATGGTCTTGGCTTGATCACGAACCTTCATGGCCCGCTGGCGAACCAATGATCGCATCGAGCAAATATCATCAGCGGGTCGGAAAGCACCTCTGAGTAAGCCATGGGTCATGAGTTGCCAGATCCACTGGCAATCCAGAACATCGGATTTACGTCCGCTTATCTGACGAGTTGCACGGGAATTGACCAGATACACCTCAAAGCCCCTTGAATCGAGAAGCTCGAACAGCGGTATCCAGTAAACGCCAGTGGCCTCCATCGCCACGACCTTGATTTTCAGCGATTCCAACCATTCGGCCAGGCTCACCAAATCCTCAGTGAAGGCCGGAAAACAGCGAACCGGCTTGTCGCTTTGATCGGGATTGACGCCAACCCAGTGCTCGCGGCTGCCGATATCGATACCGGCACAATGAGGGTGAATCACTTCAAATCGTTTCTGCTGCTTCTTGCGCGCCATGACAATTCCTCGCAGGATTGAATGGCGCGCGGGGAACACGGTGGCGAACGGATTCACTCTCTCATACGTGGTCACAGCTTGCTGTGCCTACAACGACTCCACGCCGATACCGTGCCGGCCACTCTCCCTCGCGGGTGCGGACACACCAGTGATAGCTACGGCCTCTTTCCCCGCGCGCACCCAATCTTAAGCCGAGCACTTGTTTGCTGCGCGACAGCGCAGCGTCGGCGACGCGGCGGGGACTCCCTCGCCACA
>NZ_JABWRB020000015.1 GCF_014268745.2 Pseudomonas zanjanensis | reverse complement strand
CACTGCTGAGTTCGGGATGGGATCAGGTGGTTCCAATGCTCTATGGTCGTCAAGAAATTCGGGTACTGAGTCGTGGCCTGATGGCCTCGCTTCAGCAAATTGGGTATGTGATAGTGTCGGTGTTTTGTGAGATTCGAACTTTCGGTTCGTTTCGTCTTCACACACCGCAATCTGGTGCTCTTTCGAGTCAGCAAATTGCTTGGGTGTTATATGGTCAAGCCTCACGGGCAATTAGTACAGGTTAGCTCAACGCCTCACAGCGCTTACACACCCTGCCTATCAACGTCGTAGTCTTCGACGGCCCTTCAGGGGACTCAAGGTCCCAGTGAGATCTCATCTTGAGGCAAGTTTCCCGCTTAGATGCTTTCAGCGGTTATCTTTCCCGAACATAGCTACCCGGCAATGCCACTGGCGTGACAACCGGAACACCAGAGGTTCGTCCACTCCGGTCCTCTCGTACTAGGAGCAGCCCCTCTCAAATCTCAAACGTCCACGGCAGATAGGGACCGAACTGTCTCACGACGTTCTAAACCCAGCTCGCGTACCACTTTAAATGGCGAACAGCCATACCCTTGGGACCGGCTTCAGCCCCAGGATGTGATGAGCCGACATCGAGGTGCCAAACACCGCCGTCGATATGAACTCTTGGGCGGTATCAGCCTGTTATCCCCGGAGTACCTTTTATCCGTTGAGCGATGGCCCTTCCATACAGAACCACCGGATCACTAAGACCTACTTTCGTACCTGCTCGACGTGTCTGTCTCGCAGTCAAGCGCGCTTTTGCCTTTATACTCTACGACCGATTTCCGACCGGTCTGAGCGCACCTTCGTACTCCTCCGTTACTCTTTAGGAGGAGACCGCCCCAGTCAAACTACCCACCATACACTGTCCTCGATCCGGATAACGGACCTGAGTTAGAACCTCAAAGTTGCCAGGGTGGTATTTCAAGGATGGCTCCACGCAGACTGGCGTCCACGCTTCAAAGCCTCCCACCTATCCTACACAAGCAAATTCAAAGTCCAGTGCAAAGCTATAGTAAAGGTTCACGGGGTCTTTCCGTCTAGCCGCGGATACACTGCATCTTCACAGCGATTTCAATTTCACTGAGTCTCGGGTGGAGACAGCGCCGCCATCGTTACGCCATTCGTGCAGGTCGGAACTTACCCGACAAGGAATTTCGCTACCTTAGGACCGTTATAGTTACGGCCGCCGTTTACCGGGGCTTCGATCAAGAGCTTCGCGTTAGCTAACCCCATCAATTAACCTTCCGGCACCGGGCAGGCGTCACACCCTATACGTCCACTTTCGTGTTTGCAGAGTGCTGTGTTTTTAATAAACAGTCGCAGCGGCCTGGTATCTTCGACCGGCGTGGGCTTACGCAGCAAGTGCTTCACCCTCACCGGCGCACCTTCTCCCGAAGTTACGGTGCCATTTTGCCTAGTTCCTTCACCCGAGTTCTCTCAAGCGCCTTGGTATTCTCTACCCAACCACCTGTGTCGGTTTGGGGTACGGTTCCTGGTTACCTGAAGCTTAGAAGCTTTTCTTGGAAGCATGGCATCAACCACTTCGTCACCCAAAGGGTAACTCGTCATCAGCTCTCGGCCTTGGAATCCCGGATTTACCTAAGATTCCAGCCTACCACCTTAAACTTGGACAACCAACGCCAAGCTGGCCTAGCCTTCTCCGTCCCTCCATCGCAATAACCAGAAGTACAGGAATATTAACCTGTTTTCCATCGACTACGCTTTTCAGCCTCGCCTTAGGGACCGACTAACCCTGCGTCGATTAACGTTGCGCAGGAAACCTTGGTCTTTCGGCGTGGGTGTTTTTCACACCCATTGTCGTTACTCATGTCAGCATTCGCACTTCTGATACCTCCAGCAAGCTTCTCAACTCACCTTCACAGGCTTACAGAACGCTCCTCTACCGCATCACTTACGTGATACCCGTAGCTTCGGTGTATGGTTTGAGCCCCGTTACATCTTCCGCGCAGGCCGACTCGACTAGTGAGCTATTACGCTTTCTTTAAAGGGTGGCTGCTTCTAAGCCAACCTCCTAGCTGTCTAAGCCTTCCCACATCGTTTCCCACTTAACCATAACTTTGGGACCTTAGCTGACGGTCTGGGTTGTTTCCCTTTTCACGACGGACGTTAGCACCCGCCGTGTGTCTCCCATGCTCGGCACTTGTAGGTATTCGGAGTTTGCATCGGTTTGGTAAGTCGGGATGACCCCCTAGCCGAAACAGTGCTCTACCCCCTACAGTGATACATGAGGCGCTACCTAAATAGCTTTCGAGGAGAACCAGCTATCTCCGAGCTTGATTAGCCTTTCACTCCGATCCACAGGTCATCCGCTAACTTTTCAACGGTAGTCGGTTCGGTCCTCCAGTTAGTGTTACCCAACCTTCAACCTGCCCATGGATAGATCGCCCGGTTTCGGGTCTATTCCCAGCGACTAGACGCCCTATTAAGACTCGCTTTCGCTACGCCTCCCCTATTCGGTTAAGCTCGCCACTGAAAATAAGTCGCTGACCCATTATACAAAAGGTACGCAGTCACCCAACAAAGTGGGCTCCCACTGCTTGTACGCATACGGTTTCAGGATCTATTTCACTCCCCTCTCCGGGGTTCTTTTCGCCTTTCCCTCACGGTACTAGTTCACTATCGGTCAGTCAGTAGTATTTAGCCTTGGAGGATGGTCCCCCCATATTCAGACAAAGTTTCTCGTGCTCCGTCCTACTCGATTTCACTTCTAAGATCCTTTCGCGTACAGGGCTATCACCCACTATGGCCGCACTTTCCAGAGCGTTCCGCTAAAATCAAAGAAGCTTAAGGGCTAGTCCCCGTTCGCTCGCCACTACTAAGGGAATCTCGGTTGATTTCTTTTCCTCAGGGTACTTAGATGTTTCAGTTCCCCTGGTTCGCCTCTTGCACCTATGTATTCAGTACAAGATAACCATCTTATGATGGCTGGGTTCCCCCATTCAGACATCTCCGGATCAAAGTCTGTTTGCCGACTCCCCGAAGCTTTTCGCAGGCTACCACGTCTTTCATCGCCTCTGACTGCCAAGGCATCCACCGTATGCGCTTCTTCACTTGACCATATAACCCCAAGCAATCTGGTTATACTGTGAAGACGACATTCGCCGAAAATTCGAATTTCTCAACTAAGAGAACTCACAAATTTTACCTTAGCCTGATCCGTTACCAGTGAAAGTAACGTTCAGTCTATCTTTCTATCACATACCCAAATTTTTAAAGAACGA
>NZ_JABWRB020000014.1 GCF_014268745.2 Pseudomonas zanjanensis | reverse complement strand
CCAGGGCCTGCGCTACGACGAGCAACTGATCTCCAGATGTTTGCCCCATTCCGGCGGGCGCTCGGCGTAGCTGTCCATGCCCGGTTGTTCTTCAAATGGGTGACTCAAGACGGTGTGCAGGCGGCGGACTTCGTCGTAGTTGCCTGATTCGGCGGCGTCGATGGCTTTCTGTGCCAGGTAGTTGCGCAGCACGTACAGCGGGTTGACGGCGTGCATGCGGGCGCGGCGTTGGTCTTGATCGACGGGGCCTTCGCGGTTGACGCGGGCGGTATAGAGCTCGCCCCAGGCGTCGAAGCCCTTGAGGTCGACGAAGTCGTCGCGCAGGGTGGCAATGGCGTGCTCGGGCGCCTGGTCGCCGAGTCGACGGAAGAACAGGCTGTAGTCGACGCCGCTGTTCTGCATCAGTTGCAGCAGGCGTTCCACCAGTTTCTGGTCATCCTCTTCGGCGACGGTCAAACCGAGGCGGCGGCGCATCAAGTCCAGGTAGTGAGCCTGGTACAGCGGCAAGTACAGCCCGAGGGTCTCACGCAGCGCGTCGACGCTGATGAAAGGGGTCAAGGCCTGGGCCAGGGCGCTGAGGTTCCACTGGCCGATGGGCACCTGGTTGCTGAATGAATAGCGGCCCTGGTCATCGGAGTGGTTGCAGATGAAGTTGGCGTCGAAGTCATCGAGGAAGGCGAACGGCCCGAAGTCGAAGGTGATGCCCAGGATCGACATGTTGTCGGTGTTCATCACGCCGTGGCAGAAACCGTAGGCCTGCCATTTGGCAATCAGCTCGGCGTTGCGCTCGACGATTTCGCGGTACATCGCCAGGTACGGCTCCGGCTGCTCACGGCACTCGGCAAAATGCAGGTTCAAGACGTGCTCGGCGAGGGCTGCGTGCAGTTCGGGTTTCTTGGTGTAGTAGAAATATTCGAAATGGCCGAAACGCACATGGCTCGGCGCCAGGCGCAGCACCATGGCGGCGCGCTCCTGTTTTTCGCGCCACACGGGGGTGTCCGAGCCGATCACGCACAAGGCGCGAGTGGTGGGGATGCCCAGGGCGTGCAAGGCCTCCGAGGCGAGGAATTCGCGGATCGAGGAGCGCAGCACCGCGCGCCCGTCGCCCATGCGTGAAAACGGCGTCTGGCCGGCGCCCTTGAGGTGCAGGTCCCAGTGCTCGCCGGCCTCGTTGTACACCTCGCCCAGCAGCAACCCGCGGCCATCACCCAATTGCGGGTTGTAATGCCCGAACTGATGCCCCGAATACACCATCGCCCGAGGCTCGGTTTCAGCCCAGAGCTTGTGGCCGCCGAAGATCTCGGCGAACAGCGGTGCGTCGGCTTCAGCGGGGTCGAGGTCCAGCAACGCCATGGCCGCCGGGCTGGCGACCACCAGCCGTGGATTGTCGATGGGCTCGGGCAGCACGTGGGCCGAGAAACCGTCGCCCAGGCGGGCGAAGCGGTTATCGAAGGTCAGCGTTTCCAGCGTTTTCATGGCCTTCTCCGGCGGGACGCTCGCAGGCAACCCGCAATCAGTCGAGTGTGCCTTGCGGCGGCTCAGGCACCGGCTTGATGCTGGCGACAGCCGAGGGCACGGGCGGAATGGTCTTTTTGTCGGGCTCGGCAGGCACCAGCTTGTATTCCTGGCCTTGCAGGTTCTTCAGATAGATTTCCATCTGCCGGAAGGAGATGTTGATGTGCTCCTTCTTGAATTCCCGGTTGATGAAGCGATTGATCTCGTCCAGCACCGGGTTGCGGTCGCCCAGGTCGCGTACGTGCATGCGCAGTTCATGGTCCAGTGTGCTTTCACCGAAGTTCAGGAAGTACACGATGGGCTCTGGCTCCTTCAGCACGCGCGGGTTGTCGCGGGCGGCCTTGAGCAGCAGTTCGCGCACTCGGTCGAGGTCCGAGCCATAGTCCACGCCCAGCTTCAGGGTCACGCGGGTCACGGTGTCGGTCAGCGACCAGTTGATCAGTTGCCCGGTGATGAAGGTCTTGTTCGGGACAATGATGTCCTTGCGATCGAAGTCGGTGATGGTGGTCGCGCGAATGCGGATCTTGCTGACCGTGCCCGACAGGTTGCCGATGGTGATGGTGTCGCCGATGCGCACCGGGCGCTCGAACAGGATCATGATGCCGGAGATGAAGTTGGCGAAGATCTCCTGCATGCCGAAACCCAGGCCTACCGACAGTGCCGCCACCAGCCATTGCAGCTTGTCCCAGCTCACGCCCAGGGTAGAGAGCGTAGTGACGAAACCGACGCCGGCGATGACGTAGGACAACAGCGTGGTGGTCGCGTAAGCGCTGCCTTGGGCAAGGTTGAGCTTTGACAGCACGAACACTTCCAGCAAGCCCGGCAGGTTGCGTGCCAGGGCGAAGGTAATGCCGATGATGATCAGCGCGCCGAGCATGTCACCAATGCTGATGGGCACCATGCTCATGTTGACGCCGGTACCGCTGGTGTACTCGTAGAGGGTGATGTTGTCCAGGTACGAGAACACGCTGATCAGGTCCGACCAGACCCAATACAACGCGGCCATGAAGCCGCCGAGC
Organism: Pseudomonas zanjanensis; assembly: GCF_014268745.2. Lineage (GTDB taxonomy): Bacteria > Pseudomonadota > Gammaproteobacteria > Pseudomonadales > Pseudomonadaceae > Aquipseudomonas > Aquipseudomonas zanjanensis. Next base: position 6,837 of record NZ_JABWRB020000014.1, on the reverse strand, counting down.
AGGGCGAGGCGGATCAGGCGCAGGGATTGCTCGTTGACCTTCTCGATATCCAGGGTCGGCTCTTCGACCACCGCTTCGCCGTCGCCGGCTTCCTTGGCCGCCTGGCGCTTGGCCAGGGCGCGCTGGTAGGCCAGGCGCCGCGCCGCGACCGACAGGCCGCGCACGAAGGTGGCTTCGATCACCAGCCAGAACATCAGCAGGTACAAGGTATTGATCAGTCGGTCGCTGAGTTTCAGCGCGGTGTAGTAGTAGCCGAAGCACACCGCCACGAACAGGGCGATCGGCAGCGCGGTGAACAGCACCCCGACGGCCTTGCGAAACAGCGAAGTGTTCTTGTGCGTCGGACTGCTCAGCAACAGGCGACTGAGCAGCCACGCCATCAGCGCGTAGCAGGTCAGCACCACCGGCATGCCGAGCACGTCATCGGCCAAGGTCGAAGGTTGCAACTCGGCCACGGCCACCACGGCCACCAGCGCCAGTACCACCAGCCCGAGCCGGCGAATCCAGCCTTGGAGGAATTCGACCTGGGGTTTCTCCCAACGGAAATGCAACTCGGCCACGCCGCCTGGCGCCAGCACCCGATAGGCGGTGTAGAACACCAGCCAGGCCTGGCCGATCTGCAGCAGCGCCGCGCCGAGGTTGGCGTTCTGGCCGCGTGCGTCGATCTGCAAGGCATAACCGCAGAGGGTCAGTGCCAGGGCTACCGGCATGGCCAGCAGGATGTTGATCAGGATCGCCTGGGGCGTGTGCCACTGGCTGTCGCGCTTGAAGTGGCCGACGTCCTGGTGAACCTTGTTCAAGCGGGCATAGAGATTCTTGCGCCGCCACAGCAGCACGCCGATCAGCAGCACCAGGGGCAGGAACAGCAACGGGCGTTGGGTCAGGCCATCGGCCAGTTCACTGAGGCTCGACGCCCAAGGCAGCGAGTCGATCTGTTTCTCCAGGCGCGTCGGCACGGCACGCATCCATTCGAAATCCAGCGGCTTGTTGCTGGGAATCCAGAACATCTGCTCTTCAAGCGTCGCCCGCAGGTTCTGGGCGGTGCTGAGCAGTTGCTTCTGGTTGAGCTGCAAGGTGATGGATTCGTTGAGTACCGCGCTCAACTCCCGGTTCAGGCGCTCCAGCAGGTCGACGCGGGTCAGTGCCAGCTCCAGCAAGGTCTTGCGCAGTTGCGGCGTGGCTTGTTCCGAGGGTTGCGAGGCCAGCAGGTTGTCGACATAGGCACTGGGGTTGTTCAGCAGCTCACGTTGTTGGCTGACTTCGAACTGGTACAGGCGGATGTCGGCGATCTGGTCGGCCAGGGTCTGGTCCAGCTTCAGGCGCGGCAGGGTCTGGCGCTGCTTGTAGAGAATCTTGGAGAGCAGCAGGCTGCCCTTGAGCACGCTGATTTGCTCGTCCAGGGCCGCGTCGGTCTGGGTCACGCTGTCCAGCAGTTGCTTGGTCTGCAGGTTCTGCTGGGTGACTTCGTTGAGGCGGTCGGTGCTCTTGAGCAGGTAGTCGGAGAGCTTCAGGTTGGCTGAGCTTTCGGTCGCCAGCAAGCTGCTGCCACCGGCCTTCTGGGCTTCGATGGACTGCTGGGTCACTGTCTCCTGGGACTGGGCCAGGCGCTTCTGGTTGATCAGGTTCTGCAGGTCCTGGATTTCCTGCTCCATGCGGGCGATTTTTTCCATCAGCAGATCGTGCTGGCCGTTGCCCAGGTCCTGCAGTTGGCTGTTGCCGGCCAGTTCCTGGCGGCGCAGCGGGATCAGTGCATTGAGTGCCGCCAACTCGGCGTTGAGCTGGTCGCGCTGCTCGGCGCTGAGGGCCTTGCCGGCGTCTCGCCCGGCCTTGAGAATCGTGTTGATCTGCTGGATGCGGGTCTGGCTGGTGGAGATTTCCGCCTGGGCGCGCTCGGGGCGGGTCTGGGCGGTGATGACCAGGCTGTTGGCATCGGCCAGGGCTTTTTGCAGGTCGCTCTGCTGGGTGGAGCGCTCCGTGAGCATTTGTTCGAGCTGGGGAATCGGCAGGTTGGCATAGCGTTGCGCTACCGGCACCACCGTGGTGCCCTTGAGCCGCGCCAGTTCGCGCTGGTTCTCGATGTTCTGCTTGGGCGCCGTGGCCAGTTGCTGTTTGAGCGCCTGCAGCTTCTGTTCGTAATCAGCCTTGTTGTTGAGCTGGGTCAGCGTGTTCTGCAAGACGGCCTGCAGGGCTTTCTGATCAGCCTCCGGGAGCTTGCGGTCGCCGATCTTGTCCAGGCTGGCCTGTACCGAGGCACTGGTGGGCGGCTCGGCGGCGTGCACCGTGCAGATGGAAAGGCTCAGGCCGAGCAGGGCAATGGCGAAAAAGGAGCGCAGGGTAGGCATAGAGACCGGTCAAGCAAGTGAGAGTGGGAGCAGTTTAGAGGAACAAGCCGGGACCCGGGCGACTTCCTTCGGGGAATCTGACGCCCACTTTGCCGATCTTGTTCCCGTCCATGGCCGCGACGGTCCACAGGGTATTGTTCCAGTCCACTTGGTCGCCGACTACTGGCGCACCGCCCACTTTCTGGGCAATGAAGCGGCCCAGGGTCATGTCTGGATCGATGCCGTCCAGCTTCAACCCGTAGAGTGCGGCAACCGCGGCCAGCTGGGCGTCTCCTTCGAGTACGAAGTCGCCGAAGAAGCGCAAATCCAGGCCTCGTTGCGGTGCCTGGCTGAACAGTTTTCCCAGGGCTGGCAAATCGTGTTCATGGCCGATAACACACAGCAAATCATCGACTTCCAGCACCGTACTACCCGACGGATGGAGCAATTGCTGGCCACGAAACAGGGCCGCGATGCGGGTTCCATCGGGCATTTTCAGGTCCCGCAGGGGCGAGCCGATGCACCATTTTTCCTTGCCCAGGCGATAGATGAACAGCTCCCACTCGCTGGTGACGTGCACTTCCAGCGCGGCCCGGGAAATCGGCAGTGGCTCGGGCGGGACGGTCACATGCAACAACTTGGCGACCCACGGCAAGCTCGTGCCCTGCACCAGCAGCGAGACCAGCACGATAAAAAATGCCAGGTTGAAATAGAGCTGCGCCTGGGGCAGGCCGGCCATCAGCGGGAACACCGCCAGGATGATCGGCACCGCGCCGCGCAGCCCGACCCAGGAGATAAACGCTTTTTCACGACCATGGAACGCCTTGAACGGCAGCAGGCCGACCATGACCGACAGCGGGCGGGCAAACAGGATCATCCACAACGCCAGCCCCAGGGCCGGCAGGGCGATCGGCAACAGGTCGTGGGGCGTGACCAGCAGCCCCAGCACCAGGAACATGCCGATCTGCGCCAGCCATGCCATGCCATCGAGCATGTGCAGGATGCCATGGCGGCTGCGCACCGGACGGTTGCCCAGTACCAGGCCGCACAGGTACACCGCCAGGAAGCCACTGCCGTGCAGGGCGTTGGTCAGGGCGAACACGGCCAGGCCGCCGCTGATAACCAGGATCGGGTAGAGCCCGTTGGCCAGGTTGATGCGGTTGACCATCTGCAGCATGAGCCAGCCACCGCCCAGGCCGATCACGGCGCCAATCCCGAACTCTTGCACCAGATGCCCCAACAAGCTCCAGTGCAGGCCGGTTTCACCGCTGGACAGCATGCCGATCAAGGTGACGGTGAGGAACACCGCCATGGGGTCGTTGCTGCCGGACTCGATTTCCAGGGTGGCGCTGACCCGTTCGTTCAGGCCTTTGCCGCCCAGCAGCGAGAACACCGCTGCGGCGTCGGTGGAGCCGACGATGGCGCCGATCAACAAGCCCTGCATCAAATTGAGGTCAAACAGCCACGCCGCCGCCAGGCCGGTCAGTCCGGTGGTAATCAACACCCCTACCGTCGCCAGCGACAACGCCGGCCACAGCGCCACGCGAAAGCTCGACACCCGCGTACGCAAGCCGCCATCGAGCAGGATGACCGCCAACGCGAGGTTGCCGACCAGATAGGCCGTGGCGTAGTTATCGAAAAGAATACCGGCGCCGTCGACACCGGCCGCCATGCCCACGGCCAGGATGATCACCAGGATCGGAATGCCCAGGCGGGACGAAAGAGAACTCACCAGGATGCTCGCACCTACCAGCAACGCGCCGATCAAGAACAGGCTGTTGATGGTCGTTGCAGTCAAAGGCGTTACTCCGGGAGAACTGAAGGACGGGCGCAAACTGACCATGCAGTCTGCGTGCCAGCGATTCTAACCTGTTGAAATGTGATGCTGTCAAAAAAGGTTTGGGAGATCGGGTTCTGGGTGCAGCCTTTGTGGCGAGGGAGCTTGCTCCCGCTCGGCTGCGAAGCAGTCGTCGCTTTTCAGGACGGGGCCGCTGCGCGTCCCAGCGGGAGCAAGCTCCCTCGCCACAAAAGCCGGATAGTTGATCGCCCACATTTGGTGAGCGATCAACAACTGCGCGGATTAAAGGCTGAACCGCCCAACCATGCTGTTCAGGTCCACGGCCAGACGCGACAGTTCGGCACTGGCGGCACTGGTCTGGTTGGCACCGGTGGCCGATTGCACCGACAGGTCGCGGATGTTCACCAGGTTGCGGTCCACTTCACGGGCCACCTGGGCCTGTTCTTCGGCGGCGCTGGCGATCACCAGGTTGCGTTCGTTGATCTCGACGATGGCGCTGTTGATTGTGTCCAGGGACATGCCGGCGCCGCGGGCGATGTTCAGCGTCGATTCGGCGCGTTCGGTGCTGTTGCGCATCGAATCCACGGCCTGTTCGGTGCCGCTCTGGATGCTGCCGATCATGCGTTCGATTTCGCTGGTCGACTGCTGGGTGCGGTGGGCCAGGGCGCGGACTTCGTCGGCGACCACGGCAAAGCCTCGTCCGGCCTCACCGGCGCGAGCGGCTTCGATGGCGGCGTTCAGTGCCAGCAGGTTGGTCTGGTCGGCCAGGCCGCGGATCACATCCAGAACCTTGCCGATATCCCGGGACTCGTTGGCCAGGTTGCCGATCAACGAGGCTGTGCTTTGTACGTCGGCGCTCATGCGTTCGATGGCGCCGACGGTTTCCTGCACCAGGTCGCGGCCGTCGCCAGCGGACGTAGTGGCGTTCCTGGACGCTTCCGACGTGCTGACGGCGTTGCGCGCGACTTCTTCCACGGCGCTGGTCATTTCGTTGACCGCCGTGGCGGCCTGCTCGATTTCGTTGTTCTGCTGGGTCAGGCCACGGGCGCTTTCGTCGGTGACGCTGTTGAGTTCTTCAGCGGCGGACGCCAGTTGCGTGGCCGAGCCGGAGATCCGCTGCAGGGTGTCGCGCAGTTTGTCCTGCATGGTCGACATCGCCCGCAGCAGGCGGCCGGCTTCGTCGCTGCCGTCCACGGTGATCGGCCGGGTCAGGTTGCCCTTGGCGATTTCCTCGGCGGCATCCAATGCGTTGGCGATCGGCTTGGTGATGCTGTTGGTCAGCAGCCAGGCGAACAGCACGGTCAGGCCGGTGGCGATGACCAGCAGGGTGACGACCCAGTTGAACGCGGCCGAATATTGTTGCGCCGCGTTTTTATTGAATGCTTCCGCTTGCTGGTTGTTGATGTCTGTCAAACGAGCCAGCACTGCGTTGATGGCGTCGGAATTGCTCATCAGCTCGGTGTTGAGCAGCGCTTGCAGTTCGTTGACCTGATTGTTGCGCGACAGGGTTTTCATCCGCTCTTCGAGCTGGCGGTACTGATTGAGCAACTGCACATACTGCTCATACGCGGCCCGTTCTTCAGGAGCGCTGATGAGTTTTTCATAGGCAACCTGTGCGGCGCGGACCTGCTGGTTGCGCTGCTCGAACAGATCCAGGGTTTTTTGCTGGGTATCCGCTTCGCGGTTGGTCAGCAGGCGATAGGACAACACGCGCAAACGCAGGGTGAGCTGGGTGAACTCGTTCAGGGCCTTGATACTGGGCACGCTGTTCTGGGCGATGTTGTCGCCAGACACGCGAATCTTATTCATCTGTGTCAGGGCAAACACCCCAAGGGCCAGCATCAGGGCGCCGATCAGGGCAAACCCCAGAAACGCCCGCGGCGCGATGTTCATATTACGTAGGGACATGGAAGTTACCGTGAAGAAGCGCGTCCGTGCGGGGCTGTGACTGGTTTCACTGACTTATCGGTCTGGCGACCGAAGTCTTGAGCGGCGTGCGTGCTTTTGTCGCAGTGCAGCAGTCGCCGTGCGACGAAGGGTAGGAACCAGATGCTTGAATCACAGTCTCTACAGCTCGCGAGCGAAGCACCGCCCCGTGTAAAGCGTGGCATCGGCGGTGACTTTTCTTTATCGTACGCGCCCCTTGGAAAAGCCTGGAAATCAATATGTTGGAAGCATCCCTCAGCCAACTGGAGCAACTGGTCAATGACCTGGTGCAACAGAACCTGCACCTCACCGGCCTGAACGAAACCCTGAGCGCCGAACTTGCCAAGGCCAAGGATGAAAACGAAAGCCTGCAACTGAGCCTGATGGAACAGGAAGAACTGCACGGCGCCACCGCGGCCCGCATCCAGGCCCTGATCGAGCGCGCCAGCGCCGGTCCTGTCAGCGCATGAAGCACGGCGCCGACGGGGTGACTGTCATCTCGATCCTGGGAGAAGACTATTCAATCAAAGCGCCGGCCGGGCAGGAACAGGCCCTGCTGGACGCCGCTTCGATGCTCAAGGCCGCACTGGCCGATACCAAAAGGAAATACCCGACGCTGATCGGTGATCGCCTGCTGGTATTGGCGGCGATGAACCTGTGTTCGCAGCAGATGGAAATGCAGAAGCAGCATCAAGCGGAACTCGACCGTTACCAAGAGCAAGTCAGCGCCACGGTCGAGGTGATTGCCAAGACGATTCAGCAGGTCTGACCAAGGTCTGGCAGTGAGCTAAT
>NZ_JABWRB020000013.1 GCF_014268745.2 Pseudomonas zanjanensis | reverse complement strand
ACGATCGCCCCAAAAACAACTGTGGGAGCGAGCTTGCTCGCGATGGCGGTGGGTCAGTCGACAAAGATGCCAACTGAACCGGCGCTATCGCGAGCAAGTTCGCTCCCACAGGTTTTAAAGCAGTGACCACTCCAGGGAAGTGATCAGCCACCCTCACTCAATCAAACATTCGGGCAAGGAACCGGTGCCCAGTCGCCCAGGTCCGGGTTTTTGCACATGCTGTTGACCTGAGTGGTGCCAGCGCTGGCGACCTGCTTGCTTTGATCCTGCTTGGCCTTGGCGTCCTGCAAGGTTTTCTCAGTGGCGACCGCTTCTTTAGGCACGGTTGGCAGTTCTTTCTTCTTCGCCGGCTGCACTTTCTTGATTTTGGTCTTGTTGGTGGTCTGCGCCACAACCTGCGTGGTATCGGCAGTGGCCACGGTCACCACGTCAGTACGCTGCACACCCACTTGCTGCAGGTCTTTCTCGTAGGCCTGGGTGTAGTTGTTCAGGTCTTCGGACGCTTTGCCGTTGACCGCGACGATCAGGTCGTTCGACTCTTTCAGGCCAGCGACGATTTCCGCCAGGCGCTTACGGCCCTCGGTGTCGTTGATGGTCTTGGCCTTGCGGTCGGCAACCAGTTTGCTGAACGCGTTCTGGTAGCACTGCTGCGAGGTCTTGGCGTAGGCGGTGCTACGGTCGATGTCCGAAGCGCTTTTGCTGACATCAGCCGCGTAGGAAGCGATGCGCATGTTGTCATCGGCGATCTGCTTCTGGCGCTCGGTGTAATAACCGGCGGCACCACCGGCCAAGGCGCCGCCCGCGGCACCGATGGCGGCGTTGCGACCACGATCTTCCTTGTCAGCGGTCAGGGCGCCCAGCAGCGCCCCGCCGACCGCGCCAACGGCCGCACCGGTGACAACCGACTTGGTCATGTTGCCTTCGGTGGCGCGCAAGTGCTGCACCGGCTCGTAGCAGTTCGGGTAGTACTCGACCTTGGTGCTCGACGCGACCTTGGACGTCGGCGACGTGGCGCAGCCGGTCAGTACGGTGCTGAAGCCGACAGCGACCATCAGCAAGTGACGCTTGGAAACCGAAGCCAAAGGTTTACGGGAGAAAAGCATAGTTGTGTTCTCTTTTAAGTGTTGACCAGCTCAGCACGGCGCTATCGCCGCCTGAGTCCCTTCCAAGCTCGCTGACAACGAACACTCAAGACCGCTGAGCGTTCGATGCGAGCAATTCCTTCAATATCGCCGCCGGGTCGGCTCGTTTTTGCTGACGATAATCCCCGACATGACGAACGAATAACGTTGCACGCGCCACCAGGCTCTTGCCCAGTACCGGCTTGCGCTCCAACTCTTCCTTGATGCGTTGAAACTGCGCCTGGATCACGGCATCGGTGTAGCGCGTGCCGGTGGCCAGGTTGTCGATGTAGATCGCCACCGCGCCATCCAGCGCGCTGCGGCCGTTGTCGATGGCCGTGGCGAACAGCGTGGCGCTGGCCTCGTCCTTGGCGTCCAAGGCGGCTTGCCGACTGTTCTGCAGATTGGTCAGGCGAATGTTGTAGTTGTTGACGGTCTCGGCCACCAGGGCCGAGGACTGGATCAGGTTGCCCGCTGCTTCCTCGCGCTGCTGGGCGATGAGCGAGACGTTGCGCTTGAGCTCTTCGTTGACCAGGCCCAGTTCGGCTTGCAGGCGCGGATCGACGCTGGCGGCGATGATGCTGTCCAGGCGCTTGGTCGGGTCGTCGGCGTCGTCGATGGCGTCGGTCAGCGACGCGAGCCGCCCCTCTTTCTGCCATTGGGCGAACAATTCCTTGTAGCGCGAACGCGGCGCCGACAACGCGCCGACGGCCACGCGAAAACCGGTGGTCTCGTTGCTTTGCTCAGTGCCATCTGCCGTGAACAACGGGTACTCGCGGCGCATGCCGGTGAATAGCGTGCCCTCGCCTTCCAGGTAGTTGCCGCCCTTGACCACGAAGCCGCCATAGGCGCCCTGGCGGCGACCGGCATGCACCAACTGGAAGGATTCCTGGACCATCTCGGCAGCGTTGCCCACCACATCGAACAAGCCGATGGGGTTCGGCAGCTTGGTGCCGATGGGCATCAGCCGCGCCGCCTGGCCAGTGCCGCCGGCGACCTGGTTGAACACCGCCCAATCGGCCAGGGGTCCGTCGCTTTCACTGCCTTCCAGGCGCCGAGGGAACAGCCGCCCTTCCAGGTCCTGACGACTCACAGCTTGGCCGCCACGGGCAGCGAATTCCCACTCGACTTCCGTTGGCAAGCGCACGAAACCCAGCCCGCCGTCTTCGGCGGAAGTACCGCGACCGCTGACCGGCAGCAGGTCCTTGTGGTATTTCATCAGCCAGGCGCTGTACACCGCCGAGAAGCGCTCGGCCTCGAATTTCGACAGTTTCACCTTGGGCAAACGCCCGGCCACGCCTTGGGGCAACTCGGCTTGCAAGGTTTCGCAGGCTGGCGCCGCTTCGCCGCTGGCAAGCGATTGGGCCTGGGCCATGACCTGGGCGTATTGCCGCGCCGTGACCTCGTACTTGCCAATGAAGTACAGCATCGGCTTGAGCGGCGTCTTGGCGTCGGTCTTGGGCATCAACGGCGTGATGGTCGTGTTCCAGTCCTTGGGCAGGTCCTTGAGGGTGAACTGGCCGTTGATGAAGTCGCGCCGGTAGCCGGAAATGAACGATTGCTGATAGCCCGCCTCGCCTTCGCTGAACGGGTAGCCGAGGCTGATCTCGCGGTCATCCAGGGTGCCCTGGGCGAGGATGTAGACGTAGCGGAACACCATCTGGCCTTCGCACGGCAGCGGCAGGCTGACGTCGTCGGGCAATGGCTTGGGGTTGTCCAGCTTGTCCGTGGCTTCATCAGCCCATGTCAGGCTGGCGAGGCTCAGCGCCACGGCGGCGCCCAATAACTTATACATCGCGAATTCCTTCACACGCCTGGATGCGCGCCACTCGCCAGCCACCGCACGCCGCCGCGACGGCGCTGACGCCGAGCACGGCCACCAGGGCCAAGGTGTAGTGACGCACCAACAGATGACTGGCGTATTCGCCGGGCATCTGTGCAAATAAATAATTCAGGCCCGACTGCGCCAGGCCATACAGGCCGGCACTGAGCAGGGCCGCAAACGTGGCGCTGTAGAGCGCCTGCAACACCACGAACAGCAACAGCGCCGCGGTGGAAACCCCCAACAGGCGCAACACCGACAATTCCCGACGCTTACGCTCGACCGCCGCCAAGGCACCGGCAAAGATCGCCGCGAACGCGCCGGCCAAGGCCAACCCGGCGATGATCCAGAACACGATCGACAGGTTGCGGCTCAACGATTGCACTTGTGCGATGGTCTGGGCCTGGGTCGATACCAACAGGTTCTGCCCGGCGAAATACTGCCGCAGCGGCTCGACATCGCCGAGGCTGCGAGCATACAAGCGAAACGCCGGATACACGCGCTGCCCGGCCTCGCCCACCGCATCGCCCGGCCAGCCGAACGCAGGCACGGCACGGCCGTCGCGGTAATCCTCGGCCGCCTCCAGCAACGCCAGCGGCGCGAACAGGCCGTCCCGGGCGAAGGCTTCCAGCGGCAGCACCTGCAGCACCTGCACGCGGGTGCGCTGGGCCTCGCTGCGACCGGCCACCTGCCGGCCGAAACTGGCCTGCAGCCAATCACCCGCCTTGGCCCCGAGTTTTTCAGCGGCGGTCTGGCTGAGCACCACTTGATCCAAGCCTTGGGGCACCGGCAAGTGATCGAACAACGGATCGTTGGCGGCGGTGGGAATCATCTCGACCGTGACAGCCGACGCCTCGCTGCTCAAATCCGCCGTGGCGGCGATCTGCCGGGTGCGCGGCAAGGCAAAGGCCACATCACCGCGCTGGCTCAATTGGTCGATGAATTCGGCACCGAAGCGACCGCCGCCCAAGGGGATGATTTCCCGGGTGGCCGGGTCGTTCTGCAAGCGCTCGGTCAGGCTGCTGACCAGGCCGAACTTCAAGCCGAACAACACCAGCAACGGCGCCACCACGGCCACCAAAGCCAGCACCGAGCAGGCCGACAGCCAAGCATCGTTGCGGTAATCCTGCCAGGCCAGGGAAGCCACCAGCGCGCCGCGCATCAGCAGGCCTCCCCGAGTGTGGCGGTGACACCGCCGTCGGCATCGCGACGGCAACTGATGCGCCGTACCTGCAAGCCGCTGGCCCGGGCCAGCGCTTCGTCGTGAGTGGCAACTACGCAGCAGACGCCGTGTTCGCGGGCCTGGGCCACCAGCAACTGCATGACGCGCTCGGCGTTCAGCGGGTCGAGGGCGGCGGTCGGCTCATCGGCCAGCAACAGGCGTGGGCCGTGGGCCAACGCCCGGGCACAACTGACCCGCTGGCGTTGGCCGACGGATAAGTCCGCCGGTTTCTTGTCCAGTTGATCGGCAATGTCCAACTGCCCAGCCAGGCGCGTCACGCTAGCGTCATCCTTCAAGCCCAGCAATTTGCGCGACAACGCGATGTTGCCACGCACATCCAAAAAACCCAGCAGGCCGCCGGTTTGCAGAACATAACCCAGGTAACGGCTGCGCAGCTCGGCCAAGGTGCCCTGTTGCGACGCACGCCACAATTTGGCGATGTCCAGCGGCGTGTCGGCGGGCGTGAAATCGAACTGCCCGGCCTGATCCGGCGCCAACACCAGCGCCAACATATCCAACAAGGTGCTCTTGCCACAGCCGCTGGGGCCGACCACCGCCAGTTGTTCACCGCCGCGCAAATGCAGCCGTGGAATCACCAGGCTGTAGCGCTGGCTGCCGGCGCCCCGGCTTTTGTGCACGGCGTTCAGGGTCAGCATCACGGCAGCGTCGACAACGGAACGCGGTACAAGGCGTCGCCCGGCTCGGCGTCGCCGAAGCGCACCCAGTTGGCGAGGTCGTTGTGGAAGGTTTCGTAGAGGCGGATTTTCGAATCCAGCTCGTCGATGAAATCTTCCTGCTCGGCCACGCTCAAGGACAGCCACAGGTCCTGGGTCATGTTCAGCGACTTGCTGCGGTACGGCAGCCCTTCCAGGTACTCGCCAAGAATCCCGCCATCGGCGAGGTTGCCACCCTTGCGCAGGGCCGACGGGTCGCGGCTCATGTAGGCACTGGCGCTGGCGATTTCCTGGAAGAAATCCTTGGGCGAGCTCTGGGTCTTGCGGGCCGCGTCGACGATCAGCTTCAGCGACTGTTGCAGGTCGTTGAGTTGCAGCTTGGTCAGCATCACGCAGACCTGGAACGCCGGCAGCGCCGGGTTGGTCAGGTCGCGGTCGGCGGTCCAGGCGCTGACCAGTTGCGGCGCCTGGCTGGCGGATTTGCGTCCCAAAAAGTCCATGTGCATCGCGTAGCCGACCGCGGCCGATTTGTCGGCCAGGCTCGGCGCGGCGCTGAGCAGCGGCACGCTTTGCGGCTTGTTGCTGCGCACCTGGTGCACCAGGTCGGCGAACACCGAGCCGATCTCGTCGACCCGTTCGCCGAATTTGCGCACATCCGCGCCGGGCACCGGAATGTACAGGTCGCCGATCTGCGGGTTGGCGTCGGCGGTCAGGGTCCGGTATTGGCTCTGGGCGCCGGCATGGGTTTTCTTGCCGGCGTCGCTGAGCAGGTGCAGGGCGTAGATCTTGATCTGCTTGCCCAGCGCCGCCTGGCGCACTTCGGCCTCGTTCATTTGCGTGGCGGCAAACGGGTCGTTCTTGCGCAGGGCGCCGGCGTCGGTGACCAACAGGATCAAGCGCCCGCCGTAACCGGACCAGTCCATGCCCTCGACGGCTTCCATGACCCCGGCGAACGCATCTTCGTTGAACGAATGGCTCGACACCGTGGAGGCCTTGACCTGCCGCGCCAGCTCCATGAAGCGTTGCGGGTCGCGGCCCTGTTCGAGGGTGATCAAGGTCTTGGCGACGTATTCCAGGCCCGGGGTTTTCTGGATGCTACTGCGGAAACCCACCATGCCGAAACTGACACTGTCCAACTCGCCGCGCTCGGCGATGCGGGTTTGCAGTTGATGGACCACATCGCGCACCTGGTCGATGTAGGGCTGCATCGACACGGTGGTGTCCACCACCAGCACTACGGCGGTGCGGAATGCATCGGCGTTGGCAGTGGTGATCGGCGTGTTGTTGTTCGAAGCCCTGGGCGTGTTGCCCGGATCGATGGACGCCACATTCAGCAACTGCACCGGCTGGCCGTTCTCATCGAGGCTCTCGCGGGAATCGAAGATCGGCAACAGATAGAACTGGCTCTGCGGCACGGCGCTGGCGGCCGGTTCCAGGGCCAGCACTTGTTGATCTTCCTGGGGGCTCTGCTGGGCCTTGAGCAGCACGTTCTTGGCCGCCGAAGGGTTAGCCAGGAGCTTTTCCACCTCGCCGGGCTGACGCAGGAACATCACCGGCGCACGGCCGGAACGTTCAGTGAACTTGAGCACCAGGCTCTGCTTCCAGTCGCTGACCTGGGCGGCGGGCAACCAGCCGTCGCTACGCCCGTCAGTGGCCGCGCCGACGCGCACCCAGGCGCTGCCATCCACGTCCTTGCGCTGGTACACATACAACACCGAAAACGCTGGCAGCGCCTTGCCCGGTGCGGCGCCCGGCGCCTCGGCGAGTTTCGCCCCCGGCTTGCTGAGCACGCGCTGGAACAGGGTTTTCTTGCCGGCCATCAAGAGCGGACGCTGGCCGCCATCGGCCTCGGTCGCCACGGGGGGCTGAGCCGCAGGGACAACGGGCGGTTTGACCGCTGGCACTTCCGGGGCCTTCGGCGGCTTCACTTCCGGTGGCTTGACCGAGGTATTCGTGGCCACGGGCGTCTTCACGTCCTTGCCATCGTCACCGGCCAACCACCAATAACCCGCGCCACCCAACGCCAGCGCCACGGCGACCGCAACGGCGGCCAGGGCGAACACCGGCCCCTTGCGCTGCTCCGACACCGAGGATTGAACCGTCGGTTTTATCGGCGGCGGAACGGGTTTGGACTGCGGTTGTGACGGCGGTGGGGAATAAGCCGGGCCGCTCGGAATATCGATGGACATGGGCGTCAGGCCCGCCAAGTCATCCACCGCAGGCGGCGTGGCCGGCAGTTCAAACGACAACGGCCGGATCAGCGTCGCTTCCGCCGATGCCTCAGGCAGGTTATCCAACGCCCGCAGCAACGCCGCCGCGTCCGGGAAACGCTCCGCCGGGTCCTTCGCCAGCAACTTGCGCAACACGTCCTGATAACGGCCGTGATGCACCGGTAACTCCGGCAACGGCTCGGTCAGGTGCGCCAGGGCCGTGGAGAGTGCGTCGTTGCCGGTGTACGGCAGTTTGCCGACGAGGATTTCGTAGAGCACCACGCCCAGGGCATACAGGTCGGCGCGGCCGTCGATGTCTTGCCCACGGGCCTGTTCCGGGCTCATGTAGCTGGGCGTACCCACAGCAAAGCCAGCCTGGGTGAACTGGGTGCGGTCGTCGAGGGACTTGGCGATGCCGAAGTCCGAGAGCACCGCCGTGCCATCGGCGCGGAACAGGATGTTGGCCGGCTTGACGTCACGGTGGACCAGGCCCAAACCGTGGGCATAACCCAATGCCGAAGCGATCTGGCGAATGTAGGTCAGGCCCTGCTCCGGCGTCAGGCCCGCGGCGATGCGTTCCTTGAGCGTGCCGTTGGGCAGGTATTCCATCGCCATGTAATACAGCTCACCGACGTTGCCGATGTCATGGATGGTGACGGTGTGCGGATGCGACAAGCGCGCCAGGGTCTTGCCTTCGCGCAGGAAACGCTCGCAGAAAGTCGGGTCGGCGGCCAGGGCGGCGGCCATGACTTTCAACGCCACCTTGCGCTCCAGCGAACGCTGGGTCGCCAGGTACACGCTGGCCATCGCACCTTCGCCGATCGGCCCTTCGATGTCGTAGCCGGGGATGACAATGTTCAAGGTCAAGCTCATGACGGCACCTTCACGACCACCACGGTGATGTTGTCCGGCGCGCCGCGCATCAGGCCCAGGGACACCAGGCTGCTGGCGATTTCGCCGGGCTCGTCGTGGCTCAACACTTCACGGATTTCATCGTCCTCGACGGTCTTGGTCAGCCCGTCGCTGCACAACAAGTAGCTGTCGCCAGGCACCAGCAGCAGTTCGGTCAGCGCCACGTTCAGTTGCGCCTCGACGCCGATGGCCCGGGTGACGATGTTGGCCCGTGGATGCACGCGCGCCTCGGCTTCGCTGAGCAGGCCGCTGTCCTGCAAGTCCTGGACATAGCTGTGGTCCCGGGAGATGCCTTCGAGCACGCCGTCGCGCAGGCGATACAAACGGCTGTCACCGGCCCACAGGCACATGCCACGCAAGTCGCGGACGGCCAGCACCACCACGGTGCTGCCCATCATCGTCACGCCACGGTTGGCGGTTTCTTCACGCACGGCGGCGTTGACCCGCAGCAGGTCGCTTTGCAGCGCCGCGACGTATTCGTCCAGCGAACGCCCCACGGCAATGCCGCGCAGGCTGTCGACGATCAGGCTGCTGACGTAGTCGCCCGCCGCGTGCCCGCCCATGCCGTCGGCCACGACCCAGAGGCCGTTTTCCGGCAGGTCCAGGCAGGCGTCTTCATTGACCTGGCGGACCATCCCGACATGGCTCTTGCTTGCAGACTTGATTGCTTTTCCGGCACTTGGACGCATCTACACAACACCTTCTTGGCCGAGCAAAAATTGCGCAAAATCAGCCGCCGCCGGCAATCCCTGGCAGCGCATCAAACCCGGGGCAATGCGCTCCGATCCCTGGCCCCACCACAGGCTCACACCTTCACAGGCCGCCTCGGCCAGGGCGCTCATGCGCCGCTGCGGGTCGCTGGCATCGAAGCGATGCAGGCTGGCGAAACGGCTGCTCGGCGTGCGCGGCAGGTACATCGGGCTGCCGAGGGTTTCCAGTTGTTCGTTGAACGCCTCGAAACTGGCCTCGACGCTCAACGTACTCAACAACAGGTTTTCGACCCGCTCGAACCACTCGTCCGCGCCGCCCACCACCGAGGCCGGGTCCGCGTCAGGCTCCAGCAGCACGGCAATGGTCAGCGGAAAATAACGACCGACCCGATCGATGCTCGGCATCACCACCCCAACAGCGGCGTCCGGGCCACACACCCCCGGCGCGACCATGAAGCGCCACAGCGGGCTGACCAGATAGGCGTCCAGCCAGCGCTCGCCGAGGCTGGTCTGGCTGGCGAGCAAACCCGCCGCCAGCCACGAATCCCACGGGCCGATAAAACTCTGGGGCAAGCCACGGCTGACGAAATCGCCGCGGCTGGCCAACTTTCCATAGAAGCCCGGTGTACTCATAGCCGCTCCGGCAGGCTGAAGCCGCTGAGCACCCGGCTCTTGAACGGGTTGAAGGCGCTGTTGGCCCGCAGCTCATAAGAGGCGCTGGCGCCGTCGACCCGCAGCCGCAGGTTGAAGCGGTCCGGCGAGTTGCCGGCGGTCAGGTCCGATTGCTCCAACAGTCGGAACCAGGCCCATGGCCCATCCAGGGTGATGCCGGAGCGACCGTTGGACGACGGCGGCATGATCGAGATCCGCACCACGCCGATGCTGCCCGGGTTCGGCCACTGCATGGCGGTCGGGCGGCTCGGGCCGTGGTCGTAGCTCAGTTGTTGGCCGTCGAGGTCGAGCAGGAACTGGGTGATGGTCGAGTCCATCGCCACCGGCTTGAGTTCGAAACGCACCATCGGCTGCGTGCCGCCGGAACGGAAGAACGCATCGCGGATGGTCGCCGCGCGCTGGAAGGTCTGCAGCACGCCAGGGGCGATGCCGAGCTTCTGCGCCGCGCCCGGCTGCCAGCGCCAGGTCGGGGTCGAGGTGTCGACGTAGGGTTGCAGGTACTTGCGGAAATAGTTGTCCATCACCCCGCCGACGCCGAAGAACTGGCCGAAGTCATCCAGGGTCGCGTCCCGCGCGCTGCCTGGCGACATCGGATAGCGCCCGGCCAGGGACTGGCGATAGATGTTCACCACTTCGCTGGTCCAGGCGGCGTTCAGTTGGTTGCGCACCCCGCCCATCATGCTGTTGGTGGTGGAGTTGACCACCGACTTGACCAGGCCCTGCACCAGCGGCGGCTGGCGTTCGGCGTTGAGGCTGACGCGGGTGGCGGCGGCCGAGGCCTGGTTCTTGGCTTCGCCGAGCAAGGCGTCGCCGCTGGCACCGACCATGGCGCTGACCTGCACGTACAGGGCGTTCATGTCCGCCAGCAGGCCGTCGATGACCGCCGGCTCGCCTTCGCTTTTGCTGACGATGCTGTTGAGCTCGGCGAAGTGCGCGGTGATCGGGTCATCGCTTTGCGCCGGTGCGTTTTGCGTCGCCTGCTCCTGGCCGAGCAAGCTGCCCAGGCGTTCCTTGAGTTTGTCCACACCGCCTTCTACCGGCGCACCTTGGGCGGCCAGCAGGCGCTCATCCTGTTGCAGGTCGGTTTCCTTCGCCACCGCCACCAGCAGTTTTTTCAACGGCGAGGTCGGGCCGGAAATCACCCGCAGCACATCGGCGGCCTGGGCCACGCTGGTGATCGGCACGAAGTCGATGTCGGCCAGCAAGGCGTCCCATTGGCGCAGATAATCCTGGAAGTACAGGCGACGCACGTCGGCGGCCAGGCTGGCGACGTTCTGCTGGTCGGCCTCTTCGTGGCCCAGCACCCATTGCTCTTCGGCCAGGGTGCCGGTCTGGCTCAGGCTGCTGAGCAAGAAACCCTGGCGGTAGCCCTTGACGGTGAAGAACCCGCTCAAGGGTTCGCCCAATGGCTTGCCGCTCTTGCGGCTGAACACCAGCGCTGCGTCACGCCCGGCGGCTTCGTTGATGCGGAAGTCCGGGATGCCTTCGGGCAGTTTCTGCCGCTTGATCCGATCATAGACCCGCTGGGCCACCGGCAATTGCTGCAACTGACGGCGCAGGTCTTCGACCAGGCGTGGGTCGAGGCGCGCGAGGGGCGGACGCCGTTCGAACAGCGCCTGCAAATGCCCGGTCAGGGCCTGGCGCTGCTCGGCCGGCAAATCCCGTGGCAGGCTGCGATCCCAATCCAGGGCGATCCAGGCCTTGATGAAATCGGCATCGTAATGCTCGGTGTCGGCGAGCATCAGGTAGGCCTTCAAGCCTTCGTAGAGGAAATCCGAATTGCCGCCGCTGTGCAGTTGCTCTTCGATGCGCGTCAGCAAGCGTGGCGCGAACACCGCGATCAGCAGCTTGCGATAGACACTGCCGGACTCGGCTTCGAGCATGTCGCCCTGGTACAGGCCCAGGCCTTCGGCCCAGCTCGGTGCGTCGTCAGCCAGGTGTTTCACGGCGTTGAGCAACGGCAACACGGCGAGGACGTCGCGTTGCGCCGGGCTGAGGTTCTGCACGGTTTGTCCCAACGGCGCGACCTTCTGGTCGACCTGGGCGATGTAGGCCTGGTTGGCGCGGTAGCTGACCCACCACAACGTGCTGACCACCAACACCAACACCACCGTGGAAGCCAGCACACCGCGGGCGATCCACTTGCGTCGCCGCTCGACTTTCGGATCGACGCCCACCAGCCCACGCTCGGCGAAGGCCACGGCGGTGAAGAGTTTTTCGATGAAGTAGCTGCGCCCGGTGCCGGTCTGGCGCGCCAGGTGCTGGCGGTCCAGGTTCATGCTTTGGGCCATGGAGCCGATCAGGCGATCGATCGGGCTGCCTTCCTGGGTGCCGCTGGTGAAATACACACCGCGCAGCAACACCCGCTCTTCGAAGGCGTTGGGTTTGAACACGCCTTCGAGGAAGCTTTGCAGGCAATCCTTCAAGGCGCCGAACTGCTGCGGGAAGCCGTAGATCAGGTCACGCCGCGCCGGGTCACGCTCTTGTTGCAGGCGCTCCACCAGGCGGTCGTTGAGGCGCTGCTCAAGGCCGGTGAATTCGCTTTGCAGGTGCGCCAGCGGGCTGTCGTTGCTCTTGCCATCGTCCAGGGCGAAGGTCATGCCCCAGACCTGGGCGCGCTCTTCCTTGCTCAGGGTGTCGAAATACTCCATGAACCCCGGCACGAGGTCGAGCTTGGTGAGCATCAGGTAGATTGGGAAGCGCACGCCCAGTTGGGTGTACAACTCCTGGATCCGCAAGCGAATCGCCGCGGCGTGGGCGGCGCGCTCGGCGTCGCTGCCCAGCAGCAGGTCGGACAGGCTGATGGCGATGAACGCCCCGTCAATCGGACGTCGGGCCCGTTGTTTTTTCAGCAGGCCGAGGAAGCCCAGCCACGCGGCCTTGTCGATGGTCGCGTCGCTGTCCTGGGTGGTGTAGCGGCCGGCGGTGTCGAGCAGGACCGCCTGGTCGGTGAACCACCAATCGCAATTGCGCGTACCGCCGACACCGCGCACCGCACCGGCGCCCAATTGCGCGGCCAGCGGGAAATGCAGCCCGGAGTTGACCAGGGCGGTGGTCTTGCCCGAACCCGGCGGGCCGATGATCACGTACCACGGCAGCTCGTAGAGGTTACGGCGCTCGTCGCCGCCCAGCTTGGCTTTCTTGAGCAGGGCCAAGGCTTCGTCCATGCGCTGGCGCAGGGTTTCGAGTTCTTCGGCGGTGGCGATGCTGGTCGGGTCCGGCGGGGTTTGCGCGGCCAGGCTGCGCATCACTTCGGCGGCCTGACGGCGGGCCTGGATGATGCGGAACACCCGATAGGCGATCCACACCGCGAACACCAGAATGATCAAGGCCCAGCGCCGGCCTTCGGGCACCAGCCAATCGAGCAGTGGGCCGACGAACCAGATGATCAGGCTCAGGGCGATCAGCCCCAGCAATGGGATGACCCAGCGGGTCATAAAACTGAAAAACGCCTTCACTCGACCCCCTCCGCCAATACTGTGATTTCAACCCGACGATTGCGCGCACGCCCCTCTGTGGTGGCGTTGGACGCCAGCGGCTCGGTGTCGCTGCGGCCCTCGGCGCTGAAGCGCTCGGGCTGGCCGGTCTTGGCCGAGAGAATTTGCAGCACCGATTGCGCCCGCGCTTCGGACAACGCCCAGTTGGACGGGAACCGGAGGGTGGCGATCGGCCGATTGTCGCTGTGGCCGGTGACCAGGACCTGGCCCTTGACCTTGCGCACCGCATCGGCGATGCGCAGCATCAATGGCTGGAAATCGTCCTTGATGCTGGCGCTGCCCGAGGCGAACAGTTCATCGCCACGGATGGTCACCACCGAGCGGTCGACGGCATCTTCCACCGCAATGCGGTTGGCGCGGATTTCGTCGGCGAGGAAGCCGGCCAGGCGTGGGCGCTCGATCACTTTCGGCTGCACCACGGGACGGTCGATGGTCTGCACCGGGATCTCACCGAGGAAATGAATGTTCTTGAACACCGGCTCGGCATCGGAGGCCAGTTTCATGCGCAGGCCGAACAGCAGGGCCAACAGCAGGGCCACGCCAATGGCCACGGCGATCCACGGCGGCATGAATTGCGCCAGCCGATCACGGGCCACGGTGACCCCACGCCAGTGCGGCGACAGCTCGCGCTCATAGTCGCCCCGGGCGCTGCGGATCACCGCGCTGGTGCGCTCACGCAACGCTTCCAGTTGGCTGCGACCGTCGTTCATTACCCGGTAGCGCCCTTCGAAACCGAGGCACATGCACAGGTACAAAAGCTCCAGCAGATACAGGCGCTCGCGGGGGCTTTGCAGGCAATGCTCCAGCAACTGGAACACCTTCTCGCCGCCCCAGGCTTCGTTGTGCACGGTGATCAGCAGGCTTTGCTTGCCCCAGTCGCTGGTGCCGCCCCATGGGGTGCTCAACACCGCTTCGTCCAAGGCGGTGCACAAGGCGTAGCGGGCCAGCAACACATCGTTGCGCACCACGCCGGCGGCCTCGGCGCGCTCTTCGAATTGGCGCAGGTAGGCCAGCAGTTGCGCACGCAAACTGGCCGGTGCCGGGTGGGCGATGGTGTTGCGCAGGCGCGTCAGCAAGGCCAGCAACGGGCCGGCGGCGCTTTCCAGCGGGTTGAGGCCTTCGGCCTTACCGGTCAGGACCGGCGCGGCCGGCATCGACAGCGGCGCGGACGCCGGCGCAGGCTGGGGCCGGCCAGGGTCCGGGCGAAAGGGATCGGCGCCACGGCCACCGGGCGTCGGCATGAACTGGGTACGATCGTCGTTGCTCATCGCGAATTATCCTCGGATCGCCCAGAACGCCAGGTTCAGCCCTGGGAACTGGCCGGCGATGTGGAACGCAAAGCCGCCGGAGTTGCTCAACTGTTGCCAGTGGTCGCTGCCCCGGTCGAGTTCGTAGTAGGTGGAGCCGGCGTGGTACGGCAACTGCCGTGGCGCCACCGGCAACGGCAACAGGCCGATGCCCGGCAATTGCAGATTGACCAGGTCACGGATGTGCTCCACCGAACCGACCTTGCTCTGCTGGCCGAAGCGGCTGCGCAGGGTTTCGGCCGGCACGTCGGCGCGCACCACCAGGATGAAACTGGCGCTGTCGAGCAGGGTCTTGTCGGCCAGCATCGCCACGTGGATGCCGTAGGCTTTTTCGACAATCGGAATCGGCGTCGCCTTGCTGTCGATCAACATCGACAGGGCTTCGCGCAGGGCCTGCATCACTGGCGCGTAGCTGAGCGCCAAGTCATCGTGCTGGTAAGGCGGGTACTGTTGCGGTCGTCGCCCGGAGGCGGTGAACGTGGAGAACTCCCCGGCCAGGCTCACCAATTCGCTATAGAAGCGCTCGGGGT
Source organism: Pseudomonas zanjanensis (assembly GCF_014268745.2). Classification (GTDB taxonomy): domain Bacteria; phylum Pseudomonadota; class Gammaproteobacteria; order Pseudomonadales; family Pseudomonadaceae; genus Aquipseudomonas; species Aquipseudomonas zanjanensis. Next base: position 14,195 of record NZ_JABWRB020000013.1, on the reverse strand, counting down.
GCAGCGGGCTCAACTGGCTCAGGTGTTGGATCAGCGGCTGGGCGCGGTTGACCAGTTGCAACAGCATGAAGTCGGCAATTTCCGAGGCGCCACCGGCACCGGACGCCACCACCCGCCCGGCCAACGCTTCGCCGCGTTGATGCAGCAGGCCCAGCAATTCGCTGCGAAACGCCGCCAACGGTTTGGAGGCGATGACATCCAGCAGCGGCGGAATGTAGGCGTCGTCGAGCACCAGCGCACGGTCGGCGCGTTTTTCCTTGATGCGCACCACGCCGATGGCGGCGTAGTCGCCGATGCCATCCTGTTCGGTCAACAACCGCAGCGCCCGGGAGCCGAGGGCCACCGGCGCGCGGTTTTCGAACGGTGCGTTGTCGTCGCGCACTTCGCAGACCTGGCTCACATACCGCGCAGCGCCGAGGTTTTCGCCTTCATCCACGGTGTCGCGGGCACCGGCACGCTTGAGTGGCAACGCCAGGTACACCAGGCCATCGCGCAGGTTGTCATCGACGTTCAGCGGGGTTGGCGCCAGGTCATCCTGGGGAATATTGAACGGCGTACCGTCCGGCAACAGGCCGCGCGCCGAAATGATCGCCAGCTTGCCCTGGGCCAGCAGGCCCTGGTCGATCAGCAATTCGGAAAAACCCCAGGCGCCGGCCGACAACGGGCGGCTGCGGGCGTCGATGAGGTTTTCCAGGTAACGGTCATGCTGTTGGAAGTGCTGCGTTCCAATGAACATGCCTTCCGACCAGACCACGCGATTGTTCCAGGACATGGGGGCTCCGATTGCTTATTGGGCAGGGCTGGATGGGGGAACGACGACGGCGCTGCGCACGGCGCGCACATCGAGGCTGATCTGGTATTCGGTGTACTCGCGCGCTGGGACATTCATCACCGTGCGCCACAGCGACTGGTCCAGCTCGCGATAGCCCACCAGTATTCCGATGTGCCGCGTGGCCGGGTCGAGGTCGCGTTGCAGGCTCAATTGCTGGCCGGGCTGGATCAGCACCTCGTCCTGGTCGATCAGGTCGGCGCCCAGCGTGGCCTGGGCCCGTTCGGCCAGGGCGAAATAATCGGAGCGGCCGAAGGTCGCGGCATTTTTCAGTTCGAAAATGCGCACCCGGACCGGGGCCGGTTGGCCGGTGGCGCCAGGGTTGAGGCCGGCAATGGCATGGAAATGCAGCTCGATGGCGGCGGTGTCGGCCTCAGCTTCTTCGGGCTGGGGGTTGGCCGCATCCTTGGCGCACGCCGTCAGCAGAAGCGCGGTGGCAACTGCGAGTAAAAACCTGGGAATCATCCTGCGTCCTCAATGACGTTTGAGCTATCCGTTGTGGGCTTATCAGTATTGTTATAAGGCGACGCCGCTCAACGGCGTCGCTGTCGCGTGCTGTGTTCTTCGTAGGCGCGACTGAACTCGCGACCGAACAGGTCCTGGAAATCCTCCTGGGCTTCCCGGGAAATGTTGCTGTAGAGCTCGGTGAACTGCTGCCAGTACTGGGCCTGTCGCGAGCCGCTGAAAATACCCGACAGTCCGCCGGGCTTGGCCATGCGCTCTTCCAGTTGCGACGGCTCGAAGCGCCCCAGCAAATGCTTGATGGCCGCCTCCACACCGGCCATCACCGCCAACTGGTGGGCGCGCAAGTCATCGAAACTGTCGCGCACCGCCGCGTCCGGGGCCATGAACGCCTGGTTGCCGTGGCGCAACAGCAACAACAGGGCTTCATCGACATTGGGGGCGAACTTCAGCGGGTTGTTTTCCACCGGCTGGATCATCGTCTGCTGGATGCGGAACTCACCCTTGAGGCTGCTGCGGGCGCGCAGGACATCGATCAGGCCTTCGACCATCAAGCGATAACTGCGCCCGATGTTTTCCATCTGCGCTTCGGCATTGGCCTTGTCCAGGCGCAACTGGTCCAGCCCGGCACCGCGCAGGAAGGCTTGCAGCAAGTCGGGCTGGGCAGACTCGGCCGGAGCAGTCGGAGTCACTGGAGCCACCGGGGTAACCGGCGCAACAGGCGGTGCGACCGGGGGCTCGACGCGGGTGACCGACGCTTCAGGCACGGGGGCCGGCGGCGGTGCAATGATGTCAGCAAAGATGTCGGCGAGCGGCGGCTGCGCAACAGGCGGCGCGACTGGCTCGACCACCGGCGGTAACGGCACCGGCGGCGGGGCCACGGGCAGCGGCGCAACCGCCACCGGCGCAGGCTTGTCGCTGAACGGGTCCCAGTCGTCGGGTATCACCGAGGCGGACGGCGCTATCACCGGCTCGATCACCGGCGGCGGGCTCGGCTGGGCAATCGGTGTCGGCGGGCGGAAATTGTGTTGCTCGGCCGGGACATGGTCAGGCTGGGTGGCCGGCGGGACGCTGCTCGGGGCCAGGAAATCGAACAGGTCCGGCAGGGTGTCCATGGCCGACACACCCTGGAAATGCGCAGGCACCTGGACCGGCGATGGTCCGGGGATCGGCGACGGCGAATATACCGGCGCGCTCTGTTGCCCCATCAAGGCCTCGAAACTGCTGGGGGACTCGGCGAACGGGTTGCTGTCGGTGACCGGCAGGCTGAAATCCACGCGAGCCTGGATTTCATAATCACCGATGCGGATCACTTCGCCGTCTTGCAGGGGTTCGCTGTTGCCCTTGCGCAGGCGCACGCCGGCCTTGACCAATTCCACACCATTGGTGCTGTTATCGGTCAAGTAATAACGCCCGTCTTTGTATTGGATAACGCAATGTTTACCGGAAACCAGACGCTCGGGGTCCGGTAATACCCAGTCATTATCGGAATTGCGGCCAATTGCCATCACTCCCTGATCCATGGACTTTTCAGAACACTGGCCTGGGGTAATTTTGTGATAACTAGTGATAGTCAAACACAGCGGCATCTTGCCTCCTTGCTGAATACTTCGCGCGCGGGCGGGAGTGAGGGTTTGAGGCCCTGACGACCCGCCGGCAACCTTGCCAACAACCGTGGGAACGGCTTTTTGCCAGCATGATTGCTGATCATAACCGGCTTGCGTGACAAAAACCCCACGTCAGTTGCCGCTTCGACCGGTGGGTCGGGCAGGCTGTTAAGCGCATCACAACTGTTACATAGGGCATACACAGGCGAAATAGCTTACCTTGACAAGCGATAAGTACTACACCAAAAATGCACAACTTCTTGAATATACATGATGGCACTTTAAAATCATTGCAGATCTAAAGGGCCATTACCGTCAAGGAACATGTGGAGTTTCATCCGAAACTTGCGTGTGAACTGCCCGACTTCTTCAAGCGGGTGATAGGGAGATCGATCCAAGTGGATGTGCCTTTGCTGCTCGCCGCCGTTTCCGCGACTTCGCCGTGCGGTGAAGACCTGGAATATGACGCGGATTTCCTGCGCCTGGAGCGCGACTCCCGGGGCCAACCCGAGCGCAGCATGGGCGATTCGATCCTGCCTGCCGAACCCCCTGAATGGCGCAGCATCCAGCAGCAGAGCCTGGACTTGCTTGCGCGCAGCAAAGACCTGCGCATCACCCATTACCTGATGCAAAGCTCCCTGGCCCTCGAAGGCCTGCCGGGCATGGCCCGTGTGCTGACGCTGATCAGCGAGCTGCTCAAGCAATACTGGGCCGAACTGCATCCGCGCCTGGACGCCGATGACGACAACGACCCCACCGTGCGCATCAATGCCCTCGCCGGCCTGACGTCCGATGTCACCATCCGCCTGCTGCGCGAGAGCATCCTGACCCGTTCGCGCACCTTCGGTGCCGTCAGCCTGCGCGCCGCCGCCAATGCCAGCGGCCTGCAAAGTTTCCCGGATGAAAACCTCGGCGCCGAACAGCTCGCCGGGGCCCTGCTCGACAGCGATCCCGAGCAGTTGGAGATCATCCGTGCCGCCCTGCTGGAAGCGCGCAGCGCCGCCGAAGCCATCGAGCAGCAGGTCAGCGACCAGGTCGGTTCCGCCCAAGGCGTGGACCTAGGCCCGTTGAAGCAACCGTTGAAAATGGCCCTGCAGATTCTCGGCCAGTTCGCCCCGCAGAGTGGCGACAACGCCCAGGCCGAGCCCGTCAGCGACGACAGCGCAGCGCCCACCGAACATGCCGGTGTCACAAGCGCACCGCGCTACACCAATAACAGCACCAGCACCGTTAGCGGCGACATCAACAACCGCGACGACGTGCTGCGCAGCCTGGACCGGATTCTCGCTTACTACACCCGTCATGAGCCCTCCAGCCCGCTGCCGGTGCTGTTGAACCGGGCCAAGAATCTGGTGCACGCCGACTTCGCGGCCATCGTGCGCAACCTGATTCCCGACGGCATGAGTCAATTTGAAAACCTGCGCGGCCCAGACAGCGAATAAAAAGCGAGCGGATCACGCAGTCACGTCACCGGCACCCCCGATGACGCCAACACCGTCGCTCAAGCGACCAGGAGCAGCAACGTGGCGAAGCAAAGTTCTCAGAAATTCATCGCGCGCAACCGCGCGCCTCGAGTGCAGATCGAGTACGACGTCGAGCTCTACGGCGCCGAGAAAAAGGTCCAGTTGCCCTTCGTCATGGGCGTCATGGCCGACCTCGCCGGCAAGCCCGCCGAGCCTCTGGCACCGGTGGCCGACCGCAAGTTCCTCGAGATCGACGTCGACAACTTCGACTCGCGCCTCAAGGCCATGCAGCCGCGCGTGGCGTTCCATGTGCCTAACGAACTGACCGGCGAAGGCAACCTGAGCCTGGACCTGACGTTCGAAAGCATGGACGACTTCAGCCCGGCGGCCGTCGCCCGCAAGGTCGACTCGCTGAACAAGCTGCTCGAAGCGCGCACCCAATTGGCCAACCTGCTGACCTACATGGACGGCAAGACCGGTGCCGAAGAAATCATCATGAAGGCGATCAAGGACCCAGCGCTGTTGCAGGCCCTGGCGAGCGCGCCGAAGCCAGCACAGGACCAATGATCATGACTGACAATACCGCCCGCGAAGGCGTGCAGAACCTGGGCGCCACCCAAGAAACCAGCGAGTTTGCGTCCCTGCTGCTGCAAGAATTCAAGCCCAAGACCGAGCGTGCCCGCGAAGCCGTTGAAACGGCCGTGCGCACCCTGGCCGAGCAGGCCCTGGCGCAGACCGACCTGGTGTCCAACGACGCCATCAAGTCGATCGAATCGATCATCGCCGCCATCGACGCCAAGCTCACCGCCCAGGTCAACCAGGTCATCCATCACCCGGACTTCCAGCAACTGGAAAGCGCCTGGCGCGGCCTGCACTACCTGGTCAACAACACCGAGACCGATGAGCAGCTCAAGATCCGCGTGCTCAACATCTCCAAGCCAGACCTGCACAAGACCCTGAAGAAATTCAAGGGCACCGCGTGGGACCAGAGCCCGCTCTTCAAGAAGATGTACGAAGAAGAGTACGGCCAGTTCGGCGGCGAACCTTACGGCTGCCTGGTGGGCGACTACTACTTCGACCAGTCGCCACCGGACGTGGAACTGCTGGGCGAACTGTCGAAAGTCTGCGCGGCCATGCACTCCCCATTCATCGCTGCGGCTTCGCCGACCGTGATGGGCATGGGCTCGTGGCAGGAACTGTCGAACCCGCGCGACCTGACCAAGATCTTCACCACTCCGGAATACGCCGGCTGGCGCTCGCTGCGTGAATCGGAAGACTCGCGCTACATCGGCCTGACCATGCCGCGCTTCCTGGCGCGCCTGCCGTACGGCGCCAAGACCGACCCGGTGGAAGCCTTCGCCTTTGAAGAAAACACCGACGGCGCCGACAGCTCCAAGTACACCTGGGCCAACGCTGCCTACGCGATGGCGGTGAACATCAACCGTTCGTTCAAACACTTCGGCTGGTGCTCGCGCATCCGTGGCGTGGAGTCCGGCGGCGAAGTGGAAAACCTGCCAGCCCACACCTTCCCGACCGACGACGGTGGCGTGGACATGAAGTGCCCGACCGAAATCGCCATCTCGGACCGCCGTGAAGCGGAACTGGCGAAGAACGGTTTCATGCCGCTGCTGCACAAGAAAAACACCGACTTCGCGGCCTTCATCGGCGCCCAGTCGCTGCAGAAACCGGCCGAATACGACGACCCGGACGCCACCGCCAACGCCAACCTGGCCGCGCGCCTGCCGTACCTGTTCGCCACCTGCCGTTTCGCCCATTACCTCAAGTGCATCGTGCGCGACAAGATCGGTTCCTTCAAAGAGAAGGACGAGATGCAGCGCTGGTTGCAGGACTGGATCCTCAACTACGTCGACGGTGACCCGGCGCACTCCACCGAGACCACCAAGGCCCAGCATCCATTGGCTGCTGCTGAAGTGATCGTCGAAGAAGTCGAAGGGAACCCGGGGTACTACAACTCCAAGTTCTACCTGCGCCCGCACTACCAGCTCGAAGGGCTGACCGTGTCGCTGCGCCTGGTATCGAAACTGCCTTCGGCCAAGGGCGCGTAAACAGAGGTTTAGTTGGAAAGGGCTCGCTCCTGTGTGGGAGCGGGCTTGCTCGCGAAGGCGTCCGGTCAGTCGGCTGCGATGTTGGATGATCCACCGCATTCGCGAGCAAGCCCGCTCCCACAGGTTCGGTGTCTTGACTGACATTCAAAGTAATTTCGCAAGGTCAGCGTCAACCAAACAATGTGGTAAAGACCACACAGGGAGAAAACATGGCTGTTGATATTTTCATCAAGATTGGCGACATCAAGGGCGAGTCCATGGACAAGGCCCACAAGGACGAGATCGATGTCCTGAACTGGAGCTGGGGCATGTCCCAGTCCGGCAACATGCACGTGGGCAGCGGCGGTGGTGCGGGCAAGGTCAACGTCCAGGACCTGTCCCTGACCAAGTACGTCGACAAGGCGTCGCCGAACCTGATGATGCACTGCGCCAGCGGCAAGCACATCGACAAGGTCAAGCTGACCGTGCGCAAGGCCGGCGGTGAAAGCCAGGTCGAGTACATGATCATCAACCTGGAAGAAGTGCTGGTCACGTCCCTGAGCACTGGCGGCTCGGGCAGCGATGATCGCCTGACCGAAAACGTCACCCTGAACTTCGCCAAGGTGCTGGTGGACTACCAGCCACAGAAAGCCGACGGCACCAAGGAAGGCGGTCCGGTCAAGTTCGGCTGGAACATCCGTCAGAACATCAAGGTGTAATCGAACACGCCCCCGGTGCCACGCGCCGGGGGTGTTTGGTGCTTGCTCGAATCCAACCCTTTCCCACGTGGTATCTGAGTCATGGCCAAGCCTTCGTTTGTCAATTTGTGGAAAGCGTATTCCGATTTGCTGGTGACCTATCCCGACGCGAAACCTTGCGACGGCCATTGGGCAAACCAATGCGCGATTCGCATGAGCATCACGCTCAATACTGAACTGACCATCAAGGTCAACAAGTCCACCTACACCGAACCCAAATGTGCCCATGGGCATGCTCGTGGGGCCGAGTCATTGGCAAACTGGTTGTGGAAACATCATCTGGGCCGCCCGTTGATCCTTGGCGGAACGGCCGCGGACCGGCGCAAGCTGCAAGACAAGACTGGCCTGATTTTCTTCAAGGATTGTTTCCAGCAAGTGGGAGAAGCCGCGGAAGGTCGCACCGGCGATCATATCGACCTCTGGAACCGTGGCCTGACCCTAGGTTATGACGACCCGGCCTATCGAGCCCGAGCGATCTGGTTCTGGGAGCTCGTATGATCAAGGCCCATTGCGCGATATGGGTCGGCTGCCTGTTGACCAGCCTGACCGCCTGTGCCCAGGAGCAATCCCCCTCGGCAACGCCCTCCCTAGCGGTGGAGCAGGTTGTCTCGATGGACGGGCAAACGCTGAAGCTGGCGAACGACCAGGCGCGCTGCGCGCTGCGCAAACCCGACCAGACCCTGATGCCACTCGACTTGGCCTGGCCCTGCCAGTTCAGGGTCGATCGACAAGGCAAACCCCACGTCGAGACCTTCGGCGAGGTGCCTATTGTCATCGTTGTCCATGTATCTGCTGGCCCCCATAACAATCAGGAGTGTCGCTCCGAGTATCGCGCCATACGCCAGATCAATGGACAACTCGAACCCTCGATAATCGCTCGTACTGCCAGCTGCATGACTGGCACAGGTGACCAGAAGGATTACACGGGCCTTTTCACGTGGTAACCGAAATCGCCACTCGCGATCGCCTCCAACCCTCCCTATTGGACCGGTTGACCGACGACGATCCGACCAACCCCAAGGAAAGCGCCGACAAGCGCGTGCTCTCCCTGACCCAATTGAAGGCCTCGGTGCTGCGTGACCTGGCGTGGCTGCTCAACACCACGTCCCTGCTCGACGCCGATGCCACGCTGCACACCCCGGCGGGCACTTCGGTGGTGAATTTCGGGTTGCCGGCCCTGGCCGGCAACAGCGCGTCGAACGTCGATGTCTCGGCCCTGGAAACCTTGATCCACCAGGCCATTGCCACCTTCGAACCGCGGATCCTGCGCCACACCCTGCGAGTGCGGGCCCGGGCGACGGCCGAGATGAACCATAACGCGTTGAGTTTCGAGATCGAAGGCGACCTCTGGGCCCAGCCGGTGCCGCTGCGGCTGATGCTGCAGACCGACCTGGACCTGGAAACCGGCCATGTGCGCGTGGTCAACGCCGACCAGCGGAGACGCCCATGAACCCGCGCCTGCTGGAGCTGTACAACCAGGAACTGCACCATGTGCGCGAAAGCGCGGCGGAGTTCGCCAAGGAATATCCCAAGATCGCCAGTCGGCTGACCTTGGCCGGCATGGACTGCGCCGACCCGTATGTCGAGCGCCTGCTCGAAGGCTTCGCCTACCTGACGGCCCGGGTTCAGCTCAAGCTCGACGCCGAGTACCCGACCTTCACCCACAACCTGCTGGAAATCGCCTACCCGCATTACCTGGCGCCGACGCCGTCGATGACCGTGGTGCAAATGCAGGCCGACCCGGACGAAGGCTCGCTGAGCAGTGGTTTCCCGCTGCCTCGCGACACCGTCCTGCGCGCCGCCCTGGGTCGCGAAACCCAGACCTGCTGCGAGTACCGCACCGCCCACGCGGTGACGTTGTGGCCGTTGCAGGTCAGCCAGGCCGAGTATTTCGGCAATCCGTCCGCCGTGCTCGGGCGCCTGGCCGCCAGTGAACCGAAGGCCAAGGCCGGCCTGCGCCTGACCCTGCGCACCGGCGCCGAACTGCCGTTCAACAGCCTGGCCCTGGACAACCTGCCGCTGTACTTGAGCGGCGCCGATGAGCAGCCTTTCCGCCTCTATGAACAACTGCTGGGCAATGCCTGCGCGGTGTTCGCCCGCAAGCCCGGCGGCGACTGGGTGGAGCGGCTGCCCCAGGATGCGTTGCGCTCGCGCGGTTTCGACGACGCCGACGCCGCGTTGCCGGTAGTGTCGCGGGCCTTCCAGGGCTATCGCCTGCTGCAGGAATACTTCGCCCTGCCCCACCGTTTCCTGTTTGTCGACTTCACCCAGTTGAGCCGCGCGGTCAAGCGCTGCGACGGCCAGGAACTGGAGCTGATCGTGCTGTTCGACCGGCACGATCCGAGCCTGGAAGGCAGCGTGGGAGCTTCGCAGTTCCTACCGTTCTGCACCCCGGCCATCAACCTGTTTCCCAAGCGCCTGGATCGCATCCACTTGTCGGAACGGGTCAACGAACACCACGTGATCGCCGACCGAACCCGGCCGATGGATTTCGAAGTGCATTCCCTGAGTGGCCTGACTGGCCACGGCACCGGGCCGGAGCAACCGTTCCTACCGTTCTACGCCGTGCGCGATCCGTCCCGTTATGGCCGCGACCAGGCCTACTACACCGTACGGCGCGAACCGCGCGTGCTGTCCAGCGACCAACGACGCAACGGCCCGCGCTCGACCTACATCGGCAGCGAAACCTTCGTCAGCCTGGTGGACAGCCAGCAAGCGCCCTACCGCCATGACCTGCGCCAACTCGGCGTGACCGCGCTGTGCACCAACCGCGACCTGCCGCTGTTCATGAGCGTGGGCAACGGCAAGACCGACTTCACCCTGGCCGACAGTGCCCCGGTTGGCGCCGTGCGCTGCGTGGCAGGTCCCAGTCGCCCACGGGCCAGCCATGCCCACGATGCCAAGGCCTGGCGGCTGATCAGCCAGTTGTCGCTGAACTACTTGTCGTTGAGCGAGCAAGGCCAAGGCGCCGCGGCCCTGCGCGAATTGCTGCGCCTGTACGGCGACAGCAACGACGCGGCCCTGCAATTGCAGATCGAAGGTCTGCGGGAAGTCAGCAGCAAGGCCTGCACCCGGCGCTTGCCGATGCCCGGCCCGATCGTGTTCGGTCGAGGCCTGGAGATCACCCTGGAATTCGATGAAAACGCGTTTCGCGGCACCGGGGTGTTCCTGCTCGGTGCGGTGTTCGAGCGCTTCCTGGCACGCTACGTGTCGATCAACAGTTTTACCGAGACGGTGATCCGTACCACCGAACGCGGCGAGATCATGCGATGGAAAGCCAAGCCCGGACGTCGTCCGACCCTGTGAGTACCCTGGAGGCGATGCACCAGGAACCCTGGGAATACGACTTCTTCCAGGCGTTGCGGCGCATCGAGTGCGAATCCCCCGAGCTGCCGCGCCTGGGCCATTCCCTGCGCCTGGCCGATGACCCGTTGCGCCTCGGGCAACAGGCCGACTGCACCTTCGCCCCGGCCACCCTCGCCTCGGTGCAACCGGGCGGCGACGGTACGCCGGCGCGCCTGGAGCAGTTCTTCTTCGGCCTCGGCGGCCCCAACGGCCCGATGCCGCTGCACATCACCGAATACGTGCGCGAGCGCCAACGCAACAATGGCGACAGCACCAGCAAGCGCTTTCTCGATGTGTTCCACCATCGCCTGCTCAGCCTGTTCTACCGGGCCTGGGCCGAAGCGCGGCCGACGGTCAGCCATGACCGCCCCAACGATGACTATTGGTCGGCGCGCCTGGCGGCCCTCAGCGGTCGGGGCATGCCGAGCCTGCTCAACCAAGGGCTGATCCCCGACACGGCGAAACTGCACTACAGCGGCCACCTGTCGGCGCAGACCCGCTACCCGGACGGTTTGAAAGCGATCCTCAGCGAGTACTTCGGCCTGCCGGTGGAAATCGAAGAGTACGTCGGCCAATGGCTGGAACTGCCGGAACGCAGCCGCGTCGGTGTCAACGCGCAACTGGGCGTGGACTTCTGCCTGGGCCGCTTCGTGTGGGACCGCCAGCACAAATTCCGCATTCGCCTGGGGCCACTCAAGCTCGTTGACTACATGGGCATGCTGCCCGGCAGCCAACCGTTCAACGAGCTGGTAGCCTGGGTCGCCGAATACCTGGGTCACGAGTTGGATTGGGACCTGAACCTGGTCCTGGAACAGCCCGAAGTGCCCGCACTACAACTCAATGGCCGTTTCCGCCTGGGCTTCAACACCTGGCTGGGACGTCCTGAAAAAGATGCCAACGATTTAATACTGGCCCGGCATTACGCCGAACAGGCCAACACCTCACAGACCTCAAGGAGCCATGAGCATGGGTGAAATCAGTCGCGCCGCGTTGTTCGGCAAACTCAACAGCGTGGCCTACAAAGCCATCGAAGCCGCCACCGTGTTCTGCAAGTTGCGCGGTAACCCTTATGTGGAACTGGCCCACTGGTTTCACCAGTTGCTGCAACTGCAGGACTCGGACCTGCACCGCATCATCCGCCAGTTCAACATCGAGCCGGCGCGCCTGGCCCGCGACCTCACCGAGGCATTGGATCGTTTGCCACGGGGTTCGACGTCGATCACCGACCTGTCGTCCCACGTGGAAGAAGCCGTGGAACGCGGCTGGGTCTATGGCAGCCTGATGTTCGGCGAAAGCCAGGTGCGCACCGGTTACCTGGTGCTGGGCATCCTCAAGACGCCAAGCCTGCGCCACGCGCTGCTGGGCCTGTCGTCGGAGTTCGACAAGGTCAAGGTCGAAGCCCTGAGCGAGCGCTTTGACGAATACGTCGGCGACTCGCCGGAAAACGCCCTGACCGCCAGCGACGGGTTCAACGCCGGCGCCGTGCCGGGCGAAGCCAGCGGCGCCATGGCCCCGGCCGCCATGGGCAAGCAGGAAGCCCTCAAGCGCTTTACCGTCGACCTCACCGAGCAGGCCCGCAGCGGCAAGCTCGACCCGATCGTCGGCCGTGACGAAGAGATCCGCCAACTGGTGGACATCCTCATGCGCCGCCGACAGAACAACCCGATCCTCACCGGCGAAGCCGGCGTGGGCAAGACCGCCGTGGTCGAAGGCTTCGCCCTGCGCATCGTCGCCGGCGACGTGCCACCGGCCCTCAAGGACGTGGAATTGCGCAGCCTCGACGTGGGCCTGTTACAGGCCGGCGCGAGCATGAAAGGTGAATTCGAACAGCGCCTGCGCCAAGTCATCGAAGACGTCCAGGCCTCGCCCAAGCCGATCATTCTGTTCATCGACGAAGCCCACACCCTGGTGGGTGCCGGTGGCGCCGCCGGCACGGGCGACGCGGCCAACCTGCTCAAACCGGCACTGGCCCGTGGCACCTTGCGCACCGTAGCCGCCACGACCTGGGCCGAGTACAAGAAGCACATCGAAAAAGACCCGGCCCTGACCCGTCGTTTCCAGGTGGTGCAAGTGGCCGAGCCGTCGGAAGACAAGGCCTTGCTGATGATGCGCGGCGTGGCCTCGACCATGGAAAAACACCACCAGGTGCAGATCCTCGACGAAGCCCTGGAAGCCTCGGTCAAGCTGTCCCACCGCTACATTCCCGCGCGCCAGTTGCCGGACAAATCCGTGAGCCTGCTGGACACCGCCTGCGCCCGCGTCGCCATCAGCCTGCACGCCGTGCCGGCCGAAGTGGACGACAGCCGGCGGCGCATCGAAGCGCTGGAAACCGAGCTGCAAATCATCGCCCGTGAGCACGCGATTGGCGTGGTCATCGGCACCCGCCGGACCCACAGCGAAAGCCTGCTGAGCGCCGAGCGCGAGCGCCTGGCCGAGCTGGAAAGCCGCTGGGCCGAAGAGAAGACCCTGGTGGACGAACTGCTGGAAACTCGCGCTACCCTGCGCGAACGCGTCGGCGTGGTGGACAGCGAAGACAACAGCGAAGCTTCTGACAACGAAAGCCACCAACTGCGCGAGAAACTGGTGGACCTGCAACAGCGCCTGACCGCCCTGCAAGGCGAAACCCCGTTGATCCTGCCGACCGTGGATTACCAGGCAGTGGCCTCGGTGGTCGCCGACTGGACCGGTATCCCGGTGGGCCGCATGGCCCGCAACGAACTGGAAACCGTGCTCAACCTCGACCAGCACCTGAAAAAACGCATCATCGGCCAGGACCATGCCTTGCAGATGATCGCCAAGCGCATCCAGACCTCCCGCGCCGGCCTCGACAACCCGAGCAAGCCGATTGGCGTGTTCATGCTCGCCGGCACCTCCGGCGTGGGCAAGACCGAAACCGCCCTGGCCCTGGCCGAAGCCATGTATGGCGGCGAGCAGAACGTCATCACCATCAACATGAGCGAGTTCCAGGAAGCCCACACCGTGTCCACCCTCAAGGGCGCGCCACCGGGCTACATCGGCTACGGCGAAGGCGGTGTGCTGACCGAAGCCGTGCGGCGCAAACCGTACAGCGTGGTGCTGCTGGACGAGGTGGAAAAAGCCCACCCGGACGTGCATGAGATCTTCTTCCAGGTGTTCGACAAAGGTGTGATGGAGGACGGCGAAGGCCGCGTTATCGACTTCAAGAACACCTTGATCCTGCTGACCACCAACGCCGGCACCGAGCTGATCGCCCAGGTCTGCAAGGACCCACAGAACGTGCCCGAGCCGGAAGAAATCGCCAAGGCCCTGCGCCAGCCACTGCTGGAGATTTTCCCGCCGGCCTTGCTCGGCCGCCTGGTGACGATCCCGTACTACCCGCTCAGCGATGAGATGCTCAAGGCCATCACCCGCCTGCAACTCAACCGCATCAAGAAGCGCGTAGAGAGCACCCACAAAGTCGCCTTCGACTACGACGACGCGGTGATCGATCTGATCGTCTCGCGCTGCACCGAAACCGAAAGCGGCGGGCGCATGATCGACACCATCCTGACCAACAGCCTGCTGCCGGATATGAGCCGCGAGTTCCTGACCCGCATGCTCGAAGGCAAGGCCCTGGCCGGGGTGCGTATCAGCGCCGTGGACAACGAACTGAAGTACGATTTCAGCGACGCGGCTTGACTGTTAGGAACACCTCTATCCCCTGTGGG
>NZ_JABWRB020000012.1 GCF_014268745.2 Pseudomonas zanjanensis | reverse complement strand
TTCGAAACCTACTTAACTCATTGAATCTCAAGGAGTTTTCCGTTTCGACTGCGCCGGAAGTGGGGCGAATTATAGACTTCCAGAATCTGCCGTCAACACCTATTTTAACAATTCTGTCATATCAGCCAAAAAGCCCCGTAAACACAGAGGCCGGCGCCCAAGGGCGCCAGCCTCTTCACTTCCAATTACAAGCTGGGGAAAGCGAATTGTGAAGCCTCATGGCTGGCACGCTGCGGCCAACGCTGGGTAATGGCCTTGCGACGGGTATAGAAACGCACGCCGTCCGGGCCATAGGCATGCAGGTCGCCGAATAGCGAGCGCTTCCAGCCACCAAAGCTGTGATAGGCCACTGGCACCGGCAATGGAACGTTGACGCCCACCATGCCGACTTCGATCTCATCGCAGAACAACCGCGCCGCTTCGCCATCGCGGGTGAAGATGCAGGTGCCGTTGCCATACTCGTGATCATTGATCAGTTGCATTGCCTCTTCCAGGCTATTGACCCGGACGATGCACAGCACCGGCCCAAAGATCTCTTCCTTATAGATACGCATCTCGGGGGTCACGCGATCGAACAGGCAACCACCAAGGAAGAACCCCTCCTCATGCCCGGCCACACTCAAGCCGCGACCATCAACCACCAGTGAAGCGCCTGACACCACGCCCTCTTCTATATAGCCACTGACCTTGTCCCGATGCTGACCGGTTACCAGCGGCCCCATGTCCAACCCGCAAGACGTACCGGCGCCAATCTTAAGCGCCTTGATTTGCGGCACCAGTTTGGACACCAACGCATCTGCCACTTGGTCGCCGACACACACCGCCACCGAAATTGCCATGCAACGCTCACCGCATGAACCGTATGCCGCGCCCATCAGCGCGCTGACGGCATTGTCCAGGTCGGCATCCGGCATCAGCACCGCATGGTTCTTCGCCCCACCCAGCGCCTGGACACGTTTGCCACGTCGAGTGCCCTCGGCATAGATGTACTCGGCAATCGGCGTCGAACCGACAAAACTCAGCGCCTTGACTTCCGGCGCTTCGATCAGTGCATCCACCGCAGCCTTGTCGCCATGGACGACGCTCAGTACACCCTTGGGCAAACCGGCTTCCAACAACAACTGGGCGATCAGCAGCGTCGAACTCGGATCACGCTCGGACGGCTTGAGAATGAAGCAGTTGCCGCAGACGATCGCCAGCGGATACATCCACAGCGGCACCATCGCCGGGAAGTTGAACGGAGTGATGCCCGCCACCACGCCTAAAGGTTGAAAGTCTGACCAAGCGTCGATGTTCGGTCCTACGTTACGGCTGTATTCGCCCTTCAGGATTTCCGGCGCTGCACAGGCAAACTCGACGTTTTCGATGCCGCGCTTGAGCTCACCCGCCGCGTCTTCCAAGGTCTTGCCGTGTTCCTCGCTGATCAACTGGGCGATACGCGCCTCGTTCTGCTCCAGCAATTGCTTGAAACGAAACATCACCTGGGCGCGCTTGGCCGCTGGCGTATTGCGCCAGGCCGGAAAAGCCGCCTTGGCGGCATTGATGGCCTGCTGGATAGTCGCACGATCAGCCAATGGCACCTTATGAATGGCCTGGCCAGTGGACGGATTGAAAACATCGGCGGTGCGAGCGCTGTCGCTCAGCAGTTCGCCATTGATCAAATGCGGGATGAGGCTCATGGGGACTCCAGAATTATCCACAGGCGCCCGTGGCCGGGCGCCCGTTGTAAAAAGAATGCGTCAGTCGAGTTTGTTCAGCACTTCACCGACTGCATCGAACAGGCGATCCAGGTCCTGTGGCTTGCTGTTGAACGTTGGCCCGAACTGCAGAGTGTCGCCGCCGAACCGCACATAGAACCCGGCTTTCCACAACGCCATGCCGGCTTCGAACGGACGCACGATGGCATCGCCATCGCGCCCGGCGATCTGGATCGCGCCGGCCAGGCCGTAGTTGCGGATGTCGATGACGTTCTTCGCGCCCTTCAGGCCGTGCAAGGCATTCTCGAAATGCGGGGCGATTTCGGCCACGCTCTGCACCAGGTTTTCCTTCTGCAGCAGGTCCAGCGCCGCCAGGCCCGCCGCGCAGGCCACCGGGTGTGCCGAGTAGGTGTAGCCGTGGGGGAATTCCACTGCGTACTCGGGCGTTGGCTGGTTCATGAAGGTCTGGTAGATCTCGGAGCTGGCAATCACCGCGCCCATGGGGATCGCGCCATTGGTGACTTGCTTGGCGATGCACATCAGGTCCGGGGTCACGCCAAAGCTGTCGGCACCAAACATCGAACCGGTGCGGCCGAAACCGGTGATCACTTCGTCGAACACCAGCAGAATGCTGTGCTGGTCGCAGATTTCCCGCAGGCGCTTGAGGTAACCCTCAGGCGGCACCAATACGCCGGCTGATCCTGCCATCGGCTCGACAAACACCGCAGCGATATTGGACGCATCGTGCAGTTCGATCAGCTTCAACAGCTCATCCGCCAAGGCGATGCCACCCTCTTTCGGCATGCCACGGGAATAGGCATTGCTGGCCAGCAAGGTGTGGGGCAAGTGATCGACGTCCATCATGGCCTGGCCGAACAGCTTGCGGTTGCCGCTGACACCGCCGAGGCTGGTGCCGGCGATGTTCACACCATGATAGCCACGGGCACGGCCAATCATCTTGGTCTTGGTCGCCTGGCCCTTGAGACGCCAGTAGGCGCGGACCATCTTCACTGCGGTATCGGCGCACTCGGAACCGGAATCGGTAAAGAACACATGATTGAGGTTGCCCGGGGTCAGGCTGGTGATCTTTTCCGCCAGTTGGAATGACAGCGGATGACCGTACTGGAACCCCGGCGAATAATCGAGAGTACCCAGTTGCTTGGCGACCGCTTCCTGGATTTCCTTGCGGGTGTGCCCGGCGCCACATGTCCACAGGCCCGACAGCGAGTCGTAGACCTTGCGCCCCTTGTCATCCACCAACCAGCTGCCTTCGGCAGCTACGATCAGGCGCGGATCGCGCTGGAAATTGCGATTGGCGGTGTAAGGCATCCAGTGGGCATCCAGCTTGAGCTGGCTAGCCAGGGAACCGGCAGCGTGTTCGGGCATGTTCATCGACAAAACCTCGCAGGTCATAAGCGACAGGGGATCGAAAGGCGTTCTTGCAGCTAAGTTGCCACGACGATAAAGTCAATGAAATCCAACTTTTGTAACCTTCAGTCGGCGGATCACTAAACTATGAGCACTCGTCGTCCCGATCCTCTGGCCCAGGTCAGCGACTTTGATATTCGCCTGCTGCGCATTTTTCGCAGCGTCGTGGAGTGCGGTGGATTCTCCGCCGCGGAAACCGTACTGGGCATCGGCCGCTCGGCCATCAGCCAGCAGATGAGCGACCTTGAGCAGCGCCTCGGCCTGCGTCTGTGCCAACGTGGGCGCGCGGGGTTTTCCCTGACCGAAGAAGGGCGCGAGGTCTATCAATCGGCGTTGCAGTTACTGAGCGCACTGGAAAGCTTTCGCACCGAGGTAAACGGTCTGCACCAGCATCTTCGCGGTGAGTTGACCATCGGCCTCACCGACAACCTGGTCACCCTGCCCCACATGCGCATCACCCATGCCCTGGCGCAATTGAAAGAGCGCGGGCCCGACGTGCAGATCCAGATTCGCATGATCGCCCCCAACGAAGTCGAGCAAGGCGTGCTCGACGGTCGCTTGCATGTCGGCGTGGTTCCCCAGGCCAGTGCCCTGTCCGGGCTGGAATATCAACCGCTCTACAGTGAACGTTCGCTGCTGTACTGCGCGGTCGGGCATCCACTGTTTTATGTCGATGACCAACAACTTGAAGACGCACGCCTCAACAGCCAGGACGCCATCGCCCCGACGTTCCGCCTGCCGGCCGAGATCCAGGCCCATTACCAGGCGCTTAATTGCACCGCGAGTGCATCGGACCGCGAAGGCATGGCGTTCCTGATTCTTACCGGGCGCTACATCGGCTACCTGCCCGATCACTACGCCAACCTCTGGGTCCAGCAAGGTCGGTTGCGGGCCCTCAAGCCTGCGGCACGGTTCTATGACCTGAGTCTGGCGTCGGTCACGCGCAAGGGGCGCCGGCCTCACTTGGTGCTGGAGAGTTTTCTCGAGAGCCTCGCAGCCACCCGCTAACCCCTGTGGGAGCGGGCTTGCTCGCGAAGGCGGTGTATCAGGCGACACCTATATTGAATGACCCTCCGCTTTCGCGAGCAAGCCCGCTCCCACAAGGGGCAGAGGATCGCCATCGAGAGGCTTTTAGTGTGATGGCACTTGTCGGATCGATGCCGGTGCGCTATCAACGCATTTGCTTGCCCACAGACCCAGCCCGGAAACGCCCATGACCTTTGAAGTCCCTGCCCACGGTGGCAAGCCCACCAGCCGCATTCGTCAAAAGAACGAAGAGACGATTCTCAAGGCCGCCGAAGATGAATTCGCTCGCCACGGGTTCAAAGGCACCAGCATGAATGCCATCGCCCTCAAGGCCGGGCTGCCCAAGGCGAACCTGCATTATTACTTCACCAATAAACTCGGCCTGTACGTGGCGGTGCTGAGCAACATCATCGAATTGTGGGACAGCACCTTCAACACCCTCACCGCCGAGGATGATCCGGCCGAAGCCTTGACCCGCTACATCCGAGCCAAAATGGAGTTCTCTCGCCGCCAGCCCCAGGCCTCGCGACTGTTCGCCATGGAAGTGATCAGCGGGGGCGAATGCCTGACCGAATATTTCAACCAGGATTACCGTGCCTGGTTCAATGGCCGGGCCGCCGTGTTCCAAGCCTGGATCGACGCCGGCAAGATGGACCCGATCGACCCGGTGCATCTCATCTTCCTGTTGTGGGGCAGCACCCAGCATTACGCCGACTTCGCCACCCAGATCTGTCGCGTGACCGGTCGCAGCAAGTTGACCAAACAAGACATGATCGACGCAGGCGACAACCTGATCCGCATCATTCTCAAGGGCTGCGGCCTGACACCCACTCTTTAAGATCGCCATGCCCTTTACCCTTGCCGGTTTTTGCGAGCACCGCGAAGAAATTCGCAAAAGCCGCTTCATCACCTTCGCCGCGCCCATCACCAGCCCCGCCGATGCCCAGGCTTTCATCGAGCAGCACAGCGACTTGGATGCCACCCACAACTGCTGGGCCTGGAAACTCGGCGACCAGTACCGCAGCAACGACGATGGCGAGCCGGGTGGCACCGCCGGGCGGCCAATCCTGGCCGCGATCGAAGCCCAGGCCTGCGATCAGGTCGTGGTGCTGGTGATTCGCTGGTATGGCGGGATTCAACTGGGCACCGGTGGGCTCGCCCGGGCTTACGGCGGCGGCGCGAACAAGTGCCTGCAAAACGCTGAGAAAATCGAATTGATCAGCCGCGTGCCGCTGCACTGTAGTTGCGGGTTCGCCGAACTGCCCCTGGTGAAACTGCGCGTCGCCGAGTGCGGTGGGCTGGTGAATGAAGAGCGCTTCACCGCCAATGGCGTGGACCTGCAATTGGCCGTGGGCGAAGCCCACATCGAAACCTTGCAAACGCAACTGGCCGACCTGAGCCGTGGACGGATCCTGTTGGAGCGTTGAGTTCGCAGGCTGCAATCTTTCAGGGCATCGCGCAATCGTTCAACTTGCCCACATCCACTGTGCACCCGACTGTGGATAACCTGAGCACATCCCTCTGTAACCCTTCTGTCATGCGGGTTTCAGCGGGTTGCTCATTTTTCAGCCAAAGTCCTGCAGAAACGACAAATCCATCCACAAAACAACCGCTTGCGGCGGTTTATCACCTTTAGAAGAAAGCCTCGCAGTGCTTATGCCCGAGTTTCCGGCTTGCACACAATAACTGTGGAGCAAGCTGTGGATAACCCGTTCATGGCTCCTTCCGCCCCATGAAGGACATGGCTCACAGCCGCTTGTTCAATTTTTGACCACCCATTTCAGGGCAAACCGCTGCCTGGGCCAGACCCGTGCGCGCCAAGGCGGTGCAGAATTTCCCCACTACAGATGCTCAGGCCTGACGCGGAAGGCCTCAGCAACGGCACTCAAGGCAATTTCCTGACCTGATGGCCAGGAAATTGCTTTATCCACGGGCATTCCTGTCCATCGGCCCGAGCCTGTCATGTCCAACCCCGACTCCATCGCGCGCCTGCAATTGCGCAAGATCAGCAAACGCTACCCCGGTTGCCTGGCCAACGACGCCATCGACCTGAGCATCCAGCCCGGCGAAATCCACGCCCTGCTGGGGGAAAACGGTGCGGGAAAAAGCACCCTGATGAAGATTATCTACGGCGTCACCGCTGCCGATTCGGGTGAGGTGATCTGGCATGGCCAGCGCGTCAACCTGCGTAACCCGGCCCAAGCTCGCAGCCTGGGCATCGGCATGGTGTTCCAGCATTTCTCGCTGTTCGAAACCCTCACCGTTGCGCAGAACATTGCCCTGGCGATGGGCGCGGCAGCCGGTACGCCAGCGCAACTGGAGCCCCGGATCCGCGAAGTTTCCCGGCGCTACGGCATGGCCCTGGAACCGCAGCGGCTGGTCCACAGCCTGTCGATTGGCGAACGCCAGCGGGTAGAGATCATTCGCTGCCTGATGCAAGACATTCAGCTGTTGATTCTCGATGAACCGACCTCGGTACTCACGCCCGCAGAAGCCGAAGAACTGTTCGTGACCTTGCGCCGCCTGGCGAGCGAGGGCTGCAGCATTTTGTTTATCAGCCACAAGCTCGGGGAGGTGCGCGCGTTGTGCCACAGCGCCACGGTGCTGCGCGGCGGACGCGTCTCAGGGCATTGCACCCCGGCGCATTGCTCGGACCGAGAGCTGGCGCAACTGATGGTTGGCGAGGCCGCAGGATTGATCATGGATTACCCCAAGGTCAGCGCAGACAAAGCCTTCCTGCACATCAACAAACTGTCTTGGCACAACCCGGACCCGTTCGGCTGCTCGCTACGGGACATTGACCTTGAGGTTTGCAGCGGCGAAATCGTCGGCATCGCCGGGGTGGCGGGCAATGGCCAGGATGAATGGCTGGCGTTGCTCAGTGGGGAAACGCCGCTTCCCCGCCAGCAAGGCGAAACGATTCGATTCGGCGGCCAGCCCGTAGCGCACCTGCGCCCCGACGCTCGTCGCCAGCTTGGCCTGGCATTCGTCCCCGCCGAACGCCTGGGCCATGGCGCCGTGCCGCAATTGAGCCTGGCGGATAACGCCTTGCTCAGCGCCTTCCAACAGGGCCTGGTCAGCCATGGGCTGGTTCTACGCAGCAAGGTCGAACACCTGGCCGAGGAGATCATCCGTCGTTTTGGCGTGAAGACGCCC
Organism: Pseudomonas zanjanensis; assembly: GCF_014268745.2. Lineage (GTDB taxonomy): Bacteria > Pseudomonadota > Gammaproteobacteria > Pseudomonadales > Pseudomonadaceae > Aquipseudomonas > Aquipseudomonas zanjanensis. The sequence continues at coordinate 30,399 of NZ_JABWRB020000012.1, read as the reverse complement.
GACACCAAAACCCCAGCGCGCAGCCTTTCGGGGGGCAACTTGCAAAAATTCATCCTGGGCCGGGAAATCCTGCAACAGCCAAAGCTGCTGGTGGCCGCGCACCCGACCTGGGGCGTGGACGTCGGCGCGGCAGCGACCATCCATCGCGCCCTGATCACCCTGCGCGACGCGGGCGCGGCGATCCTGGTGATCTCCGAAGACCTCGATGAACTGTTTCAGATCAGCGACCGTCTCGGGGCCTTGTGCGGCGGGCGTCTGTCGGCCTTGCGTCCCACCGTCGAGACCCGCCTCAGCGACGTCGGCGCCTGGATGGCCGGCCAGTTCGACGCCCCTCAATCCCCTGCCCCCGCGCCGGTTTAACGGAGTTCCACATGCTGCTTTCTCTCGAACCCCGCGGCCAGCAATCGCGCCTGATGCTCTGGTGCTCGCCGCTCTTGGCCGCCGTGTTGACCCTGGGCTGCGGCTCGCTGCTGTTTATCGCCCTTGGGCATGACCCGTTGCAAACGTTGTACACCCTGTTGATCGCCCCGATCAGCGACCTGTACGGCGTGTCCGAATGGCTGATCAAGACCTTGCCGATCCTGCTCTGCGCCCTCGGCCTGGCAGTGGCCTATCAGGCGCGGATCTGGAACATCGGCGCCGAAGGCCAATTGCTGCTGGGCGCCCTGGCCGGCAGTGCCGTGGCGGTGAACATCATCGACGTGCAGAGTCGCTGGGCATTGGTGTTGATCCTGCTGACCGGCACCCTGGCCGGGGCGGCTTGGGCCGCGCTCACGGCGTGGCTGCGCACGCGCTTCAACGCCAACGAGATCCTGACCAGCATCATGCTCAATTACATCGCCCTGAACCTGCTGCTCTTTTGCGTCCACGGGCCGTTGAAAGACCCGGCGGGGTTCAACTTCCCCGAGTCGGCGATGTTCGGCGAGGCCAGTCGCCTGCCGTTGCTGCTGGACGATGGCCGGGTTCATGCCGGGCTGTATTTCGCCCTGCTGGCGCTGGTAGCGGTGTGGGTCTTGCTGCAGAAAAGCTTTGTTGGCTTTCAGATCAAGGTGCTGGGCCTCGATGCCCGCGCCGCTGGTTTTGCCGGTTTTCGCCAGAAGCCACTGGTGTGGCTGGCGCTGCTGATCAGCGGTGCGCTGGCCGGTCTGGCCGGCGTCTGCGAAGTCGCCGGGCCGATCGGCCAACTGGTGCCGCAGGTGTCGCCGGGCTATGGCTATGCGGCGATTACCGTGGCATTCCTCGGGCGCCTCAATCCGATCGGCATTCTGTTTGCCAGCCTGTTGATGGCCTTGCTGTATATCGGCGGTGAGAGTGCGCAGATGTCGCTGAACCTGCCCCAGGCAATCACCCAGTTGTTCCAGGGGATGATGCTGTTTTTCCTGTTGGCCTGCGACGTGCTGATTCTCTACCGGCCCCGCCTGAACCTGCGCTGGATCCGGCGCGCCCGAACCACCGCGGTACAGGCAGGAGCCTTGTGATGGATATCGACCTGTTGAGCAATATTTTCTATGCCATGGTTCGCTGCGGCACACCGCTGCTGCTGGTGGCCCTGGGTGAGTTGGTTTGCGAAAAAAGCGGCGTCCTGAACCTGGGCCAGGAAGGGATGATGCTGTTCGGCGCGGTGATTGGTTTTATCGTCGCGTTCAACAGCGGCCACCTCTGGCTCGGCGTGCTGTTGGCAATGGCCGCGGGAATGCTGTTGTCGGCATTGTTCGCGCTGGTGGCGCTGGTGTTCAACGCCAATCAGGTCGCCACCGGACTGGCGCTGACGATTTTCGGGGTGGGCCTGTCGAGCTTTGTCGGGGCGGCCTGGGTCGGCAAGCCGTTGGCCGGCTTTGAGCCGCTGGCCATACCCTACTTGAGTGACATCCCGCTGATCGGACGAATGCTGTTCGCCCAGGACCTGCTGGTGTACCTCTCTTTTGCGCTGTTTGCGCTGGTGGCGTGGGTGATCGTAAAGAGCCGCGCCGGGCTGATCATCCAGGCCGTCGGCGAGAACCCCGATGCCGCCAGTGCCATGGGCCTGCCGGTGTTGTGGGTGCGGACCTTGGCGGTGCTGTTTGGCGGCGCCATGGCCGGGTTGGCCGGCGCCTATCTGTCGCTGGCCTACACGCCGATGTGGGCCGAGAACATGAGCGCCGGGCGCGGCTGGATCGCCCTGGCGCTGGTGGTGTTCGCCAGTTGGCGGGTGTGGCGCCTGCTGCTGGGCGCCTACCTGTTCGGCCTCGCCAGCATCCTGCACCTGGTGGCCCAGGGATTGGGGTTGGCGATTCCGTCGAGCCTGTTGGCAATGCTGCCGTATGCCGCGACCATTTTGGTGCTGGTGTTGCTGTCCCGGGATGCCGTGCGCACGCGGCTGTATGCGCCGGTGTCCCTGGGGCAGCCTTGGCAGGCGGGGCATTGAGAACCCTGTGGCGAGGGAGCTTGCTCCCGCTCGACTGCGCAGCAGTCGCCTGCCTATGAGGGGTGCTGCGCCCCCCAGCGGGAGCAAGCTCCCTCGCCACGGACGGGCAGCATCTGCACGACGCCCCACACCACTTCGAAAAACAGGAAAACCCACAACACCGCACTGGCTCCATGAAGCAGCGCATACAGCATCCAGGCCGAGAATAGAAACCGCCCCGTCGCGTCATAACGCCCATACAGCGCCTGCGGATCACGAATCCGCAGCACCGCCCACACGCAGACAATCGAGCCCATCAGATTCACCATCAGCACATGCGCCGGCGCAAACGGTGGCAGGTCCCCAGGCAGGTCAAAGAGCTGAGTCATGCTCACCAACACGCCATGCACCGCCGCAAAGCTCCACGGCGTGGCCAGCGCGGCCGACACGATCAGGTCGTACCAGGCGCTGCCAAGCACCACCCGGCGATATTGCATCGAACTCCACATACACGTTGCTCCAGATAATCGAGGAGCAAAGAGGCTAAAGCCTGGGGTATGCTCCAAGGTCAAGTCCTCTGGAGCTTCGCAATGCGTATCGGTGAATTAGCCCAAGCCTGCGCCGTCAGTCGAGACACGCTGCGTTTCTACGAGCAACGTGGCCTGATCGCAGCATCGCGCAGCGCCAATGGCTATCGCGACTACCCCGCCGACATCGTCCAACTGGTGCTCTATATCAAGACCGCCCAGCGCCTGGGCTTTACCCTGGGCGAGATCGGCGCGAGCGTCGCCGCCCTGTGGAACGCCCCCGACCCCGACTGCGCCGTGACGCAATTGCTGCAAGACAAGCTGAACCTGATCGAAACCCGCATGACCGAACTCGACGCGTTGCGTCAAGAGCTGAAACAACGGCTCGGGCAACGTTGTCCATTAAACCCGTGACCTTTTTCTTTCAAGGATGCCCCTCATGACTTCGGCAAGAAACGCATTGATCATCGGCGCCTCCCGGGGCCTGGGCCTCGGCCTGGTGAAGACGCTGCTCAGCGATGGCTGGAACGTGACCGCCACCGTGCGCAACCCGCAGAACGCCGAGGCTTTGAAAGCGCTGGGCCCGGTGCGGATCGAAAAACTCGACATGGACGACCAGCAAGCCGTCATCGCCCTGAGCCAGCAGCTCAAGGGCGAGACCTTCGACCTGTTGTTCGTCAACGCCGGGGTCAAGGGCCCGGATAACCAGAGCCCGGGCGGCGCGACGCTGGCCGAAGTCGGCCAGCTGTTCTTCACCAACGCGGTGGCGCCGATCAACCTGGCCCAGCGCTTCGTCGGCCAGATCCGCGACGGCAGCGGCGTGCTGGCATTCATGAGTTCAGTGCTGGGCAGCGTGACCATGCCCGACGCGCCGGAACTGGCGCTGTACAAGGCCAGCAAGGCAGCGCTCAACTCCATGACCAACAGCTTCGTCAGCCAACTGGGCGAGCAGTCATTGACGGTACTGTCGCTGCACCCGGGTTGGGTAAAGACCGACATGGGCGGCGAAGGCGCGGACCTCGATGTCGAGACCAGCACCCGTGGGCTGATCGACCAAGTGAATGCCTTCGCCGGCAAGGGTGGGCATCACTTCGTCAATTACAAAGGCGAAACAATCCCCTGGTAACCACCCGATACCTGTGGCACACCGATCCCCTGTGGGAGCGGGCTTGCTCGCGAAAGCGGATTGTCATTCAACATATATATCGCCTGATACACCGCCTTCGCGAGCAAGCCCGCTCCCACATTTGATCTCGGCGAGCTCTGGAAAACTGCAGCACAACCTGAGTAAACTCCGCACCTCGCCCTATCCAATGGGCGACCCTGGATCAGCAGACAGGGCATCACTGAGCTGGCTAACCTGAACCCACTTTCAGAGGAGCCGGCCACCATGCCTGCGACCCGTACCTGGTTAAAAAATCCCCTCGCCATTTTCACGGCCAACGACCTCGATGCCCGTGGCGGTCTCGTCCTGCAGGACGGTGTGATCGTCGAACTGCTGAGCGCCGGCCAACAACCCGCCCAGCCCTGCGACCACGTCTTCGACGCGCGCGAGCATGTGATCCTGCCGGGGTTGATCAACACCCATCATCACTTCTACCAAACCCTGACCCGCGCCTGGGCACCAGTGGTGAACCAGCCGTTGTTTCCTTGGCTAAAGACCCTCTACCCGGTGTGGGCGCGGCTGACTCCGGAAAAACTCGCCCTGGCGAGCAAAGTGGCCTTGGCCGAGTTGCTGCTGTCGGGCTGCACCACGGCGGCCGACCATCATTACCTGTTTCCCCAGGGCCTGGAAAATGCCATCGACGTGCAAGTGCAAAGTGTCCGTAAGCTGGGCATGCGGGCGATGTTGACCCGTGGCTCCATGAGCCTGGGCGAGGCCGACGGTGGCTTGCCACCGCAACAGACCGTGCAGCAGGGCGAGGTGATTCTTGACGACAGTCAGCGCCTGATCGCCGAATACCACGAGCGCGGCGACGGCGCACAGATCCAGATTGCCCTGGCGCCCTGCTCGCCGTTTTCGGTCACGCCGCAGATCATGAGCGCCAGCGCCGAGCTGGCGGAAACCCTCGACGTTCGCTTGCACACCCACTTGGCCGAAACCCTCGACGAAGAAGCGTTCTGCCTGCAACGCTTCGGCCTGCGCACCGTGGATTACCTGGACAGCGTCGGCTGGCTCGGCCCTCGGACCTGGTTGGCCCATGGCATTCACTTCAACCCTGACGAAATCGCCCGACTCGGTGCCGCCGGCACCGGCATCTGCCATTGCCCCAGTTCGAACATGCGCCTGGCCTCGGGCATTTGCCCGACCCTGGAGCTGACCGCCGCCGGCGCACCCGTGGGCCTGGGTGTCGACGGCTCGGCATCCAACGATGCCTCGAACATGATCCTCGAAACCCGCCAGGCGCTGTACATCCAGCGCCTGCGCTACGGCGCGCAAGCGATCACGCCGGAGCGCGTACTGGGCTGGGCGACCCGGGGCTCGGCGCAACTGCTCGGGCGCAGCGATATCGGCGAATTGGCCGTGGGCAAACAGGCCGACCTGGCGCTGTTCAAGCTCGATGAGCTGCGCTTCTCCGGCAGCCATGACCCGGTCTCGGCCCTGCTGCTGTGCGGCGCGGACCGGGCGGATCGGGTGATGATCGGTGGGCAATGGCGGGTGATCGACGGGCAAGTCGAGGGGTTGGACTTGAAGGGCTTGATTGCCGATCACAGCCAGGCGGCGCGGGAATTGATCGCCGGCGCCTGACCCAACGCCATCGCGGGCAAGGCTTGCTCCCACAGCTTTTCGTGAGCCCGCAGACTTGCAGCGATCTGTGGGAGCAAGGCTTGCCCGCGATGCTCTTCTAGAGGCCCAGCAGGGACAACATGATAAACGTCGCGAACAACACAAAATGGGTCATGCCTTCGATGGCATTGGTTTCACCATCGTTGAGGTTGATCGCGCAGACGATCAGGGTGATGAAAATCATCACCGTCTGCACCGGGGTCATCGCCATCTGGAAAGGCTGGCCGGTGTAGAGGGCCATGGCTTCCATCACCGGCACGGTGAGGATCACGGTGGACAACGAAGCCCCCAGCGCGATGTTCACCACCGCCTGCATGCGATTGGCGAGGGCCGCGCGCAGGGCGGTGAGGATTTCCGGCGCGGCAGAGATCGCCGCCACCAGGATCGCCGTGACCACGGGCGGAGCACCCGAGCCTTCCAGCCCCAGGTCGATGGCCTTGGACATCACTTCAGCCAACGCACCGATCACCACCACGCCAAACACCAGCGCACTGATGGAAATCGTCAGGCTGATAGGTTCTGGTTCGTTTTCCACCGGTTCTTTCTTGCGGCGTTTTTCCGGGTAGCTGTAGCTGAAGAAGTAACTGTGGGGCCCGACCTGCATGCGCAGGAACAGCGTGTACAACACGATCATCGCGCCGATGGTGAAGGCAGAATAGGTTTTCCAGCTATCCCGGGGGATGAACTCCGGCACCACCATCGACACGCCCATGGCCGTGAGAATCATCACGCTGTAGGTGCGCGCCGAATCGTCGTTATAGACCTGCTCGCCATGCTTGATCCCGCCCATCAGCGCCGCGAGCCCGAGGATGCCGTTGATGTCGAGCATCACCGCCGAGTAGATCGTGTCCCGCACCAGCGTCGACGAGGCTTCGTTGTTCATCATGATCGCCAGGATCACCACCTCCACCAGCACCGCCGACAAGGTCAGGATCATGGTGCCGTAAGGATCACCGACCTTTTCCGCCAGCAACTCGGCGTGATGGGCTACGCGCATGGAGGCGGCGACGATGAAACCGATCAGGACCAGGCCGCCGAGCAACGCCACCAGTTGCCCGCTGCCCAGCAGCCAGTGCTCCAGCGGGTAGGCGACACATACGGCGGCCAGCGCCAGCAACAGCAGTTTTTCTTGCTTGATCAAAGTGAGCATCGCGGGCCTGTCACTGTGAGCGGGTCATGAGTTACTGACTGTCGGGGGAGGCGAACGTTTCGTTCGGTGTGATGCACCAGGGGGTGGCGAGTGGCTGGCAGGTGCACCGTTATCGATCCGGACGGCCCCATCGCGAGCAAGCTCGCTCCCACAGGTTATGCGGATGTAGAACCTGTGGCGAGGGAGCTTGCTCCCGCTCGGTTGCGAAGCAACCGTAAAAAACAGGGCCGCTGCGCAGCCCAGCGGGAGCAAGCTCCCTCGCCACAATAAGGTCGTGTCGATTAGTTGTCCTGTTGGTCAGCATTTTGCATTGCTGCTGCACAGCCAACCTCACAACAAAATGGAGTTCGAGTTCATGCACAAACGTCCCTTGAAGAAATTGCTTTGCGCCGTCGTCGCGGCCGTCGGCCTGGGTGCCAGCCTGAATGCCAGTGCCGCCGACCCGCTGAAGGTCGGCTTCGTCTACATCGGCCCCATCGGCGACCACGGCTGGACCTATCAGCATGAACAAGGGCGCAAGGAACTGGCGGCGAAGTTCGGCGAGCAGATCACCACCCACTACGTGGAAAACGTACCAGAGGGGGCCGACGCCGAGCGGGTGATCCGTAACATGGCCAAGGACAAGTACGACCTGATCTTCACCACGTCCTTCGGCTATATGAACCCGACGCTGAAAGTCGCCAAGCAGTTTCCCAAGGTAACCTTCGAACACGCCACCGGCTACAAGCAGGACAAGAACCTCGGCACCTACCTGGCTCGCACCTATGAAGGTCGCTACGTCGGCGGCTTCCTCGCGGCCAAGATGACCAAGACCAAGAAGATCGGCTACGTCGCCTCGTTCCCGATCCCGGAAGTCATTCGCGATATCAACGCCATCCAATTGGCCCTGAACAAATACAACCCCGGCACCGAAATCAAAGTGGTGTGGGTCAATTCCTGGTTCGACCCGGGCAAGGAAGCCGACGCCGCCAACGCGCTGATCGACCAGGGCGTGGACGTGGTGTTCCAGCACACCGACAGCCCAGCACCGATCCAGGCCGCCGAACGCCGCGGCGTCTATGCGGTGGGCTACGCTTCGGACATGGCCCATTTCGGGCCCAAGGCGGTGCTGACCTCCATCGTCAATGACTGGGGCCCGCATTACATCCAGGCGACCCAGAGCGTGCTTGACCACAACTGGAAACCCCAGGACTACTGGGGTGGCCTGAAGGAAGGCACGGTGAAACTGCCGATCAGCGACCTGGTGCCGGCAGCGGTCAAGGGCGAAGCCGAGCAGATCATCGCCGATATCGAGAACGGCGCCTTTCACCCGTTCACCGGCCCGATCAAGGACCAGGCCGGCGTCGAGAAAATCCCCGCGGGCGTGAGCGCCACCAACGCGGAACTGGCGTCGATGAATTATTACGTCGAAGGGATGAAGGCTGAGATTCCGAAATAGCTGGCGAATCAACACAAAACCCTGTGGGAGCGGGCTTGCTCGCGAAGGCGGAGTGTCAGTCAACATTGATGCTGAATGTCCCGCCGCCTTCGCGAGCAAGCCCGCTCCCACAGAAGTCCGCATCCGAATTCAGGAAAGCAGTATGAACAGCCTGCCCATCATCGACATCAGCCCGCTCTACGGCGATGAGCCCGACGCCTGGCAAGGCGTCGCCGAGCAGATCGACCGCGCCTGCCGTCAGTGGGGCTTCTTCTACATCAAGGGCCACCCCATCAGCCCGGCGCGCATCGCCGAGGTGCTGGGCAATGCCCAACGCTTCTTCGCCCTGCCCGTCGAAGAAAAACTCAAGATCGACATCACCCAGACCCGCCACCATCGTGGCTACGGCGCCGTCGCCACGGAACAACTGGACCCGACCAAGCCCAGCGACCTGAAGGAAACCTTCGACATGGGCCTGCATCTGCCGGCCGATCACCCCGAGGTGCTGGCGGAAAAACCGTTGCGCGGCCCCAATCGCCATCCAGACCTGAGCGGCTGGCAAGCCTTGATGGAGCAGCATTACCGTGACATGCAAGCGCTTGCGCAAACCCTGCTGCGGGCCATGACCCTGGCCCTGGGCATCGAACGGGACTTTTTCGACACGCGCTTCAACGAACCGGTGAGCGTGCTGCGCCTGATCCATTACCCGCCCCGCGACACCGCCAGTTGCGCCGAACAGCAAGGTGCCGGCGCCCATACCGACTACGGTTGCATCACCCTGCTCTACCAGGACGCCGCCGGTGGCCTGCAAGTGCGCAACGTCAATGGCCAGTGGATCGACGCGCCGCCCATCGATGGCACCTTCGTGGTCAACCTCGGCGACATGATGGCGCGCTGGAGCAACGACCGTTACCTGTCCACGCCGCATCGGGTGATCAGCCCGCTGGGAGTGGACCGCTATTCGATGCCATTCTTTGCCGAACCGCACCCCGACACGCTGATCCAGTGCCTGCCCGGTTGCCAGGAGGACGCCCACCCACCCAAGTACCCAACGACGACCTGCGCCGAATTCCTGCTGTCGCGCTTCGCCGACACCTATGCTTACCGGCGGGAGCCCCAGGCCGTGTAGTGGATCAGCCGGTCAGGTTTTACCCGACAGGGCGGCCAGCCCCCTGTAGAATGCCCGCCATCGATTCGCTGATGAGAAAAGACCATGTACGACTGGCTGAACGCCCTGCCCAAGGCTGAACTGCACCTGCACCTGGAAGGCTCGCTGGAACCCGAGCTGCTGTTCGCCCTGGCCGAACGCAACAAGATCGCCCTGCCGTGGAACGACGTCGATACCCTGCGCAAGGCCTATGCCTTCAACAACCTGCAGGAATTTCTCGACCTCTATTACCAGGGCGCCGATGTGCTGCGCACCTCCCAGGATTTCTACGACCTGACCTGGGCCTACCTGTTGCGGTGCAAGGCGCAGAACGTGATCCACACCGAACCGTTCTTCGACCCGCAGACCCACACCGACCGTGGCGTCCCATTCGAAGTGGTGCTCAACGGCATCGCCGCCGCCCTCAAGGACGGTGAGCAGCAACTGGGCATTACAAGCGGCCTGATCCTGAGCTTCCTGCGTCACCTGAGCGAAGAACAAGCCGAGAAGACCCTCGACCAGGCGCTGCCGTTCCGCGACGCCTTCGTGGCCGTGGGCCTGGACAGTTCGGAAATGGGCCATCCACCGAGCAAGTTCCAGCGCGTATTCGACCGCGCACGCAACGAGGGCTTCCTGACCGTTGCCCACGCCGGCGAAGAAGGCCCGCCCGAGTACATTTGGCAAGCCCTGGACCTGCTGAAGATCCAGCGCATCGACCATGGCGTGCGCGCCATCGAAGATGAGCGGCTGATGCAGCGGATCATCGACGAGCAGATTCCGTTGACCGTGTGCCCGCTGTCCAACACCAAGCTGTGCGTGTTCGACGACATGTCGCAACACAACATCCTCGACATGCTCGAGCGCGGCGTGAAGGTGACGGTGAACTCCGATGACCCGGCGTACTTCGGCGGCTACGTCACCGAAAACTTCCACGCCCTGCACACCCACCTGGGCATGACCCAGGACCAGGCCAAGCGCCTGGCGCAGAACAGCCTGGATGCGCGGTTGGTGAAACCTTAACCCCGACAATCAACCCCTGTGGGAGCGGGCTTGCTCGCGAAGACGGTGTGTCAGCTAACATGATGTCGACTGGCACACCGCTTTCGCGAGCAAGCCCGCTCCCACAGGGGATCGTGTTTAGTCGGCGACGGGCGCTTCGCTCAACTCTTCCAACGTCTTGCCCCGGGTTTCCATCCCGAACAACCAGACCACCCCCGCCGCCACGGCGAAGCACAGCGCGCCCAGGGCGAATACGCCGCCCTGGCCGGTGATGGGAAACACCAGGCCGGTCACCAAGGGGCCGAGCAGCGAACCGATACGCCCAACCGCTGAAGCAAAACCCGAGCCGGTGGCCCGGGCGGAGGTCGGGTACAACTCCGGCGTGTAGGTGTAGAGCACCGCCCACATGCCGAACAGGAAAAACTGCATCAGCAACCCGGTGCCGATCAGCAGCCCGACGTTGCCACCAAACACCGCGCTCTGCCCATACAGAAACGCCATCACCCCGCCGCCCAGCAACGTGATGATGCACACCGGCTTGCGGCCCCAACGCTCCACCAGCCAGGCCGCCATCAGGAAGCCGGGAATCCCGCCCAGGGAAATCACCACGGTGTAATACACCGACTGGGTCACGGCGAACCCCGACTGCTGCAACAGTGCGCTGAGCCAGGACGTCAGGCCATAAAAACCGAGCAAGGCAAAGAACCAGACGCTCCAGATCATCATCGTGCGCTGGCGATACAGCGGCGACCAGATCTGCGCCAGGGCCGAAAAGAAATTGCCCGGCACACTCTCCACCCTTGGCAGGCGGATCGGCTCCGGCAGATCGCGACGTCCGAGCGAGGTCCGGACCTTGTCTTCGATCCGCTTGAGCACCGCGTCCGCTTCGTCACCCCGACCGGCCTGTTCCAGCCAGCGCGGCGACTCGGGAATGAAGAAGCGAATCGCCAGGACAAACACCGCCGGCACCGCCAGCACCAGGAAGATGTCGCGCCAGCCGATCACCGGCAGCAGGAAATACGACAGCACCCCCGCCGCCACGAAGCCCAGGGGCCAAAAGCCATCCATCAAGGCGATGTAGCGCCCTCGACGCTTGGCCGGGATCAACTCCGACAGCATCGACTGGGCAATCGGAAACTCCATGCCCATGCCGATACCCAGCAGGACGCGAAACAGCGTCAAGGTCTCGACATCCTGGGCGGTGGAGCACAGGTAACTGGCAATGCCCCACAACACGATGCTCCACTGGAACACCGGCTTGCGCCCGAACCGATCGGCCAGCATGCCCGACAGCGACGCCCCCAGCACCATGCCGAAGAAGCTGGAGCTGGCGAGCAAACCGGCCTGGGCGGTGCTCAGGCCGAACTCGGTTTTGATCGAGCCCAGCAGGAACGTCATCATTGCCAGGTCCATCGAGTCGAAGAAAAACGCCAGGGCAATGATGATGAAAATCACCCGGTGATACCCACTGATGGGTAACCGCTCCAGGCGTTCCGCCGCGCTGTAACCGTGAGTGTCCATGCTGCCTCCCCAATCCGAGAATTCCCCGGACCGAGTGTGCGCGAACCTTGCGAGCGGCTATTGCTGAATACGACCTGTCGACAGCCCTGAACGACGTGCCAGTTCCCTAGAACGCCATCTCCACGGCATCCTGCCGGGCGAACCGGTGGATTTCCTGCTGGCCGAGCGTCGTCACCTGCAAGGCCCTCGAATCGTTGGGCAAGGCCAGCCAACCTGACTGCATGAACAGTTGCAACAACGCCGCCCCCAGCGCGCCCCCCAGGTGCGGACGACGCTCGCTCCAGTCCGGGCAGGGGCACGCGATACGGGCATTGCGATAAGCCAGGGCCTGGATGAACAAGCCCCGCTCGGCCAGTTGATTGGCACCCTTGTGCGTGACGATCACCCTTTGTTCGAACTGCTCGATCCATCCGGCGTCCAGCAGGCGCTGGTAGAGGTCGGCCGCCAGGGTTCCCCCCAGGTGGTCGTCGCACAGTCTGGCCCGCATCAACGAAGCGGGGACCGACGGGGCCTTGGTCGGCATCACCCGGCGCTTGAAGACCTCCGGAATCTGCCGTGGCGTACTGACCAGGGTCGCGCTGGCCAGCGCTTCGACGGCGGCGCCGATTTCAGGCGCGGCCAGGCGGAAGAACCGCTTGCGGCCCCGGGCCTCGACTTTCAACAGACCTCCCGCGGACAAGCGCCCCAGGTGCGCATTGGCCGAGGACGGCGACAATCCGGCGAGCAACGCCAGCTCCTCGGCCTGGCGGGCCGTGCCGTCCATCAAGGCCCACATCATTGCGCTGCGCTTGGGGTCAGCCAGCAGCGTGGCGATCTGGCTGATGCAAGGTGCATGTTCCATGTATTCACTCCCTGTTGAATCATTCGTCTACTGCTCTGGCGCAGGCGGTCACTAGTATAAGCGCGGTGACCGCGCTTTCCTGTCCTCCGGAAACCTTTGGAGGCGATTGTTCGTGAGGGAAAAGTCTCTAATTGCGTGCGACTAATGGCCCGTCCCCGCCGGGAGTGGAAATCGAGCCGTCAACTCACCGCAGCGGTCCCGGAGCATGTCCCGCAAAAGGTTGATGGGTTTGCTCAATTGCGCCCGGTGGGCACACAGCAGATTGAGGGGCGCGCGCTCGCATTGCAGGTGCGGCAAGAGGATTTTCAAGCGCCCGGCCAGTACGTCGGTGGACACATCCAGCCACGACTTGTAGGCAATCCCGGCCCCCGCCACCGCCCAGCGGCGCACCACATCAGCGTCATCACTGAAGCGATCGCCGCCGACGGTGAGGCTCACCTCCCGTTTGCCGTCATGAAAGACCCATCGGTCATGGATCCGGCTGCCCAGCATGTACAACAGGCAGTTGTGCTGGGCCAGTTGTTCCAGTTGATGAGGTTCACCCTGGCGCGCCAGATAGTCTGGCGACGCACACAGCACCCGGCGGTTATCCGGGGCGACGGGCAAGGCCACCAGGCTTGAATCTTCCGGCTCGCCATAACGCAGGGCGATGTCCACCGGCTGCTTGAACAAGTCGGCCATGCGATCTCCCAGCAGCAGCCGCACCGTCAGCCCGGGATGCTCGCGCTGGAACTCATCCAGCCAGGGCAACAGCAGGTTGCGCCCCAGGTCCGAGGGCGCGGACAACTGCAACACCCCGCTGACCTGATCCTGGCCGCTGGTCAATAACCGCCGTCCTTCGTCGAGACTGCTCAACGCGGCACGGGCGTATTCGAGAAACCCCTCGCCTTCGGCCGTCAGGCGCAGACTGCGGGTGGAACGGGCCAACAGCCGCGCACCGAGGTGCTGTTCGATCCGTTTCAACGCGGCACTGGCCACCGCCGCCGACAGGTCCATGACCCTGGCTGCCGCCGAGAGACTGCCCAGGTCCGCCGCCCGGACAAACAATTGCAAGTCATCGAAGCGAAGCATGACGACTCCATTATCAAAATATTATTGAAAGAGCCTGTTGTTTTAGCCGGTTTTATCTCGGTGATAAATAGCTAAACATGGCCTTCATCGAAACTCACCTCACGGAGCCGCTTCATGAAAGCCATCGCTTACTACCATTCGTTGCCCATCACCGACCCGCAATCGCTCCAGGACATCGAGCTGCCGGAACCGGTCGCAGGCCCCCGGGACCTGCTGGTGGAGGTCAAGGCCATTTCGGTCAATCCGGTGGACACCAAGGTCCGCCAGAACGTCCAGCCCGAAGGTGGTGCCGCCAAGGTGCTGGGCTGGGATGTGGCCGGCGTGGTCAAGGCAGTCGGCAGCGAGGTCACGCTGTTCAAAGCCGGGGACAAGGTGTTCTACGCCGGTTCCATCGCCCGGGCCGGTGGCAACAGCGAGCTGCATGTGGTGGATGAACGCATCGTCGGCCACATGCCCAAGACCCTCGGTTTCGCCGACGCCGCGGCGCTGCCGCTGACGGCCATTACCGCTTGGGAACTGTTGTTCGAGCGCCTGCACATCCAGGAAGACCAGGATGACCAGGGGCAGAGCCTGTTGATCGTCGGCGCGGCGGGAGGCGTGGGTTCGATCCTGACGCAACTGGCCCACCAACTCACCGGGTTGAAGGTGATTGGCACCGCGTCCCGGGCGCAAACCCAGGAATGGGTGCGCAGCCTGGGTGCTGACCTGGTGATCGACCACAGCCGCCCTTTGAGCGAAGTATTGAAAGAAGCGGGCCAGCCCCAGGTGACTCACGTCGCCAGCCTGACCCAGACCGACCAGCATCTGGACCAACTGGTCGAAGCCCTCGCACCCCAGGGCAAGCTGGCGCTGATCGACGACCCCAAGGCGCTGGACGTGACCAAGCTCAAGCGCAAGAGCCTGTCGTTGCATTGGGAATTCATGTACACCCGCTCGCTGTTCGAAACGGCCGACATGCTTGAACAGCACAAGCTGCTCAACCGCGTGGCCGCCCTGATCGACGCCGGCACGCTGAAGACCACGGTGGGCGAGCATTTCGGCACCATCAACGCCGAAAACCTGCGCCGGGCCCATGCCTTGCTGGAAAGCGGCCAGGCCAAGGGCAAGATTGTGCTCGAGGGCTTCTGACCGAACACGGCGGTCGCCCCGCTAACAATCCCGTGGCGAGGGAGCTTGCTCCCGCTGGGCTGCGTAGCGGCCCCTGGTTTTTGCGGTTGCTGCGCAACCGAGCGGGAGCAAGCTCCCTCGCCACAGTGATTGCCTCATTAGCCGGCGACTAACCGTCAGTCCGAGAATTGACCGTTGTCACAAATGCGATCGCATTCGGGTCTACACTCGAGGCCTTTGCAACGCAATCTTTTCGTGAGGAGGTCAGCAATGAAGATCCTGATAAAAGAAGTGGCAAAATCCCAATGGCAAGTGCGTCTTGACCAGCACGTCGTCACCTTCCGTACCGAGGCCGAAGCCCAGGCTTTTGCCACGACCTTGCAGGCGCGGATCCACGCGCCCCATCGTTTCCCCGAACAACAGCAGCGCGCGGCCGGCTGAGTCAGCCCTCGCGACTGGCCTGGGCCACTGCCTGGGCATTTTGCAGACGACGGGTGAGCATGGCGGCACCCACCACCAATAACCCGCAAAGGCTGATGACCAAGGCCATCGGCACGGCGGTGCCGTCATGCAATGCAGCGACCAACGCAGCGGCTCCCGCCGCCACGGAAAACTGCAGGCATCCCAGCATCGCCGAGGCACTGCCGGCCCGGGCGCCCTGCCCGTTCATGGCGCAGGCCGAGGCATTGGGAAGGATGCAACCCAGGCTGGCGATGCAGATAAACAGTGGGACCAGCAGCGGCCACAACTGCGCCGGTTGCAATGAACTGACCGCCAGCAGGCTCAGCCCCGCCCCCAGGTAGACCCATACCGCGCGGTTCAACAGGAACGCCGGGCCGCGCTTGGACAGCAACCGGGCGTTGACCTGGGCAACCAGGATGAAGCCCGCCGCGTTGGTGCCGAACAGCCAACCGAAATGTTCGGCCGGTACACCGTAGAGCTTGATGAAGACGAAAGGCGAACCGGCGATGTAGGCAAACATCCCAGCGATAGCGATGCCCCCCGTCAGCGCATGGCCGAGGTAGACGGCGTCGGTCAATAATCGGCCATACTGGCGCAACGCCCCTGACAACGGTTGCCGAGGTACATCGTCCGGCAAGCTTTCCGGCAGCCACAAGGCCACGGCTGTCGCCGCCAGCGCGCTGAACACGGTCAGGGCAATGAAGATCGACTGCCAGCCATGCAGGTTCACCAGCAACCCACCCAGCATCGGCGCGAGAATCGGCGCCAGGCCCATCACCAGCATCAGTTGCGAAAACACCTTCGCCGAGCCCACCGCGTCGCATTTGTCACTGACCACGGCCCGGGAAATCACCATCCCGGCGCAGCCGCCCAAGGCCTGGACGAAGCGAGCGCCAATCAGCCATTCGAGGTTTGGCGCATAGGCGCAGGCCAGGGACGCCAGGGTGAACAGGCCGACGCCCGTCAGCAGCGGAATCCGCCGTCCGAAGCGGTCCGCCACAGGCCCATAGGCCAACTGCCCGATGGACAATCCGAGGAAATAGGCCGCCAGGGTCAGCTGGATGTGTTTTTCGTCAGTACCGAAGGCCGTGGCCATCGCCGGAAAGGCGGGCAGGTAGAAATCGATCGCCAAGGGACCGAAAGCGCTCAAGGCGCCAAGAATCAGAATCGTACGGAGGTTCATCGGGCGTCCAGCTCAGGCGTCGTTCGACAGCCCGACAGTCTAGCCGTGCCGGGCGCTCTTGAACATTCCGATAGGTCGCTAACGATTAAAAAAACTCAAGCCACACTGATCCCATAACCCTCTTCCTTGATGGCCGCGACCACGGCATCGGCCGGCAACGAACTCTGGACCTGGACGGTCTTCGCGCCCAGGTCGACGCGCACGTCAGCCGCCGGATCCTTGGCCTGGACCGCCTCGGTGATGGCCTTGACGCAGTGACCGCAGGACATGCCCTCGACATTAAAAGTTTGCATGAGATGACTCCTTGGGATTGAGGTTGCCGCCAGTCTCAAGCTTGCCACGATGGAAAGGTCAAGTTCTGACAAAAACTGCCGGGCTGGCAATCGGCCTCGCCCTCAGCCAAGCTGCACACATCAAGGATTTCACACCGGAGGTTCAGCCATGCGCTGGTCAGCGTTCAGCCTGTTTTGCATGCTCGGTCTTTCAGCGGTAGCGCCCCAGGCCTCGGCCGCCGGCGAAGACTATGGCGTGTTGATCATTTCCCGCGAGCGCCTGGAGGTGTCGACCAATTGCGAAATCGGCATCTATATCCAGGACCAACTCTCGGCCCGGCTGTTCCAGGAGCAAAGCACCTCGTTCAACCTGCCGCCGGGTCAATTCTCCTTGCGCCTGAAATTGCTGCCCGGACAAGCGCCGGGGTGCAACCCGGGCATGCTCGCGCCAGGGTCTCAGAACATCACCCTCAAGGCCGGTGACATCTTGAAGTTCCGCATCGCCATGAATGAACAAGGCATGTACCTCAAGCAGGCTGGGCTCGGTTACTGACACCCCCATCTTGTGGTTGCCAGCCCCTGTGGAGCTTTGTGGGAGCAAAGCTTGCTCGCGATCCAGGCGCTGCGGTCCCTCAAGAGACTGCGGTGCCTGGATCGCGGGCAAGCCTTGCTCCCACAGAGCCAACTCCCCAGACAGGGATCGGCAACGCTGTTTTGGATTGGCGCTTGACCTTGCCAGAATGGCAAGGTTGATCCTGTAGTCATTCACTACAGGGAGCCTGACCCATGTCCGAATCCACCACGTTCGATCTACCCATTGCCGGGATGACCTGTGCCAGTTGCGCCGGGCGGGTCGAGCGAGCCTTGAGCAAAGTCGCCGGTACCCGTGCTGTCAGCGTCAACCTGGCGACGGAACTGGCCCGAGTCCAGGCCCCCAAAGGCAGCCTGCCGGCCTTGAAGCAGGCCGTCGAACAGGCGGGCTATAGCGTTCCCGTGCAAACCCTGGAGTTGAACATCGAAGGGATGACCTGCGCCTCCTGTGTCGGTCGGGTCGAACGCGCCCTGGGCAAGGTCGATGGCGTGAACAACGTCAACGTCAATCTGGCCAACGAGCGGGCCCATCTCGAACTGCTCGGCCACGTGGATGCACAAAC
Organism: Pseudomonas zanjanensis; assembly: GCF_014268745.2. Taxonomy (GTDB): domain Bacteria; phylum Pseudomonadota; class Gammaproteobacteria; order Pseudomonadales; family Pseudomonadaceae; genus Aquipseudomonas; species Aquipseudomonas zanjanensis. The sequence goes on along the minus strand of NZ_JABWRB020000012.1, from coordinate 12,377 downwards.
CCTGATCGATGCGGTCAAGCGCGCGGGCTACGACGCCACGGTCTGGCAGGCCGAGCAGGCCGCCGATACCCAGGGCAACCGCCTGAATCGTGAACGCCTGGCACTGGTGCTGGCGATCCTGCTGTCCGTGCCGTTGGTGCTGCCCATGTTGCTGCAGCCGTTCGGCGTGCATTGGATGCTTCCGGCCTGGGTGCAGTTCGCCCTGGCGACGCCGGTGCAATTCATCTTTGGCGCGCGGTTCTACGTCGCCGCCTTCAAGGCCGTGCGGGCCGGTGCCGGGAACATGGACCTGCTGGTGGCCCTGGGTACCAGCGCCGGCTATGGCTTGAGCGTGTATGAATGGGCGATCGCCCGTCCCGGTAGCATGCCGCACCTGTATTTCGAGGCCTCGGCGGTGGTGATTGCCCTGGTCCTGCTCGGCAAATACCTGGAAAGCCGCGCCAAGCGCCAGACCGCCAGCGCCATCCGCGCCCTCGAAGCCTTGCGCCCGGAGCGGGCGATCCAGGTGATCGATGGCCAGGAGCGGGACGTTGCCATCAGCGCCCTGCGCTTGAATGACCGGGTGCTGGTCAAGCCCGGCGAACGCTTCCCGGTGGACGGTGAAGTGCTGGAAGGCCAGAGCCATGCCGACGAAGCGCTGATCAGCGGCGAAAGCCTGCCGGTGCCCAAGCAGCCCGGCGACAAAGTCACGGGTGGCGCTATCAATGGCGAAGGCCGGCTGCTGGTCCGCACGCAAGCCTTGGGCGCCGAAACCGTTCTGGCGCGCATCATCCGCCTGGTGGAAGACGCCCAGGCCGCCAAGGCGCCAATCCAGAAACTGGTGGATAAAGTCAGCCAGGTCTTCGTGCCGGTGGTGCTGGTGCTGGCCCTGGCGACATTGATCGGCTGGTGGCTGTACGGAGCCCCACTGGAAACCGCACTGATCAACGCCGTTGCGGTGCTGGTAATCGCCTGCCCCTGCGCCCTGGGCCTGGCGACGCCCACGGCGATCATGGCTGGCACCGGTGTGGCTGCGCGCCACGGGATTCTGATCAAGGACGCCGGGGCCTTGGAGCGCGCCCATGAAGTCACGACCGTGGTGTTCGACAAGACCGGCACCCTCACCTCCGGCACGCCCCGCATCGCCCACCTGACCGCCCTCGACGGCGACGAGGACGCGCTGCTGAAAATGGCCGGGGCGCTGCAACGCGGCAGCGAACATCCGCTGGCCAAAGCGGTACTGGATGCCTGCGCCGAGCGCGGCCTGCACGTGCCGGATGTCAGCGACAGCCAGTCCCTGGCCGGACGCGGTATTGCCGGTAGCCTCGACGGGCGCCGCCTGGCCTTGGGCAATCGTCGTCTGCTTGAAGAACGGGGTCTGGAGCCCGGTTCGCTGGCCGAATCTGCGCAGGTTTGGGAAACCGAAGGGCGCACGTTGTCCTGGCTGATCGAACAAGGCGCAGTGCCGCGGGTGCTAGGCCTGTTTGCCTTCGGTGACACCCTCAAGCCTGGTGCTCTGGCAGCCGTACGGGCCTTGGATGAACAGCACATCGCCAGCCACCTGCTCACCGGCGACAACCAAGGTAGCGCCCGAGTAGTGGCCCAGGCGCTGGAGATTTCCAATGTCCACGCCGAGGTACTACCGGCGGATAAATCCGCCATCGTCCAACAATTGAAGCGCCATTCGGTGGTGGCGATGGTGGGCGACGGCATCAACGACGCCCCGGCCCTGGCCGCCGCCGACATTGGCATTGCCATGGGCGGCGGCACCGATGTGGCGATGCATGCCGCGGGCATCACCCTCATGCGCGGCGATCCGCGCCTGGTGCCGGCGGCGCTGGACATCAGCCGCAAGACCTACGCCAAGATCCGCCAGAACCTGTTCTGGGCGTTTATCTACAACCTGATCGGCATCCCCCTGGCGGCGTTCGGTTTTCTCAACCCGGTGCTGGCCGGCGCGGCCATGGCGCTGTCGAGCGTCAGCGTGGTGAGCAATGCGTTACTGTTGAAGTTCTGGACACCCAAGCCATTGGAGGACAAGCGATGAACATCGGCCAAGCGGCCCGCCAGAGCGGCCTGAGCGCGAAGATGATCCGTTATTACGAATCCATCGGCCTGCTCAAGGCTGCACATCGTACCGACAGCGGTTACCGGATCTACGGCACCGATGACCTGCACACCCTGGCGTTCATCAAGCGCTCCCGCGACTTGGGATTTTCCCTGGAAGAGGTCGGCAAACTGCTGACCCTCTGGCAAGACCGCCAACGCGCCAGCGCCGACGTCAAGGCCCTGGCCCGGCAACACATCGATGAACTGAACCAGAAAATCCGCGAGTTGGCCGAACTGCGCGACACCCTGCAAGACCTGGTCGAACACTGCTACGGCGACCACCGCCCGGATTGTCCGATCCTCAAGGAACTGGCGTCGGGGTGCTGTAAGAATTGATGCCAACCGCCCTGTGGGGGACATCAGATTCGAGCTCCAACACAAAACCTCTGTGGGAGCGGGCTTGCTCGCGAAGGCGGCGGCACATTCAACATTGATCCAAGCTGACCCACCGCTTTCGCGAGCAAGCCCGCTCCCACAAGGAGGGTTGCGCCACAGGGGATGGGCGGTGGGGCTGTTTTAGGGCCACAAAAAACCCGGCCATTGGCCGGGTTTTTGTTCAACCGATCATTGCATCCACGGCGGCGGTGGTTCTTCGGTCTTGCCGGGCGGTGCATCGTCGGCGGCGCGGACCGCCTGGCGGCGTTCTTCGTCCAGGCGTGCAGCCTCGATTTCACGCATGATCCCGCCGACATCCGCCAGCTCTTCCGGCTCGTCGAACTCGCCGGTCAGCACGCTGGCCGGGTGCAGGGTGCCGGCTTCGTACAGTGCCCACATTTCCTTCGCGTACTTGGTGCGCTTGAGCTCCGGGGCGAACCGGCCGAAGTAGGACGCCATATTGCCCACGTCCCGCTCCAACATACTGAAGGCATGGTTGTTACCCGCGGCATCCACGGCTTGTGGCAGGTCGATGATCACCGGTCCCGTTGGCGTGAGCAGGACGTTGAACTCCGACAGGTCACCATGCACCAGACCGGTACACAGCATCAGCACGATCTGGGAAATCAGATAGGCGTGATATTCACGAGCCTGGTCCGGCTCCAGCACCACATCGTTCAGGCGCGGTGCCGCATCGCCATACTCGTCGGCCACCAGCTCCATCAGCAGCACGCCTTCGAGGAAGTCGTACGGCTTGGGCACACGCACACCCGCGCTCGCCAGGCGAAACAGGGCCGCCACTTCGGCATTCTGCCAGGCGTCCTCGGTTTCCTTGCGCCCGAACTTCGAGCCCTTGGCCATGGCCCGGGCCTGACGGCTGTTGCGCACCTTGCGGCCTTCCTGATATTCGGCCGCCTGACGAAAACTTCGCTTGTTCGCCTCCTTGTAGACCTTCGCGCAACGTAGCTCGTTGCCGCAGCGCACCACATAAACAGCTGCTTCTTTACCACTCATGAGTGGGCGCAGCACCTCGTCGACCAGACCGTCCTCGATCAGGGGTTCAATGCGTTTTGGAGTCTTCATCAGCTTTTATTGTGGGTCCTTTATTACCAAACACGCGAATGACAGTCGTTATACGGCAATCCTTGCTCCACGGGGAGGGGTTGCCGACCTATGAACCGGTGATGCACACACTGTGCCGGATTATCGACCGCGCCAAATCATAGCCGAGACCGGACCTGGCGTTGGCAACTGAATGCCCAGGTATTTGCGACAAGAGCTGACAGCCATGCCTACAGCCGCCGTAGGCCAGTGCGGCGACTCAATGCTTGAACAACTCCCCCGGGGTAAACCCGAACATCCCCTTGAACGCGGCAATGAACGCGGACGTTGAATCATACCCACAGGACAACGCGGCGCTGGTAACGCTGTCGCCCTTCTCCAACGAACCCAGGGACGACAACAAACGCATGCGCTGGCGCCAGGCCCGAAAGCTCAGGCCGGTCTCGCGCTGGAATAGACGCATCAGGGTTTTTTCCGACGTGCCCAGACGCTCGGACCAAGCGTGCAAGGTGACGTTCTGTTCGGGCTGTTCGATTAATTCGTTGCACAGCGCCAGCAAGCGGGCATGTCGCGGCAGTGGCAAGGAAAATCCCACCTCCGGCAGCGTCGCCAACTGATCCAGCAGCACCTGCACCAGCCGTTCTTCCTGGGTATTACCCTGGGGATAATCGACCGGCAGCTGACAGAACACCTTGATCAGTTCACGGGCCAGTGGCGTGACCTCCAGCACCCGACAGCGCTCATCGGCCCAGGGGCAAGCGTGGCGATGGACGTACAGACTGCGCATTTCCGCCCGGGTCGAGGTCACCACCTGATGCTCCAGGTCCGCCGGAATCCAGATACCCCGTTGTGGCGGGGCAAAAAAACTGCCGGCGGCGGTGTGTACGCCAAGAACGCCGCTGATGGCGTAGGAAAACTGCACCCAATCATGACGATGGGCTTGGGTCCAGGAACCGGCACTCAGGCTTTCGACACGGGCGTACAACGGCCTCGGCAATTGCGCCAGGTCGGGGATATGGCGTTCCAGCTGCTGATGTCCGTTAGGCGGCATTGATTGGCCTTATGTCGCAAGACGACTAATGAAGATGACATTAGGCTAAGTCGACTTTTCCTACAACTTGCGGTGCCCTATGCATATCGTCAGACACCTCAAACGCCTGGTGACCGACTGGTTCCTGTGCGGCATGTTGCTCGCCACGCTGTTGGCGTATTTCTTCCCGACCTTTGGCGCCACGGGCGGTGCCATGCATGCCGAATGGGTGGTCAACATCGGCATCTTCGTGGTGTTCTTCCTGCACGGGGTCAACCTGTCCGGCGAGCAGATCCGCCACGGCCTGAAGAACATCCGGCTGCATGCGATGGTGCAGGGTTTCACCTTTGGCGTGTTCCCCTTGATCTGGCTACTCAGCAACTGGCTGCTGGGCAGCCATGTGCCGGCGCTGCTGATGCTGGGGTTCTTCTACCTCTGCGCCCTGCCCTCGACGATCTCTTCCTCGGTGGCCCTGACGGGCAGTGCGAAAGGTAACGTGCCAGCGGCAATTCTCAACGCGAGCCTGTCCAGCGTACTGGGGATTTTCCTGACACCGTTGCTGGTCAGTTTCGTCGTCGGCAGTGGCGCCGGGGGCATCGACCTGGGGTCAACCTTGCTCGACCTGTGCCTGATGTTGCTGCTGCCGCTGGTGCTGGGGCAGTTCCTGCGGCGTTGGCTGGCCGGCTTTTTCGGACGATACAAACGCTACACCAGCCTCATCGACAAGTTGGTCATCCTGCTGCTGGTCTATGCGGCGTTCTGCAACTCGATGGTGTCCGGCATCTGGCGCCAGCAAGGCAACGGCGTGTTGCTCAGCGCAGTGGTGGGCAGTGCCGTGCTGCTGGCAATCATCCTGTGGGCGACCACCCGTACCGCCCGCGCCCTGAAGTTCAACAGCGCCGATGAAGTCGCCGCGGTGTTTTGCGCCAGCAAGAAATCCCTTGCCGCCGGGGTGCCGATGGCGGCGTTGATTTTCGGCAACCATCCGGGCCTGGGGCTGATTCTGCTGCCGATCATGATCTATCACCCGCTGCAGTTGATCGTCTGCTCGATCCTGGCCGAGCGCTATGCCAGCCAGCACAAGGCGCTGACATCCGGCCAGGACGGCGCCCTCGTCAACGCTCGATGATCGCCGTCACGCCCTGGCCGGCGGCGGCACAGATGGAGATCAACCCTCGACCTCGCCCGGCGGCATCCAGCAACTTGGCGAGGTTGGCGACAATGCGCCCGCCCGTGGCGGCAAACGGATGCCCGGCGGCCAGGGAACTGCCCTTCACGTTCAGCCGGCTGCGGTCGATGGACCCCAGCGGCGCGTCGAGACCCAGGCGGGTGTTGCAGTAGTCCGGGTCTTCCCAGGCTTTGAGCGTGCACAGCACTTGGGCGGCGAACGCTTCGTGGATTTCGTAGTAATCGAAGTCTTGCAAGGTCAGGCCGTTGCGCGCCAACAATCGCGGCACGGCGTAGACCGGGGCCATCAGCAGCCCTTCGGCACCGTTGACGAAATCCACCGCCGCCGTTTCACCGTCACGCAGGTACGCCAGGATCGGCAGGCCCCGGGCCTTGGCCCATTCTTCGCTGCCCAGCAGCACCAACGAGGCACCGTCGGTCAGTGGCGTGGAGTTGCCGGCGGTCATCGTGCCCTTGGCGCTTTTTTCGAAGGCCGGCTTGAGGGACGCGAGTTTTTCCAGGGTCAGGTCCGGGCGCAGGTTGTTGTCCCGGGTCAGGCCGAGAAACGGCGTCATCAAGTCGTTCTGCCAACCTTCTGCGTAGGACGCGGCCATTTTCTGATGGCTCTCCAGGGCCAACTGGTCTTGCGCCTCCCGAGGGATCTGCCAGGTCTGGGCCATCAATTCACAGTGCTCGCCCATGCTCAGGCCAGTGCGCGGTTCGTTGATGCGCGGCAGATCCGGTATCAGGTGTTGGGGGCGCAATTGCAGGAAAGTCTTGATTTTCTCGGCGGTGGTCTTGGCGCGATTGGCTTGCAGCAGGATCCTGCGCAACCCCTCGTTGACGGCGATCGGCGCGTCCGATGTGGTGTCGACGCCGCCGGCAATGCCGCTGTCGATCTGGCCCAGGGCAATCTTGTTGGCCACCAGCAGCACCGTCTCCAGCCCCGTACCGCAGGCTTGCTGTACGTCATAGGCCGGCGTCATCGGTGACAACCGCGAACCGAGCACGCACTCGCGGGTCAGGTTCATATCCCGGGAGTGCTTGAGCACCGCACCGGCCGCCAATTCGCCGATGTGCAAGCCATGCAGGTTGTAGCGTTCGATCAGCCCCTCGAGGGCAGCCGTCAACATCGCCTTGTTGCTGGCGGTGGCATAGAGCCCGTTGGAGCGGGCGAAGGGAATGCGGTTACCGCCGATGATCGCGACGCGACGTAGTTGTGTCATGAAAGAACTCCCTGTGTACCCTGTGAAAACTCAACCGGACCCTGTGGGAGCAAAGCTTGCTCGCGATGAACGATGACACGACCTACCTGAAAAACGCGGTGTCTGCATCGCGAGCAAGCTTTGCTCCCACAGGTATCCGGAGCCCTGAACAAGACGCTCCGGCACAAGCTTAGGCTTTATCTCGCCGATCGAACGACTGATTGCCAATCATGGTCCACACTTGGAACCTCATCAGCCGGAGTGTGTTCCATGTCTGACCGTTATATCGACTTCGCCAATTCGCCCATTGGCCGGCGCATGGTCGGGTCCCTCGGCCTGCCCTCGCCGGTACGCCTGGAACGCTGGCAGGCCGGGCGGCTGCGGCCGATCGAAGGCGCGCTGCTGCTGGGCGGTGGGCCGTTGACCGAACAGGTCAGCACCTTTGCCAAGCGCCTGACCGACAGCATTTTCATCTACGGCGGCGAACCGACCCTGGCCACGGAATGGATCCCCGGCCACGGCCCGAAAATCAAGGCGGTGGTGTACGACGCCAGCCATTTGGTCCAGGCCGACCAGCTCAAGCAACTGCGGGAATTTTTCCAGCCGCTGATGAAAAACCTCGACCACGGCGCCCATGTCGTCATCCTCGGGCGTGCACCGGAAAGCCTTGGCGATCCGTTCGCCGCCAGTGCCCAGCGAGCGTTGGAGGGTTTCAGCCGGTCCCTGGCCAAAGAGCTGCGCCACGGCGGGACGCTGCAATTGCTGTACGTCGGCGACGGTGCCGAAACCCAGTTGGAAGGTGCGCTGAGGTTTTTCCTGTCGCCCAAAAGCGCCTTCATTTCCGGGCAGGTCATTCGTCTTAACGCCTGTGACACCCAAGTCCAGGACTGGACCCGGCCGCTCACGGGGCTCAAGGCGTTGGTCACCGGTGCAGCCCGCGGGATCGGCGCCGCCATCGCCGAAACCCTGGCCCGCGATGGCGCCGACGTGATCCTGTTGGACGTCCCCCAGGCCAAGACCGATCTCGACGCCCTGGCGGCACGCTTGAGCGGGCGCAGCGTCACGCTGGATATCTGCGCAGAAGAGGCTGCCCCTCAGTTGATCGAGCACTTGCCCGACGGCGTCGATATCGTGGTGCACAACGCCGGCATCACCCGGGACAAGACCCTCGCCAACATGACCCCGGAATTCTGGGACGCCGTGCTGGCCGTCAACCTCAACGCCCCGCAAGTACTGACCAAGGCCCTGCTGGACAGCGGCACCCTGCGGGACAATGGCCGGGTGGTTCTGCTGGCGTCCATCAGCGGCATTGCCGGCAACCGTGGGCAGACCAACTATGCGGCGAGCAAAGCCGGGCTGATCGGCCTGGCCCAGGCGTGGGCGCCGCAGTTGCAAACACGCGGGATCAGCATCAATGCCGTGGCGCCGGGCTTCATTGAAACCCGCATGACCGCCGAGATCCCCTTCGCCTTGCGCGAGGCCGGACGGCGCATGAGTTCCCTTGGCCAGGGCGGTTTGCCCCAGGACGTCGCCGAAGCCGTGGCCTGGCTCGCGCAACCAGGCACGGGGGCCGTGACCGGTCAGGCCCTGCGGGTATGCGGGCAAAGCCTTCTGGGAGCGTGACCATGACGATTCAATGGCATGACGTCAGCAGCCCGCCCTCCATGTCCGGGCTGTATTCGAAAGCGGCGACACGGCGCAAGATCACCGGAACGACCTTGCCCGAGGAAGGGTTGCGCCAGGTGCTCCAGGTCGACCCGCAACGGCTGGCGGCTTATCGCAAGGTTTGCGGTTTCGTCGATAACGGACTGCTGCCGCCGACCTATCCCCACGTCTTGGCGTTCGCCCTGCAAATGCAATTGCTCACGGGGCGGGACTTCCCTTTTCCGTTGTTGGGGCTGATCCACTTGAGCAACCGCATTCGTGTATTGCGGCCCATGGGCGGCGTCGGCCAAGTGCGGACCAGCGTCCACGTCGAGAACCTGCAAGCCCACCCCAAGGGCGCGGTCTTCGACTTGGTGACCCGCCTGGATGATCAATTGGGGCCGCTGTGGGAGGCCCGGAGCCAGATGCTGTGCAAAGGGGTCCAGCTTGACGGCGCACTGGTGGACGACTCGCCCGAGGCCAGCTTGCCCTTGATTGAAGTCGCGCGCTGGGCCGCACCGGCTGACATCGGTCGGCAGTACGCCAAGGTCTCCGGCGACTACAACCCGATCCACCTGAGTGGCATGAGCGCTCGGCTGTTCGGCTTCCCCACCGCCATCGCCCATGGTCTGTGGAACAAGGCCAGGACCCTGGCGGCGCTGGATGACCACCTGGCCGAGGCCAACATCGAAATTGACGTGACCTTCAAAAAACCAGTGCGCCTGCCCAGCGAAGTGACCCTGCTGGCCAGCGCGGCGGGCTCCAGTGGGCAACTGCAACTGATGGGCGCCGGAGCGCTGGAGCATATGGTGGGAGCGTGGCGGCCGGTGGCCTGAGCAGGTCGATGGTATTCACCGCGCCCCCTGTGGGAGCGGGCTTGCTCGCGAAAGCGGTGGGTCAGTCTGAATCAATGTGACTGTGCAGCCGTCTTCGCGAGCAAGCCCGCTCCCACAGTGTGTCCAGGGATGTTCATAGATCCGATAGCCACCACCAATCCCTGTGGGAGCGAGCCTGCTCGCGATGGCGGTGGGTCAGCTTGCATCCATCTTGAATCACCCCACTCAGCGCGGCGGGTAGTTGGACAGGATCCGCCCGACCGTCTCGCGCACAGCCGTGTTGCGGTCGGTCGGGTTGGGGGAGTTGCTGAGCAATTGCTCATCACTGCCACGCCACACCAGCTTGCCGTCCTTGCCATCGAGCAGGTCGATCTGCACGGTGGCGACCTTGTAGCTGATGTTGCGGGTTTCGTTGTACATCGGCCCGCCCCAATACCCGTTCCAAGGGCCGCCCCAACCGCCGCCATAGTTGGTCGTGACCTGTTGCTGGCGGTCCTCGACAATCAAATAGGCCTGGACCAGCACATCGCCGCGCCCACCTGCCGCGGCCGGACGCAGGCCGCGCTGGTCGAGTTGATCGGCCACCGCCTGGCGGATCCGCTGCTCGGTCAGGTCGCTCTTGATACGGGGGTCATCGGGACGATATTGCAGCGCCGGGTCTTTCCAGCTCCAACTGCGGTATGCCGCGAAATCACGGCTGGTGTCGAAGTCATGATTGACCTGGTTAGAAGCACAGGCCCCCAGCAGCAAGGTGAAGGCCAGTAGAGCAAGACGGCGAAACATGGTTTTTCTCCGTTGCGTAATCAACTTGGCGGATACGCCGACAGGGCTTTTTCCACCGCTTCACGAATGGCGTCGGTGCGCTCGGTCTGGCTGCCCCGCTGGCCAGTCTCGGCGCTGGCGCTCCACACCGGCTGACCGGTGCGGGCATCGAACAGGTCCACCCGAACCACCACGACTTGTTCCTGATACGTGCGCACCATCGGCATCGGACGGTACACGCCATAACCCGGACCGTAGCGGTCGTAACGGTTGTAGCCACCGTAGTACCCCGCATCATAGTCGTCCCGAACCTGACGCACGCGGGTTTCCAGGCGCAGGTCGGCGCTGACGAACAGGTCGGCGGGCCGGTTGTCATGCAGCGGCCGCAGGCCCCGCTGGTCGAGGGCATTGCTCACCGCTTCGGCCACTTGGGCCGAATCCGCCCAGGCAGTGCCCGGTGGCAAACGCCCGTCACGCCAGGCCCAACTGCGATAGCGCCCATAATCACGGGGCGGCGCCGGATAGGCGCTGCGGTCGAACACCGTGGCGGCCTCGGGCGGCGCCGGCGGCAGCGGGTTGGACGTGGCGACATAGGGATTGCTGCCCTGGCAGGCCACCAGCCCCAGGCACAGCACCAACAACCCTGAACGACCTTTCATTTCGCGCTCCGATTGCACGTTCAGATCAGAGGGGACGGCAGATCCAGTGCAGATAACGCCCCAACCCGGCAAATGCCGGATGGCGACGGTGGGCCAGCTCCATTTCCAGCAACTGCGCTAGCTCCACCCGCCCCTGGAATTCTACGGGCATGTAGTCATGGAAAACCCGCACGCCACTCTGGCTTTCGACCTGCCACAGGCCTTCAAGTTGCGCCGCCAATTCGCGCGGATCAAGGGGCTGTTGTGGTGTCAGGCTCTGTTTTTCGCCGGCCATGTCGTTTTTACGCAACTTGCGAAAATGCCCCTTGAGCAGGTTGCGATAGACCAACGCGTCGCGGTTGTAGAACGCCAGGGACAACCAACCGCCCGGGACCGTAAGTTGATGCAGCACCGGCAGGATCGCGTGGGGCTCGGCCAGCCACTCCAGCACCGCGTGACACAGCACCAGGTCGTAAGGCTCGGTCAACTGGCCGAGCAGGTCCTGCCACGGCGCCTGGATAAACGTGGCCTGCTGGCCGGCCTCGGCAAAGCGTTGGCGGGCGCCTTCGAGCATGGGTTCGGCCGGCTCGGCCAGGGTCACCTGGTGGCCGCGCTCGGCCAGCCACAACGACATATGGCCCAGGCCGGCGCCGATGTCCAGCACGCGCAACGGGCGTTGCGGCAAGCTTTCCAGCAGGTCGGCCTGAAGCACTGCCAGGCGGATCGCGCCCTTGGCCCCGCCGTAGATTTTCTCCGCGAAACGCGTGGCGAGCTGATCGAAATGACGGTCGCTCATTGGCCGAACCGCCGTTCGCTGTCCGCCAGCTTGCTGCGCACCACGGTGTCCATGTCCAATCCCAGTTCACTGCAAAGCAGCAACAGGTACAACACGATGTCACCGACTTCCTGCCCGGCGTGGGCCAGTTTGTCCGCCGGCAACTGGCGGGACTGGTCCTCGGTCAGCCACTGGAAGATCTCCACCAGCTCGGCCATTTCCACGCTGGCGGCCATGGCGAGGTTTTTCGGGCTGTGAAATTGCCGCCAATCGTTACGATCGCGAATGGCATGCAGGCGTTCGGTCAGTTCAACAAGGTTCATCGGGTTCTCCTGAATGCGCATAGCTTCACGGGGATGATCGGGGAAGGCAAGAGTCCTCGGTACGAAGCGGCGGTTTGCCCCATAATCGAACCAACTCGGCCGCCACAGCTCCTACAATCAGGAGCCAACGGCTCAACGCAGATTCCCTCCCATCAGGATGCACATATGCAGGCAGAAAGCTTTTTCGAATGGCTCGGCCAGGCGCTCGGTTCGGTGATCCGGTTCATCGTCGACCTGCTCAGCGGCCTCTTCAACACCCTGGCCAACGCCGGCGGCAACTTCGTCGACGGGCTGTCACGCACCCTGGGCATGGACACCTCGATCATCAGCATCATCGCCCTGATCCTCGGGCTGATGCTGCTGTACTCGGCCATTCGCGCGTTCATGCGGGCCTCGATCGTCATGGGCATCATCTGGCTGGTGCTGGGGTTGTGGTTGTTGAGCTGGATCATTCACTAGAGCCTCCAGCATC
>NZ_JABWRB020000011.1 GCF_014268745.2 Pseudomonas zanjanensis | reverse complement strand
CCCTCGCCACAATGAATCCAAGTTCCGCAGGGAACGAGCAGGCAAGAACCCGCTACAATCGCGCTCCATCAAGGAGCCCGCATGCCCAACCTGACCACCGACTGGCGCGACCGCCTCACCCATCGCCGGGTCTGGGCATTGGCTGCGCCGATGATCCTCTCGAACATTTCCGTACCGCTGGTGGCGCTGGTGGACAGCACGGTCATCGGCCACTTGCCCCATGCCCATCAGTTGGGCGCGGTGGCGGTAGGGGCGAGTTTGTATACGGTGCTGGCGTGGGCCATGGGTTTCTTGCGCATGGGCACCACCGGGTTCGCCGCCCAGGCCGCCGGGCGGGGTGACGGCGCGGCGTTGCGGCAAGTGCTGCTGCAAGGCCTGCTATTGGCGATGGGGTTGGCGGTGCTGCTCGGTGCCGTCGGCGTGCCGTTGAGTAACGTGGCCTTGCACTTCATGCAGCCGTCCGCTGAGCTCAACCAGTTGACCCGCGACTTCTTCCATACCCGGCTCTTCGGCTTGCCGGCGGCGCTGGCCAGCTATGCGCTGGTGGGCTGGTTCCTTGGCGCCCAGAATGCCCGGGCGCCGTTGGCGATCCTGCTGGCGACCAACCTGGTCAACATCGCCCTGAACCTGTGGTTCGTGATCGGCCTGGACTGGGGCGTGACCGGCTCGGCCCGGGCCTCGGTGATTGCCGAGTGGACCGGTGCGCTGGTTGGCCTGGCCCTGGCTCGCAAGACACTGCGGGCCTGGCCCGGACAAATCGCCTGGGCAACCCTGGGCGTGTGGCGGAACTGGCGTCCGCTGCTGGCGGTGAACCGGGACATTTTCATTCGCAGCCTGGCCCTGCAAGCGGTATTTTTCCTGATCACGGTGCAAGGCGCGCGCCTGGGGGACGCGACCGTGGCAGCCAATGCCCTGCTGCTCAACGGCCTGCTGTTGACCGCCCATGCCCTGGACGGCCTCGCCCACGCCGTGGAGGCGTTGTGCGGCCATGCCATCGGCGCTCGCGACCGCCTCGCCCTGCGTCGTTCGCTGGTGGTGGCCGGCGGTTGGTCGCTGATTGCCAGCCTCGGCTTTGCCCTGCTGTTCCTGCTCGCCGGCCACGTCTTCATCGACATGCAGACCGACATCCCCGACGTACGCGCCACCGCTTATGGCTACCTGCCCTACCTGGCGACCTTGCCGCTGATCGCGGTCTGGAGCTACCTGCTCGACGGCCTGTTCATCGGTGCCACCCGCGCCCGGGAAATGCGCAACGGCATGGTCTTGACCCTGCTGCTGGTGGCGCCAATCGCCTGGATGCTGCTGGGGTTGGGCAACCACGGACTGTGGATCACCTTCTTGCTGTTCATGGCCTTGCGCAGCCTCACCCTCGGTGCGTTTGCCTGGCACTTGCAGCGGCACGACCGTTGGCTCGGCGCGCCGACGTAATAATCCTCAACCCTGACGGCCCTGCCAGCGTCGCCGCAGGTGATCGAGCCGCTCGCGCTGCGAACCACCCTCCGGCCCCGGCAAGAGCCGGGCATTGGGGTATTGCAGCCGCAGCCAGAGCCAGTCGTCGAGCACCGTCCGCTCGGTAAAACCCAGCGCCAGCCCCTGCTGCACATCCTCCCAGAGCCGGCGGTAATCACGGCCGGTGGAATGGGACCATTGCCACGCGTGACGCTCCAGCAGGCAGCGCTGCAACTGGCCCTGCTGTCGATCGCTGAGGCCGTGCTCCTTCTCCAACGCCGCCACCGGCAATCCGGGGTTGGACAGTTGCTGCCAGCCCTGGCTGCCGATCGCCCGGTCGGCCCATGTGCCGCCGAACCAGCGCAACAGGCTGATCGGACCCAGCCAGCAACTGAGTTCATGGGCGTCGCAACCGTCGAAGAAATAGCTGGCGGTGTGCGGGTTGTAGTAATTCAACAAGGCTTTGTGATGCAGGCCCAGCGTCACCGTCAGCATGCGCCGCAGATGCGCCAGTAATTGCACCGCAGGCTGTGGACAGGCCAGCAACAGCCCTGGCCAGGCGCGCGGGTCCAGGTGGCAAAGACTCGTCAACGCGGGCGATTGGCGCAGATCCACCAACAGCGGGCCGTGGTCGCGAAGCCCATGCAGCTCAGTACCTTCGAACAGGGTAAAGTGCTGGGCATCGGCGAACTGCGCGTGAACACGCTGCACCGCCTCAGGCGCACTCGGTGCGTCCAGCAACAACCACTGCGGCGTCGATCCAGGCACGGCCACGGCGCTCATCGAGCAATGCCCGCGCCGCGGCCCATGAGCATGCGGCAGGTGCACAGGGGTTGGGTGCAAGGGTTGAAAGGCCCGCCTTCGGGCAACAGGCACAACAAGACCAGCGGCTCGGCCTCCCGCAGCGCCGACAACAGCACCGGATCGACCACGGATGGCCCAAGTGTTTCGCCCGAGAATGACTCATCCGCCCCCTCTACCGAGGCAGGCTCGCTCAGAAATGCACTGATCAACGGCCGATCCGGATCGCCTTCGATAAAGCTCACCAGCACCTCGGTACCGTCACCCATCGCGTCCACCCCGCTAGCCGCCAGCTCGGGCGCCAAAGGCAACCAGCAATGGCTGGGACTGGAACCTTCGCCCTGATAGACCCAGTCGAACTCCACCGCCACGCGCCCTGCCCCGAGCACCGGAGGCTCGTCAACCGCCACGACCCAACCGCGTTGCCGGCTTGCCATGCGGGGCTTGACCGGGACGTTGTCTGGCATGAACAGCACGCCCCGGGGAATGGCCTTGAAATGATTGCCATACATGCCCGCCTGGGCGCGATGCTCAACCTTGGTCAACAGCCAGCGCCGGTTCCAGCTGGCAAACGGATGGGCCATCAGCGTCAGTATCTGACCGGCGTGCAGGTTCGTCAGGTCGCTACGACCCTGGGCGACTTGCTGCCCCGCCACAGCGGTTTGCACGCTGAAGGTCCGCACCGCGGCAGTCGGCCCCTCGTCCGCATAGACCGCCTGGCCGGCAGGGGGAAAACTGTGTGGGTTGTCCGCGAACACCAGGCAATGCCCGTCGCGGGCGTGTTCGAAATGAAAGTGGATACCCGCTTGGGCGCACACGCGCTGGAGGAACTGCAGGTCCGATTCCCGATACTGGGTACAGAAATCCTGCGGTGGGTAATCGCCACTCAGGTCCAGGCACAGGCTGCGCCCGCTGATGCCATGGGCCTTGAGCACTTGGCGAATGATCTGCGGCACCGAGCGGGCGCTGAACACTCGCTGGTTGAAGCGCTGAGCCAGACAGGCCAGCCTGGGGCTGATACGCACCCGGCAGCCGGCGCCATGGGAGTGCTGGACCCACTCATGGATCTGCCCATGAATGCCTCGGCCTGGCGCTCCGAAACTCAACCAGACGCTGCGGTACAGCAAGCCCGCCAAGTCCAGGCTCGGATCGAGCAACGGCAGCTCCGCTTCATAGACGAAGGGTTCGCTGATCGCTTCACTGCCCGTAAAAGCGACCACGTCAACGGGCTCGGGCAGACCGGCTATCTCCAGACGAAAAGCTGGCTCGCGGGCTGGATCGGACATCGGCGTTTCTCTACAGGAGGGGCGGCCGGGGATTCTCGCCGACCGCCATGGCCGCGTAGAGGGGCCAAGTACAAGTTAGGAAAGGGACTACATGAAATAAGGACATCGCCGATTAAATGAACCGGTGTGAAGAAATAGCCGTGGCATAAACAAAAATGCCCTCCGGGACTGTCCGAAAAAAACCGCAATGTACGGTGTTTTTTCTGACAGCCCCGGCGGGCAGTGTCGATCAGCCAAGAGGTGGACCTGATGCAATCCTGTGGCGAGGGAGCTTGCTCCCGCTTGGGTGCGAAGCAGCCACAACGAATGGGTCTGCTGCGCAGCCCAGCGGGAGCAAGCTCCCTCGCCACAGTGAATCGCGCCAACCTTGAGGGAGCGGCTGTGGGGCTATCTTCTATCAGGAAGACAGATACGACGAACGCGTCAGCCCCAAACGCAACGCATCGAGGAACTGGGTGCGCTCGGCGGCGCTGATGCGGGCGCTGGCGCATTTGTCGCGGTAGTGCGTCATCAACTCCTCTGGCGACAAGTGCACGTAGCGCAGCATGTCTTCGATGGTGTCGTGGGTTTCGATGCCTGCGTGGTACACACTGCCGTCGGCGTTCTGGTAGATGTTCACCGAGTCGGTATCGCCGAACAGGTTGTGCATGTCGCCGAGAATTTCCTGGTAGGCGCCCACCAGGAAGATGCCCAGCAGGTAATCTTCACCGGGATTGAGGGCGTGCACCGGCAGGCTGGTCTCGATGCTCTGCTCGTCGACGTACTGCTTGATCTTGCCGTCGGAGTCGCAGGTCAGGTCTTGCAGCACGGCGCGGCGCAGCGGCTCTTCGTCCAGGCGATGCAGCGGCAGGATCGGCAGCACTTGGCCGATGGCCCAGGTGTCCGGCAGGCTCTGGAATACCGAGAAGTTGCAGATGTACTTGTCGGCCAGCTTGTCGTTGAGTTCGTCCAGCACCTGGCGGTGCGAGCGCTGGCGGGCCTTCAACGAGTTGTGCAGGCGACGGCACACGGCAAAGTAGCACTGCTCGGCCAAGGCTTTTTCCGCCAGGGTCAGCTTGCCGTCGGCATATTGCGCCGCCACGTCGCTCATGTAGTGCGTGGCGCGCCAGTAGGTCTCGGTGACCATCTCGATGTCGGTCGGGCCCAGCAGGTCAACCAGCCATTGCACGGTTTCCGGCAGTTCCTGCTTGTTGTCGATCGCCGGCACGTCGTCGTTGTGTTTTTCGACGTCGGTCACCTGCACCACCAGCATCGCGTGGTGAGCGGTCAGCGAGCGGCCACTTTCCGAGAAAATGTGCGGGTGCGGCAGGCCCTGGGCGTCGCAGAACTCCTTGAGCATGCCAACCACGACACCGGCGTAATCGTCCATGTCGTAGTTGATCGAGCTGGCATTGCGCGAGTGCGTGCCGTCGTAGTCCACGCCGAGGCCGCCGCCGACGTCGATGTGATCCACCGGCAGGCCGAGGTTGCGCAGCTCACCGTAGTAACGGATCGCTTCCTTGAAGCCATGCTGGTAGTCCGCCAGGTTGGCGATCTGCGAACCCATGTGGAAGTGCAACAGGCGGATGCCCTGGTCCAGGCCAGCCGCGCGGAAACGCTCGACCACCGACAGCAGTTGCGCGGCCGACAAGCCGAACTTGGACTTCTCGCCACCGGTATCGGCCCACTTGCTCGACGCCAGGGAAGACAGGCGCACCCGCAGGCCGACCTGTGGCTTGACCTTGAGCACCGCGGCCTCTTCGATCACCAGGCCGACTTCGGACTCTTTCTCGATGACGATGAAGACGTTGTGGCCAAGCTTCTGGCCCATCAGCGCCAGGCGGATGAATTCGCGGTCCTTGTAGCCGTTGCAGACGATGGTCCCGCCCTTCGGTGCGAGAGCCAGCACCGCCAGCAGCTCCGGCTTGGAACCGGCTTCCAGGCCGATGGAGACGTTCTGGGTGGCAATGATGTTTTCGATCACCGCTTCCTGCTGGTTGACCTTGATCGGGTAGAGCGCGGTGTACTTGCTCTGGTATTCCAGGCGCGCGATGTTGCTGTCGAACGCGCCGGTAAGCTGGCGCACGCGGTCTTGCAGGATGTCAGGGAAGCGCACCAGCAAAGGCAGCGAGAGGCCACTCTGACGCAACTGGTCGACTTGCTCGAACAGGTCGATGGGCGAACTGCCTGGACCGTTCGGACGGACTTCGACGCGACCGGCTTCATTGATCGCGAAATACCCGGCCCCCCAATGGCGAATCCCGTAAACGCTGCGGCTGTCCGCAACTGTCCATTGGCTGCCATCGTCTTTGCGTGTGCGTCGTACGGACATCGAAGTCCCCTATAAAGAAGTCAAAATGCACCATCCGGTCGGAGGCTGGGGCAGTCTAGAGAGTGAAAATGACGAATTGCCTGTTAGCAAGGTAGACCCTGCTCCCAGCGATGAGTTTAGAAACCCGTTCAGAACAGGCTCTGTGAAAACCATGCGTGCGACCTCGGACGGCGGGTCCGGGTCAAGCCGAGGGTGGTTTTCACAGAAGCTGCTAGCCGCCGGATTTCTTTGCCTTGAAGCCGTGCTTGACCAGTTCCGCCAGCAGCAGCTCGACGTGATCGCCCTGGATCTCGATGATGCCGTCTTTCAACGCACCACCGGTGCCACAGCGTTTCTTCAACGTGGTGGCCAGTTCCTTGAGCGCGTCTTCGGCCAACGGCACACCGGTGATAGTGGTCACCGTCTTGCCGCCGCGCCCTTTGCTTTCCCGGCGCACACGGGCAATGCCGTCACCGGCGGGGATGGCGGTCTGTTTGCAGATGCAGGCATCCACCGGCTGACGGCAATCAGGGCAATGACGACCGGCGTCGGTAGAAAATACCAGGCCGCCCAGGGCGGCGAAGGATGCGGCTTTTTTGGCCACCGGCAATCCTCTTGGGAGGACAAAGACTGGTCGAGGGGAGAATGGGCCTCGACCGCGAAACCCCACTCAGGCAGGGGCAGCGCTACTGGACCGCAGACACGGTTCAGCTTGAAAAGTCGCGCAGTGTAACGGCAAAAAGCCGACTTGCTAAGGGCCAATCAGCGCCAATTTATAGCTTCTTTGCGACGCTGCCACCGTGGACGCGCAAATAGCGCTCAAGTGCCGCCAGGGAGTCCGGGCAGTAAGGCATGCGCTGGATTTCATCGAGCAC
The DNA here is from genome assembly GCF_014268745.2 of Pseudomonas zanjanensis. GTDB lineage: Bacteria > Pseudomonadota > Gammaproteobacteria > Pseudomonadales > Pseudomonadaceae > Aquipseudomonas > Aquipseudomonas zanjanensis. Next base: position 32,828 of record NZ_JABWRB020000011.1, on the reverse strand, counting down.
CTGTTCGAGGGGCAGGAAACGCGCTTCGAGGACTTCTTCGGGTTGCAGGACCAATGGGCCGTCCCACACCGCCGAGAACGCCGAGCACCACAGGCGACTGCCGGGGTCTTCGAAATAAAAATGGTCATGGGCGGTCAGTTCCACGCCGCTCACGCCCAGCTCCTCCGCCAGTTCACGGGCCGCCGATTCGGCATAGGTCTCGTCGGCCTGGACCATGCCGCCCGCCGCCACGTCCCAGAACCCCGGGTAGATGGCCTTGCTCAGGGTGCGCCGGTGAACACACAGTTCACCGGCCGAGTTGAACAGCATGATGTAGGTGCCACGTCCGATCAGCCCGCGTTCGCGCAACTGCGAACGCACCAGGCTGCCGAGCAGGTTGTCGTGCTCGTCGACCCACGCGATCAACTCGGCATCCGAGGCCACTCGGTGAGCGACCTCCCGGGGGCTTTCGTTCATGGATCAACCCTGGTTCAGCAGTTGCCGCAAGTCGATGACCGCTGCGTTGGCCCGGGAAATGTAGTTGGCCATGACCAGCGAGTGGTTCGCCAACACACCGAAGCCGCTGCCGTTGAGGATCATCGGGCTCCAGACCGGTTCCTGGGACGCTTCCAGTTCACGAATGATCTGCCGCACGCTGACCGTGGCGTTCTTTTTCGCCAGCACATCGGCGAAGTCCACTTCGATGGCGCGCAGCAGGTGCGACAGCGCCCAGGCCTGGCCGCGGGCTTCATAGAACACGTTGTCGATCTGCAGCCATGGGGTCTCGACCACCTCTTCATCCACCTGCGGCACCTGGCCCGGGGCCGGGACTTCGGTTTTCAGCGAGGTGTTGAGCTTGACCCGGCCAACGCTGGCCGACAGGCGCTGGGACAACGAACCCAGGCGCGTGCCGACGTCGCCCAGCCAGTTGTTCAAGTTGTCGGCGCGCGCGTAGAACAGCGCGCTTTTCTGGTTCGGGTCGGACAGCCGCGCCTGATAGCGGCTCAGGGAGTTGATGCCTTCCTGGTATTCGGATTCGCTGGAGGGCAGCACCCAACTGCGGTTGTCGAAGTTGAAGCGCGGCTCGGCCTTGGCCAGGTCGGCGTCCTCGGCGGACTGGGACTGGGAGCGGGCGAAGTCCTTGCGCAGGGCGCGGCTCAGGTCTCGGACCTGCACCAGCACGCCGTATTCCCAGCTCGGCATGTTGTCCATCCACAGGCCCGGCGGGAAGCGGTCGTTGGAGATGTAGCCACCTTGCTTGGTCAGCAAGGTCCCGGCCACGGTCTTGAGGGTCTCGACCGTGGTGTAGCCCACCACCATCTGCCGACCGTCCTTCTCGGCCGCGGCCTGGGCGTTCTGCTGCACAGGGAACAACGCGGGCTCCTGGCTCCAGTACCAGCCGACGGCAATGGTCACCAGCAGGTAGAGGGCGATCAGCGTGGCCAGTGCGCGGCTGAAAAAAAGCCCACCCAGGTAGCTGCGGGTGGCCGATTTCGGCTCGGCGGCGCGTTCAGGCGCGCTGCCCGCGCGGTTTTTCCAGTCCAGCATGGCGATGTTCCTTCAATCACTTGAGTTCTCGGTTCGACCACAACCCTACGCCATCGTGCCTGATTTGAAACGCGATAATGCGGCGCCAATCATGCCGGGCGCGACAGGGCAATCGAACAGCACTATAAAGGAAGCGTTGCCATCGGCCTACGAGACTGTCCAGTCACAAACTGAATTTCGCGACTGGACAGAATATTGACGTACGACACTCATGCGAGGGAAAAGAGGTGCTAGCATAGAGCCACCAGTCGATCTCAGCATGCACCCTAACTAGTAGTCAGGATATGACCGAGCCAGAAGACCCCAGCCGTGAGCGCCTCAAGCACCACTTTGCCCAGCGGGTAATTCATCAGGCTCGTCAGATCCTGGAGATTTGGCAGCGCCTGCAACGCAGCGAATGGTCAAGCACCGACCTCTCGGAACTCAGCGAAGCCAATCTGCGCCTGCTGCGCTTTGCCGAGCGCTTCGAACAGCCCGAGCACTCCCAACTGGCCCAAGGCATCAGCCAGTCGCTGCAAGCGGTGGATGCCAATCGTGGGCGCCTGAGCAGCCACCTGATCACCGAAATCAACCGCCTGATGCAGCGTTTGTCGCGCACCGGCCTGCGCCACGGCGACCAGCTCGAACAAACCTTCCTGCCGCCGCTGCGCAAACCCATCTACGTGATGCTGCAGGACCATGACCGCGCCGAGCGCCTGGCCAAGCAATTGGAATTCTTCGGCCTCAGCGCCCAGGCGCTGGACAGTGTCGCGGCGTTCCGGGCCTCGATGGTCGAGCGCCTGCCGGCGGCAATTGTCATGGATGTGGATTTCAGCGGCCCCGGCGCCGGCCTGAAACTGGCCGCCGAAGCCCAGGAAGGCCTGGAGCAACCTTTGCCGCTGTTGTTCTTCAGTTTGTTGGAAACCGACACGCCGACACGCCTGGCCGCGGTACGCGCCGGCGGGCAGGAATTCCTCACCGGCACCCTCGAAGCCTCGAGCCTGCTGGAAAAGATCGAGGTGCTGACCTGCGTTGCCCAATACGATCCCTACAAAGTGCTGATCATCGATGACTCCCGTGCCCAGGCCTTGCACACCGAGCGCCTGCTCAACAGCGCCGGCATCATTACCCGCACGCTGATCGAACCGATCCAGGCCATGGCCGAGCTGGCGGATTTCCAGCCCGACCTGATCATCCTCGATATGTACATGCCCGCCTGCACCGGCACGGAACTGGCCAAGGTGATCCGCCACAATGACCGCTACGTCAGCGTGCCGATCATCTACCTGTCCGCCGAAGACGACCTGGACAAGCAGCTCGACGCCATGAGCGAAGGTGGCGACGACTTCCTGACCAAGCCGATCAAGCCTCGGCACCTGATCACCACCGTGCGCAACCGTGCGGCCCGGGCGCGCAACCTCAAGGCGCGGATGGTGCGCGACAGCCTCACCGGCCTGTACAACCACACCCACATCCTGCAATTACTCGAAGATTGCAGCTTCCGCGCCCGCCGCGAAGGCAAGCCCCTGAGCTTCGCCATGCTCGACATCGACCACTTCAAACGGGTCAACGACAGCCACGGCCACCCCATGGGCGACCGGGTGATCAAGAGCCTGGCGCTGTTTCTCAAGCAACGCCTGCGCAAGACCGACTTCATCGGCCGTTACGGCGGCGAAGAGTTCGCCATTGTCATGCCCGACACCGACATCGACGCTGCCTGCAAGGTGTTGGATGAGATTCGCCAGCGCTTTGCCGAAATCCATTACCCGGCCCAGCCCCATGATTTGTGGTGCACCTTCAGTGCTGGCGTGGTGGAAATGAGCGATGATTCCGACAGCCTGATGATGGCCAGCCAGGCGGACGAAGCGCTGTATCGCGCCAAGCACGCCGGACGCAACCGGGTACAGAGCGCCCGGCAATCAAAGCAAAGTGCCACCTTTTCATCGGAATCGACTGATTCGGTCATAAACCTGTAACTCAAGCGCAATAAATTCAGGCACTTACGATTCTGCCCCCGGTAGACCCTTGATGCGCCTGAAGCTGCTGACCAATCTCAACACCCTTCTTTTAGTTGCCGTTTGCCTGGGCCTCGGGGTCACCCTATGGTGGTCGCAGATCGCCCTGGAGCGGCCCTACTTGCTGATGGAGCGTTATCTGGGCCTGTCGCGGCAGTTCCAGGGCGAAGTGGCGCGCAACATCGAGGACTACCTGGCCAGCGGCGACGCCTTGCGCCTGAGCGCGGCCACCCAGGCCTTGGAAACGCTGCAAAAAGACCTCGACCAGTTTCCCCTGGAGCTGGCCAAAACCTTGCGTCCGAGCCTGTCGAACCTCGATAGCTTCAGCAAGACCGATCTGCTGGCCGCCGGCAAACTGGCCGGCGATCCGCAGGCGTTGCTGCTGCAGGCCGAGCGCGAACTGAGCGCCAGCCTCGATCAACTGGCCCAATACGCCAACGGCGCCCCAGCCTACTTGCCTCCCTTGTTCGCCGCGTCGCAGCACCTGGGCCGGTTGTCCCTCACACGGGACAAACTGGTCAGCAGCGGCCGCAGCGAACTGGCCGCCGATGTCGAACGGGCACTGGCGAGCATTCGTGTCGAGGCCGAACGCCTCGATAGCCTGCCGCTGCTGGGTGTCACCGCCAGCAGCGATTCGGGCAGCGATGATTTCGCCGCGCTGATGGGCCTGGAGACTCAGGAAAAAGCCGCCGCCGAAGACGCTGGCATCGCCCTCAAGCGCGAACTCAACAGCCTGCTCGGCCGTTATCCGGCGGAATTGACCCGCACCCGTGAATTGATCCAGAAACGCACCGAGCTAAGCAGCGCCACGCACCTGAAAATCACCGACGTGCAAACCGCGATCGATACCCTGGAGCCGGCCGTGCGGGCCCAGCATGGGCAGATCCAGGGGGAGGTACGCTTGATTCAGGGGGTGATGATCGGCCTGATCCTGCTGATCGCACTGTTGATCGACACCTTGCAGCGACGCCTGGCCCGCACCTTGACGCACCTGGCTCCGGCCCTGTCGACCTGGGCCGAAGGGGACTTCAGCCGGAGCATCCACGTGGGCGCCAGCAACCGCGAAATGCAAGACATCGAGGCTTCGCTCAATCGCCTGCGCGCTTATCTGGTGGACCTGGTGGGCACCATTCGGGTGAATGCCGAACAGGTCGCGGGCAGCAGCCGGGCCCTGGCCGAGCTGAGCGGCGAATTGCACAGCGGGGCCGAGCATCAGGCCGGCGACACGGCGCTGATCCGTGATTCCCTCAGCGAACTGGAAGCGACGATCCAGCAAGTCGCCGGCGACGCCAGCCAGGCCGCAGACGCCAGCCGCAGCGCCGGGCAAGCAGTGGAGCAAGGGCAGAAAGTCATCGGCCTGAGCCTCACGGGCCTGCACGCGCTGGTGGGGGAAGTGCAAGGCAACGCGCAGATGATCGAACAACTGGCCGAGGAGTCGGCCACTATCGGCGGCGTGCTGACGGTGATTCGCTCGATTGCCGACCAGACCAACCTGCTGGCCCTCAACGCCGCCATCGAAGCAGCCCGTGCCGGGGAAATGGGCCGGGGCTTTGCGGTGGTGGCCGAGGAAGTCCGCTCCCTGGCCCAACGCACGGCCGGCGCCACCGCCGAAATCCAGACCCTGATCGCCCGCCTGCAATTGGCCGCGCGCCAATCGGTGGACGGCATGCGCGCCCAGGTCGAACACGCCGAAGCCACCGCCAGCCAGGCGCAAGCGGCGGACGGTGCACTGGATGAAATCGTCGGCGCCATCCAGACCATCGCCGACACAGCGGTCCGCATCGCCGACGTCACCGCCCAACAGAGCGGAGCCGTCAGCGAAATCCGCGACCACAGCGAGCGGATCCACCAACTGGGCGGGGACAACCTGCTGCGCATCGGCCAGGGCCGGGAGCAAGGCGACCATCTCTTGGTGCTGGGCGGGCAATTGCACACCGCAGTCCAGGCGTTTCGGGTTTAGCACCAAGCACCCTATGAATCACCGTGGCGAGGGAGCTTGCTCCCGCTCGGCTGCGCAGCAGTCGTAGAACCTGCCTACTGTTTTTTTCCGATACACCATGTTGAATGGTCTTGGGGCTGCTGCGCAGCCCAGCGGGAGCAAGCTCCCTCGCCACAGGGTCGATTCCGATAGAAAGTGGACACTCACCGTCAACCGCCATCGCCTGTGGGAGCGAGCCTGCTCGCCATAGCGGTGGGTCAGTTTGCACCAGGATTGAATGGGCCGCCGTCATCGCGAGCAGGCTCGCTCCCCCAGGTTCGCGAGCGGGTGACCGGATCCGGGGGCATGGTCATAAATTTCGCGCAAACATCGGTCATCGTGCTGGCTATTGCCGAGAACTGGACAGTCATTAAGGCTTTGCGGCATAGTCGCCGGGTTCTGATACCTGCTCACAGATAACAAGGAACAGCAGATGGCGACCCTATTGGTCCTGCACGGACCCAACCTGAACCTGCTGGGCACCCGCGAACCGGGCGTCTACGGCGCCGTGACCCTGGCCCAGATCAACCAGGACCTGGAACAGCGGGCCCGCAACGCCGGCCATCATTTGCTCTATCTGCAAAGCAATGCCGAATATGAATTGATCGACCGTATCCATGCCGCGCGTGGCGAAGGCGTGGACTTCATTTTGATCAATCCAGCAGCTTTTACACACACAAGTGTCGCATTACGTGACGCGCTGCTGGCGGTGAGCATCCCATTCATCGAAGTGCATTTGTCCAACGTGCACAAACGCGAACCTTTCCGCCATCACTCCTACTTCTCCGATGTAGCAGTGGGAGTGATCTGCGGCCTTGGCGCCAGCGGTTACCGACTGGCCCTGGAGGCCGCCCTAGAGCAGCTTGAGAAACAGGCAACAGCTTGAACAACAAGCGTTAAGCGCCCCTGACCGACCCTTGGGAGTTGATGATTCATGGATATCCGTAAAGTTAAGAAATTGATCGAATTGCTGGAAGAGTCCGGCATCGACGAGCTTGAGATCAAGGAAGGCGAAGAGTCCGTACGCATCAGCCGCCACAGCAAGACCCCGGCCCAGCAGTTCTATGCACCGGCCCCGATGCAGGCTCCGGCCGCCGCGCCAGCTCCAGCAGCCCCGGTTGCCGCCGCAGCCCCCGCCGCACCGGCGGCACCAACGCTGAACGGCACTGTTGCCCGTTCACCAATGGTGGGCACGTTCTATCGCAAGTCTTCGCCATCCTCGCCGTCCTTCGTTGAAGTCGGCCAGACCGTGAAGAAAGGCGACACCCTGTGCATCGTCGAAGCCATGAAGATGATGAACCACATCGAAGCTGAAACCAGCGGTGTGATCGAGTCCATCCTCGTCGAAGACGGCCAGCCGGTTGAGTACGACCAACCGCTGTTCACCATCGTTTGAACCGCGGAGAGCCTTTGATGACTGCGAAGTTGGAAAAAGTCCTGATCGCTAACCGCGGTGAGATCGCCCTGCGGATTCTGCGTGCCTGCAAAGAGATGGGCATCAAGACCGTCGCCGTTTACTCCAAGGCCGACAAAGAACTGATGCACCTGGGCCTGGCGGACGAATCCGTCTGCATCGGTCCGGCGTCGGCTGCGCACTCCTACCTGCACATCCCGGCGATCATCGCCGCTGCCGAAGTGACCGGCGCCACCGCCATTCACCCTGGCTACGGCTTCCTGGCGGAAAACGCCGACTTCGCCGAACAGGTGGAAAACTCCGGTTTTGCCTTCATTGGCCCGAAAGCCGACACCATCCGCCTGATGGGCGACAAGGTCTCGGCCAAGCACGCCATGATTGCAGCGGGTGTGCCGACCGTTCCGGGTTCCGACGGCCCGCTGCCTGAAGACGAAGAAACCGCTTTGCGCATCGGTCGCGAAGTCGGTTATCCGGTGATCATCAAGGCCGCTGGCGGCGGCGGTGGTCGCGGCATGCGCGTGGTACACAAGGAAGAAGACCTGATTTCCTCGGCGAAACTGACCCGCTCCGAAGCTGGCGCGGCGTTCGGCAACCCGATGGTCTACCTGGAAAAATTCCTGACCAACCCACGTCACGTCGAAGTCCAGGTGCTGTCCGACGGCCAGGGCCAAGCCATCCATCTGGGCGACCGCGACTGCTCGCTGCAACGTCGTCACCAGAAGGTCCTCGAAGAAGCGCCGGCACCCGGCATCGACGAGCAGGCTCGCCAGGAAGTCCTGGCACGTTGCGTCAAGGCCTGTATCGACATCGGCTATCGCGGCGCCGGTACCTTCGAGTTCCTCTACGAGAACGGTCGTTTCTACTTCATCGAAATGAACACCCGTGTTCAGGTGGAGCACCCGGTTTCGGAAATGGTCACCGGTATCGACATCGTCAAGGAGATGCTCAGCATCGCCGCCGGCAACAAGCTGTCGTTCACCCAGGATGACGTGGTCATCCGCGGCCATTCGCTGGAATGCCGGATCAACGCCGAAGACCCGAAGACCTTCATGCCAAGCCCAGGCACGGTCAAGCATTTCCATGCCCCGGGCGGCAACGGCGTTCGTGTCGATTCGCACCTGTACAGCGGCTACGCCGTTCCGCCGAACTACGATTCGCTGATCGGCAAGCTGATCACCTACGGGGCGACCCGTGAAGAAGCCATGGCGCGCATGCGCAATGCGCTGGACGAAATCGTGGTAGACGGGATCAAGACCAACATCCCACTGCACCGCGACCTCGTACGTGACGAAGGCTTCTGCAAAGGCGGCGTCAACATCCATTACCTGGAACACAAGCTGGGTAACCAGCACTGATGTTCCAAGGGATGTAGAAAAAGACCCCGGCTCATTTGAACCGGGGTCTTTTTTTTACAGCGGTCTCGGAATCAAGGATCAGGTCAACACAACCAGCGAGAACTCGTTCATTTCAAGTTGCGCCGCAGTCGCCGGCCTGCCCTGGCGGGTGCGAACAGCACCATTGGCATTGACCACCAGCGGTTCACTGCGCACACGCGCCATGAATTTACGCGCACGCATCGATACGGGGTCGGAACTGTTTTTCGCCCGAGCCAGCACCGGGATGTAATAGCGCTCGACCAGGCTCTGTGATGTCTTGAAGACCGATGTGATACCGGTTTTAAGATCCAGCGAAACACCGTATGTATTACCAAAGCAAGACGAATACGACCAGTAATCCCAGGTTGGCTGGAAGCCTTGGCGCCTCATCACCTGCCTGACCGGCTCACCAATGTCCGCCCCCGTCAGCCAGTCTCCGCCCACCAGGGTGACACGAACGTCTTTCGCAGGTCCGCCCAGGCGCGACGTTACAGCCTTGATGCCTCGCTCGATGAGTTTTCGAATGTTGTGATCGAAATGAATGACTGCCCCCATCCGGGTGGCGGGGTTGTACATCGACGCGACCACACAGGTCTGTGCATTCAACGAGAACAGGTAATTGTCCATCGCCGCCTCGCTGAACCTGGCTACGACGGTCTCGCCCTGCATCGCCCCTCTTGTCACGCTGGGGGGGATGCGCCCGGGAAATGCCTCCCGCAAATCATCGACTCGCCCCAAATAGCGCACACCGTTATTACCCCCCCTCAAGCCGACAATGTTATGCGCCCACTTGCCATTCGCCATTCTGCGGATGGGCAGTTTGTATAACGCGCCGGGGCGGCTGGCATCCACCAGGCACACACCACCGAAATAAGGGTCTTCCAAGACTTGGAAATACCGACCTCGGCTCCGAATGTAATAGGCGGCTCGCGGTTGCGATACGCTGGGCGGGCTACGGTAGGTCCCATAGAAGATACCCTCCTCGGTTACCGGCTCCAGGTTCTCGGGCGTTGCCTTGACTGCCTGCCCTGGCTTCAAGCGCAGGGGCTGGACCAGCGGCCCGGTTTCTTTGGCAGCGGCCGATGGCGCGGTTCTTTTCAAGCGCTGCGCCGACAGCGACAGGGACCTCAGCGCAAGTTTCAAGTTCATCGCCGTCCGCCCGAGCACTGCCGCCATGCTGGCCGCTCCCAGCACGGCGAACAACGCCCCCCAGGACACGGCCAGCCACTGTTCAAGTGCCTCCTGGGTATCGCCTCGCACATGTGCCACGATCGCCTGCCTGGTACTGATGCCGATAAAGGCGAGGTCCAGCAGCAAGGCAAAGGGCGGATAGACCATGCACACGGGCACAGCCGCAAAAAGCAGTCCTTTGATGACCTGATGCTTGATGACCTCGGCGCGACTGCTGGTGACATCCTCCACATCGGTTATCGCGCGCTCGATGCAGGCGTCGAACTCTGCACCGATGTCGACCACCCGATTGAACTCTCGCAATGTATCGACGCGCGAAGAACCGGTCGCCAGGGCTCGCAGCAAACCGCCAACCTCGGAACGCGCCGTCAACGCTACCCGCTCCAGCACGTAATCATGTAACTGCGCGGCGATGCCCCCGGCGAACGCCAGGTAGTTGCGAAACAGGATGCCGTCCGGGGCATCGGGCATGTAGAGCCAGTAGGAACCCTTGGGGTCAAAGTAGGCAAACACATAGACGCCCAATACCACATGCCCGCCGACGGTAAACCTGAGCACACCTTCACGTGTCACGGCCGTGCCGGGATATTTGGCTCGGTCATCAAGCCCGTTGTCGCTCAATAGCGTGACTTGGCGGGTGAGCCATTTGAATTGATCAGCGCTTAACAAAGACTGGCCATAGGCGATACGCAAGTCACGATCCATCCTCGCCAACAGCATGTGGCGACAAGCGGCGCGGCGCCCCGAGTATTCCGGCGCACGGGTATCGAGGAAGCTGGCGCGAACCTGCCTGGCGTATTGCTCGCCCAGGTACGCCCTGCGAATGTAGCGCGCCAGGTCAGCACTGCGGACCTGCTCCAGTGCCTGCCCAACCGAGGAACGCACACCTTTGCTGGGATTATCGATGCCTGAGTTATCGTCATAGCCATGAATCGCCAATTCCAACAAGGTGGCGACCTTTCTCTGGCCAGCCAACCCTGGCTGGTAGTCGATAAGCACCGTTTCGGGATCTACGGGCTCGTACACGCCCTTGCTACGCATGTAGGGTTCAATCGCCTGCGCGACGGTACGTTTGGCGAAGCTCAAGAAGACTTCATAATCAGCGAGTTGATCATTGAAAACCTGCTGATGAACCCGGAACTCCTGGCCCAAGCCACTGATGTTCCGGCGCGACTCCAACGGCAACGCCGAATACCAACGAGGCGACTCGCTCATATCCACCTGCATCAGGTTATGGCGCAACCCCGTTAGCACAGCATGTTCGAGGCATGCCCCGAAACCTCGTACCGTCCCCCTGGGATCAGCGTTCAAATCCCATAGGGTTGGTTTCTCCGTCACGTTGACGAAGTATTCCCGGCCCCTGGAACGATCGACCGGTGAAAGTTGCTGTAATAAATACTCGCGACCGGCTTCGGTTGCGGTCCAGCCTCCGATTTCCGCACTGACGGCCCGAAGCGAAGCCAACCTGATCCATTCCTGGCCATTTGGCTTGCCTGGGGCATACAACAACAGCTGGCTGGCTTCCCCACGCACGTCCTGACGGTAAAACAGCAACAGATCGGCGCAGGTCAAGGCACCGGGTAACTGAACGTTGGAGACTTGCAATCCGCCCAAGGTTTGCGCCGAGGGCTCACTCCCCCATGACGCGTTGAGCTCACCGTGGCTGACTACCGTCATCTGACCGGCGCAACGTGCGACATACGCGCTGTACTTCACCCGCGCCATGAACCAATCGAGCATGGCGTCCTTGAGGTCCGCGCGGTTATATCGGCTCGACAATGCGGGCAAATAGTCAGCCGACGCATCCACTACAGCCAGCAATTGGCTGATGAACGCGGGTGCCAGGGGCTGGTTGCGTAACATGTCGCCATTTTCCACCAGCAATACCGAGACGGCATCTGGCCTGATCAGGCCCGCTGCCACCCACTCGCTCAGGCTATTGGTTCGCACGGGCTGGCCAATGACGGTTCGCCACTGCAATTGCACGCGGACATTATCCGGCTCGACATCCATGTCCAGCTCATGCCTGATGTAGTCCTTGGCCTGACGTCGGGCGAATGCTTTCAGCGAGCCGAAGCCGTCGAGCAAATCGTCGACCAGAGCCTGCGCTTGCACGGCGTGCGATTGCAAAGTCTCCAGCCAGTTTCGATCCACTTCGCCCAGCCAGCGCAGCCAATCAGGCAATTGCACACGCGCCAACGCCGCCAATTGCTGCCGCTCCTGCTGGGTTGCCAACGTGGTCCATTGCACCAGCCGACGCCAGGAAACCTCTAGCTCCTCGATCTCCGCGCGCAGTGTTTCAACGTCCATTGCGGCCAATCGATCGGGTTGGAACATCGCGTCGACTGCCGTTGAATGGCGGGTGAGCTGCTCGCCGATGGACGCTTCAAGGGAGGTATCATCGACTGCCATCCTCCAATGTCGTCGCAGGTAATCCTTGTAGTGGTTGATGAAGCCCGAGACCGCCCCCTCCACCATCTGGGCAACGGTATCCCGGCGCTCTGCCGCAAACCCAAGGTCAGCCCCCCCGGGCCAGCGATACGGCGCATCTCGTTGCTCCTCATAATCCAAGGGTGTCTGGTCGACCATCCGTTGCAGGACCGTGTCGAGCAACGTGGCGATGTAATGTGAATCGACGTTGCCTTGCTGATAACGAGTGCGAAGTTCAACCAGCAGGTACTCTTCCAGCACCTCCAGCAGCCCCAACTGGGTTCGCATTCGTGCATCGATGACGGTTTGCCAGCGCGCCCACTTTTCCAGCGTCAACTGGGGCGAGGGGCCCCTTGACGCAGATACCAGCACCGCGCCATCCCTGTTTCGCTGCCACTCGGTCGTATTGTCCATGCACATCCTTCCCTGTTGTCTGGACCCGCACCTTATCCACCTCGCGACAGGCTGTTGGCGTACATATATATATATCGGAACACCCATCCGGACCTTCCAGGCCTCCCTTATCCACTTTGATGGCGACCTGGCGTACACTGCGCGCCTTTGCAGCCCCGCGCTGCCCCCTGTCGATTTTTTCAAAGGTGCCCGCCATGCCTTGGCTGCAAGTACGTCTGGCCATCAGCCCGGAACAAGCCGAAACCTACGAAGACGCGTTTCTTGAAGTAGGCGCAGTATCGGTAACCTTCATGGACGCCGAAGACCAGCCGATCTTCGAGCCGGAGCTCAACACCACCCCGCTGTGGTCCCACACCCACCTGCTGGCCCTGTTCGAAGGCGGCACCGAGGCGGCCAGCGTGCTCGCGCATCTCGAGCTGCTGACCGGCGGCCCGCTGCCCGAGCACCACAGCGAAGTGATCGAGGACCAGGACTGGGAACGCAGCTGGATGGACAACTTCCAGCCGATGCGTTTCGGCCAGCGCCTGTGGATCGTCCCGAGCTGGCACGCCGCGCCAGAGCCGGACGCAGTCAACCTGCTGCTGGATCCGGGACTGGCGTTCGGCACCGGCACCCACCCGACCACCGCGCTGTGCCTGGAATGGCTTGACGGCCAGGACCTGAAGGGTTGCAACGTACTGGACTTCGGCTGTGGCTCGGGGATCCTGGCGATTGCCGCGCTGCTGCTGGGCGCCCGGGAAGCGGTCGGCACCGACATCGACGTCCAGGCCCTGGAAGCCTCCCGCGACAACGCCGGTCGCAACAACATCGCCGAAGCCCTGTTCCCGTTGTACTTGCCGCAGGACTTGCCCCAGGTCCAGGCCGACGTGCTGGTGGCTAACATCCTGGCCGGCCCGCTGGTGTCCCTGGCGCCGCAACTGTCGAGCCTGGTCAAGCCGGGTGGACGCCTGGCACTGTCGGGCATCCTCGCCGAACAGGGCGAAGAAGTCGCCGCCGCTTATGCCGCGGACTTTGACCTGGACCCGATCGCCAATCGCGATGGCTGGGTGCGCATCACCGGACGTCGGCGCTAGAATGACCGCCTGTATCCACCGGATTGCCGCATGACTGACAGCTTCGTCACCCAGTGCCCGCATTGCCATACCCGTTTTCGCGTCAGCCATGCTCAATTGAGCGTGGCCCGCGGGGTGGTTCGTTGCGGCTCGTGCCTGCAAGTGTTCAATGCCGCACGACAGCTGCTGGAACAACGCACGGGCAAGCCAGTCGCGCCCGCCGTCGCGCCGCCCGCCAAGCCTGCCGCCGAAGCCCCACCCCGGGCCATCAGCCAGAAACAATGGAGCGCCGCCGAGCTGGACCTGGACGACCTGGACAAGGAACTGGCGCGCCTGGAGCGACGTGACAATCGCGCCCCAGGCAGTGCCGGTCGGCGTCGGGAAGACAACCTGAGCGCGCAACGCGATTCGCTTTCCGGCGAACAACAAGCCTGGCCCGACAGCCTGTACAGCGAAACCTCGGACGAACCCGTCGAAACCGTCCTCGATACGCCCTTCGAACCGTTCGAACCCCACGAACCGGCGCGGCCGCCGCGTACCGAACCGTCCCTGTCCCTGGCCCTCGAACCGCTGGAACCGGACGACGAACCCGTCGCCCCACTCCACCTCGCGCCGGACGACGAGCCCGAAGAACACCTTGAGCGCCTGTCCGCTACCGACGACCACGACGACGAACCCGAGCCACCGCTGCCACTGCGCAAGTCACGGGAGCGCCAGGAGCCGGGCATACGCGCCGAAGCCCTCCACGACCTGGACGACGACCCGTTGCAACTGGACTGGCGCAAACGTCGTTCGCCCTGGGGCCGACGCCTGTTGTGGATTCTGCTGATCCTGCTCGCCGCCGCAGCCCTGGGTGGCCAGTACATCGCCTACCATTTCGAAGAACTGGCCCGCCAAGACCAGTACCGGCCATGGTTCCTGCAAATCTGCCCGACCATCGGCTGCGACGTACCGTCCAAGGTCGACATCGCCAAGATCAAGAGCAGCAACCTGGTGGTGCGCAGCCATCCGGAATTCAGCGGCGCCCTGATAGTGGACGCGATCATCTACAACCGTGCGCCCTTCTCCCAACCTTTTCCGTTGCTGGAGCTGCGCTTTGCCGACCTCAACGGGCACCTGATCGCCAGCCGTCGCTTCAAGCCCGGGGAGTACCTGGGCGGCGACCTCGAGGGCCGCGGCGAAATGCCGCCGCAGACGCCCATCCACATCGCACTGGATATCCTGGATCCGGGCCCCAAGGCGGTGAACTACAGTCTGAGCTTCCATTCCCCCGAATGAAGCCGGCAGGGTCGGCCAATTGACGGCAGCTTTCTGACTGACCCCACCCAGACCAAACCGCTGGCGATAACAAAATAGCTGTTCAGATTTTATCCAATTCGATCTTTATCCAGTCATCGAGAGCGGGTATCATGCCAACCCTTTTTCGAAGTCTCATGATCCGGCCCCACTTCAGGGAAGTCCTATGTCGGCGGTACGCATCGGCCCATATACATTGCAGAACGGCCTCGTTCTCGCCCCCATGGCGGGCGTCACCGACCAGCCCTTTCGTCAGTTGTGCAAACGATTGGGCGCAGGCCTGGTGGTTTCGGAAATGGTCACCAGCGACATGAGTTTGTGGAACACCCGCAAATCGCGTCTGCGCATGATCCACGAAGGCGATCCCGAGCCCCGCTCGGTACAGATCGCCGGTGGCGACGCACAGATGCTGGCGGAGGCGGCCCGGGCGAACGTCGAGCTGGGGGCGCAGATCATCGACATCAACATGGGCTGCCCGGCGAAGAAGGTCTGCAACAAGGCCGCCGGCTCGGCGCTGTTGAAGGATGAAGCGCTGGTTACCGAGATCCTGCAGGCAGTCGTCGCCGCAGTCGATGTGCCGGTGACCCTGAAGATCCGCACCGGGTGGGACCGGGAGAACAAGAATGGCCTGGTGGTGGCGAAGATCGCCGAACAGGCGGGTATCACGGCGCTGGCGGTGCATGGCCGCACCCGTGCCGACCTGTACACCGGCGTGGCCGAGTACGACACCATCGCCGCGATCAAACAGGCGGTGTCGATTCCGGTATTTGCCAACGGCGACATCGATTCGCCGGAGAAGGCCCGGTACGTGCTGGACGCGACCGGTGCCGATGGGCTGTTGATCGGCCGGGCCGCCCAGGGGCGGCCATGGATTTTTCGTGAGATCGAACATTACCTGCGCACCGGCGAAAAGCTCGCTGCGCCGCAGTTGTCCGAAGTGGAACGTATTCTGCTAGAGCATCTGGCCGCGCTACATGCCTTCTACGGAGAAGTCATGGGCGTACGCATCGCTCGCAAGCATGTGGGCTGGTATCTCGCAACCCTGCCGGGCGCCAGGGAGTTTCGCGCCCGTTTCAATCGTTTGGATGGTACGCAAGCACAATGCGCCGACGTTCAGGCGTTCTTCGCTGAGCGTTACAAGAGCCTGACAGGGGACGAAGGGGTGGCCGCATGACGATGATGACCGAGACTTTAGTGAGTGGAACAACACCCGTGAGCGACAACGTGAATTTGAAACAGCACCTCAATACGCCCAGCGAAGAAGGCCAGACCCTTCGCGGGAGTGTCGAGAAGGCGCTGCACAATTATTTCGCCCACCTTGAAGGCGCTGCCGTCACGGATGTGTACAACCTGGTGCTTTCCGAAGTCGAGGCGCCTCTGCTCGAAAGCGTGATGAACTACGTCAAGGGCAACCAGACCAAAGCCAGTGAGCTGCTGGGCCTGAACCGCGGCACCCTGCGAAAGAAACTCAAGCAGTACGACCTGCTGTAAGCATTCAATCGAACCAGAAAGGCGCCCGCATCAAAAACGGTCGCCTTTTTTGCTGACTTCCCTTGCTTTTGATGGAAATTGAAATGACCGACCAGACCACCCGCCTGCCGATCCGCCGCGCCTTGATCAGCGTTTCCGACAAGACCGGGATCCTCGAATTCGCCCGCGAGCTGCAACAGCTGGGCGTCGAGATTCTCTCCACCGGCGGAACCTTCAAGCTGCTGCAGGACAACGGCGTCGCCGCAGTGGAAGTCGCGGACTACACCGGTTTTGCGGAAATGATGGACGGTCGGGTCAAGACCCTGCACCCAAAAATCCACGGTGGGATTCTCGGCCGTCGCGGCATCGACGATGCCATCATGAACGAACACGGCATCAAGCCAATCGACCTGGTAGCCGTCAACCTCTACCCGTTCGAAGCCACCATCAACAAGCCTGGCTGCGACCTGCCGACCGCCATCGAGAACATCGATATCGGCGGCCCGACCATGGTCCGCTCGGCGGCCAAGAACCATAAGGACGTCGCCATCGTAGTCAACGCCAGCGACTATGCCAGCGTGCTGGAAAGCCTCAAGGCCGGTGGCCTGACCTACGCCCAGCGTTTCGACCTGATGCTCAAGGCCTTCGAACACACCGCCGCCTACGACGGCATGATCGCCAACTACATGGGCACCGTGAACCAGGCTGCCGAAACCCTGAGCACGGAAGGCCGCAGCGAATTCCCGCGCACCTTCAACACCCAGTTCGTCAAGGCCCAGGAAATGCGCTACGGCGAGAACCCGCACCAGAGCGCGGCGTTCTACGTGGAAGCCAAGCCCGCCGAAGTCGGCATTGCCACCGCCACCCAGCTGCAAGGCAAGGAACTGTCGTTCAACAACGTGGCCGACACCGACGCCGCCCTGGAGTGCGTGAAGAGCTTCGTCAAGCCGGCCTGCGTGATCGTCAAGCACGCCAACCCGTGCGGCGTGGCCGTGAGTCCGGACGCCGAGGGCGGTATCCGCCAGGCCTACGAACTGGCCTACGCCACCGACACCGAGTCGGCCTTCGGCGGCATCATCGCCTTCAACCGTGAGCTGGACGCCGAGACTGCCAAGGCCATCGTCGAGCGCCAGTTCGTCGAAGTGATCATCGCCCCTTCCGTCAGCGAAGAAGCTCGCGCCATTGTCGCCGCCAAGGCCAACGTGCGGCTGCTGGCCTGCGGCCAATGGTCGGCCGACCGTGCGCCGGCCTGGGACTACAAGCGCGTCAACGGCGGCCTGCTGGTCCAGAGCCGCGACATCGGCATGATCGGCAGCGAAGACCTCAAGGTCGTGACCCAGCGTGCCCCGAGCGAACAGGAAATCAACGACCTGATCTTCGCCTGGAAAGTCGCCAAGTACGTCAAGTCCAACGCCATCGTCTACGCCAAGAACCGCCAGACCATCGGCGTCGGCGCCGGCCAGATGAGCCGCGTGAACTCGGCCCGCATCGCCGCCATCAAGGCTGAACACGCCGGCTTGCAAGTACAGGGCGCGGTCATGGCCTCCGATGCATTCTTCCCGTTCCGCGACGGCATCGACAACGCGGCCAAGGTCGGCATCACCGCAGTGATCCAGCCGGGTGGCTCGATGCGTGACAATGAAGTGATTGCGGCCGCCGACGAGGCTGGCATCGCGATGGTCTTCACCGGCATGCGCCACTTCCGTCACTGATCCAACCCGATCGAAATGTGGGAGCGAGCCTGCTCGCGAATGCAATCTGCCAGCGACGTTGATGTTGGCTGACACACCGCTTTCGCGAGCAGGCTCGCTCCCACATAAAGCGCTCCAGCAGCGCCTTATAGAATTTGAGGTTTTTGAAATGAATGTTTTGATCATTGGCAGCGGTGGCCGTGAACACGCCCTGGCCTGGAAAGTGGCCCAGGATCCCCGTGTGCAGAAGGTTTTCGTCGCACCGGGCAATGCCGGCACCGCCATCGAAGCCAAGTGCGAAAACGTCGCCATCGACGTCCTGGCCTTGGAACAACTGGCCGATTTCGCCGAGAAGAACGTCTCGCTGACCATCGTCGGTCCGGAAGTGCCGCTGGTCGCCGGCGTGGTCGACCTGTTCCGCTCCCGTGGCCTGGACTGCTTCGGCCCAACCGCCGGTGCCGCGCAGCTGGAAGGCTCGAAAGCGTTCACCAAGGATTTCCTGGCGCGTCACAAGATTCCGACCGCCGACTATCAGAATTTCACTGAAATCGAACCGGCCCTGGCGTATCTGCGCGAGAAAGGCGCGCCGATCGTGATCAAGGCCGACGGCCTGGCCGCCGGTAAGGGCGTAATCGTTGCCATGACCCTGGCCGAGGCCGAGGACGCCGTGCGTGACATGCTCGCGGGCAATGCCTTCGGTGACGCCGGCTCCCGCGTGGTCATCGAAGAGTTCCTCGACGGCGAGGAAGCCAGCTTCATCGTCATGGTCGATGGCAAGAACGTCCTGCCGATGGCCACCAGCCAAGACCACAAGCGTGTCGGCGATGGCGACAGCGGCCCGAACACCGGTGGCATGGGCGCCTACTCCCCGGCCCCGGTGGTGACCGCACAGGTGCACCAGCGCGTCATGGACCTGGTGATCTGGCCTACCGTGCGCGGCATGGCCGAAGAAGGCAATGTCTACACCGGTTTCCTCTACGCTGGCCTGATGATCGACAAGGCTGGTAACCCAAAAGTCATCGAATTCAACTGCCGTTTCGGCGATCCTGAGACCCAGCCGGTGATGCTGCGCCTGCAATCGAGCCTGGTCCTGCTGGTCGAGGCTGCGCTGGCCCAGGCCCTGGACAAGGTCGAAGCCCAATGGGATCCGCGCCCAAGCGTCGGCGTCGTATTGGCCGCTGGCGGTTACCCGGGCGACTACGCCAAGGGTAGCGCGATACAGGGCCTGGACGCCGCGGCCCGGCTGGAAGGCAAGGTGTTCCATGCAGGCACGGCATTGAAGGATGGGCAAGTGGTCACGGCCGGCGGTCGTGTGCTGTGCGCCACCGCCTTGGGCGCCAGTGTCGACGCAGCTCAGCAGCAGGCCTACAAGCTTGCCGCCGAGATTGACTGGGAAGGTTGTTTCTACCGCAAGGACATTGGCTACCGTGCCATTGCCCGCGAGCGTGGCGAAAATCTGGAATAACCCAGCCATTCAGCCAGGCAAGGGTCTGCGGCCCTTGCCTGACTGTTCCGGCGCCGCGCATAGTTATAATCTGGCATCAACCTACGAAGGGATTTCGCCGTGCGCTGGCTCAGGATTGCCATAGGCTTTACCGTCACCCTGCTGACGTTGCTCTGCATGCTCCCGGCCCAGGCCGCGCCAGGCAGTGGCTGGGCGGTATTGCTCGACGAACAGGGCGACCTGACGCTGAGCGATATCCGCTCTGCCCGCTACACCAATCAATTCAGCCCCATCGACCTTGACCGCCTCAAGGCCGCCGAGCCCGGCGGTGCATTGTGGCTGCGTTTCCGCCTGGCCCCGGACAGGCACGAACAGATCCTGCGCATCTTCGCACCCGACCTGTCACGCCTGAACCTTTACGTGCTGGACGGCGACGCCCTGGTCGAACAACAAATCAGCGGCAATGTCACGCATACCGAACCGTCGGTGCCCAGCAGTGACTTCATATTGCCCCTGCCGCGCAGCGACAAGTCGCTGGACGTCTACCTGCGATTGGCCTCGCGCCATGAACTGCGCCCCTACGTCACGTTGCAATCGGCCGTCACAGCGGCGGCCGATCAGAACCAGACACTGATTTATGGGCTGCTGTTCGGCTGCATCGCCATGCTGATCCTGCACAACCTTACCCGCTACGCCTATACCCGTTCACGCAGTTGCCTGTGGCTGGCCGCCTGTGAAGGGCTGCTGATGCTCAGCCTGGTGCTGTTGCTGAACCTGGCCGGCCCCTGGCTGCCCGACTGGCCGGCGGTGCAGACGCCCGGGGCCTACCTGGCATTGTTGCTGACGGCGCCTTGCGGCCTGATGTTCGCCTACCGCTTCTTCGCGCCCTTGGGCCCGCACCCGTTGAACCGGCTGCTGCTGGGGGACATTGTGTTCGTCATGCTGTGCAGCCTGCTGCTGTTGTTCGTCAACACGCTGCCACTCAATATCATGACCTATGCCCTGGTGGCCCTGGCCGGCCTGAGCATGCTGTTCGTCAGCGCCTGGCACTGGCAAAAGGGCTACCGCCCGGCCCGGCTGTTCGTCGCGGCCATGGTGGTCTTCAACCTGGGCACGTTGATCATCCTGCCGGCGTTGCAAGGGCTCACGGAGGTCGCACCCCAAGGCTTGATCATTACCCTGCTGGTCTTCATCTGCATCAGTGGCCTGTTGATGAGCGTCGCCCTGGGCGAGCGCCAGCGCTCGATCAACGAAAGCCGTTTCAGCCTCAGCCGCGACCTGGCGGCGAGCAATGCCGAAATCAATGCCAAGGCCGAATTCCTGGCGAAGATCAGCCACGAGATCCGCACCCCGATGAATGGCGTGCTGGGCATGACCGAGTTGCTGCTGGGCACGCCGCTGTCGGTCAAGCAGCGCGACTACGTGCAGACGATCCATAGCGCCGGCAATGAACTGCTGACCCTGATCAACGAGATCCTCGACATTTCCCGGCTCGAATCCGGGCAGATCGAACTGGACGATGTGCAGTTCGACCTCAATGCCCTGATCGAGGATTGCCTGAGCATCTTCCGCGCCAAGGCCGAACAGCAGAACGTCGAGCTGATCAGTTTCATCCAGCCCCAGGTACCACGCGTGATCAGCGGCGACCCTACGCGGCTGCGCCAGGCATTGCTGAGCCTGCTGGAAAATGCCCTGAAGAAGACCGACGAAGGCGAAGTGCTGATCGTCGTCGCCCTCGACGAGCGCAGCCATCAGCCCCGCCTGCGCATCGCCGTGCAGGACAGCGGGACGCCGATGGACGCGGAGGAGCGCGACACGCTGATGCACGCCGAGCTGCACAGCAAGAACTTCCTCTCGGCAACACGCCTGGGCGGCAATCTGGGCCTGGTCATCGCCCGCCAACTGATCATCCTGATGCACGGGGAATTCGGCATCAAAAGCGGCAGCAACCAGGGCAGTACCCTGTGGCTGACCTTGCCGCTGGACCCGGATCGCCTCGAACACCCGACTTCCGATCTCGATGGCCCGCTGCAAGGAGCACGGGTGTTGATCGTCGACGACAACGACACCTGCCGCAAAGTACTGGTGCAGCAATGCAGCGCCTGGGGCCTGAACGTCAGCGCGGTGCCCTCGGGCAAGGAAGCCCTGGCACTGCTGCGCACCAAGGCGCACCTGCGGGACTATTTTGACGTGGTGCTGCTGGACCAGAACATGCCGGGCATGACCGGCATGCAACTGGCGGCCAAGATCAAGGAAGATCCGAGCCTGAACCACGACATCCTGCTGATCATGCTCACCGGCATCAGCAACGCGCCGAGCAAGATCGTGGCGCGCAACAGCGGGGTCAAGCGCATCCTCGCCAAGCCGGTGGCCGGCTATACCCTCAAGACCACCCTGGCGGACGAACTGAACCAGCGCAACCGGGGCCAGGCGACGAGCATGCAAGTGAATGCAGGCCCGCCCATCCCGGTGAAAGTGCCGAGCGACTTCCGCATCCTGGTGGCCGAGGACAACAGCATCTCCACCAAGGTCATCCGCGGCATGCTCGGCAAGCTCAACCTGCAACCCGACACCGCCAGCAACGGTGAGGAAGCCCTCAAGGCCATGAAGGAGCAGCGCTACGACCTGGTCCTGATGGACTGTGAAATGCCGATCCTTGATGGTTTTTCCGCTACCCAGCAATTGCGTGCCTGGGAAATGGGTAACCAGCGCACCCGCACGCCAGTGGTAGCGCTCACGGCGCACATCTTGGCCGAGCACAAGGAGCGCGCCCGCCAGGCCGGGATGGACGGGCACATGGCCAAGCCAGTGGAGCTGTCCCAACTGCGCGAGCTGATCGAACACTGGGTAGCCCAGCGCGAACAGCAGAACAAGACTGCCGAGCACACCTCCTGAGGCGCCGCACGGCAATCGCTTGTGCTTGCAGTTCGATTCACAATTCCACCGCATGGATATTACGCGTTGTTTCGGCCATAACCGCAGCCACGACTTTTTTCCTGAACGTTGCGTAATGCAGCGTACTGAATGTGACGATTGCCAGCTGCTCGATACTGGTGGTCACGACGTCTTCCATAGGCCAGAACAAAAACTTCGAAACCACCCTGCGCGTACTGAATTGTTTGTGGTAGAGCGCTATTTCTACTTTTCCGGGAGTCGTCGACACACAAGGAATCACCTGAAAAAAACCTCGGTCACGCTGCAGGCTGGCGCCTTCGAATACTTCAATCGCATCCGGCTTGTTCCTCAACGCCGCTAACACCTGGCTCGCCTGCTGCGAAAAATCCCCCCCCAATGACTCGGATATCTGCCGTGAAACGCTATCGGCCATTAATCCCCGCCCAGCCTCTGCGAGGCTGACCGGCCGGGCGGTGTCCCACCCCAGGTATCTGAGCTTGTTCTTGTAATAATCGAACCAATTGCCCACCAAACCGTCCCGGTACGCCGAGCGCGTGGACAACTGCGCGTATAGGTTGCTCAAGTAGATATCTTCTCGATCTTGGGCAGACATGCCTTCATTGCATGAGACGAGGCTTCCCCCTATGACCGCAGCCCTTGATGTGGTGCTGCCGAGAAATGTTTGCTCGCCGAGCTGTTGAAAATAGGTATCACTCATAAAGTTTTTTCCCGGCCAGCTCGTGCTGATTGGCATCCGAAACGTCAAAAATGTTCTTCACTGTCTTATCGCCCAGTTTTTTAATGATCGCCTCGCGCAGCGGCCCATAAAGCGCATCGGATAAATTGACCTGGAAGTACTTCAGTTGAATATTGCCCAGGATATTGTCAGTGGCGAAAGATTGACCCAGTGGGTTGGAAACCACTTGTTCCGTTGTGTTGAACTCCACATAGAAACTATTCAGCACAGGGCCGTGTTGGGCGAGAATGACTTGCAGGCTGACCTTGCAAGCCGCTTCGACGGCGGCACCGGATGACGGTCCGTCCTTGAATTTTCGAACGTGCTCGCGCAGTACATCAATGGCCGGCGAGGTAACGGGTAATTGAGCAACGCGATTCAATACGCGACAGACGTCATCACGCGTCGCCGAATCAAGATGACCGGCCAATGGGGCCCCCACCCAATCCGTCAACTTGAATGTCGAGGCGTCACCCACTGCCAAACTTTTCCATGCGACCTCTCTCTGCAACCAAGCACTACTCAATACCTCTCGGTACGTTTCATACCAGGCTTGCATTTGGGAAAAATTGGGATTTCTTTTGTCGGCTACCAACTGCGCAAATAACACCGAGTTCAATACATCGAGTCGTTCCTGCTCCAGCATATCCCGCGGCATTAAAATAACGGCACCCGCATTCACAAACACCGAATAATGTTCGCCCATTACAACCCCCTGGCTTTTATAGATGGCGACCGCAACGCAGTCGCCAAGCGATCATATGAGATCAAATTTCGTATTCTTCGATTTTGGTTACCGCACGGTCCCCCAGTTTCCCCAAGATAGTCGCTCGGGTTAGGTTAATCAGAGTCGGTACCATGGCCATGTAGCTTTCACCACGATAGAGATCGACCGAACTACTGTCCCAATTGACAAACAAGACTTGGGTCTGATTCGTCCGTTGAATGAAGCGCACCGCACCCATCGCCATAAGAACTTCACCCTGCGACGTCTCATGGCATGCCGACACACTAAAACCTCCGGAGCCGGACTCCTTAATGTTCTGCTCGAACAGCCGAAGTGGTCTATCGCGGGCTTCTAACTTACTAATAGCATTCCTTGCAACCTCGAGCATCAGCAATGAAGTTGCGCCGGGAATGGCAGCAACGGTCGCCGCCGAACCCAGGATACTCAACACCAACTGATCCATCTTGAAACTCTTGCCAGAGGCCGCGACAGTGTCGTAATACTTCCTGACAATAACCCAGCCGCAAGTTTGCATAACCTCTAGAAACTTGTCATACCACTCTTTGCCCTGATCATCCCGTGGAAATTGCTTGCTCGCCACTAAGGAGGCAAATAAATATGAGTGTTGAACATCGACTTGGTTTTGCTCGGACATTCCCGAAACAAAAGCCAGAACACCGTCACCCACCACCGATGCACGATCCGGTTTCTCAATGTCAGAATTCAACACCGTGTAATTATCTAGAAGGACACGCGGAGAAATCCTAACCGCATCCGTCGATAGATCATATGCCTGCAAACGTTCAACGCGATCAGACAGGGTTACCACTGCATCTGCTTTAATAGTCATCATCTTTTCCTTATTGATTAAAGTCCTCCATGGACTTGAAACCAACTTATCCAACCCATCACCCAACAACAAGCCAACAACTGTAACCATGCATATTAAAATCGAAGTTAACCCATCAAAGCGCCTGACAACTCACCAAGCGTAAGCACCCGTCGGCTTAAATCGACATGTTCCAATACTCTGGTTTTCAGCCCCCGACGCCAGCCGACAACCGCCCCCGACGCCTGATAGACTTCACCTCAAATTCATTCGTCGTGAGCCTCAACCATGCTCCATGTGCTGTTCAGCGTTTATCTGAAGATGCTGGTGCTCTACAGCCCCTTCTTTGTCCTGTCCTGTTTTATCGGGTTGACTCGCGGCTATTCGCGCAAGGAACAACGCCGCCTGGCCTGGAAGGTGGCGACCGCGACGCTGATCTCCAGCGTGTTGCTGTATTTGTTCGGGCGAGTGATTTTCAGCGTGTTCGGCATCACCGTGGATGCATTCCGTATCGGCGCCGGCAGCGTCCTGTTCATTTCGGCGCTGGGCATGGCCCAGGGCAAGTCGGCCGTGCAAACCGACAACGTGCAACAGGACGTTACCATCGTCCCACTGACCATTCCGTTGACCGTCGGCCCCGGCACCATCGGCGCCCTGCTGGTGATGGGCGTGAGCCAGCCGCACTGGGACGACAAACTCATGGCCATCATCAGCATCGCCCTGGCGAGCTTCACCGTCGGCGTGGTGCTCTACCTGTCCAGCCGCATCGAGCGGATTCTTGGCGACCAGGGCTTGCAGATCGTCAGCCGCCTGATGGGGCTGTTTGTCTGCGCCTTGGCGGCGCAGATCATTTTTACCGGGGTGAAGGGCTACCTGGCGCCATAGAAGCAAGACCGCTTATTCTACGACCGACGCTGGCGCCAGCAGCTCTTTGAGGGTTGCACTGCCAGTCGTACCCAAGCGTTTCAAGCGCGCCACGAATGTCGACACCGGACGTGATTTCCCGGCGTTGAAACTCAGGCCTATTTCACCGCGCAAGACCGGATCGGCGGAGCACACATCACGCAGGATCAAGCAGCGCTCACTGTCCGGATCGACAATGACCAAGTGCGCCTGGACAATCTCGAACACGAGTTTTCCAGGCTCATCGAAGGCCCAGGCCAACGTGCTCGTCGTGGAGGGCCTTTCACCCAAGGCAGGGCGACAGTCGACAATCACCGACTCCAGCTTCAGCCACAGCGCCCTCGTCAAATGGCACGTCACCACACCCTGGCCCATACGCAGGATCAACCGGTTGACCTCATCGGGAATCAGCGGCAAGAGGTCGCGGCTGACCTTCTCCCCCTCGACCACCAGCACCTGGGCGCTGCGCTGGACGTAATCGAACGGCCCGATGCTGCGCTTGTCCGGATAGATCCGCACCCGCCCATCCTGGTGCTCGTGCAGGAGCACATTCTCCCGTGCTTGCGTGCCCAGCAACGTAAAGTCCTTGGGCAGGTTCTTGCCGGTGACTCGCAGCAACCGGGCACTTTGCACGTCATACCATTGCAGGCTTCCAGGCTCGGACTCCACCGACACGAATTCGTCATGTTGCGCAGCGTCCAGCAATCGCTGGAGGGCGTCGACCAAGTGCTCGCCCTGGGCGAGCACCCAGGCGTGGTTGACCCCGGTGATGGTCGCCATTTCCTGATGCCCCAGCGCCAGCGACACACCGTCCACGCTGATCCCGCGCAAGCCGCTGCCTTCAGGCGTGACGTCGGCGAACCGCCAGCCCGCCCACTCGCGCTGATAAGCCGGCAGGCTGGCGCCTGGCAACAGTTGCGTGCCGGTGTCGAATACCTGATTCAGTTGCTGTGGGTCGAAGAATACCTGGCTCAATATTTCGCCGCTCGACCGATCGAACAGCCAGACCGACTGATTATCCGGCGCCACACCCAGCAAGCGAACGTCCTTGTCGAGCCCCGGGTCGCACAACAACAATCGGCGCTTCACGTACCAGGCACAGAGGTTACCGTCACCGGCGGCATTGCGCAGACCGGCAATGGCAAAATCCTTGCCCGGGTATTGCTCGGCCAACGGTTCAAGCGCTTGCCACCACTGCGCACGCCCCTTGAGCCAGTGCTCGCTCACGCCGGCAAACTGCAGCGCGTCTTGCGCCACCAGGTTGAAGAACAACCCGTTTTCATCGAGCGCCACGTAGCCCCCTTCAACGGCCAGGATCTGCTTGAGCCCGTCTGGCTGCACCCATTGGCGTGTCCAATGCGCCGTACCGTCCTTCACGCTGCGTTGCAGTCGGCAAAGTGTCTGGTTGGGGGTGACTCGCTGGTAGATGAAGAACACGTCGCTGTCGTCCGCCATCGGCAAGAGCATCAGCCCGTCCAGCTTCTTGATCGAGTTATCCCAGCCACGGGCATGATGCTCGGCGGGTTGCGCAAGGATCAGGCGTCGATCGCTGCTGCGTACCCACGCCATGTCTCGGGAACTGGGGGCAATCGTCCAGCAGATCGAAACGTACGGCGCCGGCTGCCAATCGACCGTGGCGAGCCCATTATTCGAAGGTCCGGCGGGCAGTCGCAGAAAGTCGCCGAGCACGGATGACCACTCGGCCAGGGTATCGTTGGCCGATAGCAGCGCCTGCAACTGCGGTGCCGTGTCGTAGGTGACGGAACTCAACAGCAACTGCCCGTCATGAATCACGTATCGGTATTGCCGGACGGTTTGATTGTCGGCGATATATTCCTGCACGACATGAATCACACCATGGGCATCCGCCTCGATACTACGAATGGTGCTCTGGCCGTCCTGTATGAGTAACAGATAGCGGCACTTGAGCAAGCCTGTGGCGCACTCCGTCTGCCAGATCTGCAGTTCCTCGGGATCGTAGAAATAGGCGAAGCCATCCAGGACCACCGACAGTTGCGGCTCGCCGAGCACTTTACTGTCGTCGCGAATGTAGAGGAAGCGGTCCTCGGCCGCGTCATACCAGGCCGTGGTGTAGCTCGGTTGCAGGGGATCGTCGAACGGAACCAGATAGCGATGGATAGGCGTATACGGCAGCGCCAATCGATGCTCGCGCGCAAGGGCCTTGTAGTGCTCGAGCAACGCTTGCTCATCGAGCCCCTCGGGCGCCGTCTGCTCGACAAGGTCCAGTTGGCGCTTGTCCCCGGTGACGCTGAACAATTGGTCGGCCGTACGGATCAGCACTTCCTGCCGGCCGCTACGGGTGACATGGACGTTGCCGATGTACAGGTCGCCGGATGACTCGACCCGAATATCCGCGTCCTTGGCCCAGGTTGCCTGCAACACCCAACGGCAAAACGTCAGGTTCGGCGCGATAAGCCTTATGTCGACCCCGGGATTGAGCACCACGGTACAGCGCCCGTCCGCGCCCGTGAGCCAATAGGACACCTTTGCGTGCCAGGCTTCTGGCAGAACGGGAACCACCAGTGTCCGTTCCTGCGCATCCAGATTCACCTTGATGATCGTTTCGCCATACACCGGGTTCAGACGATTGAGGATATAGTCGGAAGGAAATGAATAGAACGAGAACAGAAACAGCCAGGTGCCGTCCGCTTGCTTTTTCTCCAGCCGACGCGCCGTGTCGAAGCCAGGATCATGGCGCCAGCGGGCGAATGGCAATGCCTTGTATTCATAGCCGTAGGTGGTTTGCGGCGTACAGGGCAAGACGATGGGTTTTCCGGCGGGCACTGTGAATTTGATCCGTGCGGGCAACCCCAGCTCCCGGCGGATATTGATCGCCCGTGAATCGTCGGCGTCGAAGCCCGGTACTCCGAAATGATCACGCAGCGGATACAGCTTCGGACTGTCGAGCAGTAACGTCCCCTCCTGCAGATCGATGCCTTTAATCAGTAGTGAAGGACGCGCCACCCACGCGGCCAACTTGTGATCATAGGCGTAGCCCTCGCCACGATAGGCCTGCTCCAGGTCATCGAAAAACTGACCGACTTGCCGGGCCTCGCGGGCGATGGTGGCAAATCCCTGGGCCAGCGCGGCGACCCCGACGGCCAAGCCACCGAGAATCACGCCCGCACCGCCGAGTACCGCCGCGGCGGTCGATGCCCCGGCCAACCCAGCCCCGACGCCGCCCGCCGTCAAGGCCAGGCTCGCGGAATCGAATGTCAGCTGGGTACCGAATTGCGCGGTCTCGATGCCGGTTTGCGCAGTCTTCAACTGGTAGATATCGAAGCCAACATTGGCCAACCCCAACACAGCGCCGACGCCTTCGTTGGCTGCATGTCCTAAGGCCTGGCCGACAATCGGCGCGCAAGTACGGGCAATGATCCGTTCTTCCACCAGAGCGGTGCGGGCCAACTGCACCAGGCCCGCCACGTCCACGACATTGCCGTGCACCAGTTGCGCATAGTTGACGTACGCGTGCAGGCGCACGGCGGTGGTCAGTGTCCGGTCGTCCCCTTCGCGTCCACGTAAGGCATTCATCAACGCCTGGATGGTGAAACCGGCGTTGAGGGTATGGACGCTGCCGGCTTCGGTCGGGTCCAGGACGCCGCCCGTCTGCACGGGTTTGCGCGCCAGGGTCGAAAACTGTTCCGACAGCCAGCTCTTGATCCGCAGTAGGCGTTGATCGTCGCTGAGCACGCGGACCGGTTGTTGTGGGTGCGCGGGGTCGATCAGGCTCACCCGATATTTGCCTTGCGGCGTGATCTCCAGCGTTTCGAACAAGGGCACCAGCGGCGTCGTCGAGCCATGTAGCTCCTGCAAACCGACCGTCGCCTGGGCGATCTGCTGGCCCCACCAGTGGCTGTCCAATTCCAGCAAACTGCTGCCCAGGTGCGCGTTGTCCACCAGGGACCTTCCATGGGCACTGTTCAGGCGCTGGCGAATCGCAAGGGCCGGTTTTCCTGGCAAAGGTTCGGGCTTGAGCAGCTGCGCCACGGTGAAGCCCTCGGACAATTCCAAGCTGGCTATCTTTTTGCTGTGCAGATCGATCAGATCGAATTCCGGTCGAGCGTCAGGGCCATAGGCAGCGTAATAACGGGCCATGCCCTCAGTCCGGAAAAAATGCTCCAGCCCACGTTGCAGCCCATCCGGGTGGTCGAATTTGCACAGGCCGAAGTTGGGGTCGAAGAAATGATAAGCGGCACCTTCTGCGCTGACGGTCTTGGCCACCAGCATCGAATGGTTATCCGAGTTGAGCATCAGCGTACGGGAGCCGCTGTAATGCTCGAGCAGGTCCCTGACCTGGTCCAGGTTCGTCAGCCCCAGGCGCGTTCCGACGTCACCCAGCGGCACGTCCCGCAGCGTCTCCAGCGTTTGCACAAAAGCCTGGGAATCGGCCTGCCCGGGTTCGAGCACCGCCAGGTAGAAACGCTCGCGCAAGTGCCCGGAAGAAACCTCACCCTTGGCCAGTGCTGCGCTCATCACCAACGCCAGGGGATAGCAGCGTCCGCCAATGGCCTCGCCATCGCTGTTGAGCAGCAAATCCTGAGGGAGCATTTGCACGCCGCCGTGGCCGAACCCGTCCAGCACTTGCCCGGAGCGTTCGACGACTTGGAGACGGTGTTCAAGGGTCGCCACTTTCTGGATCCGAGCAACATGACGGCCCCACTGGAATAACGTTCGCGCCTGTTTCAAGGCCGTTCTCTTCAACTCCAGCGCACTGTCGGACGGCAGTGGCGCATCCGCCGGATCGCTCGACAGGCCGCCCATGAACTCGGCCGCCTTGCGCTTGAACAATTGCCGCTCGATGACCGCGTAACGGCCGGCCACGCCCTGTTCGACAACGCTATTGGCCAAGTTCTCCAGCTCACTCGTAGCCGTGTTGAAGCTCGAGTTCTCCAGGGTGTCCAAGCCGAGCAACACGCCCAGCGACAGCCTTTGCACAGGGCTGGCCTCAATGACGCGCCGGGTGCCACCGGCGATCTCGCCCAAGACGTCGTCGATTCCCAGGCTTTGCATTTTTGCATCGCTCAGGAACACCGGCACCAGTGCATCGGCAGGCTGACGCCGGATACGCTGGCGATCATCGAAACTCAGCGGCAGCGGCTTCTCGAAACGTTTTTCGCCGTCATGCCCCTGGCTCATCGCTTCGATGAACGGCTCGCCGAGTCCTTCGACCAAGCGCTCCAGCACATCGGTCAGCAACACGGCTCGGCCTTCGATCAGTGGCCAGCCCTGTTGGAACTCAACGGTTGAATGCTTGAGTAACTGGGCGATGTCGCCGTTGTAGCGCGTGGGGTACTGACCTTCATGCCAACGGGCCCGCTCGTCGGTGGGCCATTTTTCGGGTTGGCTGCCATTTTCCTTCCAGGAGTGGTTCTGCTCCTCTTCCGTGGCTCCGTTAACCGTCAAGTGGGGAGCGATGCCCGCCTCCTTGTACAAAGTGTCGGCAGCTGCCGCGCTCAAGCGCGCGTTCGCGTAGTCGGCCATGCCGTCGCGCATGGCGCCGGGGCCGGTCAGATGGACAGTGCCTTCGCTCTCGAAGCGAATGCCGTCGCCGAAATGGGTGGCGACACCCGATATCCGCGCAATCGCCCTGAGCACTTCGCCCATCGGCAGATGGCTCAGCGACCCATGTTTTTTCTCGAAGACTTCTTCCACCAGACCCAACATGCCGCCGACATCGCTCAATGCAACGTCACGCTGGGCGGCCAGTTGGACCGATGCTTCAATCAACTCGTAGTTGGAGCGTAGACGGTCGATCACGCTCCCAAGAATCTCGGCGCCCGGATGGGCCATCAAAAAGGCGTTGGATAACGATAGCTCCATGCTCAAGGCCCGTAGCGCGAAAGGTCGGGCCAGGCGCTCCGCCGGAGGTTCGAAGACTTCGCTCAAGCTTGGCCGGCTTTGCGCGAACGCTTCCAGTGCCGGGCGATGCTCAGCCGGAATATGCACACGATAACGGGAGGAGACCTGGCGACCTGGCATCCATTCGGGGTTCTCGTTCAGCAGCAACTGCAGGGTCCCTAGACGGGCATCATGGTCAAAGCCGCTGATGTCAACGCCGCCCAGGGTCGCCGATAACGGCGGAAGGTGGTCGATATCGGTATAACTACCACCTTCGGCATACAGGACTTCAGCGCGCACGATATCCGATGCAGCCGCCATGTTACCGAGCAATCGCATCTCCCGGTCATAACCGTCCTGCAATTGCAGCGAAGTCTTATCACCACCAAGATCACGCAATTTGAAGCCGTCCATGTCCAAGACACTACGACCATTACGCTCCAACTGTTGGCGCAACGTTAGTGCATCCTGACCGTAGGCGCGGGTCAGTAAATCGATCCGAGCCTCGTCGGCTGAACCGCCATTCGCCACAGCGGCATTAATATGAGCCTGCATCTGCTGCTTCAGAACCAAGGCATGTTCGTTGTACAGGGCGCCCAACTCGACTTCACTGATATCCTTATCCACGCCTTGTAAAAAAACACTGGCCTTGGCGGCCTCGACAATAAGTTTATTGGTTTGCCAAGCCAGTAGTGCATCGCTGTCATACCAAAGATTCAATGTATAACCCTGAGGGTCCAACACCTGTCGCCATATATTGAGGTAATCGCGCTGAATATCACCAAGCCCACCGCCGAGCCAAACGAAGTGCAAGGTCTTGGGCACTCCAGTGGCCAGCTTCTTCATCTGCTCGGCACTGAACTGAAGACGCGCTTCATGATGTTCGACTTTTTCGTATATCTGCGGCAGGTCAATCCCCGCCTTGGCGGGACCAGACACGCGCTCATCCTGACTGCGCTTGACCCTGCGGGTGCTCAGCAGCTGGGCCAGCGTCTGCTTCAAGAGCCCCAATGGCTCCAGCAACCGGTGGGAATCCGGCATGCCGATACAGGCAAAGTAGTAACGGATGACCGCGTCGTACTGGTCATTGTTTTTATAGGGCAACAGTGCCCGCTCGAGGTCGGCCAGTTTGAAAAGGCTGATAAAACCGAGCGCACTGTCGTCCGTCTTGATGTTTGCTTCCTGCACAAAGACACTCCTTGGCCTGTTCCGTTAAAAACAGGCATATAACAACGGCGTCGCCAGCGCGTGCTCTGGCGACCTATTGATTCAATTTAATATTTTGCGACTTGGCGATACCTAACGTTGCCAAATACTGAAAACACACACTAACAACTTATCAGGCACGCACTCTAACGCTTAAAAACCAACAACTCAAACGGGAAGGCTTTCAATGCGTTTCAAAGAAAAAGCAAGACTACAACGTGCTCTTTTATTTATACGGGAGACAACTAAAGCAAAAGAATCGAACGCAACTCGCAAGCCCAACTTTTATCCTGTGGCGAGGGAGCTTGCTCCCGCTGGGCTGCGCAGCAGCCCCAAAAGCAGCGGCTCGATCAATCTGATACACCCAGTGCCGGGCGGGGTCTGCTTCGCAGC
>NZ_JABWRB020000010.1 GCF_014268745.2 Pseudomonas zanjanensis | reverse complement strand
AAGGCGCTAAAGAATCAACCCGCCAACAACCAAACCCCAGCCCCCGCCGACGCTGCTCCAGCCAACCGAACCAATGGCGCCGCCGCGCGTGGCAGCACTCGCACCAGTGCAAACCCTGCGCCATGCAGCGCCGCCGTGGCTGCGACGAAGCCCACCGCATAGGCCCACGGGCTCGACATGTCCGGCAGTTCCAAGCCATGGGCCACGCCATGGAACAGTGCAAACAAGGCCGTCGCGCCAACCGCCAGGCTCAACGGTGGACGCACCGCCAGTGCCACCGCCAGGCCCAGGGCCAACACCGAGGCGGCGATCCCGCTTTCCAGCGCCGGCAGGTTCAGGCCTTCAAAGCCCAATAGACCGCCCAGCAGCATCGTACCCACGAAGGTGCAGGGCAGCGCCCAGCGCGCGGCGCCTTGTTGTTGCGCTGCCCACAAGCCGACCGCCAGCATCGCCAGCAAATGGTCGAGCCCGCCGATGGGGTGGCCGAGGCCGGCGATCAGGCCATTGTCGCCATGGCCGGGGTGAGCGAAGGCCAGGGCCGGGGTCAGCAGCAGGGCAAGGGCACCGAAGAGGCGTTTGAAGGTCATGGCTAAGCTTCCTTGTTGTCAGTCGGAAAAATCAGGCGGCGCTCAGCAGGCCCTGGCGCTCGATGAAGGCGATGATGTCGTCCAGGCCCTGGCCGGTCTTCTGGTTGCTGAACACGAAGGGCTTGCCGTTGCGCATCCGCCGGGTGTCGCTGTCCATCATCTCCAGGGACGCGCCCACCAGCGGCGCCAGGTCGATCTTGTTGATCACCAGCAGGTCGGATTTGCAAATGCCCGGCCCGCCCTTGCGCGGCAGCTTGTCCCCGGCGGAAACGTCGATCACATAGATCGTCAGGTCCGACAGCTCCGGGCTGAAGGTCGCCGACAGGTTGTCGCCGCCCGACTCCACCAAAATCAGGTCCAGGCCCGGAAAGCGCCGGTTCAACTGGTCCACGGCCTCGAGGTTGATCGAGGCATCTTCGCGAATCGCCGTGTGCGGGCAGCCGCCGGTTTCCACGCCGATGATCCGCTCTGGCGCCAGGGCTTCGTTGCGCACCAGGAAGTCGGCGTCTTCGCGGGTGTAGATATCATTGGTTACCACTGCCAGGTTGTAGCGTTCACGTAGAGCCAGGCACAGGGCCAGGGTCAGGGCGGTCTTGCCGGAGCCCACCGGGCCGCCGATACCGACGCGCAGAGGTTGTGTGTTCATGTGTGTCTCCTAGGAACGGAACAGACGGCTGTACTGGCGCTCATGGGCCATGCACGCCAGGGACAGGCCAAACGCGGCGCTGCCGTAATGGTCGGGGTCGATGTTCGAGGCGTCGTGCTGGGCCTGTTGCAACAGCGGCAGCAGTTCGCTGGTCAGGCGCTGGGCCGCTTGCTGGCCCAGGGGCAGGGTTTTCATCAGCACCGCCAGTTGGTTTTCCAGCCAGCTCCACAGCCAGGCGGCGAGGGCATCCTGGGGGGCGATCTGCCAGGCGCGGGCGGCCAGGGCCCAGCCCAGTGCCAGGTGCGGCTCGCTGCGCTGACCAAGGCTGAGCTGTTCAAGGAAGTCCCGGGCGGCACGGTCGAGTTCCGGCAGGCCGGCGAGCAATTGCTGCAACGAGTAGCCCATCTGCCGGCTTTCCTGGTGCAGTTCGCGGGTTTCCCGGCTGGCGCGGTGCTCTTCACAGCGTTGCCGCAGCGTGTCCCAATCGTTAGCGGCGGCTGCGGTGCAGTGTGCCAGCAGCAGGGGCGCTTCGAAGCGTGCCAGGTTCAGCAGCAATTGGTCGCTGATCCAGCGCCGTGCATCGTCGGGGTTTTTCACCTGGCCGTTGTCCACCGCCATTTCCAGACCCTGGGAGTAGCTGTACCCGCCAATCGGCAACTGCGGGCTGGCCAGACGCAGCAGCGCCCAGGCCGGGTTCATGTGCGCACGCCAAATTGATGCAGGCGCGGCGCGTAGTTGAAGTCTTCGTCGCCGTGCCGGGAGTGATGATGGCCGCCGCCATAGGCGCCGTGTTCCGGCTGGAACGGGGCTTCGATGGCTTCGGCGCGGGCGCCCAGTTGTTCGAGCATCGCCTTGAGCACGTAATCGTCCAGCAGGCGCAACCAGCCATTGCCCACTTGCAGGGCCACGTGGCGATTGCCCAGGTGGTAGGCGGCGCGGGTCAGTTCGAAGGCATTGGCGCAGGTGACATGCAGCAATTGTTCGGCGCGGGCGCAAACGCGCACGATGCGCCCATCTTCGGCCTGCAGGCACTCACCGTCGTACAGCGGCGGCTGGCCTCGCTCCAGGAACAACCCGACGTCTTCACCTTCGGCACTGAAACAGCGCAGACGGCTTTTGCTGCGGGCGTCGAAGGTCAGGTGCAGCTCGGCGTCCCAGCGCGGTTGAGTGTCGATTCTGCGGTGAATCACCAGCATCGGAGTGCTTCCAGCAATGAACGGTGCTGTGTTGAGAGCAAGGGGCTTGCCAATCGAAGGGGGTGTAGGAAATATCTGGGGATGGCGTTTCAGGATGGGGCGGATTGCGTGCCATGTTGGTGCGCGTCGTGGGGCTGTGCACCATTTTGCGACCAACACAAAAGCGTCTGTGGGAGCGAGCTTGCTCGCGAAGGCGGCGTGTCAGTCGACATCAATATGTCTGGTCCACCGCTTTCGCGAGCAGGCTCGCTCCCGCAGTGGCTTGGTGTTGAACTTGATATTCGGCTCTACACAAAACCCCGTGGGAGCGAGCCTGCTCGCGATGGCGTCGGCCCAGCTTGCATCAAAGCAAGGCGCTACCCCTTGGCACCAGGCGCCGCCATCTCCTTGGTTTCCAGATGATCCAACGCCCGCTCAACCAGCAACTGAACCCCATCGGCCATGCGGCTGATCGCCAGGGCGACGCAGCGCCGCGAGTCATCCACGTCATCAGCCAGGTCGGCGGCGATGGTGCTGATGGAGAGCAGGTCTTCGGAGGCGTTGGCGAGCAGAGTCTCGGTGTCGATGTGTGGGGACACGATGAAGAGCTGGTTTTTATCGGGTTCGGGCGGTGAGGTGGGCTTGGGCTTGAGGTAGTAGTCGAGGGCGCGGGTGGCGGCGTCATCGAGCTTTTTTTCTTCCTGCGCTTCGACGCGGGACTTGTGGCCGCTGTGCGGGGGATTCGGAGTTGCTTTGAACATAGTGAAAATTCCTGGAAGTGGAGCCGGCACCCTCCGATTGCACGTCGAAAAATGGGTGGCAGCTGTACGTAGGTGTGCAAGACCGGTCCAGGAACCCGGCAGACCCGAAGGTCTCCCACGCGCAGCCGCCATAACAGTCGGCGAGCATAGAAAAATGCTCGACGAATAGCCATAACGAATACGTTCCTAGATCGGACTTGCACGTCCGTATCACCGTTTTTTGCGATGACGAACAAAGGTTAGCGGCGCTCGAGAGCGCTGCCTAGTTCATGAACAGCCCGGCGTGTTGAAGGAAATGTCCGAGGGTTTGGCGGGGCAAAGCACCAAAAGATCGCAGCCGTTGGCAGCTCCTACAGAAATTGCCTAGCGGCTGCCGAAAGCTGGGCTGAGACGCCGCCATCGCGAGCAGGCTCGCTCCCACAGAGGAGGTACGTTGATAGTTATTCGGTACTACCCAGCCCTTGCCAATGCTTGAGGCCAATGAAGATGAATCGCAGTTGCTGGGTCATTTTCGCTTGGGGCGTGAGGTGTTCGGGGAGGGCTTGGGCGGGTGGGTCGATGATGTCCGGCAGGGTGGCGAACACGCTCTTGACGATAAGATCGGCCATCACGCCCAGGGCGGCCAGGTCCAGGTGCTGCAGCTTGGGCATCAACGCCAGGTCGGCGGCCAAATCCGAGCTGATGTCTTCGCGCAATTGAGCAATGGCCTGGCGCACTGGCAGGGAGCCGCCGTATTGCTCGCGGGCCAGGAACAGGAATTGGGATCGGTTGACTTGAACCACATCGAGAAAGATCCGTACCGACGCATCGATGATGCCACCCATGACGAATTCGTTGTGGCGGACCAGGCGGATGGTTTCGCGGAAGGTCTGGCCGACTTCGCTGACCAGTGCCAGGCCCAGTTGGTCCATGTCCTCGAAGTGCCGATAGAACCCGGTGGGCACGATGCCCGCCGTCCTGGCGACTTCCCGCAGGCTCAGGCTGCCGAATCCCCGGCCGCACTCCATCAAATGACGGGCTGCGTCCATCAGGGCAATGCGTGTCTGTTGTTTCTGTTCGGCGCGGGGCAGCATCGCAAGGCTGACTTCTGATTCACGGGAGCGGTGCACTCTAGCAAATCGGCTTTGCCGACGTCGAACGGTAGAGGGGGATCGGGCGGGGAAAACGAAGGGCTTGAAAAGTCAAAAGCCCGATTGCAGGAATCGGGCTTTTTTCTGGGCCACCATGGGCTCAGCTCACGGTGCTGTTGCGTTCGATCACACGATCACCACCGCCTTCGGCCACGGTATCGCCCATTTTAGTGCGCGAAGAACCGTCTTCAGCGAGGGTTTGGCCTGGAGTGCGGTCGGAACCGTCAGCTGCCAAGGTTTGGCCCGGAGTGCGGTCGGAACCATCGGCTGCCAGGGTTTGACCCGGAGTGCGGTCGGAACCGTCGGCTGCCAAGGTTTGGCCTGGAGTGCGGTCGGAACCATCAGCTGCCAGGGTTTGACCTGGAGTGCGGTCGGAACCGTCAGCTGCCACGGTATCACTCTGCTTGGTACGGTCATAACCGTCTTCGGCCAGGCCTTTTTCTTCCAGGCGATCACGTCCACCTTCGGCAACCGTCTGGCTGTAGACAGAATGGCTGTCCTTGACCTGTGGCGTGGCTTGTTCGGAGGCTGGCAGTGCGAAGGCAGTAGAGGCCAGCAGTGAAAGGGACAGGCTCATCAGTAATTGGCGTTTCATGATCGTTGCTCCTTGGGAGGGCGATAAAGTGGGTACGAGGGCAATGCTACTCTCGATAAGTCGATATAAAAGTTCATAAACGCAATGGTAATAATCAACGGAATTGATTGTTCGCGGCGAAGGCTCTAGAACGGGCGTTTCCAAGGTGCTGTTTTGCACCGTGGTGGGTATTTTGTACCCATCGGTGCCTCGCAAATGTGCGGGGGCGGTAACAGTTTGTTGGCCGATCAGTCAGAATCCTGGCATCTTTTTGTGCCGTTCATCGGCACCTGTTGGCCGTTTCGCCAGTCCAACACTTCATGACGAACCGGTGCAGGTTCGTATTTAAAACAGCGCCGCGGTTGCGGACGCTGACTTGTCATCAGGAGCCTTGTGCATGACGCGCACCTCGAAAATCCTCGCCTGGAGCTTTGCCAGCCTTGTTGTCCTGCTGGCGGTGCTGGTGCTGGTCATCGCCTTCTTCGACTGGAACCGCATCAAGCCCCCGCTCAATGCCAAGGTTTCCGAGGAATTGCATCGTCCCTTCGCCATCAACGGCAACCTGGCGGTGATCTGGCAGCGTGAGCCGGAAGAAGGTGGCTGGCGCGCCTGGTTGCCGTGGCCCCATGTGGTGGCCGAAGATTTGAGCCTGGGTAACCCGGATTGGTCGAAAACGCCGCAAATGGTCACGCTCAAGCGTGTCGAGCTGCGCGTTTCGCCTCTGGCCTTGCTGGCCCGGCGAGTGGCGATTCCACGCATCGACCTGACGGAGCCCAACGCCAATCTGCAGCGCCTGGCGGACGGTCGCGCCAACTGGACCTTCCAATTCGATCCGAAAGACCCGGACGCCGAGCCGTCCAGCTGGGTGGTGGACATTGGCGCCATTGGTTTCGACAAGGGGCACGTCACCCTTGACGACCAGACACTCAAGACCCGCCTCGACCTGTTGATCGACCCGTTGGGCAAACCCATTCCGTTCAGCGATATCGTCGGTGACAAAGCCGCGAAAAAAGCCCAGGACCAAGGCGCGACGCCACAGGACTACGCGTTCGCCTTCAAGGTCAACGGGCAGTATCACGGGCAAAACCTGACCGGCTCCGGCAAGGTCGGTGGCTTGCTGGCACTGAAGGATGCGTCACGACCCTTTCCACTCCAGGCCCAGGCGAAGGTCGGTGACACACGTGTCGAACTGGCGGGCACCCTCACCGATCCGCTGAACCTCGGGGCCCTGGACTTGCGCCTGAAACTGGCGGGCACCAGCCTCGCCCAGCTCTACCCACTGACCGGCGTGACCCTGCCGGACTCACCGCCTTACGCCACCGATGGCCGCTTGATTGCCAAACTGCATGAGCCGGGTGGGGCGCTGTTTCGCTATGAGGGGTTCAACGGCAAGATCGGCGACAGCGATATCCATGGCGACCTGGCTTACGTCGCCAGCCAACCGCGGCCGAAACTCAGTGGCGCATTGGTCTCCAATCAACTGCTGTTCAGCGACTTGGCGCCGTTGATCGGTGCTGACTCCAACACCGAGCAAAAGGCCCGTGGCGGCGCCAGCAAACAGCCGACCGGCAAGGTCTTGCCCGTAGAAGAGTTTCGCACCGAGCGCTGGCGCGTGATGGACGCCGATGTGGAGTTCACCGGCAAACGCATTGTCCATAGCGAGCAGTTGCCGTTCACCGACCTGTACACCCATCTGGTGCTCAACGACGGGCAGTTGAGTCTTGAGCCCCTGCGTTTCGGTGTGGCCGGTGGCCGCCTCGATGCGCAGATCCGCCTCGACGGGCGTACCCGGCCGCTGGAAGGCCAGGCGAAGCTGACGGCGCGGGGGTTCAAGCTCAAGCAACTGTTCCCGGGTTTCGAACCGATGAAAACCAGCTTCGGCGAATTGAATGGCGATGCCGACATCACCGGGCGCGGCAATTCGGTGGCGGCGTTGCTGGGCACCTCCAACGGCACGCTGAAAATGCTCATCAACGATGGCGCCATCAGTCGGGAATTGATGGAGCTGGCGGGGCTGAACGTTGGTAACTACGTGGTAGGGAAAATCTTTGGCGACAAGGAAGTGAAGATCAACTGCGCGGCAGCCGACTTCGACATCAAGACGGGCCTGGCGACCACGCGCCTGTTCGTGTTCGACACCGAGAACGCGATCATCTACATCGACGGCACGGCGAACATGGCGAGTGAACAGTTGGACCTGACCATCACCCCAGAGTCCAAGGGCTGGCGCCTGATTTCCCTGCGTTCGCCCTTGTATGTGCGGGGCACGTTCGCCAAGCCCGCCGCTGGGGTCAAGGCCGTGCCCCTGATGCTGCGCGGTGCCGGCATGGTGGCGTTGGGCGTGATCGCCGCGCCGGCGGCCGGGTTGCTGGCGCTGGTGGCGCCCAGCGGCGGAGAGCCGAACCAGTGCGCGCCGCTGTTGGAACAGATGAAGGCGGGCAAGGCGCCGGTGACGGTCAAGCCTACCCGGTAGCCGGCGAATTGTTATGAAGCTTAGGGCCCTTTCGCGAGCAAGCCCGCTCCCACAGTTGACCAAGTTCCTTCAGAGAAATGCGGTTCAACTGTGGGAGCGGGCTTGCTCGCGAAGGGGCCCTCAGGTGTATCAGAGATCAGCCAGGATATCGGCCATGTCATCGGCATGCTCTTCTTCCTGGGCCAGGATGTCTTCGAAGATGCGCCGGGTGGTCGGGTCTTTTTCGCCAATGTATTGGATGATTTCCCGGTAGCTGTCGATGGCGATCCGTTCGGCCACCAAGTCCTCGTACACCATTTCCTTGAGGGTGTTGCCCGCTATGTATTGGGCGTGGGAGTTGCGGGTCAACAGGTCGGGGTTGAACTCCGGCTCGCCGCCCAGCTGCACGATGCGCTCGGCGAGTGTGTCGGCGTGTTCGGCTTCCTGGTTCGCGTGCTCGAGGAACTCACTGGCCGCCACGCTGGCCTTGAGACCGGTGGCCATGAAGTAGTGGCGCTTGTAGCGCAACACGCAAACCAGTTCGGTGGCCAGCGCTTCGTTGAGCAGGCGGATGACCTCCTGGCGATCGGCGCCGTAGCCTTCGGTCACGGCGCCGTTCTGCACGTTCTGCCGTGCTCGTTCGCGCAGGGTGGTTACATCGGATAAGTGCATGTCGCTCATCTCGTTCTCCTGGAGGCTGATCCGGTTGAGGCGTCACGCTCTGCTGGCGCGATCACTCTAAATGTGAGTGACGCGGTCTTGAAAAAGTTTTACTGAATTTTTCAGCGCATAACCGGACAGTCGCGCCTCCTCCCCCAACCACTGGAAGAACGCCCGCACCGGCGGATGGCGTTCGCGGCCCGGGACGCACAGGGCGCTATAGCCGGCGCCGCTGACCTGGACGTCCGGGCGATAGCCCACCAGCAAGCCGCTGGCGATGCTTTGCGACGCGAGGATATTGCTCGCCAGCACCAGGCCCTGCCCGGCGATCGCGGCTTGCAAGGCGTAGTGCTCCTCGTCGTACTCGCGGATGCACGGCTGACGGGTGAGCCAGGCTTCCCCGGCCTGGGCGCACCAGGCATCCCAACCATGGGCGTACAGCTTGGAGTTGTGCCAGCGCACGCTGATCAGCGTCGGCGGCTGCCGGGCCGCCAGGGCCACCTGTTCAGGCGAGCCATAGACCCCGAAGCTTTCATCGAACAGGCACATGCCGTACAGGTTCGGGTAGGCGTCGAGGCTGTAGCGCACCACCAGGTCGACGCTGGCGTCCTGGTGCAGGTCGATCACCTCGCAATGGGTGTCCAGGCGCACGTTGATGTTCGGGTGGCGCGCATAAA
The DNA here is from genome assembly GCF_014268745.2 of Pseudomonas zanjanensis. Taxonomy (GTDB): domain Bacteria; phylum Pseudomonadota; class Gammaproteobacteria; order Pseudomonadales; family Pseudomonadaceae; genus Aquipseudomonas; species Aquipseudomonas zanjanensis. The sequence continues at coordinate 41,629 of NZ_JABWRB020000010.1, read as the reverse complement.
AGCGCCCCAGGCGCGGCACCAGCCACAGGGCGGCAAACGCGGCGGTGGTGGACAGGGTCAGGTGGGTGGTGCTGCGTTGCGGGCGCAAGGTATCGACGCTTTGCGCTACTTCCAGCAAGGCCCCGTGCAAGCTGTGGAACAAGCGTTGCCCGCCGTCGGTGAGGCGAACCTGGCGGGGCAGGCGTTCGAACAGGACCAGCCCCAGCCAACTCTCCAGCGCTCGAATCTGGTGGGAGATCGCTGTAGGCGTCACCGATAACTCCGCCGCGGCCGCCTTGAAACTGAGCAACCGCGCGGCGGATTCGAAGGCGCGCAGGGCGTTGAGCGGCAAGTTGGCGAACATCCGGATTCTCCTGAAAAACGCTACGGATGAAATTAACTCATCCAGGTTAACTAACGCTCATTTGTCTGCTGGTAGCGCGGGGCTTCAATCTGCGCCGCACAAGCAGTGTTGATTGTAGCCGCATAAAAGGAGATTCAGATGAGCAAGATTCTTGTGGTGCATGGCAGTCCCCGTGGCGAGCGTTCTCATTCCCGGCGCCTGGCCGAGGCGTTTGTTTCGGCGTGGCTGGCCGCGAACCCGCAATCCCAATTGTCCCGCCGCGAGGTTGGACGGACTGTGATACCGCCGGTCAACGAAGCCTTTATCGCGGCGGCGTTCTACCCCGAGCCCCAGAATCGACCGTTGATCATGCAGGCGGACCTGGCTCTGAGCGACGCCTTGGTCGAGGAGCTGCAAGCCCATGACCGATTGGTGATCGCCGCGCCCATGCACAACTTCAGCGTGCCCAGCGGCGTGAAGGCCTGGATCGACCAGATCGTGCGCATCGGGCTGACGTTCAATCACAGCCTGGATAACGGCGTGTCGCACTACGAGCCGCTGGTGCTGGGCAAGAAGGCGCTGATCGTGACCAGCCGCGGCGATTTTGGTTTCGGCCCCGGCGGCCAACTGGAGGGCATGAACCACGCCGACACGCTGTTGCGCACCGTGCTGGGATTCATCGGCATCACCGATGTGACGGTGGTGGCCGCCGAAGGCGAAGAGTCGGCCGAGCGCAGTTTTGCGTTGTCCTGCGCCGAGGCCGAGGAGCGTTTGCTGGCGCTGGCGCGGACGTTTTGAGAAAGGGGCGGCTGCGCAGCCCAGCGGGAGCAAGCGCCCTCGCCACGGATTCATCCGGGTGTCATAGACTGGTCATCATCAGTACCGATGCTGACCCCTCTTGATCAAGGATGTCGCCATGTCGCAACGCTGCGCCACTCGTTACCCTCTGGTGCTGGTCCCAGGCATGCTCGGGTTCATCCGTCTGGTGCTGTATCCGTACTGGTATGGCATCGTCTCGGCGTTGCGTCGCGGTGGGGCCGTGGTGGTGGCGGTAAAGGTTTCGCCGTTGCATTCGTCCGAGGTGCGCGGCGAGCAGTTGCTGGCAGTGATCGACGACATCCTGCGGCAAACCGGTGCGCAGAAGGTCAACCTGATCGGCCACAGCCAGGGCAGCCTCACCGCCCGTTATGCCGCCGCCCAGCGTCCGGACCTGGTGGCCTCGGTCACGTCGGTGGCCGGCCCCAACCACGGCTCCGAACTGGCTGATTACCTGCAGCGCCATTACCCGGCCGACAGCGCCAAGGGCCGCATGCTCAGTGCCGTGCTACGCCTGATCAACGCCCTGATGAGCCTGCTGGACACCGGCTATCGCGGGCCGAAGCTGCCGGTGGACCTCCACGCGTCCCACGTCTCCCTGACCACTGCTGGCGTGGCGCTGTTCAACCAACGTTATCCACAGGGGCTGCCGCTCACTTGGGGCGGGCAGGGGCCGGAAGAGGTCAATGGCGTGCGCTATTACTCGTGGTCCGGCACCTTGCAGCCGGGCATCTCCGATAAAGGGCGCAACCTGTTCGACGGCACCCACCGCACGTGCCGTTTATTTGCCCGCACCTTTGTCCGGGAAGCGGGGCAATGCGACGGCTTGGTCGGACGCTACAGCTCCCACCTGGGCACGGTCATCGGCGACGACTATCCGCTGGACCACTTCGACATCGTCAACCAGTCGCTGGGGCTGGTGGGCAAGGGGGCCGAGCCGATCCGGTTGTTTGTCGAGCATGCCGAGCGGTTGAAGGCTGCCGGGGTGTAGCCCGTTGGACCGCGTTATCGTTCTTCGCGAGCAGGCTCGCTCCCACATTGACCGCATTCTTTCTGAAGAAACTCGATCGAATGTGGGAGCGGGCTTGCTCGCGAAAGCGGTCGTTCAGGCGCCGAGAATCTCTTGGGAGGTGTAACAGGCGTTGTCTACACTCCACCCCATCGCCACCCCCTCGTGTGGCAGCCAGGAGAAACACCATGAAGATGCTTCGTGTGCCTTTGTTGATGATCGGTTTGCTGCTGTGTTCCCAGGGCTTCGCCGAGACGGCGCAGCAGAGCAAGATGACCACCTGCAATGCCGACGCCACCGCCAAGGCGCTCAAGGGCGACGAGCGCAAGGCGTTCATGAGCAATTGCCTCAAGGCTACCCCGCAGGAGCGCATGAAGAGCTGCAACGCCACCGCCACCGAGCAGGCGCTGAAGGGCGATGCGCGAAAGGCGTTCATGAGTGAGTGCCTGAAGAAAAAATAAGTGTTGGATCTGTGGGGCCCCATCGCGAGCAGGCTCGCTCCCACAGTGGATCGGCGTTGGCCTGCCCATGTGGGAGCGAGCCTGCTCGCGATGGGGCCGACGCAAAAGTTACAAAAAAGCCCTGAACTGCGACGAAGGTCGGCCGACACAATCCCTAGTGCTGCCCGCGGATCGCTGGCAGACTGCCGATCCTTTCACGCCGTTTTGTCCTGAGGCTGTATGCCAACGTTTTCTCAGCGTCATGTGTTGTTGGTGATCAGTTGGGTGATCATTTTTGGTGGGTTGTTGCTGGTGCTGCCGCTGCGCCTGTTGCCGAGCTTGCTGGCCGGGCTGCTGGTGTTCGAACTGGTCAACATGCTCACCCCGCAGTTGCAGCGCCTGATCGAAGGCCGCCGTGCCCGCTGGCTGGCAGTGGCGTTGCTCGGCACGCTGGTGGTCAGTGTGCTTTCGTTGATTTTCGCCGGGGCCTTCAGTTTCCTGCTCCATGAAGCAGAAAACCCAGGCGCGTCCCTGGACAAGTTCATGACGGTGGTCGACCGCGCCCGTGGACAATTGCCGCCGTTCATCGACGCCTACCTACCGGCCAGCGCCGCCGAGTTCCGAGTGGCCATCGGCGACTGGGTGAGCAAGCACCTGAGCGACCTGCAACTGGTGGGCAAGGACGCTGCCCACATGTTCGTGACCTTGCTGATCGGCATGGTGCTGGGGGCCATCGTTGCCCTGCAGCGCATTCCCGACCTGACCAAGCGCAAGCCCCTGGCCGCGGCGCTGTTCGATCGCCTGAACCTGCTGGTCAAGGCGTTTCGCAACATCGTCTTCGCCCAGATCAAGATTTCCCTGCTCAACACCTTCTTCACCGGGATTTTCCTGGCGGTGGTGCTGCCGCTGTTCGGCATCCAGCTACCGCTGACCAAGACCCTGATCGTGATGACGTTCCTGCTGGGGCTGCTGCCGGTGATTGGCAACCTGATGTCCAACACCCTGATCACCATCGTCGCCTTGTCGTTGTCGATCTGGGTGGCGGTGGCGGCGCTGGGTTACCTGATCGTGATCCACAAGCTCGAATACTTCCTCAACGCCCGTATCGTTGGCGGGCAGATCAGCGCCAAGTCCTGGGAATTGCTCATGGCAATGCTGGTGTTCGAAGCCGCGTTCGGCTTGCCGGGGGTGGTGGCGGGACCGATTTATTATGCGTATCTCAAGAGTGAGTTGAAGCAGGTGGGGATGGTTTGATCCGGTAGGTGTATTGATTGGTCTACCGCTTTCGCGAGCAGGCTCGCTCCCACAGTTCGATCGCATTTCTTCTGAAAGAAATCGGTCAAACTGTGGGAGCGGGCTTGCTCGCGAAGGGGGCGCCTCGGTCTGGGATCAGACCTGGCTCCCATACCGCTTCATCGCCTCGATCGCCAACCCGCTGCCGATACTGCCGAAGATATTGCCTTCCACATGCCGCGCCTGGGGCAGCATCGCCGAGACGCTGTTGCGCAGCGCCGGGATGCCGCTGGAACCGCCGGTGAAGAACACCGTGTCGACCTGATCGACCCGCACGTTGGCATCGCTGAGCAGTTGCGTGACGCTGCCGCGCACCCGTTCCAGCAAACCGTCGATGGCCGATTCGAACAAGGCCCGGCTCAGGTCCACGCTCAGGCCTGGCTCGATCCGGTCCAACGGCACGTGACGCTGCTCGGTGTGGGTCAACTCGATCTTGGTTTCTTCCACTTCCATCGCCAGCCAGTGCCCGGCGCGCTGTTCGATCAGCTTGAACAGCCGGTCGATGCCGCCGGTGTCTTCGATGTCGTAGCGCATGCTGCCCAGGGCCAGGGTGGACTTTTGCGAGTACACCGCGTTGATGGTGTGCCAGGTCGCCAGGTTCATGTGGTGGCTGGTGGGCATGTAGGCACCACTTTTCATGCGGCTGCCGTAGCCGAACAGCGGCATCAGGCCGGCCAGGGAGAGTTGCTTGTCGAAATCGGTCCCGCCGATGTGCACGCCACCGGTGGCGAGGATGTCAGCGTGACGGTTGTCATGCATACGCCGCTCGGGCGACAGGCGCACCAGGGAGAAGTCCGAGGTCCCGCCGCCGATGTCGACGATCAGCACCAGCTCTTCTTTCTCGATGGTCGATTCATAATCGAAGGCCGCTGCGATAGGCTCGTACTGGAAGGAGACTTCCTTGAAACCGATGGCGCGGGCGACGTCCACCAAGGTGTTTTCCGCTTCCTGGTCGGCCATTTCATCATCGTCGACGAAAAACACCGGGCGCCCCAGTACCACTTCTTCGAATTCCCGACCGGCGGCGGCTTCGGCGCGTTGCTTCAACTGGCCGATGAACAACCCCAACAGATCCTTGAACGGCATGGCCGTGCCGAGCACGCTGGTGTCGTGCTTGATCAGCTTGGAGCCCAGCAGGCTCTTGAGCGAGCGCATCAACCGGCCTTCGTAGCCTTCCAGGTATTCGTGCAGGGCCAGGCGGCCGTACACCGGGCGGCGTTCCTCGAGATTGAAAAAGACCACCGAAGGCAGGGTGATCTTGTCGTCCTCCAGCGCGATCAACGTTTCCATGCCGGGGCGCAGCCAGCCGACGGTGGAGTTGGACGTGCCAAAGTCGATGCCGCAGGCACGGGCCGGGGATGCGTTTTTCATGTCTTTCGGGTTCCAGTTGAAAAAACGGCCGCGCAGTGTATGCCAGTGCGGCGCGGATTCGAAGGCCGGTTATCTGCTAATTCGCAATCATCGGCCTTGAAAGACGGCGTTTCACCCCCAAACTTGCTGGCATGAGCCTGGTAGCCCATGGGCGGTACAAGAACCGCCACCCGCTGCCGATAAACTTCTGACGTGCCGCCCGGTCCCAATCTTGAGGTCGGTCAACCCGCTGTTCGGTTATCCGGGCAGGCTGTGCGTGGCGGTGCGACATCGATAACGGATGGTGATGCTTAGATGGACTTCAAAGACTATTACAAGATCCTGGGTGTCGAGCCCACGGCGGACGACAGCGCGATCAAGGCTGCCTACCGCAAGCTGGCTCGCAAATACCACCCGGACGTGAGCAAAGAGAAAGACGCCGAGACCAAGTTCAAGGACGTCTCCGAAGCCTATGAAGCGTTGAAAAGCGCCGACAAGCGCGCCGAATACGACGACCTGCGCCGCTATGGCCAGCACGGCCAGCCGTTCCAGGGGCCACCGGGCTGGCAGAGCCGTGGCGGTTTTGGCGGCCAGGACACAGGGGACTTCTCGGACTTCTTCAGTTCGATTTTCGGTAATCGCGGGCCGGGTTTCGGCGGCGGACAGTCAGGTCGCAGCGCCGGCCGTCGAGGGCAAGACGTGGAAATGGAATTACCGATCTTCCTGGAAGAAACCCTGTCGAGCGAGTCGAAGAAGGTCACCTTCCAGGTGCCGCAATACAACGCGGCGGGCCAGCACGTGAGCAACACCAGCAAGAGCCTGAACGTGAAGATCCCGCTGGGCGTGACCGATGGCGAGCGTATCCGCCTCAAGGGCCAGGGCGCGCCGGGAATCGGTGGCGGCCCCAATGGGGACTTGTACCTGACGATTCGTTTCGCCCCGCACCCCAAGTTCGACGTCGAGGGCCAAGACCTGATCATCACCTTGCCCCTGGCGCCATGGGAGTTGGCGCTGGGCACCGAAGTGGCGGTGCCGACCCTCACCGGCAGGATCAACCTCAAGGTCCCGGCCGGCAGCCAGAACGGCCAGCGCATGCGCGCCAAGGGCCACGGCCTGCGCAACAAGGCCGGCGAGCGCGGCTACCTGTTCGTGCAACTCAAGGCCGTGATGCCCAAGGCCGGCGACGAAGCGGTCAAGGCGCTGTGGGCTGAATTGGCGAAGAAAGCCGCGTTCGACCCGCGGGAGAATTTCTGACCGGTGATGAGCGGCCTGTGAACACACAACCTGTGGCGAGGGAGCTTGCTCCCGCTGGGCTGCGAAGCAGACCCAAAACCAGTCAATTCGGTGCACCTATAAACCGGTTGGCAGGTTTTTACGACTGCTGCGCAGCCGAGCGGGAGCAAGCTCCCTCGCCACAGCCACAGCCACAGCCACAGCCACAGCCACAGCCAGCCTTGCCACAATCCTGGCTAGACTCGACAGTTGAAGCATTGGGAGAAGCAGACCATGAACACCCCGATCATTGAACTGAACCTGCTGGAATTCTGCGAAGCCGCCGCATTGGCCGATGTCCATGTGATCGAAATCGTCGAGCATGGCATCCTCGAACCCCACGGCGCGGCGCCCTCGGATTGGCGTTTCACCGACTACGAGTTGGTCCTGGCACGACGTGCAGCCAAGTTGCGCCGGGAGCTGGAGCTGGAATGGGACGGCGTCGCCCTGGCGCTGGACCTGCTGGAGGAAGTCCAGGCACTGCGAGCCGAGAACCGTCGGCTGCGTCAGCAACTGGGGCGCTGGGTGGGTTGAAAGCGGCGTGCCTGGACGACATTCGGGTCGAAAAAGCTATAAATAGTTACCGCACTCACCGCTGAGAGGCTGGTTAGGCTCGGGTTTTCCACCATCAAGGATGATCCGACAATGCCAGAACCCATTTCCAAACTCGTGCGCCCTGAAAATGCCGGCCTGCATTTCGAGTTGCTCAAGACCCGTATACCCGGTTGGTACAGCGGGGCCATCGTGCAGCGCCAGCAGGAGCTGAGCGACCATGCACTGGACGTTCCGGACTGGTACGTAAAGGCGACCCACGAGACCAGGGCCAGCCTCGAGAGCCGCCATTTCCGCTACCGCGAAACCCTGAACCAGGTCGACAGCGTGCTGGGCGATATCCAGGACATTCGCGATTTTGCCGAGCCGCTGCTCAACCAGGCGATCCAGGCTGAATTCAAGCAGGCACTGAACGTCAACGACGTCTATTTCGTCCGCAAGTACGGGCGCCAGGTGCGCGGCGATTTTTTTGGCGCGTTGGTCCTGGATAGCGAGGGCAGCAACTTCGATCGCTACGAATACCGCGGCACTTCGCTGCTGGAGGCTGCGCTGGCCAATTTTGAGCCGGACGAAGAAAACAGGCCTGGTTGCAGGGACTGCAACCTCATTACCACGCAGCGTCCGTTTTACGGGGGCGACGTCATTCCTTCCCTCAGTGCCTTTCGCGCAGGGGCCTTGCCGATCGCTCCCGAGGCCTTTGCCAAGCTGTGTCGCAAGCTCGACCTGGGGCGCCAATATCAGGAGCACGTCAATGCGATCATCCGGCCCGCCAACACGCAAGCGCGCAGCCAGTTGGAACGCCAACTGCGTGATCATCACAAGGAAGGCTTGGCCCTTTGCGTCGAGATAGCCCGGGCCAAGGGGGACATCAGCCAAGCCGCTTACCTGATGATGCAACAGGTGGTCGGCGATCAAGAATCGATCACTCTTGATGGTCGGGCCGTCACGTTCACGTCTTTGAAAATCTTCGGCTTCGAACTGGTTGGCCCCTTGTTGATCGGACCGGAGCGTGAGAGCAGTCGTCGAGTCGAGCGGCTCGTGGCGTACATTCCGGGCGATCCCGAGCATCCGCTCAAGGAATATGCGTCCAGTGGCGAGTTCATGGCTGATTTGCGCCGGCGGCTGCACGGTATTGCCTATCGTCGTTTCTTCAGTCGTTTCGTGCTGTTGCGCCAGCAAGGGCTATTTTTCGAGCAGTTCAACCAGCTCTATCAACCTTCCGAAGAGGCGGACGACCAGGTCGATTTTCCTCTCAAGTCGTCGCTGCGCAATCTGCCGATGGAGACCGCTGGCGTCCCATCTCCCCTATGGGAATCGTTGCGCCTGAGGCAAATCCAGAAGATCCAACTCGATGCACGGGCGATAGCGGTGCCCACCGGGGTTGAAGACAAAAAGGCTCGCCTGGCGCGCCTGGACAGTTATGTCAGCGCGGTGATCGACGTTCTCAACCTGGCAGCATTCGTGGTGCCGGGCCTTGGACCGTTGATGCTGACGGTGGGCGCTGTGCAGATGTTCAATGAGGCGTTCGAAGGCATCGAGGCATTCGAGCGCGGGGAGACCCGGGAAATGTGGGCGCACTTTTCGAGCGTGGCTCTCAATACGGCATTTGTCGCCACGGGCGCCGCCGTACTGCCGCATGTTCAATGGTCGGGCGCGGTGGACCGATTGGAGCCGATCCGATTGGCCGATGGCCAATCGCGTCTCTGGCGCCCCGACCTGAGTCCCTACCGGAGCGATCTGCAACCGGCGGCGACATCCCTTCCAGATGCTCGTGGGCTGCACTCGGTCGCGGGGCGGGAAGTGGTGCCGCTCGATGGTAGCCATTATCAGGTGCAGCAGGATCCGGCGACCCATCGTTATCGCATTCGTCATCCCTCCCGTGGCCCGGATGCCTATCGGCCCGGACTGACGACCAATGGACGCGGCGCCTGGAATCATGAACTTGAGCGACCGCAGGGTTGGGAGGGCCCGACCCTGATGCGGCGGCTGGGGCACAGCGTCAAGGACTTCAGTGATGCCGAGCTTGAGCGGATTCGCATCGCCAGTGGCACCCACGAGAATGCGTTGCGACAGCTGCATGTCGAGGGCGAGCCACCGTCTGCGGCACTGGCGGACACGATCAAGCGCTTCAACATCGCCCGACAAGTCGACCAGTTCATCGCGCACATGCAAAGCGAGGATCCGCTGGAGTATGGACAAGCCGATCCGATGTCGCAGCTGCACCTGCTCACCGGCTACGGCCCGTGGCCGAAGACACTGAAATTGAAGGTGGTGGATGGTTCGGGCAAGGCCCTTTGGGAATACGCCCGACCATCGAACGAAGGCATCGTACTGCGTGAAGTCGTTCTTTCCAGCAAGAAAGTCCATACGTCGCTGTTTCCCAGCAATGTGATCGAGGCGGTAGACGCAGCAGGAGAAGACCTGCTGGCCGGGACGAGCCCGCCATTGGCGAAAACCAACCTGGAGGCCCGAACCCAGCGACTGAGGAAAACGCTCGCCCAGGTGGCGGTGCGCGAGAAAGCCCAGCTGTTCAACGACCATTACGCCAAGGGCGAGGTATCGAATGATCCGCGCGTCACGCTGATCAAAGCGCGCTTTGCGTCGGTCCCAGTGGCAGCCATCGAACAGATGATGGCCCATGCCAACCCTGCTGAACGCCAGCAAATGGCCGGCTGGGATTTCACCGATCCGGCCCAGACCAAGCCCATCCCACTGCGCATCGCCGAAGAGCTACGCCATTTCCAGCGGGCAATACGTTTGAACCGGGCTTACGAGGGGCTGTACCACGAAACACTGGCAACGGACGATACGCCTCGGCTGGCGTTGGCGACCCTCAAATCCTTGCCTGGCTGGAGCGACACGGTCCGTATCGAGCTACGTCAGTATTCGACCAACGGCGCCTTGGTTGACAGTATCGGCCCGCTGGAGTCGACGCAGGCCAAGATCGTGGTCAAGGACGGTAACGCCTACAAGTCCTACGACAATAGCGGTAATGATCTGAGCGGGTGGGGCGACTTCTACACCGCCCTGCAGCATGCCCTGCCGGACGCCGAACGCGAGGCCATGGGGCGGCCTTCGATTCATCAGGGCGATCTTTTGCAAGCGGCGGTTGGCGCAGCGCCAGTGGACCGGGGGGCGCTGGCGCAACGCCTGAAAATGGCACCCGTCAAGCCGTTCTTCCAATCGCCGATGCGCCTGGTGTCGGGCAAGGTCGGCTACCCCTTGAGTGGGCTGCGTGATTGGTTTCGCTCGGCGCCATCGCCCAAGGACCGGGTGTTGGATTTATACCCGGACTATACGAGAGAGGAGGTTCGCAGCTTGCTGCGATCGCTGGGCGACGGCGCTGTAGCTGAACTTCAGCGTCGCAAGATCGAGCTCGATACGCTGTGCCGGGATCTGGACGATTGGAAGGCGACCCAGGAGTGGTTAATCGTGGAGGGTGAGCTTCAATTGGTGCGGCCAGAGGCCAAGCAAGCGGTGGCTGAACGGATCAAACGGGGCTGGAGACGCCAGATTCCGGTCGTCAGTGCCGGCGATGGGAGCAGGATCGGGTATGAACTCAATTTGGGGATAGAGGGAGACAAGGTGGCGTCGTTACCGGCCTTGTCGGCCGATTTCAGCCATGTGGCCTCGCTGGCCATCCGTGGTATGGGATTGTCGCAGCAAACCAGTAACAGCTTTCTTGCTAGTTTCTCCTCCCTTCGTTGGTTGGACATGTCCTACAACAGGCTGACCGATATTCCAGAGGCAGTGGGAGAGATGAAAGATCTGACCAAGCTCTTCCTGACATTGAACCAGATCAACCTGAGGCCTCGTAGCGTGGAAATTCTGCGGGGGTTGACCAAGATGAAAATCCTCAACCTGGATCTGAACCCTTTGGAGCGATTGCCGGACTTCAGCACGATGCCCAACCTGCGCGGATTGAACCTGAGGAGAACGCGCATCAATACCTGGCCCACCGGCTTGAGCAATCAGCCGCTGGAGCGGATTGATTTGCGTGACAACCGACTGACCGACGTGCCGGACTCGCTGATTGATCCGCCACCCCAGGCCGCCCGTGCCACGTCCCGCCTCAATAGCGTGACCCTGCTGCAGGGCAACCCGCTGACTGAAGCGGCTCGACAACGGCTGAGCGACTATTGGACGAATCTTCGCCTGTTGCACCCCGACTGGGCCACGCTCAGTTTGCCGGGGGCATTTGGCGCCGAAGTGGTTCCGCTGGCGGTGCGGCCCTCGGGTGTTGATCATTGGTTGCTCGGATTATCCAGAGCGCAACAGGAGAGCAGAAAGGCGTTATGGCAACGCCTGGTCAGTGAGCTACGATCCGAGGAGTTTTTCCAGCTGTTGACGCGGCTGGCGGGTTCCTATCAGGGGCAGGAAAACTACCCGGACCTGCAGCGCCGTGTCTGGCAGATGCTCGAAGCCATCGGAAACTCCACGGATCTACGTCGCGAATTGTTCGAACTGGCCGGTGAGCCGGCATGTGAGGATCGTGCCGCATTGTCGTTCAGTTACCTGGAAATCAAATTGATGATCCATAACGCCAAGACGCTGTCAGTGGAGGGTGATGAAGCCGCGGAACTGATTCGACTGGCCAAGGGGCTGTTTCGCCTCGATGAAGTGGAGCGCATTGCCCTGGAGGATATCCAGCGGCGTCGCGATGCGATCAATGCTCAGCGGGGGCTCACGCCTGCGCAGAGAACTCGCTTGATGAAGCAGATCGAGGAGGTCGAGGTCCGTCTGGCTTATCGCGTGGGCCTCAAGGACCGATTGGCATTGCCGGGGCAACCCGAGGGCGCGCGTTTTACCGCTATGGCCAATGTCACCACGGACATGCTTGACGCCGCGGCTCGCCGGGTCCTGGCCCTGGACGATTCGCCCGCGCAGATGCAGTCGCTGGTCGGCCGGGATTTCTGGATCGATTACGTCAAGCAGCACCATGCGGCGTCCTTCCAGGCCCTGGACGACACGTTCATTGCCAGCCAGATCGAGCTGGACGAGGCGAAGGCCGCCGGGACGCTCGAAGAGTCGGCCTATGCCAGCCAATCCGAGGCCCTGGACCTGCAACGCAAGGTCAAGGAAGCGGAGCTGGTGCTGTCGTTGACTGAAGAGGAGTTGAACGCACCGATGGAAAGTACCGATATGTGAGGATGAACCGGCCCGGCTGTTTCATGGATCCATGAAAACCTGTGGCGAGGGAGCAAGCTCCCGCTGGGCCGGGCTGGCGCTCCAGGGCGAAGCAGCCCTCGCTTTTAAGCGGTCGCTGCGCAGCCGAGCGGGAGCAAGCTCCCTCGCCACAGGTACTCGTTCGGCCAGTTATTCCTTTCAGAACAGGAAATACCGCTGCGCCATCGGCAGCACGTCCGCCGGTTCACACCACAACAACACGCCGTCGGCCTTGACCTGGTAGGTCTGCGGGTCGACGTCGATGCTCGGCAGGTAGTCGTTGTGGATCAGGTCGGTTTTCTGCACGTCGCGGCAGCCTTTGACCACGGCGATTCTTTTCTTCAACCCAAGCTGTTCCGGCAGCCCAGCCTCGGCGGCGGCCTGGCTGATAAACGTCAGGCTGGTGGCATGCCGTGAGCCGCCGTAGCTGGCGAACATCGGCCGGTAGTGCACCGGTTGCGGCGTCGGGATCGAGGCATTGGCGTCGCCCATCAGGCTGGCGGCAATCGCTCCGCCCTTGAGGATCAATGTCGGCTTGACGCCGAAGAACGCCGGACGCCACAGCACCAGGTCGGCCCATTTGCCCACTTCGATGGAACCCACTTCATGGCTGATGCCGTGGGTGATCGCCGGGTTGATGGTGTACTTGGCGATGTAGCGCTTGATGCGGAAATTGTCGTTGCCTTCGCCGTCGCCGGGCAGGGCGCCACGTTGCTTCTTCATCTTGTCGGCGGTCTGCCAGGTGCGCGTGATGACTTCGCCGACGCGGCCCATGGCCTGGCTGTCGGAGCTGATCATCGAGAAGGCGCCGAGGTCGTGGAGGATGTCTTCGGCGGCGATGGTCTCGCGACGGATACGGCTTTCGGCGAACGCCACGTCTTCGGCGATGCTCGGGTCCAGGTGATGGCAGACCATCAGCATGTCCAGGTGTTCATCGATGGTGTTGCGGGTGAACGGTCGGGTCGGGTTGGTGGAGCTGGGCAGCACGTTGGGGAAACCGCAGGCCTTGATGATGTCCGGCGCATGGCCGCCACCGGCGCCTTCGGTGTGGTAGGTGTGGATGGTGCGGCCCTTGAACGCGGCCAGGGTGGTCTCGACGAAACCGGACTCGTTGAGGGTGTCGGTGTGGATCGCCACCTGCACGTCGTACTGGTCGGCCACGCTCAGGCAGTTGTCGATGGCCGCCGGAGTGGTGCCCCAGTCTTCGTGCAGCTTCAGACCGATGGCGCCGGCCTTGACCTGCTCGATCAGCGGCTCCGGCAGGCTGGCGTTGCCCTTGCCGGTGAACCCCATGTTCATCGGGAAGGCATCGGCGGCCTGGAGCATCCGCGCGAGGTGCCACGGCCCGGAGGTGCAGGTGGTGGCGTTGGTCCCGGTGGCCGGGCCCGTGCCGCCGCCGATCATGGTGGTGACGCCGCTCATCAGCGCTTCTTCGATCTGCTGCGGGCAGATGAAGTGGATGTGGGTGTCGATACCGCCGGCGGTGAGGATCATGCCTTCGCCGGCAATCACTTCGGTGCTGGCGCCGATGGCGATGGTGACGTCGGGCTGGATGTCCGGGTTGCCGGCCTTGCCAATCGCTGCGATGCGCCCGTCCTTGAGACCGACATCGGCCTTGACGATGCCCCAGTGGTCAATGATCAGTGCGTTGGTGATCAGCGTGTCGACGACCTCGGCGGCCAACAATTGGCTCTGGCCCATGCCGTCGCGAATCACCTTGCCGCCGCCGAACTTCACTTCTTCGCCGTAGGTGGTGAAGTCCTTCTCCACTTCGATCCACAACTCGGTGTCGGCCAGGCGGACCTTGTCGCCGACGGTGGGGCCGAACATGTCGGCGTAGGCTTGTCTCGAAATCTTCATGTGCTCGCCTTGAGGTTCTTAAGTCGTATGCAGTCCATTGTGGCGAGGGAGCTTGCTCCCGCTGGGCTACGTAGTGGCCCTCGCTTTTTTGCGGTTGCTGCGCAACCGAGCGGGAGCAAGCTCCCTCGCCACAGAGGCGCTTCAGTCCAGGTCGCCCATGACCCGCCCGGCAAACCCGAACACCCGGCGATGCCCGGCCAGGTCCACCAGTTCCACCTCGCGGCTCTGGCCCGGTTCGAAGCGCACCGCCGTGCCGGCCGGGATGTTCAGGCGCATGCCACGGCTGGCGGCGCGGTCGAAGGTCAGGGCATCGTTGGTCTCGAAAAAGTGATAGTGCGAGCCGACCTGGATCGGCCGGTCGCCGCTGTTGGCGACGTTCAGCGTGAGCGTGCGGCGGCCGACGTTGAGTTCGATGTCGCCGGGCTGGACCTGGTATTGCCCTGGAATCATTGCGGTTGCCCCAAAGTCTTGTAGTAAATGGTGGTCGCGGTATACGTCCCGTCCGGGCTCTGGCAATAGTCGGGCAGCTCGCCGACGCGGGTGTAGCCCATGGCGCGGTAGAACGCCTCGGCCTCGGAACCGGCCTCGGTGTCGAGGTACAACAGGCCGCGCTTGTGCTGGCGGGCGCCGAGTTCCAGGGCGCTCATCAATTGCTGGCCCAGCCCCCGACGGCGGGCCTCGCCGCGCACCAGCAGCTTCTGCACTTCGGCGCGGTTGCGGCCATTGGGTTTCTGGCACAGGGCAAGCTGGACGCTGGCTTGTACCTGCTCATCCTTGACCACCACCCATAGCAGCAGGTGACCTTGGTTGAGGCTGGTCTGGACGTCATCGAAATAGGCACGGGCCTGGACGGCATCAAGGTCGGCCATGAACCCGACGCTGGCGCCGTAACCGACAGCGTCGAGCAGCAGATCGATCAGGCCCTGGCGGTAATGGGCAAAGCTTTCAGCATGGACTCGACGCAACTGGGCGGCGTTCATTGGTATCACTCCTTGTCGATGGCGGGCGGTGGCGCCCCGGGGTTGAGGACCAACTGCATGAACGTCAGGTCCAGCCAACGGCCGAACTTGGTGCCCACCTGGGGCATCTGCCCGGTGGTAACGAAACCGATCCGCTCATGCAGGCGAATCGAGGCCGCGTTGCCGCTCTCGATGGCGGCGACCATGACGTGTTTATCGCAGGCCCTGGCGCGCTCGATGAGGACGGCCATCAGCAACGGGCCAAGGCCGTTGCCGCGCTGGTCGCGGCAGACGTACACGGAATGCTCGACGGTGTGACGGAAGCCGTCGAATGGCCGCCAATCGCCGAAGGAAGCGTAGCCGAGCACGTTGTCCTCGGTGTCGACGGCGACGAGCACCGGGTAACCCTGGGTTTGCCGGGCGCTGAACCAGGCCTGGCGATTGCCCAGGTCCACGGGCTGTTCGTTCCAGATCGCCGTGGTGTTGAGCACGGCGTCGTTGTAGATGTCGCGGATCGCCGGCAGGTCGGCGGGTTGGGCGTCACGAACATGGGCAGTCATGGCGTGGCCTCAGGCGATGGGCTGGTGGACGGTGACCAGTTTGGTGCCGTCGGGAAACGTCGCTTCGACCTGGATCTCCGGGATCATCTCCGGGATACCTTCCATCACCTGCTCGCGGCTCAGCAGCGTGGTGCCGTAGTGCATCAGCTCGGCCACGGTCTGGCCGTCGCGGGCGCCTTCCAGCAGCGCGGCGGAGATGTAGGCCATGGCCTCCGGGTAGTTGAGTTTCAAGCCTCGAGCCAACCGCCGTTCGGCGACGAGGCCGGCGGTGAAGATCAGCATCTTGTCTTTTTCGCGTGGGGTCAGGTCCATGTGCAATCCATAAGGGCAGATAATTTTTTGCGTTAAACACATTCCACTGTGGGAGCGGGCTTGCTCGCGAAGGCGGTGTGTCAGTCGACTCAAATGTTGTATGTGGGACCGCATTCGCGAGCAAGCCCGCTCCCACAGGGAAAGCAGATTCAGGTACTCCAGATTCTCGGTGGCATGGCTTCTCTTCCGAGCAATGCAGGCCTGAGCAAGCGCCACAACTCAATCAACCACCCCCGCGCCAGCAGCGCCTCGCTCGCCAGGCAACGGGCCACGAGCAAACCGGGCAGTTGGGTCAGGTCGCCGCGCACGGCATGGCCGAGGGATCGGCAGCGTTCAAGCAGTTCGCTGTCGATCTCGCCGGTCACCAGCAACGTGGCGAACACCGGGTCACCGCCCAGGCCGATGGGCGAGTCCAGCAGCCCATCGCCGCCGCCGATGCGCTGGCGCTCATGCCACAGCAACTGGCCGTCGCGACGGATGTCCAGCCGCGATTGAAAGTGCCCAAGGTCGAATCGCTCGCCGCTGGCCGGACGGCCGAGGGCAACCATGTCCCAGTAGAACAACCGGGCATCGCCCTGCAGGTCGATGCCCGTGCTGAGCTCGGCCTGGGCCGCACTGAAGACGATGGTTTCCTGGGGCAGCCATTCCAGGGTCGCGCCGGGGGCCACGCTCAGGGTCAGTTGCTGGTACGCCGGGCCGGCGGCGCGGTACCACTTGGCCGCGCCAGGGCTGGTCAGCTGCGCCCAGGCGCCCGGGCCGACGTGGGCCGAGATGTCCAGTCGATCACCGCCGGCAATCCCGCCGGGCGGGTGGACGATGATGTGCTGGCACACCTCGGGGCCTTCAGCGTACAAATGCTTCTGCACCCGCAGCGGGCCTTTGTGGCGACGCTGTACCGGGCGTGTGCAATCGCCGAAGCGGGCATAGCCCAAGTCCAGCTCGGCATGCCAGTTGGGGGTGAACAGGGCTGATGGCGATACAGGTAGATTCATGATTTTCTGATTGTCGTCGGGACGCTAAGCCTAGATCGTTACCAGCCCGCGTACACCCTCGGCTTCCATATTTTCTCCGCGGCCCTGCTGCACGATCTCGCCCCGGGACATCACCAGGTACTGATCGGCCAGCTCGGCGGCGAAATCGTAGAACTGCTCCACCAGCAAAATCGCCATGTCGCCCCGGGCCGCCAGTTTCTTGATCACCGCGCCGATCTCCTTGATCACCGACGGCTGGATGCCTTCGGTGGGCTCGTCGAGAATCAGCAAGCGCGGCCGACTGGCCAGGGCCCGGCCGATGGCGAGCTGCTGTTGCTGGCCGCCGGACAGGTCACCGCCCCGGCGCTGTTTCATCTGCAGCAGCACCGGGAACAATTCGTAGATAAAGGCTGGCACTTCCTTGGCTTCTGAACCCGGAAAGCGCGACAGGCCCATCAGCAGGTTTTCTTCCACCGTCAGCCGCCCAAAAATCTCCCGGCCCTGGGGCACGTAGGCAATGCCGGCGTGCACCCGTTGGTGCGGCTTGAACGTGGTGATGGCCTTGCCTTCCCAATTCACCGCGCCCTCCTTGGCCGGCAGCAGGCCCATCAGGCATTTGAGCAGGGTGGTCTTGCCCACGCCGTTGCGACCCAGCAGGCACGTCACCTCGCCAACCTTCACGTCGAACGACAGGCCGCGCAGGATGTGGCTACCGCCGTAGTATTGGTGGAGCTTTTCGACTTGCAGCATGTCTTGAATCCCCTTGTATCCCTTGTGGGAGCGAGCCTGCTCGCGAAAGCGGTGTGTCAGTCACAGTTGTCCCGACTGATATCCCGCATTCGCGAGCAGGCTCGCTCCCACAGGAAGCAACAGTGTTTGCAGATCTAGCGACCGAGGTAAACCTCGATCACCCGCTCATCGGCCTGCACCTGTTCCAGCGACCCTTCGGCCAGCACGCTGCCCTGGTGCAACACGGTGACGTGGTCGGCGATCGCGCCGACGAAGCCCATGTCGTGCTCCACCACCATCAGCGAATGCTTGCCCGCCAGGGACTTGAACAGCTCGGCGGTGAACTCGGTTTCCGCGTCGGTCATGCCCGCCACCGGTTCGTCGAGCAGCAGCAATTGCGGGTCCTGCACCAACAGCATGCCGATCTCCAGGAACTGCTTCTGGCCGTGGGACAACAGCCCGGCGGCGCGGTTGACCGAGGTGGTGAGACGGATGGTCTCGAGCACTTCGTTGATGCGGTCGTGCTGCTCGCCGGTCAGTCTTGCCCGCAAGCTGGCCCACACCGATTTGTCGGTCTTGAGCGCCAGCTCCAGGTTCTCGAACACGCTCAGGGCTTCGAACACCGTCGGTTTCTGGAACTTGCGACCGATGCCGGCCTGGGCGATCTGTACTTCGCTCATGGTCGTCAGGTCGAGGGTCTCGCCGAACCAGGCCTTGCCGTGGCTGGGGCGGGTCTTGCCGGTGATGACATCCATCAACGTGGTTTTGCCCGCGCCGTTGGGGCCGATGATGCAGCGCAACTCACCGACGCCGATGTACAGGTTCAAATCGTTCAAGGCCTTGAAACCATCGAAGCTGACGCTGATGTCTTCCAGGGTCAGGATGGTGCCGTGGCGGGTGTTCAGGCCCACGCCGGCCGCCTGGCCGAGGCCAATGGCGTCGCGGCTGCTGCCTTGGTCTTTGTTGGGCTCCAGAATGGGTTCGAGCATGAAATCCGCCGTTGGAGTGATGCGCATCATTCGCCCCTTTTCTTCAGCAAGCCGATCACGCCTTTAGGCAGATACAGCGTAACAACGATGAACAGGGCGCCGAGGAAGAACAGCCAATACTCAGGAAACGCCACGGTGAACCAGCTCTTCATGCCATTGACGACGCCGGCGCCCAGCAACGGCCCGATCAACGTGCCGCGTCCGCCGAGGGCGACCCACACGGCGGCTTCGATGGAGTTGGTCGGCGACATTTCGCTGGGGTTGATGATGCCCACCTGCGGCACATACAACGCCCCGGCCAAACCGCACAACACCGCGCTCAAGACCCAGACGAACAGCTTGAACCCCCGGGGATCGTAGCCGCAGAACATCAGGCGGTTTTCCGCGTCGCGCAGGGCGGTCAGCACCCGGCCGAACTTGCTGCGGGCCAGGCGCCAGCCGATGAACAGGCTCGTCACCAGCAGCAACACCGTGGCGAAAAACAGCACCGCCCGGGTGCCTGGCTCGGTGATGCCAAAACCCAGGATCGAACGGAAGTTGGTGAAGCCGTTATTGCCGCCAAACCCGGTTTCGTTGCGGAAGAACAGCAACATTCCGGCGAAGGTCAGGGCCTGGGTCATGATCGAGAAATACACGCCCTTGATCCGCGAGCGGAAGGCGAAGAAACCAAACACCAAGGCCAGCAAACCCGGCGCCAGCACCACCAGGCACATCGCCCAGAGGAAACTGTCGGTGCCGGCCCAGTACCAGGGCAACTCGGACCACGACAGGAAGGTCATGAATGCCGGCAAGCCATCCCCGGCGGCCTGGCGCATCAGGTACATGCCCATGGCATAGCCGCCCAGGGCGAAGAACAAACCGTGGCCCAGGGAGAGCAAGCCGGCGTAGCCCCAGACCAGGTCCAGCGCCAAGGCGACGATGGCATAGCAGAGAATCTTGCCCACCAGGGTCAGGGTGTAGGCCGAGACGTGCAGCGGATGGTCCGCCGCCAGCAGCGACAGCAGCGGCAGGCTCAGCAGCACGGCGAGGATCAGCGCGCCGACGGCGAGGGTAACTTTGGGGCCGGCCTTTTGCGTGGCCGTGAGCATCAGGGGCTGGTTCATCAGTCGATTACCCGTCCTTTGAGCGCGAAGAGGCCTTGCGGACGCTTCTGGATGAACAGAATGATCAGCGCGAGGATCAGGATCTTGCCGAGCACGGCGCCGATCTGCGGTTCAAGGATCTTGTTGGCGATGCCCAGGCCGAACGCGGCGAACACGCTACCGGCCAACTGGCCGACGCCGCCGAGCACCACCACCAGGAACGAGTCGATGATGTAGCTCTGGCCCAGGTCCGGGCCGACGTTGCCGATCTGGCTCAGGGCCACGCCCCCGAGCCCGGCGATGCCCGAGCCGAGGCCGAAGGCGAGCATGTCCACGCGCCCGGTGGGCACGCCGCAGCAGGCGGCCATGTTGCGGTTCTGGGTCACCGCGCGGACGTTCAGGCCCAGGCGCGTCTTGTTCAGCAGCAGCCAGGTCAGCGCCACCACGAACAGCGCGAAGGCGATGATCACGATGCGGTTGTACGGCAACACCAGGTTCGGCAACACCTGGATCCCGCCCGACAGCCACGCCGGGTTGGCGACTTCGACGTTCTGCGCGCCGAACACCAGGCGCACCAATTGGATCAGCATCAGGCTGATGCCCCAGGTGGCGAGCAGGGTTTCCAGCGGCCGTCCGTAGAGGTGGCGGATCACCGTGCGCTCCAGGGCCATGCCGATGGCGGCGGTGATAAAAAACGCCACCGGCAAAGCGATCAGCGGATAGAACTCGATGGCGTTCGGGGCGAAGCGCTGGAACAGCATCTGCACCACGTAGGTGGAGTAGGCGCCGAGCATGAGCATCTCGCCGTGGGCCATGTTGATCACCCCCAGCAGGCCGAAGGTGATCGCCAGGCCGAGGGCGGCGAGCAGCAAAATCGAGCCCAGGGACATGCCGCTGAACGCCTGGCCCAGCAACTCGCCCACCAGGAGCTTGCGCTTGACCTGGCTGAGGCTGGTCTCAGCGGCGGTGCGCACGGCGGCATCGGTTTCGACGCCGGGTTCGAGCAGTCCTTCCAGGCGGGTGCGGGCCAGCGGGTCGCCGGTTTCCCCCAGCAGGCGGACGGCGGCCAGGCGCACGTTGGGGTTGGTGTCCACCAGTTGCAGGTTCGCCAGGGCCAGGCTCAGGGCGGCGTGTACGTCTTCGTCCTGCTCGCCGGCCAATTGCCGATCGAGAAACGCCAGTTGCGCCGGGCGGGCGCTTTTTTGCAGTTGCTGCGCGGCGGCCAGGCGTACGCGGGCATCGACGGCGAGCAGTTGATGGCTGGCCAGGGCGGTTTCGATCAGCCCGCGCAAGCGGTTGTTCAGGCGCAGGGTCTTGGGTTGGCCGTCGACGGTCAACTGGCCTTGTTGCAGGGCGTTGATCAGTTCGACACGCTCAGGCTCCGGCTGCGCGGCCCAGGTTTCCAGAAGCTTGGCCTGCTGGGTCGGGTTGGCGGCGACGAAGTCTTCGGCGTCACCGGCGTATGAGGCCATCGGCAGTAACAGTGCGATGGCGAGGATCAAGCGGTGGAGGGCAGTGGGCATATTGTTGGCCTTGCGCAAAACTTCTTTTGTGGGAGCGGGCTTGCTCGCGAAGGCGGTGGGTCAGGCAGAACAACTTTGACTGACACTCCGCATTCGCGAGCAAGCCCGCTCCCACAAGGGAGTTGTGTCGGACCCGAGCGTCATGCCCGGGCCGACACCCATGGGCTCAGTTGCTCTTCACCGCATAGTCAGGCTTCTTGTCGTTGCCGGCGATGAAGGGGCTCCACGGTTGCGCGCGGATCGGCCCTTCGGTCTGCCAGACCACGTTGAACTGACCGTCGGCCTGGATCTCGCCGATCATCACCGGCTTGTGCAGGTGGTGGTTGGTTTTGTCCATGGTCAGGGTGTAGCCCGACGGTGCGGCGAAGGTCTGGCCGGCCAGGGCTTCGCGGACTTTGTCGACGTCGGTGGACTTGGCTTTTTCCACCGCTTGCGCCCACATGTGGATGCCGACGTAGGTGGCCTCCATCGGGTCGTTGGTCACCGCTTTGTCGGCGCCCGGCAGGTTCTTGGCCTTGGCGTAGGCTTTCCAGGAATCGACGAATTTCTTATTCGCCGGGTTATCCACGGACTCGAAGTAATTCCACGCCGCCAGGTTGCCCACCAGTGGCTTGGTGTCGATGCCGCGCAGTTCTTCTTCGCCCACCGAGAACGCCACGACCGGTACGTCGGTGGCCTTCAGGCCCTGGTTCGCCAGTTCTTTGTAGAACGGCACGTTGGAGTCGCCGTTCACGGTGGAGATGACCGCGGTCTTGCCACCGGCCGAGAATTTCTTGATGTTGGCCACGATGGTCTGGTAGTCGCTGTGGCCGAACGGGGTATAGACCTCTTCGATGTCCTTGTCCGCCACGCCTTTGGAGTGCAGGAACGAACGCAGGATCTTGTTGGTGGTGCGCGGGTAGACGTAGTCGGTGCCCAGCAGGAAATAACGCTTGGCGCTGCCGCCTTCTTCGCTCATCAGGTATTCCACCGCCGGAATCGCCTGCTGGTTTGGCGCCGCGCCGGTGTAGAACACGTTGGGCGACATTTCTTCGCCTTCGTATTGCACCGGGTAGAACAGCAGGCCATTGAGTTCTTCGAATACCGGCAACACGGATTTACGCGACACCGAGGTCCAGCAGCCGAACACCACGGCGACCTTGTCCTGGGTCAGCAACTGCCGGCCCTTTTCGGCGAACAGCGGCCAGTTCGACGCCGGGTCCACGACCACCGCTTCGAGCTTCTTGCCGTTCACACCACCCTTGGCGTTGATCTCGTCGATGGTCATCAACGCCATGTCCTTGAGGGACGTCTCGGAGATCGCCATGGTGCCGGACAGCGAATGCAAGATGCCGACCTTGATGGTCTCGGCGGCCTGGACGGTCCAGGCCATGCCCATCGCGGCAATACTTGCCGAGAGTGTAAAAGCCTTGATCAAGCTACGACGCTTCATTGTGCGATCTCCATGGACTTATGAGTTTTAGGTGGCAGATGCAAACGCTGAAGGCGCTTTTGCAAGGGATGTGCCCGGTCGGGCAAAGAGCTTTGAAATGCGGGGTTGGCGGCGGGAGAGGAAACGACAATGCACCATCAACGACCACCTCGCGGACGCTGGTGCAATACGGCGCTCCTCATTGGGGCGTGGATGTGGGCCAATTCAAGGTGAGATTTTCGACCGCCCGACTATGCTGACTCTTCTGCCATTCTGAACAGGGGAAATCCGTTTGAATGATTCTGGCGCTACGAGCAGTTTTCTTCTCGACGAGACGGCGGTTTTTGACGTATTGCCTGGCGTTAAACCGGCCGAGCACCCGAAATGGATGCATGTGACGCATTTGAGAGAAGGCAGGTATTCGCTGATTCTCACCGCTGGAGAGCACCTTCGAAGCAGCGAGTTGCAGGTGTTTGCTGATACAACCTTGCACGTTCGTTTTTCGGCGGCTCTACCCAGCATCAGTTCGGATGGCCTCACCTGCTCAGTTGTTTTTTTCGATGATCAAGCTCAAGCCGAATTTCAACTTGGAGCGTTTCATGTTGGCGGAGGCTATACCGCGTCGGAATGGAGGACGGTGGATTTGGATCTGGCTTGGTTGGCGGGCAAGCGTGGCCGTCTCCTGGTAGCGTGTGGGCCTGGGGCGAAGAACGATCCAACGGCAGATTGGCTGGCGATCGCTGACCTGTGCATAGCCAGAGAGTGGGAAATGAAAGCGCTTCTGGCGAAAACCCATCAACCCATGCGCATGAAAAACGAGATCGCACACTTCAGCAGCGTCTACCGGAATGAGTTCTATGCAAACGTCCAGGAGCGACAGAGTGAAACGGCAATGGGCGTTGCTCGCGCCGTCCGCCGATTAAATGGACCGGTTCAGGCGCAAGGGCCTGGTGCGCCGGCTGACATGGTCATTTTGGAGCCGTTTGAAGGAGAGGCCGCCTACGCCTATGCGACGCGTCTGCTGAGGGCGAACGTCCCGCAAATGCCGCCTGACTTTCAAGCGAGGCTACGCCGGAAAGTCACGGACCACGGGGCGATAAAGGTCTTGTCGATCTGCAGTGGCGCCGCGCGGATAGAGGCCGGTTGGTCAGCGGCTGTTCCCGAAGGCGTGGAATGGTCGTTGCTGGATATCAATGAAGATCTGCTTCAAATCGCGGCAAAGCAGTTTCCGCCAGGGATCCACCTCGATTTGATCGTGGCGGATGCGAATAACCTGGTGCCTACCGGTGAACAGTGGGATGTCATTATTTGTGTGTCGGCATTGCATCATTTGGTAGAACTGGAAAAGGTCATGCGCTTTATCTCCCGTAGTTTGAAAAATGATGGAGAGTTCTGGAGTGTGGGGGAGGCCGTGGGACGTAATGGCAATCGCTTGTGGCCCGACGCAATAATCGCCGCTGACGCCGCATTCTCTTCCTTGCCGGCGCGCTACCGACTAAATGCAGACACTCAGGTTGTCGATGCTGTCATTCCGGACAAGGACCATTCGATTGGGTGTTTCGAGGGGATTCGAAGCGAGGAGATTACCGCGCTCCTTGAGCGTTGGCTGAAGCCGGTAGACGTTTACCGCACCAACTGCTTCCTCTGGCGAATGGTGAATCTTGCCTACAGCGGGAATTTCAATCTTGAACAAGCTGAAGACCGGGCCTTAGTGATTGAACTGGTGCGAGCGGAGCTCGAGCATTTTCGCAATGGAGGCCTTGGGACCGAGTTATTCGGCGTCTACAAAAAGAAGCATCTTTTCAGCGACGGCGCATCAGACCGATAAAGAACAGTCCGCCGATAGCGGCTGTGGCGACCCCAATCGGCAAGTCCTCCGGCGCGATCAACGTGCGGGCCGCCACGTCCACCCACACCAGGAACAGGCTGCCGAGCAGCACGCAAGCCGGCAGCAGCCGCCGATGCTCTGCACCCACCAGGCGCCGGGCAATGTGCGGCACCATCAGCCCGACAAAACCGATCGAGCCGCTGATGGACACCAGCACGCCGGTCATCAGCGACGCGATCAGGAAAATCCACAACCGCACCTTCGCCGCGTTCAAACCCAGGGTCACGGCGGTCTGTTCGCCGGCCATCAGCGCGTTCAACGGCCGGGCCATGCCCAGCAGCAACACCAGCCCCAGCAGCACACTGGCGGCCGGCACGGCCAGCAGTTCCCAGCGGGCCAGGCCCAGGCCGCCGAGCATCCAGAACATCACCGCCGAACTGGCACGATGATCACCGAGGAACAACAACAGGTTGGCCGCCGCCATCATCACGAAGGACACCGCCACGCCACACAGCAACAGCCGATCACTCTCCAGCCGGCCTTGGCGGGCAGCGATGGCCAACACCAGCAACATGCTCAGCAGCGCGCCGATGAAGGCCGCGACAGGCAGGGTCAGCAAACCGATTATTTCACCGACATGCAACACCACGATGACCGCCCCCAAGGTCGCACCGGAGGTGACACCCAACAGGTGCGGATCGGCCAGCGGGTTGCGCGTCACCGCTTGCAGCACCGCGCCGATCAGCGCCAGCCCGGCACCGACCAGGGCTCCGAGCAGCAGGCGCGGGACGCGGATCAGCCAGACGATATGTTCCTGGCCGGGCGTCCAATAGACCTCGCCCACACCGAAGGCCTTGTGCAGCAGCAGATCCCAGACCACGGCCACCGGCACCCGCGCCGGGCCAAAGCCCAGGGACACCACGCACGACGCCAGCAACAGCGCGCCGAGGACCATCAGCAGGGCGCCGTAGCGACGATTATTCATTGGTCGTGGAAACCCCGTGCCAGGGTTTGCACCGCCAGCACGTTATCGATGCCCGGCGTGGCCTGCACGTAAGGGATCACGATGAAGCGCCGCTGCTTGATGGCATCCACCGATTGCAGGGCCGGGTTATCCAGCAGGAATTGTTGCTTCTGCTCGGCGCTGACTTCGCCGTAGTCGACGATCACGATCACCTGCGGGTTGCGTTCGACCACGTTCTCCCAGTTCACCCGTGTCCAACTGGTTTCCACGTCCTCGAGGATGTTGCGTCCGCCGGCTGCGTCAATCAACGCCTGAGGCATGCCGAGACGGCCGGAGGTCATGGCACGGTCTTCGCCGCTGTCATACAGGAACACGCGCGGTTGTCGGGTCGGCAGGTGCTTGCGCGTTTCGGCCACCTGGGCCTGCATCGTCGCGATCAGCGCATTGGCGCGATCCTGCACATCGAAGATTTTCCCGAGGTTGCGCAGGTCATTGTAGGTGTCCTCCAGTGAGGCCGCCGGGCGCTTCATCACGAAGGCGCAGGATTCGGTCAGTTCGTAGACGTTGATGCCCAGCGGTTGCAAGGTCTGCGGCGTCAGGTCGCCGCCCACGCGCATGCCGTAGTCCCAGCCCGCGAAGAAAAAGTCGACGTTGGCATCGAGCAGGGTTTCCACCGAGGGATATTTGGCGGCCAGTTCCGGCAGGCCGTCGAGGATATTCGCCATCTCGGGTGTCACCGATTTCCAGCCGCTGATACCGCTGTAGCCGACCATGCGCGGCTTGAGGCCCAGGGCGAGCATCATCTGCGTCATGTTGATGTCATGGCTGACCGCATGGCGAGGGGCCTCGTTGAAAACCACTTGGCGGTTGCAGCTCTGGACCGTCAACGGGTAGCGGGTGGCTTCGGCCAGGGCATTCGTGCTGACCAGCAGGAGGGGCAGCAACAGCAGGAAACGCAAGGTCATGGTTGGGTTATCCAGGTGATTCGTGGGTAGCCGGACAGCGGGTGGTCATCCACCAGGGCTTCGACGCCGAACACCTCGCGCAACAGCTCTGCCGTGAGGACGTCCTTGGGCGTGCCGCTGGCGACGATGCGCCCGTGTTCGATCACGTACAGGCGGTCGCAGAAAGCGGCGGCCAGGTTCAGGTCGTGGAGGCTGGCGAGGGTGCCGATGCCCAGGCCCTTGATCAGTTGCAGCAATTGCAATTGATAGTGCGGGTCGAGGTGGTTGGTCGGCTCGTCGAGGATCAGCAACTGCGGCTGCTGGGCCAAGGCACGGGCGAGGATCACCCGCTGTTTTTCCCCTCCCGACAGCGTGGCGAAAGCATGATCGCCAAAACCTTCGAGCCCTGCCGATGCCAATGCCTGGAGCACCAGCCGGCGGTCTTCGTGATTGTCGCTGTCGAATAGACCTTTGTGGGGCGTGCGGCCCATGGCGACCACTTCCTCCACCGTCAGGCCGAAGGCATCGGGAAATTCTTGCAGCACCACGGCGATGCGTTGGGCGCACCAGCGCGAGGACTGTTTCCAGAGGTTGTGATGTTCGAGCCTGACCTCGCCATGTTCTGGCCGGCTGAAGCGATAGGCGCAGCGCAACAGGCTGGTCTTGCCGCTGCCGTTGGGCCCGATCAACCCGACAAACTCCCCGGCCGCCACCTGCAGCGTGGCATCACGCAGCTGGAACTGGTGATGACAGTGGCCATGGCCCAGGGGCGTCCAGGCGAGGTGGGAGAGGGTTAGGGAGGTCATGCGGTTACTCGGCATTTGGTATGGAACACAGTCTCATTGTGGGAGCGGGCTTGCTCGCGAATGCGGTGTGTCAGTCAACATTCATGTGTCTGACACACCGCATTCGCGAGCAAGCCCGCTCCCACAGTTTTAACTGTGTTCGTGGTTTGGAAAGCGAGCACGATTGTAGAGGTTTCGCGCCACCTTCCGTTAACGCACTGGCTTCAGTTTGAAGATGAGGCAATCTCAGGCTGGCGATTGAGCCGGGTGACGAGGCGATCCAGCGCCCACACCACCACCAGCGAAGCGCCCACCAACGGGAACACCAGCGCCAGGGACAACATGATCAACACCCCGGTCTTCCAGGTCGGCAGGTCGTGGCGCAGTGGCGGCACGCCGAACTTGCCCTGGGGCCGGCGCTTCCACCAGATCACCAGGCCACTCACCGCGCTGAGCAGGATCATCAGGCAAACCAGCAGCACGAGAATCTGGTTCAGCGGGCCGAACATCTTGCCTTCGTGCAGCATTACGCCGGTCTCGGTGGCGCGGGCCACGATGCCGTAGTGTTCCCAGCGCACATCGGCCAGGACCTTGCCGGTGTATTGATCCACGTGCAGGGTCGCATCGTTGCGCGGGTCATCGGCGAACACGGCGATGGTGAACACGCCCGAGGCGGTCGTTGGAAGCGTGATGCTGTAGCCAGGCTCGACCTTGCGCTCGGTGGCGATATCCTGCACCGCTTGCAGGCTGACGGCCGGGGCGGCGGGACCCTCGTGCATGCTGCCGTGGGCCATGTGCTCGGCATGGTCGCCAGACATCGGCATCGGCGTGTTTTCCATGGCCCACGGCACAGTCTGGCGATGGGCGTTGTTGAGGCTGCCGGCTTCGATGTCGGACTTGGGCACGTCATTCCACATCGCCGCCGGGAAGCGGTTCCAGAGGTCCGCGTACTGCTTGCCCCAGAAGCCGGTCCAGGTCATGCCGCTGAGCAGCATCACCAGCAGGAATGCCGCGCCCCAGAAACCGACGACAACGTGCACGTCGCGCCAGAACACCCGACCGCGCGCGCTCCAGCGCGGCCACAGCACACCCACCGATGATTGCCCGCGCGGCCACCACAGGTAGAGGCCGGAGACCACCAGCACCACGCCCCAGCCGGCGGCCATTTCCACCAATCGGTCACCCACCGTGCCGATCAATAACTCGCCGTGGATCGCTCGGGCCATGGCTTGCAGATTGTCTTTCGCATCCTGCTCGCCGAGGGCATCGCCGTGGTACGGGTCGATGAACACATTCAACTCCCGGCCCTGGTCGATCACCACGAACTGCGCGCTGCGCTCGGCGTTGACCGGTGGCAGGTACTGCTTGACCTGACCTTCGGGGTAAGCCTGGCGGACCTGCTTGAGCAGGTCGTCCGCCGCCAGGGCGTGATGCCCGGCCGGCACGTTCAGCAGGCTGCCGTACATCAATGGGTCGAGTTGCGGCTTGAACAGGTAAATGATCCCGGTCAGGGCCAGCATCACCATGAACGGCGCCACGAACAGCCCGGCATAAAAATGCCAGCGCCAGGCCAGGTTGTAGAAATTCGGTTTCGGTTGGCTCATCAGAAAGCGCTCCGCAGGGCAAATTGGGTTGTTATGTTGTGCGGTTGCCAGGCAACCGATAAGCAGGGAGCCTTAAACACAGACTCCGTGGCGAGGGAGCTTGCTCCCGCTGGACTGCGCAGCAGTCCCTGGCTTTTTGCGGTTGCTACGCAACCGAGCGGGAGCAAGCTCCCTCGCCACAAGGTCAGGTGTCAGGCCTTGCCTGTGTTGTCAGAAACTCATATCCACCTTCGTCCAGAGCGTACGCCCCGGTTCGTTGATGGCCTGGGGGTCGCTCGCCGGGTAGCCGAACCCGGCGTTGCCGGCCAGGTTCAAGTGCTCGGCGTAGGCTTTGCCGAACAGGTTGTCGACGCCACTGCTGACCTTCCAGTGCGGGTTGATGCGGTAGGCGCCGTTGAGGGAGAAGACCCCGAACCCCGAGCTTTTGCCGTAGTCCTTGCCCACCACGTTGCCCTTGTTTTCATCGACCCGGTGCTGCGCGGCCACCACCCGCCACAAGGCTCCGGCGCTCCAGCGGTCTTCGCTGTAGGTCAGGCCCAGGCGTGCGTCCAGCGGCGGCATCTGCGCCAGGGGGCTGCCGTCGCTGCTGTTCTTGCCCCAGGCGTAGGCCAGGGTGGCGTCGGCTTTCCAGCGCTTGGTGAGCTTGTAGGCCGCGCCCAGTTCACCGCCCATGATCCGTGCGTCGATGTTCTCGGCCCGGGAAGTGGTGCCCATCATCCCCGGCGTGTAGTCGAACAGGATGTAGTCGCGTACCTGCCCGACGTATCCCGATGCCCAGGCTTCGAGGGTTTCGGTCTTGTACTGCAGGCCGAAGTCGAGCTGGGTGGTTTTCTCCGGCTTGATCGCGTCGAAAGCATTCAGCGAACCGCTCGGGCCGGCGTTCGGCGAGAACAGCTCCCAGTAATCCGGGAACCGTTGCGCGTGACCGATGCCTGCGTAGAGGGTGGCGGGGCTGTCGTCCAGGTCGTGCTCGTAGCGGACGAAACCGCTGGGCAGCGTGTCGGCGCGGGTGTCATCGGCAGTAGGATTGGGACGGGCCGACATGCCGGAACCGATGCTCTGGCGGTAATCCTTGGCCGAGGCGCGATCGAGCCGGGCGCCGGTGATCACTCGGTCGCGGTCGGCGGCGTACCAGGTCAGTTCGCCGAACACCCCGTAATTGTGGAAGTCGGCGTCCTTGGTGTACGGCAGGTCCTTGTAGGTGTCCACGCCCATGCTGCTGCGTTGGCGATGCTCGTTGGTCTGGGCGTCCAGGCCGCTGATCAATTGCACATCGGCCCAGCGCCAAGTGGCCTTGATGCGCGCGCCGAGGGTGCGACGGTCGACATTGGAGGCCATGGGCCCGGCCATCATCCCGGTGCCGGACGGCGTGCGCAGCGTGTAGTTGTCCATCACGTGGTCGGCGTAGTTGTAGTAGACCTGGGCTTCGACTTTATCCAACACCTCGCCGATGTTCGAACGCTCGAAACGCAGCCCGAGGCTTTCGCGCTTGAACTGCGAACCGTCCATGCCGCGCCCGGCGTAGCGCGCTTCACCGTCACCCTTGCCGGCCGTCAGCTCCAGCAGGGTATCGGCGTCCGGCGTCCAGCCGAGGGCGACGTCGCCATTCCATTTGTCATAGCGCGACGGCACGGTGTCGTTATTGCCGTCGCGGTAATCGTCCGAATGGGCGGTGTTGCCGATCACCCGCACATAACCCAGGGGCCCACCGGCGGCGGCATCCACCACCTTGTCGAAACGGCCGTTGGAGCCGGCCAGCACACTGGCATTGACCCGGGTGCCCAGCTCGCCGAACTGCTCCGGCTCGCGCTCGAACAGCACGGTCCCGGCCGATGCGCCGGGGCCCCAGAGCACGGTTTGCGGGCCTTTGATGACGGTGAGCGTGTCATAGGTTTCCGGCGAGATGTAGGACGTCGGCGCGTCCATCCGGCCTGGGCAAGCACCCAACAGCATGCTGCCGTTGGTGAGGATGTTCAGCCGTGAGCCGAACATGCCGCGCAACACCGGGTCGCCATTGGTGCCGCCGTTGCGCACCAGGGCGAAGCCGGGAATGGTCTTGAGGTAATCGCCGCCATCGCTGGCCGGCACCGGTTGGCGCGGGTCCTTGGGATTGGTGACGACGGTCAGCGGCGAGCTGGGGGCGACGGCGGTGATGACCGTCGGGCTGAGTTCTTCGACCGGATGGTCGTGATGCTCGTGCTCATCGGCCAGCGCGAACGGGGTGAGCAGCAGGCCGCACAGTGCGGCAATGGTTTGGCGCGAACGAACCCGTGGCTCGTTCAGGGGGCAGCGAACCTGGGCAGAGCCCAACGCGATGCCGGCAGAAAACCTGGACATGATGATTCCATCGAACAGACGTAGACGACACGGTCGGGCAGCCTGGGGCTATCTTTTGCGACCGGTTGAGTAAGTGTCGGGAGCTACGCTGGGAAGGGTGGTGCGCGGGTGCGGGCACCCGGGAAGAACGCGAGCCGGGCATGGCCCAGGCGTGTGGACAGGCTGGTGTAGGTGTTGAAGTGCGGGGTGTCGAAAGCGGCGAAGGTGTGACCGCCCGGCAGCGCGGGGCAGTTGAACAACAGGCTGCAATAGCCGCACTTTTCCCACAGCGCATGGTGCTCGCTCTGGGGCGGGCAATGTTCGGCTGCGGGCGCTTCGTGCGCCGCCATGTCCATGCCCATCTCCATGTCCATACTCATGGACACAGGCATGGACGAAGACATGCGCTGATCCATCGGCATCGACTGGGAAATCAGCGGACCGATAAAGATCATCAGCATGGCGAACAGGCTGATCCAGCTGCCGCGTGTCAGGTTCAGGGGCTGACGGCGGTGCCTGGACAGGCTGGCGCGACGAGGTTGCATGGGCGGCTACGTCTTACTGGCCGTGCTTATGCGTCTTGGTGCCGTCGGGTGCTTTTTTCTGCACCGCGACATCCACCGTGACATCCCCGGCTTTTTCGAAATGCAGGGTCATGGGGAAGCGTTTGCCGTCGCTGAGCAGGCTGCGGTCTTTCAGGTCCAGCAGCATTACGTGATACGCCATCGGCGCGAAGGTGACGGTCGCACCGGGGGCGATATTCACGACGGGCACCGGTTGCATTTTCATCAGGTCGTTTTGCATCACATGCTCATGGAGCTCGGCTTTGCCGGCGATGGGCGAGTCGACGCTGAGCAGTTTGTCCGCGGTCGTGCCGCTGTTGTGAATCACGAAATATGCGGCAACAGTAGGCGCGTTGGGTGGCAACTCTTGGGACCACGGATGAGCGATCTCAAGCTCGCCCGCCTTGTATTGGTGAGCTTGGGCGATGCCGACGGGAAGCAGCAGGGCGGCCAGCAGGATAAGTTTGTTCAACATGGAAAATCTCCGGAACGATTCAGGGCGCAGGTTTATGCGGGAAGAATCAGGCCAGAGGCGAGGCGCGAGGGTTCAGGCTGGGCCATTGCTGGCGCGGGGTAGGGCTGTCGAGTTTCGAATGGGTGGCGGCACGATGGGCCAGTTGAGCATCCAGATACAACTGCGGGACATGCCCGGCGAGCGCCACCAACGGCGGGGAACCTGAGCAGCACCAGCAATGCTGCATCGTTGAATGACTGTCCTGTTGCGGCGTGCCCTGTTCGAGCTTGCCCAGGGAAATCGCCACCATTCTCGTGCCGCTGGATGAGCAGAAACTGCCCCACAACAGCTGCTCGGCTGGTGCATCAGCAGTCGCGCCACCGCTGTTGGAAAGCGGCATGGCAAGCATGTTGAACAGCACTGCGAAGCAGGCGATCCAGGCAAATGCAAGCCGTTGTCGGGACATGGGGCAATCCGCTCGGTTGGGCGATCAGGTGGCGGTATTTAGCCTGATCAGGGTTGAGAAGTAAAAAAGCCACGTGCGGTGTAGGGTCGCAGGGCTTGTGTTAACAGTAGCAACAGATCTTCGAATGAGTGCTTTTGTGGCGAGGGAGCTTGCTCCCGCTGGGGCGCGGAGCGGCCCTAAAATCGGACATTGCTGTGTGTCAGGAATATCGCGTCCGCTTTTTTGGGGCTGCTGCGCAGCCCAGCGGGAGCAAGCTCCCTCGCCACAGGG
The DNA here is from genome assembly GCF_014268745.2 of Pseudomonas zanjanensis. GTDB lineage: Bacteria > Pseudomonadota > Gammaproteobacteria > Pseudomonadales > Pseudomonadaceae > Aquipseudomonas > Aquipseudomonas zanjanensis. The sequence goes on along the minus strand of NZ_JABWRB020000010.1, from coordinate 8,819 downwards.
CGGCGGCTGTGCGCAGGTTAGTCGACCGGGGAGTCCAGCATTACCGGCGCGCCCGAAGGCGCCCTGCGCACAACCACCATCAAGTGCAGGGATGAAATACCTGACTGACGAAGCTTGTGAACCCGCTGAAAACCTCGGGCGACTAAACCCGATCACTGAAGGGCAGTGACGGGAATCAAGTTACCGAGGGCCTCCAAGGCGCACAAGCCGGCGGATTCTGGCGTAGTTGTAGGCAGCGACGCAAGGTGATGTAGCCTGCTGACGTAGTTCTGACAGGACAGGCTTGTAGGACGGTGCAGTTTTCTGTCAGACCAACTGCCGCAGCCCCTGCAACACCTCATCCACCGTCCCAAACTCCCGATCCACCCCCGCCAGCACCGGCCGCTTCAACACCAACACCGGCAACCTCCGTTCCCGCGCCACCTCCAGCTTCGGTTCAGTCGCCGTGCTACCGCTGTTCTTGCTCACAAGCACATCGATCCGCCGCCGTTCGAACAATTCACGCTCGCCCTCGATATGAAAAGGACCACGGGCCCCAATCACTTCGCAGCGCTCATTACCGGGGTAAACGTCCAGCGCCCGCAAGGTCCAGAATTGCTCTGGCGGAATTTCATGCAGGTGTTGCAGCGGTTCACGGCCGAGGGTGAAGAGGGGGCGATGGAAGGGTTTCAGGGCCTGGATCAGTTCAGCCCAGTCGGCCACTTCGCGCCAGTCATCGCCGGCCTGGGGTTGCCAGGCCGGGCGGCGCAGGGCCCAGCAGGGGATGGCGCAGGCACGGGCCGCGTGGGCAGCGTTGTGGCTGATCTGGGCGGCGTAGGGGTGGGTGGCGTCCAGCAGCAGGTCGATGCCCTCGGCGCGGATGAAGTGCGCCAGCCCTTCGGCGCCGCCGTAGCCGCCGACGCGCACCTGGCAGGTCAGGTCGGTGGGGACGCGGCCGATGCCGGCCAGGCTGTAGATGTGCTGGGGGCCGAGGGTGCGGGCGATGGCCAGGGCTTCGGTGACGCCGCCGAGCAGCAGGATGCGTTTCATAACAAGGCTCTTCATGGCAGGGCTCTTCATGGCAGAGCTCTTCATGGCAGAGCTCCGGCGTGACCGACAATCCCACCCTGGCGGTCGATGGCGAAGACTTCGACCTGGACCTGGGCCGGCACCACGCTGCGGGCGAAGGCCAGCGCGTGTTCGCACACCGCATCGCCCAAGGCGATGCCGGCGGCGCTGGCCATCGCCAGGGCCTGTTGGCTGGTGTTGGCTTCTCGAATGCCTTGCTGCAACATCTCATCGGCACCGATGGCAGCCGCCCATTCGGCCAGTTGTGGCAGGTCGATGCTCGAATGGCGGCTGTGCAGGTCCATGTGGCCGGCGGCGAGTTTGCTGATCTTGCCAAAGCCGCCGCAGAGGCTGAGTTTTTCCACCGGCACCTTGCGCACATGCTTGAGCACGGCGCCGACGAAGTCGCCCATTTCGATCAGGGCGATTTCCGGCAGGTTGTAGACCCGGCGCATCGTGTCTTCGCTAGCATTGCCGGTGCAGGCGGCGATGTGCAGGTAGCCGTTGGTTTTCGCCACGTCGATGCCCTGGTGGATCGAGGCAATGTAGGCCGCGCAAGAGAACGGCCGGACGATGCCGCTGGTGCCAAGGATCGACAGGCCGCCGAGGATGCCCAATCGCGGATTCATGGTTTTCAACGCCAGGGCTTCGCCGCCCTCGACATTGACCGTGACTTCGAAACCTCCGGCATAACCGCATTCTTCGGCCAAGCGACCCAGGTGATCGTTGATCATTTTGCGCGGCACCGGGTTGATCGCCGGCTCACCGACGCCCAGCACCAACCCGGGGCGCGTCACCGTGCCGACGCCGCGACCGGCGATGAAACGCACGCCGGGTTCGGCGATCAAGCGCACCTGGGAAAACAACAGGGCGCCGTGGGTCACGTCCGGGTCATCGCCGGCGTCCTTGATCGTCCCGGCTTCGGCGCCTTGTTCGGTCAGCCGGCAGAACTCCAGGCGCATCTGCACCTGCTTGCCCTTGGGCAGCACGATCTCCACCGCGTCGGCTTCGGTGCCGCGCAGCAGTAATCGGGCCGCCGCCAGGCTGGTGGCGGTGGCGCAACTGCCGGTGGTCAGGCCGCTGCGCAGGGGGGCGGGTTGTTCGGCGGTTTCGTCACGCATCGAGAGGTTTGACCAGGTCGAGCAAGGTGATCGGCAAGGCCTGGCGCCAGGTGTCGAACTCGCCCAAGGGTTGGGCCTGGGCGATGTGGATGCGGGTCAGTTCACCGCCATGACGTTCGCGCCAGTGCATCAAGGTCATTTCGCTTTGCAGGGTCACGGCATTGGCGACCAGCCGACCGCCGGGCTTGAGTTGGGCCCAGCAGGCGTCGAGCACGCCTTCGCGGGTGACGCCGCCGCCGATGAACACCGCGTCTGGTCGCTCCAGGCTCTCCAGCGCCAGCGGGGCGCTGCCGCGAACCAGTTGCAGACCGGGTACGCCGAGGGTGTCGCGGTTGCGTTCGATCAAGCCTTGCCGGCCTTCGTCGGCTTCGATGGCCAGGGCCCGGCAACTGGGGTGGGTGCGCATCCATTCGATGCCGATGGAGCCGCTGCCGGCGCCGACGTCCCAGAGCAGCTCGCCGGGTGTGGGGGCGAGGCGGGCGAGGGTGATGGCGCGCACGTCGCGTTTGGTCAACTGGCCGTCATGTTCGAACGCGGTGTCCGGCAAACCGGCCAGGCGTGACAGGCGCGGTGTCGACGGTTCGCCCCGGCATTCGACGGCGATCAGGTTCAGGTCGGCGACGGTGGTGTCGGACCATTGTGTCGCAGTGCTTTCGATCCGTCGTTCTGCCGTGCCGCCCAAGTGTTCCAGCACCGTCATGGCGCTTGGGCCGAAGCCCCGCTCGCGAAGTAAGCTCGCCACGGCGGCGGGGCTGTGGCGGTCGTTGCTCAGCAGCAACAGCCTGACGCCTGTGGATAAATGCCCATTGAGCGCCGCCAGGGGACGCGCCACCAGCGACAGCGTGACCACTTCCTGCAACGGCCAGCCCATGCGCGCCGCGGCCAGTGAACAGGAGGATGGCGCGGGGATGACCAGCATCTGGTCGCTCGGCACCTGTTTCGCCAGGCTGGCGCCCACGCCATAGAACATCGGATCGCCGCTGGCCAGCACGCACACCGGTTCGCCCTGCCGAGCGAGCAGCGGCTCCAGGGAAAACGGGCTAGGCCACAGCTCCCGCTCGCCGCGGATACACAGGGGCAACAGCTCCAACTGGCGAGGGCTGCCCAGGATCCGCGATGCTCGCAGCAAGGCATGGCGAGCCGTTCGGCCCAGGCCCTTGAAGCCGTCTTCACCGATGCCCACTACGGTCAGCCAGGGGGTCATCTCTGTTCCTCGAATAGTTGGGTTGATCGACAGGCGTGTCGCCGCCGCGAACCGGGCCGCCATCATACCGCGCCCCGGCGGATCAGGCGCCTGGCGCAACATCATTGTGGCTGCGAGACCGCCTTCGCGAGCAAGCCCGCTCCCACAGGAATTTGGGGTGAACATAGAATCTGCGGGGGACAGCCTGGCCAAAACTGTGGGAGCGAGCCTGCTCGCGAAGGCGGCGGTCCATCCAACGTCACTTTTTCAGACAGACCGCTATCGCGAGCAGGCTCGCTCCCACAGGGATTTGGGGGTGAACACAGAATTTGTGAACACCCCGATCCAAAACTGTGGGAGCGGGCTTGCTCGCGAAGGCGGCGGTCCATTCAACATCACTTTTTCAGACCGCTATCGCGAGCAGGCTCGCTCCCACAGGGATCTGGAGTTGAACACAGAATTTGTGAACACCCCGATCCAAAACTGTGGGAGCGGGCTTGCTCGCGAAGGCGGCGGTCCATTCAACATCACTTTTTCAGACAGACCGCTATCGCGAGCAGGCTCGCTCCCACAGGGATCTGGGGGTGAACACAGAATTTGTGAACACCCCGATCCAAAACTGTGGGAGCGAGCCTGCTCGCGAAGGCGGCGGTCCATCCAACGTCACTTTTTCAGACAGACCGCTATCGCGAGCAGGCTCGCTCCCACAGGGATCTGGGGGTGAACGCAGAATTTGTGAACAGCCTGGCCAAAACTGTGGGAGCGGGCTTGCTCGCGAAGGCGGCGGTCCATTCAACATCGCTTTTTCAGACAGACCGCTATCGCGAGCAGGCTCGCTCCCACAGGGATCTGGGGGTGAACACAGAATTTGTGAACACCCCGATCCAAAACTGTGGGAGCGAGCCTGCTCGCGAAGGCGGCGATACAGATAACATCATTGGATCAGGCAACCCGTGTTCTTGAGCAATCTCGCCTCAATCCGACAGGCAAGCTTTTCATGACCACCGGCAAAGCAGGCATAATGGCGCACCTTCGCCAATGTGGCGTTTCTCAGCTGCCGGTCTGCCCTTGAACGAACGTCCATCCTCCAACGTCATCCGCCCCTCCGGTTGCCCGGGGTTGCTGCGTGTCGTCCAGGCGTTGGACGGGGGGATCTGTCGGATCAAGCTCGATGGCGGTTCCATCCAGGCGGATCAGGCTGACGTCGTGGCCTTGGTGGCCGAGCGGTTCGCCGGGGGCGTGATCGAGGCGACCAACCGGGCCAACCTGCAGATCCGCGGGATCGGCCCCGGGCACGACGCGCTGATCCAGCCATTGCTGGCCGCCGGGCTTGGTCCTCGCAAACCGTCTGGCGATGACGTGCGCAACCTGATGCTCAGCCCCGCGGCTGGGATCGACCGGCAGATGCTCTTCGACACCCGCCCGTTGGCCGAGCAGATCCTCATCACCCTGCAAACCCACGAACGCTTCCCCGAACTGTCGGCCAAGTTCGCCGTACAACTGGACGGTGGAGAGGCGCTGGCAATGCTCGAACATCACCACGACCTGTGGTTGTCGGCCTTGGTCCTTGATGGCGAGCCCTGGCTGGCCTTCGGCTTGGCCGGTTCCCCATTGGATAAACCGGCGGGCAGGGTGCCCCTGGCCCAGGGGCATGCCTTGGTGGTGGCGGTGCTGGAGCTGTTCCTCGACCTGGCCCGCCCGGACCAGATCCGCATGCGTCACTTGTTGGCTGAAATCCCCAACGATGAATTCATGACCCGATTGGCCTGCCGCGTGCCGCTGCAAGCTTGCCTGGATTGGCAGCGGGACGAGCCTATCGACGAACTGCACATCGGTATCCATTCCCAGCACGACGATCGCGTCTACGTCGGCGCGGCGGTGCCCCTGGGGCGGCTCGATGCGGTCATGCTGCGGGGGGCGGCGCAACTGGCGCGGAAGAAGGGCGACGGCAGCCTTCGTTTCACGCCCTGGCAAAGCCTGTTGGTGCCCAACGTGTGTGTCGAGGATGCCGAAGAAGTCCTGGCGCGGCTCCAAACGCTGGGCCTGTTGGTGTCGGTCGACCAACCCCTGGCGCAGCTCATCGCCTGCACCGGTTCCAGTGGCTGCGGCAAAGCCCTGGCCGACACCAAGGCCGATGCTCGTCAATTGGCCGAGCTGCTGCAACGCCAGGGCCAGACCCTGAAAGTCCATCTGTCCGGCTGCCCGCGTTCCTGCGCGGCAGCCCATATCGCGCCCGTCACCTTGCTGGCGGTCGCCCCCGGTCGCTACGACCTGTATTTTCGTGATGCCGCGCTGCCAGGTTTCGGCGCGTTGCAAGCCCACAATCTGACTATTGACGCGCTCGGCCAATGGCTCGACGCTCATCCCCGGAGCCCCCTTGATGCTTGATTACATCCGCGACGGTCAGGAGATCTATCGCAACTCCTTCGCGATTATCCGCGCCGAAGCCAACCTGGCGCGCATTCCGGCCGATCTGGAGAAACTCGCGGTGCGGGTGATCCACGCCTGCGGCATGGTCGAGGCCATCGATGGCCTGCAGTTTTCCGAGGGCGCGGGCACGGCCGGGCGTCAGGCGCTGGCCGCCGGTGCGTCGATCCTGTGCGATGCGCGGATGGTCTCCGAAGGCGTGACCCGCGCTCGCCTGCCGGCCAACAATCCGGTGATCTGCACCTTGCGCGACGAGAGCGTGCCGGCCTTGGCCCTGGAACTGGGCAACACCCGTTCGGCGGCGGCGCTGGAGTTGTGGCGTCCGCACCTGGAAGGCAGCGTCGTGGTCATCGGCAACGCGCCGACCGCGCTGTTTTACCTGTTGGAAATGCTCGACGCCGGCGCGCCGAAACCGGCTTTGATCCTCGGTTTTCCGGTGGGCTTCGTGGGTGCCGCCGAGTCCAAGGCAATGCTCGCGGCCAACAGCCGGGGCGTGCCCTTCGTGATCATGCAAGGCCGCCTGGGCGGCAGCGCCATGGCCGCCGCCGCCGTCAACGCCCTCGCTACGGAGGTTGAATGATGCAGCAGCCTGGACGTCTGATCGGCCTGGGCGTGGGCCCCGGTGACCCGGAACTGATTACGGTCAAGGCCCTGCGCCTGCTGCGCGAATCGCCCGTGGTGGCGTACTTCGTCGCCAAGGGCAAGAAAGGCAACGCCTTCGGCATCATCGAGGCGCATTTGCAGGACGCGCAGACATTGCTGCCGCTGGTCTACCCGGTCACCACCGAGGTGCTGCCGGCGCCGCTGTCCTATGAACAGGTGATCGCCGATTTCTACGACACCGCCGCCGAGCAGTTGGCCGTGCACCTGGACGCCGGTCGCGACGTGGCGGTGATCTGTGAGGGCGACCCGTTCTTCTACGGTTCCTACATGTACCTGCACGATCGCCTGGCCGAGCGTTATGAGGCCCAAGTCATCCCCGGCGTGTGCTCGATGCTCGGCGCAGCCTCGGTGCTCGGTGCGCCGCTGGTCTATCGCAACCAGAGCCTGTCGGTGCTCTCGGGCGTCCTGCCTCACGATGATCTCAAGCGTCGCCTCGCCGACGCGGATGCGGCGGTGATCATGAAGCTGGGACGCAATTTCCCCAAGGTTCGCCAAGTGCTCCAGGAACTGGGCATGGACGGGCGGGCGCTGTACGTCGAGCGCGCGACCATGGCCAACCAGAAAATCGTGCCGTTGGATGACGTCGAGCCGATGTCTTCGCCGTACTTCTCGCTGATCATCGTGCCGGGCGAACGGTGGCAGGGTTGATGGCCGCCAAGACGCCGGCCATCGTCATCCTCGGCGCCGGCAGCCTGGCGACGGCTCGACGGATCCAGCAGCGCTACCCCGACGCCCTGATCCACGGCTTGGCCGGGCGGGTCGAGGGCGATCGGCAGTACCTGGAATTTGGCGCGACGTTGCGCGAACTCTACCAACAGGACACACCGATCATCGCCCTGTGCGCCGCGGGCATTGTCATCCGTACCCTGGCGCCGCTGTTGCTGGAAAAAGGCGCCGAGCCGCCGGTGCTGGCGGTGGCCGAGGATGGCAGCGCCGTGGTGCCGTTGCTGGGCGGCCTGGGCGGGGTGAATGACATGGCCCGGGACATCGCGGCAACCCTGCGGGTCGCGCCGGCCATTACCACCAGCGGCGAATTGCGTTTCGGCACTTGCCTGCTCAATCCGCCGAGCGGCTACAGCCTCGGCGACCTGGAGCAGGGCAAGCGCTTCGTCTCCGACCTGCTGGCGGGTGAGCCGGTGCGCATCGAAGGCGCGGCGCCGTGGCTGGATCAGGCGCAGTTGCCGCAAGACCCGCAGGCGCGGCGCACGATCCACGTCGGCCATGCCGAGCGTGAGGCGAGCACTCACGAACTGCTGATTTATCCGCGCAGTGTCGCGGTGGTGGTGAGCGCCGAGTTGGCTGACCTGCCGGGCGCCGTTCGTGCCGCTTTGCAGCAAGCGAACGTGGCGCTTCGGAGCCTGGCGTGCCTGGTGGCGGCGGATACGCTGATGGCCAGCACGGTCTTGCGTGAAGCGGCGCTGGAATTTGGGGTGGCGCTGCGCTTTGTGGCTGCAACGGGCGATGCCGCCACCTTGGCCCGCAGTTCGGTACCGGGCGCGACCGTTGTTTCGACGACGGACAACCTGGCCATCGCCGTTGCCGCTCAACCCTTGGATGTGGCCCAAATCGGTCGTCCGCGCGGACGCCTGGCGGTGATCGGCCTGGGGCCGGGCGCTGCCGAGTTGATGGTGCCGGCGGTGAAAGCCGAGTTGGCGCGGGCCACCGATGTGCTGGGTTACGAAACCTATGTACGCATGGCCGGCCCGTTTCGCGCTGATCAAGTGCTGCACTGCACCGACAACCGCGAAGAAATGCAGCGCGCCCGACACGCCTTTGAGTTGGCTGCGCAAGGCCGTTCGGTGATCGTCGTGTCGTCCGGTGACCCGGGTGTGTTCGCCATGGCGGCAGCGGTGCTCGAAGCGTTGCACGAGTCCAGCGATCCGGCCTGGCACCAAGTTGAACTGGAAATCCTGCCGGGCGTGTCCGCATCCCTCGCCACCGCCGCCCAGGCCGGTGCGCCGTTGGGGCATGACTTCTGCGTGATGTCGCTGTCGGACAATCTCAAGCCTTGGTCGATCATTGAAAAACGCCTGGACCTGGCTGCCGAAGCCGATCTGGCGCTGGCCTTCTACAACCCGATTTCCCGTGCGCGCCCCTGGCAATTGGGGCGCGCGCTGGAGATCGTCGGCCAGCACCGCACACCGCAGACGCCGGTGGTGTTGGGGCGCGACATTGGTCGCCCGGGCCAGACCCTGCGTGTCACTACGCTGGGGCAGCTCACCGCCGAGCAGGTGGATATGCGCACGATGGTCCTGATCGGCTCCTCCACCACCTGTGTGTTCCCGCGTGCATCCGGTGGAAACTGGGTGTATACGCCTCGCTGGTATGGGGCCAAACCGGCCTGAACCGCGACACTGTTCTGTGGTGGGGGGAGCTAC
>NZ_JABWRB020000001.1 GCF_014268745.2 Pseudomonas zanjanensis | reverse complement strand
GAAATTTCTAATTGAGAACAGCCAGGCAGGCTGAAGGCCGTCCGGCTTCATTTATTGATATCCACCGATAATTTTGTGTTTGTTCCAGTGCTGACCCTCTCGTATGTGCTCTATATCTGAGATGACGTTTTTTTTCAGAGCGTCTTGGTCGTTCTTAAGCAAGGCCTCCTTCGCGACTTTGCGCAGGTTCTTCTGGGAAAAATGGGGCGAGGGGGGAATGCTTTCGGAAGTTTCCTGGGCTATGTCAGAGCCACGAGCTCCTGCAATAGAAGCTTCAGTTAGTGTCCCATGTGCACTATTGATGCTTGAGCCGCCGTTCGACGTTGTTCGCGTTGCGATTCTCGGGCTTGAGCTCGTGCTGCTAGCGGGCATAGCGGGATCAGGGGAGCGTTGAGGAGGCCGGATCTCTGGATCGTCGAACGTTCTATATCTCTTTAGGGGGTTGGGGGTTCGGGCTTTCAGAATCCAATTAGACGAAGCCGGTGCCTTCGGCACCTTCACCGTCGGCCCTTTCACCTTCGGCATCGCAATCAAACCGAGTCCCGCAGCGATCCATCCCAACGTTTCATTGGCCTGTTCATCCCGAACGAACATTCTCGCCGCCTCCGTCCCCGCGGCTGCCACCATCGAGCCCCAGGTCACGAAGTTCGCCACGGTATTGACCGTGGAGACCACCATCGTGGTTGTTGTGCCGACCGCCTCAGCCACGGCTGCTATAAGTGGCCCAGCGTTAGCCGTCAGAATGGAAAGCACGATACCAATGAATATCGAGGCCCCGAATAACCCTCCCTGGAATCCATAGTTATTAACGAGGCTTTGCGCGCGGTGCCCGCTCGGGTCGCTAAAAGCAATCGGGTTGCCCGCACAATACATATAGCAATTGAGGCCGCCGGCGCCGAAGGGGCTCATCGAGTCCGGGCTTTGAAAGCGCATCAGGCTCGGGTTATAGGCGCGGTAACCGTTACCCAACAAGTACCACCCCGTGCTCTCAACCGCTTCACCGTTAAAAGCCAGCAAGCTTTGCAGCCCATTGTTTTCGTCACGTTCGCCATAGGCTCCATAAACCACACTGCGCACATCGCTGCCCTGGTTCTCGCCGATCACCGACCGCTTGGCATCGGTCAGCAGCAACAGGGTCTGCCCGTCGTCGCTGGGGGTTTGTTGCCCCAGGGGTTGCCCCTCATGGTAGAGAAACTGAATGTGATGATCGTCGTGCAAGGTGTCGGTGACCCGTGTGCCCTGATAGAAGCGCAGGGTTTGGGTGTCGCCTTGTGGCTGGACGGCTTGCAAGTTGTCATGGGGGTCGTAGCGGTACGCCGTCACCGACTGCCCCGTCGGCGTCGTGACTTGTACCAGGCGCCCCTGGCTGTCATAGCGCAGCCGTAGACCGGTCTCGTCGTGCTCCAGGTTGCCGTCGGGGTCGTAGCTGAAGCGGCTTTCCAGCTGTTGGTAGTCAGGATGGCTATGGCTGGCGCCGACCAGTTGGCAAGGATCGTCTTCGGCAAAGGTGAAATGCGCGATGTCCAGGCGGCCATCGCTGAAAACCGTTCGCGTATAGATGATGTTGTCCAGCACATCGAATTCGAAATATTGGCTGACAATGGCATTGCCGTAACGGTCCTTGGGCAGGTCGGTGCCCGAGCACCGATAGCGCTCCAGGCGCCCGCGCAGGTCGTAGCTGTAGGTTTCCAGCAGGGCGCTGGCGCCGCCGACCCGCAAGTGCCGGGTTTTCACATTGCTGTCGGCCAGGTAAGTCAATTCGATGGAGCGTTCGGCTTCGATCGGTTGGTTTTGTGCATCCAGCAGCACCAGGGTGCGCAAGGTTTCGCGCCCCAATTCGTCGAATTCCAGGGTGGTGGTCAGGGTGTTGTTGGTCGCCTTGTCTTGACTGGTGGTGCGGTACACACGACCGATCACATCGTAGTCGAAGGCCGCGTGCAATTGACCTTGTTCAATACTGAGCAGGCGCCCGTTGCGGCGGTCGTAATCCATGAGTGTCTGATGGTTGCCGATGTCGGTGCGGCTCAGGCGTCGGCCTTTGAGCGAGGTCTTGTAGCGGGTGGTGTAGGTTTTGTTGTCGACGGCATCCTTCCAGCTTTCGGCGACCAAACGGCCGGCTTCATCATAGGAAAAATGATATTCGCCCTGGCTGTTCTTCGAGCTGTCGAGCCGGGCATCCAGCAGGTCGACTTCGAAAGTGGACTCATCGTCGGGGGCGGTGACAACGGTCGGTTTCTCGCTCAAGCCGTGTTTGTATTGATAGTCGATCTGGTTGCCGGCCGGGGTGATCCGATGCTTGGGTTGGAAATGGCCGGCTTCGTACACCAGTTGCTCGTCCCTTGGGCCTACCTTGAAACCTACCAGCCGATCCAGGCCATCGAACCGTTGCTCGCCGAGGCGGCGGGTGGGCAGGTGGGTATTGCCCGGTTCCACCTCGATCGAGGTGTGCAGTTCGGCCTGGCTGTGTTCGGCGTACGTGTAACGGACGGTGCTGAGGTCGGGCAGGGTGGTACTGAGCAAGCGTGCGAACGCATCGTAGCGATAGCGGGTGATCTGGCCGAGCGCGTCGATCGCTTGGGTGCAATTGCCCAGTCCGTCATATTTGAACGAGGTCTGGCTGATGCGCCGCCCATCCACCCCGATCTGTTCGACGCTGACGGTTTTTTCGAAACGATTGGTAATGGTCCGGGTGCGGGCAGTGCCGTCGATCCATTCTTCGGTGGTAAAGGCAATCGGATTGTTGAGGGTCCACTCCTTCACACCGTCGGGCCGGGTGACGCTGTCCTGCAGCCCCCACAAGTCGTAGGTGTAGGACGTCGTCAGGGGCAGGTCGGTGGCTTCCAGCCAGTCGATGTTCGTTTCCTCGATCAGAAAGCCCTTGGCGTTGTATTTCGCGGTGTAGATGTCCCGGTAGCTGCCGCCGGAATGGTCCACGTCTTGCATTTCTTCGCGTACCGCCCGGCTCATGCCGTCGAAGTGCGTGCGGACTTTGACGCCCTTGACGTCCTCCATTTGCTGGTAAGCCTGGGTGGTTATCGGGTCCTGTCCCGCATCGGCCGGACGGATCAGGCGGTAGCTGTAGCGACGTGTTGCCGGATAATCGGAATCGGGTGCCTGGATTTCTCTCTGTACCCTGTTCAACTCGTCATAAACATAACGGTGTTGTATGCCGTTTTCGGTGACCAGCAAAGGTTCGCCATTGAGCATCGAGCGTTCGTCGATCACCGTGCGCACGGCGTTGTCGACATCCGACGAAAACTGTTGCACGGTGCGCAAGGATTGGTTGCTGGGATTCTTCGTGTAGCTGTAATCGATGACCGAGGTCGGCCCGGAGTCATCGCCCAGGGTAATGGCTTGCCGCGCGCGCCGGCCGTGGGTCAACGGGGTTGCGGGGTCATTGATATAGTCAAAGACCGTGAGGGAAAGTTGTCGCTCCGTCTCGTCGATCAATTCATACAGGCGCTCTTCCACCACGCACAACCAGGGCTGTGGGATCGCACTGTCGCTGATGGCCGGCAATGTTTCATAGCGAAACCGGGCGCGCTTGACCGACGCGCCGGGCTCCAGGCCCGGGACGCGCTGGGGGTCGCTTGACGGCGTTACCGTCTTCTCCCGGACATGCCGCACGAAGCCGTACGGGTCTGCCGGGCAAAAGCCTTCGACACCGTCGTTGGGGTAGTAGGTAATCGTCTCGGTAAGGCCGGTGGGTTCGATGCGTAGTGTCTGGTTGCCATGGATGTCGTATTCGGTAATTTCCTTGTCCAGGCGCCAGAAACGCGGGTCATCGCTGAGGGCCCACAGCGTCGATGTTTGCCTGGGTAGTTGGCATTGCCGCGGCTGGTTGTCGAAGGACAGCTTGTCGTCATCATCGGCGTAGTAGCGCGTGCGCAGGGTTTTCTGGTGGTTGCCTTGGGCAACGACTTCCTCGGTCTGCAGGTGGAAGCGGTTGAAGGTGCGAGTGATGCTGCGCACGGTTTCACTTCCAATCGTCAGGCGTTCGGTGGAACTGTAGGTGTAACGATCGAGGACCCTGAACAGGTTGTCCAGTCCGCTATCATCCCAGTCGATCGAACTGCCGTAGCCCAGGAAGTTATGGCCGTCGGCACTGTAGCTGTACTTCACGGTAATGGGCGGGTCGCCGCTGCCAGGGTCGGTGATGTGATCGGTCACCCGGGGCAACTTGCGCGAGTTGTCCCCGCCCGGAAAACCGTGGCCCTCGTCGTTGTACCTGACGGTTTCATGAGCACCCAGGGGCGTCCACACTTCGCTGATGCAAGCCAGGTCTTTTTCGGTCCGGTATTCGAAGCGCCAGCCGGCGCCTTCGGTGGTCGGCAGCGTGATGCGGTCTACGCGGTCGTCCTTAAGGTTCATGACCACCCGCGCTGAAGGCGTCCCATTAACGATGCCCAGCGAGAACGTGACGGTATGCGCTGTCGTGTCGCGAGTGATTTGCAGCACCGCCCCCGTGTTATCCCGCATCGCACTGAGCATGGGCTTGCCGTTGACGGAAATGTACTCAAGGGTGACTTCATGTCCCTGTGGAGAATACAGTCTGATTGGCACGGCCACTTGCGGGCTGGCCCCCTTCAGTTCCAGTACTTCCACCAATCCCGACTTGTGCACAACCTTGAACTGTGCTGTGTCGGGCACGGTAAATAATTTGAAGTTTTCTATTTTCTGTTCTTTCATCCGCAAGCGATTGGCGAAGCCGGGGTAAGGGCCGGTCACCTTGAATGTTTCGCCTGAATGCAAGGAAATGATCTGGTTGCTGGGGGCATATTGCGTCAGGCCCATTTCCCAGCCCAGGCCAAAACCGGCGTTGACCGTGTTGAGGGGATTGAAGTTTAGCGTCAGGGGCACCACCGGGCCGCTGAGTTCGCAGGTTTTGACTTCGGGTAGAGATAAGGAAATGGTGTATTGACCCGTGCGCGCGTCGACTCCGGATTGAACGAAGCTGAGGAAGTTGAAGGCGTTGGAGTGGACGGCGGTGGTGGTGGCCATAATTAAGATTCCTTGAGTAATATTAGTATTCTCATGTGCCTGATTTGACCTCTATGCAGCTAAGGTGTCCACCGACCGTCCCGCCGCCGCTATGCCGGGTCTTCAATACACCGGGTTCAATGATCTGTCCCGCAGGTGCGTTGAACATTGTATCGAGAGACATCGGGTCAGTAGTGGTGGGGTTTTTTATCGTGCGAACTTCTATTTCCCAACCCGCACTCCATTTGCATGTTGAAGTCCACTTGTCATCCAAGAATGTGATGCGGAGCGCGGACGGTACGTTAATGAAACGAACGTTATAGGCTTGATCGTTTGTGCAGCCATGTTTTGAGACCACATATTCCCCATCCAACGCTGGAATGCTGCACTTGTGGATGCCATCACCTTCAATAACCTCAATTTGTCCTAAGGCATTGCTGGTATCCTTTGTGTTACTTATGTTTTCGTTTGCAGTGCCACTCGAGCTGATCAGGCTCAATAAAAGTATTGGTAGATAGTGTTTGAAGTTATTCATGTGTCACTCCTTCTTCCCTTTCTGCGTTGTGCGTCAATGACCGCTCTATAAAATCGTGCTTTCGTCGCGCATGGAAAGTACGGATTTCATAAGAAGCTAACAGAAAAAGCACCGTCGTAAACCTAACAGTTCTGATAGTTCCCAAGTCCTCGCTTCGAGCGTAAACCTGTAGGGGCACGCTCACTGCGACCGTTTTTTTGCGGCGCTGTCGGTGCTTAAAGAATGCTCAAGCATAAGGAACCCGGAACATGACGATTCGGACGCAGGCAAACCAAGCGCCGACCATTCCCACGCTGGGGCCGGACAACGCCATCGACCTGGACAGGCTTGGCACAGACGATCTGCAAACATTTGTCAAGTACGACGACATAGCCGACGGCGACAAGATCGTCATCAGTTGGTTCGGTTGTGGCGAGCACGGTGAAATCGTCGACAAGTTCAATGATGAAGCCGAGGTAGTCGACGACGCGCTGACTCCCGAGGGCATGCCGGTGATGATCGAGAACAGCGTCCTGCGTCAGCTTCTCAACGGCAGCGTTTTCTACTCGTATCGGGTGCGCAAACCCGGCGAAGCAACGGGCGACGAATCGTTGCGCTTGTTTTTCTTTGTCGGCAGGCGTCCCAGGGCCGCAGCAGCGTTGCCCGTGGTGCAGATCCGGGATTCCCATGACCTGCATGTGGACCTGGATACTGCAGAGGCGATCATTACACCCTGGGTGGTGCCTTATCAGGCGATGTCGGTGGGCGATACGGTCACCCTGCATTGCCGCAGGTTTTACCCGGACGGCAGCGAATACACCCCCGCCCTGGCCTATCCGACTGTTGTCGGGGAGGGTGAACCGGGCAAGCCGCTTGGCCTGTTTCTCAACCGCTCCGACCTGTTGCGGGTCGAAGACGGCTCGATGGAGTTGTACTACGGCATCCAATACGCCAGTGCCACGCAAGAAACTACGTTCTCCACCCGGCAAACCTTCCAACTCCTGGCGCCGAGCGCGGCGATGTTGCCGGCCTTGACGATCGTCGGCCATAGCGGTGGCACGATCAACCCCTTGCTTTTTTCCGATGGGCTGCCATTGCGCATCGAGGGTTATCCCGACATGAGCATCGGTGATGAAGTGCTCTGTCACGCTACTTCGTCGATCACCGGCATGGAACAGGTCGTGTTACGCGCCAATGTCGACGCTTCGACCTTGGACAAAGGGTTTTTCGAATTCATGTTGGATCCGGCATGGCTCAGCGCCAGCCAAGGGGCCAGCATCGATCTGCGGTATGAATACGCCTGGGCCGGTAAAGGCCTTTCGTCCACACCTTACCCAGCCAATGTACGTGCCCCTCTGAAGCTGCCGATGGTCATCGTCAAGAATGCCCGCCCCGACCCGGATGATCCCGTGTCAGGGGAAGGAGTATTGGATGTCCTGGGTTTGAGCGCCTCTGGTGTGACCATTGATATAGACCCGCAAGCCAACTATGGCGCCGATGATGAAGTCAAAGTGTATTGGGACGGTTATGGCACCAGCGGTAAATATACTGCGTTAGCACCCGTAACCCCGGGAAGCCGTACGTACAACGTCCCGCCAGAACATATTCCTGCGAATTTGGACAGGGCGGTCCCGGTGTATTACACCGTCTTGCAAGATGGCGATCCCGGACCGGTCAAGTCAGATGTTTTCGTTGTCCGTGTATTGCCGATCGACAAAACACATTACACGACCATTCAATCTGCCCAAGCTCAACTGACCAATGGAACCATTTATATCAGTCGAATTGAGTCCGGTGGTGAATTGTTCACTCTACCTCGCTGGCCGTATATGCGAGAAGGTCAAATTGTCAATGCCATCATTAATGGCAAAGGCAACGACGATTCGCCTCGGGCGGTACCCATTTTTGATAATTATCCTGTCGCCGAGAATGACGTCACGAACGGGTCAATAACAAAAACGGTCACGGCGTCCGATTTTCAGGTTTTCAAACTTGGAAGCATCAGCGTGCAAGTCATTATTACTTACGAACAGGGCGCGGAAACTTTCTATTTGCCCGCCAGCTTCACATTGGCGAGCTGAGAAGGCTTATTAAAGCTCATTATCGTTAGATAACTGAGGATACGAATCATGGCCGCGTCCCGGAAAACGTTTGCAGAATATTTGCAATGGGCCGCACTCAAACCAAGAACTAACGGTTGGAGTGCGCTGGTGGCTTATGACCGAAACAAATGTAACCAGTTACTGTTGCAGGAATACATCGAAAAATATGACCACCCTTCAATGATGCCTCCCGTCGATCTGGTTTATCGGACAGGCGAGAACACATGGAACTGGCTGCTGGGCTATATCATCGATGCGCCACGGTTGAGTTTCGATAACGACCCTGACGGGCAATCGGCCGAAGTCAATATGAGCATGGCCATTGTCGGGGGCAAGAAAATATCGCTGGCCGACACGGCTGGCCATGCTGAAGTCAAAACGATCAGTGTCTTTGACCCTTTGGATTTTCCGCGCCTGGAGGCCGAAGGAGTGCTGCTTAAGAATGTTCAGGGCAGCGTTGACCAAAATGGTGAAGTGTTGCTGGATCTAGGGGATCCGCTTTCTCAAGCCCATGCCTGGGAGCTGACAGGTGACCGGGAAGCGCGTGAGCGCCGGATGGCCGGGACATTGTTCAAGCGTCTGTTCCAGGAGGCCGATCCGGTCAGGCGAACGTTTTCCCTGGGGAAATTGGCATGGACCAGCCAAGGTTTCATGACGCCTCAGTCTTTCAGGCTGCGCACGCTTATGGAGAAGGGCGCGGATACGCGTGGGGTGGCTAACTATGGCAACGGCCTTATTGAAATGCGTGTTGCCATGGATGGCGAGGCGCCGGGTGGCTTGCCGGGTGAAGATTGGCTATACCCCTTGCCCAGCGACCGACCCGATCTGGATGCATTGATAGCATTCGGTTCACACTTTTTCATGCACAGCATCATTGGTAAGGGCACGGCCAGGGCATTCAACGCGCCCAACGCTCAATTTGACAGTAGGATCGATCACCGAGGTTTCATCGAATGGTTGGGCGTTAAGTCTGGTACCGAAGGGTATCTGGAAATTCCACCGTTCGAAGCTGGCATTGGCGACAGGAAAGTAACGTTCAGCCACTATAAATGCCCGATTTATATCAACCAGGATTATCGACTCACGATGACCCTTTATCGAGGGGCGGATGGATCGCTATCGTTGGGCGTGGGGATGGGAAGTGCCGATACAAAGCGCTGGATGATATGTACCGTAAATGGAGTTCCCTTCCACTGTCTAATGGGGCTTGGCTTCAGCGGCACTTATCGTTTTTCGCTGGATCGAGAGTCGCGCCGTCTGCAAGTAAGTTTGGAGTCGGCTCACGCGGCTGTAGAGTTTTATCCAAATGTGCTGCTGCCGTGGGACGTGGCAGCCTATATGCGTACAGCCGAGTTCAATATGGGGTTAGCGAGTCTCGTTGGCCTTGCAGTTAGGCAAATATTCAACGGGCTCGAGGCAATCGACGCGTTCATTCTCGATACGCTTCTTTTTAACGCCGAGAATGCCGTACAACTCAAGACCGCTGACCTGACGGGCGAAATGTTTCTTTTCGGTTCCATCGGCGCTCGCTTGGGTACGTTTGCCATCGATCCGGTAGAAGTTCTGTTGAGCCACGGTCAAGCCTATCGGTTCAAGACAATACCTGAAACACCGGGGGTCAAATGGAGCGTGGAGGGGCTTGAAGGTAATACGGCGGGCGTGGGGCAAATAAATGCAGATACCGGCGCCTATATCGCGCCTGCATTGGCGCAGATCAATGGGGCTTACCAACGAATCAAGATCGTTGCGACGGGCCCTGGTAATCGCCATGTCAGCAGGGCGTTGGTCACGGTAGTGGCCAGGGCTATGACACTCAATCCTCTGATCGAGATCTGTATCGCTTCCAAGGAAAATGAAGAAACAGAGACCCGTCAGCTTAGCGCTCATAGCCTGGACGGTGACTTGAGGTGGAGCGTCATCGGTGACGGCAGTATCGACCCGACAGCCAATGAATACGGGGAGAATATCTACCGCGCCCCGCTGAGAAAAGAGCCTGGGGCACCCACGTTCACCTTGGACGAAGTCGTTGTGGAAAACACAACGACTGGCCAAAAACAGAGTTCTTTTATGGTGGTCAAGCACTTCTCACAAGTGCTGTCGGTAACACTGGAATACCAGGGGCTTCCAGCAAATCAGGCAAAATTAATTGCCAAAAGGAACGGCTTGCCTATTACAGCGGGACTGACATGGTCCTGTATGCCTGAAGAGGCTGGATCAATTGATTCAGTTACTGGGGTCTTCACCGCAAGTGAAATAACCAATAGTCAATTTGTTTTGATAAAAGCCCGGCAGTATTCGGCTGACTTTGATATTGACGACGACGGATTTTCCCTCCAGCCGTTACCGCTCGTGCCGTTCCCTATTAAACCTGCCCCGGAAACGTTCAACGAAAACACAGGAAACGGTCGTACCCTTTACCCCCGCATACCATGTATCAACGCACTTGCCAGCTCACCCGTTGGGTACAGCGGCGATCCTGTCATTTAACGATACGAGGATAAATACCATGTCCGCACCAAAAAAAACGCTCGCCCAATATCTGCAATGGGCCGCGCTCAAGCCTCGTACGAGTGAATGGAGTGCGCTGGTGGCTTATGATAAAGGCAAATGCAACCAGTTACTGTTGCAGGAGTATATTGAAAAGCACGATAAACACTCGGTAATGCCCCCTATTAATGAAGCTTACTCGCCGGGAGAGACCGATTGGAGTTGGTTGATCGATTATGTCACCGATGCGCCACGCTTGAGTTTTGACAATAACCCGGACCCTAACTCCGCCGAAGTCAATATGAAGATGGCCATTATGGGGGGTAAAAATATTAAATTGGATGACGTGGCCGGGTTCGCTCAGGTCAATAGGATCAGCTCCTTCGACCCGTTGGACCATCCAGAGTTGAGCGCTGACCGGGTTCTGCTCAAGGATATTCAGGGTAGTGTCACTAGGGATGGGAAGGTGGTGCTGGACTTGGGCGATGCTGGTTCTCAGCGCTATATCTGGGAGGTGAAAGGCGATCGGATCGAGCATCAACGACGAATGGCCGGGGCTTTCTTCAAACGTAAGTTCAGAGAAGCTGATGAGGAACGGCGTACGTTTACCTTGGGTACCTTGGCGCGGACCACCCAAGAATTCATGAAACCCCAATCGTTCAAGCTGCGTACCATTATGGAGGAGGGGGCGGCTGCACGCGGGGCGGCAAACTTCGGCAATGGTGCCGTTGAAATGCGTATCAGGATGGATGATGAGTTAGAGGGCGGGATGCCCGGGGAGGATTGGTACTATCCTTTGCCCAGTGATCGGACCGACCTCGACACCTTGACAATATTTGGCAGTCGTTTCCTGATGCACGGAATTATTGGTAAAGGTACGGCTCGCGCGTTTAATGCGCCCAATGCTGAGTTTGAAGGTGAAACAAATACCAATGGCTTCACTTATCGAATAAAGGTTAAGGAGGGTACTCAAGGTGCGCTAGAAGTTCCGCGGTTTACCGCCACTGTAGGGGGGGGGAGACGCATTGATTATTACGGTTATCTGATTCCTATTTTTATCAATGCTGAAAATTTGTTGACGATGACATTTTACGACTCGACTATGGGTGAGCCCCATTTTGAAGTGGGTATGGGGAGTGAGCAAAATCTGACTCAGATGAAGTGTTATTTCAATAGCGCTGAAAGAGTCTTCAATATGGGGTTTGGATTTAGTGCCACCTATGCTTTTTCAATCGATCCAACTTCGCGTCGGCTTGTGGTTACCCTGCAAGACCGTGAAGGCTATCTGAAGGTGATTACCGAGGGGACCGAGGATTTTCCCGAAGATCTAAAAAATGATATGACCTCCGAGCGCTTCAAATGGGAGATACTTGGCCACGCCGCTGACGCGACATTGAAGGTGTTCAACGGGCTCGATGAAATCGATATTTTTCTCTTGCACACGCTTCTGTTCAACGCTGAAGACGCCGTACAACTCAAAACATTAGACCTGCCGGGTGAAATGATTCTATTCGGTTCTATCAATCCTCGTTTGACTACATTTGCCATCGACCCCGTTGAAATCATGCTGACTCACGGCCAGAACCACACATTCAAGACGGTGCCACCAATAACAGGGGTCAAGTGGAGGGTCGAGGACCTTGATGGTAACACTCCGGGCGCCGGGCAAATGAATGAAACCACGGGTGTTTATACTGCACCTTCGTTGGCCGATATCCAAGGCACTTACAAACGGGTCAAAGTCATTGCGACCGGACCCGGCAATGGTCCTCATATCAGCAGGGCTTTGGTCACGGTAGTGGCCAGGGCTATTACACTCAACCCTCTGATCGAGATTTGTAATGCTTCCAAGGAAAATGAAACAGAGACCCGTCAGCTTAGCGCTCATAGCATGGACGGTGTCTTGGGGTGGAGCGTCATCGGTGGCGGCAGTATCGACCCGACAGCCAATGAAAACGGGGAGAATATCTACCGCGCCCCGCTGAGAAAAGCGCCTGGGGCACCCACGTTCACCTTAGACGAAGTCGTTGTGGAAAACACCGCGACTGGCCAAAAACAGAGTTCTTTTATGGTGGTCAAGCACTTCTCACAAGTGCTGTCTGTAACACTGGAATACCAGGGGCTTCCAGCAAATCAGGCAAAATTAATTGCCAAAAGGAACGGCGTGCCTATCTCAGCGGGACTGACATGGTCCTGTATGCCTGAAGATGCTGGATCAATTGATTCAGTTACTGGGGTCTTCACCGCAAGTCAAACAACCAATAGTCAGTTTGTTTTGATAAAAGCCCGGCAGTATTCGGTTGACTTTGGTATTGACGACGACGGATTTTCTATCCAACCGTTACCGCTCGCTCCCTTGCCGCCGAAACCTCAAAAAGAAGACTCGCAAACGTCTGCTTTCGATGAGCTAAAAAACCTCTTGAGCGAGGCCTCTGAAAAACTGGAAGAACTCTGTCTGGACCCCACTACCCGGGAAAAGGCCAATGAGCTTTTGGATAACGTCACGTCAATCGTCGAGGACACTCAAAATGACCAGTAATTCTCTTGCCGATATCGTTGAAAAAATGAAAGCAGGCTCGATTACCCGTGGCTGGGGCGCAGTGTGTGCTTTCAATCGTGAGCGGCTTAATAGGGTGCTCCAGCAACAATGGTTGGAAAAGTACGATGGCGCCAGCTATTTGCCAGTATTTTCCGGCAGCATGGATCTTAATGATTCAGGAACCGAATATGGCGTGATGACGCAAGTCATGCTGGGTAAACCCTTACTATCGTTCGAGCCCGCACGGCTAGATACTTCCCGAGCAAAGTTGACATTAAGTATTTTGGGCGGGAACTTTAGTGTTCATGAAAAAAACCGTGGCTTGTTGTATGAATTCGATATTACCGAAGCTCACGGCTATACGCTGACCGTGGAACTGGACCTTTCCTTGGTGGTGGGTGTGGTCGACCGCCTGGGCAGGGTGACACTGGATTTATCCAAAGGGACTCGATTTTCCTGCAATCTCCCAGGGTCGGCGACGGGCCAAACCAAAATTGGCGCGTACTTCGATGAGCGTTTCAAGGCACTGCCGCCTGAACGGCAGGTTTATGTGCTGGGTATTCTCGACCTCAAAGGGCAAAGTGATTTGACCCCGACGGATTTTGTCGTACTGACCCAGCGGGCACCCGGGGCGGAGGTAGCGAGAGCGAAGAACGCGGCCGATGGCGCCGTGGTCGTCATGATAAAGCTCAGGGGGAGCGAATACGGCGGAGAAACTCCGTCTCCGGAGCGCTTTCCGTATCTGATTCCCGATGACGGTGACTATTCGGCAACCATGGTGCTGGCCGAAGAGTACGTCTCGAGATCCGACGATGACAAACTGGCGCTTATCCAGAGCCTGCTTTTTCCCGGCGAAAAAAACGTGTTCGTGGAGCATTCCCGTCATGTTCCCAAGGACTTGGTGATATTCGGCAGCCTGGATCCCTCCAGTACGTCATTGACCATCGAGCCCGGCGTTCACGTCATGAAGGCCGGTAGCGTGCCGTTTGAATACAAGGCTTACCTTAACGGCATCGCGACAAACGTTACGTGGAGCGTCAGGAGTCTTAATTCGAATACGTCGGCGGGTACGATCAATTCGACCTCCGGATTTTACCAGCCCGTCACCGGTGCCGAGTTAGGCCGGGATCTGGTGCGCAATATCGTTACGGCCTCCTACACAGATCCTCAGACGCAAATCGAGCACAAGGTTCAGGCCTTGTTGCTGGTCTCTACCCGATCGATGGCTATTTCCCCTGGGGTCGTGTCACGCATAGAGGGGCAGACAAGTACCGTGACCTTCGTCGCGACAGCGCTGAGGGGGGCGACACTGACCTGGAAACAACCCCTGTATGGAACGCTCTCCGTGTCGGGTCATACCGCCACTTATACTCCTCCATCGGCCGCCCAGTTGCTGGCGTTGCCCGAGTTCACCGTTGTCGACACCATCACCGTCGAGGATGACACCGGTGAGACGGTCGAGGCTTCGGTGGTGTTGACGCGGGTTGCGCCCACGCTGGATATAGAGCCGCGGTTTAGCGCGAGTGTGGAGCGCTTTGCGAGCGTGACGTTAAGGGAAAGGTCGGGTGCTCCGGACGCTCTTACGCGCACTTGGCAAGTGATTGGAGAGGGGACGGTCAGCAGCGATGGCATTTACACCGCTCCAGCGGCGCCTCGTCGACCCTACGATATCGTCAGGTGTGAAATATCTCATCCGGATTTTGGGCTTTTGTATGCGGGCTACAGCATCATAAAACTGGCCTCCCATATTGAGGAAGCGCGCTGGACAGGACTTAACAAATTTCAGTTGGTGGCAATGCGTTCCGAGAAGTTGTTCGCCAATGGTTTTCAACAATTGCAACTCCAGGCGATTATTCAAACAAACGGCGCACCGCTGAACCAGGAAGAAGAAGATTCATTGAGGATGTTCTACGTCCAATCGAACCAACAAGTACCCGAGGTGCCGGCTCTGCAAGAAGGTATCGAAGACGTTAGCGGGACGCAGGCACTGTGGGCGCAGACGAGGGATTCCAATCGCTTCAAACCGTACCCGGGCATGGCCTCTGGCGAAACACAAACGCAAAGCGGGGTTTCAGCGTCATCCGACAGAATTGACTTATTTATGGTGACTCGCTCCCCCCTGGCCACCCAATTTTATGCGGTGTTTGACGATGTATTAGGAAATCCCTGGCGCTCGGACATTTACCCGGGGACCGAAGACGGAATTATTTCACTTGTTCCCCAAGCCGTGCCAAGCCCCCAAAAAGATGATTATAAAATGGAACGCACACGTGTGGCTGGCGGCGGCGGAAATAACCCAGATCCGAACGATGACTACGATTTTGACAACTTTCTGGAGACGGTGGATTACTGGGCTTTAACCTATCGCCGTGATCAGCAGGTCGGTGTCGACTTCCTGACCGTGGAGGTGGAAGAGCCGTGGTCGATTGTGCAATGGGAAAGTGATGCGCCTAATGAAACCATGTTCAGTTATACCGGCTGGGCCTATAAAGATTCGACAAAACCAAGTAGTGGCAATGTCATGCAATACGATCCCGTATTGATCAAAAATCTTGGTACACGAATTAAATCCGAGATGCTGACTTCCTTGGCCCTAAATAAAATTCGAATTGGATTGTTTCGCGAATCACATAATGTTTCTCCTCCCCCCGATAAACCCAATATTCGACAGGATAAATATCCTGAGTTGCATCCTTTAAGGGGGGAAAAAATCAAGCTCGATTTGAGGGATGATGAGGGTAATTATCACAAGGTGGCTATTGGTTTTGTGGCCAATGATCGTAATCGATTGTTCGCGGATGTTCGCGGGGATTAGCAAGTTGCTCCAAGTAGTAAGATGCGCCTGCTAGCAAATTGAATCTGGTTGCCCGGGGTGCACTGGTGTTTTCAGTAAGTTTTTTACATGCAATGCGGCGGTCCGTCGCATTGCATGTATTAACCCTCCATTTTTATACGTTGGTGAGGCTGACCATGACTACGTCCACCGCTGTGCACTCCAATGCCTTTAACTTCATGAGCTTTATCCAGACAGGTGTAGACCCGCGAACCGGGTTGTATACCGTGTCGTTATCGTTACCGGATCTTTTCAGTAATGATTTGCGTGGCCCGTCCCTGCCATTAGCGCTCAATTACAACCCCCTGAATACAAATGACAGTGGCTTTGGCAAGGGCTGGAACCTTGCACTGAGTCAGTACACCCCAAGTAGTCAGATCGTCTCGGTGTATTCGGGGCAGACATTCAAGGTCACCGGCCCCTACGAAGGTGTTGCCAATCGAATGCGAATGAAGGAGCAAAAGATCGAGGAGTTTCAGTTCTACCAGTTGCCTGACGGCCAGTTCAAGATCGTTCATAAATCCGGGCTCGTCGAAGTGCTGGAGCTCAAGGGCGCCAGCCCGCAGGTGGCCGTGCCGGTGGCGATGTATTCTCCGCAAGGACACAAAATTACCTTGGAGTATGTGACTGTCGGTTCTGGCGCACCGATGCTCAGCGCCATAAGAGACAGCAATGGCCAATTGCTTAAAATCACCCGCAACCTCATCACCAACACCGTCACCCTGGGCTTCAATCCCGTCAATGGTGTGCCATTAGCCGAGGTGGTCCTGAGCATGAAGGAAGGGAATGTTGACAGAATTACCTTACCCACAACCGAGAATGCCGGTTGGCGCTTCAAATACCTTCCTGAAAAAGGCCTGGATTGCATCAGCGAGGTCTGGACACCTTTGGGCGCCCATGAAACGGTTCAATACAACGATGCGGGCCATGGCTTTCCCGGTGACGAACAACGCAAGTTGCCAAGAGTGACCGACCATATTACCGAGCCTGGCGCGGACCAGCGGCCTATCACAGTGAAATACACCTATAGCGCCAATGGCCATAATTTTCTCGGCTATCCGAACGCCGATTGGACGGATGACGGACTGGACAACCTCTATAAGGTCTTGAACCGTTATGAATATGAAACCACCGAACAGCTCATGGTCGGGAACGATGCAGTACGCAGCGTCACCCGCCGCTTCAATCGCTTCCATTTGCTGGTATCCGAAACCACCGTTCAGGGCATGCATCAACAGACGCAAGCAACCCGTTACTACGCAAACGACACCGATGGAATATCTTTCGATGCACAACCACGCCAATGCCAGTTGCCTAACGAGACGATCACCCGCTGGGAGCTGACGAACGACCCGCGTGAATGGCGTCAAGACGTGGAAACAAGCGAATACGACATTTACGGCAATCAGACCTTGAGCGTCCAAACCAGCGGCGTCACCGAGGCGACATCGTACTACCCGAGCGGCGGCGTCCCCGGCAAGTGCCCCGCGGACCCCTACGGGTTCGTCAAGCATGTCGAGCACACAACGGTCACGCCGACCACGGACTCGGAGCTGGTACCCGATGTGCAAACCGGGGCGCCGACACTGCGAACTCGGTACAGCTATGTCGAGCTGCGGCCGTTGGATCCGGATCCAGATGACGAGGAGGATGACAGCGAGTTTAGAAGGCCCTGGGCGGTCATATCCGAGGAAAGTTCGTATCACCTGCTGGGACAGACCGAAGTGTTGCTGGAAACCTCGAGCCTTGAACATTTCAATGCGACTGATGATCCGTTGAGGCATGGTTTGGAGAGACTGAAAACGCTGACGATGGTGGGGAGGGGCGATCAGTACGTCTCTACAACGGAATACGCGTACCGCATCAAAACGGACGAGGAGAAAGCCGAAAATAATAAAACCAACCAGGCCGGGGAAGTGTTGCTTGGCGAGCCCGTGCTCCTCACGACGGAAACCTTCACCGGCCATGACGGCCTGGTCAAAGTCGTCAGCGCCGAGCGGTCGCTGCTCAATGGCGAACCCCTTTTGACCCAGGACAAGGACATCAAGATTCGCAACACCTATGACGCCCTGATGCGGGTGTTGACGGAAACCGTGGCGCCCGACGATCCCGACTACGCCGCGACGCGTACCTATACCTACCGGCTCGTCCGTCCTACAGATGATGGGTCGATGGCCGGGCAGGCATTCCAGGAGGTTGAAAACGTCAAACAGATCAAGACCCGTACCTGGTTCGATGGTTTCAACCGGGCCATCAGGGAAGAACAGCAGGACGCCGATTTTTCCAATGGCGCCTACAGAGATATCTATCAGGCAACCTACAACGCCTTGGGCCAGCTGACTGAAGAACGAGAAATAGACTGGCTGGAACTTCAACCCCTTTCATTGACAACCACTTATACCTTTGACGATTGGGGGCAACAATCCAGCAGCACTGACCCTGCGGGCGTCAAGCAACACACCGTGGAAGATCCCATCGCCTTTACCACCACGGAGTGGACCGAAGGCATGGGCAAGACCGTCACGACCAACAACCGGCTTGAGAAACCGGTGAGCGTCCAGCGTTTCGATCTTGAGGAAAACTCCGTCAGCCTGCACACCTATCTCTATGACGGTCTGGGTCGCACCGTACAGGAGAAAAATGCAGCGAGATATGAGACGTCCTATACCTACGATGTGTTCGATCGCATGCTTGAAACCACATTACCGACAGGGCATAAGGTGGTTCGTGAATACGCAGGCCACAGCCGCAGCGATTTGCCGACATTGATCAAAGTGGGTGCAACAGAGTTGGGCACGCAGGCGTTCGACAGCCTGGAGCGCCTCACCCAGTCGACGACCGGAGGGCGAGTCACCCGGCATGAATACGACACCACCTACAGTAAGGCCAATCGCGTCATCCAGCCCAGCGGCGATGTGATTCATTATGAATATGCCTATGAACTGACGGATGAGCCGCTCACTCGCAACGCTGTGGCGGGTGAGCAAACCGTGAGCCGCCTGAAAGAAATGCCAAAGGCGATCCAGGCAACTTATGAATACGACCCTAAAGACGCGCGACTGACCCGCTCATCAGAGATCGATATTGAACTTGGGCGTACCTATGACGGCCAGGGAGAGTTGAAATCTGAAATGCGCACGGTGACGGATGGCGCTGGTCCCTATGAGATGACTTATGTACACAGTCGGCTCGGGCGGTTGATTCGTTACCAGGATGTAACGGGGCAGGTTCAGGTGTTTGACTACGATCGAACCAATGGCCGGCTGAACTATACCCAGTTGAGTGTTGTGGGCAACGAAAGTTACATCAGGAGTGACTTTACGTATAACGGCCAGGGTTTGATGGAACGTATCGAGACGGTGGATTACGGGAACACTACCGTCATCATCGACCTTGAATACGATGCACTGGGACGGGAAACGCTGCGCACGTTCAATCTCAACGGCAGCACGTCATGGTTGAAACAGGTCTGGAACGGCCTGGACCAGATAGAACGGCGCGAGTTGAGTGAAGGGGCGAGCCAGGGCGACACTTTGCTTCGCAAGGAGACCTATAGCTATGAACTTCGCGGGCGGCTCGAAGAATACCGCTGTGAAGGACCTCAGGCGCCAGTGGACCCTTTTGGCTACCCGATGACGCGGCAGCTGTTCTTCTTCGATGCGCTGGATAATCACGACCGAGTGCGCACCTTCTTCATCAAGGGCCAAACCACCGAAGACAATACGGCGATTTTCGTATACAACAACCCGGACCCGGCCCAACTGACGCGCGTCACCAACTCCCATGCCGACTACCCGGATATCGAACTTGAATACGATGCCAATGGCAACCTGATCAAGGACGAGGAAGGACGGACCTTGTCCTATGACCTGCTGTCCCGCTTGGTTGAGGTGAGTGGGCCTGGTTCCGACGGCAGTCGGTTCTATGGGTATGACGGTGGCGATCAATTGTCGGCCAGCGGCAGCGATGGCGACCGGGAGCAACAGTTTTACCGCAATGGCACCCCGGTTAATTCGGTTGGCGCCACGCAGAGCAGGACTTACGTATCGGCCGATGGGGTGATGCTTGCCGAGCACCAGGAAGGTGCGGGCCCAAAGTCTTTACTGTTGGCGGGTGATTACAGCGGCAGTGTGCTGAGGGAGGTTGACGGTGGTGAAGTGAGGGAAATCGCTTATGCCGCCTACGGCTACCGTGATGCGGAGCAGTCGGTTGCTTCACGCCCGGGCTACAACGGTGAAGTCAGGGATGAGACGGGGTGGTATTTGCTGGGTAATGGCTATCGGGCGTTCAATCCACGGTTGATGAGGTTTCATAGTCCGGACAGTTGGAGCCCGTTTGGGGAGGGGGGGGTGAATGCGTATGCGTATTGCCGGGATCCGGTTAATTTTACGGATCCTACGGGACATGGTGTTTTAAGTTCTCTAAGAAAGTTTTTTGGATTTAAATCAAAGTCTTCAGTTGCTAAGAGAGTAGATGTGGACTTTGGGGATCCTGGGTTGAAAAGTGCTATGCCGGATGCAAAGAGGGTAAAGTATAACCCCCTATATGAGGAAATCGGCGTACCTGAAAGGACACCTGCCCGCGTAAAACTGGTTACAGAGATCGACTCCGCTCCTCCGCCCAAACGTAGCGATATAACTCCTCTACAAGGGGGTGTCAAACAATCAAGGCAAGGGGCGATGCTTCCTTCTGCCCCATCAACGCGGCCATCTGATCGAGTGCGAATGCGATTAGAGCCAGTTCGGAATGCCGAACCCGAACAAGTTCAACTAACGCCCTCGTGGTCTCCTCGCACTCAGCGCCGAATAGACGAGTTAGAGTTGAAGCTTGATCGTGATTACAATCAACGCCATGACTATATGCAGGTAAGCTCCGAGCAACGACGGAATTGGCAAGCGGAATTATATCGCCTACGCCGGTCGTGAATTCATCTAGATAACCCACTCACCCGAGCAAACTCCACCAACCCACCGTCATGGCCAAGTCCCAACTTGTCCATGGCGGTGCGCTTTTGTCGGCTGATGGTTTTTTCACTGCGATTGAGCTGGGCCGCTATCTGTCTGCCCGACATCCCGCGCACGAACAACCTCACCACTTCCAACTCCCGCTCGGAAAGGCTCACCCGGCTGACGTCCGAGCCGGTGGCGGTCAAGGATTGCCCTTGTAGAAGATCGAGAAACGCCGGGCATGTATACCGCCGCCCTTGGGTGACCCCGAGAATGGCCTGTTTCAGCTCCGTCAAAGGACTGCGCTTATCGAACAAGCCGTTCACGCCGGCATTGAGCAAGGCCTGCAACACGGACGGATTGCGCAGCATGGTGATCACGATCAAGGGGCAGGCGCGGTAGTGGCGTTTTAAATAACCCATCAGGGCCAGGCCGTCCGGAAACTGCCCATCGGGCATCGAATAGTCGCTGATCACCAAGTCGCAGGGGGTGCGCTCCAAGTGCTGGAGCAGTTCATCGGCGTTGCGGGCCTTGGCAACCACTGAAAACCCAGCCCCCGCCAGGACCATTTCGATGCCCGTCAGCACGACGGGGTGATCGTCGGCAAGGATGATGCGTATGGGGTTATCCAGAGGGGGCCTGTGCGACACTCGCGTATCGTCACAGGCACTGAGGCCGATAATATCGCAGTGTGCAGGCGTGTGGTTCAGATTCATTGCTGCCTCTACAAGGTCCAAGCACATCCCGACCGTTGTAGAGATGCCATCGGAGCGCTTAGATCAAGCCGCGTTCGCGCGCGATTTTCCCCGCGA
Organism: Pseudomonas zanjanensis; assembly: GCF_014268745.2. Classification (GTDB taxonomy): domain Bacteria; phylum Pseudomonadota; class Gammaproteobacteria; order Pseudomonadales; family Pseudomonadaceae; genus Aquipseudomonas; species Aquipseudomonas zanjanensis. The sequence continues at coordinate 3,687,319 of NZ_JABWRB020000001.1, read as the reverse complement.
GATGCCGCGAACCGACGCCGAATTTTCGGCGGATGTTATTGAAGTGATAATTGACGTTGGCTTCGCTGCAATCAACGATCATGGAAATCTCCCAGGAAGATTTGCCGGCCTCGCTCCATTGCAGGAATTCCTTTTCACGTTTGGTGAGTCGAATCGCTTGGGGTTGGTTGCTCTCCGTAGAGGGGCAATGGTCTTGATATGGCGACGAGTGTCCAGAAATCGCGGTGCTGTGGTACATGACTGAAACTCCCATTCATCATCAGTGATGGCGTGGGGACGGCGGAATCTTCCTACTTCCTGATGGCATGGTTCGCACGACCCGTCTTCAGCCCCTTGAGCCAGGGCTGGAGGCACGGTTTCGTTTATAGCCCGATTCAAACCAGATGAAACCTGTCAGACATTACAGGTGGTGGACTCTAATGAGGATTGATCGAAAAGGATGTCAGCCAAAGCATTTGATATTGTGGGATTTATTCCCGTTCGGCGGCGGGTACCGCTTGTCCTGATGGGCGAAAACCAGGAGAACCCGCGTTGGGGTGGGCTATGACGCAAAGGTATCCTCCATTTAAATTTGCATTCCGCCAACCCCGGGTATATACACGCACCATGCTTCCTTCCCAATGTCTGTGCATCAACCTGCGTCGTGCCGCCCGTGGCGTCAGCAGGTACTACGACGGCGCCCTCGACGGCTTCGGGATCAACGTTGCCCAGTATTCTTTGCTCAATAACCTAGCGCGCCTGGACCAGCCGAGCATCTCATCCCTGGCCGAGGCCATGGGGTTGGACCGCAGCACCCTCGGGCGCAACCTGCGGGTGCTGGAAGGCGAGGGGCTGGTGAAGCTGGCTGAGGGCGACGACTTGCGTAACCGCATCGTCGTGCTCACCGAGGCGGGGCATGCCAGGTTGGCGGCGGCATTGCCGGCCTGGGAAGCGGCGCAACAGAAACTGATCGATAAGCTCGGTGCTGAAAAGCGCGCGACCTTGCTGGCCTTGCTGGATGAACTGGCGTGACGCCGGTTCTTCCGATGATAAGTGGGTATATACCCGCGACCGGAGAATAAGCATGACATCGATGTGGCGTACCTGTGGTTGGGTCCTGGTGGGCAGCGCGCTGATCCTGGCGTTGTCGCTGGGGGTGAGGCATGGCTTCGGGCTGTTCCTGGCGCCCATGAGTGCCGAATTCGGTTGGGGCCGTGAGGTGTTCGCCTTCGCCATTGCCTTGCAGAATCTGATCTGGGGCCTGGCGCAGCCTTTCACCGGCGCCTTGGCCGACCGCTTCGGTGCGGCGAAAGTGGTGCTCATCGGCGGAGTTCTTTATGCCGTCGGCTTGGTATTCATGGGCATGGCCGACTCGCCATGGTCGCTGTCGCTGAGTGCGGGGCTGTTGATTGGCATCGGCCTGTCGGGCACGTCGTTCTCGGTGATCCTGGGCGTGGTCGGACGGGCCGTGCCGCCGGAAAAACGCAGCATGGGCATGGGCATCGCCAGTGCTGCCGGTTCCTTTGGCCAGTTCGCCATGCTGCCGGGTACGCTGGGGCTGATCGGCTGGCTCGGTTGGTCGGCGGCGTTGTTGGCGTTGGGACTGCTGGTGGCGTTGATCGTGCCGTTGGTGAGCATGCTCAAGGACGCGCCGTTGCCGGTGGCCGGCCATGAACAAACCCTGGCCGAAGCCTTGCGCGAGGCGTGCAGCCATTCCGGGTTCTGGCTGCTGGCGGTGGGCTTTTTTGTCTGCGGTTTCCAGGTGGTGTTCATCGGCGTGCATCTGCCGGCGTACCTGGTGGACCAACACCTGCCCGCCAGCGTCGGCACCACTGTGTTGGCCCTGGTCGGTTTGTTCAATATTTTCGGCACCTATACCGCCGGCTGGCTGGGCGGGCGCATGTCCAAGCCACGCCTGTTGACCGGGTTGTACCTGATGCGGGCGGTGGTGATCGGTTTGTTCCTGTGGCTGCCGGTGACCACCACCACGGCGTACCTGTTCGGCATGGCGATGGGCTTTCTGTGGCTGTCGACGGTGCCGTTGACCAATGGCACGGTAGCGACGTTGTTTGGTGTACGAAATCTCTCGATGTTGGGTGGGATCGTGTTCCTGTTCCACCAGTTGGGCTCGTTCCTCGGTGGTTGGCTGGGCGGGGTGGTGTACGACCGCACCGGCAGCTACGACTTGATCTGGCAGGTGTCGATCCTGCTCAGCCTGTTGGCGGCGGCGTTGAACTGGCCGGTGCGTGAGCGGCCGGTAGCGCGCTTGCAAGTCCAGGTCGGTGCGGCATGAGTCGCGTCGGCCCGTGGTTGATCGCTGTCGGTGCCGGCCTGCTGCTGGCGTTTGCCTGGTGGGGTTGGCATCAGGGCGGCTTGGCGTTGATGCAACTGGGCATGGGCACGTGCTGAACAATGGACGGCATCGGACGCGGCGAGTAACGTCGTGGGTCTGACACGTTTTTAAGGATATACCGACATGTTGATGCGCTGGTTTGCTGTCCCCGCCCTGTTGCTGGCTGTGACCGGGCAAGTCTGGGCGGCCGACTGCCCGCCGTTGCTGGAGGGTTCGTTGCCCAAGCTGCGGGCCAAGGAAACCGTCGACTTATGCCAGCGCTTCGCCGGCAAGCCCCTGGTGGTGGTCAACACTGCCAGCTTCTGTGGGTTCGCCCCGCAATTCAAAGGCCTTGAGGCGCTCAACCAGCGCTACAAGGACCAAGGCTTGCAAGTGCTGGGCGTGCCGTCCAATGATTTCAAGCAGGAAGCCAAGGACGGGGCAGAAACCGCCAAGGTCTGCTACGTCAATTACGGCGTGACTTTCACCATGACCGAACCACAGCCGGTGCGGGGTGCCGACGCGATACCGCTGTTCAAGCACTTGGCTGAACAATCCGCCGCGCCGAAGTGGAATTTCTACAAGTACGTGGTGGACCGCCAGGGTAAAGTCGTTGGCAGTTTTTCCAGTCGGATCAAGCCTGACGATCCGGATTTCATCAAGGCTGTGGAGACGGCCATCGCCTCAAAACCCTGATTGCCCGTCACGAAAAAGCCCCGCTTCTTTGCAGAGAGCGGGGCTTTTTTTTGCTTCAGGTGGCGAGAGGTTCAGGTGCGCCGCGAAACATTAGAAGCGGTAGGTTGCACCCACGCCGAAACCGTTGGCGCTGTTTTCGTATTTGGCGCTGTAGGACTGGCCGAGGGCGTTGCTGCCGCTGACGTTGACTTTTTCTTCCTTGAGGTAGGAATAAGCGACGTCGATGGTCAGGTCTTCGGTCGGGCTCCAACCGGCGCCCAGGCTGAAGATGGTCCGGTCGCCGGTCGGGATGCGTGGCGAGCGATCGGTGTTGTTGGTCGGCGCCTGGTCGAAGGTCAGGCCGGTACGCAGTACCCACTGCTTGTTCAACTGGTAGGAGGTCCCGATGGCGTAGGCCCAGGTGTCGTGCCAGTTTTGTTCTTCGGTGATGGTGCCGAGGGCAGGGTTCAGTAAACCACCGCCAGTGCTGGTGCCTTCGTTTTCCACCGTGATTTCTTTCAGGCGGCTCCAGCGAGTCCAGGTGCTGCCGGCGTAGACGGTCCAGGCATCATTGATTTGCTGGGTGACCGAAAAGTCCACCGACTCAGGCGTGGTGATGTCCAGCGAAGCGTCGTAGCGACCATCGGTGAGCAGGGGGGGCGGTGTACCGGCGCCCGGGCTCACTTCAGTGTGGCCTTCAAGCTTGTACTTGACCTTGGAGTGATAGGTCAGGCCAACACGCGTGGTGTCCGTTGCCTGGACCAGTACGCCAATGTTGTAGCCGTAGCCGATATCGTCACCCTTGATCTCCACGCCGGCCTCAGGCAAGCCTGGCACGCCGAGCTGCGATTCCAGGGAGCCGGAAATACGGTTGATGGTCGGGCCGAAACCGATCGATACCTTGTCGTTGAAGGCATAGCTGACGGTTGGCTGGAACGTGACGACTTTGACTTCGCTCTTGCTGCCGAAACTCCGGCCCTGGAAACCATTTTCGTAGTCGGTGATCAAGCCGAACGGTGCGTAGACACCCAGGCCGAACGCCCATTGATCATCGATAGGCTTGACGTAGTAACCCATCGGAACGCCAGTGAGCGGAACCATGTCGCCCTTGTTGGTACCGGACTGGGTGCCGCTGGCATCGTCGATGTCGGTCGAGGCATCAATGGCGGCGAAACCACCGGTGACTTGCTGGCGCTTGAGGCGCGACATGCCGGCAGGGTTGCCGAACACGGTGCTGGCGTCATCGGCAGAGGAAGAACGACCTGCGAAACCAGTGCCCATGCCACTGATGCTTTGTTCGTTCAAGGCAAAGCCACTGGCGAAAAGTTGCGTGGATGCCAAGGTAACGGCAAGGCCAAGTGTGGTTTTGAGCATCATTTTTTTCATTGTTAGAACTCCTGGTGATCACCGGGGCGAAAATTACCAACATTTTCGTTCAAGCGCTATAGCCTGGATGGCTTGATTTAGAGCGGTTTTGTAGGACAATCCGACCAGATTCACGACCGTTGTAGGAACTTTCCAAATTTCCCGTCAGCAAGCGACCTGATTCAGCGGTGAAACACAGCTTCGCCAAGCGCAGGTGAAATCTCGCAGGCGCCCTTGGGGATGAAAGGTCTGGCGCCAGATGCGGGCCATGCCCAGCAGGTCATCGGCGTCGGGAAGCGTGGTGTTCTGTTCCTCCACCAACAGCCAGGCGATGGCGGTGGCGTAGCGCAGGTTGACGGTCAATTCCAGGTGCGGGCCGCTGAGAAAGGCGTGCTGGCTGGCCAGGCCGCGCACCAGGCTGGCCCGTTCCGGATCCCGCGCCAGGTAATGGTCCCAAAGTGCCTGGTGTCGGGGCTCTGTGATGCGATACAAGCCATGTCCGCGGCGATCATGCAGGGCTGAACCCAGGGCGGATTGGCTGGCGGCAATGCCCAGCAACAAGGATTCCGCGGTTGCGCTGTGACACTCCAGGTAGAGGAGCGTCGGGCGGATCACATATCGACACAGTTCGCTGGCAGCGATACCCATAAAATCCTCGTGATGTGAGGTGGGCGGAGCCTGAAGAGTGTGGGCTTGGCAGCAGTGGATCGGTCCAGGCCCCGCCAGAAGCGGATCATGCCGCTTGACTTGAAGTGTAGTGTCATATTCCCGCTGTAAAGGACTGTTTTTAAAACATCTTCGGCGAACGGTTATAACTGTTATATCCCTTGGTGCTTACGCCGTTTCGCTTTATCGAGAAATTTCAGGCAATAAAAAGCCCCGCTTTATGGGCGCAATGCTGTTCACTTATGGCAATCGACAAACCCGTGGCGAGGGAGCTTGCTCCCGCTGGGCCGCGAAGCGGCCCCAAAACTTGCCAACTGCGGCGTATCAGGCACACCGCACCCGCCGGTTTACGACTGCTTCGCAGCCGAGCGGGAGCAAGCTCCCTCGCCACAGGGTCATCATTTTTCTTAAGTGAACGGCATTACGCTTTATGGGCGGGGCCTTGGGGGTTTCAGCCTTGCTGGGTCTCAGGCAACCAGTGCCTGACGGGTACGCTCGATCACGGCCTGCAGCGGTTCGGCGCTGGAGTACTGGTCGGGGTACAGGCGTTCGCTGTGACGGGCGATGCCGTGTTCGTTGACCAGCGTGAAGCTGAAGCAGCCTTTGCGAGCGGCCATGATCAGGCAGTTCATTGGAGCAAAAGCGTTGGTTAGGGTGCGGATGGCATCCTGTGTCTGGATTTGAGTAGACATGTTATGGGTGTTCCTACAAATGACACGGTTAAGAACCGTGCAACGTTAAAACGTTCCAGTAACGTCGACCACCATTGGTCGAACGAAGAACCCGACTGGAACAAAGCAGCCAGTTTGAGCGCTATATAAAGTGCGCGCTTGGGCTGGCAGGTAGGTACTTAGGAGGGCAGGCAACACATCGAGGGCAAAGGTTCTGGGCCCGGGGTGAAGATCCTGATCAATTTTGCAGGTTGGTTCGGTCAGAGTAATGAGCCTGGCAACACCCTTCGCATTCGATCGAAGGCTGTGTTGGCGCAAGGTTTACCTGGAAACCATCGAGGGGGGCGGTCTCCTTTTTTCGGTGAGCGTCCTTTGGAGGATGGCTGACCGCGGAGATGTGTTCGACCCGGAATTGACTTTCAGCTTGGTACTAACGCCGCGGATACTAACGGATCGATCCCATGAAGGGAAGAGGGGTGGTTAAAAAATATTCAAATTAGCCCTGGCAGCAAGTCAGGCATGGCCTGTGGCGAGGGAGCTTGCTCCCGTTGGGCTGCGCAGCAGCCCCAAAAGAAAGGGCCGCTGCGCGCTGGAGCGCCAGCACGGCCCAGCGGGAGCAAGCTCCCTCGCCACGGGTTGGTTTTCAACCCGATCCAAGAACGAAGGCGTAGCACAGGATCCCAACGACTGCTGGTGTGGTCAGTTACCCACGCGTCGCCCATGGCCTCAGGTTATCCCCAGCTTCATACCGCCAGATGCGCCAAAAAATCGCAGCGTTATAACCCGTTCAGCTGTTACTTGTGCACACTCGCCGCACCACCTGTCACCTTACTGTCATGTCGAAACAATCCGGGGTGGGTGCCTGTATCCAAAATTTAAGTCAATGAAAAACATCGCTTTTTTTTACTGGTGAAAAAATCGTCAGTTTAAGCGCAGGCCCCGTTCCACAGGGCTTTGCGCGAGTTCAGGGTGGGTTGTCCACTGAGTTATCCACAGCTTCTGTGGATTGTCCCAAGCGCTTGCTCTAGCACGGGCGTGCCGGTTTTTTTTCGGCTTTACCCGTACGAAAAAAGGAGTAAAGTGGCGCGCCTTCCGATCTGTCCCACAGTGTTTTATGAAGTTTCGCTCAGTATCAAATCCTGTTACTTCAGCACCCTCTGGTGTTACCCCACCCAAGCGTATGTCGATGCGGGTGGCTGAGTGGCTGCTCGACAGCCCGCGGCTCGGGGACAGCCCCAGCGTCAAGCACTTGGCCGGTCGTTTGCTCAAGCAACCGGCCCGTGAAGGCGCGGTGGCTGCGCAAAGTCGCCTCGGGCAGTTGATGTGCCGTGAATGCGGCAACGCTCGGGATCGACGCATCGGCCACGACCTGCTGCGCCAGGCCGCCCGGGCCGGCGATGATCGTGCCCGCCGGGCCCTCGGTGAAATCGAAGGCTGAAATCGCAGACTGCGCTGGGCAACCCCCAGCCGCTTGGTTAACCTTCGGGCTTTATTTGATCGGCAGGAATTGTCATGGCTATGGATTTGACCAGCCTGTTGTTTGGCCTGGCAGGCGCCGCGGTGCCGTTGCTGGCACTGGCCTGGCACCTGCAACGCCAAGCCGCCACTGCCCAGACCGAATTGGCTCTGCTGGAAGAGCGCCTGGCCACGGCCCACATGGCCCACGATGGCCTCAACGCCCAGCTCGATGCCTGCCGCGACGAGATCAGCGACCTGAGCCAGGCCAACGCCGCCAAGCAAGCCGAGCTTGCCGCGGCCTGTCGCGAAGTCGATTTGCTGCAGGTCGAGCGCGACAATGCGCGGGATGCGGCCCACGCCTGGAACCTTGAACGCGCCAACAAGGAAGCCGAGCTGCGCCGGCTCGATGCCCAGGCGGCATCGTTGCAGGCCGAACTGCGCGAGCAACAGGACAGTCATCAGCAACGCCTGGATGACCTGCAAGGTTCGCGAGATGAGCTGCGGGCACAGTTCGCCGAACTTGCTGGAAAAATCTTCGATGAACGTGAGCAACGCTTCGCCGAAACCAGCCAGCAACGCCTGGGCCAGTTGCTCGATCCGCTGAAAGAGCGCATCCAGTCCTTCGAAAAACGCGTTGAAGAAAGTTATCAGGCCGAGGCCCGGGAGCGTTTCTCCCTAGGCAAGGAACTGGAGCGCCTGCAACAACTGAACCTGCGCCTGAGCGACGAGGCCACCAACCTCACCCGGGCGCTCAAGGGCCAGAAAACCCAGGGCAACTGGGGCGAACTGATCCTGGAGCGGGTGCTTGAACATGCCGGCCTGGAGAAGGGCCGCGAATACCAGACCCAGGTCAGCCTCAAGGGCCCGGACGGCGAGCGTTTCCAGCCGGACGTGTTGATTTACCTGCCGGGCGACAAGCAAGTGGTGGTCGATTCCAAGGTCAGCCTCACCGCCTACCAGCAGTACGTGGCGGCTGAAGATGACGCCATCGGCCAACTCGCCCTCAAACAACATGTGCTGTCGTTGCGAACTCACATCAAAGGCTTGGCCGGCAAGGACTACAAGCGCCTGGACGGTTTGCACAGCCTGGATTTCGTGTTGTTGTTCGTGCCGATCGAGGCGGCGTTCTCCGCCGCCTTGCAAGCCGAGCCGAACCTGTTCCAGGAAGCCTTCGACCGCAACATCGTGATCGTCAGCCCGACCACGCTGCTGGCGACACTACGGGTGATCGACAGCTTGTGGAAGCAGGAACGCCAGAGCCAGAACGCCCGGGAAATCGCCGAGCGGGCCGGGTGGCTGTATGACAAATTCGTTTTGTTTATCCAGGATCTGGACGAGATCGGCAGTCGCTTGCAGCAGTTGGACAAAGCCTACAGCGCAGCGCGCAACAAACTGACGGAAGGGCGCGGCAACCTGATCAGCCGCAGCGAACAGCTCAAGCTGCTCGGCGCCCGGGCCAGCAAGAGCTTGCCCAGCGAACTGCTCGAACGGGCGATGACCGATGCGGATGGGCTGCCGGAGTTGCCGGAAGAAGCCAGCGAGAGAACCCAGGGCTGAAGTGAACCCAAAGCTGAAGCCGCCCTCGGGCTGAATCAGATCTCAAGGCAAAAACAGCACCCTGTGGCGAGGGAGCTTGCTCCCGTTGGGCTGCGCAGCGGCCCTCTTTTTGTGAGTGCTGCGCACTCAAGCGGGAGCAAGCTCCCTCGCCACAGGAGCTATCATTTGCCGAAGTTACAACGGCAAATGCCGACTCAACAACGCCCGCAACGCCGCCGGCTTCACCGGCTTGGCCAGGTAATCCAGGCCCGCCGCATGCACCAGTGCCACCGTCTCGGGCCGACCATCGGCGCTGATCACCACGCCCGGCACCGGCTCTCCCATGCGCGTGCGCAACCAGGCCATCAGTTCGGTACCGGTCTCGCCGTCGTCCAGATGAAAGTCCACCAGCGCCAGTTGCGGTCGGCCGCCCTGGGCCAGCCAACGCTCGCATTCCTCGCGGTTGCGCGCCGTCCACACCTGGCAACCCCAGCGCGTCAGCAGGCTGTTCATGCCGATCAGGATGCTGTCTTCGTTATCGACGCACAGCACCTGCGCGCCGCTTGGCAAATGACCGTTGGGCTCGGTCACGGCGCTCGGTGCGACGGCTTGCGTCTGGGCCAAGGGAACGCTGACGCTGAATACGCTGCCACGCCCAGGCCAGGAGCGCACCTGCAGGCTATGGCCCAGCACGCGACAGAGCCCGTCGGCGATGGCCAGGCCCAGCCCCAGGCCTTTTTCGGCGCGAGTCTGGTGGCTGTCCAGGCGCTTGAACTCTTCGAATATGACCTGCAGCTTGTCCTCGGCGATGCCCGGCCCGCGATCCCAGACCTCCAGGCACAATTCGCCGTTGCGCCGGCGCACGCCCAGCAACACCGGGCCCTTGGCGTAGCGGAACGCATTGGTCAGGAAGTTCTGCAAAATACGTCGCAGCAGCTTGATATCGCTGTCCACGCGCAGGGATGAGCCGCGAACCCGGAACTTCAAGCCTTGTTCCTGGGCCAGCGCCGTGAACTCTGCACCGAGGGTATCGAACAGGTCGTTGAGGGCGAAGGGCTTGCGGTCGGGGTTGATCTTGCCGTTTTCCAGGCGGGAGATATCCAGCAGGTCGGTGATCAGGTCTTCCGCCGAGCGCAGCGAACTGTCCAGGTGGTGCACCAGTTGCCGGGCCTCGCTCGGCAACGCGTCGTGTTGATGGGACAGCGCGGCGGAGAACAAGCGCGCGGCGTTGAGCGGTTGCATCAGGTCATGGCTGACCGCGGCCAGGAACCGGGTCTTGGACTGATAAGCCGCTTCGGCGGTGCTCTTGGCGTCGGTCAGGGCCAGGTTCAGTTGGGACAATTCCCGCGTGCGTTCGGCCACCCGCTGCTCCAGCCCTTCGTTGGCTTCCGTCAACGCCTGGGCAGCTTCACGGAAGGCGGTGATGTCGGTGAAGCTCATGACGAAACCGCCACCGGGCATCGGGTTGCCGATCAGCTCGATGACCCGGCCGTTGGGGAACAGTCGCTCGGAGGTATGGGCGCGGCCCTGGCGCATCCAGTGCAGGCGCCTGGCGACGTGGACTTCCGCCTCGCCCGGCCCACAGAGGCCCCGTTCGGCGTTGTAGCGGATGATGTCGGCAATGGGCCGGCCGACACTGATCAAGCCATCCGGGTAGTTGAACAGTTCCAGGTAGCGACGATTCCACGCCACCAGCCTGAGGGACTGGTCGACCACGCTGATGCCCTGGCTGATGTTTTCGATGGCGCCTTGCAGCAGGGCGCGGTTGAACTGCAGCACTTCCGACGCTTCGTCCGCGATCCGGACCACGTCTTCAAGCTGCATTTCCCGACCTTCAATAGCGGCTTTTACCACGGCGCGCGTCGAAGAGGCGCCGAGTACACCGGCCAGCAGGCGTTCGGTGTGGGCGATCCATTCGCTGTCGGCGTTCTGGTTCGGGTTGAAGCCTTTGCCTTGGCGGTAGGCAAAGCGGATGAAACTCTGCCGCGCCCGTTCTTCGCCGACGAAACGCGCGGCCAGTTGCAACAGGTCTTCGATGTGCACCGCCAGCATCGAGCGGGGGTTGGGACGGGCGCTGATTTCCTGGCCGATGAAGCGTCCGGCCTGCCAGTGCTCCGAGACGCGTGTACGCGACAGCACGGACACCCAGGCAAACAGCGTGAAGTTGCCGGCCAGGGACAGGACCACCCCTTGGGTCAGTGGGGTAATCGGCAGGTTCAGCGGATTGCCGTGCAACCAGGCCAGGCCCGGGAAGGTGCTGAGCGACCAGCCGAGGCTGTGGGCGGCGATCGGCAACACCAAGGTGTAGAACCATAGGAAGATCCCCGTGGCGAGGCCGGCGAATACGCCGCGGCGGTTGGCCTGTTTCCAGTACAGCGCGCCGAGCATGGCTGGGGCCAGTTGGGTCACGGCGGCGAAAGCGATCTGGCCGATGGTCGCCAGGCTCGCCGTCGAACCCAGCAGACGGTAACTGACGTAGGCCAGCAACAGGATCACCACGATGCTCACCCGGCGCACCGAGAGCATCCACTGGCGGAACACCTCGAAAGGGCGTTCGGCGGCGTTGCGGCGCAGCAGCCACGGCAACAACATATCGTTGGAAACCATGGTCGACAGCGCCACGCTGGCGACGATCACCATGCCGGTGGCCGCCGAGGCGCCGCCGATGAACGCCAGCACGGCCAGGGCCGGATGGGCCTGGGCCAGCGGCAGGCTGATGACGAACGAGTCCGGCAGCACCGAGCTGGGCAGCATCATTTGCCCGGCGAGGGCGATGGGCACCACGAACAGCGCGGCCAGGGCCAGGTAGGCGGGGAACACCCATTTGGCCAGGCGCAGGTCCTGGGGCTCGATGTTTTCCACCACGGTCACGTGGAACTGCCGCGGCAAGCAGATGATCGCCATCATCGCCACCCCGGTCTGCACCACCATGGACGGCCAGTTGATGGTTTCTTTCCAGTATTGCTCCAGGCGTGGGGCGAGCATCGCCTGGTTGAACAGGTCGTCGAAACCGTCGTACAGGCCATACGTGACGAACGCACCGACCGCCAGGAAGGCAAACAATTTGACCAGGGATTCGAAGGCGATCGCCAACACCATGCCGCGGTGGTGTTCGGTGGCGTCCAGGTTGCGGGTACCGAACACGATGGTGAACAGTGCCAGGATCAGCGAGACGATCAGCGCGGTGTCCTGGGCGCGGGTGCCCATGGCATCGGCACCGGCGCCGATCAACAGGTTCACCCCGAGCACGATGCCCTTGAGCTGCAAGGCGATGTACGGCAGCACGCCGACCAGGCAGATCAACGCGACCACCACCGCCAGGGATTGGGATTTGCCGTAGCGGGCGGCGATGAAGTCGGCGATGGAGGTGATGTTCTCCTGCTTGCTGATCATCACCATTTTCTGCAGCACCCACGGCGCGAACACCAACAGCAGGATCGGCCCGAGGTAGATCGGCAGGAATGACCAGAGCTGTTCGGCGGCCTGGCCCACGGCGCCAAAGAACGTCCAACTGGTGCAATAGACCGCCAGCGACAGGCTGTAGACCCAGGCCCGCACCCGTGGCGGCAGCGGCGTGCTGCGCCGGTCGCCGTAGAAGGCGATGGCGAACATGATGGCCATATAGGCCAGGGCGACAACGGCGATCAGCCCGCTGGACAACGACATGGAAACTCCCCGACAAAGACACCGGGGCTTGAGCCCGGCAGGACAGTCTCGCATGCCCGCTCGGGTTCGTCAGTGTCGACCAAGGTCGAGGCGTGGTGGGGTGTCGCAGGTGGGGAGATTCTCGGGTTATGCAGGGGTTTTGCTGGCCTCATCGCGAGCAGGCTCGCTCCCACATTGGATCTGTGGTGGATACAAATCTTATGTCCACTGGAGAACCCATGTGGGAGCGAGCCTGCTCGCGAAAGCGCTGGGTCAGCTTGCATCGATGTTGAATGTGCCACCGCCTTCGCGAGCAAGCTCGCTCCCACAGGGTTTTGTGGTGAACGCAGATATTGCTGACACCGCAAACCCACTGTGGGAGCGGGCTTGCTCGCGAAGGCGGTGTACCTGTCACTGGGATGCTGGATGTACCGCCGCCATCGCGAGCAAGTTCGGCTCCCACAGGGTTTTGTGGTGAACGCAGATATGGCTGACACCACAAGTCCGCTGTGGGAGCTTGCTCGCGATGGCGGCCTTACTGCCCCAACGCAATATCCACCAGCCGATACAACTCCCCAACCTCCAGCGGCGCGTTAGCAAAGAGAATGCGGAACACCGTCGGCGCCACCACCCCATTGATCAGCCGCTCGACTGCGTCAGTCGGTGAAACCAGTCAGCGATGGCGTTCGGCCTTGAAGCCGGGCATGCGGGTGCCGCTGGCGGTAGGTTAGTCTTGGCACCTCAATCTTTTTACGGACGGATCCCTTGAAAATCATTCGCAGCAAGTCCTTCACCGGTGACCGTGCCTGGGCGGCGCTGGACATCGCCAACATGAACGGCATCACCACGCGCCTGCACTGGACCGACCAGCCGTACAAATGGCACATCAACGACGGTCAGGAAGTCTTTGTGGTGCTCGATGGGCAGGTGCGGATGTGCTATCGAGAAGAGGGTGTCGAAAAGGCGACCCTGCTGGACGTTGGGGACATTTTCTACGCCTCGGTGGGCACCGAACATGTCGCCAAGCCTTTGGGCGAAGCGAGAGTCCTGGTGATCGAAACCGAGGGCAGCGTCTGATGCTTATCTGTAAAACAGATTACATATAGAGAAATTACCCGTTATATAGATATTCGATCCCGCTCTAGCATGGCTCCACCTCATCCGAGGACAGGAGGTTCGCCATGACATGCTGTGCCGACAAAAACCGCTTGCGCCCGTTGAGCCATTTGCCCAGGCCATTGGAAGCCATTCGCCAATTCACACCTAACTGGTTCGCCGTGACCATGGGCACCGGTGTGCTGGCGCTGGCCCTGGCGCAATGGCCGGCGCAGATGCCGGGCCTGCGGGTCTTGGGCGAAGGGTTGTGGTTGTTCAACACGCTGTTGTTCGTGGTGTTCGCCCTCATGTACACGGCCCGTTGGGTGTTGTTCTTCGACGAAGCACGACGGATTTTCGGCCATTCGACGGTCTCGATGTTTTTCGGCACCATTCCCATGGGGCTGGCGACCCTCATCAATGGCTGCCTGGTCTTTGGGCTGCCGCGCTGGGGAGAGGGCGTGGTGGCGGTGGCCGAGGCGTTATGGTGGATAGACGTGGCCATGTCGCTGGCCTGTGGCGTGCTGATCCCTTTCCTGATGTTCACTCGCCAGGAACACCGGATCGACCAGATGACCGCCGTGTGGTTGTTGCCGGTGGTGGCCGCCGAAGTCGTGGCGGCCAGCGGCGGGCTGTTGGCGCCGCATCTGGCCGACGCTCATGCACAACTGGTCATGCTGGTGACCAGCTACGTGCTCTGGGCCTTTTCCCTGCCGGTGGCGTTCAGCATCCTGACGATTCTGCTGTTGCGCATGGCCCTGCACAAACTGCCTCACGGGAACATGGCCGCCTCGAGCTGGCTGGCCCTCGGCCCGATTGGCACCGGTGCCCTGGGCATGTTGCTGCTGGGCAACGATGCCCCGCTGATTTTTGCCGCCAATGGCCTGCCCGGCGTGGGCGACATCGCCGCCGGCTTGGGCCTGGTGGCCGGCATCACGCTGTGGGGCCTGGCGTTGTGGTGGATGTTGATGGCGCTGCTGATTACCGCGCGCTATTTGCGCGAAGGCATTCCCTTCAACCTAGGCTGGTGGGGCTTTACCTTTCCCCTGGGCGTGTACGCGCTGACGACGCTGAAGCTTTCCGAGCTGCTGGGCCTGGGTTTCTTCGGCGTGTTCGGTGCTGTGCTGGTGGCCTTGCTGGTGGTGATGTGGCTGATCGTTGGGCGGCGTACGGTGCTGGGCGCCTGGCACGGTGAGCTGTTTGTGTCGCCCTGCATTGCAGGGCTGGCGAAATAATCGCTAAAGACAGGTAATGTGTGGCCTGGATCGAAAAACGTTCATTCCAATAAGCGTCCACGCCACTCAGGAACATGGAAGATGAGTCACCCTTCGCAGTTCACCTTGCTTCGCACGCGGCGTTTTCTGCCGTTCTTCATCACGCAGTCCTTGGGCGCGTTCAACGACAACATTTTCAAGCAGTCGCTGATCCTCGCCATCCTCTACAAATTGACCATCGAGGGCGACCGCTCGATCTGGGTCAACCTCTGCGCGCTGCTGTTCATCCTGCCATTCTTTCTGTTCTCGGCATTAGCGGGGCAGTTCGGGGAAAAATTCGCCAAGGACGCGTTGATTCGCCTGATCAAGCTTGGCGAAATCGCCATCATGGCGGTGGGCGCGGTGGGTTTCCTGTTCGATCACTTGTGGCTGATGCTGCTGGCGCTGTTCGCCATGGGCACGCATTCGGCGCTGTTCGGTCCGGTGAAGTATTCGATCTTGCCGCAGGCCTTGCGTGAAGATGAGTTGGTCGGCGGCAACGGCTTGGTGGAGATGGGGACGTTCCTGGCGATCCTGGCCGGCACCATCGGCGCCGGGATCATGATGTCCTCGGCGCATTACGCCCCGGTGGTGGCTACCGCGATCATCGGCATCGCCGTGCTCGGTTACCTGGCCAGTCGCAGCATTCCGCGCGCGGCGGCGGCCTCGCCGCAAATGCGTCTGAACTGGAACATCTTCAGCCAATCCTGGGCTACCCTGAAATTGGGGTTGGGGCAAACCCCGGCGGTGTCCCGGTCGATTGTCGGCAACTCCTGGTTCTGGTTCGTCGGGGCGATTTACCTGACGCAGATTCCCGCTTATGCCAAGGAGTGGATGCACGGCGACGAGACCGTGGTGACCTTGATCCTCACGGTGTTCTCGGTGGGGATCGCGTTGGGTTCCATGCTGTGTGAAAAGCTTTCCGGGCGCAAAGTCGAGATCGGCCTGGTGCCGTTTGGTTCGTTCGGTTTGACCGTGTTTGGCCTGCTGTTGTGGTGGCATTCCGGTGGGATTCCCGCCAGCGTCGAGGGCCACGGTTGGCTTGAGGTGCTCGGTTTTGGCCATGCCTGGCTGGTATTGATCGACATCCTCGGATTGGGCGTCTTTGGCGGTTTCTACATCGTGCCGCTGTATGCGCTGATCCAGTCGCGCACCGTGGAGAACGAGCGGGCGCGGGTGATTGCCGCCAACAATATTCTCAACGCGTTGTTCATGGTGGTCTCGGCGATTGTCTCCATCGTGTTGCTGAGCCTGGCCAAGCTGTCGATCCCGCAGCTGTTCCTGGTGGTGTCGTTGCTCAACATCGGCGTCAACGCCTACATCTTCAAGATCGTCCCCGAGTTCAGCATGCGTTTCATGATCTGGCTGCTGAGCCATTCCATGTACCGCGTGGAGCATCGCAACCTGGAGGCGATACCGGATGAAGGCGCAGCGCTGCTGGTCTGCAATCACGTGTCCTTCGTCGATGCCTTGCTGATTGGCGGCGCGGTGCGTCGGCCGATTCGATTCGTGATGTACTACAAGATCTACAACCTGCCGGTGCTGAATTTCATCTTCCGCACCGCCGGCACCATCCCGATTGCCGGGCGCCAGGAAGATATCCATATCTATGAAAAAGCCTTCAAGCGAATTGCCCAATACTTGAAGGACGGCGAGCTGGTGTGCATTTTCCCTGAAGGAAAACTGACCGCTGACGGTGAGATCAATGAGTTCAAGAGTGGGCTGACGCGCATCCTCCAGGAAACCCCGGTGCCAGTGATTCCCCTGGCGCTGCAGGGGTTGTGGGGTAGTTTCTTCAGTCGCGACCCGGCCAAGGGGCTGTTTCGCCGGTTCTGGTCGCGGGTGACGTTGGTGGCGGGTTCGGCGGTGGAAGTCGAGTCGGCAACGCCTTCGAGTTTGCAGGCGTTGGTGGGGGATTTGCGTGGGGCTGTCAGGTAACTGCTGACTTTGAGGGCCCCTTCGCGAGCAAGCTCGCTCCCACATTGGACCGAATCGCCTAGGCTGCATGCGGTCAAAGTGTGGGAGCGAGCTTGCTCGCGATAGCGGCAGTGGCTAGGCGCTGACCTTGAGGCCGATCAATCCGGCGACAATCAACGCCACGCTGGCCAGGCGAACCAGCGCCATCGACTCACCAAACAAAATGATCCCGGCGATCACCGTGCCCACGGCACCGACCCCGGTCCAGATCGCATAGGCCGTCCCCAGCGGCAGTTCCTTCATCGCCAGGCCGAGCAGGCCGAGGCTGATCGCCATGGCGGCGATGGTCAGTGCAGTGGGGAGAGGGCGGCTGAAGCCGTCGGTGTACTTCAGGCCAACAGCCCAGCCGACTTCGAACAGGCCGGCAAAAAACAGAATGATCCAGGACATCACGCACCTCATCGATGGGTGGGGTCGTCCCCGGATAGTGAACTCTTTGGTGTTGCGGGGTCGTCCCCGCATTGGGCGCAAGAGTGCCCAATGCTGACTGTTTGGTCAAGTCACTCGGTCAGTCTGCCGCTTGACGGTCAAGTAGCTCGCGGTCCTGTTTTTCGCTCATGCGCCGGAAGTACGTCGAGAGCAGGGCTCCGGAAATATTGTGCCAGACGCTGAACAGCGCACTGGGCACCGCCGCCAGTGGCGAAAAGTGCGCGCTCGCCAGCGCCGCGCCGAGGCCGGAGTTCTGCATGCCGACTTCCAATGAGAGGGTTTTGCGCTGGGCCAACGGCAAGCCGAACAAACGCCCGGTGAAGTACCCCAGCAGATAACCGAAGCTGTTGTGCAGCATCACAATGGCCATGATCAGCAGGCCGGATTCGGCGATCTTCGCCTGACTGGCCGCGACCACCGCCGCCACAATGATCACGATGCTCACCACGGATATCAGCGGCAGCACGTCTATGGCATGACGAACCCGGGCACCCAACAGGCGTTGGGCGACGATGCCCAGCGCGATCGGCACCAGCACGATTTGCAGGATCGACCAGAACAGCGCCGAGAACGACACCGGCAACCAGGCCGAGGCCAGCAGCCAGATCAGCGCAGGGGTCAGCAGCGGAGCAAGCAGGGTGGTGATGGCGGAAATCGCCACGGCCAAGGCCAAATCACCGCGAGCCAGCCAGGTCATGACGTTGGACGATGTGCCGCTCGGGCAGCAACCCACCAGGATGACGCCGACGGCGATCTCCGGCGGCAGGCTGAACACTTGGCAAAGCAACCACGCCGTGCCGGGCATGATCACGAATTGGGCAACCACTCCCAGGGCTACGCGTCCCGGATGGCGGGCGACTTCGGCAAAGTCCTCCAACTTCAATGCCAGGCCCATGCCGAACATCACCAGGCCCAGTAGCGGCACGATGGCGACTTTCAGGCCAACGAACCATTGCGGTTGCAGGAAAGCCAGTACCGCGAAAAACAGTACCCAGTAAGCGAAGGTATTGCCGACGAAGCGACTCAATGCAGCCAATGCGCGCATGACCTGATCCTTATTATTAAGAACACCGAATACTAATGTGGGAGCGAGCCTGCTCGCGAAAGCGGATTATCAGTCAATATCTCTATGGCTGATACACCGCCTTCGCGAGCAGGCTCGCTCCCACAGTAGTTCCAAGTTGTCTTTTAGATCCCCTGCGGAATCTCTTCACCACCCAACGCTTCCACCAGCGCCGGCAAGAACTCGCCGAACGTCAGCATCATCAGCGTGAAGCTGGCGTCCAGTTGGCCGAGGGCTTCGTCGCCGCCGTCCTGCTCTGCCTGGTCCTGCAACAGGTCTTCGAACTTCAGGCGCTTGACCACCATCTTGTCGTCGAGCACGAAGGACAACTTGTCCTGCCAGGCCAGCGACAATTGTGTCACCACCTTGCCGGTGTTCAGGTGCAGCTGGATTTCGTCACTGGTCAGGTCCTGGCGCTTGCAACGCACGATACCGCCATCTTCGTGGGTGTCGCGCAGTTCGCATTCATCCAGCACGAAGAAATCGTCCGCGGCTTTCTGGGTCTTGACCCAGTCGGTCATGGTCGCGGTCGGGGCCATCTTGACCGTCAGCGGGCGTACCGGCAGCGAGCCGATGACTTCGCGTAGGGTCGACAGCAGGTCTTCGGCGCGTTTCGGGCTGGCCGAGTTCACCAGGATCAGGCCCTGTTTCGGCGCGATGGCGGCAAAGGTGGACGAGCGACGGATGAACGCACGGGGCAGGAACGCCTGGATGATTTCATCCTTGAGCTGGTCCCGTTCCTTTTTATAGACCTTGCGCATTTGCTCGGCTTCGATCTCTTCGACCTTTTCCTTCAGGGCATCGCGCACGACGCTGCCCGGCAAGATGCGTTCTTCCTTGCGCGCGGCGATCAGCAGGAAGTCCTGGCTGACGTGCACCAGCGGCGCGTCTTCGCCTTTGCCAAACGGCGCGACGAAACCGTAAGTGGTCAACTCCTGGCTTGCACATGGACGCGCCAGTTTGCTGGCCAGTGCAGTTTCCAACGCCTCGGCATCAAAAGGCAGATCTTGGGTCAGGCGATAGATAAGCAGGTTTTTGAACCACATGGGGTGAGTCTCTCCTTTATACAAAGGGGGGCATTATTCTCTTCGCGGCGCCATAGGCCAACCCTTCGCTAAGCCTTTGGAAGGCCTGAAAAAATTAATTTAAAAAGTGCTTGCCAGCTTAAAGAGTGCTCCGTAGAATGCGCGCCACACCGAAAGCGAAGGGTGATTAGCTCAGCTGGGAGAGCGTCTGCCTTACAAGCAGAATGTCGGCGGTTCGATCCCGTCATCACCCACCATTTCGCTCAACGTGTTACGCGCAGCGGTAGTTCAGTCGGTTAGAATACCGGCCTGTCACGCCGGGGGTCGCGGGTTCGAGTCCCGTCCGCTGCGCCATATTCGGTAACCTGGAACACTGAACGCCAGGTCACCACGGAAAGCCCGCTAACGCGGGCTTTTTGCTGTTTGCAGTTCCCGCGGTGTGTGTTGCTCATGTTTTTTTTGCTGAATTTGCTAATTAAATCAGCACGTTACAAAAAACTGTGAGAGAATGCGCCCCGCATCGAAAGTGAAGGGTGATTAGCTCAGCTGGGAGAGCGTCTGCCTTACAAGCAGAATGTCGGCGGTTCGATCCCGTCATCACCCACCAAACTTTCAATGTTACGCGCAGCGGTAGTTCAGTCGGTTAGAATACCGGCCTGTCACGCCGGGGGTCGCGGGTTCGAGTCCCGTCCGCTGCGCCATATTTGGTTACCTGGAATGCTGAACGCCAGGTGGCTACTAGAAACGACGCTTTTCCTTTACGAGGGAGAGCGTCGTTTTTTTTATTCTCTTTTTTTGTGTGTATCCGTTGCTGCAGTAACGGCGACTTAGGGTTCCGCCCTGGCGGCGGGGCACTTTGAAGAGCCCGGAAGCCGGCCCAGTCAAAAGTAACCAAAGCGCTCATGCCCACCACGGTTTCATAGTCGATGAAGGTGTTGGATGGGCTGACCTCATCGCGAGCAGGCTCGCTCCCACAATGGGTTCTGCGGTGTATATACGCTTTGTGGGCTGCTGAAGATCAGGTGCGGGAGCGAGCTTGCTCGCGATAGCGGAGCGGATATACACCCAACCCCCCGTCTACTGCTCAGCATTCCGCCGATGCCGATAATCGCTGACCGCCTCATACACCGCCTTACGCAACCGATTAATCCCCCCAATCGGCCGATGCGCCTCAATCCCAAACCAAGGATTGAACGACTGATTATCACAAGCCAGATTCAGCTTGGGCGTATCAAAATCCTGAGCCGGCACCTTAATGCGCGCCACGGTTTCGAACGGCGCATCACTTTCCTGCCATTCAATACTGGTGTCTTCGATCGGCATGTACTTGCTCGGATCCTGACGCTGGACCTGCAAGACAAAACACGCCGGCATCCGGTCTGTGGACAACTGCTGGTTCAGCGCGCTGCGCAAGAAATTCGGCAAATCCTGATTCTGCGGTGGCAGGGTATAGCTTGGACAGCTGTCCGGATCCGGCGCGACGCGAAACTTGGCGTTGGCCTCGCCAAACTTATAAGGCGATACCGAGAAATAAGTGGTCTGGGTCGGACTGGCCGGGGCCGGCGAGAGGGTCGCCAAAGCGATGAACAGATGCCGAATCTGCCAAGTGCGCGGGTCCAGGCTCGGAAAAAAAGCCATCGCCTTCTTCCCGTCAGCCTGAGCGGCCACATTCTGACGGTACTCGGCGACATCGCTGACAAAGAAGTTCGGATGATTGAACATCACGAAATCCTGCTCGCCGAATGATTGCCGGTCCGCCAGCAATTGCTTGCCGGGCACGTTCAGCAGTTTGATTGCCATCCCCCGGGCATCGCGCAGGCTGTCGAATTGCGGATAAGCGTTGCCGTTGGACAGGCGGATCGTGGCCTGCCAGGTCTTGCCCGGTTCGGCGAAAACCCCCTGGCGCAACGGGCTAGGCAGGCCGCTCTGCACCTGGACCTCGGCCATGACGCAGCCGTGCGCCTTGGCATGGGCATCACGCAGATAGCGTGTGCCTTCGCGGTGCTGATCGACGATGCGGATCGCAGTCTGGATGATGTCCTGGGTCATGGCGGCTTCGCCGGGTGCCACCTGTTCCTTGTCCGGGACAGGTCCCCTGTGTTGCCAGGCAAACCAGGCCGAGGACAGTGCCCAGCCGAGCAACCCGATGCCCAGCAGCCACAGGAGCGTCTTGCCCAAAAAGGCGCCGAGGCGCAGCCAGAGCGTGATCAACATGCCAACATCCTTTTACCGGTGGGGTTCATCATTACAGTTGCGACTCCAGTGGCCCGCCCAGCACTTTTAAATACTCCAGCAAGGCCCAGCGTTCCTGCGGTTGCAGCAGGCGGCCAATGACGCCGTTGCCGCGTTCGCCCGCGCGAAATTCATGGCCGCTGTTGTGATTGCCGGTAACCCGGGTATCGAAGTTAAAGCCGTTAGTGAAGGCTTCGGTGCGATAGCCCAAATGGCGTGGGTCGTATTCGAAGTTGCCTTTATAGAAGGTGGTCGCCCGCTCAGCCTGGGGGGACAACAGTTGATAGATCGTCGGCACCGAGCCGTTGTGCAGGAACGGTGGCGTGGCCCAGACACCCGCCAACGGCCGGGCCTTGTAGGCGCGCAATTCACGTACGCCGATGGGCAGGCCGAAACCGTCCAGGGCCGGGCGCTCGGCGGGGGTGACCCCGGCGTCACGGTAAGCACGGTTTTCGACGAAGGCAGTGACGTAGGCCAAGCCTTTGGCGACCGAGAGTTGGCTCAGGTCCAGCGGCTCCGTCGGGGTCGGGTGCAGTTGCACTTCCAGCTTCGCCAGTTCGGCCGGGTCCCATTGCAGGCTGGTCAGGTCGTAACGGTGATCAGCAATATTATTGGCAGTGCCCGGGTCGGTGCCGATCACTTTCACCGGCAGCATGTGCAACTGCTGTACCGGCCTGTCGGGCCCCTGGACCACTTTGGGCACATGGCAGCCGGCGCAGTTTTCGACGAACAGGGCCCGGCCCTTGGCGGCCAGCGGTTTATCGACCGCGCCCAGCAACGCTTCCGGCCACACGGGCGCCTTGAGCAGTTGCAAGGTCTCTTCGATCTTGTTCAAGTCGCGCACGCGCACGCTGGAGGGGTATCGCGCGTCGCCCTGCAGCGGTTTGCCCTGGGCGTCGAAGAAATTCAGTGTGGCGCCGACTCCCAGCGCTTCACCGACGTTTCGGGCCATCGGTTGCTGGGCCGATCCGTTCCACTGCACCCAGTCGAAGGTCCACATTTCCCACAACTGTGGATAGTCCACCGGCGCGTTGGCGACCCGGTAGTTTTCCGCCGAGATGGCGTCGCCGAAGCTGGCATTGGCAATGCGGCCGAAGGCGTCGGTACGGCCAGGGCCTTCTTCGGTGGGGTAGAGGCCGCGATGGGTATCGTTCCAGGCCACTCGCAGGAAGGTATCCAGGGAGTCCTTGAACGCCTTGCGCAGGTCCTCGTGGCGAGCATCGTAGTCCTTGCCCAGGACTTGGCGGGCGAAGCGTTCGAATTTCCAAGGGTTGTAGTACGTAGACGCCAGACTGGCGACTAATGCCTGTCCGAAACTGCCACCGCGTAGCGTAGGAACGCTGGAAGGCAGCACGTGCTGTGCCGAGCCGCCGTCGATCCGTATCGCCTGGCCCTTGAAGCGCAATTCGCCGGTGTGGCACGCAGCGCAGGTGATATCGAGGAATTGGTCGGCGCTGCCGGCGTTCTGGTGCCGGGTGAAACCCACCGGCAGATTGCCGGGATTCTCAGGCGTGGCTTTCTGGGCCGGATCGATCAGGAAGCCAAAGCGCGCCAGATACTCCGGCGATGCGAAGCGTTGTTGCGAAAACGGCAGTTCGAGGGCCGTGAACCAGTCGTAGCGCAGGCCTTTGACCTGGGTGCCCTGGGGCGTGAAGTAATAGGTCTGGCGTTCGGCGGCGCTCCATTGATCCAGGTAATGCACCTGTTGGATGGGCTCATAGAACGGCAGCCGGGGATTGGCGACGTAATAAAGCACCACGGCCACGACGACGATCAGCAGCGCGAGGAGCAGCAAGAGAATGCGAGAGAGGAGGCGCACGGTTACGTCCTTGTTTTTTTTGATATGCCCTTATGCCTCAGCGCTGCGCGGCGGGCAAGTGGCCAGTAGCCCCGTCCTGTGGGGGAGCGGCAAGGTGTCCCTGTACGTAACGGATGACAGATGCTTCATTTGCCTGGGATCAAAAAGCGTTTGCGGACCTGAACTTATCATCACTTTGCGGCTCACATGCCGGTAGCCATTGGTCGTGGCCGCCTGATAAGCTCGCGGCTTTACTCGATTGCCCTTTAGGCGCATGAACAAGGAAATAGCATGAAACAGCATCGGTTGGCGGCGGCGGTAGCCCTGGTTGGCCTGGTACTCGCGGGTTGCGACTCGCAGACCAGCGTAGAGCTGAAAACCCCGGCGCAGAAAGCTTCCTACGGTATCGGCCTGAACATGGGCAAAAGCCTGGCTCAGGAAGGTATGGATGACCTGGACTCCAAAGCAGTTGCCCAGGGCATCGAAGATGCCGTCGGCAAGAAAGAACAGAAGCTGAAAGACGAAGAACTGGTCGAAGCCTTTGCCGCGCTGCAAAAGCGTGCCGAAGAGCGCATGGCCAAGATGAGCGAAGAGTCGGCAGCCGCCGGCAAGAAATTCCTCGAAGAAAATGGCAAGAAAGCCGGTGTCACCACCACCGCTTCCGGCTTGCAGTACGAAGTGGTCAAGAAAGCCGATGGCGCGCAGCCTAAGCCGACCGACGTAGTGACCGTTCACTACACCGGCAAGCTGACCAATGGCACCGTGTTCGACAGCTCCGTCGAGCGTGGCAGCCCGATTGACCTGCCGGTCAGCGGCGTGATCCCAGGTTGGGTCGAAGGCCTGCAACTGATGCACGTCGGCGAGAAGTACAAGCTGTACATCCCGAGCGACCTGGCCTACGGCGCCCAGAGCCCGAGCCCGGCCATCCCGGCCAACTCGGTCCTGGTGTTCGACCTGGAGCTGCTGGCGATCAAGGATCCGGCAAAAGAAGACGCAGCCAAGTAATCGCGTCTGTTATAACGACAACGCCTCGCTTATGCGGGGCGTTGTTGCATCTGGGCGGCGGTAAGATGGCAAAAAAACGAACGCCCGGCGCACGCTATAGTCATAGGCATTACAGGCGCTGTGCTAGACGCAGTCGGCTGGTCAAGTCAATGAAATATTGGGTTTTTTTATGTGAGTAAAAAACGCCCGATCTAAGCCGGGCCCTTATGGAACGGGGGCTTCAGCGGTGAAATGCAGCTCTGTTCACAAGGTTATCCACAATTTGTGTGGATAACATTTCAGTGGGAGAAAAAATGAAGGCCCCGTGGAATTTTGCGCGATTTCTGCCCTTGGCAGGCCGCCTGCTGGCCCGCGGTCGATTGCCGACATTGCTCTTCGCCGTCGCCAGCAAAGGTGCCCGGGAGGGTGGGCGGCTGGGCAAGCTCAAGGAGGACCTGCGCCTGTTGCAGGCCTTGTGCCTGGCCTACTGGCGCGGCGAGTACCGCGCGGTCAGCGCCAAGTCGATGCTGTCGATAGTGGCGGGGCTCATGTACTTCCTCAGCCCCTTGGACGCCATTCCAGACCTCTTGCCCATGTTTGGCATGTTCGACGACATCGCGGTGCTGGCCTGGATCATGAAAACCCTCGACGTTGAGCTCGAGGCATTCCGCGCCTGGCGTTATCGACAGTCACCCGAGACGCTGGCCAAAGTCGAAAGGCTTCCCGACACCCCGGAACAACTCCAGCTCCAAGGTCAGAAAAAGCCCTGATCCCCTGAGAATGCATCACCCCGCGACCTTAGCCGGCATTTAGGATTACACTTCCAAGGAAAAAGGCTGACTTGCTAAGTGTTGTTGTCCTACGGGGTAGACATGGATATTCAAATAATCACACGTGACGGAGAACCCGAGTACGCGGTTTTGCCGTGGGATCAGTACCAAGCGTTGTTGAAAGCAGCAGGTGTCAATCAAGCTCCGCCGCGTGAAGCAACAGTCCGGCACGCGGCGGCACCCGACCAGGTTCTCCCTGGCCTGGATCAATTACGCAGTTTGCGCGAAGGGAAGGGCATCGCCATTGAGGCGTTGGCTCGCACGGTAGGTATCAGCCCGTCTTATCTGGCCTTGATCGAGAGCGGCGAGCGACAGCCCGATGCCGCGATTCGGCGCAGTCTGGCCTGGGAGTTGACGGTGCCGGGTTGGAGGGAAGAATCGTGAGTGTACGCATCAGTCGGCAGCATTGGGATGGGTTGTTGGGTGAATTGGACCAGGCGCGGCGCCAGCGCCATTTATTGACTTACCGCGCCTTGCTGGAGCGCTTGCAACTCCCCAGCCCGGCCATGCAGACCTTGACCGCGGCCCTTGAACATCTGGCGGCGCTGGACGCCCGGGCAGAACAGCCACTGCGCAGTTCCCTGGTGATCAGCCAGGGCGCGAGCCGGTTGCCGCGTACGGGGTTCTTCGAGTGCGTAGAACGCCTGGGCCGCTTTTCCGGGCCTTCCGATGGGGTGGCCGCCGCTTCCTGGCACGCTTCGGAAGTGGTCCGGGTGTTTGAATACGAATACCCCGAGTCGGCGGAGGCCTGAGTGCTCTGGCGACTCAAGGCGCGGCTCGGTTATTGGCTGGCGCGTCGGTTGTTTCACTGGCCCTGGTTCGTCCGCCAGCCGCGTGGCTGGGCCTGGCTCGAGGGCCAGTTCTCGCGCATGGCCAACCTGGGCGATGTCGGTGCGCAAAGTTTCTACGGGCACATCCTCACCTTTCGCGGCCAAGGGCTGGGCGCCCGTGAAGAAGGGATTCGCCTGCTGCGCCTGGCGGCACTGGCCGGTGATGGCAAGGCCGCCTACCAAGTCGGCGTGATCAGCCTGGCCGGTACCACCAACCAGGCGCCGGACCCGCTCGAAGCGGCACGCTGGTGGACCTTGGCGGCGAAAGCCGGGCATCCGTTGGCCGAGATCAAACTCAAGGCCCTCGAAGCCCGCGACCCTTAGCGTTATCCACAGGCTATTCGTGGTGCAGCGGGGCGAATTTAGCGAATCGCCCTACATCCTTTGTCCCGTTCCCCTGACTTAATTCCCCCGCCATCCCCGGCACAGTCTCGCGCTCCTTGAGTGCTGCGAGACATTGCCCATGTTCGACCGTTTTTTCCTGCCGGCCCTTGAGCGAGCCCTGTCCTGATGGAACAGGTGAACCGTATCGAGCAGGAACTCGACAGCTTCAAAGACACCTTGTCGGTCTACCGCGAGCAGCTTGAGCGCTGGTACAGCCGGGCGGCAGACCGGGCCAGCCACGCGGCCGACTTGCCCTCGCTGATGGGCATGGAGCGGCTGATCCGTTTCGGCGACAGCACCACTGTCGTCGGCGCCCGTGACGATGATTTTCTCTCCACGGTCGTCCAGTGCCCCCTGGGCGGCGTGATGACGATCGAGAGCAAGTTCGAGTCGGTGTACGACATCCCCTTGGGCCACATCGTGGTGGATGTGGTGGCGGTGGAGGGCGGCGAGGTTACGCCGGTCACTCTGGACGCCCGGGGCCTGGGGACCTTCAAGGGGGAGGCGGGCAAGTCCTATCGGGTTCACGTTCAGGGCGAGGTGTCCGCCAAGCAAATAGAGAACTTGTTTTCTTCCTACGATGGCTTGGCCGGTGATCTGACGGACTGGCTACGACACGAGTGGCAAGGGTTCAAGCCGCGATGGGCGCAGCAGTCCTTGGCGACGTCGGCGGCTGCGGTGGGGAACGGGTTGCTCGCCGGCAGTTGGGCGGCGATCGAGGGGGCGTGGGACAGCATCAGTCTGCTCTCGGACATCCTCAAGGACCCCGGTCAGTTTGTTGATCGGTTGGGTGAAAGCGCTGAGCAGTTGAAGAAGCTGGCGCAAGACACCCCGGCGGTGATGGCGAAGCTGCAACTGCTGGCCAGTGACGAAGCGGCGCTGTGCCTGTTGGTGCGCACTGCCAGTCTCTGGTTGGACATGTTGCCGCCCAGCGAAGTCGCCGGCGAAACGGCCGAAGCGCTCTCCACTGTGGTGGTGCAACTGGTGATCGACTTGCTGATCGGCGTGATCTTGACCTTTGCGGGGGCGGGGGCTGGGATCGCCTATCTATCGATGCGGTTGGCCAGGCATGGTGCAAGCCTGCTGAACGCCGTGCAGCGTTTCGTCAAGGCGATCTTCGCGGTGGTCAACGGCTTCATGACCTACGTGGACCGCTACAAAACCGTGGCGGCACGCGGCATCGCAGCGGGGATAAAAAAAGGCCGGATGCAACTGCGCTGGGATGCGCAGCGCAATACCACGCTGAAAAAACACGAACATCACGACGACGTCCCCGCCCAATCGAAAAACCCCAACGGCGACAGCGCCGATACCGCCGCCCAGACCCAGACCAGCGGCTGCCCGGTGTCAATGGTCACCGGCGAAGAACTACTGACCCTCGACGATGGCACCCTCGACGGCCGTTTGCCGTTCGTTTTCACCCGTTTATACCGCACCAGCGCCGCCGACCTGGACGTCGGCCTCGGGCGCGGCTGGAGCCATGCCCTGGCCCATCGCCTGGAGCTCGACGGCGAGCAGGTCACCTGGGTCGACCAGGAAAACCGTCGCACGCTTTTTCCATTGCCCACCACCCAGCGCCCGGCGATCCACAACAGCCTGGCCCGCGCAGCAATCTACCTGGGGGCCGAGCCGGACGAACTGATCGTCGCCCAACCGGGGGAAAACGCCCCGTTCCTGCACTTTCGCGACGGCCACCTGATCGCCCTCAGCGACCGCTACGACAACCGCCTGACCCTCCAGCGCAACATCCACGGCGACATTTGCCGCCTGGACAACGGTGCCGGGCGTTCCCTGCGCTTGCGCTACGAACAGCGCCACCTGATCGCCGTCGATTACCAGAGCTTCCACCCGGCCATCACCCTCGACGAGGCCTGGCGGACCGAGCAGACGCTGGTGTCCTACCGCTACGACGGACGTTTCCGACTGATCGAAGCGACCAATGCCGCCGGTGAAAGCGAACGCTACGACTACGACGACCAGCACGTCATCCTCCAGCGGCAACTGGCCGGCGGCGCGAGTTTTTATTGGGAGTGGCAAGGCGTCGGGCGGGCGTCCCGTTGCGTACGGCATTGGGCCTCGTTTGCGCAGATGGACAGCCGCTACACCTGGGGCGAGGACGGCAGCGTCACGGTCCGGCACCTGGATGGCAGCCAGGAAGTGTATGTCCACGACGACCGGGCGCGGCTGGTGCGCAAGGTCGAGCCCGACGGCGGCGAACACCTCAAGGCCTATGACGAACAGGGCCGGCTGATTGCCGAACAAGACCCGCTGGGGGCGGTCCGCGAATACCGCTACGACGACGTCGGACGGCTGCTGGCGTTGATTCCACCGGACGAGGCACCGACGTCCTACGAATACCGCAACGGTTTCCTGCACAGCCGTTCCCGTGGCAAGGCGGTGTGGACCTACCGCCGCAATGACCTTGGCGATGTGATCGCCAGCATCGACCCGGACGGCCAGCGTACGGAATATGCCTACGACGCCCACGGACAACTGCTGGCAAGGTACGACCCGGACGGCGGCGAACATCGCTTCACCTGGAGTCGCCTGGGCCAACTGACCGAAGAAATCCTGCCCGACGGCGGTCGGCGGTGTTTTTCCTACGATGCCCTGGGACGTTTGCTCAGCCGCCGGGACGAACACGGCGCCCTCACGCACTACCAATGGGACGCCGTCGGCCGACTGCTGCAAGTCACCCTGCCCACCGGCGCCATTCGGGCCTGGAGCTACAACGCCTACGGCAAGGTCATCGCCGAACGCGACGAGCAGGGCCGCACCACCCGCTACGAATACGCCGATGACCTGCACCTGGTCAGCCGTCGCCTGAACCCCGACGGTAGCGAGCTGAAGTACCGCTACGACTCGGCGCGGCTGTTGCTGACCGAGATCGAGAACGAATCCGGCGAACAATATCAGCTGGACTACACGCCCAACGGCTTGATCCGACAGCAAATCGGCTTCGACGGCCAACGCACCGCCTACGCCTACGACCTCAACGGCCACCTGCTGGAGAAAACCGAACACGGCGAGGACGGTTCGCAATGGGTCACCCGCTACCAGCGCGACGCGGCCGGACGGCTGCAACTCAAGACCTTGCCCGACGGCCAGGCCATCGAATACCGCTACGACGAACTGGGCCGGCTGGTCTACGTCGATGATGGCAGCGACCATCCGCTGGCCTTCGAATACGACGCTCAAGATCGGCTGATCACTGAGCACCAGGGCTGGGGCACCCTGCGTTATCGCTACGATGCCTGCGGACGCCTCAACCACCTGCGCCTGCCGGACGACAGCCAGCTCGACTACCACCACGCCCCGGGCGGCGCACTGACCGCCATCGACCTCAACGGCGCACGCCTGACCGAACACCGCTTTGACGGCAGCCGCGAACGGCAACGCCAGCAAGGCCAGTTGCTCAGTGACTACAGGTACGACGAACAGGGTCGCCTCAAGGCCCAGACCGCGTGGCAGAACCCACAGCAGCAACTGCTCTGGCGCGACTATACCTACAGCCCCAAGGGCAACCTGCAAACCCTTTCCGACCACCGAAACCGCCGCAGCTACCAGTACGATTCTCTAGATCGCCTGACCCGCATCGACTTTTCCCACAGCGAACCGCCGGAACACTTCAGCCACGACCCGGCCGGCAACCTGCTGATACAGGACCGCCCCGGCCCGACCACCCTCAAGGGCAACCGCCTGCTGAAGGAGGGCGACCGCCACTACGACTACGACGCCTTCGGCAACCTGATCCGCGAACGCCGCGGCGAGGCCCTGGTCAGCGCCTACCGCTACGACAGCCAACACCGCCTGATCGGCATCACCACGGCCGACGGCTGCGAAACCTCCTACCGCTACGACGCCTTCGGCCGACGCATCAGCAAGACCGTGGACGGCCTGACCACGGAGTTTTTCTGGCAAGGCGACCAGCTCGTCGCCGAAAACAGCCCGCGCCACCACCGCAGCTACGTCTACGAACCGGGCACCTTCCGTCCACTGGCGATGCTCAACGGCGAAGGCCCGGAAAACACCACGCCGTTCTACTACCACCTCGACCACCTGGGCACGCCCCAGGAACTGACCAACCCCGCCGGCCAGATCGTCTGGTCGGCGCGCTACAACGGCTACGGCAAAGTCACCGCACTCAGGCACGGCGACGGCGAGCAGCTTGAACAACCGCTGCGCTTCCAGGGCCAATACTTCGACCCCGAAAGCGGCCTGCACTACAACCGGCACCGCTACTACAATCCCGAGACTGGCCGCTATTTGACGCCTGACCCGAGCAAGTTGGTGGGTGGGCTCAATGGGTACCGGTACACCCTGAACCCGACGGGGTGGGTGGATCCGTTGGGGTTGGTGGATTGTCCGGGGAAGGGTGGGTGTAGGCCGGGGGTTGGGGATCAGGATCCGGCGGCGAAGGTTGGGGTGGATGAGGGGGAGCCGGCGCTGCCCAAGCCGACTGCCGCTGAGTTGGCCGAAAAAGAAGTCAGGCGTCTAGATCGGGAGCAAGGCATGCATATGGTGGGTAAGCATAGCCTTGCGGTTCCAGACCAGGTGTGGAAGCAGCGAGCCATTGATGGTACAGATCCCTTAACTGGTAGAACCCCTTCGCATAGGAAGGGGAATCCAAGTTCAAGGTTTAATAGTTGGGAGTTACAGCTAAAGGCCTATGAGTTAGCAATTGCAAAAAAAAATAGCGGGCATGAACTGCTGGTAGACAAAAGCGGAAGCAAATATCTACGGGCAGATCTACCGGGTGCGGGGAAAGGATACATTCCAAACTCCAAGGATCCAACCAATCCAAAACTGGTTGACATGAACCGTATAGAAATGAAATTTGATCGGGATACCGAAATTCCATTTACACTGTATCCAATAAAATAGGAAGTAATAAAGTGATCGATCCAAGCACCGGCCAGCCATATATACCCACGCCTGCATATTTTTTGGGTTGTTTTGATATATATGATCGAGAAGAAACGCTAGGGGAAGAGCTTGAAAAATATGACCCCAACAGCCCAGCGGACCGAGAGATATTAATCTTAAACTACTCGCTGTCTAAAAAATGGAAAATAACGTACAGGCAAAAATTTGCATTGTATAAAAGTTTAGAAGAAGCGTTGCAAGACAGTGATTATGATTTTCAGGCTTTACTAGAACACGATTGTCAGGAGTGCTCATCGCTACCCAACGGGTGGGACACAATGGACAATCCAAGAGTTTTTTTTGAAGATATATATAGACTGGCGAGTGAGCTGTGGGCGGATGATCTCCGTAAGGCGGAATCCGAGGATAGGTCTACTTGGTATTATGTATAGCTGAATTGACGAAAAGAGCTTTGGAGATTGGCGACACTTTCAATGATTTGTTTGAAGATATGGATACATATTTTGATCAAGAAATTCATGATCAGCGACACTTTATGGAAATATTGCTGAGCTGCCTCAAGCGCTATCAGTCATAGAATGCTCCAGAATCCTGAACTCATAGAGAAATTGCATTTGAGAAAGTCCAGAAGATACGGCTCGTATACACCTAATGGAAGTTCAACAGAAAGCCGTGCCGAAAACGTAAAGTCCCCCAAGCCGAGGCAGTGGTACGCTAACTGCAGCACCAAATTCAATAGTTTTCGAATACAGCATCAAGCCATAAATGAAGCACTGACCCGCGAAGCAAGAGGTCTTCCACGTTTTACCGGCGAAGACAAAAGAGGGAATCCAGTCGTGCGTATGTACATGCCAAAGGTTGGGCAAGGATACATACCAAACGTACATGACAGGGAAAACCCAATATTTCAAAGCGAAATTAATGTATTCGAAGTTAGGTTCGATTACGAAACGCTACGTCCGGTCACCGCTTATCCCGTAGGAGGTTTTGATGTTGATGCATCCGTTTCTTGATCGTCCCTATGATCCTCAGATCGGTCATTTTCTCGGCGGCTTCGAAATATATGATTGCGAAGAGACTCTGGGTGAGGAGTTATCGCAGTATGATCTCGAATGTGCCGAAGATCGGAAAAAGCTGATTTATAAGTACGTGGTTCATCGTTTTAGAAATCTAAGCTATCGTCACAAATTTTTATTTTTTTGTGTGCTCGCAATTGCACTCGACGATCCGGAGTATGATTTTGGTGAGGTGTTCGAACACGAAGTGGTTTCACATTCAGCCCTTCCGCCGGGATGGGATGAAATGGAGGATTGCAGAGTTTTCTTTGACGATGTCTATAAGTATTTAACAGAAGCGTGGGACGAGGATCTTCATAAGGCCAGCCAGGAAGATCCAGCAACCTGGTAGTTCCCGGAAGCGGAACGTCCCTTGCGACATTCCCACGCAGGAGCGTCGGAACGATCAACAAAATCCAATGGGGATTTTTTTGCTAACACGTTTCCCGGAAATATGAATAAAGAACTTCCTGAACTACATGATTTTTTTGGGGCCTATTTTCATCAGGATTGGTCAGCCGAGCATGAATCCGCTGAGCAAGTCCTTGAAGCCTTTCTAGCAGAGTCGGGCGTCGAGATACTGAAAACCGTTCAGCAAGAACTCGATGTCCTACTTGGCAAAAAGGAAAATGAATTGGAGTTGAGAGAGTATTTATTAAAAGAGTTAAGTTGCTATTACAGTTACTGGAATACATGGGAAGTCGGCAAGGTGTGGTTACGGCATATTGCTAGCAGGCTGAGCTCTAGAGTTGATAGTCTTTGCTGACCTATGGCTGATCAATACATCACCAAACCGCTTTCGTGGCGAGGGAGCTTGCTCCCGCTGGGCTGCGAAGCAGCCCTAAAAACAACCCACTCGGTCAGTCAGGCACACCGAGGCGTCGGTCAGAAGAGGGGGCTGCTGCGCAGCCCAGCGGGAGCAAGCTCCCTCGCCACAGGGGTAGCGCCAGGCGTTCGGGCCAATGCGGGACTCACTTACACCGACAACCCCAACTCCATCACAACCGCCCGCTCAGCCAACCCCTCCACCAAATACACACTCCCTCCCAAAATCTCCTTGGCATGGTGCTTGGCCTGCGAAGCCAGTTCCGCCAACTGGCTGGCATCCAACTCCCCACAAGCCTCGGCACGCAAGTGCACCACGCCAATCGACAATGACAACAACGCAAACTCCTGCCGAATCCCCTGCCGATTCAACGCCGTAAAGCATCCCGCCTCCAAATGCTCGGGGCGGTAGAAGCGCCGGCAGTGGGTTTGGAAGTCGCTGAGCAGCTGGTCGAGGCGCTTGCGCCAGTCGTCCGGGCCGAGGACCAGCAGGAAGTCGTCGCCGCCGATGTGGCCGACGAAGTCGCGGCTGGGGTCGATGCGTTCGTTCAGGCATTGGGCCAGGCACAGCAGGACTTCGTCGCCGCGGCCGTAGCCGTAGATGTCGTTGAAGGGTTTGAAACTGTCGATGTCCACGTAGCAGATCACCGATTCCTGCCGTTGTTGCAGCAGGCGCGTGAGGCATTGCTGGATCGGCACGTTGCCCGGCAGCAGGGTCAGTGGGTTGGCGTAGCGGGCCTGTTGGATTTTCAGTTCGGTGATGAGCTTGAGCACGTCGATCACCCGGCCCAGGCCCAGGTAGCCACCGTTGAGGGTGATGATGAAATCTTCTTCGATGCGTTGCCGGGCGCGGCTGGTGATCAGGCGGCTGACTTGTTGCAGCGACTGGTTCAACTCCACCGCCAGGAAGTCATCGCTCATCAGCCGACTGATGGGCTTGCGGGCGAACAGGTCGGTGGCAAAGGGCTTGAGCAAGGCGTCCGAGAGTGAATGGCGATGGACGATGCCACAGGGCTGGTTCTGATTGTCCAGCACCGCCAGGGAGTTGAGATTGGCCTGGCGCCGGAACGCTTCCAGCACGGAGGCTGTCGGCGTGTCGTGCGCCACCGCCGGCTGTTCGTTGAGCAGCGCACTGAGGTCGTTGACCTCATCATTCAGCGCCACCACGCCGCTGTCCTGCCGGGGCATCAGTGCCCTGGCATCGCGCGACGGTTGTTCCTGTGGCCGGGCCAGCAGATAGCCCTGGACCAGGTCGACGCCCATTTCGATCAGCACCGCCAGCTCTTCCGGCAGTTCGATGCCCTCGGCAATCACCTGGGCGCGGGAAGCCCGGGCGATTTTCAGGATCGAGCCGACGAACTCGCGCTTGAGGGCGTCCTGATGAATGCCGTCGATGAAGTGCCGGTCGATCTTCACATAGTCGGGGCGCAATTCGGACCACAGCCGCAGACTCGAATAACCGGCACCGAGGTCGTCCAAGGCAATCGAGAAACCCATCGCCCGGTAATGATGCAGGGCGGTTTGCAAGAGCTGGAAGTCATCGATGGGGGTCTGTTCGGTCAGTTCGATCACCACCTGGCTGGGGGCGATGCCGAAGTCTTGCAGCAATTGCAGCGTGCGTCCCGTCTGGTGCGCGGATTCCAGCAGGGATTCGGGCGAAACGTTGAGAAACAGCTTGCCCGGCAGCTTTTGCTCATTGAAGCGTTGGCAGGCGCTGCGGCGGCAGGCCAGTTCCAGCTCGCTAAGGCGTCCGGCTTGGCGCGCTACCGAAAGCAATGCGATAGGGGAGTGCAGCGGGCTGTTGGAAGGGCCGCGGGTCAAGGCTTCATAGCCCACGATGCGCCGTTCGGAAAGGCAGATGATCGGTTGGAACAGGCTGTGCAAACCGCTTTGAGCCAGGATCGAACTCAAGGCACTCAGCTGTTCTGTCGTGGTCATGGCAATCTCTGGCGATAAAAAAAGGACCGGGTGCGGGGCACCCAGTCCTGTATTTCACGACAGACTGATGTCAGTTTGATGACACTCCGACGAGCATCACCATTAAATGGCCATCATCTTAGTGCTTGGCGATCGCCGTGTTGAGTTTCAGGTAATCCAGCAGGATCCGCCCGGTCTCGCTCAGGTAGGCGTCGTCTTCCGGCTTGGTTTTCTCCGGCTCGGTGATCAGGTCTTCGTCCTCTTTCTTCAGCTCTTTGAGCGGTTCTTCGCCCTTGGCCTTGCGACGCAGGTTTTCCATGGCCAGTTGCTTGGCCTCGATGTCGGCATGCTGCGCCCGACGGTCGGCTTCGTTGAGGGTGACGGTTTTTTCCATCATCAATTTCTGCGCCAGGGCCAGCTTGTCGCGGATAAACACGAACTCCGCGTCCTGGGACGAACGTGCGTCATGGTCCGACTTGAGTTGGGCCAGGAACGGCTTGAACGGGTCCACGGCCGGTTTGATCGCCGGCCGGATGGTGTCCCATGGCATGGCTTCGGGCAGGGCGCTTTCACCGATTTCCTTGGTGTCGATGATCGACGGGTAATCGATGTCAGGCAGCACGCCCTGGTGCTGGGTGCTCTGGCCGGACACCCGGTAGAACTTCGCCAGGGTCAGCTTCAGTTCGCCGTGGTTGAGCGGCTGGATGGTCTGCACGGTGCCTTTGCCGAAGGTCTGGCCACCGATGATCAACGCACGGTGATAGTCCTGCATGGCGCCGGCGAAAATCTCCGAGGCCGACGCCGACAGGCGGTTGACCAGCAAGGCCATCGGCCCCTTGTAGAACGCGCCCGGATTTTCATCTTCCAGCACATCCACTCGGCCATCGGCGTTGCGCACGAGCACGGTCGGGCCCTTGTCGATGAACAGGCTGGTCAGTTCGGTGGCTTCCTGCAGGGAGCCGCCGCCGTTGTTGCGCAAGTCGATGACCACGCCGTCGACTTTTTCCTTTTGCAGTTCGGTCAGCAGTTTCTTGACGTCGCGGGTGGTGCTCTTGTAGTTCGGATCCCCGGCGCGGAAGGCCTTGAAGTCCAGGTAGAAAGCCGGGATCTCGATGATGCCGAGCTTGTAGTCCTTGCCGTCCTGCTTGAGGTTGAGGACCGATTTCTTCGCCGCCTGTTCTTCCAGCTTCACCGCTTCGCGGGTGATGGCCACGATCTTGCTGGTCTGGTCGTTCGGCGCATTGCTGGCCGGGATGACTTCCAGGCGCACCACCGAGCCTTTCGGGCCACGGATCAGCTTGACCACTTCGTCCAGGCGCCAGCCGACCACGTCGACCATTTCCTTGTTGCCTTGGGCGACGCCGATGATCTTGTCCGCCGGGCTGACCTGCTTGGTCTTGTCCGCCGGGCCTGCCGGAACAAGGCGCACGATTTTCACCTGGTCGTTGTCGCTCTGCAGCACCGCACCGATGCCTTCCAGGGACAGGCTCATGTTGATGTCGAAGTTTTCCGCGTTATCTGGCGACAGATAATTGGTGTGCGGGTCGTAGGACATGGCGAAGGTATTGATGTACGCCTGGAAAATATCCTCGGCGCGGGTCTGGTCCAGGCGCGCCAACTGGTTCTTGTAGCGCTTGGTCAGGGTTTCCTGGATCTGCTTGGAGTCCTTGCCGGCGATCTTCATGCGCAGCACTTCGTCCTTGACGCGCTTGCGCCACAGGTCATCGAGTTCGGCCGTGCTTTTGAGCCAAGGGGCGTCCTTGCGGTCGACCTGCAAGGTTTCCTTGGCATTGAAGTCGATTTTGTCGACGCCTTTGTTCAGTTCGGCCAGGGTGTAGTCCAGGCGCGCCTTCACGCGGTCCAGGTAACGCTTGTAGATGGTGAACCCGGCGTTCAGGTCGCCGCTCTTGAGGAAGTCGTCGAACTGGGTTTTCCACTTGTCGAATTCAGCGATGTCGCTGGCCAGGAAGTAACTGCGCGATGGATCGAGCAGCTTCAAGTAGCTGTCGTAGATGATGACCGAGCGCGCGTCATCGAGCGGTGGCTTGCTGTAGTGATGGCGCTTGAGCAATTCGACGACGTTAAGGCTGGCAATCACTTCGTCGCGATCGGGCTGAAGCTTGTCCCAGCTGTTGGCTGCGAACGTATCGTTCGACAACGGTAACAGGCCGAGGCCAATGACGAGCGCGAGGGCGGTGCTGGGGAACAGGTGCTTCATGCTGATTCGACGCAGGGACAATTGATAACGCATATTAGGCCGTCTTTGAAGTCGCCGGTTCCATGTGGCCCGGGCGCATAATGCAAGAAAGCCCGGCGTTGAAGCAGCGGGCCCAGTCGAGACTCACTATGGAGGCACCGTGAAAGCATTGCAAGGCGTTGAAGGCCAAGTGGTATGGGCTGATGAGCCAAGTCCGGCATGTGATGTCGGGCAAGTTCGCATCCGTGTGGCGGCCGCCGGCCTGAATCGGGCCGATTTGTTGCAAAAAGCCGGACTTTACCCGCCGCCACCCGGCGCCAGCCAAGTGTTGGGGTTGGAGTGTTCGGGGGTGATCAGCGAGGTGGGGCCGGGCTCGTCCTGGCAGGTGGGCGACCGCGTTTGCGCGTTGCTGGCCGGCGGCGGGATGGCCGAGGAGGTGGTGGTCGATGGCCGGCATGTGCTGCCGGTGCCGGAGGGCTTGTCACTGGCTGAAGCGGCCGCGCTGCCTGAGGTCTACAGCACCGCGTGGCTGAATCTGTTCCAGTTGGCAGCGCTCAAACCGGGCGAAAAAGTGCTGCTGCACGCCGGCGCCAGCGGCGTTGGTTCGGCCGCTATCCAGCTGTGCAAGGCCTTTGGCAACCCGTGCTGGGTCAGTGTCGGTTCGGCCGAACGGCTGGCCTATTGCGAGGCCCTGGGCGCCCAAGGCGGTGTAATCCGTACCGATGGCCTGGAGAGTCTGAACGACCTCGGTCCCTTCGATGTGATCCTCGATCCGGTGGGCGGCAGCTACGCCAAACTCAACGTGAAACTTTTGTCAGTTGACGGTCGCTGGGTGTTGATCGGCCTGATGGGCGGGCGCACGACCGAGCTTGATCTGGCCCAGGTGCTGGGCAAGCGTATCCAACTGCTCGGCTCGACCTTGCGCAGCCGCGACGAGCAGTTCAAGGCCGACCTGATCAGCGAACTGGGGCAACAGGTGTGGCCGCTGTTTGCCGACAAACGCCTGAGCCCGCAACTGGCCCGGACCTTTGCGATCAAGGATGCCGAGGCGGCGTTTGCCGAGCTGGCAACCAACAGGGTGTCCGGGAAATTGGTGCTGCTGATCGATGAAAGCCTGAGCTGATTCCCGAAGCTGGGTGCGAACTTGTGGGAGCAAAGCTTGCTCGCGAAAACGATGGATCAGTTTGCATTGATGCTGAATGTACGGCCGCCATCGCGGGCAAGCCTTGCTCCCACATGAGGCTTCGGGTGCTCATAGAGCCGGTGTTCACTCCAAATTCCTTGTGGGAGCTGAGCCAAGGCCTCCTATCGACGGTGGCTTGCAACGCTCACCCGCGATCACGGGCAAGCCGACCTTCGGTCGGCAGCCCGTATCCGATGCGCGCGTCCTGCTAGCGTTAACTAATGGGGATGGGGTAACCGCAGCTTTCATTTCACCCGTGAGGTGAAGAGGTTGATCATGGCCATCGCCGAATGGCGCATGCAGGGCGTCGAATTCATTGCCTGCAACTGCAATTGGGGCTGCCCCTGCCAATTCAATGCGCCACCGACCCACGGCCACTGCCAGGCGGTGGCGTCGATGCGAGTGGAACACGGGTATTTCAATCAGGTGGCGCTGGACGGCTTGTGCTGGGCCGCCACCTTCGCTTGGCCGGGCGCCATCCACGAGGGCAACGGCAGTTGTCAGGTGTTCATCGACGAACGTGCCGACGAGGCGCAACGCCAGGCCCTGCTGACCATTCTTTCTGGCTTGGAGAGCGACCCTGGGGCCAACGTGTTCCAGGTGTTCAGCAGCACCATGACTGAAGCGTTCGATCCGCTGTTCGTGCCCATCACCCTATCCATCGATGTCGACCAGCGCTTGGCGCACCTGGACATTCCAGGCGTGTTGCAGGCCAGCGGCGAGCCGATCCGCAGCCCGATCGACGGCTCACCGCATCGCGTCCGCCTGTCTCTGCCCGAGGGTTTCGAGTTCCATGAGGCCGAAGTCGCCAGCGGCAGCTATCAGACGCATTCAGCCCTCAAGCTGCAATCCCAGGGCAGTCATAGCCACCTCGCCCACGTGCACTTCACTGGTCACGGCATAGAGCCGTAGCGATGGCAGAACCTCAGGCGGCGGCCCCGGGCAAGCGGCTGACAGGCGAGCAGTGGCTCCTGCTGCTCTGTCTGCTCGGGCTGACCGCCCTGGCCTGGCTGACACTGCTGCGCATGGCCCGCGACATGAGTGCGCCGGGCGGCATGGCGGATGCAGCTATGGCTGGCATGATCATGCCCTGGAGCCCGGCCGATGCGCTGCTGATGTTCGCCATGTGGACGGTGATGATGATCGGCATGATGCTGCCCAGCGCCCTGCCCATGTTGCTGATCTACCAGCAGATGCTGCGCAAGCGCATGCCGACACCGCAGCGACACCTGGCCCTGCTGCTGTTCTGCAGTGCCTATGGCCTGGTCTGGGCCGGCTTCGCCCTCGGCGCCACGGCGTTGCAATGGGCGCTTGAGCAGCTCGCCTTGCTCAGCCCGGGAATGCGCACCACCAGTACCGCGCTGGGCGCCGGCCTGTTGCTGGTCGCTGGGGTTTATCAGTGGCTGCCAGGCAAGGCGGCCTGCCTTGAGCATTGTCGCGGGCCGCTGCATTTTCTTCTCGGCTACTGGCGCCCCGACGTGCTCGGCGGGTGGCGCATGGGCCTGGCCCATGGCGCTTACTGCCTGGGCTGCTGCTGGGCGCTGATGGGCCTGCTGTTCGTGGTCGGGGTGATGAACCTGCTTTGGGTGGCAGTGATCGGCGCCTTCATCTTGCTGGAAAAAAACTTGCCCCAGGGACGCAGGCTCAGTCGTCTCTGCGGTGTGTTGTTGATCGGCTGGAGTTTTTGGCTGCTGCTAGGTTGAACCTGTGGGCGAGCAAGCTCGCTGCCACAGGTCTTGTATTCGCAGGCATGGATCGCCCCCGTGGCGAGGGAGCTTGCTCCCGCTGGGTGGCGCAGCCGCCCCAATCGGGACGACGCAACTATCCAGGTAGACCGCGTCAGCCGGTTTACGACTGCTTCGCAGCCGAGCGGGAGCAAGCTCCCTCGCCACAGGGGCCGGAGTTTTTTCCCGTCCGGTGTTTATTTCCAGGTATGAATCGGCCAGCCGGCCGATTCGGCATGGGCCTTCAATACCGGGTCGGGGTTCACCACGTGCGGATGATCGACCTTGAGCAACAGCGGCAAGTCATTGCGCGAGTCGGAATAAAAACTCGCGCCTTCCAGGTTCTCTTCCTCGGCATCCAGCCAGTCCAGCAGCCGGGCGATCTTGCCTTCGCGGTAGGTCAGGGTGCCGACGGTCTGGCCGCTGTACACCCCATGGGCCACTTCCAGTTCGATGGCCAGGATTTCGTCGATGCCCAGGCGTTCGGCAATCGGCTTGACCAAGTGTGTGCCCGAGGCGGAAATCACCAGGATCCGGTCACCAGCCTTGCGGTGCTCAGCGATGGCCTTGGTGGCGTCGCTGAAGATGATCGGCTCGATGAAATCTTCCACCCATGGCGCCACCAGATGTTCGATCTCCTCGGGCGTGCGGCCGATCATCGGCTCCAGGCTGAAATCCATGTACGTTTCCATGCTCAACTTGCCGTGGCTGTAGGCGTCCATCAGCTCGTTGTTGCGCCGCATGAACGACTCGGGATCGACCCAGCCCAGGCGTCCCATCTGTTCGCTCCAGAGGGTGGCGCAGTCGCCGTGGATCAGGGTTTCGTCCAGATCAAAAATTGCCAGGGCCATCAGCGCGTTTCCTTTTCAAAATCAGTTTCAAAATCAACAAAGCCGTCAGGCTACCTCACACAGCGCCGACGGATCGATGGAAAGTGACAACCGTGCGCCATCGGGGTGCAGGTCGGCGGCCGAACGATTGAGCACATCCACCACCAATTCCACGCCACGGGCCTCGACCCGGTAGCGGATGACGTTGCCCAGCAGACTGTGACTGCGGATCAGCGCATCGGCC
The DNA here is from genome assembly GCF_014268745.2 of Pseudomonas zanjanensis. Lineage (GTDB taxonomy): Bacteria > Pseudomonadota > Gammaproteobacteria > Pseudomonadales > Pseudomonadaceae > Aquipseudomonas > Aquipseudomonas zanjanensis. The sequence goes on along the minus strand of NZ_JABWRB020000001.1, from coordinate 3,646,230 downwards.
TCGCCATTGCGGCTCAGCTCGATGGCTTCCGGGCGGATGGCGATGCGGCCACTCACCGGCCGCTGCAGCAGTTTGCTCGCGCTGTCGGCGTCCAGCAGGTTGTAGTTGCCGATGAAGCCGGCGGCAAAGACATCGACTGGCGCCGTGTAAAGGGTTTCGGCATCGCCGCTTTGTACGATCTTTCCCTGGTTCATCAGGAAAATCCGGTCAGACATGGTCAGGGCTTCTTCCTGATCGTGTGTGACGAAGATCGTGGTCAGGCCCAACTCACGCTGGATCTGTCGGATCTGTTCGCGCAAGTGCTTGCGAATCCGCGCATCCAGGGCCGACAGCGGCTCGTCCAGCAGCAACAGGCGCGGCCGTGTGACCAGGGAGCGGGCCAGTGCGACGCGCTGGCATTGGCCGCCGGAGAGTTGATGGGGATAGCGTGCGGCAAAATCATGCAGCTCCACCAGGCGCAGGATCTCCAGTACGCGCTGGCGGCTATCCCCGGCATCGACCTTCTGCATGCGCAGGCCGAAGGCGACGTTCTGCTCCACGGTCATGTTGGGAAACAAGGCGTAGCTCTGGAAAACCATGCCGATGCCGCGTTTCTGTGGGCTCAGCGGGACGATGTCTTGTCCGTCGAGGATGATCTGGCCGGCATCCACCGCAGTCAGGCCGGCGATGCAGCGCAACAGCGTGGATTTGCCGCAACCGGAAGGGCCGAGGAGGGTGACGAATTCGCCCTTGCCGATCTCGCAGTTGATGTCGCTGAACACCGGCGTGCCGGCGTAGCTTTTTTGCAGGTGTTGGACGCTGACGTAGCTCATTGGCTTTTGTCCTTGCTCAAGATGTTGGCCGCCCAGGTCAGGACCAGTACGAAGAAGAAATAGGAAATCACCAGCGCACTGGTGAAGTGACCGCTGCTGTTGCGCATGTTGTTCAGGTACACCTGCAGGGTTTCATAGCGGGTGCCGACGAGAATGTTGGCAAACACGAACTCGCCGAACAGGAACGAAAAGGACAGCAGCAGCGCCACCATCAGGCCCTTGCGCAGGTTCGGCAGCACCACCAGGAACGCGGCCTGGAAGGTGCTGGCGCCGAGCAGTTGGGCAGCGTCCATCAAGTCGCGCAGGTTGATCGCTTGCAGGTTGTTGGTGATCGCCCGGTACATGAAGGGCAGGGCGACGGTGAAGTAGCAACCGATCAGGATCCACGGCGTACCGACCATCGCCAGCGGCCCGGAACCATAGAGTTGCAAAAGCCCCACCGACGACACCACCGGCGGCACCGCGAAGGGCAGCAGGATCAGGATGTTCATCAGCGCGTCGAGCTTGGGAAAGTGGTAATGCACCACGAACAGCAACGGCAGGATCAACACCACCGAGAGGACCAGCGCACCGACACAGACCAGCAGCGACTGACCGAAGGCGTGGAGAAAACGCGGATCGCTCCACAACTGCACATACCATTTGAAGGTGAAGCCGCTGGGCAGCACGGTGGCCGACCAACTGCTGGCGATGGAGTAGACGAGTGTGCCGGCCAGGGGCAGCAGCAGGATGGCGAACAGCAGGTACACCACCACCCGATGATAAAGCCCGACGGAGCCCGGTTCAGCGCGAGACATGGTAGCTCCTCTTGAGCAGCAACTGATGGACGACGGTCACCACGGTCATCAACGCCACCAGTATCACGGCCAGGGCACTGGCCATGTTCGGGTCGAGGGAAATGTCGCCGGAGACCATGGCGGCGATGCGGATCGGCAGCACGTTGAAGTTGCCGGTGGTCAGCGCGTAGACCGTGGCGTAGGCGCCGAGGGCGTTGGCCAGCAGGATCACGAAAGTGCCCAGCAGCGCCGGGGTCAGCACCGGCAAGCCGATGTGCCGCCAGAACTGCCAGCCGTTGGCGCCGAGCAACTCGGCGGACTCGCGCCAGTCTTCGCGCAGGGCGTCGAAGGCTGGATAGAGCAGCAGCACGCCCAGGGGAATCTGGAAGTAGGTGTAGAGAATGATCAGCCCGGTTTTCGAATACAGGTTGAAATCCTCGATGATCCCCGCCTGCTTGAGCATGAGCGTGATGCTGCCGTTGAACCCCAGCAAGATGATGAAAGCGAAGGCCAGGGGCACGCCGGCGAAGTTGCTGGTCATGTTGGCGAAGGCGTTGACGAAGTTGCGCAGCCGCGAATCCACCCGGCGCAGCGAATAGCTGCCGAGCACGGCAATGACGATGCCGAACACGCTGGACCAGAAGCTGATCTCCAGGCTGTGCTGGATTGCCTGCCGATAAAACTTCGAACTGAAGATTTTGCTGAAGTTGGCCAGGCCCCAGCCGAACTCCTCCGATTCCAGGCTGTTGACCAGCACCCAGAGCAGCGGGGCGATCTGGAACACGATGAAGAAAATCGCGAAGGGCACCAGGCACAACGCTGCCAGCCATTTGCCGCGCGTCATGGCGTTCACTTGAGTAGCTCCTGGCAATAGGGTTTGTCGTGGTCGACGCCGAGCAATTGGCAAATCGTGCCGCACAGTTCGGTCTGCTTGGGCGCGGCAGTGGGATCGAAACTGAAGCTGTCACCCAGGACGAACAGCGGTACTTCCCGTTCTTCAGCCAGCAGGCCGTTGTGGGAACGGTCATTGTTCATGCCGTGGTCGGCGGTCACCAGCACCTGGTAACCGGCGTCGAGCCAGCCTTGCAGGTAGACCGCCAGGTTGATATCGGCCGAGCGGGCGCTGTTGCGGTATTGCGGGGTGTCGAGGCCGTGCTTGTGGCCGGCGTCGTCGATGTTCATCGGGTGCACCAGCAGGAAGTTCGGCAAATAGCGCAGGCGCAGGTGTTCGGCGTCGGCGAACAGATGGGAATCGGGGTAGTGGTCATTCCAATAGAAATGCCCGTATTGGATCGGCAGGTCGGGGTTGTCGGTGTGCCGGTCGCGACCGGCGACGAAGGGGGACGCGTTGTAGAGTTCGCTGACCCAGTGATACGCCGCAGCCGCCGTGCTCAGGCCGGCCTGGGTGGCGTAGTGGAAAATGCTGCGCTGGTTCGACAGGCGCGAGACATTGTTGTGCACGATCCCGCTGTCGATGGGCACGACGCCGGTGAGGATGCATTCGTAGAGCGGGCGGGACAGGGCGGGCAACTCACATTCCAGTTTGTAGAGGGCCGCGCGTCCTGCGCCGACGTAAGCCTGCAAATGCCCCATGGCATGCCGGGCGACCTCATGGTTGAGACCGTCGAGCACCACCAGGATGACGTTGTGCTTCATGGGTACCGGGACTCCGGGCAGGTATCAATGAGGTCTCGGATTCACCTGGTTTCACTGTGGGAGCGAGCCTGCTCGCGATGGCGGCTGACCTTCAACAATGTTGACTGACATGCCGTTATCGCGAGCAGGCTCGCTCCCACAGTTGAATTTTCTCCAGATATCCGAATGGGGGGATTACCCCTTTATTGCATGTTGATGATCACTTCTTCCTGCCACTTCTGCGGCAGTGCCTTGGAAGTTTTCTCCCATGCATCCGCATCCTTGATCGGGGTCACGCCTTTGTACTGCTCGTTCGGCAGCAGTTTGGCCTGGACCTCTTCCGGCAGTTTCAGGTGCTCGGCGCGGATTGGACGGGCGTTGCCCTTGGCCAGGTTGATCTGGCCAGCGTCGCTGAAGATGTACTCACGGGCCAGCTTGGCGGCGTTCGGGTGCTTGGCATATTTGTTGATGATGGTGGTGTAGCCGGAGATCACCGAGCCGTCGGACGGAATCAGTACGACGTAGTCATCGGGGTTGGCCATCTTGGCCTTGTAGCTCAGGCCGTTGAAATCCCAGACCACGCCGACTTCGACTTCACCTTTTTCCATCGTGGCGATGGTCGGGTTGGCCATGGACAGGCGCCCTTGCTTGGCGATATCGGCAAACATCAACAGCGCCGGCTGGACGTTCTTCTCGTCGCCGCCGTTGGCCAGGGCCGCGGCCAGCACGCCGTTGGCGGCCTGGGCGGCGGTGCTCACGTCACCGATGGAGACTTTGTACTTGCCGGTCTTCAGGTCGGCCCATTTGGTCGGCACTTCGGAGCCGTGCAGCAGCTTCTTGTTGACGATGAAGGCGATGGTGCCGGTGTAGGCCAATGCCCAGTTACCGTCCTTGTCCTTGGCCCAGGCCGGTACTTGTTCCCAGGTGCTTGGCTTGTAGGGCTGGACCACGCCCTGCTTGACCGCGATCGGGCCGAAGGCCGCACCGACGTCGCCGATGTCGGCGCTGGCGTTGTCTTTTTCGGCGGCGAACTTGGCGATTTCCTGGGCCGAGCTCATGTCGGTGTCGATGTGTTTCAAGCCGTAGAGTTTGGCCAGGTCGTCCCAGGTGCCTTTCCAGTTTGCCCAGTCATCGGGCATGCCGACGCTGTTGACGGCGCCTTCCGCTTTCGCAGCGGCTTCCAACGTTTTCAGATCGGTGTCAGCGGCCATGGCGGCGGTGCACATGGCAATGGTCGAGCCTAACAGTGATGCCAGGAAAAGCTGTTTCATCCGAAGCTCCTATGGGCGTTTTCAACGCTGCGATTGCGGTTGTGTTGGTCTAGGTCAGCAATACCTGAGCCAATGTAGGCGAGCCCTGTGACATTTTGATGTCGGTGCCGCAGGCGGCCGGAAATGCCAGGCTCGTGGGGGTTGGCTGCGAATTAAGCGTAGACCATGGTTAAACGGCTGATCTGCAAGGACTTGGCCGTTAATTTGCACGCTGGCAAAACGACCGTTCGGCGGCTCTGTCATCTGCCAGTCATGTGCAGTGCCTAGGCTTGCTGGACTCAGAAGCGGATCGATGAGCCGTCGATCCTGCCCCGAAACAGTGCTGGTCTAGTCCAGATAGGTAACGTTGATGCGCATCGATGCAACCAAAGCGGTGACAGCCATTGGACAGGTGCTGCAAGAGCAACTCGACCACGGGTTGCTGGCGCCCGGCAGCAAGTTGCCGGCCGAGCGCAAGCTCAGTGAATTGTTCGGGACCACGCGGATCACCGTGCGCGAAGCGTTGTTGCAGCTCGAAGCCCAGGGGCAGATCTATCGGGAGGAGCGCCGGGGCTGGTTCGTCTCGCCGCCGCGCTTGGCCTACAACCTGATGCAGCGCAGCCATTTCCACGCCATGGTCGCGGCCCAGGGGCGTGTGCCTTCTACCCAAGTGATTTCTGCACGCCTGCAACCGGCTTCGGCGGCCGTGTGTGCCTGGTTGCAGTTGCCGGCGCTGTCCAGCGTGATCCAGATCTGTCGTGTGCGGCGTATCGATGAGCGGCTGGTGCTGTACGTCGAGCACTACCTGAACCCGCAGTATTTCCCGGACATCCTCGGGTTCGACCTCAACCAATCCATCACCGAGCTGTACGCTCGCCATTACGACCTGCACTACGGCCGGGTGAAGTTCGAAATCGTGCCCACCTCGTTACAGCCGGAAGCGGCGGCGGCGTTGAGGGTCTCGGTGGGCAGCCCCGGGCTGCGCATCGCACGGGTCAACTATGACCAGCACCAGCGGCTGATCGACTGCGACCTGGAGTTCTGGCGCCACGATGCGATCCATGTCGGCGTGGATGTGCCGGAGCAACCTGTGCCGGAATAATCGCCGGTGGCCGGCGCCAGGCTCAGAGCGATTCGTTGAGCTTGCTCAGGATCTTGATCACCACCGTGGCGAGGATCAGCAGCATGCCGATCCACATGGCGAAGACACCGACGTTCTTGTCACGGAAGTTGAAACCGATGGCCAGCAGGATCATGCCGGCGATGATGGGCACCAGCATGGCGTTGAGCGCAGACATCGAGGTCATGACGACGGCCTTGTCGAGGGGGATAAGGACAGTCTAGTTGGGGTTTGGTTGGGGTGGGCTGATGTGTGTCACAGCCTCCTCGAATCTTGAGGTGGACATCATTGTGGCGAGGGAGCTTGCTCCCGCTCCAGTGCGCAGCGCTGGCCGATCTGCATCCAGTTACAGATTAGGGGCGGCTGCGCCACCCAGCGGGAGCAAGCTCCCTCGCCACAGGGTTTAGCTGCAATTGCAACTATGGCAACTCGCGAGACGCGTAGAACGCGCTCAGCACCTTCACCAAATGCGCCAGGTCATGGCTGCCGCACAGTTCGCGGATCGAATGCATGGCGAAGGTCGGCAGGCCGATGTCCACGGTGCGCACGCCCAGCTGACTGGCGGTGATCGGGCCGATGGTCGAGCCGCAGCCCATGTCGCTGCGCACCACGAAGCTCTGCACCGGCACTTCTTCGGCCATGCACAAATGGCGGAAGAACCCGGCGGTTTCGCTGTTGGTGGCGTAGCGCTGGTTGCTGTTGACCTTGATCACCGGGCCGGCGTTGAGCTTGGGGCCGTGGTTGGCGTCATGTTTGTCGGCATAGTTGGGGTGCACACCGTGGGCGTTGTCCGCCGAAACCAGCAGGGATTTCTGAATGGTCCGTACGAACTCTTCACCTTCGGGCAGCAGGCGACGCAGGGTCTGTTCCAGCATCGGACCGTCGGCGCCACAGGCTGAACATGAGCCGACCTCCTCGTGATCGTTGCACACCAGCACGCAGGTTTCTTCAGTGTCGGCGTTCAGCAAGGCTTGCAGGCCGGCGTAGCATGACAGCAGGTTGTCCAGGCGCGCGCCGGCAATGAAATCACCATGCAGGCCAATGACCGCGGCGCTTTGGGTGTCGTAGAAGCTCAACTCGTAATCGAGCACCACGTCGGCATTCAGGCCGTGTTCTCGGGCCAGTTGATCGGTGAGCACGGCACGGAAGTCGACGCGCTCGTCACCGGCGAACTGAGCGAGGATCGGCGGCAGCTCGTTCTGCGGGTTGATGGCCCAGCCCTGGTTGGCTTCGCGATTGAGGTGGATGGCCAGGTTCGGAATCGTGGCGATCGGCGCCTTGAAATCGATCAGTTGGCTCTCGACCTTGCCATCGCGGCGGAAGGTCACGCGCCCGGCCAGGGACAGGTCACGGTCGAACCATGGCGCCAGCAGCGCGCCGCCGTAGACCTCCACCCCCAGTTGCCAGAACCCGTGGCGTTGCAGTTCCGGCTGCGGCTTGACCCGCAGGCAGGGGCTGTCGGTGTGGGCGCCGACCAGGCGGATGCCGTCGTGCAGCGGTGAGTGGCGGCCGAGCTTGAAGGCAATGATCGAAGAGTCGTTGCGCGTGACGTAATAACGACCGTTGGCCTCGGTGGCCCAAGTCTCGCGTTCGTCAAGACGCTGGTAACCGGCCGCCTCCAGGCGCTTGGCCAGGCTGGCGGTGGCATGAAACGGGGTAGGGGAGGCCTTGAGGAAGTCGATCAGGCCTTGGTTCAACTCTGCGCGCATAAGTCACTCCAGACAGCGATGGGCGGGAGTTTACCGTATTGGTGACGGATGGGGAGGGGTATGTATATGGCGAACTTGGGCTGTCGAACCTGTGGCGAGGGAGCTTGCTCCCGCTGGGCTGCGTCTGTAGGAGCTGTCGAGTGCAACGAGGCTGCGATCTTTCCCCAGCCACTTGAATCTCAAGCGAAAGATCAAAAGATCGCAGGCTTCGCCAGCTCCTACAGAGTCCAGCGGGAGCAAGCTCCCTCGCCACAGTGCCGGTGGTGTCCCTCAGAACGGTGCCGGGCACTCGAAGCGCAGGCGCTCGCCGCTTTGCGGGTGGGTGAAGCTCAACATGCTCGCGTGCAGGCACAGGCGCGGCCAGGCGGCGAGGGCCTGCGGGTGGGCGTAGAGCCCGTCGCCCAGCAGCGGGTGACCGATGGAGAGCATGTGCACGCGCAGTTGGTGCGAGCGTCCGGTGATGGGTGTCAGCTCGACCCGGCACCAGTCGCCGCAACGTTCCAGTACGCGCCAGAAGGTCAGGGCGTGTTTGCCCTGTTCATGGTCCACCACATGCCGGGGTTTGGTCGGCGGGTCGTAGCGCAGGGGCAGGTCGATGCTGCCGCTGTCCAGCTCCGGTTGGCCCCAGCACAGCGCGGTGTAGGCTTTTTCGGTTTCGCGGTCATGAAATTGCCGGGACAGTTCGCGATGGGTGTCCGGGTCACGGGCCAGCAGGATGATGCCAGAGGTTTCCCAGTCCAGTCGGTGCACGATTCGCGCTTCCGGATAGCCGTTTTCCTGCAGACGGGTGATCAGGCAGTCCTTGTTGTCGTCGGCCCGGCCGGGCACGGAAAGCAACAGGGTCGGCTTGTCGACCACCAGGACAGCGGCGTCCTGATGAATGATGCGGATGTTGGACAGGGGCATTAAAAACAGTCTCGCTACAAACGCCAACGGCGGCTCGGGCCCTTTTTCCTTCTCTCACAGGGGAAGGATTTGGGACCCGAGCCGCCGTGGCTCCCGCCGGTGCGATCAGCGATCCGGCAGGGTGATGTTGAGTTCCAGGATCGAGCAGCTGCCCTGGCTTTCCAGCGCCACATGCACGTCATCGCTACCGATGTTGACGTATTTGCGGATCACTTCCACCAGTTCCTTCTGCAAGGCTGGCAGGTAGTCAGGGGTACTGCGTTGGCCGCGTTCGTGCGCCACGATGATCTGTAGACGCTCTTTCGCGACCGAGGCGGTACTGGGCTTTTTGTTGGCACGAAAGAAGTCAAAAAGGTTCATTACCTACCTCCAAACAGGCGCTCGAAGAAACCTTTCTTCGTTACATCGAGGAAACGATGCTCCACGGTCTTGCCCAGCAGGCGGTCGACGGCATCGCTGTACGCCTGGCCGGCATCGCTCTGGTCGTCGAGAATCACCGGCACGCCGGAGTTGGAAGCCTTGAGTACCGCTTGGGATTCCGGAATGACACCCAGCAGGGTGACGGCGAGGATTTCCTTGACGTCTTCGACGCCCAGCATTTCGCCATCGCTGACTCGTTGCGGGTTGTAGCGGGTCAGCAGCAAGTGTTCCTTGATCGGCTCTTCGCCTTTCTCGGCGCGCCGGGACTTGCTCGCCAGCAGGCCCAGCATGCGGTCGGAGTCGCGGACCGACGACACTTCCGGGTTGGTCACGACAATCGCTTCGTCGGCGAAGTACATGGCCAGGTGGGCACCTTTCTCGATACCGGCCGGGGAGTCGCAGACCACGAACTCAAAGTCTTCCTTGAGCTGCATCAGCACTTTTTCCACGCCTTCCTGGGTCAGCGCGTCTTTGTCGCGGGTCTGGCTGGCAGCCAGCACGTAGAGGTTCTCAAGGCGCTTGTCCTTGATCAGGGCCTGCTGCAGGTTCGCTTCGCCGTTGACCACGTTGACGAAGTCGTAGACCACGCGACGCTCGCAACCCATGATCAGGTCCAGGTTACGCAGGCCGACGTCGAAGTCGACGATGACTGTCTTGTGGCCGCGCAGAGCGAGGCCGGTACCGATAGCGGCGCTGGTGGTGGTCTTACCCACACCACCCTTGCCGGATGTAACCACGAGAATCTTGGCCAAGGTGTTTCACCCCTAAGGAAAAAGGACTTTGTCAGCCCCTGAAAAACATCTCTGGAAAACCGCTGCAATTGGACAGGCTTGGCTGGAATCGGCTGTCGGGCGGGGTCTACCTCCGGTAAACACTGCCTGATCCTTTTTCCTACGTCGTTTAAGCCGTTTTCGCTCGTTTTAGAGATGCTTGGAAAATGCGGCAGTATCCGTTAAAGCCGAATGATGTTCAACACGTCGCCTGACAGGCTGATCTGGACGCCGGCCCCCCACAACGGGTCGCGGCGCAAATCCTCGGAAACCTTGTACTGCCCGGCGATGGAAACCAGCTCAGCGCTCAATTGCTGACAGAAGATCCTGGCTTTGGTATCACCCTTGACGCCGGCCAGTGCTCGACCGCGCATCGGGCCGTATACATGGATGTTGCCATCGGCCAGAAGTTCCGCCCCCGGGCTGACCGAGGAGACGATGACCAGATCGCCACCCTGGGCATAAATCTGTTGCCCGCCGCGCACGGGCGAGGTGATCACGCGTGTCGGCTTGACGCTGGGCTCCGGTGGTTTTTCCGGAATTTTCTTCGCTTCGACCGGATTCAGTTCCAGCACGCGTTCCCGGGCGCCGGACGGCGGCAGCACTGGGATGTCCACGGCGATGGCGGCGGCGATGTCTTCGATGCGGCTGGCGCGGATCGCCAGGGTGCGCAGGCCGTGCTGGCGGCAGACGCGCATCAGGCCTGGCAGGTCCACTGAGCCTTCGCCGGCGGGCAGCTTGTCCAGGGCCAGCACCAGGGGGGCATTGCTGAAGAAGTTCGGGGCCTGGGCGACTTTCGCCGCCAGTTGCCGGTCAAGGCTCTCCAGGTCGTTGCGGGCCAGTTCCAGCACCGTAATGGCGAGCATGCTGCCCTTCAGCTGGAACACGGGATCTTGGTCTAGCGGTTCGGTTTGGCTCATGGTCGGCGTACAACGGCTTGTCACTAAAAGTGCCGAGACTTATAACGAGATCGTCCGCCAGCCGCAACCCGGGTCGAACAATGTAGAATGCGCGGCCCATGTCTTAATGGAAGCTGTAATGGATCGCCCGCGTTTTCGAGCTGCATTTTTTCATCCGCGTTTCTGGCTGCTGTGGTGCGGCCTGGGGCTGTTGTGGCTGATCGTTCAATTGCCTTATCCGTTTTTGCTGCGGGTCGGTCGCGCATTGGGCGCACTGATGTATCGGGTGGCCGGCGACCGACGGCGCATCGCGCGGCGCAACCTGGAACTGTGCTTCCCGGAAAAATCCGCCGCCGAGCGCAAGCGTCTGCTCAAGGACAACTTTGCCTCCACCGGCATCGCCTTTTTCGAGATGGCCATGAGTTGGTGGTGGTCGCGTTCGCGTTTGGCGAAACTGGCCCATGTCGAAGGGCTGGAGCACCTCAAGCAGGCCCAGCGCGAGGGCAAGGGCGTGATCCTGATGGCGTTGCATTTCACCACGCTGGAAATCGGCGCGGCCTTGCTTGGCCAGCAGCACACCATCGATGGCATGTACCGCGAGCACAAGAACCCGCTGTTCGACTACATCCAGCGCCGGGGCCGCGAGCGGCACAACCTCGATTCCCTGGCGGTGGAACGTGACGACGTGCGTGGCATGCTCAAGCTGCTGCGGGCCGGGCGGGCGATCTGGTATGCGCCGGACCAGGACTACGGCGCCAAGCAAAGCGTGTTCGTGCCGCTGTTCGGCGTCCAGGCCGCGACGGTCACCGCCACCAGCAAGTTCGCCCGCCTGGGCAAGGCGCTGGTGGTGCCTTTCACCCAGGAGCGGCTGGCCGATGGCAGCGGTTATCGCCTGGTGATCCAGGCGCCGCTGACGGATTTTCCGGGCGAGACCGAGGAAGCCGATTGCATCCGCATCAACCAGTGGGTAGAGCGGTCGGTGAGCGATTGTCCCGAGCAGTACCTTTGGGCACACCGGCGCTTCAAGAGCCGTCCGCCGGGCGAGCCCAAGCTGTACGACAAACGCGGCTGAGTTTTTTTGATATCACCTTGAGCACGGAGCATTGCGATGACCCCAGCTGAACCGGTTACAGGTTTGATTCTTTCCGGCGGCGGGGCTCGAGCGGCGTATCAGGTAGGCGTACTGGCGGCCATCGCCGAATTGCTGCCGGATGGGGCGGATAACCCGTTTCCGGTGATTGTCGGCACCTCGGCCGGGGCGATCAACGCGGTCAGCCTGGCGAGCGGGGCGATGGACTTCAAGACGGCCATCGAGCGGCTGACCGCATTCTGGCAAGCGGTGCGCAGCCATCAAGTCATGCGCAGCGACTGGCGGGGCGTGCTGGCCCAATCGATGCGTTTCTTCTTCCACAGCCTGCTGGGCCTGGGGGCCAAGTTGCCAGTGGCGCTGATCGACAGTTCGCCGTTGCGCGAACTGCTCCAGGCCCAGTTCCACGCCTCGGGCATCGAGCAGGCCATCGCCGAGCAGCAGTTGCGGGCGGTGGCGGTGACGGCGTTCGGTTATGAATCCGGCCAGGCCGTTACGTTCTATCAGGGGCGCGGGACCATCGATGCCTGGTTGCGCCATCGGCGTATCGGTGTGCCGACGCAGTTGTCGGTGGAGCATTTACTGGCCAGTTCGGCGATTCCATTGTTGTTCGCGCCGGTCAGGATCGGCCCGCAATATTTCGGCGACGGCGCGGTGCGGCAATCGGCGCCCATCAGCCCAGCCCTGCACCTGGGGGCCAACCGTGTGCTGGTGATCGGTGTCAGCGGCAATCCCCGTGGCGCCGGCGGGCAAGATCCGCGCGAGCGCAGCTACACCGGCCTGCAACCGACCCTGGCGCAGATCGGCGGTCATATGCTCAACAGCACGTTCATCGACAGCCTGGAAAGCGACATCGAGTTGCTTGAGCGCCTGAACGGCTTCAGCCACTTGCTGCCCGATGACGTCCCGGCCCACGCCCTCGGCGCCGCACCGGTGGACGTGCTGGTGATTTCACCCAGCCAACCGATCGACGAAATCGCCGCCCGCCATCGCCAGGAGTTGCCCCGTGCGTTGCGCGTCTTCTTGCGCGGGCCGGGCGCGACCAAGACCAGTGGCGCAGGGGTGCTGAGCTACCTGTTGTTCGAGGCGGGGTATTGCAGCGAGCTGATCGAGCTGGGGCGCCAGGATGCGTTGGCGCAGCGTGAGGCGTTGAGTCGGTTTCTGGGGTTGGCTTAGAGCAGCTCCGCCGCGATCGCGAGCAGGCTCGCTCCTACAGAGGATCCGGGGTGGATGCTGAAACTGAACCCAATACACAAACCAGTGTGGGAGCGGGCTTGCTCGCGAAGGCGACTGAACATTCAACATTGATGTTGGCTGATAGTCCGCATTCGCGAGCAAGCCCGCTCCCACAAAAGCTGTGCGGTGACTTCTGGATCCCAATGAATCAGATCAGAAATGGTACTTCAGCAAAAAGCTGGTCGTGCTCTGGTTGGTCTTGAACCCGTCGCTGTCTTCGATCGCGTACTTGTTCTTCCAATAGTCGTATTCCACCCCGACGTATAGCTGCTTGGCGCCGAGCTTCAAGGCCTTGCCCAAGTCATATTTGACCTGCGGGACGATGTGCAGGTTGGCGTGGTAGGTGCCCTTGGAATTGGTGTCGTTGTCCACCACCCAGTCGATGAACCCGTCGAACAGGATATCGGATGAACCCACCGGAAGGGTGTAGGCCCAGACCGGAGTGATCTGCCAGACGTTGTCGCCGGCGCGTGGGCCTTCGGTCTGGCGGTTGTAGATGTTCAGCTGGAAGTAGTCGAAGCCGGGAATCGCCAGGTCGAAACCCGGGCCGATCAGGTACGACTCGTTGTCGCCTTCCCCGAACTCATAGGTCATGGCCAGCAGCACATCCTTGATCGGCCCCAGTTCCAGCTTCTGGTCGAAGATCTTGCCGAACGACAGGCGCGGGCTGAACTCACCGTAGTAGGTGTTCGGGCCGGACTGGCTGTCGTCCTGGCCGTTATAGAAAATCCGATCGAGGAAGAAGAAGTTGTCCCCGTATTTCCAGGCATCGGCGTGTTCGAAGGTCACGGTCTGCTGGATACGCGGGTTGATCTGGAAATCCTTGCCATACAGGTAGCTCAGGCTGTTGTTCTGCCACTGGAACAGGCCGTCGGCCATCGCCTGGCCGGCGGCCAGCAAGGATCCTGCGAGTATCAGGCTGGTGCACGTACGTTTCATTCGGTTTGCTCCCAAAGGTAAGTGGTACCGCTTTTTTTTCGAGTCAGCGCTCTGGTGTGGCGCCTTTTTTCCACGGATGAAAACATCCGTTCGGTCAGCTTTTTGAGCGTGGCGAATGCTGATAGCAAGCGCTGAGCCAAGTCCGGAAAAAACCGGAAATGGCTTGCCCTGCCGTTATGAAACAGTCGGAAAGTTGTGTTCAGGGGCGCGTTGATGTCCGCCAGTGCCGCAATAAGCTGGCAGTTCGGTCAGGATCGGAAGGGATTTTGTTGTCGGCCCGTTTCGAACGGCCGCGCAGGATACGGGCTTGTCTTGAAGGGCTCAAGTGCCCTGCAACGGCGCAGATGCGGCGAATTTGGGGCGTGATGGCGGGGCTGGATCATCGGGTGCTTTCCTCTTGTTTTTATTGTTGAGGCGCAGGCAGTCGCTGACGGGCGACCGGTCATTGCCTGTCAGCCTGTCAGCGGTAGGACATTTATTGAAAACAGTGGCTCAGTTGGTGTGCGCGCCCTGATTGATCCAGGCGCCGATCAGGTCGCGTTCCTGCTGGGTCATCTGGGTTATGTTGCCCAACGGCATGATCTGGGTGGTTACGGCCTGGGCCTGGATGCGCGCGGCTTCTTGCTGAATCTGCTGCGGCGTGTCGAACATCACCCCGCCCGGCGCGGCGCTGAACAACGGGCTGGTGGGCTTGGCCGAGTGGCAGACCGAGCAGCGTTCCTGGATCACGCTGTGGACCTTCTCGAACGAAGGGCCTTGGGCGCTGGCGGCCTGGGCCGGTTTTTCCGCTGGCGCTGCTGGGGCCGTTGCGGGCTTGGCGCCACCGCCCACGGCGGTTTCCGGCAGGGGCTGGTACTCGATGGCGGCCGGCGCCTTTGCCACTTCCGGTGCGCTGGAGATGGGTTTGGGCCCGGTGACGTAGGCCAGGCAAATCATCGCCAGGGCGCCGACCGGCAGCGTCCAGGCAAACCGGTTGCTGTCATGGCGCGTGTTGAAGTAATGCCGCACCAACACCGCCGCCACGGCGATACCGGCCAGGATCAGCCAGTTGTATTGGCTGCCGTAGGTGCTCGGGAAGTGGTTGCTGATCATGATGAACAGCACCGGCAGGGTGAAGTAGTTGTTGTGGCGCGAACGCAGCAAGCCCTTGGCCGGCAGCGCCGGGTCGGGGGTACGGTTCTCGGCGATGGCCGCGACCAGGGCCCGTTGTGCCGGCATGATGATGCGGAACACGTTGCCCACCATGATCGTGCCGATGACCGCCCCGACATGCAGGTAGGCCCCGCGACCGCTGAACACCTTGCTGAACCCGTAGGCCGCGGCGATCAGCAGCACGAACAGAATCAGGCCGAGCAGGGCGGGGCGCTTGCCCAGGGCCGAGTCGCAGAGAAAGGAATAGACGAACCAGCCGACGAGCAGCGAACCGATGCCCAGGGCCACGCCTTCAGCACCGCTCAGGCTGCTGCCGGGGGCCAGCAGGTAGACGGTCGGGTTCCAATAGAACACCACGCACAGCAGGGCGATGCCCGACATCCAGGTGAAGTAGGCTTCCCATTTGAACCAGTGCAGGTTGTCCGGCATGGACGGTGGCGCGAGTTTGTATTTTTCCAGGTGGTAGATGCCGCCACCATGGATGGCCCACAGGTCGCCGGCCAGGCCGCTCTTGGGGTTGACGCGATTGAGGTTGTTTTCCAGCCAGACGAAGTAGAACGACGCGCCGATCCAAGCCACGCCAGTGATCATGTGAACCCAGCGAATGCTCAGGTTCAGCCATTCCAGCATATGTGCTTCCACAGTCTTTACCTCTCGCCCGTCACGCTTGTTTTCGCGTGATCGGACCTTCTCTTATTGGTGGGGGGCGAGGATCAAACACTCATCCTCTTTGAAAAAATGCTCATCGCAGTTATTGCCTGTGCCACTGCGATCAACCACCAGGAAGTCATCCCGCTTTTCGATCGTCAGCACCGGGTGGTGCCAGACGCCGCGATGGTAATTAATGCCCTGCCTGCCGTTGGTGACGAAGGCGCGGACCAAGCCTGATACAGGTGCATCGCCAAGTGGCGCGACCACGATCAGAAAGGGGTTGCCGAGCAGCGGAATGAAGGCCTGGCTGCCCAGCGGATGGCGCTCCAGCATGCGCACGGTCAGCGGCATGTCCAGCGCGTCGGCGCGGAAGATGCTGATGATCGCCTTGTCGTCCGGCGTGGCGGTTTCCACCGTCGCCAGGCGATGGAAGCGCATGGTCGAACCGTTGTTGATCATGAAGTGATCGCTGCCGTCGGTTTCGATCACGTCACCGAATGGGGCGAAGGCTTCTTTGGTCAACGGTTCGATCTTGAGAGTGCGCATGCTGGTCTTCTTATCCAAAAATTCTGTGTTGTTTGTTCTGGCGCCTTCGCGAGCAAGCCCGCTCCCACATTTGGAATGCATTCCCCTGTGGGAGCGGGCTTGCTCGCGAAGGGCGCGCCGCTTACTTCGCTACCTTACCAAGCACCCGCAGGCGACTCACGCCACCGTCCGGGAACACGTTCAGGCGGATATGGGTGATCGGTCCCAGGGCCTTGATCTGCTCGGCGAAGGTGTGTTCGGCGTGCATTTCCAGCTTCTGGCTCGGCAGCAGTTCACGCCAGAACAGCGACTGGGTTTCGATCTGGCTGTCGGTGCCGCCCTTGACGAACGCGCCTTGGATCGAGCAGCTGTCGGGGTAGTTGCCCTTGAAGTGCAGGGTGTCGACGACGACCTGTTCAACGATGCCGGCATGGCCCAGGGCGACGATCACCCAGTCATTGCCCGGGGTGCGACGACGGGCGGTTTCCCAGCCATCGCCCATGTTCACGCCACGGCCCGGGTTGAGGATGTTGCTCATGCGCCCGAAGTGTTCGTCGGAGCAGGCCAGGGCGCGGCCACCGTTGAGGGCGGCAGCCAGGTCGATCTGTTCGTTGTCGCCCACGGCCGACCAGTCGCGGTACGGAATGCCGTAGACCCGCAGGCGAGCCACGCCGCCGTCTGGATAGATGTTGAAGCGCAGGTGGCTGAAGGCCTGGTCATTGCTGATTTCGTGGTAGTGGTGGCTGTTGCCTTGCAATTCGACGGCCGACAGTACTTCAGTCCACTGGGTGTTTTCGTCCGGTTCGCCTTCGCTCAGGAAGCAGGCTTCCAGGGAGGCCGACGGTGGGTAGTTGCCGGTGAAGAATGAGGTGTCGATGTCCACGCCCTTGATCGAGCCCGCCACGCCCAGGCGGATCACCGCGCTGTCGTAGCCTTCGAAGCGCTTGCGCCGCGATTCCCAGCCGTCCATCCACTTGCCATTGTCATCGAACACGCCCTCCTTCCACACGGCCGGGGTCGGCTGGAACAGGCGGTTGGCGTCGGCGAACCAGTCATCGGTGACCGAGATGATCTTGGTGCCCAGGCGGGCGTCGGCCAGGTTGACGAACTTCTCGAAAGGTACGGCGTAAGCTTTCATTCTTCTTGTCTGCCTTTAAATAGGTTGGCTGGGGATGCTTGCAGGGCCTCGGGTCGCAGGGCTGCTCGCTAAAGGGTTAGTAATCGGAACAACGCGATTTTGTTGATCTCTGCCAGCGCGCATTTGAATTCGGCGTCTGCCGAGTGATGGATGCGCGTTTCGAATGCCGCGAGGATCTGGTGCCGGTTGCTGCCTTTTACCGCCATGATGAAGGGAAACTTGAACTTGGCCTTGTAGGCGTCGTTCAGCTCGGTGAAGCGCTGGAACTCTTCGGCCGTGCATTGGTGAATACCGGCGCCGGCCTGTTCGTTCGTGCTGGCTTCGGTCAGTTGGCCCTGGACGGCGGCTTTACCGGCCAGGTCCGGGTGAGCGTTGATCAGCGCCAGTTGGCTGGCGTGATCGGCACTCAACAGGATGTCGCTCATGCGCTGGTGCAGGGTTTCGATTTCGTCGATCGAGGGATCCTGGCCCAGGTCGAAGGCCTTCTCGGCCACCCATGGCGAATGTTCGTAGATATCGGCAAAGGCTTTGACGAACGCTTCGCGACTCAAGGTGGAGGGCTTGAGGGTCTGGAAGGCGGTCATTTGGACGCTCCCTGATACGGATGGGTTTGCTGCCAGTGGCGAGCGATGTCGACACGACGGCTGAACCAGACGTGATCATGGCCTTTGACGTATTCGAGAAAGCGCTTGAGGGAGGCCAGTCGCGCAGGGCGGCCGATCAGCCGGCAATGCAGGCCGATGGAAAGCATCTTCGGCGCCTCGGCCCCTTCGGCGTACAACACGTCGAAAGCATCCTTGAGGTATTGGAAGAAATCATCGCCCTTGTTGAAACCCTGCACCTGGGTGAAGCGCATGTCGTTGGTGTCGAGGGTGTAGGGGATCACCAGGTGCGGCTTGCCGGTGGGGTTGTTCGGCTCCCAGTAGGGCAGGTCGTCGTCGTAGGTGTCGCTGTCGTAGAGGAAACCGCCTTCTTCCATCACCAGCCGACGGGTGTTCGGGCCGGTGCGGCCGGTGTACCAGCCCAGCGGACGTTCGCCAGCGATTTCGGTGAGGATGCGGATCGCTTCGAGCATGTGCTCGCGTTCCTGGGCCTCATCCATGTACTGGTAGTCGATCCAGCGATAGCCGTGGCTGCAGATCTCGTGGCCGGCGGCGACCATGGCGCGAATCACGTCTGGATGGCGCTGGGCGGCCATGGCTACGGCGAAAACGGTCAGCGGGATATCGAATTCCTTGAACAGCTTGAGGACACGCCAGACGCCGGCACGGCTGCCATACTCGTACAGCGACTCCATGCTCATGTTGCGCTCGCCCTGCAGCGGTTGCGCCGCGACCATCTCCGAAAGGAACGCTTCGGATTCCTTGTCGCCATGGAGGACGTTGCGCTCGCCGCCTTCTTCGTAATTGAGCACGAAGGACAGGGCGATGCGAGCATTGCCCGGCCAATGGGGATGGGGAGGGTTACTGCCGTAACCGATCAGGTCGCGTGGGTAGTCAGCGCTCACTGCAGTTTTCCTTCTTGTTCGAACCATGTAGGTGGCGCCCCGGTGATGAGTTTCAGGCTGGCGTCACGACGATGGAGTGATTGTATACAACTTTATGCGCGATTTGTAAGCCTGAATTTTTGCCTTTTTCACTGTGGCCCTGGCAGGGTCTACACTGCAAGAAACCTGCCCAGTCGGTCAATGAATCGTCGGGAGGGTCTTGTATTCATTGGTTTGACTTAAACCTGGAGTTGACGTGCCGTCGCGCAGTCGAAGGGCCAAATATCTGTTTTTTATTGTGTACAATTTTCTTTTAAAGTGTCTTAATTCGCTCATCGCCGTGGCGTTTCGTGCTCCGAAACGGTGCGGCCTGTCTTTCAACTGAATCAGGAGGCGTCGGGCCGGACTGCACTGCAGCGAGGCGCGCACAAGCAATGGGACGTTTGACTACTCACGTTTTGGATGCCGCACATGGCTGCCCGGGCAGCTCGATCAAGATCGAACTGTACCGCGTGGAAGATTCGCAACTACATCTGGTCGCCAGTGCACTGACCAACAGCGACGGCCGTTGCGATGCGCCCCTGTTGCAAGGAGATGACTACCGTTCGGGCGTTTATCAATTGCAATTCCACGCCGGTGATTACTACCGCGCCCGTGGCGTGCAAATGCCCGATCCAGCGTTCCTGAATGTGGTGGTGCTGCGCTTCGGTATTTCGGCCGAGCAGGACCATTACCACGTGCCCTTGTTGATTTCGCCCTACGCCTATTCAACGTATCGAGGCAGTTGATCCCCCAAGCAACTGCCTTGTCTTGGAAGCGACTGCGCATAAGCTTCTTTGGTTTTTAGCCCGCTCACACTGCGGGCTTTTTTTCGTCCATGAAAAATGGGGTGTCTGGGAGGGTGCCTTCGCGAGCAAGCCCGCTCCCACACTTGAAATGCATTCCAATTGTGGGAGCGGGCTTGCTCGCGAAGCTTTTGCCTTTCAGCGACTCAACAAAGAGGCCGCCCCCGCGCCACCAAACAACCCGGCACTGACCCGGTTGAACCAGCCCTGGCCTTTACCCGTACGCAGATACCGCGCCGCGCCGTGGGCACCGAGGCCATAAGCCAGCTTGCACAGCAGGTCGAGTACGGTCCAAGTGGCGATCATGATCAGCAGTTGCGGCAGGAATGGCTGTTCGGCGCTCAGGAATTGCGGCAGGAACGCAGCGAAGAACAGGATGTCTTTCGGGTTGCTTGCCCCCAGCACGAACGCGCGGCCGAAGAGGGTGCGAAAGCGCGGGACGGCGACAGCCTGGGGCACTTCGGCGCCTTGGGCCGGTTGGCGCGATTGCTGCCAGCTCTGCCAGGCCAGGTAGAACAGGTACAGGGCGCCGACGATCTTCAGGGCGCTGAACAACTGCTCCGAGGCCATCAACAATGCACCGAGCCCCAGCGCCGAAGCGCTCAGCAGGCAGATCGACGCGATCACGCCCCCCAGGAATGCCGGATAGGAGCGGCGCAGGCCGTAGTTCAGGCTATTGCCGATCATCAACAACGACAACGGGCCGGGGATGAGGATCACCACCAATGCGGCGCCACTGAACAACAGCCAGGTTTCCAGATTCATTACTTTGCTCCTGATGTACAAAAGCCTCACCCAAGGGGTGAGGCGAGTGAATACGGTTGCGCTTACAAGAAGATGAACTTGGCGATGAAGATCGCGCAAAGCACCCACAGGCTGACGGAAATTTCCTTGTGTTTACCGGTGCCGGCCTTGAGCACCACATAGGTGATGAAACCCAGGGCGATGCCGTCGGCGACCGAGAACGTCAGGGGCATCATGATGGCCGTGACGATGGCCGGAATGCTGTCGGTTGCTTCGTCCCATTCGATGTGGGCCATGCCGCCCATCATCAGCATGGCGACGTAGATCAAGGCCCCGGCCGTGGCGTAGGCCGGGATCATCCCGGCCAGCGGTGCGAAGAACATGGCGGCAATAAATAGCACACCGACGGTCACGGCGGTAAGCCCCGTGCGGCCACCTGCCGCCACACCAGCGGCGCTTTCCACGTAGCTGGTCACCGGCGGCACGCCGACCATGGCGCCAAATACGCTGGAGGCACTGTCGGCTTTCAAGGCGCGGGACAGGTTCTCGATCTTGCCATCGGCTTTCACCAGGCCGGCGCGCTGGGCAACGCCCATCAGGGTGCCGGCGGTGTCGAACATGTGCACGAAAAGGAAGGCCAGCACCACGCTGATCATGCTGATGTTGAACACGCCGGCCACGTCCATCGCCATCCAGGTCGGAGCCAGGCTCGGCGGCGTCGACATGACGCCGTTGTACTGCACCAACCCCAGGCCCCAACCGGCCAGGGTCACGGCGATGATGCTGATCAGGATCGCGCCGAACACACGGTGATAACTGAGCACGGCGATCATCAGGAAGCACACCGCGGCCAGCAACGGACCGGGTTCGCGCAACGAGCCGAGCTTGATCAGGGTGGCGGGGCTGTCGACGATGATCCCGGCGGTTTTCAGGCCGATCAGCCCGAGGAACAACCCGACCCCCGCGCCCATGGCGAAGCGCAGGCTCACCGGAATGCTGTTGAGCAGCCACTCGCGCACCCGTGACAAGGTCAGGAACATGAACAGCACACCGGAGATGAACACCGCGCCCAATGCGGTTTCCCAGTTGTAGCCCATGGTGCCGACCACGGTGTAGGTGAAGAAGGCGTTCAGACCCATGCCCGGTGCCAGGCCCACCGGCCAGTTGGCGTACAGGCCCATCAACAGACAGCCCAGGGCCGCGGCGATGCAGGTGGCGACGAAGGCGGCACCGTGATCGATGCCGGCGTCGGCCATGATGTTGGGGTTGACGAAGATGATGTAGGCCATGGTGATGAAGGTCGTCAGGCCAGCAATCAGCTCGGTCTTCACCGTGGTGCCATGCAAGCTGAGTTTGAAGAGGCGTTCAAGCCAGCCACTGCGTAGTGGCGGCGAGAGGTCCAGCGTCCGGGCTTCGGGTTTGCGGCTTTCCACAGCGAGTACTCCTCAAGAGTCTTATTGTTATTTCCAGCACCGCACACGCCCTGGGGGTGGTTGCGATGCGCTGAGGCAGGTAAGGCTGGCGAGGGTATGTTGACCTGTTGGTCAGGAACTCGCACGAAGCGAATTATGCTTTTGTATACAAATAATGCAAATAATGTTTTCTGTGTTGTCGACGAAATGTCTGGCGATAGGGATATATGGCCTATGCGGACGCTATCGCGAGCAGGCTCGCTCCCACAGGGTTCATGGGTGAACACAAATCTTGCATTCATCACAGCCCACTGTGGGAGCGAGCCTGCTCGCGATGGCGTCGGATCAGACGCCGTCAGTCACTGGATTTCCCCAGTGCCAGGTTCACCGCCAGCCACCCATCCACCGCCGCTTCCCCGGCGTCGGCAAACACCCGCTCCAGCAATTTCACCTGTTCACGCCGCAACGCCTGCTCGAACCGCCCGCCCTCGGCGGTCAGTTCCAGCAGCCGTTTGCGTTTGTCAGTCTCGGACGCGACGCTGTTCACCAAGTGCATTTCCATCAACTGCCGCAACGGCATGTTCAACGCCTGCTTGCTCACCCCAAGCAGGGCCAGCAATTCCTTTACGCTCAATGACGGATAGCGGGCGATGAAAAAGACGATGCGCTGGTGGACCCGGCTCAACCCCCGACGCTCGAGCATTTCATCGGCCTTGGCGGTGAACGCCTGGTAACCGAAGAAAAACGCTTCCATGGCCATTTGTTGGGAGGCAGGGTTTTTAAGGTCAAGCATATTGACGTATCCACAGAGGTCGGCGTAATTTCGGTCAACCAGTTTGACTCATTATTCCAGCGACCGGCTACAGGTGACCCATGGCTTTTTCCGAACGTGTCTCGCGCCTCAAAAGTTCTTTGATTCGAGAAATCCTCGCGGCGGCGCAGCGTCCTGAGGTGATGTCGTTCGCCGGCGGCCTGCCGGCCGAAGCCATGCTGCCGAAAGTGGAATGGGCGGCCATGCCATTGTCCATGGGCCAGTACGGCATGAGCGAAGGCGAACCGGCCCTGCGTGAGGCCCTGGCAGCCCAGGCGCGGGCGCTGGGCGTGGCCTGTGAGGCGAGCCAGGTGCTGGTGGTCAGCGGCTCCCAGCAAACCCTCGATTTGGCGGCCAAGCTGCACATCGACGTGGGCACCGAAGTGATGCTCGAAGCGCCGACCTATCTGGCAGCGTTGCAGATTTTCCAGCTGTTCGGCGCCGACTGCATCACCGTTCCTTTGGAGGCCGACGGCCCGGACCTGCAGCAGTTGCGGGCCCGGCTGGAGCAGCATCGCCCAGCGTTTATCTACCTGATCCCGACCTTCCAGAACCCTTCGGCGGTGCGCTACAGCGAGGCCAAGCGCGATGCGGTGGCGGCGCTGCTGGACGAGTTTGACGTCACCCTGATCGAGGACGAGCCCTACCGCGAGTTGACCTTCGATGGCGGCAGTGCCACGCCGATTGTCAGTCGCTTGAAGAAGGCCAGCTGGATCTACACCGGCACCGTGTCGAAAACCCTGTTGCCGGGGCTAAGGGTGGGCTACCTGATCGCCAGTCCGGATCTGTTCCCGCATCTGCTGCGGCTCAAGCAATCGGCGGACCTGCACACCAATCGTATCGGCCAGTGGCAGGCGCAGCAATGGATCGGCACCGAGCAGTACCGCAGCCATTTGAGTGAGTTGAGGGATTTCTATCGGGACCGTCGTGATCGGTTCCAGGCGGCGTTGCAAACGCATTTCGCTGATATCGCGGATTGGAACGTGCCCCAGGGCGGGTTGTTTTTCTGGCTGACCCTCAGGCAACCGCTGGACACCCGCACCTTGCTCGCCGCCGCCCTGGCGGCCGACGTGGCATTCATGCCGGGAGAGCCGTTCTTTCCTGAGCCGGACCAGCATCCGGGGCACTTGCGCTTGAACTTCAGCCACATCGACCCGGCGCGGCTGGATGAAGGGCTCAAGCGGCTGGCGGGGGTGGTGCGGGAGGCGTTGGCTGCAAAAGCAGCCTGATTTATGCGGTGGCTGGGCTGGCCCCATCGCGAGCAGGCTCGCTCCCACAGGGTTCGGAGTCGATCACAAAACCCAGTTAACCACAGCTCCATTGTGGGAGCGAGCCTGCTCGCGATGAGGCCCTTTAATTCACCACAAAACCATCAGGCCGCAGAAAACCGCTTATCCAGATAATCAATGATCACCTTGGACTCATACATCCAGGTGGTCTCGCCATTCTCTTCAATGCGCAGGCACGGCACTTTGATCCTGCCCCCTTGCTCCAGCAGCGTCTGACGATCCTGCTCGTTGTTTTTCGCATCGCGCAGGGCCACCGGTACGTTGAGGCGACGCAGGGTACGGCGAGTCTTCACGCAGAACGGGCAGGCATGGAATTGATACAGCGTCAGGCTGCGAGCGGCCTGGTCGACCTGCGCCTGGGCCTCGGCCGGGCGCTGTTTCTTGCCAGGGCGGGTGATGAAGTCGATGAAAATGATGAGCTGGCCCAAGCCAACTCGAAGCGCTTTGACGATCACGGTATTCAGCCTCGCGGCAGGGAAGAAGAGGGCGCGCAGCTTACCTGATTTTTCACGGGCGAAAAAAAACCGGCGATCAATGCCGGTTTTCTTCTTGCGACGCGTTACTTGATAAGGCTGAGGAATTCGCTGCGAGTGGCGGCGTTTTCACGGAACTCGCCGAGCATCACCGAAGTGATCATCGAGGAATTCTGCTTTTCCACACCGCGCATCATCATGCACATGTGCTTGGCCTCGATCACCACCGCCACGCCCAGGGCGCCGGTCACTTGCTGGACCGCGTCGGCGATCTGGCGGCTGAGGTTTTCCTGGATCTGCAGGCGACGGGCGTACATGTCGACGATACGCGCGACCTTCGACAGCCCCAGTACCTTGCCGCTCGGGATGTAGGCCACGTGGGCCTTGCCGATGAAAGGCAACAAGTGATGCTCGCACAACGAGTACAACTCGATGTCCTTGACCAGCACCATCTCGCTGTTATCGGAGCTGAACAAGGCACCGTTGGTGACTTCTTCCAGGGTCTGTTCATAACCGCGGCAGAGGTACTGCATGGCCTTGGCAGCGCGCTTGGGCGTGTCGAGCAGGCCCTCGCGGGAAACGTCCTCGCCCAGTTGGCCGAGAATCGCGGTGTAATTCTGTTCCAGAGACATGAAACTACCTGTGGGATTTTACGCAAAGGGCAAGGGTACGGTGGCGGACACGGCGCTGCAAGCTCGGCAAGCGAGGGCTATTCGTCGCGGCCTTCCATCATGGTGCGCTTGAGCATCACGTAGACCGCCCCGGCGCCGCCGTGTTTTGCCTGGCAGGAGGTGAAGCCCAGCACTTGCGGGTGCTGGCGCAGCCAGGTGTTGACGTGGCTCTTGATCATCGGCCGCTTGCCGTCCAGGCGCACGGCTTTGCCATGGGTGACGCGCACGCAGCGGATTTCGAACTTGGTGGCTTCGGCCAGGAACGCCCAAAGGGTTTCCCGGGCCTTTTCGACGGTCATGCCGTGCAGGTCGAGGCTGCCTTCGAAGGGAATCTGGCCGACCTTCAGCTTGCGCATCTGGCTTTCCTGGACACCGTCGCGGGCCCACATCAACTCGTCTTCCGGCCCGACGTCGATCACGAACTGATCGGACAAGCCGTCCACGGTGGTGGCGTCGGTGCGCACGGTGGCGGCTTGGCGCAGCTTGGCGATTTGCGCGCGATCGGCCTTGGGCTTGCCGGTCTCGGCACGGTCGTGTTTGATCGGTTTTACGCCCTGGATCGCACTCTTGAACAGGGAAAAGTCGTCGTCTTGCATGTCAGCCTCCGCGAAGCCGGCCAGTTTACCCAACTCTGGCGGGATCCGGCGCGACAAAACGTCGGGTGGCGAGTCAGTCGTGCTTTTTCATCAGGTGCGGAGCCATGGCCAGCTCCAGGGATTGGCGGGCGCGACGGCGGCAGCGGCGCCAGAGCCAGACGCCCAGCAACAGTACGAAAAGCCCGACTGCCAGGATGATCGTCGAACCCATTGGGGTGGCATTCAACTCGCCCAGTGCGGGAGGGCGGCCCAGCAGGCTGGCGGCACCGGCCATGGCCAGCAGTACACCGAGTGTTGCCAGCAGCGCAGCGATCGCCGCGCCGAAACGAAACCGCCAGTTGCTCGGGCCCTTGGGCCGCAAGCGACGTGCGTCAAAACCATCGGATAACTTCATTCCGACCTTCCTCAATGGGTATCGGCCCTTCGACCGGAAGATATTCGGGTTGTTCCTGAAGGTAAGGCAATTGCGGCAAATGAGAGGCTTTTGCGGATGAGCGGCGGGAGTGGCCGCTCATCAAGGCGCATCAGATGAAGTCGCGGGTCAGGGCCAGGGTGGCGAAGTTGTCGGCCATGATCGCCATTTCGGTCTGCTGCACGTGCTCGGCGCTGAGGACACCGCCCTTGTACGGCAAGTCGCGCGTGGCGCAGGCGTCTTCCACCAGGGTGCAGCGAAAGCCCAGGTTCTTGGCGGCGCGCACGGTGGTGCTGACACTGGAATGGCTCATGAACCCGCACACGATCAGGTCCAGGGGGCCGAAGTCTTCCAGGCGTTTTTTCAGCTCGGTGCCATGGAAGGCGCTGGGCAGCAGCTTTTCGACCACGGTTTCGTCGCCCTGGGGTTCGAGGCCGGGGATGAACTCCCCGCGTTCACCTTGTGGATCGAACAGCCCGCCATGGGTGCCCAGGTGGCGCACATGCACGATCGGGCGACCGGCTGCGCGGGCCGCGCCGAGCAATTGCTTGATGTTCGCGACGGCTGCATCCATGCCGCTCAGGGCCAGGGGCCCGGCGAGGTATTCTTTCTGGGCATCGATGATGATCAAGGTCGCTTGACTCAGGTTGGCCGCTGCATAACCACGGCCGCTGAGTTGAAACATCGTTTTTGGAACGGACATTCTGGGGCTCCTTCGAGTGGGGCTTTTGCGACATTCTCCTCTGGCTGAGCGGTTCTGTGAATCGCTTCCATCGCAAGGGCCGCCGTTGCTGGCCTACAGCCTTGTCAAGATGCTCGTCTCGTTCAATAGGCGATGCAAAAAACGGATGATTCCTACGGTTGGTCCGGCGCTTTTCGTTCGTCATCGGGGCGCGTTTGGGTGACGCCGCGTTTGACTGGTAGACTCGCCCGTCGATTTTTCTGGAGTTTGCCGCCGTGATCACTTCCCGTCTCCGTACCCTGCGCGACCATATCCGTTGGGCCGTCAGCCGTTTCCATGGAGAGGATCTGTTTTTCGGCCATGGCACCGATAATGCGTGGGACGAAGCCAGGCAACTGGTGTTGGGCGCGTTGCATCTGCCGTGGGAAATCGCCGACAGCTACCTGGACTGCCGTCTTGAAGACGAAGAACTGGTCCATGTGCAGCGTCTGCTGCGCCGACGCATTGCCGAGCGCATTCCGACGGCCTACCTGTTGGGTGAGGCCTGGTTCTGCGGGATGTCGTTCATTGTTGATGAGCGCGTGCTCATTCCGCGCTCGCCCATCGGTGAGCTGATCGAAAAGCGTTTCGAGCCTTGGTTGGGCCAAGCGCCGGCACGGATTCTCGATCTGTGCACCGGTTCCGGCTGCATCGGCATCGCCTGTGCCTATGAATTCCCGGAAGCCGAAGTGGTGCTGGCCGACCTGTCGTTCGAAGCGCTGGAAGTGGCCAACCAGAACATCGAGCGCCACGGTGTCGATGAGCGCGTGTTCACCGTCCAGGGTGATGGTTTTGAAGGGTTGCCAGGGCAACGTTTCGACCTGATCGTGTCGAACCCGCCCTACGTCGATGCGGAAGATTTCGCCGATATGCCCCAGGAATACCAGCACGAGCCGGAATTGGGCCTGGCCTGTGGCGATGACGGCCTGGACCTGGTTCGGCGGATGCTGGCCGAGGCGGCCGATCATCTGACCGAGAAGGGGCTGTTGATTGTCGAGGTGGGCAACAGCCAGGTGCACGTCGAGGCGCTGTACCCCGAAGTCGATTTCGCCTGGCTGGACTTCGAGCGCGGCGGGCATGGCGTGTTCATGCTCAGCGCCGAGCAGTGCCGCCAACACCAGGGGTTGTTTGCTTCGCGGGTTTGATCTCTGTGACCGCTTTTGTGGCGAGGGAGCTTGCTCCCGCTGGGCTGCGAAGCAGCCCCCGCTTTAATGGCTCAAAATGATATTTGCCAGATTTACGACTGCTGCGCAGCCGAGCGGGAGCAAGCTCCCTCGCCACGGGATTGTCCGCGTTGCGCCGCAACCCCACTGTGGGAGCGAGCTTGCTCGCGATGGCGTCGGGTCAGTGGCATTGAATTGACTGACCCACCGCTATCGCGAGCAAGCTCGCTCCCACAGGGGGGACATGCACGGTTGTGATCAGTGCCGCGTCGCAATCCAGATCAGCAACCCCGCCTGAAACATGGCGAAGGCCACCAGGCAGGTGATGGTGAAGCGCAAGCCGGTGTCTTCGCGCTTGAACTTGGTGACCTTCTCTTCCTGCTGCTTGAGTTTGACTTCCTGTTCCGCCAGGTTCTGCTCGGCTTGTTGCAGCATCTGCGCGGCTTCGAGGATGGTCACGAACTGCAGCTTCTCGGTGTTCCAGTCGCCGACCAGATCGCCAACCTGGGCCGACTTGATACTACCCTTGAGGTGCTGGGCGTCGGCGTAGGCCACCTCGAAACCCTGGGCCTTGAGGAAGCGATCGCGGCGCAGGCGCGTGTCTTCGTTCAGGGCGTCCTTGTTATCCAGGTCGGTGCCGTCTACCTGATAGGCCGACCAGCGTTTCTTGGCCCAGGTAATACCCTGGGCCGCGAGGAAACGGCCGATGCCACGGTTCAACGGCTCGACTTGCAGGTTGTCCGGGGAAAAAGTCAGGCGTTTCTCGACGTGATCGGCCCAGACGTCCAGATGATTCTGTTCCTTGCGCACCCGCTGGTTCGGCAGCTGGAGGGTCATGCGCAGCAAGCTGCGTTCCTTGCTGTGGCGCTCGACATAGCTGAACTCGACAAACCGCAACGGCCGAACACCGGTGGCGCGGTCGGTTTTGAGCGGCGCCAGCCGGAGCATTTTGTGATGCTCGGTATGTACGTCGGCCCACGGCAGCTCAGCCACGGACGAGGCGGGGGCTTCGGCAGCGGTGTCGGGGGAAGCTTGAGTTTCAGTCATAACGGCAAAATCCTGTCCAGGCCGGCGGGTCGGTAGCCATTGCGCTATCCGACACCGGGTTATCGGCCATTTTTGCCATTACTGAAATTAAATCGACTAAAACCGCCTAACGCGCGGCTAACGAGTCAATAAAACGCAGAATCCGCGCACCGAGTTCGGCCGCCAGGGGCAAGTTGGGGTCCTTATAGGAGGCCAGTTGCCGTTTCACGTCGTTGGGCACGATGCGCATCACGTGATTCATGCCCTCGATCAGCGCCAGTTCGGCGTCGGGCTTGGCGGCTTTCAACTGCCGGGCATCATCGACGCTGATCTGGATGTCGTTGCTGCCCTGGATGATCAAGGCCGGCATCTTCAACGCGGCGAAGGCCCGGGCCGGGTCCTGGCGGAACAACGAGATCAGGTAGGGTTGTACGCTGGGGCGGAAAATCACTCGCAGTTGCGTCGGCACGTTGTCGTCGAGTCGCCCGGCCTTGAGGCTGTCGAGCAGCTCATTGCTGCGCAACATCAGCGGCGGTGGCAGGCGGTTGCTCAATTGTTGGCGCAGTACCTGGTCGATTGGTCGGGCACTGCCGGACAGGGAAATGACCGCCGCCGCGTTGGCCTGGGGCGCGGCGAGGCTGGCGATCAACGCGCCTTCGCTGTGGCCCAGCAGGATCAACGGGCCCAGGCGTGGGTCGGCGGCGAGCTTGCGGCTCCAGGCCACGGTATCGGCGACATAGGCCTCGACGCTCAGGTTGCGCTCGTCCGGCGTCGCTGCGAGGCTGGCGGCCACGCCGCGTTTGTCATAGCGCACGCTGGCAATGTTGTGCCTGGCCAGGACCCAGGCCAGGCGCTTGAGGCTGTCGTTGCGCCCGCCCTCGGGGTTGTTACCGTCGCGGTCTGTAGGACCGGATCCGGAAATGATCAGGACAACCGGCACGGGCGTGTCGGACTTGGGCAGCAACAATGAGCCGAATAGTTCGCCATTGCCGGTGTCGAGGCTGATCGGGCGTTGCAGCACCGTGGCCTGGGCCAGGCAGGAAAACAGGCCGGTGAACAAGGTAAGGCTTAGGGCTAGCAGCTTTAACATCATCACGCCATTAGTTGCGAAGGTGCCGGTTGGACTGGTGGCCGCCGATAAGGTTCGAGGATGAACTACGCGGGGAGCCTGCGTATACTGGCGCCCACTACGAATCCAAGGTTGAGTCTCTCAGCGTTTTTCACGGAGCACCCTGCATGTCCGGCAATACCTACGGCAAGCTGTTCACTGTCACCACCGCGGGCGAAAGCCATGGCCCGGCGTTGGTCGCCATTGTCGACGGCTGCCCGCCGGGCCTGGAGATTTCCCTGGACGACCTGCAGCGTGACCTGGACCGCCGCAAGCCCGGCACCAGCCGCCACACCACCCAGCGCCAGGAAGCCGATGAAGTTGAGATCCTCTCCGGCGTGTTCGAAGGGCGCACCACCGGCTGCGCCATCGGCCTGTTGATTCGCAACACCGACCAGAAGTCCAAGGACTACTCGGCCATCAAGGACCTGTTCCGCCCGGCCCACGCCGACTACACCTACCACCACAAATACGGTGAGCGCGACTACCGTGGCGGCGGTCGCAGCTCGGCCCGGGAAACCGCCATGCGCGTGGCGGCCGGGGCGATTGCCAAGAAGTACCTGGCCAGCCAGGGCATCGTCATCCGTGGTTACATGAGTCAGTTGGGCCCCATCGAAATCCCGTTCAAGACCTGGGACTCGGTGGAGCAGAACGCCTTTTTCTGTCCCGATCCGGACAAGGTGCCAGAACTCGAGGCCTACATGGACCAACTGCGCCGGGACCAGGACTCGGTCGGCGCAAAGATCACCGTGGTCGCCGAAGGCGTGATGCCGGGCCTTGGCGAGCCGATCTTCGACCGCCTCGACGCCGAGCTGGCTCATGCGCTGATGAGTATCAACGCGGTGAAAGGCGTGGAAATCGGCGCCGGTTTTGCCTGCGTCGCCCAGCGTGGCACCGAGCACCGTGACGAACTGACGCCTGAGGGTTTCCTCAGCAATAATGCCGGTGGCATCCTCGGCGGCATTTCCTCGGGCCAGCCGATCGTGGCGCACCTGGCCTTGAAGCCGACGTCCAGCATCACCACGCCGGGGCGCTCCATCGATATCCATGGCAACCCGGTCGATGTGATCACCAAGGGCCGTCACGACCCCTGCGTCGGCATTCGTGCCACGCCCATCGCCGAGGCGATGATGGCCATCGTGCTGATGGATCACCTGCTGCGTCATCGCGGCCAGAACGCCGACGTGCGCGTCAGCACCCCGGTGCTGGGGCAGCTTTGATGGTCGGCCTGCCAGTCGCCGTGGCCTGACGACCGTGGCGGCACTGCCGTACTGGCGGCTTTCCAGCTTCTATCTGTTCTATTTCGCGCTGCTCGGTTCGACGGCGCCGTTCCTGGCGCTGTATTTCGATCACCTGGGGTTCAACGCGGCGCGCATCGGCGAGCTGGTGGCCATCCCCATGCTGATGCGTTGCGTGGCGCCGAACATCTGGGGTTGGCTGGGGGATTACACCGGCCGACGCCTGGCAATCGTGCGGTTTGGCGCGATCTGCACGCTGTTGGCCTTCTCGCTGATCTTCATCGACAAAAGCTACGCCTGGCTGGCGATGGTCATGGCGTTACACGCATTTTTCTGGCACGCGGTGTTGCCGCAGTTCGAAGTCATTACCTTGGCCCATCTGAGCGGGCAGGCCTCGCGCTACAGCCAGATCCGCCTGTGGGGCTCCATCGGTTTCATCATCACTGTGGTCGTGCTCGGCCGCTTGTTCGAATGGCTGAGCCTGGACATCTACCCGGTGGCCCTGGTGTTGATCATGGCCGGCATCGTCCTCGCCAGTTTCTGGGTGCCCAATGCCCAGCCATCGCAGGGGCCGCGAGTCGCGGGGGAGGGCTTCCTGCGGCAACTGCGCAACCCTGGCGTACTGGCGTTCTACACCTGCGTGGGCCTGATGCAGGTGAGTCACGGGCCGTATTACACCTTCCTGACGTTGCACCTCGAACGCCTGGGCTACAGCCGCGGTTTGATCGGCCTGCTCTGGGCGGTCGGCGTGGTGGCAGAGGTGTTGGTCTTCCTGCTGATGAGCCGGATCCTGGCGCGGTTTTCCGTGCGCCGGGTACTGCTGGCGAGTTTCCTGCTGGCGGCGTTGCGCTGGTTGTTGCTGGGTTCGCTGGCCGAATTTCTCTGGGTATTGTTGTTTGCCCAGGTGTTGCACGCGGCGACCTTCGGCAGCTTTCACGCCGCCGCCATCCATTTCGTGCAACGCAGCTTCGGCCCTCGCCAGCAAGGCCAGGGGCAGGCGTTGTATGCGGCGCTGGCCGGCACGGGCGGGGCCTTGGGCGCGTTGTATTCCGGCTACAGTTGGAATGCCCTGGGCGCCAGTTGGACGTTCAGCCTCGCCAGCCTCGCGGCCTTTGCGGCAGCCGTTATCATTGCGACACGTATGCAAGAGGACCGGCCATGAGCCTTCGAACCGTTAATTTGCTGGAGCCTTTGTCATGAGTAGCCTGTCCGTCTATCACGTTTCGAGCCCTGAGATTCCGAACAAGGTGTTGACCCACTTCGAGGACATTGTCGCGACGTTGGCTGAGCAAGGTGTTCGCTTTGATCGCTGGAACGTGGCGGCGAATATTCAGAGTGGGGCCAGTGAGGAAGAGATCATTGCGGCTTACCAGGTTCAGATCGATGGGGTGATGACCGAGCGGGGGTATGTTGCGGTCGATGTGGTTAGCGTTAGAAGCGATCACTCGGAACAGGCCGAGCCGCAGGCTGAGTGGCTTGATGAGTATCGCCATAGCCAGGACGAGGTACGGTTTTTCGTCAGTGGTCGAGGGTTGTTTAACCTGCACATTGGCGATTATGTCTTCGCTGTATTGTGTGAAAGGAACGATTTGATCACGGTGCCTGCTGGTATGCCGCATTGGTTTGATGGGGGGGAGCGGCCGTATTTCGTTTCGATTCGGTTGTCTGGTGATTTGCAGGGGTCGGTTGCTGAGCTTACTGGAAATGATATTGCTCGGCGGTTTCCTCGTTTGGAAGATTGACCGCGTTCTTAGGGTTGGTGTGTATATCCATTGCTGCGGTAACGGCGATGAGGCCGCCACATCCAGCATCACCGCAAACTGATCCACCGCCTTCGCGAGCAGGCTCGCTCCCACAATGGATCTGCGGTGAGCACAAGACTCATGAACACCCAAGATTCCCTGTGGGAGCGAGCCTGCTCGCGATGAGGCCGGCACATCCAACATCACCGCCAACTGACCCACCGCCTTCGCGAGCAAGCCCGCTCCCACAATGGGTCTGCGGTGAACACAAGACTCATGAACACCCAAGATCCCCTGTGGGAGCGAGCCTGCTCGCGATGAGGCCGGCACATCCAACATCACCGCCAACTGACCCACCGCCTTCGCGAGCAAGCCCGCTCCCACAATGGGTCTGCGGTGAACACAAGACTCATGAACACCCAAGATCCCCTGTGGGAGCGAGCCTGCTCGCGAAGAGGTCGGCACATCCAACATCACCGCCAACTGACCCACCGCCTTCGCGAGCAAGCTCGCTCCCACAATGGGTCTGCGGTGAACACAAGACTCTTGAACCCTAAGTGGCCGTTACCGCAGAAACGGATATACACACCGATCAATTGCCCTCAAAAGAAGGCGCAAAAAAACGACGCTTCTCATCTCTGAAAAAGCGCCGTTTCCAAGTAAACAGCAAAGCAAATTGACCAGCAGACTCAAGCGCTATGGTAAGTCGGCAGCGCAAACCGATGCTGGCTCTGCAGCAAGGTGATCTGTGGCAACTCGCTGGCCTGTTCAGCCAGGTCGCGACGGATCGCGCTGATCGCCCAGGACAACTGGTCCCCCGCATGCAACTGAGCATAGGAAATCGTGCGCTTGAACAGCTTGCCGTCGCTATTGCGCAAGGTCAGCAGAATGCCGCCATCCGGGCGGGGCTGAGTGGTCACTTCGTAGTTGGAAAACAGGGACGCAAACTTTTCTTGAATCATGTTCATAGTTGACTGCTCCATGGTGTGGCAAACCGTGGAGGGGTGGTTGCACTGTCTGTGCCAGCATCTCAGTTTTAAATAAATACTTTAAAAACAATAGATTACGTTTTTAGTGGGATTTTGCTTTCGTGCATCTTGCATGAATGGCCACCGTGCATCCTGCATTTTGCGTGGTCCGGCAATGATTTTTGGAACCAAATCGTTTTCCGGCGCTCACGCTTCGCCTGTCTCGGGCAGCGGATACAAAACATTGCAAAAACCGCGTGTACAGCCCCGCAAGTGCGAGCGTACTTTCGAGCCAAAATCACCGCCAGCCCGATAACAAGAACCGAGACCCACGAGGTCGAACGGGGAAGATCACCATGAGTCGTACACCCAACGACACCATTACCTGGGGCATGATGCTGCGCAAGTTGCCTGCCATCGCCAGGGCCGTCCCGCGCATCGTCAAAGGCATGAAGCTGGCCAATGTCCAGGACCTGACCCAGCCTTGTGGCCTGGGCTGGTGTTTCGAACAGGCCACGCAACGCAATCCCCAGGGCCCGGCACTGCTGTGTGGCGACACGGTGTTGAGTTATGCACAGGTCAACGCGCAAGCCAATCGCATCGCCCATTACCTGTTGGCCCAAGGCATCGGCAAGGGCGATTGCGTGGCGATCTTCATCGAGAATCGGCCGCAGCTGTTGATCAGTGTGCTGGCGATGGCCAAGGTTGGCGCGGTCAGCGCCATGCTCAACACCTCGCAAACCGGCGATGCGCTGGTGCACAGCCTGGCCCTGGTCAACCCGGTCGCGGTGGTGGTCGGGGACGAGCGGGTCGCGGCCTTCAACGACGTGCGATCGCGCACCGCGCTGTCGAGCGGCAGGACCTGGTGGGTAGCGGATCAGGACAGTGGCGATGTTCCGTCCGGCTTCGTCGACCTGATGGCTGATTGTGCGGATTACCCCGGCGATAACCCGGCGTGCAGCCAGCAGGTTTTTTGCAACGATCCATGTTTTTATCTCTACACCTCGGGCACTACCGGGCTGCCCAAGGCCGGAGTCTTTCGCCATGGTCGCTGGATGCGCACCTCCACCAGCTTCGGCCTGATCGCCTTGGACATGCAGCCCGACGATGTCGTCTATTGCACCTTGCCGCTGTACCACGCCACAGGCCTGTGCGTGTGTTGGGGCGCGGCGATCTGTGGCGCATCGGGGTTCGCGATTCGCCGCAAGTTCAGCGCCAGTCAGTTCTGGAGCGACGTACGCCGTTACCGGGCGACCACCCTGGGGTATGTCGGCGAGTTGTGCCGCTACCTGATCGACCAGCCTGTCGCAGCCGATGACCGCCACCACAGTGTGAATAAAATGATCGGCAACGGCCTGCGCCCCGGGGCCTGGTCGACCTTCAAGACGCGCTTCGGCGTCGACCACATCTGCGAGCTGTATGCGGCCAGCGACGGCAATATCGGGTTCACCAATATCCTGAATTTCGACAACACCGTCGGGTTTTCCCTGATGGGCTGGGAGCTGGTGCAGTACGACCAAGCCAGCGGCTTGCCGTTGCGCAACCTGCAAGGGCGCATGCAAAAAGTCCCCAGGGGCCAACCGGGCCTGCTGCTGGCGCGGATCGACGAGAAGGCACCACTGGACGGTTATACGGATCCCGCCAAGACCGAAAAAACCATCTGCCGGGATGTCTTCGTGCCGGGCGACCGTTACTTCAACACCGGGGACCTGCTGCGCAACATCGGCTTCGGGCATGGGCAGTTCGTCGATCGCCTCGGCGACACCTATCGCTGGAAAGGCGAAAACGTCTCCACCACGGAAGTCGAAAACGTTTTGCTGCAACACCCGCAGGTGGCCGAGGCGGTGGCTTACGGTGTGGAGATCAATGGCACCAATGGCCGCGCCGGCATGGCGGCGATCACCCCGTCCGAATCCCTGGCGACCCTGGATTTCAGCGAGCTGCTGCAATTTTTGCACTGCAAGTTGCCCGTATATGCCGTGCCGCTGTTCCTGCGCATCAAGGTGAAAATGGACACTACCGGCACCTTCAAGTACCAGAAGACGCGCCTCAAGACCGAAGGGTTCGATCCGTGTGGCACTGGCGATGAGCCGGTCTATGCCTGGCTGCCCGGCACCGACACGTACGTGCGGGTCGACCGGCAACTGGCGACCCGGATCCAGGGCGGCCAACTGCGTTATTGATTCTGGCTATGACGGGCACAGTGAAAAAAGGGATGACAGCGCCCAGGTCCCTCGGGAAACTAGCCGCTTTGCGAAGACCCGAGTGGAGTTCCCCATGTCCGATACAAGCCGCCAGATGACCCCGGAAGAGGCTGCCGAGTTTGCCGAGCAGGTGTTCAACGTCGCGCGCCAGGGCGACGCCGCCATGATGGCCGCGCTGTTGAGCAAGGGCCTGCCGCCCAACCTGCGCAACCACAAGGGTGACACCCTGTTGATGCTGGCCGCTTACCACGGGCATGTGGAAACGGTGAAAGTGCTGCTGGAGCACAAGGCCGATCCGGAAATCCGCAACGACAACGGCCAGAGCCCGATTGCCGGCGCGGCGTTCAAGGGCGACCTGGCCGTGGTCGCGGCGCTGGTGGACGGCGGCGCGCAGGTGGAAGGCGCTTCCTTCGATGGCCGTACCGCCTTGATGATGGCGGCGATGTTCAACCGGGTGGAAATCGTCGACTACCTGATCGGCAAAGGCGCCGACCCGAAAGCCAAGGACGCCAACGGCGTCTCGGCCCTCGATGCCGCGCGGACCATGGGCGCGGTGGACACCACGGCGCAGTTGGAAAAGTTGTTGGGTTGAACGACTAAACATAGACTCCGATAGCTTTTGTGGCGAGGGAGCTTGCTCCCGCTGGGCTGCGCAGCAGCCCCAAATCCAGCCACCGCAACCTGTCAGGTTTACCCTGCCCAGCGGATTTACGACTGCTTCGCAGCCGAGCGGGAGCAAGCTCCCTCGCCACAGGTTCCTGACTCGACCGGTGCGATGCGTTATCCTGCCCGCCCTCAAAACACCCTTCGCCACAGGATTCACCCCATGAAAGCCGCCCTCATCGAACTCATCGGTAAAATCAGCTCCGGCTGCCTCGGCGAGGCGGACATCGAGAAAATCGCTGATGAAGCGGCCCAGGCCTACGCAGACCCGACGGCTTTCCTGGCGGCCAATCCCGATATCAACTACGACGACACGTTCCCGATCCCGCTGGGGGAATGGGTGGTGGTGGGCAGCCTGCCGGACACCGTGCTGTTCCAGGCCGACACCTACGTGGACCTGTTCGAGCAGATCGTCGCCTCGTTCGGCCCCGGTGTGGCGTTCAACCTCAAGCCCAAGCAATTGGCGAAGACCGAAGCCCTGACCGCGCTCAACCGCATCCAGATCCAGATGGGCAGCCTGAACAAGGAAAACGGCGGCTACGTGCTGATGAACTTCAGCCAGTTGCTCGACGATGAATTGCAGATGGTGCTGGTGTACGGCAACGACGTGCCACGGGTGCTGGAGCTGTGTGCCGAAGTCGGTATCGCTGCCGCGCCGGCCCTGGAAGCCCTCAAGGTCGCGGTCCACGTCTGAAGCAATAAAACGGAACCCTTGCCGGAGGCCCGCTATCCTAAGGGTGCACACCACCATTTGGGAGCGACACCATGGGTTCCACCTTCAACGGCCTGGTCGGCCTGATTATCCTGGCGCTCGATATCTGGGCGATCATCAATGTCCTCAAGAGCGGCGCGGAAACCGGGATGAAAATCCTCTGGGTGCTGCTGATCCTGCTGCTGCCGGTCCTGGGCCTGATCATCTGGGCGATTGCCGGGCCGCGTGGCAACGTGCGGATTTGAATGCTCCATGAAAATGCCCGGGCGCCTTGAGCGACCGGGCATTTTTTGTGCCTGGGTAATCAGGCCGTGGCCAGGGACGCTTTTTGCGAGGCACTCAGGAAGCGCAGCAAGGCCAACAGCGGGAAGGCGCTGCCGACGATGACCACCCACAACCAGCCGCCGTGCTCGTACACCGCACTGGCAATCGATGAGCCGAAGGCACCGCCGACGAAGATGCTGGTCATGTACAACGCATTCAACCGGCTGCGGCTCTTGGCATCGAGGGCGTAAATGGTGCGCTGGCCCAGGACCATGTTCATTTGCACGCAGAAATCCAGGACCACGCCAGTCACCGCCAGGCCGATCACGCTGTAGAGCGGATGGATGAACGCCGGCAGGAAACTCACGCTGGCGAACAGCATCGCCAGCAGCGAGGCATTACGGGTATGGCCGGCATCGGCCAGGCGGCCGGCGATGGGCGCGGCGATGGCACCGATGGCGCCGACCAGGGCGAACAGGGCGATTTCAGTCTGGGACAGGCCGTGGTTGCGGGACAACTCCAGCGGCACGGCGGTCCAGAACAGGCTGAACGTGGCGAACATGCAGGCTTGGTAGAACGCCCGTTGCCGCAACAGCGGCTGTTGGCGCAGCAGGGTGCCGAGCGAACCCAGCAGTTGGCCATAGGAGGCGCTATGGTCGGGCTGGCGCTTGGGCACGGTCAGCGCCAAGACGATGCTGATCGCGGCCATCAACGCGGCGGCGATGATGAACATGGCGCGCCAGCCGAAGTGATCGGCCACGACGCTGGAGATGGGCCGCGCCAGCAGGATGCCCAGCAGCAGGCCGCCCATGATCCCACCGACAACCCGTCCCCGGGATTCTTCTGGCGTCAGGTGCGCGGCCAGCGGAATCAGGACTTGCACCGACACCGAACTGAAACCCACCAGCAGCGAGACCAGTAGGAACACGTTCGGCTGGTCAGTGAAGGCCGCCCCCAGCAGGCTGGCAATCGCCACCAGCGTGGTGAGGATCATCAGCCGGCGGTTCTCCAGCAAGTCCCCCAGCGGCACCAGGAAAAACAGGCCCAGGGCATAACCGATTTGGGTCAGCGAAACGATCAGGCTGGCCATGGTGCTGCTCAGGCCGACGTCAGGGGCGATCAGTTCGATGATGGGTTGGGCGTAGTAGATGTTGGCGACAATGGCGCCGCAGCAGAAGGCGAAGAGCAGGACCATGCCACGGGTCAGGGTGCTGCCGGGCGTGGTGGGGGGATGAGCACTCATGGCAATCTCGTCAGTGAACAGGAAAGATGGCGCGAGGCTAAAGCGTTACAGGGCTCTGGAACAGGGCTTGTGGTTGATAGCTGTCATGCCCGCGGTTAATGGTAGACACAGCACAGCAGATTAGACACAGCACAGCAGATCAGGCACAGCACAGCAGATCAGGCACAGCACAGCAGATCAGGCACAGCACAGCAGATCAGGAACAGCACAGCAGATCAGGAACAGCACAGCAGATAAGGGAGTGCCTTTGTGGCGAGGGAGCTTGCTCCCGCTGGGCTGCGTAGCGGCCCCCTTCTGGCGGTCGCCGCGCAACCGAGCGGGAGCAAGCTCCCTCGCCACAAAAGCTTGCATGCAATTCTGGTTGAACCAGTGTCTTACTGCCCGCTATAGATCTGGTCGAAAACCCCACCATCATTAAAGTGAGTCTTCTGCACCGTGCGCCAGTCACCAAAGGTTTTTTCCACCGACAGGAAGTCCACTTTCGGGAAACGGTCGGTGTATTTGGCCAGTACCGCCGGGTCCCGTGGGCGCAGGTAGTTGGCGGCGGCGATTTCCTGGCCTTCGGGCGACCACAGGTATTTGAGGTACGCTTCGGCGGCTTCGCGGGAGCCTTTTTTCTCGACCACTTTGTCGACCACGCTGACCGGTGGCTCAGCCTCGGCGGAAACGCTTGGGTAGACCACTTCGAACTGGTCGCGACCGAACTCGCGGGCGATCATTTCCGCTTCGTTTTCAAACGTCACCAGCACGTCGCCGATCTGATTGGTCATGAAGGTGGTTGTCGCGGCGCGACCACCGGTGTCCAATACCGGCGCCTGCTTGAACAGCTTGCCGACGAAGTCCTTGGCCTTGTTCTCGTCGCCGCCATTCTTCAGTACATAGCCCCAGGCCGACAGGTAGGTGTAGCGACCGTTGCCGGAGGTTTTCGGGTTGGGCACGATCACCTGCACGCCGTCCTTGAGCAGGTCGGGCCAGTCTTTCAAGGCTTTCGGGTTGCCTTTGCGCACGATGAACACCGTGGCGGAGGTGAACGGCGCGCTGTTGTTCGGCAGGCGGGTGACCCAGTCCTGGGGCACCAGTTTGCCGTTGTCGGCCAAGGCGTTGATGTCGGTGGCCATGTTCATGGTGATGACATCCGCCGGCAGCCCGTCGATCACCGAGCGCGCCTGCTTGCTGGAGCCGCCGAAGGACATCTGCACGGTGATGTTTTCGTTGTGCTCGGCCTGCCAGTGCTTCTGGAAGGCGGCGTTGTAGTCCTTGTAGAAATCGCGCATCACGTCGTAGGAAACGTTGAGCAGGGTCGGGGCGGCGTGGGCCAGGCCGCCGAAGGTCAGGCCGGCGGCGAGAAGGGAGGCGCCAAAGAAGTTCTTCACTGCGAATTCCTTTTTATTAACAGGGGTTCCGGGCAATTAGCCAGCAACACTAGCGGCAAGCCAATAGGCCATCAAGCATTAAAAAGTGCTTTGCTTATTCCAATTTCTTAAACAACGCATTGCCACAACGGGAGCAGAAAGCCGCGCCGTGTTCGTGGTTGTTTTTGCTGCACACCGGGCAATCGTGCTTGAGCTGGTCGCCGCGCATGGCCGTAGCCAGTTCAGCGGTGAAAATACCCGTCGGCACGGCGATGATCGAGTAACCGGTGATCATCACCAGGGATGACACCACTTGGCCCAGTGGCGTCTTGGGCACGATGTCGCCGAAGCCTACGGTGGTCAATGTCACGATAGCCCAATAGATGCCCTTGGGAATGCTGGTGAAACCGTGCTCGGGACCTTCGATGACATACATCAGCGTGCCGAAGACGGTCACCAGGGTCGAGACGCTGACCAGGAACACGATGATTTTCTGCTTGCTCCCGCGCAGCGCCGCCATCAGGTAGTTGGCTTGCTTGAGGTAAGGGCTGAGCTTGAGCACACGGAAAATCCGCAGCATGCGGATGATCCGAATGATCAGCAGGTACTGGGCATCGCTGTAGTACAGCGCCAGGATCCCCGGCACGATCGCCAGCAGATCCACCAATCCATAGAAACTGAAGGCATAGCGCAGCGGCTTGGGTGAGCAATACAGGCGCAGGCCGTACTCGACGATGAAGATGAAGGTGAAACCCCACTCGATACCGGCCAGCAGGGCGGCGTAGTTTTTGTGCACGCTGTCGATGCTGTCGAGCATCACGATCACCAGGCTGGCGAGGATGATCAACAGCAGGGTGCTGTCGAAGCGCCGGCCGGCCACGGTGTCGGTCTGGAAAATGATGACGTAGAGGCGTTCACGCCAATTGTTGCTGCTGTCCATACTCTTCGCCTGAACCCGGAATCAGCGAAGCCTAGGGCGATTGCCCCGCAGAGCGCAAGGCGCGCTGTCGAGGCTGGCCTGGTGCCACGCCCGGCCGCCGGCCTGGATCAGCCAGCAAGCAAGGATGAACGGTGCCGTCAGGGGCGGCAGGCCGAGGGCGGTAAACCCTGGGGTGAGCATGACCGCCAGGAGGATGCCCGTCAGCGGCAGCCACGGGCGACGCTGTGGGCTGAAGGCCAACGCCACCAACACAGGGTTGTAGCCGCCCAGCCCGGAAAGGGCGGTTGCGTTCCCCTGTTGCGACAAAGCGAAGGCCAGGCCGACGGCGGAAGCGAACAAGGCCCATGTCGCGGCGCGACGGTTGGCCAGCAACAAGCCCAGCGCAATCAGTGCACCGGCCGCAGGGTGGCCGAGAAACATGACTTGGCCCAGTCCGCTCAAATGCGCGGCCACCAGGTTGGGCATTGTCATTTCGATCGAGGTGGTTGGGGACGTCGGCGCGGTGACACTCATCAGCAGCCACGCCAGCCCTACAAACGGCGCGGTGTAGGCGGGCAGGCAACGAGGGCCGCGGGTGCGCTTGAGCCATTGCTGGGTCAGCATCGCACTGAGGCCGCCGGCGGCGATGATCAACGGCGGTAACAGCACCGACCAGGGCAACGCCTGGCTCAGCAGCAAGCCCAGCAGGATGCCGTTGTAGCTGAACAGTCCGGCTTGCCGATCGGCCTTGGCGTAACCACGTCGCTGGGCCGTCAGCAACCCGGCCACCCCGCCCAGCAGCGCGCCGCCGAACAAGGCCGGCGCCGTGAGCAGAATCGCCAGCAGGCACAGCAGGCCGCACAGCGGATGGCGCTGGAGGAAGATTTGGCTGAAGCCGTTGAGCAGGGCGGTGGCCCAGTCGGGGCAGTGGGGGTTGGAAGAATGGTTGGGCATGATGGGTCAGAGATAAGAGAACTGTGGCGAGGGAGCTTGCTCCCGCTGGGTCGCGTAGCGGCCCCTCTTTTTGCGGTTGCTACGCAACCGAGCGGGAGCAAGCTCCCTCGCCACAGAAAAACTCAGAGCAGCGTCTCAATGCGCAGCGAATTGGTCGACCCTGGCTGCCCGAACGGCACGCCCGCCGTAATCAGCAGGGTATCGCCACGCTGGGCCATGCCTTGGGCCTGGGCGATTTCCAGGGCGGTGGAACAGACTTCATCCACCTGTTTCAACCGGTCATTGACCACCGAGTGCACGCCCCAGGCCACCGTCAGGCGGCGGGCGGCCTGCAGGTTCGGCGTGAGGTTGAGGATTGGCACCGTCGGTCGTTCCCGCGCCGCGCGCAGGCTGGAACTGCCCGATTCGCTGTAGTTCACCAGCACCGCCACCGGCAGGATGCTGCTGATGCGCCGGATCGCGCAGCTGATGGCGTCCGACACCGTGGCCTCGGCCTTCGGCCGGCTGACGTCCAGTTGCGCCTGGTAGTCGGGGCCGTTTTCCACCTGGCGGATGATCTTGCTCATCATCTGCACGGCTTCGAGGGGGTAGTCGC
The DNA here is from genome assembly GCF_014268745.2 of Pseudomonas zanjanensis. GTDB lineage: Bacteria > Pseudomonadota > Gammaproteobacteria > Pseudomonadales > Pseudomonadaceae > Aquipseudomonas > Aquipseudomonas zanjanensis. The sequence continues at coordinate 3,603,594 of NZ_JABWRB020000001.1, read as the reverse complement.
CGGACGCGGTTTCCGCCGAGAGCATGACCGCATCGGCCCCCTCGGCCACGGCGTTGGCCACGTCAGTGACTTCGGCACGGGTGGGGGCCGGGGAGAAGCGCATCGACTCGAGCATCTGCGTCGCCACCACCACCGGTTTGCCGAGGGCACGGCAGGTGCCGATGATGTTTTTCTGGATCTGCGGCACGCTTTCGGCCGGGACTTCGACCCCCAGGTCGCCACGGGCGACCATGATCGCGTCGCTCAACTCGGCGATCTCGCGCAGTTGGCTCACCGCCGACGGCTTCTCGATCTTCGCCATCAGGAACGCCTTGTTGCCGATCAGCCCACGCGCCTCGCGAATGTCCTCGGGACGCTGCACGAACGACAGCGCCACCCAGTCCACGCCCAGCTCCAGGCCGAAACTCAAGTCGCGCCGGTCCTTGGCGGTCAACGGGCTCAGGTCGAGCACGGCCTGGGGCACGTTCACGCCCTTGCGGTCCGACAGCTCGCCGCCGTTGAGCACCTCGGTGTCGATGGCGTCGCTGTGCCTGGCGATCACGCGCAGGCGCAACTTGCCGTCGTCCAACAGCAGGTCCATGCCGGGCTCCAGGGCCGCGATGATTTCCGGGTGGGGCAGGTTGACCCGGCGTTGATCGCCCGGTGTCGGGTCCAGGTCCAAGCGCAGGGCCTGGCCTCGTTGCAGCAGGACCTTGCCATCGGCGAACCGGCCGACCCGCAGCTTCGGGCCTTGCAGGTCCATCAGGATGCCCAGGGGGTAGTTGAGTTGCTGCTCGACCTCACGAATCCACTGGTAGCGCTGGGCGTGGTCGGCGTGCTCGCCATGGCTGAAGTTCAGGCGGAAGATGTTCACCCCGGCCTGTACCAGCTCGCGGATGTCATCGATGCCGCGCGTCGCGGGGCCGAGGGTCGCGAGGATCTTGACCTTTTTATCAGGCGTCATGTTTGGGGTTCTCGAGGATCAGGATGGCGCGAAAGTCGTTGACGTTGGTGCGGGTCGGTTCGGTGACGATCAGCGCGTCAAGGGCGGCGAAGTAGCCGTAGCCATTGTTGTTGTCCAACTCGTCGCTGGCGCACAGGCCCAGCTCGGCGGCGCGGCGATAGCTGTCCGGGGTCATGAGGGCGCCGGCGTTGTCTTCGGAGCCGTCGATGCCGTCCGTGTCGCCGGCCAGCGCATAGATGCCGGGATGGCCCTTGAGGTTGTCGGTCAGGCTCAGCAGGAATTCGGCATTGCGTCCGCCACGGCCATCGCCGCGCACGGTGACGGTGGTTTCACCGCCGGAGAGAATCATGCACGGTGCTGCCAGCGGCTGGCCGTGCAGGGCGATTTGCCGGGCGATGCCGGCGTGGACTTTGGCCACCTCCCGGGATTCGCCTTCCAGGTCGCCGAGGATCAGTGGGCTGAAACCCGCCTGCCGGGCCTTCACCGCCGCGGCTTCCAATGACTGCTGGGGGCGGGCGATCAACTGGAAGTGGCTGCGGGCCAGGCTCGGGTCACCGGGCTTGACGGTTTCCGACGCCGGGCTGTGCAGCCAGGTGCGCACCGAGGCCGGCACCTCGATGTGGTAGCGCTGGAGAATCGCCAGGGCTTCGGCCGACGTGCTGGGGTCGGCCACGGTGGGGCCGGAAGCGATGACCGTGGCGAGATCGCCGGGTACATCGGAAATCGCGTAGGTGTACACCGTCGCCGGCCAGCAGGCCTTGCCCAGGCGCCCGCCCTTGATCGCCGAGAGGTGCTTGCGCACGCAATTCATCTCGCCGATGGTCGCGCCGGATTTGAGCAAGGCTTTGTTGATCGATTGCTTGTCGGCCAGGGTGATGCCTTCGGCCGGCAACGCGAGCAAGGCCGAACCGCCGCCGGACAACAGGAAGATCACCCGGTCGTCTTCGCTGAGATTGCTCACCAGCTCCAGCACCCGTTGGGCCACGGCCAGGCCAGCGGCGTCAGGCACCGGGTGGGCGGCTTCCACCACTTCGATTTTCTGACAAGGCGCGCCGTGACCGTAGCGGGTCACCACCAGGCCGGACACGTCGCCCTGCCAGCAGCGCTCGACCACTTGCGCCATGGCCGCCGCGGCCTTGCCGGCCCCGATGACGATCACCCGGCCGCTGCGGTCGCAGGGCAGGTAGTGTTCAAGGACTTGCTGCGGATGGGCCGCGTCGATGGCTGTGGCAAACAGCTCGCGCAGCAGTTGTTGCGGATCGACCGACATGGCGGGCTCCCGGTTTTCTTGTTATTTGAAGGGCAACGCAGACCCTGTGGGAGCGGGCTTGCTCGCGAAGGCGGTGTGTCAGTCAACACTTCATTGACAGGAAGATCGCCTTCGCGAGCAAGCCCGCTCCCACAAGGGGTGTGGTGTGTCAGTTATCGCGAATCGAGAAATTGGCCATATGCTCCAACCCCTTGATCAGCGCCGAGTGATCCCAGTTGCTGCCGCCGATGGCCGCGCAGGTGCTGAACACTTGTTGGGCGTTGGCGGTGTTGGGCAGGTTGATGTTCAGTTCCCTGGCGCCTTGCAGGGCCAGGTTCAGGTCCTTCTGGTGCAGGCTGATGCGGAAGCCCGGATCGAAGGTGCCCTTGATCATGCGTTCGCCGTGTACCTCGAGGATCTTCGACGAAGCGAAACCGCCCATCAGCGCTTCACGGACCTTGGCCGGGTCGGCACCGTTTTTCGAGGCGAACAACAAGGCCTCGGCCACGGCCTGGATGTTCAGGGCGACGATGATCTGGTTCGCCACTTTGGCGGTCTGGCCGTCACCGTTGCCGCCCACCAGGGTGATGTTCTTGCCCATGGCCTGGAACAGTGGCAGCGCGCGTTCGAAGGCGGCGCTGTCGCCACCGACCATGATGCTCAGGGTGGCGGCCTTGGCACCGACTTCACCACCGGAGACCGGGGCATCGAGGTACTGCGCGCCTTTTTCATTGATCTTCGCCGCGAACGCCTTGGTGGCGGTGGGGGAGATCGAACTCATGTCGATCACCACCTTGCCCGCGCCCACGCCCGCCGCGACGCCGTCGGCGCGGAACAGCACGTCGTCGACCTGCGGCGTGTCCGGAACCATGACGATGATGAACTCGGCTTCCTGGGCCACTTCCTTCGGGTTGGCCAAGGCCACTGCGCCGCCGGCCAGCAGGTCGGCCGGGGCCGGGTCGTGGTGCTGGGACAGGAACAGGCTGTGACCGGCCTTTTGCAGGTTCAGTGCCATGGGGTGGCCCATGATGCCGGTGCCGATGAATCCGATTTTAGCCATGGGAAAATCCTCTTGTTTTTATCGTTGCTTCAAACCGATGAAGAACTGCTTTTCTGTGGGAGCGGGCTTGCTCGCGAAGGCGGCGTGTCAGCTCTCGAAGATGCGGTCTGATACACCGCCTTCGCGAGCAAGCCCGCTCCCACATTAGGGAAGAGTTGGGTCAGATCGCGTTATGGGTTTTCAGCCAGCCCAGGCCCGCTTCGGTGGTGGTCAGCGGCTTGTATTCGCAGCCGATCCAACCCTGGTAGCCGATGCGGTCCAGATGTTCGAACAGGAAGCGGTAGTTGATTTCGCCCGTGCCCGGCTCGTTACGGCCCGGGTTGTCCGCCAGTTGCACATGGTTGATCTCGCCCAGGTGCGCCGACAGGGTCCGGGCCAGGTCACCTTCCATGATCTGCATGTGGTAGATGTCGTATTGCAGGAACAGGTTGGCGCTGCCCACCTGCTCGCGGATCGACAGGGCCTGGGCGGTGTTGTTCAAGTAGAAGCCGGGAATGTCGCGAGTGTTGATGGCTTCCATCACCAGCTTGATGCCTTTGGCCTGCAGCTTCTCGGCGGCGTATTTCAGGTTGGCGACAAAGGTTTTTTCCACCAGGGTTTCACTGCAGTTCTGCGGGCGAATCCCCGACAGGCAGTTGACCTGCGTGTTGCCCAATACTTGGGCGTAGGCGATTGCCAGGTCGACCCCGGCGCGGAACTCCTCGACCCGGTCCGGCAGGCAGGCAATGCCGCGCTCGCCCTTGGCCCAGTCGCCGGCCGGCAGGTTGAACAGCACCTGGGTCAGGCCGTTGGCGTCGAGCAAGGCCTTGAGTTCGGCGGAGCTGTAGTCATAGGGGAACAGGTATTCGACACCGCTGAAACCGGCCTTGGCGGCGGCTTCGAAACGGGCGAGGAAATCCTGCTCGGTGAACAGCATGGACAGGTTGGCGGCGAAACGCGGCATGGTGGTCTCCTGTAAATAGTTGGCGGCGCCCCTTGTGGGAGCGGGCTTGCTCGCGAAAGTGGTCTGTCAGCCGACATCTTTGTTGGATCTGAAACCGTCTTCGCGAGCAAGCCCGCTCCCACATTGGGATGTCAGTCGAGCAACGAAATGGCGGTCGGTGCATCGTTGCCCACCAGCGCCAGGTCTTCAAACTCATTGACGGCGTTGATCTCGGTGCCCATGGAGATGTTGGTCACCCGCTCCAGGATGATCTCGACGATCACCGGCACCTTGAACTCCTCGATCATCGCCTGGGCCTGGCGCAGCGCCGGTTGGATACCGGCCGGTTCGAACACCCGCAACGCCTTGCACCCCAGGCCTTCGGCCACGGCAACGTGGTCCACGCCATAACCGTTGAGTTCCGGGGCGTTCAGGTTGTCGAACGACAGCTGCACGCAGTAATCCATGTCGAAGCCGCGCTGGGCCTGGCGAATCAAGCCCAGGTAGGAGTTGTTCACCACAACGTGGATGTACGGCAATTTGAATTGTGCACCCACCGCCAGCTCTTCGATCATGAACTGGAAATCATAGTCGCCCGACAGCGCCACGACCTTGCGGCTCGGATCGGCCTTGACCACCCCCAGCGCCGCCGGAATGGTCCAGCCCAAGGGGCCGGCCTGGCCGCAGTTGATCCAATGGCGTGGCTTGTAGACGTGGAGGAACTGCGCGCCGGCGATCTGCGACAGGCCGATGGTGCTGACATAGCAGGTGTCCTTGCCGAACACCTGGTTCATTTCTTCGTACACCCGTTGTGGCTTGACCGGCACGTTGTCGAAGTGGGTCTTGCGTTGCAGGCTGGCCTTGCGTTGCTGGCAATCCTGCAACCAGGCGCTGCGGTTCTTCAGCTTGCCGGCGGCTTGCCACTCGCGGGCCACTTCAATGAACACCGTCAGGGCGGAGGCGGCATCGGAGACGATACCCAGGTCGGGCGTGAACACGCGGCCGATCTGGGTCGGCTCGATGTCCACGTGAATGAACGTGCGGCCTTCGGTGTAGACGTCCACCGAACCGGTGTGACGGTTGGCCCAGCGGTTGCCGACGCCCAGCACCACGTCCGACTTGAGCAAGGTGGCGTTGCCGTAGCGGTGGGAGGTTTGCAGACCGACCATACCGACCATCAACGGATGGTCATCCGGGATCGTGCCCCAGCCCATCAAGGTCGGAATGACCGGGATGCCAGTCAGCTCGGCGAACTCCACCAGCAGGTCGCTGGCATCAGCATTGATGATGCCGCCGCCAGCCACCAGCAAGGGGCGTTCAGCCTGATTGAGCATCGCCAGGGCTTTCTCGATCTGCACGCGGTTGGCCGCGGGTTTGGCCAGGGGCAGCGGTTGGTAGGCGTCGATGTCGAACTCGATCTCTGCCATCTGCACGTCGAACGGCAGGTCGATCAGCACCGGGCCCGGACGGCCGGAGCGCATCTCGAAGAACGCCTTCTGGAAGGCATACGGCACCTGGCCGGGCTCCAGCACGGTGGTCGCCCACTTGGTCACGGGTTTGACGATGCTGGTGATATCCACAGCCTGGAAGTCTTCCTTGTGCATACGGGCGCGGGGCGCTTGCCCGGTGATGCACAGAATCGGGATCGAGTCGGCCGATGCGCTGTAGAGCCCGGTCACCATGTCGGTGCCGGCCGGGCCCGAGGTGCCGATGCACACGCCGATGTTGCCGGCCTTGGTCCGGGTGTAGCCCTCGGCCATATGCGAGGCGCCTTCAACGTGGCGAGCGAGGACATGATCGATGCCACCCACCTTTTGCAGGGCGGAGTACAGCGGGTTGATCGCAGCACCCGGGATGCCGAAGGCGGTGTCCACGCCTTCACGGCGCATCACCAGAACGGCGGCTTCGATTGCTCTCATTTTGCTCATAGTTTTGTGCCTCTTACGTTTTGTAATTGTATACAAGTGGCTTTGCGCAGAGTGTATTCACGGCGAGCGATGCAGGTCAATCCATTTCCTCAAGCACCTGTTTCATTCGTCGGAACGCCTGGTTTTGCTGCGCCCTTTGGTCGTTAAGGGTTGTTTGTGAAAATTATTGTATACAAAAATAATCGTTGTTGTGTTCTATTTGTTAGGTTCGGTTTTGCTGAAAGTGAAGCCCGCAAGGCTTTCCCATAACAAAAGAAGGACAGCACCCATGAGCGTTCTAACCTTGAAAGTCGCCATCAACCTGGCCGGGCAAGTGCTTGCCGCAGGACGTGAAATCAGCGCCGCACCCTTGACCGTCGCGGTCCTGGACAGCGGCGGACACCTGGTCGCCTTGCAGCGCGAAGACGGCGCCAGCCTGCTTCGCCCGCAGATCGCCATCGGCAAGGCCTGGGGCGCCATCGCCCTGGGCAAAGGCTCGCGCCTGCTCGCCCAGGACGCCCAACAACGCCCGGCGTTCTTCGCCGCGTTGAATGGATTGGGCCAAGGCAACGTCGTACCGGCCCCGGGTGGGGTGTTGATCCGGGATCAGGAGGGGAAGGTGCTAGGAGCGATTGGGGTGAGTGGGGATGTTTCGGATGTGGATGAGCAGGTGGCGGTGAGGGCTGTGGAGGCGCTGCGGTTGAGGGCGGATGTGGGGGTGGTTGTTTGATTTTGCGGTGAGTTGACTGGCGCATTCGCGAGCAAGCCCGCTCCCACAGGTTTTCGGTGCTCGACACAACATGTATGAACACCGCAAATCCTTGTGGGAGCGGGCTTGCTCGCGAAAGCGATCGACCATACACATCCGGCAAAAAGACCAACCATGATGTTGCATCCCCGAAGCTAGTCTTTCAGAACTTCATCAGGAAAGGGGGGCGACGGAATGCCCGCACGCTCAGCTTCACACGCGCCTGCGTATCGGTCGCTATGCAGAAGAGAATCGCATCTATTTATTGACCGCCAATACGCTGGAGCGCGAACCGGTCTTTGAAAACTATGGCTTGGGAAGGGTCGTCATCCATCAATTCAGGGAGGTTCAGGAGCAAGGTATTGCGGACTCCCTGGCCTTTGTCGTCATGCCTGATCATGTCCATTGGCTGATTCGACTGCATCGAGGGTCTTTAGGGCAGTTGATGTGTCGGGTGAAATCCCTCAGCGCCAAAGAGATTAACGAGGCAGCAGGAAGGGTTGGCAGCCTTTGGCAGAAAGGATTTCATGACCGGGCACTGCGGCAGGAGGACGATTTGGTATTTATGGCTCGCTATGTCGTCGCCAACCCATTGCGGGCGGGCTTGGTGAAGCGGCTTGGCGACTATCCGCTGTGGGATGCCATTTGGCTTTGACTTGAAATCGAGTTGCCGCTTTCGCGAGCAAGCCCGCTCCCACAGGGGCCCGTATTGAGCACACAATATGTGTACATCACGAAGCTGTGGGAGCGGGCTCGCGAATGGGGGCGCTGCGGTATTTCAATCCACCTCACACCCCTTCAAAACCAACCGAATAATCGTCTGCGCCGCCGCTTCGTAATCCGCTTCATCCAGCTTGGCCTTGCCGGTCACGGCGCTGATTTGCCAGTCGAAATCGGCATAGGTCTGGGTGGCGGCCCAGATGCTGAACATCAGGTGGTTGGGGTCGATGGGGGCGATCTGGCCGCGGTCGATCCAGGTCTGGATGCAGTCGATGTTGTGCCGGGCCTGGGCGTTGAGTTGCTCCACCAGGTCGGGGCTCAGGTGCGGGGCGCCGTGCATGATTTCGCTGGCGAAGACTTTCGAGGCGAAGGGCAGTTCGCGGGAGATGCGGATCTTGGAGCGGATGTAGTGGCTCAGCACCTCACCGGGTACGCCGTCGGCATTGAACGGTGTCGAAGCCTGGAGAATCGGCTCGATGATGCTTTCCAGCACCTCGCGGTAGAGGTTCTCCTTGGATTTGAAGTAGTAGTAGACGTTCGGCTTGGGCAGGCCAGCCTTGGCCGCGATGTCGCTGGTCTTGGTCGCGGCGAAGCCCTTGTCGGCAAATTCTTCGCTGGCGGCACGCAGGATCAATTCTTTGTTGCGCTCGCGGATTGTGCTCATAAACCCAGGGGTTCCTTGCCTGTTCTGGCGGTGGCGCATGGTAGCACCGGCCTCGCGCGGCGCTCAAGAATGCCCCTGGTGGCCTGTGTGGCTAATTCGTGCACTCAACTTCGGCGCCAGTGCTTGCCAAGCTGCGTTACCATTCCTCGCCGTAGCGGGCTACGACTCGTCATGGCGCCTTGCCTGGCAAGCACTGGCACTCGAATTTGAGTACTCGAATTAACCGTACAGGCCCCAAGGCCCCGCGGCTCGCGGTATGCTGCGCAGCATTATTGTTCAAGGAGCCCCTCCATGGCTGGAAGCAGTTTGCTGGTACTGATCGACGATATCGCTACCGTACTCGACGATGTTGCGCTGATGACCAAGATGGCCGCCAAGAAAACCGCCGGCGTGCTCGGCGATGACCTGGCGCTCAACGCCCAGCAAGTGTCAGGTGTGCGCGCCGAGCGCGAGCTGCCGGTGGTGTGGGCGGTGGCCAAGGGATCGTTCATCAACAAATTGATCCTGGTGCCATCGGCGCTGGCGATCAGTGCCTTCGTCCCTTGGCTGGTGACGCCGTTGTTGATGGTGGGCGGCGCCTACCTGTGTTTCGAAGGGTTCGAGAAACTGGCCCACAAGTTCCTTCACAGCAAGGCCGAGGACCAGGCTGAACATGCGCAACTGGTCGAGGCGGTGGCGGATCCGGCGGTCGATCTGGTGGCCTTCGAAAAAGACAAGATCAAGGGTGCCGTGCGCACCGACTTCATCCTTTCGGCGGAAATCATTGCCATCACCCTCGGCACCGTCGCCGATGCGCCGCTGACTCAGCAGGTGATCGTGCTGTCGGGCATTGCGATTGTGATGACCGTCGGTGTGTACGGCCTGGTGGCGGGCATCGTCAAGCTCGATGACCTGGGGCTCTGGTTGACGCAGAAGCCAGGACAGGTCGCCAAAAGCATCGGCGGGGCCATCCTGCGCGCAGCGCCCTATATGATGAAAAGCTTGTCGGTGATCGGCACCGCAGCGATGTTCCTGGTGGGCGGGGGCATTCTTACCCACGGCGTGCCGGCGGTGCATCACTGGATCGAAGGCGTGACGGCCAGCGCCGGTGGCGCCGGGTTTATCGTGCCGATGTTGCTCAATGCGGTGGCGGGGATCGTGGCGGGGGCGGTGGTGTTGGCGGGTGTGCTGGTGGTGGGCAAGGTCTGGAAAGCGCTGAAAGGCTGAACCTGGCAACACAAAACAACTGTGGGAGCGGGCTTGCTCGCGAATGCGGTGTGTCAGTTGACGAACATGTCATCTGACACACCGCATTCGCGAGCAAGCCCGCTCCCACAGTGGGATTTGCGTCAGGCGTTGGGTTACTCGGCTATCTGCAATTTGCGCGACTCGGTGTACACGTAGCGCACCTTTTCATATTCGAACGGCGTGTTCAGTTGGCCGTAGCGGAAACTGGTCTGGTAGCGCTTGTCCACGCCGCGCAGGAGCAAGAGCTCCGGGTGGTTGGAGCTGACTTCCGAGACGTTCAGGAAGTTGATTGCCGATTCAGCGGTGTAGTCCACCAACAGTCCCGAGGTGTCGCGCAGGTTCGAGGGGCCGAAGATCGGCAACACGAAATACGCGCCGCCCGGCACGCCGTAGAAGCCCAAGGTCTGACCGAAATCTTCGCTCTGGCGCGGCAGGCCCATGGCGGTGGCCGGGTCCCACAGGCCGGCGATGCCGACGGTGGTGTTGAGCAACAGGCGCGCCGTGGTTTCCATCGAACGCTTGCCCTTGAATTGCAGCAGGCTGTTCATCAGGTTCGGCACGTCTCCCAGGTTATTGAAGAAATTGCTGACCCCGGTGCGCACGAAGCCGGGGGTGATGTAGCGATAACCATCGACCACGGGCAGGAAGACCCATTGGTCGAAGCGGTAGTTGAAGTGATAGACCCGACGGTTCCAGGATTCCAGCGGGTCATAGACGTTCAATGCGTTAAGGGTCGAACGCTCGAACTCGCGTTGGTCCAGCCCCGGGTTGAACTTGAGCTTGGTCAGCGGTTCCTTGAAACCGTCCGAATCCACCACCACAGGTGCATCGGCCTTGCTGTTGTCGGCCTGGACCATGCCCGCACTGATTAACGCAGCGATAAGCAGCAGATATTTAGCCACGGAAAAACTCCAGCATGGCGTCGCTGTTGACGCGGTAATTAAGGTTGCCGCAGTGGCCGCCCAGTGGATAAACCGTCAGGCGATCGCCAAAGGTCTTGCGCAGGAAGCCCAGGTCGCCCGGGCCGAGAATGACGTCGTCGGCGTTGTGCATGACCGAAATCTTCGGGCTGGCCTGCAAATAATCCTTCAGTGCGTACAGGCTGACCTGGTCGACCAGTTGCAGCAGGCTGCCGCCGTCGGTGCGCGCGCGCCACATCGGGATCACCTGCTCGGTGAGGTAGCAGTCGAAATCGCATTGCAGCGCGCGCTTGAGAAATGGCGTCAGGCTGGTGCTTTCGGTAATCGGGAACTTGGGTGGGATGATCAGGCCCCGGCGGTTGATCAGGTCCGAGGTGAAGGCGATGTCGGCCGCCGAAAAGCGGAACGAGGTGCCGATCAACATCGCCATTTGCTCGTTGCTCAGGTGTTGCTTGGACTGCTGGAAGTCATACAGCAACGCATCGTTGAGGTCGATGTAGCCTTTTTGCTGGAAGTAGCGGGTCAGCTTGTTCAACACCAGTTCATAAAAAGTCGTGGTGCTGTTGATGCCCTTGACCTCGGTCTGGACCAATTTGTCCAGGTTGGTGATCGAGGTGTAGAGGTTCACCGGCGGGTTCAGCAGCAGCACCTTCTTGAAATTGAAGCTGCGCCGGGTTTCGTCCAGGTGGGCGACGAAGGCCGCGTCCAGGGCGCCGAGGCTGTAGCCGGTGAGGTAGTACTCGGTGACGGGGACTTTCGGGTTCTGGGCGCGTACCGCCTGCATCACCCGGTACATGTCTTCGGCGTCTTCCTTCGTGATGCCCGGCGTGGCGAAGCGCGAAGCGGCACTCATGAAGTCGAAGCTGGTGGGCGAGGACAACTGCACCACGTGGTAGCCGGCCTTGTAGTAGAGGCGCTTGAGGTACTCGTTGAGGGTGCTGTCGTAGCGGGCACCGGTGCCGGCGATCAGGAAAATCAGCGGCGCGGGCTTGTCCTGGGTGGCCATGCGGTAGGTGAGGCTTTTTACCGGCCAGAAGTTGTCCGGCAGGATGAACTCGCGTTCCGGGCGCAGGGTCAGGCTGTGGTCCGCCTGATTAATGTCTTCGATCAGTGGCAGCTCCGGACGCAGGTCCGGCGGCGTGGTGGCGATGGTCGCCTCGAACGGGTTGGTCAAGGGGTAGCCATAGCTGGCGGCGTCAATATCTGCCGCCAGCGCGGACGCACTCAGGATAAGGCCGCCGAGGAGGGCAGCGAAGCGCAAGGAACGGAGCATGACTAGATCCCTTAGAGGAAGGTGCCGAATGAGGTTCGCAGCCTATGACCACCGAAGCGGAGCCAAGTGCCATGACAGGCACAAAACAGGCACGGACGGGGCGCGATAGTAGCGGGACGATACACGGTCACGCGCAGTGGCGGCTAGTTATCTGGTATTTACTGTATTTCGTCTGCAAACCTCACTGGGAGGGGCGCCAATTGCGCGAAATCATTAGCTGGCGTTCTGATGTCGTTTCTCGTTGCTTCGACGTCGCAGGCAGAGCAGGTTCCGGAGCGGCACAGGTTGATGATCGATCCTGTCAGTACTCCACTGGCGTTCAGACCGGTTTGAGGGCGAGCGTGATGGGGGCGCTGAGCATCATAACTATACGTTGACGCCGCCCGGCATCCGTCGGGCGCAGCACTTTCGGGGAAGTAACGATGAAGATGCGACGACTCTTGGGCGCAGGTGCCGCACTGGTACTGGCCATCAGTTCCACCTTGGCCAGCGCCGAAACCAAAACCCTGAGCATCGGTTACGTTGACGGCTGGTCCGACAGCGTCGCGACCACCCACGTGGCCGCCGAAGTGATCAAGCAGAAACTCGGTTATGACGTGAAGCTGCAAGCGGTCGCGACCGGGATCATGTGGCAAGGCGTGGCCACCGGCAAACTCGACGCGATGCTCTCGGCCTGGCTGCCGGTGACTCACGGCGACTATTGGACCAAGAACAAGGACAACGTGGTCGATTACGGCCCCAACTTCAAGGATGCCAAGATCGGCCTGATCGTGCCGGAGTACGTCAAGGCCAAGTCGCTCGAGGATCTCAAGACCGACGACTCGTTCAAGAAGCGCATCGTCGGCATCGACGCCGGTTCAGGCGTGATGATCAAGACCGAGCAGGCGATCAAGGATTACGACCTGACCGGTTATCAACTCAAGGCCAGTTCCGGCGCCGGCATGATCGCCGAGCTGACCCGTGCCGAGAAGAAAAACGAATCCATCGCCGTTACCGGTTGGGTGCCGCACTGGATGTTCGCCAAGTGGAAACTGCGTTTCCTGGAAGACCCGAAAGGCGTCTACGGCGCGGCTGAGACTGTAAACAGCATCGGCAGCAAGGAGCTGGGGACCAAGGCGCCAGAAGTGGCGGAATTCCTGAAGAAGTTCCAGTGGGCTTCGAAGGACGAGATCGGCGAGGTCATGCTGGCGATCCAGGAAGGCGCCAAGCCGGACGCTGCTGCCAAGGATTGGGTCGCCAAGCACCCGGACCGCGTGAAGGAGTGGACCGGCAAGTAATCGGCCTGGTTTGACTGTTCCGAAAACCGCATGGCTTTTGAGTCATGCGGTTTTTTTGTGCGTGCGATTCCTGACTCCTCCACAAAACCCTGTGGGAGCGGGCTTGCTCGCGAATGCGGTGTGTCAGTTGATCATGTGTTGACTGACACACCGCATTCGCGAGCAAGCCCGCTCCCACAAAGGGAACTGAGAAATGTGCGGAAAACCGGCAAAACCGTCATGTCGTTCTAATACTAAGGTCGTCTGGAACCTGGCCTGGAGCCGCATAGAGTAGAGCTGTTCCAAATAAATCTGTGCTGCGAGGATAAAAACAATGAACGACAGCATTTACCTCTCGATTCAAAACAGCCCGCGCTTCAAGGAGCTGGTGAAGAAACGAGAAAGGTTCGCCTGGATTCTCTCGGCGATCATGCTTGGGCTGTATTCCGGCTTCATTCTTCTGATCGCCTACGGGCCGCATATTCTCGGGGCCAAGATGAGCCCTGGGGCCACCATCACTTGGGGTATCCCCATCGGGGTCGGCCTGATTCTCTCGGCCTTCGTCCTGACCGGTATCTACGTACGGCGCGCCAACGGCGAGTTCGACGACCTGAACAATGCGATTCTCAAGGAGGCTCAGCAATGATCCGGCGTCTACTGGCTCTATTGAGCGTCGCAGCGTTCGCACCGGGCGCCTGGGCGGCTGATGCCCTGACCGGTGCCGTGCAGAAACAACCCCTCAACGTCGCCGCTATCCTGATGTTCGTGGCCTTTGTCGGCGCGACGCTATACATCACCTACTGGGCGTCCAAGAAAAACAATTCGGCGGCCGACTACTATGCGGCCGGCGGCAAGATCACCGGCTTCCAGAACGGCCTGGCAATCGCGGGCGACTACATGTCGGCGGCGTCCTTCCTGGGCATTTCCGCGCTGGTGTTCACCTCCGGCTACGATGGCCTGATCTACTCCATCGGCTTCCTGGTGGGCTGGCCGATCATTCTGTTCCTGATCGCCGAACGCCTGCGCAACCTGGGTAAATACACCTTTGCCGACGTGGCGTCCTATCGCCTCGGGCAAACCCAGATCCGCAGTCTGTCCGCCTGCGGCTCGCTGGTGGTGGTCGCGTTCTACCTGATCGCGCAAATGGTCGGTGCCGGCAAGCTGATTCAGCTGCTGTTCGGCCTGGACTACCACGTCGCGGTGATCCTGGTGGGTATCCTGATGTGCCTCTACGTGTTGTTCGGCGGCATGCTGGCCACCACCTGGGTGCAGATCATCAAGGCGGTGCTGTTGCTGTCGGGTGCTTCGTTCATGGCCCTGATGGTCATGAAACACGTCAACTTTGACTTCAACATGTTGTTTGCCGAAGCGGTCAAGGTTCACCCTAAAGGCGAGGCGATCATGAGCCCCGGCGGCCTGGTGAAGGATCCGATCTCGGCCTTCTCCCTCGGCCTGGCGCTGATGTTCGGCACCGCTGGCCTGCCACACATCCTGATGCGCTTCTTCACCGTGAGCGACGCCAAGGAAGCGCGCAAGAGCGTGCTGTATGCCACTGGCTTCATCGGCTACTTCTACATCCTGACCTTCATCATCGGCTTCGGCGCGATCCTGCTGGTCAGCACGAACCCGGCCTTCAAGGACGCGGCAGGTGCCTTGCTGGGCGGCAACAACATGGCGGCGGTGCATCTGTCCAACGCAGTTGGCGGCAGCATCTTCCTGGGCTTCATCTCGGCGGTGGCGTTCGCGACCATCCTGGCGGTAGTAGCAGGCCTGACCCTGGCCGGTGCCTCGGCGGTGTCCCATGACCTGTATGCCAGCGTGATCAAGAAAGGCAAGGCCAACGAGAAGGATGAGATTCGGGTTTCGAAAATCACCACCATCTGTCTGGCGGTGCTGGCGATCGGCCTGGGCATCCTGTTCGAGAAGCAGAACATCGCGTTCATGGTGGGCCTGGCGTTCTCCATCGCGGCGAGCTGCAACTTCCCGGTACTGCTGCTTTCGATGTACTGGAAGAAGCTGACTACCCGTGGCGCGATGATCGGCGGCTGGCTGGGCCTGGTCAGTGCCGTGGGCCTGATGGTCCTCGGCCCGACCATCTGGGTGCAGATCATGGGTCACGAGAAGGCGATCTTCCCGTACGAATACCCAGCGCTGTTCTCGATGGCCATTGCGTTCGTCGGTATCTGGTTCTTCTCCATCACCGACAAATCGGCTGAAGGCGTCAACGAGCGGGCGCTGTTCTTCCCGCAATTCGTGCGTTCGCAGACGGGTCTGGGGGCGAGTGGGGCGGTTAGCCACTGATGTAGCGATAAGTGCTTGAAGAAATACCCCGGTCGAGAGGCCGGGGTATTTTTTTGTGCCGGGTTCGTGGGTGGCAGGCCTGCCGCCATCGCGAGCAAGCTCGCTCCCACAGGGGATCTCCAGTGAGCACAAGTTTGGGGTTCACAACAGGCCAACTGTGGGAGCGAGCTTGCTCGCGATGGCGTCGGTTCTGCCAATGCAGTTTCTGGATCGGATAAAAGAGGCATAAACAAAACAGCCCCCGCTTATATAAGAAGCGGGGGCTGTTTCGGTGCAGTCAGGAACCTATCGCAAGGCAGGCCTTACTTGCGATCTTCCAGCTTGGTGATGTCACGCGACTCGTAGCCGGTGTACAGCTGGCGCGGGCGGCCGATCTTGTACGGGCTGGAGAGCATTTCCTTCCAGTGGGAGATCCAGCCGACGGTCCGCGCCAGGGCGAAGATCACGGTGAACATGCTGGTTGGAATGCCGATCGCCTTGAGGATGATCCCCGAGTAGAAGTCGACGTTCGGGTACAGCGAGCGCTCGATGAAGTACGGGTCGGTCAGGGCGATCTCTTCCAGGCGCATGGCCAGTTCGAGTTGCGGATCGTTCTTGATCCCCAGTTCCTTGAGCACTTCGTCGCAGGTCTGCTTCATCACGGTGGCGCGTGGGTCGCGGTTCTTGTAGACCCGGTGACCGAAGCCCATCAGCTTGAACGGATCGTTCTTGTCCTTGGCCTTGGCGATGAACTTGTCGATGTTCGAGACATCGCCGATTTCATCGAGCATGGTCAGTACCGCTTCGTTGGCACCGCCGTGGGCAGGGCCCCAGAGTGCGGCGATACCGGCGGCGATACAGGCGAACGGGTTGGCGCCCGAGGAGCCTGCCAGACGCACGGTGGACGTGGAGGCGTTCTGCTCGTGGTCGGCATGGAGGATGAAGATCCGGTCCATGGCCTTGGCGAGCACCGGGCTGATCGGTTTGATCTCGCACGGGGTGTTGAACATCATATGCAGGAAGTTCTCTGCATAGGTCAGGTCGTTGCGCGGGTACATCATGGGCTGGCCCATGGAGTACTTGTAGACCATGGCTGCCAGGGTCGGCATCTTCGCCACCAGGCGGATCGCGGAGATTTCGCGATGCTGGGGGTTATTGATGTCCAGGGAGTCGTGGTAGAAGGCGGAGAGGGCACCGACGACGCCGCACATGACGGCCATCGGGTGGGCATCGCGACGGAAACCGTTGAAGAAGGTCTTCAATTGTTCGTGAACCATGGTGTGGTTCTTCACCGTGCTGACGAACTGGGCCTTTTGCTCTGCGGTTGGCAGCTCGCCGTTGAGCAGTAGGTAGCAGGTTTCCAGGTAGTCCGATTTTTCAGCCAGTTGCTCGATCGGGTAGCCGCGGTGCAGCAGGATGCCGTTGTCGCCGTCGATGTAGGTGATTTTCGACTCGCACGAGGCGGTCGACATGAAACCTGGGTCAAAGGTGAAACGGCCCGTGGCCGTCAGGCCCCGTACGTCGATTACATCGGGACCAACGGTGCCGGTTAAAATGGGCAGCTCGACGGGGGCTGCGCCCTCGATGATCAACTGCGCTTTTTTGTCAGCCATGTGGCCTCCTATTAATGCTTGGAATCATCAGACAGACCCCCCACGCAGGGCCCGCACCACTATAGTGAGATAAATCCGAATGTCAATTTGCCTAAAGTCTTGCTCCAGAAGGCTTTAACCGGACTTTTTCCGCGAAATTGCCTGCCGTTTACGCCTTTTGCGCCATATGTGCAATGCGCTATTAGGGGAAGGTGAACGCGTTGTCATTAGTAGCCTAACTGTCTATACTCGGCCACCGACCGCCAGGGGCTTTTGGGCCTGCTTTCTTGGGGGTCGTCACTCCCTGGGTGGTGAGTACCTGACCAGTGCGCGCCCCAACAACTTTGCCCTGATTGTTAGGGGCTCTTCAGTGTGAAAAAAAAGCCGTGAAAAGCCAACGACCTGTAAACCTAGACCTAAGGACCATCAAACTCCCAGTCACTGCTTACACGTCCATTCTTCACCGTATTTCCGGTGTCATCCTCTTCGTCAGCCTGGCCATCATGCTTTATGCATTGGACAAGTCGCTCGATTCGGAAGAAGGCTTCGGTCAGGTGAAAGCGTGTCTGACCAGTCCGCTAGCCAAGCTAGTGATTTGGGGCATCCTGTCCGCCTTGCTGTATCACTTGGTTGCCGGTGTGCGCCACTTGATCATGGACATGGGCATCGGTGAGACGCTGGAAGGCGGCAAGCTGGGCTCGAAAATCATTATCGCCGTGTCTGCGGTGCTGATCGTTCTGGCAGGAGTCTGGATATGGTAACCAACGTCACGAACCTTTCGCGTTCGGGCCTCTACGACTGGATGGCCCAGCGTGTGTCTGCGGTCGTTCTCGCGGCTTACTTCATTTTCCTGATCGGATATGTCGTGGCAAACCCTGGCATTGGCTATGCCCAATGGCATGAACTGTTCGCAAACAACTGGATGCGTATCTTCAGTCTGCTGGCACTTGTCGCACTGGGCGCCCACGCCTGGGTCGGCATGTGGACCATCGCGACCGACTACCTGACGCAAATGGCGTTCGGCAAGTCGGCGACTGCCGTACGTTTCCTCTTCCAGGCGGTATGCGGCGTTGCGATGTTCGCTTACTTCGTCTGGGGTGTGCAGATTCTCTGGGGTATCTGATTCATGGCTAACATTCCAACGATTTCTTTCGACGCCATCATCATTGGTGGTGGCGGTGCCGGCATGCGCGCGGCGCTGCAACTGGCGCAGGGCGGTCACAAGACTGCCGTGATCACCAAGGTTTTCCCGACGCGCTCGCACACCGTTTCCGCCCAGGGTGGCATCACCTGCGCCATCGCTTCGGCCGACCCGAACGATGACTGGCGCTGGCACATGTACGATACCGTCAAGGGTTCCGACTACATCGGTGACCAGGACGCTATCGAATACATGTGTCAGGAAGGCCCGGCCGCGGTGTTCGAGCTGGACCACATGGGCATGCCGTTCTCCCGTACCGAGCAAGGTCGTATCTACCAGCGTCCGTTCGGCGGGCAGTCCAAGGACTACGGCAAGGGCGGCCAGGCTGCGCGTACTTGCGCGGCGTCCGACCGTACCGGTCACGCGCTGCTGCACACCCTGTACCAGGGCAACCTGAAGGCCGGTACCACGTTCCTGAACGAGTACTACGCGGTTGACCTGGTGAAGAACCAGGACGGCGCCTTCGTCGGTGTGATCGCGATCTGCATCGAAACCGGCGAAACCACCTACATCCGCGCCAAGGCCACCGTACTGGCGACCGGCGGTGCAGGCCGTATCTACGCATCCACCACCAATGCCCTGATCAACACCGGTGACGGCGTCGGCATGGCCCTGCGTGCTGGCGTGCCGGTACAAGACATCGAAATGTGGCAGTTCCACCCGACCGGCATCGCCGGCGCCGGTGTACTGGTGACCGAAGGTTGCCGTGGTGAAGGTGGTTACCTGATCAACAAGCACGGCGAGCGTTTCATGGAACGTTATGCGCCGAACGCCAAGGACCTTGCCGGTCGTGACGTCGTGGCTCGTTCGATGGTTAAAGAGATCATCGCCGGCAACGGCTGTGGCCCGAACGGCGACCACGTGATGCTCAAGCTCGATCACCTGGGCGAGGAAGTGCTGCACAGCCGCCTGCCAGGGATCTGCGAACTGTCCAAGACCTTCGCTCACGTCGATCCGGTCGTCGCGCCGGTTCCAGTGGTTCCAACCTGCCACTATATGATGGGCGGCGTTGCCACCAACATCCACGGCCAGGCGATCACCCAGAACGGCGAAGGCGTGGACGAAATCATCCCTGGCCTGTTCGCAGTGGGTGAAGTGGCTTGCGTATCGGTCCACGGTGCCAACCGCCTGGGCGGCAACTCGCTGCTCGACCTGGTGGTCTTCGGTCGTGCTGCCGGCCTGCACCTGGAGAAAGCGCTGTCCGACGGTATCGAGTATGACGATGCCACCGACGCCAACATCGAAGCCGCCCTGGCGCGTCTGTCCGCTCTGAACGAGCGTACCGAAGGCGAAGACGTGGCAACCCTGCGTCGCGAGCTGCAAAACTGCATGCAGAACTACTTCGGTGTGTTCCGTACCGGCGAATACATGCAGAAGGGTATCGCCCAGCTGGCGCAATTGCGTGAACGAATCGCCAACGTGAAGATCAACGATAAGTCGCAGGCGTTCAACACTGCCCGTATCGAAGCGCTGGAATTGCAGAACCTGCTGGAAGTGGCCGAAGCCACCGCCATCGCCGCAGAAGTGCGTAAAGAGTCCCGTGGCGCCCACGCCCGCGAAGACTTCGAAGACCGTGACGACGAAAACTGGCTGTGCCACACCTTGTACTTCCCGGGTGAAAAACGCGTCGCCAAGCGTGCCGTGAACTTCTCGCCGAAGACTGTTCCGACTTTCGAACCAAAAGTCCGGACTTATTAAGGGTGACCGCTATGTTGCAAGTCAGTGTTTATCGCTACAACCCTGATCAGGACGCTGCGCCGTTCATGCAGGACTTCCAGGTCGACACCGGTGGTAAAGACCTGATGGTGCTGGACGTGCTGGCCCTGATCAAAGAGCAGGACGAGGGTTTCTCCTATCGTCGCTCTTGCCGCGAGGGCGTTTGCGGCTCCGACGGCATGAACATCAACGGCAAGAACGGCCTGGCCTGCATCACGCCGTTGTCGGCCGTGGTCAAGGGCAACAAGCTGGTGGTGCGTCCGTTGCCAGGTTTGCCGGTTATCCGTGACCTGGTCGTCGATATGAGCATCTTCTACAAGCAATACGAGAAGGTGAAGCCATTCCTGCAGAACGACACGCCGGCTCCGGCCATCGAACGTCTGCAGTCTCCGGAAGAGCGTGAGAAGCTCGACGGTCTGTACGAGTGCATCCTGTGCGCTTGCTGCTCGACCTCGTGCCCATCGTTCTGGTGGAACCCGGACAAGTTCCTGGGCCCGGCCGCCCTGCTGCAAGCGTACCGCTTCCTGGCAGACAGCCGTGACACCAAGACGTCCGAGCGTCTGGCTTCGCTGGATGACCCGTTCAGCGTATTCCGCTGCCGCGGGATCATGAACTGCGTCAACGTCTGTCCGAAAGGCCTGAACCCGACTAAGGCCATCGGTCACATTCGTAACATGCTGCTGCAAAGCGGCGTGTGATTCAGCTGCTGTACCCGTAGGACCGTTGTACCCGTAAAGGCCAGGGCGCGGGCTTCAACCCGCGTCATGGCTATAACCAGAACAGCCGCTTACAAAGCGGCGGTTCTTATTTTGAAGAAATGAGACAAGCAGGGGCATCCGGGCTGGTACCCGGACTATCAGCGTGATCCTAAGTGGCTTGTTTTAGTCGCTGCACTCGGACTTCTGCAAGTTTGCTCGGTGTTTTCGCCGGTGGTGTTCCCCTAATCGAGGGTGACCAAGCATGCAAGAAAGCGTGATGCAGCGCATGTGGAACAGTGCCCACCTCTCCGGTGGTAACGCTGCCTATGTGGAAGAGCTCTACGAGCTCTACCTGCACGACCCTAACGCTGTGCCAGAAGAATGGCGCACCTACTTTCAGAAGTTGCCCGCTGACGGTAACTCTGCCACTGATGTTTCGCACTCGACGATTCGCGATCATTTCGTGCTGCTGGCAAAGAACCAGCGCCGCGCTCAACCGGTGTCTGCCGGCAGCGTGAGCTCCGAGCACGAGAAGAAGCAAGTTGAAGTGCTGCGACTGATCCAGGCCTACCGGATGCGTGGCCACCAGGCAGCCCAGCTTGACCCGCTGGGGCTGTGGCAGCGTCCTGCACCTGCAGACCTGTCGATCACTCACTACGGCTTGACCAATGCCGACCTTGATACGACCTTCCGTGCCGGCGACCTGTTCATCGGCAAAGAGGAAGCGAGCCTACGCGAAATTCACGAAGCGTTGCAGCAGACATATTGCCGCACCATCGGCGCTGAATTTACGCACATCACCGATTCCGAGCAGCGCCAGTGGTTCCAGCAGCGTCTGGAAAGCGTTCGTGGCCGTCCGACGTACTCCGCCGACATCAAGAGCCACTTGCTCGAGCGCGTCACCGCCGGTGAAGGCCTGGAAAAATACCTGGGTACCAAATACCCGGGCACCAAGCGTTTCGGCCTGGAAGGCGGCGAAAGCCTGATTCCGATGCTCGACGAGCTGATCCAGCGTTCCGGTTCCTACGGCACCAAGGAAGTCGTCATCGGCATGGCCCACCGTGGCCGCCTGAACGTTCTGGTCAACACCTTCGGCAAGAACCCGCGCGAGCTGTTCGACGAGTTCGAAGGCAAGAAGAAGGTCGAGCTGGGCTCCGGTGACGTGAAATACCACCAGGGCTTCTCGTCCAACGTGATGACCACCGGTGGCGAAGTCCACCTGGCCATGGCCTTCAACCCGTCCCACCTGGAAATCGTTTCCCCGGTGGTCGAGGGTTCGGTCCGTGCCCGCCAGGATCGTCGCAACGATCCGACCGGCGAGAAGGTGCTGCCGATCTCCATCCACGGTGACGCGGCATTCGCCGGTCAAGGCGTGGTCATGGAAACCTTCCAGATGTCGCAGACCCGCGGTTTCAAGACCGGCGGTACCGTGCACATCGTGATCAACAACCAGGTCGGTTTCACCATCAGCAACCCGCTGGACTCGCGCTCCACCGAGTACGCAACCGACGTCGCGAAAATGATCCAGGCGCCGATTCTCCATGTGAATGGCGATGACCCGGAAGCCGTGCTGTTCGTGACCCAGTTGGCCATCGACTACCGCATGCAATACAAGCGCGACGTGGTGATCGACCTGGTCTGCTACCGTCGTCGCGGTCACAACGAGGCCGACGAGCCAAGCGGCACCCAGCCGCTGATGTACCAGCAGATCGCCAAGCAGCGCACCACCCGTGAGCTGTATGCCGAGCGCCTGACCCAGAGCGGCGTGCTGGATGCCGGCCGCGTCCAGGAAAAAGTCGATGAATATCGCAACGCCCTGGATAACGGCCTACACGTGGTAAAAAGCCTGGTCAAGGAACCGAACAAGGAACTGTTCGTGGACTGGCGTCCGTACCTGGGCCACGCCTGGACCGCGCGTCACGACACGCGTTTCGACCTCAAGACCCTGCAGGAATTGTCCGCCAAGCTGCTGGAAATCCCGGAAGGCTTCGTGGTCCAGCGCCAGGTTGCGAAAATCTACGAAGACCGGCAGAAGATGCAAGCCGGTGGCCTGCCGATCAACTGGGGTTACGCCGAAACCATGGCGTACGCGACCCTGGCGTTCGAAGGTCACCCGATTCGCATCACCGGCCAGGACGTAGGCCGTGGCACTTTCTCGCACCGCCACGCGGCGCTGCACAACCAGAAAGACGCCAGCACCCACATCCCGCTGCAACACCTGTACAAAGGCCAGCCCCGTTTCGACCTGTACGATTCGCTGCTGTCCGAGGAAGCCGTCCTGGCGTTCGAATATGGCTATTCCACCACCGAGCCAAATGCCCTGGTGATCTGGGAAGCCCAGTTCGGCGACTTCGCCAACGGTGCCCAGGTGGTTGTCGACCAGTTCATCACCAGCGGCGAGCACAAGTGGGGCCGTCTCTGCGGTCTGACCATGCTGTTGCCACACGGTTATGAAGGGCAGGGGCCGGAGCACTCTTCGGCACGTCTGGAGCGTTACCTGCAGCTGTGCGCCGAGCACAACGTCCAGGTTTGCGTACCGACGACTCCAGCGCAGATCTACCACCTGCTGCGTCGCCAGGTCATCCGTCCGCTGCGCAAGCCGCTGATCGTGCTGACACCGAAGTCCCTGCTGCGTCACAAACTGGCGATTTCCACGCTCGAGGACCTGGCCGAAGGCTCGTTCCAGACGGTCATTTCGGAAATCGACACTCTGGACGCGGCGAAAGTGACTCGCCTGGTCCTGTGCAGCGGCAAGGTCTACTACGACCTGCTGGAAAAACGTCGTGCCGAAGGCCGCGAAGACATCGCCATCGTGCGTATCGAGCAGCTTTACCCGTTCCCGGAAGAAGACCTGATGGAGGCCATCGCGCCTTACACCAACCTCACCCATGTGGTGTGGTGTCAGGAAGAACCGATGAACCAAGGCGCGTGGTACAGCAGCCAGCATCACCTGCGTCGCAGCATCGGCAACCATAACAAGGCCCTGGGCCTGGAATATGCCGGCCGTGATGCTTCCGCTGCACCCGCGTGTGGTTATGCGTCGATGCACGCCGAGCAGCAGGAAAAACTGCTGCAAGATGCCTTCACTGTTTAACGCCTTCGCGCTGACTGAAACCGAATTTTAAGGACCCACAGATAATGGCTATCGAAATCAAAGCCCCGTCATTCCCGGAATCGGTTGCCGATGGCACCGTTGCCACCTGGCACAAAAAACCAGGCGAGGCCGTCAAGCGTGACGACCTGATCGTCGACATCGAGACCGACAAGGTCGTGCTGGAAGTATTGGCCGAAGCTGACGGCGTGCTGGGCGCAATCGTTGCCGAAGAGGGCGCTACCGTTCTGTCGAACCAGGTCCTGGGCTCGATCGAAGAGGGCGGCGCTGCTGCCGCCGCTCCAGCCGCCGCTGCTGCACCGGCTGCCGCTCAGGCCGCTGCGCCTGCTGCTTCGGGCGAAGACGATCCAGTCGCCGCGCCTGCTGCTCGCAAGTTGGCTGAAGAGAATGGCATCAACATCGCTTCCGTTGCCGGCACTGGCAAGGGCGGTCGTGTGACCAAGGAAGACGTGGTGGCAGCCGTTGCCGCCAAGAAAGCCGCGCCAGCCGCCGCGCCTGCCAAGCCTGCCGCACCTGCCGCCGCCGCTCCGGTGTTCGCTGCCGGTGATCGCGTTGAAAAACGCGTTCCGATGACCCGCGTTCGCGCCACCGTGGCCAAGCGTCTGGTTGAAGCCCAGTCGAACATGGCGATGCTGACCACTTTCAACGAAGTCGACATGACCGAAGTCATGGCGCTGCGTTCGAAGTACAAGGACCTGTTCGAGAAGTCCCACAACGGCGTACGCCTGGGCTTCATGTCGTTCTTCGTCAAGGCTGCCACCGAAGCGCTGAAACGCTTCCCGGCCGTCAACGCGTCGATCGACGGTTCCGACATCGTCTACCACGGCTACGCCGACATCGGTGTCGCGGTCTCCAGCGACCGTGGCCTGGTGGTTCCGGTACTGCGCAATGCCGAACTGATGAGCCTGGCCGAAATCGAAGGCGGCATCGCCACCTTCGGCAAGAAGGCCCGTGACGGCAAGCTGTCCATCGAAGAGATGACCGGCGGTACGTTCACCATCACCAACGGTGGTACATTCGGTTCGATGATGTCGACCCCGATCGTCAACCCGCCGCAAGCGGCTATCCTGGGCATGCACAACATCCTGCAGCGTCCGATGGCGATCAACGGTCAGGTCGTGATTCGTCCGATGATGTACCTGGCTCTGTCCTACGATCACCGCCTGATCGACGGCAAAGAAGCCGTGACGTTCCTGGTCACCATCAAGAACCTGCTTGAAGATCCGGCTCGTCTGCTGCTGGATATCTGATTTTCGCCGCGAGGGCCGGTCTGTCGACCGGCCTCTTGCTGAAACAACCGGTTTCGTCCCTCGACGGTCACCCCCAGTGATCGTCCGGTTTGATTCGAAAAGGAATGACTCATGACTCAGAAATTCGACGTGGTAGTGATTGGTGCGGGCCCTGGCGGCTACGTAGCGGCCATCAAGGCTGCGCAACTGGGCCTCTCCACTGCCTGCATCGAGAAATACACCGACAAGGAAGGCAAACAGGCCTTGGGCGGTACTTGCCTGAACGTCGGTTGCATTCCGTCCAAGGCGCTGCTGGACAGTTCCTGGAAATACAAGGAAGCGAAAGAAAGCTTCAACGTTCACGGTATCTCTACCGGTGAAGTGAAGATGGACGTCGCCGCGATGGTTGGCCGCAAGGCTGGCATCGTCAAGAACCTGACCAGCGGTGTCGCCACCCTGTTCAAGGCCAACGGCGTGACCTCCATCGAAGGCCACGGCAAGCTGCTGCTGGGCAAGAAAGTCGAAGTGACCAAGCCAGACGGCTCGGTTGAAGTGATCGAAGCCGAAAACGTCATCCTGGCACCCGGCTCGCGTCCAATCGACATTCCACCGGCTCCGGTCGACCAGAATGTGATCGTCGACTCCACCGGCGCCCTGGAATTCCAGACCGTGCCAAAACGCCTGGGCGTGATCGGCGCTGGCGTGATCGGCCTCGAGCTGGGTTCGGTATGGTCGCGCCTGGGCGCTGAAGTGACCGTGCTCGAAGCCCTCGACACCTTCCTGATGGCCGCTGACACCGCGGTATCCAAGGAAGCGCTGAAAACCCTGACCAAACAGGGCCTGGACATCAAGCTGGGCGCTCGCGTGACCGGTTCGAAGGTCAACGGCGAAGAAGTCGTGGTGACCTACACCGACGCCAAGGGCGAGCAGACCATCACCTTCGACAAGCTGATCGTTGCGGTCGGCCGTCGTCCGGTGACCACCGACCTGCTGGCTGCCGACAGCGGCGTGGAAATCGACGAGCGCGGCTTCATCGCGGTCGATGACCATTGCGCTACCGCCGTACCGGGCGTGTTCGCCATCGGTGACGTGGTTCGCGGCATGATGCTGGCCCACAAGGCATCCGAAGAAGGCATCATGGTCGTCGAGCGCATCAAGGGCCACAAAGCCCAGATGAACTACGACCTGATCCCATCGGTTATCTACACCCACCCGGAAATCGCATGGGTTGGCAAGACCGAGCAGGCCTTGAAAGCCGAAGGCGTTGAAGTTAACGTCGGCACCTTCCCGTTCGCCGCCAGTGGCCGTGCCATGGCAGCCAACGATACCGGTGGTTTCGTGAAAGTCATCGCCGACGCCAAGACGGATCGCGTATTGGGCGTTCACGTCATTGGCCCAAGCGCTGCCGAGCTGGTACAGCAAGGCGCGATCGGTATGGAATTCGGCACCAGCGCTGAGGATCTGGGCATGATGGTCTTCTCCCATCCGACCCTGTCCGAAGCCTTGCACGAAGCGGCCCTGGCCGTAAATGGCGGCGCCATCCACGTGGCCAACCGCAAGAAGCGTTAATAGACAATAAGAAACCACGGCGGTATGGCCCGTCGTGAGCCTTGCGAGCAAGACTCACCGCGGAATATCCGCTGGACGCAGCCTTGCGTAGCGACACTGGTTCACCGGAACGCTACGCAAGCAGCAGTCACAGGTGGTGCGGCACCACAACGGTGCAGCACCGAATGCGCAGTACCTAACGAAGACGGTAATAAGCATGAATCTTCACGAGTATCAGGGTAAGCAGCTGTTCGCTGAGTACGGCCTGCCAGTATCCACCGGCTACGCGGTAGACACCCCGGAAGCGGCAGCAGAAGCTTGCGACAAAATCGGCGGCAGCGAATGGGTTGTCAAAGCCCAGGTTCACGCCGGTGGTCGCGGTAAAGCGGGCGGCGTCAAGCTGGTTCGCAGCAAAGAAGACGCCAAAGCCTTCGCACAGCAGTGGCTGGGCAAGCGTCTGGTGACTTACCAGACTGACGCCAACGGCCAGCCAGTCACCAAGATCCTGGTTGAATCGTGCACTGATATCGCTAAAGAGCTGTACCTGGGCGCTGTCGTTGACCGTTCGAGCCGCCGCATCGTGTTCATGGCATCCACCGAAGGTGGCGTGGACATCGAGAAAATCGCTCACGATACCCCTGAGAAAATCCTCAAGGCCACCATCGATCCACTGGTTGGCGCACAGCCATTCCAGGGTCGCGAGCTGGCATTCCAGCTGGGTCTGGAAGGCAAGCAGGTCACTCAGTTCGCCAAGATCTTCGTAGGCCTGGCCAAGCTGTTCCAGGACCACGACCTGGCCCTGCTGGAAGTGAACCCGCTGGTGATCAAGGCCGACGGCGACCTGCACTGCCTCGATGCCAAGATCAACATCGACGCCAACGCCATGTACCGTCAGCCTAAGCTGAAGACTTTCCACGATCCGTCGCAAGACGATCCGCGCGAAGCGCACGCTGCCAAGTTCGAACTGAACTACGTAGCCCTGGAAGGCAACATCGGCTGCATGGTCAACGGTGCCGGCCTGGCCATGGGTACCATGGACATCGTCAACCTGCATGGCGGCAAGCCAGCCAACTTCCTCGACGTGGGCGGCGGTGCTACCAAGGAACGTGTTACCGAAGCGTTCAAGATCATCCTGTCCGACACCAACGTCGCTGCAGTACTGGTCAACATCTTCGGCGGCATCGTTCGCTGCGACATGATTGCCGAAGGCATCATCGGCGCCGTGAAAGAAGTCGGCGTGAAAATCCCGGTTGTTGTTCGCCTTGAAGGCAACAACGCTGAGCTGGGCGCTAAAGTACTGGCAGAAAGCGGTTTGAACATCATCGCTGCTACCAGCCTGACCGACGCTGCTCAACAAGTCGTTAAAGCTGCGGAGGGCAAATAATGAGCGTCCTGATCAACAAAGACACCAAGGTTATCTGCCAGGGCATTACCGGTTCGCAAGGTAGTTTCCACACCCAGCAAGCCCTGGAATACGGCACCAAGATGGTTGGCGGCGTAACTCCGGGCAAAGGCGGCACCGAGCACCTGGGCCTGCCCGTGTTCAACACCGTGAAAGACGCTGTAGCCGCCACTGGCGCCACCGCCAGCGTGATCTACGTTCCAGCACCTTTCTGCAAGGACTCCATCCTTGAAGCAGCGTTCGGCGGCATCAAGCTGATCGTCTGCATCACCGAAGGCATCCCGACCATCGACATGCTGGAAGCCAAGGTCAAGTGCGACGAGCTGGGTATCACCCTGATCGGCCCTAACTGCCCAGGCGTGATCACTCCGGGCGAATGCAAGATCGGCATCATGCCAGGTCACATTCACTTGCCAGGCAAGGTCGGTATCGTGTCCCGTTCCGGCACCCTGACCTACGAAGCCGTGAAGCAGACCACTGACGCCGGTTTCGGTCAGTCGACTTGCGTCGGCATCGGCGGTGACCCGATCCCAGGCTCGAACTTCATCGACATCCTGAAGCTGTTCCAGGAAGACCCGAAGACCGAAGCGATCGTCATGATCGGTGAGATCGGCGGTTCGGCTGAAGAAGAAGCGGCTGCCTACATCAAGGCCAACGTGACCAAGCCGGTTGTTTCCTACATTGCTGGTGTGACTGCTCCTCCGGGCAAGCGCATGGGCCATGCTGGCGCAATCATCTCTGGCGGCAAAGGCACTGCAGACGAGAAGTTCGCTGCGCTGCAAGACGCAGGCGTAAAAACCGTGCGTTCGCTGGCAGACATCGGCAAGGCCCTGGCCGAGCTGACTGGCTGGGAAATGAAGAAGTAAGCTTCGGCTGACCTTTTCGTTCCAGCAACAAAGGCCACCTCCGGGTGGCCTTTGTCGTTTCTGGCCGACTGTACAGCCGTTTTACTTGGGAAATGTAGGGAGGTCCTTGTGGCGAGGGAGCTTGCTCCCGCTCGGCTGCGAAGCAGTCGTAAACCAGGCTGCGCCGTCTTACCTGAATAGATCCGGTTTGCCTGTATTAGGGCTGCTGCGCAGCCCAGCGGGAGCAAGCTCCCTCGCCACAAAGGCATGAGCGCATTGCATTGTGGGAGCGAGCTTGCTCGCGATGACGGAATTACAGTCGTCAACCATTTAGATGCAAAAACGCGACACGGGAGCGTCGTGCATCGGATAGTTTGCCCCTTTACAGTGCGTTTTATCGCCAAATTCGTTAGGCTAGCAGCCATTTTTGCGATCGCTGCCCAAAAGGAAGCGCCGCGCTAAACGGGTCGGTCCCATACGGATCGGCAGCATTTCCCTCTACCCTCGGGGAAATCCCTCTCTAAATTCCGATTCAGTAGTGTGGTTTCCTTAATGAAAGTGTTGAAAGGCCAGGACATCCTGGCGCTTGGTTTCATGACATTTGCCCTGTTCGTCGGGGCTGGCAACATCATCTTCCCGCCTATCGTCGGTTTGCAGTCCGGGCCCCATGTCTGGATGGCGGCGCTGGGCTTCTTGATCACCGCGGTCGGGCTGCCGGTCATCACGGTCGTTGCGTTGGCCAAGGTCGGTGGCGCGATGGATGCCCTGAGCAGCCCCATCGGCAAAATCGCCGGTGGGTTGCTGGCGGCGGTGTGCTACCTGGCTGTCGGCCCGCTGTTCGCCACGCCACGTACCGCCACCGTTTCGTTCGAAGTCGGCTTGGCGCCTCTGACCGGTGAAAGCCCGCTGGCGCTGTTCCTCTACAGCGCGGTGTATTTCCTGCTGGTGTTTTTCATCTCGCTCTACCCGGGCCGCCTGCTGGACACCGTCGGACGTTTCCTTGCTCCCCTGAAGATCATCGCCCTGGCCGTGCTCGGCATCGCTGCGTTTGCCTTGCCGGCCGGCGATATCGGCGTGGCCACGCCTGAATACGTGGCGGCGCCGTTTTCCCAAGGCTTCATCAATGGCTACCTGACCATGGATACCCTGGGCGCCTTGGTGTTCGGCATTGTCATCGTCAATGCGATCCGCTCCCGGGGCGTCGAGTCACCGGCCCTGATCACCCGTTACGCGATCATCGCCGGGCTGATTGCCGGCGTGGGTCTGGCGCTGGTCTACGTCAGCCTGTTCCGCCTGGGTTCGGGCAGCCATGAAGTGGCCGCGGGCGCAACCAATGGCGCCGCCGTGCTGCACGCCTATGTGCAACACACCTTCGGCAGCCTGGGCAGCGGTTTCCTGGCGGTGCTGATTTCCCTGGCGTGCCTGGTGACCGCGGTCGGCCTGACCTGCGCCTGCGCCGAGTACTTCAGCCGCGTGTTGCCGCTGTCCTACAAGACCTTGGTGGTGATCCTGGCGGCCTTTTCGCTGTTGGTGTCCAACCTGGGCCTGACCAAGCTGATCGCGTTCTCGATTCCGGTCCTCACCGCGATCTACCCACCGTGCATCGCCCTGGTGGCCCTGAGCTTCTGCAAGGACTTCTGGCACGAGCAGGGGCGCATCGTTGGCCCGGTGATGCTGGTGTCGTTCCTGTTTGGCCTGATCGATGCGCTCAAGGGCGCGGGGCTGGCGGACTGGATGCCGACGCAACTGGCTCACTTGCCGCTGAGCGAGCAAGGCCTGGCCTGGCTGGTGCCTTCGGTGATGACCCTGGCGGTCGCGGTGGTGTGTGATCGCCTGCTGGGCAAGCGCAGCGAAGCGTTGGCGTAAGCGACAACAGGCAGATCCACCGGCAAGAACCGAAATGCCCCGTATCAATCGATACGGGGCATTTTTTTTGGGCGGCAGTGTCTTTTTCCGTGGGTAAACGTCGAAGCAGTGTCTTGAAAAACCTGCAGAACCCTGTGGGAGCGGGCTTGCTCGCGAATGCGGTGTACCAGCTACAAATATGCCGTTTGACACACCGCATTCGCGAGCAAGCCCGCTCCCACAGGGGTCCATTGCAAGTTGCCACAGCTTTGTTTTCGTCACAGGAAATCGAATGTCATTCATCCAAGCCAACCTGATCCATCTGCTTGCCGCCGCCTGGTTCATCATCTGCTGGGCGGGCTACACCCGTTATGCCTCCTGGAAGGCCCGCGACACGGCCTGCCTGGCCAGTGTCATGCACCTGTACCGCGAAGACTGGATGCGCCGCATGCTGTTGCGTGAGAACCGCATCGCCGATGCCAGCGTGATCGGCAACCTGGAGCGCAACGCCTCATTCTTCGCCTCCAGCACGCTGATCATCCTGGCGGGCATCCTGACGGTGCTTGGGGCCTCGGATCGGGCGGTGTCGTTGCTGGCGGACATCCCCTTGGTGCAACAGGCTTCCCAGGGCATGGCGGAGGTCAAGTTGCTGTGCCTGGCACTGGTGTTCGTGTATGCGTTCTTCACGTTCAGCTGGTGCATGCGCCAATACAACTTCGCGGCGGTGCTGATTGGTTCGGCACCGATGATCGGCGAGCGCCATGTCTCTGAGCAAGAGCGCAAAGCCTTCGCACTAAGGGCGGCGCGGGTGATTTCCATGGCGGCCAACCAGTTCAACTTCGGCCTGCGTGCCTATTACTTCGGCATGACCATGTTGGCGTGGTTTGTCAGCCCCTGGTTATTCATGTTGATGAGTGCTGGCGTGGTGTTCGTGTTGTATCAGCGTGAGTTTCACTCCGATGTGCTGGATGTGATGGTCTATACCCCCACCGAAGCACCAGCGCCCGAGGCCGGCAAGGAAGCGGCCTGACAGACGCCGCCTCCAAATCACAGGCAAAAGAAAACCCGCGCCAGGCGGGTTTTCTTTTACTGCTAAAACCGTATCAGTTGGTTTTAGGCGCTTCAGGAGCAGGAGCAGGAGCTTGTTCCTGCTGCGCGGCACTGTTCGATTCAGACTGAGCTTTGGCGGCTTCGGCGTTTTCTTTCGCCGCGTCGTTCACTTTATCCTGTGCTTTGTTCATGTCTTGCTGAGCTTGCTCAGCGTGTTGTTGGGCATCTTGAGCTTTGTCCTCGGATTTTTTATCGCAGGCAGCGAGGCCGAGGGAAGCGGCCAACATCAAGGCAATAGCAAAAGTCTTACGCATGGGGTGTTTCTCCTTATGGAAATAACTACTGGCCTTTTGAGCGCGCCCCTTCAGGTTAAGTTCCTCTTTTGCTACAGATATATAACTTTGGACGCTCGCGGAACTTTAGCGAACACGCCCGTTGCCGGGCCTCTGCACAAACGAGGGCATTGATGGACATGGCTGAAGATCCCATTTTTGAGCGTGCGACGCGCTTTTTATCGGCCCTGCGACATTGCCAGGTGCTGGGCTTGAAGTTGCACGGCGCCAATCGTGACGGGCTGACGCTCGTCCTGCCGTTCAGCCCGAAAATCGTCGGCAACCCTCTGACGGGCATCATCCACGGCGGCGCGCTGACCTCATTGATGGACACCGCGTGCGGCATGTCGACCCTATGCGTGCTGCCGCAATTCGAAGTTTGCCCCACCCTCGACCTGCGCATCGACTACATGCACGCCGCCGAGCCCCACAAGGACGTCTACGGCTTCGCTCAATGTTATCGGGTGACCCCGGACGTGATTTTCACCCGGGGGTTCGCCTATCAAGACGATCCCGAACAACCCATTGCCCATGTGGTGGGCACGTTCATGCGCCTGGGCCAGCATGCCAGGGGAATGGGCAAGGCCAGTCCGATAACCACCGTGGGCCAACCATGACCGATACCACCCAGGAACAACTGCGCCGCGCCTGCGAGCAGGGCGACTACGCGCTGCTGCTCGCCTCGATCCCCTATGCCCAACTGATCGGCGTCGAATGCACGCGCCAGGGCGACGACTTGGTGTTTCGCCTGCCGGCCAACAAAGACAACATTGGTAACCCTTTACTGCCGGCCATCCACGGCGGGGTCATCGCCGGCTTCATGGAGCTGGCAGCCGCCGTTCATCTGTTGATCGCCACCGGCACGCCAGGCATACCGAAAATCATCGACTTTTCCCTGGATTACCTGCGCACTGGACAGTTTCGCGACACCTACGCCAAATGCCAGGTCTGGCGCCAGGGCCGACGGGTCGCCAACGTCGCGATCACCGCCTGGCAAGACGTCGAGGCGCAACCCATCGCCACTGCCCGCGCCCATTTCAAGATCCAGGAACCCTCAAAACCCGATCGCCCTTGAAATCATCCGCGTCGCCCCCACCTTGAGGACATCCCGCCGCCAATCTCAGCGAGGCGGACACCACCATCCACTTGGAGTTTGATGACCATGAGCGTGGAAACTCAAAAGGAAACCCTGGGCTTCCAGACCGAGGTGAAGCAACTGCTGCACCTGATGATTCACTCGCTGTATTCGAATAAGGAAATTTTCCTTCGCGAGCTGATTTCGAACGCCTCTGACGCTGTCGACAAATTACGTTTCGAAGCCCTTTCCAAGCCTGAACTGCTGGAAGGCGGCGCCGAGCTGAAAATCCGTGTGAGCTTCGACAAGGACGCGAAAACCGTCACTCTCGAAGACAACGGCATCGGCATGAGCCGCGAAGAAGTGATCACGCACCTGGGCACCATCGCCAAGTCCGGCACCGCCGACTTCATGAAGAACCTGTCCGGCGACCAGAAGAAAGATTCCCACCTGATTGGTCAATTCGGCGTCGGGTTCTATTCGGCGTTCATCGTGGCCGACCAGGTCGAAGTGTTCAGCCGCCGTGCCGGCCTCGCTGCGAGCGAAGGCGTGCATTGGTCGTCCAAGGGCGAAGGCGAGTTTGAAGTCGCCACCGTCGACAAGGCTGATCGCGGTACCCGCATCGTGCTGCACCTCAAGTCCGGCGAAGACGAGTTCGCCGACGGTTGGCGCCTGCGCAACATCATCAAGAAGTACTCCGACCATATCGCGCTGCCCATCGAGCTGCCGAAGGAAGTCACCGCCGCCGAAGGCGAAGAAAAGCCTGAAGTGGAGTGGGAAACCGTCAACCGCGCCAGTGCCCTGTGGACCCGTCCACGCACCGAAGTGAAAGACGAGGAATACCAGGAGTTCTACAAGCACATCGCCCACGACTACGAGAACCCGCTGAGCTGGAGCCATAACAAGGTCGAAGGCAAGCTGGAGTACAACTCACTGCTGTACGTGCCGGCCCGTGCACCGTTCGACTTGTACCAGCGCGAAGCGCCACGGGGCTTGAAGCTGTACGTGCAGCGTGTGTTCGTGATGGACCAGGCCGAATCGTTCTTGCCGCTGTACCTGCGCTTCATCAAGGGCGTGGTGGATTCCAACGATTTGTCGCTGAACGTTTCGCGGGAAATCCTGCAGAAAGATCCGATCATCGACTCCATGAAGTCGGCACTGACCAAGCGCGTGCTGGACATGCTGGAAAAACTGGCGAAGAACGAGCCTGATCAGTACAAGAGCTTCTGGAAGAACTTCGGCCAAGTGATGAAGGAAGGTCCGGCCGAGGATTTCGCCAACAAAGAGAAAATCGCCGGCCTGCTGCGCTTTGCGTCGACCCAGGGTGACGATGGCGAGCAGATCGTTGGCCTGGCCGATTACCTGGCCCGCGCCAAGGAAGGCCAGGACAAGATCTACTACCTGACCGGTGAAACCTATGCGCAGGTCAAGAACAGCCCGCACCTGGAAGTCTTCCGCAAGAAAGGCATCGAAGTGCTGCTGCTGACCGACCGCATCGACGAGTGGCTGATGAGCTACCTCAACGAGTTCGACGGCAAGAGCTTCGTCGATGTGGCCCGTGGTGACCTGGACCTCGGCAACCTGGATTCGGAAGAAGACAAGAAAGCCGCCGAAGAAGTCGCCAAGAGCAAGGAAGGCCTGGTCGAGCGGATCAAGACCGCCCTGGGCGACGCTGTCAGCGAAGTGCGCGTCTCGCACCGCCTGACCGACTCCCCGGCGATCCTGGCCATCGGTGAGCAGGACCTGGGCCTGCAAATGCGCCAGATCCTCGAAGCCAGCGGCCAGAAAGTCCCGGACTCCAAGCCGATCTTCGAATTCAACCCGGCCCACCCGCTGGTGGAAAAACTCGACAACGAGCAGAGCGAAGAGCGTTTCGGCGATCTGTCGCACATCCTGTTCGACCAGGCGGCCCTGGCGGCCGGCGACAGCCTGAAGGACCCGGCGGCGTATGTGCGTCGCCTGAACAAGCTGTTGGTTGAACTGTCAGCTTAAACAAGTGCAGGAAAAACCCGCTTCGGCGGGTTTTTTCATTTCTGGTGTTCAGTCAAAGAGGAGTCCGTCATGAGTCAGGTTACGGTTCGTTCGCTGGTCTATCAGATCGATGGTCAAAGTTATGAAGGGCGCCTGGCCTTCGACATTAACCAGCAGGGCCCGCGCCCGGGTTTGCTGATGGCGCCGAACTGGATGGGTGTCGGGGCGGGTGCCGAGGACATTGCCAAGTCGGTGGCGGCCAACGGTTATGTGGTGCTGATCGCCGACTTGTATGGGCAAACGGTGCGCCCGACCAATGCCGATGAGGCGGGGGCGGCGATGATGCCCCTCAAGAACGACCGGGCATTGTTGCGCAAGCGCATGCAGGCTGCGTTCGAGCAGTTGCAAAGCCAAGGCGAAGCCGAGGTCGACACGACGAAGCTGGCCACGTTCGGCTTCTGCTTCGGCGGTTGCTGTTCACTGGAGTTGGCGCGCACCGGCGCACCGCTCAAGGCCGCGATTTCCTTCCACGGCACCCTGGATACACCGAACCCGGCCGATGCGCAGAACATCAAGGGCGCGGTGCTGGTGATGCATGGCGCTTGCGACCCGCTGGTGCCGAAAGAGCAGCTGCCGGCCTTTGAAGAGGAAATGAATGCCGCCGGGGTGGATTGGCAGTTGCTGAGCTACGGCGGTGCGGTGCACTCGTTCACTGATCCGCAGGCCAATGTGCCGGGCAAGATGATGTACGACGCCAAGGTTGCCGGGCGGGCGTTCCGCTCGATGCATAATTTGTTGGATGAAGTGTTCAAGGGCTGAGGTTGGGGCGGGTACTGAGCATTGTTGGTGTCAGGACTGGCCCCTTCGCGAGCAAGCCCGCTCCCACAGTGGATCTGCGATGCCCACAGTGCTGCGGGCGACTCGGTCCTTGTGGGAGCGGGCTTGCTCGCGAAGGGGCCCAGCCAGACAACCCTGAACTCAGGGCAGCTCGATCCGCTCGCTTTCCCCCGGCACCGTCGGCCAGTCCCCAGCCGCCCAGCGCCGGCGGGCTTCATCGATCCGGGCCGGGTCGCTGGAAACGAAATTCCAGTTCATCCGCCGCGGCCCGTCCAGGGGCGCGCCGCCGAACAGCACGGCATGGCAATCGCTGTCGGCAAACAGTGTCATTGCTTCCCCGGCTGGCAATATCACCAGGGAATGGGCTTCTACCGGCTCACCCTCCAATAACGCCTCGCCACTGAGCACATACAGGGCCCGTTCTTCATGCTCGGTGGGAATCAGCAAGGTCGTTGCGGTCTGCAGGTTCAACTCGGCGTACAGCGTTGGCGACAGCACCGGTACCGGTGATTCCAGGCAAAAGCCTCTCCCGGCGATCATGCGGATGCCGACCCCCAGGTTCTCACTGACCGGCAGGCTCTGCGCGGGGTGATGGCTGTAGTGCCCCGGGCCCTGTTCGTGGGACTTGGGCGAGGCCAGCCAGACTTGCAACCCGTGCATGACGAAAGGGCTGCCCAGCAATGACTCCGGGGTGCGCTCGACGTGGGCGATGGCGCTGCCGGCGGTCATCCAGCTGACATCGCCAGCGTCCACCACCTGGTCGGAGCCCAGGCTGTCCTTGTGCTGGAGTTTGCCTTCGAACAGGTAGGTGAGGGTGGACAGGCCAATGTGTGGATGCTGGCGGATGTTCATGCCTTTGCCGGCCGGGTAGGTGGTTGGCAGCATATGATCGAAAAACACGAAAGGCCCGACGCTGCGGCATTTGGCGGACGGCAGCGGGCGAAGGATCGGCTGGCCTTCGACGTCTTCGGCGCGGGGGCGAACGGTCAGGAGGGTGGTCATGTTGTCTTCCAGGTTGAACAACGGTTGGCCGAAGCATAACCCGCCGCCGGCAGACACTGCACATGCGCCTTGAACCCAGGCGGGACGGCGAGGGTCTACGCTGTTCATGGCTTCTGGAGACCGCCCGTGCCTTTGACCCGTTTGATCCTTGCCTGGCTGCTGGTCGTTTCGAGCGCCACCGCCATGGCCCGCGAATATGCCTACAGCGATGCGCACCTGCATTACGTCGATTTCTTCCAGGAAAGCGCCGGCATGCCCAAGCTGCTTCAGGCGATGGCGGACAATCGCATTGAGCATGTGATGATTTCCGGCGTGCCGGTGGCCAAGAAATGGCATGAGGACGAGCCCAAGCGTCCGCGTTATTACGCCGGTGATGACGCGGACGCCTATTGGTACAGCGCCACCGATGTGATCGTCGCCGCGGCAGTGAGCAAGCTGACCGACGAACAGCGCCAGCACTTCCATCCGTTCCTGTCGGGCTTCAATCCCAACGACAAGAACTCCGCCGCCCATATCCAGCGCATGCTCGATCTCTATCCGGGGTTGTGGCAGGGCATCGGTGAGGTCTTCACCCGCCATGACGACCTGACGGCGCTGACCTCGGGCGACACGCCACGGGCCAACAACGAAGCCATGACGCGGATCTATCACCTGGCGGCGGAAAACGACCTGCCAGTGATGCTGCATTCCAACATCACGTCCAAGCGTGAGAAAAATCCGCTGTACCTGGCGGAAATCGAGGAGCCGTTGCGCAATCACCCGCATACGCGCTTCATCTGGGCTCATGCAGGCACCAGCATGGAAATCCATCGTCACCAGACCTGCTTGGATTTTCTGCTGCCGACCCTGACCCGCCTGCTCGAGGCCTACCCCAATCTCTACGTCGACCTGTCCTGGAGCGTACTCACGCCGTACTTGCTGGATGAGGCGGGCAAGCCTCGGGTTGAGTGGGTAAAGCTGGTGGAGCGCTTTCCTGAGCGTTTCATGGTGGGGTCGGATGTGGTTGGGCGTTTCAACAAGTTGGGTGAGGAACTGCGCAGCTTCGATCCGTTCCTCGATGCCTTGCCGCAAGACGTGGCGAGGAGAGTGGCGCGGGATAACTTCCTGGCGGTGCTGCCCCGCTCAGTGGCCCGCTAAGCCCGCTTTTGTGGCGAGGGAGCTTGCTCCCGCTGGGCTACGCAGTAGCCCCAAAACCTGGCGACTGCTGCGCAGTCGAGCGGGAGCAAGCTCCCTCGCCACAGGGGCAACCCTATCCCCGGGCCATAGCTGGCATGGCCAACATCGCTTTGTCATCAGCCTGTCACTCCCGCGTCATACCCTCGCGCTCATCTCAATCAAGGAGCGCACTATGCACCTCACCCGTTCAAGCGCACTGGTCGCGCTGTTGTTGACCTGCGGCCTGGCCCAGGCGGAAGTTCGTGTCGAAGGCCCGGTGGAATATGGTGTCTTTGAAGGGCCCCAGGCTGAGTTGCAATCGGGCGAGCGGGTCCTGCGGCGCAGCAACGAGCAGATCCGCCAGACCGAGAGCGTACCGGCGAAGCTGGGCACCAAATTCGGCATGCGCTATCAGTTGGCTGGCAAGGTTGCTGACGACCAGCCGTTGACCCTGTTGTACTTCACTCCCGGTATCCGCACCCCCGATGGCGTGCGCCACGACAAGTTCGAGGTCATCCAGAAACTGGTACCTGGCGCACCCCAGGATGTCATGGCCTACGAATTCACCGAAAGCCACGAAGTGGTGCCGGGAGAGTGGCGATTCATGGTGTTCCAGGGTGATCGGCTGCTGACACAGCAGCGGTTTGTCGTGCGCTGAATTCCACCCACTGCAGATCTCATGTGGGAGCGGGCTTGCTCGCGAATGCGGAGTGTCAGCTAGCAATGTGCCGTCTGACCCGCCGCATTCGCGAGCAAGCCCGCTCCCACAAGGTATTCAGGCATATCCGTCAGGCAAAAAAAACGCCCCGAACCAGTCGGGGCGTTTTTTTGTGTGGCGTAGCAGCGGGGCTTACTTGCCCTGCCAGCGCTTCATCACCAGGGTGGCATTGGTGCCACCGAAGCCGAAGCTGTTGCTCATCACGGTATTGATGGTGGCGTTTTCGCGAGTCTTGGTCAGGATGGGCAGGTCGGCCACTTCCGGGTCCAGCTCGTCGATGTTGGCCGAACCGGCCATGAAGTTGCCTTCCATCATCAGCATGCAGTAGATCGCTTCGTGAACGCCGGCGGCGCCCAGGGAGTGACCCGACAGGCTCTTGGTGGAGCTGATGGCCGGGGCCTTGTCGCCGAACACTTCGCGCACACCCTTCATTTCCGCGACATCGCCGACCGGGGTCGAGGTGCCGTGGGTGTTCAGGTAGTCGATCGGTGCATCGACGGTGGACATGGCCATCTGCATGCAGCGCACCGCACCTTCGCCGCTTGGCGCGACCATGTCGTAGCCATCGGACGTGGCGCCGTAGCCGACGATTTCCGCGTAGATCTTCGCACCACGGGCCAGGGCGTGTTCCAGCTCCTCGACCACGACCATGCCGCCGCCGCCAGCGATGACGAAGCCGTCACGGTCGGCATCGTAGGCACGGGAAGCTTTTTCTGGCGTGTCGTTGCGCTTGCTGGACAGGGCACCCATGGCGTCGAACAGGAACGACTGGCTCCAATGTTCTTCTTCACCGCCGCCGGCGAACACGATGTCCTGCTTGCCCATCTGGATCTGTTCCATGGCGGTACCGATGCAATGGGCACTAGTGGCGCAGGCAGAAGCGATGGAGTAGTTCAGGCCCTTGATCTTGAACGGCGTGGCCAGGCAGGCCGAAACGGTGCTGCTCATGGTCCGCGTGACGCGGTATGGGCCGACACGCTTGACGCCTTTTTCGCGCAGGATGTCCAGCGCTTCCATCTGGTTCAAGGTGGAGGCACCGCCGGAGCCGGCGACCAGGCCGGTGCGCGGGTTGGAAACCTGCTCTTCGGTCAAGCCGGAGTCAGCGATGGCGTCCTTCATGGCCAGGTAGGCGTAGGCCGCCGCATGGCCGACGAAACGGTAGATCTTGCGATCGATCAGTTCTTCGAGGGGAAGGTCAATGGAGCCGGAAACCTGGCTACGCAGACCCATTTCGGCATATTCCGGGTTGAACCGGATGCCAGGGCGACTTGCACGCAGGTTAGCGGAGACGGTCTCTTTGTCATTGCCCAGGCACGAAACGATGCCCAGACCAGTGATAACGACGCGGCGCATGCGGATAACCCTTAGAAGTTGTCAGTGGAGGTGAAAACGCCGACCCGGAGGCCTTCGGCGGTGTAGATCTCGCGACCGTCCACGGCAACCGAACCATCGGCAATGGCCATGTTCAGCTTGCCCTTGAGGACGCGTTTGATATGAATGTTATAGGTGATTTTCTTGGCGGTCGGCAGGACCTGACCAAAGAACTTCACTTCGCCCGAACCCAGGGCGCGTCCGCGACCTGGCAGGCCTTGCCAGCCGAGGAAAAAACCGACCAGTTGCCACATGGCGTCCAGGCCCAGGCAGCCCGGCATCACCGGATCGCCTTCGAAGTGGCAGGCGAAGAACCACAGGTCCGGAGTGATATCCAGCTCGGCGACCAATTCACCTTTGCCGTACTTGCCACCCTCTTCGCTGATATGGGTGATGCGATCCACCATCAGCATGTTCGGGGCGGGCAGTTGCGCGTTACCTGGGCCGAACAGCTCACCGCGACTGCAGCGCAGCAGATCTTCCCGGGTAAAGGCGTTTTGTTTGGTCATGCGAGCTCCTCAATAGTCCCATGCGGCAGGGTGGGGCAAATCTTCCCGGCCGATCGAAGCGTTCATGCCTCGAATCGACAGCCTACTCATAGACTATTGCGTTGTAGTGAAAGTCACAGCACACGGGAAATGAATGTACACCTGTGCACTGAAATTTTTATTCAAGCCCCAATCGAGGCTCGTTCGGGTGCCTAAGACTGCCGCACTTTCGCCTTTCACGCCAGTCACAGATGGTCTGGCGAGCTGTTCTAATTCACCCAGCGCTGCAGAATCTGTTGCAGTTCGTTCCTTTTGAACGGCTTGGCCAGGTAATCGTTCATGCCCGCCGCGAGGCAGGCTTCGCGGTCGCCCTGCAAGGCGTTGGCCGTCAGGGCGATGATCGGCACCTGGTCGCAACCCGGCAACTGGCGGATCTGCCGCGTGGCTTCGTAGCCATCGATGATGGGCAACCGGCAATCCATGAGGATCGCTTCGAAAATCAGGCTTTCGGCGCTGCGTACGGCCTGGGCGCCATCGGTGGCGATGCTGACGGTGAAACCCAGGCTGCGCAGCATGGCTTCGACCACCGTCTGGTTGACCGGATTGTCTTCCACCAGCAACACGTTGCGGCCTTCGCCATCGCCGCTGCCGCTGCCGATAGGCAGGCGCGGCACCAGGGTCGCTGGTGTCTGGCGCGACAGGGCCAGCGGGATCTCGAGAGTGAACACCGAGCCTTGGCCTTCTTCGCTCTGGGCCCGCAGCGTCCCGCCCATGCGTTCGGCCAGGGTGCGGGCGATCGGCAGGCCCAGGCCTGTGCCGCCGTAGCGCCGGGAAATCGAATTGTCGGCCTGCTGGAAGGCATCGAACATGCGCTCCAGGCTCTCGGCGGGGATGCCGATGCCACTGTCGCGCACCGTGCAGGTGAACCACAGCAGTTCGTGGTCCAGGGCCTGCCACTGGCATTGCACGGTGACACGGCCTTGCTCGGTGAATTTCAGTGCGTTGCCGATCAGGTTCACCAGGATCTGCCGGATCCGCGTCGGATCGCCCTGGACCTGCAAGGCCTGCATGTCGTCCGGGACCAGCAGGTCCAGGCCCAGCTTGCGCTGCGCGGCGCTGTGCTGGAAAGACTGCGCGCAACTGCCCACCAGTTCGGCCAGGTTGAACGGGATGTGCTCCAGTTCCAGGGCCGAGCGCTCGATGCGCGAGAAGTCGAGGATGTCGTTGATCACTTTCAACAGGTGTTCGGTGGATTCCGAAGCCAGCGCCGTGTACTCGTGCTGCTCGTCGGTCATGCGGGTGGTTTCCAGCAGCTGCAACATGCCCAGTACGCCGTTCATGGGCGTGCGCAGTTCATGGCTCATCATCGCCAGGAACTCGGACTTGGCGCTGTTGGCTTTTTCCGCTTCTTCGCGGGTCTTGATCAGCTGTGCCATGGCCTGCTGCTGTTCGCGGCTGGCTTGTTCCAGGCCGTCGGCCAGGTTGTTGATGTGCCGCGACAAGGCCCCCAGTTCGGTGTCATCGACGATGGGCAGCGGGGTACTGTAGTCGCCTTGCTGGATAGCCTTGACCGCGTTGCCGATGTCGCGGATCGGCCGGGACAGGCTGGTCGCCAGCCGACGTGCCACCAGGAAGGTGAACAGCAGGGCGAACAACGCCAGGATCGCGGCCTTGAACAGGATTTCCTGTTGCCGCTGGCTGAAGGCGTCGCTGGACATGCCGACGATCACGCGGCCCAGGTAATCCTCGCCAGCCGCCTCCATGGCGCTGCTGTTGCCTTGCAGGAAATCATTGTTCAGGGCAATGCGCTGCAGGCGCACCGGGGCCTGGAAGACGTCGATCTGCTGGGCACGGCTGTGGACCTGCTCGGGTTGTTCGACATACACCAGGACCTTGTCGGCGCTGTCCTGGACTTCCAGGAAGCGCACGTGTGGGGTCGCCAGGGTTGCGGTGAGCAGGCTTTCGAGCACCTCTTTGTTGCCGGAAATCACGCCGTATTCCGTGGCGGGGGCCAGTTGGTTGGCGATCAGTTGCCCGGTGTGATTGAGCTCCTGGCGCAAGTCCTGGATCCGCACGAAGGTAAAGAAAGTGATCAGCAGCAAGGTCAGCAGCAACGCTGGGCCGAGGGCGATGAGCTGGGTGCGGGTGTTGATGTCCCAACGGCGACGCAAGGTCATGGGCGGTGTTCTCCTTCGGCCAACGTTGCCGCGACGGATTCGGCGTCAATCGGTTCGATCCCCAGCGAGCGGGAGACCTGCCGGTTGCCCAGGACTTTGAAGCGGTCCGGATACAGCGTGCGCGGCCAGGTCGTGGCGGGGCGGTCAAGCAGGTCGTCGAGAATCGCCAGCCAGTCTTGTTGGTCGCTGTAGGTGCTGGCCAGGCTGCCGGCCTTGACGAATGCGGCGCTGGGCCCGATCAGCGCGCGTTGCCGGGCATAGCTGCTGAGCAACAGGTTCTTCACGGTCTTGGGGTTGTACAAGTCGGGGTCATCCAGGCCCAGCAGCACATCGCTTTGGCCCAGCAGGTTTTGCAGGGGACGGCTGTCGCTGGTGTCGTCCCAACGTTCGCTGACGATGACCAGGCCCAGCGGTGCCGCGGCCTGTTGGAGATCCTTGAGCAGGAATTCACTGTGGGTGTCATACAGCACGCCGACCCGTCGCACTTGCGGCAGGATGGTGCGGATCAGCCGCAGTTGCCGCGCCATCGGTGGATCGCTCCACAGCAGGCTGAGGTGCGCGGGCGTCGCATCGCCCAGGCGGTCGCGGGCTTGCTGGCGGCTGATGCGCAGGACCAGGGTGGCCGGGCCCCGCGCGTCTTGCAGGCGCCACTCCAGGCTGGGCAAGTCAAGCAGGATCAGGCGCACAGTGTCCGGCAGCTTGTCCGGCGTCGGCAGGTTGGCCAGTGGTGTAAAGCGTACGCTGTCTTCGGGGCGCAGGGTTTTCAGGGCCTGGGTGAAAGACTGTACGCCGGGGCTGTCCTCGGCGCCGGTCAACAGGATTTCGGCGGCCCTGGCCTGGAGGGTTGCCAGCCAGCCGGCAAACACCAGGCACAGGGCCAGCGTCAGGCGGCCATGAAATGGCGTCTTGCGGGGGCGGC
The DNA here is from genome assembly GCF_014268745.2 of Pseudomonas zanjanensis. GTDB lineage: Bacteria > Pseudomonadota > Gammaproteobacteria > Pseudomonadales > Pseudomonadaceae > Aquipseudomonas > Aquipseudomonas zanjanensis. The sequence goes on along the minus strand of NZ_JABWRB020000001.1, from coordinate 3,560,142 downwards.
GCCGGGACATCTAGAACGATAGCTCCGCGCTGAAGTACACCACATGGCGGGAGTCGTAGCGGTTGTCGACGAAGGTCATGGGCTGGTTGTCCAGGCGCTGTTGCAGCACGCCCGCCAGTTCCAGGCTGGCCTTGCCCAGGGGAATGCGCCGGGCGAGGCGGGTGTCGACCCGTTCGAAGCGATAACCGTTGAGGTCGTCGGCGGCGTAGTAGAACAGCGCACTGTTCCAGCCCTGGCCCCAGTCCCGTAGCCAGCCGGCCGAACCGCTGTTGCGGGCGGTCAGTTGTTCGTCGAGGGGGTTGCTGGCCTGGGCGTCGACATAGGCATAGGTCAGGCGCAGACGGTCGGCGCTGGTCATGCGCCAGTCGAACTGGGTCTCGACCCCGGAGAACTGCGATTCATTGGCATTGCTGGCGATGTACTGATTGTTGCGCAGCGGTTCGCTGATCATGCCGGTGATTTCGTCATGGAACAGCTTCACGTCGACCGCCAGGCCCACGTCCACGAAATAACCGTTGTAGCCCAGTTCCCGAGAGCGCATGTGCTCTTGCTCCAGGTTGCCCGGGCCGCGGGTCCGGACGAAATAACGGGCACTGTTCTGGCCGAAGGCGGCAGGCTGCAGGTTGGTGACCTGGTAGCTCCAGTTGACGTTGTTCTCGAACATGTCCGGCGAGCGCACGGCTTCGGAGTACACCGCCCGCAGGCCGTGGCGCGGGGTGATCAGGTAGTTGACCGCGACCCGTGGGGTCAGCGAGCTGCCGGTCAGGCGGGTGTCCTCGAACATCGCGCCACCCTGCAATAGCCAATGCTCGGTAGCCCGCCATTCGAGCTGGCCGAACAGGCGCCAGGTGGTGTCGTCCAGGGTGCCGTTGAAGTACGTCTCCGAGTCGGCCCGGTCGTAGCGATAATTGGCGCCGGTGACCAGTCGCAGGCTGTCGGACAGGCTCAGGGTGTCCTGGATCTCCAGGTCGTAGCGCGATTCCCGGGCGCTCTGGTCGATATCGCCGCACAGGGTCCGCGAGGCGCCGTTGCGCCACTGATCGAGCACCTGGTTGGCCAACGCCTGTTCCTGTGGCGTGCCGGGTGGCGCGCCGATGCTGGTATAGCTGGGGATATTGCGCGCCAGCTTCTCGGCATAGTTGGGGTTGAGCTGCCACAGGTCGGTCAGTTGCGGGCTGAAAGACACCTCGGCGTCACAGGCGCGCCAGGTCTGTTGGCGATCCCAGTGCTGGATCGAGCCTTGTACATAAAGGCTGTGGTCGGGATCCAGGTCCAGGTTCCAACGCAGTGAGCCGGCATAGTCCTTGGCGATGACGTCGGAATTATCCCCAGCGGCGGTAATCCCGGCGAACACGGGACGGTAGGTATAAGGTCGCTGGTTGGTCCCGTCCTTGGCGTTCAATTGCCAGTCGATGCTCTGCCGTTCGTCCAGGGTCTGGCTGACGGACAGATTGAAGCGATTCAGGCGGCGGCTGTCGCGGTAGTCGGCACCGTTGCGGTCGCTGTCAAAGCCATCCTCCTCCTGGCCGGACAGCGACAACCGCAGGTCGCCGCCTTCCCAGCCGCTGCCCTGGCTGGCGTACCAGTCACTGATGCCACGCTGGCCCCGGGTGATTTTCAACCGGGTGCCATGGCTGTCGGCCGGGACGCGGGTGATGATGTTGACCACCGCCATCAGCGCGTTGGCGCCATAGCTGACGGTGTTGGGGCCGCGGAAGACTTCGATCCGCTCGATGTCTTCCATGGCCACCGGAATATCGCTCCAGTCCACGGTGGCCAGGCCGGCGCGGTACACCGAGCGGCCGTCGATCAGCACTTGCATGCGCCGCGCTTCGCTGGCGTTGGTGCCGTGGTAGTTCACGGCGGCCTGGTTGCCGGTGATGTTGCCGACCATCATGCCCGGTACCAGGCGCAGCAATTCGCTGATGTCCCGGGCGCCGCTGGCCTTGATCAGCTCGCTGTCGAGCACGGTCATGCTGCCTGGCACCGCCGCCGGCGATTGCTTCAGGCGCGTGGCCGTCAGTACCTGGGGCAGGGGCTGGCTGTCCACGAACAAGTCGTCGGCCAGCACTGGCGGGCTGATGATCAGCGCCAAGAGCAGGGACGAACCTGAACGGGAAGGGCCAACGGACACGGCACAGCCTATGAGAACGGACGGATGACGGGCATGTTAACTGAGCTGAACGACTTTTCCATTCACGTTGACAGCATTTTCCTGGGAATTGGTGGTCAGCTTCCTACAGCTGGCGGTAATTGTTGCCGGGGCTGGTCGCCATCCGGCCGCTCCGTATAATGCCCCGCATTGCCACTTGGTATGGATGAACGGATTGCATATGACTGAACAGCGCCCGATTGCGGTCCTGGGGGGCGGGAGTTTCGGTACCGCCGTGGCTAACCTGCTGGCCGAGAATGGCCACCCGGTGCGCCAGTGGATGCGTGACCCGGAACAGGCCGAGGCCATCCGGGTCAACCGCGAGAACCCACGTTACCTCAAGGGCATCAAGATCCGCCCGGAAGTGGTGCCGGTGACTGACTTGCAGGCCACCCTGGAGGGTAGCGACCTGTTCTTCGTCGCCTTGCCGTCCAGCGCCTTGCGTTCGGTGTTGGCACCCCATGCCGAGCGCCTGAGCGGCAAACTGTTGGTGAGCCTGACCAAGGGCATCGAAGCCCAGACCTTCAAGCTGATGAGCGAAATTCTCGAAGAAATCGCCCCCAAGGCGCGGATCGGTGTGATTTCCGGTCCGAACCTGGCGCGGGAAATCGCCGAGCACGCGCTGACGGCCACGGTGGTCGCCAGTGAGGATGAGCAATTGTGCCAACAGGTCCAGGCCGCACTCCATGGCCGCACCTTTCGGGTCTACGCCAGTGCTGACCGTTTTGGAGTGGAGTTGGGCGGTGCACTGAAGAACGTCTATGCCATCATCGCCGGCATGGCGGTGGCGCTGGACATGGGCGAGAACACCAAGAGCATGCTGATCACCCGCGCGCTGGCGGAAATGACCCGCTTCGCCGTCAGCCAAGGCGCCAACCCGATGACCTTCCTGGGATTGGCCGGAGTGGGCGATCTGATCGTCACCTGTTCCTCGCCCAAGAGTCGCAACTATCAGGTCGGCTTTGCCCTTGGCCAAGGCTTGAGCCTTGATGAGGCTGTGTCGCGCCTGGGTGAAGTGGCCGAAGGGGTCAATACCCTCAAGGTGCTCAAGGCCAAGTCCCAGGAGGCGGGGGTGTACATGCCGCTGGTCGCCGGGCTGCACGCGATCCTGTTCGAAGGGCGCACGCTGGAACAGGTGATCGAGCTGTTGATGCGTGGTGAACCGAAGACCGACGTTGATTTCATTTCCACCAGCGGTTTCAACTGAACCGCTATTGACGCAAGCAGGAGCGAGCCATGAACGATCCGCAAGGGCAACCCCAATACGAATCCATCCTGCTGCGTGTGCTGTGGATGGTGGTTTACCTGCTGGTCTGGCAGGTGGCGCAATTCATCCTCGGCGCCGTGGTGCTGGTGCAATTGATCTATCGGCTGATCTACGGCGCGCCCAGCGCGAGCCTGATGAATTTCGGTGACAGCCTGAGCCAGTTCCTGGCGCAGATCGGCCGTTTCGGCACCTTCCACAGCGACCAGAAGCCCTGGCCGTTCGCGGACTGGCCGACCCCACGCACGCCGGAAGGTGAAGCGCCTCACGCCGTGGCGCCGGCGCCGCATCCGGTCCGGGACGAGGAGCCGAAGCTATGAAACTGTGGGTATTGCGTCACGGAGAGGCAGAGCCCCATGGTGTGCGTCCCGATCCAGAGCGGGTCTTGACGGTGCATGGCCGCGAGGAAGTGTTGCTCAGTGCCGGCCGGTTGATGGGTGAGCCATTGCGAGCCATCTATGCCAGCCCTTATGTGCGTGCCCAACAGACCGCGCAACTGGTGCGCGAAGCACTGGGCTTTGAACCTGAACTGATCACCGTCGACTGGCTCACGCCGGAGACTCGGCCGGCCGATGTGTTGCGGCATCTGAAGGATCAGGACGACGTGCTGCTGGTCAGCCATAACCCGTTGGTGGGCAGCCTGCTGGGCCTCCTGCAGCACGGCCACCTGCAACAGCCCGAGCAAGTGCAAACGGCTGGGCTGGCCGAGCTGGAAGGCGATATGCCGCTGGCCGGGGCGATGAGCCTCAAGCGCCTGTAATACCTGATCCACCCCAGCGTCTGCATCGCGGGCAAGCCTTGCTCCCACCGTGCTGTGCAGGATTGAATGTAATAAAACCAAAAAGGAAGGGCAGCGATGAGTCTGTGGCGCACCACCCCCAACATCGAGCAACTGAACGCCGCCGGTAAAAACACCATCAGCGAAGTGCTGGATATCCGTTTCGAGTCGTTCGACGACGAGTCCCTGACCGCCAGCATGGTGGTCGATCAGCGTACCCACCAGCCGTTCGGCCTGTTGCATGGCGGTGCTTCGGTGGTCCTGGCCGAAACGGTCGGGTCCATGGCCGCCTACCTGTGTGTGGATGCCAGCAAGTTCTATTGCGTCGGCCTGGAGATCAATGCCAACCACCTGCGCGGCGTGCGCAGCGGACGGGTAACGGCCACGGCCCGGATGGTTCACCTGGGCCGTACCACCCAGGTCTGGGACATTCGCCTGGTCAATGACGAGGGCAAGCTCAATTGCGTGTCGCGCCTGACCATGGCCGTGGTGCCGCTGGGTGAGCAACCACCGGCGCGTTGAACCCCTTATGGCGGGTGAAACGCCCTTGTGGCGAGGGAGCTTGCTCCCGCTGGACTGCGCAGCAGGCCCAAGACCAGGCGCTGCGGTTTATCAGGCAGATGTTTTGGGGGCCGCTTCGCGGCCCAGCGGGAGCAAGCTCCCTCGCCACAGGTTTCATCGCTCATACAACCCCATAGCCCAAGCCCGACTGTCATCATTCCTGTCAGTTACGGTCATTGCCGCGCCGTCGGGTTCTGCGGACAATCTGCCGCAGTTCCCCAATGGATCGGCTGTCATGTCGCAACAGATTTTTTTCGCCCACGCCAATGGGTTTCCCTCGGCCACCTACGGCAAGTTGTTCGCCGCGCTGGCGCCGCAGTACCAGGTCGCGCATTTGGAATTGCACGGCCATGACCCGCGCTTTCCGGTCGACGACAACTGGCACAACCTGGTGGACGAACTGATCCATCACCTGGAACAGCAGCCGGCGCCAGTGTGGGGCGTCGGCCACTCCCTGGGCGGCGTGCTGCACCTGCACGCGGCGTTGCGCTGCCCTGAGCTGTACCGCGGCGTGGTCATGCTCGATTCGCCAGTGCTGACCCGTACCGACCAGTGGGTCATCCTGGCGGCCAAGCGCTTGGGGTTTATTGATCGCCTGACCCCGGCCGGCCGGACCCTGGGGCGGCGCGAGGAGTTTGCCGACCTGGCGTCGGCCCGGCAGTATTTTGCCGGCAAGACACTGTTTCGCGGTTTTGACCCGGATTGCTTCGACGCCTACCTGCAACACGGCCTGCAACAAGTCGGCGACCGGCTGCGGCTGCGCTTCGACCCGGCCACGGAAATCAGCATTTACCGCGGCGTGCCGCACACCAGCCCGGGTCGGCCCCGTAAGCTCAAGGTGCCATTGGCCGTGGTGCGCGGCCGGCAGAGTCGCGTGGTGATGCGCCATCACACCCGTTCGGTGGGACGCATGCTCCATGGCGAATCCCTGAGCATGCCCGGCGGTCACATGTTCCCCCTCGAACGTCCGCAAGACACGGCGAACCTGCTCAAGAACCTCTTCCAGCGTTGGGAAGGGCGCAGCGCATGAGCGTGGTCGAAGAGGTCCGCCTGAGCCTGCCTCACATCGAACTGGCGGCTCACTTGTCCGGTCCGGAAGACGGGCTGCCGGTGATTGCCCTGCACGGTTGGCTGGACAACGCCAACAGCTTCGTCCGCCTGGCGCCCAGGCTCGAAGGGCTGCGGGTGATCGCCCTGGACATGGCCGGCCACGGTCATTCCGGGCACCGGCCGCCGGGTGCCGGCTATGCCTTGTGGGACTACGCCCACGATGTGCTGCAAGTGGCCGAACAACTGGGCTTGAGGCGCTTCGCCCTGTTGGGGCATTCCATGGGCGCCATCGTGTCGCTGGTGCTGGCCGGTTCCCTGCCGGAACGGGTGACGCACCTGGGGTTGATCGACGGGGTGATTCCTCCGACCGCCAAAGGTGATAACGCGGCCGAACGCATGGGCATGGCCCTGCAAGCCCAGTTGGATTTGCAGCAAAAACGCAAGCCGGTCTACAAAACCCTCGACCGAGCCATCGAAGCGCGCATGAAGGGGCTGGTGGCGGTCAGCCGTGAGGCTGCCGAGTTGCTGGCCCAGCGCGGCCTGATGCCGGTGCCGGGGGGGTACACCTGGCGCACCGACAACCGCCTGACCCTGCCATCGCCCCTGCGCCTGACCGAAGAGCAGGCCATGGCGTTCGTTGCCCGGGTCGCTTGTCCGGCGCATCTGGTAGTGGCGGCCGACGGCATGCTTGGCCAACACCCGGAGCTGCTGGAGCGTCTACCCTTCAGTCATGAGCAGTTGCCCGGCGGCCATCATTTGCACCTGAACGACGAGGTCGGTGCCGGGCTTGTAGCAGACTGTTTCAATCGGTTCTTCACCGTTCCTTGACTTGCGCCGGGCAACTGTCGAGGCTGGGCGGGTTGAAAAGGAGACAACCATGACAGACCTCTGTTTGCCAGCTTCGCAGTGCATCGACGACGCCCGTTGCGTTCAAGCGTCCCAGGCCAAGCCGATCCGATGAAATTATCCGTTCACTCACTCGTCCTGCTGGCGCTGGCCTGCCTCAGCCCGGCGTCGTTCGCCGTCGATGTGCCGGGCAGTCGCGACTTGGAACGCGTGCCGCGCATGCCCGATGCCCAAATCGTCGATTACCGGCAAGGCAGCGATCTGGAACGCGTCTACCCCATGGGCTCGATCCGCAAGATCAGCGGCCAGTTGCGCTTTGACGGCCAGGTCGATGCCCGTGGGAATGTCACGTCGGTCACCTACGAACTGCCGCCGGAACATTCCGCCACCCAAGCCTTTACCGCGGCTCGCGAAGCGTTGCAGAAACAGGGCGCCGAGCTGTTGTTCTGGTGCCAGGCCCGCGATTGCGGCGAAAGCAGCCTGTGGGCCAACGACGTCTTCGGCAATGCCAAGCTCTATGGCGCCGACAACGGCCAGGCCTTCCTGCTGCTGCGCCTGGCGCCGCCGGCGGACAACACGCTGATCGCGCTTTATTCCATCACCCGCGGCAATCGCAAGGCCTACCTGCATGTCGAGCAGTTCGAGGCGAACGCAGCGCTGGGGGACTTGCTGCCGACATCGGCCACGCTGTTGCGCCAGCTCAAGGACACCGGTGTCCTGGACTTGCCGCGTCTTGCCGGTGAGCCGGACGACACCTGGTTGCGCCTGTTGTCCCGGGCGCTGAACCTGGACACGGGCCTGCGGGTCGGTATCGCCGGTCCCCGGGCCGAGGACTGGCGTGAGGCACTGGCGGGCCAGGGCGTCCGGGCGGCGCGCATGGAGGCCGCCAGCGGCGAAGCGACGGGATTGCGCCTGGAACTGCTGCGCTAAGCTGTGTCGGGGCAGCGGGTTTCACGCCGCTGTCTCGGTCCTGTTCATTTTTTCGAGACCCTACATGCTCAATAACGATCGGCTGTTGGTGCAGATCCTGCTCCTGGTGTTGTTCGGCGCAAGCCTCTGGGTCATGGCGCCGTTCTGGTCGGCGCTGTTCTGGGGCGCGGTGCTGGCGTTCGCCAGTTGGCCGTTGATGCGCCTGCTGACCCGCTGGGTCAATGGCCGCGAATCCCTGGCGGCGGCGTTGCTGACGGTGGGCTGGATGCTCTTGGTAGCGGTGCCGCTGGTGTGGCTGGGTTTCAACCTGGCCGACCATGTGCGCGATGCCACTGCGTTCATCAAGGACGCACAAGTCGATGGCTTGCCGGAAGCGCCCGACTGGCTGGCCGGCGTGCCGCTGGTGGGCGGGCGGCTGGTTGGCATCTGGAACAGCATCGACCAGCAGGGCGCGGCCATGATGGTGTCCATCAGGCCGTACCTGGGGCAGGTCGGCAACTGGCTGCTGGCACGTAGCGCGCAGATCGGCGGGGGGATCCTCGAACTGACCCTGAGCATCGTGTTCGTGTTCTTTTTCTATCGCGATGGCCCGCGTCTGGCGGTGTTTGTCCACGGCTTGCTGGAGCGCCTGATCGGCGACCGTGCCGGTTACTACATCGAACTGGTGGCCGGTACGGTGCAACGGGTGGTCAACGGCGTGATCGGCACCGCGGCGGCCCAGGCCGTGCTGGCGCTGATCGGCTTCCTGATCGCCGGGGTGCCAGGGGCGCTGGTGCTGGGGATCGTCACGTTCCTGCTGAGCCTGATTCCCATGGGCCCACCCCTGGTCTGGATCCCCGCCACGGCGTGGCTGGCGTGGAAGGGCGAATACGGGATGGCGGTGTTCCTCGGCATCTGGGGCACGTTCATCATCAGCGGCGTGGACAACGTGCTCAAACCCTACCTGATCAGCCGTGGCGGCAACCTGCCCTTGGTCATTGTGTTGCTGGGGGTGTTTGGCGGGTTGATCGCCTTCGGTTTCATCGGCCTGTTCATCGGCCCGACCCTGCTGGCGGTGGCGTACAGCCTGTTGACGGACTGGAGCAAAAGCCAGGCGCGGTAGGTTGAGTGTCGAGTACCTTGTGGCGAGGGAGCTTGCTCCCGCTGGGTTGCGAAGCGACCCCAAACCAATATCTCGGTCAGCCTGATACTCCGCAGTGCCTGGTTTCAGGGCTGCTGCGCAGCCCAGCGGGAGCAAGCTCCCTCGCCACAGGGTGATCGCCGACCCATCAGGCTCCACAAAGCCTCCAGATCAATGCTGGCCCATCAGGCTCCACAAGCCTCCAGATCAATGCTGGCCCAGGCTCCACAAAGCCTTCAGATCAACGCCGCCCCTGTGGGAGCGAGCTTGCTCGCGATAGCGGTATGTCAGTCAATGTCGATGTTGGCTGACGGGGCCTCATCGCGAGCAAGCTCGCTCCCACAGGGAAGATAAGCGGGCTTATGGGCGAGGCAAGCTGATCACCGCCGTCAAGCCACCTCCGGGCGTCTCCTCCAGGCTCAACTGCCCGCCCAGGCGTTCCGTGGCTTCCCGAGCGATGGTCATGCCCAGGCCAACACCGCCGGAGTTGCGATTGCGCGAACCTTCCAGGCGGAAAAAGGGTTCGAACACTGCCTCGCGCTTGTCCGCGGCAATACCGGGGCCGTGGTCGATGACTCGGATCAGCAGCAGATGTTTCTGGTCCTGCAAGGTAATCAAGGCATGGCCGGCGTAGCGCAGGGCATTGTCGATGAGGTTGTTGAGGCACGAGCGCAGTGCCATCGGTTGCACCTGCAGCGGCGCGCAGGTCCCGCTGACCTGCACATCCGAGCCCTGGTCCTGGGCGTTTTCGCTCAATGATTCGGCCAAGGCCTGCACGTCCATCCATTGCAGCGCTTCACTGGTGCGCTGTTCGTGCAAGTAGGTCAGGGTGGCATCGAGCATGCCGATCATGTCGTCCAGGTCCTGGCGCATCTGGCCTTGCAGCTTGACGTCATCGATCTGCTCCAGGCGCAGCTTGAGCCGCGAAAGCGGTGTGCGCAGGTCATGGGACACCGCGCCGAGCATGCGCGAGCGCTGCTGCACCTGCTCGCGGATCCGTTGCTGCATCAGATTGAACGTATGGGCCGCCTGCCGTGCCTCACGAGGGCCGTTTTCCTCCAGCGGCGGGCTGTCGAGGTTTTCGCTCAGGCGCTCGGCGGCATCGCTCAGGCGCTGGATGGGTCGGGTCAGAAGCTTGGCGCCGTACCAGGCCGCAATGATCAGGCACACGAATTGAAACGTCAGCGGCACCACCGGGCCGCCGAACCAGGGGCGTGGACGGCGGTTGGAGGGCGGACCGAAGCGCGGCGGACCGTCACCTTGCTGGTCCATTCCAGGCGGCCCGGGAGGTGGCGGTTGGTCGTAATGGAAAAACCAGGCAAAGGCCAGCAGATGCGCCAGGACAATCGCCAGCAGCAGCACGCCAAACAGGCGACCGAACAAGGAGTCCAGGCGCAATCGCATCAACCGATGTCCCTGGCGTCGAACAAATAACCCTCACCGCGTACGGTCTTGATCAGTTGCGGGGCCTTGGGGTCGTCGCCCAGCTTTTGGCGCAGGCGTGACACGAGCAAGTCGATGCTGCGGTCGAACGCTTCGATGGAGCGACCACGGGCCGCATCCAGCAGTTGCTCGCGGCTGAGCACCCGGCGCGGTCGTTCGATGAAGACCCACAACAGGCGGAACTCGGCATTGGACAGTGGCACCACCAACCCGTCGCCCGAGATCAGTTGGCGCAACACGCTATTGAGCCGCCAGTTGTCGAAACGAATATTGGCCCGTTGCTCGGTGCGGTCGTCGCGCACCCGGCGCAGGACGGTCTGGATGCGCGCCACCAGTTCCCTGGGCTCGAACGGCTTGGCCATGTAGTCATCGGCGCCCAGTTCCAGGCCGATGATGCGGTCGGTGGGCTCGCAACGGGCCGTGAGCATCAGGATCGGGATGTCCGATTCGGCGCGCAACCAGCGGCACAACTGCAAGCCGTCCTCTCCCGGCAGCATCAGGTCGAGCACGACCACGTCGAAGTGCTCAGCCTTCATCGCCTGGCGCATGGCCGCGCCATCGGTCACGCCGCTGGCCCGAATGCTGAAGCGGGCCAGGTAATCGATCAGCAGTTCGCGGATCGGCACGTCATCATCGACGATCAGCGCGCGGGTGCTCCAGCGCTTGTCATCTTGAGCGTCAGAATTTGCAACAGGGGTGTTCTGCATGGATGCATCATCTGCCAGGTTGGCTGCCAACCACAAAGAAGGCGGCGAGGTTGAGGCTTCAGCATAGGCGTCGTGCCGCGAGGCGTGAAGCGCCGAAAGAGCGGGTTGCGGCGGACGGTAGCGTGACGACGTGTTGTACGCATGTCATATATGTATCGGCTTCGACACAAAAGTCGGTATTGTCCGTATTGCCCGGGGAGGCGGTGAGATTTACCGATCATCGGGTCCCGCACGGGCGCTCGTTCCGCTACAATGCGCGCCGATTTCGACTTGCCTGAGAGCCCGCTCATGTCCGCCTGCCAGACGCCCATCATCGTCGCCCTGGATTTCCCCACCCGTGACGCCGCCCTGAAGCTGGCCGACCAGTTGGACCCCGCGCTTTGCCGGGTCAAAGTCGGCAAGGAACTGTTCACCAGTTGCGCGGCGGAAATTGTCGGGACCCTGCGTGACAAGGGTTTCGAAGTGTTCCTGGACCTGAAATTCCACGATATCCCCAACACCACCGCCATGGCCGTCAAGGCGGCGGCGGAGATGGGCGTGTGGATGGTCAACGTGCATTGCTCCGGTGGCCTGCGCATGATGGCGGCCTGCCGTGAAGTGCTGGATCAGCGCAACGGCCCGAAACCGTTGCTGATCGGCGTGACTGTGTTGACCAGCATGGAGCGCGAGGACCTGGCCGGGATCGGCCTGGACATCGAGCCCCAGGAGCAGGTGCTGCGCTTGGCGGCGCTGGCGCAGAAGGCCGGCCTGGACGGTCTGGTCTGTTCGGCTCTGGAAGCCGGCGCTTTGAAAGCAGCCCATCCGGCGCTGCAACTGGTGACCCCGGGGATTCGTCCGGCGGGCAGCGCCCAGGACGACCAACGTCGCATCCTGACCCCGCGCCAGGCGCTGGATGCCGGCTCCGACTACCTGGTGATCGGTCGCCCGATCAGCCAGGCCGCCGATCCGGCCAAGGCCTTGGCGGCGGTCGTGGCCGAACTGGCCTGAGCAAACACCGAGAGCCCTTGTGGGAGCGGGCTTGCTCGCGAATGCGGAGTGTCAGGCGCCCTTTAGGCCTGCTGACCCACCGCATTCGCGAGCAAGCCCGCTCCCACAGTTGTTTTGTATCAGACCTTGAGTACCAACTTCCCGAAGTTCTCCCCGCTGAACAACTTGGTCAGCGTCTCGGGAAAGGTCTCCAATCCTTCGACGATGTCTTCCTTGCTCTTGAGCTGCCCCTTGGCCATCCAGCCGGCCATTTCCTGCCCGGCGGCAGCGAACTGCGAGGCGTAGTCCATGACCACGAAACCTTCCATGCGTGCCCGGTTGACCAGCAGTGACAGGTAATTGGCGGGGCCTTTCACCGCTTCCTTGTTGTTGTACTGGCTGATGGCGCCGCAGATCACCACGCGGGCCTTGAGGTTCAGGCGGCTGAGCACGGCATCAAGGATGTCGCCCCCGACGTTATCGAAATACACGTCCACGCCTTTGGGGCACTCGCGCTTGAGGCCGGCATGGACGTCTTCGTTCTTGTAGTCGATGGCGCCGTCGAAGCCCAGTTCATCCACCAGGAATTTGCATTTGTCGGCGCCGCCGGCAATGCCCACCACGCGACAGCCCTTGAGCTTGGCAATCTGCCCGGCAATGCTGCCTACCGCACCGGCGGCCCCCGATAGCACCACGGTCTCGCCGGCCTTGGGCGCGCCGACATCCAGCAGGGCGAAGTAGGCGGTCATGCCGGTCATGCCCAAGGCGGACAGGTAGCGGGGCAGCGGTGCCAGTTTCGGATCGACTTTGTAGAAGCCTCTTGGCTCGCCGAGGAAATAATCCTGCACACCCAAGGCCCCGTTGACGTAGTCCCCGACCGCGAAACCTGGGTTGTTCGAGGCGATCACCTGGCCGACACCCAATGCCCGCATCACTTCACCGATGCCGACCGGCGGGATGTAGGATTTACCCTCGTTCATCCACCCGCGCATGGCCGGGTCCAGGGACAGGTATTCATTCTTCACCAGGATCTGGCTGGCTGCCGGTTCGCCCACCGGGACTTGCTGATAGGTGAACGTCTCGCGGGTCGCGGCGCCTACCGGGCGTTTGGCGAGCAGGAACTGGCGATTGGTCTGGGCGGTCATGGTTGGCACTCAAGATGAATGAAGTCTTGTTGATAGACCTTCGAAGCATTTGCCGCAAGCTTTGCCGATACAGCGAATGCAGTTCGATCCAACACAGTGATAGTTCGCCCAGTGGCCTTATCACTGGCGCCCATGAATGCTCAACCGTCAGTTGGATAGTGCTGCCGTGCTCTCGGGACCTGTGGCTAGACTGGCGTCATCTCCCGCATTCTTCGAGGAACTGACAATGAGCATGACGTTTTCCGGACAGGTCGCCGTGGTCACGGGCGCCGCCGCTGGCATTGGCCGCGCTACCGCTCAGGCGTTTGCGGCAGAGGGCCTGAAAGTCGTGGTGGCCGACCTGGACGTAGCGGGCGGCGAGGGCACCGTGCAGTCGATTCGTGATGCGGGCGGCGACGCGGTGTTCGTGCGCTGCAATGTCACGCTGGAAAATGAGGTGCGGCACCTGATGGATGAGGTGATCAGGACCTACGGTCGCCTTGACTATGCCTTCAACAACGCCGGGATCGAGATCGAGAAGGGCAAGTTGGCCGACGGTACCCTCGATGAGTTCGACGCGATCATGGGGGTCAATGTGAAGGGCGTCTGGTTGTGCATGAAGTATCAGTTGCCTTTGCTGCTGGCCCAGGGCGGCGGCGCTATCGTCAACACGGCCTCGGTGGCCGGCCTGGGCGCAGCGCCGAAAATGAGCATCTATGCCGCCTCCAAGCACGCCGTGATCGGCTTGACCAAATCGGCCGCCATCGAATACGCCAAGAAGAAGATCCGCGTGAACGCGGTCTGTCCGGCGGTGATCGACACCGACATGTTCCGTCGGGCCTATGAGGCAGACCCGAAAAAAGGCGAGTTCGCCAATGCCATGCACCCGGTGGGGCGTATCGGCAAGGTCGAGGAAATCGCCAGCGCCGTGCTGTACCTGTGCAGCGACGGCGCGGCGTTCACCACCGGCCACTCCCTGGCGGTGGACGGTGGGGTCACGGCGTTCTGAGGACGCTTCCCTTGGCTTGTAGGACGAAGCCCGCACTGGTTGCGGGCTTTTTCTTTGGGGGGGGAAACGGTCTATCAATGTGTTTCAAAGAGTGAGAATCAGCGGTTTTGGCGACTTTGTCGTACATCGCTCGGGGGTGGCCTGTGCTTAACTGTTTCCGGAAATAAAACAAACGCTTAGGAGCTTGGTTACTCATGGAGTTGAGAATCGACCGGCAGGCCTTGGTGCCTGTCGTGCAGCAAATCGTCGACGCGCTGACCGGATGGATCCGACAGGATGCGGTGCAACCAGGGACTCGCCTGCCGTCCGTGCGCCAACTGGCGCGGCAGAACCTGCTCAGCCAGTCCAGCGTCAATGAAGCCTGTGAGCGCCTGGTTGCCCAAGGCCTGCTGGCGTCCCGGCATGGTTCCAGCTTTTTTGTCGCACCATCCCCTGTGCCCGGGGTCGTGTCCACCGACCCGAGTCGCCAGCAGGACACGCTCGCTGGAGCCGGTGAAACCCCGCAATGGGCGTTGCAATTGGGGTGTGGCGGGTTGCCCGAGAGCTGGCGTGAAAGCGATGACCTGGGCTATGCGATCCGTCAGGTCACCCGCACCGATATGGCGGGGTTGTTCAACTACAGCACGCCGTTGGGGCTGCCCGCCTTGCGCGAGCAACTGTCCAGGCGCCTGAAGCACTTCAATATCGAGGCTGATAAAGACTCGATCCTGACCACCGCTGGGGCGACCCAGGGGCTGGACCTGATCGTGCGGACACTGTTGCAGCCAGGCGCTTGCGTGATAGTGGAGAGCCCAGGCTATTCAAACCTGTTTGACCTGCTCCGGTTGCACAAGATCGAAATGCTCGAACTGCCCAGGACCCCGCGCGGCCCGGACGTCGATGTGCTGCAAGACTTGTTGGCGAAACACCGGCCCAGTGCGCTGTTCGTCAACAGCGCCTGTCACAATCCGACCGGCACCAGCCTGGCCCCGGCCGTGGCCCAACGGTTGCTGCAATTGACGAAGCAACACGCCGTGCTGGTGATCGAAGACGATGCCTATGGTGACTTCCAGAACTCGGCGCGGACCCGGCTGGCGGCGCTGGATGCCGACGTGGTCTACGTGGGCAGTTTCTCGAAGACCCTGAGCAGTTCGTTACGCGTCGGTTTTGTGGTGGCCGCGCCGTCCATCATTGCGCGTCTGAGCGAGGTCAAGGGCATTACCAGCATGGGTGTGTCGCGGTTCTGTGAGTCGGTGCTCGCCAATCTCCTGGCCAACGGGGCCTATCGCAAGCTGGTCCAGCGCCAGCGGCAACGCCTGGGCGTCGATACGGCGGCGCTGTTGCAGGTATTGGAGGACGCCGACTGGGAGGTGTTTGGCAAACCCACCGGAGGGCTTTTCATCTGGGCGAAACCGCCAATCAGTGACTACGCTGGATTACAGCGTCTGGCCAGGCGCTTCGGTGTGCTGCTGTCTTCGCCTACGGCCTTCAGTCCTTCGGGCGCTGACAGCGACTGGCTACGGATCAACGTGGCCTATGCCCGTGATCCCCGGGCGCTGGTTTTTTTCCGGGCCGCAACGCTGGATCGACCTCAAGTGTCCTGAAAACGACGAAGCTGTAGCTTTTTGCCATTATTCCGACGCCAGCATCTTGTGTTGCAGGGCGTCTCGTTGCGAATCTGCAATCAACACACACTGGCAGAGGACTGGGCGCAATGATTTCGGCCGTGCAAGGACGTTTTGCCAACCTGGGTATGGCAAAAAAACTGGGTATCGGATTTGTCCTGGTGCTGCTGTTGACCGCTGTGGTCGCGGCCATCGGCGTCTGGTCCCTGCAGACCATCAGCCATCGTTTCGGTGGCCTGAAACAGATGTCGTCCCTCAACAGCGGGTTGCTCAAGGTCCGGCTGCTGGAGCAGGAGTACGCCTCGCGCTCCGACCCCAAGACGGCCGATGCCCTGCGCCAGGGGGTCGACGGGCTTGTGGCCCTGGCGAACGAGCTCAAGGCACAGTCGGCTGCCAATGTGCCGGTGATGAATGATGTCGAGCAGGCGCTGGGTGCGTACCGCAAGGCGTTCGACGAGTTTGTCGGGTTGAGCCAGAGCAAGGACCTGGCACTGGAAATGGCCAGTTGGTCGGTGTCCAGCGTGGCCAACAACCTTGATGTGTTGCAGGCCGGGCTGGCGGATGACGGTACCTATACCTTGAAAGACTCCGAAGGCAAGGAGGGTGCCGAATTCATCGAGCAGGCCAACCAGATCAGCGAAGTGTCGCGGTTGATGTTGCAGGCCATGAATGAAGCGCGGGTCCGCCTGGACCAGAGCCGCAAAGGCAATGTCGAGGGCGCCGGAGAAGGCAGCATTGAACAGGCCGAGCAGGCGATGAAACAGGCCGAAGCGCTCAAGACCACGGTCAAGGACCCGGGTTACCAGACCGTGCTGAACGAAGTGGCCGGGCACATCGCCGGCTTCAACCAGCAACTGGCCGAGTACACCGGGCTGCTGGCGAAGGAAAAAATCGTCTACCAGCAACTGCACGAGCGGGCCGACCAGGTGGTGGCGCGGGTCGACCAGGCCTTCAGTGCCGAAGACCAGGCCATGCAGGCAGAATTGAAGAAGAACTCGCTGCTGATCGTCGGTTCGTCGGCCTTGGCGTTGCTGGTGGGATTGATCGCGGCGTGGGTCATCACCCGGCTGATCGTGACGCCGCTGCGCAGCGTCATTCGCGTTGCCCAGCAGATTGCGGCGGGTGACTTGAGCGCCACGGTCGAAGTGACGCGCCGGGACGAGATTGGCCAGTTGATGCTGGCCATGCAACAGATGGGTGCAGGGCTGAGCAGTATCGTCAGCGGTTTGCAGGCCGGGATCGAGCAATTGGCCAATTCGGCGCAGTCACTGTCGGCGGTGACCGAGCAGACCAACCTGGAAGTCAGCAGCCAGAAAGAGGAAACCGAGCAGGTCGCCACGGCCATGAACCAGATGACCGCCACCGTGCACGATGTGGCGCGCAATGCCGAAGAAGCGGCGCAAGCGGCCCAGACGGCCGACGACAAGGTCGAAAGCGGCCAGCAGGTGGTGCGCCAGAGCATGGTGCGCATTGAACAACTGGCCGATTCGGCGACGTCGGCCAGTTCCAGCATCGAAAGCCTCAGCGCCGAGATCCAGAACATCGGCACGGTGCTGGAAGTCATCAAGAGCGTGGCCGAGCAAACCAACCTGCTGGCGCTCAATGCCGCTATCGAGGCGGCCCGCGCCGGGGAACAGGGCAGGGGCTTCGCGGTCGTGGCCGATGAAGTGCGGGCCCTGGCCAGGCGCACGCAACAGTCCACCGAGGAGATCGAACGGCTGGTGAGCGCCTTGCGTTCAGCGGCCCAGGCCTCCGTTCAGCAGATCCAGAGCAGCGGCGAGCTGGTGAAGATGGCGGTCAGCGACGCACTGCAGACCGAGAGCGCCTTGGGCAGCATTGCGGCGGCGGTGTCGTTGATCCAGCAGATGAACCAACAGATCGCCGCGGCGGCCGAGCAACAGAGCTCGGTGGCTGAAGAGATCAATCGCAGCGTGACCAGTATTCGCGCCAGCGCCGATCAATCCTCCCTGGCGATGCGCGGCAATGCCGCATCCAGCATCGAGCTGGCGCAGTTGGGAGTTGAGTTGAAGGGAATGGTGGGGCATTTCAGGTTGTAAGCCGGTGGCGGCTCGTCAGCGATACCTGTGGCGAGGGAGCTTGCTCCCGTTTGGGTGCGAAGCACCCACCGCTCAAGGACCGTTGCGCCCGAAATGTCGGGCCGGCCCAGCGGGAGCAAGCTCCCTCGCCACAAGGGAACTCGCTTCGGCCCTTAATCTCAGTCGTAGACCTTCTTCTTTTTCCACTCGTCGTTTATTTCGTCGTCCTTCAAGCCCTCAGTCAACTGGTTGACCTCGCCCTCGACCGGCTGGGTGCTGGCCAGGACCTGGGCATTGGCGCGGGCCAGGAGTTTCTCCAGGTAGGCCAGTTGTTCGGCGTAGACCTGGGGTTCCTGTTGCTTGCGCAAGTACTGCACGCCGCGCTCGAAGGCCAGGCGGGCTTGCCCGGGTTGTTCCTGCTGCAACGCCTGCTGGCCGAGATTGTTGAAGAACTCGATGTGCAGCAGCACCAGGATGTGCCGCACTTCGCGGATCCAGCGCTTGGCTTCGTTGGGCGGCAGGAAACCGTCCTGGGCGGCGCGGGTAATCTGGCCGTGCAACGCCTCGAGCAGAAAACGTACGTCCTTGGCCTTGGCTTCGGTCTGGATCGGTGCCGGCGGATTGTTCACCGGGATCGATTCACCTTGGGCGGCCAATGCGCTCAACTCGTCCAGGCGTGCCTTGACCGTGGAATTGGTTTTCTCCAGGTTCAGCAAGCGCTGGCAGACGTTCATCTCGAGGCGGGTCATCAACAGCTTCAGGGCAGGGGTCATCAACTGCCCGGGAAAGGTTTCGGTGAGCTCGCCACAGCGACGCATGCGGTCGTTGAGTTCTACCTTGGTGCGGGCCTTTTCCAGCTTGTTGTTTTCCACCACGTGGTTCATGTAGCCAATGGCGATCAACAGGGCGATCCCGGCTACGACGAGCAGGGTGATCATGAGTGGTGTCACCGGTAAGACCTCTTTATTAGGGTACGCATGTCATGAGTGTAGTGGCTTGGCTTTTAAGCGCATAGGCCCGAGCGACGCGATTAGACGGGCGTCGTGCTGTTTATAGGAAGCATAACCGGGTAGGAGCACATTGCCATCATTTGCCGGGCGCGACTATAGCGTCTCGGCGGGCGACAGAATATAGGCGTCAGAGACCGGACGAGGGAAATGCGCGGATCGCCCCCTCAAACCGGGCGAAGTCATTGATTTAAATAAATTTATATCTGGGGGTTGACGACCCTTCAATCCATCCATAGAATGCGCGCCACTTACAGCGTAAAGCACTCAGCCAAACGCTCTAAGCAGTGAATGTTGTACGTGTGTCCCCTTCGTCTAGTGGCCTAGGACACCGCCCTTTCACGGCGGTAACAGGGGTTCGAGTCCCCTAGGGGACGCCAATGCGGGAATAGCTCAGTTGGTAGAGCACGACCTTGCCAAGGTCGGGGTCGCGAGTTCGAGTCTCGTTTCCCGCTCCAATTTAAACAGCGTTGCTTTCGGGCAGGGCTGAGTGAAGCCAGAGCCGACATCTTCGGATGCGGATTTGGGCACTGAAATACACACCATGTGTTTCAGTTAGTGTGTCCCCTTCGTCTAGTGGCCTAGGACACCGCCCTTTCACGGCGGTAACAGGGGTTCGAGTCCCCTAGGGGACGCCATTTGCGGGAATAGCTCAGTTGGTAGAGCACGACCTTGCCAAGGTCGGGGTCGCGAGTTCGAGTCTCGTTTCCCGCTCCAAATTCAAAAAAACCGCCGCTCATATGAGCGGCGTTTTTTTATGCCCGTAAAAAGGCCGTCCAGCGCTCTTGTGCCTACAACGAGCGATTTTCGTTGGCTGAGGAGACGGGTGGCGTTTTACCTTAAAAATGAAGGTGAAACGAAATGACTTCATGCAAAACTTAAGGAAAAACCTTAAGGAAGATTAATAGCTCATTCCTAAAAAAAAGCACTTCTCCTAACCTTCCAGTACCCATTCTGGAGGTGCACTTATGCTGGTTTTTATTAAATCGATGGTCATTGGACTATGTATTGCAGCCCCGGTGGGACCCATTGGGTTGTTGTGCATACAAAGAAGCCTGATGCAGGGGTGGAGGGCTGGTTTCGCGACGGGATTGGGGGCGGCCACCGCCGATTCGATCTATGGATTCATCGGGGCCCTGGGGGTCACGGCCATCATCGCGACGCTCATCAGCTTTAAACCTTGGTTGTGCATCTTCGGCGGGCTATTCCTCGCCTATATCGGCTATCAGACAATACGGTCGAAAGGCGGCGCAACCGCCATGGCGGGTGAGCGGGCCGATATGTTCAAAGCCTACTCGACCACGCTGTTCCTGACCCTATCGAACCCCATGACCATCTTGTCGTTTATCGCGATATTTGCCGCATTGAGCGATGGCATGGCCAGCGGCCAAGGCGGCCAGCACGCCTTGTTGCCGATGGTGACCGGTATATTCCTGGGCTCGGCGGCCTGGTGGCTGGGGTTAAGCGGGTTCTCCTCCATTTTCAAGGCACGGATTGCCGAATCGAAGCTACGGCTGATCAACTACTTTTCAGGGGCGACTATCGCCGTTCTGGGGGCGTATCAGGTCGCCACGGGTGTCATGCTGGCGACGGCAACCTGATCGAAAATGATGCACAAAAAGAGGTCCTACTGCCTAATGCCTGTCAGTTAAGTGGATAGCACGGGCAAACACACAAACCGTGGCGAGGGAGCTTGCTCCCGCTGGGCCGGTCCGACGCCTCGGGCGTAGCAGCCCCAAAAACAGGGCCGCTTCGCGACCCAGCGGGAGCAAGCTCCCTCGCCACAGGGTTACTGCCTGGCTTTATTTCGCTTAACTGATCGGCATTGGTCCTACTGCCGCCTGGACTCAACATACGCCCTGAATCGACTTATGGCCTGGGTGACGTCTGAGGCGGTGGCATTGCTGAATGAAAGCCTGACTTGGTTAGCCGCCTCATTCGTCAGCGAAAATAAAGTGGTCGGGAAGACGATCACTTTGAACTGCTGGGCGCATTCGCGCATTTCAGCTTCGCCAAAGACGAAAGGCAGCTGCACGTTGATAAAGAAGCCGCCTGTCGGGTGATTCCAACTGACCGATCCTTGAACGCCGGCCTTGAGCGGAAATTCACGTTCAAGGCATTCAAGCATGTGGTTCCTTTTGTTCGTATAGGACAACACCCTGGGCCGGTTCAGCCCCTTCAGCGAGTAGTCGTTCTCGATCAGCACGCCGGCGACGACCGCTTGGCACAGGGCTGGAGTGTTAACGGTGATCAGGCTTTTGGCCTTGCACAACCTTGTGTTGAACGACATGACGCCTGGGCCCTGCGGAGCGACCACATAACCCATGCGCAAGCCCGGAAAAATCGATTTGGCAAAGGAACCGAGCAAGAACACCCGACTGCTGTCGATGGACTTCATGGATGCAATGGCAGCGCCTTCGTACCTGAAGTAGCGGTAGGCCGTGTCTTCAAGGATGAAAAAGTCCTTTTCCCTGGCCAAGGCAAGCATGGCTGTCCTGGCGTGATAGGAAAGGCTGTCGGCGGTCGGATTGCTGAAGTCTGGAACGGCATAAAGTGCTTTGATTTTTTCTCCTCTGGATTCAAGTGCTTCAACGATCTTGCGCAGGGCGATCGGGTCGAGAAAAGCCGCCATGGGGACTGGGACGATCTTTATGCCCAGCAGTTTTGCGATGCCGGTGATCCCGGAAAACACCGGGTCAGGCACCAACAACACCCCACCGCCTTCAAAGATGGACAGGAGCGTCAAGGTGCAGGCTTCCTGAAACCCCAGGCACACCACGATGCTTTCAGGATTGGAGACGGTTATCCCTTCATCCACCTGCAAATAGGTGGCGATCGTTTCATTGATGATCCCGGAGGTTTTTCCATATTGGCAAAGCAGCGTCGCCAGCGATTGCTCGGTGCCGGCGACATGATGTTTGTAGTGGGCCAGGCCCTTGTCGATGAGCGCCGGGTCGCACTGCTGATCATCGGGTCGACCGGAAGCCAGTGAAATGGCCTGGGGGTTTTCTTGGGCGATGGAATTTAGAAGGTGGATAACGTTCAGGATGGGGTCGTCGAATATCGTGTTTTCGAATGCGCCGGTCACTTTCTTTGCTCCATAAAAAAGCAACGAGCCATTGAAGGCTCGTTGCTCGTGATGACACCGCTACGCAGGATCTTTCTGATCGACCTTGCTTTCCATGGTTTCGAATGCCTGGAGCAGATCCTCCTTGAGATCGTCGAGATCCTCCAGGCCAAAGCACAATCGAACCAGGCCCTTCTCGATGCCCATGTCGGCTTTTTCCTGATCCGTCATCGAGGCATGGCTGCCACTGAAGGGCTGGGCGACCATTGACGTGACGCAGGCCATTCCAGTGCCCGTGCCAAACCATTTGAGCGCGCTGGTGAACGTTTTGTAAAAGGGCACCAGGTCCGGCCGAATATCAACAAACACAATGCCGCCATAACCGGTCAATTGCTTGCCATCGATGCGTGGGTAATAGACATGCTCGATAAAAGGCAACTCACGCAGATAATTGAGCATGCTTGCGGTCGTCTGGCTGTGTTTTTCCATGCGCAGGTTGAACGTCTGCATGCTCCTGCGCAGCAACCAGGCGCTATTGGGGGTCAGTATCGTGCCTGAATAAAAGCGGCCCTCAAGGAGGCGGTTATAGATCGTCTCATTGTTGACCAGCACCAGGCCGCCCATGACATCACTGTGTCCGGAGAAGTATTTGGTTGCGCTGTACAGGGAAATGTCGGCGCCAAAGTTCAACGGCTTCTGGAATATCGGCGTGGCCCAGGTATTGTCAACGACCACCAGGGCCTGCGGGTTGTTTTGCTTGACGGCCCTGCTGACCGCATGGATATCAATGTCTTTCAGGAACGGGTTGGTCGGTGTTTCGAATATCACCATGTCGACGTTCGCCGGCAAGGCCTTCAAACCCTCGGCCGTGGTGAGATCCAGAATCGTCAGGTGCGCGCCGATACGTGCCGCATAGCGCTGGAACAATTTATAAGAGCAGCCATAGATGTATTTGTTGATGACCAGTGAAGCCCCCGGTTTCAACAGTTCCAACACCATATAGATCGCGCTCATCCCGGTGCTGTAGGCCAAGGCATATTCGCTGCCCTCCAGGGACGCGACGACCTGTTCCAATTCAGTCACATTGGGGTTGGCTTTCCTTGAGTAGAAGAAGGCCGAGTCCGCGTTGAACGCGCTGCACTGATAAATAGGTGTTACCGAAGGGTGAGCGTCCCGGTCATCCACCTTGATATGAAGTATTTCAGTCGACACTTTCATGCTTGGCTGACCAGTTTGATGACCTGTTCATACATGTTCTGCTTGCCCTCGTAACCCACGGTCGGGGTGATGTCATTTTGCGAGATGCCGATCTCTTCAATCGACTCAGTCGGGAAGTGAGCCCGGTCGAAGACTTCATGAAGGTTCGAGTTCACGCCGTTGGGGAGCCAGACCTCAGGACCGGTTTCATCGATGCGTGCCTTGGCAATGATGAATCGATAGCTTTCATGGGCCCGCAAGGTCAGCGATTTCCACTCGCTGTTATGCCCGTCCGTATAGTTGCGTCGCAGGTAGACAGTCTGTTCGAAGCCCTCGGTATTCAGCACTTGGGCGTGCAGCGACACAATGTCTCCGTGCCATTCGAACTTGCGCTTCTCATAAGCGCTCAGCGCGTCCTCGCACAGCTCGACAGGGGCGTACGCCTGGTGCTCGCCGAGTAATTTGAAGTGCGCATCATGCCCGCATTGGGAGCAGCACCCGTTGCTGTCCAGTCCGATGATGTCCGCGTTCAAGCCATACCGGGTGACGAGCAGGGCGTTGCAGTGGTTGCAACTGGTATTGGTCCCTTCGACATCATTCACGTTCCCCAGGTAGACGTGCTCGACGCCCATGCTCCGAGCGACGTCCCGAGCCTTCAGCAGCCTGTCCACCGGTGTACGGATGCTGTTGCTCATTTTGTAGTCGGGGTGAAACCGGACGAAGTGCAGCGGTACGTTCGGACCCAGTTCATCCAATACCCACTGGCTGATTTTTCTGGCCGTTTCCTCGTCGTCGCTGATGTCGGTCACCATCAAGGTGCTGACCTCGACATATTTGCCGGCGTCATAGACTTTCTTGATACCCGCCAGGACGGGCTCTACCCAGCCCGTGGTGACCTTGCGGTAGTACTCCGGAGAGATGGATTTCAGCGAAATCGAGAAAATATCGATGACCGGCAACAACTCGTCGATGGCTTCTTCACTGATGAAAAACGCCGATTTATAAAGATTGATCAGGCCCGCTTCCTTGGCCAGCTTTGCTGTATCGAGGATGAATTCATGCCAGACAACCGGATCGTTATAGGTCCAGGAAATGACGCGTATACCGTGTTTGAGCGCGGTCTCCACCACCTGCTCGGGGGTGTAGTAGTAAACGTCCTTGTCGGTGACGTACTTGGCCTGTGACGTCTTCCAGTTGTGACAGTAACCACAGTTGAGCATGCAGCCGATATTGCCCAGGGACAGGATCCGCTCACCGGGGGCAAAGTGGAAAACGGCTTCGGTTTCGATTGTTTCTTCGGTGCTGTGGACGCCCTTGCCATAGTTCAATGTAACGAGCCTGCCCCCACGGTTTCCGCGCACCTTGCAGAACCCTACCTTGCCTTCCTGAATGACACAGTTGCGTGGGGAAAGATGACACTTCACGGCTCCCCCGGGGAGTATTTCTTCGAGTTTTGCCGGGCTGCTTTCCAAGGTCCAGTTTTTATTTTTTGTAGTGTCCATCTTTCACTCCTCATCACGGAAGTTGCCATCAATAGCATCGGTTTAAAAAGTCGAGGCGAAGCCATCCTGCCGCCCTAGAGGGCAGTCATGTTTCTTATTAGTAAGCGGATGAAGCGCTCATCAATCCATAGTTCTTAAGTGCAAAGCGCTTGGCATTCATGTTCATGAACGGTTGAATAAGCGGGCCAATTACCAGCAGGAATGCAATCGTACCTATACCGAACGGCCCGCCTAAAAGCCAACCGCTGGAAAAGATGCCGATTTCAATGATCATTTTGGCTTTGGTGAATGACCAGTTCCATTTGGATACCATGGTCAATACCACAAGATCCATGATCCTGATGCCAATACCGCTCATGATGATCAATGCGGATGAATAGGCACATAACATCAGCCCCGAGGCCAATAACGCGTACTCATTCATTCTGACGATCAAATACTCTCCGAGCCCCAGCCACGACCAGAGATCAATCAGCAGTCCGGTCAGCGTCGTGGTAATGAAGGGGCTTATTGGCGGGTATTTTTTGTTCCAGAGCATCCACCAGGTCAGGAAGAACAGCGACACGATAGCCGAACAAACACCCATGCCGAGCATAAGCATTTTATCGATCGAGATGATCAAGACGTCTAGAGGATCGGTACCCAGTTGACTGATGATGAAGCACTTGGCACCCAGCGAAAAGAAGCTGACGCCCATCAGGTACATCAGTATCTGGTCTTTCTTGAAGTGGCGGAGATTTAGGACTTGCGTGCCAATATGCTGAATCAACGGGTGAGGCTTTTTTCCACACTTTTTCTTTTCATCTTCCATGCGAACACCATCCCTGGAGAGAATATTTTATTATGAGTGCGTCACGCTAAAGAGCAGGGCTATTGATTACCCGGATTCTTTTTCAGGTTTTTCAGGCTGGAAATAGACTAGCGCCATGCTTTATTTTGGTGCATGCTTTTTTTAATGAAAAACGCAGGCTTTTCATTAAAATTTATACTTTTAACCGGGGAAAACGCACATGGATCGTATAGACGTCAAAATCCTGGGTAAGGTACAGGACTGTGGTCGCATCTCCATCACAGAGCTTTCCAAGCACGCGGGTCTTTCTATTCCTGCCACCAATGACAGGTTGCGCAAACTTGAAGACTCCGGGGTCATCAAGGGCTATTGCGCTCAGTTGGATCCTACCAAACTGGGCTACGGCATATCGGCCGTCGTCGGCATTACCACCCTCAAGCCGGCAAAAGCCAAATTGATCGCGACGCTCACCGACATACCCGAGGTCGTCGAGTGCCTGCACATCACGGGGAATGACTCCTATCTGATCCGGATCTACGCCAGGTCCATGGCTGAGATCGAGGACATCATCGCGAAAATCAACGCGTACGGAGAGACGCGGACCAGCATCGTGCTGTCCATTCCAATCGAGAGAAGAAAGCTCGCGCCATGAGTCTGAATATCAACCCTCAAGGCTGTGCACCAGGTTTTCAATCGCTTCCAGGGCCGCCTCATCCGCAGGCTCCGGTGCAGGACTCGCGCTGCGCATCTGGTACGCGAGACGGTACTCGCTGGGCGTGCAACTGGCGTATTGCTTGAAGGCGCGGGCAAAGTAGGACGGGTCCTTGAAGCCGGCCTCATAGCCGATGCTGGTGATGGGCATCTGGCTGTTGTCGAGCAGTTCCTTGGCGAAGCTCATGCGTTTGTTCAGTACGTAGTCGGTGAAGCCGAGCCCATTGGCTTCCTTGAACACCCGGCTGAAGCGAAACGTCGTCATGCCACAGCGCTTGGCCAGGTCGCGCTGATCGATGCTCTCACGAAAGTGCTGGTCGATGTACAGCATGATGTGGCTGAGGGCCTGGTGCTTCTGGTGCCCTGAAGTCAGGCGAATGCTGTCCGGCAGGGTCGGGGAGTGGTCGATCTGCGAGGTTCTTCCCCGGCCACCGGTATTGCGGCGCAGCTCACACAGCTGGGCCACGGCGGTGAGGTAGCGCTTTCGCTCGGCGACGGACAAGGGCAGCACCATGTATTCCCAGACGCTGGAGCGCATCGCCCACACCGCCAGTTCCTCGGAGTGCTGCACGGTGAACATGGTGATGGGGGTGCCGGGCACGGTCCGCTTGATCTCAAGCAAGCGTCGCAGGCCCGGCGTGTCCGGGCGGTCGAAATGGATGCAGATCATGTCGACCTGTTCCGCGCTGGGCAGCATGGCGTTTTTTGCCAGCGTGCAGTCGCAGGTGTCCCGGAACTGGGAGACGAGCTCCTGAGTGGACCGATCATGGGTCAGATCGAACCATAACAGCTTTGGCTTTCCAGTCGGATTGGGTGCCATAGGACGACTACTCACAGGTTCTTTCTGCCCTTTAGCTAGCAGTATTGTCACTGTGCTATCACTTCGCCGAATTATTTTTCATAAAAATCCTATTTCTTCCCGTCATCCTCTCGCGGGACGCCTGCCCAGGGCTGTCGCAGGGGCCAATTCCCCGCCCCGGCCTCTTTCCCAACCCGCGCAAAAAAATCCTAGCGATGTGCAAAATCCTCCTAACGGCAATGACCACCCGCTGACTAGGGTTGCATCAGGCAGTTCGCAATGTACTGCCTCTTGAGAAAACAACCCCAATGAGGTGTGCGAAATGACTCTTCAAACAATCAAGGCTTCGGTAGTGAAGTTCGCCAAAGATGAAGATGGCCTGACCATTGTGGAATACGCCGTGGCCGGTGGGTTGATCACCGTATTGGTGGCCGCCGCGTTTGTGCTTCTGGGCGGTGCGGTGAATACCAAGATCCGTGCACTGTGCCAGGCGGTCAACGGCAACGTTGCCTGCGCGTAAGCCAGTCATTGCCTGGGGACACGGTAACGCTCAAGGAATAACGCTTGCGACTCTTTTGCAGTGAGTACAACGCTTCAATCAAATGGACTTCACGCTGTCCCCTCCCATCAACTTCGTAGCCGTGACTTCTTATCAGCGTGAGGTATACGAAATGACTCTCCAGACAATCAGAACTTCGATCCGCAAGTTCGCCAAAGATGAAGACGGCCTGACCATCGTTGAATACGCGGTGGCGGGTGGCTTGATCACGGTGTTGGTCGCCGCGGCATTCGTCCTCCTGGGCGGCGTCGTGGATACCAAGATCCGGGCGCTGTGCCAAGCCGCCAATGGCAACGTCGCCTGCTAACGATAACCACCCCCTAGGGAGACGCATCATGTCCATGGAACTGCTGGTGTCGACGGTATTGCTGCTGGGATTGCTGGGTGTGGCGGTGGTGAGCGACCTGCGTCGCCATCGCATCCCCAACACGCTGGTCCTGGTGGGTATTGCCCTGGGATTGGCCGGCCAGGTCTATACCGGCGGGATCGGTGGCCTGGGCGACAGCCTGCTGGGCATGCTGATCTGTTTCGGGTTGTTCCTGCCCATGTACGCAGTGGGTGGCATGGCCGCCGGCGACGTCAAGCTGATGACCATGGTCGGCAGCTTCCTGCCTTTTCATTACGCACTGTGGGCGGCGCTGTTCAGCCTGATCGCCGGCGGTGTATGCGGTTTCCTGATCGTCCTGGCCCGCGGCCAACTGCTCCAGACCCTGGGACGCTACTGGTTGATGGTGCGAGCCCAGTCCTACCTGGCGCCGACGTCGGATGAAGTGGCCGGCAAACCCTTTCCTTATTCGATTGCGATCCTGATCGGTACTTTGAACAGCGTCTACTGGCAACTGGTTGCCGGCGGCTGGGGAGTCTAGTCATGCACGTCATCAACGATAGCGATGCCTACCCCAGCGAACGGGAAGCGGTGCAACGCCTGGCACCCCAGCCATGCACCATTCGCGACACCGGCCTGAGCGACAGTTTCCTCGGTGAGCTGGTGTGCAAGCACTTGCACGATGGCGGTGTGCTGGACATGTCGCGGCTGGTGGAGCGCCTGGCCCTGACCGGCGCGGTACTGGAAGAAGTCCTGGCGTTCCTGCGCAAGGACGGTCGCGTCGAAGTGTTGGGTCAGTTGGGCCAGACCGGCGGGCAGACGTTGCGTTATGGCCTGACCGAGCGCGGCCGCAGCTCCGCCCGTGATGCCCTGGCCCGCAGTGGCTACATCGGCGCTGCGCCGTTTCCGGTGAGCACCTATCGCTCGCTGATCAAGATCCAGACCATTCACCACGGCCGCATCACCGCCAAGGACATGAACCAGGCCTTGGCGGGGATGGTGCTGAGCCAGGGCATGCTCGACCAGTTGGGCGTCGCCCTGAATTCCGGGCGGGCGATCATGATCTACGGCCCGGCGGGCACCGGCAAAACCTACGTCAGCAGCCGGCTGATCCGGTTGTTCGCCGAAGCCATCTGGGTGCCCCACGCGATTGTCATCAACGAGTCGGTGATCGAAATCTACGACCCACAGGTGCACCAGCGCCTGGATGACAACAGCCAAACCAACAACCTGATGCTCAACGAAGGCATTGACCGCCGGCTGCTGTGCTGCAAACGCCCGATCGTCATCACCGGCGGCGAGTTGAGCATGGAGCAGTTGGACGTGCGCTACGACCCGTTCACCCGGCAATACCAGGCGGCGTTGCAGCTCAAGGCCAGCAACGGCCTGTTCATCATTGACGACATGGGTCGCCAGCGCATGGCCCCGGCCGAATTGCTCAATCGCTGGATCGTGCCCATGGAGGAGAAGCGCGACTTCATCAACCTGGGCGGCGGTCGGCATTGCGAGTTGCCGTTCGACCTGGTGCTGGTGTTTTCCACCAACCTCAATCCCCTCGAATTGGCCGACGAGGCCTTCCTGCGGCGCATTGGCTACAAGGTCCAGTTCGGCTACCTCAAGCCCGAGGAGTACGAACGCATCTGGCGCCAGGAATGCGAACGCCTGGGCATCCCCTATGACCCGTTGTTGGTGCGTTATGTCCTGCAGCGGTTGTATGGCGGCGAAGGCATGCCGCTGGTGCCTTGCCATCCCCGTGACCTGTTGAACATGGCGCTCGACCGCCAGCGTTACCTGGGCGGTTCCGGGCCCCTGTCGCCGCAAGAGCTGGATTGGGCCTGGCACAACTACTTCGTTCAGCTCGACTTCCTTTGATCTGGAGATACCGACATGAGCTCTCGTACGCTTCCGCTGATAGGCGTTTCCCTGGTAATGGGCCTTGGTGCCGCATGGATGGCTGACTCCTGGCTGAGCGCGCGACTCAACGCGACCCCCGATGATCACCTGCGAAGCGTGGTGGTCGCGACGGTGGAAATTCCCTTCGGGCAAATGGTCGAGGCCCAGCAGGTCACGACCGTGCGCATGCCCATGGACACGATCCCGGACGATGCCTTCGATGCCAGCGAACAGGCCGTGGGCAAGATCGCCACCTTTGACATCCTGCGCGGCGACATTGTGCGGGGCGCGCGCCTGAGCGAGCACCTGGGCGGCAGTACCCTGGCTTCGCTGATCGCACCGGACAAACGCGCCATTTCGGTACGCGTGGACGATGTGGTCGGCGTGGGCGGCTTCCTCTTGCCAGGTAACCGGGTCGATGTCTTGGCGACCAAGACCACCAACGCCGGCAGCAACAGCGCCACGTCCCGGACCATCCTGGAAAACCTGCGAGTGCTGGCGGTGGACCAGACGGCGGGCACCGACAAGACCCAGCCAGTGGTGGTGCGGGCCGTGACCCTGGAAATGTCCGCCACCGAAGCCGAAGCGCTGGTCACCGCGCAGACCGAAGGCAAGCTGCAACTGGCCTTGCGTAACCCGTTGAACCTGGAAAAAAAGGCCGTGGCCGTTGCGCCGCCAGCCCCTGCGCCGGTCATCGCCATGGCGGCCGCACCGGTGCCCAAACCAGTGGTGCAGCGCAGTGCCAAGCCGCAAGGCGGGGCTGTCACGCTGATCCGCGGGGTTGAAAGCAGCGTGATCAATGTCCGCTGAGTGATCCCTCCATGCCAGGCCTTTGCGGGCCGTGGCGATGCCGATCCTCAAATGTTGTAGGCGAGGGCTCGATGATGAATGCCAATATCCGGCGCCAGGGAGGGGCGGTGAGTGTACTGATGGTGATCGCGTTGGTGGCGATTTCCATGATGGCGGCCTTGGCCCTCGATGGCGGGCACATGCTGCTGAACAAGACGCGCCTGCAAAATGCGGTGGATGCCGCGGCCTTGGGCGGCGCCAAGACCCTGAGCCAGGTGAGTGGCGGCATCAACATGGCCAGCACCACCCGCGCGGCCGCCCTGGATACGCTGAACAGAAATGCCAGCGCCGTGGGCAACACCGAGCTGGCCACCGCGGTTGCCGGCAACCCGGGCACGTTCGCCGTGGTGGAACTGGCCAGCAGCGTCTATGGCCCGTTCTCCTACCCTGGGCCTAGCGATGCCAAATACGTGCGGGTGTCGGTGGCCAGCTATCAATTGGACGGTTTTTTCTGGAGCTTCGTGCAAACCATGGGCAGCGCCGGGCTCGGCAACAAGCGCGTGGCGGCGATTGCCACGGCGGGTCCCAGCCCCACCTCGCCGTGTGACCTGGCGCCGTTGATGGTCTGTGGCGAGCCCACTGAGTACAACCCGGCCGCCGGCAACTTCTGGGGGTATCAATTTGGCGATCTGGAAGTCTTGAAGACGGCGGCGGGGAACACCTCGCCCATCGGCCCGGGCAACTTCCAATTGCTGGATTTCGGCTCCGGCGGCAGTGCGGTCCGCGAGGACCTGGCCGGCGGGGGCTCGGTCTGCCGCAGCGTTGGCGACAACGTCCAGACGGCGCCGGGCAATAAAGCCGGCCCGACTTCCCAAGGCTTGAACACCCGTTTCGGTGTCTATAACGGCCCGGTCAGTTCTTCGGATTATCCACCGGACCTGGTCACGTCTTCAGGCAGCCCGGCGATCACCTACAACGATTCGGTCCCCCGGCCGGAATACAAAGGCCAGGCGATCACCTCGAGCAACGGCGATCTCTCGGCGGGCGGCGAGGCGATACAGGACTACAACGACTGGCGGGCCCAGGTCGCCGCCTGTGTGGCCGGGGGCGCCAGCGGCTGTGAAAGCAACGGGGTCTTCGAGCGCCGGATGTTGAAGATCGTGATTGGCGATTGCGCCGGGAAACTGAGCGGCTCGACGTCGATTCCCGTCCTGGGGTTTGGCTGCTATTTCGTCCTGCAACCGGTGAACGGTGGTGGTTCGGAGTCGATCATCTTCGGCCAGTTCGTCCAGGAGTGCGAGGGCGACAACGTGCCCGGCCCGACGCCATCCTCCGACTCTGGCCCACAGATCATCCAGCTCTACAAAACCTATCTCAACGGCAGCGGCACGCCGAGCACCGACTCGTAGGAGGCGTCATGGGACTTTCTCATTTCAAACCCGCAAGAGCCCAACAAGGCGTGGCGCTGGTGGAGTTCACCCTGGTGCTGCCGTTGCTGCTGTTGCTGCTGCTGGCCTTCGGCGAGTTCGGCCGGATGCTCTACCAGTACAACGTGCTGTTGCAGGCCAGCCGCGATGCCGATCGCTTCGTCGCCAGCCAGGCGTGGAACACCACCCTGGGGGGCATCACGCTGAACAACACGTTGCTGACCCAGACGAAAAACGTGGCGGTGTATGGCGTGCCCAGTGCTGCCGGCGACGCCGTGGTGTCCGGGTTGACCACGGCCGACGTGGAGGTCGTCACCGAGGGCATCGATCATGTGCGCGTCACCATCAAGCACACCTTCTCGCCGGTGATCGGCACGGTGATCCCTGGTTTTTTCGGTGCGTCCACCGTCTTGGGCATCGAACTGGTGGCGACCACCGTCATGAGGGCGCTGTGATGAATCGCAAACACATGGGCGGCACCTACATCGTGGAGTTCTCCTTCGTCGGCTTGCTGGTGTTCATCCTGCTGTTCGGCGTGGTGGAAATGGGCCGGCTGTACTTCACCGTCAACGCCCTGGATGAAGCCGCGCGACGTGGCGCGAGGCTGGCGGCGGTGTGCAATGTCAGCGACCCGGTGGTCCTGCGCCGGGCCATCTTCAACGCGGCGACGGACGCTGGCACCAGTCAGTTGATCAGCAACCTGGCGACCTCGAACCTGGCGCTGACCTACCTGGACGTCAACGGCGCCGTGGTGGCGAACCCCTCCAACACGTCCGGCACCACCGGCTTTCGTGCCATCCGCTATGTGCGGCTGAGCGTGCAGAACTTCGTTTTCAACCTGTTCATTCCCGGCTTGGGCGTGCCCATTACCTTGCCGACGTTCCAGGCAACCTTGCCACGCGAAAGCCTTGGGCGTCATTCCGATTCCGCGGAGATCACACCATGCTGAACACCAGGGAAAATCCGCTTTCAACCACCACTGGCAGAGCCGGGCTGCGGATACTGATCAGCAGTCGCGATGCCACGGCACTGCGCGACCTGCAATGCGTCTGCCAGCGCATGCCGGGCCTTGAGGTCAGCACGCGCCTGGTCAGCAATGGGCATGTCGATCCGCTCTATGGGCTGGATCGCATGCCCGATCTGTTGCTGCTGCGGGTCAGCCATTTGTGGCGAGAGGAACTGTCGGCGTTGCTGCAACGTCCTGCCCATGAACGGCCGCCGATGCTGGTGTGCGGTCCTTTGGGCGAGCAGGAAGGCATGCGCCTGGCGATGCAGGCCGGTGCCCGGGATGTGTTGCCCGAACCCATCGCCGATACGGAGCTGGTGGCGGCGCTCAATCGCCTGGTGGCGGACGTTCGTCTCGGCAACGGCAACGAAGGGAAGTTGGTCGCGGTGATCAGCGCCAAGGGCGGCTCCGGCGGCACCTTGGTGGCCTGCAACCTGGCCCAGCAGCTCAGCGCCCGGGCAGGCAATACCCTGTTGCTGGACATGGACCTGCAATTTGGCAGCGTGACCCATTACCTGGACGTGGCGCAGTCCCACAGTCACCTGGAAGTGCTGCAGCAGGTCGATGAGATGGACAGCGTCGCGCTGCGAGGCTTTTGCAGTCACTTCAGCCCGACCCTGCACGTATTGGGTGGTCGGGCCGGTGAATTGTGCCTGCCCCAGGACGCCCAGCCTGAACAGCTCGATGCCCTGTTGCAACTGGCCCGCGCCAGTTATGACTGGGTGGTGGTGGACCTGCCGCGGCAGATCGATCACCTCACCGGCTCGGTGCTGGAACAGGTGGACCGGGTGTACGTGGTGGTGCAACAGAGCGTCAGCCACCTGCGTGATGCCAGCGCCCTGGTGCGGATTCTTCGCGAAGACCTCGGTGTGCGCGGGGACCAGTTGCAGATCGTGATCAACCGCTATGACAAAAACGCCGCCGTCAGCCTCAAGGACATCGGCGAGGCCCTGCGTTGCGCGAACCTGTCGAAATTGCCCAATGACTTCAACCTGGTCAGCCAGAGTCAGAACACTGGCGTGCCGTTGGGGCTGCATGCGCCGAAGGCGGCCATCACCGCCGCCCTGCGCGATTTGACCGAAGACCTGGTCGGTCACCAGATGGCCACGAACAAGGGCCTGCTTAAACGCGCCTTCAACCGTTTCTTCGGGGGATGACCCATGATCAGCGACTTTCGTAACCGCTTGCGCAAACAGCCCGCCAAACCTGGCACCTCGGCGGGTGCCCAGCCCGGCGACAGCTTGCCGGACCCGACGGACGCCTTGATGGCCTGGGAACAGGCCATCCCGGATGTGCTGTATGAAACCCGCAGCCAGGTCACGCCGGTGGAAGCCGAGTGGCGGGAAAAGATCTACCAGCAACTGCTCAAGGTCATGGACCTGTCATTGCTCGATGCCCTCGAACAAGCCGAGGCCGCGCGGCAGATTCGCGATATCTGCCAGCGCCTGCTGGAAGAACATTCCGCGCCGGTGAGTACCGCCAGCCGGCAGTTGATCATCAAGCAGATCACTGACGAAGTGCTCGGCCTTGGGCCGCTGGAACCGCTGTTGGCCGACCATAGCGTGTCCGACATCCTGGTCAACGGCTTTGCTTCGGTCTACGTCGAACGCTTCGGCAAGCTGCAACGCACCGACGTGCGTTTTCGCGACGACCAGCATCTGTTGAACATCATCGACCGCATCGTCTCCAGCCTGGGGCGACGCATCGACGAGTCCTCGCCGTTGGTGGACGCTCGGCTCAAGGACGGTTCGCGGGTCAACGCGATCATTCCGCCGTTGGCCATCGACGGTCCGAGCATGTCGATCCGGCGCTTCGCCGTGGACCTGCTCAATACCGACAGCTTGATCCAGGTGGGCACCATGACACCGGCCATTGCCTTGCTGCTCAAGGCCATTGTTCGTGGGCGCTTGAACGTGCTGATTTCCGGTGGGACCGGCAGCGGCAAGACCACCATGCTCAACGTGCTTTCCAGTTTCATCCCCCACAACGAGCGCATCGTCACCATCGAGGATTCGGCCGAGCTGCAACTGCAGCAGCCCCACGTGGTACGCCTGGAAACCCGACCGTCGAACATTGAGGGGCGTGGCGAGGTGAGCCAGCGGGAATTGGTGCGCAACAGCCTGCGCATGCGCCCGGACCGCATTGTCATCGGCGAGGTGCGTGGCGCCGAGGCGATGGACATGCTCACGGCGATGAACACCGGCCACGACGGTTCGCTGACCACCGTTCACGCCAACACCGCACGGGATGCCCTGGGGCGAATCGAGAACATGGTGTCGATGACCGGGGCGACGTTTCCGATCAAGGCCATGCGTCAACAAATTGCCTCGGCCATCGATGTGGTCATCCAGCTGGAGCGTCAAGAAGACGGCAAGCGCCGCGTGGTGAGCATGCAAGAGATCAACGGCATGGAAGGCGAGATCATCACCATGACCGAAATTTTCTCCTTCGCGCGCCAGGGCATCGGTGAGCATGGCGAGGTGCTTGGGGAGTATCGGCCCAGTGGCATGATCCCGGCCTTCCGCGATGTGCTGGCCAAGCGCGGCATCGAGTTGCCGCTGACCTTGTTTCGCCCTGAGTGGATGGAGGGCCGGACGTCATGAGCAATATCCCCAGCGAGTTCATCCTGATGTTCCTGGGCATGGTGTTCATCGCCGTGTTCCTGCTGTCCCAGGGCGTGGTGGTGCCGGTGTTCGGCGAGGCCGGCAGGATGCGCAAGCGTATTCGTGGGCGCCTGCATGTGCTGGAGAAGGCCAACCACTTGCCCAACATGCAGACGGTGTTGCGGCAGAAATACCTGACGCGCCTGTCACCCTTGGAAGCGCGGCTGGAGCAGCTGCCATTCATGGCCAACCTGACGCAACTGATCGAACAGTCCGGCCATGAATACCGGGCTTATCGGGTCATGCTGCTCGGTCTGATCCTGGGCGCGGCGGCCGGGGCCTTGGTGCTGATGGTTTCGCCAGTCTGGTGGATGGCGCTGCTGGCGGCCTTTGCCGTGACCTGGGTGCCGGTGTTGAAAATCCTGCGGGACCGCAACAAGCGTTTCGCCGCGTTCGAGGAAGGTCTGCCGGATGCGCTGGACGCCATGTGCCGGGCCTTGCGCGCCGGGCACCCGTTCAACGAAACCCTGCGTCTGGTCGCCGAGGAGCACAAGGGCCCGGTCGCCCAGGAGTTCGGTATGACCTTTTCCGACATCAACTACGGCAACGACGTGCGCCGGGCCATGCTCGGCCTGCTGGAGCGGATGCCGAGCATGACGGTGATGATGCTGGTGACCTCGATCCTCATCCACCGCGAGACCGGTGGCAACCTGACCGAAGTGCTGGAGCGCCTGAGCCGTTTGATCCGCGGGCGTTTCCGGTTCCAGCGCAAGATCAGGACGCTGTCGGCGGAAGGGCGCATGTCGGCCTGGGTGCTGGTGGCGATCCCGTTCGTGCTGGCGATCGCCATCGTGCTCACCAGCCCCAGCTACATGCCGGTGCTGATCAATGACCCCATAGGGCACAAGCTGATCATCGGCGCGTTCTGCGCCATGTTGATCGGGATTTTCTGGATCAGAAAAATCATCCGGATCCAGGTTTAAGCGCTGTTGCGTCGAGAGGTTTCAGCCATGGACTTTCTGCTCGGATTGTTGAGTCGGTTCACCGGTAACGAAGAACTGGCCCGCCTGTTGTTCATCGCCGCGATTGGCCTCAGCACGGTGCTGACGGCCGTTGCGCTCCTGCTGTTGGTGCTGGGCTTGCAGGATCCGGTGCAGCGGCGCCTGGCGCTGATCAAGCGCGGTTACGCTGGCACCGGCGCAGGGCAGGAGGCGCCGGGTAATTTGCAGCTCTTGCTGGAGCGAATCGGCCAGCGCTTTGCCTCGACCGACCAGGCCCATACGTCCGCCACCCAGACTTTGCTGACCCACGCCGGTTACCGGTCTGCCTCGGCGGTGCAGATGTATTGGGCCGTGCGCCTGATGTTGCCGCTGTTGCTGGTTGGCGTTGCGTTGTTGCTGCTGCCGATGGTCAAGGTTTCATTGGCCATTGGCTTGCTGGGGGTGACCCTCATGGCGGGCATTGGCTGGTTGATCCCGGCGATCTACGTCGGCAAACGCAAGCAGGCCCGCCAAGGCCGGCTGCGCGCCGCGTTTCCGGATGCGCTGGACCTGATGGTGGTGTGCGTCGAGTCGGGCCTGGCCCTGCCGACGACGATTGAGCGGGTGGCTGAGGAAATGTCGGTCAGCCA
This sequence comes from Pseudomonas zanjanensis, assembly GCF_014268745.2. Lineage (GTDB taxonomy): Bacteria > Pseudomonadota > Gammaproteobacteria > Pseudomonadales > Pseudomonadaceae > Aquipseudomonas > Aquipseudomonas zanjanensis. The sequence continues at coordinate 3,523,247 of NZ_JABWRB020000001.1, read as the reverse complement.
GGTGGAACTGGCCGAGGAACTGGCGTTGGTCAATGCGCAGATCCGGGCGGGCATCACCAGCACCGAGGCGCTCAAGCAACTGGCCGTGCGCACCGGCCTGGAGGATATCCAGGGCCTGGTCAGCCTGCTGGCGCAAAGTATCCGTTTCGGCACCAGCGTGGCCGATACCCTGCGGATCTACGCCGACGAGTTTCGCGACCGGCGGACCCAGGCCGCGGAAGAGATGGGCGCCAAGATTGGCACCAAGCTGATCTTCCCGCTGATCTTCTGCCTGTGGCCGAGCTTCTTCCTGGTCGCCATTGGGCCGGCCATGATCGGGGTGTTCAGGGCTTTCGGGAATATGTAGGACGCGCCTATTTGTGGTGATGAGGCTTGTGTTCACCACAGCCCATTGTGGGCGATCTGTGGGAGCAAAGCTTGCTCGCGATAGCGGCGGGTCAGTCAGTCAAGGTAGTGACTGTCCGTCCGCTTTCGCGAGCAAGCTTTGCTCCCACAGGTTTTTCTGGCATCCGTCTACTGATCACTCCGGTCAACACACCGCACCTGTAGCGAGGGCGTCTGCTCCCACAGGTTTTTCTGACACCTACCTACTGATCATTCCAATCGAAATACCGCACCTGTGGCGAGGGAGCTTGCTCCCGCTGGGCTGCGCAGCGGCCCCGGCTTTTTGCGGCGGCTCTGCACCATTGTGTGCGAGCTTGCTCGCGATAGCGGTGGGGCAGTCAGTTAGGTGTTGAATGTAAGTCGGCCATCGCGAGCAGGCTCCCCGCAGATGATCTTGGGTGTTCATGAGGCTTGTGTTCACCACAGTCCCATTGTGGGGACATCTGTGGGAGCAAAGCTTGCTCGCGATAGCGGTGGGTCAGTCAGTGACGTGTTGAATGGCAGTCCGCCTTCGCGAGCAGGCTCGCTCCCACAGGTTTTTCTGACACCTACCTACTGATCATTCCAATCGAAACACCGCACCTGTGGCGAGGGAGCTTGCTCCCGCTGGGCTGCGCAGCGGCCCCGGCTTCTTGCGGCGGCTCTGCACCATTGTGTGAGCGAGCTTGCGCGCGATAGCGGTGGGTCAGTTTGGATTGATGTTGGATGTGCAGCCGCCTTCGCGAGCGAGCCCGCTCCCACAGGTTCAGGCCCGTGGTCTGCCGGCCGCTCAAGCTAAAAGACCGCAGCCCTCGGCAGTCCCTGCATCGGATCAAATGCAGGGACTGTCGAAGGCTGCGGTGTTTCGTTTCCAGCGTGCTTCATTTGCCGCTGGTAATTTCTCCTGCCGAGTCCTGGTCAAAGAACTCCGGGATCGGATAGTTGAAGCTGTTGAGCCAACGCTGCATGGCCATCTCGCGCTCGGCGGCCGAGGCGGTTTGCAGGTGGGTGGAGGCCGCCACGCCGCGAATCTGCAGTTGCATCCAGCTCTCGGTGCCTTGCTGAGCGGCCGAGGAGGGGCCTGGCTCAATGGCCCAGGCGGCGGTGGACAGGCCCACCATGCACACGATCATCAATTGTTTGGTCATCATTTCTTGAACTCCTCGTAACGCTCTACTTGACCGCGCCGGTTGAAGCATCGACAACTTCGGTCAGGCGGTTGGCGGGTGACGTCACTGCCTGAGGGGCCGAGCCCCTGATTTTTTCCGCACGGGCCTGGGCATCTGCTACTTCCCGGGGGCTGAGCTTGGCCATGTTGGCGAGCTCGGCGGCCTGCTTCCAGTTGTCCTGGTAAATCAGCAGGGTCACCATGTTGATCGCGGCCAGCGTGTCGGACTGCTGGAGCTCCATGGCGGTCATGAACTCGAAGCGGGCTTCTGAAATGCGCCGCTGGTTGAGGTAGACCACCCCCAGGTCATTGCGGATCTTGCCCTCGGTCGGGGCCATTTTCGCGGCGCGTTCGAGGTACTGTGTCGCGGCCGCATTGTCATGTTTGGCCGCCGCCAGCTGACCCAGGCCATGTTCACCGTCAGCGGCCAGGCACGTCCCCTGCAGGCTTTTATACAGCGGTTCGGCCTCGTTGCGGCCCATCAGCCGCAGCACCCGAGCCTTGCGCAGGCGGACCTGGACCAAGTCCTCGGGCAAGCGTTCGAGGTTCGCCAGGCTGGCGTATAGACGGCCCTCGTTGGCCATGTCTTCCGCCATGTTCAGGGCCAGCTCCTGGTCGGCCCCGGGCTTGGCACAATCGGCCGAGCGTGAAGCCACCACACCGTTGCTGGCGCAGCCGGCAAGCATCAAGGCCGCCGTTAAAGCGATCACTGTTTTCATGGAATACCCCTTGGCGAGCCGTTGGACATCGAACGCCTTGCACATCAGGCGCCGGCTCATTGGGAAAGCCCGCTGCGGTTGTCGAACTCGCCACTTTCAAGGAAGTACATGCGATAGAAGTTCGGGTCGTAATTGCGCAGTTGCTCGCCGGGCAAGCTCGGCAGTTGCGCGTTGGCTGCCAAGGGTTGGACCAGGTGTGGGGTGACGATCATCAACAGTTCGCGTTCTTCGCGGTTGATGGAATTGTCACGAAAGAACGCGCCGAGAATCGGCACGTCGCCCAGCCCTGGAAACTTGTTCACCTGGGAGCTGTTACGGGTGCTGATCAGGCCGCTGATGACAAAACTTTCGCCATCGGCCAGGGCGATGCTGGTATCGGTGCGGCGTACCGTGAGGGCGGGTACCAATGTCCCGGCGATGTTCACGGCGTTGGTGAAGTCCAGCTCACTGACTTCCGGCGCCACCTTCAAGACGATGCGATTCTTGCCGATGACGGTGGGGGTCAGGGTCAGGCGGATGCCGAACTCCTTGTACTCGATGGACACGTTGTCGCTGCCTGCGCTGGGCACCGGGATCGGCACTTCGCCGCCGGCCAGGAAACTCGCACTCTGCCCGCTGAGGGCCACCAGGCTCGGCCGCGCCAGTGTGTAGGCGAAACCGCTGCCTTCCAGGGCGTTGATCATCAAGAGGGTCTTACCGGTGGCGAACGACAGGTTGAACATGTCGTTATTGACCGGCAATGAAGGCCGGACCACACCGCCGATGGTGGGCAAGGTCCTTGGCGAACCGAACAGGAAATTGCCGCGGGTGCCGAAAATCGAGGTCGAGGCTTCCTTGAGCTTGGTCCGGCTGACTTCCACGAAACGGATGTCGGTCTGTACCTGGGCGAGCAGCATCGGGTCTTCGGAAGGCATGCTCGCAGCGCTCGTCAGCGCCTCAGTGGCCCGGCCTCTGACAAAGACCATGCTCTGGCGCGGTATTTTCGAACAGTCGGTCCAGACCATCAGGCTGGTGGCGCCGGGCGCCAGGCCCGTGAGAATGAAGGCATCGCTGCCACTGGGTTGCACATCGGCGATTTTCGGGTCGCCGACGGCCAGTTTCGTCACGGGGGCGAGGATGCGCAGTTCGCTCTGGAGCCCTTGGCCAACCTCGAAGGTCGCCGGCAAGCTGTCCAGTTGTGAACAGTTCGCCGCTGCGGCCTGCGCCGCTTCCAAGCCAAGACTCATCCAGAACAGGCCGTGAATGAAATGTTTTAAAACGGGTGCGGTGCGCTGGGTCATGAAGTGATCCTCGATGGAGAGGCCTTCCCTAGGCTTGCCTGATGCCTCGGATCACTTAAGAGGCCCGGGCTGCCCCTTTTCATCTCGCCAGATTGTTCATGAGTACCGGCTTCAGGCCTCATCGCTACCAGCGAACGGGCGCATTACACCGGCCCGACTGAACGACAGGCAGCTTGCGAACAACCTTTTTGGGTCCCGGGATCTCCGGGATTGTCGAGGGCAGTGACGGTATCGATCAGGGCGTATGAGGCACTTTTTACCGGCCCCGTCCTCGCTTGTGTTTGACGGTAGTTCACGCATGGCAAAGCGCCACGTCTCGGGACAAAAAAATGACTAAAAGCTGACGGGCGGAAAAGTTGGTGAAAATCCGCGTCAATAATCTGTCTTTTGTTGCGGTTTTCGGTTGACGTATTCACATGGAAAGGAAGGGGTTTAGCTACCCTGTGGTGGGTTCAGGAGAACATGTTGGTTTATCTGAAGAGCAGGACGCAGTGCCGATCGAGGTTCTCGACGGTAAGGATCTTAGGGCTGATCAATGTATAGGCCTGCGAACCGCTATCAGGCCGCAGGCTACGGTGGGTGTCAGTCCACGTGATAATGAACTGACAACATTCCTTTCTTCTGTGAAAGCGAGGCGATGGTGACCGCTCCCAATTCCTGCAGCCGCCGTATATGGGTGCCGCCGCAGCCGTAGGCGGTCAGCTCACCGAAGCCGACTTCCCGGGTGCCTTGGCGAAGTGCGACCAGGCGAGGCAGGTCCTCGGCGATCCAGGCATCGATGCCCTGCTGGATGATCGATGTATCCAGCTCCTTGGCATGTTCGCCAGGCTGGAACTGCACACGGCTTTCGCCGGGCCAGTGATGGGCCTTGATCGGTTTCCAGCCACGGCTTTCGGCGAAATGGCCGATCAGGTGTCCGGCCGAGTGCAGGCGTGAGTTCAGCAACCGCCGTTGCTCATCCACGCGGATCGTGGCCATGCCCGGGGCCACTGGGCGATCGACGTAATGAATGATCTGTTGCCCGTCCTGAACGACGCGCAGCACCTGGGCGTCGTCGATCCATCCGGTGTCGCAGGGCTGACCGCCGCCCTGGGGATGGAACAGGGTGGCGCGCAGCACCACGGCAAATTCATTTTCCTGAGGGCTGCAATCCAAGACTTCCGCGTTGGCCTTGAGGTCATCGCTATGGAAAAAAAGGCGAAGCGTCATATTCCATATCCTTATCAGAATTTCCTGTCGCGATTATAGAGTATGCTGAATTTGGTGATAATTCGTTCGAATTTCAAAGGACTGTTGCGCCATGAGCACAAATCTACCGTTGCCGTTGCTTGCCGAAATGGCCATCTTCGTCAAGGTCGTGGAGACCGGCAGCTTTTCCGAAGCGGCCCGTCAATCCGGCTCATCGCCGTCGGCCATCAGCCGCAGCATTTCCCGCCTGGAGAAAGCCCTGGCGACCCGATTGTTGCAGCGCACCACCCGCAAGTTGCGCTTGAGCGATGGCGGGGAAGAGGTGTTCAAGCGCTGCCAGGAAATGGTCGCCGCCGCTCGATCGGTGATGGAAATCAGCGGCCAGTTCACCCAGGAAGCGCAAGGGCGTATCCGCGTCAGTGTGCCCAAGGCGGTGGGGCGTTTCGTGATTCATCCCCACATGCCTGAATTCTTGCGCCGTTATCCCAAGGTCGATGTGGAGCTGTTCCTGGAAGATCGACAGGTTGACTTGATCGATGATCATGTCGACCTGGCCATCCGGATTACCGATCAACCGCCGGCCGGGCTGGTGGGGCGCCAATTGCTGACCATTGACCACTTGCTCTGCGCCACGCCGCAATACCTGGCGGAACACGGGGTTCCCACGCATCCCCACGATTTGCTGGAGCACAGCTGCATTTACCTGGGGGAAACCCCGAACGATGCGCGCTGGAAATTCAAGAAGGGCAGCAAGGCCGTCACCGTAGCCGTGCGCGGACGCTATGCGGCCAATCACACGGGCGTGCGGTTGGGGGCGGTTTTGCAGCACATCGGCATCGGTAGCCTGCCGTATTTTACCGCCCGACATGCTTTGGAACAGGGGTTGATCGTGCAGGTGCTGGCTGACTGGACGTTCCTGGCTTCCTACCACGGTGGCTTGTGGTTGCTGCATTCGCCGACCCGCTACCTGCCGCCGAAGCTGCGGGTGTTCATTGATTATCTGGTGGAGTGCCTGGCGAAGGAGCCGACCTTGAACAAAGTGGGCACGGGGAGTCGGTCCGGCAAGGTCGCGGCGCACTATGAATTGCCGGAGAGTGATGGGTTGTTCTGACGGGCGCCATCGCGAGCAAGAGGTCTGCTGTGCACATAAATCATGTGATCATTTACAAACCAGTGTGGGAGCGGGCTTGCTCGCGAAGACGGCAGTACAGATAACATCGTCGCAAGCTGACCCAGCGCTTTCGCGAGCAAGCCCGCTCCCACAGGGGAGCTGTGGCGCACATGAATTCCTATGATCAACCGCAACCTGTGTGGGAACGGGCTTGCTCGCGAAGACGGCAGTATAGGCAACATCGTCGCAAACTGACCCGACGCTTTCGCGAGCAGGCTCGCTTCCACAGGGGAGCTGTGGCGCACATGAACTCCTATGATCAACCGCAACCAGTGTGGGAGCGAGCCTGCTCGCGATGAGGCCCATCCAGGCAACACACTTTGCCCAGACAAAAAAAGGCCCGCAGGGTTAACCGTGCGGGCCTTTTGCATGACGGATCGTTATCAGTGCTTGCTGTCCTGGTCCGACATCGCCAGCAATTGCTTTTCCTGGTTCCAGTCGAAAGGCTCGTCGTTCTGCTCGGCTTCGAAACGACGCTCTTCCAGGGCTTGGTACAGGGCGATTTCTTCGTCGGGCATATAGTGCAGGCAGTCACCGGCGAAGTACCAGAGCAGGTCGCGAGGCACCAGGTGGGCGATCTGTGGATAACGGACGATTACCTGGCACAGCAGGTCCTGACCCAGGTACTGGCTTTCGATCGGGTCGACGGGCAGTTGCGCGCGCAGTTCGTCGAAGCGCTCCAGGAACAAGGCGTGGCTTTCTTCGGGCACCTGTTCGGCCTCACCTACGGCGACCAGGATGCTGCGCAAATGGTCAAGCAAGATAAGGTGGTCGGCAACGATGTTGGACACGAGATAAGTCCTCAAGAGCAAAACGGGCGCAGGAGTATAAAGCCCTTGCGCCCGCTTTTATAGTTGAAGAGCTATAGCTGGCGAGCGTACCTGGCCGTCAGCGTCAACGGACCTTGTCCTGCGCCAGTGTCAGCTCGTCCTTATCGAAATCATCCACATCGATGACCTTGCGCCGCGCCGCCTCGGCCGCGCGCAAGGTCTGCGCTTCGCCGGCTTGCAGCACACCGGCGTCCAGCGCCGCGTCGATGAGGGGTTCGCCTGGCGCCGGGTTGAGCTGGCCCTGCTTGAGCGCACCGTGCAGTTTCTTGTGCAGCGGATGGGCGGCCGCCAGCAGATCGGCGGCGTGTTGCAAGGCGCCCACCGGGTCGTCGGTCGATTGCGGACGATAGCAACCTTGCAGCAACTCTTCGAGGGTCGGGTCACCCTTGGGGCGGCCAATGACCGCGGCGACCTCGGCGTCGAGTCTGTCGCTCGGGCCTTTGTGACGACGACCGAAGGGGAACACCACCAGGCGCAACAGGCAACCCAGCACCCGGTTCGGAAAGTTGCCCAGCAGCTCATCCAGCGCGCGTTCCGCCTGGCCGAGGCTTTCCTCCATGGCCCAGTTGAACAGCGGCGCCATGTGCTCCGGCGAATCGAGGTCGTGATAACGCTTGAGCGCGGCGGACGCCAGGTACAGGTTGCTCAAGACATCGCCCAAGCGGGCCGACAGGCGTTCGCGGCGTTTGAGCTCGCCGCCCAGCAGCATCATGCTCAGGTCTGCCAGAAGGGCGAATGCCGCTGCCTGGCGGTTGAGGGCGCGAAAATACCCCTGGCTCAAGGCATTGCCGGGTGCTCTCTCGAAATGCCCCAGGCCCAAGTTGAGCACCAGGGTGCTGGCGGCGTTGCTGACCGCGAATCCGATGTGCTTGAGCAACAAGGCATCGAACTCGACCAGTGCCTGGTCCTTGTCTTCACGGGTCGCCAAGGCCATTTCCTTGAGCACGAACGGATGGCAGCGAATGGCGCCCTGGCCGAAGATCATCAGGTTGCGCGACAGAATGTTCGCGCCTTCGACCGTGATGAAGATCGGCGCACCTTGCCAACTGCGACCCAGGTAGTTGTTCGGGCCCATGATGATGCCCTTGCCGCCATGCACGTCCATGGCGTGGCTGATGCACTCGCGACCGCGTTCGGTCAGGTGGTACTTGAGAATGGCCGACAGCACCGAGGGTTTTTCCCCCAGGTCCACCGCGTTGGCGGTCAGCATGCGTGCCGCATCCATCATCCAGGCATTGCCGCCGATGCGCGCCATGGCTTCCTGGATGCCTTCGAATGCCGACAACGGTACGTTGAACTGCTCGCGCACCTGGGCGTACTGGCCCGTTACCAGGCTGGTGAACTTCGCTGCACCGGTGCCCACCGCCGGCAAGGAAATCGAGCGTCCGACCGACAGGCAGTTCATCAGCATCATCCAGCCCTTGCCGAGCATGGCCTGGCCACCAATCAGGAAGTCCAGCGGGATGAACACGTCCTTGCCCCAGTTCGGCCCGTTCATGAACGCGGCGCCGAGGGGCAGGTGACGGCGGCCGATGTGCACGCCAGGGATGTCGGTGGGAATCAACGCGAGGCTGATGCCCAGGTCCTCTTCGTCACCCAGCAGGTGGTCGGGGTCATACGCCTTGAACGCCAGGCCCAAGAGGGTGGCCACCGGGCCGAGGGTGATGTAGCGCTTTTCCCAGTTCAGGCGCAGGCCGAGGGTTTCCTGGCCCTCCCATTCACCCTTGCAGATGATGCCGGTGTCGGGCATGGCTCCGGCGTCGGAGCCGGCCAGCGGCCCGGTCAGGGCGAAGCAGGGGATATCGTCGCCACGGGCCAGTCGCGGCAGGTAGTGGTCGCGTTGTTCATCGGTGCCGTAGTGCAGCAGCAGTTCCGCCGGGCCGAGGGAGTTGGGGACCATGACGGTGGAGGCCAGGTCGCCGCTGCGGGTGGCCAGTTTCATCGCCACCTGGGAGTGGGCATAGGCGGAGAAGCCCTTGCCGCCATATTCCTTGGGGATGATCAGCGCGAAGAACCCGTGCCTCTTGATGTGCGCCCAGGCTTCAGGCGGCAGGTCCATGGCCTGGCCTATCTGCCAGTCGCTGACCATCGCGCAGAGTTCTTCGGTGGGGCCGTCGAGGAACGCTTGCTCCTCCTCCGTCAGTTGCACCTTGGGGTAAGACAGCAGCAGGTCCCAGTCCGGGCGGCCGCTGAACAGTTCGCCGTCCCACCACACCGTGCCGGCATCGATGGCGTCGCGCTCGGTCTCGGACATGGGCGGCAGGGTTTTCTGGAACCAGTCGAACATCGGCGCACTGAAATATTTGCGGCGCAGGTCCGGTAGCAGCAGCGGGGCCGCGACAGCCGCGAGCGCCACCCAGAGGATCAGCAGCAGCCAGCCGGGCGCATGGCTGAAAATGCCCATGGCGAACAGGTAGACCGCGACGATACCCAGCGCGGGCAGCGGGTCGGTGCGCCGATGCGCCAGCCAGGCGATCCCGACGACCAAGACCAGTATCCACAACAACAGCATATGTAATCCTCCGTGAACCAAGGCAAAACCGACCTTCAGAGCTTAGACGGCCTCTGCAAAACCGGCGGTCAGCGCGATGTGATTGATTTCGTGGGAAACCCTGGGTTCATTGCGCCAGTCTGGTTGGCAACAGCCGTGGGAAATCGTTCGTTATCGAAGTGAGAAAACGCCATTGTTTGGCAGGAATGCCGTTATCGCTGGGCTGGGGCTGTGGATAGACTCGTGTTTTCCCGATGCCCGTTCATAACCGCTGTTGTGGCGAGGGAGCTTGCTCCCGCTCGGTTGTGCAGCAACCGTAAAAGCCGGGGGGCCGCTACGCAGCCCAGCGGGAGCAAGCTCCCTCGCCACAAGGATGTGGTTCGGCATACCAGCGGTGGTGTTTTCCGAGAGGTCTTCCTTTAATGCAGCAATACCTGAACCCCAGCCGCTTCATCGACAGCGACCACCCCGCGGTCATCGACTTCGCCGACACCCACCGCGGCGCCGATCGCGACCCGCTGGCCCAGGCGGTCAGCCTGTATTACGCCGTGCGCGAGGCTGTGCGCTACAACCCCTACACCTTCAGCCGTGACCCGGCGACCCTGCGCGGCAGTTACGCGTTGATGGCGGGCGAAAGCTATTGCGTGCCCAAGGCCACCTTGCTGGCCGGATGCGCCCGGCATTGTGGCATCCCGGCGCGTATTGGCCTGGCGGATGTCCGTAATCACCTGTCTACGCCGCGCCTGCTGGCATTGCTCAGGAGCGACGTGTTTGCCATGCACGGTTATACCGAGCTGTACCTGGACGACCGCTGGGTCAAGGCCACGCCGGCTTTCAACCAGGGTTTGTGCGAGTTGTTCGATGTGGCCCCGCTGGAGTTCGACGGTCGCCACGACAGCGTCTTCCACCCGTTCAATCGGCAAGGGGCGAAGCTGATGGAGTACGTCACCGAGCACGGCCAGTTCGCCGATGTGCCCGAGGCCTTCTTCTTCGAACACCTGGAAAAATGCTATCCGCACCTGTTCGGCGAGCAGGTGCCGCGCTTGCTCGGCGACATGCAGGGCGATTTGAGTCGCGCCTGATCCGGCGTATGCTGCTGCGGCATTTATCCATCGAGGACGCCGTGATGCTGAAGATATGGGGCCGGAAAAATTCATCGAATGTGCGCAAGGCATTATGGTGCGCAGAAGAGTTGGGGCTGGCCTACGAGGCCATCGATGCCGGCGGGGCATTCGGTGTGGTGGACACGCCCGAGTACCGTGCGAAAAACCCCAACGGCCGCGTGCCGATGATCGAGGACGACGGCTTCGTACTTTGGGAATCCAACACCATCGTGCGTTACCTGGCGGCGCGCCATGCGTCGGGCTCGGCCTGGTATCCGGCTGACGTGCAGGCACGGGCCCAGGCTGAGAAGTGGATGGACTGGACCACATCCAGCTTTGCCGCACCGTTTCGCACGGTGTTCTGGGGCGTCTTGCGTACCCCGGCCGAACAACAGGACTGGGCGGCCATCGATGCGGCGATCCAGGAATGTGACGACTTGCTGGCGATGGTCGAGCAGACCTTGAGCGAGCAGCCTTACCTGTCGGGAGATGAAATCGGCATGGGCGACATTCCCCTGGGCAGTTTCATTTATGCCTGGTTCGAGATGCCCATCCAGCGCGCCGAGCGGCCTGGTGTACAGGCCTGGTACGGGCGGTTGCAGGAGCGTGCGGCCTACCACAAGGCCGTCATGACCGCGTTGACTTAATACTTACTATCGACACACTTGACTGTACTTGTGCGGCGACGCCAAGCACCATTGCCTTCGTGCGCCGTGGTTGTATTGCTCGCCGCCCGCCCTTATCTATTCTTTTCTTCCCTCCCTTCTTGGTGCGTAATCCGATATGAGTTCCGCTCTGTCCATCCGGCAGTTAACCAAAACCTACGGCAACGGTTTCCAGGCCCTGAGTGGTATCGATCTGGATGTCGCCGAAGGTGATTTCTTCGCCTTGCTCGGCCCTAACGGTGCCGGCAAATCCACCACCATCGGCATTCTTTCCACCCTGGTGAACAAGACCAGCGGCACGGTGAATGTCTTTGGTCATGACCTGGACCGCGAGCCCGCCGCCCTCAAGCGCTGCATCGGCGTGGTGCCCCAGGAGTTCAACTTCAACCAGTTCGAAAAGACCTTCGACATCGTCGTGACCCAGGCCGGGTACTACGGCATCCCGCCGAAGATCGCCAACGAGCGCGCCGAGCAATACCTGACCCAACTGGGCCTGTGGGACAAGCGTGACGTGCCGTCCCGCTCGCTGTCCGGCGGCATGAAACGTCGACTGATGATCGCCCGCGCGTTGGTGCATGAGCCGCGCCTGCTGATCCTCGACGAGCCGACCGCCGGCGTGGATATCGAGCTGCGTCGTTCGATGTGGAGCTTCCTGACCGAGCTGAACCAGAAAGGCATCACCATCATCCTCACCACCCATTACCTGGAAGAGGCTGAGCAGTTGTGCCGCAACATCGGCATCATCGACCACGGCACCATCGTCGAAAACACCAGCATGCGCCAGTTGCTCAGCCAACTGCATGTGGAGACCTTCCTGCTGGACCTTAAAGGCGACCTGGCGACCGCGCCCCAGCTCATCGGTTATCCGGCTCGCCTGGTGGACAGCCACACCCTGGAAGTGCAAGTGGACAAAGCCGCGGGCATCACCGGGCTGTTCACCCAACTGGCCCTGCAAAACATTGAAGTGCTGAGTTTGCGCAACAAAACCAATCGCCTCGAGGAGTTGTTCGTGTCCCTGGTGGAGAAAAATCTGGCGAAGGTGGCGGTATGAGCATGAGTTCCGAACTGCGCCCCAACCTCATCGCCCTCAATACCATCGTCTACCGTGAAGTCCGCCGCTTCATGCGGATCTGGCCACAGACGCTGCTGCCGCCGGCCATCACCATGGTCCTGTACTTCGTGATCTTCGGTAACCTGATCGGCCGGCAGATCGGCGACATGGGTGGCTTCACGTACATGGACTACATCGTGCCGGGGCTGATCATGATGTCGGTGATCACCAACTCCTACGGCAACGTGGTGTCGAGTTTCTTCGGCAGCAAGTTCCAGCGTTCGATCGAAGAGCTGATGGTCTCGCCGGTGTCGCCTCATACGATTCTCATCGGCTACACCCTGGGCGGTGTACTGCGCGGCCTGGCGGTGGGCCTGATCGTGACGCTGCTGTCGTTGTTCTTCACCGATCTGCAGGTGCATCACTTGGGGGTGACGGTCTTGGTGGTGGTGCTCACGGCCACGATCTTTTCGCTGCTGGGTTTCATCAATGCCGTGTTCGCGCGCAACTTCGATGACATCTCCATCATCCCGACGTTCGTGCTCACGCCGCTGACCTACCTGGGCGGGGTGTTCTACTCGATCTCCCTGCTCCCGCCGTTCTGGCAGACCGTGTCCCTGGCCAACCCGGTGCTGCACATGGTCAACGCCTTTCGCTACGGCATCCTCGGTGTGTCGGACATCAAGATCAGCATCGCCATCACCTTCATGCTGGTGGCGACCGTGGTGCTCTACATCGGCTGCGCGCGGTTGCTGGTCAGCGGGCGCGGGATGCGTACCTGACAAGACCGCGTCGCCTTCTTCGCGAGCAAGCCCGCTCCCACACTCGATACTCAGTGAACGCAAGATTAGCGTTCGACATGGATCAGTGTGGGAGCGGGCTTGCTCGCGAAGAGGCCAGTAAGAACACCACAAAAAAAGGCCTCCATTCCCAGGAGGCCTTTTTGTATTTCACATCCGGCTTTTCTTGCGCCGCCTCCACTGTCGAGCCACCCACCAGCGCCAGTAACTCATGGTGACGAAGTAGGCGAGGGCGCCGAGTACCAGGCCGGTTACAACCGAACCGAGCAGGAACGGCTGCCACAAGGTGGACAACTGGCCGCTGATCCATTCCCAGGTCAGTTCTTCGGGCAGTGTCCGGGCGGGCACGTCCATCAGCCAGGCGCCGGTCTGGTAGGTGCAGAAAAACACCGCCGGCATGGTGATCGGGTTGGTCAGCCACACCAGGCTCACCGCAATCGGCATATTGCCGCGCACCGTAACGGCCAGCGCCGCGGCCAGCAACATCTGCAACGGGATCGGCAGGAACGCGGCGAACAGGCCAACGGCCATCGCCCGGGCCACTGAGTGCCGATTGAGGTGCCAAAGATTGGGATCGTGCAGCAGGGTACCGAGAAAACGTAAGGACTTATGTTCCCGAATGCTCTCTGGGTCTGGCATGTAACGTTTGAATAGGCGCCGGGGCATAAGGCTTCTCGGTCGGTTCAACGCAATTAAAGCCGCAAGTATGTCTGGATTCTACGGCTGGCAGATTCAGACTTTGTGACAATTGATAACGCCAGCGGTGCCGCGAACCGTCTATGCCTGAAGAGGGCACTCTCAAGGACGGGTTATGCGCACAGGATTAGTCGCGCTTGCATTGGGGCTGGTGGCCCCGATTTTTTTACCGGCACTGCCGCCGTTGTGGCTGGTTGCAGCCATGCCGCTGCTGGCGTTGATGGTGTTGCCGTTTCGAACCTACCCGCTGGGTTTTTTCCTGTTCGGGCTGGCCTGGGCCTGCCTGTCGGCGCAGTGGGCGCTGGACGATCGGTTACCCGCTACCCTGGACGGAGAAACCCGCTGGGTCGAAGGGCGCGTCGTCGGTTTGCCGCAACAGGGCGACGGCGTGGTGCGCTTCGAACTGGCCGATGTCCAATCACGTCGTACCCGCTTACCGAAAACGCTGCGCCTCGCCTGGTTTGGTGGCCCGTCCGTCAACAGCGGCGAACGCTGGCGATTGGCCGTGAAGCTCAAGCGACCCGCCGGGTTGCTGAACCCGCACGGCTTCGATTATGCCGCCTGGTTGTTGAGCCGGGGTATCGGCGCGACCGGGACGATCAAGCAAGGGCATCTCCTGCAAGCGGCCCGGGGCGCCTGGCGTGACGAGGTGCGCCAGGCGCTGGCGCAGGTCGATGCCTACGGCCGCTCCGGTGCGCTGGCGGCATTGGTCCTGGGTGACGGTGGCGGGCTGAGTCGCGAGGATTGGCAGGTGTTACAAGACACCGGCACCGTTCATTTGCTGGTGATTTCCGGGCAACACATCGGCCTGCTTGCCGGCCTGGTGTACCTGCTGGTGGCCGGCGCGGCGCGTTATGGCCTTTGGCCGGCGGGGCTCGCGTGGTTGCCTTGGGCCTGTGCGCTGGCCTTTTGCGCCGCCCTGGGCTACGGCTTGCTCGCCGGGTTCGAGGTGCCGGTGCGACGGGCCTGCGCGATGATCGGCCTGGTGTTGTTGTGGCGCTTGCGCTTCAAGCAGCCTGATCCCTGGTGGGCCTGGCTGCTGGCCTTCGCCGGGGTGCTGGTGTTCGACCCGCTCGCCAGCCTGCGGCCGGGATTTTGGTTGTCGTTCGCGGCCGTCGCCATCTTGATGTTCACCTTTGGTGCTCGCCTGGGGCCCTGGCGCTGGTGGCAAACCTGGACCCGAGCCCAGTGGCTGGTTGCGCTCGGCCTGTGTCCGCTGCTGTTGATCGTGGGCTTGCCGGTCAGCCTCAGCGGACCGCTGGTGAACCTGTTCGCGGTGCCGTGGATCAGCCTGCTGGTCTTGCCACCGGCGCTGCTCGGCACGGCGTTGTTGCCAGTGCCGCTCATCGGCGAAGGGCTGCTGTGGATCGCCGGCGGTTTACTCGATCTGCTGTTCAGGGGGCTGGCGTTGGTGGCTGGGCGATTGCCCGCCTGGGTGCCGGTTGCGGTCCCGTCCTGGGCCTTGGGTATCGCCGCGCTGGGGGCTTTTTTGCTGCTATTGCCCAAAGGGGTGCCGCTGCGCTTGCTGGGGTGGCCGATGGTCTTGCTGATGGTGTTCCCGCCGCGAGAGAACCTGCCGCCAGGACACGCCGAGGTCTGGCAACTGGACGTCGGTCAAGGACTGGCGGTGCTGGTACGCACCCGGCATCACACCTTGCTTTACGACGCCGGGCCGCGTTTTGGCGAGGCCGATGTGGGCGAACGTGTCGTGCTGCCGACCTTGCGTAAACTCGGCGTGCATGGCTTGGACCTGATGCTTCTCAGCCATGCCGATGCCGATCACGCCGGCGGCGCCCGCGCCGTGCGCAAGGGACTGCCGACGATGGAAGTGATCAGTGGCGATCCCGACGCGCTGCCTGAGCAATTGCAGGCCGGGCCTTGCGACAGCGGCAGGCGTTGGGAGTGGGATGGCGTCGGGTTCGAACTGTGGCGGTGGGCCTCTGCCGTCGAAAGCAACCAGAAGTCCTGCGTCCTGCTGGTGGAGGCCGGCGGCGAACGCCTGCTGCTGACCGGCGATATCGACACCCCTGCCGAGCGCGCCCTGCTCGACGAAGCCTTGGCGCTGCCCATCCAGTGGCTGGCCGCGCCTCATCACGGCAGCCGCAGCTCGTCGTCGATGGCCTTGCTGTCGCGCCTCAAGCCGCATTCGGTGCTGATCTCCCGAGGGCAGGGCAACGCGTTCGGTCATCCCCATCCCCAAGTGATGGCCCGGTACCGCCGCTCGGGCCTGGCGATTTACGACAGCGCCGAGCAGGGTGCCATTCGTCTGCAACTGGGCGCGTTCGAGTTGCCGCGCACCGAGGCCGGGCACCGACGCTACTGGCGCGATCCGCCCGCCGTCGGGCCACCGCGGCAACATTGATCCAGGGCAATCGGCGGATGCGCTTATCGGCGGGACGGGTCTGCAAGGCGAGTCTGTGTGATAAAGTGGCGCACTTTTTCGAGGGGGCAGTCACTGTGTGGGAATTGGTCAAATCCGGCGGCTGGATGATGTTGCCGATCATTCTGAGTTCCATCGCGGCACTGGGTATCGTTGCCGAACGCCTGTGGACCCTGCGGGCCAGCCGCGTGACCCCGGAGCATCTGCTCGGGCAGGTCTGGGTCTGGATCAAGGACAAGCAGCTGAACAAGGACAAGCTCAAGGAGCTGCGGGCCAGTTCGCCGCTGGGGGAAGTCCTCGCGGCTGGCCTGGCGAACTCCAAGCATGGTCGCGAGATCATGAAGGAGTGCATCGAGGAGGCCGCCGCCCGGGTCATCCATGAACTGGAGCGCTACATCAATACCCTGGGCACCATCGCCGCCATGTCCCCGCTGCTGGGCCTGCTGGGTACGGTGCTGGGCATGATCGACATCTTCAGCGCATTTACCGGTTCCGGCATGACCACCAACGCCGCCGTACTGGCAGGGGGTATTTCCAAGGCCCTGATCACTACCGCCGCTGGCCTGATGGTCGGTATTCCGGCGGTGTTCTTCCATCGATTCCTGCAACGCCGCGTCGACGAGTTGGTGGTGGGCATGGAGCAGGAAGCCATCAAGCTGGTCGAGGTGGTGCAGGGTGATCGTGACGTGGACCTGGCTGGGGGCAAGAAGTGAAATTCCGCCGCAAGCCCCGGGAAAACATCGAGATCAACCTCGCGTCGCTGATCGACGTGGTGTTCATCCTGCTGCTGTTTTTCGTCGTGACCACCACGTTCACCCGGGAAACCCAGCTCAAGGTTGAGTTGCCGGAAGCCGTCAGCGGCTCGCCGGCCGAAGACCAGCAACTCAAGAACCTGGAAGTCACTATCAGCGCCGAAGGGGCGTTCTCGGTGAACAACCATTTGCTGCCCAAGAGCGACCTGGCGAGCCTGATCGAGGCCTTGCAGAAAGAGTCTGGCGGCGACACCAACCTGCCGCTGTCCATCAGCGCCGACGGCAAGACCCCGCATCAATCGGTGATCACCGCCATGGACGCGGCCGGCAAGCTCGGTTTCAGCCATCTGCGCATGACCACGGTCGAGGCGGCTCCGGCACCCTGATGGCCATGTCCGATCGATTGCTTGCCGCGTGGTACGAAGGCCACCCGGCCCTGACCTTGCTGCGCCCACTGGAGTGGTTGTACCGGCGGGTGGTGGTGGGCAAGCGGGAGCGTTTCCTGGCAGGTGAAGGTCAGATCTACCAGCCGCCCGTGCCGTTGGTGGTGGTGGGCAATATCACTGTTGGTGGCACCGGCAAGACGCCGTTGATCCTGTGGCTGATCCAGCACTGCCAGCGCAGTGGCCTGCGGGTCGGGGTGGTCAGCCGGGGCTATGGTGCCAAGCCGCCGCAACTGCCGTGGCGGGTCGCGGCCGAGCAGGGCGCCGATGTCGCGGGGGACGAGCCGCTGTTGATCGTCCAGCGCACGGGCGTGCCGCTGATGATCGACCCCGATCGCAGTCGCGCGGTCCAGGCGCTGCTGGAGAGCGAACCGCTGGACCTGATCCTGTCCGACGATGGCATGCAGCATTATCGGTTGGCCCGGGACCTTGAGCTGGTGCTGATCGACAGCGCCCGCGGCCTGGGCAACCGACGTTGCCTGCCCGCCGGGCCATTGCGCGAGCCGGTGGAGCGCCTGCAATCGGTCGACGCCGTGCTGTACAACGGTGCCAGTGCCGACCGCGAAGACGGCTTCGCCTTCGAACTGCGTCCCACCGAACTGGTGAACCTGGCCAGCGGCGAGCGCCGTCCCCTCGACCATTTTCCATCCGGCCAGGCCTTGCACGCCGTGGCCGGCATCGGCAATCCCCAGCGTTTCTTCAAGACCCTCGAAACGCTACACTGGCGGCCCATACCGCACGGGTTTGCCGACCATGCCGAATACAGCGCCCAGGCCTTGAATTTCACGCCATCCCTGCCGGTGGTCATGACGGAAAAAGACGCGGTCAAATGCCGTGCCTTCGCCGCGCCCGACTGGTGGTACCTGGCGGTGGACGCCGCGCCGTCGCCGGCCTTCGCGGCCTGGTTCGATACGCAGTTGATGCGCCTGTTGCCGGATCGGCTCTTGCCTTAACACCTTTTACCCAGGGGAATTCCATGGACACCAAACTGCTCGATATTCTGGCCTGCCCAGTCTGCAAAGGCCCGCTCAAGCTCAGCGCCGACAAGACCGAACTGATCAGCAAGGGCGCCGGCCTGGCTTACCCGATTCGCGACGGCATCCCGGTGATGCTCGAAAGCGAAGCCCGTACCCTGACCACCGACGAGCGCCTGGATAAATGACTACCGCCTTTACCGTTGTCATTCCGTCGCGCTTTGCCTCGACGCGCCTGCCCGGCAAGCCGCTGCTGTCGATTGCCGGCAAGCCGATGATCCAGCATGTCTGGGAACAAGCCTGCAAAAGCAACGCCCAGCGCGTCGTGGTGGCGACTGACGATGCGCGCATCGTCGAGGCCTGCAAAGGCTTTGGCGCCGAGGTCGTACTGACGCGCGAAGACCATAATTCCGGCACCGATCGCCTGGCGGAAGTCGCGGCGAAGCTTGGACTGGCCGCCGACGCGATCGTCGTCAATGTGCAAGGTGACGAGCCGTTGATCCCGCCGAGCGTGATCGATCAGGTCGCCGCCAACCTCGCGGCCCACACCGAAGCGCGCATGGCCACCCTGGCCGAGCCGATCGAGGATGTGCAGACCTTGTTCAACCCCAACGTGGTCAAGGTGGTCAGCGACCTCAATGGCCTGGCGTTGACCTTCAGCCGCGCGACGTTGCCCTGGGCGCGGGATGCCTTCGCCCAAGACCGCGACGTGCTGCCAGAAGGCGTGCCGTACCGCCGTCACATCGGCATCTACGCCTACCGCGCCGGTTTCCTCCAGGACTTCGTCACCTGGGGCCCGTGCTGGCTGGAAAACACTGAAGCGCTGGAACAACTGCGGGCCTTGTGGCATGGCGTGCGGATCCATGTCGCCGATGCGTTGATCGCCCCGCCGACCGGTGTCGACACCGCCGAAGACCTCGAGCGCGTTCGTCGCCTGCTGGAGGCTTGATGCGGGTCCTGTTCGTCTGCCTCGGCAATATCTGCCGCTCGCCCACCGCCGAAGGCATCTTGCGCCACAAGTTGCGCGAGGCCGGGCTGGCTGGACAGGTGGAAGTCGCTTCCGCCGGCACCGGTGACTGGCACGTCGGCAAGGCCCCGGACAAGCGCAGCCAGGCCGCGGCCCTGCGGCGTGGCTACGACTTGTCGGCCCAGCGCGCGCAACAAGTGACGCGCGCCGACTTTGCCGCCTACGACCTGATCCTGGCGATGGACAGCAGTAACTTGCGCAATCTCCAGGCCCTGCAACCGGCGAAGGGCAGGGCCGAGCTGGATCTGTTCCTGCGGCGCTACGAAGCCGAACTCGACGATGTGCCGGACCCGTATTACGACGGCGAGCAGGGTTTCGAGCAGGTGCTGGACTTGATCGAACGCGCCACGGATCGCCTGGTGATCGAATTGAAGGGGCGGTTATGACCTTGCAGGTGCGGGCGGGCGTCAGCCTCAAGCCCTTCAACAGTTTTGGCGTGGACGTCAGCGCCCGCTTGTTCGCCGAAGCCCACAGCGACGCCGATGTACGCCAGGCGCTGGCCTACGCCAGCGAACATGGCGTGCCGTTGCTGATGATCGGCGGCGGCAGCAACCTGCTGCTGACCGGCGACATCGATGCCTTGGTGGTGCGCATGGCCAGCCAGGGGATCCGCCTGGTCAGCGATGACGGCGAGCGGGTGGTGGTCGAGGCCGAAGCCGGGGAACCCTGGCATCCCTTCGTCCAGCACACGCTGGCACAAGGCTGGTCGGGCCTGGAAAACCTCAGCCTGATTCCCGGTACTGTAGGCGCGGCACCGATGCAAAACATCGGCGCCTACGGTGTGGAGATCAAGGATGTCTTCGCTGGCCTCACCGCGCTGGATCGCCAGACCGGCGAATTGCACGAGTTCACCCTCGAAGAATGCCGTTTCGCCTACCGCGACAGCCTGTTCAAGCAACAGGCCGGGCGCTGGTTGATCCTGCGGGTGCGTTTCGCCCTCAGTCGCGCTGCGCACTTGCACCTGGAATACGGTCCCGTCCGCCAGCGATTGACCGAGCAGGGTATCGATCAGCCGACGCCAACGGATGTGAGCCGGGCCATTTGCAGCATTCGCAGCGAAAAACTCCCCGACCCGGCCGTGCTGGGCAATGCCGGCAGTTTCTTCAAGAACCCGCTGGTGCCGGCCACGCACGTGACGCATCTCAAGCAGCAATACCCCGACCTGGTGGCTTATCCACAGCCTGGCGGGCAGATGAAAATCGCTGCTGGCTGGCTGATCGAACGGGCCGGCTGGAAGGGCTTTCGCGAGGGCGATGCCGGGGTGCATAAGTTGCAGGCGCTGGTGCTGGTCAATTACGGCAACGCTACCGGCCCGCAATTGTTGGACCTGGCCCTGCGCATCCAGAAAGACATTGCCGAACGTTTCCAGGTCGAGCTGGAAATGGAGCCGAATCGGTACTGAGCGGCCTTCTCGCAATCGCCTGAAAAAACGCCCTGCACACCCTGCACACGATCATTTGTGCAGGATTGTGCAGGGCGTTTTGCTTGATCCTGGGTTAATTTAGCCTCCTAACGATGCGACCATCGCATCCAAAAGGCCCGATGCAGACGCCTGCGTGCGCTTGCATAAGAGAGCCTGATCAGCCTGAGCCAGTCTGCGCGAACCGAACCGCTAACCCAGCGGCAGATTGCTCGACCCCATAATTCGATCACTGTGCGGGCGTGCCCATGATTACCCTGAAACTCAATGGAAAAGACCATCAACTGGATGTGACCGAGGACATGCCACTGCTGTGGGCTATCCGGGATGTGGCCGGTTACAACGGCACCAAATTCGGCTGCGGCATGGGCCTGTGCGGCGCCTGCACCATCCACATCGACGGCGCCCCGGCGCGCAGCTGCATCACGCCAATCGGTTCGGTGAAAGGGCAGGCCATCAGCACCATCGACGGGCTTCACGCCGACCCGGTCGGGCAAGTGGTCCAGAAGGCCTGGCTCGATACCGCCGTGGCCCAGTGCGGTTACTGCCAGGGCGGGCAGATCATGTCCGCCACGGCGCTGCTCAAGACCAACCCCAACCCGAGCGATGAGCAGATCGAGGAAGCCATGGTCGGCAATCTCTGCCGCTGCGGCACCTACAACCGGATCAAGACCGCGATCCGCCAGGCCTCCACTCACCTGAAGGAGGCCAAGGCATGAGCCGCTTGCCCGATGATTTCGTGCTGAGCAACCTCAGCCGTCGTGGTTTCCTCAAGGGCGCGAGTGCCACCGGTGTGCTGGTGCTGGCGGCCACATGGGGCCTGCCGGAGGCCTTTGCCGAAGAGAAGAAATTTGGCGCCGAGGGCATGCCCCATGGCGCGGTCGACGATCCCAAGGTCTATGTGAGCATTGCCGCCGATGGCAGCGTGACCGTGATCTGCAACCGTTCGGAAATGGGCCAGGGCGTGCGCACCAGCCTGAGCATGGTCGTGGCCGATGAGCTGGAAGCCGACTGGGCACTCGTCAAGGTCAAGCAAGCGCCGGCCGATGAAGCGCGTTTCGGCAACCAGGACACTGACGGCTCGCGCAGCATGCGTCACTGGTACGAGCCGATGCGCCGTTGCGGGGCCGCCGCCCGGACCATGCTGGAACTGGCCGCCGCTGCGCAGTGGAACGTGCCAGTAGGCGAATGCCGTGCGCAGATGCATAAGGTGGTGCACCAGCCTTCGGGGCGCGAACTCGGCTATGGCGAGTTGGCCGCTGCCGCGAGCGCCTTGCCAGTACCTGCCCGTGACAGCCTGCGCCTCAAGCAGCCGTCCGAGTTCCGCTATATCGGCAAGGAAGCGAGCCGGGCCATCGATGGCGCGGACATCGTCAACGGTCGCGCAGTCTTCGGGGCTGACGTGCATTTCGAGGGCATGCTCTATGCCGTCATCGCGCGTCCGCCGGTCTATGGCGGCAAGGTCAAGAGCGTGGACAGCAGCGCGGCGCTGAAGGTGCCGGGCGTGGTCAAGGTGGTGTCGATTGAAGGGCGACCGCTGCCCTCGGAGTTCCAGCCGTTGGGCGGCGTGGCGGTGGTGGCGAAAAACACCTGGGCGGCGATCAAGGGTCGCGAGGCCCTGAAGATCCAGTGGGACGACGGCCCGAATGCCGGCTACGACTCCATTGCCTATCGCAAGGAGTTGGAGGCGGCGGCCCTCAAGCCTGGAAAAGTCGTGCGCAGCAGCGGCGACCTCGACGATGCGCTGGCCAAGGCTGATTCGACATTGGAGGCATCGTATTACTTGCCGCACCTGTCGCAATCGCCTATGGAGCCGATGGTTGCCGTCGCTCGGTTCAAGGATGGCCAATGCGAGGCCTGGGCACCGAGCCAGGCGCCGCAGGTCACTCGTGAACGTGTCGCTGAGCGCCTGGGCATTCCTTTCGAGAAGGTTACGGTGAATATCACCTTGTTGGGCGGCGGTTTCGGACGCAAGTCGAAACCCGACTTCGTCGTCGAAGCGGCGGTGCTCGCCAAGGAATTTCCCGGCCAGGCCGTACGCGTGCAGTGGACCCGTGAGGACGATATTCACCACTCGTATTTCCACACCGTGTCGGCCGAGTACTTGAAGGCTGGCTTGAACAAGGACGGCATGCCTTCCGGTTGGCTGCATCGCACCGTGGCCCCGACCATCACCGCATTGTTTGCACCGGGCATGACCCACGAGGCGCCGTTCGAAGTGGGCATGGGCGTGACCAACATGGCCTACGCCATTCCCAACCTGCGCCTGGAAAACCCCGAGGCGGTGGCCCATACCCGGGTGGGCTGGTACCGCTCGGTGTCGAACATTCCCCATGGTTTTGCGATCCAGAGCTTCATTGACGAGTTGGCCCACAAGGCCGGCCAGGATCCGCTGAAGTACCACCTCAAGCTGCTGGGTCCGGACCGCAAGATCGATCCGAATAGCCTCAATGACAGTTGGAACTATGGCGAATCCCCCGAGCGTTATCCGATCGATACGGCGCGAATCCGCACGGTGCTGGAAACCGCAGCGAAGGCTGCCGGTTGGGGGCGGGAGTTGCCCAAGGGCCGAGGGTTGGGGCTGGCGGTGCATTACAGCTTCGTCACCTACGTGGCGGCGGCGATTGAAGTCGAGGTCAAGGACGACGGCACGGTGATCGTGCACAAGGCGGACATCGCCGTGGACTGCGGTCCGCAGATCAACCCCGAACGCATCCGCTCACAGTTCGAAGGCGCCTGTGTCATGGGCCTGGGCAATGCGATGGTGGGCGAGATCAGCTTCAAGGACGGCAAGGTGCAGCAGGACAACTTCCATATGTATGAAATCGCGCGCATGTCCCTGGCGCCCAAGGACGTGGCGGTGCATCTGGTCACGCCGCCGGGCGAGGTGCCGTTGGGCGGTGTCGGCGAGCCGGGCGTGCCGCCGATTGCGCCAGCCTTGTGCAACGCGATCTTCGCCGCCACGGGCAAGCGTATCCGTAACCTGCCTGTGCGCTATCAGCTGCAAGGCTGGCAACAGGCGAAGGCCTGATGGACAGCGTCGATCTGAATGTCTTGCGCAGCGTGCTTGAATGGCGCCGCGCCGGGCTGCGGGTGGTGTTGTTCACCGTGGTCCAGACCTGGGGCACCGCGCCCAGGCCGCCGGGGGCGATGCTGGCCCTGCGTGAAGATGGCGTGGTGATTGGTTCGGTGTCGGGCGGTTGTGTCGAGGATGACCTGATCGCCCGGTTGCACGACGGCCGCATTCCGGCGGACGGTCCGCCGGTGCAACTGATCACCTATGGCGTTACTCGCGAAGAGGCGGCGCGCTTCGGCCTGCCGTGCGGTGGCACCCTGCGCCTGACCGAAGAGCGGGTGGGCGATCCGCACTGGGTCGCCCAGTTGCTGGAGCGTTGCGAGGCCCATGAAATCGTTGCCCGTGAGCTGACCGTCGCCAGCGGCAACGTGGTCTTGACCCCGGCCAGCAAGACCGACGCTTTGATGTTCGATGGGCAGGTGTTGCGGGCCATTTACGGCCCGCGTTGGCGGCTGCTGCTGATCGGGGCCGGACAACTGTCGCGCTACGTGGCGGAAATGGCCCGGCTGCTGGATTTCGAGGTGCTGATCTGCGATCCGCGCAAGGAGTTCGTCTACGGTTGGGAGGAGCAGCATGGGCGCTTCGTCACCGGCATGCCCGATGAAGCGGTGCTGAGCATCCAGACCGACGAGCGCACGGCCATTGTGGCCCTGACCCATGACCCGCGTCTGGACGACATGGCGCTGCTCACGGCCTTGGACTCCAAGGCCTTTTATGTCGGCGCCCTGGGTTCGCGGGTCAACAGCCAGAAGCGCCGGGACAACCTGGCTCAGCTAGGCTTGTCAGCAGAGGCCATTGAACGCTTGCATGGACCGATTGGCTTGCACATCGGCAGTCACACCCCGGCGGAAATCGCCTTGTCGTTGCTGGCGGAAATCGTGGCCATCAAGAATGGCGTGGAGCTGCGGCAGAAAAAGCCGTTGTAAGCCGTGGGCAAGGAGGACGTATGGGCGAGTCGATTGGCGTGATCATCCTGGCAGCGGGAGCGGGCAGCCGTTTCCGCCGGATTGCAGGTCCCGACAAGGATAAATTGCTCGCCGATTGCACCGGGCGTGACGGCGCCGTGCGGTCGGTGATCGAGCAGGTGCTGGTGAATCTGCCGGCCTCCCTGGGAAAGCGTGTGTTGGTGACGAACAAGGACCGGCCACAAGCCATACGCATGGCCCAGGCGTATGGGTGCGATTTCCTGGAGCTGGACTCCCCCGGCCTGGGTGACAGCATCGCCGCGGGTGTCCAGGCTTGCCCTGATCTTGATGGCTGGCTGATAGTGCTGGGCGACATGCCCTTCATCTTGCCGTCGAGCATTGAGCAGGTGACGGCGGGGATTCATGAGGATGGGATCAGCGTGCCGGTCCTGGCTGGGGAGTACGGGCATCCGGTGGGATTTGGTCGTGGGTTTGGGCCGAAATTGATGGCGTTGACTGGAGATCGTGGCGCCAAGGCATTGTTTGCCGGGGCGCAGGTAGTCGAAGTACCGGTGGACGATCCGGGCGTGACGTGGGATGTCGATGTGCCAGAGGCACTGACCTTCAAATAACAGGCGACGCAAAACCCTTTGGGAGCAAGCTCGCGAGGGCGGAGGGTCGTCAATTTGCAGTGATGTTGGATACCACCAGGTTTCTCGGAACAGCACGGTCCTGTGGCGAGGGAGCTTGCTCCCGCTGGGTCGCGCAGCGGCCCCAAAAAGCGATGAGCGCTGCGCACTGGGAGCGCCAGCCCGGTCAAGCGGGAGCAAGCTCCCTCGCCACAAAAGCTTCCCAGCCATCACGGCACAGATTGATCAACGGTAAACATTGTGGGGGCGAGCTTGCTCGCGAAAGCGGTTTGGCATTCAACATTGATGCAGGCTGAGACGACGCTATCGCGAGCAAGCTCGGCTCCCACATTGGATCTCCAATGGATATAAGCCTTGTGCCGGGCGCCGGCCCCTTGTGTGCGAGCGATGGCGCAGGGTCAATTTGCAGTGATGTTGGATACCCCAAGGTTTATGGGAACAGCACGGTCCTGTGGCGAGGGAGCTTGCTCCCGCTGGGTCGCGCAGCGGCCCCCAGAAAGCGATGAGCGCTGCGCACTGGAGCGCCAGCCCGGTCAAGCGGGAGCAAGCTCCCTCGCCACAAAAGCTTCCCAGCCATCACGGCACAGATTGATCAACAGTAAACATTGTGGGAGCTTCGGCGGATATGAGTCTTGTGTCCGGCCCAGTTCCCCTGTGGATAAGTCTGCAGGCATAAAAAAGCCCCGCCTGGCGTTACCAGGCGGGGCTTTTTACTGGGCGGTGGAATCAGGCGTGAGGTTTAGGCTCGTGCTCTTTTTCCTGGGCTTCAGTGTGACGCGGTGCGATTTCTTCAGCGACGTGCTGAGGTTCGTCGAACGTCGGAGCTGATTCAGCCGGGGTTTCGGCGACCGGGGCAGGGGCTGCCTCGGCAACGTCTTCCACGACTGGAGCTGTCTCGGCGGCAGGCACTTGAGCGGCGGCAGCGGCAGCTTGTTCGGCTTCCTTCTGCAGACGCTCGGCTTCACGCTTGCGACGACGCACTTCACGTGGATCGTTCGGCGCGCGGCCATTCGCGGTCAGGGCACTGGCCGGTGCAGGCTCTTCCAGCGGGGCAGGGGCTTCGGCAACCACGGGCGCTTCGACCACTGGAGCAGGCTCGACCACTTCTGGCTCGACCGCTTTCACGGGCTCTGGTGCCGGCTCAGGCTCGACAACCGGTGCCGGTGCGGCAGGCTCGGCGGTCCAGTTGAACGCCGTCTGCTCTTCGCGGACAGGCTCGGGTGCCTTTTCTTCGGCCGGTGCTTCGACGACCGGTTCGGCAGCCACCACTGGTGTCTCGACGACCGATGCAGGCTCGGCGGCGACTTCAGCTTCAGGCTGGGCTTCAGGTGCCGGTGCGAGTTCCACTTCTGGCGAAGCGGTGGCTTCTACCGGGGTGGTGGCTTCGACCGCAGGCGCTTCAACCGGCGCGCTTTCCACCGCAGCGGTGGCACGTTCGGCTTGTTCGTGCGCCTGGGCTTCGGCCGGAGCGCTGATCGCGCTGCTGGCAACGGCCGCAGTCACGGCCAGGCCGGCGGCCAGATCCGCAGCGCTTGGCGCTTCGGCGTTTTCGCTGGACTCGGACTCTTCCGAACCTTCGATCACATTGCCGTTGGCGTCGCGTTGACGCTCACGACGGTTGCTGCGACGACGCTGGCCACGGGAGCGGCGGCGTGGACGATCACCTTCGGCGGTGTCCTGGCCGTCTTCCTGCAACTGCTCTTCGGCGTTCAGCACTTCTTCTTCGCTGGCAGCGGCGGCTGCCTGTTCAGCGCGAGGCTGGCGCTCCTCACGTGGCGGACGCGGCGCGCGTTCTTCACGAGGCGGGCGAGCCGGACGCTCTTCAGCAGTGGCAACAGCCACGGCCGGGGCGGCATCCAGTGGCTCGCGCAGTTCGCGAACACGCTCTTCACGCTCGCCACGTGGCTTGCGATCTTCACGCGGTGCGCGCGGCTGGCGTTCTTCACGCGGCGGACGCGGTGCGCGTTCTTCGCGGGCTACGACTGGCGCTTCCTCACGGGCCTCGCGCGGCTGGCGCTCTTCACGCGGCTCACGCGGCGCGCGTTCTTCACGCGGTGCACGTTCTTCGCGAGGCTTGCGCTCTTCGTCGCGACGACCGTTGCGGTTGCGGGTTTGCTGGCGACCGTTGCGGCGTTCTTCGTTGCGGGCCGGACGCTCGGTAGCGGCAGGCTTGGCGACGACGGCCGGGGCAGCTGGCTCTTCCTTGGTTGCAAACAGGCTGACCAGCGACTTCACCAGGCCTTTGAACAGGCTCGGCTCCGGGGCTGCGGCCGGGGCGGCAACCGGGGCAACCACTTCGGTAGGAACCGGAGCGTTGGCGCGGGCCGGTGCGGTCTTGACCGCGGCTTCCTGGCGAACCAGGGTGCGAGTGGCGGCGGCCGGCTGGACTTCTTCCACTTCGGCAGCGGCAGCAGCGATTTCGTAGCTGGACTGGTTGGTGTGGGCTTCCGGGCTGTCATCGCGCAGGCGCTGCACTTCGAAGTGCGGCGTCTCGAGGTGATCGTTCGGCAGGATGACGATACGGGCGCGGGTGCGCAGTTCGATCTTGGTGATCGAGTTGCGTTTTTCGTTGAGCAGGAACGCGGCCACCGGGATCGGCACTTGGGCGCGAACTTCGGCGGTGCGGTCCTTCAGGGCTTCTTCTTCGATCAGGCGCAGGATCGCCAGGGACAGCGACTCGACGTCACGGATGATGCCGGTGCCGTTGCAACGCGGGCAAACGATGCCGCTGCTTTCGCCCAAGGATGGACGCAGGCGCTGACGGGACATTTCCAGCAGGCCGAAGCGCGAGATACGACCGACCTGGACGCGGGCGCGGTCGGCTTCCAGGCATTCACGGACTTTTTCCTCCACGGCGCGCTGGTTCTTGGCCGGGGTCATGTCGATGAAGTCGATGACAATCAGGCCGCCAATGTCGCGCAGGCGCAACTGACGGGCGATTTCCTCGGCCGCTTCAAGGTTGGTCTGCAGGGCGGTTTCTTCGATGTCGCTGCCTTTGGTGGCGCGCGCCGAGTTGATGTCGATGGACACCAGGGCTTCGGTCGGGTCGATGACGATGGAGCCGCCGGACGGCAGTTCGACGACGCGCTGGAAGGCGGTCTCGATCTGGCTTTCGATCTGGAAACGGTTGAACAGCGGAACGCTGTCTTCGTAGAGCTTGATCTTGCTGGCGTACTGCGGCATCACCTGGCGAATGAAGGTCAGGGCTTCGTCCTGGGCTTCGACGCTGTCGATCAGCACTTCGCCGATGTCCTGGCGCAGGTAATCGCGGATGGCGCGGATGATCACGTTGCTTTCCTGGTAGATCAGGAACGGTGCGGAACGATCCAGCGAGGCTTCTTTGATGGCGGTCCACAGTTGCAGCAGGTAATCGAGGTCCCACTGCATTTCTTCGCTGCTGCGACCCAGGCCTGCAGTGCGCACGATCAGGCCCATGTCGGCCGGTGCGACCAAGCCATTGAGGGCTTCACGCAGTTCGTTGCGCTCTTCGCCTTCGATGCGACGGGAGATGCCGCCGGCACGCGGGTTGTTCGGCATCAGGACCAGGTAACGGCCGGCCAGGCTGATGAAGGTGGTCAGGGCGGCGCCCTTGTTGCCACGTTCTTCTTTTTCGACCTGGACGATGACTTCCTGGCCTTCGCTCAGGACGTCCTTGATGTTGACGCGGCCTTCAGGGGCCTTCTTGAAGTATTCGCGGGAGATTTCTTTGAGGGGCAGGAAGCCGTGGCGCTCGGAGCCGAAATCGACAAAGGCAGCCTCAAGGCTTGGTTCGATGCGAGTAATCCGGCCTTTATAGATGTTGGCCTTCTTCTGCTCGCGTGCACCGGATTCGATATCCAGGTCGTAGAGGCGCTGGCCGTCTACCAGTGCAACACGCAACTCTTCGGGTTGAGTTGCGTTAATCAGCATTCTTTTCATGTAGTACCGTCGGTTTCCGGGCTGCCGGAAACGGCGTTCGGCACACACGACTTCTCACGGTCGGTGTCAGGTGCGTCCTGGAGGTGGCAAGGCCATTCCAGTGTCCAGCGAGTTCGGCCCAATGATGGCGAAGTCGCGACGGACGCGTCCTGCTTGCTGGTACTCAAGCACTCAGTCAGGAGGAGGAATCAACCGGCGTCTGTGGACGAGATGAAGCGTCTAAATATAAGCCTAGTGCTACACAGTCCGACGGTTGTACGTCTCCACCCTACACGTATCCCTGATAATTCGGGTGCTGCCGCGCGCAGAATCCGCAGCGGGTTGGCATTTACCGTGAGCTCCGGAAGGGGAGGTCACGCATCATGGCTAATTTAGGCGTTGTTTCCGAAGCTCTCGCTCGGGGTCGTTCGCAGCTGACTGCACTTTGTGAACTGGCCGTGAATGTGGCGCGCAAGGCGAGTCAAAACTCTGCTTTGCGGCGTATCTCAGGCCTCATGTCACCTGCGCTCGTTACACCTGAAAACTCTACCGTTACGTAGCGAAAGCCCCGTAGGACGGCCTCTCGTCCTCGTGAATTGCGTTGGTCAGGGCCGGTTTTTGACCGCTGGTCCACTGTCCAGCCACTTTTGGCGGCGTTCGCGACTATAGCAGCAATGATTAAGTGCTTCAATTCCATAAAAAATTGTTATGATCGCCGCCATGACAACTACTGCCCCTTCGACCCCTGGCGTTCAACTGCTCGAGGTCTCGCCGGAATATGCCGGCCAACGAATCGATAATTTCCTGCTGGCCCGGCTCAAAGGCGTGCCCAAGACCTTGATCTACCGCATTTTGCGCAAAGGCGAAGTGCGAGTGAACAAAGGTCGGATCAAGCCTGAATACAAGCTCCAGGCCGGCGACATCGTGCGCGTGCCCCCGGTTCGCGTGCCCGAGCGCGATGAGCCGGTACCCCTGGCCCAGGGATTATTGCAACGCCTTGAAGCCTCGATCGTCTATGAAGACAAGGCCCTGATCGTGATCAACAAGCCCGCGGGCATTGCGGTCCACGGCGGCAGCGGCCTGAATTTCGGCGTGATCGAAGCCTTTCGTCAGTTGCGTCCGGACGCCAAGGAACTGGAGCTGGTCCATCGCCTCGACCGCGACACCTCCGGCCTGCTGATGATTGCCAAGAAACGCAGCATGTTGCGCCACCTGCACGAGCAGTTGCGCGGCGATGGTGTCGACAAGCGCTACATGGCGCTGGTGCGTGGGCGCTGGGAGACCTCCATCAAGCAGGTCCGTGCGCCGCTGCTCAAGAGCAACCTGCGTTCCGGCGAGCGCATGGTGGAAGTCAACGAGGAGGGCAAGGAGGCGCTGACGGTGTTCAAGGTATTGCGCCGTTTCGACGACTTCGCCACCTTGGTCGAGGCCAAACCGGTGACTGGGCGTACGCACCAGATCCGCGTCCATACCCTGCACGCCGGCCACTGCATTGCCGGTGACAGCAAATACGGCGACGACGATTTCACCAAGGAAATCCGCGACCTGGGCGGCAAGCGCCTGTTTCTCCATGCCTATATGCTCACCGTGCCGCTGCCCGATGGTGGCGAGCTGAAGTTGCAGGCCCCGGTGGATGATATGTGGGCCAAGACCGTGGAGCGGTTGAGTGCATCCTGACTACAAATTGCTGATCTTCGATTGGGACGGCACTCTGGCGAACTCTGTTGGTCGGATTGTCGAAGCGATGCATGTCGCATCGGATCGTTCGGGTTTGGCCCGGTGCGACGATTTTGCAGTGAAGGGCATCATCGGCCTGGGATTGCCGGAAGCGATTCGCAGCTTGTACCCGGATATCGATGACGATGCGCTGGTGGTTTTTCGCCAGCACTATGCCGATCACTACATCGCGCTGGAGGCTGAGCCTTCGCCGTTGTTCGAGGGCGTGGTTCATACCCTTGAAACCTTGAAAGGCGAGGGTTATCGCTTGGCGGTCGCGACCGGCAAGGCTCGTCGGGGGTTGGATCGGGTATTGAAGGCCCATGGGTGGGATGATTATTTCGACATCACTCGTGCCGCCGATGAGACGGCCAGCAAACCGCATCCTTTGATGCTCGAACAGATACTGGCCCATTGTGGGGTAGAGCCTGCGCAAGCGTTGATGGTGGGGGATTCCTCGTTCGACCTGCAGATGGCGCGTAACGCCGGCATGGGTTCGGTGGCTGTCAGCTATGGTGCGCAGTCCATCGAGGCGCTCAAGGCGTTCGAGCCGCGACTGGCGATCGACCATTTTCCTGAATTGCACGCCTGGCTGAGCCGGCGCGCTGATTAAAGTCTGTTGAGGATGCATGTATGACCGATGAATGGAAGGCACCGGCCAAAGCGAGCGCTGACAACGGTGACGAAAAAAGCTGGAAGCTGTTGGAAAAGACCCTGCTGGCCGGGGTGGAAGAGCAGCGTCGTGCGCGCCGGTGGGGGATCTTCTTCAAGTGCCTGGTCTTTATCTATCTGTTTTTCGGCTTGGCGCTGATCTACCAGGCGGTTGACGGGAAAACGAGTCCGGGAGGTGGTGCAGCCTATACGGCGGTCATCGATATTGAAGGCATGATCGCCGACAAGGAAGCGGCCAGCGCGGACAACATCATCGGTAGCCTGCGAGCTGCGTTCGAAGACTCGAAAGTCAAAGGGGTGGTGCTGCGCATCAATAGCCCGGGCGGCAGTCCGGTACAGGCCGGCTACGTCTATGACGAAATCGTTCGTTTGCGTGCGGCGCACCCGGACATCAAGCTCTACGCGGTGATTGCCGATCTCGGCGCCTCCGGTGCTTATTACATCGCCAGTGCCGCGGACCAGATCTATGCCGACAAGGCCAGCCTGGTGGGTTCCATTGGCGTGACGGCGGCCGGTTATGGCTTCGTCGAGACGCTGGGCAAGCTTGGGGTGGAGCGTCGGGTCTATACCGCGGGCGAGCACAAATCCTTCCTGGATCCGTTCCAGCCGCAAAAGCCTGAGGAGACGGCGTTCTGGCAGGGCGTGCTCGACACCACCCATAAACAGTTCATCGCCAGCGTCAAGAAAGGGCGGGGCGAGCGCCTGAAAGACAAAGAGCATCCAGAGTTGTTCTCCGGGCTGGTCTGGTCGGGCGAGCAGGCGTTGCCGCTGGGCTTGATCGATGGCCTGGGCAGCGCCAGTTCCGTGGCTCGGGATGTGATTGGTGAGAAAGAGTTGGTGGATTTCACCGTCGAAGAGTCACCGATCGACCGCTTCTCGAAGAAGTTGGGTGCCAGTGTCGCCCAGCACCTGGCGATGTGGATGGGGTTCCAGGGGCCTGCGTTGCGCTAGGCGTCTCGCGATATAGTGGGTGCAAGTTTCCCTGTGGCGAGGGAGCTTGCTCCCGCTGGGCTGCGAAGCGGCCCCAGATTTTGCGGTCGCTGCGCAACCGAACGGGAGCAAGCTCCCTCGCCACGGATTTTAGCGTTAGGGAACCTGCACGCCCTCGACCAGCAACATATCCACAAGACGAATCAACGGCAGCCCGATCAGGCTGGTGGCGTCCGGCCCTTCGGTGCTCTGGAACAGGCTTACGCCAAGCCCCTCGGCCTTGAAGCTGCCGGCGCAGTCGTAGGGTTGTTCGGTGCGCAGGTAGCGTTCGACGCGCCCAGGATCCAGGGTGCGCATGTTGACGGTAAATGGAACGCAATCGACCTGGCAGGCGCCGGTCTGGCTGTTGAATAGCGCCAGGCCGGTCAGGAACGTGACCCTGGTGCCGCTGGCGGCCAGCAGTTGCTCGCGAGCATTGTCGAAGGTGTGGGGTTTGCCCAGGATGCGCTCGCCGAGCACGGCGACCTGGTCTGAGCCGATGATCAGGTGGGCCGGATGGCTGTCGGCCAGCGCCAGGGCTTTTTCTTGGGCCAGGCGTTTGACCAGCTCGACGGCGGGCTCGCCGGGGCGATGGCTTTCGTCGATATCGGGTGAGCTGCAGACGAACGGCAGTCCCAGGCGGGCAAGCAATTCCCGGCGATAGACCGAGCTCGAGGCAAGTAATAAAGGCAGCATGGACGTCTCCAGGAGGCAGGGGTGAATTCTAGCGAGGCACGCAAGTGACGGACAGGGCTGAATTTCCTTTGACATGGCTGGGGGCATCCCTATAATGCTGCGCCTATGTTGAATGACCCGATTCCACCTCACGTTGACCCGCGCAAATTGGCTGACCGTGGCACCACCCTTCAAGGTGAACTGCTGCTGGCCGATTTGAAGAGACTCTGCGACCCGCTTTCCGACGATGTCGGTACGGTCCAGGCCAAATTCGTTTTTGAACGAGATGAACGTAAATCTGTGGTTATCCACAGCTTTATCGACACCGAAGTCAAAATGGTTTGCCAGCGTTGTCTTGAGCTGGTCACCCTGCCGATCCACAGCGAATGCAGTTACGCCGTGGTGAAGGAGGGTGCGAATACCCAGTCGTTGCCGAAAGGTTATGACGTGCTGGAACTGGGCGAAGATCCATTGGATCTGCAGTCACTGATCGAGGAGGAGCTTCTGCTCGCCTTGCCCATTGTGCCTGCTCATCATCCGGAAGAATGCCAGCAGCCGGCGGGAGCAGATGAGCCCGAACCGAGCGAGGACGAGGTAACGCGGTCCAACCCGTTCAGTGTATTGGCGCAGTTAAAGCGTGACCCAAACGTTTAGGAGTTAATCAATTATGGCTGTTCAGCAGAACAAAAAATCCCGCTCTGCCCGTGACATGCGCCGTTCGCACGACGCTCTCGAGGCTAGCACCCTGTCCGTAGAAAAGACCACCGGTGAAGTTCACCTGCGTCACCACGTATCGCCAGAAGGCGTATACCGTGGCCGTAAAGTGATCGACAAGGGCGCCGACGAGTAATCACTTGTCCGCTCAAGTCATCGCGATTGACGCAATGGGCGGGGACTTCGGTCCCCGCAGCATTGTTCAGGCCAGCCTTGCTTGCCTGAATGCTACTCCCTCGCTGCACCTGACCCTCGTCGGTCAATCCCCCCTCCTGGAAGACATGCTCAGCGGCCAATCGGCTGTGGATCGCGCGCGCCTGACGATTGTCCCGGCGTCTGAAATCATCGCCATGGACGAAAAGCCAGCCCAGGCCCTGCGCGGCAAGCCTGACGCCTCGATGCGGGTGGCCCTTGAGCTGCTGCGCGATGGCAAGGTCCAGGCCTGTGTCAGTGCCGGCAATACCGGTGCGCTGATGGCACTGTCGCGCTACGTACTCAAGACCTTGCCGGGTATCGACCGGCCGGCGATGGTGGCGGCGATCCCGACCCAGCGTGGGTTCTGTCAGTTGCTCGACCTGGGGGCAAACGTCGACTGCAGTGCCGAGCATTTGCTGCAATTTGCGGTGATGGGCTCGGTCGCGGCTGAAACCCTGGGCATCGTGCGTCCTCGCGTGGCGCTGTTGAA
Source organism: Pseudomonas zanjanensis (assembly GCF_014268745.2). Lineage (GTDB taxonomy): Bacteria > Pseudomonadota > Gammaproteobacteria > Pseudomonadales > Pseudomonadaceae > Aquipseudomonas > Aquipseudomonas zanjanensis. Next base: position 3,488,767 of record NZ_JABWRB020000001.1, on the reverse strand, counting down.
TATCGGCACCGAAGACATCAAGGGTAACCAGCAGGTCAAGCTGGCGGCCACGTTGTTGCAGGCTGCGCGGGGTATTAACTACATCGGTTTCGTCGAAGGCGATGGCTTGTACCGTGGCGAGGCCGATGTGGTGGTCTGTGACGGCTTCGTGGGCAATATCCTGCTCAAATCCAGCGAGGGGCTGGCCACCATGATCGGCCAGCGCATCGAGACTTTATTCAGGCAAAGCCTCGCCTCGCGGGTGGTCGGCGCCTTGGCGCTGCCGTTGATGCGTCGGTTGCAGGCCGACCTGGCGCCGGCGCGGCACAACGGAGCGAGCTTCCTCGGGCTGCAAGGTATCGTGATCAAGAGTCACGGATCGGCGGGCGTGCTGGGGTTCCAAAGTGCGATCAACCGAGCGGTGATCGAGATCCAGGAGAACCTGCCGGAGCGCTTGCACGGTCGCCTCGAGGATTTGTTAACTTAGGCGTTTTCGTCCGACAATGCTTAAATGTGACCGGTCGGTTCAACCCGCCATCCAATTTGCAGTTTGCTAGCGCCCCCAGGGGCGTCAATTTTTGACGACAAGATCATTAGGGGCTTTGTTTTCATGTCTGCTTCCCTCGCATTCGTCTTTCCAGGGCAGGGCTCGCAGTCCCTCGGCATGCTGGCCGAGCTGGGCGCGCAATACCCGCTGGTCCTCGAAACATTCAAAGAAGCTTCCGATGCGCTCGGCTATGACCTGTGGGCATTGACCCAGCAAGGGCCGGAAGAGCAGCTCAATCAAACCGATAAAACCCAGCCAGCCATCCTCACCGCTTCGATCGCCTTGTGGCGCTTGTGGCTGGCTGAAGGCGGCGCGCGCCCGGCGTTCGTCGCCGGTCACAGCCTGGGCGAATACAGCGCCCTGGTGGCCGCTGGCAGCCTGAGCCTGGGCGCCGCGGTGAAACTGGTGGAGCGTCGTGGCCAGTTGATGCAAGAGGCCGTTCCGGCCGGGCAGGGCGGCATGGCCGCGATCCTGGGTCTGGAAGACGCTGATGTGCTCGCCGCCTGTGCCGAAGCGGCACAAGGCGATGTGGTCAGCGCGGTGAACTTCAACTCCCCGGGCCAGGTAGTCATCGCCGGTGCCAAGGCGGCCGTCGAGCGTGCCATCGAAGGCTGCAAGGCTCGTGGTGCCAAGCGTGCCATGCCGCTGCCGGTCAGCGTGCCGTCGCACTGTGAACTGATGCGTCCGGCCGCCGAGCGCTTTGCCGAATCCATCGCTGCCATCGACTGGCAGGCTCCGCAGATTCCCGTGGTGCAGAATGTCAGCGCCAATGTGGCGCCAGATCTCGAGACCCTCAAGCGTGATCTGCTGGAGCAACTCTACAAGCCGGTTCGCTGGGTCGAATCGGTGCAGGCCCTGGCAGCCAAGGGCGCGACCGAACTGGTCGAATGCGGTCCTGGCAAAGTGCTGGCAGGCCTGAACAAACGCTGCGCCGAAGGCGTGTCGACTTCCAATCTCAATACCCCAGATGCCTTCGCTGCCACCCGTGCAGCGCAGGCCTGAACAGGAGAAGCTTGCATGAGTCTGCAAGGTAAAGTTGCACTGGTGACCGGTGCAAGCCGTGGCATCGGCCAGGCCATCGCCCTGGAACTGGGTCGTCAAGGCGCCATCGTCATCGGCACCGCGACTTCCGCTTCGGGCGCCGAGCGCATCGCCGCGACCCTGAAGGAAAACGACATCCAAGGAACCGGCCTTGAACTGAACGTCACCAGCGACGAATCCGTTGCGGCGGTGCTGGCGAGCATTCAGGCGCAGTTCGGTGCGCCGGCGATCCTGGTCAATAATGCCGGTATCACCCGCGATAACCTGATGATGCGCATGAAAGATGACGAATGGTTCGACGTGGTCGACACCAACCTGAACAGTCTGTACCGGCTGTCCAAGGGCGTTCTGCGTGGCATGACCAAGGCGCGCTGGGGTCGAATTATCAGTATCGGCTCGGTTGTGGGTGCCATGGGCAACGCAGGCCAAGTAAACTATGCTGCGGCGAAGGCCGGTCTGGAAGGTTTCAGCCGTGCGCTGGCGCGTGAAGTGGGTTCGCGCTCGATTACGGTAAACTCGGTTGCACCGGGTTTCATCGACACCGACATGACCCGTGAACTGCCGGAAGCACAGCGTGAAGCCTTGTTGACGCAGATTCCGCTGGGTCGTCTGGGGCAAGCTCAAGAAATCGCGTCCGTGGTCGCTTTTCTTGCGTCGGACGGTGCGGCATACGTGACCGGGGCTACAATCCCGGTGAACGGCGGGATGTACATGAGTTAAATGTGACGGATTGCTTCAAAAAAATGTCATACGAGCTGTCTAAAATCCGTTATAAAGCTGCAATCAATTTATAGACAGCGGGCCGCTGGGTTTGAGGAGTGAAGCTTTCGGTTGAAAAACCGAAAAGTTCTTCTATACACTTACCCACCGGCCAGCTGCCTGAATTTGTCCATTAGGAGTGAAAACAAGGTATGAGCACCATCGAAGAGCGCGTCAAGAAAATCGTTGCCGAGCAACTGGGCGTTAAAGAAGAAGAAGTTGTGAACACCGCTTCCTTCGTAGAAGACCTGGGTGCCGACTCCCTTGACACCGTTGAGCTGGTGATGGCTCTGGAAGAGGAATTCGAGACCGAGATTCCTGACGAAGAAGCTGAGAAGATCACTACTGTACAAGCTGCTATCGACTACGTTACCAGCCACCAGGCGTAATCGTTTTTAGTCGTCGCTAGCTGTCATGGAAAAACCGCACTGCCATCACGGCGTGCGGTTTTTTCTTTAGGCCTGATGCAAAGTCGTCATTAGAAAAAGGAGAGTGCTGTGTCGCGTAGACGCGTCGTAGTCACCGGTATGGGTATGTTGTCGCCACTGGGCACGGATGTGCCGAGCAGTTGGCAGGGCATTCTGGCCGGCCGCAGTGGCATTGGTCTGATCGAACACACCGACCTTTCTGCCTATTCCACCCGTTTCGGCGGCTCGGTAAAGGGCTTCAATGTCGAGGAATACCTGTCGGTCAAGGAAGCCCGCAAGCTTGACCTGTTTATTCAATACGGCCTGGCAGCCGGTTTTCAGGCGGTGCGTAACGCCGGCCTGGAAGTCACCGACGCCAACCGTGAACGCATCGGCGTGGCCATGGGCTCGGGTATTGGCGGCTTGACCAATATCGAAGAAACCAGCCGCACGCTGCACGAATCGGGGCCGCGACGGATTTCTCCGTTCTTCGTGCCGGGCTCGATCATCAACATGATTTCCGGTTTCTTGTCCATCCACCTGGGTGCCCAGGGACCCAACTACGCCATCGCCACGGCGTGCACCACCGGTACCCACTGCATCGGCATGGCCGCGCGCAACATCATGTACGACGAAGCCGATGTGATGATTGCCGGAGGCGCCGAGATGGCCGCATGCGGCCTCGGCATGGGCGGTTTTGGCGCATCCCGCGCGCTGTCGACCCGCAACGACGAGCCCGCCCGCGCGAGCCGGCCGTGGGACAAGGGCCGTGATGGCTTCGTGTTGTCCGACGGTGCCGGTGCGTTGGTGCTCGAGGAACTGGAGCACGCCAAGGCGCGCGGCGCGACTATCTATGCCGAGCTGATCGGCTTTGGCACCAGTGGCGATGCGTACCACATGACCTCGCCACCGGCCGACGGCGCCGGTGCGGCCCGTTGCATCGCCAACGCCTTGCGTGACGCGAAGCTCAACGGCGAGCAGGTGCAGTACATCAACGCCCACGGCACGTCGACCCCGGCCGGCGACCTGGCCGAAGCCCAGGCGATCAAGACCGTGTTCGGCGAGCATGCCTACAAGCTGGCGGTCAGTTCGACCAAGTCCATGACCGGTCACCTGCTGGGTGCGGCAGGGGCGGTGGAAGCGATCTTCAGCGTATTGGCGATCAACAGCCAGACGGCGCCGCCGACCATCAACCTCGATGAGCCGGACGATGGCTGCGACCTGGACTTCGTGCCGCACACGGCCCGCAGCATGGATATCGATGTGGTGCTGTCCAACTCCTTCGGTTTTGGCGGGACCAACGGTTCGCTGGTGTTCCGCCGGTTCGCTGGGTGATGGAAAGCTGGGTCGACGGTCAGCCGGCCGACGTCCTGTCGCTGAAAGATCGCGGCCTGGCTTACGGCGATGGGTTATTCGAAACCATCGCCGTTCACGATGGCACCCCGGTGCTGTTGGAACGCCACCTGCAACGCCTGGAAGCCGGATGCCAGCGTTTGGCGCTCAACGTTGACATGGGCGCATTGAGTACAGAATTGAGCACCTACGCCGGTTGCCTGGGTGATGGCGTGCTGAAACTGATCGTGACCCGTGGCGACAGCCTGCGCGGTTATGCCGCTGATCCTTCGGTGCCGGCCAAGCGCATCCTGCAAGGGAACCCGCCGGCCACTTATCCCACTGCCCATGCCGAACAAGGCGTCCACCTGTTTCCCTGCACCGTGCGTTTGTCCGAGCAGCCCTTGCTTGCCGGCCTCAAGCACCTCAACCGCCTGGAACAAGTACTGGCCCGTGCCGAATGGCGCGATGGGCAGTACGCCGAAGGCTTGATGTTGGACGCGTCTGGGCGGGTAATCGAAGGCGTATTCAGCAACCTGTTCCTGGTGCGCGATGGCGTTTTGTTCACGGCGGACCTGAGCCGTTGCGGTGTGGCCGGCGTGATGCGCGCGGAATTATTGTTTCAAGCCGAGTCCCAGGGCATCGCCACGCAAATCACCGACATCGGCCTCGAACAACTGCACCAGGCCGATGAAGTCTTCGTCTGCAACAGCGTATATGGCGTGTGGCCGGTACGCGGATGCGGTTCGGCGTGCTGGTCGGTTGGCCCGCTCACCCGTAAACTGCAAACCCTTGCCCGTGCGCTATTGGATGCTTGATTCGTGAGACGTAAATTCTTGCTGCTGCTGGAGACCGGACTGGTCCTGGCAGGGCTGTTGTTGGGCGCTTCGGCCTGGAAAATTCATTCGGCGCTGCAACAGCCGCTGAACATTACCCAGGAAGAATTGCTGGACGTGCCCAACGGAACCACCCCGACCGGAACCCTCAAGCGCCTCGAGGCCGATGGCCTGATCAAGGACGCCTTCTGGCTGCGTGTCTATTGGCGCTTCAATCTTGCCGGCCAGCCGTTGCACTCCGGTGAATACCGGATGGTGCCAGGCATGACCATGGAGGGGCTGATCGGTGTCTGGAAGCGCGGTGAAGTGGTGCAGTACAGCGTGACGCTGGTGGAGGGCTGGAATTTCCGCCAGGTGCGCGCCGCACTGGCCAAGGATGAAAAACTCCAGCAGACCCTTGCCAACCTGAGCGACAGCGAGGTGATGGACCGTCTGGGTCATTCGGGAGTATTTCCCGAAGGCCGGTTCTTCCCGGACACCTACCGCTTCGTGCGCGGCACATCGGATGTCGACCTGCTGAAAAAAGCCTACGACCGTCTGGAAGACGTGCTCGCCAAGGAATGGGCACAGCGTGCCGCCGATGTGCCTTACACCATGCCGTACCAGGCGCTGATCATGGCGTCCCTGGTGGAGAAGGAAACCGGCGTACCCCAGGAGCGTGGGCAAATTGCCGGCGTCTTTGTCCGGCGCATGCGCCTGGGCATGCTGCTGCAGACCGATCCCACAGTGATCTACGGGTTGGGTGAGCGCTACACCGGCAAGCTCACCCGCGCCCATCTGAAAGAAGAGAACCCCTATAACACCTACCTGATCCCGGGCTTGCCACCGACGCCGATCGCGATGGTGGGGCGCGAAGCGATTCATGCCGCGTTGAACCCGGCACCGGGCAACAGTCTTTATTTTGTCGCCCGTGGCGATGGCAGCCATGTGTTTTCCGATGACCTGGAATCGCACAACAACGCGGTGCGCGAGTTCCAGCTCAAGCGCCGTGCCGATTACCGCTCCAGTCCGGCGCCGGTAACGCCGGACGAGCAGGCGCCGATCCCGGCGGCATCGCCCGACACGGCACCTGAAGCGGTGCCCCATGTGCCACCTCAGGTACCTGCCCCGGAACCGGACGCCAGCGAGCCACCGAGCCCGCAATGACTTTGATTAAGGATCGCCCCGTGACTGGCTTGTTTATAACGCTGGAAGGCCCGGAAGGCGCCGGCAAGAGCACCAACCGCGAATACCTGGCCGAACGCCTGCGGGCCGCCGGCATCGAGGTGGTATTGACCCGTGAACCGGGCGGTACGCCACTGGCCGAGCGAATTCGCGAGGTGCTGCTGGCGCCCCTCGAAGAAGTCATGAACCCTGACACTGAGCTGCTGCTGGTGTTCGCCGCCAGGGCGCAGCATCTGGCCGAGGTGATCCGCCCGGCGCTGGCCCGTGGCGCCGTGGTGCTCTGCGATCGTTTTACCGATTCAACCTATGCCTACCAGGGCGGCGGCCGGGGCTTGTCCGTGGAGCGCATCGCCGCGTTGGAAAGCTTCGTCCAAGGTGAGCTGCGCCCAGACCTGACCCTGGTGTTCGACCTGCCGGTGGAAATCGGCCTGGCCCGCGCCAGCGCCCGTGGCCGGCTGGATCGTTTCGAGCTTGAGGGCCAGGCTTTCTTCAATGCCGTGCGCAATGCCTTCCTGGGGCGCGCCAAGGCCGATCCGGTGCGTTACCTGCTGATCGATGCCGCGCAGCCGCTGACCCAGGTCCAGCAGTCCCTGGATAGCTTGCTGCCACGTTTGCTGGAGCGTGTCCGTGGCTGAAGCCTATCCCTGGCAAGACGGTCTCTGGCAGCAACTGGCCGGTCGTGCCCAGCATGCCCATGCTTATCTGCTACACGGCCCGGTCGGCATCGGCAAGCGGGCGCTGGCCGAGCGGCTGATGGCCAGCCTGTTGTGCCAACGCCCGGGGGTCTCCAACGCTTGCGGCGAATGCAAGTCCTGCCTGCTGCTCAAGGCCGGCAGCCATCCCGACAATTACGTGCTGGAGCCGGAAGAGGCGGACAAGGCGATCAAAGTCGACCAGGTTCGCGACCTGGTCAGCTTCGTGGTCCAGACCTCGCAGATGGGCGGGCGCAAAGTGGTGCTGATCGAGCCGGTCGAGTCGATGAACATCAACGCTGCCAACGCCTTGCTCAAGAGCCTCGAAGAGCCTTCTGGCGATACCGTGTTGCTGCTGGTCAGCCACCAGCCGAGTCGCTTGCTGCCGACCATCAAGAGTCGTTGTGTGCAACAGGCCTGCCCGCTGCCAAGCGAGGCGATGAGCTTGCAATGGTTGGCCCAGGCCCTGCCTGACAGCAGCGACGAAGAGCGTGTCGAGCTGCTGACCCTCGCGGCTGGCTCGCCCCTGGCGGCTGTCAGCCTTCAGGCCCAGGGCGTGCGTGAGCAGCGGGCCTTGGTGGTGGACGGGGTCAAGAAACTGCTCAAGCAGCAGCAGTCCCCCACGCAACTGGCCGAGGGCTGGAACGCCATCCCGCTACTGTTGCTGTTTGACTGGTTCTGCGACTGGTCGAGCCTGATCCTGCGTTACCAGTTGACCGAAGACGAGGCCGGCCTGGGGCTGGCCGACATGCGCAAAGTGATCCAGTACCTGGCGCAAAAAAGCAGCCAGGATAAAATCTTGAACATCCAGGACTGGATTCTTGCCCAACGTCAGAAGGTGCTGAGCAAGGCGAACCTCAATCGAGTGCTGTTGCTCGAGGCGCTGTTGGTGCAGTGGGCGAGTTTGCCTGGTCGAAGTTGACAGGTACCGCCTAGACTCAGCTCAATCGCAGCGGAGATCAGCATGAACGAACCTGTCAGTCCCGGTCCACGCAACGGCATCCTGTCCCTGACCATCAAGGACAAGTCGGTGCTTTATGCCGCCTACATGCCCTTCATCAAGAACGGCGGCCTGTTCATTCCGACCAACAAGAATTATCGCTTGGGCGACGAGGTGTTCATGCTCTTGAGCCTGATGGATGAGTCGGAGAAAATTCCGGTCGCCGGCAAGGTGATCTGGCTGACCCCCAAGGGCGCCCAGGGCAATCGGGCCGCCGGCGTGGGCGTGCAGTTCAGCGACGGCGACAATTCGGCCCGCAATCAGATCGAAACCCACTTGGCCGGCTCCCTGAAGTCCGACCGTCCCACCCATACGATGTAGCCTGGCCTTTTATGCTTGTAGATTCCCATTGTCACCTTGATCGTCTCGACCTCGCTGCCCATGGCGGCTCCCTGGATGCCGCGCTGGACGCGGCCCGGGAGCGGGGCGTCGGTCACTTCCTGTGCATCGGCGTCAGCGCCGACAACGCCGCCGATGTGAAGGCGCTGGCGGAGCGTTATGCCGACGTCGATTGTTCGGTCGGCATCCACCCATTGGACGTCCAGCCCGGTGCCGCGCCAGCGCTCGACTGGTTGTTGCGTGAGCTCGATCATCCACGGGTGGTCGCCATTGGCGAAACCGGCCTGGACTATCACTACGAGCCAGAAGCCGCCGACGTGCAACAGGCGTCGTTCCGGCTGCACCTGGAGGCCGCCCGGCAGACCGGCAAACCAGTGATCATCCACACCCGCGGCGCCCGGGCCGACACCCTGGCCTTGCTGCGTGACGCCGCGCTGCCCCAGGCCGGTGTGCTGCATTGCTTCACCGAAGACTGGGACATGGCCAAGGCTGCTTTGGACATGGGCTATTACATTTCCTTGTCCGGGATTGTCACGTTCCGCAATGCCGATGCCCTGCGCGACGTTGCCAGCAAAGTGCCGGCTGATCGGCTGCTGGTGGAAACCGACTCGCCTTACCTGGCGCCGATCCCCTATCGCGGCAAGCCTAACCTTCCGCAATACGTGCGGGAAGTGGCGGAGTTTCTGGCGATGCTGCGGGGCGAGTCCTACGAGCGATTTGCCGAGCAGACGACGGAAAATTTTAAGCAATTGTTTCCGCTGGCTCACGTTCGATCGGCGCACGCCTGAATTTCATGCAAAAAAAACCCGGGTTCTGGGGGGTGAATCCGGGTTAAGACCATTAGGAGTAAAACAAAGGCACGCGGTCCGTTGGCACCTTTATCAGCGCGTCACTTGGGGGAGATGTCGCGCCGACAGTTCAAGTATTGATCAGTATGCCCACCCGTCCAGTCTGGCCGGGGCGGTTTTTAAACAAATTTGGAATACGCTCGCTTCGGATAAGTTCTCACTGTCGTCAAAGCTCGCCAGTACGGCCCGTTGGCAAGGGAAACGACGAGCCGGGTGTGCACGGTTTTGTGAAGAACGGTGGCCGAGAATGGATGATCCGTGCATTTTTGCGTAAGTTAGGCATAATACCCGGCTTCGAATTTTGACCCTTCAGACCTTTTTCTTATGCACAAAGAACCCCGTAAGGTCCGTGAGTTTCGCCGCCGCGAGCAGGAAATTCTCGACACCGCGCTCAAGTTGTTCCTCGACCAGGGTGAAGACAGTGTCACCGTCGAGATGATTGCGGATGCCGTGGGTATCGGCAAAGGCACGATTTATAAACATTTCAAATCCAAGGCGGAGATCTACCTGCGCCTGATGCTCGACTACGAGCGCGATTTGAACGAGCTGCTGCATTCAGCCGATGTGGACAAGGACAAGGAGGCCCTGTCCCGGGCCTACTTCGAGTTCCGCATGCGCGACCCGCAGCGCTACCGCTTGTTCGACCGCTTGGAAGAGAAGGTGGTCAAGGGCAACCAGGTCCCGGAAATGGTCGAGGAGCTGCACAAGATCCGCGCCTCCAACTTCGAACGCCTGACCCTGTTGATCAAGGGCCGGATCAGCGAAGGCAAGCTCGAGGACGTGCCGCCTTATTTCCATTACTGCGCCGCCTGGGCGTTGGTGCACGGCGCGGTGGCGCTGTATCACTCGCCGTTCTGGAGCAACGTGCTGGAAGACCAGGAAGGTTTCTTCCAGTTCCTGATGGACATTGGCGTGCGCATGGGCAACAAGCGCAAGCGCGATACCGACCACCCGAGCACCTGACTGGCCACACGAGCCAAGACATTCAGCTGCCTTATTGCGCCATGTCCGCTTACATGGCGCAGTGCCCCAGTAATATACTCAGGTTTGGGTCTTGCGAAATCTTGATTTCTAGGTCAATTTTTGCGAGTCCGATTTTTCTCGTGCCGGAGTGATCCATGATCGTTGACCGTCAAGGCAGGCGTTTCCGTAATCTGCGGATCAGCCTGACCTCAGCCTGCAACTACGCCTGTACCTACTGCGTGCCTGACGGCAAGCGGTTGGTGGCTGCGCAGGATGAACTGTCAGCCGAAGCCATGGCGCGCGGCGTGGCGTATTTGATCGAGGCCGCCGGTATCGAGCGGCTGCGCATCACGGGCGGCGAGCCGCTGGTCAGCCCCAAGCTCGAGCGTTTCATGACGGCGGTGGGGCAGATGGGGCTGGAGGACATCAGCCTGACCACCAATGGCCAGTTGCTCGCGAAAAAACTGCCGTTGCTGGTGGATGCCGGTATCCGTCGCATCAACGTTTCCCTCGACACCCTGGACCCCGCCGCGTTTCGCAGTATCGCCCGTGGCGGCGACCTGGCGACCGTGCTCGATGGCATGGAGCAGGCCCGGGCCGCCGGGATGAAGATCAAGGTCAACATGGTGCCGTTGCGCGGGCAAAACCTCGACCAGGTGATGCCGTTGCTCGAGTACTGCCTGGAGCGTGGTTATGAGTTGCGTTTCATCGAGTTGATGCGCATGGGCCACCTGGCCAGCGATTCCAACGCCTTCCTGCAGCAGTTCGTCAGCCTTCAACAACTGCTTAGCCTGATCGGCGACCAGTACGAATACCTGCAGGCCGACGCGCCGGTAGACGCCACGGCGGTGCGTTATGAGATACCGGGGCTGGGGCACTTCGGTGTGATCGCCAACGAAAGCGTGCCTTTTTGCCGTACCTGTTCGCGACTGCGGTTGTCTTCCACGGGCTGGCTGCACGGCTGCCTGTCGTCGAGTAACCGTCACTTCGTCGGCGATCTTCTGGACAAGCCACGCCATCAGGCCTTGCCGGCGCTTCAGCGCTTGTTGGTCAAGGCGCTGGGGGACAAGCAGGAAGTGGCGTTCTCCGGCGGTGCGACCATCATGAAAATCATTGGCGGCTGATCGGACCTTTCCTGGCTTGAGTCTGTAGGAGCTGGCGAAGCCTGCGATCTTTTGACTTTTGATCTTTCGCTTGGGATTCAAGTGTCTGGGGAAAGATCGCAGCCTCGTTGCACTCGACAGCTCCTACGGGCGCAGCCCAGCGGGAGCAAGCTCCCTCGCCACAGGTATTCCAAGGCGCAACCCCAACCATCCTGCGAGCTGGCGCAAAAGCTGCATCCCACGACCATTCGCCGGTTTTCCGACACCGGTCTTTGGAGGAATAGGATGCGTAGCCTGGTTTTGCTGCTGGCCGTTTTGGTGCTTGGCGGTTGCATGAATGTCAGCGACATGGGGGAGGGCGTTCGTTATCACATGAGTGATGCCGGCCTGCTGGACCATAGCGACAGCCGTCGTGTGAACAACCTGCGAATCCAGCCCGACTCGTTCATCTACATCGCCCAGGGCGCCTTCGCTCCGCCGGGCAGTGCCTATCCACGTCCCAATGTCGTGGCCGAAGAAGCCTTCAATGGCTTCATCGAATATTTCCCCATGGTCCGTCGTGCCCGTGTTCCCGAAGGCCTCGATCAGGCGATGGGCGAAGCCCGTGCCGCCGGTGCCCATTACCTGTTGTACACCCGGTTCGCCAAGGCCGATAACCGCATCGGCAACTCCGACGAATGGCTGGATGAAGAGGCCGTGGATCGCCTGGGTGTCGATACCGGCGTGATTCAAATCATGTTGATCGAGACCAGCACGCAGTATTTGATTGATACTGCACGGATCAAGAGTCGTGGCGGTTTACTGACGTTCCACGACAAACAGCCCCAAGACCTCATCGCCGCGCCGCTGCGTGAATATGCCCGCAGCCTGTTGGGGATGAGCGACCAGTAACTCGAGGAGTCACCATGAGCGGACCGCAAAAAGCCAATGACTTGCTGGGGCAGATCCCCAAGACCAGAGGCCTGCCGCCGGTCCACTTGTGGAACCCCGGCTTCTGCGGCGACATCGACATGCGCATTGCCCGGGACGGTACCTGGTACTACCTGGGTACGCCCATCGGACGAAAACCGATGGTCAAGCTGTTCTCCACCATCATCCGCCGCGACGGCGATGATTATTTCCTGATCACCCCCGTGGAAAAGGTCGGCATCAAGGTCGATGACGCGCCGTTCGTGGCCGTGACCCTTGAGGTGGAAGGGCGGGGGGAAGGGCAGTTGCTGCGCTTCACCACCAACGTCGAGGAAACTACCGAGGCCGGCACCGAGCACCCGCTGCGGGTGGAGATCGATCCCCAGACCCAGGAACCGACGCCCTACGTGCATGTGCGCAGCAACCTCGAAGCACTGATCCACCGCAACGTGTTCTATCAACTGGTGGAGCTGGCGGTCAGTCGCGAGATCGATGGGCAGCGCTGGCTGGGTGTGTGGAGCGGCGGCGAGTTTTTCCCCATCGGCCTCGAGCCCTGATCCCTTGTGGAAGTGAGGGTTGATCCAACATCCGCGTCGGCTGAAGGATCGCTATCGCGAGCAAGCCCGCTCCCACAGTAAATTTGGAGCGCCTGCACTATCTGTGTGCACCACCAAACCTGTGGGAGCGAGCTGTGGTGAACGCTAATAATGTGAACGCCCGGAATCTACTGTGGGAGCGGGCTTGCTCGCGAAGGCGCCAGCACAGCCAACATCTTCTTAGCTGACCCACCGCTATCGCGAGCAGGCTCGCTCCCACAGGGTTATGCAAAATTCAAATTGACACCCAATCATATGATGATTAGCGTGGGCCACCAATAAGAGTGGCCCGCGGGGTTTTCATGTCCAGCAGTTTTCACGCATCGACCGTCGATTGGCTGGGGGGCTGGATCGCCGCTGGCCAGGTCAAGCCTGGGCAAACCATCAAGGTCGAAGCGGACTTGGGCGAGCAACTGGGCGTCAGTCGCACAGTGATTCGCGAGGCGATCAAGACCCTGGTGGCCAAAGGCATGCTGGAAGTCGGGCCGAAAGTCGGCACGCGGGTATTGCCGGTGCGCCGCTGGAACCTGTTCGACCCTCAAGTGGTGGGCTGGCTGTCACGCAGCGGCCTTCCGGAAAACTTCGTCGACGACTTGCTGGACCTGCGCCGTACCATCGAGCCGATGGCGGTGCGCTGGGCCTGTGAGCGGGCCACGGCCGATCAGGTGCAGGCGATCCGCCTGGCCTACCATGCCCTGGAACGGGCAGTGGACAGCGGCGCCGATTACAACCGCGCCGACCAGTTTTTCCATGAGTGCATCCTGGCCGCCAGCCATAATCAATTCATCGAACAAATGGTCCCGGCCCTCGGTGCATTGCTGGCGGTGTCGTTCGAGGTGTCGGCGGCCGACCCGGATGAACTGCGCCGCACCTTGCCCATCCACAAGGACATCGCCGACGCCATCGCCGCCCGTGACGCGGCCCGGGGTGTCTGGGCCTGCATGACCCTGATCGATAACGCTGACCTGGCGATCAAACGCTTTTACCCCAATGTCATGGCCGGTCGAACAGACGCCGCCGGGCAAGTCGGGAACGGGAGGTTTCAATGAAGTGGACGGCTGTGACGGAACACCGGGCGAAGTTGGGCGAGGGGCCCTTCTGGGATGCGCCGACCCAAGCGTTGTATTGGGTCGATATCGCTGGCAAGCAGGCACTGCGGCTGATCGGCGCCAACGTGGAGATCTGGCAGATGCCCGAGCATGTGTCCGCCTTCATACCGACCCAAAGTGGCGACGCACTGGTAACCCTGAGCAGTGGCGTCTATCGCCTCGATCTTGATTCGCCGGGCCTTGAGCCGCGCCTGACGCTGCTGTGCATGGCCGACCCCCAACTGGGTAATCGTGCCAATGAGGCCCGTTGCGACGCCCTGGGCCAACTCTGGCTCGGCACCATGCAGAACAACATCGGTGCCGACGGCGAGGACTTGCCGATCGAACAACGGTCCGGTGGCCTGTTTCGCGTCGGTGGCGACGGTCGGGTCATGCCCTTGTTGCGCGGGTTGGGCATCCCCAACACGTTGCTCTGGAGCCCCGATGGCACCACGGTGTATTTCGGCGACAGCCTGGACGGCACGGTGTATCGGCACTTTATCTATCCGGAAGGCAATCTCGCGCCGGCCGAGGTCTGGTTCGGCCCACACCCGCGTGGCGGCCCGGATGGCTCGGCGATGGATGCCCGGGGCTATATCTGGAACGCCCGCTGGGACGGCAGTTGCCTGCTGCGGCTGACGCCGGACGGGCAGGTCGACCGGGTGATCGAATTGCCCGTCAGCCGACCGACCAGTTGTGTGTTCGGCGGCGAAGACCTCAAGACGTTGTACATCACCAGCGCGGCGAGCCCCTTGGGTCATCCGCTGGACGGTGCGGTGCTGTCGATGCGTGTCGATGTGCCTGGCGTGGCTTGTACAAGATTCGCGGGATAAATCCCAAAATATGGGATGTAAATATATATATTGAGATTATTTGGCGGCCGGGTTTATAGTCGGCTCCATCGGCAATACGCACTCACACTAAAAAAACAAAACAGGTGAAGTGATGCAACGATCTTTCCCCGTACGCCCCGGCGGCGTACGCCGGCCACTGTTCTTCCAAGCGCCTTTGCGCCGGTCATCCGTGGATGCCCGGTTTTCGTCGTGCCCGCATGCAGGAGTCTTGAGCCATGGCTGAGCCCTTGGTCTTACCGCCCGTGCCGGAGCCACCGAAGGGCGAACGCCTGAAAGACAAGGTCGTGCTGTTGACCGGCGCCGCCCAAGGCATTGGCGAAGCCATCGTCGCGGCGTTCGCCTCGCAACAGGCCCGACTGGTGATCAGTGACATCCAGGCGCAGAAAGTCGAGGCGGTGGCCGCCCACTGGCGTGAGCGTGGGGCCGATGTGCAAGCGTTGCAGGCCGATGTGTCGAAGCAACAAGACTTGCAGGCCATGGCCCGTCGCGCCGTCGAGCTGCACGGTCGCATCGATGTGCTGGTCAACTGCGCCGGCGTCAACGTCTTCCGCGACCCGCTGGAAATGACCGAAGAGGACTGGCGCCGCTGCTTCGCCATCGACCTGGATGGCGCCTGGTACGGCTGCAAGGCGGTGCTGCCACAGATGATCGAGCAGGGCGTGGGCAGCATCATCAACATTGCCTCCGTCCATTCGTCCCACATCATTCCCGGCTGTTTCCCTTACCCGGTTGCCAAGCACGGCCTGCTCGGCCTGACTCGCGCCCTGGGCATCGAATACGCGCCCAAAGGGGTACGCGTCAATGCCATCGCTCCGGGTTACATCGAGACCCAGCTGAACGTCGACTACTGGAACGGCTTTGCCGATCCCCACGCCGAACGCCAACGTGCGCTGGATATGCACCCGCCACGGCGCGTCGGACAACCGATCGAAGTGGCGATGACGGCCGTGTTCCTGGCCAGTGACGAAGCACCCTTCATCAATGCCTCATGCATCACCATCGATGGAGGACGTTCAGTCATGTACCACGACTGAATATTCTTGGATTGCAGTGGGAAACTTCGCCTGTAATCCAATCATCATACGATATGACTATTTAGGCCTATGCTGTGTAGCAACTTGATGTAACCGCCCAGCCTGCGTATTTCCACCGACGGTGGAGCAGACCCTGGACGTTTGGCTTTCAATAAAAAAAACAAGGAGTCAACTATGAAACATCGTCGTGGGATCCGTTCCCTGTGTCGCGCCGCCCTGGCGGTTACCGCGTTCAGCCTCAGCAGCCACTTGCTGGCGGCCGATGCGGTAAAAATTGGTTTCCTGGTCAAGCAGGCCGAGGAGCCTTGGTTCCAGACCGAGTGGGCGTTTGCCGAGAAGGCGGCCAAGGATAAAGGCTTCCAACTGATCAAGATCGCCGTGCCTGACGGCGAGAAAACCCTCTCGGCCATCGACAGCCTGGCCGCCAACGGCGCCAAGGGCTTCGTGATCTGCCCGCCGGACGTGTCCCTCGGCCCAGCCATCATGGCCAAGGCCAAGCTCAACGATCTCAAGGTCATTGCCGTGGACGACCGTTTCGTCGACGCCAACGGCAAGTTCATGGAAGACGTGCCGTACCTGGGCATGGCCGCGTTCGAGGTGGGCCAGAAGCAGGGCGCCGCCATGGCCGCTGAAGCGAAGAAGCGTAATTGGGAGTGGAAAGATACCTACGCGGTGATCAACACCTTCAACGAGCTGGACACCGGCAAGAAGCGCACCGACGGTTCGGTCGATGCCCTGAAGAAGGCCGGGATGCCGGAAGACCATATCCTGTTTACGGCGCTCAAGACCCTCGACGTACCCGGCAGCATGGACTCCACCAACTCGGCGCTGGTGAAGCTGCCTAGCGCCGCGAAAAACCTGATCATCGGCGGCATGAACGACAACACCGTGCTGGGCGGCGTGCGCGCCACTGAAGCGGCCGGGTTCAAGGCAGCCAACGTGATCGGCGTCGGCATCAACGGTACCGACGCCATCGGTGAGCTGAAAAAGCCTGACAGCGGCTTCTTCGGTTCGATGCTGCCAAGCCCGCACATCGAAGGCTACAAGACCGCCGAAATGATGTACGAGTGGATCACCACCGGCAAGGAACCGCCGAAGTACACCGCCATGGACGAGGTGACGCTGATCACCCGGGAGAACTTCAAGCAGGAGCTGGAAAAGATCGGCCTGTGGAACTGACGGTCGGTTGATTCAAAAGCGGCCCTGGCCACATGAGTGGCGGGGTCGCTTGATCTCTGTAAGTTCGAGGTGGTTATGCAAGCGCAAACAGCGACACGGCAACACAACATCGGCGGCAGCTTGCGGTTCAACGGGATCGGCAAATCCTTTCCCGGCGTGCAGGCGCTGGCCAATATCAGTTTCGTCGCGCATCCGGGGCAGGTGCATGCCTTGATGGGTGAGAACGGCGCGGGCAAGTCCACGTTGCTGAAGATCCTCGGTGGCGCCTACATCCCAAGCAGTGGCGACCTGCAGATCGGCGAACAGACGATGGCCTTCAAAGGCACCGCCGACAGCATCGCCAGCGGGGTGGCGGTGATTCACCAGGAACTGCACCTGGTGCCGGAAATGACCGTCGCGGAAAACCTGTTTCTCGGCCATTTGCCGGCGCGTTTCGGCCTGGTCAACCGTGGCGTGCTGCGCCAGCAGGCCCTGGCGCTGCTCAAAGGCCTGGCCGACGAAATCGACCCGCAGGAAAAAGTCGGTCGCCTGTCCCTCGGCCAACGGCAATTGGTGGAAATCGCCAAGGCCTTGTCCCGTGGCGCCCATGTCATTGCCTTCGACGAACCCACCAGTAGCCTGTCGGCCCGGGAAATCGACCGCTTGATGGCGATCATCGCCCGCTTGCGAGATGAGGGCAAAGTGGTGCTGTACGTCAGCCACCGCATGGAAGAGGTGTTCCGTATCTGTAATGCGGTGACCGTGTTCAAGGACGGTCGTTACGTGCGGACCTTCGAGAACATGAGCGAGCTGACCCACGATCAGTTGGTCACCTGCATGGTCGGCCGCGATATCCAGGACATCTATGATTACCGTCCTCGGGAACGCGGCGATGTGGCGCTGCAAGTGAAGGGCCTGCTGGGGCCGGGCTTGCGCGAACCGGTGAGTTTCCAGGTGCACAAGGGCGAGATCCTCGGCTTGTTCGGGTTGGTCGGCGCCGGTCGTACCGAGCTGTTTCGCTTGCTCAGTGGCCTGGAGCGCCAGAGCGAGGGCAGCCTGGTCCTGCACGGCCAGGAACTGAAACTGCGTTCGCCACGGGATGCCATTGCCGCTGGCGTGCTGCTGTGCCCGGAAGATCGCAAGAAGGAAGGCATCATCCCGTTGGGCAGCGTGGGCGAGAACATCAACATCAGCGCCCGACCGTCCCACTCGACCCTCGGCTGCCTGTTGCGCGGTGATTGGGAACGGGGCAATGCCGACAAGCAAATCAAGTCGCTGAAGGTGAAGACGCCAGCGGCCAGCCAGAAAATCATGTACCTGTCCGGCGGCAATCAGCAGAAGGCGATTCTCGGTCGCTGGCTGTCGATGCCGATGAAAGTCCTGCTGCTGGACGAACCGACCCGTGGCATCGACATCGGCGCCAAGGCGGAGATCTATCAGATTATCCACAACCTGGCGGCGGACGGCATCGCGGTGATTGTGGTGTCCAGCGACCTGATGGAAGTGATGGGCATTTCCGACCGAATCCTGGTGCTCTGCGAAGGGGCCATGCGTGGCGAGCTGCCGCGCGACCAGGCCAACGAATCCAACCTGCTGCAACTGGCGCTGCCGCGCCAACGCGTTGCCGACGCGGCGAACTGAGAGGTAAATCATGACCATTCAAAACAATGCACTGCCAACGGCACGCAAACCCCTGGACCTGCGCCGTTTCCTCGACGACTGGGTCATGCTGTTGGCCGCCATCGGGATCTTCGTGCTCTGCACCCTGATGATCGATAACTTCCTGTCGCCGCTGAACATGCGCGGCCTGGGCCTGGCGATCTCCACCACCGGTATCGCGGCCTGCACCATGTTGTATTGCCTGGCGTCCGGGCACTTCGACTTGTCGGTCGGTTCGGTGATTGCCTGTGCCGGCGTCGTCGCGGCGGTGGTGATGCGCGACACCAACAGCGTGTTCCTCGGCGTCAGCGCGGCGCTGGCGATGGGGCTGATCGTCGGCCTGATCAACGGCATCGTCATCGCCAAGCTGCGGGTCAACGCGTTGATCACCACCCTGGCAACGATGCAGATCGTCCGCGGCCTGGCCTACATCTTTGCCAACGGCAAGGCGGTGGGTGTGTCCCAGGAATCGTTCTTCGTGTTCGGCAACGGCCAATTGTTCGGCGTACCGGTGCCGATCCTGATCACCATCGCCTGCTTCCTGTTTTTCGGCTGGCTGCTGAACTACACCACTTACGGGCGCAACACCATGGCCATCGGTGGCAACCAGGAAGCGGCGTTGCTGGCGGGGGTGAACGTTGATCGCACCAAGATCATTATCTTTGCCGTGCATGGCCTGATCGGCGCCTTGGCCGGGGTCATCCTGGCGTCGCGCATGACCTCGGGCCAGCCGATGATCGGCCAGGGCTTCGAGTTGACCGTGATCTCGGCCTGCGTGCTGGGCGGGGTGTCGTTGAGCGGCGGCATCGGCATGATTCGCCACGTCATCGCCGGCGTGCTGATTTTGGCGATCATTGAAAACGCGATGAACCTGAAGAACATCGACACCTTCTACCAATACGTCATCCGCGGCTCGATCCTGTTGCTGGCGGTGGTGATTGACCGGTTGAAGCAGCGCTAGAGCGCTAGGCAGTAGGGATTACTGACGACTGATCTGCCGCCATCGCGAGCAAGCTCGCTCCCAGGGTTTTGTGCCAGGCGCAAAGCTCAGGCATACCGAAGATTCAATGTGGGAGCGAGCCTGCTCGCGAAGGCGTCGACACATCCAACACTTCCTTAGCTGACCTACCGCTTTCGCGAGCAAGCCCGCTCCCACAGGTTTTTAGTGTCAGGCTCAGGACCTAGGCACAGCACAGACCCCATGTGGGAGCGGGCTTGCTCGCGAAGGCGTCGGCACATTCAACACTACCTTAGCTGACCCAACGCTTTCGCGAGCAGGCTCGCTCCCACAGGTTCTTGTGCCAGGCTCAGAACTTCGGCGCAGTGCAGAACCAGTATGGGAGCGAGCCTGCTCGCGAAACGGGTATCCCTGACGCCAACCATCACCCGGCCTTGCGCAACGCTTCGACCAGTTCCTGCTTGCGCATCTTCGAACGTCCGGGAATGTTTTTCGCCCGGGCTTCCTTCATCAAGCTGTCCACCGTCTGGGCCCCATGGGAGGCTTTGCTGGTGCGTGGGTGACCTTCGCGGGTCTTGGCGGCGCGGCGGGCTGATTCCTTGCGGTCGGTTTTCTTGGCCGCCGCCGGTTTTTCCTTGCCTGAGCCACCGGAGCGTTCGCCGCCACCGGACTGCTTGTTCACCGTCGCCCAGGCCCGAGCTTCGGCCTCGCCCTCCGACACACCTTTTTGCTCATAACTTTCTTCGATGTGCTCGGCCTTGCGTTTTTGCTTGTCGGTGTATTTGTCTTTGCTTCCACGAGGCATGGGATGTTCCTCCTCAAATGTCCGGGCAAAGGCTACTGGCTGGCGGCGCCACCTTCGGAACCCGAGCCACCGGTCGTGGTTTTCGAGCCCACTCCGGTCTCGGCGTTATCCGGTGCGGTGGAGTCCGGCGTATTCATGCCACCCTGGCGCCCGGTGTCATTGCCCTGCACGCGTGGATCGGTGCCGGTGGCCGGTGGCTGGCCATTGTTCAGGCTACCGCCACCGGTGCCGTCGGTGTTCAACTTGGGCAGGCCTTGCGTGGCAGGGGAGTTTGGCGCTTGCACGGGGTCGGTTGGCCCAGTGCCGTCGGTAGAGGCCGCGAAGGCCGTCGAGGACAGCAGCGCGGCGAAGGTGAATGCGGTCAGCCTTGAAGTGATCATGGGTGTCGCCTCCATTTTTCAGAATGCTTACCTGATCTTGGGCCTTGGCGGCTTGGCGTTGGTGCCTTGGGCGCGACGAATGGCAGTTTTGGGAAGAGCCGTGCGCCCGCGATCAAATAGTTGGATCGGTATGTGACGAGCGCCGCGCAGCGGCTTAGTATGGCGCTTTCAATTGGCTACAAGGCCTGTTCATGTCGATCGAGATCCGTCCTGCGCAACCCAGCGATGCGCCTCAAATCCTTGCCTTCATCACCGAGTTGGCCGATTACGAAAAAGCCCGCCACGAAGTCATCGCCAGTGTGGCCGACATCGAGCGCAGCCTCTTTAGCGAAGGCGCAACCGCCCACGGGCTGATCTGCCTGCGTGACGGCGTGCCGATCGGTTTCGCGGTGTTTTTCTTCAGCTATTCCACCTGGCTGGGCAGCAACTGTCTGTATCTGGAGGACCTGTACATCACGCCCGAGCAGCGCGGTGGCGGGGCGGGCAAGACATTGTTGCGCCACTTGGCGAAGATCGCCTGCGACAACGATTGCGGCCGCTTCGAATGGAGCGTGCTGGATTGGAACACGCCGGCCATCGATTTCTATAAATCCCTCGGCGCGCAACCCCAGGAAGAGTGGGTGCGCTACCGAATGGACGGCAAGGTGCTACGGGATTTCGCTAACGGCAATTGATGCTCATGAGTATGCGTTGGACGCGTATTCGGCGAATCCGGGGCGTTGTTCGAGCCGCTTGCAATAGGCGGCCACCGCTGGATAGTCCGGGCGTTCCATTGGTGTCTGGCGCCAGCGGTGTGCGGACAGACCGATAAGTACGTCCGCAAGGGAAAACGCCGTACCGGCCACGTAGGCGCCGGTGCGGTTCAACTGCTGTTCCAGCAAACCCATCTTCTCGTTCCAGCCTTTGACGCCCGCGGCGATAAGCTGTGGGTCCTGGAAATCCGGGTGTTTGCGCACCAGTCCGTAAAACGCATCGCCCCAGGAAGGATTGAGTTCCGTGGCCTGCCAGTCCATCCACTGCTCGATGCGTGCCCGTGCGGCAGGTTCGACGGCCAGCAGATCGCCGCGCCCATGCTTGCCCACCAGGTAGCGACAAATAGTGTTCGACTCCCAGAGCACACCGTTCTCATCAATGATCACCGGCACCTGGGCATTCGGATTCATGGCCAGGAACGCCGGGTCATGGGTCGAGGCAAAGCCGATGCCCCAGTCTTCGCGCTCGTAGGCGATGTCCAGTTCCTGGCAGGTCCACAGCACTTTTCTGACGTTGATCGAGGAAGTGCGACCGAGGATTTTCAGCAGTTGTCCCATTACTTTTTCCCTGAGTTGTTTAGCGTCCGACCAGAAAACTAGCAGGGTCTTGGACGGATGGCGATTGGCTTTGCGGTTGGCTTATCAAAATCCCAATATATGGGAGTGTTATTTATATATTGAGATTCTGTCGCCCCCAGGTTTATAGTCCGTTCCACTCACTGCCAAAAAACAAAACAGGTGAAGCGGATGCAGGCGCAATTGATCGCGCTCGATTGGGGGACCACCTCATTACGGGCTTACAAACTCGCAGCCGGTGGCGAGGTGCTCGAGCAGCGTTCGCTGTCGTCGGGGATCATGCAGTTGCCCTCCGGGCCACGAACCGTGGCCGGCCGGGTCTGCATCGACGGTTTCGAGCTGGCCTTCGACGAGGCCTGCGGCGACTGGCTCGATGCTCAACCGGGCTTGCCTGTGATTGCCTGCGGCATGGTGGGCAGTGCTCAGGGCTGGCGCGAAGCGCCTTACTGCGACACACCCGCCAACGTCGCCAATCTCGGACATTCCCTACAAACCGTTCGCAGCCTTCGCGGCGTCGATGTGCACATCGTGCCCGGCGTGATCCAGCGTTCACGTTTGCCCAATGTCATGCGCGGCGAAGAAACCCAAGTGCTCGGTGCCTTGCACAGCCTGCCGGATGAAGCGGTGCTGATCGGCCTGCCTGGCAGTCATTCGAAATGGGTGGAAGTGGCCGATGGCTGCATTGTGCATTTCGATACCTTCATGACCGGCGAGATCTTCGCCGTCCTCAGTGACCACAGCATTCTCGGCCGCACCCAGCAACGGGGGACGACCTTCGATGGCGTGGCGTTTGACCGTGGCGTGCAAGTGGCGCTGTCGGTGGACGGCCAGATCGGCCCGTTGTCCACCGTGTTCAGCGCCCGCAGCCTGGGCTTGACCGGCGAGCTGGTGGCCAGTGCCCAGGCGGATTACCTCTCGGGCCTGTTGATCGGCCATGAGCTGGCAGCGCTGGCCGAGGTGCAGCGCCGTCGTCGCGACAGCCTGCACCTGCCGACGGTGGTGCTGATCGGCAACTCCCAACTCTGTGTCCGTTATCAACGGGCCCTCGACGCCTGCGGCTTCGCCCGGGTGGTCCTGGCCGAACAGGCCACCGAACGCGGTTTGTGGCAACTGGCCGTGGCGGCCGGGTTGCTCGATTCCACCGCCCCCTGAACCTGACTGGAGGTCTGACATGCTCACACAAGCACTGGCGCACAACGGGTTGATCGCGATCCTGCGTGGCTTGCGTCCCGAAGAGGCGGCGGCCATCGGCGAGGTCCTGTACAACGCCGGATTTCGTGTCATCGAAGTGCCGCTCAATTCCCCCGAACCGTACGAAAGTATCCGCATCCTGCGCAGCACCTTGCCCGCCGATTGCCTGATCGGTGCCGGCACCGTGCTCACGCCGGAACAGGTCGAGCAGGTGAAAGCCGCTGGCGGCCAAGTGATCGTCATGCCCCACAGCGACCCGAAGGTGCTGCGTGCGGCGAAAGCGGCGGGCTTGTACCTGTCGCCCGGCGTCGCCACGCCCACCGAAGCCTTTGCCGCGCTGGCCGAAGGCGCCCATGTACTGAAGATGTTTCCCGCCGAGCAAATGGGCCCGGCGGTGGTCAAGGCCTGGCTCGCGGTGTTGCCGGCCGGGACCGTGCTGGTGCCGGTGGGCGGGATTACGCCGGACAACATGGCGGTGTTCGTCGAAGCCGGCGTCAAGGGTTTCGGCCTCGGTTCCGGGCTGTTCAAGCCGGGCCTGACAGCGGATGAAGTGGCGGTACGCGCCAAGGCCTACGTGGCCGCATGGAATGCCTTGAACTGAAGATTTTTCCAGCGCCCCGCGCGCTGCATCTGACAAGAGAGACAACAAGATGAAAATTACCAAGCTGACCACGTTTATCGTTCCGCCGCGCTGGTGCTTCCTCAAGGTCGAGACCGACGAGGGCGTGACCGGTTGGGGCGAGCCCGTGGTCGAGGGCCGTGCCCACACGGTGGCGGCGGCTGTCGAGGAATTGTCCGACTACCTGATCGGCAAGGACCCACGCAACATCGAAGACATCTGGACCGTGCTCTATCGCGGCGGCTTCTACCGCGGCGGCGCCATCCACATGAGCGCCCTGGCCGGCATCGACCAGGCGTTGTGGGACATCAAGGGCAAGGCCCTGGGCGTGTCGGTCAGCGATTTGCTGGGCGGCCAGGTGCGGGACAAGATCCGCGTGTATTCGTGGATCGGCGGCGACCGGCCAGCGGACACCGCCCGCGCGGCGAAAGAGGCTGTAGGGCGGGGCTTCACCGCGGTGAAAATGAATGGCACCGAAGAGTTGCAGTTTCTCGACACCTTCGAAAAAGTCGACCTGGCCCTGGCCAACGTGGCGGCGGTGCGTGATGCGGTCGGGCCGAACGTTGGCATTGGCGTGGACTTCCACGGCCGCGTGCACAAGCCGATGGCCAAGGTGCTGATGAAGGAGCTCGACCCTTACAAACTGATGTTTATCGAAGAGCCGGTACTCAGCGAAAACTACGAAGCCCTCAAGGAATTGGCGCCGCTGACCAGCACCCCGATTGCCCTCGGCGAGCGGTTGTTCTCGCGCTGGGACTTCAAGCGCGTACTCAGCGAAGGCTACGTGGACATCATCCAGCCGGATGCGTCCCACGCCGGCGGCATCACCGAAACCCGCAAGATCGCCAACATGGCCGAGGCCTACGACGTGGCGCTGGCGCTGCACTGCCCGCTGGGTCCCATCGCCCTGGCGGCGTGCCTGCAACTGGACGCGGTCTGCTACAACGCGTTCATCCAGGAGCAGAGCCTGGGCATCCACTACAACGAGAGCAACGACCTGCTGGATTACATCAAGGATCCGCAGGTGTTCGACTACGACAAGGGCTTCGTGAAGATTCCCAATGGCCCGGGCCTGGGCATCGAGATCAACGAGGAATACGTCATCGAACGCGCGGCCATCGGCCACCGCTGGCGCAACCCGATCTGGCGCCATGCCGATGGCAGTTTTGCCGAGTGGTGAGTGAGTACTGAGGCAACTCGGTTCCCTTGTGGGAGCGGGCTTGCTCGCGAAAGCGGTGTGTCTGCGATACATCCGCTAACTGATACAGTGCCTTCGCGAGCAAGCCCGCTCCCACCCTCAACCTCCTTATGCAGAGGGATTATCCCAACGCTCCCGAATTCCTCAATAAACATAAAAAGAGGCACCTCACATGCAAGCGCACACCCTGAGCGCGCAGGCGTCGTTGGTGACGCCTAGCCGCAAGCGTTTTTTCATCATGGTCCTGCTGTTCATCACCGTGGTGATCAACTACCTGGACCGCAGTAACCTCTCGATTGCCGCCCCCGCGCTAACCAGTGACCTGGGCATCGACCCGATTCATGTCGGACTTATTTTCTCCGCGTTCGGCTGGACCTACGCCGCGATGCAGATTCCCGGCGGCTGGCTGGTGGACCGGGTGCCGCCGCGCATCCTCTACAGCGTGGCGTTGCTGCTGTGGTCGGTGGCGACGGTGATGCTGGGGTTCGTCTCCAGTTTCATCGCGTTGTTCGTGCTGCGCATGGCGGTCGGAGCCCTGGAAGCGCCGGCCTATCCAATCAACAGCCGCGTGGTGACGACCTGGTTTCCCGAGCGTGAGCGGGCCACGGCCATCGGTTTCTACACCTCCGGGCAATTCGTCGGGCTGGCTTTCCTGACCCCGGTATTGGCCTGGCTGCAACACACCTTCGGTTGGCACATGGTGTTTGTCGCCACAGGCGCGGTGGGCATTCTCTGGGCAGTGATCTGGTACGCGGTGTATCGCGAGCCGCGGGATTTCAAAGGCGCCAACGCCGCCGAAATCGAGCTGATCCGCGAAGGCGGCGGGCTGGTGGACATCCAGGCCGAGACTGCCAAGGTCAAGGCCAAGTTCAGCTGGGCCGACCTGGGCATCGTCCTGACCCAACGCAAGTTGTGGGGCATTTACCTGGGGCAGTTCTGCCTCAACTCCACGCTGTGGTTTTTCCTGACGTGGTTTCCGACCTACCTGGTGAAATATCGCGGCATGGACTTCATCAAGTCTGGCTTGCTGGCGTCGTTGCCGTTCCTCGCGGCGTTTGTCGGCGTGCTGTGCTCCGGGTTCTTCTCCGACTGGCTGATTCGCCGCGGCGCCACGGTGGGCTTTGCCCGCAAACTGCCGATCATTGGTGGGCTGTTGATTTCCACGGCGATCATTGGTGCCAACTATGTCGAATCGACGCCGCTGGTGATCGCCTTCCTGGCCCTGGCGTTCTTCGGCAATGGCCTGGCGTCGATCACGTGGTCGCTGGTTTCCACCTTGGCACCGGCGCGATTGCTCGGGTTGACCGGCGGGGTGTTCAACTTCATCGGTAACCTGGCGGCCATCGCCACGCCGATTGTCATTGGCTTCCTCGCCAGCGGCGATTCGTTTGCCCCGGCCATTACCTATATCGCTGTCCTGGCATTGGCTGGCGCGCTGTCCTATATCCTGCTGGTCGGGAAGGTCGAGCGCATCGAGTTGTAGTCCGACGGGGCGGGCGACCATAATGCCGCCCGTTCCCCGCTCACTGTTGAAGGTCGGCTATGCAGCAAGACGATCCAAAAATCACCAAGGACGCCGCGCCTACCGGCACGCAGACATTGCTGCGTGGCCTGGGCGTGGTCCAGGCGGTCGCCAGTGGCGCCCGCGACTTGAAGGAAATCGCCCGGCTGATCGGCACCACCCGCAGCACCACCCATCGCCTGGCCAGTTGCCTGGTGGACGAACGTTACCTGCGCGTGGTGCCGCAAGTGGGTTACCTGCTGGGGCCGAAGTTGATCGAGCTGGGTTTCCAGGCCCGGGAAGAACTGCCCCTGGTGAGCCTGGCGGGGCCGTACCTGGACGAGCTGTCGGCGCTGACCGGGGACACCGTTCACCTGGCGATTCGCGAGGGCGACGAAGTCTTGTACCTGCTGAAGAATCCGGGGCGCAACGGCCCGGAAATGCGCTCGCGCGTAGGCCATCGCATGCCGTTGGCGCGCACCGGGATCGGCAAGGCGCTGATGCTCGATGATTCGCAGGAACAATGGAAGCGGCTGTATGAAATCAGCCTGCCGGCGGGAGGGAAAAATCAGTTCTGGCCCCAGCATCAGGAGCAATCCTGGGAACAGTTCCAGCAACGGATGGTGGAGTACGTGGCGGGGGGCTATGCCTTCGACCTGGAGGACAACGAACCATCGATTCGCTGTGTGGCGGCGCCGATTCGAGACGCGGGCAAGCGCATCGTCGCTGGTATCAGCATCGCCAGCACCGTGCCGTACATGCCGCTGGAGAAGATGGCCGAGCTGATTCCCCTGGTCAAAGGGGTCACAGCCCGGCTGTCGGCGGAGCTGGGCGCCAAGGTCTGACGAGCGTCAGGCCTTGAGCGTCGCCATGTCGATGACGAAGCGGTACTTCACGTCCCCGGCGATCATGCGGCTGTAGGCCTCGTTGATCTGGCGGATGTCGAGCATTTCAATGTCGCAACTGATGTTGTGCTCGGCGCAGAAATCCAGCATTTCCTGGGTTTCTGCGATACCGCCGATCAGCGAGCCGGCCAGCACTCGGCGACCCATGATCAGTTTTGCCGCGTGTACCGGTGGGTCGACCGGCTCGACCAGGCCCACGATGATGTGTACACCGTCGAAATGCAGCGTGTCGAGGTAGGGATTGAGGTCGTGCTGCACCGGAATGGTGTCCAGCAGGAAATTGAAACGTCCGGCGGCAGCCGCCATCTGTTCGGCGTCGGTGGACACGATCACATGGTCCGCGCCCTGACGACGGGCTTCTTCAGCCTTGCTCGCCGAGCGGGTGAACAACGTCACTTCTGCGCCCATGGCCTTGGCGAACTTGATGCCCATGTGGCCCAGGCCGCCCATGCCCAGTACGCCGACCTTGTCGCCAGCCTTCACGCCGTAGTGTTTGAGGGGCGAATAAGTGGTGATGCCGGCGCACAGCAGCGGTGCGGCGCTGGCCGGGTCGAGTGTTTGCGGGATGCGCAGCACAAAGTGCTCGCTGACCACGATGCTGTCGGAATAACCGCCCATGGTGTGGCCACCACTGACGCGGTCCGGGCTGGCGTAGGTCTGGGTCATGCCTTCGAAGCAGTATTGCTCCAAGTCCGCCCGGCACGCTTCGCACTCGCGGCAGGAGTCGACCATGCAGCCCACACCGACCAAGTCGCCGACTTTGTGAGCGGTAACATTCGCACCGACGGCGGTGACTTTTCCGATGATTTCATGGCCGGGCATCAGCGGGTAGACGGCAATGCCCCATTCATTGCGGGCCTGGTGGATGTCGGAGTGGCACACCCCGCAGTAGAGAATATCGATCGCCACATCATCGGCTCGCGGGCTGCGACGCTCGAACTTCATGGGGGCGAGGGGAGTGGTGGCTGATTGGGCGGCATAGCCGATGGCTGTGTACATGATGGACCTCGCTAAGCAGTGAACGGTGAGGGAATCCATTCTGGGAGTCATGGCGGCAGGCGGCGATGGCGATTCCTCCGCCTGTCATGCCTAATCCTCCGGCATTGGCCAGGATTTGATTCCATGTGACGCTAGACCTGCGATGATGGTTTCATCCCATTTTTCGTGAAGTTTTTGCCCATGTTGTTGACCCGCCATCTCGACGCCAATGCCACGCTGGTTTCACTGATAGGACCCTTGGCGACCCGCGACGGTTTCGTCCCAACGAGACTGCCTGGCGTGCACGCGCTGCGTGCCAGCCAGGATGTCGCTCGTGGCCCGCAGCTCTACGAACCGAGCCTGGTGATCATTGCCCAAGGCAGCAAACTGGCCTACCTGGGGCCACGTACAATGGAATATGGCGCCGGGCATTATCTGATTCAGGCCTTGCCGGTGCCGTTCGAATGCGAAACCTACGCCATGCCCAATGCTCCGCTGTATGGCGTTTCCGTTGCGATCGATCGAGCGATGTTGGGGGAGTTGGTGCTTTCCATGGGGTTGATGCCAGGTCGGAATCTACCGCCCCAGACACCGGAATCCATGACCTGCGCTGTGCTCGATGACGCCATGCGTGGGTGTGTCGAGCGCTTGTTGCGCTGCCTGCACGATCCGCTGGAATGCCAGGTCATGGGCCAGGCACGGTTGCGGGAGTTGCTGTTCGTCGCGTTGCGCGGTCCCCAGGCTGAT
This sequence comes from Pseudomonas zanjanensis, assembly GCF_014268745.2. Taxonomy (GTDB): domain Bacteria; phylum Pseudomonadota; class Gammaproteobacteria; order Pseudomonadales; family Pseudomonadaceae; genus Aquipseudomonas; species Aquipseudomonas zanjanensis. The sequence goes on along the minus strand of NZ_JABWRB020000001.1, from coordinate 3,459,849 downwards.
GTGCTGCGGGCGCTGGTGGAGCAGCAAGGTCAGTTCGCCCGGATTGCCGCAGCCCTGAGCCATCTGCATGCGCATTTCACCGAACCGCTGAACGTCGAGACCTTGGCCAGTTGTGCGAACATGAGCGCTTCGACCTTCCATGAGCATTTCAAGCGCAGCACCTTGCTGTCGCCGGTGCAATACCTCAAGCGGTTGCGCCTGCTCAAGGCCCAGCGCCTGCTGATGTGCGAGGGCATGAGTGTGGCCCACGTCGCGCACCAGGTGGGGTATCAGAGCCCGTCGCAGTTCAGTCGCGAATACAAGCGCTACTTCGAGCGCAATCCCGGGGAAGAGCGCGCGGCCTGATCCACTCAGGATCCCTGTGGGAGCGGGCTTGCTCGCGAAAGCGGCGTATCTCCCAACATTTTTGTTGACTGATACACCGCTTTCGCGAGCAAGCCCGCTCCCACATTTTAAACTGCGGTGCTTGTTGGGTCACAGGCAACAAAAAGGCCCCCATTGCGGGAGCCTCGATGTTCGGCGTGTCGGCTTACATGTTCGGGTAAGTCGGCCCGCCAGCGCCTTCCGGCGATACCCAGGTGATGTTCTGCGCAGGGTCCTTGATGTCGCAGGTCTTGCAGTGGACGCAGTTCTGGGCGTTGATCTGGAAGCGCTTCTCGCCGTCTTCCTTGGTCACCACTTCGTACACGCCAGCCGGGCAGTAGCGCTGGGCCGGTTCGTCGTACAGTGGCAGGTTCTTGCTGATCGGGATGCTCGGGTCGGTCAGCTTCAGGTGGCAGGGTTGTTCTTCTTCGTGGTTGGTACCGGAGATGAACACCGAGCTGAGTTTGTCGAAGCTGATCTTGCCGTCTGGTTTCGGGTAGTCGATCTTCTTGCAATCGGCCGCCAGTTTCAGGCACGCGTAGTCGGGCTTGTTGTCATGCAGGGTGAACGGAATCTTGCCGCCGAAGATGTTCTGGTCGAGCCAGTTGAAGCCGCCACCGATGATCGCGCCGTATTTGTGAATCGCCGCACCGAAGTTGCGGCTGGCGAACAGCTCTTCGTACAGCCAGCTGTTCTTGAAGCTGTCGACGTAGGCGGTCAGTTCATCACCGCCTTCGGACTCGGCGAACAGGCGATCGGCCACGGCCTCGGCGGCGAGCATGCCGGATTTCATGGCGGTGTGGCTGCCCTTGATCTTGGCGAAGTTCAGGGTGCCGAGGTCGCAACCGATCAGCGCACCGCCCTTGAAGACCATTTTTGGCAGCGAGTTCAGGCCGCCCTTGCAGATGGCACGGGCGCCGTAGCTGACACGCTTGCCGCCTTCCAGGTACTGCTTGAGCACCGGGTGATGCTTGAGGCGCTGGAATTCGTCGAACGGCGACAGGAAGGTGTTGCTGTAGGACAGGTCGATAATCAGGCCGACCACCACCTGGTTGTTTTCCAGGTGATAGAGGAAGGATCCGCCGGTGTTCTCGGTGCCCATGATGTCCAGCGGCCAGCCAGCAGTGTGCACCACCAGGCCGGGTTGATGCTTGGCCGGGTCGATTTCCCAGATTTCCTTCAGGCCGATGCCGTAGTGCTGGGCGTCGGCCTCGCTGTCCAGGTTGAAGCGCTTGATCAGTTGCTTGCCGATGTGACCACGGCAGCCTTCGGCGAATAGCGTGTATTTGCCACGCAATTCCATGCCAGGGGTGTAGAGGCCTTCCTTTGGATTGCCTTCGCGGTCGACACCCAAGTCGCCGGTGATGATGCCGCGAACCACGCCGTTTTCGTCGAACAGCGCTTCCTGGGCGGCGAAGCCCGGGTAGATTTCCACGCCCAGGTTCTCGGCTTGCTGGGCCAGCCAGCGGCACAGGTTGCCCAGGGAAATAATATAGTTGCCTTCGTTGTGCATGGTCTTGGGCACAAAGAAGTCAGGGATTTTGCTCGCGGCCTCGGCGTTTCTCAGGACATAAATGTCATCGCGTACGACGGGCGTGTTCAACGGTGCGCCGAGTTCTTTCCAGTCCGGGAACAGCTCATTCAAGGCGCGGGGTTCGAACACCGCGCCGGAGAGGATGTGCGCGCCGACTTCGGAACCTTTTTCGACCACGCAAACGCTGATTTCCTTACCGGCTTCGGCGGCCTTCTGTTTCAGTCGGCAAGCGGCAGACAGGCCAGCGGGGCCGGCACCGACGATGACCACGTCGAATTCCATGTATTCGCGTTCCACAGGCTATCTCCTACTCAAGGCTCACAGTTTTTCTAATTGGAGGTTTGGCGTTGCATCCGTTGTTTCCTTCGCGAAAAGCGACGAAAGCGGCAATGGATGAAACGCGGGTCTCTCTTAAGCGGCGCATTATATCTACACCACTCTCAGGGTCCAATACAAACGTTTGTTTGAAATTGCCGCAGCCCAGATAAATCACTGACGTACGGCTTATGACTGACCATTTTGCCGTATTGACCGGAATAGGCGTTCCGGTCAAGATACGGGCGGTTTTGCGCTCGCCGTAGGCTGACTGTTGGTTCCAAGAGCACCTCTAAAGACAGGGCGAAGGCAGCACAAAGTGACGTATTGCGCGGTTCCGAGGCGCAGTTTACACGCCGCGATAATGAATGACTCATCGGTCATCACTGACGAATGGTCTTCACTCCCGTGAGCTGGGTCATGTGTGGTTCATGCCGGCGTTTTTAGAGGTGCCCTTGCGCCCATGAGCATCAACCGCCAGGTTCGCCTAGGCGACTTTTTTTCACCGGAGAGTAACGAGGAATCCATGAAGGTTCTTGTAGCTGTCAAACGAGTGGTCGACTATAACGTCAAGGTTCGCGTCAAGGCGGACAACTCCGGCGTCGACCTCGCCAACGTCAAGATGTCGATGAACCCCTTCTGCGAAATCGCCGTGGAAGAAGCCGTCCGCCTGAAAGAGAAAGGCGTGGCAACGGAAATCGTCGTCGTCTCCATCGGCCCGACCACCGCCCAGGAACAACTGCGCACTGCGCTGGCACTGGGTGCCGATCGCGCCATCCTCGTCGAATCCGCCGAAGACCTGACTTCCCTGGCCGTGGCCAAGCTGCTCAAGGCCGTTGTCGACAAGGAACAGCCATCGCTGGTGATCCTCGGCAAACAGGCCATCGACAGCGACAACAACCAGACCGGCCAGATGCTCGCGGCATTGAGCGGCTACGGTCAGGGCACCTTCGCGTCCAAAGTCGAAGTGTCCGGCGACAGCGTTGCCGTGACCCGCGAGATCGACGGCGGCGCGCAGACCGTTTCCCTGAAACTGCCGGCCATCGTCACCACCGACCTGCGTCTGAACGAGCCGCGTTATGCGTCGTTGCCAAACATCATGAAAGCCAAGAAGAAGCCGCTTGAAGTGCTGACTCCGGATGCTTTGGGTGTTTCCACCGCCTCCACCAACAAGACCGTCAAAGTCGAAGCGCCGGCTGCACGCAGCGCGGGCATCAAGGTCAAGTCGGTGGCTGAACTGGTCGAGAAACTGAAAAACGAAGCGAAGGTAATCTGACTATGACTATCTTGGTAATCGCCGAACACGATAACAAGGCGCTGGCTCCGGCCACGCTGAACACCGTTGCTGCCGCTGCCAAAATCGGTGGTGACGTGCACGTTCTGGTCGCCGGGCAGGGCGCAAGCGCCGTTGCCGAAGCCGCTGCGAAAATCGCTGGCGTGGCAAAAGTACTGTCGGCCGACAACGCCGCCTACGCTCACCAGTTGCCGGAAAACGTTGCTCCATTGGTTGCCGAGCTAGGCAAGGGCTACAGCCACATCCTGGCTGCCGCCACCTCGAACGGCAAAAACATCCTGCCGCGCGTTGCTGCCGCACTGGACGTCGACCAGATCTCCGAGATCATCTCGGTAGAAAGCGCTGACACCTTCAAGCGTCCGATCTACGCCGGCAACGCCATTGCCACCGTGCAATCGACCGCTGCGATCAAGGTCATCACCGTCCGTGCCACCGGTTTCGACCCGGTTGCCGCCGAAGGTGGCTCGGCTGCGGTTGAAGCCGTAGGCGCTGCTCACGACGCCGGCATCTCCAGCTTCGTCAACGAAGAACTGGCCAAGTCCGACCGTCCTGAACTGACCGCTGCCAAGATCGTCGTTTCCGGCGGTCGCGGCATGCAGAACGGTGACAACTTCAAGCACCTGTACGCCCTGGCCGACAAGCTGGGCGCCGCCGTCGGTGCTTCCCGCGCCGCGGTCGACGCCGGTTTCGTGCCGAACGACATGCAGGTCGGCCAGACCGGCAAGATCGTTGCGCCACAGCTGTACATCGCCGTCGGTATCTCTGGCGCGATCCAGCACCTGGCCGGCATGAAAGACTCCAAGGTGATCGTTGCGATCAACAAGGATGAAGAAGCGCCGATCTTCCAGGTGGCTGACTACGGCTTGGTAGCGGACTTGTTCGAAGCCATCCCTGAGCTGGAGAAGCTGGTCTAATCCGGCGTCTTCACTTATAAAGAGCCCGGCCCTTTGGCCGGGCTTTTTATTTTCCGCATCAGAGGAGCTTATCGCCATGGATCTGCGCCGCTTGACCGGCTGGTCGTTGCTGTGGGCGTTGGCGTTCGTGCCGGGCCTGTCTTTCGCCGCCGGCAAATGTGAACGACTGATCGCCACCGGCAGCCCGGACGCACCGCCTTACCTCTGGCAAGACCCTCAAGACCCCAAGCACCTGATCGGTGCCGGTGCCGATCTGCTGGCGCACGTCGCGGCGGAGCTGGGGATCAAGATCGAACTGCTGTATGCCGGCAAACGCGCCCAGGCGCTGGACGAAGTGCGCAGTGGGCGCATGGATCTGCTCACCGACGCTCCGCTGACCGCCACCGGGCTTGACGCGTTGGATTACGTTCATCCGCCCTTGCTGGAAAACGATTACCTGGTCTGGACACGCAAGGACTCGAGCCTGGTCATCAACCAGCCCGAAGATCTTCACGGTCACTCCGGCGCCTTGTCGGAAAAGTCTCGCATGACCCAAGGATTTGGCGTCTTTGCCGAGCAGAACTTATCCCTGGTGCGCACGCCCAACCTGACCCAGGCCTTTCAGAAATTGCTGCTGGGAGAGGTGGAATATGTCCTGGCAGGGCGCTATTCGGGCCTGGCGATGGCGCAGACACTGGGGATGGCCAGCGACCTGCAAGCCGTATCGCAACCGGTGGACAAGCCCGGGCTGTTCCTCGCGGTTTCCCATAACTCCGCCTGCAATGACCCATGGTTACGCGGACAGCTGGCGCAAAAGATGACAGAATTGGCCGCGTCCGGTCTGACAGAGGCTGTGTTGCAGCGCAATCTCGAGCGTTGGAACACACAGTTGCAGCCACCTGTCAGTGCCCCCAAACAGTAGGGAACATTAGTGACTATTCGACCTCTTTTCGCTGCCCTGGCCGTTCTGGCTCTGGCGGGCTGCGCAGCCGATCCGGCGCCGAATGAACAGATCCGCCTGACCGAACAGGCATTGAAGCAAGCCCGGGCCGTTGGCGCCACTGTCGACGAAGTGCCCGAATTGAAACTGGCTGAAGAGAAATTCGCCCGCGCCAAATCCAATATGGCAGACGAATCCTACAAGAAGGCGCGCATGCGGGCCGAACAGGCTGAGCTCGACGCCCGACTGGCCGAAGCGAAGGTGCTGACCCTCAAGAGCCAGGAGCAACTGAACGTGCTCGACACCCGCATCAAGCGCTTGCGCAAACAATTGAGGGAGGATGCCCAATGAAGCACTCCCACGTATTGGGCGGCCTGGTCCTCGCCAGCCTTGCCAGCTTGTATGGCTGTGCCGGCCAGCGCAGCGAAGCGGCGCTCGAACAGGCCAGCACCGATTTCCAGAAGGTCAAGGAAGACGCCAACGTATTGCGTGCCGCGCCCCGGGACGTGATCCGCGCTGGCGAGTCCCTGGCCCGTGCCGATCGCCTGTCCAGCTACTGGGGCAGCGGTCAGGACGTGCAGCATTACGCCTACCTGAGCCAGCGCTACAGTGCGATCGCCCGAGAGCACAGCAACCAGGTGCTCAACGAAGAGCGCGCGGCGAAGCTCGAGCTGGAGCGCCAGCGCCTGCAGTTGGCCTTGCGTGAGTCCAAATTGTTGAGCGTGCAGCAGCAGGGCAAATGGCTCGAAGAACAGATCATGGCGATGGCGACCACCCAGACCGATCGCGGCTTGGTGATGACCTTGGGTGACGTGCTGTTCGACACCGGCGAAGCGGAACTGAAAAACTCGGCCAACCGGGTCGTGCTCAAGATCGTGCAGTTCTTGCAGCTCAACCCCAAGCGCGTGGTGCGTATCGAGGGGTACACCGACAGCACCGGCGGCAAGCAGGAAAACCTCAAGCTGTCCCGCGACCGCGCACAGTCGGTGGCGGATGTGCTGGTGGACTTGGGGATTGATGAAAAACGCATCCAGGTCGAAGGCTACGGTGATGAGTATCCGGTGGACGTCAACGCTTCCGAGCGTGGCCGGGCACAGAACCGTCGCGTGGAAATTGTGTTCTCCGACGAAAAAGGCCAGCTCGGCGCCGCCCGCTAAGGGCTGCGTCACTGGAAAACCCGGCCCCTGTAAAAGGCGCCGGGTTTTTTTGGCCCTGCAATCGATGCAGGATGAGTACAGTTAGAGCTGTCACTCCACTGTACTGTCGAGTAATCTGGCAACTGTCCCAGTACACTTCTAAACTGTTCCGGTATCGTTTCCGACAAGAATAAAATGCCCGTGAAATCGAGTGCTGCGTCATGACCAACCTCCTGCTCTATCAACGTATTGCTCAACAGCTGGCTGAAGACATCCGGCGCGGTGTGTATCAGCCTGGTGAACGTGTGCCTTCGGTGCGCAAGATGAGCTCGCAGCTCAACGTCAGCCACGCCACGGTGCTGCAGGCCTATGCGAACCTTGAAGACCAGGGGCTGATTCGCGCACGGCCGCAATCGGGCTACTACGTTCACCAGACGCCGGCCCTGACCGCACCGACGCCGGACATCGCCCGGGTTGAGCGCCCGGGGCTGGTGACGCGCAGCAGCATCATCCAGCAGGTATTGGTCGAGTCGCGCCGCGAAGGGGTATTCCCCCTGGGCGCGGCCGTACCGAGCGTCGACTATCTGCCGGTTCGGGCTTTGCATCAGCAATTGGCCAAGGTCACGCGCTTCCACAGCCCGCGGGCGTTCAGCTACATGTTCAGCCCGGGCTTCGAGCCGTTGCGGCGCCAAGTGGCGATTCGCATGCGCGATGCCGGTGTCGTGGTGGACCCTTCCGAAGTGGTGATCACCCACGGTTGCGTCGATGCGCTGCAGATGTCCTTGCGGGTGCTGACGCGGCCGGGGGACTTGATCGCCGCCGAGTCGCCGACCTACTACGGCTTGCTGCAACTGGCGGATCTGTTGGGTCTCAAGGTCATCGAGATTCCCAGCGACCCGGTTACCGGGATGAGCCTGGAGGCCTTGCAGTTGGCGGCCAACCAGTGGTCGATCAAGGCGTTGGTGCTGACCACGCGCCTGAGCAATCCCCTCGGCGGCACCATGCCCGAAGAGCGGCAAAAGCAGTTGCTGCGCCTGGCGTCGGACTTCGATATCCAGATCGTCGAGGACGATATCTATGGCGAGCTGATGTTCGAGCAAGGGCGCACCAAGGCCCTCAAGGCCTACGACCGGCTGGATCGGGTCATCTACTGTTCGAGTTTTTCCAAGACATTGTCACCGGGCGTGCGCATCGGCTGGATGATCGCGGGGAAATTCCAGCAGGAAATACAGCGGCTCCAGACCTTCAGCACGCACTCGGCATGCAGCGTCACGCAAATGGGCATCGCCGCGTACCTGGAAAACGGCGGCTATGACCGACATTTGCGCTATATCCGCCAGGAGTACCGCAAGAACCTCAGCGCTTTCCAGCTGGCGGTGCAACAGTATTTCCCCGAAGGCACGCAAATGAGCCGTCCCACTGGCGGGTTCATCCTGTGGGTCAGTCTACCGGGGCGGGTCAATACCCAGGAATTGCATGTGCGGGCGTTGCAACAAGGCATCAGCATCGCGCCAGGGCTTATCTTCAGCAACACCGAGCAGTTCAACCACTGCATTCGCTTGAACTGCGGCACACCCTGGAACCGCGAGGCAGAGCGGGCCCTGATGACGCTGGGATTGTTGGCGACACAATTGTGCCAAGAGACGGCCAACGGGTTCCTATAGAAATCAGCGGCTTAGCTTGATGTGCTTGTCAGCGCCTGATTATCAGGCGAGCATGGGGATCTCTGCCGTCAGTGCCGTTGTGTCTATGAAAGCCATTGTTCCTGTTGCCTGGGTTTTGATCGGCCTGTTGAGTGCCTTCCAAATGGGAGGCGTTGCCGTGGCGGCTCCAACGCAGGAAAAACCGGCCGACAGTGCCACGAAGAACGCGCCGAAAAAAACCGCAGCGGCCAAGAAGCCTTCCCCTAAAAAGGCGACTGCGGCGAAGAAAAAGCGCGCGCCCGTCGCTTCCAAGAGCAAATCCGCCCATGAAGTCGCCAAGACCCCATTGCCGCCGGCCAAGCTGGACTTGAGCCTGCCCCGTGACATGGTCGAGGAACTTCAGCCACCCGGTAAGGTGCAGCCGCCCAAGCGTGAACCGCTCTTGCCGTCAATGTTTGGAGATAAGCCCGGACCGTTCCAGCTCAACGGCCGGTTGTTGAGCAATGAAATGCAGCTGCCACTGCGCAATCAGGAGCGCAATGAGGTGGAAGGTGCGGCGCTGGAGTTTGAATTCAAGCAGTAGGCCTCTCACAGGCGTGCCGCTCGTCACTGACCGTTCGGTCATCTCGCCAAGGGCAAAAAAACACGCAGGCGGTAATTTAAAACGAGTGTTTTAGCCGTTACTCTGTGTTCTGTTACTCATCATTACCTGTCGCGAGGATGTGGTTGTCGTGAAATGCCGTGAAGGCTGTGGTGCCTGTTGCATCGCCCCCTCTATCAGTTCGCCTATCCCCGGGATGCCCCAAGGCAAGCCTGCGGGAGAACGGTGCGTGCAATTGTCCGTCGATAACCTGTGCCAGATCTTCGGCCAGTCGGAGCGCCCGGCGGTATGCTCGGCGTTCGAAGCCGACATCGAGGTGTGCGGCGACAGCAGTGAAGAGGCCATCCGCTTGATCGGTTGGTGGGAGCAAGTCACGGCAGCGTGATGGGTCAATGAACGGATCCGAAATGAACGAACTTGGACAATAAGGAAAACACTATGGGTTCGCTGCATCGTATGGCTGTGTTGTGTGGGTTGACCGTGTTGCTGGCAACGGCCACCGCTCAGGCAGAAGACTGGCAGGTTGCCAAGGAGAAGGACGGCATCAAGGTTTCCCTCAGTGAAGTAGCGGGCTCCGAGTACAAGGCTTATCGCGGCGTGACAGTGATGAAAACCTCCATGGCCAAGCTGCGCAGCTTGCAAGAGGACGTTGCGGGCGCCTGCGCTTGGATTCATGAGTGCAAGAGCCAGAAACTGCTCAAGCACGAAGGCAGTCAGAGCTGGACGTACACCCAGTTCAATACGCCATGGCCGGTAACGCCCCGGGACTCGGTGCTGGAAGTCACGACCGAGGAGGGCGCCGATGGCAGCCTCACCCGTAAGCTCAAGGGCTTACCTAAGTACTTGCCTGAGGAGAAGGGTTTTGTGCGTGTGACCAAGGTCGACGGTTTCTGGACGTTCACCCCCAAGGGCGCGGACCAGGTCGAAGTGATCTATCAGGTCCATACCGAGCCGGGTGGTAGCGTACCGTCCATGGTGGCCAACAAGTTCGTGGTGGATGCGCCGTTCAATACATTAAAAGCGTTGAAAGAGCGCGCTGAAAAATAAACAGTATTCGCTGATGAAAAGACCGCCCCCGAGGCGGTCTTTTCATGTGTGCCGTCCGAGCATCCAGCGGAACGATTGTCCCATCGCCAATGTCGAGATAGAGGTAAGCCAGGTCCTGAATTGATCAAGGAGACACTGATGCAAAAGTGGGAAATCACTTTCATTGACGATCACGGTGAAACCATCGTCGAGCAGTTCGACTATGACCAGAAGCCCACCATGGAGCAGGCTGCCCAACTGATTCGCGAAAGGTTGCTTCCAGTGCTCAACAAGCTGGATATGAACGACTTGGAGAACCGCACCGAAGACCCGACGGTCAAGAATCTCAAGTCCCAGAACAGTATCGAAATCGTCAGCATTACACCAATTTCATGAAACCTTGCCTGGTCTCGCTTGGCAGTGGCCATCACTTGCGGCTACTCTGCAATTGAGATCAGCGAAAGGATCGCCAAGGTCCGGTCTTGTCAGCTACATGCTTGTGTCCCGACGGTCATTTGATGCCGTATCGCTTGCAGCCTACGGGCTTCACGCACGGGAAGACGGAAAGTCTATCCATCGGTTTTAGGAGGACGTTTCATGAGCACAGCCTATCAAGAAGACATCAGCACCAGCGTATTGCGCCGCATGAAAGAAGGCGGTTTCGATTTTTCCCGATTCCATCCCATTGAGTTCTACGCCATTTTCCCGGACGAGGAGCGGGCGCGCAGGGCGGCAGGTCATTTTCGGGGAGAATCGTTGAACGCGCAGATCAGTGCACGGGACGACGGGGCTTGGTCATTGGAACTGAGCCGGGTGATGTACGCCACTTACGATGATATTGGCGACTTCGAGCAAGACTTCGAGGCCGTCGTCGAACCTTTGGGTGGTGTGATCGAAGGGTGGGGCGTCAAGCAAGAGATCCGGCGCCTGCAGGCCTGACAATCACTTACCGCAACCACAGCAACGGCTGACCTTTGTGTCGGCCGTTTTCATGTCTGCTAGCCGCCAATAAACTCCCACAGGGGTGCTCACCGATAATTCATTGTGGGAGCGAGCTTGCTCGCGATGGCGGCCGCAAACCAACATCATTTTCCCGCTGACTCACCACCATCCTCTCCTCCAGGTTTTGTACCTAACTGTATCCAGACCAAGCCGCGTCGTTTTTCCGTGACTATGCTCATGAAAGCGACGCCCCTGCGTCGCAATGAAGCGGGGGGCAGCGGGTTGGGGGGATTTGCCGCACCATAAAAGTGCGCGACCTGTAAGTGGAGAATCCAACCCGTTGATCATAAAGCGTTTATGCCGATGGCACGGGGCTTGCGAAGCTTGCTGCCAGGGTGACAAGGAGTACGGCATGATCCGCAGCGGTTTTGATGAAATGTATGACGCCGACGGCCAGGTCCGGCCGCACTACCAGGCGTTTGCCCGCTGGTTGGCCGACACGCCTGACGAGCTGCTGGCGCAACGCAGGCGCGAAGCCGACCTGTTGTTTCATCGTGCCGGCATTACGTTCACGCTGTACGGCGACGAGCAGGGGACCGAGCGCCTGATTCCGTTCGACACGATCCCGCGTAGCATTCCGGCCAGCGAATGGCGGGTGGTGGAGCGCGGCTGCATCCAGCGGGTCAAGGCGCTGAACATGTTCCTGGCCGACCTCTACCACGAACAACGGATCATCCGCGCCGGCATCATTCCCGCCGAGCAGGTGCTGGCCAACGAGCAATACCAACTGGCGATGCAGGGGCTGGACCTGCACCGTGACATCTATGCGCACATTTGCGGTGTTGACCTGGTGCGCGACGGTGACGGTACGTACTACGTGCTCGAAGACAATCTTCGTACGCCCAGCGGTGTCAGCTACATGCTCGAAGACCGCAAGATGATGATGCGCCTGTTCCCCGAACTGTTCGCCGCCCAGCGCATCGCTCCCATTGACCATTATCCGAACCTGCTGCTCGACACCCTGAAAAGCTCCAGCCCATTGGACGACCCCAGCGTCGTGGTGTTGACGCCGGGGCGTTTCAACAGCGCGTTCTTCGAGCACGCGTTCCTCGCCCGGGAAATGGGCGTGGAATTGGTGGAAGGCGCCGACCTGTTCGTCCGGGATGACAAAGTGTTCATGCGCACCACCGACGGCCCGAAGGCGGTGGATGTAATCTACCGTCGCCTCGACGATGCGTTCCTCGATCCCCTGGCCTTCAATCCGGATTCGATGCTCGGCGTACCGGGTCTGTTGTCCTCCTACCGTTCCGGCAACGTGGTGCTGGCCAATGCCATCGGCACAGGTGTAGCAGACGACAAATCGGTGTACCCGTTCGTCACCGACATGATCCGTTTTTACCTGGACGAAGAGCCGATCCTGAAGAACGTTCCTACCTGGCAGTGCCGTAATCCCGCTGAACTTTCCCACGTACTGGCAAACCTTCCCGACCTGGTGGTCAAGGAAACCCAGGGTTCCGGCGGTTATGGGATGCTGGTGGGGCCAGCCGCGACCACGGCGCAGATCGATGCCTTTCGCGAGCGGATCAAGGCCAAGCCGCACGCCTACATCGCCCAGCCGACGTTGTCGCTCTCGACCTGCCCGACCTTTGTCGAAAATGGCATCGCCCCGCGCCACATCGACTTGCGTCCGTTCGTGCTGGCCGGCCGCGAGACCCGCGTGGTCCCTGGCGGGCTGACACGGGTGGCGCTGCGCGAGGGCTCCCTGGTGGTGAACTCATCCCAGGGCGGTGGTACCAAGGACACTTGGGTGGTCGAGGATTGAGGAGCTGCCATGCTGAGTAGAACCGCCTCGGACCTGTACTGGATGTCGCGCTACCTGGAGCGGGCGGAAAACCTCGCGCGGATGCTCGACGTGAGCTATTCGTTGTCGTTGATGCCCCAGGACGGGCGTGGCGACGGCCTGCACGAACTGGCCATGCCATTGCTGATCACCGGCACGCTGGACGATTACCGGGAGCGACACGGCGATCTGCACGCCGAGCGCCTGCTGCATTTCTTTGCCCTGGAAGCGGCCAACCCGGCCAGCATCTACAGTTGCCTGGGCTCCGCGCGAGCCAGTGCCCACGCGGTACGTGGGCGAATCACCGCCGACATGTGGGAAAACATCAATGCCACTTGGCTGGAAATTCGCGGTATCGCCGAGCAAGGCTTGAATCGCTACGGCATGAGCCGTTTCTGCGAGTGGATCAAGGAGCGCTCGCACCTGTTTCGCGGCGCAACCTACGGCACCATCATGCGGAACGACGCGTTCCGGTTCATTCGCCTGGGGACCTTTATCGAACGGGCCGACAACACCCTGCGCTTGCTCGATGCGCGCTACGAAATGGCCGGTGACCAGGCCGACGCGGTCAGCGATGGCACGGCCCACGCGTACTACCAATGGAGCGCCTTGTTGCGGGCCTTGTCGTCCTTCGAGGCCTACACCGAGATCTACCGTGAGGCCCCGGGCGCTCGCCATGTGGCGGAGTTGCTGCTGTTGCGCGCCGACGTGCCGCGCTCGCTGCGCGCCTGCACTGAAGAAATCAACCAGATCCTCGCCAGCCTGCCGGGCACCAACGGCCGGCAGGCACAACGGCTGGCGGCGGAAATGGACGCACGCCTGCGCTACACCGGCATCAACGAAATCCTCGACGGGGGCCTGCATGCCTGGCTCACCGAATTCATCCCACTGGTCCGTGAACTGGGCAATGCCATTCACAGTTCCTACCTGGAGGTCATATGAGACTCTCGATCAGCCACGAAACGGCCTACCACTACGAAGACCAGGTTCGCGCCAGCATCCAATATCTGCGCCTGACGCCCCACGACAGCGAACGCCAGCACGTGCTGAGCTGGCAGCTTGATTTGCCACGGCCAGTGCGGGCGCAACTGGATCCGTTCGGAAACATCCTGCACGTACTGACCCTGGATGAGCCCCACGAAACGGTGATCATCGGCGCCCGCGGGCAGGTGGATATCGATCCGTCGCGCGAAGCCGAACATGAAAGCCAGTCGGCGCTGCCGTTCCTGCGTTTCACCCGGCTGACCGAGGCGGACGAGGCTCTCCGAACCTTCGCCGCGCAGCAATGCCAGCAGCGTCGCGATCGCACGGCGCTGATCGACCTGATGCTGGGGCTGAACCAGCACATGATCTATACCCCTGGCACGACGGCAATCGAGACCAGCGCGGCCCAGGCTTTTGCCGGTCGTAGCGGGGTGTGCCAGGACCATACCCACGCCTTCCTGGCCTGCGCGCGTAGCCTGGGCGTGCCGGCGCGTTATGTGTCGGGGTATCTGTTCAGCGAAGAAAGCGAACACCTGGCGAGCCATGCCTGGGCAGAAGCCTGGCTGGACGACGCCTGGTACAGCTTTGACGTGACCAACCAACTGGCCCGTCCGGAGCGGCACCTGAAACTGGCCGTGGGCCTGGATTACCTGGACGCCTGCCCGGTGCGAGGCATGCGACGCGGCGGCGGTTGCGAGCAGATGCACGCCAAGCTGGTGGTGACAGCGGCGCCGGTGATCACGGTGCAACAACAATGATCATCTAATGAGCGAGCTTCTGTGGCGAGGGAGCTTGCTCCCGCTCGAGTGCGAAGCGCTCGCAAGCTTTATAAGGGGCTGCTACGCAGCCCAGCGGGAGCAAGCTCCCTCGCCACAAAAAAGCGATCTCACGGGGCCGATGGCTGCTTGCGTCCCGCCATATGCTTCAAATAACCCACCAGCAAATCCAGCTCTGAGTCCGGCAGCACCGCTGTGGAGAACCCGGGCATTTTTCCCTGTGGCCAGCGTCGCAGGCCTTGCGGGTCGCGGATGTAGCGCTTGAGGAAATCCCCGGAGAAGTATTCGGTGGGGTTGAACGGAACGTTCAGGTCAGGACCGAACTGCGCATCGCCGGCGCCATTGAGCCGATGACACGCCAGGCAGTTTTTCTGGAACAGCTCGAAACCTTTATTGACCGGGTCGTCCTTGGCCAGGTTGGGCGCTGGCAGCAGGGCCGGGAAGCGCTCAGCCACGGCCGACAGGCGCTTGATGCTCGCCACCGCGTAGGGCCATTGCTCCGGGCTGATGTGACCCGCCTGCGGATCGGTCCAGACCAGATAAAAAGGCCCGGCGCTGGACTTGCCTTCCCCCAGCGACGGCCAAGGCTTGGCCGGGTCCTCGATCGCCAGCCAGGCACGGGCTCCGCTCTTGCCGAGGAGTGGCGCCGCGGGCATTTCGGCAGCGAAGCCGTCCAGGGCAACGGCTTGCAGATGGTCGTCCGGCTGGATACCCGTCAGGAGTGAAGTCAGTGGCACGGCTCGATAACTCATGGGTTTCTTGTAGGAAACGTCCTCGGCAATCTGGACCGTCCGCGCATCCGGGTGCTTGAGCAGTTCTTCGGTTTGCCAGGTGCGCGTGCTCGCGCCCAACTCCAGCACCAGTTGCGCGGCATAAAGGGGCGAGCTGAGCAGCAACGCCCCGAACACAATGAGAGCTTTCAAATCGGTCGCCTTCCATGTCGAGGGGAGCCGCGAAGGTTGGCACAGCCATCGCAGCTCGAACAGTGAACCCATCACATTTTTTGGCGATACAACGCATTGGATGATGCAGGTGCCCACGCGCAGGGTTTCAGCCAATCACCTTGGTGATATTCGGCAAAATCAACAGCAGCGTCGTGGCAAAGAGAATGAGTCCGGCTTGGCGAACTTTCGATTGTTTGAACATGGCTGACCCGCCTTTTTTGTTATTTCCTAAAAACCAGCCTGCATATCCATGACGGCTGGTGGTGCACTTCCTGTTCCGACAAGCGCCTCGGCAAAACCCGACGACTTACTTGTACAAGGATTACATTAGGGGCCGCGGCCGCCTTGGCTTAGATCCAATTCGTATCAGCTTTTAGTTCGTGGCTATAAAAATGATATGAGGCGGATTGCCACCTTCCTGCTGGCCCTTTTGCTAGACAGCTCGCCCTCCTGAAACGGTTAACCCGATAGCTCGCTACCGTTCGTCTGAGCGTGGTCGTCAATGTCATTGAGCGCTGTGGTCATTGAATCCGGCGCCGCTGGGCTTATGGTTGAGGCATCGCATTACGCCCGTGGTTTCGAGGATGGTCATGACCCAAGCTTTGATTTTCGACGCATTACGCACCCCTCGCGGCAAGGGCAAGGCCGATGGTGCCTTGCACAGCGTCAAGCCGGTGAACCTGATGGGCGGCCTGCTCAGTGCCTTGCAGCAGCGTATGGATCTGGACACCAGCCAGGTTGACGACATCGTGCTCGGGTGCGTGACGCCGGTGGGCGAGCAGGGCGCCGATATCGCCAAGACGGCTGCGCTGGTGGCCGATTGGGATGTCAGTGTGGCCGGCGTGCAACTTAATCGGTTTTGCGCCTCGGGCCTGGAAGCGGTGAACCTGGCGGCCATGAAAGTGCGTTCCGGGTTCGAAGACCTGGTGGTGGCCGGCGGCGTCGAGTCCATGTCCCGGGTGCCCATGGGCAGCGATGGCGGTGCGTGGGCGCTGGACCCACAGTCAAACCTGCACGGCCACTTCATTCCCCAGGGCATCGGTGCGGACTTGATCGCCACCTTGGAAGGCTTCAGCCGCGAGGATGTCGACGGTTACGCACTGCATTCCCAGCAAAAAGCCGCGCGCGCCCGGGCTGACGGTTCGTTCGATAAATCCCTGGTTGCCGTGCGGGACCAGAATGGCATCGTGCTGCTGGACCACGACGAATTCATCCGCGCCGACTCCACGCTCGACGGCCTGGGCAAGCTCAAGCCGAGTTTCGAAGCCATGGGCCAGATGGGCTTCGATGGCACGGCGCTGCGGGTGTATAGCCATGTCGAGCGAATCAATCATGTGCACACGCCGGGCAACAGTTCCGGCATCGTCGACGGTGCGGCGCTGATGTTGATTGGTTCCGAAGCCAAGGGGCGCGCCATGGGCCTGCAACCCCGGGCGCGAATCGTCGCCACGGCCGTCACCAGCACCGACCCGACCATCATGCTCACCGGCCCGGCACCGGCCACCCGCAAGGCCCTGGCCAAGGCTGGGCTGCGGGTGGAGGACATCGACCTGTTCGAAGTCAACGAAGCTTTCGCCTCGGTGGTGCTCAAATTCATCCGGGACATGGCCATCGATCCCGCCAAGGTCAACGTCAACGGTGGCTCCATCGCCCTGGGACATCCCTTGGGAGCCACCGGCTGCGCAATCCTGGGCACGTTGCTCGACGAGTTGGAAGCGCGTCGCCTGCGCTATGGCCTGGCGACCCTCTGTGTCGGCGGCGGCATGGGCATTGCCACCGTCATCGAACGCCTCTGAGCCCGACTTCAAGGAACACCTTTCATGACCGATGCCATCCGTTACGAAACCGGCCAGGACCGGATCGTCGTCCTGACCCTGGACATGCCGGGCCAGAGCGCCAACACCATGAACGCGCGCTACCGCGAGGCCATGGCCGCTTGCGTCGCCCGTTTGAAGGCTGAAAAGGACTCGATTGCCGGTGTGATCATCACCTCGGCCAAGCACACGTTTTTTGCCGGTGGTGACCTCAACGAGCTGGTCAAGGTCGGCAAGCCCGAGGCCAAGGCTTTTTATGAAATGGTCCTGCTGCTCAAGGCGCAGCTGCGTGCCTTGGAAACCCTGGGCAAGCCCGTGGTGGCGGCCATCAACGGCGCGGCCCTTGGCGGTGGCTGGGAGATCTGCCTGGCCTGCCATCATCGTGTGGCGCTGGACCTGCCATCGGTGCAGCTCGGTTTGCCGGAGGTCACCCTCGGCCTGTTGCCGGGCGGCGGCGGGGTGGTGCGGATGGTGCGCCTGCTCGGCTTGGAAAAGGCCTTGCCCTACCTGCTCGAGGGCAAGAAGGTCAATGCGCAACAAGCGCTCCAGGCAGGTTTGATCGATGAGCTGGCGAAGGATCGTGACGAACTGCTGGCCAAGGCCCGGGCCTGGATTCTCGCCAACCCCAGCGTCGTGCAACCCTGGGACGCAAAGGGCTATCGGCTGCCGGGCGGCACGCCGTCCGACCCGAAAGTCGCGCAAATGTTGGCAATCGCCCCCTCGATCCTGCGCAACAAGACCCAGGGCTGCCTGCCGGCACCGGAGAAGATCCTCTGCGCCGCAGTGGAGGGCGCCCAGGTGGATTTCGACACGGCCCACCTGATCGAAACCCGCTACTTCACCGAACTGACCACCAGCCAGGTGGCAAAGAACCTGATCGGCACCTTCTGGTTCCAGCTCAACGAGATCAAGGCCGGCGGCTCTCGCCCACAAGGTTTGGCGCCATATCTGACGAAAAAAGTCGGCGTGCTCGGTGCGGGCATGATGGGGGCAGGTATTGCTTACGTTAGCGCCGCGGCCGGCATTGCGGTGGTGCTGAAAGATGTCGATCTGGCGGCAGCCGAGAAGGGCAAGGCCCGTTCGGCGGCGTTGCTGGATAAAAAGGTCGCCCGCGGACAACTCACTGCCGAGCAGCGCGAAGCCACACTGGCGCGGATTCACGCTACCGACAGCAACGCGGACCTGGCCGGTTGCGACCTGATCATCGAAGCGGTATTTGAAGATCGAGCCCTGAAAGCCAGCGTGTCGGCCGCCGCCCAGGCAGTGGCGGGAGATGATGCGGTGATCGCTTCCAACACCTCGACCTTGCCTATCACCGGCCTGGCCATGGCCGTGCCGGACCCGACGAAGTTCATCGGCCTGCACTTCTTCAGCCCAGTGGAAAAAATGCCCCTGGTGGAGATCATCAGGGGCGCTCATACCAGTGACGCGACCCTGGCCCGGGGTTTCGATTTTGTCCTGCAGATCAACAAGACGCCGATTGTGGTCAACGACAGTCGCGGTTTCTTCACGTCGCGGGTATTCGGCACCTTTACCAGTGAAGGCATCGCCATGCTCGGCGAGGGCGTGAGCGCGCCGATGATCGAGACCGAAGCGCGCAAGGCCGGAATGCCGGTCGGACCTCTGGCGATCTCTGACGAAGTTTCCCTCGGCCTGATGAGCCATATCCGCACGCAAACCGCCAAGGACCTGCGTGCAGAAGGGAAAACGCCGACTGAGCACCCGGCGTTCGCCGTGATTGACTTGCTGCTCAACGAATACAAGCGCCCGGGCAAGGCCGCTGGCGCCGGCTTCTACGAATACCCGGCCACTGGACAAAAGTATCTGTGGCCACAGTTAAAGAGCCGCTTCGAGAAAGTCGACGGGCAGATTTCCCCGCAGGATATCCGGGATCGCCTGCTGTTCATCCAGGCCCTGGAAACCGTGCGCTGCGTGGAGGAGGGCGTACTGACCTCGACGGCCGACGCCAACGTCGGCTCGATCCTTGGCATCGGCTTTGCGGCCTGGACCGGTGGTGCGCTGCAATTCATCAACCAATACGGCCTGCCGGACTTTATCGGTCGTGCCCAGTACCTGGCCGAGCAATACGGCGAACGCTTCTCACCGCCGGCCTTGTTGTTGGAGAAAGCCGCCCGGCACGAACTGTTCTGACAAACCAGGGAAGGGGCTTGCCTTGGGACCGTGTTTCAAGGCAGGCTCTGGGGTGTGCAATATTCCCATCACGTGTCAGGTATTTTTTATGTCGCTACGCATCTGCATTCTGGAAACCGATATCCTGCGTCCTGAACTGGTCGACCAATATCAGGGTTACGGGCAGATGTTCCAGCGGCTTTTTTCACAGCAGCCCATCGCGGCCGAATTCATCGTGTACAACGTGATGGAGGGGCATTACCCCAGCGATGACGAGGCGTTCGATGCTTACCTGGTGACCGGCAGCAAGGCGGACTCCTTTGGCACCGACCCTTGGATTCAAACCCTCAAGACCTACCTGCTGGAGCGCTACCAGCGCGGCGACAAATTGCTCGGTGTGTGCTTCGGTCATCAACTGTTGGCGTTGTTGCTGGGCGGCAAGACCGAGCGCGCTACCCAAGGCTGGGGCGTTGGCACCCATCGCTACAAACTCGCGGCCAAGGCGCCGTGGATGAGCCCGGTGATGGAAGAACTGACCTTGCTGATCAGCCATCAGGACCAGGTCACCGAACTGCCCGAAAGCGCGACCGTCATCGCCTCCAGCGATTTCTGCCCCTTCGCCGCCTACCACATCAACGACCAGGTGCTGTGCTTCCAGGGCCACCCGGAGTTCATCCACGATTACTCCCGGGCCTTGCTGGAGATTCGCCAGCAACACCTCGGCGAGCAGATTTACAGCCAGGGCGTGGCAAGCCTGGCCCATGAGCACCACGGCACCACAGTGGCGGAGTGGATGATGCGGTTTGTGGCGCACAAGCCGCAGGTTGAAACCAGCCAAGCCTAAAGGTCACACGCCGAGCAGGACTTAATGTGGGAGCGAGCCTGCTCGCGATGGACGCCACACAAATCCCACCGGATGATGCTCGCCTACAACCACCCCGACCGCTTGAAACTTGCCCACAAAGCGGTGCACCCCACTCCGATGAATCCAAGCACCAGAAAATACCCATAGTGCCAGGCCAACTCCGGCATATTTTCGAAGTTCATCCCATAGATCCCGGCCACGGCCGTGGGAAACGCCAGGATCGCCGCCCAAGCGGCGAACTTGCGTTGCACCACGCTCTGGCGCGACGCTTCGAGCAGCACGCCGACTTCAATGGTCTGGCTGGCGATGTCGGCCAGGGTCGCCAGGTCTTCCATTTGCCGCGTCACGTGAATCTGCACATCGCGAAAGTACGGGCCCATGTTCTTGTCGATGAAGGGGAAGTCGAGTCGCTGCAGCTCTTCGCTGATTTCCACCATGGGGGCTGCATAGCGACGCAGGCGCAACACGTCGCGGCGCAAGCTGTGCAGGTTTTGGATATCCCGCTCGTTCAGGGAGCTGCACAACACGTTACGTTCCAGCTCATCGATTTCGGCGTGAATGGCCTCACCCACCGGCTGGTAGTTTTCAATCACGAAATCAAGGATGGCGTAGAGGACAAAATCTTCCCCATGCTTCAGCAAGAGGGGACGTGCCTCACAACGCTGTCGGACGTGGGCGTAGGACGCTGAATGGCCATTGCGAGCGGTGATGACGTAGCCCTTGCCGGCAAAGATATGGGTCTCGATGAACTCCAGCTTGCCGTCCTTGCGTATCGGCGAATACGTGACGATGAACAGCGCATCGCCAAAGGTCTCCAGCTTGGGGCGGCTGTGTTTCTCCATGGCGTCTTCGATCGCCAGTTCGTGCAGGTTGAATTGACGCTGCAGGTTGGTCAGCTCCAGCGTGCTGGGCTCTTCGAGACCGATCCATACAAAGTGACCCGGTTTGGCAGCCCAGGCGCTGCCTTCGTCGAGGGTGATATTGGTGACTTTCTTACCGGCGCTGTAAACCGCAGCGGCAACGACTCTACCCATAATGGTGGTTCACTTCTTATTGGAGAATGGCAGTGGCAGGCAGCGTTCAGCTTAACGCGCCCTGTTGCTTGAGAGTCAGTGAAATCTGCAGAGTTCGGCAGTTAAAGAAAACCCGCCGTAGGGCGGGTTTTCCATTCACGCGGCTTGCAACTGCCGGTCCATGGTCGCGATGCATTCGCGCATCTGCTCGCGGCATTCGGCGATGAGCCGGGGCATGTCATCCATGCTCAATCCGGCCGTAGGAATCGCCGGCAACGAGCGTATGAGAATGTCGCCACTGCGCCAGCGATTGAGGCGCATGTGCTTGATGTAGCTGCTGACGCACACCGGAATAATCGGGACCCCAGCGGCGATTGCCATCTGGAATGCACCTTTCTTGAAGGGCAGCAGGTCCTCGCCCAGGTTGCGCGTGCCTTCCGGGAAGACCCAGATCGACGTGTCCTCATGCTGCAACGTATGAGTGGTGGTCAGCATCGATTGTCGCGCCTTGATCGCGTTGCCGCGGTCGATCAACACATTGCCCGCCAGCCAGAACAACTGCCCGAACAGCGGCACCCATTTCAGGCTCTTCTTGCCAATGCACACGGTACGGCGCGGCACCACGTTGCCGAACATGAACAGGTCATAGTTGGATTGGTGATTGGCGATGATCACGCAGCCGTTGGGTTTATTCACCAGCGTGTCGACCTGCGTCCGGACCCGCAGGCGCAAAATGCACATGGCCGGCAACGCGTACAGCCTGGCGCATAAACGACTGTTGTCCGGATTGAACGGCCGGCACAGGCCCAGAATCACCCCAAGCACACCCGCCAGGACAAAGTGCAGGCCCATCAACAACATACGCAATACAAACAGCATCTACAGGGCCCCATCGGGACAAAAGGTGGCGCAGTGTACGGACGTGCACTGTTTTCAGCAATTGCCCCTATAGAGGTAGGAAATGGACGATGTTTAAGCGCATGTTTCTAAGTAGTGCGCAAGAAGCGTCCTAGAGCGGTTGGAGATTTTTAAGCGGCCCATGTAGGAAAAAGCCCAACGCTAGGGGAGGGGCTTAAATCCGTGGCGAGGGAGCTTGCTCCCGCTGGGCTGCGCAGCAGCCCCAAACCATTCCACACGGTGTATCAGGAAAAACGGCTGGCAGTTTTTTACGACTGCTGCGCAGCCGAGCGGGAGCAAGCTCCCTCGCCACAATGATGTTTGAGTGATTTGTGAGCGTCAGCCCATATGCTCCTGATCCAGCAGAATCGCACTGTCCAGCGTTTCCAGCAGCGCCTTGCGAACTTTCAGCTTGGTGTTCTTGTGGGCTGACATATTGATTTTTTTCAGCTGACGCGCTGCTTCCAGGGCTGCGCCCCGCAGTTCTTCGGCCGACACCACCTTGTCGAGGAAACCGGCATCCACGGCGCCTTGGGGATTGAACATCTCGGCATTGATCACCGAACGGTGGAACGCCGACTTGCGCAGGCGATCACGGGCCAGTTCGATACCGGCATGGTGCATGGTCATGCCAATCTGCACTTCGTTCAGGCCAATGCTGAACGGGCCTTCAACACCAATGCGGTAATCCGCCGACAGCAGCAGGAACGCACCCTTGGCCACCGCATGCCCAGGGCAAGCGACAACGACAGGGAAGGGGTGCGACAGCAGTCGACGGGCCAGTGTCGAGCCGGCCGTGACCAGGCTCACCGCTTCCTTGGGACCGGCAGTCATCACTTTCAAGTCGTAACCACCCGACAAAATCCCCGGCTGCCCGGTAATGATCACCACCGCCCGATCCGCCGTCGCCTGGTCCAGCGCTGCGTTGAACGCGGCAATCACATCCGGCGAGATGGCGTTGACCTTGCCGTTGTTCAAGGTCAGGGTCGCGATACCGTCTTCGAGATGGTAGGCAATCAAGTCGCTCATGACGCTATTCCTTGTAAGAGAAGTGTCGCAGACGTTACCCACCGCCGAAGGCCAGGTAAAGCGCCGTGACTGACTCACCGGTCAGCCCCCAACCTCGCAAACAGCCTGGCCCGCCCATCCCGCCACGCCTTCATCTATAGGGCAGTACCCACGCAACCCCGAAGATTGGCCGGTTTGCCCTGCCCAGGCGCGTTTGAATACCCGACGAAGCTTAACCGCATGAAAATTCTGAAAAAAACCTTTGCCATCGGAAAAGCTTTCGACTACATTAGCGCGCCTCGACAGACTGAACAGTTTAGCGAGATACGGTGAAGTGTCCGAGTGGCTTAAGGAGCACGCCTGGAAAGTGTGTATACAGGAAACTGTATCGAGAGTTCGAATCTCTCCTTCACCGCCAAATTCGATACACACAAAACCCCTGGTTTTCCAAGAAAGCCAGGGGTTTTGTGGTTTCTGCCGTCTTAAAAAAATGACGATGGGGGCAATGGCACCCAGGTGATACGCCGTCAGCGCAAAGTTGCAAACTTCCTAACCTTGACTCCGCCACCCAAACGACTATCCCCGCCTGTAGCCGTGCTACAAAAAGACCTGTTCAGCGCGTGGAAAAACACCGATGTCACCGCTCTCCAACGGCAAGCCCTCCAATCGCTTCGGCCTGTTTTGCGTAGCCAGTTTCCTACTGTCCATTTCTTATGGCGCCACTTTCCTGGTCTCGCTGCTGGTGTCCTCCCTGGGGGGAAATGAGCGCGATGCGGGGCAAGTCTTTGCCGTTGCCATGACGAGTACCCTGGTCGCGGTGGTCGCCTCGGGGCATTTGATGCAGCGCATAGGTGCAGCACTGTGCATGGCCCTTGGCGCTGGTTTTCTGATCATTGCGTCCATGGGGTTTGCGCTGCTATCGGGCCTTGGCCTCGGTTTGTTGGCCTGTGGTTTGATGCTGGGGATTGGGTGGGGGCTGTTTTACACGGTTGGGCCCATTATGGTCGCAGCGATGGTCGAGCCAGCCAGGCGGACTCATTGCTTCGCGCTTTTGTCGGGCAGCATGTTGACGGGGATCGGTAGTGGCCCTCTTTCAGGCAAGCTGGCCAGTTCCTTCGGGCTACCCATCCAGACGGCTTTCTTCTTTGCCGCCGCCGCGGCATTGCTGGGTGGGGTGTATTTTTGGTGGCTGAGAACGGGCTTTGCCGAAGTGGAGCGCCGGTCTGGCGATAAGGCACGGATGGGGCTGAGGTCGGCGACGGATGTGCTGCGCTCACGTTCAGCGTTGTCCATTTTGATGGTGGGGCTGGGGGGCGCGATCTTCGGCGGCCTGGGCAGTTTCCAGACCAGTTATGCAGCCAGTCAGGGGCTTGATTACTCCCTGTTTTTCGTCGGTTTCATGGGGGCGGCTATCGCTTGTCGGTTGTTGATTGCCGGGTGGGTGGTCCGCCGTGACCCCTTTGCGACTTCTTGCCTGTTGACCACGCTGACGTTGGTCGCCGTGACGGGGTTCGGTGTGTGGGTTCATGACAGCCTGAGTTACGGGTTGACGGCGGCATTGCTTGGGGTCGGTTATGGTCTCAACTATTCGGTCATTAATGGCTTGGCTGCCAACGAGGCGCCATCTGGACTGACCGCCCAGGCACTGCTGCTTTTCAGCCTGTCCTACTTCATTGGCGTATTCGGGTTTCCCTTTATCGCCGGCAAGCTCATCAGCAGCACGGGCGTGAATGGGATGCTGCTTAGTGTCGGATTGATCGCTATGTTGGCCTGGGCCTTGAGTGTCGGTCGCTGGCTGGCCGGGCGATTCTGGAAACCAGCCTCTCTCATGGAATGAAACATTTTCCTCTAGCGTGCGGTGGTTTTCCGGCGACCTAGAAGTCTGAGCATAAGGGCATGAAGGTAGTTACGCTGAAGGAAAAAATTGCTTGATGAGCGGCTGGTCGTTGCACCTCGCCAGTGAACAGCATCGGGCAACCTCACAGCAGTATCGGGCAAAGGTTTCTGGGCACACGCCGTTAAGGTTCTCTTGGAAGAGCGTCCTATCAACTGCATTGCTGTGAGAGAACATCATGACCATATGGATGAATTTGGCTTGGCGCGTCCAGGCTCTTGCACTGTCTTTAGTGTTTTCCACGAGTAACGTCTGGGCTTCGGAACCTATTCAAAACGCCAATACGGATCTGGTCCGCCAGGCCTTCGCGAATTGGCAACAAGGCAAAGGCACGGTATTCGATCTGCTGGCGCCCAATGCGAAATGGACCGTGGCCGGGACGAGTCCTGTTTCTGGTGTCTATAACAACAAGGCTGAGCTGGCCCATGTCGTGCGGTCGATTACCGCTCGGCTGGCAACACCGATTGTCCCCACGGTGCAGAACATCGTTGCTCAGGATGATGTCGTGGTTGTGATGTGGGACGGAACAGCCACGGCGCTTGATCATAAACCCTACAACAACACCTACCTGTGGCACATGACCTTCAAGAATGGTCAGATCATTGAAGTCACAGCCTTTCTGGACACCTACGTGCTGGACGACCTTATTCGGCGCGTAAAACCTGCACAGTAGCGGTTCGGCCGAAACAATTGCGTTGGGCTATCTTGTTGGCTGTGAAGCAGTTCGCTTTTCCGTCGTGTGCTTTTCAAAAGGTTCACTCGACTCAGAACAAAAACCGGAAAGGCATGGTCTTTGTCAGTACCCCAAGTTCGTCTCTTCCTGAGGTCACGCAATGAGTCTGATCGATTGCCCTGAATGCGCATCCCGAATTTCCGACAAGGCCTACGCCTGTCCACATTGCGGCAATCCTTTCCGGGAGCCGAGTTTCCGCCTGACCGAGAAGAACGTGGGGCAGATTGCCGGGGTAACCGGCGTCTGGCTCACCGCGCCGTGGGTCGCGCGGATGGTCTTTGGCGTGGTGGCCGTGATTGCGGTGGCGGCGGTGTTGATCTTACGGTGATCGGTCTCCGTGATCGCTGGCTTATGTCCTGGCTCATCTGGCCCAATGCTTCCGGCCAAATCGCCGGCTCGCCACAGCATGAGTCCCGCCATCGCCAATAAAATGGAGTTGTGAAAAAACACAACCAGAGTACCATCGGCTCAAAGACAAGGAAGCCCATGGATATACTCACGCCATCACGTTTTGACGACGCTGCGATTTTGTACCCCAACGACAAGGCCGGGCTTGATCGATGCCTGCGCATTCTGACGATGGCGCGCCCCAAGGCGTTCGCCGACCTGCAAAAGCTATTCGGTACGCACGGTGTCGACTTGTTCAAGCCCAGGGCCGCAATGAACTGGGTGGTGATCGACGTAGGCGGCAATAATCTCAGGGTGATAGGCGGCGTCAACTATGCCCGGCAGAAGTTCTACGTCAAACACATCTACACGCATGCCGATTACGACGTTGCCAACAGCTGGTATGCAAGAAATAAAGGGGTAAGACGATGAGCGCAGCCCGGAACGACTTTCAAACCGTGATCGCGACGCTTGGCGAGCTGCACGCCGTACTGGATCGCCTGCGCGGTGAGTTTGTGCATGGCATCAAGACCCCTGCCGACTATGCGCGTGCGACGGCCCTGCTCGATGCGCTTACCGACGGGCGAGAGCTGAGCAGGACCGAGGAGAGGATTCTCGTTGAGCTCGAGGACGAAATCCTGGCCTATCAGCGCGACTCCCACCAATTTCGCGAATCGAATGCCGCCTTTGAGGCGAGCTGCACGCCTGTGCAGTTGATCAAGGACTTGATGGAGACGCTCGGGCTCACCGGTTCAGACCTCCCTGAAATCGGTGATAAAACGGCGGTGTCCAAGGTGCTCAATGGAGATCGGCCGATCAGTCACAAGATGGCGTACGCGCTGGCAGAGCGGTTTGCGCTGGAGCCGAGTGCTTTCTTGCCAGCGGCCTCTGCAAAGGTGGCCGCTCATATCGAAACTGTCCCTCTTCCTGTCAGTAAAACTTCCACCCATTACGTTTTGCACGAGGACGCCCTGACCGCATATTCAGTGGAAGAGGCCGGTTCCGGTGAATACAAAGTGGTGACTTCGAAGGGTCGCAGAAAGACAGCCAAAGGGCTGGACAAGGGGTAGGGCAATCATCTGCTGATCAAGGGGCGGCGTTGGTTGTCGATCCACGCGAGTTGAGGATGATCCGCACCCCCATGACCACCCCAACCAGCACAGCCGCAAGACCTGACATCTCCAGAAGTGTCGGCAGCCGATGATGAAACCACAAGCCCAGCTCAGCGTCGCGACCACGGCGAGGGCCAATCCGGTGATGAGGTTTGAGTGGGCCTGGATCATCAGGCGTGCGCCCCGGTACGTCGACTATTGCAGCCAATCCCTGAACCCTCTATAAAATCTCGCGCTGACATCGCGTTCCTCTTGACCGTTGTTGGCCCTGGATATCTGACCCGCATGGAGCATCATCGTGAGCCAATCGCCACACCCCCTCATCTCCCAGGCTGATATTTGCCCGGGCACTACCTCCCGCGTCCTGCGACATGCCTTGAACTTCATCTTATTGACGCTGCTCACCGGCTGCGGAGCGCTGTCGGATGTCCGCTCTTTCTCCACCCCTTATTCCACGCCTGACGGTGGCGAGACCGCACGCTTGCGGGTGATCAGCGATGGCATGGTCAGGGCCGTACCCAAGTCCGATTGTGTGGACTTCCGCCTGCCGGGCGCGGGCGTCATGGTGGCGTTCCGGGATGGCTACGCCAATCGCAACGGCGAACGACTGGGCATGCCAGACGACGACAAACATTCATCTTCCACGGTAATGACTGAGCTGCTGGTGCCTGCCGGACAGCCCATCGCTTTTCATTACATCGGTGCTCAATGCTACAACATGTTCCGCTTTGTCCCTAAAGCAGGGGCGGATTACCAACTGGAGGCTGCGGGGCGCTTCAAGTGCACGGTCACCCTCAAGCAACTGTCCGTGAAAACGACCGAGCTTCCCCCTTTATCCTTGGAGGACAGCAAGCTGTGCAGGATCACGGATAACTTGTAGCGTGAAAACTTTTCAAGGACGCCATAACGTTTGAAAAGGAATCTTCATCATGGACCCTATCCCCACGTTCCAAACCTGCCGCCTCATCCTCACCCCCCTTGAACTGGCGGATGCACCGGCGATTCAACGATTATTCCCATACTGGGAAGTGGTCCGTTACCTGGACAGCCGCGTGCCCTGGCCGTACCCGGATGACGGCGCGTTGACCTACGTGCGCGACCATGCGCTCCCCGCTGTCGCCGCCGGGCGCGAGTGGCACTGGATGATCCGTATTGCCGAGGACCCGGCACAGCGTATCGGCAGCATCAGCCTCTACGATCAGCCAGGCAACAACCGCGGTTTCTGGCTGGCGCCGCAATGGCAGGGGAAAGGCTATATGCGCGAGGCGTGCGAAGCGATCAATGCCTATTGGTTCGAAACCCTGGAACGCCCCGTCATGCAGGTGCCCAAGGCCGTGGGCAACCTGGCTTCGCGCAGGGTGTCGGAGCGCGAAGGCATGCGCATGATCGGGACGCAGCAGGGGGAATTTGTCTGTGGGCCGTTGCTTAAAGACGTCTGGGAAATGACGCGTGAGGCGTGGCTTAAAGCGAAAGCTTCATCGAACATCTGATTCCCGCGCCGGCCAGAGCCACCCATCGAGACAGTTACTGACTCGCCAACGGACGCCACGCGGTGGTCTGCAGATAAGGCCACTGTTTAAACAGTAGACCCCGCGTTGTTTCTACGCCCTGCAAGGTTTCTGTGCAATTGACCATCGCGGTAAAGCTGCGCTCGGTCAGCATGAAACTCTCCGACCCCAGCGCCTGGCACTGTTCGCTGGTACCGATTGGCTGGCAAAACATCGGTTGCATTTTCACGTCGTAGCCTTGGGACCGAGTGAATGCCTGGAACTCCGGCATAGCGAGCCGAGCGGGTGTGCCGCTCAGTGCCGGGCCTTGCCAGACGGCGGTGATGAGGCCCCTTGATGGATAGTCGCTCAGCCCCTGGACTTGTCTGGCCTCGAACAGGGCAAAACAGAACGAAGTATTGGCCGCGCTATTGCTTGCTGGCGATGTAACGGGAGCGGCGAGGGGGCGCGTCGGCGCGGCGGCTGCCGCAGGTGCAAGCGCTACCGAGGGTGCCAAGCCCGATGAGTCGCCTATTTCCACCAACGCGTCGATGGGTGCCCGGTTGCGCCACACCTTCAACGGCGCCGCGAAGCCAGGTCGAATACGACTGGCGACAGCGGTCAGCTCGGCAGGGCTGTTGACCGGAGTCCCGGCAATTTGCAAAACGATATCGCCGGCCAACATGCCGGCTTTTTCCGCGCCTGTTCCTGGCACTGGCCTCACGACCAATACGCCGCTGGTTGCGGCTAAGCCAAATTGCTGAGCCATCGCCGGTGTAACGCTGGTGATGTGCAGGCCCAAGCCCCCAGACTGATTAGGTTCCGATGCGGGCATTGCCGCGGACATCCCGGGCGTCGGTGACACCGCAGCGGCAACTGGTGCTGGAGCGCTACCGGCTGAACAATCGCGTTGTCTGGCGACTTGTTGGATCACCAGGTTAACGGGGTCGCCCGCCATGCTCGGATGCTTTTCCCAGCCCTGTTTGGTCGCCAGGAACGTTTCACAATCCATGGCGTAGTAGGTCGCCGGATCTTTGATCTTGCGCAGGTATTCCGCCGTTTCGGCTCGCTCGGCGGAGCTGTACATCGGGTTGACGCAAGACGCCAGGAGAGGGGAGAGCACCAGTAGTGCGGCAAGGCATTTTGTCGACATGGGCTTCTCTGAGGTCGTGGCGTTTAGGCAGGTCCAGGCAAGGTACTATTTGGCCATCATCCTGTCCAACCTCAACCAGGCACTTCGCTGCCGTGGTGATTGAGACGGGTGGCATCTGGGCAAATGTGCATTCGATATACAACTGAAAGGCACTTTGCCATGATGCGGCACGATCCACTCGAATCAATCACTGAGTAGCGAAATGTCCGCATCTGCCTTGAAATCAAGCACCAGGCTTGCCGTTGCACTTTCGCTCACTGCCTTGGCTGGCTGTGCCTCTGATGGCGGTCTCGGTGAGGCGGCGGTAGTCGGTGCGATGCTGCTGCCCATGGGAGGCGTCGATACCAGCATGATGACCAGTGCAGCAGGCCTTGCGGCCGGTGCCTACGTGGTCTCATCGGTTGCCAGTGCGGACTCTGCCAGCGTCTCCCCCGCAACCTCCACCGTTGCCGCCCCCCAAGGCTTGCCACCCATTGACTTGCAAAAGCTGGTGACCCGGGAAACGCCTGACCGGTATCGCTCCAAATCTTGCGAATACATCGAAATGTCCCTCAGCGAGGTGCCGATGTACCAGGCGAGCGCTGAGCCCATCCTGAAGCAGGTCGCCACGGCTCGAAAAGAAGCGGCCAGCCAGGTCTGGCTTGAAAAAGGCTGCCAGCCGGCCAATTTACCTCGCGGCAGGATCGGCGCCAGCATCGAGACCATCGATCCGAAGCGGGCGATGGCGCTGTCAGCGCCTCCCGCCGGAGTTGTGGTGCAGGGGACTGTTCCGGGCAGCGGTGCGCAACAGGCCGGGATCTTGCCTCAAGACGTGATCGTGGCCGTGGATAACGGGCTTATCGCCGATTCAATCGATTTCAGGGTGGCCGTTGCCAAAGCGCCAATCGGCTCGCGGGTGAACCTGAAGGTCTGGCGAAACAACGCGTTTAGCATCGTTCCGGTTCTGGTGGGGCCTGGTGGGACGCAAGTCGCGATGACACCTACGGTGATGGCCAACGGTGCCACGGCGGTGGTCCCGGCCGCAGCCATGTATTGCACCGCCGTACTGTCCACCCAGCATACGTACGGCGCTGCGGTCAGCCCGGTCAAATTGATTGCCGGTGCCGCGAGCGACATGCAACCCTCGCTCAAAAGCTACATCGCCAAGGTGAAGCAGGAACAGCCCGGCGTTTGGGGTGATTTCAAACTCAACAGCGCCGTTTGCACACCGGGCGCCGTGGTGTGCATGGCCGAAGCCAAGGGGCCGACCGGCAAGACCCAGAACGCCTTCGAGTTCTGCCACGCGACGCAAGCCAAGGCGGATGCTGAACTGGCCCAGATGCGTCAGGGGGATCCGAAAGCGGTGCTTGTTGATTGGCCGTGAGCTGTGATTGTCCGTTGCGGTGCATGAGTTGAGGAACTGGCTAATCATGAGTACCTGTCAGCGACGGTTGGTGTCCAAATCCGTTGACGACGATGTACAACAGCGGACCGACCGATACGAAGATGGCCGTGATCAGGAAGTAAGGCAGCAGCGATGTGAGCGACCGGCCTTTCGAACGTGCGTCCCGGTACATCCAGACGCACGCCATGCAAGCGAGCAGATACAGGTCGATGACAACCTGCGCGGTGTCTGGGCGCGACATGAGCCCGAGGCCGAACGCCAGGAGCGATTGCTCGGCGAGAAACAAAGTACTCGCCGTGTACACGGAAAAAAGCAGCAACGTCACCAGTGCGATGTAAGGTTTCTTCAAGTTGCCTCCCTGGACAAGTTCGTTGATCAGGGAGGTAGGCTAGTGATTTGACCGTCATGGTTTCAATGACCTCTGAGGTCATCGACGCCGTTCACCCGCAATGCCAGAGTCAACGATGACCAGTCGACCTTTCTCTCGAACAACGCCGCCAACCTCGGCCGGTGCCCAACTGCGTCACTTGCGCCAACAGGCCGGACTCAGTCAGTTGGACTGCGCGCTGATAACAGGGCTATCTCAGCGTCACCTTAGTTGCATCGAGACGGGACGCGCGAAGCCAAGTCCCGGCACCTTGCACAACTTATTGACTGCCCTGGATGTACCTTTGGAACGATGCAATGACATCTTCCTCGCCAGCGGCTACGCCCCTCGCTACGAAACGACGCCGCTCACATCATCGACAATGGAGGTGGTGCGTGCTGCCATTGATCACATCCTTCACGCCAATAACCCCGCCCCAGCAATTGTCTTGGATGCTCAATGGGACATCCTTGCCGCCAACGCCAGCGCGGGAGTCTTGTTCGATCTGGTGGGGCTTGCCAGAGAAGCGGCAGAGGGGCTTAACCTGTTGGTGACACTGCTGCAACCCGGCGGCTTGGGCGATCATTTGAGTAACGCCGAGGAAATAAGGTTAGTGGCTTGGCAGCGCGCATCCAGGGAAGCCTTGAGTAATCCGGCGCTGGCTGAGATCCTGAAGAGCCTGCCGGCCCCACACAGCGCTGCGCTGGCTAACGAACTGCCTCCGCTGCTGCTGACGCGAGTCGACTCTTCCCAGGGGGAGCTGAGGTTCATGTCGACGTTCACCACCTTCGGTATGCCGCTCGATATCACGATGAGCTCATTGCGTATCGAGCATCTGATTCCTGCCGACACTAGAACTTGGGAGGTCATGACGACGGCATATAAGAAGACGCAACACTCACACTGATCAAGGATGAATACATGCAACCGTCACTCAATCGAATCATGTTGTATGTCCGGAACGCTCAGGCAACCTGCAATTTTTACTACGGTAATTCCATCTCCAGCAGAGCGTTTGCATGCCACTGAGCTTTCATAAGATGCATGCCAATGGCGACGACTTCATTATTGTCGACTCGCGCAATGCAGCCAGCCCAGTGACAAGTGCCCTGGCCCGGCGTATGGGCGATAGGAACCGGGGCGTGGGCTTCAACCAGCTCGCGGTGTTGCTCGATTGCGACGATGCCGATGCGCGTGTGATGTTCTGGAACGCAGATGGCTCCCCGCTGGATGTTTGCGGCAGCGCGACGCGAGGAGCGGCGGATCTGCTGATGCGCGAAGCAAATGCTACTTCGCTGGTACTGCGCACCAACCGCGGTCTGCTGACTTGCGAGCGTACTCCAACCGGCGACATTTCCGTCGCCATGGGCGTGCCGCTTTTCGGCTGGTCGGACATTCCTTTAGCGCAAGAACTGGACACCGCCGCCTTGCCACTGGCCGGCAGTCCCGCCGCGTGCAGCATGGGTAATCCGCACTGCACTTATTTTGTCGATGATCTGGCCAGCGTTGATATCGCGACGATCGGCCCGGCCATCGAAACCAACGCCCTGTTTTCGCTCAAGACCAACGTTCATTTCGTCCAGATCATTGATCGCAACCATATACGGCTGCGGATCTGGGAACGTGGGGCGGGTATTGCGCTAGGTTCGGGATCCTGCTCGTGCGGTGCGGTTGTTAACGGCATTCGTCGTGGTTTGTTGGACAGCACCGTCGAGGTTGAATGTGATGGCGGAAGCGTAACGGTTCAGTGGAATGGCGTGGGTGCGGTCGTTCTTATCGGGCCGGTGGAGGCAAGTTTTTCGGGGGCGATGAGTCAAGGTTGAGGCCCACAGAACGGGTTCCCACCGCCGACCTCCTGTGGGAGATTCTATGGTTGAGGGGAAGCCCTCAAGCCGCTTTTGGTTGGTATTCGCTTTGTCCTTTCAGCAAAGCGAATACGATCCGAGCAAGCTTGCGAGCCAGTATTACTAGCGCCTGCGTGGTAGCGAAGCCCCGAGCTCTTAGTTTTTCATAAAAGCCTTTCCAGGCAGACGTACGGCTGGCCGACATGGCTGCGTTGTGTAAAAGCCGACGAACTTCCGGGTCGCCGCGTTTGCTCAAGCTTCGCCGGTCATCTTTTTGTCCTGATTGGGACACTCGCAAATCCATTCCCAAGAAAGCGATAAAAGCGTCTGCATTCTTGAAGTCGCCCCGCTGAAATGCCGTAAGCAAACGAGCTCCGGTCAAAAATCCGATGCCCTCGACTTTCAGGCAACGGTTCAGTTGACCTAGCAAACCGGCATTTTTCAGATGATCCTTGATCGTCTTCTCGATCAATGTCTCAAGCCTCTGCATGGCGGCGATTTGCTCGGCGAAAGCTGTCTTCAGTAGTGGCTCGTTCGCCCAGCTTTGTACCAGGGCGACTCGAGCCTGAACCAAGGCAGCGCGACGGCGGAAAAGGCTTAGAAGCTGGCGATACAACGGAGATGGCGGTGCCCATGGATGAAGCTCGTGCCCTTCGTTCTTGAGGTAACGAGCCAGCAGCTTGGCGTCCAGCGCGTCGGTTTTGGCGCGTATTTTTACGCCTTTGCGGTAATGATGAAGTTCATAACCGCCCACCATATAGATCGTGCAACCGGCCTCATAGGCCAGATCAGCAAAATCCAAGTGATAGATATTGGTCGACTCAATGGCAACATCGACGGGTCCCGGCAATACTTTCAACCACCTTTTGATGGCCGCCTTGTCGTTAGGAATCGCTTCCAACACATCAAGCTCTGCGTGATAGATCACCAGCTCGTTCTTGGCGACATCCACGCCCACGATTGGCTTTGTGACAGAAACCGGCATTGCCATTGGAAATCCTCCGGGCTAAGGTTTGAACACTTGAAGGGGTCACCCAGAGGCGCAGGCTTGTCTCTATCGTCGATCCAGGCCGAAGCATTCTTTATCGGCGCTTGGGTGAAAGGAGGAGGGGCGAAATCTCCCACGGTCTGTACTGCGCGAACAGTCAGAATCGAGCCTTGTCCCTCCTCCTCCCTTCAAGTCCTACCATACAAGCGAGCTTGCTCGCGAAGGCGGCAGCAAATTCCATACATGGTTCTAAAAGGTACTCCGTGGCGAGGGAGCTTGCTCCCGCTCGGCGGCGTAGCCGTCGTAGACCATTGTCCCCGTTTTTTCTGAAAAAAGTACTTTGGGGCGGCTTCGCCACCCAGCGGGAGCAAGCTCCCTCGCCACGGGATTATCGAGATTGGCATCATTTCTCCACAATCCTGAGCCACGGCCAGCGAGCCTGATAACTCTTCGCCTTCTCATCGAATAAATCCGGCTGAGGATTATTTGGATTGATACGCAGAAAGCCTTGCTCGATATCGTCCAGGCCAAAGGGCGCATAGACCTCGCCGGTTTCAACATCCAGCCCAACACACGTGCCCGCAATCAGGTAACGATCAATGCCATCCTTGGCCGACTGAAGCTGAGGATAAGGCTTGCCAAACCGCTGACCGTACCAAAGGTGGACGCGGGCCTGATTCTTGACCTCGATGTTGACGCCGAGGTCCTGGAAGAGTCGCTGGGCGGCGTTGATCACTTCGTTCTCGGCTTCCCAAGACAGGTCCGGGTCAAAGTAAAAAACATCGTAATCCTTAACGCCCCAAGAGGACGGTTGCTGCGTTTGATGATTCCAGACGGCTTGGAACAGGCAGCCAGCCGTGAGCATGCATTGATTTAAACCGAGTGCAGGCAAGCGCGGAGTGATTTGTGCGTTGATTGGATTAGTCATTGCTATCCTGACCAAACTTTCGACCGTCAATGTCATGTTCATCCTTTGGAAATCGGTCCAGGCGCAGTAACTGAACGATACATCAACTGCAGTTTTCGAATAGGAACGCCCATGAATTTCTTCAAGAAGCTCTTCGGTTCATCAAAAGCCCCTGAAACCCAACACGACCAGCCCGCGCCGCAATCCCCTGAGCTTGTCGACCTGACTGAGGCTGAAGCCGCCAGTCTGGCCGTCCGGGAAGCCGGCGCAGCGTGCCTGGATCGTCATTGGAGTGCTGTCGGCACGGTCGAGCGGGATGTCCTTGCCTACTTGATCAGCCCGACCTTTTCCGGCGGCCCGTACTGGCCTTCGACTCGCCAGGCCTATCGCGTGGTTCGCCGTGGCGACACGATCATCCTCGCCACCGAAGGCCTGTCCGATCCATTCGATGATACGGAAGGCATGGGCAACGGTTTCGAAATGGAGTTGTTCGTCGAAACCGCGGACATCCCCGAACACGCCCATGGCCCCGTGGGCGAGGTCGATCCTTTCAAGGGTAGTTGGGCATTCGAACTGGTGGAACACGTCGCCAAGACGGTGGCCGACGCGGGCGGCATTACCCACCAACTCGACCAGTATGGGGCGCTGTCCCTTGAACTTCCCGGGCTCAGCCAATCGCACCACATGAGCGACCAATTGCCCAAACACTTCGTGACCGATGACGACTCCACCGGCGTTCTGCTCGGTGCCCCGGCGCCGGATTTCCCGACCCTACTGGATGACATGCCGTTGTCGCCGGTCAGATTGGTGCCGGTGGTATTGATCACCGCGGCGGAGCTGGAGTACGTGCGTTCGGGTGGGCGAGCGGCGCGGGAGGATCTGGTGAGTCGTTTGCAGGCGGCGGGGGTTGGGCATTTGAGCAGTCTGCATCGGGCGAGCGTGGTGTGATGGCGCAGGGGTACCTTCTTGGACGCTGCAGTGCTACAGGTCCAAGGTTTTCGTCATGATGATCGTGCGCTCTGATTTGTGGAACTCATCCCGGACTTTTTCAAAGCCAAGCGAAGCATAAAAGCCTTCTGCGGTGATTGAAGAGGGAACCCGCAGCAGCTTCAGGCCTGCGTTGATGGCGATCGATTGAATCCTCGCCATCAGGTGTCTTCCGAGACCCTTCCCTTGATAGCTCGGGTCGACAAACACGCTTCGGACCACGTCCTGATCGAGACTCGCCGTTGCAACGATATGATTGTCGACTGTTGCTACGAGTATCTGGCGTTGAGCCAACAATTGAAGAATTGCCGGCGGGGAAAAATTTTGCACCACTTGATCGATAATTTCGGGTGAGTAGTCTTGGGCATTGGACTGGCGCAAGGCATTGATGATCGTTTGACTGATGGCCGGGGCATCGGTGGCCATAGCGTTTCGGATCAGGTAGTCCATTAGGTGGCTCCTTGCGCATAGTCGCTTGAGCATAGAAGGATTCGGCTTCACTGAGCAAAACGGAAGGCGCAATGACTGATTACCGCGGACTCATTCTCGAAGACACCCGTGAAGCCGCCACCGACCGTGCCATCGCACAATTGGAAGCCAGCCTGGGTGCCCGCCTGCCGGACGACTATCGCCAGTTTCTCAAGACCTGCAACGGCGCTTACGTGGAATACGATGTGTTGGCCACGCTCGCCAATGGCGATGAGGAATTGCTCAGCTTTTCGCTGTACGGGCTGGATCTGGACGAAAAGTATGAATCCAACCCCTTTGAACTGGAGCAATTGCGGGCCCAGCCAGGTTTCCCCGAAACGGGATTGTTGCCGATAGGTCGCGACGGCGGCGCGAGTATCTTGCTGCTGGATGTGCGGGAAGGGCGCCAGGACGTGGCGGCGCTGGTGGCGGGTTTACCGGCCTGGACCGGGCGTCGTCAGCAGGGCGATGAGTACGTGGTGTTGGCGGATTCTTTCAATGGTTATCTGGACTTGCTGCATCTATCGGAAGAGCGGATCGAGGAGCATATCAATCACTTCATGATCAGCCCTGAGAGTGTTGAGGCAACGTTGGAGTGGTTGGATAAGGGGAGCCCGGGGTGGCGGGAGCGGTATCGGGAGTTGTGGAATGCGCGGGTTTTGGATCGGTTGATTTGATGACTTGCCGGTGAGTGACATCCTTGGATGTATACAGGCTCCTTTGGGTCGACTATGCCTGAAGGGGCTGCAGCCGACTCTTTATGGACTCTCAGCGTTATCCATATCGGTCTGTCCCCGATGCTTCGGGGTCTTGGCTCGATAGCTGCGTCGTAGCAGGCAGCAGACGGCAAATAACGGTCGGTCGACTGATTGGACTGGGACAGTTACGCTGGGGTTTCTTATCTGTACGGAAAGGCCTATGACACAGCTATACCAAGGAAGCTGCTTATGCGCTGCCGTCAGTTACGAGCTACTCGTCTCACCAAAAGCAGTGAGTCATTGTCATTGTAGCCAGTGTCGCAAGGGGCACGGGGCAGCATTCGCATCGTACGGCAGCATTCCCCGTAGCGCGCTTCGAGTACTTCGCGGTTCCACCAACATCAAAAGCTATGCTTCGTCAGAGGCCGTATTACGTGAGTTCTGCATCGATTGCGGTTCGACTCTGTTTTGGTCTCGATCTGAAGGTAAATTCTCCGACTGGGTCTCGATAGCGTTGGGCACGCTTGATACACCCTTCCTGCCTCAAAAGCAGAAGCATGTTCATGTCGACTCCGCAGTCCTCTGGTTCAAGTCATCTAACCTGTGTTCTCAGGTCGACTGACGGCTCTGATCGCTTTCTGCCGGTCTCAGTCACCCAGCGTGTTGGTTAAGTCCGATGCAAACGATAGGTCAAGTCGAATTCAAAGGGTGGACAAGCCTGTGCAATACCCAGTTGAGAACAACATGAAAGTTCGAAAAGCCTTACTAACCGATGCAGAATCTGTGTCCAGGCTCTTGGGCCAGTTAGGCTACCAAGCCTCGCCGAAGCTAATCCGAGATAAGCTTGAAGCATTAGAACTTAGCGCTCGCGATACCGTGCTGCTGGCACAAGGCGGTAAAAATATTATCGGTGTCATAAGCTTACATGTACTTGAGCTGTTTCATCAGCCGGGTAGGCTCGGACGCATTACCTCGCTTGTCATCGATGAAGACTCCCGAGGACAAGGAGTAGGGGCAATGCTAGTTTCTGCTGCTGATGCATTTTTTATAGAACAACTTTGCGTCCGGGCTGAGGTGACTAGCAGCGACCACCGAATGCAGGCTCACATTTTTTATCAGCAGCAAGGTTACGCGGTCGACGAGCGTCGGTTTGTCAAACGGTATGATTCTTCCGGGGCATAGTAAGTTTAAATTCGACGAGCACGTCACCTTGATCAAGATTCGCAGCTTGATTAGATGGCTGAGTCCCGATTTCCCGAACGACGACGGTCACCGTGATCGAGCGCCAGCGAATTTGAATATCCCTCCGCCGCTTGAATCCAGCCTTCAGTCGAGACGCTCGATGGCTCGTGCAAGATTGGCGCGCGCCTGCTGCTCAAATGCATCGAAGTACGCTGCGGTCGTATAGATCCGTCCACGCGCCAGGAAGCCTTCAAGGACCTGGCGCCGTTTCTGGCGGTACACAGGCAGAGGCACAAACTGATACTCGCGGCGAATTTGTTGGTCGTATTCCTCGAACCGCTCGAACGATGCTCCAAGGATCGCCAGGTCCGTGTCCACCAAGACCGCTTCGTCTGCCGTTGCCGGGGCACCGTCGTGTCGCGTCACCATCACCAAGTCGTAAAGCCTGCGTCGCGTTTCATCGTCCAGGCCGCTATCGCGTGCCACGTCGTCCAACCATTGCGCACTGCGCAACTCGTTGTCGCTGCGAAGGGGGTCGTAGATCGCGTCATGGAACCATAACGCGAGGTCGACTTCAGCGGAGGCCTGGCAGGCCGCGTTGACGTATCGGCGCACCTGAAGGCATTCTTTCAGATGTTGGAGATTGTGGTAGGCGCGGTGCGGCTCGCCGTAGTGTCGAAGGAGTTCTTCGTACGTTTCTCGTGACGCGTCTCTGACGCCAAGCGCCTCCCAGACGCGAGCCCAGGCGGCGAAACCGATGCCATCAGCCACATTGTCGTGTGTAGTGGCCGGGAATAGACCGTTCCCGTCTGGTGGACTCGTCATCGTTTCTTCTCCCCTTTATTGAGCATCACTCGCTGGCGCGTCGTCGGTATCGTCTGCTGGCGCTCCGTAAGGTGCGCCAATCTCGACCCGATCAGCCTTTACCCAACCGGTAAAGTCGTCGCCGCTCTTGGCGATGAAGTTCACTTCCAGCCATGATTCGTCTTCAAGGCTGGAGTAAACGGTGAGGGAGTCGCCGGGTATGACAAAAATCTTCTTATTGGCACAGGCTTCATCGGGCGCTTCGTGGAAATGCAGGCGTCCGGTGCCAATGACTTTGCCTTGCGCCGACGGATGAAACTCCGGCACCGTCCCGGAGATCTTTTCCGCCAGGGCCGAACAGTTAACAGCGGCCTGGCTCAGGCTGCTGAAAAGGCACAGGCACAACAAGATGCTTGAACGCAGATACATCGTGGCGAATCCGTTTGGGGTGGAGGCGTAGGATAGTTAAGTCAGAAACTATTGGGAAAGAGACATGAACCCAAGGGATTGGAAAAAGTGCAAAAGGGGCTCCACTTGCCAACACTCCACTATCCAAACCACCCACTCAGCAACGCCGCGCCCAACGCGACTAACGCGGTATTGAGACAGACCAGCGTGAAGCCAAACCTTACCAGTTCGCCTTCTTCCTTGGCCTGGGTCTTGGCAAGTCCCAGGATCAGCATGACAACCGACAGCGAGCCCAGCGCAGCATGCCCTGCCGAGCTGTTCTGGACGGCAGCCAGCAACAGGCGAGAGGATTCCGGCAACATCGCGATGGCCGGCATGAAAATCGCGTTGCCGCCAACATTCGACCCGGTCATGTAGCCTGACAGCGCGCCAAACAGGGCCACCAGCGACGTCGCGGCGGCGGGTGACAGGCCCGCCAGCAGTTGCATCAAACCCGCGAGGAAGCCGGCCTTCACCATCATCTGCGACATCGCCAGGAAGAAGAAAATGGTCAACAGTGGCCGCTTCGCCCGCGCCACCAGCGCAGCAGGCAGGTTGACGTCGAGTGCTGTCTGGCGTTGTGTGTGGCGCGTGTGAAACCCTATCCCGATCAGCACCAGAACCAGTGCCAGGCCGGGTGAGGCGAGTGGTTTCCAGGTGACCTGGGCGCCCTGTACAACCCAGTGATCTGGCCAAGCGGTGATCGTCCACACCGTCTTCAACGCGACAATGCAGACGATCAGTACCAGATATGGCCATGCCTGACGCGGCCATTGCACCGCACCGCGCTCGCTGTCGTTGCGGCGCAGGCGCCACAGCCCAGCAGAGAGTACCGCAGCAGCCGTCACCAGGCCTGCTGCCACGCCGGCCACTTCCGGCCCCAGCCACCGACTGGCACCGTAAAGCACGCCCACGAACAGCAGCCAGAAAGCGCCCAACGCCCTCCATTCCCGCGAATCACGAACGCCTGCAAGCGATAGCGCGATTGCACTGAGGACCAAAAAAACCGGTGCGCTGGTCAATGCCGAGGTCGCTGCCAGCGCGGTTGCGTCCAGGTGAACCAACGAAGCACCAATGACCGATGCCAGGCCCAGCGTTCCCCAAGGCATGATTGCCATGCCGGTCAGTGCTATCCGTAGCGCGACCCGACGTTCGAAGAGACTGAGCAGCAGGGGCACCGTGGCGATCAACGACACGCCGAAGCCGGTCATCGCTTCGAGCAACGGTGCCAGTCCAAGAACGATAAACACGACTTGATCGCCGCGCCCAAGCCCCAGTGACCGCACCCATTGGCTAAGCGCCAGGTTGACACCCATGCGCTCGATAAAAATCACAAAAACCAGGCCTGGAACGATCACGAAAGCCGTACTTGCAAACAGCACGGCCGTATCTTGAGCAGCGGCCACCATGCTGCCCAGGCGCCACGCGTCGGCAGCGCCGGCGAGCCAGAGCACCATGACCCATACAGTACCTGCAATGGCGGCGTGCACGGGTGGCCGGCGCAGCACGACGAGCATGGCTGTCACCAACAGGACAGGGGAGAGATGGAACAGTGCGAGCATGCCAATAATATCCTGTGTGTGTTGCGACCAAGGCTGCGTACGCAGACTGCTGGCAAGATAATATTTCTCCAGGGTAGATAAAGGGGCGCAGTTTTCTGTTAGTTTTCGAGAAAATTTCTCACAGGTTTACCATGGCAAAAAGCGACGCCGCACTTGAATCGTTGGACAAATTCGACCGTGCCATCCTGGACCTCGTCCAGCGCGACAACACGATGCCGCTGCGCCTCATGGCCGAGCAGGTCAATCTTTCCACGGCCGCCGTTCAGCGCCGTATCAAGCGGATGGAAGCGGGGGGCGTCATCACGGGCAACGTCGCCATCGTGGATCCCACCGCCGTAGGGCGGCCGATCACGATCATTGTGGAAGTGATGGCAGAGCGCACTAGCATCGAGGCGCTGGAGGCGATGAAGGCGCACTTCGCGGTGCCCGAAGTTCAGCAGTGTTATTACGTCACCGGCGAAGTGGATTTCGTCCTGGTGTTAACCGTTGCCAGCATGAACGAATACCAGGCTTTGGCGCGGCGATTGTTTGCCGAAAATTCCAACGTGACCTGGTTCAAGACAATCGTGGCGCTGGACCGGGTGAAAGTCGGGCTTGATGTGCCGAGCACGCCGGTGGGAAAAGGGATGGAATAGGGGGGGATTTATTCTTGCTTCCATAAAACGACGTTGTCGTTTTTTTCGACTTTTTGCGGCGGTTCTACGCTAGGTGCCTCCTCTCCGATATTCGACAGAAACAGTTGGATCTGGCGGTTGGACCGCAGACAGATAACGCGACATGTCGATGGGGCCGTTGCTACAAGTTGCTTCATCTTTGCACGCGCCGATTTACGGGTCGCCCACATAAATCTGAAAAACTCCGGAAGGTTCCCTAGCTGCTCTGGGCAATTCTCTGGAAGATCGGGGCGTGGGCGGCCTCGCTGGGTTAACGTTCTGAGAAGCACACGCCAGAACCGAAGTACCGATGAGCGATCAATCCATATCAAAAGATCGGCTCGCGCAATTCGGTTGTCCCAAGTGGCAGAATGACCGCCTTCAAAAATCCATTGTTCGCGTGCCTCGACCTCGTGACAAAGCCGCGTCTTCTCGTCCGGGTTTCGCTCGATCCAACCGGGCTGCCAATGAATAGTGTCAATATGAATGACTGGCAATCCGGTATGTTTGCCCATTTCCCGAGCCAGCGTGCTTTTTCCTGAGCCAGGCTGACCGATAATCATGACGCGCTGCATTAGGCGCCCCTACTCGTTAAATATCCCGATAATCCTGGACGTGTGATCTTCATCTAGCCTCCTTCTCAAGCTCTCCAGTGGATTGCGCCAGAAACTCCGCGATCAGCGACACAACCTGCTGCTGAACCACCCCCCGAGCACGACCGCCATCCCCATCCTGACAAATAATGCCATCCCCCGGCACGTGCTCTTCGAGGATCTTCTGCGCACCAGGCTTGCACATCGACATGAAGCTGAAATGGCTCGCGTCGCTGATCCCGACGTAACGGCTTGTCGCTGGGGGTAGGCGTTTCGCC
Organism: Pseudomonas zanjanensis; assembly: GCF_014268745.2. Lineage (GTDB taxonomy): Bacteria > Pseudomonadota > Gammaproteobacteria > Pseudomonadales > Pseudomonadaceae > Aquipseudomonas > Aquipseudomonas zanjanensis. The sequence goes on along the minus strand of NZ_JABWRB020000001.1, from coordinate 3,416,963 downwards.
AGGTTGGCGGACTCCAACTCGGCGGGAAGCTCTCGCGACGGTACGCCAGCCGCAATCACCAGGGCGGGTACAGGCAGGGCGGCCAGGCTCTCATCGGTCAGGCCCCGCGAAAGCCCCAGGTCCAATGTCACCACCGCAGTGACGCGTTTGTCGAGCCAATCAGCGGCCAGCTCGGCCTTCGCTTCAGCGGTACTGGCGGGGTTCATCTGTTCGTAAACGGTGCAACTGGATAACTGCGAATGGGCTTTGCAGTCTTGGGCGAAGCGCTCTGGGTCGAAGCGAGCGCCGGCGATTTCCAGGGCAGTCCAGCCGCCGAGTGAATGGCCCACGGCTGCAATTCGGCCGTTGGCGACCCGACCAAATTTTTCCGGTTGAGCCGTGACCGCATCGATGGCCCGACGCAGATCAACGGGGCGCTGCCATAGCTGCGCCGCTGCTTGCGGGCTGCGGTCATGGGTGGTGCTGCCGGGGTGGTTGATGGCGGCGACGATGTAACCCTTCTGGGCCAAGGCGCTGGCCAGCCAGATCTGGTTGCTCCAGTTGCCCCTGTAGCCGTGGGAGAGCACCACCAGTGGATGTTCGCCGTCCGTTGGCTGCGCGTTACGCACGGCGGAGGCGCCGACAAATACCGCGTTATCGGCGATCAGTTGCGCGGTTGCGGTGGTTGCGCTGGGGTACCAAACGACCATCTCCAGAGCGCGGCCATTGTGCGGATCCGGCAGGGTGGAGGATTGGAAGCCGATGGGGTTTTCGTCAGCGAATGCGGTGGTTGTCAGGCAGGCCAACAGCAGAGCGCCGAGAGCTGTTTTCAATGTCGTTTCTTCCTTGATTAGACGAGGGGGGCTGTTGATAACCCCCGGCATTAAAGCTCAGATTCGAACCGCAGTGCATAACTTTTATCGACCCGGAAATCTAATCCCCAAAAGCAAAATCCGAGGGAGCGAATCGGTCGCGGGTGTCCATCCGAATATTGCGCAGCGCCACGGTTTCCAGGTGTGAGGCGTAGAGCGATTCCGAGAAATAGCTGATCAGGGTGGAGCGACGGCGTGCGCCGATCACGTTCAGGCTGCCCGCGTGCACCAGATCGACATCGAACACCAGGATGTCACCGGCGCTGCCTGAAAGCTGCACGGCGCGTGACTCGTCATTGAAGTCGAAAGGTGGGGCGCCCGGCTCGGGGCGGTGGCTGCCGGGGACGATCCGTGTCGCGCCGTTCTCAGGGCCGTAATCGTCGAAGAAAGCCAAGGCGACAGCGATGTCGCCTGGTCGTTGGGCTGACAAGTCGCGGTGCAATTGTTGGTGGCCGTTACCGGCAAGGGGTTCACGTCCTTCCACTTGGGAGAGGAAGAACCGCTCGCCGATCAATTCTCCTGCCACCGCCAGTAGCTGGGGTAGGCGGCACACGGCTTGAATTGTTGCATCGTCGTCCAGCATCGAATAGCGCCAGTCCATGCCGCGGGGCACTGGCCATTGGTCCGACGGTTTCACGCCGGCATCGAACACGCTGCGCAAGTCAGCCAGCCACTCGGCCGGGATCGCTTGGCGTAGCAGGGCGTAACCGTCCTGATGGAGTTGTTTGCGGTCAGGCATGGTTTTCTCGACGTTCTTGTGTAGATATCTGGAAGGCTAGTCCCGAGCGATTGACGGGCAACGAATCAGCACGAAGAGCCGTACCTTGTAAGCGCCCCCTGAATTGTGCAAGGATCGGCTATGACTCAATTTATTCCAAGCAATCACCATCATCACGGACCTCACCCAGAGTGCCGCGGTTGCTCATACTCATCGATTGATCAGAATTCGAAACATCCATTCTGACCCATCAATGAAACAAACCAAGGCGCCGACGGCGCCTTTTTTATTGGTTGTAAAAAGTGAGATCGGAAAAATGACTATGCTTCGCGGAACCCGAATAGTGACTGGAAAAGAAGCTGTACTCATGCGAGAGCTGGAGGGGCGCTTTCGGAGCTATCTTCATCGATGCAGGGGCTGAGGAGGCCATAGTTCCTGCGTTGTGGGGCCAGGACACGTTTATAGAGAAAGCCGGCGGGAGTGAAATAATCGGGCAAATGTGGGCTTTTGACGACAAGGCCGGACGTTCTTGTTGCCTCATCCCAGAGGCCACCGCGCTTTTTCAGGAGCGCAATGATTTACTTCTCGGATCACGAGAAGAAGCGATGTTTTTTTACGTGGCGCGTTGTTACCGGTATGAGCGACCTCAAGCGGGTCGGTATCGCGAGTTCACTCAACTGGGACTGGAAATTCTTAGCCCCACGCCGAATCTGGCATTACAGCGTAGCCAAGCAATTTGCATCGGTTTTCTTGACTCGCTGGGGCTCGAATACGAACTCAATCTATCAGTGAAGCGTGGATTAAGTTATTACCTTGAAGGGAATGGGTTTGAGGTGCGTTGTCCGGTGTTAGGGGCACAGCAGCAGGTTGTCGGCGGTGGAGCCTATCGAGAGGGGGCAGGATTCGGCATCGGTCTTGAGCGGTTAGTGCTTGCTTCTGAGATGACTCGGAGTTCTTGACTCAAGGCGCCTCCGTCAGGAGGCGTTTTTCAAACCAACTAGTAAATTTTGAAGATAACCTGCGGTTTCGGAATCACTGAGCGGATCAACACTCATGCGCTACGTTTCTTGGCGCGTCTTCTTTCTTGAAGGTACTCACCTTGGAGCGTCAGGATCTCAGACTTGCTCAGAATGCCTTTTCTCTTGAGATTGACGAGCAACTGTTCGACGTTATCCAGTTCGACGACGTCGCCGGTCAGACGGGTAATGGTCGCGGCCATACGACTGATGGCGTCAAGCTCAGCAGTAACATTGTGGGTTTCAGCAAGCCTGCGGACCTGAGTTGCGACACTGTCGGTAGCGGTGTGCGTCATTGGGGAGTCCTCTACTACAGCCAAACCATGACATGGAGCTGTTTTCTTTTGTGGCGAGGGAGCTTGCTCCCGCTTGAGTGCGCAGCGCTCACAAAAGGGGCCGCTGCGCAGCCCAGCGGGAGCAAGCTCCCTCGCCACAGGTTGTCGGATAGCAGGTTTATTCGGCGGGCAGACTTATAGAGTGGAACCGGCCGGTGCTGCATCCAATCGTCGGGCAATCACATCCATCACGTCACACCCATCACGCAGTGGGATGCAGCACAGTTGTGCCAGGTCCTGAAGGGTTGCGGGGTCGATGGTCAGTTCATCACGCATCGCCAAGTTCTCCAGGAACTGGGTGGCGGCACGGATTCGGTAGGCGGCTGAGTCGAGCAGGATGTGTAGTGGGGCGGTGGTATCGACGTAGAGGGGTTGGTCGTCGGCGTTGCTGGTGAGGCCCATATATCGGTTCATATCAATTCCTTGTGTCATGAATGAACTGCCACACTTTGTCGCCAAACAAAGGGTGACAGCTGTACGCAGGTTGGCGAACCGGTGACACAAGGAGCCGGCAGACCCGAAGGTCTCCCGCGCACAGCTGCCATAAAGCAGTTTCTGTGAGCACGAGTGTGCTTCTGCCACAGCAGAAAGCACCGTTGCACTTGTGTCAATCGAGTCGCCAAACCCGGCCGCCATTTGGGCGACGCCAAGACTATAGTCGCCACCGCAAAAAATACGCAAGGGATTGATAGGGAAGGGGATTCCCAATCATATGTAGGACGTTGCCATAGCCCTGAGTATCTGAGCTGTATGTCTTACAACCAGGCAAGCCCCTCACGTACATCCGGCCAAAACACAACGATTTGTAGGATATTTCTGTAGCCTCATCGCCCATATCTGCCCGTTACCCCCCATTTACCCCCCGACGCATCCCACATTCCAATCGCGCATTCCCACCCCGCGCGGGATAATACGGCCCTGCCTGGGGTCACAAGCTTTCCCCTCGTTGGTATTGGCGTCTCAGAAGGATCGAACGCATGACAGATTGGCTCCAGAGCTACGGAGAAATGGCTGAACGGGTCCGCCGCCATCCTTGGGAGGGCACGTCGTTGGGGCCGCCAGGCCAGTGGCCCGATGTGTTGAAGACCACCGTGGCGCTGAGCCTGGCCTCGCATTTTCCCCAGGCCATCGTCTGGGGCCCGGACCTGATCACGCTGTACAACGATGCGTTCCTGCCGATCCTTGGCAGCAAGCCCGAGGCGCTGGGGCGAGGGTTCGATGAGGTGTGGCAGGAGGTCTGGCGCGATATCGGGCCAATCGTGCAGGCCGCCTTCGAGGGGCAAGCCACTTATATAGAGAACTTCCCCCTGATCATCGAGCGCGGCGGCGGTCCTGAGCAGGCCTATTTCACGTTCTGCTACAGCCCCATCCGTGACCAGTTCGGCACGGTGGTGGGCATGCTGGATACGGTCACCGAGACCACTTCCACGGTGTTCATGACCCAGCGGCTGGCGGTGTTGGATGCCATCGGCACCGCCGTGGCGAACGCCACCGACCCGCAGGCCATCATGGCGACCACCACGCGGATCCTGGCGGCGCACTTGAACCTGTCCAATTGTGCCTACGCCGACATGGATGAGGACGAGGACGGTTTCACCATTCGCGGCGATTGGGCCCGGGTGGGCTCGCCGCATATTCTTGGGCACTATCGGCTGGCTGATTTTGGCCGACTGGCGGTCACGAATCTGCGGGCCGGCAAGCCGCTGGTGCTCAACGATAATCTCAAGGAGCTGCCGCCGGAGGAAGCGGCGGCGTTCCAGGCCCTTGGCATCGCGGCGACCATTTGCGTGCCGTTGATCAAGGGCGGGCGATTGACCGCGCTGATGGCGATTCACGACAAGACGCCGCGGATCTGGTCGTCCAACGATCTGGCGCTGCTGATGGAAGTTACCGAGCGCTCCTGGGCCCACATTGAGCGCGCCCGTGCCGACGCCGCTGTGCGCGAAGGCCTGGCGGCCCTGGCCGAGTTGAACGCGACGTTGGAGGAACGGGTCGAGGAACGCACCACGCGGTTGAAACAGACCGAAGCGGCGCTGCGCCAGTCGCAAAAGCTCGAAGCCATCGGCCAGCTCACCGGCGGCGTGGCCCATGACTTCAACAATTTGCTGACAATCATCCGTTCTTCGGTCGATTTCCTGCGCATGCCCAACCTGTCCGACGATCGCCGGCAACGCTACATGACGGCGGTGTCCGAAACGGTGGAGCGCGCCTCCAAGTTGACCAGCCAGTTGCTTGCGTTTGCCCGGCGCCAGCCCTTGAAGCCGCAAGTCATTGACGTGGGCAAGCTAGTGCAGAGCCTGGGGGACATGCTGCAAACCGTCACGGGGGCGCGGATCCAGGTCAACGTCGAGCTGTGCGATCGGCCCTGTTACATCCGTGCGGATTTGAGCCAGTTCGAGACGGCGCTGATCAACATGGCCCTCAACGCCCGGGATGCCATGAATGGCCAGGGCACGCTGTGGCTGCGGCTCAGCTGTGGCGGTGGCATGCCGCCGATCCGTGGTCATGCCGGGGCCGGGCAATCCTTTGCCGCCATCGCCTTGGCCGATACGGGTACGGGTATAGACGCGCAAGTGCTCGAGCACATCTTCGAACCCTTCTTCACCACCAAGGAAGTGGGCAAGGGCACGGGGTTGGGCTTGTCCCAGGTGTTTGGCTTCGCCAAGCAGTCCGGTGGCAACGTCGATGTTTCCACCGTGGTGGGCGAAGGGACGGTGTTTACCTTGTACCTTCCGGAAGTGGAGCCCGAGAAAAACCACGAGCCGGTCAAGGAAGAACACACGCCCCTGGTGCTGGAAAAGGGCAAGCGTCGGGTGTTGGTCGTGGAAGACAATTTGGAGGTGGGGCGTTTTGCCAACCAGATCCTCCAGGACCTGGGCTACGAAACCGCCTGGGCGACCAACGCCGAAGAAGCGCTGGAGATGGTCGGCCCGGATGCGATGGCGTTCGACGCGATATTTTCTGACGTGGTGATGCCCGGCATCAGCGGGATTGCCCTGGCGAGAGAACTGCGCCAGCGTCGCCCGGACCTGCCGGTGGTGCTGACTTCTGGTTACAGCGAAGAGTTGGCCCACAGCGGTCATGAGGGCTTCGAGTTCTTGTCCAAACCCTATTCCGCCGATCAGGTTTCCCGGGTTTTGAACCGGACGATGCTGGGCGCTGAATGAGTGTTTCCTTTTTGAAACAGTGAGTTCCATTCGTCGGCGAAGGGTGTTGTTGAATCAACAGTCTGTTGATGACCGACTAGTCTCACTGTCGTGAAGGTCGATATTGTCAGGCAACCGGTTGTTGCCGGTATGGACCTCAATGAAAGGGGAAAGGCAATGGGAACACCGTACAGCGAGGAGCACGGAGCCGCATATCCGATCAATGAAGGGTTGCAGTGTGGCCAGTCGACCTACCATGCAGACTTTGGCGATGAGCCGATCAAGTCCATCAGGACGAAGGTGGCCAAGGTGGAGCGAGGGGAGAAGGCCAAGTTTTTGCCCAGGGTTCCGGTCAAGAAGTGACGACGAGTTGTGGGCAGAGATCGTTCCCGCCGGGGCTGCGCAGGAGCTGTGTAGGAGCTGTCGAGTGCAACGAGGCTGCGATCTTTCCTCTGACAATTGAGTCTCAAGCGAAAGATCAAAAGATCGCAGCCTTCGGCAGCTCCTACAGGGATATCCCGGTCTTTACATAAATATTTTTCATCTTTTCTCAAACCGCGGTTTCTTTCACGTTTCTTTCACAAGCAGGTACGTACTCTGAGCTCATCCGTTAGAAAGCAGTACCTGCCCGTTTCCCCAGCGGGCTTTTTTTTGCCTGTCATAAAATAATCCGCCGTTTCGTTGTCCAACCGTCATGGCTGACGTTGTGTGGCGTAAAATCGCGCCCGCACGCATCGGCCATTTCTCCCCGATGCGGCATTCTTGAGGTTTCTATCATGCGTTTGACTTTGTCCACCTTGTTACTGGGGTTAGTGGTTGCCCAGGGCGCGATGGCTGCCGGCGACGGTACCGCCGCGGTCGGCGGTGGTCTGGGCGGTGTGTTGGGCAACGTGGTCGGCCAGCAGATGGGCGGCAGCACAGGCGCCGCGATTGGCGCCGGTGTCGGCGGCGCAGCCGGTAGCGCCGTGGGCGCGCGCAAAGGCAGCCGCACGGAAGCCGCCATCGGCGGTGGCCTGGGCTCGGCCGGTGGCTCGATTGTCGGTAACCGCCTGGGCGGCTCCACCGGCTCCACTATCGGCGCAGGCATCGGCGGCGCGGCGGGCGGCGCGTTGGGCAGCAACCTGTCCAATGACAACGACGGTCACTCCGGTGGCAAGAAGCACAAGCACAAGAGAAAGCACCGCTAAGCGGAGGCTTGGATGAATGGATCCGGCCTCATGCCGTGATGCTGTTCAACTGGAAAAAACGGCGCTTCTTTCAGAAATGAAAAGCGCCGTTTTTTTTGGGGCTTCTTTTGATGCCTAAAGCAAGGGCAACAAACAGCGCCAGCCGCTATGTAACAGCGGCACCGCCATCGCGAGCAGGCTCGCTCCCACAGGGGATTTGGGGTGTTCGTAACATCTGCGTACGACACAAAAAAACTGTGGGAGCGAGCTTGCTCGCGAAGAGGCCAGCACATCCAACATCGTCATCGACTGTGACACCGCCTTCGCGAGCAAGCCCGCTCCCACACAGGGGAACGATTGCCGCCCCCCCGCCTCAAATTCATACATCCATCAGCAATCGCGAGGTGTGTCATGACGCCGGAAACTGAAGGCAAGGAAGAAAAAGGCCCGACGGGCGTTCCCTTCATCAATGACCCAGGCCCCAACGACCCAGGCAATGAAGACCCCGGTTCGCTGATGGACGACGCACAAGTGCCCTTGCTCGACGATGAGGACGCTGAACTTGAGGACGAATCCTACAAGTGAAAGCGCTCAAACGGATCGCCTGGTTCTTTAAGCTGCAGAACAGGTGCGTTCACCTGCCAGGAGGTTATATATGACTGTCCATTCGCCCGCCCGCGACGACGAAGAAACCCCGGAATACCCACTTCCGTCGCCCACCAACCCGCTGAGCCGCGACCAGCTGCCGCCCGATGACGAAGCGGGCGTCGAGCAAGTGCCCAGCGACGACGAGGATGTCGAGGCGACCCCGGATGATCCGGACATCGCCGGTGAAGACGCCTCCGGCAAGCCGAGCTGATCGACAGCCCCGCCCGTCGATCCAGTGGCACCATCGACCCTTCACGCATGCCACACATCAGGTAAGTACCTTGAAAAGGAGACTCACCATGATGAAGTCCAACATGACAGCGCTGACACTCGCCGGGATTCTTTCGGTCAGTTCGTTGGCCGCTTTCGCACAATCTTCCAGCGGCACGCCTCCCGTGGACAAGGGCGGGATGCCACCTTCTTCGGAAATGGAGGCTGGCTCAACGTCCGGTGCCAGCGGTAACGCCTTGCCCCCAGGCTCCGTCGGTGGTGGCAATGGCGGCGATGCCAGCGGCAGCAGCACCAGCCCCGGCACCGGCAGCGGTTCGATGAGTGGCGGCAGCACGATGGGCGGCGCCGACGCCGGCGGTGGCACCAGCGGAGGAACCGGTACCAGCGACAGCGGTGGCAGCTCGGGCGGCAGCGGCTCGGGATCGGGCGGCTCCGGCAGCTCGGGTCAATAACCGCTGCATCGTCATCCAAACCGATCCGCTTTTGTGGCGAGGGAGCTTGCTCCCGCTGGGGTGCGAAGCAGCCCCACGATATTACGGTCGCTGCGCAACCGAGCGGGAGCAAGCGCCCTCGCCACAAAACCCGTCCATGGATTTCCCATTGCCGGTTCCAAGCCCCCTTCGTTATCCTGCTGAATCCTTTAAGGCGAACACGCTACCCTGGCGCACCTGAGCCATCCCTGGAATGTTGTGTTGATAACGGATCAGATGCGATGAATGCACCGCTGAAAGAGTTTGGCCCGATCAAGGCTGTGATTTTCGACATGGACGGGCTGTTGTTGGACACCGAGGGGATCTACACCGAGGTGACTTCCATCATCGCCGAGCGCTATGGGCGCACGTTCGATTGGAGCGTCAAACAGAACATCATCGGACGCGGGGCTGTGGACTTGGCCAATTACGTCGTCCAGGCGCTGGAATTACCGATCACGCCCCAGGAATTCCTGGCCATTCGCGAGCCCTTGATGCGCGAGCGTTTTCCTCACGCCCTGGGCATGCCTGGCGCCGAGGAACTGGTGCGGCATCTGAAGGCCCACAACATTCCGATAGCGGTGGGGACCAGTTCGTCGAGCCCTACGTTCGAGCTGAAAACCACCTTGCACCGGGACTGGTTCGCGCTGTTCGATTGCATCGTGACGGCGGATGACCCCGAAGTCGGCGCGGCAAAACCGGCACCGGATATCTTCCTCACCGCCGCCCGGCGCCTGGGTGTCGAGCCGCGCGATTGCCTGGTGTTCGAGGATTCCCCGTTCGGCGTGACGGCCGCGAAAGCGGCTGGCATGACCGCCATTGCCATTCCGGATTCGGCCATGGCGGACGAAAAATACGCCCATGCCGACGGGATCATCCGCTCCTTGAGGATGTTCCAGCCAAGCCTTTGTGGTTTGCCGGAGTTGGAATGGGCCTGAAAAAGAGGGCCGCTGCGCGGCCCAGCGGGAGCAAGCTCCCTCGCCCCATGGGATGAAGCCATGACCGGCGTTTTTCCATGCCTGGATCAGGCGCCGAAACCACCGTCTATGGTCAGGCTGGCACCGGTGATGTAACCGGCTTCCGGCCCGGCCAGGTAGGCGACGAAACTGGCAATTTCATCGACGTTGCCGTAGCGACCGACGGCCATCAGCGACATCAGGCTCGAGGCGAAGTCGCTGTCGGCCGGGTTCATGTCGGTGTCCACCGGGCCGGGCTGCACGTTATTGACGGTGATGCCGCGCGGGCCCAGGTCACGGGCCAGGCCTTTGGTCAGGCCGACCAGCGCCGATTTACTCATGGCGTACGTGGCGCCTCCGGCGAAGGGCATGCGGTCGGCATTGGTACTGCCGATGTTGATGACGCGACCGCCTTCGGTCATGTGCCGCGCCGCCGCCTGGGTGGCGACGAACACGCTGCGCACGTTGATGGCCAGGGTCTGGTCGAAATCTTCGAGTGTGAATTCCTCCAGCGGTCCCATGGCCAGCACGCCCGCATTGTTGACCAGGATGTCCAACCGACCAAACGCCTCGACCGTGGCGGCGACGGCGTTACGCACGGCGTCGGCGTCGGCGCTGTCGGCCTTGATTGCCAGGGCCTTGCCGCCCGCTGCGGTGATGCTGTTCTGCAGTTCTTCAGATTTCGCGCCGGAGCTGACATAGGTGAAGGCCACGGCGGCGCCTTCTGCCGCGAGGCGTTTGACGATGGCGGCGCCGATGCCGCGCGAACCGCCTTGGACCAAGGCGACTTTACCGTTCAGTGCTGGGTTACTCATGATGTTCTCCAAAGTGTGCCGGGGCGAGATGCCGCGGTGATGGAGCGAGTATCAAGAAGCGGTCATGGGCTGTGTAGACCGTCGTTGCTATAGTCTGTCTAAACCAAAAGTTTAGAGTGGCGCCCATGGAGACCTTTAACAGTATCGAATGCTTTGTGCGCAGCGCCGAAGTCGGCAGCTTTGCCGAGGCGGCGCGACGCTTGAGCGTGACCCCGGCGGCGGTGGGTAAAAGCGTCGCCAAGCTGGAGGCGCGAATGGGCGTACGCCTGTTCCAGCGCAGCACCCGCAGCCTGCGGCTGACCGAAGCCGGCCAGTTGTTCTTGACGGAGGTCGGCAGCAGCTTCAACACCATCCAGAACGCTGTCGCCAACCTGGCCAGCGCTGGTGGGCAACCGGCGGGGACGCTGAAGGTGAGCATGGGCACGGCGTTCGGTCGATTGTATGTCGTGCCATTGCTGGGGGCGTTTCTGCGACGCTACCCGGCGATCAACCCGGATTGGCATTTCGATAATCGCCAAGTGGACCTGATCGGCCAAGGCTTCGATGCCGCCATCGGCGGTGGTTTCGAGCTGCCCCAAGGCGTGGTGGCGCGCAAGTTGACGGTGGCCCATCGGGTGCTGGTGGCCTCTACGGACTACCTGCAAACCCATGCCGTGGTGAAAGAGCCGGACGATCTGTCACAGCACCAGGGCATCCTGATTCGCTCGCCACAAACCGGGCGCGTGCGTTCCTGGCAGTTGACCAGCCGCAGCCGCGAACACAGCCCGCTGACGCTCAAGACGCGCATGACCATGAGCGATTCGGAAGCCGACTGCGCGGCCGCGGCCCAAGGCCTTGGTATCGGCCTGGTGAGCATGCCGATCGCCATGCCTTTTCTGGAATCCGGGGCGCTGCAGCGGGTATTGCCGGACTGGTACGTCGATGATGGCAACATCTCCATCTACTACGCCGAGCACAAGTTGCTGCCGGGCAAGACCCGGGCGTTCGTGGATTTCATCATCGAGCAGTTTGCCGAGCAGGGGTTGGCGCGGCGGTTTAGTGCGGTTTGAGCCAGGCTTCGGACCGAGTCGCCCCCTTCGCGAGCAAGCCCGCTCCCACATTTGATTGTATTGATCAAAAGATTTGTGTACGACACAGATCTTCTGTGGGAGCGGGCTTGCTCGCGAAGGGGGCGCCTCGGTCTAAAGTCATGCACTCACCGCCCAAACCGCCCCGGCCAGCCAATAATGGTCTTGGGCCGCGGCGTGGCATAGGTGCGCACTTTCGACGTCGACAACCCCAACCGCACCAGCGATTCGGCAATGGTCACCGCCGCCGTCACCCCATCGACCACCGGCACCCCGGTGCGCTGGCGGATCTGCTCATCAAGCCCGGCCATGCCGCCACAGCCCAGGCAGATCACCTCGGCCTTGTCCTGGCTGACTGCCAGCTCGGCCTGCCGGACGATGGCTTCAACCGCCCGCTGCGGATCCTGCTCAAGCTCCAGCACCGCCAGGCCACTGGCCCTTACCGAAGCGCAGCGGTCGAAAAGGCCGGACAGCTTGAGCCGGTCTTCGATCAGCGGCACGGTGCGGTCCAGGGTGGTGACCACCGAATAGGCATGGCCGAGGAACATGGCCGTGCTGGCGCCCGCATCGGTGATGTCCACCACCGGCACGTTCAGCAGTTCCTGCAGGCCTTCACGACCGTGTTCGCCATAGCCGGCCTGGATCACCGCATCGAACGGCTGGTCGTAGGACATCACCCGGTCCATCACCGCGATGGCCGCCAGGTAGCTTTCAAAATTGCCTTCGATGGAATCGGCGCCGAAATGTGGCGTGAGCCCGACGATCTCGGTGCCCGGCGCGGCGACGGCCTGGGCCTGGCGGGCGATGGCTTGGGTGATGGATTCGGTGGTGTTGACGTTGACCACGAGAATTCGCATGAGCTGTCCTCCTTAACACACAAAAGTAAGCGGCCCGAACCGGGCGGGCCGTTCGGGCGATCAATGATGAACGTTATCCACAGCGATGGACTCACCGCTGACGTCCTCGTAATACGGCTGGCGCTTGGCGATGATCAGGTACAACAACCCTGCAATCGAAGCGCCAATCAGCCAGGAAAACGGTGATACTGCGTCAAAACCGGGCACCAGGGCCAGGATGATGGCGATCAGCGCGGCCGGAATGAATGCCGCCACGGCACGCAGGTTGACCCCGTTGCTGTAGAAATACGCACCGTTTGGGTCCTCGCTGTACAGTTGCGGCACGTTGATGCGGCCTTTTCGCAGCAGCCAGTAGTCGACCATGATCACCCCGTACAACGGCCCGAGCAGGGCGCCGAGGCCGGACAGGAAGTACACGATCACCAGCGGGCTGTTGTAGAGGTTCCACGGCAGGATCAGCACGGCGATCGCGGCGCTGATCAGCCCGGCGCGGCGGAAGGTCAGGTACTTGGGCGCCAGGTTGCTGAGGACAAAGGCCGGGGCGACGAAGTTGGCCATGATGTTCACCGCCACGGTGACGATCAGGAAGGCCAGGCAGCCAAGCACGAGGAAGAACGTGTTGGGAATCGAGGCAATGACCTGGGTCGGGCTTTCGATGATTTGCCCGTTGATTTGGAACTGCGCGCCGCAGAGCAGGATGGTGATCCCGGCAAACACCAGGATGTTCACCGGCAGGCCCCAGAAATTGCCGACGATGATGGTCCGACGGCACGGCGAGGAGCGGGCGAAATCGCAGAAATTGAGAATCAAGGTGCCGTAGATCGACAGCCACAGCGCGCCACCGGCAAAAATATTGCGCCACATTTCGCCTCCGGTCAGCGGCTCGCGAATTGACCAGGCAATGGTGGCGTCGGCCTGGGTGTACATCCACCCGGCGAGGGCCGCGACGGTCACCAGGATCACCGGGCCAGCAAAGCCTTCATAGCGGCGCACCATCTCCATGCCGTAGGCCAGGATCACCAGTTGCACGAACCAGATCGCCACGAAACACACCCAGCCCAGGCTCGACAGGCCTAGGATCGAGTCGCGGTCGTAGTCGGCGAATCCCGGGTGGATCGCCACCAGCAACACGCGGAACACCACGGACGCCAGGTAGGTCTGGATCCCGAACCAGGCGATGGCGATGACCGCGCGGATCAGCGCAGGAATCTGCGCGCCGTGGATGCCAAAGCTGATCCGGCTGATCACCGGGAACGGCACCCCGGTTTTCTGGCCCATGTAGCCGGACAGGTTCATGAAGCCATACACCAGCGCCGCGCCGATCCCCAGGGACAGCAAGATCTGCCAGCCGCCCAGGCCCAAGGCATAGAGGCCGATGGCGAAGGAGTAATTGGCGATGTTGTGCACGTCGTTGGTCCATAGGGCAAAGATGCTGTAGCGGCCCCAGCGGCGGCCTTCGGCCTTGGTCGGCGCCAGGTCCTTGTTGTGCAGCCTCGGGCTCAGTGCCAGGGACGCGGTGTGGTCTTCGAGGGCGGGGGTGGAGGAGGACAGATCCAGCGCGATGTTATTGGAGAGACTTGTACGCATTCCGGCAGGCTCCTGATTCTCGGCGCTGCGATGACTGTGCATGAGCGCGAGGCTCGACAAATCTTCGTCGCGGCGGGCGAGCATCATTGGTTACGGGGCATCTGCAGCCTGTACGGGATAGGGCGCTTCAGGCTTGCGGATCTAAAGTGTGTGTATGTTTTATAGATGTTGTATACAAAACACTTATCGACTCAAGCCATATTTATGCCACTTACGGATCTATCCGTTGCAGCACTAATTTCGTTTTGTTATGGGTTTTAAATAACTAGCTGAAATACCGTGATTTAAAACTGACCGTTTAAACAGGTATTTATTTTTTTGCGAACGCCAGTGAAGAAGGGAGAACAGATAACGCGGGAGGGAAGGTGTAACCTTTCGGGGCAGTTACGAAGTAAGTGCACACAAAAATGGCACTTGTGGTGACATTTTTGTGTACAGAGTCTGGCGCTCGCTTAGACGCTCTTGGATTTGGCAATGATGTTGCCGGCGTGCAGCCCGCATTCTTTCTGCGTGGCTTCTTCCCACCACCAGCGGCCTTCGCGCTCGTGTTGGTTCGGCAGCACCGGGCGGGTGCAAGGTTCGCAGCCAATGCTGATGAAGCCGCGTTCATGCAGGCTGTTGTAAGGCAGTTCGAGCATGCGGATGTAGCCCCAGACTTCTTCGCTGGTCATCTGCGACAGGGGGTTGAATTTGTACAGGGTGCGCTCGGGGGTAGAGAACGCCGTGTCGATTTCCAGCACCGCCACCTGGCTGCGGGTGCCGGGGCTCTGGTCGCGGCGCTGGCCGGTGGCCCAGGCGCGGACATCGGTCAGTTTGCGCCGCAGCGGCTCGATCTTGCGGATGCCGCAGCACTCGCCATGACCGTCCTTGTAGAAGCTGAACAAGCCTTTTTCCTTCACGAAGGGTTCAAGTTTCGTGTGGTCCGGCGACACCAGTTCGATGTCGATCTTGTAGTGCTCGCGCACTTGGTCGATGAACCGATAGGTCTCCGGGTGCAGGCGACCGGTGTCGAGGCTGAACACCTTGACGTTCTTGTTCAGTTTCCAGGCCATGTCCACCAGCACCACGTCTTCGGCGCCGCTGAAGGACAACCACAGGTCATCGCCGAATTCGGCGAAAGCCAGCTTGAGGATGTCCTGCGGGGACTTGTTGGCATAGGTCGTGGCGAGTTCCACGACGTCAAACGATGGGCTCATCAGGGCGGTTTCCTACAGGTCGGTGGCGCTGGGCGCTCTATATGGGGCTGATGGTAACAAAAGCTGTCGGGGCTGGCGCGTCCCTGTGCGTTGCGCGGGCTTCGACGAATGGCTAGAGTCGGCAGGCCTTTTGTTCGCTCAACCGATAAACATCAAAAAAATGGGAGTGTCTTGTGGAAATTGCCTGTCTCGACCTGGAAGGTGTGCTGGTCCCGGAGATCTGGATCGCCTTCGCTGAAAAAACCGGGATTGAATCCCTCAGGGCAACCACTCGGGACATTCCCGACTACGATGTGCTGATGAAGCAACGGTTGCGCATCCTCGACGAACATGGCCTCAAGCTCTCCGATATCCAGGAAGTCATCGCCACCCTCAAGCCGCTGGACGGTGCCATCGAGTTCGTCGACTGGCTGCGCGAGCGCTTCCAGGTGGTGATTCTGTCCGACACGTTCTATGAGTTTTCCCAACCGCTGATGCGCCAGCTGGGCTTCCCGACCTTGCTCTGCCATCGCCTGATTACCGATGACGGCGGGCGGGTGACCGGCTACCAGTTGCGTCAGAAAGATCCCAAGCGTCAGTCGGTCCTGGCCTTCAAGAGCCTGTACTACCGGGTGATTGCGGCGGGGGATTCCTACAACGACACCACGATGCTGGGCGAAGCCGATGCCGGGATTCTGTTCCATGCGCCTGAGAATGTGATCCGTGAATTCCCGCAATTCCCGGCGGTGCATACGTTTGCCGAGTTGAAGCAGGAGTTCATCAAGGCTTCGAACCGCAATCTCAGTTTGTAAACCCAACCCCCTGTGGGAGCGGGCTTGCTCGCGAAAGCGATGGCCCAGCCGGCAGTAATGTTGACTGACACACCGTCATCGCGGGCAAGCCTTGCTCCCACAGGTGGCACCACACCAGCCTGTGGGAGCAAGGCTTGCCCGCGATGCTTTAGAGGTTCTGCAAGGTTTCGAGCAACACCCGAACCTTGGTAATCGACTCCTGATACTCGGCCTCCCAATCCGAGTCCGCGACAATCCCGCCACCGCCCCAGCAGCACACTTGTCCATCCTTGACCAACAGGCTGCGGATGGCGATGGAACTGTCCATTTCCCCGCGCACGTCCAGGTACAGCAACGAGCCGCAATACAGCCCGCGCCGGGTCGGTTCGAGTTCGTCGATGATTTGCATGGCGCGGATTTTCGGCGCGCCGGTGATCGAACCTCCGGGGAAGCTGCCCGCGATCAGGTCCAGGGCGTCTTTATCCACAGCCAGTTCGCCCGTCACGCTGCTGACCAGGTGATGCACGTTGGGGTAGCTTTCCAGGCTGAACAACTCCGGCACCCGCACCGAGCCGATGCGGCAGGTGCGGCCCAGATCGTTGCGCAGCAAGTCGACGATCATCAGGTTTTCCGCCCGGTCCTTGGGGCTGGCCAGCAGCTCGGCGGCGTGGGCCGCGTCGTCCTCGGGCGTTGTGCCACGGGGGCGGGTGCCCTTGATCGGACGGGTTTCGACCTGGCCTTCGCTGACCTTGACGAAGCGCTCCGGGGACAGGCTCAGCACCGCGTCGCCCTCCGGCAGGCTCTGGAAACCGGAAAACGGCGTTGGGCACGCCGCCCGCAGCGCCTGGTAAGCGGCCCAGGCGTCACCCTGGCAAGGCGCGCGAAAGCGTTGGGCAAAGTTGACCTGGTAGCAGTCGCCGGCCTGGATATACGCCTGGATGCGTTCGAACGCCTGTCGATAGGCGTCGGCGCTGAGGTCCGGCGTCATCGGTCCTTCAAGGCTGAACGGCAGAACGGGCGCCGGGGTCGGCTGGCTGAACAGTGTAATCAGGCGCTGGCGTTCGCCTTCGCCGCAATGGGGGTGGAACACCAGTTGGCTGGTACCCGCCTGATGGTCGCTGACCAGCGCCCAGTCGTACACGCCGAAACGTGCGTCGGGCAGTTGCAAGTCGTCCTGGGCGTGGGACGGCAGGGTTTCGAGGTGCCGGCCGAAGTCGTAGCTCAAGTAGCCGATCAGGCCGCCGGCGAAGGGCAATTGCACCGTGGCCGGCAGTACCGCGTCGCCCAGTTGCGTCAGATGAGTACGCAGGCGTTGCAGGAAATCGCCGCCGCTCTCGTTCGGCAACACCGCCAGTTGTGCCAGCGGCCAGGCGCTGAGCAGGTCGTAACGCCCACGCTCGGCGCTTGGCCGGCCACTGTCGAGCAGCACGCTGCCGGGAGCATGACGAATCGCCGCGAAGTATTCGGCGGGGTTGGCGCGGTAGGGCAACGGGTGTACGGAGCAGGTTGGCATGGGCGGGGTGGGTCGGCCGTTCAGGCGGGGGAGCGATTGTAATCCCCTGTAGGATTTGCTCCTAGGGGGATGTCGGTATTGAACAGGTCTGAAGCTTCAATGAGACCCGTGGCGAGGGAGCTTGCTCCCGCTGGGCTGCGAAGCGGCCCCCTGGGCAGTTGAGCGCATCATTCTGATACACCGAGGTGCTGGGCTTTGGGGTTGCTGCGCAACCCAGCGGGAGCAAGCTCCCTCGCCACAGGGTTCAACCTTCAGCTTCGGTTTTCATCCTCAGCTTCACCCCTCAACAGGCGGAATATGCCCAAACAACTCCTGGGCAAACGCCACGCGCTCTTGCGCGGTTTCGATAACGCCGCGGGCCTGGAGTTCTTCCAGGCGGGCTTCCACCGCGTGGGTGCGCAAGGTCAGGCCGCAATCGTTGGCGATCTGGATGTTCAGGCCCGGGCGGGCGTTCAGCTCCAGGATCAACGGCCCTTTCTCCTGGTCCAGCACCATGTCGACGCCGATGTAGCCCAGCCCGCACAGTTCATAGCAACCGGCGGCCAGTTTCATGAAGCCGTCCCAGTAGGGCAGTTGCACGCCGTCCACCGCGTTGGTGGTGTCGGGGTGTTTGGTGATGATGTTGTTCAGCCAGGTGCCGCGCAGGGTCAGGCCGGTGGCGAGGTCGACGCCGACGCCGATGGCGCCCTGGTGCAGGTTGGCCTTGCCGCCGGACTGACGGGTCGGCAAGCGCAGCATGGCCATCACCGGATAGCCCATCAGCACGATGATGCGGATGTCCGGCACGCCTTCGTAGCTGATGCTCTTGAAGATCTGGTCCGGCGTCACGCGGTACTCGATCAGCGCCCGGTCACGGTGCCCGCCCAAGGAATACAGGCCAGTGAGGATGCTGGAGACATGGTGCTCGATCTCCTCATGGCTGATGATCTTGCCGGACACCGTGCGGTAGCGGCCTTCGAAGCGGTCGGCGATGACGATGATGCCGTCGCCGCCCGCGCCCTGGGCCGGCTTGATGACGAAGTCGGTGCGCCCGCCGATGATCTCGTCGAGCTTGTCGATTTCCTTCTCGGTGGAGATCACCCCGTACAGCTCCGGCACATGGATGCCGGCGGCGATGGCCCGTTCCTTGGTGATGATCTTGTCATCGACGATGGGGTACAGGCTGCGCTTGTTGTACTTGAGCACGTAGTCGGCATTACGCCGGTTGATGCCCATGATGCCCCGGGCTTCCAGGGCCTTCCAGGTCTTCCAGAAGCCGAACATCAGGAGTCTGCCTTGAGGAAGGCCTTGAACCGCACCAACTCGGTCAGGCGGTAGCCGCGATAACGACCCATGGCCAGCATGAAGCCCACCAGGATCAGCAGGATCGCCGGGAAGGTGAACACGAAGTAGACCAGTTCCGGCACGCTCATGATCAGGTGCGCCAGGGACGCGGCGAACAGGGTGCCAATGGCGACTTTCATCGCGTGGCCGGCGCCGCGCTCTTCCCAGGTGATGGACAGGCGTTCGATGGTCATGGTCAGGATCACCATTGGGAACAGCGCCACCGACAAGCCGCGCTCCAGGCCCAGCTTATGGCTGAACAGGCTGATGGCGGCGATCAGCACCACCACGAACGTCAGCACCACCGAGAGCCTCGGCAGCATTTGCAGCTTGAGGTGCTCCAGGTACGAACGCAGCGACAGGCCCAGGGTGGTGATCACCGTGAACAGGATGATGCCGAAGCCCAGTTGGGTTTCGCGGAAGGCCAGGGCGATCAGCACCGGGGTGAAGGTCCCCAGGGTTTGCAGGCCGATCAGGTTGCGCAGCACCAGGATCACCAGCACGCCAATCGGGATCATCACCATGATCATGAAGGTTTGCTGGGTCTGTAGCGGCAGGCCGTAGAGGGAATATTCGAGGAAGTTGGCGTCGGTGTTCTCGTCCGTCAGCTTGGCCAGGCGAATGGCGTTCATTTCGCTGTTGTTCATGCTGAAGGTGACGGTGGCTTTCTTGCCGCCATCGACGGTGATCAGGTTTTCATCGCCGGTCCACCACAGCAGGCGGTCGGTGGGCAGGCCTTGTTCGCCGGAGTCCGGGTTGAAATACAGCCAGTCGGTGCCGTTGAAACTGCGCAGCCACAACTCAGGTGTCTGCGGTTGGTCGGCCACCAGGCGGATGGTGTGGACCTTTTCCACCGGCACGTGGGCGATGGATAGCACCAATTCGACGATGCGCGCCTTGTTGGCCGACGAAGGGTCACCGGCCAGCAACAGCTTGACGTTGTCGTCGTTGAGGTTGTTGACCCGC
Organism: Pseudomonas zanjanensis; assembly: GCF_014268745.2. GTDB lineage: Bacteria > Pseudomonadota > Gammaproteobacteria > Pseudomonadales > Pseudomonadaceae > Aquipseudomonas > Aquipseudomonas zanjanensis. Next base: position 3,397,332 of record NZ_JABWRB020000001.1, on the reverse strand, counting down.
TTAATCGCTTCGCTGATGAACGTCTCGACGTCGGCCGAGTGCTGGCGGATCGGTGCGAGCAGGGCTTCGGCGGCGAGTTTTTCCGGGCCTTCGACGGCGATGCTGTCGCGGAAGGTCGGGCCCTTGACCTTGGTTTTCTCGGCGCTGTAGCGCTTGGTCAGCACCAGGCGGTAATACAGGGTCTGGTTGCCCTTGGCGCGACGGGCCGACCAGGTCACCTTGCGGTTGCCGTCGACCCGGTTCACCGCCACACCGTAGTTATTGGAAATGAAACTCTCGTTGAGGCTCACGTAGTCGCGGCTCAGGGGCGGCACGAACATCTGGATCTTCACCGGATCCTTGGCGTTGGGCACGAACTCGACCTTGGCGTCGATGTTCCACAAGTCGTCGGTGGCGTCTTCGGTGACCGGGATGCCGAGCACGAAAATCTGATAGGCCGTTACCGACAGGCCCAGCACCACCAGGATGGCGATCAGCATTTTCAGATGGAGGGTAAGGGAGCGCATTGGAATTACTCTGCGGTTTGAGCGGCATTGGCGCAGGCGGGTTTGCCGGCAGCGTATTTAAGACTGGGGTCGACCAGCGCGTCGAAGCGCTTGAGCGCCTCGGAACCGATCAGCAACGGGTATTGGAAGGCACTGCGGTCGGTCAGGTTCACTTCGATGCTGCGCAGGGCCGAGCCCATGCAGATGTCCAGTTCGATGACCGGCCGGGCCGTGTATTTCTTGCCTTCTTCCGGGTCGTAGTCACCGGCGCGGCGCTTGATCTTGCTGACCCGGGCCAGCGGACGTTCGATGGGGTGCGAGTGGGCCGCGTCGATGGCCAGGTAAAAGCGCACCCAGGATTCGCCATTGCGCTTGAAGCGCTTGATGTCCCGGGCACTGAGTGAGGCGGTCTTGGCGCCGGTGTCCAGCTTGGCGGCGACCTCCAGGTCGATGCCCTGCAGGGCGGCATATTCGTTGAGGCCGTACACGGTTTTTTCACCCGCCACGGCAAGCCCCGGCAGGCACATGAAATAGAAAGCAGCAGATAAGGGCTTGAGTGTCATAGATCCTGGTGCGCAGCGTTCCGTTTATCGGTTCAGGCCCTGGCATTACTGCACAAGCTCCCTAGGCAGCCTTTCTCTATAAAAGGAGAGCGGCGAATAACCGCGGCATTCTAGCACGGTGGTTTTCTGACGCCACCGCTGGCCGGACGCTACGAGTCTCTTCATGCAGCAGGGTTATCGGCAAGGCGTTTATTAGACGATTGTCGACAATGTTGATTTTTGTTTTGACGTTAAGGGCGCTATTGGTTAGTTTTTGCCGTATTGATTTTAAAGGTGTCGACAATATGCTCGATCAGCTCGAAACCCCGGTGGTCGCCCAGGATGACCCGGAGACCCTTTCCGAGAACGTCTTCCGGCGTATCCAGGCCGCTATCGTCAAGGGCGAGATCGCGCCTGGCAGCAAGATCTCCGAGCCCGAGCTGGCGCGCACCTACGGCATCAGCCGCGGCCCGCTGCGCGAGGCGATCCACCGCCTGGAAGGCCAGCGCCTGCTGGTGCGGGTGCCCCACGTCGGTGCCCGGGTGGTGTCGCTGAGTCATGCCGAGCTGCTGGAACTCTATGAAATCCGTGAGTCCCTCGAAGGCATGGCCTGCCGCCTGGCGGCCGAACGCATGACCCTGGAAGAAATCGACGAACTGCGCCGGGTCCTCGAGACCCACGAGCGCGATGCGGCGTTCCAGGCCGGGGTCGGTTACTACCAGCAGGAAGGCGATTTCGACTTTCATTACCGGATCATCCAGGGCAGCGGCAACCGCACCCTGACGCAGATGCTCTGCGGCGAGCTATACCAATTGGTGCGCATGTACCGCATCCAGTTCTCCACCACGCCCAACCGTCCGCGCCAGGCCTTTGCCGAGCACCATCGGATTCTCGACGCCATCGCCGACCGTGACGGCGAATTGGCTGAATTATTGATGCGCCGGCACATCGGCGCCTCCAAACGCAACATTGCGCGTCATTTCCAGGACAGCGCCGCCACTGAACGAGGTGAGTCATGAGCAACAGCACTCCAGGCCAGCGTTTCCGCGATGCGGTCGCCAGCGAGCATCCGCTGCAAGTGGTCGGCACGATCAACGCCAACCACGCGCTGCTGGCCAAGCGCGCCGGTTTCAAGGCGATCTACCTGTCGGGTGGCGGCGTCGCGGCCGGTTCCCTCGGCGTGCCGGACCTGGGCATCACCGGCCTGGATGACGTGCTGACCGATGTGCGTCGCATCACCGACGTGTGCGACCTGCCGCTGCTGGTGGACGTGGACACCGGTTTCGGCTCCTCGGCGTTCAACGTGGCGCGCACGGTCAAGTCGATGATCAAGTTCGGCGCCGCGGCGATCCATATCGAGGACCAGGTTGGCGCCAAGCGTTGCGGCCACCGTCCGAACAAGGAAATCGTCTCCCAGCAGGAGATGGTCGACCGCATCAAGGCCGCCGTCGACGCCCGTACCGATGACAGTTTCGTGATCATGGCCCGTACCGATGCCCTGGCGGTGGAAGGCTTGGAATCGGCCCTGGACCGCGCCGCCGCGTGCATCGAGGCCGGTGCCGACATGATTTTCCCCGAAGCCATCACCGAACTTGAAATGTACAAGCTGTTCGCCAGCCGCGTGAAAGCGCCGATCCTGGCCAACATCACCGAATTCGGCGCGACCCCGCTGTACACCACCGAACAGCTGGGCGGAGCCGACGTGTCCCTGGTGCTGTACCCGTTGTCGGCCTTCCGGGCCATGAACAAGGCGGCCGAGAACGTCTACACCGCGATTCGCCGCGACGGCACGCAACAGAATGTCATCGACACCATGCAGACCCGCATGGAGCTTTACGATCGCATCGACTACCACACCTTCGAGCAGAAGCTCGATGCGTTGTTCGCGGCGAAAAAATGAACAGATCGCAGCCTCGCTTCGCTCGACAGCTCCTCGTAGGAGCTGTGTAGGAGCTGTCGAGTGCAACGAGGCTGCGATCTTTCCCCCCAATCTCTACAAATCTAAAAAAATGGAGACAGCAAATGGCCGAAGCAAAAGTACTCAGTGGCGCCGGGCTCCGTGGCCAGGTGGCCGGGCAAACCGCCTTGTCCACTGTGGGCCAATCGGGCGCCGGCCTGACCTATCGCGGCTACGACGTTCGCGACCTGGCGGCAGATGCGCAATTTGAAGAAGTCGCCTACCTGCTGCTGTACGGCGAGCTGCCGACCCAGGCCCAGTTGGACGCCTACACCGGTAAACTGCGCCAGTTGCGCGATTTGCCCCAAGCCTTGAAAGAAGTGCTGGAGCGCATTCCCGCCGACGCCCACCCGATGGACGTGATGCGCACCGGTTGCTCGTTCCTGGGTAACCTGGAACCCGAGCAGGATTTCTCCCAGCAGCACGACAAGACCGATCGCCTGCTGGCCGCGTTCCCGGCGATCATGTGCTATTGGTATCGCTTCAGCCACCAAGGCCAGCGCATCGACTGCGTGACCGACGAAGTGTCCATCGGCGGGCACTTCCTGCACCTGCTGCACGGCAAGAAGCCGAGCGAGCTGCACGTCAAGGTGATGAATGTCTCGCTGATCCTCTACGCCGAGCACGAATTCAACGCTTCGACCTTCACCGCTCGGGTCTGCGCTTCCACGCTGTCGGACCTGTTCTCTTGCATCACCGCCGCCATCGGCTCGCTGCGGGGCCCGTTGCATGGCGGGGCCAACGAAGCGGCGATGGAAATGATCGAGCGCTTCAGCTCGCCGCAGGATGCTATCGAAGGCACCCTCGGCATGCTGGCGCGCAAGGACAAGATCATGGGCTTCGGCCACGCGATCTATAAGGACAACGACCCGCGCAACGAGGTGATCAAGGGCTGGTCGAAAAAACTCGCTGACGAAGTGGGCGATACGGTGCTATTCCCGGTTTCCGAAGCCATCGACAAGACCATGTGGGAGCAGAAAAAACTGTTCCCCAACGCCGATTTCTACCATGCCTCGGCGTACCACTTCATGGGCATCCCGACCAAGTTGTTTACGCCGATCTTCGTTTGCTCGCGCCTGACCGGCTGGGCCGCCCACGTGTTCGAACAACGCGCCAACAATCGCATCATCCGACCGAGCGCCGAATACACCGGCGTCGAACAGCGCAAGTTCGTGCCAATCGAACGACGCTGAGCTGGAGGGTTCTAGCCGCCGGAACTGAAGGAACCGAAAACCCCTTGTGGGAGCGGGCTTGCTCGCGAAGACGGACTGACATTCAACATTGATGTCGGCTGATACACCGCATTCGCGAGCAAGCCCGCTCCCACAGGGGAATGTGTTGACTTCAATGGTTGCGCCAACCCTTCTGAAACCACCGTGACCCGAGTCCTGACGATGAACACAGAATTTCGCAAACCGCTGCCCGGCACTTCGCTGGATTATTTCGACGTTCGCGGGGCAGTGGAGGCCATCCGCCCCGGCGCCTATGACGGCCTGCCGTATACCTCCCGCGTGCTGGCGGAAAACCTGGTGCGGCGCTGCGACCCGGCCACGCTGCGCGAGTCGCTGCTGCAACTGATCGAGCGCAAGCGCGACCTGGACTTCCCGTGGTTCCCGGCGCGCGTGGTGTGCCATGACATCCTCGGCCAGACCGCCCTGGTGGACCTCGCCGGTTTGCGTGACGCCATCGCCTTGCAGGGTGGCGACCCGGCGCAGGTCAACCCGGTGGTGCCGACGCAACTGATCGTCGACCATTCCCTGGCGGTGGAAAGCGGTGGTTCCGACCCGCAAGCCTTCGCCAAGAACCGCGCCATCGAAGACCGCCGCAACGAAGACCGCTTCCACTTCATCAACTGGACCAAGAAAGCCTTCAAGAACGTCGATGTGATTCCGCCGGGCAACGGGATCATGCACCAGATCAACCTGGAAAAAATGTCGCCAGTGATCCAGCAGCGTGACGGCGTGGCCTTTCCCGACACCTGCGTCGGCACCGACAGCCACACGCCCCACGTCGATGCCCTGGGCGTGATCGCCATCGGCGTCGGTGGCCTGGAAGCCGAAAGCGTCATGCTCGGTCGCGCCTCATGGATGCGCCTGCCGGAAATCGTCGGCGTCGAGCTGACCGGCAAGCTGCAACCGGGCATTACCGCCACCGACATGGTGCTGGCGCTGACCGAGTTCCTGCGCAAGCAGAAAGTCGTCGGGGCGTGGCTGGAGTTCTTCGGCGAAGGCGCCAGCGCCCTGACCTTGGGCGACCGCGCGACCATCTCCAACATGGCCCCGGAATACGGCGCCACGGCGGCGATGTTCCATATCGATCAACAGACGATCGATTACCTGAAGCTCACCGGCCGCGAAGACACCCAGGTGCAATTGGTGGAAACCTATGCCAAGCACGTGGGCCTGTGGGCCGATAGCCTCAAGGGCGCGCAATACGAGCGTGGCCTGACCTTCGACCTGTCGTCGGTGGTGCGCAACATGGCAGGTCCCAGCAACCCCCACGCCCGTGTCGCGGTGTCGGACCTGGCCGTCAAAGGCATTTCCGGCCAGTGGGACGATGTGCCCGGACAAATGCCTGACGGTGCGGTGATCATCGCCGCGATCACCAGTTGCACCAACACCAGCAATCCGCGCAACGTGATCGCCGCCGGCCTGCTGGCGCGCAACGCCAACCGCCTGGGCCTGGCCCGCAAGCCGTGGGTCAAGTCGTCCCTGGCGCCGGGTTCGAAAACCGTGGCGTTGTACCTGGATGAAGCCGGCCTGACGTCCGAACTCGAGAAGCTGGGCTTCGGCGTGGTGGCGTTCGCCTGCACCACCTGTAACGGCATGTCGGGTGCGTTGGACCCGGTGATCCAGCAGGAAATCATCGATCGCGACCTGTACGCCACCGCCGTGTTGTCGGGCAACCGCAACTTTGACGGGCGTATCCACCCGTACGCCAAGCAGGCGTTCCTGGCCTCGCCGCCGCTGGTGGTCGCGTATGCCATCGCCGGGACCATTCGTTTCGACATCGAGAAGGATGTGCTGGGCGTGGTGGACGGTCGGGAAATCCGCCTCAAGGACATCTGGCCGAGCGATGAAGAAATCGACGCCGTGGTCAAGGCGTCGGTGAAACCCGAGCAGTTCCGCCAGGTGTACATCCCGATGTTCGCTATCCAGGAAGACACCGGGCCGAAAGTGACGCCGCTGTACGAATGGCGTCCACAAAGCACCTACATCCGTCGCCCACCGTATTGGGAAGGCGCGCTGGCCGGTGCGCGACCGCTCAAGGGCATGCGTCCGCTGGCGGTGCTGCCGGACAACATCACCACTGATCACCTGTCGCCGTCCAACGCCATCATGCTGGACAGCGCCGCCGGTGAATACCTGGCGAAAATGGGCTTGCCGGAAGAGGACTTCAACTCCTACGCGACCCACCGCGGCGACCACCTGACCGCGCAGCGCGCCACTTTCGCCAACCCGAAACTGTTCAACGAAATGGTCGTTGAGGACGGTAAGGTCAAGCAGGGTTCCCTGGCCCGGGTCGAGCCGGAAGGCAAAGTCATGCGCATGTGGGAGGCCATCGAAACCTACATGGAGCGCAAGCAGCCGCTGATCATCATCGCCGGTGCCGACTATGGCCAGGGTTCGTCCCGGGACTGGGCGGCCAAGGGCGTGCGCCTGGCGGGTGTCGAGGCGATCGCGGCCGAAGGGTTCGAGCGCATCCACCGCACCAACCTGGTGGGCATGGGCGTGTTGCCGCTGGAGTTCAAACCCGGTACCGATCGCAAGACCCTGGGCATCGACGGCAGTGAAATCTATGACGTGATCGGCGAGCGCACCCCGCGGGCGACACTGACCCTGGTCATCACTCGCAAGGATGGCGAGCGCGTCGAGGTGCCTGTGACCTGCCGCCTCGATACCGCCGAAGAAGTGTCGATCTACGAAGCCGGGGGCGTGCTGCAACGTTTTGCCCAGGACTTCCTTGAGTCGGCGGTGGCCGTTTAAATCGCTTGGGTGGCCCTTTTCCGGCCACCCGTTTTTTCAGGAGTTGGAGCACCATGGCTCACTCGCCTCAAATCAAGATCCCCGCGACCTACATGCGTGGCGGCACCAGCAAAGGCGTGTTCTTCAGCCTGCAAGACCTGCCCGAAGCGGCCCGCGTCCCTGGCCCGGCCCGGGACGCACTGCTGCTGCGGGTGATCGGCAGCCCTGACCCGTACGAGAAGCAGATCGATGGCATGGGTGGCGCGACGTCCAGCACCAGCAAGACGGTGATCCTGTCCAAGAGCACCCGGGCCGACCACGATGTCGATTACCTGTTCGGCCAGGTGTCCATCGACAAGCCGTTCGTGGACTGGAGCGGCAACTGCGGCAACCTGTCGGCGGCGGTGGGGGCGTTTGCCATCGGCAGCGGTTTGGTGGATGCCAGCCGTATTCCGCACAACGGCGTGGCCGTGGTGCGGATCTGGCAGGCCAACATCGGCAAGACCATCATCGCCCATGTGCCGATCACCGAGGGCGCGGTGCAGGAAACCGGTGACTTCGAACTCGACGGCGTGACCTTTCCGGCGGCCGAAGTGCAGTTGGAATTCATGGACCCGGCGGCCGAGGAAGAGGGCGGTGGCGGCTCGATGTTCCCGACCGGCCATTTGGTGGATGATTTGGAAGTGCCCGGTGTCGGCACTTTGAAGGCGACGCTGATCAACGCCGGGATCCCGACGATTTTCATCAATGCTCGCGATGTGGGCTACGCCGGCACCGAGTTGCAAGGTGCTATCAATGGCGATCCCAAGGCGTTGGCGATGTTCGAAACCATCCGCGCCCACGGTGCCTTGCGCATGGGCTTGATCAAGCACCTGGACGAAGCCGCCCAGCGCCAGCACACACCGAAAGTGGCATTCGTCGCACCGCCGGCGGATTACCTTTCTTCCAGCGGCAAAGGCGTGGCGGCGGGTGAAGTTGATCTATTGGTACGGGCGCTGTCCATGGGCAAGCTGCACCACGCCATGATGGGCACGGCAGCGGTGGCCATCGGCACGGCCGCGGCGATTTCCGGCACTCTGGTGAATCTCGCGGCGGGGGGCATCGAGCGCAACGCCGTGCGCTTCGGTCATCCGTCCGGCACCTTGCGCGTCGGCGCCGAGGCCAGCCAGGTCAACGGCGAATGGACCGTGAAAAAAGCCATCATGAGCCGCAGTGCGCGGGTGTTGATGGAAGGGTTCGTGCGGGTGCCGGGGGATGCTTTCTAACTCAATACTTCAGGAATAACCAAAACCTGTGGGAGCGAGCCTGCTCGCGATGGCGGTGTATCAGTCGACGCCAATGTTGAATGTGCCGATCCTTTCGCGAGCAAGCCCGCTCCCACAGTGGATTTGTGGTGGACACAGAATCTTCGAACATCCACGATCAAACCTGTGGGAGCGAGCCTGCTCGCGAAAGCGGTGTATCAGTCGACGCCAATGTTGAATGTGCCGATCCTTTCGCGAGCAAGCCCGCTCCCACAGTGGATTTGTGGTGAACACAGAATCTTCGAACATCCACGATCAAACCTGTGGGAGCGAGCCTGCTCGCGAAAGCGGTGTATCAGTCGACGCCAATGTTGAATGTGCCGATCCTTTCGCGAGCAAGCCCGCTCCCACAGTGGATTTGTGGTGAACACAGAATCTTCGAACATCCACGATCAAACCTGTGGGAGCGAGCTTGCTCGCGAAAGCGGTGTGTCAGTCCACGCCAATGTTGAATGTGTCGACCTCATCGCGAGCAGGCTCGCTCCCACAGTGGATTTGTGGTGAACACAGAGTCTTCGAACATCCACGATCAAACCTGTGGGAGCGAGCCTGCTCGCGATGGCGGTGTATCAGTCGACGCCAATGTTGAATGTGCCGTCCCTTTCGCGAGCAAGCCCGCTCCCACAGTGGATTGGTGGTGAACACAGAATCTTCGAACATCCACGACAAACCTGTGGGAGCGGGCTTGCTCGCGAAAGCGGTGTGTCAGTCCACATCAATGTTGAATGCGCCGACCCCATCGCGAGCAGGCTCGCTCCCACAGGTTGATCGTATTTCTTCCGTCAGTTCGCCGTCAGTGCGGTGACCACCAGCCCAACATTGCTTTCCAGCTCGGCCACCGGATCGGGCCCGTCGGTGCTCAACACCAGCAGTTGGCTACCTCCTTCGGTAATGGCTGCCTTCAGCGCATCCGAGGGCTGGCGGTGATGCAGCACCAGCGCCACGTCGTTGTCTTTCAATGTCGCACTCAACTGCTTGAGGGCTTCGGCTGTCCACTCGGCGTCGGGCCGGGTGTCGGTGCTGATGGCGTCCAGGTTGAGTCCGCTGATCAGGTAGCCGAAATGCTCGCTCAGGCTGACCACGCTCAAGTTATCGGCGCTGGCGAGGCGTTTTTCGCTGTCGGCGCTGAGTTTGAGCAGGCGCTGCTTGAGGGCCGCCAGGTTGGCGTCGATTTTCGATTTGTCCGCCGGGGCCAGGCGCACCAGGTCGGCGGCGATCACGTCGGCCATGCGCCCCAGGTTATGGCTGGCCATCCATGGTTGGCTTGCCAGGCCGTCAGCCATGTCCGGTTGCACGGCGATACCGGGCAGGGCGCCGTCCACCGGGCGCGCGGCATCGACTTCGACGATGCGGATATTGCTGCGTCGGGCCATGGGGTACAGCGGATCGTCCGGCCACAGCGAGCGCAGGCCGATCACCCCGTCGGCATTGCTGGCCAGTTTGCTCAAGGCCGGTGCGCCCCGGCCGCTGAAGTAGGCGCTCTGGCGGGTGCCGGGCAGATTGTCGGGCGCGGCCCGCTCCAGGCTGACCTCGGTGCCCTTGAGCAAGGCCTCGCTCAACCCATAGGTGACCGGCAGCGATGCCAGCAGACGGACCTTTTCGTCGGCGAATGACGAGGTGACGGCCACGCCGCACAACGCGACGGCCAGGGTCAGTTGTCGCAATGAGAAAACCATTTATCCAAGATTCCCTTTGAGGCTGGGGACGACACCACGGGCGATGGCGCTCAGGGCGAAGGCGATGCCGGCCACCAGGATGATCGCGGCACCGGACGGGATCGGCAGGTCGAACACAATCGGCGCGAGGATCCCGCACAAGGTACTGACGGTGGCGATCAGCACCGAACACCAGAAAAAGCCTTTCAATGATTGGCTGAGCAAGCGCGCCGCCGCAGCGGGAATCACCAGCAACGCGCCCACCAGGATGGCGCCGATGACTTTCACCGCCGCCACGGTAATCAACGTCACCAGGACCACGAACAGGTAGTCCAGGGTCTTGACCGCCACCCCGCGTACCGCCGCCAATTGCGGGTTGAAGCTGGCGAGCATGATGCGGTTGTACAGCGGCAAGGCCAGGGCCATCACCAACGAGCCGACCACGGCCAGTACCAGCAGGTCGTTGCCATTGACCGTCAGCACCGAGCCGAACAGCACGTTTTCCAGGATGTGCACGTTGATCTTGCCCGCCAGGATCAGCAGCAGGCTGGCCCCCAGGGCCAGGGACACCGACAGGAACACGCCGATCAGCGTATCGGGCGCCAGGCCGGTGCGGTTGCGCAGGTAATTGAGCAGGATGCCGAACAACAGGCAGTAGCCGAACAGGCTACCGTAAGGCCCGGTGTAGGGTTCACCGAGCAGGATACCAATGGCCACGCCAGTCAGCGCCGCATGGCCCACCGCCTCGGAGAAAAACGCGAAGCGCTTGACCACCACCAGCGTGCCGAGGCCGCCCAGTACCGGGCCGATCAACAGCCCGGCCAGCAATGCATTGACCACGAAACCGTAGGCCAGCGCTTCAGGCAAGTAACCGGCCGATGCCCAGCCCTGGACCATCAAACGAAAGGCTTCATAACTCATCAGGCCGCGCTCCCGTTCGTGCGTGGATGGGTGGAAAACAGCGTCAGCAGCCGCTCCGGGGTCAGGGTCTGGCGTGGCGGGCCGTCGAACAGCACCCGGCGATTCAGTCCCGTGACGCGGTCGGCCAGGCGCCCGACGGCTTCCAGGTCATGTTCGATCCACAGCACGGTAATCCCGGCCTGGCGCCAGTCCTGCAGCAACCGTTCGAACACCTGGATGCCAGCTTCGTCCAGGGCTGACATCGGTTCATCCAGCACCAGCAGTTGTGGCGAGGGAATCAGCCCTTGGGCCAGCAATACCCGTTGCCGCTCGCCGCCGGACAGCGCGCCCATGCGCCGCTTGCGCTTGTCTTGCATGCCGACCCGCTCCAGGGCCTGGCCAATGGCGCCAGCGTAGTGCTTGCTCAAGCCAAGAAAAGCGGGGCGCCGCTGACACATGGCCGCCATGAAATCGTCCACCGTCATCGGCAGGCCCCGGTCGAATTCCAGCGCCTGGGGCACGTAGCCGATCACCCCGGGTTCGCCCGGCCATTGCAGACTCAAGCGGCCCTGGTGCGGCATCTGCCCCAACAAGGTCTTGATCAGCGAGCTCTTGCCGCCGCCATTAGGGCCGACCAGGGCATGAATGCTGCCGGGCTCCACCTGGAAGGCGACGTTGTCGAGAATGGTGGTGCGGCCCAGGTTCAGGCTGACCTCGGCGAACGCAATCAAGGGACCCGCGCGGTGCAGGGTGAGGGGTTCCTGGATAGTCATGCGCCGGACTCCTGGATCGCCCGGACCACGGTGTCGAGGTTGCCGGCCATTTCCTTTTCGTACTTCTCGGCACTGTAGTCGCCGTAGGAAATGTGCGAGAGCGGGTACAGCTTCACGCCCGATTCCCGCTGGATGGTGTCGACGTAGGTGGAAGGGAAATCCATCTCCGAGAAGATCACCTTCACGTCCAGCTCGCGCAATTGATCGATGGTTTTCTTCAATTGGCTGGGGCTCGGCTCGATGCCATGGGCCGGCTCGACCACGGCGGTCACTTCCAGGCCGAATTCGCGCAGCAGATAATCGTAGGCGGCATGCACCGTGGCGACCCGCAATTCGGCATTGGGGGCCTGGGTCAGTTTCGCCAGGGCGGCGGCGCGCATCTGCCGCAGGCGCTTGCCGTAGGCGCGGGCGTTCTGGATGTACGCCTTGGCATTGTCCGGGTCGAGCTTGCCCAACTCCCGGGCAATGTTATTGACCTGGGCGATAGAGGCGCTGATGGACAGGAAGGTGTGCGGGTTCACCACCTTGCCCGCGCCTCGGGCGGCGGTGCCGGTGGCGGCCAGCAGGGGCACGTTCTCGTTGGCCTCGATGACCTTCACGTTCGGGGTTTCGCTGGCGGCGATCATGCGGTCGGCGAAATCGTCGTGACCGACGCCGTTTAGCACGATCACGTCGAGGCCGCCGATACGCTTGATGTCTTCGGCCCGGGGCTCATAGGCGTGGGGGTTGAAACCGGCCGGGATCAGCGGCACGACCTCGGCCTTGTCGCCGACGATGTTGGCCACGTAGCTGTAATACGGGTGCAAGGTGATACCGATGCGCAGGCGCTTGGCTGTTTCGGCGCTCACCGGCGAGGTGAACAGGCAGGCCAGCAGGCCGATCAACAGCAGGCGCAGCAAGGGTCGGCGTTGGGATGCAATAGGCATGGGCAAACGGTCTTCTCTCGAATGAAGGCGTGGGGTCAGTGCCGGTGCTGGCGGGTTACGCCGGCATCGTATTGCGCGACGATCTGTCGCCAGCCAGCGGCGGACAACGCCGCGTCGTCCAGTATGGTGGGCGTCGCGAGGGCGGCTCCGCGGTTGAGCCAGATGTCCGGGGCGGCGTCGGACGCTTCGCCGATGCGCATCAGAAACGAACCGGCCACGGACGAATTGGCACTGGCGCCGAAGTAGGCCTGGTCCTGCAGTTGTTGCCAGGCATGGCCGCCGCGGCTGACGGAACTGGCGTCCTGGGCGAACGGCGCAAAGCCTTCCTCGGCCAGGGTTTGCGGGGCGGGCAGGGTATGTTGGTCTTCGCGCAGCAAGCGGATTTCATCCAGGGTCACCCGCAGGTCGGCATAGATACCTTGCTCGGCGGCGCTGAGATCGCGGCGGGCGTCGAGTTGGTTCGAGGCCAGGTGAGGGGCCTCTTCGGCTTTGCCATGCCACGCCACCACGGACCCGGCCACCAGCACGATGACCAGGCACAGCAACAACACATACAGGGTTTCATGACCCGCGCCGGCGGGACGGATGACTTGAGTCGTGGCGTTGCTCATGGGGCCTCGATGTCGGCTTGGTCGATTTCCACCACGTGGCCGGGGCCGGCGTCGAAGAGTACGTAGAATTCAGCGTTCGGTTTCTTGAAGGTCAGCTTCGAGTCGGCGCCGAGCTTGCCCGGGACGAGGATGGTTTCGTCATAACCGATCACGTCGAGGGTCACCCCCGGCGCACCGCTGCCGTCGGAAAAACCACCGGTGCATTGGATCTGCTCGGCGTCGATGGCCTTGCACTCGCACATCGGGTTGTGGGCCAGGACGCTGGTGCTTGCGCCCGCGCATAACAGCAGCGCCAGGCCCTTGGATAAGGCGCGAAGGGTCATGGTTTGGCTCCTTGATTCTTCAGCCAGGCAACAGTGGCCGGGGAGGCCTGGCTCAGGGGGATGGAAGCCTGATGCATCGAACCGTCCCAACCCTCAAGGGTTATCCACAGTTCGGCGTCGGGCTGGGTCTTTGCCGGGACTGGCAACAAGGCACCCATACGGTAGGGCGAGCCGAAGAAAATCACCCCGGCGGCCCTAAGGCTGCGAGGTTTGCCGATGCGCAGGTAGGTGGCCTTGACCTGGCCGATACAGCTTTGGCACAGGGCCGCGTTGAAGTGTTTCATGGGCCCGGCAGGCCCTTGGACGCGTGGGGCTTCGTTACGAAATTCCGCCAGGCGCAGGCTCCAGGGGCCGACCTGGACTTCGCCGACTTCCCGCTCGCCCAGCCCGGCATCACCGCGGAACAGCGCGGCTTCGGAGAGGTATTTGGGCATGAACCCCAGGGGGATCAGCAGCAACAGCACGTTGAGGTGGAAGCGCCATTTATGCCAGAACAGGCTCAGGCGCGACGGTGATGAAGCGGCATTGGATGGGTTCACAGGCTGCCCTCCGACGATTCGCGGTGGACGGACGGCTGCAATGCCTGCGTGAGGCGGGCGCCACGGGTAGATTTCTGGCTACGCTTGAAGGCATTGGCGGTGGCCAGGGCCGTGCGTTTGGTCCAGATCAGCAGCCCGCTGAGGACCATCATGCTCATGATCAAACCGAAGAAAAACCAAATGAGCTTGATCCAGAGGCCGCCAAAATCCCCGGTGTGCAAGGGCCGCATGGATTCGGTGACGAACTCCAGGGGCGTGCGATCGGACAGCAGCCGCGAGGCGGCCACGTCACCGTTGTAGGGGTTGATGGTGGCAGTCTGGAACATCAGCGGATACCAGCCGCGGCCGCCGATTTCCAGATGGCTGTAGGCATTGGCGGGCAGGCTGATGAAACTTGCTTCCAGTCCCGGGATGCGTTGCTGGGCGATCTCGATGGCTCGGTCCAGGTTCAACAGCGGGGGTGGCAGGCCGTCGACGGATAACGGCACGTTTTCACGGGCCACTACCGGGATGACCGGTTCGCTGGAAATGGAGATCTGGTTGTCGCCCAGCAAGGCCTGGATCAGGAACCAGGTGCCGGTGACGGAGATGACCGCGATGAACCAGATCGACCAGATCCCGCTGAGCCGGTGGAAATCACCCCAGAAAATCCGCGCGCCATGGCGAATTCGCAGGGTCGGACGCAAGAAGCCTTTCCAGAAACGCTTGTAGACCACCAGCCCGGTCACCAGGGACGCGAGCAACGGCAGGCCCAGGAACGACACCAGGTACCAGCCCCAGCTGTAGCCGTTGGTGAACGGCACCAGCCACCAGCCATGCAGGGCGCGGGTGAAGGCCTGGAAGTTGAACGTCGGCGCCGAGCCCTGGATGGCGCCGCTGTACGGGTTGACGTAGACCGTGTCGGGACGTCCGTCAGGGTAGGTCACGCCGACTTCCAGGGCAAAATGCGACTCGTCCGGGCGAATGATTCTTTGCACCTGGGTTTGCGGCTGGGCCTGCTTGATCGCGCTGATGATCTGGTCGTAGCTGAGCAGCGCGGCATCGTCCGAAGGCTTGCTGGCGCGCATCTCAGGGTTGACGAGCCAGACGATCTCCTGGCTGACCACCGCCAGGGTGCCGGTGACGCAGACAATGAGCACGAAGAACCAGATGGGCAATGCCAGCCAGCTATGGACCAGGAACCAGAGTTTGGAGCGGGATTTCTTCGACATGATTGAGCGTCTTGATTCGATGAAAGGTTCCGTATTACGGGCTTCGTAACACCAGTGAACCCAAAAAGCAGGCCGTGGCTTTTGCCGACGCGGCCTGCTGCATCTAATTAAGACGAACGAGCGATCCCAATCCTGAAGGGAAAGATGAAAGAAAATGTTTCGTGTTTAGTTTTAGTGCCTCTGTGGTCAGGAACTGAGCCCCCTGGCCACGGACGGTCAGCCTTGTTGAAACATCTCCCTGGCCCGTTGCTCGATCTGTTCCTGGCTCAGATCCTCTTTGTGTGTCGCCAGGAACCATAGATGCCCATAGGGATCCTTCAAAGTGCCGGTGCGATCCCCATAGAACTGGTCCTTGACCTCGGAAATCACCGTGCCGCCCGCGGCAATGGCCTGGGCGAATGCGCTGTCCACATCTTCGACATAGAGATGCAGACCGACCGATGGCGATGTGTCCGGGTTACTCAGCGGGCCTTGATCGCAAGGCGTGCCGAGCATGATCGGATACCCGTTGATCCGCAGTTCGGCATGCCCGATGCCGCCATCGGGCATGGCCAAGCGCATGACCTCGGTGGCATTGAAGGCTTTTTTATAGAAATCGATGGCTTCGGCGGCTTTTTGAATGCCCAGGTAGGGCGTGATGTTATGGAAACCTTGGGGAATAGCGTTGACGCCCATGACGTTTCTCCTTTTGTTATGGGAGGCGAAGAGAGTCTTCGTCGATTTGCGCCCCTCCACTATAGGCCTGCGAGCCTGGGTGGGCGTGGAGCCCGACGAACGCTTCAGGGCTATTCCAGCAGATGAGCTCCCGGCCCCTGCTGGCCCAGCACATCGCCCTGATTGCGCAGCGGACACGCTTCCATCGACAGGCATCCGCAGCCAATGCAGCCGTTGAGTCGATCACGCAGCGCCATCAATTGGCTGATGCGCTCGTCCAGGTCCTGGCTCCACTGCGCCGACAAGGTCTGCCAGTCGGCGGCCGTTGGGGCACGGTTGTCCGGCAGTTTTTTCAACGCCTCGCCGATCTCCGCCAAGGGAATGCCCAGGCGCTGGGCGACCTTGATCAGTGCCACGCGGCGCAATACCGCCCGTGGATAACGACGTTGGTTGCCCTGATTGCGCGTGCTTTTGATCAGTCCCTTGGATTCGTAGAAGTGCAGGGCAGTCACCGCCACGCCGCTGCGGGCGGCCACTTGGCCAACGGTGAGTTCCTTGTGGACATCGATTTGCGCCATCGCCTCAATTCACTGCTTGACCTTGACTTAACTAGAGGTTTTACCCTGCACGCCTTCGGATCGCAAGATCCGCCTGACCTGCATAGGGGACCTTTCATGCAATCGCCAAGGAACAATCGCAGTTTCACCCAGCTGATGGAATTCGACATCGAACCTCAATGGCAGCAGGCGCTGGTCACGGCCTTGTCGGAACAGACCGAGCGCCTGGCCCGGGACCACCAGGGTTTCCTGAGTGCGAGTATCCAGGCCAGCGAGGATGGTCGGCGCGTGCTCAACTATTTGCAGTGGCAAACCCGCGAGGCCGGCGAGGCGGCGCTTCGAAGCTTCGAAAGTGGCGACTCGGGTTTCTGGCGGCTGATCCAGGTTCATCGAGCCAAAGCCGTCACATTCGGCTCGTTCCAGGTGCTACGCAACATTGAGCGCAGCCTGGACAACGCGCTGCATTGCCAGTTGGTCGATTAAGCGCAACGGCTGATCCAAGTAGGCAATACCCACTATCGAGAGGGTTGATTTCTGCAGCGCAAGGCCGGCGGGTAGCCTTTGTTCATCGCCCAACTCCAGAACACCGGACACCTGCCATGAACCGTACCTTAGCTGTTTTGCTGCTGTTGACCGCCACCCTCTTGGGCGGCTGCGCCAGCTCCTCCCCGGAGCTGCGCCCCTACACCGCCGACGAGACTCGCGAGCTGGCCCTTGAAGCCTTGAATCGCCGAGGCCTTTCGTTCGAGGAGTACCACGCAAAGAAAGCCGAGCTGCTCGGCTCGTCACAGAAAAACGTGGGGTTCGACGATCAAGGCCAGATGAGCGCCGAGCAGGTCGTGCAACAGCCAGGTCGGTCAAGCTAAGGGACTGTACCGCTCAAAGTTTTGCCTAACTGTCCGTGGGTTTGGGCCAGGACGTGGGGTAGGGTCGTGACTTGACTGACCGCCCCTGATGGACTGACCTGACATGACCCTTTCGCTTGACCTGCTGCTGGGCTTCGCCCTGTTTGCCCTGGTGACTTCGATCACGCCCGGCCCTAACAACACCATGTTGTTGGCCTCGGGTGTCAATTTCGGTTTCAACCGCACCATTCCGCACATGCTGGGCATTACCTGCGGCTTCTTTTCCCTGGTGCTGGCGGTAGGCCTTGGCCTGGGTGCGGTGTTCCAGACTTATCCACTGCTCTATACCGTGCTGCGCTACATCGGTGCCGCATACCTGTTGTACCTGGCGTGGAAAATTGCCCACTCCGGTCCGGTTTCGGACAGCCAGCCGGGGAACGATACGCCGATCAGCTATTGGGGCGCCGCGGCGTTCCAATGGGTCAATCCCAAGGCCTGGATCATGGCCATCGGTGCCATCAGCACCTACACGCCACTCCAAGGCTACTTCTTCAATGTGCTGGTGATTGCGGCGGTGTTTGCCTTGATCAACCTGCCAAGCGTGAGCCTGTGGGTGGTGTGCGGCAGCCTGTTGCGCAACCTGTTGCGGGACCGTCGCTGGCTGCGCGTGTTCAACTGGGGCATGGCGCTGTTGCTGGTCGCTTCGATGTATCCGTTGTTGCTCGAAAGCATCAGTTGAGGGCTGAGCTTCGACGCGATGCCTGCTAAGCTCGCTGTTCAGGAGCGTTCCTACGCACTTTTAAATGAAGTCCGACTTCTTTAAGGTCTTTGATCAGGTATTGCTAGTCTCGAACCCAACGAGGGCGCCTGGTCCCGGAGCAGGCTCTGCGAGTTTCCTATGAATAAACGTCCTTTGTATTTCGACTACGCCGCCACCACGCCGGTGGATGAGCGGGTCATCCGAGTCATGGTCGAGTGCCTGGGTTTTGACGGCAACTTCGGTAACCCAGCTTCCAGTTCCCACGCCTTCGGCCAGGAGGCCCGGCGCTCGGTGGAGCGTGCCCGCCAGCAGGTGGCGCAGTTGGTGGGGGCCCAGCCCGAACAGATCGTCTGGACGTCCGGCGCCACCGAATCCAACAACCTGGCCCTCAAGGGTGTGGCCCAGGCACGGGGTGCTTGCGCCGGCCACATCATCACCAGCTTGATCGAGCACAAGGCGATTCTCGATACGGCGCGCCAACTCGAAGAGAGCGGCGTCGCGGTCACCTGGCTGGCGCCGGACGCCGAGGGCCTGGTCAGCCCACAGGCGGTTCGCGAGGCGTTGCGTGAAGACACGTTCCTGGTGTCGCTGATGCTGGTGAACAACGAACTGGGCACCGTCAACGACGTCATCGCCATCGGCGAGATCGTTCGCGAGCACGGTGCGTTGTTTCATGTGGACGCCGCCCAAGGCGCCGGCAAGGTACAGATCGACCTGTCCCGCTGGCCGGTGGACCTGATGTCTTTTTCCGCGCATAAAATCTACGGCCCCAAGGGCATCGGTGCGCTCTACGTCGGCGACCGTGCCCGGCCACGGCTGTCGGCGCAGATTCATGGCGGTGGTCATGAGGGCGGTTTGCGTTCCGGGACCCTGGCGACCCACCAGATTGCCGCCATGGGCGCCGCATTCGAATTGGCAGCCACGGGATTCGACGAAGAACTCGCTAAAGTCGCCCGATTGCGCAATCGATTGCTCGAGCCGCTGCTGGCCTTGCCCGGAGTGTGTATAAACGGCAGTGCAAGCTGCCGGATTCCCCACACCCTGAGCCTGACGTTCAACGAAGGTGAGTTCAATCCGGCGACATTGGGCGCATCGATTGCGTTTTCCGCGACCTCGGCCTGCAATTCGGCGCAGAACACGCCGTCCCACGTGCTGCTAGCCCTGGGTCACGATGCCCGGGCGGCCGGGCGGACCATTCGCTTGAGCTTGGGGCGCTTTACCACCGAGCAGGATATCGATGAGGCGGTGCGGTTGATCAAGGCCGCGTGCGCGACTGCGCCGGCATTCTGGGCCACCACTCAATAAGCCGTCTTCGGCATCGAACAACAATTTCAATGAGCAGGAGAAACAATGAGCACCGAGCCTTTGCCCCATGGACTGGTTCCCCAGCGCCTGGCCCGAATCCGTCAACTGATGAGCCGAGAGGGCGTTCACGCGTTGCTGGTGCCATCGGCCGACCCGCATCTGTCTGAATACCTGCCGGGTTATTGGCAGGGACGACAATGGTTGTCGGGGTTCCATGGTTCGGTGGGTACCTTGATCGTCACCGGCAGTTTCGCCGGTGTCTGGGCCGACAGCCGTTATTGGGAGCAGGCGACCAAGGAGCTGGAGGGCAGCGGTATCGAGTTGGTCAAGCTCATTCCGGGCCAGCCCGGTCCGCTGGACTGGCTGGCCGAACAAACGCCCGAGGGCGGGGTGGTCGCGGTCGATGGTGCAGTCATGGCCGTGGCCTCGGCCCGCATCTTGGGCGGCAAGCTCGCCGAACGCGGCGCGCGGTTGCGCACCGACATCGACCTGCTCAAGGAGGTCTGGGACGATCGCCCTAGTTTGCCGGATCAACCGGTCTATGCCCATTTGCCACCCCAGGCGACCGTCAGCCGCGTTGAAAAGCTCGCCAAGTTGCGCGAATCCCTCCAGGAGCGTGGTGCCGACTGGCATTTCATCGCCACGCTGGACGACATCGCCTGGTTGTTCAACCTGCGCGGTGCGGATGTGTCGTTCAACCCGGTGTTCGTCTCCTTTGCCTTGATTAGCCAGCAGCAGGCAACGCTGTTCGTGGCCCTGGACAAGGTTGACGCACCGTTGCGGGCCGTTCTGGCGCAGGACGGCGTGACCCTGCGTGATTACAGCGAAGCCGCCGCCGCGTTGCGTGAAGTGCCGGACGGCGCGAGCCTGCAGATCGATCCGGCGCGGGTGACGGTCGGTTTGCTGGATAACCTGGGCAGCGGCGTGAAGCTGGTCGAAGGCCTGAATCCAACGACGCTGGCTAAATCGCGCAAAAGCCTGGCCGACGCCGAGCACATCCGTCGCGCCATGGAGCAGGACGGCGCGGCGCTCTGTGAGTTTTTCGCCTGGCTGGAAGGAGCCTGGGGCCGCGAGCGCATCACCGAGCTGACCATCGACGAGCACCTGACCGCCGCCCGCATGCGCCGGCCAGACTTCGTCTCCCTGAGTTTCAACACCATCGCTGCCTTTAACGCCAACGGCGCGATGCCTCATTACCACGCGACGGAAGAAGCCCATGCGGTCATCGAAGGTGATGGCCTGTTGCTGATCGATTCCGGCGGCCAGTATTTGGGAGGCACCACGGACATCACCCGTATGGTGCCGGTCGGAACACCCACCGCTGAGCAGAAACGTGATTGCACGCGCGTGCTCAAGGGGGTGATTGCCCTGTCCCGGGCCAAATTTCCGCGGGGTATTCTTTCGCCCTTGCTCGATGCCATTGCTCGGGCGCCGATCTGGGCGGAGCAGGTCGATTACGGCCACGGCACCGGCCATGGCGTAGGCTATTTCCTCAATGTCCACGAAGGCCCGCAGGTGATTGCCTATCAAGCCGCTGCCGCGCCGCAAACGGCAATGCAGGCCGGGATGATCACCTCGATCGAACCGGGCACTTATCGTCCCGGCCGCTGGGGTGTGCGCATCGAGAACCTGGTGCTGAACCGCGAAGCCGGAAGCAGCGAGTTCGGTGAGTTCCTTGAGTTCGAAACCCTCACCCTGTGCCCGATCGACACCCGCTGCCTGGAACCTTCGCTGCTGACCCAGGATGAAAAAGACTGGTTCAACGCCTACCATGCCGAGGTTCAGCGTCGATTGAGCCCATTGCTGGACGGTGACGCACTGCAATGGCTCAACACCCGGACGATGGCGATCTGATCTATAGGATCAGGCGAGGGCTTCACGGACGAAGTCCAGCCGATCCTGGCCGAAAAACAGCTCGTCGCCGACAAACATGCTCGGGGCGCCAAATATGCCCCGGCCGATGGCTGCTTCGGTGGCGCTCTTGAGTGCTTGTTTAACCTGCTCGTTGCTCGTCAGGGCCAGCACGTAGTCGGCGTCGAAACCGCCTTCGTTCAGGACCGATGCGACAGTCGCCGGGTCATTGAGGTTGCGGGCGTCCACCCAAAAGGCGCGGAACAGGCAATCGACGAATGCCTCGAAGCGTTCGGGGTGGCGCAGTTGCATGCCGGTCACTGCGCGCATCAGCAACAGTGTGTTGACGGGAAAGTGTGGATTGAACTGGAACGCGACGCCGTAGCGTTTGGCGAAGCGATTCAGATCCTTGAACAGGTAAGGGTTCTTGGCCGGCACTGTTGCCGGCGATGCGTTGCCGGTCGCCTTGAAGACGCCCCCCAATAACATCGGACGGTAGATCAACTGGCTGTTTGTCTGTGCACACAGCGTTGGCAGCTGGGTGTAGGCCAGGTACGTGGTCGGACTGCCCAGATCGAAGTAAAACTCCACGGATTTGCTCATGGTAACTGTGCTCTTGTTGTTATGAGGGGAGGGGTTACCAGCGTTCGCTCCAGGGGCGCAGGTCCAGCTCGAAGGTCCAGGCGTCGCGGGGTTGGCTGTGCAGGTACCAATAATTGTCGGCAATGTGTTCGGGGTTCAGGATGCCGTCCTGATCCTTGGTGGCATACTTTTCCGGGAAATGATCGCGGATGAAGTCGGTGTCGATAGCGCCGTCCACCACCACATGAGCCACATGGATATTCAGCGGTCCCAGTTCACGGGCCATGCTTTGGGCCAGCGCCCGAATGCCATGCTTGGCCCCCGCGAATGCGGCGAACCCCGAAGCACCACGTAATCCCGCTGTTGCCCCTGTAAACAGGATTGTCCCGCGCTGGCGCTTGACCATGCGCTTGGCCACTTCCCGTGCGTTGAGAAAGCCTGAGAAGCAGGCCATTTCCCAGATCTTGAAATACTTGCGCGCGGTTTCTTCCAGGATGCTGCAGGGGACGTTGGCGCCGATGTTGAACACGAAGGCTTCGATCGGGCCGATCTGGTTCTCTATTTGCTCGATGAGTGCGATCACGTCGTCTTCTTTGCGTGCGTCACAGGCAAACCCGTGGGCTTCGCCGCCTTCGGCGCGGATGCCGTTGACCAGCGGCTCGAGTTTATCGGCGCTGCGACGGGTCACACAGGCCACGTAACCTTCCTGGGCGAAGCGTTTGGCAATCGCTCCGCCAGTGGCATCGCCTGCGCCAACAACCAGTACGACCTTCTTGTTATTCATGGTTAGCCTCATTGGTAAACGATCGTTAACTAAACGGACGTTATGCTAAGATCCCGCAAGCGTCAAGGTGAGCGATCAGGGGCAGGACCATGCGATATTCAGCCAATCACAAAATGGAAACCCGCGAGAAACTGCTGGCCAGCAGTGCCGTATCCGCCAAGAAATCAGGTTTCTCCACGGTCGGTGTCGATGGCCTGATGAAAGCGATCGGGTTGAGCGGCGGCGCGTTCTACAGCCACTTTTCATCCAAGGATGAGCTGTTCAAGGCCATTGTTGAGCGGGAACTGGCCCAAAGCCTCGACCGCTTGAGCGGCGACGGTGCCATGGACTCGATGAAACTGGAGCGCTGCCTCAAGCAGTATTTGAGCATGAGCCATATCGAGCAGCCCGAGGCAGGGTGTGCGTTGCCGGTACTGGGCGCTGAGATCGCACGATCGGATGTCCAAGTGAGGGAGGCGGCGCAAACGTGGATCTGTCGCTTGCACGAAAGTTGGGCACGGATATTGGGAAGCGACAGCCTGGCCTGGGCCATTCTGTCTCAATGCGTGGGGGCGTTGGTGGTTGCGCGGATGCTGGTCTCGCCGCAGGTCCAGCGTGACGTCCTCAGGTCCAGCCATGAGGAAATCAGTCGTCGAATGGCCGACCAAGGGCTCGACTAAGGTCGCTTATTTGCAGATGACAATCATGCTGCGGCTGGTATAGCCGGCGGGATTGAGGCCGAAGGGATAGTCCCCGGGTTCTTCGACGGCGTCGCCGGACTTGGCAATGACCTTGTAACCCTTGGGAGCGCATGAGTTGGCGGCGCTGGCGGCGCACTGGTCCCAGGATGAGGACAGGCCGGAGCAGTTGATGTGCAGGCCTTTTTTGCCGCGCTTGACTTCAGTTTTCGATGTCGCCGCACAGCCCGCTACTGCCAGTACGGCGATCAGTATCAAAATTCGTTTCATTCCCGTCCTTATAATCGCCGCGGATCTTGTGTCCGCGTACGATCGTGTTCGCTCTTGCGTGAAGCGTTCATGACGTCCTGTATGAAAAAATCCATGTCTGACATTAGGTTACGGACCTAAACATGGCCTAAATGCGCGGCAAATACCAGAGCTTCGTTAAATCCTGCTTCAATCTGCCGCGACGGCAGGCTTTGCCGTGTTGGCCATGGTCAGCGTTGCACCCACCGACGCGAGGATGATGCAGGTGATGGCCATCCACTGGGCCAGGGACAAGTACTCATGAAGAAAGACGAGTCCCGACAAGGCTGCGATTGCCGGTTCGATGCTCATCAGGGTGCCGAAGGTGCGGGCAGGCATTCGAGTCAGGGAAATCATTTCCAATGTATAGGGTAGGGCTGTGGACAGGATGGCGACGCCGATGGCGATTGGAATCAGGCTCGGTGTGAGCAGTGCGGCGCCCGCGTGGACAATGCCGATGGGCGCGACGAACAGGGCCGCGATCATGACCCCCAGTGCAGCGGTCTGCACACCATTGTCCGCTCCGGCTTTCTGGCCAAACAGGATGTACAACGCCCAGCAGAAGCCGGCACCGAGTGCGTAGCCGGCACCCACCAGGTCGATACTGGCGCTGGTCGCGCCGGTCGGTATGAGCAGCAACAGACCCACCACTGCCAGGGCAATCCAGAGAAAGTCGATGGCCCGGCGCGAGGCGTAAATGGCGACTGCCAGAGGCCCGGTGAATTCCAATGCAACGGCGATGCCCAGCGGAACGGTACGAACTGACATATAGAAGAGGAAATTCATGCCGCCCAGTGCCATCCCATAGACGATCACCGTGCGCAGGGACTGGGCGGTGAGCTTGGCGCGCCAGGGGCGTAGCATCAACAGCATGATGAGGCTGGCAAAGATGAGTCGCAGCGTCGTAGTCCCTTGTGCGCCCACTACCGGGAACATGCTTTTGGCGAGGGAAGCCCCCGCTTGAATGGAAGCCATGGCTATTAATAGCAAGGCAACCGGGTACAGGGTGGAGGCCAGGTTGCGATGTGAAGGGGGTGTCATTGCGAAGTGTCGTCCAGAGTAAGGGCGGAGAAGCTCAGTTGAGCAGTATATTGCGCATCTGCAGCGATTCCGTCTATATAGCGGCCATATTTAAGTGCCGTCTCGACGCGTTAGATAGAAAAATCAAATTAAGGGTTGACGGCAGATTCTGGAAGTCTATAATTCGCCCCACTTCCGGCGCAGTCGAAACGGAAAACTCCTTGAGATTCAATGAGTTAAGTAGGTTTCGAAGGTATAGGGCTTCAGTTCATCGAAGCTTGGAAGGAGCAGATAGGGTGGTGATGTTTGGCTCTATCGGCGGTTCGATCTTCTCGGTCGAAAGCGGTGAAAAAGAGGTGTTGACAGCAGCGAGTAACGCTGTAGAATTCGCCTCCCGCTAACGAGAGATCGGAAGCGCAAGTGGTTGAAGTTGAAAAGGAAACTTTGAAAACTTCTTAAAATAACCGCTTGACAGATACACGGGGCGCTGTAGAATGCGCGCCTCGGTTGAGACGAAAGACTCAGCCAGCCGCTCTTTAACAACTGAATCAAGCAATTCGTGTGGGTGCTTGTGGAGTCAGACTGCTAGTCAACAGATTATCAGCATCACAAGTTACTCCGCGAGAAATCAAAGATGTAACCAACGATTGCTGAGCCAAGTTTAGGGTTTTCTCAAAACCCAAAGATGTTTGAACTGAAGAGTTTGATCATGGCTCAGATTGAACGCTGGCGGCAGGCCTAACACATGCAAGTCGAGCGGTAGAGAGGTGCTTGCACCTCTTGAGAGCGGCGGACGGGTGAGTAATGCCTAGGAATCTGCCTGGTAGTGGGGGATAACGCTCGGAAACGGACGCTAATACCGCATACGTCCTACGGGAGAAAGCAGGGGACCTTCGGGCCTTGCGCTATCAGATGAGCCTAGGTCGGATTAGCTAGTTGGTGGGGTAATGGCTCACCAAGGCGACGATCCGTAACTGGTCTGAGAGGATGATCAGTCACACTGGAACTGAGACACGGTCCAGACTCCTACGGGAGGCAGCAGTGGGGAATATTGGACAATGGGCGAAAGCCTGATCCAGCCATGCCGCGTGTGTGAAGAAGGTCTTCGGATTGTAAAGCACTTTAAGTTGGGAGGAAGGGCATTAACCTAATACGTTAGTGTTTTGACGTTACCGACAGAATAAGCACCGGCTAACTCTGTGCCAGCAGCCGCGGTAATACAGAGGGTGCAAGCGTTAATCGGAATTACTGGGCGTAAAGCGCGCGTAGGTGGTTCGTTAAGTTGGATGTGAAAGCCCCGGGCTCAACCTGGGAACTGCATTCAAAACTGTCGAGCTAGAGTATGGTAGAGGGTGGTGGAATTTCCTGTGTAGCGGTGAAATGCGTAGATATAGGAAGGAACACCAGTGGCGAAGGCGACCACCTGGACTGATACTGACACTGAGGTGCGAAAGCGTGGGGAGCAAACAGGATTAGATACCCTGGTAGTCCACGCCGTAAACGATGTCAACTAGCCGTTGGGAGCCTTGAGCTCTTAGTGGCGCAGCTAACGCATTAAGTTGACCGCCTGGGGAGTACGGCCGCAAGGTTAAAACTCAAATGAATTGACGGGGGCCCGCACAAGCGGTGGAGCATGTGGTTTAATTCGAAGCAACGCGAAGAACCTTACCAGGCCTTGACATCCAATGAACTTTCCAGAGATGGATTGGTGCCTTCGGGAACATTGAGACAGGTGCTGCATGGCTGTCGTCAGCTCGTGTCGTGAGATGTTGGGTTAAGTCCCGTAACGAGCGCAACCCTTGTCCTTAGTTACCAGCACGTTATGGTGGGCACTCTAAGGAGACTGCCGGTGACAAACCGGAGGAAGGTGGGGATGACGTCAAGTCATCATGGCCCTTACGGCCTGGGCTACACACGTGCTACAATGGTCGGTACAGAGGGTTGCCAAGCCGCGAGGTGGAGCTAATCCCACAAAACCGATCGTAGTCCGGATCGCAGTCTGCAACTCGACTGCGTGAAGTCGGAATCGCTAGTAATCGCGAATCAGAATGTCGCGGTGAATACGTTCCCGGGCCTTGTACACACCGCCCGTCACACCATGGGAGTGGGTTGCACCAGAAGTAGCTAGTCTAACCTTCGGGAGGACGGTTACCACGGTGTGATTCATGACTGGGGTGAAGTCGTAACAAGGTAGCCGTAGGGGAACCTGCGGCTGGATCACCTCCTTAATCGACGACCGCAGCTGCTCCATGAGCTCCCACACGAATTGCTTGATTCATTGAAGAAGACGATAGAAGCAGCTTTAAGCTCCAAGCTGATAGCTCACAGCTAACAGTTACAAGCTCGAAATTGGGTCTGTAGCTCAGTTGGTTAGAGCGCACCCCTGATAAGGGTGAGGTCGGCAGTTCGAATCTGCCCAGACCCACCAATTTTGTTATGGGGCCATAGCTCAGCTGGGAGAGCGCCTGCCTTGCACGCAGGAGGTCAGCGGTTCGATCCCGCTTGGCTCCACCATAAACTGCTTCTGAAAGCTTAGAAATGAGCATTCCATCAAGGTGATGGTGAATGTTGATTTCTAGTCTTTTGATTAGATCGTTCTTTAAAAATTTGGGTATGTGATAGAAAGATAGACTGAACGTTACTTTCACTGGTAACGGATCAGGCTAAGGTAAAATTTGTGAGTTCTCTTAGTTGAGAAATTCGAATTTTCGGCGAATGTCGTCTTCACAGTATAACCAGATTGCTTGGGGTTATATGGTCAAGTGAAGAAGCGCATACGGTGGATGCCTTGGCAGTCAGAGGCGATGAAAGACGTGGTAGCCTGCGAAAAGCTTCGGGGAGTCGGCAAACAGACTTTGATCCGGAGATGTCTGAATGGGGGAACCCAGCCATCATAAGATGGTTATCTTGTACTGAATACATAGGTGCAAGAGGCGAACCAGGGGAACTGAAACATCTAAGTACCCTGAGGAAAAGAAATCAACCGAGATTCCCTTAGTAGTGGCGAGCGAACGGGGACTAGCCCTTAAGCTTCTTTGATTTTAGCGGAACGCTCTGGAAAGTGCGGCCATAGTGGGTGATAGCCCTGTACGCGAAAGGATCTTAGAAGTGAAATCGAGTAGGACGGAGCACGAGAAACTTTGTCTGAATATGGGGGGACCATCCTCCAAGGCTAAATACTACTGACTGACCGATAGTGAACTAGTACCGTGAGGGAAAGGCGAAAAGAACCCCGGAGAGGGGAGTGAAATAGATCCTGAAACCGTATGCGTACAAGCAGTGGGAGCCCACTTTGTTGGGTGACTGCGTACCTTTTGTATAATGGGTCAGCGACTTATTTTCAGTGGCGAGCTTAACCGAATAGGGGAGGCGTAGCGAAAGCGAGTCTTAATAGGGCGTCTAGTCGCTGGGAATAGACCCGAAACCGGGCGATCTATCCATGGGCAGGTTGAAGGTTGGGTAACACTAACTGGAGGACCGAACCGACTACCGTTGAAAAGTTAGCGGATGACCTGTGGATCGGAGTGAAAGGCTAATCAAGCTCGGAGATAGCTGGTTCTCCTCGAAAGCTATTTAGGTAGCGCCTCATGTATCACTGTAGGGGGTAGAGCACTGTTTCGGCTAGGGGGTCATCCCGACTTACCAAACCGATGCAAACTCCGAATACCTACAAGTGCCGAGCATGGGAGACACACGGCGGGTGCTAACGTCCGTCGTGAAAAGGGAAACAACCCAGACCGTCAGCTAAGGTCCCAAAGTTATGGTTAAGTGGGAAACGATGTGGGAAGGCTTAGACAGCTAGGAGGTTGGCTTAGAAGCAGCCACCCTTTAAAGAAAGCGTAATAGCTCACTAGTCGAGTCGGCCTGCGCGGAAGATGTAACGGGGCTCAAACCATACACCGAAGCTACGGGTATCACGTAAGTGATGCGGTAGAGGAGCGTTCTGTAAGCCTGTGAAGGTGAGTTGAGAAGCTTGCTGGAGGTATCAGAAGTGCGAATGCTGACATGAGTAACGACAATGGGTGTGAAAAACACCCACGCCGAAAGACCAAGGTTTCCTGCGCAACGTTAATCGACGCAGGGTTAGTCGGTCCCTAAGGCGAGGCTGAAAAGCGTAGTCGATGGAAAACAGGTTAATATTCCTGTACTTCTGGTTATTGCGATGGAGGGACGGAGAAGGCTAGGCCAGCTTGGCGTTGGTTGTCCAAGTTTAAGGTGGTAGGCTGGAATCTTAGGTAAATCCGGGATTCCAAGGCCGAGAGCTGATGACGAGTTACCCTTTGGGTGACGAAGTGGTTGATGCCATGCTTCCAAGAAAAGCTTCTAAGCTTCAGGTAACCAGGAACCGTACCCCAAACCGACACAGGTGGTTGGGTAGAGAATACCAAGGCGCTTGAGAGAACTCGGGTGAAGGAACTAGGCAAAATGGCACCGTAACTTCGGGAGAAGGTGCGCCGGTGAGGGTGAAGCACTTGCTGCGTAAGCCCACGCCGGTCGAAGATACCAGGCCGCTGCGACTGTTTATTAAAAACACAGCACTCTGCAAACACGAAAGTGGACGTATAGGGTGTGACGCCTGCCCGGTGCCGGAAGGTTAATTGATGGGGTTAGCTAACGCGAAGCTCTTGATCGAAGCCCCGGTAAACGGCGGCCGTAACTATAACGGTCCTAAGGTAGCGAAATTCCTTGTCGGGTAAGTTCCGACCTGCACGAATGGCGTAACGATGGCGGCGCTGTCTCCACCCGAGACTCAGTGAAATTGAAATCGCTGTGAAGATGCAGTGTATCCGCGGCTAGACGGAAAGACCCCGTGAACCTTTACTATAGCTTTGCACTGGACTTTGAATTTGCTTGTGTAGGATAGGTGGGAGGCTTTGAAGCGTGGACGCCAGTCTGCGTGGAGCCATCCTTGAAATACCACCCTGGCAACTTTGAGGTTCTAACTCAGGTCCGTTATCCGGATCGAGGACAGTGTATGGTGGGTAGTTTGACTGGGGCGGTCTCCTCCTAAAGAGTAACGGAGGAGTACGAAGGTGCGCTCAGACCGGTCGGAAATCGGTCGTAGAGTATAAAGGCAAAAGCGCGCTTGACTGCGAGACAGACACGTCGAGCAGGTACGAAAGTAGGTCTTAGTGATCCGGTGGTTCTGTATGGAAGGGCCATCGCTCAACGGATAAAAGGTACTCCGGGGATAACAGGCTGATACCGCCCAAGAGTTCATATCGACGGCGGTGTTTGGCACCTCGATGTCGGCTCATCACATCCTGGGGCTGAAGCCGGTCCCAAGGGTATGGCTGTTCGCCATTTAAAGTGGTACGCGAGCTGGGTTTAGAACGTCGTGAGACAGTTCGGTCCCTATCTGCCGTGGACGTTTGAGATTTGAGAGGGGCTGCTCCTAGTACGAGAGGACCGGAGTGGACGAACCTCTGGTGTTCCGGTTGTCACGCCAGTGGCATTGCCGGGTAGCTATGTTCGGGAAAGATAACCGCTGAAAGCATCTAAGCGGGAAACTTGCCTCAAGATGAGATCTCACTGGGACCTTGAGTCCCCTGAAGGGCCGTCGAAGACTACGACGTTGATAGGCAGGGTGTGTAAGCGCTGTGAGGCGTTGAGCTAACCTGTACTAATTGCCCGTGAGGCTTGACCATATAACACCCAAGCAATTTGCTGACTCGAAAGAGCACCAGATTGCGGTGTGTGAAGACGAAACGAACCGAAAGTTCGAATCTCACAAAACACCGAAAGCTATCACATACCCAATTTGCTGAAGCGAGGCCATCAGGCCATGACTCAGTACCCGAATTTCTTGACGACCATAGAGCATTGGAACCACCTGATCCCATCCCGAACTCAGCAGTGAAACGATGCATCGCCGATGGTAGTGTGGGGTTTCCCCATGTGAGAGTAGGTCATCGTCAAGATTAAATTCCGAAACCCCTATCTGCTGATGCAGGTAGGGGTTTTGTTTTGCCCGTAATAAAAGCGCTGACCAAAAAAAGGATGACCTGCAGAGGTCATCCTTTTTACATCCCGGCTATCAAGCCTCGGGTACAGGGCAGCTCAGATCCCCTTCCTTGCACTTGAGATAGGTTTTGAATGCCTCGACCCGGGCTTTGGTCTGGGCGGTGATGCAATTGCCATAGATCAGCGGATAGACGCTGCCGCCCTCGACGCCAGAGGCGGAGAATTCACATTCGGCATCACGGAAGCCTATCCAGGCACGCTGTGCCTTGACCAACATTTTCGTGGCCTCTGGATTGTCCTTCAGGCGTGCGGTGATCTGCTTGTACAAGCTGTTCAGCTCGTTGTCGGCGGCTTTGCTTTCCTTGGCTGCGCACTGGTTCATTTCGCCTTGGGTGATGGCGTTGGCGCAGTCGTCGGCCTGGGCGGCGGCGACAAAAAGCAACGGTGTCAGGGCCAGAAGCCAGCGTGGGGACATGTCGGGTCTCTCCTTGAGGGGTGGAAAACGCCGGGGGAGTTTACAACGCTTCATACTGTTTTAACGTCGGCAGCGCTAAACAACTCTCTGATACAACTTTCCGGTTGGTCTTGTGGTCTTACAAGCCTACTGTTTGAACACAGGAGCTGACCCATGCATTCATCCGACCGCATTGAACGAAAGATCCTGCTCAAGGCCCCGCGCTCCCAAGTCTGGCGCGCCCTGGCCAATGCCGAAGCCTTCGGCCAGTGGTTTGGTGTCGCCCTTGAGGGGAAACGGTTTGTGGCAGGTGAGCGTACCCAGGGGCAAATCACTTACCCAGGTTACGAACACCTTATTTGGGACGTCGCGGTGGAGCGGGTGGAACCCGAGCGAGTGTTCTCGTTTCGCTGGCATCCTTACGCAGTCGAACCGCAGGTGGATTATTCAAAAGAATCTGAAACCCGGGTGTTATTCGAACTTGAAGACATGGATGGCGGTACTTTGCTCAAAGTCGTGGAGTCGGGTTTCAACAACATCCCCGAGGCTCGCCGACTCAAGGCTTTTCGCATGGACAGCCGTGGCTGGGATGAGCAAATGGCCAATATTGAAACCTTCCTGAACAAGGCTTGAGATCGAACGGCTGG
Source organism: Pseudomonas zanjanensis (assembly GCF_014268745.2). Taxonomy (GTDB): domain Bacteria; phylum Pseudomonadota; class Gammaproteobacteria; order Pseudomonadales; family Pseudomonadaceae; genus Aquipseudomonas; species Aquipseudomonas zanjanensis. Next base: position 3,365,753 of record NZ_JABWRB020000001.1, on the reverse strand, counting down.
TGGCGCTAAGGGTTTTCGGAAGGGCAGGTATAGCGAATGTCTTACACGAGATGGTAGCTATGTCGTCTATTTCGCTTTGGATCCGAGGCGTAATCTGGACTCATCCACTGAAGCACAGGAAGTGCTCAGGATCAGGGACGATCGACCATGCAAGGATTAGCTATCGACAGGGAGTCGTAATGGTCTTGGAAAAACCCGCTTCGGCGGGTTTTTTTTCGTCTGCTGGAAAGTGTCAAAGGGTTCTATAGCGAAACGCTTACACGGCGTTGCTGCTTTCTCGTCTTTTCCCAGGACACCGGCAGGCCTAATCTATGTTCATCCACTGGGTACAGGGAGTGCTCAGGGTCATGGATGATTGGACCAGGCATGGAATGCCGGACAGGGAGTCAAATTGGTCCTCAAAAAACCCGCTTCGGCGGGTTTTTTTTCGTCTGTGAAAAAGTAGCCTGATGTGCCAAACGTAGGGTCAAGCGCCACTGGCTTGCAGCGCCTGGGCACGCAAACGAGCGATGTCCTTGCTCGGCGAGGCGCCAAATAGACGGCTGTATTCGCGGCTGAACTGCGAAGGACTTTCATACCCCATCTTGTAGCCGATTGACGAAACATCGCTGCTCTGCGCCAACAACAACCGGCGGGCCTCTTGCAGGCGCAGCTGTTTCTGATATTGCAGGGGGCTCATGGCGGTCACGGCCTTGAAGCGGTGATGCAGGGCCGAAGGGCTGAGGTTGATCATTTGTGCCAGGCTGTCGATGCTCAGCGGCTCGGCGTAATGGCTATTGAGCCACTCGATGGCGCGGCTGATGCGATGGGTCTGGGTGTCGGGAATGGCAATATCGTGCAAGCGTCGGCCTTGGACGCCACGCAGCAGCCGGTAGAAAATTTCCTGTTGGGCCAGCGGCGCGAGCGTGGCGATATCGTCCGGGCTGTCCAGCAGCCGCAGCAAGCGCAACACCGCGTCCAGCAATGGCGCATCGATGCGATCGAGGAACAACCCGCGTCCGGTTCTTTCGCTCGGCACGCCGATGGGACTGGCGTCGGCAATCAGGCGACAGATCTGTGCCGGATCGATGTCGAGGCGGATGCACAGGTAGGGGCGCTCGGGACTGGCTTCGATCACCTGGCCGGCCAACGGCAGGGTCACCGAGACGACGAGGTAATTGAGCGGGTCATACACGTAGCATTCGTCCGCCAGGCGCACTTCCTTGCGCCCCTCGACAATCACGCACAAACCAGGCTTGTGCACGGTGTGCAGGGCTTCGGTTGGCTCGTCGCTGCGGATCAGGTGCAAGGCCTCGATGGCCGTGGGATGGACGCCGAAGTCTGGAGCGAAGCGCATCATCAGGCTCGCCAGTTCGGCGCGACGCTGACTAACGCCGTCGTCTGACGCCATGTGGATGGACGTGGATACCGACATGCCGATCAATCTCCCAGGCCAAATGAGTGGACCGCGCTAGTAAAACCGATTGCGCGGTTGTCGGCCAGAGTCGGATTTATCGCTACAGGATCGTGCAAGTGCGCAGGAGGATCCGACTAACCCAGGCAAAGGTCGGTTGCCTAATCTGGACCTGTCAAAACGCTCCCACCCGGGGGCCAACACGTCCAGACGAGGAAACCATCATGTCCGATATTCAAAACAAAGTCGTGGTCATCACCGGCGCCAGCAGCGGGATTGGTGAAGCAGCGGCGCGGTTGCTCGCGGCTCGCGGTGCTCGTGTCGTACTCGGCGCCCGGCGTATCGATCGTTTGCAAGCGCTGGTGCAGGAACTCGAAGCCGCCGGCCAGCAGGCGGCCTGCAAATCCGTGGACGTGAGCCGCCGCGATGACGTCCAGAGCCTGATTGACTTCGCTGTCGAACGGTTCGGTCGGGTCGACGTGATCATCAACAACGCCGGGGTCATGCCGCTCTCCAAACTCGAGGCGCTGAAAGTCGAGGAGTGGGACCGTATGATCGACGTCAATATCCGTGGCGTGCTTCACGGCATCGCCGCCGGCCTGCCGCTGATGCAGCGCCAGCGTAGCGGGCAGTTCATCAACATCGCATCCATCGGTGCCTACGCCGTCAGCCCGACGGCCGCTGTGTATTGCGCCACCAAGTACGCCGTGCGGGCGATTTCCGAGGGCTTGCGCCAGGAAGTCGGAGGCGATGTGCGCGTGACGGTGATTTCCCCCGGCGTGACCGAGTCGGAACTGGCCGAGAGCATTTCCGATGAAGGTGGGCGTGCCGAAATGCGTGAGTTTCGCAAGATCTCCATTCCGGCCGAAGCCATCGCCCGGGCTATCGCCTATGCCATTGAACAACCCGCGGATGTGGACGTCAGCGAACTGATTGTGCGACCCACTGCCAGCCCGTTCTGAATCGAGTTGACCCGGCAGGAAAACCCTTTGTGGCGAGGGAGCTTGCTCCCGCTGGGTTGCGAAGCGAACCCAAGATTTTGCGACTGCTGCGCAGTCGAGCGGGAGCAAGCTCCCTCGCCACAATGGGACTGCCTCAAGGTTGTGTCCAACCCGACATCGTCTGTGCCTCGGCTTGGGGTTTATCGTTACGCCAGTTCCAACCGCGCCGCAGCACGCTGGGTGATTTGCGAGCGCACCCGGAACGATTCGGCCGCACGCCGTTGGGCTTCTTCCAGGACGCGCGTCGGCGCGGTGTCCGGGCTGCCGGCGGTAAACGGCGGGGCAGGGGCGTATTCGAGTTGCAGTTGGACTAGCTCGGCGGTGTCCTGGTCGAACAGTTCGGCCGCCAGGGTCAAGGCAAAATCGATCCCGGCCGTGATGCCGCCCCCGGTGAGCAGGTTGCCGTCGCGGACCACGCGATCCTTGACCGGCGTCGCGCCCAGGGTTTGCAACAGGCTGTGATAGGCCCAGTGAGTGGTGGCGCGCTTGCCTTGCAACAGGCCTGCCGCACCGAGCACCAACGCACCGGTGCACACCGAGGTGATGTATTTCGCGTCGGCGGCTTGTCGCTTGATGAAGGCCAGCGTCTGCTCGTCTTCCATCAGCGGCCCGACGCCGGTCCCGCCGGGGACGCAGATCACATCGAGCTTCGGGCAGTCCTCGAACGTGGTGGTGGGCAGCAGTACCAGCCCGGTGCTCGCGGTGACTGGGGCCAGGTCCTTCCAGATCAGGTGGACCTTCACGCCTGGCAACGAGGCCAGCACGTCATATGGGCCGGTCAGGTCCAACTGCTGGACTTGGGGGAATAACAGCAAACCGATCTGCAACGTCATGTCGCGTTCTCCTTTGGATGATGCCCGAGGGGTGGACGGTTTTACTTTAGATCCGTAGGCTCTGGCGTATACGCCAATAAGCCCACGAATCACGCCAATATGCCTAACCCACCGAAAACCGTTCATGTCCTGGCCTTCGCCAACGTGCAAGTGCTGGATGTCACCGGGCCCTTGCAGGTGTTTGCCTCGGCCAACGATTTGGCTCGCCAGCAAGGCCTGCCGCTGCCCTACACACCAACAGTCATCGCGGTGGGTGGCGGGGCGGTGATGTCCTCGGCGGGGTTGGCGCTGATGGCCGAGCCGCTGCCGAGCGAGGGCAGCGACACATTGCTGATTGCCGGTGGCTGGGGCGTGTACGACGCGGCGAAGGACCCGGCGCTGGTGGCCTGGGTCAAGGCGCACGGCCTGCGTTCGCGAAGGGTGGCGTCGGTGTGCACCGGGGCGTTCCTGCTGGCCGCCAGCGGTTGGCTGGACGGACGGCGCGTGGTGACGCACTGGACCCGCTGCGAGCAACTGGCCGAGCAACATCCGCAATTGCGGGTCGAACCCAACCCGATTTTTATCAACGACGGTCCGGTCTGGACCTCGGCCGGGGTGACGGCCGGCATCGACCTGGCCCTGGCGCTGGTCGAGGAGGACTTGGGCCGCGCGGTGGCGCTGGAGGTCGCCCGGCAACTGGTGGTGTTCCTCAAGCGTCCTGGCGGGCAATCGCAGTTCAGCGTGACGTTGTCGCTGCAAAAACAGGGCAGTCGGTTCGATGACCTGCACGCCTGGATCGCCGAAAACCTCACCCGTGACCTTGGCCTGTCGAGCCTGGCCGCCGAGGTGGGCATGAGCGAGCGCAGCTTTGTGCGTCACTACCGCGCCGACACCGGCCAGACCCCGGCGCGGGCCGTCGAGTTGATTCGCGTGGAAACCGCGCGCCGTTTGTTGTCCGACACTGCGGTGTCAATCAAACGGGTGGCGGTGCAATGTGGTTTTGGCAGTGAGGAAACCTTGCGCCGAAGTTTCCTACGGGCCATGGGCGTGACACCCCAGGCCTATCGCGAGCGGTTCGCCGTCAACCCTCAAGCAGATCCAGCAACGCCTTGAGCGTGGCCTCGGGGGCTTCCTGGGGAATGTTGTGGCCGACACCGGCGAGCACTCGGCGCTCGTAAAAACCGCTGAAATGCTCGGCATCTTCATCGTGCTTCGGCGCGGGCCCCACGCCGTCGTCGCCCCCGCACAGGGAAATGCTAGGCACGCTGATGGCCGGTTGCGCCGTCAATTTTTCCTCCATCCACTCCAGCGTCGGATCGCCCGGTGCGTACATGAAGCGATGGCGGTAGGAGTGGATTACCACGTCGACGAAGTCCGGGTTGTCGAACGACGCTGCGCTGAGGGGATACAGTTCGGCGCCACGTTTCCAGGTCGGCGACCACAGGCGCCAAAGCAAGCCACACAGCTCGCGCCGGTTCTGGGTCAGGCCCTCGACACCCCGGGCCGTGTGGAAGTAGTACTGATACCACAGCCGATGTTCGGTTTCCGGGTCCAGCGGTTGCCTGGAGCGCGGAATATCCTGCAGGTTGTAGCCATCGCCGGTCACCAGGCAGCGCACGCGCTCGGGCCACAGCGCCGCGACGATACACGCCGCCCGACCGCCCCAGTCGTAGCCACACAGCGCCGCTTGGGGGATGGAGAGTGCGTCCATCAGGTCCAGCAGGTCCTGGGCCAGGGCGGCTTGCTGGCCGGAGCGCAGGATGGCCGGGTTGTTGAAACGGGTCGGGCCGTAGCCGCGCAGGTAGGGCACGACGACCCGATAGCCACGTTGGGCCAGGGCCGGCGCGACTTCGTCGAACGCCCTGGGATCGTAAGGAAAACCGTGCAGCAGGATGATCGGGTCGCCGCTGGCGGGACCGTGTTCTTCGTAGGCAATGCGCAGCAACGGCGTGACGGCGAAGTTGATCCTGGGCTCAAGGTTCATGTCGGCCTCCGGCAGTGTGCGGTTGTGTTCAGGCAGGTTCCTGGTTGACGTATTTGGCCCGATCCGGCGTGAACGTCACAATCATATTGGTGTTGGAACAGGTCAGGGTGCGCTCCTGGGTCAGGTCGATGTCCAGGTCTTCACCGCGCAGGCCCTGCCACTGGGCGAGGTATTTGAGGCAACCGAATTTTTCGTTTTTCTTCAAGCTGCGGCTGACGCCACCTTTCCACCCCAGCACCGGCAACTCCCCGGCCACACAGCGTTGCGCCAGTTCGGGAAACTTCGCCGAACGTTCGCGGCCGATTTCCCAGCACTTGATCAAGCCCCGGTCGTGGCCTTCCCAGAGGTCTTCGCGGGTCAGGCCTGTTCGGGGTGGGGTGGTGATGGGGCGTTTGATATGGGTCATGTCAGGTCCTTGAGTCGGGTTTTTATCGGGCAGCTCCGCTGCACCCGTGAGAGCGTCGATCTTAGGAGGGGTTGGCGGGGCTGGCAACTCGAAAGGGGGCGTAACGCTAAATGGGTGACTTGCGGTGATTGCTTTTGTGGCGAGGGAGCTTGCTCCCGCTGGGTTGCGAAGCGACCCCATACCAGACGCTGATTCTTTGGAGGCTAGAAGATTTTTGCGCCTGCTGCGCAGTCGAGCGGGAGCAAGCTCCCTCGCCACAGTGGTGCGGTGTTCCTACAAAAAAATAGGTGAACCGGAATTTTCTGACGAGTCGCGTCGGTTGTCGGTTCGGAAGGGGCGGGGATAGGCTTTGCCCGTCGCTGCAAAATCAGCGACCGGGTTTGGTCGCCCGGGTTTAGAATGGCGCACAATGCCGCGCGAGCGGCTGTCTGCTTTATGGCTGACTGTGCGTGGGAGGGCTTCGGGCCCTGCCGGGTATCCATTCCCTGGTCGACCAACCTGCGTACAGTTCGCCACCCTTCTGCTTGGTCGCGGAAATGGCGAACTCCACTTTCGAATGGAGATTCACATCATGGTCAAGATCACCCCCAACCCACCACGCGCCGAAAACCTCTCTGCCTACACCACCTTCGATACACAAAAACTCCGTGAAGCCGCCGACCGGGCGCTGAACATTCACTTGTCTCCTCCCGCCCCACCCAAGCCCGACACCCAGGACGGCCAGGTTTTCACCGTGGTTCCCGGCCTCAATACCGAATCGGTGCTGACCACCCTCAGCGAAACCCTGGCCTCGGCCGATGCGCTGGTCAGTGACCTGGGGTTCGAGTTGGAAGGTTCCCGGCGCCATGTAGCGCTGGGGATTCAGCAATTGATCGAACTGGCCAGGTTGCTGGCCAACCGAGCGTTGGATGACCTCGAACTGGCTGACTCAACACAATAGCCAGCCCACCGTTTTCCCTGTGGCGAGGGAGCTTGCTCCCGCTCGACTGCGCAGCTGGCGCAAAATCTTGGGGTCGCTTCGCAACCCAGCGGGAGCAAGCTCCCTCGCCACAGGGCGCCGCGTTCAGCCTGAGGGCCAATTCAGCTCACGGCTGCCAATGATTCTTCTCGCCGCTCAACTTGCGGTCCAGGAAGCTCGCCGCACTGATCAGCGCCAGGTGGGTCAGGGCCTGGGGAGTATTGCCCAGGTGGTAGCCGTGGCTGTCGAACTCTTCGGCGTACAACCCCAGCGGGTTGGCGTAGCGCAGCAGTTGTTCGAATTCCAGCTGGGCTTTTTCCACGCGGCCGGCGCGGGCCAGGCATTCGACGTACCAGAACGAGCAGGCGGCGAAGGAGCCTTCGGTACCGCTGAGACCGTCGATGGGGCTGTCGTCGTTGCGGTAGCGGTAGACCATGCCGTCGCGCACCAGGCTTTTTTCGATGGCGTCGAGTGTCGACAGCCAGCGCGGGTCGCGGGCGCTGACGAAACGCACCAAAGGCATCAACAGCATTGAACCGTCCAGGGTGGTGCTGCCCAGGCGTTGGATAAAGTGCTGGTGTTCGTCGTTCCAGAAGTGGGTCCAGATGTCTTGGTAAATGGCCTGGCGCGTCTCGTCCCAGCGAGCGAACGGGGCGGGCAGGGAGCGTTTTTCAGCCAGGCGGATGGCGCGGTCGACGGCGACCCAGCACATCAGCCGCGAGTGCAGGAAATGCTGTTTGTCGCCGCGCATTTCCCAGATGCCCACGTCCTTGTCCTGCCAGACAGTGCATACCTGGTCGATCACCTCGACGGTGTGTTTCCAACCTTGATGGGAAATGGCTTCGCCGTATTTGTTGACCAGGTACACGGCGTCCATCAGCTCGCCGAAAATATCCAATTGCACCTGTTGGTAGGCCAGGTTGCCGATGCGCACCGGTTGCGCGTTGCCGAAGCCGCTCAAGTGCGGCAGCTCGGTTTCCGGCAGTTCCTGCCTGCCGTCCAGGCCATAGAGGATGTTGAGTTTGGTCGGCTGGTCGCAGCAGTCGCTGACCCGGCCCCGCAGCCAGCGCATGTAGGCGTTGGCTTCGTCGACGAAACCCAGGCGCATGAACGCATAGACCGTGAACGAAGCGTCGCGGATCCAGGTGTAGCGGTAATCCCAATTGCGCTCGCCCCCGCGGGTTTCCGGCAGGCCGAAGGTGGCGGCGGCGAGGATGGCGCCGTGTTTGCGCGAGGTCAGCAGTTTCAGCGCCAGGGCCGAGCGGTTGACCACTTCGCGCCAGCGCCCGCGATAGTTGGATTGGCCGATCCAGCCGCGCCAGAACGCCAGGGTCCGCTCCAGGCACATCGCGCTGGCATCGTCCTGCAGGCGCGGGTCGTCGATGCCGCCCAGCAGGAATTCGGCGCGCTGGCCCTGTTCCAGGGTGAACTCGGCCACGGCGGTGTTGCCGTCCAGCGTCATGGGCTGATCGCCGCATAAACGCAAGCTCGGATGCCCCGGCGCGCTGAAGCAAATGTGGCTGCCGTCCTGGCTCGCGATCGTCGCGGCCCGGGCATAGTCATGCCGCACCGCGCAGCGCAGGCGAAACGTTGCACTGCCGACGGTCATGTGGACCTTGCGCATCAGCACCGGCAAATCGTCTTCGCTGTCGCCGATGGGCAGCAGGTCGGTGATTTCCACCACAGCGCCGTCGCTCAGCCAACGAGTTTGCAACACGTTGGTGTCGGGCAGGTAGATCTGTTGCCGACGGGCGTTCGGCAGGTCAGGCGCGAGTTGGAAAATGCCCGCCTCCGGAGTATCGAGCAGGGAACAGAAGATCGACGGGCTGTCGAATTCCGGCCAGCAGAAGAAATCGACGCTGCCCCGGTCGTTGACCAGCGCGGCGCTGCGCATGTCGCCGATGATGCCGTGGTTCTCGATGGGGCTTTGCGGTTCGTCATGATCAGCCATTGCCGCGAAACCCCGGATAAAGGCTCATCCCGCCATCGATGAACAGCGTGGTGCCCACCACATAATCGGACCAGTCCGAGGCCAGCCAGACCACCGCATTGGCGACGTCCTCGACATCGCCGACGCGACCGTAAGGAATCAGCTCCAGCAGTTTCTGCTCCTGCTCGCCCTCGGTGGCTTCGCGGTTGATGGCCGTGCGGATGGCGCCAGGGGCGATGCTGTTGATGCGGATGCGCTGGTGGCTGGTTTCCTGGGCCAGGCTCTGCATCAGCAGATCGACACCGCCCTTGGACGCGGCGTAATTGACGTGGCCGGCCCAGGGAATGCGCTGGTGCACCGAGCTCATGTGGATGATTTTGCCGGCGGCCCGGGACACGCCCTGGCGAACGCCCTGGCGGTTGAAGATTCGCAGGGCGGCGCGGGCGCAAAGGAACTGGCCGGTGAGGTTGGTGCCGATCACGGTGTTCCAGTCTTCCAGGCTCATATCGACGGCGGCGGCGTCTTTTTGCAAACCGGAATTGGCCACCAGGATGTCCAGGGTGCCAAAGGCATCGAGGGCTTCGGCGAACAGGTGCTCGACCTCCTGTTCCTTCGACACGTCGGCCCCCACGGCGATGGCGCGGCCGCCGTTGGCGTTGATTTCACGGGCCAGTTCTTGCGCCGGCTCGGCGTTGGAATGGTAGTTGAGCACCACGGCGGCACCCACATCTGCCAACGCCTTGGCCGCGCCTGCGCCAATGCCGGAGCTGGCGCCGGTGACCAGGGCAACCTGTCGGGCGAGGGATATCTGCATGGTCTAGCACCTTGAGTTGAGGGCCTTACCTGCTGACTGGTTTGAGGTGGGTGGAGTTCAGTTGGGTGAGGTGGTCTTCATATTCCAGGTCCAAACACAAACCTGTGGCAAGGGACTGTGGGAGCAAAGCTTGCTCGCGAAACAGGCGACTCGATTTCCGAAAGACCGCATTGTCTTCATCGCGGGCAAGCCTTGCTCCCACAATCTGTCTGCCAGAAAAAGAATGTGCTTCAGGGCCGCTGTTACCACCCCCGCCCCGAATTCACCCAGAAATTAACCGACAACGACGTCGACACCGACTCCACCTGGTGAAACCAGCCTTCCGGCAAAAACAGCAAATCTCCAGCCTCCAGCGTCACGCGCAGGAAGGTCACGTCACGGGCCCGGGGGAAGCGTTGGTAGTCCGGCGCGTCCGGGTTGAAATCGCAGCCGTCCAGCCCGCCTTGGGGCGCCGTGGACCAGGTGCCCAGGGCTTCGCGATGATGAGGCGCGGCGAGGGTGAAAGTTTTCTGGCCCCAGACCTGGGCGAACAGATTGTCGGTGTCGTCGCGATGCAGGGGCGTCAGGGTGCCCTTGGGGCCGATCCAGATACGCGGTGGGATGAACAACGACGGGTCGAAGTAGGGCGGGTACTTGATCTGCTCCATCAGCTGCGCCGGCAGGATGTTGTTGCCCATGTAGGCCGGTGGTTCACCGTCGGCACCCTTGGCCGCCGGGCTGTCGAGGGAAGCGATAAAGTCGGCCATGGACGTGGAGCGAAAATCCCGCTCGGTGGAGAAGGTCTTCTTCACGTAGTCGCCGTGACGGGTGATGCCTTGCAGCTCGGCGAAATGCACCAGGGATTCTTCGCGGCTGAGCTTGAACAATGGCCAGTCCTGCAGGGCATCGCTGATGACCAGCGGAATGCCGTGGGGCAGGTACTGGGCGCGGAACTGCTGCACCGACAGCCCGCTGCGCGGCCGCCGTTCCACGCTGCGTTGGGTCGGCAGGCTGGCGGTGAGTTTTTCGCTGAAGCGCGGCGGGGTCGGGTAGCGCTTGTTCATGTCGACCTTTTCCACCACGCCACCGCCATGCCGGGCATGGTCGATGATCTGCGGCAGCAACGTCGCCAGGCCCATGTTGCCGCCGATTTTCAGGCGACCGCTGGCGAACAGTTCCTCGACATTGGCCATGCCGGCCATGATCCCGAGGAAGTCCTTCTCCGCCACCTCGATGGTCACGTCGGGGCTGGTGTGGCGGCCCGCCTCGGTGCGGCTGCTGGCCTTGACCTCGGACCAGTACGCCTGGTGCGGGCCGAACACGAATTGGAAGACGCCTTCGATACCAACGGCGCCGGCATTGGCGAACAGCTTGCCCAGGATGGTGTGCAGGTCCACGGCGGTCACTCTTGCGGGTTTTTGGTCTTAGCAGGTAACGAGGGCCCGGATCAGAAATTTAGGCCCTGTCGCTGCGTCATCGACCCTCGCCCTAGCGTGTCGCGACCATGAACAGCCGGGGAAACGGCAGCAGCACCGTCCCATCGTCCTGGGCTGGGTAAGCCTGTTCGATCGCCTTGAGATACTGCGCCAGGTATTGCTCGCGCTGTGTTTCGTCCAGCGGCTCGAGAAACGGCCGCAAGGCGCTGCCCTTGAACCATTCCACCACGCCTGCGGCACCGCCGGCCAAGGGGTGATGGTAGGTGGTGCGCCACACATCGACGCGGCTGCAGTGGGGCTTGAGCATCGCGTAATAGGCGCTGGCATCCGCCATCTCGGTACGCGAATCAGCCGCCGCGGCCAGTTGGCTGGCCCAAGGCCCGTTGGCGGCGATTTCCCGCATCAAGCGGTGGGAGGGCTGGTGCAGGTTGTCGGGCATCTGGATCGCCAGGCTACCGCCGGGGGCGAGTTTGCCCATCAGCGCGGGCAGCAGGGTGGCGTGGTCGGGCAGCCATTGCAGCACCGCGTTGGCGAAGATCACGTCGAACGGCCCGGGTTCATCCCATTGGCCAATGTCGGCCGTATCGAATGCCACGGCGGGCAAGCGCTTGCGTGCGGCGTCGACCATGTCGCTGGAACTGTCCAGGCCGCGTACCGTGGCGCCGCTGAAATGTTCCACCAACAACTCGGTGGAGTTGCCCGGGCCGCATCCCAGGTCGATCACCGTGCGTGCCTCCACGGGAGGAATGGCGGCGAGCAGGTCCCGGGACGGACGGGTGCGTTCCTGTTCGAAGGTGACATATTGCTTGGCGGACCAGCCCATGGCGTTCTCCTGTGCAGTGATCGAGATGTCGCCAGTATAAGGTCGTGTGGGAAGATGAACCGCGTTATCGTTCATCGCGGGCAAGCCTTGCTCCCACATGCCTGGCTCTCACATGCCTTGCTCTCACAAGCCTTGCTCCCACATGCCTCGCTCTCACAAGGGGTAGGCATCTTGTCGCGAACGTCACGGTTTTGACTAATTCCATGGGTTAGGATTTCGTTATCCTCCCTACACGACCGATCGGAGAAAACCGCAGTGACCCAACTGACCCTGCTGTGCCTGCCTTATTCCGGCGCCAGCGCGATGGTGTATAGCCGCTGGCGGCGCACGTTGCCGCAATGGCTGCACGTGCAACCGGTGGAATTGCCGGGGCGCGGTGCACGCTTCGACGAGCCACTGCACACCGACATGGGCCCGTTGGCGATGCAACTGGCGCGGGAGCTGCACCCGACGCTCCAGGCCCCGTACGCCTTGTTCGGCCACAGCCTGGGCGCGCTGCTGGCCTGCGAAATTGCCCATGCCCTGCGTGAGCTTGGCAGCCCGGAACCGGTGGCGCTGTTTGCCTCCGGCACCGCGGCGCCGACGATGCGCGCCGACTATGATCGCGGTTTTGCCAAGGCGAAAACCGACGCTGAGTTGATCGAGCAACTGCGCACCCTCAATGGTACGAGCGAGGAGATCCTGGCCAATGAAGAGCTGATGGACCTGACCCTGCCGATCCTGCGGGCCGACTTTTTGCTGTGCGGTCGTTTCCAGCCACGGCAACGGCCGCTGCTCAAGTGCCCGGTGCATGTATTCGGCGGCACGGCCGACAAGGCCACCACGGAGCAACTGATGGGCTGGCGGCGGGAAACCACGGGCAGTTTCTCGGTGGACATGCTGGCGGGCGGGCACTTCTTCATTCATGAGCACGAGGCCAAGGTGCTGCGGCTGATCAAGGATCAGTTGAGCGTGCATCATCGGCGGCATGGGTTGGCGATCAGCGCCTAGCCCGTTCAAGACCCGCTTCTGTGGCGAGGGAGCTTGCTCCCGCTGGGCGGCGAAGCCGCCCCAAAGAAACTTGCAGTAGTCCAGACAGACCGCATCAGCCGGTTTACGACTGCTGCGCAGCCGAGCGGGAGCAAGCTCCCTCGCCACGGGTTTCTTCCTTTCTGACACTTGTTCCCAAGCGCTAATTTTTCCGGTTTGCATTCGTTTCATAGGGACGACTTGCCTTTGTGCCTTGTGCCCACTGATTCCGGATACCCCAGAAATGAATGCTGAAGACGCCTTGAAACTTGCTCGCCGGTTTATCGGGTTGCCCTTGGAAAAGCGCCGGATGTTCCTGGCCGCGTTGGCCAAGGAGGGCGTGGAGTTCAGCGGGTTTCCCATTCCCCAGGGCGTCGAGGCCGAGGACCGCCAGGCGTTGTCCTATGCCCAGCAGCGCATGTGGTTTCTCTGGCAACTGGAGCCGGACAGCGGCGCCTACAACCTGCCCGGGGCGGTGCGGCTCAAGGGCGCGTTGAGCCTGCCTGCGCTGGAGCAAGCCTTCGCCAGCCTGGTGGCCCGTCATGAAACCCTGCGCACGGTGTTCCAGCGCCAGGCCGACGACAGCCTCCTGCAAGTGCCCTCCAGCGCCGCACTGGTGATCGGGCACAAGGACTTCAGCGCCTTGCCGGTTGCCGAGCGCGAGCAGGCGGTGCGCCAGGCCGCCGAAGCCCAATCGCTGCAGCCCTTCGACCTGTCCAGCGGCCCGTTGCTGCGGATCGAACTGCTCAAGCTCGATGATCAAGAGCACGTGCTGCTGCTGACCTTGCATCACATCGTCTCGGACGGCTGGTCGATGAACGTGCTGATCGACGAATTCATTCGCTGCTATGACGCCCATGAGGCGGGGGTGGAACCACAACTGGCCGACTTGCCGATCCAGTACAGCGACTATGCCTTGTGGCAGCGCCGCTGGCTGGAAGCCGGCGAGCTGCAACGTCAACTCGATTACTGGCAAGCGCAACTGGGCGACGAACATCCGGTGCTGGAGCTTCCTATCGATTATCCACGCCCGGTGCTGCCGAGTTATCGCGGTCGTCGCCTGGAACAGGTGGTGGACGCGGCGCTGGTCGAGCAACTGCGCGGCGTTGCCCGCCAGCATGGGGTCACGTTATTCATGCTGCTACTGGGGACGTTCAATGTCCTGCTGCACCGCTACACCGGGCAAGACGACTTGCGCGTCGGCGTCCCGATCGCCAACCGCAACCGCCGGGAAATCGAAGGGCTGATTGGTTTCTTCGTCAACACCCAGGTATTGCGGGTGCAACTGGATGGCCGGACGCGCCTCGGCGACCTGTTGCATGACATCAAGGAAACCGCCCTCGGCGCCCAGGCCCACCAGGATCTGCCCTTCGAACGGCTGGTCGAGGCGCTGAAACTTGAGCGCAGCCTCAGCTACAACCCGTTGTTCCAGGTGATGTACAACCACCAGCCGGAAGTGGCCGACGTCACCACGCTGAAAGTCGGCAGCGGTCTGGAGCTGGGGGTCATCGAATGGGAAAGCCGCAGCACCCAGTTCGACTTGAGCCTGGACACCTACGAAAAGGGCGGACAGTTGCATGCGGCGTTCACCTACGCCAGTGACTTGTTCAACCCCGACACCATCGAGCGTATGGCGCGGCATTGGACGCTGCTGTTGCGCAACATCGTCAACGACCCGCAGCAGCGCGTCGGCGAGCTTGCTTTGTTGGCGCCGGCCGAATATCGGCAGTTAGTCATGGATTGGGGGCGTCACGACGCGACCTGGCCGAGTGATCGCCCGGTGCATGAGCTGTTCGAGGTGCAAGCTGAACGCAGCCCGGATGCCGTCGCCTTGATCTGCGATGGACAACGATTGAGCTATGGCGAGCTCAACGCCCGCTCCAACTGCCTGGGGCGCACGTTGGTGGCGGCGGGCGTCGGTCCGGACGTGCTGGTGGGCATCGCCGTCGACCGGAGCCCGGACCTGGTGGTGGCCATTCTCGCCGTGCTCAAGGCCGGTGGTGCCTACGTGCCGCTGGACCCCCAATACCCGGTCGATCGCCTGCGCTTCATGATCGAAGACAGCGCCAGCCGTTTGCTCTTGAGCCAAAGCCATTTGCTTGAACGGCTGCCGGTGCCCGACGGCGTGCGTTGCCTGTGCCTGGATCAGGCCGAGTCCTGGGTAAACGCTGAACCCGGCAATCTGCAACGCAAGGTGTGGGTCGATAGCCTGGCCTACGTCATGTTCACGTCCGGCTCGACGGGGCGCCCGAAAGGTGTCGGTATCAGCCACGGCGCGCTGAGCAAGCATGGGTTCGCCTCGCAGCACTATTACGGCTTGAGCAGCGCTGATTGTGTGCTGCAATTCGCGACCTTCAACTTTGATGCTTTTGGCGAGCAGCTGTTCGGTCCGCTGACCTGCGGCGCCTCGGTGGTGTTGCGCGGCAACGAGGTGTGGGACAGCGAAACCCTGTACCGCCAGATCGTCGAGCAGGGCATCACGGTCATGGACTTGACCACTGCCTACTGGAACATGATCGCCAAGGAATTTGCCGCTGTCGGTCCGCGTGACTATGCGGCGCTGCGCCAGGTCCACAGTGGCGGTGAAGCCATGCCGCCCGAAGGCGTACAGGCCTGGCGCCGGGCCGGGCTGGAGCAGGTCAAGCTGCTCAACACCTACGGTCCGACCGAGGCCACGGTCACGGCCACCACGCTGGATTGCAGCGATTACGTCTTCAATCGTCGGCCGCTGCCGCTGACCTTGCCCATTGGTCAACCGCTTCCTGGCCGGCATACCTATCTGCTGGACGCGCATCTGGCGCCCACGCCGGTTGGGGTAACCGGCGAGCTGCTGATTGGCGGCGAGTTGCTGGCGCGTGGTTACTTCCAGCGTCCGGCCTTGACCGCTGAACGTTTCATTCCCGATCCGTTTTCCACCACGGGTGCGCGCCTGTATCGCACCGGCGACTTGGCGCGCTTCAATGCCTTGGGCCAAATCGAATACGTGGGCCGCGTAGATCATCAAGTGAAGATCCGCGGCTTGCGCATCGAACTGGGCGAAATCGAAGCGCGCCTGCTGGAACTGGAGGCGGTCAGCGACGCCGTCGTACTGGCGGTGCAAGGTGGCAGCAGCCTGCAACTGGTGGGTTACGTGGTGCCCAAGGATGCAACGCTGGTGTCGGCCTCGGCGGATGAACAGGGCGCTGCGCGGGAATCCCTCAAGGCGCAACTCAAGGACTGCGTGCCAGACTACATGGTCCCGACCCAATGGTTGTTCCTTGGGCAATTGCCGCTGAGTCCCAACGGGAAGCTCGACCGCAAGGCCCTGCCTTCAGCCGATGCCAGCCAACTGCAACAGGCCTTTATCGCCCCTCGCAGCGAACTGGAGCGAGGCATCGCGGCGATCTGGCAGGACGTGCTCAAGCTTGAACAGGTCGGCTTGACCGACAACTTCTTCGAGCTGGGCGGTGACTCGATCATCTCGATCCAGGTGGTCAGCCGCTCGCGGCAGGCCGGGATCCATTTCACCCCCCGTGACCTGTTCCAGCATCAAACCGTGCAAGGCCTGGCGAGCGTCGCGCAACAAGGCGGCAGCGAGCTGCAGATCGATCAGGGACCGGCCAGTGGCGAACAGCCGTTGCTGCCCATCCAGCAGATGTTTTTCGAGGAGGCGATTGCCCAGCGCCACCACTGGAACCAGGCCGTCTTGTTGCGCAGCCATCTACCCTTGCAGGCACCCGCGCTGCTGCAGGCGCTCAACGCCGTGTTGGCGCATCACGATGCCTTGCGTTCGCGCTTCGTCGAAACCCCGGCGGGCTGGCGGGCCGAGGTGGCGCCGATCGTGGTCGATCCTGAGGTGTTGTGGACGGCGGACAACCTGACCGCCGCTGAGCTGCAAGACTTCTGTGCCAAGGCCCAGTGCAGCCTCGGCCTGCACAACGGCCCGTTGCTGCGTGCGGTGCTGGCGAGCATGGCCGATGGCAGCCAGCGTCTGTTATTGGCCGTGCACCACCTGGCCGTGGACGGTGTGTCGTGGCGCATCCTGTTGGAAGACCTGCAACGGGCTTATCAACAGGCCAGCGTCGGCGCCGCCGTCAAGCTGCCGGCCAAGACCAGCGCCTATAAAGCCTGGGGTGAGCATTTGCAGGCCTACGCCACGACCGAAAACGTTCAGTCCGAGCTGACGTTCTGGCAGCAACAACTGCAAGGCGCTGTCGTGGATCTGCCATGGGATAACCCCCAAGGCAGCCGACAAAGCCGTTACGCCAAAGTGCTGCACAGCCGTCTCGACAAAACCCTCACTCAGCAACTGCTGCAACAGGCGCCCGCGGCGTATCGCACCCAGGTCAACGATCTGTTGCTAACCGCCCTGGCGCGGGTGATCTGTCGCTGGACCGGCCACGTCGACACCTTGATCCAACTGGAAGGCCATGGCCGCGAAGAGTTGTTCAGTGGCGTCGACCTGACTCGTACGGTCGGCTGGTTTACCAGCCTGTTCCCTGTGCGCCTCACACCGGCGGATGGCGTGGCCGCCACGATCAAGCAGATCAAGGAGCAACTGCGGGCGATCCCGAACAAGGGCATCGGTTTCGGCGTGCTGCGCTACCTGGGCGACGAGGCGGCGCAAGCCTGTCTCAAGGCCTTGCCATTGCCGTGCATCACCTTCAATTACCTCGGCCAGTTCGACGGCAGTTTCGATGCCCGGGAGGGGGCGCTGTTCAGCCCGGCGGGGGAAAGCGCCGGGCGCGAGCAGAGCCTTGATGCGCCCCTGGACAACTGGTTGGGTGTCGAAGGCCAGGTCTATGACGGCGAGCTCGACTTGCGTTGGACGTTCAGCCATGAGCAATTCGACGAGGCGACCATCGCCCGCCTGGCCGATGACTATACCCGCGAGCTGGAAGCGCTGATTGGCCATTGCTGCCAGGCCGATGCCATGGGCACCACGCCGTCGGATTTCCCGCTGGCGCGCATCACCCAGGCGCAGTTGGACGCGATCCCAGTGCCGGCGACCGCTATCGAAGACATTTATCCACTGTCGCCAATGCAGCAAGGCATGCTGTTTCACACCCTGTACGAGCAGGGCACCGGGACCTACATCAACCAGTTGTGCGTGGATGTCGATGGCCTGGACCCCGAGCGTTTCCGCGCGGCGTGGCAGGCGACAATGGATGCCCACGAAATCCTGCGCAGCGGTTTCATCTGGCAGGGCGAGTTGCAGCAACAGCTGCAGATCATCCACCGCCGCCTGGCGCTGCCCTACACACTGCTCGATTGGCGTCAACGCCGTGACGTCGACCAGGCTCTCAAGGATTTCATTGCCGCTGATCTGGCCATGGGCTTCGACCTGACCCAGGCTGGGCTGCTGCGGGTCACGCTGATTCAACTGAGCGATGAGCGTCATCATCTGATCTTCACTAACCACCATATTTTGATGGATGGCTGGAGCAGCGCGCAGATGCTCGGTGAAGTGCTGCAACGCTATGCCGGTCAACAGCCGCCGCGGCCGGTCAGCCGCTATGCCGATTACATCCAGTGGTTGCAGCGCCAGGACGCCGCCCTCAGCGAAGCGTTCTGGCTGGCGCAACTGGCCGATCTCCAGGAGCCGACGGTATTGGCGAACGCTGCGGCGGCGGGTGGCGAGGTGCGCCGCGAAAGCGGTCACGCCCTCAGGCATTACCAACTGGATGCGTCGGGTACGGGCCGTCTCAACGCCTTCGCCCGTCAGCAGAAAGTCACCGTCAACACCCTGGTGCAAGCGGCGTGGCTGTTGCTGTTGCAGCGCTATACCGGCAGCGACTGCGTGGCGTTCGGCACCACCGTGGCCGGGCGGCCCGCAGAGCTGGTTGGCATCGAGCAACAGGTCGGCCTGTTCATCAACACCTTGCCAGTGATCGCGGGCTCGCGTCCGGACCAGACCGTCGCGGCCTGGCTGGCCGCCGTACAGGCCCGGAACCTGAGCCTGCGTGAGTTCGAGCACACGCCACTGGCGAGCGTCCAGCGCTGGGCCGGGCAGGGCGGGGGCGCGCTGTTCGACAGCCTGCTGGTGTTCGAAAACTTCCCGATTTCCGCGGCGTTGCAACACGGCACCGCCCAAGGCGTGGTGTTCGGCGAAGTCGCCAACCAGGATCAGACCCACTACCCGCTGACCCTGGGCGTGACCCTGGGTGAGACGCTGGCCCTGCACATGAGTTTCGACCAGGCGCATTTCAGCGTTGCAACCATTGAGCGCTTGAGTGCGCAGTTGCTGCTCCTGCTGGAGCGGTTTGCCGAATCCGCCGAGCGTCGCCTCGGCGAGATCGCCCTGGCCAATGACGAGGAGCACAGCGGGCAACAGGCCGCCAATCATCCGCAGCCGTACCCGACCGACATCCCCGTACATCAACGCATTGCCGATCTGGCGGCGCACAAGCCCCACGCCACGGCAGTGATCTTCGACGGCCAGCGTTTCAGCTATGGCGACATCGACCGTCGCGCCAACCGCCTGGCCCACCAGCTCATCGAACTGGGCGTGGGGCCGGAAACCCGCGTTGGCGTGGCCCTGCCGCGCAGCGAAGGGGTGATCGTCGCGCTGCTGGCGGTGCTTAAGGCCGGCGGCGCCTATGTGCCGCTGGACACCAGCTACCCACGGGAACGCCTGGCGTACCTGATCGAGGATTCCGGGCTGGCGCTGTTGCTCACCGACTCCCGGGTGTCGGCGCAATTACCGCTGGAGGGTGCCGACCAGGTGCTGGAGCTCGATCGCCTGGACCTGAGCCAGCAACCGAGCAACGCCCCAGCCGTGTGTATCGATCCGCAGAACCTGGCCTACGTCATCTACACCTCCGGCTCCACCGGCAACCCCAAAGGCGTGAGCGTGGCCCACGGTCCGCTGGCGATGCACTGCCAGGCCATCGGCGAGCGCTACGAGATGCGCGACAGTGATTGCGAATTCCATTTCATGTCCTTCGCCTTCGACGGTGCCCATGAGCGCTGGCTCACCAGCCTGACCCACGGCGCCTCGCTGCTGATTCGCGATGACAGCCTGTGGACCCCGGAACAGACCTACAACGCCATGGGCGAGCACGGCGTGACGGTGGTGGCGTTCCCGCCGGTGTACCTGCAGCAGCTGGCCGAACACGCCGAACGCGAGGGCAACCCGCCGAAGGTGCGCATCTACTGCTTCGGCGGCGATGCGGTGCCCAACGCCAGCTTCGAACGGGTCAAGCGTGCCCTCGACCCGGACTACATCATCAACGGCTACGGCCCGACCGAAACCGTGGTCACCCCGCTGATCTGGAAGGCCGGCCGCGATGTAGCGTGCGGCGCCGCCTATGCGCCCATCGGCAGCCGCATCGGTGACCGCAGCGCCTACGTGCTCGACGCCGACTTGAACCTGCTGCCCCTAGGCATGGCGGGTGAACTGTACCTGGGCGGCAGCGGCCTGGCGCGGGGTTACCTGAACCGTCCGGGCCTGACCGCCGAGCGATTTGTCGCCGACCCGTTCAGTCGCAGCGGAGGCTTGCTCTACCGCACCGGCGACCTGGTGCGCCAACGCGCCGATGGCACTTTTGATTACCTGGACCGTATCGACAATCAAGTGAAGATCCGTGGCTTCCGCATCGAGCTGGGGGAAGTCGAAGCCAGCCTGCAAGCCCTTGAAGGCGTGCGCGAAGCGGTTGTCGTGGCGCAGGAAGGTGCTGCTGGCAGCGGCAAGCGCCTGGTCGCCTATGTGGTGGCCAATGAAGCCGTGCAAAAGGATTTCGCCGAGCACCTGCGCGAACAACTCAAGACGACATTGCCGGCGCACATGGTACCGGCCTATCTGCTGCTGCTCGATCGCCTGCCGCTGACCCCCAACGGCAAGCTCGACCGCAAGAACCTGCCCAAGCCCGACGTCAGCCAATTGCAGCAAACCTACGTGGCCCCGCGCAGCGCGCTGGAGCAGCAACTGGTGTCGATCTGGCAGGACGTGCTCAAACTTGAACGCGTGGGCCTGCGGGACAACTTCTTCGAACTGGGCGGCGATTCCATCGTCTCGATCCAGGTGGTCAGCCGCGCGCGGCTGGTCGGTATCCACTTCACGCCGAAGGATCTGTTCCAGCACCAGACCATCGAGGCGCTGGCCGCCGTGGCACAGACGGGCGCGCGACTGCAATTGATCGACCAGCAACCCGCGACCGGCGAAACCGCACTGCTGCCGATTCATCAATGGTTCTTCGCCCAGCCGATCCCCGACCGCCATCACTGGAACCAGTCGGTGATGCTCAAGCCGACCCAGGCCCTCGATCCCCAGGCATTGGAGCGGGCTTTGGGTGCGCTGGTCGTGCACCACGACAGCCTGCGCCTGGACTTCATCGAGCAGGACGAACGCTGGACCGCGCGTTATCGCGATGTCGAGGCGCAGGCCGCCGACACGCTGCTCTGGCAAGCCGATGTCGCCGATCTCGCCGCACTCGAAGTGCTGGGCAACCAGGCCCAGCGCAGCCTGCGACTGGCGGGCGGGCCGCTGATCCGCGCACTGCTGGCGAACCTCGCCGATGGCACCCAGCGGCTGTTGCTGATCGTCCATCACCTGGTGGTGGACGGTGTGTCCTGGCGGATTCTGTTCGAAGACCTGCAAAGCGCTTATCGCCAGGTCCTCACCGACGCGACGGTGCAATTGCCGGCCAAGACCAGCGCGGTCAACGCCTGGACCGCTGCGTTGCAGGACTATGCCGCCAGCGCACCCTTGCAGGCCGAGTTGGGCTTTTGGCAGCGGCAGTTACAGGGCGCCTCGGCGAGCTTGCCGTGGGACAACCCCGAGGGTGGGCAGCAACAGGGGCAAGCCGTGACGATCCGCACGGCACTGGACAAGAACCTCACCCGGCAATTGCTGCAGCAAGCACCGGCGGCCTATCGCACCCAGGTCAACGACCTGCTGCTGACGGCGCTGGCACGGGTGATGGTGCGCTGGACCGGCGATGACAGTGTGTGGGTGCAGCTCGAAGGCCACGGCCGTGAGGATCTGTTCACCGACATTGACCTGAGCCGTACCGTCGGCTGGTTCACCAGCCTGTTCCCGGCCCGATTGACGCCGGTAGCGGATGACATTGGCGCCTCGCTGAAGCAGATCAAGGAACAACTGCGGGTCATCCCCAACAAGGGCGTTGGCTTCGGGGCCTTGGCGCACCTGGGCGATGACGCCGCACGTCAAACCCTGCAAGCCTTGCCGAAACCGCAACTGACCTTCAACTACCTCGGCCAGTTCGACGGCAGTTTCGATGCGGCCGCCGATGCCTTGTTCGTCCCGACCACAGAGCGCGGTGGCGAGGAAGTGAACCTGCACGGTCCCCTGGGCAGCCCGCTAGCCCTCGACGGCCAAGTGTTTGGCGGCGAGCTGGACTTGAGCTGGACCTTCAGCGGCGAGCTGTTCAATACCGCGACCATCCAGCGCCTGGCGGATGACTATCTGCAAGAGCTCACTGCGCTCATCGTCCATTGCTGCGACAGTCACAGCCGGGGCGTGACGCCGTCGGATTTCCCGTTGGCGCGGCTGACCCAGGCGCAACTGGATACGCTGGTCCCAGCCCCCCAAGCCATCGACGACCTCTACCCGTTGTCGCCGATGCAGCAAGGCATGCTGTTCCATTCCTTGCTTGGGCAGGGCAGCGGCGACTACATCAACCAGATGCGCCTCGACGTCGACGGTCTCGATCCGCAGCGTTTTCGCGCCGCCTGGCAAGCGGTGGTCGATGCCCATGACATCCTGCGTACCGGGTTCTTCTGGCAGGGCGACCTGGAGCAGCCAGTGCAAATCGTCCAGCGCCAGGTCGAGGTGCCGTTCCGTGTGCTCGACTGGAACGGGCGGACGGAGATTGAGGGTGCCTTGCAAACCCTCGCCGATGAAGAGCGAGCCCAAGGCGTGGACCTGACCCAGGCGCCGCTGATGCGCCTGGTGCTGGTGCGCACGGCGACTGATCGGCATCACCTGATCTACACCAACCATCACATCCTGATGGATGGCTGGAGCAGCGCGCAGTTGTTCGGCGAAGTGTTGCAGCACTACCGCGGCGACAGCGTGGCCCGCCCGGCTGGCCGTTATCGCGATTACATCGCCTGGCTGCAACGCCAGGACGCGAGCCTCGGCGAAGGGTTCTGGATGCAACAATTGCGCACACTGGATGAACCGGTGCGCCTGGCCCAGGTGTTTGCGCGCCCGGCCCAGGACGTCTCGGCGAACCTGTACGGTCATCATCATGTGCAACTGGATGCGCAGCAGACCCAACGCCTGGCCGAATTCGCCCGCCAATCCAAAGTGACCGTCAATACCCTGGTGCAAGCGGCCTGGCTGTTGCTCTTGCAGCGCTACACCGGCAAAGCCAGCGTGGCGTTCGGCGCGACGGTGGCGGGGCGGCCGGCGGACCTGGTGGGCGTCGAGGGCCAGATCGGCCTGTTCATCAACACCTTGCCGGTCATCGCCAGCCCGCGTCCGGAACAGACGCTGGGCGACTGGCTGCACAGCGTCCAGGCGCAGAACCTGGCCTTGCGCGAGTTCGAGCACACGGCGTTGTTCGACATCCAGCGTTGGGCCGGGCTGGGCGGCGAAGCGTTGTTCGACAACATCCTGGTGTTCGAGAACTACCCGATTTCCGAAGCCCTGGAGCACGGTGCGCCTGACGGCTTGCGTTTCGGTGCCGTGGATAACCTGGAACAGACCCACTACCCGCTGACCCTGCTGGTCAGCCTTGGTGCCGAGCTGGCGGTGCAGTTCAGCTACCAGTGCGCCAGTTTCGCCCCGGCCTCGGTCGAGCAGATCGGTGCGCATCTGCGGCGCTTGCTGCTGCAAATGACCGCCGGCACGCAACGGCCCCTGGGGGAGCTGAGCTTGCTCGACAGCGGTGAAACCCACCAGCAGGTGCAAGGCTGGAACGCCACCGCCGCCGCTTATCCGGATGAGCATTGCGTCCATCGCCTGTTCGAGGCCCAGGCCCGCCGAACGCCGGATGCCACCGCGCTGGTGTTCGCTGAACAGGCGCTGAGCTACGCCGAACTCAACGTCCGGGCCAACCGCCTGGCCCATCGCTTGATCGAGCAAGGCGTCGGGCCCGATCAATTGGTCGGCGTCGCCCTGGAGCGTGGCGTGGAGATGATTGTCGCTTTGCTGGCCATCCTCAAGGCCGGTGGCGCCTACGTGCCGCTTGACCCGCAGTACCCGGCCGACCGGCTGGCGCACATGATCGAAGACAGCGGCATCGAACTGCTGCTGACCCAACGTTCGCAACTCAACCCATTCGCGCCACCCTGTGGGAGCGAGCCTGCTCGCGATGGCGGTGTTTCAGTCAATGGTGATGGTGGGTGTGCCGACGCTATCGCGAGCAGGCTCGCTCCCACAGGAGTTTGCGTTAACACGCTGGTATTGGACCAGGACGGTGACTGGCTCGACGGTTATGCCTACGAGGCGCCGGCGACGCGCCTGGATGCGGAGCACTTGGCCTACGCCATCTACACCTCGGGTTCCACTGGCAAACCCAAGGGCGTGATGGTACGGCATGGGGCGCTGGTGAATTTCGTCGCGAGTATGGTCCGCGAACCGGGTATCGCCGCCAGTGATCGGGTGCTGTCACTGACCACGTTCTCGTTCGACATCTTCGGCCTGGAACTCTATGGCGCGCTGCTGAGCGGTGCCTGCGTGGTGTTGGTGGACAAGCAGAGTGCCCACGACCCCGAGACGTTGCTCAAGACCATCGACCAGCAACAGGTCAGCGTGGTCCAGGCCACGCCATCGACCTGGCGCATGCTGCTCGACCACCCGGCGTCCGCCTTGCTGGCCGGGCGCAAATGCCTGTGCGGTGGCGAGGCGTTGGCCGAGGATCTGGCGGAGCGGTTGCTGGATGTCGCCGGCGAAGTCTGGAACCTGTACGGCCCGACCGAAACCACCATCTGGTCGGCGGTCTACCGCTTGACCGCCGAGCAGCGCCTGCCGTACCTCGGCCGGCCGATTGCCAACACGTCGCTGCATATCGTCGGCGATCACTTCGCGCCGAACCCGGTCGGGCTCATCGGCGAACTGTTGATTGGCGGCGACGGCCTGGCCCGGGGTTACCACGACCGTGCGGCGCTCACCGCCGAGCGCTTCCTGCCGGACCCGTTCGGCAACGGCGCACGGGTGTACCGCACCGGTGACCTGGCGCGCCAGCGGGGCGACGGCGTGATCGAGTACATCGGCCGGGTCGATCATCAGGTGAAGATCCGCGGTTTCCGCATCGAACTGGGGGAAATCGAAGCCTGCCTGCTGGCCCAGGCGTCGATCCGCGAAGCGGTGGTGGTGCCGCAACAAGGGCCGGGCGGCCTGCAGTTGGTGGCATACCTGATCGCCGCGCATCCAGAAACGGCGGAACCGGCGGCCCTGCGCGACGCCCTCAAGGCCCAGCTCGCGCCTTTACTGCCCGACTACATGATGCCGGCGCACTGGCTGTTGCTCGAACGCTTCCCGCTGACCCCCAACGGCAAGCTCGACCGCAAGGCTTTGCCGCTGCCGGACGCCCAGCAACTGCTGCGTGCCTACGTGGCGCCCGAGGGCGCGCTGGAGCAGGGCATCGCCGCCATCTGGCAAGACGTGCTCAAGCTCGAGCGAGTAGGGCGCGACGACAACTTCTTTGAACTGGGTGGGCATTCCCTGCTGGCGACGCAAGCGACGGCGCGCCTGCAAATGCAGCAAGGCGCCGCGGTGCCCCTGGACTTGCTGTTCAGCACCCCATCCCTGGCCGACTACGCCGCGCAACTGGCGGCCCATCTGAGCCCTCACTCCAGCGACGACCTGAGTGAGATGCATGATTTCCTGGCAGACCTGGAGACCCTTTGAATGACTCAGCTCGATAACCTGTCTCTGGTTCAGCGATTCATCCGTTTACCGCTCGCCCAACGGCAAGCGTTCCTGCACAAGCTGCACAGCAAGCACATGAGCCTGGCGGCGTTGCCGATCCCGGCGATGCGCGACGAGTTCGCGACGCTCGACCTGTCCTATGCCCAGGAACGCCAGTGGTTCCTCTGGCAACTGGACCGCCACAGCGCGGCCTACCACGTGCCCACGGCGCTGCGCCTGCGCGGCGCCCTCGACCTGTCGGCGCTGCAATGCAGTTTCGACGCCTTGCTGGCCCGTCACGACGTGCTGCGTACGGTCTTCATCGACAGCACGGAGGGCCCCCAACAAGTGGTGCAGGCCCACTTGAGCCTGGCGATCGAACCCCAGGTGGTGTCGGGGCCGGCGGATGAGGCTGCGCTCAAGGCCCTGATCGATGATGAAATCGCTGGATTGTTCGACCTGCAACAGGGGCCGCTGCTGCGGATCAAGCTGCTGCAACTCGCCGCGGACGATCATGTGCTGGTGCTGACCCAGCACCACATCATTTGCGACGGTGCGTCGACGCAGATCATGGTCAATGACCTGGTCCAGCTCTACGCCGCTCACCGCAGCGGCCAAGCGCCGAGCCTGGCGCCTTTGCCGATCCAATACGCCGACTATGCGATCTGGCAGCGCAAATGGATGGAGGCCGGCGAGCTGGAGCGGCAACTGGCCTATTGGACCGAACGACTGGGGGACGGCGGCGAAGTCCTGCCGTTGCCAACGGATCGCCCGCGCCCGGCGGTGCAGAGCCATCGCGGCGCACGCCTGGACCTGACCGTTGACGCCGGGCTGACCCAAGGCCTGAAGCAATTGGCCCAGCGCGAAGCCTCGACGCTGTTCATGGTCTTGCTGGCGTCGTTCCAGGCCTTGTTGCACCGCTATAGCGGCCAATCGGACATCCGTGTCGGCGTACCGGTGGCCAACCGTAATCGCCCGGAAACCGAAGGCCTGATCGGATTTTTCGTCAACACCCAAGTGCTTAATGCCCAGGTGCGCGGCGACCTGCCTTTCGACCAATTGCTGGCGCAGGTCAAACAGGCTTCGCTGGGCGCGCAGGCCCATCAAGACCTGCCGTTCGAGCAGTTGGTGCAGGCACTGGCACCCCAGCGGCAGGCGAGCCACAGCCCGCTGTTCCAGGTGATGTTCAACCACCAGAGCGGCGGCGCGGCCCAGGCCCTGCAACTGCCGGGGCTGCAGGTCGAGAGCCTCGACTGGAGTTCCCACACCGCCCAGTTCGACTTGACCCTCGATACTCACGAAACCCACGGTGAACTGGGCGCATCCCTGAGCTACGCCACTGACCTGTTCGACACCAGCACCGTGCAGCGCCTCGCGGAACACTGGCTGAACCTGTTGCATGGCATCGTTGCCAATCCCGGCCAACGCATCGGTGAATTGCCGTTGCTGACGGCCACCGAGCACCAGCAACACATCGCCCAATGGAACCCGGCGCCACGCAGCTTCCCGGGCGAGGCCTGCCTGCATCAGCGCATCGCCGAACAGGCGCGCTTGCGTCCCGACGCCATCGCGTTGCGTTTCAACACCCAAACCCTGACCTACGGTGAACTCAACGCCCAGGCCAACCGCCGCGCCCATCAGTTGATCGCCCACGGCGTCGGCCCGGATGTACGGGTGGGATTGGCCGCCGAGCGGGGCTTCGACATGCTGGTGGGCCTGCTGGCGATCCTCAAGGCCGGCGGCGCCTACGTGCCGCTGGACCCGACGTATCCCCAGGATCGTCTGGCCTACATGATGCAGGACAGCGGCATTCGCTTGCTGCTGACTCAAGCGGCCCTGGTCGATCAATTACCGGTGCCGGAGGGCATGCAGACGCTGCTGCTGCTGGACGCCGATGTCAGCACGTTTGCCGACAGCGATCCGCAGGTGGCAATGGACGCCGCGAACCTCGCCTACGTGATCTACACCTCCGGCTCCACCGGTAACCCAAAAGGCACCTTGCTGCCGCACCACAACGTGTTGCGCCTGTTCGAGGCTACCGAGCCCTGGTTCAACTTCGGCGCGCAGGATGTCTGGAGCCTGTTCCATTCCTACGCGTTCGACTTCTCGGTCTGGGAAATCTTTGGCGCATTGCTGCACGGTGGCGAGCTGTTGATCGTGCCGTATGACGTCAGCCGCTCACCGCAGCAGTTCCATGAACTGCTCTGCGACGCCGGGGTGACGGTGCTCAACCAGACACCGTCGGCGTTCAAGCAATTGATGCACGAAGCCTGCGCCGATGACCGGGCCAACGCCTTGCGTTACGTGGTGTTTGGCGGCGAGGCGCTGGACGTCAAGTCCCTGCGCCCTTGGTTCGAGCGCTTTGGCGATGCCGCGCCGCAGTTGATCAACATGTACGGGATCACCGAAACCACCGTGCACGTGACCTACCGTCCGCTATCAGTGGCGGACCTGGAACAGGATGCCAGCAGCCCCATCGGCGAACCGATTGCCGACCTGTCGTGGTACTTGCTGGACGGCGACCTCAATCCGGTGCCGAAAGGCTGCGTCGGTGAACTGTACGTGGGTCGCGCCGGCCTGGCCCGGGGCTACTTGAATCGTGGCGACCTTACCGCGTTGCGGTTCATCCCCGACCCGTTCGGCGAAAGCGGCGCACGGCTGTACCGCACCGGCGACCTGGCGCAGTACCGCAGCGACGGCGTGATCGAGTACGTCGGTCGCATCGACCACCAAGTGAAAATTCGCGGTTTCCGCATCGAACTGGGCGAGATCGAAGCGCGCCTGAACGCCCTGGATTCAGTGCGCGAAGCGTTGGTGTTGGCCCAGGAAGGGCCGAGCGGCCAGCAACTGGTGGGCTACGTGATCCCGACGCACATCGGCGAGGCCCCAGCCGGCCTGCGCGATGAGATCAAGACCCAGCTCAAGGCCGAGCTGCCGGACTACATGGTGCCGACGCACCTGTTGTTCCTCGAACAATGGCCGTTGACCGCCAACGGCAAGCTCGACCGCAAGGCCTTGCCCACCGCCGACGCCAGCCAGGTCCAGCAGGACTATGTGGCGCCGCGAAGTGAACTGGAACAACAGATCGCGGCGATCTGGCAAGACGTGCTCAAGGTCGAGCGGGTCGGCTTGAGCGATAACTTTTTCGAACTGGGCGGCCATTCGCTGCTGGCGACGCAGATGGTGTCGCGCATTCGCCAGGCCCTCGGCCTGAACCTGCAATTGCGCCAGTTGTTCGAGAACGCCAGCCTTGAGGCTTGTGTGGCGGCGCTGATGGACGGCGACGTGGCACGACCGGCGAGCATCCCGCGTCTTTCCCGGGACCAGGCACCGTTGCCGTTGTCCTACGCCCAGCAACGCCAGTGGTTCCTCTGGCAGATGGAGCCCGACAGCGCGGCGTACCACATTCCGGCGGCGCTGCGGATTCAGGGCGACCTGGACCTGGAGGCTTTGCAACAGAGTTTCGCCGCCTTGGTGCGGCGCCACGAAAGCCTGCGTACCACCTTCGTCCAGGTCGACGAGCAAGCGTTCCAGGTCATTCACCCACAGATGAACCCGGTGGTAATCCCGCAGATGCTCGAGGGCGGCAATGAACAGATCCAGGCCTTCGTCCGCCAGCAGATCGCCCAGCCCTTCGACCTGCAAAACGGCCCGCTGCTGCGGGTCGGCCTGCTGCGGGTGGCGGCCGACGAGCATGTGCTGGTGCTGACCCAGCACCACATCGTCTCCGATGGCTGGTCGATGCAATTGCTGGTGCAAGAACTGATGCAAGGTTATGCCGCGTGCCGCCAGGGTGAGTCCCTGGCATTGGCCGAGCTGCCGATCCAGTACGCTGATTACGCGGTATGGCAACGTCAGTGGATGGACGCCGGCGAGCGGGAACGGCAACTGGCGTATTGGACCGATGTGCTGGGGGGCGAGCAGCCGTTGTTGGCGCTGCCCACCGACCGGCCGCGCCCGACCCGGCAGAGTTTTGCCGGCGCCCGCCTGGCAATCGACTTGCCGCAGGCCTTGGGCCAACAGCTGCGACAGCTGGCCCAGCGCGAAGGCAGCACGCTGTTCATGGTCTTGCTGGCCTCGTTCCAAGCCTTGCTGCACCGCTACAGCGGCCAGCCGGACATTCGTGTCGGCGTGCCCATCGCCAACCGCAACCGGGTGGAAACCGAAGGCCTGATCGGCTTCTTCGTCAACACCCAGGTGCTCAAGGCCGAGGTCGATCCGCAGCAGCGTTTCAGTCAATTGCTGGCGCAGGTCAAACAGGCGGCCATCGGCGCCGAAGCCCATCAGGACCTGCCGTTCGAACAACTGGTCGAAGCCCTGCGGCCTGAACGCAACCTGAGCCACAGCCCGTTGTTCCAGGTGTTGTACAACCACCAGAGCGTGGCTCGCCAGGCACTGCCGGCGCTGCCCGGTCTGGTGATCAAGGCCCAGGAATGGGAAAGCCAGACTGCCCAGTTCGACCTGACCCTCGACACCCTGGAAGCCGAGGGTGAACTCGGTGCGGCGCTGACTTATGCCACTGACCTGTTCGACGCCAGCACCGTGCAGCGCCTGGCCGAACACTGGCTGAACTTGCTGCACGGCATCGTCGCCAATCCCGGCCAACGCATCGGTGAATTGCCGTTGCTGACGGCCACCGAGCACCAGCAACACATCGCCCAATGGAACCCGGCGCCACGCAGCTTCTCGGGCGAGGCCTGCCTGCATCAGCGCATCGCCGAGCAGGCGCGCTTGCGTCCCGACGCCATCGCGTTGCGTTGCAACGCTCAAGCCCTGACCTACGGTGAACTCAACGCCCAGGCCAACCGCCGCGCCCATCAGTTGATCGCCCACGGCGTCGGCCCGGATGTATTGGTGGGATTGGCCGCCGAGCGGGGCTTCGACATGCTGGTGGGCCTGCTGGCGATCCTCAAGGCCGGCGGCGCCTACGTGCCGCTGGACCCGACGTATCCCCAGGATCGTCTGGCCTACATGATGCAGGACAGCGGCATTCAATTGCTGCTGACCCAAGCGGCCCTGGTCGATCAGTTGCCAGTGCCGGAGGCCGTGCAGACGCTGCTGCTGGGCGCTGATGTCAGCGCCTTCGCCGACAGCGATCCACAGGTGGCGATGGACGCCGCGAACCTCGCCTACGTGATCTACACCTCCGGTTCCACCGGTAATCCAAAGGGCACCTTGCTGCCGCACCACAACGTGCTGCGCCTGTTCGAGGCCACCGAGCCCTGGTTCAACTTCGGCGCGCAGGATGTCTGGAGCCTGTTCCATTCCTACGCGTTCGACTTCTCGGTCTGGGAAATCTTTGGCGCGTTGCTGCATGGCGGTGAGTTACTGATCGTGCCGTATGACATCAGCCGTTCACCGCAGCAGTTCCACGAATTGCTCTGCGATGCCGGGGTGACGGTGCTCAACCAGACACCGTCGGCGTTCAAGCAATTGATGCATGAAGCCTGCACTGACTCGCGAAGCAATGCCTTGCGCTACGTGGTGTTCGGCGGCGAGGCGCTGGACATCCAGTCCCTGCGCCCCTGGTTCGAGCGCTTCGGCGATGCCGCGCCGCAACTGATCAACATGTACGGCATCACCGAAACCACCGTGCACGTGACCTACCGTCCGCTGTCGATAGCGGACCTGGAACAGGACGCCAGCAGCCCGATTGGCGAACCGATTGCCGACCTGTCCTGGTACTTGCTGGACGGCGATTTGAACCCGGTACCAAAAGGCTGCATCGGTGAGTTGTACGTCGGTCGCGCCGGCCTGGCCCGGGGCTACTTGAATCGTGGCGACCTCACCGCATTGCGGTTCATCCCCGACCCGTTCGGCGAAAGCGGCGCACGGCTGTACCGCACCGGCGACCTGGCGCAGTACCGCAGCGACGGCGTGATCGAGTACATCGGTCGTATTGACCATCAAGTGAAGATCCGCGGTTTCCGCATCGAACTGGGCGAGATCGAAGCGCGCCTGAACGACCTGGCGTCGGTGCGCGAAGCACTGGTGTTGGCCCAGGAAGGACCGAGCGGCCAGCAACTGGTGGCTTACGTAATCCCGGCGCACATCGTCGAGGATGAAGCTGGCCTGCGCGACCAGATCAAGACCCAGCTCAAGGCCGAGCTGCCAGACTACATGGTGCCGACGCACCTGTTGTTCCTTGAGCAATGGCCGCTGACC
Source organism: Pseudomonas zanjanensis (assembly GCF_014268745.2). Lineage (GTDB taxonomy): Bacteria > Pseudomonadota > Gammaproteobacteria > Pseudomonadales > Pseudomonadaceae > Aquipseudomonas > Aquipseudomonas zanjanensis. Next base: position 3,334,245 of record NZ_JABWRB020000001.1, on the reverse strand, counting down.
GCCAACGGCAAGCTCGACCGCAAGGCCTTGCCCACCGCCGACGCCAGCCAGGTCCAGCAGGATTACGTGGCGCCGCGAAGTGAGCTGGAACAACAGATCGCCGCGATCTGGCAAGACGTGCTCAAGGTCGAGCGGGTCGGCTTGAGCGATAACTTCTTCGAGTTGGGCGGCGACTCGATTGTCTCCATCCAAGTGGTCAGCCGCGCCCGCCAGGCGGGCATTCGCTTTACGCCCAAGGACCTTTTCCAGCACCAGACCGTGCAGGCGCTGGCAAGTGTCGCCCAGGTCGGTGGGGAAGCGTCGGCAATCGATCAGGCGCCGGCTGAAGGATCGACGCCGCTGCTGCCGATTCAACAGGCGTTTTTCGCCGAGGCGATTCCCCAGCGTCACCATTACAACCAGTCGGTGCTGCTGCAACCGGCCAGTGCGCTGCAAGCATCGGTGGTGGAGCAGGCTTTGCAGGCGCTGGTGCTGCACCACGACGCCTTGCGTTTGTCCTTCAATGAAACCGCCGAAGGTTGGCGCGCCGAGCACCGTGAGGTGGCGGCGCAACAGCAAGCTTGGGGGAATGACGGTTTGCTGTGGCAGCGTGACGTGGCCGATGCCAGCGCGCTGGAAACCCTCGCCAACCAGGCCCAGCGCAGCCTCGACCTGCACGCCGGGCCGCTGCTGCGCGGCGTCCTGGCGACCTTGGCCGACGGCAGCCAGCGCCTGTTGCTGGTGGTCCATCACCTGGCGGTGGACGGTGTGTCGTGGCGGATCCTGTTCGACGACCTGCAAACCGCCTACCAGCAGTTGCTCGCCGGCCAAAGGCTGCAACTGCCGGCCAAGACCAGCTCGGTCAAGGTGTTTGCCGAGCAGTTGCAGGCCCACGCCCGCAGCGCGGAACTGCAACAGCAATTGGCCTACTGGCAAGGGCAACTGCACGACGCCCCGACCGACCTGCCGTGCCTCGACCCCGAGGCGATCGGGCAAAACCACGAGGCCGTCACCGTTCATACACGGCTCGACGCGCACTTGACCCGGCAGTTGCTGCAAGAGGCGCCGGCGGCCTATCGCACCCAGGTCAACGACCTGTTGCTCACGGCCCTGGCCCGGGTGATCTGCCGCTGGACCGGTCACGACAGCCTGTTGCTGCAGCTCGAAGGCCATGGCCGCGAAGAGCTGTTCGCCAATGTCGACCTGACCCGCACGGTGGGGTGGTTCACCAGCCTGTTCCCGGTGCGGTTGTCGCCGGCCGTCGAACTGGCGGACTCGATCAAGTCGATCAAGCAAGGGCTGCGGACGATTCCCGACAAAGGTGTGGGGTTCGGTGCGCTGCGTTACCTGGGCGATGACGCCAGCCGGGCGGCCCTGGAAGCACTGCCGGTGCCGCGCATCACGTTCAACTACCTCGGTCAGTTCGACGGCAGTTTCGATCAGGACCAAGGCGCGCTGTTCAGCCCGGCCAGCGAAAGCGCCGGTGACGAGCAAAGCCCGCTGACCACCTTGGGCAACTGGCTGACGCTCAACGGCCAGGTGTTCGAGGGCGCGCTGCGGTTGGGCTGGACGTTCAGCCAGCGACAGTTCGAGCCGGCGACCATCCAGCAATTGGCCGATGACTACGCCAGCGAGCTGGCGCTGTTGATCGCCCATTGCTGCGACCCGACGAACCAGGGCATGACGCCGACGGATTTCCCCCTGGCCGGCCTGACCCAGGCGCAGCTCGATGGCCTGGCGCTGTCGGCGCGCGGCGTGGAAGACCTTTACCCGCTGGCACCGATGCAGCAGGGCATGTTGTTCCACAGCCTCTACGAGGCGGGCAGCGGCCAGTACATCAACCAGATGCGCCTGGACATTGAAGGCCTCGACCCACGGCGTTTCGAGGCCGCCTGGCAAGCGGCGGTCGATGCCCATGACATTCTGCGCAGCAGTTTTATCTGGCAGGGCAGCGAGCGCCCGGTGCAGGTGGTGCACAAGCAGGTGCGCGTGCCATTCACCTCCCTGGACTGGAGCGCCCGTGCCGAAGTCAGTCAGGCCCTGGACGCACTGGCGGATGCCGAACGCGAGCAGGGCTTCGACCTGGCCTGCGCGCCGTTACTGCGCCTGGTGCTGGTGCGCACCGCCGAGCGGCGTTATCACCTGATCTACACCCATCACCACATCCTGATGGATGGCTGGAGCAACTCGCAGTTGCTCGGCGAGGTGCTGCAACGTTATGACGGCCAGGCCCTGCCGCGCCCGGCTGGGCGCTATCGGGACTACATTGCCTGGCTGCAAGGCCGCGACGCCCAGGCCAGCGAAACCTTCTGGCTGGCGCAACTGCAACCCCTGGAGGCGCCGACGCGTCTGGCCGAGACCCGTTTCGCGCCGCTGCAATCGGCGCTGGAAAGCAGCCACGCCAGCCACTATCACCACCTGACGCCCGAGCAGACCCAGCGCCTGGGTGAGTTCGCCCGCCAGCAGAAAGTCACCCTCAACACCGTCGTCCAGGCGACCTGGCTGTTGCTGCTGCAGCACTACACCGGACACGCCACCGTGGCCTTCGGCGCCACCGTGTCGGGGCGTCCGAGCGAGCTCAAGGGCGTCGAACAGCAGATCGGCCTGTTCATCAACACCTTGCCGGTCATCGCCAGCCCGCGTCCGGAGCAAGCGCTGAGCGAGCTGCTGCTACAGGTCCAAGGCCAGAACGTGGCCTTGCGCGAGCACGAACATACGCCGCTGTTCGAGATCCAGCGCTGGGCCGGGCAGGGCGGCGACGGTTTGTTCGACACCTTGCTGGTGTTCGAAAACTACCCTGTGTCCCAGGCCCTGCAAGAGCAGGCGCCCTCGGGCTTGAGCTTCGGCAGCGTGGCCAGCCAGGAACAGACTAATTTCCCGTTGACCCTGGCCGTCAATCTAACTGACATCCTGAGCCTGCACTTCACCTATGCCCATGCTGCTTTCCCTACACACACCGTCGAGCGCCTGGCTAAGCAGGTGGCACACGTGCTCGCGCAGATGGTGAGCCTGCCGGCTGGCGGTTGCGTGGGCGACATCCAACTGCTGGATGCGACGACCCGCGACAGGCTGCTGGGCGACTGGAACGCCACGTCGGTGGTGGAACCGCCTCGGCGCCTGGTCCATCAATGGATCGAGGCCCAGGCCCAAAGCAGCCCCGACGCGGTCGCCCTGGTCAGCGAGCAGGAAACGCTCACTTACGCCGAGCTCAATGCCCGGGCCAATCGCCTGGCCCATGGCTTGATCGAACGCGGCATTGGCCCCGATGTCTTGGTGGGCCTGGCGTTGTCGCGCAGCGTGCAGATGGTCGTCGGCTTGCTGGCAGTGCTCAAGGCCGGTGGCGCCTACGTGCCGCTGGACCCGGCCTATCCCCGGGATCGCCTGGCGTACATGGTCGAGGACAGCGGTATCGCCTTGCTGCTCACTGAAACCGAGGTGCTGCCGCTGTTCGGCGACGCTGCCGTGGCCGCGCTGCTGTTGGATCAACCCGGGCAATGGCTGGCCGGCTACAGCGAGCGCGACCCTGGCGTGGTCATCGACGGCGAAAACCTCGCTTATGTGATCTACACCTCCGGCTCCACCGGCAAGCCCAAGGGCGTGACCTTGCGCCATGCCGCCCTGAGCAACCACATGGCGTGGATGCAAGGTTGCTTGAAACTGACGGCCGCCGACCGCGTCCTGCAGAAAACCGCGATCAGCTTCGATGCCTCGGTCTGGGAATTCTGGCTGCCGTTGATGAGCGGCGCGCAACTGGTGCTCGCCAACCCGCACCTGAACCTCGACCTGACCACCCTCTGGGCCGACGTGGCGCGGTGGCGCATCAGCGTGCTGCAAATGGCGCCGTCGCTGTTGCAGGCGTTGCTGCCCGTGGCGACCCGCGAACAGCTGGCCTCCCTGCGCCTGTTGCTGTGCGGTGGCGAAGCCCTCAGCGCGCACCTGTCGCGCCAGGTCATGGCGCTGTTCGAGGGTGAACTGCGCAACCTGTATGGCCCGACCGAAGCGACCATCGACACCAGCAGCCATGCCGTGGTGCGCGACAGCGAGGACGACGCCGAGCGAATCATCGCCATCGGCCGTCCCATCGATAACGTGCGCACCTACGTGCTGGATGCGGCGTTGCAGCCTTGCGCGGTGGGCGCTGTCGGCGAGTTGCACATCGCCGGTGACTCCCTGGCCCGTGGTTACCACCAACGACCGGCACTGTCCGCCGAGCGCTTCATTCCCGATCCGTTCGCCCCCGTTGCGGGCGGTCGCCTGTATCGCACCGGTGACCTGGCGCGTTATGGCGCGGACGGGGTGATCGAGTACCTCGGCCGGATCGACCATCAAGTGAAGATCCGTGGCCTGCGCATCGAACTGGGGGAAATCGAAGCGCGCCTGCAGGCCGATGCCGAGGTGCGCGATGCGGTGGTGCTGGCGCGGGACGACGTGAGCGGACCGAACCTGGTGGCCTATCTGGTCGGCCAGGACGGCTCCCTGGATTCGGCCAGCCTGGGCGACCGACTCAAGGCGCGACTGGCGGCCCAGGTGCCGGACTTCATGGTGCCGACCCATTGGGTCTTCCTCGACCGCTTGCCGCTGACCCCCAACGGCAAGCTCGATCGCAAGGCCTTGCCGGCACCGGGCACCCGTGCCCTGCAACCGGCTTACCTGGCGCCCCGGAGCGACCTGGAATGCCGGGTCGCGGCGATCTGGCAAGACGTGCTCAAGGTCGAGCAGGTCGGGCTGGGCGACGACTTCTTCGAGCTGGGCGGGCATTCGCTGCTGGTGGTGAGCGTGGTCTCGCGCCTGCAACTGGAACTGGGCCTGACCTTGACCCCGCAACTGATTTTCCAATTCCCGGTACTCGGCGCGTTCGTGGCGCAACTCGAGCCTGCCGGCGAACCCATGAGTACGTCGAAATTGAGCAAGCTTGAAGCGCTGCTCGATGAATTTGAGGAGGTTTGATGGACACCGCTGTCGCACAACGTATTGCCAGGCGCTTCATAACGCTGCCGCTGGAAAAACGTCGCTTGTACTTGCAGAAAATGCTCGAAGAGAACGTTTCCCCGGCGAACCTGCCCATTGCGCCTGTCAGTGCCGAGTTCGACACGTTGTCGCTGTCGTTTGCCCAGGAACGCCAATGGTTCCTCTGGCAGTTGGACCCCGAGAGCGCGGCTTATCACATGCCCACGGCCCTGCGCTTGCGCGGGCCGCTGGACATCGCTGCGCTGGAGCAAAGTTTCACGGCGTTGGTGGCGCGTCACGAGAGCCTGCGCACCACCTTCCAGATCCATGGCGAGCAGGTCGTGCAGCACGTGCACGCGGCGGCGCCGGTGCGTTTGCAGGCCGACGCCCTGGAACCATTGCCGGACGAGACGCAGCTGCGCCGGTTGATCGAAGCAGAAACTCGCCAGCTCTTCGACCTGCAACAGGGGCCGCTGCTGCGTACGCGCCTGCTGCGGTTGGCGGCGGATGATCACGTGTTGATCGTGACCTTGCACCACATCGTTGCCGATGGCTGGTCGATGCAGGTGATGGTCGAGGAATTGGTCAACGGCTACGCCGCCTTCAGCCAGGGCCGCGCGCTGGAACTACCGGCGCTGCCGATCCAGTACACCGACTACGCCATCTGGCAGCGGCACTGGATGGAAGCGGGCGAGCGCGAACGCCAGTTGGAATACTGGACCGCACGCTTGGGGGGCCAGCAACCGGTGCTGGAACTGCCGACCGATTTCCCCCGTCCGGCGGTGATGAGCTATCGCGGCGCGCGACTGGAGCTCGCCATCGACGGGGTACTGGCCGGCGACCTCAAGCACATGGCCCAGCGTGAGGGCGTCAGCCTGTTCATGATTTTGCTGGCCTCGTTCCAAGCGCTGCTGCATCGCTACAGCGGCCAGAACGACATCCGCGTCGGCGTGCCGACGGCCAACCGCAACCGGGTCGAGACCGAGCGCCTGATCGGCTTTTTCGTCAATACCCAGGTGCAGGGCAGCGATGTGCAGAGCGAGGATGCGTTTGGCGCCTTGCTGCAACAAGTGAAACAGACAGCCCTGGGCGCCCAGGCTCACCAGGAGCTGCCGTTCGAACAATTGGTCGAAGCGTTGCAGCCTGAGCGCAACCTGAGCCACAGCCCGCTGTTCCAAGTGATGTTCAACCACCGGACCCAAGGCCCGGCGGGCGAGGGGCCGGTCGGTGCGTTGAAAGTCGAGGGGCTGAGCTGGGATTCTCACACGGCACAATTCGACCTGACCCTGGAAACCGTCGAGCATGGCGAAGGCCTTTCGGCTGCACTGATCTATGCCACCGACCTGTTTGGCGCCGAGACGATTGCGCGCATGGCCGGGCATTGGCAGAACCTGTTGCGGGCCATCGTGGCCGACCCGGCGCAGCGCATCGGTGAATTGCCATTGCTCGACGCAGCCGAGCGCCAGGCCCTGCTCGACGACGGCCAGCGCACCGCGGTGCCGGCGCCCGAGGCGGGTTTTGTCCACCAACTATTCGAGCGACAAGCGGCGCGCACCCCGGACGCCCCGGCGCTGGTGATCGACGGCGAGCGCTGGAGCTACGGCCAACTCAATGCCCGGGCCAATCAACTGGCGGGGAAACTGCAGAGCCTCGGCGTGACTTCCGATGTCCTGGTGGGCATTGCCGTGGAGCGCAGCGCGCACATGCTGGTGGGCCTGCTGGCGATCCTCAAGGCCGGCGGCGCCTACTTGCCGCTGGACCCGGCGTTCCCCCAGGACCGCCTGGCATACATGATCGAAGACAGCGGCATCGAGCTGCTGCTGACCCAACGCTCGTTGCTCAACCAATTCTCGGCATCCTGTGGGAGCGAGCCTGCTCGCGAAGGCGGTGGTTCAGTCGATGGCGATGGTGGGTGTGCCGACGCTATCGCGAGCAGGCTCGCTCCCACAGGGGCGGGGGTTGGCGTTAAGACATTGGTGTTGGATCAGGAGGGTGACTGGCTCGACGGTTATGCCTGTGAGGCGCCCGTGACGCGCCTGGATGCGGAACACCTGGCCTACGCGATCTACACCTCCGGCTCCACCGGCAAGCCCAAGGGCGTCATGGTGCGCCACGGCGCGCTGACCAACTTCGTCGCGAGCATGGCCAAGGCACCGGGCATGACGGCCCAGGATCGGGCGTTGTCGTTGACCACGTTCTCGTTCGATATTTTCGGCCTGGAAATCTACGTGCCGCTGATGGTCGGCGCATGCATCGTGCTGACCGGCCAACACGTCGCCCAGGACCCGTACGCGGTGTTGGCATTGATCGCGGCCGAGCAGGTCAATGTGCTGCAGGCCACGCCGTCGACCTGGCGCATGTTGCTGGACAATGAAAACGCCCAGGGTCTGCGCGGCTGCAAATGCCTGTGCGGGGGCGAGGCGTTGCCCCGGGAACTGGCCGTGCGCATGCTCGCCCTCGGCGGTGAAGTGTGGAACCTCTACGGCCCGACGGAAACCACCATCTGGTCGGCCTTGCACCCGTTGCAAACCCAGGCCGCGCAACCGTGGCTCGGCGGGCCCATCGACAACACCACGCTGTACATCGTCGGTGCCGACCTGATGCCGGTGCCTTATGGCGTGGCCGGGGAATTGCTGATCGGCGGCCAGGGCCTGGCCCGTGGTTATTTCCAGCGCCCGGCGCTGACCGCCGAACGCTTCGTGCCCCATCCGTTTGTCGCCGGCGAGCGTCTGTATCGCACCGGTGACCTGGCGCGCCAGCGTGCCGACGGGATCCTTGAATACCTCGGGCGCATCGACCATCAAGTGAAGATCCGCGGCTTTCGCATCGAGCTGGGAGAGATCGAGGCACGTCTGCTGGAACAGGACAGCGTGCGCGAAGCGGCGGTGCTGGCCCAGGACGCGCCGGGCGGCCAGGCGTTGGTGGCGTACATCGTGCCGAGCGCTGAATTGAGTGACCTGGACGCCACCGCCCAGAGCGGCCTGCGCGACAGCCTCACCACACGGCTCAAGGTCAACCTGCCCGACTACATGGTGCCGTCCCACGTGGTGCTGTTGCCGCGCTTCCCGCTGACGCCCAACGGCAAGCTGGATCGCAAGCAATTGCCCAAGCCCGATGCCAGCCAATGGCAGAAAACCTATGTCGCGCCGCAGACGCCCACGCAGCAGGCGGTGGCGACGATCTGGGCCGATATCCTCAAGGTCCAGCGGGTCGGCCTGGACGACAGTTTCTTTGAACTGGGTGGCCACTCCTTGCTGGCGACCCAGGTGATGTCACGGATTCGCCAGCAACTGAATATTCAGGTGCCGTTGCGCCTGTTGTTCGCCCATCACAGCCTGCGGGCGTTTGTCGAGGCCATGGGCACGGCATCGGCGCACGATGAAGCGAGCATCCCACGCATTGCTCGCGACCAGCCGCTGGCGCTCTCTTTTGCCCAGCAACGACAGTGGTTCCTCTGGCAACTGGAACCCACCAGCAGCGCCTATCACATTCCCGTAGCGCTGCGTTTGCGCGGTGCCCTCGACCGTGCCGCGCTGCAACAGAGCTTCGATGCGCTGGTGGCGCGTCATGAGAGCCTGCGGACCCGCTTCTTGCTCGACAACGAGCGCCCCCTGCAAGTGATCGACGAACCGGCGCCGCTGGCCCTGGCGGTCGAATCAATCGACGCCACTGTCGATGACCAGGCCTTGCGCGGTTTGATCGAAGCCGAAACCCGGCAGTTGTTCGATTTGCAGCGCGGTCCGTTGCTGCGGGTCAAGTGGCTGCAATTGGGGGCTGATGACCATGTGCTGATCCTGACCCAGCACCACATCGTCTCCGATGCCTGGTCGATGCAGATCATGGTCGACGACCTGCTGCAGTTGTACGCAGGTTTCAGCCAGGGCCAGGCCGTGGAGCTGGCGCCGCTGCCGATCCAGTACGCCGACTACGCGCACTGGCAGCGGCGATGGCTGGCGGCGGGGGAGCAGCAGCGTCAACTCGACTACTGGATTGAGCAGTTGGGCGGCGAGCAACCGATTCTCGAACTGCCGACCGACCATCCGCGCCCGGCCCAGCAAAGTTATCGCGGCGCGCGGCTGCCCATCGTCATCGAACCGGCGTTGGCCGAAGCCCTCAAGCGCCTGGCCCAGCAGCACAACAGCACGCTGTTCATGCTCTTGCTCGCCGGCTTGCAGACCTTGTTGCACCGCTACAGCGGCCAGGACGACATCCGCGTCGGCGTGCCGATCGCCAACCGCAACCGGGTGGAAACCGAGCGCCTGCTGGGCTTCTTCGTCAACACCCAGGTGCTCAAGGCCGACATCGACGGCAACCTGCGATTCGACCAGTTGCTCGATCAGGTCAAGCAACGCGCATTGGGGGCCCAGGCCCACCAGGACCTGCCATTCGAACAACTGGTGGAACGGCTGGAGCCAGCGCGCAACCTGAGCCACACGCCGCTGTTCCAAGTGATGTTCAACCATGCCAGCGATGCCCGCCGGGATCTGTCGGCGTTGCCGGGCCTGAGCCTGGAGCCACTGACCTGGGATGCAGGCACCGCCCAGTTCGACCTGACCCTGGACACCTTCGAATACGCCGATGGCCTCAGCGCCGCGCTGACCTATGCCAGCGACTTGTTTGAGCCGAGCACCATCGCCCGCCTCGGCGAGCACTGGCTGAACCTGTTGCGCGCCATCGTCGCCAATCCGACCCAGCGCATCGCCGAACTGCCGATGCTGGACGGGGCGCAGCGGCGCCTGATCGTCGAGGACTGGAACCGCACCTTCGCCGATTACCCGAACCATCTCCCGGTGCATCAGTTGATCGAAGCCCAGGTCGAGCGTGACCCCCACGCCGAGGCGCTGGTGTTCGAAGGGCAGTCGCTGAGCTATGCCCAGCTCAACGCCCGCGCCAACCCGTTGGCCCACGCCTTGATCGCCCGCGGCGTCGGCCCGGATGTGCTGGTGGGCATCTCGGTGCAGCGCAGCGTGGAAATGGTCGTTGGCCTGCTGGCGATCCTCAAGGCCGGCGGCGCCTACGTGCCGCTGGACCCGGATTACCCGCCGGAGCGCCTGGCCTACATGATCGAGGACAGTGGCATCGAGCTGCTGCTGATCCAGAGCTCATTGCTCAATCAATTCTGTGGGAGCGAGCCTGCTCGCGATAGCGGCCTGACAGTCGATATTGATGTTGAATGTGATGGCCTCTTCGCGAGCAGGCTCGCTCCCACAGAGGGTGGTGTCACCACGCTGGTGCTGGATGGGGATGACGATTGGTTGCGCGACAACCCCACCGACAATCCGCCTGCCCGGGTCGTCGCCGAGAACCTGGCTTATGTGATCTACACCTCTGGCTCCACCGGCAAGCCCAAGGGCGCCGGCAACAGCCATGGCGCGCTGACCAACCGCTTGTGCTGGATGCAACAGGCCTATGGCCTGGGCGCTGGTGACAGCGTCCTGCAGAAGACGCCGTTCAGTTTCGACGTGTCGGTCTGGGAGTTCTTCTGGCCGTTGATGACCGGCGTACGCCTGGTCGTCGCGGCACCGGGCGATCATCGTGACCCGCAAAAACTGGTCAGCCTGATCGAACGGGAAACCATCACCACCCTGCATTTCGTGCCGTCGATGCTGCAAGCGTTCGTGCTCGACGCCAACGTCAGCCGTTGCACCAGCCTGTCTCGCATCGTCTGCAGCGGCGAAGCCCTGCCGGTGGATGCCCAGCAGCAGGTGTTCGCCAAGTTGCCCAATGCCCGGCTGTATAACCTCTACGGTCCGACCGAAGCGGCCATCGACGTGACCCATTGGACCTGCCGCGACGAAGGGCGCGATGCAGTGCCCATTGGCGAGCCGATTGCCAACCTGATGACCTACATCCTCGACGATGAGCTGAACCCGGTTCCGAGCGGCGTCAACGGCGAGCTGTACCTCAGCGGCCAGGGCCTGGCCCGCGGTTATCACCGTCGTCCCGAACTGACCGCCGAGCGTTTCGTCGCCAGCCCGTTCGTGGCCGGCGAGCGGCTGTACCGCACCGGCGACCTGGCGCGCTATCGCCCGGACGGGGTGATCGACTACATCGGTCGGATCGACCATCAGGTGAAAATCCGTGGGTTCCGTATCGAGTTGGGGGAAATCGAAGCACGTCTGCTCGAACACGGTGCGGTGCGCGAAGCGGTGGTAGTGGCCCAGGACAGCCGCAGCGGCAAGGTGCTGAGCGGCTACGTGGTCGCCCAGGCCGAGGCAACCGGCAATTGGTCGCAATTGCGTGAAGCGCTCCTGGGCCATTTGCGCCTGAGCCTGCCGGAACACATGGTGCCGACGCACCTGACCCGCCTGGAACACATGCCACTGAGCCCGAACGGCAAGCTCGACCGCAAGGCGCTACCGGCGCCGGACCTGGCCGAGCGCCAAGAGGCGTTCACCGCACCGGTCAACGCCATCGAGCGGGCGCTGGTGGAGATCTGGCAAGGGGTGCTCGGCGCCGAGCGGGTGGGCACCGCCGACAACTTCTTCGCCCTGGGCGGCGACTCGATCAACTCGATCCAGGTGGTCAGCCGGGCGCGTGCCCAAGGCATCGGCCTGACCCCCAAGGATCTGTTCCTGCACCAGAATATCCAGGCCCTGGCGCGGGTCGCCACCGCCACTGACGAAGGGCTGATCGACCAGGGGCCGGTCACCGGCGACAGCCTGCTGGTGCCGATGCAGCACTGGTTCTTCGCCAGTGATATCCCGCATCGCGACCACTGGAACCAATCGGTCCTGCTGACCCCGCGCGAACCGCTGGACATCGCGCACCTGCAACAGGCCCTCGCTCACGTGGTGGCCCATCACGATGCCCTGCGCCTGCGGTTCACCCAGGCCGACGATGGCCGTTGGCACGCTAGCCACCAGGCCATGGATGAGCAGCCCCTGGAGATCTGGCAGCGCACTGCGCAGGATGCCAGCGAGATCGTCGCCATCGCCGACCAGGCGCAACGCAGCCTCGACCTGCAACACGGCCCATTGCTGCGTTGCAGCCTGATCGCGGTGCAGGACGGCAGTGCGCGCCTGCACCTGGCGATTCATCACCTGGTCATGGACGGCGTGTCGTGGCGGGTGCTGCTGGAAGACCTGCAAAACGTATATCGCCTATTGCGGGCGAACCAGGCGCTGGCCTTGCCGGGCAAGTCCACGGCGTTCAAGGCCTGGGCCGCGCGGTTGCAGGACTACGCCCACAGCGAAACCCTGAACAAGGAACTGGATTACTGGGTCGGGCAACTGGACCAGCCCTTGCCGCCGTTGCCACGGGCCCGTCCCGAGGGCAGCCAGGCCGCGGCCCATGGCCGTTCGGTGAGCACGCGCCTGGATGCCAAGCAGACCCAGCGTTTGCTCAAGCAAGCGCCGACGGCCTATCGCACCCAGGTCAACGATTTGCTGCTCAGTGCATTGGCGCAAGTGGTCTGCCAATGGACCGGGCAACCGGCCTGCCTGGTGCAACTCGAAGGCCATGGCCGCGAAGAGCTGTTCGAGGGCGTCGACCTGAGTCGCACCGTCGGTTGGTTCACCAGCCTGTTCCCGGTGTTGCTGACGCCGGCGAGCGACCCGGCCGAATCGATCAAGCGGATCAAGGAACAACTGCGCGCAGTGCCGAACAAGGGCTTGGGCTATGGCGTGCTGCGTTACCTGGGTGCCGAAGCGGTCCAGCAACGGCTGGCAAAACTGCCGCCAGCGCGCATCACCTTCAACTACCTGGGGCAGTTCGACCAAAGCTTCGATGAGCAGGCGCTGTTCGTCCCGAGTGAGGAGGGCAGTGGCGCAGGGCACGGCGACGACGTGGCGCTGGGCAACTGGCTGACCCTCGACGGGCGGATTTTCAACGGCCAGTTGTCCCTCGATTGGACCTTCAGTGGCGATGTCTTCGACGAGGCCACGCTCCAGCAATTGGCCGATGCCTACGCCGTGGCGTTGCAGCAACTGATCGACCACTGCTGCACCGACGGGCACCTGGGCCTGACACCTTCCGACTTCCCGCTGGCGCGCCTGAGCCAGGCGCAACTCAACGGCCTGCCGGTGCCGGTGGCGCAGGTGGAGGACATCTACCCACTGTCGCCGATGCAGGACGGCATGCTGTTCCATACCCTGGCCGACGACAGCTCCGGCTTGTACATCAACCAGATCTGCCTGCCGGTGCATGGCCTGGACACCGAGCGTTTTGCCCGGGCCTGGACCTCGGTGATCGAGCGCGAGGACATCCTGCGCACCAGTTTCCACTGGCAGGATGGCTTGAGCGCGCCGGTGCAAATCGTCCATCGCCAGGTTGAATTGCCGCTGCAGGTCGAAGACTGGCGTGGACAGGACATCAGCGAGCAGGCGATCAGCGCCCGGGCGACCGCCGACTACCTGGCCGGTTTCGACTTGAGCCGCGCGCCCCTGCAACGGGTGCTGTTGCTGCGCCTGGAAGATGATCGCTACCAGATGATCTGGACCTGCCACCACATCCTCATGGATGGCTGGAGCAGTTCGCGGTTGTTCGGTGAAGTGCTGCAATTCTACGCCCACGGGCAGGTGCCCAACCGCAATGGTCGCTATCGCGAGTTCATCGAATGGCTGCAACGCCAGGACCAGGGTGCGCTGGAACGCTTCTGGCGCAGCCGTCTCGATACCCTGGAGCAGGCGACCTCCCTCAACCAGGCGATGTTCCCGCGTCACGCCGAGGCACTGCCGGGGCACGAGGCGTTGTATTCGCGCTGGGACGTGACGCAGACCGCTCGCCTGCAACAGGCCTGCCGCGCCTTGCAGATCACCCCCAATACCTTGATCCAAGGGGCGTGGCTGCTGTTGCTGCAACGCTTTACCGGGCAGGACACCGTGGTTTTCGGCGCCACCGTCGCCGGGCGTCCGGCGGGGCTGGTCAACGCCGATAACATTCTCGGCCTGTTCATCAACACCTTGCCGGTGATCCAGACCCTGGATCCCGAGCAGCCGCTGGATCAATGGCTGCAACAGTTGCAGGCCTACAACCTGGACCTGCGTGAGCATTCCCATGCGCCACTGGCGGACATCCAGCGCTGGTCGGGCCTGGGCGGGCAAGGCTTGTTCGACAGCATCATCGTGTTCGAGAACTACCCCATCGACGAACGCCTGGGCGAGCAGCAGGACACCGGCCTGAGCTTCGGCGAGTCGCGCAACCATGACGTGACCAACTTCCCGATGGACCTGGCGGTCAACCTGGGCGAAACGCTGTCCATCGAGTACCTGTTCCTGCGTAACGCCTTCAGTGTCGAAGCGGTGGAACGCATCCGCCGGACGATGGAAGACACCCTGGAAGCGATGGTCCACGCACCCCACGCGTGCCTGGGCAATTTGCAGCGCTTGTCGGTGGAACAATGGCAGGCCTTCGAACAATGGAGCGCGGCGCCGAACGGCTGCTATCAGCCGCAGCTGTTGCCGGAGCTGATTGGCCGGCATGCCCAGTCGCGACCGCAGGCCACGGCGCTGGTGTGTGGCGACGATTCGTTGAGTTACGGCGAACTGGAGCGCCGGGCCAACCGCCTGGCCCACCGCTTGATCGAACTCGGCGCCGGCCCGGAAGTGGTGGTCGGCGTGGCCCTGGAGCGTTCGGTGGACATGGTCGTGGCGCTGCTGGCAGTGATGAAAAGCGGCGCGGCGTATGTGCCGCTGGACATCGATTATCCACCCGAGCGCCTGGCGTTCATGATCGAAGATTCGGCCATGGCGCTGTTGCTGACCCACAGCCGGGTACAGGGGCGCTTGCCGGATCTCGACGGTTTGCCGCGCCTGGCCATCGACGGTTTCGACAGTCGTGGCTACAGCGACTTGCCGCCGCGCAGCGGTTTGCTCGGCGGCAACCTGGCCTACCTGATCTACACCTCGGGTTCCACCGGTCGACCCAAGGGTGTCGCCGTGGCGCACGGGCCGATGAGCATGCACTGCCAGGCCATCGCCGGGCTGTATGACATGGACGAGGACACTCGTGAGCTGCACTTCATGTCGTTCGCCTTCGACGGTGCCCATGAACGCTGGTTGAGCACGTTGTTCAGTGGCGGCACCCTGGTGATTCGCGACGGCGCACTGTGGACACCGGAGCAGACCTTCGACGCCTTGCACCGCCATGGCATTACCATCGCCTGCTTCCCGCCGGCCTACCTCAAGCAACTGGCCGAATACGCCGCCAACAGCCAACTGGCGCCACCGCAGGTGCGGGTGTACTGCTTCGGCGGCGATGCGGTGCCGGACCAGACCTTCGAGCAAGTGAAGGCGGCGCTGCGTCCGCAATTCTTCACCAACGGCTACGGCCCGACGGAAACCGTGGTCACACCCATGTTGTGGAAGGTGCCGGCCAGCCAACGTTGCGAGGCCGCCTACGCGCCGATCGGGCGGGCGGTGGGCGAGCGCGCCTTGTATGTGCTCGACGACCACCTCAACCCGTTGCCACCGGGCATCGCCGGCGAGTTGTACATCGGTGGCGCGGGCATCGCCCGTGGTTATCATCGTCGCCCGGACCTGAGTGCCGAGCGCTTCGTGCCGGACCCATTCGGCCAGCCGGGCGATCGCCTGTACCGCAGCGGCGACCTGGTGCGCCAGCGCGCCGACGGCGTGCTCGATTACGTCGGGCGTATCGACCACCAGATCAAGGTGCGGGGCTTCCGCATCGAACTGGGGGAAGTCGAGGCCAGCCTGCGGCAACTGGACGATGTCAGCGATGCGTTGGTGATCGCCCGTGACAGCGCCTCGGGCAAGCAACTGATCGGCTACGTGGTCACCCCCGATGGCGTGGCCATCGGCGATCGGCTCAAGGCCGAGCTGCGGGTGCAATTGCCGGACTACATGGTGCCGGCCCAGGTGATCTGCCTGGAGGCGTTGCCGGTCACGCCAAACGGCAAGCTCGATCGCCAGGCCCTGCCGGAGCCGGAGTTCAAGGGCAGCGAGTATGTGCCGGGGCGCAACCGCGACGAGCAACTGTTGGCCAAGGTTTGGGCTGAGGTGTTGCAAGTCGAGCGGGTGGGCATCACCGACAATTTCTTCGAGTTGGGCGGTGACTCGATCCTCAGCCTGCAAGTGGTTTCGCGGGTGCGCAACCATGGCGAGCTGAAGATGGAGCTCAAGCTGCGGGACCTGATGCGCGGCCAGACCATCGAGGCGATTTTCGACCAACGTTCGAACACGCGCGCCGTGACGGCCGAGGATATGACCCAGGTGGCCGCCGAAGGGCAGTTCAACCTGATTCCGATCCAGCAGTGGTGGTTCGACCAGCGCATGAGCGAACCCCATCACTACAACCAGGCACTGATGCTGCGGGCCCGCCAAGGGTTGAACCTGACGGCGTTGGAATTGGCGTTGCGCGGCATGATGCAGCAGCACGACGCCTTGCGCCTGCGCTTCAGCGAAGCCGGCGGACGTCACCTGCAGCATTACCAGGCGCTGGAAGACATGCAGGCGCAGTGGGCCAGCGAACCCTTGCTGTGGCAGCACAGCGTGGCCGATGAGGCTGAACTGGAGTTGTACGCCGAACAGGTGCAACGCAGCCTCGATCTGCACAACGGCCCGGTGTGGCGCACCGCGCACGTGACCTTGGGCAACGGTGAAATCCGCGTGTTGATGGTCATTCATCACCTGGTCATCGACACGGTGTCGTGGCGTTTGCTGCTGCAGGATTTGCAGACCGCTTATACGGCCTACAGTGAGGGCCAGGCACCGAACCTGCCGATTCGCACCAGCAGCTACCGGGCCTGGGCCGAGGGCCTGCAAGCCTATGCGCTGGATTATCCGGCGCAGGAAAAAGCCTGGTGGCTGGAACAGATTGACCAGCCGGGCAGCGAGTTGCCGTGTGACAACCTGCGGGGCAAGAACCAGGTGCAGTACCAGTCGGTGGCGCATTTGAGCTTGTCGGAGCAGCACACCCAGCAGTTGCTCAAACAAGTGCCGGCGGTCTACCAGACGCAGATCAACGACGTGTTGCTGGCGGCGCTGAGTCGGGTGTTGTGCCGTTGGAGCCAGCAGCCTTCGGTGCTGATCCAGTTGGAGGGGCATGGTCGCGAGGACTTGGTCAAGGACATCGACCTGAGCCGCAGCCTGGGCTGGTTCACCAGCATGTTCCCGGTGCGACTGGCCCCGAACCCTGAAGCCGATATCGGCACGTCGGTGCGGGCGGTGCAGCGGCAGTTGGCCGCGGTGCCGAACAAGGGCTTGGGCTACGGCGTGTTGCGCTACATGAGCGGCGAGCCGCTGGCCGCCACCTTGGGGCGTGCGCCCCAGGCCCGGGTGACGTTCAACTACCTGGGGCAGTTCGACCAGAGCTTCGACGACAAGGCATTGCTGGTGCCGGCGGCGGAAAGCTACGGCAGTTGCTACAGCCCCCATGCCGCGCTGGGCAACTGGCTGGAAGTGGTGGGGCAGGTGTATGACGGGCGCCTGGCGCTGCGTTGCATCTTCAGCACCCGCCGCTACCGTGCCGAGACTGTCGAGGGCTTGATGCGTGCTTACCAGGAGGAACTGGAAGCGTTGATCGAGCACTGCGTGGCGCAGGCGGCTTAAATCTTGTCTCTGTGGCGAGGGAGCTTGCTCCCGCTGGGTCGCGAAGCGGCCCCAAGCCTTTTGTCTGGGAACAAAAACTTGGGCCTGCTGCGCAGTCCAGCGGGAGCAAGCTCCCTCGCCACAGGGTTTTGCATGGGCCTGTGTGGCTCAGCTTTTATCCCTGGTTTTTCATAAGGAACCCCTCCGATGTCCCTGCATCCGGAACTCAATGCCTTCCTCGACCTGGCCGAAGAAAGCCAGGCCGAGGGCCCCGGGCCGTTTCACCTGTCGACACCGGCCCAGGCCCGTGAGGCGTTCGAGCGCACCACGGTGCAATTGCGCTGGAGCGCTCCGGCTGATGTGCAGTGCGCCGCGCACTCATTCACGACCCGTGACGGCGCGACGCTGGCGCTGCGCCTGTACCGTCCCGCCACGGCGTCGGCCCAGGCGCTGCCGGTGCTGGTGTACTTTCACGGCGGTGGTTATGTGGTCGGCAGCCTGGAATCCCACGACGGCGTCTGCCGCGAATTCTGCGCGCGGACACCCTGTGCGGTGTTGTCGGTGGGCTATCGCCTGGCCCCGGAACACACTTTCCCGACCCCGCTGAACGACGGCGCCGATGCCCTCGACTGGCTGGCCCGGCAGGCCCACGTCGAGGGTTTGGATATCAGCCGCGTGGCGTTCGGCGGCGACAGCGTCGGCGCGACCCTGGCGACGGTGCTGGCGCTGCAATCGGCCTTGGAACCCGTCTCCCTGGCGGTCAAGCCGTGCTTTCAACTGCTCTGCTACCCGGTGACCGATGCGTCCACCAGCAGCCCGTCCACCGAGTTGTTCGGCGAAGGTTATCTGCTGGAGAGCGACACCCTCGAGTGGTTCTACCGGCACTACGCCAATGAGCCCACCGATCGCCTGGACTGGCGTTTCTCGCCCTTGCTGGCGCCCGGTTGCCCAGGCCTGGCCCCGGCCCTGATCGCCCTGGCCGGCCATGACCCGCTGCTGGACGAAGGCCGCGCCTACGCCCGGCGTTTGCAAGAGCAGGGGGTGAGCGTGGAACTGATCGAATTCACCGGCCTGATCCACGACTACCTGCGCTTGCAGAGCGTGGTGCCGGAGATTGATGAGGTGTATGGGCAACTGAGCCAGGCGCTGCGGGTTGCACTGACTGCCTGAGACACCACCATTCCCTGTGACAGGTCTCAGAATTTACATGCCACGAATACCCTGTGGGAGCGAGCCTGCTCGCGATAGCGGTAGGTCAGCCGGCATTTGAAGCGACTGATACACCGCTATCGCGAGCAGGCTCGCTCCCACAGTTATGTTTGGGTGGTCTGAGGATTTGCATACGCCACAAATCCCTTGTGGGAGCGGGCTTGCTCGCGAAAGCGGAGGGTCAGCCGGCATTTGAAGTGACTGATACACCGCCATCGCGAGCAGGCTCGCTCCCACAGTTATGTTTGGGTGGTCTGAGGATTTGCATACGCCACAAATCCCTTGTGGGAGCGGGCTTGCTCGCGAAAGCGGTGGGTCAAACGACATCGATGTTGACTGTGCTGCCGTCTTCGCGAGCAAGCCCGCTCCCACAGTGTTTTTGGGATGACTTCAAGATTTGCAGGCACAAAAAAACCGGGCCAGGCCTAATGCCTGTCAGTTAAGTGGATAGCACGGGCAAACACACAAACCGTGGCGAGGGAGCTTGCTCCCGCTGGGCCGGTCCGACGCCTCGGGCGTAGCAGCCCCAAAACAGGGCCGCTTCGCGACCCAGCGGGAGCAAGCTCCCTCGCCACAGGGTTACTGCCGGGTTTTATTTCACTTAACGGATCGGCATTAGGGCCCGGCCCGGTTTTTCGTGTGCGGTGTTGCTTAGAAGTCGTAGGTCACGTCCAGCGAGGCCACGCGTTCCTGGCCGTAGTAGCAGCCGAACGAGTAGTTGCAGTTGGACACGTATTCGCGGTCGAAGACGTTCTGCACGTTCAGGCTGGTGGTGACGCCACGCAGGCTCGAGGTGGCCTTGCCCATGTCATAGCTGATGGTGGTGTCGAACACGGTGTAGGCTGGGACGTCGAACGAGTTGGCCGCGTCGCCCGGCTTGCGGCCGGTGTGGCGGGCGCCTGCGCCGAAGGTCAAGCCATTGAGCGTGGCCTGGGTGAAGTGGTAGTTGGCCCACAATGTGGCGGAGAACGGTGCCTGTTGCTCGCTGCGGTTGTCCTCGTTGCCGTAGTTGTCCTTGGTGTAGAACGAGTCGAGGTAAGTGGCGGCGGCCATGACTTCGATGTTGTCGAGGGTGGATTTGATTTCCAGCTCGACACCCCGTGAACGTACCTGGCCCGACTGGATCGAATTCTGGGGATCGGCAGGGTCGCCGGTGACCAGGTTCTTCTGTTTGATCTGGAACACCGACGCGGTAATCATCGTTTTGTCGAACGGCTGGTATTTCACACCCACTTCGTATTGTTCACCCTCGGTCGGCTTGAAGGCATTGCCGCTAGCGTCCGTGCCCGTGGTCGGCAGGAAGGATTCCGAGTAACTGATATAGGGCGCGAGGCCGAAATCGGTGACATAGGTCAGGCCGATCCGGCCGGTGAACTTGTTGTCACGCAGTGAGGAAACGGTGCGTGCCAGCAGGTCCTTGTTATCCACTTCGGCCCAGTCCTGGCGACCCCCCACGGTCAGGATCCACTTGTCCAGCTTGATCTGGTCTTGCAGGTAGACGCCGGTCTGGCGAACGGTGTTGTCCCATTGGGTGTCCAGCGTCGGGGTTACGTCGCTGGTGTCGTAGTTGTTGTTATTGCCGTACAGGTCGATTGGCGCGCCTGTGATGTTGTAGCCCTTGTATTTGCGGTTGAAATGGCGATAGTCCACGCCCGCCAGGGTGGTGTGCTCGAGGGCGCCGGTGTTGAATTTGTATTCCACATTGTTATCGATGGTGTAGGCGGTGTTGTGCTGCTGCCAGTCGAGTTTGTTGCGAGTGGCCTGGGTCTGGTCATTCCCAACGAAACCACGCAGGTAGAAGCCCCGATACTGGTCACGCACATCGGTGTAACGGGCGGTGGAGCGGAATGTCAGGTCATCGGTGAAGTTGTGGCTGAAGTCGTAGCCGAGAACGAACTGGTCACGCTTGTAGTCGTTCCACCGAGTGTCGCCGGAGAAAAAGTCCCGGTCGATCCGCTGGCCGTTGGGGCCGCGCTTCAGGGAGCCGATCATCGGCAGGGCCTGATAGTCTTCCAGGCCGTCATCGCGCTGGATTTGCGCCAGCACCGTCAGCGAGGTGTCTTCATTGGGCGCCCAGGTCAGGCTCGGTGCGAGCAGCATGCGTTCGCTGTGGGTGTGATCGACCTGTTGGTTGCCTTTTTTCGCCACGCCGATGACGCGGTAGCTGAATTCCTTTTGATCGTCGATCGGGCCGCTGGTGTCGAACGCGCCGTTGACCCGGTCGTAGCTGCCCGCGCCCAGTTTGATCTGGCTGCGCTGTTCAGTGGTCGGGCGCTTGGAGACCATGTTGATCAGGCCGCCCGGCTGGTTCTGCCCGTACAGCACCGATGAAGGGCCCTTGAGCACTTCGATGCGTTCCAAGGTATACGGATCGATTTGCGGCGCGCCGCCCAGGCTGCCGGCATAGGGCAGGTAGGCACCGTCGAGGTACAGCTGTGTCGGCGCGAACCCGCGGCTGGTGATTTCATCGGCGATGGTGTTGCGGTCGGTGAAGCCGCTGGTGTCCAGGCCCGGCGTGTAGCGCAAGGCCTGGGTCAGGTTGCGTGCGCCCTGGATGGCGATCTGGTCGGCGGTGACCACGTTGATGGTCTGCGGGATCTCCAGGATCGGCGTGTCGGTCTTGGTGCCGGTGGCGCTGCGGGTGGCGACGTAGCCGTCCACCGGACCGTAGGCCGATTCTGCGGTTTTACCGGTGATGGTTGTGGCGCCCAGTTCCAGCGAATCCCCTGACGTCCTGGCGCGCACGCTGGCCGTGTTGCCCTGGATGGTGAACATGACGCCGGTCCCCACCAGCATCTGCGACAACGCTTGCGCCGGCGACAACCGGCCACTGACCGGCTGGCTGCGCAGGCCCTGGACATCATCGGCGCTGTAGAGCACTTGCATGTTCGTTTGATTGCTCAACGCCTGCAGGGCACTCGACAGCGATTGCGCCGCGATGTTGAGGTCGACTTCCTGTGCCTGGACCTGTGCGCTGAACGGCATGGCCAGTGCCAGGCTGAACGCGGTGGCGCTGAAGCCTGGTTGCAGCAGGCGCCGCATGATCAGTGCCTTGGTAAAACGTGGAATCCCCGGAGTTGCTGGCATGTGTTTCACTCTTGCAGGTTTTAGTTTTAATAGGGTGTAGTTGTGATCGATTCTTAATTAGGACGCACCACCCCAGAAAAACCAGAATGAGAATCGTGATTATTCAGGCGGATGTCAGTTCGGTGATGACGCGGCCGGCTTCCATGCGCACCAATTGGTCGGCCACGTCGAAGTAACGGTCGTCGTGGGAAATCACGATGATGGTCTTGCCCAGGCGCTTGAGGTCCGGCAGCAACTCCGTGTAGAAAATCCGCCGGAAGGTCGGGTCCTGGTCGGCGGCCCATTCGTCGAAGACCAGCACCGGACGCTCTTCCAGCCACGCATTGACCAGCGCCAGGCGCTTGCGCTGGCCGGTGGACAGGTCGGTGGTGGTGAAAGCGCCGTCGCGCACGCTGACCTTGTGGGCGATCTCCAGGCGTTGCAGGTATTGGTTGGCGTCGTCCGGGATATGGGTGTCGCCCTGGACGATGTCGTCGAACAGGTAGTAGTCGGCAAAAATCGTCGTGAACAACTGGCGATAGTCATCGCGGGTCACGGCCGTCACGGCGTGGTCGTTGAGGCGGATTTCTCCTTGCTGCGGCGCGTAGAGGCCCAACAGCAGCTTGATCAGCGTGGTCTTGCCACAGCCGTTTTCACCCACGATGAACACGATGTCGCCCTGGTCGATCTTCAGGTTCACCGGCCCCAGGCGGAACGGCGCGGCGCCTTCCACCGCCGGGAAGCTATAGGACACGTTGCTCAGTTCCAGCGTCTGCACCGGCGTTTTCGGCTGGCCTTGGTCGTTGAGTAACAAGTGGGGTTCAGGGGATGAAAACTGTTCCGACAATTCGGCGATGCGGCGGAAGGCGATCTGCGCACGACTGACGATGGGCAGGGTACCGATCAGGTGTTCCAGCGGGCCTTTCATGTACAGCAACACCAGCACGAAACCGCTCATCACCGCTTTGTCGGCGCTCGGCCATAGCGACTGCAGGGCCAGGGCCAGGCCGATCACCACGAAGAACAGCATCGAGCCGAAGGTCTTGGCGATCACGAAAATGTTCACCGAGCGGATCTGCGTGTCGCAGATCTTGTCGGCGGTGTGCTCGATGCCCGAGACGAACATGCGGTGTCGACGAGGGCGATGGATGCGCAGCTCCTTGGCGCCTTCGGCGATGGCGTTGTAGTGCTTCTGCAACTCGTCCTCGGAGTCGCGCGCCTCCATGAAGCCCTTGATCCCCCGCCCGCGGGCGATGTACTGCACCACGGTGCCGATGATGATCGCCACGACCATCATCAGGAACATCGGCCACGACAGCATTGCCAGGTACCCCATGCACCCAAGGGTGACGGTCAGGGAAATGGCCAGGGGGGCGAAGGCGAAGGCGAAATCGCTGATGGTGTCGACGTCGTGGGTCAACACCGGGATCAGGCGATGGCTGCGGTAGCGTTCGATCTGCTGGATCGGTGCCGACAGGACTTTTTCCCCCAGCTCCTTGCGCAGCTTGGCGATGATCTTCTGGCCGACGTAGTTGGTGCCGATGTCGGAACAGATGGAACTGATCAGGGCCAGCAGGCACAACCCGGCGAACACGCCCACCACGGTGTGACTCAGCCCGCCTTCGGCGTGCAGCACCTGGTTGATGGTGGCCAGCAGCACGGTGACGCTCAGGCCACCGACCATGCCCAGCAGGATGGCGCCGATGACAATCAGCCGGAAGGGTTTGAGCAGGGTGAACAATTCATTGATCACCCCGCGTTTTGGTTGGCTCATGGAGGTTTCCCTGCAAGATGAAAAGGACGAACGCCATCGCGGGGACATTCACCGCATGGGCTGGAGGACGGCGGCACGCCGGATTGGGTCGCGCCCATCTGTAGAACGATTGGACGGGAGGGGGATTTAGCGAGGAACCGGCTGACACACAATTGTGGCGAGGGAGCTTGCTCCCGCTCGGTTGCGCAGCGACCGCAAAATCTTGGGGCCGCTTCGCCCGAAGTGTCGGACCGGCCTAGCGGGAGCAAGCTCCCTCGCCACCGTTGTGTTCGCAGCCCTGGTATTGGCTGTGTCCATGGAATCCAGGATTAAAAGGCCGGCGCCCAACAGAGCCGGCCTTTTTTTTGATCATTTTCGCGAATGATAAGTAAAGTCATTCCGGTTTTGTCAGATGCTGCGTCTTACTTAGGTAGGTGGGCACATCGGGTCGGCCACGCCCTGACACATTGCCCTGGGGCGGGTTCACGTGTGCCGGCGAGCGGCGGGCCCTTCGGCCCCATGGACTTTTACTTCGACCAATAATAGAGAACACGATGTCATCCATTCATGAGTTGAAACCTCTTTTCAAGGCACTCGTCATGTCCCGCGGCCTGCGTTCGCGGCGGGTGTTGGCCGGTTTGGGGTGGGTCTGCGTACTGCCCCTCAGCACTCAGGTAATGGCGCAAGACGTCAGCATCGACATCCCAGCGCAACCGCTGCCGCAGGCACTGCAAGCCTTCGGTCAGCAGACCAACCAGCAAGTGATCTACAACGCTGGCGACATGGCCGGGCTGAAAAGCACCCGCGTCAGCGGCACAATGAGCCCGCAGGCGGCCATCGCCGAGTTGCTCAAGGGCACAGGCGTGCGCTACAGCCTCGAGGGCAATACCTGGATGTTGATGCGCAGCCCTGCCACGGGAGGCCTTGAGCTGGGTGCGACCACCATCAGTGCACAAGCGTTGGACGCGACAACCGAAGGCAGTCATTCCTACACCAGCAAGGCCGTGACCCTCGGCAAGGGCACTCACACCCTCAAGGAAATTCCCCAGTCGATCACCGTGATGACGCGCAAGCAGATGGATGACCAGAACCTGGTCAGCCTCAAGGACGCCGTCAACCAGACCACCGGCATCGTCGGCCTGCAGGGCGTCGGCCAAGGCATGATCCTGTCGTCACGCGGTTTCCAGATCGACGATTGGCAATATGACGGCGTGCCGATCCTGCGCAATAACTATTCGCTGGGCAACTGGGCGACCCAAGACCTGATCTTCTTCGACCGCCTGGAAATCATGCGCGGCGCGGCCGGCTTGCTGCAAGGCACTGGCAGCCCCGGTGGTGCCGTCAACCTGGTGCGCAAGCGTGGCCAGCATGCGCCGACCGTAACCCTGACCGGCAAGGCCGGCTCCTGGGATCACTACGGCCTGCAACTGGACGCTGGCGGCCCGCTGAACCAGGCCGGCAATATCCGCGGCCGTGTCGTCATCGACGAAGACCAGAGCAATTCGTTCGTCGATCATGCGTGGAGCAAGACCCACTCGCTGTACGGTGCGCTGGATGTCGACCTGAGCGAAGACACCACCCTGGGCCTGGCGGTCAGCCAATCCAACGGCGAATCGCGCGGCAACATCCGTGGCCTGCCACGCTACGCCGACGGGTCGATGCCGGACGTGTCGCGTTCGACCTATACGGGGGCGCGGTGGAACCGTTCGGAAATCGATGTCACCACCTACTACACCGACCTGGAGCATCGGTTCAACGATGACTGGGCGTTCAAGGTGGGTGCCGTGTACATGACTGAAGACAACCAGGCGAAAAACCAGCGAGTGCAAAGGGGGGGTGGTCTATTGCCTGATGGCAGTGGCGTGCAATATGCCGATTTCGTGACTGATTTCCAGTCCACGAAGTCTGGTCTGGACATGAACCTGATCGGCAAGTTCGAAGCCTTGTCGATGGAGCAGGAAGTCATGCTCGGCGGCAACTTCTCGCAGTTGGAGACGGATGATCGCTACGCCCGTACATTCAACAGCACCAGCGACTCCATCTTCGACCTGAACAATAACCGGCCGGACATCAGCTATGAGAGTCTGATCAACAGCCCGGGCGGGCGGGGCGTCCTCAGTAAGTACGATATCCGCCAGAAGGGTGTGTATGGCACTTGGCGCGTCAAGCCGATCGATGATCTGACGCTGGTGCTGGGTTCCCGGGTCAGTTGGTATGACTTCAGCTACAAGTCGAGAACCGAAGACTCAACCGGTATTACCCCCTACACGGCAAACACAGGAACTGAAACCGGAGTGGTCACGCCCTACGGCGGTATCATCTATGACCTGAGCCGTGAGTGGGCGGTGTACGCCAGCTACACCGATGTATTCCAGCCCCAGACCGAGGTCGATACCAGCGGTTCGGTGCTCAAGCCCATCGTTGGCACCAACTACGAAGTCGGCCTCAAGGGTGAGCTGATGGACGGTCGGGTCAATACCTCTCTGGCTGTCTTTCGTTACGATCACGAGAACCGCGCCATCCAAGACATCGCGGGCGGGATGGTATGTGAGGGAGGGTATTGCTCGGCAGCCTCGGGGAAAGTGCGCAGCCAGGGTTTCGATGCGGAAATCAGTGGTGAAGTGGTAGACAATCTGCAGTTGTTCGCGGGCTACACCTACAACACCACCAAGTACCTGGAGGAGCCGGGGAAGGACGGTGTTGTCTTCAGTAGCTGGACGCCGAAACACATGCTGCGGGTATGGGGCAACTACCAGCTGACCGGCGACTGGAGCCGTGTCAGCACTGGCCTGGGCTTCACCACCCAAAGCCACACACTGGTTTACCAGGAAAAGACCGACGTACCGGGTTATACCGTGTGGAATGCCCGTGTCGGCTACCAGCTGACGCCAGAAATCGCTTTGGCGCTCAATGCCAACAACCTGTTTGACAAGACGTATATAACGCCCGCTTACAACCAGCTTGATGGCAACAACAACTTCGGTGATCCGCGAAACCTGATGTTCAGCGTGAAGTACACCCCGGAGTTCTGATTCTTGTGGGAATGAAATAGACCTGCCTTGTGCGTGATGCTGTTCACTTAGACAAAACGGCGCTTCTTCAGAAATGGGAAGCGTCTTTTTTTTGTCTTTTTTTTGGGGGGGATTACAGCCAATGAAAAGGTTGGATGTGCCGGCCTCATCGCGAGCAAGCTTTGCTCCCACAGAAGGACTCCGGGTGCGCGCGGATATTGTGGGTGCTGAAGATCCAATGTGGGAGCGAGCCTGCTCGCGAAGGCGGCGTCACAATCAATGAAAAGGTTGGATGTGCCGGCCTCATCGCGAGCAAGCTTTGCTCCCACAGAAGGACTCCGGGTGCGCGCGGATAGTGTGGCTGCAGAAGATCCAATGTGGGAGCGAGCCTGCTCGCGAAGGCGGGATTGCAGCCAATGAAGTTGTTGAATGTACTGGCCTCTTCGCGAGCAGGCTCGCTCCCACAATTTGCCTGCGGTGAACACAAGTGAGGTGGTCGCCGCAGGCATAGTGTGGGAGCAAGCTTGCTCCCACAGGGGGCGCCTACATATCCCGCGCCACCCGAAAACCGATCCAGTCGCCGCGGTCGCCTGGCACCAGCGCATTGCGATTGCCGGAGCGGGAGAACACCGGCGCCTCGCCCCAGTCGTTGCCGCGGATGCGTTTGAATTCGCATTTGCCGGTCAGCCAGGCGCTGCCGTCGCTCGGGGCGCCCACGTAGTTTTCGTTGTAGCAATCGGCGGTCCATTCGTAGATGTTGCCGTGCATGTCATACACGCCGAAGGCGTTGGGTGCGAAGCTGCCGGCCGGGGCGGTGAAGTTGTAGCCGTCGGCGGCGCCGTAGGTGTTGGCATGCTGGGCGATGCTGTAGTCCTTGCCCTCGTCGAACGGGAAGGGGAACGGCCCGGTGCTGCCGCCGCGTGCCGCATACTCGCGCAGGGATTCGCTGACCAGCCGGTATTGCTTGCCGGTCTTTTTCGACAACCAGGCCACGTAGGCATTGGCCTCGGCGAAGTCCATGCACACCGCCGGGTGCCGGTCGGTGTACTGCTTGCGCGGGTCGCTGCCCTGGTAGTCCGGGATGCCGGCCTTGCATGCCCGGCCGGGGCGCTCGTCGCCGTCGGGCATCGTGTAGCCGGTGTCGCGCAGGTAGGCGAACCATTCACCCTTGAGCACCTGGAAGCGACTGATCGCCAGCGGTTTGGCGAACGTCACCGGGTGCATCGGGCCTTCGTCGGGCTCGCGGCCTACTTCGTCTTCCGGGGTGCCCATCTGGAAGGTGCCGGTGGGCAGCACGACCATTTCCGGGCAGTCCTTGCAATCACGAAAGACCTGGCCCGCTTGAGACGCCTGGGCGCCGGAGGGCAGCAGGGCGGCGAGGGCCAGTGCCGGGAATAACGTCAACGAAAAACTGTTCATCCATCTCTCTCGATAAGTCAGGTTCAGAGTGTCTTGCCCAGCAACCCCATGAAGCGATCGATCTCGGCTTCGGTGTTGAGCAGCCCCGGTGCGGTGCGGACCACCGGCCCCGCGTCGCGATGCACGGCGTCGGCGATCACGTGGTTTTTCATCAGGTAAGCGGCGACCTCGTCGCTGTCGCGGCCCTTGACCCGGAAGAAGGTGAAGCCGGCGGACAGCGCCGGGCTAATCGGGGTGACCAGTTCGATCTGCGGCTGTGCCAGCAGCTGTTTTTTCAAATAGCTATTGAGGGCATGGATGCGCGCCTGCACCTCGGCCTTGCCCAATTGCAGGTGCAACTTGAACGCCTCGTCGGCCGCCCAGCGATGCTCGAAGGCGTGGTAGCCGCCCGGGGTCATGGTGGTGGAAAACGCCGTGGCTTCAGAGAACGTTGGAATGATCGGCGTGACGTACTTGAGCTCTTCGCTGCGGCTGCACACCAGGCCCGTACCGCGCGGGCCGAACATCCACTTGTGGGTGCCGGCGATGAAAAAATCGCAATTCATGGCAGGGAAACTGAGGTCTTCGACGCCGAAACCGTGCACGCCGTCCACTACATAAATGATCCGCTGCTCATCGCTGCGGCCTTGGTTGTGCTTGTCCACCAGGGCGCCGATCTTGTCGATCGGCAGCTTCACGCCGCTGCCCGAGTGCACCCAGGTCATGCCCAGCACCCGAGTTTCGGGGCGGATGTTGCGGTCGATGGCCGTGAGGATCTGTTCGTGGCTGGCGTCGTGGGCGTTGTCGAAGAGCTTGATCTTGCGCACCCGTGTGCCAGTCCGTTGGGTGCGCAGGTCGAGAATGGTGTGGGTCGCGTAGTGTTCGTGGACGGTGGTGAGGATTTCCTGGTCGGCCGCCACCTGGACACCGCCGTAGATCATCGACAGGCCTTCGGTGGTGCTGCCGGTGAGGGCGATCTGCGCAGGATTCGCCTGCAGGTAGCGGCCGGCCCAGGTGCGGACGTTTTCCTCGCGTTCTTCGGTGACGCCCAGATCCCAATCCATCAACAGCCCGGGGTTGTTATCCAGGGCTGCGCGGTGTTTTTCGATGGCCTCGCGCACCGGGCGCGGGTGGGTGGTGACCAGGAAGTTGGAGAAGTGCAGGTAGTCCGGGTCCTGGTTGAACAGCGAGCGCAGTTGCGCCCATTTGTCCTTGGGCAGCGGTGGCAGGGGAGCGGCGCTGGCCGTGGCGGGCAGGCTGGCGGCGAGGGGCAGGCCGGCGGCGAGGATCCCGGCCTGCTTCAGGAAGGTGCGACGCTCATTCATGGCTGGGCCGCCTTCTGGGTCGAGGCGATGGCGGGGCGGGCGGCTTTCTGGACCTGATCCCAGACCCGCAGGAAATTGCCGCCCCATAGTTTGGCGATGTCGGCTTCCGAGTAACCGCGGGTCAGCAGTTCGGCGGTGACGTTGCGAATGTCGCCGACGTTCTCCCAGCCTTCCACACCGCCGCCTTCGTTGAAGTCCGAGCTGATGCCGACGTGGTCGATGCCGATCTTGCGTACGGTGTAGTCGATGGCGTCCCCCAGGTCCTTGAGGCTGGCCTTGGGTTCCTCTTCGAGGATGCCGTAGAGCTGGCCGGCATATTCGCCGAACTTTTGTTCCGGCCACGCAGCGATGATCGGGTCGCCGGGCATCAGCGCCATCGCCAGGTTGGGCAGTGGCGGCAGGTCGAAGCGTTCGCGCAGGGCGTTGAGTTTGTCCTGGGTCTTTTGCGTCAGCGGCCGCAGGTACTGGGAAAAACCGACGACCTGCACCACGCCGCCGCTGGCCTTGATCAGTTGCATTTCCTTGTCGCTGAGGTTGCGCGGGATGTCGACCATCGCCCGTGGCGCCGAATGGGAGGCCACCAGCGGCGTGCGGCTCAGTTGCGCGACTTGCTCCAGGGCCTGGGTCGACATCTGTGACACGTCGATGATCACGCCCAGGTCGTTCAAGCGCGTCACCGCTTGCTTGCCGATGTCCGACAGGCCGCCGAGGGCGTCGGGCGAGTCGTTGAAGAACGGCAGTGGACGGGAGGAGTCGGCCCAGTCGTTGTTGCCGATGTAGCTGAAACCGAACATGCGCATGCCCCGTGCGGTCCACAGGTCCAGCAGGTTCAGGTCGTGGCCGAGGGGATAGGCGTTGAGCATGCTGATGAAAATCGCGAACTTGCCTTCACCATGCAGGCGACGGAAATCATCCGGGGTGTAGGCGATGGCGACCTGGTTGGGAAAGTCGCGGACCAGGCCGGTGATGATCTTGTAGCGCACTTCCTGCTGGTTGCGCGCTTCCTCGACGAAGCCGGCGGTGGGCTTGTGTGGCGCGTTGGGGCCGTTCCACAACTCCGGCCAGCCAAACACCGTCAGGGCCGCACCGGACAATTGCCCGCGGTTGGCTTTCACCAGGTCGAACTGGCCGCTGCCGTCCTTGTCGGCTTCATTGCCGGCGGTGCCAAAATCCAGCGGTACGGTGATGTGGCTGTCGAAGGACAGCAGGCGTTCGTGCAGCTCCCTGGCTTCGTTCATGACTTTGACCGGGTAGCCGGGGTTATCCCGCCACCAGTGGTCCCAAGCCGCGACGCCAGCACCGACGGCCAACGCCAGGGCCAGGGGCAGGCCGATGAAAAGAGCCTTTTTCGAACGAGGTGTTGTCATTGCCGATCTCAGTCAGGTTCGCCTTGGAAGGACAGGCGCGGGGCCTTTGCTATCTGGGGAGAACGAGTGGTCGGGCGGGAAATTTAGGCGCTCTCGGGGCGGCCATCGCGAGCAAGCTTTGCTCCCACAGTGGAATTGCAATGCGCTCACCTGTGGGAGCAAAGCTTGCTCGTGATAGTGGCCTTGAAACCCACCCATCTCTTGCGGATGTACTCAGATCCATTGTGGGAGCGAGCCTGCTCGCGATGAGGCCCTCACAGCTGCCTATAAATTTGTCAGCCCACCCAACGTTCTAGCTTGGATAAAGCCCACCCCAGGGCGAACACAGGTAAGGCAATGACGATTTCTCGACGATGGTTCATGGCAGGCCTGGCGCTGACCGGTGCCGCCGTGCCTGCGGTGTATTACGGGCATCGCGAACTGACCCGGCCGGACCCGACCATCACCCCCGGCGAGGCCTCGTTCGACGTGGCCGACGTGGCGGGCCAGCGCCGGGCCGATACGTTGCGGGGCATCTGGACGATCCGTTTCACCGGCCGCGACGCCGGCCTCGAAGGCTTGCCCCAGGACGGTCTGCAGGTCTTCCTCGACATCGGCCAGAGGGGCCGTGGCCTGGTGGGTTACCTCGACAGCGCCGAACGTTTGCGCGCCGCCGATGAACCGCGTTACCGGGTGTTGGGCGATTTGGCCGGCACCGACCCGAAGCAACTGAGCTGGCGGCTGACAGGGGCTCAGCACGACGCGCCGGACTATGAATTCATCATGACCCTGGACGAAGTCTGGGCCGGTTTCGGCAATGCCGGCAGCGCTACCCTCAGCGGTCGCGTGTTGCGCCTGGACCGTCCCCTGGCGCTGCCTGAACAGGACAATCATTTCATCGCCATCAAGCAACGCTTCCCCGAGGCCCGGGAACGCACGCCGCTGAGCCCGGCGCTGCTGGCCTGGCTGGTGTCGCCCGAGCATCGGCTGTTCCATCAGCTCTGGCACGCCTCGCGGGACAAATGGCACACCCTGGACGAGGACAAGCGCAATGCCCTGCGCGGCATCGGCTGGCAGCCCGGCCCGCGGGACCAGGAGCGTGATGCCCGTGGCCCGCGCAAGGATCGCAACGGCTCCGGCGTGGATTTCTTTTTCATGCACCGGCACATGCTCGGCACGGCCCGTTCGTTCCAGCCGCTGCCGTCGTGGCCGCGCTTCCCCTTGCCGCAACCGGAGCTTGCGCGTGATCGCCTTGGGTTCGCCCGCTACCTCGACAACCACGATGGCACGGCCTTGCCGCCGACCTGGTTGGCCGATGGCGACGAGCAGTACGCCCAGTGGGTCAGCGACATCAAGACCGCCGAGACTTATCACAGCAATTTCCAGGTCTGGGAGTCGCGCTACCGCGACCCGCGCTACCTGTCGAAACTGACCCTGGGCCAGTTTGGCTCGGAAGTGGAATTGGGCCTGCACGACTGGCTGCACATGCGCTGGGCCTCGGTGCCCCGTGATCCGTCCAACGGCCACCCGGTGCCGTTCGCCCGCGACCCGGACGACTTCGCCGCGCGCTGGTACGCCCCGGAAAACGACTTTCTCGGTGATCCGTTTTCCTCCCACGTAAGCCCAGTGTTCTGGGCCTTCCATGGCTGGATCGACGACCGCCTCGAAGACTGGTTCCGTGCCCACGAACGTTTTCATCCGGGGGAAGTGAGCCGACTCGACGTCAACGGCGTGCCCTGGTTCGCCCCGGGCCGCTGGGTCGAAATCGCCGACCCCTGGCTCGGCCCGGACACCCACGGTTGCAGCACCACGCCGGGGCTGCAGGTTGGACGTTCGGTGGAGATGGACCCGGAAACCATGAAGCTGGCGCTGCGCATCACCTTCGGCAGCGATGACAAAAAGGTCGCCGAACTGTTCCGCCGCGTGCCGCAGCGGCCTTGGTATGCGCGTAATCTCAAATCCAAACCGGTTTAACCCCAACTTGGACTGATCGTTCCCTATTTGGCCGGATGGACATCTTTGTGGCGAGGGGATTTATCCCCGCTGGGCTGCGCAGCAGCCCCGTTAGCCAGCACCTCGGTGTGTCAGATGTTTTGAGTGCGCTGGTTTGGGGCTGCTTCGCAGCCCAGCGGGGATAAATCCCCTCGCCACAATGTCGCTTGGCTTGAGATTAGTAAGATGTGTCAGCGCGGCGCGGCGATGTCCAGGGCACGGTTCGCCAGCAGCTCACTCAGCTCGACCATCTGCTGGATCCCCAGGGCAAAACTTCGCCGTGCGCCTTCCAGATCAAAGGCCAGTTCGTTGGCCATGGCATTGACCGAGGCGAGGGTTTCGCTGAGGTTGGCCAGCAGGCATTCCAGGTCCGCACTCTCTGCAACGGTGAACAACTGGCCCGGTGGTGGCTTGGGTGTTTCAGGTTTGGGGTCGAGGTAGTAGGCGAGGGCGCGGTCGGCGGCTTCGTCGAGTTTCTTGGAATCGTCTGCGGGAGGGTTGGGGGTGATCTTGAACATGGTGTAACTCCTAGTATTCATTTTCAGGAGCCGGAACCATCGCTACCAAACGATTGGGTGGCGGCCGTACGCGGGTTGGTAGACCGGAGCACTAGGAACCCGGCGCGCCCGAAGACGCCCTGCGCACGGCCACCATGACACAGACACGAGAGAGCATCTGTAGAAGGTGGCGCTTGCGCCTAGTTGACTCGCGGGCTACCAAACCCGATCGCTGACATCAGCGACCCGGAAACAGTAAAAGCCACGAGCCAAGCGCACAAGCCGGCGGATTCTGGCGTAGTTGTAGGCAATGACGCAAGGCAACGTAGCCTCGCTCGGGAGTCCTACATGGCCCGATAAACAGAGCCCAAGTCGAACACCGTTTATGAGAAGTGGAGAGTTATCTGTGGCGAGGGAGCTTGCTCCCGCTGGGCTGCGAAGCAGCCCCCAAACCAGTCCCCTCAAAACACCTGACCCACCGAGGTGCTGGCCATTGGGGCTGCTGCGCAGCCCAGCGGGAGCAAGCTCCCTCGCCACAGAAATAACCCTGGCCACCCTGTATTACTTGGCTTCGAAGGTGGGTTTGAGGCCTACATCACCCGCCAACCCCCACCCAACGCCCTGTACAACGCCACGCTCGCCTGCACCCGCGCCAATCGCAATTGCACGTTCATGTCCTGGGCGGCGTACAGCGTGCGTTGGGTTTCCAGTACCGTGAGCAAATCTTCGGCGCCGGCCTGGTAGCGGCGTTGGGCGATGTCGAAGGCGGTCTGGGCCTGGTGCAGTTCCTCGCTTTGCCATTGCCGTTGACGGTCGAGGCCGTGGATGCCGTTCAGGGCTTTTTCGACGTCGGCGAAGCCGTTGATGATGGCGGCGCGGTAGAGCTCCAGCAGTTCCTCTTGGCGGGCGCTGGCTTTGTCCCGTTCGGCCTTCAGGCGGCCGTTGTTGAAGATCGGCGCGGCCAGGCCAGCGGTGAGGTTGTAGACGTTGTTGCGCAGCAACTGATCGGCAATGTCGGCGCCGGTGGCGAGGCTCAGGCCCAGGGTCATGGTGGGCAGCATGGCGGCTCGGGCCACGGTGATGTCGGCCTGGGCGGCGGCGAGGCGGGCTTCGGCGGCGGCGATGTCGGGGCGACGGCGCAGCAGTTCGCTGGGCACGCCGGCGTCGATGACGGGCCAGTGCAAGCGGTCGAAACTGTCGTCGTCGAGCCTGACCGACTGCACCGGTTGCCCCAGCAGTGTCGCCAGGGTGATCAACGCTTCGCGGGCTTGTTGTTGCACTTGCGGCACGCGGCGTTGCTGGGCCGCTACCAGGCTTTTTTGCTGGGACAGTTCCAGGGCCGTGGCGCTGCCGGCGTCGTAGCGGGTCTGCACCAGATCGAGTACACGCTGGGCGTTGTCCAGGTTTTGTTCGGCGATGCGCTGTTGCTCGCGCAGGGACAACGCCTGGGTGTAGCTGTTGGCGACGCCGCTGAGCAGGGTCAACTCAACGGTCGCGCGGTCGAACTGGCTGGCCGACAACGTCTTTAATGCACTGTCCCGGGCCGCCCGTTTGCCACCCCAGAAGTCCAGCTCATAGGTGGCGCTGAGGTTGGCGTCGTAGTAATCGATGGTCCGGTTGTCTCGATCCACATCCAGTTGGCTATAGCCCTTGCCGCGCATCAACTCCTGGCGATTGCCGTTGAGCCCCGCCGTGACCGCTGGCAGCAATGGCGCGCCGGCGATCACCGCGCTGGCCTCGGCCTGGCGCACCCGGGCCATGGCGGCGGCCAGGTCGTGGCTGTCCAGGCGCGCCTGCTCGATCAAGCGATTCAATTGCGGGCTGCCGAAGTGCGTCCACCAT
The DNA here is from genome assembly GCF_014268745.2 of Pseudomonas zanjanensis. Lineage (GTDB taxonomy): Bacteria > Pseudomonadota > Gammaproteobacteria > Pseudomonadales > Pseudomonadaceae > Aquipseudomonas > Aquipseudomonas zanjanensis. Next base: position 3,299,392 of record NZ_JABWRB020000001.1, on the reverse strand, counting down.
TGCAGGTTTACCGCTTGGGCGCTGGGTGTATCGAGGCTCTGCCAAGCCTGTGGCGGTTGAATGCCGCTGTCGGGCGTCGACGATGGGGTGGCGCAGGCCGCCAGCAACAGGCTGGCGGCCAGGAGGGTCAGGTGCGCTTTCATAAAGTGGGGTTCATTCACTGGTGAGGGCCGCCACCGGGTCGAGGCGGGCGGCCTTGCGGGCAGGCATGAAGCCGAAGACAACGCCGGTGACCAGGGCGCAGCCAAAGGCGCCGAACACCGCCAGCCATTCGAAGGCCACGGCGATCTTGCCCAGCAACAGGGCGCCACCCACCAGCAGGGCCAGGCCGATACCGGCGAGCCCGCCGACCACCGAGAGCATCACCGCTTCGGTGAGGAATTGGCGCAGGATGTCCCGTTGGCGGGCGCCGGTGGCCATGCGGATACCGATCTCGCGAGTGCGTTCGCGCACGGTCATGAGCATGATGTTCATCACGCCGATGCCGCCCACCAACAGCGAAATAGCCGCGATAGCGCCGAGCATCAGCGACAGCGTGCCTTGGGTGCGGGCTTCGGCCTGGATCATCGCGGCGTTGTTGGTCAGCTCGAAATCCTGCTTGCCGTCGTGCAGGCGCAACAGCGTCCGGGAGACCGCCTGCTCGGCCTCCTGGACCTTGCCGGCGTCCCGGGCGGCGATCACCACGTATTCGGGATGGCGGGTGCCGAACAGCCGCACACTGGCGGCGGAGTATGGGATGGCGACGCGATTGTCGGCGTCCGAATCCCCGGAGCTGGCGCCTTTTTCCGCCAGTACGCCGACTACCTGGAATGGCATGTTCTCGATCAGGATGTAACGGCCGATGGGGTCGGCGACGTCCTTGAGCAGTTTCTCCCGGACCTTGTGGCCGATCACCGCCACCGCCGCGGCGCCGCGTTCGTCGGCATCGGTAAAGTAGCTGCCCTCGGCCACCGGCCAATTGAAGATGATCGGGAAGTTCGTATCGTTGCCGCCGACGTAGCTGGTGTGGTCGAGGTTGCCAAAACGCACGCTGGCTTCGGCGCCGTTGACCGGCATGATCCGCTGCACCTCGGGCAGGGCGGCGAGGGCGGCCAGGTCGTATTCGCTGATGATGCCCTTGGTGGCGCGCGGCGAGGGCGCGCTGCCGTTGAGGTAGATGATGTTCGAGCCGAACGCGCCCATCTGCGCCATGACCTGGCGCTTGCTGCCTTCGCCCACGGCCAGCATCACCACCACCGAGGCCACGCCGATGACAATGCCGAGCAAGGTCAGGGCGGTGCGAAAGCGGTTGATCCACATCACCCGCCACGCCGCCTGCACCGCGTCCACCAGCTCGCCTTTCCAGGCGCCGTTGTGTTCGCTGCCGGCGCTCAGGCGCTGGCGCAGGTCCACGGCTTGCAGTGCCTTTGGATTGGCTTGTACGTCGCTGGGCAGGGAGCTGGCGCTGTCACTGATGATCAGCCCATCGCGGATCTCGATGATGCGCTTGGCCCGGGCTGCCACTTCGCGGTCGTGGGTGATCAGGATCACCACGTGGCCTTGGCTCGCCAGTTCGTCGAGCAACGCCATGACCTCGATGCCGCTCTGGCTGTCGAGGGCGCCAGTGGGTTCGTCGGCGAGAATGATATGGCCGCCATTCATCAAGGCCCGGGCGATCGACACCCGCTGCTGCTGCCCGCCAGACAGTTGATGGGGACGGTTGCCGGTGCGGCTGGCCAGGCCCAGGCGGTCAAGCAAAGCGCTGGCCCGGGCGTGGCGCTCGGCGGCGGAGGTGCCGGCATAGATGGCCGGCATCTCGACGTTTTCCTGGGCTGTGCCGGAAGGAATCAAGTGATAACCCTGGAACACGAAACCGAACGCTTCGCGCCGCAGCCAGGCCAATTCATCGCTGCCCAGGTTGGCGACGTCTTCGCCCGCGAAACGGTACTCGCCGCGGGTGGGGCGGTCGAGGCAGCCAAGGATGTTCATCAAGGTGGATTTGCCGGAGCCGGACGCCCCGACAATCGCCAGGAACTCCCCGGCGTGAATGGCCAAGTCGATGCCGCGCAGCACCTCCACCCGAGGGCTGTCGCCGCCGCCATAGGCCTTGCGAATGTCCCGCAGTTCGATCAGGGGCGTATTCATTCAGCCTCCGCTGCCGCTGGCCGAGCCGATCAGCACCCGGTCGCCTTCGCTCAGGCCGTCGAGAATCTGCGTGCGCAGGCGATCGCTGACGCCCGTGCGAACGGTGCGCGGCTGGACATCGCCATTGTCGGCCAGCACCTGCACCTGATTGGCGTCTTGTAGGGCGGCGATGGGCACGGTCAGCACGTCCTTGGCTTGGGCGGCAACGAAAAACACCTGGGCGGTCATGTCGGTCATCAAGGCGCGGTCGGCGTTGTCCACGTCCAGCAACACGGTGTAGAGCACCACCCGTTCGCTGCCGCTGCGGCCACCGGTGGGGCTGCCGCCCTGGCTGGCTTCCAGCGGGCGCGGCGGCACCGGGAGGATCTGGCGCACGGTGCTGCTCCAGCGCCGGTTGCCGCCGGCCAGGGTGGTGAAGTAGGCGGTCATGCCCGGCTTGACGTGGCCGATATCGGCTTCCGACACTTCGGCCCAGACCGTCATCGGCGACAGCCGGGCGATGCGCAGGATCAGCGGGGTTTGCTGCTGGGCGTTGAGGGTCTGGCCTTCCCGTGCGCCGACGGCGACCACGGTGCCGCTCATCGGCGCATAGATACGTGTGTAGCCCAACTCGGCCTCGTCGCTGCGCAGGCTGGCCTGGGCCTGGCGGATCTGGGCCTGGAACATGTCGATGCGGGCCTGGGTCGCGCGCACTTCGGCCTGGGCGGTCTGCACGTCTTCCTCGCGGGTGGCGCCACCGGCCTTGAGTTGCTGCTGGCGACGGAATTTCTGCTGCGCCAGGTCGTGCTGGGCGCGTTGCTCCTGAAGCTGGGCCTTGAGGTTTTCGATGGAAAAGCGCCCGGCATCAAGCTTGGCTTTTTGCGTGGACGGGTCGATTTCCACCAGCAACTGGCCTTCACGGACCTCGTCGCCGGCTTCCACGTGAATCTTCTGGATCTGCCCGGACGCCTGGGCGCCGACGTCGACATAACGCCGCGGTTGCAAGGTGCCCAGGGCAGTGACGCTGTTTTCGATATCGCCCCGGGTGACGGGGGCAGTGACCAGGGGCTCACGACTTGGCGCGACCGCTTGCCACGCGGCGAAGGCCACGGCCGGAAGCAGGGCGAAGGTGAGAAGCCAGGCGCGTCGGGTAGGGCGGGGACGTTTCATGCAGGGTTCCGGCCGGTGATATCGGGCCCGTCGCACGGAGGGCCGGGACGGGGAAGCTGTTCTGGTAGACGAGCGTTCCGGGCGGGAATTTAGCGGGGTGAAATACTTGGTAGCAGTTGGCGGAAGGGCAAACCAATAACCAAGTCAGGTGAAGTTGTGGTGAGGGGATTTATCTGTGGCGAGGGGATTTATCCCCGCTGGGCTGCGCAGCAGCCCCAATGGCGAGCACCTCGGTGTGTCAGATGTTTGAGTGAGCTGGTTTTGGGGCTGCTTCGCAGCCAGCGGGGATAAATCCCCTCGCCACAAAAGCGGTGCTCGGCGCCATTGGAGATGAACGAATCAGCCTTGATACAAACCAACGCTTTAAATCTATATGAGAATTACTATAAATTACGCGATTGAATCTGCCACTATCGTGCCATGCCCTTTTCAGGCATGCCGGGTGGCCCAGGGATAGCTGTCGCAGTCATTGCGCACGGGAGTCATGTTGGAAAACTACTATCGCGAGCTGGTGTGTTTCCTGAACGCCAGGCTAGGCAACCGCCAGGCGGCCGAGGATGTGGTGCATGACGCTTATGTGCGGGTGCTGGAGCGTGCCAGCGACACGCCCATCGAACAGCCGCGGGCGTTTCTCTACCGCACGGCGCTGAACCTGGTGATCGACGGGCATCGGCGCAATACCCTGCGTCAGGTCGAATCCCTGGATGTGCTGGACAGCGAAGAACGCTTCTTCACCCCATCGCCCCATATCAGCTTCGACCATGGCCAGCGCCTGGACATGCTGCAGCGTGCCCTGGCCGAGCTGCCGCCGCTGTGCCGCGAGAGTTTCCTGCTGCGCAAGCTCGAAGGCCTGTCCCATCCGCAGATCGCCGAGCGCCTGGGCATTTCCCGGGCGCTGGTGGAAAAACACATCGTCAACGCCATGAAGCACTGCCGCGTTCGCGTGCGACAGTGGGACGCGCCCTGATTCGATCGTCACCGGTCACCCGGCGGTAAATTTTTTTTCATTGTCCTCGTTCCTCTCAACAGACGACTTGCCGGCGCCTCGAACGCCGGTCAGGTTCCCCAGGCTTTTCGTGCCCTGTTGAGGGGCTTTTCCAGAGGACACTGGACATGACACAGGCAATTGCATCGCCCATCGTTCACGACTTGATCGGCATTGGCTTCGGCCCTTCGAACCTGGCGTTGGCCATCGCGCTGCAGGAGCGGGGGCCGGCCCAGGGTGAACTGGACGTGTTGTTCCTCGACAAGCAGGCCGACTACCGCTGGCACGGCAACACCCTGGTGACCCAGAGCGAGTTGCAGATTTCCTTCCTCAAGGACCTGGTGACCCTGCGCAACCCCACGAGCCCGTATTCGTTCGTCAATTACCTCAAGCACCACGGCCGCCTGGTGGATTTCATCAACCTCGGCACCTTCTACCCGTGCCGCATGGAGTTCAATGACTACCTGCGCTGGGTGGCCGGGCACTTCACCGAGCAGAGCCGTTATGGCGAGGAAGTGCTGCGCATCGAACCGGTGCTGCATCACCAGCAGGTCGAAGCGCTGCGAGTGATTTCCCGCGATGCCCAGGGTGAAGAGTTGATCCGCACCACCCGCTCTCTGGTGGTCAGTGCCGGCGGTACCGCGCGCATCCCCGAGGCGTTCAAGGCGTTCAGGGATGATGCGCGGGTGTTCCACCATTCCCAGTACCTGGAGCGCATGGCGAGCCAGCCGTGCGTGAAGGGCCAGCCGATGAACATCGCCATCATCGGCGGTGGGCAGAGCGCGGCGGAGGCCTTTATCGACCTTAATGACAGCTTCCCTTCGGTACAGGTCGACATGATCCTGCGCGGCTCGGCCCTCAAACCGGCGGATGACAGCCCGTTCGTCAACGAAGTGTTCTCTCCGGAATTCACCGACCTGGTGTTCCAGCAACCCCACAGCGAGCGCGAGCGGTTGGTCAACGAGTACCACAACACCAACTATTCGGTGGTGGACATCGATTTGATCGAACGCATCTACGGGATTTTTTACCGCCAGAAAGTCTCCGGCATCGCCCGTCATGCGTTCCGCACCCTCACCACGATTGAGAAAGCCACGGCCACCGACGCGGGCGTGGAACTGGCGGTGCGCAACAACGCCACGGGCGAGCTGACGGTGCGCCGTTATGACGCCGTGGTCTTGGCCACCGGTTACGAGCGGCAGATGCACCGCACCCTGCTGGAGCCGCTGGCGCAGTACCTGGGGAATTTCGAGGTGGATCGCAACTACAAGCTAATCACCGACGAGCGCTGCAAGGCGGCGATCTACATGCAGGGCTTCTGCCAGGCCAGCCATGGCCTGAGCGACACCCTGTTATCGATCCTGCCGGTGCGTGCCGATGAAATTGCCGGCTCGCTGTATGAACATGGGAACAATCGTGGGCAGGCGCGTCCGGTGCGCGATCGGTTGCTCGCCGCTGTGTAGGCCAGACCTGCGCCAAGTGTCAATCAATGCAAAACCCCCTGTGGGAGCGGGCTTGCTCGCGAAGGCGGTGTGACAGTTGGCATCAATGTCACTGACTCACTGCCTTCGCGAGCAAGCCCGCTCCCACAGGTCATAGGTTTGGCCCTGAAGGGGGCGACCTGGGTCACTTGCAGGAAATTTTTCAGAAACTTCCTACACTCATGTCATGCGTCTGTTCGACAGGCGCATCGACGGTTCGCTGTTCCCTCGTATTGGCAGTCTGAACCCCCAACCGGTCACCCTGACTGAAGTCGGTGGTTTCCGGGCCGACTACGCCATGCGAAACACCTCGAACAGATGAAGCTCCTTCTACGCACGGGCCTGGTGGCGCTGCTGGGCTCATTGAGTATGGCGCCACAGGTGGGCGCGGCGCCTGAGTCGTTGCAGGTGCTCGGGCGCTCCCATGTGGATGATTATTCGGTGTCCCTCGCCGCCGCCGACTGGGGCTGGTTGCGCCAGAAGGGCACGTTGCTGCTGGGCGCCTCGGCGCCGGACTATGCGCCTTTCAGCATCACCGGCAATGGCCGCGACTACGAAGGCCTGACCGCGGACTACGCACAATTGCTGGGGCAACTCCTGCACATCAAGGTGCAGGTCCAGCGCTACCCGTCCCGTGCCGAATCGCTCCAGGCCCTGCGCGGCGGTGAGATCGACCTGCTCGGCACCGCCAATGGCTTCGAAGCCGCCGATCCGGACCTGGCGATGTCCCAGGCCTATGCCGATGACCTGCCCACCCTCGTGGCCCGCATCGACGACAGCCAGGATTTGCCCACGGACCTGGCCGGCAAGCGCGTGGCGATGCTCTATCACTACTTGCCGCCGGAGACGGTCGAGGCGTTTTATCCCGACGCTGCCTTTCAATTGTTCCCCTCGACCTTGGGCGCCATCGGAGCCGTGGCGTTCGGTCAGGCCGACGTCTACCTGGGAGACTCGATCAGTTCCAACTACCTCATCAGCAAGAATTACCTGAACAACGTCCAACTGGCCGATTTCTCGCGCCTGGAGGTGCAGCCGTTCGCCTTTGCGGTCAGCCGCGACAATGCGCGGATGCTGCGCATCGTCAACGCCGCGCTGCAAGCCATTCCTGCCAGCGAACGCATGATCATCCTGCGGCGCTGGAGTGCCGGTGGCGCCAGCATGCCGGGTCAGCAGGCGCTGCATTTCAGCGTCAGCGAACAGCGTTGGCTGGACGCCCATCCGCGGATCAAGGTGGCGGTCAACGAAAACTTCCTGCCGCTGACGTTCTTCGATGAACAAGACCATTTGCGCGGCATCGGCGCCGATGTGCTGGCCCGGATCAGCTTGCGCACCGGTTTGAAATTCGATGTGCAGCGGGGCGATTCGGTTGACGATTTGATCGGCCAGATCAAGAGCGGCAAGGCCGACGTCTTGGCCACCGCCATCCCCAGCGCCGAACTCGAAGATGAGTTGCGTTTTACCCGACCCTACCTGGCGAACCCGTTCGTGCTGGTGGTGCCGCTCAAGGCCAAGGCGCTGACCCTGGACCAGATGGCCGGCAAGCGCCTGGCGCTGGTGCGTGGCAACGTGCTGCGCGAATTCCTGCTGGAGCAGTTCCCCCGGGTGCAGTTGGTGGCGGCGCAGAACGCGGCCGACGCCATGGCCATGGTCGCCGCCGGCACGGCGGACGCGGCGATCAATCCGCTGATCAGTGCCCGCTACATGATCTCCCGCCAGTACCGCGACACCCTGCAAGTCACCAGCACCGTGGGCACCTTGCCCGCCTACGTTGCCCTGGCGACGAACCGGGACGCCTTGGCGCTTCATTCGATCCTGGACAAGGCTCTGTTGAGCATTTCGCCCGAGGAAATGGACGAGCTGACCAACCGCTGGCGCAGTGAAGTGGTGATCGACAACAGTTATTGGCTGCGCAACCGCACCACGATTCTGCGAGGGTTTACCGTTGCTGCGTTGCTGTTGCTGGTGGCCTTTGGCTGGGGCGTTTATCTGCGGCGGCTGCTGGAACAGTTGCGCGTGGCCAAGGAAAGCGCCGACGAAGCCAATCGGGCCAAGACCACCTTCGTGGCGACCATGAGCCATGAGATCCGCACGCCGATGAATGCGGTGATCGGCCTGCTGGAGCTGGCCTTGAAAAAAGCCGACCAGGGCGTCGTGGACCGCTTCGCCATCGAAGTCGCGTCGGGCGCCGCCCATGGCATGCTGGACTTGATCGGCGACATCCTCGACATCGCCCGAATCGAGTCGGGCAAGCTGTCGCTGGCGCCGCAACGGGCCAATCTACGCGGGTTGATCGAGTCGGTGGCGCGGATCTTCGAGGGCCTGGCCTGGCAGAAACACTTGCGTTTGCACTGGGTACTGGATGCTACGGTCGATTGCGACGTGTTGGTCGATCCGTTGCGTTTCAAGCAGGTCGTCTCGAACCTGCTGGGCAACGCCATCAAGTTCACCGACCAAGGCGAAGTGCGCCTGAGTGTGCGCGGCGAGTTGAACCCCGAGCACAAGCACTTGGGCATTTGCCTGCGGGTCGAGGACACCGGTTGCGGTATTTCCCCCGAGGACCAGCGCTGCCTGTTCAGCCCCTTTACCCAGGCCGGCCATCACCCCCAGTCGGCCCGCAGCGGTTCCGGGTTGGGGTTGGTCATCAGCCGCACGTTATGCGAAATGATGGGCGGCACCTTGGCATTACACAGCGTGCCAGGGGAGGGCACACAGGTCGAAGTCTTGCTGGACTTGCCCATGCTCGACGCGCTGTCGACGCTGCCGCCCAGCCAGGACGAGGCGCTGCCGGCGGTCCGGGCGCTGAGTATCCTGGTGGTCGACGACTACCCGGCCAACCGCTTGCTGCTGTCTCAGCAACTGGGCTACCTGGGTCATCGTGTCCAGGAGGCACAGAACGGTATCGACGGCCTGCAGGCTTGGCGCAGCGAACATTTCGATGTGGTCATCACCGACTGCAACATGCCCTTGATGAGCGGCTACGAACTGGCCCGGGCCATTCGCGACGAAGAGCGCGACCGCAACCTGTCGCCCGTGGTGATCCTGGGGTTCACGGCCAACGCCCAGCCTGAGGAAAAGCAGCGCTGCGCCGAAGCCGGGATGGACGATTGCCTGTTCAAGCCCATCGGCCTCAGGGAGCTCAATGCGTGCCTGGCCTCGGTCACGCCGGACGCGCTGGCGCCCCGGCCCCGCGATGGCATCGACTTGGCCGGCCTGGAACAACTGACCGGCAGCGACACGAGCGCCATGAAGGCGTTGTTGGAAGAACTGGTCAGCAGCAATGCCGAAGATCTCGTGCGACTGCTGCACTTGGCCACCCGACAAGACTTGCCGGGCCTGGCGGACCTGGCGCACCGGATCAAGGGCGGGGCGCGGATCATCCAGGCGCAACGCCTGATTGCTGCCTGCGAGGCGCTGGAAGAGGCTTGCCGAGAAGGCAACGTGTCGCTGCTCACCGAAGCCGTGGAAAACCTACGCCAAGCCATCGACCACCTGGCCGAACAACTGAAAACCTACATGGAAGGGGTAAGAACTGAGTAGGAGCTGTAGGAACTGTAGGAGCCGTAGGAGCTGACGAGTGCAACGAGGCTGCGATCTTTCCCCTGACACTTGAGTCCCAAGTGAAAGATCAAAAGATCGCAGGCTTCGCCAGCTCCTACAGAATCCGAGCAAAAAGATAAATGTCTTCGCCACAAGGGCTTCGTCTGGCTTCATTTTAGGAATAGTCCTACATCGCCCTTCAAACGCTTCCTCTAGCCTGAGCGCCCTTAATGTTCTTGAGCCGGTGCCTACCTGGCGCGTTGCTATTGGAAAGCTTGCCATGCCGAACAAAGCACTTCGTATCCTGATTGCCGATACCCAACACACCCATCGAATCGTGCTGGAACGTCTGTTCAATCAACAAGGCTACTTCCGGATTGTCCCCGTGAGCCATTTGCAAGAGTTGCTGACGCTGGTGGAGTACGGCAGCGAGCCGTTCGACCTGATTGTCGTCAACGCGCAGTTGGCAGGCGAGGCGCTGGATTTGCACGATTTTGTTGTCTATAACCCACAGGTTCGCCACGGGATGCTTTACAACGCGCAATCGGCCAGTCAGTCGCCGGTGCCTGTCGCGCGTCGATCGAACCTGCATCTGAGCCCGGCGCCACTGCCGGACCTGGCTTCGCTGCGGCGTTTGATGGAGCGGGTTGATCCTCAGGTCCATGAGCCGTTGCAGGCGTGGGCGCGCGCCCTCAGGCAGGGTCATAGACACTGAACCCGACCGTCGGTCCGCACTGTCAGGTCTGACAGGTGGCAAGGCCAGGCACTTGTGCAAAAGTCCGGTGCGGTCATGGCGCCGGTGCCGTTTGTATTGTTTTGGGGAGTTGCCTTGAAAGACGTGTTGATCGTGGATGACCACCCTGTCATACGAGGGGCGCTGCGGCTCATTTGCCAGAATGAGGCATTCACCCACATCCGGGACGCCAGCGGGGCGGCCGATGCCAGGGCCATCATCAAGGAGGGCGCGCCGGACCTGGTGATCCTGGACCTGGTGATGAACGGTTTCGATGGCCTCGACCTGCTGGTCTGGATCATGGCCCAGTTTCCTGAATGCAGCGTGTTGGTGTTCACCTCCCAGGACGCTCAGCACTTCTGCAACCGCTGCATCTCGGCCGGGGCCCGGGGGTTTGTGACCAAAAAAAGCGACCTGAAGGAACTGACCAAGGCCATCCAGGCGTTGAAGTCCGGTTATGCCTATTTTCCCCAGACATCCGTCCGGCTGGATTTCCAACAACGCAGTGAACAGCAAGCCCTGGAAAGCCTTTCCACCCGCGAACTGTCCATCTTGCGCATGCTGGCCATGGGCATGCGCGGCAAGGACATCGCCGAAAGCCTGTTCTTGAGCCCGAAAACCGTCAGCACCTACAAGACGCGCCTGTTGGAAAAACTCGGCTTGCAATCCTTGGTGGGGCTGTCGGAGTTTGCCAAGCGCAATCACCTTTGAATGAGTGACACCGAAACCTGTGGGAGCGGGCTTGCTCGCGAATGCGGTGTGTCAGCAAGCATTTACTTCACTGACACTCCGCATTCGCGAGCAAGCCCGCTCCCACAAGGGGAAATGTGGGGACATTGTAGTTTTTCCAGATGCTTAATCGTTCTCTGGATAGAACGCTAAAGCCGGTTTTTGCCGTCTAGTGCTTCAAGGGTGTCGGTTTTAAGCTATCTCCATCGAGTTGCAACACCTGATTTGGAGACACGGCATGAAAAACATCATCGGCCTCTACACCAGCCCGCGGCCCCATTGGGTCGGCGATGGCTTCCAGGTGCGCACGCTGTTTTCCTACGACAACCTGGGCAAGCACATCAGCCCGTTCCTGCTGCTGGACCACGCCGCCCCCACCGAATTCACGCCCACCACCGAGCGGCGTGGCGTCGGCCAGCACCCGCATCGTGGGTTCGAAACCGTGACCATCGTCTACCAGGGCGAACTGGAGCACCGTGATTCCACCGGCAGCGGCGGCAAGATCGGTCCCGGCGACGTGCAATGGATGACTGCCGCTTCCGGCATCATCCACGAAGAGTTCCACTCCGAAGCCTTCGCCCGGCAGGGCGGCTTCATGGAAATGGTCCAGCTGTGGGTCAACCTGCCCGCCAAGGACAAAATGGCCCCGGCCGGTTACCAAACGATCCTCAAGGGCGACATTCCGAACATTGCCCTGAAGGACAACGCCGGCAGCCTGCGCCTGATCGCCGGGCGCTTCGAAGGGCATCAAGGCCCGGCGCGGACCTTCACGCCCATCGACGTCTGGGACATTCGCTTGAATGCCGATAAGAACCTCACCCTTGACCTGCACGAAGGGCACAACACCGCCCTGGTGGTGCTGCGGGGCTCGGTCCAGGCCAATGGCCGCGAACGGATCGAGGCCGGACAGATGGCCCTGTTCGACCGGGCCGGCGACCAATTAAGCCTGCAAGCCAATAACGACGCGGTGGTGCTACTGCTCAGTGGCGAGCCGATCGACGAGCCCATCGTCGGCCATGGTCCGTTCGTGATGAACAGTGAACAGGAAATCCACCAGGCCTTCGAGGATTTCCATTCCGGACGCTTTGGCCGGATGCAAGACTGACGCTAGCCACGCAGGGCCAATGTGGGAGCGGGCTTGCTCGCGAAGGCGGTGTGTCAGTGAAGTAAATGTCTGCTGACACACCGCCTTCGCGAGCAAGCCCGCTCCCACAGGAGTCTTGTGGGGGATCTCTACAGCGTCTTCAATCTGTGCCAATCTTCGCCAATCGCCCTCCTGGAGCTGTTCCGATGCTGTTTCTGATCTCCGAGCACCCGTTGCTCTGTGCCCTGGCACTGCTGGTGTTCGACTTGTTGATGTGGCACTTGGTCAGTGCGGATCGGATCTATTGGAAAGTCGGCGCAAGGCTGGTGATTTTTTCGCTGTTCAGCGTGCTGCTGTTCAACGAAGGCCTCAACCCCATGGTGCCGGCGCAGTGGGTCGACGATGTGCCTCGGCACCTGGCGGCGACCGGTTTGCAGATCACCTGGTGGCTGTTCGCCGCGCGAACCCTGACCGTGCTGATCGTGGCGGCGTTGATGCAACGGGTCGGCCACACCGGGCGCTTGTTGCAGGATTTGCTCGGCGCGGTGATTTTCCTCATCGCCGTCATCGCGGCACTTGCCTATGTGCTGGATCTGCCGGTCAAGGGCGTGCTGGCGACGTCCGGCGCAATGGCGATCATCGTTGGCCTGGCCTTGCAGAGCACACTCAGCGACGTGTTTTCCGGGATCGTGCTCAATACCACCAAGCCCTACCAAGTCGATGACTGGATTTCCATCGATGGCACCGAAGGCCGGGTCACCGACATCGACTGGCGTGCCACGCGATTGCAAACCTCCCAAGGCAGCATGGCGGTGATCCCCAACTCGCTGGCGGCGAAAGCCAAGATCGTCAACTTCAGCCGACCCAGCGACATGCATGGCTTGGCCATCAGTCTCCAGGTCAGCCCCCATGCGCGTCCGCAAAAGGTGATCGACGCGTTGGAGCGGGCAATGATCGGTTGTCGTGCGCTGCTTGCCACTCCGGCGCCCTGTGTCACGCTCAAAAGCACCGGTAGCGGCGGGGCGGAATACGAGATCAGCGGATTCGTGGCGTCGATGGGGCAGAAGCGGGAGGTGCGCAATCAACTGTTCGACCTGGCGTTCCGGCATTTGCAAGCGTCGGGCGTGAGTCTGTTGTCCACCAGCGAAAGCACGGCCTCCATCGGCGTGTCGCGCCCTCGGGCGCTGCTGGAAAGCTCGAGCATTTTTTCGACGCTACGCCCGGACGAAAAAGATGTTTTCAGCCAGAACATGACATTACAAAGCTTCCGCGCCGGCGATGTGATCCTGGCGGCGGGAGAGGTCAGCGATCATCTGTTCATCATTGAATCCGGGGTGGTCAGCGTGACCCTCATGCGCAACGGCCAGCCACTCGAGGGCGGGCGCATGGGGCCAGGGGAGGTGATCGGCGAAGCCGGGATCGTCGCCGAGCAGGCGGCGCTGGCTAATTTTAACGCCAAGACCTTCTGCACTCTTTACCGCATCGAGAACAGCTACCTCAAGCCGTGCCTCGAAGCCCGCCGCGACATCAACGACGCGATGAAAAACCTGCTGGACGTGCGCATGCACCTGGCCCAGAACCTGACCCGCGAAGCCCCCAAGCCGATCGCCAAGAAGCGCTTTTTGCAATGGTTGCGCAGCCGGGCCTGACCTCTATCTCGAAGTCTCCACGGTCCCCTGTGGCGAGGGAGCTTGCTCCCGCTGGGTCGCGAAGCGGCCCCAAAACCTGCCGAATGCGCAGCACCAGGCACACCGCACCGGCCGGTTTACGACTGCTGCGCAGCCGAGCGGGAGCAAGCTCCCTCGCCACAATGGCTTGCGTCCATTTCCAGGTTGAGCCTCGGCCTTCATTGGCCACCCGAACTTCCCAACAATTGGCTATTTGTACCGCGCCCCTGCACCGCTAACGTAGCGCTACACCCAATTGCTGTCCTGGAGTTCACCATGCAACCGCGCATCGATTTCTACACCGCTTCCCCCGACGCTTTCAAAGCCATGCTGGCCCTGGAAAATGCCGCCTCGAACCTGGGCCTGGAGAAGTCCCTGCTGGAGCTGGTCAAGCTGCGTTCCTCACAGATCAACGGCTGCGCCTTCTGCATCGACATGCACACCGCCGATGCCCGCAAGGACGGCGAGACCGAACGTCGCCTGTACGCCGTGACCGCCTGGCGTGAAGCGCCATTCTTCACCGGCCGCGAGCGCGCCGCGCTGGCCTGGACCGAAGCCCTGACGCGCCTGAGCGACACCCACGCGCCGGACGCCGACTATGCCTTGCTGAGCGAACATTTCAGCCCCAAGGAAATGGTCGACCTGACCGTAGCGATCAACGCCATCAATGGTTGGAACCGCTTGGCGGTGGGCTTTCGCAAGATGCCTGAGGCCTGAGACGCCTCGATCCAGAAAGGGTGAGCCCTGTGGGAGCGAGCCTGCTCGCGATAGCGGTCTGACAGTTCATGCACCATTGACTGACACACCGCCATCGCGAGCAGGCTCGCTCCCACAGATTGATCATCGATAGGCTCTTTCCTAGGCGCCCAGGCTCCAGTCATCCCGCGCTGGGAACTTCGCCCGTTTGATCTTCTTCTACCCACAAGCGGCGTCAGCCGTCTTTTGCAAAGGAGTCGATCATGCAAATTCAAGTCAATAGCAACGATATCGAAGGCAGCGCCCGCCTGCAGGAGTGGGTGGGCGGTACGGTGGTGGACACGCTGCAGCGTTTCGAGGGGCAACTGGCCCGGGTTGAAGTTCATGTCAGCGATGAGAATGCCCAAAAGGGCGGCGCTGCCGACAAGCGCTGCCAGATCGAGGCACGCCTGCAAGGGTTCTCGCCGATGTCTGTCTCCCACAAGGCCGCAAGCCTCGAACTGGCCGTGGAGGGCGCCGCCGATAAAATGCTGCACGCGCTCGATCATCAGATCGGCAAACTCAACCCCGCCATCGAACCGATGGGACGCGTGACTGCGCCCACTGATGAAGCACCACCCGAGGTGGTGGACGCGATGCTGGAGGAAGATTTCCTCGAAAACCAAGAGGCGCGTGGCAAAGAATAAGGAGGCGATCATGACCGCTCATCAACCTTTCAACCGGCAGGTATTGGCCGAACTCCTGGCGTTCGACGAACAGCCGAGTCTTTCGTTGTACATGCCCACGCACCGTACATTCCCTGAACGCAGCCAGGACCCGATCCGCTACAAGAACCTGGTTCGCGACCTGCAGGCGCAACTGGAACAACAGCACCCGGACCTTGACGGTGCGCCGTTGCTCCAGTCTTTTCACGCGTTGGTGGACGACCAGGACTTCTGGAACTCTAATCGGGACGGCATTGCGGTGTTCGGCGCCCGCGACTACTTCAACGTCATTGCGGTGAATCAACGCTTGCCGCAACGCGCCGTCGCCAACAGTCACCCTTATCTCAAGCCGTTGTTGCGGCTGGTCCAATCCACCGACCGTTATCAAGCGCTGTGCCTGACCCGCAACGAAGTCTGGCTGTATGAAGGCTCCTCGGAGCAGCTAGAGAAAATCGAGCTGGCCGAGCAGGTGCCGCGCAACCAGAACGAGGCCCTGGGCGACGAGCTGACCCCGGGCAACCAACAGGGTTTTCCTAACGGTTTCAGCCGCAGTGGCGAGCGTGGCGATGCGATGATGCATGAGGCCGCCGGCGGCGGTAAGCAGGACGAAATCAACCTCGACCGCGAGCGGTTTTTCCGCGTCGTGGATAAAGCGATCCTGCAATACCATTCGCAACCTTCAGGGCTGCCGATGATCCTGGTGGCCCTGCCGGAGAACCAGGCCGTGTTCCGTGCCGTCAGCCACAACTCGCAACTGCTGGGCCAGGGGATCGAGATAGACCCGTCCAGGCTTGGCGTCGAGGCGTTGCGTGTCCACTGCTCGAAGCTCATGGCCCACAGCTATGCCGATCACGTTGTCGACAGCTTGAATCGCTACGGCATCGCGGTGGGGCAGGGACGGGCACTGGATAACCTGGCCGACGTCGCCAAGGCCGCCTGGGAAGGCCGCGTCGCGCTGCTGCTGGTGGAGGCCGAGCGCCAGGTTCCTGGCCAGCTCGACCTGGACAAGGGACGGTTGCTGATTGACGAGAGCGGCGATGAACTGGCCCCGGATGTACTGGATGAACTGATCCTGGCCGTGACCCGGCAGGGGGGCGAAGTGGTGGTGATTCCACCCGAGCATGTGATGCCGACCGACACGGGCGCGGCGGCGGTGTGCCGGTTCTAGTTCGATCGTGGTTTAGCGCTAAACCCCGTGGGAGCGGGCTTGCTCGCGAAAGCGGCGTGTCAGGCGACATCATTCTCGAATGTGCTGCCGCCTTCGCGAGCAAGCCCGCTCCCACATTATTTTTAT
The DNA here is from genome assembly GCF_014268745.2 of Pseudomonas zanjanensis. Taxonomy (GTDB): domain Bacteria; phylum Pseudomonadota; class Gammaproteobacteria; order Pseudomonadales; family Pseudomonadaceae; genus Aquipseudomonas; species Aquipseudomonas zanjanensis. The sequence goes on along the minus strand of NZ_JABWRB020000001.1, from coordinate 3,283,209 downwards.
GTCAGGCGGTCGGACGGCGTTTGCTTCCTATTAATAGGAAGCATTACTATTCACGCCCCGTTTCCACAGCACGCCGTGATGACCCCCAAGCTGCCCCGCAGACCCGGCTTTTTCGAGCATTACGAAGAGTTGATCGGCACCTGGACCCGTCGCCTGCGCAATCGCCAGCAGGCCGAGGATCTGGCCCACGACACCTTCGTACGGGTGCTTGAGGCCGATTCGAGCGGGGTCGAGCTGCCGCGGGCCTATTTGCATCAGACGGCGCGCAACATTGCAGTGGATGGCTATCGGCGCGAAGATCGACGGGGGGCCATGGAAGAGGCTGTCATCGACCCTGGTCAGTCGTTTTCGGGCGACCCGGAGCATTTCATGCACGCGATCCAACTGGCGGACTCCATCGAGCGGGCGCTTGCCGAGCTGCCTGCCAACTGCCGCACGGTGTTCGTCTGGCAGAAGATCGAAGGCCTGACCCAGGCGGAAATCGCCGAGCGCCTGGGCCTGTCAAAAAACATGGTGGAAAAGTATATGATCCGCACCCTGCGGCATCTGCGCGATCGCCTGGACGGACCAGGCCAATGATCCGTCGCCCTCTTTCACCTGAGCCACAGGACCTTCCATGATGGATAGCCGTGAATGCCCGTGCGGGCAGGACAGGGTTCGCGACGCGGCGGCGCATTGGTTCGTGCGTTTGCAAGCGCCCGCCATGAGTATCGAGGAGCGCCAGGCTTTCAACGCCTGGCTGGACGAACATCCCAACCACCGCGACGAAATCCAGTTGCTCCAAGGCATCTGGAGCGCCACCGACCTGCTGCCCAAGGAACGCCTGCAAGCCTTGTGCGAACCACCTGCCGAACGTCCCAAGCGTCGGCCGCTGTTGCGCTACGCCGTTGCCGCCGGGTTGTTCGCGGTGGCCTTGGGGTTGGGGCTGTTCAGCGGCTTGAGTTCTTCCACCGACTACAGCGGCGAATACGCCACCGCCTTCGGCGAGCGTCGGCATATTGCCCTGCCGGACGGCTCGGTGATCGACCTCAACAGCCGCAGCCGCGTGCGGATTGAATTCGCACACCGTCAACGCCGGGTGGAACTGGCCGAAGGCGAGGCCTTGTTCACGGTCGAGCATGATGCGGGCCGGCCCTTCACCGTCGAGACGGGCAACGGCCAGGTGACGGTGACCGGAACGCGCTTCGATGTGCGCCGTGACGCCGACAGGACTCGGATTGCGGTGGCGCAGGGCAGCGTCAAGGTCCAGGGACGCGCCGCGCCCCCGGCTCGGTTCGTCAGCCTGACGGCGGGTCTGGGCACCCAGATCGATGCCCAGGGCCAAGTCGCCACGCCTTACGCGGTCAACGCCGAGGCGCTCACCGCCTGGCGCAGCGGCAAACTGGTGTTCGACAACGCGCCGCTCAAGGATGTGGTTGAAGAAGTTTCCCGCTATCGCACCCAGCCCCTGCGGGTCGGCAGCGCGGCGGTGGGCAACCTGCGCCTGACCAGCGTGTTCCGCGCCGACGATCCCGAGGCACTGCTCAAGGCGCTGCCGAACATCCTGCCGGTGGCCGTGCGCACGCTGGATGACGGCAGCCAGGAAATAATTTCGAAATAAATTCAGGTTTTTTCCGAGTTCATCGTCTTCTTGTCCAACTGCAACTGGTTTGCATTAACAGACGCGTATTCTTGCGATCAACAGGACAAGGTTCGACGTGAAAAAAACCGCCAAACACCACAACCGTACCCCGGCACGCTGGCTGCCGCTGGCCCTGACCCTAGCGGTCAGCGCCGCAGTGCCCCAGGCGTTCGCCGACCAGGCCGCCACCGCCATTCACATCCAGGCGCAGCCGTTGGGCCAAGCCTTGAGCCAGCTCGGCCAGCAAACCGCGTTGCAGGTGTTCTTCAGCCCCGAGCTGGTGGCGGGCAAGCAAGCGCCGGCGGTGGACGGCAACCTGTCCCCGGAAGCGGCCTTGCGCCAATTGCTCCAGGGCAGCGGCCTGCAATACCAGATCGATAATGGTTCGGCGACCGTGTTGCCGGCGCCCTCGGCCTCCAGCGCTGGCCCGCTGGAACTGGGTGCCACTGAGATCCAGGTGGTCGGTGACTGGCTCGGCGACGCCAATGCCGAGGTGGTGCAGAACCACGCCGGTGCGCGTACGGTGATCCGCCGCGAAGCGATGGTGGAGCAGGGCGCCATGAATGTCGGCGATGTGCTGCGGCGCGTACCGGGTGTGCAGGTCCAGGACGCCAACGGCACCGGCGGCAGCGATATTTCCCTGAACGTCGGCGTGCGCGGCCTGACCTCGCGCTTGTCGCCACGCTCCACGGTGTTGATCGACGGCGTACCGGCGGCATTCGCGCCCTACGGCCAGCCGCAACTGTCCATGGCGCCGATTTCCTCGGGCAACCTGGACAGCATCGACGTGGTGCGCGGCGCCGGTTCCGTGCGCTACGGGCCGCAGAACGTTGGCGGGGTGATCAACTTCGTGACCCGTGCCATTCCGGAAAAAGCCACCGGTGAAATCGGCACCACCCTGGAAACCTCCCAGCGCGGTGGTTGGAAGCACATCGACACGGCCTTCCTCGGTGGCACTGCCGACAACGGCCTGGGCGTGGCGCTGTTGTATTCGGGCGTCAACGGCAACGGCTATCGCCAGAGCAACAACGGCAACGACATCGACGACGTGATCCTCAAGACCCATTGGGCACCGACCGACGTCGACGACTTCTCGCTGAATTTCCACTATTACGACGCGAAGGCCGACATGCCCGGTGGCCTGACCCAGGCCCAATACGATGCGGACCCGTACCAGTCCGTCCGCGACTGGGACAACTTCAGCGGCCGGCGCAAGGACGTGTCGTTCAAGTGGATCCGCGAGATCAACGAGCGCACCCAAGCCGAGGTGCTGACCTATTACTCTGACAGCTACCGTGGCAGCACCATCGCCTCCCGGGATCAGCGCAACCTGGTGTCCTACCCGCGCACCTATTACACCTTCGGCATCGAGCCTCGGGTCTCCCACGTGTTTGACTTGGGGCCCACCACCCAGGAAGCCAGCGTCGGTTATCGCTACTTGAAGGAAGGCATGCACGAAGAAGCCAGCCGCCTGGCGTTGCTGGATAACCAGCCAGTGGTGCGCCCGGGTGCCGACGGCCACGTCTACCAGGACCGTACCGGAGGCACTGAAGCCCACGCGGTGTATATCGATGACAAGATCGATGTCGGCAAATGGACCATCACCCCGGGCATCCGCTTCGAAAGCATCAGCACCGAATGGCACGACCGTCCGGTGCTCGACACCGCCGGCCGTCCCGTGCAGGAAAAACGCCGCAGCATCGACAGCAACGAGCCGCTGCCGGCCCTGAGCGTGATGTATCACCTGTCGGACGCCTGGAAGCTGTTCGCCAACTACGAAACCTCGTTCGGCAGCCTGCAATACTTCCAGCTCGGCCAGGGGGGCGATGGCAACAACACCGCCAACGGCTTGAGCCCGGAAAAGGCCAAGACCTACGAGATCGGTACGCGTTACAACGATGACGTCTGGGGCGGGGAAGTGACGCTGTTCTACATCGACTTCGACGACGAGCTGCAATACATCAGCAACGACGTGGGCTGGACCAACATGGGCGCCACCAAGCACCAAGGCCTGGAAGCTTCCGTGCACTACGACATGGCCGCGCTCGATCCTCGCCTCGAAGGCCTCACCGCCACCGCCGGTTTCACCTACACCCGGGCGACGTATGAAGGTGAGATCCCCAGCTTCAAGGGCCGTGACCTGCCGTTCTATTCCCGCCAGGTGGCCAACATGGGCCTGCGGTACGAGGTCAACCGCTGGACCTACAACCTCGACGCCTTCGCCCAGTCCAAGCAACGCTCACCGGGCAACAGCGTGAACGCCGATGGCAGCTTCAGCGGCGACTACATCACCGATGGCACCGCCGATGGGCAATACGGCGACATGCCGGGTTATGTGCTCTGGAACGTGCGCGCCGGCTATGACTTCGGCGAGCAACTGTCGAACCTGAAAGTCGGCGCCGGGGTGAAAAACCTGTTCGACCACCAGTACTACACCCGCTCCAGCGACAACAACTCGGGCATCTACGTCGGCGCACCGCGCACGTTCTTTGTGCAGGCGAGTGTGGGGTTCTGATCTGGAACCCAGATTCCAGGGGCTGAAAACAGCTTTTGCAGCTCAATACCCTCCTGTGGCGAGGGAGCTTGCTCCCGCTGGGCCGCGAAGCGGCCCCAAAACCTACTGAACACCGCATCCACAGGTTTACGACTGCTTCGCAGCCGAGCGGGAGCAAGCTCCCTCGCCACAGGGAATGGGATGAGGCCTCAACAAGCGGTGCCAGGCCTCAGACCTTCAACACCTTCCCACTGGCCGCCACCGCCACCAGCGATAGCGCAATCAGCCCGAAGGCAATGCTCAAGCTGCTGCCATGGGCAACGAAACCGATCAGCGCCGGGCCGGCGAGGATGCCGGCGTAGCCGATGGTGGTGATGGCCGGCACGGCGATCGCTTCCGGCATCAGGGTCTGTTTGCCGACAGCGGTGTACAACACCGGCACGATGTTTGAACAGCCGGCGCCCACCAACGCATACCCCAGCAACGCTGCTTGCCACATCGGTGCGAGGGTCGCCAGCAGGAACCCCGCCGCAGCGATCGACCCGCCGTAGATGATCACGCGCTTGGCGCCCAGGCGATGCACCACCGCGTCGCCGGTCAGGCGGCCGACGGTCATGGTCAGCGCGAACGCGGCATAACCCAGCCCGGCATAGGCGGTATCCACCGCGCGCTCGGTGGTCAGGAACACCGCGCTCCAGTCCAGCACCGCGCCTTCAGCCAGGAACACGATGAAACACAGGATGCCGATAAACAGCACAACGCCATGGGGAATGGCAAACGCCGGTCCCGAGCTTTCACTGCCATACGGCAACAGGTGCGGCGCCGCCTTGAACAACGCCACCAACAGCACCCCATTGACCACCAACGTCGCCCCCAGCGGCGAAAGTCCCAGGCCGAGCAGGGCGCTCACTCCGGCTGCGCCAATGATCCCGCCAAGGCTGAACATGCCGTGGAAACCCGACATCATGGTCTTGCCGCTGGCCCGCTCGACGATCACCGCTTGCAGGTTCACGGTCGAGTCCACGGTGCCGAGCCCGGCGCCAAACAGGAACAGCGCAGCCACCAGCCAGGGCAGGGAGGTCATCGTCGCCAGCAACGGCAACGCCAGGCAGATCAGGATCGTGCCGCCGCTGAGCACCCGACGGCAGCCGAACCGCGTCGCCAGCGCGCCGGAAATCGGCATCGCCAGGATCGACCCGACCCCAAGGCATAGCAGCAGCAAGCCGAGGGTGCCTTCATCCAGGTTCGCCCGCACCTTGGCGTAAGGCACCAGCGGCGCCCAGGCGGCGATGCCGATGCCGGCGATGAGATAGGCGATGCGGGTGGACATTTGTTCCAGGCGTCCGGGGACAAAGGTAGGCGGGGGCGTGATGGCAGTCATGAAACGTCCTTGGCTTTCGTGCGGTGCGGTGCGGTGATGCAGGCAGGGGGCCTATGCTTGCATATCCACTGACCGCACCGCGACCCCAAGGTGCCGACGGGAATGGCCGGGTTGCCCAGCCAACTTTGCTCCCCCGGCCTTTGCCGACATAAAGTAGCAGCCCTTGCTGGTTGATATTGGGTCTGGTCCATGACGCAGTTTTATGACGCACGCGGCAATATTTATGGGGTCGTTTCACCGCAGCAGGTGCGTGATCACGGCATTGCTCTGCCCCAGTCAGCCGCCCAGGCCGCACAGGCTCGCGAATCCTGGGCAACGGCGGTCGTGCACGCCTTCTGCGCCTGGGCGCCGGGCGAAGCGCCGCCGGATGCCAAGGCCCATCGCAGTGATGGTTTGCTGATTGGCCCGTTCCAGAATGAGCCACCCTTTGATCTGTTGATCGTCAATACCGACGGGACATTGGCCGAGCGCAGTGGTAATGGCTTGACGATTTTCTCCCAGGCCCTGCAAGAACAAGGCTTGATGGCGGCGCCTGGTGATTGCGTGCTGCAGGTTCATCACGATAAACCCGACGGCGTGTCACCGCTGCAAACCTCGGTTCGCGCCGCTGGATTCGAAGGGGTGCAAGGTTTCTGGCTGGACCTGGGCAAACCGCTGTTCGGGCCCCAGGCCGTTGGCGCCCAGGAGGTCGAGCGGGTGATGTTCAACCAGCGTGATGTCAGCCGTGTGGCGGCGCTTGAACGGTTGGACCCGGCGTGGGGCAACAGTCAGTTCGTGAACATCGGCAATCCGCATTGCGTGACGTTGGTGGAGGGGGGCGAGGCGTTGCCAAGCAATGCGCAGATGCGTGCTGCGGCGCTGTCACGGGGCTTGACCCGCATCGCTTATGCGGTGCCCGGTGGGGCTGGTGTTCCATGCACCAGGGGGGTGAATCTGCAATGGGCCCGGCTCGAAGCCGAAGGGCAAATCGCCGCCCGGGTGTTTGAGCGGGGCGAAGGCCCTACCGCGTCCTCGGGCACCAGCGCCAGCGCCGTGGCCAGTGCCGCCTGGCGGGTGGGTTGGGTGAAGGCGGGGGCGGTGAGGGTGGTGATGCCCGGCGGTACGGCGCCGATCTTGTTGGAGGAAGAGGCGGGGGAGCTGGTGCGGGTCAGGTTGTTTGGTGCGGCGCGGCTTGTGCCATAAGCGCTTCTGGACGTTTTGCGGTGTGGCCGAGGCCGTCTTCGCGAGCAAGCCCGCTCCCACAGTGGACCAGTGTCGGACACAACATTTGTGATCACCGAAGGCCCCTTGTGGGAGCGGGCTTGCTCGCGAAGACGGTGGCACATCCAACCTTGATGCAACTGACCCACCGCTATCGCGAGCAGGCTCGCTCCCACAGTGGATCGGTATTGGACACAACTCTCATGGCCACTGAAGATTCCTTGTGGCAGTCAGCCTGGCTGCTGGGCAAACTCCACCACCGGCATCTGCCGCTTCATCAGCACTTCGCCATTGCGAATCGAGTAGAGCGGCAACCCTTGGCTGCGAATCACTTCGTAATCGCTGTCCGCTGAAAGGATCAGCAAGTTCGCCGGGCGGCCCGGTTCCAGTCCGTAGCGCTCGCCCAGGTTCATGGCCTTGGCGCTGTTGTCGGTGACCAGGTCGAGGGCGCTTTGCAGGTTGCGATAGCCGAGCATGTGGCAGATATGCAGCCCCGCTTCCAGCACCCGCAGGATGTTGCCGTTGCCCAATGGGTACCACGGATCGACGATGGAGTCCTGGCCGAAACACACATTCATCCCGGCTTCGAGCAGCTCATTGACCCGGGTGACGCCGCGGCGTTTGGGAAAGGTGTCGAAGCGGCCTTGCAGGTGGATGCTTTCGGTCGGGCAAGAGACAAAATTGATGCCCGAGTGCCCGAGCAGGCGGAACAGCTTGGCGCAATAGGCGTTGTCGTAGGAGCCCATCGCCGTGGTATGGCTGGCGGTGACGCGGGCGCCCATGTCGCGGCTGCGGGCTTCTTCGGCGAGCACTTCGAGAAAGCGCGAATGCGGGTCGTCGGTTTCGTCGCAATGTACATCCACCAGGCACCCGGTACGTTCGGCCAGGTCCATCAGGAACTTCACCGAGCTGACGCCTTGGTCGCGGGTGTATTCGAAGTGGGGAATGCCGCCCACCACGTCGGCACCCATGCGGATCGCTTCTTCCATCAGCTCGCGGCCGTTGCGGTAGGACTCGATGCCTTCCTGGGGGAACGCGACGATCTGCATGTCGATCAAGTGACGGCTTTGCTCGCGCACCTCCAGCATTGCCTTGAGGGCGGTGAGTTCGGGGTCGGTCACGTCGACGTGGGTACGCACATGCTGGATGCCATGGGCGGCGAGGGCCTGGATGGTTTTCTTGGCGCGGGTGCTGGTGTCTTCCTGGGTGATGGTGGCCTTGCGTTCGCCCCAGCACTCGATGCCTTCGAACAACGTGCCGCTCATGTTCCAGCGCGGCTCGCCGGCGGTGAGGGTGGCGTCCAGGTGGATGTGCGGTTCGACGAAGGGCGGGACCACCAGGTTGCCGCCGGCATCGAGGTCTTCCGGGCCGAGGCTGGGGGCCTCGGTCTGGCGGGCGATGCTGGCGATCAGGCCGTTTTCCAGGTGCAGTTCATGCAAGCCTTCGTGGTTGCGCAGGCGGGCGTTGATGATGTGCATCGGGCGAATCCTTTATAGGTCTTGTAGGGGCGCGTCAGCGGTGCGGGTACCCATTACGCCGATCAATAGCACATACGTTAGCGCGCCGGTGGCGATTCCTACCAGTGGCGCGACCCACGGCGAATTGAACGCGGCGAGCGTGCCGAGCCCATAGGCCGCCAGCCCCGGCCAGTTGAACGCCGGCAACCGGGCTTCGGCCAGGCGCGGATAACGGCCGCGCCAGCGGAAGAAGAAATCGGCCATGATCACCCCGCCAATGGGCGGGATCACGGTGCCCAGCAGAATCAGGTACGGCACCAGCAGGTCATACATGCCCAGCAGCGCCAGCAACGTGCCGATCACCGCGCCGCCGAGGGTCACGGCTCTGCGCCGGCGGGTGCGCAGCAGGTTGCAGCCGGCCACGGCGAAGTTGTAGATAGTGTTGTCCTGGGTGCTCCAGATGTTGAGCAGCAGCATCGCCATCGCCGCCATGGCGAAGCCCTGCAGCAGCAACACTTCGACCACGTCCGGTTGTTGATAGACGATGGCCCCGTAGGCGCCGATCAGCACCATCAAACCGTTGCCCAGGAAAAAACCGATCAGGCTCGCCAGCACCGCGACCTTCGCCGAGCGGGAGAACCGCGTCCAGTTGGTCGCCTGGGTCGCGCCGCTGACGAAGGTGCCGAACACCAGGGTGATGGCGGTGGACCAATCGAGGCTGCCGGTGGGCACCACCGCCAGCAAGCCCTCGAAGCCACCGACCTTCACCGTGGCGACCCACATCGACAGCATCAGCAGCAACATCATGGCCGGCACGGCGAGATACGAGAGAATTTCCAGGCCACGATAACCAACATAGGCCGTGGCACAGAACCCCAGGCCGAACAGCACCATCAGCCACAGCACCGTGCCCTGGCCCAATTCGAAATACTTGCCCAGCACCACCGCGGCTGTCGCCGTGCCCCAGGCATACCAGCCGATCTGGGTGAACCCCAAGATCAAGTCACTGAGCTTGCTGCCCACCTCGCCGAAACAGAAACGGCCCATCAATACCGAATTGAGTCCGCTCTTGAAGGCGATGTAACCCAGGCCGGCGGCATAGAGACCCAGCAGCAGATTGCCGATGACGATGACCGTGAGCATCTCGGCAAAACTGAACGCCACGCCGAGCTTGCCACCGGCAAACATCGTGGCGGTGAAAAAGGTGAAACCCAGCAGCACCATGGCCGTGGAAGCCAGGCCCTTGCGCGCGTGCAGCGGTACTTCGCTCAGGGGATAGTCATTGCCCGGATCGTTCTGAGTCATGTGGCGGTCCTTGCGGAAGAGGGGATGTCGCAAGCGTGCAGCGGCCGTGCCAAACGGGTGAGCGTGAGGTTATTTATAGACAATCCTGGGGATTGGGTGGGCGAAGGGGGCGAAAGCGGTGCGGTGGTGATTCAAGTTGGAACACAGTTCTCTCTGCCTACGATCTCTCCCTTGTGGGAGCGGGCTTGCTCGCGAAGGCGGTGTGTCAGCCGATGTATTCATAACTGATACACCGCCTTCGCGAGCAAGCCCGCTCCCACAGGGGGAATGCAGTGTTCTTCAGGTCGGGGAACGCAACGCCAGAAACCGCAACACCGCCGCAACCACCGCTTCCGGCGCATCTTCCTGGACCAGATGCCCGGCATTCGGCACCGGGTGCAGTTGCGCCCCTGGAATCAGTTGGTGCAGGGCCCGGCCGCGCTCGATGGGGATCCACTGGTCCTCCTCACCCCAGAGGATCTGGGTCGGGCAGCGCACGGTCGGGTACAGGCTTTCGACCTCGCGGGTATAGCGCTCGTCCATCTGGGCGATCTGCCGGTAGAGCGCCGCCTGGCCCGGTTCGCCAAGCCATGGTTGCACGTAGGGCGCCAGTTCGGCGTCCGGGATGTCCCGTTTGATCGCGCCGCGAATATAGGTCGGCACGATGGCCCGTTGGATGTAGTCGGGCAGGCCGCTGAAGGCCGCTTCGTGCTGACGGACATGCTGCACGAAGGGCGAACCCCAGGGCGATAGCGCCACAGGATCGATCAGGGTCAGGCTGCGATAGTCCTTGCCGTTGAGCAAATGCGTACGCAGGACCGTGGCGCCGCCGAAGTCATGGGCCACCACGTCCGGGCAATCCAGGCCCCAGTGCTCCAGCAATTGCGCAAGCAGATGGTTTTGCACACCGAGGGACACGTCGGCATCGGGCTGGGCGGACTGGCCATACCCCAGCAGGTCGAAGTAATGCACCCGGTGGGTGGCGAAGAACAGCGGGGCGATGCGGTGCCACACGTAGGAAGAGAAGGGCGTGCCGTGGACGAACACCAGCGGCGGGCCATCGCCGTGGATGGCATAGCGGATGGGGTGTCCGTTGAAGTCGTACGTTTGATCCAGCGGCCAGTGGGTCATGCTTGATACTCCCCTGAAAATGGCTCAGGGGACCAAGCATAGGCCAATGCGATTCAGCAGGGGAGACACCTTTGTGGCGAGGGAGCTTGCTCCCGCTGGGGCGCGAAGCGGCCCTGAAACCTGGCGGCGCGGTGTTTCAGGCGGATTGAGTGGCCTTTTGGATGGGGCTGCTTCGCAGCCCAGCGGGAGCAAGCTCCCTCGCCACAGAAGGCTCCCAGGCCAGGAAGCAGCACCTGTCTTATTCGCCGTGGTAAATGCAACCGCTGGTGCAGGTCTCGTGGATGCGGATGGCGCTGAGTTCCGGCAGCAACGGCTTCAACTCATTCCAGATCCACTTGGCCAAGACTTCGCTGGTGGGGTTTTCCAGGCCAGGGATGTCGTTGAGGTAGTTGTGGTCCAGGCGTTCGTAGAGCGGTTTGAAGATCGCCTTGATCTCCGAGAAGTCGCGAATCCAGCCGGTGTGCGGATCGATATCGCCGCTCAGGTGGATCGCCACCTTGAACGAGTGACCGTGAAGGCGGCCGCACTTGTGGCCGTCCGGCACGTGGGGCAGGCGGTGGGCGGATTCGAAGGTAAACTCTTTGAAGATTTCCACAGGTTCGGGCTCTTTAGATATCGGTCGCGAGGCAGGCGGCGGAGTTTATCAGTTTGATCACGGCGTTGCGCGACCGTGCTGACTAAAGGGTCAGCAAACGCTCGCCCAAGCCACCGTTGGCCGTCAGCTCCAGAAACTCATCACCGAGCCGCCGGCTCTCATCCATCGCCGTGCGCCAATACTTGCGACGGCTCGAGTCATCGCCCATGAAGCGCTTGAAATCGTTGCGGTCCGGCAGCTTGCCGTAGGGCAGGCGCGCCAGGTATTCCCGGGACGGTGCCAGCAGCAACACGTCTTGCAGGCGTTCGACGTTGCCCCGGCGCCAGGGCAGGCCCTTGTCGAACCAGCCGGGAATGACCCGGTCGGTGAAGTGCGGGTACAGTACGATATCCTCGCCGCTGTACGGCAAGTCCAGGTGATAGTCCAGCAAACCGCCGTCGCGAAAGGTGCCGGCACCGGCACCCGGCAGGTCGCGCACGCCTTCCATGACCATCGGGATCGAGCCCGAAGCCAGCAGGGCCTGGCGCAGGTTACCGGCCGCCAGGGGCACGAAGCGCGACGGAAAGTCATTCAGCGGATGCAGGGGTGGGGCCAGGCGCGGGTCATGGATGATCAACCGTTCGAAATGCCGCGACAACCGCCCACGGCCCCGCAGGTTGTCGGCGATCACCGACGACAATCCCAGGCCCAGCCGGCCGCGATGATCCTGGGCGAGCAGACCATGGCTCTTGACGACCATGATGTTGAGCCGGTATCGCGGGTTGTCGAGGATCGAAGTGTCGCGGCCGTCGAGCAAGTCATCGAGCATGCGCTGCGAACTCTGGCTGACCCCGGCCATGGTCACGCCTTTGGCGAAGCTTTGTTCGTTGTACAAAGTGCCCAGGCGTCGGATCCCTTCGGCGGCATCCGGCAGGCAGGCGCTGGCGAAGCGCCACGCCCCCACCGAGGCCCCGATCAGCGAGCGCTCCCGGGGCGCGGCGGGTAGCCATTCGCCGAACAGCGCAAGATCGAGCCCCTGGATGCCCAGGGCCTTGGGGCCACCGGCGGCGCCCGGCAGGATGCCGACGTCGACGGCGTTCAAGCCGGCCTGGCGAATCCGTCCGAACGCACGGGGGCCGGCCTTGAGGGTGAGGGCGGGAAACTTGATGTGGATAGCGGTCATACCGGGCTCGAATACGGGTAGGCGGCTGATTATAACGACACAAGTCAATGTGGGAGCGAGCCTGCTCGCGATAACGTCGGTTCAGCTACATCGATGCCAGGCAGAGAGACCGCTATCGCGAGCAGGCTCGCTCCCACAGAGGATTTTTCACGCATGATGGCCATTCAGTTTCAGTTAAGTTCACCCCGATACAGTCCCCCGGCAAAGATTATAAAAAGGAGACAACCCATGAACCGCCTGACTGCCTTTTTCATCGCGACCCTCATGGCCCTCGGTACGAGCCTGGCTCACGCACGAGACCTGGGCGTGGACGAAGCCCGTAAGCTGCAAGACGCTGGTACCATCCTGTCCGTCGAAAAGCTCGATGCCGCCGCCCTGGCCAAGCACCCTGGCGCCACCTTGACCGAGACCGAGTTGGAGGAAGCGTACGGCAAGTACATTTACCAGGTGGACCTGCGCGATACGAAGGGCATTGAGTGGGACCTGGAATTGGACGCCACCAATGGCAAGGTACTCAAGAATCATCAGGATCTGTAATGAAGCTTAATTTATGCGCCCGCAGCCGATGGGCGCTGGCGTTGCTGGCGTTTTGTTCGCTGGCCGTGGCCCGCGACCTGGACCAGGACGAGGCCCTGCAACTGCGCCAGCAGGGCGTTATCCTGCCGCTGGAGCATCTGTTGCAACAGGCGCTGGACCGCCACCCGGGCGCCAAACTGCTGGAAGCCGAGTTGGAGGAGAAACACGGCGTCTATATTTACGAAGTCGAGCTGCTGGACACCGACGGCGTCGTGCGCGAACTGGACCTGGAGGCCACGACCGGCCGTTTACTCAAAGATAAGGAAGACTGATGCGCCTGCTTCTGGTGGAAGATCACGTGCCCCTGGCGGACGAATTGATGGCCGGGCTTGCACGGCAAGGGTACGCCGTCGATTGGCTCGCCGACGGGCGCGACGCGGTGTACCAAGGCAGCAGCGAGCCCTACGACTTGATCATCCTCGACCTCGGCCTGCCAGGTGTGCCGGGGCTCGACGTGTTGGCCCAGTGGCGTGCTGGTGGCCTGGCGACGCCGGTGTTGATCCTCACCGCCCGAGGGTCCTGGGCCGAGCGCATCGAGGGGCTCAAGGCCGGCGCCGATGACTACCTGACCAAGCCGTTTCATCCTGAAGAACTGCACTTGCGGATCCAGGCACTGCTGCGCCGCTCCCATGGGCAGGTCAACCAGCCGACGCTCAAGGCCGCCGGGTTGCACCTGGATGAGAGTCGCCAGTGCGTGGTCCGCGACGGCACCGACATCCAGCTCACGGCGGCCGAGTTTCGCCTGTTGCGCTATTTCATGCTGCATCCCGAACAGATCCTTTCCAAAAGCCATCTCGCCGAACACCTGTACGACGGTGAGACCGAGCGCGATTCCAACGTGTTGGAAGTTCATGTCAATCACCTGCGGCGCAAGCTGGGACGCAGCGTAATCGAAACCCGTCGCGGCCAGGGTTACCTGTTCGGCGGGCAGGCGCAGTGAGATCCATCCAGCGGCGCCTGAGCCTGGGCCTGATCGGTGTAATGCTGGTGGTCGGCCTGATCCTGGCGCAAACCAGCCTGTGGCTGTTCGAGCTGGGCTTGCAGCGTTACCTGGAAGCCGGCCTGCGCAACGACAGTGAAAACCTGCTGGTGGCCCTGGTGCGCGGCCCGCTGGGCTTGCAACTGGATGAACGGCGCCTGTCGCCGGCCTATCAGCGACCGTTCTCCGGGCATTATTTCCGCATCGATTTTGCCGATGTGCACTGGCGTTCCCGTTCGCTGTGGGACCAGGAGTTGCCCCGGCTCGACCACCCAGGCTTGCACAGCAATCTGCAACTGGGCCCGGAGGGCCAGAAGCTGCTGGTGCTGCGTACCGACTATCGGCGGCTGGGCCAGGGGATTTCCATCAGCGTGGCCCAGGACTATACGCCGGTGCGTGACAGCTTTCGCCGGATGCAACAGGTCGGCCTCGGGCTCGGGTTGGCGGGGCTGTTGCTGATCCTGTTGCTGCAACGCCTCACCGTGCGCCGGGCCTTGCGTCCGCTGGACCGGGCCCGGGAGCAGATTGCCCAGTTGCAGCGCGGGCAGCGCACGCAACTGGACGAACAGGTGCCACGGGAGCTTGAACCGTTGGTCGCGCAAATCAACCATCTGCTGGCCCACACCGAAGACAGCCTCAAGCGTTCGCGCAACGCCCTGGGCAACCTCGGCCATGCCTTGAAAACCCCACTGGCGGTGCTGCAAAGCCTGGCATCGAACGAGAAGCTCGACCCCTATCCCGAGCTGCGCAAACTGTTGCTCGACCAATTGGAGCAGGTCCGCCAGCGCCTGAACCGCGAACTCAACCGCGCCCGCTTGTCCGGCGATGCCTTGCCCGGCGCGCACCTGGACTGCGACGCCGAACTGCCAGGGCTACTGGCCACGCTGAACATGATCCATGGCGAGCACCTGCACCTGAGCTACGTCGCCCCACCGGGCCTGCACCTGCCCTGGGATCGTGAAGACTTGCTGGAACTGCTGGGCAACCTGCTGGACAACGCCTGCAAATGGGCCGATGCCGAGGTGCGCCTGACCCTGACCGAAACCGCCGAAGGGTTCAGCCTGGCGGTGGAGGACGATGGCCCGGGCATTCCCGCGGACCGCCGCGAGCAGGTGTTCAGCCGTGGCACGCGACTGGACGAACAGACCGATGGCCACGGCCTGGGCCTGGGCATCGTGCGGGACATCGTCGACACCTGGGGCGGGCTGTTGGCGTTGGATGACAGCGAGTGGGGTGGGTTGAAGGTTGTGATCGAGTTGCCCAAGCGTTGAGGTCTGCATTAACCCTTTATGCTGGGCCACAGATCCTCTGTCTGACTTGGCCCCTGTGGGAGCGAGCCTGCTCGCGATGACGTCCGCTCAGCCACATCAATGTCTACTGACAGACCGCTATCGCGAGCAGGCTCGCTCCCACATTGGTTTGTGGTGACTGCAAACCTTGTGAAAACCCGCCCCACGGCCCTTGCAGCTTGCCGCCGCTTGCTGCAAAGTCGCGACCTTTTTGTCCGGTGGCTTTCCATCGCTGTGCTTTGAGGTAACGATGATAAATGCAGTAATTGCCGCGGTTGGCGTCATGCTCGTGCTCAGCCTGTCTCGTGTGCACGTGGTGATCGCGCTGATTATCGGCGCGTTGGTGGGCGGCCTGACGGGCGGCCTGGGGATCGAGGCGACGCTCAAGGCGTTCAATGCCGGCCTGGGTGGCGGTGCGACGGTGGCATTGTCCTATGCCTTGCTCGGCGCCTTCGCCGTGGCGATTGCCAAGTCCGGCATGGCCCACGCCCTGGCGGACAAAGCCCTGGCCCTGGTGGATCGCCAGGACGTCGCCGGTGGCTCGGGCGTCAAATGGGTGCTGATCGGTCTGCTGGGCACGGTCGCGGTCGCTTCCCAGAACATCCTGCCGATCCACATCGCTTTCATCCCGCTGCTAGTGCCGCCGCTGCTCTACGTGCTGACCAAGCTGCAGCTGGACCGTCGCTTGATCGCCTGCGTCATGACCTTCGGTCTGATCACCCCCTATATGTTCCTGCCGGTGGGCTTCGGCAACATCTTCCTCAATGAAATCCTGCTGGCCAATGTCGCCCGCAGCGGCGTCGACATCAGTGGCATCAATATCACCCACGCCATGGGCATCCCGGCGCTGGGCATGGTGTTTGGCCTGGCGCTGTCGTTCATCACGTACCGCAAGAAACGCGTCTATGACCTGAAGAAGATCGCCAAGGCCGAGCAAGTGGCCGTGCGCTACAACCCGCTGAGCCTGATCGTGGCCGGGGTTGCGGTGGCGGCGGCATTCGCGATCCAGCTGCTGGTGGACTCGATGATCATCGGCGCCCTGGCCGGGTTCCTGATTTTCTCGCTGTCGGGGGTGGTGCGCTGGCGTGAGACGGACGACCTGTTCACCGAAGGCATGAAGATGATGGCGATGATCGGCTTCATCATGATCGCCGCCTCAGGGTTCGCCGAGGTGATGAAGGCCACCGGTGAAGTCCAAAGCCTGGTGGAAGCTTCGGCGGCCTGGATCGGCCACAACAAGGGCATCGGCGCGCTGATGATGTTGCTGGTGGGGCTGCTGGTGACCATGGGCATCGGCTCGTCGTTTTCCACGGTGCCGATCCTGGCGACGATTTTCGTGCCGCTGTGCCTGCAGTTGGGCTTCAGCCCGCTGGCAATCGTCTGCATCGTCGGCACCGCCGGCGCCCTGGGCGATGCCGGCTCGCCTGCCTCGGACTCGACCCTGGGCCCGACCTCCGGCCTGAACATCGACGGCCAGCATCATCACATCTGGGACACCGTGGTCCCGACCTTCATCCACTACAACCTGCCGCTGCTGGCGTTTGGTTGGGTGGCGGCGATGGTGTTGTAAGGCTGATTCAACAAGACTCAAGGACTGAGTCGCAACCTTCGCGAGCAAGCCCGCTCCCACACTGGATCTGCTGTGAACACAGAATATGTGTACACCAGCAATCCCTTGTGGGAGCGGGCTTGCTCGCGAAGAGGCCCTTGAATCCAGCGACTCTGCCAGCTGACCGTTCACCTTGTCCTACAGTTTTGCCGTGCGCTGCCGTTAATACAGCTAACCACGCCAATAACACCAACAAGAGTGAACAGCATGCGCCTGAGCCTGAAGGCTAAAGTCCTGTCCCTTGCGATACTGCCGGTATTGCTGTCCGCCGTGATCATCAGCCTGACCACGGCTTTCATCTTGAAGGAACAAGCGAGTAAAGAAGTCCAGCAAACCCGCGAGCGCCTGCTCAGCGAGGCCAAGGCCACGCTGCAGAACTACGTGGCGGTGGGCCTGACCGCGATCAAGCCGCTCTACGATGCCGCCGCGCCGGGTGATAACGAGGCGCGCGCCCAGGCCATCAAGCTGCTGTCGAACATCAGCTACGGCAAGGACGGCTATTTCTTCGGCTACGATTCCGAGACCATTCGTCTGTTCAAGGCCAACAGCCCCGATGGCGTGGGCAAGAGCTTCAAGGACAACCGCGATCCGAACGGTGTCTACGTCAACCGCGACCTGGTGAAAGTCGCCAAGGACGGCACGCATTACCTGGAATACAGCTCGCCGCTGCCCGGCAGCAAGGACCTGGTGCCCAAGCTCGGCTACACCGAATACCTGCCCAAGTGGGACCTGGCGGTTGGTAGTTCAGTCAACCTGGACGGCATCGAAGCCCAGGTGGCGCTGGTGGAAGCCAAGGTCCACGATCGCCTGCAAGGCGTGGTACTGAGCATCGTCGGGATCGCCGCCGTGGTGTTGCTGGTGATTGCGGTGGTGGGCCTGGTGCTCGCCAACACGATCCTGCGCCCCCTGCACCTGATGAAAGACAACCTCGATGACATCGCGGCGGGCGAGGGTGACCTGACCCGGCGCCTGGCGATTACCAGCCAGGATGAACTGGGCCAACTGGCCGGTTCGTTCAACCGCTTCGTCGACAAGATCCACGGCCTGGTGCGGCAGATCACCGACATGACCTCGCAACTGACCGGCCTGGTGACCCAAGTCTCCGAGCAGGCCCAGCGCTCCGAGCAGGCGATGGAGCGTCAACGCCACGAAACCGATCAGGTCGCCACGGCGATCAACGAGATGTCCTCGGCGGCCCAGGAAGTCGCTCGCAGTGCCCAGGGCGCTGCCGTCGCGGCCCAGCAGACCGACGAAGAAGGCCAATCGGCCAAGCGCGTGGTGGCTGGCAGCATCCAACAGATTCATGCGCTGGTGAACGATATCCGCAGCAGCGGCGTGTCCTTGGACAGCCTGCAGCAAGATGTGGCCTCGATTGTCAGTGTGCTCGGGGTGATTCGTTCGATCGCCGAGCAGACCAACCTGCTGGCCCTCAACGCCGCCATCGAGGCCGCGCGTGCCGGCGAGGCGGGGCGTGGGTTCGCGGTGGTGGCCGATGAAGTGCGGGCCCTGGCCAGCCGGACCCAGCAAAGTACCCAGGAAATCCAGGGCATGATCGACCGGCTGCAATCGGGCACCCACGCGGCAGTGGAAGCGATGCGTCGTTCCAGCGAGGCCGGCGATGGCACCTCGGAACGGGCCAACGAGGCGGGCGCGTCCCTGGACACCATGGCGCAGTTGATCGGCACCATCAACTCGATGAACGCCCAGATCGCCAGCGCCGCCGAAGAACAGACTGCCGTGGCCGAAGAAATCAACCGCAGCGTGCATCAGATCGCCGTGGCCGTGGACAGCGTCGCCGACGAAACCCAACTCGGCGCCCAGACGTCCCGCAGCCTGGCCGACCTGGGCCAGCGCCTGGGTCAACTGGTGGGGCAGTTCCGCATCTGACCCGGAGCAGCAGGAGCTGCCGAAGGCTGCGATCTTTCGCTCTCGATCCAGATGTTTTCGCCTGGGCTACCAGGCCCTATCGGAAGCGGAGGATCGCAGCCTTCGGCAGTTTCTGCCGGGAGCTAAAGATTTGTGGCATGCAGAATCTTGTGTCCACCACAAATCCCCTGTGGGAGCGGGCTTGCTCGCGAATACGGTGTGTCAGCCAATGTATTCACTTCTGACACACCGCCTTCGCGAGCAAGCCCGCTCCCACATTTGTTCGGTGGCGACTATGGCTCACGCACATCCCGCATCAACAACCCAAACCGCAGATCCACCGCATCCGGGATCGGCACGTACACCACATGCCCATCCCCCGGTGCCACTTCGATGGCCTGGCCCTTGATGTCCTGCAACTGATGCAGGTCGAAGTGAAAGTTGCCCTTGGGGGTCATCAGTTCCATGTGATCACCCAGGCCAAAACGGTTCTTCACCCGCACTTCGGCCAGGCGTTCGCGCCGTTCGCCGGTCAGTTCGCCGACGAACTGCTGGCGCTCCGACACTGAGCTGCCGTTCTGGTAGTTCTGGTATTCGTCATGCACGTGGCGTCTCAGGAAGCCTTCGGTGTAGCCACGCTGGGCCAGGGACTCCAGGTCGGTCATCAGGCTGCGGTCGAATTCCCGGCCGGCCACCGCATCATCGACGGCCCGGCGATACACCTGGGTGGTGCGCGCGCAATAGAAATGCGACTTGGTCCGGCCTTCGATCTTCAAGGAATGCACGCCCATGCGCGCCAGGCGCTCGACGTGTTGCACGGCCCGCAGGTCCTTGGCGTTCATGATGTAGGTGCCGTGCTCGTCCTCGAAGGCCGGCATGGACTCGTCCGGGCGATTGGCTTCCTGGAGCAGAAACACCTGGTCGGTGGGCGCGCCGAGGCCCAGGGTCGGTTCGGGCCGATAGCTCTGCACAATGTCGCCCACGGCATTTTCCACCGCCGGCTGCGCCGAGTATTTCCAGCGGCAGGCGTTGGTGCAGCTGCCCTGGTTGGCGTCGCGCTTGTTCATATAACCGGACAGCAGGCAGCGCCCCGAATAGGCCATGCACAGCGCCCCATGGACGAACACTTCCAGCTCCATGGCCGGGACTTGCTCGCGAATCTCGGCGATTTCTTCCAGGGACAGTTCCCGGGACAGGATGATCCGGCTCAAGCCCTGCTGCTGCCAGAACTCAACGCTTGCCCAGTTCACCGTGTTGGCCTGCACCGACAGGTGAATCGGCATCTGCGGAAAATGCCGGCGAACCAGCATGATCAACCCCGGGTCGGACATGATCAGCGCGTCCGGCGCCATGGCAATCACCGGTTCGAGGTCTTTGAGGAAGGTCCGCAGCTTGGCGTTGTGCGGGGCAATGTTCACCACCACGTAGAAGCGCTTGCCCATGGCCTGGGCTTCGGCGATGCCCAAGGCCAGGTTCCCGTGGTCGAATTCGTTGTTGCGCACCCGCAGGCTGTAGCGCGGCTGGCCGGCGTACACCGCGTCGGCACCGTAGGCGAAGGCATAACGCATGTTTTTCAGGGTGCCGGCGGGTGCCAGCAGTTCGGGGGCGGCGAGGGTCATGGTGGGGTCGGGTCGCAAAAAGCGCGGAGGGTACGCCAGGGCCGGCCAGGCCTTATTGACTTGGATCAAGGGCACAACGCAAGCGTGATGGCACTCCGGCGAGTCCTGGCTGACTAATGTGTATCCCGCCTTTGGACATGGAAAGCTGATGAATCGAAAGATGCTGCAAAACAAAGCCCAGATGTTGCTGCTGGTGCTGGTCACGGTCGCCTTTATCTGGATTCTGCTGCCGTTCTACGGGGCGGTATTCTGGGCGGTGATCCTGGGTATCGTCTTTGCGCCGATGCAGCGCCGCCTGCAGTTCAAGTTCGGTTGGCACCGCAATCTCACATCGTTGTTCACCTTGAGCATCTGTGTGGTCATCGCGATCCTGCCGGTGATCGTCATCAGCATGTTGCTGGTCCAGGAGGGAGCGGCGCTGTACAAGAGCCTGGAAAGCGGAGAGCTGGACATTGCCGATTACCTGGCCCGCTTCAAGGATGCCTTGCCGCCGTACTTCCAGCACCTGCTGGACCGCTTCGGCCTGGGCAACCTGAACGGCTTGCGTGACAAGATCGTCAAGAGCGCGATGCAAGGCAGCGAATTCTTCGCCACCCAGGCCTTCAGTTTCGGTCAGGGTACCTTTCAGTTCCTGGTCAGCTTCTTCGTGATGCTCTATCTGCTGTTCTTCTTTCTGCGCGACGGTGCGGAGCTGGTGCGCAAGGTGCGCACGGCCATTCCCTTGGCGGAACATCAAAAACGCCGCTTGCAGTTGAAATTCAATCGGGTGGTGCGGGCTACCGTGAAAGGCAACCTGTTGGTCGCCATTACCCAAGGTGCGCTGGGTGGGCTGATCTTCTGGATCCTGGGGATCCCTACGGTATTGCCCTGGGCGGTGCTGATGGCGTTCCTGTCATTGTTGCCTGCGGTGGGGGCAGGTCTTGTCTGGGCGCCGGTGGCGGTGTATTTCCTGCTCTCGGGAGCGATTTGGCAGGGCGTGGTGCTGACGTTGTTCGGGGTGTTCGTGATTGGCCTGGT
The DNA here is from genome assembly GCF_014268745.2 of Pseudomonas zanjanensis. Taxonomy (GTDB): domain Bacteria; phylum Pseudomonadota; class Gammaproteobacteria; order Pseudomonadales; family Pseudomonadaceae; genus Aquipseudomonas; species Aquipseudomonas zanjanensis. The sequence goes on along the minus strand of NZ_JABWRB020000001.1, from coordinate 3,261,929 downwards.
GGACAATTTCCTGCGACCGATCCTGGTGGGCAAGGACACCAAGATGCCCGACTATCTGGTGCTGGTCTCGACACTGGGTGGGCTGGCGGTGTTCGGACTGAACGGCTTCGTGATCGGGCCGCTGATCGCGGCGTTGTTCATGTCGTGCTGGGCCTTGTTTGTCGAGGGCTCGCCGCGTGTGCAACTGCCCTAGGCGTTCATCAGGTAGGGGCCGATACGTTGTGACAGCGCCTCGGCGGCGGGCAGTGAAGTCAGCGGGCCGCTGATGGTCACGCCGTCCTGCACCAGATACCAGCAGGCCAGCAACCCGAGCTCCCGGAGTGGGGCGGGGACGGCGCTGCCAATGACAGACATGATTTGAACCTTGGGCATGGGAAACCTCCATCAATCGATGGGGTTACCTTAAGGCTCAGGGGGAAGGACGGAAAATCAACTGGCTCAATAGTAGGAATCGATGCCGCTCAATCGACGACCAGATCGAGCATGTGCACCACTTCCTGCTCATTGAGCAGGCCCTTGCGCACCAGGTTTTCCGCCAGCAGGGAAAGGAATTTGGCGCTGCGGTGGCCTTCCAGTTGCTTGAGTTCGGTCAGTACGTTGTACACCTTGCTGGAGGTGCACAGGCCGACAATGCGATGGGGGTTTTGTGTGGGCATACCTTCGTCCTTGTTTTTATGAAGCTGTTGTTGGCGGACAGGACCAGTGTGCGGCCCTGTCATGACGCTCACGTGACAGCTTGGGTTGTCGGAAAAAGAAAGCAGGATCCGGACCATATTGCCTTTTTGGTGCCGGATTGTTGTTCCGGCAGCGACCTCGGCCAGGCTTATATGGCCATCCACCTGTTTTTTGCCCACAAAAAAGCCCCTGGATCTTTCGAACCAGGGGCTTCTTGTGTGTTGCTGTCTGGCTCCACGACCTGGACTCGAACCAGGGACCCAGTGATTAACAGTCACTTGCTCTACCAACTGAGCTATCGCGGAATGGCGCGTATGTTACTGATTGGAAAAGAGAAGTCAAGCGTCTATTGCCGGGCGGCGCATTCCTGCTGCCCATTGAAGGACAATCAACGATTGGCAGTTACCGCATGGGCAGGAGAGGGCTACCATGGTTGCCCGGAAGTGGCAGGACGCACTGCCGGCCATTCGCCGACATTGAGGTACGCGCCATGAACCATCTGTTACCCCTTCACACAGCCCGTCGCGCCGAGGTGTGCCTGTGAGTACCGCCCAGATCAGTTTGCCCAAGGGCGTGGGGCCTCATGCCGAGAAACTGTACGACGCCATTACCCAGGCCAGCACCGCCGAGGCGCTGAATCGCGCCGGTGGCAAGGCCGAGGGGTTTGTCCTGGGGTTGGAAAGCACCAAGGCGATCAAGAGCCAAGTGGCCGAGTCGTTGTATGTCATCTATGACGATGCGGCGAGCCAGCGGGCTACGGAGCTGTAGCTTCAGCCAGAGTGTCGTGCCCGGTGCTTTTGTGGTTTTGTTTTTGTGGTTTTGCTTTTGTGGCGAGGGAGCTTGCTCCCGCTGGGCTGCGAAGCAGCCCCAAAATGCTTGGTTAAATCAGTCTGAAATACCGAGGTGGTTGGTTTTAGGGCTGCTGCGCAGCCCAGCGGGAGCAAGCTCCCTCGCCACAGAAACAAAACCACAGAAGCAGGCTACAGAAGCAGGCTACAGAAGCAGGCCACAAAAACATCGGGTCAAAAAAAGGGAAGCCAATGGCTTCCCGTTTTTTCATCCAGCGTCGAGGCGTCAGATCACCTGGACGATGGCCTTGGTCACCGCATCGATGTTGTTCTGGTTCAGCGCGGCCACGCAGATGCGACCGGTGTCCAGGGCATAGATACCAAACTCGTTGCGCAGGCGCGTCACTTGTTCAACGGTCAGGCCGGAGTAGGAGAACATCCCGCTCTGGCGGGCGACGAAGCTGAAGTCGTGGTGCGGGGCGGCCTTGGCCAGCATGTCGACCATCTGGTCGCGCATGCCGCGAATCCGCAGGCGCATTTCGGCCAGTTCGGCTTCCCATTGCGCGCGCAGCTCGGGGCTGTTGAGCACAGCGGCGACGATGCTGGCGCCGTGGGTTGGCGGGTTGGAGTAGTTGGTGCGGATCACGCGTTTGACCTGGGACAGCACGCGGGCGCTTTCTTCCTTCGATTCACTGACGATCGACAGGGCGCCAACGCGCTCGCCGTACAACGAGAACGATTTGGAGAACGAGCTGGAGGCAAAGAAGGTCAGCCCCGACTCGGCGAACAGGCGTACAGCCGCCGCGTCTTCATCGATGCCTTCGCCAAAGCCCTGGTAGGCCATGTCCAGGAACGGTACGTGGTTCTTGGCCTTGACGACCGCCAGCACGTTTTTCCAGTCTTCCGGGCTCAGGTCCACGCCGGTCGGGTTGTGGCAGCAAGCGTGCAGCACAACGATCGAACGGTCGGGCAGGGCGTTGAGGTCTTCCAGCAGGCCGCTGCGGTTCACGTCGTGGGTGGCGGCGTCGTAGTAGCGGTAGTTCTGCACCGGGAAGCCGGCGGTTTCGAACAGGGCGCGGTGGTTTTCCCAGCTCGGGTCGCTGATGGCGACGACGGCGTCAGGCAGCAGTTGCTTGAGGAAGTCGGCACCGATCTTCAGTGCGCCGGTGCCGCCCACGGCTTGGGTGGTGATGACGCGGCCGGAAGCGATCAGCGCCGAGTCCTTGCCGAACAGCAGGGTCTGTACGGCCTGGTCGTAGGCGGCAATGCCGTCGATTGGCAGGTAACCACGGGAAACGTGCTGAGCCACGCGAATCGTCTCGGCTTCGACAACGGCGCGCAGCAATGGAATGCGCCCTTCCTCGTTGCAGTAAACACCCACGCCCAGGTTCACCTTATTGGTACGGGTGTCGGCGTTGAAAGCTTCGTTGAGGCCCAGGATGGGGTCGCGGGGTGCCAATTCGACAGCGGAAAACAGGCTCATTAGTGCGCGGCTCTGAATGGAGAGTGAGGGGACGTGTGGCGCTCCAGCCGAATGCACTAGAGCGGTGCACAAACGGGGAGCTAGTATAGAGGCCATCACCCGGCACGGCGACAGGCGATTCGGCTTTTACGGTAAGTTTTTTCGATTTTTTTCGACCGTTAGTCCTCTCGCCGCGTCAAAGTCTTCAAGGCGTGTAGGACGTTCGTCTTGAAAGCGAAGGCATTCACCTCCACATTGTGTGCATCCCAGCTTTTTCCTCGGGCGACATCAGTCGTTTCGGTCTTTCTCGTTCCTGTCGGCTGGCCGACAGGGGTGAATCCAGAGGTTATGTCATGTCTGAATTCCAGCTAGTCACCCGCTTCCAGCCCGCCGGCGATCAGCCGGAAGCCATCCGCCTGATGGTCGAGGGTATCGAGGCCGGGCTGGCGCACCAGACGTTGCTCGGTGTGACCGGTTCGGGCAAGACCTTCAGCATCGCCAATGTGATCGCCCAGGTGCAGCGCCCGACCCTGGTACTGGCGCCGAACAAGACCCTGGCGGCGCAGCTCTATGGTGAGTTCAAGGCGTTTTTCCCGAACAACGCCGTGGAGTACTTCGTTTCCTACTACGACTACTACCAGCCCGAGGCCTATGTGCCGTCCTCGGACACCTTCATCGAGAAGGATGCCTCGATCAACGACCACATCGAACAGATGCGACTGTCGGCGACCAAGGCGTTGCTCGAGCGCAAGGACGCGATCATCGTCACCACGGTGTCGTGCATCTACGGCCTGGGCAGCCCGGAAACCTACCTGAAGATGGTGCTGCACGTGGACCGCGGCGACAAACTCGACCAGCGTGCCTTGCTGCGTCGCCTGGCGGACTTGCAGTACACCCGCAACGACATGGATTTCGCCCGGGCGACGTTCCGGGTGCGCGGCGATGTGATCGACATCTACCCGGCGGAATCGGACCTGGAAGCGATCCGCATCGAGCTGTTCGACGATGAAGTGGAGAGCCTCTCGGCGTTCGACCCGCTGACCGGCGAAGTGATCCGCAAGTTGCCCCGCTTCACTTTCTACCCCAAGAGCCACTACGTGACGCCTCGGGAAACCCTGCTGGACGCCATCGAAGGGATCAAGGTCGAGTTGCAGGAGCGCTTGGAGTACCTGCGTTCGAACAACAAGTTGGTGGAAGCCCAGCGCCTGGAACAACGCACCCGCTTCGACCTGGAGATGATCCTGGAGCTTGGCTACTGCAACGGCATCGAAAACTACTCGCGCTACTTGTCGGGTCGCCCGGCGGGTGCGCCGCCGCCTACGTTGTATGACTACTTGCCCGCCGATGCCTTGCTGGTGATCGACGAATCCCACGTCAGCGTGCCCCAGGTTGGCGCCATGTACAAAGGCGACCGTTCGCGCAAGGAAACACTGGTGGAGTACGGTTTCCGCCTGCCCTCGGCCCTGGACAACCGGCCGATGCGTTTTGACGAATGGGAGAGCGTGAGCCCGCAGACGATTTTCGTCTCGGCCACGCCTGGCAACTACGAGGCCGAGCATGCCGGTCGCGTCGTCGAGCAAGTGGTACGGCCGACTGGGCTGGTGGACCCACAAGTCGAGGTGCGTCCGGCCCTGACCCAGGTCGATGACCTGCTGTCGGAAATCACCAAGCGCGTGGCGGTGGAGGAGCGGGTGCTGGTCACCACGCTGACCAAGCGCATGGCCGAAGACCTCACCGACTACCTGGCCGACCATGGCGTGCGGGTGCGTTACCTGCACTCGGACATCGACACGGTGGAGCGGGTCGAGATCATCCGTGACCTGCGCCTGGGCACCTTCGATGTACTGGTGGGCATCAACCTGCTGCGCGAAGGCCTGGACATGCCGGAAGTGTCGCTGGTGGCGATTCTCGATGCGGACAAGGAAGGTTTCCTGCGTTCCGAGCGTTCGTTGATCCAGACCATTGGTCGCGCGGCACGTAACCTCAATGGCCGGGCGATCCTGTATGCCGACCGCATCACCGGTTCCATGGAGCGGGCCATCGGCGAGACCGAGCGCCGCCGCGACAAGCAGATCGCCTTCAACCTGGCCAACGGCATCACCCCCAAGGGCGTGTTCAAGGACGTCGCCGACATCATGGAAGGCGCCACCGTGCCCGGCTCACGCAGCAAGAAGCGCAAGGGCATGGCCAAGGCCGCCGAAGAGAGCGCCCGCTACGAGGCCGAACTGCGCTCGCCGAGCGAAATCACCAAGCGTATCCGGCAGTTGGAAGAGAAGATGTACCAACTGGCCCGGGACCTGGAGTTCGAGGCGGCGGCGCAATTGCGCGATGAGATTGGCAAGTTGCGGGAGCGGTTGCTGACCGTTTGAGTTTTGCGGTGGTTTCGATGGCCTCTTCGTCGGAACGCCGCCCGGAGCAAGCCCGCTCCCACAGTTGACCGAGTCGTCCAGGCTGCATGCGATCTCCTGTGGGAGCGGGCTTGCTCGCGAAGGAGGCGACTCGGTCTGAGAGATGCCACACAAATCCCGCTCTCACTGGAGCCCGCCCGCCATCGCCTGTTACCATTCGCCCCCTGTTCGATCTTCGCTTTTATCTTCTTTCCGAGACATGCCATGACCACCGTCCGCACCCGCATCGCGCCTTCGCCTACTGGCGATCCCCATGTCGGCACCGCCTATATCGCTTTGTTCAACTATTGCTTTGCCAAGCAGCATGGCGGCGAGTTCATCCTGCGGATCGAGGACACCGACCAGTTGCGTTCGACCCGCGAGTCCGAACAGCAGATCTTCGATGCCCTGCGCTGGTTGGGGATCGACTGGAGCGAAGGCCCGGACGTCGGCGGCCCGCACGGCCCGTATCGCCAGAGCGAGCGCGGCGAGATCTACAAGCAGTACTGCCAGCAGTTGGTGGACATGGGGCATGCGTTCCCTTGCTTCTGCACCGCCGAAGAACTGGACCAGATGCGCGCCGAGCAAATGGCCCGTGGCGAAACCCCGCGCTACGACGGCCGGGCGCTGCTGCTGTCCAAGGAAGAAGTCGCCCGTCGCCTGGCCGCTGGCGAGCCCCACGTGATTCGCATGAAAGTACCGACCGAGGGCGTCTGCGTCGTGCCGGACATGCTGCGTGGCGATGTCGAGATCCCGTGGGATCGCATGGACATGCAAGTGCTGATGAAGACCGATGGCCTGCCGACGTACTTCCTGGCCAACGTGGTCGACGATCACTTGATGGGCATCACCCACGTCCTGCGCGGTGAGGAATGGCTGCCGTCGGCGCCGAAACTGATCCTGCTCTACGAATACTTTGGCTGGGAACAGCCGCAGCTGTGCTACATGCCGCTGCTGCGTAACCCGGACAAGAGCAAGCTGTCCAAGCGCAAGAACCCGACCTCGGTGACCTTCTACGAGCGCATGGGCTTCATGCCCGAGGCCATGCTCAACTACCTGGGCCGCATGGGCTGGTCGATGCCGGACGAACGCGAGAAGTTCTCGTTGCAGGAAATGGTCGAGCACTTCGACCTGTCGCGCGTCTCCCTGGGCGGGCCGATCTTCGACGTCGAGAAGCTGTCGTGGCTCAACGGCCAGTGGCTGCGGGACCTGCCGGTGGAAGAGTTTGCCGCTCGCGTGCAGAAGTGGGCATTGAACCCTGAGTACATGATGAAGATCGCTCCCCATGTGCAGGGCAGGGTAGAGACCTTCAGCCAGATCGCCCCGCTGGCCGGTTTCTTCTTCGCCGGTGGTGTGACGCCGGACGTGAAGTTATTCGAATCCAAGAAGCTCTCCGGCGACCAGGTGCGCCAGTTGATGCAACTGATCCTGTGGAAGCTGGAAAGTCTGCGTCAGTGGGAGAAGGACAGCATCACCGCGACCATCCAGGCCGTGGTGGAGTCGCTGGAGTTGAAATTGCGCGATGCCATGCCGCTGATGTTCGCCGCCATTACCGGCCAGGCCAGCTCGGTTTCGGTGCTCGATGCGATGGAAATCCTCGGGCCGGACCTGACCCGTTTCCGTCTGCGCCAGGCCATCGATCTGCTCGGTGGCGTGTCGAAGAAGGAAAACAAGGAGTGGGAAAAACTGCTGGGCGCGATCGCCTAAGCGCTCCATGAGGCAGGACATACCCCGGTTTTCCGGGGTTTGTCGGTAAGTGATTGTTATCCCGGCAAAAAATTTTCAAATTTGTTGAAAATAAATTTGACAGCCCTCCGATACGCCCTTAAGATTCGCCCCGTCCTCAGCGATGAGGGGCTATAGCTCAGCTGGGAGAGCGCTTGCATGGCATGCAAGAGGTCGACGGTTCGATCCCGTCTAGCTCCACCAATTTACACTTCAAGGCCTGGCCACACCGGCCTTGAAGCGATCAACACTCAGCGTTGATCAGTTGTATAGAAGGGTTTGCGTCCCCTTCGTCTAGTGGCCTAGGACACCGCCCTTTCACGGCGGTAACAGGGGTTCGAGTCCCCTAGGGGACGCCAGTTTTACAGAAGCGATGTTGCAAGATGTCGCTCCGCCGCGAGGCGAAAAATCCGGGGCTATAGCTCAGCTGGGAGAGCGCTTGCATGGCATGCAAGAGGTCGACGGTTCGATCCCGTCTAGCTCCACCAATTTACACTTCAAGGTCTGGCCACACCGGCCTTGAAGCGATCAGCTCTCAGCACTGATCACGTTAGAAGGTTTGTGTCCCCTTCGTCTAGTGGCCTAGGACACCGCCCTTTCACGGCGGTAACAGGGGTTCGAGTCCCCTAGGGGACGCCACGATTACCCGCTCTGCGGGATTTTATAAGGGTCATTCAATTCTTGAATGGCCCTTTTGTTTGTCTGGCGTTCGGCCAATTTCCTATCCTTGAAAAACACTTCTGACCGGCGGTCAAAATTTCCGCTTGCGGAAAATTATTACATGGATAATATTTCAATCGTAATATTCGGAGGCGACGATGAGCGATAAAAAGGCACAAACCCGTGAACGCATTCTCAAGGCCGCCAGCGACGCGCTGATCCAGCGTGGGCCGGCAGAGCCGAGCGTGGGCGAGGTGATGGGCGCAGCCGGACTGACGGTGGGCGGTTTTTACGCCCATTTCGAAAGCAAGGATGCCTTGATGCTGGAGGCTTTCAAGCAATTGCTCAATCGCCGCCGCGGCTTGATCGCCGATATGGACGGCGAGCTGACAGGCGAAGAGCGGCGCGCCCTGGTCGCCGCGTTCTATCTGTCACGCAAGCACCGCGATTCCACCGAGCAAGCCTGCCCGATCCCGGCGTCGGTCGGTGAACTCGGGCGGCTGCCGGATGCGTTTCGTGAAGTACTCAATGAGCACATCGAGTTGATGGTTGCGCAATTGGCGGCCAGCCCGGAGGACGCCGACAAGGCTTTGGCCGACATCGCCTTGATGGTCGGTGGCCTGGCCCTGGCACGGGCATTGGGCCCGGGAGAGTTATCGGATCGTTTGCTGCGTGCCGCCAAGTCGGCGGTGCGTTGAACTGAGGCGCAAGCCCTGGAGATGAGCGATGGACAGGTTGAGCTGGATTCGTGGCGTCAATGGCACGCTGGGTTGGGTAGCTCCGGGCTTGGTGGCAAAACAGATGCGCTCGCTGTTCATGCGCCCTCGAAACTTGCCGCCACGGGATTGGGAACTGCCGCTGCTGGCGACGTCCCAACGAGTCACCTTGCGCTTCGGTCTCTCGGCCTTACGCTGGGGCAAAGGTCCGGCAGTCCTGCTGATGCATGGCTGGGAAGGGCGGCCCACCCAGTTCGCGGCGCTGATCACGGCCCTGGTGGACGCCGGTTACACGGTCGTGGCACTGGACGGTCCGGCCCATGGTCGCTCGCCGGGTCGCGAGGCGAATGTCCTGTTGTTCGCCCGGGCCATGCTCGAAGCCGCCGCCGAGCTGCCGCCGTTGCAGGCGGTGATCGGGCATTCCATGGGCGGCGCCAGTGCCATGTTGGCCGTCCAGCTGGGGTTGCGTACCGAGACGCTGGTCAGCATCGCCGCGCCTGCGCGCATTCTTGGGGTGCTGCGCGGTTTCTCCCGGATGATGGGCCTGCCGCCGAAGGCGCGTTCGGCCTTCATTCGCCAGGTGGAAAACGATGTGGGCATGCCGGCCTCGAAGATGGATGTAGCGCATTATCAGCTGGACGTGCCGGGGTTGATCGTCCATGCCGAGGACGACACATCGGTTTCGGTCAAGGAGTCGCAGTTGATTCATGAGGCCTGGTTCGACAGTCGCTTGCTGCGACTGCCGCAGGGCGGGCATCAGCGGGTGCTGGCCGATCCTCGTGTCATTGATGGCGTGTTATCACTGCTGGCCGGTCGCAGCCTGCAAGCGCGGCAATCGGCTTGAGCATCCGGTACACTGCCCCGATCCAAATTCGACCGGGAGAGGGGCATGGGCTGGGATCGGGCAACGCCATTCATCATTGATCTTCAGGTCAATGCCGAAGACATCGACGGGCTGGGCCACGCCAACAACGCGGTGTACGTCACCTGGCTCGAGCGCTGCGCCTGGCGCCATTCCCAGCGCCTGGGCCTGGATCTGGTGGAGTACCGGCGCCTGGATCGGGCCATGGCGGTGGTGCGGCATGAAATCGATTACCTGGCGGCCGCCTATGAAGGCGACGAGCTGCAATTGGCGACCTGGATCGTCGACTGGGACCAGCGCCTGAAAATGACCCGGCATTTCCAACTGGTCCGTCCCAGCGACAACACCACGCTGCTGCGGGCCCAGACCACCTTTGTTTGCATCGAACTGTCCAGCGGCCGGCCCAAGCGCATGCCGCCGGAGTTCATCGAAGGCTATGGCGTGGCGCTGAACTCATCTGGCCTCCTCATGGACTGACCCACCGCCATCGCGAGCAAGCTCGGCTCCCACAGGGATTGATGGTGGACTCCAATTCCGTGAACACCTCGGAACCCTGTGGGAGCGAGCCTGCTCGCGAAGACGGCAGCACATCCAACATCAATGCAAGCTGACCCACCGCCATCGCGAGCAGGCTCGGCTCCCACAGGGGATTTGTGGTGAGTGCAGGATTTTGAACGCTCCAGGATCTGTGTGGGAGCGAGCCTGCTCGCGAAGACGGCAGCACATCCAACATCAATGCAAGCTGACCCACCGCCATCGCGAGCAAGCTCGGCTCCCACAGGGATTGATGGTGGACTCCAATTCCGTGAACACCTCGGAACCCTGTGGGAGCGGGCTTGCTCGCGAAGACGGCAGCCCATCCAGCATCACGGCAAACTGACCCACCGCTTTCGCGAGCAAGCCCGCTCCCACGAGGGATTTGTGGTGGATGCCGGAAATGTGGGCAAAATCCGGTAAACTGCCGCACGTTTTTCGTTCGAGTGTGTGTTTCCATGCAAATTGCCCTGGCGCCCATGGAGGGGTTGGTCGACAACATCCTGCGGGATGTCCTGACCCGTGTTGGCGGTATCGACTGGTGTGTCACCGAGTTCATCCGCGTCAACGACCGTCTGCTCACGCCGGCCTATTTCCACAAGCTCGCTCCTGAGCTGCTGACCGGTGCCCAAACGGCTGCCGGCGTGCCGTTGCGGGTGCAGTTGCTCGGCTCCGATCCGGTATGCCTGGCGGAAAACGCCGCGTTGGCGTGTGAATTGGGCTCGGAGGTGATCGACCTGAACTTCGGTTGCCCGGCCAAGACGGTGAACAAATCCCGGGGTGGGGCGGTATTGCTCAAGGAACCGGAACTGCTTAACGAAATTGTCGAGCACGTGCGCCGCGCCGTGCCGAAACACATTCCCGTCACGGCCAAGATGCGCCTGGGTTTCGATAGCCCGGACGGTGCATTGGTCTGTGCCACGGCGTTGGCAGAAGGCGGCGCGGCGCATATCGTGGTGCATGCGCGAACCAAGGTCGACGGCTACAAACCCCCAGCCCATTGGGAGTGGATCCCCCGCGTCCAGGAAGTGGTCAAGGTGCCGGTGTTCGCCAATGGCGATATCTGGAGTGTCGAGGATTGGCGCCGTTGCCGCGAAATCAGCGGCGTTGAGGACATCATGCTCGGTCGCGGCCTCGTTTCCCGCCCTGACCTGGCCCGGCAGATCGCCGCCGCCCGGGCTGGCGAAGAGGTGGTCGAGATGTCCTGGGCCGAGCTGCAACCGATGCTCCACGACTTCTGGGTGCAAGTGGTCGAGCAACTCACTCCTCGCCAGGCGCCGGGCCGTCTGAAGCAGTGGCTGGCGATGTTGACCCGCAATTACCCCGAAGCGGTGGCGCTGTTTACCGCCCTGCGCCGGGAAACCGACCTCGACGCGGTGGGGCATTTGCTGGGAGTTCAGCGCACCGAAGCGGCCTGAAAAAAATTTCAGAAAAACCTCTTGAAAAGTGTTTGGCGGACCCTAGATAGGGGTTACGCGATGCCGAATTCGGGTCGCGGAGACAAAAAACCTTGCTGAATTTTTCAGGAGATTTGAATCATGAGTACTGCATTTTCGCTGGCCCCCCTGTTCCGTTCCTCGGTAGGCTTCGACCGTTTCAACGATTTGTTCGAAACCGCCCTGCGCAACGAACCAGGCAGCAGCTATCCACCCTACAACGTGGAAAAACACGGTGATGACGAGTACCGCATCGTGGTCGCCGCCGCCGGGTTTCAGGAAGAAGACCTGGACCTGCAAGTGGAAAAAGGTGTGCTGACCATCAGTGGCGGCAAGCGTGAAGCCAGCAACGACAGCGTCACTTTCCTGCACCAGGGCATTGCCCAGCGTGCGTTCAAGCTGTCCTTCCGGTTGGCGGACCATATCGAGATCAAGTCCGCTGGCCTGCGTAACGGTCTGTTGAGCATCGACCTGTTGCGAGTGGTTCCGGAAGAGGCGAAAGCCAAGCGCATCCCGATCAACGGGACGCAGCAGCAACCCGCGCTGCAAAACTGATGCATCGCAACTGAAGAAGGGCGCCATATGGCGCCCTTCTTCATTTTGGAGTGATTGCCAGGTTAATTGTGGCGAGGGAGCTTGCTCCCGCTGGGCGCGAAGCGCCCCTGAAACCAGTCAACTCGGTGCGTCATGCTGGTCTGAGGCGAATCTTCTATTTTTGGGGCCGCTGCGCAGCCCAGCGGGAGCAAGCTCCCTCGCCACAAAAGCTCCCATTCCGAACGCCTACGGCAACAACCGCTCAAACGCCTCCAGCGGCAACGGCCGACTGTGCAGGTAACCCTGGTACAAATGGCAATCGAGCCCTTGCAGGAAGTGCAATTGCTCCAGGGTCTCCACGCCTTCGGCAATCATTATCAGGTTGAGGCTGCGGGCCATGGCGACGATAGCGCGGATGATTTCGGCGTCGTTGGGGTCGCTGGTGGCGTCGCGCACGAATGACTGGTCGATTTTCAGCGTGTCCACCGGCAGGCGCTTGAGGTAGGTCAGCGACGAATAACCGGTACCGAAATCGTCCATGGCGAAGCTCACCCCCAATTTCTTGAGCCGGCGCATCTTGGCGATGGTGTCGTCGAGGTTCTGGATCACGATGCCTTCTGTGATCTCCAGTTTCAGCAGCGAGCAAGGCAGGCCGTGGTGGGCCAGGCTGTTTTCGATGCGTTCGACGAAGTCACTCTGGCGGAACTGCCGTGGGCTGATGTTGACGCACAGGCTGAATCGCTGCGGGTCGATCTTGCCCTTGGCGATCAGTTGCTTGAAGCCGTCGCAGGCTTCATCGAGGATCCAGGTCCCGACTTCGAGGATCAGGCCGCTGTCTTCCAGCACTTTGATGAATTCATTGGGCGACTGGGCGCCGAGTTCCGGGTGGTGCCAGCGCACCAGGGCTTCGGCGCCGACGATGCGGTTGTCCCTGGCATCGACCTGAGGCTGGAAATGCAGGCTGAACTCGCCGCGGGCCAGGGCCTGGCGCAGATCGGTTTCCATGCGCAGCCGTTCGCTGGCAGCTTTTTGCATGGTGTTGTGAAACATCTGCGAGGTGTTGCGTCCCGAATCCTTGGCGCGGTACAGCGCGATGTCCGCGCGCTTGAGCAAATCGGTGGGCGTGGAACCGTGGTCGGGGATCAGCGCGATGCCGATGCTAGGCGTGACCTGCAGGCGTTGGCCATCGAGAAACATGGGTTCCGAGAGCAGTTCACGCAGGGTGTCGGCCAGGGTCTGCACTTGCTTGCTGACCTGGCTGCGCGAGCCTTCCAGGCCACTGAGCAAGACCACGAACTCGTCGCCGCCCAGTCGTGCAACGGTGTCTTCCAGGCGCACGCTGGCTTCCAGGCGGGCGGTGATGATTTTAAGCACGGTATCGCCCACCGGGTGACCGAGGGAGTCGTTGATGTGCTTGAAGTGGTCCAGGTCGAGAAACAGCAGGGCACCCCGCAAGTTGTGACGCTTGAGCAGGGCGATCTGCTGGCTCAGGCGGTCCAACAGCAAGGCCCGGTTGGGCAGGTTGGTCAGCGAGTCGTGATAGGCCAGGTGACGGATCTGGGCTTCGGCGTTGCGCAGCAGGCTGACGTCCCGGGCGGTCAGCAGCAGGCAGGCGGTTTCATTGAGGGTGATGGGCTCGACCGAGACCTCCACCGTAAGGATTTCCCCTCGTTTATTGCGCCCGAGCATTTCCTGGTGGACTACACGACCCTTGAGTTGCAGTTCGGCCAGCAGGGCGGCGCGCTGTTTTTCTTCGGCCCAGATGCCCACTTCGTGGACCGTACGCCCGATCACTTCGTCGGCGCGGTAGCCGGTCAGCCGGCAGAAGCCGTCATTGACCTCCAGGTAGCGGCCGCTTTCGAGTTCGGTGATGGTGATGGCGTCGGGGCTGGAATGAAACGCCTTGGCGAATTTCTCCTCGCTGGCCTTGAGGGCGGCTTCGGAGCGTTGCTGCTGCGTGATGTCGCGCAAGGTCGTGACGATGCACGGCTGGTTGCCAACGTTGATTTGCCGGCTGGAAATCACGCAGGTCAGCGGCTGGCCGTCCTTATGGTGAACGACGATGGCGACATTGTTCAGCGATTGTTCACGGATCACCCGTTCGATGCGTTGCAGGCTGCTGCCCGAGGCATCCCAGAGGCCAATTTGGTCGGCACTGAGGCCGATCACGTCGCGGGTGGTCCAGCCAAAAGTCTGGGTGAAGCTGGAGTTGATCTCGAGGAACCGACCACTGTCCTGGTGGGTGACGCAGATCGGGTCGGGACTGACCTGGAACAGCGTGGCGAATTTCTCTTCCGAAGCGGCCAGGCTCTGTTCGCGTTCCACCTGGTCGGTGATGTCCAGCAAGGTCCCGGCCATGCGCAAGGGGCTGCCGTCGTTGTTGCGGTAGAGGCGGGCGCGGCTTTCCAGGTAGCGCGAGCTGCCGTCCGGCAGTTGCACGCGGTAGGTCAGCTGGTAGTTGCCCGCCGGGCCTTCCCGCAGGCTGCGGTAGGCGTTGCGCATGTTATTGCGTTCTTCCGTGGGGACCCCTTCGAAAAACGCATCAAACGATTCGTGGAACGGCTTGGGTTCCAGGCCATGGAGCTGCGCGGCCCGGGCCGAGCCGTAGAGCATGCCGCTGGGGATGTGCCAGTCCCAGGTGCCCAGTTGCGCCGAATCGAGGGCCAGGTCCAGGCGTTCCTGGCTGTCCTTGAGCGCCTGCTCGGCGAGTTTGCGCTCGGTGGTGTCGAGGAAGGTGCTCAGCAGGTACGGCTGGCCTTCGAGTTCGACTTTCTGCGCACTGAGAATCCCGTTATGGATCTGACCGTTGCTGGCCCGGAATTCCACTTCCATGCTGATCAGTTCACCCTTGGCCTTGGTCGCCTCCACCAGTTTCGCCCGCTGCCTGGGGTCAACCCACAAACCCAGCTCCAGTGTGGTGCGGCCGATCACGTCATGCACCGGCCAACCGAACAGGCTTTCGAAATACTGGTTGGCCTCGCTGATCAGGCCGTCTTCCTGGCGGGTCAGCAGGACCATGTTCGGGCACAGATGAAAGAGCGTGGCGAAGCGTTTTTCCGAGCTGCGCAGCGCCTGTTCCCGCTCGCGCTGATGGGTGATTTCGCGAATCACCCCGATCATGCGCGGACGACCGTGTTTGTCGGGCAGCACGCTGCCACTGATCTCCAGCCAGTGCAGGCTGCCGTCGGGCCAGACGATGCGATGGTGCATCGCCTGTTCCAGCGGCGCCCCGGCCACTGCCGCATGAAAGGCGCGCACGGCCCTGGCCCGGTCTTCGGGCAACAGCAGGTCGAGATAGTCCACGTCGGCTGGCAACGGCTGGCGCGGATCGAAGCCGAACAGCGCCTGGGTGCCGCGGGACCAACTGATCCGTCCGCTCTCGATGTCCCACGACCAGGCGCCCAGCCGGGCGCCGTTCAGGGCGGCCAGCAACTGTGGCGCGCTGTCCCAGCTTTGCTCGGACCGCTTCGGGTCGAGCGCCTGGATGCGCGGCAGGGGCGGGAGATGGTCTGCGGGTTTGGGCATTTTTCTAGCGAGCCTTGAGCGGGTGTGGGCATTAAGCACAAGCATTCAAGGCCCTACGGGCGTGGCACAACCTATGCCTTTTTCCTTGGCAAATCGATTTGTGCGTCCAGTAAGGCCATGAAAGCCCGTGCGGCGTTCGATAGCGTCCGTTCGGTGTGCAAGATATAGCCTAGCTGGCGACTGAGCTGTATGCCCGGTAAAGGAATGCGCGCCACCTGTTCATCGAGCATGGTGCGCGGCAGGACGCTCCAGGCCAGGCCGATGGAGACCATCATCTTTATGGTTTCCAGATAATTCGTGCTCATGGCGATGTTCGGCGTCAGGCCCTGGGCCTCGAACAGCCGTTGAACGATGTGATGGGTAAAGGTGTTGCCCCCGGGGAACACCGCCGGATGCAAGGCGATGTCCGCCAGGCTCACCGCGCCCTTCTCCAGCAAGGCATGCTCCGGGGCGACCACGAAATCCAGGGGGTCGTCCCACACCGGCGTGGCCCGTACCAGCGTGTGGGGTTCGGGGGCGAGGGTGATGACGGCCAGTTCCGCCCGGCCATGGAGGATTTCTTCGTAGGCCACTTCCGAATCCAGGAACTGGATGTCCAGCGCCACCTGGGGATAGCGGCGTGTGAACTCTCTCAGTAAAGGCGGCAGGCGATGCAGGCCGATGTGGTGGCTGGTGGCGAGGGTCAGGCGCCCGGTCACTTCGCCGGTCAGGTTGGTCAGGGCGCGGCGGGTGTCGTCGAGCACGTTGAGGATCTGATAAGCCCTTGGCAACAGGGCTCGGCCGGCCTCCGTCAGGCCCACTTCACGACCCAAGCGGTCGAACAGGCGCACCTTGAGCTGCTGCTCAAGACCGGCAATACGCTTGCTGATGGCCGGCTGGGTCAGGTGCAGGCGTTCGCCGGCGCCGGAGAAACTGCCCGTCTCGGCGATGGCAATAAAAGCATTGAGGTTGGCGAGGTCCATGGCGGTTCCGGTTGGATTCCAGTTGGTTATGCAAAGCATGAAAAATATGAATTTGAGTTATTTAATGTAACCCCATAGGATCAGCCTCACAAGCCAAGGGGTTATTGATTCGTTCAAGGCCCGGGGCATAGAAACAAGCTGATGAGGAAACCGTCTGATGGCCGGCAAAACGCTCTACGACAAGCTCTGGGATTCGCATTTGGTCAAGCAGCGCGACGATGGCTCGGCGCTGATCTACATCGACCGTCACATCATTCACGAAGTGACGTCGCCGCAGGCCTTCGAAGGCCTGCGCCTGGCCGGGCGCAAGCCGTGGCGCATCGATGCCAACATCGCGACCCCGGACCACAACGTACCGACCACGCCGGAGCGCAAGGGCGGCATCGAAGCGATTGCCGACCAGGTCTCGCGCCTGCAAGTCCAGACCCTCGACGATAACTGTGACGAATACGGCATCGTCGAATTCAAGATGAACGATGTGCGCCAGGGCATCGTCCACGTCATCGGCCCGGAGCAGGGCGCGACCTTGCCCGGCATGACCGTGGTCTGCGGCGACTCGCACACCTCGACCCACGGTGCTTTCGGCGCCCTGGCCCATGGCATCGGCACCTCCGAGGTGGAGCATGTGCTCGCCACCCAGTGCCTGGTCGCCAAGAAAATGAAGAACATGCTGGTGCGCGTCGAAGGCAAGTTGCCGTTCGGGGTGACCGCCAAGGACATCGTCCTGGCCGTGATCGGCAAGATCGGCACCGCCGGCGGTAACGGCCATGCCATCGAGTTCGCTGGCAGCGCGATCCGCGACTTGTCCGTCGAAGGCCGCATGACCATCTGCAACATGTCCATCGAGGCTGGCGCCCGCGTCGGCCTGGTGGCCGCCGATGAAAAAACCGTGGAATACGTCAAGGGCCGCCCGTTCTCGCCAAAAGGCGCGGAATGGGACATGGCGGTCGAGGCCTGGAAAGACCTGGTCTCCGATACCGATGCCAAGTTCGACACGGTGGTCGAGCTCGACGCGACGCAGATCAAGCCGCAAGTGAGCTGGGGCACGTCCCCGGAAATGGTCTTGGCCGTGGACCAGAACGTACCGGATCCGGCCAAGGAAATGGACCTGGTCAAGCGCGATTCCATTGTCCGCGCCTTGAAATACATGGGCTTGAGCGCCAACCAGGCGATCACCGACATTCAGCTCGACCGCGTGTTCATCGGTTCCTGCACCAACTCGCGGATTGAAGACTTGCGCGCCGCAGCGGTGATCGCCAAGGGCCGCAAAGTGGCCTCGACCATCAAGCAGGCCATCGTGGTGCCGGGCTCGGGCCTGGTGAAAGCCCAGGCCGAAGCGGAAGGGCTGGACAAGATTTTCCTCGAAGCCGGTTTCGAGTGGCGTGAGCCAGGGTGCTCGATGTGCCTGGCGATGAACCCCGATCGCCTGGAGTCGGGCGAGCATTGCGCCTCCACCTCCAACCGTAACTTCGAAGGCCGTCAAGGCGCCGGTGGCCGTACGCACCTGGTGAGCCCGGCCATGGCCGCCGCGGCCGCCGTCAACGGCCGTTTCGTCGACGTCCGCGAATTGATCTGAAGGAGCGCAGCATGAAAGCTTTTACCCAGCACACCGGTCTTGTCGCGCCTTTGGATCGTGCCAACGTCGACACCGACCAGATCATTCCCAAGCAGTTCTTGAAGTCCATCAAGCGCACCGGTTTCGGCCCGAACCTGTTCGACGAATGGCGCTACCTGGATGTCGGCCAGCCGTACCAGGACAACTCCAAGCGGCCGCTGAACAAGGATTTCGTGCTCAACGCCGAGCGCTACCAGGGCGCCAGCGTGTTGCTGGCCCGGGAGAACTTCGGCTGCGGTTCGAGCCGCGAGCACGCGCCATGGGCCCTGGAAGAATACGGTTTCCGCAGCATCATCGCGCCGAGCTACGCCGACATCTTCTTCAACAACAGCTTCAAGAACGGCTTGCTGCCGATCATCCTCAGCGATGCTGACGTGGATGAACTGTTCCAGCAGGTCGAGGCCAACCCTGGCTATCAACTGCAGATCGACCTGGCCGCCCAGACCGTAACCCGTCCCGACGGCAAGGTGCTGGGTTTCGAGATCGATGCGTTCCGCAAGCATTGCCTGCTCAACGGCCTGGATGACATCGGCCTGACCTTGCAGGACGGCGAGGCGATTGCCGCGTTCGAAGCCAAGCACCGGGCGAGCCAGCCTTGGTTGTTTCGCGATGCCTGATTGACCTGAGATTGATGTCGTCAGTGCAGGCCCCTTCGCGAGCAAGCCCGCTCCCACACTGGATTTGCGGCGTTCACAAAACCCCTTGTGGGAGCGGGCTTGCTCGCGAAGACGGCAGTACTGACACCACAAGATTACATCCCAAAAAGGAAGTCCCCATGACCAGCACCGCCCACAGCCAAGTCGTCCAAAAGCAATTCGGTGAGCAGGCCTCGGCCTACCTGAGCAGTGCCGTGCACGCCCAGGGTGCTGAATTCGCGCTGCTACAGGCTGCGTTGGCCGGGCGTGGCGATGCCCGTGTGCTGGACCTGGGGTGCGGCGCTGGCCATGTGAGTTTCCATGTGGCGCCACTGGCTGGTGAAGTGGTGGCTTATGATTTGTCCCAGCAGATGCTTGACGTGGTCGCCACGGCGGCTGCCGAGCGTGGCTTGGGCAATATCAGCACGGTTCGTGGCGCCGCCGAACGCCTGCCGTTCGCCGACGCTGAGTTCGACTTCGTGTTCAGCCGTTATTCGGCGCATCATTGGAGCGACCTCGGCCTGGCGCTGCGGGAAGTACGGCGGGTGCTCAAGCCGGGCGGGGTGATGGCGTTCATCGACATCCTGTCGCCGGGCATGCCGTTGTTGGACACGTACCTGCAAAGCATCGAAGTGCTGCGCGACACCAGCCATGTGCGCGATTATTCGGCCGACGAATGGTTGCGCCAGGTCAGTGACGCGGGGCTGCACACCCGCAGCACCTCGCGCCAGCGCCTGCGCCTGGAGTACCGCTCCTGGGTCGAGCGCATGCGCACGCCCGAGGTGATGCGTGCGGCGATTCTCCAGCTGCAGCGTTCGATGGGCGACGAAGTGCGTGAATATTTTGAGATTGAGGCCGATGGTTCGTTCAGTACAGATGTACTGGTGCTGTGGGCTGAGCGATAGCATTTTTCCCGGCCCGGCCTTGGGTACGAAGCCCGGGCCCGTGTCGACAGAGCAAATGAGGAAAGCATGAGCAAGCAGATTCTGATTCTCCCAGGTGATGGCATTGGTCCGGAAATCATGGCCGAGGCGGTCAAGGTCCTGGAACTGGCGAACGACAAGTACGGCCTGGGCTTCGAACTCAGCCACGACGTGATCGGCGGCGCCGCCATCGACAAGCACGGCGTGCCCCTGGCCGATGAAACCCTGGATCGTGCCCGTGCCGCCGATGCCGTGCTGCTGGGTGCCGTGGGCGGCCCGAAATGGGACAAGATCGAACGCGACATCCGCCCTGAGCGCGGCCTGTTGAAGATTCGCGCGCAACTGGGCCTGTTCGGCAACCTGCGCCCGGCGATCCTTTACCCGCAACTGGCCGATGCCTCGAGCCTGAAGCCGGGAATCGTCTCGGGCCTGGACATCCTCATCGTCCGTGAGCTGACCGGCGGTATCTACTTCGGCGCCCCGCGTGGCACCCGTGAGCTGGAAAACGGCGAGCGCCAGGCCTACGACACCCTGCCGTACAGCGAAAGCGAAATTCGCCGTATCGCCCGGGTCGGCTTCGACATGGCCCGCGTGCGTGGCAAGAAACTGTGCTCGGTGGACAAGGCCAACGTGCTGGCTTCCAGCCAACTGTGGCGTGAAGTGGTCGAGCAGGTGGCCCAGGATTACCCGGACATCGAGCTGAGCCACATGTACGTCGACAACGCCGCCATGCAACTGGTGCGTGCGCCGAAGCAGTTCGACGTGATCGTCACCGACAACATGTTCGGCGACATCCTGTCCGACGAAGCGTCGATGCTCACCGGTTCCATCGGCATGCTGCCGTCGGCCTCCCTGGACGCCAACAACAAGGGCATGTACGAGCCGTGCCACGGTTCAGCGCCGGACATCGCCGGGCAAGGTATTGCCAACCCATTGGCGACCATCCTGTCGGTGTCGATGATGCTGCGCTACAGCTTCAACTTGAACGATGCCGCCGACGCGATCGAAAAAGCCGTCAGCGTGGTCTTGGACCAAGGCTTGCGCACCGGTGATATCTGGTCGCAAGGTTGTACCAAAGTCGGTACGCAGCAAATGGGCGATGCAGTAGTCGCGGCGTTGCGGAATCTGTAATCTTTCGGGCCCACCGCTTCGACGGTGGCCCACTTTTGTATAGGTGTAGTTGCGATGAAACGTGTAGGTCTGATCGGTTGGCGCGGCATGGTCGGTTCCGTGCTCATGCAGCGAATGCTGGAAGAGCAGGATTTCGATCTCATTGAGCCGGTGTTTTTCACCACGTCCAATGTCGGTGGCCAGGGCCCGTCCGTGGGCAAGGACACCGGTGTGCTCAAGGATGCCTACAGCATCGAAGAGCTCAAGACCCTCGACGTGATCCTGACCTGCCAGGGCGGCGACTACACCAGCGAAGTATTCCCCAAGCTGCGTGAAGCCGGCTGGCAGGGTTACTGGATCGACGCCGCTTCCAGCTTGCGCATGCAGGACGACGCGGTGATCATCCTCGACCCGGTGAACCGCAAGGTCATCGACCAGCAGCTGGACGCGGGCACCAAGAACTACATCGGCGGCAACTGCACCGTCAGCCTGATGCTGATGGGCCTGGGTGGCCTGTTCGAAGCCGGTCTGGTGGAGTGGATGAGCGCCATGACCTACCAGGCGGCGTCCGGTGCCGGTGCGCAGAACATGCGTGAGCTGATCAAGCAGATGGGCGCGACCCACGCCGCCGTCGCCGATGACCTGGCCAACCCGGCCAGCGCCATCCTCGACATCGACCGCAAGGTCGCCGAGGCGATGCGCAGCGATGCCTACCCGACCGAAAACTTCGGCGTGCCGCTGGCCGGCAGCCTGATTCCTTGGATCGACAAGGAACTGCCTAACGGTCAGAGCCGTGAAGAATGGAAGGCCCAGGCCGAAACCAACAAGATCCTGGGTCGCTTCAAGAGCCCGATCCCGGTGGACGGCATCTGCGTGCGCATCGGCGCCATGCGTTGCCACAGCCAGGCGCTGACCATCAAGCTGAACAAAGACGTGCCGATCGCCGACATCGAAGGCCTGATCAGCCAGCACAACCCTTGGGTCAAGCTGGTGCCGAACAATCGCGAGACCAGCATGCAGGAGCTGAGCCCGACCAAGGTCACCGGCACCCTGAATGTACCGGTGGGCCGTCTGCGCAAACTGAACATGGGTTCGCAATTCGTCGGTGCCTTTACCGTCGGCGACCAGCTGCTGTGGGGCGCGGCCGAACCGCTGCGCCGCATGCTGCGGATCCTGCTCGAGCGTTGATCGATTGTCGCTGTGAAAGAACCCGTGCCTTGTGAGAGGCGCGGGTTTTTTTATGGAGCTGGATGCATGGGATCAATTGTGGGAGCGGGCTTGCTCGCGAAAGCAGAGTGTCAGTCACTAGTTCTTGGTTGGCACACCGCATTCGCGAGCAAGCCCGCTCCCACAGGGGATCTTTAGTGGCCGCAAGACTTGTGGGAGCGAGCCTGCTCGCGATGGGGCCAACCCAGGCACCGCAAATCCCCCTGCCCAATTGCCTGCCTACCCACCACCCGGTAAAGTGCCGCTCCCCACGTTTTACCTGAGGTAGACCCATGAGCCAGTCCTTTGATATTGCCGTGATCGGCGCCACCGGTACTGTCGGCGAAACCCTCGTCCAGATTCTCGAAGAGCGGGACTTCCCGGTCGGCAGCCTGCACCTGCTGGCCAGCAGCGAATCGGCAGGCAGCTCGGTGATGTTTCGCAATAAAAACGTGCGGGTACGCGAGGTCGACGAATTCGATTTCGGCAAAGTCCAACTGGTGTTCTTCGCCGCCGGCCCGGCGGTGACCCTGAGTTTCGCCCCACGAGCCACGGCGGCCGGCTGTGCACTGATCGATTTGTCCGGCGCGTTGCCGCCCGAGCAGGCGCCGCAGATCGTGCCGGAAGCCAACGCCCAGGTCCTGGCTGGCCTGGGCAAGCCGCTGCAGGTCAGCAGCCCCAGCGCATCGGCCACGGCCTTGGCGGTGGTGCTCGCGCCGCTGCGCGAATGCCTGGATCTGCAGCGCATCAGCCTGACCGCCAGCCTCGCGGTATCGGCCCAGGGCCGCGTGGCCGTGAGCGAGCTGGCGCGCCAGACCGCCGAGCTGCTCAACGCCCGTCCGCTGGAGCCAACGTTCTTTGACCGGCAAATGGCGTTCAATCTGTTGGCCCAGGTCGGCGCGCCGGACGAGCAGGGCCATACGTCGCTGGAAAAGCGCCTGGTCCGTGAGTTGCGCCAGGTGCTGAATCAACCTTTGTTAAAGATTTCCGTCACTTGCATTCAAGCCCCGGTGTTTTTTGGCGATAGCTTTAGCGTGACCGTGCAGTCTGCCAATGCCGTCGACCTGGCCAAGGTGAACGCGGCCTTGGAAGCGGCGCCCGGTATCGAGTTGGTGGAGGCGGGCGATTACCCGACCGCGGTGGGTGATGCAGTGGGGCAGGATGTGGTCTACGTTGGTCGGGTACGCGGTGGGATCGACGATCCGGCTGAACTAAATATGTGGCTGACGTCAGATAACGTGCGCAAGGGCGCGGCGCTCAATGCCGTGCAGGTGGCTGAGTTGTTGATAAAAGAGTTGCTGTAAAAGATACTTGGCGTCAATTTGTCGAATGATTCTAGCTGGGCGCTATGCTTGGTCGGAATGCTGAAGGCGAACATCCCTCTGGGGGACTTCCCGGGGCATGAGTGAAATGATCGCGCGCACCGTCGCTTCGGGGCTGCGCGCAATGCCTTACGGCAGCGGCATCAATACCTTCTCGCTGGCCGAGGAATGTTCAAACAAAGGAAGAGGCTATGGTTCAAGTTCGCAAACTGGTGTTAGCAATAGCGGCCGCCTCGGCGCTGTCCTCCGGTATGGCGCAAGCGCTCGGGCTCGGGGAATTGACCCTCAAGTCGCCGCCGAACCAGCCCCTGGTCGCCGAAATCGAACTGCTCGATGTCCAGCAACTGACTGCCGCCGAAGTGGTGCCGAGCCTGGCTCCACCCGAAGAATTCGCCAAGGCGGGCATTGATCGCCAAGCCTTTCTCAGCGACCTGAGCTTCACCCCGGTGATCAACGCCAACGGCAAGAGTGTCCTGCGGGTCACGTCCAGCCGGCCGTTGTCCGAACCGATGGTCAAGTTCCTGGTGCAAGTGATGTGGCCCAACGGCCGCCTGTTGCGCGACTACAGCGTACTGCTCGACCCATCCAAATTCTCGCCACAGGCCGCCGATGCCGCCCGGGCGAAACCGCCCCAGGTCGTGTCCACGCCGGTCACCGGGGCCACCAAGCCTTTCCAGTACACCACCACGCCGCGCGATACCCTGTGGGAAATCGCCGCGAAGGTGCGCAACGGTGGATCGGTCCAGCAAACCATGCTGGCGATCCAGGCGTTGAACCCGAACGCGTTCATCAATGGCAACATCAACCTGCTCAAGACCGGCCAGGTGTTGCGCCTGCCTGACCCGGTACAAAGCACAGCGTTGCCGCAACCCCAGGCCATCGCCGAAGTGGCGGCGCAGAACGCCGCCTGGCGCTCGGGACGGCGTGGCGTGGCGGGTGCCGGCAAGCAGCAGTTGGACGCCACCAAGCGTGGCCGCGGTGAAGGCGCGCCGGCCCAGGCGGCCGGTCGCGACAACTTGAGCCTGGTGTCGGCCGATGCGGCGAAGGCGGGCGGCAAGGGTGCTGCCGGCGATGCGCAGGCGCTTTCCAACAAGCTGGCGGTTACCCAGGAAAGCCTCGATTCGGCGCGCCGGGATAACGAAGAACTGAAAAGCCGCATGGCGGATCTGCAGAGCCAACTGGACAAGCTGCAGCGCCTGATCGAGCTGAAGAACAATCAACTGGCGAAGATGCAGGCCGAAGGCGCCGCCATTCCTCCGGCTGGCGAGGCACCCGTTGGCGAGGTGCCCCCGGCGATGTCCGCCGAGTTGACCCCTGCGCCAGCGCCACAGGCCCCTGCGGCTGCACCCACGCCGGCCCCGGAAGCGACCCCGCCTGCCACAGCGGTCGAGCCGACGCCTGCCGCGTCCAACGAGCAAAAATACAACGACCTCCTGACCAATCCGATCCTGTTGGGTTTGATTGGCGGTGGCGCGCTGCTCCTGCTGTTGCTGCTGTTGCTGCTTGCCCGTCGCCGCAAGGCCCAACAGGAAGCGGAAAAACACTTGCGCATGGCCCGAGCCCTTGAGGAGGAGGCTGACTTCTCCCCGGAGCTCGATCTGCCCCCGAGCAGCTTCGAGGGCATTGATGTTCCACCGCCTAGCGTAAAACTCGAGCCAAAACCCGAGCCGGCCCCTGCGCCAGTGCCCAAGCCGGCCCCGGTGATCGCGCCTGTGGTGGTCACGCCGCCTATCGCCGCGCCATTGGTGGCGCCGGCCGCCGAGCGCTCCGACGACGTGCTGCCCCAGGCCCAGTCCCATATCGACCGCGGCCGCTTGAACCAGGCCGCCGACCTGCTCGAACAGGGCATCAAGGCCGAGCCCCAGCGCAGCGACCTGCGCCTGAAGTTGATGGAAGTCTACGGTCAGCAGGGCGACCGCGACGCCTTTGTCGCCCAGGAGCGCCAATTGGTGGCCAATGGCGACAACTTTGCCCAGGTCGAACAGCTGAAAAGCCGTTTCCCGGCCATGGTGGTCGCCACCACCGCTGGCCTGGCTGCTGCGGCCGTTGCGGCAGAACTGGACGCGCAGTACGTCAAGGACTTGCTGGAAGACAAATCGCCGACCGATGAGGAGCTGGACAGCGCCTTCGACCTGAGCCTGGATGACCTGGAGGCGGCCCCGGCCGCGCCGGCACCGGAGCCTGTCGCCGAACTGGACGCGTTCCCGGAAGACGACGACCTGAGCTTTGAATCGGTGCTCAAGCAGCAGACCGAGGCCAACGAAAGCCTGGACGACTTGTCGGAATTCGACTTGGACCTGGGCGCCGATGCGCCGACCCCGATCCCTGCGCTCGAGGATGAAGACTTCCTGCTGGACCTGGACGACGACCTCAAGGGCCTGGATGCGCCTGCGACTGAAACGCCAGCCTTGGCCGATGCGCCAGCCGACGATCTTGAGCTGCCGGCGGATTTCGATCTGTCCCTGTCGGACGAAATGGATGCGCACGATGCGCCCAAGGATGCCTTCGAGTCCGAGCTGGACGATGTCAACGCCGAGCTGGATCGCCTGTCCGACAGCCTGGGCCAGCCGACATTCACCGCCGAAGATGCCCTGGTTGGTGCTGAAGACGAACCGGACTTCGACTTCCTCAGCGGCACCGATGAGGTGGCGACCAAGCTCGATCTGGCCCAGGCCTACATCGACATGGGCGACAACGACGGCGCCCGCGACATCCTCGGCGAAGTCCTCAGCGAAGGCGACGCCACCCAGAAGAGCGAAGCGCAGGAGATGTTGTCGCGCCTCGCGTGAGATTGTCGGGTTTAAGCCGATAGGTGTGGGAGCGGGCTTGCTCGCGAAGGCAATGTGTCAGGCGACATCAATGTTGACTGTACCGCCGTCTTCGCGAGCAAGCCCGCTCCCACATTGGTTTGCGGCGTTAACAAATCCTTGTGGGTGCGAGCTTGCTCCGGGCGGCGATCCGACGATGGCGTCAGTCCATTCACCACAGGGCCATCTATTGCACTGGCATCCCGCCCAGCCGGCCTTATAATGCCCGCCTTTGCGTACCTCAGCAGGCTGTAATTCCTTGGCAAACATAGACAACCCGGCCGCCGAAATGGCGGCCGACGGCTTTTTCCGGATCGCCCTGGGCGTTGAATACAAAGGCTCGCGCTACCGTGGCTGGCAGCGCCAGGCGTCTGGTGTATTGACGGTGCAGGAAACCCTCGAAAACGCACTGTCCAAAGTCGCCGATTCACCCGTGTCGCTGCATTGCGCTGGCCGTACCGATGCCGGTGTGCATGCCTGTGGCCAGGTGGTGCATTTCGACACCCAGGTCGAGCGCTCGATGAAGGCCTGGGTCATGGGCGCGAACATCAACTTGCCCCACGACGTCAGCGTCAGTTGGGCCAAGGTGATGCCGGCGCATTTTCACGCGCGCTTCAAGGCCATCGCCCGGCGTTACCGCTACGTGATCTACAACGACCAGATCCGCCCGGCGCACCTGAACGAAGAGATCACTTGGAACCACCGGCCACTGGATGTCGAGCGCATGGCCGAGGCCGCGCAATACCTGGTCGGCGTCCACGACTTCAGCGCCTTCCGTGCCGGCCAGTGCCAGGCCAAGTCGCCGATCAAGGAGTTGCATCACCTGCGGGTGACCCGTCACGGCAAGATGATCGTGCTCGACATCCGCGCCAGTGCCTTCTTGCATCACATGGTGCGCAACATTGCCGGCGTGCTTATGACCATTGGTGCCGGCGAGCGGCCGGTGGAATGGATCAAGGAAGTGCTCGACAGTCGCATTCGCCGTTCCGGTGGTGTCACGGCGCACCCGTTTGGCTTGTATCTGGTGCAGGTCGAATATCGCGATGAATTCGAACTGCCAGAGCGTTACATCGGGCCACATTTCCTCACGGGCTTCTCGGAACTTGACGGCTGACGCCCTCCGCAGCATTTGTTACCATCCGGGACTTTCAAGGATTTGCCCGAGGTTTTAGCCACCATGCCGGTCGTTCGCAGCAAGATTTGCGGGATCACTCGCGTCGAGGACGCGTTGGCGGCGGTCGAGGCCGGGGCTGATGCCATCGGGCTGGTGTTCTACGCCAAGAGCCCGCGGGCGGTGACGGTGCAGCAGGCGCGGGCGATCATCCAGGCCCTGCCACCGTTCGTGACCCCGGTAGGGTTGTTCGTCAATGCCAGTCGTTGCGAGCTGGGTGAGATCCTCGATGCGGTGCCGCTGGGCCTGTTGCAGTTCCATGGCGATGAAACCCCGGCCGATTGCGAAGGCTGGCATCGTCCGTACATCAAGGCGTTGCGGGTCAAGGCCGGTGACGACATCGCCGCCGCTTGCGAAGCCTTTGCCAGTGCCAGCGGCATCTTGCTGGACACCTATGTGGAAGGCGTGCCCGGCGGTACCGGCGAAGCCTTTGATTGGTCGCTGGTGCCACAAGGGCTGAGCAAGCCGATCATCCTGGCCGGTGGCTTGACGGCGGAAAACGTCGCCTCGGCCATTCGCCAGGTTCGTCCGTATGCGGTGGATGTGAGTGGCGGGGTGGAGCAGGGCAAGGGCATCAAGGATCCGGCAAAGATTCGTGCATTCCTGGCTGCTGTTCGCAACAGCCAGTAGTCAATGTGACGGCTGGCAGACTGCCGCCGTCCATACCTGCACTGTACAAAGCAGGCAGGCACCGCCTTCGGGTGGGCCGATAGCGTAGGGGCAACCGCGGCGCAGCGGTTGCCGGGATGGCAGAGGAGGTTGGGCTGCACGCAGGTCATGTTTCGCGCTGACCGTGGTGGCCGTTCGACCCTCGCCGCACAATGAATTTAGCTCAAGGGCATACGCGGGGCCGCGAACCAGAGCGTTCGGGCCGCCGGTACTGGAGAAAGAAAGCATGAGCAACTGGTTGGTAGACAAACTGATCCCTTCGATCATGCGTTCCGAGGTGAAGAAAAGCTCGGTGCCTGAAGGTCTGTGGCATAAATGTCCATCCTGCGAGGCGGTGCTGTACCGTCCCGAGCTGGAAAAGACCCTGGACGTTTGCCCCAAGTGCAACCACCACATGCGCATCGGCGCGCGTGCCCGTATCGATATCTTCCTGGACGCGGAAGGCCGCGTGGAGCTGGGCGCCGACCTGGAGCCGGTGGATCGCCTGAAATTCCGTGACGGCAAGAAGTACAAGGATCGCCTGACCGCTGCCCAGAAGCAGACCGGTGAAAAAGACGCCCTGGTGTCCATGAGTGGCACCTTGCTGGGCATGCCGGTGGTGGTCTCGGCTTTCGAGTTCTCCTTCATGGGCGGTTCCATGGGCGCCATCGTCGGCGAGCGTTTCGTTCGCGCCGCCAACCATGCCCTGGAAAACCGTTGCCCGATGATCTGCTTCGCCGCTTCCGGCGGTGCGCGGATGCAGGAAGCACTGATCTCCCTGATGCAAATGGCCAAGACCTCCGCGGTGCTGGCGCGTCTGCGTGAAGAAGGCATTCCGTTCATTTCGGTGCTGACCGACCCCGTCTACGGTGGTGTTTCCGCCAGTCTGGCGATGCTGGGCGACGTGATCGTCGGCGAGCCGAAAGCCCTGATCGGTTTTGCCGGGCCGCGTGTGATCGAGCAGACCGTGCGTGAAAAACTGCCGGAAGGCTTCCAGCGCAGTGAATTCCTGTTGGAGCACGGCGCCATTGACATGATCATCCATCGTCAGGAGCTGCGTCCGCGCCTGGGCAACTTGCTGGCGCAACTGATGGGGCTGCCGACGCCGAAGTTCGTCGCCGCGCCGATCGAGCCGATCGTCGTTCCGCCAGTGCCTGCCGGGCTATGACCCAACGCACCTTGGGCGACTGGCTTGCCTACCTCGAGCAGTTGCATCCAACAGCCATCGACATGGGGCTGGAGCGCTCGCGAACGGTAGCGTCCCGCATGGGACTGGCCAGGCCGGCACCCCGGGTGATCACCGTCACCGGCACCAATGGCAAAGGTTCGACCTGCGCCTTCGTGGCCTCGCTGCTGCGGGCCCAGGGGCTGAGCGTCGGTGTCTACAGCTCGCCACATCTGCTGCGCTACAACGAGCGGGTGCAGGTGAACGGCGTCGAAGCCACGGACGCCCAGCTGTGCGAAGCCTTTGCCGCGGTGGAAGCCGGGCGAGGCGATACAACCCTGACCTATTTCGAGATGGGCACCCTGGCGGCGTTCTGGTTGTTTGCCCGTGCCGGTCTCGATGCCGTGGTGCTGGAAGTCGGCCTGGGCGGGCGCCTGGACACGGTCAACCTGGTGGACGCCGATATCGCACTGGTCACCAGCATTGGCGTGGACCATGCCGATTACCTGGGCGATACCCGCGAATCCGTGGCCTTCGAGAAGGCCGGCATCTTTCGCCAGGGAGCGCCTGCACTCTGTGGCGATCTCAATCCTCCCCAGCCATTGCTGGACAAGGTCCGCGAGCTCAGTTGCCCGTTCTTTCTGCGTGGGCGGGATTTCGACCTGGCGATGACCGAACAGCATTGGCAGTGGCGCGGCACTGACCCGCGCGGCAATCCGGTGGAGTTACGCGATCTGCCACTGCTGGACCTGCCGATGGAAAACGCCGCGCTGGCGCTCCAGGCCTACCTGTTGCTCGGCTTGCCCTGGGAAGCCGGGCAAATTGTCCAGGCGTTGCAGGCGACCCGTGTGGTCGGGCGCCTTGATCGCCGTCAGTTCGATTGGCAAGGCAAGCGCCTGAACCTGTTGCTGGACGTCGGCCATAACCCCCATGCGGCGCAGTACCTGGCCGAGCGCCTGGCGCGACGGCCCGTGGCAGGGCGGCGCCTGGCGGTGTTCGGACTGCTGTCCGACAAGGATCTGGATGGCGTTGTCGAGGCGTTGAATGCTAGTGTCCAGCACTGGGCGGTGACGCCGCTGGATTCGCCGCGCACGCGTACGGCCGCTGAGTTGCACGGCGCTTTGCAGCGTCATGGCGCTTCAGTGCAAGCCTACTCCAGCGTGGCCGCCGCCCTGGAAGGGCAGTGTGCCCTGGCGACGGCCGATGATGAAATCCTGCTGTTCGGATCATTTTTTTGTGTTGCCGAGGCCCTTCAATGGTTGGCCCGGCGCTCCACGGAGGAAGCTGCAGATGGCATTGCTGGATAAGGCGTACAAGCAGCGCATGGTCGGGGCCCTGGTGTTGGTGGCCCTGGCGGTGATTTTCCTGCCGATGCTGTTTTCCCGTCAGGACGAGCAGCGCCAGGTCACGGTCGACGCGCCAGCCGCCCCCCAGGCGCCTTCGATGCCGCCCGTACAGGTCGAGCCCGTGGTCGTGCCTGAGCCCCAGGCGTTGCCTCAAGAGCCTGTGCCAAGCGACGAGGAACTGGCTGAGCAACCTGTTGTGCCTTCCACGCCGATTGCACCTGCGCCTGCCACGCCGGCTCCCGCCGCGCCAAGCAAACCGTCTGTCGCACCCGTGCCTGTTCCGGCGACGCCGGCGGTCAAGCCGGCCCCGAGCCAGCCGATCACCGCTGCTCCGGCCAAGCCGGACACGACCCAGAGCCGTGTGGATGCCAATGGCCTGTCGGTCAGTTGGTCGGTACAACTGGCCAGCCTGACCAGTCGCGAAAGTGCCGAGAACCTGCAGAAAACCTTGCGCAGCCAGGGCTACAACGCCTATATCCGTTCCGCCGATGGCAAGAACCGGGTGTTCGTCGGTCCGCTGATCGAGCGCGCCGAGGCCGACCGCCTGCGTGACCTGCTCAGCCGCCAGCAGAACCTCAAGGGTTTCGTGGTGCGCTTCCAGCCAGAGCGCGGCTGACAGCGTTTTAGCTGATTTGAATCACGTAGCTTACCGACAGCCCTGCGCTCTGCTAAAATGCGCCGCCTTATCCGTCTGTAGGCTGCACCGTGCCATTTACCTGGGTTGACTGGGCGATCGTTGCGATCGTCGCCATCTCCGCATTGATCAGTCTGAGCCGCGGCTTCGTCAAGGAAGCCCTCTCGCTGCTGACCTGGATCATCGCGGGAGTCGTCGCCTGGATGTTTGGTGGTTCGCTGTCCCAGTACCTCGCCGGATACATCGAAACTCCCTCGGCCCGCGTGATCGCGGGCTGTGCCATCTTGTTTATCGCCACCTTGCTGGTGGGCGCAATGATCAATTATCTGATCGGCGAACTGATTCGCGTCACCGGGCTTTCCGGGACGGACCGGTTCCTGGGCATGGCCTTCGGCGCGGCGCGTGGCGCGTTGCTGGTGGTTGTGGCCGTCGGGCTCTTGAGCCTGGGGCCGGTACAGCAGGATACGTGGTGGCAGGAGTCCCGGCTCGTGCCACAATTTCTATTGGTCGCAGACTGGTCCAAAAACCTGATCCTGGGTTGGAGCAGTCAGTGGCTTGCCAGCGGTATCAGCGTACCCGCTGAAATACCGTTCAAGGAACACCTCTTGCCGACGGCCAAAACGCCGCAGTAAGTGTGTTCAGTTCAGATCCATTAAGTAGGGGTTGCGTCGCATGTGTGGCATCGTCGGTATCGTCGGTAAGTCGAACGTCAATCAGGCGCTGTATGACGCGCTAACCGTGCTCCAGCACCGCGGCCAGGACGCTGCCGGTATCGTGACCAGCCATGACGGCCGGTTATTCCTGCGCAAGGACAACGGCCTGGTGCGTGACGTGTTCCACCAGCGTCACATGCAGCGCCTGGTCGGCCACATGGGTATCGGCCACGTGCGCTATCCGACCGCGGGCAGCTCGACGTCGGCTGAAGCCCAGCCGTTTTACGTCAACTCGCCTTACGGCATCACCCTGGCGCACAACGGCAACCTGACCAACGTCGAGCAGCTGGCCAAGGAGATCTACGAGTCTGACTTGCGCCACGTCAACACCAGTTCCGACTCGGAAGTGATGCTCAATGTGTTCGCCCATGAGCTGGCCCAGCGCGGCAAGCTGCAGCCGACCGAAGAAGACGTGTTCGCCGCCGTGACCGACGTGCACAACCGTTGCGTGGGCGGCTACGCAGTCGTGGCGATGATCACCGGCTACGGCATCGTCGGTTTCCGCGATCCCCACGGCATCCGTCCGATCGTGTTCGGCCAGCGTCACACCGATGAAGGCGTCGAGTACATGATCGCCTCGGAAAGCGTGTCCCTGGACGTGCTGGGTTTCACCCTGATCCGCGACCTGGCCCCGGGCGAAGCGGTCTACATCACTGAAGATGGCAAGCTGCACACCCGTCAGTGCGCGACCAACCCGTCCCTGACCCCGTGCATCTTCGAGCACGTCTACCTGGCGCGTCCGGACTCGATCATCGACGGCATCTCGGTCTACAAGGCGCGCCTGCGCATGGGCGAGAAGCTGGCCGACAAGATCCTGCGCGAGCGTCCGGAACACGACATCGACGTGGTCATCCCGATCCCGGACACCAGCCGCACCGCGGCCCTGGAACTGGCGAACCACCTGGGCGTCAAGTTCCGCGAAGGCTTCGTGAAGAACCGCTATATCGGCCGGACCTTCATCATGCCGGGCCAGGCCGCACGGAAAAAATCCGTACGCCAGAAGCTCAACGCCATCGAACTGGAATTCCGCGGCAAGAACGTGATGCTGGTGGATGACTCCATCGTCCGTGGCACCACCTGCAAGCAGATCATCCAGATGGCCCGTGAAGCCGGCGCCAAGAACGTATATTTCTGCTCCGCGGCCCCGGCCGTGCGCTACCCGAACGTCTACGGCATCGACATGCCGAGTGCCCACGAGCTGATCGCGCATAACCGCACGACCCAGGACGTGGCCGACCTGATCGGTGCCGACTGGCTGATCTACCAGGACCTGCCGGACCTGATCGAAGCAGTGGGCGGCGGCAAGATCAAGATCGAGCAGTTCGATTGCGCGGTATTCGACGGCAAGTACGTCACCGGCGACATCGACGAGGTCTACCTGAACAGGATCGAGAACGCGCGTAACGATGCGTCCAAGGCCAAGACCCAGGCGGTCAGTGCGATCATCGATCTGTACAACAACTGAGTCACCAACCGGCCCCGAGGGGCCGGTTTGCGTTTAACCGATTACAGGAGTGGCAGCATGAGTCAGGATTGGGATGCCGGTCGGCTGGACAGCGACCTTGAAGGCGTAGCGTTCGATACCCTGGCGGTTCGCGCGGGTCAGCACCGTACACCGGAAGCCGAACATGGCGATCCGATGTTCTTCACCTCCAGCTACGTGTTCCGCACCGCCGCCGACGCCGCGGCGCGGTTTGCCGGCGAGGTGCCGGGCAACGTCTACTCGCGCTACACCAATCCGACCGTGCGGGCGTTCGAGGAGCGCATCGCCGCCCTGGAAGGAGCCGAGCAAGCCGTGGCGACCGCCACCGGCATGGCCGCGATCATGGCCGTGGTGATGAGCCTGTGCAGTGCCGGCGATCATGTGCTGGTATCGCGCAGCGTCTTCGGTTCGACCATCAGCCTGTTCGAAAAGTACTTCAAGCGTTTCGGTGTGGAAGTCGACTACGTGCCCCTGGCGGATCTGTCCGCTTGGGATGCTGCCATCAAGGCCAATACCAAGCTGCTTTTCGTCGAGTCGCCTTCCAACCCCCTGGCCGAACTGGTGGACATCGCCGCACTGGCGGAAATCGCCCACGCCAAGGGCGCCATGCTGGTGGTCGATAACTGCTTCTGCACCCCGGCGCTGCAGCAGCCGCTGAAGCTGGGCGCGGACGTGGTGGTGCATTCGGCAACCAAGTTCATCGATGGCCAGGGTCGCTGCATGGGCGGCGTGGTGGCCGGCCGTGGCGAGCAGATGAAAGAGGTGGTGGGCTTCTTGCGCACCGCTGGGCCGACCCTCAGCCCGTTCAACGCCTGGATCTTCCTCAAGGGCCTGGAAACCCTCGGCCTGCGCATGAAAGCCCATTGCGCCAACGCCCAGGCCCTGGCCGAGTGGCTGGAGCAGCAGGACGGCATCGAGAAAGTGCACTACGCCGGCCTCAAGAGCCATCCGCAACATGACCTGGCCCTGCGTCAGCAACGCGGTTTCGGCGCGGTGGTGAGCTTCGAGGTCAAGGGCGGCAAGGAGGGCGCCTGGCGCTTCATCGACGCGACCCGGTTGATCTCCATCACCGCCAACCTGGGCGACAGCAAGACCACGATTACCCACCCGAGCACCACGTCCCACGGTCGCCTGTCGCCCCAGGAACGTGAATCGGCGGGTATTCGTGACAGCCTGATCCGTGTTGCGGTCGGCCTGGAAGATGTGGCGGACCTGCAAGTCGACCTGGCTCGCGGGTTGGCGGCCTTGTGATCGAGCTGGCTACGCCGCCGAGCGGCACTCATGGCCGGGTTGCACTGGTTACGGGCGCCGCACGGGGCATTGGCCTGGGCATTGCCGCCTGGCTTATTTGTGAAGGCTGGCAGGTGGTGCTGACCGATCTGGATCGCGAGCGCGGGTCCAAGGTGGCGAAGAGCCTGGGTGACAATGCCTGGTTCATTGCCATGGACGTGGCGGATGAAGGGCAGGTTGCCACCGGTATCGCCGAGGTGCTTGGACAGTTCGGGCGGCTGGACGCGCTGGTGTGCAACGCGGCCATCGCCGACCCGCACAACATCACCCTCGAAAGCCTGGACCTGGCTTATTGGAATCGGGTCCTGGCGGTGAACCTGGGCGGGCCGATGCTGCTGGCCAAGCACTGCGCACCGTACCTGCGCGCCCATAACGGCGCCATCGTCAACCTGGCCTCGACCCGCGCTGCGCAATCGGAACCCGACACCGAGGCCTATGCGGCGAGCAAGGGCGGCCTGTTGGCCCTGACTCATGCCCTGGCAATCAGCCTTGGGCCGGAGATCCGGGTCAACGCTGTCAGCCCCGGCTGGATCGATGCGCGAGATCCGTCCCAACGTCGCGCGCAACCCCTGACCGACGCCGATCACGCCCAGCATCCGGCGGGCAGGGTAGGGACGGTAGAGGACGTAGCGGCGATGGTGGCGTGGCTGTTGTCGCGCAATGCCGGTTTTGTCACGGGGCAGGAGTTCGTGGTGGACGGCGGCATGACCAAGAAAATGATTTATGAGTGAGGGGCAGCTGCAAGCGGCAAGTTTTAAGCTGCAAGCAGCGTGGTGCGGGTCCGGTGCTTTTACTTGTAGCTTGGCGCTTGCCGCTTGAAACTGTTTTTGAAAAAAATCCAACGCTGCTATTGACTTAGCTTCGGTACCTGCGTAAATTTCGCGGCCTCAACGAAGCAAAGGGTGATTAGCTCAGCTGGGAGAGCGTCTGCCTTACAAGCAGAATGTCGGCGGTTCGATCCCGTCATCACCCACCATGTTTTACGAGAGTTTTGCGAAAGCAAGACGGAAGCTGTCAAAAGCCTCCACCGACGCGCAGCGGTAGTTCAGTCGGTTAGAATACCGGCCTGTCACGCCGGGGGTCGCGGGTTCGAGTCCCGTCCGCTGCGCCATATTTTCCGAAGCAGGTTCGCCTGGTTCGAGATCCAGACCCAAGGGTTTTGATCAGACGAGTTAACTGGACGCAAGTCCATAGCGATACGCAGCGGTAGTTCAGTCGGTTAGAATACCGGCCTGTCACGCCGGGGGTCGCGGGTTCGAGTCCCGTCCGCTGCGCCATATCTGCTTCGAGGCCCACTGAACGCCTTGAAGCTAGGAAGAAAGCTGCAAAGCTCCTTCTAGTCGATAGCAAAGACCCTGGTCGAAAGACCGGGGTTTTTTGTTTTCGGGATTTGAAAGATTGGAACAAGCC
Source organism: Pseudomonas zanjanensis (assembly GCF_014268745.2). GTDB lineage: Bacteria > Pseudomonadota > Gammaproteobacteria > Pseudomonadales > Pseudomonadaceae > Aquipseudomonas > Aquipseudomonas zanjanensis. Next base: position 3,226,185 of record NZ_JABWRB020000001.1, on the reverse strand, counting down.
CCGTGGCGAGGGAGCTTGCTCCTGCTGGGCTGCGTAGCAGCCCTTGTTGTAGGTGGCCTCAGAACCCCAATTTATCCCGCAACCCGTAATACCAAGCCCCCAACGCCGCAAACGGCGTACGCAACAACTGACCGCCGGGGAAGGGGTAGTGGGGCAGGTCCGCAAACGCATCAAAACGCTCAGCCTGCCCACGCAGCGCCTCGGCCAGGACCTTGCCCGCCAAGTGCGTATACGTCACGCCGTGACCGCTGCAGCCCTGGGAATAATAAATGTTATCCCCCAGCCGCCCGACCTGCGGAAGACGCGACAGCGTCAGCAGGAAATTGCCGGTCCAGGCGTAATCGATCTTCACATCCTTGAGTTGCGGGAATGCCTTGAGCATCTTCGGCCGAATGATCGCCTCAATGTTCGCCGGATCCCTCGCGCCATATACCACGCCGCCGCCGAAGATCAGACGCTTGTCGCCTGTCAGACGGTAGTAGTCGAGCAAGTAGTTGCAGTCTTCAACGCAATAATCCTGTGGTAACAGGCTGCGAGCCAGCTCATCGCCCAACGGCTCGGTGGCGATCACTTGGGTACCACAAGGCATCGACTTGGCCGCCAACTCCGGCACCAGATTGCCCAAGTAAGCGTTACCGGCCACGATAATGAACTTGGCCCTGACCTTGCCCTGCGGCGTATGCACAACCGGGCTGGCGCCACGCTCGATGCGCACCGCAGGCGACTGCTCATAAATCACCCCACCCAGCGACTCCACCGCCGCCGCTTCGCCCAGCGCCAGGTTGAGCGGATGAATATGCCCGCCGCTCATATCGAGCATGCCGCCCACGTACTCGTCGCAAGCCACCACCTCGCGAATGCGTCGCTGGTCCAGCAGTTCCAGCTGGGTATGACCGAAACGCTCCCATAAACGCTTCTGCGACTCCAGGTGACCCATCTGTTTAGCAGTGAGGGCGGCGAATACACCGCCGTCCTTCAAATCACACTGAATCTGATACTTCGCCACCCGCTCGCGAATGATCCGTCCACCCTCGAACGCCATGTTGCCCAGCAACTGCGCCTGCTGAGGACCGACGCTGCGCTCGATCACATCAATGTCGCGACTATAACTGTTAACGATCTGCCCGCCGTTGCGACCCGAAGCGCCAAAGCCAACCTTGGCCGCCTCAAGCACGGTGACCTTGAAACCGTTCTCCAGCAAAAACAGCGCAGAAGACAACCCCGTATACCCCGCACCGATCACGCACACATCGGTTTCGACATCGTCCTGCAGGGCAGGGCGCGACGGCGCCGGGTTGGCCGATGCGGCGTAATAGGACGCTGGGTAGGATGTGTTCGTCATTCTGGAACCTCTGTTTTATATTTTTTACGAATGCGACGATCCTACCCGAGATAAAAATCGGCCGCCAGCCACCCCCGATTCTTCGTTGCGGCAGGGAAATTAAATATTTTGCATATTCATAGGGTTAGGTGAAAAAAAGGTGTTGACACCCCTCCGGAATTCCGTAGAATGCCGCCTCACAGCAGGCACGTAGCTCAGTTGGTTAGAGCACCACCTTGACATGGTGGGGGTCGTTGGTTCGAGTCCAATCGCGCCTACCAAACAAAATCCGCTCTGCTGGGCGGTCTAGAAGGGCTCACCGAAAGGTGGGCCCTTTTTTGTTGGATGCGATTTGCAAAACTTTTGCAAAACTTTTGCAAAACCCCCACCTCAGAACGCCAATTCGGCGCCCACCTCGACGTATTCAATTGTCTTGTTGCCGTGTCCCTCCTGGTAGTGCCTGGTCATCTTCTCATCCGCATGGCCAAGCAGCGCCTGGATATATTCCTGTGGGAAATTCTGCTGCTCGTACAGCCATGCGCCCAAAGCGCGGATCTCGTGAAAAGTGGGGCGCTCGCCGGCCGGCACGTGGTCGTAGGCGTGTGCCGCGTCTCGGGCCTTGCTGAACTCCTTGGTCAGGTAGTCCGGTGTCACCGATGTCCAATGGTCCTTAGCGTCGATCTGCTCCCGACGACGCGCCTTCGGCTTGTAGTGGATCAGGTAAGGCGAAGCCAGGGGCGAACGCAGGCACTCGCCAACTACCTCCCGGAGCGCGGCGCCCATCTTTATTTTGAGGTGGACAGGGTTGTCATAACCCTGGGTCTTGCCAGGCGATACCGTCAGAGTGTTTTTTTCCATGTCGGCAGCTGATTTCAGCCATGTCACGATATCTTCGCGGCGCTGTAGACTGGTCAGCGCCAGGCGGATTGCTCGCTTCAGCCAGGGCGGCGTGGTCGCCGCGTCGATGATCGACTTCAACCCCTCCAGCGTGTGCCGCTGCCGCTTCTTCTCCGCCTCCTTCTTCACCAGAGTCAGCTCGGCGTTATTTCGCTCGGCCAAGCCCTTGGCCACAGCAAACGCGAATATCTGCACCCACAGCCCTCTGTGCTTGGTGTAGGCGTTGTTGCTGAACTGGTCCAGATACTCGGCCATAGCCAGCACGTCCATCTGCCCGATCAGCCTATCTCCAAGGTCCTGCCGGTATCGCTCAATCTTGAATTTGATCTCTTCCAGGGTGCGCGCGGCGTAGCCCTTATCCACCAGCCATTCATCGTGGAAGCGCTGGAGCAAGTTGCTGACAGTCGGCAGGCGATCCCCCGTCAGCAGGGTGAGCAGCGCGCCGTCGTCGACAACGAGCGCCGCCAGTTTCAAGTTCGCCGCCCTGGCTAGTTTTATGGCCTCCTCTATAGGGCGGTTGATGCTCGTCATCAGTCCGGTGATTGGGTTGCGATACCGCCAATACTTCCCGTTGGGGTAAAGGTTCGGCGGTAACTTCCTGTTTTTCAGTGTGCGCGGCCGGGCAGCCATCAGCCGATCTCCATCATTTTGGCCAGCAGCGGGTCAGTAGATCCCATCACTGCGGCCTGGACGTCCACGAAATACATACCGCCCTTCACCTCTCCTGCCACCTCGCCTTCCTCAATCCATTTCTTCAGCTGCTGCACGCTAGGCTTTCCCCCGACGTAGCGCAGCTTCCGGTATTCGCTCACCTCCATAAGCCGGGGGAGCTTTATCGTCATTTGTGCAATGACCTTTGGCATATTGTTGCTCCGTGTCGCGCCTGGCGGCTGAAAGGTTTACGCGGGGCGCGCCTTCTGGATGATGTAAATGAGGATGCAGGCGGTGGCGGCTAGCCAGACCATCGAGCCGAAGCCGGCGGTAATTAGGGCAGCGTCGGACCCGTGCTCGACCATCTGTGGCGCGGCGTAGACGAACCAGAGCAGGGTGATCAGCAGGTACAGCAGGGCGTAGATCAGGACTTCAAACAGCTTTTTCGCTGACATAGGAATTCCTCGCCCGCCGTTCACCGGCAGGCTGTAGGTGGATTGGGGTTAGGAGGTCTTGCGTTTTGGCGGGGAGGGCGGGAAGCCGAAATACATGCGGCGTTTTCCGGTGTAGCCGCACTCCTGGCAACCGCCGGCTTTGTGCGAGGCATACCCATAGCTGCAGGTTGAGCAGTCACAGCTGCATCCTGAGCACTCAACGGTGCACTGGGCTTCCTGCTCGACTTCGCCTGCTCGGGTGATCAGGAAGCTGGAGCGGCGATCCAGGCGAAAGCCCGTGATCTTTTCGGCTTCCTCATACGTGGCGGGCTCCCTGCGGAACCCCCATTTCGCTGCAGGGTCATCGACGATGCGTGTGACCTTCCTCATGGCCTGGGCCCCCTGTATATGAGCCAGGCCATGTAGAGCAGGGGGAGGATCATGGCGTCACCAGTTCGTCAGGGACCTCAAAGAAGCCGAGCCGGCCCTTGAGCGGGGTGAATGGTAGCGGTTTCGGTTCGCGCAGCAGGAGCGCCTTCTGCCCCATGTACCAGGGCGAATCGCTGGAATCGAGGCTGTCGACCAGCTCGACGGAGCCGACTATGCCGCCGCGCTGCAGATCCTCGAACATAGGGAAGTTGCGAAGCACCTCTATGTCAGCGCCCTTCACTCCGACTTCTAGCGCCTCGACGTATTCGGCGCGGGTCATGCCCTTGGAAGCATGTACCAGGAAGCGTCCACGCAACTTTGTGTGCCGGCTGCGGTTCTCGACGTCCTTGCCGCCGTGGATGATCAGCCAGGCCCAGGGTTGACGAATTGAAAGTGCTTTCATGGCGTCACCTCTCGGCGTGCCCACCAGCAGACCGGGCCGTCATCGGTATCGTGAATCGCCAGGCAGAACCAATCCTCGCCTTCGGGGCGGTCAGGCTCCCAGTAGCTGCAGTCCGGGTCGCCCGCTTCGAAGTAGCGCTCCGAGACTGTTTCGTCGCTGTGGTATTCGAGCTCAACCATCCTCACCTGCAGGCGCTGTTCAGCGATCCAGGCTTTGGACTTTTCACCGTCACCCTCTTCAAAGTCGGGCAGGTCAGGGTGTTGGTAAAAGCCGTTCTCGTCGCGCACGACTGGGGCGGCCTGGATCAGTTTGATTTCTTCAGGCATAGCGATTCCTTTGCCGCTATAGCGGCTGACTTTGAAGGGGGAGGGTGGTTTTCTGTTACAGTTAAGGGAATTACAAGGAGATTGATTGAGATGGTACGGACAATAAAGAAAGACAAAACAGCTGGCGAAAAGCCAAAGCTAATATGTGCAGAGTGCCGCATTTCTCAAAATCATGTAGTGCTAACTTCCATGGAAGACTGCATTGACGAGAGTAATTTTGAATCTCAAAAATCGTACCAAATAGTTCAGTGCCTTAACTGTGAAGCACTCTGTTTTCGTAGTGAGTATGATGATTCTGAATCTCATGCTTATGATATGGAAACAGGGGAAGACTTTCATTGGACTGCAGTGGATATTTTTCCCCATAGAACTGCAGGGAGGTTCAAGATCAAAGACTCATTCTTGCTACCGCCCATCGTTCGTAAAGCCTATGACGAACTAGTTGATGCTATGAATGCTGGCCAAACAATTCTTGCGGGCCTAGGGATTCGTGTTGTTCTTGAGTCAATTTGCGTTGATCTTAAGGCTGAGGGCGATAATCTATTCAAGAAAATAAACGATCTTTTGGTAAAGGGTGCGATAACTAAAAGTGATGTTTCGGTTCTTCATAAATTAAGATCGCTAGGAAATACAGCCGCTCATGAAGCAAAGCCAAGTAGCCCAGAACAGCTTGACTTGGCGATGAACGTACTTGAGCACTTATTGCTCGGTACGTATTTGCATCCAAGGCTGGCTGATACTGTTTTCAAAACATGATTTTTGTTCAACGGTAGTTCATAGAAAGTGCAGAACTTCATACCGCCATCTGCTGCCGTTCCTTGCTTAATGCCTGCTGAACTGCGTCAATGATCCACTCCAGGTAGGCGTAATCCGGATTCGGCTCGGTGGCATCATCAGTCAGATACCACCACTCATCCCCGAAGAGCTTTGTCATCAGTTCGCTGTGGGCGCCGTGAAGGTGTTCAATTGATTGGGAGCAGCGCAGGTCTTCAGCCTCATCGAAAAGCTCGCGGGCTTCCTCTGACCCGTAGCAGAACATACGTCTTTCCTTCAGGACTGTGCGCTTGGCCTTGTCCGCCAGAGCCTCGCCACTGAATCGCCTTGAGCGAAGTCCCTGATCGAAATAGCCGATGATGTAGCTGGTGTTCAGCTCGCAGAAGAACTGGCCGATGCTCAGGCCTTCCCACATCCCGCCCCAATACGCCGCCCAGCTCTTGCCCCAGCAGCTGACCGTTATCTTGCCCTTGCAGGGGGCCAAGTCCTCAAGAAACACTGTGATCGGATCGAGACTCTGTGCGCCGGTAACGACCAGTTTAGTGACCGTGGACCGCTGAACCGTCAGAGGCTCGGCCTGTTTGTTTTCCGCGGGCATGGCTATGTCCTTGCCGGGGCATGCCCGGGCTTTTGAGGGTGTCTAGCGAGAGGAGGGGGGCTGCTAAGTCGGTAATGAAAATTTTGGTCGACCGTGCGATGCTGCCGAAAAAGGAGCTCTAAATGAATATCATCGATGCTATCTGGCCTATCCCTGGGCCAATTGCTGCCGCGCTTGTTGCCGGACTTGTCTCATTCGTCGTAACTGTGCTGGCGAAAGATCAAAAAACGTCGGAGTTCAGACAAGCTTGGATCGACGGGCTGAGAGCCGACGTAGCTGATTTTGTGGGCCTTGCAAGAGCCATGCTCGCAGTGGTTAACGCCAAGACAACTCGAAAGGAGGATGCGAGCTCTTATGTGATTGAACGTCATGACGACTTTACAAAGATTTATTCTTTGATAACCAGAATTCGATTGCGCCTAAACCCAGATGAACACGGCGAGATGCTCGAACTTTTGAATACCTTTTTCACTGAAACCCCGGCTATATCTCCCGCAGAAATGAGCGACGCTGTCAAAGGAGTTGTTTCTTGCAGTCAGAAGATCTTAAAGTCGGAATGGAAACGAGTAAAACGAGGAGAACCTGCTTTTCTGTGGCTGAAGAGAGTTTCGCTGGTGTTTATTCTTGCTGCTGTAATTGGTGGGTTTGCGTTGGCTGTTCAGACCTCAAAAGGATTGACCAGCGAAAATAAGCCGCCCGCTCCTCCTGCTTCGGTTGCCACTCCGAAAATCCAGCCTTCGGCGCCTTCGTCTTCGGGTTGATGATCGGCTTGTCCTTGACGTCTACTTACACCGCCTTGGCCCTAATCTACATATCGCGGCATCTCAAGGTTTGTGAGCATGCTCAATGAACTGCTCAGCGTACTGTCGCGCGTCGAACAGTGGCTAGAGCTGGCGAACCGCCCCTAAAGGTGCTCATGGGTTGTCTCAAAGTGCGCATCGGCCTCGCCGGTTGGCGTGATTCGTGATTGGTAGCTATGACTTGTTAGAGCTCACACTGACCGGAGGCCGACATGAGACTGCAAAGCGACATAGATGCACTCGCGGCAATAGAGGAGGACGCGAGGGCGATGCTGAAATGGCTGGGGTTGCCTGACAACACCCAGAAGCTTGCGATGGTCGTATTCCTTCGCCAGGTCATTGATTTGGCGACCTACACCGAGTCGGCGGGGTTGCTTCCAGAGCCGCTGGATTTCAGCTGAGTAGGGGTTAGGGAGTTGAGGACAGGGCCAGTAGCTCGTCACCGCCGCGCCCGATACCTGCGTGCAATTTCACTGAGCGACCAGCCAACATGCCGGCGATCTGCGCATTCAAGTCGATATCGATATCACGTGCTTTGCGGGCTTTTCCCACGCCTTTGTTTGCTAGGTACTCGTCGATCAGAACCTTGTCCTGCGCTTCGACGGCGATAATGTCCCGGCCTTCGCTCGCTGTCGGAGCGGCGTCTTCGCCTTTTGGGACAAGCGCAGTGAGCTTCCCATAGACCTCATTTACCCAAGCCAGGGCGAAGTGATCGCCTGCTGTTTCGGCTGAGTGAGAGCTGCGATGTACGCCTGCACGTACTGCTGCGACATATTTCTTCCGGGCATATTTCACCTTTGTCAGCAGCGCCTCGAACGCATACAGCGCGATGTGCTGGGCAGGTGTCACGCCGACGAAGGAGACGCGGGCGAGGATCCGATCCTTTTCCTTGCAGTACCGCCGCCCGTACAGCGCAGTGCACCCGAACACGCTAGAAACGGCACCGCTCAAGTTTCGCTCCCAAGTGGGTAGGCGTTCGGCCCGGGTAAATCGGGACTCGACTTCACCGACATCGCTCAACTTCACGTCCATCTCGGTAAGCCGGTACTCGCGCATCAGCGCCTGAGCCTGCCGGAGCGCTGTGGCTGCTTCGTTCTCGTTGGCGCTTTGGGCCAGTGCGAGGCAGTGCTTGATCTTGCGGATCGCGCGCTCGAGTTTTTTCTCGTCGATCTGTTGTGCGGACATAGGTAATCCTCACCGGTATAGTTCCGGGATCTACAGGGGAGTGGGTTATGAGTCGTGATTGGGTTGTTTGGCTTGGGTGCTTCTTGCTTTTCGGATGCGGTGCTGTGTGGGCTGAGATACCGATAAAGAACGGTTTTTTTATCGTCAACGACGTGCATGATTTTTTTGAGATTCTCGGCTCTTTAGCTACGGTTGTTGCAGTTTGTGTTGCAGCCGTGAGCATCAATTCTTGGAAGCATCAAGTTAATGCCGTTGCGGATTTGGAATTGGCTCGGAGTTTGGTGTTCTGCTTGCAGCGCTATAAGGACCAAATCATTGGTGTATGGGTAATCGCCGAGTTCGCTGCCTCGCAAGCTAAGGGGGCGGAGACTCCGAATATCGAGCTTTCGACGCTTGTCGATGCTGGTTTCGAGAAGGAGTTGGATAAATTGAGCGCAATCCAATCGGAAATAAAAGATTTACTCTTGCGCTGCCAATCAGCGTGGAAGCTGGATCTGAGTACGGAGTCTAGAAATATTAATCGTTTTTCTGAGCGCTGCTCTCTCGTCGTTAAAAACTATATGCTTTTATCGCGGAAGACTCCTGTTTTTCCTAATATGTCAGTGCGCCTGAGAACCGCAGTGGTTAATCATTGGTCTTGGTTTGAAAACAATAATTTCCACACCTACGAGTCTGCGACCCTACATGTAAGCGACTTAGTCTCTAGGCTAGAGGCGAGGGTTGACAAAAAATTATCAATAGCGTGATTTGAGTTTGTGGGCTATTGGTTATGGCCCGGCATGAGGCCGGATCAGGCTGTAATGCGCTCGCCAATCACGGTGGTGGTGAACTGCACTGTGTACTCGGTGACCAGTTCGAATTCGCCGCCGCAGGTGTCACAGGCCATGTTCTTGTCGCCGTAGTCTTCCGACTCGATGTGAATCACCGTTGCGCAGTGAGGGCACTTGCATTCGTCTTGGGCGCGATAATCCCACTCGTCGTAGTCGCGCTCTGCGACCTTGGCCAGCGCCTCGGCTTTCGCGACTGCGTCTTCGGCGTCCTGACAGGGTTTGCATGTGAAACCGTCAGGGTGGCCCCATGGTGTTTCCGTGAGCTTAGAACGGTGAGTGCCGCACAGGCGGCAAACGTTGTGCTTGTCGCACACCGAGTAACTGTACTTCTCGCCGGTTCCGTTGCACTTGGCGCAGCCAGACACCCAATACCAAGCGCCATCGATACGCTCGGCATAAAGCCCTGTTTCGGGAGGGTCAAGCCTGACCTCAGGCAAGCCATTGGTGTGCGACTTGCCATGCCTGGCTTCGTTCCAGATGTTTGTTTTCCCTGAGCGCAGCCGTTGTGTCCATTCGCCGGGGATTTCCGGGATCAGGATCTTCGTGTTCTTGTCCATGGATTATCTCCAGTCAGGCGCCGCCCTCCGTGGCCGGTGGTGGCAATTTGGTTTGGGTTGGGGTATTACGGGTGACCAGCACCTAACGAATTGAGGCGATTACATGGGCGAGCGGAATCGGCATGGCTTAGCGCGTCACGTACCTAAAGAAATTCGACGTGAGGTTCGGCAACGATGTGGTTTTGGCTGCGTGAGGTGCGGATTAGCGTATTATGATTTTGAGCATTTTGATCCAGACTTCAAAGATGCTTTAAGACATGACCCGGACGGGATAACGCTATTGTGCATGCAGTGTAACCAAAAGCGTGCTAGAAAAACTTTATCTGCTGAAACTGTTGCTCGAGCAAACAAAAATCCAAAATGCAAACAAGACGGTTTTGCTTCCGAGTTGTTTGATTTTGGTCCCGATGGAATTACGGTCAATTTTGCCGGCTCGAAATATTTTAACTGTAGAGTTCTCCTTAGGATCGCTGGCGTTGATGTTTTGTCCATCCGGAAGCCAGATGCAGCAGGCGAGCCAATGCTTCTGAGTGGTTTGTTTTCTGATATTACTGGAGCGACAACGTTAAAGATTGAAGACAACGTGTGGACTGCCGGTGATGAAAACTGGGATGTAGAAGTGGTTGGGCAAACAATAACTATATTTCGTGCGCCAAACGATATTGCATTGAAGATTAAAATCGATCCGCCTGGTTCGATAACTGTTCAAAAAATACAGATGGAAATAGAGGGGTACTACCTCTTAGGAAACGAAGATTTTTTGCAAGTACATGATGCTGGGGGGCTGCGCGTTCATCATGAAGGCAACGTCGCCTACGGCTATGATGTCGCCGTGAATTTATTCGCTCTCGAGTCAGACAATTCCAGTTCTGGTTTCGCCACATGAGTGCTCGGCGAACTTGAACCCATTCTCTCGGCCAATCAGTTGCACTCGCTTGAGGTGCATCTTCAGATCGATGGCGATTTGGCTGGCGGTCTTTCCAGCCGCTACCAGCTCCCGCACCTGGGGCGCGATCTTGTCGCGCTCGGCTCGGAGTTTCGCGTGGTGCGCGGTGGTGCGCGGTGGTGCCGAAGAAGGGTGCCTCTGCACTCACGCCGCTTTCGATCTGCTGGATGGTCTTCCCGCTACCGAAGAACTGCTCCAGCTTCTGGTTCAGGTCCTGGATGATTGCGTCCCGCGGGTTGGGCATTGGCTCGCCGATCATTGCCGGTCACCTGAGAGCGTGACCTTGACGCCGGCGGCTCGCGATTCCAGCTGCTGTGCGAAGTTGACCGCGGCCTTGTAGGTGAAGCGGAAGCCCCGAACCTTATCGGTAGCCAGTTCGACAATGTGGTACGCGCTTTCGCCCTTGGTGACGACCTGGTAGCGAATCTTCTGCACGGGTGGCTCCTTGCCGATCAGGGCGTAGAACTCGGCGGTGGCGATGGTCGAGCGAGCGTGCAGGGCCGCGACCCCGTCGACTCTCTGTTGAATGGATGGATGCATGGCTGATCCCTCGATGGTGGGGTTGCGTTTATTCGTCAGCACTCTGCTCACCTGCCGTTTGCCGTGGGGCGCAGGGGAGAGTGCTGGCGCAATAAAGCCTGTGGGAGCGAAGTGATGTGTTTCAGATGGCTTTTCGATTGCCAGGCCCCGGAATAGAGCGGACAGACCTGTGGGAGCGAGAATCAAAAAGCCCGATCGAGACCGGGCTTTGTTGGCTTCACACAGACCTCCCTATGTGAGCGCTGGGTGCCTTCGTTGGAAGGGCTTGGGGTTGGCTATTTCATGATGGCGATCCTCCGTTGTTCGCTCACTGGGCAGGCAGTGGCCACCTGTGAATCCGCATTGGGGTGTGTCCGGTCGCCACTGGCGGCCCCAGGCTTTCGTTGGGGCAATGGGTCTGGGCCGGACACACTCCGATGCGGCCTGGTGCTGGGGAGTACCAGGTGCTCGGGCAGCCAGCGACAGGCTGCCGCGGGGTGTAGCTATTCGTGAGGTAGGGAAGCTGATAGGGTTTAGGTTCAATAATCAGGGAGCGGATTGAAAAATGGCTGTGACGACGAAATGCCCAAAATGTGATTCGAGCTCTTTTGAGCTATCGACCCAAACTAAAGTGAAGGGTAGCGGCCACGCTATTTACTTCGTTCAATGCGCATCTTGCGGCTGCGCTATCTCCGCGATGAATGCTCAGGAAGTGCATCTTGTTGAGCAGATTGCTAAGAAAGTTGGCGCTCGATAAATTTTGCATTTTTTGTCTTCTGCCCACTCACGGAATGGGCAGAAGTGATGCCTATTGCACGGCGCGCAGCTCGCTACGCAGCACCCAATTGCCAGAGACCTTAGCCATGCAGCCCACTAAGGCTGCATATTTGGTTTCCCTGTCGGTTTGGTAGCCGAAGTAGGAGCATGTGCCGCGATTGACGAGGCTGTTGATCAGCATGCCCGTGGCGAATACCGCACAAGAAATGATCAGAAGCCGCCGCAACCGTCTGGTCACGCCTCGATACCGAAGTCTTTGAGGCGCAGGCCCAGCTCCACGCCGATCTCGGCCAGGACCTTCATTTCCTCGGGACTGATGTTCCCGTCGCCCTCGGCCACGGTCAGCATGTTGACGAACACCTCCTCGGCGTCAGCGGGGTTGTTCTTGATGTCGCGGATCTCGCGCAGGATGTTCATGCGCCCCAGCCGGAAGCCCGCCTGCAGCTGTTCCGTGAACAGGTTTACTGTGCTGGTGATTTCCGACCCAAAGTGTTCCAGGGCCTTGTTGGCACGGATCTGGATATCGATCTGTGCTGCCTCGTTCTTGCTGATCTCGCCATCGGCCGCAGCCACCAGCAGGCAGCCACCGACGATGGCCTGCATCAGGTCGCGATTTTCCAGCTTCTTGACTGCGCGCTTGGCGCCGAACAGTTTCTTTCCAATACCAAACATGGGTTATTCCTCTGGGGTGGGTTACATCCCGCTGCACCCTGTCGCCAAGGTGCAGAAGTGATGCCTTGCCTTCCTTTAAGCGATAAAGACACCATCGTTCGATTCCCCAACTGGACCTTGAGGTTTCGGACTGTCAGCCTGTCCAACGATGATTTCTCGCCTCATCGCTTCGGCAATCGCCGCCGATTGGCGATGCACTCCAAGCTTGAACATGGCGTTTGAAATGCGCTTGACCACCGTCCCTGGTTCTACATCGTGGGTGCGGGCGATCTGTTTGGCTGTGAGGCCCTGCGCGACCAAAAGCAAAAACTGAAGTTCTCTGCGAGCAAGCCCACGGCCGAGATGGCCGATCCACGTGCCGCTCTTGATGATTGATTCCATGCTGCGTGCCTCTCGGTTGATTTCCCAATGCACCCGTCACCAGGTGCATCAGTGAAAAATTCCGCTGTCCCTTCGGCGCTACTGGCGCGGTACGGGCTCATTCAAATTGTTCTTCCAGCCGCGGGCCTTTCGGCTTGATCTCCCGCTGGATAACTGTTTTTGGCGCTTTACGCTGCGCGCCCGGGTCAGTTGCCAACCCTCTGAACCGTTGAGGCCGGTTCATCGCTGCCTTCCATCTGGCCGGTTGTTATCCGGCGATGGAGTTAATTTAGCTTCAAGCTAAATAGGTCGTCAATAGCCGTGAGCTAAATAATTTAGCTTGGTGCCGGGGAGGGGGAAATTTAGGCAATAAAAAAACCCGCACAAGGCGGGCTTTAGAGGTTGGCGCAGAGGGGATTTAAAAGAACATTCCGCTCCAGAAGACTCTGCCAATTAAGCAGATAGATTGGCTTTCCAGCTCCGCCAGCGTGTAGTCCTCATCGGCATGCTCATCCCTGTTGAAGCTGCGTAGGCGGATACCTCCACCAGGGAGACGATAAACCTGCTTCACGCGTAGCTGCCCGTCATGGTTGATGGCATATATGTCGCCGTCGACGATCCCTCGCATATCGCTCTTCCCGCGATCAACGCCGACTGTCGCCCCGTGTCTGAGCACTGGCTCCATGCTATTTCCGTTGATTGGCACGCACACAGCCTGGCTAGCCTGCACACCAATTTTGCTAAGGGTGAACTTGCCGAACCTCAGTTTGAAGCTACTTGACTCTTGAATCACCGTGCGGCCTGAGCCGGCTGAAAGCTCGACCTCCTTAAGGAATGGAACCTCAATTTCATCGTCATCGAGAGGAGTCTGATCATCCCACGCTCGCACCTCTTGGATGTCGGGGTGCTGAGCCAGATTTCTTTCACCGCTAACAGATTGGGCAGCCCTGACATTGTCCAAAAATCCATTCGCTAAGCCTTCAGCCATTTCAATACGACGTGCGAGTTCGTCCCCCAGGTTTCGTACCGGGTTCTTTGACAGGATCTGGCTGAGGACTGATGGAGATGTCCCCCATTTTTCAGCGCACTCCTTCCTGGTCCTGCCGGTGGACAGGGTCTCAAGGTTTTTCTTTCTGATCGCGTAAATATCCATACGCCAATGATTACAGCTCTTAGCTAAATGATAAATATTCTCTAAGCTAAACTCTTGCTTGCTTAACTATTTAGCTAAGCGCTAAGCTTGCGCCGAGATAACTGGAGAAACCCATGACCACAATGCAAGCGTGGCTGAAGCAAGCGGCCGATGAAGAGCGAGATCGAGTAGCGAAGGCGGCGGGTACGAGTGTCGGCTACCTGTACCAGATTGCTGGCGGCCATCGGAAAGCTTCGCCTGAGCTTTGCAAAAAGCTCCAAGACGCAACCGACGGCGTTCTGACCGTCTCGATGATCCGTCCTGATCTTTACCTGCTGATCGTAGGCGCCGATCCGAAATCAGCTGCTTGATTTGGCCATTGTCGGTTTTTTTTCCCAGATTTAGCAGAGCAACGGATTAGCTGTTGATCCATCCAGTAGCGGATTCAAAAACACGAAGGGGAAGGGCATGAACAACACGAATAACGACGCAGGCTATCCGGTTGATGGCGGGGCGGCCGAAAAGCTCGACTACCTCGCCAGCAAGATTTCTACCGCTTCACTTTGCCTATGCCAACCAACAGGTTTTCGATCGCAGCTTGATGGACTCCTGGCCCGCCTACCCACTTGGGTTCGCTTGGCATCGTTCCCATCACTGCTGCCGCGTCGCGCTTCAGCTCCTCGATGTCCAGATGTGGATTCATTGCAATCGCCTTCCCAACAAGTTGCATCGCAACACAAACACCAAGTTCGAAAGGGGTGATTACTTTTTCATCGCTCATGTCCGGCCTCCAATGGCCTTTTCGTGTGGAAGCAAAAAGCTACCACGGATGCGCCGGACACCCATAGCGCCTGAATCGCAGGCATAAAAAAACCGCCTGGCAGGGCGGTTCTTCCAACAACTTGTAAAACACAGTGGGGCCATTATGAGCATGATCATCGCTCCGTGCAATACGGCTGCAAAACTCCAAGGAATCTCGTCGTGAGCGTTCAAGCTATGTCCTGGGCGCTTTCTCTGCCCGTTCAAACTCTCAAGGACTCCAGCGCTCGCCACGTGCTGCTGTGCCTTGCCAACTATGCCGGCTCCAACGGTGCTGGTGCCTTCCCATCGGCCACCACCCTGGCTCAGGACACTGGTCTGTCCGAGCGTACCGTGCGTTACAAACTAGACGTCCTGGAAGAGTCGGGCCTGATCAAAAAGGGCAACCAGGCCATCGCCGCCGTTCACATTGATCGCCACGACCGGCGGCCAGTGGTTTACGACCTTCAGCTTATGCGGGGTGCAAATCCTGCACCCCGTACAGAGCGGGGTGCAAATGACGCAACGGGGTGCAGCTCACAACAGAGCGGGGTGCAGCCTGAGACAGAACGGGGTGCAGAATCTGCACCCAATACGTCAATTAACCATCAAGTAACCGAACAGCAGCTGCAGCGCGAGTTTTCCGATGTGGTTGCTGAGCAGGACAGCCAAGCCCTCGAAGGCACCGATCCCCGTCAACGCTTTTCCATGTTCGCCGAGTGGGCCTACAACCCCAAGCAACTGGAAAGCCAGCTCCACCTGATGGGCCTGAAGTTCGACGCCGTAAACGACGAGATGGTCGGTTCATTCAAGGGTTTTTTCGTCGCGAAGAGCGAAACCCGCGACTCGTCCGGCGGATGGTGTTACCGCCTGGCGAAGTGGATCAAGCGTGGCAGCGCCGTGAAGCGCGGCGAGCCTGCCGACGACATGGACGGTACCGGCGATTGGACTGCCAAGGGGGTGCGCCTGTGAAAACCCCAACCCACGTCAGCGACCTGATTGCTACCCGCCGGACCGATGTCTCCTACCAGGCGCCAGCCGACCCAGTTGTAGCGGAAGTCGATCCCGCGACGAAGGCCGTGATCGATGACCTTTTCCTGCGGTTGCGTGGAGCCTGCGGTGCCTGGCGTCAGTCCTGGTCTACCGAGGCGGTGATGAACGCCGCCAAGCTGGAGTGGCTGGGTGAGTTCATGCGCTCGGGCATCACACGGATGGAGCAGATCGACCACGGCATGCGGGTGCTGAGCGCGAGCAAAGTCGCATTCGTCCCAGCGCCTGGGGTTTTTGTCAGTTGGTGTTTTGCTCCGGAAGGACTGGGTCTGCCCAGCGTGGAGAAAGCGTATGCCCAGGGCTTGCGCAACTGCCACCCGGCGATGCGTGCCTCGGCGAAGTGGATGCACCCGGCCGTTTATCACGCCACGGCCGCCGCCGGCTTTCACAGCCTGCCGCTACTGTCCCGGGAACTGGGGCTTGCCAGTTTCGAGCGGCATTACCTGGCCCAGTGCCGGAAGATTTGGAAAGGCGAGGCCCTGGGCCCAATCCCAGCCGCCGAACTCGCCGCGCCTAAGCCTGAGCGTAACCCCGAGGTGGGCAACTCTGCCTTAGCAGAACTGCGTGCAATGCGCGCCAAAGGAGGTGCCCGTGGCTGATTTCCGTCTCGCCCCCACAGACCCAACGGATTACCGCTACGCCGTGCATTGCTGTGGGCACAAGCTGGACCTGACGGACAAGGCTGATCGCGCCGTAGCGCTGTTCGAACACCGGGCAGCGGCTCAGCAGTTCGGCCGGATGCTGTGGCCGACAACTTTTGAAATTGTCGACCTCCACACTGGAGAGAAGGTATGAGGCTGTCCACGCCGAAACTCTTCAAGCCAAAGGCTAAGCGGGCGAAACCAGTTGATCGCGAAGGCCTGGAGCAGGCCGCGCTGTTGAAGGAGGTCACCCTGCGTTACCCGGCGGCCGCGAAACTGATCTACCACGTCCCGAACGGCGGTCACCGGCACAAGCTGGTGGCGATCAAGCTGAAAGAGCAGGGCGTGAGGGCCGGGGTTCCTGACCTGGTACTGCCGATGGCCCGTGGCGGGTACTTCGGGCTGTACATCGAGTTCAAGGCCATGCCGCCGTTCGACGCGGCCGTTTCTGCCAACCAGGACGCCTACATCCAAGCGCTGACCGAGCAAGGCTATCTGGCCATCGTTTGCCGTGGGCACATCGACGCCCTGGAAGCGATTCGCGCGTACCTGCTCCAACCACTAACGAGGGTCGCTGCATGATTGAGCCAATCAAAATGGCGCCTTGTCCTTTCTGCGAAGGGCCGCCTTGCATCATCGCGCACAACTGGATCACCAGAGAGGAAGTGTTCGAGGAGCACAAGCAGAACGAAGATTTCGACGAGGCGTACGAGGCTCATGTCTGGTGTCACGACTGCGGCGCCCAGGGCCCAAACATCAACACATGCTCGCTCGGCACATTCGAGCAGATCTATGACCTTGAGGTGGCTGACGTGATGCGGATCGCCATCGAGCGTTGGAACAATCGGCACAACAAAGCCCGCAGCTGCTATGACAGCGGCGAAAAACAAGGTTTGAACATCTGGCCGAGGCCTGACCTATGATCACTGTAGCCGTGAAAATCTCCGATGCCGAGATCGCGCGCCAGGCCGCGAACGCAGACGTCTACAGTCTTCGTGACCCGGGCAACCCTGGGCTCTATCTGCGGTTCTCCACTGATCGCACCCGAGGCTCCTGGTACCTGCTGGTCAAACGCCAGTGGTACAAAATCGGTGCATACCCAGGTTTGAGCGCGAAGCAGATGATTGGGGCACTGCCCGATATCCGCCTGCGCATTGCCAGCCACGGCGGGGCGGTGGTGTCCGAGTGGGGCGCTGTGGGCGAGGTGCTGGCGTGGTTCGCTGAGCGCATGGCCAAGGACCGCAACCTGTCCGACAAGCGCAAGAAGACGGCCGCCTCGGCGATCAAGTGCCATTTGATACCGCGCCTCGGTGAAGTGCCGCTGGCCGACCTGGACCGCCAAACCTTGGATCGGTTACTGATGTGGCCGCTTCAGGAGATCCTGAAGATTGACACGGTGCGGCTGGTGTTCCAGCTGCTGGCCAAGGCCTTTCGCCAGGCAATGGTCCTGCGCCTGATAGACAAGAACCCAATGCAGGGCATCAAGTTCAGCGACTTCTCCAAGGCCAAGGTGCGCGTGAAGCCGTCAAAGCTTCGGGTCGCTCACCTTGATGACTTGATCGTGAGCCTGATCGAGGAGTTCGAGACCCATCCCGAGGACGCCCTGCTGGCGCTGCTGATGCTGTGCCATGGCAATCGCGTGGGGGAAACCCGCCTGGCTGAGTGGCCGCACCTGAGCATCGCCGAGCGAACCTGGTTCATCCCACCGGAGAACACCAAGACCCGGGCCGAGCATTCTCTGCCGCTGACCGACCAGGTCTGCGCGTTGCTGGCCAAACACAAGGCCAACCAGCAGTCCGCCGGCTATACGGGCCGTTATCTATTCCCGGGGCGCAACGGCAAGCCACTCAGCGAGAGCCAGACCAGCGCCATGTTCCGGCGTCTGGGCAGGGGAGAGTGGACCAGCCACGACCTGCGCAAGCTGGCTCGCACCGCCTGGGCGGATATAGGCGTCGACCACTTGATTGGCGAGCTGCTGATCAACCACGCCATGGGCCACAACGTGAAGGTCTACATCCAGTCGGATGTGATGGCCCGCAAGCGTGCCGCCCTGGAACTGTGGCACGCCTATCTAGACAGCAAGGGTTTTGCCCTGATTCACGGCTACACAGGTGCTACATCTGGTGAATCCGATAATTCGCTCAAAGCCACGCCGCATAAGGGCTGTGAGGCTACTCACGAATCAACCGTAGGCGAGGTTTCAAAATGATCAAAAAGACTCACGGCCCCGCCTTGCAGCGCTGGCCAATCCCCCTCACCAACTGCCCGTCATGTGCTGGTCAAGGCCACATCCAGGGCGTTTTTCACACGCTTGCCTGCGTCGGTTGTCACTCATCTGGGCAGGTCCACGCGATGACCTTGGAACCACTGCCTATTGAAGAGCTTGTGGTGCAGTTGGGCATGGCGCTACGCCGGGAACGCCGACAGCTCGTCGGCAATAACCCGGCTCGCTGCATCGTTGACGAGTACCAGCAGAACAACAGCCGCGGCCCTGGCGGCTCATCGTTCAAGGGGGATTGAGCCATGGCCATGTATAAAGACGTGATGGGCACTCTGGTGCGGGTGCTGGCAGCGGACAACATCGACAACAGCACCAAGCAGTCCTGGCAGAAGCTGATCGACGCAGACCTGCGCCAGGGTGGCACCGGCAGCACGCTGTCAGTGCGTGACAAGTTTGACTATGACTGTTGCCTTTACGCGCTGCTGCACCGGCAGCTTGAGCCGGCGCAGTGGGATGTGCTGGTGGCCAAGTATTCGACGCACAAGGCTAATAAGGTCAGTGCCATTGGCAGGCTGGTAGCTCGCATGGTTTCTCCGGCACCTCAGTTGTTCATCTACAAGGCGCTGACGGCCTGGGCCATACCGAAGCTCAGGGGTGTGCAGGTAGGGAAGCGATCCACAGACATGATCGTGTTGCCGTCCGAGTTCTACGACATGAATACCTGGGATCTGGCGGGCTCCCCAGAGCGCACGCGCCGCAATTGGCGAGGCGGAATCCACAAGCGGCTTGAATCTCTTGAGGAGCAGGCCGTGATCCATGCCACTGAGATATTCGACCGTGAACAAATCTTTGTTGATGCCGCTTGACCTGTTTGCCGGCTGGCCGTAAATTAATCCCATCATGTCGATCTTGCGTGTGGTGATAATCACCCGAGCGCAACGACACACATAAAGCCCCGCCACTGAGCGGGGCTTTTTCGTTTTCGGCTCCTGCACACCCATCGTTCCGAACTGGGAGTGAGCCAGGAGTCGGATCTATTCGCTCCCCGAAAGGGAGGAAGCTGAGATGCCGAACATGCCAGACAAACCAGACACCTGGGCGATAGCGCTTGCGTGGTTGAGCCAGCATTCGCCAATCCTCTACGCGGCATCGTTGTCCTGTGCAATGGCTGTGCTGAGGATCACCTATGGTGGCGGTACGCGCCGCCAGATGATTGTGGAAGGCGCGATCTGCGGCGGGCTCGCCCTGACGATTATCAGTGGGCTTGAGTTCTTCTCGCTCCCACAGAGCATGGCTACCTTCGTTGGTGGCTGGGTTGGCTTCCTTGGCGTCGAGAAGATTCGCTCGATTGCTGACAGGGTGACTGACTTCAAGTTGCCCAGCCGTAAGGCCGAATGATGGCCTGCACCGGGTGTGCCGCACGCCGAGCCAGGGCGATTAAATGGCTGAGGATCGCAGCGGACCGAGCTGCTTCAGTGCTTTCAACCAAACCTCATGACGGAGCATCACCTAATGGGAAGGCTGAAGACGCTGGGAAGCAGGGTTCAAACCCAGCCTGACCGCCTCGTTGCCGTTAACACCAACTCCTGGCGAGCGACGAAGGAAACCTCTGCTCAGCGTGGCTACGGCTACAAGTGGCAGAAGGCTCGCGAGGGCTGGCTCAATGCTCACCCGCTCTGTGCCTACTGCGAGCGATTGGGTCGAGTGACAGCCGGCTCAGTCGTCGACCACATCGAGGCTCACCGTGGTGACATGGCCCTGTTCTGGGATAGGAACAACTGGCAGACCCTGTGCAAGCCGTGCCATGACTCGGTCAAGCAGGCCGAAGAGGCTGCTGCTTCGCGGTCGTGGTGAGGGGTTGCCAAATGCGATGAATTCCCATCTAACAAGCACTAAAATGGTGCAATTGAAAGATCCTATGGAGGGGGGGGGCTAAATATAGGGGGTATATCGCTTCCAGACCGCGCCCGATCCCATTTGCACTTTTTTTCCCGACCCCAAGGTATTTTGTTAATGGTGTTAACAGACAAACAACGACAGTTTGTTGACGCTAAAGCCCGTGGTGCGTCAAACAAAGAAGCGGCTGAAGCCGCGGGCTGCAAGGCTTCCACGGCTTCCGCCGCCGGTTCGCGCTGGGCTAATGATCCCAAGATTTGCAGCGCAATCCTTGCTCGCCGATCCGAGCTGAGTGTTAAACCCGAAAAGCAGCGAAAACAGAAAACGACCTCCGACGACCAAGCACCTGAAGTGGACGAGGCCGGCGGTGAGTACCTCGACTGCCTGCCCACCACTGAAGATCCTCTTGCGTGGTTGTTGGCGCTGATGAATGAGCCAAGGGCCAAAATTTTCGACCGGCGAAACGCGGCTCAGACGGCTGTTCCCTACGTGCATGGCAAGAAAGGGGAGGCCGGCAAGAAAGATATCAAGGCAGAGGCCGCGAAAGAGGCTGGAAAAGGCAAGTATGCCGCGGGTAAGCCACCGCTTACTGTAGTGAAGAGGTAGCCCATGCAATGGACAACAGCCTGCCCGGATTGGTGGCGGCGCCTCTCTGCCGGCGAATCGATAATTCCACCACCCCTTTTCCCGGCCGAAGCTGAAGAAGGCCTCGAAGTATTTCGCTCGCTGAAGATCGTCGATGCGCCAGGTTGCCCGACAATCGAGTCAGCATGCGCACCCTGGGTTATCGACTTTGCCGGGGCAATTTTTGGTAGCTACAACAGCGAGACAGGCCACCGCCTGATCAGCGAATACTTCCTGTGCATTCCGAAGAAGAACTCAAAGTCTACGATTGCTGCGGCGATCATGCTGACCGCCCTGATTCGCAACTGGCGGCTGGAAGCCGAGTTCATCATCCTGGCCCCGACCAAGGAAATTGCCGACAACGCGTTCAAGCCTTGCGCGGCAATGGTCAAGCATGATGAAGAACTGAGCGATCTGCTTCACGTCCAGCCGCACCTGAAACTGATCACGCACCGCGAGACCGGTGCCACGTTGAAAGTGGTTGCAGCGGATAGCGATGTGGTCGGCGGCAAAAAAGCCGTTGGCGTGCTGATCGACGAGGCCTGGCTGTTTGGCAAGAACGTCAAGGCCCCGGATATGATCCGCGAGGCTACGGGCGGCCTGCTGTCCCGTCCAGAAGGCTTCATCATCTGGCTGACGACTCAGTCAAACGAGCCGCCGGCCGGCATATTCAGGTCGAAATTGAGCTATGCCCGCGGCGTGCGGGAAGGTCGGATTGAGGATCCTCGGTTCCTCCCTGTGATCTATGAATTTCCGCCTGACATGATCGAGAGCGGAGAGGCCCGCCGGCCGGAAAATTTCCACCTGGTAAACCCGAATATGGGCTACTCGGTGGACAGGCCAACCCTCGAACGTCTGTTTATGCAGGCTGAGATGGACGGCGAAGCAGAAGTTCGCGGCTTCCTCGCCAAATTCCTAAACATCGAGATCGGCCTGGCGCTGATGTCGGACAGCTGGGTCGGTGCTGACTTCTGGGAGCCCCAAGCCGAAGCGGGTCTTACCCTCGACTCCCTGATTGAGCGTTGTGAGGTGATCGTCGTCGGTGTCGACGGCGGCGGCCTTGATGACTTGCTTGGTCTCGCGGTGATGGGGCGGGTTAGGGAGTCCAGGACCTGGCTGCATTGGGCTCACGCCTATGCACATCCATCGGTGCTTACACGGCGAAAAACCGAAGCGCCGCGCCTCATGGATCTCGCGGCGGTTGGTGATCTGACCCTGGTGAAAAAGATCGGCGATGACGTCGAGCACCTCGCCGCAACGGTGGCCCGCATCAATCAAGCCGGGTTGCTGGACAAAGTTGGCCTTGACCCCGCTGGCATCGGCGCCGTGCTTGATGCGTTGGCTGACGCGGGCGTCGAGGAAGACAAGATCATCGGCATATCGCAGGGTTGGAAGCTAACCGGTGCCATCAAAACCACTGAGCGGAAGCTCGCCGAGGGGGCGTTTTTACACTGCGGTCAGCCTCTGATGGCTTGGGCCTGCGGTAACGCGAAAGGCGTGCCCTCGGCAAACGCTTTCCTTATCACCAAGCAGGCGTCGGGTACCGCCAAAATTGACCCGCTCATGGCCACGTTCAACGCCGTTTCGTTGCTGTCTCTGAACCCAGAGGCTCTCGGAGGCATGGACGACTACCTCAATAACGGCTTTTTCGGACTAGTAGGCTGACCATGGCATTTCGTTGGTATAACCCCCGGACGTGGGGATTTTTCGGGTACACCGACCCGACCACGGGCGACTATGTCGAAGTGGATATGGAGGTCGGCGGCAAGCGCACCAAAGCCGGCGTCCGTGTGACCACCAAGACAGCCTTGTCGATCAGCATGGTCTGGTCCTGCGTGAAGATCCTGTCGGAATCCTTGAGCGGATTGCCACTGAAGCTATATGACGAGGCCGGTGGCACTCGAACGGTGGTGAAGAGCAAGGATCGGGAGCTCAAACTGCTGCGAAAGCCAAACCCCTACATGACGCTATTGAACTTCTTGAAGTTCGTGGTAGTGAACATGGCGCTGCGGGGTAATGCCTTTGCCCTTATTGAGCGCAACCGTAACGGTGAGGCAATCGGTTTTGTGCCCCTGGACTGCAAGACCATCACGATAGATACAGACGACGAGTTGATCTACTGGGTAACTCCAAAAGACGGGGATAGATTTCCCGTTTCACCTGAGAACATGCTGCATTTCAAGTTGTTCAGCCTGGACGGCATCGTCGGTCTGTCACCCATCGAATACCAGGCGGAAACCATGGGTTTGGCCAAAGCCGGCCAACAATGGTCTTCGCGCTTCATGCGCAAGGGCGGATTTACTGGCGGATACGTGATCTACGAGCAGTTCCTGACCAAGGTGCAGCAGGCCCAGGTCATGGAGAAGTTCCCGGACGTGCGCCAGGGTGACGTGGATGACATCGGGAAGATGGCCATTCTGCAAGGCAACCCGAAGATCGTGCCCGCCGGCCTAAGTCAGAAAGATGCTCAGTTCATTGAATCCCAGCAGTTTCAAGAAGAAGCGTTGGCCGGCATCTACGGCGTGCCTCTCTGGCTGGCGAACAGGGCCGGCAAGACCTCGATTATGGGCTCAAACCTTGAGCAGCAACTCACCGGCTTTATCACCTTCGGCCTGAAGCCCTACATCGACGCCGTCGAGGATGAGTTCAACGACAAGGTTTATCGAAAAAACTCTCGATTTGTCGAGTTTACCGTTGAGGGCTTGTTGCGGGCCGATAGCGCGGGCCGAGCCGCCTATTACCAGGCAGCACTTGGTGGTTCCGGCGGATCAGGGTGGATGACCATCAACGAAGTCCGCGAAAAGGAAAATCAAACGCCCTTGGATGGCGATGAATACAACCGGATCACCCGATGGGAGATGCAGACCAATGTCAAAACTTGAAGTCCCGTTTGAACTCAAGACGGTGGACGACGCTGGTAATTTTGAAGGTTACGCAGCGGTGTTCAACAACGTTGATCTTGGTGATGACGTCATCCTTCCCGGTGCTTTTACTCGAGTGAAGTCCACCCGCGGTGGCAAGTTGAAGCTTGCGCTCTATCACGACCTGACGCGCTTGGTCGGCGCTGCCGACTACACCCAGGACGACCACGGCCTGCTGCTCAAAGGGCGGGTCAATCTTGCGGTCAGTTATGCGCGCGATGCCTACGAGCTGATGAAAGCCGAGATTCTCGACAGCATGTCGATCGGCTTCAACACCATCAAGGAAAGCTTCGAGGAGCGCGCCGGACGCCGTGTCCGGATCATCAAGGAGGCCGAGCTGTGGGAGGCCTCCTTCGTGCCGTTCGGGATGAATCCCGAGGCGCAGATCCTCACTGTGAAATCTGACATTCGACTTTTCGAGAACGCCTTGCGTGAGCGCATCGGGCTTTCTCAGAAGGAAGCGGCGGCAGTCGCTTCGCTCGGCTACTCCGCACTACGCCGTGATGGCGGCAGTGAGGCCACGGTGATCGTGGATGAGCTGAAAGACATATCCACCTTGTTCGCCCACCATTTTGGAGTATCACCATGAGCGAAGTAAAAGAACTGAAGGAATCCCTCGATCTGCAACTTAAAAGCGGTTTCGAAGGGCTGCAAAAGAAATACGACGCCGCTATCGCGGAGGTTGAAAAGGGCAACCAGGTCACCACTGACCTGAAAAGCCAGATCGACAATCAAAAAGGCGAACTGCAGCGAGTCATCGACCAGGTGCAGGATCTGGAGCAGAAAGGCGTCAAGCTGCGCGGCCAACCAGGCGAAGGCAAAAGTTTCATCGACATGGTCAAGGGCGACGACAATTACAAGGGGCTGCAGCAGAAGAACGTCAGCACCGCGCTCATCGAAGTCACGAAGTCTGATCTGGCCTCGATGAAGGAAATGAAGGTCACGAGCGCTGGCGTCGTAGCACCAATCTACGATCCGGTGATTCAACCCGGTATTCGCCAGGAGCTGCGCATCCGCGACCTGCTCACCACCATCCCAGTGACTGGGCAGAGCTACACGTATTTTCGCGAGAACCTGCACACCCGAGGCGCTGGGCCGGTGGCTGAAGGTGGCTTGAAGCCAACCAGCAACGTGACCTTCACCACCGAAACCGATCGCGTAAAAAAAATCGCGGTCTGGATGCCGGCTACCGACGAGGTGCTCTCCGACGTGCCTCAGATGTTTGCGTACCTGCAACAACTGCTGCGCTACGACCTCAAACTCGAGGAAGAAGGCCAGATTCTCAAAGGCGACGGTACCGGCGAGAACCTCAACGGCTTGATGACTCAGGCCACGACCTACAACACCGCGCTGAGCAAGGTCGGCGACACCGCCATCGACCTTGTGCGTCGTGCGATCTACCAGGTCCGCAAGCAGTCGCAGATGTCCGCCGACGGTGTCGTGATGACCGAGCTCGACTGGATGAACATCGAGCTTCAGAAGGATGGCGAAAACCGCTACCTGTTCGCCAACTTGCAGGGTCTGGTCACGCCAATCCTGTGGGGCCGCCCGGTCATCACCTCTGACAGCATGGACGAGGGTGACGTTGATACGGGCGGCGAGTTCCTCGTGGCCAACTTCGCTCGCTCCACCACGTTGTTCGACCGCATGTCGTTCCAGTTCAAGATGGGCCTGATCAATGATCAGTTCATCCGCAACGAGATCGCGCTGTTGGTCGAAGAGCGTCTGGGCCTGGGCGTGCGTCGCAAAGAGGCGCTGGTCAAGGGTCAATTCCCAATCGCGCCGTAATTCACCAAACCCCATGAAGGCCGGCGTATCGCCGGCCTTCTTGTTTCCGGAGGCAATATGAAAGTTAAAGCTCTGTGGGGCTTCGTTGGCAATGCTGAACTGCTCGGCGCTGACTCGCCAAAGGTCTCGCGAGGTCAAGAGTTCGATATCGCTGACGAAGAGTATGCGCACGCCCTGGTCGGCAAAGGGCTGGTCGTTGAGCTCGATGCCAACGGCAAGCCAAAAACCGCCAAACCCAAGGACGGCAAGCCTGCTGCGCCGAAAGAGGCTAAGTAAATGATCGAGCTGGCCACCTTGAAGATGCACCTGCGGGTCGATGGCGACGAAGAAGACGCCTTGATCGGTGCCTACCTCGAAGCGGCCAAAGCTCACATTGAGCAGCACTGCGACCGCAGATTGGTCGAGGCAAATCCGGTTGAGCCCGACGAAATGGGCCTTACCAGGGATGTTGAACAGGCGCTTCTGCTGCTGGTCGGGCATTGGTACGCCAACCGTGAAGCGGTGGTGATGGGCGGGGGGCCGTCAGCGGTTCCTCTCGCAGTCGACAGGCTGCTCTGGTACAGGAAGCGATTCTAATGCAGGCCGGCAAACTCAGGCATCGAATTCAAATCCAGCAGAAAGTAACTGGACAGGATCCGCAAACCGGAGAGCAATTGACTGAGCAATGGGTCGATTTCGCCAAGGTTTGGGCTTCAGTCGAGGATTTGAGCGCTCGCGATCTCATTGCGGCGCAGGCCGGCCAATCCGAAGTCAAATCCCGCATCGTCATACGGTATCGCGAGGGCATAACCCCTGAGATGCGCGTTGTACTGAGTACCGGCGCTATCTGCGGAATCGTTGGTCCGCCGTTGGCCGACACCAACTCACGAAAGGAATACCTGACGCTGCTGGTTTCCTCGGGGGTGAATGATGGGTGATTGGGTCACGTACAACCTCAAGGGTGCCGATGCATTGTCTGCCAAGTTCAAGGGCTTGACAGAGGAAATGCGGCGCAAGGTTGTGTTGCCGGCCGCCAAGGATGCCATGGACATCGTGCTGCTCGACGCGAAGGATCGCGCGGCGCGGATCGACGACCCGGAAACGGCCAACTTCATCCCGGCCAACCTGGCGATGATAGAACGCAAGGCGCTGGGCCAGGAGGTCGGCGCAGTGGTCGTTTCCGTGGGTGTTCGCATGCGCAAGCGAGGGCAGAAGGGCGGCAACACTTTCTACTGGTGGTGGGTGGAATTGGGCACCGAGAAGAACCGGGCAAAACCGTTCCTCCGGCCGGCGCTGGCCAACAACCGCGAGGCGCTGTTCAAGGAGTTCTTGAGCTCGGCCAAGTACCAACTGATCAAGCTGGGGGTGAACTGATGACCGCCCCCATCTTCACGGTGTGCGCCGCGGCACCATTGGTTACTGCGCTGCTTGGCACCGGCCCGACAAGACTGTACCCGCACGGTGAGGCGCCGGAAGGAACCACCAAGCCCTATGCGGTCTGGCAGGTCGTCAGCGGCTCGCCGATCAACTACGTCAACGGCGTTCCGGACACGGATCGATATGGCCTCCAGGTGGACGTTTACGCCGATACGGCATCGTCCGCTGATGCCGTTGTGGGGGCGCTCCGCAAAGTGATTGCGCGGTATGCATACGTCACAGGGTTCGGCGTTGATGACCGGGACAAGGACACGCACAACTACAGAAAAGGTTTCGACGTCGCCTGGCTCGTGAGCCAGTAGACCGCACCAGAAAAAACGACCCGCCCCGGCGGGTTTTTTTATGCCCGTCAAACAGTGATTTCGCAGGAAATCGGGGAGTACGAAATTGACCATTAACACCCAAGGCACGGAGCTTTTCGCGCTGGATCCAGCTGACAACAGCGTCATCGATGTCGGTTGCTTCACCTCGCTGGACGGGATTGACACTGCAATCGCGCAGATCGACGTAACGTGCACCAAATCCAAGGCTCGCGAGTATGAAGCGGGCTTGGCCGAGCCGGGATCTGCATCGTTTGGCCTGAACATCGACCCGAAAAATCCTTCCCATCTGCGACTGCACCAACTGAAGAAAGCGGGAACCAAACTCAAGTGGGTGGTGGGCTGGTCGGACGGATACGACTTTGAAGCGGAAACCGGCATCCCGCCCCTGGTAGGTGCTGAAGGCACGCTGGCTGGCATCGTGCTGAACTCTGCGGGCACGGATTACACCACGGCTCCAGCCGTTGCCATCACCGGCGGTGGCGGTAGCGGTGCGACTGCTACGGCCCAAATTGCCGACGGAAAAGTCACCGGTTTCACCATCACCAACGCTGGTTCTGGTTACACCACCATTCCGACGGTGGCTCTCACCGGTGGCGATGGTACTGGCGCTTCTGCTCGTGCATTGATCAACGAAAGCGCGGACTTCGACCTGCCCAATACCCGGACCTGGCTCACCTTCGAAGGCTACATGAACGCCTTCCCATTCACCTTTGGACTCGGTGATGTCGTGAAGTCCAACGTCGGTATTCAGGTATCCGGCGAGATCGAACTGATCGTTAAAACCTCTGCTTAAGGAAGTCCCATGGATCTGAGTATCGCAGCGCTGGCAGCCGCCGGCGCATTCGCCGCGCCGCCGGTGAAGAAGGAAATCCAATGGCATTCAGGTGGCAAGCTTCAGAAAGCCACGGTCTATGTGGCTCATGAGTCGTATATCTCGGTCACGCAGCGTTGGGATGCGCAGAACCAGGGCGGGGACATTACTGCTCAACGCATTGCTTCTTGCATCGTCGATAAGGATGGCAAGCCGGTGTTCACCGTGGCTGACGTGGTTGGCGGACCGGATACAGGGCATGGTGCGTTGTGCGCTGAGCTCGCAATCGTGTTGCTCGCTGCCATTGGCGAGGTCAATAAGGTGCCGGAGGGTGCCCTGGAAAAAAAATCGACGCCGAGGAAGAGTTCTGGCACGAGCTCGTCCTCGCGGGCGTCGGCGGCCGTACGATCCGGGAAGCAAAGCAAAACCTGACATATGTCGAGGCGCTGGCCTGGATGCAGTACGCCCAGAAGGCGGGCTCGCTGAATCTGGGGCTTCGCGTCGAGCATGGGTTTGCGATGCTGGCGACGCTGCTAAACAACGTGCACGGCGGAAAGGCGACCTTTGAAGACTTCCTTCCTGATCGTGGACAGAAGCCCGAGCCAAAAGCAGCCACGCCGCAGGATCTTTTAGCGCTGCTGCAGTCGGTCAAGAGGTGATTTATGGCTGTTGATTCACTTGGCCAACTGACGGTCGATCTGGTTGCCAACACTGGCGGCTTTGAAAAGGGTATGGACCGGGCACAACGCTCTCTCAAATCCGCCACGCGGGAAGCCAAGTACCAAGCCGACCAGTTGGATAAGCTGGTCGGCCAGATTGACCCAGTCATTGGGGCCTATGGCCGCCTCGACAAAATGGAAGAGCAGCTGCGCAAGCACCGAGCGGCAGGCCGGCTGGACAATGCCGACTTCACCATGTACCTCGATAAGCTGAAGGAGCAGCGTGACGCGGTTGAAAAGGTGGACCGGGTAATGGCCAAGAACGGCCAGACCGCTAAGCAATATGCGGCCAACCTGCGGGGCGTGCCTGCACAGTTCACCGATATCGCCGTTTCCCTGCAGGCTGGGCAGAATCCGCTGACGGTTTTCCTCCAGCAGGGCGGGCAGCTCAAGGATATGTTCGGCGGAGCCGGTCCGGCGGCTAAGGCTTTGGGCGGGTATGTTCTGGGGCTGGTGAATCCGTTCACCGTTGCGGCGGCTGCGGCCGCGGTGCTCGCGCTGGCGTACAAGCAAGGTTCCGACGAGGGAACGGCGTTTACTACCTCGCTGGCAATGACCGGGAATACCGCCGGCACCACGGCAAGCAGCTTGGCATCCATGGCTCGCCAGGTGTCGGGCGCTAGCGGTACGGTCGGCAAAGCATCCGAAGTGCTGGCGCAGTTGGCGGCATCTACGCGCATACCAGTGGCTGCGTTCGAATCCATGGCCGCCGCGGCGATCAAGTTCGAATCGGCTACCGGCATCGCTGCAGAGACCACGGTCGAAAACTTCAAGCGGATCGCCAAGGACCCTACAGCGGAAATTCTGAAGCTCAACGAGTCTATGAATTTCCTGACGGCGACCACTTACGAAAACATCAAGTCGTTGCAGGAGCAGGGGAAGACCCTGGAAGCCGCCGCGCTGGCAACCGCCGCGTATGAAGACGGGTTGAACCGCACATCCACATCCATCAAGCAGAACCTCGGCGTCCTTGAGGCTAGTTGGGGGGCGGTGAGGAATGCCGCCAAAGGGGCCTGGGATGCGGCGCTGAACATTGGGCGTGAGGAAACGCTTGATCAGCAGATCGCGAAACTGGATGAACAACTCAACGCGATCGCCGACAGTGCGGCACTGCGTAGCAAGCGCGATCCCAGAGGAAGGCCAGCGGATCCCTTGAGCAATCTGACGCCCGATGACAGCTTCCGCAAGGACGCCCTTGAGCGGGAGAAAACCGAAAAACTGGTGCTTAAGTCCGAACAGGATCGACGGGCCGCCGCGAAAGGCTTTCAGCAGCAACAACAGCAGCAATCGCTGGAAGACCAGGTGCGCCTGGACAAGCTGCGCAAAGAAACGGAGAGCAACTCGGTCAAGCGTGAACGCGAGGTGGGGGAGTACCGGCTGCTGGTTGAGAGGCGCGTCACACAGTCGAAGGCTTCGGGCGATAAGTCGTTGTTGATCTCTGCAGAGCAGCAGGCGAAGGATATCGCCGCTATCAACGAGAAATACAAGGATGCCAAGACCGCCAAGGCACCGGCGTATCGTGAAGACGCCGGCATGAAGGCGCTTGACCAGGCGAAGCAGCAGTACGCAGTGATCCAGCAACAGAGTGCGCTGATTGGGGATCAGTCGGCGGCGAGCCAGACGCTTGGTGCGAATGCGAAAAAGCTGGTTGAGTGGGAACAGCAGCTGGCCGACATCAAGAGCAAGAAAACGCTCACTGCTGAACAGCAGTCGCTGCTGGCCAACAAGGAACTGATCACCGCCCAACTCAAGCGCAACGCCGCGCTCGAAACTGAGAACACGCTGCGTGAGAAAGCGCTGGAGACCCGTCGAAAATTGTCGGCATTCGATGAGAACCTGAAGAGCCAGCTTTCCAGTGCACAGCAGGGCCTCGACAACAACCTGGCCGGCATCGGCATGGGTGATGAACAACGCAAGCGTTTGCAGGAGCAGCGCAGCATCCAGCAATCCTATCAGTCGCAGATGGACAAGCTGACTTCCGATTACAACAAGAGCAACAAGGACCAGTTCAGCACCGAGCTGTACGACAAGGAAACCCAGGCGTTGAGGTCGGCGCTCGATCAACGCCTGGCCATGCAACACAAATTCTACGCCGATGAGGATGAAGCCCGGGGTGATTGGACGCTGGGAGCATCCTCGGCTTTTCAGAACTACGTGGATCAGGCGAAGGACGTCGCTGGCCAGGCGAGGGCGGCCTTCACATCGCTCTATGACGGTCTCACTGACGCCGCGGTTGATTGGGCGTTCGGTGCCGACCAGAGTTTTGGAGAGGTGGCCACGAGCTTTGCGAAGATGATCGCCAAGATGGCATTGGAGTCGGCCGCATCCGGCGTCTTCAGCAGCATCGCGGGGAGCGCCCTGGGCACGGCAATTGGGAGTGCGTTCGGCGGCGGCAGTGCGCCGGTTTCGGCGGGGAGCACTGCCGCTGGCTATAGCGCCCAATATGGGTTTGATGATGGCGGCTACACCGGCCCAGGCGGTAAGTACGAGCCGGCCGGCATAGTCCACGGTGGTGAGGTGGTAATCCGCAAGGAGGTTGTGGACCGGCCAGGCATGAAGGAATACCTGGTCAATCTGAACAAGCGAGGGTATGCGGATGGCGGCTATGTTGGGTTGTCGGGCGGCTCGTCCGGCTCGCCGGCGGCGCCTGGGCAGATCGTCATCAATCAGTCCTTTGAGGTGCAGAGCGCTGGCGCCGGAGCATCGCAGCAAGACTCTCAAGCCCTGGGCCAAGCCTACGCTGATGTCGCAAAACGCGGCGCACAGCAGGAAATCGTTAGGGAAACCCAGCCTGGCGGAAAAATCTGGAGGCTCGTGAATGGCCGTTGAAACGTTCGACTGGTGCCCAATGGTCGAGTCCACCAGCACGCCGGAATACCGAACCCGCTCTTCGAAGTTCGGCAACGGTTACGAGCAGGTCGTCGGGGACGGCCCGAACAATCGTGTCGACTCCTGGCCGCTGACGTTTGTGGTTAGGGAAGCGGTGGCGCTGGAAATCAAAGCGTTTCTGGATCGCCACGCCGGGCACAAGTCGTTCTTATGGACGCCGCCGCTTGGGGAGCTCTCATTCTTCCGCGGCACTGCACCGTCGATCACGCCGAAAGGTGCCGGGTGGTTCACCCTGACCACTACCTTCACCCAATCGTTTCTCCCTTAAGGGGCAATCATGCCGCTGATCAGTGAAATCCAGGTTCTCGAGCCTGGCAGCGAAGTGCTGCTTTTCGAATTGGACGGGTCTGACTATGGCGCAGATGTCCTGCGCTTCCATGGGCACTCGATACCGTACACGGCTGCGGAACTGATCGCCGCCGGCGCCGCGGCAGATGAATTGCAGGCCAAGTCGATTTACTGGCAGGGCAACGAGTACGGCGCCTGGCCGATGCAGATCGACGGCATTGAATCCAACGGCGACGGCACGGCCGTCCGCCCAACGTTGTCGGTGGGTAACGTCAATGGTCGGATTACCGCCCTGTGCCTGGCCTTCGATGACTTGCTCGAGTTCAAGCTGACCATGCGCCACACGCTGGGCACGTACCTCGACGCAGAGAACTTCCCCGGCGGCAATCCTCAGGCCGACCCAACCCAAGAGACGATCGATGTGTGGTACATCGACCAGAAGACGAATGAGGACGGTGAGACGGTCACTTGGGAGCTTGCCAGCCCTGGTGACGTGGGCGGGGAGTCCATCGGGCGCCAGGCCACGACGCTGTGCCATTGGTGCCTTACCGGCGGCTACCGTGGGCCGAACTGCGGCTACACCGGGCCCTACGTGACAAAGGATGGGGTGGTCACCGATAACCCAGAACTCGACGAATGTGATGCCACGCTTGGCCGGGGATGCATTCCACGCTTCGGCGAGGGAAACGCCTTGCCATTCGGCGGTTTCCCTGCTGTTTCCTTGATCGCCCGGAGCTGACCATGCGCAAACACATCTTGAGCGCGATTCAGTTGCACGCGGCGGCCGAGTACCCGAAAGAGTGCTGCGGGCTGCTGCTGGCGCTGGGCCGGAAGCAGCAGTACCTCCCTTGCACGAACATCGCGACGGAGCCGAGCGAGGAGTTCCGCATAGATCCTGAGGAATACGCCGCGGCTGAAGACCTGGGCGAAGTGATCGGCATCGTTCACTCGCACCCGGACGCCACCAGCAGACCGTCACCGCGCGACCTGGCGATGTGCGAAGCCACGGCCATGCCCTGGCACATCCTGAGCTGGCCGGAGGGCGACTTGCGGACGATAGTACCCACCGGCGAGACGCCATTACTGAAGCGGCCATTTGTCCACGGCGCCTGGGATTGCTGGCAGGTCTGCGCGGATTGGTACAAACGCGAGTGGGGACTCGAGTTCGAGGCCTTTATGCGCGCCGACGGCTGGTGGGAGAGCAAGGACAATGCCAGCCTGTACGAGGCGAACTACGAGGCCGCTGGTTTCTACCGGGTCGACCAGCCACAGCGCGGCGACATGATTGTGATGGAGGTGGGGCGGACGGTTCATCCGAACCACGCTGGTATTTTCCTTGGCGCTGATCCGGTGCTTCCCGGCGAGGATGCCGCTACCTTCGGCCCAGGGCCATTCCTGCTGCACCACCTGTATGGGCGCCCGAGCGAAATAATCGTCTTCGGTGGGCCGTGGCTTGACCGAACCCGGCTGATTCTTCGGCATAAAAATGCAAGCATGTAATCTGTTGACATGCTTGCAAGTGTGGCGCTAAATGCAAGCATACACATCCAGAGTATGCTTGCATGACCGAATTAAAGGGTAAGGCCAAAGGTGGTGCAGCACGAGCGCTGGCACTGACATCAGAAGCTAGAACAGAAATTGCGAAAAAAGGGGCCGCAACTCGCTGGGGAACAGGTGTCGCGCACCAGGGCAACTTTAAGGAGGCGTTCGGCATTGATGTTGAGTGCTACGTCCTTAATGATTCACAGAAAACCGCTGTGATTGGTCAGCGTGGGATGGCTGTAGCTCTCCTGAATTCGGACTCTAGCGGCACCGCACTGTCTAGGTTTGTCCACGGCAAAACCATCTCGAAAGCTCTGGGAGCGAACCTACTAAAAAAAGTGGATAACCCATTGATTTTTAAGGGTTCTGACCCGGGAGCGAAACTGCCTCTTCCTCGAAAAATTCATGGTTACGAGGTAGGCTTGCTGATCGACATCTGCCAGGCGCTCGTGGCGGCTAATGCGCGTGGTGATTTGCTTCCAAGGCACGCGAAAATCGTTGCCCAGGCCCAAATTATTCTGGGAGCGTCTGCTAAAGCCGGTATTCAGGGGTTGGTCTATGCGCTGGCCGGATACGACAGGACCAAAGAGGAAGTCATTGCGGCGTACAAAATGTACGTTGCGGAAGAAGCTCGCGAGTACGAGAAGGAATTCTCCCCAGAACTGTACGAACAGTGGTATCGGTTGTATGGGCTCGTGAAGCCCGAAAGAGGCCGGCCCTGGGAATTCAAGTATTTGACGATCGACCACATTTACAAGCCGTTAGCGAAAAGCGCGGGAAAAGTCTTCAGCTTGGCTAAAGCAAGCAAGCAAGAAAACGGCGAGAAAGGCGATAAGATTCACATGTTTCTCAGTGAGATTGGCGTAAAAGCACTGCGGACCCAGGTAGGCAAGATTATGGGTATCGCATCTGTCTCGAGGAGTCGTGAAGAGTACGAGCGGCACATTGCCGAACAGATTCACGGACAGCGATCCCTTAACCTTTAAGTGCCGACTTCCCCGCTCACTCACAAAGCCCAGCCCACCCGCTGGGCTTTTTCATTTCTGATATCTTGTGGCCATCTTCCACAGGAGTGACCCCATGAGATTGTTCGTAGGCGCGGTAGCTGTCGCTTTGCTGGCGGGGTGCTCATCGCCATCCGACCTGATGTCATCAGCCCCGGCAGTCACTGTTACATCCACCAAGGCGCCGAAAGCCTTCGCCCTCTGTGTGTTCCCTGAATGGCAGGAGCACAACTCCAATGCGAGCATGAGCGAAACGCCGGCCGGATATCGCCTTGTAAGCGGTTTCGCGCAGCAAACTGACGATGTGCTGGACATAAGCCATGCCAAGTCTGGCAGCGTCGCCAAGCTATACCAGCGTGTTGCATGGTCGCAGCTGGGACGAGGAGCTCTTCGAGACTCGCTTCAAAAATGTCGATAAAAACGAAACCGCCGAGAGGCGGTTTTTTTATGGAAGGAGAAGGCGATGGCCGACGCTGTTTCATTCAATTCAGGCATGACTATGGTCAAGCTGTCAGGGTCGCTGGCCAGGAAGTTTGGACGCGATCATCCCAAGCAGATCGACTCTGGAACCTCTCGTGAGGTGTTCAAAGCGTTGAATTGCACCATTGATGGATTCGAAAAGGAAATCAAACGGCTCGCCTCCTTGGGGATGCGCTTCGCTGTGTTCCGCAATCGTAGGAACGTAGGGGAAACAGAGTTTGACCTGGGCGGAACGCGCGAGATTCGAATCGTTCCAGTGGTTGAAGGCAGCAAGCGAGGCGGCGTATTGCAGACTGTAGTGGGTGTGGTTCTGCTGGCGATTTCCTATGTATTTCCGGTTACTGCACCATATTTGACTCCTGCGGGCATTGGCCTCATCGCCGGCGGCGTCATCCAGATGCTCAGCCCCCAGGCCTCCGGACTCAAGCAAAGTGCCGGACCTGAGAACGCACCGTCCTACGCCTTCGGCAGCGCCAAGAACACCACGGCCAGCGGCAACCCTGTCCCGATCTGCATCGGCGAGCGCCGGTGGGGTGGGATGATCATTTCCGCCTCGATCTACGCCGAAGACAAAACGTAAACCGAACGCAGTAAGCAGGCCGCCCATGAGGCGGTTTTTTTTCGCCTGGAGGAAAGCATGGGCGCAGCACGCAAGATCGATATTCATGGCGCGAAAGGCGGAGACAAAAAGCCTAAGTCCCCGACTGAGGCCAGCGACAACTTGCGCTCGACGAACGTGGCGAAGCTGCTCATTGCGGTGGGAGAGGGTGAATTTGAAGGGGTGCCCACGGCTGCCGACATCTACCTGGACAACACGCCGATCAACGACGCCAGCGGCAACGTCAACTTCCCCAACGTGAAGTGGGAGTGGCGATCCGGGTCTGTCGATCAGACCTACATCCCCGGAATTCCATCTGTTGAGAACGAGACATCGTTGAACATCGAGCTGCGCAGCGATGCGGCCTGGGTTCGGTCCGTTACGAACACCCAACTTTCAGCCGTGCGCCTGCGCTTCGCCTGGCCCGCGCTTCAGCGCCAGGACAACCAAGGCAACATTGGCGGCTATCGCATCGAGTACGCAATCGACGTGGCTACCGACGGCGGAGCCTATCAGCAGGTGCTGATAGATGCTGCGGATGGGAAGACCACCACCCGCTATGAACGCTCCAAGCGTGTCGATCTGCCAGAGGCAACCACAGGCTGGCAGATCCGCGTCCGCCGCATCACGCCGAACCAGAACAGCAACAAGATTGCCGACACCATGCTGATCGCCGGCTTCACCGAGGTGATCGATGCGAAGCTGCGCTACCCGAACACCGCGCTGCTGTACATCGAGTTCGACGCCGAGCAGTTCACCAACATCCCAGCCGTCACCGTGAAGTGCAAGGCCCGGAAATGGCAGGTCCCGAGCAACTACGACCCGATCAGCCGCACCTACACGGGCACGTGGGACGGCAGCATGAAGCTGGCCTGGACCAATAACCCGGCCTGGATCACGTACGGCGTTTGCACTGAAGACCGTTTCGGCCTGGGCAAGCGCATCAAGGCGTTCATGGTCGACAAGTGGGAGCTGTACCGGATCGCACAGTACTGCGACCAGCTCGTTCCCGACGGCCTGGGCGGCACAGAGCCGCGCTTCCTCTGTGACATGAACCTGCAAGGCAAGGCCGACGCCTGGACGCTGCTGCGGGACATCTCCGGCATCTACCGCGGGATGACCTACTGGGCCCAGGGCCAGCTGATCATGCAGGCCGACATGCCGCGTGCGCAGGACTTCGACTACGTATTCACCCGGGCGAATGTCATCGACGGGAAGTTCTCCTACGGCAGCGCCTCGGCGAAGACCCGGTATACCCGGGCCCTTGTCAGCTACGACAACCCGGCGAACAACTACGACACCGACGTCATTCCGTTTTCTGATCTGAGCCTTCAGCGCCGCTATGGGGACCGACCAACTGAACTGAGTGCCATTGGCTGCACCCGTGCATCCGAGGCCCAGCGCCGTGGTAAGTGGGCGATCCTGAGCAACAACCTGGACCGCACTGTCACTTTCAAGACCGGCATGGAAGGCGTGATCCCGCTCCCGGGCCACATCATTCCTGTGGCCGATTCTCTGCTGGCTGGCCGGGAGATTGGCGGGCGGATATCGGCTGTGGCCGGTCGTGTTGTGACTCTTGACCGCGACACCCTGGCGAAGGCCGGGGACCGACTGATCATCAACCTGCCCGGCGGGCGCGCAGAAGGGCGCACCGTACAGAGTGTCGCTGGCCGTGCCGTGACCGTGACCGTCGCCTACAGCGAGGCGCCGCGGGCACAGCTTCAGTGGGCGCTGGATGCTGACGACCTAGCGATCCCGTTGTACCGGGTCCTGCGGACCAAGCGCACCACCGAGGGCGACTTCGAGATCAGTGCTCTGCAGTACGAGCCAAGCAAGTTCGCCTTTATCGACACCGGCGCACGCCTGGAAGACCGGCCGATCAGTGTCATTCCGATCACCGTCGTGCCTGCGCCTACGAGTGTCACAGTCGTATCGACCTCCTCGGTTGTCCAGGGGTTGGCAGTGGCCACCATGACAATCAGCTGGCCTGCCGTCGATGGGGCGGTGGCCTATGACGTCGAATGGCGAAAGGACAGCGGGAACTGGATCAAGGTCCAGCGCACCGGCTCGACCAACGTCGATGTAGTGGGCATCTATGCCGGCGCCTACGTTGCCCGCGTCCGCGCGGTGAGTGCATTCGACATCTCGTCGATCTGGCGTAACTCCATGCTGACCGAGCTCAAGGGCAAGGAAGGCCTGCCGCCGGCGGTGTCGTTCCTGACGGCGACCTCGCTGCTGTTTGGCATCGGCCTCAAGTGGGGATTCCCTGCTGGCGCCGAGGACACCCAGCGGACAGAGATCTGGTACGGCCCAACCAACGTCCTGGAAAATGCCACGAAGCTGGCCGACCTGGCGTATCCCCAGAACGATTACAACCTGCAAAGCCTGCTGGCCGGGGCTACGTTCTTTTTCTGGGCGCGCCTGGTGGACCGCACCGGGAACATCGGGCCATGGCACCCAGTCGGCAACGGGGTGCTGGGCCAGGCCAGTTCGAACGCCGGGCCGATCCTTGATTTGATCAAGGGGCAGATCACGGAAACGGAGCTCGGTGAGGATCTGCTCACGGAAATCGAGAAAATACCCGGCCTCCAGGACCAGATCGACGCGCTCGACGACATCCTGCTCTATGACCCGGCCAAGACCTATGTCAAAAACGACATCGTTCGTCAGGGGCAGCGGCTGTACCAGGCCAAGGCCCCCGTGCCGATTAACAAGCCGCCGCCAAACACCACCTACTGGCTCGATGTGGGGCAGTCGGTCGAGACGGCCAATGGCCTGGCTCAGCAGGTGGCGACCAATACCGCTGACATTACCGAGATCGACGGCGTGGTCACCGCCCAGGCCACGGCCTTCGAAGCCTTGCGGGCTGCGTATCGGGACGACAACGGGGAAGGGGAGCTGGCCGATGCCATCAAGGGGTGGACCAGCACCGCGGCTATAGCCTCGGAGAGCAGCGTTCGAGCCTCTGAAAACGAAGCCTCGGCCCGGCGCTTGACCACTTTGGATGCCCAGGTGGCCGGCACCGCGGCGAACGTCACCCTGCTCGAACAGGTGGTCGTCACCAATCAGCAGGCCACGGCGCAGCAGCTTTCCCAGATCAGCACCACCGTTGGCCAGCAACAAACCGCTATCCAGCAGAACACGTCGATCATCAACGACGTGAACGGGAAGGTGAACGCGAGCTGGTCCGTGAAGATGCAGTACAACTCCGGAACAGGGCAATACATCACCGCAGGCGTTGCCTTGGGCATCGAGAACGGCCCGGCGGGCCTGCAAAGCCAGTTCCTCGTGAGTGCTGACCGGTTCGCGATTGTGAACACCATCGCTGGCGGCGCCGTGTCGGTTCCGTTTGCGGTCCAAGGCGGCCAGGTGTTCATGAACTCGGCCTTCATCCAGGACGGCAGCATCACGATGCTGAAGATCGGCCAGTACCTGCAATCGGATAACTACGTTGCCGGCTCGCAGGGCTGGCGCTTGGATAAAGCCGGAAACCTGGAGTTCAACGGTCCAGCACCTGGCGGTGGGCGCCTGACCATGACCAATCGCGCGATCAAGGTCTACGACGAAAACGGCGTGAAGCGCGTGCAACTTGGAGATCTTTCGGCATGAGTTACGGGCTGGAAATCCGGGATGAGAACGGCAACGTCACGCTCGATCCTTCGTCGTTCACGATGAGAGTTGTGTACAGCGGTGTAGTCACTGGAAGTAACTCGAAAAATTTCCAAACTATATCTGTGCCCGGGCTGACACCAACCAACGGGACTGCCTTTGTAGTCCCGATTGGGAGTTACGATATTAATCTGTCTTCGCAGCTTGAAACGGAAGTTATAACCGATGCTGTCCGTGTTTATAGCTATGTTCGTGGTCGCGAGCAGTACAGTAGTACCACTGGCGTAACAATGCGTCTAATCGCCATAAGGTTTTCCTAATGTCTTTCGGACTAGAATTCAAAAACGATAGCAATGTCGTGACTGTAGATTCCGAGTTCACTCGACTCGTTGTTTTGGCGAAGGGTACTTATTCTCCGACACAAGAGTCTGGGCTAGGGTCAGTGACATCGTTTCCACGAACCATTACCAGCCAGGAGCCGCCGCTAGTATTTGTCCGCCCTGCCGGAAGTAGCGGCATAGCTGGTCTGTGCTTGATGCGGGTAATCGGATCCCCCGGCGCTTGGACCGGCTTCTACGTACGGGCCTACAACGAAAATACCTTGCAACCGAACGGTTCATACTTCGCTTGCGGGTTCGCAGCCACTGCACTTGCAGATTTTGGGATGAGGATTTGGGATGGTAGCTCAAAGCTTTTGTTTGATAGCGGCACCCCATACGCTAGATTTACAAGGTCTTTCCAGAACTGGACATATATAAAAAGTGATAACACCTCCCAAGGGGTGACCCGAAGTTATTACCGGGTCAATTTTGATTTCCCGGTTGGCGAATACATGCTCATCAACACGTTTAGCATGCACATGCTGGCTGATGATGGACTTAATCGGGCGTTATATTGTTGGTGGGATTTTTCGGGCGGGAACCTCTACGCGATAACAGTTGGGCCGTCCAATCCAATTGTATTCTTCATGCCCGCTGTATTTGCGAAACTATAAAGGAAATTTTTATGCCCTGGTATAAAGCGGGGACGGTCAACGTCACCCTGAATTCCAATGCCGTTACAGGTACTGGCACCGCCTTCATCGTAAACAGCCGGGTCGGTGATGCATTTCGTGGGCCGGATGGCCGGTGGTATGAGGTCACCAACGTAGCGAGCAACACGGCGATCTCCATCGATCCTCCGTACATCGGCGCGACGGCATCTGGCGGCAGCTATGCGCTGGCACCCATGCAGGGCTACGTCAAGGATTCAGCTGATGCGCTTAGATCCATCGTGAACGCCTACGGCACCCAGCTCGCAGCCCTCAAGACCACCGGCAACTACGACGTGCTGCCGCTCAACAAGGGTGGTACTGGCGGTACGGATCTCCAAACCGCACGCGAAGGTCTGGGGCTTGGGACGGCCGCACCAGCCACGCTGACTACCTCCGCGGCTGATTCGACAGTCGGCCGCGTCCTCAGGGTCGGTGACCACGGTATCGGTGCTGAATCGTTGAATAGCGTGGCCGGGACCACT
Source organism: Pseudomonas zanjanensis (assembly GCF_014268745.2). GTDB lineage: Bacteria > Pseudomonadota > Gammaproteobacteria > Pseudomonadales > Pseudomonadaceae > Aquipseudomonas > Aquipseudomonas zanjanensis. The sequence continues at coordinate 3,185,441 of NZ_JABWRB020000001.1, read as the reverse complement.
ATCGATGCTCTCAGGTCCAATGGGTTCTATTATGTTGCGTCAGGCGCAAACCAGGGCAGCGCACCTTCCTCTACCAACGGTTATCTTTGGAACAGGAGTATCACGCAGGCTTACGCTATCCAAAATTATTACGTGGTCACAACCGGCGTTGAATACAAGCGAGTGCTCAACAGCGGGACTTGGACGGCCTGGAGTGTGGTAGGTAGTCCTATTGTCGGGACGACGTCTCAGTCTGGCGGGGTTCCGACAGGAGCTATTATCGAGCGGGGTACAAACTCTAACGGAGAATATACCCGCTTCGCTGACGGTACTCAGATATGCATGGTTAGTATGCCTACCATAGCCCAAGCCGTTAACACTGCGTCAGGCACTCTTTTCCAATCGGCAAGCGTCTCTATTACTTGGCCAATGCCATTTTTTGCTACACCTACAGTTTCTAGTTTTGTTGGCAGGAACTCGTCTGACACCATCTCATTAGGAATTACATTGCGCACTGTGTCTAACACAGCGTGCGATTTCAAATGGTGGAGCACTTTCTCTTCAGCATCGTTGGGAGTGTTTGGTTCTATTATTGCAATTGGAAGGTGGTATTGATGAAAATCATACTTAGCCCTCAGCGGCGAGATGACACGCTAGAGGTAATAAAGAACGGCGATGTCCTGACGGTTAATGGCGAAGACTTCGACTTTTCGCCAGTCGGCGATGGCGACACGTTACCGCGGCATGCAATAAATTCGATCTGGTTCGCTGGGGATGTAGATCGAATCAATGGCGAGCTGGTTCTGACACTGCTGCTCCCGAACCCCTGGAACTACAGCCCCGAACAGGCCTTCCCGGTTCCGCTCAAAAATGTCCTGGATGGCCCGGTTGTGTTCCCTGGACCACTTTTCGAGGCTGGAATATGAGCAATATTGACTGGTCCCAACTGATTACCAAAGCCATCAAGGATGCCGCAGCAGCGGCCGCTCAACTGGCCGCAGCGAAGGCCGAGCTATCAGCCCGGAATGCCAGAGCTCTGGCGCAAATCGAGCGCATCCAGGATCGCATCGACACCATCGGCTTCGGCATCGACATCGGCGAGGCAACGCCAGAGGAGGAGGCTGAACAGGTCGCGCTGGGGGCGCCGCTCAAAGCCTGGAAAACGTACAAGTTCGCCCTCGGCAAGGTCACGGTTCAGCCGACTTGGTACCAGGCCCCGGTCTGGCCTGTTGAGCCGCCAATGCCGGAGATTATCGCAGCTCCGATGCTGGCCGCCGCTGAACCCATCTGACGTAACTAGAACACCGCAACCCGCCATCGAGCGGGATTTTTTTTGCTCGGAGAAAAGTTATGACCGCAACCGAGAAGGACCGCGACATCCTCGCGCGCACGCTGTGGGGCGAAGCCCGTGGCGAGAGTTTCGCCGGCCAGGTGGCCGTGGCCTGCGTCATCCGCAACCGCGTGAACGACGGTAAGGATCGTTCGTGGTGGGGCGAGGGCTACGCCGGCGTCTGCCTGAAGCCATACCAGTTCAGCTGCTGGAACAAGAACGACCCGAACTATCCCTACCTGAGCGGCGCCAAGCCGATCCCGCCGAAGCAGTTCGCCCAGGCGCAGCGGGCGGCCGACCTGGTGATCTCCGGCCAGGAGCCTGACATCACCAATGGCGCGACCCATTACTACGCGACCACGATGCCGAAGCCGCCAGCCTGGGCCAAAGACGCAACCCAGACCTTCCGCCTGGGCAACCACATCTTCTTCAAGGACGTGCCATGAGCCCCGCCAGCCTGAAGCTGATGATCGCCGGCATGGCCGTGGCGTTGATTCTGGCCATGAGCGCTACGTGGAAGGTGCAGGACTGGCGGCATAGCGGTCAGCTCGCCGATCAGACCAATGCGCACCTATCCGACCTTGCCAAGATCGGCAGCGCGGCCGCTGATCAGGTCCAGGCAGAGCAGGGCAAGCGTCTGGCCCTGGAGCAGCAGCTCGCCGCAGATGACCAAACCCACCACCGAGTGCTTACCGATGTCCAACGTAATCAAGATCGCCTGCGCGATCGCCTTGCCACTGCTGATTTGCGGCTGTCAGTCCTCCTCGCCGAGGATCCTGCCGGTTGCAACGGAGTGCCTGCCGCCACCGGCGCCGTCGGCGTGGTTCATGGAGCCCGTCGAGCCCAACTTGACCCAGCGCATGCTCAAAGAATTATCGCCATCACCGACACCGGCGACCGGGGGTTGATCGCGCTGCAGGCGTGCCAGGCCTACGCTAAAGAAGTGGGTCGGCGATAGGCCTGATCAGTTCGGGGCCTTGGTTGCGCACATTGCCGACGGCGCGGTCCACCTTGAACCACTCGAAGGCCTCGGCCGGCTCGCCCTGATGCAGGACTATCTGCTCTGCCCGCTCCTTTGGTGTGGCCGGATCCAGCCACTCGCGGGCCAAGTCCGGCGTCAGCACCACCGGACGGCGGTCGTGGATGTCGACCATGCCGCCCACGCTGTCGGCGGTGATGATCACAAAGCCGTCGTGCTCACCCGGCTCACGTCCACCACCGGGGAACTGGCCGATGGACGCGCACAGGACAGGAGCCTGGTCTCGCCGGCGGATCAAGTAGGGCTGCTTCTTGGGGCCGCCCTCATCGACCCACTCAAACCAGTTGTTGATAGGCGTGATTGCGCGGTTCGGCCAGATCGACCGGTAGAACGGTCCGTGGGCGACTTTCTCGACCCGGGCATTGATCGGCGCTGCCCGGTCTTTGGCCCAGGCCGGCCGCCAGCCCCAGCGCACCATATCGGCGTGTAGGACATCATCCTCCAAGTGGAAGAGGGCGAGCTGCTGCGACGGGGCGCCGTTGTACTTCTCCAGCGGCAGGTCGCCGGCGGAATTGACCAAAGCGTTGGGCATGCTCAGGGCCGCCACGAAGTCGTGGATGCCGGAGTACTGCGAGAGTCGTCCACACATGTTCAACCCCCTGAATTATGAAGATAGCTACGGCTCAAGAGCTTGGGGACGAAACCCTGGCCGTCGCATACAGTGCAATCCTCTCGTTTGCCAAAGCGGTCTAGGCACGTCGAGCACTGACGGAATCTCGCCAGTTCCAGAAAGGGCCTGATTCTCTCCACGATGTCGACGTCCCGGGTTTCAGTGGCGACCTGGACGACATCGACCATCCAGCGATACACGTCTGGATCCTCAATAGCTGTGTACACCTTTCCCTGCACCATCCGCCTGGCCTCGATCAGGTCGAACTGCCTTCCGTCTGCCATAGTCAGGACTAACCCCTCGATGCTCCCGGTCTCCGTCGAGGAACTGTATTTCAGCACCAGCCCAGTCTCGTCCCGGTAAACCTTCCCATCATAGGGGCGGAGTGAATCGCTACTGCTTGCATCCAGGCGGAGAACAGAATGGAAAATCGTCCCGATCCTTGGCCCTCCGCCTCGGGGAAGGACGTCATAGCCATATGAGGGCCGGAAAATAGTCGGGTTCGATTGCAGCTCTTCCACCGCGTGCCAGTACGCGGCGTTCGCCATTTCATCCATCTCGAACTGTTCAATCCGATCAATGAGCCCTTCCTCTGCTAGCCGGGCGCTTGACTCGAGGAGGGTGGAACGATGCGCCTCCGGGCTCTCCATTCGGAAGTCGTGGTCGTCGAGGGTTGTTCGCCAGAGCTGGATCCTCAGCGCCTTGGCCTGTTCAAAGTTCATGATGGGGATCGCTTGCTAGGTACTGTTTGTATGTACAGTAATCGAGGCGATGAGACCCGGGCGAGTGTGAGCCGACGAGCAGCGTTATTTCATTCCGGCGCCATCAGCACGGCAAGCGTCAGCTTGATAAATTCTTCGTTCCTGTCGATGGTGTCCAGGGCGCCGCGCACGTTGTCGGCCACGTCAGCCGAGCCGCGTGCCTCTACCCAATTGGATAGCTCCATGATGGCGGCCTCAAGCGCGAGCTGGTTCTCGTTGATTTTGCACAGCAGGGAAGGGAGAAGGTCCGAGTTGGGCATGTGACGACTCCTTGGGCAATGGAGTCAGCGTAGCAGTTTGGGGAAGAGGGGCTTGTCGGCAGGACGCCGGAGGAGGGGCAATACTGTAGGAATATACAAGGCTAAGTTATTGATTCTTATAGGGTGATACGTCGAACTTAAAACACTCGGCGGGGGGAAACTTTCCTTTATTTTTCATGATGTTACACTTGCTTCACGGTCACCTTGACATGGTGGGGGTCGTTGGTTCGAGTCCAATCGCGCCTACCAAACAAAATCCGCTCTGCTGGGCGGTCTAGAAGGGCTCACCGAAAGGTGGGCCCTTTTTGCGTCTGGGGGTTTTTAACGCTGCGACGTAGGAGGTTTCTGAAAATCTCTTCAAGGGCACTAATCTGACCCCAAGCCCCTCGCCGGAGGTTTTCCATCGCGTTACGCTCTGGATGTTTTCAGGAAAAAGGTTTGGTAAACGGTGGATAGGCGTATCGCTGGCTTTAACTACCGGCTGCTCGCTGCCATGCATCGAGCCTTGATTTCACTGTATAGTATTTGAGCAATTCGATAGATTTGGTGACGTTATGACAGTAGCAGCTCAAAGCAAAGGCTCTTGGTCGGGGCCGACCATCGCCATGACTATGGTTGCGGCATGCTTGGTCATGACTGATCAAATGGCGCATGCGGAAGTAGTGCCAGCCAAACAATCAACTGCAGCGAAGCGGACCCAGGCGAATGTGCAGGATCTTGTGAACTTGTGAAAAGTGTTGTTGGCGAACTGCGCAGGCTCGAAACCGACATGAGTAAATACACCAGGATTTTGTGCGAGGCAGACGTTCCAGAATGCCATCTGGAAGACCATCCTTTTGGCTTGATCGCAGACAACCTGAGGTTTGTAGAGAAGAGGCTCCGTGAAGCAGGTATTCCGGTCGGGAGCGAAAAAGAGTTCAATACGCTGCTTCGAGCTGTAGCGAAGGCGCGCTCGGTTGCGGCGATGAATGATTCCCTGATACGTCAACGCACAATCGTCCCGAATGTCATCGAGAGCGATATCGACTTGGAAGGGCTGAAAACCCTGACGACCCGCAACACACAGCGTCTGATCGATCAAGTCGGATAGTGGTTATTCGAGTCGAAATCCATCCTGAATTGCGGGCTGATATCGAGTTGGCACTCGCAGCCCATCCTTTTGCACTAGACCAGATAATTAAAGATTTTACCGTCTGCATGGATAGCAAAGGTCAGACACTTCCCAGTTATATGGGGGTGTGATCAGCCATACCACGAGCCGGCAGCGGCTCGATCCGGCCAACTTCGCCATATTCATATCGCTCTACCACCCCAAAAGTTCAGGGCTTCCGATCGGCAAGCCTACAGAAAATGCGACATAAGGCGGCCGCAGCTGAATGCCGCTTTAGTCTACGTACAGGGCGAGCTTTACGAAGACCGATACATGATCCTGGCTTTTTTCGCGCCGTATGCGCACGACAAGGCGAAGGTCGATGCCGTGATGACTAGGCTTGGGATACTGGCTAAAAAATTCCGAGACGAAAACTGAATTATGATGAAAACCTGTTTGAGGACGCTCGGAGCTCGCCTCGCTAACAGTGTAGTGATCCCCGCCGCTTGGGTATCGGGGCTTGCGATGATAGGACTCTTGTGGGGCATGATAGAGTTTTCGTCCGGTAAGCTTACAGTCGAAGGACGTCAGCTCTTCCTGGCTTCTGTTTCTATTTTTTGCCTCGCTATGTGGCATTTGATACGGCGCAAGAGACGAGCAAAAGCACTTGTAGCGTCCATCAACCTAAAAGAAGGTCTAAGCCTTGACGATACTCAGTTGCTCGGCTTTCCAAGCCCCCTATTTTTTGCCTTTGACCCTTCCAACAAAAAACTCGCTCAATGCCAAAGCGCAACCGGTGACTATCAAATTCGTGACTTCACGTGGGTAACAGGCTGGCAGTTTGAGTGGCAACAGATTAACAGCAAGGTATCGGGCGGCGTTCTTCAAATAGTCGATGGGGCGGGCATGGGCGTTCCAGCCGACGAGATTCGGCGTAGATTCATAAGATTCACATTGGTTCTGATGGTTGCCGATACAAGTCATCCTCCGCTCCGTTTTCCAATGAGCCGGAGCGCAGCTGAAGGGTGGTGTGCCCGGTGCAATGTGCTTTTCAAGTGCTGAACCCGGGAAAGCGGGGGACAGACCGATTATGAGACTGGCCGATTATAGACGGACAAAAATTGTGATCTGTCCCCCTCGGTTCCCCTGAGCCCAAAAGCGTTACCGGCGTTAGCTTCCTTCCGGGAACCTTCAGCTGGTTCCGCATCAACCCGGGGTGGTGTCGAGTCCGATCGTAAGAAGCACAGCAGTGTGAGGAGCAGGATGAAGCGAAAAATGAAGCGGGATAGCTTGGACATTGTCGACACCTGAAGTTGAAGTCGACTCCTATTGTCTATATCCGCTCTCGCAGTTCCACTCAACTCGGTGTAATTACGCTGTGCCAGCTTTTGACGGTCAACAATCGAAGAAGCGAGGACAGACCACAACTATGGGGAAGTTGAGTACAGGTGAGCTCTAATCGTGGTCTGCCCCTAATTCACTCAGCGCCGGGCTTCTTTTATCTGCCTACCGATTCTTGGCCGAATCGTAGACGCTGCTTCGTTCCCGCTTGCCGACGGCCAGCACCAGGATGACAATTCGTCCATCCTCAACGCGGTACACGAGTCGGTAGCCGGCGCCGCGCAATTTGATCTTGTAGCAGTCCTTCATGCCGTGAAGCTCATCTCCTGGCACTCGTGGCTCGGCCTGTCGTTCTTGGAGCTTTCGCAAAAACTGGAGGCGGATGGTGCCGTCGAGTTTGCGCAGTTCCTTCAGCGCTTTCGGATCCCACTCGACTCTGTACTCAACGGCCATTGGCGATATCTGCCTCGGCCTCGCCGATGAGGTCGTCGAGAGATACTCGGACGGGTGTTTCGTTGGCATCGAGCCGTGCCTTGACCAAGTGAACCAGTTCCAGTTCGTCCAGACGCTCAACCATCGCCTCGTACACGTTGGCAGGGACCATATAGCCCATAACGCGGTTGTGATTCAGCACGGCCACGGGCAAGCCGTTGGCGCCGCTCAGGACCGCAGAGGGATTCTTCTTGAGTTCGGATACGCTGACGGCCACATCGGCCAGGATATTCTGCATAGATAAGACTCCGATTTAGGTCGTTATTCTGGTCTTTTGATGCTGTGTAGGCAAGCGTTCAGCGTTCCAATCCCTCGTTCTAAGGTTGGATGGAGCTTGACTGCGCCGGACGTTTTTGTTTCGGGAGAAAGGGGGGCGGGAAAAGGGAAAAGGAGAGGTTTTTTTTGCCGCTGTGGCTTATGAAGGCTCAAGCGAGCGCCGCGAGAGGCATTGACGCAAATTCCTACACAAACCTCGGAAACCAGCGCATTGCAGCATCTGGATAGGCAACTTATTGTCTCTACATCGCCCAGATGGCGATTCGGGTTTGGCGACTCGATTGAATGAAGCGCAGAAGCTCCTGCTCCTTATCAATTGAAGAGGTACTGCTCATGACCCGATACATGCCCATCACCGGCATCGACTGCATCCCCGCAACCCTGCTCATCGACACCGAAGCGCCTCTAGACGTCCTTTTCGAAACCGCCGATTACCGCATCCGCACGGTGACCCAAGTCTTGGAAAATATCGCGTTTCGCTCGGACATCAGCTCAGACACGGTGGTGCTCACTGATTTTTGTAAATTGCTGACCACATCGTTACGCGATGGTTGTGATGTCATGGATGTGATCGGAAGACGATTGCGGGCGCAGGTGGCGGAATAATGAAAACGGGCGACTAATCAGTCGCCCGTTTTCATAAAGCTTGGGAAAAAATTCAAGAGGGCCAGGGAATGTGTCCCGATTGACTGCTGGGCATGGGTCAAGAAGAGGACAAGCCAAAGAACAAGAAGGAACCCACTCTCAGGCTGGTGAATGATTACCCGCATGCCCAGGCTGCGCATGAAGATCAATGCCTAGCGCATGAATGACCTTGAGTACGGTATCGAATCTCGGCTTTGATCCAGGTGCGAACGCCTTCTACAAGCTTTCTCGGCCCCTGCCAGAGTCTTTAGCGATCTGCGCCATGCCTTGGGCCTTGGCGACATAGCCGATCGCTCGGAGAAATTCCTCGCTATCACCATCAGCCAGCACTTGAGAAAGGTATTCACTGATGGTTTCGTCGCTCTCGAGCAGTGCCGCCATGTCAGATGTCGTCAAGTGTTGGCTCATGTTCAAACCTCCTTGCCAATTTCTTCGCTTAAAACCTTGGACTGTCCCCAGTCTTTTGTCCTCAGTCTCTGCGGTTTGTCTGTAAAACCGCGCCTCCCCTTTTTAGGGCGGCTTCGCCACCCAGCGGGAGCAAGCTCCCTCGCCACATGGTTTGTGGTGTCGCGGCTCAGGCAGCCAAAGGCCAACCAATGCGCGCTGCACGGCGCAGGCTCGCCTTAACAACCAAGCGATGAAATGGCGCAATCACGAAGATGTAGGCCCGGCCCAGTCGGTTGTGGCACTGCACCACGGTTGAAAAAACCAGTTGGCGACTGCCTTCCTGCTCTACCTCTCCAGAACACAGGATCGATATGCGGAAGTCGAGGTGCTTGTCGTCCTCTCCCAACACGATTTCAGTCTGGTCGGTGCTGTAGACCTTGAAGATTTGAATCCGATGGGCAAGTGTCGCCAAATGCCTGGCTGTCTTGAGCCCAAAACAGGCAACGACAGTGTCTCGGACTTTCATGAGCCATCCGATCCAGGATGGCTGGTGGGAAAGGATGAATCGAGCGAGCACCTCTGGATCGCTGGATGTGCCCGCTGGGAGTCGAATCGCAAAAGCGTCCGCCAGGTTCGTCGACTTGTAAAGGTGGGTGACGCCGGACCTCGAGGGGACCGGCACAGACATAATGAGCTCAAATTCTCGGGGCATCGGGGATCTCTTCCTGAGTGCTAACTACCAATTAGATGACATGCCATGTCGCGTTTCTTGTTGGGAGGCGGCAAATTCTCCTTGTCGGATACTGAGCCCGATCAGCGCATCATACAGCGCCTGCTGCCCAGCGGGCAGGACAGGGAGCAGCGTCGCACGGCGCTTATTGGCATCGAACCAGGATTCAACCAACCATCCCACCAGATAGAGCGCCGAAAGGCATCCGCCAGCGGTTGCGACGTTGCCCTGGCATACAAGAGGCTGGTCCACGGGCTCAAGTCCCAGGGCTTGCAAGCCTGATCGTGCATCCGGGTGTGTCGTTGCTCGGCCGCTGAGCAGCCCAAGCCGTTGGAGAATGAAAGCGCCGGCGCAGATGGAGCCGATTCGCTGGCGTTTGGGGTCAAGTTCAAACGACGGCAGGAAATCCGGGGAGGCCAGTGCGGCGGGTATTCCTTCCTTGCCGCTGGCGAACAATACCGCGTCGGCACTATTGGCCTCGGAAAGCGGACCGTGCACCGAAACAGGCAGGCCATGCGCCGATGCTACGACAGGGCTGGAACCCAATATTCGGACGTGCCAGTCCTCGGTGTTGCGGCCTAAGATGTCCCACATCAGGAATAGGTCGATATCGGTGAATTGGTCGAAAGCAACCAGGACGATTTTCTTCAAGGCGAGCTCCATGAAAAGTGCTGGCGTGCAAAACGCAACGGCCATCTTTGCTGGTGTTCGCAGGGTATCGATCGGTTGCGCGCCATACACAGCCTGTATGGCGATAAATAAGGAGCGAAATAACGAATGGAAAAACTAACGCGTCACCATTGGATCGCGGCAGGTTTCGAGGCCCTCGACCAGACTGGGCATATTGGCGTGTCAGCCGAGAGTCTATCGCGCCGATTGAATGTGACCCGCGGATCGTTCTATCACCATTTCCGCAATCGCGAAGACTTTGTCCGCACCTTGCTGGCCGCTTGGGAAGAAGACTACACGGAGCGCATGCTCTCTTTTGCGGCGCAAGGTCGTAGCGCGGGCGAAATCTTGAAACGCTACTTGAGTATCGCTGCTGAGAAACAACCTGGGCGTGAAGTTTCCATCCGGGCCTGGTCGCTGCACGATCCGTTGGTAGGCGAGGTTCAGCAGCGTGTTGACGCACGACGATTGGACTTCGCGATACGGACGTGTCGTCGCTTGGCCCATAGGCCAGGCGAAGCAGAAGTGATGGGGCAGGTGGCCCACCTGTGCCTGATTGGGGGGCAGCAGGCGGGGCTGCGGCGTGATGCCGCTCGCTTCAACCGTTTCGTGCATCGAGCCTTTTCGCTTTTCGAAGGGGTTCTTCCACCGTGGCGGTCCAGGTCGTGAGAAGAAATGAGCAGGGGAGTGCCTGACCTGATAGCGTTGTGGGAAAAGGCCATGAATGAGCTGCGAATGGGCAAGCCATGTGTTTCGATGTCTATTCGGGATGAGGACCGATAATGCCGTACAACTACACGAACGGCCGCTACCTGGTCTTCAAAGGCAATGGCAGCGATGGGGCGCCCTTGGGCCGGCTTCATCAGGACGGAATAGTTCGAAATCTTCAGGGTGAGCCGCTGTATTACGTAAACACGGACGAACATGCGTTCAGTTCGGTCGATTTTATCTTTCAAGGCGGTATACAAAAATGTAGCGGCACGTTTTATGTGCTCGGCGACAAAGTTCTGTTCACGTTTTCCGAGATGACGGTTAAGCCACAGGGAAACGAAACCGAGGAAGAGGCGCTTCACAGGGAATTCAAAAAAAGGGCGTTAAGTTTGGCAGGGCAAATCGTCCAGGCGAAAAATGAGATGGTGCAGGCACGCCTGGATATGGCCTGGTCCAATTTAAATCTTTTCCGCCGTTTTCGTGCCTTCTTGACGAGCCGAGCCCGTAGGGAGCGAACATCACCAGGGTGGCGTTACAGCGGGCTCGACAGTGATCATGAGCTCAAATCGAATGTCTCTTCATCGTCACTCGCGACAATGGTTTTGTGCGCTGCGGACGCCAGGAAAACGCGGGCAGACCACGATTATGAGGCGGTCCGATTACACGTGAACTCAAATCGCGGTCTGTCCTCAGCCTTCTGGCGTCCGCCGTTTGAGGTGGGTTCTATAGCTGCACTTGCAGGAAGTCCTCGTCGTAACTCGCGCTGGGAAAACATCCAGTCAATCTATACGCCGCGTTTTGCCCGGACACTCGTCAAATTGATTGGGAATTAAATGAAACAGGTAGTGTTGGCACTTTCGCTGGTCACATTGGCAGCCTGTATGCCTTATCAATCAGTGAGCTCACCAGATCCAAATTGGATGCGTCTGGGTGGATATGAACCTGAAGGCTATCCGAGGACGTTTGTCGAGAACCTAAGCGGCGATTGCTCTTTGGTTACCGAGTCATGGTCTGACAGTAGAATCAACGGTCGTATTCTGTGGAAGAAGCGGCAGTCTCGAGAGCCTGTTGCCTGTCCATAGGCGCCTGTGTAAGGGCTGACTTCGCGTCGAAAAAAGGGGACAACCCACGATTTGAGACCGACAGATTAATGTACGCAATATCGAGGGCTGTCCCAGTTGTTCTGACTCCCGCCCTTGGCTCGTAGCAGCGAAGCAATGGTGCTAAATTCTGCGCGTCCAGCGTGTGGGCCCATCTGGCTCGGCGAGGATATTTAACGCCTCTCTCAACCGATTTTGTGGATATGGAAATTCAATGAACACACCTAAGCTTTCGATTGCGCTGTCCTGTGCTGTTGCAGTTTTGATGTTGAGCGGGTGCGCTGCCTCTGTAAAAAGCGGCGGAACTGAAACGCTCGTCATTCAGGAGTCAGCCAAGCAGAACCTGGTCGTAAACTTTGAGGGGAATAGCAAGGTTCAACAAAACGAGGACTGGCCTCGCTTGAAGCGGGAGTGGAATGACGCTCTGCAAGTCGAAGCAACTCGCGCCGGCTACAGGCTTACAGAGGCTCAGGCATCAAGCCAAGAGGGTAAGGAGGGTGTCGGTATCAAGATCAACGTGACCAATTTCCGTTACCTGACCCCAGGCGCTCGTTACGGAGCAGGGGTCATGGTGGGAAATGCATGGGTCAATTCCAGTGCCGATTACTCGGACCTGAAATCAGGCCGCCTGATTGGAACTCGCACCTATGACACCTCCTCGTCGGCTTGGGAAGGCGTTATGTCGGCCATGACCCAAGAGCAGGTTCAGGCTATTTCTCAGAAAATCATAAGTGACATCAAGAGCGCAAAAGCCAAGTAATGCGATCTTGGGTTTGCCAGTGTTGGTTAACCGGGGCATCGGCGGTGAAAGGTGCGGAGCTCCAGCCTAGCGTTCTGCCGTGCGATGTATTCGTGTCGAAGCTGATGAAACAACGCGCCCGAGGACGATTAATCAATGCCAAAGAAACTTCAGGAAAGCAAAGCAGCGACGGCTGCTGACATTGAGCGCTCCATCCAGGCACTGAACAAAATGGCAGAGCGCCTCTGGGGCGACGGTCGGGAGGCTGAGGCGAAAGCCTTGCTCGATGCCCTAGATGCTTTAAACAGGGCGCTCGACAGGATCAGGATTGGGGAGAGCCGCAGGGTTCTTCATTGAGCATCAGAGTGTTTACGAGATGCCCGCTCATCAACGGTCATCGCGATTGCGCAGCAGCCACTCATCGACGGCGTCTCCGAGCGTTTTCGGGACGCCATCACGTATCCAGGCCATGAAGTCCCGGTCAAATTTAAAGTTGTCGCCGCAGTGCTCCACCATGAATCGGCGGACATTTTGTGTGTTTCGGTAGTGCTTGCAAACTGGCGTATCTCTTGTGAGCTGGTCACTGTGCCAATTAAAACTCATGGGACGGGCTCCGTACTGGATGGTCAGACCTATAAATCCATGACACCGGATGCTTGGCGTCTTGCAAGCGGTATCCACACGTCCACGTAGCCCTTCCCTCGGGAGGGTTCGAAATCCGCGCTGTACTGCTCGAACTCAGGCGCGTCGGCTGTCTCATATTCAGACTCAGGCAACCAGTGATTGAAAATGGTGAAGAACGTCTGATGGATCGTCGAGATATGGCCTTGGTGTCGAAACACGCCATAGTTTTGCTGCGGCACCCTGAAATAGCGAAAAGCCGGAGGAAGACCATCGACGCAGGACACTTCTGTGCCGGCAATGTATTCAAAACTACCGTCCAGTCCAGGGTTACAGCACAGGCCATAGCTCCAGTTGTTGACCTGATCGGGTACCTGTCCCAGGTAGTGGGAGAACGCTTGCCACAAACCGACGATGCCTTCGTTCTTATCGAAGGTATAACGATCCCCCAGACCCGCGATGAAAAACGCTGCCCTGGTTTCAAAGCGAGGTTCGGAGAGTGTTATGAGCTTCCTTTCTTTCATACGTAAAGGCTCCACCAGCGAGAGATGTTCATCCTCGTGCCCACGCACTTGCTTCGGCGTGACCCCAAACAGATCGCAGAAGGCGCGCGTAAACGCTTCATGGGAACCGTAGCCGGCATCCAGCGCTACTTGCAGAATGTCCGGCGCACCTCGACGCAAGGCCAGTGCTGCTTGGCTCAACCGCCGAGCACGGATGTACCGCATCACCGACCAGCCCGTCGACAGCGCAAACAAACGGGCCAAGGCAAAGGGAGACAGGTTGCAATGGCGCGCGACACGTCCCAGATCGAGTTGGGATCCCAGCTCCAACTCGATGTACCACAGGGCCCTTTCGATATTCAGCATGACGGTCCTCCATGAATGCTGAAAGCGACGTTATCAAATGCAGGGGGAGAACATTTGATCGTTCTTGCGGTTTTTGCTTTCTACTGCCGTATAACTGGCTGCTGCCTATACGGGATTAACTCACTCATTCAAGGACCTGGAATGCTCATCGTCTTCAGCGGCCTTCCCGGCACCGGGAAAACGACTATCGCCCATGATCTCGCCGCTACGACAGGCGCCGTGTACCTACGGATCGATACGATTGAACAGGCGATTCGAAACTCGGGGGCGCTTGCGCAAGATGTGGGGCGCAGTGGTTACATGGTTGCCAACGAGCTGGCCCTGAGTAATCTTCGTTTGGGCCGCACGGTTGTCGTTGATTGTGTCAATCCGGTCCTCGACAGCCGAACCGCGTGGAGCGAAGTTGCCTCACGGGCGGGTAGTCGGTTGGTAAATATTCAAGTGATTTGCTCCGATAAACATGAACATCAGCGCCGGGTAGAAACGAGGAAAGGTGACATCCCCGGGCTGACGCCACCTACCTGGCAATCTGTACTGGATCATGAATTTGAGCCATGGGACGAAGCTCCGTTTTGCATAGACACAGCCATGGCCTCTCCGGCGCAAGCGGTCTCGATGATCATCAAGCGATTTCTGTCCAGGGAGTAGGATTGGGACCGGTAGAAGGTTGGCTTCGAAATGAATTGACCGGCGGTCCGACCGTTTGGAATTACCGCCGCCCGGGGAACTCCATTCATCGAGGAATATGTATTCCTCAATGGCGGTGAACACCGCCCGAGGCAAATGGAATGACGTCGTTCGAAGAATTCAGGGCCACATCCCATGAGCTTCTCAAAGAGCTGGATGCCGCGACGATTAAGATGATGATGTTGGTTTCTGCGAAAGAGGTATCCGGTCCTTTTTGGGAAGATGCCGCCCAACGGCATCATGACGCTGTAGATGCCTGGCATTCCTTTCTCAATATCCCTACGGATTTCGCGGCGAGTCCGCCTCTTCCCTGAGGGCGAGGAAAGAAGGGGCGCGAGTCGCGCTCCGCTGTCCTACTGCGTTGAAGGCGCTACAGGGATCCGTTGTGCTCGGACGGCTACAGATTCAGAAGATGGATTTTCCTTCTTGGCCTGGAGTGGGCTGGCAGGAACATCCGGTTTATCGTCAGGCGTGTGCTGCGCGCTCAAACAAATCTGCCCACATCCTACGATCTGATGCGGCTTCCTATGCAGGGATCCAAAAAGCCGCTCTTTAATCGGATAGCAAACGATCTTTCATGCTGATCCAATTCAACCAATACTCCACCCCAATAACCACTCACTAAAAGCCCTCACATCCACCTGCCGCTCCCGCCCCGGCACGCACACCACCGTATATCGCGCGCCCGCCAAACGAACCTCAGGCCGGTAATCAATCAACTCCCCCCGCGCAACCGCGTCGGCAACCAGCACATTGCTGGCGAGCACCAGCCCATGCCCGGCGATCGCCGCTTGCAGGGCGTGCTGTTCCTCGTCATAACGCCGAAAACGCGCATTTTCCAGCCAGCCCAGGGTACCGGCCTTGGTGCACCATGCCGGCCAGTCGATCGCCACCTTGGCGCTGCTCAGCCATGGCACGTCGATCAGTTCAACAGGCGAGCCCGCTGCGGGTGGTTGCCAGCCGGGGCGGCAATACACACCGAAATACTCATCCAGCAACGGCTGTTCGAACAGCTGTGGATCCGGCGTGAACAGGGCGCGGATCGCCAGGTCGATGCTGGCGTCACGTCGCAGGTCCACTACGTCGTTGCTGCTGTGCAGGCTGACGTCGATCTCCGGATGCAACCGATGGAAATCCCCGAGCCGAGGGATCAGCCACAGGCTGGCGAACGCCGGCGTAGTGCTCACCACCAGCGACTGGGCGGCACACAAGGGCGACAGTATTTGCAGGCCCTGTTGGATATCGAGTAGGGCGCGGTGCATGTAAGGGTGAAGGCGCTCGCCGTCGGCGCTCAGGCGCACGTTTTGGCTGGAACGTTCGAACAGGCGTACACCCAGGAAGGCTTCAAGGCTTTTGACTTGATGGGAGATCGCCGCCGGGCTGACGTTCAGTTCCTGGGCCGCGGCCTTGAAGCTGCCCAGCCGTGCGGCGGACTCGAAGCCGCGCAAGGCGGTGAGGGGCAGTTTGGCGAACATGCGGGTGGGTTACTCAGGTTGAGCGTGGCTCAATTTAGCTCAATTGTGCGCGGGGGCTCAACTTGCCAGGCTGTGGTCTTCCAACCCAGCCAAGGAGCCCAGCAATGCAAGGCACGCCCCGTAAAATCCTCCAGGCCATCCTCTATGAAGCCGGCGGTGTGCTGTTCGTGGCACCGGCGCTGGCGCTGACCTACGAACAAGGAATGGGCTATTCAACCCTGCTGTCCCTGGTGATTTCCGCCGTCGCGCTGGCCTGGAACATGCTTTTCAACGGCCTTTTCGAATGGTGGGAGCGTCGCCAACCCAGCCGCCATCGCAACTGGCAGCGGCGGTTGCTGCATTCCCTTGGTTTTGAAGGCGGCTTGACGCTGATCCTCACACCGGTGATTAGCGCATGGTTGGGCATCAGCCTGTGGCTGGCGCTGGTGACCAACCTGGGGTTGTTCGTGTTTTTCTTTTTTTACTCGCTGGTTTTTCAGTGGGTGTTTGATCGAGTGTTTGATGTTCCGCTTTCGGCGCAGGCCGATCAGGGTTCCGTCTCTAGCGCCCGCTGAGTCAGAGTTATGAATTTGTATGGGCCAACCGATATTGGGAATCCAGGTCTTTCGAGCCGCTAATAGATGCCCGGATGGTTTCGTTCGAAAGGCAGCAGACTGCTCTCCCAGATAGTGGCGATTAAATGGCATGATTAGCGCTCACCTAGGGAGAGACGCATGCAATTTTTACAAAAGGAAAAACGCCATTACCTGACTGACGAGTTCATCGGCACGGAGCAGGGGTGTGGCATATTCATACCGGCTAACAAAGCGCTCTACCGTTTCGTGCAAGAAAATCCCAGCCACACCGATCACGCGCAGGTGGCTTCAAAGGCGCTGATCATTGGTCGCAGTCTGGCGGCATCGGTCGAGCGTCGCACCAAGGATGAGGAGGATGGCTATGAAGGCTCCACAGGAGGCTTCTATTCGCGGTTGGCTGAATCTATTTGCAGCTCAGATGTAGGTTTGGAAGCGTCCCTTCTTCCAGTCGGGGAAAGGCTTGCCGGATCTGTCTGTACCGCGGTGGATAAGGTGCATTCCCGGCTCTGCGAGGCCATCAGTGCCGTCACTAACAAGGACGCGAGCAGCTTCGCTTCGAAGTATCTGCACTTCCATTATCCGACTTTGTTTCCAATGGTTGATTCGCGAGCCAGGGAAGCGCTGAAGTGGATCGCGGATGAGGAGGGGCTGGTTTTTGCTCCGACTACGGCGGGCATGTCAAAAAATTACGCGACCTACGTAGATTTCTACATACGCGTTCGTAGCCTGTTTGAAGAAGAACTTGGCCGGGAAATCAGCCTTAGGCAGATGGATAATATTTTGCTTAATCGCTACGACAATTGGGTTTAGGGGACCGTATGAAATGGACTGTGGTCGTTGCGATTGCAATCGCGATTCTGAGCGGGTGCACGACGGCGCCCGCCTGGAAGATATCCAGTGAAAGTGATGTATTCCCCAAAAGAACCAGTTTGGTCGTCACGACTGGAAATTACACAGCGGGTAACTCGTTTCTTAATACATTGAACATATTTCCAGTTGTACGTAAAGAGGGCGAGGAGATCTATGTCGGACTGATGTCCAATGGAGATGTTCGGATTCCGATCGTAACGGCTCAAATATGGATTGATCAGAACGAGGTATGGACAATCTCGTCTCAGGAGACCCCTATGATCTTGGGGAAGCCATCCCTGTATGATGTGTTGAGGCCACGCTCGGAGCTCACAAGGCAAGCCCAGGCGCAGGGTTTGAATATTCACAAAATATTGGGGGGGTGCGCAGTGACTGGAGGGGACAAGGCCAAGGCAATTCTTAAGCAGATGCTCAGGGGCAGCGTTTTAAAATTCAGGACGATTGGTATCGATAAAAACGTGTCTCCGACTCAGGAAGTCGTCTTGGACGAGTCGTTTTCTCAATCGCTCGGATGGGCTGGGATTGATCAGAAGAGTTTATAAACCTCTGCATTGCGTCTGGCCTTGGTTGTATTAGCGGTCCCGGTGGTGATTAACCGATTCCAATCGAATGCGTAGACCGAAAGGGGAATGGATTCTAGTGCTGTGCTGACGCTTTCCTGAAAGGGAGGGCGGTTTTGCTTGGGTCAGTTGAGACTGCCCGGGAAATAAATCCGCGCCCTTGTTTCAGGTGCTAGAAGAACTCATCCAGAAGCCGATAAAAATAAATTCGATCTTGATCGATCTCGATCACTCCATATCGCCGCAGAAACGGCGCCACCCATTGTTCTCCCAACGCCTCGGCGATGTCCCGAGTTGCCAACGCCAGGTCCTGATATCGATCCGCAACCCCCAGCCGACCGCAATCAATGAAACCCGTAAAACGACCGTTGTCGACGATGATATTGGGCAGGCACGCGTCGCCGTGGGTCACGACGAGATCTTGTTCGGCTGGTTGGCGGTTTAGCAATCTTTCAAAGAGTAGGGCGAGGGCGAGTCCCCGATGCTCTTCGTCCAGTTCCTCCTGATCGACAAGCCCGGTTTCCATCCGGGCTCGGGCCTTGGTAATGCGATGGTGGGCGCGATGGTCGAAGGGACAATCGGTCGGGTCGAGTTGATGGAGTTGGCGCAGAGCGCCGGCCATGACGTTGACCTTGGTCGCCTCGTCGATGGGAGCAGACAGCAGGTCAACCCCCGGCACTGCGCTTAACAACAGCCAGTCCCGGTCTGCTTCGTGGGCTTCATCAAGGGCATGAGCGCAAGGGGTGCCGGTAGAGGCCAGCCAACGCAGCCTTGCCGCTTCGTCGCGTAGCTCGTTTAACGCTCCGGCAGGTTCTGTCTTGATGAACACGGCGGGTGCACCGGGAGCATCCAGCCGAAAGACTGCGGCATCCGAACAGCCGACGGTCATTGGCTGCCAGCTGTGATGCTTGAGGCGCTCCCGCCAGCGGCTCGGGAGTTTCGTGATCATCTCTACGTGTAACGGGGTGGTGGTTGATTCGTCCTGGGTGTTCACCACAGCTCCTTGAAGGGTCTGGATAGACCGTTATGAAACCACACATTGGCCCGCCGGGGCAGGGTGCCATGGGGCGGCGACTCGTCTAGACCGGGGTTCCATGCCGGGCTAAGGGTTGCCACACAGATGGTTGGCGACTACCCTGAAAATGTTTGGATTGTTACGGGAGATCTCAAGCGTGGCGATTTTTGGTCAACCCACTTAAGGATGAGGTGAGCACAATGTTTTCTCATGAAGGTACTGCAATAGAGGTATTGCTCTTCATTTTTGGCTTTGCCGGGTTTGCCCTGGCACTGTGGTTTGTTCATGCCTATTTTGAGCGGAAGGCTCAAAGTGGTGTAAAAAAACAACATTCGGGTCATCAGGGCGGTTGAGCCTTGGCTGATGCTGCCTCCCCAACTATTTAACCCTCAGAAACAACAAGCCCGCACACTCATGACGAGGTGCGGGCTCTTGATGACCCAAGCCTGCAATCAGAGACGCATACCTTTGAACGGATTCCAGCCTTGTTCGCCTTTCACTTCCTTGAGGTAGTACGCGTAGTTGGCCATCAGCGCGTACATCATCGACATGGCAACGCTCAGCCCCGTGCTCAACGGCCGCGGAAACTCCATGCCAATGATGGCGAAAATGACGCTCAAGGCGATGTTGATCGCCAGGAAAATACCCAGCAGCGCCAGGTTCTTCTTCCAGAGGCCCAGGACGAACAGGTAGATAGGGCCGAAGAAAAATGCGATCACGTTTGCATTGATGAGTATTTTTTTCTTGAAGCCAGGCAGCGCCTTGAAGGCTTCCTTGTAGCGCGGGTCGCTTGGCGCACCGTAGGTGTCAAAGAAGTCGAAGCGTTCCTGCCACTTGGCGCTGTATTTACCGTTGCTTTGTACTTGTTCAGTCGTGCTCATTTTCAAGGCTCCTGTTTTCCATAATTAATTTTTTCTTTCTTCCAAGAAATCCTGTGCTCTGGTTCAGAGCATTGGCTGCTTTGGTTTTTGTCGCAGAACGCGCGTGAATCTTCAGGGCGCCCATTTTGCCGCTTTATGGCTGGAGGTGTGGAACATTCCGCACTGGCCGCTTGTACGGTCGCCTGGTCTGTGACGGGCTTCACTCTATTGATTCGCTGGATTGCCCGGTAAAAAGTTTTCGGCATACAGAATCAGCCTCATACTCCCAGTTTTACACCGTGGATAACCAGAAGAGGCGATGTTTTGTCGAGCGATCAACCCCATTTGCATGAGCTAACGCTGAAGCACATTTACGACGGTTTCAAGCAACTGATCCCCATTTCTCTTTTTGTCGTCGTGTTCGGCGTTGCTTTCGGCCTGGCGGCTGCGCAAACGGGCTTGAGCGATGCGTCAGCCGTGCTCATGAGCACTCTGGTTTTTGCGGGCGCTTCTCAATTTGCCGCGCTGGATCTGTGGGGGCAGCAAGTGCCGGTCGTTCCGCTGATGATCACCGTTTTCGCGATCAACGCCCGGCACCTATTGATGGGCGCGACACTTTACCCGTGGTTGCGGGAGCTGCCCGTCGCCAAACGCTACGGTGTCATGCTGGTTGTTTCGGACGCCAACTGGGCCATGGCGATGCAGGCGTTCAGTCGGGGCAAGCCGGGGCTGGGGATTCTATTCGGCGGCGGCATTGCGCTCTGGGTCACTTGGATCCTGGGCAGTTGGCTGGGGCTTCACTTTGGCAGCGCCATCGAGAACCCGGTCAGTTTCGGGCTCGATATGGTGATGGGCTGTTTCTTGTTGGCGATGGTCGTGGGCGGGAAAAAGAACCTGCGCATGTTCATCATCTGGACGGTGGCGGCCTGCTCATCGCTATTGGCCTTCTGGTATTTGCCGGCTAACAGCCATGTCGTGGTGGGCGCTTTGGCGGGAGGCGTTCTGGGCGCCGTGTGGATGGAGAAACAACGATGAACATTGAAACGGCGGGTTATGGCACCTTGCTTGTCATCTTGATCATGGCCGCAGTGACCTTGGCCACTCGGTGGGGCGGTGTTTTCGTGATGTCGTTCGTGCCGATCAACTATCGGGTGCAGCAGTTCATCACAGCCATGTCCGGCTCGGTGTTGGTGGCGGTTCTGGCTCCGCTGGCGGTTAAAGGTGACAACGGCGCACGCCTGGCTTTGCTGGCCACCGCAATCGTCATGCTGACCCTTAAAAAGCCGTTGCCGGCAATTGCGGCCGGCATACTTGCAGCGGCTTTAGCCAGACAGTTTTGAACGGCCGAGTCGCCCGCTTACAAACGGGCGACGGAGGCTCATCAACGCCCAGGTCAAAAACTCAGCGCAGCCGCTTCGCCGAACGAGTGATCTTGTACACCTGTCATAAAATGCAGCGACATCTCTTGGGGCGCCTCGATGGGGGGAATTTCAAAACTCCCCACCACCTGTCCCTGAAGCGCACTCAACCGCATCGACTCTTCTTCCTTTAACTTTGCCATTCTCGCGTGGTTCGCTGCGATTTCGTTGAGAGTTGACACGGTACATCTCCGTTTGCTGACCAAGCATTGATTAATTTGCCGCCGCGTCAGAATTATGTCGTTCTTGGCTGCTGAGACAGGCCAGTGCAAACCCTGAGCCAGACATGGTCGCCTGCAGATTCCACCATTCAACAGGTGACGAATGGTGGGAAGACGCGCATCGACGCTGGCAACGATGCAACCATGCCTCAAGAATAAGTCACTGATAATACAAGCCGAGGGTCAATCTGCATCGGTGCGGTAGACGCTTGTCCCCTGTGTTGATTGCCTGTTCATCACGACCACACCGACTCCGATCAGGCTGGTGACCACCGCCAGCAGCAGAATCACTTCCTGCGTCCCAACAGGCGCCGCCAACACCGCGACGAGCAAGCCCGCGAACGGTTGCGACAGGTTGTTGAGCAGCGTAATCACGCCGACGGTCTTGCCAAAGTCCTGTGGGGGAATGACCTGCTGACGGATGCTGCGCATGTACACGTTGAACATCTTGTCGAAGCCGACAATCAGCAGGAAACCGACGACGTAGCCCCAGAGGGTCGGGCTGAGCGCGGTGATGAAAGCGCCGACGGCAATCAGCGTGTAGGAGAGGGCGCCGAGAAGTTTCAAGGGCAAGGTGACCCGGGCCAGGAGAAACAGGATGACGATGGTGGTCACGGCACCGGCCGCCTGCAACCCGGCGTAATCATCTTTTCCGGCGCCATAATGGCCGATGACCATGGCTGCCGACGTGGCGAGGGTGACGCCGATGATCAGGTTGACGCCCACCGCCAGGCTGATGACTTTTTTCAGTTCCGCCAGGTTGCAAATGTGGCCCAGGGCAATGCGCAGCGGGTTCAACCAGAGGTCATGGTGCTGCTCGAAGGACTCAAGGGTGACCGAGCTGGTGCGCTGCCAGTACAACATGGCCAGGTCTGCCAGCAGGAACAGCCCGGCGATCGCCAGCACCACCCAGTGCCACGCCCACACCTCGAGCAACAGCGCTGCAACCAGCGGGCCCAGTACCAAGCCGGTCTGGTCGGCGATTTGCGAATAGGACAGCGTCTTGGTGTAGGTGTAGTGCTTGAAGATGTAAGGCAAGACCACTTCGCGGGCCATGATGCCTTGGGTGGTCAACACGCCACAGAGGGCCGACAGTGCCACGATCCAATAGACACCGCCGAAGACGCCATAGAGCACGACTGCGACGCCGCAGGCTGCGGCGCGATAGACCTGGCTGATGTGCAGGATGCGAATCGGCGGGAACTTGTCGCACAGCGCGCCGCAGATCGGGAACGCCAGGTAGCGCGGCAGGGATTCGACAAAGAACGCCAGGCCCGCCCAGGAGACGCTGTTGGTGGTCTGGAAAACAATCAGCGGGACGATGAACAGCAAGATCTGATCGGCCAACCGCGAGAGGAACATCGAGACGAAAAAAGACAGGTAATCCTTGCGCATGGAGCTCCTTGATTGCGGTGTTCAGGTGTTATCCGTCCAAGCAAGCGACGCGAAGCGTGATATGGAACTAATATCACCGTTAGTCTCTATATCTTTACAGGGGATGTCCCTTTTTCGAGAGAACTGCCATGTTCAAATCGCGCTCGTTGATTGCTGCTGTTACCTGTTTCGCCTTGGCGGCGGGCCCAGGCATTGTTGTCGCGGACCCGGGAAACGGCAAGGGAAACGCTCAATTCGATCAAGGGCCCGGTCAAGGGCAAGGAGGCAAGGGCGGGCAGGGCAACAAAGGTGGGCAAGGCAATCCTGGTAACAAGGGTAATCAGGGCGGTCAAGGCAATCCCGGCAACAAGGGCAACCAAGGCGGCAAGGGAAACCAAGGCGGTGGCGGTGATTGGCATAACGCCCCCAGCATTGACCGGGGCGGCATCCTGGGTGTGATTGGCGGTTATCGCGATTATTGGAGCCCCGGCCCGGCATTGCCGCCGGGCATCCAGAAAAATCTGGCCCGAGGCAAGCCGTTGCCACCTGGCATTGCCAAGAAGCTCGATGGCCGGCTGTTGGGGCGCTTGCCGCACTATGACGGTTATGAATGGCAGCAGGTCGGCACGGACCTGATCCTGGTGGCGATTGCCACTGGCATCATTTATGAAGTGCTCAACGGTGCGTTCGACTGAGTCGGTACTTCCAGTTAGGAAATGAAACCTGTGGGAGCGGGCTTGCTCGCGATAGCGGTGTGTCATTCAACGTTGATTTGGCTGACGCGACGCCTTCGCGAGCAAGCCCGCTCCTACAGGTTTTGTATCAGCTCTCCAACTGCCGCAGGCGTTTGTACAAGGTATTGCGGCTGACCCCCAGTCGTCGCGCCAGGTGCGAGATATTCCCGCCCACGGCCTGAAGCTGGCGGTTCAGGTCCTCGGCATCGTTGAGGTCCACCGTCAGTGGTTCAGGCGTTTCCACCGGTTCCATTTCCAGGTCGACAAAAAAGTCGTCGGGCAGGTGTTCCGGACGGATCGGCTGTTCCTCGGCCATCGCCAGGGCCACTTGCAGCACGCTGCTGACCTGTCGCAGGTTGCCCGGCCAGGGGTGGCGTTCAAACAGGTCCAATACCTCACGGCTCAGGCCGGCCCATTGGGTCGGTTCGCGGTGGTGTTCCCACAGGCGCTTGAACAGGGCCTGCTTGTCGCTGCGTTCGCGCAAGGGCGGCAGTTCCAGGGTCAGGCCGCCGATGCGGTAGTACAAGTCTTCGCGAAACCGCCCCAACTGCACCTGTTCGCGCAGCGAGCGGTTGGTGGCGGAGATGATGCGGATGTCCACCGGGAACAGCTCGGCGCTGCCCACCGGTTGCACGCAACGTTCCTGCAACACCCGCAGCAGCCGGGCCTGGGTCGGCAGGGGCATGTCGCCGATCTCGTCGAGGAACAGCGTGCCGCGGTCGGCCTTGCGGATCAGGCCAATGCTGCCTTTCTGGTTGGCGCCGGTGAACGCGCCTTTTTCATAACCGAACAATTCCGACTCCACCAACTCAGCGGGGATCGCGGCGCAGTTCACGGCAATGAATGGCTGCTTGGCGCGCGAACTGGCCTGGTGCAGGGCCTTGACGAACACTTCCTTGCCGACGCCCGTCTCGCCATGGATCAACAGTGGAATGTCCTTCTCCAGCAAGCGCTCGGCCTGGCGCACGGCTTTCTCCACGCGGCTGTCACCGAAGTGCAGGGTGTTGAGGCCGATGATGTTGCTGGCGGGGGCCGGCGCAGGCGTTGCTTCGGTGAACACGCGTGCCCTGATCGACACCTGACTCGGGCGCCTGAGCAAACATTGGAATCGATTGCTGCCAGACGCTTGCAGGGCGAACGGCAGGCCGTCGGGTTGGTTCAGCAGTTCCAGCAGCGACACCTTGAACAGGCTTTCGATGCTGACCCGTGACAAGCTCAGGCCCAGCAGATTATCCGCGCGTCGATTCGCCGAGAGCACCTGGCCGCTTTCATCGAAAATCAACAGCCCGGCCCACTGGCTGTCGAGGTTGTTCAAACCGGTGTTGAACGTCAGTTGGAAGTGTTCACCGCGAAACAGGTTGAGGATCAACCGGTTCTCCACGGTCTGGCTCATCATCTTGACCATGCCCAGGGTGTGGGACGGCGGCAGGTAGCTGTCGCTGGAGACGTCCAGCACGGCGATGACCTTGCGCTCGGCATCGAAGATCGGCGCGGCGGAGCCGGTCATGAAGCGGTTGGCCTTGAGGAAGTGTTCATCGTGTTCGATGTGCACCGCCTGTTCGCAGGCCAGCGCGGTGCCGATGGCGTTGGTGCCGGTGCAGCGCTCCATCCAGCTCGCCCCGGCGCTGAAACCATGGGCCAGTTTCGGCTCGATGAAGCGCTGGGTGCCCCAGGAGGTCAGCACTTGGCCCTGGTTGTCGGCCAGCATGATCAGGCAATTGGAGTTGCTGAGGATGTTCTCGTAATACGGCAAGACCTCCTGATGGGTGGTCTGCACCAGCGAATGCTGGCTTTCCAGCAAGTGGGCGATGCCTTGGGCGGGCAACTGATCGAAGGCCGGCACGCTCTGGTGATTCAGGCCGAAGGCGCGGCAACGGGACCAGGAAGCCTGGATGATGGCCTCGTGGGACAAGGCAGGAGCAGGTGCGGCCATGGGGCACTCTCGCAGGAGCTGTTTTTATTGTTGTGGCAAGTCTCGCACAGACTCCTTGTGCTGGGGCAGGCCTGAATACCACTTCATACACAGATCCTGTGGGAGCGGGCTTGCTCGCGAAAGCGTCGTGACAGTCGACATTTGTGCTGGCTGACACAGCGCCTTCGCGAGCAAGCCCGCTCCCACAGGATCGCAGCCAGGCTAGCCGAAAACGTTCTTTCAGTGTTGTTCAAAATTGTTCATTGTCAACCCGTCCATTGTTCAGTTGTTCATTCCTGATTGTTCACTTCTGTTCATCAACGAACGCCTTTTGCCTGCCAATCCAGGAAAAAATCAACTTGATCAAGGGTTTGTGATTTCTGGCACGGCTTTCGCTTTTAAGCTCGGGTCGCTTGACTCCAAATAATAAAAAGGCCGAGCCATGTCATTAAAGCTTGAGCACATCTGTCGCACCGTCGAAGGCCAGACCTGGATCGACGATGCCAATCTGAGTTTCGAACCCGGATCCTTCAACGTCCTGTTGGGCCGCACGCTGTCCGGCAAGACCAGCCTCATGCGCCTGATGGCCGGTCTGGACAAACCCGACAGCGGCCGCATCCTGATGAACGGCGTCGACGTCACCCACCGCCCGGTGCGGCTGCGCAACGTGTCGATGGTTTACCAACAGTTCATCAACTACCCGACCATGACCGTTTTCGAAAACATCGCCTCGCCGTTGCGCCAGGCCGGTGTGTCCGAAGAAATCATCCAAAGCAAGGTCCTGGAAACCGCAAGAATGTTGCGGATCGAGAAGTTTCTCAAGCGCCATCCACTGGAATTGTCCGGCGGCCAGCAGCAGCGCACGGCCATGGCCCGGGCCTTGGTCAAGGACGCCGAGCTGATCCTGTTCGACGAGCCTTTGGTGAACCTCGACTACAAGCTGCGCGAAGAGCTGCGCCAGGAAATGCGCGAGCTGTTCCAGGCCCGCCACACCATCGCCGTCTACGCCACCACCGAGCCTAACGAGGCACTGGCCTTGGGCGGCACCACCACGATCCTCCACGAGGGCCGGGTGATTCAGAGCGGCAAGTCGTCTTCCGTCTACCACCAGCCGCAAACCGTGCTGGCCGCCGAGCTGTTTTCCGAACCACCGATCAACCTCATGCCGGGTCGTATTGCCGGCAATGAAGTCAGCTTCGCCAATTTCGTGCATTTCCCGCTGAACGTCGACCTGCGCCCGGTGGGCGAGGGTGAGTTTCGTTTCGGCGTGCGCCCCAGCCATATTTCCCTGGTGCCAAGCAATGACGACGACCTCGAACTGGCGGTGACCGTCGAGGTGGCCGAGATCAGCGGCTCGGAGACGTTCCTGCATGTGCGCAACGAACATTTCCTGCTGGTGCTGCACTTGCCAGGGGTGCATGAGTACGACGTGGACGCGCCGATCCGCATCTACATTCCGACCCATAAACTGTTTGTCTTCGATGCCCAAGGCAAGCTGGTCCAGGCCCCGGGCCTGCGTATTGCGAGGGTTGCCTGATGGCTGAAATTCGTTTGCAGAACCTCGCCCACAGCTACACCAGCACCCCGGCGGGCCCCGAGGACTACGCGATCCGCGAGATGAACCATATCTGGGAGCAGGGCGGCGCCTATGCGCTGCTCGGCCCTTCGGGCTGCGGCAAGTCCACCTTGCTCAACATCATTTCCGGCTTGCTCAGCCCTTCCGAAGGGCAGGTGATGTTCGACAGCAAAGTCGTCAACGACCTGACCCCGGAACGCCGCAACATCGCTCAGGTGTTCCAGTTCCCGGTGGTCTACGACACCATGACGGTGTTTGACAACCTGGCGTTCCCGCTGCGCAACCAGGGCATGGCCGAGGCGAGGGTCCACACCAAGGTGCAGGAAATCGCCGAGGTCCTGGACCTGCAGAACCTGCTGGACAAAAAGGCCCGCAACCTCACCGCCGATGAGAAACAGAAAGTCTCCATGGGCCGCGGATTGGTGCGCGACGATGTGTCGGCGATCCTGTTCGACGAACCGCTGACGGTGATCGACCCGCACCTGAAATGGAAACTGCGGCGCAAGCTCAAGCAGATCCACGAGCAGTTCAACATCACCATGGTCTACGTCACCCACGACCAGTTGGAAGCCTCGACGTTCGCCGACAAGATCGCGGTGATGTACGGCGGCCAGATCGTGCAGTTCGGCACGCCTCGGGATTTGTTCGAGCGCCCCAGCCACACCTTTGTCGGCTACTTCATCGGCAGCCCGGGGATGAACCTGATCGAGGTCACGGCGCAGCCCGGTGGCGTCGGCTTCGCCTCGACCCATTTGCCCCTGTCGGACACCTTGCAACGGCGTATCGCCGAAGCCGAGGGCAAAAGCCTGAAGGTCGGCATTCGCCCCGAGTTCGTGCATGTCTGGGATGGCCCTTACGACGACGCGATGCGGGCCGACGTGGTCCACGTCGAAGACCTGGGCACCTACAAGATCCTGACCCTCAACCTTGATGGCGCACCGCTGAAGGTCCGCCTGGCCGAAGACAAGCCTGTACCGGAAGGCACGGCGTACATCAGTTTCCCGGCGCAATGGCTGATGGTCTATGCCGATGAATATCTGCTCGAATCCACTGGCGAGGTGCAGCCATGAACAAGGTGCAGAACAACAAGGCCTGGTGGCTAGTGCTGCCAGTATTCCTGCTGGTGGCCTTCAGCGCCGTGATCCCGATGATGACGGTGGTCAACTATTCGGTGCAGGACATCTTCGATCAGTCCAGCCGCTACTTCGTCGGCGCCGATTGGTACAAGCAGGTGCTGCTCGATCCACGGCTGCACGATTCGCTGCTGCGCCAATTCATCTACTCGGCGTGCGTGCTGCTGATCGAAATTCCCCTGGGCATCGCCATCGCCCTGACCATGCCGACCAAGGGCAAGTGGTCGTCCCTGGTGCTGATCATCCTGGCGATTCCGTTGCTGATCCCGTGGAACGTGGTTGGCACCATCTGGCAGATTTTCGGCCGCGCCGACATCGGTTTGCTGGGCTCCACCCTTAACGGCCTGGGCATCAATTACAACTATGCGGCCAACACCATGGACGCCTGGGTCACCGTGCTGGTGATGGACGTCTGGCACTGGACGTCGTTGGTGGCGCTGCTGTGTTATTCGGGGCTGCGGGCGATTCCCGACGTCTATTATCAAGCGGCGCGGATCGACCGGGCGTCCAACTGGGCGGTGTTCCGGCACATCCAGTTGCCGAAGATGAAGAGCGTGCTGCTGATCGCCGTGATGCTGCGCTTCATGGACAGCTTCATGATTTACACCGAGCCGTTCGTGCTCACCGGCGGCGGGCCGGGTAACGCCACCACGTTCCTCAGTCAGACCCTGACGCAGATGGCCATCGGCCAATTCGACCTGGGCCCGGCGGCGGCGTTTTCCCTGGTGTACTTCCTGATCATTCTGTTGGTGTCCTGGCTGTTCTACACCGCCATGACGCACTCCGACGCCAACCGTTGAGGCCCGCACAATGAGCAAGAGAAAGCTGATACCCCTGCTGATCTACATCCTGTTCCTGCTGGTGCCCATCTACTGGCTGCTGAACATGTCGTTCAAGAGCAACACCGAGATCCTTGGCGGCCTGACCCTGTGGCCCCACGATTTCACCTTCCACAACTACAAGGTGATCTTCACCGACCCGAGTTGGTACACCGGTTACCTCAACTCGCTGTACTACGTGAGCCTGAACACGGTGATTTCCCTGGGCGTTGCGTTGCCGGCGGCCTATGCGTTTTCCCGTTATCGGTTCCTGGGGGACAAGCATCTGTTCTTCTGGCTGCTGACCAACCGGATGGCGCCACCGGCAGTGTTCCTGTTGCCGTTCTTCCAGCTGTATTCGTCCATCGGCCTGTTTGACACCCATATCGCCGTGGCCCTGGCTCACTGCCTGTTCAACGTGCCGTTGGCGGTGTGGATCCTCGAAGGGTTCATGTCCGGGGTGCCGAAAGAAATTGACGAGACCGCCTACATTGACGGCTACAGTTTCCCCAAGTTCTTCGCCAAGATCTTCATTCCGTTGATCGGCTCCGGCATCGGCGTCACGGCATTTTTCTGCTTCATGTTTTCCTGGGTCGAGCTGTTGCTGGCCCGTACGCTCACCTCGGTGAATGCCAAGCCGATCGCGGCGGTCATGACCCGTACGGTGTCGGCGTCCGGTATCGACTGGGGGGTGCTGGCGGCGGCGGGGGTGTTGACCATCCTGCCGGGCATGCTGGTGATCTGGTTCGTTCGCAACCACGTGGCCAAGGGCTTTGCCCTGGGCCGGGTCTGAGGAGTCGATGATGGAATGGATGAACTGGACCGTCCCGACGGCGGCGTTTTTTGGTGTCATCGCCTTGCTGCTGGTGGGCATGACGACGTGGGAATTGCGTTCGCCGAGTATCCCTCGGCGTGGTTTCCTGCCGATTGCCACGACCCGTGGCGATCGGTTGTTTATTGGTCTTCTCGGTAGCGCCTATCTGCACCTGCTGGTGATTGGCGTGACCGACTGGAGCATCTGGATAGCGTTCGCGTTGTCTTTGGTGTGGCTGTTGGCAGTGATGCGGTGGGGCTAATCGCGACAACGCGACGATCAGGCTCTTAAACCCAAACAGGAGAGGTCTCTATGTTCGATAAAAACAATAAGCTGCGACATAGCGTTTCATTGGCAGCCATGCTGGCACTCAGCGGGCTGAGCGCTACGGCCTGGGCCGACGCCTATGAAGACGCCGCTAAAAAATGGATCGGCAGTGAATTCAAGCCGTCGACCCTGACAGCCGAGCAGCAGCTTGAAGAATTGAAGTGGTTCATCAAGGCCGCCGAACCGTTTCGCGGGATGAAAATCAACGTGGTGTCGGAAACCATCGCCACCCACGAGTATGAATCCAAGGTATTGGCCAAGGCCTTTAACGAAATCACCGGGATCCAGCTGACTCACGACCTGCTTCAGGAAGGCGACGTGGTGGAGAAGCTGCAGACCCAGATGCAGTCGGACAAGAATATCTATGACGGCTGGGTCAACGACTCGGACCTGATTGGCACGCACTTTCGCTACGGCAAGACCGAGTCGATCACCGACCTGATGGCCAACGAAGGCAAGAACTTCACTTCGCCGACCCTGGACCTGAAGGACTTCATCGGTATTTCCTTCACCACCGCGCCGGACGGCAAGGTTTATCAACTGCCCGACCAGCAGTTCGCCAACCTGTACTGGTTCCGCGCCGACTGGTTCGAGCGTGCGGACCTGAAGGCCAAGTTCAAGGAAAAGTACGGCTACGAGTTGGGCGTACCGGTGAACTGGTCGGCCTATGAAGACATCGCCAAGTTCTTCTCCGAAGACGTCAAGGAAATCGACGGCAAGCGCGTCTACGGCCACATGGACTACGGCAAGAAAGACCCGTCCCTGGGCTGGCGCTTCACCGATGCCTGGTTCTCCATGGCCGGTGGCGGCGACAAGGGCCTGCCCAACGGTTTACCCGTGGACGAGTGGGGCATTCGTGTCGAGGACTGCCATCCGGTCGGTTCCAGCGTGACCCGTGGCGGCGACACCAATGGTCCTGCGGCCGTGTTCGCCACCACCAAATACGTGGATTGGATGAAGAAATACGCGCCACCGGAAGCGGCGGGCATGACCTTCTCCGAATCCGGCCCGGTGCCGTCCCAAGGCAACATCGCCCAGCAGATTTTCTGGTACACCGCTTTCACCGCCGACATGACCAAGCCGGGCCTGCCGGTGGTGAATGCCGACGGCACGCCGAAATGGCGCATGGCGCCTTCGCCACGCGGTCCGTATTGGGAAGAGGGCATGAAGCTGGGGTATCAGGACGTGGGTTCGTGGACGTTCATGAAGTCCACGCCTGAGAAGCAGAAACTCGCGGCCTGGCTCTATGCGCAGTTCGTGACGTCCAAGACGGTATCGTTGAAGAAGACCATCGTCGGCCTGACGCCGATTCGTGAGTCGGACATCAACTCCCAGGCCCTGACCGACCTGGCGCCGAAGCTCGGTGGCCTGGTGGAGTTCTACCGCAGCCCGGCCCGCGTGCAATGGACCCCGACCGGGACCAACGTGCCGGACTACCCACGCCTGGCGCAACTGTGGTGGAGCCACATCGCCGAAGCGGCCAGCGGCGAGAAGACCCCACAGCAGGCCCTCGACGGGTTGGCCAAGGACCAGGACGCGATCATGACGCGCCTGGAACGCTCCAAGGCCCAAGCCACCTGCGCACCTAAGATGAACCCTGAGCGCGACGCGCAATACTGGTTCGACCAGCCGGGTGCTCCGAAGCCGAAACTGGCGAACGAGAAGCCGAAAGGCGAAACCGTGAGCTACACCGAGCTGTTGAAGTCGTGGGAGGCGGCCCGCAAGTAAAGCCCCTGCTGTGAGTGTGAAAACGGCACCGAAAGGTGCCGTTTTTTTTCCTGGGCTTACGGCGACAGACAGGCCCACCGCCTTCGCGAGCAGGCTCGCTCCCACAGGGTTTTGTGGTGGATGCAGATATGGCTGACATCACAAGTCCACTGTGGGAGCGAGCCTGCTCGCGAAGGCGGTGGGTCAGCTTGCATCAGTATTGACTGTACCGCCGCCATCGCGAGCTCGGCTCCCACAGGGTTTTGTGGTGAATGCAGATATGGCTGGCACCACAAGTCCACTGTGGGAGCGAGCCTGCTCGCGAAGGCGGTGGGTCAGCTTGCATCAGTATTGACTGTGCCGCCGCCATCGCGAGCAAGCTCGGCTCCCACAGGGTTTTGTGGTGAATACAGATATGGCTGACACCACAAGTCCACTGTGGGAGCGGGCTTGCTCGCGAAAGCGGTGTGCCTGTCACCGGAATGCTGAATGTACCGCCGCCATCGCGAGCAAGCCCGGCTCCCACAGGGTTTTGTGGTGAACGCAGACATGGCTGACACCGCAAGCCCACTGTGGGAGCGAGCCTGCTCGCGAAAGCGGTGGGTCAGCTTGCATCAGTATTGACTGTACCGCCGCCATCGCGAGCAAGCTCGGCTCCCACAGGGTTTTGTGGTGAATGCAGATATGGCTGGCACCACAAGTCCACTGTGGGAGCGGGCTTGCTCGCGAAAGCGGTGTGCCTGTCACCGGAATGCTGAATGTACCGCCGCCATCGCGAGCAAGCTCGGCTCCCACAGGGTTTTGTGGTGAACGCAGACATGGCTGACACCACAAGTCCACTGTGGGAGCGGGCTTGCTCGCGAAAGCGGTGTGCCTGTCACCGGAATGCTGAATGTACCGCCGCCATCGCGAGCAAGCTCGGCTCCCACAGGGTTTTGTGGTGAATACAGATATGGCTGACACCACAAGTCCACTGTGGGAGCGGGCTTGCTCGCGAAAGCGGTGTACCTGTCACTCGGATGCTGGATGTGCCGCCGTCACCGCGAGCAAGCCCGCTCTCACATTTGATCTTCAGTGGACGTAAGCCCGGTTTAGAACTTGAAGCGCCCCACCAACCCCTTGAGCTGTCCAGAAATATCCGTCAAGCGCCCCGAGCCGGTCTGCGCCGTGTGAGCAAACTCTTCAACCAGCTGCGCATCGGCATGAATCTGCGCGATGTGCCGGTTGATGTCCTCGGCGACTTGGTGCTGTTGCTCTGCCGCCGTGGCGATTTGCGTGTTCTGGTCGCGAATCGAGTCCACCGAGTTGCGGATCTTGTCGAAGCTGTCCCGCGCCTGCTGGATGCGCTCGACGCTGGTGTGTGACACCTGCAGGCTGCTTTGCATCTGCTGGGTCACTTCCTGGGTGCGCCGTGCGAGGTTGCCCAGCAGGCTGTCGATCTCGCCGGTGGAGTCGGCGGTGCGGCGGGCCAGGGCCCGTACCTCATCGGCTACCACCGCAAAGCCGCGACCCTGGTCACCGGCGCGCGCGGCCTCGATGGCGGCGTTGAGGGCCAGCAGGTTGGTCTGCTCGGCGATGGAACGAATGGTGTCGAGGATGGTGTTGATGTTCTTACTGTCCTGCTCCAGCGCCTGCATGGTCTGGGTCGACTGCTGCAGGTCCTCGCTCAGTTTCAGCACGCTGCCAGTGGCTTCGCCGATATGGTGCTGACCATCGTGTACATCGCGATAGCCCTCGTCCGCACTGGTGGCGGCCTGGCTGCACGAGCGGGCCACTTCGTTGGCGGTGGCAACCATTTCGTTGAATGCGGTGCTCACCAATTCAACGGCCTGGCGTTGGCGCCCGGCGGCGTCGTTCATGTTCTGGGCCACGTGGCTGGTATCGGCTGCGGCGGTCTGCAAGTCGGAAGAGGCGCTGCCGATGCGCTGCATCAGTTGCGCGATCATGCCCAGGAATTGGTTGAACCAGCCCGCCAGGGTGGCCGTTTCGTCCTTGCCTTGCACCGAGAGTTTACGGGTGAGGTCGCCTTCACCCTCGGCGATTTCCTGCAGGCCGTTGGCTACGCCGCGAATCGGCCGCACGATGACGCTGGCGAAACTGGCGCCCACCACAGCGAAGACCGCGGCCAGCGCGGCGGCGATGATGGCGATCAGCCAAGTCAGGCTCGAAGCCTCGGCCATCACTTCATCGCGTTTGATCAGGCCAATGAAGCGCCAGCCCAACCCTTTGGAACTGACCACGTTGGCCATGTAGGGCACGCCGTCGATCTCGATCTGGGTCACGCCATCGCTGCTTTTGGCCAGCTCGGCATAGTTGGGGCCCAGGTCGGCCAGCGGCTTGAAGTTGTGCTTGGCATCGGCGGCGTCCACCAGGACGTTGCCGTTGGCTTCCACCAGCATCAGGTAGCCACTGTCGCCCAGCTTGATGTTCTTCACCAATTCGGTCAGTTGCTTGAGCGACACGTCCAGGCCGACCACGCCCACCAGCTTGCCGGCGGCGTCGGAAACCGTGTGCACGATGCCGATCAACGACACATCATCCGGCGCCCAATAATATGCGTCGGTGCGCACGGTGGTGCCCGGCGCGGCGATGGCCGCCTTGTACCATGGACGCACCCGTGGGTCGTAGTTGGAGATTTTGGGGTCGTCAGGCCAACTGGCATAACCGCCGTCGGCCAAGCCCAGGGAAAGGTAGGCGGTCGTCGGGTGACTCTTGGCGAATCGGTCGAAGATCTCCAGCAGCTGTTTATTGTTCTCGGTAAGCGGGGTTTGTGCAGCGTCGGCACCGGAGTAGTTTTTCAGATCCTTGGCTGCGACGATCCGTGGATCCTTGGCGAAGTATTCGACGTTCTGGCTGATGCCATCGAAGAACTGCTTCATGCCGTTGTCGATCTGGCGGATTTCTCGGCCGCTGCTGTCCAGGAAGTTGGCTTTCGCAGCGTCGCGCAGGTTCAGTACGACAAGCACCGCCACCAGGATAACCGGAAGGCAGGCGATGGTCGCGAACGCCCATGTCAGCTTCTGTTTGATATTCATGACTTCTCCCGCGGAATATTTTAAGTGTTGGAACGGCGGAAACGGCTGTGGTTGGCGTTGCGAGTCTCTGGAAGGGAAAAGCGCCCATGCCTACTGCCAGTGTAT
This sequence comes from Pseudomonas zanjanensis, assembly GCF_014268745.2. GTDB lineage: Bacteria > Pseudomonadota > Gammaproteobacteria > Pseudomonadales > Pseudomonadaceae > Aquipseudomonas > Aquipseudomonas zanjanensis. Next base: position 3,150,576 of record NZ_JABWRB020000001.1, on the reverse strand, counting down.
CGACCAAAGTCGTAGGCACTTGAGGCTTGCCTTTTTTGGCGCGGGCCGAACGGTAGACGGCGCAGGTGCGAATGCGGCCGGCTTGACTTGTCTGGAAGATAACGTGATCTGCCCTGCGCCTTCGCCCTGCGGCAGGGTACCCACGTGCAGCCAATCCTCATCTTTAATGTACTAACGAGGCCCTATGCCAAGCGCATTCGAGAGCGTACTCAAAAACAAGAACATGGCTTATCGGCCACTCGGATCGGCACCCGCCAGTCAGGCGCCGATCCGCGTCGCGTTTGTATTGATGGACAACTTCTCGATGATGTCTTTCACCGGCGCCGTGGACGCGCTGGTGACCGCCAACCTGATGAGCGACATGCCCCTCTACGAGGTGCTGACGGTGGGGGTGTCGGGTGGGCAGGTGACGAGCGACCTGGGCATTGTCATCTCGACGGACATCGAACTGGCGCAGATACCGGAAAACCAGGATGTGCTGATCGTTGCCGGGGGCTTTCGCGTGAAGTTGCAAGGCCATCCCTTGCTGCGCCGCAAGCTGCGGGCCAACGCGACGTCCGGGGCGATCCTGGGCGGGTTATGGAACGGTGCCTTCTTTGTGGCCGATGCCAATCTGCTGGATGGTTTCGAATGTGCTGTTCACCCAGAAAGCCGCGCCATGATGGCGGAGGTGTTCCCCCATGTGAAGGTGTCCAATCGAGCCTATGTGGTTGACCGGGAGCGGGTCAGTTGCGCGGGGGCCAACAGTTCGCTGCGCATGATGCTCCAGTTGATCCGCCAGACGGGCGGGGCGATGTTGGTGGGGGCTATCGAGGAAATCCTGCGTTGCGATGAGTCCGGCGAGGATGCGACAGACTTGCCGCCGGTTTTTGTCGAGACCGACCCGACGCTGCCGGAAAGCCTCAAGTTGGCGTTGGAACTGATGTGGCAGAACGTAGAAGAGCCCTTGACCATCGATGAACTGGCGGCGTGCGTAAAGATTTCCAAGCGCCAGTTGGAGCGGCGCTTCTGCAGTTTTCTCGGTGCGACCCCCACACGTTATTACCTGGAGCTGCGCCTGACGCGCGCGCGCCAACTCATCCAGCAGACCAATCGGTCCGTGACCGAAATCGCCGTGGCGACAGGTTTCGTCAGTTCGCCGCACTTCCAGCGTCGTTTTCGGGATTTCTTCGGTGTACCGCCTGGCAGCTACCGTTCGAAATCGGAGCGCAAGCAAGCCTTGCGATGAAGACGCTGGTTGATCAGGGATGAGTATCTGGGGCGGGGATAGGGCATTGCCGGGGAGCTATGTGGGAGCAAGCTTTGCTCCCACACAGCTCACGAGTCAGCTGTTATCGTCGGTTTGTGTTTCGGTAGGCAGGTCTTCGGTTTGCGGTGCGGCTTGCGATGCGGTCAAGGTCGTCTCCTTGCACAGCGTCTTGCCGACTTCATCGGCGATCGAGCCGTCGATGATTCGTCCTTGCATCTGGTCGAACTCGGCTTTCTCCAACCCTGCGAGACTGTTGTACATGCCCATGTGCCGTACATTGCGGCTGGCACAGTCGAGTTCCAGTTTCGTGTAGTTGGTGAAGTAAGTGCCCTTTCTCTGCACGGTGGCCTGGATGGCTGAACCGCTGTCGACAGACGAGACGATGGAGTACACGGCATCCGAATCATCATATAGGTATTTGATGTTCTGAACGTCCGCGGTCGCACTGCACGCAATCGAGATTAAAGCGAAGGATATGGCGGTTTTCATGCTTTCTTCCGTGAATAAGCAAGTCAGGAGAGAATTGGTGGCAAAGTGAAATCATTTTGCCTAGGCTCTTGCGTTGGGTCAATTTACTTCAGACAGTATCAATGACCGTCGGTCAGAAACGAAATATTTTCGGGAACTTTATAGTTCGCCGTGCTTCGTGGCAACAGACGAGCGCGTTCAGATTAGACGATGATGCTGTCCGAAGCGTGCTGTAGCTCCAAATAGATCAAAGCCTGAATTTGACCCATCGTTAATCCAATGTGGGAGCGAGCTTGCTCGCGATGGCGTCAGGTCAGCTGATACTCGTGTGATTGACACTCCGCTATCGCGAGCAAGCTCGCTCCCACAGGGGTTAAAGGTTGATCCATGTCATCTGTGGCAGTTTCTCCCACGGTGCTTCATGGCATCTGCGGCAATTCCTGCGGCCGCAGATCGAACACCAGCACCTCGGCATCCTGGCCATTGCTCAAGGTCAGGGCCTGCTCCTGGCGCACCCGCACGCCATCCCCTTCCTGTAATTGCACGCCGTTAAGCTCGACAGCGCCCCGGGCCACGTGCACGTAGGCATAACGATCCGCTGCCAGGGCCAGGGTGGCGCGTTGTTCGCCATCGAACAACCCGGCGTAGACCCGCGCGTCCTGGCGCACCTGGAGCGAGCCGTCGGCGCCATCCGGGGAGATGATCAATTGCAGGCGTCCCTGTTTCTGCTCGCGGCTGAAGTGCTCCTGTTGATAACGGGGGGTGGCACCGCTGACGTCGGGCACGATCCAGATCTGCAGGAAGTGCACCGGCTCGTCCGCGCTGTGGTTGAACTCGCTGTGGGCCACGCCGCTGCCGGCGCTCATCAACTGCACGTCACCGGGGCGAATGACCGAGCCCGTGCCCAGGGTGTCCTTGTGTTCCAGCGCCCCTTCGAGCACATAGGAAAAGATCTCCATGTCCCGGTGCGGATGCTGGCCAAAACCCTTGGCGGCGGCGACCCGGTCGTCGTTGATGACCAGCAGGTCGGAGAAGCCCTGTTCGTTGAGGTTGCGGTAGCTGGCGAACGAGAAGGTGTGGAACGAGGTCAGCCAGCCGTGGCGGGCAATGCCGCGGTCCGAAGCTTTGCGAAGGGTCAGCATGATGAATTCTCCTGATGTCTTTGGGCGGCGGCTGGGGCCGTTCGCCGGGTTCAGGAGAAGGTTAATGGTTACCGAGATATTCAATAAGCAGGTGGAAAACGAAAGACTGTCCGTTTTGGGTGGACAATCGAGAATGCCTACCGGCGGATGCTTCGCTTCGACATAATGCTAATCGTCAGCCCGACGATGAACTTGTGGGAGCGGGCTTGCTCGCGAAAGCAGCGCAACAAGCAGTATTTTCGTCGACTGACACGCCGCTTTCGCGAGCAAGCCCGCTCCCACATGGGATCATCTGTGGCCTACAGTTCCCTCGATTTTTTGGCGTCCCTCTTGATGAAAACCGTTGCAATGGTGCTGTTCCCGGATTTCTTGCTGCTCGACATGGCCGGGCCGCTGGAGGTGTTTTCCATCGCCAATCGTTACCTCGAGACGAACCAGCGTTATCAACTGCTGACCCTGGGGACCGAACGCGGGCCGTTGCGCGCATCCAACGGCGTGGCGGTGCAGGCCGATATCCATATCGACCAGGCCTGGGCGGCCTATGACGTGTTGTTGGTGCCGGGCGGGCCGGGGGCCTATAACGACCAGCATCCGGGGCTGCACACCTGGCTGCGCGCCGCGGCGCAACGGGCGACGCGCTACGGTTCCATCTGCACCGGCGCCTTTGTGCTCGGTGAGGCGGGCTTGCTCGACGGTTATCGCGTCACTACCCATTGGCATTACACCGAACGCCTGATCCAGCGTTTCCCCAAGGCCCTGGTGGAAACCGACAAGATCTTCCTGCAGGACCGCCGTCTGATCACCTCGGGCGGCGTCACCGCCGGGATCGACCTGGCCCTGTCCATCGTCGCCCAGGACCATGGCCGCAAAGTCGCGTTGGACGTGGCCAAGGTGTTGTTGGTGGTGATGAAACGCCAGGGTGGCCAGGCGCAGTTCAGTCCCTCGGTGGCGGCGGTGTCGACACAGGAATCGGCCATCACCCGGGTGCAGAATCATGTGATGGAGCACCTGGAAGAGCCCTTCACCATCGAACGCATGGCCGCGCTGGCCGCCATGAGTGCGCGGCATTTCGCCCGGGTCTTTGCCCGAGAAGTGAAGATGACGCCCATGGAGTTCCTGCAAGGCGCACGCATCGACCGGGCGCGTCAGTTGCTGGAAACCACTGACCTGCCACTCAAGACCGTGGCGTTTCGCAGCGGCTTCGGCAGTGTGCGGCACATGCGTTTTCTGTTCGGTGAAAAGCTCGGCCTGACCCCGGTGCAATATCGTCAGCAGTTCAGTTGAGCCGTCGGTGTCCGTCCAAGGCACCGTGATGTCCGTGGTGCTCCCTGTGCCAGCATTGTCCTGCGGCGTGCGCCTGCCAAGATAACGGCGAACCCCTTGGAAAGGATGCGCAGGAGCCCAGGGCAGACGTGTTCGGTGATCCGCACGCTGACGCCCGCACCGGTTTTCCGGCGCTGGATCGCCCATGAACAGTTTCGTCAAACCCGACAGCGAGCCGGCGGTGAGCTTCGGTCCGTTTGCCTTCTACCGGCAGCAGCGGCTGGTCACCCGTGACGGCCAGCCACTCGCATTGGGTGGTCGCGCCCTGGATGTTCTGCAGGTGCTGGTGGAGCACGCCGGCCGTTATGTCAGTAAGCAAACCCTCATCGCCCACGTCTGGCCTGACAGCGTCGTGGAAGACATCAACCTGCGGGTGCACATTGCGGCGCTGCGGCGGGCCTTCGGCGACGGGCGGGACGGCGCGCGCTATATCCTCAACCATCCACGACAAGGCTATTGCCTGGCGGTTCACGAGGACATCGAGACGCCGTTCAGTCCCCCAGCGGAGCGACACAACTTGCCCGCGCGCTTGAGCCCGTTGGTCGGCCGCGACAGAATCCTGGGACGGTTGTTGGCGCAAGTGCCTCGTCAAGCCCTGACCACCGTGACCGGCCCGGGCGGGGTCGGCAAGACCACCGTGGTGCTGCGGGCGGCAGAGCTGTTGCTTGAATATTTCGACGACGGTGTCTGGTTCGTTGACCTGGCCGCCATCAGCGAGCCCTCGCAGGTGACGGCTCAGGTGGCCGGCGCGCTGGGCCTGGCGCACGGAGCTTTTGGCCGGGGCCTGGAATCCTGCCGGATGTTGCTGGTGCTCGATGGCTGCGAGCATGTGCTCGGCGCCTGTCGGGAACTGGCCCAGGCGCTGGCTGCGACGGCACCGGGGGTGGCGCTGTTGTGCAGCAGCCGCGAACCGCTGGAACTGTCGGGCGAAAAAATCGTGCCACTGCCGGGCCTGGCCGTGGCATCGCCTCTCGAGCCGGAGCACCAGATCGTCGCATGCCCGGCGGTGCAACTGCTGGTTGAGCGGGTTAGCGCCCGGCAGCAGGATTTCAAGCCCCATGGCCGCGACTGGCTGATCCTGGCCCAGATTTGCCAGCGCCTGGACGGCTTGCCGCTGGCGCTGGAATTGGCGGCGGCCCAGGTCGACGCCTTGGGGGTGGCTGGGGTGCTCGAACAGTTGGACTACGGTTTGTCCCTCCTGAGCCATGGGCGGCGTACCGCAGTGGCCCGGCATCGGAGCCTGGAGGCGGTGTTGGATTCGAGTGTCGAGCGTTTGAGCGCTGACGAACGAACCGCGTTCCAGCGCCTGGCGGTGTTCGAGGGGCCGTTTACGCTCAAGGCGGCACAGGCCGTGATCAGTTGCGCTGAACTGAGTGTCGGGCAGGTGCCCAGGTTGCTGTTGCGGTTGGCGAGCGTGTCACTGCTGATGGTCGAGCCGTTGGCCGAGGGCGGGCGTTTTCGACTGCTGCACACCACCCGCGCCTACGCCATGGACAAACTGCGGCGCAGTGGACAGTGGCCTGTGTTTCATCGGCGTTACGTACTGCAAGGTGCTTGGGGGGCGCGGCGTTCACGGCCCCAACCGGCGAGTCAGCGTTTGGAGCAGCGCGTCGGCTTCCAATAGATCGGGAGTGTCGAAGCCCTCGCTGAAGCGGCGGTAGACCGGCCCGAGCAGTTCCTGCGCAGCATGCACCTGCCCTTGACGTTGCCACAAGCGGGCCAGGGAGGTCGCGCTGCGCAGCTCCCAGGCCAGGGCTTGTTGACGACGGGCCACGGCCATGGCGTCCAGCAGTTGCGCTTCGGCGGCTTCCTCCAGGGACGGCTCGTTCCGCGCCAGCAAGGTTTCGGCGCCGGCCCGCAGGATCTCCGCCGAACACCAGCCCGCGGCGCCACTGCGGGCCCGTTCCAGTTGCGCGGGGCTGACCAACTCAGGGCGCAGAGTGACCGCGATGTCTTGGATCAGCCCGTTTTTTGTGCTGGTCTCCAGCGTCTCGCCATCCAATACGCAGCCGTAATGGCAGGCCCAGTCATGGAACAGCATCACCGAATGTTTCTTGGCCTGTTGCTTCAACAGATCGAGCCTTTCCCGCGTGGTCGAATGCTCGCCGGTGTAGTGGGCGATCACGCAACCGGTGAGTGCCAGGGTGTAGCAGATCGAAATGCCGTGATTGATCTGCAAGGCGATCTGCAACGCCAGGTTGGCGGTGCGCCGGGCTTTCTCGGCAAAACCTTGTAGCCAGAGGATCCGCGCCAGAATCGTCAGCGCCGCCACGCTCTGGTCGTATTGCACGCCGAAGCCATGACTGAAGCGGCTGAGGTGGCCGCTCTGGGCCAGGCGCTGGATCACTTGCTCGGCCTCATGCCGCGCCGCGCCCTGGTCGCCGATGAAATGCAGTGCCAGCACCCGCAGGCGTTGGGCGCTCAAGGACAGGGTCGGGTCGCCCTGCAAACCCAACCGATCGAAATCCAGGCTGTGGTCCAAGGCCTGTTGGTACTGGCCGCAACTGAGGTCGACGGTCATTTGCCCGGACACGGCCCGCAGCTCGCCGGCCAGGTCCTGGCATTGCCGGGCCAGTTGTCGGGCGGTGGCAAAGGCCCGCACGGTGGCCGCTGTACCGCCCTCGGTATGGTAGTTGAAACTGGCGTGGGCCAGTTCCAGGGCCAGGGTCAAGCGTGGGCAGGGACTGGGGCTGGCCCGCAGCAAGTTCAGCGCCCGGTTGACGTAGAGGCCGTGCTCCTTGAGCAGCGACAGTTCCTGCCAGAGGGGCAGGGTGCGAGCAGTCAGGCGAATCGCCACGGCGTGTGAACCCTGCGGGCCCAGGCCTCGGTCGAGTGCGGCGCGGATGTCATCGCGATAGTCGGCGTAGCGGGCGATCCACAATCGGGTAGGGGTGTTTTCCCAATCGCGTTCCGCTTGTCCCATGAGCGCCAGGCAGCGTTCGGCGTGGCGTTCCTGGCTGGCCGCCAGTTCCCCGGCTTCGGCGAGTTTTTCCAAGGCATAGCGGCGGGTGGTATCCAGCAGGCGATAGCGCACCTCTTCATCGCCGATCTCGACGTTGAGCAACGACTTGGCGACCAACTGGCTGATCGACACCAGCACCTGTTCGGGCGCCACATGCTGGCCGACGATCACTGCCGCGGCCGAGGCCAGGTTGAAACTGCCCATGAACACCGCCAGCCGCCGCAGGCAGGTCTGCTCGCAGGCCGTGAGCAGCGCGAAGCTCCAGTCCAGCGTGGCGCGCAGGGTTTGCTGGCGCGGTGCGGCGCCGGTGTCGTTGTGGAGCAGGGCGACGCTGTCTTGCAGGTGTCGGTGAAGCTCTTCCAGAGTGAAGCGGCCAAGCTGTCCGGCCGCCAGCTCGATGGCCAGGGGAATGCCGTCCAGCCGCTGGCAGATGTCGATCACCAACGGCACCTCGCGGTCGTTCAGTTCGAAGTCGTCACGGCTGGCCATCGCACGCTCGGCAAACAGTTGCAGCGCCGGGTACTCCAGGGCGGGATAACCCTCGATGGGCATTTCACAGGGCGGGAACGCCAGGGCGTCCAGGCGCTGCATGTGTTCACCTTCGGCGCGCAGGCCTTCGCGGCTGGTGGCCAGGATGTGCAGGTGAGGCGCACCACGCAGCAAGGTTTCGCTGAGCTGGGCGATGGCGTCGATCAAGTGCTCGCAGTTGTCGAGCACCAGCAACAGATGTCGTTCCTTGAGCTGTCGGGCGAGGGTGTCCAGTGGATCGCCGTCCTGCAGGGGCAGGTCGAGCAACGCACAGAGGTTGGGAGCGATCATGGCCGCGTCGTTGAGCGACGCCAGGTCCAGCAGGTGGGTGCCGTCACGGTAATGGCCGATCAGCCGTTCAGCGACCCGCAGGGCAACGGTGGTCTTGCCGATGCCGCCGGTGCCGACCAGGGTAATGAAGCGTTTTCGCGGCAGCTGGGCCACCAGGTTTTCCACCAGGGCCTGGCGGCCGATCAGGCGCGTACGCTGCAGTGGCAGGTTGCGTGCCAGGGACGGATGGGGGATGCGCGCCAATGGGTCAAGGGATTCGAAAGCCAGCGGCGCGACAAAGCTGTAGCCCCGCTGCGCCACGGTGACGATGTAGCGCTGCCCGGCCTGGCCGTCCCCGAGGGCCTTGCGCAGGGCTGCGACGTGTACGCGCAGGTTGGTGTCTTCCACCACGCTTTTGGGCCAGACCCGGGCGATCAGTTGCTGCTTGCTCACCACCTCGCCAGCATGTTCGAGCAACACCAGCAGGATCTCCACGGCCCGCCGCCCCAGGCGCAACGGTTGCTCGCCTTCCAGCACCAGGCGCTGGCGCGGATGGACCCGGTAAGGGCCGAAGTGCACCGTCTGTTCGACGGGCAGGCTGAGGTAGTGGCTCATGGTGCTCTCAATGTTCTGGTCCCGATGCCCGGGCTTTACCCGAGCATATTCCTCAGGTTTGGTGTCAAGCGCAACGGTGCAGGCTCTACTCCCGGCCTTCCAGACGCCGAACCTGTGGCGAGGGAGCTTGCTCCCGCTGGGCCGCGAAGCGGCCCCAAAGGCCCCACCTCCCAATCAATCTGACACTCCGAGGTGACAGTTCTGGGGCTGCTGCGCAGCCCAGCGGGAGCAAGCTCCCTCGCCACAAAAGCGGGTTTTTAACACCGCCGTTCCGAAAAAATTAACAACGTTTAACTCACGCAAACGCCTCCTCTGACCGGACCATGAAGCGATCCACCCACCTCAAGGAACCCTGTCATGAGCACCTTCATCACCCGCGACGGCACCGAGATTTACTACAAGGATTGGGGCACTGGGCAACCGGTGGTCTTGAGCCACGGCTGGCCGCTGAACTCGGACAGTTGGGAGGGGCAGATGATGTTCCTGGCGTCCAACGGCTACCGGGTGATCGCCCACGACCGCCGTGGACACGGCCGCTCCAGCCAACCCTGGGACGGCAACGACATGGACACCTACGCCGATGACCTGGCTGAGCTGATCGAACGGCTGGACTTGAAAGACGCGGTGTTGATCGGCTTCTCCACGGGCGGTGGTGAAGTGGCGCGCTACATCGGCCGCCATGGCGCGGCCCGCGTCGCCAAGCTCGGCCTGATCTCGGCGGTGACGCCGTTGATGCTCAGGACCGCGGCCAACCCCGGTGGCTTGCCGATCGAAGTGTTCGACGGTTTCCGCCAAGCCTCCCTGGCCGACCGTTCTCAGCTATACAAAGACGTGGCCAGCGCGTTTTTCGGCGCCAACCGCCCGGGCGCCAAGGTCTCCCAAGGCATGATCGACTGGTTCTGGATGCAAGGCATGCAGGCCGGCCACAAGAACACTTACGACTGCATCAAGGCGTTCTCGGAGACCGATCTTTCCGAAGACCTGCGCAACATCGACGTGCCGACCTTGGTGGTGCACGGCGATGATGACCAGATGGTCCCCATCGAAGCGGCCGGCATTGCCGCTGCCCAGTTGCTCAAGAACGTGCAGTTGCTGGTCTACCCCGGCGCGCCCCATGGCCTGACCGATACTCACAAGGACCGCTTGAACGCGGACCTGTTGGCGTTCATCCAGGGTTGATCAAGCCACAAACCTGTGGGAGCGGGCTTGCTCGCGAATGCGGTGGCACATTCGACATAAGTGCCAACTGACCCACCGCTTTCGCGAGCAAGCCCGCTCCCACAAGATCGGCATTCAACAGGAACAACACCCATGAACCGCAACGATTTACGCCGTCTCGACATGAACCTGCTGGTGATCTTCGAGGCGCTGATGTTCGAGAAAAACCTGACCCGCGTCGCCGAAAAGCTGTTCATGGGCCAGCCGGCGGTGAGTGCGGCGCTGGGGCGGTTGCGGGATCTGTTCGACGATCCGTTGCTGATCCGTCACGGTCGCGGCATGGAACCGACGCCGCGGGCCCTGGCGATCCTGCGAGAGCTGCAACCGGCCATGGACACCATCTCCGGCGCGGTCAGCCGGGCCAAGGCGTTCGACCCGTCCACCAGTTGCGACGTGTTTCGCATCGGTCTGTCCGACGATGCCGAATTCGGCCTGTTTCCTCCGCTGCTGAGCCAACTGCGCGAAGAAGCGCCGGGGATCATCGTGGTGGTGCGCCGGGCCAATTTCCTGCTGATGTCCTCGCTGCTGGCCAGTGGTGAAATCAGCGTCGGCGTCAGCTACACCACCGACCTGCCGGCCAATGCCAAGCGCAAGAAACTGCGGGACATTCCCTGCAAGGTCTTGCGCGGCGACAAGCGCCCGGGGCCGCTGACCCTGGACGAATACTGCTCGCGCCCCCATGCCATGGTTTCGTTTTCGGGCGACCTGAGCGGCAACATCGACTTGGACCTGGCCCGCATCGGCCGGTGCCGCAAAGTGGTGTTGGCGGTGCCGCAATTCAGCGGGCTGCGAGCATTGTTGGCGGGCACCGAGCTGATCGCCACCGTGCCCGACTACGCCGCCTGCGCACTGGTGGAAGGCTGCGCCTTGCGCGCCGAGGACCCGCCGTTCGAGATCAACGCCGCCGAACTGTCGATGGTCTGGAGCGGCGTGCATGACAACGACCCGGCCGAACGCTGGCTGCGTTCGCGCATCGCCAGCCACATGTCGCAACCACTGCCGGCCGCTGCGGTCGCGGACGGAGCCCACCGATGAACCTGACCGATGAGCGCCCGTTGCAGGACCTGGGCTTGTTGTTCCTGCGCCTGAGTGGCGGATTGTTTTTGCTGTGGGTCCACGGCTTGCCGAAGCTCTTGAATTACAGCAGCGAGCTGACCCGCATCGAAGACCCGTTCCACCTCGGCGCCGCGCCGACCCTGGTCCTGGCGATTTTCGCCGAGGTGCTGTGTCCGCTGTTGATCATGGCCGGTGTGCTGGTGCGCCTGGCGTGCCTGCCGATCCTGTTCCTGCTAGCCGTGGCGCTGCTGGTGGTGCACCCGCAGTGGAGCCTGGAAGAAGGCCAGTTTGGCTGGTTGCTGTTGATTGTATTTACCAGCGTGTTCATTGCCGGCCCTGGACGCCTGGCGCTGAACGCGCGTTTTGATGGAGTGCTGCGTCATGCCTGAGTCCCAAACCCTCGGATCCACCGCGAGCCCGGCGGTACCCGGTTTCGATGAAATCGTCACCTTGGTGGTCAAGCACCGAATCAAAGCCGGGCAGAACGATGCCTATGAGGCCTGGTTGCGGCGCATCGTCACCGTGGCTGGCCAGTGGCCGGGCCATTTGGGCGTCGATGTTGTGCGGGGCAAGCAGGACGGATTGTCATTGTTTACCTGCGTGCTGCGTTTTCGCTCCACCGAGGCCATGCAGCGCTGGCTGGACTCCCCCGAGCGGCGTGAATTGGTGGCCGAGGCTGCGCCACTGTTGGCCGACGGTGATCAGATCGAGGCCGGTTCGCACAAGGAATTCTGGTTCGCCCCGTTGGCCGATGCCGCCACGCCACCGCCGCGCTGGAAGCAATCGGTGGTGACGCTGCTGGTCATCCTGCCGCACACCTTGCTGGTGCCGTTGCTCTGGGGCCCGTTGCTGCAACTCAACGCCTTTCTGTCCAACTACGTGGTCGCCACGTTTTTGATCACCGTGACCATCGTGCTCTCGGTGGTGTACGTGTGCATGCCGCTGGCGACCCGGCTGTTCGCGCCGTGGCTGGAAGCTTCCACAACCCACGAACACTTGGAGCCCTGAGCAGCGCCGAACTTTTGTGACAAACATTGTTGTGGCGAGGGAGCTTGCTCCCGCTGGACGCGTAGCGTCCGCTCTTTTGGGGCCGCTTCGCAGCCCAGCGGGAGCAAGCTCCCTCGCCACGGATTAGTCCGCACATCCATTATTGTTGAAGGAAATCCGATGAACGCCGACCTGATTCTGTTCAATGGCCAATTCCACACCGTCGATCGCGAGAAGCCTCGCGCCAGCGCGGTCGCCATCAGCCAGGGCCGCTTTGTCGCCGTGGGCACCGACGCCGAGGCCATGGCCCTGCGCGGCAGCGGTACCCAGGTCATCGACCTCAAGGGCCGCACCGTCATTCCCGGTCTCAACGACTCGCACCTGCACTTGATCCGGGGTGGCTTGAACTACAACCTGGAGCTGCGTTGGGAAGGCGTGCCGTCGTTGGCCGATGCCTTGCGCATGCTCAAGGACCAGGCCGACCGCACGCCAACGCCGCAATGGGTTCGCGTGGTGGGCGGCTGGAACGAATTCCAGTTCGCCGAAAAGCGCATGCCGACCCTGGAAGAACTCAACCAGGCCGCCCCCGATACGCCCGTGTTCGTGTTGCACCTGTATGACCGCGCCTTGCTCAACCGCGCCGCGCTGCGTGTCGCCGGCTACACCCGCGACACGCCGAACCCGCCGGGTGGCGAGATCGTACGCGACAGCAAGGGCGAGCCCACCGGCATGCTGGTGGCGCGGCCCAACGCGATGATCCTGTATTCGACGCTGGCGAAAGGGCCGAAGTTGCCGCTGGAATACCAGGTCAACTCCACCCGCCAGTTCATGCGCGAACTCAATCGCCTGGGCCTGACCAGCGCCATCGACGCCGGCGGCGGCTACCAGAACTACCCGGACGACTACGAGGTCATCGAGCAGTTGGCCCGCGAGCAGCAGTTGACGGTGCGCATCGCCTACAACCTGTTCACCCAGAAGCCCAAGGAAGAACTCACCGATTTCAAGAACTGGACCGGCAGCGTCAAGCTGCACCAGGGCGACGATTTCCTGCGGCACAACGGTGCCGGGGAAATGTTGGTGTTCTCGGCGGCGGACTTCGAAGACTTCCTCGAACCGCGCCCGGACCTGCCACCGGGCATGGAACAGGACCTGGAGCCGGTGGTGCGTCACCTGGTGGAGCAGCGCTGGCCGTTCCGCCTGCACGCCACCTACGACGAATCCATCAGCCGCATGCTCGACGTGTTCGAGAAGGTCAATCGCGACATTCCGTTCAATGGCCTGCCGTGGTTTTTCGACCACGCCGAAACCATCACGCCGAAAAACATCGAGCGTGTACGGGCACTGGGCGGCGGTATTGCGATCCAGGACCGCATGGCCTTCCAGGGCGAATACTTCGTTGACCGCTACGGCGCCAAGGCCGCCGAAGCCACGCCGCCGATCAAGCGCATGCTCGCCGAAGGCGTGCCGGTGGGCGCCGGCACCGACGCCACCCGCGTGTCGAGCTACAACCCGTGGACTTCGTTGTACTGGATGGTCAGTGGCCGTACCGTCGGCGGCCTGTCGTTGCACGAAGAGGGCCTGCCGCGCCTGACCGCGCTGGAGTTGTTCACCCACGGCAGTGCCTGGTTCTCGTCGGAGCAGGGCAAGAAAGGCCAGATCAAGGTCGGCCAACTGGCGGACCTGGCGGCCCTGAGCGCGGACTTCTTCAGCGTCGAGGAAGAAGCCATCAAGTGGATCGAGTCGGTGCTGACCGTAGTGGATGGCAAAGTGGTGTACGCCGCTGGCGACTTCGAAAAACTCGGCCCGGCCAGCGTCCCGGTGCTGCCGGACTGGTCGCCGGTGGTCAAGGTCCCGGGCCACTGGCGCCCGGCCTCACCGCTGCAGGCGCAAGTCCACCAGTGCAGCGGGCCGTGCAAGGTGCATTCCCACAGCCACGAACGGGCGCGATTGTCGAACGTTCCGGTCAGCGATTTCCAGGGTTTCTGGGGCGCGTTTGGTTGTTCCTGCTTTGCCTTTTGACTAACACATTTTCCCCTGTGGGAGCGGGCTTGCTCGCGAAAGCGGTGTGTCAGCTTGCAAGGCTGTCGGATGTGACGACGCCTTCGCGAGCAAGCCCGCTCCCACAGGGGGCCTGTAACATCCATCCCAAAGGAGTCACCCCATGAGCAACGTTCCCGCCTACAACCGTCTGAACAAAGACGACGCGGTCGTCCTGCTGGTCGATCACCAGACCGGTCTGATTTCCCTGGTCCAGGACTTCTCGCCCAACGAGTTCAAGAACAACGTATTGGCGCTGGCCGACCTGGCGAAGTTCTTCAACCTGCCGACCATCCTGACCACCAGCTTCGAACAAGGTCCCAACGGCCCGATCGTGCCGGAACTCAAGGAAATGTTCCCGGACGCGCCGTACATCCCGCGTCCAGGCCAGATCAACGCCTGGGACAACGAAGATTTCGTCAAGGCAATCAAGGCCACCGGCCGCAAGCAACTGATCATCGCCGGCGTGGTCACCGACGTCTGCGTGGCGTTCCCGACCTTGTCGGCGCTGGCTGAAGGCTTTGACGTGTTCGTCGTCACCGACGCTTCGGGTACCTTCAACGAAACCGTGCAACAAGCCGCCTGGGTGCGCATGACCGCTGCTGGCGCGCAGATGATGAACTGGTTCTCGGTGGCCTGTGAGCTGCACCGCGACTGGCGCAACGACATCGAAGGCCTGGGCAACCTGCTGTCCCAGCGCATTCCGAACTACCGCAACCTGATGAACAGCTACTCGGCGCTGACGGCCAAGTAAGCGGTTCATGTTGTATGACGCCCGCCTTGTGCGGGCGTTTTTGTGCAGGGCATTAAACCCTTGCAAACCGAACCACCGCTATCGCGAGCAAGCTTTGCTCCCACATGGGATCGGGAAAAACCTGTGGAAGCAGCTTGACCAGATCAGCTTTGCTCCCACATGGGATCGGGAAAAACCTGTGGAAGCAGCTTGACCAGATCAGCCTTGCTTCCACATGGGATCGAGGGAAAGCCTGTGGGAGCAAAGCTTGCTCGCGATGGCGATGGTACATTCGACACCTTTCCAACCTGCATTACACCACCCACAATGCCCAACTCATCTCCCTGACTGTCCACTCCAGGAATGACAATGAACCCCTTCGAAGAAATGCGCATCTTTGCCCAGGTCATGGAGTCAGGCAGTTTCACCGCCGCCGCGGACAAGCTCGGGCTGTCCAAGCAGTTCGTCAGCCGCAAGCTCATGGCACTGGAGCAGCGCCTGGGCGTGCGCCTGCTCAATCGCTCGACCCGCCGGCTGGACGTCACCCCGTTGGGCCAGCGTTACTACGAAGCGGCACTGCGCCTGCTCAATGACGTCGAACAAGTGGAGCAGGGCATCAGCGGCCAGACCAGCGAGCCCCGCGGCACGATTCGCCTCAGCGCACCGCTGTCCTTCGCTGTGGCGCACCTGGGCAGCCTGTTGCCGCTGTTTCTGCAACGCTATCCGGGCGTCAGCGTCGAGGTGGACCTGAGCGACCGTTCGGTGGATCTGCTGGGGGAGGGCTATGACCTGGCGCTGCGCATCGGCGTGCTGGAGGATTCGACCCTGATTGCCCGGCGTATCGCGACCATCGAGCGGGTGTATTGCGCCAGCCCCACCTACCTGGCGCAAAAAGGCACACCCGCGCGGCCTGAAGACCTGCGCAGCCATGACTGCCTGCCCTATGGTCACAGTCGTCAGGTGCAGTGGCGTTTCGCGGGGGCGGGCAAACCGTTGACGCTGGAGGTCACGGGGCGCATGCGCGCCAATAATGGTGATTTGCTCAGGGACGCGGCCATTGCCGGCATGGGCATCACCTATCTGCCCGCTTTCATCCTCGGCGATGCCTTGAAGGATGGTCGGCTGATCAAGGTCCTGGAAGGCTTCGAGACCGAACCGTTGGCGCTATCGGCGGTGTATCCCCAGCATCGGCAAAGTGCACGCCCAGTGCAGGCGTTGGTGGAATTCTTACGCGAACAAATGCAGTAAAGGGGCGCAACGCATTCAGCCGCCACATGACGGCTGAAGCATCTGGCGCTTTGATCAGGCGGCGAGGTTGGCGCTGCTCAGTTCTTTTTTGTACTGCGCTTTCATGGTTTCCATTTCCGCGCCCAAGGCGTCGAGCTTGGCCTTACCCAGCAGTTTTTTCGCGTGGGGGAACATTTCCTTTTCTTCTTCTTCGATGTGGTGCTCAAGCAGTTCCTTGACCACTTTCACCCGACCGGCGAATTCCGGCTGGGTTGGATCGGTGGTTTTCAGGTCCGGCAGCACCAACGAGTCGACGGTGCGGTGTTCTTCCTTGGCCTCGTAGTACATTTCGGCCTCGTCCTTGCCACCGGCTTGCTTGAACGCCGGATAAAGAATTTCTTCTTCCAGGCGGGTGTGGATGGAAATTTCCATTTCCAGTTTCGCCAACAGGTCGGTGCGTTTTTTCACGGCGCGCTCGGTCGACTCGCTCAGTTGAGTCAAGATGGCTTTGACGCGCTCATGGTCGGCTTTCAACAGATCGATGGCATTCATGGGGAGCTCCTCGGCAATTCACGGATGCGGGCAGGCTTCGAGCGCCGACGCCGCGTAAGAGCTGAATTGCATGAGCTGTGCCAGCCGAGACGGGTTTTAAAACGCTTTAAAAACAATGGGTTGAGATGTTCTTGATTTTCAGTGTCGTGCAAGCTGCATGAGCCGGGGAAAAAACGCGTTGCAGTTTGCGCTGATGGCTAGCCACGGCGCGTTCGAATCGACATGCATCTCAGCCGATCACCAAATGGAAAGGCCACTGCGCTTTGGCAGTCAGGTTGGTCGAGCCGAAGTTATCGATCCTCACGTGTGTGCCAAAGGCGCAGCAGGTAAAGGGTGGAACTGACTATTTCATAGCGTATTTCGTAGTGGCCGACCTGAATCCTGCGCACATCTCGAGGTTCGAATTCTTCCAGGCGTTCACCCATGCGCGGGTTGGTCAGCAGAACGGTTGGCGCGGCCGTGAGTTGTTGCACGGTTCGCGCGGCGGCGGGTTGATTAACCGCCGCCAGAAACTCGTAAAGTCGAGCAATGTCGGAAAGCGCCTTGCTGGTCCACTTCAATTCCATCAGCGCGGTACCGGTAGCGGCGTGTCGGTGCTGAGACTATCGGCCCAAGCCTGGACAGCCTGGTGGTCAATCACTCGGCCAGCGTCAACATCGGCCAAGGCCTCGTGGGTCAGGCGGCTTCGCTCCTCCTCCTGGTCGATCCAGGCAGATAGCGCTTGTTTGACGATCCAGTTCCTGGAACGCTCAAGACGCTCAGCCATCAGGTCGACTTTTTCGGCCAGGTGCACGGGGACGTGAGCGGTGACCGAGCGGGTTTTGGCGGTGGTTGTCATGATGGAGTTCTCCTTTGGCAAATCGCAATGCGAGCCAGTCTTCTGGAACAGTCGCTTCTGGAAGGTGATTATAGGTGATTGGCTCTGGTTTGCTGTGGGGCAAAATAAATCATATTAAATAAGACTTCATCGATAACTGTCTGAGCCAGACCGAGCCACGGCTGACCGCCTGTCAGACCAGCCTGGATCAGGGGGCGGCAACTTCGCCGCTTTGAAATTGACTTGTCTGGCCACCCACAGCACTATCTGCCCATGACTTACGTACGCCGAATGAACATGATGTATTCCTCCATGACCGCTTCTGGCGGGCCATGAGGTCATGCGTGCATAGCATTTGACGTGTTACCCCAAGCCCCGCCAGAGATGGACGGGGCTTTTTAGTTCTCCGTCCAGACATGGCTGACGGAGAGTGAAATGTTCGAGATTAGACGAGCCAGCCACAGCGATTCCCAGACAGCATTCGACATTCGCCTGTTAGCGATCCGGCACCAATGCATCGGCGCCTACAGCGAGACGCAGCTATTGGCCTGGACGGCCGGTGCGGCCGATGATGGCTATTACACACTGATGGAGAAGCACTTCTATCTGGGCTGTATGGATGGAGAGCCGGTGGCGACAGGCATGCTTGACTTGGAGAACAGCGAAATCGGCGCGATCTTTGTGCATCCTGGCTTTATGCAGCAGGGTATCGGCGGGAGAATCCTGAAGCACCTTGAATGCCTGGCGCGAGAGTTGGGTCTGAAAGAAGTCAAGCTTGATGCGACATTGAATGCGGCTGACTTTTACCGACGCTGCGGTTTCGTGGGGGAGGAGCCTGCAATTTACCATTCCCCTTCGGGGCTTCAACTGGCATGTATTCCTATGGTGAAGCGGTTTTTATAGTGCAGGTTGATTTGATTGCTCAGGAACGGGAGCAAGGAAAAGGCAGTGATCACGGCTTCTGAAAACCATCATCGCCCAAACGCAGAAACGGCACCCAAAGGTGCCGTTTCTGTTTTCTACGATCTACCGCTACACGATCAACCCGTCAGCCCAGCCTGCTGAACCAACGTCAGCAACGGCTGCGGGTACACGCCGAGGAAGAACGCCAACACGGCGATGGCCAGCAGCATCACGCCGCCTGCCTTCTGTTCCCAGTGCAACTCGGCGTCGTGGCGACGCAGGTTCGGTTCCATCAGGTACAGGGTGACCATGACGCGCAGGTAGTAGAACACGCCGATGGCACTGCCCAGCACCAGGGAGCCGACCAGCCACCATTGGTGGGCCTCGACGCCGGTGGCGATGATGTAGAACTTGCCGATGAAGCCGGCGGTCAGCGGAATGCCGGCCAGGGACAG
This sequence comes from Pseudomonas zanjanensis, assembly GCF_014268745.2. GTDB lineage: Bacteria > Pseudomonadota > Gammaproteobacteria > Pseudomonadales > Pseudomonadaceae > Aquipseudomonas > Aquipseudomonas zanjanensis. Next base: position 3,132,034 of record NZ_JABWRB020000001.1, on the reverse strand, counting down.
CATCATCACGGTCAGCACGGCGGTCAGGTACGGACGGCGCCAGAACAGGCCGCGGTATTCGTACAGGGCGTCGGCGTCGCGGCCGTTGTACGGCGAGGACATCAGGGTGATCACGCCGAAGGCGCCGAGGCTGGTGATCACGTAGGTGACCAGGTACACGCCGATGGCTTCCACGGCCAGGCCCTTGCTGGCGATCAGGGCGATCAGCAGGTAGCCGAAGTGGGCGATGGACGAGTAACCCAGCAGGCGCTTGAGGTTGCTCTGGGTCAGTGCCAGCAGGTTACCGAACAGGATCGACGCGATGGCGATGATGGTCAGCACGTTGCTCAGCACGCCGCTGCTGGCCACTGGCGAGATCTGGAACAACCGCACCATCACTGCGAACACCGCCACTTTCGACGCAGTGGCAAGGAACGCCGCCACGGGCGCCGGGGCGCCTTCGTAGACGTCCGGGGTCCAGAGGTGGAACGGAACCAGCGACAGCTTGAACGCCAGGCCGATCAGCATCATGCCCAGGCCCAATTGTGCTATCGGGCTAGGAAGGCCGGTGGCGGCCAGGGCCTGGCCGATGCCGACGAAGCTCAGGGTGCCGGCTTCGGCGTAGAGCAGGGCCATGCCGAACAACAGGAACGCGGAACCGGCCGCCGACAGCACCATGTACTTGATGCCGGCTTCCAGGGAGCGCTTGTTGAAGAAGGCGTAGGCCACCAGGCCGTAGACCGGCACCGACAGCAGTTCCAGGCCGATGAACAGGCTGGCCAGGTGCTGTGCGCTGACCAGGACCAGCCCACCGGCGGCGGCCATCAGGATCAGCAGGTACAGTTCTTCGCGGTTGCCCGGGTAACCCGAACCGCCATCGCCGAGGTAGGCGTGGGCGAGAGTGACGCAGGCCAGGGTGGCGACCAGGATCAACGCCATGTAGAGGCAGGCGAAGCTGTCGATCTGGATCAGCGGCGTGACCGCCAGTGGCGCGACTTTCAAGGCCGGCAAGATCGACAGCAAGGCCAGGTTCAGCCCCGCCACCGACAGCAGGAAGGTCTGTGAGTGATTGCGCCGCCAGGCGATCGCCAGCATCACCACGATGATCGTGGCGCTGGTGATCAACAGCGGCGCAAGCGCGATAAAGTGTTGAATCGTGAATTCCATAGCGCTCTTACCGGGCCGAAGCGAGTTGAGAGAAGGCGGTGCCGAGCCACTGCTGCACGCCATGCATCGTGGCGGCAGAGGTGTCGAGGAACGGTTGCGGGTAGACGCCGAGGTAAACCAGCAGCACCGCAAGGCCGAGCACCATGATCAGTTCGCGACCGTCCATGCCACGCAACACTTCATCCGACTTGGCCGGACCGAAGTAGGCGCGGTGGATCATGATCAGCGAGTAGACCGAACCGAACACCAGGCCGGACGTGGCAATCGCCGTGATCCATGGCGCGCTGACGAACGAGCCGATCAGGATCAGGAACTCGCCGACGAAGTTGCCGGTACCCGGCAGGCCCAGGGAAGCGGCCGCGAAGAACAGGCTGATGGCCGGCAGGTAGGCGATGCGCGACCAGATGCCGCCCATCTCACGCATGTCCCGGGTGTGCAGGCGCTCGTACAACTGACCGCTGAGGATAAACAGTGCGGCGGCCGACAGGCCGTGGGCGAGCATCTGGATCACCGCGCCTTGCAGGGCCAGCTGGCTGCCGGAGTAGATCCCGATCAGCACGAAGCCCATGTGCGAAACGCTGGAGAAGGCGATCAAGCGCTTGATGTCGGTCTGGGCGAACGCCAGGAACGCACCGTAGAAAATCCCGATCAGGCCCAGGGTCATGGCAATCGGCGCGAACTCGGCCGAAGCGTTGGGGAACAGCGGCAGGGCAAAGCGCAGCAGGCCGTAGGCCGCGGTCTTCAGCAAGATACCCGCCAGGTCCACGGAACCGGCGGTCGGCGCCTGGGCGTGGGCGTCCGGCAACCAGGAGTGGAACGGCACCACCGGCAACTTCACCGCGAAGGCGATGAAGAAACCGAGCATCAGCACGTACTCGGTGGTCTTGGACATCTGCACTTTCAACAGGTCGGCGTAGTTGAAGGTAATCACGCCGGTGTTGTTGAAGTTGACCAGCACCAGGCCAAGGATCGCCACCAACATGATCAGGCCGGAAGCCTGGGTGAAGATGAAGAACTTGGTCGCCGCGTAGATCCGGGTTTTCTTTCCGTCCGAAGAACTGTGACCCCAGAGCGCGATGAGGAAGTACATCGGCACCAGCATCATTTCCCAGAAGAAGAAGAACATGAACAGGTCCAGCGCCAGGAACACGCCGACGACGCCGCCCAGGATCCACATCAGGTTCAGGTGGAAGAAACCGACGTGACGCTGGATCTCTTTCCAGGAGCAGAGCACCGAGAGGATACCCAGCAGGCCGGTCAGCAGGATCATCAGCAGCGACAGGCCGTCGAGGGCCAGGTGCACGCTGATGCCGAAGCGCGCGATCCAGGCGTGCTTGAACTCAAGCGCCCAGGTCGGATCGGCGCCAGGGGCCGGTGCAAATGAATAGTCGCCGGTCGCCCACAGCCAGAGGCCGAGCGCGAGTTCCAGGGACATGGTCAGCAGCGCAATCCAGCGCGGGAGCGTGGAGCTGGAGCGCTCCGCGATCCAGCACAGCAGGCCGCCGATGAAGGGGATCAGGATTAGCCAGGGCAGAATCATGACGGGCTCGTTTCCTTTCGCAAGTTCGCAAGGTTCATATCAGACCGCTACCAGCACGATGGCGCCGATAACCAGCACGGCGCCAGCCGCCATGGAAGCCGCATACCAACGCAGTTGACCGGTCTCGGTACGGCTCAGGGCAGTGTGGCCGCCCTTGGCCATGCGCGGGATCAGGCCAATGGTCTGGTCGAGCGGGTCTTTGCGCAGAATGTGGCTGATCGCAAGGTATGGCTTGACGAACAGTTTGTCGTAGATCCAGTCGAAGCCCCAGGCGGCGAACCACCAGGCCGAGAGGAAACGCCCGATGCCGCTGTTGGCGATCGCCGTGACGAAACGGCGCTTGCCGAGGAACAGCAGGGCAGCCAGCAGGATCCCCGCCAGGGCGATGGCGCCCGAGGCGATTTCCAGGCTGTGCTTGGCTTCGCCGCCGGCATGGCCGACGCTTTGCGGCAGCACATCGGCCAGCGGTGGGGTGATCATGGCGCCGACGAAGGTCGACAGCACGATCAGCACCGACAGCGGCAGCCAATGGGCAATGCCGTGGCCGGCGTGGGCTTCGGTCTTGGCTTCACCGTGGAACGCGATGAAGATCAGGCGGAAGGTGTACAGCGAGGTCATGAACGCACCCACCAGGCCCGCGTAGAGCAGACCCTGGTTACCGCTGGCGAACGCTTCCCAGAGGATCTCGTCCTTGGAGTAGAAACCGGCGGTGACCAGGGGCAGGGCCGCCAGGGCCGCGCCGCCAACGATGAAGCTGGCGTAGGCCAACGGCAGTTTCTTCCACAGGCCGCCCATCTTGAAGATGTTCTGCTCGTGGTGGCAGGCAACGATCACCGCACCGGAGGCAAGGAACAGCAGCGCCTTGAAGAAGGCGTGGGTCATCAGGTGGAAGATCGCGCCTTCCCAGGCACCGACGCCCAGGGCCAGGAACATGTAGCCGATCTGGCTCATGGTCGAGTAGGCGAGGATGCGCTTGATGTCGGTCTGCACCAGGGCGGCAAAACCGGCCAGCACCAGGGTCACACCGCCGACGATGCCGACCAGGTGCAGGATGTCCGGCGCCAGGGCGAACAGGCCGTGGGTACGGGCGATCAGGTAGACACCGGCGGTCACCATGGTCGCGGCGTGGATCAGTGCCGAGACTGGGGTAGGGCCGGCCATCGCGTCCGCCAACCAGGTTTGCAGCGGCAGTTGCGCGGATTTACCGACAGCGCCGCCCAGCAGCATCAGGGTCGCCAGGACGATCCAGAAGTCACCGACCTTGAAGTGCTCGGGCGCCTTGACCAGCAGTTCCTGGATGTTCAGCGTACCCAGTTGCTGGAACAGGATGAACAGGCCGATGGCCATGAACACGTCGCCGATGCGGGTGACGATGAACGCCTTGAGCGCGGCGTTACCGTTGTTGCGGTTGCTGTAGTAGAAACCGATCAACAGGTACGAGCACAAGCCCACGCCTTCCCAGCCGAAGTACAGGAACAACAGGTTATCGCCGAGCACCAGGAACAGCATGCTGGCGATGAACAGGTTGGTGTAGGCGAAGAAGCGCGAGTAACCGGCTTCACCGCGCATGTACCAGGAAGCGAACAGGTGGATCAGGAAACCCACGCCGACCACCACGCCGAGCATGGTCACCGACAGGCCGTCCAGGTACAGGGCGAAGTTCGGCGTGAAGCCCTCCACCGCCATCCACTGCCACAGCACCTGCACGTAACGGCCACCTTCCGGTGGGGCGACGTTGAATTGCCAGATCACGTAGGCCGTGACGATGGCGGACAGGCCGATGGAGCCCACGCCTACCAGCGCCGACAGGTTTTCCGACCAGCGTCCACGGGAGAACGACAGCAGCAGGAAACCGACAAGGGGAAATATGAAAGTCAGGAAGAGAAGGTTCATCCGCGCATCTCGCTGGCAGCGTCAATATCGAGAGTGTGGAAGCGGCGATACAGCTGCAACAGGATCGCCAGGCCGATACTGGCCTCGGCGGCTGCCAGGCTGATCACCAGGATGAACATGATCTGTCCATCCGGTTGCGCCCAGCGAGCGCCCGCGACGATGAAGGCCAGGGCGGAGGCATTCATCATGACCTCCAGGCTCATCAGCACGAACAGGATGTTGCGGCGGACCATCAGGCCGACCAGACCGAGGCAGAACAGGATGCCGGCAACCGCCAGGCCATGTTCGAGAGGGATAGCAGGCATGTGATTACTCCTTCGCCTCGTTACGGCCCAAATGGAACGCCGTGACGGCTGCGGCAAGCAGCAGCATCGAGGCGAGTTCGACCACCAGCAGGTACGGGCCGAACAGGCTGATGCCCACGGCCTTGGCGTCTACGGTGGTGTGGCCGATGGCCTGGCCGCTCTGGTGAGCGAACAGCACATACAGCAATTCACCCAGCAACAGGGCGGACAGGATCACCGGTCCCGCCCAGATGCCGGGCTTGAGCCAGGCGCGTTCCTGCTGCACCGCGGCCGGGCCGAGGTTGAGCATCATCACCACGAACACGAACAGCACCATGATGGCGCCGGCGTAGGCGATCACTTCCAGGGCACCGGCGAACGGCGCGCCGAGGGCGAAGAAGGTCATGGCCACGGCGATCAGCGAAATGATCAGGTAGAGCAGGGCGTGCACGGGGTTGGTGTTGGTGACCACACGAAGCGTGGACACCACCGCGATACCCGATGCGAAATAGAAAGCGAATTCCATCTTTCTTCCTTAAGGCAGCAAGCTCTTCACGTTGATCGGTTCGGCTTCGTTCTGCGCGGCGCCTTTTGGCTTACCGGCAATGGCCATACCTGCAACACGATAGAAGTTGTAATCAGGGTTTTTACCGGGACCGGAAATCAGCAGATCTTCTTTCTCGTACACCAGGTCCTGACGTTTGAACTCGGCCATTTCGAAATCCGGCGTGAGCTGGATCGCGGTGGTCGGGCACGCTTCCTCGCAGAGGCCGCAGAAAATGCAGCGCGAGAAGTTGATGCGGAAGAAGTCCGGGTACCAGCGACCGTCTTCGGTTTCAGCTTTCTGCAGCGAGATGCAACCCACCGGGCACGCCACGGCGCACAGGTTGCAGGCCACGCAGCGTTCTTCGCCGTCGGGGTCGCGGGTCAGGACGATGCGGCCACGGTAGCGGGGCGCCAGATAGACCGGCTCTTCCGGGTATTGCAGGGTGTCGCGTTTGCGAAAGCCATGGCCGAAGATCATGACCAGGCTTCGCAGTTGGGTACCGGTACCCTTAACGATGTCGCCAATATATTTGAACATGGGTCAAATCCTCACTGAACCGCGGCCGCAGGCGCGTTCATCAAAACGATCGCAGCGGTCACCAGCATGTTGATCAGGGTCAGCGGCAGGCAGAATTTCCAGCTGAAGTCCATCACCTGGTCGTAGCGTGGGCGCGGGATCGAGGCGCGCAGCAGGACGAACAGCATGATGAAGAACGCGGTCTTCAGGGCGAACCAGACGAAGGACAGTTGCGGCAGGATGCCGAACGGACCGTGCCAGCCACCGAAGAACAGCGTTACCAGCAGTGCCGAGATCAGGATGATGCCGATGTATTCACCGACGAAGAACATGCCCCACTTCATGCCGGCATATTCAATGTGGTAACCGTCGGCCAGTTCCTGCTCCGCTTCCGGCTGGTCGAAGGGGTGACGGTGAGTCACGGCCACGCCAGCGATGAAGAAGGTACAGAAACCGAAGAACTGCGGAATGATGAACCACAGGTTCTGGGCCTGGTACTCGACGATGTCGCGCATGTTGAACGAGCCGGCCTGGATCACGATGCCCATGAGCGCCAGGCCCATGAACACTTCGTAGGACACGGTCTGGGCCGAGGCCCGCAGGCTGCCCAGCAGGGCGAACTTGTTGTTGCTCGACCAGCCGGCGAACAGCACCGCGTACACCGACAGGCCGGCCATGGCGAAGAAGAACAGCAGGCCGATGTTCAGGTCCGCCACGCCCCAGGTCGGGGTGATCGGGATGATCGCGAAGGCGATCAGCAAGGCGCTCATGGCCACGATCGGCGCCAGGGTGAAGATCACCTTGTCGGCAAACGGTGGTGTCCAGTCTTCCTTGAAGAACATCTTGATCATGTCGGCGGCGATCTGGAACATGCCGAACGGGCCGACGCGGTTCGGACCGTAGCGGTCCTGCCACCAGCCCAGCAGGCGACGTTCGACGAAGCTCAGCAACGCGCCGCAAACCACCACGGCCAGCAGGATCACGATGGCCTTGAGGACCGTCAGGATCACAGCGATCACTTCAGGGGTGAACCAGCTCATTGCGCTGCCTCCTGCAGACCGTCGACAGTCTTGCCGAAAATCGCCGGTGGAATACCCGCCAGGCCAGCCGGCAGGGCCACCAGGCCGGCGCCCAGTTCTTCATTGATGCGCAGCGGCAGACGCAGGGTCTGGCCGGCCACGTTCAGGCTCAGCAGGGCGCCGTCGTTGACGCCCAGGCGATCGGCTTCCGACTTGGCCAGCGACACGTAGGCGGCGGGGATGCGTTCCTGCACCGGTGCGGCTTTGGAAGAGTTCTCTTCGCTGCCGAACAGGTGATGGAACGGCACGACCTGCCAGGTGCCCGGTGCCGGGTTGAAGGCACGCGGCACGCTGGCGAACCAGCCCAGGCCATCGCCCTGGCTTTCGATCAGGCGGGTGCCCGGGTCACCGGCACGCAGGTGACCACCGACTTCGTCCTGGAACTTGTTCCAGGCTTGCGGCGAGTTCCAGCCCGGCGACCAGGCGAACGGCACTTGCGAGCGCGGTTCGGCGGAGCCCGAGTAACCTTCCATGGAGAACGAGAACGCGGTGTCCTTGTCCTGGGAAGTCCGGGGTTCGTGGACACTGATGTTGGCGCGCATCGCGGTGCGACCGGAGTAGCGCAGCGGTTCGCGGGCCAGCTTCAGGCCCTTGATGCGGAACGCGGCCGATGGCGCGGCATCGACGATGCGAGCCAGTTGCGGGCTGCTCGACGCGACGGCGGCGGTGACGTGGTCCAGTTGCGTCCAGTCGATCGGCTGGTCCAGCAGGGTGGCGCGCAGGGCATGCAGCCAGCGCCAGCCTTCATGGACCAGGATGCTGGCGTCCAGGTAAGTCGGGTCGAACACCTGGAAGAAGCGCTGGGCGCGACCTTCCTGGCTGACCAGCGTACCGTCGCCTTCGGCGAAGCTCGCCGCCGGCAGCACCAGGTGGGCGCGGTCGGTGGTGGCGGTTTTCTGATGGTCGGCGACGATCACAACCTTGGCGGCGTTCAACGCGGCATCGACCTTGGCCTTGTCAGTGCGGGTGAACAGGTCGTTCTCCAGCACGACGATGGCGTCGGCGTTGCCGTCGATCACGGCTTGCAGGGCTGCATCGACGGATTCGCCACCGAGCATGGCCAGGCCGAGGCTGTTGGCTTCCGGCACGATCAGGCTGATGGAACCGTTCTTCTCGCGCAGCTTCAAGGCCTTGGCGATGTTGGCGGCGGCTTCGATCAGCGCCTTGGAACCCAGGGAGGTGCCGGCGATGATCAGTGGGCGCTTGGCTGCCAGCAGGGCGTCGGCGATGCGTTGGGCGAGGGCGGCCGCTTCGCTGTCCAGGCCGTCGACGGCCGGGGCGCTGGCGTCCAGGGCGTGGGCCACGGCGAAACCGATGCGCGCCAGGTCGTCCGGGGCGGCGTGAACGCATTCTTCGGCCACGTCGTCGAGCTTGGTTTCAGCGAGGCTGGCGATGAACAGCGGGTTCAGCGCGTCCTGGCCGATGTTCTTCACGGCGGCGTCGAGCCACGGCTGGACGCGCATGGCGTCGGCCATGGCCTCGGCCTTGCCCTTGACCGACTGGCGCAGGGCAAGGGCCATGCGGGCGGCGGTCTGGGTCAGGTCTTCGCCAAGGACGAACACCGCGTCGTGGTCTTCGATGTCGCGCATCGTCGGCACGGGCAGCGGGCTGTCCTTGAGCACTTGCAGCACCAGGCGGATGCGTTCCAGCTCGCCGGCTTCGATGCCGCTGTAGAAGTGCTCGGCGCCGACCAGCTCACGCAGGGCGTAGTTGCTTTCCAGGCTGGCGCGAGGCGAACCGATGCCGACAATGTTGCGACCGCGCAGCAGCTCGGCGGCCTTGTCCAGGGCTTCGTCCAGGCTCAGCGTGGCGCCGCCCGCCAGCAGCGGCTGGCGTGGGCGATCCTTGCGATTGACATAGCCGTAGCCGAAACGGCCACGGTCGCACAGGAAGTACTGGTTCACCGAACCGTTGTAGCGGTTTTCGATGCGACGCAGTTCGCCGTAGCGTTCGCCCGGGGAAATGTTGCAACCGCTGGAGCAGCCATGGCAGATGCTCGGCGAGAACTGCATGTCCCACTTGCGGTTGTAGCGCTCGGAGTGGGTCTTGTCGGTGAACACACCGGTCGGGCAGACCTCGGTGAGGTTGCCGGAGAATTCGCTTTCCAGGGTGCCGTCTTCAACGCGACCGAAGTACACGTTGTCGTGGGCGCCGAACACGCCCAGGTCGGTGCCGCCGGCGTAGTCCTTGTAGAAACGCACGCAACGGTAGCAGGCGATGCAGCGGTTCATCTCGTGGGAGATGAACGGGCCCAGTTGCTGGTTCTGGTGGGTACGCTTGGTGAAGCGATAACGGCGCTCGTTGTGACCGGTCATCACGGTCATGTCTTGCAGGTGGCAGTGGCCGCCTTCCTCACAGACCGGGCAGTCGTGAGGGTGGTTGGTCATCAGCCATTCGACGACGCTGGCGCGAAACACTTTCGCTTCTTCGTCGTCGATGGAGATCCAGCTGCCGTCGGTGGCAGGGGTCATGCAGGACATGACGATCCGACCACGCTTGTCGTTTTCGTCGGTGTACTGCTTGACCGCGCACTGGCGACAAGCGCCAACGCTGCCAAGGGCGGGGTGCCAGCAGAAATAAGGGATGTCGAGGCCCAGCGACAGACATGCCTGTAACAGGTTGTCTGCGCCATCGACTTCGAGCTCTTTGCCGTCTACGTGGATAGTGGCCATGGTTCAAAGTTCTTCGTTGGCCCGGTGTCAGCGGGCGTGGCTAATGGAATCTTGTCGTTCGTCCGAATCCAAACAGCCTGGTAAAAGGCGTCATCGGACGAAAGGCGCAGGGCACGGACCCTGCGCCTTCTTAAGCGTCGTTACGCGCCGACCATGGTCGGCGTGACCACCTGATTGAGGTCGCCCGCGCGGGTTGGCGCGATGCCGGCCTCGAATTCAGGGCGGAAGTATTTGATCGCGCTGCCCAACGGCTCCACGGCACCCGGTGCGTGAGCACAGAAGGTCTTGCCTGGGCCGAGGAAACCCACCAGACCCAGCAGGGTCTCGATGTCGCCTGGCTGGCCTTCTCCGTTCTCGATGGCCATCAGCAGCTTGACGCTCCAGGGCAGGCCGTCGCGGCAAGGGGTGCAGAAACCGCAGGATTCGCGCGCGAAGAACTGCTCCATGTTGCGCAGCAGCGAGACCATGTTGACGCTGTCGTCCACCGCCATGGCCAGGCCGGTGCCCATGCGGGTGCCGACCTTGGCGATGCCGCCGGCGTACATTTGCGCGTCCAGGTGTTCCGGCAACAGGAAGCCGGTACCGGCGCCGCCAGGCTGCCAGCACTTGAGCGTGTAGCCGTCGCGCATGCCGCCGGCGTAGTCCTCGAACAACTCGCGACCGGTGACGCCGAATGGCAATTCCCACAGGCCAGGGTTCTTGACCTTGCCGGAGAAGCCCATGAGCTTGGTGCCCATGTCTTCGCTGCCGTCGCGGGCCAGGGATTTGTACCAGTCCACGCCGTCGGCGATGATCGCCGGCACGTTGCACAGGGTCTCGACGTTGTTCACGCAGGTCGGCTTGCCCCACACGCCGACGGCGGCAGGGAAGGGCGGCTTGGAGCGTGGGTTGGCGCGGCGGCCTTCCAGGGAGTTGATCAGCGCGGTTTCTTCACCGCAGATGTAGCGCCCGGCACCGGTGTGGACGAACAACTCGAAGTCGAAGCCTGAGCCCAGGATGTTCTTGCCCAACAGGCCGGCGGCCTTGGCTTCTTCCACGGCACGGTTCAGGTGCTTGGCGGCGGTGGTGTACTCGCCGCGCAGGAAGATGTAGCCACGGTAGGTCTTCAGCGCACGGGCGCTGATCAGCATGCCTTCGATCAGCAGATGGGGCAGTTGCTCCATCAGCATGCGGTCCTTCCATGTGTTGGGTTCCATTTCATCCGCGTTGCACAGCAGGTAGCGGATGTTGATGGATTCGTCCTTGGGCATCAGGCCCCACTTCACCCCGGTGGGGAAGCCCGCGCCACCACGGCCCTTGAGGCCGGCGTCTTTCACGGTCTGGACGATGTCGTCGCCGGCCATGTCGGCAAACGCCTTGCGCGCGGCGGCGTAGCCGTTCTTGGCCTGGTATTCGTCCAGCCACACCGCTTCGCCGTCGTCACGCAGACGCCAGGTCAGGGGATGGGTTTCGGCCGAACGCTGGATGCGGTTGGCGGGCCCGAAGGAAGTCAGGGTCATACGTAGCCCTCCAGCAGTTTGGCGACGCCGTCAGGCTTGACGTCACCGAAGGTGTCGTCGTCGATCATCAACGCCGGTGCCTTGTCGCAGTTGCCCAGGCAGCACACCGGCAGCAGCGTGAAGCGGCCGTCGGCGGTGGTCTGGCCGAGGCCGATGCCCAGTTTGCTCTGGATCTCGCCGACCACCGATTCGTGGCCGCCGATGTAGCAGACCATGCTGTCGCAGACACGAATGATGTGACGGCCGACTGGCTGGCGGAAAATCTGGCTGTAGAAGGTGGCTACGCCCTCGACGTCACTGGCCGGGATGCCGAGGATCTCGCCGATGGCGTAGAGCGCGCCATCAGGCACCCAGCCACGTTCCTTCTGGACGATTTTCAGGGCTTCGATCGACGCCGCGCGCGGGTCTTCGTAGTGATGCAGCTCGTGCTCGATGGCCGAGCGCTCGGTTTCGCTCAGGGCGAAACGGTCAGTCTGGATAAGCGTGCTGTTCATGCTTAGCGGTCCACGTCGGCCATAACGAAATCGATACTACCCAGGTACGCGATCAAGTCCGCGACCATGCTGCCTTTGATCACCGAAGGGATCTGCTGCAGGTGCGGGTAGCTTGGGGTACGAATCCGGGTGCGGTAGCTCATGGTGCCGCCATCGCTCGTCAGGTAATAACTGTTGATGCCCTTGGTCGCTTCGATCATCTGGAAGGATTCGTTGGCCGGCATGACCGGGCCCCACGAAACCTGCAGGAAGTGCGTGATCAGGGTCTCGATGTGCTGCAGCGTGCGCTCCTTGGGCGGCGGCGTGGTCAGCGGGTGATCCGCCTTGTACGGGCCTTCCGGCATGTTGCGCAGGCACTGGTCGATGATCTTGATGCTCTGGCGCATTTCCTCGACGCGGACCATGCAGCGGTCGTAGGCGTCACCGTTGGCCGCCAGCGGAACTTCGAACTCGAAGTTCTCGTAGCCGGAATACGGACGCGCCTTGCGCAGGTCGAAGTCGCAACCGGTGGAACGCAGGCCAGCACCGGTGACGCCCCATTCCAGGGCCTCCTTGGTGTTGTAGGCGGCGACGCCGATGGTACGACCCTTGAGGATGCTGTTCTGCAGGGCTGCCTTGGTGTATTCGTCCAGGCGCTTGGGCATCCACTCGACGAAGTCCTTGACCAGTTTCTCCCAGCCGCGGGGCAGGTCGTGGGCCACGCCACCGATGCGGTACCAGGCCGGGTGCAGGCGGAAACCGGTGATGGCTTCGATCACCGTGTACGCGCGCTGGCGGTCGGTGAAGGTGAAGAACACCGGGGTCATCGCGCCGACGTCCTGGATATAGGTGCCCAGGAACAGCAGGTGGCTGGTGATGCGGAAGAACTCGGCCATCATGATGCGGATGACATCGACCTTCTCCGGGACCTTAATCCCGGCGAGTTTCTCCACCGACAGCACGTACGGCAGGTTGTTCATCACGCCGCCGAGGTAGTCGATACGGTCGGTGTACGGGATGAAGCTGTGCCAGGACTGGCGCTCGGCCATTTTCTCGGCGCCACGGTGGTGGTAGCCGATGTCAGGCACGCAGTCGACGATCTCTTCGCCGTCCAGCTGCAGGATGATGCGGAAGGCACCGTGGGCCGAAGGGTGGTTCGGGCCCAGGTTGAGGAACATGTAGTCCTCGTTGGCGCCCGAACGCTTCATGCCCCAGTCTTCAGGCTTGAAGCGCGCGGCTTCTTCCTCGAGCTGTTGCTTGGCCAGGGACAGGCTGAACGGGTCGAACTCGGTGGCACGGGCCGGGAAGTCCTTGCGCAGCGGGTGACCTTCCCAGGTCGGCGGCATCATGATGCGGGTCAGGTGCGGGTGACCGGGGAAATCGATCCCGTACATGTCCCACACTTCACGCTCGTACCAGTTGGCGTTCGGCCAGATGCCGGTCACGGTCGGCACGCTGAGGTCGCCCTCGGACAAGGCGACCTTGATCATTACGTCACTATTACGCTCGATCGACATCAAGTGATAGAACACGGTGAAGTCGACGCCGTCGGGCAGCCCTTGACGCTTGGTGCGCAGGCGTTCGTCCACGCCGTGCAGGTCATAGAGCATGACGTACGGCTTGGGCAGGTTGCGCAGGAAGGTCAGGACTTCGACGAGCTTGGCACGAGCAACCCAAAGCACCGGCATGCCGGTGCGGGTCGGCTGGGCGGTGAACGCCTCGGGGCCAAAACGGTTGTTCAGTTCGACGACCACATCCTGGTCGTCTGCCTTGTAAGGCGGGATGTACAGAGCACTGCCTGTAGTCATGGTTATTTATCGCTTTCGGTCAACGTAAAGAATGAAGCCAGGATCTCGTTTCTTGTACAGAGCAGAGCTGGATCAGACTTCGTCGGGGCTGCGCAGGTTGGTGACTGCGATACGCTGTTCGCGGCGCTGTTCCTTTTGCGACGGCATCTCGGCGCGATAGACGCCTTGATCGCCAACGACCCAGGACAGTGGGCGACGCTCCTGGCCAATCGACTCCTGCAACAGCATCAAGCCTTGCAGGAACGCTTCAGGGCGAGGTGGGCAGCCAGGCACGTAGACGTCCACGGGCAGGAATTTGTCCACGCCTTGAACGACGGAATAGATGTCGTACATGCCACCGGAGTTGGCGCACGAACCCATGGAGATGACCCACTTGGGTTCGAGCATTTGCTCGTAGAGACGCTGGATGATCGGCGCCATCTTGATGAAGCAGGTACCGGCGATAACCATGAAATCCGCCTGGCGCGGCGATGCCCGGATCACCTCGGCGCCAAAGCGCGCGATGTCGTGGGGCGCCGTGAAGGCGGTGGTCATTTCCACGTAGCAGCACGAAAGGCCGAAGTTGTACGGCCATAGGGAGTTCTTGCGACCCCAGTTGACCGTGCTGTTCAGCACGTCTTCGAGCTTGCCCATGAAGATGTTCTTGTGGACTTGATCTTCTAACGGATCGGCGACGGTTTCCCGCTTGCCAATCGGATACTGCTCGTTAGGAGCATCGGGGTCGATCCTGGTGAGATTGTATTGCATTGCCAAAGCCTCATTGTTTCAGCTTCGCTTGCCGCTTGCGCCGAGCTTCCGGAGCCCAATCAAGTGCCCCCACCCGGTAAAGGTAGACAAGACCTGCCAACAGAATTGCTATGAAAACGAGAGCTTCGACGAATCCGGTCCAGCCGCTTTCGCGGACGGACACAGACCATGCAAAGAGAAAGAGGGCTTCGATATCGAAGATCACGAACAGCATCGCGACCAGATAGAATTTGGCTGAGAGCCGCAAGCGGGCGCCACCGGTAGGTAGCATGCCGGACTCGAACGGTTCATTTTTGCTGCGGCCCCAGGCTTTTGACCCAAGCAGGCTCGACACGCCGAGCATGAAAGCACACAGGCCAACAACGCCCAGAAGGAAAATGGCAAAGCCCCAGTTGTGGGCCATGAGTCCTGTCGCTTCGGACATGCTGGAAATCCTTAACAGAGAGCAAAGGTCTCTGAGCTTGAATGAAATAACGCAGTGACGATATGTCGCAGCAATCAATCGCGGTGATTTTATGGCTAAACACCGGGCAAGTAAAATTCCTATAGCGAAATTATTTATTGGAATAAGGACATAGCGCGCTTCCATGACCCCGCAGCCCCGGCGGGGCGGGCATTGACCCGTTATTCAACAATTATATTTCGTGCAGGTTGTAACAAGGAAAGCCTCAGCTAAATGATAATTATTATTGTTTGGCGTGGCTTTTGATCAATGCTGCGCCGCAGTGGCTGAGAACTTTTCTTACATGCTCGTTAACTGCAGTTGTCAGCGCCGGCCGTTTTACTCTTTTTCAGACTGCCTGATACTGCGTTCGATCAATTTTTTTGTCTTTCCTGTAGGAACGCTTCCTTAAGGCTTGTCTGAATCTTGTGGCGAGGGAGCTTGCTCCCGCTTGAGCGCGAAGCGCTCACAAAAAGGCTGCTGCGCAGCCAGCGGGAGCAAGCTCCCTCGCCACGGAATCATTTCATGCGACTACATTGCTGCCAAAGCATAGGCAAAAAAAAGCCCCGAACCAGTCGGGGCGTCAGATCGTCGGCTTTGCGGTTAGCTTTTATTCGGTCCGCAAGGGCCGTTTAGCTCATGGATCAGTGGAACTGTTCTTCTTCGGTGGAGCCGGTCAGTGCGGTCACCGACGAAGTGCCGCCCTGGATCACGGTGGTCATGTCGTCGAAGTAGCCGGTGCCCACTTCCTGCTGGTGAGCCACGAAGGTGTAGCCCTTGGCGGCGTCAGCGAACTCCTGCTCTTGCAGCTTCACGTAGGCGGTCATGTCGTTGCGGGCGTAGTCGTGCGCCAGGTTGAACATGCTGTGCCACATGTTGTGAATGCCGGCCAGGGTGATGAACTGGTGCTTGTAGCCCATGGCGGACAGTTCGCGCTGGAACTTGGCGATGGTCGCGTCGTCCAGGTTTTTCTTCCAGTTGAAGGAAGGCGAGCAGTTGTACGACAGCAGTTGGTCCGGGTATTCCTTCTTGATCGCTTCGGCAAAGCGACGAGCCTCGTCCAGGTCCGGCTTGGCGGTTTCGCACCAGATCAGGTCGGCGTACGGCGCGTAGGCCAGGCCGCGGGCGATGGCTTGGTCGAGACCGGCGCGCACTTTGTAGAAGCCTTCCTGGGTACGGGTGCCGGTGACGAACGGCTGGTCGTACGGGTCGCAGTCCGAGGTCAGCAGGTCGGCGGCGTTGGCGTCGGTACGGGCCAGGATGATGGTCGGTACACCGGCAACGTCGGCGGCCAGGCGGGCAGCGGTCAGCTTCTGCACGGCTTCCTGGGTCGGCACCAGGACCTTGCCGCCCATGTGGCCGCATTTCTTCACCGAAGCCAGTTGGTCTTCGAAGTGAACGCCAGCGGCGCCTGCCTCAATCATGCTCTTCATCAGCTCGTAGGCGTTCAGGACACCGCCGAAACCGGCTTCGGCGTCAGCCACGATCGGTGCGAAGTAGTCGATGTAGCCTTCGTCGCCGGGGTTCTTGCCGGCTTTCCACTGGATCTGGTCGGCGCGACGGAACGAGTTGTTGATGCGCTTGACCACGGTTGGAACCGAGTCCACCGGGTACAGCGACTGGTCGGGGTACATCGACTCGGCGGAGTTGTTGTCCGCGGCCACTTGCCAGCCCGACAGGTAGATCGCCTGGATGCCGGCCTTGACTTGCTGTACAGCCTGGCCGCCGGTCAGGGCGCCCATGCAGTTGACGAAATCTTTCTCGGGACGGAAGGCTGGCTTGGCGCCCTGGGTGACCAGGTTCCAGAGCTTCTCGGCGCCCATCTTCGCAAAGGTGTGCTCAGGTTGAACCGAGCCACGCAGACGGACGACGTCAGCAGCGGAATAATTGCGCTTCACGCCTTTCCAGCGCGGGTTTTCAGCCCAGTCTTTTTCAAGGGCTGCAATTTGCTGTTCGCGTGTCAGTGCCATGGAGATAAACCTCGTCGCATAGGTCTTGGTGGAAAATTCCGGCTCCTGCCGACCAGGGGGCTGGCGTACAAGTCGGTTCAGGCGGGGTGGCGACGGGATGAACGATGGGCTCAAGGGGAAAGTGAGCAGGTAGGGGCGAACTGCGGGCGCATTCGGGCGTCGTGGGCCTTTCATACGAACTCAGAGTGATGCCGGGTTACCTAGTTACGCTTCCGTCCCTCGGGACAACTTCGTTCCAGTCGCAACCTCGTCAAACACACCTTGTGGGCGGTACAGACACGAATCGGCTCGCAGGGTAGTTGCAAGCGTCGACCCGAAGGCCCTTGCCAGGGCCCCTGATTAGCGGGAGCGAGGCCATCATGCCTTCGGTTTTTTGCCTCGTCAAACGTTTTGTAGTGCTTTTTTTATGGCACTACATCTTTGGTCTAATACGACTCATCAGTCAGTTTTTGGTGCTTCAGTTCAGGGTATCGACCTTGACCCGCAAAATCATGTCGTCGCGTCCCTGGGTCGAGTAGCTGCGGGTCAGGCCCTGTTTATCGGCCTGAGTCTGGCGATTCACCCCGGCCAGGGTGATCCATTCGCCCAGGCGTCCGCTGACCGTTGTGTCGGTACTCTGAACGTTCACTACATCGGGACGTTCCTGGCTCATGCGGTCACGGTTGGTACTGATGCTCAGGTGAACGGTTTCGCCGGTGACGCTGGCGGTGACATAGAAACCCTGGGTGACGTTACGGTATTCGGTCTGGCTTTGCAGGCGACCATAGTTGTCGGTCTGGCTGCTGGTGAACGGTACGCTCTGGCCGACCTGAATCAGCGCCGGCTGGCCTTCGCTGGCCTGCACCTGCTGCACGCCGCCGTCACGGCTGGCGGTGCTGCGGTTGATGATGCGGGTCTGGCTGGGCGCGGCGCCGTTGATGGAATAACCCTGGTCGCCCTGCAGGTTGTTTTCGTTGGTATCGACGGTGATCAGCAGGCGCTTGGGCGCGGTGTCCAGTTGGGCGAGGAATTGCCGGAGTTCTTCGATCTTGCCGGGCTCGGCATTGACGATCAGTTGGTTGCCGTAGGCACTGACCTGGCCGTCCTTGCCGATGAAATTCTGTGCCACCGGCAACAGGTCGGCGCTGGTGCGGTAGTTCAGTGGCACGATTTGCGTGTCGGCCATGGCTGACAGGCTGCCACCCAGCAGCAGGAGGGTCAGCAGGGTACGTAGAAGCATGTCCATTTCTCCGTGAGACAAAGGCCTGATATTGCCAGTTTGTCGGCCTCGGGTGGGGCAAGTTGAATGGTAGACGGCAAAACGCCCCGGCATCGGTGGATGGCGGGGCGTTTTGGGCGTTGCATGATGCTTTTGTGGCGAGGGAGCTTGCTCCCGCTGGGTCGCGCAGCGACCCCAAAAAAAGAGGGCCGCTGCGCAGCCCAGCGGGAGCAAGCTCCCTCGCCACAGGGTAGTGTGTTGCTGCTTCTGGCAGTGTCAGGCCGAGCGCCGCACCATGTCCACATGAGGAATGCCGGCCTCCAGGAACTCCTCGCTGACCACCGCAAACCCCAGCCGCTCATAGAACGGCGTGGCGTGCACCTGGGCGCTGAGCATCTGTTGCTGGAGCCCACGCTTCTCGGCTTCGGCGATCACGGCGTGCATCAGCGCATCGCCCACCTTCAGGCCTCGCCAGTCCTTGAGGACCGAGACCCGGCCGATATGGCCATCGGTCAGCAGGCGCGCGGTGCCGATGGGGAAGTCGCCTTCGAAGGCTAGGAAATGTACGGCGTCCTGATCATCCGAATCCCATTCCAGTTCGGGTGGTACGGATTGTTCGGCAATGAACACGGTCTCACGAATGCGCCGGATCTCGGCGTTATCCTTTTGCCAGTCTGCGACACGAACGTGAATTTTATTCATCGGCAAACCCCAGGCTGCCTTGCTTGACCAGCTCGCAGACCAGGCCGCGACCGTCTTCGTCGGCCAACCATGGGCCGAGGTTTTCGATGTGCAGGGCGTCGGCGGCGCAGATCATTTTCAGCAATTCACGCAGCTTGCCCGGCAGGTAGCGGCTCTGGCCGCTGGCGAACAGCAGCAGGTCATCGTCGACTTCCGACCAGGCCAGGCGTGCGCTCGGGTTGCGGATGATCACGGCGCCTTGTTCCAGGCTGGCCAGCAGGTCGTCTTCTTCCAGTTCCGGGCCCACCACCAGCTCCGGGTAGCGTGGCTCGGTCATGAACTGGCCGAACCAGGTCAGCAGCAGGCGCTCGTCGCTCATGTGCTCGGCCAGCAGGCCCTTGAGGCGATCGAGGGCGTCGTGCTGGATCTGGTGCGGGTCGGCCACCGGACGCGCGTCGGCGTCGGTGTAGCGCTCTTCGTCCGGCAGGAACTGGCTCAAGAAGTCGGTGAAGTGGGTCAGCACTTCAGCGGCGCTCGGCGCACGGAAACCCACCGAGTAGGTCATGCAGTCGTCCACGGCCACGCCGCAGTGGGCCAGGCGCGGCGGCAGGTAGAGCATGTCGCCGGGTTCCAGGACCCACTCGTCAGTGGCTTCGAAGTCGGCGAGGATGCGCAGGTCGGCGTGTTGCAGCAGTGGGCTTTCGGAGTCGCACATCTGGCCGATTTTCCAGTTGCGCTGGCCATGGCCTTGCAGCAGGAACACGTCATAGTTATCGAAATGCGGACCCACGCTGCCACCCGGGGCGGCAAAGCTGATCATCACGTCGTCGATGCGCCAGCTCGGCAGGAAGCGGAAGTTCTCCAGCAGTTCGCTGACTTCCGGTACGAACTGATCCACCGCCTGCACCAGCAGGGTCCACTCGCGCTCCGGCAGCTTGCTGAATTCGTCTTCGGCGAACGGGCCGCGACGCAACTCCCAGGGGCGCTCGCCGTGCTCGATCACCAGGCGCGATTCGACTTCTTCTTCCAGGGCCAGGCCGGCCAATTCGTCGGCATCGATCGGGCTTTGGAAGTCAGGAATCGCCTGACGGATCAGCAGGGGTTTTTTCTGCCAGTAGTCGCGCAGGAACTCCCGTGCCGTGATGCCGCCCAGGAGTTGCAGAGGAATATCAGGATTCATGTGTAACCTATTGAAAAAATATACTTTTCAGACGCGAATAAAAACGCCCGGCGCGGCCGGGCGTCTCAAAGGTAAAGCGATGGATCAGATGCGCTTGGCTTGTGCCGCCGCGTTGCCGATGTAGCTGGCTGGCGTGAGCTTCTTCAGCTCGGCCTTGGCTTCGACAGGCATGTCCAGGCCATCGATGAAAGTCTGCAGCGCTTCAGGGCTGATGCCCTTGCCACGGGTCAGTTCTTTCAGCTTTTCATACGGGTTTTCGATGTTGTAGCGACGCATCACGGTCTGGATCGGCTCGGCCAGGACTTCCCAGCAAGCGTCCAGGTCGGCGGCGATCTTCTGCTCGTTCAGTTCCAGCTTGCTGATGCCCTTGAGGCTGGCTTCATAGGCAATGACGCTATGGGCAAAGCCCACGCCCAGGTTGCGCAGCACGGTGGAGTCGGTCAGGTCGCGCTGCCAGCGGGAGATCGGCAGTTTGCTCGCCAGGTGCTGGAACAGTGCGTTGGCGATGCCCAGGTTGCCTTCGGAGTTTTCGAAGTCGATCGGGTTGACCTTGTGCGGCATGGTCGAGGAGCCGATTTCGCCAGCGATGGTGCGCTGCTTGAAGTAACCCAGGGAGATGTAGCCCCAGATGTCACGGTCGAAGTCGATCAGGATGGTGTTGAAGCGTGCGATCGCATCGAACAGCTCGGCGATGTAGTCGTGCGGTTCGATCTGGGTGGTGTACGGGTTGAAGCTCAGGCCCAGTTCGTCTTCGATGAAGGCGCGGGCGTTGGCTTCCCAGTCGATGTCCGGGTAGGCCGACAGGTGGGCGTTGTAGTTGCCCACGGCGCCGTTGATCTTGCCCAGCAGCGGCACGGCGGCCACTTGGGCGATCTGGCGCTCCAGGCGGTAGACGACGTTCGCCAGTTCCTTGCCCAGGGTGGTCGGCGAAGCCGGTTGACCGTGGGTGCGCGACAGCATCGGCACGTCGGCGAAGCGGATCGCCAGCTCGCGGATGGCCTGGGCGGTCTGGCGCATCAGCGGCAGCATCACCTCATCACGGCCTTCACGCAGCATCAGGGCGTGGGACAGGTTGTTGATGTCCTCGCTGGTGCAGGCGAAGTGGATGAACTCGCTGACGTTAGCCAGTTCCGGCAGCTTGGCCGCCTGCTCCTTGAGCAGGTATTCGATGGCCTTGACGTCGTGGTTGGTGGTGCGCTCGATCTCTTTGACGCGCTCGGCGTGCTCCAGCACAAAGTTTTCCGCCAGGGTGTTGAGCACCGCGTTGGCTTCGGCGGAGAACGCCGGGACTTCAGGGATGGCAGGGTGAGCGGCCAGGCGCTGGAGCCAGCGCACTTCAACCAGGACGCGGGCACGGATCAGGCCGTACTCGCTGAAAATCGGGCGCAGGGCCTGGGTTTTGCCGGCGTAGCGGCCGTCAACAGGGGAAACCGCAGTGAGCGAAGAGAGCTGCATGGGGTGTTCTCGGACAGTCGGGCAACGAAATGGGGCGCGTATCATACATGAAAACCAGCGCCGGTCCGTCGCCAACTGACCGGCGTGTTACGCGTAACAAGCAAAACTGTTTATCACCCGTGGCGAGGGGATTTATCCCCGTTGGGCTGCGAAGCGGCCCCAAACCAGGCAACTCGGTGCGCCGGAACATTGAGTTCGCTGCTTTTAGGGCTGCTGCGCAGCCCAGCGGGGATAAATCCCCTCGCCACAAAAAAAGCAAGTTGAGGCGACTTATTCGTTGCGCATCAACGGGTAAAGCTCTTTCAACAATTTGCGTCGGCTGATCACCAGTTGCCAGCGATGGCCACCCAACTGCCGCCACAGCCGTGCCGAGCGGATCCCGGCCAGGAGCAGGGCGCGGATCTTCGAGGCATTGCTCGGCTGTTGCAGGTTGCGCATGTCGCCATGCACCTGGATGCGTTGGCGCAAAGTGCTCAAGGTGTCCTGGTACAGCGAGCCGCAGGCCGCGACGACGTTTTCGTGAGCCGGGCCGAAGTGCTCGACCTGGGACTGGATCTGCGGCAAGCGTTTGCCGATGGTCTCCAGTAGGTCGTCGCGCTTGGCCAACTGGCGCTCGAGGCCCAGCATCGACAGGGCATAGCGCAGCGGTTCGCGTTGCAGGGCGCTGGGGTCGCGCTCCAGGGCGCCAATCAGTGCACGGTAACCTTCACGCAGGTTCAAGTCGTCGCCGCCGTAGACCTCCAGGGTGTCCTTGGGGTCGCGAACCAGCAGGCTGCCGAGCATGCAGGCCACGCCTGCTTCGGAGGCCTGGCCGGTCTTGGCGATCCGGTCCACCAGCACGGCGGCGAGAAACACACCGCCCAATGCCGTCAGTTGTTCCTGGATAGGGGTCATGCCTGGCTGCTCCAGGGTTGCGCGACTTCGATCACGCCGCCGCCCAGGCAGACGTCGCCGTCGTAGAACACCACGGACTGGCCGGGGGTGACCGCCCGCTGCGGGTCATCGAAGGTGGCGCGGTAGCCCGTGGCGGTTTTTTCCAGGGTGCAGGGCTGGTCGCTCTGGCGATAGCGAACCTTGGCCGTCAGGCGGCGAGGTTCGCTGAGGTCGATCGGGTTGACCCAATAGATGTCGGAGGCGAGCAGGGCGCGGGAAAACAGCCAGGGATGGTCGTTGCCCTGGCCGACGATCAGCTCGTTGTGCTCCAGGTCCTTGACCAGCACGTACCATGGCTCTTCGCCGGCGTCTTTCAGTCCGCCGATGCCCAGGCCTTGGCGCTGGCCGATGGTGTGGTACATCAGGCCATGGTGACGGCCGATGACCTCGCCTTCGGTGGTCTTGATCTCGCCCGGCTGGGCCGGCAGGTATTGCTTGAGGAAATCGCTGAAACGACGCTCGCCAATGAAGCAGATCCCAGTGGAATCTTTCTTCTTGGCTGTGGCCAGGTCATGTTTCTCCGCAATTGCCCGTACTTCGGGCTTTTCCAGTTCGCCAACCGGGAACAGGGTCTTGGCGATCTGCTCGCCGCCGACGGCATGCAGGAAGTAGCTCTGGTCCTTGTTCGGGTCCAGGCCCTTGAGCAGTTCGGTGCGGCCGTCGATGTCGCGGCGACGTACGTAGTGGCCGGTGGCGATCAGGTCGGCGCCGAGCATCATGGCGTAGTCGAGGAACGCCTTGAACTTGATTTCGCGGTTGCAGAGGATGTCCGGGTTCGGCGTGCGGCCGGCCTTGTATTCGGCCAGGAAATGCTCGAACACGTTGTCCCAGTATTCGGCGGCGAAGTTGGCGGTGTGCAGCTTGATGCCAATCTTGTCGCACACGGCCTGGGCGTCCGCCAGGTCGTCCATGGCGGTGCAGTATTCGGTTCCGTCGTCTTCTTCCCAGTTCTTCATGAACAGGCCTTCCACCTCGTAACCCTGCTCGATCAGCAGAAGGGCGGAAACGGAAGAGTCCACGCCGCCGGACATGCCGACAATGACGCGTTGCTTGGGAGTGTTCGAAGAGGCTGGATCACGCATAGGAATTCAATGAGTGTCTTGAAAAAGGACGCGATTCTATCAGGCCCGGGCGCGCAAGGCTAAAGAGAAGGACGGATAAGCTCCAGGCTATGGCGATGGCCGGCCAGATAATCGTCGATGCAGCGGATGATCAGCTCGCTGCGCCAGTGTTCGCGCTGTTCGAGCAGTTCGTCGCGGGTCAGCCATCTGGCGCCGAGGATGCCGTCGTCCAGTTGGTATTCGGGATGGTGTTTCAGGGCCTTGGCGGCGAAGCAGACCCGTTGGTAAGTGACACCGTTGCTAGGGGCGGTGTAGAGGTAGATGCCGGTGACGCTGGTGGGCTCGACGTCCCAGCCGGTTTCTTCGAGGGTTTCGCGCACGGCGGCTTCGATCAGGGTTTCGTTGGGGTCCAGGTGGCCGGCGGGCTGGTTGAGTACCGCGCGGCCGCCTTTGGATTCTTCCACCATCAGGAAGCGGCCGTGGTCTTCGACGATGGTGGCGACGGTGATGTGGGGGTGCCAGTTCATGATGGTTCCTCTATTTTCAGATTGGAATGCCGATCTCACAGGGGATTGTTATCAGGGACGGCAGAAACACAAACCCCGGCACAAGGCCGGGGTTCGTGGTGCTTCCTTACAACCTTACACCAGCGCAGCAATCGCCGCGTTGAAGGTGTTGCTCGGGCGCATGGCCTTGCTGGTCAGTTCCGGGTTGGCGAAGTAGTAACCGCCGATGTCCACGGGCTTGCCTTGCACAGCATTGAGTTCGGCAACGATTTTTTCTTCGTTGTCGGTCAATGTCTTGGCCAGGGTGGTGAACTGGGCCTTGAGGGCTGCGTCGTCATCCTGGGCGGCCAGTGCCTGGGCCCAGAACAGGGTCAGGTAGAAGTGGCTGCCGCGGTTGTCGATGCCGCCGACCTTGCGCGAAGGCGACTTGTTGCGGTCCAGGAACTCGCCGGTAGCCTGGTCGAGGGTCTTGGCCAGCACCAGGGCTTTCGGGTTGTTATAGGTCACGCCCAGGTGTTCCAGGGACGCGGCCAGGGCCAGGAACTCGCCCAGGGAATCCCAGCGCAGGAAGTTCTCTTCCAGCAACTGCTGAACGTGCTTGGGTGCCGAACCGCCGGCGCCGGTTTCGAACAGGCCACCGCCGTTCATCAGCGGCACGATGGACAGCATCTTGGCGCTGGTGCCCAGTTCCATGATCGGGAACAGGTCGGTCAGGTAGTCACGCAGCACGTTGCCGGTCACCGAAATGGTGTCCTTGCCTTCGCGGGTGCGGCCCAGGGTGAACTTCATCGCGTCGACAGGCGACATGATGCGGATGTCCAGGCCGCTGGTGTCGTGGCCCTTCAGGTAGGCCTGGACCTTCTCGATGACCACGCCATCGTGGGCGCGCATCGGGTCCAGCCAGAAGATCGCCGGGGTGCTGCTGGCGCGGGCACGGTTGACGGCCAGCTTGACCCAATCCTGGATCGGCGCGTCCTTGGTCTGGCACATGCGGAAGATATCGCCAGCCTCGACGTTCTGCTCCAGCAGGGTCTGACCGCTGTTGTCCGAAACACGTACCACACCGGCGACCTTGATCTGGAAGGTCTTGTCGTGGGAACCGTACTCTTCGGCTTTCTTGGCCATCAGGCCGACGTTCGGCACGCTGCCCATGGTGGTTGGGTCGAAGGCGCCGTGTTGCTTGCAGTCTTCGATCACCGCCTGGTAGATGGTGGCGTAGCAGCGATCCGGGATCACGGCCTTGGTGTCGTGCAGCTGGCCGTCGGTGCCCCACATCTTGCCGGAGTCACGGATCATGGCCGGCATCGAGGCGTCGACGATGACGTCGCTCGGCACGTGCAGGTTGGTGATGCCTTTGTCGGAGTTGACCATCGCCAGGGATGGGCGTGCCGCGTAGACCGCCTGGATGTCGGCTTCGATCTGCGCCTGCTGTTCGGCCGGCAGGGCCTTGATGCGGGCGTACAGGTCGCCGATGCCGTTGTTCAGGTTGAAGCCGATCTGCTCCAGCACTTGCGCGTGCTTGGCCAGGGCGTCTTTATAGAACTCGGCCACGATCTGGCCGAACATGATCGGGTCGGAGACCTTCATCATGGTGGCCTTGAGGTGGACCGACAGCAGCACGCCTTTTTGCTTGGCGTCTTCGATTTCGGCGGCGATGAACTCGCGCAGGGCGTTTTTGCTCATCACGGCGCAATCGAGGATCTCACCGGCTTGTACGGTGGTCTTTTCCTTCAGGACAGTGGCAGTGCCGTCCTGGGCGATCAGCTCGATTTTCACGCTGCCGGCGGTGTCGATCAGGGCGGCTTTTTCGCTGCCGTAGAAATCGCCGGTGCTCATGTGGGCTACGTGGGACTTGGAGTCCGCGGCCCAGGCGCCCATCTTGTGCGGGTGCTTGCGGGCGTAGTTCTTGACCGACAGCGGCGCGCGACGGTCGGAGTTGCCTTCGCGCAGGACCGGGTTCACGGCGCTGCCCTTGACCTTGTCGTAACGGGCGCGCGCGTCTTTCTCGGCATCAGTGGTCACGGTTTCCGGGTAGTCCGGCAGTGCGTAGCCCTGGGCCTGCAATTCCTTGATCGCGGCCTGCAGTTGCGGCACCGAGGCGCTGATGTTCGGCAGCTTGATGATGTTCGCTTCGGGCGTAACGGCCAGGTCGCCCAGTTCGGCGAGGTGGTCGGCTACGGCTTTGTCACCCAGTTGCTCGGGGAAGCTGGCCAGGATGCGCCCTGCGAGGGAGATATCGCGGGTTTCCACGGCGATATCGGCCGAAGCGGTAAAGGCTTCGACGATCGGCAGCAGCGAATAGGTGGCGAGGGCAGGCGCTTCGTCGGTGAAGGTATAGATGATCTTCGAGCGGGTGGGCATATTCGGATTAACTCTCTTCTTTGCTAAAGCATGCGCAGAAACTCGAGGGGCGCCGGGTAAGCGCGTTCGTTCAAAGTCATCCGTGAGCCGAATGTCGAGGTTTCTTCGCGGTGATGTTGGGTGCATCAGTCGAGCGTCAAGCGGTCGGGCCGCGGTAACGGTCCGGCTTTCAAAATGGCGGAAAGTCTCGTAATAGAGCCATCAGCCGTCGTGACCCTGTGGTCAGCGGCGGCATTATACATAGGTAGCTGGCGATCTGCCGATGGTTCATAGACTTCCGTACACGTCCATTGGTCTAAACGTCGCAGTACTCCTGGGGCGGACTATGCTCATGTTTGGCGCTTTTCCCTTGGTTTTCAGGCTTGTACACGGCCAAGTGCAAGGCTTTGCCACGGATGGGCCTAACGTAGGGTTTGCGTGCCGATTCAACTGGGGTACGCTCGAACGCAGCCAGATGTTCAATCCAAGCAATGGAGTTCAGCATGGGGTATCAAAAGATTCAGGTTCCAGCCGTCGGTGACAAAATCACCGTCAATGCAGACCATTCTCTTAATGTTCCCGACAACCCGATCATCCCCTTCATCGAAGGCGACGGCATTGGCGTCGATATTAGTCCGGTCATGATCAAGGTTGTGGACGCTGCGGTTCAGAAGGCCTATGGCGGCAAGCGCAAGATTTCCTGGATGGAAGTCTATGCCGGTGAGAAAGCGACCCAGGTCTACGACCAGGACACCTGGCTGCCCCAGGAAACCCTGGATGCGGTCAAGGACTACGTGGTGTCCATCAAGGGCCCGCTGACCACGCCGGTTGGTGGCGGTATCCGTTCGTTGAACGTAGCCCTGCGCCAGCAGCTCGACCTGTATGTCTGCCTGCGCCCGGTGCGCTGGTTCGAAGGCGTGCCAAGCCCGGTCAAGAAGCCTGGCGACGTGGACATGACAATCTTCCGTGAGAACTCCGAGGACATCTACGCGGGTATCGAGTGGAAGGCCGGTTCGGCCGAGGCCACCAAGGTCATCAAGTTCCTGAAAGAAGAAATGGGCGTGACCAAGATCCGCTTCGATGAGGATTGCGGCATCGGCGTCAAGCCGGTTTCCAAGCAGGGCACCAAGCGCCTGGCTCGCAAGGCCCTGCAATATGTGGTCGATAACGATCGCGATTCGCTGACCATCGTGCACAAAGGCAACATCATGAAGTTCACCGAAGGTGCCTTCAAGGAATGGGCCTACGAAGTGGCGGCCGAGGAATTCGGCGCGACCCTGCTCGACGGTGGGCCGTGGATGCAGTTCAAGAACCCGCGGACCGGCAAGAACGTCATCGTCAAGGACGCCATCGCCGATGCGATGTTGCAGCAGATCCTGTTGCGTCCAGCTGAATATGACGTGATCGCCACCCTGAACCTGAACGGTGACTACCTGTCCGACGCCCTGGCGGCGGAAGTGGGCGGCATCGGCATCGCGCCGGGCGCCAACCTGTCCGACACCGTGGCGATGTTCGAGGCCACCCACGGTACCGCGCCCAAGTACGCTGGCAAGGACCAGGTCAACCCGGGTTCGCTGATCCTGTCGGCGGAAATGATGCTGCGTCACATGGGTTGGACCGAAGCGGCCGACCTGATCATCAAGGGCACCAATGGCGCGATTTCGGCCAAGACCGTGACCTATGACTTCGAACGCTTGATGGAGGGTGCCAAGCTGGTGTCGTCCTCGGGCTTCGGTGATGCCCTGATTTCGCACATGTAAGCGAATCGGCCCTCAGCGCGAATGCCCGGCTCGAGTGATCGAGTCGGGCATTTTCATTCGGGCGGGGAGGCGACTGGCGGTCAGTGCGTCTCGGTGACCCTGAAACTGACAGGGGCGGGTGCGGGTGCGTCTTCGACAGGGACAACCTTGATGTCGACCGCATGCAGGCCCCTGGGGCCCTGGATGACGTTGAACATCACGGGTTGCCCTGCCTTCAGGGTCTTGTAGCCTTCCATCTCGATCGCCGAATAATGGGCGAACAGGTCTTCGTTATCCCTGCCGTCAGCGAGAATGAAACCGTAACCCTTGGCATTATTGAACCATTTCACCTTACCCTTCATCTTGACGCCCGACATAAGCCATTTCCCTCTGCAACGCACTCCATCACTGGAGTATCATCCAGTCCATCCGCAGGCTAATCTTGTTATCAGGATAGATTCCACGGACCTTTTTAACCCACGATGGGCTCTATTGGTTGTAACACCGATTTCCCGATAGTCAAGGTGGCTCCGGTGGTCGTGGTTGAAATCGCCCACAAGCGCCCCCATCACTGTATTCGCCAACTAAACGAACCTTTCTTTCCATGCATGCAGTCAGCCAGATTCGACTAACATTCAATCAGGATCGCCCGGATCTACACGACGACGATTCCGCAGGCATTGCTGTTCAGGAAGCAAAGCCGACATTACAGGCGCCACCGATGTACAAGGTGGTTTTGTTCAACGATGACTACACACCGATGGATTTCGTCGTCGAAGTGCTCGAGGTGTTTTTTAACCTGAATCGGGAGCTGGCGACCAAGGTCATGCTGGCCGTCCATACAGAGGGACGGGCAGTATGTGGAGTGTTTACCCGCGACATCGCCGAGACTAAGGCCATGCAGGTCAACCAGTACGCCCGGGAAAGCCAGCATCCGCTACTCTGTGAAATCGAGAAGGACGGTTAACGCCGACCACTTGGGTATGAGGTGAAGCTATGTTAAACCGCGAGCTCGAAGTCACCCTCAATCTTGCCTTCAAGGAGGCTCGTTCGAAGCGTCATGAATTCATGACCGTCGAGCACCTGCTGCTGGCCCTATTGGATAACGAGGCTGCCGCCACCGTTTTGCGTGCCTGCGGCGCGAACCTCGATAAACTCAAGCATGATCTGCAGGAGTTCATCGACTCCACCACGCCATTGATCCCCGTGCATGACGAGGATCGCGAAACCCAGCCAACCCTGGGCTTCCAGCGTGTCCTGCAACGTGCTGTCTTTCATGTGCAGAGCTCGGGCAAGCGTGAAGTCACCGGCGCCAACGTGCTGGTTGCGATTTTCAGCGAGCAGGAAAGCCAGGCGGTGTTCCTGCTCAAGCAGCAGAGCGTTGCGCGTATCGATGTCGTCAACTACATCGCCCATGGCATCTCCAAGGTGCCGGGGCATGGCGATCATTCCGAGGGTGAGCAGGATATGCAGGACGACGAGGGCGGTGAGTCTTCTTCTTCAGGCAACCCGTTGGATGCCTATGCCAGCAACCTGAACGAACTGGCGCGCCAGGGACGTATCGATCCGCTGGTCGGGCGCGAGGCGGAAGTCGAGCGCGTGGCCCAGATCCTGGCCCGGCGTCGCAAGAACAACCCGTTGCTGGTGGGCGAGGCGGGCGTGGGCAAGACCGCGATTGCCGAAGGCCTGGCCAAGCGCATTGTCGACAACCAGGTGCCGGACCTGCTGGCCAACAGCGTGGTGTATTCCCTCGACCTGGGGGCCTTGCTGGCCGGTACCAAATACCGCGGCGATTTCGAGAAGCGCTTCAAGGCGTTGCTCGGCGAACTGAAAAAACGTCCGCAGGCGATCCTGTTCATCGACGAAATCCACACCATTATTGGTGCCGGGGCCGCGTCGGGCGGGGTCATGGATGCGTCCAACTTGCTCAAGCCGCTGTTGTCGTCGGGTGATATCCGTTGCATCGGCTCGACCACGTTCCAGGAATTCCGCGGGATCTTCGAGAAAGACCGTGCCCTGGCCCGGCGTTTCCAGAAGGTCGATGTGTCGGAGCCTTCGGTGGAAGACACCATTGGCATCCTGCGCGGCCTGAAGGGGCGTTTCGAGCTGCACCACAACATCGAATACAGCGATGAAGCCCTGCGCGCGGCGGCTGAACTGGCCTCGCGCTACATCAATGACCGGCACATGCCGGACAAGGCCATCGACGTCATCGACGAAGCGGGTGCCTATCAGCGCCTGCAACCCGTGGAGAAGCGGGTCAAGCGCATCGAAGTGCCGCAGGTCGAGGACATCGTCGCGAAAATCGCGCGTATTCCGCCCAAGCACGTCACCAGTTCCGACAAGGAACTGCTGCGTAACCTGGAGCGTGACCTGAAGCTGACGGTGTTCGGCCAGGATGCGGCCATCGACTCGCTGTCGACCGCCATCAAGCTGTCCCGTGCCGGTCTCAAGTCGCCGGACAAGCCGGTCGGTTCGTTCCTGTTTGCCGGTCCTACCGGTGTCGGCAAGACCGAGGCGGCACGGCAGCTGGCCAAGGCGATGGGCATCGAGCTGGTGCGCTTCGACATGTCCGAGTACATGGAGCGCCACACCGTATCGCGTCTGATCGGTGCGCCTCCGGGTTATGTCGGTTTCGACCAGGGCGGCCTGTTGACCGAAGCCATCACCAAGCAACCGCACTGCGTATTGTTGCTCGACGAAATCGAGAAGGCGCATCCGGAAGTCTTCAACCTGCTCCTGCAGGTCATGGACCACGGTACGCTGACCGATAACAACGGGCGCAAGGCGGACTTCCGTAACGTGATCGTCATCATGACCACGAACGCCGGTGCCGAAACCGCGGCTCGCGCTTCGATCGGTTTCACCCATCAGGACCACTCGTCCGATGCGATGGAAGTGATCAAGAAGAGCTTCACGCCTGAGTTCCGCAACCGCCTGGACACCATCATCCAGTTTGGTCGCCTCAGCCATGAAGTCATCAAGAGCGTGGTGGACAAGTTCCTTACTGAACTTCAGGCCCAGCTCGAAGACAAGCGTGTGTTGCTGGAGGTCACCGACGCGGCCCGCAGCTGGCTGGCGGAAGGTGGTTACGACGTGACGATGGGGGCGCGGCCGATGGCTCGCTTGATCCAGGACAAGATCAAGCGTCCGCTGGCGGAGGAGATCCTCTTTGGCGAGCTGGCCGAGCATGGCGGTGTGGTTCACATCGACATCAAGGACGGCGAGCTGACCTTCGACTTCGAAACCACGGCCGAAATGGCCTGATCGTTAGCTGCAATAAAGCAAAAGGCGCCGAAAGGCGCCTTTTTGCTGGCTTCAGAAATACGCCGACTTCCTGTGGGAGCGGGCTTGCTCGCGAATGCAGTTGCACATTCAACATCTATGCAAGCTGACCACCGCCTTCGCGAGCAAGCCCGCTCCCACAGTTTGTCTTGGGCAAGGCACAAGATTAGGTTTCGCCCCAATACCCTGTGGGAGCCGAGCTTGCTCGCGATGGCGTCGGTCCGGTCGACATTGATGTTGACTGACGCTCCGCTATCGCGAGCAGGCTCGCTCCCACAGTGTGTCTTGGGCAGGGCACAAGATTAGGTTTCGCCCCAATACCCTGTGGGAGCCGAGCTTGCTCGCGATGGCGTCGGTCCGGTCGACATTGATATTGGCTGACGCTCCGCTATCGCGAGCAGGCTCGCTCCCACAGTTTGTCTTGGGCGAAGCACAAGATTAGGTTTCGCCCCAATACCCTGTGGGAGCCGAGCTTGCTCGCGATGGCGTCGGTCCGGTCGACATTGATGTTGACTGACGCTCCGCTATCGCGAGCAGGCCCGCTCCCACAGTTTGTCTTGGGCAAGGCACAGATTGGGTTTCGCCCCAAGACCCTGTGGGAGCCGAGCTTGCTCGCGATGGCGTCGGTCCGGTCGACATTGATATTGGCTGATACTCCGCTATCGCGAGCAAGCTTGGCTCCCACAAACAAAAACGCCCGGCATCAGCCGGGCGTCTTGTATTGACTTGTTAGCGAGCGCGGTAAGTGATGCGCCCTTTGCTCAAGTCATAGGGCGTCAGCTCGACGCGCACTTTGTCACCGGTAAGAATACGAATGTAGTTCTTGCGCATCTTGCCGGAGATATGCGCGGTTACGACGTGCCCATTTTCCAACTCCACACGAAACATGGTGTTGGGCAGGGTGTCGACGACAGTGCCTTCCATTTCGAAGCTGTCTTCTTTCGACATGCAGTAAAGCCCTCGGTATCCAGTGAATGGCCCGGTGCAACTGCGCCAGGCAAAAGCGGCGTGCATTGTGCCCGAAAAAGGGGGGGCAAGCCAAGGGGTTCTAGCTTTTAAGCCGAAGGGGGCTAACTCAGGACAACCCACCGCTGGTTAACCAGCAATTCGATAGGCCGATATTGGGTCTTGTAGTTCATTTTCTTGCAGTTCTTGATCCAGTAGCCCAGGTACACCGCTTCCAGCCCCAGGCGCCGCGCTTCGTTGATTTGCCAGAGAATGGCAAAGCGCCCCAGGCTGCGCCGTTCCTCTTCGGGCTCATAGAAGGTGTACACCGCTGAAAGGCCGTTGGGCAGCAGGTCGGTGACAGCGATGGCGACCAGTCGCCCCTCGAGGCGGAACTCATAAAAGCGGGAAAACGGCAGGTCACGCACCAGGAAGGTCGAGAACTGATCCCGGCTGGGCGGGTACATGTCGCCATCGGCATGACGTTGTTCGATGTAGCGCTGGTACAGGTCGAAGTATTCCTCGGTGAACTGCGGCTTGGCCGGGCGGACCTGAAGGTCGGCGTTGCGCTTGAAAATGCGCTTCTGCTGGCGATTGGGCAAAAACTGCGCCACGGGGATCCGCGCCGGGACGCAGGCGTTGCAATGTTGGCAGTGGGGCCGGTAAAGGTGGTCGCCGCTACGACGAAAGCCCATTTCCGACAGGTCTGCGTAGACATGCACATCCATGGGCTGGCTAGGGTCGAGGAACAGCGTCGTGGCCTGCTCCTCCGGCAGGTAACTGCAAGAGTGGGGCTGAGTGGCATAGAACTTCAAACGCGCCAACTCGGTCATGAATCAACCCTCGGATGAGCTTTAAATCTAATTGTAAGCCAGGAGCGCGGATGTCGCTCAGCAAACCCAAGTCGCACGGTTGGGTTGGTCCAGGTGCGCCTCCAGATACTCGGCGAACCGCGTACGCGGGATCGAGCGGGCGCCGAGGCTGTGCAGGTGCTCGGTGGGCATCTGACAGTCGATCAGCACGAAACCGGCGGCCTTGAGGTGTTGGACCAACATGGCGAAGCCGAATTTCGACGCATTGTCGGCCCGGCTGAACATGGATTCGCCAAAAAACAGCTGGCCCATGGCCAAGCCATACAGGCCGCCCACCAACGCCCCTTGGTCCCAGACTTCCACCGAGTGGGCGAAGCCGCGCCGATGCAGTTCCAGATAAGCGGTTTGCATGGCCTCGGTGATCCAGGTGCCGTCGGCGTAGTCCCGTGGCGCGGCGCAGGCCTGGATAACCGCGGCAAAATCCTGGTCGAACGTCACTTCATAACGCTGCTTGCGCAACAGCTTGCCCAGGCTGCGGGAGATGTGCAGTTCGTCGGGAAATAACACCGTGCGGGGGTCTGGCGACCACCACAGGATCGGTTGCCCCTCGGAAAACCAGGGGAAGCAGCCGTGGCGATAGGCCTGGATCAGCCGGTCGGCCGACAGATCGCCACCGGCCGCCAATAACCCGTTGGGATCGCGCATGGCTTTTGCCAGTGGCGGAAATTCGAAGCTGTTGCGTTGTAACCAGGTCAGCATGAGTGTCCGGCTTGTAGAAGGGGAGGGCGGGTGACGGGGCTCGTCCGTCACGAGCACCCGCCGGGAAGGTTAACCGTCAAACGGCCGGGATGTCATCGAGATACTTCTCCGCGTCGAGCGCGGCCATGCAGCCGGCGCCGGCGGAGGTAATCGCCTGGCGATAGACATGGTCGGCCACGTCGCCAGCGGCGAATACGCCTTCGATATCGGTCGCGGTGGCGTTGCCTTCGCTGCCGCCGCGCACGAGCAGGTAGCCGTCGCGCATCGCCAACTGGCCCTGGAACAGATCGGTGTTGGGTTTGTGGCCGATGGCAATGAACACCCCGGCCAGAGACAGGGTGCTGGTTTCACCGCTCTCGCTGTGTCGCAGGCGCGCGCCGGTCACGCCGCTGGCGTCGCCCAGGACTTCATCCAGGTTCTGGTTCCAGTGCAGCTTGATATTGCCGCTGCTGGCCTTTTCGAAGAGTTTGTCCTGGAGGATTTTCTCGGCGCGCAGCTTGTCGCGGCGGTGGACCAGGTGCACTTCTCGGGCGATGTTCGACAGGTACAGGGCTTCCTCGACCGCGGTGTTGCCGCCGCCAACCACCGCCACCACCTGGTTGCGATAGAAAAAACCATCGCACGTCGCACAGGCGGAAACCCCTTTGCCGGCGAAGCTTTCTTCCGAGGGCAGTCCCAGGTACTGGGCCGAGGCGCCGGTGGCAATGATCAGCGCATCACAGGTGTAGGTGCCGCTGTCGCCGATCAATTCGAACGGGCGCTGCTGCAACTTGGCGGTGTGGACATGGTCGTAGACGATCTGCGTGTCGAAACGCTCGGCGTGCCGTTGCATGCGCTCCATCAATACCGGGCCGGTCAGGCCTTCGACATCGCCGGGCCAGTTGTCGACTTCCACGGTGGTGGTGAGCTGGCCACCGGCCTGTATGCCGGTTATGACAACGGGTTTGAGGTTGGCGCGGGCGGCATAGACAGCGGCGCTGTACCCCGCAGGGCCGGAACCCAGAATGATCAGGCGTGAATGCTTCACTTCGCTCATAAAAAACACCTCATAAGCCTTTGTCACAAAAGAGAATGCATGGTCCAATTGACGCGTGTGCACCTTGAGTCCGGCTATGTTGCTACCCAGCGCGCGGCCAATGCCTTGGCGTCGACAAACCCGTACAATGCATGGGTTTTGAACGCAGGGTGACCCAAAGATCAAAATTTTCCGCCGCGCCGGCAGTTTTCTGGATGCACCTCACAGTGGTAAAAGTAGTACCGGTTGTGCACATTCACTTTTTTACCTGCTCGTCATGGGCAGTTTTTTATAGTCATTCAACAGATGGACGCGCCATTGGCGCAGGAAAAGAAGCGTTTTGAAGAAATCCACCGCAGCACCCAAACCAGTCGTTCCGCTCTGGCGCCAGCAATTGCACTACCGGCTCAAGGAAGGTGCGTTGATCGCCATCGGCGCCCTGTGCCTGTTCCTGATGATGGCCTTGCTGACCTACGGCAAGGACGATCCGGGCTGGAGCCATAACAGCAAGATCGACGATGTGCAGAATTTCGGCGGTCCGGCCGGCTCCTACAGCGCCGACATCCTGTTCATGGTGCTGGGCTATTTCGCCTACATTTTCCCGCTGCTGCTGGCGATCAAGGCCTACCAGATCTTCCGTCAGCGCCACGAGCCGTGGCAGTGGAGCGGCTGGCTGTTCTCCTGGCGCCTGATCGGCCTGGTGTTCCTGGTGCTGTCGGGGGCCGCGCTGGCCCATATCCATTTCCATGCGCCCACCGGCTTGCCGGCCGGGGCGGGCGGCGCCCTGGGGGAAAGCCTCGGCGACCTGGCCAGGAACGCCCTGAACATCCAGGGCAGCACGTTGTTGTTCATTGCCCTGTTCCTGTTCGGCCTGACGGTGTTCACCGACCTGTCCTGGTTCAAGGTCATGGACGTCACCGGCAAGATCACCCTCGACCTGATCGAACTGATCCAGGGCGCCGTCAACCGCTGGTGGGCGGCGCGCACCGAGCGCAAGCAACTGGTGGCGCAACTGCGTGAAGTCGACGACCGCGTCCACGACGTGGTGGCCCCGACCACACCGGACAAACGCGAGCAGGCCAAGGTCAAGGAACGCCTGATCGAGCGTGAGCAGGCGTTGAGCAAGCACATGTCCGAGCGCGAAAAACAGGTGCCGCCGGTCATTACCATGGCCCCACCCAAGCCGCCGGAGCAGAGCAAGCGCGTGCAGAAAGAGAAACAGGCGCCGCTGTTCGTCGACAGCGCGGTGGAAGGCACCTTGCCGCCGATCTCGATCCTCGACCCGGCCGAGAAGAAGCAGCTCAATTATTCCCCTGAATCCCTGGCGGCCGTCGGCCACTTGCTGGAGATCAAGCTCAAGGAGTTCGGCGTTGAGGTCTCGGTGGACTCGATCCATCCGGGCCCGGTGATTACCCGTTACGAAATCCAGCCGGCCGCTGGCGTGAAGGTCAGCCGCATCGCCAACCTGGCGAAGGACCTGGCGCGTTCCCTGGCCGTGACCAGCGTGCGGGTGGTGGAAGTGATTCCCGGCAAGACCACCGTGGGCATCGAGATTCCCAACGAAGACCGGCAGATCGTGCGCTTCTCCGAAGTGCTGTCGACGCCTGAGTATGACAACCACAAGTCGCCGGTCACCCTGGCCCTGGGCCACGACATCGGCGGCAAGCCGGTCATCACCGACCTGGCGAAGATGCCCCACCTGCTGGTGGCCGGTACCACCGGTTCCGGTAAGTCGGTGGGGGTGAACGCGATGATCCTGTCGATCCTGTTCAAGTCCGGCCCGGAAGACGCCAAGCTGATCATGATCGACCCGAAAATGCTCGAATTGTCGATCTACGAAGGCATCCCGCACTTGCTATGCCCAGTGGTCACCGACATGAAGGACGCCGCCAACGCCTTGCGCTGGAGCGTCGCCGAGATGGAGCGCCGCTACAAGCTGATGGCGAAGATGGGCGTGCGCAACCTGTCGGGCTTCAACGCCAAGGTCAAGGAGGCCGAAGAGGCCGGTACGCCATTGACTGACCCGTTGTATCACCGCGAGAGCATCCACGACGAAGCGCCGCTGCTGCACAAGCTGCCGACCATCGTGGTGGTGGTGGACGAATTCGCCGACATGATGATGATCGTCGGCAAGAAGGTCGAAGAGCTGATCGCCCGTATCGCCCAGAAGGCCCGTGCGGCCGGTATCCACCTGATCCTCGCCACGCAGCGGCCGTCGGTGGATGTGATCACCGGCCTGATCAAGGCCAACATTCCGACCCGCATGGCGTTCCAGGTGTCGAGCAAGATCGACTCGCGGACCATCATCGACCAGGGTGGCGCCGAGCAATTGCTGGGTCACGGTGACATGCTCTACATGCCGCCCGGCACCAGCCTGCCGATCCGTGTGCACGGCGCGTTCGTCTCCGACGACGAAGTGCACCGCGTGGTGGAAGCCTGGAAACTGCGCGGCGCTCCTGAATACAACGACGACATCCTCAACGGTGTCGAAGAAGCCGGCAGCGGTTTCGAAGGCAGCAGTGGTGGCGGTGACGACGATGCTGAAACCGATGCGCTCTATGACGAAGCGGTGCAGTTCGTCCTGGAAAGCCGTCGGGCCTCGATTTCCGCCGTACAGCGCAAGCTGAAGATTGGCTACAACCGCGCCGCCCGCATGATCGAAGCCATGGAAATGGCCGGGGTGGTGACGGCCATGAATACCAACGGTTCGCGCGAAGTACTGGCGCCGGGCCCGATGCGCGACTAATGACCCGGGCGGCCTGCTGAAGCGCCGCCCGCCCCCCCACGACTTCATGAGGACTCCCATGCGCCTGATTCGCATGCTGCTATTGCCCGTACTGGCCTTGTCTACTTTGTCGGCCCACGCCGGCGAAAAGGACGTGGCTCGCCTGACCCAGTTGCTGGGTGGCTCCCAGACCCTGACCGCACGTTTCTCCCAGCTGACCCTCGATGGCAGCGGCACCCAGTTGCAGGAAACCGCCGGCGACATGGCCCTGCAGCGTCCGGGCCTGTTCTACTGGCACACCGATGCGCCAGCCGAACAGCTGATGGTCTCCGATGGCAAGAAAGTCTCCCTGTGGGACCCGGACCTGGAGCAGGTCACCATCAAGACCCTCGACCAGCGCCTGACCCAGACCCCGGCGCTGTTGCTCTCCGGTGACATTTCCGAGATCAGCCAGAGCTTCGACATCACCTCCAAGGAGGCCGGTGGCGTGATTGACTTCACCCTCAAGCCCAAGACCAAGGACAGCCTGTTCGACAGCCTGCGCCTGTCGTTCCGCAATGGCCTGGTCAACGACATGCAGTTGATCGACAGTGTCGGCCAGCGCACCAATATCCTGTTCACCGGGGTCAAGGCGAATGAGCCGATTGCCGCGTCCAAGTTCAAGTTCGACATCCCCAAGGGTGCCGATGTGATTCAGGAATAACCTGCCGGAACCTTGTATGTGGGAGCGGGCTTGCTCGCGAATGCGGTGTTTCAGTTAACAATAATGTCGATTGATACACCGCATTCGCGAGCAAGCCCGCTCCCACAAGGAATCTCGGCAACAGGACCCCAGTGGAGGTTGCATAAGTAGTGATGGACCTGTTTCGAAGCGCCCCGATTGCCCAGCCATTGGCCGCCCGCCTGCGCGCGACCAACCTGGATGAGTACGTCGGCCAGGAGCATGTACTCGCCCGCGGCAAGCCGCTGCGCGAGGCCCTGGAGCAGGGCGCCCTGCACTCGATGATCTTCTGGGGCCCGCCGGGCGTGGGCAAGACCACCCTGGCGCGGCTGCTGGCGGAAGTCTCGGACGCGCACTTCGAAACGGTGTCGGCGGTGCTGGCCGGGGTCAAGGAAATCCGCCAGGCGGTGGAAGTCGCCAAGCAGCAGGCCGGGCAGTACGGCAAGCGCACGATCCTGTTCGTCGACGAGGTGCACCGGTTCAACAAGTCCCAGCAGGACGCGTTCCTGCCCTACGTCGAAGACGGCACGCTGATTTTCATCGGTGCCACCACCGAAAACCCCTCGTTCGAACTCAACAACGCGTTGCTGTCGCGGGCACGGGTCTATGTGCTCAAGAGCCTCGACGAAACGGCGATGCGCAAGCTGGTGCATCGGGCGCTGACCGAGGAGCGCGGCCTGGGCAAGCGGCATTTGAGCCTCAGCGATGAAGGCTTCCAGATCCTGTTTTCCGCCGCCGATGGCGACGGTCGACGCTTACTCAATCTGTTGGAAAACGCCTCGGACCTGGCCGAAGACGACAGCGAGATTGGCGTCGAGCTGTTGCAAAGCCTGCTGGGCGATACCCGCCGGCGTTTCGATAAGGGCGGCGAGGCGTTCTACGACCAGATTTCGGCGCTGCACAAATCGGTACGCGGCTCCAATCCTGACGGTGCCCTGTACTGGTTTGCGCGGATGATCGACGGCGGCTGCGATCCGCTGTACCTGGCGCGGCGCGTGGTGCGCATGGCCAGCGAAGACATCGGCAATGCCGACCCGCGGGCCCTGAGCCTGTGCCTGGCGGCGTGGGACGTGCAAGAGCGCCTCGGCAGCCCGGAGGGCGAACTCGCCGTGGCCCAGGCCATCACCTACCTGGCCTGCGCGCCGAAGAGCAACGCCGTGTACATGGGCTTCAAGGCCGCGATGCGCAGCGCTACCGAACACGGCTCCCTCGAAGTGCCGCTGCACCTGCGCAACGCGCCAACCAAGCTTATGAAGCAGTTGGGCTATGGCGATGAATACCGTTACGCCCATGACGAGCCGGACGCCTATGCGGCTGGCGAAGACTATTTTCCCGATGAACTCGACCCCCAGCGCTTCTACCAGCCGGTGCCCCGGGGCCTTGAGCTGAAGATCGGCGAGAAGCTCAACCACCTGGCGCAACTGGACCGTCTGAGTCCACGGCAGCGGAGAAAACCTTGATCCCCTTGATACTGGCCGTTTCCGCTGGCGGCGTTGCCGGCACCTTGTTGCGTTTCGCCACGGGCAACTGGATCAACGCAAATTGGCCGCGGCACTTCTATACCGCGACGCTGGCCGTTAATATCGTGGGCTGTCTGCTGATCGGCGTTCTATACGGTCTGTTTTTGATTCGCCCGGAAGTGCCCATCGAGGTGCGGGCCGGGCTGATGGTTGGCTTTCTCGGCGGCCTGACGACTTTTTCATCCTTTTCACTGGATACGGTGCGCCTGCTGGAAAGCGGGCAGGTGCCGCTGGCCCTGGGCTATGCGGCCATCAGCGTATTCGGCGGGCTGCTCGCCACGTGGGCCGGCCTGTCCTTGACCAAACTTTGATAACGAGAGACCGACATGCTCGATTCCAAACTGTTACGTAGCAACCTTCAGGACGTAGCGGACCGCCTGGCTTCCCGTGGCTTCACCCTGAATGTCGCGCGCATCGAAGCGCTGGAAGAACAGCGCAAGACCGTCCAGACCCGCACCGAAGCCCTGCAGGCTGAACGTAACGCGCGCTCCAAGTCCATCGGTCAGGCCAAGCAGCGTGGCGAAGACATCGCGCCGCTGATGGCCGATGTCGAGCGCATGGCGGGCGAATTGAGCGCGGGCAAGGTCGAGCTGGACGCGATCCAGACCGAGCTGGATTCAATCCTGCTGGGCATCCCGAACCTGCCTCACGAATCGGTGCCGGTCGGTGAAGACGAAGACGGCAACGTCGAAGTGCGCCGTTGGGGCACGCCGACCACCTTCGATTTCCCGGTGCAGGACCACGTGGCATTGGGCGAGAAGTTCGGCTGGCTCGATTTCGAAACCGCCGCCAAGCTGTCGGGCGCGCGTTTCGCCTTGCTGCGCGGGCCGATCGCCCGTCTGCATCGGGCCCTGGCACAGTTCATGATCAACCTGCACGTGACCGAGCACGGCTACGAGGAAGCCTACACGCCGTACCTGGTCCAGGCCCCGGCGCTGCAAGGCACCGGCCAGTTGCCGAAGTTCGAGGAAGACCTGTTCAAGATCAGCCGCGACGGCGAGGCCGACCTCTACCTGATCCCGACCGCCGAAGTCTCGTTGACCAACATCGTCGCTGGCGAGATCGTCGACGCCAAGCAACTGCCGATCAAGTTCGTTGCCCATACGCCGTGCTTCCGCAGCGAAGCCGGGGCGTCGGGCCGCGACACCCGTGGCATGATCCGCCAGCACCAGTTCGACAAGGTCGAGATGGTCCAGGTCGTCGAACCTTCGAAGTCCATGGAAGCCCTGGAAAGCCTGACCGCCAACGCCGAGAAAGTCCTGCAACTGCTGGAACTGCCGTATCGCACCCTGGCGCTGTGCACCGGCGACATGGGCTTCAGCGCGGTGAAGACCTATGACCTGGAAGTCTGGATCCCGAGCCAGGACAAGTACCGCGAGATTTCGTCGTGCTCCAACTGTGGCGACTTCCAGGCCCGCCGCATGCAGGCGCGCTTCCGCAACCCGGAAACCGGCAAGCCGGAACTGGTCCACACCCTCAACGGCTCCGGCCTGGCGGTAGGGCGTACCCTGGTGGCCGTGCTGGAAAACTACCAGCAGGCCGACGGTTCGATCCGGGTGCCCGAGGTGTTGAAACCCTACATGGGCGGCATCGAGGTCATCGGCTAAATGGACTATCTGCCACTGTTCCACAACCTGCGCGGCAGCCGCGTGCTGGTGGTCGGCGGCGGGGAAATTGCCTTGCGCAAGTCCCGCCTGCTGGCCGATGCCGGCGCGTTGCTGCGGGTGGTCGCACCCGACATCGAACCGCAGTTGCGGGAACTGGTCAGTGGCAGCGGCGGCGAGTGTGTCCAGCGCGGTTACCTGGAGACGGATCTGGACGGTTGCGGGCTGATCATTGCCGCCACCGACGACGAACCGCTCAATGCCCAGGTCTCGGCCGACGCTCACAAGCGTTGCGTGCCGGTCAACGTGGTGGACGCGCCGGCCCTGTGCAGCGTGATCTTTCCGGCCATCGTCGACCGCTCCCCATTAGTGATTGCGGTGTCCAGTGGCGGCGATGCGCCGGTGCTGGCGCGGCTAATCCGGGCCAAGCTGGAAACCTGGATTCCTTCGACTTACGGGCAACTGGCGGGGCTGGCGGCGCGTTTCCGCAATCAGGTCAAAGGTTTGTTCCCCGATGTCCAGCAGCGCCGGGCATTTTGGGAAGAAGTGTTCCAAGGCCCCATCGCCGACCGTCAGTTGGCCGGGCAGGGCGGCGAGGCCGAGCGCTTGCTGCGGGAAAAGATCGACGGCCAGGCGCCGAACGCGCCGGGCGAAGTCTATC
Source organism: Pseudomonas zanjanensis (assembly GCF_014268745.2). Lineage (GTDB taxonomy): Bacteria > Pseudomonadota > Gammaproteobacteria > Pseudomonadales > Pseudomonadaceae > Aquipseudomonas > Aquipseudomonas zanjanensis. Next base: position 3,090,278 of record NZ_JABWRB020000001.1, on the reverse strand, counting down.
TGGTGGGGGCCGGGCCGGGTGATCCGGACCTGCTGACCTTCCGCGCCTTGCGCCTGATGCAGCAGGCGGACGTGGTGTTGTACGACCGCCTGGTGGCCCCGGCGATCCTGGAACTGTGCCGGCGCGACGCCGAGCGCATCTACGTCGGCAAGCGCCGCGCCGACCATGCCGTGCCCCAGGACCAGATCAACCAGCAATTGGTCGACCTGGCCCGCCAGGGCAAGCGTGTGGTGCGGTTGAAGGGCGGTGATCCGTTCATTTTCGGCCGTGGCGGGGAAGAGATCGAGGAACTGGCGGCCCATGGCATCCCGTTCCAGGTCGTCCCAGGCATCACCGCCGCCAGTGGTTGCGCGGCCTACGCCGGGATCCCGCTGACCCATCGCGACTACGCCCAGTCGGTGCGTTTCATCACCGGCCATCTCAAGGACGGCACCAGCGATCTGCCGTGGGCCGACCTGGTGTCCCCGGCGCAGACGCTGGTGTTCTACATGGGTTTGGTTGGCTTGCCGATGATCTGCAACGAGCTGATCAAGCACGGCCGTGCGGCGGACACGCCAGCGGCGTTGATTCAGCAGGGTACGACGTCCAACCAACGGGTTTTTACCGGCACGTTGGCGGATTTGCCGCGTCTGGTGGCCGAGCATGAGGTGCATGCGCCGACGTTGGTGATTGTTGGGGAAGTGGTGCAGTTGCGTGAGAAGTTGGCTTGGTTTGAAGGGGCTCAGGGGCAGGTCTGAAGACCGCGTCGCGCCCTTCGCGAGCAAGCCCGCTCCCACATTTGATCGCGTTCAGCCGAAGAATCAAGGCCAACGCCAATCCAGTGTGGGAGCGGGCTTGCTCGCGAAGAGGCCCTCAACTGCAACAAAGATCCAGGATCAATCCCCAGCCCCGCGCCAAATCCCTTTCCCACTCAACCGCTCCCGATCATGGGCCACCGTAAAATCCTGCTTCGGCCCCTTGGGCACGATCCCATTCGGATTGATGGTCTTGTGGCTGCCGTAGTAATGGCCCTGGATATGGGTGAAATCCACGGTGTCGGCAATCCCCGGCCATTGATACAGCTCCCGCAGCCAGTTCGACAGGTTCGGGTAATCGGCGATGCGCCGCAGGTTGCATTTGAAATGGCCGAAGTACACCGCGTCGAAGCGGATCATCGTGGTGAAGAGCCGGATGTCGGCCTCGGTCAGGTATTCGCCCGCCAGGTAACGACGGTTTGCCAGCAACGTTTCCAGCCAATCCAGCTCGGCAAATAATCGGTCGAAGGCTTCTTCGTACGCCGCTTGGGCCGTGGCGAATCCAGCGCGATAGACGCCGTTGTTCACCGCCGGGTAGATGCGCTCGTTCAACGCGTCGATCTCGCCGCGCAGGTTTTCGGGATACAGGTCCAGGTCGTTGCCGGTCAAGCCGTCGAAGGCGCTGTTGAACATGCGGATGATTTCCGCCGATTCGTTGCTGACGATGCGCCGTTGCTGTTTGTCCCACAGCGCCGGCACGGTGACGCGACCGGTGTAGTCCGGCGTGTCGGCGGTGTAGCGCTGATGAAGGAATTGCAGATCGTCGAGTTTGTCACCCGTGGAGCCGTGGGCCTTGTCGAAGGTCCAGCCGTTCTCCAGCATCAGGTAGCTGACCACCGAGACGTCGATCAGATTTTCCAGGCCCTTGAGCTTGCGAAAGATCAGCGTGCGGTGGGCCCAGGGGCAGGCCAGGGAGACATACAAATGGTAGCGCCCGGCCTCGGCGGCAAAGCCGCTCTCGCCGGAAGGGCCGGCGCTGCCGTCGGCGGTCACCCAATTGCGGCGTTGCGCCTGCTCGCGCTGGAAACTGCCGTCCTTGCTTTCATACCACTGGTCCTGCCAGCGGCCCTCGACCAACAAACCCATCTGAATGTCCTCGCTCAATAATCATTGGAGACGAGTCTATTCCGATAGGTTCGAACTAAAAGCGCAAAGGTTGGGCGTTAATGATCGGTTAAATCGAACGGTCCCGGGCGTCCCAATACTGCTGGGCTTTTTCGAACGCTTCTTCGCGAGCCAGGCCCAGGCCACGCAGGGCCAATGCCATGGTGGCGATCAGGGCCAGTTGCGGGTAGCTGTCCTCGACGTCACCGCGCCAGATTGCCTTCAAGTGCTCGGGGTCGAGGCGCTCGGGTTTGACGTGGCGCTGCTCGGCCAGTCGCGGCCATTCTTCGTCCCAACTGGTGCCGCCAGTGGTGCCATACAGGTGGCTATCGGCGTCCGGGTTGATCTCGATCTCGCCGCCGTCGCCCTTGATTACGATGGCGGTGTCACCGAGCAGGCCGCTGGCATCGCGATGCACGGCCTGGTAGCCCGGGTGGAAGATGCTTTGCAAGCCGCAACGAGCCGCCAGCGGATTGAGGATCCGCGCCAGGGAATGGATCGGCGAGCGCAGGCCCAGGGTGTTGCGCAGGTCGATCATGCGCTGCATTTGCGGCGCCCAATCCACCAGCGGCATGAAGGCCAGGCCGCCGTTGTCCAGCGCGCTGCCGACCTGTTGCCAATCCCTGCACAGCGGGATCCGCAGCAAGCCCAGCAATTGTTCGGTGTAGAGCCGCCCGGCGGTGTGAGCGCCGCCGCCGTGCATGAAGATCCGCACGCCGTTCTGCCCCAGGCATTTGGCCGCCAGCAGGTACCACGGCAAATGGCGCTTCTTGCCGGCGTAGGTCGGCCAGTCGAGGTCCACCGTCAACGCCGGAACCACCAGGCGCTCACGCAGGGCTTCGGTGAAGCCGGCCATTTCCTCGGCGCTTTCTTCCTTGTGCCGCAGCAGCATCAGGAAGGCGCCCAGTTGGGTGTCCTCGACTTTTTCATCGAGGACCAGGCCCATGGCTTCGCGGGCTTCTTCGCGGGTCAGGTTGCGGGCGCCGCGCTTGCCTTTGCCAAGGATGCGCACGAACTGGGCGAATGGGTGTTCGGCCGGGGTTTCAAGGGTCAGCGCTGGGAAGTCGGTCATAAGCAATTCGTCGGTTTGGGCAGGCCCGCCAGCTTGGCGGCGAGTTTGGCGGGAGTGCCTTTGAACAATCGGTTCAGGTGCAGGCTGTTGCCTTTGTCCGCCCCCAGTTTCAGCGCCGTGTATTTGATCAGCGGCCGGGTCGCGGGGGAGAGTTGGAATTCGTCGTAGAAGCCGCGCAGCAGTTCGAGGATTTCCCAGTGTTCGGGGCTCAAGTCGATGTCTTCGGCGGCGGCCAGGGCGGTGGCGACTTCGGCCGACCAGTCGTCCAGGTCGACCAGGTAGCCGTCCTTGTCCAATGCGATGGCGCGACCGCCCACGTTCAGCGTATTCATAGCCAGGTGTTGACCTTGTCGTGCTCGATCGACAGTTCGACGAAACCTGAGTAGTTGATGGCTTCGGCCCAGTCTGGCGTGTCCAGGGCGCGGGCCTGTAAGTCTTCGGCGAGCACGAACAGGCTCACGCCCGCAGCCTGCAGCACTTCGAACGGTGGGCTGCCCGGTTGCAACGCGTACGTCGCGTCGCCGCACAACAGCAGCGCATCCTGATTGCCCAGTACCCGCAGGCAACTGGCGAGGCGGTTGTCGCCGAAGGGCGAATGAGACAACACATGCAAAGTCGACATCAGAGGGTGATCACCTGGTCGTAGCGGTCGATGAGCGCGGCGATGTCCGCGGCGCCCAGTACTTTCACCTCGCCCAGCGCCAGGGCATCGGTGGCGACGCCGCGTTCGGCGGCGCTGTCGGCGCAGAGAAACAGGTCGTCGACACCGAACATCGGCAAGGCCTGCAGGTTGGCGCTCAGGTCCTTTTGCTGGACTGCCTTGGCGTTTTGGCCGGCGCTGAGCTGGAACACGCCGTCATCGAGAAACAGCAGGCCGATGGGCAGGTCGAACGCCCCGCCGGCGAGGACGATGTCCAGCGCTTCACGGGCGCCGGGGCCGGACCATGGGGCTTGGCGGCTGATCAGCAGTAAAGACTTGGCCATCATGCGCCTCCAAAACAGATCAAGCGGTCGGCGTCCTGGATCGCATCGTGCAACTGGCCCAGCCCGGACAAGGCCCAGGGCGCTTCGACACTGGCCGCCGAGCGCTGATAGCGCTGGGCCTCTTCCTCGTTCAACACGCCACGGCGCAACGCCGCGGCGATGCAGACCACGCCGTCGAGCCGGTTGTCGCTGACAAAGGCGCGCCACTGCTGGGGCAGGTCCTGCTCGTCCTGGGGCGTGACGACACTGGCACAGGCGTTGTAGACGCCGTCCTGATAGAAAAACAGCCGTACGATCTCATGCCCACCCGCCAGCGCCGCCTGGGCAAACAGCAAGGCACGGCGCGAGGAGGGCGCATGAGCGGCGGAAAACAGCGCAATGGCGAACTTCATGACAGACCCGATCAGCAAAACTGCGGCCATGATAAAGCTTTATGGGCGGTGGGGCGATTGTGAGGAGAGGGCGAGGCCTTTGGAGGATGACCCTGTGGCGAGGGAGCTTGCTCCCGCTGGGCTGCGCAGCAGCCCCTGGATCAGGCAACGCAGTGTGTCAGGTTGAATGAGTTGCTTTTTTTAGGCCTGCTGCGCAGGCCAGCGGGAGCAAGCTCCCTCGCCACAAGGGTTCAGTGCTTGGCCTTTAGGCCATTGAGCTCGCAATACTCGGCCCACTCCATCCCCGCCATTTCCGCCACTTCCTTATGCACCTCCAGGCGCTGGGCCTGGTAGTCCTCGGGCGAGGCGGCGGTCAGTTGCAGGGTCAGTTCCCAGGCAAACAGCCCCAGGCGCTCGGCCTCGGCTTCGAACGCTTCATGCAAGCGCTCGGCGCGGTACTGCGTGGCGGTCTCGCCCTTGGCCTGGGCCAGCAGCGGGTTGAGGTGGTCCAGTTCGTGGCGCAGTTCGGGGCGCTCATCGAGAAACCGTTCCAAGGCTCGTTCGTGTTGCTGTTCGGTTGCCGCCATGGTCACTCCTTGGGGGACAGGGCGCGACAGAGTGCGTGAATCGGTGTTCGCTGTCGCGGGTAAATTTCAGTAAAGCAGCACGATGACTGGGGCCGCAGTGCTACAGTCCGTTTTTTTTCTCGATGAGTGAACGCAATGCGAATGTTGACCGTGGCCCTGGCCGCCACCTTGCTGGCCGGCTGCGCGGGTTCGGCGATGAATGAAGCCCGGACCCAGGCCCCTTACAAGACCCTGAGCTCGGACAAACCGGAACAGGTCGTGGCCCAGTGCGTGCAGTTTTCCTGGCAGGACGAGGCAGTATTCGGCGTTGATGCCGGCGCCTACCTGCAACCGGGCAAGAAGGGCGGCTCGACGGTCTATACCCGCTCCGCCGAATCGTTTGTCGATTTGCACGCCGGTGCGACGGGCACCGAGTTGAGTTATTACGCCAAGCATGACGACTTCGTGGCCAAGCGCCGGTTGGCGGCGTTGGCGACTTGTCTTTAAGCAATCCGAATTGAAAACCGGATCGAGTGTGGGAGCGGGCTTGCTCGCGAAAGCGGTTAATCATTCAACATTGTTGTCGACTGATTCTCCGCCTTCGCGAGCAAGCCCGCTCCCACAGGATCAGTATTTCAATGGGCCTGAGTCAGGCGCTTCTGAAGGAAAAAGTGCTGGTGGCCCGGCGGGTAGTCGTCGATCTGGCCGATTTCCGTGAAGCCGTGTTTGCGGTAGAACGCCGGCGCCTGGAAGTCGAAGGTGTCGAGCCAGATGCCCACGCAGTTTTTCTCCCGGGCCAATTCTTCGGCCATTTGCATCAGGGTCGAGCCGGTGCCCTGGCCCCGGGCCTGTTCCGGCACGACCAGCAATTCGATGTACAGCCAGCTAAAAAACACTCGGCCGTACAGCCCACCGACAATTTCCCCCTGTTCATCCCGCACCAGCCAAGCCACCAGTTCCGGCACCGTCCCGCCGGTCTTGGCGGTGTTATAGGCGCGTAGCGGCGCGAGGATGGCCTGGCGTTCTTCGTCGGTAGGTGTGTCCGTGCGTTCGATTCGTAGCGTCATCGGCGATGTCCTTATGCAGTCAAGATGAACCGCAGGAGCCTATCCCAAAGGCTGCCCTGACGTCATCCGGTTGACTTGAAACGGGCGAATTACCCAAACCCAGCCATACTGAAATGTCCTGAAACATCCACTCGTCAAAAAAAGTGGGAGCAAGGCTTGCCCGCGATGCACACATCTCGGTGTAACTGAAAAGCCGAGGCGATGCCATCGCGGGCAAGCCTTGCTCCCACAGGTGATACAGGACACTTGTGCTCTTGATGCGCTCCCCCGACTTTCTAAAACAAGAAGAGGCCGACTCATGAAGTTCGAATCCTTAGCCCGGACCCTCATCGCTACGTCATTGACCCTCGGTTGTTTATCGACGTACGCCGCCTCCCAGGCGCCAGTGGCCGCCGAAAACGGCATGGTGGTCACCGCCCAGCACCTGGCGACCCATGTCGGGGTCGATGTGCTCAAGAACGGCGGCAATGCCGTGGATGCGGCGGTGGCGGTGGGCTATGCCCTGGCGGTGGTGTATCCGGCGGCAGGCAACCTGGGCGGGGGCGGTTTCATGACCCTGCAACTGGCCGATGGCCGCAAGACGTTCCTGGATTTCCGCGAAAAAGCCCCCCTGGCCGCCACAGCGAACATGTACTTGGACAAGGACGGCAACGTCGTGCCCGAGCTCAGCACCCGCGGCCACTTGGCAGTGGGTGTGCCCGGCACCGTGTCCGGCATGGAACTGGCGTTGAGCAAGTACGGCAGCAAGCCCCGGGCGGAACTGATCGCGCCGGCCATCCAGTTCGCCGAGGAAGGCTTCACCCTGGAGCAGGGCGATGTCGATCTGCTGGAAACCGCCACCGAGGTGTTCAAGAAAGACATGCGTGACTCCGGTGCGATCTTCCTGCACAACGGCGAGCCCATGCAGGTCGGCCAGAAGCTGGTGCAAAAGGACCTCGCCAAGACCCTACGGGAAATTTCCGCCAAGGGTGCCGACGGTTTCTACAAGGGCTGGGTCGCCGATGCCCTGGTCACTTCCAGCCAGGCCAACAAAGGCATCATCACCCAGGCCGACCTGGACAAATACAAGACCCGCGAGCTGGCCCCGGTGGAGTGCGACTATCGCGGCTACCACATCATCTCGGCGCCGCCGCCCAGTTCCGGCGGAGTGGTGCTGTGCCAGATCATGAACATTCTCGACGGCTACCCGATGAAGGAGTTGGGGTTCCATTCGGCCCAGGGCATGCACTACCAGATCGAAGCCATGCGCCACGCCTACGTGGACCGCAACAGCTACCTGGGTGACCCGGACTTCGTGAAGAACCCCATCGACCATCTGCTGGATAAAAACTACGCCGCCAAGCTGCGGGCGGCGATCGAGCCGCAAAAGGCCGGCGACTCGCAGAAGATCAAGCCCGGCGTAGCACCCCATGAGGGCAGCAACACCACCCATTACTCCATCGTCGACAAGTGGGGCAACGCCGTTTCGGTCACCTACACCTTGAACGACTGGTTCGGCGCCGGTGTCATGGCCAGCAAGACCGGGGTGATCCTCAACGATGAGATGGACGACTTCACCGCCAAGGTCGGCGTGCCCAACATGTATGGCCTGGTGCAGGGCGAGGCCAACGCCATCGCGCCGGGCAAGGCGCCGTTGTCATCCATGAGCCCGACCATCGTCACCAAGGACGGCAAGACGGTCATGGTGGTGGGCACCCCGGGCGGCAGCCGCATCATCACCGCGACGTTGCTGACCATCCTCAACGTGATCGACTACGGCATGAACCTCCAGGAGGCGGTCGACGCGCCGCGTTTCCATCAACAGTGGATGCCGGAGGAAACCAACCTGGAGACCTTCGCGGCCAGCCCGGATACCCAGAAGTTGCTGGAAAGCTGGGGGCACAAGTTCGCCGGCCCGCAGGACCCCAACCACATTGCCGCGATCCTGGTGGGCGCGCCATCATTGGGCGGCAAGCCCGTGGGCAAGAACCGCTTCTATGGCGCCAACGATCCTCGTCGCAACACCGGGCTGTCGTTGGGTTATTGAGGGCGCGCGGCTCCGATACCGTCAGAAGAGGGAAATATGAACACCGCATTGCTGATCATCGATGTCCAGGAGGCGCTGTGCAGCGGCGAAGAAGAGTGCTTCGATCGCCAGCGCATCCTCCAGACCATCAACGACCTCAGTGCCAGGACCAGGGTTGTCGGCCGGACAGTGATCCTGATCCAGCATGAAGAACTGGAGGGCGCGCTAGCCTATGGCGCTGCCGGCTGGCAACTGACCGCCGACCTGTTGACCGCGGCGGATGACCTGCGGGTGCGCAAGACCACCCCCGATGCCTTCTACCAGACCGACCTGCAACCGTTGTTGCAAGCCCGGGGCATCGACCGCCTGGTGATCTGCGGGTTGCAAACCGATTGTTGCATCAATGCCACCGTGCGCCAGGCCCATGCCCTGGGGTACGACGTGGTCCTGGCGGCCGACGCTCACTCCACCGTGGACAACGGCAGCATGGCGGCCGAGCAGATCATCGCCAATCACAACAACCGGCTGGGGCGGCTGAGCAGCGCGGTGTCGCGGATCGATGTGGTGGCGGCGGCTGGCATTCGCTTATAGCCGATACCCATTGCTTGGGCTGCGGCAGGTTTGGGTTGGGGCACGCATTTGTGGCGAGGGAGCTTGCTCCCGCTGGGGTGCGAAGCGTCCCCCATGAAGCTGCCCACATCAACCTGACACACCGTGGCGCCTGGTCTTGGGGCCGCTGCGCAGCCCAGCGGGAGCAAGCTCCCTCGCCACAAAGGTCGTTGTTCATGGATCACGAGATCACCACGGCAGCGCGCGCACTGGCAGCGGGAGACCCCGTGGCCGCGCTCAATCGCATCGCCTTGCGCAACGATGCCCCAGCCCTCGCGCTTCGCGGCACCGCCATGGCGCAGTTGGGCGATCTGGCCAAGGCCCGGGCCCTGATGCGTCGGGCCGGCGCGGCCTTCGGGCCCCAGGAGGCGGTGGCACGGGCGCGTTGTGTGATCGCCGAAGGTGAAATCGCCCTGGCGTCCCGTGACCTGGCATGGCCGATGAAACGCCTCGATGCCGCGCGGGCGGTGCTCGAAACCCACGGCGACCGAGCGAACGTCGCCCATGCCCACACGATCGAGATCCGCCGCCTGCTGTTGATCGGTCGACTCGACGAGGCCGAGCTCAAACTCGTTGATCTGGATTTTGCCTGGCTGCCCTTGGCATCTCGGGCGACTTGCGAGTTGGTGGCCGCGGGGATCGCCATGCGACGCCTGCAAACGCAAACCGCCCGTGCCGCCCTCGAACGAGCCGGGCACGCCGCTCAGCAAGCAGGAATCGGTGCGCTGAGCGCCGAAATCGAAAGCGCCTGGCAATTACTGAGCACGCCCGCCGCGCGCCTGATTGCCCGGGGCGAAGAGCGCCTGCTCGTGCTGGAAGAGGTGCAAGCCCTGTTGGCCGGCGCGGCGCTGGTGGTGGACGCGTGCCGCTATGGAATCAGTGGCGCTGGCATTCAGGTCGACCTGGCTCGGCGCCCGGTGTTGTTCGCCCTGGCGCGGGCATTGGCGCACGCATGGCCCGGCGACGTGTCGAGGGCAGCGCTCATGGCCCAGGGCTTTGGCTTGAAGCTGACGGATGAGTCCCATCGCGCCCGGCTGCGGGTCGAGATGGGGCGGTTGCGGGCGATGCTTCGCCCGTTGGCGGAGGTGAAGGCCACCCCGCGCGGTTTTACCCTGGTGCCGCGGCTGGCTGACGAGGTCGTGGTGCTCGCGCGCCCCGTCGAGGAACCCTACGGCGCGGTGCTGGCGCTACTGGCCGATGGCGAAGCCTGGTCCTCGTCGGCTTTGGCGCTGGCCCTGGACATCAGCCAGCGCAGCGTGCAGCGAGCCCTGGAAACACTGGCCGCCGCCGGCAAGGCGCAGTCGTTCGGGCGCGCCAGGGCCCGGCGTTGGATGGCGCCGCCGATGCCTGGATTCGCGACGGTATTGTTACTCACGGCACTGCCATCCGATGGCTAGGATGCACTCAACCCCTACCGATGAGGCGAGTGAAATGAAACGTTCAGAGGCACAGATCCTGCGTGAATACGGCCCGTTCCCGGGCGTCGACTGCGTGCACGGCGTCAGCCATGATGGCGAGCGCGTCTGGTTCGCTTCAGGCGAGAAGCTGCACGCCCTCGACCCCGCCAGCGGCCAGACCGTGCATGCGCTTGATGTCCCGGCGAACGCGGGCACGGCGTTCGACGGTGAGCATTTGTTCCAGATCGCCGGTGACAGTATCCGCAAGATCGACCCGCGCACCGGCCAGGTCCTGGCCACGATTCCGGCCCCCAACAGCGGTGATGATTCCGGCCTGGCGTGGGCCGAAGGCTCGCTCTGGGTCGGTCAGTACAAGGCGCGCAAGATCCTGCAGATCGACCCCGCCGACGGCCGGGTCCTGCGCACCATCGAGTCCAACCGCTTCGTCACGGGCGTGACCTGGGTCGACGGCGAACTGTGGCATGGCACCTGGGAAAACGACGAGAGCGACTTGCGGCGCATCGATCCGCAAACGGCGCAAGTGCTGGAAAGCGTGACGATGCCTCCGGGGATCGGTGTGTCGGGGTTGGAATCCGATGGGGCCGACCGGTTTTTCTGTGGCGGCGGAGGCAGTGGCAAGGTGCGGGCGGTGCGTCGGCCTATATGAGCGCTGGCCGATTCGCCGTAGCCCTTGTGGCGAGGGAGCTTGCTCCCGCTCGACCGCGAAGCGGTCGCCAATGCCTTGGGCCTGCTTCGCAGTCCAGCGGGAGCAAGCTCCCTCGCCACCACAGCGTATGGTTCAGCGCTGGGAGTAATGTTTCACGGCGCGCCAAGCACCATCGTCCAATACACCCCCGCATCGCTGCGTGAATCGCGGGCGGAGGCGGCGCCCATTTGGGTGAACATCGGGTTCATCAGGTTGGCGCAATGTCCGGGGCTGGCGAGCCAATCGTTCAGGGCCTGGCTTGGTGAGCGTTGGCCGGCGGCGATGTTCTCGCCCAATTTACGTCCGCGAAAACCGGCGCTCTTGGCCCGATCGGAGGTGGAGCGTCCGTCCGGGTCGCGATGGGCGAAATAATTCTCCCGGGCCATCGACCGGCTGTGGCCTTGGGCCGCCGTGCCCAAGGCGGCGTTCCAGCTCAGCGGCCGAGTCGCCGCGAAGCGCTGGCGCCCGCACATCCGGGGCTTGGCCCTGGCGGCATTGACCTGGGCCAGCAGCGTCTTGTCCGACGCTCCCGCATCGCTCATCCGCGCGCCGCCCATGGGCTGCGCCAGCACGACGCGCCATTCATCACCGACCCGATTGACGCCGATATCGGCGTACTGGTTGTCCAGCAGCGCTGCGCAATGTTCATCGGCCAGCATTTCAAAGGCTTCTTCGGCGTCCCGCGCATCGGTCAGGCGAATGCTGCGCACGGCCTGGGCTTGATAGCCGGCGTCTTTCAAGGTGTCCCGCAGACCGCCGCGAAAACCGGTCGGCAAGCCCAGGCTCGAACGCAGCACCAACGGCTGCGCCGCCCGCACCGTGCGCCATTCACAACGGTGGGACTGGCTACGGAAGTCGTTGATGGCTTCCACCAGCTGCCTTTCGCCGCGGGCCTGGGCGGGGCTGGTGAATAGGGGAAACAGGGCAAGCAGGCACAGCGAAACGAAACGGCAAGAGCGAACAGGGTGGCGCATGGGGCGAACGGCTCAAGAAGGGGGAGTTGCGTTAGCGCCAGGCTTGGCGCCGATCAGTTGGAAAATTCGTCGCTGCAGGTCGGCGAGGTTTTCACGGCTGGGGTAGGACTGTGGGTTTGGGAACAAGTTTCCGCAGGGCGGAGACTTAATCTCAGCCTGCGCGAACCCATGACAGGGCGGGCGCCGGGGCATTGACCGAACACACCCTTGTGGCGAGGGAGCTTGCTCCCGCTGGCCTGCGAAGCAGGCCCAAGGCATTGGCGACCGCTTCGCGCTGGAACGCCAGCCCGGCCGAGCGGGAGCAAGCTCCCTCGCCACAAGGGTGGTCAGTCAGTTCAATTCGCTGTTCCAGCCACCGGCACCTTGGCCCGCTCAACCTTGCGATAGGTCAGCAACACGATGCCCGTGACCACAATCGCGCCGCCCAGGATCTGGCCCGGGTTGAGCATCTGGTCCAGCACCAGCCAACCGATCAGCAGCGTCGCCAGCGGTTCGATGTTCATCACCGGGGCGTTGCGCGGCATGTCCAGGCGGGGCACGGAAATGAACAGCACGATGAAGCCGGTGCCATAGAGCACCACCAAGGTCGCCAGGGCGAACCAGCCGGTGCTGCTGGCCGGCAGGTCGAAACCGCCGGGCAGGGCACCGGTCAGGCCGGCGAGGTTGACGCTGCTGAACACGATGAAAATCGTCAGCAGGCTGCGAACTGAACCGCGCACCTGGGACAACTTGTGATCAGTGATCCACAGCGCACAGGCGAACACACACGCGGCGCAGAAGGCCAGGCCCACCCCGAGCAGCCATTGCGGGCCAACGTCCTGCCCAGACGACAACCGCGCCGGCACTTCCAGCACGAACACCAGCCCCACCAGGATCATGCCCATCAACGCGGCGGTGCGCGCCGTCGGGCGAGGGCCACCCAACGCCCAGGTCAGCAAGGCCAGCAGGATCGGAAACACGTTGCCCACCAACAAGGCCAACGCCACCGGCACCCGCGCCACAGCGGAGTACAGGCACAGGCTCTGGGCGCCGATCAACAGCCCCAGGGTCAATTGCCAACGCCACGCACCGGGCGGCAAGCGCAGGCTTTGCCGTTGCCAGAGCACCATCGCCGCCAGCACCAGCAGCGTCCCGCCCGAACGCAGCAGGATCGCCAGCAACACCCCGGCACCGTCATCGAACGCGGCCCGGGCGGCGACGTGGTTGCCGGCGAAGGCGCAGCCCATACACAGCAGGACAAGTACGGCGAGGTGGCGGGGTAACGGTGTGGGGGTAGCAGGTGTAGCGGTGGAGCGGGTCATGGCAGGGTCTCAAAAAGTGAAGTGCTGAAGTCAGGCAGCGTGGATATTATTATTTATGTTGTCGTACAACTTATGGATTTGTACCCCATAAGGCTCGCAAGAGACAAGCGCCGAAACGCGCCGCGGTGTCTACGTTGGGCTGCCGAAGGCCTCTATCAGCGTGGGAATGAAAGGTTTGTTCCGGCGAACCTGCCTGAGTCTCGGAAAATGAAAGCGTTTGAGTTGATCTTGTACGATGTCCTACCAAAGAGTAAAACTGTCATCCCCGTCCAATAATAATTAACGGAGACGCACGATGGATGCTTCGCAATCTGCAACCGCCGCCGATCAAGGCCGCCGGGTCTTCCTGAAAAAATCCCTGGTGGTCTCGGCCGCCGCCGCTACCCTCGGCAACCTGCCGGGGCTCGCCCAGGCCGAGCCCTTGAGCCAGCGTTACCCGGACCCGCTGATCAACATCCTTGATCCCAGCTTCATGGACTTGCGCATCTTCAACGCCAGCGTGGAGAAACTCGCCAGCGGCCTGCGTTGGGCAGAAGGGCCGGTGTGGGTCGGTGACGGGCGTTACTTGCTGGTCAGTGACATCCCCAACAACCGCATCGTGCGCTGGGATGAAATTACCGGTGGCCTGTCGGTGTACCGGGAAAACTCCAATTTCTCCAACGGCATGTGTCGCGATCGCCAGGGGCGACTGCTGGTGTGCGAAGGCTCCACCACCGCCAGCGAAGGCCGGCGTATCACTCGCACCGAACACAACGGCACCCTCACCGTGCTGGCGGACAGTTTCGAGGGCAAGCCTTTCAACTCGCCCAACGACATCGTCTGCAAGCGGGACGGTTCGGTCTGGTTCACCGACCCACCGTTCCAGACCGGCAACAACTACGAAGGGCACAAAGTCACCCCGGTCCAACCCCACGCGGTGTACCGCATCGACGGCGAAACCAGCAAGGTCAGCCGGGTGATCGACGACCTGGCGGGGCCGAACGGGTTGTGTTTCTCCCCGGACGAGAAAACCCTCTATGTGGTCGAAGGCCGGGCCAAGCCCAACCGCTTGGTCTGGGCCATCGCGGTCAAGGCCGACGGCACCCTGGGCGAGCGGCGCAAGCACATCGAAGGCCTGGATTACGCGGCGATCGACGGCATCAAGTGCGATGAAAGCGGCAACCTCTGGTGCGGTTGGGGCGGCAATGGCGACCCCAAGGCCGACCTGGAAAAACTCGACGGCGTGCGGGTGTTCAACCCCGAAGGAAAGGCCATCGGGCACATCTCCCTGCCGGAGCGATGCCCTAACGTCTGCTTCGGCGGCCGGGAAGGCAATCGGTTGTTCATGGCCGGCAGCCACTCGTTGTATTCGCTGTTCGTGAATACCCGAGGGGCGACGTTTGCCTGATTGAAGCACCCATCTTCGATGGCGTGATGGTCTCTGTGGCGAGGGAGCTTGCTCCCGCTGGGGCGCGAAGCGGCCCCCAATGAAACTGATTGAATCAACCAGACACACCGCACTACCTGGTTGAGGGGCTGCTACGCAGCCCAGCGGGAGCAAGCTCCCTCGCCACAGACGTCTACTTTTTCTCAGGTGTTTTCTGATGGGCTCAGGACTGTCCGCAACTCCACAGCTCCACCGTCGGCTGGCCCGCCGTAGGCGGCCCCAACCAATGACTCATCGGCCGACAACCCCCGTCGAAACACAATTGATAATCACCGGCCTGGGGCGTGCGCCCCAGTTTCAGCGGTTGCAGGGGTGGCACCTGGCGCTGATAGTGCCAGCTGCCATTTCCCAGCCGGGCATCGTCGGGAATCTCCATGCCCGCGCCGTTGCCCTTGACCCTGGCCTCACCCAGGACCAGCCCCTGCTCACTGACGCGATAGTCTTCCTCCCAGCGGATCTTCTCGATGGTGTGGTCCCACGCCAGGGTGAAATCGGTCACGGCAAGCTGGGCCCAGACCACGCCGGACAGGCCCAGGCACAGCCCGATCACGCCAAGGCCCGTCCGCTACGTCGTGCGCGCCAAACATGCTGGAAGATCAGCAGCCCACCCAGCACGAAGCCAATCTCATCAGTCAGGGGCAGGGCAACCACCAGTAACGCGCCAGCGGCAAAGCACAACAGGCGTTCCCACACCGGCATTTTCTGTTGCATATAACCGGTGGATGCCATCCCCCAGAGCCCAATGGCCAACAACGTCTTGACCAGCATGTACGCGGTCATCCACAGGTTGTCGCCCTGGAGCATCAAGGCCGGGTTATAGACCGTCATGAACGGGATGACGAAACCGGCGAGGGCGATGCGCACCGCCCAGAAGCTGATCTTCAGGCCACTTTCCCGGGCAATGGGCGCGGCGGCGAAACACGCCAGTGCCACGGGCGGGGTCAGGTCGGCGAGGATGCCGAAATAGAACACGAACATGTGCGACACGATCAGCGGCACGCCCAGTTCCAGCAGGGCCGGCGCGGCGATGGAGCTGGTGATGATGTAGTTGGGAATGGTCGGGATGCCCATGCCCAGCACCAGGCAGGTGAGCATGGTCAGCAGCAGCGACAGGAACAGGTTGTCCTTGCCGATCGCCAGGATGTAGCCGGCGAAGGTGGACGCCACGCCCGTCAGCGACACCACGGCGATGATGGTGCCGACCAAGGCGCAGGCGATCCCCACCGGAACAGCGTGACGTGCGCCATCCACCAAGGCATGCAGGCAGATGACCAGGGTTTCCCGCGTGCCTTGAATGAACCAGCACGCCACCACCAGCAGGCCGATCACCGCGAACACGATACCGATGCCCAGCCGGAAGAAACCGACGCACAGAATGCCCAGCGCGACCCAGAAGGCGCAGCGCAAGGCGTAGTTGGAAACTTTGAGAATGATCGCCGAACCGAGAATCACGATGGCCGTCAGCGCCAGCCCGACCATGCCGGAGAACAGCGGCGTGCGTCCGGAAAACAGCAGATAGACCAGCACCCCCAGCGGGATCAGCAGGAACCAGCTCTCCTTGACCGCGCCCCAGGCGCTCGGGCATTGGTCCTTGGGCAGGCCCTTGAGGTCGGAGCGCTTGGCTTCCAAGTGAACCATCCAAAATACCGAGCCGAAATACAGGCACGCCGGTATCAGCGCGGCCTTGGCGATTTCCACGAACGGCACGTTGATGGTTTCGGCCATGATGAACGCCACCGCGCCCATCACGGGTGGCATGATCTGGCTGCCCATGCTCGACGTCGCTTCCACGCCGCCGGCAAACGCCGCCTTGTAGCCAAAGCGTTTCATCAGCGGAATGGTGAACTGCCCGGTCGTCACCACGTTGGCGATGCCCGAGCCGGTGATGGTGCCCATCAGCGCCGACGACACCACCGACACCTTCGCCGGACCGCCCAGCTTGTGACCGAACAGGCCCATGGCGAAATCGGTGAACAGCTTGATCATGCCGGCCTTTTCCAGGAAGGCGCCAAACAGGATGAACAGGAAAATGTAAGTGGCCGATACATAGGTCGGCGTGCCGTAGAGCCCTTCGGTGCCGAAGGACAGTTGATTGACGAGTTGATCGACGCCGTAGCCGCGATGGGCCAGGTCGCCTGGCAGGTGTTCGCCGAACAGGCCATAGGCCAGGAACAGGCCGCAGATGATCGGCAAGGCGATGCCCATCACCCGCCGCGCCGCCTCGAACACCAGCACGATCAACATGATGCCGATGACCATGTCGGCAGTCGTCAGGTCGCCGGAACGCTGGATCAGGTCGGCCTCGAACACCCATTGATAGAGCGCCGTTGCCATTCCCGCCAGGCCCAACGCCCAAGCCAGGGGTTGCCAGGGTCGTTGCTTGCCATGGGCGGGGTAGCTGAGGAACACCACCCACAGCAGAAAGCCCACATGCACCGCCCGCAGCACAATGCTGGAAACCGGTGAAAAGGCTGCCGTGATGATTTGAAAGATGGAAAACAGCAACGCCACGTAAAACAGCGTCTTGGGCCAGTCCCTCGGGTCCGTGGCGATGCCGTGCTGGTCTTCACTCATGAAATGCCTGCCTGTTGTCGACGTGCGGATGCGAAAGGCAATGCTGCAACGGCGACGCGCGCCGTTGCAGGCCAGGGGCTATAGCGCGCCCACTTCCTTGTAGTAGCGCTCGGCACCGGGGTGGAGCGCGATGGGCAGGTTTTTCGCGGCGTTTTTCAGGTTGATGTCCTTGGCCGCCGAATGGGAAGTGCCCAGGCGGGCGAGGTTGTCGAACAGCAGCTTGGTCATCTGGTAGGCCACTTCGTCCGGGACGTCCGCGCGGGTCACCAGGATATTGGTGATGGCCACGGTGGGCACGGCATCAGCCTGGCCATCGTAGGTGTTGGCGGGGATCATCGCGCTCTGGTAGGCCGGGTTGCCGATTTTCTCCACCACATCGGTGGGAATCGACACGTAATTCAACTTCATCGTCGACGCCAGGTCACGAATGGCCGCCATGCCCAGGCCGGAGGATTGCAGGGTGGCGTCCAGTTGCCGGTTCTTGATCAGGTCAACCGACTCGGCGAACGGCAGGTATTGGACCTTCATGTCGTTGTAGGTGAGGCCGGCCGCCTTGAAGATCGCCCGGGCGTTGAGCTCGGTGCCGGATTTCGCCGCGCCCACGGAAACGGTCTTGCCCTTGAGGTCCGCCAGGGTCTTGATCCCCGATTCCTCGCTGGCAACGATCTGGATGTAATTGGGGTACGCGCCGGCAATCGCCCGCAGCTTGGTCAGCGGTGCCTTGAAGCCGGCATCCTCCACGCCGTTTTTCGCGTCGGCCACCGAGTCGCCCAAGGCCAGGGCCAACTCACCGCGCCCGGCTTGCAGCAGGTTCAGGTTTTCCACCGACGCCTTGGTGGCCTGGACCGACGTCTTGGAACCTTCGATGCCGCTGCTGTAGATCTGTGAAAGCCCAACCCCGATCGGGTAATAAACCCCGCTGGTGCCCCCGGTCAGGATATTGATAAACACCGGGGGAGCCGCGTGAGCGGTGGTGGTGACCGCCAAGGCTGCCGCGGCGGCCAGGAGGGTGAAGCGCTTGTTGACTCGCATGGGAAACTCTCCGTCTTGTTATGGCTTTATGCAGAGTCCTTCCACTGTAGTTCAAACGGGGGCGGAGGCGAGTCGAGGCACCGTAAAGGCTTTTTGTGGCGAGGGAGCTTGCTCCCGCTGGGCTGCGTAGCAGCCCCTCGACCAGGCAGCGCGGAGTGTCAGGTTGATTGAGTCCTGCTTTGGGGCCGCTGCGCGCTCCAGCGGGAGCAAGCTCCCTCGCCACAGGTTCCCGGTCACGCCAGGGGCGCTGTACTGCCACGCACCGTCAACTCAAACGGCAACACCACATGCCGTTCGGCAATCGGCTTCTTCTCGATCAAGGCAATCAGCATCTGCACCGCCTTTTGACCAAACGCTTCGGCAGGCTGGGAAATGGTGGTCAGGGGCGGGTCGCAGTAGGCGGCGAATGGGATGTCGTCAAAGCCCACCAGGGAAATATCCTCGGGCACTCGCAGGCCCATGTGCTTGATGCGCCTGAGCGCGCCGATGGCCATTTCGTCGTTTTCACAGAACAGCGCGCTGGGGCGGTCGGCCAACGCCAGCATCGCGCCAGCGCCGTCGTCACCGGCCTTCAAGGTGAAGTCGCCATGGCAAATCAGGCTGGGGTCGACGGCGATGCCGGCCTGGCCCAGGGCATCCTGATATCCGGCCACGCGGTCCAGGGTCAGCGGGCTACTGCGCGGTCCCTTGATGATGCCGATGCGGCGGTGGCCGAGGCCGATCAGATGCTTGGTCATGGCCTGGGCGGCGGCGCGGTTGTCGAGGCTGATGGTCGGGTAGGGGGCCCCCTTGACCACTTCACAGGCGTTGACCAGCGGCAGGCTATCAGCGCCTGCGGGCATCGATGCGTAAGGATCGCTGGCGCGCAACTGGATCACCCCGTCCGCCTGGCGGGCATAGACCAGGGCGGCGAACTCTCGCTCGATCTCCACCCGGCCCTGGGTGTCGCACAGCAGCAATCGGTAACCCGCCGCCTGCGCGGCCTGCTGCGCGCCACTGATGACCCGGGCGAAAAACGTGTTGGCGATGGCCGGCACCAGGATCACCAGGTTGCCGGTGCGGCGGGAGCGAAACTGCACCGCCATCAGGTTGGGCCGGTAGCCGGCCTGTTCCACTGCTGCGTTGACCTTGTCCCGGGTCTCGGGAAGCACCCGCTCGGGGGATTTCAGCGTTCTGGACACCGTGGCCACTGAAACACCCGCCAGCCGGGCCACTTCACGAATGTTGGACAAAATCACCTCGGGGAACAGGGGGACGGTGGGGGAGCTTACCGCAGGTTGGGCGCCTGACAAATGTTCAGGCGTGACCTTCTGGGTTTGACACGGAGGGAAACTGAGCCTAGATTTCCGCCATGATGTAACCGGTTACATCTGCATCCTGACAAGAAGAGAATCGCGATGAATCCTGTGGCACCGAAAATAAGAATGGGCTTCGTCGGCGGTGGAGAGGGCGCGTTCATCGGCCAGGCCCATCGTCAGGCGGCGGGCCTGGATGGCGGTTTCGAGCTGGTGTGCGGCGCGTTCAGCCGCGACCCTCACAACACTCGGCAAACCGGCGCGGCCCTGGGCCTGACGGCGTCGCGTTGCTACCACGACTGGCAGCAGATGCTCGACACCGAAGCGTTGCTGCCGCTTGACCAGCGCATGGAATTGCTGGTGATCGTCACGCCCAATCACCTTCACGCACCCATTGCCAGCCAGGCCTTGAAAGCCGGTTTCCATGTGTTCAGCGAGAAGCCCGCCGCCCTGGACCTCAAGGAGTTGCTCGCCCTCAAGCAAGTGCTGCAAGGCAGCCGTTGCCTCTATGGCCTGGCCCACACCTACCTGGGCTATCCCATGGTGTGGCAGGCCCGGGACATGGTGCGTGCGGGTGTGATCGGCGCGGTGCGCAAAGTGCTGGTCGAATACCCCCAAGGCTGGCTCAGCCAGGATGTCGCCGCCCAGGGCAACAAACAGGCCGAGTGGCGTGACGACCCTTCGCAGTCCGGCCTGGGCGGCTGCATCGGCGACATCGGCACCCATGCGTTTTCCCTGGCCGAGTTCGTCGCCGACCAGCCGATCCAGCAGCTGTGCGCGGCGTTGGGCACCCATGTCCCGGGCCGGCAGTTGGACGACGACGCGGCGATGCTGTTCAAGATGGCGGGCGGTGCCAGCGGTGTGTTGATCGCCAGCCAAGTCTGCACCGGCGAAGAGAACCCGCTGAAGATTCGTGTCTACGGCGACAAGGGCGCCTTGGAGTGGCGCCAGGAAGAACCGGCGAGCCTGATCCATCGCGCCTTCGACCAACCCTTGCGCATCCTGCGCAGCGGTGTCGGCCAGCCGTGGCTGTGCGAGGCGGCTCAACGTCGCATGCGTCTGCCGGCCGGGCATCCCGAGGGTTACCTGGAAGCCATGGCCAACCTCTATGGCGATTTCGCCCAGGCCATTCGCAGCCATGCCGAAGGCCCTGACGCCCCAGGCGTACCCGGCATCGAGACCGGTTTGCGGGGCATGGCGTTCATCGAGGCCGCCATCCTCAACCACCGCGGCGAGGCGAAATGGACCGCCGTACAAACTGGAGCATCCTTGTTGTGAATACCCCCGACCCAACACCGAGCGGCCTGCGCGGCCCCGGTATTTTCCTGGCGCAGTTCATGTCTGCCGAGGCCCCGTTCGACACCCTGGCCAACATTGCCCAGTGGGCCGCTTCGCAAGGCTACAAAGCCATTCAAGTGCCGACCTCGGGCACGCAATACATCGATCTGGCCCGGGCCGCCGAGAGCCAGGATTATTGCGATGAACTCAAGGCCACCTGTGCCCAGGCCGGTGTGGAGATCAGCGAGTTATCGACGCACCTGCAAGGCCAGTTGGTGGCGGTGCACCCGGCGTTCGACGCGCTGTTCGATGACTTCGCCCCGGCCCATGTGCGTGGCCAGCCCCAAGCGCGGACCGAGTGGGCGATCGAGCAACTCAAGCTGGCCGCCCGCGCCAGCCAGCGTCTCGGCTTGAAGGCCCATGCGACGTTTTCCGGAGCGCTGTTGTGGCCGTATGTCTATCCGTGGCCGCAACGCCCGGCGGGTTTGGTGGAGCAGGGCTTTGCCGAGCTGGCCCGGCGCTGGTTGCCGATTCTCGATTGCTTCGACGCGGCGGGGGTGGACCTGTGCTACGAAATTCACCCCGGCGAAGACCTCCACGACGGGGCCTCGTTCGAGCGCTTCCTGGAGGCGGTGGATCATCACCCACGGGCGGCGATTCTCTACGACCCCAGCCATCTGCTGCTGCAACAGATGGACTACCTGGGTTTCATCGACCGCTACCACGAACGCATCCGCATGTTTCACGTCAAGGACGCCGAATTTCGCCCCGATGCCCGTTCCGGCGTGTACGGCGGCTACCAGGGCTGGGTCGATCGCCCCGGGCGGTTCCGTTCATTGGGTGACGGCCAGATCGATTTCAAATCGATCTTCAGCAAGCTGACCCAATACGATTTCAGCGGTTGGGCGGTCCTGGAATGGGAATGTTGCCTGAAGGATTCGCAACAGGGGGCTGCTGAAGGGGCGGCGTTCATCCAGCGGCACATGATCAGCAAGACCGGCAAGGCGTTCGATGATTTCGCCAGCGTCACGGCGGATGAGGACTCCAATCGGCGGTTGTTGGGTTTGCCACCAATACCAAAAGCGTAACCCCTGTGGCGAGGGAGCTTGCTCCCGCTGGGCTGCGAAGCGGCCCCAAATGCGCTGGCGCGGTTTTCCAGAAGCACCGCGTCAGGAGGTTTTACGACTGCTGCGCAGCCGAGCGGGAGCAAGCTCCCTCGCCACAAAAGCAGGCCATAAAAAGCAGGCCACAAAAGCAGGTTACAAAAGCAAGTTACAAAAGCAGGCCACAAGCGCTGTGCAAGCTTTTCATTTTTACAAGAACAACAATAAAACGGTGACTGTCATGACCACGATGAATGCACGCCTGAGCGTGATGATGTTCCTGCAATTCTTTATCTGGGGCGGCTGGTTCGTCACCCTCGGCACCTTTCTGTCCAGCACCCTGGGCGCCAGCGGTGGGCAGATCGGCATGGCCTTCTCCACGCAATCGTGGGGGGCGATCATTGCGCCATTCGTCATCGGCCTGATCGCCGACCGCTTCTTCAACGCCGAACGGATCCTGGCGGTGCTGCACCTGCTTGGCGCGGTGTTGCTGTATCAGCTGTATTCAGCGGCGGATTTCAGCGTGTTCTACCCGTACGTGCTGGTGTACATGGTGGTCTACATGCCAACGCTGGCCCTGGTCAATTCGGTGGCGTTCCGGCAGATGCGCGACCCGGCGCTGGAGTTCTCTCGCATCCGGGTGTGGGGCACCCTTGGCTGGATCGTCGCCGGCGTGGTGATCAGCTTCGTGTTCGCCTGGGATTCGCGCGAAGCGATCGCGGCTGGCGGCTTGCGCAATACATTCTTGATGGCCGCCATCGCGTCCCTGGTCCTCGGGCTCTACAGCTTCACGCTGCCGGCCACGGCACCGCTCAAGGAACAGGCCAGCGCTGGCGGCGTCAAGCAACTGCTGGGGCTGGATGCGTTGGGGCTGTTGAAGGATCGCAGTTACCTGGTGTTTTTCATCGCCTCGATCCTGATCTGCATTCCCTTGGCGTTCTATTACCAGAATGCCAACCCGTTCCTGGCCGAAACCGGCATGACCAACCCCACGGCGAAGATGGCCATCGGGCAGGTCTCGGAAGTGCTGTTCATGTTGCTGTTGCCGCTGTTCATCCAGCGCTTCGGCATCAAGCTGGCGCTGCTGGTGGGCATGCTGGCGTGGGCGTTGCGCTACGTATTGTTTGCCTACGGCAATAACGGCGACCTGGCGTTCATGCTGTTCACCGGCATTGCCCTGCACGGCATCTGCTACGACTTCTTTTTTGTCTCGGGGCAGATCTACACCGACGCCAAGGCACCGGAGCGCTTCCGCAGCTCGGCCCAGGGCCTGATTACCTTGGCGACTTATGGTGTGGGGATGCTGATCGGTTTCTGGGTGGCGGGGCAGGTGACCGATCACTTTGTCGTGGCCGGTGGGCATGATTGGCAGAGCATCTGGCTGTTCCCGGCCGGTTTCGCGCTGCTGGTGTTGGTCGGCTTTGTGTTTACCTTCCGTGGCCAGCAGGCGCTCGCCACGCCATCAAAGGCTTGAAGCGGGGCTGAGCGTCAGTCATTTGTGACTGGCGCTCAGTTTAGTGTAGGTCACTTTCCCGCCTTCATTGGAATAGCCCTTGTTATCCAAGGTGTAGACGCCGGCCTTGAAATAGAAGTTGTAGCCTTGCCAGGACTTGTCCAACTTCACCTGTTTACCGCTCTTGCCGATCAGCACCGAGAGCTGGCCTTGCTTGTCCATTTGCAGCGTATACGAGAAGGATTTGTTCAACGGCACCTTGGGCACGGTGTAGATCACCGGGCTTTTCTTGTCCTTGGGTTTGAACCGGTATTCCACATCGATATTGCCGATGCCCTTTTCGTAGCGGTACACCAGTTTCAACAAGGGCGTCGGCGCATCCTTGGCGTGAATCTGCGCCACCACCACACGGCCTTCGGAAGGCACCTGGTTCACCGACAGCTCGCCCTTGAGGGTATTGATGGCGCTGTTGTAGCGCCAGTTGCGGTGTTTCCCGTCCCGGCTGGTTTCCCGCAGTTCGGAACGCGGGTATTTGCTGTTACCGGTATGGGAGCCGGTGACGGGCGCCCAGAAGATGATCCTCTGGCCGTTATTGTCGAAATACTTGTTCTTCAAGGTCGGCATGGCTTTGGTCGCCACGACCTGCGCCGGCGTTTGCACCGGCAGGGTTACGCTCCAGACAGTCACGTCAATCATATGAAATCCTCCAACGGGAGCGGCCGTTACCTGGCGGCCGTCAAGACAAAGAACGGCCTTCCGTGGCGTAGTTTTCATGTTATCGACGAGGGTCTGTTTCGCTGGAGGCGCACCTGACGGATGGCTCTGCGATGAGCCTCTCGGGCACTGAATTGGGCGGATTATGGTGTGTCAATTTATTACTGATCGGTTAGAGTACGCGCCGCCCGAGAGACGGATCCCGGGCGTCTTCCCATGGAGCGTCAAATGAATCACATCAGTAAAGTTGTTGCGTGCGCAGTGTTCGGCCTGGCCTTGGCGGGTTGCACCGGCACCCCGATGAAAACCCAGCAATACGACAGCACCCAATACACCGTTGTCGGCCACAGTGAAGCCAAGGCCACCGGCCTGCTGCTGTTCGGTCTGATCCCGATCCAGCAGAACAACCGTTTCGTGCGCGCCCAGACCGCCGCGATCAAGGCCAAGGGCGGCGACGCCATGATCAACACCCAAGTCCAGGAAAACTGGTTCTGGGCCTGGGTCCTGACCGGCTACACCACCTCGGTGTCCGGTGATGTGGTCAAGCTGAAAAGCGTTCAGTAACACCCAAGCGTTAAAGGTAAGCGTGCTTACCCGTGGCGAGGGAGCTTGCTCCCGCTCGATTGCGCAGCAATCGCAAAACAAGGGCTGCTACGCAGCCCAGCGGGAGCAAGCTCCCTCGCCACAACAGCCCGATCATGCCCGATCCTCGGTCAACGTCCGCCCACCACCATATGCGTGAACGGCTCGACATACGCCTGCAACGTCACCAGCCCGCCCACCAGGATCGCCAAGACCACCGAGTGGAAAAACACGTAGCGCAGGATTTCGCCTTCGTGGCCGTACCAACGGGTCGCGGTGGAGGCGACCACGATCGACTGGGCGTCGACCATTTTCCCCATCACCCCACCAGAACTGTTGGCCGCGGCCATCAGCACCGGGCTGATGCCCAACTGTTCCGCCGTCACCCGTTGCAAACCGCCGAACAACACGTTGGACGCCGTGTCCGAACCGGTCAGCGCCACGCCGAGCCAGCCCAGCAGGGTGCCGAACATCGGATAGAAAATGCCCGTGGCGGCGAAAGCCAGGCCCATGGTCGCGTCCAGGCCTGAATAACGCGTGAGGAACCCCAGCGCCAGCATCGCCACGATGGTGATCAGCGAGTAGCGCACCACCCACAGCGTTCGCAGGTAGTGGCGCACCAGTTGCGGGATGGAGTAGCCCATCAGCAAGCCACCGAGAATCGCCGCCAGGAAGATGCCGCTGCCCGTGGCGGTGAACCAGTTGAACTTGTAGACCGCTTCCTCGGTTTTCGGCTGCGGGACCACGGGCGGGACTTTTTCGATCTGCTGGTGGATGGTGCCGAAGGTCACCAGTGGCGAGAAGATCGGGTTGGCCTCGCGCATCGGCTTGCCTTGGGGGTCGAGCTTGGCCGATTGGGTTTGCGGGTCCAGTGCCGGGCGGGTGTCGAACAGATTCTTGAAGCCCTGGGTGCCCCAGGCGAAGACGAATACCGTGAGGATGATCCAGGGCATCCACGCACGCAGCACGGCGGGGCGATTGTCACTGCCGAAAGCGCCGGTGCTGACCGGTTGCTGCTGCTCGCTCGCGTCGATCTTCGAGTCGTCGTGGCGCCCCGTCAGCGCCGCGGACGTATGCACCGTGGCCGGTTTCCAGACCTTGAGGAAACCGGTGAGGCAGGCCATGGAGATCAACGCGGCGATGACATCCACCAGCATCGGCCCGTGGTAGTTGGACACCAGGAACTGCGGGATGGCGAAGCTGACGCCGGCCACCAGGATTGCCGGCCAGACCTCCAGCATCTTGCGCCACCCGGCGAAGGCCCAGATCAACCAGAACGGCACCAGCACCGAGAAAAACGGCAACTGCCGACCGACCATCATCGACAATTCCATTTCATCCAGCCCGGTGACTTTGGCCAGGGTGATGATGGGCGTGCCGAGGGCGCCGAACGCCACCGGCGCGGTGTTGGCGATCAGTGCCAGGCCCGAGGCGGCCAAGGGGGAAAATCCCAGCCCGATCAGGATCGCGCCGGTCACCGCCACCGGCGTGCCGAAGCCCGCCGCGCCTTCGAAGAACGCGCCAAAACAAAAGGCGATCAGCAGCAGTTGCAGGCGCCGGTCGTCGGTGATGCGCGCGAGGGAGTCCTGCAGGACCTTGAACGAGCCGTTTTCGGTGGTCAGCCGGTGCAGGAAAATGATGTTGAGGACAATCCAGCCGATGGGCAGCAGGCCGTTGGCCGCGCCATACAACGCCGCCGAACCGGCCATGTCGGCGGGCATGCCGAAGGCGAAGATCGCGATCAGCAAGGCCGAGGCCAGGGCGTACAACGCCGCCAGGTGCGCCTTGACATGAAAGAACGCCAGGGACGCCAGCATCACCACCACCGGAACCGCCGCCAGGAGCGTCGACAGCACCGCATTACCGAAGGGATCGTAGACTTGTTGCCAGACCATGTTCCACCTCTGCTTTTTATTGTTGGAAGTGCAGGCCCCGGGGGGGGGTGGCAGAGAAGTATAGGCGGGGATTTGTTAAGCGATTGCCAGGCAAACCCCTGTGACGAGGGAGCTTGCTCCCGCTGGGTGGCGAAGCCGCCCTAAGAATTTGTGCTGAAACAATGAACCTGGGCCTGCTGCGCCCGAGGCGTCGGACCGGTCCAGCGGGAGCAAGCTCCCTCGCCACAAAAGCGGGTTCGCGCTGGTCTCTGGGCGTTGTTCCTCAGAGGCCAGTTTCAAGGGGGATCGGCTAACGTGCTTCGACGTTATCCAATGCACGGTTCGCCAGCATTGCGCTCAGTTCGATCAATTGCTGGACACCCAGGGCAATGTGGCGTCTTGAGCCTTGATTGGTTGAGCCACCACGACCTATCGCTAAACAAGTAAAGGTGGCGGCTGTACGCAGGTTAGCGATCCGGGTCACAGAAACCCCGGGTAGACCAGAAGGTCTCCCACGCACAGCCACCATAAAGCGAGTTGCAGACGTAAAGACTGCAATCGAGACTGGGCATTGTTGCGTCTGTGTTGAGTCGGATCGCTAAACCCGATCGCTGATTTATCAGCGACGGGGAAACGACAAAGTCCGACCTTCAGGCGCACAAGCCGGCGGATTCTGGCGTAGTTGTAGGTAACGGCGCAAGACAACGTAGCCCGAACCCGAACGTTCCTACATCGGGATAAACAAGGTCTCCCGCTGGACGGGGGACCTGGGTTAATAAAACACCTGTGGCGAGGGAGCTTGCTCCCGCTGGGTGGCGAAGCCGCCCCAAAATTTCTGCATTGAGCAAAAAAACTTGGGCCTGCTTCGCAGTCCAGCGGGAGCAAGCTCCCTCGCCACAAAAGCAGTGCAGCGCTACAACGGTGCAGTGCGTCCGCTTAACCCTTCGCCGCCATCGCCGTCACTTCCACCTTCATCCCCTCGACCGCCAACGATGCCACGCCCACGGCGGCGCGAACCGGCCAGGGTTTGGTGAAGAAGCGTTTGTAGACCTCGTTGAACGCGGCGCGATCGGCCATGTCGGTCAGGTAGATGGTCAGGTGCAACACCCGGTCCATGGAACTGCCGGCACCCTCCAAGGCGGCCTTGAGGGCTTGCAACGTGCATTCGCTCTGCAGCGTGATGTCGCCCAGTTCCAGGCTGCCGTCGGCGCGGGTGGGGATTTGCGTGGAAACCAGCAGGCCGCCGAAGCCGGCGACGTCGGAGGAAATCGAATCGGCGTCCGGATCTGGAATAAACGTGATGTCTGGGTTGCTCATGCAAAGCCTCATGCAGGAAAGAAAAAGGACCGCCGCAGTTTACCGTCCATTGCCGCGCCGTTCCTGCATTCCTTTAGCCGTGCGTTTCCAGGCCATGGTTTTGCACCAGCGCCTGGATGTAGGCCTCCAGCGTCGTGGTGCCGTGCAGGGCCGCGTCGTCGCCCACCTCGAAGCCGCTGTCGAGGCTGACGGCGCTCATGCGCGCATAGGATTGCGCCGCAGCGGGGCTGAAGCCGAGGCTCCGGAAATGGCTTTCCCATTGGTCCCTGGGGATCACCTGGACCTCGACCGGCCGGCCGAGTGCCTGGGAAAACGCCTGTGCCACATCGTTGGGCGAATACAGGCGAGGCCCTTGCACATGACGCACGCCAACGTCGTCAATCGGCGAAAGCAAGCGCGCGGCGGCGACCTCGCCCAAGTCCCGGGGCGCCACCATGGGAAACGCCAGGTCGGCGGGGAACAGCGTGGGCAGCTTGCCGGTCTCGCGGACGGTGTCGAGCAGGTTGTCCCAGTTACTCATGTAGTAAGCCCCGCGATTGATCGCCGCCGGGATCGACTGGTTGCGCACGCCTTCTTCCAGTTCCCACAAGACGCTGAGATCACCGATGCGCTCACCGGGCTGGGCGCCGGCGGTGGATTGCACGACGATTTTCTCCAGCCCCGAGCCGTCAAGGGCCGCGAGGATGTTGGCGACCGTGCGCCGTTCCACCGCGTCGGTATCGGTACTGGGTGCGGCGGGCGGGTTGAGAATGAAGGCCCTGCGCCCGAGCCGAAAGGCGGCACGCAATGACTCGACATCTTCAGCATCGGCTTCGACGATTTGAGTGCCCCTGGCGTGCCATTCAGCGGCGTGGCTGGCATTGCGGGTCATGACCATCACGGCATGCCCTGGCGCCAGCAAGGCCCGGGCCGTGGCCGATCCAACGTGGCCGGTGGCGCCCATGATCACGTACATGGCTTCATCTCCTGGAATCAAAGGCCACCCTGGGCCGGACGTTGGGTGGTTTGCGCCGGTTCAAGGGGCGGTTGCGTGCCGTTCAGGCGTGCGACCAGTTGTTGTGCCTGTTCCCATCCCAGATCGGGCTCCAGCCAGTCGAGAGCGTCGTCGGCGCTGAAGGCCAGGACCCGTTGTTGCTGGTTGGCGATGTCGCCATAGGTCACCAGGGCCAAGCCGTCACAACCAAACGGGGTCTCGCTGGCCTGGGCCAGGGCGGCCAGGAAAATCGGCGCCGATTGCCGAGCGGTCAGGTAGGCGAGGCGTGGCGCCTGGGACGGCGAGGCGGGTGCTTGCGACTCATACCAGCCCTCCACGGCGACCAGTACGCGGCCTTCGTGCTTGATGGGATCGAAGACTTTGGAACGCATGACCAGGTGCAAGGGCAGGTGCGTCAGCGGCGGCATGGTGCCCACCGACCAGATCGGCGACCAGCCCCAGCGAACCTTGATGCATTCCAAGTGCCCGCCGCGACGGCGAATGGCGCTGACCTGCATGTTCGGCTTGACCAGGCTGTGCCGCTCCTGAGCCTTGGGCGGCGTTGTTTCGTACAGGTCCAGGGGCGTGACGGATGTACCGAAACGGCTGCCGGAGGTGTCTCGCTGGGCGAAATACGCCAGGGAATCTTTTGAAGAAACGTGTTGAACCAGACCGTCACACATAACGAACACTCCCGGCAGAGAAACGCAAAGAAGCCTTGATGTACCCGCCGTTCAAACCCCGGTTGCCGTGGCTTTCAGCGGTGTCATGTAGGTCCGAACCCGTGGCGAAATGCTTGGTTCGAAAATCCTCGCGGCGGGGAGACGAGCGGGCAATTGGGGTGGATGCACTGACGCCATCGCGAGCAGGCTCGCTCCCACAGTGGAATTGTGGCGGGTCAGGTCTCAGCTACACCGCCGAGCCCCCTGTGGGAGCGAGCCTGCTCGCGAAAGCGGTGGATCAGATTGCATCAATGCTGAATGTGCCGGCGCCTTCGCGAGCAAGCCCGCTCCCACAATGGAGTTGTGGTGGGGCAGGATTCTCAGCTACACCGCCGAGCCCCTGTGGGAGCGAGCCTGCTCGCGAAAGCGGTGGATCAGCTTGCATCAATGCTGAATGTGCCGCCGCCTTCGCGAGCAAGCCCGCTCCCACAATGGAGTTGTGGTGGGTCAGGATTTTCAGCTACACCGCCAAGCCCCCTGTGGGAGCGAGCCTGCTCGCGAAAGCGGTGGATCAGCTTGCATCAATGCTGAATGTGCCGGCGCCTTCGCGAGCAAGCCCGCTCCCACAGTGGAGTTGTGGTGGGGCAGGATTCTCAGCTACACCGCCGAGCCCCCTGTGGGAGCGAGCCTGCTCGCGAAAGCGGTGGATCAGCTTGCATCAATGCTGAATGTGCCGGCGCCTTCGCGAGCAAGCCCGCTCCCACAATGGAGTTGTGGTGGGGCAGGATTTTTAGCTACACCGCCGAGCCCCTGTGGGAGCGGGCTTGCTCGCGAAAACGGTGTGTCAGCTTGTATCAATGCTGAATGTGCCGCCGTCTTCGCGAGCAGGCTCGCTCCCACAATGGAGTTGTGGTGGGTCAGGATTCTCAGCTACACCGCCGAGCCCCTGTGGGAGCAGCCTGCTCGCGAAAGCGGTGGATCAGCTTGTATCAATGCTGAATGTACCGCCGCCTTCGCGAGCAAGCCCGCTCCCACAATGGAGTTGTGGTGGGTCAGGATTTTCAGCTACACCGCCAAGCCCCCGGTGGGAGCGAGCCTGCTCGCGAAAGCGGTGGATCAGCTTGCATCAATGCTGAATGTACCGCCGCCTTCGCGAGCAGCAGGCTCGCTCCCACGGCGTTGTGCATGGATGAAGTCTATAAACGCCCTCAACGGCGAAGGCAAGTAGCGCCGCCCGGGGTAGTAGAGGAACGGCCCGGTGAAGCGTTGCCACCAGGGTTCGAGCACCGGTTCGAGGGCGCCGCTGTCCAGGTGGGGCCGTAGCCAGTCCTCGAACAGGTGGACAATGCCCAGCCCATCCACCGCCGCCTGCACCGCCAGGTCCATGGCGCCGCCGATGCGCACGATCAACGGGCCGCTCGGGTCGACGCTCACGGTTTCGCCGTCACGTTCGTATTCCCACAAGGGCAAGGCGCCGCTGGGAAACTTGCCCGTCAGGCAGGCGTGCCCCAGCAGGTCCCGTGGATGTTCGGGGCGGCCCCGGGCGTCGAGGTACGCCGGGGCCGCGGCCGTGGCGAAGCGCTGGAACCGCGGGCCGATGGGGATGGCGATCATGTCTTGCTCCAGGCGTTCGTCGTAGCGAATGCCGGCGTCACAGCCAGCGGCCAGCATGTCGACGAAACTCTCTTCGGTGACCACTTCCAGGCGGATGTCGGGGTAGCTTTTCAGGAACGGCGTGATAATCGCCGGCAACACCAGCCGGGCAGCGCTGACGGGCACGTTCAGCCTGAGGGTGCCCGAAGGGCGGTCGCGAAAATCGTTGACCACGTCCATCGCCGCCTCGACTTCGCCCAGGGCCGGCACGATGCGCTCCATCAACCGGGCGCCGGCCTCGGTCGGCACCACGCTGCGGGTGGTGCGGTTGAGCAGGCGCACGCCGAGCCGGCTTTCCATCCGCCGTACGGCATCGCTGAGGCTCGACGCGGACTTGCCGCTCAACCGCGCGCCTTCACGAAAGCCCTTCGCATTGACCACCGCCACGAAGGCCAGCAAGTCTTGAATATCCGTCGCCATTGTTCTCTCCACCGTACAACCCGTGCTGATTGCACCTGATTATCACGGGAATGGTCAACGCCTATAGTCGGCCCACTCACATCGATCCGAGGGCTACGAGATGAACATTGCATACAAGGCGGGCAACTTTTTATTGGGCGAGCGCACGGTCAATCGCATGGGCTATGGCGCGATGCAGTTGGCGGGGCCCCAGGTCTTCGGCCCGCCGAAAGACCCGGCCGCCGCCGTCGCCGTGCTGCGCGAAGCGTTGGCGAGCGGGGTCAACCACATCGACACCGCTGATTTCTACGGGCCCCATGTCACCAACCAGCTGATCCGTGAAGCGCTGCACCCTTACGCCCAGGACTTGGTCATCGTGACCAAGGTCGGCGCCGTGCGCGGTGCCGACGCGTCCTGGAACCCGGCCCACAGCCCCGCCGAATTGACCCGTGCGGTCCACGATAATCTGCGCAACCTCGACGTGGAAGTCCTGGACGTGGTCAACCTGCGTGTGTGGGGCGACCTGCATTCGCCCACCGAAGACTCCATCGAGGCATCCTTCACGGCACTGGCCGAGCTGCAGCGCCAAGGCCTGATCCGCCACTTGGGCCTGAGCAACGTCACAGCCGCACAGGTCAGGGAGGCCCAGGGCATTGCGAAGGTGGTCTGCGTGCAGAACCACTACAACCTGACCCATCGCGACGATGAACAACTCATCGCCGACTTGGGCCGGCAGGGCATCGCCTATGTGCCATTCTTCCCGCTGGGTGGGTTTACGCCACTGCAATCGGAAACCCTGTCCAGCGTGGCGGCGCGCTTGCAGGTGTCACCGCTGTGCGTGGCCCTGGCGTGGTTGCTGCAACGCGCGCCGAATATCCTGTTGATTCCCGGCACATCGTCCGTGGCGCACCTGCGGGAAAACCTCTCGGCGAGTGCGCTGACGATTCCTGCGCAACTGCTCGCCGAGCTGGATGCAATCTAGGCCGCCTGGAACACCAACGTCTCGCCATCCTCCGGTATCAACAACCGGCTTGCGACACCGGCCAGTGCGGCAGCCTCGGCCAAGGCCTTGCGGGTCGTCGGGCAATGGCTGATCGCTTCCAGGTGATTGGCCACCACGGTCCCACGGCTCAGGCGGGTGAATTCCAGCGTCTCGTCGATGCCCATGATGATGTCGCCGCCGATATCGAACCGTGCCCCGCCTGCCGGCACCACGCTGACCTGCGGCTGGTGGCGCAAGACGAATTCGCGCACGGTGGGGGTGAGCACGGTGTCGCCGGTGAGGTAGACACTCGGTTCGCCGGGCAACTCGATCAGGTAGCCGACCCCATGCTCCATCAACTTGCCCACCAGGCCCAGCCCATGGGTGCATCTCACGGAGCGAATGGTGCCGCCGAGGAAGGGGTTGGATTGGTCATGTGCCTGGGCAAGTGGCTGGACGTTCAAGCCACGCTTGGCCAGGTACGGGGCGTCATGGGGTGTGCAGATGACGGGGATCTGTCTTTCCCTCAGCCAGCGCTTGGCCGCGCGGTCCAGATGATCGAAATGGCCTTTCTGGCAGTGGGTGATCAGGCAGTGCGTGACCGTCTCCAGGTCCTTCGCTGTTGACGCCGGAAGCGCCACCAGCGGATTGCGCTGGTTGGCACCAAACAGTCGAAGCGGCGGCAGCGTGCCCTTGTCCGCCAGCATTGGGTCGACGAGCACGCGATACGGGCCGAATTCAAGAAGGATGGTGGCGTTACGGATCTGCTGGATATTCATGAGGCGTTCCTGTTGAGCGAGCGCTTCATGGTGCCGATCCGGTCCGGTGTGCATAATGGCCGGATCTGACATCTTTGATTCGTTTTATGCCATGACCCAAAAACTCCGCATCGGTCTGCTCCTGTTTCCCGACTGCATGCCTGCCGGCCTGTTCGCCTTTGCCGATCTGCTGCACGCCGCCAACCGCAGGCGAGGGCGTGCGCTGTTCGAGGCACGCTACATCGCGTTGCAGGCCGGGCCGGTGGTGTGCGCCCATGGCGTGACCCTGCACGCGGAAGCGGCCCTGGAAAACGCCGGGCTGGATGCGGTCCTGGTTCCCGGTTTCTGGGCCGAATCGGCCGAGCAGGTGAATGCCGTCCTGACCGAGCAGACAGCCCTTTTGAGCGCGTTGTCGAAGCAAGCCCGAGCACTGCAGCTCTGGTCCTATTGCACCGGTGTCTGCGTGCTGGCCGCCAGCGGTCGATTGGACGGGCAGGGCGCGACGGTGACCTGGTGGCTGGCGCAAGCGATGCAACAGCAATACCGAAAGGTTCATTGGCAAAGCGAACAGAACTGCGTGTTCAACGCGCGCACGGCGACCGCGTCCGGGGTGAACGGCTACCTGCCCATCGCCGAACAACTCATCGAGCGCAGCGTCAGCAGCGACGTCCTGCGCGACATCACCCGGCTCATGGTGCTACCGCGTCCGGCCATTCCCCATGCGGCGTTCCAGGGCAGCACGCTGATCGAGCAACCCAACGGATGGTTGCGGCAGTTGCATGGGTTGATCGAGCAGATGCCGGCCGAGGGGATCACCGTGCAGGCCCTGGCAAGCGCGCTGGCGGTGTCCGAGCGCACCTTGGCGCGCAAGGTCAGTCGTGAAACGGGGCAGGCCGTCGCGGCCTACGCCCGGCGCATCAAGTTGAACCAGGTCAGCGAGCGCCTGACGTTGACCTCGCTGCCCCTCGCCAGCATCGGCGCCGAGCTGGGTTTCAGCAGCAGCTCCAACTTGCAGCGCATGTTCAAGGCGCTGACCGGGCTGACGCCGATGGCATACCGGCGCAAGTTCGGGCGTGTGTGACGTCGGTCAGCCCGGCGTCTTGTCGGTTTCGTTGCGATGGTGTTCCGGCCAGTTGTCCACGGGGTGGGCACGGTCTTCGTTGAACATCTCCGTGAGCAGCGCATTGGCGCGGCGGTAGGCGTCATGCCGGAACTTGAGGTCGTCTTCCGGCTGGGCGACGATTTCCTCCAGCATCTTGAGGTTCAATCGGCGGAACTGATCCGCGCGCTCACGCGCTTCGTAAGCCCCGACGCCCATGCGCTCCAGCGCGCTGCGACCTAAGGACAGCGCGCTCTCGAATGTCTCCCGCTCGGCCGCCTCCACGCCCATCTGCCGCAGGATGATGAGGTGGCCCATGTCCCGCGCCCGTACGATCAACTGCAACGCCGGGAAATGCTCCTGGGCCAGTCGAGTCAGTGTCAGGTTGTCTTCCTGGTTGTCGATGGCGTTGATCAAGACCGTCGCTTGGGCGGCGCCGGCTGCATGCAGCAAGTCGAGGCGCGTGGCATCGCCATAAAAGACTTTCACGCCGAATTTGCGCAGCGTCTCGATGTTGTCAGGGTCGTGGTCCAGAACCACCACGTCGACGCCGCAGGACATCAGCAGGCGTCCGGCGATCTGCCCGAAGCGGCCGAAGCCAGCGATGATCACGCGGGGATTCTGCTGGTCGACGAGGTCGGATTCGCGCTTGTTTTTCTGGGTGACGGACTCGAAGCGATCCAGCAGCAGGATCAGCAAAGGCGTCAGGCACATGGACAACGCCACCGCCAGGGTCAGGCTCTTGCCCCATTGGTCGGTCAGGATCCCGGCCAGCGTCGCGGCACCGAACACCACGAAGGCGAATTCGCTGCCCTGGCCCAGCAACACCGCTTGCCAGGAACGCTGGCCGGCAGGGACATTCAAGAAGCGGCTGATGGTCTTGATCACCAGCAACTTGATCAGGATGAAACCCAGGGTCAGGGTGATGACTTTCAGCGGTGCGTTGATCAACGTGCCGAAATCGATCGACATGCCGACGCCGATGAAAAACAGACCCAGCAGCAGGCCCTTGAACGGCTCGATGTCGCTTTCCAGGGCATGGCGGTATTCGGAACTGGCCAGCAGCACGCCGGCGAGGAATGCGCCCATGGCCATCGACAAGCCGGCTTCCTCCAGCAGGAAGCCGAAGCCGAACACCAGGAAAAGTGCGACGGCGCTGAAAATCTCGCGCAAGCCTGAGCGTGCGGCGAAGCGCAGCAGCGGTCGCGTCACGTAGCGCCCCAGCAGTACGACGATGGCGATGGCGGCGACGATTTTGCCAATCGACAGCAACAGCGCGGTGCCCGAAGGCGTGTCGCCGTGGGCCGACAACAACGGAATCATCGCCACCAAGGGAATGGCGGCGATGTCCTGGAACAGCAGCACGGCAAAACTGCTGCGGCCGACGGCGGTGGCGGTCAGGTTGCGTTCGCTCATGGCCTGCATGGCGATGGCCGTGGAGGACAGGCTCAGGGTCAGGCCGACCAGCAGCGCCGCCGTCCAGTTCAGGCCCAGGGCCGCGCAGAACGTTGCGATCGCGCCGCCGCAGGCGAGCATCTGCAAGGCGCCGCCGCCGAAGACCATCCGGCGCAGGGCCCAGAGCCGCTTGGGATCGAGTTCAAGGCCGATGATGAACAGCATCAGCACCACGCCGATTTCAGCGAACTCCAGAATCGCCTTTACATCGGTAATCAGCTTCAGCCCCCACGGGCCGATGATGCACCCGGCCAGCAGGTAACCCAGCACCGGGCCCAGGCCGAACCGAACGGCAATCGGTACGATCAGCGTCGCCGAGGCCAGGTAGATCAGCATTTCAATCAGGCTGTGCGTCTCCATCTCAATTTCCCTTCCAGGCGGCCAGGCGTTCGCCGTAATGTTCGATTTGGGCGCGTTGGGCCTCGGAGTCGGCGGCATACGCGCCATGCACGGCAACGGGTTCCAGCCAGCGCATGCCGCAATAAATGGCCGTGGCGTGGAGGGGTTGGGCCAACGCCGAAAAACCCGGGTAGGCGCCGATCTGGAAATGATCCTGTTCGCCACCCGTGGTCACGGCCCACAGCAACCGCTTGTCCTTGAGCACCGTGGCGCCTTTGCCATAGGCCCAGCCGTGGGTGAAGACTTTATCGATCCACAGTTTCAGCAGCGGCGGGGTGCTGTACCAGTACATCGGGTGCTGGAGGACGACCAGCTCCGCTTGTTCCACTGCGCGTTGTTCCGCTTCGACATCGATATCGAAGTTGGGATAAAGCGCATACAGCGAACGTATGACCACGTCCGGATTGCTGGATACTCGCTTGAGCATCTGCTGGTTGACCCGCGATTTGTCAGGGTAGGGGTGCGCATAAATGATAAGAATCATCGGTGAATTCCTTGGTTTGGCTCCGTCGATTCTTGTCTGTCGTGAGCGCGAGCGATGGCACATGGAGCCGAGCGATACAAACAAGAGCGCCTTCCCATGCAGGGTCGAGGCCGGAAAGGCCGGACATCCTACCGAGGAAGGCGCTGATTGTTTAGCGCGGATCGATACATCGGGACACTTCAGCCAAGCGGCAGCGAGACCCTGGCCTCCAACCCGCCACCCTTGCGATTCCTCAGGGTCAGTGTCCCGCCATGCTCCAGTACCGTCGCCCGGGCCGCCGACAGGCCCAGCCCGACGCCGCCGGTGTGCTTGTTGCGCGAGCCTTCGATGCGAAAGAACGGCGTGAAGACCTGCTCAAGGTGTTGGGCATCGATGCCCGGCCCACGGTCGAGGATGCGAATGTCCACCCGGTGGGCGTCGGCTTGGAGCCGAACCGTCGGCTCGCCGCCATACTTGATCGCGTTGTCGATCAGGTTGACCAAGGCACGCTTGATGCCGATGGGCCGGCCGACGTACACGAAGCGCTGGGCGCCTTCGAATGCGACCTCGGTGCCAGCGTCCTTGAGGTCATCGACGATGGTGTGCAGCAGTTCGGCCAGGTCGAACGCGGTGGCATGTTCCAGCCGGGCATCGTCGCGGAAAAACTCCAGGGCGCAATTGACCATCGCCTGCATTTCATCCACGTCCCGGAACAGGCGCGATTGCTGCTCGGCATCCTCGATGAACTCCCCGCGCAGGCGCATGCGGGTCAACGGTGCGCGCAGGTCATGGGAGATGGCCGCGAGCATCTGCGTGCGGTCCTGCAGGAAGTGCTTGAGCTGGGCCTGCATGGCGTTGAACGCGAGGATCGCCTGGCGGATTTCGTGGGGGCCGATGACCGGAATCGGCGGCGCCTGGTGGTCGACGCCAAAGCGCCGCGCACCTTCGGCAAAGCGTTCCAGCGGTGCGGCCAAGTGCCGGGTGGCGATCAGCGCGACGATAAACGTCGAGAGCAGGATCAGCGCGATGATGATCAGGTTGCGCGCCCATTCGCCCAGCCCCCAACTGCGCGATGGCACGGAGAAAATCACCCAGGAATGGTCGGCCAGTTCGATGATCACCGCGTAGCGCGCATCCGCTTGGTTGGCTGGCCAGTCGGCCGGTTCGTAGGCTTCGATCCTGGCGTCCGGTCGGCCCAATTGCTGGCGCAGGAGCGCCGAGCCTTCGCTGAATTCCGGGTCATCGATCACCGGTAGCCGGGCCTCCTCATGGCGTTGTAGCCATTGCGCGTTGAATGCCTGGTTGCTCGCGGCCTTGGCAATCGCCGGCCGTTGTTCAGCGGCGACGGAGTCGATGATGCGGGTGATGGTGGCGGCCCTTTCCATCAGGCCGGTTTCCATCAGGGGAGGGCGCGCCCAGGCACCGGCCAGCAGGCTGAACAGCTCGTTGAGGGCGAGCAGGGTCAGCATGGCGATCATGGTGGTCAGGGCGATCCAGCGCGCCACCGTGTCCCTTGGTCGACGAATGCCTGGGCGCGAGCGCTTCATCGCTTCACCACGTGGGGGCTGAACAGATAGCCGCTGTTACGCACGGTGCGAATCATCGAGGCGCCGGGGATGTCGGTTTCCAACTTGCGTCGCAGGCGGCTGACCTGGACGTCGATGCTGCGATCGAACGCCTCGAAGGTTTCCCCACGGGCCAGGTCCAGCAACTGCTGGCGCGTCAGCACCCGGCGCGGGTGTTCGGCAAACACCAGCAGCAATTCGAACTCGCCGCTGGACAGCGGGATCATGACCTTCTCCGGTGAGCGCAATTCGCGGCGGGTGACGTCCAGCTGCCAGTTTTCGAACTCCAGGATTGGCCGGGATGAGTCGTTCAGCGTGGCCCTGGCTTCACCGGTGCGCCGCAGCACGGCACGCACCCGGGCCAACAACTCCCGGGCGTCGAACGGCTTGGTCAGGTAATCGTCCGCTCCCAGCTCCAGGCCGACGACGCGGTCGCTCAATTCACCCATGGCGGTGAGCATGATGATGCCGACCGTGTGCTCGGCCCGCAGCCGTTGGCACAGCACCAGGCCGTTGTCCCCCGGCAACATGACGTCGAGGATGATCAGGTCCGGCACTTGGCGTTCCACCGCTTGCCACAGGGCATTGCCGTCGGCGGCCACGTCAACGCTATAGCCATGTTGTTCGAGGAATTTGCGCAAGAGGGCGAGGACTTCGAGGTCATCGTCCACCAGTAGTAAATGGCTCACGGTGGGCACGCAGGGTAATGAATACAAGGGGAATACTAGGGGCAATCCAGGGCCTGCGTCATATATTTCAACCCGGAAACAAAGTTGCCGGCGGGCAATATTGTGGAAATCTGTGGGCAAAAAAACGGCGGCAGGATGGCCTTGATGTCGGTCAGTTGAACAGCCAGCCAACGCTGAACCCGTGGCGAGGGAGCTTGCTCCCGCTTGAGTGCGAAGCGCTCACCGCTTTTTAGGGCCGCTTCGCGCCCCAGCGGGAGCAAGCTCCCTCGCCACAGAGGGTGGTGTTTGGCTTTTTGACCGGCCTATGCAGCATCCCATTCCTCGCCGAGATAACCCCGTATGCCGATCACCAAGCCCGCTCCGTTGTTCGTTCGCTCCACCGTCGTGGTTGTATTGGCGGCACTCGCCAGTGGTTGCTCCAGCACGCCAGCCGCAAAACCAGGCTCGTGTGAAAGCGCGACCTACACCGTTTACGATCCCGCCGAACCCGTCAACCGTGGCATCTTCGCCTTCAACCGAACCGTGGATGACTACGCACTGGCACCGGTGGCCCGTGGTTATCGCAAGCTGCCGGAGATGTTCCAGGCCGGGGTGCACAACTTCGTGGCGAACTTCGGCGAGCCCAAGGTGTTCATCAACGACTTGCTGCAAGGCAATGCCCAGCGCTCGGTCAACACACTGGGCCGTTTCGTCATCAACTCCACGGCGGGCATCGTCGGGCTGATCGACGTGTCGGGCAAACTGGGCATCGAGCGCCACAAGGCCGACTTCGGCCAGACCTTCGGCGTCTGGAACCTAGCCCCTGGGCCCATCCTGGAACTGCCACTGCTGGGCAGCGCCAACCTGCGGGATGCGACGGGTAAAGTGCTGAGCTTTGCCGTCGACCCGTTCGGCGACAACAGCAGCACGGTCGAGACCCTGGGCACGATCAACACCGTCGGCGGCATTGTCGATGGCCGTGCCGAGGCGTTGCCAACCACCGATCAATTGCAGACCGAAGCGGACTACTACGCGGCCCTTCGCGATGCCACGGCGCAGCGGCGTGCCGATCTTGTCGCCCAGGGCAAGTTGGGGTCGGTGGTGGAGGACAATCCGCAATGCCAGGAGGAAGGGGCCGCTGATGAGTAACGAGGCGCTGGTCTTGCATCGGCGAATGCGTTTGCTCCAGCCGGATGCATTGCATTGCCGTGAGGTGGAACTGCGGTTGGCCGAGGACGGTAGCCACGTGCTGCTCAACCATTATGTCGAGCTGTATCGCCATCAACGTCTCGGTTGGTGCGCCCTACGGCAACATCGGGTGCCGTTGGCGGCGATAGTGCGCTGGATGATCGATAACGGCGAACAGATGAGGGGTTAGTGGCAATTTGCTGCTTAATACAACGGCATTTTGAGCGCAAATGCCGTGAAATATTTATACATAATTACGGATTAATAATGGTTGTACGACGTCGTATCTAATATGTTCGACTGTGGCCGTTTCTTACAAAAAAAATAAACGGAGATTCACCCATGACGAGCATTCCTACCGCTGAGGAACAAGCTGCGGCGCCCGTGCAAGGCCGTTTCGTACGCCTGCTGAAGCTTCTCGGCCCCGGCATCATCGCCGTTCTTTCCTGGCTGGGCGCCGGCGATCTCATCACGTCCTCCGTGGCCGGCGCGAACTACGGCTACGCGATGATGTGGGTGCTGGCGGTCTCTCTGCTGCTGCGCTACCTGATCGTCAATATCATCGCGCGTTTCCAGCTCTGCAATAACCAGGGCATGACCATCCTGCAGGGGTATGCCCAGCTCAATCCGTTTTTCGCCTGGTTCCTGCTGGTGTATGCGCTGCTCATGGGGCACCTGATGAATGCCTACATGATCAAGGGGGCCGGTGAGGCCCTGGCCATGCTGCTCAAGATCGACTACCCGCTGCTGTGTTCGGTGGCGGTGGTATTGGCGGTGTGGATGCTCGTCGGGCGCAATATCTATTCGATGATCGAAGGCGTGATGAAAGGCCTGCTGGCGATCATGACGCTGGCGTTCCTGGCCCTGGCGGTGATGTCCGGCCCGGATGTCGCCGGCATCGTCAAAGGCACCATCGGCTTCAGCATTCCGCCCGATGAAGGCGTGCATGGCGCGCTGTTGGTGGCCGTCTCGGTGATCGGCGCAGTGGCCGGTTCCATCGCCAACTTCGTTCATCCGTATGTGATGCGCCAGAAGGGCTGGGTAGGACCTGAGCACAAGCGTATCCAGCGCAACGACCTGCTGTTTGCGGTGTTTGTCGGGATCATCATCAACCTGGCCATCTGGATCGTCGGCGCGGAAATCCTGCGACCCAACGGCATCGAGGTCAAAACCCTGGGCGACCTGGGCAAGGCCCTGGAAATATTCTTTGGTCCGATCGGTTGGTACGTATTCTTCGTGGGTGTGTTCGCCACGCTGTTCGCCAGCATTTCGGGCAAGACCACGGCGTTCCCGATGCTCATCACCGACGCCTTCCAGCATGTGCGCCCCGAGCGCCGGGAGCGTTACGGCAAAGAGTTCCACCGTGACCCGATGCACAAATGGTTCATGCTGTTCATCCTGGTGACGCCACTGATCTGGTCGCTGCCGGGCATGCCGGACTTCGTCACGCTGACCATCGGCGTCAACGCGCTGAACATCGTCGGCTTGCCAGTGATTTCCCTGGGCCTTTTGATCATGTCCAACCAGAAGTCCTTGCTGGGCAAGGAATACCGCAACAACCTGTTCGAGAACATCGCGCTGGTGTTTGCTACAGGCCTGGCATTGTGGGTTGCGTTCCAGTTGGGGGTCGATCTGTTTACCTGAGGCCCGGCCATCTGCAACGTTCGGGGGGACTGCTAGACTTTATCGTCCAGTCCCTTTCGGAGAAGCGGAATGAACAATAAAAACAGGATCTGCCTCTGGTACGACGGCAACGCCGAGGAAGCTGCGCGGTTCTACGCAAAAACCTTTCCCGACAGCGCGGTGAACGCTGTCTACCATGCCCCAAGTGATTATCCGTCGGGCAAGGAGGGCGATGTGATCACCGTTGATTTCACGGTGATCGGCATCCCCTGCATCGGCCTCAACGGCGGGCCGGTGTTCAAGCACAACGAGGCCTTTTCATTCCAGATTACAACTGAAGACCAGGCCGAAACGGACCGTTTGTGGAACGCCATCATCGACAACGGCGGCCAGGCAAGCGCTTGTGGCTGGTGCAAGGACAAGTGGGGTTTGTCGTGGCAGATCAGCCCGCGGGTGTTGCTTGAAGCGGTCGGCAGTCCTGACAAAGCCGTGGCCAAGCGGGCCTTCGAAGCGATGATGACCATGACCAAGATCGACATTGCCGCGATTGAAGCGGCGGTGAAAGGCTAGCCGGCGAATCACCACCATCATTTTCTTGTGGGAGCGAGCCTGCTCGCGATGACGGCGGTACAGTCAACCCTGATGCAAGCTCACCTATAGGGCGGCCTCAGGCACCCTGGCAATCACCTTGATCTCAAACTGAAAACCATACAGCCACGTCACCCCCACCGCCGTCAGTGTCGGATGCGGTGCGTTGCCCCAGAATTCGGGCACGACGCTCCAGACCCGTTCGAAGATCGACTCGGGATCGACCATGAACACTGTCACGTCCACCACATCGTCAAAACTGCAATCGGCCGCGGCGAGGATCGCCTTCAGGTTGTTGAACGCCAGCCGGACCTGAGCCTCCAGGTCCGGCTCTGGCGAACCGTCGTCGGTGCTGCCGACTTGCCCGGAGACGAACAGGAAACCATTGGAACGAATCGCCGGCGAATAGCGATTGCGCTCATACAGTGCCTGGCGTCCAGGCGGAAAAACCACATCACGCTGTGTCATGAATACCTCCATCAAAAAGTGGTTCCAAACGATGAACTCACTCTAGGGGCTTGTATCCGGGCGATAAACGAGCAACCTTGGCGCACACTGTTTGTGAATCCCAAACAATCGAACCATGCCGGGGCAGAAATGGACCGTTTTGATGCGATGCAAGCGTTCGTGCGAGTCGTGGAGGCGGGCAGCTTTACCAAGGCGGCAGAAACCCTGCACATGAGCAAGACCACCGTGACCCAACTGGTGCAGCAACTCGAGGCACGGTTGCGGGTCAAGCTGCTCAACCGCACCACACGCAAAGTCAATGTCACCGCCGACGGCGCGGCTTATTACGAGCGGGTGATCCGGTTGCTGGCCGACATGGACGATGCCGAGACCAGCGTGGCCGGCGCCCAGGCGTTACCTCGCGGGCGACTGCGGGTGGACGTGCCGAGTCCGCTGGCGGCGATGATCCTGATACCAGCCTTGCCGGCGTTCTACGCGCGTTACCCGGACATCCAGATCGACATGGGCGTCAGCGATCGCATCGTCGACATGCTTGATGAAAACGTCGATTGCGTGGTGCGCGGCGGTGAATTGCGGGATCAGTCGCTGATCGCCCGACGCGTTGGCGACCTGGCCCTTGGCGTCTTCGCCGCCCCGAGTTACCTGGCACGGTTTGGCCCGCCCGCGCACCCTCGCGAACTGGAAGACTCGCACCATCGCACCGTCGGTTTCCTCTGGGCTCGCACCGGCAAATCCTTGCCCTACGCCATGCGCCGTGACAGTGAGCTGCTTCACGTCAAAGGGCGCTACGCGTTGGCCATCGACGACGGCAACGCCTACCTCGCGGCCGGGCTGGCGGGGCTGGGCGTGCTCTGGCTGCCCGAGTACATGTCCCGGCGTCACCAGGCGCAAGGGGAAT
Organism: Pseudomonas zanjanensis; assembly: GCF_014268745.2. GTDB lineage: Bacteria > Pseudomonadota > Gammaproteobacteria > Pseudomonadales > Pseudomonadaceae > Aquipseudomonas > Aquipseudomonas zanjanensis. The sequence continues at coordinate 3,046,839 of NZ_JABWRB020000001.1, read as the reverse complement.
TGGTGCCGTTGTTCGAAGACTGGCAGCTGGACCCGATGCCGCTGTACCTGGCTTACCCCCCGAACCGGCATATCAGCGCCAAGTTGCGGGTGTTCATCGATTGGGTCGTGGAGCTGATGGCGCAGCATGCGCCTATTATTGATCGATCTGTTTCGTGAAATTTGGCTGTCCAGTTGTAGAGGAGATACACCATGGACCGATTCACCGGCGGTTGCCTGTGCGGCAACGTTCGACTTGAAGCCTCAGGGCGCCCGTATCGTGTTGGTCTTTGTCACTGCCTCGATTGCCGCAAGCATCACGGGGCACTGTTCTACGCGGCAGCTGTGTTTCCCCAGGACGCGGTGGCGATCGAGGGTGAAACCCGGGATTACGCCGGACGATTTTTCTGTCCGCGCTGTGGCTCGTCGCTGTTTGCCCGCTCGGGCGATGAGATCGAAGTGCACTTGGGGATTCTGGATAGCCCCGATCAACTGCTGCCCACCTACGAAAGCTGGACCGTGCGCCGTGAGTCGTGGTTGCCGGCGTTTGCGCTTACCCGATGTTATGAGCAGGATCGTGAGGGTACGGGGCGGTCTGAGGAATAGATGCAAATGTGTTCCACCGCTATCGCGAGCAGGCTCGCTCCCACAGTTTGGTCTTGGGTGTACGCCAGTTCTGGATTCACAACCAACCCCCTGTGGGAGCGGGCTTGCTCGCGATAGCGGTAGATCAGTCGATGAAGAAGTTGGATGTACTGCCGTCTTCGCGAGCAAGCCCGCTCCCACAGTTTGATCTTGGGTGTACGCCAATTCTGGATTCACAACCAAACCCCTGTGGGAGCGGGCTTGCTCGCGATAGCGGTAGGTCAGTCGCCTTCAATGCCGACTTATCCGACGCCTTCGCGAGCAAGCCCGCTCCCACAAGGAATCTGCGCTTTTATTCCTTGAGGAACGTCAGCAGATCCTGGTTCAACCGGTCCTTGTGGGTCTCGGTCAAGCCGTGCGGTGCGCCAGGGTAGACGATCAGTCGGGCGCCTTTGATCAGCGCCGCCGAGGCCCGGCCTGCAGCGTCGATTGGCACGATCTGATCGTCATCGCCATGGACGACCAGGGTCGGCACATCGAACTTCTTCAAATCGCCGCGGAAATCTGTCGCCGAGAAGGCCGCGATCGAGTCGTATGTATTTTTGCTGCCACCCTGCATGCCCTGCACCCAGAACGATTGGATCAGCCCCTGGGACGGCTTGGCGCCCTTGCGGTTGTAGCCGTAGAACGGGCCCGAGGCGATGTCCAGGTACAGCTGCGAGCGGTTCTCCAGGGACGCCTTGCGCAGGCCGTCGAACACTTCGATAGGCAAGCCACCAGGGTTGGTTTCTGTCTTGAGCATCAACGGTGGCACCGAAGAAACCAGCACGGCTTTTTTCACCCGGGCGGTACCGTGGCGACCGATATACCGCGCCACTTCACCGCCCCCCGTCGAGAAGCCCACCAGCGTCACGTTCTTGAGGTCCAGCGCTTCAATCACCGCCGCCAGGTCGTCGGCGTAATGGTCCATGTCGTTGCCTTCCCAAGGCTGGCTGGAGCGACCGTGACCGCGACGGTCGTGGGCAATCACCCGATAGCCTTTCGAGGCGAGGAACATCATCTGGCCTTCCCAGCTGTCGGAGTCCAGCGGCCAGCCGTGGCTGAACGTCACGACCTGGCCATCACGCGGGCCCCAGTCCTTGTAGTACAGCTGCACGCCATCCTGGGTGGTGATGTAGCTGGCGGACTGGACCACGCTGCCGACAGCAGACACGCTGGCAGCGGCCTGGACCGGCGACGCGGCTTCGGCGTTGAGGGTGGCCAAGGCCAGGGTCGCGACAGCCAGGGTGCGGTTGAAGGTGTTCATCGTGTCTCTCTCCATAAGGTCGGTTTGATCTGCGGCGATCGTCATCGATCGCGTTGGTGGGCAGATTAGAGAGAGAGGCCGATGACGAGAACGGCGTGGGCATCGATAGCAACTATGGGAAAATCGGATAGCTGCGTTGCGCTTCGGTTGCCATGGCTCGTTCGTGGCGAGGGAGCTTGCTCCCGCTGGGTGGCGAAGCCGCCCCAAACGGAGCGATGCGAGTCTTCCAGGTGTATTTCATTGGCCGATGTGCGACGGCTGCGCCGCCGAGCGGGAGCAAGCTCCCTCGCCACAATGTATTGTTCAAGCGCCCTGAAATCGCCCTCAACCAAACGAAGGCATCGGCCCCAACGAATTAAAGATCCACACGACCACCGCTACGGCCGCCAGCACCGCGACCACGATGCTGATAAGCACCCATTTAAGAATTTTCAGCCCTTTCGACGGAGCCCCCGGCGCGAGGGGCTCCACCGGGAACGTCATCTCCCCGGCGCATCGTGGGCAAACAGCGGTGTCGTCAAGGAGGAGGTACCCGCAGTGTTCACAGTTTGTCATGTCGTCGCTTCAAGGCTCAAAGGAGGGTAGCCCTCTATGGGCTTGTAAAAGCGGCCGAAAACACCGGGCGCCAGTCGCTTAATATTTGTAGACGATGCCCAGCCTGCCCATGATCTCCAAGGCATTGACCAGGCCCAGGCCATTCATGGGCAGGCAGGCGAAGGCCTGGTATTCATCGAAGTGCGTGCCGATGGCCAGCAACTTCAAATCATGGGTTTCCAGCTGCCCATTGAAGTAGTGCAGGAGCGTGCGTTCCCAATCGTCGGCGCGGTTGACCGCCTCGATGGTTTTACGCTCGGGCGTCGGAATTTCAATGCCCAGTTGCCGCAATGGGGCCAGGGCATTGACCGCATCGATGCCGCAGGACGACCATTCCTTCCATTCGAACCCGGCCAATTGATTGGCCTCGGTGAGCGCTGACTCGACTTGCGTCCAGGCCCAATCCCATTGCCCGGTAGGTGCCGGCAGGTTCTGAATGAGTACCTGTGCTTGAGCCTCGTCGAACAGGCTATCGAACAGGTCAGCCAGGGTATCGGCCAGGTCGGGCTGCGGCCCTTGCCCCTGGGTGTCCAGGTCGTGGCTCAAGCGCTGCCACAGGTTGCTCAGCTCGTCCCAATCCTCGTCATCCATGTCATCCTCGATCACCTGGGCCTTATGGCCGCGCAGGTAATTGTCCAGCCGCGTCTTGCGCACACGCACGCTGCCTTCGGCAAGATCGACATCATAGCTGCGGTAATCCAGGTAGGTGGTCTGGAACACGATGCGGTCGGGAAACACTTCATGGGCAAGGCTTTCCTCCACGTCGAAATACGCCGCGCCTTCGAAATCGCCATGGGCGCTGATGATGCGTTGCAACGACAGGGGATCGATTGGGTTCATGTGGGCTGGGTCACAAGGAGGAGGGCGAGAGGAGAGCGCCGCGTATCGGGTTCGCGCTGATCCTACACCAAGCTCCAGTGGCTGCTAAGGGGCGGAATGTGGACTGCGTCAACTGTCGGGCAAGTGTTTGGGTCTATGCTTACCTTGCCTTCGTGAATCAGGCCCACCCATGCACGAACACCGAACGGTCCACAGGGAGTACGCGTGAGACATTCGATACCGGCTGCAGCGTTGTTTTGCCTATTGCTCGGCACGGTTGCCAGGGCCGAGCAGTATCAAATCGTCACCGAAGAATGGGCTCCGTACAACTATCAGGAAAACAACCGGCTCACCGGCATGATCACCGAAATCGTCCGGGCCATCATGGCGCTGACCGGGGATGATTTCGAGCTGTTGCTGCAGCCCAGCATGCGCGCCAGCCAGATACTCAAGCACCGCCCCAAGACCATCATGTACTCCATGTTTCGCACGCCGGAGCGCGAATCGCAGTTCAAATGGGTAGGGCCGATCGTGGAAGAGTCCATCCACCCTTATCAACTGGCCAATACGCCTCCACTGGACACACTGGAACAACTCCTTAACGCCCCGCAGATCACCACGCGCCACGCCGGCCTGGTACCTCAAAGACTGCAATCACTGGGCTTCAACAACCTGGACAAAAGCGCCACCGAGAGCAAGCTGCTCTACCGCATGCTGCTTGCCGGTCGCACCCAGATCATTGTTGGCGACACTGATGCGGGCGTGGCTTATTACAGCCGCCAACTGAACATCGCCCCGGGCACCCTGCGACGGATTCCTATCGAACTGTATCGCTCATCGCTGTACATCGCTTTCAGCCCTGATAGTGACGATGAGGTGGTGGCGGCGTGGTCCCGGGCGTTGGAGCAGTTGCGGCGTTCGGGGGAATTGGAGCGGATTCAGCGGCGGTATGAGGGGGCGGTTGGGCGGTGAGGGAAATGGGGCTTTCCTCTAAGCGAAATAAAGCCGGGCAATAACCCTGTGGCGAGGGAGCTTGCTCCCGCTGGGTCGCGCAGCGGCCCTGTTTTTGGGGCTGTTTACAGCCCAGCGGGAGCAAGCTCCCTCGCCACGGCTTGTGTGTTTGTCAGGGGTAGGGGGATAGGCCTGTTTCCAGACAGGTAGAGCCTCCGTTCAGGCCGAAAGGGGGCGTTCCAAATGGCGCCCCTTTCTTCTAGAAACTGTACTTGGCCGTCAACATCATATTGCGCGGGCTACCGTAGGCATCACCGCCGTAGCTTGCGGAGTTGGCGATGGTCGAATAGTACCGACGGTCAAAGATGTTGTTGGCGTTGACCTGCAAATCCAGGTTCTCGTTGACCCGGTAGCCGGCCATCAGGTCCGTAACCGCGTAGCTGCCTTGTTTGAGCCGGTATTCACTGCCATTAGCCAATGGGATGTCGTTGTACATGCGGCTCTGCCAGGAGACGCTGCCACCCACGCGCAGTTTTTCCAGCGGGCCCTGGAGTTGGTAGCTGGTGGTCAGCTTGAACAGATGCTCCGGTGTATCGGTGTCGAACTGCTTGTTCACATTCTGTGGATTGGCCGCATCCTTGACGGTGTGGGTGCGCGCGTAGGTATAGCCACCGCCGACTTGCCAGTTTTCGGTCAAGGCGCCTTGCAATTCGAAGTCGATACCTTGGCTGCGAATCTCTCCGGACGCCTCATAACAGCTTGCCTGTGGGCAGTTTGCCGTGAACAGTTGCACCGCACGGTTTTCCTGATCGACGCGAAACAGCGCCACGCTCGCATTCAGCGCGCCACCAAAATATTCGCCCTTGATACCGACCTCGTAGTTCTTGCCAATGATCGGCTTGACCGGGGTACCCGAGGTGTCCTTTTCACGCTGCGGCGTGAAGATGTCGCTGTAGCTGACGTAGGCTGAGTGATGGTCGTCCAGGTCGTAGATCAAGCCAGCGTAACGGGTGACGTTTCGGGTGACCTTGTAGTCGGTGTCGCCGTCCCGGTTATCGTAGTCATACCAGTCCAGGCGCCCGCCGAGGATCAGCTTCAGCGGGTCGGCCAAGTTCAGGCGTGTGGTGAGGTAGACGCCATCTTGAGTGGTCACTTCGCGCTGGTCGTTGGTGTGGACGAAATTCGGTTTACCGGCATTGATCGGCCAGTTCATGTCGTACGGGCTGTAGTTGTGGGTGGTCATGTCGTAGATGCGCTTGCTGGCGCCCACCACCAGTTCATGGGTGCGCCCGAACGCCTCGAAGGGGCCACTGGCAAAGGCATCTACGCCGGCCTGGTTTTCATCGAAGTCGGCCTGGTAAACCGTGCGCGCCAATGTGTTGTTGACCCAGCGCGATTGGTAAGAACCGGAGAACAACGCGTTCTGTTCGGCGTAGTTGGCGTTGACCTGAAGGTTCCAGTCGTTGGCCAGGCGATGACGGACTTCGGCGAATACGGTGTTGATCTCCTGATCCTTGTTCTCCCAATCCGTACCTGGATTGTAGGAGCGCGGGAGGTCCAGGTGATGGCCGTCCTGGCCGATCATCGAAGAACCCCAGAAGTAATTGGTCTTGTCCTTCTGATGGGAAAACCCCAGGGTCAGGGTGGTGTCTTCGCTCAGGTCCGCTTCGGTGACCGCATAGAACAGGCCGTGATCCTCCTCGACATTGTCGATGAAGCTGTTGGCATCGCGGTAAGAGGTCACGACCCGGCCGCGCAATGTGCCACTGTCATTGAGCGGGCTGGAGGCATCGAGCTCGCCGCGGTAGTCGTCCCAACTGCCGGCGGCACCGGTCAGGGTCACTCTCTGCTCGGCCAATGGGCGCTTGCGGATCAGGTTGATGGCGGCCGAAGGGTTGCCTGCACCCGTCACCAGGCCGGTCGCACCGCGCACGACCTCGACTCGATCAAACATCGCCAAGTTAGGCTGGGCGCCGACGTTAACGCCATCGTAGCCACTCGGGATGCCGTCATACATCAGGTTGTCGATCTCAAAACCGCGCGCCTTGTAAGTCTGCCGGCCAGGACCGCCGGAAAAGTCCAGGAACAAACCGGGCGTCGCCTTGACCACGTCGTTGATACTGGTCATCACCTGGTCATCCATGCGCTGGCGCGTAATGACGGTGACGGCTTGTGGGGTTTCACGCATGGTCAGCGGGAGCTTGGTCGCGGTCGACATCGCGCCGGTGGTGTAGGACTCGGTGCCTTCCGTGGTGCTGCCCAGTTGACCGCTGCCGGAGACTTCGGTCGCGTCCAGTTCCAGGGTGGCGGGTGGGGTGGTGCTGTTGTCATCGGCGTAGGCGGGGGCCAGGGTGGTCAAGAAGATTGCGGGCAGGAGTGAAGTGACGCGGCGGGGTGGTGCGAGTCGACATGAGCAGGTCCTGATTTATTAATGCTTGTGAGAGTGATTCGCATTAAGTATTGCAGGATTTATCTGACGGATAAAGCTTGTAGAGGTTGGAGTAGGCGATGCGCAGGGGCTTGTAGCGGGCACATTCTGGAGCCGCGTGACCGGGCGGCGGTAAATCGCTTTTAAACAGGCGTTTATCTTGGGCGATGCTACTGTTACATCGCTACCTGCGGCGGGAGGCGACCGCTGACGGAAGACCTATATCGGACGTGAATTCTTCATTGGCCAGGAGGCTAGCACTATGTCAGCACAATCCCTCACGCACCTGCTTATCGATACCGATGTCGATTTCGACGACTACATGGCCATCTCGTATTTGCTGAAGCATCCTGCCGTCAAGGTCGAAGGCATCACCGTGACAGGGGTGGGCGCTGTTCACTTGAGTCACGGCGTTCAAAACATCAGCAACTTTCTCACCGTGTTCAATGACCCGGAGATCGAGCGCATCCCCGTTGTCGCTGGCTTTCAGCGGCCCATGGTGTACAGCAATACCTTTCCCTTCGAAACACGCCAGGCAGCGGATCAACATTACGACGCGTCGTTTCCGCGGACAAACCTGAATCCCACGCGAACAGACGCGATTGCTTTCCTAAGGGAAACATTGAAGAACGCCGATCATAAATTTACCGTATTGATGATCGGTGGCGGCACGACCTGGGGGCATTTGTTTCAGCAGGCTCAAACCGATAATGCATTACAAGACTTGTTGCGCAGCAAAATCGACCGCATCGTGATGATGGGAGGCAATTTGTTGCCGCAGTACGTCCAGCCCGGCGCGGGCGGCAATATTATTGATGCTCTGGGCAAGACGCCTTACTACACCAATCAAGTGGCCGAGTGGAACATCTTCCTGGATCCGCTTGCTACCCAATATGTTTTTGATAGCGGGATTCCAGTGCAATTGGTTGCGCTGAACGCTTGTAACCAGATACTCCTTACGCCGGATTTTCTGCGACAACTCTCCAGAATCAGCAACCCGGTTGCTCAATTCCTCACGCAGGTGTTGCAAAGCTCGACCATCGCCCCCGGTATCGGCGCTTATCTGTATTTTTGGGACCCGTTGGCGGCCATCGCGATAACCGACCCTCGGTTTATTCAATTTACCCGTTATGGCCTGCGGGTCGAGCAAGAGCTGAACGAAGAACAGGATACGAGCGGGCAGTTGATTCCGGATGACGCTGGCGCTCCGGTCGACGTTGCCCTGGGAACGTCACCAGGTTTCGTCTTGTCGCTTTACCTGAACACTATTGCCGGAAAGTCGGCCGAGGCCACGACATCGATAGCAGACTAGGTCGTCCAAGAACCTCCCTTCGTCTCGTAAAGTGGCAACCTGACTGAGCCGTGTCTATTGTCTCTGGCGACAGATAGCTATCGGAGGCATCGACATGACTCAGATCATTTCGCCCGCCGCTTCAGCTGTGCGGAACACGGGCATGGTCGCGACAACTTTATGGGGCTCGGACAAAATCGGCGGTATCGCGGTCGATCCGGACGGTACTCTCTGGCTTGGCGCTTATAGTCGCCTGGGGCTCGGCGGCGAAGAGGATTCAGGTTTCACCGGTAGCCTGGTCCGGTTCAATGCCGACGGCAGCCTGGACCGCAACTTCAGTGGAGACGGTAAATCCCTCCTCCCGGTGGCGCTCGATATCGAGGACGGCGGTAATGCGGCCGTGCAGCCGGGAGGCGGTTACCTGGTGACGCGCTACGTGAAAGTAGGCGATGCCTGGGTGTCGGGCATCAGTCGTAACTTGGCTGACGGCAGCCTCGATACGAGCTTCGGCAACGGCGGTACCGCGACAGTGCCTTTCTATTGGAATGAAGATCTGGGCCAGCAAGCGTCGTTCTCCGTGCAACGCGACGGCAGCTTTTTCGCAAGCGCTGGGTATGCCTCCGGGGAGATCTACATAGCCCGCTTCGACGCGACGGGGACCTTGGTCTCGTCTTTCGGCGAGTCTGGGGTCCTGCATCTGCCAGCGTCCGTCGGCATTCACCCCAGCCGCACGCTCGACGTTTCGCTGCAGGCAGACGGGAAGGTTTTGGTCACGGGGCAAGCGACCCTGACCCGCCTCAACCCGGACGGCACCCTGGACAGCAGCTTTGCAAACGGCGGCAGCCTGGCCCTGGATGTTCACGCAAACGCCCTTGTCATCCAGGATGACGGCAAAATCCTCCTGGCGGGCGCCTCGGGCGGTGTAGCGACCGTCATTCGACTCAACACCGACGGCTCACTCGACACCCAATTCGGTGATGGCGGTCAGGTACGTTGGGGCTCGGAAAGCGCTCCTTTCGCAGTCGCCGACATGATCGTGCTGGCCGACGGCAAGCTATTGATTGGTGGAAGCCAGGGCACGCGGGCGGACGGTTATCTGGCCGCCTTGGTTCAGTTGAACCCCGACGGCAGTCTGGACCACAGCTTTGGCAATCCCGACGACGGTTATCACCACCTTGACGGTGGCCGCAATGACGACTACTTGCTCGGTACCGCCTCGTTCGACGATGCGATCTCTGGCGGGGCCGGTAACGATCTGCTCGATGGCCAGCAAGGTCGTGACCTGCTGACGGGCGGCGCCGGGGCCGATACGTTCCGTTATGAGTCAGTCACCGACAGTTACCGAACCGCAACCGCTGCCCATAGCGACCGAATCACCGACTTCGACCCCAACACCGACACGATCGATCTCTCGTCCCTGGGCTTCCTCGGGCTGGGTAATGGACATGACGGAACCCTGGCAATACGCGTCAATGAAAGCGGGACGCGGACCTACCTCAAAAGTTTCGAGGTCAATGCGGATGGCGAACGTTTCGAATTGGTCTTCGACGGTAACTTGGGCCAAGCGCTGAATGAAACCAACATCCTGTTTCAGCAACCCAGGTTGACGGGCACCGAAGGGGCCGATCATCTACAAGGCAACGCCCGAGGCGAAATCATCGAAGGGCGCGCGGGCGATGATCGCCTGTATGGCGCGTTAGGGAATGATGTCCTGGTGGGTGGAGAGGGCCGGGACCTGTTGGCGGGTGGCGGCAACAACGATGTGTTCCGCTTCGACTTGCTGAGCGACAGCTACCGTACCGCCACCGAAAACCACACTGATCGCCTGATGGACTATACCGTGGGGGAAGACACGATTGATGTGTCCGCCTTGGGCTTTACTCGGTTGGGAAATGGTTACGACGGCACGTTGGACGTGGTTTTTAATGAAGCCAAGGACCTGACTTATTTGAAGAGCTATGAAACTGACGCGGATGGGGCTCGGTTCGAGTTGAGCTTGGTGGGGGATTATTCCGGGTATCGTAATTTGGATGTCGTGTTTGCCGAGCCGTTGGGGGAGGAGGCCGTTCAATTGATCGGAGTGGCTGATAACTTCTGGGTGTAAAACGCAAATCTGGAAAAGGGGAGCGGACTGTACTGCTCTATGATTTTCATGGAGGTTCGATGATAGAAGGTCCGCTTCTGCGGGGCTTGTCCGGTTAGATGAACTTGATCAGCAGCGTGGTGACGGTGGCCACCGTGCCGATCAAACCGGTGGCAACCGCGACTGGATACCAGAAAGTTTCGCGAGAGAGTGGGTCATCGATGGCTCGCAGGCGCGCTGGTCGTGTGTACCTTGGCCAGGCGCAGGCGCCAGTCGCCGCCATGCCGGAGGCGGCATTCTTCTTCGAAGTCGAAACTGACACAGCGGGCCATATGTACGCCGGCGTCGTTCAGGGCGACGGCGGTCAGCTCACGCCTGCGTTTGTCTGCCCCCGTTGAGAGGGCGTGTTCCTGGCTGGCGCGGCTGTCGAAAATCCAGATCACGCGCGGTGTGTCAGGCTAATTGAGTTGACGACATGGGTCTGCTGCGCAGCCCAACGGGAGCAAGCTCCCTCGCCACAAAGGCAATAGCTTGCACTTGATGAACTGACCCGCCACCGAACCGCTCTTGTGGCGAGGGAGCTTGCTCCCGCTGGGGCGCGAAGCGGCCCTGAAACCTGGCACCCTTGGCTTTGGGGAAAGGCGCGATAGTCGACGGTGTGGGTGAGCCAGGCGAAGCCAGGGATTTCAGTTTTGGCGGTTTCACAGGCTTCGGTCAGGGTGGCGATGAGACGACGCTCAATACGGGCGTCGTCATCGTTTCATGGTCCGGTCCATTCATTTCTGCACGCCGGTTGTTCCCAACGTCGAAGCAATAAGCTCGCGCAGCCACATATGGGCAGGATCGCGATGCAGTCGCTCGGGCCATAACATCAGCATTTCAAATCCGGGAATGGCGAGGGGAGGTGGCTGGACGTGAAGCGCTGGCTCATGTTTCACCAGGCTTTCCGGCACCACCGCAACCAAATCGCTGTGCACCAATGCTGAGACCAGCGAGTTGAAATTGGACACGGACAATACCACTCGCCGTTCCAGACCTTCAGCTGCCAGCGCGTGATCGGTACTGCCAACGAAGCCGGCGCCATCAGGTGACATGATGGCATGTTCAAGGGCGCAGAACGCTTTGAGCGACAGCTTGGTTGCCAGAGCGGGATGGCCGCGCCGCGCCGCCAGCACATAGCGTTCGTGAATCAAGGAGCGCTGACGCAACTTGGGCGGCGCTTCATCGCGGGTGTGCAGCGCCAGATCGATAAGGCCGTTCTCCAGATCCTTGGCATAGTCGCCAGTCGGTTTATTCATAAGCGCCAACCGCGTGTACGGGGCCAGGTGCCTGAGCTGCGAGAGCGACGGCCAGATCAAGGCAGTCGTCGCATAATCACTGGCAGCGATCTTCCACGTTTGATGGGACCGTCCGGGTTCAAAAGCGGCAACAGGACTCAGTGCGCTTTCCAGCGCGGCCAACGCGTCACGCAGGGGCCCCTGCAACTCGCGTGCTCGCTCGGTGGGCGACATCCCTCGGGGGCCAGGCAGCAAAAGCGGATCATCAAGCAGATCTCTCAGCCTGCCCAGTTGCAGGCTGACGGTCGGTTGCGCGAGATTGAGCAAGCGCGCCGCCCGCGTCACATTTTGCTCGGCCAACAAGGCATCTAATGTGACCAGCAAATTAAGATCCAGACGGCGCAAGCTATTGTGCATGCAAATACCATGTGTTTCGGGAATTCATTTCTATCATAGCGGATGCATGCTTACGCTGAGGGACAAACTCAACGCGGAGCCCTCATGAACATACTGCTGATCTACGCCCACCCCGAACCTCGTTCGCTCAATGGCGCGCTCAAGGATTTTGCGATCACTCATCTGGAAACAGCAGGCCACGAGGTCCAAGTCTCGGATCTCTACGGCATGGGGTGGAAAGCCTCCCTCGATCCGGACGACGCCCCAGGTTATGACGCAGAAACGCCTTTCAACCCGGCGCTTGAATCCCAGCGTGTATTTGCCGCTGGCAGCCAACCGGCGGACATCCAGGCAGAGCAGGCCAAATTGCTCTGGGCCGATGCCGTCATCTTTCAGTTTCCGCTGTGGTGGTTCTCGATGCCCGCGATTCTCAAGGGCTGGATCGAACGCGTCTACGCTTACGGGTTTGCCTATGGCGTCGGCGAACATAGCGAAAACCACTGGGGCGATCGCTACGGCGAAGGCAGCATGACAGGCAAGCGCGCCATGTTGGTGGTCACAATGGGCGGTTGGGAATCCCACTACAGTGGCCGAGGGGTGAACGGCGCGTTGGATGACCTGCTATTTCCTATCCAGCATGGGGTGCTTTTCTATCCTGGCTTCACGGTCATGCCGGCCTTCCCAATCTATAAAACCAGCAAGATGGACGCCGCCCGATTCCAATCCATTTGCACGGCTTATGCCGCTCGCTTGAATACGCTTTTCAGTGATCAACCCTTGCCATTTCGTCGCCAGAATCACGGTGATTACGAAATCCCGGCGTTGACGCTTAAGCCGCATCTTGCAGTTGGTCGTTGTGATCTTGGTATTCATATCGGTGACGGTGAGAGGGTTTGAGGTGAAACACGCATTGGAGAAAGTGGCCTAGCGCGCGACTTGGCGCGTAGCTGGAGGCTTGAGCCCAAGGGTGCTGGTAGCCGGGTTGTGCGCCTCAGGATTGATCATTCCTGGAGGTCAGAACGAGAAAGGGGACGGATTTAATTGCTTTTAAATATATCCGTCCCTTTTTGGTGGTAGGGGACCACTTCGGGTATCGTAATTTGGACATCGTCTTTGCCGAGCCGGGGGCCTGTCCGGTTAGATGAACTTGATCAGCAGCGTGGTGACAGTAGCCACCGTGCCGATCAAACCGGTGGCGACCGCGACTGGATACCAGAAAGTTTCGCGAGTCATTTTCCCGGCTTCGGCGTTGAGCTTCTTCGTCTCGGCCATCAGCTTAGCGATTTCGACGTGGACCTTTTCCAGCTCTGCGCCGCTCATATTGAATTCCTGCATGGTGTTCATCCTTTCGGGTCAAGTCGCGCTTTGTGCGCTGCCCTGAGATCCATGCGGTGACCTCTAAGGTACATATCGCAAGCTTTCCTGATCCCAGTATAACCATTCGAACTCTTGACGGTTCAATGCCGCGACCAATTGCGCGTCGCGCATCCTTCTCGCTATGCCAAGGCCAAGACCGGAGTTATCTCTTGCGGGACACGCCCGGCGATACGATGACAGCCCCAACAGCGTCGCCAGCTTGGCATCGGTGTTGTAGGTCGGAAAAATGCGCCTGAGGTGCCGGAAGTAGGCACCAATTAGATCCCGGTGCGGTGGCTCCCTTTCTTCTTGCCCGGTCAGCAGAAGGGGTCGCGAGTGCTGGCTTTCGTCCACCTCGGTTTGCCCTGGCAGTCTTTGTGCTTCCAAGTTGCATGGGAGATGTGCCACGCCCGCTTGCATAGCCGCTTCGAACACGAAAGCCTGTTTTTCTGTAATGCTCGGTAGATTGTCGCTCATAAACCAATTCCTTAAGCACCTGCGCGAGAAATCGGGGCCAGACCACGACTATCAAGGGGCGGTTAGGCGGTGATAGCTCTAGTATCTACGAAGCCTGCGGCGATTCCTTGGGGCTTATTTACGTCTTTTTCTTTTGCGATTTCAGCCAAAGCATGAATGAGGCTCTCGAAATTATCGGTTTTTATACTTTCAGCTAAATAAGTCGCTATAACGTCCGGGCTATCGAGAAAACGCGACGCCTCATAACGAGTAGTATTCGTAGTGTTGAGATTGAGGATAGGAATACCCTCAGGGTTGAATTTATCGCTCATGTCATTCACCTCTCCACATGTCCAGGATCGTGCGCCTTTCTTAATACCTGGCTTTGATCTGTTTTATCGCAACCGCTGACCGAGCCGAGGGTGAGAAAGGGCGCTTTTTAAACGCCCTAAGCTCCCTCAGCTTTCAACCTGCGCCTGAAGCCGCCGACCAATCACCTCCAGCAAATCACACCCATCCCGCAACGGAATCACCAAAAGCTGTGCAAAGTCCGAAAGCACCACCGTATCGCTGGTGATCTCAGAGCGAAACGCAATGTTCTCCAGCACCTGAGTCACCACACGGATGCGGTAATCAGCTGTGGCGTGTAGCACGTCAAGCGGGGCTTGGGTGTCGATGAGCAGGGAAGCGGGAGTGCAGTCGATGCCGGTGATGGGCGTGTATCTTTGCATGGGATTGCTCCAATTAATTCAAAGGGCTGATCCGATACGCAGGTCGCCAAACCTGATCACCCTATTCGGCGATGGGAATGACTATAGATTTCACCAGACACGACGGACAAGACACCAGCTTCCGATAGCCTTGTAGGAATCGCGACAGTTTTTTGCCAGAGATAACCGGGCAGACAGAGGCGCAGTCAAACCTGATCGACACTGGACAGCTGCCCGGCGGGGGATCTACCGTCGCGAGCGGCCTGGAGTCATCGAGCCAGGTGCTTTGATCAATAAAGGAGAGGGGACATGGAAAAATGGACGCTGCACTGGCTAGAGGCCTCGGGAAGTCTGGCCGAGCTTCGCCACGAGTTGGTTGATGAATTTGACGCCGCCTACGAAGCCATTGCTCGCCTAATGCCTCCACCGCGCCTCGATGTCCTGATTCAGCGGCTACCGGGCGAAACCATTCCGGAAAGGGGCCTGGTAGGACGGGCGTATCGCAGTTCCATGTTTACCATGACCCTTGATCCCGACAATCCGAATTTCTTTTCCAGCCTACGCACCGGCGCACTGCGTCGGCATGTTGTTCATGAGGTTCACCATTGCCTGCGCATGGGCGGCCCTGGTTATGGTTGGACGTTAGGCGAGGCGTTGGTCAGCGAAGGGCTTGCCGGTCAGTTTGTTCGGCATGTGCTTGGTAGCGATCCGGAGCCTTGGGAGCATGCCATCGCATCTGCCGATCTATTGCGCTCACCGGTTGGGCTGCAAACTCTTGAATCACGGTATTACGATCACAACGAGTGGTTCTTCGGTTTTGGCGACAAACCCAAATGGCTTGGTTACTCGTTGGGCTATCAAATGGTCGGGCGTTGGCTTGCATCGAGGGGCGAAACGGATATTTCGACCTGGGTCAACGCATCTGCAGCGGACATCATGGCTAGCGCGCTGGAGGAAGGTTTGGTGTTGGCTGAGTCCTGAACGCCTGCCGCAACCGTTCAATCACCTGGCTAATAGAAGGCCCTTGGATCGCGGGCGGCGTGGGGCTCTCACCAAACTCACGCCAGATGAACAACGTCAGCTCTGCGCCATCGGTCAATGTCTGGGCGTTTTCTTGAGCCCCAAAGGTCTCCAGCAACCTGTACCGCGCATCTTTCCAGAACAGTGCCTCGACCCAGTCGTACACCGGGATGAAATGGAAGTGGATGGGGTAGCGGGGATCGTGGCCGAAGCGGCTGATGTAAAGCCATTTGGGGTTCAGTTGTGTTTCAACGACGCTCTGGATGTTTGCCATCAGGCCACCCAGTTCCGCGAGTGCGGGTTCGGGCAGTTGCGCCAGTGAATTAACGTGATGCTTGGACCCGAGCATGAGGTAGCCGGGCAGGGCGGATGCCAGGTGGTGGTTGACTAGCCAGTGGGTGGTTTCGTGGAGGATGAAGTGTGGGGCTAATTTCAAAGCTGACTCCCTGTTAATTTGAAATCTTCGTTTATCAGGATGATCGGGTATTGGGGCTGCTTCGCAGCCCAGCGGGAGCAAGCTCCCTCGCCACAAGGGGCAGTGCTGCAACTAGCTTTCGAACTCCGTTTGCAGCATTGTCAAAAACGCCTCTCTGGCAGGATGCCGGCCAGCGTTTTCATGCCAGTAGAAAAGGTTATCGATGCCCGTCAGCTCGGGAAACTCATAGCCTGTCCAACCAGCGCCCTGGCGATATTGCTCGTAGATTCCCCGGGGCACCAGCGAGACGCCGGCACCGGCGCTGACACAGCCAACAATGGCGCCATAACTGGCGATGCTGATGATCGGTTGCACTTGGTCATGACGCAGCAGCCACTGCTCCAGCGCCAAGCGGTACGGACAGCCTGTGGGCCACATGAAGATCGCCTTGCCTTGCAGATCGGCGGCGCTGCGCAGCGGGCCGTGGGACTCGGAGGCGATGAGCACCAGGTCTTCGCGGTACATCACCGCTCGCTTGAGTCCAGGCCCTTCGATGTCTACCGCTACGATCACGCCATCGAGCCGGTGATGCTGGATATCGTCCAGCAACTGCGCCCAGGTGCCGGTGCTCAGTTCCAGTGACACTTGCGGATACTGCGCGTGGTATTTGGCGAGCAGTTGGGGCAGGCGCCCGGTGGCGCTGGACTCGATTGCGCCGATACGCAGTGGGCCACTCGGGGCGCGGGTGGGGGCGACTGCGCGGCGGGCTTCTTCTGTCAGGCTCAGTATTTTTGTCGCGTATTCCAGAAACACTTCGCCCGCCGGGCTGACCCGCAGCCCGCGACCTTCGCGGAAAAACAGCGGCGTGCCGAGTTCCCGTTCCAGGGCCTTCAGACGTGCGGTGATGTTGGACGGCACGCAGTGCAGCACTTCGGCGGCGCGGGCGATGCTGCCGGTTTCGCAGACTGTCTTGAGCATGCGCAGTTGGGACAGTTCCATAGCTCACCAAAAGTGAATGGTGGACTGAGTTTAAGTCACTTGTGCTGAGGTGGGGTGGTTTCGATACTTCGAGGCAAATCGGCCAGTGAGCAGGAACTCTAGATGGAAACGCGTTTTGCGCGGGTTGAAGGTTCCTCCAGCAAAACCGGTGTGAAGGTTATCCTGGCAACGCTGTTGGTGATTATTTGCTGGGCCTATTCGCCGATTGGTATCCGCATTGGCTTGCACGCTTATGAGCCGGGTCAATTGGCGTTGGTGCGGTTTCTCATCGCTTCCGTGTTCATGGGCTTCGTGGCGATGGTGAAGGGTATTTCCTGGCCGCGTCTCAGGGATTTGCCGTTGCTGGCGGTGTTGGGTTTCTTTGCCGTCAGCTTGCACCACATCGCCCTCAATTACGGCCAGCGGGGCGTCAGCGCCGGGGCGGCCAGTGTGCTGGCCCAGTCCACGCCGTTGTTCAGCACGTTGCTGGCGCATTTTGTCTTCAAGGACAGGGTCAGTGGTTGGCAATGGGCGTGTGTGTTGTGCGGCTTGCTTGGCGCAGGCGTGGTCGTCGCGGGGGATCGTGGCTTGGGTGACATGGACGCTCATGGGCTATTGATCCTGTTGGCGGCGCTGTCCTGGAGTGTGTATTTCGCTTTGCAGAAGCGCCATGCCCATCGTTATGACGGTTTGACCGTGGTTTGCTACACCGTTTGGTCGGGCACGATCCTGTTGTTCATTTTTGCGCCGGGGGTGTTGAGCGCGGCGCGACAGGCATCGGCTTCGGTGAATCTGGCGGTGTTGGTTCTGGGTATTTTTCCCAGCGCGCTGGCGTACCTTGCTTGGGCTTATGTGTTGGCGCACAGCAACGTGAGCCGCGCTTCCATGGCGCTTTACCTGATACCGCCCACGGCGATGTTGATGGCTTCTTTGGTGCTGGCTGAGCGCCCGTCAATGATGGTTATTGTGGGGGCGGTGATTGTGTTGATGAGCGTGTTGGCGTTGAGGATTGAGCCGGGGAGTGGGGCAAAAGTCGGTTGATGCTGTTGTGGGTGTAGGCAATGACGTTGGGTGGGGAATCACGAAACGCCGTCCTACAGACAGGCGACCGCTTTGGGATAAATCACAGAAGTCTCTGACAACTTATTAGGGTTGGCCTTCGGAAGTACCGGCCTTACGATCTGGATTGACTCAATGCTCAGCGTGGTATCCGGCGCGCTCAGCTTGGCTTTATATCGTGAGGACAGATCGATGCCTGAAACTCCCTACGCCAAGGCTTTGGAACACGCCGCCAATGTTTTCGGCAGCCAGCGGTTGGCTGAAGACTGGTTGAGCAAACCCTGTACATACCTGGACGGTCAGGTGCCATTGGAACTGATCGATAACGCGCAGGGTTTCAAGTTAGTTGAGGATTACCTGACCCGGGTGGAGCTTGGGGTGTATCAATGAATCCTTTGTTCTGCTGCGTGTTTTTTGGGGCTGCTGCGCAGCCCAGCGGGAGCAAGCTCCCTCGCCACAGGGTGTGTTATGGCTACAACTTTTTCCATCCTCGTCCATCGGTCGTGCGGTAGGTTCCCCCAGTGGTGGCGGGCCCTTGAAAACGAGCTCAGGTGGCGCGTCGAGCAGGGCGGTGTTTAGCGGGTCTGGCTCTGAGCCGTACTCGCAAGCCGTTAGCGTGCACATGGCGAGAGCCAGGCACGTTTGCCAAACACCCTGCGGCATTATTTCTTGACCGGGTAATCCTCCCCCCATATCCGCACCGTTCTGACCGCCTCGTTCATGCCTTCGAACACGAACTTCTGGCGCACGGCGGTCTTCGGCGGGATGGTGACTTCGTCCGGGTTGTCCAGGCCGGTGAGGCGGTTGGAGTAGCCCGCCTGGTCAATGGCCAGCAGCACGCCGGTCTGGCCGAGGTTGACCACGCGCAGTTGGGTGTCGGTGCTGTTCTTGAAACCGAGGGTAATGCTGACGTTTTCGTCGCTGGGTTCGAACTTCAACACTTCGACGGCGATGCGGTCTTTCATTTGCTCGCCGGAGGAAATGATCGCGGCGCCATCGGTGCCTTGGGCTGATTCGCGGCCATCGAGCACGCCTTCACTGACGCCGCCCAACAGGTTCTTGCCGGCGGTAATGAACGTTGAAACGGCGGCCTTGGTCGAGTCCTTGATGAGGCTGCCGTCGGTTGGCTCGCCTTCGGCAAAGCACAAGGAGCTGAGCAGGAGACTGGAGACGAAGAGGGTGGTGCGTGACGGCAGAAAAGTCATACCTGGATCCTTGAGGGTGGCCTGCGACATCGCCTGTCAGAAGGGCGAGCGGCAATCATAGCCGTGATCGAGGACCGTTAGCGATTTACCTGCTTGAGTTTTCGGTCGTGCGCGGCGGCCCGGTCCCAGGTTAATTGCATTGAGCGAGCCCTGTGCTGGCCTGGGGGGCGTCTGATCCGTACTTTCCTGCCTCAGGTGCCTCTGTAACGCGCCCAGTCGCCACCCCAGAATAACCACGCGGTTGGCCTAGCGGACGGCCCGTGTACTGCAATTTCTTGATTCAGGAGTGCTCATGGCGAAGATGGCGATTTTTTTAGGTGGGTTTTTGGCACTGACGCTTTTGATCGGCGTACTGGCGACGATTTCGCCGGTATAGGCAAGGTGGTTGGCGCTTTTTCCTGGCGACGACGTGACGATTTCATTGAACACTGCGGTGCCCATAACGACTAATCCCCAACAGGCCACTTGATTTGCGCAAGGGATCAAGCGGCGAGTTTGACCTGGCGCGGCTCCATCACTCATGCGCAGCCGCAGGATTTCAAGGGTGGGGCGATGATTGAGGGTTTCGAGGCGTTTTTCACGGGGTACATGATTCTAGGTATTTCACTGGCTAGCTGGATCTTTGCATGTTGTGCAGCTGTGCTCAGCTACGTGCTTGCAAAAACCGCGATCCGGTTTGTGTTCAGGAGAATCCAGGCGAGGGCGAAGGCGGGCGATGGTCATCTCAGCTACATTGCCAGCCAAGTGCTCTCAGCGACCAGTAACACGCTGCTGTTATTGGCGTCGATTCTGGTGGGGATAGGCATCCTTGATTTGCCTGAACGTTGGCTCAGTCGCGTCAGCAGCCTTTGGTTCGTGGTGGCGGCGTTGCAGGTCGGCTTTTGGACGAACCGAGCGTTGGCGCTGTTGCTGCATCGCTATTTCTCGGTCCATGGTGCGAACGGGACATTCCAGGCAAGTGCCTTGGCGACCCTGAGCCTCTGGGGCGCAAGGGTGCTCCTGTGGGCGGTGATCCTCCTCGCGATGCTCTCGAACGTTGGCGTTAACATCACGGCCTTCGTGGCGAGCCTTGGTGTGGGTGGTATCGCCGTGGCACTGGCGGTGCAGAATATTCTTGGCGATGTGTTCGCCTCGCTGTCGATCGCCGTTGACAAGCCATTCGAGGTGGGCGATTTCATCGTGGTGGGTTCGCTTGCCGGTACGGTGGAGCACGTTGGCCTGAAAACCACCCGGATACGAAGCCTGGGGGGCGAGCAGATTGTCATGGCCAACGCCGATATGATCGGCAGCACCATCCAGAACTACAAGCGGCTGCAGGAGCGTCGGATCGTCTTCGAGTTTCGCCTGACTTATGAATGTTCCACCGAACAGATCAGGCAGATCACGCAACGGGTTGAAGCGATCATCAGGAATGAAGACAAAGCCCGGTTCGACCGGTGTCACTTCAGAAGTTTTGGCGAGAGCGCCCTGGAATTCGAGACGGTGTATATCGTTCTGGACGCCAGTTACAACGTCTACATGGACGTCCAGCAACGGATCAATCTGGCGATAATGGAAGCGGTTGCAGAACTCGACACGCAGTTTGCTTTCCCGTCACGCATGGTCCATGTCGCGTCATTGCCCGACTCTGCGGCACTGCGCCCGGTCACACAGCGTTCGTCGCGTGCCGGGCATGCTTGATTCACTCCCTGGCTATCGATGCAAGATCACCTGCGCAATCTCCTGTAACCCCATCACCCGTTGCGCGGCATTGAGCTTGATCGCTTCCTTGGGCATGCCGAAGACCACGCAGCTGGCTTCGTCCTGGGCCACGGTGCTGGCGCCGGCGTCGAGCATTTCCTTCAGGCCGCGGGCGCCGTCGTCGCCCATGCCGGTCATGATGATGCCGGTGGCGTTGCGGCCGGCGAACTTGGCCACGGAGCGGAACAACACGTCCACCGAGGGCCGATGGCGGTTGACCAGCGGGCCGTCCACCACTTGCACGTGATAGAACGCCCCGCTGCGAGTCACCATCATGTGTTTGCCGCCCGGTGCGATGAGCGCCAGGCCCGGGTGGATACGGTCGTTGTTGCGGGCTTCGCGCACTTCGATCTGGCACAGGCTGTTGAGCCGGGCCGCGAACGAAGCGGTGAATTTTTCCGGCATGTGCTGGACGATGACGATGCCCGGGCTCACACGCGGCAGGGCGGTGAGCACCGCTTCCAGGGCCTGGGTGCCACCGGTGGAGGTGCCCAGGGCGACGATGCGTTCGGTGGTCTGGGCCATGGCGTGGCCGTTGGCGGCGGGCAGCATGGCGTCTGCCGTGAGTTTGGTCGCTGGCGTCAACGCCGCCGGGGCCGGGCGCTTGCCCAGGTTGCGCACGTTGACCTGGGCCGCGGCGCGGATCGCCGAGACCAGTTCCGGCGCCGACTCCAACAGAAAGTTCTTCAGCCCGGTGGTGGGCTTGGTGATGATTTCCACCGCGCCAGCCGCCATCGCTTGCAAGGTGGTTTCCGCGCCCCGGGGCGTCAGGGACGAGCAGATCACCACGGGCGTGGGCCGCTCGCTCATGATTTTCTTCAGGAAGGTGATGCCGTCCATGCGCGGCATTTCCACGTCCAGCACGATCACGTCGGGCCATTCCTTGGCCAGTTTGTCCATGGCGAAAATCGGGTCGGACGCCGCGCCCATGACGTGGATGTCCGGCGTGTCGCTGAGGATCGCCAGCAACACCTGGCGAACCACGGCAGAGTCATCCACCAGCAGTACATTGATCTTTTTTGACATGGTCAGTGCCGGGTCCTTATGGGTTGGTGCCTGACCCACACATCGCCACTGCACAGGTCGAAGATAATGCTGCGGTGGCCGGTGCTGCCCATGTCTTGGGCGATCAGGTCGAGGCGATAGAGGGCGGCCATTTCCAGCGCGGCGTTGACGTTCAGCCGCGCCACATCGCCGTAGGGCACGTGGCGTTGCAGCTCGGGGAACATCTCGCCGCCGCCGAACAGCTTGAGTTGGTAGTCTTCGGGGTCGGTGCGATGGGCCCTGGCCTGGCGGATGAACAATTCGATGGCTTCGTCGGCGTAGAGGCCGTTCAGTGCGGTGGAGCAGCGCACCCGACTGGGCAGCATGAAATGGCACATGCCGCCGATTTTGCGTTCCGGATGCCACAGCGTGATCGCCACGCAAGAACCGAGGATCGTGCGCAGGCGGGTCGGGCAGGTGGCGAAGCGAAATTCCCCGGGCGCCAGGTACACCTCGGCCACATCCCTGATGGCGGCGCTCATGGTTTGCGGTAGATCGAGGGCGCCACCAGTTTCAATGCATCGGACACGCCGTTGAGGCTTTCCGAGTGGCTGATGATGAAATAGCCGCCGGGCTTGAGCCGGGGGAGCAGGCGGGCAACCACCTTGCTTTTGGTGGGCTGGTCGAAATAGATCATGACGTTGCGCAGGAAGATCACGTCGAACTCCCCCAACTCCGGCAAGGTGTCGTTGAGGTTGACCTGGATGAAGTTGACCCGGCTGCGCAACGCCCGGTCGATGAGGAACGTGCCTTGCTGGCTGCCGGTGCCCTTGAGGCAGTATTTCACCAGCAGCGGCTGGGGCAGGGTGCGGGCGCGTTCCATCGGGTAATGCCCGGAGCGCGCCTTGGCCAGCACCTGGCTGCTGATGTCCGAACCGATGACTTCCCAAGGCGTGGTGCCGAGCCCTTCGGCGAGGGTCATGGCCAGGCTGTAGGGTTCTTCCCCCGATGAGCTGGCCGCGCTCCACAGGCGGAAGGTCTTACCGGGCGTGGCGTGGGGCAGTACGTGTTGGCGCAGGAAGTCGAAATGCTTGGGCTCGCGGAAAAAATAGGTCTCGTTGGTCGTCAGCAGGTCCAGCGCCACCTGCAGTTCATCGGTGCGCTGGCCGTTCATGATCAGCTTGAAATACTCGCCGTAGCTGTCCAGCCCATAGTGCTTGAGGCGCTTGAACAAACGCCCGGCCACCAGGGCTTTCTTGGCCTCGGACAGGCTGATGCCGGCGGCTTGGTACAGCCAGGACTGGAACTGGCCGAACTCTCGGTCGGTGAGCGCCTGTGCGTTCAGCGTGCGTTCCTTGCAGGTATCGGCGTTCACGGGGCATCCACTTCCAGCGCGTTCGGGCTGGCTTCGGCGAGTTGGGACATTTCGTCGATGGACAGCACGCGGTCCACCTCCAGCACGATGACGAACTTGCCATCGACCTTGGCCATGCCACTGATGAAGTCGGCACGAATCTTCGCACCGAAGCTCGGTGGCGGCTCGATCTGCGAGGCCGGGATTTCCAGCACCGCCGACACCGTGTCCACCAGCAAGCCGATGTCCTGGGCGAGGCCGTCGGCGCTGGACGCTTCGATGATCACCACGCACGAACGCCGGCTGATCGCCGAATTCGGCCGGCCGAAACGGGCCGACAAATCCACCACCGGCACCACCGCGCCCCGCAGGTTGATCACCCCGCGCACGAAGGCCGGCATCATCGGCACCACGGTGAGGTTGCCGTACTCGATGATTTCCTTGATGCACAGGATGCCGATGGCAAACATCTCCGTGCCCAGCATGAACGTCAGGTATTGCGCTTCTTCCTCGACCGCGAGGGCGGTTTGACGTGTGGTCGCGATGGCGCCCATTGCCTTTTCTCCTTTAAGCAAACCTGTGGAACCGGGCCATCAGAACCGGGTGAAGTCCGATTCGTTGAGCTCGTGGGCCGTGTTGTAGGCATACACCGGGGGCTTGACCGGAGCAGGTGCCCGCGCCGGTTTGCGGCTGGACGGACCTGGGGTGTTATCGACCCTGGCAACTTGCACGGCAGACTTGGGCGGCGTGTCCAAGGTGAAGAAACTCATGGCCTGTTGCAGTTGCTCGGCCTGGCTGCTCATTTCCTCGGCGGTGGCGGCCAGTTCTTCGCTGCTGGAGGCGTTCTGCTGGGTCACCTGGTTGAGCTGGGTCATGGCGGTGTTGATCTGCGCCACGCCGGCGGCCTGTTCTTCGGAGGCGGCGCTGATTTCTTGCACCAGGTCCGAAGTCTTGTTGATGGAGGGGACCATCTCGTTGAGCAGGTTCCCGGCTTTTTCTGCCATGTCGACGCTGCTGGAGGACAGCTCGCCGATTTCCTGGGCGGCCACCTGGCTGCGTTCGGCCAGCTTGCGTACTTCGGCGGCGACCACCGCGAAGCCTTTGCCATGCTCGCCGGCACGGGCTGCTTCGATGGCGGCGTTGAGCGCCAACAGGTTGGTCTGGTAGGCGATGTCGTCGATGATGCTGATGCGCTGGGCGATTTTTTTCATCGCCACCACGGTCTGCTGCACCGACTCGCCGCCGTCGGTGGCTTCCTTGGCGGCCTTGCTGGCCATGCCGTCGGTGACCTTGGCGTTCTCGGTGTTCTGGTTGATGCTGGCGCTCATCTGTTCGATGGAGGCACTGGTTTCCTCGACGCTGGCGGCCTGTTCGCTGGTGGCCTGGCTCATCGACTGTGCGGTGGCGCTGACTTCTTCGGAGGCGCTGGCCAGGTTGTCCGCGGCGTTACGCACTTCGCCGATGATGTGCGAGAGCTTGCCGACCATGTTCTGCATGGCGTTGAGCACCATGCCGGTTTCGTCCTTGGAGCCGCCTTCGATTTTTGCGTTCAGGTTGCCTTCGGCCAATTGTTCGGCGACAACCGCCGCCTGTTTCAAAGGACGGGAGATGATGCGCGAGATGAACAGTGCCAGGCCCACGCCCACCAGCAGGGCGGCAACCAGCACGGCGATGATCGACAAGCGTGCGTTTTCATACAGCTTGGTGCCGTGTGCACTGGCGACATCAGCGCCAGCCGCGTTGAGCTCGACCATTTTTTGCAGGTCGCCGGTCACCAGGTCGAACCGACGCTTGGACTCGCCCTTGAGCATCGCATTGGCCTGCTCGGTCAGGTTCTGCCGCGACAATGCGAGCAGGTCTTTGCTGATCGCCAGATAGGCGGCCCAGTCGTTGCGGGTGGTGTCGAATACCTGCCGATCTTCAGCGCTGGAGAGCAGTTTTTCGTAAGTGTCCAGGCGCGTGTCGAAGGCTTTCCTGGCTTCCTCGGCTTCTTGCTCGAGGGTGACGCGCTCTTGCTCGGAA
This sequence comes from Pseudomonas zanjanensis, assembly GCF_014268745.2. GTDB lineage: Bacteria > Pseudomonadota > Gammaproteobacteria > Pseudomonadales > Pseudomonadaceae > Aquipseudomonas > Aquipseudomonas zanjanensis. Next base: position 3,021,832 of record NZ_JABWRB020000001.1, on the reverse strand, counting down.
TCGGCGGCAATGTGGCGATTTTCCTTGAGGCGATAGCTCGCCGCGTAGAAACGCATGCCCGAGGCGGCGCGCATGGACGGCATCCAGTTTTCGCGGATGTCGAGGGCGGTGTGGTTCACCTGGCCCAGTTGAATGATCGAGAACACCCCCATGACGGCGGTCAGCGCCAGCACCACAAGAAATGAAGTGATCAGTTTGGTGGCGATTCTAAGGTCGTAGAACCATTTCATTGGGAAGTACCTCTCCATGGAATTGCTAAAGCGTCAGCGAGCGTTGGCTTGTTGTAATTGAGTCGGGTTGAAGCGGTTTTCGGCCTGGGCGATCTGCGTGAGCAGGGCCGGTACGTCGAGTATCAACGCCACGGCGCCACTGCCCAGGATGGTCGAGCCACTGATGCCGCGAAGGGCGCCAAACAGTTTGCCCAGCGGCTTGATCACGGTCTGGAATTCACCGAGCAAGTCATCCACCACCAGCCCGGCCTTGAGTTCGGCGTAGCGCACCACCACCACGTTCTGCCGACGCGCGGGCGGGCCTTCATGGTTGAAGTGATCGCGCAGGTAGACCAGGGGCAGCACCTCGCCACGCAGGTCGAGGTAGCCTTGTTCGCGGCTGGCGAGCCCATCGTCTTCGCTCAGTTCGATGCATTCCTGGACCATGTCCAGCGGAATGACATAGGTCGACTGACCGATGCCCACCAGGAATCCATTGATGATCGCCAGGGTCAGCGGCAGGCGGATGCGCACCACGGTGCCCTTGCCGGTTTGGCTGTCGAGGTCGACGGTGCCGCGCAGCAGGGTGATGTTGCGCTTGACCACGTCCATGCCCACGCCACGCCCCGACAGGTTGGTGACGGCCTGGGCGGTGGAGAAGCCGGGTTCGAAAATCAGGTTGTAGATCTCCTGGTCGGTGGGGCTGGCACCCTGGGGCACCAGGCCACGTTCCTGGGCTTTTTCCAGGATCCTGTCGCGGTTCAGGCCGGCGCCGTCGTCGGCGATTTCCAGCACGATGCTGCCGGAGTCGTGGTAGGCGTTGAGGTGCAGGTGCCCCTTGGCCGGTTTGCCGGCGGCCAGGCGGGCCTCGGCGGTTTCAATGCCGTGGTCCATGGCGTTGCGCAGCAGGTGCATGAGTGGGTCGCCGATTTTTTCCACCACGGTCTTGTCCAGCTCGGTCTCGGCGCCGCTGATGATCAGGTCGATGTCCTTGCCCAGCTCCTGGCTGACATCGCGCACCACCCGACGGAAGCGATTGAAGGTTTCGCCGATGGGGATCATGCGCAGGCGCAGGGCGCCGTCGAGGATTTCTTCCACCAGCCCGGAGACTGACGAAGTGGCTTCCTGCAACGGGTCGTTGTGGCAGGTGCGGGCCAGCAGGCTCGCACCGGCGCTGGCGATGACCAGTTCGCCCACCAGGTTGATCAACTCGTCGAGCTTGTCGGCATTGACCCGCACGTAGGTGCCGTCCTTGCCCTTGCTGTCGCTGGTCACCGGTTGTTTGTCGGTGGCGATCTGGGCGGGCATGCGCGGCGTCTTGCGCTGGTCGCCGAGCAATTCGCCGGTGGCGACTAACGCGGTGTTTTCCTCGGGCGGCTCCGGCGAGGTCGTGACCAGGCCAGTGTTTCCCTGTGGCGCGGCGGCGTCATCGATGGCAACGATGTCGATTTCGCAGTCTTCCCGGACGAAGTCGAACACTTCGTTGATCGCGCCGTGACTCGCGGCCGAGCGAAACGCGATGTCGAAGCCCAGGTAGCAGGATTCGGCGTCCCAGGCTTCGGCGGCGGGCAGGGCGTCGGTCAGGGTGGCGATGTCGACGATTTCACCCAGGGTTTGCAGGTAGCGCAGGAACGACAGCGGGTCCATGCCGTTGCGGAACACGTCCTGGCCGAAGCGCAGGGAGATGTGCCAGAGACGCGTTTCGCCGGGTTCGCTGGGGTTGGTTTCAGGGGCTGGTGTCGGGGCCGCGGCGGGCGAGGGCGCCTGGTACTCCTGCAGGATCTGGCACAGCTCCACTTCCCGTTGCAGGGCCGGCGGCGGCAGCGTTCCGCCCTGGTTGGCGGCCACGTTGATCAGTTCCAGCATGTGGTCGCTGGACTTGAGCAGCACCGCGATCAGGCCGGCGTCCACCTCGACGCTGCCGTTGCGCAGGCGATCGAGCACGTCTTCGACGATGTGGGTGAAACTGACGATCGGTTCCAGGCCGAACAGCCCGGCCGAGCCCTTGATCGTGTGGGCCGCCCGGAAGATCGCGCCAATGGCGTCATCGTCGCCGGGGTCGGTTTCCAGTTGCAGCAGCGACTCTTCCATCGCTTGCAACTGTTCCCGTGCCTCGACGATGAAGGTCTGTTGTGCCTGATCGAGATTGATGCTCACGCTCATATCCTTTGTCGTGTCCGACGTCCCTAGGCAACCAGGTTGCACAGGGCAAGTGTTTCGGTGACGGCCTTGCTTTGGCCGGTCAGGCTCAGTTGAGTCCCGGCCCTGGAGGCCTCGCGCTGTACCATCAACAGCAGTTGCAGGCCGGCGCCGTCCATCTCGGTGATCTGCGACAGATCCAGGGCCATCCGCGGTGTTGCACCCAGGTGCGGCAACCATTGCGCGGCCAGTTCGGCCGCGGTGTAGATCGTCAGCTCGCCGTCGATGTGCACCTGGGCGGTGTCATCGGTTGTTTCGTAGTGCAACGGCATCTAAGCCTCCGGCCATCAAGGAAGAATCAGCTTGGAGACCGCCGCCAGCATCTGCGCCGGCTGGAACGGCTTGACCACCCAGGCTTTGGCCCCTGCGGCCTGGCCTTCCTGTTTCTTCGATTCCTGGGATTCGGTGGTGAGCATGATGATCGGCGTGAACTTGTAGCTGGCCAGCTTCTTGACCTCCTTGACGAAGGTGATGCCGTCCATGTTGGGCATGTTCACGTCGCTGATGATCAGGTGCACTTTCTGGCCGTTGAGCTTGCCCAGGGCGTCCCTGCCATCGCTGGCTTCGATCACGTCGTAGCCGGCACTTTTCAACGCGATGCCGACCACCTGCCGAACGCTCGCGGAGTCGTCGACAACCAATACACTTTTAGCCATGAACGGCTCTCCTAAAAGAAGGTGATTTCCTGTGAAGTCTGTTGCGCGCTCGAGTCGCCGTGGTGATTGCGGCGTTGCTCGTCGGTGGCGTAAGTGGTTTCCATGCGCGCCAGCCATTGGCGGGCGTCGATGGAGACGGCCTGTTCGGGCGACTGACTGGCCTGCTGCAAATGCACATGCAGGTCCTCGATGTTGTCGCGCACGTGGCTGAGAATCTGGCTGACCCGGTCCTGGAATTGCAGGCTGACCAGCACCTCGGTGAGCTCATCGCGAATGCCGAAGCTTTCCCGTTGCAGCATGTCGGCCGAGTCGGCCAGCCGGCCGGTGACACTCTTGAAGCGCTCCAGCACTTGCTGGATGCTCTGCTCGGAGGCGCTGACGGAATGGCTGTCCTGGTCGGCACCGCTGGACGCGGCATGGACCAGTTGGGTGATGGCGGTGTTGATGATGTCGACCTTGGCCGACATCTGCTGGCCGGTCTCGCTGGACTTGCTCGACAGGCTGCGCACGGCGTCGGCCACCACGGCAAAGCCACGCCCGGCTTCGCCGGCACGGGCGGCTTCAATGGCGGCGTTGAGGGCCAGCAGGTTGGTCTGCGCGGCAATCGCCGCGACGTCGGCGGCCATGGTCCGCAGCTCGCCGGTATAGGCCGTCAGGTTGCGCACCTGGGCCAGGGTTTCGTCGCGGCTGGCCTGGGTGGCCTTCAGGGAATCGATGACCTTGACCAGTTCGCCTTCGCTCTGGGCCAGCACCTGCACGGCGCCGCCACTGCTCTGCCCGGTCAGTTCACCGGCGGCCATTTGCGAGGCTTGCACGGTGTCTTCCAGGCGCGACGAAATGCCGGTGAAGCGGCTGGTCAGGGAGACGATCGCGGTTTCGGTCTGCTGCCGGGAGCTTTCGACTTGCTTGGCCCAGATCGGCATGGCACCGAGAATGACTTCGTTGAATTGTGCGTGGGTTTTATGAGCCTGATGCTCGCTGCCTTGCAGGTCGTGGTCGGCCATGGCGGCGGCGAGGGCGCTGTCGAACTGCTGGCGTTGTACGCGCGCTCCCCATATGCCACTAACCACGCCCAAGGCCAGGATCGCCACGCTCAAGCCGATGTTCGATGCACTCGCGCCATTGAGCGCGAGCACGCCAACGCTCGCGGCAATGGCCACCAGCACGGCACTCCAGAGGATGCGCGGTTGTGGTTGGGAAAGGGAATGACCGTGAGAATACGACGTCATGGTTCGGTCCTTGAACAGTGTTGCGGACAGGTTATTTGCGAATAACTGGTTATCTGCGACCCTTACTCGGACTTTAAGACCGGCTGTCCGATTCCGATATTGCCGTAGGCATTGGCCTACCCAGTACGTGGCACTGTGCCTTCAGATTAGACGCTGTCTGGGAAATGTCGAATGGCCCCGACGAAGGTATGAACCCCATTGGCGAGATAGCGGGTGCGCGGGGCTTTTGTGGCGAGGGAGATGGCTCAAGGGAACCTTTGTGGTGAGGGAGATGGCTCAAGGGGCCTTTGTGGCGAGGGAGCTTGCTCCCGCTGGAGCGCGAAGCGGTCCCAAAAGCGGCTGGCGAGGTCAGCCTGATACACGGCGTGTCCAGGTTTCGGGGCCGCTGCGCAGCCCAGCGGGAGCAAGCTCCCTCGCCACAAGAGCCACAAGAGCCACAAGAGCCACAAGAGCAGCCTGCGCCGAATCTTCTGAAACGAGTTGTATGGATTGAGCTAAATTACCGGCACCCGGATTTTCAAACCTGCCATCAGAGCCCCCATGCCCACCCAGCCTCTCTGGAAAACCTATCTCCTGTTCCTGCTTCCCATGGTCCTGTCCAATTTCCTGCAGTCCATGTCCGGCACGCTCAACAGCATCTACATCGGCCAGATGCTGGGGACCCAGGCGTTGGCAGCGGTGTCGGGCATGTTTCCCATCGTGTTTTTCTTTATCGCCTTGGTGATCGGCCTCGGCGCGGGGGCCGGGGTGTTGATCGGGCAGGCCTATGGCGCCGGCGAAACCGGCACGGTGAAGGCGATTGCCGGGGCGACCTTATTGCTGGGGGCGATCATCGGCCTGGCGGCGGCGGTGCTTGGCAGTGTCTTTGCGCGACAGGCGTTGCAGGGGCTCGGCACGCCGGCCGATGTGCTGGAGGACGCCGTTTCCTACGCCCGGGTCATGCTGTGGATCTTGCCGATGTTGCTGGTATTCGTGCTGTTCACCCAACTGCTGCGTGGGGTGAGCGATACGGTGTCACCGATGTTGGCGCTGCTGGTGTCCACCAGTGTCGGGCTGCTGCTCACGCCGGCGTTGATTCGCGGCTGGCTGGGTTTGCCGCAGATGGGCATCCAGAGCGCGGCATGGGCGGGGCTGGTGGGGACGACGTCGGCGATGCTGATGCTGGCGTGGCGCCTGAATCGTCGCGAGCATGCCCTGGCGCCGGACCGTGCGTTGTTCGCGGCGATGCGCCTGGACAAGGACATCCTCGGCAAAGTGCTGCGCATTGGCCTGCCCACAGGGTTGCAGATGGTGGTGATCTCGCTGTCGGAGTTGGTGATCCTCGCGCTGGTCAATCGCCACGGTTCCGAGGCCACGGCGGCCTACGGCGCGGTGACGCAGATCGTCAACTATGTGCAGTTTCCGGCGCTGTCGATTGCCATCACCGCCTCGATCCTCGGCGCCCAGGCCATCGGTGCCGGACGCCTGGAGCGCCTGGGGCCGATCCTGCGCACGGGGCTGGCGATCAACCTCTGGCTCACCGGTGGGCTGGTGCTGCTGGGCTATTTGTTGTCCCACTGGCTGTTGGGACTGTTCATCACTGACCCGGCGGCGCGGATCCAGGCCGAACACCTGTTGCATATCATGCTTTGGAGCTTGCTGTTGTTCGGTTTCCAGGCAATCGTCGGCGGCATCATGCGCGCCAGCGGCACGGTGCTGGCGCCGGTCGCCATTTCGATCTTCTGCATCGTCGCCGTGCAAGTGCCGGCGGCGTATCTACTGGACGCCCGCTTCGGGTTGCAAGGGGTGTGGATGGCGTTCCCGGTGGCTTACCTGAGCATGCTGCTGTTGCAGACGCTGTACTACAAGCGGGTGTGGCAGCATCAGCCGATCGAGCGGTTGGTGTAGATCGCTGCTGTGTGACACAACTCAAATCCAAATGTGGGAGCGGGCTTGCTCGCGAATGCGGTGTTGCATTCAACAACAACATTGACTGATCCACCGCCTTCGCGAGCAAGCCCGCTCCCACAGGTTCGGGGCATAGCGATGTTACAGTGGCCGTCATGCGCCCCTTCATCATTGAGGATCCGATGCCTGTCACTCTGCGCTCCAACATCGCCTACCGCGCCTTCCTGTTCGACATGGATGGCACGTTGCTCAATTCCATCGCCGCCGCCGAGCGGATCTGGACACGCTGGGCCCTGCGCCATGGCGTGGACGTGGCGGCGTTCCTGCCGACCATCCATGGCGTGCGCGCTATCGACACCATTGCCCGACAGCACCTGCCAGGGGTGGATGCCCAGGCGGAAGCCGAGCAGATTACCCGTGAGGAAATCGAAGATGTCGAGGGGGTGGTCCAGGTGCCCGGTGCGCAGGCCTTTCTGAACAGCCTGCCGCCAGAGCGCTGGGCAATCGTCACCTCAGCGCCCATGGCATTGGCCTTGCGCCGCATGGAAGCCGCCGGAATCCCGCGTCCTTTGGTCATGGTCACGGCCGAAGACGTCAGCGACGGCAAGCCCAACCCCGCCTGCTATCGCTTGGCCGCCGAGCGCCTGCAAGTGACGCCCCAGGAATGCCTGGTCTTTGAAGACGCCGAGGCGGGCATCCGGGCAGGCGAGGCCGCCGAGGCGGATGTGCTGGTGGTGACGGCAACCCATACGCACCCGGTGGTGACCCTTCATCCGCAGATCAAGGATTACCTTGGGCTAGGCCTTGAAGTGGATGAAGCCGGGCTGATGCGACTGACCCCTCTTTCGTAATCTCAGCAGATCCCCTTTATGGATGCGAGCCTGGGGGCAAACCTGTGGGAGCAAGCTTTGCTCCCACCTTGGACCTGCAGTGGTCTTTGAACCGGTCAGGTCACCACGCGATAGCACGGCACATACGCCGCGCCGCCCGGCAGTTTCATGCGGTGCTGGGCGACGAAGGCCTGGAGCAGGCGGTCGAGGGGTTCCATGATGGCGGGGTCGCCGTGGATTTCGTAAGGACCGTGTTCCTCGATCAGGCGGATGCCCTTGTCCTTGACGTTACCGGCCACGATTCCCGAAAACGCCCGGCGCAGGTTGGCGGCCAATTCGTGGGCCGGCAGGTCGCGGCTCAGGCCCAGGCTGGCCATGTTGGCGTGGGTCGGGTCGAACGGGCGCTGGAAGCCCTCGTCGATCTTCAGCAGCCAGTTGAAGTGGAAGGCGTCGTTGCGCTCGCGGCGGAATTGCTTGACCTCCTTGAGCCCCTGGGTCATCTGCCGGGCCACTTCGGCCGGGTCGTCGATGATGATCTGATAGTGCTTCTGCGCCGCCTCGCCCAGGGTGGCACCGACAAACGCGTGCAACTGGTCAAGGTACGGCGCGGCGCTTTTCGGCCCGGTGAGCACCACTGGGAAGGGCAGGTCCTGGTTGGCCGGGTGCATCAGGATACCCAGCAGGTAGAGGAACTCTTCCGCCGTGCCGGCGCCGCCCGGGAAGATGATGATGCCGTGGCCGACCCGCACGAAGGCTTCCAGGCGTTTCTCGATGTCCGGCAGGATCACCAGCTCGTTGACGATCGGGTTCGGTGCCTCGGCGGCGATGATGCCCGGCTCCGTCAGGCCCAGGTAGCGCCCGCCATGGATGCGCTGCTTGGCGTGGGCGATGGTGGCGCCTTTCATCGGGCCTTTCATCACGCCCGGGCCGCAGCCGGTGCAGATGTCCAGGCTGCGCAGGCCCAGTTCGTGGCCGACCTTCTTGGTGTATTTGTATTCTTCGGTGTTGATCGAATGACCGCCCCAGCACACGACAATTTTCGGCTCGACACCCGGGCGCAGGGTGCGGGCGTTGCGCAGCAGGTGGAACACGTAGTCGCTGATGCCCTGGGACGAGCTGAGGTCGATGCGCTGGCTGTCCAGCTCGTTCTCGGTGTAGACGATGTCGCGCAAGGCGCTGAACAGCATCTCGCGGGTGCTGGCGATCATTTCACCGTCGACGAACGCATCGGCTGGCGCGTTCAGCAGCTCCAGGCGCACGCCCCGGTCCTGCTGGTGGATGCGGATCTCGAAGTCCTTGTAGGCTTCCAGGATGGTCTTGGCGTTATCGACATGGGCGCCGGTATTGAGGATGGCCAGGGCGCACTGGCGGAAGAGGTCGTAGATGCTGCCGGAGCCGGCTTCGCTCAGTTGTTGCACTTCGCGCTGGGACAAGGTTTCCAGGCTGCCTTTTGGGCTTACCGAAGCGTTGATTACATGTCTTTGAGTCATTCAGCTTTCCTTGAAAACGATGCCATGCACACAACGACGGCATCTTGAAAAAAACGTCCACACCGAAAGATCGCACGATCCTTGCGCCATCGCCATGGACTTCGATCCTCGCCCGGCGAGTCGGTAGCGATACAAAATGAGCCCCAGCATAGCTAAATCGACCGGGCAGGCGATAATGCGTGACTCTTTTGATGCCGTACAAGGAAATTGCGCCACGATGTTCGAGATCAAACCGTGGGATGGCGATACCTACCGCAGGCAGACCCGCCGCAGCACCCTGATCATCGCGGTGGTGTTCCTGGCCCTGGCGATGCTGCTGTCCAGCCTGGCCGTGATGCTGTTCGGTACGCCCGGAGGCGATAACTTTCGCTTCAACCTGGGCGGGGTGATTGTCGCCGTGTTGGCGATGGCGGTGCTGATGCGCCAGTATTTCTGGTCGCAGCCGTGGATGGCCGCCGCGGTGTACGGCTGGCAACTCAAGCGCAGCCTGATGAAAGTCACCAACGTGATGCACCAGGTGACCGCCGGTGTGCAGGCCCAGGACCCCGCCGCCATGAAGCTGCTGCGCTTCTATCACCTGGGGCTGGCGCAGATGCATCAGCTGGACGCCAACTCCAGCGCCCAGGGTTCCCTGGCACGAGAGGCCGACGCGCATCTGGCGAAGATGCAGGCGTTGGGCCTGGACACTGAACAGTCGCGCCTGGACCCGAGCTGGATCGAGACGGTGAAGCAAATCCATAGCGCCGGTTGATCGCAGAGGTTGCCGATGCGCGCCATTCGTCGGTAGGTCGCCAGGAAAATCAAACCCGCCCCCGGCACTGTCTTTCTCATGAACAGTCATGAAAAGGAGAGATGACATGCCAGATCGAAGCGTTTATGGCGTCTGGACACTGCTTTGGGCGACGGCTTTGGGATTGACCGGTTGCGCGGGCGGCACGAGCGGCTCGCCCGTCGATGCGCCGGGCGCTGCGAAGACCCCGACCACCGCGACGCTGGAAACCGGGGCGCGGCTCATGCAGGACAAACCGCCGTTGCGGGCCCTGGACACCTACCTCGATGGTTTTCATTTCTATAACGGGCGGATGTCCGGGCAAATGGAAGCGCATCACTACTGCACGGCGCTGAACGAGGAAGTCTTTCAGTGCGCGATCTTCGACGGCAACACCGCCAGCGCCAAGCTGATGGGCGTCGAGTACATCATCAGCAAGCGTTTGTTCGAAGGGTTGCCAACCAGTGAAAAACAGCTGTGGCACAGCCATGTGCATGAGGTGAAATCCGGACAATTGATCGCGCCGGGGATCCCCCAGGCCGCGGAAACCCGGCTGATGGAAAACCTGGTCGGCACCTATGGCAAGACCTGGCACACCTGGCATACCGAACAGGGCAACGCACTGCCTTACGGAGTGCCTCAGTTGATGATGGGGTTCACGGCCGACGGGCAGATCAGCTCACGGCTGGTACGCGAGCGGGACGGTCGGATGGGCATCGACAGCGAAGCGAAAAAGCGGGCCCGAGCGGGTATTGAAGCGCCGGCGATCGATCCCGGTGCGGACGCCTGGCAGAAAGGACAGGTGTGGCAACTCAAGGATCCGACAGGGGATCACGCCCATTAAAAGGTTGTCGAAATTCCGCTTTTTTGTGGCGAGGGAGCTTGCTCCCGCTGGGCTGCGCAGCAGTCCCATTAACCCTCAGGCATATCACTGACCGAGTTGAGCAATAGAGGGGGGCTGCTTTGCAGCCCAGCGGGAGCAAGCTCCCTCGCCACAGGGTATTCGGAGTAATAAAGGGAGTAAGTGCGTTTCGGAATAGTTTGAACTACGGCTGTTTGAAATGCCCCGGCACACCATGTTCTTCTTCGTTGGGCCGGGTTTTTTTCTGAACTTGGACATCGCTAAGTTCAACATCCTTGAGTTCACTGAACGTCGCCCTCAAGAGTGCTTCGGCTTCGTCGGCACTCAATGTCTCGGTGCTCGCCTGCACCACACGATTGTCAGGTTGGTTGTTGCTGATGAAACTGATGATGAATCGATCCTGGTTGCTCATGGGCGGCCTCGCTGCGGTTAAGCGCCAGGGCGCAGCAGTACTGCGCCCCGACGGTTTTCCAGGTTACGATTTCCTGCCGCCGCCATGGCTGCGTTCGCCACCTTTGCGGCCGGCTTCAGAGGCTTTTTCCCGGTCATTTGCAAAATTGCCGCCCGAAGCGTGTCCGCCTTTCTTGCCGGCTTCCGAAGCTTTCTCACGGTCATTTGCGAAATTACCTGGGTTCTTGTTTCCGGTGTTAGCCATTTTGAGAATCCTCATTTTGGTTAAGCGAGCAAAAACTGCCTCGCCTAACTGTGAAAGAAAATTCCCGAGGGAAGTTTAAAGAAAACGTTTCGTTGGCGACGAACGGTAATCAGCTTGATAAGCACAGGGAAAACGTTATACAGCCGCTTCGCTTGGAAGTTGTACAAGGTTGCCGCTTTTAATTGAAAATCCAACGAACATGTTATTTGTTAATGCCATTGTTTAATCTTCACCACCACTGACTTTCCAATGCTTGGCTTGCGCGGGGAACACCACTTGTTCGACCCGGTGGGCGATGCCAAAGGCCAGGGAATTCTCGGCCGGAATCACTCGTTCCTCGGCGCACAGGCACTTGAAGATATCCAATTGGGTCGCCGCGCCGGCGGTTTCCTTGACGTAGATTTCCACGTACCGCGCCACGTCGTTATCCAGGCTGGACAGGTACTCGCGCAAGCGTGAGTGGTCCACGGATTTCTGGCCGAAATACCAGTTCATCGGATGAATCAGGAAGCGTGAATGGGGGGTGGTGGTGCGGTCGCTGGCAGCCAGGAACATGACGATGCCCATCGACTCGATATTGCCGGCATTGACTGCACGCACCGGCACCGGGAGGGACTTGATGAAGGTATACAGCGTAAAACCGAAGTTGGTGCTGCCGCCGACGGTGGAGAGGTTGAGCATCAGTGAGTCGGCGCCTTGCTCGATGGCCTCCAGGCAGTTGTCGCGAAAGCGTTCCGTGGTTCCCTGGTCGATCTGGCAATGAAAATGGACGATGTGTTCGGACATCTGAAACTCCTGTCGATTTCACCCTTTTTGAATACCTGCGCAGTGGTCGTGCCCTACAGTTGGGAGTCCGGTGGTCTGCTGATGTTCCGCCGCCTTGACTCGCCGCGGGTCCATTGCGTTAACCCGATTGCGCCTGTTCGCAGGCCTCGGCCGCTTGGGTCATACGCTTCAAGAATAGCGCCAGTCCGGCTTCTTCTTCGCTGAGGCCTTTGCGGGCCCGGGGTTTGGGCAAGGCCTTCAGGGCGCCGAGCAGGAAACCTTCCACCACTGCGGGGTGGATGTAGCATTTACGACAGACGGTCGGCGTGTTGCCCAGCTGTCGAGAGACCTGCCTGACCATCTCGGTGACGTGTTTCTTGGCTTCGGTCTCGGTTTCCCAACGCAGCGCCCGCAGCCCGGCCAGCGCCGCTGCGCTGCCGGCCCAGGTGCGGTAGTCCTTGGCGGTGAAATCGGCGCCGGTCAGCGTCTTGAGGTAGGCGTTGATGTCCGAAGAACTGATGGAGTGGCGCTCGCCATGTTCGTCCAGGTACTGGAACAGGTTCTGCCCGGGGATCTCCTGGCAGCGCTTGATGATCCGCGCCAGGCGCCGGTCCTTCACGGTGATCTGGTGCTCGACGCCGCTCTTGCCACGGAACTGGAAGGCGATGGCGCTGCCGTTGACCTCGACATGTTTGTTGCGCAGGGTGGTCAGGCCGTAGGAGCGATTGGCGCGAGCGTATTGGGGGTTGCCGACGCGAATCAGGGTCACGTCCAGCAGGGTGATGACCGTGGCCAGCACTTTGTCCCGGCTGAAGCCGGGCGTGGCGAGGATTTCTTCCAGGCGTTTGCGCAAGCGTGGCAGGGCGCGTCCGAACTCCAGCATCCGCGAATACTTGTCCGCGTCGCGCACCTCACGCCAGCGCGCATGGTAGCGATATTGCTTGCGCCCGCGGGCATCGCGCCCGGTGGCCTGGAGATGACCACGGGGGTCGGTGCAAATCCAGACATCGGTGTAGGCCGGCGGCACCGCCAGGGCGTTGATGCGCTGGATCTCGGCGGCGTCGGTGATGCGTTGGCCCTGCGGGTCGAAATAACAGAATTTGCCCCGGAGCTTCTTGCGGGTGATGCCCGGGGCCGTGTCATCGACATAATGCAGGTCGGCCGGCAGTGCATCCGGCGGCAGGGTGTCGGGCATGAAAAAAGTCCTTGGCAACGAATCCGGTGGCCTGTGAATTCATTGACCGCAGCCCGTTGCGGTCGTGCCAAGATTTTGAGGTCCCCCCAAACCTGTGGGAGCGGGCTTGCTCGCGAAAGCGGTGGGTCAGCCAGCAAAAGTATTGAATGTGCCGTCGCCTTCGCGAGCAAGCCCGCTCCCACAATAGAGTGGTGTGGCTCGATACCCTAAGCCAACACCGCCACCGCCTTGATCTGCGCCCACAACACCTGCCCCGGGTGCAGCTTCAACTGGTCGCGGGAGTAGCGAGTAATGCGCGCCAGCAGCGGGGTGCCGGCCGCTTCCAGGCGGATCAGCACATGGGCGGCGTTGTCGGCGGCCTGTTCGCTGATCACGGTGACCGGCAGGCGGTTGAGAATACTGGTCTGGGCATCGTTCGCCAGGCTGAGGCTGACATCCCGGGCCTGGACCTTGAAGCGCAGCGATTGGCCGAGGGCCAATGAAGTATGGGCCACGCGAACGTTCAGTTGGCTGTCGGGCAGGTTCAAGGTCAGCAATTGATACGCCGGGTCATAGCCGCTGACCTTGCCTTCGATCACCACCCCGGCGTCATCCCCCAAGGCCAATGGCAGGTCGAGCCGGGCCAGGGTTTCCCCGATGGGGCCGCTGGCCTGGGCGCGACCAGCGTCGAGTAGCACGATGTGATCGGCCAGGCGCGCCACTTCGTCCTGGGAATGGCTGACGTACAGCACCGGGATGTCCAGCTCATCGTGGAGCCGTTGCAGATAAGGCAGGATCTCGTTTTTACGTCGGGTGTCGAGGGCCGCCAGCGGCTCATCCATCAGCAACAGTCGCGGGCTGGTGAGCAAGGCGCGGGCGATGCCCACCCGTTGGCGTTCGCCGCCGGAGAGGTTGTGCGGCTGCCGATCGAGCAAGTGCCCGATGCCCAGCAGGTCGGTGGCCTGGTCCATGTCCACCCGCCGTTGTGCCGGTGCAATGCGCTTGAGGCCGAATGCCAGGTTGGCCCGCACCGACAGATGGGCAAACAGGCTCGCCTCTTGGAACACGTACCCCACGGGACGCTTGTGGGGCGGCACGAACACACCGTGCTCAGTGTCCTGCCACACCTGGCCGTTGACCTCGATAAACCCCTGGGCCGGCCGTTCCAACCCGGCAATGCAGCGCAGGCAGGTGGTCTTGCCGGAGCCGGAAGGCCCATACAAGGCTGTCACGCCACGGCCCGGCAGTTGCACATCCAGGTCCAGGGAAAACGCCCCATGGTCGAGCTGCAAACGCGCGTGAATCATCGATCAGCTCCAGCCAGCGCGGGCTCGGCGGCTGGAGTACAGCGCCAACAGCACGAGGAATGAAAACACCAGCATCGCCGCCGCCAGCCAGTGGGCCTGGGCATACTCCAGGGCTTCGACATGGTCGTAGATCTGCACCGACACCACCCGGGTTTTCTCCGGGATGTTGCCGCCGATCATCAGCACCACCCCGAATTCGCCAACGGTGTGGGCGAAACCGAGGATCGCCGCAGTGATGAAACCGGGGCGGGCCAGGGGCAGGACGACGCTGAAAAACGTGTCCCAGGGTCCGGCCCGCAAAGTGGCGGCGACTTCCAGGGGGCGACTGCCGATGGCGGCGAAGGCGTTCTGCAACGGCTGCACTACGAACGGCATGGAATAGATCACCGAGCCGATCACCAACCCGGTGAAACTGAAGGTGAGGGTGCCCAACCCGAGGGCTTGGGTGAACTGGCCGATCCAGCCGTTCGGCCCCAACGCCAGCAATAAATAGAAGCCGATCACCGTGGGCGGCAGCACCAATGGCAACGCCACCACCGCACCCACCGGCCCGCGCAGCCAGGAGCGGGTGCGCGACAGCCACAAGGCGATGGGCGTGCCAATGAGCAGCAGGATCACCGTAGTCAATGACGCCAGTTTCAGGGTCAGCCAGATGGCGGCGTAATCGGCGCTGGTCAGGGGCATTTAGCGTTGGTAACCGTAGGTCTGGATGATGGCGGCGGCTTTCGGACCTTTAAGGTAATCCACCAGGGCAGTGGCGGCGGGGTTGTCCCGGCCTTTGTCGAGGATCACCGCGTCCTGTTTGATCGGGTCGTGCAGGTCGGCAGGGACGATCCATGCCGAACCGCTCGTGACTTTGCCGTCCTTGTACACCTGGGACAAGGCGACGAAGCCCAGTTCAGCGTTACCGGTGGAGACGAACTGATAGGCCTGGGTGATGTTCTGGCCTTCGACCAGTTTGCCTTTGACCTGGGCGGTCAAGCCGAGCTTGTCCAGCACCTGGGTCGCGGCCAGGCCATAGGGCGCGGTTTTCGGGTTGGAGATGGACAGGTGTTGGAAATCGGCGTGCTGGAGGACTTGGCCCTTGTTGTCGACATAACCGGCCTTGGCCGACCACAGCGCCAGGGTGCCGACAGCGTAGGTGAAACGCGAGCCCTTGACGGTGTCGCCTTCGCTTTCGAGCCTGGCCGGGGTGGTGTCATCGGCGGCGAGGAACACTTCGAACGGCGCGCCGTTCTTGATCTGCGTGTAGAACTGCCCGGTGGCGCCGTACGCTGCTACCAGTTTATGCCCGGTGTCTTTTTCGAAATCGGCGGCGATGGCCTGGATCGGCGCGGTGAAATTGGCAGCGACCGCCACCTGCACCTCGGCGGCCTGGACGGCACCAATCGTCATGAACGGGAACAGTAACGGCGCGAAGTGGGTGAGGCGCATGGGTGAGGCTCCGGGGCAGGTTCGCTATATACCGGAATATATAGCGAATGACCGACAAACGGAACGCGGCATTTTGCCTGGGGTAGTGGGGGCAAGGCCTGGCCCCATCGCGAGCAGGCTCGCTCCCACACGAGGCCTGGGGTGAGAGCCGGATTTTTGTCCACCCCAGAACTCTGTGGGAGCGGGCTTGCTCGCGAAGACGGCGGCACATTCAACTCCGTTGCTAACTGACCCACCGCTTTCGCGAGCAAGCCCGCTCCCACAGGTACAGTGGCGTCACCCAATGTCGTGGTTGCCAGCAGTCCCCTGTGGGAGCGAGCCTGCTCGCGATGGCGTTCTAACGGGCGATGACGGCCATCAGGACCGACCAAACCGATTGAGCTGAGCCTGCGTCTCTTCAGCCAACCGCCGCGTCAGCTCGGCCGCCGGCAACTCGCGGCCCATAGGGAAGGCCTGGCCGGCCCAGAGGTTGCTGAAGTCCGCTTCGCCCTTGGCCCGCAGCGGCATCAACGCGCCGCCGGCCAGGGGGAACGCTGGGGCCAGCGGACTCATCGGGCCCACTTCGCGCATCACCCGGTTGACGATGCCCCGGGCCGGACGGCCGGTGAACAGGTTGGTGACCGCGGTCTGGCTTTCCTTGGCCGTGCGCAACGCCCGGTGATGGGACGCGCTGATCTTCGCCTCGGGCGTGAACAGATAGGCGCTGCCCAATTGCACCGCCGAGGCACCGAGGGCGAACGCCGCGACAATCCCCCGCGCATCGCCAATGCCACCGGTGGCGATCACCGGCACCTTCACCGCATCCACCACCTGCGGCAACAAGGCAAACAGCCCGACCTGGGTGTTGAGGTCGTCGCTGAGGAACATTCCGCGATGCCCCCCGGCTTCATAACCCATGGCAATGATCGCGTCGCAACCGTGCTGTTCAAGCCAGATGGCTTCCTCGACGGTGGTGGCCGAAGAAAGGATCTTCGCCCCGGTGGCCTTGACCCGGTCCAGCAGGGATTTTTCCGGCAGACCGAAGTGGAAACTCACCACTTTGGGACGGATCTCCTCCAGCACCCGGCAGGCTGCATCATCGAAAGGCGTGCGGTTGGACACCGGCGTCGGTGCGTCGAAGTCGACGCCCAGTTCCTCGTAGTAGGGCTTGAGCCGTTGCTTCCAGGCCTCGGCCCGTTGTTCGTCGAAGGCCGGTGGCTGGTGAGAGAAGAAATTCACATTGAACGGCTTGTCGGTCTGCTCGCGGATGGTCGTCAGCGCCTGGCGCAGTTGTTCGACATCGAGCATCGCCGCTGGCATCGAACCCAACCCGCCGGCATTGCAGGTCGCGACCACCATGGCCGGCCCGGTCACCCCGGCCAACGGCCCCTGGATGATGGGCAGCTCGATACCGAGCAAGTCAAGAATGCGAGTGTCTGGCCACTGGCTCATGTACGGGTCTCCGACGGCAGAAGGAAACAGCGTTTTTAACAGGTGTGGGCCGGCGACGGCCAGTCGAGTTTTTCAATCGAGTGCTTGCCGCTTGATCCCGACGCCGTGAGGGTTACCATGCGGGCTTCATACATCAAGGAGCCTGACCCATGGATGTGAAACTCAAGACTGTCGAACCCTTCACCGTGGCCGGTTTGCAGGTGCGCACCCGCAACGCCGACGAGCAGCATCCCGACACGGCGAGGATCGGCCCGATGTGGCAACGATTCTTCACCGAAGGGTTGTTCGACACGATTCCGGCCCGGCAGTCGGAGTCGTTCGTCTACGGTGTCTATTCCCATTACGAGTCCGACGCCACCGGTCACTTCGACGTAACGGCCGGGGTGCAGGTGGATGCGACCAGCGCAGGCTACCCCGCCGTGGATATCGAGGGCGGGGATTACCTGGTGTTTTCGGCCAAGGGGCCGATGCCCGATTGCGTGATCCAGACCTGGGGCTTGATCTGGGCGTACTTCGCCGATAACCCGCAGACGCTGCGCCGTTTCACCACCGATTTCGAGGTCTACAGTGGCCCCGAATCGGTGGCGATCTACATCGGCATTCAATCCCCGGACGAGCGTTCCAGCGCCAGCAACTGACGCTTGCGCTCCACGCCCCAGCGATAGCCCGACAGGTTGCCGTCGCTGCGCACCACCCGGTGGCAAGGGATCGCCACTGCCAGGCTGTTGGCGCCACAGGCTTGGGCCACGGCGCGCACGGCCTTGGGCATGCCGATGCGCTGGGCGATCTCGGCGTAGCTGGCGGTGCTGCCGACGGGGATGTCCCGCAACGCTTGCCAGACTCGCTCCTGGAAGGCGGTGCCGCGCAGGTCCAAGGGCAGGTCCAGGCCCAAGGCGGGAGCTTCGATGAAGCCCACCACTTGGGCGATCAACTGCTCGAACTCCCGGTCGGCACCGATGAGGTTGGCCCGGCGGAATTTGTCCTGCAGGTCCCGCACCAACGCATCCGGATCGTCGCCCAGCAGGATCGCGCACACGCCACGCTCGCTTTGCGCCACCAGGATCGCCCCGAGGGAGCACTGGCCGACGGCGAAACGGATGTCGGTGTTCTGCCCGGCGGCGCGGTAGTCGGCGGGCTTCATGCCCAACACCTTGTCGGCGGCCTCATAGAAACGGCTGTTGGAATTGAAACCGGCGTCGTACAGCGCCTCGGTGATGGTGCCGCCATCGGCCAGGCGTTCGCGGACCTTGCGTGAGCGGTGGGCGGCGGCGTAGCCCTTGGGCGTCAGGCCGGTGACGGCCTTGAAGACCCGATGGAAATGAAAGGGACTCAAGCCGGCGCTGTCTGCCAGTTCATTCAGGCCGGGCAGCGCCTCGGCCGCCTCGATCTGCCGGCAGGTCGCCGCGACCCGGGCCGCTTGTTGGGCGGCGACCTGGGTCTGGTCCCGGGCCACGCGCTTGCTGGGCCGGTAGCCGGCGGCCTGGGCCTGTTCCGGCGTGTCGAAGAATTCGACGTTGCGCGGGTTGGGCAGGCGCGACAGGCTGCTGGGGTGGCAGTAGATGCCGGTGGTTTTCACGCCATAGACAAATGTTCCGTCGGCGCGCGGATCGCGGGCGAGCACGGCGGCCCAGCGGGGATCCTGTTCAGGGGCGAGATTGTTTGAAGTGCTGTTCATGGTCGTTATTCCATTGGCCCGTTTTGGCTACATTAGCCAGCCTGCGAGAGGGCGACACTCCGGGTCTTGCGGTTGAATTCTGCACCTTCACCCGGCGGTGCGAAACGTCAGGTTGATCCGCTGGGCGCCCAGGCGCGGGTGTTGTCCTTCCTTGAGGGGCAGCACGCCGTGGTAACGCAAGCGGTCCACGCCGCCCCAGACCACGATGTCGCCATGGAACAGCGGGATGCGCAGGCTTTTGTCGCTGCGCGCGAAGCCGCCGAACTGGAACACCGCCGGCAAGCCCAGGGACATCGAGACGATGGGGGCGTCGAGGGAGCGCTCGTTCTTGTCCTGATGCAGCGACATTCGCGCGCCGGGCACATAGCGGTTGATCAGGCAGGCGTCGGGCTCGAATGCCTCGAACCCCGCCTGGCGGGCGGCGGCCTGGGCCAGTTCGCGAAACACCGTCGGCATGTCGGGCCAGGGGCGGCCGGTCTGCGGGTCATGGGCGGTGTAGCGATAGCCGCTGCGGTCGGTGGTCCAGCCCAGCGCGCCGCAACTGCTCAAGGCCACCGACATGGTAAAGCCGCCGGGCGTGACCATCTGCCGGAACGGCGCAGCTTGCAAGACGTTCTCCAGGGCCGGCAGCAAACGCTCGAGCCATGGCAGGGCGAACCCGCGCAGCACGAACGCTTGCTGGCCGATCTGTTCGACCTGGCCGGGCGTGGTGGGCGCCTGCTCGGCGAACAGGTCCAAGGTGACCGGTGTGTCGTCATTGCGCATCATGAAAAATGATTCCCAAGGTGTGCCGTCTGCCGCTGCGCACGCAGCTGACGCCATGGCGCATGTTCACCCGATAATAACCGCGAACGCCTTTGACCGGCCGCTGGTGTACGGCAAATACCAGCGCATCGCCCTGTTTCAGATCCATGACCAGGGGCCGCGACTGCATGCGCGGGCGTTGTTCGGTGAGGACAAACTCGCCACCGGTAAAGTCCTGGCCCGGTTCCGACAGCAGGATCGCGATCTGCAAGGGGAACACCTGTTCGCCGTACAGATCCTGGTGCAGGCAGTTGTAGTCCTGGGGGCCATATTGCAGCAACAACGGTGTGGGGCGCGATTGTCCGGCATCGTGACAGCGCTGGATGAAGTCGACGTGTTTGTGGGGGTAGCGCACGTCCAGGTCCATGCATTCATTCCAGCGGTTCGCCAGCGGCCCCAGCATGGGGTACAGCGACTGACGCAGCTGTTGGATGAGGTCCGGTAGCGGATAGCGAAAATACTGATACTCGCCGCGCCCGAATCCATGGCGGGCCATGATCACCCGTGAACGAAAAAGGCTGGGTTCTGCGTACAGACCAGCCAGTTGCCGGCATTGCGATGGCGGCAGCAGGTTGCGAATGACTGCACAGCCGTCCTGGTCGAGACTTTGCTCCAGGGTGGGCCAGTCAAGGTTGGTGAGGTGCTGGGGCAGGGAAGACGTAGGGGGCACGATGGCAATCCTTGTTGGAAAGGACTGTTCAGTCTGCGCAGTGCGGCGATGCCGGGCACTCCGATTCTTGCGGTGCACCATTGAGCACAATGCTCTTGTGGCGAGGGAGCTTGCTCCCGCTGGGCGGCGAAGCCGACCCAAAATGACTGATGTGTTCTTGCAGGCAGGCCGCGCCAGCAGGTTTTGCGACTGCTGCGCAGCCGAGCGGGAGCGAGCTCCCTCGCCACAAAGCATCGTGCCCACCCAGTGGCTACAAAAATCAATCAGGATGAGCCGTTACAGCGCCTTGCTGACCTTGACCTCGCTGATCACATCGCCGGTCTCGCCGTGCAGTTTTTGCAACGCGGCCCGGGCTTCTTCCTCGGTGCCGGTTTCCAGTTGCGCGAATTCGAAGCGGCGTTCGTCGTTGAGCTTGTACTTGATGACGTATTTGGTCGTCTGGGCCACGGTTTTGCCTTTCTTGAAAGGGCGATGTTCAGCTCAGTTTCGAGCTGGAACGCCGGATGATCTTGATCTTGTGGGTCAGGGTCGGCTTGCGCGTGACGCTGATTGCACGGCGGTTGACGGTGTCGATGGTGATGTTCCAGAAACCGGTGCTCGGCGCCGTGATCCTCGCCGGGAAGGTGTCGAACGCGCCGCCGTGATACGTGTGCCGGCCGCCGTTCTTGAAGCTGCGGAAGTTGGCGTCGTTCATCAAACGGATGTTGCACATTTGCGAGCATTCGATGACGACAATGTCGTCTTCGTTCAGGTGCTCGCGCTGGTGAATGAATTTCATGGGCGCCTCCAGAAGGGCTTTTTCTACAAAATCAAAACGATAGCAAGGGGCAATGAGGCGCAGTTTATCAGCCCCGAGTGTTAATATCCGGCCCGCGCGCCAGGCTTTGTTCATTTATCGCAGGTAGCGGGAAAAAAAAGCGGTGCGGCACCGGAGCAAAACGGTGTTTGCACTGTCGGAGCATCTTTATTGGAGGAAACATATGAAGCGCAGCGTGTGGGTGTTGGCATTGGCCATGAGTGGATGTGCATCGGTATCGGACATCAACCAGACGCCCCCCACCATGAGCGTCATCTCCGGAAAGAAACCCCACGAATATGCCAAGTGCGTGGCCGACAAGCTGGCCAGCAGCCGTGGCTCGCTGCAAATGGAACCGCACAAAAACGGCGTGCGGCTGATCGTCCCGGGCAAACTGTCGGCCCTGCCAGCGGCAGTGTTCGACATTGACGAGCGTTCCAGTGGCAGCAGCATCAAGCTGCATGAAAGCATGTCCAACGTGCCCGTGCGTCCGGGCGATGTGCAGGACGCAGCCAACGCCTGCATTTCCGGCTGAACACCGTCAGCGCCTGACGAGCGGACCGACCATCGGATAAACTGCTGTCCCTCGACAAAAATGCCGCCACGGTCAACGTTGGCGGCATTGTCATTCATGGAGTCATTCGATGAAACGCGAGCAGGTGCGCGAGCGCCATGCAGAAGGCCTTATCTTTGCCACCCACGTGATCCAGAACCCGGCGAGCCCGGGCGAATGGATCGTGTTCTTCAAGAAAAGCGCCGGGCGCAGTTTTTTCCTGGTGGATGAGCAGGACGAAGTCGAGTCCTTCAGCCAGCTCGATGACCTGGTCGAGACCATACGTGGGCTGGGCATCAAGTTCGCCGAGATTCACATCTGATTTCTTTGCAAACTTATTTGCAGACCACCACGACACTGCGGCTGCTGAAATTGCCGACGTCGACGCCCAGGGTCTTCTCGCTGTCCTTGGCCTGGGGCGTGCCGTCGGTGCCGACGATGCGGTAGCCGGTGCCGGCACAGGACGCATCGGCCTTTTCATAGCAAGTCGCCCAGGAATTGGCCTCGCCCGAACAGTCGATCGCCAAGCCTTGTTCGCCATTATCGAGATAGGTTTTTTCGGCCGAGGCACAGCCCGCCAGGGCCAGGACTGTAAACAGCGCCAGAAGTGTTTTCATGGGATCGTCATCGAGGAGGGAAGGGCAAAGGCGAGGTTATAGCGAATGGCCATTGCGGTACAGCTAAACAAGCCTCGTTCGATGCGCCGGTGGCATTTACTAGAGGCTCGTCTGTTTATTTCCTGCGGCTCATTTCTTGCGGCGGGGGCTGCGGGCGGGGGCGCTTTCGCGTTCTTTCGTCGCTGGAGCCGCGCGTTCGTCCTGGAATACCGCAGCCACTTCCACTGCCATGGCCTTGCTGGGCAAGGGACCGGCGACCTGCTCGCCGTGGTAGTTGATAATCCACCACTGGCCGTCCTTGCCCTGGCTGACCGAATAACCGTTTGCGTTTCTTGCCGACATCTAACTGCCTCGTTGGCGTGATCAAGGCCGCCATGATACGTCAAATGCCCGCAAACAGCCCTCACTGGCGTACAGTGGACCGCTGCAGCCATCGAAACGAAAGGCGATTGAACTATCCGCCGTTTTTTATTTCTCTATGATGGCACCGGTTGGCCAGTGCGGGCATTGTAAGGTGCCCGTCGCCTGATTAGACTGCGCCGAAACTCGTACACACCGCCTTTTCAAGGACTTATATGATCAAGAAATGCTTGTTCCCAGCAGCCGGTTACGGTACTCGCTTCCTGCCAGCGACTAAAGCCATGCCCAAAGAAATGCTGCCGGTGGTGAACAAGCCACTGATCCAGTACGGCGTCGAAGAAGCCCTTGATGCGGGTCTGACTGAAATTTCCATCGTGACTGGCCGTGGCAAGCGCGCCCTGGAAGACCATTTCGACATCAGCTACGAGCTGGAAAACCAGATCAAAGGCACCGACAAGGAAAAGTACCTGGTCGGCATCCGCAAACTGCTGGATGAGTGCTCGTTCTCCTACACCCGCCAGACCGAAATGAAAGGCCTGGGCCACGCGATCCTGACCGGTCGCCCACTGATCGGTGACGAACCGTTCGCCGTGGTCCTGGCGGACGACCTGTGCGTCAACCTCGAAGGCGACGGCGTCCTGACCCAGATGGTCAAGCTGTACAAGCAGTTCCGCTGCTCCATCGTGGCGATCCAGGAAGTCGATCCGCAGGAAACCAACAAGTACGGCGTGATCGCCGGCGAAATGATCCGCGACGACATCTACCGCGTCCACAGCATGGTTGAAAAACCAAAGCCTGAAGACGCGCCGTCGAACCTGGCGATCATCGGTCGCTACATCCTGACCCCGGACATCTTCGACCTGATCGAACAGACCGAGCCAGGCAAGGGCGGCGAAATCCAGATCACCGACGCCTTGATGAAACAGGCCCAGAACGGCTGCGTCATGGCCTACAAGTTCAAGGGCAAGCGTTTCGACTGCGGTGGCGCCGAAGGCTACATCGACGCGACCAACTTCTGCTTCGAGAACTTCTACAAGACGGGCAAGGCTTACTGATAAGCCTGCGCCACGCCATAAAAAACGCCCCGACTGGTTCGGGGCGTTTTTTTTGGCTTGGGAAAAAATCTCTCGCAAGCCATACAAGGGATTCACCTTGTGGGAGCGGGCTTGCTCGCGAAGAGGGCGGCACAACCAGCATTGATGTCGTTTGACACACTGCATTCGCGAGCAAGCCCGCTCCCACAGGTTTTGGGCTTGACCGCTCGACATGATCCAGTCCAACTGGCTTTTCCATTTTCCGCCCCCATAACCATCGCAACGCTGCCTCAGGCGAAAACAGCAGGTATGCTGGTGACCTGCCGAAGGAGATAGAAGATGGCCTACGATTTTGACTTGTATGTGATTGGCGCCGGTTCCGGTGGCGTGCGGGCTGCGCGGTTCGCCGCCGGTTTCGGGGCCAAGGTGGCCGTGGCGGAAAGCCGCTACCTGGGCGGGACCTGCGTGAACGTGGGCTGCGTGCCGAAAAAGCTGCTGGTCTACGGCGCGCATTACGCCGAGGACTTCGAGCAGGCATCGGCCTATGGCTGGACGGCGGGCGAGGCGAGTTTCGACTGGGCCACGTTGATCGCCAACAAGGACCGCGAGATCAGTCGCCTCAATGGTATCTACCGCAACCTGCTGGTCAACAGTGGCGTGACGTTGCATGAAGGCCACGCCAGGATCAGCGGCCCGCACGAAGTCGAGATCAACGGCCAGCGCTACACCGCCGAACACATCATGATCGCCACGGGCGGCTGGCCGGTGATTCCTGACATTCCAGGTCGCGAGCATGCCATCAGTTCCAACGAGGCGTTTTTCCTCAAGACGTTGCCCAAGCGCATGCTGGTGGTGGGCGGCGGCTACATTGCCGTTGAATTCGCCGGGATTTTCCATGGCATGGGCGCGCAGACGTCCTTGCTCTATCGCGGCGACTTGTTCCTGCGTGGCTTCGACGGCGCCGTGCGCAAGCATCTGGCTGAAGAGCTGCAACGTCGTGGCCTGGACCTGCAATTCAACGCCGACATCCAGCGCATCGATAAAGAAGCGGACGGCGGCCTCAAGGTGACACTCAAGGATGGTCGCACGCTGTCGACCGATTGTGTGTTCTACGCCACGGGCCGACGGCCGATGCTGGACAACCTTGGGCTGGAGAACACGGGCGTCAAGCTGGACGAAAAAGGCTTCGTGCAGGTCAACGAAAAGTACGAGACCACCGAACCGTCGATCCTGGCCATTGGCGACGTGATCGGCCGTGTGCAGCTTACGCCGGTGGCCCTGGCCGAAGGCATGGCGGTGGCGCGGCGGCTGTTCAAGCCCGAGCAGTATCGACTGGTGGATTACCGGATGATCCCCACCGCCGTGTTCAGCCTGCCGAACATCGGCACGGTGGGCCTGACCGAAGA
Organism: Pseudomonas zanjanensis; assembly: GCF_014268745.2. Taxonomy (GTDB): domain Bacteria; phylum Pseudomonadota; class Gammaproteobacteria; order Pseudomonadales; family Pseudomonadaceae; genus Aquipseudomonas; species Aquipseudomonas zanjanensis. The sequence goes on along the minus strand of NZ_JABWRB020000001.1, from coordinate 2,997,020 downwards.
GCAGGCCCGGGAGGAGGGGCACGAGGTTCAGATTTTTGAAAGCCGTTTCCGGCCGATGAAGCTGACCCTCACCGACTGCCAGGAACGCACCTTGATGAAACTGGTCGTCGATGCCAACACCGATAAAGTCTTGGGCTGCCACATGGTCGGACCGGACGCCGGGGAAATCGTCCAAGGCTTGGCCATCGCCCTCAAGGCCGGCGCCACCAAGCGCGACTTCGACGAAACCATCGGCGTGCACCCAACTGCCGCCGAAGAATTCGTGACGATGCGTACCCCCGTCGCCTGACGCGGTATGTAGGCGCCGTGTAGGAGCTCCTACACGGCCCCACAGATTTCTTCTATCTATATAGATTCCTGATAGCCAAAACCAATCATTCGCATCAGGTTTGCCAATGAGCCAGCCTGGGGATGAGTGGGTAAGATCCTCTCCATCAACTTTTCAACCCCTGACGGAGAAACATCGATGCCTATCATCAACAGCCAAGTTAAACCGTTCAACGCCACCGCTTTCAAAAACGGCGCTTTCGTCGAAGTGTCGGACGCCGACCTGAAAGGCAAGTGGTCTGTCGTGTTCTTCTACCCGGCTGACTTCACCTTCGTTTGCCCAACCGAACTGGAAGACCTGGCCGATAACTACGCCGAATTCCAGAAACTGGGCGTCGAGATCTACAGCGTTTCCACCGACACTCACTTTGCCCACGCGGCCTGGCACAACACTTCGCCAGCCATCGGCAAGATCCAGTACACCATGATCGGCGACCCGACCCACGTCATCTCCCGCAACTTCGACGTGCTGATCGAAGAAGTCGGCCTGGCTGACCGCGGTACTTTCGTGATCAACCCAGAAGGCCAGATCAAGATCGTTGAAATCAACGACGGCGGTGTAGGCCGTGACGCTTCCGAGCTGCTGCGCAAGATCAAGGCCGCTCAGTACGTTGCCGCTCACCCAGGCGAAGTCTGCCCAGCCAAGTGGAAAGAAGGCGAGGCCACCCTGGCTCCGTCCCTGGACCTGGTCGGCAAGATCTAAACCTGTGAGTCATCCGAGGGCGATCCGCTCTTAATCAAGTAAGCCGCTTCGCCCCACAAAACGCCCGGGCGAGATTCGCTCGGGCGTTGTTTTTTCTGAAATTCAAAAAAATGGAAATCGCCCGTATGTTGGACGCCAATCTTAAAGCTCAGTTGAAGTCATACCTGGAACGGGTCACCCAGCCGATCGAGATCGTCGCCTCCCTCGACGACGGTGCGAAATCCCAGGAAATGCTCGCGTTACTCCAAGACGTTGCCAGTCTTTCCCACCAGATTACGTTGCTCGACAACGGCACCGATGCGCGCAAGCCTTCGTTTTCGTTGAACCGCCCGGGAGCCGATATCAGCCTGCGTTTCGCCGGCATTCCCATGGGGCATGAATTCACTTCGCTGGTGCTGGCCCTGCTGCAAGTCGGTGGCCACCCGTCGAAGGCCAGTGTCGAAGTCATCGAACAGATCCGCTCGCTCAAGGGCGAGTTCAACTTCGAGACATATTTCTCGCTGTCGTGCCAGAACTGCCCGGACGTGGTCCAGGCGCTGAACCTGATGGCGGTGCTGAACCCGAACATTCGCCACGTCGCCATCGACGGCGCGCTGTTCCAGGCCGAAGTCGATGAGCGTCAGATCATGGCTGTGCCCAGCATTTACCTGAACGGCGTGAACTTTGGCCAAGGCCGCTTGGGCCTGGAAGAGATTCTCGCCAAGATCGATACCAGCGGTATCGAACGCCAGGCCGAGAAAATCAGCGCCAAGGACGCCTTTGATGTGCTGGTGGTCGGCGGTGGCCCGGCCGGCGCTTCGGCGGCGATCTACGCGGCCCGTAAAGGCATTCGCACCGGTGTGGCGGCCGAGCGTTTTGGTGGTCAGGTGCTCGACACCATGGCCATCGAGAACTTCATCTCGGTCCAGGAAACCGAAGGGCCGAAACTGGCGGTTGCCCTGGAAGAACACGTCAAGCAGTACGACGTGGACATCATGAACCTGCAACGTGCCGACGGCCTGGTGCCGGGCAAGGACGGCGGGCTGCATGAAATCAAGTTCGCCAGCGGTGCGAGCCTCAAGGCCAAGACCGTGATCCTGGCGACCGGTGCCCGCTGGCGCGAAATGAACGTGCCGGGCGAGCAGCAATACCGCAACAAGGGCGTGGCGTACTGCCCGCACTGCGACGGCCCGCTGTTCAAGGGCAAGCGCGTGGCGGTGATTGGCGGCGGTAACTCCGGCGTCGAAGCGGCGATCGACCTGGCCGGTATCGTCGCCCACGTCACCTTGCTGGAGTTCGATGTGCAATTGCGTGCCGACGCGGTATTGCAGCGCAAACTGCACAGCCTGCCGAACGTGACGGTGATCACCAACGCCCAGACCACCGAAGTGACGGGGGATGGGCAGAAGGTCAACGGCCTGCGCTACAAGGACCGTCCGAGCGGTGAAGTGCGCGACGTGGCGCTGGAAGGGATCTTCGTACAGATCGGCCTGTTGCCTAACACCGATTGGCTCAAGGGCACCGTCGAGTTGTCACCCCGTGGCGAGATCATCGTCGATGCCCGTGGCGAAACCTCGATCCCTGGCGTGTTCGCCGCCGGTGACGTGACCACCGTGCCGTACAAGCAGATCGTGATCGCCGTGGGCGAGGGCGCCAAGGCTTCGCTGAGCGCCTTCGACCACCTGATCCGCACCTCCGCGCCGGCCTGAACAACCAATAGCGGAAAACACAAAACCCCATGAGCCATTGGCTCATGGGGTTTTTTATCTGCGCATTCTGTGGCAGACGTGGTATTCACCCTACTAGATCGAGTTGCCTCCTTCGCGAGCAAGCCCGCTCCCACACTGGATCGCTGTCGTACGCAAAACCTGTGAACGACACGGTCCAGTGTGGGAGCGGGCTTGCTCGCGAAGAGGCCCTCAAATCCAGCATCACCGTCGACAGGTAAACAGCTATCGAGCTATCACAATGGACGGTGGTGAGGTTTACAACGGCGCAGGCTGGATGATCTCGACCCAGTAGCCATCCGGGTCCTTGATGAAGGCCAGGCTTTTCATGCGTCCGTCGCTCAGGCGCTTCTGGAAGTTGCAGCCCAGTGCTTCGAAGCGCTCGCAGGCTGCGACGACGTCCGGTACCGAGATGCAGATATGGCCGAAGCCGCGAGGGTCGGTGTTGCCGTTATGGTAGGCGAACGCCGGGTCGCTTTCGGTGCCGTGGTTGTGGGTCAGTTCCAGGATGCCGGGGATCGACTTCATCCATTCGGTACGCGCCGCGGCGTCCGCCGGGATCTGGTGCTTGTCCACCAACGCCAGGAAATACAGGCTGAATTCGGCTTCCGGGAAGTCGCGCTTTTCCACTAGCGAGAAACCCAGCACGCGGGTGTAGAAATCCAGGGACTGGGTGATGTCCTTGACCCGCAGCATGGTGTGGTTGAAGACGAACTGGGCCGTGGCGGCGTCAGGTTGGGCGGTGACGCCAGGGAAAGTATTGAGTTCGTGCAGGCTCATGGGCCCTCCGGAGAAAAAGTGGGGCAAACGGCGTCGCAAGCGTGGTCGCGACGGGTTCCTGGGCTTGCGTCAACGGCTTCCTTGCAGCTGCGCCCATGATACGCAAGGGGCGTGGTATCGCCAAATTCTTGATGAATCGATTCACTGTCGAAACTGACAGTAGTTCTAAGGCACAGGGAGCCTATTTTGGAGTGGTCCGGTTGATCGGTATTTTCCATTCGCCGCCCATCTCTTTTCGATCTCCCCGTATCAAAGGTGCGAGCGGGGATGAGCCGAGTGATGCCAGGGAGTTGCATATGTCATTTCAATTGGCTTCATTGCGCGAGAACGCCATCTTTATGTTCCCAGGCCAGGGTACTGATCTTCAAGGCACCCTGGCGACTCTCCATGGCATCGGTCCAGAATTTGCGCAACGGATAGAGGAAGTCTTGTGCGCTGTGGACATAGCCTTAGAAAGTGCCCAACAGCACCGACCTATTGCGTCGGGCGTGATTCGGCGGGTGTTGCTTCATCCTGATGGCAAGAGCCCGCTGCCGGTGGGTGTCCCGCAAATGGCATCGTTTACGGCTTCGATCGCACTGGTCAGGGTCTTTGAACTTTTCGGTATTCGGCCCCGAGTCATCGTCGCCCAAAGTCTGGGGGAAATCGCGGCGATGGTTTGCGCCGGCGCGCTTGAACTGACAGATGGCGTGCGTGCGATTTGCGCAGCAAACAACGCCTTTCAGGACCAAGAAGGCAAAGGGGCGATGGTTCTGGTGGGTGGAAGCGAGCAGGACACCGTGAGCATCATTGAGGCCGTGGGGCGGTCGGACTTGGTGTTGGCCGGCGTCAATACGCCACGTCAATGTCTCGTCAGCGGCCCCAACGAGGCCGTCGACGCGTTAATGAGTCAGGCCCCTGGCAGCGTGAGGTTGATGAAATTGGATGTGCCATATGCGTCCCATCATCCAGCCTTGACGTCTACGGCTCAGTGTTTTCTTACACAAATTCGCGAGTTTTCTCCGCGTTCTTTGCGGGTCCCCGTGTATTCCTGTGTGGCGCGAAGGGTTTATCGTGAGAACGACGACCTGCTGCAGGGGCTCGCCGATTGTATTATCAAACCGGCCCACTTATTACAGGCGCTGCGGGAAGTCGACAGGAATGAGCAGACAGTCTTCGTTGATCTCGGCGTCGGTGGAGGTTTGTCGCGGTGCGTACACGCTACACTGCCTAGGGTGCAAACATGCGCCCCGTTGATGCAGGATCACGAAGAAATAAGTGCGTTGTTCGACGAACTGCAGTACTCGCCTGGGGCCGGAGATCCGCTGAAGGATCGGACAATCTGCGACCTTGTCGATGCACTTGAAACAGGCATATCCACTGACATACGAGCCCAGGCTGCGCAGGTCCTTGCAAGTTTGGATCTCAGCCACCGCATTGGCATGAGTAATCTGGAACTTCATCGGGCTACCTATGCGCGGTTGCGCGCGCTAATCAAAGCGCTGCCCGCCAATACCCGATTGTTCGATCAGCCCGACCTGATGCTGGCGCTCTCGCAATCGCTGGGGGTGACCGATCCGTCTCTGTTTATCGCCTTCGCCATCCAGTATGGGCTTTGTGTCGGCACCTTGATCGAGTTCGAGCAGGACAACCCGAACGCCATCCGTTTGCGCCAGGCGTTGGAGTCCGGCGAAAAGGTCAGTGCCTACATGATCACCGAAATAGGCGGTAGCAACAGTCAGATTGCCAATCGTACCGAGGCTGTATTCGATCTCGCGAGTAGGTCCTTCACGTTGCATACACCGGATAACGGTGCGCTGAAGTTTACCAATGTGGGAATCAGTGACCAGGCCAAGATCGGGGTCGTGTGCGCGCGCTTGAAGATTGATGACCGGGACTGCGGTGTCTACCCTTTCGCCTTCGATATCAGCGATCACCGAGGCCCTCATCCGGGCGTGCGGTTGTCTTCCCCGGCAGAAATCCCCCTGGTTCCCTTCGATTATGGATTGGCGGGATTCGATCACGTGCACCTACCTTATTGCGCTTGGTTGTCCGGCACGGCCTCCATTGATGAACAAGGTATCTTGCATGATCCACTCAGCGATCTGGACGAACGGCTTGTCCGTACATTAGTGGCACCCGCGCATGTCTGGGCCATGGCGGCTGTGGCAATGTGCGCGGTGGCCCGTGCCAGTGTCGGGCTGGCCTTGAGTCATTCATTACGTCGTTCCACGATGGCGCGCATTGGCGCCGATGCCAGTTTGCTGAGCTACAGCACCCAACGTCGTGCGCTGTTCGCTGCCTTGGCGACCACATACGTCACTACCTGCCAGGTTAATCATGAAGTTGAAGGCTGGATGCAAAGGGTGCGGGAGCGGACCACTCGACGCACCGCCGACGCCTCAGCCTTGACTTGGGCGCCGTGGTCCAGCGCGAACCGATCGTTGGCCTTGAGCAAGGCGTTGTGCACCTGGGCCGTCGAACAGGTGGTCAGCGAATGTCGGCTTCGTTGTGGCGTCGCGGGAGATCTGACGTTGAACCGTTTCATGGAGTACCAAGGGCTAGCCCATATATTTAACGATGGCGGCGGTAATAATCTGCTGATCGTTCTGGATACCGCCAAAAGCTTGAGTGCGTTACCTCTCGACTTACCCCCGGTATTTTCCGGGAGCGCTCGATTGTCGGAGCCCGAATATTGGCTATTCCTGTTTCGAACACGCGAATACCGGTTGATCAGCCGGCTCAAGGCAGACGTTGAAGCGGCTGAAGTACTGGGCTGCGATCCGATGCAAGTGTGGAATCCGTTACTGGTCGGTGCCCGGGCCGTGGGCGAGGCGCACGGTTTGCGTCTGTTTCTTGAAAGCGCGCTCCAGGCCCTGTCAGTCGTGTCCTTGCCTCGGGTGAAAAAAATGCTGGGGAATTTGACCGCGCTGTTTGTGCTTGAGCGTATCGAACAGAATGCCGCCTGGTTCATAAGCGAGGGACTGCTTGAATTGGACATGTACCGTCAGTTGGAAGGCGAGATAACGGTGTTGTGCGACCAGCTTGCGCAACACACACCGCTATGGATCGCTGCGTTTGGCTATCCGGGGAGTGCAACCCAGGCTCCCATCGGAGACGACTTGGATTATGCCAGCGCCTTGGCTGATGCCTTGAGTTGGGCGGTGGGTGCCCACCCCCAGCGTTAAGCTCAATGTTCCCGGCGTTCAATCTGCTGTAGCTCTCATCGAAATCATGCTTCAGACTTCACGCTTCGCTCTTGAGTGCCAATGCAATGATTCGACCGTTCCTTTCGCTGTTTGTCCTGCTGCTGGTGAGCGTCGGCGGCGTCCAGGCGTCCGAACCGCAAATTACCTGGCCCCAGGGCTGGGTCGTCGAACCCATGCCCGCAGAGGCATCGGCCTCGGCAGCCCCTGGAACCCTGCGCCAACGGGCTACCAAGAGTGATTCGGCAGGCAATGCCGTGATGGTCTTGGAACTGACCACGACCCCCGTTGCCCCCGATCACCAAGTCAACTTGCAGGGCGTGTTGCTGGAAATGCGCAAATCAATCCAGAAGGATTTTTTCCAGGGCGGTTATCAAAGTGTGTGCACTAAGGTGCATGCTTCCATGTTAGGGGGCGTAACTGCATTGGAAACCACTTGCACGATCACGCAAAACGGACGACATGTATTGTCTCAGGCACTCGTCGCGGCACTAAATGAGGGCAAGGCTTATGTGCTGTCCTATGCCGGGCAGGCGCAGGCGTTTGTTGAAAGCCAGGATGAAATACAGTCGGTGCGAAACAGTTTGAAACTATGATGCCTTCAACGTAATACCCCAAAGGGGTTAACCCTAAAGTTTAGTCCATAAAAAAGCCCTGAATATTCAGGGCTTTTTGGCCTGGGCTGTCAACGCACTGTCAACCACGCAACCAAGAATCAACAGTCGCTGCACCGTATTGTTCTTTCCAGGCTTTCAGGCCGCGGTGATTGCCGCCCTTGGTCTCGATCAACTCACCGGTGTGCGGGTTCTGGTAGACCTTCACCACGCGCGCACGACGGGTCTTGGTAGGCTTGGTCGACTGCAGGCTTGCCTTGGACGGGTTCGGGTCGAGGATCGCGACGATGTCGCGCAGGTTCTTGCCGTAGGTTTTCATCAGTCCCTGGAGCTTTTCCTCGAATTCGATTTCCTTCTTGAGCCCGGCATCGTTCTTCAGCGATTCCAGCTGCTTGAGCTGTTCTTGAAGGGCCTTTTCGGCTGCACGAAATTCAGCGAGTCTGGACAAAATGATTACTCCAATCAAAATATTTGGCTGATACCAACCGCAAACAAAGCTATAAGCCAAGCGCCTTGAAGCGACTCGGTGTTAATGACTCTCTCCTGTTATGTGGCACAGGTAGAAAAATTGTAGTAGTTAATCCGGAAAGTGTAAATCGTAACTTTTTCGTTATGTAACAACAGCAAGCGTTTTATCAATGGGCAGGTCGTCGTCAATAGATCGACGGCAGTTAACTGCCATTAGTGCCGGTCAACGCCTCAGCGAATGCCTGCCCGCTAATGGGGCGACCAAATAGATAACCCTGCAGAAAGTTCACCCCATTTGCGCTCAGGTAGTCGCTCTGTTCGACGGTTTCGACGCCCTCGGCCACCATGTCCAGATCCAACTTGCCCGACAGTTCGATGATGCTATCAAGGAGGTGGCGCGACAGCGCGTCGGCACCGATCATCGCGACAAAACTCTGGTCAATCTTTAGAAAATCCACGTTGAACTGGCGCAAATACGCCAGGCTGGAATGGCCGGTGCCGAAATCGTCGAGCGCGATCTTGACCCCCAGTTCTCGCAGTAGGTCGAACAGTTGCCGGGCCACGGGCGTCGGTTCGATCAGCTCGCGTTCGGTCAACTCCAGCACCAGGGTTATCGCACCCGGCGCGAAGGCGCCGAGAAACTCGCGACAATCGTCCACCAGCGCCAGGTCCTGGCAGTGGCGGGCGGTAATGTTGATGCCGACGTGAAACGGCGCTTCGAGTCGTGGCGCGAGCGGCACCAGCAGGCGCATGGTCTGCTGCATCAGCGCACGGGTCATCGGCACGATCACGCCGCTGTGTTCGGCGAAGGGAATGAACAGGTCCGGACGGACCAGGCCTTCCTTGGGGTGGTTCCAGCGCATCAGCACCTCGACGCCGGCCCAGCGTTTGCTGTCGCTGTGCACGACTGGTTGCAGGTAGGGCACGAACTCGCCGGCTTCCAGCGCCCGTTGCAGTTCACGGCTGGGAGACGAGGCGCGCTTTTGCAGCCAGTGTCCGAGTGTCCCCGCCACAGCGCCAAAGAAGATCAGCAGGCTGAACAGTGGAGGATATTCCCTGGCCATGTAGCGCCAGGTTTCACCCTCCTCGAATCCGGCTTCCACATGAAAGGGGTAGCGCGATGAGCCCAGCTCGCTCTGGGCCACCGGCAGCCCGGGCAAGGGCGCTGGCCGGACCTTGCCGTCCGCCGCCAGCCAATTCGGGCCGATTTGCAGCCGCAGCCGGGTCTGGCCGCCGATCAGGCGCAGGACATTGGCCAAGTGATACCCGTCAAGTGTGGCCAAGGCGCCTTGCCGACCCTCATTGAGCCTGTAGATCAGCAGTGCGGAATCCGGCGTGACCGGGTTGCCATCCATGAGCCACAGCGTGCCCTGATGATAGTCGCTCGGGTTGACCCGTTCTTCGAAGGCGCCGAACAGCGAGCTGCAATACAGGCTGTCGTCCCATATCAGGTTGGTCGAGCGGACAAATGGCCGGCGCGTCACTTGTTCGCGTAGGGCCAGCTTCACCGCTTCGCAGGGCTGGCCGGCCAGGGGCAACAATTCACGGGCCGCCATGGCGGTGTTGTCGAGCATCAGCTCAATCTGCCGCACCAGTTCCTCGGCGGTCTGCCGGGTGTGTTGCGCCAGCGTCCGTTCGGCCTGCATGTACAAAATAGCCAGCCCTGACAGCATCGGCACCAGGCCGCACAGCAGGGTGACCAGGTAGCGGCGGGGCCGAGTGTGCGAGCGGGTGGTGGTCAAGGGCATCGGCACGACCTGATGAAAAAGGGGGTAGGGGGGAAGCATTGGATGCCGACCATGATAGATGGCCTGTCGGTGACTTGCTGGCACCAGTGTGACTGTGGGAGCAAGGTCTGTGGGAGCAAGGCTTGCCCGCGATGAACGATCATGCGGTCCACCTGGAGAACCGAGGTGCCTTCATCGCGAGCAAGCTTTGCTCCCACAGGTTCAATGCCAGGCTCCCCCAGGTTTGATGCCGGGCTCATGACTGCCGGGCCAGTTCGATGAACGCCAGGGTGGCGGGCGAGGCCTGGCGGCTGTCCAATACCGCCAGGCCGATCTGGCGCGGCACCCGGGGCGACAAGGGCCTGGCGACGTAACCAGGGTTCCTGTCATCTGGCAACGACCCTTCGGACACCACGCTCACCGCCTCGCCACGCCTGACGACATCCAGGGTGCTGAGCAATTGCGAGCAACGCAAGCGCACGTTCGGTGTCAGCCGGGCGGCATTGAACAGGCGCGTGACCAACTCCGACGATCCCGCCTCGGTGAGCACGAAGGGGTCGTTGCACAGATCCTTGAGGCTTAGGCTGGCCCGGGCGGCGAGGGGGTGTGCGGTGGGCAGCAGGGCGACCATCTGATCTTCCGTCAGCATGTACGTATCGAAACGCTCCTCGGGCAGCACCACGAAACCAACATCGATCCGCCGTTCGTCCAGCCATTGGACCACCTGCCTGTCGGGCCCTTCATCAATGTGCACTTCGATGCCGGGGTGCAAGGCTCGATAGCGCCGCAGGATCCCGGGCAGCAGTTTCATCGATGACGTCGGCCCGAACGAGCCGATGCGCAACGTGCCCCGGCGCATGCCCCGGGCATCGGCGGCTTCCTGGCGCAAGGTGTTCGCCAGCCCGAGCATGGCCCGGGCCCGCAACAGCAATTGCTGGCCGATATCGCTGAGCTCCACCACCGACTGATGCCGCCTGAGCAATTCCACGCCCAGTTCTTGTTCCAGGGATTTGATGGCGTGGGACACCGCGGATTGACCAATGCCCAAGCGCGTGGCCGCAGCGGTGAAACCACGCAGTTCGGCGACCAGGGAGAAGATTTCGAGTTGGGTGAGGGTCATGAGGGATTGCTCATTTTACGATGATCGAACATGAGCCGAACAATACGGCATCCCAACCGTACACGGAACCGTGGCCCAGGCGCTTTTCCGTGGCGAGGGAGCTTGCTCCCGCTGGACCGCGCAGCGGGCCCATTGCGGGTGAATCAGAGGGCCGCTTCGCAGCCCGGCGGGAGCAAGCTCCCTCGCCACAGGTCATTCGTCTTATTTCAATGTGGTGAAACCATGAAAACCCTCGAACAAGCCGTCCCAATCCCCTCGGACCTGCCGGTCTACCTGAAGCTCGCCATGGTCACCATGATCTGGGGCGGAACCTTTGTGGCCGGCCGGATCCTTTCCGATGCCCTGGCACCGATGTTTGCCGCCAGCCTGCGTTTCCTGCTGGCAAGCATCGCGCTGCTGGTGTTTCTCGCGTTGGCCGGGATTGCGCTGGTCCGGCCCAGTGTGAAGCAAGGGCTGCAGCTGGCCGCGCTGGGGTTCTTCGGGATCTTTTTCTATAACCTGTGTTTCTTCTACGGCTTGCAGTACATCAATGCATCCCGGGCCTCGCTGATCGTGGCGTTGAATCCGGCGGTGATCGGGCTGGCGTCCTGGTGGCTGTTCAAGGAACGGCTGAGCCGCTTGAAAGTGGCCGGCATCGTGCTGTGCATCGGCGGGGCGGGATTGGTGATCGTCAGTCGTGATCCGTCCTTGTTACAAGGCGCGGCGCAGGCCTGGATCGGCGACCTGCTGATTTTTGGCTGTGTGCTGGGCTGGGGAATCTATTCGCTGTTTTCGAAAAAACTCAACGAAAGCCTCGGCCCCTTGCAGACCGTGACCTGGTCGATTCTGCTGGGCACGCTGATGTTGTGGCTGGCCTGCGCGGCGGCGGGGGAGATTCGTCTCCAAGCCCTGGGCGGGCTGGACGTGGAGCAATGGTTGAGCCTTTTGTACCTCGGCGTGCTGGGCTCGGCCCTGGCTTATATCGCCTGGTACGACGGCATTCGTCGGATCGGCGCGACCCGCTCCGGCGTATTTATCGCGCTCAATCCGCTGACGGCGGTGCTGCTGGGCGCGCTGTTGCTGGACGAACGGCTCACGGCGTTGATGTGCGTCGGTGGGGCCGTGATCCTGCTGGGCATCTTCCTCTGTAACAAACCCCTTGCGCGGTCGAAGGAAAAGGCGATTTGATACAGGAGGCGGACAAATTCGGTTACGCTGTGTAGAATCGATTTACGCATATAAGAATAACGTCTTCTGGCAGCAGAAGCCTCGCCCGCAAGAGCCTTGGGTCGACAATGAAGATACTTGGGTTTCAACTGATCTACGGCGATTTCCTCGCCCGCAGCGTTCGTGGCATTTCCTGCGCGCCGCCCCGTGCCCTCAGCACTGCCTGCAACTAACGTTTTTTTTGTTAATTGACCCGCATGATGAGGCGCCGACATGGCAGATCTATACGAAAACCCCATGGGCCTGATGGGCTTCGAATTCATTGAGTTCGCATCCCCGACCCCCAACACCCTGGAGCCGATCTTCGAGATCATGGGCTTCACCAAGGTGGCCACACACCGGTCCAAGAACGTGCACCTGTATCGCCAGGGCGCGATCAACCTGATCCTCAACAACGAACCCCACAGCGTCGCTTCGTACTTCGCTGCCGAGCACGGCCCGTCGGTGTGCGGCATGGCGTTCCGGGTCAAGGATTCGCAGCAGGCCTACAAGCGCGCCCTCGAACTCGGCGCCCAGCCGATCCACATCGAGACCGGCCCGATGGAGCTGAACCTGCCAGCCATCAAGGGCATCGGCGGCGCGCCGCTGTACCTGATCGACCGTTTTGGCGAAGGCAGCTCGATCTATGACATCGACTTCGTGTTCATCGAGGGCGTTGATCGCAACCCGGAGGGGGCGGGCCTGAAGATCATCGACCACCTGACCCACAACGTTTACCGCGGGCGCATGGCCTACTGGGCCGGCTTCTACGAGAAACTGTTCAACTTCCGTGAGATCCGCTACTTCGACATCAAGGGCGAATACACCGGCCTGACCTCCAAGGCCATGACCGCGCCGGATGGCATGATCCGCATCCCGTTGAACGAAGAGTCGTCCAAGGGCGCCGGGCAAATCGAAGAGTTCCTGATGCAGTTCAACGGCGAAGGCATCCAGCACGTGGCCTTCCTCACCGATGACCTGATCAAGACCTGGGACCAGTTGAAAAGCATCGGCATGCGTTTCATGACCGCGCCGCCGGACACTTACTACGAAATGCTCGAAGGCCGCCTGCCGAACCACGGCGAACCGGTGGATGAACTGCAATCGCGGGGCATTCTGCTGGACGGTGCTTCCGAGCAGGGTGATAAGCGCCTGCTGCTGCAGATCTTCTCGGAAACCCTGATGGGGCCGGTGTTCTTCGAGTTCATCCAGCGCAAGGGCGACGATGGTTTTGGCGAAGGCAACTTCAAGGCGCTGTTCGAGTCGATCGAGCGTGACCAAGTGCGTCGTGGTGTGCTCGCGACCGAGTAAGGCCTGATGAAAAAAGCCCGTCCGGCAGTGATGCCGGGCGGGTTTTTTTTGTTGCCGATGCAGTCCCGAATGTGGGAGCGGGCTTGCTCGCGAAAGCGGTGTATCAGTCGATATAAATGGCGCCTGACACGCCGCTTTCGCGAGCAAGCCCGCTCCCACAGGTTCGATGCAGGCTCAGGCCCTGCGCCGCTGCCGTACCAAGTGCTTGAACCCTTCGAACACCAGCACCGCCACGGCCATCCAAATGGGGATATAGGTCAGCCATTCCTCGGCCTTGATGCTTTCCCCCAGCAACAGCGCAACCCCCAGCAGCAACACCGGCTCGACGTAACTCAACAATCCGAACAGGCTGAACGGCAGCAACCGGCTGGCGACGATGTAGGACACCAGCGCGCTGGCGCTGATCACGCCGAGCAATGGGATCAGCCAGGTCAGCCGCGGGTAGTGATCGAACACGGCGAAACCTTGTTCGCCGCTTTGCACGAACCACAGTGCCACGGGCAACATCAGCGTCATGTCCAGCCAGAGCCCGCCGAGGTTGTCGGTCTTGATGCGTTTGCGCAGGATGAAATAGATCGGATAGCCGATCACCACCAGCAACGTTGCCCAGGAAAAACCACCCACTTGGTACAACTCGTTGAACACGCCGAGGGTGGCGAAGAACACCGCGACTTTCTGCAGATAGGAAAGGCGCTCGCCATAGACGAGCCGCCCGGTGAGGACCATCGACAGCGGCAACAGGAAGTACCCCAGCGACACGTCCAGGCTGTAGCCGTTGAGTGGCGCCCACATGAACAGCCACAGTTGTGCGCCCATCAAGGCCGATGACGCTATCGCGCCCAGCAGCAAGCGCGGTGTGGTGATCAAGCGTGCAACCAGATCCGAAACGAGCTTCCATTCACGGGAAATCAGCATGAACGCGGTCATGCACGGCATCGTCAACAACATCCGCCAACCGAAAATCTCCAGGCCGGTCAGTGGCGTGAGCAACGAGGTGTAGTAATACATGACGGCGAACAGCGCAGAGGCCGAGACCGATAGAGCGATGCCTTTGGACACGGATGCCTCTTGTTATTGGAATTGCAGCACGATACGGAAAGCCGTTTACCCGTGGCGAGGGAGCTTGCTCCCGCTGGGTCGCGTAGCGGCCCCAAAAGAGCGACTGCTGCGCAGCCGAGCGGGAGCAAGCTCCCTCGCCACAGTCTGTGCATGTTACGACGTACGCGGCACTCGCCCAGGCACGAAATGACTCACATCATTGAACCCCGGCGTCGAAGCGTGCCCCGGCGTCACCAGCGAATCGATGAAGGCTTCATCTTCCGCGCTGATCTTCACCGCTTGCGCCTTGATGTACGAATCCCATTGTTCCTCGGTGCGCGGCCCGACGATGGCCGAGGTCACGGCGCTGTTGTTCAGCACCCAGGCGATGGCGAACTCGACGATGCCCACGCCTCGGCCCTGGGTGTACTGCAGGATTTGCTGGGCAATGCGCAGGGATTCGACCCGCCATTCGGTTTCCAGGATGCGTTTGTCCTGGCGGCCGGCGCGGCTGTTGGCGTCCGGCGCCACGTCCGGCGCGTACTTGCCGCTGAGCACGCCACGGGCCAGGGGGCTGAACGGCACCACGCCGAGGCCGTAGTTCTGGGCCGCGGTGATCTGCTCGGTTTCTGCCTGGCGGTTGACGATGTTGTACAGCGGTTGGCTGATCACCGGCCGGTCGATGCCCAGGCTGTCGGCGATCCGTATCACTTCGGCGATGCGCCAGCCACGGTAGTTCGACAGGCCCCAGTAGCGGATCTTGCCCTGGCGAATCAAGTCGCCAATGGCCGACACGGTCACGTGCAGCGGGGTGTTGTGGTCTTCGCGGTGCAGGTAATAGATGTCCAGGTAATCGGTGCCCAGGCGCGTCAGGCTGGCCTCGATGCCATTGAACAGATGCTTGCGGCTCAGGCCGCTGCGGTTGGGCACGCCGTCCGGCGGGCCGAAGCCGACCTTGGTGGCCAGCACCCATTCCTGGCGGTGACGGGCGATCGCCTCGCCGACGATCTCTTCGGAACGGCCGTTGGTGTAGACGTCCGCGGTGTCGATGAAATTGATGCCCTGGTCCCAGGCCTTGTCGATGATCCGCAGCGAATCCTCGGCGCTGGTCTGTTCACCGAACATCATCGTGCCCAGGGTCAACGTCGAGACTTGCAACCCGGAATGGCCTAGCGTGCGGTAGCTCATGACAAGATCCTTTTATCCTTGGGGAAAGGTCCAATCAAATACCAGAACCGCCGCGTGGATCCAACCGATTTCTCAACCCCTCACCCATCAACTGTGGGAGATTCTATGGTTGAGGAGAAGCCCTCAAGCCGCTTTTGGTTGGTATTCGCTTTGTCCTTTCAGCAAAGCGAATACGATCCGAGCAAGCTTGCGAGCCAGTATTACTAGCGCCTGCGTGGTAGCGAAGCCCCGAGCTCTTAGTTTTTCATAAAAGCCTTTCCAGGCAGACGTACGGCTGGCCGACATGGCTGCGTTGTGCAAAAGCCGACGAACTTCCGGGTCGCCGCGTTTGCTCAAGCTTCGCCGGTCATCTTTTTGTCCTGATTGGGACACTCGCAAATCCATTCCCAAGAAAGCGATAAAAGCGTCTGCATTCTTGAAGTCGCCCCGCTGAAATGCCGTAAGCAAACGAGCCCCGGTCAAAAATCCGATGCCCTCGACTTTCAGGCAACGGTTCAGTTGACCTAGCAAACCGGCATTTTTCAGATGATCCTTGATCGTCTTCTCGATCAATGTCTCAAGCCTCTGCATGGCGGCGATTTGCTCGGCGAAAGCTGTCTTCAGTAGTGGCTCGTTCGCCCAGCTTTGTACCAGGGCGACTCGAGCCTGAACCGAGGCAGCGCGACGGCGGAAAAGGCTTAGAAGCTGGCGATACAACGGAGATGGCGGCGCCCATGGATGAAGCTCATGCCCTTCGTTCTTCAGGTAACGAGCCAGCAGCTTGGCGTCCAGCGCGTCGGTTTTGGCGCGTATTTTTACGCCTTTGCGGTAATGATGAAGTTCATAACCGCCCACCATATAGATCGTGCAACCGGCCTCATAGGCCAGATCAGCAAAATCCAAGTGATAGATATTGGTCGACTCAATGGCAACATCGACGGGTCCCGGCAATACTTTCAACCACCTTTTGATGGCCGCCTTGTCGTTAGGAATCGCTTCCAACACATCAAGCTCTGCGTGATAGATCACCAGCTCGTTCTTGGCGACATCCACGCCCACGATTGGCTTTGTGACAGAAACCGGCATTGCCATTGAAAATCCTCCGGGCTAAGGTTTGAACACTTGAAGGGGTCACCCAGAGGCGCAGGCTTGTCTCTATCGTCGATCCAGGCCGAAGCATTCTTTATCGGCGCTTGGGTGAAAGGAGGAGGGGCGAAATCTCCCACGGTCTGTACTGCGCGAACAGTCAGAATCGAGCCTTGTCCCTCCTCCTCCCTTCAAGTCCTACCATACAAGCGAGCCTGCTCGCGATGAGGCCGGCCGCTTCAACCTGAATTTCCCTGGAAAACCAATTTTTGTAATCTTGAACAATAATGCCCAGTGTCTTTTGTGCGGCGGACCGGCGTCACGGCTGCGGTCAGCTGGCAGCATGCAGTGCATCGGAACCGGAGAATAATATGAAAATAGTCATCGCCCCCGACTCGTTCAAGGACAGCCTCAGCGCCCAGGGCGTCGCCGATGCCATCGCCCAAGGGCTGGCCGAGGTCTGGCCGGATGCGCAGTTGATCAAATGCCCGATGGCGGACGGCGGGGAGGGGACGGTGGAGTCGGTGTTGGCGGCCTGTCACGGTGAGTGGCGCCGCACCCGGGTCCGCGGTCCGTTGGGTGTCGCCGTCGAGGCGCGCTGGGGCTGGTTGGCCGAGAGCCGCACCGCGATCATCGAGATGGCCGAGGCCAGCGGTTTGCAATGTGTGCCGCCGGGGCAACGCGATGCCTGTTCCAGCAGCACCTACGGCACTGGCGAGCTGATTCGCGCGGCCCTCGATGCAGGCGCCGGGCGGGTGATCCTGGCGATTGGCGGCAGTGCCACCAACGACGGCGGTGCCGGTGCGATGCAGGCCCTGGGCGTGGCATTGCTGGATGAGCAAAGCCAACCCCTTCCACCCGGAGGCCTGGCCTTGGCGAACCTGTCGCGCATCGACCTGAGCGACCTCGACCCGCGCCTGGCCCAGGTCAGCTTCGAGATTGCCGCCGATGTCGATAACCCGCTGTGCGGCCCCCACGGCGCGTCTGTGGTTTTCGGTCCGCAGAAGGGCGCCACTGCCCAGCAAGTGCAGGCGCTGGACCGGGCCCTTGGGCATTTCGCCGAACAGTGCGCCCGGGCGTTGGCCAAGGATGTGCGCGACGAGCCGGGTAGCGGCGCCGCCGGTGGCCTGGGCTTCGCGGCCAAGGCGTTCCTGGGGGCGCAGTTTCGTACCGGGGTGGACGTGGTCGCCCAGTTGACCGGGCTGGCCGAAGCGGTCAACGGCGCCGACCTGGTGATTACCGGCGAAGGCCGTTTCGATGCCCAGACCCTGCGCGGCAAAACCCCTTTCGGCGTGGCCCGCATCGCCCGCGAGCATGGCGTACCGGTGGTGGTCATTGCCGGCACGCTGGGGGAGGGCTACCAGGCGCTGTATGAACATGGCATCGACGCCGCCTTCGCCCTGGCAAGCGGGCCGATGACCCTGCAAGAAGCCTGCACCGACGCCCCGCGCCTGCTGAGCGAGCGCGCGCGGGACATCGCCCGGCTTTGGCGGGTGGCCGCGCGGTAAGCTCGATAGGCACTTGGCCCAGGAGTAGGGTGAACCTGTGGCGAGGGAGCTTGCTCCCGTTGGGTTGCGAAGCGGCCCCAAATGGAAGTGCCGACCAGATGCATTGAAGTGAATGGTTTCAGGGCCGCTTCGCGCCCCAGCGGGAGCAAGCTCCCTCGCCACAAAAGCGCTGCGAGGGTGGCGTGGTGTGTGATTTGAGATAGGGTTGAGGCTGGATATCGCGCAATCAGGAGAGATACATGCGCTTCTCAGCTTTGACCCAACGCATCACCGGCGACGGTGCCGCCGCCTGGCAGATTCACGACCGGGCGCTGGCCATGCGCGAACAGGGCATGGATGTGTTGTTGCTGTCAGTGGGCGATCCGGACTTCGACACCCCGCGCGCCATTGTCGAGGCCGCCGTGGGCAGCCTGCGGGCCGGTGAGACCCACTATTCGGACATCCGCGGCTTGCACACCTTGCGGGCCAGCATTGCCCGGCGTCATCGCTTGCGCTGCGGCCAGCCGGTGGGGGCCCAACAGGTCGTCGTGCTGCCGGGCGCGCAGTGTGCGGTGTATGCGGTCGCGCAATGCCTGCTCAACCCCGGCGACGAAGTCATCGTCGCCGAGCCGATGTATGTCACCTACGAAGCGGTGTTCGGTGCCTGCGGCGCGAAAGTGCTGCCGGTGGCGGTCCGCCCGGAGAACGGTTTTCGGGTCGAGCCGGCGGACGTTGCCCGTCTTGTCACCCCGCGTACCCGGGCGATGCTGCTCAACAGCCCGAACAACCCATCCGGCGCCAGCCTGCCGATGTCCACTTGGCAAGCATTGGCGCAGTTGTGCATTGAACATGACCTGTGGCTGATCAGTGACGAGGTCTACAGCGACCTGCTCTACGACGGCGAACACATCAGTCCGGCCAGCCTGCCGGGCATGGCCGAGCGCACCGCGACGATCAACAGCCTGTCCAAATCCCACGCCATGACCGGTTGGCGGATCGGCTGGGTTGTTGGCCCCGAAGCCCTCACTGAGCATCTGGCGAACCTGTCGTTGTGCATGCTGTTCGGCCTGCCGGACTTCGTGCAGCGGGCAGCCCAGGTTGCCCTCGAGCAAGAATTGCCGGAAGTCGCGCAGATGCATGAAGAATATCGCCAGCGCCGCGACCTGGTGTGCGCCATGCTCGACGATTGCCCGGGGCTCAAGCCGGTGCGGCCCGATGGCGGCATGTTTGTGATGGTCGACATTCGCCAGACTGGCCTCGATGCTCAGGCGTTTGCCGAGTGCTTGTTGGACGATCACGGCGTGTCGGTATTGGCCGGCGAGGCGTTTGGGCCCAGTGCGGCGGGGCATATCCGCATCGGGCTGGTGGTCGATCAACTGAAACTGGCGGATGCGTGCCAGCGGATTGCTTCGTGTGCGGCGGATCTGCTACGGGCCCAGCGGTAAAGTTTTGTAGAGGCTGTGTGAAATTGTGTAAGGGTTTTGCTCGGGGATGAGCGGGGGCGTATATCCTTGGCAGCTTGATTCCTTGGTGACTGTAGTGACGCCTTCGCGAGCAAGCCCGCTCCCACAGTGGTCACGCGAACCCTGTGGGAGCGGGCTTGCTCGCGAAGGCGATCTATTGGGCGCCACAGTACTTTTTCTGGAAACACCCATGCCCAACATCCTCCTGGTCGAAGACGACACCGCACTCTCCGAACTGATCGCCAGTTACCTGGAACGCAACGGCTATCAGGTCAGCGTGCTCAGCCGTGGCGATCATGTGCGTGAGCGGGCGCGGGTCGACCCGCCGGACCTGGTGATCCTCGACCTGATGCTGCCGGGGCTGGACGGCTTGCAGGTCTGCCGCCTGCTGCGGGCCGACTCGGCGACTTTGCCGATCCTGATGCTCACCGCCCGGGACGACAGCCACGACCAGGTCCTGGGCCTGGAAATGGGCGCCGACGACTACGTCACCAAGCCTTGCGAGCCCCGGGTGTTGCTGGCGCGGGTGCGCACCTTGTTGCGCCGCAGCAGCCTCACCGAGCCGCAGACGGCCAACGACCGGATCCTCATGGGCAACCTGTGCATCGACCTCTCCGAGCGCACCGTGACCTGGCGCGGGCAGCCGGTGGAGTTGTCCAGTGGTGAATACAACCTGCTGGTGGTGCTGGCCCGGCATTCCGGCGAAGTGCTGAGCCGTGACCAGATCCTGCAACGCCTGCGGGGCATCGAATTCAACGGCACCGACCGTTCGGTGGATGTGGCGATTTCCAAGCTGCGGCGCAAGTTCGATGACAACGCCGACGAAGCCCGCAAGATCAAGACCGTGTGGGGCAAGGGTTATCTGTTCAGTCGTTCCGAGTGGGAATGCTGAGCCGATGTGGAAGCTGCTGATTCGTCTGTACCTGGTCACCATCGTCTCCTACAGCGCGGCGATCTACCTGATGCCGGAGCTGGTGATCCGCCTGTTCCAGGAGCGTTTCCTGACCTACAACCTCGATTATTCCCGGGGCCTGCAAACCCTGATGGTCAAGCAGTTCCGCGCCGTGCCCAGCGAGCAGTGGCCGGCGCTGGCGGCGCAGATGGACAAGGAGTTCGAGCCGCTGCGCATCGAACTGGCCGCGGTCGATGACGAGGGCTTCAGCGCCGATGAGCAGGCGCGTCTCAAGCGCGGCGAGAACGTGGTACGCCTCGGCGACTGGGCCTGGCGAACCCTGGCGGCGGCACCGCTGGACGAGCGCACGGCGGTGAAGATGGTCGTGCCGCCGGACCCGGCCGATGTCAGTTGGTTGTACTGGAGCATCAACGTGTTGATCGGCGCGACGATGCTGGCCTGCCTGTTGCTCTGGCTGCGGCCGCACTGGCGTGACCTGGAGCGCCTCAGGCGCACCGCCGAACGTTTTGGTAAAGGTCATTTGGATGAGCGTACGCACATCGCTTCCAGCTCGAACATTGGCAGCCTGGCCCATGTGTTCGACACGATGGCGGGGGACATCGAGAATCTGCTCAACCAACAGCGGGACTTGCTCAACGCCGTGTCCCACGAATTGCGCACGCCCCTGACGCGGCTCGATTTCGGCCTGGCCCTGGCGCTGTCCGATGACCTGCCGGCGCCCAGCCGCGAGCGCCTGCAAGGGTTGGTGGCGCACATTCGCGAACTCGATGAGTTGGTGCTGGAACTGCTCTCCTACAGCCGTTTGCAAAACCCCCAGCGCCTGCCCGAACGGGTCGACGTGGCGCTGGACGAATTCATCGACAGCATCCTGGGCAGCGTCGACGAGGACCTGGCGGCGCCGGACGTGGTCATCGACGTGCTGTTGCACGGGGCGTTGGAACGTTTCGTGCTGGACCCGCGCCTGACCGCACGGGCGTTGCAGAACCTGCTGCGCAATGCCATGCGGTATTGCGAAAAGCGCATCCAGATCGGTGTGCTGGTCGGTGACCAAGGCTGTGAGATCTGGGTCGACGACGACGGCATCGGCATTCCCGACAGCGAGCGCGAGCGCGTGTTCGAACCGTTCTATCGCCTGGACCGCAGCCGCGACCGCGCCACGGGCGGCTTTGGCCTCGGCCTGGCCATCAGCCGCCGGGCCCTGGAAGCCCAGGGCGGCACATTGACTGTCGAGGCTTCGCCACTGGGCGGGGCGCGCTTCAAGTTGTGGTTGCCGACACCGTCCTGAGGTTCCCCGCGCTGTCTATTGCCCGACGCTGACCCTGTGGCGAGGGAGCTTGCTCCCGCTGGGCCGCCAAGCGGCCCCAAATGCGCCTCACCCAAACAACCCCGCCGCAATATTGATCGAAAACCCCAGGATCGCCGTGTTGAACACAAACCCGATCAACGATTGCGCCAGCACGATCTTGCGCAATTGCCGCGTGGCAACCCCCACATCCGAGGTCTGCACCGCCACGCCGATGGTGAAAGAGAAGTAGAGGAAGTCCCAATAGTTGGGCGTGGTCAGCCCTTCGGCAAACCGCAGCGCCGGCTCCTTGCCTTCCCAGGTGTAATACAACCGCGCGTAGTGAACGCTGAAAATCACCCCGATCAGCAACCATGAACCGATCACCGTCATCGCCGTGAAGCCGTAATGCAACAGCTTGCCGACGGCTTGCAGGTCGCGGCTGCCTGCCAGCTCGAAGGTGATGGTTGCCAGGCTGGCCAATGCCGCGACGCAGACCATCAGCAGCACCAGCCCGGCATTTTCATCTTCGATTTCGGCGATGCGCTTCACATCGGGCGCCTTGGCCCGCACGGTCAGCCAGAACATCAGCACCAGGTAGGTCCAGACCCCGGCATTCCAGCCGATCAGGACCTTGCTGATGATCGAGTCCACGGGAACCAGGATTCCCACCGCCAGGCCAAGGACCGTGGCGCTGGAAAGACGCGGGTGGGTGCGGGCGAGGAGGGGCATGGAGGTTCACTGTCCGGAAAAGAACCTAGTATGAGCCATCAGGCAACCGGCCGGCCGTCTATCGCGCTCGACTCGATCAATTGCACACCCGCTTCCTGCATCCGCCGGATCGCCGCCGCCAACGAGCCATCCTGATCGATGCTCGCTCCCACAATGGATTTGCGGTGGACGCATGACGGATAGCTAGCCGGTTAACCTGTGGGAGCGAGCCTGCTCGCGAAGAGGCCAGCACATCCAACATCCCTGCAAGCTGGCCCACCGCCATCGCGAGCAGGCTCGCTCCCACAATGGATTTGCGGTGGACGCATGGCCGATGGCTAGCCGGTTAACCTTGTGGGAGCGGGCTTGCTCGCGAAGAGGCCGGCACATCCCACATCCCTGCAAGCTGATCCACCGCCTTCGCGAGCAAGCCCGCTCCCACAGGCCATCTGCGGTGAGCAGATCGCGATGGCTCCCCAAAAAAATATTCACCCTGCTGCCGGTAGTGTCTTTCGTCGAAAATATTCCAGGTTTGATGGCTTTTTGACATTTGGTTCGTGCGTCCCAGCCACGATTCAGTACAATCGCCGGCCCCACCGGGCATGGAAGCCGTCCGGTTCTCCTGTTACGAGAAAAAACCATGCTCATCGGCAGTTATTCCCCCGCCCTTGTTTCGATTTCCTTGTTTGTTGCCGTGCTGGCTTCCTACACCGCGCTGGATTTGGCCGGGCGGATCGCGACCGCCAAGGGGCGCGCCGCGCATTTGTGGATGACCGGGGGCGCGCTGGCGATGGGGGTGGGCATCTGGTCCATGCACTTCATCGGCATGCTGGCGTTCACCTTGCCGATCGAGCTTGGCTACGACGTACCGATCACCGCGCTGTCGTTGCTGACCGCGATTCTTTCCAGCGGGTTTGCCTTGTGGCTGGTCAGCCAGCCGCGATTGCCGGCGTGGCAGTTGGCTTTCGGTGCGCTGATCATGGGCGCCGGAATCAGCGCCATGCATTACACCGGCATGGCCGCGCTGCGGATGCAGCCGGGCATCGATTACGACCCGACGCTGTTCACCGCTTCGTTGGTGATTGCCGTCGGCGCGTCTGCCGCGGCGCTGTGGATTGCCTTTCGCCTGCGCCAGAACACCCCCCACGTGCGTCTGGCCCGGGCGGGCGCCGCGGTGATCATGGGCATCGCCATCGTTGGCATGCACTACACCGGCATGGCAGGGGCGCGCTTCAGCGAGGGCAGCTTTTGCGGCTCGCTGGATGGCTTGAGCGGCAAGGGCCTGGACAATCTGGTATTGATCACCACCCTGGCGGTGTTGGCCATTGCCCTGCTGACCTCGATTCTCGATGCGCGCCTGGAAGCCCGCACCGCCGAGCTGGCCCAGTCCCTGACCCAGGCCAACCGGGAACTGACCCAGTTGGCCCTGCACGACCCCCTCACCGGACTGCCCAACCGTGTGCTGCTGGCCGATCGGATCGACCAGGCCATGCATCGGGTGCAAGAGCAGGGCGGTTGCTTCGCCTTGATGTTCATCGACCTCGACGGTTTCAAGCCAGTCAACGACGCCTTTGGTCACCACATGGGCGATCTGTTGCTGCGGGACGTGGCCCTGCGCCTGCGCGAAGACCTGCGCAGCCAGGACACCCTGGCGCGGATCGGCGGTGACGAGTTCGTGCTATTGGTGCAACTGGCCGAGCCCGACGATGCCCTGCGCCTGGCAGCCCGTCAGGTCGGCTTGATCGGGCGCACGTTCCGGGTGGCTGACCATGACTTGCAGATCTCCGCCAGCGTCGGCATCGCCGTTTACCCTGGCAATGGCCAGAGCGCCGAAGAGCTGTTGATGAACGCCGACGCGGCGATGTATCACGCCAAGGGCGCCGGCAAGAACGGCTACAGCTTTTTCGACGCCTCGATGAACAGCAACGCCCGCAAGCAATTGCAGTTGCTGCAAGATCTGCGCACGGCTGTCGAACAGCGGCAGTTCAGCCTGCATTACCAGCCCAAGTTCGATGCGGCCAATGGCCGTCCGGTCGGGGCCGAGGCTTTGTTGCGCTGGACCCACCCGACCCAGGGCCTGTTGATGCCCGACACGTTCATCGACCTGGCGGAAAAGACCGGCTTGATCATCCCCATCGGCGAATGGGTCTTGAACGAGGCCTGTCGGCAGATGCGCGAATGGTACGTGCTCGGTTATACCGACTGGCGCATCGCGGTGAACCTCTCGGCCTTGCAGTTCTGCCACACCGGTTTGGTCCAGAGCGTGGCCAAGGCGTTGGAAACGCATAAGCTGGCGGCCAACAGCCTGACCCTGGAAATCACCGAAACCACCGCCATGAGCGATGCGGACGCAAGCATGACGGTGCTGCAACAGCTGTCTGACATGGGCGTGGATCTGTCCATCGACGACTTTGGCACCGGCTATTCGAGCCTGATGTACCTCAAGCGCCTGCCGGCCAACGAGCTGAAGATCGACCGCGGCTTCGTGCGTGACCTGGAGCACGACAGCGATGACGCGGCCATCGTCTCGGCCATCGTCGCCCTCGGCCAGGCGCTGGGCCTGCGGATCGTCGCCGAAGGCGTGGAGACCGATGTGCAGCAAGACTTCCTGACCCAGCTGGGCTGCGATTCGCTGCAAGGTTACCTGTTGGGCCATCCGCTGCCGGCCGAGCGTTTCCTGCAGGAGATTCGCCAGGCCAAACGCCTGGCGGTGGTCTGAGACGCCCTCAGGGAACGATATCGAACGCCGTGCTACCCAGTCGCTCGCCGTTGACCAGCAGGTGAACGGCATGCCGGCCCGCGTAGTGTTTGCGGGTGGTCAGCTCGCGAATGTATTGGGAACGGCTGAGGTTGACGAGACCTTGGGCGGGCAGGTCGAAGGTCTTGAGCTTGAAGACCTTCGCCGAGGTGCCGCCCGAGGCCTTCACGTAGTCGATGGCGTAGTCGATCACCAGGCGCTGGCTCTGTTCGAGGGTTGATTGCACGGTGAAGGACAGCGTGACCTGCTCCCCCAGGCGAATCACCGCTGGCGTCACCTGCAAATCCAACACCTGGACCTGCGCCTTGCCGCCGGCACCGATCACCCCCAGGGCCCTGGGGTTGCCTTGCTTGATCAAGCTACGCAGCGCATGCCGGGCGATCCACGCCGTGTGACGGTCGTGCAGTGGCCAGCCTTCGATCTGGTCCAGCACCCAGTCGGGATGCTGCTTGGTGACATCGTTGAGGTGGTTGGCCACGGATTTGCGCACATAAAGGCTGTCGTCGGCCTTGAGCGTGTCGAGGATCGCGGCGGCAAGGTCGGGGTTGGCCTGGATCGGCTCCAGGTGAAACGACCACGGCAGGCGGGGCCGGCTGCCTTCGCTGGCGAGGCGGCGCACGTGCTCGTTGGCGTCCAGCGCCCAGTCGTGCATGACTTTGAGGGTGCGTTCCAGGTCATCGCGCAGAAAGTGGCGCACGGCGAACTCCGACGAACCGAACCGGGTGAAATACTTGAGCGCGTCCAACGACACGTCGAAGTGCTGCCGGCCGTAGGACGCCACATAGTGCGGCAGGAACATGCTGACGAACATGCTGTTCAGGCGCGGGGCCAGGGCGCGCAGCACCTCCAGCGACGCCTCGTAATCGAGGGGCAGCACCGCGTGCAGGCACTCACTGACCCGGGCCATGCGCTGCATCACCGACAAATCGGCCAGCCCATCGTTGGCCATGTGCAAGAACGCCTTGGCGTCGAAGGCAGGGTACACCCGGCGCATTTCGCCGGCGATGTGCTCCAGGCGGGCGTTGTTGAAGATTTCCTTGAGGGCAGGGGAAGAGGTGGTGGTGCTCATGGTGGGTCCGTCCGGCGGGTTGTCGTTCAGGCTTGCCACTATGCCATGCACAACCGTGGCGAGGGAGCTTGCTCCCGCTCGACTGCGCAGCAGTCGCAAACCCGGTGAATGCGGTATCACTGGACGAACGCGTTGCCTGGATTGGGGTCGCTGCGCAACCCAGCGGGAGCAAGCTCCCTCGCCACAGGGGAAGGGGGCCTTCAGAAGCAACAGTAAACGGAATGATTCGCCGCCCGCGCAGTCCCAGATTCTAGTCTTTTGAATAATTTGGAGTTTTTCTATGCGCCAACCCACCCTGATCGCCAGCCTGTTCCTGATCGCCGGCCTCACCGCCTTTGGGCCTGTCGCGCAAGCGGTCGAGAAAACCGGTGACGCCCTGGAGCATTCGCCGAGCAATGGCCGCAGGTTGGTGGAGAACGACCGGGTACCGGCGGACTACCAGCGTGCGGACAGGGCCGTGAAAGACTGGAAGCAGAAGGAACTCGAGCAGCCGACAAACGACCAGCAATGGGTGCAGATCGACGACAAGTACTTGCTGATCGAAACCGTGTCCGGTGCCATCGTCAAGATCGTTCCGGCCACCCGTTAAAGCACTTCGCCTTTGTCCCACAAATGCACCAACTCGCCAGGTGCCCGGTCCTCGGGCACCTGCAGCACCATCTCGTCGTCCTGATCGTTGGCGCGATAACGCACCTCGATCTGGAAAAATCGCTGGTCCCCGCGCCCGGGCGTGGAGGAGGTCAGCGGCAGGCAGCCCTCCAGGACCGAGCAGATGCGGGTGCGCTGGTCGAGGTCGCACTGGGCGAACTCGATTTCCCGTGGCCGGGTCAGCGCATGGATGGCGGCCACGCCGCCCTGGCGCGACAGCCGTACCACGGCCTTGTCGTCGAGGTCTGGAAGGGTTTTCATCAGTTCTCCTGTGTCAGGTCGACGCCGACCTGGGCCCAGCCGTTCTGCACCGCTTGCACTTCCCGCGTGCCGAAGCGCTGGCGGGCGTGCTCGACAGTCAGGCGGGCGAAGGCGCTGAAGGACGCGTCATTGGCCAGTCTTCGGTCGCACAAGGTTTCATACCAGATCCGGCCGGCCTTTTCCCAGGCAAATCCGCCCAGCGTGGTCGCCGCCAGATAAAAGGCCCGGTTGGGAATGCCCGAGTTGATGTGCACGCCACCGTTGTCTTCACGGGTGATCACGAACTCGCGCATGTGCGCCGGTTGTGGGTCCTTGCCCAGCAACGGGTCGTCGTAGGCGGTGCCGGGGTTGGACATGCTGCGCAGGCCGTCGCCGTTGATCTTGTCGGTGAGCAGGTCGGCGCCGATCAGCCAGTCGGCCTGGTCGGCGGTCTGTTCGAGCACGAACTGCTTGACCAGCACACCGAACACGTCGGAGATGGATTCGTTCAGCGCACCGGACTGGTTGGCGTAGATCAACCCGGCTTCGCTTTCGGTGACGCCATGGGCCAGTTCGTGGGCCACCACGTCGAGGGAGCGGGTGAAGCGCTGGAAGATTTCGCCATCGCCGTCGCCGAATACCATCTGCGCGCCGTTCCAGAAGGCGTTTTCATAGCCCTGGCCATAATGCACGCTGCCCACCAGGGCGAAGCCTTTGTTGTCGATGGAGTCGCGCCCCAGGACCTTCCAGAAAAAATCATAGGTGGCGCCGAGGGCATCGTAGGCTTCGTCCACGGCCGGGTCGCCACTGGCCGGCTGGCCTTCCAGGCGTACCGGCTGGCCGGGCAGTTCCATGCGGTTCTGGGCGTCGTGCACGCTGCGTTGCGGGTGTCCGGCCTTGCCGGGCTTGGGCAGCGCGGCCGCGACGGGCGGGTGGCTGGGCGGTCCAGGGTTGTGCCGCAGGTTGCGCACGTGGGTCAAGGTGCCGAGGGCGCTGGAGCGTTGCTGCTCGGAGCCATGGGCAATGATGCGATTGAGGATGTACGGCGGAATGAAACCGTGGAGCGGGCGAGAGTCGATCATCAGAAAATCCTTATCTGAAATGCAGGGTCGATACCCATGTGAACCGAAGAGGCCGTTGCGGTTCCGTGGCCATGGCAGACAACGTTTGCCATGGGCCCTGATTTCTGCGAAAACCCCGCGCCAGGATCACACGAGGGATACGCCATGAATGAAGAACTGCAAATCATCGACCTGCAACAGGGCGACGGCAAAAGCGTAGTCAAAGGTGCGCTGATCACCACCCAATACCGCGGCACCCTTGAAGACGGCACTGAATTCGATTCGTCCTACAGTCGCGGCAAACCTTTCCAATGCGTGATCGGCACCGGCCGTGTCATCAAGGGCTGGGACCTGGGCCTGATGGGCATGCAGGTCGGTGGCAAGCGCAAGCTGCTGGTGCCGGCGCACCTGGCCTACGGTGAGCGGTCCATGGGCGCCCATATCAAGCCCAATGCCAACCTCATTTTCGAAATCGAGTTGCTGGAAGTCCTGACCCGGGACGATTGAGGGGCGTGGAGCGGGTCAGGATCGCTCGCTGAACACTGGGATGCGTCCGTTGACCGAGGGACGGTAGCGCCAGGTCAACTGCTCCAATCCGGGTTCGCTTTCCAGAAGTACCGCCAGGGTGGCGTGGGCGATGCCCATGGCCAGGGTTTGGCCTGGACATTCATGACGCCCGCTGCCGAAGCTGAAACTGCGGCGGTTCGGTCGGTCGAGCAACAGCGTGTCCGGTCGTGGGTTGAGCTGCGGGTCGCGGTTGGCCGAGGCCAGCAGCACCAGGATCGTTTCGCCGGGGTTCAAGGCGCTGCCGAGGATTTCGCAAGGGGCGACGACGAAGCGGCGGGTGTTCTGCACGGGCGGGTCGAAACGCAGGACTTCGGCCAGCAACGGGCCGAGTTGTGCCGGATCGTCCCGCAGTGCCTGGCGCAACGCCGGGTCGCCGATCAGCGCCAGCAGCGCGTTGCCGATCAGGCCAGCCGTGGCTTCGTAGGTTTGCGAGAGCAGGCCGATCAGGTTGGCGATCTTGCTGTCCGGCGCCGTGTTTTCGAAGCCTTGATCAATGTGCGTCAACAAAGGGGTGTCCTGCGCCTCGATCCGTTCCTCGAACAACCTGGCCAGTTGCTCGCTGGCCCGGTGCGCCGCGTCCAGTTGCGGCGCCTGGCTCAGGGGCGACAGGCAGGCGACGAAGCTCCCTGTCAATTCGCTGATCAGGTGACTGTCCGTCGGGTTGAAACCCAGCAACGCCGCGACCACGCTGACCGGCCCGATGAACTGGGCCTGATGCAGGCCTTCGGCGCCGTCCTGGAGCAAGCGGGCCCTGACCCGTGCTTCGACCTGTCGGGGGGCGATGTCCTGCAACCCCGGCGCAATCACTGCCCTCGGGCACCGCTGGCGTTCACCTTCGTTCATGCGCATCAGGTGGCCGAACACGCGGCCGGCCGGCCCCCCGGCGATGGCCTTGGGCACGGGCTCGTGGGCCGGGCGCACGTGGCAATCGGGATGATGCAAGACTGCACACACTGCCTCGGCGCTGCTGGCGATCCACAGGTTCAGCCCGGGGTCGAAGGCCAGACCGCCGGCGGCGCGCAGGGTGGCGTAGAAAGGGTAAGGGTCGGGATGCGTCGCGGCGGTGATCGGGTCCATGAAGCGCTGCCTTGTTCGTGAGGAAGAAAGTGTTGCTACTATCTCCAGTCGATGCATGGCTTGATTCGTCAGGGAGCGAAATATGAACGCAGAACAGCATGATCTGGGTGTGTCCCACGTGGCCGCGGCCATCGCCGAGCCGGCCCGCACCCGAATGCTCTGTGCGCTGATGGACGGCCATGCCCGCACCAGTACCGAGTTGGCGAGCATCGCCGAGGTCAGCGCTTCAACCGCCAGCGCCCATCTGGCGAAACTCAAGCAGATGGCCCTGGTGCGCCTGCATGTCCAGGGGCGGCATCGTTATTACAGTTTGGCGGACCCGCGCGTGGCCCAGGCACTGGAGGCGCTGATGGTGATCGGCCAGAGCGCCGCGCCGACCTTCACGCCGCGCACGCCGGATCGCCTGCAATTTGCCCGCACCTGCTACGACCACATGGCCGGCACCTTGGCGGTGCGCCTGCACGATCGCATGCTCGAGATGGGGTGGTTGGTGGAGGTGGAGGGCGAGGGTTATCGACTGAGTGAATCCGGCGAGGCGCTGTTCGACGGATTGGGTATCGATGTCCAGCGCCTGGCCACGCAACGCCGCCGATTCGCCTGCCCCTGCCTGGACTGGAGCATGCGCCGCCCGCACCTGGGGGGAGCCTTGGGCGCGGCGTTGCTGCAAGTGGCGATCAAGCGCAAATGGGTGATCCAGGATTTGGACAGCCGGGCGCTGGGAGTGACGGCCAGTGGTCGCAGGGAGATGGTGTCGCGGTTTGGGATCAATGCCGAAATCGACGCCAAACCCACTGGCGCTTTCGCGAGCAAGCCCCCTCCCACAGTGGACCTGCGCTGAACACAAGACCCCTGACCACCCCCAAATCCCCTGTGGGAGCGAGCCTGCTCGCGAAGGGGCCTTCACATCCACCCTCCATGCAAGCTGATCCACCGCTTTCGCGAGCAGGCTCGCTCCCACAGTGGATCTGCGCTGAACACAAGACCCCTGACCACCCAAGATCCCTGTGGGAGCGGGCTTGCTCGCGAAGGGGCCTTCACATCCACCCTCCATGCAAACTGACCCACCGCTTTCGCGAGCAAGCCCGCTCCCACAATGGACCTGCGCTGAACACAAGACTCATGGCCACCCCCAAATCCCCTGTGGGAGCGAGCCTGCTCGCGAAGGGGCCTTTACATCCAACCTCCATGCAAACTGACCCACCGCTTTCGCGAGCAGGCTCGCTCCCACAGTGGACCTGCGCTGAACACAAGTCCCCTGACCACCCAAGATCCCTGTGGGAGCGGGCTTGCCCGCGAAGGGGCCTTCACATCCACCCTCCATGCAAACTGACCCACCGCTTTCGCGAGCAGGCTCGCTCCCACAGTGGATCTGCGCTGAACACAAGACCCATGACGACCCCAAATCCCCTGTGGGAGCGAGCCTGCTCGCGATAGCCATTCCAGCACCACCCTCGTCATCCAGCCATGTGCCTGCGCCGATATTCATCCGGCGTGGTGCCCATCATTTTGCGGAACATGCTGATGAATGCCGAGGCGCTGCTGTAGCCCAGGTCCAGGCCGATGGTTTCCACGCTCTGGCCGCGTTCGAGCAGGGCCAGGGCCTCGATGACTTTCAGGCGCTGGCGCCATTCCACCAAGGACATGCCCAGGTCCCGTTGGGCCCGGCGCATCAGTGTGCGCTCGGTGGTGTTGGCGGCGCGGGCCAGTTGCGGCAAGGAACGCGGGTCGCTGGGGTTCGCCTCCAGGGCCCGCAATACGGGCCCCAGCAGTGGGTCATCGGAGAAAGGCAAGTAACTGCCGACATGGGGCGCTTGCGTCAGCTTGTCCACCAGCACCTGCAACAAGCGCTGCTGCTCGGGCGTCTGCGGTTGGCTCGGTGGGTCGCTGCGCAGCTCTTCCAGCAACGCGCGGATCAGTGGGCTCAAGGTCAGCGCGCAGGGTACCGCCGGCAGCGCAGCGCACAGTTCAGCCGCCAGGTACAGCGAACAATGGCAGGCCTCATGCCGATTGAAGCCCACGTGTTCCATGTCCGGCGGCAGCCAGATGCCGTACTGCGGTGGCGCCAGGTAATGGTGCTGGGCGATCTCGATTTCCATCACCCCACTGTAGGAATAGACGAACTCACCCCAGGCATGCCGGTGCCGCGGGTAAGTGGCGTGGGCCGGCATGCAGGCGCTGCGGAAGAAAATCGGCGAGGGCAGGGCCGCGTCGAACGGAGGAATCTTCAGGTGTTGGGCTGGAGGCTGCATATCGACCGCAATGGCGGATTACCGGGATGGCTTGTCGGGTAATCACTATATCCAGCAAAGGTGTCAGGCAGACAATCCTTTCATCTGTTATTTCTGCCCAAAGGACCTTTCCCATGACCACCCGCCGTGCCCTGGATGGCCAGGTCTGCGCCCTGATGACCGGCCTCTGTGCCATCTGGGGTTTCCAGCAAGTCGCGATCAAGGCCGGTGCCGTCGACATGGCGCCGATGCTGCAACTGGGCGTGCGCTCGGCCATCGCCGCGGTACTGGTCTGGCTGTTGGTGCTGGCCCGCGGTGAGCGTCTGTCCCTGGCCGATGGCAGTTGGCGCCCCGGCCTGCTGGTGGGGTTGTTGTTTGCCTTGGAGTTCGTATTGGTGGGCGAAGGCCTGCGCCATACGACGGCTTCGCACATGGTGATTTTCCTCTACACCGCACCGATGTTCGCCGCCCTCGGCTTGCACTGGAAACTGCCGAGCGAGCGTCTCAAACCGGCGCAATGGTTGGGCATCGCCGTTGCATTCGGCGGGGTCGTGGTGGCCTTCAGTGGCGGCTCGGGTGCAGCGAACGGTAGCTCATTGCTTGGCGATGGCATGGGCTTGCTGGCGGGTGCGCTGTGGGGCGCAACCACGGTGACGGTTCGTTGTTCGCGGTTGACCGACGTACCGGCCAGCCAGACGCTGCTGTATCAATTGGTGGGCGCCGGGGTGCTGTTGATCGGAATGTCGGCGGTGCTGGGACAAACGACGATCAATCCCACGCCGCAACTCATCGCCAGTATGGCGTTCCAGGTGTTGCTGGTGTCCTTCGCCAGTTTCCTGGTCTGGTTCTCCCTGCTACGCCGTTACCTGGCTTCGCAACTGGGGGTGCTGTCGTTCATGACGCCGCTGTACGGCGTCGGATTTGGCGTCTGGTTGCTGGATGAGCCGCTGGAGCCGAACTTTATCGTTGGCGCGGTGATGGTGCTCGGCGGGATCTTGCTGGTCAGTGGTTACGGATGGTTTCGCCAGCGTTGGGGGCGATGGCCGGTTTTACGGCGCGATTAACTGAGCGAAGTGTAAAAAAAAAGCCCACCCCTGCTGAAGCAGGAGCGGGCTTTTTATTGAGGTCGCGCAATCTCTGTGGCGAGGGGATTTATCCCCGCTGGGTTGCGCAGCAACCCCCAAGTATTCGGGGGCGCCGCAAATCATGCGAGCGCTTCGCACTCGAGCGGGGATAAATCCCCTCGCCACAAAAAAGCCCTCAAGTCCCTAGGGGGCTTGGCTCAAACCTTGACGATCCAACCCGCCGGCGCTTCCACGTCGCCGGTCTGCACGCCGGTCAGCTCTTTGTAGAGCTTCTGGGTGATCGGGCCGACTTCGGTTTCGCTGTGGAACACGTGCAGCTTGTCCTTGTAGCTGATGCCGCCAATCGGCGTGATCACCGCAGCGGTACCGCAGGCGCCGGCTTCCTTGAAGTCCGCCAGCTTGTCGATGAACACGTCGCCTTCGATCACTTCCAGGCCCAGGCGCGATTTGGCCAGTTCGATCAGCGACAGGCGGGTGATGCCCGGCAGGACCGAAGGGGAGTTGGGGGTGATGAATTTGTTGTCGTGGGTGATGCCGAAGAAGTTGGCCGAGCCGACTTCCTCGATTTTCGAGTGGGTCAGCGGATCCAGGTAGATGCAGTCGGCGAAACTGGCCTTCTTGGCTTGGGAGCCGGGCATCAGGCTGGCGGCGTAGTTGCCACCGACCTTGGCCGCACCGGTGCCTTGCGGGGCGGCACGGTCGAAGCTGGAGATCAGGAAGTTGTGCGGGGTCAGGCCGCCCTTGAAGTAGGCGCCGACCGGGATGCAGAAGATCGAGAAGATGAACTCGGGTGCGGTGCGCACGCCGATGTTGTCACCCACGCCGATCACGAACGGGCGCAGGTACAGCGCGCCGCCGGTGCCATACGGCGGGATGAAGCGCTCGTTGGCGCGGACCACTTGCTTGCAGGCTTCGACGAACTGCTCGGTGTCTACGTGCGGCATCAGCAGGCGGGCGCAGCTGCGTTGCATGCGGGCGGCGTTCTGGTCCGGGCGGAACAGGTTGATCGAACCGTCCTTGCAACGATAGGCCTTCAGGCCTTCGAAGCACTGCTGACCGTAGTGCAGGGCAGTGGAGCCTTCGCTGATGTGCAGCACGTTGTCTTCGGTCAGGGTGCCTGTGTCCCAGGCGCCATCGCGCCAGTGCGACAGGTAGCGCTTGTCGGTCTTGATGTAGTCAAAGCCCAGTTTGTCCCAATTGATGCTCTCGTTACCCATGACACCCTCTATTTCCTGACAACCGTCGAAACGGTTCAAGGCTTCTGACGTTTTGAATGGGGACAACAATACTTCATTCCGGGGGTGTTTCGCAGCCTGCGCGATGAGGAGCAGGAGATATTTGCTGCCGACTCCCCGTGGCGAGGGAGCTTGCTCCCGCTCGGCTGCGAAGCAGTCGTATCCCGGTGAACGCGGTGTGACTGGATAATCCCGTCGCTTGGATTAGGGCCGCTTCGCAGCCCAGCGGGAGCAAGCTCCCTCGCCACGGGTGCAGCGCAAGCCTACAGATGCAACGCATGCCCCAACGCCCGCAACGCCGCTTCCTGCACGGCCTCGCCCAGGGTTGGATGGGCATGGATGGTGCCGGCGATGTCCTCCAGGCGCGCACCCATTTCCAAGGATTGGCCGAATGCGGTGGACAGCTCCGACACGCCCACGCCAACCGCTTGCCAGCCGACGATCAAGTGATTGTCCCGGCGCGCCACGACGCGGACGAAACCGCTTTTCGATTCCAGAGTCATGGCCCGGCCGTTGGCGGCGAACGGGAAGCTCGACACGATGCAATCCAGACCGGCAGCCTTGGCCTCGTCCGGCGTCTTGCCCACCACGACCAGTTCCGGGTCGGTAAAGCACACCGCCGCGATGGCCGTCGGGTTGAATTCCCGGTGCTGGCCGGCGATCAGCTCGGCGACCATCTCGCCCTGGGCCATGGCCCGGTGGGCGAGCATCGGTTCGCCGCTCAAGTCGCCGATGGCCCAGACATTGCGCATGCTGGTCTGGCAACGGCTGTCGATCTTCACCGCCGCACCGTTCATCGCCAGGTTCAGCGCTTCGAGGTTCCAGCCCTGGGTGTTGGGTTTGCGCCCAACCGCCACCAGCACCCGGTCGGTGTCCAGGTTCAACGTGTCGCCATTGGGATCTCGCACTTGCAAGGTGCTGGCCTGGGCGTCGAAACCTTCAACGCTGTGCTTGAGGTACAACTTCACGCCCAATTGCTTGAGCGCCTCGTGCACCGGTTGCGTCAGCTCGCCGTCGTAGGCCGGGAGGATGCGCTCCTGGGCCTCGACCACGCTGACCTCGGCGCCGAGCTTGCGATAGGCGATGCCCAGCTCCAGGCCGATGTAGCCACCGCCGACCACCACCAGGTGCTTGGGCACCGAGGTGGGGGCGAGGGCTTCGGTGGACGAGATGATCGGTCCACCTAACGGCAGCATCGGCAGGTTGACGCTTTTCGAACCGGTGGCCAGCAGCAAGTGTTCGCACTGGATGCGGGTGTCGCCGACTTCGACGGTCTTGCCATCGATGACCTTGGCCCAGCCGTGCATGACCTGGACCTTGTGCTTCTTCAGCAACGCGGCGACGCCGGTGGTCAGGCGATCGACGATACCGTCCTTCCATTCCACGCTTTTGCCGATGTCCAGCGTTGGCGCCGAAACCGTGATGCCCAAGGCTGAGCCCTGGCTGTGATGCCGGGTCTGGTGGAACTGCTCGGCCACATGGATCAACGCCTTGGACGGGATGCAGCCGATATTCAGGCAGGTACCGCCCAGTGACTGGCCTTCCACCAGGATCGTTTCAATGCCCAGTTGGCCGGCGCGAATCGCCGCTACGTAACCGCCCGGGCCGCCGCCGATGATCAGCAGCTTGGTGTTCAGAGTTTGCATGGCTTACTCCACAAATAAAGTGGCAGGTTGTTCGAGCAAGCCACGCAGGGCCTGGATGAATTGCGCCGCGTCCATGCCGTCGACCACCCGGTGATCGAAGGAACTGGAGAGGTTCATCATCTTGCGAATCACGATCTGGCCCTTGATCACCATGGGCCGCTCGACGATCTTGTTCACGCCGACAATCGCCACTTCCGGCAGGTTCAGCACCGGCGTGCTGACGATGCCGCCCAACGCGCCAAGGCTGGTCAGGGTGATGGTCGAGCCGGACAGTTCATCGCGACTGGCCTTGCCCGTGCGGGCCGCCGTGGCCAAGCGGGAAATTTCCGCCGCGCTGTCCCACAGGCTGCGAGCCTCGGCGTGACGCACCACCGGCACCATCAGGCCGACGTCGCTCTGGGTGGCAACACCGACATGCACCGCACCGGAGCGATGGATGACCTGGGCCTCGTCGTCGTAGCGCGCGTTCATTTGCGGGAAGTCCCGCAGGGCCACGACCAGGGCGCGGACCAGGAACGGCAGTAAGGTCAGCTTGCCGCGACTGGCGCCGTGTTTTTCATTCAGGTGAACCCGCAGCTCTTCCAATGCGGTGACGTCGATTTCCTCGACGTAGCTGAAGTGCGCGGCGCGCTGGGTCGCTTCCTGCATGCGCTGGGCGATCTTGCGGCGCATGCCGATCACCGGGATCTGCTGCTCGTCATGGCGCTCGGCATAACCCGAGCCGCCCATGGCCTGGGTCGACGAACCCTGGGCCAGATAGGCTTCCAAGTCTTCATGCAGAATTCGCCCGGCAGGGCCGCTGCCCTGGACCAGGCGCAACTGGATGCCCAGGTCCAGCGCGTGTTTGCGCACGGCCGGCGAGGCCAATGGGCGCTCTTCCGGGTCGCGGGCCACAGGCGCTTGCGGGGCGCAGCGTGGCGCGGCGGCTTTTTCCACCACCGGTTCAGGCGTGGCCACTGGCGCTGGCTTTGGCGCCGGTACAGCCGCCGCGGCTGGAGCCGGTTGCGCCGATTCTTTCAAGTTACCCGCGCCTTCGACTTCAATGCGGATCAGTTCGCTGCCCACCGCCATCACTTCACCGGGCTCGCCACCCAGGGCGATGACCCGGCCATGCACCGGCGAAGGGATGTCGACCATCGCCTTGTCGGTCATGACATCGGCCAGCACCTGGTCTTCGACCACCATGTCGCCGACCTTGACGTGCCACACCGACAGTTCAACTTCCGCGATGCCTTCGCCGATGTCCGGCATCTTGATAACGTGCGTGCCCATTCAGACCTCCATGACCCGTTTCAACGCCGCGCCCACACGGGACGGCCCTGGGAAATACGCCCACTCCTGCGCGTGCGGGTAGGGGGTGTCCCAACCGGTGACACGCTCGATGGGCGCTTCCAGGTGGTGGAAGCAATGTTCTTGCACCAGCGACACCAGCTCGGCGCCGAAACCGCAGGTGCGGGTGGCTTCGTGGACCACCACGCAGCGGCCGGTTTTCTTCACCGACTTGACGATGGTCTCCAGGTCCAGCGGCCAGAGGCTGCGCAGGTCGATGACTTCGGCGTCGATGCCGGTCTCCTCGGCGGCGACCTGGGAAACGTAGACCGTGGTGCCGTAGGTGAGGATGGTCACGTCCTTGCCCGGACGGGTGATGGCGGCGACGTCCAGCGGCACGGTGTAGTAACCGTCCGGCACTTGTGCCTGCGGATGCTTGGACCACGGTGTTACCGGACGGTCGTGGTGGCCGTCGAACGGGCCGTTATACAGGCGCTTGGGTTCGAGGAAGATCACCGGGTCATCGTTTTCGATGGAAGCGATCAGCAGGCCCTTGGCGTCGTAGGGGTTGGACGGCATCACGGTGCGCAGGCCGCAGACCTGGGTGAACATCGCCTCGATGCTCTGGCTGTGGGTCTGGCCGCCATAGATACCACCGCCGCAGGGCATGCGCAGGGTCATCGGCGCGGTGAACTCGCCGGCCGAGCGATAGCGCAGGCGCGCCGCTTCGGAAATGATCTGGTCCGACGCCGGGTAGACGTAGTCGGCGAACTGGATTTCGGCCACCGGCCGCAGCCCATAGGCGCCCATGCCCACTGCCACGCCGACGATGCCGCTTTCGGAAATCGGTGCGTCGAATACCCGCGAGGTGCCGTACTTGTTCTGCAGGCCTTCGGTGCAGCGGAACACGCCGCCGAAGTAACCGACGTCCTGGCCGAACACCACGACGTTGTCGTCGCGCTCGAGCATCACGTCCATGGCCGAGCGCAGGGCCTGGATCATGGTCATGGTGGTAGTGGTCATGGCGGTGTCCAACGCAATATTGTTGTTGTGATCGTTCATGTCAGATCCCCAACTGCTGACGCTGGCGCTTCAAGTGCTCCGGCATCTCTTTGTAGACGTCTTCGAACATGGTCGCGGCGCTTGGAATCTGCCCGCCGGCGAGGGTGCCATACTGCTCGGCTTCCTTCTGCGCGGCGATCACTTCGGCTTCGAGCTCGGCGGTGACGGCGGCATGTTCCTCTTCGGACCACTGGCCGATCTTCACCATGTGCTGCTTGAGGCGGGCAATCGGATCGCCCAGGGGGAAGTGGCTCCAATCGTCGGCGGGGCGGTACTTGGAGGGATCGTCCGAGGTGGAGTGCGGGCCGGCGCGGTAGGTGACCCATTCGATCAGCGCCGGGCCGAGGTTGCGGCGGGCGCGTTCGGCGGCCCAGCGCGAGGCGGCGTAGACCGCCATGAAATCGTTGCCATCGACACGCAGGGAGGCGATGCCGCAGCCGACGCCGCGTCCGGCGAAGGTGGTGGCTTCACCGCCGGCAATGGCCTGGAAGGTGGAGATTGCCCACTGGTTGTTGACCACATTGAGGATCACCGGCGCCCGGTAGACGTGGGCGAAGGTAAGGGCGGTGTGGAAGTCCGATTCGGCGGTGGCGCCATCACCGATCCAGGCCGAGGCGATCTTGGTGTCGCCCTTGATCGCCGAGGCCATGCCCCAACCCACGCCCTGGATGAATTGCGTGGCGAGGTTGCCGGAAATGGTGAAGAAACCGGCGTCCTTGACTGAGTACATGATCGGCAACTGCCGGCCCTTGAGCGGATCGCGCTCGTTGGACAGCAGTTGGCAGATCAGGTCCACCAGCGGCACTTCGCGGGCCATCAGGATGCTTTGCTGGCGGTAGGTGGGGAAGCACATGTCGTCGATGTTCAACGCCAGGGCCTGGGCGCTGCCGATGGCTTCTTCGCCAAGGCTCTGCATGTAGAACGACATCTTTTTCTGGCGCTGGGCGACCACCATGCGGTTGTCGTAGATGCGCGTCTTGAGCATGGCGCGCATGCCCTTGCGCAGGATCTCGACGGGGATGTCCGCGGCCCAATCGCCCAGGGCATTGCCCTGGTCATCGAGCACGCGGATCAGGCTGCGGGCCAGGTCGGCGGTGTCGGCGGGTTCGACGTCGATGGGTGGTTTGCGCACCGTGCCGGCATCGGACAGATGCAGGTAGGAAAAGTCGGTCTTGCAGCCGGGACGGCCCGAGGGTTCGGGAACGTGCAGGCGTAGCGGTTCATACGCTGGGTTCATGGCTTTCTACGCTCGATCTTGTGAATTTCTTGTAGTGGGCGCGCTAGCTGACGAATTTCCCTGGGTAGGTGGGAAATTGTCCTACAACAATCATAGGCTCGACGAAGAAGAATATTTTTCTCTGTTCGCTTGCTGTTCAGATCATTTGCAGATAAAAAATCTGCACAACGATAAAAAACAGGACTATTTGTCTCATGCGTAAATTGGATCGCACCGACATCGGCATTCTGAACAGCCTTCAGGAAAACGCCCGCATCACCAACGCCGATCTCGCCCGTTCGGTCAACCTGTCACCTACGCCGTGCTTCAACCGCGTCCGGGCCATGGAAGAACTGGGGGTGATCCGCGAGCAGGTCACGCTGCTGGATGCCGACTTGTTGGGGTTGCACGTCAACGTGTTCATCCATGTGAGCCTGGAGAAGCAGGTGGAAGAGGCGCTGCAGCACTTTGAGGAAGCGATTTCCGACCGGCCGGAGGTGATGGAGTGTTACCTGATGGCCGGCGACCCGGATTACCTGATCCGCGTGCTGGTGCCGACGATCCAGTCGTTGGAGCGGTTCATGATGGACTTTTTGACCAAGGTCCCGGGCGTGGCGAACATCCGCTCCAGCTTTGCCCTCAAGCAGGTGCGCTACAAGACCGCGCTACCGTTGCCGGCCAATGGGTTGACCTTGGGTACCTGAACATCAAAGGATCGCAGCCTTCGGCAGCTCCTACAGTTGTGGATTTCTGACGGCTCATTGTTGCCTGACCCACCGCCATCGCGAGCAGGCTCGCTCCCACATTGGATTTGTGGTGTTGCCGGGTACTGCGACCGCCGCCAATTCTTGTGGGAGCAAGGCTTGCCCGCGATGACGGCGGCACATTCAATATCGCTGCAAGCTGACCCACCGCCATCGCGAGCAGGCTCGCTCCCACACCGGATTGTATTGTTGGTCGAGTTCTGCGATCACCGCTGAACCCTGTGGGAGCGAGCCTGCTCGCGAAGGCGTCGGCATATTCAGCTCTGATGTAAGCAGACCCACCGCTATCGCGAGCAGGCTCGCTCCCACATTGGATAGGTGGCGACCTTAGAGCTGGTTGATCGGAATCTTCAGATAAGTCACGCCATTGCCCTCGGCCGGTGGCAGGTGTCCGGCGCGCACATTCACCTGAATCGCTGGCAGCAGCAGGGTTGGCATGCCCAGCGTCTTGTCGCGCTGGGTACGCATGGCCACGAACGCGGCTTCATCAACCCCATCGCGGACATGAATATTGTGCTGGCGCTGTTCACCCACGGTACTCACGCACTGGGGCTCCCGCTCCTCCGGTGGATAGTCATGACACACATACAGCCGCACGCCCGCGGGGAAGGCCAGCAGCTTGCGGATCGAGGCGTAAAGCTGACGGGCGTTGCCACCGGGAAAGTCGCAACGGGCGGTGCCCACGTCGGGCATGAACAGCGTGTCGCCCACCAATATCACGTCGCCATCGATCAGGTAGGCCATGTCCGCCGGGGTGTGGCCGGGCACGTGCAGCGCGGTGGCCTTGAGGTTGCCGATCAGGAAGGACTCGTCGGCCGCGAACAGGTGGTCGAATTGCGAACCGTCGACGGCGAATTGCGGCTCCAGGTTGAACAGGGCCTTGAACACGTTCTGCACCTGGCCGATGGACTCGCCAATGGCAATCTTGCCGCCCAGTTCCCGACGCAGATAAGGCGCGGCGGACAGGTGATCGGCGTGGGCGTGGGTTTCCAGCAGCCATTGCACCGTCAACCGATGTTCACGCACGAACGCGATTACCCGATTGGCCTGCACGGTGCCGCTACGGCCTGAAGCCGGGTCGTAGTCGAGCACCGGATCGACCACCGCGCAGTGCCCGCCGTCGTGTTCGTACACGACGTAAGTAAAGGTCTTGGAGGCGGGGTCGAGAAAACTTTGGATCTGCGCGGGCATGACAGCGAACCTATGCGGGAAGAACTCATGAGGGGGCTGCTACGCCCGAGGCGTCGGACCGGCCCAGCGGGAGCAAGCTCCCTCGCCACCTCTTTATCTTGGATAAATGGCATTTGTTGCAAACCTTGAGGTTTACAACTTATGGTCCGCAGCTTAGTGAGGGCCAAGGCGTCCTGCAAATGCGATCGCACCTGCCAACAGGTGTGCGCGGCTTGAGAGAACCTGAATGTTACTGGCAAGTTTTTTTGGTGTGGTCATGGGCCTGGTCCTTGGCCTGACGGGCGCGGGCGGCGGCATCCTGGCGGTGCCAGCATTGGTGTTGGGGTTGGGCTGGAGCATGACCCAGGCCGCGCCGGTGGCGTTGTTCGCGGTGGGCAGCGCCGCGGCGGTGGGGGCCATCGATGGGCTGCGTCATGGGCTGGTGCGCTATCGGGCGGCATTGCTGATTGCGCTGCTGGGTGCGGTGTTTTCGCCGCTGGGCATCTACCTTGCCCACCAGCTTTCGGAAAAAATCCTGATGATCCTGTTCAGCCTGTTGATGGTGCTGGTGGCGGCGCGCATGTTGCGCCGGGAAACGCCGCAAGCGGGGCCCAGCGATCACGGTGCCGCCAGTTGGGGCCAGAAGAATTGCATGCTCGACCGCCAGACCGGGCGCCTGGCCTGGACCGCCCGCTGCACAGCTACGCTGTCGGCATTGGGGGCAGTGACAGGCATGGTCTCGGGGCTACTGGGCGTGGGCGGCGGCTTCCTGATCGTGCCGGCGTTCAAGCAACTGACTGACGTGCAGATGCGCGGGATCGTCGCGACGTCCTTGATGGTCATCAGCCTGATTTCGCTGATTGGCGTGGTGGGCGCGTTTCATGCCGGCGTGAGCATCGACCGGGTCGGTGCGGTGTTCATTGCGGCGAGTATTGCTGGGATGGTGCTCGGGCGGCGATTGTCGACCCAGGTCCCGGCCCGGGCGTTGCAGGTGGGGTTTGCCGGGGTGTGCCTGACGGTGGCGCTGTTCATGTTGGTGCGGGCTTAGCGACGACGAATCAGGATTGCACATTGCCTTTGTGGCGAGGGAGCTTGCTCCCGCTGGACAGCGAAGCAGGCCCATACGGTCTTGACCCACGGCGTCTGCTTCGCAGCCGAGCGGGAGCAAGCTCCCTCGCCACAGGGGGCGATGTGATCCGCCTAACCACAGGGATCGCGTGATGTTTACAACGTTCGGCACTGCATCGAAAACCCCAACACCACCGATTGTCCTTGCTCAAGCAAACGCAACCCCGGCCGTCCTGGCAGGTGGTGGGCATTGACCGGATGACTGACCGGTTCGATGCAGAAGAAATCCAAACCCACTGGACAGTACAGCAGGAAAAATTCGCTGCCGCTGGCACGGCATTCCAGTTCATAACCCAGGTCCGGTTGTTGGATCAGGCACTGCCCATCCCAGCCACCGAAGCCGTTGTCGACAAGGGTGTCCGGCAGTAACCGGGACTGCTGGAAATCCCACTCCGAGGGAACGCCCCTCAATTCCGTTGGCAGTTTCGAGGCGTCGCACATCCACACTTCGCTGGCACCGGTTTGCAGACGGGTACCGCTTGTGCGCGGGAAATACGGATGCAAACCCAGCCCGTGCCAGGCGGCCTGCTCGGCCAAATGCGTCACATGCAACGCCATTTGCAATTGGCCGCCGCTGAGGCGGATCCGCAGGCTGGCGCAATAGGCAAATGGGGTTTGGCTGTCGAGTTGCAACAAGGCTTCCTGGGCGCTGTGCTCTGTCACTTGCCACGGTTGCTGCCAGGCACTGCCATGGATCGGAAACGGATCGTTGGGGCTGTTGGCTTCCAGGGCGAGCCAGCCGCCAGGGCAATCGAAACCGCCTTGGGCGATCCGATTCGACCACGGGATCAACGGGAAGCAGCCGAGTTTGCCTGGCAGGCCGTTTTCCAGTGCGTGCGGCGCGGGCGGGCGTAGCAGGGGAGCGCCGGTGCTGCGCAATGTCCATTCAACGAGGCTGGCGCCCAGGTGCGGGGCCAGGGTCAGGCGGGTCAGTTCGTCTTCGAGGTGGAGAAGGGGCTGCGTCATGGTGGTCGCGTCTATTGGGAAGGGCAGATATAGGACGGGCAGATAGCTTTTTTGGGAAGGGCAGATAGCTTTTGTGGCGAGGGAGCTTGCTCCCGTTCGGCTGCGGAGCAGACGCCCGAGTTCAAACCGGGTGGGCCTGCTGCGCAGTCCAGCGGGAGCAAGCTCCCTCGCCACAAGGGGGCTTGCGCGCCTACAGGGCTACAACACCAAATGCGGCAACCACAGCGAAATGGCAGGCACGTAGGTCACCAGCAGCAGCACCAGGAACAGCATGGCGTAGAACGGCAGCAGGGCCTTGACCGTGCTTTCGATGCTGACCTTGCCGATGGCGGAACCGACGAACAACACCGCGCCCACCGGTGGCGTGATCAGGCCGATACCCAGGTTCACCAGCATGATCATGCCGAACTGCACCGGGTCCACGCCGATGCCGACGATCACTGGCATCAGGATCGGCGTCAGGATCAGGATCAGCGGCGCCATGTCCATCACGGTGCCCAACAGCAGCAACATCACGTTGATGCACATCAGGATCACGTAGCGGTTGTCCGACAG
Organism: Pseudomonas zanjanensis; assembly: GCF_014268745.2. GTDB lineage: Bacteria > Pseudomonadota > Gammaproteobacteria > Pseudomonadales > Pseudomonadaceae > Aquipseudomonas > Aquipseudomonas zanjanensis. The sequence goes on along the minus strand of NZ_JABWRB020000001.1, from coordinate 2,953,003 downwards.
GGTCAGGAACGCGGTGGTGATCTTCGCCGGGATTTCCATCAGCGTCATGATGTAGCCGAAGCTGGCGGCGAAGCCGATCAGGATCATCACGATGGAGATGGTGCGCACCGTACGGTGCATCAGTTTCGGCAACTCGCTCCACTTGTAGTCGCGATAGATGCACATGGTGACGAAGAACGCCCACACCACGGCAATGGCGGCCGATTCAGTGGCGGTGAACACACCCGAGAGAATGCCGCCAAGGATGATGAACAAGGTCATCATGCCCCACATGGCTTCCTTGCAGATCTTCAACGCTTGTTTGAGCGGAATCACTTCGCCCTTGGGGTAATTGCGCTTTTTCGCGAAAACCAGGCACAGCGCCATCAGGCAGAGGTTCATCATGATGCCGGGGACGATGCCGGCCATGAACAGCGAACCGATGGAGACGGTGCCGCCGGCGGCAAGGGAGTACAGCACCGCGTTGTGGCTGGGCGGTGTCAGCAGCGCTTGTACCGAACCACTGACGGTGACGGCGGTGGCGTATTCACGCGGGTAGCCCCGGCGTGTCATTTCCGGGATCAGCACCGAGCCGACCGAGGCGGTATCGGCCACCGAGGAACCGGAGATCGCGCCAAAGAAACTCGAGGCCACGAGGTTGACCAAGGACAGGCCACCGCGCACGAAACCTACCAGCACGCTGGCGAACGCCACCAGTCGGCGGGACATGCCGCCCTCGGCCATGATCGCACCGGCCAGCACGAAGAACGGAATGGCCAGCAGCGAGAATTTGTTCACCCCGCCCGTTATCTGAATCATCATGGCCTGGAACGGGATATCGATCCACCACGCCCCGATCAGGGCGGCAGCGCCCAGCGCGTAGGCGACTGGCATGCCGATCAGGATCAACAACAAAAAACTGCCCAGCAGAATCAGAGCGTCCATTAAGCGGCACCTTCGTTTTCTTCAACCAGGTCGAACTGCACGACCCGACGCTGGCTTTGATCACCCAGCAAGAGTTTTTCCAGGACAAAAATCAGGGTCAGGAAACCACCGACCGGGATCGGCATGTACGTGATGCCGACGCGCAGGGTAGGGATGGCGCTCATGAATTGATTCCAGGTGGTCATGCACAGCTTGGTGCCCCAGATAGTCATGAAAATGCACACGGCCGCCATCAGCAGCTGGGAGAAAATCGACGCTGCGTTTTTCAAGTGAGGTGGCAGGCGGCTGGTGACCATGTCCACGGCCATGTGCGAGCCGGAGCGGTAACTGGCGGCGGCACCGATGAAGGTGAAGACGATCATCAGCAGAATGGCGGTGGGCTCCGGCCAGCTCGAGCCTGAGCCGAGCACGTAACGGGCAAACACCCCCCACGGAATCATCAGCGCAACGGCGAGGACAGAAAGGCCGGCCACCCAGATGCAAGTCATGTAAATCTTGTCGTTGATACGCAGCAGCAAATTCTTCATCGGGTTCCACCGTAACTGGGCGCGCCTCTTAACCGCAGGCGCGCCCAGCCGTTTCATGAGTACAGATTAAGAGGCCTTACTGGACAGCTTCGATGCGCTTGATCAGGTCGGCGTACGGCGCACCGTATTTGGCCCGGATTGGCGCAGTGGCGTCATAGAAGGGTTTCTTGTCGACGGTGATGAACTCGACGCCGGCGGCCTTGAGTTTTTCTTCACTGGCGGCGGACTTCTTGTCCCACAGCACGCGCTCTTCAGCCTGGGCAGCCTTGGCGGCTTTCTTCACCATGTCCTGCTGCTCTGGGGTGAGCTTGTTCCAAGTGATTTTCGACATCACGATCGGCTCAGGCAGGATCAGGTGACCGGTCAAGCTGTAGAACTTGGCGTTCTGGTAGTGGTTATGCTCGAGCATGGTCGGCGGGTTGTTTTCGGCACCGTCGATCACGCCGGTCTGCAAGGCGCTGAAGATCTCGCCGGTGTCCATCGCGATGCCGTTGGCGCCCATGGCGTTGAAGGTCTCGATGAACATCGGGTTGCCTTGGACGCGAATCTTCATGCCCTTGAGGTCTTCGATCTTGCGCACCGGCTTCTTCGTGTAGAGGTTGCGCGTGCCGCCATCCATCCACGCCAGGGCCACCAGGCCGAACTCGGAGTTGGTGATGCGGTCGAGGATTGCATCGCCGACTTCACCGTCGATCACGGCGCGCATGTGGGCCTGGTCGCGGAAGATGAACGGCATGTTGAAGACGTTCACGTCCGGCACCACAGGGCCGACGATGCCCAGGCTGACGCGAGACATCTGGATCGCGCCGGCTTGCATCTGCTCGATGACTTCTTTTTCGGAACCCAGTACGCCGCCCGGGAAGTACTTGAACTTCAGTTCGCCTTTGCTCTCGGCTTCCAGGGTTTTACCCATGGACTCCTCAGCGACCACGGTCGGGTAGCCCTTGGGGTGGATGTCGGCGATCTTGATGTCCAGAGCGTGTGCCGCCTGGGCCAGGAAGGCCAGGGGCAAGGCCGCGATCAGAAGTGTGCGTTTGAAATTCATGGTCAATCTCCAGTGTTGTTGTTTTTATGTCTATCGATGTGAAGCGGCAAAGCAGATCAGTTCGTGGAGTGTTTCCATCCTCCGAACGCAGGTTCAGCCAGGCCCTTGACGCCGGGGTTCAGCGCGAACACGCCACCGGCCAGGGATTGCGGTTCGTTGTCGTCACCCGGACGAATCGAGGTGACGAAGAGGGTGTCCAGCTGGCTGCCGCCAAAGGCGCACATGGTCGGTTTTTTCACCGGCACTTCCAGCGAACGGTCGAGACGTCCGTCCGGGGTGAAACGGTGAATCAACCCAGCGTCGTTGGCGCAGATCCAGTAGCAACCGTCGGCGTCCACCGCCGCGCCATCCGGGCGGCCGGCCAACGGCATCATGTCGACGAACAGCCGGCGGTTGGACGGGGTGCCGCTGTCGATGTCGTAGTCGAAGGCCCAGATCTGTTGGATCAGCGGGTGAGAATCGGAGAGGTACATCGTCCGGCCGTCCGGGCTGAAACCCAGCCCGTTGGGCACGATGAACCCACTCAGTTGCGCCTCCACCGGGCTGCGTTGCCCAGCGTCATAACGGTACATCCGGCCTTCGTCGGCGTTGGCGCCCATGTTCAGCACCATGCTGCCGGCCCAGAAACGGCCCTGGCGGTCGCAACGGCCATCGTTGAGGCGCATGTCGGTGCGGCTGTGTTCGACGCTTGCACAGAGTTCGCTGTCGAGGCTGCCGTCGTCATGGGGGTGCAGGCGAAAGAAACCGCTTTCCATACCCGCGATCCAGCCGCCGTCCTGGTGGCGGGCGATGCAGGCGAGCATTTCGGGCGCTTCCCAGCCTTGGACTTTTCCGCTGCTGGCGTTCCAGCGCTGCAGGCCACCGTTGGGGATGTTCACCCAGTACAGCGAGTTTTCCTCGGGGACCCACACCGGGCTTTCCCCGACAGCATTGCGTGCATCGACAATCAATTCGGCTTGCATGGTGATTCCTTGGTTCGTTCGTATCCCATGAACAACAGACGAATCAGTCGTCGAACGGGCCGGCTGCGACAAAGGCGCCGCCCTGGTAGATCCTGGCCGGATCATCGGCGGCCGGCATCGGCTGCGCTTCGACCTTGTCGCGGAAAATTTCGGACGTGTCCTTGGGCTGGTAGCCCAGGTGCGCGGCGTGGCTGTTGTCCCACCAGACATCGCGGTTGGCGGATACGCCGTAGACCACGGTGTGGCCGACCTTCGGCGTGTAGAGCGAGCATTCAATCAGTTGGGTGAGGTCGTCGAAGCTCAGCCAGGTGCTCATCATCCGGCGGTTCTGCGGCTCGGGGAACGACGAGCCGATGCGGATGCTCACGGTCTCGATGCCGTAGCGATCGAAATAGAAACTGGCCATGTCTTCGCCGTAGGACTTGGACAGGCCGTAGTAGCCATCCGGACGGCGAAGGCAATGGGCGTCGAGGGCCTCGTCCTGCTTGTAGAAACCGATGACATGGTTGGAGCTGGCGAAAATCACACGCTTGACGCCGTGCTTGCGCGCCGCTTCATAAATGTGGAACACGCCACTGATGTTGGCGCCAAGGATCTCTTCGAACGGGCGCTCCACCGAGACACCGCCGAAATGCAGGATGGCGTCGACGCCTTCCACCAACTGGTGCACGGCCTGCTTATCCGACAGGTCGCAGGGCACCACTTCTTCGCTTTCGTCGATGGCCGGGGCCATGTTGGCGATGTCCGACAGGCGAATGTGGCGGGCGTAAGGCTTGAGGCGTTCGCGCAAGACTTTGCCAAGGCCGCCGGCGGCGCCGGTCAAGAGCAGGCGATTGAAGGGGGGGCGAATCTGTGTCGTGGTCATGGCATTACCTGAGCAAACAGTGAGAGGTACAGTTGTTATAAGTTGTCGTACGACCGAGAGGAAATATCCTTATCCTTCCGCTACCTTGTCAACGTTTGATCGACGAACCGCTCTGGATCGGCGTCCCTGCCGCAGGTTGCCATGGGATGCGCCCATGGCAATATCCCGTGTTACAGCAGCGAGATCGGGTAGTTGAAGATGATTCGGTTTTCGTCGAATTCGTTGGTGCTGAAGTCACGACGAAGCGACGAGTTACGCCATTTCACGTTGAGGCTCTTCAGCACACCGCTCTGCACGGTGTAGGCCAGCTCGCTTTCACGGCCCCATTCCTTGCCATCGTCAACGGTGGCGGTGTGCACGTTGTCGCCGCTGATGTAACGGTTCATCAAGGTCAGGCCCGGCACGCCGACAGCGGCGAAGTTGAAGTCGTGGCGCACTTGCCAGGATTTTTCCTTGGCGTTGTCGTAGCTGGAGTTGTAGCTGTCGTTCGCCAGGGTGCCGCCGCTGGTGCCGTTGACGCGCATCCAGGCATCATCGCCGCCGACTTTCTGCAGGCCGACGTAGAAGGTGTTGCCGCCGTATTTGGCCGAGAGCATGGCGAACGCGGTTTTGTTGTCCAGGTCGCCGGCCAACGCGCTGCCGTTTTCCTTGCCGGTGAAGTAGCCAAGGTTGGCGCCCAGGGTCCAGTCGCCCATGGGCTGGCTGTGGGTCAGGTTGAAATATTGCTGTTGGTAGATGTCGGACAGTTCTGCGTACCAGACGCCGACCTGGGTGCGTTTTTCGTTGAAGGCGTATTCACCGCCGCCGAAGTTGAAACGGTCGGAGGTGAACGCGCCGCGGCCGTTCATCGACATGTCTTCCATGCTCGCGTCGTTACGCGGGCTGTTGCCACGGAACTGGCCACCGTAGAGGCTCAGGCCGCTGATTTCGGTGGAGGTGACCTGGCCGCCGCGGAAGGTTTGCGGCAGGGAACGACCGTCGTCGGAACGCAGGATCGGCAGCACCGGCATCCATTCGCCGACCTTCAGTTCAGTCTTCGAGACCTTGGCCTTGAGGGCCACGCCGAGGCGACCGTAATCGTCGGCCGGGCGACCGTCGTCATGAATCGGCAACAAGGAAGTGTTCGCAGTACCACGGCCGCCGTCGAGTTTGACCGAGTACATCCCCAGCACGTCCACGCCGAAGCCGACGGTGCCTTGGGTGAAACCGGACTTGGCGTCGAGAATGAAGCTCTGGGTCCATTCTTCGGCTTTGCCTTGGGCATTGTTCGGGTTGGTGAAGTTGCGGTTGATGTAGAAATTGCGCAGGTTCAACGTGGCCTTGGCGTCATCGACGAAGCCTTCGGCGCTGGCGGTCATGGGCAGAAATGCGGCAAGGCTGCTGCAACCGAGCAGGACCAGGGCGGGGCTGGAGCTCAGAAGGGTACGGCGGTTTGGACGATGGTTGGGCGAAAAACGGACACGTGTGCTCACTATGGCGCTCCCTACTTTTTGTTGTTTTTATTTGTCATACGTCGTCGTACAACATGGCGGTGATTATTTGGAAGCGGCTGCTCGTTGTCAACTGGCCATTATCGGAATTATCCAACTTGGGTGTGCTTCAAAATGAGGCAGTGCAATGGCTGTCGCTGGCGCAGGCCAGGATCGAAAGCGGTGGCACCGGGTGGATACGGGGTTTGAGAATAGCGGTGAGGGTGCTTGGTTGTGCGATGACTGGTCTAAGACATTAGTCGAATGTCCTGATCGGAAGGCTTGAGCGGGCTCTTTGTGGCGAGGGAGCTTGCTCCCGCTGGGTGGCGAAGCCGCCCCAGGAATTCGTGCTGAAACAAAGAAATTTGGGCCTGCTGCGCAGTCCAGCGGGAGCAAGCTCCCTCGCCACAAGGGTTGGGTTGTCCAGCCTGTTTCCAGTCCAAACAGGCCTGTGTTTATCCAGACGTAGGATTGTTCGGGATTGGGCTACGTTGTCTTGCGCCGTTACCTACAACTGCGCCAGAATCCGCCGGCTTGTGCGCCTTGGGCCAGGGTTTTATCGTTTCCGGGTCGCTGATTGAATCAGCGATCGGGTTTGGTAGCCCGGCTTTTGACTTGTCGCATAGCCCTCGTCATACAGTCCATTTCGGAACTGTTTTATGGCGGTCATGCGCAGGGCGTCTTCGGACGCGCCGGTTCTCCAAGTCACCGGTCTACCAACCCGCGTATGGCCGCCACCCTTCGTTTGGTAGCGAGAGTGATGGCTCCATTTTTCGATTTGGAGATTCATCTATGTTCAAAGTAACCCCCAACCCACCGGATACAGATCCATCCAACTCAAAAGCGTTCGACGAAGCCGCCGACCGCATTCTCGACTCCTACCTCAAGCCCAAACCCAAACCCAGCAAACCCGAAGCCGATCCCGGCCAACTGTTCACCGTCGTCAACGGCGTCGACACCGAAACCCTGCTCGCCAACCTCAGCGAAAACCTGGCCTCGGCCAACGCCATGGTCAATGACCTGGCCTTCGACCTGAAAGGCTCGAGGCGCCACATTGCCCTGGGCATCCAGCAACTGATCGAACTGAGCGCAATGCTGGCGAACCGCGCGCTGGATAACGTCGAACCCCGCCAGTCGACATAACGCAAAACCCGCTTTTGTGGCGAGGGAGCTTGCTCCCGCTGGGCTGCGCAGCAGCCCCAAAATGGACTGACGCGGTTTTCCAGGGATAGCGCGCCAGCCGGTTTTACGACTGCTGCGCAGCCGAGCGGGAGCAAGCTCCCTCGCCACAAAAGCTTTCCCACAAGCGGCATCGGTGTTTTCAAAGATGGGTGAATGCTAGTCTTGACCAACGCTGTTGCCAGGGAGCCCTCATGGGCAATCACAAGATCGAGATTCGTCGCAGTAACGTCGAGAAAATCCTGTTGGCCGCCGAGAAGGTCTTCGCCGAGAAAGGTTTCGGCAGCACCGCCATGGCCGACATCGCCGCCGAAGTGCAGTTGCCGCGTTCCAACCTGCATTACTACTTCAGCACCAAGAGCGAACTGTACAGCGCCGTGCTGTTCGACCTGCTGGAAGTCTGGAAACAGGACGCCTTGTGCTTCGAAATGTTCGACGACCCGCGGGTGGTGCTTAGCAGTTACATTCGCGCCAAAATGAACCACTCCCGCAGCCGGCCCTACGGCTCTAAAGTCTGGGCCAACGAAATCATCCACGGCGCCCCGACCCTGGGCGAGGCGCTGGACGCCAGCCTCTATGACTGGGCCAAGATGAAGGAAGCGAAAATCCGCCAGTGGGTGGAGGACAAACGCATCCTGCCGGTGGAGCCTTCAAGCCTGCTTTATATGATCTGGGCCTCGACCCAGCACTACGCTGACTTCGACCACCAGATCAATATTCTCAATGACCATCAAGCGCTGTCGGACATGCAGTTCGAGCGGGCGGTGCAGACGGTGACCAGTGTAATTTTGCGGGGGATTGGGTTGGAGCCGTAACCTCAAGGTCATCCGCGGTAGCGTACTTCGTTGAAGTTGGGTTCGTTATGTTTGCTTGCGAAATTGGGATTGCTTTTTATTTAGATTTTCCCAGCGATTTTTATTGATCTTTAGTCTCAATCGGGAGATTTTTGCGTCTATTGGCTTCAAATAACGAGCTCTGGCCTCAAGTTTTAAGCCAAGTGTAGTTGCTTTAGACGCCTCGGTGTGACGTATTTCTTTATACCGGTTGAACAATTTTATCAAAGCAGGATCAGCCAGCTCTGGGCCGCCTGGATTCTTGGCGTCGTGTTCTATCCAAGCGTCTGATATTTTTTTAATCTTAGTTTTATATCTGCGTGTATAAACCGTGCTTGGATGTGTTGAAAGTTCTTCGGGTGGTTTAGGTTGTCCATTTTTATATAGGGGTGTGGGTTGGTTTTGGGCTGAGGAGGCGGTAACTTCCCGCGGGTTCTGTAGGAGCTGAGTAATAGTTTGGGGCTGAATAATAGTTTTTGTGTGGGAAGCTTGGGAAGCAGGTCGGGCAATAGCTCTGGACGAACGATTTAATGCAGTAGGTGCTGTGAATCCTCTAGTGGCTTGCAATTTTAGTACAATGTGGAAGGGAATATTCCCACTCGGATCATACCGATTAACCGGATCCCCCCCACAATACGCATACGCATTTATCCCCCCATCCCCAAAAGGACTCAATTCATCTGGGCTATTAAACCGCATCAACACCGGATTAAACGCTCGATTACCCTGTCCCAATAAATAATGCCCCGTTACCGGATCAGGGCGCTCACCATTAAACCCGAGCAAACTGCTCAAACCACTTTCCGCAGGCCGATGACCATAGGCGGTATACGCCATCGGCTGGGTATCAGTGCCAGCCAGCGTCTGCAAAACCGACCGCTGCTGGTCCGTTGCCAGCAGCGTCGTCTCGGTGACATTGGCGATGTGCAAGCGTTGCGCCAGGGGCTGGGCTTCGTGGCGAAGGATCGTGAGTTCCACCTGGCCTTCGATCTCATTGACCAACTCGTCGTCCTGGTAAAAGCGCTGCGTGTCCAGGTGCTCCGCTGGTTTCAAGCCGGTCAGGCGATCCAGGGGGTCGTATTGGTAGCGGCACAGTATCTTCATCGATGACGTCGACATGGGCTGGGCTCTTGCTGGTGGACTGGGTTATGTCAGGCTCGGGTATTTCTTCGGGGGTGTCTACTAGCAGAACTGTTAGTCCGCGAAGCTGGTGGATTCGGATGGCAGTGGGTTTGGTTGAGGGCCTGAAATTTGTGATGTGGCTGATGGCCCCTTCGCGAGCAAGCCCGCTCCCACACTTGATCTGCAGTGAACACAATATTTGTGAACGACAGCAATCCACTGTGGGAGCGGGCTTGCTCGCGAAGAGGCCAGCCCAGCCTCCTCAAACTTCAAGCCGTTACATGGTAGGGATTGCGCGGATCATGGTTCCAATCCAAAAACGGCTTGCCAGTGTCCACCGTCACCATTTCGATGCAGTCCTGCACCGGGCAGGTGATCTGGCACAGGTTGCAGCCCACGCATTCCTCATCGATCACCTCATACACATGCGTGCCGTTCGCCTGCTTGAGGCTGGCGATGGCCTGGTGCGAGGTGTCTTCGCAGGCGATGTGGCAGCGCCCGCAGCCGATGCAGGCCTCCTGATCGATCTTGGCGATGACCTGGTAGTTGATGTCCAGGTACTTCCAGTCGGTGGTGTTGCCCACCGCACGGCCGGAGAACGCCTGGAGGTTGGCGTGCCCGTGATCGTCCATCCAACGTGACAGGCCGTCCTTCATTTCTTCGACGATGCGAAACCCATGCAGCATCGCCGCCGTGCAGACCTGCACCGCGCCGCTGCCCAGGGCAATGAATTCGGCGGCGTCGCGCCAGCTGCCGATGCCGCCGATGCCGCAGATCGGCAGGCCCTGGGTCTGCGGGTCGCGGGCGATTTCGGCGACCATGTTCAGGGCGATGGGCTTGACCGCCGAGCCGCAGTAACCGCCGTGGGTGCTCTGGCTGCCGACGCTGGGCAGGGCGACCATGCGGTCCAGGTCGACGCTGGTGATGGAGTTGATGGTGTTGATCAACGACACCGCATCCGCCCCGCCGCGATGGGCCGCGCGGGCGGCGACGCGGATGTCGGTGATGTTCGGCGTGAGCTTGACGATCACCGGCAGCGAGCAATAAGTCTTGCACCAGCGGGTCACTTGCTCGACGTACTCCGGCACCTGGCCGACCGCCGCGCCCATGCCCCGTTCCGGCATGCCGTGGGGGCAACCGAAGTTCAACTCGATGCCGTCGGCGCCGGTGGCTTCCACCAGGGGCAGGATGTTTTTCCAGGATTCTTCGACGCAGGGCACCATCAGCGACACGATCAGCGCCCGGTCCGGCCAGTCCTTTTTCACCTGGGTGATTTCCCGCAGGTTGATCTCCAGGGAACGGTCGGTGATCAGCTCGATGTTGTTGATGCCCAATACCTCGCGATTGGCGCCGTAGTGGGCCGAATAACGCGAGGACACGTTCACCGCCGCCGGGTCCTCACCGAGGGTTTTCCAGACCACGCCACCCCAGCCGGCCTCGAACGCGCGGACGACGTTGTAGGCCTTGTCGGTGGGTGGCGCGGAGGCCAGCCAGAATGGATTGGGGGCTTTGATGCCGGCGAAGACAATCGACAGATCGGCCATTTACGCAGCCTCCACGTTAAGCATCAGTTGAGCGTTGATCGCCTCGGCGGCGAGTTTGCCGTGCTGCACGGCCTGCACGGTGAGGTCCTGGTCGAGGCTGGTGCAATCGCCGCCGGCATAGACCCCGGGAACGCTGGTGCGCAGGTGTTCGTCCACCAGGATCCGCCCGTCCTGGCGCTTGAGCTCCCGGGCCAATGGGTCCGCCAGCGCGTTGTCGTCGAAGGCTTGGCCAATGGCTTTGAAAATGGCATCGGCGGGCAGGTCGAAGGTCTCGGCGCCGATGACCAGTCGGCCGTTTTCCAGATGGGTACGGGAAAAGCGCATGCCGCGCACCTGCCCGGCGTCATCGAGCAACACCTGTTGCGGTTGGGCCCAGGTCAACAGGCGTACCTGATTGGCCTTGGCGATGTCTTGCTCGTGCAAGGTGGCGCCCATGTCCTCAAGGCCGCGGCGGTAGACCAGGTTGACGTCCCGGGCGCCGAGGCGAGCCATTTGCACGGCCATGTCGATGGCGGTGTTGCCGGCGCCGAGGACGATGCAACGGTCGGCCAGGGGCAACTGGCTGAGGTCATCGGCCTGGCGCAGTTCGCGAATGTACTCGGTGGCGGCCAGCAGTCCCGGGGCTTGTTCGTCGCTCAGGCCCAGTTGTTTGCTGGCGGCCAGGCCGAGGCCGAGGAACACCGCGTCGAATTGCTGGTGCAGGTCGCTCAGGCTCAGGTGCTCGCCGAGCTTCTGGCCATGGCGGATTTCGATGCCACCAATCTCCAGCAGGAAATCCAGCTCCCGTTGGGCGTAATCGTCCACCAGTTTGTACTTGGCGATCCCGTATTCGTTGAGGCCACCGGCTTTGTCCCGGGCTTCGAAAATCACCACGTCATGGCCGTGCATGGCGCTGCGATGGGCGCATGACAACCCCGCGGGCCCGGCGCCAACCACGGCGATGCGCTTGCCGGTGGCGGCGGCCCGTTGGAATGGGTGCGCGCTGAAGTGGGCGTTGTCCACCGCGTAGCGTTGCAGCGAGCCGATCAACACCGGGGCGCATTCATGGGCGTTGTTGCGCACGCAGGCTTGCTGGCACAGGACTTCGGTGGGGCAGACCCGAGCGCAACTGCCGCCGAGGATGTTGGCCGAAAGAATCTTCTGCGCCGCGCCTTGGACGTTGTCCTGGTGGATGTTGCGGATGAACGAGGGAATGTCGATTTCGCTCGGACAGGCGTTCACACACGGCGCGTCGTAGCAATACAGGCAGCGGGACGCTTCCAGGTGGGCTTGGCGCGCGTTGAGGGGCGGCGCCAGGTCGCTGAAGCGTGCGGCGAGGGTGGCCGGGTCTTCCTGGGAATGGGGGAGATGACTCAAGGGCTGGATCATGGAATGGGCCTCACGGTGTTTGAGGTGCTGCCTCTGGTGGGCAGTGGTTTTTTTCGGTGTCTGGGCTGACGCCTTCGCGAGCAAGCCCGCTCCCACATGGAATCTGTTGTGTACACAGATTCTGTGCCTGCCCGAGATTCAGTGTGGGAGCGGGCTTGCTCGCGAAGGCCGAAGGCCTCGATTTCAGCGTTTCACGGCACTTGGCTTATTCAACTCCGCCCGCTTGCTCAGCAAATCGAACACCGCCGGATACGCCGGCCGTTCGATGTAGCGCCCCGCGCCGCGCTCGGCCCGCAGGTCGCCGTCGGCCCACACCAGCCGACCCTGGCTGATGGTGTGGCTGGGCACGCCGCGTACGGTCTTGCCTTCGAAGATGTTGAAGTCCACTTGCTGGTGGTGGGTCTTGGCGGAAATCGTGCGGCTGCCTTGCGGGTCCCAAAGCACCAGGTCGGCATCGGCACCGACGCGGATCGCGCCCTTGCGCGGGTAGAGGTTGAAGATCTTCGCGGTGTTGGTGGAGGTCAAGGCGACGAAGTCCTGCATCGACAATTTGCCGCTGTTGACCCCCTCGTCCCAGAGCACCGCCATGCGGTCTTCGATCCCGGCGGTGCCGTTGGGGATCTTGCTGAAGTCGTCACGCCCGGCGGCTTTCTGTTCGGCACAGAAGCAGCAATGGTCGGTGGCGGTGGTGTGCAGGTTGCCGGATTGCAAGCCACGCCAAAGTGCTTCCTGATGCCCCCGTGGGCGGAAGGGCGGGCTCATCACGTAGCCGGCGGCGGTCTGCCAGTCCGGGTCGCGATAGACGCTGTCGTCCAGCAGCAAGTGCCCGGCCAGGACTTCACCGTAGACCGGCTGGCCCTTGCTGCGGGCGTAGGTGATTTCGTCCAGGGCTTCCCGGGTGGACACGTGCACCAGGTACAGCGGCGTGCCTAGGGTTTCGGCGATGCGGATGGCGCGGCTCGCGGCTTCGCCTTCCACTTGCGACGGCCGCGACAGCGGATGGGCTTCTGGCCCGGTGATGCCCTGGGCCAGCAGCTTGCGTTGCAGGTGATACACCAGTTCGCCGTTCTCGGCATGCACGGTGGGCACCGCGCCCAATTCCAGGCAGCGCTCGAAGCTCGCCACCAAGGTGTCGTCGGCGGCCATGATTGCGTTCTTGTAGGCCATGAAATGCTTGAAGCTGTTCACGCCGTGGTGGCTGACCAGCTCGGCCATTTCTTCGCGGACCTGTTCGCTCCACCAGGTGATCGCTACGTGGAAACCGTAGTCGCTGGCGCTTTTTTCGGCCCAGCCGCGCCATTGATGAAAGGCTTCCATCAGTGACTGCTGGGGGTTGGGAATCACGAAGTCGATGATCGACGTGGTGCCCCCGGCGAGGCCCGCCGCCGTGCCGCTGAAGAAGTCTTCACTGGCGACCGTGCCCATGAACGGCAACTGCATATGCGTATGGGGATCGATGCCGCCGGGCATCAGGTATTGACCGCTGCCATCGAGCACTTCGACAGCGGCCGGAACATCCAGGTTTTGACCAATGGCCTGGATCACGCCGTCGGCGCAAAACACATCGGCGCGATAACTTTCATCATGGGTAATAACGGTGGCGCCACGGATCAACAGAGACATTCCGAGTTCCTCGCAGGCATGACCGACTGTTGCCGGTTCTTTATGTTTTATCCATCACGGTAGGTAAAGTCGTGCCGGTTTACATTCTTGTCACGACTGTCAGGATTAGACGCTAGCTGGAGTTATTGAAATGAGCAAGATTATTTTTTATAAGCTTATGCGTTATTTAACTAGTTGAAATTAAAGGGTTAATTTACAAAATCACCAAAATGGTGAGCCTGCTCACCATTTTGACGCACTTGACAGGATCGTTATTTGAGCGAGATTTGTCATGGTAAATCAGCGGCTTGAAAGCGTTGGAAGTGCGGGCCAGACACCTCGCATTGTTGCGGGGTGCACCACTTTGAATCTCCCACTCGACAGGGCGTGAAGGTCATCTAGCCTCAATGTCGCAAAGCCGGGACTGAAACAAAGCAATCACTTGGCTTTAAACGTTAAACATCAAAAGGTTGAAAGGGTTATATCGATCATTCGGTCAGCTCGGCGTGTTATTCGGCACGGTTATTGAGTGCTGTCGTGGCCTGGCGGGGTGGTGGATAGCACGCGTGCAAGTACTCCGGCCATCGCCAGTCGATGAGCAAAAATAATGAAAACAGTGGAGCGGACATGACCAGATCAACAGTGACCGAGCGCGACGGATTATTCGAGCTTGAAGCCGGCAGCGACGTCCTCGACAGCCCCCGTTATAACCACGACATCGCGCCGACCAAGGTGCACGAGCGAACCTGGAACAAATGGCACATCACCGCACTGTGGGTGGGCATGGCGATCTGCGTGCCGACCTATACCCTCGGCGGCGTGCTCACCGCCTATTTCGGTTTGACGGTGGGCGAGGCGCTGCTGGCGATCCTGTTCGCCAACATCATTGTGCTGATCCCCCTGACCCTGAACGCCTTCGCCGGGACCAAGTACGGCATTCCGTTTCCGGTGCTGTTGCGCTCGTCCTTCGGCGTGATTGGCTCCAACGTGCCGTGCCTGATCCGCGCCCTGGTGGCGTGCGGTTGGTTCGGCATCCAGACGATGTTCGGCGGGTTGGCGATCCACTTGTTTCTCGGCTCGGTGTTCGAAGGCTGGAAGAGCCTGGGCGGCACCGGCGAAGTAATCGGCTTCATGGTGTTCTGGGTCATCAACCTGTGGGTGGTGTTGCGCGGTGCCGAGTCGATCAAATGGCTGGAAACCTTGTCCGCGCCATTGCTGGTACTGGTGGGGGCGGGGCTGCTGGTATGGGCGTTGCCCAATGTCTCGTTGACTGAACTGATGGCGGTCCCGGCCAAGCGGCCTGAAGGCGCCGGGGTGACGAGTTATTTTCTTGCCGGGCTGACGGCCATGGTCGGCTTCTGGGCCACCCTGTCGTTGAACATTCCGGACTTCAGTCGATATGCCAAGAGCCAGAAAGACCAGATCGTGGGGCAGATCATCGGCCTGCCGTTGACCATGTTCCTGTTCGCCTCCCTCGGCGTGGTGATGACCGCCGCCTCGGAGAAACTGGTGGGGGTGACCGTCTCCGACCCGGTGACCTTGATCGGCCACATCCAGAGCCCGGTGTGGGTGGCGCTGGCCATGGTGCTGATCATCGTCGCCACGCTCTCGACCAACACCGCGGCCAACATCGTCTCGCCCACCAACGACTTCCAGAACCTGGCGCCGAAGCTGATCGGCCGCACCAAGGCAGTGATGCTCACCGGATTGGTAGGGCTGGCGCTGATGGCCCATGAGCTGTTGAAGAAACTCGGCCTGATCGTGTCCGAGGTCAGCCTCGAGTCGGTCTATTCCAATTGGTTGCTGGGCTATTCGAGCCTGCTGGGACCGATTGCCGGGATCATGGTGGTGGATTATTTCCTGATCAAGAAACAGCAACTGGACCTGGCCGGGTTGTACCGCGACGACATTTACCCGGCCTGGAACTGGAACGGCTTCATCGCCTTTGGCGTGCCGGTGGTGCTGACGCTGCTGTCCCTGGGCAGCGACGCGTTCAGTTGGTTCTACAGCTACGGCTGGTTCACCGGCTCGGCGCTGGGTGGGGTGATTTATTACGGGTTGTGCAGTATGCAAGGGGCCAGCCCGGCGGTCGCCAAGTCACCTCTGCAATAGCAGATGAATGCGGTGCCTGTGGGAGCGGGCTTGCTCGCGAATGCGGTACGTCAATCAACATCAATGCTGACTGATACACCGCATTCGCGAGCAAGCCCGCTCCCACACTGGACCGCGTCGAAATGAGATAACTGCCTGAAGGAGATCCCCATGAACGCAGCCCTCGACGTCCTGCAATCCACTCATCAGCACATCAACCGCGATCGCCTGTGGCAATCGCTCATGGACCTGGCCCAGCTCGGCGCCACGGTCAAGGGCGGTGTGTGCCGGCTGGCCCTGACCGACCTCGACCGCCAGGCCCGCGACCTGTTCGTGCAATGGACCCAGGCGGCGGGCTGCACCGTCAGCATCGATGCGGTGGGCAATATCTTCGCCCGTCGCCCGGGGCGCAATCCGAACCTGCCACCGGTGATGACCGGCAGCCACATCGACACCCAACCCACCGGTGGCAAGTTCGACGGCTGCTTTGGTGTGCTATCCGGGCTGGAAGTGCTGCGCACCCTCAATGACCTGAACATTGAAACCGAAGCACCATTGGAGGTGGTGGTCTGGACCAACGAAGAAGGCTCGCGCTTCGCCCCGTGCATGATGGGCTCCGGGGTGTTCTCCGAGAAATTCACCCTCGAAGAAACCCTCGCCAAGACCGACGCCGAAGGCATCAGTGTGGGCCAGGCGCTCAACGCCATCGGCTATGCCGGCCCGCGCAAGGTCAGCGGGCATCCGGTGGGGGCGTACTTCGAGGCGCACATCGAGCAGGGGCCGATCCTCGAGGATGAGGGCACGACCATCGGCGTGGTGATGGGTGCCCTGGGGCAGAAGTGGTTCGACCTGACCTTGCGTGGCGTCGAAGCCCACGCCGGCCCGACCCCGATGCACCTGCGCAAGGACGCCCTGGTGGGCGCCTCGCTCATCGTCGGCGCCGTCAACCGCGCGGCCCTCGGTCATCAACCCCATGCCTGCGGCACGGTCGGTTGCCTGCAAGCCTATCCGGGGTCGCGTAACGTCATTCCCGGCGAGGTGCGCATGACCCTGGATTTCCGTCACTTGGAACCGGCGCGCCTGGATTCGATGATCGCCGAGGTCAAGCAAGTGATCGAAGACACCTGCCGGCAACACGGCCTGACCTTCGATTTGAAACCCACCGCCGACTTCCCGCCGCTGTATTTCGACCAGGGCTGCGTCGACGCCGTCCGCGGCGCTGCCCAAGGGTTGGGCCTGTCCCACCTGGACATCGTCAGCGGTGCCGGCCATGACGCGATCTTCCTCGCCGAACTGGGCCCGGCCGGAATGATCTTCGTGCCCTGCGAAGGTGGCATCAGCCACAACGAAATCGAAAACGCCGCCCCGGACGACCTCGCCGCCGGTTGCGCGGTGCTGCTGCGAGCAATGCTGGCCGCCTCCCAGGCGATTGCCGAGGGACGCATGGCGGCGTGAAGGGGCCGATGCACTATTGCAAAGCCATGTGGTCGTAACTTTCAGCGCATCCATGCTTGAAACCTACTGACCACATGGAGACCCAATGAATCAGCAAGTCCCGACCACCGATACCAACCGTCGTCAATTGCTGCAGATCATTGCCGGGCTGTCCGACGGGGTGATGTTGATCGAGGTCGACCAGACCATTGCCTGGGCCAACGCCGCAGCGTTGGCCATGCACGGCGTCGAGGACCTCAATGAGCTGGGCACCACGGCCCGGCAATACGCCCGGCGTTTTCAATTGCGTTACCGCAACAACCATCCGTTGACCGAAGACAACTACCCCATCGCCCGGGTGGCCCGTGGCGATGAGTTCAGCGATGTGCTGGTGGAGGTTACGCCCAAGGCCGACCCGGATCGCACCTGGGTGCATCGGATTCGCAGCATGGTCCTGGCCGACCGTAATGGTGAGCCGGAACTGCTCGTGCTGATCCTCAGCGACGCCACCGAATGGGCCAGCGCCGAGCAGCGTTTCGAAAAGACCTTCGGGGCCAACCCGGCACCGGCGGTGATCTGTCGTCTCAGCGACCTGCGCTACATCAAGGTCAACCCGGGATTCCTGGAGATGACCGGCTATAGCCGCGACCAGGTGATCGGGCGTTCGGTGTACGAACTGGATGTGCTCGAAGCCGCCGAGAAACGTGACCTGGCCATCGAGCGCCTGGGGCAGGGCGCGACCATTCCGCAAATGCAGGCTGAGTTGAAATTGCCCGATGGCACCAGCAAGCAGGTGATCGTCGCCGGCCAGCCCCTGGACCTGCATGACGAAGACTGCATGCTGTTTTCCTTCATGGACATGGAGCCGCGCCGCAAAGCGGAAACGGCGTTGCGCCAGAGCGAGGAGCGCTTTGCCAAGTCGTTCCGCCTGTCGCCCGTGCCCACGTTGGTGTGCAGCGCCGAACAACAGCTGCTGGAGATCAACGAAGCGTTTCTCCAGACCACTGGCTACGCCAGCGAAGAGCTGTTGGGTAAAACCGTGGAGGAAATCGGTTTCCTCGACAAGGCCGCCAGCGTCGCGCTGTTTGCTCGGCTGGAAAAGGTCGCCGCTGTCTCGAGCATCGACGTCAAGGTGCACAAGAAAGGCGGCGAACTGATCGACTGTGAGGTCGCTGCCGACACGGTGCTTATCCAGGACAAACCCTGCTACCTGCTGGTGCTGATGAACATCACCGAACGCAAGCGCTCGGAACTGGAACTGGTGGCGGCGATCGAGGAGGTGATGAAGGACGCGTCCTGGTTCAGCCGGACCCTGATTGAAAAACTGGCCAACGTGAAGAGCATCAATGCCCAGGTGCCCAGCGCATCCTTCACCGAGCTGACGGCCCGTGAGCGTGATGTGCTGGGACTCATCTGTGAAGGGTTGGCCGACAAGGAAATCGCCGCGCGCCTGAAGCTTGCGCCTAATACGGTGCGCAATCATGTGGCTACACTTTATTCGAAACTGGATGTCCATAGCCGCAGCGAGGCGATTGTCTGGGCGCGGGAGCGCGGTTTGTTCGCCAATGAATGGCGAATGAAGGCACCATGATAGCCAGTGCAAATGCACCGGGTGTGCTGGTGCAAATTCAGGTTTTGCAAGGGGGGGCGGTTCCTTAGGCTGTGAGTGTGCGACATCCTCCGTGATGCCGCGTCCCCCACGAAACACTCAAGGAATACGCCTCAATGTGCTATGAACGAACCCCATATGTGAGCGACAGGATGTCTATGCGGACCAGGAGGTCGGAGCTGTCTACCGTTCATTTGCGCCCCCGGGGCTGAGGTGCATCGTATGACCCATCTGGCCCCCTTGCGTGCCCGCCTTGAAGAAAGTTTTACGCCCTTGGCCTGCGAATGCAGCCTCAATGGTGACGGTACCCTCACCGTGCGCCTGTATCACCGTGAAAGCGGTGAGGTGGACCTGGTGGTAAGCGGCATGAGTGTCGACAGCGTCCGCTCGGAAGAGAGCATCGCCAAGTTGATCGATGAGCTGCGCTACGAGCTGCAAAACACCCCGCCGCATCGCAGTGAGCCTTGATAACTAAGATCTGGCACACCACACTTTGTGGCGAGGGAGCTTGCTCCCGCTGGGGCGCGCAGCGGCCCCAATATCTGTCGGATGCACACGCCAGCCAAATCCTATCCATCGGTTTTGCGACTGCTTCGCAGCCGAGCGGGAGCAAGCTCCCTCGCCACAGGTGTTGCTCCAGCCCTATGTCTACAACAACGTCGCCCGGCAATCGAGCACCAACCGCGCGCCGCCGTGTTCGCTGCTACCCACTTCCAACGTGAACCCATGCAGATTGACGATCGCCGCGACGATCGATAGGCCCAGGCCAAATCCGCCGTGCTGGCTGCTGCCCTCGGCGCGGTAGAAGCGGCGAAACACGGCCTTGCGCTCGGCCTCGGGGATGCCGGGGCCGGAGTCGAGCACTTCGATGCGCGTGCTGTCGCCCTGATCGACCCCGCGCAGGATCACGGTGCCCCCCGGTGGGGTGAACTTGATGGAGTTGCTCAACAGGTTCGACACGGCCTCGAACAGCAAGGCCCGGTCGCCATTGAGCAGGGGCAGGGCGTCGGGCACCTCCAGGATAAAGGTCAGTTCGCCTTCCTCGGCCAGCGGCAGATAAAAATCATGCAGTTCTTGCAGTAGCTGCAACGGATCGAGGCGCACGAAGCCCGAGCGCCGCTGCTGGTCCTCCAGTTCGGAAATCCGCAACAAGCCACGGAACCGCGCCATCAGGGTGTCGGTCTCGGCGAGCACCTGGTCCATCTGCAAGGCCTCGGCGGAGCCGTCCGGTGCTTGCTGCTGGATGCGATAAAGTTGGGCGCGCAAGCGCGTCAACGGGGTGCGCAGGTCATGGGCGATGTTGTCGCATACACCCTTGACCTCGTTCATCAAGCGTTCGATGCGTTCGAGCATGGCATTGACGATCGCCGCCAGCATGTCCAGCTCATCGCGCCGGCTCGACAACGGCAGGCGATGGGTCAGGTCACCGGCGACGATGGCTTCGGCGCTGGCCTGCAACTGGCGAATCCGTCGTAGCGGTCGGCGGCGCAACAGGTGCCAACCCGCGATGCCCGGCAGGATCGTCAGCGATACCCCCCAGAACAGCGCGTGCAAGATGATCCGCGTCACGGCGAACAGCGAGCCGTTGTCCCGGGCCAGGACCAGCCAGCGACCGTCTTGGGTCCGGGTCGCCACCGCGTCGCAGCTGTCGGAAGGCACGCCCGGTTGATCGGAATCGACGCAGCCGCCGAGCATGTGGATCTTGCCGTCCAGCGGCAGGTCGGCGGGCACCCTCTGGATCGGTCCGCTCAAATGGCGCAATTGCGGATCGAACAGCCCGTAGGCGTCGACCCCACGCTCGTCCAGCGTCAGGCTGGCCATGAGCGCGTCTTCCAGTTGGTCGCCGTGGATCCGCGCGAACAGGTGTTGGCGCTGCATCAGGGAGTGCTTGGCCAGGCTGTCGAGGTAGCCAAACACTTCGTAATACATCACCCCCATCAGGATCGCGCTCCAGATCACGAACAGCGAACTGTACAGCGCCAGCAGACGGCTGCTGGAGGAGCGCCAGCCCTTAGCGGGGTTCAGCAATGACATAGCCGGAACCCCGTACCGTGCGAATCAGCGGTTCCAGGCCCGGCGGGTCGATTTTCTTGCGCAGGCGGCCGATGTGGACGTCGATCAGGTTGGTGCCGGGGTCGAAGTGATAACCCCAGACTTCCTCGAAGATCATCATGCGCGAGAGAATCTGGCCGCTGTTGCGCATCAGGAACTCCAGCAGCTTGTATTCGGTGGGCAGCAGGCTGAGCAGCTGTCCGTTGCGGCTGGCTTCGCGGCTGATCAGGTTCAGCTCCAGGTCGGCCACCCGCAGCGCGGTTTCCGGCTCGCGGGTGCCATTGTTGCGCCGCAGCAGCACTTCGACCCGGGCGGCCATTTCGTCGGTGGCGAACGGCTTGGTCAGGTAGTCGTCGCCGCCGGCCCGCAGGCCACGCACACGTTCGTCCACATCGGAGAGGGCGCTGATCATCAGGATCGGCGTGGCCACGCCCATGGTGCGCAGGGTGGTGACAATCACCAGGCCATCGAGTTCGGGCAGCATGCGGTCGAGGGTGATCAGGTCGTAGTCGCCGCTGACAGCCCGTTCCAGGCCTTCACGACCGTTGTCGACCCAATCGACATCCAGGCCGTTGCGGGTCAGCTCGGCAACGATTTCACGAGCGGTCACGGCGTCGTCTTCGATGGTCAGGATGCGGTTCATGGGCGGTACCCTGTAGAGAAAATGGAGCGATTGCGCAGCATTCTGCCAAAGAATACCTGTCGGCTTTCTGAAAAAAAGTTCATGAGCCGACGAGCCGATTCGCTGGCCTGGATCAACACCTGGTCACAAATAATCCCTAACATAAATTTCGTGCGCACTATCATGTGGCGTCTGTTGCCCTGCTTTGGCGCGCTGCCGCTGCCGGGCACTGATGCGAACCGGTGATGGTGTGCCGCAAGGAGCCGACCCCCACAGAACCTTCAAGGAAGAGCAGCATGATGCAACCTTCAGACCTTCTACGCCGGAAATTCGATATCCAGCCGCTGGCACAGGCCGATATGACGGTGCGCTTGGACGGGCAGGCTGTCAGCGCTGCCCACGGCGAAACCGTCCTCACCGTCATCCAGTCCCTGGGGCAACGCCAGGTGGCCCGCAACGACCACGACCAGATCAGCGGCGCCTACTGCGGCATGGGCGTGTGCCAATGCTGCCTGGTCAAGATCGATGGTCGTCACAAGCGCCGTGCCTGCCAGACCCTGGTGCGCCCTGGCATGCAGATCGAAACCCGGGTCAACCGCATCACCGAAACGGAGGCGCCATGAGCCTGGATCCGGTGATTGTCGGCGGTGGGCCGGCGGGCATGGCAACGGCCATCGAGCTGGCCTCCCACGGGGTTCGTTGCACACTGCTCGAAGAGGCGCCGCGCCTCGGTGGCGTCGTGTATCGCGGGCCGCTGCGCGATGGCGTCAGCCTCGACTACCTGGGGTCGCGCTACAGTGACGCCCTGGAGAAACTCCACGGTGAATTCCAGCAACGCGCCGGCCTGATCGACGTGCGATTAAGTAGCCGGGTCATCGGTGCAGAAGGCTTCCGGGCGCTGATGCTGCTGGATGCCGACGAGCGCCTGGGGGAGGTCGCCTATTCCCATCTGGTCCTGGCGGCCGGTTGTCATGAACGCAGCGTGCCGTTTCCAGGCTGGACGCTGCCGGGGGTGATGATGCTCGGCGGCCTGCAATTGCAGATCAAGAGCGGCGTGGTCAGGCCGCCGAGCCCGGTGGTGATCGCCGGCACCGGCCCGTTGCTGCCGCTGGTGGCCTGCCAACTGCACGCTTCGGGCGTGGCGGTGGCGGGCGTCTTCGAAGCCTGCGCGTTCGGCCGCATCGCCAAGGAAAGCCTGGCGTTGCTGAACAAGCCGCAGCTGTTCCTCGATGGCCTGAGCATGTTGGCCTACCTCAAGCTCAATCGCATTCCCGTGCGCTATGGTTGGGGCGTGGTACAGGCTGACGGCGAGGGCGAGTTGAGCCACGTCACCGTCGCGCCTTACTCCACGACCTGGGAACCCGACCTCAAACGCGCCGAACAGGTGCCGGCCCAGACCCTGGCGGTCGGCTACGGCTTTATTCCGCGGACTCAATTAAGCCAGCAGATGGGCCTGGAGCACGGTTTCAGCGAGGACGGCTATTTGCGGGCGGTGTCCGATGCCTGGCAGCAAAGCAGCGAAGCGCACATTCACCTGGCCGGCGACATGGGTGGGATTCGTGGCGGTGAAGCGGCCATGCTCAGCGGGCGCATCGCAGCGCTGTCGATCCTGATGCAACGCAACGTACTCGATCCGTCCGAGGCCCTGGCCCAACGGGAACGCTACCAGGCGCAATTGCAGCGGATCATTCGCTTTCGCGCCGCCGTGGATCGCTACACCCAGCGTGGCGCCGGACAAACCGCCTTGCCGGCCGCCGACACGGTGATCTGCCGCTGTGAACAGGCCACCCGCGCCGACATCGACCGGGCGCTGGAGCAAGGCGTGCAGGACATGGCCAGCCTGAAGATGCGCACCCGCGTGAGCATGGGCGATTGCCAGGGGCGGATGTGCGTTGGCTACTGCAGCGATCGCTTGCGCGAAGCCACCGGTCGCGCCGACGTCGGTTGGCTGAGGCCACGTTTTCCCATCGATCCGATTCCCTTTTCAGCGTTCCAGAACGTCGCCACGGAGGCCGTTTCCCATGATTAAGGATTATGACGTGGTCATCGCCGGAGGTGGTGTGATCGGGGCTTCGTGCGCCTATCAACTGTCCAAGCGCAAACACCTGAGGATCGCCTTGATCGACGCCAAGCGCCCCGGCAACGCGACCCGGGCTTCGGCGGGTGGGCTGTGGGCCATCGGTGAGTCGGTGGGCCTGGGATGCGGGGTGATCTTCTTTCGCATGATGTCGGCCAACCGCAAGCGCCAGACCCAGGGCGCCGCTGTGGCGGTGGATGCCAGCACCCCGCACATCCTGCCCCAGTCGTTCTTCGATTTCGCCTTGCAGTCCAACGCAATGTATCCGCAGTTGCACCGCGAATTGATCGACCGTCACGGCATGGATTTCAAGTTCGAGGAGACCGGGCTCAAGTTCGTGATCTACGACGAGGAAGACCGTTCGTACGCTGAGCACATCGTCGCCTGCATTCCCCACCTGGCAGACCAGGTGCGCTGGCTCGACCAGGCGGCCCTGCGCTCGGCAGAGCCGAATGTCAGCCATGAGGCCCTGGGCGCGCTGGAATTTCTCTGTGATCACCAGGTCAGTCCGTTCCGCCTGGCCGATGCCTACACCGAAGGCGCCCGACAGAACGGCGTCGACCTGTTCTTCAACACCCATGTGACCGAGGTGCTGCGCAGCGGCACGCGGGTGACCGGGGTGCAAACCGCCGAGGCGGGGACGTTCAACTGCCGAACCCTGATCAACGCGGCCGGTGCCTGGGCCGCGGACCTGAGCGAGCAGGCCACCGGCGTGCGGATTCCGGTCAAACCGGTCAAGGGCCAGATCCTGCTGACGGAGCGCATGCCGAAAATCCTCAACGGCTGCCTGACCACCAGCGACTGCTATGTGGCGCAGAAAGACAACGGTGAAATCCTGATTGGCAGCACCACTGAAGACAAAGGCTTCGACGTGACCACGACTTATCCGGAAATCGAAGGGCTGGTGCAAGGCGCGGTGCGCTGTATCCCGCAGTTGATCGACATCAATCTGAAACGAACCTGGGCCGGCCTGCGCCCGGGTTCGCCCGATGAGTTGCCGATCTTGGGGCCGATGCGCGGAGTGGCGGGCTACCTCAACGCCTGCGGGCATTTTCGCACCGGCATCCTGACCTCGGCCATCACCGGGGTGCTGCTGGATAAACTGGTGAACAATGAGCCCCTGCCACTGGACATCACGCCGTTCCTGGCGGATCGCTTCGAAGTGGCGCCGACGGTAAAGCCCAGGGAAGTGGAGCTGGCCTGAGCAATCGCCGCACGCCAGCAGCCACCCGGGGACAAGAACTGTGGGAGCGAGCCTGCTCGCGATGGCGTCGTATCAGCCAACATCAATGTCGCCTGACATACCACTATCGCGAGCAGGCTCGCTCCCACAAGGGGGGCGGTGGTGTACCTGAAATCCTGGTACACCACAGAGCCCTGTGGGAGCGAGCCTGCTCGCGAATGACGTCAGGTCAGTCAGTACCTATTAGTCATTGCAGCTTGCGATGAGCCTCACGCAATAGTTGCTCGGTGGACTCCCAGCCCAGGCAACCATCGGTGACCGAGACGCCGTAGCGCATCGACGGGCCCAGCGGCTGGCAGCCTTCGAACAGGTGACTTTCGAGCATCATGCCGATCAGGGAACGGTTCCCTTGCAGTCGTTGTTCCAGCACGTCATTGAAAACCTGGGGCTGGCGCAACGGGTCTTTGCCGCTGTTGGCGTGGCTGCAATCCACCATGATCCGCGCCGGTATCTCCAGGCGGGTCAGGTCGTGGTGTATCTGCGAGACGCTCTGGCGGTCATAGTTCGGCCCACGATGGCCGCCGCGCAGCACCAGATGGGTGTCGGGGTTGCCCGGCGTCTGGATGATCGCCGGATGCCCCTGGCTGTCGACGCCGAAATGCCGATGGGGGTGGGCCGCAGAGCGCATGGCGTCGCAGGCAATGCCGACTCCGCCGTCCGTGCCGTTCTTGAACCCTACCGGCATGCCCAGGCCGCTGGCCATTTCCCGGTGGATCTGCGATTCGGTGGTGCGCGCGCCAATGGCGACCCAACTGAGCAGGTCATCGAAGTAATTGGCGGCCATGGGTTGCAGCAATTCGGTGGCGACGGGCAGGCCCAACTGGAGTACGTCGCGCATTAGCGCCCGGGACAAGGTCAGGCCGGCGCCCATGTCATCGCTGCCGTCCAGGCCAGGGTCGTAGGCCAGGCCTTTCCAACCGACGGTCGTGCGGGGCTTTTCCACGTAGGCACGCATGACCAATAGCATGCTGTCACTCACTTCGTGGGCCAGGCGAGCCAGGTTGGCGGCGTATTCGAGGGCGGATTTCGGATCGTGGATCGAGCAGGGGCCGACGATGACCAGCAGGCGGGCATCTTCACCGTCGAGGATCGCGCGGATGGCCTGGCGATGGGCACCCACTTGGTGGCTCAACGCGGTGCTGAGCGGCAATTGCTGCTTGAGTTGCAACGAACTGGGCAGACGCAGGGTCAGGGCTTCGTTGGCAGGATTGAGCGTGGACAGCGGCAAAGCGGAGACGGACGAATTCATGATTTGGCTTCCTGGACGGGTGGCGGGTTCGTTCCCGCGCGCCGGTCCTAGTGGGGTGTTCGACAATTGGCCGGATTGGCCCGCAATTGAGGCTTGCCACCGGTAGGTGACCGATCGGAGGCGGCAGGCTGTCCCGAACGGTGGCTGGTAAATCGCCAGGCGGAAAAACTGTCGTAACGGTAATAAGTGGCGTAGTTCATGGCTCAATCCTCAAGTTGTCTGATGCTGCAAATGTTTGGGGCCTGAAAAAAACAAAACCCCCGGTCGGGAGGCCGACCGGGGGTTTGGAAAACTCTGGAAGGCGACCCGTTTAAAGTGGGCGCCGGTTGGGTATCAGGCGCGCCAGTGGCTAAACCAATACCCAAAATAAAAGCTGACCGGAGTTTGAACGCTGTTCGCCCGGGCAGCCGCAACCGAGCGCGGGGCGCTGGCGGTTTTAAGCGGTGAGAGGGCGTTGAACATGGTCTGTCTCCGATGAATGGCCCCGAGCTTACTAGAGGGCGGGGCGCCGGTTCAATTAGAAAATTCTATCGGGGGCATGTAAGTGTTCGCTCTGGCTTGAGTCCGCAGGGCTTTATGACACACTTCAGGTTTGCACCGCCTTCCAGGGATGAACCATGACCGTTCCAACCTTCGCCGCCGCCCAGTCGATTTCCATTGCGGGGGACACTCGCGCCAATCTCGCCAGCCATCAGCGTTTCATGCAAGCCGCCGCTGAACAGGGGGTGCAGTTGCTGGTCTTTCCTGAGTTGTCGCTCACCGGTTACGAACGTGGCCTGGCGGCAGATCTGGCGGTCCTGCCGGAGGATGCCGTACTGCAACCGCTGCGTGATTTGGCGCAAGCGCTCGGTCTGACCACTGTGGTGGGCATGCCGATTCGGCTGTCGGCGGACGGCCCGGTGTTGATCGGCGCGCTGGTGCTCGGCGCCGACGGTTCCCTCGGGGTGTACAGCAAGCAGCACCTGCACCCGGGGGAAGAAGTCGCCTTCGCCCCGGGCCATGGTGGCTCGATGCTGACGATGGGGCAGGATCGCATCGCGCTGGCGGTGTGTGCTGATTTCTCCCACGCCAGCCATGCGGCCGCGGCAGCCGGGCAGGGCGCGACGCTGTATGCCGCGGGGGTGTTGATCACCGAGGGTGGCTACGTGCCGGATACGACCTTGTTGCAAGGCTATGCCCGGCATCACACCATGACCGTGCTGATGGCGAATCATGGCGGCGTCACGGGCGGTTGGGAATCGGCTGGCCGCAGCGCCATTTGGGGCCCGGACGGTTCGCTGCTCGTGGCAGCACCGGGCACGGGTGAGTGGTTGGTGATCGCTCGCCGCGGCGCCAACGGCTGGGCCGGACAAGTCATGCCGGTGGCAGTGCTTTAACGAGGTATTCATGAGTTTCGAATGGCGTGCCGCAACGAACGGGGATATCGACTTCGCCCGGCAACTGACCTGCGACAACATGCTTGCTTATTACCTCAGGCATGATTTGCTCTGGCAGGACGAAGCGTTCGACCTGGCCTGGATCATTCGCCAGAACTGGATAATCAGCCGGGCAGGCCAGGCGCTGGGGTTTGTCAGCCTCAGCCGTGATGCCCGGGCGTTGTACATTCGCGAATTGCAGATTGACCAGGCGTTTCGTGGACAGGGCGCCGGGACCTGGGCGATCGGACAGGTTTGGGACTTGGTGGGGTTGGAGCGTCGGCCGGCGCTGCGCCTGACCGTATTCAAGGATAATCCGGCCAGGGCGTTGTACGAACGCATGGGCCTGCGGGTCGTCGGCGAGGACGAGTGTTTCCTGAGGATGCAGCGAGACGCCGGTGCTTGAAGCCTCGGATACCGTGGCGATAAAGATGCGTTGTAACTTTTATCTGTCCCTTGGCGCTAGGTCTGCGGGATGCTTTTTTGCTAAGGTGTCGTGCAACCCAAATAAGACCAAATCGTGAGGTGTCTGCTTGATTAGGGTGTTAGTGGTCGATGACCATGATCTCGTCCGTACGGGCATTACACGAATGCTGGCTGACATCGATGGCCTGCAGGTAGTTGGCCAGGCTGAATCCGGGGAAGAGTCCCTGATCAAGGCGCGTGAATTGAAGCCCGACGTGGTGCTGATGGACGTCAAGATGCCCGGCATCGGCGGCCTGGAAGCCACGCGCAAGCTGCTGCGCAGTCACCCGGATATCAAGGTGGTCGCAGTGACCGTCTGTGAAGAGGACCCATTCCCCACCCGGCTGTTGCAGGCGGGCGCGGCGGGTTACCTCACCAAGGGCGCTGGCTTGAACGAGATGGTCCAGGCCATTCGTCTGGTTTTTGCCGGGCAGCGCTACATCAGCCCGCAAATCGCCCAGCAATTGGCGATCAAGTCGTTCCAGCCAACCAACGACTCGCCCTTCGACGCACTGTCGGAGCGGGAAATCCAGATTGCCCTGATGATTGTCGGTTGCCAGAAGGTGCAGATCATCTCCGACAAGCTGTGCCTGTCGCCTAAAACCGTCAACACCTACCGTTACCGTATCTTCGAGAAGCTTTCGATCAGCAGTGACGTCGAATTGACACTGTTGGCGGTGCGCCACGGCATGGTCGATGCCAGCGCCTGAACATGACTGAATTGTTTGATCCCAGCGCGTTCCTCTCCACTTGCAGCGGTCGCCCCGGCGTGTACCGCATGTTCGACAGCGAGGCGCGCCTGCTTTACGTCGGCAAGGCCAAGAACCTCAAGAAACGCCTGGCCAGTTACTTTCGCAAGACCGGCCTCGCGCCGAAGACCTCCGCCCTGGTGGGGCGCATCGCGCAAATCGAAACGACGATCACCGCCAATGAAACCGAGGCGCTGCTGCTCGAGCAGACGCTGATCAAGGAATGGCGCCCGCCGTACAACATCCTGCTGCGGGACGACAAATCCTACCCCTACGTGTTTCTGTCCGACGGGGCCTTTCCGCGCCTGAGCATTCATCGAGGCGCAAAAAAGGCCAAGGGTCGCTATTTCGGCCCGTATCCCAGCGCCGGGGCGATTCGTGAAAGCCTCAGCCTGTTGCAGAAGACGTTTTTCGTTCGCCAGTGTGAAGACAGCTACTACAAGAACCGCACCCGGCCCTGCCTGCAATACCAGATCAAGCGCTGCAAGGCGCCTTGTGTGGGGTTTGTCGAGCCGCAGGTCTACGCCGAGGACGTGCGTCACTCGGTGATGTTCCTGGAAGGCCGCAGCAATGCGCTGACCGATGAACTGTCGGCGGCCATGGAGGAGGCGGCGGTCAACCTTGAGTTCGAACGGGCCGCCGAACTGCGGGACCAGATCGGCCTGCTGCGCCGCGTGCAGGACCAGCAAAGCATGGAAGGTGGCAGCGGTGACGTTGATGTAATCGCCGCGTTCATCAACCCGGGCGGCGCCTGCGTGCATTTGATCAGCGTGCGGGGCGGTCGCGTGCTGGGCAGCAAGAACTTCTTCCCGCAAGTGGGTATCGAGGAAGACGTGGCCGAGGTCATGGCCGCTTTCCTGGGCCAGTACTACATCAGCAGTCCGGAACGCGACTTGCCTGCCGAGTTGATCGTCAATGTGGTCCATGAGGATTTCCCGGCCCTGATCGAAGCCATCGACAAGCTTCGCGGTCGTGAACTGACCATCAGCCACCGCGTTCGCGGCACCCGTGCCCGTTGGCAGCAACTGGCGGTGACCAACGCCGAGCAGGCCTTGGGCGCGCGCCTGGCCAACCGGCAACACGTGGCGGCGCGGTTCGATGCCCTGGCCGATGTCCTCAACCTGGACGAGCCGCCGCAGCGACTGGAGTGCTACGACATCAGCCATTCCAGTGGCGAGGCGACCGTGGCGTCCTGCGTGGTCTTCGGTCCGGAAGGCCCGATCAAGTCCGATTACCGCCGCTACAACATCGAAGGCGTCACGCCCGGCGATGACTACGCGGCGATGCACCAGGCATTGATGCGCCGCTTCGGCAAGCTCAAGGACGGGGAGGGCAAGTTGCCGGACATCCTTCTGGTGGACGGCGGCAAGGGCCAGTTGTCGATGGCCCGCGATGTGCTCAATGAGCTGATGGTCCCCGACCTGATCCTGCTGGGCGTGGCCAAGGGCGCGACGCGCAAGGCCGGTTTCGAGACCTTGTATCTCAACGATGCCGCCCATGAATTCACCCTCAAGGGCGATTCGCCGGCGCTGCACCTGATCCAGCAGATCCGCGACGAAGCCCACCGTTTCGCCATCACCGGACACCGTGCCCGTCGCGGCAAGACGCGCCGTACGTCTACACTGGAAGGTGTGGCAGGCGTCGGCCCGACGCGCCGTCGCGACTTGTTGAAACATTTTGGTGGATTGCAGGAACTGTCTCGTGCCAGCATCGAGGAGATAGCCAAAGCACCCGGTATCAGTAAAAAGCTCGCTGAGTCGATTTATGCAAACCTGCACAGCGAGTAGAATGCCCGTCAACCTCGCAGCCAGTTGTGCCGATGAATATCCCAAATCTGATTACCGTTCTACGCGTCCTGCTCATTCCGATCTTCATTTTGCTGTTCTATTTGCCGTACCACTGGAGCTACGTGGCTTCCGCCTCGGTCTTCGCCTTCGCCGCCGCGACGGACTGGCTGGATGGTTACCTGGCCCGACGCCTCGAGCAGAGCACGCCGTTCGGTGCCTTCCTCGACCCGGTGGCCGACAAGCTGATGGTCGCGGTGGCCCTGGTGCTGCTGGTGCAAGAGCACGGCAACCTCTGGCTGACCTTGCCGGCGGCGGTGATCATCGGCCGCGAAATCGTCGTCTCGGCGCTCCGTGAATGGATGGCCGAACTGGGCGCCCGCGCCCAGGTCGCGGTGTCGAACCTCGGCAAATGGAAAACCGCCGCGCAGATGCTCGCCCTGGTGATCCTGCTGGCCAACCCTTCGGATTTCAGTTTCTGGGTGCTGTTGGGCTATGCGCTGTTGCTGGTTTCCGCAGGGCTTACGCTGTGGTCGATGGTCCAATACCTGCGCGCCGCCTGGCCGCATCTGCGGACGGATGTTGAGCCGAAATAAAACTTTTTTGAATCAAAGGGTTGACGGCGTAATTTGAATCTATAGAATGCGCCACACCAAGACGCGGGAATAGCTCAGTTGGTAGAGCACGACCTTGCCAAGGTCGGGGTCGCGAGTTCGAGTCTCGTTTCCCGCTCCAAGATTCAAAAAAAGCCACTCATCTGAGTGGCTTTTTTTGTGCCTAAAAAATGTCTGCACTCATGTCGACATGGCTACTTCGGGCCCAGCCTGTGTGAAAACACCGCCGAGCAGTTCAAGACCTGCGGTTTGAAGCAGTATGAGCCGATAGTGGATTTTCACGACCGGCAGCCTTTGTTCGGTCGTAGTCCTTCGAACAGCAATGGCTGGGCTCACTCATAAAATTTACCAGCCAGCAGAATGGCCGCACAGCGTTGCCATACGTTTGATCTACTGGCACTCAAAGGGGAACTGCGTGAGCTGGCAGTCGCCCACGCTGCGGCAGCATCAAGAAAGGTATCAATAGAGCCGTTTTCCCATCCCAACGCCCCCGGTCCATAGGGAGACGACGGAGAGCTCTCTTCCAGCAAACGCTCATCGGCGAAATCCATACCTAGAGCTTCAATGAAGCCGATGAATGACTGTTCGTCGTCTACGGTTTTCAGTAGCTCATCAAGACTTATGGACATGGTGACCTTGGAAGTGCGGGATAGGTGATAGCGAAGGAGTAAATTCTCACTATGCTGCTATGCCACGAGATGAGGAGCAAGCTTACTTTCTCTTTGGGGGAGGCTGTGAGAAAGGGCAAGCAATCGTCTAACCTTTTCGTCGTCGAGGTCGTAACAGGGGCGATCATGAAGCGATTCATTGAAGGCGAGGCCCGGACGCAAGTCACCTTGCTGCCGGAGTGTCTGGACGATTACGTAACCGAAGAAAATCCAGTGCGAGTGGTCGACGTTTTCGTCGATGAACTCGACTTGGGCGCACTTGGGTTTGAGGGCGTCGATCCTGCCGCAACCGGTCGGCCAGCCACCACCCAGCGGTCTTGCGGAAGATCTATATCTACGGCTGCCTCAATTGGATTCAGTCCAGTCGCCGGCTTGAGCGTGAGGCCGAGCGCAACGTCGAGTTGATGTGGCTAACGGGGCGTTTGGCTCCGGAGTTCAAAAACATGGCCGACTTCGGCTGCCCCATGCGATTTGTCGTATGAACTGCATACGAATCAATCGAGACAATTCTCAGAGAGCATTTCGATAACCATGGCTTCAATTTCTCGCTCGGTTGGACGTGCGCCCGTAGTTCTGCCCAATATCGGTGGGTCTATCCCTAACGATATGTTTGCCCATTCCCTCGGGTTACCGACGCTGTGGATACCTCATTCCTACGCAGCCTGTGCTCAGCATGCGCCAGATGAGCATCTGTTGACCGATATTGTTCAAGAGGGGCTGGGGATAATGGCGGGGCTGTGGAGGGGCTTGGGAACACTGAATTCACATCGCGGACTCACGGAGTAGCCATGTGATGTTTCGCGGCTTCCTGAAGTGCCGCAATCCGTGATCATGTCAGCGTTGGCCTTCTGAGCGTTCACTCTGCGGCAACGATAAACAAAATTCTTGGTATTGGTTGGACGTTATACGGGCGACATACTCGGGGCAGGCTAGTGAGTCTGGCCTCCTGTAACGCTGGTATTTCCGAAAGATCCAGCTCACGGGGCACAGCATATCCTTTTGCAAATGGAATCGGGCTCGGCCCGACAGGCTCCCAGCCTCCTTGCTCCGCGAGCAATGGAAGGTCACCCTCCCAAGGCCTTAGACGACTGGCCTTACGACCCGCATGGGAAAGTTGAATGCCTGGAACACTCCCCTGCGCACTCAAGAATGAAGCAAGTTCCCTGAGTTTTGGCACTGCCGCGTCCGACCAGAGACCAAGATCCTGGGGTGTTACTCGTCCGTCCGCAGTCACAGAGGTGGCCTCGAGGATGATAAGACCTACCCCCCCAATTGCCCGAGCACCCAGGTGAACTTTGTGCCAGTCATTCACCAGCGAGTCGTCGGACACGTATTGACACATGGGCGCCATACCAATTCGATTTCGAATAGTAGTTCCGCGCAATGTTAGCGGCGAGAATAGTCGGGACACTGTTTCCTCCTTTAAAAGTGTTGATTAGTCGTCCGGCTAATCAATTGGACTCAAACCATAACAAGGAGGACGGAAATTAGACCTGTCAGAACACACAGTGTTGCCGCTGACCGAAAACTGGTAATGTGAACTAGCCCCATGAAACACGTACTCGTCGGAAGTAGAATTTTCTCCTGATTGGATCAGGGAAATTTTGCGTGAAGACATCGCGTTTTTCCGACAGCCAAATCATTGCCATTCTTAAGTAAACTGAGGTCGGCAGCCCAGTCCCGGAGCTGTGCCGCGAGCACGGCATCAGCTTGGCGATCCTCTATAAGTAGCGCGCCAAGTTCGACGGTATGGACGCGTCGAGGTGATCAGCATGGAAATGATGGGCAAGATTCGGCGTATTCACTTTCGAGATAAGTTGTCGCTGCATGAGATAACCAAGCACGTCGGATTTCCATGCGCCAACGAAGCTCTTACCCGAAGCCCTTCAAAGCCCAGGTTGTTCAGGAATGCCTACAACCGGGGGCAACCCTATCCAGCGTTGCCATCAGCCGCGGCATCAACGCCAACGTTATCCGCAAGTGGATACCGCTTTACCGAGATCAGCCGCCAGCGGCGTTGCCGGCTTTCGTTCCGTTGAGAGCTACGCCCAAACGGCAGGCGGAAACGTTGGCGATTATTGGCGAGCAATCGATCACCGTGAAATGGCCAACTTCCGATCCTGACGGCTGCGCCCGCTTTGTCCGTGAACTCCCTTAATGATCCGCATCGACGCCATCTGGCTCACCACCGAACGCAGTTATTTCTGGCTAAGAGCAGCGATGGAAAGTCCTGACACGATGAAGGTCAATCCCGCGCCGAGGTTGAGTCCGTTGGCAAGGCGCGGGCGTCGACAAATGTATTGCGACAGGCGCGTGGCGAAAATCCCCATCAGCGAAAATCCCACGGCCGTCAGCAGAGCGAACCAGAACCCGTAGACCAGCATCTGCACAGTGACCGAGCCGAGTGCAGGATTGATGAATTGAGGGATGAACGCCAGCACGAACAACCCTGGCTTGGGATTGAGCGCCGCGGAAAGGAAACCTGTGAGCAATATGTTTCGAAGGGGCTGCCGCGCGGCGGGTGCGAAGGTCACCAGGCTCCTGGAACGCAGCACCTTTATCCCGAGCCAGAGCAGGTAGGCTGCCCCCACCAACTTGACCACCCAGAAGGCGACGGTCGAGGTCTGGATCAACAACGTGAGCCCCAGCGACGCGGTGGTGACGTGAAACAGGATACCCAGGCCAGACGACAGGCCCGACACGAGGGCAGCCAGGCGACCCTGGCTGAGCCCGCGTCCTATCGCCAGCAAATTGTCAGGGCCTGGAGAGAGGACCAGCAGCACGCAAGCTGTGGTGTAGGTGAACCAGATGTCCATTGGAAACACGGTGACGCTCCCTGTGAGGTAGATGTGGGGTCAACTGATGATGCCCAGGACGGCTGCCCTGACCACCGCTGCGGTTTTGTTAGTGGCGCCGAGCTTGCCCACGGCGTTCTTCACATGGAATTTGACGGTGTCGAAGGAGATGGCCAGGATCTGCGCGATCTCTTCCTGCGTCTTGCCATCGGCCGTCCAACGTAGCACCTCGATTTCCCGTGCGGTCAGCCGGTAATGCTGGGCCTGATGGGACGGGGTGATCAGCAGCCTTTCCATCACTGGCGCGATAGTCTCGGCGAGCCAGCGCATCTTGAGTTCCTTGGCATTGAGTTCGGCCACATCCAGCGTAGAGCTGCCGCGGGCGAGGGTCAGCATGCTCTGGTGGCGCGAGGCATTGGTACGCGAGCAGGCCCAGCCGTATCTCAGGCCTGCGGCGCGAGCTTCTTCCCAGAACTGCGGCATCTTGCGCAGGAGTTCTCCCTGCCACAAAAAGGGTGTGGTGCAGGCGCGCGCGCGCTGTACCGAAGGGTCGACAAGCAGGAAATCGGCGTCGCTGTAGCGGCGCTGCCAGGTGCTCGAGAAATTGCAGCGCATCTGCATGATGGGGTTGGAAAAAGGCAGGGCTGTGCAGACACCGAACGAAAACCATTCGAAATCCAACTCCCAGGCAACACGTTGAACGCCGTTCACCAAGTCCTGCTCATCTTTGACCGAGCTTGTCCATGCCAGCAGGTTTGCGAGCCAAGTACGCATCGAATCTCCATTTCCGGATGCCGTTTCCCGACGTTTGTTATACCCCAGTGAAATCCCCTTGGAAAGCCTGCAGGGCCAGTGCCATCGCATGTCGGTGCGGTCCATCGCCGATGGCATCCTGGCGCCTGCCTACCCCATTGGGTAGGTGGTTTTAAACCTTCACGGCCATTAGGTTTGCTCCTCGCCGGCTGACAGAGGAACAGCACTGTTTCTCTGCAGCCTTCTTACCGGCGCTATCCCAAACTCATTGATGGTGGTCGATCCATGCTCGAAGAGATTGTCAGATACAAAGTCCAGGAAACGGCTCAACGCAAGCAGGCGCATGGTATCGATGCCCTGCTCAAGCGGATTCGTGACGCACGAGCGCCCCGTCACTTTGTCGGTGCCTTGGCAGGCGAGGGAATCTCGCTCATTGCCGAAGCCAAGTACCGCTCGCCGTCCAAGGGCGTGCTGCGTGCTGACTATGATCCACTCCAGTTGGCGATGGCGTACCAGGCCGGGGGCGCCAGTGCCCTGTCGGTCATTGCCGACAGTCGGTTCTTTGGTAATGCGCCCCATGTCGTTGGCATGCTGGCCAACCATCCTCAAATCACCTTGCCGGTGATGTACAAGGACTTCATCGTCGATGAGTACCAAGTCTACGAGGCGCGGGCACTGGGCGCCGACGCGGTGTTGATGATCGTCCGCTGCCTGCCGCCCGGCAGCCTTGCGAGGTTGCATACCTTGGCGAACCAGCTGGGGCTGGATGTATTGGTGGAGACTTTTGACGAGGCGGACATCGACCAGGCGCTATCGGTCGACGCGTCGATAGTAGGTATCAACAATCGCGACCTCGATACCTTCAAGGTCGACTTCGACCGCTCCGCCCAATTGTTCGAGTGTCTGCCTGCTTCGGTTATCGCCGTGGCGGAAAGCGGTGTTGCCGGTCATCAGGACATGCAGTTGGTAGAACGCATCGGCTTTGCCGCCGCGCTGGTGGGGGAACGTCTGCTAACAGCTGCTGACCCTTGCCTGGAGAGCCGTCGGCTGCTGGGCGCGGATGAGGCTGTATGACGATGCTGCGCTCAATCATCTTCGGCTTCGGTCACTGCGGGAGAAACCTGCATCTGGCCAGCCTGCGCTCATTGCGTCGGCAGGGCTGCCTGCCCGATGTCGACACCACCATCACGGTCGTGGACCCTGAGCTGAGCGGTGGGTTGGTCGATGGCCTGGTGATGCTGCACTGTCTACCCGAGGCGTCGGCACTGCAGGGCAGGGTAGGTGTCGTGCACATCTGTACGCCACCGGCCCTGCACTTGCGTCATGTGCACGAGGCGCTTATGGCCGGTTTCCGATACATCATCATTGAGAAACCCATGGTGATGAACCTGGCCGAGGCCCAGGCACTGCGTTCCATGGAGCAACAATATGATGCGCAGATTCTGGTGGTTTCGGTGTGGGGCCACAGTCTGTTGATTCCACGGCTCACCCGGTGGCTGGAAGCCAGTGAACAGCCGCTTCGCAGTGTGCACATCATCCATGACAAGCCTCGCTTTTCGCGCTCTTTCACCCGCCATGGCGAACACCTGTTCGACATTGAAATGCCGCATCAAGTCAGCCTGGCGTTGCTGTTCGCCGGTGCTCCGGCGTCCGGGTTTCACGCGCACACCGAAGATCTGCGCGTCGAAGGCAAGCTGCGCCAGGCCATGAAGGCGGGCAGCATCGGTTGGCACGATGAGCAAGGCATCGAGGTGCTGCTCGAATCGGATCTTGCCAGTCCGATCCGCCAACGCAGTGTGCGCCTGCAACTGGAAAGTGGCGAATGCTGCGAAGGTTTTTTCCCCGTAGGTGCCGACGACAGCTACGCACAGCTCAGATGCGACACCGAGCACAGTGGCAGTAGCGCTCACCAGATCTTCGCTGACGAGCCCCTGACCACCTGTGTGGGCGAGTACTACCGCTATTTCCGGAACCACCTGCAGGGTCACGGCGGCGATATGCCTCGCAGCGGCACGGTGGCCTTCAACCAGCAGGTTGTCGAACTGCTGGAGCAGGCCCGCGGCGTTGCATCTGCCAGCGCATTGGCGTCGATCAATATGCATATGGCCAAGGAGGCCGTTCGATGAGTGTTCCGTTTTTCCAGATCACCGAAGGATTCACCCGCGCCTTGCCGCTGCTGGAGGAGGGGCTGGCGGAGTTTCATCGACAGTCCGGCTGGGTCAATGACCAACAGGTGCGGGCTTTTGAGCAGGCTATCGCCACTTATACCGGCGCGCCCCATGCTATCGCTACCGGCAACGCTACCGATTCGCTGATCATCTGTCTGATGGCGTTGGGCATCGGCCCGGGTGATGAAGTCATCGTGCCTTGCTACAGCTTCTTCGCTTCGGTCTCCTGCATCCTGCAAGTGGGGGCGACGCCGGTGTTCGTCGATATCGAACCTGGCAGCTATGCAATTGACTGCTCCCTGATCGAAGCCTGCATCACCCGGCGTACCCGAGCCATCATGCCAGTCCATCTGTTCAGGCAAATGGCCGAAATGGATGCGTTGATGGACATCGCCTGCCGACATGGGCTGAAGGTTGTCGAGGACAGCGCCGAAGGAATCGGAATGCGCTGGAACGACAGGCATGCCGGGCTGATCGGGGACCTTGGCGTACTGTCGTTCTTCCCCACCAAGACCCTGGGTGCGCTCGGCGATGCCGGAATGGTCCTGACCCGCGATGCGGACCTGGCCAGGCGGGTGCGACAGATCCTCGACAATGGCCGTGATGCCAGCGGCCTGGCGCAGTGCCTGGGCTACAACAGCCGAATGGACGACCTGCAGGCCCTATGGCTGAGGGCGCGCTTGCCCGAGCTGGACCAGGAGATCGAACGACGTGCCGCGCTTCGCGATGCCTACGACTTGCACCTGGGGCCCTTGGGTGAATACCTGCAGGTGCCGGTCACGTTGCCTCGGGCAGCGCGCCAGCGATGCGTCGACTATGTCTACCTGATCGAGGCGCAGAACCGTGACGGCCTGGTCGAGCATCTCGCTGCGCGCGGTGTTGGCGTCGAGGCCTACTACCCGCTGCCGCTGCACCTGCAGCCGGTGTGCGCCGGGCCAACCCATGCCGAGGGTCGCTTTCCGGTCGCCGAGCGGGCCGCCACCCGGGCGTTGGGCCTTCCTCTCTATGCCGATCTGAGTGCGTCAGATGTTGCCAGCGTGTGCCAGGCGATCACCGAGTTCTATGCCGCTGCCGGAGCCCAGTCATGATCAAGTACCAGGATTTCCAACGCCGTTATCCCAATGCGCAGACACAGATACTCGAGATTCTCGCTGCCCGGGTCCAACAAGGCGATTTCATTCTCAAGCAGCAGGTTCAGGATTTCGAGCAAGCCCTGGCGGCCAAGGTCGGTGCGCGCCACGCTGTCTGTGTAAGTTCTGCGACCTCCGGCCTGACCCTGTCGCTGATTGCATCCGGTATCGGGCCGGGAGATGAGGTCATAACACCTGCTTTTTGCTACGTATCGGCCGCCTCATCCATTGTGCAGGCGGGTGCTACACCGATATTCGTGGACGTTGCCCCCCACAGCGGCGTGCTCGAGGCCGAGGCCGTCGTCCGCGCCTTGACCCCCCGGACGCGGGCGGTATTGGTCGCCCACCTGTTCAGCGGCCTGGCTGACATCGATGCGTTGCGTGAGGCATTGCCCGAGGATGTCCTGATTCTCGAGGACAGTGCTACCGCATTCGGGGCGCGCCTGCGCGGCCGTCATGCAGGCACACTCGGTGACATTGGCGTGTATTCATTCTTTGCGGCCAAACCCTTGGGCGGTATCGGCGATGGTGGTGCGGTGATTACTGACGACGACCAGGTGGCGGGAGCCCTCCGGATGCTGCGCAATCATGGGCAGGACGGCCGTCGGCGTTTCTACCACCAGCGCTTGGGATACAACAGCCGCATGGATGAGACCAATGCCGCCTGGCTGCAGGCCCGGTTGCGGGAAAACGACTTGCACCTGGCCCGCAAGCAGGCCATTGCAAAGGCCTACGACGAAGCCATCGAAGCCAGCGACGGCGTGTTGCTCGGCCAGCATCGCGGTACCCCGGATTTCTCCCCTCACGCCTAT
Source organism: Pseudomonas zanjanensis (assembly GCF_014268745.2). Taxonomy (GTDB): domain Bacteria; phylum Pseudomonadota; class Gammaproteobacteria; order Pseudomonadales; family Pseudomonadaceae; genus Aquipseudomonas; species Aquipseudomonas zanjanensis. The sequence goes on along the minus strand of NZ_JABWRB020000001.1, from coordinate 2,913,833 downwards.
GTCGTGCGCAGTGCAGAGCGTGAGCGGCTAGCCAGGCATCTCACCGCGCGCGGTATCCAGACCCGCGTGCATTTTCCTGTGCCCTTGCCTGAGCAGCCGGCGTTTGTCCAATGGTCCGCAGGGCCGGCGCACTACCCCAATGCGCGTCTGCTGGGCAAGCAATGCCTGGCATTGCCCCTGTGCTCCGGCATGAGCGACGGGCAGGTATCGCGCGTCATCGAGGCGTTGAAGGAGTTCAGCCATGCCGAGGTCATTTAAGCTCACGGGAATCGCCGATGAAGGCTGCGCGTCCTTGGCCGAGCAGTTGGCGTGCCACGCTGAACTGGGCTGGCGACATCTCGAGCTGCGCAGTGTCGACAGCGTGCCGCTGGCCAACCTGTCGGAACGATCACGCGTATCGATGTGCGATTCGCTGCTCGCACAGTCCATGGACGTGGTGGTCCTGGCCTCACAGATCGGCAATTGGGGCAGCAGGATCGATACCGACTGGCAGACTGACCGGGCCGAATTGCAATGCCTGTTACAGATGGCCGGGCGTCTGGGGACGCGGATGATCCGTGTCATGTCCTACCCCAATTGTGGCTGGGACGAGGCCCGCTGGCGGCATGCGGTCATTGAGCGATTCAAGCGTCTGGTGGAAGTGGCCGAAGACGCCGACGTCGTGCTGATACACGAGAACTGTGCCGGGTGGGCCGGCCAGGGCGCCGAGCAGACCCTGCAGTTGCTCGATGCCGTTGGCTCGGATCACTTGAAGCTGCTGTTCGATATCGGCAATGGTCTGAGCTATGGCTATGACGCCCTGGGATTCCTGCGCCAAGTGCTTCCTCATGTGGCGCATGTGCATCTGAAGGATGGTTGCTGGGTATCGGACGAAGTGCACTACACCTTCCCCGGAGAAGGGCAAGTGGGTGCCAGGGACTGCATTGAGCTGTTGATGGGCGAGGGTTACGACGGTTGGTTTTCGATCGAGCCGCACCTGTGCCTGATCCCGCATCTCAAACAGACGGCTACGGACCCGCATCGACAGAGGCAGACCTATCAGGCCTATGCCGAGCATGCGCGGGACTTGCTGCAATCCTGCAGGGAGGCAAGACATGCTGTTCACGGATAAATATGTAGACCGGCTTGAGCAACTGCTGCGCATCGACACCGTGACCCCGATGGAGACCGGACAGCCCTCGTGCATTGCCCAGGCCAATACCCTGTTCGCCCAGTGGGCGCAGACAGTCGGCATGCGCGAGGTGTTCAGCGGTCCAGGCGTCCTGCCCGATGAGGCGCGGGTGCCGGTTTCGGTGCTACGCCGGATGAACGAGGCGCCCGAGTTCCTGGCTTGGCAGCCGCATAGCGTTCTGGAGATCGGCAACGGGCCGCGGGAACGTACGATCATGTTCAATTTCCACATGGACACTGTGTCACCTCATCTGCCGGTGCGGGTGCTCGACGGCGCCGTACAGGGTCGCGGCGCGGTGGATAATAAGGGGCCAGGCTTGGCGGTGCTGGCAGCCCTGGAGGCATTGCAGATGCAAGAGCCGCAGGTGCTGGACGATATCCGCGTGCTGATCCAGGTGGTGGCCGGTGAAGAAGGGGGCGCCATGGGCGTCTATGGCACCCACTACCTGTGCCAGCAGGGTCACCTGGGGTGTTTGAACATCTTTGTGGAACCGACGGGAGCCGGTTACTTCGATGCCTCTACCACCTCCATGACGTATGAAGTACGGATGGACGGCAGGGATTCGACCGACGACTTTCCGCACCAGGGCGACAATGCTTCGCTGGTTCTGGGTTTCATCGCCCAGGCCATGGCTGCCCAGTTGGCAGAGCCGTTGCACGCGCTGCAGGTGAAGATGACCCTGGCCGGTCTGCATACCGGCATGCACCACAACCGGGTTTACGGTAGCGGGCACTGTCTCTTCAATTTTGCCTATCGCAGCGCCGCTCAGGCGCGCGATGCCGAAGTGTTGGTGGAGCAAGCGTTCGACCAGGCGTTGCAGCAGTGCGGCTCACGTTTCGCCCAAAGCCCGCCATTCCTCATGACTGTCGAACGCCTGCGCACCACCTGCAGCGCTCGTTGGCTCAAGCGCGGCTTGCCGGTCCTGAACAACCACCATGTGGCCTTGCAGCGCCTGTTGGGCGAGGCCGGCATCGTGCCGAACCCGGATGCCGAACAGGCCTTCACCTGCGATGCGATGTGGGCTCAGGGCGACGGCGTCTACAGCGTCGTCTGGGGGCCGGGCTCACTGGCCGACAACGGTGCGCACACCTCCCGAGAATACGTTTCGATCAATGACCTGGACACCTTTGCAGTTGCTGTAAAGCGGCTGCTACGCCGCTTTGCCGAGCCGATCGCAAACACTCTCAAGCAAGGATAAAACGCTATGGATTTCTTCTGCATTGCAGCCAACGAGCTGCATGGGTTCACTGTGGCTGCCCTCAAGGCAGCCGGGTTCACCGCATCCCAGGCCCAGAAGGCGGCGCCCGTGTTATTGCATGCCGATCTGAACGGCCACGATACCCATGGCATCGCCAACCTGGTCAATGTCTATATCGCCGGTGCCCGGAGCGGTGAAATCAACCTGGCCGCCACCGGCCAATGGATCAGCCATCAAGGGGCCTGCGCCACGCTTGATGCCGACGGCGGGCTGGGACTGTTGGCGGGACAGCAGGCCATGGAACGGGCCATCGACAAGGCCCGGGACTTTGGGATTGGCTGTGCGGTGGTGCGCAACAGTTCGCACTTCGGCGCGGCAGGTTTCTACGCCAGCATGGCACTGGAACACGGCATGATCGGCATGGCCATGACCAACCTGGGTCGTGAGCCCGTCGCTCATCCGCTGGGCAGTATGGCGCCCTTGATGGGGACGAACCCGATCAGCCTGGCGGCTCCGGTGGCTGCTATGCCAGCGCCATTTCTGTTGGACATGAGCACGACGGTCTGCGCCAGCGGCAAGATCAAACAGGCCATTCGACGCCAGCAAACCATTCCCACCGGCTGGCTTCACGATGCCGAAGGCCGCGAGGTTAGCGATCCTGGCGCGTACCTGGACGGCAGCGCGATGTTGCCGATGCTCGGCGGGGCTTACGCGGAGCAGGGCGGACACAAGGGCTTGGGCCTTGGGATGATGGTCGAGATCCTGTGTGGGGTGCTCAGTGGTGCCCAGACCGGTGCGGACCTTGGCAACCCGGGGCGCAATAGCATCGGCCACTTCTTCCTGGCCCTGTCCCCCGAAGCCTTTGGTGCTGGCGAAGGTTTCCGCTCGTCGATGGACCGATTGCTCCAGCACATCACGCAGGCGCCTGTGCATCCGGCGTTCGACCCGCTGAGCTATCCCGGCGCGCCTGACCTGAGGGTGCGTACCGAACGCCTGGCACAGGGCATTCCCGTCGATGCCGCACTGTTGGAGCAGCTCGATAGCATCGCGGGACAACTCGGTATTTCACAAATCACGAGGACAGCGGCATGACCATAAGGCTTGGCATCATCGGCATGGGAGTGATCTCCCACTACTACCTCAAGGCGCTGCAAGACAGCACCCTGTGCCAGCTGGTGGCGGTGTGCGACAAGGCGCCCGAACGGCTGGCGCCATTCGCGGCGACGGATGTGCGTTGCCATACCGATTACACCACCTTGCTCGCCGACCCGGACCTCGACGCGGTGATCATCAACCTGCCCAACCATCTTCATTTCACCGCTTGCATGGCTGCCCTGGAGGCGGGCAAGCATGTGTGCTGCGAGAAGCCATTGACCCTCGAACTGGACCAGGCCGAGCAGTTGCGCGACATGGCCCGCCGCTTGAACTTGACGCTGCTCACGGCCTTTCACCGACGCTACAACACCCACCTGCTCAATGCCGTGAAGCAAGGCCTGTTCAATGGTGCGGTGCATGTTCGGGCGCGTTACCACGAGCGCATCGAGGATCATGCCGGCCATGACACCTGGTATTTGGACAGTGCCTCCTGTGGTGGCGGCTGCATTGCCGACAATGGCCCGAATGTCTACGACACGCTGAGCTTTGTGCTTGGCCGACTCGAGGTCACTGGGGCGCAGGTTCGTCGAAATGCGTTGGGGATCGACATGGGGGCATTGGTCACGCTGACCAACGCGGTCGGGCTTGAGGCGAGCGTTGAACTGAGCTGGGACTATGCCCACGGCGAACAGAAAGACCTGGTGATCGACTACGCCGACGGACGCCAAGTCATCGTCGACCTGCTCAAGGACAGCGTGGGTTTCAAGACGTCCCTCTATCACGAATACGAGGGCGTCATCGCCCATCTAGCCAGGAGCATCCAAGGCATGGTCGAAGACGGTTCGATTGGTGTCGATGCGGTGCGGCTGGTGCGCGCTACCTATGCCATGGAGGCCCGCGATGCTCGCTGAACAGCCCCGTCAGCCGTCCAAGGCCAGGCTCGAGGCTAGGCTGGTGAAGCTGCTCTATCACACTCAGCAAGCACGTGGCATGACGTTGATCGAGCACCGCTCCCGTTGTGTGCGGCGCGGCGAGTTGCACGAAGTGGTGACGACCGACCAGTCAGGGGCTAAGCCGGGCGACCGGATTGAGCGGGTCGGCTTCATCGGCTTCGTCGAAATCCAGCAGGCCGGGGTCATCGAGCGCGGTGATCGGGTGTTGCTAGGCGACACCTGCATTGGTCAGGTCATTGGCTTTGACGAATGCCACTTTCCCAACCACTACAACATCCTGATAGCGGCGGACGACCTGCTGACCGGTGGCACCCTCCGGGATTGCGGCTTAGGCAGTTACCTGCACTTCGAGGAAGAGCAATGAACGAGATATTCGAGATCGATGTATCGGCAGCGGCGCGCGTGCAGTTTCCAGGCGCCAGGGTCCTGGCAATGCGCCTGCCTGGCGTGGGAAGCGTCGATGGGGCAGGGCTTGACTGGTCGGCCAACCGCGCAGCATGGACTGGCGTAGACAAGGATGCCTTGCTGACCCACCCATCGATTGCGCCGTATGCGAACTACTACCAACGTGCGGGCATTAATCCGCGCAAGCACCTGCCTTCGGTCGCCAACTTCATCCACCGTGCATTCGGCCGGGCCCAGGCGCGGTTGCCGCGCATAAATGAGGTGGTCGATACGGTCAATTGGGTGGCGGTCTCCACCATGACTTCGCTGGGGGCATTTGATGCCGCAGGAATCGAGGGACCGGTGCTGCTGGACCTCTCTGGTGAGGACGAGTCGTACGAGCCCGTTGGCGGCCAAGGACGCGAGCCGCTGCCGGCTGGCCTGCTGGTGCTGCGTGACTCAAAGAAAGTCTTGTCGCTGTTTTCCATTCGAGACACGGTCCATACCGCTACCCGCGATAGCACCTCTGACCTGCTGTTGCTAGGGTGCGTATTGCCGCCACTCGACAGCACCCCAGTCAGGGCAGCCCTGCAACTTGTCGCGCAACGCCTGGGAGATGGGCGTTCGCCAGCGCTGGAAACCCTGGCGGGGCAAGGTCCTTGGTTCGATGACCATGGTGGGTGTTTCATCGCTGAAACACTCTCGCCTCCGGTCAGCGAACTGACCGAACGTTATCAGCAAATCATCGCCAGTGCAGCGTTCCAGCAACGTTATCGCAGCTTGCTCAAACACTATGTGGGGCGGGCTACTCCCTTGACGTTGGTGGAGAACTTCTCCCGGGAAATCGGGGTGAAAACCTACCTCAAACGCGAAGACCTGGCCCATACCGGCGCCCACAAGATCAACAATGCCCTGGGTCAGGCGCTGCTGGCGCAGATGATGGGTAAACGCCGCGTGATCGCAGAAACAGGTGCAGGCCAACATGGCGTGGCGACTGCTGCGGCCTGTGCCTTGCTGGGGATCGAATGCGTGATCTATATGGGCTTGCGTGATATGCAACGCCAGGCGCTGAACGTACAACGCATACGGTTGATGGGCGCGCGGGTAGTGGCGGCCACTGGCGGCACCCAGACCCTCAAGGACGCGATCAACGACGCCCTGCGCGACTGGGTGGCCAATGCCGACACGACCTATTACCTGCTGGGATCGGCGTTGGGCCCGCACCCATACCCGGCCATCGTCCGCTATTTCCAGAGCGTCATCGGCGACGAGGCCAGGCAGCAGTTCGCCGCGCTTGAGGACGGAGCACTCCCGGATGCGCTGGTGGCATGTGTCGGAGGGGGATCGAACGCCATCGGGTTGTTTTCGGCCTTCATCGAGGAACCTGACGTGCAGCTGTTCGGTGTCGAGGCCGCCGGCCAGGGCGAAAGCACTGGCAATCATTCGATCCGTTTCGGCCAGGGCGGACAGAGCCGCTCCGGGGTCTTGCAAGGGTGTCGCTCCTACGTCCTGCAGGACGCCAATGGGCAGATAGGTGAAACCCACAGCATTGCGCCCGGACTGGATTACCCGATGGTCGGGCCTGAGCATGCCCAGTTGCGTGACAGCGGTCGCGCCAATTATCTCTGGGCCAGCGATGACGAGGCGCTGCAAGCACTCCAGCTGCTATCGCGCTGTGAAGGCATCATCCCGGCCCTGGAAAGCGCCCATGCGTTGGCCGGCGCCATCAAGGTCGCGCGGCAACTGCCCCAGGGAGCGCGAATCATCATCAACCTCAGCGGGCGTGGCGACAAGGACATGCAAACCATTGCCCAGCTCACGAGCGCGGAGGAAGTCCCCCAATGAACCGTATCGACAGCTGTTTCGCCGATCTCGCGCAAAGAGGCGAAAAGGCCCTGATGCCTTACCTGACGGTCGGCTATCCGGCACTGGACAGCCTGCCGGAGCTGGTACAGGCCGCACGTAATGCTGGTGCGGATGTCATCGAGCTGGGTGTGCCTTTCTCCGATCCGGTCGCCGATGGTCCGGTGATCCAACAGACCAGCCACGCAGCGATTGCCAATGGCATGACCATGACGTTGGCATTGAAGCAGATCGCCGGACTTCCCCAGGACGACCAGGCGCCCGCGCTGGTGGTGATGACCTATACGAATCTTCTGCTTAACCATGGTTACGAGCGGTTCGCCGCGCAGGCCGCCGAGGCGGGCATCAGTGCAGTGATTGTCCCGGACATGCCGGTCGAGGCCAGTGGTGAGTTGCGTGCCGCCCTGGAGGCCCACGGTTTGTATCAGATCTTTCTGATGACACCGAACCTCAGCGACGAGCGCCTGCGCACGATTGCCGAACACGCCAAGGGCTTCATCTATCTGGTGTCGGTGCTGGGCACGACCGGTGAGCGCGACCAATTGGCCGACATCGGTCCGTTCGTGGCGCGGGTACGGCGATTTACTGACTTGCCTTTGGCGGTTGGTTTCGGCATCGGCACCCCCGAACAGGCCCGAGTCATGTGGCAGCAGGCAGAGGGCGTGATCATTGGCAGCGCTTTGGCACGCCGGCTGGCCGACCCGGTCGAAGCCGCTACGCAGGCCCACCACTATCTCGCTGGTTTCAAGGCCGGGGGCCGGCGATGAATGGCTGGCAGCAGGGAACGATCAAGGTGTGCGGGGTACGGACACCGGAAGATATCCAGGCGTGCCTGCAAGCCCGTGTCGATTTGATCGGCCTGGTACTGGTGCCTGGTTCGAAGCGCGAACTGTCGCCCAAACAGGCAACGGTCTTGCGTGACCTGATCGGTGACCAGGCCAGGGTAGTGGGCGTGTTCATGAATCAGTCGTACAGCCAGGTCTACGAAACCACCCTGGCCCTGGACCTGGATCTGGTGCAGTTGCATGGCCAGGAGCAGGGGCGTTGTTGGGAGCAGCTGGGACGGCCTTTGATTCGTCGTGTGATGCCGTCGGATTACCGCCGCGATCGAAGGGCCTCGGCGCTGCCACTGGTCGATGCAGGGGCAGGCCATGGGGTTGCGCATCCTTGGCCGGCCGCGCGCTACCCGGAGGCGATGATCGCGGGCGGTTTGACGGTCAACAGTGTCGCAGCGTTGATCGAAGCACTCGAGCCCGCGGCCGTGGATGTGTCCTCGGGGGTGGAGTCGTCGCCGGGTTGCAAGTCACCCCGGGCTATTGAGGAGTTCTGTCGAAATGCCCGGCTCGCCTTCGAGCAGGTGCGACGCGTGCAACGCAGCATCAATCAGTAATGACGGCAGCCGCCGTGGCCTGCCAACAGGCGGGATCAGCCCAGCTAACAGGTGAGGGAGAACAATGCCGCAGAATGTGCGTGGAGTGGTTGCACGGTACAGCCAGGGGGAGCCGGTCGAGGCGCATCAGTTGCAAAGCGCCTTTCGAGCATTGATGCAGGGACAGCTGCCGGACTCGTTGATCGCTGCGCTGCTGGTGGCTTTGCAAGTGAAGGGCTTGGAGTTCCAGGCGATCGAGTGTGTCGCCCGCGTGGTGCGTGAATTTCTGATTCCGGTCCGGCATTCGGTGGCGGGGCCGCTGGTGGACCTGTGCGGAACAGGAGGGGATGCGCGGGCCACGTTCAACGTGTCGACCACCGCCAGCTTTGTGGTGGCCGCGGCGGGTGTGCGGGTGGCTAAACATGGCAACCGCAGTGTCAGCTCGACCTGTGGCAGCGCCGATGTACTGGAAGCGCTGGGCCTGGATTTGCAATTGACGCCCGCACAGATCGCTACGTGCCTGGAACGAGTGGGGATTGGCTTCATGTTCTCGCCAGTCCATCGACCGGCTCTGCCGGGCTTGACGCGGGTCCGCAGTGAACTGGCCATCCGCACGATTTTCAATGTCATCGGCCCGCTGACCAACCCCGCTGCGGCGAGCAGGCAATTGCTGGGTGTGTTCAGCGCCGAGCTGGTGCCGATCATGGCGCAGGTACTCAGGGCACTGGGCAGCGAGCGCGCGCTGGTGGTCCACGGCGAGGATGGCTTGGACGAGATTTCCCTATCCGGTAGCACGCTGGTCGCTGAGCTCTGGGATGGCGACATACGCCAGTACCACCTCCACCCCAGCGATTTCGGAATGAAGGTGTGTGATCTGGCAAGCCTGCAGGTCAGCAGCATCGACCAGGCCCGGGCGTTATGCCTGGAAGTGCTCGCGGGTCGGGAAGGTGCTCCACGCGACATTGTCCTGCTCAACAGTGCTGCGGCGCTCTACCTGGGCGACAGGGTCGAGAGTATCGCCCAGGGGCTGGAGCTGGCGACCGGCATTCTGGACAGCGGAAAGGCCATGCAAACCTATGAATCGTTGTTGTCATTTACCCGTGGATTGCGAAATTGAAGGCACAGCCGGGTTTCAAGGAGCGAAGGATGGAACAGATTTTTGGGACTGTCGCGGTGGTGGGGCTGGGCTATGTCGGGCTTCCTCTGGCGGTTGAGTTCGGCAAGCGCTTGCCGACCATAGGCTTCGATATCTGCCAGCACAGTATCGATCAATTAGGCGATGCCATAGATCCATCCGGGGAGCTTGGCGAGGAGCAGATGCAGCAGGCGCACTTGCTCACCTATACGAGCGATCCGGCGGCGCTGCGCGGCGCGGACATTATCATCGTCGCGGTCCCCACACCTGTGGATGCGGCGAATCAACCTGATTTGTCACCCTTGATACGAGCCAGTGAAACGGTGGGGCGGAACATGAAGCCCGGGGCATTGGTCATCTACGAGTCGACCGTTTACCCGGGCGCGACCGAGGAACGGTGCATTCCCGCCTTGCAGGAGGCTTCGGGGCTGGTGTGGAAAGAGGGCTTCACTGTCGGCTACTCGCCTGAGCGAATCAATCCCGGCGATCGTACCCACACGCTTTGCGATATTGTCAAAGTCGTGTCCGGCGACAGTCCGCAGAGCTTGCAGACTGTGGCCGCGTTGTACGAGCTGATTGTCCGGCCGGGGGTGCATCGTGCTCCTTCGATCAAGGTGGCCGAAGCGGCCAAGGTCATTGAGAACACCCAGCGCGACCTGAACATCGCCCTGATGAATGAGTTATCGCTGATCTTCTCGGAACTGAAGATCGACACCTGCCAGGTGCTGGAAGCGGCGAACACCAAGTGGAACTTCCTTGATTTCAAGCCAGGGCTGGTAGGCGGTCACTGCATTGGCGTCGATCCCTATTACCTCACCTACAAGGCCGAGTCCCATGGCTACCATCCCCAAGTGATCCTTGCCGGGCGACGGATCAACGATGGCATGGGCAAGTGGATCGTCGAGAAAACCATCAAGCTGCTGATCGCCGCCAACCGTGTGGTGAAGGGCTCGACGATCAATGTGCTGGGAATCACGTTCAAGGAAAATTGCGCAGATGTGCGCAATTCGAAGGTTCACGACATCATCGTCGAATTGCGAGCCTATGGCGTCAACGTCCATGTGCATGACCCACTGGCCGACCCGGCGACGGTCATGCGTCAGTACGACTGCGCATTGAGCAGTTGGGAACAGCTGCCCGCAGGCGATGCGCTGATCGTGGCTGTGCCGCATGAGGCCTATCGGCGCACCTCATTGCAGCAAATGCGCACCAAGTTATTGCCCGGGGCGTGTGTGATTGATGTCAAGGCTGTCCTGGATCGGGAGTCCTACGAGGCCGAGGGTTATCATTTCTGGCGTCTGTAAACCGGTGGGGCAACCGTCGGCATGACCAGCCCGCAGGCCGCTGCAGCACTGACGGCCTGTTGGCGACTCACCGAACCCAGCTTGCGTCGGGCATTGAGCAGGTGGAAGTCGATGGTGCGCTCGGAACAGGTCAGGATGTGGCTAATCTCCCAAGTGGTCTTGCCGACGCTGGCCCAATACAGGCAGTCCAACTCCTTGGGCGTGAGGTCCTGGCAGGGTTGGGCAGGAACCTGCAACTGATGGCGCATTCCGGCGAGCAGGTAGGGGATGAGCATGAACAGTTGATAAACGGCAGGGTTGGAAAAGCCCTCCTGTTCGGTGATCTGGGTGTCATCGAAAGCCACACTCAGTGTTCCCCTGAGCAGCTCGTAGCGCAGCGGGATGCTCAGGCCGCTGCGCAGGCCGTGTTGCTCGCGTTGTTGCCAGAAGTGCCGGGAACGTCCACGGGCGCGCCTGCGCTCGCTGTCCCAGAAAAAAGGTAGCAGTTCGCGTCGACAGTGCCTGAGTATCGGGTCGATCTCGATCAACCCGTCACCGCGATAGTGTTCCAGCCAGCGTTTGGGAAAGGTGGTGATGAGGCCGGCGAGAGGGTCGGTATCCCTCGGTGCTGCCGGTCCCAGGCTGATGAGGTAGCTGCCGAAGCCGAGCTGACGCAGCACTTTGTTCAGCAGGCGCTCCCAATCGCAACGGTTGGCATCTTTGGCGAGACTCATGAAGGCGGTCAGCGGTGCGGTACGCCCGGCCTGGTTCCGGCTGCAGACGGGGGAGTTGTGTTTGTCCATAAACGAGTCGCTCTTGTTATAGCGGGAATGAAACAGCTGGAGCACGGAAAAAGAAGGGGAGTGCGCCCCTTCTGGCGGATCACTGGTGCACGTAACACTTGATGAAACTGCGAAACAGGTCCAGGCCGTTTTCGGTCAGGATGCTCTCAGGGTGAAACTGCACTCCTTCCACTGGCAGGTGGCGATGACGCACACCCATCACATAGCCGTCATCGGTGGATCTCGAGGTGACTTCCAGGCTGTCGGGTAGCTGCTGGTCGCTGACCATCAACGAGTGGTAGCGGGTGGCCTGTATGGCGCGTGCCTGCGTGTGGTCATAGACGCCCTTGCCATCGTTCTCGATCGTGCTCACTTTGCCGTGCATCACGTGCGGGGCGCGGCAAACCTGAGCGCCGAAGGCCAGGCCGATGGCTTGATGACCCAGGCATACGCCCAGTAGCGGCAAACGCCCCTGCAAGTGCCTGATCACTTCGATGTAGCCAACGTCGGCCGGATGCCCAGGCCCAGGGCCCAGCACGCAGAAGTCCGGCGAAAAATCCTCGATGCGTTGGAGGAGGTCTGGCACGTCGTGACGCTCGACGCGGGTTTCCAGCCCCAGTTGTTCCAGGTACTGGCTGATGATAAAGACGAAGCTGTCGTAGGCGTCGATCAGGAATACTTTCACAGTGCGATCTCCTTGCCGGTCACTGCCCGGTATACAGAACCCATCTTGTACAGCGTCTCTTTCCACTCCATCTCGGGAACGGAGTCGGCGACCACCCCGGCGGATGCACGCAAGTGGTAGGTCCCCTCGTCGAAGACGGTCGAGCGAATGCACAGGGCGGTATTTACACTGCCATCAAAACCCACCAGGCCAAGGGCTCCGGCGTAGATGCCCCGGCGGTTGCTCTCCATTCCCTCGATCAGTTCCATTGCCCTGACCTTGGGCGCGCCGGACATGGTTCCTGCGGGGAATGAGGCCTTGATCACGTCGTAGGCATCCAGGCTTGGGCGCAGCAGACCGCGAACGTTCGACACCATGTGGTAGAGGTGCGAGTACTCCTCTACCAGCATGAATTCGTCGACTTCCAGCGAGCCGGCCTGGCAGACGCGACCGATATCATTGCGACACAGATCGATGAGCATCAGGTGCTCGGCGCGTTCCTTCTCCGAGCGGGTCAGCTCCAGCACCAGCTGGGTCGGATCGACGCCAGGCTTCTTGCCGACAGTACCGGCGATCGGACGCATCTCAATCAAATCGTCCTTGATCCTGACGAACAGCTCCGGACTGGCACCGATCAGGTCGATACCGCCCACATGGGCCAGGTACATGTAAGGAGAGGGGTTGCGCAGGCGCAGGTTCTGGTACACATCGAACGGCGCAACCTGCGAGCGAATGCGGATCTCATGGCCGAGTTGGATCTGGTAGACGTCGCCGGCGCGGATGTGCTCCATTGCGACTTCGACACGTTCGCAAAATTGCTCCGGGGTGACCGTGCGGATTTCCTCGAATGTCTCTGGATACGGTGGCAGATCCACTGCCTCGCACGCCGGGGTTGCGCTCAGGAAGGGGTAATCCTCCACTGTACGGGGCGCCCACAGAGGGTGGTTGTTGATCAGGGTTTCGACAATGCCGTTGCTGTGGAAATAAACCAGTGTCTGATAGACCGACAGGGCGATGAGCGGGTAGCTGTAGGTCTGTTCGGCGAGATCGGGAAGGCGCTCGATCAGGCGAACGCAGTCGTAGGAGAAATAGCCGAAGAACGCCAGGCTGGACGGGGCATTGGGTGCAGGCTGGAACGTAGCCTGGATGGTCCGGAGCAGGTTCCACCCTGACTCGCTGTCCGGTAGGTGGATCTTGTGCTCGGGATCGACTTGCACCCCCCCTTGTTGCAGGCTGGCGGACAAGTGTTCACACAGCGCAGGACAGCCTCGCAGTTGTGCCTGGCCCTCATCGATACACACTTCGAAAAGGGGATCGAGCCCGACGATCGTCGCCCGGCGATCGCGGCTTGGACCGGACAGTGATTCAAGAATGAAGACAGACTCGCGACCCAGTTGCTCCAGTGCATTTGCATATATGCCAAGTGCATCTGTAGATCGACGTTCTTCGCGGCGAAGAACATTGACGTCAATTAAATGTTTATTCACGGTTATACCATTTTCAAGGTGCAACGATTCAGGCACTCCATTAAGAGAGCACCACGGGAATATAAAGTGCGCAGGCACTTTAAATAGGTGTTGACGGATATCCTGAATGTTCGGGGCGGACGCTGTTCATGTCGCGCGCAATACCAGGCTTGCAACGGATTGCAGCCATCGATGCGCAGGGCACAAGGCGCGAGCACCTTCGAATTTCATTGTGGAGAGAGCAGGACGTTGCTGGCAGGCAGCAGACAGACGCTGGTCTTCGCTAGATTATTAGCGACGCCAGATATTGCTTTTGAAGATGGCCAGAGTGGCCCGGGAACAGCTGTCGGGGTAGCTGTGGGAAGAACTGATAGCAGAAAGGTGATAGTACATTTTAGACATCCCAGTCTTGGCTAGGCACTGCGGGAACGAGCGGCAGTGCAGCGAAATTACCAGTGTGCCCCGGGGCTGTCAACTGCTGGACGGATATTGATATCTCATTCATTTCTTAGTGTCGACAGGCACAAAAACTATTCCTGCGCATATGTAATCGCGCGTGCTTTTAACAAGAAACTCGTACGCGCACAACTGCGGGATAACGCAGCTGGGTATTTGTAACTTCTGTCACTAACGTAGTGGCCGTTGAGTTCCAGTAACCCATCAAACCTGAGCGGCTGAAATGAAAGAGCATTTAGACACATTCAAGAAGCGGTACGATCCGATTCATCATGCCTATTGGACCGACGTCCTCAGCGACACCGCGTTGGCGGCATGGCATCAGGAACAGTTGCGGGAAGTGATCGGCCACGTGAAGCGTTCTTCGCCGTTCTATGCCAGGCACCTTGCCCAGGTCGACGAGCGTTCGCTGACCTTGGATGAGCTCGTCACCTTGCCATTCACGACCAAGGATGATTTGCGCGAGGCAGGCTTCGACATTCTGTCCGGCCCGCTGGAAGACAGCATCTTCTATTACGAGACGACGGGCACCACCGGGCCTGCTACGCCATGCCCACGGGATCGCAAGGAAAGCTACGCGAGCAATCGCCAACTGGCCATGGCCTACCAGGCGGTGATCGAAAAGCACTTTGCGGGTGAAAAGACCGTGGTCGGCATCATGGGGCCCACCGAGGTCCATTCCTTCGGTGACACCCTGGGCGATGTCTGCACCCAACTCGACCTGTGCAATGCCAAGATCTGGCCGCACTCACCGGTGATCGGTTGGCTCAAGGCGCTGCAACTGCTCAAGGATCTGCGGATCGGCGTGCTCGCGTCGGCGCCGGGGCTCTTGCTGGCCATGGCCAAGGAAGCCGAGCGGCAGGGCTTGAACCCACGCGAGGACTTCGCCCTGCGCGCGTTCATGATGAGCGGCGAGCTGTGCACGCCAGCGTTGAAGAACAACCTCTACAGCCTGTGGGGCGCGCAGGCCTACAACAGCCTGTATGGCTCCCAGGAAGCGATGATCATCGCGGCCTGCAACGCCAATGACCAGTTGGTGCCTCATCGCCTCAACTACATCATCGAGGTGCTCGATCCCAAGTCCGGGGAAAGCCTCGGCTGCACCGGCGACGGTGAGTTGTGCGTGACCATGCTGATCCCTGGCAGCAAGCCGTTGATCCGCTACCGCACGGGTGACCTGGTCTCGATCCAGTCGCGCCCCGGCTATCCGCAATCGATGCGCCAGACCGTCAAGGTTGTCGGTCGGGTGAAGGATGCCGTGCAACTGAACGGTCGCGCCTTCTCGGCTGCGCAGATCGAGCAGGCGTTGCTTGAAGGCGTCGAACAATGCCTTGGTTACCAGATCATCCTCAGTCGCGCCAATGATCGCGACACCGTCATCGCCAAGCTGGAAATGTCGCGCTTCTTCGAGGGTGATCGTGGGCGTCTGGTGCTGCTGATCAAGGAGCGCCTGCGCGAACGGCTGGGGGTCGATGCCACGGTCATGGTGGTGGGCGATCTTGCTGAACATGTGAACCTTGGAAGTTGGTTCAGCTGGAAAGAAGCGCGCATCGTCGATCAGCGTCAAGGCCAGTGAGGTCACCGATGAGCCTGTCTGTTCGCGTGATCGACAACGCAAATGAGCTGTTCGAGTCCGTCAGGCACCTCAGGAGTCGCTATCTGGGGACCAACCCGGCACGGGAGGATGACTTCGAGCGAAGGGAGCAGGTGCGCGACGCCTTGTCCTATCACCTGGTCTACCTGGACAAGGACGAAGTGGTCGGGACGTTGCGCGTCACCCCGCTGGGCCATGGCCTGAGTTTCGTCGAGCGGGCAGTCAATGTGCACGCCTATTTCGAACAATCGACGGACGCCTTCGATGCCAATCGCTTGGTGCTGGACGAGCGATACCGCGGCGGGCGGCACCTGCGCATGTTTCTCCTGCAGGCGGCCATCTGGCTGAAAGCCAACACCCACCTGCGATTCATCTCGGCCCTGTGCCGCGGCCAACTGGCGGCGTTGTATGTCGGCTTGGGAGGGCGCGTGCTGGTGGATGACGTTACCTGGACCGGGGAACAGGTCGAGCGGCGCTACAGCCTCGTGTACCTGGAACTCGAAAGTGTTTACCACAATGTTAAAGGAGCCTATTGAAATGCAAGCATTCTTCAAGGAACTCGACGCTATCGTCGAAGCGGGCTGGGCCCAGATCAAGCAGGGCGCCTACTGGAAGTTCAGCCTGGACAATCACACGCCGCCAGCCCTCTACCAACAGCTCATGCTGCAGGTGTACCACTACACCCGCTACAACTCGGTCAACCAGGCCGCCTGCGCCTTCAGTGCCGATCCGGAAGAGACGACACTGCTGCGCTTCGTCTATAAGCACGCCCTGGAAGAGCTGGGCCACGAGCGCATGGTACTGCGCGATCTCGAGTCGGTCGGGCTGCTGCCACAGGAAATGCCAGCCCCCCTGGCGCCGACCCAGGCGCTGATCGCCTTCCTCAACGATGTGGCTATCCGCAAGGGACCGATCGCACGACTGGGCTACAGCTATTGGGCCGAGGACGTCTACGAGCACATCCAGCCGATCCTGGAAAGGTTCCGCGCAGACCTGGGCTTGAAGGACGAGCAAATGACGTTCTTCGTCGCCCACTCGACCATAGATGAGAAGCACGCCGAAGAAGTGCGCGTGGCCATGCAGCGTGCGGTGAAGACCGAAGACGATCGTCGCCAGATCAAGGAAGTCGCACGCGTCACGTTGTGGCTAACCGGACAGTTGATGGAGGAAGCGCTGCGAGCCTATCTGGCTGGCGAAGAAGGGCTGCGAGAGGCGTCCTGAATCATGAATCTGACCATCATAGTCGGTTCCAGCCGACCTTGTGGTGTCAGTGCACGGGTGGTGGCGCTGGTGCGCCGCCACTTGGGCGAGGAGATCGAGATCGATGACATCTGGCTCAAGGACTACCGGATCGATTACTGCGACGCCGATAACGCCTGTTCAGACCAGGACTGCGCGGTGCAGGACGACGTCGGGCAGTTGGTGGCGCGGCTGGATCGCGCCGATGCGGTGCTCTATCTCCCCGTCATGCACGCCTACGGCACCAACAGTCGCTTCCAGGCGTTTCTGGAGCGGGTCGGCTACGGCTTCATGCGTCCACGCCAACGCCCGCTGCGCGACAAGCTCGCGGCGATTGCGGTCGTCGGCCGGCGCTACGGGCACACGGCCGTTTTCTCCCAGGTCGCGCTGAACGTACTGCTCAACAAAATGATTTTGGTCGGCTCGGGGTTCCCGCCGTGCTTCCAGACACAGCTGGCCCACGATCCTGAAGCGGAACAGGCCTTGTGCGAGACGCTGGACCGGCTCTGTGAGCACTACCGTCGACTTAATCCCACAGGGGTTGCCACGGGCAAGCCGGAAAGAATCCTGCGGCCCATTCAATTTCAGAAGGGATAACTATCATGCCATTGAAAGATTCATTGCTGGCGCTGCTGGTCGCGTTTCTCTGGGGCGCGCAGGTCACCGCCGTGAAGATTGGCGGCGCCGAGCTGCCGCCTATCCTCATGGTCGCCATGCGCTACGCGATCATGGCGCTGTTCCTCATGCCATTGCTCAAGCGTGTCAAACGCGAGCAGTTCGGGCCCATGGTCTTGATCGCTACGATTACCGGCACCTTGCATTTTGGTTTGCTGTATTGCGGTATCGCCCGGGTAGACGCTTCTACCTCGGCAATCATCTATCAGCTGGTGGCACCTTTCACCCTCGTTCTGGCGTTCGCGTTATTGGGTGAAGTCCTGAAAGTGCGCGCGCTGGTGGGCATCCTGCTGGCGTTCGCCGGTATTCTGGTGCTGCTGGCCAAACCGCCGGCGAGCGGGACTTTTGTCGGCATGCTGCTGGTGGCGCTGGCGGCCTTGGCATTCGCGGTCGGATCGGTGTTGGCCAAGCGTCTCGGGCTGCTGGATCCGCTGGCCTTGAGTGCCTGGACGGCTGTCATCGCCGCGCCACAACTGTTGTTGTGGTCCTTCATCCAGGAGGGCGGGCAATGGGCAAGCGTCCACACGGCCAGCGCTCAGGCGTGGTGGGCGGTCATCTATACAGCGCTCAGTGGCGGTCTTCTGGGATTCGGCCTTTGGTTCTGGTTGCTCGGACGCAATTCGATGCAGCAACTGAGCCCGTATCTGCTCCTGGTGCCGCTGTTCGCGATCGCCGTCAGCAAGATCATGCTCGCCGAGGGCATCAGCCAGCGCCTAGTGATCGGCGCCGCGTTGACGCTGTCAGGTGTGGCGCTATGCCAACTGCGCCTGCCCGGGAAATTTTTTCTCAAGGCTGGCGGCAGCAAAGGGCAAGGAGTGGCGGATGAACAGCGTTGATCGACTGTTGCTCGGCACCTTGCGCCTGGTCCACCGATGGCAGTTCGGTTTGAAGCTGCGCTGGCACGCCAGTGCGCAAGGGCGATTGGCCTATCTGGAAAGTACTGCACGTCAGAAGGGGCCGACACTGGTCATCCTTCATGGCTTGGGCGCCAGCAAGGACCAGTGGGGACCTGCGATCCTGGGCATGGCGCGCCATCACCGTTGTGTTTTCGTCGATTTACCGGGGCATGGCCAATCCTTGTACGAGTCGCGTGCAGGCTTCGGACCGCTGGCATTGCTGGCAGAGCTGGAGGGCTTGTTGGAAACGGTAGTCGAGGGCCCCTTCGTTCTGGTCGGCAGTTCTTTGGGCGGTTGCGTGGCCGGACTGTATGCCGCGAAATACCCCCAGCGTGTCAGTCACCTGGTCTTGCTGGCACCTGCAGGTCTTGGCCCGGCGGTACTAGGGCCAGCATTGCAAGCCAGCCTGCAAGGGCAAGGCACAGTCTTCGGCTATCGTACGGTCGAGGAGATGAAGCGCTTCTGGAGCCTGGTGTTCAAGGAGCCACCCCAGGTGCGAGGACGCCTGGCGCAGGCCATGGCCGCAAGCGGCAGGTCGAGGTTTGCTGCTGTGCAGCGGGTGATCGAGGATTTTCGCCGCGAAGGCCTGGACGTGCTTCTCGAACGGCTTCCGCAGATCGCTTCGAGGACGCTGGTGATCTGGGGGCGGCATGACCAGGTGTTCCTGCCTGCTGCCCTGGAGAACCTGCTCCAGCAACTGCCCGACGCCCGTGGCCAGGTCATCGAGGATTCCGGGCATGTGCCCTATCTTGAACGGGGGGGCGAGGTCGCCGCGGCCATCACAGGGTTCATATCAACGTTCTGTGCCGGGGAGGCTGGATCATGCTCGAAGTGATTGCCAGCACCCGCAGTGATATGTCCCCGGCCCTGTTCAAGGCACTGGCTCGCTACCGGTATGAAGTGTTCGTCAAGGGCCTCGGCTGGGCGTTGCCCTGCGCCGAGGGCTTAGAGGTGGATGCCTTCGATCGACCGGATACGGTGTATGTCCTGGCCCGCGACAGCAAGCAGGAAATCGTCGGATGTGCGCGCTTGATTCCTACCGATCGTCCCTTTTTGTTGGGGGAGGTGTTCCCCCAGTTGATGGGCGACACTCCGTTGCCGTCCTCAAGTACCGTCTGGGAGCTATCCCGGTTCGCCAGTCGGCGTCTTTTGTCGCGACGCGCAAAGGTCATTCGGGCCTGGCACGACACAACATGGCTGATGAGCAAGGTCATTGACATCGCGCAGACCCTTGGCGCTCGTCGGTTGATTGCATTCAGCGCGCCGGGAAACGAGCGCCTGCTCAAGCGCATGGGGGTCAGCACTCACAGGATTGCGGGGCCGCAGATGGTCGATGACTTACCAGTGGTGCCTTTCTGGATCAATGTGGCGGGCTACAGTAACCATATAGCGGCAGCGCCGAGAAAGAGCGAAGTGTCCGCCCGAGCCTAGGTCGCGATCCGGTGTTCATGCGCTCTGCGGCGGGACTTGGGAACGACTCAACGCAGGTGCCAGCCCAACTGAGCTGAAATCTGCTGCGTGGCCTCCATCAGGTGCTTGACGTAGTCCTGCTTCAATTCTTCCCTGAAGCCAAAACAGTGGAATGAAACGCTCATGCCGCCGATCACGTGCCCAAAGCGGTCTCGAATCGGCGCCGCCAGGCAGCGCATGTTGTCTTCGAACTCTTCATGGTCTTCTGCATAGCCTTGTCGGCGAACGGTTTGCAGTTCTTCCAGATACGCTTCGACGCTGGTCAGGGTGTTGGCCGTGCGCGCATCAACAAAGTGCTTCAGACTTTGCCGGAACGTACCGGAAATCTGCGAGTCGGTGACCGGACAGAAACGCCTCGATTTCCAGAGCAGTACTTATTGCCGTCCCGGTAACATCGATCAAGGTGGCCGAGGCTGAACCTGCCCAGTCACCATAACCGACCAGCCATAGCTTTCGCTCGGTCATCGAGTGAGTACCTGCGACGTCGATTCGACTCTCCGTATTAAGAGCCTTCAGTGAGCTTAGATGATGGACTGCTGGACGAAATCCGGTGCGCCAGAACGCGATAGCTTGCTTTGGAATTTCTTTTTTTGCTCTTGATAGACCCAAAGAACAAGTCCAGAATTGAGTCTTTTCTTGCTTTCGCAAGAAAAGAAACCCCTTATATTTCAATGAGTCGGACGCCAGATACGAGTCTCGTTTCCCGCTCCAAGATTCAGAAAAAAGCCACTCAGATGAGTGGCTTTTTTAGTGCCTGAGAAATGCCACGGAGTTTAGATGCGCTGCGCTAGACACTTGAGCATTTTTTCAGTGGATCATTCGAATAGAACAGTGGACGGTTTGACCGCCAGCGGGTCCCGGTGGGGTATGAGTCGCTACCCAGTCACGGTTGGGCCCTGTTAATAAAATGGGCGCGCGCATTGACGCCCATCGCTCGATCATGCTGTTGCACCGCAAAGCTCAAACCCTCGCAGCGTGCCGGAACATCAACTTCGTCATCATGCAGTACGCCCGCCAAGTACCTCAGCCACCCAGTCGGCAATGTATTGACCGGCATTGATACTGTTATCGAAGCTCGAATGCTGCACGCCGCCCTCACGTTCGGTGAAGATTTTCAGTTCGCGTTTTGGGCTGTTGACCAACTGTTCGTAAGTGCGGTGGGCCCACTTCAAGGGAATCTGTGAATCCTTTTCGCCATGGGTGACCAGGAAGGGGACTTTGATGCGGTCCAGGATGCCGTCCAGATGAACATTCTCGGCGATGGCCATGAACGCCTCCGTGTCCTTGGCGCCCCAGACCCATGACACATGCGACCAATAGTGCGGTACCGGAAAGCTGCCTTCCTTTTCCATTCGACGCTTCTGCACATCGCGCCAGTCATGGTTGGCACCCCACACGACACCGCACGCGAAGCGCGGCTCGAAGGCTACCGCGCGCGGACAGTAGTAGCCGCCAAGCGACACGCCTTCCAGGCCAATGTGTTTGGCGTCGACATCGTCGCGGGTTTCCAGCCAATCCACCACGCGGCTGGCCCAATGTTCGCTGTCGAAGCGCGCGGTCAGGTTGTGCAGGCGAAGTGCTTCGCCGGTGCCGGGTTGGTCGATGATTAAAGAAGAAACGCCACGTTTGGCCAGCCAGGCGGGCAGGCCGACGCGGTATTTCATTTCTTTGGTGGAATCCAGTCCATTGACCTGCACCAGGATCGGCGCTGGGCCGCTGACGCCTTCGGCACGCACCAGCAGACCGGAAAGGTGTTTGCCTTCGTAAGGGATTTCGACGCGCTCGCAATTTTCCCGTGCCAGTTCGATACCGCGTTGGAACGTGTGCAGAAAGCGCTGGTACAGCTCCGTGCGGCCAGGTGCACCGTGGGCCTGCAGGCGTTCGCAGCTCAGGTAATAGGTCGCGGCGCGGTTGTATTTTTCACCGGCGGACAACAGCCGACCCTTGCCTTCGTCTTCTTCCGCCAGGCCGCACAGCTTGTCGGCCATGTTCGCCCAGGTTTCACGGAAGGCCTTGCTGCCAGCGGCGTCCGGTTGCTTGGCGGCTTCTTGCAGCGGCGCGCACATTTCTTCGATTTCGCCGATGCGGGCGCCCATTTCAATGGCCAGGTCGACGGAAAGATTCCACACGTAGTTGGTCGGGAAGTAGCGAAACATGAGGGTTATTGTCCTTGTGCAAGCAAAGGCAGGCGGTCAAATCCGCAGCGGGGAGCGCCAGACCTGACGGTTCGAAGCAGGCTAAGGGGCGGCTGATTGTTTGGCCAATCGCGAGTCGGGATGGGAGGTATTGCGAATGGCGATGGAGCTTCGTGTGCCCCATCGGCAGGAGGCTTGAGCGCGCACAACAAGACCTGATCCGCCTCAGGGCAGCGGAAGCGATTATTGCTCCAACTCGTTGATGATCTGACTGATTTTCGCCCGCAGCCAACGGTGCATCGGATCCCCCTCCATGGTCCGATGCCAGAGCATGAACTCACGCATCACCGGGATTTTCACCGGTGGTTGCACGATGCGCAGCGGCAGGTAGTTGGCGTAGAGCCTGGCCATGCGCTGGAGCATGGTGGCGATGCGTTGGGTGCCGACGATCAACTGCGGCAGCGTGTTGAAATCGTGGGTCACCACTTCCATGCGACGGGTGAAACCATACTGGCTCATCAGCCATTCCTCGACGCTCAGTTGCCGGTTGCGGCCAAAAATCACCGAGACGTGGCCCATCTCGATGTACTGATCGAGGGTGATGCTGTCGCCTACCAACGTGTTGCCGTCCCATACGACGCAAACATGCTCCTCTTCAAACAGGAGCTGGGAGGGGTGGCCTTCGATGAGGTAGTGCTCGGGCACGATCATCATGTCGGCCTCGCCGCGCATCAGCATCTCGGTGGACGTATCGCCGGGGCCGAGCAGTTCGAAGGTGATGTGCGGGGCTTCCAGGGAGATCTTCTGGATCACCCGGGCAAACAGGACGCTGATCAGATAGTCCGACGTGATCAGGCGAAAATGACGCTTGCTGGTGGCGGGGTCGAACACCGGTTTGGCGGTGATCGAGGACTGGATCGTCAGTAGCACCTGGCGCACCGGCGCCGCCAGTTCACGGGCATAGGGCGTGGGCTGCATCTTGCGCCCGACCTGTGCCAGCAGTTCATCTTCGAAGTAAAGGCGCAGCCTGCCAAGTACGCCGCTGGTGGCGGATTGAGTCATGTGCAGGCGTTCGGCGGCGCGGGTGATGTTCTGCTCTTCCAGTAACACATCCAGCGCCACCAGGAGATTGAGATCCAGGTGGTTAAAGCGCATGGCGGTCTCGATTCTTGTATTTATTTTGTAAATACCTTCCGGCCTTCCTATCGCGGCGTCAAGTCCCGTGAATGGGGGAATCGAACGATGCCTGTTCGATTTTCCATGCAACTTGCGCTGCGCAGCCAGGTATCGCATTTGCCGATAGGTCGCATCCCGACAAGCGATTAGTCAGCGAGTTTTTGCCCCTTCAGTATCGGCCCACAGTCGGTTGGCCGTGACGCTTGATCGACTCCAAGTCCAGCCTCGGCAGCGCTTCGCCTGGCACGGTTCCCGTAAGTGGGGTGCTGGCCTGCGCTGAATAATTACAATGGAGCGGTAACTCAATGAACATCATTGGCCTTGATGCCTTGATTTTTGGCGTCGACGATATTCAAGCCTGTACCCATTGCCTGCGTGACTACGGCCTGCTCCCTGTCGATGTCGACAGTGAGGGCGGTCGTTTTGAAGCCCTCGACGGCACCGCGGTGATTATCCGACGGGCAGACGATGCCAGTCTGCCGGCGGCCATCGGGCCTGCGCCCTCGATTCGTGAAACCGTCTATGGCGTGGCCAGCGTGGCTGACCTCGAGGCCATCGCCGATGAGTTGGGGCGCAACCGCCCGGTGACCCGCGGTGCCGATGGCTCCGTGCACAGCGTGGACGATATGGGCTTTGCCATTGGTTTCCAGATCAGCGTGCGGCGTGCGTACAGCGCGCCCGCCGACCTGACCAATGCGCCGGGCCATGCGCCTCAACGCCCGGTCAATCAGCCTGGCATCAGTCCCGACATGCAGGCCTTGCCGCGGACACTGTCCCACGTGGTGTATTTCGTTCCGGATGCAGCCAAGGCCGAAGCTTTCTACAAGCGCCTGGGCTTCGTGACCACTGACACCTTTGTCGGTGCGGGCCCGTTCATGCGGCCGGCCGGTTCCGATGACCATCATTGCCTGTTCATGATCCAGACGCCGCCACACATGAAGGGTTGCGAGCACTTCACCTTTCACATGGGCAGCGGCACGGAAGTACTGCTGGCCGGACGTCGCTTCGAACAGCAAGGCTGGACCAGCTTCTGGGGGCCGGGCCGCCACCTCTTCGGTTCCAACTGGTTCTGGTACTTCAACAGCCCGTTGGGTTGCCACATTGAATACGACGCCGACATGGACAAGCACGATGACGCCTGGCAAGCGCGCCAAGCGCCGTTGTCGGCGGACAACTCGCAGTTGTTCCTGTTCACCTCCCGGGAAAAATGGTTTCCGAGCGGCCCGCCGCCCAAGCAGGCCTGAATGCGGATTTCGTCCATGAGCCACGACGCAATTGTTCTCTGTCGACTGGATGAATTGATCGAAGGGCAGGCCCGCGGGTTCGATCCCCTGGGTACGGGCAAGGACAGTGTGTTTGCCCTGCGCCATGACGGCGAGGTGCGTGTCTATCGCAACAGTTGTCCGCACCTGGAGGTGCGGCTGGAGTACCGCAAGGATCGTTTCCTCAGTGTCGATGGCAGCCAGATCGTCTGTTACGCCCATGGTGCCCGGTTCCTTCCAAGCACGGGGCTGTGCGTCTACGGGCCGTGCCTGGGGGAAAGCCTGAGTGCGCTGGGATGGCGAGCCGAGGCCGATTGGCTGGTGCTCGAAGCGGGTCAGTTGGAGGCGTGTGGACCCTAATTAAGGTATCGCGGTAGCTGATACATCGTATCCCTACATGCGATTAGTCAAACGCCTGCTTTGCCGAGAAAGTGGACACAAAGCGGTACCGAATGCGTGCAAACACAGCGAGTTCTGAAGCCTGGGATCGCCCCGGCAGAACGCTCGCGTGCATAACAAGAATAAGAGTGAGACGAGCATGAACGCAGTGAAAAAGGTGCTTATCGTCGGTGGTGGTATCGCTGGTCTATGTGCGGCAATCGCTTTGCGTCGCAAAGGCATTGTCGTCGATCTTGTCGAGTTCAAGACGCAGTGGACAGTCTACGGCGTTGGCATCATCCAGCAGAGCAACGTCGTGCGCGAGATGGCCAAGTTGGGTGTGTTGGACGGCTATCTGGATGCTGCCTACGCGTTCGAGGATGTGACTATCAATACCACCGCCGGTGAACAGCTGGCGCGGATCCCTGGTCAGCGCCTGGCCGGCCCCGACTACCCAGCCAACGTCGGCATCTCGCGCCTGGCCCTGCATCAAGTCCTCAGCGAAACCGTTGCTGCCCTTGGCGTCTCGGTCCGTCTGGGCTTGAGTGTCGAGTCGCTGGAGCAGGTAGGCGAGGGCGTTGATGTGCTGTTCACCGATGCCAGTCGCGGTCGCTACGACCTGGTCGTCGGCGCCGATGGCCTGTATTCCCACCTGCGCGGTCTGCTGTTCGGCGAGCAGTACCTGCCGCGCTTCACCGGCCAAGCGGTGTGGCGCTACACCTTTCCACGCGCCGCCGGGATCGATCATCTGGCTACCTTCCAGGGGCCCGCCGGCAATGCCGGACTGGTGCCGCTGGGGCAGGATCAGATGTACCTGTTCATGACCTCCCACGAGCCCGCCAACCCAAGGCTAGAGCCTGCCACGCTGGCGTCCCAAATGCGCCAGCGCCTGAGCGGTTTCACCGGGCTGATCGGCGAGCTGCGCGAGCAAATTATCGACAGTGACCGAGTCGTCTATAAGCCGTTGGAGGTGGTGTTCGTCAGCGAGCCCTGGTATCGCGGCCGGGTCGTGCTGATTGGCGACGCGGTGCACGCTACGACGCCGCACTTGGGCCAGGGCGCCGGTATGGCCATCGAAGATGCCGTCGTGCTTGGCGAAGAGTTGGTCGCCGGCGGCGGCCTTGAACAGCAGCTCCAACGCTTTATGGCGCGCCGTTATGAGCGCTGCAAATTCATCAGCGACAGCTCGGTGTTGGCCGGTGTCAAGGAAATGGCCCACGACAGCAGCTTCGACCGGATCGGCCTGGTCAGGCAGATGCTCGAGGTCACGGCAGCGCCTATCTGAGGCACCGGCAAAACCGAATTCGCTTTCCCCTGGATGTTTCATGCCTGTGCAGGCTTGGCCCGGCTCGACTGCGGGCGCCGTTTCACCAGAAGAACTGACATACAACAACAATAAAGAGGGTTACTTCGATGGCTACTCGCAAGATCGCTGCGTCGCGGCGCGTCCCTTTCACCCTGACCCTTGCGGCCAGCCTGGGGCTTGGTGCGTCGGCTGCCCAGGCCTTCCAGATCGACACCGGCAATCCCGATCTCAGCTTGCGCTGGGACAACACGCTGAAGTACAGCGCGGCCTGGCGCCTGAAGGACCCCAGCAGCAAGCTCAGCGAGGGGCAGACGGCGCTGAACCAGAATGACGGCGATCACAACTTCGGCAAGGGGTTGATCTCCAATCGGCTGGATATTCTTTCCGAGCTGGACATCGGCTTTCACAACTTCGGTGCGCGTCTGAGCGGTGCCGCCTGGTACGACACTGTCTACCAGGACCGCAACGACAACAACGACGCGGCCAGTGCCAACCAGCGTTCGGTGGGCTTCGACGAGTTCACCAGCGACACCCGTCAACTGCATGGAGGTGACGGTGAACTGCTGGATGCCTTCGTCTACTGGAACGGTGAGCTGGCCGACCGTACCTTGTCGGTTCGCGCCGGGCGTCACGGCCTGATCTGGGGCGAGAGCCTGTTCTTCGGCGGCAACGGCATTGCCGGGGCCATGGCACCGGTGGACGTGGTCAAGGCGCAGTCGGTGCCCAACACGCAGTTCAAGGAAATCACCCGGCCGGTCAACCAGCTCTCGACCGCCTACCAACTGACCGACGACGTGTCATTAGGCGCCTTCTACCAACTGGAGTGGGAAGCTACCCGCTTGCCGGGCGCCGGTAGCTATTTCTCCACCAGCGATACCATCGGCGACGGCAATGAAAGGCTGATCACCGGCGGGCCGTTCCCGGATTTCCTGGGCGGTAATGCCAACAGCCCGGCCGCGTTTTTCCATGGCAAGGACAAGAAAGCCAGGAGTTCCGGCCAAGGCGGCCTGCAGCTCAAGTACAACACCGGGACGACGGATTACGGCCTGTATGCGCTGCAGTATCACGAGAAGACGCCCTCGTTGTATTTGAAACCGAATGCCACCGGGCCGAACTTCAGTACCGGGCAAGTCGGTGAATACTCCTGGGTCTACCCGGAAGACATCCGTGTCCTGGGCGCCAGTTTCGCGACCTCCGTGGACGAGTACAGCTTTGCCGGCGAGGCATCGATGCGCTGGAACATGCCGCTGGTGTCCAACGCCCAGACCGTCCTGCCGGGCGTCGACGCGGACAACAACGATGACGCCCTCTACGCGGTTGGCCGCACGGCCCACGTCAACCTCAACGTCCTGGCTTCGCTGGGTCCTTCTTTCGTCGCCAATGAAGCCAGCCTGGTAGGTGAGATCGCCTGGAACCGCCTGCTGGCCGTGACCAGGAATCGCGCCGCCCTGGACCCTAACGCCACCGATGACGGCCTGGGCTTGAAGCTGGTGTACACGCCCACCTATCGCCAGTTTTTCCCTGGCGTCGATATCAGCGTGCCGGTGGGCATCAGCTACTTCCCCATGGGCAAGTCGGCGGTGATCGGCGGGTTCGGCCCCGACAGAGGAGGGGACATGAACATCGGCGTCTCCGCCACCTACCTGGACCAAGTGACCGTGGGGCTGACCTACACCCACTTCTACGGTCCCGAGGACACCAGCCTCAACGCCGCCAACCAGTTCAATTACAAGCAGTCGTTGAAGGACCGGGACTACCTGGCTTTCTCCGTCAAGACCACGTTCTAAGAGGATTTGCGCATGACCATTCAGTTCACTCTAAAGGCCTTGTGCTTAACCCTGCTGGCCGCCGCCGCGCCGATGGCCCTGGCCGCCAGCGCCGAACAAGCGGCCGAGCTGGGCAAGACCCTGACGCCCTTCGGTGCCGAGAAGGCTGGTAATGCCGATGGCAGTATTCCGGCCTGGGATGGCGGCTACACCAAGGTCGATCCGGCCTATGTTCCGGGCGGCAAACGTGGCGATCCGTTTGCCGCGGACAAACCCTTGTACAGCATCACTGCCCAGAATCTGGCCAAGTACGCCGACAAGCTCAGCGACGGCACCAAGGAGCTGTTCAAGCGCTTTCCGGAGACCTATCGCATCGATGTCTACCCGACCCGGCGCACGGCGGCCGCGCCGCAATGGGTCTATGACAACACATTCAAGAATGCCACCCGCGCCAAACTGATCAACAGCAGCGCCGGCCTGATTCCCGACGGTGCCTATGGCGGGATCCCGTTTCCGATTCCACGGAACGGCACCGAAGCCATCTGGAACCACGTGCTGAACTGGCGCGGCACCTCGGTGGCGGGGCATTTCCGCCACTATCTGATGACGGCCGACGGCAACCAGGTGATGACCAGCGACGGCCTGTTGACCCAGGAAATGCCCTACTACTTCCAGGAGGGCGGCCCTGAAAACTACTCGGGCGACTACTGGCAGGTGCACTTTGTCAATCTCGGCCCGGCGATTCGTGCCGGCGAGCAGATCCTCGGGCGTGAAAATATCAACGGCGACAAATCCCAGGCCCATGTCTACCTGAGCGGCCAGCGCCGGGTGCGCACGTTGCCCAACGCTTGCTGCGACACGCCGACGCCGTCTACCGCCGGGGTCATGTCCTTCGATGAGTTGAGCGTGTGGGGCGGGCGTACGGACCGGTTCGACTGGAAATTGGTAGGCAAGCAGGAGATCTACGTCCCCTACAACACCAACAAGGTGCAGAACGCTGCCCAACCGCAGGACCTGCTGGGCAAGCACCATCTGAACCCCGATTACGTGCGCTGGGAGTTGCACCGCGTCTGGGTGGTCGAGTCCACGGTGGCCGCCGGCAAGCGCCACCAGTTGCCCAAGGGCCGTTACTACCTCGACGAGGACACCTGGCAAGCCCTGCTCGGCGACCGTTGGGATGCCAGCGGCCAACTGGCCAAGACCCTCTGGTCGCTGCCTTCCGTGCTGCCCGACCTGCCAGGCCTGGTGCAACTGTCTTCCGGTTTCTACGACCTGACCTCCGGTGCGTGGTTTATCCAGAACCTCTATGCCGGGTTGCCGGACCAGTATCGCGCGGTTGATCGCTACAAGGCTTCGGAGTTCTCGCCAGCGGCGATGGCGGGGCGCGGCGTGCGTTGAGTCTGAGCTGAGCGTGAAGGGCAGGCCTGTGGGGCTGCCCTTGGGATACGAGTGTTTGTCCGAGGTAGGTTATGAACAGAATCAGTCAGGCGAGCGCATTGCTCTTGGCCCTGTATTTGCCCTTCGCCACGAGTAAGTGCCTGGCCGGGCCGGCTGCGGTGGGCGTGCCGCTCAATACCCCGGCCATGGGGGTACCGGCTGCGCAGAACGGCGTATTGATCGATCTGGCGCGGGCTGGCACACGTCTGGTGGCAGTGGGTGAACGCGGCCTGGTGGTGTTTTCCGACGATAACGGGCAGAGCTGGCGCCAGGCTTCGGTGCCGGTGTCGGTCAGCCTGACGGCGGTGCAGTTTGTCGATGCGCAACAGGGCTGGGCGGTCGGCCACGCAGGCGTGGTGCTGGCGACGCTCGATGGTGGTGAGCACTGGACGCTGCAGCTCGACGGCGCGCGCGTGGCACAGCTGGAACTGGACGCCGCCAAGGCTGACCAAGCCACCGCTGCCGACCCGGATGCCGCCATGATCCGGGTACAAAATGCCGAGCGTCTTGCCGCCGATGGTCCAGACAAACCTTTCCTGGCGCTGGAATTCGTCGATGCGCACCGCGGGTTGATCGTCGGTGCCTATGGTTTGGCGCTGCAGACTACCGATGGCGGTGCCACCTGGCACTCGATGATGGGGCATATCGCCAACCCGAACGGCTTGCACTTGTACGCGATCAGTCGCCAGGGCCCGCGTTGGTTCCTGGCGGGCGAGCAGGGTTACCTGGCGCGGTCGGACGACGACGCGACGTCGTTCAGCCAGTTGGACAGTCCTTACGAAGGCAGTTTCTTCACCCTGCAGAGTCGTGCCGATGGCGCGTTGCTCGTCGCCGGCCTGAAGGGCAACGCCTTTGTTTCCAACGATGCTGGCGCAAGCTTCCAGCGCCTGTCCGTTCCCGTGCCGATTTCCTTCAACGACGCCACTCGCCTGGCCGATGGCCAACTGCTGCTGGTCAACCAGGGCGGCATGCTGTTCCGCAACAGCGAGCAGACCGGAGCGGCGCTGCTGCCACTGGGCAAACCCTTGGGCAAGCCTGTTTCAAGTGTGATCGAGGCCGCCGATGGCAGCCTGATCGTTGCCGGTTTCACCGGGCTGCAGCGTCTCGCGCAGCCAGCCACTGCCGCTTCGGAGTGAGGTTATGACGTCCCCTGGTAAGTTTTTCCAGTCCCCTGCGAATGCGTTCGATGACTTTGATCCGCGTTCCGGCTCGGTGCTCGAACGCGCATTGTTCAACCATCGTCTGTGGGTGTTGCTGCTGTGCCTTGCGACCACGCTGGTGCTGGGTTGGCAGTCCAGCCGTGTCGAGCTCAATGCCAGTTTCGAAAAAATGATTCCCACCCATCACCCCTATATCGCCAACTACCTTGAGCACCAGAAGGAGTTGAGCGGGCTGGGTAATGCGGTGCGCATCGCCGTGGTCAACAAGCGGGGCGAGATCTATGACGCTGACTACCTCAAGACCTTGCAGGCATTGAGCGACAAGATCTACCTGCTCCCCGGTGTCGATCGCGCCTACATGAAGTCGTTATGGACGCCCGCCACACGCTGGGTCGCGGTGACAGAAGCGGGTCTGGAGGGTGGGCCGGTCATTCCGGATAACTACGATGGCGGCACTGCGAGCCTTGCGGCCTTGCGGCGCAATGTGCAGCTGTCCAACGAAATTGGTCAGTTGGTGGCGTTCGACCAGGCTTCGAGCATCATCCAGGTACCGCTGCTGCAGCGCACCCCCGATGGCCGACCATTGGACTACACCCGGCTGTCGCAACAACTGGAGTCGTTGCGCAGCCAATACCAGAGCGACAACATCGACATCCGCATCACCGGTTTCGCCAAGAAAGTCGGTGACCTGATTGCCGGCCTGCGGCAGATCCTGATCTTCTTCGCCGTGGCGATCCTGATCACCACGGTGGTGCTGTATTGGTACACCCGCTGCATTCGCAGCACTCTGTTGGTGGTGTTCTGCTCATTGGTGGCGGTGGTCTGGCAGCTCGGCTTGCTGCCGCTGCTGAATTATCAACTGGACCCCTATTCGGTGCTGGTGCCGTTCCTGGTGTTTGCCATTGGCATGAGCCATGGGGCGCAGAAGATGAACGGCATCATGCAGGACATCGGGCGCGGCATGCACCGGGTGGTCGCCGCACGCTTTACCTTCCGCCGCCTGTTCCTTGCCGGTCTCACCGCGCTGCTCTGTGATGCGGTGGGTTTCGCGGTGCTGATGATCATCAAGATCCAGGTGATCCAGGACCTGGCGATGATCGCCAGTATCGGCGTAGCCGTGCTGATCTTCACCAATCTGATCCTGCTGCCGATATTGCTTTCCTATGTCGGGGTCAGCGGTCGCGCGGCGCGACTGAGCCTGAAAAGCGAGCACGCCGAACAAGCGGGCCAGCATCGTCATGGGTTCTGGCGCTTCCTCGACCTGTTCACCCAGCGCCGGTGGGCGGCGTTGTGCATCGCTTTGAGCCTAGTGCTGGCGACGCTCGGCTTCGTGGTCAGCCTGCAATTGAAAGTCGGTGACTTGGATGCGGGCGCGCCCGAGCTGCGGGCCGACTCGCGCTACAACCAGGATGATGCATTCCTGACCCGGCATTACGGCGCCAGCAGCGATTTGTTCGCGGTCATGATCAAGACCCCTGCCAGCGCCTGTTCGCGCTATGACATCCTGAACAAGGTCGATGCCCTCGACTGGCAGTTGCGCACCTTGCCAGGGGTGGATTCGACCAATTCCCTGGCCTTGCTCAATCGCCGGATGCTGGTGGGCCTGAGCGAAGGCAGCCCGAAGTGGTACGAGCTGCAGAACAACCAGGCGATGCTCAACATGGTCACCGCCGGCGCGCCGCGTGGGTTGTACAACGAAGACTGCAGCCTGCTGACCCTGTACACCTACCTTTCCGACCACAAGGCGCAAACCCTCAGCGGCCTGGTGGATCACGTCGAACAATTTGCCGCCGCGAACAATACCGACGAGGTCCAGTTTCTGCTGGCGGCGGGCAATGCCGGGATCGAGGCAGCGACCAACATTGTGGTCAAGCAGGCCAACCGCGAAATGCTGTTCTGGGTCTACGGTGCGGTGATCCTGCTCTGCCTGATCACCTTCCGCTCCTGGCGCGCCACGGTGTGCGCGGTGATTCCGCTGATGCTCACTTCGGTCCTCTGTGAAGCCTTGATGGTCTGGCTGGACATTGGCGTCAAGGTCGCGACCCTGCCGGTGATCGCCCTCGGCGTGGGCATCGGCGTCGACTACGCGCTGTATGTGATGAGCATCCTGCTCGGCCATATGCGTCAAGGCACCAGCCTGTCGGAGTCGTATTACCGGGCGCTGCTGTCCACCGGCAAGGTGGTGATGCTGACCGGTGTGACCCTGGCGATCGGCGTGGCCACCTGGATGTTTTCGCCGATCAAGTTCCAGGCCGACATGGGCGTGCTGCTGGCTTTCATGTTCGTCTGGAACATGGTCGGCGCGCTGGTTTTGTTGCCAGCCCTGGCTCACTTCCTGTTGCCGAGCAAGCGTGTGAGCACGGGACCGGCCGAGGCCGAACCCAGCCATCCGACCAGCTTGCCGCTGACGCCTGCCTTAATCGAGGAGGGGGCGTGCGTGAAACATTCGCTGCGCCTGGCTCCGGGGCTCGATCAGACGGCAACGGCGGCCGCTCATCCCGTCGCGTCATAACAACAAGAAAGGACTTCCCATGTCTCGTGTGCATCTGTTCCAGCAGTCTCTATGGCTTGACCTCATCGCCGGCCTGAGCGCCTTCGGCATGGCATTTTGCGCGGCGCAACCTGCGGAGGTGCGCGATGAACGTTGAACGCCAGGCGCGGCTGCCGCAGTCCCTGTTGCTCTTGCTTGGCAGTTGCCTGCCGGTGCTCGGTGCGGTGCTGCTGGCCCCCATCCTGCCGCGCATGCAGGAACACTTCGCCGGCACACCGGGCGTCGCGGTGCTGGTTCCCATCGCCCTGACGCTACCGGCGCTGATGATTGCCCTGTTGGCACCCTTCGCCGGAATCATCGCCGACCGACTCGGGCGCAAGCCGTTGCTGATCGGTGCGATGTGCCTCTACACCGTCTGTGGCGTGCTGCCGTTCTGGCTGGATTCGTTGCAGGCGATCGTCATCAGCCGCGCCGGCATCGGCGTGGCCGAGGCGGCGATCATGACCTGCTGCACCACGATGATGGGTGATTACTACAGCGGCGCTCGGCGTGAACGCATGTTCGCCCTGCAAATGGTCGCGACGTCGTTGTCGGCGGCGATCTTCATTGCCGTCGGTGGCGTGCTCGGCGAGCACGGCTGGCGTACCCCGTTTGCCCTGTATGGGCTGGGGCTGGTGTTCCTGCCGCTGATGGCCTGGTTGCTCTGGGAGCCGCGCGGGCATGCGGCCATCGAGAAGAAGCCGATGAGCGGGGCATTCCCCTGGCGCACCTTGGCACCGTTGTATGGCTTGTCTTTCCTGGCGGGCTTGAGCCTGTTCATCGTGCCGGTACAAGTCGGTTATCTGCTCAACCTGCTGCATGTCGAAGGCTCGCAACAGATCGGCTTGACCATGGGCGCCAGTCAATTCGGCGTGCTGGTCGGCGCCCTGAGTTTTCGTCTGTTCAGCGGTGTGCCGGCGCACCGGCAGATGCTCCTGGCCTTCGTCGCGGCCGGGATGGGTGGCGGGCTGCTGGCGGTAGCCAACAGTCACGGGCTGGTGGTGATCGCCGTCCTGATCAACGGACTGGGCATCGGCCTGATGATGCCGACCTTGCTCACCTGGATCATGGCCCAGGTCGATTTCCAGCAGCGCGGCCGCGCCGCCGGCGGTTTCACGGCGATGTTCTTTGCCGGTGAGTTCGCCAGCCCGCTGGTGGTGCTGGCGATCACCGGTGGGGTAATCGGTGCCTTGCCCGCTGCACTGGGAATTGTCGCGGGCGTTCAACTCGTAGTGGCCCTGGCCTGTCTTCGGTTGCGGGTCAGCGGGGCTGCTTTTCCCACTGCGGTTACCGCAGACCCTGAGCACTGACTTGCCCATTCGACGTTTCATAACAAAAAAAACAATGAGGAGAACACCATGAGTTATTTGCTCAACACCTGGTACATCGCTGGGTGGGCGGACGAGCTGGCGCAAGGTGGCATGCTTGGCAGAACCATCGTCGAGCAACCGATCGTGTTCTTTCGCAATAGCCAGGGTGTCATCCAGGCGCTCGCCGATCGTTGCCCGCACCGTTTTGCCCCGCTGCACATGGGCAAGATTGTCGGCGACAGCGTCCAGTGCCCGTACCACGGCTTGCGTTTCGATGGCAGCGGCCAATGTACGCACAATCCCCATGGCGATGGGAGCATCCCCAAGGCCGCCTGTGTTCGCGCGTTCGCGGTCGTCGAGCGCCATGGGGCGATCTGGGTCTGGCCTGGCGATTCAAGCCTGGCCAACAATGCGCTGATTCCTGATTTTTCCTTTCTCGACGAGGCGCCAACCCACGCCAAGGGGCATGGGTATTTGCCTACGCGCGCGCACTACGAACTGCTGTCTGACAACATCATGGACCTGAGCCACGTTGATTTCCTGCACCCCGATACGCTCGGTGGCGGGGCGTTGTCACGCACCCGCGCCACCATCGAGGAGCTGCCCCATGATCGCGTCCGCATCAGTTGGTGGGCACCGGATGATGTGCCTCCACCGGCGTTCGGCGCTCACCTTGAAGATCCAAGCCGGGCTGACGTGTGGGCCGAAGTCATCTGGCACGCACCTGGCCTGATGCTGCTCGGCAGTGGCGCCACGGCGCCAGGGCGCCCCAGGGACGAGGGACCAGTGACATGGAACCTGCATCTGATGACGCCGCAGGACGCGGCCAACACCCATTATTTCTTTGCCAACACGC
Organism: Pseudomonas zanjanensis; assembly: GCF_014268745.2. Taxonomy (GTDB): domain Bacteria; phylum Pseudomonadota; class Gammaproteobacteria; order Pseudomonadales; family Pseudomonadaceae; genus Aquipseudomonas; species Aquipseudomonas zanjanensis. The sequence continues at coordinate 2,878,824 of NZ_JABWRB020000001.1, read as the reverse complement.
GCAGTTTCGAGCAAGACAATGCGCAGTTGAATGCCTTCGTCCAGGAGATGTTGATCGGCATTTTCGCCGGCGAAGACAAACCCATGGTCGAGGCTCAACAGCGCCAGATTGGCGAGGTTGAACTGCTTGGCCTCAGCCCGGTGTTGTTGCCAGTCGATGCAGGGGCCGTGCGCTGTCGACGTGTCCTGCGTCGGCTGATCGAAACCGAGCGTGCGGCGGCGCAAGCCAGCCCGTCATCAAGTTATGGAAAAGAGGAATCGCGATGAGCTTTCTACGCAACGTCTGGTACGCGGCCGCCTGGGGTAACGAGGTCAAGGCTGGCGAGCTGTTCCAACGAACCTTGCTCAATGAACCCGTGGTGTTTTTTCGCGACACCCAAGGTTACGCCCAAGCCATTGCCGATCGCTGCCCCCACCGTTTCGCGCCCCTGGGCATGGGAATCCTCAAGGGCGATGCGGTGCGTTGTCCGTACCACGGCCTGGAATTCGATGGCAGTGGCACCTGTGTGCATAACCCCCACGGCGATGGTGCAATTCCCAAGGCGGCAAAGGTCAAGGCCTACCCGCTGGTTGAACGCTACAGCCTGCTGTGGATCTGGATGGGTGATCCACGCTTGGCCGATGCGACGCTGATTCCGGATTTCAGTTGCATGGATGAAGACCACTGGTATGTCGGCAAGCGCTACCTGCACGCGCGGGCCAACTACGTGCTGGAAACCGACAACATCATGGACCTGAGTCATATCGAGTTTCTGCATCCGTCTACGTTGGGTGGCGATGGCGTCAAGAGCGCGTTGACTAGCGTGCAAGAGGAGGGCAACACCGTTTGGTCCAACCGCCAGACGGTTGCGGAAATCATGCCGGAGTTTCTGTACGCCGCCTGGAACATTCCTCAGGGCACACCGGTGGACCGTTGGATCGATGTGCGTTGGGATGCTCCGGCGAATATGTTGCTGTTTTCCGGCGCCGTGGCGACCGGGCTCCCCAGGGATCAGGGCGTTTCCACACCGATTCCGCATCTGTTCACTCCAGAGACCGAGACCACGACTCACTACTGGTTCTCAGTCTGTTTCCCCAAGGCGATGGGCGAATTTGCCGAGAGATTCGCTGATGAGCAGGCGGCCGCGATCAGCCGGCCCTTTGCCGATGAAGACTTGCCAATGCTCGAGGCGCAGCAGCGCATGATGGGCGCTGCATCGTTCTGGGACTTGAAGCCGGTCCTGCTGATCGGTGACGCAGGAGCGGTTCGCGCGCGGCGTGTACTCGATCGCATGATTGCCGCTGAGCAGCCTGCGGGTGCCAAGTGATGATTGAAGTCATCGTCACTGGCAAACGCCTCGAAGCCGAAGACATCTACAGCTTCGAACTGGCCCCAGCGGAAGATTCCATGTTGCCTGCCTTCAGCGCCGGCTCGCATATCGACGTGCACCTGCCCAATGGCCTGGTGCGCCAGTACTCGCTGTGCAATCACCCCGAAGAACGCCACCGCTACCTGTTGGGCGTGTTGCTCGACCCGGCGTCTCGCGGCGGTTCGCAGGCCATGCACCAACAGGTGCACGAAGGTAGTCGGCTGCGCATCAGCGAGCCACGCAACCTGTTCCCGCTTGAGCATGGGGCGGGGTACAGCGTGCTGTTCGCCGGCGGTATCGGCATCACGCCGATCCTCTGCATGGCCGAGCGCCTGGCGCGGATCGGCGCGCCTTTCGAACTGCACTATTGCGGTCGCTCGGCCGGGCGCATGGCCTTTATCGAGTACATCCGCCGTTCGACATTCGCCGCTTGCGTGCAGGTTCATATGGACGATGGCGAGGAGGTCCAGCGTCTCGACGCCGGTCGGGTTCTGTCCGGGCCAGCCGCCGACCGTCACCTGTATGTCTGTGGCCCCAACGGTTTCATGGAACACGTTCTCGGCACGGCGCGCGCGCAGGGCTGGGCCGAAGCGCAACTGCACCGTGAGTACTTTACCGCCGCCGCTGCGCCGGCCAGCGAGGCGGGCGGTTTCGAGGTGCAACTGGCCAGCACCGGACAGTGTTTCCAAGTGCCGGCCACGCTCAGCGTCGCCCAGGTGCTGCTGGAGGCCGGCATCGACATCCCGTTGTCTTGCGAACAGGGCATCTGCGGCACCTGCATCACGCGCGTGCTGGACGGCGAGCCGGAGCATCGCGACATGTTCCTGACCGATGCCGAGCGGGCCCGCAACGACCAGTTCACGCCTTGCTGCTCGCGCGCGAGGAGCGCGCGGCTGGTGCTCGATCTTTAAGGTTTTCTCATGAATTCATCGATACCCGCTGGCGCGTTTCGCCAACTGATTGAGGACTCGAACATGCAACAGCTTCCTGGTTTCAAACGCGTGGTCACCGGGCACGATGCCCAGGGCCAGGCGGTGGTCGCGCTCAGCGGACCAACGCCCAACAGCTTCCCCCTCAAGGCCGTGCCCGGTACGGTCTTCCATGAGATCTGGAACAGTGGTGCCAGCCCGGCCGTGCTGGATAACGGCGACGACCCCACCAACAAGCCGCTTCAACTGAGCCCCGCACCATTGGGCAGCGTCATTCGCGTGGTGGATATTCCGCCCGACAGCGTGCAGAACCAAGTCAGCGCCGAGGATGCCGCGGCCGCCTTCGCCGAAATTGGCCAGGCTCATGCCGGTACAGGGCAGGCGGACTCCAAGCACAAGCTGATGCACCGTACCGAAACGCTGGACTACGGCGTGGTCACCGAGGGCGAGGTCTGGCTGGTGCTCGATGGTGAGGAGGTGCATCTCAAACGCGGTGACATCGTCGTGCAGCGCGGCACCAACCACGCCTGGAGCAATCGCACCGAGCAGATGGCGCGCATGCTGTTTGTGCTGCTCGATGGTCGCTTCGCCCCCGAGCTGCAAGGAGAACCGGCATGAAGCTCAGCACCCTGAAAGATCACAACCGTGACGGTCGCCTGCTGGTGGTGTCGCGCGACCTGGCCTGGGCGGTGGAGGCCAGTGACATCGCCGGGACACTGCAGGAGGCCATCGAGCATTGGCCGCGGGTTGAAGCCGCTTTGCGCGCTCGCTATGACGTCCTGAACGAAGGCTCGCTGGCCGGGGCCTTCGCCTTTGATCCGCAACAAGCCGCCGCACCCTTGCCGCGTGCCTGGCAGTGGCTGGATGCCTCATCGTTTCTCAGCCATGGCGAGCGGATGCAGAAAGCGTTTTCGCTGGACCCGATTGAAGGTGTCGAGCACACGCCGCTGATGTACCAGGGCTGCGGCGATGACTTCCTCGGTGCTCGCGATGACATCGTGCTGCCCAGTGAAACCCATGGCATCGACTTCGAAGGTGAATTCGCCGTGGTGGTCGATGAGGTTCCCATGGGTTGCTCGGCACAAGACGCCATCGACCATATTCGGCTCATTGTGCAAGTCAACGACGTCAGCTTGCGCGCACTTGCACCCCGAGAGATGAAGACGGGCTTCGGGTTTATCCAGGCCAAATCCTCGTCAAGTTTCGCCCCGGTGGCAATCACCCCCGACGAGTTGGGCGAAGGCTGGCGCGACGGGCGGGTGCACCTGCCGCTGAGGGTCGAGTGGAACGGCCAGTGGTTCGGTCATGCACACGGTGGTGCCATGCATTTCGGCTTTCATCAATTGATCGCCCACGCAGCGCTGACCCGGCGTCTCAGGGCTGGCTGCGTGATCGGTTCCGGCACGGTTTCCAATGCCGACCCCACGGTGGGCGCGGCCTGCATCGCCGAACGTCGTGCCGTTGAGATGATCGAGCACGGTGCGCCACGGACGTCCTTCATGCGCTTTGGCGACCGCGTGCGCATGGAGGTCTTCGATCTGCAAGGGCAGTCGGTGTTCGGGGCGATAGACCAGTGTGTCGTGCGCGGAGGCCTCCCATGCGCGTGATGATTACCGGAGCCAATGGTTTTGTTGGCCGGGCGCTGGTGAAACGATTGCTCCAGACCAATGAGTTGCGCGGCCGGCCGATCAGCGCGTTGATCTTGCTGGACAAGGAATTGGTGGGGTTTGCCGAGGATAAACGCCTGCGCCAGCATTGCGGCAGTGTCACCGACGCCGCGCTATTGCGCCGCGCCTTGGCCGATGGCATCGATGTGGTTTTTCACTTGGTCAGCATTCCAGGTGGCGCGGCCGAGCAGCATTATTCACTGGGCTATCAGGTCAACCTGTTGGCAAGCCTGGAGTTGCTTGACCAGTTGCGCCAACAGCCTGGCGTGCCGGTGCTGGTGTATGCCAGCAGCGTGGCGGTGTACGGCGGCGACCTGCCGGCCCGCATGGATGAGCGCGCCGTGCCGCACCCGCAGTTGAGTTACGGGGCGCACAAGGCGATGGTGGAAATGGCGATCAACGACCTTGCCCGACGGGGCGAGGTGGACGGTCGGGCCGTGCGCCTGCCCGGCATTGTCGCCCGTCCACGTGAACCCAACGGCCTGCGCTCGGCGTTCATGAGCGACCTGCTGCACGCCTTTGCTCAAGGTGAACCGTATTGCTGCCCGGTGTCGCCCCAGGCGCAGGCGTGGTGGATGTCCGTGCGGTGTTGCGTGGATAACCTGCTGCGGGCCGCCGAACTGCCCGCCGTTGAGCTTGGCGAGTCACGTGTCTGGCAATTACCGCTGTTGCACCTGTCCATTGCCCAGGTCATGGATGCCCTGGCCGCCGTCTACGGGCAGGAACGCCGCGGGCTGATCAGCTTCGCACCGGACGCTGGACTGCAAGCATTGTTCGGCAACTTCCCCGCAATGAAAACCCCTCTGGCCCGCGCCCTTGGCTTTCGCCATGACGGCTCGGCTGGCGCCTTGATACGTAACAGTTTGAACGCTGCCACCCCGACGCGTCGTGCGCGTGGGCGGGTGGGACTTGGAGTGAGTGAAAATGCAATCAACTAAACGCCGCCTGGTGGACCTGTCCGTGACCCTGGACAACAATCCCTACACCGATCCGCCGCCATTGCTGCCGAGAATCGACTACATGGACCATCAGCAAGGTTGGCCGGAGATGGCCGCGATGTTTCCCGGCCTGTCCAAGGCGCAACTGCCCGGTGACGAATCCTGGGCGGCCGAGCGCCTGCAGATCACCACGCACAGCGGTACGCACATGGACGCCCCTTGGCACTACGCCTCGACCACGGACGGTGGCAAGCCGGCGTTTGGCATCGACGAGTTGCCGTTGGACTGGTGCCTGCAACCGGGCGTGAAGCTGGACTTTCGTCATTTGCCAGATGGTCATGTGGTCAACGCTGCCCAAGTGCAAGCCGAGTTGGAGCGTATTGGCCATGTTCTACGGCCGCTGGACATTGTCCTGGTCAACACCCGTGCCGGTGCGCTGTTCGGCCAGCCAGGGTACCTGGACGCCGGGGTCGGCATCGGCCGTGAGGCCACGTTGTACTTGTTGGAGCGCGGCGTGCGCGTGGTCGGCACCGATGCCTGGAGCTGGGATGCGCCGTTCAAGTACACACGCGAACGCTTCGCCGCCACGGGCGATGCCTCGATCATCTGGGAAGGCCACAAGGCCGGACGCGACATCGGCTACGGCCAGATGGAAAAACTGGCCAACCTGGAATGCCTACCGGCCCATGGTTTCCAGGTGTCCTGCTTTCCCTACAAGATCAGGCACGCTTCGGCCGGCTTCGTCCGCGCCGTCGCGATTTTCGAGGAATGAGCGCGCCAGCGGCCGGTGAAAAAAAGCGCGGTAGCCTGTCCCAGGGGCTTGAGGCGCTGCTGTCGGAGCACATTGTCGAGGGACGGCTGCGTGGCGGTGAACAGTTGCCCACCGAGTCGGCCCTCATGCTGGAGCATGGGGTCAGCAGGACCGTGGTGCGCGAGGCCATGTCGCGTCTACAGGCTGCCGGAATGGTTGAGACACGCCACGGTATCGGGACCTTTGTACGCGGTAGCGCCCTGTCGTTGGGGGCCTTCATCGACCCGTCGACGATCGGTCTCATCACCGATTCGCTGGCGATCATGGAGTTTCGGATCGGTCTTGAGGTAGAAGCCGCCGGGCTGGCGGCCCAGCGACGCAACCCGGATCAGTTGACGGGGTTACGGGCTCTTCTCGATCAGCTCGGGCAGCCGGATGTCAGCGTCAATGATCGGGCGGCGTTGGATTTTCAATTCCATTTTGGCATTGCCCAGGCGACCGGCAACCCCTACATCGCCAGCACACTGCTCAACCTGGGCGAGGTCATCATCCCGCGCAGCCGACTGGATTCCGCGCGCCTGTTTCACGATGAGCCTTTGCATTACGAACAGCGCATGCAAAGCGAGCACGAACAGATTTACCAGGCGATCTTCCATCAGGACGCTGAATGCGCACGTGCTGCGATGCGCCTGCATCTCCAGGACAGTCGCGAATACTTGCACCAGGCCCGCCAAGAGTTGATGACATGACGGATAACCAGAGCTACCCGGTGCCGGACACGGCCACGCAGCCTACTGCCACGGCGCTCACCATCATCGATCCCCGCTGGACTTTGTTCGTCCGGGTCGTGGCGGCTGGCAGTCTCAGCAAAGCAGCCGTGCTGCTGGACATGCCGCAGTCCATGGTGAGTCGCAATATTGCCCTGCTCGAATCGCAATGTGGCGAACGCCTGTTCCATCGCACCGGGCGCGGGGTGGTCCTGACCGAGTTTGGCGAGCAGCTGCTGCCCTGTATATCGGATCTTCTGGCGAACGCTGAAAGCCTTGCCGATGACATTCGCAACCTGCGTGGCAAACCAGTGGGGGAGGTGGTCGTGGGCATGTTGCCCTCCGCGGTGCGCCGGTTTGCGGGGACGCTTTTTGCTGCGGTGCGTGCCCAGATGCCCGGTGTGAGATTGCACCTGATCGAGGGCGCGAGCGCTCAACTCGAAGAGCAGTTGCACGATGGTCGTCTGGATATGGCGCTGGTGCTGCGTGAGAGCGAGGCGAGCATCGGCCAAGCCCATCTGCTGGCCAGGCTACCGCTGCACCTGGTAGGACCTACCGCTGATCCTCTGTTCGGAAGTCGAGATATTGCGCTGGAAAATCTATCGGGGCTGCCATTGGTCGTGCCAGGGCGACCGCATCTGCTGAGGGCCAGGCTCGATCATTTGGCCGCCGAGCAAGGCGTGGAGCTGTGCGTGGCCGTGGAAGCCGACTCGGTCCAGCTCCAGTACGAGGTCGTCGCGGCAGGCGGAGGCTATGCGATTGCCTCTGTGCTGCCGGGCTCGCTGGATCAACGGCTGGTTTCATCGCGCATTATCGAGCCTGTGTTGGAGCGCTTTGTCGTGCTGGTCGAATCGCCCCGGCGCCCCTTGACTCGTGCTTCCCGTGAAGTGCGACGGCTGATTTGCAATCTGTCCATGCCATCGATTTAAGCGATAGCTGCTTTGCATCCCCAGCAGTATTCGGTGGGGGGCGCGCCTCGTAGGGTGTCAGTCAACCAACGACTGATCCCCGATTGCGAGGTTTGCGCCATGCATCACGCCCAAGAACTCCAAGTCATTGCCCCGACGCTTTTTCTCAGTGACGCCGATGTGGCCTCGCTCGCCGACTGGAGCACCGCCGTCGCCGCGCTCGCCGAGGCGTATGCAAGTCCCGCATCGGACGCCATGGTACCGCCTCGCTCCATGGCCCGGGGCGATGGCATCTGGCTGCGCAGCCTGACCGCTGTCCCACCCACTGGCGGCCACATGGGCTGCAAGTTGATCGCGGCCTCCATGCGGGCGCGCTGTGCCAGCTACCTGATCGCGTTGTTCAATCAGCAAACCATGGCGCTCACTGCCCTGATCGACGGCAATCGGGTCACGGGTTTGCGCACGGCGGCAACCGCTGCGCTGGCGGTCGATTTGCTGGCGCCCAAGCACGGGCTGCGGGTGGGTGTGATTGGCTCGGGGTTCGAGGCCCGTGGCGCGTTGGACTGCCTGAAGTCCGTGCGCGATGTGACTCAAGTCCGGGTGTTCAGCCCAACGCCCGCGAGCCGCGAGCGCTTTGCCGAAAGCTTCAGGCCTGGGCTGGATATCCAAGCGGTGAACAGCGCGCAAGAGGCCGTGCAGGATTGTGATGTGGTGATTTGTGCCGCCCGCAGCCGTGACGAGTCGCCGGTGTTGCAAGGCGCGTGGCTTTGCCCCGGCACTACGGTCGTGTCGTTGGGTTCCACCTTGCCTGAGCAACGGGAAGTTGACCCGGTCACGATGGAGCGAGCCGTCTGCATCGTCGCCGATATGCCGCAAGAGGTACTCCACGATACCGGCGATGCCATTGCGGCGATCAGTGCCGGCGTGTATGTCGCCGACAAATTGGTCGCGCTGTCGGACCTCGTCGCGGGTCGTGTCACCCCACGGCAAAACGAAAGCGACATCGTTCTTTACAAGTCTGTTGGCTCGGCGCTGCAGGACGTCGTCATCGCCCAAGCCCTGTACGAGCGCGCCCGGCAACAAGGCCTCGGCATCGAGTTGCCCGCCAGCATTGTCCCTGTCTCGAAATAACCCCTCCACTGTTCGAAGGAAAATCATCATGGCCACATACAAGAAAGCAGATGCCCGTGCCTGGGCGCGGGAAAACCTGGTGGGCTGCTCGGCGGTCACCATTCCAAGTTTCAGCGCCGATCTTAAGCGACTCAACGAACGTGGCATTCGCCACGACATTGAACATACGGTCGGCCTGGGCTACAGCGCCACGTTGCTGTGCAGCGAGCTGGCGATCTCTCCCCAGGAGAACGCGCAGTTCACCGCCTGGGCCCGTGAGTCGGGGAAAAACCTGCTCCTGTTCTTCCACGCGGCTTTTGGCACGCTTGCCGAGAACATCGAGGCGGTGAAGCTTGCCGAGAATGCCGGCGCAGATATCGTCCTGCTCTCCTATCCGCCGCAGTTCTGGCCGACCAGCGAGCAGGAAATCTACGACTACACCAAGTCGTTCTGCGATGCCACGGACCTTGCCGTCATGCTCTTTCCGATCCCGCTATGGGGCTTCGAGCGCGTGCATCCAGCGGGGATGTCGTTGGAGTTGGTTCGTCGGCTGTTGGCCGATTGCCCGAATATCGCCGCCATCAAGTCCGAGCAAGGGTTCCCGCTGCCAGCGGGCATTTGTGAGATGTATCACCACTTCCGCGATCAAGTGGTGATCAGTTGCCCGATCGAAGGCGACGCTATCCCCTTGATGAGCCTGATGAAACTGCAATTTTCCGGCACCAGCAACACCGCCTGGATGAGTGACTACTACCCGAAAGCCTTCGAACTGGCCCGCACGGGCCGATTTGAAGAGGCGATGGAACTGTATTGGAAGGTCAATCCGGCCCGCAGTGCCAACGGCGCTGCTGCGCAAAGCTACGCCGGCGGTACCGGTGTGCTCAACCGCACGATGTGGAAATACCAGGACTGGCTCGCCGGCTTCAACGGCGGACCACTGCGTGCCCCGGCGATGCGCGTGCCGGATCGTTTCATGAAGTCGCTGCGCCAAGGCTTGGTCGCGTCGGGGTTGCCGGTGACTTCGGATCCTGACAGCGCCTTCATGATCGGGCGTCATCCGTGCTGATCGAGAGGGTTGCACAATGAAGCATTTACTCAAGGATCCTACGCTGTGGCGCGACGGTGCCTATATCGCCGGTGAGTGGCTGGCCGAGACGCCGCACGGTCAGTACACGCTGCGTAATCCGGTGGACCAAACGGTACTGGCCGAGTTGCCGCGCTGCCGTGAAACTGAAGTCCGGCACGCCATCGACGCGGCGCATGAGGCCTTTGGCCCATGGCGTCGCCTGACGGCCAAACGCCGTGGCGAGGTATTGCGTCGCTGGTATGAGTTGATGGTCGAACATCGCGAGGACCTTGCCACGCTGATTACCCTGGAGGAGGGCAAGCCCCTGGAGGAGGCGCGGGGTGAGGTCGATTACGCGGCGTCTTTTGTGCGCTGGTTTGGCGAGGAAGCCACACGGGTGCGCGGTGATCTGATTCCGGGCGTAAAGGACACTCAGCGCATTGTGGTCCTGCGCGAACCCATCGGCGTCTGCGCCGCGATCACGCCCTGGAATTTCCCCGCTGCGATGATTACACGCAAGGCCGCTCCAGCCCTCGCGGCCGGTTGCACGATGGTGGTGAAACCGGCCAGCCAGACGCCCCTGACCGCGCTGGCACTCGCCGAACTGGCGCAGCGCGCTGGCGTGCCCGCCGGCGTTTTCAGTGTGATAACGGGTAATGACACGCGCGACATTGCCGGTGAACTCACGGCCAACCCGTTGGTGCGCAAACTCACCTTCACCGGCTCCACCGAAGTGGGCCGGCTGCTGCTGGCGCAAGCGGCACAGACGGTCAAGAAATGCTCCATGGAACTGGGTGGCAACGCCCCGTTCATTGTCTTCGACGATGCTGATCTGGATGCAGCCGCTGACGGGGTGATGTTGGCCAAGTTTCGCAACGGTGGGCAGTCCTGTATCGGCGCGAACCGGGTGCTGGTGCAGTCAGGGGTTTATGACGCATTGGCGGAGCGCATCGTCGAGCGCATGGCACGCTTGAAGGTCGGCAATGGCCTGGAGCCGGGTGTACAGGTCGGGCCGTTGATTGACGAGGCGGCGGTAAAAAAATCCCAGGCCCTTGTCGATGATGCGCTGGCGCAGGGTGCCCGACTGCTGTCCGGCGGCAAGCCCCACGCGCTGGGCGGGTGTTTCTTCGAGCCCACCTTGTTGGCGGATGTGACCCATGGGATGCGGGTCGCTCGTGAAGAGATCTTCGGTCCGGTCATGCCACTGGTGCGTTTCGACACGGATGACCAAGCCATTGCCATGGCCAACGACAGCGAGTTTGGCTTGGCGGCGTATCTGTTCAGCCGTGACGCGGCGCGTATCTGGCGCAACGCCGCGCGCATCGAATCGGGCATGGTGGGCATCAACTGTGGCTTGATTTCAAATGAAGTCGCGCCTTTCGGTGGCGTGAAGCAGAGCGGGCTTGGGCGAGAGGGTTCACACCTTGGGATCGACGAGTTTCTTGAGGTGAAGTACCTCTGCTGGGATGGCTTGGAAAGCGTGTGACCAACCGTCGTTAACGGCCGGTGGATGGCGGTTTGTGTGAGCCGTCGTTCATCGGCTTTTGTATTTGTTCTGCCGCAAAGGCAGGCACTCCGAGCAATGCCCCCGGCTTACCTGCGAGACCCATCGCCGCCAGCGATACCTCGGATTGTGCAAAGCGATTTCAGCGCTGATAGCCGATTCGATAGTCTCGTGGCTGATCCGGCATTTTTCGTCGGCATTCATGTTGCTGCGGCATTGACGCAATGACGCCGCAGCGCTCGTCGGTGCGCCATGCAATGTCTGCCCGAGTGAATAAGAATAATTAGGAGAGCGTGATGATTGCAGCAGTCAACAAGGTTCTGGTGATCGGAGGAGGGTTCTCCGGTATGACCGCGGCTATCCAGCTCGCCCGCCAGGGCGTCGAAGTGGACCTCGTCGAAATCGATCCGTTGTGGTGTCCCTTGGGAGCGGGGATTACGCTCAGTGGGCCCACGCTGCGAGCGCTTGATACGGTTGGGATTCTGGAGCGGGTCGCGGGGGAAGGGTATTTGTCGACCAATTTCGATGTGTTTTCACCGGCCGGCGACCTGATCGTGCAATTGGCGCTTCGACCGCCGGTCAGCGATAAACCGATACCCTGTGGTGGCGGCATCCTGCGCCCGGTACTGGCTCGGATATTTGCCGACAGGACGCGGGAAGTGGGGACCCGTGTGCGCCTGGGCATCACCTACGACAGCGTCATCGAGCATGACGATGGCATTGACGTGTCTTTCACCGACGGGACTACTGAACGCTATGACCTGGTCGTCGCCGCTGACGGCGTGCATTCGCGCACGCGAAAGGACTTTTTCCCGCAAGCGCCTTCGCCAAAACCCATTCATCAGAGCGTCTGGCGCGCGGTGCTGAAGCGTCCGCCGGAAATCGTGCGCCCCACTCATTGGCTGGGTCGCGCCAAGGTTGGCGTCAATCCAATCTCCGAAACGCACATGTACATGTTCCTCATGGAAAACCGCGCGTTTTCCGAGTGGATTGATCCGGCCTGTTGGCCGGGTGAAATGGCGCGCCTGCTGAGTGAGTTTCCAGCCCCGATCCTGCAAGCGCTGGTGCCACAACTGCACGAGGTGGGCGCCAGTATCGACTATCGTCCCCTGTCCAATCTGTTGGTGCCGCTGCCCTGGCACAAGGGCCGTATCGTGCTGATCGGCGACACGGTGCACGCCACCACGCCGCACCTGGCTTCCGGGGCTGGTATCGGTATTGAGAGCGCCATCGTGCTTGCCGAAGAGTTGCTCGCCAGTAGCAATCTACAGACGGCCCTGAGCCGGTTCGAAACGCGGCGCTGGGAGCGTTGCCAACTCGTAGTCGAGAACTCCGCGCGGCTGTGCGAGATAGAGAAAAGTGGTGGGGACAAGGAAGAGCATGCACAGATCATGCGCGAGTCCACTGCGACGTTGGCTGAGCCTATCTGAGTGATCGCGACCCTTCAGTTGGAGGGCCGCGATGCAGGCCTCTATGCGCAGTGATCGAAAATAACGACTTCTTTGACGTAAGCGAAAAAAGACGCCGATGTCAGCGCCACGCCGTCATCGGCAAGTTTTTGAAACAGCGCACGCTGATACTGCCGAAAGGTCGAAAAATCCGCTTCATTTTCAAACCACAGGCTAGAGGCACCTTCGTATACGGCGATGTTTGGCCCGAAATAGGCCGTCACCTTGTCGCCCTCGGGTAGGTACCGGGAGCGAACATACCGGCGTAGGGCGTTCTGGAAGTCGGGCTGTTCCCGGGTAATGCTCTCGTGAGCTGCGTCCCAAGCTTCGAAAAAACGATCGAGCGCCATGGCTGGATTTTTCTTCAGCAGGATCATCACCTTCCATGGGAGAAGCGCTGTAGCGGTGCTAGCCGTCTCCACTTCATCCATCAGTTGAGCGAGCTGCTCGGAAAGGTCCGCGAAGTTCTTTGCATCAGGGCCGACGGTTTGCTGGGTATAGGGATCGCTGAAGGTGCGAATCAAACCCGGCACGTCTTCAAAAAACAGCTCTGTAATGGAGTCTTTGTGAAAGGACTGGATGTAGAAACTGTCGGAGTCGATCCCGAAAGCGGCGTCGATGATATGGTTCTGCACGTACCGTTTGACGCCTAACGGTTTGGCTTTAGCGATTGCTCCGTGGGTGTGCTCCACATAGTTTAAAAACTCGGCATGCGTCATTCCGGGTTTTCTGCGTACAGCGGCTAGGATCTTAATCATGAGCGCGTTCTCGTTTTTGGCAGGGCGACAAGTCTTGGACCTTAAATGCAATGTGCGCGGGTGTTATTCATCTAGTTGTTTTCCAACACCAAAATATAAGGCCAGGTTTATCCCGCGAACCAATCGGTATTCGTGCTGGTAGGTATCGCGCAATAACATGCTTGAGCAGCCTTGAGTCCGATAGTGCGCCACACACTTCGGCCCGCGCCGACTCAGGTGGTGTCGGCTACAGTTCCTGGTAACCGCAGGAATGTATCTTGACCGCCACGGAATATTGCTCATGACGAAAAGCCTTCCATTCCAATCGCTCGGCTGCGCCGAATGCCGCAACCATGAGGCGCTGGGGTTCGATTTCACCATGGCCTTCCAGCCCATTTTCAACGTGCGGACACACGCTGCGTTTGCTTATGAAGCGTTGGTCAGAGGCGTCAATGGTGAATCGGCTGGCTACATCCTGGGGCTCGTGAACGACAGCAACCGCTACCGATTCGACCAGGCTTGCCGGGTGAAAGCCATCGAGGAAGCCGCAAGGCTGGGCCTGCTGGACATTCCCGATTGCTTGCTGAGCATTAACTTCCTCCCGAACGCCGTATACCGGCCGGAGACGTGCATCCGGGCTACCCTGGAAGCGGCGCGCCTGGCCCATTTCCCGCCAGAAAGGCTCATGTTCGAAGTGACCGAAGGCGAGAAGGTGGTCGATCCTGATCACCTCAAATCGATTTTCGTGGAGTACGAGCGCCAGGGTTTCACTACCGCCATCGACGATTTTGGCGCGGGGTATTCGGGCCTTAACCTGCTGGCCATGTTCCAGCCGCAGGTGCTGAAGATTGACATGGCACTGACCCGAAGCATTGATCGAGACTTGGCCAAGCAAGCGATCGTCGAAGGCATCATCCTGGTCGCCAGGCGCTTGGATATCCTGGTCATCGCCGAAGGTGTCGAGACCCGTGAAGAAAGCTCGACGCTTCTAGGCATGGGGATCGAGCTGATGCAGGGATATTTGTATGCAAGACCCGAGGTCGGTCATCTTCCGGCGGGATGCTTTGACTTGGGTTGATGTGTCCAAGCTCTCCAGCGGCCAGCATTCTGGAGTTGCTCGTTGCAGTTGAATCGAAAGCGCCCTCCGGCCGCGGTCCGGAGAAGCTTTACAGCGTGATACTGGTGGCGGGGTAGAACACAATGTTGAGTACGAAGAGGATCATCCAGAAACCGATTTCCAGTGTTTCGGTAATAGGTTGGATCTTTTTGATTGCGCCGTAGACATGCACGAAAAACATCAGCGTGAAGACCACGAAAAGAATATCGAAGGCATAACTGAAACTGGTGCCGGTGGTGGCCGAACGCAACATTGCTATTTCAACGACTAGAATGAACGCGCCGAGGCAACGGCCGAAATAGATAGCCAGGTGTTCGTGTTCGGGGACGGTCCAGCGCATGAGCCGGGCCCATTGGAGCGGGGCGAGGAAGATGGGTAAGGCAAAGAACAGGGTGGTCACGATCATCAGGGTGGTGATGTATTCCTTGCTGTATTGCGCATAGTAACCAAGCATTTAACAACTCCTTGTTTTATGGGTGCATCTAGGCACCCCTGCAGTAATTTTTATTGTTGTTGTGACTGGCTGGTTTTGCGGCGGGAAGTATTGCGAGGGCTGAACAGCAGCGTCAACGCTACGATAGCGCCTACTACCAAAGGCGCTGAGGGATGTAGTACCTCCCACATCCTAAGTTTCGATGCGGGTGTGTTGTTTCAATACAATACAATGTATGGGAGAAAACAGTAGAGAGCGTTTCGATACGACCCGATACAAAAAGCTGTCAAATTTGGAGTTGCCGTACCATCGCGTAGGCTGATACGGCATCGGCGGTCGAAAACAGTCTCGACTGCAGCGCTGCGCCAACATGTCGAGCAGATCACGCCACTGGGGTATACGGCCCAACCTGAAGAAATCGCCTCGTCGGCACTGTTCCTTGCATCCGCCGATGCGAAATATGTCGACGGTGTGGCGCTGATGGTCGACGGCGGCTTGACTTAGCTACGGCAGAAGCGGCGTTATAACGGCGACCTAGTTATCCAAGAAATCCGTGAGTATGTCTGTGGATAACCGCGCTGATGCCAGGCAGGCAGCGCGTTTTAACGGGCGCTCAAAAAATGTACAGGCAGTTTGATGTCACCTTCCGCCGTGGGCGACTGAGTTTAAACAGGGCGCTGAAAACCGGGACCACCTTGCATGCATGTTCAAGGGAGCCGCCTTCGCTTTCAGTGCTGTCTTGAGTCGGCAACGCTTCTGAATTGCCTCCGAACCCCTTCTGCGCAGCCTATTCCGAGAAACGCGTACCCTGCCGGCGCGATGCCGCAACAAGCCCTTTATTTGTTCGAGTGGTGACTGTTGACACAAATGGTCACATGAATAAATATGACGCGTCTGTCTCGAGGGATCGCCATGAATCAGCGCCGCGGCAGGCCTCCGGTTTTTTCCAGGGCAGGTCTCTACGGGGATCACTGTCAGCCCGTTCAGAGAGCGCTGATATGCCCAGCTTTGCCCAGTTGCTGCAGCAATTCGTCACGAGCTCCATCCACCTCAGCTGCTGTTTCAAGAGTTCAAATAATGAAAAAAATAATGCTCAAGACCCCACTGGGCTTCGCCGCTCTGCTCGCAACTTCTCATGTGCTTGCAAGCGGATTCGCTCTTAATGAACAAAGCATCAGCGGGATGGGATCGGGGTTTGCCGGTCGTTCGTCCTCTGCTGAAGATGCGAGCACCGTTTTCGGCAATCCGGCAGGCATGTCTCGATTGAAGAGAGAGGAGATGAGTGTCGGCGCGGCGATGCTTTTCGCGAAGTCCGACATAAGCCAAACCAGCAGCACCTTCGGTGGCCAGGAGGACGGCGATATGGTGCCAGTGACCACGGTGCCAATGGGTTACTACGTCAAGCCCATTGATGAACACTGGGCGTTCGGTGTTGGTTTTTATGTTCCTTTCGGTCTGATTACCGATTACGGCAGCGGTTTTGCCGGGCGTTATTACGCCAACAAAAGCGAGGTCACGACCCTTACGTTCCAGCCCACTGTCAGCTATGCCTTTAACGACAAAGTCTCGATTGGCTTCGGTCCCACCCTCAACCGAATCAGCGGTGAAATATCGGGAATGGTGCCCAATCCCCTGAGCCCTGGTCGCAACGATGGAAAACTCAAAAGCACTGGCGACGACACGGCCCTCGGTTTCAACGCCGGGATCCTGGTGCAGGCTACCGACCGAACCCGTTTGGGGATGACCTACCATTCCAAGGTCAGTTACCACTTGGACGCCAAGACCAAGGTCACCGACGGAATCTTCAGTGTGCTGGGCGTCAGTGGCGAGAGCTATGACGCGTCGCTGGATGTAGATACCCCGGAATCGGTGGACTTCTCGGTGACCCATCAGCTCAACGCTGATTGGACCCTGTATGCGGGCAGCACCTGGACGCGTTGGAGTCGCTTCAAGGAACTGACCATCGAGAACTCGGGATTGCCTCCTTTGCTCAGCGGCTCGCTCGGCACCATTACTGAAGAGCAGAATTGGCACGATACCTGGGCTCACGCCATCGGTGCGGCGTATCGGTTGAACAACCAATGGGTGCTTCGCGCAGGTTTGTCGGTCGACCAGTCGCCCGCCAATAACACCAATCGCGGACCGCGTATTCCCACGGGTGACCGCACGGTGATCAGCTTCGGTGCTGGTTGGACACCGGTGGAAGATGTCACGGTCGACGTCGCTTATTCTTATCTGCAGGAGGAGAGCGTGCAGGTCAACCACACCTCAGCGACCCGGGGTGCCTACCGCTCCAAGTATCAGAACAGCGCCAATGGCCTGGGTGCTTCGGTCAGCTACCGCTTCTGATGGGACTGCCGCGTTACGGGAACTGAACGACTGGGTGGCACCTGTTGCCTCCCGGTCTTTTAGGCGCGCTCACCGCGTTGAGACTTTCCGATACGCGTTCGGCGACTGTCCAAACCAGCGCCGGAACGCACGCGCGAAGGCTGTAGCATCAGCGTAGCCAAGCTGAAACGCTAGGTCCTCGAGCTTCATCTCGGTATTTCCCAACAGTTGCCCGGCGAGTTGCTTACGCTCCGCCTCGACGAGTTTGCGCAAAGTAGTGCCTTCCTCTGTCAGCCTGCGATGCAGGCTGCGCGGCGCCATCGCCAGCTGATTGGCAACCTCTTCAAGGGACGCTGCCAGTCCCGTTGCCCCCAACAGAAGTTGTCGGACCTGGCCGGTGACGCCGCCGACTTGCCGTCTCTCCAGTTGCGCGCGGCACTGCTCTTCCAATAACCGGACCAGATGTGCGTCGTACATCGGCAGCGGCAACTCCGCATCTTGCCGACGTAGCACGATGGCGTTGCGCGAACAGCCATAGTGCGGCGCGATGCCGCTCAGTGCTTCGATTCGGTCCGCGTGGGCCGGCGGGCTGCCTTGAAATTCGAGCCGTAGCAGGCGCAATCCCGACAACGCGAGCTCGTCGAACAGGCGAATGCTGGTCGCCATGTCTCGTTCCAGCAGGAATTGCCGCAGGTGGTGCGGGATCGCTGAGGCGTCGACGCTCGTGCCGTATTCATGCTGATCGCAGAATATCTCCAACCGGCAATACGCCGTGCTCAGCGGCAGGTAGCGCAAGGCGCACTGAACGGCCTCGCGCACATTGCGGCTGGTTCGCAGCGCAAACCCCCAAAGGCCGAAAGTCGCCACGTTGTACCGCAGGCCAAGCTCGAAGCCCAACGCGGGAACGTCCGGCAAAGCCAGTATCAGGTTTTCGATCAGGCGCATCTCCTGCTCGCGTGCGATCAGGGCGTCCGCGTCCCGCAGCTGCGCTTCGATGATGCCGGTGCCCAGCAGGCAGGTCTGCGCATCGACGCCATAGCGCGCAGCGAAATTCACCATCACCTGACTGATGGCCACGGGGTGCTTGAAGATTGCGTGCTTTGGTATGCCCATGCCGAAAACTTCTAAGACAACGGTGTGATACGGCCTGGCCAGAAATGCATGGCAATAGGCGTCCCAGGTCCTACTAAAGGTACATGACTACCGACTAAGGTTGCGCAACCCACTAACAATAAGAACGTCCCGGGAGGATGACCATGGATCAGGATCTCGACGCGCTGAATAAAAAAGCCGTTGCCACGGCACGCGAATACACCACTGAACTGGCCTGGCCGACAATGGCACTGGTGCTACTGGTGTGGATATCGCTTATAGGCGATTTTTACCTGTTCGCGACAGGCCAGTTGTCCCTGCCAACTGCAACACTGATCTATGCCGTTGTCACCTACATGTCCTATACACCCCTGCATGAGGCCGTGCACGGCAATATTCACGGTGCTCATCATCGACAGCAGTGGCTCAATGATCTTTGTGGGTACCTGGTCGCGCCTTTGATGATGGTGCCGTTCTCTACTCACAAGGTCGAGCATTTCACCCATCATCGTTTCACCAACCAGCCGGACAAGGATCCGGACTACGTCGTTAATGGCATGAGCGGTGGATTTCTCGCTTTCCTGGCGTGCGGATTTCGTTTCCTGTGGGTCCAGAACACCTTCTTGTTCCGCGATTATTGGCCGACCGCTCCACGGCGGGTGAAGGCAGCCTACATTGCAGAGGTGCTGTTCGCGATCGGCTGGCGTGCCGCGCTCATTGCGCTCATTGAGCGAGAACATACCTGGGTGCTACTGGTGTTCGGCTACTTGGCCGGTGGGTACTTCGTCGCGTACTGGTTCGCCTATCGCCCCCACGTGCCCTACCAGGAGTCCACGCGTTACCGGAACACCAACAGCCTGATCATGCCCGGCTGGATCAAACCGTTGGAGTGGTTCTGGCTCGGCCAGAACCTGCACTCCGTGCACCACCTGTTCCCACGGGTGCCGTTCTATCGCTACCACGCATTGCATCGCCGTATCGAGCCGATCATGCGTGCTCACGGTACACCGATGATCGGCGCCTTCAATCGACGCAATGTCGACGCTGCTCGACGTCCTGAGTAACAAGGGTTGCGAAACATTCTTCGCCACTGGGTGGCGGGATGGTGGTAAGGCAATTGCTCCGCGTGGAGCCGGTTGAGATCGAGACACCGGTGCCGCCGCCGCTGTGAGCTTATGATTCGCTCAGTTGGCTGAAATTCTCCATGGCCGCGCGGAGCGGGCATGTTGAGACTATGCTCATTGCCACTGCAGCAATGTACTGGTTTCAATTATCGGCCGCTCAAGAAAGGAGTCTGTATGTGCCTGTTTTTTCCTGCTCGGTTCTATTCGGGAGTGGCCGAATGAGCGGCTTGGTATCCCATATCGTGTGGCGCCTCGCCGGCTGCGTGGCCGGGCTGGCGATGGTTGCCACCCCTCCAGCCCAAGCGGCCGAGGGCGGTATCGCCGGCGGCCCGACCGCAAGCTATAGCATTGCCTTCAGCAACTCCTACGCGGGAAGCGATTTCCGCAAAGTCATGGTGCGCAACTGGCAGGAGATCGCGGCCCAGGCGCAAAAGGAGGGCTTGATCCGGGAGGCTCCGGTGGTCAGCGCCAATAACTCCGCATCGGAACAAGCGGCCCATATCCAGGACTTGATCGTCAAGGGCACCAACGCCATCGTTATCCTGGCCGCGTCCGACAC
Source organism: Pseudomonas zanjanensis (assembly GCF_014268745.2). Taxonomy (GTDB): domain Bacteria; phylum Pseudomonadota; class Gammaproteobacteria; order Pseudomonadales; family Pseudomonadaceae; genus Aquipseudomonas; species Aquipseudomonas zanjanensis. The sequence continues at coordinate 2,858,998 of NZ_JABWRB020000001.1, read as the reverse complement.
GGCCCTCAATGGGGTGATCCGCGACGCTTGCAACGCCGGCATCGTGGTGGTCGTGATGGCCAGCCTGGTCACCGAAAGCTGTGTCTATACCGTGGACTACAACTGGTCCGCCATGGGCCGCGTGGAAATCGATTACATCGCCGAGCGCCTCAAGGGGAACGGAACGCTGTTGGAGATTCGCGGCATTGCCGGCGATGCCACCGATAAGAATATCAGCGACGGTATTCGCAAGGCCGCTGGCGACTACCCAGGCCTGAAATTCGCCAAGACGGTGTACGGGAATTGGACGGCTTCCGTGGCACGCAAGGAGGTGGCGCTGGCGCTGCCGTCGCTGCCCGGCATTGATGCCGTCGCGACTCAAGGGGGCGACGGTTATGGCGCGGCCATGGCGTTCAAGGCGGCGGGGCGCCCCTTGCCGATCATCGTGATGGGGAACCGCCAGGATGAACTCGCCCTGTGGAAACAGGAACGCGATGCCAATGGTTACGAGACCGTCTCTGTCTCCGCTTCTCCGAGCGTCTCCCAGGTGGGTTTCTGGGTGGCCCAGCAGATCCTGGCGGGCAAGCAGGTGCCTAAGTTCGTCGAGGTGCCGTTGGTGCGTATCGATGGGAAAGACCTGGACGCCTGGCTCGCCACGATGCCGGTGGGCGGTGCCGCCAATCCTTTCTACAGCCAGGCTTCCGTCGCGGCGATGATCGACGCGGCCATCGACAATAAGGCCTCGCCCACGCCTTTGCCGGAAGTTACCAAACAGTAGTGGCGCGCGGGAAGCGGGGAGGGGCCATGGTGACATTCCAACTCGCCACAGACAGGCCCATTGCCGTCAGGATTGGCCTGGCGGTCGCCGCGCTGGTGTTCCTGATGCTGGCGGTGTCGCTGGTGAACCTCTACGGCCTGCGCGGCATGGTACGTGCGGTGGATTCCGCCAGCCATTCCGCGGAAATCCTGGCCTCGGTCAACGGGGCCACCGGACGGGTGGAAAATTTCATTGCCACCCGCGACCAGGAAAGCCTGTCCCAGGCCGAAGGCATGGTGGCGGCGGCTATCGCCGGTCTTTCCGCCATTCCGGTGGCCGAGGCGCATTCGCTCAAGGGCAGTCTGGAACGGCTCGCCGCGGCGATCGCCGCCTTGCGGGCGGCGAGCCTGACCATGGAGGGCGAAACGGAAAACATGACAGCCCACTACGGCCGGATGCGAGAGGCGACCCTCCTGGTCGAACAGGGCATCGCCGATGGGTTGAAGGGAGTCGAGTCCCGCGCCGTTGAGCACGAAGCGCGGGCGGGCAATATCGAAAGTGCCCATCGCATCCTGGACACCCTGCGCAACGGCGAACGGATCATCACCGCCAATGTGGCCAGGGTGCTGGTGACCGGTGACGGGGCGGCCGGCACTGCGGCGCGCAGTGCCGGCGCGGCACTCCAGCCCGTGGTCGAACAACTGCGTGAAATGATGGGGGCGCCACAGGAGCGAGAGGCCCTGGGCCAGTTGGCGACGGCGCTCGCTGCTGCCAGCCGGGCGGTCGAGCATCTTGGCGAAGCGCCCAAGCTCCGGGGGGACGAGGCTTTGCGGCATCTCGCTGTCGTCGGGGATGTGGTTGAGCGCCTCGAGACAATGCTGGCTGACGTGGAGGGGCAGGTCGCCCATGACGCAAGCGACATTCAGGCAGCCACCGGTTTGCTGCACAATGCCGCCGCGTTGTCCAAGCGTTTCGCCGAGCGTGTCGCCACCCTGGAGGCGCAGACTTTGTCGTTTCGCCTGTCACCGTCGACCGAGATCGCCAGTTCGGTCGGTGCCATCCTGGACGAACTTTCCCGCCTCTCTCGGGTGCTCCCTTCGTCCGTGGGGCTGCAAGCCAAGGCTACGCCCTTGACGGTCAGCGATCAGATTGCCGGTTACCGGGCGGCATTCGCCAGGTTCCATCAGGCGAGCAATGCCCTGGGCGGCGCGCGCGATCAGGTTCGCAACGAAGCACGGAGCGCCGGCCTGTTGGTGGCGCGCTTCGCAGGCCAAGCGCGCTCCGACGCCGTGATCCACAATGATCGCAGCATGCTTGCGACAATACTTGCGGGCACCGTCGCCATTCTGCTGGCCGGCGCCATCGCCTGGAGCACGTCGCGATTTGTCGCGCAGCCCATCGTGGCCCTGGCCTCGGTCATGCGCCGGCTCGCCGCCGGTGACCTGAACGCCGAGATCGCCAGCGCCGGACGCGGCGACGAGATTGGCATCATGACTCGCGCCGTACGGGTGTTCCAGGAGAATGCCCTGCGCATCCGCGTGCTGGAGGCCGAGGCCGAGGCCGAACGACAGCAAGTCCAGGCCTCCCTGGAAAGGATGGTCGCCGAACGGACCGACACGCTGCACCAACAAACCGAAGTGCTGGAGGCGCAAGCCGTCGAACTCATTCAGGCGCGCAACCAGGCCGAGACCGCTAACCAGGCAAAGAGTGATTTCGTCGCCACGGTCAGCCACGAACTGCGCACTCCGCTGACCCTCATTCTCGCCCCGCTGGAGCAGCTTTCGGCGGCGACCACCCCACCAGTGGACTGGCGGGTGCAAATCGAACGCGCCCAACGCAATGCGCTGCGCTTGATGAACCGGGTGAATGACATCCTCGATTTCTCCAAGGCCGAAGCGGGCAAGTTTGAACTGTGCCCAACGCCCATTGACTTGAACACGGTGGTGGGGGTGCTGGCCGAGGATGCCGCCATGGTGGCCGAGGGCAAGGGCTGCACCTTGACCTGCAGCATCGATCCCGCGCTCGGCACGGTGTTCCTGGATCCCCGACACTTCGAGAAAATTCTGCTCAACCTGGTCAGCAATGCCATCAAGTTCACGCCCGCTGGCGGCACCGTGCACCTGGCCGTGACGCCAATGGATGGCGAGCGATTCGAACTCGCGGTGCAAGACTCGGGGATTGGCATTGCGCCGGACAAACTGCCGCTGCTGTTCCAGCGGTTTTCCCAGATCGACAATTCCGCCACGCGCCATTACAGCGGCACAGGCATTGGCCTGGCCCTGGTCAAGGACCTGGCCGAACTGATGGGGGGCGAAGTCGGCGTCAACAGCGAGCCCGGACGAGGTTCGTGTTTTTTTGTCCGGCTGCCGCTGGGGGCTGAGCAACACACTGTGCCGACCGAAGCCAGCCCTATGCACGAGCGATCGTCGCCAAGCACAACCAGCACAATAGAGCAGCGCCACCTGCGCTTTGACGACGGTCGCCAGGGCAGTCGCAACGATCGGGCATCGACGCCAGGCACAGACGACGAGCAGCCCCCGGAACATGCCTTGCGATCCAAAGTACTGGTGGTCGACGACAGCCCGGAAATGCTCAGCTATCTCAGCGAACTGTTGCACGACGACTATACGGTCGCCACCGCAACGGATGGAGAGCAGGCCTGGGCACTGCTGCAGCTTCGACCCATCGATGTCGTGGTTTCGGACGTGATGATGCCGAAGCTTGACGGCTTTGGCCTGACCGCACGGATCAAGGCCAGCGCCGGTTTTGCCCATTTACCCGTGATCCTGGTGACCGCCCGCGGTGGTAGCGAGGCGTGCATCTCCGGGCTGGAGAGTGGCGCCGATGACTACATCGCCAAACCCTTTTCGCCGCTGGAGCTCAAGGCCCGTGTGCGCGCGGCGCTACGCATGAGCCAGGTGCAAACCGAACTGCATGCAAAATCCCGTCAGGCGGGCATGGCCGAAATCGCCACGACTGTGCTGCACAACGTCGGCAATGTCCTCAACAGCGTGAACGTATCGGCAGAGCTGGTCAGCAGTCAGATGCGTTCCTCCAAGGCCCAGGGGCTGGGCAAGGTAGCTCAATTGATGAGCGAACACGTCCATGACCTGAGCGATTTTCTCACCAACGACCACAAGGGAAAGATGCTGCCCGATTACCTGCTCAAGCTGGCGAAGGTGGTGACGGAAGAGCAAGAGGGCATCATCGAAGAGCTCGGGCAACTCACCAAGGGCATTGACCACATCAAAACCATTGTCGCGGCCCAGCAGTCCTATGCCGTCGCCGTCAGTATTGTCGAGACAGTGCCAGTCGCAGCGCTGATCGACGATGCCTTGCGCATGAGTGCGGGATTACTGGCGCGCCGGGAGGTGACGGTGGTCAAGGACCTTGCCGACTTGCCCCTGCTGCCGTTGGACCGGCATCGGGTGCTGCTGATTCTGGTCAACCTGATCAACAATGCCAGGCAGGCGTTGGACAGCGTGGTCGATCGCAGCCCATGCGTCACGTTCAGCGCGTTCCTCGCTGACGGAGCATTGCGCATCACGGTAGCCGACAACGGCAATGGGATTGCGCCTGAGCACCTCAAGCGTATTTTTTCCCATGGCTTCACGACTCGCAAAGACGGTCACGGTTTCGGCCTGCACAGCTGCGCGCTGGCCGCGCAGGAAATGGGTGGCAGCTTGACCGTGCACAGCGACGGGGCGGGACAGGGCGCAACCTTTACCCTCGATATTCCTCTTGATGCTTCGCTGAGCCAGCGAAGCACACCGAACCGGCACATCCAGCCGGTCGACGATATGTCCGCGACCCATGAGTGAAGGTTTTACCCGCCGGACCTGGTGGCTGCGATGGGCTGCTGCACGCGCGCGCTTGGCCACAGCAGCGCGGCCAGGCCAATCGCATAGACAACCGCCAGCAGCACGTAGGCGATGCGGGTGGAAAACAGCTGGGGCGTTTCTGTCGGCAACGGTGATACACCGAGCCCGAACAAGATGAGGAACGTCATGAGCCCTGCGCCGAATACCTTGCCAGCGGTGTTACCCACGGCGGCTTTGCCGGCAAACAGCAGGCTGACCAGCAGCAGGATCAGCGCCACCAGCCACAAGGTCGGCCGCAGTTCGAACAGCGTAAAGGCCAAGGAAGCCACGACCCCACCCAGCAGATTGACCATCACCAGACCGAGGGCGCTGCGGCTGCTCATGTCCAGAGAGAGCTGGCTGAGCAACGAGGCCACCGTGATGGGGACGACCATCGCTGTGGCCAATCGTGGATCGCTCAGGCACAGCGCAATCATGGCCAGCAAAATCGCCGCGCTGGCCATGGCCTGGCGAATCACCAGCGTCAGCTCGCGCGGCTGAGCGCGTTGCGGGTCGGCCTGTTCACCCGCAGGGTCGGGCAGCAGCGCATGGGCGCCCCAGGTCAGTAGCAAACCCAGGCTGACCGCCTTGACCAGAACGAGCACGATGGACTCGCCCAGATCGCGCTGCACGGTATCGAGCATCGGCACCACAATGGCAATCACCAGCATTAGCGCCGGTCCCGCGCCGCCCAGTTGTCGGCCTTGGGCGGTAAAGCAGGCGAAATAAAACAGCCACAGCGACGGCAGGAGCACCCACGGGCGCTCACCGAACATGCCGGTGATGACCACCAAGAGCGCGCCGGTCAGCAGACTCACCAGCAGCGTGATCAGCCCCTGGGATAATGCGGGTGCGCGGCGGCTGGCCAAGAGGAACTGGATGGCAAACAAGGGCGCGAGAAAGGGCAGGATGTCACCCAGGACCAGACCCGTGCACAAGCCTACGGTCACGGCCAGGGCGACGCGCAATCCCTGGCGTTTGATCCGCAGCAGTTCCAGCGCCGCTTGCCCATCGATTGACCCATCAATTGACATAATTCAGCCAGGCGCCCAGGCGTGTCATCAATGCCCCCAGCGCGTTAGTCATGGGGTTGTCATCGGTATAGATCACCACGGTTACCTGCGAGCCGTAACGTGGGCCGATCGGGTGCGGTTCCTCCACGATCAGGCGTACGGGAAAGCGTTGCGGGTCGCGCACCCAACCACTCTGGTTGCGCACGGAGGGCAGTGCGGCGTTGCTGCTATCTTGTTGTGCGACACCCCAGCCAACGCTTTCGACATGACCCTTGAATACCCGGCCCGGCAAGACATCGAACACCAGTTCCGCCGGGTCGTCAGCCTGCACATGCTCCAGGCTGTTTTCCTTGAAGGCCGCAGACACCCATACCGTGCCCCTGTCGATGAAGGTCAGTGCCGGTTGGCCAGCGCTGATGACTTGGCCAATGGCGAGCTGCAGGTTAGTGATCACGCCATCGGCGGGTGCAATGACTTCGGTACGCACCAGATCGAGCCGGGCTTTTTCCAGCGCGGCCAGGGCTTGCTTGAATTGCGGGTTGTCGTTGCCTTTGGGCCCCAGTTGCTGGCGGGCCCGTTCCAGGTCGGCTTGGGCTTTGCTCACGGCCGCTTCGGCGGAGCTCAGCGAGGCTTTGGATTCATCCTGGCGGGCGGGGGCGAACACACCGCGCTCGACCAATTGATTCACCCGCCGGGCTTGCTCGCGTATGTTGTCGCGCTGCGCCCGCGCGGACACCAGCTGTGCCTGGGCGGCATCCACCGAGGCAGTACTGGCACCCAAGGTTTGGCCGGTTTCCTCCAGTCGCGCTTCAGCCTCGTTGACGACAAGCTTGTAGGGTTGCGGGTCGATACGAAACAGCACCTGGCCGGCCTTCACCCGGGCATTGTCGAGCACCGCGATTTCTGTCACACGGCCCCCCACCTCGGCAGCCATTTCGACCACATAAGCTTGCACCACGGCTTGTGACGTCGAGGGCGTGCGTCGCTCCATGAAAATGGAGAGGGTGAACAGCACGGCGATCAATATCACAACGCCTAGCGCAATGCGTCGCAGAGGATTGGCTGGCGCAGGCTTTTCAGGCGGCGGTTCAGTTTGGCGCTCTGGCTCGAAGGAAACGGGCGAATTCTGTGTTCCGGGCATATCGGCACCTGCAACTCATGGCATTTCAAGAACAACTGACAGCGCGCCGGGGGGAGGCGGTCCGGGCGTTGGCTCAGAGCGGGTCAGCGCTAGTGACCCGTGCGGTGCGGATAAACAGCGCGCGCAATTTCTCCCAGAAATTGCCACCCAGGACGAAGAAGCTGCTCACCAACAGTGCATCGCCAAGCAGTTGCAATGCCCAGCTATTGGGACGCAGGCCGGGTGCGAAAGCGTCGACATAGGGTTCGAGAAAGGAGCACACCAAGGGCAAGCAGAACATCACCAAGCCAATACGGTGGCGGGTAACGCTGACCTCCAGCTCGGCGCTGGGCACAAGGCCCGACACGTAGCCGAACACATGTTGCTTGAGCTCCTGGAAACCCGCCTTGCCCATCACTGCGATGACCAGCAGCAACAGCACCTTGTTGATGATGAACAGTGCGCCGGTGATCGCCGCGATGGTGGAGCGGGGCACATCCGCAGCCGCTGCCAGCGGCACCAACAACCACAGCGAGAGCATCAGACAAAGGATGGCGATGCCTAGCTTGAAGCGCCATTTCGCGGACTTTGACGTTGCCGGGGGCTGAGCCGTGGTCATGCTGCCTTACCTTCGTTTAGACATTATTGTGGGTATGGTCTGGAGCAAAACTGAGCTTAGCAGCTGGACTGTCGCCGCGTTTTTTTAACAACAGTCCCCTGGCACCAGGCGCTTGACTTAGAGCGCGCTCTAACCAATAGCCTTCTTGTTGCACCGCCAAAACGGCCAGTTCCGTTGTGCGGCTTAAACAAGGAGATAGGCCATGACATTTAAAAAACTTAGCGTTGCAACCGGGCTCGTGCTTTCAGCGTGCGTAACTGTAGCGCCGGCAACCGAGCCGGATAGTCGACGAGCGAAGGGCATGGAGACCCTGGAAAAAATCACCGGAGCCACCGGCAACACCGTGGTGAACTCGCTGAGCGATATTTCGCCCGAGCTGGGTGAGTGGATAGTCGATTTCGCCTACGGTGATGTGTTTTCCAGGTCTGGCGTCGCGCTTTGCACACGCGAGCTGGCAACCATCTCGGCCCTCACCGCGTTGGGGAACGCGCAACCGCAACTCAAGGTGCACATAGAGGGAGCCTTGAATGTCGGTTGTAAACCTGAGGAAATCGTTGAAATCATCATCCAGATGGCGGTGTATGCTGGCTTTCCAAGCGCGTTGAATGGCATTAGCGCAGCGCGGGAAGTGTTCGCCAAACGAGGCATCAAGATCGCCGCGCGTCCCCAGTGAGCGGGCCCCCTGCATGACCAACACCGATGGCCAAGGACAGTGCTTATGAACGCCTACCAGACGATTAATCAGGTCGCCAAGCGTACCGGCCTCACGGCGTATACCCTGCGCTATTACGAACGCATCGGTCTGTTGGCACCGGTCGCCCGAGCGGCCGGCGGGCAACGCCTTTATGCACCGACTGATATGGCGTGGCTTGATTTTCTGCTGCGTCTACGCACCACTCACATGACCATCGGCAAAATGCAGATGTTCGCCAAGCTGCGCAGCGCCGGGGATTCCACCGTTGCCCAACGCCGCCAGATGCTGGAGAGCCATTTACAGGAGGTACAAGCCGAAGTGGTTGCCATGCAAAACGCCGTGGCTGCATTGCAAGTCAAGATTGATTATTACCGTGGGCTTGAAGCGGGGGAGGATGTTTCGCACCTGTTCTAGGAGGGCGGCTGTTCACATCCGATGATGCTCCAGCAGAAAGTCCACGAACACGCGTACCCGCGCCGGCATCGCCGAGCCACCGACGAACACCGCATGGATCGGCTCCCGGTCTCCGGGGTTCCATTCTTCCAGCAGCGGTATCAGGTCGCCGCGCTGCAGGTCCTCGCTCACGGTGAAATCGCCGATACGCGCGATGCCAGCACCTACCCGTGCGAGTTGTGCCAGTGCCTCACCACTGCTGCATTCGATGTTGCCGCTGACCTTCAAGGAAAACGCTCTGCCGTCACGGGTGAACGGCCAGTTGGGTTCGGCACGCCGGAAGTTGAAGCGCAGGCAGTTGTGCCGGAGCAAGTCTTCCGGTTCCCGGGGTGTGCCATGGCGCTCAAGGTATTCGGGCGAAGCCACCACCACCTGACCGGTGTCGCCGATCTTGCGCGCGGTCAGCGGGCTGTCGGGCAAGTGGCCAAAGCGTACCGCCACGTCGGCCTGGCCGCCGAGGATGTCGACCACTTCATCGCCGAGGGTGAGGTCGACAACGATATTCGGGTAACGGGCGCTGAAGGCTGCCACCAGAGGAACGATGGTCTGCCGCCCATGACCCAGGGCGGCGCTGACCCGCAAACGGCCCTTGGGCACGCCCTGGTCGGCGACGGCTTCTTCGACCTCGGCCATGTCGGCCAGGATTCGCCGGGCGCCGCGCAGGTAAGCCTCGCCCTCGGCGGTGAAGGTGATCGCTCGCGTGGTGCGCAACAGCAGGCGAGTGCCAAGGCGTTGTTCGGTACGGGCGATGACGCGACTGACCGCCGACGGGGTCAGCCCCAATGCACGTGCGGCGGCTGACAAGCTGCCTTCCTGCGCCACCGTGACGAACATGGCCATTTCACCTGAGCGACCGTTGAAGTCCATTTGTGCTCCTTAAGCAAAGGTGATTGCCAAAAATGCCATCTACCGCCTGGAAAGGCTGGATCGTAGCATTTGCGGCATAGATGAGGAGCCTTCCAATGCGTATCAATCCACCACTTATCGCACTCGCCATGGGTGCCTTTGGCATCGGCGTAACCGAGTTCGCCCCCATGGGCATGTTGCCGGGCATCGCTGCCGATCTCGGCGTTTCCATTCCCGCCGCGGGCCTGTTGGTCAGTGCTTACGCCCTTGGCGTACTGCTCGGCGCGCCGCTGATGACCCTGACCACCGGGCGGATTCCCCGGCGTTATCTGCTCATCGGACTCATGGCGATTTTCACCCTGGGTAACCTGATGTCAGCGCTGGCGACCGATTACTACAGCCTGATGGTCGCCAGGGTGGTGACCTCACTGAACCATGGCGCGTTCTTTGGCGTGGGTTCCATCGTCGCCGCCAGCGTGGTCGCCCCGGACAAGCGTGCCGGCGCGGTCGCGGCCATGTTCATGGGCCTGACCCTGGCGACCATCGGCGGCGTGCCGCTGGCCGCCTGGTTTGGCGAACTGTTCGGCTGGCGCAGCGCATTCTGGGGGATTACTGGCCTGGGTGTAGTGGCGATGGCCGCGTTGTGGTTCGCCCTGCCCAATGTGCCGGCGCCGAAAAGCAACGGTGTGCTAGCCGAAATCCGAGTATTGAGTCGTGGTCCGGTGCTGGGGGCGTTGGCCCTGACCGTCGTTGGCTCAGGTGCGATGTTCACCGTCTTCACTTACATCGCTGCGATCCTGAGCAGCGAGACTCATGCATCCACCCCTTTCATCACCGCCATGCTGGTGCTGTTCGGTGTGGGGCTGACGTTGGGCAATATGTGGGGCGGCAAGGCCGCGGATCGCTCGATAGACCGCACCTTGATCGTTTCGCTGAGCGTGCTGATCCTCGTCTTGCTGGCCTTCACCGTATTGATGCGTTGGCCGCTGCCTGCTGCGGTTGCCATCTTGATCTGGGGCATCGCCAGTTTTGCCCTGGTGCCGCCACTGCAAATGCGCGTGATGGAAGCCGCCAAGGACGCGCCTAACCTGGCCTCGGCCGTGAATATCGGTGCCTTCAACTTCGGCAACGCGATTGGCGCGGCGCTCGGCGGTGCGGTGATCAATGCGGGGTTGGGGTATCCCGCGATTTCCCTGGCCGGAGCGGCAGTGGCTGGCCTGGGGCTGTTGATGGTGTTGGCTTTTGCCTGGCGTTCAAGGGTTGGTGCGGCTGCGGCGGTGTGATGGATACACGGATCGTTTGACCAGACTCCAAGTGGCTCATTAGAGTGGGTAGCCGGACCGGCTGCCGACTGCCATGGACATCCAAATGAGCGACTTATCCCTGCTGCTTGCCTTCATCGCCGCTGCGTCAGTGCTCACGGTGACCCCCGGCGTGGACACCGCCATGGTGCTTCGCGCTACCGCAACTGGCGGTCGACGTTCGGCGGCGATGGCTTCCCTCGGTATCGTGCTCGGCTGCCTGGTGTGGGGCGCCGCGGTGTCACTGGGGCTCGGCGCCCTGTTGCACGCTTCGGAGTGGGCTTACCTTGCGCTGAAAATTGTCGGCGCAGCTTATCTCGTCTGGTTGGGCGTCAAACTGCTGCTGCGGCCCAGGACAACGCTGCAAGGGCAGGGGAGCGAGAGCGTGGCTGCCTCTGCGCGTGACGCCTTTATCCGCGGTTTATTGACGAACCTGCTGAACCCCAAGATAGGTGTGTTCTACATCACGTTCCTGCCACAGTTTGTCCCGAGTGGCGCGAGCGTGGCCAGTTACTCCTTCTTCCTTGCGGCGTTACATGTGTTGTTGACGTTGGCCTGGTTCGGCATTCTGGTGGCGGCGACGGTGCCACTGAGCAATTTCCTGAAACGCCCGGCGGCCCTGAAGGCCCTTGATCGGCTCACGGGCGGTGTTTTTGTCGCGTTTGGGCTCAAGCTGGCTGTTTCCAATCCGGCTTGAGCCGAATGTCGTACTGCCAGTGGTTCAGGCATGGCCTGCCGCTTAGCGTCCTCGAAGTCAGCGAGCGTCCGCTGCTGACATTTCGCTAGACCTCCATGCTCGGAACCGGCCCGCCAAGGTCAGGGCATTTGTCGATTTGATGACTGCGTATTACCGGCTCAAGTCGGATGAATTGGCGGCTGCTTGTTTACCTTGCATTCGGAAAACCATATATTCGCCAAATCGAATATGCAGCTTGTACGCTCCATGGCATTCATGAGCGCATCAAGACGTTCGTCCAGGTAAAAACCGAACGCTGAGATCGATATGGCTAACCCTCTGACACCCACCACCGTTTTCAAATGCCTGGCGGATGAAACCCGTGTCCGCACGATGCTGCTCATCACCGCAGAAGGGGAGCTTTGTGTTTGCGAACTGACCTGCGCGTTGAACGAGAGCCAGCCAAAGATCTCCAGGCACCTGGCTCAGTTGCGCACGTGTGGTCTGCTTTCGGACCGTCGACAGGGCCAATGGGTTTATTACCGGCTGCACCCGAACCTGCCTGATTGGGTTCACCACGTGCTGGCCACTACGCTCGAAAGTAACAGGCATTGGTTAAGCCTTGATGCCAAGCGCCTCGATGAAATGGGTGATCGTCCTGAACGGGCCGTCATGTGCTGTGCAAACTAGGTCGCTTGGTATCGCCTCCGAACGGCACGCCGAAGGTGGCAATGGCCACGCCAACCCGTGCCAGGCACCCCCCCGCTGACAACAGAGACAGAGCACAACAACATGACTATCAAAGTAGGCATCAATGGTTTTGGTCGGATCGGTCGCCTCGCTCTGCGAGCAGCGTGGAGCTGGCCAGAGTTTGAATTCGTGCAGATCAACGATCCGGCAGGTGATGCGGCGACCCATGCGCACCTGATCAACTTCGACTCGGTGCATGGTCGTTGGAACAATGAAGCCAGCGCCGAGGGCGACAGCGTCGTTATCGGCAATAAGCGCATCAAGGTAACGGCCAACAAAGCGATCGCCGACACCGATTGGTCGGGCTGCGACCTGGTGATCGAAGCCAGCGGCAAGATGAAAACCGTGGCCGTGTTGCAGGCTTACCTGGATCAGGGCGTCAAGCGGGTGGTGGTCTGCGCGCCGGTGAAGGAGAGCGGTGCGTTGAACGTGGTCATGGGCGTCAACCAGCACCTGTTCGATCCTGCGTTGCACCGCATCGTCACCGCAGCTTCGTGCACCACCAACTGTTTGGCGCCGGTGGTGAAAGTTATCCACGAAAAACTCGGCATTCGCCACGGCTCGATTACCACCATCCATGACCTGACCAACACCCAAAGCATCCTCGATCAGCCGCACAAGGATCTGCGTCGTGCCCGTGCTTCGGGGATGAGCCTGATTCCCACCAGCACCGGCTCGGCCACGGCCATCGCCGAGATCTTCCCGGAGTTGCGTGGACGCCTGAACGGTCACGCGGTGCGCGTGCCGCTGGCCAATGCTTCGCTGACGGACTGCGTCTTTGAAGTCGAGCGGGCCACGACCGTCGAAGAGGTGAATCAACTGCTCAAGGATGCCTCCCTGAACGAACTGAAAGACATCCTCGGTTTCGAGGAGCGTCCGCTGGTGTCCATCGACTACCGCACCGACCCGCGCTCATCGATCATCGATGCGCTGTCGACCATGGTCATCAATGGCACCCAGGTCAAACTCTATGCCTGGTATGACAATGAATGGGGTTATGCCAACCGCACCGTCGAGCTGGCCAGGCTGGTCGGTCTGGCCGTCTGAGGAGCGGCCATGAAAGCCTTCTCAGCCCTCGCGCCACACGTGCGGCAGTACCTGCTCGTGACGGGCAACTACTGGGCCTTCACTCTCACCGACGGCGCCCTGCGCATGTTGGTGGTGCTGCACTTTCACGCGTTGGGCTACAGCCCACTGCAAATCGCCGCGTTGTTTCTGTTCTACGAGATCTTTGGCGTGATCACCAACCTGGTGGGTGGTTATCTGGGCGCTCGATTGGGGCTGAACCGGACCATGAACATCGGGCTGGGCCTCCAGGTCGCGGCGCTGTTGATGCTCACGGTTCCGCTGGCCTGGCTGACCATCCCTTGGGTGATGGGGGCCCAGGCGCTGTCGGGGATCGCCAAGGACCTGAACAAGATGAGTGCCAAGAGCTCGATCAAGCTACTGGTCCCCGATGGGCAGCAGGGCAAGCTCTACAAGTGGGTGGCGATCCTCACCGGCTCGAAGAATGCCCTCAAGGGCGTCGGCTTCTTTCTTGGCGGCGCCTTGCTGGCCTTGGTCGGTTTCAAAGGTGCGTTGCTGGCCATGGCGGCTGTCCTGACGCTGATCTGGGCCAGCAGTTTGATGTTGTTGAAGAAGGACCTGGGCAAGGCCAAAGCCAAGCCCAGGTTTCGGGATCTGTTGTCCAAAAGCCGGGCAATCAACATTCTTTCGGCGGCGCGGATGTTCCTGTTTGGTGCCCGGGATGTCTGGTTCGTGGTGGCGTTGCCGGTGTACTTGAGCAGCGTCTTTGGGTGGGATTTCTGGAAGGTCGGTGGCTTCCTGGCGGCTTGGGTGATGGGCTACGGCATCGTGCAATCCTTCGCCCCCCACATCACCGGCAAGAAAAACGGGCATGTGCCGGATGGTCGTGCAGCCTTTGGGTGGGCCCTTGCCCTGGCGGGCCTGCCAGCCTTGATTGCCCTTGGGCTCGGCACCGGGTGGTCACCACAGACGGTACTGCTCGGCGGCCTCATGGTCTTTGGCGTGCTGTTCGCGGTGAATTCGTCCCTGCACAGCTACCTGATCGTGTCCTATGCCAAGGAAGACGGCGTGTCGCTGGACGTGGGTTTCTACTACATGTCCAACGCCCTGGGACGACTGATTGGCACCGTACTCTCCGGCTGGGTCTATCAGATGTACGGTCTGGAAACGTGCTTGTGGATCTCGAGCGCCTTCGTATTGCTGGCTGCGCTGATTTCCATGGCATTACCCAGGCATGCCAAGGCGATTTGAGGCCCCTCCGATTTTGTCGGTCAAGGCAGCGCGGCTTCGACCAGTTCGATCCAGTGCCTGACAGGGGTTCGCCCAGCACCGTCGAGGTGGGACTGGCAGCCGATATTGGCGGTGACGATGACGTCGGGGCGTCCGCTTTCCAGGGCATTGAGCTTGTTGTCCCGCAGTTGCCGAGCCAGTTCGGGTTGGGTCAGTGAATAAGTGCCCGCCGAGCCGCAGCACAGGTGGCTGTCGGGCACCGGCGTCAGGTTGAATCCGAGCGTCTCCAGGATCGCTTCGACCGCGCCCCCGAGTCTTTGCGCATGCTGCAATGTGCAGGGGCAGTGAACGGCCAGGCGCTGGTCGCCGTGTACGCCGAGCTTATCCAGCGGTTCGCCGCGCAGTACCTCAACCAGGTCCTTGGCCAGGGCGCTGACCTTTGCGGCCTTGTCGGCATACGCCGGATCGCTGCTGAGCAGATGACCATAATCCTTGATGAAGGCACCGCAGCCGCTGGCGGTTTGCACGATGGCCTCGGCACCGCCTTCAATGCGCGGCCACCAGGCGTCGATGTTGCGGCGGGCACGGTCGAGGCCGGTGGCCTGGGCGTTCAGGTGATAGTCCAGCGCACCGCAACAACCGGCCTCGTCAATCGCGGTGACGCTGATCCCCAACCGATCCAGTACCCGTGCAGCCGCCGCATTGGTATTGGGCGACAGGCTCGGTTGCACGCAGCCTTCGAGCATGAGCACTTGCCGGGCATGACGGGTGGTTGGTCGTGGCTTCGCCGGATGCACGTTGCGCGGCAACTTGACTTGCAGTGTGCTGGGCAGCACCGCGCGGAACACCTGGCCACTGCGCACCAGCGCTTTGAACAGCCCGGGATTGGGCAGCACGCCGCGCAACCCCTCGCGCAACAGACGCTGGCCGAGCGGGCGCGGCACTGCCGCATCGACCACCGCCCGGCCGATGTCCAGCAAGTTGTGGTAGTCGACGCCGGAAGGACAGGTGGTTTCACAATTGCGGCAGGACAGGCAACGATCCAGATGTTGCTGGGTTTTGTGCGTGACCTCGTTGCCTTCCAGCACCTGCTTGATCAGGTAGATGCGGCCCCTCGGGCCATCCAGTTCATCACCCAGCAGTTGATAGGTCGGGCAGGTGGCATTGCAGAAACCGCAGTGCACGCAACTGCGCAGAATGCGCTCGGCTTCTTCGGCGCGGGGTAGCTGGCGGGCGTCGTCACTCAAAGTGGTCTGCATGGTTCAAAGCTCCGCGTACAGGCGCCCTGGGTTGAACAGGCCCCGTGGATCGAGTTGTCGCTTCAAGTTCCGGTGATAGCGCATCAGGGCGTCGGGCAGCGGTTGGAAGGGACTGTCGATCAGGCCAGGGGTGTAGCAGGTCGCATGCCCGCCGACGTTCTCCACGACCGAGCGAATGAAGGTCGCTTCGGCCGCGGATTTGAGCCAACGCTGGGCGCCGCCCCAATCGATCAATTGCACGCCCGGCAGGGGCAGCCGAGGCGTGTCATGGGGCAGGGCGAGGCGCCAAAGAGGCAGGTCCTCATCGAAGAAACTCAACCGATGTTCGTTGAGGTCTTGCCAGTACGCAGAGTCCAGCCGTTCGCCGCCCAAACGGTCATGGGCCGCCGCCACCGAGCCTTCGCCGCCTTCGAGCCTGAGGTGCAGGCGTTGGCCATCGTGACACGCGGCGCTGATCGGCAGCGGTTGCTGGCCCCATTCCGCCAGGCGCAGCAAGGCCCGGGCGGCGTCCATCTCCAGGCTGATGCTCAAGGTCTGTCGCGGTTTTGGCAGGACCTTGAGGGACACCTCGGTCACCACGCCAAGCGAGCCATAGCTGCCGGCCATCAGGCGCGACAGATCGTAGCCGGCGACGTTTTTCATGACCTCGCCGCCGAAGCGCAAGTGCTTGCCTTGTCCCGTGATGACCCGTGTGCCGAGGATGAAGTCGCGCACCGAGCCTGACCAGGGGCGCCGTGGCCCTGAGAGTCCGCAGGCAATCATGCCGCCGACGGTGGCGTTTTCACCGAAGGCGGGCGGTTCGCAAGGCAGCATCTGCTGCGACGCGTCGAGCACTTCGGACAATTCTGCCAATGGCGTGCCACAGCGAGCGGTGATCACCAATTCAGTCGGGTCGTAGCTGACAATGCCCCGGTGCGAGCGGGTGTCGAGTATTTCACCTGTCACGCTACGGCCAAGAAATGCCTTGCTGTTGGCGCCCTGGATACGTAGCGGGGTGGCGTTCTCCAGCGCCTGGTTGACCTGTTCCAGCAGCGCTGCGCTGGCGTCGAAATCCTGTTCGCTGCCCATCAGAAACGCTCCAGGTCGGGGAAGGGCAACTGACCCATATGAACGTGCATGGCGCCAAACTCGGCGCAGCGATGCAGCGTCGGAATGTTCTTGCCGGGGTTGAGCAGCCCGCTCGGATCGAACGCGGCTTTGACGGCATGGAACATGGTCAGCTCATCGCTGTTGAATTGCGCGCACATCTGGTTGATTTTCTCGCGGCCGACACCGTGCTCACCGGTGATGCTGCCGCCAACCTCCACGCACAACTCAAGAATCTTGCCGCCCAAGGCTTCGGCGCGATCGAGCTCGCCCGGTTGATTGGCATCGAACAGTATCAGCGGATGCATGTTGCCGTCGCCGGCGTGGAAAACGTTGGCGACCCGCAGGCCATACTCGGCCGATAACGCCGCAATGGCGCGCAGCACACCGGGCAGCTCCCGGCGCGGGATCGTCCCGTCCATGCAGTAGTAATCCGGCGAGAGGCGGCCCACCGCCGGAAACGCATTCTTGCGTCCGGCCCACAAACGCACGCGCTCGGCCTCGTCGCGAGCCTGGCGTACTTCGGTGGCGCCGGCCTGTTCCAATACCTGGCGCACGCGGCTGCAGTCGTCGTGGACGTCGGCCTCCACGCCGTCGAGTTCACACAACAGAATGGCTTCGGCGTCCACTGGGTAGCCGGCATGGATGAAGTCTTCGGCGGCGCGAATGGCCAGGTTGTCCATCATTTCCAGGCCGCCCGGGATGATGCCGGCGGCAATGATGTCACCCACGGCGCGCCCGGCCTTTTCAACGCAATCAAAGGCCGCCAGCAGCACTTTGGCCGTTTGCGGTTTAGGCAACAGCTTGACCGTGACCTCGGTGATCACCCCGAGCATGCCTTCGGAACCGGTGAACAATGCCAGCAGATCGAACCCGGGCGAGTCGAGAGCCTGGGAGCCCAGCGTCAGGTGTTCGCCGTCGACGGTGAGGATGTCGACCTTGAGCAGGTTGTGCACGGTCAGCCCGTACTTGAGGCAATGCACGCCACCGGCGTTCTCCGCGACATTGCCGCCGATGGAACAGGCGATCTGCGAGGAAGGGTCCGGCGCGTAGTACAAGCCGAACGGCGCGGCCGCCTGGGAAATCGCCAGGTTGCGCACGCCCGGTTGAACCCGCGCGGTACGGGCGGCGGGGTCGATGTGCAGGATGTTGTTGAAACGCGCCATTACCAGCAACACGCCTTTCTCCAACGGCAGCGCACCGCCGGACAAACCGGTGCCCGCGCCACGGGCGACGACAGGCACTTTGCGCTCGTGGCAGAGCCGCAGCACGCCCTGGACCTCGTCGACGTGGCGCGGCAGCACCACCAGCATGGGCGTGGTGCGGTAAGCGGAGAGCCCGTCGCATTCGTACGGCTTGAGTGCTTCGCGCTGATGCAGGACTTCCAGGTCCGGCAGCTGGGCTTGCAGGGCCTGTAGCAGCGCGTTTTTATCGACGTCAGGCAGGGCGCCGTCGACACGTTCATCGTAGAGAATGTTCATGGTTCGTGGCCGACACTCAGTTGTTTTTATGAGAGGTCTGTTCCGATACGGCTGACTTGCATCATTGGCCCGGGGCGTTCTACTGTCTATGGGCTGTTGGACTGGTCGAACCAGTTTATTCATCAGGTTGTTTTTGTCGGTCGAATAAATTATTTAATAAACAATGATTTATTGAGTGGGTTTGATGGGCGTAGACCCTGTTCCGAAGCTGGTCATACCAGTTGGAGATTCAATGGACAGCGCAGAAACCAGCCGTAACCCGCAGGTCGCCGACGTGGTCTGTGAACGCATTGAGCGCCTGATCGTCGACGGCGTGCTCAAGACCGGGCAGTTGTTGCCTTCGGAGCGGCGGCTGACGGAAAAACTTGGCGTCTCGCGCACCGCCCTTCGCGAGGGACTGAAGCTGCTGCGCGCGCGCGGGATCATCAGGACCGAGCAAGGCAAGGGCTCATTCGTGGCAGACCTGTCCGGGCACGGCTTGGCCTCGCCGCTGATGCATCTGTTCAGCTCACAGCCACGCACGCTTTATGACTTGTTCGAGGTCCGCAGCCTGCTGGAGGGCGAGTCCGCGCGTCTGGCGGCGTTGCGCGGGACCGAGGCGGATTTCGTCCTTATCACCCGCAGCTACGAGGCCTTGCTCGATGCCCACGACCGGTCCCTGGAAGCCAGCGCCCAGGCCCGGCTCGACCACGCGTTTCACTTGGCGATCTGCGAGGCTTCACACAATCCGGTGCTGGTGCAAACCTTGCGTTCGCTGACGGACTTGTTGCTCACTTCAGTGTTTGCCTCGGTCAACAACCTCTACCACCGAGAACCGCAGAAGCGTCAGATCGACCGCCAACACGCCCGGCTCTACAACGCCGTGACCGGTCGCCTGCCGGAGCAGGCGCGCAAGGCCGCCATCGCCCACATCCAGAGCATCTGCGAACACCTCAAGGAAATCGAAAACGAAGAACAACGCCTGGTGCGGGCGACGTTGCGGCTTGAGGGATGGGCGTAGGTGGAACATCTGAATCAACCGTTGGGAAGATGCAACTGCGCCTCCATGGCATCATGAAGGAGTCTGACGACTTCGATGACGTCGTCGTTTGCCACACGGTAGAACACGATATGGCGCGGGCTTTTGACTGTCCCGAAGGGATGTTTGGCCTGCTGGCGGGAATAGATGAGGTGGTAACTGCGAAGGCCCGGCGCTAGCTCATCACGGTCCTGGCTGCCAATCCGAGAGGGCATGCCGGCGATGTCTTGCAGCGCAGTGAGGATCAGAATCTGGTAACGCTGGCGTGCTTGATCGCCGAACTGCGTCAGGGAGAGCCTGAGGATGTCGACAATGTCGGCCCGCGCCGCGTTGGAAATCCGATACTGAGACATGCTCAGTGTTTCTCTCCTGTCGGGAGCGCTGCTTCCACGCTCAGTTCATTCAAGTAATGTTCCAAGCCTTCTTCGCTCAGATGAGTGAAACGCTCGTGTTCAAGATCCATGATGCCGATCGAGGCCGCTTGACGCAGGGCCTCGATTTTTGCGGCGTCTTCGGCCACACGCTGCTCCAATAGGCGCAAACCTTCTCGCATCACTTCGCTGGCATTCTGATAACGGCCGGACTGGACCAAGTCATGAATAACTTGCTCCTGGTGAGGAGTGAGTACAACGTTTCGGGTGGCCATGATAGCTCCAGCAGCAGGCAAGCAGATTGTGGATTGCTGGCATAGTATGCCAATCCTTCCGCGAACGCATACATTCAATGAGAGGTTAGCCGCCATGATTTACAAGCATCACCGGCAATCGTCGCTACCTCCCGACCGAGCCAGCGCTTCCAGCACTTCAATGGCCCTTTGCGCATCTTCCCGCCCGACGAAGATATGGTCGTGGTAGTAAGCCGCGATGACGTTGCAACTGATGCCGGCCTTTCCCAGGGCCGTTGCGAAAGCTGCGGTCAAGCCCACGGCATCCAGGGCCGAATGGACGGTCAAGGTGATCCAGGCGGCGACGTAGTCGAAGTCCAGCCCCAAGGCCAAGGCCCTGCTGCGTTCGATGATCACCGTCAGGCCTTCTTTTTCGCGGAAGCTGCCAAGCACCTCTTCGCCTTTGACCAAGTTCGGGTCAGCGACGCAGCAGAAAACGTAATCGCCTTCATTGAGTAATGGGCGCATGCCGCTGAGCAGTTTCGCTATCGATTTTTCGCCTGACATGTCGATTCACCTGGTTGATGGATAAGCGGGCATTCTCAAGGAGTTTTTCGGCAAGTGCTGTTCATAGTGCTGATGACGGATAAGCAAAAGTGATAAGAGGTGGGTCTTGATGCCGGTGTGCAGGTCTCCAACGCCCCGGGGGAATAGGGTCAGCAAACGGCTTTCTTGAAGGGGCGAGGGGATACGCCCCGATAGAATGACACCATGGCGAGCACCTGCACGGTGACGGCTGCTGCCACGACGGCGACGATGGCGTGATTCGGATCGATGAAGACGGCGCGCAACAGGCCGAATAGGGCTGGGGCGAAGGCATAGGTGGCCTGGCTGATCGCAACCATCAGGGCGATCACCCTGGCGGTGTGTTCACGGCTGAACTCGACCTGGGCAATCAGGGGCGGCAAGGACGTCGCATTGCCAATGCCCGAACCGATCAGCACCACGGCTATCCAGGCCACCGTCGGGTGCAGGCCCAGGCCCAGAAGCATCAGTGTGCCCAGCATCTGAATGGCATACCCGAGACAGGCCAGCTGCCGACGGTTCATACCCTGGATCATCAGGCGTGCGGCGACGTATCGCCCGCCCATCGCACTGGCGGTGGCCAGGCCCATGGCGAACGAGGCGTCATGGGCGCTCATGCGTCCCAGCAGCATCGAATACAGGTGCGCGACCAAGCCGATCTGGGCGAACAGGCCCAGGGACATGCCGGCCGCCAGGCTGCGGAAACTGGCCGACCTAAGCGTCTGCAGGGCGGTCCATGGCGCGGCGCTGGCGCTGGCCGGCACCGGTTCCGGCTGGTCTGCGTGGTCGGGATGCTGTCCCAAGCCTTGTGGGCTTTTGTTGAAGACCAGGAAGGCGAAGGCGCCGATGAGCAGCACGGCGACGACACTGATCGCCAGCGCCGCCGCGGCAAAGCCGAAGCGCTCGATCAGCCACACCCACAGCGGCGAAAAGATCACGCCCCCCAGGCTGGCGCCGTTGTAGGCCTTGCCCAAAGCCTTGGGCCTTTCCTTGACGTACCACGGGGCGATCAGGGTGTTAACGGCTGCGGCCCCCAATGTCACCCAACCGATACCCGAGCAGACGGCGCCGGCATACAACACCCAGAGCTGGTTGGCTTGAGCCCAGGTGTTCACACCGATGCCCAGGACGATGCTGCCCAGCAGGGTGATGGTGGGCATGCCGAAGCGTGCATAAAGACGTGGCAGGTTGGCGATGACTAGCGTGCCGCTGAGAAAGTGCACGGTCACGGCGGTCGAGACCTCGGCGATCGGCCAACCCGTGCGCTCCATGACCGCTTGCATGTAGATCGGCGGCCCGTAGAAGCCGATCCCCCAACCGATCATCGCCAGGATGAACGTGCAGGCCAATACGGTTTTTCCAAAAAAACGGGTGCGTGTCATCGCCATCTCCTCCAGAGTGGCTCACAGGCTATGCGCCCGACAGGTCCCTCACTTCGGGGTGCGTCGAATAATGGATGTCGAGCGCGATTGCTTCTTGGATTTGGTTTTCCGCGATGCCGTTGCCTACGGGTACGATGCGCGGGGCGTTGCAACTGGCAGCGCTGGAGCACTCCTCTACATGGATGGGAGCTGAGCCTCGATCGCTTGCTTGTCGATAATCGACCAGACCTCGCGGATCCTGCCGTCCTCGAACGCGTAGAAGACGTTTTCCGTGAAGGCGACCCGTGCGCCATTGACCGCAAGCCCCAGGAACTCCCCAGCCGGCGTGCAATTGAATACCAGGCGAGCCGCCAACCGGGGTGGGTCGACCACCAGGCATTCGACTTCAAAGCGCAAGTCGGGGATGTCCCGATAATCCGCTTCCAGCATGCTTCGATAGCCATGCAACCCTAATGGTCTCGCGTTGTGAATCACTTGCTGATGCACAAAAAGGCCCAGGTTGTCCCAATCCTGTGCATTCAGGCAGGCGATGTAATCGGTATAAATATCGGCCAGATTTGAAGTCATGGGGACTGACGCTCCGTTACGTGACTGTCTCCAGAGCATAGTCATGCTGCAGCGTCGGGCTGCTCTTCGCGAGGCCCGGGGCTGGGGGGATGTTACAAACTTGCCGTTTCCCTTTCGGGTCGATGCCAACAGAAGCGACTATCCTTGCGGACATTGAATCTGAACACTGCCTCCACAAAAAAAAGAGACGCCATGACCCATTATGATCGCGCCATCGGCTCCAGACCCGGCACCACACGCGGTGATCGAACCTGTTTGACCAGGTCCCGGTTGCTCAAGACAGTTTCAATGACGGTTTTCTGCCTTTTCACGGCAACGCCCGGATACGGCCAGAACCTGCCAGCGGCAACGGATGCCACGGTGACAGTGGCTCAAGCGCAGGAAATGGTTGCCAAGGCCACCCTCGGCGCCGTGCCCTGGAGCGGTCCTGAAACCGGTCCGCGCGCCCAGCGCGGCAAGAGCATTGCCATTGTCGCAGAAGATATGCGCAACGGCGGTATTGTCGGTGTTGCCCAAGGTGCTCGCGAGGCCGCCAAGGCGATGGGGTGGACGCTGAGGGTATTCGATGGCGCCGGGTCCCCGGACGGGCGTGCAAAGGCCTTTGCCGATGCGCTGGCGGCGAACCCCGATGGCCTCATTCTGTGCGGTGCCGATGCCCTTGAAAACAAGGCGGCGCTGGCCGTCTTCGCCGACAAGGGCGTGCCGGTGGTGGGCTGGCACGCCGGGGAAAAGCCCGGGGCGATTGACGGTACGCCGATGGCCATGAACGTCACCACCGATCCGCTCGAAGTGGCTCGCATCACGGCCATGGCGGCAGTGGCGCAGTCGAACGGAAAAGCCGGCGTGGTCATCCTGACCGACTCCAGGTACAGCATTGCCATGGCGAAAGCCAAGGCCATGGAAAACGTGATTCGGGCCTGTCGGGACTGCTCGTTGCTGGAAGTGCGCGATGTCGCAATCTCCGAAAGTCGCGAGAAAATGCCGGCGATCACCACGCAGCTGCTGCAGCGCCATGGCAAGCGCTGGACCCACACGCTGGCCATCAACGATATCTATTTCGACTACGCGGTGGCGACCTTGGCCAGCGCCGCGATCCCCCGCGATGGCATCAGCCTGTTGTCGGCCGGTGACGGCAGCGCTTCGGCGTTCTTGCGCATCCAGGAAAAGAACTACCAGACCGTCACCGTGGCCGAACCGCTCAACGTGCATGGCTGGCAGGTGATCGATGAGTTGAACCGACTGATGGCCGGCCAGCCGGTGAGTGGCTTCGTGGCACCGGTTCACTTGGTCAATGCCGACAATATCGCTTTCGACGGCGGGAAGAAGTTGTTGTATGACCCAAGCAATGGTTATCGAGACATCTATCGATTCCAATGGAATCCCTGAGCGGACGTAACTTCACGGCGTATCGAAAAAAATGGCGTCGACCTGTCGATTTCGGCCATTGCCATTCGATTAGTTCGTAGAGCCGCCACACCGACGGCTTGATCCATCCATTTTCAGGAGATACGAGCATGCGATTTATGGTGATCGTCAAGGCCAGTCCGGAGTCGGAAGCCGGAGAAATGCCCAGTGAAGAACTGCTGGCCGCCATGGGCGCCTACAACGAAGAATTGGTCAAGGCCGGGGTGATGCTCGCCGGTGAAGGCCTGCATCCCAGCGTCGAGGGCGTACGCGTGCAGTTTTCCGGCAAGGACCGGACGGTTGTCGACGGACCCTTTGCCGAAACCAAGGAGCTGATCGCCGGCTTCTGGATCTTCAAGGTCCAGTCGTTGCAGGAGGCCATCGACTGGGTCAAGCGCTGCCCGAACCCGATGGTCAGCGACAGTGAAATAGAAATCCGCCAGATCTTCGAACTCGAGGAATTCGGCGAAACCTTCACCCCCGAGTTGCGCGAGCAGGAAGCACGCTTGCGGGCGCAGCTGTCCAGTCAATCGTGAAGCCGGCGACAGGAGGACCCACCATGAGAATCATCCCTTACCTGACTTTCAACGGTCGCTGCAAGGAAGCCTTTGCGTTGTACAAGGACGTGCTTGGCGGCGAGCTGTTTTCCATGTCCTTTGCCGAGGCGCCTGAGGACGTCGGCATGCCCAAGGACCCGGACCTGATCATGCACGCCTGCCTGACCGTGGGCCATTTCAGCCTGATGGCCTCCGATTGCCCGCCGGGCCAGCCGTATAACAAGCCACAAGGGGTATCGGTTTCCCTCAACATCGACAGTGTGGAGGAGGCCGAGCGGCTGTTCAAAGGCCTGAGCGCGGGCGGCCAAGTGCAGATGCCCTTGGCGAAGACCTTCTGGGCGGAACGTTTTGGCATGTTCGAAGACCGTTTCGGGATTGCCTGGATGATCAACTGCGAGGGCCGGCAATAAGTCGAACACTGCTTTGGCTGCGATGCGTTGCCTGGCCGTTGGCAGCGCTCGCGACACGCCTCACTTCCCGCCCTTGGATGGACGATCCTGGCGAGCACGCTCGCCAGGGTTTGCCTCCGTCGTGTGAACCTTGCGCCGATCCTGCGTTCACTTATTAAGCTGCCGCTTCAAGTGATCCTGGCTGTGCCCGTTTGCTGAAGCGATCCGTATGGGCTGTTCAATTAAGGCTGTAGACAAACCGTGGCGAGGGAGCTTGCTCCCGCTGGGCTGCGCAGCGGCCCTTTTTTTTGTGAGCGCTTCGCACTCAAGCGGGAGCAAGCTCCCTCGCCACAGGTTCATCGTTTTCCCTAAGTAAAACCGCATCACTCAGGGAATCAGCCTGAATCTGGTGGCTGCCCCCAGTGCCGACAAGGACCTCGCATGCACTCAACCTCATCCACCTTCCCCTTAAACGCCGTCGTCGAACGCGAGCTCAGTCTGCGTGCGGTCAGTACGGGGATTGTCCTCGGTATCCTGCTGACACCGTCCAATGTCTACGCCGGGTTGAAGATCGGTTGGTCGTTCAACATGTCGATCATTGCCTTGCTGATCGGCTATGGCATCTGGCAGGGCTTGGCCAGCCGATCGGTGGGGCGTTTGCCCTGGACGCTGCACGAAAGCAACATCAACCAGACCGTGGCCTCTGCCGCCGCGTCGATCATTTCCGGTGGGCTGGTCGCGCCCATCCCGGCCTACACCTTGCTGACGGGCCAGCAGTTGGAGGCCATTCCCATGGTGGCCTGGGTCTTTTCGGTGAGTTTCCTCGGGATCTGGATTGCCTGGTACCTGCGTCCCTCGCTGCTCAATGACAAGGCTTTGAAATTTCCCGAAGGCATGGCGACCCTGGAAACGTTGTTGCATATCTACAACCACGGCCACGAAGCCGCGACGCGTTTGAAAGTGCTGCTCAGCGCCGCGATGCTGTCCGGGCTGGTCAAGGCGGTCGATACGTTCATGTGGGCTATCCCGCGCTGGTCTCCGACCGCTCAACTGGAACGCCTGACGTTCACCGCGGACCCTTCGCTACTGTTGGTGGGGTTTGGCGGGATCATCGGTATTCGCGTGGGCCTGACCCTGCTGCTCGGCGCCTTGCTGGCGTGGGGCGGGTTGGCGCCGTGGTTGCTGGAGCAAGGCCTGGTGCAGCTGCCGAGCGGTAGCAGCGGCCCGCAATTCGCGGCGCTGGTGGAGTGGTTGTTATGGCCGGGAGTGAGCCTGATGGTCTGCTCGACCCTGGCCTCACTGGCGATTCGCTTGTGGGCATTGCACCGCTCGACCAAGGCGGGCGGCCGGGCGATCTGGACGATCCCCAAGCCTGGGCCGGCGGCCGGTTTCGCCCTGTCGATCATCCTGGTGGTCAGCCTGCAAGTGCTGTTGTTCGGCATTAACGCCTGGATGGCCTTGTTGACCATTCCCTTGGCAATCTGCCTGGCGGCGGTGGCAGCCCGGGTGGTCGGCGCCACGGGCATTCCGCCGATCGGGGCCATTGGGCAGTTGTCCCAGTTGAGCTTCGGCATCGTCGCCCCGGGCCAGGTACCGATCAACCTGATGAGCGCCAATACCGCCGGTGGTTCGGCCGGGCAGTGCACCGATTTGATGAACGACTTCAAGGTCGGCCGGGCGATTGGCGCCACGCCGCGCAAGCAGGTGATCGCCCAGATCCTGGGGATTTTCATCGGCAGCATCGTCGGCGTGTTGGCCTACCTGGCGCTGATCCCGGACCCGCAGACCATGCTGCTCACCGAAGAGTGGCCGGCCCCGGCGGTCGCCACCTGGAAGGCCGTGGCGCAGACCCTGACCCTGGGCCTGGATTCATTGTCAGCGAGCATTCGCTGGGCGATTTTCATCGGCGGTCTGGTCGGTGTGTCGTTGGGGATTCTCGATAGCTTGTTGCCGGCGCATCGGGCCCGCTACCTGCCAAGCACGGCGGCCCTGGGCCTGGCCTTCGTCCTGCCGGCCTCGGTGTCCTTGATGATGGCCCTCGGCGCGGTGCTGACGTGGCTGGTGAGCTGTCGCTGGCCGAGCCTCACCGAACGCTTCGCCATCACTGCGGCGGCGGGGTTGATTGCCGGGGAGAGCATTACCGGGGTGGGCGCGTCGTTGTGGCAGATGCTTGGGACCTGATGGGTGTTGTCGGCGAGAAAAGTCGTAATGCTAAGGTTGGCCGAGGCTCTTGGTGGTGACAACTTTGTCGTAACCTTCTACTGGCCGTGCCCCATCGGCCACCCATGTACGTTCTTTGCGACACTTGAACTTCACCCCTTTGCGCGGCGCCATCACTCTGGCCGTCTCCATGCACATTGCCTTGGAAGCAAAGGTTGGCCCTGGTTGTCGTTCATCGACACAGCCTTCGTAGCCACTGCAGATCGTCATCACAACAAAATAGACAGTCATCATCTCGGTGTTGCTCCATTGCGTGATGCGAGTGATTACATCCTGTAGCCCAGGTCGGCGGCCCAAACGTTTAGCGGTGATTGCCTGCGGATGATGAGCTTCGGTTCAAGTCCCCAGCAATGGCACATCAGTACCGTGCGTCGGGAATCTGTCACTGTATTAATATATTTTTAATTGGTTGGATTTTGTGCCAATAAGTTGGCGTCATCCGGGGTGGGAGGGGTAGGCGGGAGAGGCATGTCGGCGGACAGGCCGTCTTCGCGAGCAGGCTCGCTCCCACAGTTGGATCGGGGTATGGCCGGAGAGATAGGTCGGCTGTCAGGCCGCCTCGCGAGCAAGCTTTGCTCCCACAGGGGATCAGCCTGAACCCTGAAGGGCCGAACTCAGTTATCGGGAAACGGCAACGAGAGCAGCCAGGCACTGAAGGCCTTCAAGGCGGGCAGATGTTGGTATCGGGTCGCGTAGACCAGGTAATAGCTGCGCCCACTTTCCATTGGTTCGAACAACGCAACCAGATCGCCGCTTTTCAGTTCATCCTGCACCAGGATTTGCGGAACCAACCCAATCCCGATCCCCGCCGCCACGGCCTGGATAAGGTGGGCGGTGAGTTCGAAGCTCGGGCCGGAGCGCATGGTGCGGTGATCGACGTTGTGCTGGTCAAACCAATCCGACCAGACACCGGGCCTCGACACGACGTTCAACAAGGCATGCTCGGCAACATTGGCCGGCGACATGGCCCGGTACTCGGGCAATGCGGTCGGGCTGGCAATCACCACCAGCTTTTCCGTGAGCAACGGATGGGCAATGTAGCCGGGCCACTCTCCCGAACCTGCGCAGATGATTGCGTTCATGTCGTGGGTGGAGGATTGGACGTCCTCGCGGATGATCCGCGAATGTATGTGCACCAGCAGGTCCGGGTGCTTGGCATAGAACTCATGCATCCGCGGCAGCAGCCATTTGGAACCGAGGGTCGGCAGGACGGCCAGGTTCAAGGGGCCGCTGTCGTTCTTGTACGAGATGGCCTGCAACGTTGCGCTTCGAATCCGTCCCAGCGCGGCCGCCAGTTCGTGCTGATACAGCGCGCCAGCGGCGGTCAATTCAATCTTTCGGCCTTCGCGGCGGAAGAGTTCGATCTCAAGTTGCGCCTCCAGGGTTTGTACCTGCCGGCTGACGGCGCTTTGGGTCAATGCCAGTTCTTCCGCTGCCTTGGTGAAACTGCAATGGCGCGCGGCGGCCTCAAAGGCAACCAGCAGCGACATCGAAGGCGTCAGGCGTCTAGGGTTCATTCATAAAGCTCATGCAAAGCCAGCAGGAATTACGTTTGCTCCAACCGTACAGGAAGGCAAGAATCATGAAAACCTTGTGCAGCTGCTCGATACGTCTCGTGCCGAGCATACGTAATGTGAATGCATAGATTAGCTTTTCAGCCTGTAGGAAAACATCATGATTGCCCGGTTATCGTCTCCTGATCCCCAGAAAGCGACCTATGACGCTTTTCTGAACGCGCTCAAAGTGGCGGGGTTTCAAGGCGAGATTGCCCGCGACCATGGCGACCGGACGGTCTTGGCCACCGACAACTCCATCTACCAGCGCCTGCCCCAAGCGGCGGTCTTTCCCCTGGATGAACAGGACGTGATGATCCTGTCCCGCTTGGCCGCCGAGCCCGCCCACCGCGCGGTGGTGCTTACGCCGCGTGGTGGCGGCACTGGCACCAACGGCCAATCGCTCACCGATGGCGTGGTGGTCGACCTTTCCCGTCATCTGAATAACATCCTGGAGATCAACGTCGAGGAGCGTTGGGCCAGGGTCCAAAGTGGCGTGGTCAAGGATCAGTTGAACGCAGCCCTCAAACCCTACGGCCTGTTCTTCGCGCCAGAACTCTCGACCTCGAATCGCGCCACTATCGGCGGCATGATCAACACGGATGCGAGTGGCCAGGGCAGTTGCACCTATGGCAAGACCCGTGATCACGTTCTCGAACTTTCGACGGTTCTGCTTGGCGGTCATCGCCTCGACAGTTCAGCTATCGACGTGGCGCTTTTGCCAGCCCTGGTCGAACGCCGGGATCGGGTGGGGGACGTCTACAAATGCGCGGTGGATATCGCCGATACCCACGCCGAGCTGATCAGGGACACCTTTCCGAAACTCAACCGCTGCCTGACCGGTTATGACCTGGCCCATCTGCGCGAATCCGATGGGCGCTTCAATCTGAACAGCGTGCTTTGCGGCTCTGAAGGGTCCCTGGGCTTCATCGTCGAGGCCAAGCTGAACGTCCTGCCCATCCCCCAATACTCCATCCTGGTGAATGTGCGTTACGCCGGGTTCATGGATGCCCTGCGTGATGCCAAGGCGTTGATGGCGATGAAGCCGCTGTCGATCGAGACCGTGGATTCGAAAGTGCTGATGCTGGCGATGAAGGACATTGTCTGGCACGGCGTCGCCGAGTATTTCCCTGAAGACCCCGATACACCGACGCTGGGGATCAATCTCATTGAGTTCAGTGGCGACGACGAAGCGGCGGTCCAGCAGCAGGTCCATGAGTTCGTCCTGCACCTGCAGCGCGATACTTCGGTTGTCCGCTTGGGCCACACCCTGGCGATTGGCGCCGATGCGCTCAAGCGTGTCTATGCGATGCGCAAGCGTGCCGTGGGCTTATTGGGTAACGTCAAGGGCGAGGCCAGGCCCCAGCCCTTTGTCGAAGACACCGCGGTTCCGCCTGAAAACCTGGCCGACTTCATCCAGGCGTTCCGCGCGCTGCTCGATAGCCATGACTTGCAGTACGGCATGTTCGGTCACGTCGACGCCGGCGTCCTGCATGTGCGCCCGATCCTCGACATGAAGGATCCCGCCCAGGCCGCCTTGATCCGGCCGATTTCCGATGCGGTCGCGGCCTTGACGCAACAGTATGGCGGGCTGTTGTGGGGCGAACATGGCAAGGGCTTGAGGTCGCAATACGTGCCCGATTACTTCGGCGATTTGTACCCGGCGCTGCAAGCGCTGAAGGCGGCTTTCGATCCCTTCAACCAACTCAACCCAGGCAAGATCGCCACCCCGGACACGGTTCCAGACGCTCGACTGACCCGTGTCGACGAAGTGGAGCTGCGCGGTGCCCTGGACCGCACCATTGATGAACGTGTCTGGCAAAGCTACGACACGGCGGTGCATTGCAATGGCAATGGCGCGTGCTACAACTTCGATCCGGATGACGCCATGTGCCCGTCCTGGAAAGCCACACGCAATCGCATTCACTCGCCCAAGGGACGCGCCTCGCTGATCCGGGAATGGCTGAGGTTGCAGGGCGAGCAGGGTGTCGATGTGCTGGCGGCCAGCGATCGGGTTCGAGGGGCTGGCAGGAACCAGGGTGTTGCGCGTCGGGCCGTAAATAGCCTGGCCCGGAAGATGGGCCAGGCGGATTTTTCCCATGAAGTCTACGAAGCGATGACCGGTTGCCTGGCCTGCAAATCCTGCGCGGGCCAATGCCCTGTCAAAGTGAATGTGCCGGAGTTCCGCTCGCGTTTTCTGGAGCTTTATCACAGCCGCTACCTGCGTCCCCTCAAGGATTACCTGATTGGCTCCTTGGAATACACGGTTCCCTATCTCGCCAGGATGCCGCGCCTGTACAACTTCGTGATGAGCGCCCGGTCGATCCGCTGGGGGCTCGAACGCGTGGCCGGGATGGTCGATAGCCCGCTGCTCAGCCTGGTGGATTTTGCCGCCGTATGCCGGCGCTGGGACGTGGAGGTGGCAACACCTGAGCGCCTGGAAGCGCTTTGCAGCGAGCAGAGGGAGAAAAGCGTCATCCTCGTCCAGGACGCCTTTACCCGGTTTTTTGAAACGCCTTTGCTCGTGGACTGGGTGGAGCTGATATCGAGGCTGGGCTACAAGGTCTTGCTGGCGCCGTACGCGCCCAACGGCAAACCGCTTCAGGTGCAGGGTTTCTTGAAGGCGTTTGAGAAGGCCGCCCGCTTCAATGGCCAGACCTTGCTCAGCCTCCAGCAGTATGGCATTCCATTGGTGGGGCTCGATCCGGCGATGACGCTGGTCTATCGACAGGAGTACGCCAAGACACTGACCACCGGCAACGCTCCCCAGGTGATGCTTGCGCAGGAATGGCTGATCGATGCGCTGCCGAACGATCAAACCGTGAAGGCGGACGAGCCTTACCACTTCCTGCCGCACTGCACGGAAAAAACCAATGAGCCGGGCAGCGTCGGGCAATGGCAAAAAATCTTCCAGCGCATGGGCCTGGCGCTGAACGTGCAAGCCAGCGGTTGCTGTGGGATGTCGGGCACCTACGGGCATGAAACGCGAAACGCGGAGACATCCGACACGATCTACGGGCAATCCTGGAAGCCGCTCCTGCAAAAACTCAATCAGTCGGGCCGGGTGGTTGCCGACGGGTATTCCTGCCGCAGCCAGGTGAAGCGCCAAGAGGGTATTACCGTGCTGCATCCTCTGCAGGTTCTGTTGGCGCGGGTGAAAGAGGTGTCGGTCGAGGGCGGATAAGAGGCGATACCGCTCACTCAAAGGCTGGCGACAAACCCGTGGCGAGGGAGCTTGCTCCCGCTGGCGTGCGTAGCGCGCCCAAAAACGCTCGACCTGACACTATGGCGGCGGACGTTATGGGGCTGCTACGCAGCCCAGCGGGAGCAAGCTCCCTCGCCACAGGCCGGAATGCACGTCATTGAATACTTCCATTGTTCACGAATCGTGTTCCATACCATCACCTAAAGGCCATTGATGGGTTTTTCATTGCGAATATGCTCTGTGCATCCGTGACCCGGCACCACAGAGCGCATCGCAATGAACAGCCCTCGTACCCTCTACCAGAAGCACATCGACAGTCACACCGTCGCGACCCTGGACGATCAAGGGCATGTATTGCTCTACATCGACCGCCAGGTGGCCAACGAATACACCAGCCCCCAAGCCTTCAGCGGGCTGCGCGAGGCGAAGCGTGGCGTCTGGCGTTCTCGCGCGACGTTAGCGGTTGTCGACCATGTCAACCCGACCAGCCCGACCCGTATCGCGGCCATGCCTGACGCCGGTGGCGCCTTGCAGGTCGCGTACTTCGAAGAGAACTGCCGGGACTTCGGCATCGAGCTGTTCGATGTGCTGGATAAGCGCCAGGGGATCGAGCACGTGGTCGCGCCAGAGCAGGGGTTTATCCTGCCCGGCATGGTGGTGGCCGCAGGCGACAGCCATACCACGACCTACGGCGCCCTGGGCGCGTTTGGCTTTGGTATTGGCACTTCTGAAATCGAGCATCTGCTGGCCACGCAGACATTGGTCTACAAGCGGCTGAAAACCATGCGGGTCACGGTCACCGGCACGCTGGGCATGGGCGTCACCTCGAAGGACATCATCATGGCGCTGATCGAGAAGATTGGCGCGTCAGGCGCGACCGGGTATGCCATCGAATTCACCGGCCCGGCCATCAGTGCATTGAGCGTCGAGGCGCGCATGACGATCTGCAACATGGCGGTGGAGGCCGGGGCCCGGGGAGCCTTCATGGCGCCCGATGATAAAGTGTATGGCTACCTCAAGTCCAAGCCCCGTGCGCCTCAAGGCGAGCACTGGAATGCCGCGGAAAAAAAGTGGCGCGAGCTCTTCACCGATGAAGGTGCGGTGTTCGACAGCGAAGTGCGGGTGGACGTGGATGGGTTGGCGCCGATGGTGACCTGGGGAACCAGCCCGGACCAGGCGTCGCCCGTCAGTGGCAGGGTTCCGGACCCGGCGACCATTGCCGATCCGATCCTGCGCCAGGGCATGCAGCGCGCCTTGACCTACATGGGGCTGGAAGCCGGCATGGCGTTGAGTGACGTGCCGATCAGCCATGCGTTCATCGGCTCATGCACCAACGCGCGCATCGAAGACTTGCGTGACGTCGCACGGGTGGTGGAAGGCAGGAAAGTCGCCTCGACCGTACGGGCGATGATCGTTCCCGGATCAACCCAGGTGCGTGCCCAGGCTGAAGAGGAAGGCTTGGCCAGGATCTTCCTCGAAGCCGGTTTTGAATGGCGTCAGTCCGGATGCTCGATGTGCCTGGCCATGAACGACGACGTGCTTGCCGCGGGCGATCGTTGCGCGTCCAGCACCAACCGAAACTTTGAAGGTCGTCAGGGGGCGGGCGCCCGGACCCACCTCATGAGCCCGGCGATGGTTGCCGCAGCGGCCATCCGTGGTCGCCTGACCGACGTACGCCTATTGGCCGAGGAGATTTGAACCATGCAACCTTTTGAAACCGTGACTGGAAAAGCCGCGCCGTTGCTCGCTTCCAACATCGATACCGACGTCATCATGCCCAAGCAGTTCTTGAAAGGGATCGATCGAAGCGGGTTGGATAAAGGCGTGTTTTTTGACCTGCGTTTCCTTGAGTCCGGCGAACCCAATCCAGATTTCATCCTCAACCAACCGGCCTGGAGCGGGGCCAGTTTCCTGGTGACCGGGCCCAACTTTGGCTGTGGTTCCAGCCGCGAGCATGCGGTATGGGGGCTCAAGCAACTGGGGATTCGAGCACTGATCGGGACAAGCTTTGCCGGTATTTTCTATGACAACTGTCAGCGTAACGGCGTGCTTGCGATACAGCTGTGCGAATCGCAGTTACAGAGACTGGCTCGCGTCGTGAGCCATGGGGCTACCGCGACGATCAGCGTCGACCTGCCGAATCAGCGGATCTGGCTGAGTGAGGGCTCGGTCATCGAGTTCACCATCGATGCGCTACGCAAGCAATCGTTGCTGTCGGGGTTGGACGCCATCGGCGCGACCTTGCAGCGGGCGGCACAGATTCGTGATTTCGAAGCGCGTCACTACGCAGACAATCCGTGGCTGGACTGAGTGCCCAGGCGCGCCTGCCCGCCACCGCTGCCGGGCGCTCAAGCGAGGGCGAGGGCCTTGAAATGCGCTTCGAAGAATTCGATGCAGGCCCTTAGCTTGGCGGACTGGCTGAGCCGTGTCGGGTAGACGGCCCAGACATCGGCACTCTGGGCATGGCCGGGCAGCACGTGGACCAGTTGTCCACTTTCAAGCAGGGGCTTCACGTCCCACAACGAGCGCAGGATGATGCCTGCGCCACTCAAGGCCCAGCGCAACACAATCTCGCCATTGTTCGATGAAAGTGGGCCGGTGACGCGGATGGATTCTTCAATGCCGTCTTTTGTCAGGTTCCAGATGCCAAAGGCGTTGTTATGCTCCTTGAGCACCAGGCAATCATGCCGGGCCAGATCCTCCAGGGAGGTCGGGATGCCGCGCTTTTCCAGGTACCCAGGGGTTGCACAGAGCACCCTGCGGTTACTCACGAGTTTTTTTCCCAGAAGTTGTTGGGGAAGGTCGTAGCCCACCCTGATTTCGAGATCGAAGCCTTCATTGACGATATCGACCATGCGATCAAATACGTCCAGGCGAATCTCCAGTCGAGGGTACCGCTGCGAAAGCGAGGCAATCGCGGGTGCGACGTGGTTACGACCAAAACCGAAAGAGCTGCAGATATGCAAACTCCCCTGCAATTGCTGGCGGGAGTCGGTCAACTCGCTGATGAAGTCATCCATATCCCCCAGCAGTCGCGTTGCGAAGACGCGGACACGTTCGCCGTCGTCGGTCAACGCGACACGCCGGGTCGTGCGATGCAACAGCTTCGCGCCCAACGCGGCCTCAAGGACGGAGATCCGCTTGCTGACATAGGCCGGGGAAAACCCCAAGGCCTCGGCAGCATTGCCAAAGCCATTTTTCCGGATCACGGCGAGGAATACACGGAGGTCCTCCGGCAACAGGGATTGTTCTCGAGGGTGAGGCTTGCGTCTCATGGTCTGGACTATTCCAATCATAATTGTCGGAGTCAGTTTGCGATGTAGGCGCCAAACGTTCATGCGCTGCAATGAAAATGCCCATCGATGGCGCCCCTCAGGCAAGTTTTTAACACACCCGCTTGAAAATAAAAAATGGGTCTGGCGCTCTGGCGCGATATTAATCGGGTTATGCCTGGAGTGCCAAAGTTACAGTGTGTTTGTTAATGATATATGGATAAATTCTGTCCACTTGTCAGCGCAATTGCAGCCATTATTATTGGCGCACTGAGTGATCTGAAAGAGGTTGTCATGGCGCAGTTATTTGAAGGTTGCGTAAAAGTGATCGTTCCCTGTGGTTCTTTGGGGGCGGGTGTTCGAGAAGAAGAAATTGCTTATGGATTGGCTGCTGGCGCGCAAGTAATCGCCACGGACGCAGGTTCAACGGATAGCGGCGCGGCCTATCTTGCACTTGGAAAGTCCAAGAACAATCGAGGCGCAGTAAAGCGTGACCTGACGATATTAATGAAAGCGCAGGCGCGATCCGGCGTACCGATCATTGTGGGGACCGCTGGGCAGGCGGGCGGTGACCTCAATCTGGACTGGACCCGTGATATCGCCTTGGAAATCGCCAAGGAGTTGGGCGTATCGCCGAAAATCGCACTTATCTACTGTGAGCAAGACAAGGACATCATCAAGAAGCTCAATGCCGAAGGTCGTATCAAGCCGCTCCCGCCTCATGCCGAGCTGGAAGATACAACGGTGGACAGCTGTGAGCACATTGTCGCGGCATTGGGAGTAGAACCCTTTATCGCCGCCCTGGATGGCGGTGCCGATATCATATTGGCCGGCCGCGCGACCGACACCGCCGTCATCGCCTGTTATCCCATCTGGAAAGGCGCGCCGTGGGGGCCGTCCTGGCATGCCGGCAAGACGGGTGAATGCGGCGTGCAGTGCGCCGTCAACCCCACGCTTGGATCGGGGATCTTGCTGAGTATTGATGCCAATGGCTTCGAAGTGGAGCCGTTGAGCCAGGACAACCAGTGCACGCCCCATAGCGTCTCGGCCCATATGCTGTATGAGAACAGCGACCCGTTCCGGTTGGTGGAGCCTGGCGGTATCTTGAATGTTGCCCAGGCGCGTTATGCCGATCTGAATGGGCGTGCCGTTCGGGTAGAAGGCTCACGCTGGGAAACGATGCCCTACACGATGAAGTTGGAAGGGGCCGCCGCCGGTTTATATCAAACGATCATGTTGGTGGGCATCCAGGACCCGGATGTGCTCAACGATGTCGATGGGTTTCACGATCGGCTGCTGGAAGCGCTTTACACAAGAACCCGTCAGTCCATTCCAGCCGAAGAGTTGGGTGAGTTTCATATTTCCTTGCGGATGTATGGATGGAATGGTGTCACCGGGGTAAAACCGCCTGTTGGAACATTACCGCCAACTGAAATAGGCGTGTTGTTTGTCGCCACTGCCGCGACTCAGGAAATGGCCAATACCATTGCCCATGCGTGCAATCCTTACTTCTTTCATTACCCCAGTGTCATGGGCAAGGAATTACCTTCGTATGGTTTCGCCTTTACACCGGCGGATATACCCCGAGGCCAGATTTATGAGTTCAAGTTGAACCATGTGGTGCAACTTGAGAATCCCATGGCGTTGGTACGTCTTGAATGGATCGATTTGTCGGACAGGCCAATGGCGATGAAGGAGCTTGCACAATGATCAAGTTGCGTGATGTTTGCCGGCATGTCCGTTCCAAACAAGCGGGGCCGTTCTGGATTACGTTCGATATCTTTTTCAGTGGCCGCGAAAATTTCGAGCGTTATGCCGATTGTGCCGCACTTTCCCCGGCGCAATTTGCCAGGCTCTACGGCACCGATCCCGAACGGGTCAAGCGCATTGCAGTGCCGGACCTGGAAATGGTCAAGATTTCTTATCCCCGTGCAACGCCACAAGGCGGCATGGTCGAGCGCGACATGCATGCCGGCCAGCAATACGTCCGCTTGCTTGACGTGGTCATCGACTGAGACGGCGGCACCGCGTCGCGCCTTGATCTGTTCGCCTCATGGACGAGGCCCGGTCCACCTATTCAACCCGAGGTACTTATGACGGACTCGACCGTAGCGATGCGGCTTGCACGCTATGCCCATGCATTCAGAAAACAGCACCTGCCCGAAGCGATCATCCACCTCGTACGCCAGCGCTTTATCGACAGCCTGGCGTGCGTGCTGGGTGCCTACGGAGCTGACCCGGTAAAGGCCGCGGTGTGTTACGCCGCCGCCAATCGCGCCAAATCATCCAGCGTATTCGGCACGCACCTGCAAACGACGCCGGAAATCGCGGCGTTCACCAATGGCCTGATGGTTCGTTTCCTGGACTATAACGACGGTTATATGGGCCTGGAGCCCGGCCATCCCAGTGACAACATCCCAGCCTGCCTCGCCCTGGCGCAAGCTGAAAACGCAACCGGGGCGGAACTGATTTCGGCCATCGTCCTGGCCTATGAAATCCAGATGCGTTTGCAGGATGCGGCCAGTTTGAACAAGCGAGGCTGGGACCACGTCAATTACATCAACGTCGCAATGGCTGCGGCGGCTGCCAACCTGATGAAGCTGGACGTGGCGCAGACGGAGCAGGCGATCAACATTGCCGTGAGTGGTCACTTGGCCATGCGCCAGGTGCGCAGTGGAGCATTGTCCGACTGGAAGGGCTGCTCCGCCGCCAACGCCGCGCGCAACGCCATTTTCGCTGCCCAGTTGGCGCGCCATGGCATGACGGGGCCGTCGCCGGTGTTTGAAGGTGAGATGGGGTTCTTCAAGCTGGTTTCGGGTTCGTTCGATCTGGATACCCGTCGTTTCGGTACGCCGGACAATGGCGACTACGCCATACGACGCTCGTTGACCAAGACATTTCCCACCAATGGCGAGCTGCACACCGCCGTCTGGGCTGCGCTGGATATCCGCAAGCGCATCGATGGCGTGGAAGATATCGCTGCCATTACGATCGCAACGTCTGAATTCAACCGGCGGGTGTTGGCCGATACGCCTGAAAAATGGTTGCCGAAGACCCGGGAAACAGCAGATCACAGCCTGCCCTACAACGTGGCTCGGGCCTTGCTCGATGGCGACATCACGGTGGATTCGTATCGCCCTGAAAAGATTGCCGACCCGGCGGCGATTGCCTTGATGGACAAGGTCAGTGTTGTCGAGGATCCGGCGTTGACCGCACTGTTCCCACGGCATCTGGCCAACCGTGTCTGCGTGACCCTGGTGTCCGGCGAGCAAGTCGTGAGTGAGATGATCACCGGGCCCGGTTCAGTCGAAACGCCGATGACCGATGGCGATTTCGAACGTAAATTCCGGCGCATGGCCATGCCGCATATCGACGCATCGGCACAAGCTGAAGTGCTCGGCTTCGTTGCTGGTCTCGAAAAGCAGACCGAATTCACCTCGCTGTTCGCGGCGATGGCCGTTTCATAGCCAGTCTGTCGCTCCAATGGGCGCTTCCCAGAGGCGCGACCGAGCGGGGATTAACGGCGGGCGGTCTCGCTCGCCGTAGGCAACGTCCCTACGTAACGAGCGCGAGGACGGGCGTCGTGGTGCTGGTTGTATTGC
The DNA here is from genome assembly GCF_014268745.2 of Pseudomonas zanjanensis. Taxonomy (GTDB): domain Bacteria; phylum Pseudomonadota; class Gammaproteobacteria; order Pseudomonadales; family Pseudomonadaceae; genus Aquipseudomonas; species Aquipseudomonas zanjanensis. Next base: position 2,820,490 of record NZ_JABWRB020000001.1, on the reverse strand, counting down.
TCGCTGGCATGGGCTATCCAGCCGATCAGGCGACCGATCCCCGCCAATGAAATTTCCTGTCCATGCAGCCCTAACTTCTGGCCGATGAAGCTCACCAGCAGGATGAATTCCGGTGGGTACGCCACGAGTTCCGAGGCCACCGCAAACGCTTTTTGCAGTTTTGCGAATTCGCTGTCGCCCTCGAAGACGGCCGTCAACGCCGCCATGAGATTGCTGGCGCGCGGATCGTTGATGGCATGCACATTGGGGCCAAAGCCGACGATGTGTCCGTCCTGGCTGTAGCGCTGCAATATAGGTCGCGCAGGGTCTACAGCGGTGCAGATTTCCTCGATCATCCTGCTGGCGGCTTCATTTCTTCCAAAAGCGATTCTGTGGCCCCGGGCTGCGGCAAGCCCGGCAATGACCGCGTAGTAGGGGGTGGCGCCGGTCGTGGCGGCGACACGCACGCTATGGGCGGTGTGGTCCAACTCATGGTCGATACTGAGGATCAGCAGGCGGCGGATCAGGTCGGCGTACGCCGGTGGGGCGCCGCAGGCCTGGGTGATGAATTCATGCAAGGGTTGCGTGCTCGGTTCGGTCGCGCCCACCACCAAGGCGGCAAACCATCGGACGACATCGGCGCCAGTACGCGCGTAGCTGTCCGTGGAAAGGTCGAAGGCCTTGGGGTTTTCTCTTTGGACCAATGGGAAAAGCGCGATGGCTTTTTCCTGGGCGGACATGTGTTCGTAGATGTTCAGCAGCTTGACACTGTCCCTCGGTGCACGGGGCAGTGACGTGCCGAACGCAGACGGCACTTGCCAGATCAGCTCGGCGACGTCTTCAACCGTTGCGCGGTCAGCGAGCTCGACGACGTCATGGCCCCGGTAAAACAGGCCATCATCGGTGATCAGCGTAATGGCGCTGTCCGACGGCGACGAGCGCTTGGGCGCGTGCTTCTCTCCCGCCGGACGCTTGACCAGGCGCTGGATGTCTTCGGCCCAATAACGGCGCTTGGGCGTACCCGGGATCTTGAGGGAGCGGATATTTTTGCGGCTGACGTAGGCGTACAGCGTCGGCAGGCTGATTCCGAGTAGGGCTGCCGCCTCTTCTGCCGAAAGGTAGAGGTCTTCTTGTTCTGGCATGACGAATCCGAGCAGGTTGATTGGAAAGGCGTACATATTTATTAAATATACGGTCATTTCGTCAATGTCTACAAAGCAGCAATTTTTTCTCTGTTGCGTCTTGAGTCATTTGTCCAAACCGACGCGGTAGATGGGGGATATTGACGAAAAAAATCAAGATTTACAGGCTTTCACCCCCTATGTAGATTTCGAGTGCGCAAAAGTTGTTCACATTGATTTTTGATGGCGTCGATAACAATAAAAACGAAAAGGTGAAACGCATGGCTTGGTTAGGTTTCGCAATGGTCGTCACGTTTATGGCATTGATCATAAGCAAGCGACTGTCCGCTGTGACGGCACTCATCCTCGTTCCGGTTGCTTTCGGGCTGGCCAGTGGGGCAGGGCCGGAACTGGGTGGGATGGTGATGGGCGGCGTCAAGCAAGTAGCGCCCACCGCACTGATGTTGATGTTTGCAATCCTGTATTTCGCAATCATGTTTGACGCCGGGCTCTTCGAGCCGGCGGTACGGCGGATTCTGCGGTTTGTCGGCAATGATCCTCTTCGCGTTGTGTTGGGCACCGCACTGTTGGCCACTGTGATCTCGTTCGATGGGGATGGTGCGACGACGGTCTTGATCGTCACCACAGCGTTCCTGCCGCTCTATCTGCGCCTTGGGATGAACCCGCTCATTCTGGCGTTGATGCTCCTGCTGACCAATACCGTGGTGAACCTGATTCCCTGGGGAGGGCCGGTCGCCCGCGCCGCCAGTGCCCTCCATCTCGATGTGGCGGACATGTTCCTGGGCCTGGTACCGGCCATGTTCGCGGGGCTTGCCTATGCATTCGTCGTCGCGTTCTGGATCGGCCGCAAGGAACGGCGCCGCTTGGGCTGGACGCCCGGTCACCAAGACGTTGCACCGCAGGAGGTCGTCTTGCCGACCGTGCAATCCGAAACGCAGCGGCCGAAGCTGTTCTGGGTCAACCTGGCGCTCACCGCCGGGCTCATGTACGCCATGGCGACAGGGCTGGCACCTTTGCCCATGTTGATGATGGTGGGCTTTTCCCTGGCGCTGTTGATCAACTATCCACGCCTGTCGGAGCAGAAGGCGCGGGTGGCGGCTCATTCTGAAAGTGTCCTGATGGTCATCGCCCTGATCTTCGCTTCAGGTGCGTTCACCGGGATTTTGTCAGGCACCGGAATGGTCGACGGCATGTCGGGGAAAATCGTCCAGCTGATTCCCGACGGCGGCGGACAATACTTCGGCATCATTACCGCACTGGTGGCCTTGCCGCTGAACTTCCTGTTGTCCAACGACGCGTTCTTCTTCGGCATCTTGCCGGTACTGGGGGCGGCGGGGGCCGAGTATGGTATCGACCCGATGCATATAGCCCGTGCGTCAGTATTGGGGCAGCCCGTCCATGCACTCAGCCCATTGGTCGCCGCGGTGTATCTCATCAGCGGGATCATCAAGCGCGACATGGGTGATATGCAACGCTATTGCCTGCTCTGGGCCATAGGCAGCAGCCTTGTCCTGATTGTCACGGCGGTAATTACCCGGGCGATTATCTGATCAGTTAGTTCTCTGCGCCGAAGTTTCAAGGACGCCAGCTCGCGTCTGCTCACGTCAAAATAAAAATAATAGATGAGGTGGTCGATGAAATCGATTAACGCCGTCGCTATGACGTTGCTGTCGACATTGTTTGTGTCTGATGTTTGTCTTGCGGCAACCATCAGTAACCCCGACAGGTTCCAGCATGAAGGCAAGTTGAATGCTTATCTTCGCTCGATGTATATCAATACGCGGATATCCAACGATTTGATCGAAGATCGTTTTGGTGGTTTTCCGGACGGCGCCGAGTTGGGCGGGACAGGGGTTGGTGCGATCCTCGACTATAACTCCAGTTATTGGGCCGGCGTTGTAGGATTTGATGCCTCGTTGTATGGCGTGGCGATGATCGACTCCAAAGACAATGGGCGGGATTTATTTGACGACACCGATGGCACTAACGGTGGCTTTGCAAAAGTCGGCCAGGGTTATTTCAAGTTGCGTTACGAAGGCGACGGCTGGAACGCCGATTCGCAAATAGGCCGGGGCCGGTTCGATGCGGGGACGTTGGTCACGCTCGACACCCGGATTGTACCGGGATCCTATCAAGGAGGCCGGGCCCACCTGAACTTCACCGAGATGGGCATCGGCCCGCTGCCCGGTACGTTGGGGTTTGAAACCGCCTACATCAACCGCACGTCTCCTAGGGACCGGGAAGACTTCGAACACCTGCTGAGCCAGTCGGGCGAGGAAATAAAGGACCTCTACACCTACGGCATTAAATACGACTTGAAGGCCATCGAACTGGGTTACGACCATGGTGTATCGCGGGACTTCAATGAGAACACCCGTTATGGTCTGACCCTGAAAGCACCCCTCGGCGATAAAGCCGGCATTGTATTGGATACTCAATATTATGAGTTTGAAAAAGCCGGGCGAATCTGGGAACGCGACTGGCAGGCCGGCGAGGCCGCTTATGACGATGACGCGACGTGGCTGAACATCAATGTGGGTTTATTACTCGATAAGCTTCGCTTGGGCGTTTCATTTTCCGAGACCAAAGCCGAGTTGACCAGCGGACTGGGCTACGCCTATTTCGATCATGGCGATAACGTCGACGGCAAGATGGACGCCTGGACACGTTCCGGAAACGACTTTAATAACGACGGCGAACGCACCTGGCAAATAGGCGCCGAATATGACTTGAGCGGACATTCGTTATTAGGCGCTTCGCTGGACGGTTTTAAAGTCATGACCATTTACAAGCAAGGTGAGTTTGACGCCACGGACCCTTTCAGTGGCCGACGCACCGACGTGCGCGAACGGCAGAACGAATACCGTCTTTATTATCGCTTCGACGAAAAGGAGTATTCCGGACTTTCCGTGGGTTTGATTTACATCGATTACCGAATCGACCAGGACTTTGTCGCCTTGGTGTCCGCTCAACCCGACAACGTGGTCACTGGCTCGGAAGCCCGGGTGTACCTGGATTACGCATTTTGATTGCCGGACATATATCGAGAGGCCAGTGATGTCTAAACCTCGCCACACCCTAGTGGTTACACAGCGGTTTTTCGATGCAGAAACCGTGCACTTCCTGAAGAGCCACGGCTGTAACGTTGTTATTGCGCAACTGGCTCAGGGGCAAGCGGATGGCGACCTGAGCGAACGCCAGTTGCTCGATCTCCTGGAAGACGCCGACGGTTGGATCGTCGGTCACGCGAACGTCACGTCGAGCCTGCTGAGTAGGCTCCCGCGCCTGCAAGTCATCGCCCGTCGTGGCGTGGGCTACGAGCGGGTCGATACGGCGGCGGTGGCGGCGGCCGGGAAGGTGGCGACCATCGCCATCGGCGGCAACGACGCCAGCGTCGCAGACCACACCGTGGCGTTGATGCTCGCCGTGTGCCGCCAGCTCAAACGCTGCCAGTTGGGGTTGTCGGCCAATGACTGGTCGATTCCCTTGGGAGGCGATTTGTACCGCAAGACCGTTGGCGTCGTCGGCTTGGGCCGGATTGGCCGGGGTGTACTGCAGCGCTTGTCCGGGTTCGAAGTCAAGCCGCTGATCTACACCCCTCATCCAGACAACGCAGAGCTCGAGGGTATCCCCCGAAGTTGTTTTGTCGACCTGGAAACGCTGCTCGAGGAAAGCGATTTCATCACCCTCCATGCACCGCTCAACCGCCACACCCATGGGCTGATCGATAGCCGTGCGCTGAAGCGGATGAAACCTTCCGCGGTGTTGATCAATACCGCGAGGGGTGGGCTGGTGCGGGATGCGGATCTGCTGTGGGCCCTGCGGGAAAACCGGTTGGCCGGGGCAGGGCTCGACGTATTCGAAAGCGAGTCGGAGCCGGTGCTTTCGGCGGTGACCGAACAACTCATCCAACTCCCCAACGTGATCGTGACGCCCCATGTCGGCGCCTCCACGGTCGAGGGGCTCAATCGTACCAATCTGATAGCCGCGCAATGTGCGGTGGCTGTACTGGAGGGGCGTAGCCCGCCTGGCCATTGCGTCATCGCTGACGGACGTCGCTCTACAGACTTGAAGGAGAATCCATGAATACCCCGATTAAAGTGCTGACGCCAACGGGCGCCATTGGCACCGGTTTCCCACGGGCGGCGTTTGACCAGGCGCTGCTGGAACGACCGGACGTGATTGCAATGGACGCGGGGTCGACCGACTCCGGTCCCCATTACCTCGGCACCGGCACGACCAAGGCTTCGGCCTCGATACTGCGGGCCGAGTTGCGCGTGTTCATGCAGGCGCGGGCGGAACTGGACATCCCGTTGATCATCGGCAGTTGCGGCACCTGTGGTTCCGACGCAGGCGTCGACCTGATGCGCGGTCTGTGCGAGGAAATCGCCGCCGAACTCGGTCAGGCCGTGCGCATCGCGAGCGTCTACAGCGAGCAACCGGCAAGCGTGGTGAAACAAGCGTTGGCGCAGGGACGCATCAAGCCCTTGCAACTCGATCACATCGACGATGCCTTGGTCGAACGCTGCTCGCGCATTGTCGCGCTGATGGGCGTGGAGCCCTTCATTCATGCGCTTGAAGATGGCGCGGACATCATCCTGGCAGGACGTTCCACCGACACGGCGGTGATGGCTTCGCTGCCCATCCTGCGCGGGGCCCATCAGGGCGCCGCGTGGCATGCTGGAAAGATCCTGGAGTGCGGCGCGTCCTGCACGACCACGCCCGCCAACGCGGTGGTGATGGCCGCGATCGACGACACGGGATTCACCATCAAGGCCATTGGTGAGGGCGCCCGGCTCACCCCGCGTTCGGTCATGGCGCACATGCTGTATGAAAACAGCAACCCCCACGTACTCGTCGAGCCCGGCGGCGTACTGAACGTGGAGGAGGCGGTCTACACCGCGTTGGACGAACAGACCGTGCGAGTCGAAGGTTCGGTCTGGACGCCAAGCGAAGACTACACCGTCAAGTTGGAGGGGGCGGCGCCGTGCGGCTTCCAATCGGTGGTCATGAGCATTGTCCGGGATCCGGAATACGTCGAGCGCTTCGATGAGTGGCTGGCCTATCTGGATTCGGTCATGCGTCAGCGGATCGAAAAGCACCTGGGCATCGGCGCCGATGACTATGACTTGCAGTTCCGCGCCATTGGCAAGGATTCAGCCTTGGGAGCGCTTGAGTCACGGGTGGGCGCGCCCGTGGAAATCGGCGTCATGGCCATCGCGACGTCGGCGACCGCCGAGCGCACCCAGGACATGGTCGCGTTGCTCAATCCTTACCTGCTGCACTTTCCGTTGCCTGGCGACAAAGACCTGCCCACCCACGCGTTTCCTTTCTCGCCGGCCTCGATGGACCGGGGCGTGGTGCATGAGTTCGTGCTCAGTCATGTGATGGTCGTGGCGGATCCGTTGGCACCTTTCCGGTTTTCTATCAAGACAGTCGAGGGCGCGTGAAATGAACACACTTCAAACATTGGGTTATGAGATCCGCTCCAAGAACGCCGGGCCGTTTTCCCTGACCATCGATGTGTTCTGCAAGGACGCGGACACCTTCGCGCAACTGGCCGCGGAGCCAAAGTTGCAAGCCCCGGCGATTGCCGAGCTGTTCCGCAGGCCTGCACAGTCGATCAGCGTTTTTCCCATCGAGGCGTTGAGCGTGATCAAGATCAGCCTGCCGCGTCCAGTGGTTCAGGGCGCCTTGCAGGACCGGGACATGCACGGGGCTCAATGGGCGTTCATCCTGCTGGACGCACTTGGAACCGGTGAGGACCCCCGGCCATGAGTTGCGTTGCAAGCGGGGCGGCGGGTTCACCGCCGCCGGTTCACCCTGACCTGGTGGCCGTGGCCACGACGCTGCGCGAACAAGGGCTGCTACCGGTTGTCCAGGGGGACGTGCAACGTGTCCGGGCGCAACTGGAGCGGATCGATGCCTGGGCGGCGCGCCGCAGCGTGCCGCTGTCCTATGAGCGCACCTTGGGTTTTGCTGTCGATGGCCGAACGGTGGCCTGCAAGCTCTATTGGCCGGAGGGCGATGAGACGCCTTGCTTGATGTTCTACTGCCATGGCGGAGGATTCCGTCACGGTTCGCTCGCCGGCTGGGATGCACCGCTGCGCCAACTGGTGCGTGACAGTGGCCTGGCGGTGCTGTCCATCGATTATGCGTTGTCGCCGGAATATCGTTTTCCGGTGGCGTTCAACGAAGTGGTGTCGATCGTCAGCCGGGTGATCAAGCTCGGGGCTATCACCGATTGCCCGGTGCGCGGTTATGCCTTGGGCGGGGATTCGGCAGGCGCCAACCTGGCCTTGGGCGCTGCACTTGCGCTACGGGATGCAGGGTTTGATGGGCTGCGGCAGTTGCTGCTGTTCTATGGCAGTTACTCGCGCGACCTGGGCTCCGATTCCTGGCGAAGGCTGGGTGGGTATGGGGGGCAGAATCTGTCGGTCGAGACCATGAGCGCCTACTGGGCGAGTTTCCTGGTCGATGATGAGGATGACTGGCGGGTACAGCCGATCATCGCTGACTTGGCCGGCCTGCCACCCGTGCGATTGGTGGTGGGCGAACTGGACCCGTTGCTGGATGAAAACCGGGAGCTGGCGGATCGGTTGGAACGCGCGGGCGTGGCGACCCACCTGCAAGTGCTTGCGAACATGACCCACGGGTTTGTCCGATTCAATGAGGTGGCGCCGGTCGTGCGCGATGTGATCGGTGCGCAGGGCAGCGCTTTGCGCAGGGCACTTTGCGCTCAGGCGAACTTCCCATGAACCTGTTCCGTATCGCGAATTTTGCGCGGATCTGCCTCGGGATATTCAGCGTCATGACGGCCAACGCCTCGGCGGCAGGCACGCTCCCCGTCGGTCCTGACGCGGGAGACAGGGAGCTGTCGGCGTTTTATCGCTGGCCTGAAGCAATGCCCGCGCAGCCCGGTGTACTGCTGCGAAGCGAGACGCTGGCGGTGCCGCCGCAGATGCCCGCCGCCGGGCAGGCTTTGCGCCTGCTCTATAGCTCCACCGACGAGCGCTGGCACTCTGGACTCGTTCCGGTCAGCGGGGCGTTGTACCTGCCGGTTGGACAGCCACCGCCGCAAGGCTGGCCGTTGCTGGCCTGGGCCCACGGAACGCTGGGGATTGCCGACGCCTGCGCACCGTCCTGGGCTGGATGGCGCGAGCGTGATGGGGCGTATATCAATCGTTGGCTGGCGCGCGGGTTCGCGGTGGTCGCCACCGATTACCAAGGCCTGGGAGGGCCAGGGCCGCATCCCTATACGTTCTGGCAGGCCGAGGGACGCTCTGTCCTGGATGCGATTCGCGCTGCGCGTTCCATCAGGCCAGGCCTGATTGCCAATCGCATGTTTTTGGCCGGGCAATCCCAGGGAGGAGGGGCGGCGTTGGGTGCGGCGATCCTGGCCGGTGGTTATGCGCCGGAGCTGCCTATCCGCGGCGCAGTAGTCACGGCCCCGAACAGCACATTTCCCCATGGTCCCATTGCGTTGCCGCCGCGCCAGTCCAATACGCTGTTCCTGGCATTGGCGTCCGGCGGCTTGCGCGAGGACGGGCCACGGGTCGAGGACATCCTTACGACCAGAGGCCTTGAACTGCTAAGTGTTGCCCGGGAGGGCTGCAGTCGCGACATTACCCGCAAATCCAAAGCGTTGCAGATCGATTCGTTTGCCGAGCTTTTGACCATTTCCCCCGAGGCATTGATGGCGGTGCGCATCCCCTCGACCGACATGCCACAGGCATCGATTGGATTCCCGTTATTCATCGCCACCGGCCTGGCTGATCAAACGATCACGCCCGTGCGCCAATATGCGGTCGCCACGGCGTTGTGTGCCGCTGGCAACCCCGTCACCTGGCGGACGTATGAAGGCCTGGGGCATGACGGGGTGCTGCATGGTTCATTGGACGATGCATTTGCCTTCGTCGAGGCCCAACTCGACGGACCGGGCCATGGCTCGAACTGTTCCACACTGCAAAGGCCCGGTCCGCCGGGTGAAAGGGATGCAGCAGCGTCGTTTAACGACGACTGAATTTCCCCTGTGGGAGCGAGCCTGCTCGCGATGGCGGAGGGTCAGTTTGCAGTGATGTTGGATGTGCTGACGCCTTCGCGAGCAAGCCCGCTCCCACAATGGTCCTGAGCTGCATGCAAAGCTCAGGAACACTCAGTATCCCCTGTGGGAGCGGGCTTACTCGCGAAAGCGGTGGGGCAGTTTGCAGCGATGTTGGATGTGCTGACGCCTTCGCGAGCAAGCCCGCTCCCACAATGGTCCTGAGCTGCATGCAAAGCTCAGGAACACTCAATATCCCCTGTGGGAGCGGGCTTGCTCGCGAAAGCGGTGGGGCAGTTTGCAGCGATGTTTGATGTGCTGACACCTCGCGAGCAGGCTCGCTCCCACATTAGATCCGGGTTACGACAGGGAAGGCTTTGCCGAGGCCGCCTTGTCTCAGGAAGCGTCCTGCTGATAGGTGCAGCCCACATAAAGGTCGCTGTCTTTGTTTTCGGTGGAGACCACCCGTAGGGTCGCGCCGTTGTCGAGGTTGCGCTGGTAGTCCACGTAGCCGTCGGTATCCAGGGTCTTTTCCAGTTTCAGGGCGCTGGCGAGTTTTTCCGCATCGGCCTTCGGGTTGCTGCTCTTGGCCTGGAGGAAGAAGCTGAAGCGGTCGGTCATCACCAGGGTGGTCGACGACACGCCGTGCACTGACAGCGCCGCAGTGGCCTGCCAGGCGCCACCGCCCCACGGGGTGTGGGCTTCATCCTTGGCGAGTGACACTTGCTCGGCGTCCACCAGGCCGTTGAATTCGCTGACCTGCTGCACACTGGCCTGGCACTGCGCCAAGGCCTTGAACAGGTCGCTGTGGCTCGCGGTGGCAGCCAAGACAGGGGCGGTGGACAGGCACCCGGCCAGGGCGACGAGACCAAGAGAAATTTTCATGAGGACATCCTTGCTCAGTTGAATAAAAGTCGATGGGTACCCGAGGTGAATGGCAACGGGCATCAGCCATGAACGGCGGCATGGGCGGCTGGGCTGCGGTCGCAAGCTTGCCATTGCGCAGGTGAATAAGCCATCGGGGTGTCTTTGGAAAAACTCAGGGGGGCTCATGAACGCGTCGCGCCAGTCGTAGCCGCTCTCCAAGGAGGGCACCGCTTTTGGGCATCGGCAAAGCGTGGCCGCTAAAGCCCCCTTTCTGGCCCCGCATAACCTCAACGATGGCGCAGCGCTGCCGTAACGTGCACCTGATTGCGCATGTGGAGGGGCGTCCTGATGAACCGTAGAACCTTTATGCTCGGTACCGCGGGAGTGGGGGCCTTGATGGCAGGGGCGGGGGCGCTGTTGCGGCCGGGCGACCGGGGCGGTCCCTACAACGATTACTTCCGCGCGTTGAATCAGGAACTGAAGACCCATGGGCCGATGCGGCCCGTGATGCTGATTGACCTCGACCTGCTCGATCACAACATCAATGTGGTCATGCAATCGGTCAAACGTGCCGGCAAACACTTGCGCCTGGTGGAAAAATCCCTGCCGTCACCGGGGTTGCTGGCGTATATCGCCAAACGCACCGATACCCGGCGGCTGATGTCGTTTCACCAGCCGTTCCTCAACCACGATGCGCTGACTTTCCCGGAATCTGACATCTTGCTCGGCAAACCCCTGCCGGTACGCTCGGCCGAGTTGTTCTATCAAACCCACAAAGGCACCTTCGACCCTGCCAGGCAACTGCAATGGCTGCTCGACACGCCGCAGCGGCTGATGGATTACCGGGCATTGGCCCAGGGCCTGGGCATTCGGTTGCGGGTCAATATCGAGCTGGATGTCGGCCTGCACCGCGGCGGAGTGTCTGATCAAGCAGTGCTCGGCGAGATGCTGACGCTGATCAGTGCCCATGCGCAGCATCTCGAATTTGCAGGCTTCATGGGGTACGACCCGTTTGTCGGCATGGGCGTGCCCCGGGTGCTCGGTTCGTCCCAGGCCTTGTTCGACCAGGTGATGGTCATTTACAACGGTCATGTGAAGTCCGTGCGGGAACACTTCCCGGCGCTTTGGCATGATGGGCTCACGCTCAATACCGCCGGCAGCCCCAGCTACCGCATGCATGGACAGGAACGCTTGAGCAGCGAAGTCTCGGTGGGGACGGCGTTCCTCAAGCCGACTCACTACGACCTGCCATCCCTGGCCGAGCATGTACCGGCGGCCTTTATCGCAACGCCCGTGTTGAAGAGCACCGGCCCGGTGAATTTCCCCGCCCTGAATGGCAAGTCCCGATTGTTCTCCTGGTGGGACCCGAATCAGCGCGGGACATTCTTCATCTACGGCGGCAACTGGATGGCCGAGTTCGAGTCTCCCTCGGGGCTGCAAAGTAACGAGCTCTACGGTCGCAGTTCCAATCAGGAAATGGTCAACGGCTCGCCGACGGTGGGGCTGAATGTCGAAGACCAGGTATTTTTAAGGCCAACCCAGACCGAATCCGTACTGCTGCAATTTGGCGATTTGCTGGCCGTGCGCGGGGGGAAGATTGTCGAAACCTGGCCCGTGTATTGATCGTTGCCTGTGACGTGTTTGGCCGTGATCAAATCTTGCCTCGCAGCAGGAACAACACCAGCGCGACCAGGCAGGCCGTCGCCTGGATCCCACCCAACGTGGTCATCGGCGCGAAGCTCAAGACCGAGGCCAGCCAGGTGGCCAGCGCAGCCGCCCCCATGGAAAGAAACCCCAGCAGGGCGGAGGCCATCCCGGCTTCCTTGCCGAAAGGGCCCATGGCAATGGCCGTGCCCAGTGGATTGGCCAGGCCCATGCCCCAAAGGAACGTGACCATCGAAAGGGCATACCACCACAGCCCGGGCTCAGTCGGACCGACCAGAAGCAGGCCGCCTCCCATCATGGCGCAGGCAATGCCCAGCAACGTGACAATCCGGCCGCCAAGACGATGGGCCAGGCGCGGCGCCGCCATGCCGGCGGCGAACACCACAAAGACCGTCGAGGCGAAGTACAAACCGGTCTGCACCGATGTCAGGCCGAAGCCTTGCATCAGGATGGCGGGCGCCGCCGCGAACGAGGCGAACAGGCCACTCAGCAGCAGGCCCATGGACACGGCTGGGAGGATGAAGCGCTTATCCGCTGCCAGTCGGCAATAGGCGAGTACCACGCTCCTGGCTGAGTGGGGGGCGCGGCGATCGGCGGGATGGGTTTCCCCCAGGTCGCGCACGTAGAAAAACGCCAGTGCAACAGCGGCCAGTCCCACCAGGATGAAGATGGCACGCCAGCCGAGCGTGACGGCCAGGACACTGCCGGCCAGCGGCGAAAAGCCCGGTGCCGCGGCCGTGGCGATCATTGTCAGCGACAGGGCGCGGGCGAGCGTCTCGCCTTCGAACAGATCCCGGGCAATGGCCCGCGACAGTACCGAGGCTGCGCACACGCCCAGTGCTTGCACGACGCGTCCGGCGATCAGGACGTCGAGCGTGCTGGCAAAGCCGGCGATGACGGTGCCGACAACGAACACCGACAGCCCGCCCAGCACCAGCTTCTGGCGCCCGTAGCGGTCGGCCAGTGGCCCGACCACCAGTTGGCCCAAGGCGAAGGTGATGAAGAAGCTGGACAGCGTCAGGCCGAGTTCGCGAGCGGTCACGCCCAGGTCTTCACCGATCGCCGCGAACGCCGGAAGGATGATGTTGGTGGAGAGCATGCTGATCGCCGCCAGGCCGGCGAGCAGCGCGACGATTCTGCCGGTCAACGGTTGGCTGGAGGTGTGTTGCGTACCGGCAATCGCCAATGAAGTTCGGGCTTGCATACGTCATTTCCTGCGCGTGTGATTGACGTGGACAAAACGTTGATGCCCAACGCGCCGACTTCAGTTCGCGAAGCCGTCGTCGAGTTGATATCCACATGATGATCGTAATATTTTTCCTAAATATGATGATCGTCATCTCAATCGTCAAGCTAAATATCGGAATGCGCAGGTGGGGCTGATGAGGGGCAGTGTGTTGCCCCCCTTTGCCAGCTTCATGGCGATGTATCTAGTGGCCTGTGTGGCTAATTCGTGCACTCAACTTCGGCGCCAGAACTTGCCAGTCTGCGTTGCCATTCCTCGCCGTAGCGGGCTACGACTCGTCATGGCGCCTTGCCTGGCAAGCCCTGGCACTCGAATTTGAGTACTCGAATTAACCGTACAGGCCACTAGTCGCAGGTTATTTGTAATGTTGCTCGAACACTGCCAACTGCTCAGGCTTGATCAACTGGAAGGGCACCCAGACGTCCGTTTCCACTGGCTCGCCCTTGATCATCTTGAGCGCCGCCTGGACCGCGCTGGTCGCCTGGGCCTTGGGGTCCTGGAATACCGAGGCGACCAACATCCCGCGCTTGATCGCCGCCAGGCCGTCCGGCAAGCCGTCGATGCCGACAATCGCAACCTCGCCCTTGGCTTTGCCGGCCTGCTGCAAGGCCATGGCGGCACCGATGGCCATCTCGTCGTTGTTGGCGACGATGGCATCGAAACGACTCCCGGCCAGTAACCAGTTGCTGGTCAGGTCCATCCCTTTGTTGCGCTGCCACTCGGCACTTTGCTGCTCGACGATCTTGATCCCGGGATAATCCTTGAGCACCTGCTTGACGCCTTCGGTGCGGTCGTGGGTAGCGTTTTGCGCCAGGTCGCCCATGATGATCGCCAGGTTGCCCTTGCCGCCAAGTTTTTCGGCCAGGTAGCGCATTTGCAGTTGTCCGGCCTCGATGTCATTGGAGGCCACGGTGACGACGCCTTTGGGCAAGGTGCGCTCGTCCGGGTGACGGTTGACGTAGACCAGCGGCATCTTCGCGTCGACCGCGGCGCGGGTGATGTTGGCGGTGGCGGAGGTGTCCACCGGCAGGACAATGACCGCGTCCACTTGCTGGTTGATGAAACCCTGGACCTGGTTGAGTTGGCGCACCACATCGCCCTGGGCGTCTTCGAACTGGATCTGCACGTTTTCCTTTTTCGCGGCCTCGTCCAGGCCGTTACGTACGTAGGTCATGAAGTTGTCGTCGACCCTGGCGATGCTGACGCCGATGCGATAGTCGGCGGCGGCCCATTGGCTGAACAGCAACAGCAGGGTGGCGAAAAGCAGTGTGCAACGACGCATGATGATTATCCTTTTGTTGTTATGGGTTGAAACGTCACCAAGAACTGAAAATCTGCCGCACATGTTGAGTGCGTCGGGGCTTTATCCATCAAGCGTGAAGGCTTGCCTGAAACGCTCGAGCGCGACCTCGCTGTCACCGCTGGCCCAGCCTTCCAGGCCGACGACACCGCTGTATCCCATGCCGAACAAGGCCTTGGCAATGGCGGGGTAGTGGATCTCGCCGGTGCCGGGCTCCCTGCGCCCCGGGACGTCGGCCACTTGGATTTCGCCGATGGCGCTGCCGGCGCGCTGGATCAGTTCGATCAGGTTTCCTTCGCCGATCTGGGCATGATAGAGGTCCAGGTTCATCTTCAAGTGCGGGCTGCCCACGGCCTCGATCAGCGCCAGGGTATCGTCAGCGCGGGCGAAAGGCGTGCCCGGGTGGTCGACCTCGGTGTTGAGGTTTTCCAGCAGGAACACCCGGCCCGCGTCTTCCCCCAGGCGAGCGATTTTTTCCAGCGTCTTGCAGGCGCTCAACCACATGCGGCCGGTGGTCTGGGCCACGGGTTTGACCGGCAAGCCCTGATCGCCCAGGCCGGTGCCGTGCAGGTTCAGGCTTGGGCAACCCAATTGAGCGGCGACGGCCAAGGATTCCTGGGCGCTGTCGAGCAACTGTCGGATATCGTCGGGGTCGGTCAGGTTGCCCGACAGGTAGCCGGTCATGGAGGTGAAGTCCGCGCCCGTCGCCACGAGGGCCTGGATGTCCTTGGTCGCCCAGTTCCATATCTCGACGCTGAAGCCCAGCGCGTGGATGCGTCTGACCCGTTCGGTAAAAGGCAGGTCGAGGAAGACCATCTCGGCGCTGATCGCCAGTTTGAATGGGATGAAACTCATGACAGCGCTCCTTGCACGCGCACCGTCTTGCCCTGTTGGAAGGACTCGATACAGGCGCGGGCAATGGCCAGTGCTGCCCGGGCATCTTCACCGCTGGCCAGCGGTTTTTCGCCGCTGCGCACACAACTGGCGAAGTGATTGAGTTCGGCCACGTAGGCATCACGCAGCAAGTCGGTGTCCATGCGCTGGGTGTCGGCCTGGACCCCATTGGCCAGGTACCGCAGCAAGTCGGAATCGTTGACGTTGCCCATGGTCAGCATGCCGGCGCTGCCGAACACTTCGCCGCGGACATCGTAGCCATACACGGCCTGGAAATTGGCCTCGGCGGTGGCGATGGCGCCATTGTCGAAGCGGATCGTGACCACCGCGGTGTCGAGAAAACCTTTGTCCTTGTAGGCGGGGGCGATCAGGGCATCGGCCATCACAAAGACCTCAACCGCCTCGGCGCCCGGGTTCAGGTAGCGCAGGGTGTCGAAATCGTGGATCAGGGTTTCCAGGAAGATCACCCATTGCGGCGACGCGGCCGGGTTGTTTAGGGCCGGGTCGCGGGTCAGCGAGCGTAGCAGTTGTGGCGTGCCGATCCGGCCGGCCATCACATCCAGATGAGCGGTGCGAAAGCTCTTGGCAAAGCGTCGGTTGAAGCCGACTTGTAGCGTCACCTGTGCATCGGCAGCGGCGGCGATGGCGCGGTCCGCTTCATCCAGGGTGATGGCCATCGGTTTTTCACAGAACACGCTTTTGCCGGCCCGGGCCGCACTGATCACCAGCTCGGCATGGCTGCGCGCCGGCGCGGCAATCAGCACGGCGTCGATGTCCGGGTCATCCAGCAACTGCTGTGGAGCGGTATAGATCTTCTGCACGTCCAGTTCTGCCGCCAGGCGTGCGGCTTGGCCGGGGGTAGGGTCGGCGATGGCGGCGAGGCACGCGCCAGGGATGTGCCGGGCGGCGGTCAGGCCGTGAAAACTGCCCATGCGGCCGGCACCGATGAGGCCCAGGCGGAGGGTCTTGGATGTGCTCATGAATATGACTCCCTTTATTGTTTTTACGACTCGGCGGCAAGAATGTCCTCGTCTGTTCTGCAGGGAGCAAGGGCTGTGCCAATAGTTAACTTATTGATATTTAATGGTTTTTATTTGAATCAATGTTCATGCCGATGACATGTCTATACTGACATGTCGAAAATATGAACATATGGCCGAACCATGGATCAGCAACCCATAGCGTTGAGCGACGAAGACCGCGATTACCTCACCACGCTTGGCCCAGCGTCGTTGAACGACGGGCCGGGCACGGCGCTGGAGGAGGCCTGGCGAGCGTGCTGGCAAGGGCAGACCGAGCGCCCAGTCGGGATCCGCCGGGTGATCTGGGAATCCTGGTTGCGCAGCGTCAGTGCCGGCCTCGATCCGGAAGACGGCGCGTACCGTTTTGTCGCGCCCGCCGACCTGACCGCGACACTGGCTGCCAACCGGGAGCTGATCGCTGCGGCGGCGCAAGTCATGCGCGGTTTGCTCGCCTATAACCCCAGGGGCCATATCAACCTGACCGATGCCGAAGGCACCACGTTGTATTTCTGCGGCCTGGACCTCACCCCCATCGGCAGTCGACTGCTGGAGTCGGTGCAGGGCACCAATTGCACCGGGCTGGCAATCGTCGAAGATCGCTTGGTGTATGTGCTGGCCGAGGAGAATTTCGGGCTTGGCCTGCGCCAGCGCCGCATGCATTGCGCCGCCGCGCCCATCCGCGATGCCCAGGGCCGGACCCTGGGCATGTTGACCTTGACGGCCGAGCCAGGCTGGTTTCACTTTCATACGCTGGGTACCGTCCAGGCCGCGGCCGAGGCTGTCTCCAGGCAGATGACCCTGCAGGCCTTGCTGGAAGAACAACAGACCGTGCTTGAGGTGCTCAACGAGGGCTTGGTGGTATTGGATGAGCGCGGCTGCATCAAGGCCCTCAACCATTACGCCCGGCAGTTGTTTCGCGTCGGCCATGACCTGCTCGGCAGTCCGTTCCAGAGCCTGGGGCAGAGCGAATTGACCGATGCGGTCCTGCTCGGGGGCGGCGACGGGGTGCGTGACTTGGACTGCACCTTTGAACTGCACGATCGCAGCCATCTGGCTTGCCTGGTGTCGGTCTGCCCGTTGGCGCAAGGCGGGCGGATCGTTTCGTTGCGCGAGAACCGACGCATCCGGGAAATCACCCGGCGGATCATCGGCACCCAGGCCAGCTACACCTTTGAAACCATCCTAGGCCGCTCGCAGGCGATCCAGGATGCAATGCACTTGGCGCGGATTGCCAGTCGCAGTGATTCGACCACGCTGATCCTCGGCGAGAGTGGCACGGGCAAGGAGCTGTTCGCCCAGGCTATCCATAACGCCAGCGATCGTCGTGGCGGGCCTTTCGTGGCGGTCAATTGCGGCGCGATTCCGCGAGACCTGGTGCAAAGCGAGCTGTTCGGTCATGTCGAAGGCGCTTTCACCGGGTCGGCTCGCGGTGGGTCGGCCGGCAAGTTCGAACTGGCCGATGGTGGGACAATCTTCCTCGACGAAATCGGTGACATGTCCTTCGATGCGCAGGTCAGCCTGCTGCGTGTCTTGCAGGAAGGTGAGGTGACACGGGTGGGTGCGAAAAAATCGCTGCGGGTCAACGTGCGCATCATCGCTGCCACCCACCGCAACCTGAGCCAGGCGGTGGCCGAGGGGGCTTTTCGCGAGGACCTTTACTACCGGCTCAACGTGTTGAACCTGACGGTGCCGCCATTGCGGATGCGTCGCGAGGATGTGCCGTTGCTGGCGCGGCATTTTCTCGCGCGTTGTGCCCGGTCGCTGCGCAAGACGATGCAGGACGTTTCGCCAGCGGCGCTGGATTTGCTGGGCGCCTATCACTGGCCGGGCAATGTCCGTGAGCTGGAAAACGTCATTGAACGGGCGACGAACCTGGCAATGACCGAACTGATCCAGCCGAGTGACCTTGCGCTGGAAATCAGGCAGCGCGGGCGACCCTCGATCTGGGCAAATGTGCCAGAACCGCGGACGGCGCCGGACCTGGGCACCCATGAAATGAACGCGATCATTGCCGCCCTCAAGGAGACGCGCGGAAACATCCGCCTGGCTGCCCAACGGTTGAACGTGTCGCGCGGTGGCTTGTACAACAAGATGAATCGATTCGGACTCAAGATCGAAACGTTCCGTTCGGGGCTGGATTGACCGGTCATGACCGAGGGAATACCGATTTGAACGGACGGGAAACAGGTGGGGTCTACGCTGTTCAAGGGTCGTGACGGGAACCTATCTGATGCCTCCAATGAGTATCCAGCCTTTGCTCGAAGAATTGCTTCTGGCCCGCGGCCCCGGCGGGCAGGAAGATGAAGTCCGGGAAATATGTCTCAGGGAACTGGGCAAGCATTGTGATGAGGTCGTTGTCGACGAGGCCGGCAACATCCGGGGACTGATCAAGGCGTCGGATGAGTCTTCGCAAGCACAGCCCATCAGGGTCATGGCGCACCTCGATGAAATTGCCATGATCGTGAAGAAGACAAGGCCCGACGGTAACTTGGAAGTCGTGGCGCTGGGCGGTGCCCAGCCCATTTGTTTTGGCGTTTGTCCGGTCGACATACTCGGCGATAACCAATGCCTGCCCGGCGTACTGTCTTATGGTTCCATGCACAACACTGGTGGCTCCGCCCAAGGGCGGGATGTGCTGTCAGGGGCGGTGCAGTGGAGCGACGTCCATGTCATCACCCGCTGTTCCCAGGAGGAGCTGACCGCCGCCGGTATCCGGCCCGGCGTGCGCGTGGTGCTCAGTCGGCACTGGCGCCGGCCGTTCCAGGTGAAAGACACGGTCGCCGCCCACTTCCTCGATGACCGGGCGCCCTTGGCGGCTGTGATCACCACCGCGCAGCAGCTGAAAAACAAAAGGCACGCGCTCAAGCAAGACGTCTGGTTTGTCTGCACGACACTTGAGGAAGAGTCCAACGCCGGTGCGCTTTATGCCGCTGCCCGCGTGCCGGGCGACACCACCATCGCGGTCGAGGTGGGCCCGGTCCTGGAGGAGTACGGAACGGTGTTATCGGCAGACCCGATTATCAACACCGGGGATCAAAAGGGTTATTACACCCGCTCTGTCGTGGATGCCCTGGTCAAGGCTGCACAGCGCTCGGGCTATCACCCACAAGTTGCGCTCCTGGTCGATTTTGCCTCCGATGCGAGTGCGATCATGAGTGCGGGAGTGGCCGCGCGAGCGGGGTGCATCGCCATTCCAACGGAAAATACCCATGGCTTTGAAATGGTGCTTCATGAAGGCATCGTTGCGTGTGCGGCGACACTCACCGAATACCTGATCCATCCCATGGCGTGAAGACGCGCGCCTGGCCGGCCATGCCTACTTCGAACTGGCCGGTCGCAGCCTGCCGCGGCCCTTGCCGGACAGCCCCGAACCGGCCTGCTGACCCAGCGTCGGCTGCTTGGCGATCATTACCTCAACGGCGCTGCGTTGGCCGATGGACAAGGCACTGGTTTGGGCGGGTGAAGGTCCATGTTCGGCGGCGGAGGCAATGCTGTTCGCTTGAGGCTTGAGGCTTGAGGCTTGAGGCTTGAGTCATGAGTCATGAGTCATGAGTCATGAGTCATGAGCCTTAAGGTACGAGCCATTGTGGATGAGTCATTGTGGCGAGGGAGCTTGCTCCCGCTGGGCTGCGTAGCAGCCCCGATGCGGCCATCGAGGGTGCCAGATTACTCGGGCCAACTGGCGCGGGGGGGGCGCTTCGCACCCCAGCGGGAGCAAGCTCCCTCGCCACAGATGTATTCAGTAAGGGGGGGTGTCGACATCAAGGGTGGGGCTGGCGAATGACCACCAGGCTCGTCTCGTTGTAGACGTGGGACTATGATCACCTGAGCGGCAGAAAGAGCTCGGTTACGGCTTCGTTCTCGGCAACGTCCGGAAAGAACGTAATGCGCTGGCAATAGAGCGGGAAATCTCCCGGTTCCTCACCGCTGGCCGGCAGCCAATCCCTGTACAGGTACAGCGCGGCAGGCTCAAGGTTATCGGCGCCACCTTCGACCCGCAGCACGGCGCAACGCCCGGCAGGGATACTGCCGGCCTTGATCGCTTCGCCGTTTGGCGTGATGGGTTGGTCCGTCCCTGCGCATAGATCCAATCGATAGTTTTGCGGTGCAGTCGCGCGCGGGTCGGTATGGAAGACATTGAACGTCGGACTGATCGGTGGGATCAGGCCGACACTGCGTCGCCAGGCAATGAAGCGTTGGATCGTCGTGCCGATCATCGCGGGATCGCCTCGGTGTTCCATGATGGCGACGGGGGTCGCGGGAACGCTACGGATCCGTACATCGCTGGGCTGATAAGTCGTGGGCATGAAACGGTTCCTCGCGTTGTGCAATGGCGTGAAAGTAATGCCCCAATGCTGCCAGTCGGGCGATTTGCGGAAATTCGAGGGTTGTTGGCCCACGCGCTGTCGAAAGGCACGGGCAAAGGCGTCAGGCGCACCGTAACCGGCACCCATGGCAATTTCGGTAATCGTCTCATGTTCGCGAAACGCCAGTTTGTAGGAGGCGCGTTTCATTCGAGCGAGTTGGACATAGCGGTGCAAGGGCAGGTTGAACGTCGCCATGAACTGCCGGTGGAAATGGTATTTCGAAAAAACCGCGACGCCGCTCAATGTATCCAGGTCCAAGCAGTCATCCAGATGCAGGTCGATGTAATCGAGTACCTTCTGCATCCTGGATTGGTAGCGCTTTTGTGTGTCGGTCATGGTCTTTCCCTGTAGAGGACACCAGCATGAGGCCAGCCAGCCCGATGCGCTCGACCGATCTTGCTATCTTGAGCTCGAAACCGCCTGCCGTGCTTCGGTACCCACGACAAGCCAGATGCCGACCCCGGACACGGCCATCCCCACCGCCATCTGCCAGGAAAGTGGTTCGTTGAACATCGCCCAGGCCCAGAGCATGGTAATGGGCGGGCTGAGGTACAGCACGCTGGCGACGCGGGTGGCGGTCGTGCGGCGCAGGCACAGCCAGTAGAGCCCGTAGCCGCCCATTGTCGAAATGCCCGCTGTCCACAAGACGCTCAGTGCAAAGCCGGTGCTGGGTAGCGGGGCCAGGCTGCCATGGACGCCTTCCACCAGGGCGAAGGCCAGGCCCGACACGCAACACTGCAGCCATAGGTTGGGCAGCAGGCCCAGCGATTGTTCGGCGGGCAGGTATTTCTGCCACAGGGTCGCGACGGCGAGCGAGAGCATGCCAAGCAGCGGCAGGCCATAGGCCCACAAGGGTGCGTTGCCCCACGCCAATGCGCCCTGGGTCACCAGCATGACGCCGACCAGGCCGATCAATAGCCCCGCCCAGACCTGCCAGGCCAGCCGTTGCCGGAGTACGCCGGCGGCCAGCAGCGCCAGGCCCAGCGGCAGCAGGTCGGCGACCAGTGCGGCCAGGCCCGCCGGTACACCCAGGGCAATGCCTTGGGTGATACCGCCCAGGTAGCCCGCCATCGCCAAGAGGCCGATGCCGGCGTTTTTCAACAGCGCGACGGGCGAGGTTCGGCGTAGTTGCCCGGCGACGAAGGGCAGCAGGACGAGCGTGACCACGACGCACCGCCAGAACACCACCAGCAGTGCCGGCGCGTAGTCGATGGAAAAGCGCGCGCCAATAAAGCCGGAGCTCCACGACACCAGCAAAGCCGCTTCGAGCAAGGGCAGTGGGATCAGCCAATGCCAGGCGGGCCGGGACCGGGACGTGCAGGTCATCGCTTTATTCGGGTTCATGACCACAGGCTACGGAACCCGGCTAATCTAATAAATCAAAATGAAATGCATTAGTCATTTACGAAGATTGAATCATGACGGCCATACTCGATATCGATTTGATACGTACTTTTCATGCGGTGGCGCGGATCGGGAAATTCAGTGGGGCGGCGGAACAACTGCACAAAAGCCCGGCGGCGGTCAGCGTGCATATCCAGCGGTTGGAGGCGGTGGCGGGCGGGCGGTTGCTCAACCGGGATAATCAATCGGTATCCCTCACCGCGTTGGGCAAGCGTTTGCTCGTGGCGACGACGGAGCTGCTCAATACCCACGACCGGGTACTGGCCGACCTGCACGGCACCCGTCTGGCGGGACGCATCACGCTGGGGGTGCCGGATGAATATGCCGACCATGTCATCCGCGACATCCTCCCGACCTTCGCCGCCGCGTGGCCCAACGTCGTGCTGGAACTCAAGACCGCGCCAAGTTACGCGCTGCGTGACCAGGTGCAGCGTGGCAAGCTTCAGGCAGCGGTGGTTACCCAGCCGAAGGGCCAAGCGGACACAGAAACGCAAGTGCTGGTGTCCACCACGCCGGTCTGGGTCGGGCCAATCCACGGGACGGTGGCCTCGCTGGAGCCGTTGCCGCTGGCGGTGCATGCGGCGCAATGCCCTTATCGGCAAGCGATGATCGAAGCCCTCAGGCAAAGCGGGCGCAGGACGCGCATTGTCCTGGAAAGCCCCTCCAACCAGGCCGTCAAGGCCTGCGTGGAGGCCGGATTGGCGATCAGCCTGATCGACCGTGGGCGGGTGACGGATGCGATGCGGATCCTTGAAGGCCTGCCGGTGATCGAGGAGCATGAGGTGGTGTTTATGCGATCGCAGGCGGCACAGGGTGATGAGGCCGTGGGCCTGCTTGCTCGTGCCATGCAACAGTGTTTCCGGCTGTAGAACCGGTCTGGGGACTGCTGCGCAGTCCAGCGGGAGCAAGCTCCCTCGCCACGGTGTTGCGCCCGTACTCAAAAATGAAGTCGTACGCAGCTTTTGTGGCGAGGGCGCTTGCTCCCGCTGGGTTACGCAGCAACCCCAATGACCGGCTCAAGCCGACAGCGGCGGGGTCCGAGGCGGGACCAGGCGCTTGGAGCCGATCGACTCGAACGCCGATGCCAGTCGCAACAGTTTTGAATCATCATAGGCGCGCCCGGCAAATGTCAGCCCGACGGGCATGCCGATGTCCGCCATGACGCCCATCGGCACGGTGACCGTGGGCACGCCCAGGTGACGAATGGCGAGGTTGCCGTTGGCGACCCAGACCCCGTTGCTCCAGGCGATATCGGCAGAGGCCGGATTGATATCCGCGTCCGCCGGCCCGACGTCGGCGACGGTCGGGAAGATCACCGCGTCCAGGCCCAGCCGTTCCATCCAGTCTTCCAGGTCGATCCGGCGTGTTTCTTCGAGCCCCCGCAACCCGTCGGGCAATGTCGGGATCTGGTCCCAAGGCGTGATGCCGCGTTGGGCCATCTTCACGTACTCATCCATGCCGGCGGCCAGGTCGTCCTCGCGGTTGGGCAGGGTGCCCGGGTCGTGGGGGAAGATCTTCGGTCCATCGACGTCGGCCAGGCGATTCAACTGCGGATCACCGTTGGCCCGCAGGAAATCATCGAATGCCCAGGCCGACAGGTCCCACAATTCATGGTGCAGGAATTCCTTGGAAACCAGGCCACGGGTGAACACCGTCGGCGTGCCGGGACGATCGCCCTCGCAATTGGACACCAGTGGGAAATCCACCTCGACCACTTCGGCGCCACAGGCCTCCAGGGCCTTGCGGGCTTGCTCCCAAAGGTCGATCACCGAGGCGCGAGTGATGATGCGCTGCCCCGTCGGGCCGCCAATGCCGGGGGCCTCGGCCGTGCCGGCTTCAGGGTCGGCATTGATGTACATCCGTGGCACGCCGAACCGAACGCCGGCCAGCGCTCCGGGTTTGCTGGCAAGGCTCGGATACGAAGCGGGACGAACCGAATCGACGCTCGGTATCGGCACCCAGGGCTGCAGGCGCCACAGGTCGCCACGGGTGTCCGGGTCCTCGGCCACCACCACGTCCAGCACTTCGAGCAGGTCGGCCATGGTCCTGGCGAAGGGCACCACGACGTCCATGGTCGGCGTCAACGGCCAGTTGCCCCGCACCGAAATCACCCCACGGGACGGCGTGTAGGCGCACAGGCCGTTGTTCGACGCCGGGCCGCGTCCGCTCGACCAGGTTTCTTCAGCCAGGCCGAATGCCGCGAAACTCGCGGCGGTCGCCGTGCCCGCACCGTTCGAGGAGCCGGAGGCAAAGGGGGCAGTGAGGTAGTCGCCGTTGTACGGGCTTTCCGCCCGGCCATACACCCCGCGCTGCATCCCGCCGTTGGCCATGGGCGGCATGTTGGTCTTGCCCAGGCAGATGGCCCCGGCGGCGCGCAGCCGTTCGATGGTGAACGCATCGCGATAGGCCACCAGGTCCTTGAACGCCGGGCTGCCGGACGCGGCGGTGAGGCCCTTGACCAGATAACTGTCCTTGGCCGTATAGGGAATGCCGTCGAGTGGACCGAGGGTCTGGCCGTTGGCCCGGCGGGCATCGGAGGCCTGCGCTTCCTTCAGCGCATCCGGGTTGCGCAC
This sequence comes from Pseudomonas zanjanensis, assembly GCF_014268745.2. Classification (GTDB taxonomy): domain Bacteria; phylum Pseudomonadota; class Gammaproteobacteria; order Pseudomonadales; family Pseudomonadaceae; genus Aquipseudomonas; species Aquipseudomonas zanjanensis. The sequence continues at coordinate 2,795,990 of NZ_JABWRB020000001.1, read as the reverse complement.
CACCACCGCGTTGAGGGCGGTGGGCGTGTCGGGGCCGTCGTAGGCGTCGATCCTGGCGAGGTAGGCCTGGACAAGCGCTACCGCCGTGGTCTGGCCCGATTCCAGCGCGGCGCGCAGTTGGGCAATGGAAACTTCGGTGATGTCGATCATGCAGTTACCGCCGCGGCAGAAGGATGACGGGGTGTGCGGTCCATTGACGTTGGGGCCTGGCACTTCAGGTCATCTCAAGGTGGATATTTATCGGGTTTTGACTACTGTACTACGGAAGATCGAACAAGGGCAGCCCAGGTTTGACGGGATTTTTCTCGGGCGTGCCAAAATTTCTCCTCCGTCAGACCTCGTTAAGAAACGGCTTCGGCAGGCGTAATGACTCGAGATTCCCAAGTCGCTGGCGCCGACGATGCGGTCACGCCCGCCGATTGGCGTGACGACGCAGGCAGTTTGGATCACTCAGCCGTTGCTGGACACCCCGTGCCGGGTATCCTGACAGGGTGACTGTGCGGACGACGTGTCTGTTTTTGCAAGGAGACCCGACTATGAATCCCCTGTCTTTTGCATCGCCGCCTTATGCCGATCGAGCCGCGGCCGGCCAGCGCTTGATGGAATCCTTGGCCCAGTATCGTGGACGTAGCAATGCGATCGTCCTGGCGTTGCCCCGGGGTGGCGTGCCCGTCGCCTGGGAGGTGGCCGATGCCCTGGGGCTGCCCCTCGACCTGATACTGGTGCGCAAGCTCGGTGTGCCGTCTCATCCGGAAGTGGCGATGGGCGCGATTGCCAGCGGCGCCATCCAGATTCGCAACGACGATGCGTTGCGTGCCCATCACGTCGACCAGGCTGCCTTCGATGCGGTGCTCCAGCGGGAAAGGCAGGAGCTGGCGCGCCGTGAAGCGCTTTATCGCGGCAGCCGCCCACCTATCGACCTGAAACAGCAGGTGGTCCTGCTTGTGGATGATGGCCTGGCCACCGGTGCGTCAATGATGGCGGCGGTCCATGCGGTACGCCTGCAAAACCCTCTTGCCATCGTGGTTGCCGTTCCAGTGGCGCCGGTCGAAACCGCCGAAGCCTTGCGCAGTGAGGTCGATGAGTTTGTGTGTCCGTTGATGCCCGAGTGGATGCGCTCGGTCGGCGATTGGTACGAAGACTTCAGCCAGACCCCGGACGAAACAGTGGTCGCGCTATTGGACAGGGCCTGGAGCAGGCCTCGTTCATAACCGCTGCGCGAGCCTGACGGTTATCGCCAGGGCTGACGTACGGCACAGGCGCCGTTGTCCTTGAAGAGTTTCCTGAACTCGCGCGCTCAATAGCGATCTAGAGTCCATTGAGACCCTGAGCGTTGCAGCCAGGGGGTTTGAGGATGACTGATGTCGAACATTGAAGAGCTCCCCTTGGAAGCCTGTACGCCAAGCGAATACGAAAGCCTGATCGCGATGGGGACGAATGCGCTGGATGCCATTCCCGGTGCGGTGTACCTCTGCGATCACCAAGGGTGGCTCGTGCGGTATAACAGCGAGGCGGCCGAGCTGTGGGGAAGGGCGCCGGCGCTTGGAGAGAACGGCGACCGCTTCTGCGGCGCCCATCGATTGTTCCTGGCCGACGGAACGCCGCTGGCATTCGAGCACAGTCCGACGGCCTCGGCGCTCGATACCGGCATTGCGCCGCGCAATCAGGAAGTGATCATCCAACGTCCGGATGGCTCGCGGTTCGTGGCGCTTATGAACATCCGCGCCCTCAGGGATCGGCGGGGCGTCATTCAAGGGGTGATCAATTGCTTCCAGGACGTTTCGGCGCACCACGCCATGGCCGAAGAGCTTCGGCGCAAAAGTGCCGATCTGGAAGACTTTTTTGAAAACAGCGCGGTGGGCCTGCATATCGTCAGTGGCGATGGCACCATCCTGCGCGCCAACAAGGCGGAGCTGGCGCTGCTGGGTTATTCGGCGCAAGAATACATCGGTCGCCACATCACCGAATTTCATGTCGACGAGCCGGTTATTGGCGACATTCTCACCAAGCTGGGCAGTGGCGATCGCCTGGAGAGCTATCCGGCGCGCCTGAGGGCCAAGGACGGCTCGATCAAGCATGTCACGATCACCTCGAACGGCCGGTTCGAGAACGGAAAACTCTTCAATACCCGCTGCTTCACCATCGACAGGAGCAGCGTCCATGCGGCCGAGGCGGCGCGCCAGGACAGCGATGACCGGCTTTCGGCGACCTACGAAGCGGCGACCATCGGCATTGCCGAGGCCGGCATCGACGGCCGCTTGCTCCGGGTGAACGATGCCCTGTGCAACATGCTGGGCCGGTCGCGGGACGAGCTCCTGGCGATGACCTTCCTGGATTACACCCACCCGGACTGTATTACGCAGGATGCCGGATTGTACGCCCGTCAAGTGGCCGGTGAATTGGATAATTACGTGCTGCGCAAGCGCGCGGTGAAGCCTGATGGCGAGGTGGTTTACCTCGACATCCACAGCTCATCGGTGAGAGACGCCAACGGTACGTTTCGGTATGGCGTGCGGGTGCTGCAGGACGTGACATTGGCGCGGCGCATGGAAAACCAGGTCCGCGAAAGCGAACGGCACATGCGCAATCTCCTCGAAGCGTTGCCGGCCGCGGTGTACACCACCGACGCCGAGGGGCGTATCACGTTCTTCAACCGCGCCGCTATCGAGTTGTCGGGGCGCACGCCGCAGTTGGGTGAGATGTGGTGTGTGACCTGGAAACTGTTCAATACCGACGGAACCGCGCTGCCCCACGATCAATGCCCGATGGCGGTGGCGCTGAAGGAAAATCGGCCGATACGCGGCGTCGAGGCGATTGCGGAGCGGCCCGATGGCAGCCGTGTACCATTCACGCCGTTTCCCACGCCTTTGCATGACGCCGATGGAAACCTGGTGGGCGCCATCAACATGCTGGTGGACATTTCCGAGCGAAAGCAGGCGGAAAACCGGCAGAAGACATTGATTGATGAGCTCAATCACCGGGTCAAGAACACCCTGGCCACGGTGCAATCCCTGGCGGCCCAGACCGCGCGCAATGCCGAGGATGCGAAGGACGGCTACCGGCGTTTCGAGGCAAGGCTGTTGGCCTTGTCGCGAGCACACGATCTCTTGACCAAACGGCATTGGGGCCAGACGCCGCTCGACACCCTGGCCCATGAAGTGCTGATGCCGGTCTTCGGGCATGAGCCTGGCCGTGTGGCGATCGAGGGGGCTGCCGTGGACGTCGGCACCCGCGTGGCGCTCAACCTGACGATGACCCTCAATGAACTGGCGATCAACGCGCTTAAATATGGGGCCATGTCGGTCGAGACGGGCACGCTCGCCGTCACCTGGCAGCTGCAAGCCCAAGGGGACGGAACGCTGTTGACCCTTGACTGGCAAGAGCGAGGAGGGCCAGCGGTCGCCCCGCCGGAGCGGGAAGGGCTGGGTTCGCGCCTGATGAAGCGTTGCATCGAGCGCGACTTGGGTGGCACCTTTGAGCTCACCTTTGCTTCACAGGGCGTTTGCTGTCGCTTTTCGTTCCTGATTGGGGTGGCTGGGGCATGACCCCATTGGCTGGAAACAGGGTGCTGGTCGTCGAGGACGAAGGCGCCATTGCCCTATTGATCGAAGAGATGCTGGAGGAATTCGGATGCGAGGTCGTGGCGTCGGTCGCCCGGCTCGCTAAGGCCTGTGAAATCGCTCGCGCGGTGCAAGTTGACCTGGCGATCCTGGACGTCAACCTGGCTGGCGAGCGCGTGTTCCCGGTGGCCGAGATTCTTCGTGGTCGCCACATTCCCTTTCTGTTCAGCACCGGATACGGCGCGAGCGGGCTGCCGGCCGAATACGCCGGGTGTCCGGTGCTGCACAAGCCGTTTTCGCAAAGCGAGTTGCAGCAGAAAATGGCCGTAACGCTGAAGCAAGCCCGCGCAGGCGGCGTTACATCCAGCATTGATGGCAACTGATCCACCGCTATCGCGAGCAGGCTCGCTCCCACAATGGCCGGCGGTGGACTGTGACTGAGCGGCCGCCACAAATCCCCTGTGGGAGCGGGCTTGCTCGCGAAAGCGGTAGTTCAGCCAACCACGATATCGACAAGTACGCCACCTTCGCGAGCAAGCCCGCTCCCACAGAGATTTGGGCCAGACACGACCTTTACGAATCGCTCGAAAAACTGTGGGAGCGAGCCTGCTCGCGATGACGTTGGCACAGGCAATTCATCGCTGACTGACCCACCGCCACCATCGCCAGCAAGCCCAACCCTTGGCTTTCAAGCAGACCTCTACGAGACGTCGCCGCTGGACTGTGCTAAATCTCTTACCGGCAACCCAACGCCCTAACCATTCAAGGAGTGAACATGAGTCTCCACGGTCATTACGATCCAAAGAACATCTTTGCGCTGATCCTTCGCGGCGATGCGCCGTGCTACAAGATTTACGAAGACGCCGATGTGCTGGCCTTCCTGGATCTCTTTCCGCAATCGCGCGGCCATGTCCTGGTCATCCCCAAGAATTCCCAGGCGCGCAACATCCTCGAAGTCGAGCCCACAGTCCTCGGCGCAATGATGTCGGCCGTGCAGCGCCTGACGCGGATCATCGTGGACGAGCTGCAGCCGGACGGCGTCCAGATTGCGCAGTTCAACGGCGCGGTGGCCGGGCAGACGGTCTACCACATTCACATGCACATCATCCCTCGCTGGGAAGGTGAGGAAGCGGGTGCGCATGGCCGGGGCAAGGCCGATCCCGAGGAACTGGAAAAACTCCAGGCTCGCCTGGTCGCGCGCATTGGCTCAGAGGCCTGACGCTGAGAAAAATCCTCTCGGGGCACAGGGCGTGCCCCACGCATCAGAACGGGCGATCACCCTGCGTCACGCCTGCTCCTGCGCACCGGTCAGCGTGTCATCCTTGATGTCGTTGGCAAACTTGCACATGAGCCGTACCAGGTTCTCTACATCCGCTTCGTCCCACGTGGCGAAAATGGCTCGCCCGATCCGCGCACGTGCCTCGTCGATGCGATCGGTCATCGCCTTGCCTTTTGCGGTAATGACCGACTTGCGTACCCGACGGTCGGCGGTATTTTCCCGAGCGATCAACTCCAGGCTTTCGAGTTTCGTCACCTGCCGACTGACCGTGGTGTAGTCGCGCCCGACGCGATCGGCCAGTTCACCAACGCCGATAGGACCAAGCCGCTCCACGGAGACCAGCAACGGAAACAGCGCGCGATCCAGGGATATTCCGGCCGCCTGCACCATGGCTTCGTCCCGCTGAGGTCGGTTCATCACCCCGACGATCTCCATCAGGGCGCCGTGAAGCTCGCGCAATTGGGCATTAATATGTGCGTTCCGCACATTTTCGATTGACACTGTTCCGGCTCCGTCTAAATATGTGCGTTCTGCACATATGTGGGGTCGTCATGAAAGAGCAATTCGAAATCCAGGTATTGATTTGCGGCGCGGGCGCGGCCGGTCTGGCGATGGCTATCGAGTTGGCGAGAAGGGGAGTTCCCTTTCGCCTGATCGAAAAGGCAGGCCAGCCGTTCAACGGCTCGCGCGGCAAGGGCATACAGCCCAGGACCCAGGAAATATTCGAGGACATGGGGATCCTCGACCGAATCGTCGCAGTGGGTGGAGTCTACCCGACTGAACGTCGATATCGCGACGATGGCAGTTTCACCGACGCTGTCAGCATCGAGCAAAACGAGCCCACGCCAGCGGAACCTCATCAATCGCCGTTGATGGTGCCGCAATGGCTGACGGAACAGGTCATGCGCGAACGCCTGCTTGAACTGGGCCATCGGCCGGAGTTTGGTTGCGAACTGGTGGGGTTCGAGCAGGATGCCGAGGGCGTCAGCGTTCAGTTGGTCGGTAAGGCCGGCGAAGAAACGCTCCGGGTGCGCTGGCTTGTCGGGGCCGATGGCGGCCGCAGTTTTATCCGGCATGCGCTGGGTATCGGCTTCCCAGGCAAGACGCTAGGCATTCGCGCCATTGTGGCCGATGTCTCGGCTACGGGCCTGTCGCGGGACCGCTGGCATCGTTTTGGCGACGGCGACATGCAGCACCAGATATTCCTGTGCCCGTTGGCCGGGACCCAGCTCTTCCAGATCCAGGCGCCGATAGCCCCCGACGCGGACATTGGCCTGGATGCGCAAACATTGATGGACCTGGTAGCACAGCGCACGGGGCGCGATGATATCCATATCCATTCGGTATCCTGGGCATCGGCCTACACCATGAACGCGCGGTTGGCCGATCATTACCGTGTCGGTCGAACGTTTCTCATCGGCGATGCCGCACACATCCACCCACCCACGGGTGGCCAGGGTCTCAATACCAGCGTGCAGGATGCCTACAACCTGGGTTGGAAACTGGCGGCGGTCATCAACGGTGCGCCGGCGGCACTGCTCGACAGCTACGAGCAAGAACGCCGCCCGGTCGCTGCGGCGATGCTGGGCCTTTCCACCCAGTTGCTGGACGCGCACCAGCGCGGCGACATGCGCCGTGGGCGCGAAGTGCACCAACTCGACATCGGCTATCGCGAATCCACGCTCGCCCTTGAACGACCCAACCCTACCAGCGGCCCATTGGCAGGCGATCGTGCGCCGGATGCACCGATGCGCGGGGCGGCCGGTAAACTGCAACGGCTGTTCGACCTGTTCCGGGGGGCGCACTGGACACTGCTCGGTTATGGCGCGGAACGCGATGCCGTAGCACCTCGCCCCGGGCTGCACATCCATGTCATCGGCCCAGGCGGTGATATCCAGGATGACCAAGGACATTTTCGTGACGCTTACCAACCTGCGATGGGCGATTGGGTTCTCGTCCGTCCCGACGGGTACATCAGTGCCTTCGTATCAGCCGGAGCGGGGGAGGCGCTGGAAGACTACCTCGCACGGGTAGGGCTGGACGCCGCAGAGTTGGAGGGTTGATCAAGGGCTACGGCACGCCGCGTTAATCAATGGCCGTTCGGGCAGGCGCGCAGCGATACATTCAGCATCGATGCACGCAGGCCCACCGCCATCGCGAGCAGGCTCGCTCCCACAGGGGATGTCGGGTTGATGGAAAATGGCGGCTGTCCCGGGTCCAAGTGTGGGAGCGAGCTTGCTCGCGATGGCGACAGTACATCCAATAACAGTGCACACAGACCCACCGCTTTCACGAACAAGGTTGTGCACCCCAGCACAAACCCCATCAACAATTCCTACCCAATCCCTTGCCAACCGCTACCATTGCACGCTGACCTCCCGACACCCCCGGACATTCACTTTCATGAAATTGCGCCTGCTGGCCGTTGCCTTGTTGTTCACCTGCACTCTGACTCACGCCGCTGAATCGAAACCCGTTCCCAAAGCCCTGGAAGAACAGATTGGCCGCCTGGTCGCGCTCATCAAGGACAGCTACGCCACCGGCTATCCCGAAGCGACGCTGGTGCAGACCCTGGACACCGGCGAGGACAGCCAGGTCACCCTTGCGGTTTTCACCATCGAGGGTTTCGGCATGGGCAACAACTACAGCCAATACCTGGCCGCCTTCACGCCCGAAGAGAACGAAGAGGGCGTGCCGCACTACAGCCTGTTGGACGTGATGCGCATCGGTGGCGACAGCTGGCGGGCCATCGACAACCTCGATGCCAAGTTGGTCAGCGACCCGACGGGTGAACAGACCCTGATCGACATTCCCGTGATGGAGAATACCGACGAGGATGCGCCGAATTTCCCAAGCCGAGCCGCCGTGATTCACCTGTCCCTGGACGGGTCACAGGCCGTGCGATTGGTTGAGATCAAGTAAGGTGCTTCGCTCAGTCGAATTTATGTGATTACGGTATGAGTGCTATGTAATTGGCGTGGTTTATCGATTAATACCGCAAGGGTAATTTGTTTTCCTACGATTCCCATCGAGAGGAAAGCCAAATCTCCAACTGACGCATCGCCCGGCTCAGCGCCGGTTGCGACATGCCCAACTTGGCCGCGACGCGGGTGAAGCTGCGCTCCTGGGCGACGGCGGCGAAGATGGCGAGTTGGTCGTAGCGTTCGGTGGTCATTGATCCGTCTCTGGTATGAGCAGGCCAGGATTATGGCATCTCTTGTATTGATGGGCTGAACCATTTGAAAGTGGAAAACTGCCAGGAAAATTGACTGCTATAGTTAACTCGCAGCAGCTGATGTAAGTAAAGTTCATAGCACCAAGCTCCATAAAAATGATTTGAGTTGTCTAATCGTTATATCGACAAGAAGAGGCGATATGCGTAAGGCTATAGCGCTGATGGTGCTGTTAATGGGGGTCGCAAATGCACTGTTTGCGAGTCAATTTACGGGAGAATTGAAATTGCTCCCTGAAGGTTGTCAATTTACCAAGGAGCGAAAGTGTCAGTTAGGTTCCATGCTTACGTTTAAATCGCCAAATGGCTTGGTGTGGCAAACCGATATTTGGAAAGCAGGCAATCATGAGTCAGGAACCACGGATGGCGCTTCGATCCCGAAATGGGCGCAACCTATAATAGGTGATGCTTACGACGAGTCTTTCTTGAAGGCGGCAATTGTCCATGATCATTATTGCTACGAAGAAAATCGGGTCCGGTCGTGGGTTGAAACGCATCGGATGTTCTATTACGCGCTAATCGATCTTGGTATTGATAAAACCAAGGCGAAAACAATGTATTTTGCCGTTTTTACTTTTGGTCCTCACTGGAGGGGGATTGTCGCTGGAGAGAAGTGTGGTGAAAATTGCATCAAGACTTTAGCTCCTTCTGGACTGGTTTCAGAAGAAAGTCAGCTCAACGGGGAGCGCTCAATTACGACGACACAAAACTTCAAGGCGGCTCTTGAGGCGGATCCGAGTATGAGTCTCGATGAAATCGAAGCTTATGCCGAGGCGGCCAAGCCAAATGATTTTTACGTCGGTCAGGAGAGTACGTATGTTTCTGAGGGCGTGAATGATCCCAATTTATTACAGAAGTATTAGCTTGGTCAGGATACACGTCACATCGAACCCGTCGCGCAGCGCAGCGCTCCGGTGGTGGAATGGTGAACGGGCTTGTCGTAGGAATTGACGGAGCGAATATTGCCCATTGACTTGCAGGACATTTCCTAGAAAATCCCAGTCCCTTGCGCCTGCTGATTTCGGTGCCTAGTCTTTGCTCACCGCTACCAATCAGCGGTCGGGTTTAGCAGCTCGGAATCACGTTAGGCGCACGGCAACTGCCTTCAGTGCGGGCATTTTTATTGCTCGAATTCTTATGGCGGCTGTGTGCAGGGCATCCTCGGGTGCGCCGGTTTCCTAACGTACCGGTCTGCTAACCTGCGCACGGCTGCCACCCACTCGTTTAGCAGCGAACGTGGCGGCTCCCATAACGTTAGGAGCATTCCATGGACAAACTCATCCCAGACCCACCCGTTCCACCGCTGCACCTGGACATCGCGGCCGACGCCCACGCCGAACGTGTCATCGATTCCTATCTGAACCCCAAACCCGCCCAGCCTGACAAGAAGCCACCTCCGGACCAACTGTTCACCGTCGTGGAGGGCGTCGATGCTGAAAGCCTGTTGGCCAACCTCAGCGAAACGTTAGCCTCCGCCAATGCCATGGCCAACGATTTGGCGTTTGACCTGGAGGATTCTCGACGGCATGTTGCACTGGGGCTGCAACAACTGATTGAACTAGGTCTGCTATTGGCAAACCGGGCGCTGGATGTCATCGACCCTAGGTAAGCGTTTGGTGGAATAGATTCCATTTTTCCCAAGATGGATCGGGTCGGAAGCGAAGGGCTGCTTCCGACCCGAAGCGGACATCAAAATATCTGGCGACTCACGCAGAGGATAAGGTCGTAAGATGCGTGCTTCGTTGTCGATAAGGAAATCGCGATGTCACCGAACAAGGCTTGCCCCGTAATCCTCTCCAGCATTCCTGGCACACACATCCTTCTGTTCCGCCATCCAATAGCAGGCGTACAACTGGTCAAAGGAACAATCGAGAAAGGCGAAACTCCAGTTGAGACCGCTCTGCGCGAATTAAGCGAAGAGTCGGGTATTACGGACGCCTCGGTTGTCAGCGATATGGGCTGCTGGGACGCCGAGCATCTCGACCAGATATGGTCATTTCAGCTGTGTTTCACCCAGGCAACCTTGCCGGAGCAATGGACTCATCTCACGCTCGATGATCATGGCCATTTCTTTAGCTTTTTTTGGGCTCCGCTCGATAATTTGCCGTATGCCGACTGTCATCCGGTCTTCCGTAGAGCGTTAATGTTCCTAACTGCCAGGCTGACAGCGCGAGGTTTTGTGTTGGCTCATGAGCAAAGCAGAAATATGTGATCCGAAGCTTCGACTTTATATCCTCAGACGTCTCTCGATCGACCGCTTCTGGCCGACAGTTGTCGTGGCCTAACCTTCGCGAGGATTGAGTTCGAATAAGCCAAAGCAATCCAGCAATGGCGCGATTCGCTCGACCGTCACGACCCCCGAAGGCAGAACTCTAAGGGCTAGTCGGTCCTGCCTGCTTTCTCGGCATGCGCAAGGCTGGCCGAGGAACGGTGGATTGACATCAGCGATCATTAACCCCGTCCGGTCAGATTACGGGCCACCTACGAGCCACGGATTGGGTTCGTCAAAGCGAGCCGGTGTCGGCATTTTTCCAGCGAAGAAACCCTCAAACACCATGTGGAATCTCTCGCGGGAATCGTAGATCTGCTTTCTTTTCAGGTTTCGGATCTTGAAGCGATCCTTCCGATCGAAGTGGCATCCGAATAGTAGAAAACTGTAGCTAAATATCTCGAACACCCTATGTGAGAGCGGCTGACTGAAGCTTGTCTCTGTTGCGATTTGATAGAGTGCCCACTCCAGCAGCCAGTATTCTTCACGATCCCAGAGTCCCGCTTCATGTAATCGTCCGATGAACGAGGCGTCTTCGTATGCTTCACCCCCAACGAAATTTCTTGCGATCACAGCGTGCGGATCCATGTTAAGCATTTTCCATATCGGATAAGGTCGACAGCGTACCGAGGTGCCCGCTCTCGGACAATCTTCAGCACAACTTCCGCGCCCTACATAGCGGAGCGGTTGGCTAGCCTGTCACCCATGGAGCCCAGGAAATGCAGGTTTTTGAAATCTTACCGCTCGAGGCTATTGGTCCTGTTCGTCTTGGCGCAGCACGCGCTACAGCGAGGCAAAAGATGGCTGCCATCGGATTCCCGCTCGAGCATTCCCATGACCGCGTCGATTATTTTTGCGAGTCCTGCGTGCAGGTTTCCCACGGGCCGAACGATGAAGTCAGCTTCATTGGTGTCTGCGGAAACCCGAACGTTACGTTCATGTTCAAGGGAGTCGATGTCTTTGCGCACTCTGCCACACATGTGTTTTCAGTGATGGCTGCTTCGGACAATTCCGGCCAGCACGAATTCTCATCCTATGAATACCTGTTTCCAACCCAAATCCTGACGCTATGGGATGCGGATGAACAATATGACCGCCAAGGAGGAGAAAGCCGTGAAGTCTGGGGTCAGGTCGGCATCGGAACCAGCGCTTACATGGCGGCTATTCGCGCCATCAAGACAGGCATGTGAATGGATCCCGATTGAATGAGAGATGGTTTACAGGGCCATCTTCGAGCAAAACGCGACCCGTTGGGAACGACAGCTTTCGGCCCAGGCTGTGTGAAAACACATTTTTAGAACGATTCGGCCATGGGGGCATTCGACCAGGTTTTGAGGCACCATATGATCTCTAAGAATCCAGCAGCTCGACGCAGCTCGTAAACCAAATCAGGAAGAATGAATGCCTTCCCGTCGCCGCCTCAGTAGTGTCTGTCAAAGTATTGCGCACCACGCTGCGAGCAGTCTGTCGTACGTACACCCACATCTGTTGCAAGCCCTCAAAGCGACCGGGGAATCGATCGCGACGGTGGATCTCCTGAGTGCGACCCCATACCCGAAGGAGCTTCTCAGTCATCCCCACCTTCCCACCGCCCTCTCTTCACTACGTGATCGTTTTGAACAGATTTTGAAATCTGAAGGATTTTTAATAACCGACCTCAGCGAGGCCAAGCTATTTTTCAAGCCTGATGGCCAATACAGTGACGAGTATTGTTGCGAATGCCACGCAAGGTTGTCTCATCCAAGCGGCCGTAAATACTTTGCGGCAGTCAATTGCATGGGTAAATCCATTGTTCCCCTGCTTGCCCATATCTGACCAATCCCCTCCGGTAATGTCTTCAATCCAGATGAAAAGCGAGCTTTGCTTTAAGGTCAAAAGTCAGAATACGCCGAGGATGATCTAAGCTTTTGTTCGTCTAGATCGTATCGGGGGCGATCATGAAACGATTCATTGAGGGCGAGACTCGGACGCAGGTGACGCTGCTGCCGGAGTGCTTGGACGATTATGTAGCCGAAGAAAATTCAGTGCGAGTGGTCGACGTTTTCGTCGATGAACTCGACCTGGGCGCACTTGGTTTTGGGGGCGTCGATCCTGCCGCAACGGGTCGTCCGGCCTACCACCCAGCGGTGTTGCTGAAGATCTATATCTACGGCTATCTCAATCGGATTCAGTCAAGCCGCCGACTTGAGCGTGAGGCCGAGCGCAACGTCGAGTTGATGTGGCTAACGGGGCGTTTGGCTCCGGACTTCAAAACCATTGCCGACTTTCGCAAAGACAACGGCAAACCCATTCGCAGCGTATGCCGCCAGTTCGTAGTTCTTTGCCGCAACCTCAATCTCTTCTCTCAGTCGATCATCGCCATTGACGGCAGCAAATTCAAAGCCGTCAATAATCGCGACCGCAACTTCACTCAGGGCAAGGTGAAGGCACGCATGCAGCAGATTGAGCAGAGCATTGATCGCTATCTGGCGGCGATGGATTCGGCGGATCGGGCCACGCCCGAAGTGGCCGAGGCCAAAGCAGAGCGGCTTAAAGAAAAGATAGAAACACTGAAAAAGCAGATGCGGAAACTCAAGGAAATCGAGGCGCAGCTCCACGAAAGTCCAGACCAGCAGATCTCCCTCACAGACCCAGATGCACGCTCAATGGCCACGAGCGGCCGAGGCACCGGAACCGTTGGCTACAACGTACAAACAGCTGTCGACGACAAACACCATCTGATCATTGCCCATGAGGTGACCAACGTGGGTAATGATCGTGGGCAACTGAGCAATATGGCGAACCAGGCGCGTGAAGAAATCGAGGCTGAGTCGCTAACGGTGGTGGCCGACCGAGGCTATTACAAAGGTCCGGAAATCCTTGCTTGCGAGCAAGCCGGCATCACTACCTACGTACCGAAACCCCTCATATCTGGCAGCAAAGCCGAAGGCAGATTCGGCAAGCAGGATTTCATTTATCTGATTGCGTCGGACGAGTATCGATGCCCTGCGGGACAGTTTCTAACCAGGCGGCATTCGTCGATGGAGGACGGCATGTTATTGCAATGTTACTACTTCTCGGGCTGCCAGTTCTGCTCAATGCAAAAGCAATGTACGACGGGTAAGGAGCGCCGGGTGAAGCGCTGGGAACATGAGGCGGTAGTCGACGCGATGCAGGTTCGGCTAGAACATGATCCAGCGATGATGAGGGTTCGTCGACAGACCGTTGAACACCCTTTTGGAACGCTCAAGTACTGGATGGGAAGTACCCACTTCCTGACCAAAACCCTGCCGAGGGTGAGCACTGAGATGAGTCTTCATGTGCTCGCCTACAACCTCAAACGAATGATGAGCATCTTCGGCATCGCAGCACTGCTTGAGGCGATCAGGGCGTGAATCCAGCCGCTTGGCTCGCCAGTTAGTAGCCGTTTGGGCCGCTGATGCGGCCCAAACGGCATTACGTACTTCTATGTCACTGACTAAGCTAATTCGCTCTTCCCCTCGCTGATTCCAAAGGCAACGTTCGCGACTCTCAGTTTTCGAGGTGTTTAGCGCGTTTTCACACAGCCTGGGCCAAAAGCAGCCGTTTGGAATAGACTGCTTCCGACCAATTTGGGCTTAGTACGCCAATTTGCGCTGCTAGGTCCGCAGCCAATAGTAGAGGTCGTACTTCGACTTCATGTGTTGAGGATGCTGGTTGTCGGAGTCGGGATCTGGAATGGCGACTCGGCGAGTCCAGAGTGGGAACCACTCACCATCCCGCATATCGCTATCGCTAACCATTCGCACATTCTTCAACATGGTTCGCTCGCAGGCACCGAATTGGACGAAATTGACCTGCGCCTCGAACAAGCTACATCTATTCGGTCCGTCCACCTGGTGAGGGTAATAGAGTTGGAACACATCATCCTCCCAGAAGCAAATTGGGCAAATGTCGTATGACCCTGGGTGTTCCTCGAAGACTGCATATCCGCAGCATGGGCAGGTAAACATCAGTTTTCACTTATGGGTGGCAGTCTATTCTTGGTCGATTTTAGCCACATGCTGAACGGTTGCAATGGGTCGGTGGCTGCCCTTAATGACAGGCCGCAACCGGCCAAGAACGGACGTTTAGAGCAGAGAAATAAATCTGTTCTCTTTTCCCAATGGACATCACTGCGGCGTACGCAGGGCTATCGCGTGGTGCGCGCAACGCTCTCTACAAAGGCACCTGAGCACTTGGCGCCGCGCAATGAGGTGAAGCATGGACTTCGCGTACGCTAACGTTATGCCTGAACCAATGCATTAAAGAACCACTCGTAGGGTGCCCGTGGGTTGTATTGGGGAAAATACACAACTATCACGGTTAAAGTTACAAGCAGCAGCACCACCAACAGCGCGGTAAGTAGCTTTACCGACGTCGAAAGAGGTGGATTGGGCGGGCCGTATTTATTAATCGCTTTACGCCCCGGAAGCATGAAGAGCGGAAGCGTTATCACAAAGCCGATAACAGGGACTACGCTGAGAATTCCCCATATCGGACTCCAGCCTAGATCACGTGCCCTGCGTACCAGTAGAGACACGTTGAGCAGCATGGCAGGAACGACAACGGTGACACCGACTATCAGCAAAACCACCAGTTGATGGCGCAACCCCACCATAAAGAACGTCAGCAAAATGCACGGAAGAACCAGCACCAAGGGCACATGAATCAGCCAGAAGCGCGCCAGAGAAATACGCCCGGAAAAATCCAAAATCTTGGGGGTTGAAAACGTGACAACCTCGTCGTCAATCAGTTGGGCGTCGCCCGGCTGGTATGGGTTTTCGATTTCGCTGCTGATGCTGCCGAAAACGGGTTCTATCCGGGCCATTTAGTGCTATTCCCTTATGTATGATGGTGCTATTCACGTCACAACGTTTACGCCTCATATCTAATCGAAGGCCGGCATCAAACTCAAGAGAAAAGACGCTATCGTGTAAGGGGGGCTGTATGCACCACAGCATGTGTGGGTCTGTCGCAGGGTGCGCGCAGTGCACCTTACTGAAGCCGCTAGTAAAAAGGCGGGTCATGTCCCTACTCTGAACGACGGCTTCTGGGCCGAAAGCTGCCCGTTGTGAAGGACAGCTGACGACCCAAAACACCCACCTGCAGATCCCCCCAGGCCCTTCACGCTTAAACCTGATCCATCGCCTCCGTCACCCACCGATCCTCACCCAGGAACCCGCCACTCTGGTGGTGCCACAGCCGCGCATAGATGTCGTTCTTGGCGAGCAATTGTGCGTGGGTACCCTGTTCAATGATCCGCCCGTCATCCATGACAATCAGCCGATCCATCGCCGCAATCGTCGACAGCCGATGAGCAATGGCGATGACCGTTTTCCCCTGCATCATTTCATCTAGGCTTTCCTGGATGGCCACTTCGACTTCCGAATCCAGCGCGCTGGTCGCCTCGTCAAGGAGCAGGATTGGCGCGTTCTTGAGCATCACTCGGGCAATCGCGATGCGCTGGCGCTGGCCGCCCGACAGCTTTATGCCGCGCTCGCCCACCAAGGTGTCGTAGCCGGAGTGACCTTGGCGGTCGCTCAGTTGGCTGATGAACTCATCGGCCTGGGCATTGGCCGCCGCGCGGCGGACTTGTGCGTCAGTTGCATCGGGTCGGCCGTAGGCGATGTTGTCACGAATGGAACGGTGCAGCAGGGACGTATCCTGGGTGACCATGCCGATGGCGCTGCGCAGGCTGTCTTGCGTCACGCGGGATATGTCTTGCCCGTCGATACGGATCTGCCCGCTGTCGACATCATAAAAGCGCAGCAGCAAGTTGATGAGCGTGGATTTGCCGGCGCCGGAGCGGCCCACCAGGCCGATTTTCTCGCCCGGGCGGATGTCCAGGCTCAGGCCATCGAGCACCTGGCGTTCACCGTTGTAGTTGAAGCTCACGTTGTCGAAGGTGACCGCGCCGCCGGAGGTCACCAGCACCCCCGCGTCCGGCGCGTCCTGCACCTTGGGGCCGCGGGTCAGGGTTGCCATGCCATCTTGCACGGTGCCGATGCTCTCGAACAGCGAGGTCATTTGCCACATGATCCAGTGCGACATGCCATTGATGCGCAACGCCATGGCGGTGATGGCCGCCACCGCGCCGGCGCCGACGTCGCCCTGGTGCCACAACCAAAGCGCATAGCCGCCAGCGGCCATGATCAGCCCCACCACCAACGCTTGGTTGACGATCTCGAACTGGCTGACCAGGCGCATCTGGCGAAAGCCGGTCTGCTTGAAATCCTCCATGGCCGCGCGCGCGAAATGCGCTTCACGGTTGGAATGGGAGAACAGTTTCACGGTGGTGATGTTGGTGTAGGCGTCCGAGATCCGTCCGGTCATCGACGAGCGGGCATTGGCCTGTTCCTGTCCGACTTTGCCCAAGCGGGGCACGAAGTAGAGCATGGCCAGCCCGAACAGCACGATCCAGGCCACGAACGGCAGCATCAGTTTCAGGGCGAAGCCGCCGGCCAAGGCGATGATCGCGATGAAATACACGCCGATTCCCGGGGCGATCTCGATCAGGGTGAACAGCACGTCGCGCACGGCCAGGGCCGTTTGCATCACCTTGGTGGTGACCCGGCCGGAAAATTCATCGGAAAAAAACGAAAGGCTTTGCCGCAGCATCAGGCGGTGGAAGTCCCAACGCAGCCGCAACGGCAGATTGATCGCCAATATCTGGTGCTGCACCATCGTACGCAGCGCCACCAGCCCGACGCTGGCCACCATGACGATACCCATGCCCCACAGCACGCGACTTTCCTGCGCTGCCGCGTCACCCCCGGCTTGCCAGGTCGAGAGCAGATCCACCACCTGGCCGAGGAACGAAAACAGCCAGGCTTCGTAGATCGACACGCCGGCGCTGAGCAGCGCAAACGCCAGGATGTAACCGCGGGCGCCCCGGGTGCAGGCCCAAAGGAACCGAGCCAGGCCGTTGGGCGGCGGGGGGACTTCGTCGGGTGGGAAGGGGTCGAGTCTTTGTTCAAATACGCGAAGCATGGTGGTCTCCGAAACGATCAATGACGGAGATTCTGCCATTTAAAGACTGCTTTGAGGGTTATGTGAAGTGGTGGGTATGGCTCTCTTGGCATGTCGCCCAGGATGTTGGGGCCAGGGAAGGGGCTAAACAGCGTATTGACATATCGAAAAATCTCGATATTCTCGGGGCATGGAATTGATCGAAATATTCAAAGCGCTCTCGAACCCTACACGCCTGCAAATCTTGAAAGGCTTGAAGGATCCCGCAAAGAACTTCCCTCCGCAGGATGAAGGTGACGTTCTCACGGTGGGCGTCTGCGTCAGCAGTATTCAAGAAGGTATCGGACTGTCGCAGTCAACGGTGTCTGGTTACCTTGCAACGCTGCAACGAGTGGGCTTGGTCGAAGTCCGGCGTATCGGTCAGTGGACCTACTACAAGCGCAATGAAGCAACCATCAGCGCGCTTGCCGAGGTCATAGGGAAAGAACTGTAGTTTTTTTTACCGTAATATATCGAGATATCTCGATATTCCTTTTTATAGATGTGAGGAACTACGATGAAAGCAATGGTACTTAAATCATTCGGCGGCTCGGGATCGTTCGAACTGCGCGAGGTGCCCAAGCCTGTACCGCACGCCGGACAAGTCTTGGTCCGAGTGCACGCAACCTCCATCAATCCGTTGGATTACCAGGTTCGTCGCGGCGACTATCCCGACTTGGTGCAACTGCCGGCCATTACCGGACACGATGTATCGGGCGTTGTCGAAGAGGTTGGGCCGGGAGTGACCACCTTCGCTCCAGGGGACGAAGTCTGGTACACCCCGCAAATATTTGACGGGCCAGGCAGCTATGCCGAGTACCACGTTGCCGCCGAAAGCATCATCGGGAAGAAGCCAGCCTCGCTGAGCCATCTCGAGGCGGCAAGCCTGAGCCTGGTTGGCGGGACGGTGTGGGAAGCATTGATCGTGCGTGCGGCGCTCAGGGTGGGGGAAAGCATTCTGATCCACGGCGGCGCGGGGGGTGTCGGGCATGTGGCGATCCAGGTGGCAAAAGCCATGGGGGCAAGGGTGTTCACGACCGTGCGTGAGGCAAACGCCGGGTTCGTGCGAAGCCTGGGAGCCGATGTGGTCATCGACTATGAAAAGGAGGACTACGTCGACGCCATCATGGGGGAAACGGGTGGTCGCGGAGTGGATGTGGTGTTCGACACCATCGGCGGCAATACCTTGTCGCGCAGCCCCGACGCGCTGGCACAGCTTGGCCGCGTTGTCTCGATCGTGGACATTGCGCAGCCACAAAATCTTGTCCAGGCCTGGGGCAAGAATGCGAGTTACCACTTCGTTTTCACCAGGCAGAACCGCGGCAAGCTCGATGACTTGAGCGCATTGGTCGCGCGAGGTCAGCTGCGGCCACACGTTGGCGCCGTCTATTCGCTTGCCGACATTGGGCTGGCCCATGCACGGCTGGAGAGCCCCAACAACGGTGTTCAAGGAAAAATCGCGATAGCGGTCGAGCCTTCGCTGATCCCGTAATTGCGTCCGTTTAACCGTTCAAGCCATTTTCGAGGAATACCATGATTTATGAGATCGCTCTGCTCCCCGTTCACAAAGAACGCACTGAAATGTTCAGGCGTGCATTTGCCGAGGTCGCTCCTTTGCTCACCCGGGCAAAGGGTTACGGCGGTCACTTGCTGGCGCAAGGGATCGAGACCCCCGAGCAATTCAACCTGATCGTGCGATGGCAGTCACTTGAGGATCACACGCCGGGTTTCGAAGCGAGTGAAGACCATCGGGTGTTCATGATGGGCCTAGAGGAATATTTTTCGGAGGAGCCGAGGGTCTACCACATCGAGGGGGCCGCCTCCTGTTCACCGTTTCTGACCGAGCAGTGGCCGAATTGACCACCCTCAGGGATTGGAACTCATCCGGCCCTGGATCGCCGTGCGCAGACAACCCCAGGCGATGAATCCGAGGATCAACACCTCGGCCATGCCCACCAGCATGTGGAATGAAAAGGTCAGCGGTTGTTCGGCCCAGTAGAACGTTGTCATGCCGGTTCGACCGCCGCCGACGCGCAGCCGCCCGCTAAATAGCGCAGGGACCAAGGTGATGACGTGACTCAGCTCCAGGACTGCCAGGAAAACACCCAGTAGAAGGAGCAGGGCGCGTGCGGGCGCGCCGAGTTTTTCAGTGGGCTCATGGGCAGGCGCGAGTTCCTGGGTTCTGCGCTGCCTGGCTTCCCTCACTGCCTTGCCGCTGGTTGGGGCTGGAGCAGGTCTGTAGGCTGGCTTCACAGCCGCCGTCGAACCCGCGACGACTTCAGTAGGCACTGCCACGTTCAGATAGTCGGCCAGTTCACGCAGCCACACGTCGGTGGGTTTACTGCCCGGCACTACCGGAACGTTGTCGGTGGTCAGGCGGTGCTCGGTGCCATCGCGCATCACCAGCCACAGCTGGGTGTAGGCGGGCTCGGCCTCTTGGCGACGACGAAGTTCGAGGCATTTGGGGGTGTCGATTCTAAAGACCGAATGCACACGCTCGCGGCGTCCAAAAAAGTTTCGGGTGCGGCGCTTGCCTTCACCCTCGCGTCGCGATAACAGCAAGGTCTCGCGGACGCCGGTGTACACCATCAAGAGGAGGCCGAGGGCAGGGATCAGCAGCAGTCCCAGCACAATCAGCAATGCGAACAATGGATCGACGTCAGTCTGAGGGAGGCCTCCGTCAGCGATCACAAACACGGCGAACGCCACCGGTGCAATGAAGGCAAGCGCGCCTGTCAGCAGCACGAATGCGCTTTGTACGAGGTTACGGGAGTGGATGTGCAGGTCATCCTGCGCGGTGCGCTCGAACCGATGTCCAATCAACATGCAGAACTCCTGGTGCGTCGCCTTCAGAACGATCAAAGGGTCGTGACAAGCAGTGGCACGCCGCAGGCCTGGATCGTGTTTAACACCGCGCAGAATACCTCATGCCCAGACGTACCCACTGACTTCAATGCGCAGCAGGAACGTTCTGTCTTGGCATGAAAAAACGAGCAAACAGCTCGGATTGGGACTTGATATTCAGTTTTGCGTAAATATTGCGGCGGTGCACCTTTATGGTTTCCGCCGAGAGGGAAAGCTTTCCGGCTATTTCTTTGTTGGAGAAGCCGCTGAGTAATAAACGAAGGACATCACTTTCACGTGCCGTTATCTGCGTGCCCAGCTGGTTGACCGTTTCTGGCCATAGAGGCGGCTCAGCCAGCGTTTTCTCCACGTCAATTTCAAACCCCATGCGCTGATGCATCAATGCAGTCACCCACGGTTTGATAATGTCGAGCAAGGTTATTTGTTCTTGGCTGAAACGGGCTTTGCTGCCAATAGATAGGCACAACGTTCTGTCGGGGTCGAGCTGGACATTGTATTGTGCTTCGTCCATGGAAATGTATTGGGCGAAATACTTGTGGTAATACTCGGTTTCAAGAAAGTATTCCGGTGCAATATCCAACAGGTGGAAGAAACCGCTCTGCGGGTTTTCCCGATTGGCTATATAAAATGGATCCAGTAAATAAAGACCTTTCACGTAGCGATGAATGAAAGCGTCAACTTCTTCCGCATCGGCCACTTCGGGAAGACTGACGACCTGTACCTGTTGGTTGCTGAAAATCAATACCACCCAATTATCGATCTGCACGTATTCATTTAATGTGCGAACCAGTGAACTCCAGAACTCTGGACGGTTCAGTTGCATGATCAGCTTCCCGATCGATCGATGCCAGGCCAGGCTGTGAAGGTCAAACGGCATTTTCTACCCCTTTAGGGTTAGGGCGTCGCAGGTCAAAGGTAAGTATTCGTAGGTATTTACTATTCGGTGGCAGCCGGTATATTCGCTGCCAGGTTTACGATAGCCATGAGGGCATGTCGTCTTGACAAGGATGTTGCATGAGAAAGTCACATTTGCGAACCCTTTTTTCGGCCTCGCTTCTCTGTGTCGGGATAAGCACATCCGTGGCGGCTGTAGAGCCTGGGATGTATCTCTATAACTGGTTCGGGTTGCTGGCGCCTGAGACGCCAAAGGAGTTTGAACAGGAAACTGGCACGCGCGTGCACATGGATGCGTTCGACAGCGCTGAGATCATGCAGAGCAAGGTCATGGCCGGGCGCACTGGGTATGACGTGGTGGTGGCGACCTCCAATGTGTTGCCAGGCCTGATCCAGGCGGGCGTCCTTCAGCCTTTGGATCGTGATCAGCTGAGTAACTTTTCACATATTGACCCTGACATCCTCGCTCAGCTCGCAGTCAATGATCCAGGTAACCGCTACGCCGTGCCTTATTTGTGGGGCACCACTGGCATTGGTTATGACGTGGACAAAGTCAAAGCGGCATTGGGCAATGATGCGCCGGTCAATAGCTGGGATCTGATCTTCAAAGAAGAAAACATCAGCAAACTCCAATCGTGTGGAGTGGCAATGCTCGACTCTCCCAGTGAGATCATCTCGATTGCCTTGAATTACCTTGGACTCCCTAGCAACAGCAAGAACCCGGATGATTACCAGAAAGCCCAAGCCTTGCTGTTGAAAATCCGCCCCTACGTCCTTTATTTCGATTCGTCCAGAATCGACGCCGACCTGGCAGACGGCAATATCTGTGCTGTTGTGGGGTGGGCCAATGGTGCCCTGGCGGCACAGGCCATCAACGAAAAGGCTAACACCGGACGCAAGATTTCCTACAGTCTTCCTCGCGAAGGCGCGCTGTCCTGGTCGGAGAATCTGGTGCTGCTGAAAGATGCGCCCCATCCCAAGGAAGGCATGGCGTTCATCAATTATATGTTGCGACCAGAAATTATCGCCAAGACCTCAAATCACACGCTGTACCCTAACGCAAACAAAGATGCCGCTGAGTTTGTCGAGCAGAAGTTGCGAGACAACCCTTGGATCTATCCCGACAAAAAGACGGTCGCGACACTTATTCCCCTTGAGCCACTGCCATTGAAACTGGAGCGAATCCGCACGCGGATATGGACCAAAGTGAAGAGTGGTGTGTGACCTGACTTGATTGTCGCCTGTTGCTCGTTGCGTGCCTTGGTTATAGGCGGGCGTCGGACGAGCAGCAGGTTTAAAAAGAGAACAGCGGATGTTCAACCCAGCCAATCAAACGCACTTCAGTTTGACCATCGACGGTTTTGCCCACGACTTTCAAGTGCTCGCCTTCACGGGAGAAGAGGCGCTCAGCAGGCCCTACCTGTTCAGCGTGGATTTTGTTAGCGAACGGTCTGACCTGGCGCTTGAAAGCCTTTTCGATCGAGAGGCTTTCCTGACCTTGGACGCGAAGGGCAACGGCATTCATGGACGGGTCTATCACATCGTTCATAGCGCTCATGGTCAGCACTTGATGCGCTACAGCCTGGCCCTCGTCCCGCAGTTGTCCTACTTGCGTCACCGCATCAACCGAAGGATCTATCAACAGTTCTCGGTACCGAAAATCGTGGCCTTGATATTGGAAGAACACGGCGTTGTGGGCGACGCTTATCGGTTTCATCTGGGGGCGACCTACCCAGACCGTGAATACTGTACTCAGTACAACGAAACGGACTTGCACTTTGTTCAGCGCTTGTGTGAAGAGGAGGGTATTCACTTTCACTTCCAACACAGTGCTCAAGGCCATGTGCTGGTCTTTGGTGACGATCAGGCGGCTTTCCCCAGGATTGGACAGCCCACTGCTTATGGGCAAGCGCGCGACAGGGTGGCCAACGAGCCACTGATCAAGCGCATCAACCTGCGTCTGGGACAGCTCACCCGTCGTATCTCACAACAACCGCTGGACATTGAAACAGATGACAGGCTGGAGCGTTTCACCGGTCATGAGCACGGAAAACAGATACGTCTTCGGACCATGGAACGCCGCCACGCGGCTTATCGACAAGCCGAAGGGCAGAGCGACCAGACTCGGTTGGTCAGCGGTCAAGTACTGGACATCTCAGGCCATCCGCGCCAGGAGTGGAATGCCCCATGGCTACTGACCCAGGTCGTCCACGAAGGCCGGCAACCACAGGTAATGAGTGAGCACGTCGCCAGTGGCAACACGGGGAACGAAGATGACTTCCGCCAAGGGTACCGCAACCGCTTTATCGTGCTGCCATGGAATGTGTCCTATCGTCCGCCGTTGGCTCACAAGAAACCGCAGGTACTACGCAAGCAGACCGCTGTAGTCATCGCCCTGGAGGACGAAGAAATCCAGGGTGATCGGCGCTTCGCAAGGATCAAGGTCGAGTTTCCCTGGGACCGTGAAGATCGATTTGACGACAAGAGTCGTTGTTGGCTGAAGAGGGCGTCCGATTGGCGTTGTGAGATGGGGCTGCCCCGGACGGGCATGGAAGTCGTGGTTACATTTCTTGAGAACGATCCTGATCAGCCGGTGATCAGTGGTTGTTTGTGTTGTCGTTAAGGACATCCAAAAAACCATGTCTTGAGCCGTTGCGGACAATCCAGGCCAGGGGCCCGATGATGTCCGCACGCAGCCTGATTTACGCCATTCAGGTCAACCGGTGTGGCGTTTCAGGAAACCCTCGATAACAGTTGCGAAATAAGGCGGGCACTCCTGCATCGGGTAATGACCGCAGTTCGGGATAACGTGCAGTTCTGCGTTCGGATGCCACGCCAGAAAGGTTCGGGCCATAGCCGCGGTATCAAGTCCGGGGTCCTTGTCGCCGACAATAATCAAATACGGTGTTTCAAGGCCTTGAATGTCATCGACGAAATTTGCTGTGACCATCATTTCGAGGTACCTCGCCCGGCAGGCAGGTGAGACTCTGTCGCGGCTTTGTCGGACCTTGAGATCAACCCATCCATCGCAAAGACCTCCGGTCACGAATTTGAACAGCCGTCGAAGGGCCTCGTCGTCTTCTGCCGTGCTGGCAAAGAACGCCAGAGCTTCTGGGCTCAACCGATTGCCAGCGGCAGAAACGGGGCACACCGCTATCGCGCTTGCGACGCGAGACGGGGCATCCGCAGCGATACGTTGCGTGATCATCCCGGTCATCGAGTGGCCGACTACGTGGAAGCGCGTCCAACCGAACTGGTCGGCGAGCATGAGGCAATCGGAGGAAATCTCCTCCACTGTAAATTCGCCAGCCAATTCAATGGATTGTCCGTAGCCACGCACATCAACGAAAACATAGGTAAACGCGCGACCGTCAAGACAGGGCATGACGGCATCGTAGCTGGAGTGGTCGCCCAGCCAGTCATGCATGACCAGTACGTGAATGGGGCCATTGCCGTACCGCACATACCCTAAGGTGGTGTCAGCTCCGAAGCTGATTTCAACGGATGCTTTCATTTCATGGTTCCTTTGTGGTTGGGGGAACCAAAACGAAAACGCCCTCCCGGCGAACCGGGAGGGCGTTTTGAAAGAGAGGCAACCCTATCAATCTCTTGAGTCAGGTTCAATAGGCGAGCCAACCCATCGCAGCAAGCCCGCAATAACCCGTCTAGACTCCATGCGCACTCATTCACTCTCAACCCAGCGCAGGTCGCCGAAGCCTCTTGCTCTGAAGGAGTCCGTCATGCGCTATCGCATTTTCGGCAATACCGGCCTGCGGGTCTCTTCCCTCGCGCTGGGCACTGGCAACTTTGGTAAAGGCTGGGGCTACGGAGCCGACTTGGACGAGGCCCGTAGAATCTACGACGGTTACCGTGAAGCAGGGGGCAATTTCATCGATACGGCCGATCAATATCAATTTGGCCAATCGGAATCCATGCTCGGCGATTTCATGGCGACCGAGCGCGATGAAGTCGTGTTGGCGACCAAATTTTCGCTGGGTGATTCACCTGGTGCCGGCGTCCTGCGCTCCGGCAACAGCCGCAAAGCCATGCGCAGCTCGGTGGAGGCCAGCCTCAAGCGCCTCAAGACGGATCACATTGATCTTTTGTGGGTGCACATGCCCGATGGCGTAACGCCTATCGACGAAATTGTGCGGGGGCTGGATGACCTGATCCGCGCTGGCAAAGTGCTCTATAGCGGACTGTCGAACTTCCCGGCTTGGCGTGTCGCAACGGCCGCCACCCTGGCGGAGCTTCGGGGTTGGTCGGCGATATCGGCGGTGCAATTGGAGCACAGCCTGGTGGAGCGCTCGGCCGAACGCGAACTCCTGCCGATGGCCGCTGCCTTCAATCTGGGAACCGTCGGATGGTCACCGCTCGGCGGTGGTTTGCTGACCGGTAAATACCGCAAAGGGGAAACCGGTCGTGCGCAGGGTTTGGGGGCGGTGATCCACGATGAGGACAGCGAGCGCAAGACCTCGACGGTGGACGCGGTGTTAGCGATCGCCGAAGAGACCGGCCACACGCCGGGCCAGATCGCAATCGCCTGGGTGCTGGCCAAGGGAACACTCCCGATCATCGGTCCACGCACGCCGGAGCAGATGGCCGATAACCTGGCGTCAGTCGAAGTTCAGCTGACGGCGGATCAACTGGCACAGCTGGACGCTGCCAGCGCCATGCCCCTTGGATTCCCACACGATAAGGTGGCTGCTTCAGCACCTTCGCTTGCCGGCGGCAAGGCAGACCTCATTGATGCAATGAACCGGGCCGTTCGATGAATCGAGTTTCCAGGCAGTCCGCCCATTTACCCGCAAACCGGTAGAGGGGCATGCTGGGTCGCGATCGCGGTGGGGCCGTTTGCATCAATGTTGAATGTACCGACGCCATCGCGAGCAAGCTCGCTCCCACAGTTGATTGGGGCGCCGTGGCGGTCGTGAAGTTTCAATTGCACAAACTGAGTCGGGCCAAAAAGCCCGATTCGAGGGTGTCGCCGTTGCGCGCGCTGATCCTGCAACAGCTCGCCCTGGCATTTCGCACCCGCCAGTATCGGCTTTGGGTGGAGAAGCGTTCGCCCAGAAGCGGACACTAAGCGCCACGTATTTGCCTAAGGCCTATCGCCTGAGTAGAATGCGATTAATTATCAATCATGTACTTGCCGGGATTCCGATGCGCAGCGATGAAACACTAGGTACTGCAGATCTAGGGCTGCTCTATCGAACCCACCACTCGTGGTTATACGGCTGGCTAATCCGACGCATTGGATGTCGCGATAACGCAGCAGATTTGGCGCAGGACACCTTCGTACGCCTGCTCAAGTCCCGTCAGTCCAGCCCCTTGCGCGAACCACGCGCCTATTTGAGCAGTATCGCCCGCGGACTGCTGATTGATCAGTATCGTCGTCGCGAACTCGAACGTGCCTACTTGGAAAGCATCATGTTGCTGCCTCAACACGAGGTGCCCTCGGAAGAAAGCCGACTGATGATTCTTGATGCGCTCGAGCGCATAGATCGCATGCTCGGTATGCTTAAACCGAGAGTTCGCCAGGCATTTTTATTTGCCCGACTCGACGGCCTGACGTGCGCGCAAATAGCCGAAAAGCTGGGTGTTTCCCGCGCGACGGTGGAACGCGACCTGGCCACGGCCCTGCAACACTGCTATCGCTTGCGTTATGTCGAGTCGTGAGCCGCAGACGCTGGATCCGGCCATTGTCGAGCAGGCGATCCAATGGCTGGTGCGCCTTCGCTTCAATCAAGCCGATGAACAGACACAGCGCACTTTTGAGCACTGGCTCCAGCAGCGCCCGGAGCATGGGTTGGCGTGGCAGCGTGTGGAAACGCTTGGGGATGAATTCGCCGGCGTGCCCGCTCAACTGGCGCGACACACCCTTAATGGCACCCATCATGGAATGCGGCGGCGCGAAAGCCTGAAGCTGCTGGGCCTATTGGCGACTGTCAGCACGGCAGCCTGGCTCGGCCGGGACTACACACCCGTACCCGCCATGCTTGCGCAACAACGCAGCAGCACCGGCGAGCAACGACGCTTCCAACTCGATGATGGCAGCCTTATCCAGCTCAATAGCGATAGCGCCGTCGACAGCGATTTCGACGCCCAGCGACGCCTGATCATCCTGCGACGGGGTGAAATCATCGTGAATGTCGGTGCGGATCAACACTCGCCTCGAGCGCGACCGTTCTGGGTGCAATCCCGTGACGGGATCATGCGCGCCCAGAGCTCCCGCTTTCTGGCACGCGAGCTGGACGATGGCACTCTGGTCGCGGCTCAGGAAGGATCGGTCACGGTTTTCCCCGGCTCCAGTCAAACGCCTGCGAGCCGCAGCGTCCAGGCAGGCAATCAGCTGCTGTTCACATCAAGTGGTGCCCGAACGTTCAAAGGCAATGGCCTTGATCTATGGAGCTGGGGTGACGGGGTGATCAGTGCACGCAATATGCGCCTCAATGATTTCATCGTGGAGCTGTCGCGTTATCGCCCCGGGGTACTGCGCTGCGCCGAAGAGGTCGCTGATCGTCGCGTTTCCGGCACCTTCCAGCTCGCCGACAACGATCAGGTCCTGGCATTGATTGCGCAATCACTGCACTTGCACATTGATTATCGGACCCGCTATTGGGTGACCGTGACCGCTGCCACCTGAGCCCATCGGAACTTTGCGCTGCCTGAAAAAGAATGAGGTGCTTTCTCATTCTCGTTCGACCTCTAAGGAAGGCCGGAATACAGGCCAGTCTGCCGATGTCCTTTCTTGGAGCGAGAAAATGAGTTCGTCCCCGGTTTCACAGCGCCATCCATTAAATCGTGCCTTGCACGGTGCGATTTTGGGTTTGATCGTGAGCAGCTACGCATTGCCATCGCTGGCGCAAACCTCGAGCGCTGACCACAGCAACCAAGTCAAGCAGTGGAACATCGCTGCCGGCCCACTGGCGCCGGCGCTTGATCGTTTTGCGCGGGAGGCTGGCATCAGTCTTTCCTTCGACGCGTCGAGTGTAGTGAACCGCACCACGGCTGGCGTGAATGGCACGCTCGATACATCGGCAGCGCTGTCATCGTTGCTGCAGGGGAGCGAATTGCAAATCGAACAGCAAGGCCCGAATGCCTATCTACTGTCCCCTCGACCAAAGCCCGCCGGCCCGCTGGAGCTCGGCGCAACGGACGTCGAGGACTACCGCCTTGCACCCCTCATCATCAATGCCAAGGTCAGGGTCAGTGCCGACGACGACGCCAACTCGGTGGTCGCCCAGGAGCTCTGGGTTGGCGGCAAGGTGGCAACCAGCATTCTCAATACACCGGCATCGGTGTCGGTGGTTACCAACAAGGAAATGGAGCAACGCAGCGTCAGCACCACGGAAGAGGCGCTGCAATACACGCCGGGCGTGGTCAGTGACTTCTATGGTACGGATGACCGCAACGACTATTTCCAGATCCGGGGCTTCCAGGCCACTACCTACCGTGACGGCTTGACCCTGAGTTCGATGCGCGGGGTACGCGAAGATCCATTCGCTTATGAACGCATCGAGATTTTGCGTGGCGCCAACTCCACGCTGTTTGGCCCCGCGGACCCGGGTGGTTCGGTGAACTTCGTGACCAAACAACCGCGCTTCGAGCAGTTTGGCCAAGGCTATGTGACCTACGGGTCGTTTGACCATGTCGAGACAGGCATCGATGTGGGGGATGCGCTGAACGACGAGAAAACCTTGGCTGGCCGCTTTACTGCCAAAGGCCAAAACAGCGACCGCGAGTACGATCACTCACAGGACGACAACCGGTTGGTGATGGGTGGCCTCACCTGGGCACCCACGGATTACACGTCAGCCACCGTGATTCTGGACTATCTGAAAACTGAAAGTTCGCCCAACAGTGGCGGCTATCCGCTGGACAAGGAATACGACCGCAGCAAGTTCTATGGTGAGCCCAGTTACAACTTCCACGATGTCGAGCGCACCAGCCTCAGCGGTAACGTCACCCATGACTTCGACAACGGCTTTGTACTGCGCAGCAATCTGCGTTACAGCAAGTTGACCGATGATTTTGGCTACGTTTATCTCAGCGACAGCGCCGCACGTGTCGGTACTACCGTTGACCGGTATCTGTTTGGAACGGACAGTGAGGCCGACCAGTTCAACGGCAATCTTATGCTGCAATACGATGCCCGCTTCGAGAACATCGACAGCAGCAGCCTGGTGGGCGTGGAGTATCTCGATTCGACCACCAAGGAAAGCTCGGTCTACACCCTGACCACCCCGATTGACATTGCAAACCCCGTGTTTACTGGCGTTCCACGCTCAATCACGCCGTATGCCGTCAACAAGCGAGACGCGACCACCAAGGCCGTGTTCCTTCAGCAGAACCTATCGTTCTACGAGCGTTTCATCGTCACCGCGGGTATGCGCAACGACTCGATGGACCTTACCAGCAAAGGCTTGATATCCACGGAAAAAGACAACTTCTCCGAAACCTCCTACCGAGGTGCGTTGACCTATATCGTCAACGATGAGGTGTCCACCTATGTGAGCATGGTGGAATCCGTCTCGCCGCCTCAGGTTGGCGTAACACCGCAGACGGGCACGCAGTACGAAGTGGGCGTGAAGTATGCGCCGATGGGGATGGACGCACTGTTCTCCGCAGCCGTTTATGACCTGACCCAGGAAAACGTCACCATCGCCGTGGTGCTGCCGAGCGGCATCATTGAACAACAGACGGTGGGCGAATCGCGGGCCCGTGGCCTCGACCTGGAGGCCAAGGCGCAGGTGACGCAGAACCTCAGCCTGATCGGTGGCTACTCCTATATGGAGTCCGAGGTACTGCGCGGTTCGTTGTACGACGGCAGCTCCCTGAAGGGTAATGAGTTCTCCACGGCACCCAAGCATTCCGCTTCGCTCTGGAGTTATTACGACGTGCCCGGCACGGATGTCAGCGTTGGCTTGGGGGCACGCTACGTCGGCTCTTATTACTTCGATGCAGCCAACTCCGGCAAAAGCGATGGCACCACGCTGTTCGACGCCGCCTTCAACTACGAGATCGCCAAGGGCACCGACCTTGCGGTGAACGTCAGCAACCTGCTGGATGAGCAGCACGTGGTCGGTTCCGGCACGGCGAACTTCTACAACCCGGGTCGCGAGATTACCGCCAAAGTGAGTTACAACTGGTAAGCAGGCGTGTAAGCCCAATGCTGTAAGGCAATCGACAAACCCGTGGCGAGGGAGCTTGCTCCCGCTGGGCCGCGAAGCGGCCCCAAAACCTGCCAAGTGCGGCGTATCAGACACACACCGCACCCGCCGGTTTACGACTGCTTCGCAGCCGAGCGGGAGCAAGCTCCCTCGCCACAGGGCCATCATTTTTCTTAAGTGAACGGCATGGGGTATAAGCCTTTTTTCCATAGTCGTGCGCTGTCCAGCGTCCGTTTCTGGGCCGAAAGTCGCCTGTTGCGGCACAGTCCATGGCCAGATTTCTAGATGTTCACAGCAACCCAGAGGGGATGCACCTCCCCAGCACTCCGAAATCTGCCCACCGCCAAGCTTTGCTTTCATCAGTACTTCCCGCTAAAGTCGGTCCCCGGGCGTTTGCTGCGCCTGCGGTCCGCGCGAAGGGGTCATCCCCAAGGCAGGTTTTTCGAGTTTTTCATTCCAACTCCCGGCTTGTCGGCGGACCGAGCCCTGTAAGGAGTTGGCATGCCCGCCACCAACGCTTCCCGTCATCACGGTCTCCTCGATTTACCCTTCCTGCGTAAGCGCGCCAAGCGTCTTTTGAAGGCACTGAAAAACCATGAAGCCGACAATGTGCGTGAGCAGCTGCGCGCAATGGGCTTGTCTGGCCCGGACTATCGACTGGCCGACACACAATGGCTGGTTGCCCGTGAGGCTGGTTTCGCCAGTTGGCCCAAGCTGATTACCCACACCGATGGCGTGACGTTCGCCGCACGTCATCCGGGGTTCGTTGCGACTAACGAAGCGGCGGTCCAGCATTGGCGATGCGGTAACGACATCGAGCACAGCCTGCGGGTGGCTGGTTTTTCAGGTTCGTTTCATATGTTTGATGATCCGATGGTGATGGGTCCGGTCCCCGCATTACCTGACGATGATTACTGGTCAGTGCGAGCCAATTTCTTGGAACAGGCATTTGGGTTCTCTCGCCGTGATATTCAACAGCGCCAGGCCTTGCAGCATGACGCGCTGGCAAAACTGGACGCGGACAGTGAGCTGGTATTGTGGTGCGAGGGCGACGCCTACGATCAATTGTTTCTGATCCGGTTACTGGCGAGTTTGCCGGCCTTGCCGCGCAGGCTCGAATTGATTGAAATCAGCCGGGTACCCGGCGTGGAGCGCTTTATTGGCATTGGTCAGCTTGCCCCGGATTTGCTCCCCTGGCTCTGGTCGCAACGGCGCTCGCTCGGTGAGGACGCGTTGGCACTGGCGCGCGAAGCATGGGCCGCCTACACCGCAGCGGACCCAGGCGACTGGGCAGGCCTTGCAGCACACTTGCATCCCGCGCTGCCGCTGCTCGGGCCTGCTTTGGCGAGACAACTGCAGGAGCTTCCCGGGGCAGGCGACGGCTTGAGTCTGACTCAGCGGCTGGTGCTGCGTGTGCTCGCCGATCATGGCGAGCTGCCTGCTGGTAAGGTGTTCAGCCATCTAATGATGAGCTACGAGCCTCTGCCTTATCTGGGCGACCTGATGTTCCATGCGCTGCTGCGACCGTTGATCGATGCACCACACCCCTTGGTGCATGAACAGCCGGGACGTGAATGGCAGAGGCGCCTTGTTCGTGTGACGGCCTTGGGCGAGCAAATGTTGCTCGGGCATATCAACTGGCTCGATTACGCGCCAGCAGAGCGTTGGGCCGGCGGGGTGCGTATCGTTGCTGATCGGTCACCTTGGGTAGTGAATAGCGACGGGCGGGTGTGGCGTCGCTGAACAAGTCTTCACCTCACGGCCACACCTCAATATCCACCACAACAAAGGAGCCTCAAATGCCTACCGCTCACGTCTTCATCGCCACCAGCCTGGACGGTTTCATTTCTCGGCCCGACGGTGACATCGACTGGCTCTTGCAACGCGACGACCCATCCGAGGACCACGGCTATCAAGACTTCATCACCGACAAGGACGTCATCGTGATGGGGCGCGGGAGCTATGAAAAGGTACGGACCTTCGACACCTGGTTCTACGACCGGCCCGTGGTGGTGCTGTCCAAACAGTTGGCCGATTCGCCGGTGCCCGAGGCGTTGAAGAATAAGCTGCGTTTCTCCAACCTGGCACCGAAGGCGTTGATGACGGAGCTGGCAAGCCAAGGCGTGCAGCGCGTCTATGTGGATGGCGGGCGGGTGGTGCAGTCGTTCCTGCGCGAGGGCTTGGTGACCGATATGGTGATTACCACCGTTCCGGTGTTGATTGGCTCGGGGAGGCCGTTGTTTGGCGGGCTTGAGCAGGATGTGGATTTGAAACTCGTATCCAGCCGCAGCTTTGCGTCGGGCTTGGTGCAATCCACTTACCGATTGCTCCCATGACCCGCCGGTTCAACGCACACGTTCACGGCTTTGCGCCGCCAAATCCAGGGCCTTTTGCATGTCCAGCCGTGCCGAGCGGCCGACGTCCTTGTCGTTGAGTTGGTAGCGGCGTTCCGACGGCAGGATGGGCGCGGTGAGGTCTTCGCCGTCCATCGGTTCGAAGTCGTGGTTTTCGCCGATGGTCATGGCGCTGCGGCGTAACAGCATGCGCAATTGCTCGGGTTGCAGTTGCGGGTTGATGGACAGCATCGCCGCCAGCAGGCCCGCGACCATGGGCGTGGCGTAGGACGTGCCGCAATGCACGGCGCTGTCCTGGCCGGCGCTGCTCGTCGAGGCGTGGGCGCAAGCGGCGGCGGTGATGTCGACGCGCATGTCGATGTTCGAGGAGCTGCGCTTGACCGCATAGGCCGGGTCGTCGACGGCAACGCCAGTATGCTCGCTGCGCTGGTGCCCGCCGACCACGAGCAATTGCTCTGTGATGAAGGAGGAGGGCAGGCGATATTCGTCGCTGCCCGAGAAGGAAGAACCATTGCCGGCGGAGTTCACCACGATCACGTCGGGATGCGCCTTGCGCAGCCAAAGGAAAAACTCTTCCAGCAGTTCTTCGTAGCCACCCATGGCGAGGCCCGAGCGCAGCAGCGAGTCGACGTCATCGCCCTTGATGTCTTTGGCGCCGACGCGGTGGATGCCCCAGCTCCAATTGAGCACACGCACGCCGTCTTCCACGAGGTTGACCGAGGCGGCGATGTTGGCGGTGATGCCAGCATCGGAGTTACGTTCGACGATGACCTCGAAGCCACCGCTGGCCTTGTCCAGGCCACGGAGGAAACCGGTGTTGCCGCTGTCATCCCAACGTGCGGCGAGGATGCCGGCGACGGTCGTGCCGTGATTGTCCGGTTTGTCTGCATCGCGGGCGTAGACGCAAGTGCGCGGCGGCGAGCAGGCGCCGAGGTCGTCCGCGAAATCCGTCGTGTCGAAGTCCACATCGCGCTCGATCAGGCCAATGCGCACCGGTTGCGGCTGGATGGGTGGCTGACGGCCGGGGATGCGCCGTTGGTAATAGTTCACCGCGTCGAGAAAGCGATTCGCGGCCCATTCGTCGGAGTCCAGGGCGGGTTTTTTCGGTTCTTCAGGATGGGCAGCGGCCTGCTCGGTTTCTTCGGCAGAGGACTCCTCGATCACCACGGCATCCACGCTGGTCTCGCTGCCCAGGCGCAGCACCAGTGCATCGCGCTGCACCAGGTCCTTGGCGGGCAAGCGAAGTTGGTACAGGTTCAGCGGCGCGATGCTGCCGACCACCTTCGCGCCGTACTTGTGGGCCAGGCGCTCGGCTTCCTGGCGGCCATCACGGTCTTCTTCGATCAGCACGCTGACCAGATCGACGTAGGTGGTCAGGCCGTCCATGTTCTTTGCTACTTCGTCCGGCCCGGCGGCCAGCACGTGACTGTTGCGCAAGGTCAGCCAGGCGGCATTGCTGGTGCGTGAGCCGTCTTGCAGCCAGAGCGGGCCGCTTTGGTAATCGGCGGCGACCAGGCGCACGCGCAGGTGGTTCCCTTCGCGTTGGACCGTGTCTGCGGGTATTGCCTTTGCCGCCAGTTGCAGTTGCGGCGTTGCATCACCCAGCCCGCGCGCTGTCAGGCACCAATCCTGGTGCTGGCTTTGCAACAGGTCGCCGCAGCGTTTCAAGCTTTCCAGGCGCAGCGGTTCCGGTGCCGCGGCCGCTGTGCCGGCAGCCAAGGTGAACAGCGTAGCGAGGGCAGCAAGTCGTAGGAGCATGGGCCAGGTTTCTTTGTCGAGGGTCTTGTTGCTCCGACTGTGATGCGGCGTGCTTCGTTCAGCGGGATAACGAGATTCAGCGAATACCCATTCCGGTTCAAAAGCTCTCGAGGCGCACTGCAACACCTGCTTGCCGTGCGAGTTCGATCATGGCTTCGACCTGGTCGGTATCGGCAATGAACCCGACATATTCGTCGCTACCAGCGTCCAGGTGCAGGTAGCGTTTGTCGAACGCCATGAGCCATCGGTCGAAATTGGCCAGCGTCTCCGACATCGGCAGCGTACCCTCATAGCGGTAGGGGTAAGTTTCTTTTACCCCGCTGGCGCTGACCAGATAGGGTACCAGATACTCGAAACCATCAAAGCCTCTCCAGTCGACGCCTAGCAACGCCAAGTGTTCGAGCTTCTGGCCTCTGTCTGCATCCAGCAAGCCTTCCACCAGCGCGGTGGCCGGCTCCTGGCCCGAGCCGTAAATGCGCAGCACGCGCCTGACCAGCCTGGCACGTTCGGCGTCTGGTATACGGGCCAGTAGGGCTTGGGTAAACGCCTTCAGTTCGGCGCGATAAGGATGCAGCTCCCGCATGATCGCCGCGTCGCTGAGCGTCGTTTCCTCCGGTGGCGGCAGGGTAAAGCGGCCGCCGAACAAGCGATCAAGAATGCCCATTTTCTTTCCGTTCCTTGGGTTGCCGATCTTTTCCAGTCTACTGTTATACGCATCCCACATGAACGCGATACCGGATATCCCGATCAAAAGGGTCGTCCGGGTTTTCGTAGGCTTCTAGTATTTCCAAGAAGCCCATTCGCTCAAGGCTCGCCAGATCTTCGAGGGTCCAATCGAAAGGGAAGTCGCTGGAAAAGCTTTCGCCCTGGTGTTCAATCCAATGAAAAACCGGGAAGGGCAGGTAACCGAGCCATTCCGATCGATAGGTGATCTCGTCAGATTCGCCACCGATCACCATGGCGCGGATCTGGTTCTTGATGATTGTTTGGCGTTCATCCATGGTGTTTCGATCCCGATTAATGATTGACTGCGTATTCTGTGTAGAATCCGTTTTCTCCAGAATTCAAAGGATTGAGCCTGTTAATCACTTGCCATGTCCGGTACGTTATTGACTCCTCGCAGTTTCCTGCACCCGGTTCTTGATTGAGCGGTTGGACGCTTGAATCAATGCAATATTTCACATCACATCACCTCACAAACAGACATCACAACGACAAGGAATGTCACCTCATGAAAACCATCGATCGTGCTTTGCTAGGCTTCGGAATATTGATTCCATTCTGGCTGCTTTTGGGTGTCGCACTGACTGCCCGGGCCTACCCAGGCTATAGCCATCTGGATCAAGCCATGAGCCAACTAGGCGCCGTTGGATCGCCAACCCACAGCTTCTCTGCCTGGGTGAACAACTTTCCCCTGGGTGTGATGTTCGTGCTTTTCGCTCTAGGCGTGGCGAGACGGTTCAAGGCATCGCGGATGGCCTTGCTTAGCGCCGCACTGATTTTCGTCCACGGTTTGGCAAGTTTCGTGGCCGGCTATTTTTCCTGTGACCAAGGTTGTGCGCCAATTGAACCGTCGGTTTCGCAACAGAACCACAACCTTGCGGGATTGGTGATGTTTATCTCGCTTACCCTGGCGGGGGCGTTGTGGGCGTTCCTTGGCAAGTCGCTGCTTTCGTCGTCCAGGTTCGCCATGTTCTCGGCGATCTGCGTAGTCCTGGCCATTGTGACCGTTGTGCTGATGGCGACGGCGTTGGCCGACGGGCACTTGTTTGGCCTGTACCAGCGGCTCAACTATGGGGTTTCGGTGGTCTGGGTTGCGTCGTTGGCCGCTGTTGCCCTAAAGGGTGATGCCGATATGAAGGTTGCGTACGCCCGTTAAAGGCAGCAAAGAAATCTCCTAGTGCTGGCCTACGTGATTTTTCCACGGCAGATAATCCACCCGGACCACGCGCTTCGCAGTGCCGTCAGCTTTCACTTGAAAGTCAGGCATCTTTGCGACGTTCAACTCTAGGCATTGCTGGGTGAGTGTCTGCCGTAACTCAGGATTGGGTTGAAAGTATTCCGGGCGCAGGCTGTGTTTTTCAAGTTCTACGTCGCACCGAATGACCTCACCCTTCGCGTTCGCCGTGAAGTCGAAGCGGGCGGTGCCGAAAGCGCTCAGGGACTGCTTTGCAACGACGTTGTCCCAAAAGAAACGACTTTCAACGGCATCCCGTTGGCGTAGACGTTCGTGATCAGCCATTGACGGCGTCTCCCCTGATGCGATCAAGGGCGCGATGATTTCGAGGCCGCCATCCTTTGGACTCTGGAGATTTTCCGGGAGGGGGCCCCACGCTCTACTCCAGCAAACGTCGGCCATGAGGTTCACCAAACGGGAGGGGGTGCCGGCTTCAGCAGACTTAGCCTCGCAAAGCCGCACATCTCCCTGGCGATCCAGCTTCATCGTTAACTTGACACTTCCCCGCAGACCTTCGGGATTGGCGTAGAGCGCGTCGCGAACCAAGGTGGCACGCAGAACCCTGATGTAACGTCTTTCTTCCAGCCGTTTGATTTCTTCCGAAGTAAGGAATGTCGGCATGGACTTCCCGCCGCTGTCGACCCAGGCGTCCATTTTCTGTTCATAGGTCGCCTGATGGCAGCCAGGAAGAACGGCCAAGGCTGCCGCCCCTATCAGGATGGGGATTGTGCGACGGCGGTAGGTAAGGGGGCTCATTCATGCGCTCCTTGCGGTTCAAGGGGCGTATCTTGCCTTGAATGAGCAGCGCTTCAAAGAAGGGGCGCGACGTGGCTCAGCTTTCCGGGGACGTAATGGGCGCGTCATTGGCTTCAGCTGCCAATTTCAGGCGGTCGGCTTTGCTGATGTATTGATTCTTGTTTTTGGGCGCCAGCTTGGCACTGGCTTTCTTGGCGTTAGCCTTCAATAACTGGTTTATTTTCTTGCGGCGATTCATGTTGTTCTGCTCAGCGTGTCAATGTCCGGATGGTATCAGTTTTCCGTTTTCTCAGGATTGTTCCTGACGTTGGCGACAGGCCTTGTGGGAAATGACCGTTGCTCAATAAATAACTGACGATGCACGTGCCGCCAATCAGTCATCCGATTCGACGTCGACATGAAGCTGCCTCAGGTCACGCTGACCGCGATCCAATTCGTTATAAAGCCGTAGCTGTCGCAGCCTTTCTTGACATCGGCGTAGTACTGCATCAGCTCCCATGGCGCGTAATTATCGACTGAATACTGGCCATAAATGGGATCAAAAAATACCAGCTCCCTACCTTTATTCGACGCCGCTACAGCGTGCGCTCCTCCACCGGAGAAGATAAAGGCTATTACATAGTGCCCTTCTGACTTGGTGACCAAGTCGAGCCAGCCGTTGTGGTCGCTCAAAATAGATCCAACATCTTTGCCAACCTCCGCTGCGCTAACGCAGAATGCAGCCGCCATCGCTTGGTAATAGGCCTCGCCCAGCATGCCCTCTGCTCCGTAGGCGCCCTTTTTGTTCTGCCGCACCTGCTGCGACTGCATCGCTTGCGCTGCGACCATGAGTGGCATGTGCGTGATTAGCTCATTCTTGCTCTGAAGCTTGCGGTTCAACTTTATGCTTTGACGGCACCAGAGCATCGAGTAAGCGAAGCAGTTGCCGTTTTTCTTTTGATCCTTCAGTGCTTTTTGAAGAAAAGGATTGGCGCTGGCGCCAAACTTGGTTCCAAAAGAGTGTTCTACGTTATTCAAGCCCAACGCTGGCCAGTCTAGGTTCATGCTTACTCTCCTTGTAACGCTATGAATTTTTGAAGGTTAACGTTGAAACATACCTTTCCTGCCTATCGACAGGGATGCTCTGACTGGCTGTTGGTTTACGCCAGAAACGATTCCAACCTCGAAGAGGGTATGCGTTGAGAAATGGTAGCCAAGCAAGCAGCATTCTGCCATCAACGCCAGGCGAACATTTTCCATCTGCCATGAGCGCTGGCGAGGCACGATCACGCTACCCGTATTCTTGCAACGCGTAGGTGCTGTTTCGGGTAGCAATCGGTCCGAGGGAGGCGACGTCCCTACTGGCCTCGTAATTGCGGCGTACCACCGGGTGGCCGAGGTAGCGCAATGGATCGACCACATCCTTGCGAATCAACGGGCCGCCGGGGAGTCTGGCCACGCCCCACATCGACTGGGCCAGATATTACTTCAGATTGCTCTGGAAGAACGTCGTCAGCTTATCGAACGGAATGAGGTCGACCCGATCATAAAGATCGACATGGCCAGCTCCGGGAATGATGACCAGTTCCTTGGGCTGACCGGCGAGCTTATAAGCCTCCTCGCTGAATTCCCGGGAGTGCGCATCGGCCCCAGCAATGAACAACATCGGATGCGGTGAAATGGTCTCGATGTCATTGAGCGGGTAGAAGTTCATGAACTTGATGTTGCTGGTCAGCGTCGGGTGCGTGGTCAGGTCTTTCGACGAGCCGGATGGCGTGAACTCGCCGCGCGGGGTGCGGTAAAAATCAAAGAATTCACGTTGGATAGGATGAATGTTGGCGTCCAACTGGTGCACCGTACCGCTGGTATAGAGCGTTTCACCGCCAGCGAACTCGACGTTACGCTGCTGGGTGGCTTGGGCAATGATCGACCGGCGCTGTTCGAGCGTTTGGGAATGCTTCAACCCGTTGCGATTGACGCCGCCCATGTCGTACATGCTCACCGTAGCAATGGCTTTCATGCGTGGGTCGATCTTGGCTGCGCTGATCACGAAGCTGCCACTGCCACAGATGCCGATCGCGCCAATCCGCTCCTTGTCGACGAAAGGCTGGGCGCTGAGAAAGTCCACCGCGGCGCTGAAGTCCTCGGCATAGATATCCGGCGAGACGGCATTACGCGGCCGCCCCTCGCTTTCGCCCCAGAACGACAAGTCCAGGGAAAGGGTCACGAAGCCTTTTTCCGCCATTTTCGTGGCATAGAGGTTGGCGCTCTGCTCCTTGACCGCGCCCATCGGGTGGCCGACGACAATCGCCGGGCTTCTGGTCTTGCCATTGAGTTTTTTCGGCATGAACAGGTTACCTGCCACGTTCATTTGATATTGGTTCTTGAAATTGACCTTCTGTACGGTCACGTCATCGCTGGTATAAAAGTTATCTGCGCCGTTGGACATATCGGCTCCTATGGCTGTGAGCGAAGTGACAAGAAGGGTGAGTAAAACGAAGATCTTTTTCATTGGGGATCCTGTCGATGGGGCGTTATCAGTGTTGGGAAAACATCACTTGCACATCTCGCCGGCCCAGCGCTTGAGCCAACTTCGCGGTGTCGTCCACTTGCCCAAGGCGGGTGTAGGCGTAGGTCGAGTTGAAGCTCGAATAAAAGACGACCAGGGTGTCCGTGCCGTACAGCATCAAGTCGCCGTTGCGGATCGTTCCCGGCTTGCTGGCTTCGGCAGGTAGCGCTTGGGGAAGGGTGGCGTATTTCTCGTTACGGTTGAGATCGCTCATCGCCACCGTCAGCGGCAACAACGTGACAAACGCGCGGGTGGCCGCGTTGTCGGCCAAGGTGATGGCGAAGCGGTGTTCGCCGACGGTCATCCACATCACCCTGTTCTCCGTTTTCGAGGGCGCCGACGCGGCACCACTCATCGTTGCGTAGCCGCCAAACACGAGCATTACCGCCAGCAAACCACGCCGGGCCGATCGCATCGCAGTTGTGCATGGGTCTCTGTTCATAGGGTTCATGGTGACTTGGGAACAGTGATGCGACTAGCTAATGAATGCTTAACAAGGCTATAAGCATGGCTAATCAATTTGCTTGAAGTGCTGCTGCCATGGTCAAAAGAAACCTCAACGATCTGCTGTCTTTCGTCACGGTGGCGCGCGAAGGCAGCTTCACGCGAGCTGCCGGGGCGCTGGGCGTCACCCAATCGGCGCTGAGCCAGGCAATCAGCGGGTTGGAAGCACGCTTGCAGATCCGCTTGCTGACGCGGACCACCCGCAGCGTTTCGCCGACCCTTGCGGGCGAACGGCTGTTGCACGCCATCGGTAATCGCTTCGATGAAATAGAAGCCGAGCTGGATAGGCTCACGGAAATGCGCGACAAGCCCGCGGGCACTGTGCGCATCACCTGCGGCGATCATGTCCTGCGCACGACCTTGCTGCCCAAACTGACCGGGCTGCTGCACGATTACCCGGATATCAATGTCGAGTTCGACGTCTGCTACGGATTTCGGGACATCGTGGCGGATCGTTTTGATGCGGGCGTGCGGCTGGGCGACACCATCGACAAGGACATGATCGCGGTCCCGATCGGCCCTGCGTTGCGGATGGCTGCCGTGGCTTCGCCAGCGTACTTTGCCAATCGTGCCGTTCCCGGGCACCCGCGTGATCTGGTGAACCATCGTTGTATCAACCAGCGTATGCCAACATCGGGCGGGCTCTATGTGTGGGATTTCGAGCGGCGGGGCAAGCAGGTGAACGTACGAGTGGACGGCCAACTCATTTTCAACACGTCGACTCATATCGTGCAGGCGGCAGTCGCTGGGCTGGGCGTCGCCTACCTGCCGGAAGAGGAGTTTGAACCCCATCTTCAAGAGGGGCGGCTGGTGCGCGTGCTGGAAGATTGGTGTCCGCCATTTTCAGGCTACTATTTGTACTACCCCAGCCGGCGGCAGCCTTCGCCTGCGTTTACATTGGTTGCCAATGCGTTGCGTCAATCCGATTAAGGGCGAGCGATGGTTCACATAACCACAGTGGGCGCATGTCGATTTCGTTCAGGCGGCGCGGATTAACGGGCAGGGCTTTCAAGAAGTCGCTTTCAGAACACGTTTCGTCGTCCATGTGCAATCGCCAACCCCCGGGAGTGGCAAGCTGTGAGGATGCCCCGGACCAGGTGCGCCAAAGACACCTGGCCGGAGAGCGAGAATGGCGATCGGATGTGCCACGCTACCGTGACGTGGGCCGGACGCCGCAGCCAAGACTCCGGACGGCTGCCGCTATGCGGCGGTGTCGTTCGAGATGCCGAGGTACGTTTATGCCCGATGAGACGCTTCACCTGCCCATGATCCACAGCGTGCTTGCGCGCGAAAAGGACACCCCCGGTGCCTTGCTGCCCATTCTCCATGCCATCCAGGCAGGCTGCGGGTATGTCCCCGACAGCGCCGTCCCGGAGATCGCCCACGCCCTGAACCTCAGCCTGGCTGAAGTGCGCGGGGTCATCAGTTTCTACCACGATTTCCGTACCACGCCGCCGGCGCGCCATACCCTGCGCCTGTGCCGGGCCGAGTCCTGCAAGAGCATGGGCGCCGAAGCCCTGGCTGCGCAGTTGCGCGAGCAACTGGCGCTGGACGATCACGGCACCAGCGCCGACGGCAGTATCAGCCTGCGGCCGGTCTATTGCCTGGGCGCCTGCGTCTGCTCGCCGGCCCTGGAACTGGACGGGGAGTTGCATGCGCGGATCACGCCCGAGCGCCTGCGTCAGTTGGTGAATGACTGCAGGGAGGAGGGCGCATGCTGACGCTCTGTATCCCCCGCGATTCGGTGGCCCGTGCCGTGGGCGCGGACAAAGTCGCGGCTGCGTTGACCGTTGAGGCTGAACGTCGACAGTTGCCGTTGCAGGTGTTGCGGACCAGTTCCCGTGGCCTCTATTGGCTGGAGCCACTGGTTGAGTTGGAGACGCCTGAAGGGCGCTTGGGTTTTGGCCCGGTCACGGCCCAAGACGTGCCGGCCCTGCTCGATGCGCTGGCCCATGATCCGGGCAGCCATCCTGCTGCCCTGGGGCTGGTGGAGAACATTCCTTATCTGAAAAGCCAGCAGCGCCTGTTGTTTGCCCGTGCTGGCATCACCCGGCCCTTGTCCCTTGATGACTATCGTGCCCAAGGCGGGTTTCTCGGCCTGGCCCGGGCGATCCAGATGGATGGCGCCGAGGTGGTCGCCAGCGTGCTGGATTCCGGCCTGCGCGGCCGCGGCGGCGCGGCGTTCCCGGCGGGCATCAAGTGGCGCACTGTGCGTGACGCGCAGGGGCCGCAGAAGTACGTGGTCTGCAATGCCGACGAAGGCGACTCCGGCACGTTTGCCGACCGCATGCTGATGGAAGGCGACCCCTTCCTGCTGATCGAAGGCATGATCATCGCCGGCATCGCCGTGGGCGCGACCATGGGCTACATCTACGTGCGTTCGGAATACCCGGACGCCGTCAGTACGTTGAACGACGCGCTGCACATCGCTCGCGAGGCCGGTTACCTGGGCACGAACGTGAGCGGCAGCGGTCGCGCCTTCGAGCTGGAAGTGCGAGTCGGCGCCGGCGCCTATATCTGTGGCGAGGAAACCGCGCTGCTGGAATCCCTCGAGGGCAAGCGCGGCACGGTGCGCGCCAAGCCGCCGCTGCCGGCGCTGCAAGGCCTGTTCGGCTTGCCGACGCTGGTGCATAACGTACTGACCCTGACCTCGGTGCCGATCATCCTGGAGAAAGGCGCGCAGTTCTATCGCGACTTCGGCATGGGCCGCTCCCTGGGTACGATGCCGTTCCAACTGGCCGGCAACGTCCGTCATGGCGGCCTGGTGGAGCGCGCTTTCGGCCTGAGCCTGCGGGAGTTGGTGGAAGGTTATGGCGGCGGTACCGCCAGCGGTCGGCCGCTGAAGGCCGCGCAAGTGGGCGGGCCGTTGGGCGCCTGGGTGCCGCCTTCGCAATTCGATACGCCGCTGGACTACGAAGCATTCGCCGCCATGGGCGCGATGCTCGGCCACGGTGGTGTGGTGGTCGCCGACGACAGCCTGGACATGGCCCAGATGGCCCGGTTCGCCTTGCAGTTCTGCGCCGAGGAATCCTGCGGCAAGTGCACGCCGTGCCGGATCGGCTCCACCCGTGGGGTGGAAGTGGTGGACCGCTTGATCGCCAGCACCGAAGCGGGTGACCGCCAGGAACAGGCCCTGCTGTTGCAGGACCTGTGCGACACGCTGCAATACGGTTCGCTCTGTGCCCTCGGTGGGATGACGTCCTACCCTGTCGCCAGCGCCCTCAAGCATTTCCCCGCCGACTTCGGTCTGGCGACCACGGAGGCTGACCAATGATCACCATCTTCGATCCCAGCACCGATATCGACCTGGGCACCCCGGCGCGTGACAGCGACGTGCAGGTCAGCCTGACCATCGACGGGCGCGAAATCAGCGTCGCCGCCGGCACCTCGGTCATGCGCGCCGCGGCCATGCTCGGCACCACCATTCCCAAGCTCTGCGCCACCGACAGCCTGGAAGCCTTCGGCTCCTGCCGCATGTGCCTGGTAGAAATCGACGGCATGCGCGGCTATCCCGCGTCCTGCACCACGCCGGTAACGGAGGGCATGGTGGTGCGCACGCAAACCTCCAAGCTCGCCACGCTGCGGCGCAACGTGATGGAGCTGTACATTTCCGACCACCCGCTGGATTGCCTGACCTGTTCGGCCAATGGCAACTGCGAGTTGCAGACCGTGGCGGGGCAGGTGGGCCTGCGCGAAGTGCGCTACGGCTACGAGGGCGCCAACCACTTGGCCGAGGCCAAGGACGTTTCCAACCCGTATTTCGACTACGACCCGAGCAAGTGCATCGTCTGCAGCCGCTGCGTACGCGCCTGTGAGGAAATCCAGGGCACCTTCGCCCTGACGATCA
Organism: Pseudomonas zanjanensis; assembly: GCF_014268745.2. Taxonomy (GTDB): domain Bacteria; phylum Pseudomonadota; class Gammaproteobacteria; order Pseudomonadales; family Pseudomonadaceae; genus Aquipseudomonas; species Aquipseudomonas zanjanensis. Next base: position 2,751,986 of record NZ_JABWRB020000001.1, on the reverse strand, counting down.
CTGGGCGCGGTTTCGATTCCCGGGTGGAAGCGGCCGGCGGTGACAACTTCCTCGATTCCGAATGCGTGTCCTGCGGTGCCTGCGTGCAGGCGTGTCCGACGGCGACCCTGATCGACAAGAGCGTCGTGGAGATCGGCCAGCCGGAGCGCAGCGTCATCACCACCTGCGCCTATTGCGGCGTGGGCTGTTCGTTCCGCGCGGAGATGAAAGGCGAACAACTGGTGCGCATGGTCCCGGACAAGAACGGCCAGGCCAACCACGGCCATTCCTGCGTCAAGGGCCGCTTCGCCTGGGGCTACGCCACGCACCCGGATCGCATCACCAAACCGATGATCCGCAAGCACATCAACGACCCGTGGCAGGAAGTCAGCTGGGACGAGGCGGTCACCTATGCCGCCAGCGAACTGCGCCGGATCCAGCTCAAGTACGGGCGCGATTCCATCGGCGGCATCACCTCCAGCCGCTGCACCAACGAAGAAACCTACCTGGTGCAGAAACTGGTGCGTACCGCGTTCGGCAATAACAACGTCGACACCTGCGCCCGTGTCTGCCACTCGCCTACCGGTTACGGTCTCAAGCAGACCCTGGGCGAGTCCGCCGGCACGCAGAATTTCGATTCGGTGATGAAGGCCGACGTGATCATGGTGATGGGCGCCAACCCCACCGACGCGCACCCGGTGTTCGGCTCCCAGCTCAAGCGCCGCTTGCGCCAGGGCGCACGACTGATCGTCATCGACCCACGGCGCATCGACCTGGTGGATTCGCCCCACGCCCGCGCCGAGCTGCATTTGCAACTGCGTCCGGGTACCAACGTGGCGATGCTCAACGCGCTGGCCCATGTGATTGCCACCGAAGGCTTGATAGACCAGCCTTTTGTCGAGGCTCGCTGCGAGGCGGCGGACTTTGCCCGCTGGCGCGATTTCGTCAGCCAGCCGGAAAACTCGCCCGAAGTCCTCGGCCCGGTGTGTGGCGTGCCTGCCGAGCAGATCCGCGCCGCCGCACGGCTCTACGCCACTGGCGGCAACGCGGCCATCTACTACGGCCTCGGCGTTACCGAGCACAGCCAGGGCAGTACCTCGGTCATGGGGATTGCCAACCTGGCCATGGCCACCGGCAACATCGGTCGCGAAGGTGTCGGGGTGAACCCGCTGCGTGGGCAGAACAACGTCCAGGGCTCCTGCGACATGGGCTCGTTCCCCCACGAACTGCCCGGCTATCGGCACATCTCCAACGAAGCGGTGCGCGCCGAGTTCGAGCAAGCCTGGAACGTGACCTTGCAACCCGACCCGGGCCTGCGTATCCCGAACATGTTCGAGGCGGCGCTGGACGGCACCTTCAAGGCGCTTTATTGCCAAGGTGAAGACATCGCCCAGAGCGACCCCAACACCCAGCATGTGACGGCCGCGCTGTCCGCGCTGGAATGCGTGATCGTCCAGGACATCTTCCTCAACGAGACGGCCAAGTTCGCCCACGTGTTCCTGCCGGGCAGCTCGTTCCTCGAGAAGGATGGCACCTTTACCAACGCCGAACGCCGCATCTCCCGCGTTCGCAAGGTGATGGACCCGTTGGCCGGCAAGGCCGATTGGGAAGCCACCATCGCCCTGGCCGACGCCCTGGGCTACAAGATGCATTACAACCATCCTTCGGAAATCATGGATGAAATCGCCCGCCTGACGCCGACGTTCTCCCGCGTCAGCTACGCCGAACTGGAGCGCCACGGCAGCCTGCAATGGCCGTGCAACGATGCCGCGCCGGACGGCACGCCGACCATGCACATCGAGCAGTTCGTGCGCGGCAAGGGCCGCTTCATGCTCACCGGCTACGTGCCCACCGAGGAGAAGGTCAACAACCGTTATCCGCTGCTGCTGACCACCGGCCGCATCCTCAGCCAATACAACGTCGGCGCCCAGACCCGGCGCACCGAAAACGTCGCCTGGCACGAGGAGGACCGTCTGGAAATCCATCCGACCGATGCCGAGAACCGCGGGATCGTCGACGAAGACTGGGTCGGCATCGGCAGCCGTGCCGGGCAAACGGTACTGCGCGCGAGGGTGACCGAGCGAGTGGCACCGGGCGTGGTCTACACCACGTTCCACTTCCCGGAATCGGGCGCCAACGTGATCACCACCGACAACTCCGACTGGGCCACCAACTGCCCGGAATACAAGGTCACGGCGGTGGAGATCGTGCGGGTCAGCCAGCCTTCGGAATGGCAGAAGCGTTACCAGGCGTTCAGTGATGAACAAGGGCGCCTGCTGAGGGAGCGTCGTCATGCCGAGAAAGCGGAGGTGCGTCGATGAGCTCTGAAAGCCTGATCAAGATGGCCAACCAGATCGGTCAGTATTTTGCCAGTGAGCCAGACCACGCCGTGGCGGTGCGTGGTGTATACCAGCACATCAAGAGCTTCTGGACGCCGACCATGTGCCGCGACTTGATGGCCTGGCAAACGAAACATCCCGACGCTGTCCTGCACCCGTTGGTATTGGCGGCATTGATGGAGTTTGCAGAAGCGGCTTAGGAAGGAAATGCTGTAGAACCTGCACACAGCCCCGGCCGGCGCCCTTGTCAACGACGAAGGGAACCGACCGGGGCTGTGTGCATTTCAGTTATTGAAGAATCAGTTCCGGGATGGATGAGCCGCCCAGTGTTTCATTTCTTCGGCAGTGAAATGATTCACCAGGTCGCTGTACATTTTTTCGATGGCGTCCGGACTCAGGCCCTCGGCCTCGGCCCATTCCCGCCGTGTCGCCAGCATCGCCTTGAAACGCTCCGGCGCCCGTACCGATGTCGTCGACGTCTTGAACTTCGAGGCCGCGAGTACGTATTGAAAACGTTTGCCCAGCAGTTTGATGACGGCCTGATCGAGAGCATCGATTTCGCCTCGGATGTCCTCCATGTTGATGCATTCCGAGGGTTGTAGCCGACTGCAGACTTCCATGTGGATCACTCCTTTGGTTTGAGCAGGATCGGCCCAGCCTGGGCCGATGTTCTGATGTGGGGTTAAAAATCCCAGTCCTCGGCGCTGATGACCCGGCAAAAGGGCCCGGCCAGCGTTGTGTTGTGATGGGCAATGATCACGGGCGCCTTCACGTCCAGCGTGTCGGCACACGTGTGACCATTGGCGATCAGCACGGCATCGAAGCCCAGGTCCCGGGCGGCACGGCACGTGCTGTCGACACAATACTGGGTTTTCATGCCTGCAATCACCACACCTTCGGCGCCACAGGCCCTTAACTGCTCGGCCAAACCGGTCATGGCAAAGGCATTGGGACGGGTTTTTTCGAAGATCACCTCGTTGCCTGCCAACCGCAATTGCGGCAGCAGTTGCGTCAGTGGACTTCCCGGTTCGATGGGCGAGCCAGGCGGACCGACATGGCGAGCCAGGAAGACAGGAGCACCGGCGCTGTGAGCCTTGGTCAACAGGGCATTTAACGTATCCAGCAGCGCTTCACCTGCCCAAGGTTTATCCGGACCGTGAAACAACCCAACTTGCATATCGAGAATCAACAGTGCGTGCATCGTGCTTTCCTTGCGTTTGGGCCAGCGACGCAAGGGCAAAAGAAAAGGCCCTTACCATCGACTGGCGGGCCTTTGAGATACGTGTGTTATTCGCTCACGACACCTCACGACCCGCCTGGGCGGTCGTGGTCGTGGTGGTCGAGGTGATCTTTGGGAGATTCATGGTGCTGACAATATCGGCACGCCGTTGGGTTTGGCAAGCGGGGGTGTGAACTTGCTTGTGAAAGCGGTGGCGACTGTGCCGCCGCCATCGCGAGCAGGCTCGCTCCCACAGGTGGCTTGGACTGGTCGCAACATTGAGGTACCACCGATCAACTGTGGGAGCAAACCTTCGAGAATGCGTTGCTTGATGACGCCGAACACACCTGTGGCGAGGGAGCTTGCTCCCGCTCGGCTGCGCAGCAGTCGTAAACACCGGGCGCTGCGCTGTGCCTGACGAAACACTGTGGCTGGGTTGGGGCCGCTTCGCAGCCCAGCGGGAGCAAGCTCCCTCGCCACGGGAAGTAAATTCCCAGGAGATTTTCAGACCGCCGTTGGTCCCGCTACAAAGCATCGAAAAGGCGCTCAGCCTCTCAGGCAGATTGCCAAAGCTGGATGTCCCAGGCCAATGCGATTTCCCTGTGGGAGCAACTGTCTTGGATGGTTTATTTAGCCACCGCCTTCGCGAGCAGGCCCGCTCCCACACTGGATTTTCAGCGGACACAAACTTCATGTGCACCCAGTTCCTTGTGGGAGCGAGCCTGCTCGCGAAGGCGGTGGTTCAGCTTGCACAGAGGGGCGACTGTGCCGCCGCCATCGCGAGCAGGCTCGCTCCCACAGGTGACTTGGGGGGGCGCCACATCGAGGTACGCCACCGATCAACTGTGGGAGCGAGCTTGCTCGCGATGGCATTTGACCCGTCAACCAAGATCTCAAAACCGCCGGACTAGTCGCCCGAGTCTTCTGGTTCCAGCGCTTTCAGCCAGCGGTTCTCCGAACGGCTCAGATGCTGGCGCATCGAGGTTTGGGCACCGAGTACATCCTTGTGGGCCACGGCGCGCAGTATCGCCTCATGCTCGACGACCGCAGCTTCCCATGTCAGGGCATTCTCCGCATGCTTGCTCAGGTGCGCCGAAATCGGATTGTGTCGTTCATCGAACAGGGCCGTGATGATCCGCACCAGGGCAGAGTTGCCGCTCATCTTGGCCAGGCGCTGATGGAATTTACGGTCATCCTCCAACGGCGGCAGGCCGCTGGCGATGCTTGCGCGCATGGCGTCGATGCAGTCCTGCAGATAGCGGTAGTCACTTTTCTTGCCATGCAGACACGCCAGGATCACTGACTCACCTTCGATCAACGCCCGCGCCTGCATCAGTTCCGAAGGGCTCTCGCCCAAGGTCATGCTCGGGTGCCTTGCATCCTTGGAGATGGCGCGCACGTACACGCCGGAGCCCATCTTGATTTCGATGTCGCCGTCTATTTCCAGGGCGATCAGGGCCTCGCGAAGCGACGGCCTGGAGACTCCCAACAGTTGGGTCAAATCACGCTCGGGAGGAAGCCGAGCACCTGGTTTGAAATCCCCCTGGGCGATGTAGCTGCGCAGTTGATCGGCGATTTTCTGATAAGGCTTGCGTTCGGCGGCGTTGATCGGCGAGACCATGGGGTGAGCGTCCATCGGAGAGTCCGCAAAGGCTACCATAGCGGCTGAGGTGGGAGCGGGCTTGCTCGCGAAAGCGGCGGTACATTCAGCATTGATGCAAGCTGACCCGCTGCCTTCGCGAGCAAGCCCGCTCCCACAGAGAAAGGTGCAGTGACGGCCTCAATCACATCACCGCACCGATCTGCCAGGGCAGGAACTCGTTATCGCCCAAGCCATTTTCCTCGCTGCAGGTGCGGTGCCCGGACGCGGTCGCCAGCATCAGTCGGAACAACCGCTCGCCCGCCTGTGCAACCGATTCCAGGCCATCGACGATGCCGCCGGCGTTGAAGTCCATGTCCAGCTCCATGCGCTGGAACAGCTGGGTGTTGGTGGCGATTTTCAAGGAGGGCGTGGGCTTGCACCCATAGGTCGAGCCGCGGCCCGTGGTGAAGCAGATCAGGTTCGCGCCGCCCGCCACCTGGCCGGTCGCCGACACCGGGTCGTAGCCGGGTGTATCCATGAACACCAGGCCACGGGCATCGATCGTTTCAGCGTATGGGTAGACGCCCATCAGCCCGCTCGCACCGGCTTTCGCCACGGCGCCCAGGGATTTCTCCAGGATGGTGGTGATGCCCCCGGCCTTGTTGCCCGGCGAAGGATTGTTGTTCATGTCACCGTCGTTGTGGCGGACGTAGGCTTCCCACCAATGGATCCGCGCCATCAATTTTTCGGCGATGTCGGCCGACGCGGCACGGGCCGTCAGCAAGTGTTCGGCCCCATAGATTTCCGGTGTTTCCGAAAGGATCGCCGTGCCGCCCTGTTGCACCAGCAAGTCCACGGCCGCGCCGAGTGCCGGATTGGCCGTGATGCCGGAGTAGCCGTCCGAGCCGCCGCATTGCAAGCCGACGCATAAGTGGCTGGCGGCAACGGTCGTTCGCTGGCATTGGTTGATGAGGGGCAGCATCGCTTCAATGTGGGCGATGCCACGTCGCACGGCGTCGCGAGTGCCGCCTTCGTCCTGGATGACCAGGCTGGCCTTGAGCGCCGCGGGGCGATCCCCCAGTTCATTCATCAACGGGGTAAGTTGATTGACCTCGCAACCCAGGCCGATCAACAGCACACCGGCGAAATTGGCGTGATCGGCATAGCCGCGCAAGGTTCGCTTGAGAATATCGATGCCTTCGCCCTTGGCACCCATGCCACAGCCGCTGCCATGGGTGATCGCAACGACGCCGTCGACGTCGGCGAAATCTTTCAAGCGCTCGGCAGAAAAGGCGTTGGCAATCTGCTTGCAGACGGTTGCCGAGCAGTTGACGCTGGAAATGACCCCGATGTAATTGCGCGTGCCGACGCGTCCATCCTCGCGGACGTAACCTTCGAAGGTCGCGGGGTTGTCGCTCAACGACGTTGGGACATAAACATTCCGTACGCTGTGTTCGGCAGTGGCAATGGGCATGTCCAGGTTGTGCACGTGGACGTGATCGCCGGGCTCGATGGCCTGGGTGGCCTGGCCGATGGTCTGCCCGTACTTGAGCACCCGCTGGCCGGCCAGCACCCTGCGCAAGGCGATCTTGTGGCCGGACGGAACCGTCTGCCGGGCGATCAGGGTGAGGCCGTCGGCACTCACCGGCTGGCCCTCGAGGATATCGCCTCGGGCCACCGCGACATCATCACCCGGTGTCAAAACAAGCAAAGCATTAGGCGGGTTCATGGGGCGTCCTCCGATTCCTAGCACTCGATGATTGCCTTGACGACACCTTGCTTGGGGTCGAGCAAGGTAGCGAACGATTGGGGCACGTCGTCCAGCGTCAATCGGTGGGTGTTCAGGGCCGCATCCGGAATCAAGCCGTCGCGCAGGCACTGCTCGACGTACCGGAAGTCTTCCTGGGTGGCGTTGCGGCTGCCCATCAGCGTGGCTTCGCGCTTGTGGAATTCAGGGTCGGAGAAAGTGATCGAGTCCCGAACCACCGAGATCATCACGTAGGTGCCGCCGTGGGCGATGAACTCGAACCCGCGCTCCATGGCCCGTGCATTGCCGGTGGCGTCGAAGACCACGTCAAAAAAATCGCCCTCGGTCAGATCGGCCAGGGCCTGCTTGTCGCCGTCTCCGATGTGCACGGCGGCGTGGATATTCAGGTGTTGCCTGCAGAACGACAGGCGATCCTCACGCGTATCCAGGACGGTGACTTTCGCACCGCGCAGGCTGGCGAAGATCGCCGCCGCCATGCCGATCGGGCCGGTACCGACCACCAGGGCGTGTTTCTGCGCCTGGATGTTCGAGCGACGCACGGCGTGGGCGCCGATCGAGAGGAATTCGATCATCGCGGCCTGGTCCAGGGAAATCCCCGCCGCCTTGTGAACGAACGCGTGGGGAACGCTCAGGTATTGGGTGAACGCGCCGTCGCAGTGGACCCCCAGCACCTGGATCTGGGTGCAGCAGTTGGTCTTGCCCTGGCGGCAGGCGATACAAGTCCCGCAGGACAGGTACGGCATCACATAGACGACGTCACCCACAGCCAGGCCGCTGGCCTCGTCGGTACCTTCCACGACCCCGGAGAACTCGTGGCCCATGACCCGCGGATATTCGAGGTACGGTTGGTTACCGGTGAAGATGTGCAGGTCCGTGCCGCAGACGCCGACGCGCTTGACCCGGATGAGCACCTCCCCGGGTTTCCTGAGGGGGCGCTCACGCTCGATGGCGGTGAGCGAGCCGGGTTCGTTACAGATGATCGTCAGCATGTCGATGCTCCTTGGCTGGCGTCCAGGCAGTCACTGCCTGCAGGCGGGAGGAGGGGTGTGAACACGCGGTTGCCGGGACCGGGGTGCTCTTTTTTGTTGTAGGTGAGCGGTGACCTGCACCAATGACCTAGGCCCGAAACTACAGGCCGAAAAAAATATTGGCAAGACCAATTAAAAAAAAACAAATTGGACTGACCAGTGGGGCGGGGCTCGTCTGACATTGCATCATTGACTGAACCCAGGTCCATTTCGACAGGTCACTGGTTTGTCAGGAATGAAAAACAGGATGGACCCTCTGATGCGACCTATTGCCCTCACCAGCCTCTCCTTCGTCGCGCTGATGTGCGTGGCCTGTTCAAGCCAACCGCCTGCCACCTGGAGCTACGCCGACGCCCAGGGACGAGCCAATCTCCCCCCCGACCAGGCCTACCCCGAGCTTTTTGAAGCGGTGCAGCGTGGGCAGGTATTCACCGACCAGAAGCATTTCGTGGACGCATTGCCCAACCGTGATCCGGCCCGGATCCGCGCCGATTACCTGGCCCAACGGGGCCGCGACGGCTTCGATATCAAGGCCTTCGTGAAAGACAACTTCATCGAGTCCGGCGCAGCCGAAAGCCCGGCCCCCAGGCCCGGCGCTCCGATCAAGGAACACATCGACAACCTCTGGCCGGTGCTGAGCCGCTCCTACAGCCAGGTGCCGGCCTATAGCAGTTTGTTGCCATTGCCGCAGCCGTATGTGGTGCCCGGCGGACGCTTTCGCGAGATGTACTACTGGGATTCGTATTTCACCATGCTCGGGCTTGAGCAAAGCGGCGATAAGGCCCAGGTCCGCCAGATGACCGATAACTTCGCCTACATGATCGACACCTACGGTCACATCCCCAACGGCAATCGCACCTACTACCTGAGCCGGTCGCAGCCGCCATTCTTTGCCTACATGGTGGAGTTGCAGGCGCGTATCGAAGGTGACCAGGCCTATGGGCGATACCTGCCGCAGTTGCAGAAGGAGTATGCCTATTGGATGGAGGGCGCCCAGGCGCTCAAGCCCGGTGACGCTGCCCGACACGTGGTCAAGCTCGCCGATGGCAGTGTGCTCAACCGCTACTGGGATGCCAGCCCGACACCTCGACAGGAGTCCTGGTTGCAAGATGTCAGCACCGCCGAACAGGTGCCGGAGCGGCCCAAGGAGGAGGTTTGGCGTGATCTGCGCGCCGGCGCCGAAAGCGGCTGGGACTTCAGTTCGCGCTGGTTGGACGACGGCCAGAACCTGGCGAGCATTCGCACCACGGCCATCGTGCCCGTGGACCTCAATAGCCTGATCTATCATCTGGAGCACACCATCGCCAAAGCCTGCGAGACGGTGCAAAACATGGCCTGTGTCCAGGCTTATGGCCGGCGCGCCGAACTGCGCCAGCGGGCCATCGAGAAGCATTTGTGGAATGCCGACAAAGGCTTCTACGTGGACTATGACTGGCAACGCAACCAGCAACGCCAAGGCCTCACGGCCGCGACGCTGTTCCCGCTGTACACGGGCCTGGCCGCTGTCGAGCATGCCAATCGCACCGCCGATGCGGTGCGTGACGGCCTGTTGCGCCCCGGGGGTATCGCCACTACCCAGGCCAGCAATGGCCAGCAATGGGACGAACCCAACGGCTGGGCACCGCTGCAATGGGTCGCGGTGGAAGGACTGGAGCGCTACCAGCACACCGCGCTGGCGCAACAGATCGGCAGTCGTTTCTTGCAGCAAGTCGAGAACCTCTACGGCAAGGAAAACAAGCTGGTGGAAAAATACGACCTGTCCGGTCGCGGCGATGGCGGGGGAGGCGGCGAGTATGAATTGCAGGATGGATTCGGCTGGACCAACGGTGTGACGCTCATGTTGCTGGGCAAGTATGGCGAGACGTCTCAAAGCCTGGTGGGTAAGTAAATGCCACACACACATCCCCTGTGGGAGCGGGCTTGCTCGCGAAAGGGGTGGTTCAGCCACATTGAAGGTTGCTGACACGCCGTCTTCGCGAGCAAGCCCGCTCCCACAGGGGATGTGTGGCGTGTCTCAAGCCTCACCATCGCCTCGGAAAAAACTGTGGAGGGCACAAATCTCCTCTACCCGAATCGAGACGTACTTGTGGCGAGGGAGCTTGCTCCCGCTCGGCTGCGCAGCAGTCGCAAAAGCGGTGTGCGCGGTGTGCCTGGCGAAACGGTGTGGCTGATTTGGGGTTGCTTCGCAACCCAGCGGGAGCAAGCTCCCTCGCCACAAGTGCCGGTGTTGGATGGACTGGGTGTGATCGGGTACTGAGCCGTTGCGGGCTCGCTACTCATGCGCCGTCACCCGGTTGCGCCCGGTCTTCTTCGAGGTATACAGCGCCTGGTCCGCCCTGGCGATCAGGTCGGCGTGGTCGTTCGCGGGCTGGCTCAGGTCGGCCACGCCCAGGCTGATGGTGAAACGGATGGCCTGGTCGTTGTACTGCACCTCCAGCGCTTCGACGGCCTGGCGCATACGCTCGGCAAAGATCTGTGCGCCGGCCTTGTCGGTGTCTGACAGCACCACGCCGAACTCTTCACCACCATAACGTCCCGCCACGTCGGATTCGCGTACATGCTCGCGCAGCAGCCTGGCGACATGCTCGATGACCTTGTCGCCCGCCTGGTGGCCGTAGGTGTCGTTGACCCGCTTGAAGTGATCGATATCGAGCATCACCAGGCTCAACGCATTGCCGTAGCGCTGGTGCCGGGCGTAGGCGGCTTTGAGGTTGCTTTCCCAATGACCGCGGTTGTACAGCCCCGTCAGCCGATCGGTGCTGGACAGGAGTTGCAGCTGTGCGTTGGCGGCTTGGAGCTGATGCCGGTTGGTGGCGACGTCGGTGACGTCATAGATCACCAGGCAGATGTGCTTGATGGTGTTGTCCGGCGAGCGCAACGGCAACAGGGTGGTGTTCTGGTACATGAACGCTTCCTGGCCGGTGATCGGCTGGTAGCTCTTGAAGCGCATCAGGTACGGACGCTGCTCCCAGACCGTGAACGCCGGCGTGCCCAGGGTCGCGACGCTTTCCACCTTGCGGCTGAACCATTGGCGATCGATTTCAGGGAACAGGCTGAAAAAATGCTGGTTGTGGGCGTCCTTGGGCTGCACCCCGGAGCGGTTCTCCATGAAGGTGTTCCAGACTTGCACGCGGTACTCGCGGTCGAGCACCACCACCCCGACGTCGATGCTCTGAACGATCGCCAGCAACCAGTGGAACTCGTTCAGATCGATGGATTCGCTCATGGCTCAGTTCATCAGGTAGGCAAGTTTATGGGTCAACCGTTCGATGGAGTCCTCCGTGAACAGCAGCAACAGGTCGAAACGAATATCGTGCCCCTCCAGGCTGTAGCTGATTTCCACCGCCAGGGTCTTTTTCCAGTGCTTGCTGTTGTCCCGGATCAATTCCTCGATGGCGGCGTGCTGGCCGAGAATCTGCGGGTGGCCCTGGGAAAATACCACGTCGATCTGTTCGGCAATGCTGCTCAGGCACGCGCCGATCAGGACGCTGGAAAGGTCCAGGAGCATTTCCAGGTCCGAATAGTCGGCGCTCTGGCGCTGCATCAATTGCGCGATATCGGCGATTTCCGAATCGTGGAAGATCAGCAAGGCTTCGCCGGCGATGCCGCTGCCGATAAACCCCTGGCAAATGGCGGTGAGTTGCTGGGAGCTGCCGACGTCGTTCAAGGCCATGTGCAGTTCCCCGACCTCAAGGAGGTTGACGTTCGGCACCGGCAATTGCACGAAGACCCCCAACACCTTGGCGATCAGCGCCGCCGCCCGGCCGATGGCCACGTTGACGGTCTCGCGGAACGCATCGTGGAAACCGATGGCCACGTTCGTGGCCGAACGATTCTGCGGCGGCACCTGCCCGGGTTGGGCCAGTAGCCCCAGCCGCGCCAGCGTCTGGCGCAGGTCGTTTTCGTCGAACGGTTTTTTCAGGAACGCCAGGGCGCCCAACTCCAGCACGCGGCGCACCGCCTCATCCTGGACGTCACCGGAAATCACGATCACCTGCGCCTTCAAGCCCTCGTCGCGCAAGGCGCTCAACACTTGGTAGCCATCCATCTCCGGCATGGTCAGGTCGAGCAACACCACGTGGCCCAGGCCTTGGCGTATGGCGTCCATGGCCTGGCGCCCGTTGACCGCCTCGGTGACCGAAACCGGCCAGTCCGCCGGCAGGGCACGCAACACCTGTTTGCGCGCCATGTTGGAGTCGTCACACACCACCAGAGGGATCAACGACACAAGGACATCCATCGAATTTCAATGGCTGGAGAGGAGGTGTTGCGTACTTCATTCATAGGCTTGCAAAGACCCTTTTGGTTAACGAATCGGGTTTATCAAGCGTGGTGTCCAGCACCAGACACCGCTGGACACGGTTGTATTGAAACTGGACCAATAAGTCAGGGACGTCAACTGCACTTCGTCATCGAATCCTGGGCAAAGCCACGGTCGGCGCGCGATTGGGCGTGGCAGGCGCGGTTTGTGGTCTATAGTTTTCAGCAGGCGGTCGGTGACCCGCAGTCCGTCAGTGGGAACAATGCAGGGAGCACACCATGGCGATCCAACGGGCGAGTGTCATGACGTCGGCCCCGAGTGTCGTCCATCGAGAAAACGCCCAGGCCGATGTGACGAACAATCTGTTTCGGCGCGGTTTCGACCAGGCCAGGGAAGCCTATATCCTGTTCCCGTTGCTGGCGGTCCTGCTGCTGTTGCTCATCTGGGCCGGCACCCTGTACCTCATCAAGGTCGAACACGCTCGTGCGCAGCAGGGAATTGCCGAAGCGAGCCTGGAGATCGGCGCAACCTACGAAGCGCAGATCCTGCGGGCGGTGCGTGAAATCGACCAGACCCTCAAGCTGGTCAAGTACACCTACGAGTCCGAGCGGGAGCCCAACCCGTTGCCCAAGCTCAAGGCACGCGGCTTGCTGCCTTCTCCCTACTTGTTTGACGTCAGCGTTGTCGATGCCAGTGGCCGGGTCGTGGCCAGTACCCAGCCGAGCGAGGCCGGAAGCAGGATGGCCAAGGACGCGCTGCAAACACCAGGGCCGGACACGGCGCTGTCGATTGGCCGCCCGCGGAAAAGCCCGGCGACGGGGGAGTGGACATTGCGTTTCAGTCGGCGGCTCGATGAAGGAAATGGCGGGTTCGCCGGGATCGCCATGATCGAGGTCGACGCGGCCTATTTCGTCAGCAGTTATGACCCCTCGAAACTGGGCGACCACGGCTTGCTCGGCCTGCTGGGCATCGACGGTATCTTCCGGGCACGGCGCAGCGGGGAAACGATCTCGGCCGGTGACCCGATCGATTACGCCAGCGTGGTGCCGGATACGGAAAACACCGAGGCCATACGCGCGATCAACCCATGGGACGGTGTGCGGCGCTATACCAGTGCCCGCCAGCTCTACGACTTTCCGCTGGCGGTGATCGTCGGTTTGTCCGAGGAAGAACAACTGGCTGCGGTGACCCGGCAGGCGCAGCGCTATCTCTGGCGCGCGGCGGGCGCCAGCCTGCTACTGGTGTTGTTGGCGGGACTTCTCGCGCGGATGAGCTGGCAACTGGCGCAAAGCCGCTTGCGTGCGGGCGAAGCGAAAATTGCCTACGCGGAAAGTGTCGAGTACCTGGCCTATCACGACGGCCTCACGGCATTGCCCAATCGCAGCCTGTTCAGCAAGTTGTTGAGCCAGAGCATCCGTGAGGCCGACCGTTACGATCGGCAATTGGCCGTGTTGTTCCTTGACCTCGACCGTTTCAAGCAAGTCAATGACACGCTGGGCCACGATGCCGGCGATCAACTGCTCATGGAGGTGGCGCAGCGCCTCGAGGCGTGTCTGCGCAGCAGCGATACGGTGGCCCGGTTGGGCGGCGACGAATTCGTGATCCTGCTGCCGGAGCTGTCGCAGGACAACGACGTGGCGAGCGCCGCGCAGAAAGTCCTTGGTGCGATTGCCCGACCTTTCAACCTTCAGGGCCAGGAGTTTCGGGTGACTGCCAGCGTCGGGATCAGCGTGTTTCCACAGGATGGCCTGGACGAGCAGACCCTCACGAAAAACGCCGATATCGCGATGTACCAGGCCAAGCAACGTGGCAAGAACAACTTCCAGTTCTACTCCGCGAAACTGAACGCCGATTCCCTGGAACGGCTGACCCTGGAGCTGAGCCTGCGCCACGCGCTGGAGCGCCAGGAGTTCCAACTGCATTACCAGGCCAAGCGGGACATTCGCAGCGGCCAGATCACCGGCATGGAAGCACTGCTGCGCTGGAATCATCCCGACCTGGGGATCGTGGCGCCCATGCAATTCATCCCCATTGCGGAAGAGACCGGTTTGATCGTGCCGATCGGCAAGTGGGTGCTCAAGACCGCTTGCCAGCAAAACGTCGCCTGGCAACGACAAGGCCTGCCGCACCTGGGCGTCGCCGTGAACCTCACGGCACGGCAGTTTGCCGATGAGGACCTGCTGGCGGATTTGGCCGAGATATTGGCCGAAACCGGTATGGATGCGCGCCTGCTGGAACTGGAAATCGCCGAGCGCCTGCTCATGCAGGACGTCAAGAGGGCGCTGAGTGTGTTGACCGGGCTCAAGCGCCTGCAGGTCCGTATCGCCATCGATGATTTCGGTATCGGCTATTCGTCGCTCTCTGCCCTCGAACAGTTCCCGTTGGATGTCATCAAGATCGACCGTTCGTGTATCTGCGACACCAGCAGCGTGTCGGAAGACAAAGCCCTGACCGAGGCCATCATCGCGATGGGCCGCACCCTCAGCCTGACCGTGGTGGCCCAGGGCGTGGAAACCAAGGAACAGGCCGATTTCCTGCGGGACAATGCGTGCGATGAGTTCCAGGGTTTCTACTTCAACAGGCCGATTCCCGCCGATCAGTTCAAGTTATTGCTGCAGGCCCAGGCAACTGATCCAAACCTCGATCCGTAAGGGCTCGCCATTCATTGCGGCTCGAGCGGCAGTGCCCGGACGCTGTCATCCAGCTCCCGCGCGTCGATATAGCCGATGGTGTCGGGGTTCTCGGCAATACGTTTCTTGACTTCCGTGCCGCTTGAAACCGCCAGTGGCGGCTGGCCCCTGCCGGTGAAGATGATTTTTGACCAGTGCGCCTTGAGCTGGGCTGCGGACTTGCTGGTTATCGTTGTGTAGAACTCATCGCGGGTCGGGGAGTCTTCTGTCTGGTCAATGGGAATCGCCTGGCCGCCACCGGGAAAACGACTGGCCTTGCCCAGGAAAATATCCGCCACCTGATTGCGCGCGAGTGTCTTCACCGGGCTGGACGTGGCGACGACCACCACCACGTCGGCCTTGACGGCAGCGCTGGCGGCGCCCAGGGCGAGTCCCGCCACAGCGAATCCGATGAATCTCACAACCCACATGGCCTGCTCCATCAGAAGACAAAATCCACAGCCAGGCTGATGACGTTGAGCGAGCCCCCCGACGTGAAGTCCGGTTGGGGATTGATCAACGGACCGACCGAGTTGCCCTTGAAACGCGTGTGATCGAATTGCACTTTGGCATCCATGTTCCTGGTGAAATCCCAGCGCACGCCCAGGGAAAGGGTCTGCTGGCCTGCGTTCGAGCCCAGGACGCTGTTGAGCGCACCGTTGAGCTCGGCGGCCGTGCCCGCCAAGGCGGGTGGCAACGCCGCTATCGTCAGGCCCGGGCTGGAAACTTCGGTTTCGGTCCGGGAGCGTGCGTAGGTGACGTAAGGCGTGAACGCTTCGATGCGGTACCCGCCGCTGATGTACCAGGCACTGGTGCGGCCCAGGCCGGAGCGGCTATCGAGACGCCCCCATTCACTCATGACGAACCAGTCGCCCGGATCGTAGCTGGCGCCCACGCCGAGAAATTCGACGGGGGTGTCATCGGAGTCGTAGCGATCGGCGATGGCGATGCCTTCTGGACCGAACGCCCTGAACGTATCGAAGAGTGAATTGAACTGCTCCAGGGTCAGGTCGGCTTTCATGTAGGTGATGCGCGTGGTGAGCACGTCGAACTCGGTGGTATTGGTGATTCCCCAGAAGTTTCTCGTCAGTGCCTTGCCGGCCCCGTCGGGCTGCCGGCTGTCGGTCTGGCCGTAGTGAGCCTGCACGGTATTGATGATCGCATCGACATGAAACCGGTAGCTGCCATCGATGCCGTCGCTGCTGGAGATCGGCATCAGGCTGTAGACCTCCATGGGCGCGCGTACCCAGGGCAGGGTATAGCCCACTTTACGGGTGTCGGACACCAGGAAGGTCGGCAACACAGTACGGCCAATGCGTGCGTTGAAATCCGGCGTGAATTGGTACTTGATGTTGGCCCACTCGACGAAGGGCCGGTAGCTGTTGTCGTAGCGCTGCTCGGAAATGACCTGCACCACGGCCGAAAGCTGCGGGGTGAAGGTGGCGGTCAGTTGGGCGCCTATCAGGCTGTCGACATCGGCGCTCCAGTTGCGCGAATGCCCGGCGCCGTTGGGCTTGAAGATGCTGGACGTGAAGTCGGCTTTTTTCTCGCTGGAATGGACGATCCCCACCGTGCCGAAACTGCTCAGCGAGAACATCTCGGTAGCGTCGGCACTGGCGCCGCCGGCATACAGCGTCACGACGACCAAGGCCAAGGTATTGGGTCTTTTCACCATGGGCTCAAGGTGACCTCGTTGCGTGGATCGCCATTCGTCTGTTCCTTGTACGTCGGCTGAAACTGCGCGCCATTACCCACCGAAGCCTAGTCTAGATGGCCAATTTGAGCGTAAAGGTCGCCCCTGTTCCCGGCCCATCGCTATGGGCCTCCAGCGAACCGCCCATCTCCATGGCCGCCAGGACGCAACTGTGCAGGCCAAAGCCATGGCCATCCTTGCGTGTGGTAAAGCCGTGGGCAAAGATCCGCGTCAGATTCTCGGGCACGATGCCTTCGCCGTTGTCGATGACTTTGATGACCAGGGTGTCGTCTTGGGGAATCTCGCTCTGAAGGATGATTTGAGGGGCCGGCTCCAACCGGTCACCCATCGCCCTGCTGGCGTTTTTTATCAGGTTGATCAGGATCAGCAGCACCCGGTGCTTGTCCAGTTGCAGCAAGGGCGTATCGGCCAGGTTTCTCACCACGGTGATCCGATGCGCCGCGATGATGCCGGCGTTCATGCGCAGGGCATCCTCGATCAGTTCCTTGACCTGCACGGTTTCGGCGAGGCTGGATGGACCTGCATAGGATTGCTGGGCGGCGACGATTTCCTTGATGTGGTCGACGCTTTTGCTCAGTTGGCCGAGTTCTTCGGTCATGCTCTGTTGCTCGATCGCCAGTGCGTCCACCAACTGGTTCAGGTAGCCGGGCAACAGCTTGCCTTTGTCGTCGTGGGAGATGAAATCGCCGAGGTCTTCAGCGTGCTCGTTCATCATTTGCACCGCCTTGCCAAGCCCCAAGGCCTTGCTGGTGCGCAGTTTGCGGGTGACCAGGTCGGCGGAGATATTCACGCTGTTAAGCACGTTGCCGACGTTATGCAGCACATTGGTGGCGATTTCGGCCATGCCGGCCTGGCGTGCGGCCGCGGCCAGTTGGACCTGGGCTTCGGCGGCGCGCAAGCGGCTTTGCGCCAGCTGCCAGCTCATCCGGGCGAGCAGGCCCACCAGCAATACCAGCACCAGGCTGCCGCCCGTGGCACGCCACAGATAGGTACGCGCTTGCTGGTTCACCGCGGCCAGTTGTTCTTCCTCGGACAACCCGACGATCACCGCCAGCGGAAAATCGTAGAGCTGGCGGGCACTGGTGTAGCGCCGCACGCCGTCCCAACCGTTGATCGAGAGCTTCGCCTCGGTGTTTTCAGCGTCCGGCACCACCGCCGTGTAATTGACCGCATCGCCGGCCGATAGCGTTTCCCCGGTGCGCCGTACGCGAAAGATGCCGTCCGTGCCCAGCAGCCCGAGCGCACCCTGGTCGCCGAGTTTCGAGGCGTCGTAGCTGCTGACGAAATAGGCAGCATCCACTTCGACCCTGGCGATCCCGGAAAGCCTGCCATCCGCGGCATCGAGTCGCCGGCTGAAGCGCAAGCGCCATTCGCCAGTGATTGGGCTTTTCCATGGATGGCTGATGGACAACGAATCGCTGTGCCGCAGCGTTTGCTGTTCATCCGGGTCAGCGATGTTTTCCCGGTCGTTGACCCGCGTGCTCGCCACGAACCGGCCGTCCGGATTGACCACACTGACATCGAACACCAAGGCCGGCGGCAACAAGGCCCGTTCCTGGAGGCGGCGCAGGGGATTGGGCTCGTCCTCGGTCTCAAAGGTGTATTTGACCAGCTTGAGGGTCTGATCGATTTCATGGATGGCGCGCAACATTTGCGCTTCGTAGGTAGCACCCATCTCCAGGCTGGCCGTCGCGGCGCTCTGCTGCGCGCGAAGATGTTCAACCTTGATCAGGTAGAGGGTGGCGCTCCAGACAATCAGCAACAGCAGGGCGGCCAGCAGCGGGAACAGGATGTAGGCTTCCTTGGCCTGGTCGAAGAAACGCCGAAGCGTGCTGGCTTCGGTACCGCCATCGGCTTCTGCACAATGAGCGGTGCCAGGGGCCAACCTCAGTGTCTCGGGCCGCTGGATCGGCATGGCTTGCTCCCTGCATTGTCCGACCGAAGGCTGGTGAGCATCCGACACGGTTACGGCTCGAAGGGGTGTTGCTCCTGAAGGCCCGAGCGAAAGAGCCTGGATGTGTCTGACTATAGACCACAAACTCTGCATGCCAATTATGCGAAGAGGGATGGAGTGTCGGGCAGGTCATTTGCGCTTTTTCAGGGATCTGATTGCGCGGGAAGAGGGCACATTGTGAATTGAACCCTGTGGCCCAAGTGCATCCTGTGGCGAGGGAGCTTGCTCCCGCTGGGCCGCGCAGCGGCCCCAAATCAGCCACACCGTTTCGCCAGGCACACCGCAGACACCGCTTTTGCGACTGCTGCGCAGCCGAGCGGGAGCAAGCTCCCTCGCCACAGATCTATCTTTCCCATGCTCTATTTCATAGGCACAGGATGCGGGTTCACACCGCTTGCTTGACCTTGCGATGCACCCACTGCGCCTCGTCCTTCAGCTCCAGGACGTGCCAATGGAAGTGCTCCAGGGAAGCGCTGTGCCCGACGCTGATCAAGATCGTGTCCGGCAGTGTCTGCCTGAGCAGCTGATAGCAACGCGCTTCGTTTGCCGCGTCCAGCGCCGAACTGCTTTCGTCGAGGAACAGCACCGTGGGCCGGGCCAGCAGGGCCCTGACGAACGCGCAGCGTTGCTGTTCGCCGATGCTGAGGGTCTGTGCCCAGTCCCGCTCCTCTTCCAATTGATCGGCCAGGTCTTGCAGGCCGACTTGCTCCATGACCTGGCGTAGCGCGGCATCCTCGTCGCGACGGGGCGGGTTGGGGTACCAGAGCGCTTCGCGCAGGCTGCCCAGCGGCAAGTAGGGTTTTTGCGACAGGGTCAGGGCGCGCTCGCGGTCATAGCTACTCGAGCCGCGAGCGTGATGCCACAGCCCGGTGATCGTGCGGATCAGCGTCGATTTGCCGTAGCCGGACGGCGCGCTGATCATCAGGCTGTCGCCGGGTTTGAGTGACAGGTTGAAACCTTTGAACAACGGCCGGCCATTGGGCAGCCAGATGTCCAGGTCCTTGATATCAAGACCGCTGGCCTGCTGTTCGTGCCTGACCTGGGACTTGACCTCGACGTTATCCAGGCGCTCCTGGAAGCCGACCAAGCGGTCGATCACCGATTTCCATTCCGACAGTTCCGGGAACACGCTCACCAGGTAGGCGATGGCCGCGTGCACTTCGCCGAAGGCCGCGCTTATCTGCGTCAGGCGGCCGAGGGGAAAGGCGCCGGCAAAGAACTGTGGCGCCATGATGAACATCGGGATGACCGTCGCGCTGCGCAAATAGAAGGTCGAGTAGCCCATGATCAGCTTCTGTTTCTTCACCAGCGCCCAGAAGTTTTCCAGCGCCGCGTCCAGGCGACGGTTGAAGCGTTCGTTCTCCACGACTTCGCCGCGGTATTGCGCCACCGAGTCAGCGTTCTCCCGCAGGCGGATGAGCGAGAAACGAAAGTCCGCCTCACGCCGCTGTTGCATGAAATTGAGGCTGGGCAGGGCGCGGCCCAGCCAAAAGGCCAGGCCGGTGCCCAGGAACGCATACACCAGGGCGATCCACACCAGCAGTCCCGGAATGACGAACGACTGATCGTTGAATGGCACGCTGACGAGGCTGGAGGCTTGCCAGAGGATATGCAGGAAGGAAAACAGCGACACCACCGACGTCAACAGGCCCAGGCTCAACTTGAGTGACTTGACGATGAACAGGTCAATGTCTTCGGCGATCCGCTGGTCGGGGTTGTCGACATCGGTTTCGGTCAATTTCAGCTTATGGTAGCGCTGGTTGCCCAGCCACTGATCGAGCATGTTGCGGGTCGCCCAGCGCCGCCAGCGGATGGTCAGTTTTTGCTGAAAGTGAAACGCACCCACGGTAAAGGCCGCCGTGCCGATCTGCAGCAGGATGAATTGCAGGCTGCCGATCAGGAAGCCGTGGTAATCCAAGGCTTGCAAGGCGTTATAGAAATGCAGGTTCCAGAAGTTGGTGAGGATGTTGACACCGACCAGGCACAGGGTCATCAGCACGGTGGCCAACAGTAGCCACAGGGCCGGGTACTTTTCCTCGGAAGCCCAGAAAGGCCGCGCGAGACGCCAGAAGTTGCGGAGTGTGTGCATGGAGTCTTGATGAGCCTGGTCGCTAACGACGTTGAGTTTGCAGGGGAGGGAGGATAGGATCAGCCAATGCTAATCGTTTGCATTAATTAGGGAAAGCCACGGGAGCCCCGTTATCGAATTTCCAGAATGGCTTAACCAGGCCTGGCCGCCGATACAGCGGGTCATCCGGCAGGCACCTGGCGAGCAGCCTTCCGTCGCGTTGAGCCAGCTTGCCGATCCTGCCGTGCTGCAACCCTTGCTGACTCGATTCGCCCTGCGTTACCCGGGGGTGAACCGTGCCGCCGTGGTGTCGCAGTGGTCGATGAACTACATGAGCATTGTCTTGCCCGCCACCCTGGCCTGTGTGCTGACGCGTCACTGCGCCATCGAGTTCTGGGGCGAGGACGCGCTGCTGTGGCACGACGACGGCCAACCGGCGGCGCTGGGCCTGGCTGCCGGGGTGTCGGACTTGGCCGCGGATGACCGGGCGGCTTACTGGTCGCGGTTGGTCCATGAGCACCTGGCGCCACTGTTCGGCACATTGGCCGCCGCCGGTGGCCTGGCCCCGAAAATATTGTGGGGCAACTTCGTCGCCATCTGGGACGGCGCCTTCGCCAGGATGGACCCGGAGCTGTCCAGGGATGGTTTCGCCGAGGCGCACCAGTGGCTGGAGCCCGTCACGGTGAACAATGGCCGCTTGAAGCTGCGCGGCCTGCAACGCATGGTCGAGTCACCGGCGCCGCAGATTTGCCCCAGCTTGCCCTTGCGCCGGCATTGCTGCCTGCATTACCAACTGCACGAGCCGGTCGAAGGCCAGCCGCCCGTGCTCTGCGAATCCTGCCCCAAGCTGCACCGCCTGCCGGTGGCGGAGCAGGTGAGCTACCTGCATTACATCTATGAGTAGGAATGAGCGCAGGTTTTGAACAGCCTTCGGGGTACTTGCCGGCATTCCATGTGGCTGAGCCACCGCTTTCGCGAGCAGGCTCGCTCCCACACTGGATCTGTGGTGAACACAAAATTCATGTCCGACACAGGACCACTGTGGGAGCGGGCTTGCTCGCGATGAGGCCGGCACATCCAACATCACCGCAAACTGACCCACCGCTTTCGCGAGCAGGCTCGCTCCCACACTGGATCTGTGGTGAACACAAATTTCATGTCCGACACAGGACCACTGTGGGAGCGGGCTTGCTCGCGATGAGGCCGGCACATCCAACATCAATGCAAACTGACCCACCGCTATCGCGAGCAGGCTCGCTCCCACACTGGATCTGTGGTGAACACAAAATTCATGTCCGACACAGGACCACTGTGGGAGCGGGCTTGCTCGCGATGAGGCCGGCACATCCAACATCACCGCAAACTGACCCACCGCTTTCGCGAGCAGGCTCGCTCCCACACTGGATCTGTGGTGAACACAAATTTCATGTCCGACACAGGACCACTGTGGGAGCGGGCTTGCTCGCGATGAGGCCGGCACATCCAACATCAATGCAAACTGACCCACCGCTATCGCGAGCAGGCTCGCTCCCACACTGGATCTGTGGTGAACACAAAATTCATGTCCGACACAGGACCACTGTGGGAGCGGGCTTGCTCGCGATGAGGCCGGCACATCCAACATCACCGCAAACTGACCCACCGCTTTCGCGAGCAAGCCCGCTCCCACAGGGGAAACGCGGACTCACCAAGCCCGTTTGGAAAAAGGCGCGTAGATTTTTCAAAAAAAACGGCGCTTTTCATTTCTGAAACAAGCGCCGTTTTTCCTGAGTGAACAGCATTACCTACAGTGTTCAGGGTTTGCTCAAGACAGCATTTCGGCCAAGGGCGCGGCATCAGACTGTGGGGCAACTTCGCTGAGCTTACCGTGTTCGATGCGGATCAACCGGTCGGCCAGGCCGAAGTAGGCGTCGTCATGGGAAATGACGATCAGCAGTTTGCCGCGCTCGCGCAGGTCCGGCAGGATCCGGGTGTAGAAAAAGTGCTTGAACACCGGGTCCTGGTCGGCGGCCCATTCGTCGAACAGATAGCAGGGGCGGTCGTCCAGATAGGCGCTGAGCAGCGCCAGGCGCTTGCGTTGCCCGGTGGACAGCGCCAGCGTGGTCAGCTTGCCTTCCTCGATTTGCACCTTATGGTCCAGTTGCAGGTGGACCAGGTAGTCCTGCGCCTGTTTCACCAAGTGCGGATCGTCGCCATCGAACAGGTTCTCGAACAGGCAGAAGTCGGTGAAGATCGCCGAGAAGTGCTGCCGGTAATGGTGGTTGTCATTGCTCGAGGACACTTGCTCGTCGAGCATGATCTCACCGCTTTCCGGTCGGTACAGCCCGGTCAGCAACAAGGCCAGGGTGGTCTTGCCGCTGCCGTTGCCGCCGGTGATGAACACCACTTCGCCGGCATTGAGGGTGAGGTCGATGGGGCCCAGGGTGAAGTGCCCGTCCTCGCGCTCGCGGTAGTAGGTGTGGGTGACCTGGCGGCACACCAGGCTGCGGACCTGGGTCGGCGAGATCGTGTCGAGGGTCTCGTCGGCGGTTTGCATCTCGCCTTCCAGGGCGCGGATCTTGTTCAGGGCCACGCTGGCCCGGCCGAGGGTCGGCAAGGCATGCATCAGTTCCGACAATGGCGTGATCATGTAGAGGATCGCCAGGATATAGCCGGTGACCAGGCTCACGCCCAGGTCGATGAAATGCGGCGCGGCGAACAGCACCACGCCGATCAGCAGGTAGAACACGGCATTGCCCCAGTTCAGGACCAGTGCATAGATGCTCATGCCCCGGACAAAATCGCGGCGGTATTGCTGGCTCACGGGTATCAGCAGGCGGGTGAAGAAGTGCTGCCGGCGCGGATGGTTGAGTTGCAGTTCCTTGCTGCCATCGGTGAGCAGGCGGTATTGATTGAACAATTGGTCCTTGAGCTCACGAGCACGGGAGATCGAGGTCAGGGCCCGGCGTTGCGGCCAGTGAAAGCTCAGGCTGCCCAAGGCGATCAGCAGCAGTGTCAGGCCGAGCAGCGGCATGCTGAGCCAGCCCAGGTAGGCGAGGCACGCGGCGATGATTCCGACGTTGACCAACAGGATCGGCACCAACTCCACGGCCTGGCTGATGGTTTGCGTATCGTCGGTGAGCATCGCCAGCAGGCGATGCTTGCCCAGGCGCTGCAATTGCGCGTAGGGCGTGTCGATCAGCTTGGCGCTCAGGTGCAGGCGCATGTCGTTGACCGCCGCCTGGCCCAGGCGCAGCAGGCTGATGTCGGAGATGATCCGCGACACCGCGACCAACACCACCAGGCCGGCGAAGAACAGGCCATCCACCGGGCGCAGCGTATCGAACATCTCCAGGCTGTGGTTGATGTTGGCGATCAGGCCGGCTGCCGCGAGGCCGCAGGTCAGACCCGTGAGGGTCGCCACCAGCAGTGCGCGCCAGGAGCGTTTAGCCATGAGTAACAACAGATCCATTTCAAACCGCTCCGTGTGTAGCAATGGCCGTGAGGCGCGCCGCCAATTGTTCGTGCAGGGCGCGTTGCTCAAGGATGGTCAGGTGTTGCGCTGCGATGACCTCGCGGGTCAACGGCCCACTGCTGAGGTTTTCCCAATGCGGGTCGGCGAATTCAGCCTGGGCCAGGGTATCGCTGGCCCACCAGACATGCACCGGGCAGCTCAACCGTACGGGCTTGAACGTGGCCAGCAGGTGCTGCGTATGCTGCTGGTAGCGCAGCCGTGTGTGTAAATGTTCCCAACTGTCGCCATCGAGTTGCAGGCCTTGTTGCCGTGCCCACTGGACCAGTTCCGGCAAGCGTGCCGCCGGGGGCAGGGCGTCCAGTTGCGCCAGCAACGCGGTCATGATCGGCGTTGACAACTGGCGTAACACGGCTTGGCTGTCCAGCGTCAGCGCTTGGGAGGCTGATTCCAGCAGCGCTTCGACACTGTCTTCCGGCGCTTGATGCTGGTATTGCGAGTCGATGATACCGAGAAACGCCACTTCTTCGCCCTGGCTTTCCAGGCGCGCGGCCGCGGCAATCGCGAGCAGGCCGCCGAGGGAGAACCCCAGCAGATGATAAGGCCCCTGGGGTTGTTGTTGGCGCAGGTGCTCGACGTAGCACGCGGCGAGGCTTTCGATATCGCCGCCCAGCGTCGTGCTGTCGTCGGTCAGGTATGCCGCCTGCAAGCCCCAGAGGTGCCAGGACGCAAGTGGCGTCAGCAGCGTGCGGTAATCCTGCACGTGGCCGGTGGAGGGGTGGAAGCAGAACAGATTGGCGGCTTCAACGGCGTTGGGCGCCGACAACCGCACCAGTGGCGAAAGCTTGAGTTCGGCCTGCACCAGTGCGGCAAATGCCGAGACGCTCGGGGCGTTGAACACCGCATTGACCGTCACCGGTGCCGACAGCGCAGTCTGCAAGCGGCTGGCAAGCGTCACCGCCGCCAGGGAGTGGCCGCCCAGCTCGAAGAAGTCGTCGTCGATGCCCACCCGTTCCAGGCCCAGCACCTGTGCCCAGACCTCGGCGAGCAGGGCTTCCAGCGGTGTGCGCGGCAAGGCGCTGCCGACGGTATCCAGCACTTTGTCGGCCCATTGCTGCAAGGTCTTGCGGTCGAGCTTGCCGTTGCCCATCAGCGGTAATGCCTCGACGATCCGCAGGGTCGGCAGCATGTAGTCCGGCAAGCAATCCTGGGCCTGGCCATGCAGCCGCGCGACCGTGGTCGAATGCCCGGGTGTCAGGGTCATGAAGGCGAACAGTTGCTGGCCGAGCTCGCCCCGGGGGATGCATTCGACCGCGGCCTGGGCCACGCCGGGAAGGCCGGCCAGTTGTGCCTGGATCTCATCGAGCTCCACGCGGAAACCACGGATTTTCACTTGGCGGTCGGCGCGCCCGGTGATCTCCAGGCTGCCGTCATGGCGATAGCGGGCCATGTCGCCGGTGCGATAGAGGCGTTCACCTGGCCGTTGGGCCAGTTCGATGAAACGTCCGGCATTTTGTTGTGCGTCCAAGTAACCGCGAGCCAGTTGCTGGCCGGCGATATACAGCTCGGCGCTCTGCCCGGGCGCGGCCAGCGCTTGCTGCTCGTCGAGCAGGTACAGGCGCATGCCGTCGAGGCGGTCGCTCAGGGGCAGGCGGCGATAGTCCATGGCCGGTTCGGCTTTGTGCATCACCACCCCCACGGTGGTTTCGGTCGGGCCGTAATGGTTGAAGACCGTCAGCGCCGGCGCGAGGCTGCGAATGCTTTGCAGCAGGCGCCGCGAGCAGCTTTCGCCACCGAGAATCAATTGCTTGCGCGGCAACACCGCAGCGCTCTGAGCGTGAATCAACCAGGCGTCGAGCAACGACGGCACGACCTTCAGGTGGTCGATCGGGTACTGCGCCTGCCAGGCTGCCCAGGCTTGGGCGTCCATCGCCGTTTCCTTGTCCAGCAGGTGCAATTCGCCGCCGCTGAGCAGCGCCGGGAACAGCAACGTGTAGCCCAGGTCGGCGGCCAGGGAAGTGACCACCGCACTGCGTTCGCCCACTCCCAGGGCCAGGCGCCGGGACACGCTGGCGACGTAGCTGGCGAGCTGCCGATGCTCGACGATCACGCCTTTGGGCGTGCCGGTGCTGCCGGAAGTGAACAGCACATAGGCCGCGTCCTGGCCTTGGACTTCGGCGTCGATTGCCGTGGCAGGCGCTTGCTGCCAAGTCGCTTCATCACTCAGGTCGAGGCTGCCGATGCCGGGCAACGCGGGGGCGCTGCCGGCCGAACCGCTAAGGACGAAGACCGGCTGGGCCTGTTGCAGGATCGCCAGGGAGCGTTGCGCCGGCTGATGCACATCCAGGGGAACGAATGCCGCGCCGCTCTTGAGCACGGCGAGCATGGCCAGGACCATCTGCGCCGAGCGATCCAGGTACAACGCCACGCGATCTTCGCGCCCCACGCCTTGGGCGCGCAGGTAATGGGCCAGTTGGTTGCTGCGCGCCTGCAATTGGGCGTAGCTCAGTGGCCCGTTGTGGTCGCGCAGGGCCAAGTGTTCGGGGAACTGCGCGGCACAGGCATCGAAATCGGCCGGCACGCTGGTAAACGGCAACGTTGCGACATCGTCCTGCAGGGCGGCCAGCGTCGCGGTGAAGCTCGGCGCCTGCAAGGACAGCTCGGCCAAGGGTTTGTCGGGGTGGGCGAGGGCATCGAGCAGCAGCGATTGGAACTGCTCCAGCAGGACCCGTGCGGCTTGTTCGCTGTAGCGGCCCGGCAGGTGGCAGAGGTTCAGGCGATAGCCGCCGGCGCTGGTCTCGGCCACCAGCAACAGTTCTATGCCCGCGGGGATGGCTTGGGCGTCCAGCACCGTGAGTGTCGATGCCAGGCTGCCCAAGGTGTCGAGTCGATCGGGCAACTGACCACCCCACTGGAAGCCGTATTGCGAAGCCTCGGCCGGCAGTGCAGCGCTGACGCCGCAATATTCCTGCCATTCCGTCGCGTGTTCGCAAAGCGCTTGCAGTTCTGCCAGCGCCTGGGAAAAAGGGCTGCCTGCCGGGGGTTGCCAGCGCAGGGGCAGGGGCTTGGCGAACAAGCCCCAGCAGTCGGCGAGTTCTTCATAGTCGTCGCGGCAATCGTGGACCCAGTTCAGGGTCAGTGCCGGGTTGTCACCGGTACTCAGGCGTTGCAACAGCACGCCCCAGGCCGTCATCAGGACCTGCTCGGGCGAGGCGTCGTGACGTTGGCAAAAACCGTCGAGGGCCACGCTCAACTGTGGATCGGCGCTCAGGCGAGTGGTCACCGGGGCGCCAGGGCGGTCGCTGCGTACCTGGCGGTAGAGCAACTCGCCGGCGGCCGGCTCGTCCGGGGCCTGGCTGGCCCAGAAACGCCGGCCAGGATCGGCGTCTTCATCGGCCTGCAATTCGTAGAGCCAGGCGCTGTACTGGGTATACGTCATGGCCTCGTCATCCACCGTCGGCGCATCCGTCGAGGCCAATGCCTGCACCAGGCGCAGCAGGGTCCCGCGATCCGCGCTCAGCGCCGGCAGTTGCAGCGTCACCCGGTGGCGATCGTCGCCGACGGCGTGCGCCTCGACGCTGATGGCGTCCGCGGCCATGACGGTGGATTCCACCACTTGCAACGGCATCAGCAAGCCCGGCTCAGGCCGCACCCGCAGGCGCAGGGCCTCGTGGCAGGCGCTCAGGGCGACGAGCCGTTGGCGCAGGCGCTCAAGGGCCAACGGGCCTGTTATTTCCAGTTCCAGGCGCACTGCGGGCAAACCCGCCAACCACTGGCTGCGTTGCTGGGGCGAGAGGGCGAAGGCTTCTTCACGTTTCTCGAAGGCGCTCATGCCTGCACCTCCGCAGTCGGCTGTGCTTCGGGCAGGCCGCCGATCAATTGTTCACGGCGCATCATCTGGCCCATGGCGACGCAGATCTTGCGCTCACCCTCGAAGGGATCCCGAGCGTGGGCCACCAGCATGTTGTCCAGCATCACCATGTCACCCTTTTGCCAACTGAAACGTACCGCGCAGTCTTCATAGGCCGCGCCGATTACCTGCATCACCGCGTCTTCGATCACGCTGCCGTCACCGTAGTAGACGTTGCGGGGCAGGTGCCCGGGACCAAACAGGCTGATCAGGTTGCTGCGAACTTCCGGCTCCAGGCAGGCGGTGTGGTGCAGTTGCACCTGATTGAAGAACGACAACTCCCCGGTCTCGGGATGCGCGACGATGGCCGGGCAATGCTGGGCGATCCGCAGGTTGTCGGCCCCCAGCCACTCCCAGCGCATGCCCGATGCCAGGCATTGGCGCTCGACTTCCTCGCGCTGTTCGGTCTTGAAGAAGTCCTGCCAGCGCACATCCAGCTTGTCGGTGAAGTGCCGCACGTAAAGCAGGCCCAGGGCCTTGAAGCGGGCGACGATATCCTCGGGCAAGCGCGCCAGCACCTGCCGGCAATCGACGATGGGCGTGCAGCCGCCACGTGGCGCCGGTGTTTCGCAGTAGAACCACTGCTTGCGTGGCCACTGCGGCAGATGGGAGCTCTCGTTGTGGAAGAGAATCATGTGCTGTTCCGGGTACGGCGTGGAGTGGTAGATGTTCTTGCCGGAAGTGTTCTTCGGCAGGTCGCCGTAGGTCCCGTACAGGTCCGGCTCGATGGCCTGGGCGAACTGCTCGAAAGCGGCGGCATCCGGCAGGTTGAAGCCGCGGAACAACAGGCCGCCGTGGGTCAGCAGTTGGGCGTTGATCCATTCCCGAGCTTGCAGCGCCCAGTGCACCGGGTCCAGGTCGCCGAGCAACGGCTCGATCACCAACGGCAAGGCTTGCCCGGCGTCGAGGGTGCGGGTACGGACCTGCTCGTGGGCCACCTGGCTCACGGCGGTTGCGCGGGTCTGCTTGAGCTTGCTCAGTTTCGACTGCTTGCGCGCGCTGCGGGCCGAGGCCTCGTCGAGCGACGCTTCAGGCTGGGACGGTGCGCTGGCATTGCCGCCCCCAAGGCGCCACGACCATTGGTCCAGCGCTTGCGCCGGGGCCACGACGAGCTGCTCCAACAGGTGCTCGAAACCTTGTTCGAGGCGCTGGATGGTCTGCTCTTGCAACACGCTGGTGCGATACACCCAGCGCACGTTCAGCCCTTGTTCCTCGTCTTCTTCGACAAACACGGCGAGGTCGAACTTGCTGCTCTCCTGGGGCGATACCAGGTGTTCCACCTCAAGGTCCGGCAGGCTGGCATTGCCGCTGGGCGTGTTCTGCATGACGAACAACACCTGGACCAGCGGATTGATCCCTGGCGTACGCGGCGGCTGCAGTTCCTCGACCAGTTTGTCGAACGGCACTTGCTGGTGCTGGAACGCCGACAGGCAATCTTCGCGCAAGCGCTGCAGGCGGGCGTCAAAGGTTTCGCCTTCGCTCAGGCGGGCACGGATCGGCAACACGTTGACGAAGAACCCGATGAGGTGTTCCAGGGCCGGATGTTCGCGGTTGGCCAGGTCGGTGCCGACGATAAAGTCATTGGCCCCGGTGGCCCGCTGCAACAGGCTGTTGAAGGCGTTGAGCAGGACCATGAACAGCGTCGCCCGTTGTTCCTGCGCATAAGCCTTGAGCACCTGCGTCTGGGCTGCGGTGAAGCGTTGCTCCAGGGCCGCGCCCTGGTAGTCGGGGCGTGCCGGGCGTGGCTGGTCAAGCGGCAGCGGGATCACCGTGGGCGCGCCGTCGAGCTGGCGACGCCAGTAATCGATGGCCCGGCCCAGCAGGCGCTGTTGCGCTTCGCTGCGTTGCCAGTAGGCATAGTCGGCGAACTGGATCGGCAACACTGGCAGCACCGGCGTCGAGCCGCTGGTGCGGGCCTGGTAGCCGACGATCAACTCCTGCATCAGGATGCCCATGGACCAGGCGTCCGTGGCGATGTGATGCAGCACCAGTTGCAGCACGTGATCGTCGCTTCCCAAGTGCAGCAGGTTGGCGCGCAGCATCGGCGCCTGTTGCAGATCGAACGGACGCCCGGCCTGTTCATCGATCAGGCGTTGCAGGGTTTGCGCCTGTTCCTCGCTGGCGAGGTGACTCAGCTCGGTGGGTGTCAAGTCGACCATCGGCGCCGGGCTGATGACCTGGCAAGGCTGGTCGCCGTGGAGGTGGAACGCGGTGCGCAAGGACTCATGGCGTTCGAAAACCGCTTGCAAGGCTCCTTGCAGCGCCGTGATGTCCAGCGCGCCACGCAGCCTGACGGTGGTGGTCATGTTGTAGGCGGCGCTAGGGCCTTCGAAGCGATCCAGGAACCACAACCGTTGCTGGCTGTAGGACAGCGGCAACGGCTGGTTACGCGGCGCCAGGGCGATTTCGCTGTCGCCGTCGGCCTCGCTCTGGGCGTCGCGCTGTCGATCCACCGCGTCGGCCAGTTGCTCGAGGGTGCCACGCTCGAACAGCGTGCGCAGCGGCAGGTTCACGTTCAACCGTCGACGAATCCGCGACAACACCTGGGTGGCCAGCAAGGAGTGACCGCCGATGGCGAAGAAGTCGTCGTGCACACCCACGTTGTCGAGGCCGAGAATCTCTTGCCAGAGTTCGGCCAGGACCTGCTCGGTCGGCGTGCGCGGTGCCATGGATTGCCCCTGCGCCGTTTCGTCCTGGGGCACGCCCAGGGCGACGAGGGCACGACGGTCGACCTTGCCATTGGCGTTCAGTGGCAATTGCTCAAGGGCCAGCCAACGAGCCGGGACCATGTAGCTTGCCAGTTGCTGGCCCAGGTAAGCGCTCAAGGCCTGTTGCGTGGACTCGCCGTCCAGGTCGGCCGCTTCGTCGAGCACATACCAGGCCACCAGTTGCAACGCGCCACGGGCATCGGGCAGCGCCAGCACCGCCGCGCTGTCCACTGCCGGGTGCTGCATCAGGCGGTTTTCGATTTCGCCCAGTTCGATACGGTGGCCACGGATCTTCACTTGCTGGTCGCGACGGCCGAGGTATTCGATCACGCCATCGGCGCGCATCCGGCCGATATCACCACTGCGATACAGGCGCGCATCGGCCTGGAAGGGGTGCGGGACAAAGGCTTCGCGGGTACGTTGCGGATCGCGCAGGTAGCCGCGACCGACGCCGACACCGCCGATGCACAACTCACCCGGCACGCCGATGGGAACCATGCGCAGGTCTGAATCGAGGACGAACACCTGGTTATTGGCGGTCGGCTTGCCGATGGGCATGTGCAGGCAGTCGTCGGCTGGCGCTTCGGTGATGGGGTAGAAGGCGACGTCGTCCGAGCACTCGGCGGGACCGTAGGCGTTCATCAACGCAATCGCCGGGAAGCGGGCGAACCAGTCCCGCGCCAGGGCCGGTGGCAATGCCTCTCCGGTGGGCAGGAGCCAGCGCAGGCTCGCCAGGGCGTGGTGTGCCTGGCTTTCCTGGAGCATGCCGCGAATCAGCGCCGGCACGGTTTCCAGCAGGGTCAGCTGATGTTCTTCAACAGCATCGAGCAGGGCCACGGGGTCGTGGGCCTGGGCATCGGGCAGGATGTGCACGGTGGCGCCGAGCAGCGGCGCGGCGAGGAACTGCCACACGCTGATATCGAACGCCGCCGAAGCGGTCTGGGCAATCCGGTCGTGCTCACCCAGGCCCAGGCTCGGGACCTTGCCGAACATGTTGTTGAGCATGCCTCGCTGTTCGACCATCACGCCTTTTGGCGTACCGGTGGAGCCCGAAGTGAAAATCACGTAGGCCAGTTGCTCAGGGGTGTGGGCGTAGGTGACCGGTGGCTGCTCGTTGCCTTGCCAGAGCGCCTGGGCGATCAGGCAGGTGGGTTGCTTGCGCATTTGCGGCAGGACGTTGTCCAGTGTCGAGGCTGCGTGCTCGCACACCAGCAACAGCGGCGCTTCACCCAGGTCCAGCAGTTCCGCCAGGCGGGCGTGGGGCTGTTGGATATCCAGCGACTGGAACGCCGCGCCGACCTTGAGCGTGGCGATCATCATCGTCAGCAGCGCCAGGCCGCGCTCGGCGAACAGCGCCACCAGGGTTTCCGGGCCGGCACCGGCGGCTTGCAACGCATGGGCGATGGCGTTGGCGCGGCGGTCGAGTTCGGTGTAGGTCAGCGATTGCCCCTGGCAGATGGCGGCCAGGTGTTGCGGGCGACTGCGCACTTGCTCGGCGAACAGCGCCGCATAGCCGCGCTCCAGGGGGAAGTCGACGTCGCTGCGGTTGCAGTCGATCTGCAACTGCCGACGTTCGGCCTCGGGCAGCATGTGCAAGCTGCCCAGGGGCGCCTGTGGTGTCTCGAGCATGCCCGAAAGCAACTGCACCAAGTGCCCGAGCATGCGTTGCACGGTGTCCGTGGTGAAACGCTGGCTGTCGTAGGACAGGCGAATGCCCAGGCGGTCGCCGGGGTACAACACCACCGTCATCGGGAAGTTGGTGTGCACGCGGTCTTCATAGATGTCGATGCTGAAGGCATCCAGTTGCACGCTGCTGATGTCCAGCGGCGCGTTCTCGAACACCACCAGGCTGTCGAACAACTGCTGGCCGCGCGGCACTTGGCTGCAACGCTGGATGTCCACCAACGATGCGCTTTCGTGTTCGCGCAATTGCGCGTTGTGGGACAACAGCGCTTGCAGCCAGTCGGCCACGGGCGCATCCGGGTCGACATCGATGCGCAGTGGCAGGCTGTTGATGAACAGCCCGACCATTTCTTCTACACCGGCGAGGTCGGTCGGGCGGCCGGCGACGGTCACGCCGAACAGCACGTCGCGGTTGCCGCTGTAGCGCGACAACAACAGCGCCCAGGCGCCCTGGATCCAAGTGTTGGGTGTCAGTTGGTATTGCTGGCACAGCTGCTGCAGACGCTGGGTCTGGGCGATGCTCAGGGTCTGGTCGAAGTCGCCGACCTGTTCCGGTGCCTGCTCCGGGCGGGCGACCGGGCTGTCCACATGCAGCGGCGTTGGCTCGCTGAAACCGGCCATTTCGGCTTGCCAGAACGCGTGGGCGGCAGCCATGTCATGACGTTCCAACCAGCTCATGTAGCCGCGGAACGAGCGCAGGCGTGGGCGGGCCACCGGCTCCTGGCGCACGATGGCCTGGTAGATCGCCAGCAGGTCTTCCATCAGCAGGCCGAAGCACCAGGCGTCGGTCAGGATGTGGTGGAAGCTGCGCACCACGGCGAAGCGTCGCTCATCGAGTTGGAACACCCGCAGGTGGGTCAACGGCGCACAGGCCATGTCGAAACCTTGCAGGCGTTGTGCTTCGAGGGCCTGGTCCATCGCCAGGCGCTGTTGCTCTTCGTCGAGGTGGCGCAAGTCCTGCCAGTCGAACGCCCGGTGGGTTTGACGATACACACACTGCAGCGGCTCATGGTCGTCCTGCCACCAGAACGCGGTGCGCATCATCGGATGGCGCTCGAGGAACAGCTGCCACGCGGCTTCCATCGCCGGGCGCTGCAAGGCCCCGTCCCAGCTGTAGCGTTGCTGCATCAGGTAGATGCCGCTGTGGGGTTGCAGCAGGGTGTGCAGGAGCATGCCTTGTTGCATCGACGACAGCGGGTAGACGTCCTCGATGTTCAGCCAGTCCAGCGGTTCGGCCGCCAGGGTCGCCGCTTGCTTGTGGCATAGCGGGAACGCCTGGCTGGCAGGGCGCAGGTCGGCTGCGGTGGCCAGCCCGGCGAGTTCGCCCAGGCGTTGTGCAAGGCGTGGTGCCCAGTCGGCGGCGAGGGTGCCTTGGCTGCGTACGTGCAGGCAGTCATCCTGCCACCAGGCGTCCAGGGTCAGCGGGCAAGTCGGCGTCGTCAATGGGCTTGCGGCTTCGACCTGGGCCAGGATGCCGCGTTCTTCGCGGTGGCTGTCGAGGTTGCCCAGCCAGCGGATGGCGACCGATGCCGCGGGCAGGTCGCGCAGCGGTTCTTGCAGGTAGGTGTTGTCCGACAGGTAGCGCAAGGCACCATAGTCGACGCCGTGTTGCGGGTAGGCGCGGATCTGCGCGGCCAGTGCCTGCAAGCGTTGCAGGAGGCTGTCGCCTTCGGTCTGGAGAAAGTACGGCACGGCCAGGGCCAACGGGCCCATGATGCGTGCCGGATCGAGGTCGGCCACGGCAATCGGCGCATCGACCGGCAGGCGCTCGGCGCTCGGCCGCGCATCGTGCACGCTCAGGGCGACCAGGCCATTGCCGCACGACTCGCGGCACTGTTCGGCCACGGCAGCGGCCAACAGGCTGTTCCAGTCCAGTTGCAGCACTTCGCCCAGGCGCTTGAGTTCGCCTGAGGTGACGGCTGGCAGGGTTTGTTCGTTCACGCTGGCCGGCTGTTGGCTGTCAGGCAGTTGCAGCGGTTCCACGCCGGCGTATTGCAGCCAATGTTCCCAGGCCTCGTCCAAGGCATCGCCCTGGGCATGGGCCAGTTGGTGCCGCGTCCACTGGGTGAAGTCGCCACCGGCGTAGGACAGGCGTACTGGCCGCTGATAACGCAGTTGCGCCAAGGCCAGGTTGAGGTCGGTCAGCAGCAGCGACCAGGACGCTTCGTCCAGGCACAGCGGATGTGCGGCCAGTAGCAGGGAATGTTTGCCGTCCACTTCCAGCAGACGGGCATGCAGGCTTTGGCCAGCCTCCAGCTCCAGCGCGTCGACACCGGCCTGGGCCAGGGTTTGCAGGTGTGCCGGGGCGCAGGTCGCCAGTTTCTCGGTGGCGATCACCGGGGCCTTGGCCGCGACCAGGACCCGTTGCTGCCACTCGCCCTCCGGCAGGGCCTTGAGCGCCAGGCGCAGGGCCTGGTGATGTTGCTGCAAGGCGCTGATGGCCTGGGTCAGCAGCTCGCTGTCGATGGCCTGGGTCAACGCCACGCAACGCCAGGTGGCGTGCAATGGCCCTTGTTGCAGGCGCGCCAGTTGTCCGGCGGCCAACGGCAGTTCATAGCCATTGGCACTCTCGTGCGCCACGCCCTGGCTGGCATCGGCGCCCAGCACGCGGGCGATGTCGGCGATGGTGCGGTTCTCGAAGAGCTGGCGAGGCGTGAGTTTCAGCCCTTGCTGGTTGGCGCGGGCAATGATCTGCAAGTTGATGATCG
Source organism: Pseudomonas zanjanensis (assembly GCF_014268745.2). GTDB lineage: Bacteria > Pseudomonadota > Gammaproteobacteria > Pseudomonadales > Pseudomonadaceae > Aquipseudomonas > Aquipseudomonas zanjanensis. The sequence goes on along the minus strand of NZ_JABWRB020000001.1, from coordinate 2,716,945 downwards.
AGTCGCCGCCCAGGGCGAAGAAGTTGTCGTGCACGCCGACACGTTCCAGCTTCAGGACGTCTTGCCAGATGGCGGCCAGTTGCGCTTCGACTTCATTGCGCGGGGCAACGTGGGTGGCGCTGTCATCCGTGGGTTTGTGCGGGAGCGGCAAGCGCTGCACATCGACCTTGCCGTTACGGGTGAGGGGCAGTTCGTCGAGGGTGATGAAGTGCGCCGGCACCATGTAGTCCGGCACCCGCGCACCCAGGTCGTTGCGCAGTTTCGTGGCGGACAGCGACTGGCTGGCGACGAGGTAAGCCACCAGGCGCAGGCTGCCGTCCAGTTCCACGGCGCGGACCAGTGCTTGTTCGATCAGGGGCGACAGGCGCTTGATCTGCGCTTCGACTTCGCCCAGCTCCAGGCGATTGCCACGGATCTTGACCTGGCTGTCGACCCGGCCGAGGAACGCCAATTGGCCGTCCACTTGCCAGCGCACGCGGTCGCCGGTGCGGTACCAGCGTTGCTGGTCCGCGTCGAGGTGGAAGCGTTCGGCGGTCAGGTCCGGGCGGTGCAGGTAACCCCGGGCCAGGGCGCCGTTGATCAGCAGCTCACCGGACACTCCGGTGGGCACCAGGCGACCGTGGGCGTCCACGACTTGCAATTGACGATTCGGCAGTGGCCGGCCGAGGGCGATGCTGCGCAGGCCGGCGGGCAGTTCGGTGGCAATCGCCCCGACTGTCGCTTCGCTCGGCCCATAGTGGTTGAACACCCGCAGCCCTGGCGCCAGGCGGTTGACCTGCTCCAGCAGCGCCGGGCTGAGGGCGTCGCCGCCGAAGACCAGCAGGGCGCGCGGCAACAGGCGGGCATCGGGTAGCGCCTGCAACAGGCCGGCCAGATGGCTCGGGGTGATCTTCAGCACATCCACCGGGTGTTGGGCGAAGAGTTCGGCCAGTGCCAGGGGGCTGAAACCGCTGTCTTCATCCACCAGCAGCAGGCTGGCGCCGCTGCACAGGGCGCCGAACAGTTGGGTGTGGCCCAGGTCGGCGGCGATGCTTGACAGCAAGCCGTAGCGGGCCGCCGGCGGCGGGTTGAGTGCCGCGTGCACCGCCGTCAGATAATCGACGATGGACTGGTGCTCGACCACCACACCCTTGGGGGTGCCGGTGGAGCCCGAGGTGTAGATCACGTACGCGGCATCAGTCGGACTGTGGGGCACGGTTGGTGGTGTGTCTGGCTGGGCGGCGATGGCGTCGGCCTGTTCCGCCAGCCACAGCGTCGGCGTGTGCTCGGCCAGGCCGTTGAGCAGGGGCGAGGCGGCAGCGCCGACCAGCAGCGCGGCGCGGCTGTCCACCAGCACGTCGGCCAGGCGCCCGGCGGGCTGCTTGAGGTCCAGCGGCAGATAGGCGGCGCCAGCCTTGAGGGTGGCCAGCAGGGCGATCACGAACTCGGCGCTGCGTTCAAGGGCCAGTGCCACGACGCTGTCCTGGCCGATGCCCTGGGTGCGCAAGTATTGGCTGAGGCGGTTGGCCTGTTGGTCCAGTTCACGGTAGGTCAGGGCAACCTGACGGTCGCGGACCGCCAAGTGTTCCGGGTAGGCGGCCACTTGTTGTTCGAAGCGCTGGTGCAGGCATGCGGAAGGCACCGGCAGTTGCGCGCCGCGCCCCTGCGCGAGCAGTTGCTGGCGTTCTTCAGGGCTCAGCCACTCCAGCTCGCTGACCCGGCGCTGCGCTTGCGCCGTCATCGCCAACAGGATGGCGCGCAACTGTGCCGACAGCACCGCGACCTCGGCATCGCTGAAGCGACTGCGGTCGTAGCTGATCAGGTAGTGCAGTTGCTTGTCTGGCACCACGATCAGCGACAACGGGAAGTGGTTGCGGCCTTGGGTAAGGATGATGCCGTCGACCTGCTGGTCGTTGCTCGGGGCACTGAAGCTCAAGCCGCCGGTGTCCTGGTTAAGCGCGTCGGTGACCGGGAAATTCTCGAACACCAGGATCGAGTCGAACAGCGCCTGTTCGGCGGCGATGCGCGTCATCGACTTGAGCTTGCCCAGCGGCAGGTAGGCGTGGTGGCGCAGGTCGCTGTTGGCTTGCTGCAAATGTTGCAACCAGGTCACCAGCGTCGGCGCATCGGCCCATTGCACGCGCAGCGGCAGGGTATTGATGAACAGCCCGACGGTGCTGTCCACCGCCGCCAGGTTCTCCGGACGACCGGCGACGGTGACGCCATAGACCACGTCGTCACGCCCGGCGTGTTGGCCCAGCAGCAATGCCCAGGCGCCCTGGATCAAGGTGTTGATGGTCAGGTCGTGCTGGCGGGCAAAGCTTGCCAACTGCTCGGTTTCGCCGGCCGTCAGCAGGCTTTCCCGCTCGGCGAAGGGTGCCCCTGCCGGTGCCGGCTGGCGTACGGCGAAGGTGGGTAGCGGGGTCGGCTCGCTGACGTCTTGCAACTGCTCGCGCCAGAAGCCTTCGGTGGCGGCCATGTCCTGTTCCGCCAGCCAGGCGATGTAGTCCCGGTAAGGGCGGGTCGGCGCCAGGTCGGCGGGGCGGCCATGGGCGTGTTCGTAGTACAGCGCCAGCCATTCCTGGACGGCAATGCCGACGCTCCAGCCGTCCATGAGGATGTGATGGAAGGTCCAGATCAGGTGCCAGCGTTCGGGGGCCAGGCGCACCAGGCACACACGCATCAGTGGCGAGTCATTGAGCTCCAGCGGTTGTGCCCGCTGCTCCAGCGCCAACTGTTCCAGCGCGGCCTGGGGCTCGGCGCGGTCTTGCCAGTCCAGTTCGGTCAGGGGCAAGGGCACGTCCTGTTGCACCACCTGATAGGCGTCGTCCAGTTCTTCCCAGAGAAATGCACTGCGCAGCACGGCGTGGCGCTGCATCAGCGCCTGCCAGGCGCGGCGAAACGCGCTCAGTTGCAGCGGGCCGTTCATGTCCAGGCTCAATTGCTGGTAATAGACCCGCGAATCCGGTTCATAGACGCTGTGGAACAACAGGCCGTGCTGGGTCGGCGAAAGGGAGTAGATGTCTTCGATGTTGTTCATGCTTGCTTGGTCCATTTCAAAGTCTTGAAAACTCAAGTGAGTCGATCCAGGCGCCGCGCAGGTCTCAGACCTGCGCAGGCGCGGCGGCGCTCGCTAGCTTTGGGAATCGGGTTTGGTCTTGAGCTTGCCCAGCAGTTTGTCCAGGGATTTCTGGTTCAGCGCCTTGGCCAGCGGGAAATCCGCCGGCATCAGCGAACCGGCCTGCGGGTCGAGGCAGTGTTCGACCAGCGCCTGCAAGCGTTCCAGCAGGCGAGCGGGCAAATGGCTGTCGGCGTTCGGCGTGACGCTGTGCCATTCGACACGCAACACGCCGCCCTCCAGCCAGGCCACCACTTCCCGGGCATGGGTCACGCGGTTCACCGGGGCCACTTCCGGCGGCGGGGTCAGGGCGCTGGCGCGCAACCAGCCCGCGGGCGTTTGCTCATGCCCCAGGTAGTTGAACAGCACGTCGCCGTGGCTGGCCGGCAACTCACCGCGCTGGCGCAGCAAGCCGTAGCCCAGGCCCAGGCCGGGGACGTCACGCAAGGCTTGCTTGGCGTTGCGCACCTGATCGCCCGCGGCACCGCTGGCGCTCACGCGCAGCGGGTAGAGGGTGGTGAACCAGCCGACGGTGCGGCCGACGTCCAACCCGGTAAACGGCGCGTCACGCCCGTGGCGCTCCAGATCCACGACGATGTCACTGCGCTGTTCGACCTCGGCCAGGGTCGCGGCGAGGGCGGCGATCAGCAGTTCTTCCGGTTGCGTGCGGTAAGCCGCGTGGGATTCGGTCAGCCATTGGTGCGTGCGGCTGGCGTCCCAGCGGGCCGACAGGGTCTGGCGCTCGGCGACCGTGGCCATGGGCGGTCGGTTCGCAGAGGCCTGGGCACTCCAGTAGCGATGCTCGCCGGCAGCCTTCGTGGCATGGGCTTGCAGGTGCTCGGCCCATTGACGATACGAGGTGGTTTTCGCCGGCAACGTCGGCTGCTCGCCGCGCTCCAGGGCCGCGTACAGCTGTTGGAAGTCTTCCAGCAGCGGCGTCCAGGACACCGCATCGACCACCAAGTGATGGGCCACCAGGTACAGGCGCTGCGGCGTGCCTTCCACCAGGGCTGCGGCAAACAGTGGGCCGTGTTGCAGGTCCAGGCTTTGCGCGATGTGCAGCAGTTGGTGCGGGTGTTCGCAGCAGGTCAGTTGGGCCGGCGCCACTGGCGCGATGTGCGCTTGCCATTGACCGTCGACCTCGGTGAAGCGCAGGCGCAGCGCGTCGTGGTGGGCCACCAGCCGGTCCAGCGTGGCTTGGACGATGGCCGGTTCCAGGCGACGGTCGCTGTCGGCCAGCACCGATTGGTTCCAGTGTGCGGCCTGGACCTGTTGCTGGTCGAAGAACCACTGGTGCAACGGCATCAGCGGCATCGGCCCGGTCACGTCGCCTTGTTCGGCCTGGGTCAGCAGTGCCGTGGTCACGTGGGCGAGGGCCGCCGGGGTCGGCGAGCGGAACAGGTCCCGTGGCGTGAGTGAATAGCCCTGTTCACGCAAGCGCGAGATCAGTTTCAGGCCGAGGATCGAGTCACCGCCCAGGGCGAAGAAACTGTCCGAGGTGCCGACTTCACGGCCGCCGGTCAAGGTTTCGCCGAGCAGTTCGCCGAACAACTGGCAAAGCAGGCGCTCCAGGTCGTTGCGCGGTGCCGCGTAGTCTTTCTGGGTGTTGGGCAAGGGCAGGGCGGCCAGGGCCTTGCGGTCGATCTTGCCGTTGGTGCTCAGGGGCAGGGCCGGGATGTGCACCCACACCGCTGGCACCATGTAGGCCGGCAGCTCGGCCGCCAGTTGTGTGTCGAGGTCCGACTGCGTGGTGGCACTGCTGTAGAACGCGACCAGGCGGTTGTCGATGACCAGGGTGCAGGCACCAGTAATGGCCGACAGGTTCAACAGGGCTGAGTCGATTTCCCCCAGCTCGATGCGCTGGCCGCGCAGCTTCACCTGGTGGTCGAGACGCCCCAGGTATTCGATATTGCCATCGGCCAGGAAACGGCAACGGTCGCCGGTGCGGTACAGCCGATCACCGGCCACGAACGGGCTGGCGAGGAAGCGTTCTTCGGTCAGGTCCGGGCGTTTCAGATAACCACGGGCCACGCCGACGCCGCCGATGTACAGCTCGCCGATGCTGCCAATCGGCAACGGTTGCAGGGCTTCGTCGAGGATGTACAAGCGCAGGTTGGCGATGGGCTTGCCGATCGGCACGATCATGTCGTTGGCCGAGCAGCGCCAGACCGAAACGTCGATGGCTGCTTCGGTCGGGCCGTACAGGTTGACCAGCGCCGCCGGGTGTTGGCCCATGAAGCGCCGCACCAGGTCCACCGGCAAGGCTTCACCACTGGCGAAGACCTGGCGCAGGCTCTGGCAATCGACCAGGCTCGGCTCCTCGACAAAGGCACGGAGCATGGACGGTACGAAGTGCAAGGTCGTGACCCGTTCCTGTTGGATCAACTGGCTGAGGTAGGCCGGGTCGCGATGACCGTCCGGACGGGCGACCACCAGGGTCGCGCCGGTGATCAGCGGCCAGAAGAACTCCCACACCGAGACGTCGAAGCTGTATGGGGTCTTTTGCAGCACACGGTCGTTCGGGCCAATCGGGAAGGCGTCCTGCATCCAGTGCAGGCGGTTCATCAAGGCGCCGTGTTCGTTCATCACGCCTTTGGGTTGGCCGGTGGAACCAGAGGTGTAGAGCACGTAGGCCAGGTCGTGGGCTTCGACATTGATCGGTTCGAAGGCGGGTGCTTGGGGTAGGGCGTCGAGGGTCCAAGCCTGATGCCCGGCGGGCAGGCGCGACAGCCATTGCGCTTGGGTCAAGGTGACCTTGGCATCGGCGTCTTCGATCAGGAACGCCAGGCGCGCGGCAGGTAGTTCGGGATCCAGCGGCAACCACGCGGCGCCGGCATGGACGATGCCGAGCAAGGCCACCACCATCTCCACCGAGCGCTCCATGCACAGCGGTACGATGCTGTCGGTGCCCACGCCGGCGGCGCGCAGGGCCCGGGCGACGGTTTGCGCCCGTTGGTCGAGTTCGGCATATGTCAGGCGCTGGCCTTCGAACACCAATGCCGGGGCGTCGGGGCTCAGGGCCGCTTGCTGGCTCAGGGCGGTATGCAGGTTGGTCGGGCCGCTGTAGTGACGGTCGGTGGCGTTCCAGCGGTCGAGTTGCTGCTGGTCCTGCTGTTGCGGGAACAGCTCGACCAGGTTGCGCCCAGGAGCGGCCACCAGGGCGTCGAGCAGCGCGCACCATTGCGCGCTCCAGCGTTGCATCGTCGCTTCGTCGTACAAGGCCGATTGGTATTCCAGCGCCAGCGTCATGTCGCTGCCGTCGTCCTGGACTTCCCAGCTCTGTTCGAATTTGGCGTCGATCACCGGCAGCATCTGCTCTTCGACGTTCAGCCCCGGCCACTGGCTGCTGTCGACCCGGCCGTAGTTGAGGGAGAACAGCACCTGGAACAGCGGCGTACGGTTCAAGTCGCGATTCTGCGCAATGGCGCCGACCAAGGTGGCGAAAGGCAGGTCGGCGTGGGCCTGGGCGGCGCGCAGGTCGGCCTCGAGGCTGGCGAGCAGTTGCTCGGCCGGGGCCCGTTGGTCGACGTCGCTGCGGATCACCAGGGTGTTGACCAGGCACGCCAGCAAGGTCTGGGTCTGGGCGTGGTCACGTTGGTCCGCCGGGGTGCCGAGGCGAATCTCCCGCTGGCCGCTGTAGCGGGCCAGCAGTGCGCTCAGGGCCGTGGCCAACACCACATAGGTGGTGGTGCCACGCTGACGGGCGAACTGTCGGATGGCTTCGGCGCGCTGGCTGCCGAGGCGGACAGTCAGTTGCCGGGCGCGACGATCGGCTTCGGCGCCACGTGGATGGTCGATGGGCAGGTCGAGCTGATAGTCGTCCTGGCCCAGGTGGTTTTTCCAGTAGTCGAGGCTGGCACTGCGCCGGGCCTGGGTGTCCGGGTGCTGTTGCCACAGGGCGAAATCGACATAGTCGATCTCCAGCGGGGTCCAGGTGGGCGACTGCCCGTTCAGGCCGGCGGCGTAGGCCTGGGTCAGCTCGTCGATGAGCAACTGCATGGCCCAACCGTCGGTGGCGCTGTGGTGCAGGCACACCAGCAACAGGTGTTCGTCACTGCCCTGGCGTTGCAGCAGATGCGCACGCCAAGGCGCGGCGGCGGCCAGGTCGAAGGGTGTCATCAGTTCGTCTTGGGCGTTGGCGCAGGTCGCGGCCCAGTCCTGGCTTGCAACGCCAGTGACCGTAAGCGCCGGGCCGTGGTTGTCGATCAGCAATTGCGGCTCGCCGTCGACCTCGACAACCCGGCTGCGCAGCACCAGGTGGCGCTGGCTGACCTGCTCGAAGGCTTCACGCAAGACCTGGACTTGCAGCTCGCCGCGCAAGCTCAGGGCGAATGGCATGTGGTACTCGCGGGACTCCGGCACCAGGCGGCTGAGCATCCAGAAGCGGCGCTGGGCCAGGCCCAGGGGCAAGTGCGCCGGGCGCGGTTGCGCGGTGATCGACTCACCGGGCATGGCCGTGCGCAGATGCTCGGCCAGGGCCGCGACCGTTGGTTGGGCGAACACCAGCGGCAGGGGCAGGGAAACTCCCAGGCGCTCACGCACCCGACTGACCAGGCGGGTGGCCAGCAAGGAGTGACCACCGAGTTGGAAAAAGTTGTCCTCGATGCCGACTTCCGGACCACCCAGCACTTCGCTGAACAGTTCGCAAAGCACGGTTTCAGTCCCGTCCCGTGGCGCGGTGCGTGGCTGGTCGCTTGGGCTGTGTGGCAGCGGCGTGGCAGCCAATGCCTTGCGGTCGAGCTTGCCGTTGCTGTTGAGCGGCAGGTTATCGAGCTGCACGAACACACTTGGTTGCATGTGCACGGGCAGACTGTCGCTCAAGTCGGCACGAAGGGTGACCTCATCGGCGTCACCGCACCAGAAGCTCACCAGGCGTTGGTCGAGCAACAAGGTGGCGGCGTCGCGAACACCGGCCTGGGCCAGCAGTGCCGCGTCGATTTCACCCAATTCGATGCGCTGGCCGCGCAGCTTCACCTGGTGGTCGAGACGCCCCAGGTATTCGATATTGCCATCGGCCAGGAAACGGCAACGGTCGCCGGTGCGGTACAGCCGATCACCGGCCACGAACGGGCTGGCGAGGAAGCGTTCTTCGGTCAGGTCCGGGCGTTTCAGATAACCACGGGCCACGCCGACGCCGCCGATGTACAGCTCGCCGATGCTGCCAATCGGCAACGGTTGCAGGGCTTCGTCGAGGATGTACAAGCGCAGGTTGGCGATGGGCTTGCCGATTGGCACGATCGTATCGTGCGCCGAGCAGCGCCAGACCGAGACGTCGATGGCCGCTTCGGTCGGGCCGTACAGGTTGACCAGCGCCGCCGGGTGTTGACCCATGAAGCGCCGCACCAGGTCCACCGGCAAGGCTTCGCCGCTGGCAAAGACCTGGCGCAGGCTGTGGCAGTCGGCCAGGCTCGGCTCCTCGACAAAGGCACGGAGCATGGAAGGGACGAAGTGCAAGGTCGTGACCCGTTCCTGCTGGATCAACTGGCTGAGGTAGGCCGGGTCGCGATGACCGTCCGGGCGGGCAACCACCAGGGTCGCGCCAGTGATCAGCGGCCAGAAGAACTCCCACACCGACACGTCGAAGCTGTACGGGGTTTTCTGCAAGACGCGGTCGTTCGGGCCAATCGGGAAGGCGTCCTGCATCCAGTGCAGGCGGTTCATCAAGGCGCCGTGTTCGTTCATCACGCCTTTGGGTTGGCCGGTGGAACCGGAGGTGTAGAGCACGTAGGCCAGGTGGTTGGCTTCGACGCTGATCGGTTCGAAGGCTTCAGCGTCTGGCAACGCATCCAGCGTCCAGGCCTGATGCCCGGCTGGCAGGCGCTGCATCCACTGGGCTTGGGTCAAGGTGACCTTGGCGTCGGCGTCCTCAATCAGGAACGCCAGGCGCGTGGCCGGCAACTCCGGATCCAGCGGCAGCCATGCGGCGCCGGCATGGACGATGCCGAGCAAGGCCACGACCATCTCCACCGAACGCTCCATGCACACCGGCACGATGCTGTCGCTGCCCACGCCGGCGGCGCGCAGGGCGCGGGCGACGGTTTGCGCCCGTTGGTCGAGTTCGGCATAGCTCAAACGCTGGCCTTCGAACACCAGCGCCGGGGCGTTGGGGCTCAGGGCCGCTTGCTGGCTCAGGGCGGTGTGCAGGTTGCTCGGGCCGTTGTAGTGACGTTCGGTGGCGTTCCACTCGATCAGTTGGCGCTGACGCTCGGCCGCTGGCAACGGCGTCCAATCACCGAGGCGGGTGTGTGGCGCGTCGAGCATGGTTTCCAGCAGTTGTTGCCACTGTTCCAGCCAACGCCGGGCCGTGGTGTCGCTGAACAGCGCGGCGCGGTATTCCAGCAACACCGACAGCACCTCGCCGTCGTGCACTTCCCAGTTCAGGTCGTACTTGGTGGCCTGGGCGGTCACCGCGCGTTCGCTGACTTGCAATTGCGGCCATGGTTGGCTCGATACGTCGGCGTTCTGCATGGCGAACAGCACTTGGAACAGCGGTGTCTGGCCGAGGCTGCGCGACGGTTTCAAATGCTCGACGACCTGGTCGAACGGCACGTCCTGATGCTGTTGGGCATCCAGCACACGGTTGCGCACCTGGTCGAGCAAGCCTGCGAAGTCCAGCGCCGGATCCAGGTCGGCACGCATGACCACGGTGTTGACGAAGCAGCCGATCAGCGGCTGCAGCTCGGCGAATGGACGCTGGGCCACCGGGCTGCCAACCCGCACGTCGCGTTGGTTGGCGTAGCGGCCCAGGAGCAATTGCGCGGCACTGAGCATGAGCATGTACAGCGTGGCGCCGCGTTGCTGGGCGAACTGCCGCAGGCGTTCCACCAGGGCGGGCGGCAATTGCAATTGCACCGCGCCGGCCGTCGGGTCGAGCTGGTTTGGACGGCCCTGTGCGGTCGGCAGGTCCAGCAGGTAGTCGCCGTCCTCCAGTTGGTTGCGCCAGTAGTCCAGTTGGCTGCTGAACGCGGTCTGTTGACCGGGTTCGCGCTGCCAGAGGGCGTAATCGGGGTATTGCAACGCCAGCGCCGGCAGTGTCGCCGGGGTGCCTTGGCACTGGGCGGTGTAGCACTGGCGCAGTTCCTCCAGCAGGTTCTGGCTGGAGGCGTCATCGGTGGCGCAGTGGTGCACGTTGAGCAACAGCAGCGACTGAGCTGCGCCGCTGCGTTGCAATAGCGTGGCACGGACGGGTACTTCGGCGGCGAGATCGAAGCGGCGGCCGGTTTCTGCGTGGATCGCCGCGTCGGTCAGTGCCTGCCATTGCTCGTCACTGGCGGCTTGCAGGGTCTTCACCTGCACGGTGATGTCGACCTGCGCGTCGATCACCAACTGCAATTCGCCGTCGCTATCGCGCACGATGCGGCTGCGCAGGATCTCGTGGCGTTGGACCACGCTGTTCAAGGCCGTTTGCAGGGCCTGGGCATTGAGTTCGCCGTCCAGTTGCACGGCGCTGACCACGTTGTACTCGCCACCACCGGCGCTCAGTTGTTCCAGGAACCACAAGCGTTGCTGTTCGAACGACAGCGGCAGGCGCGCCGGACGAACCGCCGGGACGAAGGTCTCCGCCGGGGCTTGCAGGGGATCGCCCAGCAGCGCGGCCAAGGCCTCGAGGGTCGGGTGCTCGAACACCGCCCGCAACGGCGGCACGCTGGCGAAGCGTTGGCGCAGGCGGGCGAACAGCGCCGCCGCCAGCAGCGAGTGGCCACCGAGGTAGAAGAAGTGGCTGTCACGGCCGATCTGCGACGATGGCACCTTCAGCAACTCGGACCAAAGGTCGGCCAGTTGCTGTTCGGCGGCGCTGCGCGGCGGGTCCAGGGCGTCTGGCGCGGCTTGGATATCCGGGGCCGGCAAGGCCTTGCGGTTGAGTTTGCCGTTGTCCGTCAGCGGCAGCTCATCGAGCACCACGAACGCCGAGGGCACCATGTAGTCGGGCAGGGCGGCGCCAATGGTTTTGCGCCAGGCGTGGATGTCGGCCTGCTGGTCGCACGTCACGTAGGCCACCAGGCGCTTGTCGCCAGGCACGTCTTCACGGGCCAGCACCACGGCCTGGCGCACGCCCGGTTGGGCGCCGATCAGGGTTTCGATTTCCCCCAGTTCGACGCGGAAGCCACGGATCTTCACTTGATGATCCATGCGCCCCAGGTATTCGAGCTGGCCGTCGGGCAACCAGCGCACCAGGTCGCCGGACTTGTACATCCGCGCGCCTGGCTGCGACGCGAACGGGTCTTCGATGAACACCTTCGCCGTCTGCTCGGCGCGGTTGAGGTAGCCCAGGGTCACGCCGGCACCGCCGATGTGCAGTTCCCCCGGGACGCCCACCGGCATCGGATTGAGGAAGGCATCGAGCACATAGGTGCGCACGTTGGCGATGGGCCGGCCGATGATCGGCCGCTGCGGGAAGTCATCCACCGCGCAGCCGGTGGCATCCACGGTGCATTCGGTCGGGCCATAGGTGTTGAAGAAGCGGCTGCCGGCAATCGACGGCAGGCGTTGCCACAGCTGCGCGTCCACCGCGTCGCCACCGAACAGCACGAAGCGCGGCAGGTACACCTCGCCCCGGCGAACGCCGTCGCTTTCCAACAGCGCCTTGAGCTGTGCCGGGGTGCACTCGAAGGCCTCCAGGCGGGTGTCGCGGAAGAAACCGGCCAGGGCCTCGGGGTCGTAGCGCACGTCTTCCGGGGTCAGGTACAGGCTGTGGCCGTCAAGCAACAGGATCAGTTCGGCCACCGAGCTGTCGAAGGCGAACGAGTAGTTGAAGCTGGTGCGCATCGGCTGGTCGGTGTAGCGGCGATACAAGCCATGGATACGTGCCCAGGCCAGGTTGACCACCGAGCCGTTGGTCACCAGGGTGCCCTTGGGTTTACCGGTCGAACCGGAGGTGTACATGATGTAGGCCAGGTCTTGCGGGCCGGCGAGCGGGGCGGGGTTGCTGTCCGGCTGGTCGGCGAACAGCGCCGCGTCGCTGTCCAGGCGCAAGCGTGGCAGTTCGGCCCCCAGCTGTTCCAGCAGGCCCTGCTGGCCGAGGAACAGCGCCGGTCGGGCGTCTTCGAGCATGTACGCCAGGCGATCCACCGGGTAGGTCGGGTCCAGCGGCACATAGGCGCCACCGGACTTGAGGATGCCCAGCAGGCCGACCAGCAGCTCCAGCGAACGCTCGACACACAGTGCCACCGGGCTGTTCGCCCCGACGCCGCGGCTGCGCAGGTAATGCGCAACTTGGTTGGCGCGACGGTTCAATTCGCCGTAGCTCAGGCTGCGGCCTTCGAAACACAGCGCGTCTCGCTCCGGGGTGCGCTCGGCCTGTTGTTCGAACAACTGGGCGAAGGTCAGGTGCGTCGGCACCGCCATTTCGGTACGGTTCCACTCGACCACGGTGCGTTGCCATTCCGTGTCCATCAGCAGCGGCAAGGCGGCGACCGGACGCTGGGGTTCGGCGAGCATGTGTTCGAGCAGGTATTCCAGGCGGGCGAGGGTCTGGCGAGCACTGTCTGCGACGAACAGATCGAGGGCGAACATCAGTTCCAGCTGAATCGGCGCATTGGCCGGGCACAGCACGTGCAGGTCCAAGTCGCATTCGGAGTGTCGCAGCGGTGTGTCCAGCGCTTCGAATTCCAGGCCGGGGAAGCGCAACCGCGACTCCATGGCCAGTTGCTGGGCGACCATCACTTGGTACAGCGGCGCATGGCTGAGGCTGCGTGGCAATTGCAGGCTGTCCACCAATTGCTCGAACGGCAGGTCCTGATGTTGCAGGCCACTGCGCAGGCGTTCGGCCACTTGTTTGACCAGGACAGTGAAGTCCGCTTGCGGCTCGAAGTCCGCGCGGATCGCCAGGTTGTTCAACAGAATGCCCAGCAGGCCTTCGGTGCCCGGCTGTTCACGGTGGGTGACCGGCGTGCCGACCAGCACCGTGGCGTCGCCGCTCAAGCGGTGCATCAATACGGCGAAACCGGCGAAGAGAACGGTGAACGGCGTGGTGCCGAGGCGACTGGCGAAAGCTTGCACCCGGCCACTGAGGTCGGCGCTGAGTTGACGCTGGACGATCCCGGCGCGGTAGCTTTGCGCCGAGGGCCGTGGATGATCGGTGGGCAAGGCCAGCAGTGGACTGGCATCGCTGTCACGACGGTCGAGGGCGGTGGTCCAGTAATCGAGCTGGCGCTTGAGTTCGGCGCCTTGCAGGTGCTCGCGCTGCCACAGGGCGAAGTCGGCGTATTGCAGCGGCAGGGCCGGCAGTTCGGCGGGGGCGCCGTTGCAACGGGCTTCATAACCCAGGGCCAGTTCGCGCAGGGCGATGGTGGCCGACCAGGCGTCCGAGACCAGGTGATGCAGGGCGATGCCGAGTACGTGCTCGCCCGGCGCGAGGCGCAGCAAGCGCGCCCGCAGCAACGGTGGGCAGGTCAGGTCGAACGGTTGCTCGAAGGTGTTTTGCAGGGCATTGAACTGCGCGCCTTCGCGCGCAGTGGCGGTCAGGCCCGACAAGTCTTCGAAGGGCAGTGCGATGTCGAGCGCCGGGCTGATGCGTTGGCACGGTACGCCGTCGTTGCTGTGGATGCCGGTGCGCAGGATTTCGTGGCGCGCCAGCAGATCGTTGAGGCTGGCATGCAGCGCCTCGACATTGAGTTCACCCTTGAGGTGCAGGGCGAACGGGATGTTGAACAGCGTGGTGCCTGGCGTCAGTTGCTCGATGAACCACAGACGCTGTTGCGAGAACGATAGCGGCAGCAACGGCGGGCGTGGTTGGGCCTTGAGCAGGCTCAGCGCGTTGGTTTGCGGTGCGGCGGCCTCGGCCTGGCGGGCGCCGATGGCCTCGGCCAGCAAGGCCACGGTTGGCTGTTCGAACAACACCCGCAACGGCAGGTCGAGCTTGAACTGAGTGCGCAGGCGGGCAACGATCTGGGTCGCCAGCAGCGAGTGTCCGCCGAGGGTGAAGAAGTTGTCTTCCACACCAACGGTGTCACGCCCCAGGACCTCGGCCCAGATGGAGGCCACGGTGGTTTCCAGCGCATTGCGCGGGGCGATGCTTTCCTGGGTGTCGGCCTGCCAGTCCAGCTCACGGGCGGCCAGGGCCTTGCGGTCGACCTTGCCGTTATTGTTCAGGGGCAGTTTGTCCAGGCAGACGAAGGCCGCCGGCACCATGTACGGCGGCAGTTGCGCTCGCAAGTGTTCGCTCAGGCCATCACTGCCCACGTTCTGGTCATGGGCCGACCAGTACGCCACCAGCCAGGCTTCGCCGACGGTGTTTTCCCGCAGCAGGACGGCGGCTTCGCGCACGTTCGGGTGCTGGGCGAGACGGTGTTCGATTTCCGTCAGCTCGATCCGGTGCCCACGCAGTTTCACCTGTTGGTCGCGGCGGCCGAGGTACTCGATCACGCCGTCTGCTCGCCAGCGTCCCAGGTCGCCGGTGCGGTACAGGCGACCTTCGAGTTGAGGATGGTTGATGAAGGCCTCAGCGGTGCGCTGTGGATCGTGCAGGTAGCCGCGGCCAACGCCGACGCCACCGACACAGATTTCCCCGGCCACGCCCACCGGCACCGGGCGCAGGGCCTCGTCCAGCACATACAGGCGGTTGTTGGCGGTCGGCTGGCCGATGGGCATGTGGCTGACCTCGGCCCCCGGTGCGGCGAAGATCGGCTGGAAGGCCACGTCGTCGGCGCATTCGGCCGGCCCGTAGGCGTTCATCAAGGCGATGTCGGGGAAGCGCGCGAACCAGTCCCGGGCCACGGTTGGTGGCAGGGCTTCACCGGTGGGCAGGACCCAGCGCAGGTCCGGCAATTGCAGGTCGCACGGGCACAGCGCGAGCAGGGTACGCATCAGGCTCGGGACGATTTCCAGCACGTTCAAGCGCTCGCTGGCGAGCACCTGCAACAGGCGTTGCGGGTCGTGGGCGACTTCATCCGGAAGAATGTGCACGGTGGCACCGAGCACCGGCGCGGCGAGGAACTGCCACACCGAAATGTCGAACGCCACCGACGCGGTCTGGGGAATCCGGTCGGCAGCGCTGAGCCCCAGGGCCGGTACCTTGCCGAAGATGTTATTGAGCATGCCGCGTTGTTCGATCATCACGCCCTTCGGTGTGCCGGTCGAACCCGAGGTAAACAGCACGTAGGCCAGGCTGTCGGGGCGGGCGAGCACCGGCAATGGCACGTCGTTGCCGCCGGTCCAGCAGGCCTCGGCGAACAGCGCCTTGGGCGCCGGGTCGAGGCCGCTGAGCAGTTGATCGAGCAGGCCGCTGCACCCTTCGCTGGCAACCAGCAATGGCGCGCGGGACAGCCCGAGGATCTCCCGCAGGCGCTCGGGCGGGTGATTGACCTCCAGGGGCAGCATCGCCGCGCCGGCCTTGAACACCGCCAGCATCATGGTCAACAGCGCCAGGCCTCGGGGGGCGACCAGCGCGACCAGTTGGTCTTCACCGGCGCCGGCTTCGCGCAGCGCATGGGCCAGGCGGGTGGAGCGCAGGTCCAGCTCGGCATAGGTCAGCGACTCGCCGGCACAGATCGCGGCGACCTGATCACCGCGCTGGGCGACCTGGGCGGCAAACAGCTCGGCGTAGCTTTGATCCAGCGGAAAATCGTGAGGGTTGAGCGCCCATTCGCCCAGCAACTGTTGACGCTCGTCGGCGGCCAGCAGTTCGAAGCTGGCCAACGGCGCGTCGGGGGCGGCGAGCATGCTGCGCACGAGGCTGGCGATGTGGCCCAGCAGGCGCTGCACGGTGGCGGCATCGAAACGTTCGCGGTCATAGGACACGCGGATGCCCAGTCGTTCGCCCGGCAGGATCACCACGGTCAAGCCGTAGTGGGTGTGTACGCTGTGGTCCATGCCTTCGAGGCTGAACTGGAAGCCGCCTTCGAGGATCTGTTCGTCGATGGGCGCGTTCTCGAACACCAGGATGCTGTCGAACAGGGTCTCGCCCCGGGGGAAATCGCTCCAACCCTGGATGTCGGTCAACGGCGTGTGCTCGAAGTCGCGCATGTCGACGTTGAGCTTTTGCAGGTCGCCCAGCCAGTTGCCGAGCGCGGCGTTCGGGTCCACCGAAACCCGCAGCGGCAGGGTATTGATGAACAGGCCGATCATTTCCGCGACGCCTGTCAGTTCGGCCGGACGCCCGGCCACGGTGACGCCGAAGACCACGTCCTGTTGCCCGCTGTAGCGCGACAGCAGCAACGACCACACACCCTGGAAAAACGTGTTCGGGGTGATCCGGCGACTGCGGCAGAACGCTGCCAGCGCCTGGGTTTCCTGTTCGTCGAGGTGAATCAGTTGGTCGTCCACCAGCACCGCATCGGTGTAGCGGTCGCGGGTCACGCCGTTGTCCACGGTCAGTGGCGTGGGCGCGTTGAGGCCTTGCAACTGGCCGCGCCAGAATTGCTCGGCCTTGCCTGCGTCCTGGCGCTGCAGCCATTGGATGTAGTCGCGAAACGGCCGAGGGCTTTTCAGCTCGGGCGTGCGGTCGTTGCACAGCGCTTCGTAGACTTTGAGGAAGTCCACGGTCACCAGGGAAATGCACCAGGCGTCCATCAGGATGTGGTGGAAGCTGCGAATGAATTCGTAGGACTCGTCGGCCAGGCGCACCAGCCGGAAGCGAATCAGCGGTGGCTTGGACAGGTTGAAGCCGACTTTCTGCTCGTCTTCCAGCAGCGTGCGGATCCGCGCTTCCTGTTCATGGGGGGCGAGCCCGCGCAGGTCGAGGGTGTCCAGCGGCACCTTGACTTGGCGATGGATGACCTGCACCGGTTGCTTCTGGCTTTTCCACTGGAAACTGGCGCGCAGGGAAGGGTGCAGCGCCACCACCTGGCGCCATGATTCGAGGAACGCCCCTTCATCGATGGCCCCGCCGATGCGGTAGCGATCCTGCATCAGGTACACCCCGGAGTCTTCGTGCAACAGGGAGTGGAACAGCATCCCTTGTTGCAGCGGCGACAGCGGGTAAATGTCTTCGATCGGGTTGCCGGTGGTTTTTTCGGTGGTCATTGAAAGCGTCCTGCGTAAAAAGGGGCAACGGTGATGGCGTGGCGAGGTGAAGAGCCGTTCACAGGTCGGCCTCGTCCAGTTCGGCCATCAACGCCTGCATTTCGTCATCGGACAGGCCCGAGGCGCTGAATTCGGTGCTGTCGGCGTCCGGCTCGGCGGCGCTCGGGTCCAGCACTTGCGCGACCTCGGCCATGGCGGCGATGGTCTGGCGTTCGAAAACTTGCTTGGCCGACAGCGCGATGCCTTGCTCGTGGGCTTGGGCCACCACTTGCAGGCTCAGGATCGAGTCGCCGCCGATGGCGAAGAAGTTGTCGGTGACGCTCACCGTCGAGAGCTTCAAGACCTTGGCGACGATGGCTTGCAAAGTGCTTTCCATGGCGTTGCGCGGCGCCACGTGGGCGCTTTCGTCGAACTGCTCCGGGTCGGGCAACTGGCGGGTGTCGAGCTTGCCGTTGGGCGTGCGCGGAAAGCTCGGCAGGGTCAGCACCAGGGCCGGCACCATGTACGACGGCAGGCGTTCGCCGAGGAAGCGCTTGATCGCCTCCGAGTCCGGTGCGTAGCCGTGGGCGGCGAGGATGTAGGCGAGCAGGCGCTTGCCGGCGGCCTGTTCCTGGACGATCACCGCGGCTTCGCGCACGTCGCTGTGGCTGCACAACTGGCGTTCGATTTCCCCCAGCTCGATGCGGTAGCCGCGCACCTTGACCTGATGGTCCTTGCGCCCGAGGAAGGCCAGGCGCCCGTCGGCCAACCAGCACGCCAAGTCACCCGTGCGATAGGCTCGGGTGCCGTCGGCCAGGGTGACGAAGGCCTTGGCGGTTTCTTCGGGCTTGTTGCGATAGCCGCGGGCCAGGGTTGGGCCGGCGAGGACGATTTCTCCCGGCTCGCCAATGCCGCAGGCGCTGTCGAATTCGTTCAGCAGGCGCAGGTCCATGCCGGCGATGGGACGGCCGATGCTGACGTTCCGGCCTGGCTCCAATACCTCATAGGTGGCCCAGACGGTGGCTTCGGTGGGGCCGTATTCGTTCACCAGCCGTGCGTGGGGCAGGGTCTTGCTGTGTTGCGCGATCAGCGACGGCGGGCAGGCCTCACCGGCGACGATCCAGCAGGCGAGGCTGTCGGTTGCGCCGCTGCGTTGCAATTGATCGAGCAGGGCTTGATACAGCGACGGCAACGACAGGCCGTGGCTGACCTGATGCTGGGCAATCAATAGCGCCAGGCGGGCCATCTCCAGCTCTTCACCCGGGGCGGGCAATACCAGGCGTCCGCCTTGGGCCAGGGTCCAGAAAATCCCGGCGACCGAACTGTCGAAGGCAAACGACGACAGCAGCAGGTAGGCGCGTACCGGCGTCTCATAGGCCGCCATGCGCACCTGGGTCGAGAAGCTCAGCGCGCCGTGACTGATTTCCACGGCTTTCGGCGCACCGGTGGAGCCGGAGGTGTAGATCAAGTAGGCGAGGTCGTTCGCGTCCGGCAACGGCAGCGCCGGCAAATCGACGAGGTCGGGTGTTGCCAGGTCATCCAGCACGAAGCGTTGCAGGTCGGTCGGCACGCTGTCGGCCAGTTCGGCGCTGACCACGATGTGGGCAATGGCGCTGTCGGCGAGCATGTAGGCGCGGCGCTCGGCCGGGTAGGTCGGGTCGACGGGGACGTAGGCGCCACCGGCTTTCAGGACGGCGAGCATGGCGACAATGGCGGGGTTGCCGCGGGCGAACAGGATGCCGACCGGCACCCCAGGGCCGATGCCGGCGGCGACCAGTCGATGGGCCAATTGCGTGGCGCAGGCGTCGAGGCGGCTGTAGCTGAGGTCACCGTGCTGGTCGCTCAGGGCGATGGCGTTCGGTTGCTGGCGAACCTGGCGGGCAATCAATTCCACCAGCGTCACCGGTTCGATGGACGGCACGTCCGCGCTGGTGCCGATCAACTGCGATTGCAGCGCTCCACCGAGGGGCAACTGCGCCCAGGCCCGTTGCGGTTCGGCCAGTGCGCCTTGCAACAGTTGCAGCCATTGCTCTGCGAGGCAGCCGGCGGCTTCGGCGCTGAGGGCATGGCGGTCGTAGACCAGTTGCGCGTGCAGGCTATCGGGCAATTGGCGCACGTTCAGGCACGCTTTCAGCGGGTTCATCACCGCGCTGGCATGACGCTCCCGGGCATCGCCCGAGCGCCAGGCAAAGGCGTATCCGCCGTTGAGGGTGCCGGTGTAGTAGTCCTGCCAGCCAACCGCCCGTTCCAGGGTGACAGCCACTTGCGTGCTTTGCTCCAGCAGGGTCGCCTGGGCGTCCAGTTCGATGCTCACGGGCAGGCACTGCTCGAACAGGCCCAGGGTGCTTTCCAGTTCCGCACCGCGGCTTTCATGGATCAGGATGAGCGGTACCTGTTGCTGGCCGGCCAATCGTCCCAGCACCGCTGCCCATGCCGCCAGCAGCAGATCCGAGGTCAGGGCTGGGTGGCGAGCGAGGTCGGTCGCCAGTGTCAGGTCCAATCGGGTCGGCGCGAACCCGCCATCGATGGCCACTTCGAGCGGCAGCTGCAAGGTGGTCTGTTCGGTTTCGCCCGAGGGTTGCCAGAAGCTCACGCCCGGATGGTCCGGCGCGTCTTCGACCAGGCTCCAGCGCCATTCGGCGTAGTCGGCGTACTGCAGGGTCTCGGACTGGTCGGTGGCGGTGTCTTGCAGCAATGCGGCGGCCAGCCATTTCAGGCTGGCGAGGTCGAAGTGGCTGCTGGCCGCGGCCAGGTCCAGGACCGTTTGTTCATCGTCCAGGCGCGCCAGGGTCACGTGCAAAGGGATTGTCCAGTCGCGAGGCTGGCTGGCGAATTGGGCCAGGGCGGCGTCCTGGTCGGCGCGGCTGTGTTGACGCAGGTCCTGGAGGGTCACCGCCAGTGCAGCGGTTTCGTCGATCACCTGCACCGGATGGCGCAGGCCAGGCACGGGCATCAGGCGTGTGCGCAGGATTTCACTGCCGGCCACCAACGCCTGCAGGCGGTTGTTCAGCGTATCGATGTCCAGCGCTTGCGACAGCGACCATTGCAAATGGCAACTGAACGGGTGCTGCGTCGCGCCGTTGAGGTGGGGATAGACCGATGCCTGTTGCGGGGAAATACGAAAACCTTGAAGTCCGCTCATGTTCATCTCGACTGGAAAAGGGCTTGAGCCTGGATCACCGCACAGACGCCGGGGCTTGCTGGACATAGGTCGGGCAAGCCTCCTGCGAACGGCGGGTGGACCCGTTGAATGTCAGACGGCAACGTCGCTCGACAGCAGGGCTTCAGCCATGCCGGTCATGATGGCGCGCTTGCCAGTGAAGGGTTCGCGACCGTGCACGGCGAGCATGTTGTCGATGAACAACACGTCCCCCTGTTGCCAACTGAACCGCACCAGTGAGTCGAGGTAGGCCGCGCGTAGCGACTCCAGGACCTCTGGCTCGATCGGTTCGCCATCGCCATAAAAGGTGTTGGTGGGCAGGTCGAGGTCGTTGAAGTTGCTTTGCAGCGAATCGCGGATTCGCCCGGGCAAGGTGCTGATGTGGAAGAACGTGGCGTGGTTGAACCAGACTTCTTCGCCGGTGCGCGGGTGGCGCACCACGGCGGGTCCGCGTTGGCGGGTGCGCAGGCGATTGTTGTCTTTCCATTCCACGTCGATGCCGACGCTGGCGCAGTAGGCTTCCACTTCGCCGCGGTCTTCGGACTGGAACACGGTCTGCCATGGCAGGCCGAAACCGTCGCCGTAGTTGCGCACGTACAGCACGCCTTTTTCCCGGAACCGCGCTTCGATCTGCGGGCTGATCCTGGCCTTCACGGCACGGGTCGAACCAATGGGTGTTTCGCCACCGGTCTCGGACGGCACTTGGCAGTAGAAGAACAGCCGCAACGGGAAGCGTGGTGAGTAGGAGTGCTCGTTGTGGGGGAAAATCATCTGGTCGGCCGGGTAGTCGGTCGAGGTGTAGATGTTGCCGCCGACCCGTGTCCGGGGCGAGGCGCGGAACATGTATTCCAGCGCGCCGGGGGAGAGCGCGGCGATCACCTGGTCGAACTGCTCGACGGACGCGACGTTGAAACCACGGAACAGCAGGGCGCCGTATTCCAGCAGCTTCTTTTCCAGCGACTCGCGTTCCCGGGCGGCCCAGGCCACCAGGTCTACGCCACTGACTGCGGGCTCGATCACCAGGGGCAGGGCGTGATCGGGGCTGAGCAGGCGCTCGGTGACCAATTGTTGTTCCGAGACGTTCATGGCTTTGCGACGCACGGCGCCAAGGGCGCGGGGCGATGGGGGCACGATAGACATAACAGCATCCGACTCGGTTAAAGGGACAAGGAGCGACGTTTGGCTTGCATCATCTGGCTGCGACCGGCCAGCGCCTGGGAGTGTTGCCGCTCACGGGCAAAGGCCTGGTCCCAGCTGTCGATGCGCTCGGCCAGCGCCGGCAACGGCTCGTCCAGCAGGCTGGGGAGTTGCTCCAGCAGGCACGTCCACAGGTGTTGCAGGCGCAGGGCACGGCCTTGGTCGAAGTATTCGCCGCGATACTTGAGCGTCGCGGCGAGACCTTCATTGCCGTGCACCAGGTCGAGCACCAGGTGGAAATCCCCCGGTGCCTGGGCCACGTCCAACGCGGACAACTGCGCGCCGGCGATGGTGGTCGGGGTTACCCGTGACGGTTGATAGTTGAGCTTGACCTGGAACAGCGGCGAGTGACCGGGCCGGCGCTGCGGCGCGAGGGCCGAGACCACCAGGTCGAAAGGCAGGCCCTGATGGGCGTAGGCCAGGCGCGCTTCATCGCGAACCCGCTCGAGGAAACCGGCCAGGGTCGCTTCGCCACGCACGTCACAACGCAGGGTCAACTGGTTGACGAAGAAACCGATGACGTCGTTGTGCTCGGCCAGTGGCCGGCCGCTGACATCGGTGCCCAGCAAGAATTGCGCTTGGCCACCCAGTTGCTTGAGCACCAGTTGGTAACTGGCGAGCAGCAGCATGAACAAGGTCATGCCTTGTTCACGGGCCAGCGTTGCCAAATGCTCGCAGCGGGCCTGGGGCACGTTGAAGTCCAGGCTGTGTTCGCCCGGGGCCTGGCCGTTGCCGCCCAGTTCCAAGGTCTGGGGCATGCCGGCCAGGTGTCCGCGCCAGAAGTCCTGCTCGCTGGCGATCCGCTGTTCGCTCCAGTGCCGGGCTTCCCACTGGGCGAAATCGAGGTATTGCCCCGGGAGCGCGGCGTCTGTCGAGCCTGCCAGTTCCGCCAGCAGCACTTGCGCTGAACGTCCGTCGAAGGCGATGTGGTGCAGGGTCAGCAGCAGGTCATGCTGTTGCTCATGTCGGCTGAGCAACTGTGCCCGCAGCAGCGGGCCGGCTTGCAGATCGACAGGGGTGGCGTGTTCATGGGCCAGGCGCTCGTTCAGCGCCTGTTGTTGCTGCGCTTCATTCTGTTCGCGTAAGTCGTGATGGACCAGCGCGACCGCCGTGGCCGGCAATACCTGTTGTTGTGGGCCCTCGACACCGTCGCGGTACACCGTGCGCAACACGCCGTGCCGCGCCACCAGCGCGTTCAAGCGCAGGGCCAGCGCCTCGATGTCCAGTGGACCTTGCAGGCGCAGGTGCAGCACCAGGTTGTGGCGGGTGTCGTCCGGGTTCAGTTGGCGCAGGAACCACAGGCGACGCTGGGCGAAGGATTGATGCCCCTGGCTGAGGTTAGCCCGCGCGGTCGAAGCCTCGGCCGTCGGCGCCGGTTCATTCAGAAAGTTTTGCAGGGCCAGCGCCCATTGCCCCAGGGTGGTTTGCCCAAACAAGTCCTGGGTGTCGAGGTTCCAGTCCAGGTCCTTGTGCAGGCGCGCGGCGAAGTCGGCCACGCCGATGGAGTCCAGGCCTTGGCCGATCAGGCTGAGGTCGAAGTCGGCGGAAAAATACGGATTGACCGCGTGCAGCGTCTGCTCCAGCCATCGGCGGCAGGCGGCCTGGGCCTGTTGCGGCGTTTCGCTCGCCAGGTGCTTGAGCTGGGCAAGGTCCAGGACCTCGCCATTCGAAGCCAGCGTTGCACCGCTCTGGGCGATGATGCTCAACGTGCCCGCGGCCAGTTGCTTGCGCGCGCCTTGACGGGCGATCTTGCCGCTGGTGGTCATCGGGATGGTGCCGGCTTGCACCAGCACGATTTGGTCGATGCCGCAGTCGGCGGCTTCACGCACGGCGTTTTGCATCGACGCGAACAGCGCCGGGTGATGCGCCGGGTCGACGAACTTGCGTTGCGGCTCGGCGACGATCACCAACTTCTCGCGGCCCAACGCCGGGTCCATTTCCGAGAAGGCGGCAATGCGTCCGGTGCGGATGCCCGGCTCGGCATCGGTAATGGCGAATTCGATGTCGTGGGGGTAGAGGTTGCGCCCATTGAGAATCAGCAGGTCCTTGAGCCGTCCGCAGATCACGACCTGGCCTTCGTGCATGAAACCCAGGTCGCCGGAGCGCAGGTAATGCTCCGATGAACCGACAATTTGGGCTTCAAAGGCTTCGCGAGTGGCCTCGGGATTCTTCCAGTAGGATTCGGCGTTGCTCGGGCCCCTGAGCCAGACTTCGCCGATGCGATCGGCGGTGCATTGCTCGAAGGTGTGCGGGTCGACGATGGCGATGCTGTGCAAGGCTTGCGGGTAACCGCAGGCGACGAATTCCACGGCGGCGGCATCGGCCGCCGCCAGTGCCACGCGACCGCTCTCCAGCACGGCTTTGTCCAGGCGCAGCACCACCGGCAGCGCGTCGGCCGGCGTGGCGCTGACGCACAGGGTGGCTTCGGCCTGGCCATAACCGGGGCTGATGGCCAACGGGTTGAGACCACAGGCGGCAAAACGCTGGGCGAAAGCCTCCAGGGTGCCGGGGTGGATCGGTTCGGCGCCGTTGATGGCGTGTTTCCAGGCGCTCAGGTCGAGTTGCGCGATCAGGTTGTCGCTGACCACGCGGTTGCACAGGGCATAGGCGAAGTTGGGGGCGAAACTGGCGGTGGCGCGGTAGCGACTCAACGCCTGCAGCCAGGTCGATGGCGCATTGACGAAAGTCTGGGACGCCATCAGGTAGCACGGCATGCCGCTGTAGAGCGGGGCCAGCATCCCGCCGATCAGGCCCATGTCGTGGTACAGCGGCAGCCAGTTGACCATGGCGCCGTGTTCGTCGAAATCGTAGGCCTGGCGCATCAGCTCGACGTTGGCGATCAGGTTGCGCTGACGCACCTCGACGCCTTTCGGCGAGCCGGTGGAACCCGAGGTGTATTGCAGGAAGGCCACGGTCGAACCGTCGATGGTCGGACGTTGCCATTGGCTGGCCGGTGGTGTGCCCAGGTCCTGGACGGTCAGGACATCGACGCGGCCCTCCACCAGTTCCAGCAGGCCTTCGCAATACTCCGCCGGGGCGAGAATCAGCGCCGGCTCGGCATCCACCACCACGTTACGGACGCGGTCGAGGTGACGCGGCTTGCGCGACGGCGGTGGAAACAACGGCACGGCAATCAGCCCTGCATAGAGGCAGGCACAGAAGGCGCGGGCGTAGTCGAGGCTGCTGGGCAGCATCAACAGCACGCGATCACCCGGGGCATAACGCGTTTGCAGCGCGGCCGCCAGGGAACGGGATTGTTCGTGCAGTTGGGCAAAGGTCAGGGTTTCGCCGATCTCTACGCCGTCCGGCAGAAAATGCAGGGCGGCACGCTGAGGGAAGTGCTGGGCGTTGGTTTCCAGCACGTCGATCCAGTGTTCGAAAGAAAACATGTGCAATTCACGCCATGGCCACGATGACTTTGCGGTCACCGGTGAAAGGATTGCGACCGTGTGCCACCAGTCGGTTGTCGAGCATCAGGATATCGCCGGGCTGCCAGGGAAAACTGACGGCAGTCTCGCGGTAGACCTCGCGCACGGTGTCGAGCAGGTCGTCGGCAATCGGCGAGCCGTCGCCGAAATAGACATGGCGCGGCAGGTTCTCTTCACCCACCGCCGCCAGCAGGCTGGCGCGTACGCTCGGTTCAATGGCCGAGACATGGAACAGGTGCGCCTGGTTGAACCAGACCCATTCGCCGGTCTCGGGATGCTGTTGCACGGCGGCGCAACGCTGGCGGGTGCGCAGGTCGCCATCGGCTTTCCATTCCCACTCGATGTCGTTGTCCTGGCAGTAGCGTTCGACTTGGGCACGGTCCTGGGTGTTGAAGACTTTTTCCCAAGGCAGGTCGAGGGCGCCGCTGTAGTTGCGCACATAAAGCAGCTCGCGGCTGGCGAACAGCTCGCGGATCTCGGCGGGCATGCGCTGGTAGATCAGGCGGCTGTCGGCAATCGGGGTCTCGCCGCCGGTTTCACTGGCCTTGATGCAGTGGAACCAGATGCGTGAAGGCCAGGGGCGGGTGTAGGCCTGCTCGTTGTGCAAGGGGATAAATTGATGGGCCGGGTATTCGGTGGAGCTATAGACCCCGGCGAAGACTTTGCTGCGCGGTGTGGAACCGAATTCGTAACTGGCCAGCGGCGCGCCGAAGCTGGCGGCGAAGCGCTTGAAGTCGATGGGGGTGGCAACGGTGAAACCGCGAAACAACACGCCGCCAACGGTGGTCAGGACCTGGGACACGCGGTCGCGAATCGAGGCGTCCAGGTCGTGGATCGACTGTCCCGGTACCCCTTGCACCAGCACGGGTAGCGATTGGGCGCTTGCATCCGTGGGCGCCATTGAAAAAAGCTCGGAACGCCCGTTCAGGTGTTCGATTGAGGTCATCCTTGTGCATCCTCTTATAGCGTCTTCGACCAGTCACAAGACCTTGAAAGCAGGGCAGCGGTCAGTGTTGTAGGACTTGTCTGTAATGTATGTAAGGCAATACAAGACGACATACTAGGTACAAATGAGATGGATTATCAATACTATTTATTTAATTTTTTTTTTGGATTAGACTCCGCTCCGCTGGCGCCACACAGCCTTCGGCCAGCTCAAAAAAACCAAAAATATCTGTCGCAGGGGAGTGGGGCGTGAATTTCAAAAAGAACACAATTGCGTTGGCTGTAGGGTCGGCCATTGGTCTGAGCAACGGCGCTTGGGCGGCGGAAGAAGCCGCCAAGATGGAGATCGCTCCCATCACCGTAACCGGTGAAAAGATCGACCGTACCCTTGAGAAGACCCAGTCCAGCGTCGTGGTCGTCACCGACAAGAACCTGCGTGAGCACGGCGACAAGGACCTGGTGGATGTGTTTGCCCGTACGCCCGGCGTCTATAGCCAGGCCGGCAACGAGAACTGGGGTATCCGTGGCGTGCCGGTGTCCGGTTTCGACGACCAGGGCCCGGCGACCCTCAACGGTGCGGTGTCGGTGTATGTCGACGGCGCGGTGCAACCGAACCGCGCGCTGACCTTAAGCCCGGTCCCGCTGTGGGATGCTGAGCAGGTCGAGGTTTTCCTAGGCCCGCAATCCACCACCCAAGGCCGTAACTCCCTGGCTGGCGCGGTGGTGATCCGCACCAAGAACCCAACCTTCGAACCGAGCTTCTCGGCGCAGACCAACGTGGGCAACTATGGCGAGCACGGTGCGGCCGTGGCCGGTGGCGGGGCTATCGTCGATGACAAGATCGCCGGGCGTATCGCCGTGGACTATGGCGAAGGTGACGGCTACATCCGCAACACCGCGCTCAATGAAGACGCCAACCCGCGTCGCACCAGCAACGTGCGCGGCAAATTGCTGATCCTGCCCAATGACGACACTGACGTCTTGCTGACTTATGCCCATAACGAACATCGCCAGGGTGACCGCTCGACGATGCGTGGCGCCGATGGCAAGCCGAGCTATTACGACATCTCGTCCAACACCGAGGCTTTCGACAACCTCAAGCAGGACACCCTCAGCGCCAAGGTGGATTATCGTCTGAACGATGCCTGGTCGTTGACGAGCATGACCGCCAATACCCATACGGATTACAGCAATCGTTTGGATTCTGATCAGACCGCATTGAGCAATGATGTCATTCTGCGCAAGCATGACGGCGACTTGTTCAGTCAGGAACTGCGTCTGAACTACGCCTCGGACACGGTGAAGAGTTTCGTCGGTGCCTACTACGGCCACAGCACCAACGATTTCCTCGACCGGTTGTTGGCTACCGACCCCGTTGACAATGGTACCGTCAAAGGCAATACCACGATTGAAAACAAGGCTCTGTTCGGCGAAATCAACTGGACATTCGCCCCGCGATGGACATTGATCACTGGCCTGCGTTACGACCACGAGACGAACGACACCGACATCGAACAAGATACTTTCTCCACCTCAGAACAAGTCAAAAAGTCATTTGATGCCGTGCTGCCGAAACTTGGTATCGATTATGAGCTGGCCACGGATCAATACCTCGGCTTCATGGTGCAGAAAGGCTATCGTGGTGGAGGCGTTAATGTCCGTGCGGGTAGCGGTCACCAGGCTTACGACCCGGAATACACCACCAACTACGAGCTGTCGTACCGCGGTTCATTCTTCGACAAGACTTTACGCACCCGGGCCAACCTGTACTACACCGACTGGAAAGACCAGCAGGTCAGTGTGAGACAGACCGGTAGTCGATTCATTGAGGTCTTCAACGCTGGTCGCAGTGACATCAAGGGTCTGGAAGTGTCTGTTGAAAAGGACGTTTCCGAGCAGGTAACGCTAACTGCAAGTGGCGCTGTCACCGACGGAAAGTACAAAGATTTTGTTACCGGCAGGGGTCAGGACATGAGCGGCGAATCGTTCCTCTCGTCGCCCAAATACAAGGTCTCGGTGGGCGGCGTCTATCGCTTCGACGACCGTCTGATATTCGGTACGGATGTTGTCTACCAGAGCACCGCACCGTCGGAATATGAATTCGATGCCAGCGGCAAGGTCACCGGCGAGCGCCGCAGCGACAACTATGTGCTGGTGAACTTCAACACCGAGTACAAAGTCACCAAGAACGTCGCGGTCTCCGCCTACGTGAAGAACGCCTTCGACAAGGAATACGTCACCAACAACCGCAGCGACGACATCATCGATGTTGGCGCACCGCGCACGGTGGGTATGGTCCTGCGCTACGACATGTAAACCCATGGGCGCGGGGAGGCAATCTCCCCGCGCCTGTCCTGCAACGTTCCGGATGTTTGTTTCCAGGCTGTTCGTTCCCTTCCAAACCCAGCCTCCATGGAGGAAATCATGAGTGCTTTTTCGAATGTCACAGCAGGTGGCGCGCAACAGCTACGCCTGTTGCACACCGGTCTGTCGAGTCCCTACTGCCTTGATTCGACGCCGCTGCTGGAGCGTCAGCAACAGCAGGAATCCAACGCTCGCAGTTACCCGCGACGCATTCCCCTGGTGCTTGAAAGGGCCCATGGCATTTATGTGCAGGACAGCCGGGGGCAAGTGTTCGTCGATTGCCTGGCCGGTGCCGGGACCCTGGCGCTGGGGCACAACCATCCGGTGATCGTCGAAGCCATCACCCAGGTCATGGCGGCCGGTGTGCCGATGCATACCCTGGACCTCATGACACCGGTGAAGGACGCATTCGTCCAAGAGATTTTCGCTTGCCTGCCCAGCGAGTTCGCTCGCCACGCACGCATTCAGTTCTGCGGCCCGAGTGGGGCCGATGCGGTCGAGGCCGCGCTCAAGTTGACCCGTACCGCCACGGGGCGGCATTCCGTCCTGGCGTTCGAAGGGGCTTATCACGGGATGACCCTGGGCACGCTGGCCATCAGCGGCAACCTGTCGCCCAAGAATGCCCTCGGTGCGTTGATGCCCGGGGTACAGCGCCTGCCGTTCCCTCATGATTATCGTTGCCCGTTCGGGGTGGCCGGCGATCAAGCGGTCACGTTGAACGTTCGCTACCTCGAGCACTTGCTCAACGACCCGGAGAGTGGGGTGACCGCACCCGCGGCGATGATCCTGGAACCGATCCAGGGCGAGGGCGGGGTGATCGCCGCGCCGGATCGCTGGCTGCAGGAACTGCGTCGGTTGACCCAGGCCCACGGCATTCCGCTGATCGTCGACGAGATCCAGTGCGGCATTGCCCGCAGCGGGCGGATGTTCGGCTTCGAGCAATCGGGGATCACGCCGGATGTCATCACCCTGTCCAAAGCCATCGGTGGCGGGCTGCCGCTGTCGGTGATGGTTTACCACGAGTCGCTGGACGTCTGGCAGCCGGGTGCTCACGCGGGCACGTTCCGTGGCAATCAGTTGGCAATGGCGGCGGGTACCGCGACCTTGCGTTTCATTCGTGATCAAGGCTTGGTCCAGCACGCTGAAACGATGGGCGCTCACCTGCAAAAACACTTGCAGGCACTGCAAAGTGAGTTCGCCTGGATCGGCGATGTGCGTGGGCGCGGCCTGATGCTCGGCATGGAAATCGTCGACCCGCAAGGTACTCCAGACGTACAGGGTCATCCGCCGGTGGACACGGCCCGGGCCAAGGCTTTCCAGCAGGCGTGCCTGAAGCACGGATTGATCGTCGAGCTGGGCGGCCGTCACGGCGCGACCGTGCGCTTGCTGCCGCCGTTGATCATCACCGAGCAGGAAATCGATTTTGTGGCGCAAATCCTGTTCCAGGCTGCGAGCACGATCAACGAGCGTCCCGCCGGCTGATCCTCCGGTTCGGGCCAGCGTCCTGCTTGGGCGCCGGCCCGCCCCGACGTGTACTCAGTAGTCCCAGAAGGCCGCTATCCAGCGAAAGGCGTCACCGTTGACCGCCACCCGGCCAACGGAGGGGAACGGCAGGTGAGTAGCGACCAGCAGCTCGCCGGATGCCGCCGCTTCTTGCATGAGGCGGACCCGAACACGGACCGATTCTTCAGGGTCATGTTCAAAACCGTTTTGCCAGTCGGGGTGGTCGAAGGCCACCGGGAACAAGGCATCGCCCGCGAACGTCAAGCGCTCCTCGCCGGACGTTACGTGGACCACACTGTGCCCTGGGGTATGGCCGCCGGTGCGCTTGACCACCACGCCCGGGGCGACCTCGTAGGTTTCCTCGAAGGTGCGCAGTTTGTCGTGGTAGTCGTTCATGAATTGCGCGGCGGTGGCGCGCAGTACGTCCGGCACCGGTGAGGGCATGGAGGTGAGGGTGAAATCCGGCTCGGCCCAGAACGCCACCTCGGTCGCGGCCACGTGGATCCGCAGGTCTGGACGCAGCCGGCTCTTCACCTCATCGACCAGCAGCCCGCCAATGTGGTCCATGTGCATGTGGGTAATCACCACGTCGGTCACCGACCCCAGGTCGATACCGGCGGCGGCCAGGCGCTTGGGAAACTGCCCGGCGCGCGGGAAGCCGGGGAATTGGCCGCCGAGCCCGGCATCGACGAGGATAGTCTGCTCGCCGCTGCGCACCACCAGCACGTTCAACGCCCAATCGAAGGCGTCCGGGCCCAGGAACATTTCCTTGAACCAGGCCGCGCGGGCGGCTGGATCGGCATTGGTGGACATCGTCGAGGTCGGCAGCGGCAGTACCCCATCGCTGACCACCAGCACGTCGATCTCGCCAATCTTCAGGGCGTAGCGCGAAGGGACCAACTCCTCGTACGAGGTCACGTGCAAGCTCATGGTTGGATCCGGATGCATTCCATCCTGGGCGGCAGGGGCGTTCAAATGCGTGGTCATGGTCGTTCTCCGATGGCTTGGGTCAAGGCTTGGGCGAGCACCGCCTCTCTCGGCATGAGAAAGGGGTGTCGCTGGAGAACGAGTCTGCATCCCGTCGAACCGCGCTCGATACCATACGTGGGTATGTTGCGCAGGCGCTTTAGCGTGATTGACCCCAGCAAAAGGTATGGGCATCCAGTGTGCCGGGGTGAGGGCGGCACAGGCGCTATGGATGCAAACTGACCCGCCACCATCGCGAGCAGGCTCGCACAGGGGATCTGTAGTGTTCATGAATGTTGCATTCAGCTCAGGGCCAAAGGGTCTGGATGTGTTCATGAGCTTTGCATTCACCACAGGACCCTTGTGGGAGCGAGCTTGCTCGCGATGGCGATCGCCCATTCACCACAGGCCGCTCAGCCCTAACGCTTGCACTCCAAGCCAACCCAATTCCCTGTGGCGAGGGAGCTTGCTCCCGCTGGCCTGCGAAGCGGGCCCTCAGTCTGTCTACAGCACCGCATTGGTTGGTTTACGACTGCTGCGCAGCCGAGCGGGAGCAAGCTCCCTCGCCACGGGGGCAGCGTTGTCTGGGCTGGCGCCATCGCGAGCAAGCTCGCTCCCACAGCAGGCTTATGCGGGGTCGTTCCAGCGCTTGAACCACCAGCGCAGCCGGGAGATGGGTTTGCCCTCGGCGTCCAGGGGCCGGCCGTCGTCGGCGTAGGCCTGGGCCGGTTCCAGCAGTTGGCCGTTGAGGTAGCGGGCTTCGACCGCCAGATTGCCGTTGGGGTGCAGGCGGCGATAGCGGCCATCGCGCACGCCGTCGCGATAGACCTGCGCTTCAGCCAGTTGCCCGTCGGGGAAGTAGTTGTTCGCCTCACCGTGCAACAACCCGCGGCGATACGTGGCCTGGCGTTGCAAGCCGCCTTCGGCTGCGTAAAAGCTCGCCACGCCTTGCAACTTTCCCTTTACGAACGGCAAGACCGCCGAGACCTTGCCATTCGGGTGATACAAGGTGCTGGTGCCTTGCAGTTCACCTTGGCTGTAGTTGAGCTTCGCTTGCGGACGTTGGGCTTCTTCGATCTGCAGCGGGCCGTCGAGCCGGCCATCGACCAGTTGCCCGTCCAGCCGGCTGTCGCCACGTTCCAGGTCCAGTCTTTTCGTGGTCATCGTTGCGTTCCCATCAGTTGACCTTCACCAGGCCACCCTTGATGGTCAGCATGCCGCCGCCGTCCACGGTCTGTTCGGCGGCCGCCTTGTTCACCAGGCTGATGCCGGCGTCGTTGGTGAGGGTGGTGCCAGCCTTGTTCTCCAAGGATGTCCCGGCCTGGTTGCTCAGGGCCGTGCCGGCTTTCTGGCTGATGGAGGTGCTGGCCTGGGCCGCCAGGTCCGCGCCGCTCTTGATGGCGAAGCTGCCGCCGCTTTGCAAGGTCAGGGTGCCGCTGACCTTGATGGTCAGGTTGCCGTCCACGGTCAGGCTGTAGTTGCCGGTGACCTTCTGGTCGTAGTTGCCACCGGTGCTGTGGGTCTGGTCCGAGCCCACGGTGACGGTGCGGGTGTCCTTCACGTCGAGGCTGTCGCTGCCGGTCTGGATGGTCACGCTGCGCTTGCCCTTCTCCAGGGTGACGGTTTCGTCGCCGTCCTTCACCGTGCGGGTGCGGGCGTTCTGCACCGTGAGGGTCTCGTCGTGGCCGACGGTGGCAGTGGTGTCGTTGAGCACGTTGATCTTGAAGTCTTTCTGAGCCTGGAGAAACACCTCTTCGGCGTCCTTCTTGTCTTCGAAGCGCAGCTCGTTGAAACCGCCGCCGCCCTTGGACGAGTTGGTCTTGATCCCGGATTGGGTCTGGTTCGCCGGCAGGGCATAGGGCAGGGCATTGTCGCCGTTGTACACGCAACCGGTGACCAGGGGCCGATCCGGGTCGCCGTCGATGAAGGTCACGATGACTTCCTGGCCGATGCGCGGCACGAACTGCATGCCGAAGCCCTTGCCGCTCCAGGGCAAGACCACACGCACCCAGCAGGAGGAGGTCTCGTCGTTCTTGCCGGTGCGGTCCCAGGGGAACTGCAACTTGATCCGGCCGTATTCATCGGTCCAGATTTCTTCGCCGGCCTTGCCCACCACCACGGCCGTCTGGGTGTGCATGCGCGGTTTTGGCGTGATGCGGGCCGGTCGATAAACCGTGGCCTTGGGGATCGCTTCGAAGCGGTTGCGATAGCTGTCGTGGCTGGCTTCATGGCTGACCGACGTCACCACCCAATCGATATTCAACGTCGTGTCTTCATGGCCGGCGAGGGTGAACCAATACCCCGGCACCAGCCAGCGGCAATCGCTTTCGCCAACGAAACGTTTCTCCTGGCTGCGCAGCCCGTCCACCCGCTGTTTGGTCAGCGCATCGCCCTGGGCCTTGGCGGTGTAGCCGCCCGGATGCTCATACATCGAACTCGGCCCGGCCATGGCTTCGGCCTGGCTGAAGAGCGAGGTGGTCGGCGTGGTGAACTCATAATCGGTGGCCTGGTACACCCCGGCCACCGCTTGCAGGCACACCTGCCCCGAACGGATGCCGTGCAGTTCCCGCTCGCCCATTTTTTGCCCGAGATAGTTCACCGTCGGCCCATTGGGGATGGGCGCGAAGGCGTCGTTGCTGTCGGCCAGAACCAGCGTGTGCTTGCCGTCTTCATGGCTGAAGAACCAGAAGATCCCGTCTTCCTCCATCAGGCGTGAGACGAAGACCAGGTCGGTTTCGCCGTACTGCACGCAGTATTCGCGAGGGGTGTAGCTACCGGTGAGCTTGAGTTGGAAATCGGTGAAGCCGTGGGCCTTGAAAATCGTCGTGACGATGTCCGACGTGGCGAGGTTCTGGAACACTCGGTTGTTGCTGGCCAGGCTCAGCCACCAAAGCCATGGCCGGAGCAAAAGTTGATAGCGCTCGGCGGTGGCATCGGCGGGAAGTTGGCGGATTTCGGCGACCAGCCAATCCAGGGGGCGCAGCAAGGCGTCCTTGTGCAGCGTCGTGGTGACATGGCTGGCGACGGCCGTGGTGAGGTCCAGCGAGGCGCCGTCGTTGATGCCGGTGAGGATATGCGAGCCCAAGGCATTGAGGCGTTCTTCGCCGGACAGTGCCTCAGGGTACAGCGCCGACAGCGAGCTGGCACTGAGGGAAAGGGTGGTGTTGCTGTCGGTGGAGCGGGGCATCAAGCGTCCTCGGCAGGGCGTGAAAAACGGCGACCGTTGTCGTTCAGCTCGTCACATCGAAAAGGATGGGGCGATGATCGGGGCCGGACATATCGAACACATGGGCAAGTCCGGAGATGTCGACCGGCACGACCTTCACGTCCACCGATGCCAGCACCCAGTCGAGAATGCCGCCCTTGCTCTGGGTCTGCTGGCCGTTCCAGCACTCATAGGCAAGCCCCGCCGTATCGAGCTGCCCTACGTTTTGATAATCCAGGTTCAGGTCACCTGTCGCGACCCATTTCCCGCCCAGGGCTGTGCAGGATTTCAGTTGGCTCTTGGTCACGCCGTTCTGGCCAGACTTGAAGTGCGCAAGGAACACGTAGCCGGTATAGCCCTTCACACCGTTGGCCTCCACCGCAATCAGGTCCCGGTTCAGGGTAAACAGACTGCCTTGGCTGATCACTTGCAATTGCTCAAAGCTTTTGACCATGACGATGTAGGCGTTAGAGTAGCCGCCCGTAAACGCATAGACACTGTAATTCTTATAGATGGCCGCCAGGTTCGAGCGGTAGTTGTCGATTTGTGCCGAATGTATTTCACACAAGAACACGATGTCCGCATCCCAGTAGTTACTGGAGCAGCAGTTGTAGAGAAAGATGTCTACTTGGGTTTGCTTTTCCAGGGTGGAAGACTTGCCGTTTTTTTCAACGTTGAAGCTACCGATTCGCATGAGCCTGCTCCTTACTCAAGTACCCACTCCGCCAACTTCCCCGTCACCTGCGTCATCAACACATTCTCGACATCCCGTGCCCCCGCCGCGCTGCACTTGGCCAACACAGCCTTGACGATTCCCGCATCGAATTCGAACTGCTTGCCCGTCGCCGCCTTATAGCGCCCGCGCAATTTCTCCAACTTCGCCAACACAATCCCTTCCAGCGTCGCTTCATCCAGCGGCCGGTACGCCACCACCGTCATGCGCGCCAAAAACGCCGGGCGAAACGCTTGCAGCAGCACCTTGTGCAAGGCTTCGTTGAAGGCGTCGCTGCCCAGTTGCGCCACTGGCGTGTCCAAAAGCAGTTCGGCGCCGACGTTGCTGGTGGCGAGCATCACGGTGTTCTTGAAATCCACCACCAGGCCGGTGCCGTCTTCCATCAGGCCTTTGTCGAAAACGTTGTAGAAAGCTTCGAGCACGTCCGGGTGGGCCTTCTCGATTTCATCCAGCAACACCACGGAATAGGGTTTGCGCCGCACCGCTTCGGTGAGCACGCCGCCGCTGCCGTAGCCGACGTAGCCGGGCGGGGCGCCTTTGAGTTGGCTGACGGTGTGGGCTTCCTGATACTCCGAGAGGTTGATGCTGATCAGGTTGCGCTCACCGCCGTACAAGGCATCGGCCAGGGCGTAGGCGGTTTCGGTCTTGCCCACGCCAGTGGGGCCCACCAGCAGGAACACGCCGACCGGTTTCTGCGGGTCGGTAAGGCCGGCGCGGTAGGCTTGCAGGCGTTGGGCGATGGTGTTCAGCGCCGTGCCCTGGCCCATGACTCGCTGGCCCATGCGCTGGCCGAGGGTGCGCACGGCATGGGCTTCATCGGCGAGCATCTTGCCCACGGGGATACCGGTCCATCCGGCGATCACGGCGGCGACGGTCTTGCTGTCCACCTGTTCGGGCACCAGCGGATCGTCCTGGCGAATGGCATCCAGGCCCGCCTCCAGGCGCAGCAGTTCGGCGGCCAGGTGATCAATGCGATTATCGATCTCGGTGTCGGCTTTTTCACTGTCGGCGCGTTCGCTCAGGGCGAGCAGTTCGCGCCGGGTGTCGAGCAGTTCGCGCACGGCTTCGCGCTCTTCGCCCCAGCGGATTTCCAGCTCGCGGATGGCCTGCACGTTGCTGGTCGATTCGCTTTCCAGCAAGGTGATGCGCTCGCGATGATCCAGACCGGTGGCCTGTTCCCGGCGCAGGCGTTCGACTTCATCCTTGAGGCTGTTCTGCCGGTGGCGCAGGCTTTCCAGCGGCGGCGGCACGTCGTGCTGGCCGAGGGCAACCCGGGCGCAGGCGGTGTCGAGCACGCTGATGGCCTTGTCCGGCAACTGGCGCCCGGAGATGTAGCGGTGGGACAGCTTCACCGCCTCGTGGATGGCAGCGTCCAACACCTGCACGCCGTGGTGCTGTTCCAGTTTGCTCGCCACGCCCCGGAGCATTTCCACGGCGGTGAGTTCGTCCGGCTCCTCGACTTGAACCAGTTGGAAGCGGCGGGCCAGGGCCGGGTCTTTCTCGAAGTATTTCTTGTATTCCAGCCAGGTGGTGGCGGCCAGGGTGCGCAGTTCGCCCCGGGCCAGGGCTGGCTTGAGCAGATTGGCCGCGTCGCTGCCGCCCTCCGCACCGCCGGCGCCGATCAGCGTGTGGGCTTCATCGATGAACAGGATAATCGGCTTTTCGGCGCTGCGTACCGCGTCGATCACGCCCTTGAGGCGCTGCTCGAACTCGCCCTTGACCCCGGCGCCGGCCTGCAACAGGCCCAGGTCGAGTACGCGCAGGGTGACTTCCTGCAACGACGGCGGCACATCCCCGGCGGCGATGCGCAGGGCCAGGCCTTCCACCACGGCGGTCTTGCCGACCCCCGGCGCGCCCACCAGGATCGGGTTGTTCTGCCGGCGCCTGAGGAGGATGTCGATGCACTGGCGGATCTCGCCGTCGCGGCCGACGATGGGGTCGATGCGGCCGTTGCGGGCGTCGGCGGTCAGGTCCTGGGTGTACTGGTCCAGCACCGGGTCCTGTTTCTGGGGGACCTCGCCGGGTTTGGCCGTGCGCACGCCACCGACATGTTCACGGGAGCTGTCGGTCCATTCCAATAGATGGGCGCGCAGGGCATCGCGGGGAATACGCAGCAACGACGAGGCGCTGTTGAGCAACAGGCTGCGGCGCTCGTCACGGTCCAGCAGGGCCAGCAGCAACAGCCCCGAGCGGATGCTGTCCAGGCCCAGCACACTGGCCTGGACCACGGCATCTTCCAGCAGGCCAATGGTTTGCGCCGACAGGGCGGGCGTACGGGTGCTGCCGGATTTGAACAGGTCCAGGGCCTTGTTGGTTTCCGTTGCCACCGCGTCACGTTCCAGGCCGAAACGCGGCAGCAGGCAGGCGAAGTCACCGCCCTCGATGTCGAGCAACTCCAATAACAAGTGTTCGATTTCCACGTAATGGTGGCTGCGCTGCAGGCAGCGTTGTGCCGCCCGTTCCAGGGCGCGGCGGTTGTCCGGGTTGAGGCGTCCGATCAGGCTGGCCAGTTCCATTTCAGGCGATCTCCGGCTGGCGAAGGCGAGTTTCGATCCGTTGCACGGCGAGGGTTGGCTGGCGTTGCAGGCCACCGTTCCAGTTCAACCGTGGCGCGGCCTGACGGTCCAGTTGCAGTGGGCCGGCGCCGCGGATCAGCAGCGCCAGGGTGCAATCCAGGTCAGGGCCGAAATACAAGGCAAAAAGGCTGGCGAGCAACGGATGGGCTTCCCCGGTGGGCAGCAATCCACTGGCCTGGGCCG
This sequence comes from Pseudomonas zanjanensis, assembly GCF_014268745.2. Lineage (GTDB taxonomy): Bacteria > Pseudomonadota > Gammaproteobacteria > Pseudomonadales > Pseudomonadaceae > Aquipseudomonas > Aquipseudomonas zanjanensis. Next base: position 2,679,647 of record NZ_JABWRB020000001.1, on the reverse strand, counting down.
TGCTCAGCGGGCCGAGAGTCAGGCGCACGCCGGCATGTTCGTCCCAGACCCGAGTGCCGGCCACGGCGTTGCGACCCAGGCGCAGGTTGCGCCCACCCGGTTGCAAGCGGCTACGGCTGGCCGGCGGGATCTCACGCCAGCCACCTGCGTAGGCGCTCAGCTCCACGGGCAAGCCGAACTGTTCACGGACAATCGCCGCGAACCCCTCCAGGGAGCGCCGGCCATCGGCATACAGCGCGGTGCAGGCCAGGACCGCCGAGTCAGGTGCGGCCTGGCGTTCCTGCAAGGCCTTGGGCAACAGGCCGGTCAACGCGCGCAGTTGCGCGTGTACGGCGGACGCGCCTGGCGCCGTGAAACCGAGGGCGATGCGATGTTTGCGCATCACCTTGTACAGCAGGCTGAGCAGGCGATGCTGGAACAGGTCGAGGAATTCCGCCGGGGCGTGGTCCTTCGCCCGCGCCCGTTGTTGTAGCCATTCCTGGTAGGCGTAGGGCAGCGGACCGTCCGGGCCACCGAGGCCGAAGATCGGTGTGGTCAACGTGGGCGGCAGGCCGGGTTCCTGGCCCAGGCTCTCCACTTCACTGGCGGCGAACAGCGGCGTCAACGGCCCACGCAGGCGCAAGGCTTCGGCATGCGGCGCGGTGCCGCTGCCCAGGGGTTCGGCCTGGGGATGTTCGCGTTCGAGCAACAGCAAGGCCTGGAGCCATTCGAAGCGTTGCGGGTCGCGCCGCAACCGTTCGCTCAGGTTCAGAGCACCAGGGGTTTGCCGGCTTGGGGTTGCCATGTCTTCACCTCCTTGTCGGACTGGACCAGCACGGTGCGCACGAAGCGATTGGCGGTGGCGTAAAGGGAAAAGAACTGCGCCAGCACCCCGGAGAACAGCACCGCGCTGCTGCCGACGAAGTGTTGCGGATCCAGTTGCAGGCGCACCTCCAGGCCGTTTCGCCAACCGCGCCAGGCGTCTTCGCCAACATGGGCGATGACCCGATCGCAGCCCAGTCCCGCAACCCCTCCGATCTGACGGTGAGCACTGGCCTCATCCCGCAGGTTGTGTAACTCGAGAATCTCGCGCAGTGCGTCGAGTGCCTGGGGGCCTTCGACCAGTGACAGATGGTTGAGGGTCAGTTGCGACACCAGCCGCCAGCGCGATTCACCGTCCAGGCGCGGCAGGCTTTGCGGGCTGGGTGGGTTGCGCAGGCGCGCCCAGGCCACCGGCCCCGGGCGCTCGAAACCCAGGGGCGTGCCGGCCGGCAGGCTTTGGGCCAGGTGGCGGTTGGTGCACAGCAGTTCGGCGGTGAGGCTGTAGTCGCGAGTGTCGGCCAGCGGGTCGAACTGGGTGTCCACCAGGCTGATCATCAAGTCGGTGCCCAGTCGGTTCGGGCTCATGCCGCTGACCCGGCGCGCATGCCAGTAGCAAGTTTGCTCGTTGCCATGCTGGCTGCCGTAATAGGCCGGCACTTTGCGCACACCCTGGCTGGAGATGGCGCGCATGCCCCGGATGCTGTGGATCTCGACGCTGTTTTCCCGATGACTGTCGGCCACCAGCCGGTACTCGCTACGGGTGCCGTCCGGGCGCAGCGGTTCGGACGTGCGGGGAAACAGGTTGATCACCGGCGTGCAGCCCAAGGCGATGTCGCTGGCCTGGAGCGGCAGGCGACTGCTGGGCGCGCGGTCGAATACGATGTACAGGTACAAGGACTGGCTGTCACTGGTGGCGCCGGCCAGGGGCAGGTCGAAGAAGCTGAATTTATCCGGAAAGGCAAAGTATTCGGCCAGCAGGCGCATGCCCGGGTGCACGCCGTCTTCGTCTGGCAGCAAGACCTGGTCGCTGGCGAAGCCGACGATCTGCGGCAGGCCAGCCAACGGTTCCGGCACGCTTCCCGGCGCGCCGGCCAAGACCTTGATGGCGTGAGCGCCCAGCAGATCGTACAGCCCGGCGTTGATCATCGGTGACGCCGCCAGGTGCACCCGCAGCGAGTCGATCCCCAGCGTTGGCCACTGGCTTTCCCCCAGGCAACGCAATTCCAGGCGCAAGGCCGAGCGGGCCTGGACCACGCCGGTCAATGCCTGGGCTTCATCGCTGCCCAGCAGCAATGCTTCGCTGACCTGTACCGGCCACAAATGGACAGCGGCGGTGGTGCGAAAGTGAATGCTCTGGCCTTTGTCGGTGGTGACGAACAGCGGCGTATCGCGGGGCAGCGGATAGCCCTCGTTCAAGTTGCCTTTGCTCGGGTCGGGTTCGAACTGCACGATGGCGCACGACGGCAAGGGCCGCATGGCCAGCGGGTAAAGCTGTTCGAGCAGGGCATCGCTGAATTCGGCGTAGTCGTCGTCCAGCCGCCGTTGCAAGCGCGCGGCCAGCAGGGCGAACCCTTCCAGCAGGCGCTCGACATGGGGGTCGGGGCACTCGCCGGGGGACAGCTCCAGGCGCCGGGCGACCTTGGGATAACGCTCGGCGAACAGGTTCCCGGCGTGACGCAACCAGGTCAGTTCGCGTTGGTAATAGTCCAGCAGTTGCGGGTCAATCGAGTCGCTCATGGCGCACCTCAAGGCCGTCGCCGGCGTGCTCGATGACAAAGGCCACGGGCCAGGCGTGCAGGTCGCCGCGCAGCTCGCCCGACAGCCGTATGCACAGTTGCTGCGGATGGCCCGGCACCGGGCAGACTTCGACGTCGCCCAGGCGCAGGCGCGGTTCGAAGTGAGTGATGGCCTGGCGGATTTCCCGGGTCAGTTGCCGCCGGTCATCGCTGCGCTGTTGTTGCAGCGCGGTCCAGTCGGCGATGCCGTAGTCGAGGATGCTCGGGGGTTCGGTCAGCGTCCGTGGGCCGCGACGGGTATTGAACAGGCGCGACAGCTCGGCGTGCACCGAGTCTTGCAGCGCCTGTCGGTCGAACGCCCGCCCGGTATCGTCCGCCGGGCTGGCCAGGCGTTCGAACAGGGGCGGGCGCAGCCCGAAGCCAGCCATGGGCACGGCTTCCTTACTTGGTCATTTTGTTGGCGGCCAGGTCCCAGGTCGTGCCGGCCGTGCCTTCTTTGGTGCCGTCGTCTTTCTGTGCGGTGAGCTCCCATTTGATCTTGGTGAAATTCAGCGACAGGGTTTCCACGGGTTTACCGCCGGTGCCGCCGCTGACACTGACGTTGGACAGCACGACATTGGTCAGGGTATAGACGATGAAGGGCATGATCTGGCCGCTGCCTTCGGCGGCGTTGCGGCCGATGGTGACGACGGCTTGCGGGATGGGCTTGCCGGCGCAGCAATATTCGTTGAGCGACGGGGTGGAGCTGTCGATGAATTTGGTCAGGGTGAATTCGCCGATGTGGGGCCGGCCGGAGGTGCGCTCCGAGTTGCTGACGTCGTTGGTGACCTGCATGGCCACGTTATGGCTGTAGGACATGACCTCGATCTTGTCCGTGAACCCCTCCAGCAGGCTGTCGCCCTTGATGTCGCCGCCGAGGTCGAGAATGATTGCATCCATTGTGTGGAACTCCTGAAGAAGACGAATGAGATGTTCAATGCCGGACCTGTGGCGAGGGGATTCATCCCCGCTGGGCTGCGCAGCAGCCCCCTAAGCAGTCAGCTCAATCTGCCTGACACACCGGGTTGCTGGTATTCAGGGCCGCTTCGCGCCCCAACGGGGATAAATCCCCTCGCCACAACAAGCGTTCTCGCCAAGGTTTTATTGGTCAGGCAGCTACCGGTGGTGGCAACGTCGCCACCAGGCGGATCGAGGCGGTCAACTCCTCCAATTGGAAGTGCGGCCGCAGGAACACCGTGGCCTTGTAGGCCCCAGGCTTGCCGGCCACCTCCGTGACGTCCACCCGGGCTTCGCGCAACGGATACTGCGCCTTGATCTCTTGCGGCGCGTTGTCGTTGATCAGCACGTAGTCGGCGATCCAGTTGTTGAGGTAGGTCTGTACGTTGTCGCGGGTCATGAAGCTGCCGACCTTGTCGCGCATGATCACCTTCAGGTAATGGGCGAAACGCGAAGCCGCGAGCACATACGGCAACATCGCCGAGATCCGCGCGTTGGCGTTGGCCTCGTTGGTGTTGTAGACCTTGGCCTTGTTGGTGGTCTGGCCGCCAAAGAACACCGCCACGTCGCTGTTTTTCTTGTGGCACAGGGAGATGAATCCCAGGTCGTTGAGTTCTTTTTCACGGCGGTCGGTGATCGCCACTTCGGTCGGGCATTTGAGCGACAGGTCGCCGGAACTGGTGCGGAAGGTATGGGCCGGCAAGCCTTCGACTGCGCCCCCGCCCTCGGCCCCGCGAATCGCCGCGCACCAGCCATATTTGGCGAAGGCTTCGGTGATGCGTTGCGCCAGCGTCCAGGCGGCATTGCCCCACAAGTATTTGCTGTGGTCGGTGCCGTTGACGTCTTCGACGTAGTTGATGCCCTCCACCGGCAACGTGTCCGGGCCGTAGGGCAGGCGCAGCAGGAAGTGCGGCAGCACCAGGGACACGTAGCGCGAGTCTTCGCTTTCGCGGAAGGCGCGCCACTTGATCAGTTCCTGGCTCTCGAAGATCTTCGACAGGTCCCGGGGGATCGCCAGTTCGGTGAAGCTGGTCATGTCGAACAACCGCGGACTGGCAGCGGCAATGAACGGGGCGTGCGCGGCGGCGGCGACGTTCGAGAGTTTTTCCAGCAGGCCGATGTCCTGCGGATGCCGGCCAAAGGTGTAGTCACCCACCAGCAGGCTGAACGGGTGGCCGCCGAAGGTGCCGTATTCTTCTTCGTAGATTTTCTTGAACAGCGCGCTCTGGTCGAATTCGACGGCTTTTTCCAGGTCGTTCTGCAGTTCTTTCTGGGTGACGTTGAGCAGGCGCAATTTCAGCCGGGTGCTGGTTTCGGTGTTCTGCACCAGCAGGTGCAGCCCGCGCCAGGAGGCTTCGAGCTTCTGCAGTTCGGGATGGTGCAGCACTTCGTTGAGCTGGGCGCTGATCAACTGGTCGATCTGGCTGATGCGGTCGTTGATCATCGCCACGGTGTCCTTGTCGATGGCCATGCCTTCGTCGAGGACCTGGGTAGCGAATTCGGCCAGCATGTCGCGGGCGTAGTCTTGCTGGCTGTCGTCGTGGGCCATGCGGCCTTCGGCGATGATCTTGTCCAGCAGGGACAGGGTCTGGGTCGTGCTCTCGCTGGTTTGAGCGCTGGATGAAGCAGGCATGGCTTTATCTCCCTTGAATGAGGCGCGCGATCAGGCCTGTGGCTCGGCCGGGGCAGGATCATCGTTGGCGGCGACGGTCGGCAGCTCTGGCGTCGCGTCCTGGGGCCGGGCCGATTTGATCTCCTGCAGGCCTTCGGTATTGGCGATCACGTCACGCAGCAATTTGTCCAGGTCGTCGTTGCCGTCGAGCTTGGTCAGCAAGTCCCGCAGGCGTTGGCGCGCTTCGAACAAACGGCGCAACGGCGTGACCTGCTCCACGACCTTCACCGGGTCGAAGTCGTCGATGTGGCGGAAGTTGAGCTCGATGTTGAGCTTGCTGTCGTCGCCGCTGAGGGTGTTGTTCACCTGCAGCGTGGCGCGGGGGGAGATGGAGGCGAGCACCTCGTTGAAATTGTCCCGATCGATTTCCGTGAAACGCCGCTCGTTGAGCTTGGGCAGCGGGTCCAACGGCTTGCCCGAGAGGTCGGCCAGAATGCCGACGACCAGTGGCAATTCTTTTTTCTCGATGGCGTTGCCAATTTCCACGTCGTAGGTGATCTGGACGCGGGGAGGGCGGACTCTGTCGAGCTTGTGCTGGGTACTTTCTGCCATGGCGGCCGACTCCGATGCATGTGTGGGAGCAATGCATCGGGAGTCCCGCTCATCGCATTCCCTTGCTGATCCGCAGGTTGCAAATGGGCGGCAGAAAACCTGTCATTCCCTTGACGAACCTGGTCCATTCAACCGTGTGGGTCGAACTATCCAAGACGCTAGAACAGGTCTATAAAAAAGCAAGCAAAAACAATTTTTGACCGCTGAGAAAAGGAAGATTCATTTTGCGTGGGTTTTTTTATGGATTTTTTTTGAGCCTGGCACTCTCCGGTTGCTCGCTCTTCGCCCCCAGTGTCGACCTCGACAGCTTGACCCTGGACGTCGCTTCCGGCGCCAACGACGACACGCCGATCGCGGTGGATTTCATCGCGGTGAACGACCCGGACCTGCTCAAGCAGCTGTCGGGCATCACCGCCAGCCAATGGTTCGCCGAGCGCGAACAGTTCCAGCGCGACTATCGTCAACTCATGTCGGTGTGGGGGCTGGAGCTGGTTCCGGGGCAATTCATCGACCGTCAACCGTTCCCGTTGGAGGGCCGGCGCGCCGCTGGACTTTTGGTCTTCGCCAGCTATAACACTCCCGGAGCCCACCGGCTTCGGCTGGACGATCAGCGCAAGGCCTGGCTGAAGTTCGACAGTCGCGAGATGACCCTGGTCAACGATGGCCAGCGCGATGACAGCCAGCCTTGAGTGAACCGCGGGCCGCCTTGCGCGGCGACATTGGAATGTCGAAGGGAGTCGTATGAGTCTGTTACCTGACGCGGTGTGCTGGCATGAGGGCATGCAATTGCTGCCCCAGCATTTTCAATTGCAGGGGTTGCGCGCCGAGGCCTTGGCTGCGCATTTCGCTGGGGCTTGCAACCCTTGGTTCTGGGGCGTCAGCCAGTTGGAAGTCGACCCGTCGGCCCTCAGCGCCGGCCAGGTTCGACTGCTGCAATTGCTAGGCACTTTGCCGGACGGTTTGCCGGTCAATCTGCAGGCGGGCGTCGGGCCGACCTTGGAGCTGGACATCAGCGAGGCCATCGATAAGACCGACGACGCCACCGTGACCGTTTACCTGGCTGTCAGCCCGTTGTGGCGCGCCGGCCAACTGCTGCCGCTGAAGGGGCGCATGCAATCGGTGGTCGGCGAAGCGCTGCCAGACCTCACGAGCGGCGAGTTTCCCGAGTCAATCACCGTCTGGCGACCGAACCCGAGGCTGTGCACGCAACTGAGCAAGGCCGATTCGATCTGCCTGCCGCTGCTGCGCATCCGCAAGGAGGGCGGCGGTTTCTGGCGCGTGCCGTACACGCCGCCGACGCCGGTCCTGTTGCCGGAGTCGGTCCTCGGTCGGCGGGTCGCCGGGGTGTGCGCCAGGGCTCGGGAAAAATGCATGTTCCTCGCCGGTCGCTTGCGCCAGGCCCAGGCGGCTGGCAACCAGGACGACGCCATGGAAATCCGCCGGCAATTGACCGCCTTGTGGGCGCGCTTGCCGGAAGTCGAAGGGGCGTTGACCACCCGGGTGGCGACGCCCCAGGCACTCTACGGGCTGCTGCTGGGGCTGGCCGGGAGCTGGTCGGCCCTCGATCCGCTGGCAGGCGTCCCGGCCTTCGCGCCGCTGGATTTTCTCGAGTTGCAGCGTGGTTACGAGCCGCTGCTCGACTGGCTGGAAACCACCCTGGAGCTGGTCCGCGCCGGCTATCGCAGCCTGGCCTTCGAGCGCAACGAGCAGGTCTTCTCGATCCAATTGCCGGACGACCAACCGGATCAACGCCTGGTGATCGGCCTGCGCATGCCCAACGGCGCCAGCGAGCAAGCGGCGGCCGACTGGTTGCGCGGGGCGATCATCGCGTCGGCACGGCACGTCCCGCTGCTGAGCCGGCAACGCATGAGCGGTTTGCCCCACCAGGCCATGAGCCGCAACGAACAGGTGGCCTACAGCGTCGGCGACGACACCCGTCTGTTCGTGGTGGCCGCCAGCGGGCAATGGTTCGACGGGCAATTGCCGCTGCACATTGTGGCCCCGGCATCGGCCCAGGCCAGCAGCCCGTGGCAGGTGGTGTTGTTCGTGGCGCAAGCCGGTGAAAGTGCCTGATCGCAGAGGGGAGTCGTATGCCAGACGGAAGTGGCGGGGCGGTTCGGAGTCTGCATGAGGCGCCGCTGAGCAGCGCTTTTCGCCAGGCCTGGCTGAAGTGGTCCCAGGAATGGCAGGACTTGCCCAAGGACAGCGACCCTGCGGTGTTGGTCAATCGGGTGGTGGAGTTTTCCGGGCGCAGTGCCCAGCGTCTGTGGCGGGTAGCCTTCGCCACTGTCGGCGATGCGGCCACCGAGCAGGTCAAGGCGCTGGTCTATGCCTTCGTGGCGTTGGTGGACGAAACCCTGCTGTTCAGCCCCTGGCCTGGGCAATTGGCTTGGCAGCAGCACCCCCTCGAATCGCGCATGTACGCCAGTCGCCAGGCCGGCGAGCGCTTGCCGGCGGCGATCAAGAAATTGCTGGATGAGCAGATGCCCGGCACCCGGGACCTGGCGAATGTCTACCTGCAATGCCTGATCCTCGGGTTCCAGGGGCGATTGCGTGGCGAACCCGGCCAGCTCCAGCAGGCCAAGTGGCGCGGGGCGCTGTTCACCTTCGCCTGGCAACACGAGGCCGATTATGTCGATGTCAGCCAGCGCCTGGCGCTGTCTTCGGCGGTGCCGCCGGTGCGGATGCCGGTGCAGCAGTCGTTGCCGGACGGCTTGCGGCTGGGGTTGGCGATCCTGGCGATGGTGTTGTTGCTCACCGGTCTGGGACAGGTGTTCTGGCGTGACATTCGCCTGGAACTCGAACCCGTGCTGCAACTGGGCGAGTCGGTGGTCCAGGAGCAGGACTCATGAGCCTGTTCAGTCTCGTTGCCCTGGTGTTGCTCGCCGTTGTCGTGGTGCTGTTGATTGCGGCCCTGGTCTGGTGGCTGCGGACCCAGGGCGGGGCGGCGATCCGCAGTTTCTATGGGGCGGTGCGCCACATGGAGCAGGAGCAGGGCACTCGCGACCGCTATCAGATGCCCTGGCTGATGATGCTCGGCAACGAGACCGACGGTGCCCAGTTATGCGCCCAGTGGCGCTTGCAACCGACCGAGAAGGCGGCCTGGTTCGGGCGCTGGTTTTGCGATGCCGACGGCGCGGCCTTGGTGGTGCCCCAGGCGCTGTTTCTGCCCGATGAGGGCATGAACCGGCAACGGGGCAATTGGTGGCGCCTGCTCGGGCTGATGTTGCGCTTGCGCAGCAAGCGGCCATTGGATGCGGTGATCTGGACCGTGCCGTTCAGCACCCTCGATGACATCGAACACACCACCGAGCTGAGCCTCAAGGTCCGGCGCTGTTTCATCGATCTGTTGCAACGCTTCGGCCTCAGCCTGCCAGTGTATGTCGTGATCACCGGGATGGAAGAACTGCCCGGGTTCCAGGAACTGGTCAGCGCGCTGCCCGCCGAGGCGCGCGAGTCGATGCTGGGCTGGTCGTCGCCGTATTTGCCGGACGCGGCGTGGCAGTCGCAGTGGAGTGACCAGGCCCTGGACCAGGTCAACGCCGCGCTGTCGCAGTCGATCATCGAGATCGGTGCGCTGTCGGGGCAACTGAGTACCGATCTTTATGGCTTGCCGGAGCGTTTCGAAGGCTTGCGGCGGGCTTTGCAGATCCTGCTGGAGCCGGTATTCCAGGGCAATGCCCAAGGCGAGGCACCGCGTTTTCGTGGGGTGTATTTCACCGCCAGCCAGGCACCTTCCCTCAGCGGCGACGGGTTCACCGCCTCTGACAACGCCCAGCGGCAAACCGTGTTCGCCCGGCAGTTGTGGTCGCGGCGATTGGTGGCCGAACGGGGCCTGGCCCAGCCGGTGCCACGGCTGTTGCGCTTGCGCCAACGCGGGCATCGGTGGGTCGCGGTGGTGGCAATGGTGGTAGGGCTGGTATGGCTGGGGAGCATGGTCTGGGTCTGGCACGATTCAGTGGAGGAAGCCGAGGGACTGTCGCGGTTGATCCTCAGCGCCCATAAGAACCACCTCGTGGTTGACGCCGACGAGCCGCAACTGGAGCCGACCCGGCACAACGTGCAGAACTATTGGAACGTGTTGGAAAAAGCCCCGCGCTGGCGCTTCGTCTCGGTGGTCTTTCCGACTTCGTGGTTCTCTTCCGTGGACACGCAACTGGAGAATGGCTTGCGCCTGACCGCACGGCATCATTGGATATTGCCGCTGCGGGACCTGCTCAACTCAGACCTGGAACAACTCAAGTCCATCCGTAACACCGAGCGGCGGGGCAACGTCGAGAGCGAAGACCCGGCGCAATGGCAGAGCTACGTGAAAGCCAAGGCGCTGGTGGACCTGGCGGTACGCCTGGAACAGCACAACCAACTGTTCAGCCAGGTGGTGAACGATCCCAAGGCGCCCCTGGACGAACTGGTGCAACTGAGCAACACCGCCTTGTCCCTGGGCCTCAACACCGGCACCTTGAGCCGCGCACATTTCTACAACCGGGTGCTGTTCGACGCCCAGAACAGCGACTTGAAAGGGCTGGATCTGAACGCTGCTCGCCCAGTGATCTCCGATAATTTCACCGGCCTGATGCAGCGCTGGCTGGACCATTACTTCCTGGCGGACAACTTCGTGCGCCAGGCCGGTTACCTCAAGCTGCACCTGCAACGGCTGGAGGCCGGCAGTGGCAACTCCTTGAGTGAACTTGAAGACCTGATGGCGCTGATCGACGATTTACAGACGTTGGTCAGCTTGACCAATTCCGCCTGGGGTCGAGGCAAGGGCCAGGACCTGGTGCCCGGTTACAGCCAGATGCTCGACAAGGTCAGCCACAGCGCTTTGCTGGGGCCGGATATCGAACAGGACCTGGAGAGCCAGGCGGCGAAGTTGCAGCAGAGTTTTCGTGATCAGTGGATTGTCCAGACCGGTTCCCGGGACAACCTGTTGGTGCAACAGGGCAGCGGCCTGCTGGTCTTGCAAGACCATGTCACGGCGCTGGACGGTGCGGTGCAGGCACTGTTCAAGCGCGATTTCGTGGCGTTGGCGATGCAGAAGGATCCGTCGGACAGCAACCCCGATGCGATGGGCCAGGGCGATGGCAGCGATGACTTCAGCGTCGCCCTGAACTACTTCGCCAGCTACAAGAGCTATGCCAGTGAGGAGCTGCCGCGCATTCCGCCGGATTACCGTGACGCGCTGATGCAGGCCGCCGAAGGTGCTGCGGCACGGGCCATGTGGCTGAGCCTGGATGAAAGCGACGCGTCATTGCCGGGCATGGGCTTCAATGTGCAGACGGCCCAGGCCGTGGCACTGCAAAAAGCCTTCATGGATGTGCACCGCGGCGACCTGGCGATCCGCTTCCAGCGTCTGCTCAATCGCCGGGCCTTGGCGCAGATCAAGAGTGGCCTGGACGAAATCGATGCCCAGCCGCTGTTCAGCCAGCGGGCCGATATCCAACGCTGGGACGGTTCGAAGAACTTCGGCTTGCAGCTCTACGGTGCCAGCGATCCACAAGACTTGAAGCTGAGCCTGAGCCAGCAATTCGGCGTGATGCTGCAGGCCGCCGAGCAGCGAATGCCTGCCTTGGAATGGCTGATCGTCCAGCAGGACAACCTGTCGGCCCTGGAGCATGACCAGGTGGCGCGCTTCATGGCCCTCAACGATGAATTGCTCAAGTACAAGAACCAGAACCCGGCCAGCTCGGCGGCCCAGCTGGAGCAATTGGTGAGCCGCGACTTTATCGCCATGGACACCGCGTCCTGCGCGCAGATCTTGCAGACCGCCAGCCTGCCCAGCGGGCGCGGTGACCTGGCCCAGCGCACGATTGCCTTGCAGCAGGGCGCCCTGCAGCGCTGCCTGTACTTGCAGCAGGACCAGGCGGCGACCGCCTGGAATGACCTGGCCAACTATTTCAATCAATACCTGGCCGGGCGCTTTCCGTTTGCCCAGGATGTGCGGGCCAGCGATGCCGACCCGGCGCGGGTCCAGCACTTGCTGGCGTTGATCGACTCACGCCTGCCCCTGGCCCAGGCCGGGTTGGCGTTGAGTCAGGCGCCGGAGCGGCTCGCGGCCGAGGATTTCCTCAACCGTTTGAAACAGGCCGGGACCTGGCTCGGACCGCTGTTCGTACGGGACAAGAGCGGCATTCTTGGCGTGGAGATGGACGTGCGCTGGCGGACCGATCGTGATGAGGAACGCGGCGCCGACCAGGTAATCGCCTGGGGCCTGAACGCCGGCAACCAGCAGATCCGCTACCCCGGCGGTGGCCAGCAGAACCTGCGGTGGATGGTGGGTCAGCCCGTGAGCCTGACCTTACGCTGGGCCCGTAACGGTTACCAGCGTCCGGCCAACGACCCCTTGCAACCGAACCTGGTGGTGCGCGACCTGGAGGCGGGCTGGGAATACCAAGGGCCTTGGTCATTGCTGCGGTTGATGCGCAACCAGGCGTCAGCCCAGCGCCAGCCGAACGTCGACTACACCGATTTTCCCCTGGCCCTGCAATTGCCAGTCACCGCCCAGACCCAGGCGCGCACGGCGGAGCGGACACTGATGTTCGTGCGCCTGTCGTTGATGAGCCAGGGCTCCAAGCTGCCGTTGTCGATCCCGCCGCTGCCGACGCGGGCCCCCCGTTCACCCTTCATGGCGACCTCATCGAGCCCCGCCATCGCCACCCGTGAGGAGGGCCTGTGAGCTTGCCGATATCGCCTTTGCCGGAACGGGTCACTCAGTTGCTTGAGCCGATCAGCGCCGAATCGCCCTGTGGCCAGGACCTGCGCTACGAACCGGAATACGATCAGTTGCGCGAATTGCGTCGGGAGGACGACACCAGCCTGCCCACCGGCGTGTGGCAGTCTTCGATCAAGCGTGCCCTGTGGCCGGACCTGGAGCGGCTCGCGAGCACGCTGCTGCTGGAGCGCAGCAAGGACCTGATGATCAGCGCCTGGCTGGGGGAGGCCTGGCTGCACATGGCCGGGCTGGAGGGATTGCCGGGCAGCCTGGCGCTGGTGGCGGGGCTGTGCGAGCGCTACCCGGAGCAATTGCACCCTCAAGCCGACGAAGGCGACCAGTCGTGGCGGGTGATTCCGCTGGAGTGGCTGGCCCGTCGCTACAGCGAAGTGCTACTGACGCGGGTGCCATTGCTCGATGGCCGGGACCCGACGTTTGCCAGTTTCTGCCTGGACGACTGGCAACGCTTGCAGCGCCAGCAGGTATTGGTCAACGACAGCAAGAACGCCAAGGCCTCGGCGGAAGCGGCGCGCAACGATCACAAGAAACTCAGCGAACTGATTCGCGGCACACCCTTGTCGTTCTGGTTGCATCGCCAGGGCAGCCTGATGTTGAGCCTGCAGCACCTGCAACGGCTCGAAGCCTGGAGCGACGCTTACCTGGGCAACCTGGCGCCGGGTTACAAATCCTTGCAGGACGTGATGCAGGCGTTGCTGACACTGGTAGAGGAGTTCATCGCGATGCACCCACAGCAACCCACCGTCGTGCCGGTGCAAACGGACCCGGCGGCTACGTCACCGACATCCCAGCCACAGGCGGCAGTGGCCCAGGTCTTCCAGGAGCCGGCCAATCGTGAAGAGGCCTACCGGCAGTTGCTGGTGATCGCCGGTTACCTGGCCCGCACCGAGCCCCACAGCCCGGTGCCCTACCTGATCCGGCGCGGGGTGGAGTGGGGCAACAAGCCGCTGAGCGAGCTGTTGGGTGAACTGATCAGTGCCGATGCCGAGTCCCGGCGGTTGTGGACCCTGCTAGGGGTGCTTTAAGGCTGCGGGTCGGGTAGCGGCACCGGCGTCAGCACCGGTTTGCCGGAAAAGAATGCGTTCAGGTTCTGGCCCACCAGCTCCACCGTGCCCCGCGTCGCTTCCGGCGACAGGCCAGCCACATGGGGAGTCAGCACGACGTTGGGCAGGTGTTTCAGCGCGTCTGGCACTTCGGGCTCGTGGTCGAACACGTCCAGGGCGGCTCCGGCGATCCGTCGATGTTCCAGGGCGTGGATCAGGTCGGTGGTGGCGACCACGCTGGCGCGAGCGATGTTCACCAGGAAACCATGGGGGCCCAGGGCATCAAGGGCCTGTTTGTTGATCAATTGCCGGGTGTCCAGGCCGCCGGGCGTGGCGACGATCAGAAAGTCCGAGACCCGGGCCAGTTCCGTGGGCGTGGCGCAGAAGGTGTACGGCACGTCGTTGCGCATCCGCCGATTGTGGTAGCTGACGTTCATGTCGAAGCCGAGGGCGGCCCGCTTGGCGATCGCCATGCCCACCGCGCCCAGGCCCAGCACACCCAGGCGCTTGCCGGCCAGGGAGGGGCGCATGACCTTGGCCCACTCGCCCCGGCGCACACTCGCGTCGGCCCGGGGAATGTCACGCACCAGCGCCAGCAGCAGCGCCATGGCATGGTCGGCCACCGACGACGCGTTGACCCCGGCGCCGTTGGTCACCACGAGGCCCCGGTTGCGTGCGGCCTGCAGGTCTACCTGCTCGTAGCCGGCGCCGATCACGCAGATGATCTGCAGGTTGGGCAGGGCGGCGATTTCTTCCGCCGTCAAACCCAGGGGGCCACGGGTCAGCACTGCGCTGAAGCGTTCACCGTGTTCGAAGATCGCGGTCTTGCGTTCGGCCGGCGTGGGCGCCAATTCCAAGTGGTAACCCTGCCGCTCGAGAATCGGCAGGTATTCATTGACGGTTTCAACCAGTACCAGAACGGTTGCGGTCATGCTGGGCTCCTGTGGGCGCTTTGTCGAACATCAGGTATTCAACCTGATTGTAGGAGTCGGGGGCAGGGGGAGCTTGGGCTTTTTGGATTCATTTTTGGATCCTCTTGTCTGTGGGAGCAAAGCTTGCTCGCGATGGCGATGGCACCTTCAGCATAAATGTCGACTGATCTTGCGCTATCGCGAGCAAGCTTTGCTCCCACAGGGAAGACAGGAAGACAGGAAGACAGGGAAATACGGGGACCATTTTTATGACAGCCATCTGATCCGCATAACCGCTCCTCAGCTAAGTCTTTGCTTCTGCTCGCTAATCCCGGACAATCGCGCCCCTGTTTCGGCCAGGGCGCTGCCTGTCGGGGTTTTCCGACTCGTCCTGACCGGGTGCATGTGACCGGAAAGCGGAGATCCGACCGGATGAATGATCAGGCCAATAGCGTCGAAGAGCGCTTTGAAACGACAGTCCCAGCCACCCTCAGCCAATGGAGTCGCCACGACACCACCTGGATGCTGGGCCTGTTTGGCACCGCCATCGGTGCAGGCACTCTGTTCTTACCGATCAACGCGGGCCTGGGCGGTTTTTGGCCGCTGCTGATCCTGGCGTTGCTGGCGTTCCCCATGACGTTTTATGCCCACCGGGGCCTGACCCGTTTCGTGTTGTCCGGTCGTGATGGCGCGGACATCACTGAGGTGGTTGAGGAGCATTTCGGACTCAAGGCCGGCGCGCTGATCACGCTTTTGTACTTCTTTGCCATTTTCCCGATCCTGCTGATCTACAGCGTGGCGCTGACCAACACGGTGGGCAGTTTCCTGGAGCATCAGTTGCACATCCAGCCGCCTCCTCGGGTCGTGCTGTCCCTGGTGCTGATCCTGGGCCTGCTGGCGGTGGTCCGCTGCGGCGAGCAGGCGATCGTCAAGGCCATGAGCCTGATGGTCTATCCGTTCATCGTGGCGCTGCTATTTCTTGCGGTGTTCCTGATTCCCCACTGGAGCGGCGGCATCCTGACCACGGCGTCGACGCCGCCTGCACCGTCGGCGTTGTTGCATACCTTGTGGCTGGCAATCCCGGTGATGGTGTTCTCGTTCAACCATTCGCCGATCATCTCGGCGTTTGCGGTGGACCAGAAGCGTCGCTATGGCGATAACGCCGAGGAACGCAGTTCGCAGATCCTGTCGCGCGCCCATGTGCTGATGGTGGTGATGGTGTTGTTTTTCGTGTTCAGTTGCGTGCTGACCCTGACCCCGGCGCAACTGGCCGAGGCCAAGGCGCAGAACCTGTCGATCCTGTCGTACCTGGCCAACCACTTCAGCAACCCGACCATCGCCTTTGCCGCGCCGCTGATTGCGTTTGTTGCCATCTCCAAATCGTTCCTGGGGCACTACATCGGCGCCAGCGAAGGCCTCAAGGGCCTGATCGTCAAGAGCGGCCGCCGCCCGGCCCCCAAGACCCTGGACCGCCTCACCGCAGCGTTCATGCTGGTGGTGTGCTGGATCGTCGCCACCCTCAACCCGAGCATCCTGGGCATGATCGAAACCCTGGGCGGCCCGGTTATCGCGGCCATTCTGTTCCTGATGCCGATGTATGCCATCCGCAAAGTCCCGGCCATGGCCCGCTATCGCGGTCAGGCTTCCAATGTCTTTGTGATGTTGGTGGGGTTGGTGGCGATTACCGCGCTGGTCTATTCCTTCCTGGCGTGACCTGTTTTTTTGTGGGAGCGAGCCTGCTCGCGAAGGCGGTGTCACAGTCGATGAAGATGTTGGATGGGCCGGCCTCTTCGCGAGCAAGCCCGCTCCCACAGGTTTTGCGGTGTATATGAATTTTGTGTTCGCTGAAAATCCAATGTGGGAGCGAGCCTGCTCGCGATAGCGGTGGCTCGCCGGGCATCGAAATAAACAAGCCATAAAAAAACGCCGCCCCTCGCAAGAAGGGCGGCGTTTTTAGTCGGGCGTTTTAAGCGTTAGGCTTGAACGACCGGGATGTTGGCGTTTGCCGCCGCTTCACGGAACTCGGCGATCTGATCGAAGCTCAGGTAGCGGTACACGTCCGCTGCCATGCTGTCGATCTTGCCGGCGTATTCCATGTACTCCTCGACGGTCGGCAGGCGACCCAGGATCGACGCAACGGACGCCAGTTCGGCCGAAGCCAGGTAGACGTTCGCGCCGTCACCCAGACGGTTCGGGAAGTTACGGGTCGATGTCGACACCACGGTGGAGTTCGGCTCGACGCGTGCCTGGTTACCCATGCACAGCGAGCAGCCTGGCATTTCCATCCGTGCACCGGCCTTGCCGTAGATGCCGTAGTAGCCTTCTTCGGTGAGCTGGTGAGCGTCCATCTTGGTCGGTGGCGACAGCCACAGACGGGTTGGCAGTTGGCCCTTGACCTGCTCCAGCAGCTTACCGGCAGCGCGGAAGTGACCGATGTTGGTCATGCACGAACCGATGAACACTTCGTCGATCTTCTCGCCAGCAACGCTGGACAGCAGACGGGCGTCGTCCGGATCGTTCGGCGCGCAGAGCACAGGCTCGCTGATGTCGGCCAAGTCGATTTCGATGACTTCGGCGTATTCGGCGTCGGCATCGGCTTCCATCAGTTGCGGGTTGGCGATCCAGGCTTCCATCGCTTGGGCGCGACGTTCCAGGGTACGTGCATCACCGTAGCCTTCGCCGATCATCCAGCGCAGCAGGGTGATGTTCGATTGCAGGTACTCGGTGATCGACTCTTTCGACAGCTTGATGGTGCAACCGGCAGCCGAACGTTCGGCCGAGGCGTCGGACAGTTCGAAAGCCTGTTCCAGGGTCAAGCCTTCCAGGCCTTCGATTTCCAGGATGCGGCCGGAGAAGGCGTTTTTCTTGCCTTTCTTCTCGACGGTCAGCAGACCGTTCTGGATGGCGAAGTACGGAATGGCATGAACCAGGTCACGCAGGGTGATGCCAGGTTTCATCTTGCCTTTGAAGCGCACCAGGATCGATTCCGGCATGTCCAGCGGCATGACGCCGGTGGCAGCGGCGAACGCGACCAGGCCGGAACCGGCCGGGAACGAGATGCCCATCGGGAAACGGGTGTGGGAGTCACCGCCGGTACCCACGGTGTCTGGCAGCAGCATGCGGTTCAGCCACGAGTGGATGATGCCGTCGCCCGGACGCAGGGAAACGCCGCCGCGGGTCATGATGAAGTCAGGCAGGGTGTGATGGGTGGTCACGTCGATCGGCTTCGGATAGGCCGCGGTGTGGCAGAAGGACTGCATCACCAGGTCAGCCGAGAAGCCCAGGCACGCCAGGTCTTTCAGTTCGTCACGGGTCATTGGACCGGTGGTGTCCTGGGAACCCACGGTGGTCATTTTCGGTTCGCAGTAGGTGCCAGGGCGTACGCCTTGGCCTTCTGCCAGGCCGCAGGCCTTGCCGACCATCTTCTGCGCCAGGGTGAAACCCTTGGTGCTTTCAGCCGGTGCTTCAGGCTTCTTGAACAGGTCGAACGCTGGCAGGCCCAGCTCTGCGCGAGCCTTCTCGGTCAGGCCACGGCCAATGATCAGCGGAATACGGCCGCCAGCGCGGACTTCATCCAACAGCACCGGGGTCTTCATTTCGAAGGTGGTGATGACTTCGTCGGTACCGTGCTTGCAGACCTTGCCGGCATGAGGGTACAGGTCGATCACGTCGCCCATGTTCATGTTCGACACGTCGAACTCGATGGGCAGTGCGCCGGCATCTTCCATGGTGTTGTAGAAGATCGGAGCGATCTTGCTGCCGAAGCAGAAACCGCCAGCACGCTTGTTCGGCACGTAAGGAATGTCGTCACCGAAGAACCACAGCACCGAGTTGGTTGCCGATTTACGCGAGGAGCCGGTACCGACCACGTCACCGACGTAGGCGATCGGGAAGCCTTGGCCGCGCATTTCTTCGATCTGCTTCATCGGGCCGGTCTTGCCTTGCTCGTCCGGAACGATGCCGTCACGGGCCATTTTCAGCATGGCCAGGGCGTGCAGCGGGATGTCCGGGCGGGACCAGGCGTCCGGGGCAGGGGACAGGTCGTCGGTGTTGGTTTCGCCGGTGACCTTGAACACGCGCAGGCTGATCTTGTCGGCCAGCACCGGGCGCTTCTTGAACCACTCGCCGTCAGCCCAGGATTGCAGCACGGCCTTGGCGTGAACGTTGCCGTTCTTGGCTTTTTCAGCCACGTCGTGGAAGGCATCGAACATCAGCAGGGTGTGCTTGAGTTCTTCGGCGGCGACTGGCGCCAGCTCGGCGTCGTCCAGCAGCTCCACCAGGGTCACGATGTTGTAGCCGCCCTGCATGGTGCCGAGCAGTTCGACGGCACGCTTCTTGTCCAGCAGAGGGGATTGGGCCTGGCCCTTGGCCAGGGCGGACAGGAAACCGGCCTTGACGTAGGCGGCTTCGTCGACTCCAGGCGGAACGCGATTGGTGATCAGGTCAACGAGGAAAGCTTCTTCGCCAGCCGGAGGATTTTTCAGCAGCTCGATCAGGCCTGCGGTTTGTTCGGCGTTAAGCGGCTGGGGAACGATACCCAGGGCTGCACGCTCTTCGATATGTTTGCGGTAGGCTTCAAGCACAGTTATTACCCTCATCAGTGGTCCCAAATGGGTGTCCGGGACGCTCATCCAGAAACTCACGGCACTCATGCGCGTCAGGGGGCTTTTTGGGCCTCCACGCCAGAGTTGCCGGAGTTCCTCACAGAAGCTGCTTTCAAAGTTTTACGCCTGCAGAACGGGAGCTGATGAGGGTTGGCGTTGGGCTTTCCCCGCTGGAAAGACCCTTCGCCAACACCGCTCTGAAGGAACGACTGTGCTCGTGACGCTTTGAAAACAGCTTCTAACGGACATTGGCGCCTTAAAAGGCTGGCTGATTCTACGGGAAAAAAAAATTAAAGGTAAGTTGGGCCGGGAAGTTTGAGGGGTGATCAATCTTAGACAAAGGGCTAACATGCGGGCCTGTCCTGTTTTTGCGTGTGCGTTTCCTTATGCCCAACCAGCTCATCAAGACCCCTTGCGTCGGCCTTTGCTCCACTGTCTATGGTGACTTGGTGTGCCGTGGCTGCAAGCGGTTCCACCATGAAGTGATCCACTGGAACGGCTACAACGAGGAGGAAAAACGCGCGGTGTGGATGCGGCTCGAACAGCTGTTGGTGCAGGTGATGGTGGCCAAGTTGGAGGTTTTCGACCCCGGATTGCTGCGCCAGCAACTGGAATCACGCAAGATCCGCTTCGTGCCGCACCAGTCGCAATACTGCTGGGCCTATCAGTTGATCGCCCGGGGCGCGCGGGTGATCAATAACCTGGAAGCCTACGGCATGGTGTTGATGCCGGAATTTCGCGATTGGGAACTGCCGGACCTGCGCGATGCCATTGATCGGGAGTTTTTCCTTCTGTCCGAAGCCCATTACCAGCGCTACATAGCGCCGGGGTTCCTGAAGGATGCGATTGGCGGCTGACCACCAGCCATTTGTGCATAGGAGCTTTTGTGCCAGGGCGCTTTGTGGCGAGGGAGCTTGCTCCCGCTGGGACGGTCCGACGCCTCGGGCGAAGCGGCCCTCGCTCTTGACCTGGAAAATTTCCTGGCCCTGACAAATCCAGGCGTCTGCTGCGCAGCCGAGCGGGAGCAAGCTCCCTCGCCACAAGAGCTTTATCGCCAGCGTCTATTCAATCCTTGACCGCCAACTCCACCAGATGATCCTCCACCTCCTGGGGCTTGAGCACCAGCACATCGCTTTCCAGCGTGTCGAGCACAGCCTCGGCGGTGTTGCCGATCAGCACCCCGGACAACCCCGAGCGGGCCACGGTGCCAATGACCGTCACCGCCGCCTGCAGCTTGCGCGCCATGTATGGAATCAAGACGTCCGCCGGGCCTTCTTCGATGTGCAGATGCTGGTCGTCGATGTCGAATTCGGCCTGGAACGCCCGGCATTGCTCGCGGTAGCGGGCCTCGATGGTTTCCTTGAGCTGGAACGTCGGGTCGGCGGACGAGAGCATTGGCGAGGGGTGGGCGCTGATCACATGCAGGTGCGCCTTGGCGAGAAGGGCGATGTCGTAGCCATGGTCGATGATGGTGGAATGCAGGTGGCGATGCTCGCCGTCGGCATTGCCAACATCGACGGCGGCGAGGATCACCTTGTCTTTCCAGGAACCGGCGGTTTTCACCAGCAGCACCGGGGTTGGGCAATGGCGTAGCAGTTTCCAGTCCGCCGGGGTCAGCAGGGCCTTTTTCAATGGGCTGTCGGGGAGATGCTGTTTGATCACCAGCCCGCAACCTTCTGCCTGTTGCACGTCGATGATGGTTTCGTAGAGGCTTTCGTTCCAGGCTTGCTCGGTGGTGACGCTGTAGCCGTCGGCCAGCAATGCGCTCTTGAGCACGCTGAGCAGGCCGGCATGGTCATGTTTTCTGTCGCACACCAACAAGTGCAGGTGGGCCTGGGTCACCCCGGCGATCAGTTTGGCGCGCTTGAGCGCCAGGCTTTCCGCATGTTCGGGCTCGATGACCACCAGGATGCTGCGAATGGCTTGCATGATCGGCGTTCTCCTGAAATGAAAAGGCTGGCGTTGCTCAACTATAGTTCTTGTGGGGCAGTCTAGTGGTTGTGGGTGTGACGTCGACTTGATGCATATCAACGGTGGTGGCTGGTGGTCTGGGGGCAGGCCGGTATAATCGGCGCCCTTCGCTCGACTACCTTTGCCCGTGAGCCCCATGAATCTTCCCGAAATCCACGAATTCCTTGGTTGCCGCACCCCCGATGCCTGGGTCCAGGCCGCGCTGGCCGATCAGGAAACGTTGCTGATCGACCACAAGAACTGCGAGTTCAAGGCGGCCAGCACCGCCCTGAGCCTGATCGCCAAATACCATTCCCACGTCGACCTGATCAACCTGATGTCGCGCCTGGCCCGGGAAGAGCTGGTGCACCACGAGCAAGTCATGCGCCTGATGAAAAAGCGCAAGATCGGTTTGCGCCAGCTCTCCGCCGGCCGTTATGCCTCGGGGCTGCGCAAGGTGGTACGCAGCCACGAGCCGGTCAAACTGGTAGACACCCTCGTCGTCGGCGCCTTCATCGAAGCCCGCAGTTGCGAGCGTTTCGAGGCCCTGGTGCCGCACCTGGACGAGGAGTTGGGCAAGTTCTACTTCGGTTTGCTGAAAAGCGAAGCGCGGCATTTCCAGGGATACCTGAAACTGGCTTACCAGTATGGCGATGCCAAGGACATTGCCCAGGTGATCGACAAGGTCCGTGAGGCCGAGCGGGAACTGATCGAATCGCCGGATGTGGAGTTTCGTTTCCACAGTGGTGTGCCTGCGGCATAGGGCTGTTTGTCCTGACGCCATCGTCGGAACGCCGCCCGGAGCAAGCTCGCTCCCACAGGGAAATTTGGGTAAGGCACCAATATATTTGCAACGCCACAGAACAGTGTGGGAGCGGGCTTGCTCGCGAATGCGTCAGGTCAGTTGAATGAATGCTGGCTGACCCACCGCCATCGCGAGCAAGCCCGCTCCCACAGGGGGTGGGTTTCCCAAATCCAGTGGGAGCGAGCTTGCTCCGGGCGGCGTTCCGACGATGAGGCTTTCTGCAGCGCTGCCTCTCAACCAGTCAAACCCAGGCGTTCATGCCATTGGGCAATCGACTCTTCGGGGTAAACCTCGAACTGCTGGTCGCCCTTATGCGCCTCGACCTCCACCCATGGTGCCCTGGACCCGAGCATCAAGTGGGTATGCTCCGGCGGTACCGGCAGCGGCGTGTCGATGGCTGAAGCGAACGGGTGCACCAGCTCCGGCCATTCGGGGCTGAACAGCCACAGCCCCGATCCACACAGGGAACAGAAATGCCGCTCGGCACTGCTGCGGTGGGCGCGCTTATCGCCGTCGTCCTTTAGCCGCGCATGGTAGATCGAGATGTGCTTGCGACCATGCACCTTCAGGCTTTGGGCTTCGCCCCCCAGGTTGATCGCATAACCGCCGCCGCCCTGGGTCTTGCGGCAGATCGAGCAGTAGCAACGTTGATAAGGATAGGGGTGGGCACAGGCGAGGCTGAACGACACGGCGCCGCAGTGGCAGGATCCTTCTAGCTGCATGGGAACCTCCAGTGGATTGGAAATGGCTCAGTACAGCCTAGACGGTTTGTGTCTTGACAGTTGAATTGAGGGGGCCATGCGACCGCCTTCGCGAGCAAGCCCGCTCCCACAGGGGATCTGTGTCGGTCATAGATTTTTGTCCGCTCTCGGTCAATGTGGGAGCGGGCTTGCTCGCGAAGGCGTCGGTACAGCCAACATCACTTTGGCACCCGCCACAAATACCACGCGGCCGCCGTCCGGTAAGGGCGCCAGGCCAGGCCTATCTCGATCATCTGCTTGCGGCTGGGCTGTTGCGCCAACCCCTTGAGCCGTCGATACCCTTCGCGCACGCCAAAGTCATCGGCCGGCAGGATGTCGGGCCGCTCCAGGCTGTAGATCAGCAGCATTTCCACGGTCCAGCGCCCGACGCCGCGCAGGCTGACCAGGCGTTCGATCAACCCTTCGTCTTCCATTGCCCGCGCCGTGGCGTAATCTGGTACCACCCCATCCAGGGCTGCTTGGGCGATACCCTGGATGGTTGCGATCTTGCTGGCGGAAAACCCACAACTGCGCAGTTGCGCAACGTCTGTCGCCAGGATCTGCGTGGGGGAGGGGAAGGTCTGCGCCGGGAACAACGCCAGCAGTCGACCCAGGATCGCATCGCCTGCCTTGGCGTGCAGTTGCTGGTAGGCAATCGCCCGGACCAAGGCTTCATAGGGATCCCGGGCCGGCTTGGGTTGCAGCAGGCAAGGACCGATCGTCTCGACGTGCCGTCGCCAGTCTTCGTCGAGATTGGCCAGGAAGGTGCTGGCGTCGTGGTAGGGCACGGGCATCAGGTATTCATTCTCCGGGGCGCTCAAAACGCCAGGGGCAGCGAAACCTGCACCGCGGCTTTTTCCAGCCGCAACAGAAACGCCTTGCGCGGCTGGCCGCCACCATAGCCGGTCAACGAGCCATCCGCACCGATCACCCGGTGGCAGGGAATGACGATGGCCAGGCGATTCTGCCCGTTGGCCAAGCCCACGGCGCGGCTGGCACCCGGGCTGCCCAGGGCCGTGGCGATGCCGCCGTAGCTGCGGGTTTCGCCGTAGGGGATTTTTTGCAGTTCAGTCCAGACTCGTATGGCGAATGCACTGCCGGGCATGTGCAGCGGGACGGTGAACGTCGTGAGTTTGCCGGCGAAATACTCGGCCAGTTCGGTTTCGATCTGTTGCAGGTGAGTGTTGTGCCCTGGCACGACCGTGTAGCCGTAGCGTTGCTGCAGTTCTTCCAGTTCCTTGGTCAGGGCCGGACGGTCGAGGAATTCCAGCAGCACCAGGCCGCGTCGTTCGGCCATGGCCAGCATCGGCCCCAATGGCGTGGTCAGGCGGGTGAACAACAAGGGTTCGCTGAGGGCCGCGCGGCCCGGTGTGATGTGGAAGGATTTGACGAAGGCGTCGCGAAACCCGCTCAACGATTCATAGCCGGAATCGAACGCCGCATTGTCGATGGAAGTGCCGTCCTTGATACCGCCCAAGGCAATGCCCAGGCGACGGGTGCGCAGGTAGGCGTGAAAAGTCATGCCGAAATGTTGTTTGAACCAGCGGCGCAATTTCAGCGGTTCGATGCCTTGTTCCAGCAGCAAGGCGTCGGTCCAGCGCAGGTCGGGTTCGGCGTCCACCGCCTTGAGCAGGGCTTGGATCCAGTCCGGCGCAATGGCCGCAGCGTCCAGCGGCTTGCAGCGCAGGCAGGCGCGGTAGCCGGCCGACATCGCTTCGTCGGCGTGGGCGTAGAACTCCACGTTTTCCGGTTTCGGCTTGCGCGCGGTGCAACTGGGGCGACAGAAGATGCCGGTGGTCTTGACCGCAGTGAAGAACACCCCCTCGTAGGCGGTGTCTCGTTCGAGCATGGCGCGGACCATCTCGGCATGGGGCGGGAGCAGCGAGTCGTGTAGGTTCATGAGGCAGAGCATAGAACCGCACCCGGGAGGACTCCACCGAAAAATCGACAGTGAATTTTCCGGTTGTTTGTCGGGTGGTCGCGAACAAAAATTGAACCTTCGAGTCTTAAAGGTTCACCCGCTGTTTTTGTCTTTCGGAGACATCATGTCCAAACATAAGAAATCCCTGATTGCCGTTGCTGTCTGTGCCTTGGCGTTCGGTGCCTCGGCCTTGTTGCCGGCCGACCTGTCGCCGATCGGTTCGAGTTATGCCGCGGGCAATGGCGGTGGCGGTGGCGGCGGTGGCGGCAATGGCGGTGGTGGCGGTCACGGCGGAGGAAACGGTGGTGGTAATGGCGGCGGCCACGGTGCTGGCATTGGCGGTGGCCAGGGCCATGACAAGTCGGGCGACGCCCGCGGCCTTGGCAAAGGATTGGCCAGCGACCACTCCGGCACTCGTACCCGCACCCGGGACCATGGCGTGAGCGGCAAGCACACCGGTGCCACCCGCACCGACCGTACCAGCAAGGCTTCGTTGACTTCGAGCATTGCCAAGGACCGTGATACGCGCGGCCTGACCAAGGCGTCGGCGATTTCCACCGCCACGCCAGGCACCCACAACACCAAGGGCCTGACCAACGCAACCAGCTCTTCGATCAAGAACGATCGCTGATCGCCCGAACAAGCCGTGATACCTGCAAGGTGTCGCGGCTTTTTTTCGTCTGTCAGTTACGCATGACCATCGCGTTCAATATTTCCAGAACACCGGGGTGAACAACACCAGCACCGTCAGGATCTCCAATCGCCCCAGCAGCATGCCGATGGTCAACAGCCATTTTGCTGCATCCGGCAGGGTCGAGAAGTTGCCGGCTGGCCCGATGATGTTGCCCAAGCCCGGGCCTACGTTGCACACCGCGGTGGCGGCGCCGGTCAGGGCGGTTGTCCAATCCAGGCCGATCAGCGCCAGGCCCAGGGCAATGGCGCCAATCGTGATTGCGAAGAAGAATGAAAACGTCAGCAGTGAACGAACGATTTCCTCGTCGATGGGATGGTTGTTGTATTTCTTCTGAATCACCGCCCGGGGGTGGATCAGTTGCTTCAAGCTGCCCATCAGCAGAACCTTGGCGACTTGAAAGCGAAAAATTTTCAGGCCCCCAGACGTGGATCCCGAACAGCCTCCCACGAACGTCAGGTAGAAGAACAGCAACAGGGCGAAACTGCCCCACAGCGTGTAGTCACCCAACGCCACGCCCGTGGTCGTGACGACAGAGGTGACATTGACGGCCACGATGCGAACCGCGTCCCACCAACCATGATCACTGTTCAGGCTCAGCCAGGTACCGACCATGAGCCAGGTAACAACCAAAAATCCAATGAAGCCCCGAACCTGTTGATCCTTGAGCAATGCGCGCCTGTTGCCCCGCAGTGTCGCGACATACAACGTAAAGGGCAGCGATCCCGCCATCATGACAACGACTGATACCCAGTGAATGGCCGGTTGCGTCCAGTGCGCCAGGGAAGCGTCGGACGTAGAGAAGCCGCCAGTGGAGATCAAGGACATCGCATGGTTGATCGCCTCGAAGGGGGTCATGCCGGCCAGCCACAGCGCCAAGGTCGCGAAGGCGGTCAGCGCGACATAGATCCAAAGGATGTAGTTGGCCGCGACGTGAGAGCGCGGCGTGACTTTTTCCGACCAGTCCGATGATTCGGTCTGGAACAACCGCATGCCGCCGACCCGCAGCAGCGGCAGGATTGCCACGGCCATGCCGATAAAGCCGATGCCGCCGAGCCAGTGCAACATCGAGCGCCAGATCAACAGGCCGGGGGATGCCGTATCCAGCCCGGTGAGGATGGTCGAGCCGGTGGTCGTGATGCCCGACATCGTCTCGAAAAATGCATCGGTGTAACTGATGTGCTGGATGAATACCATCGGCAGGGCGGCGAAGGCGCAGACCACCACCCAACTGGCGGTGGTCAGCAGGTACATTTCCCTGGGGCGCATGTGGACATGTTCCGGTCGTCCACGGGCGACCAGGGCGATACCACACACGAAGGTAATCAGGCTCGACCAAAGAAACGCCGACAAGTCATCGTTGCGCTCGTAAAACATCAGCGTGAACAGCGGGATCGCCATGCTGATCGCCAGGGTAATCAGGAAAATCCCGAGGATGAAACCGATGAGACGCAGAACCGCAATCGACATGAGAAACGCCTGATCCATTGAGCCGCACAGTATCGATTTGGTTAATCGGCTACCGCGTAAAGTTTGCGTAAAAAATAGACGGTGACGCTCGATGACAAGGCAGTTTTCTTCAATACCCCCGAAGCGGGCTCCTTTACCTTTGGGACTCGTTCCTGAACTGAAGAAGATATGTGATGAGCTTGATATTTTCCATGGCGACCTTTGCGCTGGTGGCTTCCATTACCCCGGGCCCGGTCAATATCGTCGCCCTCAGCTCCGGGGCCCGCTACGGGTTTCGGGCCACGTTGCGGCACGTGGCCGGCGCTACCCTCGGGTTTGTCCTGCTGCTGGTCTTGATGGGGTTGGGGTTGCATGAAATGTTGCAGCGTTGGCCGGGGCTTACGCGCGTGGTGCAACTGGCGGGTGTGGCCTTCCTGCTGTTCATGGCCTGGAAACTGGCGATGGACAATGGCGAGCTGGGAGGGCGGGACGAGGGGCGTGCGCCGTCGATGCTCTACGGCGCGCTGATGCAATGGCTCAACCCCAAGGCCTGGCTGGCCTGTGTGGCGGGAATGGGCGCGTTCGTCGCCGATGGCGAGGTGCGGCTGGTGTGGCAGTTTGCGGCGATCTACCTGGTGATCTGCTACCTCTCGGTGGGCTGCTGGGCCTACGCCGGGAGTTTCCTGCGCTCATGGCTGGGGAATCCGGCGACCATGCGCCTGTTCAACCGGGCCATGGCGGTGTTGTTGGTGGTGAGTGCGGTGTATCTGTTGTTGCCGTGAGCTGAAGTGCGCGGCAACCCTGGTTTTTAAGAAGCAAGTGCTGTTGTGGCTGTAATCCGCGCTTTAGAGGTGGGAACGCTGTTGTGGCGAGGGAGCTTGCTCCCGCTCGACTGCGCAGCAGTCGCCCAGAGTCGAGGGCTACTGCGTAGCCCAGCGGGAGCAATCTCTGGCCACAGGGGGACTCACCCCATTTCCGGGCTGCGGTATCAGCCGCGATATTGCCCGGGCGTCGCCGCCAGGTGTTGCTTGAAGGCGCGCTGGAAATGCGCCTGGTCGGCAAACCCACAGTCCAGCGCCACGTCGGCGATCAGCTTGCCTTCGCGCAATTGGCGCCGGGCAAACTGGATCCGGCGGTTGACCAGGAAGGCGTGGGGCGTCATCCCGTAATGGCGCTTGAAGGCTCGGCTCAGGTAGGACGGCGACAGCTGCGCGGCGGTGCAAATGTCTTCGAGCTTCAAGGCTTCGCTGCAATGGTCATGGATAAATTGCGCCGCACGCATCAGCCCTGGATGACTGCCCCGGTCCGGACGGCCGGCAGGGTTGAGCCGTTGTTGCAGGTCCATGAAAAAAGCCTCGGCGGCGGCGTGCTTGCCGGCCGTGTCGAGTTGCTCGTCCACCAATTGCCCATACAACCGTCCCAACGCGGCAAACAGCTCCGCGTCGCGGCTGTGGGTAGTGGCGAACCCTTGGAAATCGAGGTTTTCGTCAAAGCCGATACGGCGCTGCAGATCCCTGAGCCACTGGGTGTCGACGTACAACATCACGTAGGACCAGGGCTGATCGTCGATCGGGTTGCAGGCATGGACGTCGCCGGGGTTCATCAGCACCACCGTGCCGCTTTCCACCTGGAAACTCGAGCGTTCGTGGATATAGGTACTGCGCCCGGCGGTGATCGCGCCGATGGAGAAGTGATCATGGGAGTGACGCGAATAGCAGACCTTGCGCCCATCGTCGATGGCCCGGGCTTCGATGAAGGGCAGGGCCGCGTCGCGCCAGAAGCGTGGGGCGGCGTCAGGGTTGGCGTGCTTCATCGGTCAGCATCCTCGTCGTGAACCTGAGTGGCAGTGTATTAGCCCTGGTCGGCAAATGCCCGTTGGATTTGGCTGTTCGGCTTCAAGGGCCATGGTCCTGGACTAGACTCCAAGCAATCCCGCCAATGGAGTTTCCGATGCTTGCGCCAGGTAAACCGGACAACGAAGCCGTTCGCCTCAAGAATCTGCACTCGCTCAAACTGCTCGATACCGCACCCGAAGAGCGCTTTGATCGCCTGACCCGCCTTGCCCGACGCCTGTTTGACGTGCCCATCGCCCTGGTGTCGCTGGTGGACGCCAACCGGCAGTGGTTCAAGTCCAGCGCTGGCCTGGAGGCCAGCGAAACCTCGCGGGAAGTTTCGTTTTGCGCGCATGCGATTTTGCAGGATCAGATCCTGGAGATCTGCGATGCGGAACAGGACGAGCGCTTCCACGACAACCCGCTGGTCACGGACACGCCTGGGATTCGCTTCTACGCAGGGCATCCGCTGGGGTTGGAGGATGGCAGCAAGCTGGGCACGTTGTGCCTGCTCGACACCAAGCCGCGCCGTCTCAATGACGAGGAACGCGAACTGCTGCGCGACCTGGCGCGCATGGCCGAGCAGGAAATGGTCGCGGTGCAGATGGCGAGCATGGACGAGCTGACGCTGTTGTCCAATCGGCGCGGCTTCAGGACGCTGGCCCAGCATGCGTTGAGTGTGTGTGATCGCTTGTCGCGACCGGCGACGCTGCTGTTCTTCGATCTCAATGACTTCAAGCCGATCAATGATCGCTATGGGCACGCCGAGGGTGACAACGCGCTGAAAACCTTCGCCGACGTGCTGCGCATCGCCTTTCGCGAAAGTGATGTGATCGGTCGTCTGGGCGGTGATGAATTCGTGGCGCTGCTCACGGGTTCTTCCCATGTCGAGACAACGACGATCATGGCGCGGCTCCAGGAAATCCTTGATGAACGCAATGCGATGTTGCAGCGCGGCTATGACATTCGTTTCAGCGTCGGCCAGATCGAGTACAACGCCCAGCGCCATCGGTCGATCGACAACCTGCTGGCTGACGCCGATGCAGCGATGTATGCGCAGAAGCAGGTGCTACGCAGTTAACACAGGCTAATCCCTGTGGGAGCGGGCTTGCTCGCGAAGGCGTCGGTACATTCAATATCAATGCAAGCTGACCCACCGCTTTCGCGAGCAAGCCCGCTCCCACAGGTAACGCTGTTCACTTAAGGTCGTCGACAATCCGTGGCGAGGGAGCTTGCTCCCGCTGGGGCGCGAAGCGGCCCCAAAACCTGCCGAATGCGGAGCGTCAGACACACCGCACCCGCCGGTTCACGACTGCTTCGCAGCCGAGCGGGAGCAAGCTCCCTCGCCACAGGGCCATATCACCGACATACCGCCATCGCGAGCAAGCTCGCTCCCACAGGGAATGGCGGTGCAATCAGGCAATCGACAACAAAAAACGCCGCTTGCCCTTTCCGGAGCAAGCGGCGTTTTGTTAAGCGTGATGCGCGTGAAGATTACTCTTCGATATTACCCATGGCGGTGGTGTTGAAGCCGCCGTCCACGTACATGATTTCGCCGCTGATGCCCGACGCCAGGTCCGAGCACAGGAAGGCGCCGGCGTTGCCGACTTCTTCGATGGTGACGTTGCGACGCAGCGGGGTTTGCGCTTCGTTGGCGGCCAGCATCTTGCGGAAGTTCTTGATGCCGGAAGCGGCGAGGGTGCGGATCGGGCCTGCCGATACGCAGTTGACGCGGGTGCCGTCCGGGCCCAGGGAGCCGGCCAGGTAGCGGACGCCGGCTTCCAGGGAAGCCTTGGCCATGCCCATGACGTTGTAGTTCGGCATGGTGCGCTCGGCGCCCAGGTACGACAGGGTCAGCAGGCTGCCGTTGCGGCCTTTCATCATTTCGCGACCGGCCTTGGCCAGGGCCACGAAGCTGTAGGCGCTGATGTCGTGGGCGATGCGGAAACCTTCACGGGTGGTGGCTTCGGTGAAGTCGCCGTCCAGTTGGTCGCCCGGTGCGAAGCCCACGGAGTGCACGATACAGTCCAGGCCGTCCCACTTCTTGCTCAGCTCTTGGAAGACCTTGGCGATTTCTTCATCGCTGGCCACGTCGCACGGGAAGCACAGCTCAGGGCTCGAGCCCCAGCCTTGTGCGAACTCTTCGACACGACCCTTGAGTTTGTCGTTCTGATAAGTGAAGGCAAGCTCAGCGCCCTCGCGATGCATGGCGGCGGCGATGCCGGATGCGATGGACAGCTTGCTGGCGACACCGACGATCAGTACGCGCTTACCGGCGAGAAAACCCATGTGTTGCTCCTCTTTTCAGGTTATTCGGCAGTTGTTGGGGCCAGGAAGGCGGCCTCCAGCAACTGCTGTGTATAGGGGTGCTGCGGCGCGGCGAATATGCTGCGGGCATCACCTTGTTCGACCACTTGGCCATGCTTGACCACCATTAGCTGGTGGCTCAGCGCTTTGACGACAGCCAGGTCATGGCTGATAAACAGGTACGTCAGGTTGTACTTGGTTTGCAACGACCGCAACAGCTCCACCACTTGGCGTTGTACGGTACGGTCCAGCGCCGACGTGGGTTCATCCAGCAGAATCAACGCCGGCTTGAGCACCAGGGCCCGGGCAATGGCGATACGCTGCCGTTGCCCTCCGGAAAATTCATGGGGGTAGCGGTTCCGGGTTTCCGGGTCCAGGCCTACCTCCTTCAATGCCGCGATTATCGCTTGTTCCTGTTCGGCTTCGGTGCCGATCTTGTGGATCCGCAGGCCTTCGCCGACGATCTGGCTGACGCACATCCGTGGGCTCAGGCTACCGAAGGGGTCCTGAAACACCACCTGCATCTCCCGGCGCAGCGGCCGGACTTGCTGCTGCGTCAGGCTGTCCAACGACTTGCCTTCGAAGCGGATCCCGCCCTGGCTGCCGATCAACCGCAGGATTGCCAGCCCCAGGGTGGACTTGCCGGAGCCGCTTTCGCCGACGATGCCCAGGGTCTGGCCCTGGGGCAGGCTGAAGCGAATTCCGTCCACGGCCTTGATGTAGTCCACCGTGCGTTTGAACAGGCCTTTCTTGATCGGGAACCAGACTTTCAGGTCCTCTACCTGCAACAGCGGCGGGCCGACGACATTGTTCGCCGGGGTGCCGCTGGGTTCAGCGCCCAGCAGTTCCCGAGTGTACGGATGCTGCGGCGCGCGGAACAACTCTTCACACGATGCCTGTTCGACGATGCAACCGCGCTGCATGACACATACGCGATGCGCAATTCTTCGCACAAGGTTCAAATCGTGGCTGATCAACAGCAGAGACATGCCCAATCGCGCCTGCAAATCCTTGAGCAATTGGAGGATTTTCAGCTGGACGGTGACGTCCAGGGCGGTGGTCGGCTCGTCGGCGATCAGCAGTTCCGGCTCGTTGGCCAGGGCCATGGCGATCATCACCCGCTGGCGCTGGCCGCCGGACAACTCGTGGGGTAGGGCCTTGAGGCGCTTGTGGGGCTCGGGAATGCCGACCAGCTCCAGCAACTCAAGGGTCCGGCGGGTTGCGACCTTGCCGCTCAGGCCCTTGTGGATGCCGAGCACTTCATTGATCTGTTTTTCGATGGAGTGCAGCGGGTTGAGGGAGGTCATCGGCTCCTGGAAGATCATCGCGATCCGGTTGCCGCGGATATGGCGAATGGTTTTTTCCTTCAGCCCCAGTAAATCCTGGCCGGCGTACTGGATGGTCCCGGTGGGGTGATGGGCCAGGGGGTAGGGCAGCAAGCGCAGGATCGAGTGGGCGGTGACCGACTTGCCCGAGCCGCTTTCACCCACCAGGGCCAGGGTTTCGCCGCGCTTGATATCGAAACTCACGCCTTCGACCACGCGCTGGCGGCGTTCGCCGACAACGAATTCCACCGCCAGGTCGCGTACTTCGATCAGATTGTCCTGGTTCATATCACTTCCTCGGATCGAAGGCATCGCGAGCGGACTCGCCGATGAACACCAACAGGCTCAGCATCAGGGCCAGCACGGCGAACGCGCTGATGCCCAGCCATGGCGCCTGGAGGTTGGACTTGCCTTGGGCCACCAACTCGCCCAGGGACGGCGCGCCCGGCGGCAGGCCAAAGCCGAGGAAGTCCAGGGCGGTGAGGGTGCCGATGGCGCCGGTGAGGATGAACGGCATGAAGGTCATGGTCGAGACCATGGCGTTGGGCAGGATGTGGCGGAACATGATCGCGCCGTTCTGCATGCCAAGTGCTCGCGCGGCGCGCACGTATTCCAGGTTGCGCCCGCGCAGGAACTCGGCGCGGACCACGTCCACCAGGCTCATCCAGGAAAACAGCAGCATGATCCCCAGGAGCCACCAGAAATTGGGCTGCACGAAGCTGGCCAGGATGATCAACAGGTACAACACCGGCAGCCCGGACCAGATTTCCAGGAAGCGCTGGCCGGCCAGGTCCACCCAGCCGCCATAGAAGCCCTGCAGGGCGCCGGCGATCACGCCGATGATCGAGCTGAGCAGCGTCAGCGTCAGGGCGAACAGCACCGAAATGCGGAAGCCGTAGATGATCCGGGCGAGGACATCGCGGCCCTGGTCGTCGGTACCCAGCCAGTTCATGGCAGAAGGGGGGGCCGGGGCCGGGACCTTCAGGTCGTAGTTGATGCTCTGGTAGCTGAACGGGATCGGCGCCCACAGCACCCAG
Organism: Pseudomonas zanjanensis; assembly: GCF_014268745.2. GTDB lineage: Bacteria > Pseudomonadota > Gammaproteobacteria > Pseudomonadales > Pseudomonadaceae > Aquipseudomonas > Aquipseudomonas zanjanensis. Next base: position 2,646,548 of record NZ_JABWRB020000001.1, on the reverse strand, counting down.
GCGTCCTTGGCGGCCAGCAGTTCGCGGATGTAGGGGCTCTTGTAGTTGGCTTCCAGTGGGAACTCGCCGCCGAACGTGGTTTCCGGGTAGCGCTTGAGGGCCGGGAAGTACCAGCCGTCGTCGTAATGCACCACCAACGGCTTGTCGTTGGCGATCAGCTCGGCGCCCAGGCTCAGCCCGAACAGGACCAGGAACAGCCACAGCGACCACCAGCCACGCTTGTTGGCCTTGAACAATTCGAAGCGACGGCGATTGAGAGGGGACAGGTTCACATCAATGCTCCCGGCTTTCGAAGTCGATGCGCGGATCGACAAAGGTGTAGGTCAGGTCGCCGATCAGTTTCACCACCAGTCCCAGCAAGGTGAAGATGAACAGGGTGCCGAACACCACCGGGTAGTCGCGGTTGATGGCCGCTTCGAAACTCATCAGGCCGAGGCCGTCGAGGGAGAAGATCACTTCCACCAGCAGCGAGCCGGTGAAAAAGATCCCGATGAATGCCGAAGGGAAACCGGCGATCACCAGCAGCATGGCGTTGCGGAAGACATGGCCGTAGAGCACTCGATGGCGGGTCAGGCCCTTGGCCTTGGCGGTGACCACGTATTGCTTGTTGATTTCGTCGAGGAAGCTGTTCTTGGTCAGCAGGGTCATGGTGGCGAAGTTGCCGATCACCAGGGCGGTCACGGGCAAGGCCAGGTGCCAGAAGTAATCGAGGATCTTGCCGCCCATGCTCAATTCGTCGAAGTTGTTTGAAGTCAGTCCGCGCAACGGGAACCAGTCGAAATAACTGCCGCCGGCAAATACCACGATCAGCAGGATGGCGAACAGGAACGACGGGATCGCGTAGCCGACGATGATTGCCGAGCTGGTCCACACGTCGAAATGGCTGCCATGCCGCGTGGCCTTGGCGATCCCCAGCGGGATCGACACCAGGTACATGATCAGCGTGCTCCACAGGCCGAGGGAGATGGACACTGGCATCTTTTCCTTGATCAGGTCGATGACCTTGGCGTCGCGGAAAAAACTGTCGCCGAAGTCCAGGCGGGCGTAATTCTTGATCATGATCCACAGGCGTTCGGGCGCCGACTTGTCGAAGCCGTACATGCGTTCGATCTCCTTGACCAGCGCCGGGTCCAGGCCCTGGGCGCCGCGGTAGGAAGAACCGGCCACCGATACTTCGGCACCGCCGCCGGCGATGCGGCTGGTGGCGCCCTCGAAGCCCTCGAGCTTGGCGATCATCTGTTCCACCGGCCCGCCGGGCGCGGCTTGGATGATGACGAAGTTGATTAACAGAATGCCGAACAGGGTGGGAATGATCAGCAGCAGTCGCCGAAAAATATAAGCCAGCATCTTGTTACTCCACGCTCGCAGGGGCGGCGACTTGCTGCTCGATGACCTGCTTTTCTACTTCATCGGCCGGTTTGACCTCCGGCTTGACCCACCAGGTGGTGGTACCGATGTCGTAGGTCGGCGTGACTTTCGGGTGGCCGATGTGGTTCCAATAGGCCACGCGCCAGGTCTTGATGTGCCAGTTGGGGATCACGTAGTAGCCCCATTGCAGGACGCGGTCCAATGCCCGGGCATGGGCCACCAGGCTCTTGCGCGAATCGGCGTTGATCAATTGCTCCACCAACTGGTCCACGGCCGGGTCCTTCAAGCCCATGGTGTTGCGGCTGCCGGGCTTGTCGGCGGCGGCGGACATCCAGAACTCGCGCTGTTCATTGCCTGGCGAGCTGGATTGCGGGAAGCTGCCCACCACCAGGTCGAAGTCCCGGGAGCGCACACGGTTGATGTACTGGGATACATCCACGCGGCGGATCACCAGTTCGATGCCCAAGTCACTCAGGTTGCGCTTGAATGGCAACAAGACTCGCTCGAACTCGGTCTGGGCCAGCAGAAATTCCAGCACCACGGGCTTGCCTTGGGCATCGACCATCTTGTCGTCGACGATGCGCCATCCGGCCTCTTGCAGCAGGTGATAGGCCTTGCGTTGCTGGTCACGGATCATGCCGCTGCCGTCACACATGGAAGGCTGGAAGGCTTCGGTGAAGACCTGCTCGGGAATCTTGCCACGCAAGGGGTCGAGGATTTTCAATTCGTCTTCGCCAGGCAGCCCGGTTGCCGCCATCTCCGAATTCTCGAAATAGCTGCGGGTGCGGGCGTAGGCGCCATGGAACAGCTGTTTGTTGGTCCACTCGAAGTCCAGCAGCAGGCTTAGGGCCTTGCGTACCCGTACGTCTTGGAAAACCGGGCGACGCAGGTTGTAGATAAAGCCCTGCATGCCGGTAGGGTTGCCGTTGGGGATCTGTTCCTTGACCAACCGACCTTCGGTCACCGCCGGAATGTTGTAGGCGTTGGCCCAGTTCTTGGCGGCCATTTCCAGCCAGTAATCGAACTGCCCGGCTTTCAACGCCTCCACGGCCACGGTGTTGTCGCGGTAATAGTCGGTGGTCAGCACGTCGAAATTGTAGAAGCCACGGTTGACCGGCAGGTCCTTGCCCCAATAGTCCTTCACGCGCTCATAGCGGATCGAGCGTCCGGCCTTCACTTCGGCGACCTTGTAGGGACCGCTGCCCAGAGGGATCTCAAGGTTGCCCTTGCTGAAATCTCGACTGGCCCACCAATGCTTGGGCAGGACGGGTAACTGTCCGAGGATCAATGGCAGCTCGCGATTATTGGTGTGCTTGAACTTGAAGAGGACCTTGAGCGGATCTTCGGCGATGACTTCGGCGACGTCGTTGTAATAGCCGCGGAACATCGGGGCGCCGTCCTTGGTCAGGGTCTGGAAGCTGAAGACGACGTCTTCTGCGCGTACCGGGTGGCCATCGTTGAAACGGGCTTCGGGGCGCAGGTAGAAGCGCACCCAGCCATTGTCCGGGGCTTTCTCGATTTTTTCGGCGATCAACCCGTATTCGGTGAACGGTTCGTCCAGGCCCTGCTTGGCCAAGGTGTCGTAGATCAGGCCGATGTCGTCGGCCGGTACGCCTTTGCTGATGAACGGGTTGAGGCTGTCGAAGCTGCCAAACCCGCCTTGGCGGAATATTCCACCCTTGGGCGCATCGGGGTTCACGTAGTCGAAATGCTTGAAATCCGCCGGGTACTTCGGCGGCTCGTTGTACAGCGTCAAGGCGTGCTGCGGCGCAGCGCAGGCCAGCCCGGCGAATAACAGGCAACTGGCCTGCAGGAGCAGGGCACGTAGAGGCTTCATTGATCTTTCTCCGAAGATTTCAGCCACCAGGCGCTCAGGCCCAGGGTGTAGGGCGGCGTGGTGACGAAGGCGAACCGGTTGCGGTACGCCAGGCGATGATAATTGAGATACCAGTTGGGAATGCAGTAATGCTGCCACAACAGCACGCGATCCAGGGCCTTGCCGGCGGCGACCTGTTCGTCGCGGGTCTGGGCGGCGAGCAGTTTTTCCAACAGGTGGTCGACCACCGGGTTGGCGATCCCGGCGTAGTTCTTGCTGCCCTTGACCCCGACCTGGCTGGAATGGAAGTACTGCCACTGCTCCAGCCCCGGGCTGAGGGTCTGGCCCAAGGTCAGCAGGATCATGTCGAAGTCGAACTGGTCCAGGCGCTGCTTGTACTGGGCTCGGTCCACCGTGCGCAGCCGTGCCTGGATGCCGATGCTGGCGAGGTTTTCGACGTAGGGCTGCAGGATGCGCTCCAGGTTCGGGTTCACCAGCAGGATTTCGAAGCTCAGGGGCTGGCTATCGGCGTTCAGCAGGCGCTGGCCGTTTAGGCTCCAACCGGCCTCCTTCAGGAGTCCCAATGCTTTGCGCAAGGTTTCCCGAGGGATGCCGCGCCCGTCGGTCTTGGGCAAGCTGAAGGGTTCGGTGAGCAGTTCAGGTGGCAGTTGTTCGCGGTACGGCTTGAGCAGTAGCCATTCATGACCCACCGGCAGGCCGGTGGCGGAGAATTCGCTGTTGGGGTAGTAGCTGAGGGTGCGTTTGTAGGCGCCGCTGAACAGGGTGCGGTTGGTCCACTCGAAATCGAACATCAGCCCCAGGGCTTCACGTACCTTGATCTCGGCGAACGTACCGCGCCGGGTGTTCATGAACAGGCCTTGGGTCTGGGTCGGGATCTGGTGGGGAATCTGCGCCTTGATCACGTCGCCGCGGTTGACCGCCGGGAATTGATAGCCGTTGGCCCAGTTCTTGGCCTGGTGCTCGATGTAGATGTCGAATTCACCGGCCTTGAAGGCTTCGAAGGCAACTTCGCTGTCACGGTAGAACTCCACATCCATGCGGTCGTAGTTGTACTTGCCGCGATTGACCGGCAGGTCCTTGCCCCAGTAGTTCTTCACCCGTTCGAACACCAGTTGGCGACCGGGTTGCACTTTGGTGATGCGATACGGCCCGCTGCCCAGGGGCGGCTCGAAGGTCGTCGCCTTGAAATCGCGGCCTTTCCAGTAATGCTGGGGCAACACCGGCAGCTCACCCAGGCGCAGGATCAGCAGCGGATTGCCCGCGCGCTTGAAGACAAAGCGGATTTTCAGCGGGTTGAGAATGTCGACCCGTAGCACTTCCTGCAGGTTGGTGCGGTATTGCGGGTGGCCGTCCTTGAGCAGCGTGCGGTAGGAGAACGCCACGTCATAAGCGGTGATGGGGGCGCCATCGTGGAACCGCGCCTCGGGGCGCAGGTTGAACACCACCCAACTGCGATCTTCGCTGTATTCCACCGACTGGGCGATCAGGCCATAGCTCGACGTCGGTTCATCACCGGACGGTGCGTACTGGCCGGTGCCGACCATCAGCGGTTCGTTCAGCTCATTGATGCCGTATTGCAGGAAATTGGGGGTGGAAACCGGGCTGCTGCCCTTGAATGTGTAGGGATTGAGCGTATCGAAGGTGCCGAATGCCATGACCCGCAAGACTCCGCCCTTGGGCGCTTGCGGGTTGACCCAGTCGAAGTGGGTGAACCTGGCCGGGTACTTGAGCGTGCCGAACTGCGCATAACCATGGCTTTCGCTGATGGTTGCGCTGGCGGGAGAGCTCAAGGCCAGGCTGATCAGGAGCAGGAGGAGGGGACGTATCAAGTCTGAGATCCGATCCAGGCGGCTTGGGCTTTTATGGCCTGTACAGTAACAGCTTGTATCGGCAGGAAAAAGGCGGGGTGCCAAAGCGTCTCGGATTACTCGAAACCGGCGCGAGAACGCTTTGTGGCGAGGGAGCTTGCTCCCGCTGGGTTGCGCAGCAACCCCAAAAGCCGTGACCCAATCCATCTGTCACACCGAGGTGCCAGATTCGGGTCTGCTGCGCAGCCCTGCGGGAGCAAGCTCCCTCGCCACAAAAGCTTCTCGGGCACAAACAGCCCCTTCAACCATCGATGGCTTAGTGCGGCGAGTAAACCGTCAGCATCTGCCCAGGCTTGAGCGCCTTGCCCATTCGCGGGTTCCAGCGCTTGAGGTGCTGCATTTCCACGTTGAAGCGCTTGGCGACCACGTACAGGGAATCACCTTGCTTGACCTTGTACTGGGTTTGCTTCTTCTGGTTCTTGCTGTTGGCGGCCACCACGGTGCTGATGCGCTTGCCGGTGGTCTTGCTGGCCCTGGTGTCCTGCATCACCAAGGTCTGGCCGACCTTGAGCTTGTTGCCACTGAGTTTGTTCCAGCGTTGCAGATCCTTGGTCTGGACCTTGTTGGCCTTGGCGATCTGGGCCAGGTTGTCGCCGCGCTTGACGCGGTAGGTGCGCCTGGCACCTTCCACTTCGCTGTCGTCGGCGGATTCGAAAACCGGCTTGAGGGCGCGCTGGCTGATCAACTCTTCCGGGCGCATGGTCGACAGGCTGGCAGTCAGCAACTGGGCCTTGGACGTCGGCACCAGCAAATGCTGGGGACCGTCGATGGTGGTGCGCTGCTTGAAGGCTGGGTTGAGCTGGAACAGCTCGTCTTCGTCGATGTTGGCCACCGCCGCGACCTTGGACAGGTCCATGCGCTGGTTGATCTCGACGACTTGGAAATAAGGTTCGTTGGCGATCGGGTTGAGGTTCACGCCGTAGGCGTCGGGCGAGAGCACCACTTGGGACAGCGCCAGCAACTTCGGCACATAGGCCTGGGTCTCGCTGGGCAGCGGCAGGTTCCAGTAGTCGGTGGGCAAGCCCAGTTTCTCGTTGCGCTCGATGGCGCGGCTGACCGTGCCTTCCCCGGCGTTGTAGGCCGCCAGCGCCAGCAACCAGTCGCCGTTGAACATGTCGTGCAGGCGAGTCAGGTAGTCCAGGGCGGCCGTGGTGGAGGCGGTGATGTCGCGACGCCCATCATAAAAGCGGGTCTGGCGCAGGTTGAAGTAGCGCCCCGTGGAAGGGATGAACTGCCACAGGCCCACTGCGTGCGCCCGGGAATAGGCCATGGGGTTGTAGGCGCTCTCGATCACCGGCAGCAAGGCCAGCTCCAGCGGCATGTTGCGCTCTTCGAGGCGTTCGACGATGTAATGGATGTACAGGCTGCCGCGCTCACCGGCGTTTTCCATGACGGAAGGGTTGCTGGCGAACCACAGGCGCTGTTGCTCGATACGCGGGTTGACGCCGGCCGTTTCCTGCAATTGGAAGCCCTGGCGCATGCGCTCCCAGACGTCCTGGGGCACTTGGGGGCTGGGTTTCTCGGTGAGCCATACCGGCTTCTGCTTGGCGCGAGCAGCGATATTCGGGGTGTGCGCCGCATCGCTCTGCGGCAGCTGGCTCGTGCTCTGGCAGCCCGCCAAGGTGGCGGACACAGCCACCGCGATGGCTTGAGCCAAGCGGGTCAATGTGTCTGACTGGACGGACCTGCGTATAGATGACGACATTGGCTGGAAGTAAGTTCCGGGCAAAAATGTCGGCCGATTCTAGGAAGCGCACCCCAGCAGGTCAACCTTTCAGAATTTTTGTATCAATCGATAGCTGCCTTAGAACGTATCTTTCCAAGCCCTCAAGGCCGCAAAAACCTCACTCGGCGTCTGGTTTCGCTGGCCGTTCCGTTCGTCCGCTTTTTGTTTAACGGATGTTTCAGCGGTGCGTAGGAATGGATTGGTGAGTTTCTCCAGGGCCAGGGTCGAAGGCAGGGTGATGACGCCTTCGTCGCGCTGTCGTCTGACTTTTTCCAGGCGGGCGGCGATGTCCGGGTTGCCGGGTTCCACGGCAGCGGCGAACTTCAGGTTGCTGAGGGTATATTCATGGGTGCAGTAGACCAGCGTATCTTCAGGCAGGGCGGCGAGGCGACTGAGGGAGTGGTGCATTTGCGCAGGCGTGCCTTCGAAAAGTCGGCCGCAACCGGCGGCGAACAGGGTGTCGCCGCAGAAAAGCAGGCCATGGTGGTAGTAGGCAATGTGCCCCAGCGTGTGGCCAGGCACGGCATGGACATCGAAGTCCCAGCCCAGCACGTGGACCTTGTCGTTATCATTCAACGCATGGTCCCGCGCCGGGATGTTTTCGCTGGCCGGGCCGTAGACGGTGGCGTTCGTTGCCTTTTTCAGCGCCTGGACGCCGCCGACGTGATCATGGTGATGGTGGGTGATCAGGATGTCGCTCAGGACCCAACCCGGATGGCTGTCGAGCCAGGCCTGTACGGGCGCGGCATCCCCCGGGTCGACCACGACGCAGCGCTGGGTGGAGTGATCCTGTAACAACCAGATGTAGTTATCGGTGAACGCGGGCAGGGCACTGATCTGTATCATCGTGGAATTCGCCAAGCGGAAAACAAAGGCGCATCTTAGAACTTCCTGACGCGTTGGAGAATGCAATGACCGATGAAGCGTTCGCTCAGGCTGATCCTGACTGGCTGGCGTTGATCCGCGCCGCCCGTGAATGGCTGTCCGGCCCTGTGGGGCAATTTTTGCTGGATGAAGAACGGCGCATGCTCGAAGACGAGTTGGGCCGGTTCTTCGGCGGCTATCTGGTGCATTACGGGCCGTCGGCGCAAACGCCGCCGTCGGCGCCGCAGGTCCAGCGCAACGTTCGCCTGGGGGCACCGTTACCCGGGGTGGAAATCGTCTGCGAAGAGCAGGCCTGGCCGCTGAGCGAGCATGCCGCCGACGTGGTGGTCATGCAGCACGGCCTGGATTTCTGCCTGTCACCCCACGGCTTGCTCCGCGAGGCCGCCAGCAGCGTGCGTCCCGGCGGACATCTACTGATCATCGGCATCAACCCCTGGAGCACCTGGGGGCTTCGTCATGTATTTGCCCACGACGCCTTGCGCCAGGCCCGCTGCATCTCGGCGTCGAGGGTCGGCGACTGGCTCAACCTGCTGGGCTTCGCGCTGGAGAAACGCCGCTTCGGGTGCTATCGTCCGCCGCTTGCGTCACCCAAGTGGCAGGCACGCCTGGCCGGCTGGGAGCGCAAGGCTGGCGACTGGCAGCTGTCCGGCGGCGGTTTCTACCTGCTGGTGGCGCGCAAGATCGCGGTCGGGTTGCGCCCGGTACGTCAGGCGCGACGCGAGCCGATGGGCAAGCTGATTCCCTTGCCAATGGCCAAGGTCAATCGACGCCACATCGAGCCGTAACCTTTTCTGATGGTTCTTGCCGGCATTGGGCTGCGGGTTTTGTCGGGCCCGATGGGCGGGCCTTTGCATTTTTTCTGGATAGATTGGCATGAGCGATAGCGTAGAACTCTTCACTGATGGCGCCTGCAAGGGCAACCCCGGGCCGGGTGGCTGGGGCGCGTTGCTGGTGTGCAAGGGCGTGGAGAAGGAACTCTGGGGCGGCGAAGCCAATACCACCAACAATCGCATGGAGCTGATGGGCGCCATCCGTGGTCTGGAAGAGCTCAAGCGGCCTTGTGATGTGCTGCTGGTGACCGACTCGCAGTACGTAATGAAAGGCATCAACGAGTGGATGGCCAACTGGAAGAAACGCGGCTGGAAGACGGCGGCGAAGGAGCCGGTGAAAAACGCCGACCTGTGGAAGTTGCTGGACGAGCAGGTAAACCGCCACAACGTCACCTGGAAATGGGTGCGTGGCCACATCGGCCACCACGGCAACGAACGGGCCGATCAGTTGGCCAATCGTGGGGTGGATGAGGTGCGGGGCTATAAGCAGGCTTGATCGAGGCGTTGTCAGGATCTGGCAGGATGACGCCTGTGGCGAGGGAGCTTGCTCCCGCTGGACCGGTCCGACGCCTCGGGCGAAGCAGGCCCCAGGGACGGTCGCTGCGCAACCGAGCGGGAGCAAGCTCCCTCGCCACAAGAGCTCCAAGCCATCAAAGCCTGCACAGGACATTGCGGATGCATTGGCGTGAGCGTGTTAAGATCCGCGCTTTTGCAAGACTGCCCGTTGAGAGCTGAACACTGATGGCCAACAGATCTGTAGTACTGGATACCGAAACCACCGGCATGCCGGTGACCGATGGTCACCGGATTATTGAAATCGGTTGTGTCGAGCTGATTGGCCGGCGCCTGACCGGTCGCCATTTCCACGTTTACCTGCAACCGGACCGCGAAAGTGACGAGGGCGCCATCGGCGTCCACGGCATCACCAACGAATTCCTGGTGGGCAAGCCGCGTTTCGCCGAAGTGGCCGATGAGTTCTTCGAATTCATCCAGGGCGCGCAGTTGATCATCCACAACGCGGCGTTCGACGTCGGGTTCATCAACAACGAATTCGCCCTGATGGGCCAGCACGACCGGGCCGACATTACCCAGCATTGCACTATCCTCGACACCCTGATGATGGCCCGGGAACGCCACCCTGGCCAGCGCAACAGCCTCGATGCCTTGTGCAAGCGCTACGGCGTCGACAACTCCGGCCGTGAACTGCACGGCGCCTTGCTCGACTCCGAGATCTTGGCCGACGTCTACCTGACCATGACCGGCGGCCAGACCAGCCTGTCCCTGGCCGGCAACGCTTCGGACGGCAATGGTACGGGCGAAGGCTCCGGCAACCAGGCCACGGAAATCCGTCGCTTGCCCGCCGACCGCCAGCCCTCGCGGATCATCCGCGCCAGCGAAAGCGACCTGGCCGAGCATGCCGCGCGTCTGGAAGCCATCGCCAAGTCCGCAGGTGCTCCGGCATTGTGGACACAATTGGCCGAGTCGCAGGCCGCCACGCACTGATGAAACCCTGTGAAAGCCATGCTGTTCATTCAAGGTAAGTAAAGAACTTGTGGCGAGGGAGCTTGCTCCCGCTGGGCTGCGTAGCAGCCCCTTTATGTGAGCGCTTCGCACTCAAGCGGGAGCAAGCTCCCTCGCCACATTGATTCAGCCAGCCTTAAATGAGCTACTGCATCCATCGTTCATTTCTCGCCACAATCGCCACGACCTTCTACCCTGAGGGAACGGGCAGGCTACGGATCCCGCTTGATGTGTGAAGATTTGAAAGACAAGGGCAATGGATGGCACCACGCCGTTGGTTGTCTCAAGGAATGAGGACCTTCCCCAGTATGCAACCGGTCATGAATCCCAAGCACCCCGGGTTGTCGGTGCGAGTCGTCGATGACGGCTTTGCCGCCTATATCTGGGGCAGTGACTTCAGTTTTGAAGTCAACGACTACGCGACGGCGCAGATCGGTCGTCCTGTCAGCCAATGGCCGGTGACGCCCATTGTTCCCTATCGCAAGTGCTATGGCATCGATCCCGAAGAGTTCAGCAGTTTCCGCAACGCTCCGGACAGCGAGATCTTCATGGCCTACCTCGATGACCAGCCGGTAGGGCACCTGGTGATCAGTACCAATTGGAACGGCTATGCCCACATCGACGAGTTGGCGGTGCACGCCCCGGCCCGTCGCCATGGGGTGGCCAAGGCGTTGCTCGACGTTGCCCAGTTCTGGAGCCGCAAGAAAAAACTGCCGGGCATCATGCTCGAGACCCAGAACAACAATCTGGGCGCCTGCCGGCTCTATGAACGATGCGGTTACGTGCTCGGTGGCATCGACCACCTGCGCTATCGCGGCATTGACCGGCATACCGCCGAAGTGGCGTTGTTCTGGTACCGGTTGTTCGACGACCCGCTGGGCATGTCGATCAGTGGCTCAGCAACGCCTCGGCTTGTTCCGTAACCCGCTCCAGCAGCGATTGCAGGGCGGGTGAAGAGGGTGCGCCGTTGAGGCTCAGGGCATAGAGGCCAATCGCGACGGCGGGCGATAGTGGGCAGACATCGAGACCGCCGCCCTTGGCGCCCGAGGCGGTGAACGGGTCGACGATGGCAAGGCCTTCGCCGGCCTCGACCATGGCGCGCATCATCTGATGGGTCTGGACGCGGATCTGGATCATCGGCGCCGGACGCAGCGCCGCCAACTTGTGCTCGAACGCAGGGCTCAGTGGGTCATGGCCATCCAGGCCCACCAACGGTTGGCCCGCCAGGTCCTGGATCGAAATGTATTTTTGCCGGGGTTGCAGCCAGCCGTGGGGCGCGAGCAATTGCAGTTTGCCCTGGGCGATCATCTGGCAATGGATGTCGGGATGTTCAGGGTCGTGCAGGCTCAGGCCCAGGTCGCTTTCACGCAACAGCAGGCTGTGGACGATGTCACGGGTCGGTTGGCTGAGCAGGGTGCACGGCGCATCCGGATGGCGACGGCGCAAGGCAGCGATGCTCTGGGGCAACAACTGCTGGGCCAGCGGCGGGGTGCAGATAATGCGCAAGGGCGGTGCCTGATGGTGTTTCAGGCTGCTGGCCAGGCGTTGCACCGGTTCGAGCGTGTCGTACACCCGCGTGATGCCGTCGCGCAGTTCAAGGGTTTCCCGGGTGGCCTGCAAGCGCCCGCGCACGCTGGCAAACAGCATGAAGCCCAATTGGGCCTCGGCATCGCGCAGGATCGCCTCGACCTCCGCCACCGGCAGTTGCAGCCATTCGGCCGCCGTGCCGAGGTGGCCGGTCTGCAACAGCGCCTGGATTACTTCGATGTGGCGTAAACGCATGCAAGAAATCCATGTTCGGCGGGTGAGCCATTGAGTGGCTGAATCCTAACCCAAGTCCGGGCATGACTTCTGCTCTAACGGTTATAGCGCTATCTGCGCTTCAGGTTCGCTGGTGAACGTTGCGGCTTCGCGTTTCAGTTCGATGCCTGACTGAACCAGGAGGAATCGGTCTTCGTCGAGTTTGCTGACGCGATCACCGATAGCCAGTTTATAAGTGACGACATCCTTGCCGCTACCGTCCGCAGACGGCTCCGATTCCTGGAACTCATGCACCGAATAGACGCGACCTTCGGCGTCCCGCGCATGAAATTGTCCGACAAGTACTGCTGCCATTGCTTAGAACCTCTGGAAATAGATCACTCGATTTGCGGTTCTGTAGACCTTGCCCAAGCGTGGTAAGTTTTCCTACATGAAAAAAATAGTCGAACCGGCCGGTTTTCGTCGCTCCACTGGTCCAATTGTCACGCCGATCATCTATAACTACAGGCTCCTTTGAGCCGACAGTCGAGAAGCCTCTCATGAGTAATGTCTACACCGTGGCCGTTTTGGTGGGCAGCCTGCGCAAGGCATCGATCAACCGCAAAGTCGCGCTGGCACTGGCTGACCTGGCGCCCGCCAACCTCAAGCTGAACATCGTCGAGATCGGCGAGTTGCCACTTTATAACGAAGACATTGACGTCACGCCGCCGGCAGCCTACACCACATTTCGCCAACAGGTGGGCGCGGCCGATGCCTTGTTGTTCGTCACGCCTGAATACAACCGTTCGGTGCCGGCACCGCTGAAGAATGCCATCGACGTGGGGTCGCGTCCGTACGGCCAGAGTTGCCTGAGCGGCAAACCGGGCGCAGTGATCAGCGCTTCACCGGGCGCCATCGGTGGTTTCGGTGCAAACCATCATCTGCGCCAGTCGCTGGTGTTCCTTGACGTGCCCTGCATGCAGCAACCGGAAGCCTACCTGAGCGGCGCCGGAACGGCGTTTGACGAGGCGGGCAACCTGTCGGAGTCGGTACGGCCGTTCCTGCAGAAGTTCATCGATGCCTACGGCAAGTGGGTCGAGCAGCATAAGAAGGCTTGATACCCCGAGATTCCAGGTAAACCCTGTGGCGAGGGAGCTTGCTCCCGCTGGACTGCGAAGCAGGCCCCTTTCGGCGGTCGCTGCGCAACCGAGCGGGAGCAAGCTCCCTCGCCACAAATGTATCTGCATCGGCAATTCAACCCGCGCTTTACGGGCTATTCGAATTTTCCATATATTCGCCCCTCCGCACCTTCAGATCATCCTTCGTCATGTCCAATTCCCACAATCGCGTCGATGGCTTCAGTTCGAACGCCATGGCTGATTGTCCGCTGACACGTCGCTGCCGATGTCCTCCTTTCAATCCTCCTTCCAAGGCTGTTGTACATGCTGATCGCGTCGTTGATTTTCCTGCTGACCATTACGTTGGTGATCTGGCAGCCCAAGGGGCTCGGCGTCGGCTGGAGCGCGACGCTGGGCGCGCTGCTGGCCTTGTTGAGCGGGGTGGTGCAGGTCAGTGACATTCCCCTGGTCTGGCAGATCATCTGGAACGCCACCGGTACGTTTGTCGCGCTGATCATTATCAGCCTGCTGCTGGACGAGGCCGGGTTCTTCGCCTGGGCGGCCCTGCATGTGGCCCGTTGGGGAAAGGGCAGTGGGCGCAAGCTGTTTGCGTTCATGGTACTGCTGGGGGCGTTGGTGTCGGCGTTGTTTGCCAATGACGGGGCGGCGCTGATCCTGACGCCCATCGTGATCTCGATGCTGCTGGCGTTGCGTTTCTCCCCGGCGGCGACGCTTGCATTCGTGATGGGCGCCGGTTTCATTGCCGACACCGCGAGCTTGCCACTGGTGGTATCGAACCTGGTGAACATCGTCTCGGCGGATTTCTTCGGCATTGGTTTCAACCGCTATGCGGCGGTCATGGTGCCGGTGAACCTAGTCAGCGTGGCGGCCAGCCTGGCGATTCTTATGTGGGTCTTTCGCCGCGACATCCCGCGGGACTACGACCCCGATCAACTGGACGACCCGGCGACGGCGATCCACGACAAGGCAACGTTCTACGCCGGTTGGGTGGTGTTGGTGATCCTGCTGCTGGGCTGTTTTGCGCTGGAGCCACTGGGGATTCCCATCAGTGCGATCTCGGCCGTTTGTGCTGCGTTGCTGCTGGGGGTCGCGGCCTATGGCCACAAGATTTCCACCCGCAAGGCGATGAAGGAAGCGCCCTGGCAGATCGTGATCTTCTCCCTCGGCATGTACCTGGTGGTCTATGGCTTGCGCAACGCCGGGCTGACCGGTTACCTGGCCCAGTGGCTCGACGTATTCGCCGAATATGGCGTGTGGGGCGCGGCGATGGGCACCGGCGTGCTGACGGCATTGCTGTCGTCGGTCATGAATAACTTGCCGACGGTGCTGATCGGTGCCTTGTCCATCGATGCCAGCCAGGCCACTGGGGTGGTGAAGGAAGCGATGATCTATGCCAACGTCATCGGCAGCGACCTGGGCCCGAAAATCACCCCGATCGGCAGCCTGGCGACGTTGCTGTGGCTGCATGTGCTGGCGCGCAAGAACATCCTGATCGGCTGGGGGTATTACTTCAAGGTCGGGATCGTGCTGACGGTGCCGGTGTTGCTGGTGACGTTGGCGGCTTTGGCTGTGCGGTTGTCCTTCTAGACCGTAGTGACCCCTTCGCGAGCAGGCTCGCTCCCACAGGATTATGTGTAGATCATCCATTCTGTACACAACACCAATCCACTGTGGGAGCGAGCCTGCTCGCGAAGGGGCCTGAAGGGCACTTCAAAAATCAGCCATTACCCGGCACATTCGGCCAAAGATCCGCCACCAGGAACACCCGCTCGGCTTCTTCCCATTCGCCCTCTGCGTTTTCGTTCAGGCGTACCATCAACTGCGCCGGCGCCATGGGATCCAGGGCCAATCGCCAGGCGTCCAATTGCGCGGTGCTCCAGGTTTGCTCGGCCGGATAATGCGCCGGGGCGAGCCAGGCGGCGCGGGGCAGGGGCTGCCAGCGGCCTGGCGGACGCTGGGCGATGAATCCGGCCCAATCCCGCTGGTGCAGCCAACGGCCACGCAAGTGCCTGGGGTGGGCGCCGCTCGGCGGTTCGGCCTCGCCCGGCCAGGGATAGAGCAGGTAGCCGCCGAGCCACAAGTGTGAGCGAAACGACTCGATCCCCAGCGTCGCCAGGGCCTCGCGGCTTTCCGGGCGGGCGGATATCGGCAGCTGGTGTTCGCGCAAGTGCGCCAGCTTGCGGTCGAGCCGGTCATGGCAGCCCGGGCCCAGCCATTGCGCGGCGTCCAGGCCGTTACCGTGCTGTGGGCCGAGGTACAACTTGATGGCCAGCTCCAAGTGATGAATCCCGTCGCGATCGCGCAGCAGCAGGTCCAGTTCGCCCAGGGTATGGCCTTCGCGCCGGATCGGCAGGTTCGCGGCGATCAGTTCGATGCCCGGGGCGTGTTGCGCGGCAAACTGCCACAGCCTCTCGTAGTACAGGCCCAGGCGCCGCGTCCGCCCTTGGGACAGGCAATGCAGCAGCGGGTAGCTGTCACGGTCCAGTTGCCGCAGCCAGTGTTCCAGTCTTCCCGGCTCCTGCACCCAGTCGCTGCCGGCCAGCGGATGGCGCTGGGGCCAGGGCGTGTCGATGAGCATCGGCGGGGCGATGATCGCCCACGCGAGGTCACGCACTTCGGGATGGCGCAGGCGACGGGGCAAGTCCAGCAATTCAGGGAACAGGATCATCTTGCGAGCATAGCCGTTGCGCTGAAGGCTTAAAGGATTTTGTCTACGGCGCGCTTTCGCCCATAATCGTGTTTTCGCCCGCCGCAGACCTTCGCAGGAGCCTCATGGAGCAATTTCGTAATATCGGCATCATCGGTCGCCTGGGCAGTTCGCAGGTGTTGGACACCGTTCGCCGGCTCAAGCGTTTCCTCCTGGAGCGGCACCTGCACGTGATCCTCGAAGACACCATCGCCGAAGT
This sequence comes from Pseudomonas zanjanensis, assembly GCF_014268745.2. Taxonomy (GTDB): domain Bacteria; phylum Pseudomonadota; class Gammaproteobacteria; order Pseudomonadales; family Pseudomonadaceae; genus Aquipseudomonas; species Aquipseudomonas zanjanensis. The sequence goes on along the minus strand of NZ_JABWRB020000001.1, from coordinate 2,630,728 downwards.
GCTGCCGGGCCATGGCCTGCAGACCTCGTCGCGCAAGATGCTCGGCGAGGTGTGTGACATGGTGATCGTGGTGGGCGGCGACGGCAGCCTGCTGGGCGCCGCCCGGGCCCTGGCGCGGCACAATATCCCGGTGCTGGGGATCAACCGCGGCAGCCTGGGGTTCCTCACCGATATCCGCCCTGACGAGCTGGAGATCAAGGTCGCCGAGGTGCTGGACGGCCACTACCTGGTGGAAAACCGCTTCCTGCTGCAAGCCGAAGTCCGTCGTCACGCCGAGGCCATCGGCCAGGGCGACGCCCTCAACGACGTGGTGCTGCACCCCGGCAAGTCCACTCGGATGATCGAGTTCGAGCTGTACATCGACGGCCAGTTCGTCTGCAGCCAGAAGGCCGACGGCCTGATCGTCGCCACCCCCACCGGTTCCACCGCCTATGCGCTGTCGGCCGGCGGACCGATCATGCACCCCAAGCTCGACGCTATTGTGATTGTGCCCATGTACCCCCATACCTTGTCTGGGCGACCCATCGTGGTCGATGGCAACAGTGAGCTGAAAATCGTCGTGTCCAAGGATATGCAGATCTACCCACAAGTGTCCTGTGACGGCCAGAACCATTTCACCTGCGCGCCGGGTGACACCATCACCGTCAGCAAAAAAGCGCAGAAGCTGCGCCTTATCCATCCGCTGGATCACAATTACTACGAAGTCTGCCGGACCAAGCTCGGCTGGGGCAGTCGGTTGGGGGGTGGAGGCGACTGATGCTCGATCCTGCGCGCAGTTACGATTTGATCGGTGACGTGCACGGATGCGCCCTGACCCTGGAACACCTGCTGGACCGACTCGGTTACCACAAGCAGGGCGGGGTCTGGCGGCATCCGTCGCGCATGGCCGTGTTCCTGGGGGACATCATCGACCGTGGCCCGCGGATTCGCGAGGCGCTGCACATCGTCCATGACATGGTCGTGGCCGGCCAGGCGCTGTGCATCATGGGCAACCACGAGTTCAACGCCCTGGGCTGGAGCACACCGGCATTGCCGGGCAGCGGCCAGCGCTACGTGCGCGAACACACGCCGCGCCATGCCCGCCTGCTCAACGAGACCCTGACCCAGTTCGAGCAGCATCCCGGCGACTGGCATGACTTTCTCAAATGGTTCTATGAGCTGCCGTTGTTCGTCGACGCCGGCCGTTTCCGGGTCGTGCATGCCTGTTGGGATGCGGGCCTGATCGAACCGCTGCGGGGTTTGTTCCCGGACGGTTGTATCGACGAGCATTTTCTCCAGGCCTCGGCCGAGTCGGGCAGTTTCGCCTGCACGGTGTTCGATCGCTTGCTGCGCGGCACGGACATGCGCCTGCCCCACGGCCTGACACTGACCGGTGGCGATGGCCTGACCCGTTCGTTTTTCCGTACCAAGTTCTGGGAAGACAACCCGCAGACCTACGGCGACATCGTGTTCCAGCCCGACGCCTTGCCGGAGCCGGTCGCCCGCACGCCGCTGTCGCCGGACGAAAAAAACAACCTGCTGCGTTATGGCGTCGATGAGCCGCTGTTGTTCGTAGGCCATTATTGGCGCAGCGGCAAACCCGCGCCAATCCGCCCGAACCTGGCCTGCCTGGACTACAGTGCGGTGCTCTACGGCAAGCTGGTCGCTTATCGCCTCGACCAGGAAACCCGCCTGGATCCGCACAAGTTCGTCTGGGTCGATGTCGAACGGCCGGAGGTGGTGCAATGAGTGCTGTCGCGGTTTTGCGCCTGCCCCTGGCAGTGGACCTGAGCGGCTTCGTCAAGCTGCTGCAACGCATGCAGGTGCCCCATCGCGTCAGCGAAGAGGCGGGCGAGCAGGTGCTTTGGGTGCCGGACGAGATCAGTGAGGACGTGCGTTCGTTGTACGCGCGTTTTCCTGCTGGCGATCCCGATCAGCAACTGGAACTGCCGGACACCGCCAGCACGTCCCGGCGCGCGGGGTTCGTCCAGCAACTGGTTCGCAGCCCAGTGACGGCCGTGGTGCTGTTGCTGAGCCTGATCGTCAGCGCGGTCACCCTGCTGGGAGACAATCTTGAGACCCTGCGCTGGCTGACCTTCCTCGAGTTCCGCGTCGTTGGCGACTACATCCAGTTCACGCCATTGGCCGACAGCCTGGCGGCGGGACAGTGGTGGCGCCTGGTGACGCCGATGCTGATCCACTTCGGTTTCCTGCACATCGCCATGAACGGCATGTGGTATTGGGAGCTGGGGCGGCGGATCGAAGCGCGCCAGGGTGGTATCAACTTATTAGGGCTGACATTGCTGTTCAGCCTTGTCTCCAATTTCGCCCAGTACTTTTTCAGCGGTGCGACGCTGTTCGGCGGATTGTCCGGGGTGTTGTACGGCCTGCTGGGCCATTGCTGGATCTACCAACTGCTCGCGCCGAACCCGGCCTATCACTTGCCCCGCGGGGTGCTGGTGATGATGCTGGTGTGGTTGCTGCTGTGCCTGTCCGGGCTGGTTTCGCTGATCGGTTTTGGTGAGATCGCCAACGCGGCCCACGTCGGCGGGCTGCTCGTCGGCTGCTTCACTGGGTTATTGGGCGGGCTGTTCGCTCGCCGTAAAATGGCCCTTTGACCGGCACCTGTGTCTTTTGAGAATGCGCGATTGCGCGGAGAACCCATGTCTTCCTTCAACGAAATGATCCAGAACATCACCCCCGACATCTACCGCAGCCTGAAGCTTGCCGTGGAAATCGGTAAATGGGCCGATGGCAACAAGCTCACCGCCGAGCAGCGCGAACTGTCCTTGCAGGCGATGATCGCCTGGGAAATCCAGAACCTGCCCGAAGAAGAGCGCACCGGCTACATGGGACCGCAGGAGTGCCAGTCGAAAGCCACCATCGTTCCGAATATCCTGTTCAAGTCGGACGCCATCCATTGATCGAGATTGGCCGCGGTGCAATCAGCAAGATGTCGGCGCGCCTTGACGGGCCGACTGTTCAATACGCCTTTCGCCTGGGCGAGGTCGAGGTGCCGGTCAATCCATTGATCGGCAGCACGATCCGCCTGGAATACCTCGGTGCGATCCACTGCACCCATTGCGGGCGCCGGACCAAGACCAGCTTCAGCCAGGGTTATTGCTACCCGTGCATGACCAAGCTGGCCCAGTGCGACCTGTGCATCATGAGCCCCGAGCGTTGCCATTTCGACGCGGGCACGTGCCGTGATCCGGCCTGGGGCGAGCAGTTCTGCATGACCGATCATGTGGTCTACCTGGCCAACTCCTCGGGCGTGAAAGTCGGCATCACCCGTGCCACCCAGTTGCCGACCCGCTGGCTCGACCAGGGCGCGAGCCAGGCGCTGCCGATCCTGCGCGTCGCCACCCGCCAGCAGTCGGGCTTCGTCGAAGACCTGTTTCGCAGCCAGGTAGCGGACAAGACCAACTGGCGCGCCTTGCTCAAGGGCGACGCGGCGGCGGTGGATTTGCCGGCGATCCGCGACGCGCTGTTCGACAGCTGCGCCCAGGGATTGCAGGGCTTGCAGGAACGATTCGGCCTGCAAGCGATCCAGACCATAGCGGACGTCGAACCCATCGAGATCCGTTATCCGGTGGAGCAATACCCGACCAAAATCGTCAGCTTCAACCTGGACAAGAACCCGATCGCCGAGGGCACGCTGCTGGGGATCAAGGGCCAGTACCTGATTTTCGACACCGGCGTGATCAACATTCGTAAATACACGGCCTACCAGCTCGCCGTGCATCAGTAGAAGGATTCGACCCATGCGCACCGAACAACCGAAGATGATTTACCTCAAGGATTATCAGGCCCCCGAGTACCTGATCGATGAAACACACCTGACCTTCGAGTTGTTCGAGGACCACAGCCTGGTCCATGCGCAACTGGTGATGCGCCGCAACCCCGAGCGCGGCGCCGGGCTGCCGCCGCTGGTGCTCGATGGCCAGCACCTGGAACTGGTCTCGCTCAAGCTCGACGATGCCGACCTGAGGCAGGGCGATTATCAGCTGGACGATAGCCACCTGACGTTGCAGCCCAAGGCCCAGGCCTTTACGCTCGACACCACCGTGCGGATCCATCCGGAAACCAACACCGCCCTGGAAGGCCTGTACAAGTCCGGCAGCATGTTCTGCACCCAGTGCGAGGCAGAAGGGTTCCGCAAGATCACTTATTACCTCGACCGCCCGGACGTGATGAGCAAGTTCACCACCACCGTGGTGGCCGAGCAGCACAGCTATCCGGTGCTGCTGTCCAACGGCAACCCGATTGCCAGCGGCCCCGGCGAAGACGGCCGGCACTGGGCGACCTGGGAAGACCCGTTCAAGAAACCGGCCTACCTGTTTGCCCTGGTGGCCGGTGACTTGTGGTGCGTCGAAGACACTTTCACCACCCTGAGCGAGCGCACCGTGGCGCTACGCATCTATGTCGAGCCGGAAAACATCGACAAGTGCCAGCACGCCATGACCAGCCTGAAGAAGTCGATGCGCTGGGACGAAGAGGTGTACGGGCGCGAGTACGACCTGGACATCTTCATGATCGTCGCGGTCAACGATTTCAACATGGGCGCCATGGAGAACAAGGGCCTCAACATCTTCAACTCCAGCGCCGTGCTGGCCCGCGCCGAAACCGCCACCGATGCCGCGCACCAACGGGTAGAAGCGATCGTTGCCCACGAGTATTTCCACAACTGGTCGGGCAACCGCGTGACCTGCCGCGACTGGTTCCAACTGTCGCTCAAGGAAGGCTTCACGGTGTTCCGCGACGCCGGGTTCTCGGCGGACATGAACTCGGCCACCGTCAAGCGTATCCAGGACGTGGCCTACCTGCGCACCCATCAGTTTGCCGAAGACGCCGGCCCGATGGCCCACCCGGTTCGCCCGGACAGCTTCATCGAGATCTCCAACTTCTACACCTTGACCGTGTACGAAAAGGGCTCGGAAGTGGTTGGCATGATCCACACGTTGCTGGGGCCTGAGGGCTTTCGCAAGGGCAGCGACCTGTACTTCGAACGCCACGACGGCCAGGCCGTGACCTGTGACGATTTCATCAAGGCCATGGAAGATGCCAATGGCGTCGACCTGACCCAGTTCAAGCGCTGGTACAGCCAGGCCGGTACACCACGGCTGGCGGTGGGCGAGTCCTACGACGCCGCCGCCAAGACCTACAGCCTGACCTTCCGCCAGAGCTGTCCGCCGACCCCGGACAAGATGGAAAAACTGCCGTTCGTGATTCCCGTGGAGCTTGGCCTGCTGGACAGCCAGGGCGCCGAGATCCCGTTGCGCCTGGCCGGTGAAGCGGCGGCAAACGGTACGTCCCGGGTCATCTCGGTGACCGAGGCCGAGCAGACCTTCACCTTCGTCGATATCCCTGAACAACCGCTGCCTTCGTTGCTGCGTGGGTTCTCGGCGCCGGTGAAACTGAGCTTCCCGTACAACCGCGACCAGTTGATGTTCCTGATGCAACACGACAGCGACGGCTTCAACCGGTGGGATGCCGGCCAGCAGTTGTCGGTGCAGGTGTTGCAGGAACTGATCGCCCAGCATCAGCAGGGCGCCAGCCTGACGCTGGATCCGCGCCTGGTCAGTGCGCTGCGCAGCGTACTGTCGGACGAATCCCTGGACCAGGCCATGGTCGCGGAAATGCTCTCGCTGCCAAGCGAAGCCTACCTGACGGAAATCAGCGAAGTGGCCGACGTCGAGGCGATCCACGTCGCCCGTGAGTTCGCCCGCCAGCAGTTGGCCGAGAACCTGTTTGAAGGCCTGTGGCTGCGTTATGAAGCCAATCGCGACCTGTCGAAACGCACGCCATACATGGCCGAGGCCGAGCATTTCGCCCGCCGCGCGCTGCAAAATATTGCGTTGTCGTATCTGATGCTGACCGACAAGCCGGAAGTGCTGAGTGCGACCTTGGATCAATTCGACACCGCCGACAACATGACCGAGCGCCTGACTGCGCTGGCGGTGCTGGTCAACTCGCCATTCGAGACCGAGAAGGCCAAGGCACTGGAAGTGTTCGCGGAAAACTTCAAGGGCAATCCGTTGGTCATGGACCAGTGGTTCAGCGTCCAGGCCGGCAGCCCATTGCCGGGTGGACTGGCGCGGGTCAAGGCGCTGATGGAGCACCCGGCGTTCAACATCAAGAACCCGAACAAGGTGCGGGCCCTGATCGGTGCGTTTGCCGGGCAGAACCTGATCAACTTCCATGCCGCCGACGGCTCGGGTTATCGCTTCCTGGCGGACCTGGTCATCCAGCTCAATGGCTTCAACCCGCAGATCGCCTCGCGACAACTGGCCCCGCTGACCCGCTGGCGCAAATACGACAGCGCCCGCCAGGCGCTAATGAAAGCCGAGCTGGAACGCATCCTCGCGTCCGGCGGGCTTTCCGCCGATGTGTTCGAGGTGGTGAGCAAGAGCTTGGCGTAAACAGGCTTGGCGCTGCCTTTTGTGGCGAGGGAGCTTGCTCCCGCTGGCCTGCGAAGCAGGCCCGATCTTGATTCATTTCGCCAGAGAAGGCGTGCGAACCAAGATCAGGGAGTCCTTCGGCCTCCAGCGGGAGCAAGCTCCCTCGCCACATCCATCACCCTCACGAATGTCTTCTGATTCACCCTTGATCGATATCCCCCCGGTTAACAAAAGATAACGCGGCGTCGATTGTCAGACCTTTCGAAAGCCCGATAGGATAACGCCAGCTTCCGAAGTGGCTCTAGATTGCAGGTTTCAGGACTATGCTCCAAGACCGGCAACGTACCAAGCCATAACAATAATAATGGGGGAAAGGTCTATGAATGAGCCTGTCATGGCTGTGGGCCGCTGCCGGCCGCCGCTGCTGCGCAGAGTCGCGCTGCTGGCTTCGGCGCTGTCGCTGCTGGGCTCTGCGGTGTTGTCGGCACCGGTGATGGCCGTTGCGGCGTCGACGTCCGATGTCATCTATTCCGTCGAATCGGCCAAGGCCAGCAAAACCCTGATGCTCGATGTGGCCCACGCGGGCCAGCGCCTGGTGGCGGTCGGTGATCGGGGGCACATTGTCTATTCCGATGACCAGGGCACTTCCTGGACTCAGGCCAAGGTGCCGACCCGCCAACTGCTCACCGCAGTCTTTTTCGTTGACGACAAGCACGGCTGGGCGGTGGGGCACGACGCGCAAATCCTCGCCAGTGTTGACGGCGGCAGCACCTGGACCAAGCAATTCGAAGACCTCACCCGTGAAGCGCCGCTGTTGGATGTCTGGTTCAAGGACGCCGGCAATGGTTTTGCCGTGGGTGCGTATGGCGCGTTGTACGAGACCACTGACGGCGGCAAGCACTGGGAAGACGCCAGCGACCGCCTCGAAAACGAAGACCAGTTCCACCTCAATGCGATCGCGGCCGTGAAAGACGCCGGGCTGTTCATTGTCGGCGAGGCCGGCAGCATGTTCCGCTCCGCCGACTGGGGCCAGACCTGGGAAAAGGTCGAAGGCCCGTACGAAGGCTCGCTGTTCGGTGTCATCGGCACCGCCCAGCCTTCGACGCTGCTGGCCTACGGTTTGCGCGGCAACCTGTACCGTTCCACCGATTTTGGCGGCACCTGGGAGCAAGTCGAGCTCAAGGCCGCCCGTGGAACGCTGGAGTTCGGCCTGTCCGGCGCCACGTTGCTGGCGGACGGTTCCATCGTGATTGTCGGCAACGGCGGCAGCGTGGTGCGCAGCACCGACGATGGCGAGACCTTCAGCGTGTTCAACCGCCCGGACCGAATCTCCGTGGCGGCCGTCACGGCGGCAGGCAATGGCAACCTGATCCTGGCGGGGCAAGGCGGCGTGCGCGCCACCACGTCCACCGGCGCCGAACTGAGCAAATGAGTCAGGCCTGCGAGACGGGCATAAAAACAAGAAGGCGGACCCCATGAGCAGTCATCACCAAGACAAGGCAACGTTTCTCGAGCGCCTGATTTTCAACAACCGCCCGGCAGTAATCGTCATTTGCCTGCTGGTCAGCGTTTTCCTGTTCTGGCAGGCCACGCTGATCCGTCCCTCCACCAGTTTCGAAAAAATGATTCCCCTCGAGCATCCTTTTATCGAGAAGATGCTTGAGCACCGCAACGACCTGGCGAACCTGGGCAACACGGTGCGTATTTCCGTGGAAGCCACCAACGGCGATATTTTCTCCAAGGACTACATGGAGACCCTGCGCCAGATCCATGACGAGGTGTTCTACATCTCCGGTGTCGATCGTTCCGGGCTCAAGTCGTTGTGGAGCCCCAGCGTGCGTTGGACCGAAGTGACGGAGGAGGGCTTCGCCGGCGGCGAGGTGATCCCCCAGAGCTATAACGGCTCGGCCGACAGCCTCGACCTGTTGCGCAACAACGTGCTCAAGTCCGGCCAGGTCGGGCGCCTGGTGGCCAACGACTTCAAGTCGAGCATCATCGATATCCCATTGCTGGAGTCCTATCCCGACCCGCAGGACCAGGGCAAGTTGCTCGCCCTCGACTACCGCAAGTTCTCCCATGAGCTTGAAGACAAGATTCGCAACAAGTTCGAAGCCCAGAACCCGAATGTGCAGATCCATATCGTCGGCTTCGCCAAGAAAGTCGGCGACTTGATCGACGGCCTGGTCATGGTGGTGCTGTTCTTCGGCGTGGCCTTCGTCATCACCTTGGTCCTGCTGTACTGGTTTACCAACTGCATGCGCAGCACCGTTGCGGTGCTGAGCACCACCCTGGTGGCGGTAGTCTGGCAGTTGGGGCTGATGCATGCGGCCGGCTTTGGCCTTGACCCGTACTCGATGCTGGTGCCGTTCCTGATCTTCGCCATCGGCATTTCCCATGGCGTGCAGAAGATCAACGGCATCGCCTTGCAGTCCAGCGAGGCGGACAATGCCCTGACGGCGGCGCGGCGTACCTTCCGCCAGTTGTTCCTGCCGGGGATGATCGCGATCCTGGCGGATGCCGTGGGCTTCATCACCTTGCTGATCATCGACATCGGCGTGATCCGTGAACTGGCCATCGGCGCCTCCATCGGCGTGGCGGTGATCGTGTTCACCAACCTGATCCTGCTGCCGGTGGCGATCTCTTACGTCGGCATCAGTAAGCGGGCGGTCGAGCGCAGCAAGAAAGACGCGACCCGTGAACACCCGTTCTGGCGCCTGCTGTCGAGTTTCGCCAGCGCCAAGGTTGCGCCGGTGTCCATTGCCCTGGCGGTGATCGCCTTTGGCGGTGGCCTCTGGTACAGCCAGAACCTGAAGATCGGCGACCTGGACCAGGGCGCGCCGGAACTGCGTCCGGATTCGCGCTACAACCAGGACAACAATTTCATCATCAGCAACTATTCCACCAGCTCCGATGTGCTGGTGGTGATGGTCAAGACCAAGGCCGAAGGCTGCTCGCGCTATGAAGCCATGGCGCCGATCGACGAGCTGATGTGGAAGATGCAGAACACCGAGGGCGTGCAGTCGGCGATTTCCCTGGTGACCGTGTCCAAGCAAATGATCAAGGGCATGAACGAGGGCAACCTGAAGTGGGAGACCTTGTCGCGCAACCCTGATGTGCTGAACAACTCCATCGCCCGGGCCGATGGCCTGTACAACAACAGCTGTTCCCTGGCGCCGGTGCTGGTGTTCCTCAACGATCACAAGGCCGAGACACTGGACCGCGCGGTGAAGGCGGTGCAGGACTTTGCCAAGGACAACAACCGCGATGGCCTGGAGTTCATCCTGGCTGCCGGTAACGCCGGCATCGAGGCGGCCACCAACGAGGTGATCAAGGAATCGGAACTGACCATCCTGATCCTGGTGTACATCTGCGTGGCGACCATGTGCATGATCACCTTCCGTTCCTGGGCGGCGACGCTGTGTATCGTGTTGCCGCTGGTGCTGACCTCGGTGCTGGGCAACGCATTGATGGCCTTCATGGGCATTGGCGTGAAGGTCGCGACCTTGCCGGTCGTGGCCCTGGGCGTGGGCATCGGCGTGGACTACGGCATCTACATCTACAGCCGCCTGGAGAGTTTCCTGCGGGCCGGCTTGCCGTTGCAGGAGGCTTACTACCAGACGCTGAAATCCACCGGCAAGGCGGTGCTGTTCACCGGTTTGTGCCTGGCTATCGGCGTGTGCACCTGGATCTTCTCGGCCATCAAGTTCCAGGCCGACATGGGCTTGATGCTGACGTTCATGTTGCTGTGGAACATGTTTGGTGCGTTGTGGCTGCTGCCGGCCTTGGCGCGGTTCCTGATCAAGCCGGAAAAACTGGCGGGGCAGAAGGGCAATTCATTGTTTGCCCATTGATGGATGGGCAGGACCTGCCCGGCACAGCCCTGGTGGCGACCCCATGTGGGAGCGAGGTTGCTCGCGATAGCGGTGTGACAGTCAATGAAGGTGTTGAATGTCCGTCCGCCATCGCGAGCAAGCTCGCTCCCACAGGCTTTTTGTCGCTCAGGTACTGATCATTCCTGCCTAAACACACCCTCTGTGGCGAGGGAGCTTGCTCCCGCTGGACTGCGAAGCAGGCCCCTCGGGCGGTCGCTGCGCAACCGAGCGGGAGCAAGCTCCCTCGCCACGATCACACCCGCTCGAAGTGAACCATCAGGGCGCCAACGGCAGAAACTTGTCGCGGGCCAAGGATTTGCCAATCTGCCCGCGATGCACGTTCACCACCGCATAGGGGCTGTCCGCCTTGGCGAGCAGCGAATGATAGTGTTCCCGACGCTGCTCCTTGGTCTTGAGATGGGCGACGCTGTAATCGGCTTTCGGCGTCCCGGCGGTTTCGTAGTGAAAATGCGCGTACCAGAGGGGGAAGCCGTTACGGTCGTTGATCGCGTATTCCTGCAGGAAGTCCTTGCGGGTTCCTTTCAAGGCTTTGCGTTCGCCCAGTCGCGCAACTTGTATCAGGTTCTTTTCGAACAGGTAGCGAAGGTTGCCATCGGTGGGAGGCAGTTGCAGGCTCAGCTCGGTGCGCAGGGCGCTGCCCTTGGCCTTCAGGTGGGTGATGGCATCTGCCAGCTGTTTGACCAGCGCCTGCTCGGCGGCAGTCGCCGGTGTTTTCGACAACGTCAGGGCGCGATCCAACTCCTCTGCCAGTTTTGCGAATCTACTCGCCTCGTTGTTCATGATCTCCTCGATTTCCTGAGGATGACGGCAACGTTTTTTGTAGCCTTCGGCCCGGCGCAAGCGTTCATCCAATTCATCGAGCAGTTTTTGCGCGTCAGCCCTGATTGCCTTGACCGGTCGAGTGCTTGGGGAGGGCGCTGGGCGGCGTACTTCGATGACATCCCAGACATCGTCATGACGCGAATAGGACGCCAGCACGGTGTCCTCGACCTGTGAGCGCAGCTCGACGACGTCGATCGGCATGCTCTCGTCGGCTGGTTTCAGATCACCGATCAGCACACCGTTTTTGCGGGTATTGATCACTTTTTTTCGAAGGCGCCCGGTAGCCGTTCCGGTGTGCTGGGGCGGTCGCTTGCGTGGGTTGGGCTCAGGCTTGACGGCGGCGGCCAGTTGGCGGGAAGCGTCCTGGTAGAGACTGTCGAGCACCTTCAGCAGCCGGTCGAAATGAAATTCGTCAATGTCGTCCGCGTAAAGCGTCTTTATGCCGTGCAAGGCGTCCAACGTCTTGCCGTATTGTTCGCTCAGGCTTTCCAGGACCTCGAACTGTTCCGACGGGGAGAGTTCATGCAGGCCCAGGTCGGCGTGCGAGCGTACCTGTACGGCCACGGAACCAAGGATGCGCCGCAGGCTATCGGGCAAATCGCCGTTGGGTTTTTTGATCGCCAGCATAGGCAGTGTCGACAATAGCATGGCTTTTGATGCTAACGAATTCCTCTCATCCAACGGTCGGTCGCGGGTGAGGCGTTCGTATGCGCGAGCGCCCGCGGAATCCAGATTCAGTAGTTTTTCCAGGTATTCGTCTTTGAGGTCCAGCCAGTGAATCGAACGATCAAGGAGCTCACTCGAGCTATCGAGGAACTTCAGATAACCAGGCAAATTTGCGACCACAAGCTCTGTGGCAGTCTCATCCGAGAATTGACGATTAGCAATGATCAAGGCTCTATGCTCGGCGTCAACGATCAGGAAGGCCTTGCGGGCGTTGTTGATCACATTCTCCATCAGCCCGCGGATGCTTGGGGTGGGTAGGTCGATTCCCAGCCTGGCGCGTTCCGGCGCGCTGTCCAGCAGTTTGAGGTAACCGTCAGTCTGCGCGTTGAGCAGGTCGTAAAACACCTTGCGTCTTGGCGCGCGCTGCTCCTCGGTATACGTGCTGCCTTGCTCGAGCCGGACCATGACCTGTTGGGCCACGTCCAAGGCCTTTTGCCGTTCGGCCTCCTGGGCCATGTGCGTCTTCAATTCATCGACCAATTCGATTGTTCTTTCTACGTTGAGGCGCCGCTGTTCGGCCATTCGTCTGGGAGGCATTCCGCCGCGCAAGCGCAAACCCAGATCCAGCGACCAATTGCCCTGATTATCCGATTGCAGTTGTGGCCCCCCTCCTGACGGGGCGAGGGGATCGATGATCGTCACACTGGCGTCCGATTCTGTGTTGACGCGATACAGGTTGCGGTCCACCAGGGCGTGCCATTTGTTGTCGATCACGTACAAACCGGTAAACGGACCATTTTCAATCGGTTCGGGCAATGATGCGGGGCGTGGTACCTGCATGCGTCGCAACTGGGCCGACTGCTCCGGTGTCAGTCGATGACGGGCGTTGGCGAAGCTCAGGTCCAGCGTGCGGCTGGCGGCCACGGATTGTTCGCCGGGCAAGGCAACGGGCCCTTCCTGAATGTTCGGCAGCTCCGGCGCGGGCCATTGCTCGGCAATGAGGCGCGGCGCGGGGGCACGCATTGCCTGGTCCCTGACTCGTACGGGCACGGCGGGGCGAGAGGGCACTGCGGCCGAGGGAAGCTGAGCCACGAGCATCACCAGGTTGACCAACAGGTCGACAGCGGCGAGTTCACGGGTCGCCGAGTCGTCACTGAGCAGCGCCGGGATGTCTTGGCTGGCGCTGGCCATCAGGCTCCATAGCCAGACACTGGCCATGGCTGGGCCACGCAGTAACGGAAACAACAGGGTGTTGAACAGCAGGCTGCCGCCCTTGAGGTACACGGCCCAGCGGCTTTCGCTGTTGGACACTGCGGATCGGTCGGCCTGGGTCACCAGGGCCCGGGCATTGCAGCCGTAGAGGTACTGCATCAACTCACCTTTGTGCAGGTATTGCAGCAACTCATCATTGGCGCCGTCCGTGGCCAGTGTCGCCGGAGCGGGTTTTTCAGGAGCGCTGAATTCGTCGCCCTGGAAAAAACGCACGATGTGCGGCTCCAGGAAGCCACCATTGGCATAGACCGGGCGAGCGTCGTCGGACAGCCAGGTCAAGATGCTGTCCTGCAAATCCCCACCGCTTATGACAGCCTGCAACAGTGCTTCTCGGGTAGTGAACTCCGTCAACGCGGGCGCATACAAGGGGCGATACAAAAGGTGCGGCCCCGTGTTGATGTCTTGTGCTTCGACGATGAACATATTGGTCACAAGGTCGGGGCGGGCCTGGGGCTTGCGCAGGAAAGCCAGGTGCCGAATGACCACGGGGCGGCCGTCCACCCGCCGACCCTCGGCGTCGGGCTGCAGCAGCGCCTCGATCAGTCGCAGCCCTTGGCGGGTCATGCCATTTTTTTGGTTGAGCATGTCCAGCAGCGCCTCAAGGGGCAACTGCGCCGGGATCTGCTCGGCAAACATACGTTGATATTCCTGCGCCTGGAGCGAATCGCCCAACAACTCCTGTTGCAGGTAGCGAGGGTATGTGGTGCCGATATCGACTTGCTCGATCAGCCCGTCCTTGCGGGTAATGAAGTCCAGCGTCAGCCATGCAGGCAACGCCAGGCCCTGGCGATGGCTGAGCTGCACATGACCACTGGGGCGTGCGACGAGATTGTCGATGGCCAGCCGAGTCAGGCTCATCGTTCGTTTCTCGCTGATGCCTGCCGTTCCGGGGAACCCCGCAGAGACGGTAAAAGTCAGTTCCACATCGTCGGGTTGGAAGTGGCTGGGGGTTGTCTTGGCCGGGCTGCTGTCGTTGGCCTTGTGCATCTGGGTGAGTAAAGCGTCGGTCGTGAATGCCTTGATGTCACTCAGATGGGTTCGGCCCTGATCGCGCTTCTTGACGCTGGCCAGCGCCAGGCTGTAGCGCTGGAACCGGGTCTGGTCGACGAGGGAGGCCTTTTTCAACCAGTCGGGGAGCAGTGGCTTGAGTCGTGTCGAGGTTTCAGGCGTGAGGCGCGGTGTGTCGTCCAGATAACGGGCCGGGCCACTCAGCTCGTCATAGAGTGCGTCGAGGCTTTGCAGGCCAATACGCGAGGGCAATTGCACCGCCTTCAAGTCGGCCAACTGCTGCTCCAGGATACTGGCGGCTTGGGTGTCGAACACATTGCCGCTGATTTCGTAGCGCCGGCAGGTGAGGGTATCGACCACATAGCGGCTGGCGATCTGATCACGCCAATGGTGATGGAAGGCTTCCATGGAAGCGAAGGACTGCACGGGGCTGCCGGGGTTGCAAAGCAGGATGACGAGCCCGTTAGGGGTGTAATGAAGCAAGAGGATATCGTTGCTCGGCAGGATCGTGCTGCTGGCGCCTTGGGTGAGCGTGCTTTCCAGGCTGTAGGCGTAGACGGGAGAGGTATTGCGGCTGAAACGTGCGGCACGGTCGGGCCAGCGGGCGAGTTGATCAAGGGTTTCACGGGCCGGCTCAGTGAGGCCTGGCTGTTGCAGCGCGCGGATCTGCAACAGGTTATGGAGGGTGTCGCTGAGCCATTGCCAGCGGCTGGCGGGCGTGGCGTGGGTGCCGATATCAGCGTTCCAATAGCGGGTCAATGCGTCTTCCAGCACGATCGGTATACGCCAGGGCAACTCAAGCAATAGCTTTTCGAGGACCTTCATGTCCGGTTTCTGAGTGCCTGACCACAGACGCTGTGGAGGGACGTCGGAAAGATAACAGTCAAGGTTGCCCCGTGGACTGAGATCCAAGGGCGTACCGAAGGCCAGGTAATCGAGCACCAGCGGCATGAAGGGCTGAAAACTCCAGCTGCGGGCAGTTGCATCCGGTACCGCGAGGCGTGTCTTGGAGAGGTCGATAATCAGCGACGGGTACTGGGCCTTGATGGCCTGCTCAAGTGTTCGCTGCGCGATCCGCGCGAACGTTGGACGATCGGCGAATTGCCGACTGACATTTTGTGCAAGCGCAGAGAGGCTGTCGACTGGGGTGGGTGAGGTCATGAGAAATCCTTTTCCTGAACGCGTGGCCGTCGGAATGACGACCAGCGTCGAGTGTCAGGATTTCCGTCTTCTGTGGGCGGTATATAGATACCACCCATTGAGCGAGGATGGTGTCAGGCCTGAACGGGATCGCTGCCCAGCACTACATTCAACGCGCTGCGGGCATCGTCCAGTTGCACCAGCGTGGCATGGCGGGCGCCGAGGGCGTCGCGATTCTCGATGGCAGTGAGGATCGCCTTGTGCCGCGGCATCGCCAGTTCATGCAGGTTGGGCCGCTGGTTGGAATGCTTGAGGGCTTCGGCGATGGCCACCGACAACATGTTGCAGAGGTTGGCGAGCAGGTCGTTGTGGGTGGCTTCGGCGATGCGGCTGTGGAAGTCCAGGTCCGGTTGCAGCAGGGCTTCAGGTGTCGGGGCCGCTTCCATGCGCTGGTAGGCTTCGTTGATGGCAGCGATGTCCTCGTCGGTGGCGAACTGGGCGGCGAGGGCGGCGGCGGCCGGTTCGATGATGCTGCGCACGCTGGTCAGCAGGCTGAAGAATTCGTTCTGCGGACTGCTCTGCATCAACCAGTGCAGGACGTCCGGATCGAGCATGTGCCATTCACGGCGGGCCTTGACCACCGTCCCCACGCGCGGACGCGAATACACCAGGCCCTTGGCGACCAGCACTCGTGTGGCTTCGCGCAGCACCGGGCGGCTGACCGCATACTCTTCGCACAACAAGGCTTCGGCGGGCAGTTTATCGTCCGGTTTGAAACGCCCGGAGACGATCTGCATGCCCAGTTCCTGGACGATGCGCGCGTGCATGCTTTTGCGGTCGGAGGGTTTGCGGTAATCCATGGGGCGCGGCGCGATCCTGTGGGAGGGGAGTGTTGCGCATGATAGCAGGCGCGGCGATGGCGGGTCGCTAATGCGAGTTTTTGATGTGGACGCGGATCCAATGTGGGAGCGGGCTTGCTCGCGAAAGCGGTGTATCAGTTAACAACTATGTGTCTGATACAGTGCTTTCGCGAGCAAGCCCGCTCCCACATTCAGATCATCCAATCCTTACCGGTCGATTTGGGTCAGTGAGAGTGACGCGGCACCTCGGCGCCGCGACAGCCCACCAGGAAGTCGAAGTCGCAGCCCTGGTCCGCTTGCAGCACATGGTCGATGTACAGCTGGCGGTAGCCACCCACCAACAGCTGCTGCGGTGGCGCGAGGTCGGCCAGGCGCGCGGCGAGTTCGGCGTCGGGGATGTCCAGGTGCAGGCGGCCGCTGGCGCAGTCGAGCTCGATCCAGTCGCCTTCTTTTACCGCTGCCAACGGTCCGCCGGCGGCGGCTTCCGGCGCCACGTGCAGCACTACGGTGCCGTAGGCGGTGCCGCTCATGCGTGCGTCGGAAATCCGCACCATGTCCGTCACACCCTGGGCCAGCAGCTTGGCCGGCAAGCCCATGTTGCCCACCTCGGCCATGCCCGGATAACCCTTCGGCCCGCAGTTTTTCATCACCAGGATCGAGTCGGCGTCCACGTCCAGTTCCGGGTCGTTGATCCGTGCCTTGTACTCGTCGAAGTTTTCGAACACCACCGCGCGGCCACGATGCTGCATCAGTTCCGGCGTGGCTGCGGAAGGTTTGAGCACCGCGCCCAATGGCGCCAGGTTACCCCGCAGTACGCAGATACCACCGTCGGCGCGGATCGGGTTGTCGAGGGTGCGGATGACTTCGTCCTGGCCGTAGATCGGCGCGTCCTTGGTGTTGTCGCCGAGGCTCTTGCCGTTGACCGTCAGCGCATTCGGGTGCGGGATCAGGTTGGCTTCACCGAGACGACGCAGCACGGCGGGCAAACCGCCGGCGTAATAGAACTCTTCCATCAGGAAGCGCCCGGACGGTTGCAGGTCGACGATGGTCGGCATGCCGCGCCCGATGCGGGTCCAATCGTCCAGGTCCAGTTGCACGCCGATGCGTCCGGCAATGGCCTTGAGGTGGATCACGGCGTTGGTCGAGCCGCCAATGGCCGCGTTGACGCGAATGGCGTTTTCGAAGGCTTCCTTGGTCAGGATCTTCGACAGTTTCAGGTCTTCACGGACCATTTCCACCGCACGCATGCCGGACATATGGGCCAATACATAACGACGGGCGTCCACGGCCGGAATCGCGGCGTTATGGGGCAGGGAGGTGCCGAGGGCTTCGGCCATGCAGGCCATGGTCGAGGCCGTGCCCATGGTGTTGCAGGTACCGGCCGAGCGGGACATGCCGCCCTCGGCCGCGAGGAAGTCATCGATGGTGATGGTGCCGGCCTTGACCTGCTCGCTCAACTGCCAGACCACGGTGCCCGAGCCAATGTCCTGGCCCTTGTGCTTGCCGTTGAGCATTGGCCCGCCGGTCACGACGATGGCCGGTACATCACAGCTGGCGGCGCCCATCAGCAGCGCCGGGGTGGTCTTGTCGCAACCGGTGAGCAGCACCACGCCGTCGATCGGGTTGCCGCGAATCGCCTCTTCCACGTCCATGCTCGCCAGGTTGCGGGTCAGCATGGCGGTGGGGCGCAGGTTCGATTCGCCGTTGGAGAACACCGGGAATTCCACGGGGAAGCCCCCGGCCTCGATCACGCCGCGCTTGACGTGTTCGGCGATCTGCCGGAAGTGCGCGTTGCATGGCGTCAGTTCCGACCAGGTGTTGCAGATACCGATGATCGGCTTGCCGTGGAACTGATGGTCGGCGATGCCCTGATTTTTCATCCAGCTGCGGTACATGAAGCCATTTTTGTCGGCGGTGCCAAACCATTGGGCCGAGCGCAGGGAGGGTTTCTTATCAGACATGATCGATTCTCTTATTGTATGACTATATTGTTCTAGCTGAAGCGTAACATAAGCGCAATTTGTGCGGTTTGGAAGTGTTGTTGGGTAAATAGTATTACTATATAGTCCGATTCAACGGAGGGATTGTCCTGGCGGTCATTCGCGAGAGAAATCCCCCGAGGTTCTATAACAACAACAATCGGAGACCGGTCCCATGAGCCAGGAACTGCGGCTTATTCGTCGCATCACCCTCAAACTGATTCCCTTCCTGATCCTGCTGTACCTGATCGCCTACGTGGACCGCTCTGCGGTGGGCTTTGCCAAGCTGCACATGGGCGCCGACATCGGCATCGGCGACGCGGCCTACGGCCTGGGCGCCGGGCTGTTTTTCATCGGTTATTTCCTGCTGGAAATCCCCAGCAACCTGATGCTGGAACGCTTCGGTGCCCGGCGCTGGTTCGCCCGGATCATGATTACCTGGGGCGCCATCACCATCGGCATGGCCTTCGTGCAAGGCCCCCATAGCTTCTATGTGATGCGCTTTTTGCTGGGCGCGGCCGAAGCCGGGTTCTTCCCGGGCGTGCTGTACTACATCACCCAATGGTTCCCGGTGCGCCATCGCGGCAAGATTCTGGGCCTGTTCATTCTGTCCCAGCCCATCGCGATGATGATCACCGGCCCGGTGTCCGGCGGCTTGCTCGGCATGGACGGCATCCTTGGCCTGCATGGCTGGCAATGGCTGTTCATTGTCATCGGTCTGCCGGCGGTGCTGTTGACCTGGCCGGTGCTGCGCTACCTGCCGGATGGCCCGCAACAAGTGAAATGGATGGACCAGGCCGAGAAGGACTGGCTGACCGGTGAGCTGAAAAAAGATTTGCAGGAATACGGCCAGACCCGCCATGGCAATCCGCTGCATGCCCTCAAGGACAAGCGTGTGTTGCTGCTGGCGCTGTTCTACCTGCCAGTGACCTTGAGCATTTATGGTCTGGGCCTGTGGTTGCCGACGCTGATCAAGCAGTTCGGCGGCAGCGATCTGGTGACCGGTTTCGTGTCATCGGTGCCTTACATTTTCGGCATCGTCGGCCTGCTGATCATTCCCCGCAGTTCCGACCGCTTGAACGACCGCTACGGTCACCTGGCCGTGTTGTACGTGCTGGGCGCCATCGGCCTGTTCCTCAGCGCCTGGTTGTCGGTGCCGGTGTTGCAATTGGCGGCGCTGTGCCTGGTGGCGTTCGCGCTGTTTTCCTGCACGGCGGTGTTCTGGACCTTGCCGGGACGGTTCTTTGCCGGCGCCAGTGCGGCGGCGGGCATCGCGCTGATCAACTCGGTGGGCAACCTGGGTGGCTACATCGGTCCATTCGTGATCGGTGCGCTGAAGGAGTACACCGGCAACCTGGCTTCGGGGCTGTATTTCCTGTCCTGTGTGATGGTGTTTGGCTTGGTGTTGACGGGCGTGGTCTATCGCCTGCTGGAGCGCAAGCATGTGTTGCCGGCGGATCAGTTTGCCGCCAGCGCCCGGGGAGCGACACGTACCTGAACTTATTGCAATTGTGGACGAGAGCTTTTGTGGCGAGGGAGCTTGCTCCCGCTCGACTGCGCAGCAGTCGCAAAACACGCGCTGTGTTTTGCCTGAATGAACGCGGCGCCTGGAGTTGGGGGTGCTTCGCCCCCCTAGCGGGAGCAAGCTCCCTCGCCACAAAAGCCTGCTACGCCTATTCATGTTTTGTTTACAGGGAGAAAACCCATGCGTTTAGTTCAGTTCGAATTGAGTAACGGCGAACGCCGCGTCGGTGTGGTCGAGGGCGATCAAGTGCGCGAAGTGCAGGGCGCCGGCACCGTGCGCGAGCTGGCGCTGGCGGCCATCGAGGCGGGTGTGAAGCTTGAGCAGCAGGTCAACGGCCTGGGCCTGGGTGCAAGCCATGACTACGCGCAGTTGCTCGGTGAGCTGCGCATCCTGCCGCCGCTGGATCACCCGGACCCGGCGCACCTGTTGGTCAGTGGCACCGGCCTGACCCACCTGGGCAGTGCCTCGGCCCGGGACAAGATGCACCAGCAGGCCGGTGACGAAGCGACCATGACCGACACCATGCGCATCTTCAAGTGGGGAGTGGAGGGCGGTAAACCCCAGCCCGGGCAGGCCGGTGTGCAACCGGAATGGTTCTACAAGGGCGACGGCAGCATTGTCGTCCGTCCGGGCCACCCGTTTCCGTTGCCGCCGTTCGCCGAAGACGCCGGCGAAGAGCCGGAAATCAGCGGCCTGTATGTCATCGGTCACGATGGCAAGCCGTATCGCCTGGGCTTTGCCGTGGGCAACGAGTTTTCCGACCACGTGATGGAACGCAAGAATTACCTGTACCTGGCCCATTCGAAATTGCGCAGTTGCAGTTTTGGCCCGGAACTTCGCGTGGGTGAACTGCCTCAACATCTGTCCGGGACCAGTCGTATCCTGCGCAACGGCGAAGTGTTGTGGCAGAACGAATTCCTCAGCGGCGAGGCGAACATGTGCCACAGCCTCGAAAACCTGGAATTCCACCACTTCAAATACAGTCAGTTCCTGCGCCCGGGGGACGTCCACGTACACTTCTTCGGCACCGCGACGCTGTCGTTCGCCGATGGCATCCGCACCCAGCCGGGGGATGTGTTCGAAATCAGCCAGGCGGAGTTCGGCGCGCCGCTGGTCAACGGTATTGCCCCGGTGGACGCGGTGTTCAATCCGGGTACTATCGGCACACTTTAAAGGAGACTTGCGATGAACCAGATCCTTGGCCACAACTACATCGGCGGGGCGCGCAGCGCGGCCGGCCAGACCCGCCTGCAGAGCGTCGACGCCAGCACCGGCGAGGCCTTGCCCCATGCATTCGTCCAGGCCACGGCCGAAGAAGTCGATGCCGCCGCCAAGGCCGCTGCCACGGCATACCCGACCTATCGCAGCCTGAGTGCGGCGCGTCGGGCCGAGTTCCTCGAAGCCATTGCCGATGAACTGGACGCCTTGGGCGATGACTTCGTCGCCGTGGTCTGCCGTGAAACCGCGCTGCCAGCGGCGCGGATCCAGGGCGAGCGCGGGCGTACCAGCGGCCAGATGCGTCTGTTCGCCAAGGTCCTGCGCCGTGGTGATTTCTACGGCGCGCGCATCGACCGCGCCTTGCCGGAGCGCACGCCGCTGCCGCGTCCGGACCTGCGCCAGTACCGCATCGGCCTCGGCCCGGTGGCGGTGTTCGGCGCCAGTAACTTCCCCCTGGCATTCTCCACCGCCGGTGGTGATACCGCAGCGGCGCTGGCCGCCGGTTGCCCGGTGGTGTTCAAGGCCCACAGCGGCCACATGGCCACGGCAGAACACGTCGCCGACGCGATCATTCGCGCCGCCGAGAAAACCGCGATGCCGGCCGGTGTGTTCAACATGATCTATGGCGGTGGCGTCGGCGAATGGCTGGTCAAGCATCCGGCGATCCAGGCCGTGGGTTTCACCGGTTCCCTCAAGGGCGGGCGTGCCCTGTGCGACATGGCGGCCGCGCGGCCCCAGCCGATCCCGGTGTTCGCCGAAATGTCGAGCATCAACCCGGTGATCGTATTGCCCCAGGCGCTGGAAACCCGCGCCGAAAGCATCGCTCGCGACCTGACCGCCTCGGTGGTGCAGGGCTGCGGCCAATTCTGTACCAACCCGGGCCTGGTGATCGGCATTCGCTCGCCGCAGTTCACCGCCTTCACCCAACAGGTGGCCGCGCTGATCGGCGACCAGTCTGCCCAGACCATGCTCAACGCCGGCACGCTGCAAAGCTACGGCAAGGGCCTGCAAAAGCTGCTGGCGCACCCGGGCATCGAACACTTGGCCGGGCGCGATCAACAGGGCAACCAGGCCCAGCCGCAGTTGTTCAAGGCCGACGCCAGCCTGTTGATCAACGGTGACGAGGCGCTGCAAGAAGAGGTCTTTGGCCCGACCACGGTGTTTGTCGAAGTCGCCGACCAGGCGCAACTGACCGCCGCGCTGAACGGCCTGCACGGCCAACTCACCGCGACGATGATTGGCGAGCCGGCGGATTTCGAACAGTTCGGCGAACTGACGCCGTTGCTGGAGCAGAAGGTCGGCCGCATCTTGCTCAACGGTTATCCAACCGGCGTCGAGGTGTGTGATTCGATGGTGCACGGCGGGCCTTACCCGGCGACGTCCGATGCCCGTGGCACCTCGGTGGGTACATTGGCGATCGATCGCTTCCTGCGTCCGGTGTGCTTCCAGAACTACCCGGACAGCCTGTTGCCCGAGCCACTGAAGAACGCGAATCCGCTGGGGATCCAGCGTTTGGTGGATGGCGTGCCGGGGCGCGAGGCGCTCTGAGGGTTGCGGTGAGGTCGTTACATTCAAGTTGAATGTGCCGGCCTCATCGCGAGCAGGCTCGCTCCCACAGGAGATTGGTGATGATCCCCTGTGGGAGCGAGCCTGCTCGCGAAAGCGATATGTCAGGCAACACCGCTTTCGAACCTTATGGCCCAAGGCCCACTCCCACATTGAGTTATCATGGCACTTTCCCAATGACCGACTGATCACCATGACTGCCGTAACCGACACCCTGCTGCACGCCCTCGAACATTGCGACATGCTGATTATCGATGGGCTGCATGCATTCGATTTCTCCCTCGACGAGCAAGATCAGTTGCACGTCGAGTGCATGAACGGCCGCACCCTCGAACATTGGCGTTTCACACCGGCGCAGATGCAGGCCGCGACCTTCGACAAAGCCCTGAAGCGTTGGATCATCACCAGCGATTCGGGCGATCACCACCTGGAATGCGTGGAAGCCACCAGCGGCCACGACGATGAGGACTCCGATCATGAAGATGCGTAGTTTCTGGCCCTTGTTGATGGCCGGCAGCGTGGGCGCCATGGGCGTCCAGGCCGACACCAGCGAGCACCACCAGTTGTTGGTGGGTTCCTACACGGCGGGCCAGAGCCAAGGCATCTACCGGTTGCAGTTCGACAGCCGCACCGGCCAGATCGACGCCAACCCGTTGCAAGTGATCAAGACAGACAACCCTTCATGGCTGACCCTGTCCAAGGACATGACCCGGCTGTTCGTGGTCAACGAAAACGGGCCGGGCCAAGAAGACCCGGTGGGCAAGGTCAGCAGCTACGCCATCGACCCGAAGACCCATGCCATCAGCCTGATCAACCAAATGCAATCCCTGGGCAACGAACCGACCCATTCGAGCTTGAGCCACGACGGCCAGCATTTGTTGGTCAGTAACTATTCCGTGCTGGAAAACCCGGGCGGCACCTTGGTGGTGCTGCCGGTGGGGGCGGACGGCAAGCTGGCGCCAGTGGTCCAATCGGGCAGCCATCAGCCGAGCCGGGTCAATCCCGAGCGGCAGAAATCCGCTCATGTACATTCCGCGGTGCCGTCACCAGACGGCAACTATGTGTTCGCCAATGACTTGGGGGCGGACAAGGTGTTTGTCTACCGCTACAACCCCAAGGCCAACCCCGAACTGCCGCTGACGCCTGCCGATCCGCCCTTCGTGCAACTGCCGCCGGGCAGCGGGCCGCGCCATCTGTTGTTCAGTGGCGATGGCAAGCATGCCTGGTTGACGATGGAGATGACCGCTCAGGTCGCGGTATTCGATTACCAGGACGGCCGCCTGACCCAGCGCCAGTTGGTCGATCTGGCCGACGGCAAACCCCAGCCGGGTAAGGCAGCGGCAGCGTTGCATGCGTCCAGGGACGGCAAGTTCCTGTACGTCAGCAATCGTGGCACCACCAACGAAATGCTGGTGTTCGCTGTCGACCCGTCTTCTGGCACCTTGAAAGAAGTGCAACGACGCTCCGTCGAGGGTGATCACCCCCGGGAGTTCAGTCTCGATCCAAGCGAAAAATTCGTCCTGGTCGCCAATCAGAAAAGCAACCAGATCGTGGTTATCGAGCGCGATCCAAAGACCGGCCTGCTGGGCAAAACCGTTCAGAAACTGCCCATGGATGCGCCGAGCGATGTGAAATTCCTGGTGCGTCAATAACGCTCAGGCCCCGATTTCAGGGGCCTTCGCCGTTGTATCAACAAGACTGATAGTCGCTAGTATTACAAAGCATTTCAAGGCGAGACGCCTCGGCGCGTAAGTTTGCTTCACGGCCCCACCGGGCAAATCAGCCAACTGAATCCGAGGATTACCGCCATGAACCTGAATCTTTTTTCCGTGATCGCCGCGTCCGCCATCTCCGCCAACGTGGCATTGCCAGCCAGTGCCAGCATCGAGATCAGCGACAAGAAAAACCGCACCCAGAGCTACACCGAGAAGTACCTGCAACAAAGCGCCAACTTCTATGCGGCGCTGGACCACAAGACCCAACACTGAATAACGCTGACCCTTGAAGCCTGCGATCTTTTCGTTTCCTACCTGGATACCGGGGGAGAGAAAAGATCGCAGGCTTCGTGCGTAGGGTTGAAAATCACCGTTGTGATATCACATGGCCATGTGTTTAAATTTGACGCTCGTTAATTGACTCCTTACCAATAAGGATCGACACCATGGCGATGCGTCTGGCAGTGATGCTGCTGTTCCTCTATTCCGCCCCTATTGTCTCGGCGGCCCAGCCCGTTCCCGGTGAGCTGGAAGTTGCGCGTGAGCGATTGTTGAGCTTGTTGGGCGACTGATTGGATCAGACAGCAATGGGCTGCATGATTGCCTTTGTGGCGAGGGAGCTTGCTCCCGCTCGATTGCATAGCAATCGCTAAAAGGGGGCTGCTGCGCAGCCCAGCGGGAGCAAGCTCCCTCGCCACAAAAGCCTCCTTAGCCATAGAAGCTCATTACCCACAAAAACCGCGCTAACTGGGCAAATGGTTACTTAGCCATGATCGCCACGAACAGCTCGGAATCCAGAAACCCCTGCAGCCAGTCCTGTAGCCGAGGATAGGGCGCCTGGGCAAACCAGTCGCGGTCGACATGGGCGAACTGCCGTATGAAGGGCAGCACGGCCACGTCGGCCAGGCTCGGGTGCTCCGCCGCCAGGAATGGCCGGGCTTCAAGCAATGCCTCCAGTCTGCGCAGAAAATTTTCACCCTCGCTACGGTAATGTTCCTTCGAGTACTCGGGATGGCGTTCGGGGTATTTGTAGCGAT
Source organism: Pseudomonas zanjanensis (assembly GCF_014268745.2). Classification (GTDB taxonomy): domain Bacteria; phylum Pseudomonadota; class Gammaproteobacteria; order Pseudomonadales; family Pseudomonadaceae; genus Aquipseudomonas; species Aquipseudomonas zanjanensis. The sequence continues at coordinate 2,605,647 of NZ_JABWRB020000001.1, read as the reverse complement.
TCAAGTGAAGCTTGAACACCCGGTCGTTTTCCTCGACCAACGCCGCTGTCAGCGCCTGACCTTCGGGGTCGTCCCGTAGCCTCCAGTCTTGCGGATCATGCAGGTCCAAGGCCCAGCCCATGATCTCCAGGCTTTCATCGATCACCCGGTTATCGACTTGCAGCACCGGCACCGTGCCTTTGCTGGAGAGGGCGAGCATCTCGGCGGGCTTGGCCTTCAGGCTGACTTCGACAATCGTCACCTCGACCGCGCTGTAGCGCAAGGCCATGCGCGCCCGCATCGCGTAGGGGCAGCGGCGGAAGGAGTAGAGCGTGGCGCGGCTCATTTCACTTCCACCGTGCTCAGCCCGTTGCCCTGTCGCCGCACCTGGATCTGCACCGGGATCCGCTCGTGCATTTCCTGCACGTGGGAGATCACCGCGACCTTGCGACCCTGGGCCTGCAAACCGTCGAGGGCGTCCATCGCCAGTTGCAGCGATTCGGGGTCGAGACTGCCGAAGCCTTCGTCGATGAACAGCGATTCGATCTTCAAGGTGCTGGACGCCATCGAGGCCAGGCCCAAGGCCAGGGCGAGGGAGACCAGGAAGGTTTCGCCGCCGGACAACGAATGCACCGAGCGCAGTTCATCGCCCATTTCCGTGTCCATCACCAGCAACCCGAGCATGCTGCCGCCGCGCTTGAGCCGGTAGCGGCGCACCAGTTGCCGCAGTTGGGCATTGGCGTGGTGCACCAGCAAGTCGAGGTTGTAGGCCTGGGCCAGCTTGCGGAAACGATCACCGGTGGCCGAGCCGATCAGGGCATCGAGGCGTGCCCAGCGCTGGTATTCGGCGTAGGCCTGGTCGATCTGCTGGGCCAGGGCCTGGTTGGCGTTCTGCCGGCGCTGGTCCTCGGCCTGTTCGGCGCGCAGTTCGGCGCAACGCTGTTCGCTGGCGGAGAATTGCGCTTGCAGCTCGGTGAGGGCTTCGGCGAGTTGCTCGGCGGCCAGGTTGCCGTTGTGCTGGGCCTGGTGATTGTGCAGGCGTTGCTCGCGCTCGGTGAGCAGGACGCGGGCCTGTTCGATGGCTTTTTCGCTGTTGAGCAAGCGCTGGCGCAACTGGCTGACCTGTTGTTCGTCCAGGCTGAGCAGGCTTTCGAGGGCGGCATCGTCCAGTTCAGGATGACCGGTGCGCCACTGCGCGATGCCCGTAGCCAGGGCTTGAAGTTCATGGTCCAGGGATTGTGCCTGTTCCTGGCGGGCCTTGAGTTCGGCGGCCAGTTGCACGAGGTTGTTGCGCAATTGCTGCAACTGCTGATTGGCCGCTGCCTCGGCCTCCCGGGTCTGTTCGAGGCTCTGGTCGAGTTGTTGTTGCCAATGTTCGGCGCTGATGTGCTCACCGAGCAGTTGCGCGAGTTTTTCCTGGCCGGCCTGCTGTTGCTCGCTCAAGGTGCTGAATTGCACGCGGGCCGCGTCCAGTTGCTGGACGCGAGTCTGCTGGCGGTCCTGTTCTTTTTCCAGGGTCTGCTGGCGCTGGAGCTGTTCGCCCAGTTCGTCGCGTTGCTGGTCCAGTTGCGCCAGGCGCTGGGCGATCTGCTGGTCGAGCTGCAAGAAGGTCGCGGCGGGATCGCTGCGCAACGCCTGCAAGGTATCCGCCGGCAGCAGGGTGCTGAAGTGGCTCAATTCCTCGTCCAGGCGCTGGCGGTCGCGGGCCAGCGCTTGCTGCTGGTTGTCCAGGTGCTGTGAGGCCTGTTGGCTGGCGACTTCGGCCTCGCGCAGGCGCTGGCCCATCCGGGCGGCGTCTTGCTGCAGGGTCAGCAGGGCGGCTTGCCGTTGTTCGTCCTGGCTGATGTGCTGGTGCAGTTGGCTGTTCTGCTGGGCAAGCCAGGCGTCGCGCTTGCTCGAATCCTGGGCCAGCAGTTGCGCCGACAGCGGGTGGGCTTGCAGGCTGGGCGCCAAGCCCTGTTGCTGGCTGGCGAGCTGCTCCTGCTGCTGTTTGAGCTCCTTGAGCTGGGCCATGACGCCGCTGTACTGCGCCCGTAGCTCGATGACTTTTTCATTGAGCAGTTCGACGGCTTTGCGGGCGTTGGCCTCTTCGGATTCATCGAAGCGCCCGAGGTTTTCCAGCAGGGCTTCGGGTTGATGATAAGGATGCTCGACGCTGCCGCACACCGGGCAGGGTTGCTTGTCCTGCAACTGGGCGCGCAGTTGCTCGACGCTTTCGCTGCGGGCCAGGCGCTGGCGTGCCAGCAGTTCGCGGGTCACGGTCAGGGCCTGCTCCGCGATGGTCAGTTCGGCCTTGGCTTCGCCGCCCTCACGCACCAAGCGATCACGTTCCTGCAACGCTTGTTGCTGGCGTTGTTCGAGTTCGGCGCCGCGTTTGTCCAGCTCTAGCTGACTGGCCCATAGCCGGGTCAGTTCTTCGAACGCGCGCAGTTGCTTGCGGTTGTCTTGCAGCAAATTGCCGAGCAACTGGATCTGTTCGGCCACCGCGTCGGGCTCGGCGCCCGCTTCCTTGTACAGTACCTCGAGGTCTTGCCGGCGGCTGGCCAGTTCTTCGGCGGCGCGGGCGGCGCTGTGTTCCAAGGTGGCGAGTTCGGCCTGGCCCTGGTTCAGGCGATTGCCGATCAGCATCAGTTGTTGGAGGCGATCGCGATAGGCGTTCCAGGCGTCGCTCAGCGGCGCCAGGTGGGTGCTTTGCTCAAGTTCGCCGGCGATGCGCTGCAAGCGCTCGGCCACCTGTTTTTGCTGATCGAGCAAGGTATCGATGGTGCGCTGGCCTTCGGTGCACGCCTGTTGCGCCTGTTCCTGGCGCTCGGCGGCCTGGCTGGTGTCCTTGGCGAGGCGGGCCAGGCTGCTTTGCTCTTCAAAGGCCTGGCGCAGCAACGGCGCGCAGTCGCTGCTCTGTTGCCGGGCTGCGGCCTGTGCCAGTTGCGCGGCGTCCAGGCGTTTTTCCAGTTCGGCCTGTTGTTCATGCAAGTCGATCTGCTGTTGGGTGAGCTGCTGGATCTGCCCGGCCAAAGGGTCGAGCTGTCGGCGCAGTTCTGCCTGGCGGATGAATTGATGGCGCTGGGGTGCCAGTTGTTCCAGGCGGGTCAGTTTCAGGCGTTTGTCGGCCAGGGCGTCCCAATCGACCTGGGCCTGTTGCAACTGCTCGGCGGCGCTGGCGTGTTCGTCCTGCAACTGGCGCAGGTCCCGCAGCCAGGTGTGTTGCTGTTCCAGTTGCTTGAGCTGCGCCTGCTGGGTCTTGAGCTGCTGCTGGGCGTCGTTGAAGCGCTGGTCCAGCTCGGCCCGGGCTTCGGGAGCCAGCGGTGTGACGCCGCTGGCCTGGTCTTGCAATTGCCGGTGGCTGTCCTTGGCTTGTTTGGCCTTGTCGAAGGCGCGGCGGCCTAGGCGGGTATACAGGGCGGTGTCGGTGAGTTTTTCCAGCAGTTCGCTGCGGTCGTTGTCATCGGCCTTGAGGAACGCGCTGAACTCGCTCTGGGCCAGCAACACGGCGCGGGTGAACTGCTCGAAGTTCAGGCCCAGGGCGGCTTCGAGCTGGGTCTTGTATTCGCCTTTCTGGCTCGCCAGCAGTTGATCGTTGTCCAGGTCCCGCAGGCTCTGGCGGCTGGCTTGCAACTTGCCGCCGGCCTTTTCCCGGGCGCGATTGGCTTCCCAGCGGGCCCGATAGCGGCGCCCGTCGATGCCACGAAAATCCACTTCGGCAAAACCGTCGCCGGTGCCACGGCGCAACAGCGTGCGCGGGTCGCCCGTGGCGATCTCGCCATCGACGTCCGGCACCTTGGCGTCGCGACCGGTGTTGTTGAGGCGCGGCACGGCGCCGAACAGCGCCAGGCACAAGGCGTCGAGCAGCGTGCTCTTGCCGGCGCCCGTGGGGCCGGTAATGGCGAACAGGCCGGCGCTGGCCAAGGGTTCGGCGGTGAAATCGATTTCAAAAGGCCCGGCCAGGGACGCCAGGTTCTTGAGGCGGATCGCGAGAATCTTCATGGCTGCTCGCTCTCCATCTGCACGTCTTGCAACAGCACGGCAAAGTCCTTGAGGGTTTGTTCATCCACTTCGTTGCCGTAGGTGTCCTGCCAGGCGCGGCTGAACAGTTCCTGCGGGCTGAGCTGATCCAGCTCCACCAACGCACCGTCGTCATCGGCGCCGCCAGTGCCACCGTTGCCGGCGTACTCGGCGCCGATCCGCACCAGGCGCACGGCCTTGCCTTGCAATGCGGTTTCAACCTGGTGGCGCAGGTCTGGCTGTGGTTCGTCGAGGCGCACCCGCACCTCCAGCCAGGGTTGGCGCTGGATGTCGGCCAGCAGGTCGATGTCAGGCAATTCCTTGAGTTGCCCGAGGATATCGGCCAAGGGCGCCGGACCCAGGCGTTGCAGGTTGACGGCCCGAGGAATCAGGCGTGGTTCGACCTTGACCAACGTCTCGCCGTCCAGCGTGACGTCGAGAATCTGGTGCTGGTAGCCAATCTCCGAGAACGACAGTGGGATTGGCGAGCCGCTGTAGCGGATACGTTCTTCACCGTTGACCTTCTGCGGCTTGTGCAAGTGGCCGAGGGCGACGTAGCTGATGCTCGGGCCGAACAGGCTGGCGGGCAGGGCCTCGGCGTTGCCGATGATCAGGCTGCGTTCGGAATCCTCGGACACCGAACCGCCGGCCATGTGCGCATGGCTGACGGCGATCAGCGCCTGGCCTTTCTTGCGCTTGCTGTTGGCGGCGGCGATCAGCCACTCATGCACCTGGCCGATGCCCCGCAGGTAGTCGTCACCCAATTGCGCGCCGGTGACTTCGGCGGGGCGCAGGAACGGCAGGGCCAGGCACCACGCCTTGACCTTGCCCTTGGCATCGGGCAGCGGCAATAACAGCCGCTCGACGTCCAATTGGCCGTCGTCCAGCCACAGCACCCGGCCCAAGGCGTGGGTGCGCAAGCGGCGCATCAGCGGCGCGGGCAATTCGATGCGCGAGCCGGAGTCGTGGTTGCCGGCGATCATCACGATGGTCAGGTTGGCGTTTTGTTCATGGGCGCTGACGATGAAATCGTACAGGCGCTCCTGGGCTTTGACCGGCGGGTTGACGGTGTCGAAGATGTCACCAGCGATCAGCAGCACGTCGGGCTTTTCCTGGCTCAGCTGACGCAGCAGCCAATCGAGGAAGCAGGCGTGTTCGAAATCGCGTTCCTGGCCGTGCAGATTTTGCCCCAGGTGCCAGTCGGAGGTGTGAAACAGACGCAAGGTGAACTCCAGAAACAGATGATGGCCGCGTTGAAGAGGAGGGCGGCTAAAAGAAGGAGAGTTTACTGGGAAACGGAGGGGAGGATCTGTTCAACTTCATTGGATCTATCTGAACACGACCCTGTGGCGAGGGAGCTTGCTCCCGCTCGATTGCGTAGCAATCGCCAAAAAGGGGCTGCTGCGCAGCCCAGCGGGAGCAAGCTCCCTCGCCACAAAAGCTGAAAAGCTGAAAAGGCTGTGGAGGCTGCAAAACAGAAGTTTGGGTTATTTGGGATAAAGCGGCGGCAATCCGGAATCACCGGCCGAATCCAGCGCCCCTTCGGTGGGCGGAATGGTACGGATGGCCCGCCACAAGTCTTCGCCTTGCCAATGCTGGCCGGTTTCGCTGTAGAGCGCGCCGTTGAGACCGTCGAGGGCGTCGGACAGCGGCACGAAACGCGCGGCCATGTCGGCCAGGGTTTCCGGTTGCTGGCGGGCCCAGGCGTCCAGGGCTTGGCGAGTGGCGTGGGGATCGTTGGCCAGGCAGGTGCGCTTGAGGTCGTCCAGCAGGGTGCGTGGGCTCGGTCCGGCCTGGGTCGAGCGCAGGATCGCCGGCTGCCAACGGGCGCGCCACCACAAGCCGAAGCCGAGCAGCGTCGTGCAGGCCAGGATCAGGCTGCTCAGTTGCCAATACCACAGGGTCTCGCTGTCCACCGTGGTCACGATCTGTGTCGTGCTGGCCGGAGTATCCACCATCAGGCTTGGATTGTTCGCCACTTGCAGGGTCCGCGCCGGGAGACTGGTGCGGTCCAGATGATCTTCCAGGGTGTTCCACCAGACCACTTCCACCGGTGGCAGCTCGATGGTGCCGCTGCGGTTGGGCACCAGTGCCTCGCGGTCCTCGCGGCTGCCCACCAGTCCGCGTTCACTGCTGCGGCTGCTCAGTACCGGTTGGTCTGGATAACGCCGCAGGCCATTGATCTCGGTGGCCGGCAACGGCGGCAACTGGGCGCTGGCCAGGCCTTCGGCTTCCAGGGTCAGGCTTCGGGTCAGGGAATCGCCGACCTGGCTGTGGGTCGGCTCCGGGCTCCAGCTTTCACTCAACGACAGGCTGCGTGCCGGCAGCCAGGGCACGTCGGCCGGGTAGCTGGCCGGCTTGGGTTTGACGCTCAGCAGCAGTTGCTCGGAGCTGACCCGCATCAATTGGCCGGGCTTGGGGCCTGAAGGGGCGGCGTCCTGGGCCACCGGTTCGACCAGGGTGGCACTGAAGGTCTGGGCCGGAATCGTCAGCTCGCCGCTGCGCTGCGGGTAGATGCCATAACGCAGTTCGATGACGCCATGGCGTACATCGTTGATGACTTTTTCGTAGGTGCGCGATTCACCCAGTTGTTCGGTGCGCGCATCGGGGATGTGCAGCGGCGTCAGGCTGCTGTCGTCATACAGCGACACCGAATGGTAGATGCGCAGGGTCAGGATCGCTTGGGCCTGCACATACACGTCGCGCTGGTCGAGGCTGGCCTCGATGAACACTGGCGCCAGGGTTCCCGAGGCGTTGCGGGTTTCGCTTTCGATGACTTGCAGGGTGATCGGCTGAGTGCTCACTTCGCCCAGTTGCAGCGGCGGAATGACCACGGTGCCGCTCCGACGTGGCAGCAAGGTGATGATCCAGCGGGTGGTGGCGCGGTTCTCGCCGTCGAGGGTCGTCAACTGATTGACCTGGCGGGTGCCGCGCACATCGAACAAGGCCTGGAGCGGGCCCAGGTCGGGTTTTCCGAACAACGTGGCGTCATTGGATTCCAGGGTCAGTTCCACCGTTTCCCCGGAGTTCAGGCGGCTGCGGTCCACACTGGCCGTCAGCTGTGCAGCCTGGGTTCCAGAGGCCCAGAGCAGCAACACGAGGAGGTAGGCGGTGAAGCGGGTCATGGGGTTTTTCCCTGGGCCTGATGGCTTTGCTGTTCATACCAGAATTTACGCCTGAGCAGCTCGCCGGGGTTATCCGGGATCTGGCGCAACCATTGTTCCATGGCCTGGCGTTGTTCTTCTTCATTGCGCTGGCCGCCGGCGGGACGCAGCGGCGGCGTGGTGGTCTGTTCGTCAGGCAGCTCGCTGCCCGGCACATCCTGGGCGGTGGGCGGCTGTGCGGCCCGTGGGGGCTGGGATTCGTCCGGCGTCGCGGTGGTCTCGGTGGATGGCTGTCCCGGTTCGGAAGACTGGCTCGTCGAAGTGCTATCCGGCGCTTGCTCGGAGGGGGCTGGTTCCTCGTTTTCCGCGGGCTTGGGCTCTGGCGCCGGTGGTGCCTGCTCCTTCAACAGGCTCTGCACCAGCGCCTTGTTGGTCTGGGCCGGGCGCAGGTCGGGTTGCAATTCCAGGGCTTGTTCGTAGGCATCCAGTGCGGCCTCCAGCTCACCGCTCTTGGCCAGGGCGTTGCCACGATTGTAGTGGGCACGGGCGTCGTTGCCTTCGGCGAAGCGCCGGGCGGCTTCGCTGTATTGACCGGCTTCGTAAAGGGCGACGCCTTGCCATTGGCTGTCCTCGAAGCGGGCGGCGGCTTCGGCGGGGCGCTTTTGCTTGAGCAAGTGCTGGCCCTGTTGATCGGCGCGCAACCACAGGTCCTGGAATTCGAAGGCGTGGCCGGTTTGCGGCAACACGAACAGCAGCGGCAGGCAGAACAGCCAGCCGCGACGTCCGGCGCAGGCGGCCAGCAGCAACAATGGCAGGAGCAGCCAATAACCCTGGTCGGCCCAGGTGTCCAGGCGCAACGTCTGGCCGTCACTGCGCAGATGGCGAGGACCGTCCAGCAGGCCCAGGCCGCGCAGGTCGCTGTCGTCAAGCCGCGCCGGTCGGTAGCGACCGTCCAATTCGTTGGCGAAGGCCTTGAGGCCCGGGCTGTCCAGGCGCGGCACCAGGATCGAACCCTGGGCATCCTTGAGGTAACTGCCATCTTCCTGGGCCACCGGTGCGCCTTCCCGGGTGCCGATGCCCAGCATCAGCCATTGCGTGGCGGAACCGTCCAGGACTTGGCGGATGCCTTCACGTTCCTGTTCGTTCAACGACGAACCGATCAGCAGGATCCGACCGTGGCCGAGTTCACCCTGGTCCAACAGGGCCATGGCTTTATGCACTGCCAGGTCGGCGCGATGACCGCCTTGGGGCATGATCGACGGTGCGAGGGCTTCGAGCAGATTGGCGCTGGTGGCCAGGTCGTCGGACAGCGGCACCAGCGTGTGGGCGCTGCCGGCATAGACAATGATCGCGGTTTGGGCATCGCTGCGGTTCTGCAGCAGGTCCAGCAGCTTGCGCCGAGCCTGCTCCAGGCGCGTCGGCGGGACGTCGGTGGCGAGCATTTCCGGGGTCAGCTCCAGTATCACCACCAGCGGATCGGCGGGTTTCTGGCTGGTCTGCTCGACCCGCGCCCAGCTCGGCCCCAGCAACGCCAGCACGATCAACAGCCAACCCAGTCCCAGGGCGATCCATGGCAGCCGGCTTTCCCGACCCGTGCCACCGCTGAGCAGCACGGCGTGGAAGGCCGGCGGCAAGATCATCTGCCAGCGGCCCACTCGCTTCTGTCGATGCCACAGTTGCCAGAGCAACCAGCCCAGCAACGGCAGCAGCAACACGAACCAGGGGCGCAGCCAGTGTGGCCAGAGGGCGATCATCGACGCCTCCGCAAGCGCAGCCGCTTGAGCCGTTGACGCCACTCGGTGTGTTGGGCCGGTTTGAACAGCGCCTGGTTGAGCAGGCGCTGCAGTGGATTGTCCGGCCAGCGCGTCCGGGCCGCCAGCAGCACGCTCAGCAACAGTGCAACGGTCAGGGGCCAGTGATACAGCGCCAGGGCAGGGCGCGCTTGGGTCGGTTGCTGGGTCACCGGTTCGAGCTGGTCGAGGGTGGCCTTGATCGCCAGCAGTTGCTCACCATCCTGGGCGCGGAAATAACGACCGCCCGTGACCTGGGCAATGTCCTTGAGGGTCGGCTCGTCGAGGTCCAGGCTCGGGTTGACGCCGAGGAAGCCCGCCGTGCCGCTTTGTTCCGGGTCGGCACCGATGCCGATCGGGTAGATTTTCACGCCTTCGTCGGCGGCCAGCTGCGCCGCAGTCAATGGATCGATTTCGCCGCCGTTGTTGGCACCGTCGGTGACCAGGATCAACACGCGACTGTGGGCCGGACGCTGGCGCAGGCGCTTGAGGGCCAGGCCGATGGCGTCGCCAATCGCGGTATTCTTGCCGGCGATACCGATGCGCGCCTCGTCGAGCCAACGCCGCACGGTGCGACGGTCGAAGGTCAGCGGCGCCTGCAAGTAGGCCTGGCTGCCAAACAGGATCAGGCCGACCCGGTCACCTTCGCGGCCTTCGAGAAAATCCCCGAGCATGTGCTGGACCAGCGTGAGGCGGCTGACTTCTTCCTCCTTCCACTGCATGTCGGGAAAGTCCATGGAACCGGAGACGTCCACCGCCACCAGCAGGTCGCGACCGCTGGCGGCAATGGGCAACGGTTCCCCCAACCACTGCGGTCGGGCGGCGGCGATCAGCAACAGCAGCCAGAGCAGGATAAAAGGTGCCTGTTGTCGCCAGGTTGGCAGATTGGCCCGGGCCCGACGGCCCACCAAGCCTTCCAGGTCGCCGAGGAAACTGACCTTGAGCGCCGGCTCGCCGCTGTCGGCCGCCGGCAGCACCAGGCGCATCAGCCAGGGCAACGGCAACAGGGCGAACACCCATGGCCAGGCAAATTCAAACATGTTTGCGAATCCAGATTTCCACCGCCTGGGTCAGGCCGGCGATGGCTTTGTCGTCGAGCTTGCATTCGGGCTTGTAGGCGCCTTCCACCAGTACCATCCAGCGCGTCAGGCCGGCGGCCGGGCAACGGTTGTCGAGGAAGGCCAGCCATTTGCGCCCATTGAGGGTGTGGCTCTGGCTGTAGGGATAGTGATTGCGACACAGGCGCTTGAGCAGCCCGTTGAGCTGCTGCAGCCAGGCACCGGCCGGCGCGCCGTCGTAGGGTTTGGGCAGCCGGGCGAGTTCGGCCAGGGCGGCCACGCGCACCGGGTCCAGGGGTTGCTCATTGCGGTCCGTGGTGCGCTTGGCGGGAATGAAGCGGCGCAAATGCCACAGCCCCAGGCCCAGCAGCGGCAACAGCACCAGCAGCAACCACCAGCCCGGCGCGGGTGGCCAGAAGCCGATGGGCGGTGGCGCCATCAACGGTTGCAGTTGATCGAGACTGCTCATCGGCTTTTCCCGGCCCGCTTGGGGTTCAGGTATTCGCGCAGTTGTTCGACCATGTCGCCCTGGGTGCTCAGGGGCATCATCAGGATTCGCAGCTTCTGCGCCAGCAGCTCCCAGCGCTCCTGGCGAGCGTCGGCCTGGGCGCGATAGGCCTGGCGCAACTCGACATTCAGGGTGTCGAGCTCCAGTTGGGCATCGCGCTGGGCGAAACGCAGCAAGCCGGCGGCGGGCAAGGCGTGGTCCAGTGGGTCCGACAGCGGCAGCAGCAACAGGTCGCAATGGCGCGACAGCAGGCTCAGTTGCTGCTCGGCGCTGTCGGACAAGGCGCGCTCGTCGCAAATCACGATCACCAGGCTGCCGGGCCGCAGCACTTCCCGGGCTCGACGCAGGGCGATGCCGAACGAGTCGCGGTCCGGCTCGCCCTCGGTGTGCAGCGATTGGTTGACCCGCACCAGCCGGTTGAGCAATTGCAGAAGGCTCTGTTTGCTGCGCCGCGGCTTGACCTCGTAATGGGTGTTGTTGCCGAACACCAGGCCGCCGACCCGGTCGTTGTGCCCTAGCGCGGCCCAGCCGATCAGGCTGGCGGCCTGGGCGGCGAGCACCGACTTGAACATCAACCCCGAGCCGAAGAACAGCCGGTGGCTTTGCTCGATCATGATGAAGATCGGCCGCTCGCGTTCTTCGTGGAACAGCTTGGTGTGGGGCTCCTGGGTCCGGGCGGTGACGCGCCAGTCAATGGTGCGCACGTCGTCGCCGGCCTGGTAGACCCGCACCTGGTCGAAATCCACCCCGCGTCCACGCAGCTTGGAGTGATGCAGGCCGATCAGCGGGCTGCGTTGGCCTGGTGTCGAGAACAATTGCACCTCGCGCACGCGATGGCGCATCTCGATCAGCTCCGAAAGGCTGACGCGGATGCCCGGTGCGGGCGCTAGGGGGTTATTCATGACGCATGCTCAAGCGACAGCGACGACGTCGAGAATCCGCTGCACGACCCGGTCCTGGTCGATGCCGGCGGCCTCGGCTTCGAACGACAGGATGATGCGATGGCGCAGCACGTCGAACAGCACGGCCTGGATATCTTCCGGGCTGACAAAGTCGCGTCCGGCCAGCCAGGCATGGGCGCGGGCGCAGCGGTCGAGGGCAATGGAGCCCCGCGGGCTGGCGCCGTAGGCGATCCACTCGGCCATCTCCGGGTCGAACTTGGCGGGGTTGCGGGTGGCCATGATCAGTTGCACCAGGTATTCCTCCACGGCGTCGGCCATGTACAAGCCGAGGATTTCCTTGCGTGCGGAGAAGATCGCCTGCTGGCTCACGCGACGTTCGGGCTTGGTCTCGCCGTTCAGCGCTTCACCCCGGGCCTGCTGGAGAATGCGGCGTTCCACGGCGGCATCGGGAAAACCGATCTTGACGTGCATCAGGAACCGGTCGAGCTGGGCTTCGGGCAGCGGGTAGGTGCCTTCCTGCTCGATCGGGTTCTGCGTGGCCATTACCAGGAACAGCGGCGACAGCTCATACGTGCTGCGCCCGACACTGACCTGACGCTCGGCCATGGCTTCGAGCAGGGCCGACTGGACCTTGGCCGGGGCGCGGTTGATTTCGTCCGCCAGCACCAGGTTGTGGAAAATCGGCCCTTGCTGGAACACGAAACTGCCGGTTTCTGGCCGGTAGATTTCGGTGCCGGTGATGTCGGCAGGCAGTAGGTCAGGGGTGAACTGAATGCGATGGAATTGCGCTTCAATGCCTTCGGCCAACTCTTTGATGGCCTTGGTTTTTGCCAGCCCAGGCGCGCCTTCCACCAGCATATGACCATCGGCGAGCAGGGCGATGAGCAGGCGCTCGATGAGTTTTTCCTGGCCGAGAATCTGCGTTGAAAGAAAGGTTCGCAGCGCCAGCAGCGCTTCACGATGTTCCATCGGTGACTGTTCCTGGAAAGGGTGGCCCCAGGCGTTCGGATAACGCCGGGGCTGGGGGCGTTACTTTAATGCATGGCAGGGGGTGGCGACTAACGGGATTTTGTCTGGTGTGCGGATTTGTGATCGGTTTGGAGTCGTTGTGGGAGCGGGCTTGCTCGCGAAGACGCAGTGTCAGGCAACATTTTCGTCAACTGACACACCGCTTTCGCGAGCAAGCCCGCTCCCACAGGGATCTGTGGTGTACACCCGAGATCAGTGTGGGAGCCGAGCTTGCTCGCGATGACGGCGGCACATACACCTTCAATGCAGCCTGACCCACCGCCATCGCGAGCAAGCTCAGCTCCCACAACGGCAGTGGCGGTGCGCGCGGGATTCAGGAACGCCACGGATCCAGTGTGGGAGCGAGCCTGCTCGCGAAGAGGCCGGCACATCCAGCATCGTCGTCCCAGGCAGACTGCCATCGCGAGCAGGCTCGCTCCCACAGGAGATCTGCGGCATATGCGAATCCTGAGGCCACTCCAAAACAACTGTGGGAGCCGAGCTTGCTCGCGATGATGGCGGCACATACACCTCCAATCTTCGCTAGTTTTGCATCCGAATCTCATCCACCAGCAGCTTGATTGCTGGTCTGTCGACCAGCTCCCGCCACGGACCATCCTCCACGATTGCCCCAGCATGCATCACAATGACCCGGTCAAACCGATGCAGGTGATCAACGTCGTGGGTGACACATATCAATCCCTGCCCGGCAAAAACCTCGAATAACAGGTCCCAAAGGGGCGTGGTCAACCTGGGTTCGATGGATGCGCTTGGCTCGTCGAACATATTGAATTTTCCAGGCTTGTTGATCAGGCGCAGTAGCGATAGGCGTTTGGCTTCGCCTCCGGAGATATTCGATGCATTTTCGCTGACCTGCCGTGTAGCCACGATCTCATCCAGTTCCAGTTGTCGTATGGCTCTGGATAAAATGGGCGATGCGCTGCTTCCGAACAGAACCGATTGTTCAAAAGAGCCTTCCAGGAACCGTGGTTGTTGGGGGCAGTATCTCAAGGCATCCAAGTGAGCTTGACCGGTCAAAAGTGAGACCGGTACCGAGTCGATACTCAGTTGGTCACGCATTGATGCATCAAGCCCGGCGAGGACTTCCAGAAAAGTGGTTTTGCCTGCGCCGCTAGGGCCCGTAACAGCCACTGACTGCCCTTGGGCAAATGCCAGGGAGCGCTTGATCGACAGGCGAAGCGGTCCCGTTCCTGCCACTTCGCAGGGGTCGAGTTCCAGAACTGAGGACCGCTGGAAATCAACCCAGGCCAGCCGATTGCTGCGATCGAAATCCGGAAGCGATAGCAGACCCTGAAATTGACGCTGGTCTGCAAGAAACTGATCGAGAACACGATACCCTTCAGTCAAGGTTGAAATACTGAGCAGGTAGCTCCCCGCGATTGAAAAAATGGCAACCAGCTGCCCGACACTGATACTGGGCTGGCCCGAAAGCTGGTCTACGACGCCCCAGTAGAGCAATCCCCCAGTGGAAAGGCTTACGAACAATATCTTGGCGGTGCTCAGCAGGCCGCCAGATGATGCCGTAGTCACTGCGGCGTTGGCATAACGCCCGAACGCCGCGTTCAACGGGTGCAGGGCAGTAGGTATGGCACTTTCCAGTTTTATGTTTTTCCCGGCGTTGAGGGTGTTGTAGAGGTGGGCACTTAACTCATCTTCCTGTTCATTGACTGCATCGATGTGCTTTCTTCGCCATTTGATAATGTGATGGGTGGCAGCCAGATAGATAACTCCGAACGCCGTCATGCTCAAAAAAATTTCACCGCCTCCAATGTAAATAAAAGCAGTTCCAACAACTATGAATTCCAAAAGTACGGGAAGTGCAATGGTCACAATGAAAGTGAGTAGTTGTTCGTGCGCAGTAATTCCGCGCTCGACCGATTTGATGAAATGGCCGATTCTCCAGGAGTTGAATGACGAAAACTCTTTGCCGATGAGTTCTGTGATCCACCCAATGGAAGCGTTCATGATAATGTTTTGTACCAACTTAGACAGCGCGTGGATTTGCAGAGGAGTGATGGCGGCATGAATGCATCCCGCGGCAATCAGGCCTGCCGTCAGTGCGAGCAGGGTGCTGGATGCTGGATTTACATTGCCTTGCAGCGTGTCGATGATGGTTCCGAGTAATAGCGGAGGGGCAAGTGTAATCAGTTTAAGTGCGATGATGGTGATTATAGTTATCATCAGAAGTTTGGTGTGTTTTTTATAGGCGTTTTTTATCATTGCCCTAATGCTGTGCATGTACTCGCTCCTGGTTGCTTTGTGTTCGATAGTTCAACCGCGTAATACGTACTGAGGCACCACCAGGCGACCGTTTCTAATGATATTGAAGCGCTCAAGTCCGGGGATGTAGATTTGAGTGACGATGCTGTTGCCTGAAAAGCGAGCCACCGTTCGGTGGAATATTTTCATTCTTTTGCTTGATAGGTTTTTTTGCAGTTTTTCTAATTGTTCGGAGACTGTCGGGGAGTCGATATGTGCAGGGGAGTCAATTGTGGGAAGTGTCGCTCTTATGAGTGGTGCGAAGTCAATCAAGTGTTTCAGATGCCTTGATTTAGATAATAGGTCAAAGGTTTCTCTATCTATGGATTCTTCAGTGGCATCATATAATTCCTCGGACTGGAACTGTTCAGTAACTGCCCTCTGAATTGCGGTATGGATTTCAAGCGAGCATCCGGAACCGATGGGTGAAAGATGGTGACCTCCAGGGCCCGCCTTGGGAAATGCCACTGCAAAATAAACTGACAGCACGTCCTTGATAATGATCACTTGCAGTCTGTTCGCTGACGCCAAGGCAGCGGGTTGGCTCGTCAGCGCTGTTTCAAGCAACGCGGTAGAAGGTGTGTACAGTTCCATTGCCGGACCGAGGCCACAGACAGCCATGTAGAAAAGAGACAGGATATGCCTCTCGATTGTTTCGTGGGTACCATGTAACAGTGCTTCGTTCTCTGTGCAACCGAAAGCAATTCCTGAGTTTGATGAGTAGCGAGATAGAAAGCGCATTGCGGAATTCGAATCTTCGTGGATGTTTTGCGTCGTTTCAGGGCATAGAAGGACGCACGGTGCGAATAGCTCTTCATTATTGTTGAGCGAGGTAAGTCTGAAACATTCGATTAATTTTTCGGTGTGAGGCAGGCTGGTAAAGATTCCATCGTCTGTAACTGCTTTTTGAGTAGCTATCTTATCGGAGCGGTATCGTATGGGAGCATCAGCAAGAGGCTGAAACGTGCTGAAGTGTTCAATGCTTTCTGCCAGCGCGCCTAATAGTGAGTCGGGCCCCTTGCCAGCCCCCGATTCAACGAGATTATCGTTGCCATCAAACAGTTCGGCAGTCGCCACTAGCTTGGATGGTGTCGTGTACCGTGTTACGGCACTGAGGCCCAGTGCATGGAGCGTGGACATTATATTGAATAGCGCTTCGGTGGGTGATAGTTCTCGTTCTGACATGTGGGTCTCCTTTAAAGGATGCCGAAAGGAGATCCTTTCGGCATCTGTTCGCCGATATTTAATCGGTCACTGATTTAGTTAGTCAGCGACGCAAAAAAATCGGCTTCCGTTGCGAGGAGATCCTCAGAAAGCCCTAATGCCTGTGGCAGGCCAAAAAAGGTGTTATTTATTTCAGAGCGTTTTCTGCCCATGTCGATTTACTCCAATGTAGTTAATGAGCGTCGCGACGCGAGCGCCCAACTTGCGTGTGTTCGCAAGTGATTAATTAATAACATTGGGGTTGGGTGAAGGCTATTGCGCGACTTCCGAGGCTGACGTAGGTTCGTTCTTGCCGTTTAGTAGGAGGGAGGCGTAGGAATGTAGCTGCTTTGTTGAAAGTGTGGTTTTTCTCTACTGTTCTCGCCGTTTGGGGTGTTTATATTATTTTAAGAAAGGATCAAAAGGATAATCTGGTAGTTGTGTTTTAAGGCAGGTGTGCCCGGAAAAATTGTGTTGCGTGCGCATTTAAAGGAACACAGTTGCCATCGCGACCCTGCTCGCGATGGCATATTCGCAGGCGGCAACAACTCAGCCTACCCACGCCCCCGCATTCACCAGATTCACCGGCCGTTCCCCCGCCAACGCCGTCAGCAGGTTGTCCACCGCACAGCGTGCCATTGCCTCCCGGGTCTCATGGGTGGCCGAGCCCATGTGCGGCGTCGCGACCACGTTGTCCATCTGCAACAGCGGCGAATCGGCATTCAAGGGTTCGCGCTCGAACACATCCAGCCCCGCGCCACGGATCTGCTGGTTGCGCAGGGCTTCGATCAACGCCGCTTCATCCACCACCTTGCCCCGGGAAATATTGATGAAGATGCTCTCGGGACGCATCTGCGCGAACGCTTGGGCGCCGATCAGCCCGTGGGTCTCGGCTGTCAGCGGCAAGGTCAGGCAGATGAAATCCGCCTGCTGCAACAGCGTTTCGAGACTGCAATAACGTGCGCCGAACCGCTGCTCGACCGCAGGCTTGGGCGAATGGCTGTGGTAGAGCACCGGCATGCCGAAGCCGAAGTGCCCGCGCTGGGCCAGGGCTTCGCCGATGCGCCCCATGCCGATGATGCCCAGGGTCTTGCCATGGACGTCGGTGCCGAAATGCTGGGGGCCGATGCTCTGTTGCCACCTGCCTGCGCGGACCTGATTGGCCAGCTCCACCACGCGCCGGGCGGTCGCCAGGATCAGCGCGAAACCGGTGTCTGCGGTGGTCTCGGTCAACACGTCCGGGGTATTGCTGAGCAGGATCCGGCGTTCGGTCAGGTAATCGATGTCGTAGTTGTCGACCCCCACCGAGACGCTGGCGATGGCTTGCAGGTTCGGCGCCAGGTCCAGCAGCGCCGCGTCGAGCTTGAGGCTCGCGCCCAGCAGGCCGTGGGCGCTGGGCAGGGCGTCGCGCAGTTGTGTCAGGCCCTGGGCGTCGAGGCGTTCGATGAGCGTGACTTGGGCCTGGGCTTGCAGGCGTTCCATCAGTTGCGCTGACAGTTTTTTGTACAACACCACGTGCTTTTTCATGGGATGGGTCTCGATTCAGGAACGGGCGGGCGCCGGGTTGGGCGTCGCGGGGTGGGAGACGGTCCGGTCGCTGGCGCCAGGCTTGAGGGCGAGGGTCAGGACCACCGACAGCAGCAACGCACCGCTCATCAGCAGGAAGGACATGCCGGGGGAGCCAGTGGTGCCGTTGAGGTAGCCCACCAGGTACGAGCCGCCGAACGAGCCCAGCGCGCCCATGCTGTTGATCAAGGCCATGGCACCGCCGGCGACATTGGCCGGGAGGATTTCCGGAACGATGGCGAAGAACGGCCCGTACGGCGCATACATGCAAGCGCCGGCAATCACCAGCAAGCCATAGGACCACCAGAAGTGCTCGGCCCCCAGCAGGTAGGAGGCGTAGAACGCGATGGAGGCGATCAGCAGCGGCGGCCAGACGAAACGCTTGCGCTTCTGTGCCTTGTCCGACGCCCAGGACACCACCAGCATGCCGATCACCGCCGCCAGGTACGGCAAGGACGACAGCCAGCCGGCCTCGACCATGTTCATCTGCAGGCCGGCCTTGAGGATCGACGGCAACCACAGCACAAACCCATAGACGCCGATGCTCCAGCAGAAAAATTGCAACGCCAGGATGACCACCTTGGGCGAGCGGAAGGCCTCGGCGTAGTTCTTCACTGCTTTGATGCCGACCTGTTCGGCCGCCAAGGCACTTTCCAGGTCGTGTTTTTCCTGGTCGTTGAGCCACTTGGCCTGGGCTGGGCGATCATCGGCCAGGCGCCACCAGACAAAGGCCCAGAGCACCGCCGGCAAACCTTCGATGATGAACATCCAACGCCAGTCGAATTGCTGCACCAGGTAACCCGAGACCACGGACATCCACAGCATGGTCACCGGGTTGCCAAGGATCAGGAAGGTATTGGCGCGCGACCGTTCGGCCCGAGTGAACCAGTGACACAGGTACACCAGCATCGCCGGCATTACTGCGGCCTCGACCACCCCAAGCATGAAGCGGATGACGATCAGCCAGTAGGCGTTGGAGACCATGCCCGTCAGGGTGGCCAGTGACCCCCAGAGGATCAGGCTGACGAAGATCAGCTTCTTCACGCTGTGCTTTTGCGCGTAGATCGCCCCGGGTATCTGGAAGAAAAAGTAGCCGAGGAAAAACAGTGCGCCCAGCAGCGACGATAGTCCTGGGGTGATCATGAGGTCCTCGGCCATGCCCGAGGCGGCGGCGAAGCCATAGTTGGCCCGGTCGAGGTAGGCCAGGCTGTAGGTGATGAACACGATGGGCATGATGTACCACCAGCGGCGGGTGGCGAGGTTGAGCGTTTGCATGTCATTGACTCCTGAGCTTGTTGTTTTTGTTGCAGCAGGTGCGTTTGTGGTGGCTTCAATCGCGAGCAGGCTCGCTCCCACATGGATTTGCGCTGACCCTGTGGGAGCGAGCCTGCTCGCGATCGGCGTCATTGAATTCGGCCAATAGCTCAAGGCGCGTCGGCAACCCCTCCATGTCTCCGCGGCTCTGCACCGCGCGGCTGCCAATCCAGTTGGCGCGCTGCACGGCCGCGGTGATGGCCTGGCCTTCGAGCAATGCGCTGATCAAGCCGACGGCGAAGCCATCCCCGGCGCCCACGGTGTCGATCACCTGGGTTACCGGCACGCCGGCAATGACGCCTTCGTCCAGCGGCGTGCGGTAATAAGCGCCGTCCGCGCCGAGCTTGATCACGACGATTTCGGCGCCTTGGTCCAGGTAGAACGCGGCGATGTCAGCCGGATCGTCGAAACCCGTCAGCAGCCGGCCTTCGCCGAGTCCCGGCAAGACCCAGTGGGCGAGGGCGGCGAGGCGATTGATTTCAGTGATCATCATCGACTCGCTGCGCCACAGGCTTGGCCTCAGGTTGGGGTCGAACGACAGGCTGCGGCCGGCCTCGCGCATACGGGTCATCAGCTCAAATGACATCTCGCGGGCCTTGTCCGACAGCGCCGGGACGATGCCAGTGGCGTGCAGGTGTCGGGCGTCAAGCAACGCCGGGGCGATGGAGTCGATGGACAGATGACTGGCCGCCGAACTGCGCCGGAAATACTCGACTTGCGGGTCGCTGCCATCAACCGTAAGGGATTTGAACTGGAAGCCGGTGGGGTGCTCCGGGTCGACCGCCACATGGCGACAATCCAAGCCTTCGTTCTCCAGCGTCTGCGTCACGAAGCGTCCCAGGGAATCGGCGCCGACCCGGCTTAGCCACGCGACCTTGAAGCCCAGTCGCGACAGCCCGATGGCCACGTTGCTGTCGGCCCCGGCGATACGCTTATGAAACTGGTCGACACTGGCCAAGTCACCGCGCTGATCCGCCACCAGCATCGCCATGGTTTCGCCGAACGACAACACATCGAATTCAGACATGGACAGGCTCCCGGCGCGATTGCCCGAGACGGGACAGGGTGGCGACATGGCGGGTGGTCAATTGCAGCAAGTCATCGCCTTGCAACGGATACTCGGCGGCGCGCATGACGCCGGCAGGCATGTGCTTGAGCAGTTGTTCCCACAGATGCAGATCGGTCATGGCCGGAGGCGCGGCGACGAGTTTGCCGTCGGCGCGCCGGGCCACGGCCTTGCAATGCACATAGGCCACATACCGTCCGAATTGTCGGGCGGCCACGGCGGCCGATTGGTCCTGCCATTGCCAGTTGCCGATGTCGAAGGTCATGGCAACGGGCAACCCTTGATATTCGACGGCGGTGAAGAACCGTTGCAACGGTTCGATCCGCCCGCCTTGCAAGGTCTGGTCGTTTTCCACCAATAACTGCACCGGGCTTGCGGAGAGCACCTGGGCCAATGCCGACAGGTCATTGGAGTCGGTGAAGTGACCGAGGGAGACTTTCAGCCAGGTCGAACCGAACGCCTCGGCGCGTTGCAGGGCGAGTGCCAGGGCAGGGTTGGGCCTGGGCTGGCCGGCGAGCCACAGCTCCAGAGGCGACGAGAAGATACTGTGCAGGCCCCGGGCCCGGGCAGCGACGGCCAGTTCCGCAGGGTGTTCGGTGGTGAGCAATTCTTCGCGCCATTCGATGCGCGAAGCACCGGCGGCGGCCAGCAGATCGATGAAGCTGCCTTGGCCATGCTGGCGCACCAGGTCGGCGCCGTAGCTGGAAAGACTGATGGAGACGGGTGGGGTGTGCATTGTTGTTGTACCTCTGAAACCGGTTTCAGTTTTGTGCAAAAAAAGGTGGTTTGCTTTAGGGCCTCATCGCGAGCAGGCCCTCACCATCACCGACCATTCCCAAGCGTCGACCCACGCTCAATCAACCGCGCCGCAAAATCCAGGGTCCGCACCGGCCCGTTGTCACCCCGCAAGCGCTTGAGCAGGCATTCGAACGCGCTGGCGCCGATCTCCGCGGTCGGTTGGGCCAGGGCCGTGATGCCGCTGCCTACCAACGGGTACCAATCCAGGTCATCGAGGGCGAGCAGGCCCACATCGTCGAACAAGTGACAACCCAACTCGCGCAACACCGTCGTGGCGGCCAGGGCGGCAATGCCATTGGCGCAGAACAATGTCTTGGGGCCTGGGCCCGGCTGCGCAAGAAAGGTCTTGATGCGCGTGGTCAACTGATCGGAGGTTTCCACCACGGTGCCGGCCAGGGCAGGGCGCCGTTGGAGGCCGGCCTTGAAACTCTCGACCCGCTCGATCCGCGAGCTGGTGCCGTCGAACGGCTCGGTTACCAGCAACAGATCGCGGTAGCCCCGTTGTTCGAGGTGATCGAGGGCCATTTCGATGGCCGCCGGGTTGTCCAGCCCGACCAGGTCGCTGTCGAGCCGATCGACCTTGCGATCTACCAGCACCAGCGGCATTTCGCTGCGCAACTCGAACAGCTCGTCGCGGTGATGCCCCAGGGTGTTCACGATCAACCCTTCGATGTTGTAGGCGCGCAGCAGCGCCAGGTGCTGGCGTTCCTGCTCGTCATCGCGGTCGGTGTTGCACACCACCAGGCTGTAGCCATGGCGACGGCAGGCGGTTTCCACGCCATGCATCACGGCAATCGAATAAGGGTTGCGGATATCGGCCACCAGCATGCCGATCAGGCGTGTGCGCCCGCGCTTGAGGCCGCGGGCCATCTGGTTCGGCCGGTAGCCCAGCTCGTTGATGGCCTGCTCGATGCGCCGGGCGATGGCTTCGGAGAGCAGGGCACGGTCTTCGCCAATGAAACGCGAGACGCTGGCCTTGGAGACCCCGGCGCGTTCGGCAACGTCGAGCATGGTCACGCGGCTGCGCTGGGCGGCGGAGAAAGAATTCACGGATTGAAACCTGCTTATTGGATTTATTAGTGGCTCTGAAACCGGTTTCAGGAAACACCAGAACCCAATCAGTCGTCAAGAGCGAAATGTCAGAGGCACGACCGGCGGCTGTTTCACATCAGTCGCACGGTGACGCCGATTCATCAGCGCCGGGCCACCCAGCCGATTTGCAGCACGCCAGGCCGTGTGGTTAGCTGCCTGCCTTCCCCAGCCCTTTGACGACCGAACCCACCATGACCTTTTCCCAGCCTCGTTTGAGATTGCTGTCGATACTGAGTGTGACCTTGTTGGTGGTGGGCTTTACGTCCTACATCCTGTTTCGCCACAGCGGCGCCCCAGCCGATGAAGGCTTCGCCGCCGAGCAATTGAACGAAGGCGGCATGGAAGACATCGGCACGTTGGCACTGCCCGAGGTGGGGAAACGCCTCAATTATTTGATCCAGGACACCGGTGAAACCCTCAGGTCCCTGGAGCGGGTCAGTGACGTGCAATTGAGCCTGACTGTCGAGACGACCGAGCCTGCCGGCGAACAGCCGTTGCAATACGAGCCGCTGTTCGTCCCGTTCACCAGCGCGCAACTGAAAGCTGAATTGGCGTCGATCCAGGACCTGCGTTTTGCTCAGAAACTGTTCGCCGACGGTTCCGAAGTGCGGCTCGATACCAGTCGCCTCGATCCTCTTTGGAAGCGCGCCGCCATGCCGGATGAGCCGACGGCCGAGCAGTATTTGCCGCAGCGCTTGGTTTTTCGCGATGGCAGCGAAAAAACCTTCGCCGAGCTCAAGGCGCCGCCCAAGGTCGGGTCCGACGACATGATCGCATCCCATGACGCCTTCGCACTTGCGGTGAACAAACCGCTGGCGAGTCTCGGCCTGACGGTCGCTTACCGCAGCTATCCGGCGTTCAGGAAAGTGGTGCTGGACAAGGACCAGCCGAAAGTGACCCTGGACGACGGCCAGTCCTTCCAGCTCACGGCCCTGGGTGATGGCAGCGCTTCCGTGCGCTTGAGTACGCTGAAATTGTCGACCTTCGTGGTGCAAGGGCTGGACGATGGGGGCAGGGCGCTCTACAGCAACGGGAACAGCTCCCTGGCGTTCCCCACCGAGGGCGATATCGCGGCGTTGCAGGACTATTACAACGCGCTGCTGCAGACCAAGGACGACCTCGAGCAGCTCAAGACCGGCCAGGCGGTACAACAGCAGTTGGAACGCGTGACCGAGGCGCTGGTCGCGCAGGCGGGGCCGTTGCAAAACACCGAGGTCGACTACCGATTCGAGGCCACCCCGCAACGCATCGTCATCCATGTACTCGATCCGATGGAAGACAACCGCGTTGAGTTCACCCAGGTCGACAACGTCCTGGCAGCCCAAGCACGGTACATCGCCCTGGACCGCAAGGCCGAGCGCTATGGCTTCATCGACCAGGCCGGCCAATGGTTGATCAAACCCCGTTGGGTGCAGGTGCAAGACAGTCCGGTGGCCGATACCTACACGTTGTTTTACCCGGAGAAGTCCAGCGACCCGGAATCGGAGTGGCAGGCGTTGCGCAGCCAGCTCGCCTATTTCCCCGCCGGTAGCAACAAGCTCGTCGACCTGCCGTTCGAACACATCACCGAGGCGCTGAGCAATGGCCTGCTGTTGGTGGAGCGTGAAACCAACGGCCCTTATGGGCTCTACGATGCCAGGCATCATCGGTTTGTGTTGCCGATGAAATTCGTCAACCCCACCGTGACCGATAACCTGTTCATCGCCCGTCTTGGCAAGCGAACTGATCTCATGGAAGGCCTGTACGGCGCTTATACCCTGGACGGCAAGGAGATCCTGCCAACGCAATTCTCGGGCATCGAGCACAGCGCGGGTCTGCTCTACGCCAGCTCCGCCGATCGGAGTCGTGAGGATGTTTTCGACCTGGAAGGCAAACGGATCAACCTCCCAGGTTACAACGTGATAGGCCGGTTTGTGGGGCAGCAGCCGCTGTTGGTGCAGGACACCAAAAGCAGGAAGTTCGCTTTTATCGATCGCCAGGGCGCGCGGCTACCGATCAAGTTGCCTTATGACGAAGTGACGCCGTTTTCCAACGGCATGGCGGTGGTCGGGCGCGATGACAGCTACGGTGCCATCGACTTGGCGGGCCGCTTGCAAGTGCCGCTGGATTACCAGCAGATCAACGCGTTCCAGACCCGTTACGCAGCGGCCATCCGGGCGGGTGGGGGCACCTCGTTGGTCTTGATCAGCCAGGACAACAAGGTGATCAAGGCGCTGGGGTCCTACTCCAGCATGAAGGTGCCGGATAACGGCAATGAGGCCCGTTACTATGTGAGGGACCCGAAGAACGATGACGAGTATCTGGTCTATGACGCTGATGGCGATCTCGTGAAGAAAGACGAATAACCGCTGGTGCACTGAACCTGTGGCGAGGGAGCTTGCTCCCGCTCGACTGCGCAGCAGTCGCAAGGCGGCCTATGCAGCTTGCCCATCACATCGCAGCGCCTGGTTTTGGGGTTGCTGCGCAACCCAGCGGGAGCAAGCTCCCTCGCCACGGGGTGCCTTTGGATCAGGGGTGGCTGATGCCACAGGAGCGTGTTCGTGTCCGGATCTCAGAGCTGGCTTATATAGGTCCCCGTCCCCTTGAGGATGTTCTGCAACGTCAGTTCCACTTCCGCCAGGTCCGCCGCATCGGTGCCGTGGATGATCTCCAGCACATCGTCGCCATTCAACGCATCGGCATCCGCCGGGGCAATCTCAATCAGCAGGCGGGTCGGGCTGAGCGTGACCTTGACGCCGTCCAGGGTCGAAGGCTCTCCATCCAGGGCGATTTCCAGTTCGTCTTCGTCGGGGTAGCGCGTCATCAGGAACATTTCGCCCTGGGCGCTGTGGCAGCAGAGCATGGCCATGTTGTCTTCTTCGTCGTCGCACGGGTTGGCGATCAGAAGGGCGGTGGTCATTTGCATGGTGATGCTCCAGGATCGAGTGCACCGGCGGGGTGCAAAAAGTGGATTTTGCCAGCCTGAAGGATTTTCTGCTGGTTTACCGCCTCGGGGTGCCGTTTGGTCCCCAGCCTGCTAGGGTTGTTCGGTGCGCACCGGCTGTTTAGCTAGCCGATGACCGAATATGTCGCAGCGCTGCAAGCAGGCAGGATGTCGCACTCGTTAAGCTGCGCAACGGATGTGCACCTGCAAAGTCCACCCGGGGTGATTTTTGCAGGTGTCCATGACATGAAATTACATGGAAAAGGATGTGACCTGCGGGTCCTGTCCAGCTTCACCCACCTGTCATCCTGTTTCCTCTGCCCGAGAATCAGGAACGGGATGGCCGACGGCCCCGAAAGGGGTTGCACGCGACGCTACCATCAATAACAAGCCCAAGCGGAGTACCACAGATGGCGTTCTTCACCGCAGCCAGCAAAGCCGACTTCCAGCACCAACTGCAAGCGGCACTGGCGCAGCACATCAGTGAACAGGCACTGCCACAAGTGGCGCTGTTCGCTGAACAATTCTTCGGCATCATTTCCCTCGATGAACTTACCCAGCGCCGGTTGTCCGACCTCGCCGGCTGCACCCTGTCTGCCTGGCGCCTGCTTGAGCGCTTCGACCACACGCAACCGCAGGTGCGCGTCTACAACCCCGATTACGAACGCCACGGCTGGCAGTCGACCCACACCGCCGTGGAAGTGTTGCACCACGACCTGCCGTTCCTGGTGGACTCGGTCCGCACCGAGCTGAACCGTCGCGGCTACAGCATCCATACCCTGCAAACCACCGTCCTGAGCGTGCGTCGCGGCAGCAAGGGCGAGTTGCTGGAGATCCTGCCGAAGGGCACCCAGGGCGACGACGTGCTGCAAGAGTCGCTGATGTACCTGGAAATCGACCGCTGCGCCAACGCCGCCGAACTCAACGTCCTGAGCAAGGAACTTGAGCAAGTGCTGGGCGAAGTGCGCGTGGCCGTGGCCGATTTCGAACCGATGAAAGCCAAGGTCCAGGAAATCCTCGACAGCCTGGACAGCAGCGCCTACGCCATCGACGCTGATGAAAAGAGCGAGATCAAGAGCTTCCTGGAGTGGCTGGTGGGTAACCACTTCACCTTCCTGGGCTACGAAGAGTTCGTGGTGCGCGACGAGGCCGATGGCGGCCACATCGAGTACAACCCCGATTCGTTCCTCGGCCTGACCAAGTTGCTGCGCGCCGGCCTGACCGCCGAGGACCTGCGCATCGAAGACTATGCCGTCGCCTACCTGCGCGAACCGACGCCGCTGTCGTTCGCCAAGGCCGCGCACCCGAGCCGCGTGCACCGTCCGGCCTACCCGGACTACGTGTCGATCCGTGAAATCGACGCCAACGGCAAGGTCATCAAGGAATGCCGCTTCATGGGCCTGTACACCTCTTCGGTGTATGGCGAGAGCGTGCGGGTCATCCCGTACATCCGCCGCAAGGTCGCGGAAATCGAGCGTCGCTCGGGCTTCCAGGCCAAGGCGCACCTGGGCAAGGAACTGGCCCAGGTGGTCGAAGTGCTGCCTCGCGACGACCTGTTCCAGACCCCGGTGGACGAGCTGTTCAGCACCGTCATGTCCATCGTGCAGATCCAGGAACGCAACAAGATCCGCGTGTTCCTGCGCAAAGACCCGTACGGCCGTTTCTGCTACTGCCTGGCCTACGTGCCGCGTGATATCTACTCCACCGAAGTGCGCCAGAAGATCCAGCAAGTGCTGATGGATCGCCTGAAGGCCTCGGACTGCGAGTTCTGGACCTTCTTCTCCGAGTCCGTACTGGCTCGCGTGCAGTTGATCCTGCGGGTGGACCCGAAGAACCGCATCGACATCGACCCGTTGCTGCTGGAAAAAGAAGTCGTGCAGGCCTGCCGCAGCTGGAAGGACGACTACGCCAGCCTGGTCATCGAGAGTTTCGGCGAAGCCCAGGGCACCAACGTGCTGTCGGATTTCCCGAAAGGCTTCCCGGCCGGCTACCGCGAGCGCTTTGCCGCGCATTCGGCCGTGGTCGACATGCAACACCTGCTGAGCCTGAACGAAAAGAATCCGCTGGTGATGAGCTTCTACCAGCCGCTGGGCCAGGTTTCCGGCCAGCGCGAGCTGCACTGCAAGCTGTATCACGCCGATACGCCGCTGGCGCTGTCCGACGTGCTGCCGATCCTGGAAAACCTCGGCCTGCGCGTGCTGGGTGAATTCCCGTACCGCCTGCGTCACACCAACGGCCGCGAATTCTGGATTCATGATTTCGCCTTCACCGCCGCCGAAGGCCTGGACCTCGACATCCAGCAACTCAACGACACCTTGCAGGACGCCTTCGTCCACATCGTGCGTGGCGATGCCGAGAACGATGCGTTCAACCGCCTGGTGCTGACCGCCGGCCTGCCATGGCGCGACGTGGCATTGCTGCGTGCCTACGCTCGTTACCTGAAGCAGATCCGCCTGGGCTTCGACCTGGGTTACATCGCCAGCACCCTGAACAACCACACCGACATCGCGCGCGAGTTGACCCGGTTGTTCAAGACCCGCTTCTATCTGGCGCGCAAGCTCAGCGGCGATGACCTGGAAGACAAGCAGCTGCGCCTGGAGCAAGCGATCCTCTCGGCCCTCGACGAGGTGCAGGTACTCAACGAAGACCGCATCCTGCGTCGTTACCTGGACCTGATCAAGGCGACCTTGCGGACCAACTTCTACCAGACCGACGCCAACGGCCAGAACAAGTCCTACTTCAGCTTCAAGTTCAACCCGCACCTGATCCCGGAACTGCCGAAACCGGTACCCAAGTTCGAGATCTTCGTCTACTCGCCACGGGTCGAAGGCGTGCACCTGCGCTTCGGCAACGTTGCCCGCGGCGGCCTGCGCTGGTCCGACCGTGAAGAAGACTACCGCACCGAAGTGCTGGGCCTGGTAAAAGCCCAGCAAGTGAAGAACTCGGTGATCGTGCCGGTGGGCGCCAAGGGCGGCTTCCTGCCGCGTCGCCTGCCACTGGGCGGCAGCCGGGACGAGATCGCGGCCGAGGGCATCGCCTGCTACCGCATCTTCATCTCGGGCCTGTTGGACATCACCGACAACCTGAAGGACGGCGCGCTGGTACCGCCGGCCAACGTCGTGCGCCATGACGACGATGACCCGTACCTGGTGGTGGCGGCGGACAAGGGCACTGCGACCTTCTCCGACATCGCCAACGGCATCGCCATCGACTACGGCTTCTGGCTCGGCGATGCGTTCGCCTCCGGCGGTTCGGCCGGCTACGACCACAAGAAAATGGGCATCACCGCCAAGGGCGCGTGGGTCGGTGTGCAACGTCACTTCCGCGAGCGCGGCATCAACGTCCAGGAAGACAGCATCACCGTGGTGGGCGTCGGCGACATGGCCGGCGACGTGTTCGGCAACGGCTTGTTGATGTCCGACAAGCTGCAACTGGTCGCGGCCTTCAACCACCTGCACATCTTCATCGACCCGAACCCTACGCCTGCCAGCAGCTTTGCCGAGCGCAAGCGCCTGTTCGACCTGCCGCGTTCGGCCTGGACCGACTACGACGCCAGCATCATGTCCGAAGGCGGCGGTATCTTCTCGCGCAGCGCGAAGAGCATCGCGATTTCGCCACAGATGAAAGAGCGCTTCGACATCAAGGCCGACAAACTGACCCCGACCGAACTGCTGAACGCCTTGCTCAAGGCGCCGGTGGACCTGTTGTGGAACGGCGGTATCGGTACCTACGTCAAGGCCAGCAGCGAAAGCCACGCCGATGTTGGCGACAAGGCCAACGACGCGCTGCGCGTGAACGGCAACGAACTGCGCTGCAAGGTCGTGGGCGAGGGCGGCAACCTGGGCATGACCCAACTGGGTCGCGTCGAGTTCGGCCTCAATGGCGGCGGTTCCAACACCGACTTCATCGACAACGCCGGTGGCGTGGACTGCTCCGACCACGAAGTGAACATCAAGATCCTGCTCAACGAAGTGGTGCAGGCCGGCGACATGACCGACAAGCAACGCAACCAGTTGCTGGCGAGCATGACCGACGAAGTCGGTGGCCTGGTGTTAGGCAACAACTACAAGCAGACCCAGGCCCTGTCCCTGGCGGCACGCCGCGCCTTCGTGCGGATCGCCGAATACAAGCGCCTGATGAACGACCTGGAAGCCCGGGGCAAGCTGGACCGTGCCATCGAGTTCCTGCCGACGGAAGAGCAACTGGCCGAACGTGTCGCGGCGGGCCATGGCCTGACCCGTGCCGAACTGTCGGTGCTGATCTCCTACAGCAAGATCGACCTCAAGGAAGCGCTGCTCAACTCCCTGGTGCCGGACGATGACTACCTGACCCGTGACATGGAGACGGCTTTCCCGCCAACGCTGGTGAGCAAGTTCTCCGAAGCCATGCGTCGTCACCGCCTGAAGCGCGAGATCGTCAGCACCCAGATCGCCAACGACCTGGTCAACCACATGGGCATCACCTTCGTCCAGCGGTTGAAAGAGTCGACGGGCATGAGCCCGGCGAACGTGGCCGGTGCCTATGTGATCGTTCGGGACATCTTCCATCTCCCGCACTGGTTCCGTCAGATTGAAGCCTTGGACCACCAGGTCTCGGCCGACGTGCAACTGGAGCTGATGGACGAGCTGATGCGCCTGGGCCGTCGCGCCACGCGCTGGTTCCTGCGCAGCCGCCGCAACGAGCAGAACGCTGCCCGTGACGTCGCTCACTTCGGTCCGCACCTGGCCGCGTTGGGCCTCAAGCTCGACGAACTGCTGGAAGGTCCGACCCGCGAAGGCTGGCAGACCCGCTACCAGGCCTACGTGGCCGCCGGCGTGCCGGAGTTGCTGGCGCGCATGGTTGCCGGTACGACGCACCTGTACACCTTGCTGCCGATCATCGAGGCTGCCGACGTTACCGGTCAGAACGCCGCCGATGTGGCCAAGGCTTACTTCTCCGTGGGCAGCGCCCTGGACATCACCTGGTACCTGCAACAGATCAGCGCACTGCCGGTGGAAAACAACTGGCAGGCACTGGCCCGTGAAGCGTTCCGTGATGATGTCGACTGGCAACAGCGGGCGATCACCATCTCGGTCCTGCAAGAGGGCGATGGCGCCCAGGACGTGGAAACGCGCCTGGCACTGTGGCTGGAGCAGCACCACGAAATGGTCGAGCGCTGGCGTGCCATGCTGGTGGACATCCGTGCCGCCAGCGGTACCGACTACGCCATGTACGCGGTCGCCAACCGCGAGCTGCTGGACGTGGCAATGAGTGGTCAGGCGGTCGTGACGGCCAACTGATCCGACGTTGAATGAAAAAGCCCCGCATTGAGAGATGCGGGGCTTTTTTTGTTTTTAGGATCCACTGTGGGCCCCTGTGGGAGCGGGCTTGCTCGCGAAAGCGGTGGGTCAGTCAACAAAGCTTAGTCAGGGAAACCGCTTTCGCGAGCAAGCCCGCTCCCACAAGGGGGACTGCGTCTAGGTGAGTTAGTTTTTCAACGGAATCAACACCGCCTCATCCTCGCCCATCACCATGAACACCAGCAATTTAGCCGGTTGGCTCGCGCTGGCGTTTTTCGACACCAAGTGCTCGGAACCCGCCGCTTCATACCAGAATTCCCCGGCTTTGTAGGTCTTCGCCGCCTCGCCCTTGACCTGGGAAGTGATGGCGCCTTCGAGTACATAGGCCATGGCCGTGCCCTCGTGCTTGTGGGCAATGGACGCTTGGCCGGGGGCGTAGTTGACGGTCAGCATCATGGCTTTTTTACCTGGAACATTTTTCAGCATTTGCTCCTGCAACACCGTGACCTTCTCCGAAGGCGCGGTTTCGTGGGCGTAGGCCTGGGTAATGGGCAGCAGGCTGAGGGCGGCGAGCAGACAGAGTGTTTTCATGGGAGATGGCCTATTTGGTTTCGAGTGATTTCGCGCTGTCGCGGCGATGGGTCACCCTAAGCCCCAGGGCGGGGCAAGCAAACGTCCAATCTTTCGGAAGGTGGGTAGACCAATTGGCTGGGTCGATGAAGCCATTGGCCGATGGAGCTTTTGTGGCGAGGGAGCTTGCTCCCGCTGGGTGGCGAAGCCGCCCCAACACAGGCGGCGCATTCAATCAGAGTCTTGCGTCTGCTGCGCAGCCGAGCGGGAGCAAGCTCCCTCGCCACAGGGTGAAGTGCTTGGCAGGAATAGATTCGTGGTCTCAGACAATCGGAAAACTATTGAAATCCACGCTTCGAGCCAGGCGGTTGTCGATCAGGCTGATGAAACCTTGCACTTCAGGACAGTTGAAGTGGGCTTGCATGGCCGCTTCCGATTGCCAGCGGGCACTGACGTTCCAGCGGTCGCCATCGTCGGGGCAACGGTCGACCAGATAGGCATCGCAGCCGGGCAGGGCGCGCAAGGTCTCGACGATTTGCTGCAATTGCCGGCCCAGTTCTTCCGAGCGACCGGCGGCGGCTTGCACCTGTACGGTATTGATCACTTGGCGAGACATTGTTCAGGCTCCTGAATCAAGTCGGACGGTGGTTATTCACGATCAATGACACCCGTGCAGGATAGGCCTGGCGGCGCAAGGCTCAAACAGCCAATGGGCGGATAAATGCCCAGTCCAATTCTCAAGCCACCTGCTGCAGAATGTCGCGCAAACGGTCCAGGGCGACATCGATGTCCAGGGTTTCGATCGCACCGAAACCGAAGAACAGGCCCGGTCGCACAGGCACATCATTGAAAAAACCCTCGAGGCTGTAGAGCCCGACCTCGGCTTTTTTCGCCAGCTCGATCACCAGCGCCAGGTCCATCGGCACCTTGCACAACACCGCCATATGAAAGCCCGCGGTGGTCGGCACGGCCTCGAACCAGGGTGACAAGTCCCCGGCCATGCGCGCCAGGATCCGCTCGCGGCGCCCGGCATACAGGGTGTGGCAGCGACGGATGTGCTTGAGCAGGCAGCCTTCGGCGATGAACTTCGCCAACGCCCACTGGGGCAGGGTGGAGGTGTGCTGGTCGGTGAGGCGCTTGGCCAGGATCACCGCTTCAAGGATCGCTGGCGGCAGGATCGCGTAGCCGAGCCGCAGTTCCGGCAACAGGGTCTTGGAGAAGGTGCCGACGTACGCCACGATCCCGCGTTCATCCAGGCTCTGCAACGAATCGGCGGGCCGCCCTTCGTAGCGGAATTCGCTGTCGTAGTCGTCTTCGATGATGATCGCCCCCAACTCATAGGCCCGCGCCAGCAACGCCTCGCGACGGGCCTGGCTCATGGGCATGCCCAGGGGAAACTGGTGGGAGGGTGTCACGTAGATCAACCGTGTGCCGTCGGGGATCAGGTCCACCCGCAGGCCTTGATCGTCCACCGGCACCCCGGCCACCGTGGCGCCCTGGGAGCCGAACAGCAACCGCGCCGGCGGATAGCCGGGGTCTTCCATGGCCACCAGGCTGCCGGGACGGGTCAACACCCGCGAGATCAAGTCCAGGGCTTGCTGCGCGCCGTTGCACACCACGACGTCTTCGTCCTGGCAATTGACCCCGCGGGAAAACGCGATATGCCGGGCAATGGCATTGCGCAGCGCCGGCAGGCCTTCGGGCTGGCTGTAGAAGCCCTTGGCGCTGGCGATCTGGCGCAGCGCGTGGGCGGTGCAGCGCCGCCAGTCGTCCAGCGGAAACTGCCCTTTGCCGGTGGCGCCACCGATGAAGTCGTAGCGCAGCGCACCTTCGAGGGTGGGATGGCGCATCAGGTCGGGCATGGTGCGCCAGGCCTCGACGACATCGGCACCGGCCAGTTCGCGGTGGCTTTGCTTGCGTACCACTTTGGCGGGCCGCGCATTGACGTAGGTGCCTTTGCCGATAATGCCAGTGAGGAAGTTTTCGTAGGTCAGTTGGGCGTAGGTGTCGGAAACGGTCTTGCGCGAAACACCCAGTTGCTCGGCCAGCAGGCGACTGGGCGGCAGCTGGGTGCCGGCGGCCAGGCGGCCGCTCTCGATGGCACTGCGCAATTGTTGATACAACTGGCCCGACAGGTCCTTGCGGCCGTTGATGACAACATGAAGTTCCATACCCGCAAGCTCCTGGGCGATTGGTCGGCGGCCAGCGTCAAAAACGCAAGGTTACCCGCATTGTGCGATTGCGTAGAAGTTGCGTGGGGAAAATCCCGTCGATTGGACTTGTCTCCGGTTTTTTCGCCGAATTGGACCTGTCATTGACCGACCCCAGGGCCTACCGTGGAACGCTCGAACGCCACGGAGCCCGCCATGAGCCCGCGTCTGGATTACTACGCTGCTTCCCCCGGGGCGATGAGGGCCATGATCGGCCTGGAAGCCCTGACCAGTCGCCTGAGTATCGAACCGGCGCTGCTGCACCTGATAAAGATCCGCGCTTCGCAACTCAATGGCTGCGCCTTCTGCACCGACATGCATTCGGTGGAGGCGCGACGCCAGGGCGAGACCGAACGGCGGCTCTACGCGGTGGCGGTATGGCGCGACAGCGGTTTCTTCACGGCCCGCGAACGGGCCGGCCTGGCCTGGACCGAGGCGGTGACGCTGTTGGCGCAAAGCCAAGTCCCCGACGACGTCTACGCCCAGGCCCGGGCCTGCTTCAGCGAGGA
Source organism: Pseudomonas zanjanensis (assembly GCF_014268745.2). Classification (GTDB taxonomy): domain Bacteria; phylum Pseudomonadota; class Gammaproteobacteria; order Pseudomonadales; family Pseudomonadaceae; genus Aquipseudomonas; species Aquipseudomonas zanjanensis. Next base: position 2,572,486 of record NZ_JABWRB020000001.1, on the reverse strand, counting down.
GGAACTGGTGGACCTGACCCTGGCGATCAGCACCATCAACAGCTGGAACCGGCTGGCGGTGAGTTTTCGCCAGAGCCCGGGGGGCTGACTATCTGGATCAGGCTCTGAAGTGATCCCTGTGGCGAGGGAGCTTGCTCCCGCTCGGTTGCGCAGCGACCGCAAAATTCTTGGGCCGCTGCGCCCGAGGCGTCGGACCGGCCCAGCGGGAGCAAGCTCCCTCGCCACAAAAAGCAGTGTCGTTATTTGGGCAGCGGTGAGGTGTTGGCCGGCACCGGCGGCCGCTGGGGCTTGACCGAGGTGCCAAACGTATTGCCCATGCGCACCCCCGTGGCCGCCGGGGTCGCCAGGCCGACGCTGTTCGGCGCGCGTTCGTTGACTGGCACGTTCATGGCCTCCTGGGCCCGTTGCGCTGCGGTTGCGGCCTCGGGGTCATTACCCATCTGCCGGCTCAGGCAGTTGTAGTCGGGCGTCTTGTAGCCACCGACGGTCACCTCGATACAGCCCGGCGCTTCTTCGCCCTGGGCCCAGGGCATGGCCAAGAGCAACCCGAGGCCTGCCGCCATTTTCGTCCACTGTTTCATCACCGACCTCCTGGTCCGCCATGCAAGACGGTTCGTTGTCAGGGCATCAGTCTAGTGCGGCCTGGAGGATTTGTATCAGTTGTCATACGACATTCATAAACACCCCTCAGGATGACGATTTTCAACGGATACGTCAGTCGTGCAGCAGGGCAGAGCCGGGGGCGGACGAGGACGTGGATTGACCGGGGTGCCCTTGGGGTGGCTGGTGGTGTTGCTGTGTCTGCTGAGCGCGCCGGCCCAGGCAGTCGACTGGGTAGAGCTGGATATCGCGCCCCAGGAATTGACCACGGCGCTGGAACAGTTCAGTCGTTTTACCGGCATGGCCGTGCTGGTTGACCAGCAGCTATCGGACCAGCGCCATACGCTGGGCGTGCGGGGGCGGTTCACGCCTTCCGAAGGGTTGCGGGTGTTGCTCAGCGGCACCGGGCTGGCGGCGCATTATGCCCGGGCGGATGCGTTTACGTTGCAGCCGGTGCGGGTCCGCGAGGTGCCGTTGCCTGCCGGCGTTACCCCGGGCTTGGGTGACAGCAACTACGCAGCCGCCATCCAGACGGTCATACAGCGCAATTTATGTGGTTCACCGTTGACCCGCCCGGGCAGTTTCCGGGCGGTGCTGCAAATGTGGATCGGCCGGGACGGCGTGGTCCAGCACAGCCGCCTGGTCAGTTCCACGGGCGACCTGATGCGGGACAAGGCCTTGGTCGATAGCTTGCAGAACCTCAGGATCGACCGCCCGGCGCCCAGTTCGCTTCGCCAGCCGGTGACCCTGCTTTTGTTACCCGACTCATCAGGAAGAAGCATGGAATGCACAACAGGGGAAGGGGTGCCCGGGCGATGAAAGACATCGGCCGCAGCCCGTTGGTGAAGCTGTTCCTCACCTCCTATGAGGATTTCCGGGTGCGCTTGCGCCGGCGCCTGGGTTCCGAGGAGCTGGCCAACGATGTGCTGCATGAAACCTACCTGCGGGTCGATCGCATGGTCGACACGTCGGACATCGCCCAGCCCAATGCCTATTTGTATCGCATGGCCCTGAACATTGCCGCTGACCGTCGGCAGGCCGATGCACGCTTGCTCACGGGGGATGAAATCGAGGAGTTGCTGCAGGTCTCGGATGAAGCGTTGGATCCGGCACGGGTGGTGGGTGGGCAGAAGGAGTTGCAGACGTTGCTCAAGGCCTTGTACGAACTGCCGGCGCGGCGTCGCAGGATTTTCATCGCCGCCCGCCTGGAAGAAGCGCCGCACTTGGAAATCTCCCAGCGCTTCGGTATCTCCACCCGTATGGTGGAGAAGGAAATCAAGGCGGCGCTGGGGCATTGCGCCCTGCGCCTGGAAAGAAAAGTTATTCAGCGGTTCGGTCCCGGCGCGGGAAAACCGTCTTGAGAGTAGAGACCCGACCCTTTCATGAGTGTGTGTGCGCTTGAACATCTTCAGCATCGCTTCCCCTGACGCCACGCCCCAGGCCCGATTGGCCAGCGAGGCCCGAGATTGGCTGATCCTGCTGACCTCGGGACGTGCCACCGTGGCCGATGCCAGGGCCTTGCGCCAATGGTGCGGGCAAAGCCCCGAGCATGCGCGGGCTTTTGAGCAGGCCAAGGCGTTGTGGCAGGGGCTGCAACCCGCCGCCACCGCATTGCAGGCGCCCCGGCATTTCGGCCGGCGGGCGTTGTTGGGTGGGGCAATCGCTGCATCGGCGGCATTCCTGTTGATCCGCGCCACGGTGCCCGGCGGTGTCTCCGGGCTGGGGGCCGACTACATCACCGACGTCGGCGAACAGCGCCGGGTGGAACTGGCCGAGGGCGTCAGCCTGGAACTCAATACCCAGACTCGCCTCAGTCACCGTTCGCTGGCCGATGGCGGGCAAGGGTTGGAATTGCTCAGTGGCGAGATTGAAGTGCAGGGGCGCAGTGCCCAGGTGGTCAGCGTCCAGGCCGGCGCCGGTTGGATCAGCGCCGCCCGGGCACGCTTCAACATCCGCTACACCGACCAGAGCGTCTGCGCGACTTGCCTGGAGGGCGTGGTGCAGGTCGAGGTGCAAGGCCAGCGGTTTCGTTTGGAGCCGGGCATGCAGTTGACCTACGACCCGCGCCAGGTGGGCACTCCCGAGCGTGCCGATGTGTCGGCGGCCGTTGCCTGGCGTGAGCAGGTCTTGGTGTTCAACGACGCGACCCTGGCCAGCGTCATCGATGAAATCAACCGCTATCGCCCCGGCATGTTGCTGCTGCTCAACCGCGAGTTGGGCCAGCGCAAGGTCCAGGCACGCTTTCGCCTCGACCAACTGGCGGGCGTGGCGCTGTTGATCCGCGATGCCTACGGCGCCAAATGCACCGAATTGCCGGGTGGGGTGGTGGTGCTGAGCTGAGCCTCGCGGTGCCTGGGCGAGCCTCATCGCGAGCAGGCTCGCTCCCACAGTGGATTTGTGTTGTGCCCAGGGCTTGAGATCACCCAATAACCCTGTGGGAGCGGGCTTGCTCGCGAAGGCGGCATCACAGTCGACATTGATGTCGAGCCTACAGGCCTCTTCGCGAGCAAGCCCGCTCCCACAAGGACCAGTGCTAGGGTCCAATAACTACCTACTCCAGCGGTCCAAGCACCTGTCGATAGATTTCAGCCCCCTGAGGCGTCTGGCGAGTCAGGCTGATCTCGATACCCGCGGGGTTTTCCTGGCGGTTGCCGCTGAGTTTGCGCCAGCCTTTTTCCGTGTCCCAGTACCGCAGCCCGGCGTCGCTGACGTCGCTGAGCACCGCTACGCCCGGGCCGGGTGCGGGCAGGGGGTAGCGATTGCGGGCCTGGCCTTGGGCGCGGTAAAGCGTGTCGCCCTTGAGCCACCAGCGCACCCGTTGCAACTCGCCTTCCTGGGCCGCCGCCACGCGGATCACATCCAGGCGAAAGCCCCGACCCTCGGTGCTGCGCACGGTGAGGGCGGGTGGGGCGGTGGAGGGCTCGTCGTCGACGCCGGGTTTGACCGGTTCACTCAGCTCGATGCTGGCGCGCAGGTCGACGTCGCGCTCCAGTTGATTCAAGACCCGCAGCAACGCTTCGGTCTGCTCGGTGCTGGCCTGCAAATGGCTGTCGGCCCGAGTCACGCTGTCCAGCCCGCGCCAGGCGATCAGGCTGACCACCGCCATCAGCAGGATCGCCACCATCACTTCCAACAAGGTGAAGCCGGTCTCCCGCGCGCTCATTGGAGTTGCACCCGCCCGGCGGCACTGCGTTGCACGGTGAGACTGTTCTGGCCGTCCGACAAACGGATCTGCAAGGGCTCGCCGATCCATTCGGCATTCAGCACGACCCGCTGCCTGGGCTCCACGCGAACCTCCATCGACGGGCTCTGCCAGCGCCGTCGACGCAGTTGCGGGTCGTCCTCGAAGCGATCGGCCCCAGTGCCTTGATCCGCGCGGCGACTGAAGCCAAAGCCCTTGGCGTCCCAGCGCCAGGTAATCGGCCGCCCGTCGGTTCGGGCTTCGGTCTGGGCCAGTTGCAACAGCTGCACCAGTCGTTCGCCATCCTGGCGTAGCAATTTCAACGGGTCCGGCTTGATGCTCAGGCTTACGGCGGCGCTGGCGATGCCGACAATTACCAGCACGACCATCAGTTCGATCAGGGTGAAACCGCGTTGCTTGCCGAGGTTCATGGGCGCTCCTTTGCGTGAGCCTCATCCTGCACGGCGAAGATGATAAGGATGTGAAATAAAACGGAGAGAATTGCCGCGTACGCTGCAAGCTGGAATCAAGACAAGGAGATTCAGGCCATGGCGTTCATCGAGCGTGTGTCCCCGGCGCAAATCGTCCAGGCCGTGGGCTTGTTGGCGGCGTTGGCCGGGGTGGCGACCTGGTCGTCGCTGCTGCTCACGTCGGCCGAGTCGCGCACGCCGGACGTCGCCCCGCAACGCATGGCCGAGCGTTCCGATAACCCGGCGCTGCAATGGTTCTCCAACCAACCGGCACCGGTGGACATCAAGGTCAGCGGCGTGATGGCCGGCAGCCACGCTTCCGTGGCGATCCTCAGCCTCAACGACGGACCGCCGCGCAGTTTCCTGGTGGGTGAGCGCGTGGCCCAAGGGGTACGCTTGGTGGCGATCGAGGCGCAGGCGGTGGTCATCGAACGCGGCAACGAACAGACCCGGCTAGTCCTGGCGCGGTTGCCGGATTCAGTGAGTTTGCCCTCGCTGACCCATCCCGAAAACCAGCGCTGACCTGTGGCGAGGGAGCTTGCTCCCGCTCGGTTGCGCAGCGACCGCAGGATCTTGGGGCCGCTTCGCCCGAGGCGTCGGACCGGCCCAGCGGGAGCAAGCTCCCTCGCCACAGGGGATCGCATTGCCTCTCCTTATTTCTCCCGGCTGACCAACGTCTCCAACCGCGCCAACGGCGGTGCTTCACGCGTGCGGTCCGACACGCTCAGTTCAACCCGCAGCAACCGGCCGTTTTCCGCCGGCCGCAGGGTCTGTTCGCAGCGCAGCAGCAAGCGCCCCTGGTCGCACTCGAACACTTTCGAGCCCGGGGCAAAACCGCCTTCCAGACGCAGTTGTGCCAGTTGGCTGCGGGCGGTGAGCAGGGCGATGGACTTGTCTCGCAGCAAACCGTTGCTCTGGGTCATCACGGCGGCCACGCGCACGGCGGCCGACATGGCCACGGCGATGATCGCCAGGGCCACCAGCACTTCGATCAGGGTGAAGCCGGCTTGCGGAGCAGGGCGTGGCATGGCGCGGGCTCGAGGGCGAGGGCAGCCTTCAAGGCTAGCCGGCGTTCGTGACCGATTGACGACGCAAGCTCCTGAGCAATTTCAATATCACTGACATATTTTCTTGCAACACTGCGCCTCGAATCGAATCCAGCGAAGGACCGTCGAGATGCAGATCGCCCGTTACAACGCCCGTTCCCAAGGCCCTCGCGGGCAGTTGGGTTTCACCCTGATCGAAATCATGGTCGTGGTGGTGATCCTCGGCATCCTGGCGGCGATGGTGGTGCCCAAGGTGCTTGACCGTCCCGACCAGGCGCGGGCAACGGCGGCGAAACAGGACATTGGCGGCCTGATGCAAGCCTTGAAGTTGTACCGCCTGGACCACGGCAGTTACCCGAACATGAACCAGGGCCTCAAGGTGCTGGTGGAGAAACCGGCCGATGCGAAAAACGGCACCTGGCGCTCCTACCTCGAACGCCTGCCCAATGATCCGTGGGGACGCCCCTACAACTACCTCAACCCCGGTGCCAACGGTGAAGTCGATATATTTTCCCTGGGGGCCGACGGCCAGCCTGACGGCGACGGCGTGAATGCCGACATTGGCTCCTGGCAGTTATAAGGGCCGTGATGCGAACGGATTCGCCCCTCGCGGCGAAGCAGCGCGGCATGGCGGTGATCAGTGCCTTGCTGATCGCCGCTGTGGTGGCGGTGATCGCCGGGGGCATGTTGACCCGCCAGACCCTGTTCACCCGCAGCCTGGAAGCGGAGCAGTTGCGCGTCCAGGGTACGGCGCGCTTGCAGGGCGGTTTGCAACTGAGTCGCCAACTGCTCTGGGACGCTCGTCAGCGCGATCCCCTGACGCGTTTCGGCCAACCTTGGGCGAAACCCATCGTGATGCCGGGTTCGGATCAAATCGACACGCCGTTCGAAGGCCAGTTGGAAGACGAACAAGGCAAGTTCAACCTGCGCAACCTCGTCGCCAATGAGCGCGTGGACGAGGAACAAGTGCAAGCGTTCGAACGCCTGTGCCAGCAGTTGGGTGTGGCCGCGACGGTCCGTACGCGCATCGTCGAACGGGTGGTCGAGGCGTATCCGCGCTTGTTGAATCCGCAGCGGTCGGACCAGGCACCACAGGGCAATACCTTCGACAGCGGCCGCGAAACGTCGCCGTTGGCCGCCAACAAGCCGCTTTCACCAACGCGCCCGATGCTGCGCACCTTGCAAGACTTGCGCAGCGTCAAGGGCGTCACCCCTCGGTTGCTGGACACCCTGGCGCCGTACGTGACGATCTTGCCGGCCAACACCTGGATCAACGGCAACACCGCCAGCGCCCCGGTGTTGGCCGCGTACGTGCCGGGGCTGTCGCTGCAACGGGCCGAGGCGCTGGTCAGGGAACGCGACGGTGGCCATTGGTTTATCAACCGCGGGGATTTCGTCAATCGCCTGCGCATGCCCGAATTGGACACCGCCAACGTCAAGGTCGGTATCACCAGCGACTGGTTTCGCCTGCGGGGCCAGGCGCACAGTGGTCAGCGTCGGGTCGAACTGGAGGCGTTGCTGCAACGCAGCGAGGACCGCTTGCCCCAGGTGATCTGGTCAAGGGTGGGCGTATGACCCGCTTGCGCATTGGCCTGGCGCCGCTGGGCAGCCTGGATCTCGACAGTGTGGTGGCGTTTGCCTGGCTGGATCGCCAGGGCCAGGTCCGCGAGCAAGGCCAAAGCAGCCTGCGGGCGTTGGGCCAGGGCAGTAAAAACCTATCAGTGGAATGCTTCCTTCATCCCCGCGACAGCTTGCTGACCCGCCTGGAGTTGCCGCTGTTGCCGGCGGCCAAGATCACCGCGGCGGTGACGTGCGCGGCCCAGGCGTTGATGCTCGGTGCCAGCGAACAGATGCAGGTGGCCCACGGTCCGCGTGACGTCGACGGGCAGGTGCAGATCGCCTGGCTGGACCGTGAATCCCTCGCCCACCTGGGGCGGCTGGTGCAGCAGGCCGGTTTGAAGCTAAGTGGCCTCTACCCGGCGGCCTACGCCTTGCCGGTGCTGCCGGGGCCGGTGGCCTGTATCGAGGACGATCATCTGCTGGTGCGCCATGGCCTGCAGCACGCCGTGGTGCAGCCGATGCAGGAGGAGGCGCTGGACGAGTGGCTCCTGGAAATGGGGAGCGGGCTGCATTGGGTGGGCAAAGTTCCACCGCAATCTTCCCTCGACCCCTTGGCTGACAGCCAACGCTGGATTGGCCCTGCGCCGGGTTGGGGCTTGCATGCCGGCCTTTCCCGCAGCGCGGCCGAGCGCGGTGGTTGGGGCCGGGCGGCGGCAATCTGCGCGACAGCGCTGGCGGTGTGGGTGGTCGGGCTGAACCTCTACGCCGCCCGCGAAGCGGCCCAGGGCCAACGGCTCAAGGCGCAGATGAGCCAGCGGGTGAAGCAGGCGTTTCCCGAATTGCCGGTGATTCTCAACCCGCTGCAGCAGGCGCGCCAGCAAATCGCAGCGCGCCAGAGCGGCGCGGCGACTGACCCGGCCCAACGCTTTGCCAGCCTGGTGCAGCAGGCGGGCAGCGCCATGCCGTTCATGAGCGGCAATGTCCAGGCGCTGGCGTTCGAGAACGGTGAGTTGCGCCTGAATGTCGTGGCCGAGGCGCAGAAGCCCGCCGCCGACGATGATTGGAAAATCCCCCTGGCCCAGGCCGGCATCGACATCGCCGCCGTCGACCAGGGCTGGGTCCTACGCGTGGCTCCAGCGGGCCAGGACGCCCCCGACGAAACCCCGGAAGCCGACGATGAATAAGCACTCCCTGGCCCTGGCACGGGTCCGTTGGCAAACCTTTCGCACGCAATTGCGCACGTTCTGGCAGGGGCTTGCCGCCCGCGAACAAGCCGCCGTGGCCCTGGCTGCGCTGGTGCTGGGTGGCTGTCTGGTCTGGCTCGCACTGATCCAGCCGCCGCTGAAGACCATCGCCTATTGGCAAGCCGAAACCCCGAAGCTGCGCTCACAGACCGAAGCCCTTGAGGTGCTGTTGCGTGACGTCGCGGGGCCTGCCCAAGACCAGCCCCTCGAAGCCGCCTTGCGCCAGAGCCTGGACGCCAGCGGCTTGAGCCAGCACTACCAATTGCAAATGTCCGAGGGCCCCGGTGCCTGGCAGCTTACGTTCGACCAGGCCCCGGCGGAGGCGGTCATCAGTTGGCTGCTGGGTAACCCACGGCAATTCTCCCTGGAGGTGATCGAGGCTCGTTTGCAGCGTTCCGTCCCGGCCAATACCGACACCCTCGACAACCACGACAACAGCGCCGGCACCTTGTCCGGAACCGTTCGCATGGATCAGGCGCATAGCGCTAAGGAAGCTTCATGAAAGGGGCCCGATACCCACGTCATTGGCGCAAGGCTGCACCGCTGTTGCTGCTGGCGTTGAGTGCCTGCAACAGCACGCCGCCCGCGTCGCAGCCACCGTTGCTGGTGGACAGCGAACTGGGGATTCCGTTGGGAAGTACCCAGCGCAGCGGCGATGCATTGCTCGATCGCCAGCGGGCCCAGGACGGGCGTGAACGCAAGCCGGCGGTGCGGCATCAAGTCGACCTCACCGCCCGTGCCCGAGAGCCGCGCGGCAATGCGTCGGCGCGCACGCCCCTGGGGGATCAACCGGTGACGCTGAATTTCGTCGAGGCGGACATCCAGGCGGTGGTGCGGGCCTTGTCCCGTTCCACCGGCCAACAGTTCCTGGTGGACCCGCGGGTCAAGGGCAACCTGACGCTGGTCTCCGAGGGCCAGGTCCCGGCCCACCAGGCCTACGACATGCTGCTGGCCGCGCTGCGCATGCAAGGCTTCAGCGTGGTCGACGTCGGCGGTGTGGCCCAGGTGGTGCCGGAGGCGGATGCCAAGCTGCTGGGTGGGCCGATCTACAGCGCCGACAAACCGGCCGGCAACGGCATGCTGACCCGCACCTTCCGCCTGCAATACGAAAACGCCGTGAACCTGATCCCGGTGTTGCGGCCGATCGTGTCGCCGAACAACCCGATCAATGCCTACCCGGGCAACAACACCATTGTCGTCACCGATTACGCGGAGAACCTGTCGCGGGTGGCGCAGCTCATCGAAGGCATCGACACCCCAAGCGCCATCGACACCGATGTGGTGCCGGTGCACAACGGCATCGCCGTCGACATCGCGCAAATGGTCTCTGACCTGCTGGAAACCCAGGGCGGCGACCAGACCCAGAAGATCAATGTGATCGGCGACCCGCGCTCCAACTCCATCATCATTCGCGCCGGCAGCCCCGAGCGCACGGAGCTGGCGCGCAACCTGATCTACAAACTCGACAACGCCCAGAACAACCCGAGCAACCTGCACGTGGTGTACCTGCGCAACGCCCAGGCCGGCAAACTGGCCCAGGCCCTGCGCGGCTTGCTCACCGGGGAAAGCGAAGGCGAGGGCAACGACAACTCGCGCTCGGTGCTCAGCGGCATGGGCGCCAGCACCAACGGCCAGGGCGGGCAGGGCAGCAGTGGCGACGGCACCAGCAGCACCACCAGCGGCAGTGTGTCGAGCAGCGGCAACGGCTACGCCCAGGGCAGCAACGGCTCCCCCAGCACGACGTCGACGAACAGTGAGCAGGGCACCGCCTTCAGCGCCGGCGGCGTGACCATCCAGGCCGACGCCACCACCAACACCTTGCTGATCTCCGCGCCGGACCCGCTGTACCGCAACCTGCGGGAGGTCATCGACCTGCTGGACCAGCGTCGCGCCCAAGTGGTGATCGAGAGCCTGATTGTCGAGGTCGGCGAGGACGACGCCAGCGAGTTCGGTGTGCAATGGCAGACCGGCAACCTTGGCGGCAGCGGCGTGATCGGCGGGGTCAATCTCGGCGGCACGGGGCTCAACCTCAATGGCAAGACCAGTATCGACGTGTTGCCCCAGGGCCTGAACCTGGGCTTGGTCAACGGCACCGTGGACATTCCCGGCATCGGCAAGATCCTCGACCTCAAGGTCCTGGCCCGGGCCTTGAAGAGCAAGGGCGGCACCAACGTGCTGTCGACGCCGAACCTGCTGACCCTGGACAACGAAGCGGCGAGCATTTTCGTTGGCCAGACCATTCCGTTCGTCAGCGGCAGCTACGTCACCGGCGGGGGCGGTACCAGCAACAACCCATTCCAGACCGTGACCCGTGAGGAGGTGGGCTTGAAGCTCAACGTCCGGCCACAGATTTCCGAAGGCGGGACGGTCAAGCTCGATATCTATCAGGAAGTCAGCAGTGTCGACAACCGCGCTTCGAGTACCACGGGCATCGTCACCAACAAGCGCGCCATCGACACCAGCATCCTGCTCGACGACGGGCAGATCATGGTCCTGGGCGGGCTGCTGCAGGATGGTTACAGCCAGAGCAACGACGCGGTGCCTTGGCTGTCGACGATTCCCGGGATCGGCGCGCTGTTTCGCAACGAACGGCGGCAGGTCACCAAGACCAACCTGATGGTGTTCCTGCGGCCCTATATCATCCGCGACACGGCGGCGGGGCGCGGCATCACCCTCAATCGCTACGACTTCATGCGCCGCGCCCAGGGCCTGTTGCAACCGGAGCGCAGCTGGGCACTGCCGGACGTCCAGGCGCCGCAACTGCCGGCCTCGGCCCGGGCGATTCCGGGCGCCGCGCCGGTGAGCCTGCAAACGCCCAGGGCGGTGATCAAGGCGGTGCCGGCAACGGAGCCGGTTGGACAATGAGCACCGTGGCGAGGGAGCTTGCTCCCGCTGGGCTGCGCAGCAGACCCGAAACCTGGCGCCTCGGTGCGTCAGGCAGATCGCATTCAACCTGTTTGGGGTCGCTTTGCAACCCAGCGGGAGCAAGCTCCCTCGCCACAGGGGCCATGTCAGTCATAGAGGAGCTGTCGGCATGACTACCCTCCCATACGCCTGGGCCAAGGTCCAGCGCCTGGTGTTGCGCCAGTCCGAAGACGGCGCGGTGTTGATGGTATGCCCGTCTACGCCGGGCTGGTCCATCAGTGAAGTGCGCCGTCAGTTCGGTGAGGTGCGGCTGGAACGGGTGCGCGACGATGAACTCGACGGCTTGCTCAACAGCGCCTATGCCGACACCGGCAGCGCTGCCGCAGTCGTGGGCGCGGCGGAAAACGAAGTCGACCTCGACCGGCTGATGCAGGACATCCCCGAGATCACCGACCTGCTGGACACCCAGGACGGCGCGCCGGTGATCCGCATGATCAATGCCTTGCTGACCCAGGCTGCCCGGGACGAGGCCAGCGACATCCACATCGAACCCTACGAGAGCCATTCGGTGGTGCGCTACCGCGTCGACGGCACCCTGCGGGATGTGGTTTCGCCGCGCAAGGCCCTGCACGGTGCGCTGGTGTCGCGGATCAAGATCATGGCCCAGCTCGATATCGCCGAAAAACGCCTGCCCCAGGACGGCCGGATCGCCCTGCGCGTGGCCGGGCGCCCGATCGATATCCGCGTCTCGACGGTGCCCACCGGCCATGGCGAGCGGGTGGTGATGCGCTTGCTGGACAAGCAGGCCGGACGCCTGCAGCTGGAAACCCTGGGGATGGACCCGGGCGTGCTGGGCAAGCTCGATCACCTCATCCGCCAGCCCCACGGCATCGTCCTGGTCACTGGCCCCACCGGCAGTGGCAAAACCACCAGCCTCTACGCCGCCCTGGCCCGGCTGGACGCCAGCGTCCATAACATCCTCACCGTGGAGGACCCGGTGGAATACGACCTGCCGGGCATCAGCCAGATCCAGGTCAACGCCAAGATCGACATGACCTTCGCCCTGGCGTTGCGGGCGATCCTGCGCCAGGACCCGGACATCATCATGATCGGTGAAATCCGCGACCTGGAAACCGCGCAAATCGCCGTGCAGGCCTCCCTGACCGGTCACTTGGTGCTGGCGACGTTGCACACCAACGACGCGGTGTCGGCCATCAACCGCTTGATCGACATGGGCGTCGAGCCATTCCTGCTGGCCTCGTCGATGCTCGGCGTGCTGGCCCAGCGACTGGTGCGCAGGCTCTGCCCGCAGTGCAAGCAACCCGACCCGGCGACGCCCGGCACCTGGCGTCCGGTGGGGTGCCCGACGTGTAACCAGACCGGCTACAGCGGCCGCACGGGTATCCATGAATTGTTCTGCATTGACGACGACATTCGCACGCTGATCCACCAAGGGGCAGGGGAGCAGGCACTGCGCGCCGCCGCCCGTCAGGCTGGCATGTTCAGCATGCGCGAGGACGGCGAGCGTTGGGTGCGCAGTGGCACCACGGCCCCTGAAGAAATCCTGCGCGTAACACGGGACGCCTGATGAATCGCTACCGTTTCGAGGCCGCCGACACCCAGGGCAAAATCGAGTCTGGACACTTGGAAGCCGACAGCCAGGGCGCCGCTTTCAATCTGTTACGCAGTCGCGGCTTGACCGCGTTGCAGGTGCAGCTCGAGCGCAACACGGCGCAGACCAGCGGCGGTGGTTTGTTCAGCGCCAAGCTCTCGGACAACGACCTGGCCTGGGCCACCCGTCAACTGGCGAGCCTGCTGGGTGCCAGCCTGCCGCTGGAAGCGGCGTTGAGCGCCACGGTGGAACAGGCCGAGCGCAAGCACATCGCCCAGACCCTGAGCGCGGTGCGCGCCGATGTGCGCAGCGGCATGCGCCTGGCCGAAGCCCTGGCGGCGCGGCCGCGGGACTTTCCGGAAATCTATCGGGCGCTGATTGCGGCCGGTGAAGAGTCTGGTGACCTGGCCCAGGTGATGGAGCGGCTGGCCGATTACATCGAAGAGCGCAACAACTTGCGGGGCAAGATTCTCACAGCGTTCATCTATCCCGGGGTGGTGGGGCTGGTGTCGGTCGCCATCGTGATTTTCCTCCTCAGCTATGTGGTGCCCCAGGTGGTCAGTGCGTTCTCCCAGGCCCGCCAGGATCTGCCCGGGCTGACCGTGGCGATGCTCACCGCCAGTGACTTCATCCGTGCCTGGGGCTGGTTATGTTTTGGCGTATTGGCCGGGGGCTTCTGGAGTTGGCGGCTGTACCTGCGCAAACCGGCGGCACGGTTGAACTGGCACGCACGGGTGTTGCGCCTGCCGCTGATCGGGCGTTTTGTACTGGGCCTCAACACCGCGCGTTTTGCCTCGACCCTGGCGATTCTTGGCGGCGCCGGGGTGCCGTTGTTGCGAGCGCTTGAGGCCGCGCGCCAGACGCTGTCCAACGAGCGCCTGAGCCAGAGCGTCAGCGAGGCCACGGCCAAGGTCCGCGAAGGGGTCAACCTGGCGGCGGCGCTGCGGGTGGAAAAAGTCTTCCCGCCGGTGCTGATCCACCTGATCGCCAGCGGCGAGAAAACCGGCTGCCTGCCACCGATGCTCGAACGCGCCGCGCAAACCCTGTCCCGCGACATCGAACGCCGCGCCATGGGCATGACCGCACTGTTGGAGCCGCTGATGATCGTGGTCATGGGCGGCGTGGTGCTGGTGATCGTCATGGCGGTGTTGTTGCCGATTATCGAGATCAACCAGTTGGTTCAATAGCCCGCCGCGCAAAAACCGTGGCGAGGGAGCTTGCTCCCGCTGGGCTGCGCAGCAGCCCCAAAACCTGACACCCCGGTACATCAGGCGGATCGCGTTGGACCTGTTTGGGGTCGCTTCGCAACCCAGCGGGAGCAAGCTCCCTCGCCACAAAAGCTGATCGGCAAAATTTTTTTCAATGCATCAGACATCTCCCGACCCTTGCCCACGCCAAACTCGGGTTCCTCGTTCTGTCATGTTCGCTCGCCAGGCGACCACCCGCCGCGACCTCCACTCCCGCTGTGCAGGGCTCAGTCGTGAAACCCGCCTGAAACCCCAGTCCAGAGCCCTCGAACACCCGAGAAAAACACCCTGAAAACAACCCTCGGCTCCCGAGGTTTTTTCCTTTATCTGTCACCGGAAGCTGCGAATTTCTAACCCATGGCCTCACCCCATCGCCATCGGCACAGGACCGAGCGCCATGACGGCAAGCATGCGTCACTCAACCTACGTACGAACACGACGAAAGGAGATTCTTCATGTTTAAGCGCACTATGATCGCAGCGTCCCTGGCAGTAGCCGCCCTGGCTTCGGCCCAATCGATGGCCGCGGTTGTCGGTGGCGGTGCCACCCTGCCTGAGAGACTCTACAACGGCGCTTCGCCTCTGCCACGCCTGTTGCCGACAGACTTCAGCTACACCGGTGTCGGCAGCGGCGCCGGCAAGACGGCTTTCCTGACCAACGCACCTGCTTCGATCAACCAGCCTGCCGGTACCCCGGTTGACTTCGCCGGTAGCGACTCGGTCATCAACCAGACTGACCTGACCAACTACAACAACGCCTTCGGTGCCACCTTCGGCAAACTGATCCAGATTCCATCGGTAGGCACTTCGGTCACCGTTCCGTACAAAAAAACCGGCACCACCACCCTGCAACTGACCGGCGCCCAACTGTGTGACATTTTCTCCGGCACCGTGACCACCTGGGGCCCGATCCTGGGTAACAGCGACGCCACCCCGATCAAGGTCATCTACCGTTCCGGCAGCAGCGGCACCACCGAATTGTTCGCCCGTTTCCTGAATGATTCCTGCCCTACCCAGTTCGGTGTCAGCAGCACCTTTACCACTGCCAAAGTAGGCGCCGAGCCTGCCAACTGGCAAGCCGTTGCCGGCAGCGCTGACGTGGTGACCGCGGTCAACGCCACCAATGGCGCCATCGGTTATGTCAGCCCTGACTTTGTTTCTCCCAACAACAACGCCGTGGTTGCTCGCGTCAGCAAGAACGCCGTAGCCGCCGGCACCGCGCCACTGCCAAGCCTGGCCAACACCACCGCCGCCCTGGGTACCGCGCCAATCCCGGCTACCGCTGCCGATCGTGCCAACCCATTGAAGTGGGTGCCTACCTTCGGTTCCGCCGCCAATGACACCGCTGTTCCCACTGGTGCCAACCAGTACCCGATCGTGGGTTACACCAACCTGCTCGTGGGTCAGTGCTACAAGACCGCTGCCGATGCCACCGCCATCCGCAACTTCCTGACCAGCCTGTACACCGGCACCAAAAACACCGTCATCAACGCCCACGCGTTCGCCATCGTCCCTGGCACCAGCGCCACACCGACCAACCTGGCTGGCGAAATCAAGAAAACCTTCCTCGACAACGCCTATGGCGACGGCCTGGATATCGCCAACATCAGCGTCTGCAACGGCAAAGGTCGTTTGTAAGCCGCACGCAGGAAGCCGCTCAGGCCACAGGATGTGGCCACTCTGAAAACAGCATCGGTAGCGGCCAGGTTGGCGCTACCGATGTTGTTTTTCTGCGCCTGGAAACCTTGCGCGCTTCGCTGTTCCAGATGATTTCGCTGCCCGGCCGGCACGCAGATGAACTTTGTATGACAAGCGTTCGGTCGTGCACCTTTGTAACCGCCTATCAGGTATCGATACGGCCACCTCGGGGCGGCTGTGTGACCTAACTCTGTGCTTTGGGAAAAAGATCGGATAGTGATGCGTCTGTCTAAAAAAACTTCGAAACCGACGCCTCGCGGCTTCGCCCCTGGATCCTCTCGCTCGGTACTGGAGCAGGGCGCGTTGTACCTGACCCCACTGGCCCAGGCCATTGGCCTGTTGGTGCTCACGGGCACGGCCCAGGCCGCGCAGCCGGCGGCTTTCAGTTCGAGCTGGTTTGCCGCCAAGGGCGCGGCCCAGGCTACTCATGCCGCTCGCCCGGGCGGGCAGGTTCCAGGCGCGCCGCCACCGCTGGCGCAACAGCAGACGGCCAACCAGCAATTGCAGCGCTCGCTGAGCAACCTCAACAACACGGTGGCGGCGATCGCCGCGCAGCAGGCCTTGCAGGCGGCGGGCCGTGCGTCAGCCTTCGCCAATCCGCAAACCATTCATAACGGCCTGGGTGGCAATGGCCTGAACCTGGTGATCGGCGCCGATGGCAAACCGGTCTTCAGCAACGTCGAGGCGCCGGTGCAGACCGAGGCGGGCGGCAAGACCCAGGTCTCGATCAAGCAGACGGCCGACAAGGCGATCATCAACTGGGACACTTTCAACGTCGGGCGCGATACCACCGTCAATTTCCAGCAGAACGCCGACTGGGCGGTGCTCAACCGGGTCAATAACGCGACCTCGCCGAGCCAGGTCCAAGGTGCGATCAAGGCCAATGGCACGGTGTTGATCCTCAACCAGAACGGCATCGTTTTCAGCGGCAGCAGTCAGATCAACGTGCGCAACCTGGTGGCCGCCGCCACCGCGTTCGACGACAACCAGTTCAAGAACAATGGCCTTTACAGCCCCGGCGCGGCGCCGACCTTCACCAACGCCGGCGGCAAGGTGCGGGTCGAGCAGGGCGCGCGGATCGAAACCCACGCGCCTGCCAGCTCCACCGCCGGTGGCGGTTATGTGCTGTTGCTGGGCAGCGAAGTGGACAATGCCGGGACCATCAGCGCCCAGAAGGGCCAGGTCGCGCTGGCCGCCGGCAGTGATTTCGTGATCAAGAAAGGCCAAGGCACCGACGGTAACGCGCAATCATCGGTGCGCGGCAATCAAGTGGTCGCCAGCGGCACGGGCGAAGTCAGCAACAGCGGCCTGCTGCAGGCAGCATTGGGCGACGTGAGCCTGACCGGCCAGGACGTGCGGCAAAACGGCGTGGCGCTGGCCAGTACCTCGGTGGATTCACGCGGCACCCTGCACCTGACCGCCAGTCGCAGCGTGACCCTGGGCGAGGGCGCCACCAGTGCGATCCTGCTCGATAGCAGCAGTGCCCTGGACAGCCAGCGCAATGGTCTGCTGCAACCGCCCAGTGCAAACACTTCGCCTATCGTCGCGGTCGACGGCTATCGCCGCGACCAGTCGTTGATCGCCATCGACAGCGCCGGCACCGTCGACTTCCAGAAAGGCTCGATCACCCTCGCCAGCGGTGGCCAGGTCGGCGTCCGCGCGACCCAGCGCAGTCGGGTCGGCGATGGCGCGGTCATCGACGTGTCCGGTGCGCTGGGCGTCAAGGTGGCGATGGAATCCAACAGCATCAAGATCAACGTCCAGGGCAACGAACAGCGCGACGCCCCCGGTAACCGCGACAAGGGCGGCCTGAACAGCAAGGACGTGTGGGTCGACACCCGCGACCTGGTGTTCGTGCCCGCCGGAACCAACGGCTACGCGACGGATCGCTGGTACACCGCCGGTGGCCTGCTGGAGGTCAGCGGCTACCTGGGCACCCGCGTGCACAGCGTGGGTGAGTGGATGGCCCAGGGCGGTACGGTGTCCTTCAGCGGTAACGATGTGGTGACGCAGAAGGGCTCGCAGATCAACCTGTCCGGCGGCACCCTCGATGTGCAGTCCGGCATGGTCAAGCAAAGCTGGCTCAAGGGTGCGAACGGGCGACTGTATGAAATCTCCAGCGCCCCTGGCGACATCCTCTATGAAGGGGTGTACCAGGGTTACGAGGATCACAGTACGCGTTGGGGCCAGAGCCGGTTCTACTACAGTCCGCTGATCGCACCCCGGGAGCGTTTCGAGCAGGGCTACAGCGTCGGTCGCGACGCCGGCTCCCTGGTGATCGGCACGCGCAACGCCGTGCTGGAAGGCCAGGTGGTCGGCGACACCTTCCAGAGCGACCGCCAGGTGCAGGCCGCCCAGGTCGGGCTGGACGGTTACAACCAGTCGGCGAAGGCGGTGGCCCGTGGCGCGCAACTGATCGTTGGCAACTACGTGCCTTACTACGTGAAAAGCAGCGGTACCCTGCAATACGCCTTGCGCGCCAATGCCGGCACGCTGCAGGACATCGTCCTCGGGACCGAGGATCAATCCCTCGCGGCCGGAGTGGGGCTCCAGGACACCGTGGCTGAAGGGCGCGAAGGCCGCCTGTACCTGAACAGTGAACAGCTCAACGGCTTCGGCCTTGGCGCCGTGAAGATCGCCGCCACCGGCAGCATCAAGGTCGAAGGAGACCTGCAGGTCGCGCCGGCCGGCAGCATTACCCTGTACGGGCCGCAGGTCCAGGTCGACGCCAACCTGACGGCGCGGGGCGGCGAGATTGCCCTGGGCAACGTGTTGCAGCAAATCAGTGAGAGCGCCCGGATCGAGGACACCCGGATCGATGCCGTTGACGGCAGTCGCGCCGCCGTTCGCGTGGGCAAGGGCGTGACCCTCGATACCCGTGGCCTCTGGAGCAATCAACTGCACAATCCGAATGACAGCAGCGCGCTGCCGTTCCTCAATGGCGGCAACGTGTCCCTGCGCAGCAGCGGCGACCTGACGCTGGCGAGCGGCAGCCTGATCGATGTTTCATCGGGCGCCGCGCTGCTGGCCGATGGCAAGCAACGGGGTGGCAAGGGCGGTAACCTGACCTTGGCGGCCAACGCCAATACGTCCGCCGGCGAAGGGGTGCTGAGCCTCGACGGTGAGCTGCGCGGCCATGGGGTCAATGGCGGCGGACGCCTGAGCGTGCAGGCCGGCAAGGTGACCCTCAGCGACCACCCAGTGGCGGACGCCGACGCCGGCCTGGTGTTGGGCAATGACTTCTTCAACAAGGGCTTCTCGGCCTACGACATTACCGGTAATCAGGGACTGACCGTCAGCGATGGCACCCAGCTGGACGTCAGCATGCCGGTGTACCACTTCGGCGATAACCTTCAGGACGCAGCGACCGGCAGTGACCCGCAGACGCTGTTGTCGCTCTGGACCCCTGAGCTGTACCAGCAGGATGCGATCAAAGGCGTGTTGAGCCAGCGCAAGGGCGCGAACCTGAGCCTGCAGGCCGGCAGCATCCTGTCCACCGCCAGCGAGCGGGAAACGGCGGCGCTGGTGGTCGGTACGGGCGCGCGGATCAGTGTCGATCCAGGCAGCACTCTGAGCCTGGCCAGCGTCGGTCAGTTGAGCGTCGACGGGCAACTCGATGCCTGGGGCGGGAAAATCCTGCTGACCCAGATCAAGCCGGCGGGGTTGGCGGATATTCCAGTGGTCGAACGTCCCCATCAGCGTTCGATCCTGTTGGGCGAACATGCACGGCTGGACGTCTCGGCCCGCGCGGTCACGGCAGTGGATGCCCAGAACCGGCGTTACGGCCGGGTGGATGACGCCGGCAGCATTGTCATCGGTGGCAGCGTCGACACCGACAAAGGCACGGCCAGCGCGCCGGACCTGTTCGTGGTGGTGAAGCAGGGCGCGCGGCTGTTGGCCAACGGCGCCCAGGCCGAGCTGGATATCCGTGGCCAAGGCGCCACGACGCTGAGCAGCGCGGGCGGCAGCATCGCCTTGAGTTCGAACAATGGCTTGCGTCTGGACGGCGAGTTCCAGGCGGCTTCCGGCGGTGTGGGCGCTGCCGGTGGCAGCCTGTCGGTGGCGCTGGAAACCCCGCTTTACGATCGCTCGACGGTGGACGATCAGGTGCGGGTGCCGCGTGAGTTGATCCTGTCCCGGGGCACCGGCAGCGCTGCCACCGATGGCCTGATGAGCTACGGCCAGGGCCGCCTGGACGTCGATAAAGTCAGCCGCGGTGGGTTCGCCAACCTGACCTTGCTCAGCAACGGCATCCTGTCGTTCGCCGGTGATGTGAACCTGAACCTGGCGCAGAGCCTGCAAATCTATACCGGCTCCCTGGCGCTGGCCGAGGGCGCGCCGGGTGACAGCCGGATAGCCTTGAACGCCCCTTATGTTCGTCTGGCCGGGGCCGCGGCGCGAGGCGCCGACGTGCATGTACGCCCGACTATCCAGGGTGGCCTGTCGGTGCAGGACAGTGCCGCCCAATTGCAGGTCAATGCCGATCTGCTGGACCTGCGCGACGTCCTGACCCTGGGCGCCCATGGCGTGCTGGCGCGCCAGCAGGGCCCGGCCCTGGAGATCGATCGCCGCGGTTTTGCCCAGGCGCAGTTGAGCAGCCGGGGCGACCTGCGTTTTCTTGGCGGCTCGCCGCTGAATATCGAGAGTACGGCCACGCAACTGCTCAGCAACGCTGACCTGACCCTGCTGGCGGCGCAGATCTATCCGACCACGGGGGCCACGGCGCGGGTCAAGACCACCGCCGATTCGACCCTGCGGATCGGGCGTACCACCGACACGTTGCCGGCCCAACCGTATTCGGTGTTCGGTTCGCTGAGCCTGGACGCCGGCACCTTATTGCAGGGCGGCGTGCTGCGGGCACCGTTGGGGCTGCTCAGCCTGGGCGAAGAAGGGGGCGATATCCAGACCTTGAAGTTGTTGCCGGGCAGTGTCACGTCGGTCAGCGGGGCCGGTTTGAACATGCCTTATGGCGGCACGGTCGACGGCTTGTCCTATCGCTACAACGGCAAGGACGTCCAATTGATCGGCGCGGGGGGCAGCACGTCGGTCAACGTGTTGTCGGTGGGCGTCTCGATGATCGGCCACAGCATCGACGTGCAACCCGGTGCCGTGCTGGATCTGTCCGGTGGCGGCGAACTGGCCGGCGCCGGTTTCATTTCCGGGCGGGGCGGCTCGACCGACGCGCGCTACAACCCGCTGGTGCAGATCGGTGCGGACGGTAGCCTGGTACTGCCGGGGTTGGACACCAACCCGGTGTACGCCATCGTCCCCGGCGACCAGCGCGGCTATGCGCCGCCGTCAGGGGAGGCCGGGGCGCGCGATCCGCTGATCGGCCAGCGCATTACCCTGGACGCGGGTGTTCCAGGCCTGCCGGCGGGCACCTACACCTTGCTGCCCTCGACTTATGCCTTGTTGCCGGGGGCGTTCCGGGTCGAACTCAATGGCCTGGCTGGCAGCGGAAGAATGGCCAGCAGCCTGGCCATGCGCAACGGCTCCTGGGCCACCTCGGGAGGGTTGTCGATTGCCCATAGCAATATTCGCGATGCGCTGTCCAGCCAAGTGATCCTGACCTCGGCGGCCGTGCTGCGGCGTTATTCGCAATACAACGAAACCGGCTACGCAGCGTTCGCCAAGGCCGACGCCACGCTCAAAGGCGTGCCGCGGGCGATGATCGAGGCCGATGGCAAGACCCTCAAGCTCAAATTCAAAGGGGTGGGCGACCCTGCCGAGACGTTCCGATTCAACGGAACAGCCCGTTTCAAACCGGCCGAGGGCGGCCTGGGCGGCAGCGTCGGCATTTTCGCCGACGCCACCCGCCTCGAAGTGCTGCCGGTCGGCCAACAGGCCACGGCGGGGTTCGCCGGTGCCTCGCTCCATGATCAGGCGCTCAACGCTCTACAGGCTCCGCGCCTGTCGATCGGGATGCTGCCCGGAGTCATCTACGGCCAGGGCGGCAATCTGGTGACCTTCAACTCGACGCTGTCCGACATCGTTCTGCGCCAGGGCAGCAGCCTCAAGGCCGGTGAGGTGTTCCTTGCCACTAACGTCAAGGCCGGTGCCATCGTGGTCGAGCAGGGGGCGAGCATCAATACCCTGGGCCAAGGCAGCGCACCGTTCGATTCCCGCAGCGGTTTCGTCTACGATCCGGGCCTGAACAGCTTGCTGGCGGTGTCCAACGGCTGGCTCGATGTGCTGCCGCCCTCTGCGGGCGCTTCGGGAAGAGGTCCGGGCTCGATCCTGATCGGCCAATGCGACACCGGCCATTGCAGCGGCACCACCGAACTCTATTCCCAAGGCACCATCACCGCGGCGACCGACAATGTCTTCAACCTCGATGAGTCGGTGCGCTTCGGCACGCGCAACCTGACGCTGGCGGTGGGCGCGATCAACATCGGTTCGGCCCAGGCGCTGGCGGCGGCCCAACAACGCCAGGCGCTGCCCAAGGGGCTGACCCTCAACCAGCAGGTGCTTGACCGCCTGCTGCGCGGCGATCGCCTCAAGGGCGCGCCCGCCCTGGAAAACCTGGTGCTCAATGCCCGGGATTCGGTGAACTTCTACGAAAGCGTCGAGCTCAGCACCCTGGACCCCTTGACGGGCAAGTCCAGCCTCCAGCGGCTGGTCCTCGGCACGCCGGCGATCTACGGCTACGGCGCGGCCGGTGACCATGCCAGCATTCGCACCGGCACCCTGGTGTGGAACGGTGCGCTGACGCCGGCCGGCACGCCGCTGCTGGCCGGACCTGGCAACGGCAGCGGGGTGCTGGATATCCAGGCCCAGGTGCTGGAATTCGGTTACGGCCCGAATGCCCAGGCCAACAACCTCGACAACCCGCAGCGCCTCACGCTGGGCTTCAGCCAGGTCAACCTCACCGCCAGCCAGCGCATCACCGCCAACCACAAAGGCGCGTTGCAGGTGTACCAGTCCCGTGGCGACTACGTCAGCGGCAAAGGCTACAGCTACAGCGGCGGCGACCTGCGGGTGAACACACCGCTGTGGACCGGCGAGGCAGGCTCGGTCAACCGCATCACCGCCGGTGGCGCGCTGACGGTGGCGGGCATTGCCGGGGTGTCGGCCGCAGCCGTCGACAACGCGGCGCTGGGGGCTGAGTTGCAGCTACAGGCCGGCAGCCTGCTGCTTGACGGCACGGTCCGCCTGCCCAGCGGCAAGCTCACCCTCGGCGCCAGCGGCGACGTGGTGCTGGGTGACAACGCCCGGATCGACCTGGCCGGGCGCGAGGTGGTGCTCAACGATGTGCGCAAATACAGTTGGGGTGGTGATCTGTTTCTCGACAGCCGCACCGGCAATATCCGTCAGGCCGCCGGTTCGACCGTCGACCTCAGCGCCCGCAACAACCGCGCCGGCCTGCTCAGTGCGATCGCCCTCGACCCCGATGCCGGCCTGATCGACCTGCAAGGCCGCATCCTCGGTTCCGCCACCGGCACCTATAACGCCGGCGGCACCCTGGTGCCCTATGCCAGCGGCGCGGTGGACCTGCGCGGGCAAACCCTGGGGGATTTCGCTGCGCTGAACGGGCGGCTGAACCGTGACCAAGTGTTTGGCTCGCGCAGCTTCCAACTCAAGCAAGGCGACCTGGTGATCGGCAACGAACTCAAGGCCAATGCCATCAATGTCTCGGTGGACAACGGCAGCCTGATCGTGCTCGGCACTGTCGATGCCAGCGGGCAAGCGGTCGGGAGTATCCGTCTGGCGGCGAAACACGGGCTGACCGTCGCCGGCAGCGCGCTGCTCGATACCCACGGCAGCATTTTGCGGGTCGACAGCTACGGCAAGATCATCGACAGCCCCAACCGGGCGCTGATCGAACTCAACTCCGGGGACGGCCAGTTGACCCTGGCCAGCGGTGCGCGCCTGGACCTGCGCCACGGCACCGGCGCGCCGCTGGGCAATGGCCCGGGACAAAACGACGGCCGGGCCCGTGGCACCCTGGAGCTCAATGCCCCGCGGCTGCGGGTCGATGATCCACGGTACGGCGATATCGCCATCGATGCCTCCGGCAACGTGTCGGTGCTCGGCGCGCGCTCCATCAACGTCAATGCGATTGCTCGTTATACCGATGCCCGTGACGGCACCGCGCCGGCGGTGGATGGGCGGCCTTATCAAGTGATCGATCAGCGATACCTGAACGATAAACACAATGACAGCGAGGCGTTCATCAATGCCGCGCTGAACAACGGCAATCTGCTCAACGGCAAACTGGCCGGGCTGAACAATGCAGCTTACGCCGATGCGCTGCACCTGCGGCCCGGCGTGGAAATCCTCAGCAAGACACCGGACGGCGACCTGGTGGTGGAGGGTGACCTGGACCTGTCCGGTTATCGCTACGCCAGCCTCAACCGCCACACGCAAAAGACCGATGTGTATGGCTCCGGCGAGGCGGGCAACCTGGTGGTGCGCGCCGGTGGCAACCTGAATATCTATGGCAGCATCAACGATGGTTTCGCGCCGCCGGAGGCTGGCGACCCGACGTTGCGCACCGATGGCAATGGCTGGTTGCTGATCGCTGGGAAACAGCCGTTCGGTGCTGACCTGGTGGTGCCGGGCGCTGGTGTCGAATTGGCTGAGGGTACCCTGTATCCGGCCGGCAGCCTGCTCAACTATGACGTACCCTTCAAGGGCGGCAGCCTGCCGGCGGGGCTCGAGCTGCCGACCACGCTGAGCCTGGGCGAGGCGCTGAACCTGCCGGCGGGTACGCTGTTGCAGGCCGCCATCCGCGATGCCAGCGGCAACCTCCTGTATGCCGCTGGCACCTTGCTCAAAGAGGCGGTCAGCTTGCCGGTCGACACGCGCCTGGAAGCCGGTACCCGTTTGCCGATGGGCATAACCGTCAAGGACGGCACCTGGCCCAAGGGGGTCGCAGTGCCGGGCAGCGGGTTGACGTTGCGGAGCGCCCTGGCGTTGGGCTCCGGCGCGCTGATTCCTTCCGGCACCGACGTCAAGCTGGCGGAGGGGGTCGACCTGATCGAATTGCGCCCGGTCGAAAACGGTATCCAGGGCCGAAATTGGGCGGTCGCAAGCCTGCTGCCGGACGGCTCGCAATCCTGGTCGATGCGTTGGGTGGCGGGGGCCGATACCGAGGCGGCTGATACCCGCATCACCCGCCCTCATGCAGAGGCGGGCAGTTTGCAATTGGCCGATGGGCATTACCTGGCCAAGCGCGAGCAGACCGGTGGCGGTGGCGGAGGGGGTGGCGGAACGGGGTTGGTTTGGGCGCCAGGCAGCAATATCGGCGTGCCAGGAGAGCCCGTACCACCCGATATGTTGGATTTTTGCACCTGGATTCCAGGTGAATGTATCCCAGCACCGCCCAAAACGGTTTTGGTCTGGTCTCCGACCAACAATTATGGTGTACCAGGGGAGCCTGTGCCGCCTGATGCGCTGGATTTCTGCACCTGGTTTCCTGACTGGTGCGTGTTGGCTGTGGTTCCCGACAACCCTCCGGAGCCGATCCGCACCAAGGTCACTCCCGGCAGCCAGCTGTTCAGCGTCTTGCGCACCGGGACCGGCGATCTGGAACTGCTCAGTGCCGGTGATTTCACTATGCGGTCGCTGTTCGGGGTCTACACCGCCGGCACCCAGTCGGCCTCGTTGGCGCCGGGCGCCAACGACCCCTATCAGCAGGCCCGTGGCCGACAACCCGATGGCAGTGTGCTGGGCACTGCGGGTGCCGCCTATGAATCGCTCACCACCGGTGGCGCTTACCAGGCCTGGTACCCGGAGCAAGGCGGTAACCTCAAGCTGACGGTGGGCGGTGACCTGCACGGCGATTCGTTCTCCAAGAGAAACGTCGGCAGTGGGGCACAGAACACGTCTGCGGCAATGGGCAACTGGTTATGGCGCCAAGGCACAGGCACCACGGCCGATCCGGCCGCGCAAATCCCCACCGCCTGGTGGATCAACTTCGGCACCTTCGCCCAGCAGCCCTCCACCGAGGCGGGTGATCCCTACCTGACGGGCTTTACCGGGATCGGCACGTTGGGCGGCGGCAACCTGAGCGTCGATGTGGGCGGCGACGCCGGCTTGATTTCCCAACAACTCGGTGTCCTGGGCGCCGATGTGGAGCGCAGCCAGGGGCTGGTGCTGGCCGTGGGCAGCAGTGGCCGGGTTGCCGCCGATGGCAGCCTGGTGTTGACCGGTGGCGGCGACCTGCGGTTGCGCATCGGCGGTGAACTCAACCCTTCCCAGGCGGCACGAGAGAGTGTCAGCGCGGCGGCTGATCTGAACGGGATGCTGGCCAACCTGCGCGGTTCATTGCAGTTGCAGGCTGGAGCGATCGGAGCGTTGGGCCTGACCTACGGCAGCTATGGCGCTTTCCAGGATCCGAAAGAGTCTCGGGCCTATGACGCTTACGTTTCCACCATGGCCACCGCTCGCGGCGGCGTGACCCTGATGCCGGGGGATGCCGGCGTCAGCCTGGACAGCCGTGGCGACCTGGTGTTGCAGGGAGTGGGCGATCCGGGACGGGTGCTGATGCAGAACTCCACCGGCTACACCGACCGCGAAGGTGCCTATCGCAGTGGCGGCGGCCTGAGCCAATTCTCCCTGTGGACCGACAATACCGCCATCGACCTGTTTAGTGTCGGCGGTAACCTGACGCCCATCGTCGCCATTGAAAAACTGGCCGGTCTCAATGCCTCAGTCTCCGGCGGACGTTTTGTCTACCCCTCGATCCTGCGGGCCGTCGCCGCCAATGGCAGCCTTTACTACGGACCATCGGCCCGTGGCGTCAGTGACGTGGCATCGGGGTTCTCGTTGATGACCGCGCCCTCGGCCAATGCCGAGTTGCAACTGATCGCCGCCGATTCGATTTATGCCGGCGGTTATGCGGTCACGCAGTCGGGGGCCGATCCGGCCCTGTTGTCCAGTCCGTTGCGCCCGGCCTTCGCCGGCTACAGCGGGATCAACAGCAATCCGAACTATGATAATTACGGCACTGGGGTCTATGTCGGGCCGAGCGAATTCCCGTTATTCAGTTTTGGCGCCAATACCTTCAGCGTCCAGCCGTATACCCGGCGCGAGCCGGTGCGTTTTTATGCGGTGAAGGGCGATATCGTCGGCCTGCGGACCGGCGAAGTGATTCGTTATCCAGCGTCGGGTGACGAGGTGCGCTACGAAGGCAGCGGCCCGCTGCGGGTGATGGCTGGGCGTGACATTGTCAACTCCGGCTTGCCGTTGAACACCGCGACTGATGTGCCTGCTGCCGTCAGTGGTTCGGCTGGCGGGCAATCCACCGGTAACTTGATCGTGCACAGTCGAAGCGATGAAATTTCCCAGGTTTCCGCG
The DNA here is from genome assembly GCF_014268745.2 of Pseudomonas zanjanensis. Classification (GTDB taxonomy): domain Bacteria; phylum Pseudomonadota; class Gammaproteobacteria; order Pseudomonadales; family Pseudomonadaceae; genus Aquipseudomonas; species Aquipseudomonas zanjanensis. Next base: position 2,545,663 of record NZ_JABWRB020000001.1, on the reverse strand, counting down.
GGGCGTGACATCCGCCTGAGCACCTTTAATATTGCCGGTCCCGGCCTGCTGGAGGTCAGTGCCGGGCGCAACCTGTACGGGTCGGGCCCGGGCGTGGGGCAGTTGTACCAGGAGAGCGGCTTCAACAGCATTGGCAATGTCGACCCGGCGGCGCAGGTCCGTGACGGTGGCGCCTCGATCGCGCTGATTGCCGGGGCTGGCCCCCAAGGGCCGAACTATCGGGGTTTGCTGGCGCGTTACCTGCAACCAGGCGCGGCGCTGAAAGATTATCGCGGCGAACTGAACCAGTGGCTGAGTCAACGCTTCGGCTACAGCGCTGGCGAAGACCAGGCCCTGGCGTTTTTCGCCGGCCTGCCGACGGAACAGCAGAACGTCTTCGCCCGGCAGATCTACTTCGCCGAACTCAAGGCCGGGGGGCGCGAATACAACACCGTCGGTGGCGAGCGCAGTGGCAGTTACCGCCGAGGGCGCGAGGCGATTGCCGCGCTGTTCCCCAGCAAGGATGTGGCGGGCAACACCATTCGCTACGACGGTGACATCACGCTCTACGGCGGTTCGGGGATCCACACCGACTTTGGCGGCGATATCCAGGTGTTGACCCCGGGCGGGCAGCAGGTGTTCGGGATCGAAGGTGACGCGCCACCGGCCTCGGCCGGGGTCATCACCCAAGGCCGGGGTGACATTCAGTTGTACGCCCAAGGCAGCATTTTGCTGGGCCAGAGCCGGATCATGACCACCTTTGGCGGTTCGATCCTCGGCTGGTCGGCCGGGGGCGATATCAACGCCGGGCGTGGTTCGAAGACGACGGTGGTCTACACGCCGCCAAGGCGCGTGTATGACACTTGGGGCAACGTCACCTTGTCGCCATCGGTACCGAGTACCGGCGCGGGTATCGCCACCCTCAACCCGATTGCCGAAGTGACGCCGGGAGACATCGACCTGATCGCGCCGTTGGGCACCATCGATGCGGGCGAGGCGGGGATCCGGGTGTCGGGCAACGTCAACATCGCGGCCTTGACCGTGGTGAACGCGGCCAACATCCAGACCCAGGGCAAATCCTCTGGCGTGCCGCTGGCGGCTTCGGTGAACACCGGGGCGATCACCTCGGCCAGTTCGGCGGCGTCTTCGGCGACGCAGGCGGCTGAGGATGTCGCCCGTCAGCAACAGAACGCCGCGCGGCAGAACCAGGCGTCGGTGTTCACCGTGCAGGTGGTGAGCTTTGGCTCCGAGCAACTGGCCCCGTCCCGCGATGGCGCCAGCCGCGAAGCCCCACGAGCCTACGACCCGGCCAGCCCGGTCCAGGTCCTGGGCGCGGGGCCTTTGGATGAACAGAGCCGCCAGCGGCTGACGGAGGAGGAGCGGGGGCGGTTGAGTTTGTAGGGGAATTCAGCTTGCGGTGATGTTGGCAGTGCCGGCCTCATCGCGAGCAAGCTCGCTCCCACAAGGGGGGGCTGCGGTGTTCATGAGCTTTTGCATGCACCGCAGGTCTCAGTGTGGGAGCGGGCTTGCTCGCGAAGACGGCGGCACAGCCAACATATATGCCAGCAGGTCCACCGCCTTCGCGAGCAAGCCCGCTCCCACAGGGTTATTGGGTGGCCTTGAGGTTTGGGTACGACACAGGCCCCTTTGTGGGAGCGAGCCTGCTCGCGATAGCGGTGGCGCGACGGGTTACAGCCACCTCGGCGTAGTGAAGAACGAGGCCATTTCCGAGCGGGGCAGTGCCGCGCCGAAGTAGGGGCCTTGGACATGGTCGCAGGCCACGTTGCGCAATTGGCTGAATTGCCGGGCATTTTCTATACCCTCGGCGGTGACCATGAGCCCGACGCTGCGGCTCAACCGGATCATCGCCAGGACACCTTCCTTGTCGTCCTCCAGGCCCAACTGCGAGAGGATGTTGCGATCGAAGCGGATGCCATCGAACGGCTGGTCCAGCACCTCTCGCAGGGAGGCGATGTTGGTGCCGAACTTATCGATGTTGATCCGCACCCCAAGATCCTTGAGCGCATGGAGGGTGGCAGCGACGGCCTTGTGGTCGGCCAGCAGCACCCCTTCGGCCACTTCCAAGGTTAACCGGTGAGGCGCCAGGCCACTCGTTTCGAGCGCCTCCTGCACCTGGTTGAGCAGGAAGCTGCTGTTGAACCACCGGGGTGAAACCGCGAGGGAGACATTGACATCGCTCGGCCAGGTCACGGCTTCTTCACAGACGTTGATCAAGACCCAGGTGCCCAGTTCTTCCAACTGACCCGAGGTTTCGGCCACGGGGATGAAGTCGGCCCCACCCAGCTCACCCTTTTCGGGGTGGTGCCAGAAGATCTGGGCTTCGAAACCGTGCAGTTGCTCGGCGATCACGTCGAAGCGAGGCAAGTAGCGCAGTTCCAGTTGGTCGTGCTGCATGGCGTTGCGCAGTTGCTGCTCGTATTGCCGCCGGTCGCGGGCCAGGTTGCCCATGGCTTCCACATACACGCGCCAGGTGTTGCGGCCCGCCGCCTTGGCCGCATACAAGGCGATGTCGGCGTGGCGCAACAGCTCATCGGCCCGTTCGTCACCGGGCTGCGACCAGGCGACGCCGATGCTCACCCCCAGGTACAGCGTGTTGCCGTCCAGGTGCATGGGCCGTTGCATGCAGTCGATCAGTCGTGCACAGAGTTGATCGAGATCGTCGGGATCGCCGGGATCGGGCATGACAATGACAAACTCATCACCGCCCAGGCGCGCCACCAGATCGGTGCCACGGACGTTTTGCTGGAGGATATGCGCCACTTCCCTGAGCACTTTATCGCCCACGGCATGGCCCAGGGAGTCGTTGACCGGCTTGAATCGGTCCATATCCAGGTTCAGCAGCACCAGGGGCGGGCGATCAGGTCGATCCAGATGTTCGCGAAGGCAATCGAACAAACGGTTGCGGTTGGCCAGCCCGGTCAGCGGGTCATGCAGGGAGAGGTGCTTGATCTGGGCCAGCGCCCGCAGTTCGTCGGTGATATCCGTGGCGGTGCCGCGAAAACCCAAGGTGCCGGCTTCGATGGCCCGTACCGACAGCTTGCAGGTGCGGATGCGCTGGTTGCGCGCGGTGTACTCGCACAGCAGCGGTGCCGAAGAGAGGCTGTTGGCGCCGCCGAGCAGCCATTGGGCAATCGAGATCGAGCCACCATGGGGGTGGAGCAGCCGGTGCAGCGGTTTGCCGAGCCATTCCGTGGGGCTGAAGCCGGTCACTTGTTCGAAGCGTTCCGACAGGTAGGTCAGCGTCCCGGTCGAGTCGACCTCCCACAACCAGTCGGAGGAGACTTCGGCAATGTCGCGGAAACGTTCTTCGCTGCGCTCCAAAGCCTTGCGGTGGGCCAGCAGGCTGGCGTATTGGCTTTCCTGGGCGCGCAGCATCGTCAAGGCGTGGCGCAGAACGGCCAGGGCCAGGATCGCGAGCACCAGTAACGCCACGGCCAGCAACGGCAGCAGGACTTTGCGCAGATCCTGGCCCGGGGTCTGCGGTCGCCACGCCAGGGCCTCTTGGGTCAGATCGTCGAGCAGCAACTGGGCGGTATTGGCGGGGCCCGGGGTCCTGGCGATATGGGCGTCGGGCAGGGCGAAGTCCCGCGCCAGGTTTTCCAGGGCGCCGGGGTCCAGGACCTTGACGAAGAGCATCAGGCTGGGCGGGCCGGGAATTTGCGCCACGCTGTTGTCCGTGCCGGTGGTGATGGCGGACACGGCGACAAACGCCGGGGCGTCGTCGTGGTGCAGCAGCTCGACGACCACTTCGTCGTGATTTTCCGCCGTGCTGGCTTTGTTCCGCAGTGCTCGCAGGTCGCCGGTCAGCCAGGTGTCGGCATCGACCTCGCTCATCTGGCCATCGATCACCGAATAAACGGTCTTGCCGGTCGGGGAAATGACAAACACCGCCTGGTAGCCATAGAGCGAAAACACGCTGCTGCCGACGTTTTCCTGGTCATAGGCCCATTCCTTGTCGACGTCGACATGCAGGTGCCGGTAGGCGTCGCTCCACTTGGAATAGTCGCTCAGGTCGCGGCCGATGCCGGTGCGGATGCCCTCGATGGCCCGTTGGGCGAAAAACAGGCTCTGTTCGCGGGCGCGCCGGTCCTGGGCCGCGGTGATGTTAAGCAGCACGGCGATCGCCAGTGCGGACATGACAAACAGCAGGAGCATGATGGCCGGGAACGTGCGACGGGTGAAACTACGGGTTGGCGAGCCCGGGGAAAGGACAGTCGATTCATTGCCAGCATTTTCAGTCATAAAAAAGTCATCAGCCAAAAGCGATTTCACCCGCACCTGTCTTGTATCGGCGGGTGGGCTGATTTACTTAGTCGTGTTAACGAAGCAGCCGACAGACTGCGTTGTTGTCATGTGCGGGCCTTGAAGCGGGATGCCCATTCTAGGGCGACGTCCCGTTGGCGCAGGTAGCTGACCCCGGCGGCGGCCAGCAGGGCGATGAACGCGGCAAGCGCGGCCAAGGCCATGTCCTTCTGTGAATCCCACGGGTCCCGTTGGGCGCCGACAAAGGCCTTGGCGGTATCACCGCCGATATAGGCACCGCCCAACCATTCAATGATCTCGTAAATGGCCGACGACGCGAGGATCAGGCTCCAGGCCAGCAAATAGCCCGTGAACCCCTTTGCAGGCATTACCCGCAGCAAAACCTCCCGCAGCGGATAGGCCAGCAGCAGGCCATAGCTGAAATGCACCAGCCGATCGAATTGGTTGCGTTGGAACCCCATGAGCTGGTCAAGCGAAGGGCCCCCGGTCAAGGCCTGCCACCACTGGTTGTAGGGCACCTTGGCGTAGCTGTAGTGGGCGCCGATTTCATGGATGCAGAGAAACACGAATAGCAGTGTGGCGGACAGCCGGGAAAAGCTGAATCGCCGATGAACGGCCACCAGCACGACCAGCAACACAACCACCAGCAGGTTTTCCGCCAGCCAGTCGCTGCGTTTCAGGGGGGCGATGGCCAGCCAGCCCCAGACCACGCAGAACGCCAGCAGTAGGGACCTTTCATAGCGACGATGCAGCTCAACGGTGGGCATCGTGTCACGCCTCACTCTTTATCCGTGCGATGGCCCGGCAGCAGGCTGCTCAATACCTGCTTGGCGGTCTCCACCACGATGCCTCGCTCGTTCGGGTCGCCCTGGAGCAGGGTCGAGGCAAACTTCTTGGCCTGTTCCAGCTTGATATGCGGCGGCAGCGGCGGCACGTCGGGGTCGGTGCGAAATTCGATCAGCACCGGACGATCCGCCGCCAGCGCGGTTTCCCAGGCCGTGGCCACGTCGTCTTCGTGCAACACGAGGATGCCCTTCAAGCCAATGGACTCGGCAAACAGGTGGTAGGGCACGTCGGGAATGTCCTGGGAGGCTTCGAATTTTGGATCGCCCTCCATCACCCGTTGTTCCCATGTCACCTGGTTCAAGTCCCGATTGTTGAACACCGCACAGATCCAGGTGCCGTTGGCCCAGGTGCGCCAGTATTTGGCGACGGTGATCAGCTCGGCCATGTTGTTCATCTGCATGGCGCCATCGCCCACCAGGGCGATCACTGGGCGCTGCGGATGGCAGAACTTCGCCGCGATGGCGTAGGGCACGGCGGCGCCCATCGACGCCAGGCCACCCGACAGCGAACACATCATGCCGCGCCGGATCTTCAGGTCGCGGGCGTACCAATTGGCGCAGGAGCCCGAATCGCAGGTGATGATGGCGTGCTCTGGCAGTCGCGGCGACAGCTCGAAGGTGACTCGCTGCGGGTTGATCGGTTTGGCGGCTACCAAGGCGCGTTTTTCCAGGGTGCGCTCCCAGCGTTCCCGCCAATGCTCGATTTTCTTGCGCCAGGTGCGGTCGGTTTTTTCTTCGATCAGCGGCAGCAGGGCGCGCAAGGTATCGACGCTGTCGCCGTGCAGGCTGACTTCCATGGGATACCGCAGGCTGAGCATGTCCGCTTGAATGTCGATCTGCACACCCCGGGCCTGGCCTTCAGGGGGCAGGAACTCGGCGTAGGGGAAGCCGGAGCCGATCATCAGCAGCGTGTCGCAGCCGGCCATCAGGTTGTCGCTGGGCTCGGTGCCGAGCAGGCCGATGGTGCCGGTGACCCAGGGCAGGTCATCGGGCACGGCGGCCTTGCCCAGCAATGCCTTGGCCACACCGGCACCCAGTTTCTCGGCGATGGCGATGACTTCGTCGGTGGCGTGCAGCGCGCCGGCACCGACCAGGATGGCGACTTTCTTGCCGGCATTGAGCACCTCGGCGGCTTTGCGCAAGTCCTCTTCGTAGGGGACGACGCTGGGCTTGCGGTAGCCGACGCCGGAGTGAACGGTCCCGTGCTTGTGGCGCGGCGCGGTGTATTCCATGTCCTGGAGGTCGTTCGGCAGGATCAGCGCCGTGACCCGGCGTTCGCCCACCGCCGTGCGTACGGCGCGGTCGAGCAGGTGACGCACCTGGGCGGGTACGCTGGCTTGCTGCACGAACGCCCCGGCCACGTCCTTGAACAGGCTCACCAGGTCCAGTTCCTGCTGGTAATGCCCGCCCAGCGCGGCGCGGGCCTGCTGGCCGCTGATGGCGAGCACCGGCATGTGATCCATTCGGGCATCGTAGAGGCCGGTCACCAAGTGGGACGCGCCGGGTCCGGAAGTGGCGATGCAGACCCCCAGTTCGCCGGTGAACTTGGCGTGGGCGCAGGCCATGAACGCGGCCATTTCCTCGTGGCGGGCCTGGATGAAGCGGATTTTTCCCTGGGCGCGGTTCAAGGCGCCAAACACGCCGTTGATGCCATCGCCCGGATAGCCATAGATACGGCGAACCCCCCATTCATAAAGACGTTCCACCAGGAAATCACCGACGGTCATGCTCATGTCTGTCCCTCGTTTCGGGCTGTGGTCGCTCGGCGCGACGTGCAGCGGTTGACGTTCATACAGGACTTGACCGGTGCACGCCGTCCAAGGTTTCGATTTTTTCAACCAGGTGCGCGGCGTCAGCCTTGGGCCTGGCAATGTCAGGGCGAACGACATCGCGGGCAAGCCTTGCTCCCACAGGGTTGATGCTCGAACTCAAAATACGCTGTTCACAGCTGATCCCTGTGGGAGCAAGGCTTGCCCGCGATGAGGGACGGCGTGTATCGCAGTGTGTACCGCGCAGGCCCGGATACATCTGCTTGACGAAGCACCGGGCCGGCGACACAGGCCGGATACACACCGTCGATTAACTACGCCAGCCAGCCGGCCCCGAGCCTCGGTGCCGGTGACTGGCGGATTAATCGTCAATCGTCAGAGGAATACCCCATGCTCAACTTCTCCCGTCATTCATCCCTTGCACTTGGCCTGGCTTTGGTCGGTGGCCTGGGTCTCTCCACGGCGGCTTCGGCCTTGACCATGAACGACCTGGCCCAGGGCTACACCCTGGCGGCCGCCGATACGGTGAAGAAACCCGCCGAAGGCAAGTGCGGCGAAGACAAGTTCGCCAAGACCGATAAAAACCACGATGGCCAGGTCTCGCGCGACGAATTCATCGCCGCCGCGCCGGAACGAGCCGCTGAGTTCGACAAGATCGACGCCAACCACGACGGCGGTATCTCGTTGCCGGAAGCCAAGCAATACCTGTCGGCCCAGGCGAAGACCGCGGAAGGCAAATGTGGCGAAGGCAAGTGCGGGGCGGCTATCGAGTCCTGACTTCTAACGAGTGAGGGGCGTATGCGAATGGCTGCAATGAGACAGGAGCCATGCGCTGTCTATGTGGCGAGGGGATTTATCCCCGCTGGGCTGCGAAGCAGCCCTGAAACCTGCCGACTCGGTATGCTAGGAAGATTGAGTCTGCTGCATTGGGGCTGCTGCGCAGCCCAGCGGGGATAAATCCCCTCGCCACAAGTTTGATGATCGACTGGCACCATTCGCTGCGCCCCCCTCATCTCTTGCTTTCCAAGGAGATGTGTCATGTTCAATCTACCCCAACCCTCGGCAGGCCTCGGCCTGCGCCGGGCCTTGCTCGCTGAACTGCGCCAGGCACCGCCCGGGGATTTCGACTTTCTTGAAGTCGCTCCGGAAAACTGGATCGGCATCGGCGGCCCCCATGGCGCCGCCTTGCATTCGTTGGCCGAACGTTATCCGTTGACGTGCCACGGCCTGTCGTTGTCCCTCGGTGGGCCGGTGCCGCTGGACCTGGCGTTTCTCGGCCAGGTGCGTGCTTTCCTCGAGCGTTTCAAGGTGCCGGTGTACAGCGAGCACTTGAGCTACTGCGGCGACGAGGGGCATTTGTATGACTTGTTGCCGCTGCCCTTCACCGAGGAAGCGGTGCATCACGTGGCGACGCGGATCCGCCAGGCCCAGGATGTGCTGGGACGCCGCCTGGCGGTGGAAAACGTCTCTTATTACGCCGCCCCCCAACAGGACATGAGCGAGCTGGATTTCACCCGGGCGGTGTTGCGCGAAGCCGATTGCGACCTGTTGCTGGACGTCAACAACGTCTACGTCAACTCGGTCAATCATGGCTTCGATCCCCAGGCATTCCTGGCGGGTCTTGAGCCGGGGCGGGTGGTCGCGATGCATGTGGCCGGGCACTATGACGAGTCCGACACGCTGAAAATCGACAGCCATGGCGCGCCCGTCAAGCCGGTGGTCTGGGCGCTGCTGGCCGAGGCTTATGCACGTTTCGGCGTACAGCCGACCTTGCTCGAACGGGACTTCAACTTCCCGCCTTACGCCGCCCTGGTGGCCGAACTGCAGACGATTCGCCAGTTACAGCACCAGGCCGGCACCTGGCAGGCGGTGAGCCATGGCTGAGGCCCGGCAGACGCTGCATCAGCAGCAACAAGCGCTGACCAGCTACCTGCGCGACCCGGATCACTGCCCGATCCCGTCCGGCATGGACGCGGCGCGGGCCCAGGTGTATCGCGACCTGATCTTCGCGAATATGCGTGCGCTGCTCAGCGGCACCTTTCCCGTGTTGGTAAACCTGCTGGGACAGCACCCCTGGCGTGCCTGCGTGCGCCGATTCCTGCGTGAACATCGCTGTACCACGCCCAAGTTCGGTGAAATCGCCGAGGAATTCGTTGGCTACCTTGCAGACCATCCTTCGCCGGACTGGCCGCCGTTCGTGGCGGAGCTGGCGCACTACGAGTGGGTCGAGATGGCGCTGCTGCAATCCGAGGCCGAGCCGTTGCCGTCCCATGACGAGACGTCCTTGCTCGGCTCGCCGCTGCGAGTCTCGCCCTTGGCCTGGCCGCTGGCGTACCAATGGCCGGTGCATCGCCTGGCGCCGAGTTATCAGCCCTCGACACCACCGGCGCAGCCGACGCTGCTGCTGGTGCGGCGAACGCCTGGTTTCGAGGTGCGTTTCTCCGAACTCAGCCCGTTGGCCTGGCGGCTTTTGCAGCGCATCGAGGCCTATCCAGGGTTGACGGGGCGAGGGCAGCTGCTGGCGTTGGCGCGGGAGGCGGGGGTGGATTCGGCAGAATTCATGGACAACGCCGTGGCGCTGTTGCGGCGGATGCAGGAGGAAGGGGTTGTTGGCGTAGCGTTGTAATCTGCCATTGAAATGCTAACCCCTGTGCGGCCCTGCTGTGGGAGCAAAGCTTGCTCGCGATGGGTCCCCCTCGGTCTGACTGATTGACCGAGTCGTCTGTATCGCGGGCAAGCCTTGCTCCCACAGCAAGTTCGCTCCCACAAGGTTTTTTGTCAGGCCTTGTTTCGGCGATGCAGGCCTGCCCTCAGCACCGCATCCACACTCAACTTCCCAGCCCCTTGCAACAGCAACGGCAGCAAGGCCACCAGGTAGATCAGCGGCAGCTTGAAGTTGCCGTGTCCCTTGTTGGTAATCGCATAACCCTGGGCCAGTTCGCTCAAGCTCGACCAGTCCGCCGGCCAGTGCACGGCAGCGGTCGCCACCACGGTGACGACGATCAGCACCAGGGCCGAGAGGCGAGTACCCAAGCCGATCAACAGGGCAATGGCACCGATCAGCTCGGCCCACATCGCCAGTTCCCAGTTCCATTGGGCCGGTACATGGTTGAACGGGAACGGGAAGGCAGACTGGATCTCGGCGAACCAGTTCGCGCCGTTCCATTTCTCCAGGCCGGATTCGAAGAACTCCCAGGTCAGGAACAGGCGCAGGCCCAGCGGCGCCAGCCATGCCCCGAGGTTCTCCAGCGGCGTATGCAGTGTTTTCAAGGTATTTGCGTACATGATCGATCTCCCTGGTCTCAAGCCGCGTGTTGCGGCCGTTGGCGACGCTGGGTGGCCTGGGCCAGCTTGCCCACCAGGCGGACGGCGGTGGCGGCGCAGATCAGGCCGAAGGGCAGCACGTACCAGTCGCTCATGGGGATGCGTTTGAAGTTGGAATAGGCAAAGATCGCCGCCAGCACCCACATGCCGGTGACATGCAGGCGCTTCCAGGCCTTGAAACCGATCAGGCGCGTGGTGCTTTTGAACGAGGTCAGCGCCAGCAGCAGGATGAACACATAGCCCACGGTGCCGGGCACGTTGCCGAGGGTGGTGCGGCCGGGCCAGAACTCGGTATTGAGCTGGCCGTAGGTGTAAATCAGCACGGCGTGGACCAAGTGGGAAAAGGCAAAGGCCAGTCCGATGAAGCGCCGTTCACGCACCAGCGCCCGGCTCAGGGGCGAGGGCACCAGCACCGCGAATGCCGAGGCGGTGAAGGCCAGCAGGAACAGGATGAACGACGAACGAGCCGTGGCGCGAATGGCGCTGCGCACGCCTTCGGTCAGGTCCGGGTTGAGTATCAGGATCAACCCGGTCATCAACAGCACCAGGGCGGCGAGCAGGCTGAACAGCGACCAGCCTTGGTAACGAAAGGGGGATGCGATAGGGGTAGGCATGGGAAGACTCCTTGGATGTCGAGGGCCCGGTCGTGATAGTCGCCGGGGATGGGAGGGAGTCTTTCAAACCGGTGTAAGCGGGGTGTGTCCGCGGCGCAGCATTGTGCAAGTTCGTGTATGCCGATCATCCGCAGACACACTGGTATACAAACCGCTATCGCGAGCAAGCCCACAGGGGAATTTAGGTAAGGCATCCCTATTTGCAACGTCACAGAACAGCGTGGGAGCGAGCCTGCTCGCGAAGGCGTCAGGTCAGTTGAATGATGCTGGCTGACACACCGCTTTCGCGAGCAAGCCCGCTCCCACAGGGGAACTGGGTAAGGCACCCTATTTGCAACGCCACAGAACAGTGTGGGAGCGAGCCTGCTCGCGAAGGCGTCAGGTCAGTTGAATGATGCTGGCTGATGCCCCGCTTTCGCGAGCAAGCCCGCTCCCACAGGGGAACTGGGTGAGGCACCCCTATTTGCAACGCCACAGAACAGTGTGGGAGCGGGCTTGCTCGCGAAGGCGTCAAGTCAGTTGAATGATGCTGGCTGACACACCGCTATCGCGAGCAGGCTCGCTCCCACAGGGGGAGTTTGGGTAAGGCACCCTATTTGCAACGCCACAGAACAGTGTGGGAGCGAGCCTGCTCGCGAAGGCGTCAGGTCAGTTGAATGGATGCTGGCTGATGCCCCGCTTTCGCGAGCAAGCCCGCTCCCACAGGGGTTGTGTCAGCTTGTGAGTGCCAGGCGCAATTCGGCGCAGAGCCCGCCGCCGTCGCGGTTGCTCAGGGTCAGTGAGCCACCCATGGCGATCGCCAGTTGCTGGGCGATGGCCAAGCCCAGGCCGGTGCCGCCGGTCTCCCGGTTGCGCGAGCTTTCCACCCGGTAGAACGGCTTGAGCACTTCGGCAAGTTCCTGCTCGCTGATCCCGGGGCCACGGTCCAGTACCTGGATCGCCAATTGCCCGTTGTCGGCCGGTTGCACGTGGATCTGCGCCGCGCCGCCGAATTTCAAGGCGTTGTCCACCAGGTTGATCAGTACCCGCCGCAGGGCATGGGGACGGGTGTCGATGACGGCGGCGTTTTTGCCGGACAGTTGCACGTCCTTGCCGGTGTCCTGGTAGTCGAACACCAGGCTGTCGAGGAACGCATCCAGGCTGATCCGGCAACTGGCCTCGGTGGCGCCGTGGATGCTGCGGGCATAGGCCACGCCTTCACGCACCAGGTGCTCCATTTCGCTCAAGTCGCTCCACAATTTGTCCCTTTCGATCCCTTCGTCCATGAATTCGGCGCGCAGCTTCATGCGCGTGATGGGGGTCTGCAAATCATGGGAAATCGCCGCCAGCAACTGCATGCGCTCCTTGAGGTAGGCGGCGATCCGGTCCTGCATGGCATTAAAGGCCTTGGCCGCATGCACCACTTCGGTCGGGCCTTTTTCGTCCAGGCGCACGCTATGGGCGTTCGGGTCGAGGGTTTCCACCGCCTGGGCCAGTCGGGTCAAGGGGCCTACGGCGATGCGCACGGCCAGCCAGGTGCAGCCGATCAACAGGGCCAACTGCCCCAGCAACACCATTGGCAGCCAAGGGGAGAGGGGCGCCATTGCCGGGCGTACGTCGATGGTCAGCGGGCTGCCGTCCCCCAGGCGCAGGTGCGCCTGGTAATGCATGTTCGGCCCGGGAATCTGCTTGAAGGTCAGGCCATAGGCCTGGCCGATGGCTTCCTGGATCGAACTGACCGAGATCGGCGCGTCGGCCAAGTCCATCGGTTGGCCGGGCTGGCCTTCGTCGAGCAAATAGCCATAGTTGCGCCGGGCGAGTTTCGGCAGCCAGGCCTGGCGTTCGGCGGCAGGCAGGCGGTCGAGAATCGCCACGGAGGTCGAGACGTCGGTCTCCAGGTTGCCGAGCATGGTCGACTTGGCGCTCTGGTAGCGCTCGTAGTACTGGACGCCGAAAGACAGGCCCTGGGCCAGGATCAGGCCGATCAGGAAGATCAGCGACAACCTTGAGGCCAGGGTCCGCGGCCAGCGCAGCGGCAGGTTCATACCGACGCCTCGAGGATCTCCACCGGCAGCGAGAACACGTAGCCTTCGCTGCGCACGGTCTTGATGTAGGCCGGTTCCCGGGCGTCGTCCAGCAGGCGCTGGCGCAGGCGGCTGACCAGTAGATCGATGGAGCGATCGAACAGGTCGGCGTCCCGGCCCTGGGTGAGGTTAAGCAACTGGTCGCGGTTGAGTACCCGTTGCGGATGATCGAGGAACACCCGCAACAACCGATACTCGGCGCCGCTCAAGGCAACCATGGTGCCGTCGGTGTCCAACAGGTGGCGGGCGGTGGTGTCCAGGCGCCAGCGTCCGAACGCCAGCAGGCGACCGCTTTCGGTGACCACCAGATTGGGCGGCAACATGCGGGTACGGCGCAGCACGGCGTTGATCCGCGCCAGCAGCTCACGGGCGGCGAAAGGCTTGACCAGGTAATCGTCGGCGCCCATTTCGAGGCCGATGATGCGGTCGGTTTCGTCGTTGCGGGCGGTGAGCATCAGCACCGGCGTGGCCTTGTGCTTGCCGGCACGCAGTTCCCGGCACAGCACCAGGCCGTCATCGCCGGGCATCATGATGTCCAGCACGATCAGGTCCACCGGGGTGGTTTCCAGGAAGGCGCGCATCTGCCGGCCATCGGCGACAACGGTGGTGCGCAGGCCATTCTTCTTCAGGTAGTTGCCAACCAGCTCTCTGATCTCGCGATCGTCATCCACTATCAGCACGTGATCGACATGATCCATGGTGTCCCGCTCCTCGGCGTTTCGTTGTGAGCAGTCTACAGGCCCCGGCCAGCCCGGCTCGCGGCGGTTTGTATTGCAGTGTATCTGGCGCCTGACGGATACACAGCGATGCAAAAAGCCACCGGGCTCGATACAGACGCGATACCTGCGGGGCATTCAATGGCATCCATCGAGGCACACAACAGGCCTCGGCAGATAAAACCCCATTGGATCGAGGAATCGCCATGAACACCAAAGCCGTCTACGCCGCCTGCCTTTTTGCCGCGCTGAACATCTGCACCCTGTCGGCCCGGGCCGAAAGCAACGTGCAACCGCACACCTACACCGACGGCAGCCACCTGGACATCCAGAAGGTGCTTTCCCTCACCGAAGACACCGAGCCGACCTGCGGCGTGGTCAACGCCCACATGACCTACCTGGATTCGGCAGGCCACCAGCAGGCGCTGGACTACCGCAAGTTTTCCGATCACTGCACCAACCAGAACTGACCTGCTTTTGTGGCGAGGGAGCTTGCTCCCGCTGGGCTGCGAAGCGGCCCCAAAAAAGCCGTGACAAACTCGGTGTGTCAGGCAAATACGGGGGGCTGCTGCGCAGCCCAGCGGGAGCAAGCTCCCTCGCCACAGGGGCTATGTAGGCTTTTTATTTTGAGGTGTTGCCATGCTTCTTATCGCTTTTCTCGGCGGGATCCTGACGATCCTCAGCCCCTGCATTCTTCCGGTGGTGCCGTTTCTGTTCGCCCGGGCCAATCGCTCCCGCAGCTCGGTGCTGCTGACCCTCGGCGGCATGGTGTTGACGTTCGCCCTGGTCTCCAGCCTGGCGGTGGTCAGCAGCGAATGGGTGGTGCGCGCCAGCAGCGTCGGTCGGCAAGTCGCGTTGGTGGTGATGGGGGTGTTCGCCCTGTCGTTGATCTTCAGCCGGGTTGGTATCTGGCTGGCGCGGCCGCTGGTCAACTTGGGCAATCGCCTGGACGCTGGGGCCGGGCGGATGGCCGGGCCGGTGGGCTCGGTGCTGATCGGCGTTGCAACCGGGTTGCTCTGGGCACCGTGCGCCGGGCCCATACTCGGGGTGATCCTGACCGGCGCCATGCTGCAAGGCGCCAGCGCGCAAACCAGCCTGTTGCTGCTCGCTTACGGCCTGGGCAGTGCCTTGTCCCTGGGCACGCTGATCCTGGCCGGGCGTGGTCTGGTCGGGCGCCTGAAGCTCTCGCTGCCGATGACCACCTGGCTGCGCCGTGGCACGGGGCTGGCGGTGTTACTGGCGGCCTTGGCGATTGGCACTGGGGCGGATGACCGCTTGTTGGCGGCGACTTCCTCCCAACAGTCCACCAGCCTGGAAAAAAGCCTGCTGGAGAACGTGCCCAAGGCCATCGACTACGTGGTGAGCAAGGCCGGCGCCAGTGCCATGCCGACCCTCGACGCCCAGGGCGCCATGCCTGCGCTGGACGGCGCGGTGCAATGGCTGAACTCGCCGCCGCTGAGCAGCGAGTCGCTGCGGGGCAAGGTGGTGCTGGTGGACTTCTGGACCTACGACTGCATCAACTGCCAGCACACCTTGCCCTATGTGAACGACTGGGCGAAAAAGTATGAAAAGGATGGGCTGGTGGTGATCGGTGTCCACACCCCGGAATACGGCTACGAGAAGATCATCGACAACGTCCGCGAGCAGGTGCGCAAGCTGGACATCCACTATCCGGTGGCGATCGACAATCAGTACGCGATCTGGCGCGCCTTCAACAATCAATACTGGCCGGCCCATTACTTCATCGATGCCAAGGGGCAGGTGCGCTACAGCCATTTTGGCGAAGGGCGTTATGGCGAGCAGGAGCAGGTGATCCAGCAGTTGTTGGAGGAAGCGAAGGCGATTCGTAATGTTAACTAAACCCTTTAATTTCAATTGATTGAGATAATTTCTTCTGCTTGTTTCTAGTTTGGCGCGTCACTTGTGGACGAATGTCGCAGATGGCGAAAGCAAGCCGTCCCCGTGGCGAGGGAGCTTGCTCCCGCTGGGCTGCGAAGCGGCCCCAAAAAAGCCATGACAGACTCGGTGTGTCAGGCAAATACAGGGGGGCCGCTGCGCGGCCCAGCGGGAGCAAGCTCCCTCGCCACAATGGGTTGCATGCGGATTCGAGAATGGCCTGCAAATGCTGGCCCCTTGCTCATCTGCAGAGAGGCAAACTTCTTTCCTTTCAGAAAGTTGGGCGACAAACCTATGCGTATTTCTATGTGGGTCGTAGCGACGTTTCTCTTGGCCGCCGTCTCGCTCGAGGCCCAGGCCAGGGCGCTGACGCAGAACCAGCAGTCAGTGTGCCGCTGGGGTTCGGACATCGCGGCGGGGGCGCAGGCGTCAAAGCTGTCTGGCGTCAGCCTGTACGGCGCACGCAAGAAGCTGCAGGTGCGCAAGTTTCCCCGGCCCTGGATGCGCATGACCGCCCTGGGCATTACCGAGCAGACCTACAACAGCGCTTCGCGTCTTAAACCCGCGGAGGTCAAGCAGACCTACTACGAGCAATGTGTCCGTCATGAGCTGGCGCGCCGCTAGGTGCTCAGGCGGGGCTGCGGCCTGGCATCTCGATGCCGTGCTGGTGTACCCGTCGATACAGGGTCGCCCGGGAAATGCCCAGGGCCCGGGCGGCGGCGGTGGGTTTCCAGCGGTGGCGCACCAAGGCATCGAGCAACGCCTGGCGTTCCGGGCTGGCGCTTGGCTCCGGCCCCTGATCGACGGCATGAGTGCAGTGCAACGACTCGGGCAGGTGGCTGAGCTGGATCACGCTGGCTTCGCACACCGCGCAGGCATAGCGCAGCACATGGCGCAACTGGCGGACATTGCCCGGCCAGTGATAGCCGAGCAGGGATTCCAGGGCAGCGCCGCTCAACTGCACGGTTCCCCCGCACAGCGCGGACTCCTCGGCAAGAATCCGATTGATCAGCGCGAGCCGGTCGCTGCGGTCACGTAACGGCGGTAGCTGGAAACGCGCACCGCCGAGGCGGAAATACAAATCCTCGCGAAACTCGCCGGCGGCCACCAGCGTCTCCAGGTCGCGGTGGGTGGCGCAGATCACCTGAATGTCGACGGCCTTGCGGCGGGATGCGCCCAGCGGCGCCACTTCACCCTCGGCCAGTACCCGCAGCAGCCGGGTCTGCAAGGCCAGCGGCATGTCGCCGATCTCATCCAGGAACAAGGTGCCACCATCGGCCTGTTGCAACAGGCCCTGCATGCCTTTGGCCGAGGCGCCGGTGAACGCCCCGGCGACGTAGCCGAACAATTCGCTTTCGATCAGGCTTTCGGGAATGGCCGCGCAGTTCAGCGCCACGAAAGGGCGCTCGCGGCGCTGGCTGGCCTGGTGCAACTGGCGAGCGAAGACTTCCTTGCCGGCACCGGTTTCGCCCTGGATCAGCACCGGCAGGTTGCGATCCTTGACCCGCACCGCCAGGCGCAGGCTGTCGGCCAGGCGTGGATCGATTTCCAGCGGGGTCATCGCCACCCGCGAACGTGAACTGGCCCGCTGGCGAGGCGCGCTCAGGCGCCCATGCATGGCGTGATCGAGCAAGCAGAGGCTTTCGTCCCGGGCACGGTGCAGCCGTTGCTGCTCGAACACCTGGCCGATGTGTTGCGGCACCTGCCCGTACTGTTGCAGCAGGTACTGGCGGGCAGCCGGGTTCAAGGCTTGCAGGCAACCGTCGTCATCCCAGGCGAACAGGAAGTCCGGCTGGCTGTCGACGTAGCCGGGGTTGCGATGGGCCCGCAGCACCCAGTAGCCCTGGGCGCTGCTCATGAAAAACGCCTGTTCGATCTCCCGGGCGCTCTGCACCACCATTTGCCGGATCAGGTGTTGCGAGCGGCGATCATCCGGCGAGCGTACCGCCGAGACGTCCAGCACCCCGAGCAATTCACCTTGGGGGTCGAAGACCGGCGCGGCGGAACAGGTCAGGCCAATGAACGCCGCGCGAAAATGGTCGCGCTTGTGCACCGTCACCGGGGCCTTGGCCGTGAGCACCGCCGCCACGCCACACGTGCCTTCTTCGCCCTCCGACCAACAGGTGCCCAGGTACAGCCCGGCCTTGCGGCAGTCATTGCGGATCGAGGTTTCCACCCGGTAGTCGATGGTCTGGCCCTGGGCATCGGTCAGCAGTACGCAATAGTCGGCGTCGCGTACCCGGCCATGGAGGCGGGCCACTTCTTCGCTGGCGATGTTGAGGAACAGCTCGGAGCGCTCGCGGCATTGCTTGAGCACGTCCTGGGAGAGGATGCGCGGGCCCTGCAGCGAACCCGGGTCCAGGTGATGTTGCTCCAGGGAACGGCGCCAGGAGTCGAGGATCAGGTCCGGGACGGGCAATTGTGGCAATTGGTTCGCGTTTTTCACCACGCGGCTGACGCAATCCACGTGCGCCCGGGAGTGAGCGGAAAGCATGGGGCCTCCGATTCAGCTTCTTGTCGTTGTGCGCACATTAAGCGCCGTTCGCCGGGTGCAGACAAGCTCGACGGGTTGTCCGGGTGGCGTGAGACGCCACGTCTCAGTGTCTCGCCGCAACCTCGTGCAGGCTGACATGGGGCGTCTCACCGGGGCTCGGTCCGCTGCTTCGTCAATCATCTCGGGACCGCTCTGGTTCGGCCTTCTTGCAGGTTTCTCCCACAACTGGCACCGCCCTTGCTCTATGCCAGGAACCCGCCCGACGGGTCTCCAATAATAACAACGAGGTGTCTATGTCTTCCTGCCCAGGCCGTTTGCCCGCACCGTCCACGGTGGCGCCATGAACCGCCGACCCTTGACCGTGGGCATCATCGCCAACCCCGCCTCGGGCCGCGACGTGCGGCGCCTGATCGCCAACGCCGGGCTGTTTTCCAGCACCGACAAGGTTTCGGTGATCCAGCGCCTGCTGGCCGCGTTCGGCGCCACCGGCATCGAACAGGTGTTGATGCCCACCGACATGATCGGCATGGCCGCCGCCGTGCTGAAGAACAGCCATAGCCGCCAGGCCCGCAGCAGCCACTGGCCGGCCCTGGAATTCCTCGACCTGACCCTGCGCCAGACCGTCGAAGACACCCGCCGGGCCGCGCGCCTGATGGCCGAGCGCGAAGTGGCGCTGATCGCCGTGCTCGGCGGCGATGGCACCCACAAGGCGGTGGCCGCCGAAGTCGGCGACATCCCGTTGCTGACCCTGTCCACCGGCACCAACAACGCCTTTCCCGAGCTGCGCGAGGCCACCAGTGCCGGGCTGGCCGGTGGGTTGTACGCCAGCGGCCGGATCCCGGACGCGATCGGTTTGCGCCGCAACAAGCGCTTGCTGGTCTGCGACGCCGGGCGTGGCTTGCGCGAAGTCGCCCTGGTGGACGTCGCCGTGTCGCCGCTGCGTTTTGTCGGCGCCCGGGCCATCAGCCGGGCCCAGGACCTGGCCGAAGTGTTCGTGACCTTCGCCGAACCGCAATCCATTGGCCTGTCGGCGTTGTGCGGCTTGTGGTTACCGGTGTCCCGCCAGGCACCGGGCGGGGCCTGGATGCGCCTGGACCCGCAATCCCCCGAAGCGTTGCTGGTGCCGCTCGCCCCGGGCCTGTTGCAAGGCTGTGGGGTGCTCGCCGCCGGCCCTTTGGAGCCCGGCGTCGCCCATGGCTTGTCACTGTCCAGCGGCACCTTGGCCCTGGATGGCGAACGGGAAATCGAATTCAACGCCCACGACCGGCCCACGGTCACCCTCGATGCCGGCGGTCCGCTGAGCATCGACGTCAACGCGGTGCTGGCCTACGCCGCGCAACAACGCTTGTTGGCCATCGGCCGCGAGCACCCGCAACACCCTTTGAATCTTCAAGAAGACACCCCAGGAGAATAAAAATGTCGACACCGCTCACCCACGATCAACTGCTGCACGCCTATCAGGTGATGCGCACCATCCGCGCCTTTGAAGAGCGCCTGCACGTGGAGTTCGCCACGGGCGAGATCCCCGGTTTCGTCCACTTGTATGCCGGTGAAGAAGCGTCGGCCGCCGGCGTCATGGCCCACCTTGGGGATGACGATTGCATCGCCTCCAACCACCGTGGCCACGGCCATTGCATCGCCAAGGGCGTGGACGTCTACGGAATGATGGCCGAGATCTACGGCAAGAAAACCGGCGTCTGCCAAGGCAAGGGTGGCTCGATGCACATCGCCGATTTCGAGAAAGGCATGCTCGGCGCCAACGGCATCGTCGGCGCCGGCGCGCCACTGGTGGTCGGCGCGGCTTTGGCGGCCCGGCTCAAGGGCACCGACAGCGTCGCCGTGGTGTTTTTCGGCGACGGCGGCTCCAACGAAGGCGCGGTGTTCGAAGCCATGAACATGGCCTCGGTGTGGAACCTGCCGTGCCTGTTCATCGCCGAAAACAACGGCTACGCCGAGGCCACCGCCTCCAATTGGTCGGTGGCCTGCGATCACATCGCCGACCGCGCCGCCGGCTTCGGCATGCCCGGCGTGACGGTGGACGGCTTTGACTTCTTTGCCGTGCACGAAGCCGCCGGAGCCGCCGTCGAACGCGCCCGTGCCGGGGAAGGGCCGTCGCTGATCGAGGTCAAGCTGACCCGCTACTACGGCCACTTCGAAGGCGATGCCCAGACCTATCGCGCACCGGACGAGGTCAAGCATTTCCGCGAAAACCAGGACTGCCTGATGCAGTTCCGCGAGCGCACCACCCGGGCCGGTCTGCTCACCGTCGAGCAGTTGGACCAGATCGACAAGGAAGTGGACCTGCTGATTGAAAACGCCGTGTACAAGGCCAAGTCCGATCCCAAGCCCTCTGCAGCGGACCTGCTGACCGACGTCTACGTCAGCTATCCCTGAACGCCCTCCTAAAACAAGAACAGAGAACTCCATCATGGCGAGAAAAATCAGCTATCAGCAGGCAATCAACGAAGCCCTGGCCCAGGAAATGCGCCGCGACGCCAGCGTGTTCATCATGGGTGAGGACGTGGCCGGTGGCGCCGGCGCCCCCGGTGAGAACGACGCCTGGGGCGGCGTACTCGGGGTGACCAAGGGGCTTTACGACCAGTTTCCCGGGCGCGTGCTGGACACGCCACTGTCGGAAATCGGTTACGTCGGCGCGGCGGTCGGCGCGGCCACCTGCGGCGTGCGCCCGGTGTGCGAACTGATGTTCGTCGACTTCGCCGGGTGCTGCCTGGACCAGATCCTCAACCAGGCGGCGAAGTTTCGCTACATGTTCGGCGGCAAGGCCTCCACACCCCTGGTGATCCGCACCATGGTCGGCGCCGGCCTGCGCGCCGCCGCCCAGCATTCACAGATGCTCACGTCGTTGTGGACGCACATCCCGGGACTGAAAGTGGTCTGCCCATCGTCGCCCTACGACGCCAAGGGCCTGCTGATCCAGGCGATCCGCGACAACGACCCAGTGATCTTCTGCGAGCACAAGTTGCTCTACAGCATGCAGGGCGAAGTGCCGGAAGAGCTCTACACCGTCCCGTTCGGCGAGGCCAACTTCCTGCGCGACGGCAAGGACATCACCCTGGTCTCCTACGGGCGGCTGGTCAACACCGCGATGGACGCGGCGCGCAACCTGGCCGGGCGCGGCATCGACTGTGAAGTGATCGACCTGCGCACCACCAGCCCGCTGGACGAGGACAGTATCCTGGAAAGTGTCGAGAAGACCGGGCGTCTGGTGGTGATCGACGAGGCCAACCCACGCTGTTCCATGGCCACCGACATCTCGGCGCTGGTGGCGCAAAAAGCCTTTGGCGCGCTCAAGGCGCCGATCGAAATGGTCACCGCGCCCCACACCCCGGTGCCGTTTTCCGATGCCCTGGAAGACCTGTACATCCCTGACGCGGCGAAGATCGAACAAGCCGTGCTCAACGTGATCGAGTGGAGCAAGCGCTGATGAGCCAGATTCATACCCTGACCATGCCCAAGTGGGGCCTGTCGATGACCGAGGGCCGGGTCGATGCCTGGCTCAAGGAAGAGGGGCAGGCCATCACCAAGGGCGAGGAAGTGATGGATGTCGAGACGGACAAGATTTCCAGCAGCGTCGAGGCGCCGTTTTCTGGAATCCTGCGCCGGCAGATCGCCCGCCAGGACGAAACCCTGGCGGTCGGCGCCTTGCTCGGCATCGTCGTCGAAGGCGAGGCCAGCGACGCCGAGATCGACGCGGTCATCGAGCAGTTCCAATCCAACTTCGTGCCTGGCGACGCGGCTGATGAGGACAGTGGTCCGAAACCACAGAAAGTCGAGCTGGACGGCCGGGTGATCCGCTATTTCGAGCGCGGCGAGGGCGGTACGCCGCTGGTGCTGGTGCACGGTTTTGGCGGCGACTTGAACAACTGGCTGTTCAACCATGAAGCCCTGGCGGCCGGGCGACGGGTCATTGCCCTGGACCTGCCGGGCCACGGCGAATCGTCGAAGACCCTGCAACGCGGCGATTTGGACGAGCTGAGCGGCGTGGTGCTGGCCTTGCTCGATCACCTGGACATCAACGCCGTGCACCTGGTGGGGCATTCCATGGGCGGGGCGGTGTCGCTGAACGCTGCGCGCCTGATGCCCCAGCGGATACGCTCCCTGACCTTGATCGGCAGTGCCGGCCTGGGTGCGCAGATCAACGGCAGCTACCTGCGAGGGTTCGTCGAAGCGGCCAACCGCAACGCCCTCAAGCCGCAACTGGTGCAACTGTTCTCCAATGCCGAGCTGGTCAACCGCCAGATGCTCGACGACATGCTCAAGTACAAGCGCCTGGAAGGTGTCGACGCGGCGCTGCAGCAATTGTCAGCGACGTTGTTCGCCGACGGCCGCCAGCAGGCGGACCTGCGCGAAGTGGTGCAGGCCGGCCACGTGCCGACCCTGGTGATCTGGGGCAGCGACGACGCAATCATCCCGGCGTCTCACGCCGAAGGGTTATCAGCGCGGGTCGAGGTGCTGGCGGGCCAAGGCCATATGGTGCAGATGGAAGCGGCCGAGCAGGTCAATCGGCTGATCAACGGGTTCATCGGACAGCACTGACCAAGGGGGCGGCGCTTGCATCGTCGTCCTATAAAAATTCTGGAGGCAACGCTATGAACGTTTCTATCAAGCCGACCCGCAGCATGCGCGCCGCCGTCTGGCATGGCCGCAACGACATCCGCGTCGAAGACGTGCCACTGCCGGTTTCGCCCCCCGCCGGTTGGGTGCAGATCCGCGTGCAATGGTGCGGCATCTGCGGCTCCGACCTGCACGAGTACGTGGCCGGGCCGGTGTTCATCCCGGTGGACGCGCCACACCCGCTGACCGGGATCAAAGGCCAGTGCATCCTTGGCCATGAGTTCTGCGGTGAGATCGTCGAACTGGGTGCAGGCGTCGAAGGTTTCAGTGTCGGCGAGCCGGTGGCGGCGGACGCCTGCCAGCACTGCGGCACTTGCTACTACTGCACCCATGGGCTCTACAACATTTGCGAGAACCTGGCGTTCACCGGGTTGATGAACAACGGTGCGTTCGCGGAGCTGGTCAACGTCCCGGCGAACCTGCTCTACAAACTACCGGCCGATTTCCCCGCCGAGGCCGGTGCGTTGATCGAGCCACTGGCGGTGGGCATGCATGCGGTGAAAAAGGCCGGCAGCCTGCTGGGCCAGAACGTCGTGGTGGTGGGCGCCGGGACCATCGGTTTGTGCACGATCATGTGCGCCAAGGCGGCTGGCGCAGCCCAGGTGATCGCCTTGGAAATGTCCGGCGCACGCAAGGCCAAGGCCCTGGAAGTCGGGGCCAGCCATGTGATCGATCCGAATGAATGCGACGCCTTGGCCGAAGTTCGGCGCCTGACGGGTGGCCTGGGTGCCGATGTCAGTTTCGAGTGCATCGGCAACAAGCACACCGCCAAGCTGGCCATCGACCTGATCCGCAAGGCCGGCAAGTGCGTGTTGGTGGGGATTTTCGAGGAACCGAGCGAGTTCAACTTCTTTGAGCTGGTCTCCACGGAGAAGCAAGTGCTGGGCGCGCTGGCCTACAACGGTGAGTTCGCCGACGTGATTGCCTTCATTGCCGACGGACGCCTGGACATCTCGCCGCTGGTGACGGGGCGCATCCAGTTGGAAGAGATCGTCGGGCAGGGCTTCGAGGAGTTGGTCAACAACAAGGAGCACAACGTGAAGATCATCGTGTCTCCCGCACGGATCTGAGGGCGCCCGGGTGGGCGATTTGGCGATGGCCGGCAATGGCCATCGCTTCTTTTTCAGGTGTAGTTCAGGTGTAGGCCAGCAGGCGGCCGCAGAGTATGACCACGATCCATAGGACGATGGAGACCAATGCCTGGGCCTTGGCCAGGCCGGGTGCCTTATGGCCGGTGTTCCATTGCTGGACGGAGCGGTAGGTGCCAACGTGGAACAGTAGGGCGTTAAGGCCCGCTGCCGCGATCAGGTACAGCTTGAGGATGAAGACGTTGTTGCCGGCAAAGTCATGGGGATGAGCACTGAACATCAGCAACCCCGCAGGCACGATCAGCAGCAGGGCCGCAATCGCCCAGGGCAGCAAGTGGCGGGCCAGGGCGGTCACGGCGATGCCCTTGGACAGCCCGAGGACGCGCAGGTCGAACATCACCACCGCGCCCACCAATATCGAAAAGCCGATGATGTGCACCACTTCCACCAGCGGATAGAGCCACAGCTCGCTGCGCATGGCCAACGCCAGGGACGAATCGCCCAACTGGTCCATCCAGCCCTGGGGCGAGCCTGCCGGGGAGGCCTGCATCAGCGCAACTCGGTGGTCTTGCCGTTGATGGTGATGCGTTCGGCGCGCAATTCGTCGGGTTTGTTGCGGTTTGCATAGCCGACCACGGTGGCACTGTTACCTGCTTTGAGCATGTCCTTGCCCAGCCCGCGATTCTCCATGCGGGACGGCGGGGCCAGCACGACGGTCCAGGTTTTGTCGGTGGTTTGCAGGCGCACGTAGCCATGGGGATGGGAATAGCCGGCTTCCTTTATCGTGCCGTCGAGCGTCAGGGGATTGCTGGCGTCGTATTCGCTCCAGCCGTGGTGGGCGAGGGCCGCCGTGGTGATCAGCATCAATGCCAAACCGATGCTACGAAGAATGAAGTTCATGGCAGGGTCTCCTTTGAGGGGGGGGCGGATCAATCTGGCAGGTATTCGCGCCAGACCCGCCGTTCATCCAATTGAAGCAGTTGCTCCTCGTTCTTGCGAAACGGTCGGTCGCAGTCGAGAAAAAACTCATCGAGTTGTGGCGGCGCAACGTGGGTGGCGCTGAGCATGCTGTGGACCTGGCCACGATGATGGATCTGATGCTCGAACAGGTGCAACAGCAGCCGGTCGATTCGTTCACGCACTTGGCCGTCGGTTCGTACCAGGTCGACGGAGCGGGCCAGGTCTTTCTCTCGCAGGGCTTCGCAGAACGCCACCAGCCGCTGGTCGGTCTGGGTCTGGTTGTGCATCAGGTGGGTAAAGGCCAGGGTCTCGGAGAAGTCCTTGATCTGGCCGTCACGGTCGCCTTCCAGGGCGGTGAGGTAATAACGGTCCACTTCCAGGATGTGGCACAGCGTGGCTTGGATGGACGGGAAGAACCCCGTTCGCGGCGCTTCGTATTCGGCCTTGCTCAACTGCGCGCAGGCGCTGAGCAGCCTGTGGTTGGCCCATTGATTGTTCAGGGCCTGGGCCAGGAAATAGTTCATGGGAAGCCTCCCTATCATGTCCGCCACAAATCCTGTGGGAGCGGGCTTGCTCGCGAAGACGGCGGTACATCCAGCATAGCCATGTCAGATAGACCGCTTTCGCGAGCAAGCCCGCTCCCACAGGTTGAGTCGCATGAGCTAACTATTGCGCGTTCACCATCGATCCCTGTGGGAGCGAGCCTGCTCGCGATGGCGGCCGCACAACCACCGCCGGTTAGCGCCATGCCTTGTGATCAAAGCCCCACATCCGGCAACACCGGCCGATTGGCCAGGGCCTTGGCCATGATCTGCTCCACATACACCCGGTCCGCGTCCGGCAGGGCCAGGCGCGGTGGGCGGGTGAGGGCGCTGCCGCGGCCGGCGATGGCTTCGCACAGTTTGATGCATTGCACCAGGTCGGCCCGGGCGTCCAAGTGCAGGATCGGCATCAGCCATTCGTAGATCGGCATCGCTTCGGCGAACCGTCCGGCGCGGGCCAGGCGGAAAATGGTCTCGCCTTCCTGGGGGAACACGTTGGACATGCCCGAGACCCAACCTTCGGCGCCCACGGCAAGGCTTTCCAGCACCACGTCGTCGAGACCGGCGAACAGCACGAAGCGATCGCCGACTTCATTGCGCACGTCGATGAAGCGCCGGGTGTCGCCGGAGGAGTCCTTGAAACACACCACGTTGTCGCAATCGGCCAGGGAAATCAAAATGTCCGGCGTCACGTCATTCTTGTAGATCGGCGGGTTGTTGTAGACCATCAGCGGCACGTCGGCATGGCGGGCCACGTAGCGGAAGTGCTCGGCGGTCTCGAAGGGCTTGGAGCCGTAGACCAGCGCCGGCATCAGCATCACCCCGTCGACACCGACCTTGCGCACTGCGTTGGCGACCTTGGCGGCCTGCACGCTGGTGAACTCGGCCACGCCGCAGATCACCGGCACCCGGCCCCGGGAGGCGTCCACCGCGACTTCGGTCACGGCGATTTTTTCCTCGGCGCTCAGGGAGGTGTTTTCCCCCACCGACCCGCAGACCACCAGGCCGGAAACGCCATCGCGAATGACGTTGGAAATCACTTGGTGGGTTTTTTCCAAGTTGATGGAAAAGTCATCGTTGAATTGGGTGGTGACGGCAGGGAAGACGCCGCTCCAGTTGATGCGTTTGCTCATGGGTTGTCTCCGGTTATGGTATTTCATATACGTAGATAGAGTTGAGTCGATTACAGAGCTTTTGTGGCGAGGGAGCTTGCTCCCGCTGGGCTGCGAAGCGGCCCCAATAACTACCTGGCAACTCGGTGTGTCAGGCAAATCCAGAGGGCCGCTTCGCGCCCCAGCGGGAGCAAGCTCCCTCGCCACAGGGGGATGTGCAACGCTCAAGAAGTCATGCGCCGGGCCAGGTGTCCGAAAGCCGGTAGCCCTGGGGCCACGGATCGGCCGGGTCGAGCAGCAACTGATGGGTCCCGGTGATCCACGCTCGTCCGGCGATGCACGGGTAAATCGCCGGGCGTCCGGCCACCTCGGTCAGTGAGTCGATGCGGCAGTGGAATTCGGAACCGATGATCGAGCGGCCGATAAAACGCTCGCCTACCTGCATCAAGCCCTTGGCCTGCAACACCGCCATGCGCGCCGAGCAGCCGGTGCCGGTGGGGGAGCGGTCGATCTTGCCGGGCTGGATCACCACGGCGTTGGCGCCCGTGGCGATGCCGTCCTCACGGACAATGGGCGCGGCGATCTGGCAGAACGAGATGTGCGACCAGTCGGGGTTCAGCGGGTGCACGAAGCCCAATTGTTCATTGGCGGCGTGGGTGATCTTCAAGCCCACGGCCACCAGCTCGGCGGCTTCATCGGGGCGAATGGCAAAACCCAGGCGCTGGGCATCGACGATGACAAAGCTGTCGCCGCCGTAGGCGGTGTCCACCTGCAACGAACCCAGGCCCTCGACTTCGATCCAGGCATCGAGGCGGTCGGCGAAGGAGGGTACGTTCTTGATCTCGACCCGTTGCACCTTGCCGTCGCGGCAGTCGGCCACGGCTTCGATCAGGCCGCCCGGGGCTTCCAGCACCAGGCGGGTCTGGGGTTCGGTCATTGGCAGGATGCCGCTGTCCAGCAACACGGTGGCGACGCACAGCGAGTTGGAACCGGACATCGGCGGCGTGTCGGCCGGTTCCATGATGATCCAGGCCATTTGCGCCCGCGGGTCCTTGGCCGGCACCAGCAGGTTGACGTGGCGGAACACCCCGCCGCGGGGCTCGTTGAGGACGAAGTTGCGCAGGGTCTGGTCCTGGGCGATCCAGCGTGACTGCTCCCACACCGTGGCGCCGGGGGGCGGCGCGACACCGCCGACGATCACATCGCCGACTTCGCCTTCGGCGTGGCAGCTGATGACATGGATGATTCTGGATGAGCGCATGGATCAAATCCTTGTGTTGTCTTGTAGGGCCTCATCGCGAGCAGGCTCGCTCCCACAGGGTTCTGTGGTGGACACTGATAGCAGGCCATTCCCATAGGAGAGGTGGCATACACAAAACCCATGTGGGAGCGAGCCTGCTCGCGAAGGGGCCATCCGCTATTTCACCGACTTGAGGAACGCCGCCGTCTCCGGCTGCACCGGATTACCAATCACCTGGTCCGGCGGCCCGATCTCATGGACCCGGCCATTGCAAAAAAACGCCACGCGGTCGGACACGTCCCGGGCGAAGCGGATCTCGTGGGTCACCAGCACCATGGTCATGCCGTCTTCGGCGAGCATGCGCATGGTGTCCAGCACTTCGCCCACCAGTTGCGGGTCCAGGGCCGAGGTGGCTTCGTCGAAGAGCATGTAGTCCGGCGACATCGCCAATGCCCGGGCGATGGCCATGCGCTGTTGCTGGCCGCCGGAAAGCTTGCCGGGGAAGGCTTTGAGTTTGTCCCCCAGGCCCACGTGCTCAAGCTGTTTCACCGCCAGGGCCTCGGCGTCCTGTTTGCTTTTGCCCAACACCTTGCGCGGCGCCAGCATCACGTTTTCCAGCACGGTGAGGTGGGGGAAGGCGTTCCATTGCTGGAAGACGATGCCGATCTTTTGCCGCAGGCGATTGAGGTCGGTGGCGCGGTCATGGACCTCGATGCCGTCCACTCGGATGCTGCCTTTCTGGATCGGCTCCAGGCCGTTGATGCACATCAGCAGGGTCGACTTGCCAGAGCCGGAACCGCCGATGATCGACACCACTTCACCCTTGTCCACGGTCAGGCTCACACCCTTGACCACTTCCAGGTCACCGAAGGACTTGTGCACGTTCTCGATCTCAATCATTTTCCTGCCACCTTCTTTCCAGGCGTGCGCCGAGGCGGGCGACCACCAGGCTCATGACGTAGTAAATGAGGCCCGCGATGCACAGCACCAGCAGGGGTTCCTGAATGCGCGTGACGATGGTTTGCGAGGCCCGCAGCAATTCGACGATGCCGATCCACATCACCAGGGCAGTGTCCTTCATCACACCGAGCACGAGGTTCAGCCAGCCAGGAAACGCCACCCGCGTGGCAATCGGCAGGACGATGAAGCGAAGGTCCTGCCCATAGCTCAGGCCCAGCGATCGGCTGGCCCGGCGGGTGCTCAACGGCACCGCCAGCACGCCACCGCGGACGATCTCGGTGAAGTACGCGGCGGCGTAGATCCCCAGGACAATGCAGCCGACGGCAAACGCGCTGAGGTTCAGGCCGACGATGCTCTTGAGGGAGTTGAACAACACGAACTGGATCAGCAGCGGCACGCTGCGAAACACGTCCAGCAGCCAGGCCAGCGGCAGGCTGGCTCGCGGCAACAGCGCCCGCAACAGGCCGAACAGCAACCCGGCGAAGGTGCCCAGCAGGATCGACCACGCGGTCAATTGCACTGTGACCCAAGCACCCTCAAGCAGATACAACACGTCGTTAACGGTAAGGCTTGTAGAAAACATGACCCGCCCTCAATAACGAAACAGCCGCCAGGACAACAGCCGGGCCAACCCGACGATCAGCTTGGCGATCAGGTAGTACAGCAGCGCCGCGAGGGCGAAGTATTCGAAAGTGCGGAAGGTCTTGACGTTGTATTCCTGGGTCACGCCGGTGAGGTCGTTGTTCAGGCCGACCACCACACCCAGGGACGTCATCAGCACCGCCCAGACCATCTGGTTGGTCAGCGGGTAGAAGACGATGCGCAACAATTGCGGGACGATGATCATCCGGTAGGCCTGGAAGGCGCTCATCCCCAAGGAGCGGGCGGCGCGCATTTGCGTACCGGGCACGGCCTTGAGGCCACCGCGAAAGTTTTCTGCCAGGTAGCCGGCGTTGTTGAAGGTGATTCCGGCCAGCAAGGCCAGCCAGGAACTGACGTGCAACCCGAGGGAGCCGAGGCCGAAGTAGAGGATGTAGATCTGGAACAGCGAGGGCGTGTTGCGAGCGATGGACACCCAGCCATTGCCCACGCCCCGCAGCAGGCGATTCGGGGCCTGGCGCATCACCGTCAGCACCAGGGCGATCAGCACGCCGAAAATCATCGACAGCGCGGCGGTCTCGAAGGTCACCCAGGCCCCGGCGAGCATGTCGGGCAGCGCGCGCAAGGCCGGGCGCCATTGGAAGCTGTAGTCAAACATGGGTCGGACTCCCCGTGCGGGCAGTGGGTTGCAGCCACGTCGGCGGCTGGCCGTGGGTCGCGGCAGTGCAGGCGGCCTCGACGCAGTCGGCGAGGGCGGCAAAATGCACCCCGCGACCGACCAGGCCCGGTGCGTAGTGGGCGTATTTGCCGGAGTTGGTCATCAACGTGGTGGCGTGGGGCGGGATCACCGGCTCACCCAACATGCACCAGCAGGTGTCGGTCACCAGCACCGCGCCGAAGGCTTCGATGGCAGTCAGGTATCCGGCTTTGCGCGCTTGTTCCAGCACTGCTCGGCCGCAGGTGATGGCCAGTACCACATACGGATGCTTGATCCGGCCCGCACACAAGGTCGCGAGGGCGGCGAATTCGCTGAGGGAGAAATGCGGGTTGCCCAGGGAGACCACGTCCACCCAGTTATCCCGGGCACTGTTGAGCTCGCGCCAACTGGCAAGCAGGCTTGCGGCATCGACGCTTTCCTGCGGCACGGTGACGTCGCTCGCCAGGACCGCGGCCGGGTCGAGGGCTTCCGGGGTGACCCCGGCGATGTGGAACAACGGTGCGGCGCTGGTGGTGGCGAACGCGGCGCCGAAGGCCTTGAGGTCGTCCAGGGTGGGCGTGGCGTTTTCCAGGCCGCGTATCAATGGGATGCGCCGGCCCGCCAGGCTGCCGATGTGATAGCCCAGCAGCGGATAGAAACTGTCATCGACCTGACCCAGCGTCGGCACGTCGACGATCAGTTGGGCCTTGCGCGAGTCGTCGAGATGGCAGCCGATCAACGGTGCCCGTCCGCACAGGGCGATGCAGATGTCGAGGAAGTCCGGGTACTTTTGCGTGCGCGCGCCCAGCACGCTGTTGGCGTAGACCACCGCGTTGGACTCGGCCCAGACGATTTGCTCGCCGGCCTTTGGCGCGGTCTCCAGCAGGTAGGGGGCGCAGGTAAAACTCAGTTGCGCGCCCATCGCCATGTAGGCATCGCCCAAGGCACTGGCCGGTTCGCCCAGGGCCGGATCGACGCCCAGTTCCCGCCAGCGCCGCTGGTCCACGGAAATGGCATTGAGGGTGGTGGGGACGCGCACCTTCGCCCCCCACTGCACCAGTTGTTCGGCAAAGCGCAGGCTGGCCGGGCCGGTATAGATGCAACCGTCGATGTGGGCCTGGGTCACGTCCAGCAATTGCGTGGCGCCCTGGATCTCGGCCATGCGCAGCACGATGTGCATCGCCACTTGGGCGGCCTTGCCGTGGGTACCGTCGAGCAATGCCCGGTCCTGTTCGCTCAGGTCCAGGGTCGAGAAAGTGGGCGACGCCGACGGTGCTTGCGAACCTTGCCAACCGTCGTTCGGGCGGCGCCCGGTGAGGGTCAGGACGTCGCCTTCGAGGCGGACAAAACCCTGGCCACGCAGCCCATTGAAGGTCTCGTGTCCCACGCACAACACCGGCAGGGACCGCTGGAAAATCACCTGCGCCACCAGTACGCCCAAGGTCAGGATTTCATCGGCTTCGGCTAACACCAGGGCGGCGGGTGCGTGACCGTTGCTGATCAGTTCCATCAAGACGCTGCTGCCGGTGCAGGAGCCGCGTCCGCTGGGAATCGCCAAGACGCGCCCGGCCAGGCGCTCGCCGCTCAAGGGGTGGTGGCGGTCGATGACCTCTCCGCTGGCCGGATCGACCCCACCCCAGAAACTCAGGCCCACCTCGGCGAACAGCAGGGCGCCCTGGGCGGCACCCTCCACCAGGCTGCGGCCTTTCACACGGACAGGCGTGCTTGGCATGGGCCGATCCTCAGTAGTAGACCTGGGGAACGGTCAGGTTGGCCGGCGGGATGTCGGTGCCGACCCATTTGACGAACAGCTCGTTGTAGCGACCCGTGCGCACCTGCTGATTGACGAAGAGGTTCAGGTAGTTGAGCAGGCCGTACTCGCTGCGCTTGGCGCCGAGGGACACGTAGTCGATGACGTAGGGGGCGTCACCGGCAATTTTCAAGCCCTTGTATTTGCCCGACTTGAGGGTCGCGGCGGCGACGGTGTTGGTCACCACGGTGGCATCGATGTGTCCCTGGGCGACGGCCAGCAGGGTGTCGTTCTGCGATTGATAGGCGCGGAAGCTGCCGCTGCCCCAGCTCTTCTGGTCCTTCTCCAGGGCGATGGCTTCGTAGGTGCTGCTGGTGTTGCCCAGGGCTTTGCCCTTGAGGTCGGCGTAGCTGTTGATGCCGGTGTTGTCGCGGGTCAGCACCACCATTTGGAAGGCGAAGTAGGGCACGGTCAGGCCGACGGTCTTGGCCCGCTCCAAGGTGTCGGAGGTGGAGGCGACGATGACATCGGCGCGGCCGGACAGCAGCGCGGGGATGCGGTCGGAGAACGGGGTTTCCACCACCTCGGCATCGACACCGAGGACCTTCGCCAGGTCGTGGCAATAATCCACGTCGAACCCCGCCGGTTTGTTGCTTTCATCGCGAAAGCCCATGGGTGGGAAGTCCAGGGTCACGGCGCAACGTAGCTTGCCGGAGCCGATGATGTCGTCGAGCTTGTCGGCGTGGGCGGGGGCCATGAAAAGCGGGGTGAGGACAACGCTGAGGGCTACGGCCAATGCAGGGTTTTTCATAAATGCCTCGCTGTCGAATAAATGCGGTGAGATATCGTATTGAGGATTTCGTATACGATATTAGATAAGCAATCAGCATGCCTGTTTTGACGCGAGGCGCGGTAATGGCATTGGAGGGTTGATCTAGAGGCATTTTCGCCGAGCGGTGGCGCATCAGGGCAAGTTGCTACGTTGGCTTGGGGTGTTACAGATGGGAGCAGCCATGGGATCCGACGCCCCATCAGGGAACACGATCAGCGCTGACTCTCACGGTATTGGCTCGGCGACAGGCTGGTCAGGGCCCGGAACTGGCGGCTGAAGGCGCTGTGGTCGGTGTAACCGCAGCGCAAGGCGATCTCGGTGATCGGCAGGTCCTGGTCGAGTAACAGCCGCGAGGCTTCCTCCAGGCGTGCCTTGTGGATCATCTGCCGAGGCGTGAGTTGGAAGATGCGTTTGCAGTGCCGCTCCAACTGCGCCACCGACAATTCAGCAATGGCGGTCAGCTCGGCAAGGCTGATGGAGCGGGCGAAGTGCTGCTTGATATGGGCGTCCACCGCCGCCAGTTTGTGAAACGCCGGGTGGCTCGATTGCGGCAGTTGCAGGTCGCGGGAAATGCCGGCCAAGCCGACGATCTGGCCGCTTGGGTCGTGCAGGGCGAGCTTGTGGGTCAGGCACCACACCGGTTGGTTGCCGTAATACAAATGCAGTTCGAGCTGGTCGGCCAACTCCCGCCCGCTGGCCAGCACCCGGCGGTCCTGTTCGGTGTACAGCGGGCCGAATCGCTCGGGAAACACCTGCTCGGCAGTGAGGCCGAGCAGGCCGCCACTGTGTTTGAAACCGCAGCGCCGGGCCAGGGTCTGGTTGACGAAGGCGTAGCGGGCCTGCCGGTCCTTGATGAAAAACACCACGTCGGCGAGGGTGTCCAGCAGCGGGGCGATGGGCTGCAGGCTGCGCAGCAGGGTGTCGAGGTCGCAGGGGGCGAGGGAGGTGAGCGAGGGGTACATGGCCGGCGGCGTCTTTTTGGTGGGAGCGATGGCGCAGTGTCAGTCGAAAATGCGCTGTCTGTCACGCCGCCATCGCGAGCAGGCTCGCTCCCACATGGGTCTTGCGGTGCCTGCAAAGTTAAAGTCCACCTCAAATCCCTGTGGGAGCGAGCCTGCTCGCGAAAGCGGTGGGTCAGCTTGCATCGATGCCGGATGTGCCGACGCATTCGCGAGCAAGCCCGCTCCCACAGAAGAGTCTGTGTGGGATCAGCTGGGAGGGGTTTCTTCCAGCTCCAGCAGGGTCTCGATCCGCGCCGGGCTGAAGGGCGGGCGAGGTGCCGGTGGTGTCCAGCCGAACAGGTGTTCCAGTGCGGCGCCGCACACTCGGCCTTGGCAGGCGCCCATGCCGCAGCGGCTGGCCAGTTTCGCTTCGCGCCAGTTTTCGTGGCCGACCAGTTCGCCATAAGGCACGTCTTCACAGCGGCAGACCAGGGTGTCGCCGCGGGCCAAGGACTTGAGCCGTGGATCGAGGGCGAAGGCCGTGTTCAAGGCCCGGGCGAAACCTTGCCAACGCGCGCGGCGAAGCCACAGCTGCTGGGCGGCTGCGCTATTGCCGACGGCGGCATGGCCGGCAATGGCGCCTTCTACCAGTGCCAGTTCGCTGCCGCCAAAACCGGTGCATTCCCCGGCGGCGTAATGGTCGTGACGCGTGGTCGCTTGCCAGGCGTCAACCGCCAGCGCCTGGCCTTCAACCGCGCAGCCCAGGGCCTGGCCCAACTGGGTATTGGGAATGAGCCCGAAGCCACAGGCGAGCCGGTCGCAGGCCAGTTCAATCGTCTGGCCTTGCTGTTGCAGACGTACGCCTTCGAGCCGTTCCCGACCGAGCGCCTCGACCACGTGGGTGTTGGTGCGGTAGTGCGAATCGAACAAACTGAACGATTGGAAAAACTTCCCCGGCCAGCGCGGCAGTTGCCCGGCGAAACCGGCGACGGCGCCGAAGCGGGCTTGCTCGGCGATGCGCAGCACCTGTGCGCCTTGATGCTTCGCGGTGGCGGCACTGGCCAGCAGCAAGGGGCCGCTGCCGGCGATGACCAGCCGTTCGCCGCGCACCGGCAAGCCGCCCTTGATCAGCGCCTGCAACCCGCCAGCGCCGGTCACGCCGGGCAGGGTCCAGCCGGGAAACGGCAGCAGCAATTCACGGGCGCCGGTGCAGAGGATCAAGCGTTCGTAGCGGATCTGCCAGCCACGCTCGGCATCTTCCACCAGTAAGGTTTTATCCGCCGCGCAGGCGATTACGCGAGTGCCGGCATGGCAGCGGACGTTGGCACAGTTTCGCAGTTGATCGCGCAGGTGCCGGGCTGCGCTGGGCAGGCTGGCCTGGGGACCGTCGCGCCAGATTTGCCCGCCGGGCAGTGGGTTGTCATCGAGCAACACGATGTGTACGCCGCTGCTGGCCGCGGCGAGGGCGGCAGCCATTCCGGCTGGGCCGGCGCCGATGATCAGCAGGTCGGTGGCTTCGTTCATGGTCGGGTCTGCACCTGCATGCCATCGAGGCACAGGGTCTGGCAGGCCAGGCGGCGCCGGCCATCGATCAGCACCCGGCATTCCTGGCAGGTGCCCATGCCGCACAACGGCGCTCGACGCTGGCCGCTGACCGAGGTGCGACTGCAACCGTCCGCGCCCAACGCCAATGCCGCCGCGACGCTGGTGCCGTTGGCGACTGACAGCGGGCGGCCATCCAGGAACATTTCAGGCATGGGTCCAATCCTCCTTGGCTAAGCGAATGTCTTGAACACACCCAAAACCTGTGGCGAGGGAGCTTGCTCGCGCTGGGCTGCGCAGCAGACCCAAAACAGGGCCGCTTCGCGCCCCAGCGCGAGCTTGCTCCCTCGCCACAGGGTCAACCCTATCCCCGGAGCAAACAGGGGAAGTATGCCGGGCTTCAGGCATGGGCCGGTTCTCCCAAAAAACGCTGCGGCAGGTAAGGCTGCGCGGCCAGTGGCGAGGTTTCGTCGAACAACTGCGCCACCAGCAGGTCGGCGGTCGCGGGTGCCGTGGTGACGCCCAACCCCTCGTGACCCACCGCCAGCCACAGCCCCTTGCGCTGCGGATGTTGGCCCACCAGCGGCAAGCCGTCGGGGCTCGCCGCGCGAAAACCGGTCCAGGCCCGGATGCCGTGCAGATGCGCCAACCCAGGCATGTAGTCGACGGCGCGCTTGAGCATCTTCGCCAGCATCCAGCCTTCCACCTGCGGGTCGACGGTGCCGAACTGTCGCGAGGCGCCGATGAATAATTGCCCGGTCGGGCGCGGCTGGATATTGCACGCCACCGACGGCCCGCTCGCGTTGTGGGCGCTGGTGACGTAGCCCAGCTCCACCAGGGTGTGGGTGACGGTGGCGGGGTAGCGGTCGGTGATCAGCAGGTGGCCCTTTTTCGGCTCGATGGGCAGTTCCGGGCACAACTCGGTGGCGTGGATACCATTGGCGAGCACCACCGCATCGGCGCTCAACCAACGCCCGTCGTCGAGGCGCACGCGAGTCCCGTCGATTTCGCTGACGTGTGCCCGCTGCTGGCGAATCTTGGGTGCGTCCAACATCCAGCGCGCGGCGGCCGGGGCGTAGAGGATGCCGTCGCCCTTAATCAGCAGTCCGCCTTCCAGCCCTGGGCGCAGTTCGGGTTCGCGCTGATGCAGGGCGGCGCGGCCAATCAGTTCACAGGCTTCGCCATGGGCCAGCAGGTTCAGGTATTTGCTGTGGGCCACCGCCATTTCCTCGGCATTGGCCGCCAGCCACAAGGTGCCGTTGTTGCGCCAGGCACAATCGTCGGGCAGGGCTGGCGCCAGTTCGCGCCAGCGTTGCAGGGAGTATTGGCTGAGGGCCAGTTCCGCCGGGTTGTCATCCAGCACCAACAAATGCCCCATGCCAGCCGCCGTGGCGCCGTGCCAACCGGCGTCCAGCACCAACACGTTGACGTTACGTCGGGCCAACGCCTGGGCGCAGGCCGCACCGATGATGCCCGCACCGATGATGATCACGTCGGCGACATGGCCCTTGCTCACAGACGAATGCCCCAGGCGAACGGGTCATCCGCTTCGATGATCAGGGTGGTTTCGGCGCTGATGTAGGCGCGACCGCGAATGGTCGGCACGATGCGCTCGCCCGCCTGTTCGTAGGAGCCTTCGAACTCGCTGCCAATGACACTGGCCTGGCGCCAGATCTGCCCGGGTTGCAGTTTTCCATCGGCCGCCAGGCACGCCAGTTTGGCGCTGGTGCCGGTGCCGCACGGGGAGCGGTCATAGGCCTTGCCCGGGCAGAGCACGAAGTTTCGGCTGTCGGCTTGAGGGTCGTCGGCGAACAGTTCGATGTGGTCGATCAGGCCGCCGTCCTCGCCGCGAAAACCCTGTTGCTCCAAGGCTTGCTGCACGGCGTAGGTGTAGGCGGTCAACGCGTCGAGGTTATCGCCGGCGACACGCTGGCCATGCTCGGCGATCAGGAAAAACCAGTTGCCGCCCCAGGCCACGTCGCCCACCACCGGGCCGATGCCGGGCACCTCCAAGGCCAATGCCTGGCGGTAACGGTAGGCCGGCACGTTGCGCACGCTGACCGAGCGGTCTTCGTGCAACGTGGCCTGTACCGTGCCCACCGGGGTTTCGATGTTGTGCACGCCGGGGCCGATCCTGCCCAGGTGGGCCAGTGACGCCACCAGGCCGATGGTGCCGTGGCCGCACATGCCCAGGTAGCCGCTGTTGTTGAAAAAGATCACGCCGGCACAGGCGCTCGGGTCCACCGGCTCACAGAGCAGCGCCCCCACCAGCACATCGCTGCCCCGGGGTTCGAGCACGCAGGCGCTGCGCCAGGCGTCGAACTCCGTGGCCAGGCGTTGCTTGCGCTCGGCCATGCTGCCCTGGCCCAGGTCAGGAAAACCGTCGGTGACCAGGCGGGTCGGTTCGCCGCCGGTATGGGAATCGATCACGGTGATGCGTTTCATGGGAGGGCCACGTCCGTTCAGATGAGTGACGGTAAGCGTGGCCCGCGCCAGGGGATGACGGCTTGAGGGTTTTAACTATCGCCGATGACGAAATCGGCACAGTACCAATGCATCAATGGCTGGAAGGCAGGAACTTGAACAAGGTCTCGCAGACTCCGGCGATGTGTTCGTCCAGCAGCGCCACGGCCCGTTCGACATCACCGGCGCGGCAGGCCTTGATGATTTCCCGGTGCTCGTGATCGGCCCGGTCCTTACCGGCCGACAGGCTCATCTGCATGCGCAAGTACCGCTCCAGCTTGTCGTGCACCGAGCGGATCAGGCTCACCATGAAAGGCCGTTGCGCCGGCTCGTAGAGGCAGGCGTGCAGTTGCCAGTTCAGTTCGGCCCAGCGCCCGACGTCGTCTTCACCGATGAACTCCTGGCAGATGCTTTCGGCGCGGGCGAAGGTGTCTTCGGTCATGTTGGGAATCGCCAGGCGCAGGACTTTGTCTTCCAGGAGCATGCGCACTTCGAACATCTGCGCCAGTTCCGCCTCGGAAATGCGCGTCACCATCGCCCCGCGATTGCGCTGGAACATCACCAGGCCCTCGGCCTCCAGACGCTTGAGGGCTTCGCGCACGGGAATCTTGCTGACGTTGAACTGCCGGGCGATGTCATCCTGGCGAATCGGCTCGTCCTCGGCAAAATGCCCGGCCACGATGGCATCGCGCAGGTGGCGGGTGATGATTTCCGAGGTGGACGGGGTGTTGCCCAGGTCAGGCAGGTTGAACTTGGATAAAGTCACGGCAGCGGGTCGTTCGGCTTAGGTGGGGATATGGTATACGACTTTGCCGGGTGCGGTGTCGAGCTGTCCCAGGCTCCCTCAATCCTCCAGCCAGCCCCCTGTGGCGAGGGAGCTTGCTCCCGCTGGGCTGCGCAGCAGACCCGGGATTTTGCGATTGCTGCGCAATCGAGCGGGAGCAAGCTCCCTCGCCACAACGGTTTTTTGTTCAGCCATGGGAAAAGTGGGCCATATCAGCCTCGGTCCGGACGATGCGCCATCCCGTGACAACCGCCCCCGCCAACAACGCCAGGCCGAACACGATCAACGCCACGTCAGCGCCAAAAGCGTCAGCCAGCAACCCGGTCACCACCACCGGGATGCTGAACCCGACATAGGCGAACAGGAAAAACCCGGCACTGACCCGGGCCTTCTGCGCTCCAGCCATGGCCGTGATGGCCGACAGCCCGCCCAGGTACAGGAAACCGTAGCAGGCGCTGCTGGCTCCCAATGCCCCCAGCAACACGGCGAACAGCGAGCCGACGCTCGCGCCCCAGGCCAGCAGCGCGTAGCTCGCGGGCAGGATCAACAAGCCCAAGCCCGTGGCCCTGGCCGGTTGCATGCGCCGAACCCAGGGCTGGAAGAGCAAGCCGCAACTGATGACCGTGAAGGTCGACAGGCCAGACCAGCGCTGCAAATCGTGGGTCGCCAGCACGGATGGCAATAGGGCGATGACCAGGCCCGACGTCGCCCAGGCCAATAGCATGGAAAAACTGTAGGGCAGGCTGCCGGTGGGGAACAACGGCAGGCGCAGCAGCGGCGCGTCTTTGATTTTCAGCGCCGGGTCCGGGAGCCGCCAGACCACGACGATCGCCAGGGCGGCCAACGCGAGCTGCAACCAGAAGCTACCGGGCGTGGCGCTGTGGTGGACGAACAGGAACAGGCTGGTCAACGCTGCCCCCAGGCCAAAGCCCAGGGAGGTGCTGGCGGTGACCCGGTTGGCCGGTGAGCGGGTATCGCTGGTTGCCATGAGCTCGGCCATATAGGCGGTCGACGTGGCCGAAGCCAGCCCGGTGCCGACTCCCATCATCAGGCGCGCCACGCCCAGCGCCACCAGGTTCGGCCAGAGCAGGGTCACCAGCGTCGCCAACATCGACAGCCCGAGGGCGACCAGGATCAACGGTTTGCGTCCCACCCGGTCGGCCAGCCCGCCGAACGCCAGCAGGACCGGCAACACACCCAGCACATAACCGGAAAACGCCACCGCCGTGGCGCCGGCCCCGTAGCCGGACAACTGCGCATAGGTGGTGTACAGCGGCGCCTGCAGGTTGACCGCGAGGGTGATCAGGCAAAGGCCGAAAGCCAGCCCCCAGGAATGTCGATGCGATGGGTTCAAGGGTGTTCCTTAAAGGGTGTGCATGAAGTCCCGGGGACTATCACTGCCGGGCACAGCGCAAACAAGGAACAGACCCAGGCCATTTGTGCTTAACTGTTCGCTAAAAATTCGAGAACACTTAGCCAAGAGTGCCAGCCGTGGACCTGAAGATTGATCGCAACGTTGTCGAGCCCGTGATCCGGCAACTCGTGACGCACCTCATGGGCTGGATCAACGCCCATGGCATCCGCCCCGGCGCGCGCATGCCGTCCATTCGCCAACTGGCCCGTGAGAACAGCCTGAGCCTGTCGAGCGTGATCAAGGCCTATGACCAACTGGTTGCCAGTGGGGTGCTGGAGTCTCGACATGGCGCGGGTTTTTTTGTCGCGCAGCAGTTGGTCCGACCTGTGGAGCCGGAGCCCGAAACGGATAACGCGCGGTGGCGGTTGTTCGACAATGAATCGACGCAGCTCAAGCTTGGTTGTGGCTGGCTACCCGACGCCTGGCGCGACGACACCGACCTGGGCCAGGCGATCCGCCAAGTGGTGCGCAGCGACAACCACGCGTTGTTCAACTACAGCACCCCGCTGGGCTCGCCTCATCTGCGCCTGCACCTTCAAAAGCGCCTGGGCCTGATCGATATTCATGTCGACCCGGCGCAAATCATCACCACCCAAGGCGCCAGCCAGGGCCTCGACCTGCTGGTGCGAACCTTGCTCAAGCCCGGTGACCTGGTGCTGGTGGAAAGCCCCGGCTACTACAACCTGTTCAATCTGCTGAAGCTGCACGGGGTCAAGACCGTGGCGGTGCCGAGAACTGCGCA
This sequence comes from Pseudomonas zanjanensis, assembly GCF_014268745.2. GTDB lineage: Bacteria > Pseudomonadota > Gammaproteobacteria > Pseudomonadales > Pseudomonadaceae > Aquipseudomonas > Aquipseudomonas zanjanensis. The sequence goes on along the minus strand of NZ_JABWRB020000001.1, from coordinate 2,505,377 downwards.
AGGCCCGGACATCGCCCGCCTGGAACAGCTTCTCGGCGAGCATAAGCCCTCGTATTTCTTCATCAATAGCATGTACCAGAACCCCACTGGTACCAGCCTGGCGCCGAGCGTGGCCTATCGTCTGCTGCAACTGGCAACCGCCCATGACTTTCGCCTCATCGAGGACGACATCTACGCCGATTTCCAGAACGGTCCGACCTCACGCCTGGCCTCCCTGGATGCCCTGGACCGGGTGATCTACCTGGCGAGTTTTTCCAAGACGCTGTCCAGTTCGCTGCGCATCGGTTACGTGGTCGCTCATCCCGAGATCATCCAGCGCCTGGCCGAGGTCAAGATGGTGACCGGCATTGGTTGTTCATTACTGGCGGAAAACGTAGTGGCGACGTTGCTGGCCAACGGTGCTTATCGCAAGCTGATCCAGCGCTTGCGCCAGCGCCTGAACAAGCAGATGGCAAGTACGCTGCGCCAACTGGACCGGGCCCACTGGGAGGTCTTTGCCGAGCCGATGGGGGGCCTGTTCATCTGGGCCAGGCCGCGTTGCCTGGCGGCGCAGCGGGTGCAGCAGATCGCCCGGGAACTGCAGATCCAACTGTCCCAGGGCTCGACGTTCCTGCCGCAAGGGGAGGTGTGTGATTGGCTGCGGTTGAATGTGGCTTATACCCAGGATGTACGTGCGCAGAGGTTTTTCCAGCGTGTCGAGGAGGAGTCGCTTGCGCTGGGTCAGTAGGGTTTTGGGGGAGATTGTCCTGGCGCCATCGCGAGCAGGCTCGCTCCCACATTGGATCTTCAGCGGGTATAAACCTTGTGGTTGGCCCCAGCCCCCTGTGGGAGCGAGCCTGCTCGCGATAGCGGCCTGGCATTCAACTTGATGCAAACTCACCCGACGCCATCGCGAGCAGGCTCGCTCCCACATTGGATCTTCAGTGGGTATAAACCTTGTGATTGGCCCGGGGCCCCTGTGGGAGCGAGCTTGCTCGCGATGACGGACTGACCGGTCACAAAAAACACAGGTGTTAATGGGAATAGATATCAAACGACAATGAGTTGCTGTATCTTTCGCGACACATTTTTGTCAGCCCCCGATGTGGGGGTTTGTTTCCATTAGGATTGTGCATCGATGCGTCGGATTCTCGTTTCACTGTGTGTGCTCCAAGCTTATTCCATTCCCACCTGGGCCGAAGAGCCGATCCCTGCCAAGCCAGCCTCCCTTGAGTTGCAAGCCACCGATATCGTAGGCAATTCAGACTTTGAAACAGCGCAGGGCCCGGTGAAGGGCTATCACGCCACCCGTTCGGCCAGTGCCACCCGTACCGACACGGCGATCCATGAAACCCCGCAATCCATTTCCGTCGTTTCCCGCGATGTCGTTGAAGACCTCAGTGCCACGCGCCTGCAAGACGCCCTCGATTACGCCGGCGGCGTAGGCCGGGCGAACAACTTCGGCGGCCAGGGCCTGACCACCTTCACCGTCCGCGGTTTCACCACTGGCGAGTTCTACCGCAACGGCTTCCCGATCAACCGTGGCTACCCGAACATGCCGGACGCCAACACCATCGAGCGCCTGGAAGTCCTGCGTGGCCCGGCCACCATGCTCTATGGCCGTGGCGACCCGGGCGGTACCTTCAACGTGGTGTCCAAGCAGCCGTTGGCCGAGCGCACGGTGACCCTCGGCAGCCAGGTCAGCGACCAGGGGATGCGTCGCGGCACGCTCGATGCGTCCGGTCCGTTGGACGAGGAAGGACGCCTGGCTTATCGCCTGAACGTGGTGGGTGAGGGCGGCGATACGTTCCGCGACCACGTCGAGACCGAGCGTTACGGCATCGCGCCGGTGGTGAGCTGGCAGGTCAACGACACCACGCGCCTGACCTTCGAAGGCGATTTCATGCGCAACAATGCGCCGCTGGACCGTGGCCTGACTCATTACGCCGGCCAGCGCGGCACGGCGTCGCGGGATACCTTCTTCGGCGAGAAAGACGTGGGCAAGCTGCACAACGACAACAACATGCTGCAGGTGCGTTTCGAGCACATGCTCAACGACGACTGGACCCTGGCCGGCGGTACTCAATGGCTCGACGGCACCTTGCAGGGCAATGCCGTGGAGGGCAACAGCATCGGCGCCGATGGGCGTACCCTCAGTCGCAACTTCAACTACCGCAAGCTGGAATGGACCGACCGGGACACCCAGCTCAACCTCACCGGGCATTTTTCCACCGGCGGGTTCGAGCACACGTTGCTGACGGGCATTGAGTACGAAGACTACGATTACCAGTCGATCATTCAGCGCTCCTCTGGTGCCGCCGGTACCTACCCGATCGATATCTTCGATCCGGTGCATGGCCAGCCACGCCCGGCATTGACGCGCAAGCCCACCGATGACCAGGAAAATCTCAAGACGTTTGGTGTGTTTGTCCAGGATCAGGTGGCGTTGACTGAGCGCCTGAAGGTGTTGGCAGGGGCGCGTTTCGAACATTTCGAGCATGAGTACGAATCCTTCGTCCCTCAGACTCGGCCCGGTAGCCGTAACTGGGACAAGACTGAAAATGCCGTCACTCCACGCCTGGGGGTGATCTACGATCTGACCGATACCGTGGCGGTCTATGCCAATACCGCCCGCTCGTTCAAACCCAACACCGGTGCCGCCCTTCAAGGCGGGGGATTCAAGCCGGAAGAGGGCAAGTCCTACGAAATGGGCGTCAAGTGGGAAGCCCTGGATCGTCAGTTGAGCGTCGACGCGGCGGTCTACCAGATTGAAAAGCGCAATGTGCTCACGCCCGACCCGTTGGATCCCACCTTCAACCTGGCCGCCGGCGAAGTGCGCAGCCGTGGCTTTGACCTGAACGTGGCGGGCAATTTGACGCCGGAATGGCGCGTGATCGGTGGCTACGCCTACGTGGATGCCGAAGTGACCAAGGACATCAATATCCCGTCCGGCACCCGCTTGCTCAACGTGCCCAAGAACGCCTTCAGCCTGTTGAACGTCTACGAGTTCCAGGACGGCGGCCTCAAGGGCCTCGGCCTGGGCCTGGGTGCCAAGTACGTCGATGAGCGGGCCGGCAATACGGCGGCCAGCACCTTTACCATGGACAGCTACACCGTCGTCGACCTGCTCGGCTATTACAAGGTCAACGAGCGGATCCGCCTTAACCTGGACCTGAAGAACCTGTTTGACGCCGACTACGAAGAAGGTGCATTTGGTGGCGTCTATGCCTACCCAGGCGCACCGCGAACCGTGCAGGCTGGTATCTCCTACACGCTCTGAATCCTTTGCGTCACGAAAACCCCGAAGGCCTGGCCTCCGGGGTTTTTGTTTTTTGACACTTGCCTATTTACCACTTGCCTGTGCTCATCCCGCCGTCCACCGGTAGTATCGCGCCGGTCGTGAAATCAGCACCCGCCAGGTACAACACGGCCTCGGCAATTTCCTCGATGGTGCCCACACGACCGGCCGGGGCCAGGTGGTTGAGGAAGTCGCGGTGCGCCGGGTCGTGCATCGGGGTGTCGATAATGCCAGGTGCGACGGCGTTGACCTTGATGTTGTGGGGCGACAGTTCCAGGGCCAGGGCGCGGGTCATCTGGTTGACGCCGCCCTTGATCAGCACCGGCAGTGCTGCGGGCACCTGGATGTTCGGTTGCAGGGCCACGGCAGCTGAAATGTTGATGATGAAGCCTTGCTGGCGCCCGATCATGTGCGCGGCAGCGGCCTGGCTGGCAAAGACGAGCCCCTTGAGGTTGGTGTCCAGCAGCGCGTCCAGGTCTTGGGGGCTGTATTCGACGAAGGGTTTTGGCAGGAAAAAACCGGCGTTGTTCACCAGCCCGTCAACGGCGCCGAACGCCTCGACGGCTTGGCTGATGAGGGCGGTTGAGGTGGCCGGGGCGGAGATGTCGCCAGCCACTCCGAGGAAACCGGCCGGGTGACCGAGCTCGGCGGCGGCAGCGTCCAGGCCGGACGGGGAGCGGGCATTGCCCACCACGTTGTAGCCCCGAGCGAGGAATGCCTTGACCAAGCCCAGGCCGATACCGCTGGAAGCGCCGGTGATGATGACGGTTTTGTTGAGGCTCATGATTGACTCCTGATCACATTGAGTTGAACCGGTGCGCCGGTGAGGCGTTGGTTGAGCTCAGGGTATTGATGCGCCAGGGTTTGATAAATAAGGCGTCTGGTACTTGAGTTGATACGTCATGTAATCAATCTCGAACACCCATAAATTCCTGTGGGAGCGGGCTTGCTCGCGAAGGCGGTGTGTCAGCTACAGAGTTCTGACTGAAACTCTGTCTTCGCGAGCAAGCCCGCTCCCACAATGTTCCCGGCTGATCGCAAAATCCGCGTTCGCCAGCAATCCCTTGTGGGAGCGAGCAGGCTCGCTCCCACAGGGTTGGCGGGTTGGCAGGCAGAAAAAAGCCCGGTCAATCGGACCGGGCTCGCAAAGGTGGGGCCTTACTCCTTGGGAAGACTTCGATACTCAGTCGTCGTCATCCCCGCATATCCCCAATTATCCGTGTCGACTTCTTCGATCACGATATGAGTCAAATGCGGGTCCTTGCCCAGCACGCGCTGGAGGGTTTCGGTGATTTCGGAAATCACCTGGGCTTTCTGTTCACGGGTAACGCCGTCTCGGGTAATTCGCACATTGACGAAAGGCATGGTGCACTCCAGCGGGTGGGAAATGGACGCGGGACAGCGCCCGCGTGTTGCAAGGCCACTGTATTTATACGCCACGGACTGATAAACAGGCATTTGGAAACTTCAGTTGATACGCGGTGTAACGAATCATGAAGCGTCATTTCGAAGACCTGCAGTTGGGCAGCATAGAACTGTTCTGCCTCGCGGCGGAGGCGGGCAGTTTCACCGCGGCGGCGCAATTGGCGGGTGTGACGCCTGCGGCGGTGAGTCGCTCGATCTTTCGCCTGGAAGAGCGCCTGGGCTCACGGCTTTTCGTGCGCACCACCCGCAGCATCCGCTTGACCGAAGCCGGCAGGACCTATTTCGAGCAATGCCGACAAGCGCTGACGCAACTGGTCGAGGCGCAACAGGAAATGATGGGCGCGCAATCGGTGCCGTCCGGGCAACTGCGCATCAGCCTGCCCACCACCTACGGTCACCATCGCATCCTGCCCTTGCTACCGGCTTTTCGGGCGCTGTACCCGCAAGTGACGGTGGACCTGCACCTGAGCAATCGAAACATCGATTTTGTTGCCGAAGGGTATGACCTTGCCATCCGAGTGCGGGCCCAGCCCGACTCGTCGATGATCGCCCGGCTGCTGGAAGACGCGAAACTGGTGGTGGTCGCCTCCCCGGAGTATCTGCGCAAGGCCGGCACGCCGCAGGTGCTTGAAGACCTGGATGACCACGAGTGCATCCAGTTCGAGTTGCCCAGCAGCGGGCGACGGATTTCCTGGCTATTCAATGTCGAGGGCAAGGAGAAGGAAGTGTTCGGGCAGGGCGGGTATTGCTGCTCGGATGATGTACTGGGCGGGGTGACGTTGGCCAAGCATGGCGCAGGTTTATTCCAGACCTACAAATTCATCGTGGAGCAGGAGTTGGCCAGCGGGCAGGTGGTGGAGGTGCTAGCGCCTTTCGCGGGACGTTCGCGTCCGTTCACCTTGTTGTATCCCCATGGGCGGTACGTGCCGCAGCGGGTGCGTGCGTTTGTGGATTTCCTGTTGCAGTACCGGGAGCAATGGGCCGCGACTTGAGGGAATACAACCGGCGAGGGCAGTAATCCGTGGCGAGGGAGCTTGCTCCCGCTTGAGTGCGAAGCGCTCACAGAATGGGCCGCTACGCAGCCCAGCGGGAGCAAGCTCCCTCGCCACGGGAATCACAGCAGCCTCAAGTGAACAGAGTTCCGCTTGCCACAGAGGTCTTCCCGGTCAACCCGCTATCAGAACCGAAACGCCTGACGCCCGATCAGCAGCCACTTGCCATTCTTCTGCTTCTGCCAGATCTGGAAGTTCTCGATTTCCGTCGGCACCACTTCAGTGCCCTTGAGCGCCTGGGCCGAGAAGTGATTGCGCACCAGCGCCACATCACCGGACAGGGTAATTTTCTGGTTCTTCATTTCCAGGGTCTTGAACGCGCTCTTGCCCGTTTCGATGTCGGCGATGAAGGCTTTCTTGTCCTGGATGTTGCCGCTGGAGTGACCATAGGTCAGGTTCTCGGCGGCCAGTGCCTGAAGTTGTGGGATGTCTTTGTGCAGCATGGCTTGGGTCAAATGATCGACCGCCTGGGCCACCTCCTGCTCGGGCGATGTAGCGGCGGCCGCTGCGTAGCCGCTGAACAGGCACAAGAAGCCGATGACCAATGTCGTTTTTTTCATGGGATTTCCTTGTTGTTGTAGGTATTAGGAACGCGAGCGATGGGTGCTCGTCGGTCATCGTACAACTTGTTTTGAGATGGGGGAACAGCCGAGTGAATGTACGTTGCGTTTTCGATAAAAAAGATTGCGATCAGGTTCCTTGGGCATGCCTAGCCGCTATCATCTCGCTGGTTGTGCGCTGCTCATGGCGGACGAACTCGGATCAGAAGGAATCAGGATGTCTCCGACACTTTCAGACCGCTATCGCGGATGCTTACTGGGCTTGGCGTGTGGTGACGCCGTTGGCACTACGGTTGAATTCCAGCCACGGAATACCTTTACCCCTGTGACCGACATGGTTGGTGGCGGTCCCTTCAATCTCAAGCCTGGCCAATGGACCGATGACACATCGATGGCTTTGTGTCTGGCTGAGAGCCTGTTGCAAAAGCGTGGTTTTGATGCGGCTGACCAAATGGGTCGATACCTCAATTGGTGGCATTGGGGTTATCTGAGCTCCACGGGTGATTGCTTTGACATTGGTATGACCGTTCGCGGTGCACTGGAACGCTATCAGTCCCATGGCGACCCCTTCGCGGGGGATACCGCTGCTGATACGGCTGGCAATGGTTCGCTGATGCGCTTGGCACCGGTTGTGTTGTTCTTTTATCCGGATCGCAAACGCATTCGCGATTTTGCGGCGCTGAGTTCGCGTACGACCCATGGGGCAACAGAGGCGGTGGAGTGTTGCCAGGTGTTGGCTGATGTCATTGCCAACGCATTGACCGGCGCTTCAAAGGCGGATGTGTTGCGTGTGGCGTCCGAGCAACTGACCGCCGCCAAAGTGATAGCGCTCGCCCAAGGGGCGTATCAGGGAAAAGGCCGTAGTGACGTGTCAGGCTCTGGTTATTCGGTGGCTTCCTTGGAAGCGGCGCTGTGGTGCTTTCATCAGACGGACAGTTTCGCTGATGCGGTGCTGGCCGCGACGAACCTGGGCGACGACGCTGACACCACCGCTGCTATTGTCGGCCAAGTGGCGGGGGCATTTTATGGGGTGCAGGCTATTCCCTCCGATTGGTTGCAGAAATTGTGGATGCGGCAGGAAATTGAAGCCATGGCGGATGCACTTCACTTGCAGTCTGAGCTGCTTTTCAAGTAGTGACTTACCGTTCACCACTACCCTGTGAGTCCAAGTGGTCTATGAGGAACCGCAGGGTAAATATCGGGTAAGGTGCCATTTGATAACGCAACAAGTTGTAGCCGGCCAACTGTAGGAAAATTCCCCAAAACATCCGCCAACGTATTATCTACGGCATGACCTCGTTTAATATCGATGAGGACAACGCGTCCCGTAAGACACTGTATTTACACCAATACAGCCCCAAGAAATAACGAAGAAAAGTTGTCATGTTTAATTTCCGTAAACATATCTAGCGCGACACGTTTAAATACACTCCACATTACGCCCTAAAGGCTACGAGACCTTGCGTCCTTGCTTACGCATGCGTCAGAATCCGCCGGCTTGTGCGCTTTGTCCCTGGCCTCTATCGTTTACCTGCCACTGCCCATCAGTGGTCGGGTTTAGTAGCCCATCAGGTTTGGTGAAGTGCTTGAGCACCGTTCAGTCAGGTCATTTATATGCCTGCACTAAATGGTGGTTGTGCGCAGGGCGTCCTCGGGCGCGCCGGGTTTTGCCAATCCTGCCGGTCTACTAACCTGCGTACAGCCGCCACCCTTCTTTTAGTAGAGAACGGTTGCAGCTCCAATATAGGATTGTCAATTATGTTCAAAGTAACTCCCAACCCCCCGGATATCGACTCGGTACTCTACGGCGACTCTCTCGACCCTGAAAAGTTGAAAGAGGCGGCAGACCGTGCGCTCAAGCACTACCTGAATCCCGGGGCGACGAAAACGCAGATACCGCCCCGCAAGCCCAGCACGATCTTCACCATCGACGCAGCGGTGGATGACGAAACGTTACTCGTTGAGGCGTGCGAATCCTTGGCATCCGCCAGCGTGATGGTCAGCGACCTCACCGATTTGACGGACGGCCCAAGACGCCAAACGATGCTGGTGCTGCAACGGGTCATCATGTTGGGTGAGTTAGCGGTCAATCGAGTACTGGATAACCACAAGCCTGGGTAATCGCCAGGTAGTGTTGTGGGGGCGTTGCAAGCGCCCTCACAACCTAAGTCCACGACGCTCGGTCAGCCACTGCCAACCCCATGGGCCTTGTTGCTCCGCCTTCAAAACCCTTCCCGAACCGCCCCCCGAATCCCTTCCAGCAACATGGTGAACGCCGGGTTGTCGTTATCCTCGCGCCACACCAGGTGCAACTCGCTCTGCACCCCTTCGCCCAAATCGATCTCGCGAAACACCACGTGTTTGAACACCACGCTGCTGGCGCAACGCGGCACCAGGGCCAGGCCCATGCCGGCGTTGACCAGGGCCAGGATCGTCAGCGACGACCCCAGCCATTGCACGAATTGCGGTGCGACCCGGGCCGAGCGCAGCATGCCGGTGAGCAGTTCGTTGAAGGGCGGGTAGGCGGCGTGGGAGTACATCAGGAACGGTTGTCCGTCCAGGTCCTGGACGCTGACGGTTTCAGCGCTGGCCAGCGGATGACCCGCAGGCACCGCCAGCACAAAGGGTTCGCGCACCAGGCATTCGGTGGCGTAGCCGGTTTCCAGCAGCGGCGAGCGGACAATGCCCAGGTCGATGCGCCGGGCGCGCAGGGCTTCGTGCTGTTGATAGGTGTTCATTTCCGCCAGGACGATTTTGACCTGGGGCTGTTTCAGCCGGGCCTCGGCAATCACCTTGGGCAAGAACTCGTACACCGCGCTGCCGACGAAGCTGATGGTCACCGAGCCGATGTCACCCTTGGCAAAACGTTTGGCGGCCTCGGCGGCCTGTTGCGCCTGTTCCAACAGGTTCTGCGCTTCGACGAAAAACGCCCGGCCGGCGGCGGTGAGCGCCACGCTGCGGGTGCTGCGGGTGAACAGTTCGACGCCTAGGTGATGCTCCAGCAATTGGATCTGCCGGCTCAGCGGTGGCTGGGTCATGTTCAGGCGTTCGGCGGCACGCCGGAAGTTGAGTTCGGTCGCCACGGTGGTGAAGCAGCGCAACTGGGCCAGTTCAAACATTGATTCAATCCAGGTATCAATCAAGTGCCAAGTTAGATTAGACGGGAACAATCCGCCGCGTCCATCATCGTCCCGTTCCCCACAAAAACAACGATCGGGAGGCACCCTTGAATAACGTAACGGACTCCACCCATGACAACACCCTGGCGCTCGCGGCGGCCAAGGTCAAACGTCATGTATTGCCGTTGGTGGTGGTGATGTTCATCGTCAACTACATCGACCGGGTCAACATCGGCTTCGTGCGCAGCCACCTGGAAACCGACCTGGGCATCGGCGCCGCGGCCTACGGGCTCGGTGCGGGGCTGTTCTTCATCGGCTACGCGCTGTTCGAAGTCCCGTCCAACATGCTCTTGCAACGCTACGGCGCCCGGGCGTGGCTGACGCGCATCATGTTCACCTGGGGCGCGGCGGCCATGGCCATGGCCTTTGTGCGCGGCGAAACCAGTTTTTATGTGCTGCGCTTCATCCTCGGCGCGGCGGAGGCGGGGTTCTTTCCCGGCATCATCTATTACTTCACCCAATGGCTGCCCGCCAACGAGCGCGGCAAGGCGATGGCGATCTTCCTCAGCGGCTCGGCCATCGCCTCGGTGATTTCCGGCCCGGTCTCCGGCGCCTTGCTGCACATCAGCGGGATGGGCCTGCATGGCTGGCAGTGGATGTTCCTGATCGAAGGTTTTGCCTCCATCGTGCTGTGCGGGTTCGTCTGGTTCTGGCTGCAATCGCACCCCAGCCAGGCCAAATGGCTGACGGCTGAAGAGAAAACCGTCTTGATCGCCGCCATCGCCGAAGAGCAGCGAGCGAGGGAAGCCGCGCAAGTGATCAAGCCGTCGATGTTCAAGTTGCTGGCCGACCGACAGATCGCGCTGTTCTGCTTCATCTACTTTTCCATCGCCCTGACCATCTACGGCGCCACGTTCTGGCTACCGAGCATGATCAAGAAAATGGGCAACCTGGGGGACTTCCAGGTCGGTTTGCTCAACTCCATTCCGTGGATCATTTCCATCGTCGCGATGTACGGTTTTGCCGCCCTGGCTGGCAAATGGAAATTCCAGCAGGCCTGGGTCGCGGTGACGCTGGTGATCGCCGCGTTTGGCATGTTCATGTCCACCACCGGCGGGCCGATCTTTGCCTTCGTGGCGATCTGTTTCGCGGCCATCGGTTTCAAGGCGGCCTCGGCGCTGTTCTGGCCGATTCCCCAGGGCTACCTGGATGCGCGCATCGCGGCGGCGGTGATCGCCCTGATCAATTCCATCGGTAACCTCGGCGGCTTCGTCGCACCGACGGCCTTCGGTTTCCTGGAGCAGACCACCGGGTCCATCGAGGGCGGACTGTATGGGCTGGCGATCACTTCCTTGGTGGCCGCCGTGGTGATTTTCTTCGCCCGCACCAAGCCGGGTCGCGATAAGCCGAATTCACTGTCCGACCAACCGGAAAAAAACCAAGCCTTGAACCCTGGCCCATCGGGAGCCGCTGTATGAAGATCAAACGCGTCACCGTCACCCCCATCGCTTTTCGCGACCCACCCTTGCTCAACGCCAGCGGTATCCATGAACCGTTCGCGTTGCGTTCGATCATCGAGATCGAGAGCGACAACGGTTACATCGGCCTGGGGGAGAGCTACGGCGATGCCCCGGCCCTGGCGATCCAGCAGCAGTTGCAGAGCCAGTTGATCGGCCTGGACCCGTTCAACCTCAACCAGTTGCGGGCCATCGTCCAGGCGACCGTCGCCGCGCAGAAACCGGCCAGCGTCAGCGGTGCCGAACTGGCGCCGGGTTCCCATGCGAGCAAGGCGGTGAGCAATGCCTATTCGGCGTTCGAAGTGGCTTGCCTGGATTTGCAGGCCCATTACCTGAACGTGCCGTTGGTGGACCTGCTGGGCGGCGCGATCCGCGACGAAATTCCGTTCAGCGCATACCTGTTTTTCAAGTACGCCGAGCACATCGATTCGCCGTACCCAGCCGACACTTGGGGCGAGGCCCTCAACGAAGAGCAGATCGTCGCCCAGGCCCGGCGGATGATCCAGGACTATGGTTTCAAGAGCATCAAGCTCAAGGCTGGCGCCCTCGATCCGGAGCATGAAGTCGCCTGCATCAAGGCGCTGAAACAGGCGTTTCCCGGCTACCCGTTGCGCATCGACCCCAATGGCAACTGGTCCCTGGAGACCTCGATTCGCATGGCCGAACTGCTGGGGGATGACTTGCAGTATTACGAAGACCCGACGCCCGGGCTGGAAGGCATGGCCGAGCTGCACAAGCGCACGGGGTTGCCGCTGGCGACCAATATGGTGGTCACCGATTTCGATGAGTTTCGCCGCAGCGTGGCGCTGGACAGCGTGCAGATCGTGTTGGCCGACCATCATTACTGGGGCGGCCTGCGGGACACCCAGGTGTTGGCGAAAATGTGCAGCACTTTCGGCCTGGGCGTGTCGATGCATTCCAACTCGCACCTGGGCATCAGCCTCATGGCCATGGCCCACGTCGCGGCCGCGGTGCCGAACCTCGACTATGCCTGCGACACCCATTATCCGTGGCAGGAGCCGGATGAAGAAGTGATCAAGGGCGGCAAGCTGCCGATTGTCGACGGCTGCGTGAAGATCACCCGGGCGCCTGGGCTTGGCTTGGAGCTGGACCGGGATCAACTGGGCAAGCTGCATGAGCAGTTTCTCAGTTGCGGCATCCGCCAGCGCGACGATGTGCGGCAGATGCAGCGTTACCGGCCGGATTGGAAGACCGTCAAGCCGCGGTTCTGAGCCGAAGGCGAGGGGCCTGCTGCGCAGGCCAGCGGGAGCAAGCTCCCTCGCCACAAAAGCTGGATCTGACTTCAATTTTGAGTGTGGGTGCGACCCCTGTGGCGAGGGAGCTTGCTCCCGCTGGGCTGCGCAGCAGCCCCAAACCAGCCAGCTCACTATGACTGCCCAATGGGTTGATCCTCCCAAGCCACCTTGCGGCCCACACCCAAAGTACCGCACCCGCCAGCCTCGCCGTCTTACACCCAAACTGCCGCGCCGGGCCGGCGCTGCCAAAGCATCCGCCAATCGCTCCCAAGGCAGCGTATGACGCGCCCTGGCGCCTTTCGATAATCGCCTCCGACATCCCGTCCCCTGTTGCGGAGCGCGCCATGCACAACAATAAAAATACCCGCCAACGTTTTTTGCCTGCGGTCATCGTAGGTGTTTCGAGCCTGGGCCTGACGCCTTGGGCCAACGCCGAAATCATGCTGTACGACAAGGACCAGACCACCTTTTCCACCGACGGCTACATCAACGCCTTTTACGTCAACAGCGACGTCGACCGCGCGGGTGAGCAGTACGACCGTCGGCAGGCGCGGGTCAAGATGGGCTTTTTGCCCAACTACCTGGGTTTCAACATGGGCAAGCAGGTCGATGACCTCAAGCTCGGCGCCCGTGCCTCGTTCTGGGTGACCATCAACGACAGCGAAACCAACGGCACCGACACCGCCATCGACGTGCGCCAGTTCTACGGCACCGTGGCCAACCCGGAGTGGGGCGAAGTGCTGGTCGGCAAGGACTTCGGTCTGTTTGCCCGTTCCAACATCCTGCTGGACGAACTGCTCGCCGGTTATGGCCAGGTCAGCGACACCCTGGGGCTGGTGGACGGTGGTGGCGTGTCGTTTGGCAACATCGGCAGCGGTTATCCGTACCCGTTCCCGACCTCGCAGATCACCTACCGCACGCCGGTGATGGAGGGCTTGCGCGTGGCGGTGGGGATCATGGACCCGGTGGACACCAACGACAACAGCGCCACCGGCAAGGCCTATCAGGAAAACCCGCGCACCGAGAGCGAGATCACCTACCAGTTCGACCTGGGCGGGGCGAAGATCTACAGCTGGCTCAACGGCAGTTACCAGACCTCGGACAACACCGACGCCAGCGTCGAATCGGTCACTTCCAAAGGCCTGGGGTACGGTGTACAGGCGAAGATGGGCGGGTTGTCGCTGACCGGCTCGGGGTTCCAGGCCAAGGGCATCAACCCTTTCTTCACCAACAACGCCGGTGAAGCCACCCTGCGCAATGTCGACAGCAAGGGCTACCTGTTGCAGGGCTCCTACAAGCTGGGCAAGAACCGCTTGGCGCTGTCCTACGGCAAGACCGATGACGACGGCAACGGCGTGGTGGGCAGTGGTGCCGATTACGAAACCCGTGGCATTGCGCTGTTCCATGACATCAACGACAACCTCAAGCTCGTGGCCGAGTACAACCAGTTCGAAATCAATGGCCACGATACGAGCGCCCAGAACGAAGACACCGACACGTTTGCGGTGGGGGCGGTGCTTACCTGGTGAGGGGGAAATCCCTTTGGGGCTGCTGCGCAGCCCAGCGGGAGCAAGCTCCCTCGCCACGGAGGGCAACCCCATGGCCGAAGAGTTTGCTTGGCTGCACACATAACCCTGTGGGAGCGAGCTTGCTCGCGATGAGGGCAAGTCATTTGGTATGGATGTGGCTGGCCCACCGCTATCGCGAGCAAGCTCCCACAGGATGGTTAAGCTGACCTACGTTTCCGATCGCCTTTGTGGCGAGGGAGCTTGCTCCCGCTGGGCTGCGAAGCAGTTCTGAGGGTCGGTTGATATTGGGGGCTGCGCATCAGCCCCTTTTTTTCAGTGCGACGTCCCCTCGGCAAACTCGATCTTGTTGCCGACGTTGTACTTGCCCGAAGGCTTGTTCATGGGCAGTCGCTTGATTTCCTCGAGGGTGTTGCTGTCGTAGACGATCAGCGCGCCATCGCTATCCCAGATGCTCAACAGCAGGTAGCGGCCATCGCGGGTGAACTCGACGTGGGCGGCGGTCTTGCCGGGCATGGGCCGCAGGGTGTGGGCGATTTCCAGGGTCTGTTTGTCGATCAGGTGGATGGCATCGTTGTCCGGGCCGAAGAACACATCGGTCCAGGCGTAGCGGGAGTTGGCGTGACTGCGCAGGAAGAAACCCGGCCCCAGCGTGGGGATCTGCTTGATGACTTTCCAGGTGTCGAAATCGATCACCGAGATCAATCCCTTGCTGATGTTGGGCGTGGCGAACACCCAGTGCCCATCGCGTTTCCAATAGGTCCCCGAGCCCAGGTGTGGCATGCCCGGCAGCGCGATGTCAGTGACGATCCGCCCGGTGTCGAGGTCGATCACCTGGCCGCCCTGGGCCTTGCGGGAGGTGGCGAGCAACTGCCGGTAATCGGGCGAGAAGGAAAAATCATCGAGGTAATCCTCGGCCTCGATCCGTCGGGGCACGAAGTCCGGGTTCGGTCCGCTGGACAGTTCCCAGACCTCTTTCACGTCTTTCAAGGCCACGATGAAGCTGTTGCGCGGCGGCGCGGTATACACCGCACTGACCCGCGACGGCTGGCCGTTCAGGCCCACCGTTGCAACGGTCTTGACCAGTGACAGATCGCGGGCATCCAGCACCACCACATTGCCCGGCAGGGTGTTGCCCACCAGCACCCAGCGCCCGTCCTTGCTCACCGCCAGGTTGCGGGTATTGAGCCCGGCCCGCACCTCGGCGATCAGCGTGAGGTTGTGCAGGTCATACAGGCTGATCCAGCCGTCCCGGGAGGCGAAATAGACGAAGCGTCCGTCCGGGGAAAATTTCGGTCCGCCATGCAGCGCAAAGTGTGAAGCGAAGCGCGCCAGGACCTCGAAGCGATCGCCGTCGACAATATCGACGTGATGATCGCCAGCCTCCACCACCACGAACAGGTTCAGCGGATCAGCGTGATGCTGGGGTTTATCGGGCAGGCTGGCGACATCCGCCAGCAGGCGATGACTGCGGCGGGTGTCGTCCTCGCTCCAGGTCGGTTCAACGGCGGGCGGACGTTGAAGGTAGTGGGTCAGGCCATCGATCTGCGCAGACGTCAGCACTGCGCCGAACGCCGCCATCTGGCTGGCCGGGCGTCCATGGGTGATCACCTGGCGGATTTCGTCGGGCTTGATCCGACTCAGGCTTTGCGGCAACAGTGCCGGCCCGGCAGCACCGATGCGATTGACCCCGTGGCACTGCTGGCAGTGTTGCTGGTAGGTCTGTTCGGCAGACGCCAGGTCCGGTTCCGGCACCGTGGCGCCGTGGACAGTGCCGATCCACAGCAATGGGGCAAGCCAGCCGATTCTCATGAGGCGACCCTCGCGATATTTGGCTGGAGCGGTAGGGCCGGGTGCAGGCGGGCCGGATGCTCCAATACCTGATGGGCAAACAAGCCAACCACCTTGCCGATCACCGTCAAGGTCGGCAGGCCTTCGGCGCACGCCTTCGCCAGCTCCGGCAGTTGCTGGAGAGTACCGCGCAGGACCTGCTGGTCGGGGCGCGTGCCGTTGCTGATCAACGCCGCCGGCGTATCAGCCGCCAGGCCCGCCGCGATCAACTGCGTGGCAATGGTGCCGAGGTTCGACAAGCCCATGTAGAACACCAGGGTCTGGCTGTCATCCGCCAGGCTTTGCCAAGGCAAGTTCAAGTCGCCTTCGCGTTGCAAATGACCGGTGATGAAACGGCAGGAGTTGACCAGGTCGCGATGGGTCAAGGGAATGCCGGCGTAAGTGCTGCAACCGGCCGCGGCGGTGATACCAGGCACGATTTGGCAATCGATACCCCGCGCCAGCAGATACTCCAGTTCCTCGGCGCCGCGACCGAAGATGAACGGATCGCCGCCCTTGAGCCGCACCACCCGTTGTCCCTGGTCGGCCAGGTCGGCCAGCAGTTCGTTGATCTGTGGTTGGGGCAGGCTGTGGCAGCCGGCGGCCTTGCCGACGTAATGCCGGGCGCACGCGAGTGGAATCAGGCTGAGCAATTGCGCGCTGATCAAGCGGTCGTAGACCACCGCGTCGGCCTGTAGCAACAGGCTCCAGGCGCGCAAGGTCAACAGGCCCGGGTCACCGGGGCCGGCGCCGACCAGGGCGACCTCGCCCGGTCTGAAGGGCGATTGCAGGGCAGCGGGCAAAACGATGGAGGCAGGCATGGGACTTCCTTGGTTCGGTATCAGGTTCGCCGTCGGTTCATCAGGCGCAGGGCAGCGCAACGCTGGGGATCGGGTGCAGGCCAATTTCGTCATCGCTGAGGTGGCAGCCGGGGTCCTGGCCCCACAGGTCGCCGTCGGCCCAGGCGCGGGTGCGGGTATTGCCGTTGCAGATGTCCAGCCATCGGCATTGCCCGCAGCGGCCGCCCACGGCCCGGGGGTGTTCGCGCAGCTTCAAGAGCAGGGCGTCGGGGCGCTCTGACCAGAGGGTCTTGAACGGTGTCTGGCGCACGTTGCCCACCGAGTGCTGCCACCAGTAGGTATCGGGGTGGACCTCGCCGGTATTGTCGATGTTGGCAATGCCGCTGCCCGAGGCATTGCCGCCCCAGGCCCGCAGCATCTGCTCCAATGCGGCGTAGTGCTGGGGCAAGCGCCGGGATACCCAGTGCAGCAAGAGGATCGCATCGGCATCGTTGTTGCCGCTGACGAAATCACTGTCGCGGCCCTGTTCGATGTCGCGCCAGGCCCTTTCGAAGATCAAGTCCATGGCCTCGCGGCTCATCTGCTGCTGGGCATCGAGCTTGCGACTGCGCTTGCCGCGGCCGCTGTAGTTGAGGTGCGACAGGTAGAATTTCTGTACGTCGTATTCATCCATCAAGTCCAGCAATCGTGGCAGCTGGGCATGGTTTTGCTGGGTGAGGGTGGTGCGCAATCCGACCCGGATCCCTTGCTCGCGGCAGAGCCGGATGGCCGCCATGGAGCTGGCGAAACTGCCCTTGAGCTGGCGGAATTCATCGTGGGTCGCTTCCAGGCCATCGATGCTGATGCCGACGTAGTCGAAGTTCGCCGCGGCAATCAGTTCGATGTTGGTGGCGTCGATCAATGTGCCATTGGTGGACAGGGCCAGGAAAAAGCCTTTGTCGCGAGCATAGGCGCTGAGCTGGAACAGATCGTCGCGCAGCAAGGGTTCGCCGCCGGACAGGATCAGCACGCGCACACCGGCATCATGCAGGTCGTCGATGACCTGTTGCGCCGCCGCAGTGTCCAGTTCATCGCGAAACACGCTGTCGGCGGATGTTGCATAACAGTGCTTGCAGGTCAGGTTGCAACGCCTGAGCAAGTTCCAGATCACCACCGGCGGGCGCTGGCTGCCCGGTGGCGCGACGCGTGGGGCGGGGCAATGCCCGGCCAGGGCCCGCAGGTAATGGCTGATCCTCAACATAAGTCGCTCCGTGGGAGCAAGGCTTGGTGGGAGCAAGGCTTGCCCGCGATGAAACCGATGCGATCCTTCATAAAACCGACGCCCCTGCTTCGCGAGCAAGCTTTGCTCCCACAGGCGACAGCCGCAGGCCGGTTTTTTTCAGGATGCGGCTGCTCACCAGCATGTCGTCGGCGGCGCAGGCGTCCCCCAGCAGGTAGCGCAGGTGTTCGCGGTAGCTGTCGATTTCTTCGCGGCTGCGGC
This sequence comes from Pseudomonas zanjanensis, assembly GCF_014268745.2. GTDB lineage: Bacteria > Pseudomonadota > Gammaproteobacteria > Pseudomonadales > Pseudomonadaceae > Aquipseudomonas > Aquipseudomonas zanjanensis. The sequence goes on along the minus strand of NZ_JABWRB020000001.1, from coordinate 2,487,535 downwards.
CATGGACCATGGCGAACAGGTTGTAGCGCCAACCGGGCCGGCGCGGGCGCCGATAGCAGTGGCTGACAAAGGGCTGTGCTCCCAGCAGGGCGCCGAGGCGTGCGATATCGGCATCGGCCACGTCCCACACCGTCATGCCGTTGTGGCGATAACCCAGGCGATAGTGATTGGGCACGGCGGCGATGCGCCGGATCGCGCCTTCGGCCTGCAAACGCTTGAGCAGGTCAATGGTGGATTCCACGCTCAAGCCCAGTTGTTCGGCCAGCCAGGCCCAGGGGTCTTCGAGCAAGGGCAGGCCGGCCTGGGTCAGTTCCACCAGGCGCAGGGCCAAGGGCGTTTCATCCAGCCGTGGCGGTGCTTGCCACAACGACTCAGACGGGGAAGTACAGGCCGACATGGTAGGTCTCCTCTTTGGGCAGGTTCAGCGGCACCAGGCCGGTCAGGTGCTCGATGCGCAGGAGGGCGTCGTTGATCGCCTGTTCGCTGGGGCAGGCGAGCACGAACCACATGTTCCAGGTGTGTTCGCGGCGGTAGTTGTGGGCGACTTCGGGCATGTCCGCGAGCAGCTCGGCGATGGTTTCGAAGTGCGACTCGGGCACCGCCAGTGCCGCCAGGGTGAACGCACCGCCCAGGCGATCGATGTCGAACATCGGGCCGAAGCGGGTCAGTACGCCGTCGTTGAGCAGTTCATGCAGGCGGTCGAGCAGTTCAGTCGCATTGCTGTCCAGTTCCTCGGCCAGGGCCTGCCAAGGGTGACGGACCAGTGGCAGGCCCAATTGCAGGCGATTGATCAGGCGCCGGTCGAGGTCATCCATCGCTACGGGCTCCGACCGGTGCGGAGAAACGTCCGCCGCATTGCTTGAACAGGTGCGTGCTGAACAGCAGTTGGTGCGGCAGGTCGTCCAGCAGGTGTTCTTCCAGCAGCGCCTGGACCTGGGCCTCGACGCGGTCACGCTGGCGTCCGTGGATCATGCAGAACAGGTTGTATTGCCACTGGGGCAGGCGCCGTGGACGCTGGTAGCAAAGGCTGATGCCCGGGGCCTGGCCGAGGCGCCGGCCGACTTCATCGACCAGGGCGTCCGGCACATCCAGCACCAGCATGGCGTTAGCGGCAAACCCCAAGGCGCGATGGTTGACCACCAGGCCGACACGACGGAACAGCCCCTGTTCATGCCAGCGCTGCACCTGTTCGAGCACTTGTGGCTCGCTGGCCTCGATCTGTTCGGCCAAGGCCTGGAAGGGACGGGATGTCAGGGGCAGGCCGGTTTCCAGCAGACGGCGCAAGGCCAGTGACTGTTGTTCGCTCAGGGCGTTTTTCATGGGGTGGCCTCCAGGGCAAAGCCCAGGTCGATGCGGTAGGCGGTGAGCATGGGCAGGTCCAGGGGCGTGAGGCCGGTGTCGTGTTCCAGTTCTTGGAGGATGTTGTCCAGGTGCGCCCGGTTGGGGCCGGTCAGCACGAACCAGAGGTTGTAGCGATGTTCCCGGGCATAGTTGTGATTGACTTCCGGGTATTGGCTGACGCGTGCCGCCACCTGGTGCAGGCGGTCTTCGGGCACCGCCAGGGCGACGAGGGTGCTGGCCCCGGCGCGGGTGTGTTCGAACACCGGGCCGACCCGCGATAAGGTCCCGGCCACGTGCAGGTGGTGCAGGCAATCGATGACCTGGGCTTCGCTGCAGCCCAGGGTCTCGGCCATGGCCCGATAGGGCTCGGCGCACAACGGCAGGCCATGCTGGAATCGATCGATCAGGCGCCGGGCCAGTGAGCTGGGTGCCATGGTCAGTACCCCGACTTGTGCGCGCGACTGCTGAAGAAAATCCCGCTCGGGCTCAGGGCCGGTAGGCTGCCCAGGCGTTCGAGCCGATACGGGTTCCAGACCTGGACCTCGCCACCGTCCCGGACGGACAGCCACAACTGGTCACCCCGTGCGGTGAATTCCATGTGCAGCACCGCCGGGCCTGGCCGTAGGTCGGCGACGATGGCGTGGGTCTGGGTGTCGATGACCTGGACGCGGTCGTTGTCCGGATAAGCGAAGTTGACCCACAGTTGCCGGCCATCTGGTCGCGCCGTGACAAACACCGGTTGGCCGGCCACGGCGATGGCGTCGGTCTGCTGCCAGTCCTGGGCATTCATCACCAACACCTGGTGATGCCCGACGGCGGGTACGAAGGCTTGTTGGTCGGCCATGGCCCAGCCTTCCAGATGCGGCATCTTGTACACCGGCAACTTGTCCTGGCCGCGTCCGTAGTGCCCGAGCAGCCGTTTCACGCCGCGTTCCGGGTGCCATAGGTCGAGCTGGGCCATGCCGTCCTCGCCGAACAGCCCGGCCATGTAATGACGCCCGTCGGGGGTGATCAGGGCGTCGTAGGGTTGCTGGCCGATGGCGGTGAAACGCTCGATGCGCGGGGTGAGGCCCTGGCTGAAGTCGGCGGTCCAGATCTCGCCGGTGTCGAACAGGCTGAACACGAAGCGTTGTCCCGGTGCATCCACCAAGCCGACCACGCGTGAACGTTTCTGGCCGCCGGGCAATGGCGTGGCCGGGATGTCGGCGACCTGTTCCAGGGTCTGGGCATCGAATACCTTGACGCCGCCGGGCTCGTAGTTGGAGACAGCGATCAGCTTGCCGTCCTGGCTGATTGCGCCGCCGATGCTGTTGCCGCCCTGGATGATCCGCCGCTCGATTTGTGCGCCCAGCAGGTCGACTTTGCTCAGGCCACCGTCGCGACCGAATACATAGGCGTAGCGCTGGTCGCGGGAGAACACCACCGAGGCGTGGGACAGGTCGCCCAGGCCTTCGACACGGCCCAGGGCGGTGCGGGTGTCACTTTCGATGATTTGCAGGCTGCCGCTGGCGCGTTCCACCACCACGCCCAAATCGCCGGTGCCGCGCAACGGTGTCTGGGCGCAACCGCAGAGCAGCAGGGCGATGGCCGTGGAGGACAGGATAGAACGGATCATGGGGCGGGTTTTCCTTGAAGGAGCCGGTCCACCAGCCAGCGGATGTCGTCGGGTTCGAGCAGCGCGGCCCAACCGGGCATGGCGCTGCCGGGCCGGCCGAGGGTGACGGTGGCGATGAGACTGTCGCGGGATTTTCCGGCCAGGGCTTCGTGGGTCAGGGGCGGGCCGAGGCCACCGGTCAGGTACAGGCCGTGGCAGGCGCCGCAATCCTGGTCCAGCAGGTGTTGCAGTTGGGCCTGGCGCCGGCTGTCGGGAGCGGCCAGCACGCAGGAGGAGAAAACGAAGAGGAGGGTGGTTATCGAGGTGGTGAAGTGGTGTCGTTCCATGACGTCCTCCTGAACAAAATTGCACGGCTTTTGTGGCGAGGGAGCTTGCTCCCGCTGGGCTGCGCAGCAGCCCCTTGGGTTTGCCTGACACAGCGAGTCGTCAGGTTGCTATTTGGGGCCGCTTCGCAGCCCAGCGGGAGCAAGCTCCCTCGCCACAGGCATCAGGCAGATCCTGCCCAGTTATTTAAGGGTCAAGACCCACGCCGCGAGGATCTTGGCTTCTTCCTCTGTCACCGGGTTGGCCGGCATCGGCATCGGTCCCCAGTTGCCTTGCGTCCCTTCCTTGATGTGTTTGGCCAGTACCGCCTCGGCCCCCGCGACGCCGGCGTTTTTCGCCGCGACTTCCTTGAGCGCCGGGCCCACCACCTTGGTGTCGATGGAGTGACAGGCCGCGCAGGGCTTGCTCTTGAACAGGGTCGGGCCGTCTTGCGCCAAGGCCGGCAGGCTGTAGGCGGCCGTCAAGGCCAGTGCGATCAGAATAGGCTTCATGGTTTTTCCTCTTATTGATGGGGCTCAATAGATGTCGTGTTGGGTGTTGTAGACGTTGAATTTTCCGGTGGGGGTGATCAGGCGCTTGTCCTTGATCACGTTCTTGACCTTGAGGGTCTTGTCGTCGATCACCACCAGTGCCGACTCGTCTTCCTGGCCGCTCCAGACCGAGAACCAGACCTCGTCGCCGGCCTTGTTGTATTCCGGTTGCACCACGCGCAACGCACCTTTTTTGATGCCGGCGTACTCGGCAATCGGCAGCACGGTGTAGCCGGCGTCAAGCTTGTCGATGTTGAACACCGCCACCGACTGGCTGAGCTTGGCGTCGGGGCTGAGGGTGGTGTCGACATACAGGTGGCGCGACGCGGGGTGGGTCTTGATGAACAGAGAACCGCCGCCTTGGCCTTGGAGCGAAGCGACCTGTTTCCAGGCGTATTGCGGATGCTTGACCGGGTCGGTGCCGATCAGCGAAACCCCGGCGTCACCCAAGTGGCTGGTGGCCCACACCGGTCCATAGAGTGGATGGTTGAAGTTGGCGCCGCGGCCTGGGTGCGGGGTCTTGCCCACGTCCACCAGGGCGGTGAGCTTGCGTTCCTTGGAGTCGATCACCGCTACCTTGTTGGAGTTGTTGGCGGCCGTCATGAAGTAGCGATGGCTGCTGTCCCAACCGCCGTCATGGAGGAACGGTGCGGCGTCGATGCTGGTGATGGTGAGGTTCTTGATGTCCTGGTAGTTGACCAGCATCACCTTGCCGGTTTCCTTGACGTTGACGATGAACTCCGGCCACTCGTGGGAGGCGATGATCGCCGCGACGCGCGGCTCGGGATGGTATTGCTGGGTGTCGACGGTCATGCCCCGGGTCGAGACGATCTGCTTGGGCTCCAGGGTCTCGCCGTCCATGATGGTGAACTGCGGCGGCCAGTACGAACCGGCGACGGTGTACTTGTCCTCGTAGCCCTTGAATTTGGAGGTTTCCACCGAACGGGCTTCGATACCGACCTTGATTTCCGCGACCTTGGTCGGCTCTTTCGGCCACAGGTCGATCATGTCGATCTTGGCGTCCCGGCCGATTACCAGCAGGTAGCGCCCCGACGCCGAGATGCGCGAGATGTGCACCGCGTAGCCAGTGTCGATCAGCTTGACGATTTTCTTGCTGTCGCCGTCGATCAAGGCAATCTTGCCGTCGTCGCGCAGGGTCACCGAGAACAGGTTCTGCAGGTTGAGGTTGTTGAGCTGCTTGGTCGGGCGGTCCTCGGGTTTGACCAGGACCTTCCAGGTCTTGAGGGTTTCGGCCATGCCCCATTCCGGCGGCGTCGGCGGGGTGTGCTGGATGAATTTGGCCATCACCGTGATCTGGTCTTTGGTCAGGGCGTTGGAGGTGCCCCAGTTCGGCATGCCGGCGGGCGAGCCATAGGTGATCAGCGCTTCCAGGTAAGCCTGGCCGCGGGACTGGGTGATGTCGGGTGTCAGCGGCTTGCCGGTGGCGCCTTTGCGCAGGACTCCGTGGCAGCCGGCGCAGCGCTGGAAATAGATTTCCTTGGCCGAGTCGAAGTCGGCCTGGCTCAGGTCCGGCGCGCCTTCGGTCTTGACCACCCGGGGTGACTCCGGCGTGGTGGGTTGGTCGGCGAAGGCGTAGGGAGCAACCAGCGCTGTACACAGCGCCGTCACCCTCAGGGCCCACGTTTTTTTGTGGCTGATCAGCATTCCATTTCTCCTCAGGCATGACCCGCGCTGCGCTGTAAATGACGTTTGGCGCGCAGGTTCTTGGTGCGATGCAAGGCTATGCCCAGGGCGGTGGTGAGCCGCTTGACGGCGATCAAGTTTGCCGGCCGCCGCCCTTGCCAGGTTGTCGCAGGGCACCGTAGCGTGGCCGGCAATCGTGTTGTCTGATCAGGCCCTCGCCATGAACGCTATCCACACTTTGCAGCACCCCGACGAACCCTTTTATCAACCCCAGGACAACGAGCAGGCGATGTTCGAACAAGCCTGGCATCACGGCATGCCGGTGCTGATCAAAGGCCCCACCGGCTGCGGCAAGACCCGTTTCGTCCAGCACATGGCCCACCGCCTGAAACTGCCGCTGTACACCGTCGCTTGCCACGATGACTTGAGTGCGGCCGACCTGGTGGGGCGTCACCTGATCGGCGCCCAAGGCACCTGGTGGCAGGACGGCCCCTTGACCCGGGCCGTGCGCGAGGGCGGCATCTGTTATCTGGATGAGGTGGTCGAGGCGCGCCAGGACACGGCGGTGGTGCTGCACCCCTTGGCCGATGATCGGCGGCAGTTGTACCTGGAGCGCACCGGCGAAGTGCTGCAGGCGCCGCCGTCGTTCATGTTGGTGGTGTCCTACAACCCCGGTTACCAGAACCTGCTCAAGGGTATGAAACCCAGTACGCGCCAGCGTTTCGTGGCGATGCGCTTTGGTTATCCGGCGGTGGCCGATGAAGAACGCATCGTCGCCCGCGAGGCGGGGGTTGATCTGGCCCTGGCGGCCCAGGTGGTGCGATTGGGGCAAGCGCTGCGCCGGCTCGATCAGCATGACCTGGAGGAAGTCGCCTCGACGCGCCTGCTGATTTTCGCCGCGCGCATGATCGGCTCCGGCATGGACCCGCGCCAAGCCTGCCTGGCCTGCCTGGCCGAGCCGTTGAGTGACGACCCGCAGACCGTTGCCGCGTTGATGGATGTGGTCGATGTCCACTTCGGCTGAAACCGCTGGCGTGTCCCGGCGGTTGCCCGGGGATCTGGCGATGTGGTTTTTCATCCTCGCCGAGTTGTCGGTGTTCGCGCTGTTGATCCTGGCGTTCACCGTTGCCCAGGCGTTGCACCCGCAGATGTTCAGCGAGGGCCGGCAGTTGCTGGACCGGTCCACGGGCCTGGCGATGACCCTCAGCTTGCTCACCGCCGGCCTGTTCGCCGCCCTGGCCCAGGAGCAAGTCAGGCAGGACCGGCCGCGTCGAGCCGCGCTGTTGTTGTGCGGGGCGTTGTTGCTCGCTTGCGGTTATGTGGCGATCAAACTCACGGAGTATGCCCATCTCTTGGCGAACGGGCTGGGGATGGAGCACGACACGTTCTTCACCTTGTACTGGATCCTCACCGCGTTTCATTTCCTCCATGTGTTGCTGGGCATGGTGATCCTTGCCTGGCTGGCCGAGGGTTGCCTACGTCGGCGCTACGGTGCGCAGGAACACAGCGGGTTGGAGTCCGGCGTGTTGTATTGGCATATGGTCGATCTGGTCTGGGTGCTGTTGTTCCCGGTGGTCTACATCCTTGATTGAGCGGAGGTGCTCATGTCGGCTTCCCGTGTCTTGATTGCCTGCTGGATGGCGCTGGCCGTGCTGAGCAGCGGCACCGTCGCCCTCGGTCAGATCGCCGCCAGCGGGCTGGTGTCCATCGCCATCCTGGCGGTCGCGGTGACCAAGGCCTGGCTGATCGCCGACGGTTTCATGGAGCTGCGCCATGCGCCGCGGTTGTGGCGGTGGTTGGTGTTGAGCTGGGCGGTGGTGCTGGCGATTGCGATCTCGTTCGCGCTCTGACGCCCGACATTCCCCCCTGTGGCGAGGGAGCTTGCTCCCGCTGGGCTGCGAAGCGGCCCCAACAGCAACAACTCAATCCATCTGACACACCGCGCCAGCAGGTTTTAGGGTCGCTTCGCAACCCAGCGGGAGCAAGCTCCCTCGCCACAAAAGCTCATCTGCCTTTCTGGCAGTGTTGGAACACCCACAAAACACAAAAGCTCATCTGCCTTTCTGGCAGTGTTGGAACACCCACAAAACACAAAAGCTCATCTGCCTTTCTGGCAGTGTTGGAACACCCACAAAACACAACAGCTCATCTGCCTTTCTGGCAGTGTTGGAACACCCACAAAACACAAAAGCTCATCTGCCTTTCTGGCAGTGTTGGAACACCCACAAAACACAAAAGCTCATCTGCCTTTCTGGCCGTGTTGGAACACCCACAAAACACAAAAGCTCATCTGCCTTTCTGGCAGTGTTGGAACACCCACAAAACACAAAAGCTCATCTGCCTTTCTGGCAGTGTTGGAACACCCACAAAACACAAAAGCTCATCTGCCTTTCTGGCAGTGTTGGAATACCCCAGCAAAACACAAAAGCTCATTTGCCTTTCTGGCAGTGTTGGAACACCCCAGCAAAACACAAAAGCTCACCCGTCTTTTCGAGCGGTGCTGGAACAACCCACCAAAACCATCGGAGATTCTTGATCGCCATCAAGCGGTTCCGGACCCCTGGCTTCCTAGAATGGTCACGCCAAGCAATGAGGAAGTGACCATGTCAGATACCTTCACCAAAGGCATGGCCAGGAATATTTACTTCGGGGGAAGCATCTTCTTCTTCCTGATATTCCTGGCCCTGACCTACCACACGGAACAGACCTTTCCCGAACGCAGCAACCAGGCGCAATTGACGGAATCGGTGATACGCGGCAAGGGCGTCTGGGAGCGCAACAACTGCATCGGCTGCCATACCCTGCTGGGCGAGGGCGCGTATTTCGCGCCGGAGCTGGGCAACGTGGTCAACCGTCGCGGCGGCGATGAAGCCTTCAAGCCGTTCCTGCAGGCCTGGATGAAAATGCAGCCGCTGAACGTTCCGGGTCGTCGTGCCATGCCGCAGTTCAACCTGAGCGAGCAGGAGGTCGACGACATCGCCGAGTTCCTCAAGTGGAGCTCGAAAATCAACACCAATGGCTGGCCGCCAAACAAGGAGGGCTGAGAGATGAGCATGGCTAATCCGCATCTGAAATTCGCCTCGCAGGCCGTCGCCAAACCCTACTTCGTGTTTGCCCTGATGCTGTTCCTCGGGCAGGTGCTGTTCGGTTTGATCATGGGCTTGCAATACGTGGTCGGCGACTTCCTGTTCCCGCTGATCCCTTTCAACGTGGCCCGCATGGTCCACACCAACCTGCTGATCGTCTGGCTGCTGTTCGGCTTCATGGGCGCGGCGTATTACCTGATCCCGGAGGAGGCCGATCGCGAACTGCACAGCCCGAAACTGGCACTGTTGCTGTTCTGGGTATTCGCCGCCGCAGGCGTGGCGACGATCCTGGGCTACCTCTCGGTACCTTATGCGACGCTGGCGAAGTTCACCGGCAACGACTTGCTGCCGACCATGGGGCGGGAGTTCCTGGAGCAGCCGACGATCACCAAGATGGGCATCGTCGTGGTGTGCCTGGGGTTCCTCTACAACATCGGCATGACCTTGCTCAAAGGTCGCAAGACCACCGTCAGCATGGTGATGATGACCGGCCTGATCGGCCTGGCGGTGTTCTTCCTGTTCTCCTTCTACAACCCGGAAAACCTCGCCCGCGACAAGTTCTACTGGTGGTGGGTGGTGCATCTTTGGGTGGAAGGCGTCTGGGAATTGATCATGGGTTCGATGCTTGCCTTCGTCCTGATCAAGATCACCGGCGTGGACCGGGAAGTGGTGGAAAAATGGCTCTACGTGATCATCGCCATGGCACTGATCACCGGCATCATCGGCACCGGTCACCACTTCTTCTGGATCGGCGCGCCGGAGGTCTGGCTGTGGGTCGGTTCGATCTTCTCGGCGATGGAACCGCTGCCGTTCCTGGCGATGGTGGTCTTCGCTTTCAGCATGGTAAAAAACCGCCGTCGGCATCACCCGAACCGCGCCGCGACCTTGTGGGCCAAGGGCACCACCGTCACCGCGTTCTTCGGCGCAGGGGTCTGGGGTTTCCTGCACACCCTGGCGCCGGTCAACTACTACACCCACGGTTCGCAACTGACCGCGGCCCACGGTCACCTGGCCTTCTACGGTGCCTACGCGATGATCGTGATGACGCTGATCAGCTACGCCATGCCACGCTTGCGCGGCTTGGGCGAAGCGGCGGACGAACGTTCCCAGCGGCTGGAGATCTGGGGCTTCTGGTTGATGACCCTGTCGATGGTGATGATCACCTTGTTCCTCACCGCGGCCGGTGTCGTCCAGGTCTGGTTGCAACGTTGGATGGAGGATGGCAGTGCCTTGCCGTTCATGGCGACGATGGATCATCTGAAGCCGCTGTTCTGGGCGCGACTGGTCAGCGGCGTCGGGTTCCTGGCCGGGCTGCTCTGCTACCTGTTCAGCTTCCGTCAACGTGGCCGCGCGGCCCTGCGTGCACCGGCGGCGGTGGTGCCTTCTTGAAAGGCCACCGCTGAACTCGTGGCGAGAGAGCTTTTGTGGCGAGGGAGCTTGCTCCCGCTGGGCTGCGCAGCAGACCCTTTTTGACGGGCGCTTCGCACCCAAGCGGGAGCAAGCTCCCTCGCCACAAAAGCAGTATGAGCCAGTCTCTTCACTGCAATGGGTTGATAGGAGAGTAACCATGGCATTCACCCTGGAGCTGGAAGAATGGGTCGGCAGTGTCTGGCACCGTTTCATCACCCGCCGGGCCAGCGCCGATTTTCCGGAGGCACGGGTCGAACTGGTCCCGCGGCAACGCTCGCTGCAGGTGTTGTTTCGGGCCACCGGCGGTGCGCCGCACCTGGGGCTGGAAGCGGTCAGTGACCGCGACCTGCTGCTGCGGCGCAACCTGATGCAGCAGATCGCCGGCACCTGCAAGCAAGTGCCCCTGGCCTGGTGCGACGGCGACAATCTGCGCTTGCCGGCGAGCCTGGCGGCGTTCCCCGATGTCGAGCTCAACCAAGAGTTGTATCGCTGGCTGGCCTTGCTGGCCGCGCAGTCGGGACCGATGAAGCATTGGGGTCGGGACAATCAGCGCTGGACCCTGGCGGTGTTGAAGCGCTACCCGGCGCTGCGCCCGCGCTACCGGCGACTGGTGGACGCGCACCTGTCCCTGCGCCCCGATCCGGCGACGCTCAACCCGGCCGAAGCCGCTTTGGAGCGGGCGTTGTGCCAAGCCTTGCGCGAACCGGGCAGCGTCGAACATTTTCCCCGCAGCGAGCGGGCCGCCTGGCCGTTGCCACTGTGGCTCTACCCACCCCAACACCTGGCCAATCCCCAGGCCGCCAACCTCGAGGAGTCCGAGCAATACCTGGCGACACCGCCCGGCGAACAACAGGGCGGCCGCAAGCGCGCCGAGCGAATCGATGACACCAGCCGTGACGGTGGCCTGCTGATCGTGCGCCTGGAAAACCTGTTCAGCTGGACCGAACATGTCGACCTGGATCGCTGGGCGGATGACCGCGAAGACCCGGACGCCGCTCGCGTCGCCGAGGACTTGGATCAGTTGACGCTTTCCCGCACCCGCGTGCGCAAGGGCGGTGGCTTGAAGCTGCACCTGGACCTGCCTCCGGCCGATGTGGACGACATCCCGTTGGGCGCGGGCATCCTGTTGCCGGAATGGGATTATCGCAAGCAACGCCTGCAGGACGACTTCGTCAGCCTGCAAACGTTCACCCCCCGCGATTGTCAGCCGCAGCCGCTGCCGGCACGCTTGCGAAGCTCGGCCCAGCGCCTGCGTCGCCAGTTCGAACACTTGCGCAACGACCGCCAATGGTTGCGCCAGCAAACCCAAGGCTCGGAACTGGACCTGCAAGCCTGGCTGGATTTTCACGTCGAGCGCCAACATGGCCAATGCAGCGAACGCGGACTGTTCATGGACCAGCGCCAGACTCGCCGCGACCTGGCCTGCCTGCTGCTGGCCGACCTGTCGATGTCCACCGATGCCCACCTCAATGACGAGCACCGGGTGATCGACGTGATCCGCGACAGCCTGTTGCTGTTCGGTGAAACTCTGTCGGTGCTGGGGGATGACTTCGCGTTGTACGGGTTCTCGTCCCTGCGTCGCCAGCAGGTGCGCCTGCATGAACTCAAGGCCTTCAACCAGCGCTACGACGATCACACCCGCGGACGGATCCAGGGCCTCAAGCCCGGTTACTACACGCGCATGGGCGCAGCGATTCGCCAGGCCACGCAACGGTTGGCGGGCTGCAAGCGCCAACGCAAATTGTTGTTGCTGCTCAGTGACGGCAAGCCCAACGACCTGGACCTTTACGAAGGACGCTACGGTGTGGAAGACACCCGCCAGGCAGTGCTGGAAGCCCGGCGCCAAGGGTTGACGCCGTTCTGCATCACCATCGACCGCGAAGCGGGGGATTACCTGCCGTACATGTTCGGGGCCAACGGCTACACCTTGATTCGCCAGCCCGAGCAACTGCCGCTGCGTCTACCGCAGTTGTACCGGCAATTGACTCAGGATTGAGGGTTCAGGCGATGCTGCGAGGCAGCCAGAAGAACATGACGATGCAGAAGATCGTCAAGCCGACACAGAACCAGGTGAAGCGCCGCAGCCTGCGCTCGCCGGCCGTCGCTGCTTCGGCGGGCAGGGGCATGCCGCACTGGCGACATTCGCTTGCATCGGCGTGATGGACCTGTTGGCAATACAGGCAGGTGGGCTGCGTGCTCATTCGAATTGCTCCAGGCGCAGGCGATCGAGAATGGCGATCTGGCGACCGTCCTGGGTGATGATCTTTTCATCGATCAGGCGCCGGATGATCCGTGAAAAGGTTTCCGGCTGGATGGACAAGTGCCCGGCGATCAACTGCTTGGCCATCGGCAGTTCGAACTGACTGTCGACGGTTTGCAGGCGCACCAGTTGCGTCAACAGATAGCGCACCACGCGGTGCGTGGCGTTTTTCAGCGACAGGGTTTCAATCTCGTTGACCCGTTGGTGCAAACGCACGCAGAGCTTGCCGAGCAGGGCGAAGGTCAGCCGGCTGTTGCTTTGCAGCAGACGCATGTAGGTGGCGTTGGACAGCCGATATAGCTGGGTCGGGCCGACGGCTTCGGCGGACGCGACGTAGTTGGGCGTGTCCATCAACATCATGGCTTCGGCGAAGGTCTGGCGCTCGCCAATCACTTCGAAGACTTTTTCCTGGCCGTCCGGGGTTAGCCGGTAGATTTTCACCGCGCCGGAAATCACGAAGTAAAACGCCTGCGCCGGCTCTCCCTGACGGAACAGCGGATCGCCCCTGTCGATGCTCAGCAGTTGGCTGTTGCTCATCAATTCGTCGAGCTGTTCTTCGTTCAACGGCTCGAACAGATGATGGCTGCGCAGAATCTGGTGATGGACGCGGTGGAGCACCATGGCGTGGAATCCTTGTAAAGGCGAAAGAGGTGATCGGGGTCAGACCAGGCTCAGGGACAGGCCGCTGGCAAGCGCCACGACGCAGGTGAGCACGACGAACCAGGTGAGCGGCAGGACGACGGATTTCATGGAGGACCCCGGCAAAGAAAGGTGATGCCGTGCCTGAGCAAGAGCCGGGCCAGGCTTGGGGGCTTTGATTCATGGGGCGTTGGGGCTGGGTAGGGTAGAAATGACCCTGGGTCAATAGGGTAAAAATAACCGCGAAAGGGTCTTAAATACCCCGTTCAGCTACAGTCCCTGTGGGAGCACCATGCGGTACACATGAAAAATGATGGGCCTGTGGCGAGGGAGCTTGCTCCCGCTCGGCTGCGAAGCAGTCGTAAATCGGCGGGTGCGGAGTGTCTGATGCTCTGCATTTGGCGGCTTTAGGGGCCGCTTCGCGGCCCAGCGGGAGCAAGCTCCCTCGCCACAGGTCTATTGAACAGCATTACTGAACTCCAACACTGACCCACTTCGGCAAGCCCCTTGCAAGTGCCTGTTCGAGACGGGAGGTCGCCGATGCGCTGGCTTGATCTGAGACAAGGCCGGCCGGCGTCGATAGCCGATCATTCGAACCCTGGTTTGTCGTCCCTCGCTGGCTGTCTGGCGAGGCAAAGGAGTGGTGTATGCAAGTGCTTGACCGTCGCAAGGCCATGGCCATCGCGCCGCTGTGGCGCCTGGCGTTTCGGCCGTTTTTTCTGGCCGGTTGTGTGTTGGCGTTGTTGGCCGTTCCTTTCTGGCTCGCGGCGTTTACCGGGCGGTTGTCGGCCTGGCAGCCGGCCGGCGGCTGGTTGGCCTGGCACCGGCATGAGCTGTTATTCGGTTTCGGCTTGGCGATCATCGCCGGGTTCCTGCTGACCGCGGTGCAAACCTGGACCGGCATCCCGGGGCTCAGCGGCAAGCGCCTGGCAACGCTGGCGTTGTTGTGGCTGGGCGCGCGGCTCGCCTGGCTGGTCGATGCGCCTTGGCCGTTGCTGGCGCTGCTGGAGTTGGGTTTTGCCCTGGCGGTCGCGGTGTTGATGGGCGTGATGTTGTGGCGCGTGCGGCAGAAGCGCAATTACCCGATTGTGCTGGTGTTGCTGCTGTTGGCCGCCGCCGACGGGTTATCCGTGTACGGCCTGGTGCAGCACAACGAGGGCTTGCAGCGCCAGAGCGTGCTCACCGGCCTGTGGCTGGTGGCGGCCATGATGGGCTTGATTGGCGGCCGCGTGATTCCATTCTTTACCCAGCGCGGCCTCGGTCGGGTCGAAGGCGTGGCCCCTTGGCCGTGGCTCGATCGCCTGTTGCTGGCGGGTGCGGCGCTGGTGGCGTTGTTGTATGCCTTCGGCCCGGCTCTGGCGGCCAGCGTCTGGGTTGGCCTGTTGTTCGCCGCGTTGGCGGCGGGGCACGGGATTCGACTGGTGCGTTGGCATGATCGGAATTTGTGGAGGGTGCCACTGCTGTGGTCGTTGCACCTGGCCTACGCTTGGCTGGCGGTGGCCTGCCTGGGCATGGCGCTGTGGCATTTCGGTGTGCCGGTGAGCCCGAGCCTGGCGGTGCACAGCCTGACCATCGGCGCCATGGCCGGTTTGATCCTGGCGATGATTGCCCGTGTCAGCCTGGGCCATACCGGGCGCCCCCTGGAGCCACCGGCGGGCATGACCCTGGCATTCATCCTGCTGAACCTGGCGTGCCTGAGCCGCGTGCTGTTGGTGCTGCTGTTGCCGTTGGCCGGGCTGTGGCTGGCGGCGCTGTGCTGGACGTTGGCGTTCGGTCTCTACGCCTGGCGCTATGGGCCGATGCTGTTGAAGGCCCGGGTGGATGGGCATCCGGGATGAGCCGGTTGGGCAGAGGGAATCGATAATGTACGGGGTCTTGCTGGTCACGCACCTGTTGGCGGCCATCGCCTTCATTGGCACGCTGTTTTTCGAGGTGTTCATCTGGCATGCCGCGCGCGGGCCTTTGACGCAGATCGTCAGGGACGGCGCTGACCAGGCGATCGCCCAGCGCTCGCGGCATGTGCTGCATGGCGTGGTGCTGGTGTTGTACGGCGCCGGCATGGCCCTGGCCTGGCAGCATCGCGGCGCATTGAGCCAGCCGTGGAGCAACAGCTTCGGTCTGTTGCTGAGCCTGAAGATTCTGTTGGCGCTGAGCATCATCGGGCACTACCTGTGGCTGGCGTACTGGCTCAAGAGCGGACGCCTGACACCCAGCCGCGCCTGCTGGCTGCGGCGCGGTATCCTGGGGCACATGGTGCTGATCGTGGTGTTGGCGAAGGCGATGTTCTATTGGCAGTTTTGAGCAGAAGAGACAGCACTGAACCTCTGTGGGAGCGGGCTTGCTCGCGAAGACGGTGGATCAGTCAGTATTGATGTTGACTGACACGCCGCCTTCGCGAGCAAGCCCGCTCCCACAGGTGTGGTGTGCTGTTTGAGGTTAGTGAGCAGCCTTCATCGCATTGACGAACAACACATTGTTCTCCAGATGGATGTGCTGCATCAGGTCATCACGAAACTCCACCAGCCCGCGGTACAGGGCGCGCCAGGTGTTGCAGGCGTCGGAGGGTGGGGTGATCTGGTCGGTCAGGGCCAGCATGGTTTCCAGGGCGTCGCCGTGCTGGTCGTGTTCGTAGCGCAGTACCTGGATCGGCGCCGAGGCGCGTTCGCCCAGGCCTTGTTGCAGCATCGGGAACAGCACCTGTTCCTCCTTGAGCATGTGGCCTTCGAGTTCCTGATACATGTCCTGCAAGTGATCGGCCAGGCCGTTGGGGCAACTGGCCCGGGCGCCATGGACCGTCTCGACGCGCCGGGCCAGGCGGATCAGTTCCGGCAGTTGTTCGCGATGACGCGCGTGGTAGCGTTCCAGGATATGGGCGATCAACAATGCCTGGGGCTCGTTGCGCCAGTCATGGCCCAGCTCCCCGGCCGCTTGCAGGGTGCTGAGGGCGTCGGCGATCAGCAACGGATTTAAGCCTTTGCCCAGCGCCGCTTCGCGCAAGGATTTTTGCCCACCGCAACAGAAGTCGAGGTTGTAATGATGGAAGGTACGGGTTGCACCAGGAATGTCGCAGGCCAGTTGGCCGAGGCTTTGTTCCAGCAGATCGAGGTTCATCATGTTTCCTTGGGTTGAATCCCGGGAGGGACAGATGAGCGCTTCTTTGCAGCCGGCATGCCAGATTCAACTGATTGAAAACAAAGCACTAAATTATTGACAGGGTGATTGTCACCCTGACTATGAAGGGTCAAACGAACCCTGGAGGGTCATCACTACCATGCTGCGTGAAAGCCTGGCCGCCGACCTGATCGTCGAGCTGCCCAATGCGGTGCGATTGCAGCGCCTGGTGCAGACCCTGCGCGAGTACTTCAACAGTGGCGCCGTGGGGCTGCTGCGCCTGGACGACGACAGCCTCAGGCCCGTGGCTACCGTGGGCCTGGTCCACGAAGCGCTGGGCCGGCGTTTCGTGATCGCCCAACATCCGCGCCTGGCGGCGATCATGGCCTCGCGCGAACCCACTTGGTTCGAGCCGGACAGCCGTTTGCCCGATCCGTATGACGGCTTGCTCGACCACCACGTCGGCGAGCCGCTGCCGGTGCATGACTGCATGGGCGTGAGCCTGTACGTGGAAGGCCGGCTCTGGGGCGCGATCACCCTGGATGCGCTGCACGCCGGCACCTTCGACAGCCGCGCCCGGGAGGAACTCAAGCGTTGTACGTTGCAGATCGAGGCGGCGGTGCGCGTCACCCGTCTCGAACAGGAAAACCGTAGCCTGCGGGCATCGCGCAGCGACCCGGCCGACCTGCGCCTGCCAGCCGAGGAGGGTGAGATCCTTGGGCGCAGCGAAGGCTTGCAGCAATTGCTCAACGAGCTGGATGTGCTGGCCGATTCCGAATTGCCGGTGCTGTTGCTGGGTGAGACTGGCGTGGGCAAGGAGTTGTTCGCCCGGCGGCTGCATCGCCTGTCCCGGCGCGGTCATAAGCCATTGGTGCAGGTCAACTGCGCGGCGTTGCCCGAGTCCCTGGCCGAAAGCGAGTTGTTCGGCCACGTCAAAGGCGCGTTTTCCGGGGCGACCACCGACCGCGCCGGACGCTTCGATGCGGCCAATGGCGGCACGCTGTTTCTCGATGAGGTCGGTGAGTTGCCGTTGAGCGTGCAGGCCAAGTTGCTGCGCACCTTGCAGAACGGCGAGATCCAGCGCCTGGGTGCGGACAAGCCGCTGCACGTCGATGTGCGGATCATCGCCGCCACCAACCGGCATTTGCCCGACAGCATTCGCGATGGGCTGTTTCGCGCCGACCTGTATCACCGGCTCTCGGTCTACCCGGTGCCGATCCCGCCGCTGCGTGAGCGCGGCCACGATGTGTTGATGCTGGCCGGGCACTTTCTCGAACTGAACCGCACGCGCCTGGGCTTGCGTGGCTTGCGCCTGTCACCGGCGGCCGAACAGGCGTTGCTGGCGTACAGCTGGCCCGGCAATGTGCGGGAGCTGGAGCATGTCATCAGCCGCGCGGCGTTGAAGCAACTGAGTCGTGGCGCCAGTCGCAGCCTGATCATGACCCTGGAGCCGCAGGTGCTGGACCTGGATGTCAATGCCAGCAGCAGCTCTGCACAGACGCTGCCGGAACAGGCCCTGCAAGCGTTGGAAGCGCCCGTGCAGCCCTTGAGCGAGGCGGTCGATGGTTGCCAGCGCCAGGCGATCCTCAAGGCCTTGGAACGTTGCGGGCAGAACTGGGCGGGGGCGGCGCGGTTGTTGGAGGTTGACCCGAGCAACTTGCATAAGCTGGCGCGGCGGTTGGGGCTCAAGTAGCGGCAGACCGGGTTGCCGCCTTCGCGAGCAAGCCCGCTCCCACATTGGATCTGCGATCGTCTTCAGTTTCCTGATCCCCCCAATCCCCTGTGGGAGCGGGCTTGCTCGCGAAGAGGCCGGCACATTCACCGCAAGAGCCCGCATTGACAACGATCAAGGCCCGCCACCGCAGTCGACTCCACACTGGCCCAAAACCACAGTGGAGATCCCCCTCATGCCTCTTTCCCTGGCCAAGATGCGCCGCCAGTACACCCGCGATGGCCTGGACGAAGCCCAGGCATCGGACGATCCCCTGGCCCTGTTCGCGCTCTGGATGCAACAGGCCCGCGATACCGAAAGTCCACCCGTGGAAGCCAACGCCATGGCCCTGGCGACGGTGGACGCCCAGGGCCGGCCTCACTGCCGGGTGTTGTTGCTCAAGGGGTTCGACGTCCAGGGTTTCTCGTTTTTCGGCAACTACGACAGCCTCAAGGGCCAGGACCTGGCGGCCAATCCCTGGGCCGCCATGACGTTTTTCTGGCCGGGGCTGGAACGGCAAGTACGCATCGAAGGGCCGGTCCACAAGCTTGATCCTGCGCTGTCGGATGCCTATTTCGAATCCCGTTCCGTAGGCAGTCGCCTGGGGGCCTGGGCGTCGCCACAAAGCCGTCCATTGCCGGATCGGGCCGCGCTGGAAACCTTGCTCACGCAGACTGAACGACGCTTCGCCGATCAGCCTGTGCGGCGCCCTGGGCATTGGGGCGGCTATTGCCTGCAACCGCAGCGGCTGGAGTTCTGGCAGGGCCGCGCCGACCGTTTGCACGATCGCCTCGACTACCGCCTGCAGGATGGCGCCTGGCAGCGCAGCCGCCTGGCACCCTGACGCCAAGGGAGGTACCTCCAAGGAGGAATAGGCCCGGCAACGATTGCGGTTCAGGCTGGGCCATCTTTTCTGACAGGACGGCTGATCATGGCCCATCTGACGCAACGCCACTTTCAACCGCTGAACATCGCGGTCCTCACCATCAGCGACACCCGCACCTTTGACACTGACACCTCGGGCCAGACCCTGGCGGACCTGCTGCAAACCGCTGGGCACGCGCTCATTGACCGGGGGCTGGTGAAGGACGATATCTACCAGATCCGCGCCCAGGTCTCCCAATGGATCGCCGACCCCAAGGTGCAGGTGGTGTTGATGACCGGTGGCACCGGTTTCACCCCGCGTGACAACACCCCCCAAGCGGTGGCGCCACTGCTGGACAAGCAAGTGGACGGTTTCGGCGAGTTGTTCCGCCAGGTGTCGCTGGCGGAAATCGGCATGTCCACCTTGCAGTCGCGCGCCTTGGCGGGCATGAGCAACGGTGTGCTGGTGTGTTGCTTGCCAGGTTCGCCGGGAGCTTGTCGGACCGGTTGGGAGCAGATCCTCGCCGGGCAATTGGACAGCCGCACCGGCCCGTGCAATTTCACCCCGCACCTCAAGCCCCAGGACGGCATCGCCCCAACGGCTTGCGAGACACGCTCGTGAGCGGCCGGGTGTGCGACAGCGGGGTGCTGATGCCGGTGGATGAAGCGATCCGGCATCTGCTGGACCAGGCACCGCCGCCACCGCCCGTGCAACGGGTCGCCCTGGACCAGGCCCTGGCGCGCGTGCTGGCCGCTGACATTATCTGCCCTATGAACCTGCCGGCCTGGGACAACAGCGCGATGGACGGCTATGCCCTGCGAGCCGCCGACCTGCCGGTGGAGGGCGGCCACCTGCTGTTGGCCGGGCGCATCGCCGCCGGTGACCAGCCGGGCGAAGCGTTGCAGGCCGGGCAGGTCGTGCGGATTTTTACCGGCGCGCCGCTGCCATCGGGCGCCGACACGGTGGTGCCACAGGAAAGCTGTCGCGTCGATGGCGAGCGAGTCTGGTTGCCGTCGGTCAACGGCGGTGACCATGTTCGCAAGGAAGGCGAGGAACTGCGTCGAGGCGACCGGCTGCTCGAAGCCGGTACGCGCTTGCGCGCCCAGGAGTTGGGTTTGCTCGCCGGTGCCGGCGTCGGCCAGGTGGACGTTTATCGCCCCTTGCAAGTGGGCTTGCTCAGCAGCGGCGATGAGCTCCGCGAACCGGGCGAGCCACTGGCGCCAGGACAGATCTACAACAGCAATCGCCACAGCCTCGCCGCGCTGTTGCGCGGCTGGGGTGTCGAGGTGCATGACTTCGGGGTCATGCCCGATCGGCTATTGGCCAGTCGACAGGCATTGCGCCTGGCCGCAGCCGAATGCGATGTGCTGATCACCTCGGGCGGTGTCTCGGTGGGTGAAGAGGATCACCTCAAGCACGCTATCGAAACCTTGGGCAGCATTGACCTCTGGCGCCTGGCGATCCAGCCGGGCAAGCCCCTGGCCTTTGGCGATGTGGAAGGCAAGCCTTGGATAGGACTGCCAGGCAACCCGTCGGCGGCATTGATTACCGCGCTGATCGTCGTGCGGCCGTTCCTGTTCCGGGCCCAGGGCATGAACGATGTCCTGCCGGTGCCGTTGCAGGTACCGGCCGGGTTCGACTGGCTCAAGCGCAACCGTCGCCGGCAATACCTGCGAGCCCGATTGGTTGCAGGCATCGACGGCCAGTTGTGTATCGAACTGCATCCCCAGCAAAGTTCAGCGATGCTGACCGCCGCCTGTTGGGCCGATGGCCTGGCTGTGGTCGAGCGTGAGGCGCTGGTGCACAAGCACGACCGGGTGCTGTACCTGCCGTTCGCGAGCCTGATGCATTGACGGCAATTGATTGCCGTCAAGGTCGCCGCCGGCTGGCTGGCTAGACTGGCGGCGCCCTTAGTTTTCTCACGAGGTTGCCCCATGCAACTGGTTTGCCCGGCAGGGAATCTGCCTGCCCTCAAAGCGGCGGTGCGCCAAGGCGCCGATGCCGTCTATGTTGGCTTTCGCGATGACACCAATGCCCGGCACTTCGCCGGGCTGAACATGGACGACAAACAGTTCGATGCGGCAGTCGCACATATCCGCCAACACCAACGCAAGCTGTACGTGGCGGTCAATACCTACCCGCAACCCAAGGGCTGGGAGCGCTGGCAACGGGCCGTGGACCGTGCCGCCGATTTCGGCGTGGATGCCCTGATCGCCGCCGACCCCGGCGTGCTCAGCTACGCCAGCCAGCGCCATCCTCGGTTGGCGCTGCACCTTTCCGTACAGGGCTCGGCCACACACGCAGCCGCCCTGGCTTTTTACGCCCAGCGCTACGACATCCGCCGTGCGGTACTGCCGCGGGTGCTGTCCCTGGCCCAGGTGCGGCAGGTGGCGGCGGGCAGCCCAGTGCCGATCGAAGTCTTCGGCTTCGGCAGCCTGTGCATCATGGCCGAGGGCCGTTGTCATTTGTCTTCCTACATCACCGGCGAATCGCCGAACCTGTGCGGCGTCTGTTCGCCCGCCAAGGCCGTACGCTGGAGCGAAGACGCCCAAGGCTTGAGCGCGCGCTTGAGCGAAGTTCTGATCGACCGCTACACCCCTGAAGAACCGGCCGGTTATCCGACCCTGTGCAAAGGCCGCTTCCTGGTCGGCGGCAAGCGTTTCCACGCCCTGGAAGAACCCACCAGCCTCGACACCCTCGACCTGCTGCCGGAACTGACGGCCATCGGCGTTGAAGCGGTGAAGATCGAAGGGCGCCAACGCAGCCCGGCCTACGTCGAGCAAGTGACCCGGGTCTGGCGCGCCGCACTGGACGCCCACCAGGCCGCGCCGCAACGGTTCCGCGTGCGGGAAGAATGGCGCCAGGTGTTGGCCGGTTTGTCCGAAGGCAGCCAGACCACCCTGGGTGCCTACCATCGATCATGGCAATGAAGGAGGCCAGATGAAACTCAGCCTGGGACCGGTCCTGTTTTACTGGGACAAAGCGCAACTGGGGAATTTCTACGCCGAGATGTCGGCCTTGCCGCTGGACGTGATTTACCTGGGGGAAACCGTGTGTTCGAAACGCCGGGCGTTCTCCCTGGATCAGTGGCTGGGGTTGGCGCGCGAGCTGCAAGCGTGCGGCCAGGCACAGATTGTGTTGTCGAGCCTGACGCTGATCGAAGCGGCCTCGGAGCTTTCTTCGCTGCGACGCCTGTGTGACAACGGCCAATTGTTGGTAGAAGCCAACGACATGGGCGCAGTGCAGTTCATGGCCGAACGCAAGCTGCCTTTCGTTGGCGGCCCGGCGCTGAACTTGTACAACGGCCACGCCCTGGGGCAATTGCTCGACAGCGGCATGATCCGCTGGGTGCCGCCCGTGGAGTGCTCGGCGGCGCTGATCGGCGACGTGCTGGAGCAAGTGCGGGACATGGGCCGTGAAGTGCCCGAAGTGGAGATTTTTTCCTATGGTCATCTGCCCTTGGCGTACTCGGCGCGCTGCTTTACCGCCCGGGCCGAGAACCGACCCAAGGACGACTGCCAGTTCTGCTGCATCAACTACCCCGACGGCCTGGCATTGAGCAGCCAGGAAGGCCAACAGTTGTTCACCCTCAACGGCATCCAGACGATGTCCGGCGAGGTCACGAACCTGCTGGCCGATTACACCGCGCTGCAGGCCTGTGGTGCCGACGTCCTGCGCCTGAGCCCGCGCGCCCAGGGCATGGCCGAAGTGGTCACGGCTTTCGACAAGGTTCGCCAGGGCGAAGCACCGCCGTTGTTCGTGGAAGGATGCAATGGTTACTGGCACGGCCATGCCGGCATGTTGAAGGTAGAGGAGGCGGGCCTGTGTTGAGTCCGAAGAAGTGGGTGCTCAAAGGTGCTGATCGCTTGCTGCCGCTGGTGGGCAAGGTGCCGTTCGTGGTGCAGCGACTGGCGTTGCAGCAGGCGCTCAATCGCTGCCTGGCCGAGCCGCTGCGCGACGGTGGTTTCGATGTACTGCGTGGGCGTTGGTTGTGCCTGCGCGTGCCTGACCTGAAGTTATGCTGGTACCTGACCCTGGCCCGGGATGGATTGCGCATCGCCGAACGGGCCGAGGCCCAGGTCACCATCAGCGGCAACTGGCGCGAGTTCCTGTTGCTGGCC
Source organism: Pseudomonas zanjanensis (assembly GCF_014268745.2). Taxonomy (GTDB): domain Bacteria; phylum Pseudomonadota; class Gammaproteobacteria; order Pseudomonadales; family Pseudomonadaceae; genus Aquipseudomonas; species Aquipseudomonas zanjanensis. The sequence continues at coordinate 2,464,878 of NZ_JABWRB020000001.1, read as the reverse complement.
AGCCGTCAGGAGGATCCGGATACGTTGTTCTTCCGTCGCCGGTTGGTGATCGAGGGAGATACCGAGTTGGGGCTGGCGTTGAAGAATTTGATCGACAGTCTTGATCCGGAGGTGTTGCCGCCGTGGCTTTGGCGCAATCTGGAAAGGGCGGGGAAGGGGTTGGCGGCGGTCTGATGAAAGCTTCGAACGCGCTTCCCTTGGTGTATTCGTGTTCCGGTTGTTCCAATGTGGCGCAACTGGCCAATACCGTTGCGCTGCGGCTGGATCGTGCGGGGCTGGCTGAGATGTCCTGCATTGTCGGGGTGGGCGGGGGTGTGGCGCCGCTGGTTGACAAGGCGCGCTCAGGGCGGCGGATCATTGCGTTGGATGGTTGTTCGTTGCAGTGCGTCCGGGCTTGTTTGCGGCAGCATGAATTGCTGGCGGATGTGCATGTGATTCTGAGTCAGCTGGGGTTGCGGAAGCGGTTTGGGGTGGATTGCGGTGAGCCCGAGATGGAATTGGTGTTTTCTCGGGTGATTGCCTTGATTGATGTGGGTTAGGGATGGATCCCCTGTGGGAGCGAGCCTGCTCGCGAAGAGGCCGGCGCATCCAACATCTTCATTGACTGAACCACCGCTATCGCGAGCAAGCTCGCTCCCACATTCGGTCTTCAGTGAGCACAAACTTTATATCCAACACAGAACCCCTGTGGGAGCGAGCCTGCTCGCGAAGAGGCCGGCACATCCGACATCTTCATTGACTGAACCACCGCTATCGCGAGCAAGCTTTGCTCCCACAGATGTTGATGGGGGTACGACCGGAAGAAACGGATATACACACCGAGCTTACTGCTGATAAGCCTCCAAATCACCTTCGGACAAGATACGAATCTGCCGCCGCTCCATAGCAATCAACCCCCCATCCACCAACCGATGAAGAATCCGCGAAAACGTTTCCGGCTGAATCCCCAGCTTGGAAGCCACCAGCCGCTTCGACACCTGCAACACCACCTGGCCATCCCTTGGATCTCGCTCCTGCAACAGGAAATTGATCACCCGCCGACTGGCACTGGCCAAGGTCAAGTTATCGATATCCTTGAGCCGCTGGTGCAAATGGATACTCATGCTCGCCAGGATCGCCAGGCAAACCTTGGGCTGGTCCTCCAGGGCCTTGCGATAATGCGTGCCCTCGATACTCACCAGCACGCTGTCCTTGATCGCCGACGCACTGACCGGGTAGCAACGGGCCTGGCTGAACAGCAGGGCCTCGGCAAAGGTCTGGCCGGGCTGGATGATTTCCACCAGGTTCTCCTGGCCCTCACCGGTGACCCGGAACAGCTTGATCTGGCCGCTGACCAGCAAGAAAAAACGCTTGGCCGGATCGCCCTGGTGCATGAGCGTGCTGTTGCAGGCCAGGCGCTTGAGCACGGCCAGGTTGCAGACGTCCTCGAATACCCGCTCCGGCAATTGGCTGAACAGGTGATGACGACGCAACAGTAAAACGATGGAAGGGTGGGTCAGCATGGCGTACCTCCGCGTGCCGTCATGGTAGAGCCCAAATCGCAGTCGGCCTATGCCTCGGCAGGCCTACCTCGGAAGAGGGAGGGGGAGCGGCCATGCCAGTCAAATCAATGCCTGCAGAACACAGATCCTGTGGCGAGGGAGCTTGCTCCCGCTGGGCTGCGTAGCAGGCCCCAAAAAAACAGGGCCGCTGCGCGCCCCAGCGGGAGCAAGCTCCCTCGCCACAGGTTGTGTGTTTATTCATGGCCCCCAACCAGGGCTAGCCCGCCCCGCGCAAATGCTCCATCGCCCACACCGCCGCTTCCACCCGCGAACGCAAGCCGAGCTTGTGCAGCAGGTTCTTCACATGGACCTTGACCGTGCCTTCAGTGATGCCCAGCTTGTGGCCGATGACCTTGTTGCTGTAGCCGCCGGCGATGGTCTTGAGGACCTGGCGTTCGCGTTCGGTCAGTTCCACGTCGGCCTGGCGCGGTGGCGAGCGCAGGGCCTGGGCCATGACGCGGGTCAGGCCGGGGCTGATCACCAGGGCGCCGTTGAGGGCGTCGCGGATGTACTGGATCAGCAGCTCCGGTTCCATGTCCTTGAGCAAGTAGCCGTTGGCGTCCAGGCGCAGGGCATCGCGGATGTCGTCCTCGGCATCGGACACGGTGAACAGCAGCACCTTGCCGGTGTAGTGCATGGCGCGCAGGCGGCGCAGGGTCTCGATGCCGTTCATCTGCGGCATGTTGTTGTCCAGCAGCACCAGGTCGGGCTGGAGCGGTTCGATCAGGCTCAGGGCTTCTTCGCCGTGGCTGGCTTCGCCGACGATGTGCAAATCGTCTTCAAGCTCAAGCATCTGACGAATGCCGCGACGCATCATCGGGTGATCGTCGACCAGGAGCAGGGTGTGGCGCAGGGGGGCGTTCATGTCGCGAGGCCTTCGGTGGGGTGGCCCAGGAATTCCGGTTGGAAATGCACCTGGATACGGGTGCCCTGGGGTGTACGTGAATGAATCTGCAGTTGGCCGTGCAGGCTGCGGGCCCGTTCGTTCATGATGTTCAGGCCATGGTGCTCGCGCTGGTCGACCTCTCCGCTGAAACCACGGCCATCGTCTTCGATCGACAACCGCACGGTCTCGCCTTCCTGGCGCAGTTCGAGCCAGGCGTTTTCGGCATGGGCATGGCGCAGGCAGTTGGACAGGGCCTCGCGGGTGATCTGCAGGATGTGGATCTGTTCGCTGGCCGACAGCTCGAAGGCCAGGGTGTCGATGAACAGGTGCACCTGGAAATCCCCGCGGTTGGAGAATTCCTCGGCGGTGTCCTTGAGTTCCTGGACCAGGCCGTCATCACGAATCTGCAGGCGGAAGGTGGTGAGCAGCTCGCGCAATTGCCGATAAGCGTTGTTCAGCCCCTCGCGCAGCTCGCCGGTGACAGTCTCCAGGGTCTGCACCGGTTCGCCGCGACGCATCAGGGTCTGCATGCGGCTGACTTGCAGCTTCATGTACGACAAGGCCTGGGCCAGGGAGTCGTGCAGCTCCCGGGCGATGATCGTGCGCTCGTCGAGCAGCAGCAGGCGATGGTCCTGTTCGCGCTGGCGCTTGAGGGACAGCGAGGTGCCGATCAGGTTGGCCAGGGCCTGGATCAACGCGGTTTCCCAGGGTTGCGCCGCGTGGCCATCGACGAAATGCGCCTTGAGCTCACCCAGTTCGGTGCCCTGGTTGCTGATGCTGAAGGCCTGTGGGCGCGCGGCGTTGTGTTTGTGGCAACTGGCGCAATCGCTGCTGGCGCAAACCTGGCGGCTGGCGGCGCCGTGCAAGGCCAGCAGGTGCTTGGCCGGGGCCTGCAATTGTCCTTGCAGGCACAACGTCAGGCGCAGGCCGGGCAGGCGCTGCTGGAAGCGTCGGATCAATTCATCCAGGCCTTCGGCATTGGCCTGGCGCGTCGCCAGGCTGCGACTGCTCTGGTAGAGCAATTCGAGGGCGGCATTGGCCTGTTGCAGGTTCAGGGTCTTTTGTTGCACCTGGGCTTCCAGGGTGCGGTGGGACTGCTCGATGGTCTCGGCCATGGTGTTGAAACTGGTCGCCAACTGACCCAGTTCATCCTCGGACTGATGGTTGACCCGCACCTGGAATTCGCCACGACGAAAGCGCTGGGTGGCGTCCACCAGTTCCTGCAAGGGGGTGACCACGCCGTACTGCAACTCATACAGGCCGATCAGCAGGATGATCATGGTGCTGAACAGTGCGATGCCCTGGATCGCCTGCTGCCAGCCTTGTTTGTGTTCGCTCTGGCGTTGCAGCAGGGTGACGAACTGGTCCAGCTGCTCCACGAAAGAGCTGGCGCTGCTTTGGAAGAATGCTGAATCGCCACGTTCGATGGCCGGACGCAAGGTCTGGTTCCAGCGCTGCATGAGGTCGCGATAGCTCTTGTGCAAGGAGGTTTCCGGCCCGTCTTCCAGCACGGCGCGCAGGGCCGGGCTGTCGAGGCGTTGTTGCAGGCTGGCGATGATCGCCGGGATGTCGTCGTTGGCCCCAGCCGCCAGTTTCCAGCTCAGGTGGTAGGTTTCCATGCGCACGGAACCGGCGGTGTTGATGGCGGCAGCGTCGCCCTGGCTGAACCAGGCGATCAAGCCGGCGCTCAATGAACTGGCCAGGGCCAGGATGGCGATCAGGATCACCGCCAGCCCGGCGCGAGCGGGCAGGGAACTGCGCAGCCAACGCATCATTGACGCGGGCCTGCGGGGCAAAACGTTGAAGCGAGCATAGCGGGCGCCCTGGACCTGGGGGTGTAGCAGCCGATCCTGGGCGCACTACCTCTAAAGAGTTGTCGGCCGTTCCGTTTCCATAAAAGCCTCGGCCAACGTCATCAAGATATTGATAAACAAAGGGTTTGATCGATATCCAGGACTACCTCCTTGGAGGTAGACGGGCCAAGCATAGGCCTGTACCGCCCCGGGGCACGTTGACCCAGGTCAAGTTTTCGCAGGGTTCGTATCACTAGGCTGCGCTCATCGAACTGACGGAGTGCCTCGTAATGCGAGCACAAGTGCAACAAGGGCTGGTACTAGGGATGAGTACCTTGGCCTTCACCGTGTGCTTCATGGTCTGGATGATGTTTGCCGTGCTCGGCGTTCCGATCAAGGAATTGCTGGCCCTCAACGAAACCCAATTTGGCCTGTTGGCCGCCACGCCGGTACTCACCGGTTCTCTGGTACGTTTGCCCCTGGGGCTTCTGACCGACCGCTTTGGCGGACGGATCGTGTTCTTCCTGCTGATGCTCGCCTGCGTGTTGCCGCTGTACCTGATCACCCTCGCCACGGCCTATTGGCAGTTCCTGGTGCTGGGCCTGTTCGTCGGCCTGGCCGGCGGCTCGTTCTCGGTGGGCATCGCCTACGTCGCCAAATGGTTCGATAAGCAGAACCAGGGTTTCGCCATGGGCGTGTTCGGTGCGGGCAACGCCGGTGCGGCGGTGACCAAGTTCCTCGCCCCGGCGCTGATCGCGTTCGGAACCTGGCACCTGGTGCCGAAGGTGTTCAGCGCGATCCTGTTCATCACGGCATTACTGTTCTGGTTTCTCACCGCCGAGAAAAAAGAACACCGCAGTGCCGGCGGCGCCACGTTGCGTGAGCAACTCAAGTCACTGAAAGATCCTGCGGTGTGGCGCTACTGCCAGTACTACTCGATCGTGTTCGGCGGCTACGTGGCCTTGGCGTTGTGGATGACCAAGTACTACGTGCAGGAATACGGCTTCAGCCTGCAAAGCGCGGCGCTGTTGGCGGCGTGTTTTTCCTTGCCCGGTGGCGTGCTGCGGGCCGTCGGTGGCTGGATGTCCGACCGTTGGGGCGCCCAGAGCGTGACCTGGTGGGTGCTGTGGGTGAGTTGGATCTGCCTGTTCCTGCTGTCCTATCCGCAAACCCAGCTGCAAGTGCAAACCGTCAACGGCATCGTTGATTTTCACATCGGCCTCAACGCCACGCTGTTCACCGTGCTGCTGTTCGTGATGGGCATCGCCTTCGCGTTCGGCAAGGCCTCGGTCTTCAAGTACATCGCCAACGACTACCCGCAGAACATGGGCGCGGTGTCCGGCATCGTCGGCCTGGCCGGCGGCCTGGGTGGTTTCGTGCTGCCGATCATGTTTGGCGCCCTGGTGGACCTCACCGGCGTGCGCTCGTCCTGCTTCATGTTGCTGTACGGCGTGGTCTGGGTCTCGTTGATCTGGATGTACCTGAGCGAAGTGCGCAAGCGCCCGCTGCTGGGTAAACAACCGCCGGCCAGCCAATCCCCGTTTTCCAGCATTGCCCAAGGAGAAGAACATGTCCGTTCTGCAAACGCCTGAAAAGGGCCCGGTCATTCATGACTGGCGCCCGGAAGACCCGGCTTTCTGGGGCCGCAGCGGCAAACTGACCGCCCGGCGCAACCTGTGGATCTCCATCCCGGCGCTGCTGTTGGCCTTCGCCGTGTGGATGGTCTGGAGCACGGTGATCGTGCGCCTGAACGCCATCGGCTTCAGCTTCAGCACCGACCAGCTGTTCTGGCTGGCGGCGCTGCCGGGGCTGTCTGGCGCGACCTTGCGCATCTTCTACTCGTTCATGGTGCCGATCTTCGGTGGCCGTCGTTGGACCGCGCTGAGCACCGCATCGTTGCTGATACCGGCCTTGTGGATGGGCTTCGCGGTGCAGGATTCGGCCACGCCTTATAGCGTGTTCGTGCTGATCGCATTGCTCTGCGGTTTCGGCGGCGGCAACTTCGCCTCGAGCATGTCCAACATCAGCTTCTTCTACCCGAAATCCCAACAGGGCACCGCCCTGGGCCTGAACGCCGGGCTGGGCAACCTGGGTGTGTCGGTGATGCAGTTCAGCGTGCCGCTGGTGATTTCCTTCGGTGTGTTCGGCTTCATGGGCGGCCAACCCCAAGTGCTGGCCGATGGCAGCTCGCTGTGGTTGCAGAACGCCGGTTTCATCTGGGTGCCGTTCATCCTCGCCGTGACCGTGATTGCCTGGTTCGGCATGAACGATTTGTCCAGCGCCCGGGCTTCGTTCAGCGAACAGGCGGTGATTTTCAAGCGCAAGCACAACTGGCTGATGTGCTGGCTGTACCTGGCGACCTTCGGCTCCTTCATCGGTTTCTCCGCCGCGTTCCCGCTGCTGATCAAGACCTCATTCCCAGAAGTCATCGCCCTGAAATTCGCCTTCCTCGGCCCGCTGGTAGGCGCCTTGGTGCGGCCGCTGGGCGGCTGGCTGGCGGACAAGCTCGGCGGTGCGAAAGTCACCCTGTGGAACTTCGTGTTGATGATCGTGATGGTGTTCGGCGTCTTGCACTTTCTGCCTAAGGGCGGCGAGGGCGGCAGCTTCTACGGGTTCCTGGGCATGTTCATGTTGCTGTTCATCACCACCGGCGTGGGCAACGGTTCGACCTTCCGCATGATCCCGGTGATCTTCCGCACCCTGCATGAGAAAGCCGCCCTGGGCAAAAAGCCCGAGCAGCGCGAGCAGGCCCTGAAGAATGCCGGCAAGGAATCGGCTGCCGTGCTGGGCTTCAGCTCGGCCATGGGCGCCTTCGGAGCCTTCTTCATCCCCAAATCCTTCGGCACTTCGATGGCCCTGACCGGCGGCCCGGAGATGGCCTTCTACATGTTCGTCGGCTTCTACCTGAGCTGCATCGTGGTGACCTGGTGGTGGTACGCGCGCAAAGGCGCGGCGACCCCCTGCTAGACGAATTCAACTATTGCGTGGGCGGGGCGCAGACCCCGCGGAGCAAGCCTGAGAGGAAGACATTGTGAGTCATTTACTGGATCAACTGCGGTTCTTCAACCGCAAGCAAGGCGAGTTTTCAGACGGCCACGGCGAGACCCGCAAGGAGTCCCGCGACTGGGAAAACGTCTACCGTTCCCGCTGGCAGTACGACAAGATCGTGCGTTCCACCCATGGAGTGAACTGCACCGGTTCGTGCTCGTGGAAAATCTACGTCAAGAACGGCCTGATCACCTGGGAAACCCAGCAGACCGACTACCCGCGCACCCGCAACGACTTGCCTAACCACGAGCCACGCGGCTGCCCTCGTGGCGCGAGCTACAGCTGGTACATCTACAGCGCCAATCGGCTCAAGTACCCGAAGATCCGCAAGCCGTTGCTCAAGCTCTGGCGCGAAGCCCGGCAGACCTTGCCGCCGGTGGAAGCCTGGGCCAGCATCGTCGAGAACAAGGCCAAGGCCGACTCGTACAAGAGCAAGCGCGGCATGGGCGGCTTCATTCGTTCCAACTGGGAAGAAGTCAACGAGATCATTGCCGCGGCCAACGTCTACACCGTCAAGGAACACGGCCCGGACCGGGTGGTGGGCTTCTCGCCGATCCCGGCCATGTCGATGGTCAGTTACGCCGCCGGCTCGCGCTACCTGTCGCTGATCGGTGGCGTGTGCCTGAGCTTCTACGACTGGTACTGCGACTTGCCGCCAGCGTCGCCGATGGTCTGGGGCGAGCAGACCGACGTGCCGGAATCGGCCGACTGGTACAACTCCAACTACATCATTGCCTGGGGCTCCAACGTCCCGCAGACCCGTACACCCGACGCGCACTTCTTCACCGAGGTGCGCTACAAGGGCACCAAGACCGTGGCGATTACCCCGGACTATTCGGAAGTCGCCAAGCTCACCGACCTGTGGCTCAACCCCAAGCAGGGCACCGACGCCGCGCTGGCCCAGGCCTTTAACCATGTGATCTTCAAAGAGTTCCACCTGGACAAGCCGAGCGCCTATTTCACCGAATACGCCAAGCGCTACACCGACCTGCCGGTGCTGGTGATGCTCAAGCCGATGCTCGGCGCAGCGCCGGGCGCCGGTTACCAGCCGGACCGTTTCCTGCGGGCCAGCGACCTGACCGACAACCTCGGCCAGGACAACAACCCGGAATGGAAAACCATCGCCCTGGATGCCGCCGGCGAACTGGTGTCGCCACAAGGCTCCATCGGTTATCGCTGGGGTGAGAAGGGCAAGTGGAACATCCTGCCCCGTGAAGGCGGTGAGGGACGTGAGATCGACCTCAAGCTGAGCCTGATCGGCGGCGATGTCGCCGAGGTGGCGTTCCCGTACTTCGCTGGCGAAGCCCAGGAGTACTTCCAGCACGTGGCCGGCGACGCGGTGCAGTTCCGGCGGGTGCCGGTGCACAGCGTGGTGCTGGCCGATGGCAGCGTAGCGAAAGTCGCCACGGTGTTCGACCTGTCGGCGGCCAACCTGGCGATCGACCGTGGCCTGGGCGGCGCCAACGTTGCCAAGGACTATGACGACGCCTCGGTGCCCGGCACCCCGGCCTGGCAGGAGCAGATCACCGGTGTGAGCCGCGAGAAGGCGATCCAGATCGCCCGCGAGTTCGCCGACAACGCCGACAAGACCCGTGGACGCTCGATGATCATCGTCGGTGCGGCGATGAACCACTGGTACCACATGGACATGAACTACCGTGGGCTGATCAACATGCTCATGCTCTGCGGTTGCGTCGGCCAGACCGGCGGCGGCTGGGCCCACTACGTTGGCCAGGAAAAACTCCGTCCGCAATGCGGCTGGCTGCCCCTGGCCTTTGGCCTGGACTGGAACCGTCCGCCACGGCAGATGAACGGCACCAGCTTCTTCTACGGCCACAGTTCGCAATGGCGCCACGAGAAGATGAGCATGCACGATGTGCTCTCGCCCTTGGCGGACAAGTCGCAGTTCCCCGAGCACGCCCTGGACTACAACATCCGCGCCGAACGCGCCGGTTGGTTGCCCAGCGCGCCACAGCTCAACACCAACCCGCTGAATATCTGCCGCGATGCCGCCGCCGCCGGCCTTGATCCGAAGGACTACGTGGTCAAGTCGCTGCAGGACGGTTCCTTGCGTTTTGCCTGCGAGCAGCCGGACAGCCCAGTGAACTTCCCGCGCAACATGTTCATCTGGCGTTCCAACCTGCTCGGGTCTTCGGGCAAGGGCCACGAGTACATGCTCAAGTACCTGCTCGGTACCAAGAACGGCGTGATGAACGAAGACATCGGCCATAGCACCGAGTGCAAGCCCACCGAAGCCGAATGGGTCGACGAGGGCGCCATTGGCAAGCTCGACCTGGTGACCACCCTGGACTTCCGCATGTCCTCGACCTGCGTGTATTCCGACATCGTCTTGCCGACCGCCACCTGGTACGAAAAAGACGACATGAACACCTCGGACATGCACCCGTTCATTCACCCACTGTCGGCCGCCATCGATCCGGCCTGGGAATCACGTTCGGACTGGGAAATCTACAAAGGCATCGCCAAGGCGTTCTCGGCCATGTCGGTCGGTCACCTCGGCGTCGAGAAAGACCTGGTCACCGTACCGTTGATGCACGACAGCGTCGGCGAACTGGCCCAGCCGTTTGGCGGCACCGACTGGAAGAGCGCCGGCGTGGCCCCGCAACCGGGCAAGAATGCGCCAAACCTGCAAGTGGTCGAGCGTGACTACCCGAACATCTACAAGCAGTTCACCTCCCTGGGCCCGATGCTGGAAAAACTCGGCAACGGCGGCAAGGGCATCAACTGGAACACCGACACCGAAGTGAAATTCCTCGGTGAGCTGAACCACAAGGAAGTCGACGCGGGCATCAGCCAAGGCCGGCCAAAAATCGACAGCGCCATCGACGCCGCCGAAGTGATCCTGTCCCTGGCCCCGGAAACCAACGGCCATGTCGCGGTGAAAGCCTGGGCAGCATTGTCGGAATTCACCGGTATCGACCACAGCCACCTTGCGGTATCGAAGGAGCACGAGGCGATTCGCTTCCGCGACATCCAGGCCCAGCCGCGCAAGATCATCTCCAGCCCGACCTGGTCCGGCCTGGAAGACGATCACGTGAGCTACAACGCCGGCTACACCAACGTCCATGAGTCGATCCCATGGCGCACCATCACCGGCCGCCAGCAGTTCTACCAGGATCACCCGTGGATGCAGGCGTTCGGCGAGCAACTGATGAGTTATCGGCCGCCGGTCAACACCCGCACCATCGAAGGCGTGAAGGGCAAGCGCAGCAATGGCGAGACCGAGATCGTCCTGAACTGGATCACCCCGCACCAGAAGTGGGGCATCCACAGCACCTACAGCGACAACCTGTTGATGCTGACCTTGAGCCGTGGTGGACCGATTGTCTGGCTCTCGGAGATCGACGCCAAGCGTGCCGGGATCGAGGACAACGACTGGATCGAATGCTTCAACGCCAACGGCGCGCTGACCGCCCGGGCGGTGGTCAGCCAGCGGGTCAAGGAAGGCATGGTGATGATGTACCACGCCCAGGAACGGATCGTGAACGTGCCGGGTTCGGAAACCACCAAGACCCGTGGCGGCCACCACAACTCGGTGACCCGCGTGGTGCTCAAGCCCACCCACATGATCGGCGGCTACGCCCAACAGGCCTACGGCTTCAACTATTACGGCACGGTCGGTTGCAACCGCGACGAATTCGTCGTGGTGCGCAAGATGGTCAAGGTCGATTGGCTCGACGGTTCCAGTGGCGATGATTTGCCGCGTCCACTGCCGACTGATATCGAGGAGAACTGAGATGAAGATTCGCTCACAAATCGGCATGGTCCTGAACCTGGACAAATGCATCGGCTGCCACACCTGCTCGATTACCTGCAAGAACGTCTGGACCAGCCGTGAAGGCATGGAATACGCCTGGTTCAACAACGTCGAATCCAAGCCGGGCATCGGCTATCCCAAGGAATGGGAGAACCAGGACAAGTGGAAGGGTGGCTGGGTGCGCAACGCCGACGGCTCGATCAACCCGCGCATCGGCGGCAAGTTCCGCGTGCTGGCGAACATCTTCGCCAACCCGGACCTGCCGAGCCTGGACGATTACTACGAGCCGTTCGACTTCGACTACCAGCACTTGCACACCGCACCGCTGGGCGAGCACCAACCCACCGCGCGCCCACGCTCGGTGGTGTCGGGCAAGCGCATGGAGAAGATCGAGTGGGGCCCGAACTGGGAGGAAATCCTCGGTACTGAATTCGCCAAGCGGCGCAAGGACAAGAACTTCGACAAGATCCAGGCGGACATCTACGGCGAGTACGAAAACACCTTCATGATGTACCTGCCGCGCCTGTGCGAGCACTGCCTGAACCCGGCGTGCGCGGCGTCGTGCCCGAGCGGTGCGATCTACAAACGCGAGGAGGACGGCATCGTTCTCATCGACCAGGAGAAATGCCGCGGCTGGCGCATGTGCATCAGCGGCTGCCCGTACAAGAAGATCTACTTCAACTGGAAGAGCGGCAAGTCGGAAAAATGCATCTTCTGCTACCCGCGCATTGAAGCCGGGATGCCGACCGTTTGCGCCGAAACCTGCGTCGGTCGGATCCGTTACCTCGGTGTGCTGCTGTATGACGCCGACCGCATCAGCGAAGTGGCGAGCACCGCCAACGAGCAGGACCTGTACGAGAAGCAACTGGAGATCTTCCTCGACCCGAACGACCCGGCGGTGATTCGCCAGGCCCTGGCCGATGGCGTGCCGCAGTCGGTGATCGATTCGGCCCAACGTTCGCCGGTCTACAAAATGGCCGTGGACTGGAAACTCGCACTGCCGCTGCACCCGGAATACCGCACCTTGCCGATGGTCTGGTACGTGCCGCCGCTGTCGCCGATCCAGAACGCTGCCACGGCTGGCACGGTGGGTATGAACGGGGTGATCCCGGACGTCGACAGCCTGCGGATCCCGCTGCGCTACCTGGCGAACATGCTCACCGCCGGCGATGAAAAGCCGGTCAAGCTTGCGCTCAAACGCTTGCTGGCGATGCGCGCCTACAAACGGGCCGAGCAGGTCGACGGCGTGCAGGACCTGCAAGTGCTGGCTGACGTCGGCCTGAGCGTGAACCAGGTGGAAGAGATGTACCGCTACCTGGCCATCGCTAACTACGAAGACCGTTTCGTGGTGCCGAGTGCCCACCGCGAAGACGCCATGAGCGACGCGTTCGCCGAGCGCTCCGGTTGTGGTTTCAGTTTCGGCAGCGGTTGCAGCGGCAGCTCCGACACCAACATGTTCGGTGGCAAGAAAGCCAACCGCCGCGACGTGATCAAGACCGTACAGTTGTGGGAGGAATGAGCATGCGCATTCTCAAGGTGATTTCGTTGCTGCTCGATTACCCGACCGAGACCCTGGTGGCTGGTCGCGACGAGCTGGAGCAGGCCATCGTGCAGGCGCGGGAAATCAGTCCCGCCCAGCGTGCCGGTTTGTTCGAGTTGCTGGAGCTGGTCTGCGGCCAGGACCTGATGGATGGCCAGGAGCACTACGGTGCGCTGTTCGGCCGCGGTCGTTCACTGTCGCTGCTGCTGTTCGAACACGTCCATGGCGAGTCCCGCGACCGGGGCCAGGCCATGGTCGACATGATGGCCCAGTACGAAGAAGCCGGGTTCGCCATCGGCGTCAAGGAACTGCCCGACTACATCCCGCTGTACCTGGAGTTTCTCTCCACCCGCGAAGACTTGGAGGCCCGCGAGGGTCTGGCCGATGTGGCGCACCTGCTGGCCTTGCTCGCGGCGCGCCTGGAGGAGCGTGAAAGCGCCTACGCCAGTTGCTTCCGGGCCTTGTTGCAGATCGCCGGGACAGAACCCCAGGCGGCGGTGGCCGAGATGCTCGAACAGGTGAAGGCCGAGCATCGGGATGACTCCCTAGAAGCCCTGGACAAGGTCTGGGAAGAAGAGGCCGTGGATTTCATGAAGGCCGAGCAGCAGGACCGCTGCAGTTCGATGCCAAGCGCGCCGGGCAAGGCCCGGGACGAAAGTGCAGTGCCGCTGCACTGGGTGGATTTTCAGCATGAAGGGCGGGCCGCAGCGCCTGCCGGGGAGGTGGGCAATGTCTAAATGGGATCTGTTGTTGTTCGGGGTCTACCCCTATGTCGCTTTGGCGATTTGCCTGCTCGGCAGTTGGGCACGCTTTGATCTGTCCCAGTACACCTGGAAGGCCGGTTCGAGCCAGATGCTGAACAAGCGCGGCATGCGCGTGGCCAGCAACCTGTTTCACATCGGTGTGCTGTTCGTGCTGGCCGGGCATTTCGTCGGGCTGCTGACACCTTCGGCGGTGTATCACCACTTCCTGAGTACCGAGAACAAGCAGTTGCTGGCGATGGTTTCCGGCGGTTTCTTCGGTGTGCTCGGCCTGATCGGTTTGCTGATGCTGCTCAACCGGCGCCTGACCGACCCTCGGGTGCGCGCCACCTCCAATGTGTCGGACATCCTGGTGCTGGTGGTATTGCTGGTGCAGTTGGTGTTGGGGCTGATGACCATCGTCGCATCCACCGCCCATATGGACGGCTCGGTGATGGTGATGCTGGCCGACTGGGCCCAGAACACCGTGCTGTTGCGCCCGGTTGAAGCCGCGACCTCGATCGCGCCGGTGGGCCTGGTCTACAAGCTCCACGTGGTGCTGGGCCTGACGCTGTTCGTGCTGTTCCCGTTCACCCGTCTGGTCCACATCGTCAGTGCGCCGGTCTGGTACCTGGGGCGTCGTTATCAAATCGTTCGGCAGAAGTTCTGAGGAGAAGATCATGGCGAGTGGATGCGGATGTGGCGGTGGTAGCGGGGGCGGTGGTTGCGGTTCCTCGGCAAAAGTGCCGCCGGTGGTTGATGTGGAGCCGGTTGGGGCGGTGCAGTTCGAGCCGGCCCAGGCGGGGCCGGTGGCAGAGGATGAAGCGCCACAGCTGATCGCCAGCAGTGAGCAGGAGTGGCCGATCATCAGCGTCAACGGGGTGTCGATCGCCCCGCAGGCGATGGCCCAGGAGCTGCAATATCACCCGGCTGACAGTCGCGAGGAGGCGGTCTACCAGGCCGCTCGGGCGCTGGTGATTCGCGAATTGCTCCAGCAGCGCATCGCCGAGCTGGGCCTGGCGTTGCAGGTCGGTGCCGGTGAAAACGAAGAAGAAGCGGCGACGCGGCTGTTGCTGGAACGTGAGGTGCTGGTGCCGCAGTGCGACGAGGCCACCTGCCTGCGTTACTACGAAAGCAACCGCGCTCGCTTCCACAGCGCGCCATTGCTGGCGGTGCGGCACATCCTGCTCGAATGTGCGCCGGACGATGCCGAGGCCCGCAGCCTGGCCCATGTCCAGGCCGAGCTGCTGCTGGAACGGTTGGACCAGTTCCCGGGCAGCTTCGCCGAGCTGGCACTGAAGTATTCGGCGTGTCCATCCAAGGAGCAGGGCGGCTCGTTGGGGCAGATCAGCAAGGGCCAGACCGTGCCGGAGCTGGAGCGCCAGTTGTTCACCCTGCCGGCGGGCCTGGCCAGCAAACCGCTGGAAAGCCGTTATGGCTGGCACGTGATCAGCATCGACCAGCGCATCGATGGCCAGCCATTGCCGTATGAGGCGGTGGCGACGGCGATTCGTACCCAGTTGCAGCAGGGCGTTTGGCAAAAGGCGCTGGTGCAGTACCTGCAAACCCTGATCGGTGCGGCGGACATTCGCGGCATTCACCTTCAGGGCGCCGACTCGCCGCTGGTGCAGTGAGCACGGGCTCAATCGGGAGATCTTCATGAACGCGGTGTTGCAGGACGGGTTTGGGCGCCAGATCGATTATTTGCGGATGTCGGTGACCGATCGTTGTGATTTTCGTTGTGTGTATTGCATGGCGAAGAACATGACCTTCCTGCCGCGTCAGCAAGTGTTGACCCTGGAGGAATTGCAGCGCCTGGCGCGGCTGTTCGTCGGCCTGGGGGTGAAGAAAATCCGCCTGACCGGTGGCGAGCCGCTGATCCGTCCGGGCATCGTCGGGCTGTGTCGCGACATCGCGGCATTGCCCGGCCTGCGGGAACTGGTGATGACCAGCAATGGCTCGCAGTTGGGACGATTGGCCCAGCCCCTGGTGGACGCTGGGGTCAAACGCATGAACATCAGCCTCGACAGCCTGGACGGCGAGCGTTTTCGGGCGATCACCCGTAACGGCGATCTGGACCGGGTGCTGGCCGGCATCGACGCGGCGAAGGTCGCTGGGTTCGAGCGGATCAAGCTCAACTGCGTGGTCATGAAAGGGCGCAACTTCGATGAAGTCCCGGCGTTGGTGCAGTACGCCATCGATCAACGCATCGACATCAGTTTCATCGAAGAAATGCCCTTGGGCGAGGTGGGGCGTTCCCGGGGCGAGTCGTTCTGTTCCAGCGATGAGGTGAGGGCCGAGATCGCCCGCCATCATCGCCTGCTCGACAGTGCCGAGAGCAGCGGCGGGCCGGCGCGTTATGTGCGCCTGGCGCATCATCCGCAGACCCGCATCGGTTTCATTTCGCCCAACACCCATAACTTCTGCGCCAGTTGCAATCGCGTGCGCATGACCGTCGAAGGGCGCTTGCTGCTGTGCCTCGGGCAAGAGGACTCCCTCGACCTGCGGGGCTTGCTGCGGCGTTATCCGCTGGACGATCAGCCGATCATTCAGTCGATCAAACAGGCACTCAAGGGCAAGCCCTTGCAGCATGACTTCAGCCCTGGCGGGGAAGTACAGATCGTGCGGTTCATGAACATGAGTGGTGGTTAGCAGAAGGGGGGCTGTGATGAATATAAATCCCACAGTTACCCCGAAACTCCTGTGGGAGCGGGCTTGCTCGCGAAGGCGGTGGGTCAGCTTGCATGGATGTTGAATGTGCTGGCCTCTTCGCGAGCAAGCCCGCTCCCACAGGGGGATTTTGGGTGAATTCAGATCCTGCAGTCACTCCGAAACCAATGTGGGAGCGAGCTTGCTCGCTCCCACTGGGGATCTGGGGAGGCTTCCAAAATGACCTTTCAAGGCTGATGGCAGTCGCCCCCAATTCTTGATGTCGATCAATTGCAACCCTGCCTTTTGTCCGTAATCTCCACTGCATATTGTGTCTTAAATATAAATAACACCTATATGTAGTATCTGGAGCCAAAATGCAGAGCACGTTGATCTCAGTAGGCTGTAACCGCTTGCACAAGCGCGATGGCAGTGTGGTCGCCTTTGATGCGGACAAGATCCGCCAGGCGTTGATCGCCGCTGGCAAGGCCACCGGCGAATACGCCGAAGCCGAGGCTGAAGGCTTGCTTGAGGCGGTATTGGCGCGGTTGGAAGGGCAGACGCGGTTGAATGTCGAGCAGATCCAGGACCGGGTCGAACGTGTGCTGATGGACGCCGGGTACTTCCTGTCCATGCGCGCCTACATCGTCTACCGTGAGCAACACGGACGCCTGCGTCGGGATCGTCGTACGCTGGTGGAAGTCGCCACGTCGATGAACGAATACCTGGATCGCGAAGACTGGCGCGTGCAGGCTAACGCCAACCAGGGTTATTCCCTGGGCGGGCTGATCCTCAACGTGTCGGGCAAGGTCACCGCCAACTACTGGCTCGACGAAGTCTACAGCCAGGCCATCGGCGAGGCGCACCGCGAGGCAGACCTGCATATCCACGACTTGGACATGCTCGCCGGCTACTGTGCCGGTTGGTCCTTGCGCACCTTGCTGCACGAAGGTCTCAACGGCGTGCCCGGGCGGGTCGAGGCTGGGCCGCCCAAGCACTTGAGCAGTGCCCTGGGCCAGATGGTGAATTTCCTCGGCACCCTGCAAAACGAATGGGCCGGCGCCCAGGCGTTCAGCTCGTTCGATACCTACCTGGCGCCCTATGTGCGCAAGGATCAGCTCAGCTACGACGAGGTCCGCCAGTCGTTGCAGGAGTTCATCTACAACCTCAACGTACCGTCGCGCTGGGGCACGCAAACCCCGTTCACCAACCTGACATTCGACTGGGTCTGTCCCCAGGACCTGCGTGAGCAGATCCCGATCATCGGCGGCGAAGAAATGCCGTTCGCCTACGGTGACCTGCAAGCGGAAATGGAGTTGATCAACCGCGCCTACATCGAGGTGATGCAGGCCGGCGATGCGAAAGGCCGGGTCTTCACTTTCCCGATCCCGACCTACAACATCACTCACGACTTCCCGTGGGACAGCGAGAACGCCGACCGGCTGTTCGAAATGACCGCCCGCTACGGCTTGCCGTATTTCCAGAACTTCCTCAACTCGGACATGCAACCCAACCAGGTGCGCTCGATGTGCTGCCGCCTGCAACTGGACGTGCGCGAGCTGCTCAAGCGCGGTGGCGGCTTGTTCGGCTCCGCGGAACAGACCGGCTCCCTGGGGGTGGTGACGATCAACTGCGCGCGCCTGGGCTACCTGTACAAAGGCAACACCAGTGGGTTGCTGCAACGCATCGATACCCTGATGGAACTGGCGAAAGAGAGCCTGGAGGTCAAGCGCAAGGTCATCCAGCATCACATGGATGCTGGCTTGTATCCCTACACCAAGCGCTACCTGGGCACGTTGCGCAATCACTTCTCCACCATTGGCGTGAATGGCCTGCACGAAATGCTGCGCAACTTCACCGATGACCAACAAGGCCTGCACACCGAGCAGGGCCGGGCCTTCGCCCTGAAACTGCTGGATCACGTGCGCGCCACGCTGCTGCGTTTCCAGGAGGAAACCGGTCACCTCTACAACCTCGAGGCCACGCCCGCCGAAGGCACCACGTACCGCTTCGCCAAGGAAGACCTCAAGCGCTACCCGGATATCCTGCAGGCCGGCAGCCCGGTCGCGCCGTACTACACCAACTCCTCGCAACTGCCGGTGGGCTTCACCGAGGATCCGTTCGAAGCCCTGGAGCTGCAAGACGAACTGCAATGCAAGTACACCGGCGGCACCGTGTTGCACCTGTACATGGCCGAGCAGATTTCCTCCACCCAGGCCTGCAAGCAACTGGTGCGCAAGGCCCTGGGACGTTTCCGCCTGCCGTACCTGACCATCACGCCGACCTTTTCCATCTGCCCGGTGCACGGCTACCTGGCTGGCGAACACGAGTTTTGCCCCAAATGCGACGAGGCCTTGCTGCTGCAACAACAGCGCCAGGGCAGCGTTCACTGATCCGATCCATCGACCGCAAGGAGCTTCACCCATGAATGCATCGCAAAGCCTTCCCCAAGCACAACGTCAACGTTGCGAAGTCTGGACCCGCGTGATGGGTTATCACCGCCCGGTAACGGCCTTCAACCCGGGCAAGCAGTCCGAGCACCGCGAGCGGGTGCACTTCACCGAACGCGCGGCCGGGCGTCCATGAGTCGAGTGCTACGGGTCGGGGGCATGGTGCCCCTGACCACCCTCGATTATCCGGGCCAACTGGCGTGTGTGCTGTTTTGCCAGGGCTGTGCCTGGCGTTGTCGTTATTGCCATAACCCGCAACTGATTCCGCCGCGCGGTAGCGAAGAGGTGGATTGGTGCCGGGTGTTGGCGTTTCTGCAACGCCGGCAGGATCTGCTCGACGCCGTGGTGTTCAGCGGCGGCGAGCCGACCTTGCAGGACGGCCTGGGGCCGGCCATGGAAGAAGTGCGGCAGATGGGTTTTCGCATCGGCCTGCACAGCGCTGGCATCAAGCCGGCGGCCTTCGCCAAGGTAGTTGGGCAAGCCGATTGGGTGGGCTTCGACGTCAAGGCCTTGCCCGAAGATGCCCTGGACGTGACCCGGGTCGAAGGCAGCGGCGCCGCCAACTGGCGCAGCCTCGATCATTTGCTGGACAGCGGCGTGGACTATGAATGTCGCACGACGGTGCACTGGCATCTGTTCGACCCCGAACGGTTGCTGACCCTGGCCCGGCGCCTGAACGAGCGTGGCGTCAGCCGCTTTGCCGTGCAACTGGTGCGCACTGCCCGGATGCTTGATCCTCATCTTTCCAGCGTCTCGGCGCAGGCCTTGCAGCCTGAGTTATGGGCGGCGATGCGCGAGCTGTTTCCTTCGTTTGTGTTGCGCAGTTGAGTGGTGGATAGCGGTGGGTCTGCTGGCAGGGATGTCGTCTGACACGCCCCCTTCGCGAGCAAGCTCGCTCCCACAGGGATCTGTGGTGAATACAAATTCAACAATCACCCCGAAACCATTGTGGGAGCGGGCTTGCTCGCGAAGGCGGTTTGTCAGTCAATGTATATGTAGCTGACCCGACGCATTCGCGAGCAAGCCCGCTCCCACAGGGGAATTGTGGTGGGAATGGCTTTTGTGAAATCCCCGCAATCCCTCGATCACCAGCCCCAGAATTGCAACCACCAGCCATACCCCACCCAGCCGCTGGCCAGGACCAGGCAGGCCATGGCGGGCACGCGTCGGATCGGCGATGCCACGCTTGCCTGCAGGCGCTTCCAGCCCAGCCACAGGCTCCAGGCGATCGCGGCCGTTAAAAGCGCGGCCCGGGCCGGCGGTACCCACTCCAGCAACAGGCCTTCATAGCGCAACAACTTGACCGTGGTTGCCGACAAACCGAGGAACAACCCGGCACCGCCAAGGGGCGTCAGGGTGAGGGCCAGGGGCTGGTAGTTTGCCGTGTGGCCTGAGAGCCAAGCGGCCAGGCGCATGAGAAACAGCAACGAAGTGCCCATCAACAGCGCACTCAGGCCCAGGTACGCGACGATGCAAAAGCCGTCGAGCCAACTGAAACTGTCATTGAGTTGCGGGTAGTGGGTCAGCAGCCACCAGGGCGCGTTGTCCTGGAGTGCCCAGAGCCAATCGTGATTCACCAGCCATTGGGCCAGGTTTTGCTTGAGGTCGATGAACCAAGGGCTGACGGTCCACTGGAACGCGCCCATGGCCAGGCCGATGACACCGAACAGCAGCAGGCGAGCGTCCCAGGGCGAAAGTGTGTTGGTCGTCGCCTGGAGGATTTCCGCGTTGCTGGAGCGGGCAATCAGCCGTACCGCGTCGCGCTGGCCGCTGCAACGACCACAGGCGTGGCAATCGGCGGCGCCGCGCAGGCGACGGATGTCCAGCAGCGGTGCGCAGTTGGGGGGCGGGCGCCGGGGCGGCGGGTTGTCCAGCCAGCGTTGTTCGTCCACCTGGAAGTGCACCGGCGCCAGGCGAGCGAGCAGGGCAAACACACCGCTGACCGGGCACAGGTAACGGCACCACACCCGCTTGCCCCGGGCGAACAACAGGCCGACGATCACTGCGGCGACGGTCGAGCCCCCGAGGATCAACAGCGCTGCCTGGGCATAGTCGTACACGCTGATCAACTGGCCGTAGACCGTGGTCAGGCAGAACGCCAAAGTCGGCCAGCCAGCCCAGCGCACCCCGCGCGGCACCCCGAGGCCCTTGCCGTACTGGCTGGCCCATTCGCTCAAAGCGCCTTCCGGGCACAACACGCCACACCAGAGGCGACCGAACAGCACGATCGACAGCAACACGAACGGCCACCAGATGCCCCAGAACAGGAACTGCGCCAGCAGCGTCAGGTTGTCCAACAGCCGCGCCTGACTAGTGGGTAATGGCAACAGGGCCGGCACCACCAACAGCACCGCGTAGAACAGCACCACCGCCCATTGCACCGCACGAATTGCCGAGCCATGGCGACGCATGCCGTCGCCCAGGCGTTGGAGCCAGGGGTTCAGGTCGGGCATGGCAGGGTTTCCGCCTTACGTGGTCGCAACCAACCCGCGACCACTCCCCAATAGCCCAGCCACACCAGCAACGTCATCGCACTCGGACTGGCCCGATACCCAGCGAAATCCGCCAGGAACCCACCCAAACCGTGGCCGTCGTCGAGGAGCGCACTGCTGTCCCACAGCGCGTCGCCAATGCCGCGATACACCGCCTCGGGCCAATCCATCGCCAGCAATTGCCCGCCGACCCGCTCGAAGGCGCTGACCAGCAGTGCCGCGCCCAACAGCAGCAGGATCGCTTCGCTGATGGCAAAAAAACGCGGCCACGAGATGAACCGGCGACTGCTGTGCAGCAGGGAGACGGTCAGCAGCGACAACACCAGCCCGGCCAGTGCGCCCACGGCGAACAAGCCCAATGGCGGCCCCTGCAGGCGCGCACCGGCGCCATACAGGAAGACCACGGTTTCACTGCCTTCGCGGCTGACGGCGAGCAAGGCCAGGACCAACAGGCCCAGGCCACCCTGGCGGCCCAGGCGCTGGTCGGCGTGGCGTGTCAGGTCATGCTTGAGCGTCCGTGCGTTTCGGTGCATCCAGCCGACCATCTGCACGATCAGCAAGCTGGCGACCAAGGCCAACGCCGCCTGGAACCATTCACTGGTGGTACCGCTCATGGCCTCGCCGGCGAGCAGGATCAGGCCGGCCAGCACGCCGGAAAGCAGCAAGCCCAACGCCGCGCCGGCCCATACATAACGTCGCAGTTGGCTGGCCTGTTGCTGCTGGCTGACCCAGGCCTGGAGAATCCCGATCACCAACAATGCCTCGACGCTTTCGCGCCAGACAATAAACATCGATTGAGTCATGCTAACGCCTCCTGCTGGCCGATTACCGGGCGAGAATCCCGCCCTCGGGCAGTTGCGGATTGAATTCGTCGAAAAACGGGTAGTGCCCAGGGCGCAGCGGATGAATGACCACGAACGTCGTAACGCCGGGCGAGAGCACTTTCTCGACGCGCAATGGCGTGCTTTCGAACTCCGCCGGGCCCTGGCCGACATTTTTCAATACGATCTTGAAGCGTTGCCCGGCCGGTACTTCCAACTGTGGCGGCGTGAAATGCCCGTCGCGGATGCTCAATTCATAAGTGGGCAGTTCGGCCTGGGCGATGGATGGCAGCAGCAGACCGACCAGTGTCAGCCAGGCTAGGCAGGACAGCCAGGATCGGTGGCTCATGTTCAGTACCCGCCTTTTTTACCGATCCCGGCGTAGACGAATTCGTAGTGCAGTTCGCAGCGTTCGAACCACGGCGCCACGCCGGTTTCCTTGTCGGTATGACGACCGAGGGAGGCGTGGCCGCCCGGTGGCAGGACGGTGAAGGTCAATTGATATTTGCCAGGGCCGAGCAGCTTGACGTTGTCGCCGTAGTGCGGCCCGTCGTTGGCGACCATGGCGTGGAAGTCGCCCTTGAGCGCGGTGTCGTTGCCTTGTTTCTTCAGTTGGAACGACACGTTCAGATAAGGCACGAAACTGCCTTCCTGGAAGCCTTGCTGGTTGTCCGCGGTGGCGCGGATGTCGGCTTCCAGGTGCACGTCGGACTCGGCCGTGGCGCGCATCATCCCGGCGGGGGCCATTTCGATCGGTTGCAGGTACACCGCGCCGACTTCCAGCCCCGGGCACAGTTGCGGTTCGCCGATGGGGTATTCCTTGGCCTGGGCCAATGTTGGCAGCAACAGCAGGGCGAGGGACAACGGAGCAAGGGTACGCATGATGACTTCCTGGTTGGCTAAAGGATGGCGCCGAGTCTAGGAAGCTTCGCTGCGAATAATAATGATTCTTGTCAATTTTCAGCGTGAATTTTTGATCGGTGAACGTCAGTTCGTTCCCGTGCGGCTGTTCTTGATCAGGATCAAGGGCGGCAGTGGCCCGCCGGAGTAGGGTACGGGTACACCCATTGGTTATACGGGGGCCTCATGGCAAAGCCGTTTCCCATCAGTCCCAAGCATCCCGAGCGCATTTGCTGGGGGTGTGATCGTTACTGTCCGACCAGTGCGCTGGCCTGCGGCAACGGTGCCGATCGCACGATGCACCCGGCCGAGATGATCGGCGAGGACTGGTACCTGCATGGGGATTGGGGGCTGGAGTTGGTCGACGTTACCGCGAAGGTCATCGATCCAAGCGCTACTCACCTGAAGGAATAAGGTGAAGGAATAAGGGTAAACCTGTGGCCAGAGATTGCTCCCGCTGGACTGCGCAGCAGTCCCAAAAAACTTGCGGTCGCTGCGCAACCGAGCGGGAGCAAGCTCCCTCGCCACAATGATCACCCACAGGCCTTGATAACCGTCTCGCTCAGGGCCGATCAGAGCTTCGGCAACTGCCCGATCCGCCCCATCATCTCGGTCACGATCTGCAAGTCCAGCAGGAACTGCTCCACCGTCTTGAACTCATTGTCGTTGTGCCCGGTGTACTTGACGTTGGGCATCGCCAGGCCGAATTGCACGCCGTTGGGCAGGTCATGGACCGAGGTGGCGCCGGCGGAAGTGCCGAACGTGTGCTCCATGCCCAGGTTCTCCGTGGCGACGGCGAGTAGCGCCTTAACCCATTCACCTTCGGGATTTCGGTACATCGGTGCGTCGATAGTGTTGTCGAAGGCTACGGCGACCTGGGACTTCTTGGCCCAGGCGGAGAGCTTATCGTTGATTTCAGTCTTCAGCGTTTCGGTTGGCTTGCCCACCGGCACCCGCAGGTTGACCGCCAGCTTGAAGGTCTGCTCATCCATGCCGACGTAGGTCAGGGATGCGGTCAGCGGCCCCATGAATGCATCGGAGAAGCCAATCCCCAGCTTGTTGCCCAGATAGTCCAGGCCCCAGTTGTCGGCGGCGTAGCGGGCGGCGTCGGTGATATGGTTGTGCTTGAGGGCGACCTTGCCGTCGAGACCGTTGATGAACACCAGCATTCTGGAGACCGGGTTGACGCCTGATTCGGGCTCGGAGGAGTGGGCCGAAACGCCAGTGAAGGTCAGCTTGACCGCGTTGTCGGCCACTGCGCTTTTTACCTCAAAGTCGCCGCCATTGGCCTTGGCGAATTCGGTGCCGGCCTTGAGCAGGTTCGCTGCCAGATCTGTGGGCTGGTCGGTCACGAATGTCGCCACCGAGGTCGACGGGATCTGGTTGGCCGCCATGCCCCCCGTCAACGCGATGATTTCGGCGCCCTTGCCCTGGGCCGCGCGGCGAGGGAAGTTGGCCATGACCGTGCCGTAGCCTTTCTCGGCGATCACCACGGGGTAGCCGCCATCCAGCGCCAGGTTGTAATTGGGCGTCGGGTTGCGTTCGAAATAATAGGGGATGGCGTCGCCGGTGGTTTCTTCGGTGGTGTCGACCAGCAGCTTGAAGTTGCGCGCCAGCGGCAGTTTTTCTTCCTTGATGATTTTCATGGCGTAGAGCGTCACGACGATACCGTTCTTGTCGTCCTCGGTACCGCGGCCATACATGCGATCACCCACCAGGGTGACCTTGAACGGATCGAGGCGCGTACCGTCTTTCAACACCCAGTTCTCCGGCGTGACCGGGACCACGTCGGCATGGGCGTGGATGCCAACGACTTCATCGCCGCTGCCTTCTAGGGAAATCTCATAGACGCGGTTGTCGATGTTGCGGAAGTTCAGGTCGAAGGATTCGGCGAGGCGCTTGATCTCGTCGGCGATCTTGAGGAATTCCGGGTTCTCGTGCTGGGCAACGCCGTCCTTGCGATAGGTCGGGATGGCGGCCAGTTCCTTCAGCGTCTCGGTGGCGGCTTCGCCGTATTTCACCCGAGCGTAAAGGCCCAGCAAGCGGTGGATTTCGTTCTGTTGTTCAGCGGTCAGCGTCTTGTTGTCTTGGAAGGCGCTGATGGCCGGGCCGAGGTCGGCGGTTTTGGCCAGGTCGCTCTTGGCGACCTCTCCAAGGAAGTGCCTGAAATCCTTGACGGAGGTGTCGGAGAAGGTTTTGACGATGGCCGCGCTTTGTTGTGCGGTGATGTTGGCGCTGGCCGACATCGCGAATGACGACAGGCTGGACAGTATGAGGGTGGCAATGGCAAGACGCTTGAACGGGAAGTTCATGGTGGCAGGCATTCCTTTGCAGGGGAGAAGTGTCGTTTGATGGAAACAATCACTTACAACCTAACACCATGAGCGCGCGGCGGGGGAGCCCCTTGAACACGATTTGTCGCCCGGAAAAGCGAAAACGACGCAGAAATGAAACATCCATTCCAAGCACCCGATACTCTGTGTGGGAGCGGGCTTGCTCGCGAAGAGGCCAGCACATTCAACATCATCGTTGACTGTTATGCCGCCTTCGCGAGCAAGCCCGCTCCCACAGGGACCTGTGGTGGATGCATGTTTTGTGAACGCCCGAAACCCAATGTGGGCTTGCTATTGCTTAATGCGGTGCGCGCGGGATCGTCTTGAGCAGGTCTTCCGGGCTGATATGGCCTACCACGGGCTGCGCCGTGCTGCCGGGCAATGGCAGGTCGAGGATGTGGCCCTTGATCTTGCCGACCACGTGCATCTCGCAAGGTTTGCAGTCGAACTTCAGCGTCAGCACTTCATCACCGTGGATCAGCTGCATCGGCGCGACCTTGGTGCGCACGCCGGTGACGCCCTTGGCCTGCTTGGGGCACAGGTTGAACGAGAAGCGCAGGCAGTGTTTGGTGATCATCACCGGCACTTCACCGGTTTCCTCGTGGGCCTCGAATGCCGCGTCGATCAGCTTGACCCCGTGGCGATGGTAGAAGTCCCGGGCCTTCTGGTTATAGACGTTGGCCAGGAACGACAGGTGCGACTCCGGGTACACCGGTGGCGGGCTGGTCTCGGCCTTGCGGCCACCGCGTGGGTGGGCCTCGATGCGGGCGGCGGTCAGGGCTTCGATGGCTTCGCGGCGCAACGCCTTGAGCTGCGAGTTGGGGATGAAAAACGCCTGGGGCGCATCCAGCTCGATGGCGGTGGCGTGGTATTCGGTGGTGCCCAGTTGGCCGAGCAGGTCGTGCAGTTGCTCCAGGGCCTGTTCCGGCTTGTTCGCCAGGCCGAACGGCCCATCGAGGGCAACACTGGCGCTGATGCCTTCTTCGCTGGTGGCGGTCAGTTCCAGGCGTTCTTCACGCAGACACGCCACCCAGGCCAGGCCGACCCGACGCTCGGAAGAGGTCTTGAGCAATGCTTGCTGCCAATTGTGGTCCAGGTTGCGGCTCAACGGATGGTTGGGGCGCAACTGGTACATACCGGCTGGCATCTCGTTGGGTTCGACGCGGTAGCGGTAACGCTTCTGGCCGTCCTCTTCGAACTCACCCTTGGGCTCGGCGATGTTGGCGCGGAAACCGACGACTTCGCGCTTGACCAGCACGTTGAGGCCGTCGCCGTTGGACAGCGGATCGAAGGTCACCACTTGCAAGTCGCGCTTGCCGACTTTTTCCACCACGCCCACCGGCACGCCGGTGAAGGTCGGCGAGTCGAAGGCGCCGATGTCGATCTTGCGCTCGCTGACGAAATAGTCGGTGCTGCCACGGTGGAAGGTCTTGTCCGGGTCGGGAACGAAGAAGTGTGCGGTGCGGCCGCTGGACGCACGGGCCAGGTCCGGGCGGTCTTCAAGGACATCGTCCAGGCGCTGGCGGTAATAGGCGGTGATGTTCTTCACATAGCCCATGTCCTTGTAGCGCCCTTCGATCTTGAACGAACGCACGCCGGCTTCGACCAGGGCGCGGATGTTGGCGCTCTGGTTGTTGTCTTTCATCGACAGCAGGTGTTTTTCATAGGCGACCACCCGGCCCTGGTCGTCCTTCAAGGTGTAGGGCAGGCGACAGGCCTGGGAGCAGTCGCCACGGTTGGCGCTGCGGCCGTTCTGGGCGTGGGAGATGTTGCACTGGCCGGAAAAGGCCACGCACAACGCGCCGTGGATGAAGAACTCGATGGCCGCATCGGTCTCGTCGGCGATGGCGCGGATCTCCTGCAGGTTCAGCTCACGGGCCAGGACCAGTTGCGAGAAACCGGCCTGGTCGAGGAACTTGGCCCGGGCCAGGGTGCGGATGTCGGTCTGGGTGCTGGCGTGCAGCTCGATGGGCGGGATATCCAGCTCCATCACCCCCAGGTCCTGGACGATCAACGCGTCGACGCCGGCATCGTACAACTGGTGGATCAGCTGGCGGGCCGGCTCCAGTTCGTTGTCGTGCAGGATGGTGTTGATGGTCGTGAACACACGGGCGTGGTAGCGGTGGGCGAATTCCACCAGCCGGGCGATATCGCCCACCTCGTTGCAGGCGTTGTGACGTGCGCCGAAACTCGGGCCACCGATGTACACGGCGTCGGCGCCATGCAGGATGGCCTCGCGGGCGATGGTCACGTCGCGGGCGGGGCTGAGCAATTCCAGATGATGTTTGGGCAAGGACATTTGTTTTTAGTCAGGCTGGTCACGGTCGAAGCGCGCATTGTAGCCGCCAGGCGCCTCGCCGGCACCTGTGGACTTGGGTTTGCACGATTCTGACCGATGCGCGGCGCTCTCGCGGCGTTCACCCCGACGTCGTGCCAGCGCTGCACCAACGGTTTCGCCCGGTGTTTTTCGCCAGGTACAAGAAGGCGTCCGCGGCCTTGATCAGCACCGCCGGGGTTGCATCCTCGTCGCTCGGCTGGCTGGTGGTGATGCCGGCGCTGATGGTCACGATGCCCAGGGGATGATCGCCATGTTCAATGTTCAAGGCCCTGACGGCTTCGAGGATTTGCTGCGCGACCTTGGCCGCCCCGGCACTGTCGGTGTTGGGCAACAACACGGTGAACTCTTCACCGCCGTAGCGCACCGCGAGGTCGCCCGGCCGCTTGATGGTCTGCCCGATCGCGTCCGCAATCGCCCGCAGGCAATCGTCGCCGGCGGCATGGCCGTACCGGTCGTTGAAACGCTTGAAGTAATCCACATCCAGCATGATCAGGGCCAGGGATGAGCCCTGGCGCCTGGCCAGGCGTAGTTCATCGGCCAGGGCGATGTCCAGCCGCCGGCGGTTGCCCAGCCCGGTGAGGCTGTCGGTCAGCGCCATGTCGCGCATGGCCTGGTGGGCGCTGCGAATCTGCTTTTCCATGGTCATGCGGTAGCGCAGTTGGCTCAACACGATGAGCCCGAAGCCCACCAGGATCGCAATGAGGAAAATCAGCACCAGGCCGGTCTTGAGCAGGTCCCGGCGCCAGGGCGCGATGATCGACTCGCGGGACAAGCCGGTTTCCACCACCAGCGGATACGTGGTCAAGGCCCGGTAGCCATACAGGCGCTCGGTATCGTCGACGACGGCCCTGGCTTCGGCGACCCCTTGGTTGGAGGTGGGTAAATGCTCCCTGAAGATCACGCTGTTGACGAGGCTCTTGCCAATCACCGAGGCGACGAAGGGACGTCGGACCAGGATCGTTCCGTTGCGCTTGGCCAGGACCAGCGCGCCTTTGCCATCGATTTTGAAGTCGCCGTAGTAGTCGACGAAATAGTTGACCTTTACGGTCCCCAGCATTACGCCGGCAAACGAGCCATCGGGGTTGTTCAGGCGGCGGGAAATGGGAATGATCAGGTCGTGGGTGGAACGGCTCTGGACCACGTCACCGATGCGCACGCCTCGATCCTCATGGGTGCGGTGGTATTGGAAGTAGTCGCGGTCGGCGTTGTTCGCCATTTCCGGGATGACTTCCTTGTCCGTCACCAGCCATTGTCCGTCCGGGCCGTAGATAAATAGCCCGTGCAATTGCGGCATGATCGCGGCCTGTTGCACCAAGAGCTTATGGATGCGCGGGACGTCCATGTTCTGCAGGCCATCGCCCTCCACCCGTTCGGCGAGGGCGGCGGTGACCACATCCACTTGTCGAATGGTGTCTTCGGCGTGCTGGGCCGTCGCCCGTGCCAGGTTCGTCACCGAGTCACGGGCAGACGCAAACGCGGCACGGTAATCGCGCCAGGTTCGCCAGCCTTCGACGGCCAGGAAGGCGATGACCACCACCAGCATGAAACTCACGGTCAGCCGAAATGCAGCTCCGGCCCGCACAGCCTGCTGGGAGAAGGCTTCATCCGGGCTTTCGATCTTGGGCTCTGGCTGCTTGCGTCCGAGCATTGACATATCCTTTCCACGACGGGTCTGCGCCTTTCCAGGCGTAGCCTATCCTATTCGATTTCAGCACGTTAGCTAACTGCGACGAGTCAGGTATAACCGGCGACACACGATCGAGGAGAAAGGTTTCGTGAAAATTGGCGTGATTTCGGACACCCACGGCCTGCTGCGCCCTGAAGCGCTTGCGGCGCTGCAAGGCTGTGAGCGGATCATTCATGCGGGTGATATCGGCAGCCCGCAAATCCTCGATGCCTTGGCTTCCATTGGCGAGCTGCAGGTGGTGCGTGGGAACAACGATCTGGACGCCGAATGGGCGGGACACCTCGCCGATTGCCTGCAATTCGACTTGGAGGGATGGCAGGTCCTATTGGTCCATGACATCGCGGACGTGCCGGCGCCACTCGACCCGGGCGTGCGGCTGGTGATCACCGGCCATTCCCATAAGCCGCTGATCGTGTGGCGTGGCGAGCGGCTCTATCTCAACCCAGGCAGCGCCGGCCGGCGACGGTTCAAGTTGCCGGTGACGCTGGCGCTGCTGGAGGTGAGCGAACAAGCGATCGAGCCGCGGATCGTGCCATTGCTCCCGTGACGGTCTACCTGAAGTACTTGTCCACGTAGGCCTGTATTTCCTTGCGCATGAAACGCCCGGATTCGTCCGCCCGTTCTTCCCAGCCGAACACGCATGCGGTGACGATGCCGTCGAAGCCAGTCTTGGCCAGTTCGCTGAAAAACAGGTCCCAGTCGATCTCGCCCTGATGCATGTCCATGTGTTGGTGGACGGTGACCTTGGCGCCCGGGGGGTTGACGATGTAGCGCAGGCCGGACGAGGCCTTGTGGTTGTAGGTGTCGGCGATGTGGACATGGGCGATCATCGACCCGGCCTCGGCGATCATGGCTTGCATGTCGTCGCCGAAGTAGAAGGTGTGCGGCGTGCAGTACAGGAACTTGACGTTGTCCGAACCAATGGTCTTGAGCATGTCGAGGGCCGGGTGCAGGGTTTCGCACCAATCCTCCGGGTGAGGCTCGACGTTCAGCGTGACCCCCTCGCTTTCCAGGATCGGCACCAGTTCCTCCATCGAACGCCACCACGCCGCTTCGCTCGACTCATGGCTGTGCACGCCACCGCAGCAACTGACGGTATGCCCACGATCAGGCGACGGCCCACGGCCAAACTCCGAATTCATCGTCGTGCAGCCCATGTCCACGGCGACCTGGATCGCCTCCTTCCAGTAGTTCACCGCTGCCCGGCGTTCGTCTTCATGGGGGCTGGCCCAGCGGTACATCGGCAGCAGCGAGGCCAGTTGCAGGTCGTGGTCGCGCAGGGCTTTCTTGAGCTCGGCGATGCGCTCCTTATGGGCGCGGGGGCGTACCCACCAGGGCAGGAAGTCCTCCCGTGGCGACAGCTCCAGGTACTCGAAGCCGAGCTCGGCGGTCTTGCGGCACAGGTCCGGCAGGCTAAGGTGGCGATGCATGTAGGGGTCGAGGGCGATTTTCATTGTTGTTCTCCATTGGGCAACGTTCATTACCTGTGGCGAGGGAGCTTGCTCCCGCTGGACTGCGCAGCAGTCCCAAAAAGGGGCCGCTTCGCGACCCAGCGGGAGCAAGCTCCCTCGCCACAGGGGTATTGCGTTGACTGAATTACCGGGATCAATACGCGACCCAGGCGGCGTCGTTGTCAGCGGACTCCACGCAGCGCTCGACCCAGCGCACACCTTCCACACCCGCATCAATGTCGGGGTAGCGCAGGGCGGCCAGCGCTTCGTTGTCGCCACGGTTGGCTGCATCCATGGCCAGGGCGAAGCGGCGATAGAGGTTGGACCAGGCTTCGAACAGCCCTTCGGGATGGCCGCCACCGATGCGGTCGTCCTGCCGCGCGTCGGGGTGCAGGTAGCCCATGCCGCGCTCCAGGATCTGCGCGGGTTGGCCCTGGATCTCGACGCTCAGTTGGTTGGGCCGCTCGTCCCACCATTCCAGGCTGGCACGGGCGCCGATCACGCGGATCTTCTGCCCGTGCATCGAACCGGCATTCACCGCGCTGGACCAGACCATGCCCATGGCGCCGCCTTCGTATTCCATCAAGGTGTAGGCGTTGTCTTCCAACGGCGCGCGGCTGGCGACGAAGCTTTGCCGGCTGCACATCAAGCGTTTGATCTTCAGATCAGGCAGCATCACCTTGGACAAATACAACGGGTGCGTGCCCACGTCTCCCAATACGTAGCTGGGCCCGGCCTGGCGCGGGTCGACGCGCCACTGGGTCGCCTGGTTCCGGGCCTCCACCGGCGCACTGTGAAAACCATGGGCGAACTGCATGTGCACCATGCGGATCTCGCCCAGTTCCTGGGCCGCGATCATCGTCCGGGCCAGTTCGATCAACTGGTGCCCGGCGTAGCCGTAGGTCAAGCCAACGATGCGCCCCTTGGCGTGCGCCAGGCTGCGCAGGGCCTCGGCCTGTTCGAGGGTAAAGCACAGCGGCTTTTCACAGACCACATGCAGCCCGGCTTCCAGGGCGGCGCGGGTGATGGCGTAGTGGGTGCCGTTGGGCGTGGCGATCGACACCGCTTCAATCCCATCGGGACGTTGCGCTTCCAACTCGAACAGACTCAGATAATCCGGATAGCAGCGCTCGGGGTCGATGCCCAACTGCTGGCCAAAGACTCGGCCACGGGTGGGATCGATATCCAACGCCGCGGCGACCAATTCGAAGTTCCGGTCGCGCAGGGCGGCCGAGCGATGGATGTAGCCGATCTGGCTGTGTTCGCCGCCACCGACCATGGCCCAGCGGATGGGGCGCGTGAGGGTTTTGCTGCCGTTGATCATGTCGTTGTCCTTGTGTGATCAGAAACCTATGCCAGCCAGGTAGGCGCGACTGGCGGCCACGTCGTCGAGGCTGCTCCCGGCGTTGCGTGGGTCGCGTTCCTGTTCGACGGTGATGCAGCCCACATAACCCAATTCATGTACGAGGCTGTGCAGCGCCGGGTAATCGATGACACCGCGCCCGATAGGGCACATCACGCCCCGGGCGCAGGCGGCGAAAAAACGGAGGTGTTCGTTCAGGACCTGATCGAACACCATAGGGTCGATGTCCTTGAAGTGCAGGTAATCCAGGCGATGGGCGTAGGTGCGCAGCGACGCGACCGGGTCCATGCCGGCGTAGTACAGATGCCCGGTGTCCAGGCACAGCCCGGCGACTTCATGGGGTATGTCGTCCACCAGGCGCGCCAACTCGTCGGCGAACTCGATGTATCCACCCGCGTGAGGATGGATGACGGCGCGAATGCCGTATTGATGCCAGGCGATGTCGGCGATGGCGCGGATGTGCGCCATCATTGCGTTCCAGCGTGCATCGTCCAGGCGCGGGGCGCGGTCCGAATGGCCGGCTGCGTAGTCGCGCACTTCGTGGCCCCAGTCGATGATCACCAGATAGGGCCCGGCATGGCGCTGGCCGGCTTGCTGTTCCATGGGCGGCAGCTGTTTGAGCAGCGTGCAGATTTCATGGGTCTGGCGCAGCAGTCCGGGCAGGTTGGCGGGGCTGACGAGGTCGTCGAAGATCGTCCCGGCGACCACCTGCAGACCCTGTTCGGACAGGGCCGGACTGATGATGTCGGGGTCTAGCGGCAGGTAACCGTACGGCCCCAGCTCGATCCCGCGATAGCCGGCCTCGGCCGCATCCCCAAGCACCCGCCGCCACGGAGGCAGGAAAGGGTTCTTGACGTCGTCGACGCCCCAGCAGCAGGGCGCGGTGCAGATATGGATCGTCATGGGGCACTCCGGCTGTGTTTGTTTTTATGTGCTTGGCCTGATGCTATTGAGTTGTCGGAAAGGGGGCCATGGGGCGATGGCTTAATCTGTCAAAACACCTCATGATGCCGAACAGAGGTGTCAAAACATGTCAGAACGCCGCCGTAAACTGCGCCCCACCATGGCCGATGTCGCTCGGGAGGCGGGGGTCAGCCTGTCCACCGTCGACCGGGTGCTGAACCTTCGCGCCGATGTGCGTGCCGATACCGCCCAACGCATCGCCGCGGCTGCCGCGCGGTTGGGGTTCCATGCCAAGGGTGTGATCGAACAACGGGTGCTCAACGACCGCCCGACCTTGCGGCTTGGCTTCTTGTTGCAAAAAAGCGGCGTGCCTTTTTACCAGGGGCTCGCCCATGCGCTATCGAACGCCGCCGCGACCTGCACGCGAGCACGGATCCGCGTGGTCATTGGTTATCTGGACGATCTCGACCCGGTCATCGTCGCGCAACGCATCCTGGCCCTGCGTGATCAAGTGGACGGCCTGGGCGTGGTGGCAGTGGACCATCCACGGGTTCGGGAGGCGGTTGCCCAATTGCGCGAGACGGGCGTTTCGGTGGTGGCGTTGCTGTCGGAGCTGTCCAGCGCCAGCGGCACGGGGTACGTCGGGTTGGACAATCGACTCACCGGCCGCACGGCAGGCTGGTTCATCAGCCGCCTGGCGGATCGACCTGGCGCTGCGGCTGTCATGCTCAGCAGTCAGCGTTTCCAGTGCCAGGAGCTCTGTGAACTGAGCTTTCGCAGTTACCTGGCCGAGCACTCCAACGAGTGGGAGTTGCTCGCTTCGCGCCTGACCCTGGAGGACGATGAGTTCGCGTATGGCAATACGCTGGACTTGCTCACGGCCGAGCCCGACCTGGCCGGGCTATATGTGGCCGGTGGCGGCATTGCCGGCGTGTTGCGGGCCTTGCGCAGCCTCCAGGAGCAGCAGCTTCGCCTGCCGGTGGTGGTGTGCCACGACCTGACGCCGTTGACACGCGAGGCCTTGAAAACGGGGTTGGTCCAGGCGGTGCTGTCTCATCCTGTCGTGACCATGGCCGAACAGGCGGTAGAAGCACTGGTCGAGGCGGCGACAGCCACGCCACCAGGCTCGGCGCCGAGATGGGTGGTGCCGCTTCAGATTGATGTGTCGGAAAGTACTTGAGTGCCCGCTGCATTCTGAGCCGCCGCCATCTCAACATCATCGTTGACTGACATCCCGCTTTCGCGAGCAGGCTCGCTCCCACAGGGAGTTGATGGTGAATGTGAATTTTGCGGTCAACCGGCAACAGTGTGGGAGCGAGCCTGCTCGCGAAGGCAATTCCAAATTCAACATCATCATTGACTGACAATCCGCTATCGCTCCCACAGGGGATTGGTGGTGAATGCAG
Organism: Pseudomonas zanjanensis; assembly: GCF_014268745.2. Taxonomy (GTDB): domain Bacteria; phylum Pseudomonadota; class Gammaproteobacteria; order Pseudomonadales; family Pseudomonadaceae; genus Aquipseudomonas; species Aquipseudomonas zanjanensis. Next base: position 2,430,759 of record NZ_JABWRB020000001.1, on the reverse strand, counting down.
ATCTTGCGGTCAACCGGAGATCTTGTGGGAGCGGGCTTGCTCGCGAAGGCCAAACCAAATTCAACATCATCATTGACTGACAATCCGCTATCGCGAGCAGGCTCGCTCCCACAGGGGATTGGTGGTGAATGCAGATCTTGCGGTCAACCGGAGATCTTGTGGGAGCGGGCTTGCTCGCGAAGGCAATATCAAATTCAACATCATCATTGACTGACAATCCGCTATCGCGAGCAGGCTCGCTCCCACAGGGAACTGATGGTGAATGCAGATCTTGCGGTCAACCGGAGATCTTGTGGGAGCGAGCCTGCTCGCGAAGGCAATATCAGATTCAACATCATCATTGACTGACAATCCGCTATCGCGAGCAAGCTCCCACAGGTCTCGGTTACGCCTCTTGGCCTGCTTGAGCCCCGTTCAAAATCGGATAGTCCGTATAACCACGCTCGTCGCCCTGGTAGAACGTCGAGGCGTCAGGGATGTTCAGCGCCTGGCCCCGTTTGAACCGTTCCACCAAGTCCGGGTTTGCCAAAAACGGCGTGCCGAATGCCACCAGGTCTGCTTCTCCACGGCTGATGGCAGTGGCGGCGCGTTCGGCGCTGTAGCCGCCATTGGCAATGTACGTCCCGCCGAAGCGACGCTTGAGTTCCAGGAAGTCGAACGAGCCTTCGCCCAGTTCCACGATGTGCAGGTAAGCCAAGCCATAGCGGCTGAGCATCCTGGCCGTGTAGTCAAATGTTGCTTGCGGGTTGCTGTCGCTCATCGAGAAGTAACTGAAGATCGGCGACAGGCGCACGCCGACACGGCTGGCACCGAAGACTTCGATCACCGACTCGACCACTTCCTTGAGGAAACGGGCGCGATGCTCGATCGAGCCGCCGTAGGCATCGGTGCGTTGGTTGGTGCCGTCACGCAGGAACTGATCGATCAGGTAGCCATTGGCGCCGTGGATCTCCACGCCGTCGAAACCGGCCAGCTTCGCGTTGACGGCGGCCTGGCGGAAGTCGGCGACCACGCTGGGGATTTCATCGAGTTCCAGCGCCCGTGGCAGTTCGTAGGGCTTGGGGCCTTCGGGGGTATAGATCTCGCCATCGGCCTTGATCGCCGAGGGGGCGACGGGTTGGGCGCCGTTGACTTGCACCAAAGGATGGGAAAGACGGCCCACATGCCAGAGCTGCAAAAAGATCTGCCCACCCTCGGCATGGACCGCATCGGTCACCTGTTTCCAGCCGGTGACTTGCTCAGGAGTAAAGATCCCCGGTGTTCTCAGGTAACCCTTGCCCTGGGCCGACACCTGGGAGCCTTCGCTGATGATCAGGCCGGCGCTGGCCCGTTGGCTGTAGTACTCGGCCATCAAGGGCGTGGCGGCATCGCCAGCGCCTGCGCGGCTGCGGGTCATCGGCGCCATGACCATGCGGTTTTTCAGGGACAGCTTGCCGACTTGAGTACGGGACAACAGAAGATCGAGACCGATGGCAGTCATGATTCACCTCTAAGGGATCGGGTATGAATGAGGGATTGAGTCGAGGGTCGGTCAGGCCAACCGACCCTCTTGTTGCAAAAGGGCGCCGATGCGCTGAATTTCTTTCTCGCCTTTTTCCAGGGCGGCCTCGCTGGTGTGCACCGAGTAGTAGCCCATCACCAGGCCATGGGGATGCTTGACCGCCGAACCGAGCACAAAGGAAGTCGCGCCCCGGGCAACGATGTCGATGGCCGCGCCGGATTCTTCGAACACCACCATTTCCCCGGCATTGACCTTGCCGTTGGCGCTGAGGCCGCCGCTGTTGACCGCCAGCCAGGCGACGGTATGCCCGGCCGGCGGCGTGTAGCGCCAGTGCTCGTTGTCCTGCAACTGCACGGCGAGGTAATTCATGCCTGCCGGGGAGGCGACGCTGCTGCGGGCTGCGCCGTATTCGCCAAGCAACACCAGCGCCGGACCTTCACGGGGAATCTCGGAAGGGGCCAGGTAGACGCTGCGGGCCGGAGAATTTTCTTCTGCCGCCGGCAGCGCAACCCAGAGCTGGAAGCCTTGGATCGGCGAACCCGCAACCGGTCGAGCGGTGTGCCATACGCCGTTGCCGGCCTGCATCCACTCCATGCCGCCGCTGGGCAGGGTGCCGGACTGGCCGGTGGTGTCTTCGTAGATCACTTGGCCTTCGATCATGTAAGTCAGCGTGGCGATCCCGGAATGCGGATGCATGCCGAAACCTCTTTGCAGGGCATCGGCGTTGAAGGCGAAGTGATCGAGAAACACGAATGGCTTGCAGAGCTGGCCCAGGTCGCCGGGGCTCATGAGCCGGGTGATTGGCCCATGGCTGCTGCCAGCAGTGCGATGGACGATGGCGCGGGGTGGCGCTGCGACGATGCTGTTCATGGGATTTGCCTCCGAATCATGGGCGTTGGGCCTCGATGGGCGAAGGATAAGTGCCTGCCAATGGTTTGATTAGTCGATACAATCGGATTGAACTCATCCATAAATCGAAGGAATGTGCGCGCCATGCTCGATCTCAACGATGTTGCGCTGTTCGTCCAGGTGGTTCGCAGTGGCAGCTTCGCTGAAGCGGCCAGGCGGCTGGGCATGCCTTCGAACACGGTCAGCCGACGGGTCCAGCAGTTGGAGGCGCAGTTGGCGTCACGACTGCTGCAGCGCTCGACCCGCAAGCTCACGTTGACCCATGCGGGCCAGGGGTTCTATGAGCGTTGCGTGGACGCTGTGGACGGCTTGATGGAAGCAGGGCAGGAACTGATGATGGGCGGCGAAGCGCCTAGTGGCCTGGTGCGCATTGCGGCGATGGCGGATTTCTTCGACTTTTTCCCAATGGAGTGGGTTGCCGACTTTTTAGCCGAGCATCCCCGGGTGCAGCTCGACTTCGTACTCAGCGATGCCCGGGTCGACCTGATTGCCGACCGCATCGACGTGGCCTTTCGCGGCGGTCCGTTGCAGGACTCGGGGTATGTCGGTCGTCAACTGCTCAGCAATGACGGCGACGGCATGGTTGCCAGTCCTGCCTACCTTGCCGCACGTGGCGCACCGCGTTCGCTGCAGGACCTGGCTCACCACGACGGCGTGAGCTTCGCCCAGCCCAGCGGCCTGACCGACTGGCGATTCGTCGGTCCGGGCGGCATCGAGGAGCACGTGCAGATCGCCAGCCGATTCCACGCCAACACCGCCCAAGCGTTGCGCCGGGCGACCGTCGCCGGCCTGGGCATCGCCGTGTTGCCGGGGGCGCTGAGCAGCCTCGACCTGGAAGCCGGAAGGCTGGTGCGGGTGCTGCCGCAATACCAACGCATCGGCTTCGGCCTGAATGTGCTCTATCCGAGCCGGCGGCAGTTGCCGCTGGCGGTTTCGGCATTCATCGGGTTGGTGATGGAAAAGCTGGAACTCAAGGCGTTTCCGGCGCGGATGCAGTGAGTGAGTCACTCAGGCCGGCGTCGTGGCGGGATAAGCCATTGTCTGCCGCACCGCAATACCGTGGCGAGGGAGCTTGCTCCCGCTGGCTGCGCAGCAGCCTAAAAAAGCTGAACGCTATCCGCCTGACTGGCCGCGGTGACGGGTTTGGGGCCGCTGCGCAGCCCAGCGGGAGCAAGCTCCCTCGCCACAGGTTCCCGTTATCAAGTCCAAATGAGACGCGCCTTGTTGTCGTGACCATCCCACCCGCGCAGTAGCCCATTTTTTTCCTTCCCAGCAACGACAAAAACCCTCGTTTCGCAAATCCCCGCCTGCCAACACAATCGCCTCGACACCTCATCTCGATCATCGCAACCGCAGAACAACAAGAAAACCAAACCCGAGGCGGCGCCATGCCCGCCTGAATCAAACCTACTGCCGGAAGTGCAAGACATGCCCGATGAAACCCTACGTATCGATACGCTTGTGATAGGCGCCGGCCAGGCCGGCGTGGCCATGAGTGAGCACTTGAGCCGTCAAGGCGTGCCTCATCTCGTCGTGGAGCGAAGCCGCATTGCCGAGGCCTGGCGCACGGCGCGTTGGGATTCCCTGGTGGCCAACGGGCCGGCCTGGCATGACCGCTTCCCAGGGTTGGAATTCGAAGGGCTCGACCCGGATACCTTCGCGACCAAGGACCAAGTGGCCGATTACTTCGAAGCCTATGCCCGTAAGTTCAACGCCCCGATCCGTACCGGCGTGGAAGTCAGGGGCGTCGAGCGCAATGTCGGCCGGCCGGGCTTCACTGTCGAAACCTCCGAAGGCCAGATCGAAGCGATCCATGTGGTGGTCGCCACCGGGCCTTTCCAACGGCCGGTGATTCCACCGATTGCGCCGGATCTGACGTCGGTCACCCAGCTTCACTCGGCCCAGTATCGCAACCCCGGGCAATTGCCCGAAGGGGCCGTGTTGGTGGTGGGTGCCGGGTCGTCGGGGGTGCAGATCGCCGATGAGCTGCAGCGCGCCGGCAAGCAGGTCTATCTCTCGGTGGGAGCCCATGACCGTCCGCCCCGGGCCTATCGCAACCGCGATTTCTGCTGGTGGCTGGGCGTGTTGGGCGAGTGGGATGCGGAGGCGGTCAAGCCGGGCAAGGAGCACGTCACCATTGCGGTGAGCGGTGCCCGTGGCGGCCATACCGTGGATTTTCGCCGGTTGGCCCACGAGGGCATCACCCTGGTGGGGCTGACCAAATCGTTCAACGGCAGCGTGGTGACCTTCGAACCGAATCTCGCCGAAAACATCGCTCGTGGCGACGAAAACTACCTGGCGCTGTTGGATGCCGCCGACGCCTACATTGCCCGCAACGGCCTGGACCTGCCCCTCGAACCTGAGGCCCGTCACTTGCTGCCCGACCCGCAATGCCTGACCCAGCCGACCCTGGAACTGGACCTGTTGGCCGCCGGCGTGACCAGCGTCATCTGGGCCACCGGCTACTCGGTGGATTACAGCTGGCTGAAGGTCGACGCCCTCGGCGCCAATGGCAAGCCTCGCCATCAACGCGGCGTTTCCAGCGAGCCGGGCCTGTATTTCGTCGGCTTGCCCTGGCTGTCACGTCGAGGCTCGGCGTTCATCTGGGGTGTCTGGCATGACGCCCGGCACATTGCCGACCACATCGTGAAGCAACGCATTTACCTCGCCTACCAAGATGCCGCCCAGCGCCAGGCCCCGGCCCTCGGCAGTGATTCGCACCGTTCGAAAACCAGTCTCTCGGGAGTCCGCTGATGCCTACTCACACACGTATTCGCATGTTCAACACCAAGGACACCTACCCGAACCAGACGCTGGACAACGACCTGTGCCAGGCCGTGCGCGCCGGCAACACCGTCTACGTGCGCGGCCAGGTCGGCACTGACTTCAACGGTCAACTGGTGGGCCTTGGCGATCCCCGTGTCCAGGCCGAGCAGGCCATGCGCAACGTCAAGCAATTGCTGGAAGAGGCCGGCAGCGACCTGAGCCACATCGTCAAGACCACGACGTACCTGATCGATCCGCGTTATCGCGAGCCGGTGTACCAGGAGGTCGGCAAGTGGCTCAAGGGCGTGTTTCCGATTTCCACCGGGTTGGTGGTCAGCGCCTTGGGCCAGCCACAGTGGCTGATGGAAATCGACGTGATCGCGGTGATCCCTGAATAAGGAGCGGAGCATGACCTTTTCCATCGTTGGACGCTGTGCCGAAACCGGCCAGTTGGGCATCGCCATCAGCTCCTCGAGCATTGCCGTCGGCGCCCGGTGCCCCTGGTTGCGGGCGGGGGTCGGCGCGGTGTCGAGTCAGAACATTACCCTGCCGGCCCTGGGGCCGCAGGTGCTCGATGAACTGGCCGGTGGCCAGGTGGCGCAAGCGGCGCTGGAGCGGATCCTGGGGCGCAACGGCTACAGCCAATACCGCCAGGTGGCGGTAATCGATGCCGAGGGCCGCACGGCGATGTTCAGCGGCGAACATACCTTGGGCGCTCACAACGCCGTGGCCGGTGAGCAATGCGTGGCGGCCGGCAATCTATTGGCCAACGCTGCGGTGATCGAGGCCATGGTCACCGCCTTCGAGCAGGGCGGTGGCTGCCTTGCATCACGCTTGATGAGTGCGTTACAGGCCGGGCAGGCGGCGGGCGGGGAGGCTGGGGCGGTGCATTCGGCAGCGCTGTCGGTGGTCGATGACCTGACGTGGCCCGTCGTCGATTTGCGGGTGGACTGGGCCGAGGAAAACCCCATCGGCGAGTTGGAAAAGCTCTGGCTCGCCTATCAGCCGCAACTGCAGGATTACCTGACCCGCGCGCTCAACCCGACCCTGGCGCCGAGTTATGGAGTGCCGGGTGATGAGTGAGCTGCGCAGCCGGGCGTTGCTCGAACGGTTGGTGGGCTTTGCCACGGTCAGCCGCGATTCGAACCTGGCCTTGATCGAGTTCGTGCGCGACTACTTGCAAGGGCTGGGCGTGGATAGCGAGCTGATCTACAACGCCGAGGGAACCAAGGCGAACTTGCTGGCGAGCATTGGCCCGTCGGTGCCCGGTGGCGTGGTGTTGTCCGGGCACACCGATGTGGTGCCGGTGGACGGGCAGGCCTGGACGGTCGATCCGTTCCGACTGACCGAGATAGACGGCAAATGGTTCGGGCGCGGTACGGCGGACATGAAGGGATATCTGGCTTCGGTGCTGGCGGCGGTGCCGATGTTTCTGTCCAGCCCGCTGAGCCGGCCGGTGCACCTGGCGTTTTCCTATGACGAAGAGATCGGTTGCCTGGGCGTGCGCAGCCTGTTGGAGGTGTTGCCACAACGCATCCCTCAACCGGCCTTGTGCCTGATCGGCGAACCCACCCAACTCCAACCGGTGTTGGGGCACAAAGGCAAGTTGGCGATGCGTTGCCATGTTCGAGGCGCGGCCTGCCATTCGGCCTATGCACCTTACGGTGTCAACGCCATCGAGCAGGCCGCGCGCCTGATGGTGCGACTGAGCGAGATCGGTGCAGAACTGGCCGAGCCGTCACGGCACGACCCGCGCTTTGCCCCGGCGTTTTCCACGGTGCAGGTCGGCGTGATCCAGGGCGGTACGGCATTGAACATTGTCCCGGCCGATTGCCGTTTCGACTTCGAAGTGCGCGCCTTGCCGGATTTCAATCCGCACGTGGTGGTCGAGCAATTGCAAGGTTATGCGCAACAGACCCTGCTGCCGGCGATGCAGGCGGTGGCGGGGGATACGGCGATCCGTTTCGAGCCGCTGTCGGCCTACCCGGGCCTGGCCACTTCGCCTGAAAGCGCGGCCGCCCAACTGGTTGCGCGACTGTGCGGCAGCGACGCTTTCAGCACCGTCGCCTTTGGCACCGAAGGCGGCCTGTTTCACCAGGCCGGCGTGCCGACGGTGGTCTGTGGCCCCGGCAGCATGGACCAGGGGCACAAGCCCGACGAGTACGTGAGCGTTGAACAAATGGCTGCCTGCGATCGCTTGATGGATCGGTTGGCGAGCTATCTCAGTGAACCCAATGGTCCGTGACCAGGAGATGCCGAGGTGAACGATTTCCGTTGCAGGAAAATGCTGGCGGCCCGTGATGCCGCCATCAACGAATGGGCCGACCAGAGCCTTATTGCTGTAGACCACACCGCCCGCGCTTACGGCCACCCTTGAGTCCCGTCGCCGGCTCGTGCGGGCGAGCCGGCATTTTCGAGGAACCGCTCCATGTCCAGATCCTTGCGTTGCAATATTGCGTGTGCATTGGCGTTGTTGAGTTCCAGCGTCATGGCCGCGCCCCAGAGCTTGACCGTGATTTCCTTTGGCGGTGCCACCAAGCAGGCCCAGGACAAGGCCTACTTCCAACCCTTCAACGCCAGCGGTGCAGGAAGCATTGTGGCCGGCGAATACAACGGTGAGCTGTCGAAGATCAAGGCGATGGTCGCGGCCGGTCACACCAGTTGGGACGTGGTCGAAGTGGAAAGCCCGGAGCTGTTGCGGGGCTGTGAGGAAGGCTTGTTCGAAAAGCTCGACCTGACAGGCCTTGGCGACCCGGCGAACTATGTGCCGGGTGCGCTCAATGAGTGTGGTGTCGCCACCTATGTGTGGTCGATGGTCTTGGCCTATGACCAGACCAAGCTCGCCAAGGCACCCAGGTCCTGGGCGGATTTCTGGAACGTCGCCGAGTACCCGGGCAAGCGCGGCCTGCGCAAGGGGGCCAAGTACACCCTGGAGATCGCCTTGCTGGCCGATGGGGTCAAGTCCCAGGACTTGTACAAGGTGTTGAACACTCCCCAAGGCGTATCCCGGGCCTTCGCCAAACTGGACCAGATCAAGCCGAACATCCAGTGGTGGGAGGCCGGCGCGCAACCGGCGCAATGGCTGGTGGCGGGGGACGTGGCGATGAGTGCGGCCTACAACGGGCGTATCGCGTCGGCGCAGAAGGAAGGCATGAAGTTGAGCATTGTCTGGCCCCAGAGCCTGTACGACCCGGAGTACTGGGCCGTGGTCAAGGGCACCCCGAACAAGGCCCTGGCCGAGCAGTTCATTGCCTTTGCCAGCCAGCCGCAGGCCCAGAAGGTATTTTCGGAAAACATCCCTTATGGGCCGGTGCACCGCAAGACACTGGCGTTGTTGCCGACGGCGGTACAGGAACAGTTGCCCACCGCCGAGGCCAACCTGGCTGAAGCCCAAGCCGTGGACGCGGAGTTCTGGGTCGACCATGGCGAGGAACTGGAACAACGGTTCAATGCCTGGGCGGCTCGCTAGACAGCGAACCGCGCTTTTGACGAGCACCGCTTTGTGTATGGCTGGAGAGTGGGTGGGGCATTCAAACCCCATTCACTTGCAAAGACCGACCTGTGGCGAACACAGCCTTTTTGTGGCGAGGGAGCTTGTTCCCGCTGGGCTGCGCAGCAGCCCCAACGCGTTCACCGCGGTGTGCCAGGTTGATTGGGTCAGCTTGTTTTGGGGGCGCTTCGCACCCCAGCGGGAGCAAGCTCCCTCGCCACAGGGTCTGGTGTTTGACTGGGCGGTGGTGTGGGTTATTCAAAATCCATTATTGGCGACCACCAACCTGTGGCGAACCCCGTTTTTTTGTGGCGAGGGAGCTTGCTCCCGCTGGGCTGCGCAGCAGCCCCAACGCGTTCACCGCGGGGGGGCAGGTTGATTGGGTCAGCTTGTTTTGGGGGCGCTTCGCCACCCCAGCGGGAGCAAGCTCCCTCGCCACAGGGTCTGGTGTTTGACTGGGCGGTGGTGTGGGGCATTCAAACCCCATTCACTTGCAAAGACCGAACCTGTGGCGAACACAGCCTTTTTGTGGCGAGGGGATTTATCCCCGTTGGGGCGCGAAGCGGCCCTAAAAGCTGACAACCTGGTGTATTAGACAGATTGGGTTGAGTGCTTAAGGGGGCTGCTGCGCAGCCCAACGGGGATAAATCCCCTCGCCACAAGGATTAATGTCTGGCGGGGTGGTGGCATGGGCATCAGGCCAGCCATTGCTTGAACTGTTCTTTGCAGTAATCCACGAACAATTGGGCCGGTTTGGTCAGGTGGGCGCGCTTGAGCCAGCCGGCCACCAGCGCCGAACCGGTCACGTCCTCGGCGATGTCGACGCACACCAGGTGCTGCCCGTCGTAGGTGCAGGTGGAGTGCGGGCGGGTCACCAGTACGGCGAAGCCGAAGGACTGGCCGACCATGCCTCGGACCATCTCGATGGACGGCGAGCTGAACACAATGTTGGGCGTCAGGCCCAGCTCTTCGAAGATGCTCACGAAGTAGGTGCGACTGGGCTGTACGTCCAGCAGGATCATCGGTTCGAGGGCCAGGTCACGCAGCGACACCTGGGCCTGATCGGCGAAGCGATGGCCCGCCGGCAACAGCGCATAGGGGCGTTGCGGTGCCGTCAGTGCTTCGGTCTCGATGGTGCTGTCGAGGTCGTGTTCATAGAAGATCGCCAGGTCGAAACGCCCCCCCGTCAGGCCCTGTACCAGCTCCTGTTGTTCGCCATCCTGTACGCGAATTTCCACCCCGGGAAAGCGCTCGCGGAAACCGGCGATCAGCCGCGGCAGGTAGAGCGGGGCGACGGTTTCGAAGCAGCCGATGTCGATCTGCCCGCTGACCACGTCGTTGTCGGCCAGCGCGTTCTGCTCGAACTCCCGGGCCATGCGCAACAGCTCCTGGGCCTTGCGGTAGAAACGCGCGCCACCGGGCGTCAACGATACGCCCTGGGCGTGATGACGAATGAGCAGTTGCACGCCGAAACTGTCTTCCAAGCCCTTGATGGCGGTGGCGATCGACGGTTGGGCGATGTACAGCTTGCGGGACGCTTCAGCGACGCTGCCACATTCGACGGTGGTGACGAAGTACTTCAGCTGACGCAAGGAATAGGACGCCACGGCACACCTCGATCCGGATGATTTCTGCCTACCTTACCTTGTGCACAAGGCGTAAGGGGCGGGCATTGCTACGGATTTTGCTGGGCAGTGACGATATTCAACCTGGCTTGGGGACGTGCGCCTAAAAAAAAACGCCTGCCCAAGTATCGTTGGCAGGCGTCCGGGAAAGACCGGCGCAGAAAGGAGGGACTGGCCGGGGTCGGATACGGGACTCAGGCTACCGGAATCGATGGATCGGCCGCGGCCAGGGCGGTCGCGCGATCAGCCGCCGGCGGATAGATCCACACGGTGTTGATCTGGGTCTTGAGCTCCTTGGCTTCTTGCCCGACCAATTTGAGTTGGCGATCCCAGCCTTCGGTATACACCGCGCCCCAGGCACCGAGGTCCAGGCAGGTCACGTACTTGGGTTGGCTGTAGGCCATCGGCGCGACGCCCAGCAAGTCGGCCGCGACGTTATTGCCGGCATAGCGGCCCAGGGCGATGGCGTGCTGGCAGGACATCGCGGCGTAGTTGCCCAGGGTGTCGGTGGCGGCGTAGGCCACGTCACCGGTGGCAAATATGTCGTTCTGGCCCAGGACTTTCAGGTTGGCATCGACGTGCAGGCGACCCTGGCGATCACGGGTGCCGGGAACCTGCTGGGTCAGCGGACTGGCGCGGAACCCCACGGTCCAGATCACGGTATGGGACTCGATACGCTGGCCGCTCGACAGGGTAACGCCACCGGCATCCACCGACTCGACCGAGGCGTTGAGGACCCATTCGATACCCAGGTGCTCGGACGCTTCGACAATGGACGGGCGAATACCGTCGCCCAACGCTGCGCCGATCTGCGGTCCGCGATCTACCACGATGACGCGGATGTCCGCGTCATCGCCGAGGGCAGCGCGCAGGCGTGCGGGCATTTCGGTGGCGGTTTCGATCCCGGTAAAGCCGCCGCCAGCCACCACCACCGTGTTGCGGGCCGGGCTGTCTGGCAGATTTTTCAAGGATTTGAGGTGGGCCTCGAGACGGGTGGCCTGTTCGATTTCATCAACGTCGAAGGCGTGCTCGATCATGCCTTCGAGGTCAGGGCGAACCAGTTGGCTGCCCGCCGCGAGCACCAGGCGGTCGTAGCCCAGGGTGCCCTGGGTGCCGAACACATCCACGTAGCCAACCCGCTTATTGTCGACATCGATACTGCTCGCCGAGCCTTGGACGAATTTCACGCCCACCGCGTCGAACAGGTCACCCAGCGGTGCGGCCATGGTATGGACGTCTGGCTCGTAGAAGCGAGGTCGGATGCGCAGTTCAGCCTGGGGGGCCAGGACGCTGATCTGCACGTCATTGCGATCGTGTTGGTCCAGTAGGCGGGCGGCGCTCAATGCGCTCCAGACTCCGCCGAAACCTGCGCCAACAACCAGAATATGTTGTTTCATGATGAGCTCCCGAAGACAAAATCGATACGTTGATTTGTTTAACTGTTTCAGCGTGACCGTGTCGCGAACTACTCCAAAAATGCCGGGCTTCAATGAATTGATATCGAGCACATTCAGTTTCGGTTCGCTGTGGGAAAGCTTATTGGCAGGACCTGTGTTTAACACTTCTACATAAGGTCATCGGGGCTATGCCTGGGTAGGGGTGATCTATACGAAGGTATGAAGGGGCGCAGTGGTCAAGCAGACCGGGTGAGTACCGACTCGATGCAGGCGATCAACTCAGCGCAGTCAAAGGGTTTCGGGAAAAATGCCACTGGCTTGGGTGCAGCAACGCTGACACGAGGGGGGACGCCGGGATATCCAGTGATGAAGATGATCGGGATAAGAATGCCCAGGGTCGCCAATCGATCGTACATTTGAATACCGGTCATGCCGGGCATTTGAACATCCGATATCAGGCACGCCGTGCTTTCAAGTTCACCAAAAGATAGAAAATCCAAGGCGCTGGCGTATGTTTTAACTTGGTAACCATGGGAACGTAACAAGCCATCCAATGCAATTCGAACTGACTCATCGTCATCAATGATTGAAATAATTGCCGTGTTGGACATGTCGATACCTGGAGGTGATATCAGGTAGCCATAAAGGCGCCCGTGTCACTGCAAGATACGCCGTCCGATGGTTCCGCCAAGTATACGTGGGTATGAACTTTCTAATGCTTGCCGCGCAGTTCCAACACCTGGGCCATGCGCACCAGATCGGCGAACGAGCGCGCGCACATCTTGCGCATGGCCTGGCCGCGGTGAATTTTTACGGTGATTTCACTCAAGCCCAGTTCCCCGGCGATCTGCTTGTTCATCAGGCCCGACACCGCCAGCGCCATGACCTGCTGTTCCCGGGGCGTCAAGGTGGCGTGGCGCTCAAACACTTGCTGATGGCCGCGTTCGGACTCGCGCCGCTGGCGGTCCTGGTGATGGGCGGCGGTCACGGCGTCGATCAGGTCTTGTTCGCGGAACGGTTTGGCGAGGAAGTCCACGGCACCGGCTTTCATCGCCCGCACGGTCATGGCGATGTCACCGTGACCGGTCATGAACACGATCGGCAATTGAACATTGGCGGCGGCCAGCTGCCGTTGGCAATCCAGGCCGCTGGTACCTTGCAGCCGGACATCCAGCACCAGGCAACTGGGCACGTCTGGCCTGGGATGGCCCATGAACTGCGCGACCGAACCGAACAGATGGACCTGCAGGCCGATGGAGCGCAGCAGGCTACCAAGGGATTGGCGCAGCGGTGCGTCGTCGTCAACGATATAGACGATGGGGTCGTTGTCGATGACCGGGCTCGTTATGGCGTTCATTGGCTGCTTGCCGACAGAGCGGTGCAAGTGAGCCGCGGCAGCGCGAACCTGAACGAGGTGCCTTGGTCGGCCTCGCTGGTCGCCCAGATCCTGCCGTCATGGAAGTCGATGATGGAGCGGCAGATGGAGAGGCCCATGCCCAGGCCGTTTTCCTTGGTGGTAAAAAACGCATTGAACAATGACGGCAGGACCTCGGGCGCAATGCCGGTTCCGTGGTCGGTCACCTCCAGCAGCACTTCGTCATTCTCCGTCCAGGTGCTTATGTGCAGAGTTCGTTCGTGGACCTTGACCCCATCCATGGCGTGGCAGGCATTGATGATCAGGTTGATGATCACTTGCTGCAGTTGTACCCGGTCCGCGCTGATCCGGCCATCGGGCGCTGCCAGGTCCACCTTCGTCCGGACTTTATGATGCGCCAGTTGCTGCTGGACCAGGTTCAGGGTCTCGCGAACGATGTCGTCCAGTCTCTCGGGTTGGCGCAACGGATCGCACTTGCGCGACAGCGCCCTGATACCGCTGATGACCTCGCTGGCGCGACAGCCGTTGGCGACGATCCGATCGAGACAATCCAAGGCTTCCCCAAGGTCCGGCTCGGGACGTTCGAGCCACCGGCGGCAGGCCTCGCCGCTGCTGGTGATGGCCGTCAGCGGCTGGTTGACCTCGTGGGCAATGGACGCGGCCATTTCCCCCAGGGAGGTCAAGCGCGTGACGTGGGCCAGTTGGCTCTGGGCGCGGAACAGCGCTTCTTCGGCCTGCTTGCTGGCCGTCACGTCCATGAGTGCGCCGAGGTACTGGCATCGGCCGTGCTGGAGCAACAGGGGGCTGGCGATCATGTGGATGTGCTTGATGCGTCCATCCGGCATCAGCAGGCGTAGCTTGACCTCGATCTGCGGTTCGCCAGCGGCGGCCTGTAGGAAAACCCCACGAGCCAACTCCAGGTCTTCAGGGTGGGTGCGCTCGAGCATCATCGACACTGTCGGTGTCTTGTTGGGCGGGTACTCGAAGATCCTTGCCGACTCTAGCGACCAGGACAGCGCTTGCCGATCACCGCGAAAGCCCACGCTGCCTGTCTGGCTCAGGCGCTGGGCGCCGATCAGGTAGGCCTCGTTGTGCCGTAGATTGTCGCAAGCCCGCTTGCTGCGCAGGGCCAGGAAGGCGATCGCCGACAATGCAGTCAGGCAGCGGAAGAAGCCGGTGGTCGATTCCCAGCGGTGATAGCCGCCGTTGTACAAGAACATCGCGGTGAGCAGGCCCATGCACATCAGCGCGACGGTGATCACCAGGTTGATGGAAAACAGGTTGGCTGCCATTAACAACAAGGTGATGTACAGCAGGGTCGGGGCCAGGTCGGAATGGGTTTCGGAATTGATGATGAAAATCCCGCAGGCCACCACCAGGCCCACCGCCCAGCCCAGGGCATTGACCAGTGGGTGGGTGCTGATGCCCATCGACGGCCGAGACCCACCCTGGCTTGGCGTGTATCGCAGGCTGTCATAGACATGCTTGAGCATCGCGGAGGGTAGGGGCACGCTGGCAGACCTTCTGTTATTACATGGTCTCGCTCTGGGATGTCGGGGGCAGAGCATCGACTCGTATCTTACGAAGCGCGGCTTTGCCTGAGGTAGGACATATAACCCTGAAATCCCGCCAGGCCGTGACAAAGAGGGGGCCGCTGCGCGGCCCAGCGGGAGCAAGCTCCCTCGCCACAAAGTGCACTGTTCGCCACAGGTTGGGGGCGCAAATAATGGGATTTGAACAATCCACGCCATCGGCCAACAAAACACAAACCTGTGGCGAGGGAGCTTGCTCCCGCTGGGGTGCGAAGCACCCCCAATCCAAGCGGACTGGATCAACCTGGCACACCGCGTTGACAGTGTTGGGGCTGCTGCGCAGCCCAGCGGGAGCAAGCTCCCTCGCCACAAAGGCAGGGGGCGTCCGGCGTGGGTGTATACCGAAGTATCGATGGCATGGCCCAAAGGGTGAGACGAGTGTCCCCACGTACAACAGACCGGGTGCGCCGCGGGGATTACGCTTTCAACACCTCGTCGCCGTAGGCCTTGATGGAGGACGCAGGCGATGAACGTGTCCACTCCTGACTCAATGGCCTGGTGCCTGGGGCGACGACTATGATGAACAGAAATGACCTGCGTCGTGCTGACATCAACCTGCTGGTGGTCTTCGAAACCATGATGCACGAGCGAAACGTGACCCGCGTCAGCGAAAAGCTGTTTCTCGGCCAGCCAACGATCAGCAGCGCCCTGGCGCGGCTGCGGTTGATGTTCGATGACCCCTTGTTCATCCGTTCCGGACGGTTGATGGAGCCGACCTCCCGGGCGCAGGAAATCTTCTCCAATCTGTCACCGGCCCTGGACGGCATCGCCGCTGCCTTGAGCCGTTGCCAGGCATTCGAGCCGGCCACCAGCGAGGCGACCTTCCATGTCGGCCTTTGCGATGACGTCGAGTACGCGTTGCTGCCGGAGCTGTTGCGCCGCCTGCGGGTCGAGGCACCAGGCACCACCTTGGTGGTGCGCCGGGCCGATCAATGGCAGGTATCCCAACTGTTGGCCAGCGGCGAGATTTCCCTGGGCATCAGCCCGACCCTGGAACTGCCGGCCAATGCCCGGCGCAAGACACTGCGGCCAATTCGACCGATGCTGTTGCGCGCCGACTCGCAGCCCGGCGAACTGACCTTGGACGAATTCTGCCGTCGGCCCCACGCCGTCGTGTCGTCCATGGGCAATGTCATCGATGATTCGGACCGCGCGTTATGCCTGATGGGCCGCCAGCGCCGAGTGGTCTTGACCGTGCCGCAGTTCAGCGCCTTGCCCATGCTGTTGGCCGAGAGCGATATGATCGCCATCGTGCCGGATTACGTTGCCCAGGCCATGGCTGTGACGACCGGCATGCGCGCGCAAGCGGCCCCCATCTGCTTGCCCCAGCACGCGCTTTCCATGGTCTGGCGCGGCGCCTCGCACAATGATCCGGGGGAGCGTTGGTTGCGTTCCCGTTGCAGCGCGCTCCTGGCCGAGCAGGGCGAGTCGCAGGAGGGATCCAGGCAAGTGGCCTGACAGGACGACGCCGCAGGGCTCGCGCTCAGCGGGAAAACCGGTTGCGATACTCCCGGGGCGAAATCGACAGGTGGCGCTGGAACGTGTGGCGCATTCGTTCCTCGTCCCCGAAGCCGCAGGCGCGGGCAATCTGGTCGATGTTTCGCTGGGAGTCTTCGAGCATTCGACGCGCGGCTTCAAGGCGGAACATTTCCACGGCTTTGGCCGGGGTTCGCCCGGTGTGGCGTTTGTAGACCCGGGCAAAATTGCGTGGGCTCATCCTGGCTTGGCGGGCCAACCGCTCGACGGTGAGGTCATTGTCGTCCAGGTGTTCGGAGATCCAGACGTGCAACTCGTCGAACCCGGCGCTCTCCTGCATCTGCAATTGCAACAGTTGGCTGAACTGCGCCTGCCCGCCGGGGCGCTTGAGAAACACCACCAGCTCACGGGCCACCTGCAAGGCCACGTCGCGACCGCAGTCGGCTTCGACCAATGCCAGGGCCATGTCGATGCCGGCGCTGACCCCGGCCGAGGTCCACACGTTGCCCTGCTGGATGAAGATCGCATCGAGGTCCACCTCGATCGACGGGAACCCACTCTTGAGCATCTCGCACATGGCCCAATGGGTGGCGGCCCGGCGTCCGTCCAACAACCCGGCCTGGGCCATGAGGAAGGTGCCACTGCACACCGATGCGGTGCGCCTGGCCTGGGACGAAGCATCGCGCAGCCATTGCACCAGGTCGACACAGTCGATCATTGCCTGCCGTATGTCCGGTGCACCGGGGACGATCAGGGTGTCGATGAGCGTCCCATCAAGTTCATGCAGGGCACGGGTAGCCACGACCAGGCCCTCGGCGCTTTGCATCAACCCGCCTGCCAGGCTGGCGGTGTGCATGGCGTAGCCGGGTAGGCCGCGTTCGGTCATGGCTTTGGTGGCGGCCCAGAACACGGTCTGGGCGCCGGTCAGGTCCAGCAGGCCCATCTGCGGGTAGGCGAGGAATACCAAAGTGCGCGGTTGGCAAATGGACTCGGCGACGATGCCGATATCCAGGGTCATTTCGTTCATGATCGCTTCGCGCTGGATTTTTGTCAGGAGAGGTGAAGGAGTCTATCCGTTTTCGGCACAATTGAACGAGTGGCCTGCCAGGCGGAATGGAACTTGCCTGGGTTTGATCCATAAGCCCTGGAATCATCAAAGGTCGGGTCAATGAACAATGACAACATGGCGCAGCCCGTGGTCTCGTCGGATGGGTTGCCGATGCTGCCGATCAATCGGTTTCGCACCACGGACATCGACGAGCACGCCCGGAACATGGGCGGTTGGCAGGTTTGCTATGACCAGTTGACCCCCGGGCGCTTCGACGGTGAATTGATCGAGTTCCGCTCGGAGTGGATGCAGCTGGTGCGCGACCGCTCTAACCAGGCCCTGACCAAGCAAGGCATGGCCTGGGAGGGGTCCATCACTTTCAGCGTGCCGCTGAGTGCGGACGGGCCGGTCTTTTGCTCCGGGCACCCGATTGTCGAGTCCAGCCTGTTGGTTGCCCGTGGCCATAACCTGCCTGAGCTGCGCACGCCTCAACATCTGGACCTGCTCGGTGTCGCCATCGACGAGCAGGCGTTGGAGCATGTGCTGGAACGACAGGGCAGTCGCTTTCGAATTACCGATCTTCCCAAGTGTTACCGTCTCGGCAACTCGACGTTGCCCGCCGAGCTTGCGGCATTGTTCGATGAGCTTGAAGGCGGCGAGCAGGGGCGTGACTCGTTACTGGGTTACGAGTCGATCCGCCGTGGCCTGCGTGACACGGTGATGCTGCACATACTGGAACTGGTGGCACCGGATGAGGCGCCGCCGCTCAACCCCACGGCGCGCAAGCGCATGGTCGACCGCGCTCGGGAATATGCCTTGACCCATGTCGATGAGCCGCTGTCGATCCTCGACCTGTGCAACCACATCGGTGCCAGCCGGCGAAAACTGCAGTATTGCTTCCAGGAGACGCTGGGCATCAACCCCGTGGCCTATTTGCGGGCGTTGCGCCTCAATGCCGTGCGTCGTGAACTGCGCAGCGGCGGCCATGCCCAAGGTGTACAGGAGGTGGCGGCACGCTGGGGCTTCTGGCATTTGAGCCGGTTTTCCAGCGACTATCGAGTGCTGTTCGGCGAGACACCTTCACAAACCCTGCGTCGCACGCATCTGTGCTGAAAACGGATAACGGCTGACTGGCCGGCTCCCTAGGATGACCCCTACACCACATGGTCGGGAGGGGCATTCGATGAATCAGAAGAATAAAACCAACGTCTTGCGCTGTACTGGGTTAACCCTGGGATTGATCGCTGTCTGTAGCGCTGCCCATGGCACCGAAAACGGTGCGCCGACCACGGCGTTCGGGGTCTACGACTTCGGCGCGGGGATGATGCCGCCGGCCACGCCCTTTGGCACCGTCGGCCTGCGCACCGCGTTCTACTCGGCCAACGTGCAGAAGGATCGTCACGGTAAGTCCGTGGACAACAATTTGTCCCTGGATATCTTGTCCCTCGGCGTCGCCTACATGCACATGACCGATTACACCGTGCTGGGCGCCAAGTACGGCTTCGGCGCCGTCGTGCCGTTCTTCCAGATGGACGCCTCGGTGCGGGTGCAGACACCCATCGGCCCGCTGGACCTGGAAGCCGATCCGTTCCGCATGGCCGATATACAGGTGCTGCCGGTGATCCTGCAGTGGACCTTGTCGCCGAACCTGTTCGTCAACGCCCAGTTCCAGATCCAGGCCCCCACGGGCGACTACGACAAGGATCGCTTGATCTCACCGGGTCTCAACCACTGGACCTTCTCACCGATCCTCAACGCCACGTACATCTCCGACAGCGGTTTCGAGGTGTCTTCGAGCTTCGAAGCCGACATCAATACGCGCAACCACGCCACCGACTACAAGAATGGCGTCGAGTACCGTCACGAGTTCGCCGTGGGCCAACACGTCGGCCCATGGACCGTCGGCGTGGGCGGTTTTTACTACCGGCAATTCACCGACGACGATGCGCCGGGCCTGGAAGCGGGCAATCGCGCCCGGGTGTTGGCGGTCGGGCCGGCGGTGAGCTACTTCAAGCCCGGCATACCCCCGGTGTGGCTGCACGTCTACAAGGAGCTCGATGCGCGAAACCGCGCCGAGGGCTACACCACGGCGCTGCGTATTTCTCACAGTTTCTAAAAGAGGCTCGCCATGAACCAGTCAAATTCCGTTTCACCGGCGGCCACTCCGTCGCGCCAGGCCGGTTGGCGCGAAGGCGGGGTGCTGATGCTGGGCAGCAGCCTGACGATCATGGGCGCGGTGATGGTCACGCCCATCCTGCCCAGGTTGGGCGCCGAATTCGGCCCCTTGGAACCGCGGGCCGATCTGCTGGTGCCGTTGGCGATCACCGGCCCGGCCCTGGCGATTGCCGTGTGCGCGCCTTTGGCGGGCTGGTTGGCCGACCGGGTCGGGCGCAAGGCCTTGCTGGTGATTGCCACGGTGCTCTACGCCTTGCTCGGCGCGTTGCCGGCCATGCTCGAGAGCCTGCCTTCGATTGTGGGGGCGCGGCTGTTGTTCGGCTGCACGGAGGCGGCGGTGATGACCTGCTGCGCGACGCTGATCGCCGACTATTGGCAGGGTGAGGAGCGGCTGCGCTACGTCAATCGCCAGGTGGTGACCATCGGCCTGGTGGGCGCGCTGTTTTTCGTGGTGGGCGGTGTGCTCGGCGAGCATTCGTGGCGCGCGCCGTTCCTGCTGTATCTGCTGCCGTTGCTGCTGGTGCCGGCGATGCTGAGAGTGCTCTGGGAACCGCCGGTGGCGAAGCCGCAACTGACCGAGCCGCGCGTCGACGCGTCGGGGCCGGCCAAGGTTGCCGTGCTGCCACTGCTGGCCGGCTACCTGATGATCCTGGGCGGCATGGTCCTGACGTTCGTCATGCCGATCCAGGCGCCGACGCTGTTGGTCAGCCTGGGCATCACCTCCAGCACCATGATTGGCCTGGCCGCGGGACTGAGCCTGCTGGCGACCTTGGGTGGTTCGCTGATGTGGCCGTTGCTGCGCCGGCGTTTCGGCATTGCCGGTTGCAACGCGCTGCTGCTCGGCCTGATGGGGTTGGGGCTGTGGCTGCTGATGCGCGGGCAAAGCTACAACGACGTGCTGGTGGCGGTGTTCGTCCAGGGCCTGGGGGCGGGGTTGCTGGTGCCCAACGTGATGGCGCCGGTGATGAATGCCTTGACCGCCAGCACCCGCGGCCGGGGCATGGGCGGGTTTACCTCGTGCCTGTACATCGGTCAATTCGTCAGTCCGCTGGTGGTGGCCTTGGTAATGGTCTTCGCCGGCGAGCTGCGTCATGCCATCCAGTGGCTGGCCCTGAGCAGTTTTGCCTTGGCGCTGCTCTGGGTCGTTGTCGGCCTGCGGAGAAGGGCTCAGGGACAAGCAAGCACCGTCGGCTCACATCAATCGTCGTGACATAAGGAACCTGAAACATGGGTATGCAAGACATTCACCAACTGATGGACAGTGAAGATGCCACGGCGCTGGCCGAGTGGGTCAGGCGTGGCGAAGTCCAGCCCGGCGAACTGCTGGAAACCGCCATCGAGCGCCTGGAACGGGTCGAGCCACAGCTTAATGCGGTGGCCGAGCGCTTGTACGATTCGGCCCGGCAGGCGGCGCGCACGCCACAGGTTGGCCAAGGCCTGCTGGCCGGTGTGCCGACCTTGATCAAGGATCTGTTCTCGCCGGTGCTTGGCGCGGCGATGACCAACGGTTCGCGCGCGCTGGGCGACTGTCGGGCGGATTTCGAATCGGAAGTCGTGACGCGTCTGCGCCGTGCCGGATGCCAGGTGATGGGCACCAGCACCTCGCCTGAGTTCGGCACGTCGTATTCCACCGAGTCCGCGCGCTTCGGTGCCACCCGCAACCCCTGGAGCCACGCACACAGTGCCGGTGGCTCCAGCGGCGGCGCTGCCGCGTTGGTGGCGGCCCGCGTGGTGCCGTTCGCCCATGGCAACGACGGCGGCGGTTCATTGCGCGTGCCGGCGTCCTGTTGTGGTGTGTTCGGGTTCAAGCCCAGCCGTGGCCTGATGCCGTCGGGGCCGGTAATGGGCGAGGGCTGGGCGGGGATGGGCACGCCGCATGCGATCACGCTGTCAGTACGCGACAGTGCGGCACTGCTGGATGCCACCGCCGGGATGGACCTGGGCGCGCCCTATGCCGCGCCGGTCCAGGCGTTGCCCTATGTGATGGCGGTGCAGGCGGATCCCAAGCCGCTGCGCATCGCCCTGGTCGAGCAGCTCGGGCCTTGGCCTACGTCACCACAGAGCCTTCAGGCAGTGGGCGAGGCCGCGCGGTTGTGCGAGGCGTTGGGGCATCGTGTCGAACCGGTGAGCCTGCCGGTGGGGTTGCTGGAGTTTTTCGACCATGTATTCACCATCATTGGCGCCAGCTCTCGGCACTATGTCGACCTGCTGGGCCAGATGCGCGGGTTTGCCGTGCAGGCGGAAGAGCTGGAGGTGCGTACCCGGATTATCTTGCGGGACAAGGGCAACGTCAGCGGCGCCCAATATGCCGCGGCGGTGGGATGGATTCATGCCCTCGGCCGGCAGTTGGCGGTATTCATGCAGGATTACGACGTGATCCTGAGCCCGGTGCTGACCCGCGAGCCGGTGCGGATTGGCGAGCTGGACCTGCAGGATGTGTGCATGAGCCTGGACCAACTGATCGAGCGCTACCACAGTTATTCGCCATTCACTGCACTGTTCAATGCCAGCGGTCAACCGGCGATGTCGGTGCCCTTGTCCTGGAACGCCAATGGCTTGCCGATGGGCGCGCATTTTGCCGGGCGCTTTGGTGAAGAAAACACCTTGCTGGCCCTGGCCGCCCAACTGGAACGCGCCCAACCCTGGCGCGGCCGAGTGCCGCCGGTCAACGCCTGCCGGCGGTGAAACGGTGGGAGTGGCTTGCTTGCTATGGCGTTGGGGCAGTGGGCTCATCATTGACTGACCCTCCGCTATCGCGAGCAAGCTCAGCTCCCACAGGGGGTTGTGGTGGTCGCGAATGCCTTGGACGACTCGAAAAACGGTGGGAGTGGGCTTGCTTGCTATGGCGTTGGGGCAGTGGGCCCATCATTGACTGGCCCTCCGCTATCGCGAGCAAGCTCAGCTCCCATAGGGGTTTGTGGTGGTCGCGAATGCCTTGGACGACTCAAAAAAACTGTGGGAGCGAGCCTGCTCGCGATAGCGTTGGGTCAGTTTGCACTGGGATGGATTATGCCGCTTCTGCCGCCATCGCCGCCCGGACGCTGGGCCGTGCCGCCATTCGGGCCATGAACGACGCCAGTACCGGCCAGTCGCCGATCGCGATGTTGAACAACGGCAACCAAGTCAAAACGGTGAATAGATACGCGTCGGCCAGGCCGAAGCGGCCCATCAGGTAATCCTGTTGCTCAAGGGCCTGGCTGAGGTAGTCCAGGCGCTTGAACAGTCTTGCCTTGAAGATTGCCTTGGTTGACTCGGCGATATCGGCATTGAACAGCGGGGCACAGCCGCTGTGGATCTCGGTGCTGATGAAGTTCAACCATTCCTGCAGACGAACTCGCTCCCAAGTGCCATTGGCCGGCGCAAGTGTATTTCCGGGGACCCGATCGGCCAGATACTGAACGATGGCGGGCCCCTCGGTCAGGACCTCACCGTTATCCAGCACCAAGGCGGCCACGTAACCCTTGGGGTTGATGCTAAGGAAGTCGCGTCCGTCGGCGGTGCGCTTGGTCTTGTTGTCGACCCGGATCAATTCAAAGGGCAAGCCCAATTCCCGCAACACGATGTGCGGGGACAACGAGCAGGTCAGGGGCGCGAAGTACAGTTCCATGGTTTCCTCAAGAATGGGGGATATGCCGGCAGAATCCGTGAAGACCGGAACATTTTCAAAGGACATCTTCAGTGCTAGCGTATGACAAAATCTCATGAGCATGCGCCCCCATCATGGCCGACAAAATCCCATCCTTGAACGGCCTGAAAGCCTTCGAATCGGCAGCTCGACACATGAGTTTTACCAAGGCTGCCGAAGAGCTGAACGTCACCCAGACAGCGATCAGTCATCAAATTCGCCGGCTCGAAGAGGAGCTGGGGGTGCGCTTGTTCTTGCGGCTCAAGGACGGTTTGGCCCTGACAAACGAAGGCCAGGCCTATTTCCCCGGCGTTCGTTCGGCCTTCCATGAGTTGCGCTATTGCACGGAGATGTTGCTGGAGAGCCGCAACAACAGTGTCTTGACGATCAGTACGCTGGTTTCATTTGCCTCCAAATGGCTGCTGCCGCGGCTGGCGTCGTTCCAGCAGGCGTGTCCCACTATCGATGTGCGCGTCACGGCGTCCACTGAACGGGTGGATTTGCGCAAGGGCGGCATCGATGCGGCCATCCGTTACGGTGTCGGCGACTGGAAGGGCGTGCGTGCCGACTGGCTGATGGCCGATGACATCTTCCCGGTGTGCAGCCCCAGGTTGCTGCAAGGTCCGACCGCGTTGCGGACCCCGGACGACCTGGCCCAGCACACGTTGTTGCAAATCAGCGGGGTGACCAGCGGCGATTGGAGCGCGTGGCTGAGCGCCGCCGGCCAACCCACAAAACTGGCCGAAGGCAGCCGGCTGACATTCGACCTGGCCATGATGGCCGTACAGGCAGCGGTGGACGGCCTGGGTGTGTGCATCGGTCGCTCAACCTATGTCGAGGATGACCTGAGGGCTGGACGACTGGTAGCACCCTTTGACCTGCGCTTGAGGTCCGACCTGGGCTTCTATTTCGTCACCCCCCATGAACTGGCCGATTCGCCAAAAGTGCAGGCCTTTAGAAGCTGGTTGATGGATTCGGTGGGTTTTGGCGCCGAAACATAATTACGCCGTACCGTTCAGCCCCCAGCCAACCCGCCGATATGAATAGAAGGTCCGGTTACTTTCAGGGTTCACCGAGGGTACGTCATGTTTAATAAAACACTAAAAAACGAACTGACGGCTAGGACGGCCGAATTGGCAACCTACAAGGGACTGGTCGGCGCCCTTGAGCGGTCGATGGCGGTTATCGAATTCAGTCCCGACGGCAAGGTGCTGCGGGCGAACGAGAACTTTCTGAAAACCATGGGCTACCGTGCGGAGCAAGTGACTAGCCTGTCCCATCGGGATTTCTGCACCCCGGCGCTGGCGGGCAGCGCCGAATACCGTGAATTCTGGAACCAGTTGCGCGCCGGTCAATTCGTGTCCGGCACGTTTCAGCGCCGCAGTGCTTCAGGCCAGAACGTGTGGCTGGAAGCCAGCTATAACCCGGTACTCGATGAACAAGGCCGCGTCGCGAAAGTGGTCAAGTACGCACTCGATGTGACTGTCAAAGTGGCCACTGAGGCCGAAACCCGTGGCCGGCTGGCGGCCCTCGACCGGGCCATGGCGGTGATCGAATTCGACCTGGGCGGCAACATCCTGACCGCCAACGACAACTTCATGAATGTGATGAATTACTCACTGGCTGAGCTCAAGGGCAAGCACCACCGGATGTTTTGTGAACCGAGCCTGGTGGGCAGCTCGGAGTACAGCGATTTCTGGCGTCGTCTTAACGCCGGTGAGTTTTTCAGCGGTCAATTCAAGCGCCTCGGCAAGAACGGCAGAGTCGTCTGGCTGGAAGCCAGCTACAACCCGGTCTACGACGCCGAAGGCAAGCTGTGCAAGATCGTGAAGTTCGCCAGTGACATCACCGAGCGGGTGGAGAAATTCGAAGAGGATTCGCGCGGCGCGTCCCGGGCTTACCACATTTCCGCCGAGACCGAGCGCGTGGCTGAACAGGGCGCTCTGGTGATCCATCAAACCGCCAAGGAAATGCGCGAAATCGCCGACAACATCGGCGCCTCCGCGCGCCTGGTTGGGCAACTGGGGGCGCGTTCGGAAGAGATCACCGCCATCGTCAACACCATTCGCGGCATTGCCGACCAGACCAACCTGCTGGCCCTCAACGCGGCCATCGAGGCGGCACGAGCCGGCGACCAGGGGAGGGGCTTCGCGGTGGTGGCCGACGAGGTCCGGCAACTGGCCGGGCGCACCAGTCGCTCCACGTCGGAGATTGCCGAAATGATCGGCATGATCCTCTCCGAAACCCGCGATGCCGTCGCGAGCATGAACGTCACCCATGAGGGCGCCTTGCGTGGCGTCACCCTGGCAGACCAGGCCGGATCGGTCATCGTGCAGATCCGGAACGGGACCACCGATGCCCTCGATGCGGTGAGTATGTTTGCGTCCAAGCTCGACGAGTCCGAGGTGATTCCCAAGACGGCTATCGGCTGGGTGGGTTGAGGTGAGCTGAGTCCACGCCCTTGCGATCCATGCGCTTGACGAGCTCGAGCAATACCGCTCGCAGCTCCGGCGGTCGCACGGGCTTGGCCAGCACCGAGATGTTCAGGCTGTGCAGCGATTGACGTATCCGCTCGATCTCATGCCCGGTGATGACCAACGCCGGGACTTGCCAGCCGCGCTGCTCGCGTATCGCGGCAATGCACTCGGCGCCCGAGACTTTCGTGCCCAGGTCGAAATCGGCGATGACAATGTCGCCATCGCTGGTCAGTCCCTCGCCGTCGCTGTGGGTTTCAACCTCGCAACCCCATTTTTCCAGAAGTGCCGACGTCGCCATCAGAACGTTGGCGTCGTCCTCTACCAAGCACACCCGTAATCCGTCCAGACGATGCTGGACGGGCGTCACCTTGGGCTCCATGGCCCTTGGCGCCGCCAGCTCCAGGCCGCTGATCGCCACTTGGGTGCCTTGGCCGACCTTGGAGCGGATGTGTATATCGACGTCGAGTATCTGGCTGATGCGCTTGACGATGGACAGGCCCAGGCCAAGGCCCTCGACATCCTTGTCTCGGACATGGCGCACGCGGTAGAACTCCTTGAACACTTCGGGCAAATGTTCGGCGGCGATGCCACGGCCCTTGTCGTAGATCACCACGGCCAAGCGCTTGCCCCGGCGCCGTACGCCAATCAACACCGGCTGGCCAGGCGCGTATTTGAGGGCGTTGGACAGCAGGTTCTGGACCATTGTGGTCAGCATGCCTGGATTGACGTTGACCCAATAAGGGCAGGTGCGCAGGCGCAGTTCGACCCCGGCCCAGCGAGCCGCCTCGGTGTTCTGCTTGACCACTTCTTGCAATAGAGTCCCTAAGTGAATGGTGTCGGCCTGAGGTACGAGCTTGCCGTGGTCCAGGGTGTAGATATCGAGGATCGAACGGAACAACTGCGAGACGGTGTGCAGCGAGCGGTCGATATTGTCCACTAGCCGCAGTTCTTCCATGCCCAGCCTGGCGTCACGCAGGCAGGCGGTGAACAGGCCGATGGAGTGGATCGGTTGGCGCAGGTCGTGGCTGGCCTGGGCGAGGAAGCGCGACTTCTCCTGGTTCGCGGCAATCGCCTCTTCCGAAGCGATACGGGTACGGGTCAGCAGGATATGCGCATAGGCTGGCACCACGATGGTGGTGACGATCAGCATGAGGAACATGTAGGGCTGGGTACGCCAGAAGGGCTGAAGGCAGAAAATCACCACCAGGGTCGCCAGCGCGATAGCGGTTGCCAGCGCCAGGTAGCGCGAGCCGAAACGCATGCCATTACCCAAGGTTACCCAGAGCAGTGCTGCGTAGATCGGCAGTGCAGTTTCACCTCCCAGCACCATCGCGAACGCGATGCCTGTGTAGTCATGCAGCATCGTGAACAGGCGTCGCCAGAAGAAGTGTCCCGGCCAGCGCTTGATGATCATGCGCAGGAACACCGAGACGAAAATGAACGTGCCGATGTAAATAATGATGGGCACGTAGCTGGCGGCGTCTTCTGGATACAGGCCGGCCAGGATGCCGATATACACGAGCGCACAGGCGCTGACGGTCAGGCGTAACGTGGCTTGGTCGAATTCGCTGTTCTTTTCCACCGGCTTTGGCATCTCAAGACTTCTGATGCCTCCAAGCGTAGCCGCTAGCCTGGGTGAAAGTTGGGGACAGGCTGGACGCCGTCCCCAACGGATGGCGCCATTGCGTCAGTAGACCCTGTAGTACTTCACAACGTCGTCGACGAAATAGATGGTCAATACCGAACCCTGGGTCTGGCTTTGGCCTGTTTTCGTGCCGGTCACGCTGCTGACGTCGTTGGCCACGGTTTGTGCCTTCGCCAGTTGTGCCGAGGTTTCATACATCTTCAGGCTCGTTTCGGTCGACACGTACTTATGGGCCAGCTTCATGTACTTATCGAGGCCCTCATCATTCTTTTCATAGGTCCAGTTCGACTCGTTGCTGGTGCTGGTCGAATTGAGTTCCTCGTTGGTCGGCGCACCGAACATCTGCGTGATCTGGCCTTTTGTCGTCTTGCCCGGAATGATCGTTTGCTTGAGGTAGGTGACGTCGTATTTCTGGGTTCCCTGGTTCAGGGTGTTCATCAACTTACCCAAGTCCCCGGTGTTTGCACAGCCGTTGAGTACGCCCGCCAGCACGCACAGTGCCAATCCATTTCCAAGTGTTTTTCCATAGTTGAAGGACATAATGACTTTCCTTGAGTTGATGTCAGGACCCTTCCACTTCAACCGGGCAGACGGTGAAGTTGATCCAGCATTGCGCCGCCGATCGATTTATTTAATCCACGGGCTTGGCACGCCGTAACTTTTCAATAGGCACAGTGATACGGCACGGCGTCTGTATGGCGCGTTGGTTTTGTTTTATGTTTGGCTGTTCGAGCCGCTTTTTTCAGAGCGTCTTCAGCTTAGGGGGAGAGTACGGAGCGAAGCTATAGTACAAGTGTGCTATGGCCTTGGCGGCGGGCAGGGGGGATAACGCTCAATGATTATTCACGACGTCATACCTTCACGTCTGCGGTTTGCCCAACCATCGGCCATCGCCTGAAACGTTGGGAAATTGCGCCGCAGCCGCTGAACGTGTGGGAACACCCAGGGATTTGAGCAGGCTTGAGACATGGATGCGTACCGTGAAGGGGGAAATGCCCAGCGCCCGGGCTATTTCCTTGTTGGTCTTGCCGGCGGCGATCAAACCAAGCACTTGTCGCTGACGAGCGGTCAGTTGCGAAAGTGCATCATCGAGGATGGCGTTTTCCGCCTGATACTTGACCACTACTTCGCCTTCGCGAATCGCCATGATGGCGTCGGCGATATCGGCGGGGTCGATATTCTTGCCGATGAAACCGTCGGCACCCAGCGCCATGACCTGGGAAATAACATCCCTGTCATCCACCATCGAAACCACAATGATCGAGGTGCGTTTGAATTCATGACGCAACTGGCTTATGACCTGCAGCGATTTAATACCGGGGAAGCGCAAA
Source organism: Pseudomonas zanjanensis (assembly GCF_014268745.2). Classification (GTDB taxonomy): domain Bacteria; phylum Pseudomonadota; class Gammaproteobacteria; order Pseudomonadales; family Pseudomonadaceae; genus Aquipseudomonas; species Aquipseudomonas zanjanensis. The sequence continues at coordinate 2,402,327 of NZ_JABWRB020000001.1, read as the reverse complement.
TCCAGCACCAAGGAGTCCACTTCGATGCCGGACCGCGCCAGAGCCAGCACTTCGTCCAGATTACCAGCTTGTTCTATGGTGGCCGTCGGCAGAAGCCGTTCAATGGTCCTTAACATACCTTCGCGAAACAAAGGATGGTCATCGGCCACAATAACTCGGCAGGTCATGCTTCAGATCCTTCTGACTTCAAGTTCGCGCATCGTAACCTAAACTGCCCCCTTGGGTTTCAAGTTTGAAACAACTTTCATGTTGGAATAATCCTTTGAATATGACGGAAAAGAATAGCGAGCTTGATCAGGCGACGTTGAGGTTGACGGTCGGTGCCTGCACCGCGCTCTACATCATTGTGGTGGCCTGTCTGGCCAGTGATTTCGAAACCTATGTACCGATCCTGTGGTACATGGCCTTTTTCTTTGGTGCCGCGGTCCCGCTGCGGATGGCGATCAAGCGTTGGCCCGGGCACTTTTTCCTGCGTCGTCTTTTTGCGATGACCCTGGATTACGCAAGCCTCGCCTTCGCCTTGATCGTGGGTGGGGAGGGACTGCTACCGGTGTACGCTGCATTGCTCTGGGTCACGTTGGGCAATGGCATGCGTTTCGGCTCGCGCTACCTGGCGCTGGCAACCGCTATCGCCCTGGCGACCCTGGTGGTGATTTTCCTGCTCACGCCGTTCTGGCGTGGCCAGCCCTACCTGTTCCTGATGCTGATCGTCACCACCATCGTGGTGCCTGCCTACGCGCATATCCTGCTGACCCGTACCCGCATCGCTTCGGAAGAGGCGACTGCCGCGAACCAGGAAAAATCCCGCTTCCTGGCCCAGGCCAGCCATGACTTGCGCCAGCCGATTCACTCAATCGGTTTGTTTACCGCTTGCCTGCGCGATGCCCGGCTGGGGCAGGAAGAGTTGCGACTGGTAGACAATATCGACCGCTCGTTGCACATCGTGTCGCAGCTGTTTCGTTCGATCCTGGATATCTACACCCTCGATAACGGCCAACTTGAACCGCAGGCCGAACCCGTGCACCTGGGCACGTTGCTCCAGGACGTGGTCAAGCAGAACACCGAAGCCGCCCGCTGGGCCGGTGTCGAGTTGCGCCTGCGGCCTTGTCGGCACTGGGTCAATGTCAACGCCGGGCTGTTGGCGACCATGGTGCAGAACCTGATCTCCAATACGCTCAAATATGCCCCCGGCCAACCGGTGTTGATCGGCGTGCGTCCCAGAGGCCGTGGCGTCGCCATTGTCATTTACGACAAGGGCCGGGGCATTGCCGCCGAGCATCTGTCCGAGGTATTCAAGGAGTTCTATCGGGTACGCCACGTCCGGGACAAGGACGTCGAAGGGCTGGGCCTGGGGTTGTCCATCGTCAAGCGCATCAGCCAGTTGATCAACCTGGACATCCGGTTGGACTCCCGGCTGGGCAAGGGTACACGCGCGATGATCCAGGGGCTGGAAACGGTCGCGCCAAGGGTCGCGGCACACAGGCCGGTGCCCACGCAAGGCCGTTTGCAGGGTTTGCGGGTGTGCCTGGTAGAGGATGACGCCAACGTGCTGATGGCGACGTCCGCGCTATTGGAGAAATGGGGCTGCGAAGTGGAAACCCATAGCGACGGGGTCGGCGTGACCAGTGACTGCGACATCATCATTGCCGACTTCGACCTGGGTACGAAGGTCTCCGGTTCCGAATGCATCGCCGCGATTCGGGAACAACGGGGCTGGGAAGTCCCCGCCATGATCATGACCGGCCATGACATCGAAAGAATTCGTCATTCGCTGCACCACATGAACATTTCAATCCTGGCCAAGCCCGTGCGACCTCCGGAGTTGCGGGTGACCCTGCTCGAATTGACCAAGCATTTCGCCCGTGTCAGGACCTGAGCCCATCCTTCCATTTTATGAAACGGTGGATTGCAGTTTGTGCGTATTCCTGCGCAGCCGCTTTGGGCAGAAGATGACGCCAGCCACTTGCACGCCCGTGCAGAAGCTGGCGGAGAATCCCTAACCGTAGCGCACTGGCGCAGGCATTCATGCTGCGGGTGCGAGGAGTCGCTGATGGACGAAGTCGTGAAAGCCCAAACCTCGCCCTGGCACGAAGGCGAGCTGACCCTGCAGCGCGCCGTCGGGGCCGTCGACATGATGGCCAGTGTCGGCCAACGGCAACTGGCCCGCACGTGGATGCCGGACCAGCACCGGGCGTTCTACGCCCAGTTGCCTTTCGTGGTGCTGGGTGCGGTGGATCGCCAAGGCGATGTCTGGGCGACCCTGCGCGCAGGACAACCGGGCTTCATGAACTCGCCCGATCCGCAGACCCTGCACATCAACCTCGAGCCCGAGCCGAACGACCCGGCCCAGGAAGGCATGGGCGAGGGCGATGCCATCGGCATGCTGGGGATCGAATTGCACACCCGGCGACGTAATCGCATGAACGGCGTCGTGCGTCGTCAGCTTGCCCCAGGGCTGGAGATTGCCGTGAGCCAGGCCTACGGCAACTGCCCTCGCTACATCAATCTGCGTCAGTACCAATTTGTCGATGCGCAGGCTGTTGCGCCGCGTCAATTGACCGCCTCGGACCCGTTGGTGCGGCGCCTGGTGACGGCGGCCGATTCGTTTTATATCGCCACCTATGTGGTGCGTGACGGCGAGCGGCAGGTCGATGCCTCTCATCGCGGCGGCAAGCCGGGCTTCGTACGCATGGACGAAGACGGATCGCTGACCATCCCGGACTTTTCCGGCAATCTGTTCTTCAACACCCTGGGCAATATCCTGCTCAACCCACGGGCCGGGCTGGTGTTCGTCGATTTCCAGACCGGCGATCTGCTGCAAATGAGCGGTTCGGCGCAAGTGCTGCTGGACGATCCCGAGATCAGTGCCTTCCAGGGCGCCGAGCGGCTGCTGCGCTTCACGCCGCAGCGCATCGTCCATCGCCCGGCCGCCATCGCGCTGCGTTGGAAGGACCAGGACGAGGGCGACTCGCCCAATTCATTGATGACCGGCAGTTGGGAGCAGGCCGCCGAGCGCTTGCAGGCCGAGGCGCTGCGCAGCCGTTGGCGTTCGTTGCAAGTTGAGCGGGTGGTGGACGAGAGCCCCGACATTCGCTCGTTCTATCTACAGGCGAGCGATGGCTTGGGTTTGCCCCGGTTTGAAGCCGGGCAACATGTGCCCGTGCGGATTTTGTTGGAGGGGCACAAAACCCCGTCGATCCGGACCTATAGCGTCTCCAGCGCACCGTCGGATGATTTCCTGCGCATCAGCGTCAAGCGCGATGGATCGGTGTCGTCCCATCTGCATGAACAGGTGCGGGCGCTGCATGAGATCGAAGCGCGGGCGCCCCAGGGCCACTTCACGGTCCAGCCCACCGAGCACCGTCCGTTGGTGTTGCTGGCTGCGGGGGTGGGCATCACGCCGCTGTTGTCGATGTTGCGCGAGGTGGTTTACCAGGGGCAGCGCATCAGCCGCATGCGCCCGGTCTGGCTGGTGCAAAGCGCCCGCTCGGTGGCCGACCTGACGTTCCGTGAAGAGATCGACGAGTTGGCCGCCCGTGCCGGCGACAAGCTGCAGGTGCTGCGCATGGTCAGCCAACCGCCCACCGAGGCGGGGGCAGGTGAAGGCTACGATCTGGCAGGGCGGATCGATGTGGAACTGCTCAAGCGGCTGCTGCCGCTCAACGACTACGATTTCTATCTGTGCGGGCCGGGCAGCTTTACCCAGGCGCTGTATGACGGGCTGCGTAAATTGCGCATTCCTGACGACCGCATCCATGCGGAAACCTTCGGGCCCTCCACCCTTGTGCGGGATATCGAGGTCAGTGTCCCCGCGCCCCAGCAAGTACCGGCCGCGAGCGAGGCGGTGAAGGTCTTGTTCGCCAGTTCCGGCAAGGAAGCTCGTTGGGAGCCTGGCAATGGAACGCTGCTGGAGCTGGCCGAAGCGCGCGGCCTGACACCGGAATTCAGTTGCCGCGGCGGTTCCTGCGGCACCTGCAAAACCCGCTTGAGCCGTGGCCAGGTGCATTACCTGAGCCAGCCGGCCGAACCGGTGGGCGAAGGTGAAGTGCTGATCTGCTGCGCCGTGCCGGCCCAAGGGAGCGAGCCGTTGGTGCTTGAGGTTTAGATCCCTCGGCGCAACGAAGGCGGTGTGTCAGTTTGCGGTGATGTTGGATGGGCCGGCCTCATCGCGAGCAAGCCCGCTCCCACAGGGTTATGCGGCGTATGGGCATTTTTGTGGCTGCCGAAAATCCATGTGGGAGCGAGCCTGCTCGCGAAGGCGGTGTGTCAGTTTGCGGTGATGTTGGATTGGCCTGCCTCATCGCGAGCAGGCTCGCTCCCACATTGGATACTCAGTGAACACAAATCTTGTGCCCGACCCCAAATCCCGGTGGCCCGAGCGAGCTTGCTCGCGATGACGGCGGTTCAGTCACCTGGATTTCACGCAGCAAGCTCCCCTCCTAAGCGGCTGGCCGACGCATCGCCAGGATGGCCGCACCGAAGCCGATGAAGGTCGAGCCGACGAGCCGGCTGATCCACACGGAAAATTCGGGTCGTTTCAACACGCCTTTGGCCTGGGCGGCAATGGCTGCATACAGGCTCAAGGACACCAGCGACAAGCCGGCGAATATCGATGTCAGAATCAGGAACTGCGGCAGCAGCGCGGCGCTCTGGTCGATGAATTGCGGGAACAGGGCGGTGAAGAACATCGTCGCCTTTGGGTTGGTGATGGCCGTCAGGAACGCCGACTTGTACAGTTTTGAACGCGATGGCTTGCGGGTCGTGCCATCCACTTGCACATCCGGGGTGAGTATCGGGCTCCTCTTGAACAACTGCTTGGCACCCAGGTAGAACAGATAACCGGCCCCCAGGACTTTCACCGCATTGAACAGCCATTCGGAGCTGGCGAGCAACGCGCCGAGGCCCAGCATGGCGGCGGCCGACAGACAGAACAGCCCGCTGGCGTTGCCCACCGATGACCACACCGCGTAGCGCGGGCCGTAGGCCAGGCTGTTATTGATCGCCATCAAGGTGGCAGGTCCAGGGCTGGCGATGGCGATGGCCGCGACCAGGGTAAAGGCGAGAATCGAGTGCAGTTCCATTGTTCACATTCGCGACTGATTGACAGGGTGAGCATCCTACAGGAGAACCTGGCGTCGCCGCTCCAGTCTTCCAACATGCCCTATAGGTCGTCCGCCATCGGTGCTACAGTCCAGCCTTTCAGGGAGAGCGAGCGTCATGCGGATCGTAATAATGACTTTGATCATGGCGCTGCTGGCAGGCTGTGCGACGGCCAACGAAACCTTTGGCATGGGGCAACTCTGCGGCCGCCAGCCATACTGCGGTGCGGCCACCGATATCGAGATCATCAAGGGCGCGACGAACGACAACGACGTTTACTCACGCGCGCTGGCACCGTTTGCAATCATTGACCTGCCTTTCAGTATCGTCGCCGATACGTTGATCCTGCCCTATACGATTTTTCATATGAGGCCTGCCGAGGAATAGTGACATTGTCCCGTGCACAGGGCAGCCATACGGCATTTTGGATGACGACCACCGCCTACAGAGTTCGCGAGGACGCACATGATCGACGGTTCCGCTGTCTTGACAGTTTTTTTGGTCTACCTGGCCGGTGTGGTGATTCCTGGGCCGAATTTTGTCGCGGTAGTCCATAAGGCGGTGGCTGCTACACGGTCTGAAGCGCTGGCCCTGGTCGGGGGAATCGTACTGGTCAACCTGTTCTGGTCTTCCTGCGCGATTGCGGGCCTCGGGGTTGTATTCGCTGCACTCCCCTGGGCTGCGCTGTTGATAAAGGTCCTGGGGGCAGCCTACCTGATGTGGTTCGGGCTGCGCCTGCTGATCAATGCGGGCAAGCATGCGCCTGGCCTGCTAAACGATGCCGTCGCCGGTAGTTGCCGCCAGTCCTTTATCCAGGGTGTGGTGACCAACATCGGCAACCCCAAGTCCATGGCGTTTTATGCCGCTGTTTTCTCAGCCGCGGCGCCCGCCCACGTGTCGCCAGGCACGTTTTTATCGATGCTGGCCGTGGTCGTGATGGTTTCAATGGCCTGGTATGGAATGGTCGCCATTGCTCTTTCCCAGCCCAGGATTGCGTGCGCCTATCAAGGGAGGAGAAAAGCAATTGATCGACTGTGCGGTGGTTTGATTCTGTCTCTAGGGATTCGCCAGTTGGCTTAGTCTGCTCTCAAGTGAACAGGGTGATCGCGCCTGTCAGCAGCGACAACCCAGGCCCCTGGGTTGATATCGCGGCGTGGTCGGGCACTGCCTCCAGTCGCGCAACGGCTGTTCGACTCGCGGGTGGCGATTGGGAAGTAGTGCCCTGCGCTGTTCAAACCCCGGCGACGGCCTCGCGAACGAAGTCTTCGTAGGTCCGCAACGGGCGTCCGAGGATCGCCTGTAACCCTTCCACGGTTCCTTCGGCCGCCTGCATGCCAAACGTCTGGATGCCAGCCATCATCAGGCGCATGTCATAAGCCAACCACGCGGGACCGTACGCGGCCAATTGCGCTTCGAAGGCGGCCACATCGTCACCGCCATAGGCGACTTCGCGACCCAGGGCGGCACTCCAGATCTTCGCCACGGCGGCACCGGTCAGTACTTGCGGGCCGACCAGGTCCAGGGTGATCCGATCCAGGGCCGAAGGCGCCCTGTCGCGGCGCAGCAGCTCGGCGACGGCGATGTCGGCGATGTCGCGGGCATCGATCATCGACACGCCCACCGAGCCGATCGGCATCGGGTACACCGAATAGTCCCGGATCGTCTGCTGGACCATCGATTCGTTCTGCATGAAGTAAGCCGGCCGCAGGATGGTCGCCGGGATGTCGAGGCTTTCGATCATGCGCTCGACCGTGTGCTTGCCGGTGAAGTGCGGCACATAGGTGAACTTGTCGGCATGGATCACCGACAGGTAGACGATGCGCTCGATGCCGGCTTCGCGAGCGAGGTTCAAGGTGATGAGGGCTTGCGTCACCTCGTCGGGGGTCACGGCGTTGAGCAGGAACAGCGTCCGTGCCGACGCCAGTGCATTGCGCAACGAAGGGACGTCGGTGAGGTCGGCAACGACTTCAGCGACGCCCGCCGGGAACGTGCCTTTGCCGGGCTGGCGCACGAGGGCTTTGACCTCGGCGCCTGCGCCGGCGAGGCGTTTAACGATGAGTGATCCGAGGGTGCCCGTGGCGCCGGTAACGAGAATGCTCATTTTGAATCTCCTGCAAAAGGGTAGGTGAGTCAGAGTCCGCTACGGCCTTGTCGGTCCGTGGCGATGGACAAACGATATTGTGTTGCAGGAGTAAAACGAAGACGCCAGGATGTAGACACTCCGTTGCATAAGTGGAACACCATGAACCTGAACGCGTTGACCGATTTCACCCTCGTGGCCACCAACGAAGGGTTGGGCAAGGCCAGCCGTGCCAGCGGCATATCCAAGGCCACCTTGTCGCGTCGTATCGCCGACCTTGAGGAACAATTGGGTGTCCGGCTGATCGAGCGCAGCGCCCGCGGCCTGAAGCTCACCGAGGCCGGCGCGCTGCTGCTGGCCCGGGCCGAGGGGCCATTGGCCGAGGTGGCGGAAGCCATGGCGGCGGCGAAGGAGGGCGTATCGACGCCGCGCGGACGCTTGCGTGTCGCTGCCCCGATCCTGTTCTCGCAGCTCGCGATGGGACGCATCGGCGCCGAGTTTTGCGCGGCCTATCCTGACGTCACGATCGAGGCCATTGCCGAGGACCGTGTGGTTGATCTCGTCGAGGAACAATTTGACGTGGCGATCCGGATCAACCCGAGCCCGGACAGCGATCTGGTCGGCCGCTGCTTCGCCAAGGACCGGCTGGTCGTCGTGGCTGCGCCTGAAGTACCCAAGCCTGCGCCCGGCGCTCTCCGTTCGGTTCCCGGCATTGTGGTGTCGAGTTTCGAGCCTGCCCATTGGATACTCGATGGCGGTCACCTGGTCCTGGAGCCGATCCCCAGGCTGCGTTTCTCTTCGTTCCTGATGATCCGCGACGCGGCCATCGCCGGTGGTGGGGCGGCTCTTCTCCCACAGTCGATCGCTTGGAACCCGTTGGCCAGTGGCGAGTTGGTCCAGTGGGGCACGGTAACGGGCAAGGAAGCCGAACTCTGGGTCCTGCACACGTCCCGGCGGCTGGCTGCGCCGAAGGTGCGGGCCTTTGTCGATTTCATGTGCGCCAGGTACCCGGACCTGTCGCTGGTGTTGCAGGGATAAAAGCGCTCACGTTGGGTTGTCGGCCATGAGCCTCACCCTGTGACAGTCGGTCGGGCCGAGTTTCTGGCCACTTGAGGAACGAACCTCCATCGGCATGAGCGCCTGGCCGGAGGCGTTGTCCAGCAGCACGGAGCGCGTTTCTCCCGGCTCGAACAGGAAGCGTTCGCCCCATTGCCGCAGGCTGACCACCACCGGAAAGATCTCCCGTCCTTTCTCTGTCAGGACGTATTCCTTGTAGGCGCTTCCATCCGAGGCGGGGCGAACGTCGAATACGCCGACCTCGACCAAGGCTTTGAGCCTAGATGCCAGGATGTTCTTGGCCACGCCCAGGCTTTTCTGGAATTCACTGAAGCGGCGGATGTCGTCGAAGGCGTCGCGGATGATCATCAGCGACCAACGATCGCCTATCACGCCGAGTGTCCTGGCGACCGGGCATTCGTTGTTTTGCGTTGAAGCGGTTTCCATTTTTTGACCCTTTGGAAAGCAATGCCAAGTTGGCCGGTATTTGTGGTTGCAAATAAAAACCTGATCGGGCAACAATTCAATCAGGTTTTTAATTGAAACTAGTTTAGCGCCAAGGAGACATGCATGACAGCAGAGGCCGATGGTTTCACCTCGCAGTCTTCGGAAGCCCAGCGTGGCGAGGGAGCTTGCTCCAGCTTGAGTGCGAAGCGCTCACAAATGGGGCCGCTTCGCAGCCCAGCGGGAGCAAGCTCCCTCGCCACGGGTTCCTTGAGTACGCAGCAGTGCCCGGGCCTTTCGCCGTCGCTCACTTTATTGTTCTCCGTGACCTGCGCACTGGCCGTCGCCAACGTCTACTTTGCCCAGCCCTTGCTCGCGTCGATGGCCGAGAGTCTGGGCGTCGCTTCAGGGTTGATCGGGGTCGTGGTGACGGCCACCCAGGTGGGTTACGCGCTGGGGTTGCTGTTCATCGTCCCGCTGGGGGACAAGGTCGACCGTAAACGGTTGGTGTTCGCCCAATTGGTGTTGTCTGCGATTGTGCTGGCGGCCGTCGGCGCAGCCCAGCATTGGTTGGCGTTGCTGGGCGCCCTGATTGTGATGGGGCTGCTGGCGGTGGTCGTCCAGGTGCTGGTGGCCTATGCCGCCGCGCTGTCCTCGCCCTCCCAACGGGGACAGGCCGTGGGAACCGTCACCAGTGGCGTCGTCCTGGGGATTCTCCTGGCGCGGTTCATCTCTGGAGTGATCGCCGATCTGGCGGGCTGGCGCGGGGTTTATTTCGTTTCCTCGGGCTTGATGCTGATCATCGCAGCGGTGTTCTGGGCCGTGGTGCCTGCCGCCGTGTCGCCCCGCAACCGGGAGCCCTATCTGGCGCTCATCCGTTCGCTGTTCATGCTGTTCGTGACCGAGCCGATGCTACGGACCAGGGGGCTGCTGGCCTTGCTGGTCTTTGCCGCTTTTTCGGTGTTATGGACGGCCATGGTGCTGCCGTTGAGCGCCGCGCCGCTGGCGCTTTCCCACACCACCATCGGCCTGTTTGGCCTGGCTGGCGTCGCAGGAGCCCTGGCGGCCAGAAGCGCCGGACGTTGGGCTGACCAAGGTTTTGGACAACGGGTGACCGGCTGGTCCCTGGGGCTTCTGGCGCTTTCCTGGCTGCCCATCGCGTTGACCGAGACCTCCCTGATTGCGCTGGTCTGCGGTGTGGTGTTGCTCGACTTCGCGGTGCAAGCCGTGCACGTCACCAACCAGAGCCTGATTTTCGCCGCACGGCCCGACGCCCAAAGCCGCATGGTCGGCGCCTACATGTTTTTCTACTCGGTGGGCAGTGCACTGGGCGCGGTTGCCGCAACCCAGGTCTTCGCGCTATGGGGCTGGATGGCGGTCAGCCTGCTGGGCGGCTCAATCAGCCTCGCCGCGCTGGTGGTGTGGCGGCTCTCGCTTCATTGCGGCCACTGTTCAAGCAGGATCGAGACGAATTTCTCCGCGGCCGGGGAGAGCGATGCGCCCCGGCGGTAGACCAGGCCCAGCGAGCGGTTTACCACTGGCTCGATCAGCGGCACGCTGACCAGCGTTGGATGGTCCCCGGCCGGCATCGCCAGGCTTGGCATCGCCGACACGCCCAGGCCAGCCTCCACCAGTCCCAATGACGTGGACAAGTGCTGTACTTCGTAAAACCACTGCGGGCGCCAGCTCAGGCCCGACAGCGCGTGGTCCAGCAGCATGCGGTTGCCGCTCAGGCGGCCAACGCCGATCAACCGGTAATCGCTGAGTTCCGACCAGGTGACCGCGCTGCGTTCAGCCAACTCATGGTCGCGCCGGCAGGCCAGCACAAAGGGTTCGTTGACCAGGGGCACGAACTCGATGTCCGGGTGCTGGCCGCTCATCATGTTGATGCCGAAATCGGCTTCGCCGCGCAACACCGCTTCGAGCCCTTCATTGGCGCTGAGGTCGAGCAGGCGGATGCGGATTTTCGGGTAGCGCTCGTTGTAGAGGCGGATCACCGAAGGCAGGAAATAGAACGCCGCCGTGGGGATGCAGGCCAAGGTCACCCGGCCGATCTGTCGCTCCGCCAGCTCGCGGATATTGAGGATCGAGTCGTCGAAATCATCCAGCAGGCGTCGCGCCTTGGGCAGGAAGTCACGACCGACGCTCGTCAGGCTGACCTTGCGGGTGGTGCGATCGAGCAAAGCGGTCCCCAAGCCTTCCTCGAGTTTTTTCATCCGCCGGCTCAAGGCGGGTTGGGACAGGTGCAATGCATCGGCGGCCTCGTGGAAACTGCCCAGTTCAGCGATTTTCACGAAAGATCGTATGTCCTGCAGTTCATATTCCATGTTTTCTCTCGCTGGGGAAGGGCGGTGGGCCCTGGGCGAATCCTAGAATGATTCTTTTGTGAAACGCAATAATGGCGACGATATTTGCATTGGAAACACTTTTTAAACCCTGCCACTCTTGTGTCCAGAACATCAATTATCCAGATTGATCAACAAGAGTTAATGTTCATGAAGCGAATTCCTTGTGTGCTGATGCGCGGCGGTACGTCAAAAGGCCCGGTGTTTCTCGCCTGGGATCTGCCGGTCGCCATCGCCGAACGTGACGAGCTGCTGATCAACCTGATGGGCTCCGGCCACGAACTGGAAATCGACGGCATCGGCGGCGGCAGCCCACAGACCAGCAAGGTGGCGATCGTCAGCCCATCGCTGCACCCGGAAGCCGACGTCGATTATCTGTTCGTTCAAGTCATGGTTTCCCAGCGTCGGGTCGACACCGCGCCCAACTGCGGCAACATGCTCTGCGCCGTCGGCCCGTTCGCCATCGAGCAGGGGCTGGTCAAGGCTACCGGCGAGCTGACCCGGGTGCGCATTCGCAATCTCAATACCGGGACTTTCGTGAATTCCGACGTGCAAACCCCGAAAGGCAAGGTCAGCTACGAAGGCGACACCGCCATCGATGGCGTGCCCGGCACGGCCGCCCCGGTGCAACTGACCTTCCTCGATGCCGCGGGCAGCAAGACGGGGAAGCTCTTCCCGACCGGGCAACCCCTGGACATGATCGACGGCATTGCGGTGACCTGCATCGACATGGCGATGCCGATGCTGATCGTCGAGGCCAGCCAACTGGGCAAGCGCGGTGACGAAAGCCCCGCTGAACTGGACGCCGACAAGGCATTCATGCGGCGCCTGGAATCCTTGCGGCTCAAAGCCGGCCGGGCGATGGGCCTGGGTGACGTCAGCGACATGGTGATCCCCAAGCCAGTCCTGGTGTCGCCGGCCAAGTCTGGCGGGACCCTCCAGGTGCGCTACTTCATGCCCCACAGCTGTCACCGCGCCTTGGCAATCACCGGCTCCATCGGCCTGGCGACGGCTTGCGTGACCCACGGCAGTGTCGCGGCCAACCTGATCGGTGGCGGCAGCGAGCCTCGTTTGGAGCAGGTTCGCATCGAGCACCCTAGCGGCGGTATCGATGTCGTGTTGTCCTACACCGGCGAAACGGGTGAGACCATTCGAGCCTCGGTAGTACGCACCGCCCGCCGCCTTTTTTCAGGTTTTGTATACGCCACGGTTTCCCGGCGCCTGGCCGGTTAGCCAGGCAGACCTCGTCATTGCATCAGCGACTCAATAACAACAAGAGATCTGACATATGCTCGCTTTACTTGGCTTGGCCATGGTGGTGGTCTTCACCTTCCTGATAATGACCAAACGGCTGTCGCCCATCGTCGCCCTGACGGTGGTGCCGATCGTCTTTGCCGTGCTTGGCGGCTTTGGCGGGACCACCGGCAAGATGATGCTGGATGGCCTGAAGATGGTCGCGCCGTCAGCGGCACTGCTGTTGTTCGCGATCCTGTTTTTCGGCCTGATGATCGACGCCGGTCTGTTCGACCCGCTGATCCGCAAGATCCTCAAGCGGGTCAATGGCGACCCGATGAAAATCGCCGTGGGCACTGCGCTGCTGTCGCTGTTGGTGGCGCTGGACGGTGACGGCACGACGACGTACATGATCACCTGTGCCGCGATGCTGCCGCTGTATAAGCGCATCGGCATGAACCCGATGATCCTGGCGACCGTTTCCATGCTCTCCTTGAGCATCATGAGCGGCATGACCCCTTGGGGCGGCCCGGCGACCCGCGCCATCGCAGCGCTGGGCCTGGATGCCGGTGAGTACTTCGTGCCGTTGCTGCCGACCATGATCGGTGGGGCCGCATGGGTGGTGTTCACGGCGTTCCTGTTGGGCCGTGCCGAGCGCAAGCGCATCGGCAATGTCCAGCTGCAAAGCGGCGGTGGTAATTGCTACATCAACGCGATCATGGAAGACACGCCACACAAACGTCCGAAACTGGCCTACGTCAACCTGCTGTTGGTGGTCGCGGTGATGGTCGCGCTGGTGATGGGGCTCATGCACTCGGCGATCCTGTTCCTGATCGGTTTTGTCCTGGCGCTGATGATCAACTATCCGCAGCTGGATATTCAGAAGGAACGCATTCTCGCCCATTCGGGCAACGCCATGACCGTGGTCCTGCTGGTGTTTGCCGCGGGCATTTTCGCCGGGATTTTCTCCGGGACGAAGATGGTCGATGCGTTGGCACAAACCCTGGTGGACTGGATTCCGCCGTCCTGGGGCCATCTGTTCCCGTTGGTGGTGGCGATTACCAGCATGCCGCTGACGTTCGTGTTGTCCAACGATGCCTACTACTTCGGTGTCGTGCCGATCCTGGCCAACGCCGCGGCGGCCTACGGGATCGATCCGGTGGAAATTGCCCGGGCGTCCATTCTTGGCCAGCCGGTGCACCTGATGAGTCCGCTGGTGGCCTCGACCCTGTTGCTGGTGGGCATGGTCGACCGCGACCTGGGCGACTTTCAGAAAGCCACCATCAAATGGGCGGTGCTCACCTCCCTGGTCATTACTGCATTGGCCCTGCTGACCGGGGCGCTGACGCTGTTCTCCTGATTCATCCGCCGCACTTTTAGCTGCCTGCCTGACACGCCCCGCAAGGGGGTGTGCGCCGGCCTGCACGCCCAATAACAACAACGAGTAGCTCGACATGACCACTTTGCTTACCCGCGGGGCTTTGTTTCCACTCCTTGGCCTGTTGCCCCTGGCCACGGCCAGCGCCGAAGGTTTCATCGACGACAGCAAGCTCAAGCTGCAATTGCGCAACGTCTATTTCAACGAAAATTTCCGCGATGAGCACGGCATGAGCGCACGGGCGGCGAGGACGGCCAAGAGTGAGCGCACCGAATGGGCCCAGGGTTTCCTGCTGGATTACCAGTCAGGCTTTACGCCGGGCACGATCGGTTTCGGCGTCGATGCCCTGGGCCTGCTCGGGGTCAAGCTCGACTCCGGGCGCGGCCGCAGCGGCACCGGCCTGCTACCGGTGCATGACGACGGTCGCGCCGCCGACGAGTTCGCCAGCGCGGGCATGACCGCCAAGGCCCGGTTCGCCAAGACCACGCTCAAGCACGGCACCTTGCTGCCCAAGACCCCAGTGCTGATCTACAACGATGCGCGGCTGTTGCCCCAGACCTACCAAGGCACCCAGATCAGCAGCAGTGACATCGATAACCTCACCCTCACCGGCGGGCATCTGGAGCGTTTCAAACTGCGGGATTCGAGCGACAGCATGCCCATCGTGCCCGATGGCTACGGCGGCGATGAGTCCGGTGACTTCAGCTATGCCGGCGCCGACTACAAGCTGGGCAAGAACATCCGCCTGAGCTACTTCTATGGCGAGCTGGAGAATTTCTATCGACAGAATTTTGCTGGTATCCAGCATGATCTGCCCTTGGGTGCCGGGGTACTGACCAGCGACCTGCGCTATTTCAACAGCGTCGATTCGGGTTCGGCCTACGGCAGCAAGATCGACAACGACATGCTCAGCGGGTCGCTGTCCTACGCCGTTGTCGGCCATACGTTGAGTGCCGGTTACCAGACCCTCAGCGGCGAGGCGGGCCTGCCTTACATCAGTGGCGCCACGGTGTATTCCTTCAGTAACGTCGGGATCGGCAAGTTCATCGAGGAAGACGAGAAGACCTGGATGCTCGGTTACGGCTACGACTTCGCGCGCCTCGGTGTGCCGGGCCTGACATTCTCCACCCGCTACCTGAGCGGTAACGACGGCAAGTCCAACACCACGGTCAAAGAGTGGGAACGTGACGCGGAGATCGCGTACGTGGTGCAGCAGGGTACGTTCAAGGGGCTGGGGATGAAGGTGCGAAACTACGTCTATCGCTCGGACTTTTCACGGGGGCGTGACAGTAATCGGATCTATTTCACTTACGACATCGCGCTTTGGTAGGGCGTGCAGTTCATTTAAGAAACAACGACGGACCTGTGGCGAGGGAGCTTGCTCCCGCTCGGCTGCGAAGCAGTCGTGAGCCGGCGGGTGAGGTGTGTCTGTGTTACGCGTTCGGCAGGTTTTGGGGCCGCTTCGCGACCCAGCGGGAGCAAGCTCCCTCGCCACGGATTTATCAGCGCTCTGAAGTGAACAGTACAACCTTTTGGTAGGATGCTTTGCGCGCCCCGTCACGCAGCGTTGGTGACGCAGGGCGCAAACCGTCGTCTCGTGTGACCGTACACCTTGGCGCCAATCATCTTTGGGCAAAGCCCTCGTCGAGGCCGCTGTGGATCGAAACCAAGACCGACGCAACAACCTTTCCCTGGATGGCCTGAATTTTTTCCTCGCGGATGTCCGCGATGGTTTGGGCCCGTACCTGGCGATCTATCTGTTGGCGGTGCATCGCTGGGACCCGGCCAGCATTGGCGTGGTGATGACGGTGGCGGCGATGGCCGGGCTCGTTGCACAGGCGCCCGCCGGAGCGCTGATCGACCGGGTGCGCAGCAAACGTGCCGTGGTGGCCGTGGCGGCCTTGATGGTGACGCTCGGTTGCCTGGTGCTGCCGTTCACGTCTTCGTTCGGCCTGGTGGCGCTGACTCAGGCGCTTGGCGCTGTGGCGGCCTCGGTCTTTGCGCCGGCTATTGCCGCCATCTCCCTGGGCATTACTGGCGCCAAGGCCTTTACGCGGCGCACTGGGCGCAACGAGACATTCAACCACGCGGGCAATGCCTGCGCAGCGCTGCTGGCGGGTGGGTTCGCCTGGCTGTTCGGTCCCATCGCGGTGTTTTACCTGATGGCCGCCATGGCCTTGGCCAGCATCGTGGCGGTCAGTTGCGTGTCCGCCGAGGCCATCGACCATGACGTGGCCCGAGGGCTGGAGGCGGGGCAGGTGGTCCACGGCCCGGTACCTTCGGCGCTGCGGGTCTTGCTGGATAACCGCACGCTGCTGTTATTCGCCATCTGCTGCGGGCTGTTTCACCTGGCGAACGCGGCGATGCTCCCGCTGGTCAGCCAGAAGCTCGCCCAGGCCAACGTGCACCTGGCCACGCCGCTGACGTCGGCCTGTATCGTTGCGGCGCAGCTGGTCATGGTGCCCATGGCGTGGCTGGTGGGGGTCAAGGCCGATGCCTGGGGCCGCAAGCCGTTGTTGCTGGCCGGCTTCCTGATCCTGCCCATCCGCGGTGTGCTGTATGTGCTCTCGGACGACCCCTACTGGTTGGTGGCGGTGCAACTGCTGGACGGTATCGGTGCCGGACTGTTTGGCGCGCTGTTTCCCTTGGTGGTGAAGGACCTGACCCAGGGCACCGGGCGTTTCAACGTCAGCCTCGGGGTGTTGTCGACGGTGTTCGGGCTGGGCGCCGCGTTGAGCAACAGCCTGGCCGGCTTCGTCGTGCAGGGGGCTGGCTACAGCGCTGCATTCCTGATACTGGCAGCGATTGCCGCCTTGGCGTTCGGCCTGTTGCTGGCGATGCCCGAGACTTTCCGGCCAAGCCGCGCTCCACAGCCCGGCACGCTTGCGGTGCCTGACGGCGGGATTGCCTGAGGCCGCGTATCACCCTGTGGGAGTGAGCTTGGCCCAGTCAAAGTGGATGCAAGCTGACCCACCGCTTTCGCGAGCAAGCCCGCTCCCACAGGAGGACTTGCTTACAACAGGGGAAATCGAAACGCCCGGCAATCAGAGCCTGGGTATCGGCCGCTCCACCACGCTCCAATAGGACGACGTGTCGATGAGGCTCAACACGCGCCCTTGTTCCATGTCCTGGTTCAGCACGCCCCGGGTCAGATCGCCGGCCAACCAACTCGCCGTATTGGCGGCCAGTACTCGACCCTCGGCATTGAGCAACAGTGCTTCATTGCTGACTCTCATCAGGCTGCGAACGAGCAAAGGTTCCAATGAGTGCAGGGAGATGTCGGCGGCGGCGACGCCAATGAAGCGATCATCGAAAAAAATCGGCACGGAAAAGGCGACGATGTACTGCTCGGTGCCGTACAAGTCGACGAAAGGACCGTCTATGGAAGGCTGGCGAGTCTGCTGCGGACGGGTGTACCACGGCATGTGCAAGTAATCGTAGAAACGATCGCTACGGCTATCGAGATTCAGCTGCAAAGGCTGGATGTGTTCGTTCTGGGTCCGGCACCACCACTGCAGGTGCATCTCGCAATCTTCCAGTTCACCGGGGGCGAAGACCACGCCGGCGCCATGAAACTTGAGGCTTTCGGAATCGAGAATCTGCCGGACGCCAGCCAGCAATGGCTTGAGGTCGCGTTGATTGGGTCGCTTGGTCTTGCTCCGTTGCCGTTCCCAAATGCTCGATACCTGGGCGCCCAGGTTGTTGAGACCCTTGAAGACGTTACCAATGGAAGCGTTGATCAACGTTGCGCATTGGGATAACCCATTTGCTGACATTTCGTTATCCATGGCTCTAACTCATGCCTCGGAAGGGACAGTGCGGTGTTTGCTGGCGACACGAACAGGCTGTCGGGCGGTGTTTGGAGTCAGTTGTTCAGCAAGTTCTGTTCCAGTCATCAGGCATCCTGCGCCATCTGCTGCAAGCGTATGGCGGTCAAGCGCCGGACGCCGCGAGCGACATGGGCTTCGGCCAGGGCCCCGGCCAGATTGGCATCGTTCGCAATAATGGCCTCCAGAATCGCCCGGTGTTCCCGCTCGATCACTTGGGGATCCGGTTGCTCATCAAATGGCAACCATAACAACTCCCCCAGTTCCGCCTGCAAGCGGGCCTCGCTGTGGGTCAGCCGCACCGACTGCGATGCCACGGCAATTTCGATGTGGAATCTGGCGTCGGCACGTCGGCGCTCCAGCCGTTCTTGTGCCTTGGCCAGCGCATCGATGTAGCCACCCAGCCGCGCATGTTGCTCAGGGCCGGCACGTTGGGCTGCCAAGCGAGCGGCAGCGCCGGAAATGGCTGCGTGCTCGTCGGCCAGGTCACGCAATTCAAGCGTGCTCATTTCACGCAATTGGTCGAACAAGGCTTGATCGGTGGTTTGTGGGGCGGCGCAGATAAAGCTGCCGCCGTTGCGCCCACGGCGGGTTTCGATGACCCCGCGTTCTCGCAAGGCAGCCAACGCATCGCGCAGGGTGACCGTGGCGACGCCGAGTTGGGTGGCCAGGGTACTTTCGCTGGGGAGCTGTTCACCTTCGACCAGCAACCCCAGGTCAATCATTTCAACCAGGCGGCGGGTGACCGATTCCGTTTTCCCTTCCTGATTGAGGCGTATGAGGCTCGATGTAGGACTCATGGTCGTTTCATTCATTGGCGGCGTCGTCGACGCCTGGACTCAAAAAATTCTATTTCATAGTTCAAAGGCATTTTCAGGGGCCATTGGCGCGGAATTCTAGGGATGAAAAGGCGTTGAAGTCAAAACAACCTGGCTGAATTTGGTTTTCCTGGGGTTCTCATGGGTTAAAAGATATGGTTCCATATGTTTAAGCGAGCCGAGATCGCATTCATCCGAACCCAGGAGCACTTCAATCATGAGTCACTTGACCCGAGCAGAGTGGGACGCCAGAGCCAAGGCGCTGGACATCGAGGGCCGCGCCTTTATCGACGGGCAGTACAGGCCTGCCAGTTCAGGCGCTACCTTCGAATGCGTGAGTCCTGTGGATGGGCGATTGTTGGGCCTGGTTGCAAGTTGCGACGCCGCGGACGCCGAGTTGGCCGTGACCAGCGCCCGGGCGGCATTCGAGTCTGGCGTTTGGTCGCGTCAGGCACCGGCAGCGCGCAAGGCGGTCATGTTGCGTTTTTCCGACCTCTTGCAGTCCCATGTCGAAGAGCTGGCGCTGCTGGAAACGCTGGACATGGGTAAACCGATCGCCGACTCGCTGGCGGTCGACCTGCCCGGCGCCATCGACAGCATTCGCTGGTGCGGTGAAGCCATCGACAAGATCTACGATGAAGTGGCCGCGACGGCTGTGGATCAGCTTGGGTTGGTGACGCGGGAGCCGGTCGGGGTGGTCGCTGCCATCGTGCCGTGGAATTTCCCGTTGATGATGGCGTCCTGGAAATTGGGGCCGGCATTGGCGAGCGGTAATTCGGTGATTCTCAAACCTTCGGAGCGTTCGCCGCTGACGGCCATTCGTATCGCACAGCTTGCCCTGGAAGCAGGGTTGCCGGCCGGTGTGCTCAATGTGCTGCCAGGCTATGGGCACACGGTGGGCAAGGCCCTGGCCTTACACGGTGACGTTGATGTGCTGGCGTTTACCGGTTCCACCCGAGTGGCCAAGCAACTTCTCGTGTATGCAGGCGAGTCGAACATGAAGCGGGTCTGGCTGGAGGCGGGGGGGAAGAGTCCGAACATTGTCTTCGCCGATGCCCCTGATCTTCAGGTAGCCGCCGAAGCGGCAGCGGCCGCCATAGCTTTCAATCAGGGCGAGGTGTGCACCGCCGGTTCACGTTTGCTCGTCCAGGCTTCCATCAAGGCGCGTTTCGTGCCGATGGTGGTCGAGGCCATGAAAAGCTGGAAGCCTGGCCATCCATTGGACCCCGACACCAATGTCGGTGCACTGGTGGATGCGCGTCACCTGGAAGGCGTGTTGCACCACATTCGGCAAGGACAGGATCAAGGCGCCCAGTTGTTGCTGGGAGGACACGTGGCGCTGGCGGACAGCGGTGGCAGCTACGTGGAGCCGACGCTATTCGATAACGTCAGCAATTCGATGAACATTGCCCGGGAAGAGATTTTTGGCTCGGTGCTGTCGGTGATCGAGTTCGACGAAGCCGAGGATGCGGTGCGCATCGCCAACGACACGCCTTATGGGCTGGCGGCAGCCGTCTGGACGGCCAACCTGTCGCGCGCCCACACCATGGCCCGGGCTCTTCGCGCCGGAAGTGTCTGGGTCAACCTGTATGACGGCGGCGACATGATGGCGCCGTTCGGTGGCTACAAACAGTCCGGCAATGGCCGCGACAAATCCCTGCATGCTTTTGATAAATACACCGAGATCAAGGCCACCTGGATTCAGCTCTGAGGCATTTCCGGTGAACCACGTTACAGGCGGGATGGCTCTGCCTGCTTGACGCTTACTCAAACGAATTCCTTTTTGAAGGATGGCGCAATGAACAGCTCGATAAGCTCCACGGCAGCCGTGGACCAGGACGCGGAGCAACTCCGTGCCCTGGGGTACACCTCGAATTTCGAACGTAGCATGAGCCTCTGGCAGAACTTTGCCCTCGGTTTTACTTACTTATCGCCAGTGGTCGGCGTCTATACGTTGTTCGGCCTGTGCCTGGCGGCGGGCGGGCCGCCGATGTTCTGGTCTTACCTGCTGGTCGGCTTCGGGCAAATGCTGGTGTGCCTGATTTTTTGCGAAGTGGTGTCCCAGTACCCCATTTCCGGCGGTGTCTATCCGTGGGCTCGCCGCCTGGTGGGGAAAAAATGGGCCTGGATGGTCGGCTGGATCTACGCCATCTCTTTGTGCGTGACCATTGCTGCCGTAGCCCTGGGCGCTGGCCCCTACATTGCCAACCTGCTGGGTTTCGAGTCGTCGCCGGTCACTAATACCTTGGTTGCGCTGGTCCTGACCGCCGCCGCGACGGTCCTGAACCTGAGCGGCACCAAGCTGCTGGCGCGGGTGGCGATGTTCGGTTTTCTGTGTGAGCTGGTCGGGGCTTTGTTGATCGGCGGCTATTTGCTGATTTTCGAGCGCCACCAGCCCTTGAGCGTGTTGTTCGACACGTTCGATATTTCCATCGATGGGGAGTACTGGCCGGCCTTCCTGGCCGCGTCACTGGCGGGGATGTTCCTCTATTATGGTTTTGAAGCCTGCGGCGATGTCGCCGAGGAAACGCCCAATCCTAGCCGCCAGGTCCCCAAGGCCATGCGAATGACGATTTGGATCGGCGGTGCTGCTTCGATCTTCGCCGCCCTGGCCTTGATCCTGGCCGTGCCTGATATTGCCGCCGTTGTTTCCGGGCAGGACAAGGATCCCATGGCCACGATATTTGGCGCGGCGTTCGGTCCGGTCATGTCCCGTGTGGTCATGGCGGTGATCACGGTCTCATTCGTTTCCTGTGTGCTGAGCTTGCAGGCATCCGCCAGCCGCTTGTTGTATGCCTACGCTCGAGACGAAATGCTCATGGGCAGTGGTGCGCTGAAGAAACTCTCCCCGACGACCCATGTGCCGACTGCCGCCCTGATGGTCTGCGGGGTGCTGCCGGCAATCATCGTGTGTGTCGGCTTTTATCTTCAGAACGCCATCGCGCTGGTGGTGAGTTTTGCCGCCATCGGTATCTACCTGGCGTTCCAGATGATTGTCGGGGGAGTGATGTATGCCCGTCTCCGGGGCTGGACACCCAAGGGCCAGTTCACCTTGGGACGTTGGGGCTGGCCGGTGAACATCGCTGCGCTCTGCTATGGCTTGTTCGCCATCGTCAATATGTCCTGGCCGCGTACGCCAGATGCGCCTTGGTACGTGAACTACGGCATCGTGTTGGTCGGCGCCATCGTGATTCTCGTCGGCCTCGTCTACATGGTCGTGTTTCGTCCCTACGAGAAGGGTACCGCTCCGGCGTCCGATGCCTGGAAAAAAGCCTAGGAACATGACGGCCTGCCGCCGGGCGCGGCAGGCAAATTCCTCTGATGAGAAAAGGTGAATATTTTATGACGTCTCGAATCCACTCGATGCTGTTTGGGTTGCTCCTGATGCTGGCCAGCCATGGGGTTATGGCGGCCAGTCAAAACAATACCCTGGGCGTGATCCATGACTACATGAAGGCTTGGAACGCCCGTGATGCGGAGGCTGCGGCGAAGTACTTCGCCGAGGACGGTGAGTTTCTCGACGCCTCGGTGGGAACACCGCAGGTGGGCCGGGAAAATGCCAAGACCCAGGTGATCGAAGTGTTCATGCGCGCAGTGCCGGATCTGCAATGGACGATGCTGGGCGAGCCGATCATCAACGGTGACAGCGTTGCCTTCGAATGGGAGTTCAAGGGGCACAATACCGGGCCTTGGAGCACCGAGACGCCGGCCACCCAGCGCCCCCTCAGCTTCAAGGGGGTGAGTTTCATCCGGCTCAAGGAGGGCAAGATTCTCACGCAGCACGACTACTATGACGCCCTGGGTTTCAACAAGCAGCTCGGCTGGTAGATCAAGGTTCCCGTCGGGACAGCTGCAGCAGCAAACCTGGCTCGGCTCTCGTGGCCGAGAGCATCCAGCCATGGGCCTGGGCGATTTCCTGGCAGATCGTCAAACCCAGGCCGGCGCCATGGTCGCGGCGATGGGCCCCGCGCCAGAAGCGCACGAACAGTTGGGGCAGTTGCTCCCGATCAACCCCGGGGCCCCAATCGCGTACGCGCAGGTAATCCCTGCCGATCTCCAGTCGAACCTCGGTGCCTCGAGGAGCATGTTGGAGGGCGTTTTCCAGCAGGTTCTTCAGCAACGTGAAGAGGGCGCTGCGATCAGCCTGCCAAGGGCCAACGCCCGTGCAATCCTCGGCCAGCACCAGGCGTACGTCGACGGCTTCGGCCATGCGCTGCAAATATTCGATGGCCTCCTTGGCGACGTCTGTCAGTTCGACGGCGGCAAAGATGTAGTTCTGGGCTTCACTGGCTTCGGTCAGGAGCAGCAGTTGCTGGGTTTGACGGGTCATGTGGGCCACATCGTTGAGGAGCGCATTGCGACCTTGGCTGTCTTCCATCAATTCGATCTGCGCCCGTATCAGTGCTAGCGGCGTCTTCAGTTCGTGCGCCGCGGTCGCCAGGAATTCCTGCTGGATCCGGTAGCCATTTTCCAGGCGCTGGAGGACCCGATTGAAGCTGTCCACCAGTGGCACGACTTCGGACGGCACGCGGTCGACCTGCAGCCGTGAATGCAGGGAGCGTGGCGAGATGGCCGCGGCTGACTCGGACACCTCGCGCAAGGGCTTGAGCGTGTAGCCGAGGATGACATAGGCGCAGGCGCCAAAGACGAAGAGCAGTAGCAGGCTGAACAGGACGATGCCGGCGCCCATGAAGGGCAACGCGAAGGCCCCATGGAAGAGGTCCATCAGCCGTTCGCTGGCGGCCAGTTGCAGGAACCAGGTCTGGCCGTCGTGTTCGACCGGCGCGGTGGCGCCATACATGAGGATGCCCTGGCGCTCGAACTTGAATTGTCCCAGCTCTTCCGGACGCACCGAGGTGCTCGCAGGCCAGAAAGTCGCATCGGTGGACGTCAGGGCCACGTTTGCCGAAAGGTCCAGCACGCGGTAGCCGATCTCCTGCCGCATGCTTTCATAGGTCCAGGCCCGATCGGCCTCGCTGTGATCGAATCCCACCGGGCGCCCGCCAGCATCGAACTGGAGTTTTTCCGCCAGCTCCTGGGTGCGTTCGGCCATGTTCGTGACCGACAGGATGTCGCTCTCTGAGGTGGCCAGGGCCAACGCCGCCGACACGATCAGCAGGATGCTCAGCGCCACGCCGGCAATGTAAGCCAGCAGCACCTTGAACCTGAGGCTACTCAACCACGTCGACCTGGCGCAGCGCATAACCTAGACCTCGCACGTTGACAATGCGTTGGCGCGAGCCGATGGCCAGCAGCTTGCGGCGGATACGGTGCAGGGCCACGTCCAGGGCGTTCGGCGTGACTGCTTCGC
Source organism: Pseudomonas zanjanensis (assembly GCF_014268745.2). Taxonomy (GTDB): domain Bacteria; phylum Pseudomonadota; class Gammaproteobacteria; order Pseudomonadales; family Pseudomonadaceae; genus Aquipseudomonas; species Aquipseudomonas zanjanensis. Next base: position 2,378,735 of record NZ_JABWRB020000001.1, on the reverse strand, counting down.
TCAAGCCCCAGCCTGCCGCCTCGATGTGGGGGCGGCGGACGATTTCACCGGGCTTGCGCAACAGCAGCAACATGATCTGCATTTCCGCCGGTGCCAGGGCGATGCTCTCGTCCGCGCAGTACAGCAGGCCTGTATCGGGTTGCAGGCTCAGGTCACCATGGCTGGGTGCGAGAGGACGACAGTCCACGGGCCTTCGTAGCAAGGCCCGTACACGGGCGATCATTTCATCCATGGCGAACGGCTTGGGCAGGTAGTCATCGGCACCGGCATCGAGCCCCTGTACCCGATCATGCAAGGCATCCCGTGCCGTCAGCACCAGACAAGGCAGGCCAAGCCCGGCGCTGCGCAGACGCTTCAACAAGACGAGCCCGTCACCGTCTGGCAAGCCGCGATCAAGGATCAACGCCTGGTAGGGCACCCGTTGGATGGCCGCCCACGCGCCATCCATGCGGTTGATCACATCGACGGCAATCCCGGCGTTCGTCAGTCCCGTGCAGACCAGCTGTGCCAAGCGTTCGTGGTCCTCGACCAGCAGAATGCGGCTCATCAGAAGCGGTACAGGTAGCCAAACAGCGCACTGTTTTCGGTAGAACGGTCTACCAGCGGACTGTCCTTGATTTCGCTGTCCAGGCGCGTCGCCTTCAGGTCGAGGAACACAGAGTGGTGCTGATCGAACATATAGTTTCCCCGGACGCCAAACTCGGTATTGAGGGCAGACTTGCCATCATAGGCCGCGCGATCGATGCGCGCTTCACTGTCACGCACGCCAAAATAATAATCGACGTATTTTTTGTCCTGCCACATCGCCGTTGCATGGGGCGTGAGGGTGATGTGGTCGCCGAGCCGCCAGGATCGCTCCAGGCCCAGGTTGAAACGTTGGCCGTCGCTATGGCCCGATGCATCCGCCAGCCACTCGGCGTGCACGTCCACCCAGTCGGTGCGCCACTGCACTTTGGCGCCGGCCCAGAAGCCGCTTTTACGGTCGCTCATGCCATCGAAGACCCGTGAGTCATCGGCATCATAACCACTGAAGTCGTACTGGCCCACGAGGCTGAAATCGATGTGCTGGGTATCGTTGAGTTCGAGCTGTGTCAGCTTGACCTCGGCGTTTGGGCCGAACACCCGCAAGTATTCGTTCTCGAAGTAGATCAGCGGGATCGCCTTGTTGTCACGATCGATGCCGGTATAGGGCTGCTGGCTGCTGATTGCACCGACTCCCAGTCCCCAGGACGAAGACGGTTCGGCGGTTTCAGGTTCAGCGGCCTGTGCGGCGATCGCCGAACTGGCTACGGCGAGCAGGACGACACTCGGGATTGTTGAAACGGCTAAGCGCAGCAAATGCATGGAGTGCTCCAACGGGACAGGATGAAATACGTGCCTATCGTTAAGCACTTTCCCTTACCGGATGCTTACCGTTATTTGCCGAAAGCTTGACCCTGATCAAGGCAAATCGAAATGCCCGCGTCATCGCCGTTATAAGTGCCAAGCAGCGCTCTATCAGGGGTGATGGCTATTTGGTATTGCGCTAAGATCGCGCCAGGTCAGCGTGTATAAAAGCCTTTCTACAACAAGTTCACGCGTCACTAATTCAATATGAAATGAGGCTTGAACGGAAATGCTCAGGAATGCACCGCTGCGTCTGAAACTTTTATTGATCCTGCTACTTCCTCTGTTGGGATTCTTGTCCTTGGCCGGCGTCTTTATCGTGGACAACTACAAGACCTTGCGCGATATGGACGCCACGGTCGCCGCCAGCGCCACGGCACAGAAGTTGAGTCAACTGATCACGGTATTGCAGCGCGAGCGCGGCGCCAGCGGGGTTTTCCTGGGCAGCGGCGGCAAGTCCATGGGCGAACGTATGGCCCAGGCGCGCCAGGATTCCAATGCCTCGGCCAAGGTGGTGCGCGGGTTGTCTGCGTCGGACAGTGCGCAATTGGACAATGTTCTCCAGGCATTGGACCAGTTGCCCGTCATTCGTGGGCAAGTGGATAAGTTGGGTATCAGCAGCACCGAATCCGGTGTTCGTTATACCGAGATCATTCAAGCGCTCATGGGCTATACCCATTCTTTGGAAGCGACGATCAACAACGCCACCATTGTTCATGCGCTCAATGCCCTCAATCAGTTTATCGAGATGAAAGAGCGGGCCGGACGCGAACGGGTCGTGCTGGGCCTGGTATTCAGCCAGGATCGTTTCGATGAGACCTTGATGTCGCGCTTTAGCCGCAATCTTGGTGAGTTCTCTGCGTATTCCGACGCGTTCCGCCGCCAGGCCCAACCCGTCTTGCTTCAACAGTTCACCGAGCAGATGCTCAAGCCTGCTGCGGTCGAAGTCGGTAAGTTGCAGCGCCTGGCTTTCGAAGTGCCATTGGGCCAGTCCCTGGGCATCAAGCCAGAGGCCTGGTTTGAACTCTCCACTCAGCGCATCGATATGATGAGCCAGGTGGAAGACGCCCTCGGCCAAAGCATCAGCCGCCTGGCGGTTCACGGCCGCGATGAAGCAAGTCGTGCGTTGTGGTTGACCGTCGCTGCGGTCGTCGTGGCGCTGCTGGCGGTGACGGTGTTGTCGTATGTGATTATTCGCCTGATCGATCTTGCGGTGCGCGATGTGAACCAGGCCCTGAACGGCCTGGCACAGCGTGACCTCACCGCCAGGGCCACCTATGAAGGCCGCGATGAGTTCGGCCAGATCTCGCGCAACCTCAATCGCATGGCGCAGGAGATCAGCGAGATCGTGCAGGAAATCGGCAACGCCACGGCGCAAGTGGCCACCGCTGCGCAAGAGTCTTCCACGGTGACGGTCCAGACCAGCATGAGTGTCGAGCAACAGCGCCAAGGCACCGAGCTGGTGGCCACGGCGATCAATCAGATGAGCGCCACGGTGCGCGAGGTGGCGCAAAGTACCAACGATGCGGCGCACATGTCGCAACAGGTCAACCTCAGCACGGCCCAAGGGCGCGTGGAAATCGAAAGCACCATCGGGCTGATCCGCCAATTGTCCGGGCAGGCCGAGGAGACCGCGCAAATCATTGGTGATCTCAAGCTGGAAAGCGATGCCATTTCCTCGGTGCTCGATGTGATTCGCGGCATTGCCGAACAGACCAATCTATTGGCGCTCAATGCGGCGATTGAAGCGGCGCGGGCCGGTGACCATGGCCGCGGTTTTGCGGTGGTCGCCTCCGAAGTGCGCACCCTGGCGCAAAAGACCCAGGAGTCCACAGGCAACATTCAACAGATGATCAGCAACCTGCAGGCCGGTTCGGATCGCGCGGCGCTGTCCATGCAGCAGACCCTGGACAAGGCCCAGGACGGGGCGAGCAAAGTCGAGCGCGCGGGGGAGTTGCTGGTGGAGATCGCCGAGGGGGTGGCGACGATCAGCGACCGTAACATCCAGATCGCCTCCGCGGCCGAAGAGCAGAGCGCGGTGTCCGAAGACATCAATCGCAACGTGAACGAGATCAACGACCTGGTGATCCAAGTGAGTGCCGGCGCCGAGCAGACGGCCATCACCAGCCAGGAACTGGCGCGCCTGGCCGAGCACCAGCAACAGTTGGTCAATCGCTTCAAGGTCGCCTAGGTCTTGCAACCTCGGGCCTTCGACGCAAGGCCCGGGTGTGCGCTCAGACGATATCGTCGATCAGGATATGGCGCTCGCCGCGGCTGCATTGCTCGATCCGCGCCTCGACCTTGTAGACCTTGCGCAGCATCGATTCGCTGATCACCTCGGCGCTCGGGCCGCTGCCCTGGGCGGTGCCGTCGGCGATGACCAGCACCTGGTCGGCAAAGCGCAGGGCCTGGTTCAGGTCATGGATGGCGATGAACACAATGACCTGGCGTTTGCGCGCCAGGGCCCGCATGAAGTTCAGCACCTGGACTTGCCGGTGCATGTCCAGGGCGCTGGTCGGTTCATCCATCAACAGGATTTCCGGTTCGCGCACCAGGGTCTGGGCGATCGACACCAGTTGCTGCTGTCCGCCGCTGAGCTCGCCGAGATTACGGAACGACAGTTCGGTGATGCCCAGCGCGGCGAGAATGTCATCCACCAACTTGAGTTCATCATCGTGAACGACCCAGCCCGGCGTAAGCTGCTTGCGCGCCAGCAGCACCGACTCGTACACCGTCAACCGGGCGCTGGCGTTCAAGCCTTGGGGCATGTAGCTGATGCCCTGCGGCCCCTTTTTCGAGTCTTCCAGAACCACTTGCCCGGGGCCGTCGATCAAGCCAGCCATGCGCTTGAACAAAGTGGACTTGCCCGCCGCGTTGGGGCCGACCACCGCCACCACCTGGCCGCCGATAAAGGCTGCCGTGGTCACGCCGTGAATGACCGTGCGCTGGCCGTAGCGTGCGCCGAGATTCTCCAGCCGGATCGTTACCATGAGTTTTTCTTCCCACCGAGAATCAAGGATATGAAGAAGGGCACGCCGATCAGCGACGTCACCACGCCGATGGGGAAAATGGCCCCGGGGATCAGGGTTTTGCTGATCACCGAACTGGCGGACAGAATCAGTGCGCCGGTCAGCAGGGACGCCGGCAGGAAGAACCGCTGGTCTTCACCGATCAGCATTCGTGCGATGTGCGGTCCGACCAGGCCGATGAAGCCGATGGTGCCGACAAAGGCCACCGGGAACGAGGCAAGCAGGCTGACCATGATCAGCGTCTGAAAACGCAGGCTGCGCACGTTGATGCCGAAACTCGCGGCCTTGTCGTCCCCCAGGCGCAGGGCGGTCAACGCCCAGGCACGCCGGGCGAAAATCGGCAGGGTGACCAGGATCACCAGGCAGATCACCCCGAGCTTGGGCCAGGTGGCTTTGGTCAGGCTGCCCATTGTCCAGAACACCACGGCGGCCACGGCTTGCTCGGTGGCAAAGAATTGCACCAGCGCCAGCAGCGCGTTGAACGTGAACACCAGGGCGATGCCGAGCAGCACGATGGTCTCGGCAGTGACACCGCGGCGCAGGCTCAGGAAGTGGATCAGCAAGGCCGACAGCATGGCCATGATGAACGCGTTCAGCGGCACCATGTACTGCGCTGCCAACGGGAACAAGGCCACGCCAAACGCCAGGCCCATGGCCGCACCGAAACTGGCGGCAGCGGAAATGCCCAGGGTGAACGGACTGGCCAGCGGGTTGTTGAGGATCGTCTGCATCTGCGCGCCGGCCAGGGACAACGCCGCACCGACTGCAACGGCCATCAGCGCCACGGGCAGGCGGATATCCCACATCACCACGCGGACCTGGGGCGATGCGCTGTCCGGTGAAAACAGCGCGCCGAGTACTTCGTCGAGGCTGTAGCGCGCCGGCCCGAGGGCCAGGTCGAGCAGCACGCTGCAGATCAGCAACAGCGCGAGCCCGGCGAGGATAAGCCGCTTGCGCAGCACCAGGCGTCGGTAGGTGTCACGTTGCATCACCAGGGTTTCGTTCAGCGTGGTCATGGCTTGTCCTCGGCCTGGCGCAGGCTGACGGCGTAGCCCGGTTCATAAGGGACCGGCAGGAACTGCTCGTGCAATTGGCGGAACGAGGCGTCCGGGTCCAGGTCGGCAAACAACGTCGGGTGAAACCATTTGGCCAATTGCTGGATGGCGACGAACTGATAGGGGCTGTTGTAGAACTGGTGCCAGATGGCGTGGAACGCCTGGTCGTCCTGAGCCTTGATGCCGGCATAGGCCGGCCGCTGGGTGTACCACGCCAGTTTTTGCCTGGCTTGGGCCATGTCCGCCCCCGGGCCGACGCCGACCCAATGGCCGCCAGGGGCAAAGGCTTCCCAGTTGGCACTGGTGACCACCACCTGCGCCGGGTTGGCGACCACCACTTGCTCGGCGTTCAACTGGCCGAACGTGGTGGGGATGATGCCTTTGGCAATGTTGTCGCCACCGGCCATTTCGACGAACAGGCCGAAGTTCTCGTTGCCGAAGCTCAGGCAGCAATCATCGGTGTAGCCGCCGATGCGTTCGATGAAGACCTTTGGCCGGGCAGGGTGGCGCGCCTCGATGACGTCGGTGACGCGTCGAATCTGCTGGTTGCGAAAGTCGATGAAGGCCTCGGCCCGGGCTTGCTTGCCGAACAATTGGCCGAACAGGCGCATGGTCGGCTCGGTGTTCTGCATCGGGTTGTTGCGAAAGTCGACATAGACCACCGGGATGCCCAAGGCGTCGAGCTTTTCGATGTAACGCGCGTCCTCGGTGGCGTGCTGGGCTTCGATATTGAGGATGATCACATCCGGACGCTGGGAAATCGCCTGCTCGATGTCGAAGGTGCCGTCCTCGAAGCCACCGAAGGTCGGGATCTTGGCGATGTCGGGATATTTGCGCAGGTAGGCGCCGTAGGTGTCCGGATCGGACTGGATCAGGTCCTTGCGCCAACCGACGATGCGTTCGATGGGGTTTTGCGTGTCCAGCGCCGCCACCAGGTACAACTGGCGACCTTCGCCGAGAATCACCCGCCGGACCGGGAGGTGCACCTTGACCTGGCGCCCGAGCAGATCGGTCACGCTGCCCAGGGCCGGATCCGTCTCGGCGGCGACAGCGTTGCGTGGCGCCAGGGAAAACAACGACAAGCCAAGCCACCCGGCGAACAGCAGGGTGGCGAGCGTGTGATGACGCAAAACGGTAACCATGGTTCAGGCCTTTACAGAAGCCGACCGGGACAACGGCGCAAACCGCCAGCCCGGCCCGCGGGTTTCAGAAATCAACGGTGGCGGACAACAGCAGCGTGCGCGGTGCGCCTTGGGAAAACGCACCATAGGAGGCGACCCCCGACCAGTAGGCGCGATCAAACACGTTCTGCACCGTGGCGCGAAAAGTCGTGGGCCGCTCGGCGATGCGCGTGGCATAGCGGGCGCCGACATCGAAGCGGGTCCAGGCATCCAGTGCCTGGGTGTTGGCCTGGTCGACGTACTGGCTGGCGGTGTAGATCGCGCCGCTGGTCAACGTCAGCCCTTCGATGCCCGGGGTGTCCCACTCGGCCCAGAGGTTGGCCTGGACCTTGGGCACGCCCACCGGTGTGTTGCCTCGATTGGCGGCCACGGCAGTGCGGGTCAGCTCTCCATCGAGCAGCGTCACGCCACCGAGCAGGCGCGTGCCTCGGGCCACCTCGCCGGACAGGTTCAGTTCCACGCCACGGTTGCGTTGCTGGGCCTGGACCGAAAACACCCCGTTCGACAATTCACCGCTGGGTTTCTTGATCTGGAACAGCGCCAGCGTGGCCATGAAACGGTCGTAGTCGAGCTTGATGCCGATCTCCTGCTGGCGGGAGATGTAGGGTGAGAAAACCTCATCCGCGTTGGTTGCAGCGGACGGCGCAATGTCGCCCTTGCTCAGGCCTTCGATGTAGTTGTAGTACAGCGCGACATGGTCCCAGGGCTTGGCAACGATACCGAACAGCGGCGTGGTTTTGCTTTTGTCGTAGGACGGGATGACAACGGTGGTGCTGAAGTTTTCCGACTGGACGTTCTGCCTGCGCAGCCCGAGGGTGACTTGCAGGCGTTCATCGAGCACCGACAGGGTGTCGGCCAGGGCGACGCCGGACAATTGGCTCTCGGAGACTTTCGGGGTGTTGGGTTCGGCGAGGTTGGGCCGGGGCCGGTCGATCGGGTGATAGATGTTCGAGAGGATGGCGGGGCCGGAAATAATGCCCCGGGACAACTCGTCGCGATAACGGCTGACTTGCAGCACCGCACGGTGGCTGACCGGCCCGGTGTCGAAGCCCAGGCGCGCGCCGGCGTCGACGGTGTAGCGCCGGACCTTGAATTGGTAATAGCCGGGATCTGATGACGTGTCGCCGGCCGCGTTGATGATGGTCGGGGTCTGGTCGGACATGCGCTCGACCTCGGATTTTCCGCCACCGGCGTGGGCAAACAGCGTCAGTTGGTCGCTGAGGTCATATTCGCCACTCAGCAACGCCGACTTGTCCCGGGCTTGGGAGCGGCCCCAATCCTGGCTGACACTGGTCCGGCCGTTGGCGGCCGAGGGAATCTGCACGCCGGGGGCGATCCTGAAGGGCCGCGATGCGGCGTCGAACGTTTCCTTTTGATTGATCAGGTCCAGGCTCGTGCGCAGGCGATCCCCTTGATAATCCAGGGAGATGGCGCCAGTACCGACCTCTCGGGACTGCTTGTCGATGGCCGTGTCGCCCTGCTGCAGGCTGCCGTTGAACCTGATCCCGAACCGGCGCTCTTCACCAAAACGCCGGCTGACGTCGAGGTGGCCGCCCAGTTGCGAATCCGTGGCGTAGCGGCTGGTGAATCGGGTCAGGTCCTCGTCGAGGGCACGCTTGGGGACCACGTTGATCACGCCGCCCACTGCGCTGTTGGGTGACATGCCATACAGCAGGGCGGCAGGCCCCTTGACCAGTTCGATACGCTCGGCGTAATCGGTGAACACCCGGTAGTTGGACGCCACGCCATACACACCGTCGAACGCCAACTCCCCGAGATTGCCTTCCCCCAGCGGAAAACCGCGGATGAAGAATGAGTCGACGATGCCGCCCGCCTGGCCAGTGGCGCGCACCGAAGCATCGCGCTCCAGCAAATCGCCCACGGTGACCGCCTGTTGATCGTTGATCATCGTCGAGGTGTAGCTGCTGACGCTGAACGGCGCATCCATCACATCGGCGTTGCCCAGCAGACCGAGGCGTGCGCCGCGGGCGACCTGGCCGCTGGCGTCGGTGAGTGGCAAGTCGGTGCCGGGTCTGCCGGCGGCACCGACGTTGATCTCCGGCAGGGACACTTGGCGCAGCACCAGGGTATAGCTGCCATCGTCGCGGGCAATCATCTCCACACCGCTGTCACCCAGCAGGCGCGCAAGCGCTTGCGCTGCCGGATAAGTCCCGGACAGTCCCGGGCTGAGCAGCCCCTCGGTGATCGACGGCTGGAACGACAAGGCAATGCCAGCGGTGATCGCAAAGCTCGACAGGGCGGCGCCGAGCGGCCCGGGGGCGATGTCATAGGCCCGCGGGGCAATGGCTTCCAGTTGCGCGGGCACGGCGGCCAAGGCGAACGACCCGGTGACCGTGCCCAAGGCAAGGCTCAACAGCACACTGCGCATGACGAGCTTGGACGGACGATCCGGATGCAGGGGCCGTGCAACGAGCATGGATGGATGACCCTATGGACGAGATGAAATGGTTATTCCTTTCTTTGCCAGTTGAGATCAAAAAAAGTATCACCAGGGGCAGCAAATTTTTTTGCGGGGTCAGGCAGGGGAGAGCGTCACCCAATAACCGCTCAAATGGCCGCTGACCAGGATCGGGTAGGTTTGCGCCAGCATATTGAGCGTGCGCTGGGTATCGCTGATGGGAAAGGCGCCGGAAACCCGCAGTTCGGCAATGGCCGGGTCGCAACGCACGAAGCCCCGGCGATAGCGGGTCAGCTCGGCGACGAAGTCCGCCAGGCGCATCTTGTCGGCCATCAGCATGCCTTGGGTCCAGGCGCCGACGTTGCGGTCTGCCGGGCTCAACGGGCCGAAGGCCTGTGCCGAGAAGTCAGTGCGCTGCCCGGCGTTGACAACGAGCGGCGTGGCCTGGCGAGCATCGGCCAATTCAATCCGCACAGCGCCTTCGAGTACCGCCAGATGGGTGGTCGATGGCAGTTGGCGCACGGTGAACCGCGTGCCCAGGGCCTGCATCCGCCCCTCACGGGTACTGACTAGGAACGGTCGCGCCTGGGGTGAAGCATCCGGCGCGGTCTGCACCAGGATTTCCCCTTCGCGCACCTGGATGAGCCGCTGCTGGGTGTCGAACAGCACGTCGATGGCCGTGTCGGTATTGAGGGTGATGTGGGAACCGTCGGCCAGGGTCAGCTCGCGACGCTCGCCCACGGCGGTGCGATAGTCGGCGGACCATTGCTGCGATTGCGCCAGTTTCCAACTGCCCCAACCGGCAGGCACCACGGCCAGCAGCAACGCCAGTTTGCCAAGGGCCGTGCGCCGTTCGGGGCTGCTCGGGCGATCCAGCGCCGACATCGCCAGCGAGCGTGGCAAACCGCCGAGCTTGCCTTGCAGCACTTGCGCACGGGACCAGGCCCGGCCGCGCTCGGGGCTGCTGGCTCTCCAGCATTCCCACTCGGCGCGCTCGCTGTCGCTGAGGTCGCGCTCACTCAAACGCATCAGCCACTCAGCGGCTTCTTCGAGGACCTTGGGATCGAGCGGCGGCTCATGACGTCGGGTGAGCATTCATTCCACCAACATCAGGCACTGCACGAACGCCTGCTTCATGTAGCGCTTGACCGTGATCAGCGAGACGTCCAGCTGTTGGGCGATGTCGTCGTATTTCAGGCCGCCGATCTGCGACAGCAGGAAGGCCCGTTTGACCGGCGCCGGCAGCGTGTCGAGCATGGCGTCGATTTCGTGCAGGGTTTCCAGCACCAGGAAGCGCAATTCAGGAGACGGTACTTCCTGGGCCGGCAAATGCGCGAGCGCTTCCAGGTAGGCGCGTTCCAGGGCCTTGCGCTGATACCAGTTGATGAGAATGCCCTTGGCGACGCAGCTCAGGTAGGCCCGGGGCTGGTCAATGACGGTGACTTGGGAGGCGAGAATGCGCGTGAAGGTGTCTTGGGCCAGGTCTGCTGCATCCATGGCGTTGCCCAATTTCTTCTTCAACGTGGCGTACAGCCAGCCATGATGGCCGGCGTACAGCGCTTCGATCACGCGCAGATGATGGTCGTTGTTCGCGGGCAGGGTTTCGCTCATGGCTGCGTTTTTTTTGCAATTGAGAAGTATTCCCAATGCTAAAGGACAACTTGTCCGGGACGCAAGCGGCATTCGACAACCCTGCTTCAGGTAGGCGACGGGTTTATCGGCCAGTATCGCAACGCGACGACGGGAATCAGTGCCAACCCATAAGCCAGGCAAACGAACAGGTAGGTGTACTGCAAGCCGTAGACCTGGCTGAGCAACCCACCGGCGGAAATGCCCGCGATCGACGCAAATTGGGCGGTGCCCTGGGCAATGCCCAGCACATGGCCTTGTCGCGAGCTGTCGGCGGATTTCGAGATCAGCGCCATCAGCACCGGCGTGGTGGCGCCCAGCAGCACCCCCCAGATGAAGTAGGCGACGACAAAAACGATGGCGTTGCGCGTAGTCCCTGCCAGGGCGGTCAGGGCGATGCACCCGAGCACGACGTAGAGGAGGCGATGCAAGGTGTCCTGCTGGGTACGGTGCTCGAAATAGCGCGACCAGGCCGTGGCCGAGAGAATGAAACCCAGCGCCAGCAAGCCGTAGCAGAGGCCGACCACCGAGTGGCTGACGTCGAATACCGAGCTTACGTACAAGGAGAATGACGTCTGCGGCAGCATCCGCGCCAACAGCAGGATGCCCATGACGCACAGCAACGACAGCAACGGTGTGCCTTGCCAGACGCTGTCGGTACGACGGGTCGCTGCCGGGGCTTGGTCGGTCGCGGATTTCGTCACCGGTGGCACGTCCGGCAAGGTCATGGCGGCGACCACCGTGCACACCGCGCACAAGGCCGAGGCGATGATGTTGATCCAGAAGAACGTGGCGTAGTCGAGGATCAGCCCCCCGACCACCGCACCGAGCAATGAGCCGACATTGGTGGATATCTGCAGGATCGCAAACAGCCGCGCTCGACGTGACGGGGCTTCGATGCTGACGCCGTAGGCCTGCGCCGGGGCGATGTAACCAGCAAAGGCGCCTTGCAGGAAACGCAGGATCAGGATGACCCAGATGTCACTGCTCAGCGCCAGCCCGAGCTGGGTCAGCGACAAGCCCGCCAGGGCGCGGATCATCATCAGCTTATGACCGTAGCGATCGCCGATACGGCCCCAGAACGCACTGGTCAAAATGATGCCCAGCATTGGCCCGACATACACAGCGATGCTGGCGAAGCTGAAAACCGACTCCGAAGACGTCAGCCCGCGCAGGTGCACCGGCCAGAACGGCCCGCTCATTTCCATCGCGCCCATGGAGATGAGCTGGATCGCGAACAGAAGGGAAACCAGGATTCTGACGTTCGAACCCTGGAGGGCACCTGCGTGGGACATGACTCGACCTCAGTGGTTAATCGCTGGCAAGCGGGTGGGTGTGCTGCGGGCGATGACTCGGTCGGCAAGATGCCCGGCTGCACGAAAGGTTGCAAGGCGTCGATAGCGCTGCGGCGGTTGTGTGCCCGAGCGTTCGGGGGCTGCCTGAAAAAATAACCGCCGGGGGGTGATACTTTTCCGCAGGTCGACTGGCAATAGGAGTGATTACCATTTTCTCTCGTCGGAAAGGATCCTTAAGCCATGTCTGTTGCACGTCGACCTTGTGGTGAGTCTGCGTTATCCCTCGCGATTCGTACCGCCACCCTGAGTTTCATGCTGGTCGCAGGAAGCGCCACCGCCTGGGCGGCAACCCCCGGGCAAAAGCCCGCCGCCGAGCAAACCTCGGACGTCCCTGCGGTCGACAACGGCCCAGGCTTGACCCTTGACGCCACCAACATCACCGGCATCCACGACAACCCGAGCGCACTGCCGGCCGAGCTGGCCGGTGGTCAAGTGGCCCGTGGCGCGCGCCTGGGGATGATGGGCAACAAGGACGTGATGGACACGCCATTCAGCGTGACCAGCTACACCGCCAAGACCCTGGCCGACCTGCAAACCGTGACCGCGGCCGATGCCTTGCAACGCGACCCTTCGGTGCGCTCGACGGGCCAGGTGGGCGGTATCGTCGATTCGTTTTTCATCCGTGGTTTTCCCATCGGCGAGGGCAACCTTGGCGAACTGGCCTACGACGGTGTCTACGGCGTGGCGCCCAACTACCGGGTGTTCACCGACTATGCCGAACGGATCGAAGTGCTCAAGGGACCGGGTGCGCTGATGTACGGCATGTCGCCCAACAGCGGCGTGGGCGGGGTGATCAATATCGTCCCCAAGCGGCCGTTGGACGAAGACCTGACGCGCTTTACCGGCAGCTATGCGTCTGATTCCTACGTGGGCGGGCACCTGGACGTCAGCCGCCGATTCGGCTCGGAAAACCAGTTCGGCGTGCGCTTCAACGGCAGCCTCCAGGGTGGCGACACGGCCGTCGATGATCAGGAGCGCGAGCTCAACATCGGCGCCATCGCCTTCGATTATCGCGGCGAGCGCCTGCGCTTGAACCTCGACTTCATCAGCCAGAAAGAAAGCTTCGAAGGTGCTTCGCGGCCCTTCACCGTCGCGCCTGGCGTGGAGATTCCATCGGCCCCCAACGGCCGCACCAACGCGTCGCAGAAATGGGGTTGGTCGGACACCAAGGAGCAGTCGGCATTGCTGGGTGGCGAATATGACCTGACGGACTCGGTCACGGTGTTCGCCCATGCCGGTGGCGGCCGGTCGGACGTCAAGCGGATGTCGGACCAAGTGCCGAGGATTCTTAACAGTGCCGGTGATATCAGCAACAGGCCGGGGTACTACAAATTCAACGTGGATCGTTCGACAGCCGACGTGGGGGTACGTGGTGTATTCGACACCGGCCCCGTCACTCACACGACGACGCTGATGGCGAGCACTTATCAGGATGAGCTGTCCCGGGGCATCACCAACGGGTCGGATGTCCCCTCGAACATCTATCACCCAGTGGACAGGCCCAAGCCCGCCATCAACGCGCCCAAGGTGTTGCGTGTTTCCGAGACGCAGCTGTCCGGCTTCGCCTTGACCGACACCTTGTCGGCATTGGATGACCGTGTCCAACTGACCCTGGGGTTGCGCCGGCAAAACGTCAAGTCGGAAAACTACAACACCACCGTGATCACTCCGTCCTATGACAAAAGCAAAACCACGCCAATGTTCGGTGTCGTCGTCAAGCCCTGGGAAGACGTGTCGCTCTACTACAACTATGTCGAGGGCCTGAGTAAAGGTGACACCGCGCCCGCCAACGCGATCAATTCCAACCAAATGTTCGCACCTTATGAATCCAGGCAACACGAGATGGGCGTCAAGTATGAGCACGGCACGTTCATGACCACCCTTGCACTGTTCCAGATCGAGAAACCCAGTGGCGAGCTCGATGCGAACGATGTCTTCTCGGTGCAGGCCGAACAGCGCAACCGTGGTGTGGAATTGAGTGTGTTCGGCGAAGTGGCTCCCGGTACCCGCTTGATGGGTGGCGTGACACTGCTCGACGGCGAACTGACGGATTCCGCCACGGTGGCAAACCGTGGCAATAAACCGGTCGGCGTGCCAGACGTCCAAGCCAACCTGTGGGCGGAATGGGACACCCCGTGGGTGGAAGGCTTTACCCTCACCAGCGGTGCGATCTACACCAGCAGCCAATACGTGAACCAGGCCAACACCCAGGAGCTGGATGCCTGGACCCGCTTTGACGCGGGTGCTCGCTACGCCACCAAGATCGAAGGTCGACCGACGACGTTCAGGGCCACGGTCCAGAACGTCTTTGACCGTGAATACTGGTCGGGCGTCGCCTCGTATGGTGCTTTCTCGCCAGGCTCTCCGCGTACCTTGCAGTTGTCGGCCACGGTGGATTTCTGAGGCGGGGCGAGGGGCTCAAGCACAGGACCAATCCTTTATATAGGAGGGTGCTATTCACTCAAGAAGAACGATGAACCTGTGGCGAGGGAGCTTGCTCCCGCTCGAGTGCGAAGCGCTCGCAAAAAGGGGCTGCTACGCAGCCCAGCGGGAGCAAGCTCCCTCGCCACAAGGATTTAGGCAAGTCTTGAATGAACAGCATCATTGCCCTTTGGCCGGCAGCCCCATCTTTTCCAGCGTCAGCGTTTCATCGGCGCGCCCCCAGCCACCGTCTGCCACCTCTTCCACCAGGACCATGGTGAACGGACGAACCCCTTCGCCGAAATATTCGACGAACATCTCCGTGGTGCGATGGATGATCTCTTCCTTGCGCGCGTGGTCCAGGATTCCTTCGGGAAATTTGTAGTTGGCAAATGGCATGGATCAACTCCGTGGGTGTGAAAGATTCGGCAGGGGCGAGGGCCCCTGGCGCGCATCTTTCTCCTTTAGGTCCGTGGAATAAATCCCTCTGGGTTGGCATCTGCATTCAACGTAACTGAACAATCGGCCACTCAGTGCGAATGACGCGGCTCACCACTACGAGCAATCACCCGCAGGTGCAACGTCGCCGGCTCCAGGCAGCCCCCCGTGGAAAGCTGTCCCACCAATTGCCGATACAGTTCCTGCCAAGGGGTTTGCGACGGCGGGATGTTCGGCGTCCACGCGAGTCGGCGTCGGGCCATTTCTTCGTCGTCGATCAGCAGGTTTACCGTGCGGGTGTTCAGGTCCACTTTCAGCCGGTCGTTGGTTTGCAGCAACGCCAGGCCGCCACCCACAGCCGCTTCAGGCGACATGTTGAGGATCGATGGGCTCGCCGAGGTGCCGCTCTGGCGACCGTCGCCCAGGCAGGGCAGGGAGTCGATGCCTTGTTTGATCAGTGCGGCTGGCGGGGCCATGTTCACCACCTCCGCGCTGCCGGGGTAGCCCACCGTGCCAACGCCGCGAATCACCAGGATGCAGCGCTCATCAATGTCCAGCGCCGGGTCGTCGATGCGGGCGTGGTAATCCTCCGGTCCTTCGAAGACGATGGCCCGGGCTTCGAAACTGTTCTCGGCGCCGGGCTCGGACAGGTAGGTCTTGCGAAACGCCTCGCCCACCACCGACATCTTCATGATCGCGCTGTCGAAGAAATTGCCGCTGAGCACGATGAAACCGGCACGGTGCTTGAGCGGCGTCTCGAAGGGATGGATCACATCGGCGTTGCTGGTCAGGCTGCTGCTGACGATTTCGCCGATGGTCCTGCCGCTGACCGTGGGGCAGTCTTCGTGCAGGCGTCCGGCTTTTTGCAGTTCATGCATGACCGAGGGCACGCCGCCGGCCCGATGGAACCCTTCACCCAGGTACTTGCCCGCCGGCATGCAATTGACCAGCAGCGGCACGTCTTCGCCGATCCGTTGCCAATCGTCCAGGCTCAGTTCGACGCCCATGTGCCGGGCGATGGCGATCAAGTGCGGCGGGCAATTGCTCGAAGCGCCGAGGGCAGAGGCGACGGCGATGGCGTTCTCGAAGGCCTGGCGGGTCATGATCTGGGAAGGGCGCACGTCCTGGAGCACCAATTCGCAGATACGCTTGCCGGTGGCGTAGGCCATTTGCCCGCGCTCGCGATAGGGCGCCGGGATGCTCGCGCAACCGGGCAGCGACATGCCCAGGGCTTCGGCCAGGGCGTTCATCGACAAGGCGGTGCCCATGGTGTTGCAGTGACCCACCGAGGGCGAGGCCGCGGTGGTCATTTCCATGAAGCCTTCGTAGTCGATCTCGCCGGCGGCCATCAGGTTGCGCGCATGCCAGAGCACGGTGCCGGAGCCGATCAGTTCGCCCTTGTGATGGCCGTCGAGCATCGGCCCGCCGGACAGGACAATGGCGGGCAAGTCGGTGGTCGCCGCCGCCATCAGGCAGGCGGGCGTGGTCTTGTCGCAACCGGTGGTGAGCACCACGCCATCCAACGGGTAGCCGTGAAGGATTTCCACCAGCCCCAGGTAGGCCAGGTTGCGGTCCAGCGCCGCCGTGGGCCGCCGCGACTGTTCGGCGATCGGGTGCACCGGGAATTCCATGGGGATGCCGCCGGCATCGCGGATGCCGGCCTTGACCCGTTGGGCCAGTTCCAGGTGATGGCGGTTGCAGGGCGTCAGGTCGCTGCCGGTCTGGGCGATGCCGATGATCGGGCGTCCCGATTGCAGCTCTTCGCGGGTCATGCCGTAGTTCATGTAGCGTTCGACATACAGCGCGGTCATGTCCGCGTGGGCCGGGTCGTTGAACCATTGCTCGCTGCGCAGGCGGCGTTTAGGCGTGTCACTCATGATTCATGTCTCTCTTGTAATTGGATGAATCGGTCACGGTGGTGGCGTCAGCGGCCCAGCAGTCCTCGGGCGGCGAGGTTACGGATCAGGGCACTGACACCAAAGGTCCAGGGGGCGGCGTCGCAGCTATGGGTGACCTGGTTATGCAGGCTGCCGAGCAACGGGCTGCTGATGCTGACCACGTCCCCGCGCTTGTGGGTGAAACCGCTGCCGGGATGATCGCGGTCTTCGGTGGGGGCGAACAGGGTACCGAGAAACAGCACGAACCCGTCCGGATATTGGTGGTTGGCGTTGAGCGTCTGGCCCGCCAGGTCCTGCGGGTCACGGCTGATCTGGCTCATGGAACTCGAACCGTGCAGTCGGTAGCCATCTTCGCCTTGTACCTTGAGATCAACCACGCAAGCGCGAACGTCATCCAGGCTGAAGTGTTCGTCGAACAGGCGAATGAACGGGCCGATGGCGCAAGACGCGTTGTTGTCCTTGGCCTTGCTCAGCAACAGCGCACTGCGGCCTTCGATGTCCCGCAGGTTGACGTCGTTGCCCAGGGTGGCGCCGTGGATCTGGCCACGGCTGTTCACCGCCAGCACCACTTCCGGCTCCGGGTTGTTCCATTGCGAGATCGGATGAATGCCAATGTGGCTGCCGCTGCCAACGGCGGCCAGGACCGGTGCCTTGGTGAAGATTTCCGCATCCGGGCCGATGCCGACTTCCAGGTACTGCGACCACATGCCCTGTTCAATGAGCAAGGCTTTCAGGCGCATGGCTTGCTCGGACCCCGGCACGATGGCCCGCAGGTTGTCGCCGATCACGCTGTGCACGGTGGCACGGACGGCCTCGGCCTTTGCCGCGTCACCGCCGGCCTGTTCCTCGATCACCCGTTCGATCATGCTGGCGGCGAACGTTACGCCGGCGGCCTTGATCACTTGCAAGTCCAGGGGCGGCAAGAGGAACGGCTTGGTCGGGTCGGCATCAATGCCGGTATTGGCCAGCAACGCTTCGACGCTGGCGATGAAGGTACCGGGCGCCTGCCTGACCGCGGCCAGGGGGGATTCTGTTTCCAGCAAGTCGCTCAATGTCGCAAAACGCTCCGACAGGTCGAACACCCCATCACTGCGCAGCACCACGGGTGAAGGGCCAGCGATCCGGCCTGGCACCCAGGCACGACCAATCAGGGTGCCGGCGACGCCATCGACGGGCAGGGTGTTCTCGGGAGTCAGCATCAGCGACATGGGCAGTCTTCCTGGTAAGTAAAGCGTTCAAGCTAGGGCGCGCTGTTGATGAACTCCAATGAGATATATTCAGTATCTGATAACGTCCGGTTATTGCATCGTCGAGGATTGCCCATGTCCGATCTGTCTTTCTCCAGCTTCTGCGGCTGGCTCAAATTTCGCCATCTGCTGCTGATCGATACCTTGGGGCGCACCTGCAACATGCATCTGGCGGCCGAGCAGATGAACCTCAGCCAGCCGGCCGTGAGCAAGATGCTCAAGGAAATCGAGAGCCTGCTCGGCTTTGCCCTGTTCGAACGCCGACCCCGGAGCATGCCGCCCACCGCACTGGGCGAACATGTGCTGCGTTACGCGCAGATCGCCTTGAACGACGCCCGTTCGTTCGTCGAGCAAATCAGCAGCCTGCGCGAAGGCGGCCATGGCTACCTCAAGGTCGGCGGTATCTTTGCCGCGACGGCGGTGGCCTTGCCCGAGGCGATCCTGCAGATCAAGCAACGCTGGCCCTTGCTGTCCATCGAGGTGGTGGAGCAGACCAGCAACCATCTGATGAAGATGCTTGAAGAAAAGAAACTTGACCTGGCCGTGGCGCGGTTTACCGAGCAAAGCCAGCAACAGCGCTACGATTTCCAGCCCCTGGCCCCGGAGCCGTTCTGCATCGTGGTCAACGACCGCCACCCCCTGGCGAACGCCGGGCCGACCTCCTTGCAGCAACTGGTGGACCAGCCGTGGATTCTCTACCCGGTCGGCACGCCGATCCGCGCCCGCATGGAACTGGCCTTCGCCGAAGCCGGGGTGGGAATGCCGCGCAACACCATCGACACCATTTCCATGCAGACCTTCCTCCAGGTCCTGCAACGCGGCCCCATGATCGGCATGCTGCCCAATGCCATGGTCGATCCGCTGCTCGAAAGCGGCCAGCTCAAGACCCTCGATACGCCGCTGCACCTGGTGCCGCAGGATTACGGGATCCTGACGCGAAAGGATGAGCCGTTGGTGGGCGCGGCGCTGGAGTTCGCCGAGATCCTCAAGGACAACGCCCGCCTGGCCGCAATACTGGACACTTAGGGGGCTCGCTGACTCCATCCTGCGGAGGGCTTAGGTTGGCAAGGTCGCTTTTGTGGCGAGGGAGCTTGCTCCCGCTGGGCTGCGTAGCAGACCCAAAGCCGTGAACTCAACTTGCCTGGTACACCGAGTTGCCTGGTTTCAGGGCCGCTGCGCGCCCCAGCGGGAGCAAGCTCCCTCGCCACAAAACTCATACAAACTTAAAGCATGCTGCCACGACCGGGGGGGGGCGGCGGCATTGGAGAGAGCCGACGGCTATCTCGATAACGTCTCGTTATCAACTAATCCAAAAATGCCATTGGGAAAGAATCGATCCCCGACAGTAGAGTCCTCGTTCAATCGCCGGATGACTCGCTCATTCGACGTGACCCAATAAAAACAATCAGGGGTTACTTATGCAAACCATCTCCGAGCAGTTGCCCGCCCAGGCACAAGCTGGCGAGCTCGACTTCGAAGACCGGACCTACCGCAAGGTCATCTGGCGCATCCTTCCCGTCCTGCTCCTGTGCTACATGGCGGCGTACCTCGATCGGGTGAACATCGGCTTTGCCAAGCTCGACATGCTCAACGAGCTGCAATTCAGCAACACCGTGTATGCCTTGGGCGCCAGTATGTTTTTCTGGGGCTATTTCCTCTTTGAAGTGCCCAGCAACCTGTTGCTGCATCGCTTTGGCGCGCGGTTCTGGATCGCCCGGATCATGCTCAGCTGGGCGGCGATCTCCATGGCCGTGGCCTACACCGTGCCGCTGGCGGCGTTTTTCCATCTCGAATCGAGCACGATGTTCTACGTGCTGCGTTTCCTGCTGGGGATCTGCGAAGCGGGTTTTTTCCCTGGCGTGATCCTCTACCTCAACTACTGGTTCCCAACCCACCGGCAGAGCCGGGTGATGTCCGGGTTCCTGCTGGCGCTGCCGGTCAGCCTGACCCTGGGCGGCATCCTCTCCGGCTGGCTGATGAACAGCATGCAAGGCGTCCACGGCATGTCCGGTTGGCAATGGATGCTGCTCATCGAAGGCATTCCGTCGATCATCATGGCGTTCGTGGTGATCGTCTGCCTGGCCGATAACATCGACAAGGCCAAATGGCTCTCCGTCGCGGAAAAAGCCTTGCTCAAGGCCAATCTGCAAACCGACAACCAGGGTAAGGCCACGCGCTTGAGCGAAGTGTTTTTCAACCCTCGGGTGTGGTTGCTGGTGTTGATCCTGCTGACCTTCAACACCGGTTTCTATGGCCTGGCGTTCTGGATGCCGTCGATCATCAAGAGCACCGGCATCACCAATAGCCTGCATATCGGTTTGCTCACTGCCATTCCTTACTCGGTGGCGGTGGTGGCGATGCTGCTCAACGCCCGTCATTCCAACCGTACCGGCGAGCGGCGCCTGCATGCGGCGATCCCGGCCTTCATTGGCGGTGTCGGGCTGATCCTCAGCGCGTTTTTCGCCGATAACCTGGTGCTGTCGGTCCTGTTCCTCAGTGTCTCCGCCTCGGGGATCCTCAGCCTGATGCCGATCTTCTGGACGCTGCCGGGCACCGTGCTGTCGGGCGTCGCCGCCGCGGCCGGGATCGGCATGATCAACGCCATCGGCAACCTGTCGGGCTTCACCGGTTCGATGATCACCGCCGTGGCGGAAACGCTGACGGGTAATATCAATAACGGTACTTACGTGTTGGCCTTGTGTCTGTTGGTCAGCGGTGGATTGATCCTCGCGATCCCTGCCTCGATGCTCGGCAGGACGCCCAAGACCGCGCCCACGGCAGCGCAACTGGAGACCGCATGAGTCTGCAAAACAAGCGAGTCCTGGTGACGGCGGCCGGGCAAGGCATCGGCTTGGCTAGCGCGGTGGCATTCGCCCAGGCCGGCGCCGAGGTGTTTGCCAGCGACATCGACATTCGCGCACTGGCGGGCATCGATGGGGTCACGCCGATGATCCTGGATGTCACCTCGGCCGATGCCATCGACGCTGCTCGCGACCACATCGGCGGGCTGGACGTGCTGTTCAACTGCGCCGGCTTTGTGCACAGCGGCAACATCCTGGAATGCGATGAAGCGTCCTGGGCACGTTCGATGGACCTCAATGTCACGGCCATGTACCGCATGATCCGCGCGTTCCTGCCGGGCATGCTGGCCCGTGGCGGCGGCTCGATCATCAACATGTCGTCGGTCGCGTCCAGTATCAAGGGCGTGCCCAATCGTTTCGCCTATGCTGCCAGCAAGGCGGCGGTGGTGGGGCTGACCAAATCCGTCGCCATCGACTTTGTCGGCCAGGGCATTCGCTGCAACGCCATCTGCCCCGGCACGGTGGACTCGCCTTCGCTACGCCAGCGCATCGCCGACCAGGCTGCGCGACAAGGTGTCGAAGAAGCAGAGGTCTATCGGCAGTTTCTCGACCGCCAGCCCATGGGACGTATTGGCCTCACCGAGGAAATCGCGCAATTGGCGTTGTACCTGGGCAGCGACGCGTCCGCCTACACCACCGGGACGGTCCATGTGATTGATGGCGGCATGAGCCTCTGAATTATCCCTTGAGCAGGAGCACTTCATGAAACTGTTGCGTTACGGCGAAAAAGGTTCGGAAAAACCCGGGCTGTTGGATGAAGACAAGCAGATCCGCGACCTGTCGGGCCACGTGCCGGACATCGCCGGGCAGGCCTTGGGCCCGGAAAGCCTGGCGCGTCTCGCCGCCCTCGACCCCCGCAGCCTGCCGCTCGTTACCGGCCAGCCGCGCATCGGGGCCTGTGTCGGCCAGGTCGGCAAATTCATCTGCATTGGCCTGAACTACGCCGACCATGCCGCCGAGTCGAACATGGACGTGCCGAAAGAGCCGATCATTTTCAATAAATGGACCAGTGCCATTTGCGGGCCGAACGACGACGTCCAGATCCCCCGTGGCTCGCTCAAGACCGATTGGGAAGTCGAGTTGGGCGTGGTCATCGGCAAGGGCGGGCGCTACATCGACGAAGCCAATGCCATGGAGCATGTCGCCGGTTATTGCGTCATCAACGATGTGTCGGAGCGTGAGTGGCAGCTGGAGCGCGGCGGCACCTGGGACAAGGGCAAGGGCTTCGACACCTTCGGCCCCCTTGGACCCTGGCTGGTGACCCGGGACGAAATCGCCGACCCCCATACGCTGGATCTGTGGCTGGAAGTCGACGGGCATCGCTATCAAAACGGCAATACCCGGACGCTGATCTTCAGCGTGCCGCAACTGATCGCCTACCTGAGCCGCTGCATGAGCCTGCAACCGGGGGATGTGATTTCCACCGGGACGCCCCCGGGTGTTGGGCTGGGCATCAAGCCCAACCCGGTGTTCCTGCGCCCGGGCCAGACCATGCGCTTGGGTATTGAAGGCTTGGGCGAACAGTGTCAGGTCACCGTGCAGGCGGACTGATCATTGGGCTTGCGGCCGTCTTCGCGAGCAGGCTCGCTCCCACAGAAGGACTTCCGATGCACGCGGATATTGTGCCTGCTGAAGATCCCCTGTGGGAGCGGGCTTGCTCGCGAAGGCGGCGTCACAGTCAATGAAGATGTTGAATGTGCCGGCCTCTTCGCGAGCAAGCCCCACACAATTGTCCCGGGTGACCGCCGGATAGGCGTTCAACTCAGATCCCTGTGGGAGCGAGCCTGCTCGCGAAGGCGGCGTCACAGTCAATAAAGATGTTGAATGTGCTGGCCTCTTCGCGAGCAAGCCCGCTCCCACAATTGTCCCGGGTGATCGCCGGATAGGCGTTCAACTCAAATCCCTGTGGGAGCGAGCCTGCTCGCGAAGGCGGCGTCACAGTCAATAAAGATGTTGAATGTGCCGGCCTCTTCGCGAGCAAGCCCGCTCCCACAGAAGGACTTCCGATACACGCGGATATTGTGCCTGCTGAAGATCCCCTGTGGGAGCGGGCTTGCTCGCGAAGGCGGCATCACAGTCAATGAAGATGTTGAATGTGCCGGCCTCTTCGCGAGCAAGCCCGCTCCCACAATTGTCCCGGGTGATCGCCGGATAGGAGTTCAACTCAAATCCCTGTGGGAGCGAGCCTGCTCGCGAAGGCGGCATCACAGTCAATGAAGATGTTGAATGTGCCGGCCTCTTCGCGAGCAAGCCCGCTCCCACAGTTTGTCCCGGGTGACCGCCGGATAGGCGTTCAACTCAAATCCCTGTGGGAGCAAAGCTTGCTCGCGATAGCAGTGGCCCGGCCGGGCCTTATTTTGAATCAACACGCCTGACACGCTTCATCACCACCACGAAAAACACCGGCACGAACACCACCGCCAGTGTGGCGGTGATCATGCCGCCGATCACCCCGGTGCCGATGGCCTGCTGGCTCGCCGAGCTGGCACCGGTGGCGATTGCCAGCGGCACCACGCCGAGGATGAACGCCAGGGACGTCATGATGATCGGTCGCAGGCGCAGGCGGGCGGCCTGGAGCGTGGCGTCGATCAGGTCATGCCCATCGTCGTACAGGCTCTTGGCGAACTCGATGATCAGGATCGCGTTCTTTGCCGACAGGCCGATGATGGTGATCAGCCCGATCTTGAAGAACACATCGTTGGGCATGCCGCGCAACGACACGGCCAGCACCGCGCCGAGCACACCCAGCGGCACCACCAGCAACACCGAGGTCGGGATCGACCAACTCTCGTACAGCGCCGCCAGGCACAGGAACACCACCAGCAGCGACAGGCCCAGCAGGATCGGCGCCTGGCTGCCGGACAAACGTTCCTGCAAGGACAACCCGGTCCATTCCTGGCCCAGGCCCGTCGGCCCTTGGGCCACCAACCGTTCGATTTCAGCCATGGCCTGCCCGGTGCTGTAACCCGGTGCCGGTTCGCCGGAAATGCTCACCGCCGGATAGCCGTTGTAGCGGGTCAATTGCGCCGGCCCCTGGGTCCAGCGGGCCTGGACGAAGGCCGACAACGGCACCATTTTCCCGCTGCTGTTACGCACGTGAATCTTCAACAAATCCTCGACCTGGCTGCGCTGGTCGCCCTCGGCCTGCACCACCACCCGCTGCATCCGCCCCTGGTTGGGGAAGTCGTTGATGTAGGCCGAACCCACCGCCGTGGACAACACACCGCCGACGTCGGCGAAGGAAATGCCCAGGGCATTGGCTTGCTTGCGGTCGACTTCAAGTTGCACCTGCGGCGCCTCCGCCAGGGCGCTTTCGCGGACATTGATCAGCATCGGGCTTTTTTCGGCGGCGGCGAGCAATTCGCTGCGGGCCTGCATCAGCGTGGCGTGGCCGAGGCCGCCACGGTCCTGCAAGCGGAACTCGAAACCGCTGGAGGTGCCCAGGCCGTCCACGGGCGGCGGCAACACCGAGAACGCCATGGCGTCCTTGATCTGACTCAGTGCCAGGTTCGCGCGGTCGGCGATGGACGCCGCCGAGTCCTCGGCGCCGCGTTGCGACCAGTCCTTGAGGGTGGTGAACGCCAGGGCCGCGTTCTGCCCGCTGCCGGAGAAACTGAAACCGAGGATGACCGTGCTGTCGCCGACCCCCGGCTCACCGGCGTTGTGCGCCTCGATCTGCTCCACCACCTGCACCGTCCGGTTTTTGCTCGCGCCCGGTGGCAGCTGGATGTCGGTGATGGTGTAGCCCTGGTCTTCCACCGGCAGGAACGAGGAGGGCAGGCGACTGAACAGCAGGCCCATGCCCACCAGCAGCACGCCGTAGATCAGCAGGTATCGGCCGCTGCGTTTCAGCGCGTAGGCCACCCATCCTTGATAGCGGTCGCCGAATCGGTCGAAACCACGGTTGAACCAGCCGAAGAAACCGTTTTTGCCGTGGTGATCACCTTGGGCGACCGGTTTGAGCAAGGTCGCGCAAAGTGCCGGGGTCAAGGTCAGGGCGAGAAAGGCCGAGAACAAAATCGACGTCGCCATCGACAGCGAGAACTGTTGGTAAATCACCCCCACCGAGCCCTGCATGAACGCCATGGGAATGAACACCGCCACCAGCACCAGGGTAATGCCGATGATCGCACCGGTGATCTGCCCCATGGCCTTGCGCGTGGCTTCCTTGGGCGACAAGCCTTCCTGGGCCATGATTCGCTCGACGTTCTCCACCACCACGATGGCGTCGTCCACCAGGATGCCGATGGCCAGCACCATGCCGAACATGGTCAGCACGTTGATCGAGAACCCCAGCGCCAGCATCGTCGCGAAGGTGCCCATCAGCGCCACCGGCACCACCAATGTCGGGATCAGCGTGTAGCGAATGTTCTGCAGGAACAGGAACATCACCGCGAACACCAGCAGCATCGCTTCGCCGAGGGTATAGATCACCTTGGTGATCGAGACTTTGACGAACGGCGAGGTGTCGTAGGGGATCTTGTATTCCACGCCGGCCGGGAAGTAGCGCGACAGCTCATCCATCTTGTTGCGCACCAGGGTCGCGGTGTTCAACGCGTTGGCGCCCGGTGAGAGTTGCACCGCCACGGCAGTGGATGGCTTGCCGTTCAGGCGCGTGGAAAACTGGTATTCCTGGCTGCCGATTTCCACCCGTGCCACGTCGGCGATGCGCACCGTCGAGCCATCGGGGTTGGCTTTGAGTACGATGTCGGCGAACTCCTGCGGCGTATTGAGCTGGCCTTTGACGACGATGGTCGCGGTGATTTCCTGGGTGCTGCGGCTCGGCAGATCCCCCAGGCTGCCGGCCGACACCTGGGCATTCTGCGCCACGATGGCGGCGTTGACGTCGGCCGGGGTCAGGTTGAAACCCACCAGTTTCCGGGGGTCGATCCAGATCCGCATGGCCCGCTCGGCGCCGTACAGCTGGGCCTTGCCGACACCGTCCAGGCGCTTGATCTCGTTCATCACGTTGCGCGCCAGGTAGTCGCTGAGGGCCACGTCGTCGAGCTTGCCGTCGTTGGAGGTGAGGGTGATCAGCAGCAGGAAGCCGGCCGAGACTTTGTCCACCTGCAAGCCCTGCTGCGTGACCGCTTGCGGCAGGCGCGACTCCACCGCCTTGAGGCGGTTCTGCACATCGACCTGGGCCAGTTCCGGGTTGGTCCCGGGCTGGAAGGTCGCGGTGATGGTGGCGCTGCCCAGGCTGCTTTGGGATTCGAAGTACAGCAGGTTGTCGGCGCCGTTGAGTTCTTCCTCGATCAGGCTGACCACGCTTTCGTCCACGGTTTGCGCCGAAGCGCCCGGATATACCGTGTAGATCTCGATCTGTGGCGGCGCCACGACCGGGTATTGGGCCACCGGCAGTTGTGGAATGGCCAGGACACCGGACAACAGAATGAACAAGGCGACGACCCAGGCGAACACCGGACGGTCGATGAAGAATTGCGGCATGGCTTAGTGTCCTGCCTGTGGCCCGGGAACCTGGGCGAGGGGAAGTGGGGAGTCGTCGACCCGGACTTGCTCGCCGGGACGGGCGTGTTGCAGGCCTTCGATGACGATGCGGTCGCCGGGTTTCAAGCCGTGGGTAACGACCCAGCGATCGTTTTGCGCGGCGCCCAGTTGCACCGGTTGCTGGCTGACCTTTTGCTCGGCGTCCAGCAGCAACACCTGGGCGACCCCGGCGCTGTCACGCAGGATGGCCCGTTGCGGCACGGTGATGCCTTGGCTGTTGACCGCTTGTTCGAGGCGCACGCGGATGAAGCTGCCCGGCAGCAGGTCCAGGTCGGGGTTGGGGAATTCGCTGCGCAAGGTGATCTGGCCGGTGCTCGGGTCGACACTGAGGTCGGTGAACAGCAACTTGCCGGGCAACGGGTAAGGGCTGCCGTCGTCCTGGATCAAGGTGGCCTTGGCCTGGCCCTGGCCGACTGCTTGCAACTGACCTGCACGAAAGGCGCGGCGCAGGTCGTTGAGTTCGCGGGTCGATTGCGTGAGGTCGGCGTGGATCGGGTCCAGTTGCTGGATCAGCGCCAACGGCGTGCTTTCGTTCTGCCCCACCAAGGCACCTTCCGTCACCAGGGCGCGGCCGATGCGCCCGGAAATCGGCGCGGTCACCGTGGCATACCCCAGGTTCAGTTTCGCCCGTTCCACCGCAGCCTTGCTGGCGGCGACGTCAGCGGCCGTCTGGCGCACGTTGGCCCGGGCGTTGTCGTAGTCCTGGCCACTGATCGCCTTGTCATCGATCAACTGGGCATAACGCTGGGCTTGCAAGCGGGCCTGGAACGCATTGGCCTCGGCCTTGCGCAACGCCGCCTCGGCACTGTCCAGGTCGGCCTTGAACGGCGCCGGATCGATGCGAAACAGCACCTCGCCCTGCTTGACGTCGCGGCCCTCATGGAACACTCGCTGCAAGACCACGCCGGCCACCCGCGCCCGGACTTCGGCGACCCGTGGCGCGGCGATCCGCCCGCTCAGTTCGTTGCTGATCGACAATGGCCGGGCCTGGACGGTTTCCACACGCACACTGGGCAGCGGGGCGGAGGCTTGCGGGTTCGAGGCGCTATCACAACCACTGAGCAGCAGCGCGCCGACCAACAGGCCCAGTGTGACGAAAGGAGTCTTGGACATGGTGCTTCCCCACGATTGAGCCGCCCATGGTAGGGACCGAGGCCTGCGGCAGGGGTGAAGCTTTGTAGGCGCTCTGTGAAATTGTGTAATCAGATCCGAAAATGCCCCACCAACTGCTGCTGGTGGTTGGCCATGGCATGCAACGAGTGGCTCGCCTGCGAGGCTTCCTCCATGCGGCTGGTCAAGGTTTCACTGATGCCGCGAATGTCACTGACGCGATGGCTGATGTCTTCCACGACAGCGCTTTGCTCCAGGGCCGCGCTGGCGATCTGCTGGTTCATGTGTTCGATCACTTCCACGGCATCGGTGATGCGCTGCAGCGCCGCCTGGGTCTTATCGACTTGAACGACGCTGTCCCTGGCCAGCTCGCGGCTCGACTGGGTGCTGTGCACGACGTCCTGGCTCAGTTGCTGTAATGCTTCGATCACCGAGCGTATTTGTTCGACCGAATTCTGCGTATTGCTCGCCAGATGCCGGACTTCGTCGGCCACCACCGCGAAGCCACGGCCCTGTTCGCCAGCGCGGGCGGCCTCGATGGCGGCATTCAATGCCAGCAGGTTGGTCTGCTGGGCAATCGCACAAATCACATCCAACACCTGGCCGATGTGCTGACTGTTGCCGGCCAGTGCCTGCACTTGCTCGAGGGTGGTTTCCAGGCAGCGGTCGAGGCTGTCGATGCTGTTGACCGCGTTGGCGAATAGTTCCCGCCCTGATCGGCTAGCGTTTTCGGCGACGGTGGCGGCATCGGCCGCCTGGTGGGAATGGCGCGCCACTTCCTGTGCGCTGGTGCTCATTTCATGCAAGGCGGTTGCCGCCAGTTCGACTTCCCGGTACTGCGTGTGCATGCCCGCGCTGACTTCCCGGGCCACCTGCGCCGAGGTGTCGGCGGTGTTGCGGGTGTCGAGGGAGGCTTGCTGGATATCGCGGATGATGGGCTGCAGTTTATCGAGAAAACGATTGAAGCCCTGGGCCAGATGGCCCAATTCATCGTGACGGTCGTCGGGCAGGCGCTGGGTGAGATCGCCGTCGCCGTCGACAATCGCATCGAGCATCTGCGCCACCCTCAGCAGCGGCCGGGTCACGCCGTAGGCGGTGAGCCAGATGAGTAACAGGCCCAAGCCGGCAGCCAGCAAGCCCAGGCTGAGATTGAACCAATTGGCCTGGCGATGCTTGTCGTCCAACTGGGCCTGCATGTGCAGGGCCGGCGCTTGTACCAGCGTTTCCGGCACGCGTATCTGCAATTGCCAGGGGGCGTTTGCCGGAGCGGTTTGCACGGATTGCCGCACATCGACAGACGTACCCGCCACGGTGCCGCTGTGGCCGGCAATTTGCCCGGATGGGGAAAGAATGTTGATTTCGCTGTGGCCGGGATACAGGTCGTTGGCCAGGCTGGCGGCGAGCTGCTGGAGGGTATCGAGGCTGATGTCCATGCCGACGACACCGATGACTTTGCCCTGGTCCAGCAGCGGTATGGAGATGCTGCTCATCAACGTCTTCTGTCCTTCGACCTCGATCGCATAGGGCTCGGTCACGCAGGTGTGCCCTTGGGTCTGGGGGCAGACGTACCAGGCGTTGGCCGGCTCGCTGCCCGGTGGCGCGGTGTTGGCACTGATCTGGGCTTCGCTGAGCACTTCTTGCACCAGATGGCCGGGTTGGCTTTGCGACCAGTACAGGGCAAAGCGACCTATTTCATTGCCGGCCAGATCCCGTTGGCCGGTGAAACCGGCATCTTCACCGACCAGCGCGTCGGGAAGCAGCACCACGTAGAAGCCCAGCACTTTTTCGCGATTCTGAAGGGCCTGGCGGGTCGCGGCGATCAAGTCCCGACGCAGTTGCCCCGGTGTCAGTCGCCCGTTCCACGCCTGGGCGCGCAGTTGCAGGACTTGCTGGGCAAAACCTTGCCCATAGATTGCCGTTTCGCTGAAAAACCGTTCCACCCGCTGACCGTGGGCCAGGCCCTGTGCCTGCAAACCTTCCAGGGCCGAGCGCCCCAGCAGTTGACTGCTTTGCTGCTTGAGCAACGTTGCGCTTTGCTGGCTCTGATACAGCGAGGCACCGGTCAATGCCCCGACGACGGCCAGCAGGCACAGGCCGCTCAGGAGCGTGATCCGCCATTGGATAGAGAGACGAGTGAAGGACATGCTGAGGTTTTCCTGCGTGAGGATTTTATTGTTCTGCGCCCAGCACGGTTTGAGCGGTGGGCGAGGTTATCTTGCGGCAGGAGGCTCTTTCCCGTTATCCCGAATCGGCAGCGGTTGTGCTCCAACAGTGGGCTAATTGCGGGTCACTTAGGGCAACGACGTCCCTGTGGCGAGGGAGCTTGCTCCCGCTGGACTGCGCAGCAGGCCCAAAAAAAGAGGGGCCGCTACGCGCCCCAGCGGGAGCAAGCTCCCTCGCCACAGAATGTCGTCGGTCTTGAGTGAATAGCACTCCGGCATTGGCCTGACCTGTTTTGGGGCAGCGCTTCGGATGCTGCCGTTTTGGGATAGCGAAGGGTTTCGGCCAGGGCCTAGCATCGAATCCAGCGTGCAAGCAGAACAATAAGCGTTTGGAAGTCGGCGAAGCTGGCGTCTGCGGTCCAGCCACAACTGCCTCATACAATAAGGTCAAGAACAATGAGCGTATCTTTCCCGATCAGCAGCTCGACGGAGTTGAAACGCGGTGCCCTGGGTGTCGGCTTCATCATCTTCTTCGTGATTTCGGCGGCGAGCCCCTTGAGTGTCATCGCTGGTGGCTTCCCCATTGGCATCATGCTGGGCAACGGCGCCGGCACACCGGCGTTGCTGCTCCTGGCGCTGTTGGTGTTGTTGGCATTTTCGGCGGGCTACACCGCCATGTCCCGGCACATGACCAATGCCGGTGGTTTTTATGCGTTCACCTCTCGCGGCCTGGGGGGCTTGGCCGGAGGCGCGGCAGGGGTGCTGGCGATGTTTGCCTATAACATCCTGCAGATCGGCCTGTACGGCATGTTCGGCGGCGTGGTCAGCGGCACGATGGCCAGCGTCTTTGGCCTGGACTTGCCGTGGTGGACCTATTCGCTCCTGGCGATGGCGAGCATCGCGATTCTTGGCTATCGCAAGATCGACCTGTCGGCCCGGGTGCTGTCGGTGGTGGTCATTGCCGAATACCTGGCGATCCTGACGCTGGATTTCGCCATCCTCAAGACCGGTGGCGACAGCGGCATCAACCTCGATTCGTTCGATCGCAGCCATGTGTTCAGCGGTACGCCATCCATCGGCTTGCTGTTCTGCTTCGCGGCGTTCATTGGCTTCGAGGCCACCACCATCTACGGCGAGGAGGCCAGGAATCCGCACCGTACGATTCCCATCGCCACCTATAGCTCGGTGCTGTTGATCGGTGGCTTCTATGCCTTGTCAGTCTGGGCCATGGTGATTGGCGTAGGGGCGGACAAGATCGTGCCGACCCTGCAAGCGCTGCAGGATCCCACCACGTTCATCTACGGCATGTCCGACCACTTTGTCGGCCCGCAGCTGACCCAGGTCATCCGCGTGCTGTTCATGGTCAGCATCTACGCCGGGCTGCTGGCGTTCCACAACGCCGCGGCCCGTTACTTCTATGCCATCGGGCGTGACGGTTTGCTGCACAGCCGCTTGGGCACCACCCATCGCGTGCATCAAAGCCCGCACATGGGCTCGGTCCTGCAAAGCCTGATCGCTGCGGTGGTGGTGCTGATCTTCGCCGCGCTGGATGCCGATCCGATCCTGCAACTGTTCGCCTGGTTTTCCAACCTGGCCACGCTGTGCGTGATCCTGCTCATGGCCCTGACCTCGGCGGCGGTATTGGTTTATTTCCGCGCGCACCCAGAGTTGAAGCTGGGGCTCTGGCGCGGTCGGCTTCTTCCGGGCTTCTCGTGCCTGGCCTTGTTGGTGGTCCTGGCCCTTGCGGTGATTCATTTCGACGTGCTGACCGGCGCCAGCCAACTTTTGTCCTATGGACTTTGCGCGGTGATTCCCGTCGCGCTGATCGTCGGCGTGTACCTCGCCGCCCGATTGCGCAAGGCCTCGCCCGAGCGGTTCATGGCGTTGGGCAGCCACAAGCTCTAGGGCACCGCGCGCCCCCATCAATCTACCCAGACAATAAATCCGCTGCCGTTCGGGACG
Source organism: Pseudomonas zanjanensis (assembly GCF_014268745.2). Classification (GTDB taxonomy): domain Bacteria; phylum Pseudomonadota; class Gammaproteobacteria; order Pseudomonadales; family Pseudomonadaceae; genus Aquipseudomonas; species Aquipseudomonas zanjanensis. Next base: position 2,347,074 of record NZ_JABWRB020000001.1, on the reverse strand, counting down.
GTCCGGCAGCGCGCGAAAGGAAGGTGTCATGCACGATTATCAAATGCTCATCGATGGGATTCGAGTCGACGGCGAGAACGGCCACTTCGATGTGCTCAATCCGGCGACCGCCACGGTGTTCGCACGGTGTCCGGCCGGTTCCCTGGCCCAACTGGACCTTGCCGTCGAGGCGGCGCAAGCGGCCTTTGTCGAGTGGCGCCACAGCACCCATGAAAATCGCCGCCAACGCCTGTTGGACATCGCCGCGGACATCGAGCAGGACGCCGAGCCGTTGGCCCGGCTGATTGTCCTGGAGCAGGGCAAACCACTGGAACTGGCGTTCTCTGAAGTGATGGGGGCGGTGGCCTGGACGCGCTACGCCGCCGAGCAGCAGATCCCTGTGGAATTGGTGGAAGAAACCCCGAGCCAGCGCATTGAGCTGCACCGCAAGCCGTTGGGCGTCGTCGCGTCGATCACGCCCTGGAACTGGCCGTTCATGATCGCCGTCTGGCACATCATGCCAGCGTTGCGGGCCGGCAACTGTGTGATCAGCAAACCGTCAAGCCTGACGCCCCTGAGCACCCTGCGCCTGGTGGAGATCATCGCGCGCCATGTGCCTCGAGGGGTGATCAATAGCGTGACCGGCGAACAAGGTTTTGGCAGCGCGATCACGACCCATGCCGGTATCCAGAAAATCGTCTTCACCGGTTCGACCGCCACCGGCCAAAGCGTGATGCGCGGTGCTGCCGGCAACCTCAAGCGCCTGACCCTGGAACTGGGCGGTAACGACGCGGCCATCGTGCTGCCCGGAACCCCGGTGGAGGCGGTGGCCGAAGACATTTTCCAGGCGGCCTTCCTGAACATGGGCCAGACCTGCGCGGCCCTCAAGCGTTTGTACATCCACCAATCCCAGTACGAAGCCTTTGCCCAGGCCCTGGCCCGGATCGCCCAGCGTCAGGTGGTGGGTGACGGCTTGGCGCCTGGGGTCACGTTTGGCCCGGTGCAGAACCTCGAACAGTTGAAGCTGGTTGAGGAACTGGTGGCCGATGCCCGTGCCCATGGAGCGCGGGTGTTGTGCGGCGGTGCCCGTCTGGACCGCCCGGGCTTTTTCTACCCGCCGACGTTGGTCGCCGATGTGACCGACGGGCAGCGCCTGGTGGACGAGGAACAGTTCGGCCCAGTGTTGCCGCTGATTGCCTACCAGCATGTCGAGGACGTCCTGCGCCGCGCCAATGCCGGCGACATGGGCCTGGGTGGTTCGGTCTGGGGCAGCGACAGCGAGCAGGCCCAGGCGCTGGCCAGTCGCCTGGAATGCGGCATGGCCTGGGTCAACTGCCATGCGCAGATCCAGCCGAATACGCCGTTTGGCGGCAGCAAGATGTCCGGGTTTGGCGTCGAGTTCGGCCTTGAAGGGTTGCTGGAGTTCACCGGCCAGCAACTGCTGTACGTACGCAAGCGTGAAACAGAATGAGGACTGCAACCATGTACGAGCACTACAAGACAGCACAGAAGAAGTTCTGGCACCCGATGAGTTCTTCGGCGCCCGCCAACCGCTCCAAGACGTTGATCATCGCCCGTGGCGACGGCAACTACATCACCGATATCGAGGGGCATCGCATGCTCGACGGTGTCGGTGGCCTGTGGAACGTCAACGTGGGCCATAACCGACCTTCGGTGAAGGCGGCCATCGCCGCGCAGATGGACGAACTGGCTTATTACCAGACCTTCGACGGCATTGCCCATCCACGGGTGTTCGACCTGGCCGAGCGGCTGACGTCGATGTTCGCCCAGGAAAACATGGCGCGGGTGCTGTTCAGTTCCGGTGGTTCCGATGCGGTCGAGACGGCCCTGAAAATGGCCCGCCAATACTGGATCGCCAGCGGCGAGCCAGGGCGCACGCGTTTCCTGTCGTTGCGCAATGGCTACCATGGCGTGCACATGGGCGGCACCTCAGTGGGTGGCAACGGCGTGTATCACTACAACCATGGGCCGCTGTTGGCCGGCTGTCATCTGCTCGATACGCCGTGGTTGTACCGCAACCCCTGGGACTGCCGCGATCCAGAAGAACTGACCGCTCACTGCATTCGCCAGCTGGAAGAACAGATCGCGCTGCTCGGCCCGCAGACCATTGCCGCGTTGATTGCCGAACCGGTGCAAGGCGCCGGTGGCGTGATCGTGCCGCCGGCGCATTACTGGAAGCGGCTGCGGGAAGTCTGCGACCGCCACGGCATCCTGTTGATCGCCGATGAGGTGGTCACCGGGTTCGGCCGCACCGGCTGCATGCTCGGCAGCCGGGGCTGGGGCGTCGCGCCCGACGTGCTGTGCCTGGCCAAGGGCATCACCGCCGGTTACATCCCCATGGGCGCCACGGTCTTCAACCAGCGCATCGTCGATGCCATCGAAAACGGTCCGGGTTTCAGCAACGTGATCATGCACGGCTACACCTACAGCGGACACCCGACGGCGTGTGCGGCGGCCCTGGCGGTGCTGGACATCGTCGAGGCCGAGGACTTGCCGGGCAATGCCGGGAAAGTCGGTGCCCAATTGCTGGAGCAATTGCAGCCGTTGACCGAACGTTACGCGGTGGTGGGCGAAGTGCGAGGCAAGGGCTTGATGATCGCCGTGGACCTGGTGGCGGACAAGGTCACCCGCGAGCCGCTTGACCCCGCCAACGGCCTGGCCTCGCGCATCGCCGAGCAAGCGCGTCGGGCCGGCGTATTGGTGCGCCCGATTGGCAACAAGATCGTGATGTCTCCGCCGCTGACCCTCACCAGCGACGAGGCCGCCCTGATGGTCGGTGCGTTGGACGGTGCGCTCGCCGACTGCCGCTGATCTGTAAGCCGGCGCGGTATGCCGTGCCGGCTCCCTGAATATAAAAACAGCCTTCAAAAGGCGCAGCACAAGGAGCTCCAGCCATGCGGAACCTATCGCGTATGGAAATTTTCGGCAGTGGCCTGGCCTGTACGCTGGCGCTTTGCGCCGCGACTCAGGTCCAGGCCTATGAGTTGTATGCCGATGACGACACGCATTTCAACGCCGACCTGCTGGCAGTGTTCGGCCATTTCAACAGTCGCAAGAACTACGACGGCAGGCCCGGCGGTTCAACCTGGCGCGAAGGTTTCATCAAGTATGGCGTCAGCGGCGACCAGGGCCTGGCCGGCCATGGCACCGTCTACGGTGCGTTCAGCCTGGTCAGTTCCGCCACCTGGGGCGATGGCGACGCGGCCGGCAATTCGCTGGGCAGCGAGCGCACGACGAAGATCGAAGACGCGTACCTGGGGTGGCGCTCCGCCGACCTGTTCCCCGTGCTGGGGCAGGACGGTGTCGATATCTCCGGCGGTCGCCAGGTGGTCAAGCTGGGCAGGGGCTTTTTGATCAACGATGACGGGCCGAACCTGGGCAAAGGGCCTGCCGACGGTCGCTTGAATCGCGGTGGCGCCTATTACCTGGCGGCCCGGCACGCGTTCGATCAGACCGCCGTGTTGCGCCTGGGTGGGCAGGAGGGGCTGCATGGCAGCGTGGTGTGGCTCAAGTCCGACAACCGCGCCCAGGCCGAAACCGAACTGGCCGCCGGCACGCTGGACTACACCGCCAAGGCCGGGACCTTGGGGTTGACCTGGATCCACGGCCTGGATGTGAATGACCGGTGGGCCAGCGATTTCCAGCGGCAACGCAAGGGCATGGATGTCTACAGTCTTCGCGGTGAAGGTGACGCCGGCATTGAAAATGCGAGCCTGGCGTTCGAATACGCTTGGCAAGACAAGGACGCCGGCCCGCAGAACGCCTGGTACGCCGAGGCCGGCTACACCTTTGCCGAGCTCGCCTGGGCCCCCAAGCTGACGTACCGCTACACCCGCTATTCGCAGAAGTGGGATTCGCTGTTCACCGGGCAGAGCACCGGTTATGGCACTTGGTTCCAGGGCGAAGTCGCGGGTAATTATGCCGGGCCCTTCAACAGCAACACGGGCATTCATCATGTCGGCCTGACAGCCAAGCCGTTGGAGAACCTGACCCTCGGTGCGCTGTACTTCGACTACAACACCGTGCGTAAAGACAACGCGCTGGACCTGGATGCCCGCGAGTTGGACCTGTACGCCGAATGGGCGGTGAACGAACATTTGATCGTCACGCCGCTGATCGGCCTCTACAAGCCGGATCGGGACGCAACGACGGGGGGCAATCAAGTGAGCGGCAATGGCACCAACGTCTACAGCCAGGTGACGGTGGCCGTGCCGTTCTGAGGCCAGGGCTGTTCGATAAACCCTGTGGCGAGGGAGCTTGCTCCCGCTGGACTGCGTAGCAGGCCCAAAAAAGAGGGGCCGCTGCGCGACCCAGCGGGAGCAAGCTCCCTCGCCACAGGGACAGTGTTTCTCTTGAGTGAGCAGTGTCTGTGCTTTCTAGCCAACCGCAGGCGGATTCTGCATCCGCTCGGCAATCCGCCGTGTCGTGTCCATCACCATTTCAATCACGGTTTCCTGGCGCAGCAGCTTGAAGCTGTCGGTGCTGCCGACGGCCGACAGGCTGCCAACCACGTCGTCGAGTTCGGGGTTGACGATCGGCGCCGCGATACCGGTGAGCCCCAGGTTGAGTTCGTCGTGGGTCATGCAATAGCCGTCCTTGCGGATCTTTTTCGCGGCCTTGGAAAAGCTTGCCCAGTCATAGCTGCCGTGGGGGTCGTTGGCCAGGTGCTCTTCGAACAGGCGTTGCAGGCGTCGACCCTTCTGGAAAGCGATCAACACTTTGGATTGCGCACCGCGAAAGAACGGCAGCGGCTGGCCGCGGCCGAATGAGAACTGGTAGGTGTCGCTGGGTTCGGCGATGTAGGTGTTGATGATGCGGCCGTCGTAGAAAACGCTGGCGAACACCGCCAGGCCAGTGGCATCGGACAGCTCGTGCATCAACTCGCGGCCGGCCACGAGGATCGGGTCGTACTGCCGCATCATCCAGTCCAGCTCAATGATGCGTGGCCCCAGGCCGTAGCTGCCGGCATCCACCCGAACCAGCAGGCCGGCATCGCACAAATCCTTGACGTAGCGGTACACGGTCGCCCGTGACAGGCCCATGCGCTCGGCGATGGTATCAGGGTCGATCTTCAGCGTGGCCGGGCCGAAAAGGTCCAGCACGCTCAGCATTTTGCTCAGACTGCTCATTTCGCTCCTAAAGGGGGAATGGCGCGTAGGGGGGCGTTGGGTGAGCACTATAGGTAGCCGCGGCGGTGATGAAAAGCCCGCGCATGCCCTCAGGAGCGCGTTGCCACGGTAACCGAACGCTTGAGAAATGCAAACTGATTTCCAGTCATTTGCCCTTCAAAAATATGCATTTATCTCAAAATATGATTTTAATGCATAAAAATAGCTTGTTTTGTCGATTTGGCTGTGTGATAAATCTCAGCCACTGCAAACGCTCGATGAAGAGGGCTGGAAATGAATGGTGCGCAACTGATAGTGAAAGCGGCGGTGGCGAGCGGTATCGAATACTGCTTCGCCAACCCCGGAACGACTGAAATCCCCCTGGTGGCAGCCATGGCCAGCGCGCCAGCCCTCAAGCCGGTACTGTCCTTGTTCGAAGGGGTATGCACCGGTGCAGCGGACGGCTACGGCCGGATTGCCGGCAAGCCGGCGATGACCTTGACGCACCTCGGCCCCGGCTTTGCCAATGGCATCGCCAACCTGCACAACGCCCGTCGCGCCAACACCCCGATCGTCAACGTCATCGGCGATCACGCGTCCTGGCACGTCAATTACGATCCGCCGTTGGCCAGTGATATCCAGGCCTTGGCCGGCAGCGTTTCCACGTGGGTACGTACCTCGCGCACGGCATCGGGCGTTGGTGAAGATTTCCAGGAGGCGGTGCGTGCCGCCTGGCAAGCCAACGGCCAGATCGCCAGCCTGATTCTGCCGATGGACCTGCAAGCCAACACCGTGCAGCACGAGAAAGCCTTCACCGCATTGCAGGCCCCGGTCCGGCGTTTTGCCGGTGACCGGATCGAGGCGGTCGCCCAGGCACTGCGCGATGGCCGGCGCCTGGTGTTTATCGTCGGCGACCAAGGCTTGTCCGTCGCCGGACTCGAAGCAGCGGGGCGTCTGGCCCGGCTGCCGGGCGTGCGACTGTTCGCCGAAACCTTTCCCCGCGTGAGTTATCGCGGTGGTGGCCTGCCGGACCTGGATCGCCTGCCTTACTTCCCTGAAGTGGCCATCGAGATCCTGGATCAATATGACGCGGTGGTCTGCGCCGGCGTCCCCGAACCCATCAGCTATTTCGGCTACGAAGGCATTGCCTCGCGGCTGGCCGAGCGTGAACGCCTGCTGTGTTTGGCTGAGGTGGGGGACGACGTTGCCGGGGCGCTCACTGCGCTGGCCGATGCCCTTGAAGCACCGGCTTATGTGCCCACGCCAAGCGGTATCGAACTGCCGCCCAGCGAAGCCACGTTGACGCCCCAATCCGTGGGCCAGGTGATGGCCGCGTCGCTGCCGGACGACTGCATCGTTTCGGTGGAAGGCGGGACGTGCGGCTATCCGTTCTTCACTGCCTCGGCCCATGCCGCACGGCATCGGGTCTTGACCAATACCGGTGGGGCCATCGGCCAGGGCATCCCGGTGGGCTTTGGCGCCGCCATGGCCGAGCGTGGCAACAAGGTGTTCTGCCTGCAATCGGACGGCAGTGCCCAGTACACGATCCAGACCTTGTGGAGCATCGCCCGGGAGCAATTGCCGGTGGTGATCCTGATCGCGGCCAACCATCGCTACGCCATCCTGCAAAACGAACTGCGCCGCTTCGGCATGACCGAGCTGGGCCCCGAGGCCCTGAGCCTGACGGTACTGGACCGTCCTCGCATCGATTGGAAGGCCCTGGCCAAGGGCTACGGCTTGCCGGCCAGCACTGTGCACACCAACGGCGAGTTGCAGCGCGCCCTGGCCAACGCCAAGGCCGATGGCGGTCCTTGCCTGATTGAAATGGCGCTGTGAAGGAGGGGATATGAAGCAGATTCAATTGTTACCCGCGGTCGAGAAGTTCCTGTCGTTACCCGGGCGCCTGTTTATCGGCGGCACCTGGCAGGACGCCGCCGATGGTCGCCGGTTTGCCGTGGAAAACCCGGCCACTGAACACACCCTGACGGAAGTCGCCGAAGGCGGCGAACGCGATGTGGATGCCGCCGTCGCTGCCGCCCGCGCGGCCTTCACCGGAGCTTGGGCGCAGCAGTCGCCGGCCCAGCGCGGGCTATTGTTGTTTCGCCTGGCGGAACTGCTCGACCAGCATCGCGAAGAGCTGGCGCAATTGATCACCCTGGAAAACGGCAAGCCGATCGGCGCGGCCCGGGGCGAAGCGGCCAGCGCCGCGAATATCATTCGTTACTTTGCCGGTTGGCCGACCAAGATCGAAGGCAGCACGTTGCCGGTGTCGCCCGCCAGTGGCGCGCCGATGCTCAACTACACCTTGCGCGAGCCGGTGGGCGTCTGCGCGTTGATCGTGCCGTGGAATTTTCCGCTGACCATGTGCGTGTGGAAGCTCGGCCCGGTGCTGGCGACCGGTTGTGTCGCGGTGCTCAAGCCCGCCGAACAGACGCCCCTGGTTGCCATTCGCCTGGTGCAATTGATCGAGGCCGCCGGTTTCCCGGCCGGGGTGGTCAACCTGCTCACCGGCCTCGGCGCGCGCACTGGCGCACCGCTGGCCCAGCACCTGGACGTGGACAAGATCGCCTTCACCGGTTCGACCCAAGTGGGCCGGCTGATCGCCCAGGCGGCCACCGGCAACATGAAGAAGGTCTCCCTGGAGTTGGGTGGCAAGTCCCCCAACATCATCCTGCCGGACGCCGACATCGTCCGGGCCGCCAAAGGCGCCGCCGATGGGATTTTCTACAACCAGGGCCAAGTCTGCACCGCCGGTTCGCGTCTGTACGTGCACGCCAGCGTCCTCGACCAGGTGCTCGAAGAGCTCCAGCGCCACGCCACCGCCCATGTGTTGGGGCCAGGCTTGGATCCGGCCAACAGCATGGGCCCGCTGGTCTCGGCCCGGCAATTGGGCACGGTGCGTGGCTACCTGCAGCGGGGCCAGGACGAGGGCGCCGAACTGATCTGCGGCGGTGATCGTCCCGACCATTTGGAGCGCGGCCACTTCATCCGCCCCAGCGTGTTTCTCGACCGCGCCGAGCGCGCCTGTGTCGCCCGGGAAGAAATCTTCGGCCCGGTGCTGACCGTCATGAGCTGGACCGAAATCGACGAGCTGGTGCTGCGTGCCAACGACTCGCCTTATGGCCTGGCGGCCGGACTGTGGACCCGTGACTTGCGCTCCGCCCACCGCGTGGCGGCGCAGTTGAAGGCCGGCTCGGTGTGGATCAACTGCTGGAACGTCGTCGACCCGGCCTCGCCCTTCGGTGGCTACAAGCAATCCGGCTGGGGCCGGGAAATGAGCAAGAACGTGATCGATGCCTACACCGAAACCAAAAGTGTCTTCGTCGATCTGGCCTGAGCCGAATAATCACAAGAGGAACTGCTATGGATCTGGAATTGCAAGGCCGCGTGGCGATCGTCACCGGCGGTGGCATGGGCATCGGCAAGGAAGTCGCGCGCTTTCTGTCTCAGGAAGGTTGCAAGGTGGTGATCTGCGCGCGGCGCATGGAATACCTCCAGCAAGCCGCCGAGGAAATCAGCGCCGAGACCGGCAACGAGGTGCTGCCGCTGTTCTGTGACACCAACCAGATGTCGGCGGTGTCCGACATGGTCGAAGCGGCCCACAAGCACTTTGGCCGCATCGATATCCTGGTCAACGGCGCGGCGGCCCCGTCCGGCGTGGTGCGCAACGACATCGAACATGCCGGCGACGATGAACTGCTCTCGGACCTCAACACCAAGGTGATCGGCTATTTCCGTTGCGCCAAGGCGGTGACGCCGCACATGAAGGCTGGCGGTTTCGGTCGCATCATCAACATCGGTGGCCTGACCGGGCGTGGCAGCAAGGTGCTTTCGGGCATGCGAAACCTGGCCATCGCCCACATGACCAAGACCCTCTCCGATCAACTCGGCCCGTCCGGCATCACGGTCAACCTGATCCACCCCGGCGTGGTCGACACCCCGCACATCCAGGAGCTGTACGAGCGCGAAGGGGTCAAGCAGGGCAAGACGCCCGAGCAGGTGGAGCAGGGCTACATCGACGCGACGCCGATCCGACGCACCCTGGCCCCCATCGAAATGGGCTGGCTGATCGGTTTCCTCGCGTCCCCCAAGGCCGGTGCGGTGACCGGGGAATCGATTGGCATCGACGGCGGCTTGACCCGTGGCATCTTCATTTGAGGAGCAGCAGTGATGAGTAACGGAACCCTTTTGGTCGCCACCGTCGGGCAAGCGCTGATCCGCAGCGCCGACGACGGTCGCACCTGGCATCGCCTGGGCCTGGGCCAGGACCTGGAATTCGATGCGATCACCCGGTCCCTGAGTTTTCATCCGGGCGCGCCCGAGGTGGTCTACGCCGGCACCGATGTCGGCCTGTGCGTCAGCCGCGATACCGGCGGCTATTGGCAGCGGGTGGATTCGCCGTTCAATGGGCAGACAGTCTGGAAGGTCGCGGTGGATCCCCAGGATGCGCAGCGGATTTTCGTCGGCACCGGCGCGCCGTCACGCGCCGTGCTGTGGCGCACCCTCGACGGTGGCCAGAGCTGGGATCGGGCCCCGGTGGAAATCCCGGAATTCTGCGACGGCGTCAGTCGTCCACGCTTGCTGGCCTTCGCCTACGACCCCACGGACCGCAACCAACTCTGGTTCGGCCTGGAAGAGGGTGGGCTGTTCCACAGCCGTGACGGTGGCGACAGCTGGACCCGCGTCGATGATCGCTTGCTGTGGGACTACAACTCGGACGTGCACAACATCGTGGTCCTGCCCAACCACGGGCAAAAGGTCATCGTCGTGGTGTGCGTCAACGCCGTGTACCGCAGCCTCGACGAAGGGCAGACCTGGACTGGCATCGTCGCCCGGGAAACCTTCGGCCTGTACTACGTGCGCGCCATGAATGCGGCGTTGGGCAGCGAGGATACGCTGTACCTGAGCATCTCCGACGGCACCCCAGGCACCACCAGCAAGGTGCTGGTCTCCCGGGATGCCGCCGTCAGTTGGGAAGTGCTGCCACTGCCGCAACAACCCAACTCCTGTGTCTGGGCGATTGCCTTGAACCCTGCCGACCCTCGCCAGATCGTCGCCGGTACCAAGTACGGTCATCTGTTCACCTCCGAGAATGGCGGTGACGGCTGGCAGAAGCAGTGGCGCGAGTTCAGTGAAATCGCTGATGTGCTCTGGACGCCCGCCGTGGCGCAAATCAAGTCCGGGCATCAATCCATCATCAAGAAAAACTGAGGGACCGTGCGATGAAAGTCGAAGTCGTTCGTACTCACCTGTCGTTGTTCGTGCGCGACCCGCAAGTGTCGGCGCGCTGGTACGCCGACGTGCTGGGCATGCATGAAAGCGCCCGGGGTGAAAGCTGGATCATGATGGCGTTTGGTGCCAAGCATCACGACATCGCGTTGCTCCGCGCGGAACCCGGAGCCCACCAGGGCGGCCTGGGATTGCAGCACTACGGGCTGGAGATCGCGGGCGACATGACCACCCTGCGCAAGCTCTACGGCATGTTGCTGAACAAGGGCGTCGAAGTGGTGAAGATCACCGACCACGAGATCGGCAACGGCGTGTATTTCAACGACCCCGATGGCAATCGCATGGAATTTTTCCTCGAGTCCGAACACGACGATGCGCTCGGCAAGGCCCGCTTCAAGGCCGCTGGCGCCCCCAGCCGGCATTTCGATCTCGACCCACTTTGAATGAGACTGCTCTTATGAAAACCGCGAATTTCGCCAGTTATCACATCCGCAAATGGTACAGCTTCGTCGAGGAAACCCTGGCCAACGAAACCGGCCAGTTGGCCGACGGCGAGCCGCTGTTCAAGTACGCCATCGGCGCGGTGATCGCCAACCCTTACGCCGGCCGTTTCAGTGAAAGCCTGGCGGAGTTGATAGAACCGTCACCCTTGCTGGGCCAGGAGTTTGGTCGGCGCATTCGGGTACTGGCGGGCCAGCGCGAGATCGTCAGTTACGGCAAGGCGTGCCTTGTGGGCAGCCAAGGTGAGTACGAGCACGGCAATGCATTGCTGACCAATCCGGCGGCGGATCCGATCCGTGTCGCGTTGGGCGGCGGCAAGTCCTGGGTGCCTTCCACCGGCAAGCGCGGCGGGCCTGGCGTGACCATCGACGTGCCGCTGGCCCACAAGGACGCGCTGTATGTCCGTTCCCACTACGACAGCATTTCCCTGTCGTTCGGCGATGGTCCGGCGGCCGACGAGTTGATCATCATCTGGGCCTTCGCCACGCGCGGGCGTTTGCATGCGCGCCTGGGTGGTCTCCAGGCGGCTGACGTCAAGGGCAATGACGGCCTGTATTGAGGGGCGCTGATCGTGGGAAGCCAACGAATGTCTGCAAACAGCCAGTTCTTCACCAATCGTTCGGGGATGCGCCTGCACTATCTGTCATGGGGCGATGCGTCAGGCATTCCCGTGCTGCTGCTCCATGGGCTGCGTTCCTATGCCCAGACCTGGGATGGCCTGGCCAATGCGTTGGGCGAGCGGTACTGCTGCTATGCCCTTGACCAGCGCGGTCGCGGCTACAGTGACTGGGCGGATGCCTCCAGTTACCGGACCGAGGTCTATGTCAACGATCTTGAAGACCTGGTGGCACATTTGGGGCTGCAGCGTTTCGTCCTGGTGGGGCATTCTCTGGGTGGCACCAATGCGCTGGAGTATGCGCGGCTCCATCCGGGACGACTGCAAGCACTGGTGATCGAAGACATCGGCCCGGGTTCTTCGGTCAGCGGTGACGGCGCCGCGCGGATTCGGCGCGAGATGAGCCAGACACCGCTGTTGTTTCCTGACTGGGAGAGCGCCGCCCAGTTCTGGCTGCAAGCGCGACCTGGTCTCTCTGAGGAGGGACTGGCCTCCAGGTTGATGTATTCGATGAAGGAAACCCCGGCTGGAATCGAATGGCGTCACGACCAGCAAGGCATTGCCCAGGCGCGCCTGAGCATTACCCCGACCGATCTGTGGCCGGCGGTACGGGCGCTGGATTGCCCGACGCTGTTCATTCGTGGCGCCCGTTCCGACTTCCTGCCCCTGGCGACCCTCGAGTCGATAAAGCAGGCCAACAAGTGGGTGAACACAGAGGAAATCGCCGACGCCAGCCATTACGTTCATGATGACCAGAGCGCAATGTTCAACCTTGTCGTCATGGACTATTTGTACGACCAATGCCTAAAACCACAACAACAAAGCGGTGAATAGCGATGAAGCAGGAGAAAACCCAGGTAGTCATCGTGGGCGGTGGCCCGAACGGGATCACGGCCGCTCATTACATGGGGCTGTACGGTATCGACTGCATCGTCCTCGAATTGGCTGACGGCGTCCTGCCGTATCCCCGTGCGGTGGGCATGGATGACGAGGCGCTGCGGGTGTTGCAGGGCATCGGCATCGCTGAGCTGGCCGCACGCGACATGATCAGCAACGTGCCCCTGCGTTACTACAATGCGCGGGGCGTGTGTTTTGCCGAGGTCAAGCCGAGCACGGCGAACTATGGCTGGCCGATGCGCAACATCTTCATGCAGCAGTTGCTGGAAACGACGCTGCGCGAGCAGTTGGGCAAACACGCCAGTGTCGAGTTGCGCCAGGGCCATGAAATGCTCGATCTGGAGCAGGACGCCGAGGGCGTGACCTTGCAGGTGCGCGATGCCCAAGGGGAGCTGTATCAGTTGCAGGCGCAGTACGTGATCGGTGCCGATGGCGGACGTTCCAGCGTGCGCAAGAAACTCGGCATCGAATTGCTGGGGCTGACCCATCCGCGCAAATGGGTGGTGATCGACACGGCCAACGACTCCCTGGATGCACCGTACACCGCCCTGCATGCCGACCCTCAGCGACCCTTTGTCTGCATCTACCTGCCGTATCAGCAGCGGCGCTGGGAGTTCATGCTCCTGGAGGGCGAAGACGAGACCCGGATGTGCGAAGAGGCGATGATCCGGGATTTGATCCGTGGGCATATTGGCGAGGCGGTCGATCAACTGGAGATCATCCGGATCCGCGCCTACACCCATAACTCCCGGGTCGCGGCGCGCTTTGTCCAGGGCCGTGTGGCATTGGTGGGGGATGCGGCGCATATTTCCCCGCCCTGGGCCGGGCAGGGGCTCAACTCAGGCCTGCGTGATGTCGCCAACGTCAGCTGGAAGCTCGCCGCGATTCTCCAGGGGCGGGCGGCGCCGGCGATCCTGGCCAGTTACGACCAGGAGCGCCGCGGGCACGCGACCGATCTCATCGCGTTAGCCGACAACATGGGCGCGGTCCTGGGGCTGACCAACCCGTTGATGGCCGGGGTGCGGGACTGGTTGTTCCAGGCCGTCAACAGCGTCGACAACCTGCGTTCGCATTTGCTGGAATTCAAGTTCAAACCCAAGGCGACCATCACCAAAGGCCTGGTGTATCACGAGCGTGCCGAGTTGCATGAGGATGATCTGGTTGGACAGTTGTTCATCCAACCGTCCATCGAAGATTCCCAAGGCCAGCGTCGGCGCCTGGACGAGGTACTGGGGCATTCCTATGCGGTGCTGGGGTATCGGGTCAATCCGAGCGAACAACTCAGCGAGCAGACCGCTGCTTATTGGGCGCGCTGGGACACGCGTTTCATCCAGATCAATCGCTCGCGCAGTGGCGTGGGGCGCAATCAACCCTTGTCGGCCAGCGGTGCCATTTGCGTCGAAGACGTTGATAACCGCCTGGGGGAATGGTTTGCCAAGGTCCGAGATTGCGTCGTGGTGGTGCGGCCGGATCGGTTCGTTGCTGCGATCACCACCCCCGAGCGACTCGAAGGCGTGTTGCGCAAACTGGCGGAGCAACTGTCATGAGGCGCGAAGAGGATCTGCTGGTCCGGCTTCACGATGCCGGGCAGGCCATACACGCCTTGCCTTCGTTGGAACCCGAGGCCGTCGATTTGCCGACGGGCTACACCTTGCAGCGCGAGGCACTGCGTCGGCGCCAGGTCGGCGGTGAGCGGCTGACCGGATGGAAAGTGGCCTTCGCCGGCCGCGCCGCCCAGGACCGTTTCGGTATCGATGAGCCGGTGTTGGGGGCGCTGACCGATGCCATGGTCGTGGAACCTGGACAGACGGTGTCCCTCGCACGGCTGATTCAGCCGAAGTTGGAAATCGAGTTGGCGTTCGTCCTGGGGCGCACGCTGGTGCCCGGCTTCTACAGCGACGAGGACATCCTTGCCGTCATTTCCGAAGTCGCGCCGGCGTTCGAGATCGCCGATTGCCGTTGGCAAGGCTGGCGTTTCGGCGTCGGCGCGTTTCTGGCCGACAATGCTGCCGCGGCGCTGTATTGCCTGGGGTCGCGGGTCAGGTTTCATCCCGGGCAACTGGCCCACGTGAACTATCGCCTGGAATGTGACGGGGTGCCCTGTGGCGAGGGCAATGCCCAGGCGCGGGAGGACACGCCCCAGGCCAACCTGTGCTGGCTGGTCCGGCGCTTGCTGGCCGATGGGCAGTGCGTTGAAGCGGGGCAGGTGGTGCTGTCCGGGGCTTTGTTGGCGCCTCTGGACATCAAGGCTGCCGAGTACCGGTTGCACATGCTTGGCATGGAACTGGCTTTGGATTTCCGGTAGTCAGCACTGTTCACCCAAATGAAATGATGAACCCGTGGCGAGGGAGCTTGCTCCCGCTGGGCTGCGCAGCAGACCCATTTTTGTGAGCGCTTCGCGCTGGAGCGCCAGCTCCGGTCAAGCGGGAGCAAGCTCCCTCGCCACGGGGCTACCGACTTGCTTGCATAACCGTACCAGGCAGTAAGCACAGCGCCACCGAGGAACAATGATCATGTTCGCCGAAGTCCGTACCTTCAATGATCCTCAGCAACACGCCGGCTCGATCCTGGGTTGGCAACAAGTCTATGACCAGCTCGGGCGCGGTTGCCTGTCCAGCGAGCTGCGGCAGGTGTGCGCCGAGCGTTTCCAGATTTTCCAGGAGGTGCTGGATAAACGCGTCGTGCAGCGCGGTTGCGCGCCAAAAGGACGCTTGTGCATTGCCATGTCCCTGGGTGGTGCGCCGGTGGTGCAGGGGCACCAGGTGGGCGCCCACAGCGTCGTGCTGTTGCGCGATGGCGAAGATTTCGTCTTGCACGCCCCGGAAGGCACGCATTTCTTCGCGGCCAATGTCGACACGGTGCGGTTTGCCAAGCTCGCGGCCTACGAACTGTCGAGCGAACAGCTCAAGCGCTTGAAAAGCGTGTCCCAGGTCAGCGTGGATGAGGCGGTACTGCGCCGGGTGCAACAGCGGATCCACCCACTGTTTCGTCACCTTTTGGAACAGACCGATGCGGTCAATCCCGCCGCGGAGAAAATCCTCGAAGACGTTTTGCTCAACGCCTTCCTCGACCTGTTCAGCCACGCCACGGACGAGGTGCGCGGCCGGCGCGGCAATTTTGCCGTCAGTGCCTACCTGGTCAAGCGTTGCCAGGAACTGGTGGTGGCCAGCGCCGATGTGCCCTTGAGCATCCTCGATTTGTGCGAGCAATTGCGGGTCAGCCGCAGGACCCTGCAGAACAGTTTCCAGACCGTCACCGGCATGCGTCCGGTGGAGTACCTGCGTAACCTGCGGCTCAATGCGGTGCGCCGTCGATTGATCACGACCCGTGCGGCCGCGCTGAACGTCAGTGAAATCGCGGTGGCGATGGGGTTTTTCCACCTGAGCCATTTTGCCGTCCATTACCGGGCGCTGTTTGGCGAGTCACCCTCGGACACGCCCAGGGCACCGGCTTGAAGAGCTCCAAATGCGCAGGCGAAATCTGTGGCGAGGGGATTTATCCCCGCTGGGCTGCGCAGCAGCCCTGAACCCAGCCACCGCAATGTGCCAGGTTGGCTGCATCCAGCCTTTTTTTGGGGCTGCTGTGCAGCCCAGCGGGGATAAATCCCCTCGCCACAATTAATCCAACCAGCCTTGAGTGAACGGTATTGCGGTGTTACCAAAGCGCCTTCCTGCACCGATAAAAGGCAGCCGCTGAGCTGTTTGGTAGCACACCCGTACCACCCTGGGCCAGAGACGGGCGGTCGTTCTCCTCGGAAACTTCCTTCAAATCAAACCCTTGCACGATAACGCGTGTGGTTGGCATGCATTCTGCTTTTATGAATCCATGGATAATTGGATACAAAAATGCAGAAGGTGCTGCCATGCAATTTGCTCCGACGTACGCTGAACGCCCGCCCATGACGGCCGAGGAGGAGGCCTACAACTTCTTGCTCAATGCCATTTGTGGCGGGCGGTTACGCAAGGGCGACCGGCTGATCGCCGAGGACATCGCCAACGAGATCGGCATGAGCCGCATGCCAGTGCGCGAAGCCTTTCGCCGTCTGGATGCCCAGGGCCTGGTGACCCTGCGGCCCAATCGCGGGGCGGTGGTCAGCGGCCTGGACATCGATGAGTTGCACGAAGTCTTCGAAATGCGCAGCGCCCTCGAAGGCCTGGCGGTGCGTGTCGCGACGGCGAAGATTGGTGAGCGCCAGCTGGCCGCCCTGGAGCGCTTGCTGGACGAGATGGACGATTACCGCGAGGAAAGCGCCGAGTGGGTCAGCCGCCATCGCGCCTTCCATGAATACCTGTGCAGCCTCAGCGGTCGTCCGCGATTGCTCAAGCAGATCAGCGCGCTTTATTCCCTGATCGAAGCGCCCATGCGCCTGTGGCTGCAGCATGTGGAAAAGCCCCTGAGTGCGCGTCAGGAGCACATGCTGATCCTCGACGCCCTGCGTGCGGGCGATGCCGAGAAGGCCGAGGCGGTGGTGCGTGCGCACATCGAAGGCACCGTCCCTGAATTGATCGAGTTCCTGCAATCGAAAAAATAACGAGAGCGGGTCACTTAGAGCCTGCCCCGTGTTTTGACTTTGAGTACTGCCCGTCATTAATGAACTGGAGTGTCTGGTCATGCATAAGCCTCGCCTGTTGGTTGCCGCTTTATCCTTGGGTTTCTGTGCGCAATGGGCGGTTGCCGCGCCCGTTGTCCCGGAGCGTTTGCTCAAGGCCGATAAACTCGTCTACTGCTCAGGCATGGATTCGCCGCCGCTGGTGTCCTTCGATGAGGCGCAGAAACCCAAGGGATTGACCGTGGACCTGGGGCTGGAAATCGCCAAGCGCCTGGGGGACAAAAAGGTGGAGTGGCGGGTGATTCCGTTTTCCGGATTGCTCCCGGCGCTGTTGGCCCAACAGTGCGACATGATCGTCGACCAGCTGTTCGACAAGCCCGAGCGCCGCGAGGTGATCGACATCGTCAACTACATGTATTCCAGCCAGGCGGTGGTGGTGCCCAAGGGCAATCCAAAGGGCCTCAAGACACTGCCGGATCTCTCTGGTCACAAGGTCGCGGTGCTCAATGGCTCCACCATCAAGACCTTGCTCGACGCCGAGAACGCAACCCTGGCCAAGGCCGGCAAGCCGGCCATGAAACTGGTGGTCTACAACTCCGACACCGATGCCTTCCAGGCCCTGCGCATCAGCCAGGTCGACGCCTACGGCACCACCGTGGAAACCGCCGGTTACTACGCCACCATGGCCCCCGACCTGTTCGAGGAAGGCGTGCCGGCCTTCAGCCGGATTCTCACCGGCCTGGGTATTCGCAAGGACGATCCGCAGCTGACCGCCGCCGTGCAGCAGGTGATCGGCGATATGCGCAGCGATGGCAGCTACAGCCAACTGCTCGGCAAATGGCATGTCTCCAGTGACACCCTTGATTGAGGTGAACCGTCGATGAATTTCAATTGGGATGTGTTCTGGCAGTACCTGCTCCAGCCCAGTGGCGTGTACCTCACCGGGCTCTGGCTGACCTGCCTGATCAGTGTGCTGGCGATGTTGCTGGGCTGCATGCTGGGGCTGGCCGCCGCGCTATTGCGGTTGTCGAAGAACCCGTTGCTGCATGTGCCGGTGCGCTTTTACGTGTGGTTGATGCGCGGCACGCCATTGCTGGTGCAGATCGTCTTCCTCTACACCGCGCTGGCCGCTGGCGGGATTTTCCGCTTCGAAGACATTGACCTGTTTGGGCTGGTGATTCCCGGCAATATCCAGGCGGCGATCATCGCCCTGGGCCTCAACGAGGGCGCCTACATGGCCGAGATCATCCGCGCCGGCATCGGTGCGGTGGACAAGGGGCAATACGAGGCCGGACGTTCCCTGGGCATGACCTTCGCCAAACTGATGCGGCGCATTGTCCTGCCCCAGGCGTTCCGGGTCATCGTTCCGCCGTTGGGCAACGAGTTCAACGTGATGCTCAAGAACACCACGCTGGTCAGCGTGATCGGCGTCCAGGAATTGTTGCTCAGTACCCAGATGGTCACGTCGGCGACGTTCCGAGTATTCGAGTTGTACCTGGTGGTGGCGATCTATTTCCTGTTGCTGACCACGCTGTGGGGCTTTTTCCAGCGCTGGCTGGAGACTCGCTTCGGCCAA
Source organism: Pseudomonas zanjanensis (assembly GCF_014268745.2). Lineage (GTDB taxonomy): Bacteria > Pseudomonadota > Gammaproteobacteria > Pseudomonadales > Pseudomonadaceae > Aquipseudomonas > Aquipseudomonas zanjanensis. Next base: position 2,328,598 of record NZ_JABWRB020000001.1, on the reverse strand, counting down.
TCGGACCTGCCTTCGTCGCCACCGCCGGCGTCGACGCGGATGTTCGGTCGCAGCACCCTGAACCTGCTGAGGGCACGTTGACCATGGCGCATAAAAGCGAAGAGCTGATCATCGAGGCGCTGGACGTTCACAAGTCCTTCGGCGAGTTGCAGATTCTCAAGGGCATCTCGTTGCAAGTGCGGCGCGGCGAAGTGGTGGTGCTGATCGGTGCGTCGGGCTCCGGCAAGACCACGTTCATCCGTTGCATCAATCTGCTGGAAGACATCCAGGGCGGACGCATCCGCGTCAATGGCCAGCCCATGGGCTATCGCGAACGGGCCGATGGCAGCCTGGTGCGTGAGTCGGAGCGCAACATCGCCCGGCAGCGGCGGGACATAGGCATGGTGTTCCAGCGCTTCAACCTGTTTCCCCACATGACCGCCCTGGAAAACATCATCGAGGCGCCAATCCAGGTGCTCGGTGTGACTCGCGCCGCCGCGTTGGAACAGGCCCGCGGGTTGCTGGAGCGGGTCGGCCTGGCGGACAAGGCCGATCACTACCCATCGATGCTCTCCGGCGGCCAGCAACAGCGGGTGGCGATTGCCCGGGCCCTGGCCATGAAGCCCCAGGCCATGCTGTTCGATGAACCCACCAGCGCCCTCGACCCGGAAACCGTCGGCGAGGTGCTGCAAGTGATGAAGGAATTGGCCGAGGAGGGCATGACCATGGTCGTAGTGACCCACGAAATGGGCTTCGCCCGGGAAGTGGCGGACCGTGTGGTGGTGCTCGACCAGGGCGAGCTGATCGAGCAAGGGCCGCCGGAGCAGATTTTCTGTCATCCGATTCATCCGCGCACCCGGGCTTTTCTCAGCCGCGTGCTGTGACGTTTCCCGGCCACCGAATTCCTGTCTTGAAGAGTTTTTGCCATGCTTAAATTTTCTGCCCACGAGTACCCTTATCCGTCGCAGCGCCAGAGCGTCTTCGCCCGCCGGGGCATGGTCGCCGCGTCCCAGCCCCTGGCGGCCCAGGCGGGCATCGAGATCATGCAAAAAGGCGGCAATGCCATCGACGCCGCCATCGCCACGGCGGCCGCGCTGACGGTGGTGGAGCCCACGGGCTGCGGCATCGGCGGTGACGCCTTCGCGCTGGTCTGGTGCAAGGGCCAGTTGTACGGCCTCAACGGCAACGGCCATGCGCCGGCGGCCTTGAGCATCGAGGCGGTCAAGGCCGCTGGCCATGAAAAAATGCCGGTCTATGGCTGGACACCGGTGACGGTCCCGGGCTGTCCATCGGCCTGGGCCGAGCTGTCCCGACGTTTTGGCAAGCTGCCCTTTGCCGAGTTGCTGCAACCGGCCATCAGCCTGGCCCGGGACGGCTTTGCGCTGTCACCGGTGGTTGCCCATCAATGGCAGATCGCCGTGAACGAGTTCGCACCCCATCGCGATGCTGTGCTGGACGCCTGGTTCGAGACGTTCCTGATCGACGGCCGGGCGCCACGGGCCGGGGAGATCTTTCGCAACCCGGCCCAGGCGCGCACGCTCCAGGAACTGGCCGACACCGCCTGCGAAAGCCTCTATCGCGGTGCCCTGGCTGAGCGCCTGGACGCTCACTCCCGGGCCAGCGGCGGCTACCTGCGCGCCTCGGACCTCAAGGATTATCGCGCCCAGTGGGTCGACCCTATCCACGTCAACTACCGAGGCGTGGATGTCTGGGAAATCCCGCCGAGCGGGCAGGGCCTGGTGGCCTTGATGGCCCTGAAGATTCTGGAAGGTTTCGACTTCGATCACCGTGACAGCCAACAGACCTGGCATCGCCAACTGGAAGCGATGAAGTTGGCCTACAGCGACGGCCTGCACTACATCACCGACCCCCTGCACATGCGCGTGGCGGTGGCTGACCTGCTCAGCGATGACTACAGTGCCCACCGTCGTCGGCAGATCGGCGAACAGGCCCAACCGCCCGCGCCCGGCGACCCCCACGCCAGCGGCACGGTGTACCTGGCGACCGCGGATGGGGAGGGCAACATGGTCTCGTTCATCCAGAGCAACTACCACGGGTTTGGCTCCGGTGTGGTGCTGCCCAACAGCGGTATTGCCTTGCAGAATCGAGGGCAGGAATTCAGCCTCGATTCGACCCACGCCAACTGCCTGGCCCCAGGCAAGAAGACCTTCCATACCATCATTCCCGGTTTCCTCACCCGCAATGGCGAGGCCCTCGGCCCCTTCGGGGTGATGGGCGGCTACATGCAGCCCCAGGGACATGTGCAGATGGTCATGAACCTGGTGGATTTCGGCCTGAACCCGCAAGCGGCCCTCGACGCTCCGCGCTGGCAATGGCTGGGCGACATGAAGGTCGGGATCGAGCACGGGGCTTCACGGGACCTGGCCAATGCCTTGGCGCGACGGGGGCATGAGGTTCAGATCGCCAGCGACCTGACCGACTATGGCCGCGGCCAGATCATCCTGCGCGACCCGTTCAGCGGGGTGCTGTGCGGCGGGACCGAGCCCCGGGCGGATTCGCACATTGCGGTGTGGTGATGAACGTAGGCAAACGGGTTTCACTCATCGGTCATTCCTGAGTGAATCCTGATGACGACCTTGCCTTTCGAACGACTTTGTTCGACATAACCCAAGGCATCGGCCGTCGCCTCGAAAGGGAAGGCTCGGTCAATCACCGGCTTGATGCTGCCGGACTCGACGAGCGTGGTGATCTCGCGCAGTTGAGGACCACTGGCGCGCATGAACACGAAGGCGTAGGTCACGTCCTGTCGGCGGGCCTTGCGGCGGATGCCGCTGCTCAACAGGCCCATGATCAGCCGCAGCGGCCAGGAAAATCCCTGGGCCTGGGCGAACTGCGGGGAGGGTGGTCCGGAGATGGAGATGAGCTGGCCGCCGGGCTTTAGGATCTTCAGCGACTTCTCCAGTTCATCGGCGCCCAGGCTGTTCAACACGACGTCATAGTCCTGCAGGACGCTGGAGAAATCCTGCTGCTTGTAATCGATGACAACGTCGGCCCCCAGCGCTTTGACCCAAGGCACATTGGGGGTGCTGGTGGTGGTCGCAACGAAGGCGCCGAGGTGTTTGGCAAGCTGGATGGCGAGGGTGCCGACGCCCCCTGAACCGGCCTGGATAAAGACCTTTTGCCCTTTCTTCAATCCCGCGGTTTCCACCAATACCTGCCAGGCCGTCAGGGCGACCAAGGGCAGGGCGGCGGCGTGCTCCATGTTGAAGTTTGCCGGTTTCCGGGCCAGGGCATTTTCGTTCACTGCAATTTGCTCGGCAAAGGTGCCAATGTGCCCATCCGGGGCGCGGGCATAGACTTCATCGCCCGGCTTGAACTGTTGGACACGGGATCCCACCCGCATCACGACCCCGGCTACGTCATGCCCCAATGTCAACGGAAACGAGTAGGGCAGGATCAGTTTGAATTCGCCTTTGCGGATCTTCGAATCCAGGAGGTTGACGCTGGCGGCGTGGACGCGGACCAGAACGTCGTGGTCAGCCACTTCAGGGGCCGGTACCTCGCCGATACGGCCACTGTGCTTGCCGTAGCGGTCGATTAGAAATGCCTTCATGGTGCTTGGTTCTCATAAGGGGGCAGCAGGCTGGGCAGGCGTCGAGCCATCCGGCGCGTTCCTTCGCGCCGGCGCCCGCTAGACGTCGATCACGCCAGGTCTTGATAGCGCTCGGCAACCTGGGACTGCTTGATTTGCCCGAGCAGGCCTTGGCGCGCCGCCTGCAAGGCATCCCAGCGCGCCTCTTCCTGCAGGGGCGGGATGGTGACCGGCTCGCGACGATCGAAGCCGACCAGCGCGGCATCGACCAGGTCAGCGACTTCCATGATTTCGTTCAAGGTGTTGATGTCGATGCCCGCGCGTTCCCAGATCTCGGTGCGAGTGGCCGCTGGCAGGACAGCTTGAACGTAGACGCCTTTCGGGGAGAGTTCCATGCTGAGGCCCTGGGAGAGAAACAACACGAACGCCTTGGTCGCGCCGTAGACGGACATGCCGAACTCCGGTGCCAGGCCAACGACGGAGCCGATGTTGATGATCGTCCCGTCACCCGCCTGGACCAGGCGTGGGGCGATGGCGCTGGCCAGCCGGACCAGCGCGGTGGTGTTGAGCGACACGAGGTGCGCGACGCTGTCGGTCGACTGTTCGATGAAGCTGCCGGACTGGGCGGCACCGGCGTTGTTGACCAGGATGCCGATGCTGGCGTCGTCCCGTAGGCGGGCTTCGACGGTGGTCAGGTCGCTGATCTGGGTGAGGTCGGCCTGGAGAATGTCGACGGCAACGTTGTGTTCGCTGCGCAGCTTGACGGCCAGCGCTTCAAGGCGAGTGCTGTCGCGGGCCACCAGGACCAGATTGTGCCCGCGTTGGGCAAAGCGCTGGGCATAGACAGCGCCGATGCCGGTGGAGGCGCCAGTGATGAGAACGGTTGTGCGAGTGTTCATGGGTGATTCTCTTTTTCAGGGAACGTTAGCGCGCTGTTTTCCAGGTGCGCCGATGGGTTCTGGTCAGGATTACCGCGCGCTGGATTCAGCGAGCGTCGGGTAGTCGATGTAGCCCGCCGCACCGCCGCCGTAGAGCGTGGCGGGATTGAAGGCCGACAATGGCGAGCCGGTCTTGAGCCGTTCGACCAGGTCCGGGTTGCCAATGAACGGCCGGCCGAAAGCGATCAGGTCAGCCTGGTCTTCGACGAGCCGCGCGGTGGCCAGGTCCAGGTCGTAGCCGTTGTTGGCGATGTAGGTGTTTTTGAAGCGCTGGCGCAATGAGCCGAAGTCGAAGGGCGCAACGTCGCGCGGCCCGCCCGTCGCGCCTTCGACCACGTGCAGGTAAACGATGTCCAAGGCATTGAGCTGATCGACCAGGTAGTCGAACTGGGCCTGGGGCGCGCTGCTGGACACGCCATTGGCCGGCGAGACGGGCGAGAGGCGCAGGCCGGTGCGTTCGGCCCCGATTTCTTCCACGACGGCCGCGGTCACTTCCAGCAGCAGGCGAGCGCGATTTTCAATCGAGCCGCCGTAGGCATCGGTGCGCACATTGGCGCCGTCCTTGAGGAACTGGTCCAGCAGATAGCCGTTCGCGCCGTGGATCTCCACGCCATCAAATCCCGCCGCGATGGCGTTCGCCGCCGCCTGGCGAAAATCGTTGACGATCCCCGGCAACTCGTCGATGTCCAGCGCTCGCGGCTCGGAAACGTCCTCGAAACGGTTGTTGACGAACACCTTGGTCGCCGGACGCAAAGCGGAGGGGGCCACAGGGGCGGCGCCGTTTTCTTGCAGGTCGACGTGGGAAACCCGACCGACATGCCACAGTTGCAGGAAAATCCGCCCGCCTTGGGCGTGCACGGCCTCGGTGACTTTGCGCCAGCCGTCGATCTGCGCCGGTGTGTAGATCCCGGGCGTGTCCTGATAACCCTGGCCCTGCCGAGAAATCTGTGACGCCTCGGAGATCAGCAGGCCGGCGGATGCACGTTGGCTGTAGTAAGTGGCCGCGAACTCGCTCGGTACAAAACCTTGCCCCGCACGGTTACGTGTCAGCGGTGCCAGGACCACTCGGTTGGACAGTGTGAGGTTACCCAGCGTGTAGGGCGTGAACAGGTTCTGGTCGGTCATGGTGTCTTGTTTCCGTATGTTTGGATAAACGTCGCGCACAGCCTGCCGACGTGAGCGGGCTTTTCATTAGGATGATGACCGAAATCTAAACTGTCAACGAATTTGATTATGCTCGACATCTATGTATGATGTGAGCATGATTTTTGAGCAGCACGAGGGAGTGGAAAATGCGCGTAACCAAGGCCCAGGCCCAGGCCAATCGGGAGCACATCGTCGAGACGGCCTCTGTCCTGTTTCGTGAGCGAGGCTTTGACGGCGTGGGTGTGGCGGATCTGATGGCGGCCGCCGGGTTCACCCATGGCGGTTTCTACAAGCATTTCGGCTCCAAGGCCGACCTGATGGCCGAAGCGGCCGCGAACGGCCTGGCGCAATCGCTGACCAACAATGTGGGTATCGGCGTGCCTGAGTTCGTCAATGTCTACGTGTCCAGGGAGCACCGTGACGCCCCCGGCGGCGGTTGCACCATGGCGGCGCTGTGCGGGGATGCTGCCCGTCAACCGCCCGAGCTGAAGGCGACCTTTGCCAACGGCATCGAAAACACGCTGGCGGCGCTTGAAAGCCAGTACGACACCGGGCAAGAGGCGCCGCAGCAAGAGGTGAGGGCGAAGATGCTCGACATGTTGGCCCATGCCGTCGGCGCGATCATGTTGTCGCGGTCCTGCCCGGACGATTCCGCCCTGGCGGATGAAATCCTCGAGGTGTGCCGCGCCCGGATCATCGCGTCGTTGCCGCCAGCACCCGCGCAGCAGCCTGCCGTGGACACCGAATCATAAGCACCCGAAATCAATGTGGGAGCCGAGTTTGCTCGCGATGACGGCGGCACATACAACTTCAATGCAGCCTGACCCACCGCTATCGCGAGCAAGCTCAGCTCCCACAGGGATCGGAGTGATCATGATGCTGTTCACTTAAGCAACAAAAGGTGCATCTCTGGCCACAGGCTGCCGGCGACCTTATAGCGAAGCCCTGACCACCAGCGGGCAATCCACCGGTTGAGGGCCCGATACCTCAAGGGTCTCGATTAGGTGCCGGGCCGCCTGGCGACCGATTTCGTAGTAAGGCAGTTGCACCGTGGTCAATGGCGGCATGAACAGTTCGGCGATGCCGATCATGTTGTCATAGCCGAGCACCGCGACATCGCCGGGAATTTTCAAACCGCGGCCCAACAGCCATTGATAGGCACAAAAGGCGATGCGGTCGTTGCCGCAGACCAGGATGTCGAATTGCGGACGGCCGTCGACGATATGCCGGTCGAGAATGGCGGCGGTTTCACCGTAGGCATCGTGATCGGAAAGATCGTATTGCAGGAGCGCATCCGGCGCCAGCCCGAAGGCCTGGCAGGCGCGTTGCAGGCCTTGCTGACGCAGGCGCCAGGCCACACTTTTCCTGGGCAGATTGATGCACAGCGGGCGCCGATAGCCTTGGCTCAACGCATGATGCACGGCGCGATACTGCCCGGCTTCATCATCCGGCACATAGCTGACCAACTGGTGGTCATCGGCCAGGCAATTGGCGAGCACCAGCGGTTTGCGCTTGAGTCGCTCGGGAATGCTCACCTGGCGCAAGCCCATGGCACTGAAGATCAAGCCATCGGGACGGTGCGACAGCATCAGATCGATGTTCTGGTCGGTGGGCGGGTTGCTCAGCAGGTTGAGGATGAACACATTCCAGCCCGCCTGCTGCGCGGTCTGCTCGATGGACAGCAGCAACTCGACGGCGAACGGCGTGGTCGCGGTGTCCAGTGCGAACACCCCGATGGTGCGTGCTTGCAGGTTGTCGCCGCGCATCCGGCGCGCCGACAGGCTCGGTACGAATTGCAGTTCATCGATGGCGCGACGGACCCGTTCGAGGGTTTCGGGGCTCAGTTTTTCCGGCGTGTTGAGCGCTCGCGAAACCGTCATCAGGGATACGCCGGCCAGCTGTGCAACGTCTTTCACGGAAGTCATGCGAAGTGCGGCCAGTCAGGTTGACGCCGAATCATGCCACAGCGCCCGCGCTTCTCGCGACTCGGATGACGTGACTCATAGCCAACCCGAGCCCAGCGGCCAGGCGTTGGCAATGGCGACGCGCCCGCCAGTGCCGTTGGCCAACAATTTCACCCCGAGGCTGTCGGGCCGGGGATAGAGGCGACTGCTGAGGCTGAAACGGCCATTGTCCTCGAACACCTCGATGGACGAGCGATCGAGAAACACCCGTAGGTGCAGTTGCGTTTGCGCCTGATCGATCGACACGCTGCGCTGACCGCTCACTTGCGCCCCCGAGCGGCTGCGATCGAGCACCAAGCGTTGCAGTGTCGCGTCGTAGTAAAGCAGCGTCTGTTCCCGCTCATCGGCACTGCAGCGCAAGGCGATGCCCAGTTGGCCTTCGCTGCAACCGAGCAGATCCAGGTGCACATGGATTTCCAACCGGTCGCCTGTCACCTGCGGCACCCAGCGGCTGCCGGACTCAGCCCATGGCGCGACGCTCGGCAACGGCGCCTGGCGCAGCGCCGTCAGCTCTCGGGCCGGAAACACGCCAAGGCGATCGCCCTGCAATTCCAGCTCGCGGGGCAAACCGAGCATGCCGCACCAGTGATGGGCCTGGCTCGGCATCGGGCTTTCCCACATGTCCAGCCAGGCCCACACCAGGCGCCGACCATCGGGGGCCACCAGCGTTTGCGCGGCGTAGAAGTCGTGACCGTTATCCAGCTCGATGAACGGCCCGCCGCTGAAGTGCCAGTCGCTGTCGAGCTGGCCAATGCGATAACCGGTCTGGTACTTGTTGAGCCGTTCATAGCCTTCGGGCTTCATGCCTTGCGGGGAATACAGCAGCACATCGCGTCCGTCCAGGCGAAACAGATCCGGGCATTCCCACATGTAGCCATCGCCCTCATTGCCGCTGGACACGTAGTCGAGAAATTCCCAGGTGTGCAGATCGGTGGAGCGGTACAGCGGCAGCAGCGGCGTATCGCCCAGGCGTGCGCCAGCAATCAGGTACCAATAGCCGTCTTCCTGCCAGACCTTGGGGTCGCGAAAATGCATGATCGCCGCTTGCGGTGCGTGCTCGATGACGGCGCCATGCTTGACGAACCGGACGCCGTCGACACTGGTGGCCAGACACTGGACCTGGCGGATGAAGCGTTCGTCACCGACGTCCCCCAACCAGGTGTGCCCGGTGTAGATCAGCGCCAAGGTGTCGCCACACACCACCGCGCTACCGGAAAAACAGCCGTCGCGGTCGAAGTCGTCGCCGGGTGCCAGGGCAATGGGCAGGTGCTGCCAATGGACCAGGTCGGCACTCTTGGCATGACCCCAGTACATCGGGCCCCATTTGGCGTCGAAGGGGTGGTGTTGGTAGAACACGTGGTACTCGCCACGAAAGAACACCACCCCGTTAGGGTCGTTCATCCAACCCGTTGGCGGGGCCAGGTGATAGTCGGGTCGATAGTCATGGATCAGGTGAGGCAGGTTATCGATCAGGGCCTGCTGGGCCCTTTCGAGAGAGGCTGGCATTAGGTTGTTCATGTTCTTCAAGGACAAGGTCATAGGGCGCCCGCAGATGCCGGGCGTGGAGCCACGCCAGCAGGCAGGCTGTCGATGGTGTGGCGCTTCAACGCCGTGCCGTGGGCGTCGAACACATGCAGGTTGTCGATATCCAGTTGCAGCTCGACCCGGTCACCCACCCGCCATCCGGCGTTGACCTCGCAACGACAGACCATGGGTTCGTCCTGGCCAGTGTCGAGGTGCACATAGGTTTCACTGCCCAGGTATTCGACCGCGCTCACCACGAGGCCGGTCGTTCCCTGTGCCGCCTTGAGGGAGAGATGTTCCGGGCGAATCCCCAGGCTCAGTTGCGTATTCGCCGCCAGGCCCGAGCTGTCGACGGGCAGGGACGTCATGCCCAGCACCAGGCTTTCCACATGGCTGGTTTCGCCCGGCGTATGCAGGAACGCGGCAATGAAATTCATCCGGGGTGAACCGAGGAATCCGGCGACAAAACGGCTGGCCGGACGCTCATAGAGTTCCCGTGGCGAGCCGACCTGCTCGATGCGCCCGCCATTGAGCACGACAATCTTGTCGGCCAAGGTCATCGCTTCGACCTGGTCGTGGGTCACGTAGATCATCGTCGAACCCAGTCGCCCATGCAGCCGGGCGATTTCGTTGCGCATCTGCACGCGCAAAGAGGCGTCGAGGTTGGACAGCGGCTCGTCGAACAACAGGATGTCCGGCTCCCGTGCCATGGCTCGGCCCATGGCCACGCGCTGGCGCTGGCCGCCCGACAGTTCCCGTGGCTTGCGTTGCAGCAGCTTGTCCAATTGCAGGATTTGCGCGGTTTTCAGCACCCGCTCGCGCAGGCTGGTCTTTTCGGTCTTGGCCAACTTGAGGCCAAAGCTGATGTTGTCGTAGACGCTCATGTGCGGGTACAGCGCATAGGACTGGAACACCATGCCGACGCCACGCTCGCGCGGCTCCAGGTCGTTGACCCGGCGACCGTCGATCAGCAGGTCGCCGCCACAGATCGAATCCAGCCCGGCGATCAGGCGCAGCAGGGTCGACTTCCCGCAGCCCGAAGGGCCGACGAAGACCACGAACTCACCGGCCGAGATTTCCAGGCTGACGTCACGAAGAATGCGCGCGCCACCCAATTGTTTGTTCACGTTGTCCAGCTTCAACTTGATCACGATGCTGTTCCTTTCTTATTTGTGTTGGGCCTCAACCCTTTAACGCACCGGCAGTGAGGCCGGAAACGATGCGGCGCTGGAAGATCAGCACCAGAATCACCAAGGGCACCGTGACCAGCACCGACGCCGCCATCAACAGGCCCCAGGGCAACTCATGGGGGCTGCCGCCGGAAATCAGCGCGATGGCCACCGGGACGGTGCGTTGCGAGTCGGTCAGGGTGAAGGTGAGGGCAAACAGGAACTCGTTCCACGCGGCGATGAAGGCCAACAGGCCAGTGGTGACCAGTGCCGGCCAGAGCAGCGGCAACAGCACCCGGGTCAGGGTGATCCAGGGTGAGGCGCCGTCCATGATCGCGGCCTCTTCCAGCTCATGGGGCAGTTGCCCCATGAAGGTGGTCAGCACCCAGACGGTGAAGGGCAGGGTGAAAATCGTGTAGCTCAGGATCAACGCCCAAGAGGTGTTGTACAGGCCCAGGAAACGGATCACCTCGAACAGTCCCGACAGCACCGCGACTTGGGGAAACATCGAAACGCCCAAGACCATCATCAACACCGGACCGCGCCCGCGAAACTTCACCCGGCCCAAGGCATAAGCGGCGGTCAGGCTGAGGAACAGCGCCAGGGTGACCACGCACAGCGCCACCACCAGCGAGTTGCCGATAGCCCGCAGGAACGAGGCCTGGTTGAGCACGGCGGCATAGTTGGAAAAGTCGGGATTGTCGATCCAGTAACTCACCTGGAACAAGGCACTGGACGGCTTCAGCGACGTCACGATGGCGTAGTAGAACGGGAAGACCGCATACACCAGCAAGATTCCGATCAGGCACCAGAATCCGAGGCGCAACAGGGCTTTTTTCAGCAGGCGCGGGCTCATGAGCGCACCTCCAGCTGACGGCGTCCGAGGTACAGATAAGCCATGGCGATCACCGCGACGACCAGGAACAGCAAGGTCGAGGCGGCGCTGCCGTAACCGACGTCCTGGAATTCCACCAGGTGCTGGCGGGCATACACCGACATGCTCATGGTGCTCGACGAGTTCGAGGTCAACACATAGATAACGTCGAAGACCCGCAGGGAATCGAGGATGCGGAAGATCGCTGCCACCAACAACGCCGGCATCAGCAGCGGCAGGGTGACCCGCCAGAACACCCTAACCGGGTGAATGCCATCGACCCGGGCGGCTTCGTAGCAATCGCTGGGCAGCATTTGCAAGGCCGCCAACATCAGCAGGGTAACGAACGGCACGGTCTTCCAGACGTCGACGATGATCACCGCCCACATCGACAGGTCCGCGTCGGCGGTCCAGGCCAGGGGCGCGTCGATCAGGCCGAGGCCGAGCATCAGGTGATTGATGATGCCGAACTGGTCGTTGAGCATCCATGACCAGATTTTTGCCGAGACGATGGTCGGGATCGCCCAAGGGATCAGGATCAACGCCCGCACCAGGGCGCGTCCGTTGAACTGGACGTTGAGCAGCAGCGCCACCAGCAACCCCAGGACCATTTCCAATCCCACCGAGACCACGGTGAAATGCAAGGTGTTGCGCACCGCATTCCACCACTGTGGATCGACGAGCAGGCCTGACCAGGCGGAACCGCTATAAAACAGGTAGTTGCTCAAGCCGACAAAGGTCGCGTCGCCGGTGTCGGCCAGGCTGGCGTCGGTCAGGCTGAACCAGAATGTGCGCAACAGCGGCCAGGCCGCCACCAGGGCCAGGCACAGCAGCATCGGGGTCAGGAACAGCCAGGCAGCGCGAACGCGACGGCGTTGTACCGGCGTTTCCGGGGTGAGCAGGTACTCGTCGTCAGGGGCGAGTGTGGTGGAGGCAGACATGGTGATTTCCTTCCTTGTGGCTTACCAGTTCCGGCGTTTGATTCGCGTGAGTTCGCTTTCCAGCTCGGCCAGGGCCTGATCCACCGGCCGCTCGCCCGCCAGTACGCCATGCACTAGATCGAAGAACGCATTGGAGACCCGTGGATAGCGGTCGGCGGTGATCGAGGCGGGGCGCATGACCCCATCGTTGAGAATGCTGTGCAGTTGGCTGTAGTAAGGCATGGCCGCGAGCAACTCGGGATCTTGGTAGAGCGACTCGATCACTGGGTTATAGGCGCCTACCAGGGCGCGGTGTTTCTGCTGTTGGGCGCTGCTCAGGTAGCTCACCAGTTCGGCGGCGAGTTTGGGGTTGGCGCTGTAGCGCGACACCGCCAGGCCCCAGCCGCCGAGTGTGGATGCGTGGGTGCCCGTCGCGCCGCCGCGGGGCAGGGGCGCGACGCCGACCTTGTCCTTCACGGCGCTGTCCTGGCTTTGCACCAGGGCCCAGACATACGGCCAGTTACGCATGAACAGCGCATTGCCCGACTGGAACACACCGCGTCCTTCTTCCTCGGTGTAATTGAGCACGCCACGGGGGGCGATGTCGCCGACCCAGCTTTTGGCCAAGGTCAACGCCGCCCTTGAGGCCTGGCTGTTGACCACGATATCGCCTTGGGCGTTGACCAGTCCGCCTTGCGGTTGGCTGCTGATCCACTCCAGTGCATTGCACGTCAGGCCTTCATAGGCGCGCCCCTGGAACACATAACCCCAGGCGTTGGCATTGCCGGCATCGCGCTCGGCTTGCTGGACAGCCCTGGCGGTGGTGGTCATTTCTTCCCAGGTCTGGGGCACGGGCTTGTTGTATTTCTCGAGCAAGTCCTTGCGGTAATACAGCAGCCCCGAGTCGGTGAACCACGGCATGGTGACCAGGCGCCCGTTCACCGTGGCGTTGTCCACTTGGGCCTGGAAATAACCTTGGGTCGCATTGGCAGGCAGCACTTCGCGCAGGTCCATCAAGTGTTTGGCCAGCATGCCCGGCCACACCATGTCGATCTGGATGATGTCGATATCGCTGGATTGCGCGCTGAGGATCTGTTGGTAGAACGACAGCCGCTCGGTCGCCGAGTTAGGCGTGGACACTACCTCGACGCTGTTGCCGGTCTGCTTCGACCAGGCCTCGACAGCCTCCTTGCACAGTTGCAATTCCGCGCCCACGGCCCCGCAGGAAATCGTCAGGTTGGCGGCCATCGACAGGGTTGGAAACCCGACGCAAAGGCCGAGCAACGCCGCTGGAAGGAGCGATTTGAGTTGTTTCATAAAGCCCTCTTTATTTTTGTTTTTAGAAAAGTTAACGTTAACATCGCCAAATGTAGCAGTGTATTTGCGCTGAGGCATCCTTTTTTTCCTTCGGTTAGACAATTCATGACCTGGGCGAAAAAGGCCGTTCGCGGCAACAGAACAATAAAAACAAAACAGGGAAAATCCACATGCAGAAAGCATCAAGCTGGCTACTCGCAAGCGTGCTCGGCGTCTCGGCGACCACTTCTCAGGCCGCGACGCTGGAAGAGCGGATGGCCGCGTTCGAGGCCCGTGCCAGCGCAGCGGAAAAACGTGCCGCCGCCGCCGAACAGCAAACCCAGGCACTCGCCAGGGAATTGCAGCAGATCAAACTCGCCACGCCACCGGTTGTCGCCGCCGTTGCGACGCCAACGGTCGATGCCCGCCTGGCAAAACTCGAGGCCAGTCAGCAAGGCACGGAAAAGCCGGGCAGTGGCGCACACCTCACCGACGGCTTCAGCTTCAAGGGCTACGCCCGTTCCGGCTTGCTGATCAACGATGGGTTGGGCGGTGGTCGTGGCGGTCCTTACACCACCCCGGCCGGTTCTGTCGGCGGCGCCGTCGGGCGGCTCGGTAACGAGGACGACACCTACATGCGCATCGACTTGTCGAAAGAGCTGTATGCGCAGAACGGCACCCGCTCCAAATTCACGGTGTCCATCGCCGATGGCGTGGAGAGTTCCAACGACTGGACCGCCGAGGAAAGCAACCTGAACGTGCGCCAGGTGTTCACCGAACTCGATCACCTGGCGGCATTCAAGGGCAATTCGATGTTCGAAAACGCCACCCTATGGGCCGGCAAGCGCTTCGACAGGGACAACTTCGACATTCACTGGCTGGACTCGGACGTGGTCTATCTGGCCGGCACTGGCGGCGGCATCTATGACATACAGATGACCAAGGACTGGCGCTCGAACTACTCGTTGATCGGTCGTAACTACGGGGATTTCAGCGAGGGCGGTGTCAATGCCGATGTGGAAAGCTACATCCTGACCTCCAATCAGTTTTTCGACGGCGGGCAGTGGCAGTGGATGTTCAACGCCATCGGCTCGAAGAAAAACGACGTCGGCACCCGCGTCAACGAAGCAGGGCTGACGCCGGCCGATTCCGGCTTGCACAGCATGGTTGCCAATCACCAGAAAAACTTCTTCGGTCGCGAAGGCTTCTTCAAGACGGCGCTGCTCTATGGCCAGGGGTTGGGGGCGGAGGTCAAGAATGTCGGCGCCGACGGCGAACTGATCGACGACGCCCGTGCGTTGCGTCTGGCGCTGTACGGCGAGACGCCGCTGGCGCCCAACTGGCGCATCGGCCCAAGCCTTCTGGCCGAGCAAAGCAAGGACCGCTACGTCAAGGGCGACGACTACCGCTGGATGACCCTGAACGTGCGGTTGGCCAACGAAATCAACAGCAATTTCGAGATGGCCTACGAGATGAGTTGGCAAACCATGCAGCTCGACCCCAAGGGCTACCTGCAACGTAATGCGGTCGACGGCAACTTCTGGAAATTCACGGTCGCTCCGACTTTCAAGCCCGACCTGGGCGATCTGCTCACCCGCCCTGAGCTGCGCCTGTTCGCCAGCGTCATGAACTGGTCGTCGGACCTGGACAGGTACAGCACCACGGACGCCTTCGGCAAGACCGACTTCAACGCCGGCGGCACCTGGCAGTACGGCATCCAGATGGAAACCTGGTTCTGAGGCCCGCCCAGTGAAACCTGCAAGCTGAATGCAAGGCTCATGAGCACCCCACATCCCTGTGGGAGCGAGCCTGCTCGCGAAAGCGGAGTGTCAGCTTGCAGTGATGTTGGATGTGCCGACGCCTTCGCGAGCAAGCCCGCTCCCACAGGTTTTGCGGGACATATGATTTTTTGCCTGCTGAAGATCCATTGTGGGAGCGGGCTTGCTCGCGAAAGCGGAGGGTCAGCTTGCAATGATGTTGGATGTGCCGACGCCTTCGCGAGCAAGCCCGCTCCCACAGGTTTTGCGGTACATATGAACTTTGAGCCTGGTGAAGATCCATTGTGGGAGCGGGCTTGCTCGCGAAAGCGGAGTGTCAGCTTGCAGTGATGTTGGATGGGCTGACGCCTTCGCGAGCAGGCTCGCTCCCACAGGTTTTGCGGTACATATGAACTTTGAGCCTGGTGAAGATCCATTGTGGGAGCGGGCTTGCTCGCGAAAGCGGAGGGTCAGCTTGCAGTGATGTTGGATGTGCTGACGCCTTCGCGAGCAGGCTCGCTCCCACAGGTTTTGCGGTACATATGAACTTTGAGCCTGGTGAAGATCCATTGTGGGAGCGGGCTTGCTCGCGAAAGCGGTGGATCAGATTGCAATGATGTTGGATGTGCCGGCGCCTTCGCGAGCAAGCCCGCTCCCACAGGTATGCGGTTCACTTAAGAACGGCGACGGACCTGTGGCGAGGGAGCTTGCTCCCGCTGGGTCGCGAAGCGGCCCCAAAACCTGCCGCATGAGGGGCGTCAGACACACCGCACCTGCCGGTTCACGACTGCTTCGCAGCCGAGCGGGAGCAAGCTCCCTCGCCACGGGTTTGTCGACGGCCATCAGTGCCCATGCCAACCCAACTGACTTGAAATCTGTTGGGTGGCCTGCATCAGTTGCTTGACGTAGTCCTGCTTCAACTCTTCCCGGAAGCGAAAGCACGGGAATGAAACGCTCATCCCGCCGATCACGTGGCCGAAGCGGTCGCGGATTGGCGCGGCCAGGCAACGCATGTTGTCTTCGAACTCTTCATGGTCCTCGGCATAGCCTTGCTGGCGAACGGTCTCCAATTCCAGCAGATACGCCTCGACGCTGGTCAGGGTGTTGGCGGTGCGGCGCTCGAAGCTTTCCAGCGCCAGGTGGGCGAGCAGTTCGTCTTCTTCGAGCCAGGCCATCAGCACCTTGCCGATGCCGGTGCAGTACAACGGCGCCCGCCGGCCGATCCGCGAGTACATGCGCAGGTTGTACTTGGAGTCGATCTTGTGCACGTAGACGATGCTGCCTTCGTCGAGAATCCCCAGGTGCACGGTCTCGCCCGTCAGCTCGTTGATCCTGCGCATCCCGGGCTCCGCTTCCCGGACGATGTCCAGGTGGGGCAGGGCCTGGGCGCCCAATTCGAACAGCCGGACGCTGAGGCGATAACGGTCCTCGGCGTCCTGAACCACATACCCACGGGCCTTGAGCGACTGGAGGAAGCGATAGACCGTGGCCTTGGACATGTCCAGCTTGTTGGCGATTTCCGACACGCCGCTTTCTTCCGGATGCTCGGCCAGTGCCTCAAGCACGGCCATGGTCCGGCCCACCGCCGACACCAGATCGTTGTTTGGAATGACGCTGTTGTCCATGAAGGCTCCAACGTGAAAGTAAAACCCAAGGATATACGCTAGCAGAACAAAACGCTGTTTCATTTTTCCTTGACGAGGGCGGAAATCTGACTAGACTCGGGCCTTGAGACAAAAATGAAACGCCGTTTTAAAAATAAAGAAAAGGCGCGTAATAATGGATTTGACGCATAACCATGACTCCGAGACCCGCTTCACTCGCCCGCTGAAGGTGGTGCTGGTGGGGGAATGCATGATCGAGATGCGCGGTGAGCCGGGCGCCGCGATCACGCAGACGTTCGGTGGCGATACGCTCAACACCGCGGTCTACCTGGCCCGATTGAATCCCCGTGGCGCTGTGGCCGTGGACTACATGACGGCCGTGGGCAACGATGCGTTCAGCGTCGCCATGGGCCGCTCCTGGCTGGCCGAAGGGATCGGTGACGCCCATGTCCGCGTGATCGAGGACGCGCTGCCCGGGCTGTATTTCATCCAGACCGATCCACACGGCGAGCGGCGTTTCCACTACTGGCGCGGGGAAGCAGCGGCGCGACGCATGTTCGAAGGTCCCGAGGCCGACACCATGCTCGAGGCACTGGCCGACTACGACTACGCCTACCTGAGCGGCATCAGCCTGGCGATCCTCACGCCAGCAGGGCGCCAACGCTTGATCGACGCCGTGCACCTGGCCCGCCGGGCCGGCACGCGCATCGTCTTCGACAACAACTACCGTCCCCATCTTTGGCCCGATCCTGAAACCGCCCGGCAGGTCTACCGCGACCTGTTGCACCTGACCGACCTGGCCCTGGTCACCTGGGAAGATGACGTGGCCCTGTTCGGCTATCGCGACCCGGAGGCCTTGTTCAGCGCCTATGCAGAGCTGGGCGTGCGCGAAGTCGCCCTCAAGCGTGGCGCCGCCAGTTGCTTGATCCAGTGCCCGACGGGGTGTTTCGACGTGCCCGCGCAAACCGTTTCCCATGTCGTCGACACCACCGCGGCCGGTGATTCGTTCAGCGCCGCCTACCTGGCCTGCCGCCTGCGCGGCGGCGATCCGGAGCAGGCCGCCCGCTGGGGTCATCGCCTGGCGGCCCAGGTCGTCCAATACCGGGGTGCGCTGATTCCCCACGCGGCGATGCCGAACATGGGCGCGTCCTCACTTCCTTCTGTTGCACAGGTCTGATTTTATGAAAATCGTTGAAGCGCGCGTCATCGTCACCTGTCCGGGCCGCAACCTGGTCACTTTGAAGATCGTCACCGATGAGGGCATTTACGGTATCGGCGATGCCACCTTGAATGGCCGCGAACTGGCGGTGGTCGCTTACCTGGAAGAGCACGTCCTGCCCGCGTTGATCGGCCGCGATGCCCACCGCATCGAGGACATCTGGCAGTACCTGTATCGCGGCGCTTACTGGCGTCGGGGGCCGGTGACCATGACCGCTATCGCCGCCGTCGACGTGGCGCTGTGGGACATCAAGGCCAAGGCCGCGAATATGCCCTTGTACCAACTGCTCGGCGGCAAGAGTCGCGAGCGGGTGATGGTCTATGGGCACGCCACCGGCAAGGACATCGAAGGGTGCCTGGACGAAGTCGCCCGTCACATCGAGCTGGGCTATAAAGCCGTGCGTGTGCAATGCGGCGTGCCCGGCATTGCCACCACCTATGGCGTCGCCAAGCGCAGCGGCGAGCGTTATGAGCCCGCCGACAGCGACCTGCCTGCCGAGCACGTGTGGGACACCGCCAAGTACCTCAACTACGTGCCCAAGTTGTTCGCCGCCGTGCGCGAACGCTTTGGTGACGACCTGCATATCCTCCACGACGTGCACCATCGCCTGACGCCCATCGAGGCCGGGCGCCTGGGCAAGGCCGTGGAACCGTACAACCTGTTCTGGCTGGAAGACTGCACGCCGGCGGAAAATCAGCAGAGCTTCCGGCTGATTCGCCAGCACACCACCACGCCATTGGCCGTGGGTGAGGTGTTCAATTCCATCCATGACTGCCGCGAGTTGATCCAGGAGCAGTTGATCGATTACATCCGCACGACGCTGGTGCATGCCGGCGGCATTACCCATGTGCGGCGCATTGCCGATTTCGCCGCGCTGTTCCAGGTGCGCACGGGCTTTCACGGCGCCACCGACCTGTCCCCGGTGTGCATGGGCGCGGCCCTGCATTTCGATACCTGGGTGCCCAACTTCGGCATCCAGGAACACATGCCTCACGAAGACCGTATCGATGAAGTCTTCCCCCATGCCTATCGCTTCGAGGACGGCCACTTCACCCCGGGTGAAACACCGGGGCATGGCGTCGACATCGATGAAGACCTTGCCCGCCAATATCCCTACAAACGTGCCAGCCTGCCGGTCAACCGTCTCGAAGACGGCACGCTCTGGCATTGGTGAAGCCGTTCCAACCCTTTGAGCAAACGGGGCGAAAACGTCCCGCCAGGAGTGACCCGATGAAAGCGTTCCAGGTAAGAGCACCCTTCGAGTTCGGGCTGGCCCAGGTCGACCGACCCGAGGTCGCCCAAGGCGAGGTCCAGGTCGATGTGGCGTATGCCGGCATCTGTGGCTCGGACATGCACATCATTCATGGGCAGAACGCATTCGTGCGTTTCCCCCGGGTCACCGGTCATGAGTTCTCCGGGGTGATCCGGCAAGTCGGTGAAGGCGTCGAACACCTGCAGGTGGGCGACCGGGTGTGCATCGATCCGGTGATCAGTTGCGGCACCTGTTATCCCTGCCGCATTGGCCGGCCCAACGTCTGCACGCGGCTGCAAGTGATCGGCGTGCACCGCGACGGTGGCTTCAGCGAACAGGTCTGCGTACCAGCCGAGAACGCCCATCGCCTGCCCGATTCGATGTCCCTCAGCCACGGCGCCTTGGTCGAACCTTATTCCATTGCCTTGAACGTGCTCGATCGCATGCAGCCGCAACCGGGCGACAGCGTGTTGATCTACGGTGCCGGAGTAATCGGCCTGACCCTGGTGCAGATGGCCAAGGCGTTGGGATTGACCGACATCACCGTCACCGATGTCATCGACAGCCGCCTGGAGACGGCGCGAGCACTCGGCGCCAGTCGGACCCTCAACGGCCAGCAAGTCGATGTCGAAGCGCTGATGCGTGAGCACACTCAAGGCGAAGGCGTGCCGTTGATTGTCGATGCCGCCTGCATACCGGCACTGATGCCGCAGATGGTGCGCCTGGCCTCGCCGGCCGGGCGTATCGGATTGCTGGGCTTCAATGCTACGCCCAGTGATCTGGTGCAGTTGGAAATGATCAAGAAGGAACTGACCCTGGTGGGCTCACGGCTCAACAATCGCAAATTCCCGCGGGTGATCGAACTGATCGCCAGTGGCAAGTTGCAGGTCCAGGACCTGATCAGCCATCGCGTCACCTTCGACGAAATGCCCGGCGCCATCGACCTGATCGAACAGCACCCAGAGCAAACCCGAAAAGTGCTGGTGGAGCTGACGAACGCCCATCACTGAGCCGTCGCTACCACCGGTTTCACCGTGCCTGTCATGGGCACCCTCACCGAATAAACACAACAAGCGGGAGGTTCCACCATGTTTGGTCAAGGACGTAGCTTAATCATCATCATGCTGTTCCTGGCCGGGGTCATCAATTACCTCGACCGGTCGGCATTGTCTGTGGCGGCGCCTTTCATCCAGAAGGACTACGGTCTGAGCACGGGTGAGATGGGCATGATCTTCAGCAGCTTCTTCGTCGGCTATGCCGCCTTCAACTTCATCGGTGGCTGGGCCGCCGACCGTTACGGCGCCAAGACCACGTTGCTGTTGGCCATGGTCTTGTGGTCGCTGTTCAGTGGTCTCACCGTGCTGACGGTGGGCTTCGCTTCACTGGTGCTTATCCGGATTTTGTTCGGCATGGGCGAAGGACCGTTGAGCGTCACCACCAGCAAGATGGTGAACAACTGGTACACCCCCAAGCGCAGGGCGCGGGCCATCGGCGCATCGATGTCCGGTACGCCGCTGGGTGGCGCGATTTCCGGCCCGGTGGTGGGTTTCATCGCCGTCACCTACGGCTGGAAGGTGTCGTTCATTATCATCATGCTCGTCGGCCTGATCTGGGCGGCCGTGTGGTACAAGTTCGTCAAGGAGCGGCCAGAAGGCGAGGGCGCCGACGCTATTCTCCAGGCCGAGGGCCAAAGCGAGCTGGCGGCACAACCGGTGTTCCCGCTGCGGTTCTACCTCAAGCAGCCCACGGTGCTGTTCACCTCCCTGGCGTTCTTTTCCTATAACTACACCTTGTTCTTTTTCCTGACCTGGTTCCCCAGCTACCTGACCATGGCCCACGGCCTGAACGTCAAGGACATGAGCATCGCCACGGTCATTCCCTGGGTGCTGGGTTTCCTCGGCCTGGCCCTGGGCGGCTTCATCTCCGACTTCGTGTTCAAGAAAACCGGAAAAATGATGTTCTCCCGCAAAGTGGTGCTGGTGACCTGCCTGCTGGCTTGCGCCGTTTGCATCGCCTGTGCCGGGATGGTCAGTACCTTGTATCCGGCGGTGATTCTGGTCGCCTTGGCAGTGTTCTTCCTGTACCTCACCGGTGCCATCTACTGGGCGATCATCCAGGACACCGTCCCCGCTGCGCGAGTGGGTGGCGTCAGTGGTTTCATGCACTTCCTGGCGAACACCTCCGGCATTGTCGGCCCGACCCTGACGGGCTTCCTGGTGCAGTTCACCGGTTCGTTCACCAGTGCCTTCCTGCTGGCGGGGCTGTTGACCGTGATCGGTGCCGTGTGTGTGGCGCGCTACGTTAAACCGCTGTCGGTGGCGGATACCGGCCACGCGGCGGCGCAAAGCCCGCAACCTGCTTCGGCCTTGGGCCGTTCCTGAACAGAAGGAGTGAGTCGATGCCTGTTGTGAACCGTGTACCTAGCACCGGCACTGCAACGCAGATCGGTATCGTGCACTTGGGCCTGGGGGCGTTTCATCGCGCGCACCAGGCGGTCTACCTGCAACGCCATCTCAATCGCCATGGCGAAAGCGATTGGGGCGTGTGCAGCGCCAACCTGCGCTCCAATCGCACTTTAGTCGAGCAGTTGCGCACACAGGACGGCCGCTATCATGTGGCCGAGTACCGCGACCGCGAGCAGGTGACGCTGCGCGAGATCGGGGTGTTGCGCCAGGCCTTGTTCGTGGGCGAGGGCGGCGAGGAACTGGAGCAGTTGCTGCAACGCATGGCCGCGCCGCAAACCCGGATTGTCACGCTGACCGTCACCGAAAAAGGCTACTGCCTGAGCCCGTCATCCGGGCAATTGCGCCGCGAAGACCCGACGATTGCCCATGACATCGCCCACCCACACACGCCACGCTCGGCCCCCGGCATTGTCCTGGAAGCCCTGCGTCGCCGTCGCGCCGCAGGCGTCCCGGCCTTCACGGTGTTGTGCTGTGACAACATGCCCGACAACGGCCAGCGCACCCGCCAGGCGGTGAGCGCATTGGCGGCGTTGCAGGATGAGGCGCTGGCGCGGTGGATCGAGCAACAGGTGGCCTTTCCCAGTTGCATGGTCGACCGCATCGTGCCGGCCATGGACGACGAATCCTTCCGCCGGCTGGAACAGCAACTCGACTGTCACGACCGTGCGGCAGTCGTTTGCGAGCGCTTCAGCCAGTGGGTGATCGAGGACCACTTTCCCCTCGGCCGCCCGGACTGGGAAGTGGAGGGCGTGCAAATGGTGGAAGATGTGCGTCCGTTTGAAACGATGAAGCTGCGCATGCTCAATGGCAGCCATTCGTTGCTGGCCTACGTGGGACTGCTGGCCGGCCATGAGTCGGTCTTCGAGGCCGTTAGCGACGTGAGGCTGGCACGCCTCATCGAGCGCTACATGGCCGAGGAAGCCACGCCGACCCTGGACATGCCGGCCGGGATCGATCTTTCGGTGTATGCCAACGACCTTCTGGCGCGCTTTGCCAACGACAGCCTGCAACATCGCTTGCGCCAGATCGCCATGGACGGCTCGCAGAAACTGCCACAACGCTGGTTGCTCGGCGCGCAGCAATTGCTCGACCAAGGGCGCGGCATCGACTGCACCGCCCTGGGCATCGCGGCATGGATCCACTACTGCACGCAGCCGTTGCCCGGTCGTCCGGCCCACGTGGTTGACGACCCGCTGAGCGCGACCTTTGCCGACCTTGCGGGACGCTTCGAGGGCGCCTCGCGGGTGAATGCCGTCCTCGATCTGCAGGAAGTCTTCCCGCCGCCGCTCTCGGCTCGCCCAGCATTTCGCGACGCCGTGCACCGCGCCTACGACGCCTTGACGCGCGATGGCGTGGATAGCCTGTTGCACACCCTTGCCGCATCCAACTGATAAAAAGGAGAGAAACATGGAACAGACATGGCGTTGGTTTGGCCCCAAGGACCCGATCTCCCTGGCGGACATTCGCCAGACCGGTGCGACCGGTATCGTCACCGCGCTGCACGAAATCCCCAATGGCCAAGTGTGGCCGGTGGACGCCATCGCGGCGCGCAAGCAGATGATCGAAACGGCCGGCTTGAGCTGGTCGGTGGTGGAAAGCATTCCGGTGCACGAAGACATCAAGCGCGGCTGCGGACGGCGCGACGAATACATCGCCAACTACCAGCAAAGCGTGCGCAACCTGGCGAGCTGCGGCATCGATATCGTCTGCTATAACTTCATGCCGGTGCTGGACAGGACCCGTACCGACTTGTCCTTTGAGCTGGCGGATGGCGGCTGGGCCTTGCGTTTCGATCAAACCGCGTTTGCCGCCTTCGACCTGTTCATCCTCCAACGCCCGGGGGCGCAGGCCGAATACAGCGCCGAGGACATCCAGCAGGCCCAGGACTATTTCGAACAACTGACGCCAGCCCGGCGCGAAGCCCTGGTCAACACCCTGATCGCGGGCTTGCCCGGCGCCGAGGAACACTACAGCCTGGACAACTTCCGGGACTTGCTGCGCACCTACGCCGACATCGACGAGGCCACGTTGCGCGAACACCTGGGGTATTTCCTGCGCGCGGTGATCCCGGTTGCCGAGGAGGTGGGCGTGCGCATGGCGATCCACCCGGACGACCCGCCCCGGGCATTGCTCGGCTTGCCGCGCATCCTGTCCACCGCCGAAGACGCCCAATGGCTGCTGGACGCCGCGCCCAGCCCGGCCAATGGCCTGACGTTCTGCACCGGCTCCTATGGCGTGCGTGAAGACAACGACCTGGTGGCGATGGCCAAGCACTTTGCGCCGCGCATTTACTTCACCCACCTGCGCTCAACCCGCCGGGAAAGCGACCCACGCAGCTTCCATGAAGCTCATCACCTGGACGGCGACGTCGACATGGTCGGGGTCATCAGCGCCTTGGTGGCCGAAGAGCGCCGACGCGAACGCGAAGGCGGTCCGCGCTTGCCGTTGCGCCCGGACCATGGGCATCAACTGCTCGACGACCAGCACCGCAAAAGCAACCCCGGCTACTCACTGATCGGCCGCCTCAAGGGCCTGGCGGAAATCCGCGGAGTAGAACTGGCCGTTCGCCGACAACTGGACCGAGTAGCACACTAACCTGTGGCGAGGGAGCTTGCTCCCGCTGGGCTGCGCAGCAGCCCTAAAACCCGGCACCTCGGTGCATCAGGCCGATCGCATTCAGCCGGTTTGGGGCCGCTTCGCAACCCAGCGTGAGCAAGCTCCCTCGCCACGGGAGGTAAACTCCTGAGAAATGCTCGGGCTACCGCAATACCCTGTGGGAGCGAGCCTGCTCGCGAAGACGGTTTAACATTCAGCAGTTAATGTGACTGACACTCCGCTTTCGCGAGCAAGCCCGCTCCCACAATGGCTCAGCCTTCGAGCCCGCGCCGCTCGATCACGCCGAACACATCCGCGACGTCCTGCACCAGGATCCGCGCGACATTGGTGATGGTGTTGAGGTCGCTGGCCGCTGAATCACGCAGGCTGCTGCAGGCCACCAAGGTCAGGTAATCGAGCGTGGCGTGCAGGCGCTCGCTGGCACAGGCATGGAGTTCGGGGAGTGGGGCTTGGGTGTCGATCAGCAGCACGGGGTGGGTGGTGGCGGTTTGGGTGAGAGGGGTGAAGCGGTTGGATGAGTGAGTTGTCATGAGGTTGAATTCCTTTAAGAAAAAAGAAATGCCACCTTTTCGCTGCGAATCGAATGGGTGGCAGTTGCGCGAGGGTTCGCAGACCGAGGAAAAGAATCCAAAAACTCGGCAGACCCGAAAGTCTCCCGCGCACAACCGCCATAAAACGAACGCGGGCAAGTTTGCCTGAATTTCATTTGACGGTATTAGATCTTTTTCATCGAGGGCTGCGAAACCCACAGCCACTGACAAAAGCCAGCGACGAACCCAACTATAGAAGCCGATCCCGGCACCCACAACCGACCTGTAGGACGCCCCGCGGCCCTTGTGGCGAGGGGATTTATCCCCGCTCGACTGCGCAGCAGTCGCAAAACCGGCGCCTGCGGTATACCTGGCAAATAAGGTTGCCGGTTTAGGGCCGCTTCGCAGCCCAGCGGGGATAAATCCCCTCGCCACAGAAGTAATTTCCTACGAGATTTTCGGACCGCCTCTTGCCGCTACCCCTGAAGTGCGCGGATCTCTGCGGGAGCAAAGCTTTCTCGCGATGCAGGCGCCTCGTTTCCCCGGAAGACCGCGTTATCCTCATCGCGGCAAGCCTTGCTCCCACAGCCCAAAGCGGTCATAGGGCTCGCTCAGTCAATGATCGGGCGGGCAAGTGATGGGCTGATGGACCTGATTCAACAACCACTCAACAAAAACCATCGTCTCCGTCACCGCACTCCCAGAAACCCCGTAGTAATAACGAGCCAGCGGCATGCGCAACCCCGGCAGTGGGCAGGCCAGGCGCCCGTTGGACAAATCCCGACCCAACAGCGAAGCCGGACACAACGCCACGCCCAGGCCATCGACGGCCGCCTGCAGCACCAGGTGCATGTGATCGAATTGCAGGGTCGGCGGGTTGTTCAATGGATCGATCCCGACGTGCTCCACCCAATCCTGCCAATCGTCGCTGCGTGTCCTGCCCGATAACAAGGTGTGCCGGGCCAGGTCGTGGAGGCTTTCCAACGGTACGTTTTGCAGCAACGACGGGGCGGCGACCAGCAGCAGGTCGTCTTCCAGTAACAGGGTGGGCTGCACCTCGGCCGACCAGCCAGCATCTCCACGCCGAATGACCACGTCGAACGATTCCCGTGCGGGATCCGGAGACCGGGTGCTGGTGACGACCTCGGGCTTGATGTCCGGATGGCGCGCCATGAAGTCCGGCAGTCGAGGGATGAGCCAGCGCACCGCAAAGGAAGGGCGCACGTTGATGGTCACTTTGCGTTGGGCCGCATTGCGCGTCAGTGCGGTGGCGGCGTTGGCGATTTGCGTCAGGGCCTCGCTGACCTGCTCGTAGAAAATTCTACCCGCCGGGGTGAGCAAGGATTGCCGGGTTCGACGTTCGAACAGCAGTACGCCCAGGCGCTCTTCGAGCAACTTGACGTGACGGCTGACGGCGCTGTGGCTGACGTGCAGCTCTTCGGCGGCGCGACTGAAGCTCTGGTGGCGAGCGGCAGCGGCGAAGGCGCGGACGGCGTTCAACGGGGGGAGGTTGGCGATCATGTGTCTAATTTAGTCACATATGCGGCGCAATTAAAGCGTTTGTCAGTCCCCACGTGCCACGCCACCCTGAAGGCCGCAGCAATTTGCCTTCAATGTGGAGTGATGCATGGCCGGTTACGGACTTTTTCTGATCCTGGCGACCCTGACGGTGCTCAGCCCGGGCCCAGGCGTGGTGCTGACGCTATCCAATGCTCTACGCCATGGCTGGCGCGGCGCGCTGCCGGGTATCTTCGGGATCGCGACGGGCGCGTTTATCGTGGCTGCTATTTGCGCCAGCAGCTTGGGGTTGATCCTGGCGGCCTCGGCGACGGCTTTCACGCTGCTCAAATACATCGGGGCGGCGTACTTGCTGTTCCTGGGCATCAAGATGTGGCGTACACAGCGCTTTATTCCCGAACTCAAAGCCACGTCGCCGCGTCCATGGCGGCGATTCGTCGAGGCACTGTCGATCCAGTTGCTCAACCCCAAGGCCGGGTTCTTCTTCCTGGCCGTGTTCCCTCAGTTCATCAAGCCGGAGGGCGATTACTACCGCCAGTTTTTCTTGCTGGTGTCGTCCTATAGCGTGCTTGTGGTTCTGGTGCATTCCAGCTATGCGCTGATGGCCAATGGCGCCAGGGGCTGGCTCTCGTCGAGCCAGGGCGCCAGGGTTGTCGGCAAACTGTCGGGCATCACGTTCCTGGGCTTTGGTGTGTTGATGGCGTCCGCCAGCAAATGACGGAGCCCATCACCGCCGCCCAGTGCGCGTACTCACATCCACCCACACCGCCAGCACCAGAATGCTGCCTTTGACGATCATCTGCCAATAACTGTCGACGTCGAGCATGGACATGCCATTGTCCAGGCTGGTGATCACCAGCGCACCGAGAAGAGCGCCGTAGACCGTGCCGGAACCGCCGCGCATGGAGGTGCCGCCGATGAAACACGCAGCGATGGCGTCGAGTTCGCCCATGTTGCCGGCCGAGGGTGAACCGGCGGCCAGGCGGGCGGTGTTGACCACGCCGGCGAGGGCGCACATCACGCCCATGATGCCGAAGATCCACAGCTTCACCGCTTGCACGTTGATGCCGGACAGGCGCGTGGCTTCCATGTTGCTGCCCACCGAGTAGACGCGGCGGCCGAACACGGTCTGGCTGGTGACGTAGCTGAACACCCCCAGCAGGATCAGCAGGAGCAGCACCGGCACCGGAATGCCGTCGTAACTGTTGAGGGTGTAGACGAAGCCGGCCAGCACCGCGCCGATCAATGCCACGCGCAACCCATCACGCACCAGGGAGTGGGCTGCCAGGCCATGGAGGGCGCGGTTGCGCCGCTGTTTCCAGGTGAGGAACAGGGTCAGGGCGAACAGCAGGATGCCCAACCCGGTCCCGACCGTGTGCGGCAAATACCCCTGGCCGACATAGACCAGCTCCGGTGACACCGGGGCAATGGTGGTGCCGCCCGTCACGCCCAGCAGGATGCCGCGAAACGCGAGCATGCCACCCAGCCCGACAATGAACGACGGGATGCGCAGGTAGGCGGTCATGTAGCCGTTACCCAAGCCGATCACCAAGCCGCACAAAGCCACCAGGCTCAGGTTCGCCAGCAGCGGGATGTGATAGACCACATCGAGGATCGCCGCCAGCCCACCCAATAGCCCAAGCAACGAGCCCACCGACAAATCGATCTCGCCGCTGATGATCACCAGCACCATGCCGCAGGCCAGGATCCCGGTGATGGACATCTGCCGCAGCAGGTTGGACAGGTTGCGCGGGGTCAGGAACCCACCGTCGGTCTGCCAGCTGAAGAACAGCCAGATCAGCGCCACGGCGATCACCAGCGCGAGCATTTTGTAGCGGGAAAACAGCTGTTTGACCTGATTCATCTACGCGGACTTCCGATCATTATTGTTATGGCCATCGGGGTGGCTGAGCGCGGCGGCGAGCACCTGTTCCTGGGTGAGTTCGTGGTTGATGAAGTCGCCGCGCAACTGGCCTTCGCCGATCACCAGGACGCGGTCGGAAACCCCCAGGACTTCGGCCAGTTCCGAGGACACCATGATGATCGACACGCCTTCGGCTGCCAGCGCGCCCATCAATTTGTAGATCTCGTATTTGGCGCCGACGTCCACGCCACGGGTGGGCTCATCGAGAATCAGCACCCGGGGTTTGGTCAGGAGCATCTTGGCCAGCACGGCTTTTTGCTGGTTACCGCCGGAGAGGCTGGTGATCGGCAGGAACGGGCTCGCGGTCTTGAGGTGCATGCGCGCGATTTCCTTGTCGATGCTGCCCAGTTCGGCTTCGGCGTCGATGCGGGTCAGTTTTGCGTAGTTGTCCAGCACCGCCAGAGTGATGTTCTGGCCCACCCCCAGGTCAGGAATGATGCCTTGGCGCTTGCGGTCTTCAGGGACCATGCACAGGCCGGCGCGGATCGACTTGAGCGGCGTGCGCGTATCGATGGGTTGGCCGCCCAGCCAGACTTCGCCTTCGTA
This sequence comes from Pseudomonas zanjanensis, assembly GCF_014268745.2. Taxonomy (GTDB): domain Bacteria; phylum Pseudomonadota; class Gammaproteobacteria; order Pseudomonadales; family Pseudomonadaceae; genus Aquipseudomonas; species Aquipseudomonas zanjanensis. Next base: position 2,299,804 of record NZ_JABWRB020000001.1, on the reverse strand, counting down.
GCGACCGGGGTAGGCGCCGAACAGCGCGGAAACCAGTTCCGTGCGACCGGCGCCGACCAGCCCGGCGATGCCGAGAATCTCCCCGCGTTTGAGAACGAATGAAATGTCGTCGACCCGCTTGCGCTTGGGGTTATCGACGTCGTAGCAGGTGACGTGGCGCGCCTCGAAAATCACCTCGCCGATGTCATGGGGTTCGGTGGGGTAGAGGTTGCTCATTTCCCGTCCGACCATCTGGGTGATGATCTTGGGAATGTCCATGTCCGCCATGGCGGTGGTGGCGATGTGTTTGCCGTCGCGTATCACCGAGATGGTGTCGCACACGGCGGCCACTTCATCGAGCTTGTGGGAGATGTATACGCAGGCCACGCCCTTGGCCTTGAGGTCGCGGATGATGTCCAGCAGCACCTCGATTTCCGAGCGAGTCAGGGCTGAAGAGGGCTCGTCGAGGATCAGCAGTCGCGCCTGCTTGTTCAGCGCCTTGGCGATTTCCACCAACTGCTGGTAGCCACCGCCGTACTGGGAAACCGGCAGCGAGACGTTCATGTCCGGCACCTTGAGTTCGCGCATCAGGGCCTCGGCGCGGTGGATCATCGCCGGGTAGTTCATGCGCCCGCCGGGCAGCGTCAGCTCGTGGCCCATGAAGATGTTTTCGGCCACCGACAGGTCGGGGACCAGGGTCAGCTCCTGGTGAATGATGACGATCCCTGCGGCTTCGGTCTCGCTGATGGACTGCGCCTTGAGCGGCTGGCCGTCCCAAATGATCTCGCCTTCCCAAGTGCCGTAGGGATAGACCGCCGACAGCACTTTCATCAGGGTGGATTTGCCCGCGCCGTTTTCACCGCACAGGCCAACGCATTCCCCGGACCGGACCTTGATGTCGATGCCGTTCAGGGCTTTGACACCGCCAAAGGTTTTGACGATGCCGTTCATTTGCAGCAGGTAGTCGGACATGGCAAGGGCTCATGAAAAAGGGCTTACACATCGGCGGGGAGGAAACAGCCTCACCCTAATGCCAAGGTCAGGCTAAGTCCCTGTGGGAGCGGGCTTGCTCGCGAAGGCGGTATGTCAGGCACCATCAATGTTGACTGGTGCACCGCTTTCGCGAGCAAGCCCGCTCCCACAGGTCTCCCAGGGTTGCACTCAGATCACTGCCCGGCGATCTGCGCCTTGGTGTAGAACCCGTCCTTTTCCAGCAGGTCGATGTTGTCCTTGGTCAACGGCGTCGGGGTGAGCAGGATGGTGTCGACTTTCTTGCTGCCATTGTCGTACTGCGAGCTGAAGGCCGGTTTCTCGTTGCGGGCCAGTTGCACCGAGAGCTTGGCGGCTTCGGAGGCGATCAGCTTCAGCGGCTTGTAGACGGTCATGGTCTGGGTGCCGTCGATCACGCGCTTGACCGCCGCGAGGTCGGCGTCCTGGCCCGAGATCGGCACCTTGCCGGCCATTTTCTGTGCGGCCAGGGCCTGGATGGCGCCGCCGGCGGTGGCGTCGTTGGAAGCAACGATGCCATCGATCTTGTTGTTGTTCCGGGTCAGGGCGTTTTCCACGATGCTCAAGGCTTCGGTGGGGTTCCATTCCTTCACCCACTGCTGGCCGACAATCTTGATATCACCCTTGTCGATGGCCGGTTGCAGCACTTTCATCTGGCCCTCGCGCAGGACCTTGGCGTTGTTGTCCGTGGGCGCGCCACCGAGCAGGAAGTAGTTGCCCTTGGGCGCGGCTTTCAGCACGCCGCTGGCCTGCATCTCGCCGACCTTTTCGTTATCGAAGGAAATGTAGGCGTCGATATCGGCGTTGAGGATCAGTCGGTCGTAGGAGACGACCTTGATCCCGGCCTTCTTGGCTTCGGCGACGGCGTTGGTCAGCACGGTGGCGTTGAACGGCACGATGACGATCACATCGACGCCACGGGAGATCAGGTTTTCAATCTGCGAGATCTGCTTCTGCTCGTTGGCATCGGCGGACTGGACGAAGACCTTGGCGTCGAGTTTTTCCGCCGCCGCGACGAAGTAGTCGCGATCCCGCGACCAGCGTTCCAGGCGCAGGTCATCGATGGAGAAACCGATTTTCGGATGGGTCGCATCGGCCATGACCGGAAGCGAGAGCAGGGCGAGGGCGCCGGCGAGCAGGGTACGTTTGAATCTTTTCATGTGGTGCGTCCTTTTATTGTTGTTTGAAAGACACTGCCTGACGATGAGCGTGATACCGGGTAGAACTGTAGAGCGTTGCAGGGCGCCGTGGGCACAGATTTGTCGCGAGAATGTAACAGCCGCTGTGCCCCGACTTTTGCCCGTTGTCAGGAGTAGATAAACCGATTGACCACGTTCTCGAGCATCTCCTGGCGACCGCTGACGGCCTGGGGATTCAGGTCGTTGGTAAAGGCGTGCTCGGCCAGCGATTCCAGGCTGAAGTCGCCGGCTAGGACCGCTTGGCCGAAGGGTTGTTGCCAGCCGGCGTAGCGCTGGTCCTTGAATGCCTGCAACTGATCGTTCTGCACCATGGCCGCCGCGCGTTCCAGGGCGAGGGCGAGCACGTCCATGGCGCCGACGTGGCCGTGGAACAGATCGATTTCGTCCAGGCTCTGGCGTCGGACCTTGGAATCGAAATTGAACCCGCCATTGCCGAAGCCACCGGCCTTGAGGATTTCATAGGTGGCCAGGGTCATTTCCTCGACGCTGTTGGGGAACTGGTCTGTGTCCCAGCCGTTTTGCGGATCGCCGCGGTTGGCGTCGATGCTGCCGAAAATCCCCAGGGAGACGGCCGTGGCGATCTCGTGGTGGAAACTGTGACCGGCCAGGGTGGCGTGGTTGGCTTCGATGTTGACCTTGATCTCGTTTTCCAGGCCGAACTGCTGCAGGAAGCCGAACACCGTGGCGCTGTCGTAATCGTACTGGTGCTTGGTCGGCTCCTGGGGCTTGGGTTCGATCAGCAGGTCGCCCTTGAAGCCGATCTTGTGCTTGTGCTCGACCACCATGCGCATGAAGCGGCCCAGCTGTTCGCGCTCGCGTTTCAAGTCGGTATTGAGCAGTGTTTCGTAGCCTTCACGACCGCCCCACAGCACGTAGTTGGAGCCTTTGAGGCGCTGGGTGGCGTTCATGGCGCTGAACACTTGGGCGGCGGCGCAGGCGAACACTTGCGGGTCCGGGTTGCTGGCGGCGCCGGCGGCAAAACGCGGGTTACTGAAGCAGTTGGCGGTGCCCCACAGTAGCTTGATCCCGGTTTGTTCCTGATGGCGTTCCAGGTGGTCGATCATCTGGGCGAAGTGGTTGCGGTACTCCTTGAGCGAATTGCCTTCCGGAGCGACATCGGTGTCGTGGAAGCAGTAGTAGTCGATGCCCAGCTTGGAGAAGAACTCGAAAGCCGCTTCGGCTTTGCCGATGGCCACTTCCATGGGATCCCCAGCGTGCTGCCACGGACGCTTGAACGTGCCGGCACCAAACACATCCGACCCGGGCCAGACGAAGGTGTGCCAGTAGCAGACCGCCATGCGCAGGTGCTCGCGCATGGGTTTGCCGAGCACCAGTTTGTTGGCGTCGTAGTGACGGAAGGCCAGCGGCGAATCGCTGGCGGGGCCCTCGTAGCGAATCGTGTCGACACCGGGGAAGTAGGGCATGTGCAGGTTTCCTTTTTATTCTTGGCGGTGTCCCGATACTAACGCCGGCCCCGTGGCTGCTGATTATGAAAATCACCAACGGGCAGTTCGATTTTGAGTATTGAGATTCGCCGTGTGCGCGCCTAGTCTGTGTCGATCGGCACAGGGTTAAACCAATGAAAACCGTTCCGCCCGTTCACCGCATTGCGTTGCTGTTCAATGGCAGCAAGATCTACGACCGCGGCATCATCAGCGGCATCGGCAACTACCTGAGCAGCACGCGCGCGTCCTGGGACTTGTTTCTCGAGGAGGATTTTCTCTGCCGCTTGAAAGGCATCGAGCGCTGGCAGGGCGACGGCATCATTGCCGACTTCGACGACCCGCTGATCGGCGAGGCGCTGGCCGGGATCAAGCTGCCGGTGGTGGCGGTGGGCGGTTCCTATCAGGATGAGCGCGCCTACCCGAAGGGCATTCCCTACGTCGCCACTGACAATGATGCGTTGATGAGGTTGGCCTACGAGCACCTGATCGAAGCCGGGCTGACCCGCTTCGCCTGTTTCAGCCTGCCCGAGGCACAAGCCAATCGTTGGGCCCAGGAGCGGGAAAAGGCCTTTCGCCGGCTGCTGCAGCGCGATGGCCTGCACGCCGAGGTCTATCGCGGCATGGGCACCAGCGCACCGCTCTGGGACAGCGCCGTCGAACAGCAGATCGCCTGGCTGCAAAGCCTGCCCAAACCCATCGGTATCATCGCCGTCAGCGACGCCCGCGCCCGGCAACTGCTGCAAGCCTGCCTGACCGCCGGCATCGCCGTGCCGGAGCAAGTGGCGTTGATCGGCATCGACAACGACCCGCTCACCCGCAGCCTGACACGGGTGCCGCTGAGTTCGGTGATCCAGGGCACCGAAACCATGGGCCGCACCGCCGCGCGCCTGCTCCACCAGATGCTGCACGGCATGCCGTCCACGGGCACGCAGATCCTGGTCCCGCCTGATGCGATCAATGTGCAGGTATCAAGCCTGCATCAACCGTTGGGCAATCCTTATGTCATGCAGGCCCTGCTCTTCATCCGCCAATACGCCTGCCAGGGCATCAAGACCGCCCAAGTGGCGGCTTATGTCGGGATATCGCGCTCATCGCTGGAAGCGCATTTTCGCAAGGAACGGGCCTGCAGCGTCCACGACGAAATCCTGCGCTTCAAACTCGCCGCCGCCGCCAACGGACTGGAAAACACCGATGCGCCGATTGCCGACATCGCCCAGAGCTGTGGCTTCAAATCGGCGCAATACCTGCACACCGTGTTTCGCCGCGAATTCGGCTGCACGCCACGGGAGTATCAGCAGGGGACAAATGCGACCACCCACTGACCCTCTGCCGAACCGCTCTTGATGAACTGACCCACCACCGAACCGCTCTTGTGGCGAGGGAGCTTGCTCCCGCTGGGGCGCGAAGCGGCCCTGAAACCAGGCACCCTGATGTGTCAGGCTAATTGAGTTGACGACATGGGTCTGCTGCGCAGCCCAGCGGGAGCAAGCTCCCTCGCCACAAAGGCAACAGCTTGCACCTGTTGAACTGACCCACCACCGAACCGCTCTTGTGGCGAGGGAGCTTGCTCCCGCTGGGGCGCGAAGCGGCCCTGAAACCAGGCACCCTGGTGTGTCAGGCTAATTGAATTGACGACAAAGGGTCTGCTGCGCAGCCCAGCGGGTGCAAGCTCCCTCGCCACAAAGGCAACAGCTTGCACCTGTTGAACTGACCCACCACCGAACCGCTCTTGTGGCGAGGGAGCTTGCTCCCGCCGGGGCGCGAAGCGGCCCTGAAACCAGGCACCCTGATGTGTCAGGCTAATTGAGTTGACGACAAAGGGTCTGCTGCGCAGCCCAGCGGGTGCAAGCTCCCTCGCCACAAAGGGACAGCCTGCTTATTGCTGGCTAACTATCAACCCGTTCCACCGGCCGGGCCCCAGGCGTTGGCGCCTTCAAGAAACGTCGCTCATGATCCGGATCCGGCAAAAGGCACACGTCGTATTTGCCAAACAGACGGTACCGATTCAGGGCAACGCGGTCGTAGGCCCAATCCCGAAGCATACGAGGGACGTAACGCAGCAGTTGCACCGGACGCCAAACCCAGGGCAGTAGGGCAACCACTTCAAGAATCGCCTCCGAGCGCACCCAGGAATGTTGGTCGCGAACCACGGCCATGGTGTCGAACTGCTGCAAGGGCAAGCCCGCCCAGGCCAGCAACGCTTGTCCTTCAGGCGACTGGACGGAGGCCAACCGCACGCGTCGGTCGCGGTCATGGCGGATCAGGAACTTCGCCCAGCCATTGCACAGTTTACAAACGCCGTCGAACAGGACCACTGTCTCGCCTGGCTTGAGCAAGGGCGCGGGTGAAGGGCGGGTCTGGGAGATGGGCATGATTGGGGGTCTACACGGCGCTTGGTTACCCGGATAATACGCCTGTTCCAGCGTCAAAGGGCGTCCCGAAGGGGCGCTCGACCATGATGATTTCAAGGGCATGATCCGATCCATGAGCGATGACATCTACAACCTGTTCACCCGCTTCCAGACCCCCGATCCTGGTATCGGCCCACGGGAGCGGGCGCCGATGCTGGCTCAGGAACTGGCCTGGGCGCGCGAGCGTGCGACGATGCATCGCTTCAACTGGGTCGTGGTGCTGGTGCCGCCGTTGAGCCTGGGCCCGGTGTTGCCGGGTATCGTGTTTCTGCTGGGGCTGCTGGCCTATCAGGGGTTATCCGCTCCAGGCGTTGACCTTGACCGGATCATCGGGGCCTCCTTTGGCTGGCTTGTGCTCGCCACCTTGCTGTTCATGGCGGCGTGGATCGTGCACAACGTCTGGCGTGATACGCGCGACCCGACCAAGCGTTATTGGGCGTCGATGCCCGATCAAGGGCTGGTCGAGCTCGAACACCATACCCTGGTTTCCGGCATCTGCCTGTGGTCCAACGACTATGACCCGGATTGCAACACCCTCATGCAATGGTCCGACGGCAAAGTGAAGTACGTGCAGGACAGCGGTGTGTCGCAATGGATCCTGGCCCGGACCGCGGCGGGGCATTGGCTGGTGCTCAAGGAGCAGTTTTCGGGCGACTTCAGCTACGGTCGGGTAGGGCAAATGCCGGCGTCGGACAAGCTGCTGCAACCCCAGCAGCAACTGGCGATCGCTTTCGCCCCCGGTACGAACCTGCCGCTGGGCCGGCGTTTCGACGGTGCGTTGATGCCATTGATGGATACGCCGTACTGGCTGTCTGCCGATGAACTCAAGCGCCTGGACGAGGCCGCCCATCACTGGAATTTCTTACCGCCGAACCGCTATGGGGTGGTCAATGACCAGGATGCCGCCTGGGTGCAACGGCTGGTGGACAGGGCGCAAGCCAGTGTTGGGCCGCAGCCGGCAGGGGACTGCTGCGCAGTCCAGCGGGAGCAAGCTCCCTCGCCACAATGAATGAGCACATTCCACGAAGGCCAGCCTGTCATTGGCCGGGCGCTAAAGCCACGTATCCACCACCCGCCGATCCAGCTCCTCCCAATCCGCCATGCCCAATACTCGCGTCGTGTTCAACCCGCGCAGATAGCCGCGCAGTTGATGGGCCGTGGCCTGCTTGAGTTCCGGGTCGGCTTCTGTATTGCTCAACAGCACGCTTTCGTACTGGACCAGATAGTCCGCCACCCGCTCACGAAAGTCGGGCAATACCGCATCGCGGATCAGATCAAACGTTCTCATGGATAGACCTCATCAATCTTTCTCGGCTTGCAACTATTGCTAGGAGTAATAGTGACCATTACCAAATGCAAGTTCTGCTTTGCCGGCAATCATTGGAAAATCAGCGCCATCGAACACGCAGCCCCGTATTTTTGTTTTCAGGACCCCGACCCATGCGCCGTTTATTTTTGCTTCCCCTGGCGTTCTCCCCGTTGTTGCTGGCCGGTTGTGCCTCGGCACCGAATGACCCGACGCTGACCTTGCAGACCAGCAAGACGCCGGCCCAATACGCCGAGTGCGTCGTACCGAAGTTGCAAGGCAATGCCTTGAACCCGTTGGTCTCGCAGACCCAGCGCAGCTACCGCATCGTGGTGCCGAGCAAAGTGTCGGCGGACAACGTGCTGGAAGCCTACAAGGCCGGCAGCGGCGGCAAGGTGTTCATCTACGAGCGCCACCTGCTGGCTTCCAACCTCTTGCCTTCAAGTTTTGAACGCGCCGCACAGGAATGTATCTGACCGGCCCGTAAACGTTTTTCACCGTGCTCCTTTGGTTGGCCGCAACCGACCAATTCCCTTTGCCCCGCACCGTCCTCGGTCGCGGGGCTTTTTTTGCCTGGCGGTTTCAGGTTAGCCAATCGTGCGCCCGGATGAATTCGATGAGCGCTTTCAGGGCCGGCGGCACATGGCGTCGGCTGGGGTAGTAGAGAAAAAACCGGCTTGGCGGCGCTTTCCATTGCGCAAGCAGTTCCGTGAGATGCCCGTTGCGCAGGTCATCGCGCGCCAGCTCCTCGTACACGTAGGCAATCCCGGCGCCATCTTTTGCCGCCTGGATCATCAGCGCATCGTCTTCAAGGATGAGTGGGCCGGTGACGGACAACCGGATCGGTTGCCCCTCGGCCTGATACTCCCAGGCGTAGAGCTTGCCACTGGGAAAACGCCGGGCGATGCAGGCATGGTCGAGCAAGTCCCGTGGCGCCTGGACGATCCCCTTCGCGGCCAGATAGGTTGGCGCGGCTACGGTCACGAACGATTGAGGGGCCCCGACGGGGACGGCGATCATGTCGCCGGCCAGGCTTTCGCCAAAGCGCACGCCAGCGTCAAACCCGCCGCTGACGATATCGGCCAGGCCATCATCGGTGACCAGGTCCAGTTGAATGCGCGGGTACCGGGCCACGAATGGCCCGAGCACCTTGGCGAAGACCGCGCGCGCCGCCGGACGCGCCACGTTGAGGCGGAGCTTGCCGGCGGGCACGTCCTGCAGCGAGGTCAACTGCGCCAGGGCATCGGCAACCTGCTGCAGGGTCGGGGCCAGCGTTCCCAACAGCTGATGGCCGGCCTCGGTCGGGGTCACGCTGCGCGTGGTGCGGTTGAGCAGCCTGACACCCAGGCGTGCTTCCAATGCACGCATCGCGTGACTCAATGCAGAAGCCGAAACGCCACGCTCGTCGGCGGCCTTGCGAAAGCTGCGATGGCGAGCGACGGCGGCGAAGGCATCCAGTTCGGACAGATCGGGGTGCTGACTCATGAATATCGTTCAGTAGTTCAAATACGATTACCCATCTTATCGTCATGAGATCCCTCGCGGATACTGGCCACATCATCTGTGGAGAACGCACTATGCAAAAGAATCGTCTTGGATCATCGGATTTCCTGATTTCGCCCATTGGTCTGGGAACCTGGGCCATCGCCGGCACCGGCTGGGCATACAGTTGGGGAGCGCAGGATGACGAGGACAGCCTTGGCGCCCTTGAATATGCCGTCGAGCGCGGGGTGAACTGGATCGACACGGCGGCGGTTTATGGCTTGGGCCATGCCGAGCAATTGGTCGGGCAGTTGTTGCGTCGGGTACCGGCTTCGCGGCGTCCGTTGGTGTTCACCAAGGGCAGCCTGGTGTGGGACCCGGTCAGCCAGTTGATCTCACACTCGCTGAAGCCTCAGTCATTGCTCGCCGAGGTCGAGGCAAGCTTGCGTCGATTGCAAGTCGAAACCATTGACCTTTATCAGATCCACTGGCCGGCCTTTCCTGCCGACGGCAGCAGTGAAGGGATCGAGGAGGCACTTTCGGCCTTGGCCACTGCCCGCGAACAGGGAAAGATTCGCGCGATCGGCGTCTCCAATTTCGACGTTGCGCAACTCAAGCGGGCCCAGGCGGTGACCGAGATCGTCTCACTCCAGCCGCCGTATTCGGCCTTGATGCGAGACATCGAGGACGACGTCCTGCCATTTTGCGAGCAGGCGGGAATGGGGGTCCTGGCCTATTCCACCCTTCAATCGGGACTACTTTCCGGCAGCATGACCCGCGAACGCATCGCCCAATTGCCCGACGACGATTGGCGCAAGGCGCGAAGCGCGGATTTCCAGGAGCCTCGCTTGAGCGCGAACCTGGCGCTGGTGGAGGTCTTGGCCGGTATCGGCGAACGGCACGGGGTGAGTGCGGCGGCAGTCGCCATCGCCTGGGTGCTGCGCAAACCGGTGGTGACCGGCGCCATCGTCGGTGCCCGCCGGCCCGGCCAGGTCGATGGGTTGATTGCCGGTTCACAGCTGCGCCTCAGCGCCGAGGAAATCGACGAGATCCAACCCTTCCTGCCATTGGGCATGGGCACCAATGTCCCTGGGGGCGCTTGACGTTTACCGCGTGAGCGCTTGGGTTTGACGCTTCGCTGCATAACCGGCACTATTTACTCGTTTGTGATCATTAGTGCTCGTTTATGCAGGTTGTAATGTCATGACTACTCCTCACGAAGCGTTCCCCGGTGAACGCCAGCAACTGATCAGCCAGCGTCTCGCCCGGTATGGCCGGGTGATCGCGGCTGACTTGGCCAGCGAATTCAAGGTTTCCGAACACTCGATCCGGCGTGACCTGGGCGCGTTGGCAGCGGCGGGGGTGTGCAAGCGCGTTTATGGTGGCGCGATTCTCGTGCCCGCGGCCGAAGGGTCGATGGAGGCGCGTGTGCGCAAAGACCCGGTGCGCAAGGGCAGCCTCGGTCAAGCAGCCGCTGCACTGTTGCGCGCGGGCCAGCACGTGTTCATCGACGCCGGGTCGACCAACCTGGCGATTGCCTGCGCCATCGATCCGCACCTGCCATTGACCCTCACCACCAACTCGCCGTTGATTGCGGTCCAGTTGATGAAACTGCCCCGGGCCGAAGTCATCCTGCTGGGCGGCCGCTTGAACCCAGTCGCCGGAGGTGTGATCGGGTTGACGGCTGTCCAGCAATTGCGCCAGTTCAGTTTTGACCTGTGTTTCCTCGGCGCCTGCGCCATCGATCCCGATAATGGCGTTACGGCGTTCGGCCTGGATGACGCGGAGTTCAAGCGCGCGGTGGTCGCGGCCAGTGGGCAGGTGATCGCGGCGGTGACCAATGAAAAGCTGTCCAGCGTTGCCCACTACCAGGTGGCCGCCTGCGAAGAAGTCGCCGCCCTGGTGGTGGAGCACGACGCGCCGCGTGAGCGACTCGAACCCTTCTTCGGCCGGGTGACCAACGTCGTGACGGCGGACCGTGCACAGCGACGGGCCTGAAGTATTTGCCCAACTGGGCGGGGCAATCGAATAGATACTGCACGACCCCCATTGTCCGCCAGGCGATTTGCGTCTAGTTTGCTGGCCGATCACAAGTACAAAAAATCAGGAGTCATCGATGCAACCGATTCGTCTCGGCCTGGTGGGCTACGGCAAGATTGCCCAGGATCAACACGTTCCAGCCATCCACGCCAACCCCGCGTTCCAATTGGTGGCGGTCGCCACGCAAGGACAGCCTTGCGCCGGGGTGGAGAACTTCCGCTCCCTGGGCGAGCTGCTGGAAAACGGTCCGCAGGTCGATGCGATTGCCTTTTGCACACCGCCGCAAGGTCGATTCGCCCTGGTGCAACAGGCGCTGGCGGCCGGCAAGCACGTCCTGGTGGAAAAGCCGCCGTGCGCCACGTTGGGTGAAGCCATGGCCTTGGTGGAGCAGGTTCGCGAGCAAGGCGTCAGCGGCCTGTTCGCCTGGCATTCCCGTTACGCCCCGGGCATCGAAGCCGCCCGTGACTGGCTGGCCAGCCGCACCTTGCAGAGCGTGCAGATCGATTGGAAGGAAGACGTGCGCAAGTGGCACCCGGGCCAGGCGTGGATCTGGCAACCCGGCGGTCTGGGCGTGTTCGATCCGGGCATCAATGCCTTGTCGATCGCGACCCATCTGCTGGCGCTGCCGTTGTTCGTGGAATCGGCCGAGTTGCGCGTGCCGGACAACTGCCAGTCGCCGATTGCCGCCAGCATCAAGATGGCCGACGCGCGTCACCTCGATATCCGTGCGGAGTTCGACTTCGACCATGGTCATGACGAACTCTGGAGCATCGAGATTCGCTGCGCCGAAGGCGTGTTGCGCCTGGACAACGGCGGTGCGCTGTTGAGCATCGACGGCGTGCGCCAGGCGGTATCCGAGGAGGGCGAGTACGCCGCGGTGTACCGGCATTTTCAACAACTGATCAACGACAAAACCAGCGACATGGACCTGCAGCCACTGCGCTTGGTCGCCGACAGCTTCTTTGTCGGCAGTCGGGCGGCGGTCGAGCCGTTCTACGATTAACCCAGGGAATTGCAGTTGAACGAACACACATTGTCCATGCGCCTGGAGCGCGTGGCGGCGCACATGCCGGCGGGCGCGCACCTGGCCGATATCGGCTCGGATCACGCTTACCTGCCGGTGGCCTTGCTGCGCCGTGGCGTCATCGCGACGGCGGTGGCCGGTGAGGTGGCATTGACGCCATTGCGCGCCGCCGAACGCACCGTGGTCAAAAATGACCTGGAGCAGCGGATCAGCGTGCGCCTGGCCAACGGCCTGGCGGCAATCGAGCCGGAGGACGGAATCACGGCGATCAGCCTCTGCGGCATGGGGGGCGAGACGATCCGCGACATCCTGGACAGTGGCAAAGCGCGGTTGAGCGGTCGGGAGCGCCTGATCCTGCAACCCAACGGCGGCGAACAACCGCTGCGCCAATGGCTGATGGAAAACGGCTACCGCATCCTCTGCGAGGAATTGCTGCGGGAAAACCGCTTCTACTACGAGATCATCGTGGCCGAGCGCGCCGGGCCGGTGGCGTACACCGCCGAGGAGCTGTATTTCGGCCCGCTGCAGTTGCAAGCCCGAACCCCGGTCTTCCTGGCCAAGTGGCAGCGCCTGCTGCGCCAGAAGCAGAAGACCCTTATCTGCTTGGCCAAGGCGCGGCAAGCCGTGCCCGAAGAGAAGCTGCAAGAGATTGCCCGGCAGGTCCGCTGGATCAGCGCGCTGCTGGCTTGAGTGGCATTGAGGTTGGATGTGCCGACGTCATCGCGAGCAAGCTCGCTCCCACAAAGGTGAATCGGGATGCTGTGACCATCCACACCCCCCTGTGGGAGCGAGCTTGCTCGCGATGAGGCATCAGTCATGTCACCGAATTGAACAAAGCCCCCGGTCGCCGCTCGCCCGCTTATCGACCCACCACCGGGTAGTGTTTGATACGACACGCATACGAGTTGCCGTCGCCTTTACACACACCGTCCAGGTAGCGGTAGCCCACCCGCATCGACTGCCCTTTCCCGGGCCATTGGCGGCGGGGGAGCGTGGCTTGATAGTCCGGGGTTTCCGGGGTGAAGGTGAGCAACGAGCCTGGCTGCGGGCATTCCACCGAGGCGGATTTCGGCTTGACTTTCACCACCTGCGCCTGAAGCTGCGGATAGGGTCGTTTCAGCACCTCTACGACACGCAGCTCCATCTCACAGATCTGCCATGTCGAGGCCTGGACGGGCTCGCACAGCAAGGGAAGCGTCAAGGCAAGCAGTCCGAGGCATGATGCGTGAGTGTTCATCGTTGCCCTTGTTTGAAATGCTGGTGTTCGCAAAATCATAGCGCGGCATGGCGCCTTCGCCTGGCTCAACCGTAAAGCCCCATCAACGAGAACGATTTGTCCGTGGTCAGTGCCACAATCTCGGCCAGCGAATGCAGGAGCACCGGCACCAGCAGGCCACCACTGGCCACTCTGGCGACGGCGAATACGCCGCCACAGGCGAAGATCAGCACGACCGTCAGCCAGTTTCCGTATTGGATGTGCATGCCGGCGAAGATGGCCGACGTCACGATGATCGCGATCCATGTCCAGGCACGGCTGTTCTCGTAGGGAAACAGCCGGAGCATGTAGTGGCGGAAGAATAATTCTTCGGCGATGGGCGGCAGCACGATCAGGGAGGCGATCTTGATCGTGGCCTGCCAATTGTTGAGCCCGTCCAGAAGCTCGGCCATGAACACTTCACGCGGCAACCCGAGCACGAGGACGGCGACCCCGAAAAGCAGGTAGGCCCCGATGGTGCCCATCGCTCCCCATTGCAGGGGTTTGCGGATGGAGCGACCTCGCCACTGTGAACGTAAATCGGCGCGATATTGCAAGGCGAAAAGGACGAGGAGAAGGAGCGCGGTGATACCAGAGGTGGTCGTGAACGTCAGGTAGGCCTGCATGTCTGCCGGGACGAAAAGGACCTCGGGCATCGCCGCCAGGAAGACGACCACGGTGGCCAGCACAAACATCCCAAGCCGGGGAAAGAAGCGGTAAGGCGATAGAGTGGAGGCGGGTGCAAACTCAGGGGTGGCACTTAGATTCGTCACAGTCACTCCATGAGTGCAAGGAAAAAGGCATGATGCCAGTGTTTTGATCGGCTGGGATGAGTTCCTATCGGCTTTGTGGAGAGGTCGGCAATTGGATCTGGTGGATACACCTGGACCGCCGCTATCGCGAGTAAACTCGCTCCCACACTGGATCTTCAGCAGACACAAAATCCATGTGCACCTGGCCCCCCTGTGGGAGCGAGCTTGCTCGCGAAGAGGCCAGCACATCCAACCTCACCGCAAACTGACACACCGCCTTCGCGAGCAAGCCCGCTCCCACACTGGATCTTCAGCAGACACAAAACTCATGTACAACACAGAACCACTGTGGGAGCGGGCTTGCTCGCGAAGGGGCCAGCACATTCAACATCCATGTAACTGACCCACCGCCATCGCGAGCAGGCTCGCTTGTATGGTAGGACTTGAAGGGAGGAGGAGGGACAAGGCTCGATTCTGACTGTTCGCGCAGTGCAGACCGTGGGAGATTTCGCCCCTCCTCCTTTCACCCAAGCGCCGATAAAGAATGCTTCGGCCTGGATCGACGATAGAGACAAGCCTGCGCCTCTGGGTGACCCCTTCAAGTGTTCAAACCTTAGCCCGGAGGATTTTCAATGGCAATGCCGGTTTCTGTCACAAAGCCAATCGTGGGCGTGGATGTCGCCAAGAACGAGCTGGTGATCTATCACGCAGAGCTTGATGTGTTGGAAGCGATTCCTAACGACAAGGCGGCCATCAAAAGGTGGTTGAAAGTATTGCCGGGCCCCGTCGATGTTGCCATTGAGTCGACCAATATCTATCACTTGGATTTTGCTGATCTGGCCTATGAGGCCGGTTGCACGATCTATATGGTGGGCGGTTATGAACTTCATCATTACCGCAAAGGCGTAAAAATACGCGCCAAAACCGACGCGCTGGACGCCAAGCTGCTGGCTCGTTACCTCAAGAACGAAGGGCACGAGCTTCATCCATGGGCGCCGCCATCTCCGTTGTATCGCCAGCTTCTAAGCCTTTTCCGCCGTCGCGCTGCCTTGGTTCAGGCTCGAGTCGCCCTGGTACAAAGCTGGGCGAACGAGCCACTACTGAAGACAGCTTTCGCCGAGCAAATCGCCGCCATGCAGAGGCTTGAGACATTGATCGAGAAGACGATCAAGGATCATCTGAAAAATGCCGGTTTGCTAGGTCAACTGAACCGTTGCCTGAAAGTCGAGGGCATCGGATTTTTGACCGGAGCTCGTTTGCTTACGGCATTTCAGCGGGGCGACTTCAAGAATGCAGACGCTTTTATCGCTTTCTTGGGAATGGATTTGCGAGTGCCCCAATCAGGACAAAAAGATGACCGGCGAAGCTTGAGCAAACGCGGCGACCCGGAAGTTCGTCGGCTTTTACACAACGCAGCCATGTCGGCCAGCCGTACGTCTGCCTGGAAAGGCTTTTATGAAAAACTAAGAGCTCGGGGCTTCGCTACCACGCAGGCGCTAGTAATACTGGCTCGCAAGCTTGCTCGGATCGTATTCGCTTTGCTGAAAGGACAAAGCGAATACCAACCAAAAGCGGCTTGAGGGCTTCCCCTCAACCATAGAATCTCCCACACTGGATCTTCAGCAGACACGAAACTCATGTACAACACAGAACCACTGTGGGAGCGAGCCTGCTCGCGAAGAGGCCAGCACATCCAACATCACTGCAAACTGACACACCGCCTTCGCGAGCAAGCCCGCTCCCACTGGAGGAGCGCGGTCTAAGCCGCCGTTACCGCAGCAACGGATATACACACGGACCCAAAGCACTCAGACCTGCTTCGCCCCCCCACCAATCTGCCAGACATACGGCGGTTCCGTCCCATTGATTTCCCAATCCCCAATAATCCGCTCCTTGTAGATCAACGGATTGTGCGAAGCGGCGGTACGGGCGTTGCGCCAGTGGCGGTCGAGGGCCTTGCTGGTGCTGGTGGCTGAGGCGCCGAGGGCATTGAACAGGTCGCTGGTGGCGCGTAGCACCAGGTCGGAGATCACCACCTGGGCCTGGGCCGACTCCAACTCGGCGGCAATGTTGGCGGTGTGTTCGGTCTCGGCGTTCTGGCTGAAGCGGCTTTCATAGGCACGTTGGGAAGCGCTCGCGGCCCGCAGGGCAGTGGCCTCGGCGGCATAGACCTGGGCCGAGGCCCGGCCGACCACTTGCTGCACCTGCACGTCCTGGCTCACTTCGCTGGCATTGCCGGTGCTGAAGACCCGGGTGCGTTTGCGCACTTGCTCGGTGATGTCATGGACCGCGGCACGGCCGGCGCCGGTCAGCACGGCGAGCAAGACCAGTTGATAAAACGCGGTCTGGTATTTGAAGCGGGTGGAGAAGTCGATGAGGTTTTGCGCCTCGACCAATGCGTTCTCGAACAGCGATGTTCCGCTGCCGGTGGTGCGTTGGCCAAAACCGTCCCAGTCATCGCTTTGCTTGACGCCCGGCTGGTGCACGCGTACGGCGGCAATCACGTCTGCACCGTTGTCGTCACGCTGGGCATACACGTCGATCCAGTCGGCGAAAATACTGCCGGTGCTGTAGTACTTGGCGCCATTGACCACCCATTGATCGCCCTGGCGGGAAACCCGGGTGACGACCTCGCCGATTTTCACCGCGCCGACTTCCGTCCAGGCGTTGCCCACCAACTCACCCTCGACGAAGCGCTTGAACCAAATGTCCTGCGGGCTGCTGGCATGGGCATTGAGGCGGTCCTCGACGAATGCAAAGTGCCCGCGCAGGGCCTGGGGCAAGTTGGAATCGGCTTCGGCCAGTTCGATCAGCAGTTGCAATAGCTGCGGCAACGAGGCCCCGGCACCGCCATATTCGAGCGGTACGCGGATAGCGCCAAAGCCGGCTTCCTTCAGCCATTTCACCTGTTCAAAGGGCAGGCTGCGGGTCTGCTCCCGCTCCAGGGCGCCAGCCTGGATGCGCGCAAAGATCGGCCGGAAACGTTCGGCCAAGGGTTCGTAGTCGGTGCCAGTGGAAAGGATTGGCGGCAGGTGTTGTTGCTGTGCGGTCATGTTGATGTTCCTTCTTGATGGCGAGTAGGCGGGCAGGGGAGAAACCTGCCGGTGCCAAGGGGCTTTGCACAGTCCATGCCCGGCCCGCGACGTCCATGAATGCGGGGTCTGTACGACGCTCGTCGGTGATAGGGCTGTCCTGGCTGCGGACAATCTGTTGCGCAACTGTATGCCCGGCAACAGTTGTTGCGACAGGCATCGAAACGCAGGTGTTCACCAGGCAACAGTGGAACAACAGCTTGCCCGTCGAGCGACAGTGAAGTGATTAGGCGGTACTTCCAACCAATTGATTATTAAAGATATATGAACGTGGCACGGTTGCTGCTCTACACCCTGTGCAGACGCTGAGGTGGCGTCTCCAGGCATGGGGTAAGTGATGAGCAAGCAATTCAAAGTGGTGGCGGTGTCAGGCAGCGTGCAGCACCCGTCACGCACCCTGGCCCTGCTCCAGGCAATAGTGGACAGGCTCGCGCAGCAACTGCCGATCGAGGTGCGCTTGATCGAACTGGCCAAGGTCGGTCCGCAGTTTGCCGGGGTGTTGCGTCGCGAGGCGTTGCCGGCTGCGGTACAGGATGACCTGCACGCCATTGAGTCGGCCGATCTGCTGATCGCCGCCAGCCCCGTCTATCGAGCCTCGTACACCGGCTTGTTCAAGCACCTGTTCGATTTCGTCCATCACGAAGCCCTCAAAAATGTTCCGGTGCTGCTCGCCGCGACAGGGGGCTCGGATCGCCATGCCTTGATCATCGATCACCAGTTGCGACCGCTGTTCGGCTTCTTCCAAGCCCTCAGCCTGCCGGTGGGCGTCTATGCCAGCGAAACCGATTTCAGCCAATACCGGATCTCCAGCGTACAGGTGCTGGACCGTATCGAGCGCGCCGTCGAATCGGCGCTGCTGAGCCTGGTCCCGAGCGCCCGACGCGACGCCAGTGCCGCCTGATCCCTTTTCCCTTTCAAAACGAGCCGTGGAGTACATGCAATGAGCCAGGACACGATCAAATTTGCCTACTGGGTGCCCAACGTCAGCGGCGGACTGGTGGTCAGCAAAATCGAACAACGCACCGACTGGGGCATCGACTACAACCGCAAGCTGGCCCAGATCGCTGAAGCGGCCGGCTTCGACTACGCCTTGTCCCAGGTGCGCTTTACCGCTGGCTACGGCGCCGAATACCAGCACGAGTCCGTAGCGTTCAGTCATGCCTTGCTGGCCGCCACCACGCGCCTGAAAGTCATCGCCGCGGTGTTGCCGGGGCCGTGGACGCCGTCGGTGTTGGCCAAGCAGATCGCAACCATCGATCACCTGACGGGTGGCCGAGTGGCGGTCAACATCGTGTCGGGCTGGTTCAAGGGCGAGTTCACGGCCATTGGCGAGCCGTGGCTGGAGCACGACGAGCGCTATCGCCGTTCCGAAGAATTCATCACCGCCCTCAAGGGTATCTGGACCACCGATAACTTCACGCTGCGCGGTGACTTCTACCGCTTCCACGACTACACCCTCAAGCCGAAACCCCTGCAGCAGCACCCGGAAATTTTCCAGGGCGGCAGCTCACGTGCGGCTCGGGACATGGCCGCCCGGGTATCGGACTGGTACTTCACCAACGGCAATACCGTGGAAGGGGTCAAGGCGCAGATCGATGATCTCCAGGCAAAAGCCGCGGCCAACCACCACAAGGTCAAGGTCGGCGTGAATGCCTTTGTCATTGCCCGCGACACCGAAGAAGAGGCGCGGGCGGTCCTTGCCCAAATCATCGACCAGGCCGATCCCGAGGCCGTCAATGCCTTTGGCGACGCGGCGAAACAGGCCGGCAAGTCCAGCCCGGAAGGCGAAGGCAACTGGGCCAAGTCCAGCTTCGAAGACCTGGTGCAGTACAACGATGGCTTCAAGACCAACTTGATCGGTACCCCGCAGCAGATCGCCGAACGCATCGTCGCGCTCAAGGCCGTGGGTGTGGATCTGGTGCTTGCCGGGTTCTTGCACTTCCAGGAAGAAGTCGAGTATTTCGGCCGTAAGGTCCTGCCGTTGGTGCGTGAGCTGGAGCAACGCAAAGTGACGGCCAAAACGGCGGCGGTCGCCTAGGCGCGGGAGGCAGCAGGGCGGACGAGGGGCGAACAAGGTGCCGGGATTTAAGCACTGCGCCCCCATGAATGGGCCATCGCCGAACCGCTTTTGTGGCGAGGGAGCTTGCTCCCGCTGGGCTGCGCAGCGGCCCCAAAGCCAGTCACCGAGGTGTATCAGATGGATGTCATCCGCCTCAATGGGGGCGCTTCGCACCCCAGCGGGAGCAAGCTCCCTCGCCACAAAAGTGTGGGCGTCAGGTCGACAGGTTGACTACCCGGCCATCCCGAGTGTCCAGTGCCGGGCGGCGTCGATTGACCACCAACTCGCCAATCCTGATCAGCAACGTGCGGGTGACGTTGCGGCTCAGGCCCAGCAGGCTTGCGGTATGGACTTGGTTGCAATTGGCGTATCGGTAGGCGGTGCGCAATAACTCGGCCTCGACCTTTTCATACAGATCGCCATGCCCTTGCTCGAGCAGTTTCTCGAAGGCTTTCTGCAAGAGCGCCTCTGCACTTTGGGGTACAGGTTGCAGCAAGTTGTCCTGGCGTTCGATGCGCAAGTTCGACAGGTGCAGGTCCTGCTCACCAATCACTTTGTTACGGCAAATCAGCAGCGTGTGGTGAATGACGTTTTCCAGCTCGCGGATATTCCCCGGCCAGGAATAATCGAGCAACTTGCGCTGCGCCTGGGCATCCAGCGTCACCTCGCCGTGACCGAGCCTGTGGCTGTATTGCGCAATGAAATGGCGTATCAGCGGCAGAATGTCGCCGGGACGTTCGCGCAGCGGCTTGAGCACCAGGCTGACCACGTTCAAACGGTAATAGAGGTCTTCGCGAAAATGCCCGGCATTGATGGCTCTTTCCAACTGTACGTTGGTGGCCGCCAGCACGCGGACATCGATCTTGATGCTTTTGCGCGAACCCAGCCGGACCACTTCGCGTTCCTGCAGTACCCGCAGCAACTTGACCTGGATCGGCAACGGCAAATCCCCGATTTCATCGAGGAACAGGGTGCCGCCGTCCGCTTCCTCGAACCAGCCGGCCTTGGCTGTCAACGCGCCGGTAAAAGCGCCTTTTTCATGTCCGAACAGCTCGGCCTCAACCAGGCTCTCGGAAAACGCCCCGCAGTTGACCGCGACGAAGGGCTTGTGGCGACGGGCGCTGAGGTTGTGGACGTGGCGCGCCACCAGTTCCTTGCCGGTCCCGGTCTGGCCGATGATCAATACGCTGGCTTCACTGGGCGCGACTTGTTGCAGGTGAGCCAGCAAGGCGCGGGAGGTGGGGTCTTCGAAGACTTGGGCGGTGGCACGGATCGAGGTGGCCAGGCCGGGGGAGGGAGGTAGTGTTAGAAGCTGCATGACGGTGGCCCGTTAATGAGATTGCCGTGACTGAAGGTGGATGAATGCCAACATTTCCTTGAAAGCATTTCCGCGAAGCCATTGGGCTTAAGGCTTAATCTAAATGATCTAAAAAACTGATAATAAATAACTTTAAGTTATTTGCTTAGGCGACTGTGGGAGCAAGCCTCGCTCCCACAGTTCGGGACTTGGCATTTATCCATCAATGCGGATATGCGGGGTCACGGACATCCCCACTCGCAGTTTCGCCGCGGCGGGTTGGTCGGGGTCGATGCGAATGCGCACAGGCAAGCGCTGGACGATCTTGGTGAAGTTGCCAGTGGCGTTGTGCGGCGCAATGGCTGAATAGCTGACGCCGCTGGCAGGTCCCAGGCTTTGCACGGTGCCGAGCAGCGACTCGCCCGGCAACGCGTCGACCGTGATGTCCACAGCCTGACCCATCGCGACGCGCGCCAGCTGCGTCTCGCGGAAGTTGGCGGTGATGTAGACGGCGTCGAGCGGCACAATCGCCAGCAACGGTTGCCCGGTATTCACGAATGCGCCGATGCGCACGGATTTCTGTCCGATGGTGCCGGCGATCGGCGCCGTGATGCGGGTATAGGACAGCTTCAGTTCCTCGATGGCCTGCGTGGCTTGGGCATGGGCGAGAGCGGCCAGGGCTTTTTCCAGATCGGCCCTGAGGACATCCACCTGCTGCCGGGCTGCCTGCAGACCCGCCTCACTCCTGTCCCGGCGCGCCCGTTGGATGCTCAATTGCGCTTCGGCCTGTTGTCGCGCTTGCACGGTGCCCGAGCCATCGTGGGCCAAATTGCGATACCGCGCTTGATTGGCACTGGCCAGTTTCAGCGCCGCCACGTCCGCGGCCACCGCTGCTTGAGCCTGGCGAATGGCGGTTTGCTGCCGGCTCAGGTGCGCTTGCAGGCTGGCAATGCTGGCCCGGGCACTGGCGACCTGGGCGTTGGCCGCGTTCACGGCGGCGACGAAATCACGGTCGTCCAGTGTCGCCAACACGTCGCCTTTCTCGACCCGCTGGTTGTCTTCGATCAACACCGTCTCGATCGTACCGGACACCTGCGGCGCGACTGTGGTGAAGTCCGCGTGGACATAAGCGTCATCCGTTGACTGCGTCGATGAGCTGGATTCAGGGCGATTGGCGTAGAGCACTCCGGCGACTGCCACGGCGAGCAGCACGACACTGATGATCTGGGCTTTCTTCGGTAAGGCCATGATGAATTACCCATGTGAGGATGAGGATGAGGCGGCCTGCCTGGCAGGTGCCGGGATGTAGGCCAGCCGCAGCACGAGGGGAATCAGCAGCAGTGCCAGCAGGCCCAACGCGCGATAGGCATCGGCGATCGACAACACCAGCGACTGCTGGCTGACGATGCCCAGCAGTTCTGAGGGGAGCGGCGCCGAGGCCAGGGTATTGCTTGCCAGGGCCGCCTGGTCCAGCAACATTTCCCCATGGAAGCGGCCGCGCACGACCACGAGCTGTCCGACCAGCGCCGCGCCGAACAACGACCCGAAGGCGCGCAGGGTATTGATGGTGCCGGACACATACGGACCCTCGGCTGGCTGCACCACGCTGGTGATCAGAAACAGCATCGACACCACCGCCATCGGTTGTCCAAAGGCCTGTAGCGTTTGCGCCACGACGAACTGCTCGCGGTTCCAGTCGCTGGTCAATTGCGCGCCGCAAAGGCAGGCCAGGGCGATCAGGCACAGTCCCAACGCGAACATGAAGCGCGCATCAACCCATTTCTGGTACAGCAGCAGCGCCACCAGTGCCCCCAGGAGTAACTGCGGCAGCGCGACGATCAGCCCGATCGCGGCCATCTGCAACGGGCGATAGTCCTGCAGCGGCCCGAGGTAACTGGCCGGTAGCAACGAACTGGACAGCAGTACTACCAGCAACGAGACGAACAGGATGCAGCCCAGCCCCAGGTTGCGACGCCCGAGGATCTGCAACTTGATGAACGGCGAGGGATGAAACCATTCGGTCAACAGGTAGATCGCCAGCAAGGCCAGGCCCGCGAGCAGGGACGAGGTGATCAACGGTGAGTGAAACCAATCCAGTCGTATGCCTTGATCCAGGGCGACGGTCAGCAAACCAAGCGCCGGGACACCGCAGGCCATGCCGGCCCAATTGGCCTGGCGAAAACGTGGGAACTGGATCGGTTCCCGTGGCAGCCCCCAGGCGATCAAGCCGGCAGCGACCACGGCCAGAGGAACGATCTGCCAGTACACCCAGCGCCAGTCCTGCAGTTCGTCTGTCCAATGCCCCGCCAGCCAGATGGCCAGGTTGGGCGCGAAGGTCGCGGTCATCGCGTACATCGCCAGGCCGTACAACCGTATGGGTGGCGGCAGGAATTTCAGAGCCGCCATCATCAGCAACGGAATCGTCGTGCCGCTGGCGATGCCTTGCACAAAACGCAGGCCCAGGAGCAGATCGAGGTCATGGATGAACGGCAGGAGCAGTGCCAGCGACGTACACGTGGCGAGCGTCAACAGCTCAAGGCGCCGGAGCGAGAGCGTCAGGGCAAACCACGCGGCAAAGGGCATGGCAATCAGCTCCCCGGCGCTATACGCCGTGGTGAGCCAGGACGCATCGTCCAAGCCAAAGCCCAGTGCGCCTCTTACGTCCGCCAGCGCTAACGCGCCAACCCGGGTGTTCAGTCCCGCCATCATGGCCGCGAGGAAAATCCCGGCCAGACCGACCAGCTGGCGTTTCGACGACGTGGCCAAGGGGGCCGCGCGAGGTGCGACCTGGGTGGGCGACAACGCGATGCTGTTCATGGTTGCGGCTCCGGGTCCCAGCCGCCACCCAGGGACTTATAGAGATTGACCACGGTTAGCGTGGCGTTGGTGGCGCTGGCATTGAGGCTGGTCTGGCTGGCGAGCAGGTTCAGTTGCGCCGTGAGAACGCTCAGGTAGTCGGCGGCACCTTGCTGATAGCCGCGTTCGGCCGCGTGCAATGCCTGCCGGTTCTGCTCATACGAAACCAGCAGCTCGTCGTGTTGGCGCTGTTGCGCGGCCCAGGCGTCCAGGGCATCGTCCACTTCGTGCCAGGCGCGCAATACGGTGTGCCGATAAGCCAGGGCGGCGGTCTTTTGCCGTGATTCGTTCAAGGCCAGGCGCTGTACCAGGCGCCCGCCCTGGAAGATCGGCAGGTAAACCGTCGGCCCGACGGAAAAGAAGCGAGCGTCCCAATTGGCCAGGTCGCCGCTGTCGAAGGCTTCCACACCGATTCGTCCTTTCAGGCCGATACGTGGGTAGAAGTCGGCCTTGGCTACGCCGATGGCTGCGGTCGCGGCGTGGAGCTGCGCTTCGGCGCGCAGGATGTCGGGACGTCGCTGGGCCAGTTCAGACGGGACCCCGACCGGCACCCGAGTGGGCAGCGAAGGCAGGGGCATGGCCTGGCGCAGTTGTGCGTCGAGGGTACGAGGTGGTTCGCCCATCAACAGCGCCAGGGCATTCATTTGGGCATTGCGACGCTGGGCCAGTTCGGGAAGCATGGCCTTGATCGTCGCCAGCTGCGCCCGTGCGGAGGAGGTTTCGAAGCGTGTCGCCACGCCATTGCGCTCGCGACTTTCGGCCAGGCCCAGGGTGCGCGCGGCGATCGTCAGGTTCTGTTGGGCGATGTCCAGTTGGGCCTGGGTGCCACGCAGTTGCAGGTAGGTCCGTGCCACTTCGGCGGAAAGGGCCACCCGAGCGGCTTCGCGCTCATAGACCGTCGCCTCCAGCGTCGCCGCCGCACCTTCGCGCGCGCGGCGGGCCCGGCCCCACAAGTCGATTTCCCAACTGGCATCGAAACCCATTTGCCAGAAGTTGCTGGGGGCCGTCGGGGCGCCCAGCGCGGCGAACTTGCCATGTTCACTGAGCGCCTCCCGGGCGTAACTGGCATTGGCGCCGACGCTGGGCAGCAACTGCGAAGCGGTAATCCCCAGTTGCGCTCGGCTTTGATCGATGCGTTCGGCGGCTATCTGCAAATCAAGGTTGCCGGCATGTGCCTGTGATTGCAACTGAGTGAGCAGCGGGTCGTTGAATAGTTGCCACCATTGGCTGGGAACGGCGCCGGGGAGCAGGGAGGCGTCGCGTCCATGCTCGGGGCGGAGCGTCAGTTGCGCGGCGTCAAGTTCGTTCTTGGGCTCCATGAAATCGGGGCCCACCGCGCAGCCGGTGAGGGCCAGTGTTGTGAGCACGACCATGGGTTGCAAGCGGCGTTGAAGTAGTTCGAAAAAAGCCGGCATGGGCCGTTCCCCACAAGGTTGCAGCGCCGCTGCGCGAGCGTGCGCCTGGGCTTGATCGATCCTTGGATAGCGAGTCGTCCGCTGTGGGGTCATGGTATTGAGCGGTTGCGGCGAGGGCACTTCTACATCGGTTCAGCCAAGTCATACCTCGGTGGCGGGGGATGTATACGAAGGTATGTGTTGAGCCTGGGGGTATGGTTTTTTTGCTGGGGATGGGGTGTATATCCATCAGATCGGTGGGAGCAAAGCTTGCTCGCGATAGCGGTGGCTCAATGTGCCGGACGCAGAGCCGTCTCGATGCACTCCAGCAGCTCGTCGGTATCACAAGGCTTGGGCAAGCAGGCGACCAACCCCGGCGTATGCGCCCCCAGGTCCGGATAAGCGGTAATGAAGATAGTGGGAATCCGCAAGCCCATGGCTCCGAGCTGTTCATGCAGCTCCAGGCCACTCATGCCCGGCATCTGGATATCGGAAATCAGGCAATGGGTACTGGCCGGGGCTTTGGCGTCCAGGAACTCGATGGCACTGCAATAAGTTCGAACCTTGTAGCCACTGGAACGCAACAGGCTATCCAGGGCTGTCCGAACGGATTCGTCATCGTCAACAACGGCGATAATCCTCGTGTTGCGTATCTGCGTGGCTTGCGTCATAGGGGTCGCTCGTAACAGCGCCTGTCGTGACTACACGATACGCGGTCTCATAGGGGGCAGAAGTATACCTGCGTATAACGGCCTAAGACCTAAGGGTCGGTGCCTTGTGCCTGGTGCAGCACCAGGCCATGAAAAAATTGTGAAGCGCTTTCGTGAGGCGCTAATCTAAAGAGCGCAACACACCCCGTCCTGGATCCCGGCACATGCTTCACCCTCAGGCATCCAGCGCAGCCACGGAAGTCGCCTCCTGGTGACGACATCGGCAAGTGCAACATGACACTGGACGACAGCCGACGGCAAAGTGCGGCAGACCAAACAAAATAGTGCTCCTGTGCCGATGGAATAACAGCATGCAAATATTATGGGACGATGGTGAGCGTATCTTCTGTCGGGAATTGCGCTCGGGTGTGGACGGCGACGATACGGTCCTGGTGGCCCGGCCCGCGACCGAACAGCCTCGCCCTGGTTGCCTTGACCGGCTTGTCCATGAGTTTGGCCTGAAGGATGAACTCGATGGCGCCTGGTCGGTACAACCCCTCGACATGGTGCGCGAAGGGCCCCAGGTGCAACTGGTGCTCGCGGATCCCGGCGGCGTGCCGCTCGTGCAACTGTTGATCGCACCGATGGAAACGACGACGTTCCTGCGCCTTGCGGTGAGCATTGCCGTGGCGCTGGGCAAGCTCCATCAGCGCGGCATCGTCCACAAGGACATCAAGCCCAGTCACATCCTGGTGAATTGCGACGATGGCCAGGCACGGCTCACCGGGTTCGGCCTGGCCTCGCGGCTGCCGCGCGAGCGCCAGGCCCCCGAGACCCTGGCCGGCACGCTCGCCTACATGGCCCCCGAGCAGACCGGCCGAATGAATCGCTCGATCGATTCGCGCAGTGACCTGTATTCCTTCGGCATAACGCTCTATCAGATGTTGACGGGATCGCTGCCGTTCACTGCGTCCGACCCGATAGAGTGGGTCCACTGCCATATCGCCAAAATGCCTTCGCCGCCCAGTGTGCGGGTCGAAACCATCCCCGAGATACTGTCCCAAATTGTCATGAAGCTGCTCGCCAAGACCGCCGAGGAGCGCTACCAGACGGCCGCGAGTGTCGAACATGATCTGCGCCGTTGCCTGGCGCATTGGACACAATCGCGGCACATCGATGCCTTTGCCCTGGGCGAACAGGGCGCCTCCGATCAACTGTTGATCCCTGAGAAGCTCTACGGCCGTGAGCGTGAAGTCGAGACGCTGGTTACCGCGTTCGGTCGGGTGGTCGAAACCAGCGCGCCGGAACTGGTGCTGGTGACGGGCTACTCCGGTATCGGCAAGTCCTCGGTGGTCAATGAGCTGCACAAGGTCCTGGTTCCGCCGCGCGGCCTCTTCGCCAGTGGCAAATTCGACCAATACCGGCGAGACATTCCTTACTCGACCCTGGTGCAGGCCTTCCAGAGCCTGGTGCGCACGTTGCTGGGCAAAAACGACACGGAACTGGCGCATTGGCGCGAGGCGTTGCTGGATGCGCTGGATGCCAATGCGCGGCTCATGACCGATCTGATTCCCGAACTCAAACTCATCATCGGCGAGCCGCCAGCGGTCCTGGCACTTGACCCCCAACAGGAGCAACGCCGCTTCTTACTGATATTCAGGCGCTTCATCGGTGTGTTCGCCCGCGCGGACCATCCGCTCGCCCTGTTTCTTGACGACTTGCAGTGGCTGGACGCGGCGACGCTCGACCTGCTGGAGGATCTGCTGACCAGCGCCGATGTGCGCCACCTGATGCTGGTGGGGGCCTACCGCAGCAACGAGGTGGACGCCACGCACCCGTTGACGGGCAAGCTCAAGGCTATTCGGAGCGCTGGGGGCAAGATCAGCGAGATCACCCTGGCGCCCCTCGTCAAGGTGCACGTCGAGCAGTTGATCGCCGAAGCCCTGCATGACGCCCTTGATCGTGTCGAGCCGCTGGCGCAACTGGTGCTGGACAAGACCGCGGGCAACCCATTCTTCGTGATCCAATTCCTGCAGGCCCTCGCTGACGAGCGATTGCTGACTTTCGATCACGAGGCGCGGCAGTGGTGGTGGGATCCGCAGCGCATTCACGCCAAGGGCTACACCGACAACGTCGTCGACCTGATGGTTGGCAAATTGGTCCGCTTGCCCGCCGACACGCAGCAGGCATTGCAGCAACTGGCGTGCCTGGGCAACGTGGCTGGGCTCAAGGCGCTCTCCACCGTTCTGGACATCTCCCCGACTCAGGTCCGGGCGATTATGTGGCAGGCGGTCCGCCAGGAACTGGTCGAGCGGCTGGACGATGCCTATGGATTCGTTCACGACCGCATTCATGAGGCCGCTTACTCGCTGATCCCCCAGGCTGCGCGTGCCGAGACGCACCTGCGCATTGGACGGTTGCTCGCGGCACAAACGGACGCCCAAGCGCTTGAAGAGGCGATCTTTGAAATTGCCGGCCAGCTCAATCGTGGCGCGGCATTGCTCACCGACCGGGCTGAGCGGGAGCAGTTGGCTGAATTCAACCTGCTGGCCGGCCAGCGGGCCAAGGCCTCGACGGCCTATGCTTCGGCACTCAACTACCTGGCCACCGGCGTGCAGTTGCTGGATGAGGACTGCTGGACAGGGCGTCATGACTTGATTTTCGGGTTGGAATTGAACCGGGCCGAATGCGAGTTCCTTACCGGACAACTCGGTGCCGCGGACGAACGCCTGAAGGCCTTGGCCGACCGCGCCGTGACGGTGATCGAGCGGGCCAACGTGGCATGCCTGCTGATGGACGTCTACCTGCTCCTGGATCGCAGCGACGGTGCGGTGGCCGTCTGCCTCGACTACCTGCGTCATGTGGGGATCGAGTGGTCGGCCCACCCGAGCGACGACGATGTGCGTCACGAGTACGAGCGCATCGGGGAACTGCTTGAAGGCCGGGCCATCGAGGACCTCATCGATCTGCCGCTGATGGTGGACGCCACCTCCTTGGCGACGCTCAACGCACTGGGTAAGCTCTTTGCGCCGGCCTTGCAGAGTGAAGCGAACCTGGCGGACCTGTTGATCTGCAAGGCGGTCACCTTGAGCCTGGAGCAGGGCAACTGCGATGCGTCCTGCGTGCTCTACGCCAACCTGTTCCGAGTCGCCGGCCGGCGGTTCGGTGACTACCAGATGGGATTCCGCTTCGGCCAGCTTGGTTGCGACCTCATTGAAAAACGCGACCTGCGGCGATTCGAGGCCAGTACCTACCTCTGTTTTTCATGCTTTGCCGTGCGTTGGATGAAGCCGGTGGGGCAATGCCGGGACCTGTTGCGTCGTTCGTTTGCGGCGGCGAATCGGATCGGTGACCTGCCGTATGGAGCCTACGCCGGCAACAACCTCACCGCCGATCTGCTGTTCGCTGGCGAGCCGTTGATCGATGTACAAGAAGAAGCCGAGCGGGGCCTGGCCTACGCCAAGAGGGTGCACTTCGGGCTGGTGACCGATTTTATTATCGCCCAGCTGGCGCTGATCCGAATGCTTCGGGGCGTGACGCTGACGTTCGGCTGCCTGGACGACGGCCAGTTGAACGAGCCGGCCATCGAAACCCACTTGTCCGGCAACCCGGATCTGGTCCTGGCTGAATGTTTGTATTGGGTCCGCAAACTGCAGGCCCGCTACCTGGCCGACGATCCTGAAGCGGCCATGGCGGCCGCTGCCAAGGCCCAGGGTTTGCTCTGGGTTTGCCAGTCGTTCTTCGAGGAAGCCGAATACCATTTCTATGGCGCCCTGACGCGGGCCGCCTATTGCGACCGTGTGCCGGTGGACGCGCGCGAACCTCACTGGGTGGAGTTGGCGGCCAATTACCGCCAGCTCCAGACATGGGCACAGCAGTGTCCAGAGAACTTCGCCAGCCGCACCGCGTTGGTGGGTGCCGAAATGGCCCGGGTCGAAGGGCGTGTGGTCGATGCCGAGTCGCTGTACGAGCAAGCCATCCATGCCGCGCAGCAAAGCGGTTTTGTCCATATCGAGGCGCTGGCCAACGAGCTTGCAGCGCGCTTTTACGCTGCCCGTGGTTTCGACAAGATCGCCCGCGTCTATCTCCAGGATGCTCGTTACGCCTACCAGCGTTGGGGTGCTGAGGGCAAAGTGCGGCAGTTGGAGCAGACCTATCCATTGCTGAGGACCGAAGCGCCTGTGCCCGGGCCAACGACGACGATGACGACGCCGGTCGAGCACCTGGACCTGGCCACCGTACTCAAGGTCTCCGAGGCGGTGTCGGGGGAAATCGTGCTGGATAAGCTGATCGACATGGTCATGTGCACGGCGATCGAACAGGCCGGCGCCGAACGCGGGTTATTGATCCTGTCCAGCGACGGCGAGTACCGAGTCGCGGCGCAGGTGACCACCGGCAACCACGTAACGCAAATCCACAATGCCCCGGTGAGCGCGGCACTGTTGCCGGAGTCGATTCTCTACCACGTCCTGCGGACCGGGGAGAGCGTTTTTCTTGACGATGCCCTGATCGCGGCGCCGTTTGCCGCGGACCCGTATATCCGCCAGCAGCGTGCCCGCTCGATTCTCTGCGTGCCGTTGCTGAACCAGGCCAAGCTCGTCGGCGCGCTCTATCTGGAAAACAATCTGGCTGCCCATGTGTTCAATCCGACCCGTATCGCCGTGTTGAAACTCTTGGCGTCCCGTGCGGCCATCTCTTTGGAAAATGCCCGCTTGTATCGCGAAGTCGCCGAGCGCGAAGCGAGGATCCGGCGCCTGGTGGACGCCAACATCATTGGCATTCTGTTTTGGAATGCCGATGGCGACATTATCGAAGCCAACGATGCCTTTCTGCGCATGGTCGGCTACGAGCGCGAAGACCTGGCCTTGGGCCGCCTGGGCTGGCGGGACCTGACGGTGCCGGAGTTCCGCGAACTGAGCGAACGCTCCCTGGCCCAGGCATTGCTCACCGGGCACGCCCGGCCTTATGAAAAGGAATATTTTCGCAAGGATGGCAGCCGCCTGCCGGTCATCGTCGGCCTGGCGCTGTTCGAGGCCAATAGCAGGGAAGGGGTCGCCTTCGTGGTGGACCTGACCGAACGCCGGCAGGCGGAAGAAAAGATCCGCGAAAGCGAGCGACGTTATCGCGAGGTGCAAACCGAGCTGGCCCACGCCAACCGAGTCGCGACCATGGGGCAGTTGGTGGCTTCGATCGCCCATGAAGTCAACCAGCCGATTGCCGCGACGATCCTCAATGCCGATGCCGCCCTGCGTTGGCTGAACACCCAGCCACCCGAGATCGAGGAAGTCCGCCAGGTACTGGGGCGCCTCATCTACGACGCCAATCGGGCGGCGGACGTGTTGGGGCGGATCCGTGGGCATATCCGCAAGGCGCCGCCACAAAAAGGCCCGGTGGACATCAACATTGCCATTGGCGAAATGATCGAGTTTACCCGCGGCCAGATCATCAAGAGCGGCGTCTCGATCCAGACGCACCTGGACGACGGTTTGCCGCTCATCCAAGGTGACCGGGTCGAGCTGCAACAAGTGCTGCTCAACCTGATCATGAATGCGCTCGAAGCGATGAGCTGCGTCAACGAGGGCGAACGGCAGTTGTGGATCTGCGCAACGTCAGAGGGGGCCGATTGGGTGCTGGTGAGTGTGAGCGATTCGGGGCCGGGGTTCGCCTCGGAAAACGTCGACCAGGTGTTCACGTCGTTCTACACCACCAAACCCACCGGGCTGGGCTTGGGGTTATCGATCTGTCGTTCGATCATCGAGTCCCACGGCGGTTGCCTGAAGGCCTGCGTCAATCAGCCTCGCGGCGCTACCGTTCAATTCACGTTGCCCATCGTCCAGGGGGAAACGCCTGCCTGAGGACTCGACAGCGTTCGATTCATACTTAGGTTTAAAGGCTGCATATCAATAGATCACCGGTTCCACTCCCACGTACAAATGCAACGTCGCAACCCGGGCGATAGATTGGCCTCACGGGTTGCGGAGTGTGAGCCATGATCGATTTAACCCACCGGGCAATGGATGGACTTTCTGCGCTTCGTTCGGTCGCGCTGGTTTTGATGGCGCTCGTCACGGCGAGCGCTTTCTATCGCCTGGGTACGCCGATGCTGGACGGGCAGGGGTGCGCAGCGGCCCGCAATCGCGGTCTGTCTGATATCGCCTTGAAATGGGTGCATGTCGAACGGTCTGGGGCCACGTTGCCGATCGGCGCGCACCTGATCAGCCCACGGGGGTTCTATCTCCATCACGGGATCTACCTGGGCGACCTGAAAGTCGCCCACTACTCCGGCTTCAGCGGTTCGCTGAGATCCGGCCCCATCGAAGTGATCGACCTTGAACATTTCGCCCATGGCAAACCGGTCTGGATAGCACAGGAACCGTATGAATTTTCCAATGATGAAGTCGTCAGGCGGGCGCTTTCACGGCTCGGTGAGAACCGCTATCGGATTCTGTCCAACAACTGCGAACACTTTTGCAACTGGTGCATCAGCGGAAAACACTACAGCGCTCAGGTCGACGCTTATTTCCAGCGTCCCCGTGATCTATTCGCTTTAATTTCGACGCTGGAGCCGCAGCTGATTGCCTAGGTACAGCGCAGGCTGGACAAGGTCGCTGTGCTACACTTTTTTTTCGTTTCGGTCGCCGGAAGGGTCGTGAATGAACGGTAATGCTTCATCCAATGAGGCGGGTCTCAAAGGTTCTATTGTGTTCGTGGTGGATGACGATGCCTCCATGCGCGATGCGTTGAGCAACCTGCTGCGCTCGGTCGGGATCCGCGTCGAGACGTTCGCCTCTACGGCGGATTTTCTTCGGCAGCCGAAGACCGAGTGCCCCAGTTGCCTGGTCCTCGATGTACGGTTGCAAGGCGCCAGTGGCCTCGACTTCCAGGCGCAGTTGGCGGAGTCGAATACGAATATCCCGATCATCTTCATCACCGGCCACGGCGACATCGAAATGTCGGTCAAGGCGATGAAAGCCGGTGCCGTGGATTTCCTGGCGAAACCTTTCCGTGAACAGAACCTGTTGGATGCGGTGTCCGCCGCGCTTCAGGCGGATGTCCGGCGACGGCAGGTCGAACAACAGTTTGCCGATCTGCATGCCCGCTACCAGACGCTCACCGCCCGTGAAAAAGAGGTCATGGGTTTTGCGGTCACGGGGTTGATGAACAAGCAGATCGCCGGGCAAATGAACCTGAGCGAAATCACGGTGAAGATCCATCGCGCCCATGCGATGAAAAAAATGTGCGCCAGGTCGTTTGCGGACCTGGTCCGGATGGCCGAGGCGTTGGGCTCCGGGCAGAGTCGGTGAGCGTTCTCAACGGCTGCGCAGCCGAGCGGGAGCAAGCTCCCTCGCCACGGGGGCAGCGTTGTCTGGGCTGGCGCCATCGCGAGCAAGCTCGCACACATAGGGGAGTTACCCTTGGAATGCAAAAAGCCCCGTCACAGTGGACGGGGCTTTTGACTTGCCGCTTGAAGCTTACAACTCGGGGCTGCCCTTAGAACACCACACCCTGGCTGCGCAGGTAGTCGTCGTAGGTGCCGCTGAAGTCGACCACGCCGTCGGCGCTCAGCTCGATGATGCGGGTGGCCAGGGACGATACGAACTCTCGGTCATGGCTGACGAAGATCAGCGTGCCTGGGTAGTTTTCCAGCGCCAGGTTCAGCGCTTCGATGGACTCCATGTCCAAGTGGTTGGTCGGTTCGTCCATCACCAGCACGTTCGGCTTTTGCAGGATCAGCTTGCCGAACAGCATGCGGCCTTGCTCACCACCGGAAATGACCTTGACCGACTTGAGGATCTCGTCGTTGGAAAACAGCATGCGGCCCAAGGTGCCACGCACAAGCTGCTCGCCACCCTGGGTCCACTGGCCCATCCAGTCGAACAGGTTGACGTCGTCTTCGAAGTCATGGGCATGGTCCTGGGCGTAGTAGCCGAGTTCCGCGGCGTCGGTCCATTTCACGGTGCCGGCGTCCGGTTCCAGTTCATTGACCAGGGTGCGCAGCAAGGTGGTCTTGCCGATACCGTTCGGGCCAATGATCGCCACGCGCTCGCCGGCTTCGACGGTGAAGCTGAAATCCTTGAACAGCGGCTTGCCGTCAAAGCCCTTGGCCATGCGTTCGACGATGACCGCCTGGCGGTGCAGTTTCTTGGTCTGCTCGAAGCGGATGAACGGGCTGACGCGGCTCGATGGCTTGACCTCGGCCAGTTGGATCTTGTCGATCTGCTTGGCGCGGGAGGTGGCCTGCTTGGCTTTCGAGGCGTTGGCCGAGAAACGGCTGACGAACGATTGCAGTTCGGAAATCTGGGCTTTCTTCTTGGCGTTGTCCGACAGCAGTTGCTCGCGGGACTGGGTCGCCACGGTCATGTACTCATCGTAGTTGCCCGGGAACAGGCGCAGCTCGCCGTAGTCCAGGTCCGCCATGTGGGTGCAGACACTGTTCAGGAAGTGACGGTCGTGGGAGATGATGATCATCAGGCTCGAACGCTGGGTCAGCACGTTTTCCAGCCAGCGGATGGTGTTGATATCCAGGTGGTTGGTCGGTTCGTCGAGCAGCAGCACTTCCGGGTCGGAGAATAGTGCCTGGGCCAGCAGTACGCGCAGTTTCCAGCCAGGCGACACTTCGCTCATCGGGCCGAAATGCTGTTCGATGCCAATCCCCAGGCCCAGCAGCAGTTCACCGGCGCGGGATTCGGCGGTGTAGCCGTCCATCTCGGCAAATTCGGTTTCGAGCTCGGCCACGGCCATGCCGTCTTCTTCGGTCATTTCCGGCAGCGAATAGATGCGATCGCGCTCGGCCTTGACCTTCCACAGCTCTTCGTGACCCATGATCACGGTGTCGATCACGGTGAATTCTTCGTAGGCGAACTGGTCCTGGCGAAGTTTGCCCAGGCGCACGTTCGGCTCGAGCATGACCTGGCCACCGGACGGCTCGAGGTCGCCACCGAGGATTTTCATGAAGGTCGACTTGCCGCAACCGTTGGCGCCGATCAGACCGTAGCGGTTGCCCGCGCCGAATTTGACAGAGACGTTTTCGAACAGTGGCTTGGCGCCGAACTGCATCGTGATGTTAGCTGTAGAGATCAAAGGTTTATCCTGCGGAACATTCAGAGTAGCTAAGGGTGCGGCAGTACCTGTTCAGTACCTGTTTGCGCACGTCCCGACCGCGCAAAGGCGTCGCGGTCGCAAGCGCAAGGGTCCATCCGGCATAAGAGGACAGCAGCATACGGAGCGCCCGGCCCGGGTAGACGTGCGCCGAAACCGCAGTTTGCGGCATCGGCCAAAGGGAGCGCGTGATAATTGGCGGCGATTGTACTGATCTGGCCGCATTAACGATAGGGTATTGCCCGGACAAGACAGTTTTTCACAACTTCAGGATAACTTTTGGTTACAAACTCTGGCTAAAATGCCACCTCACCCAATGCCATCTCCCTTGCCGCTTGGTTGGCCCGGAGACGCAGCCTGTTCACTCCCTGCTTTGTGACGGACTTTCGTGAAGCTCATCATTGTCGCGATCTACCTCCTCTCCATCGGCTACGTCCACCTGCGTGGACGCGTGCGGCATAAGGTCGGACGCCAGCTGAGCGATCATTCGTCTTTTCTCGCACCGATCAATTGCCTGCTTTACCTGTGCTCGAAACTGCCCAACAGGCCTTTCCTGAGCCCGACGCAGTTCCCGGACCTGAGTCCGCTGCAGGCTCATTGGGAAGAAATCCGGGCCGAAGGCCAGAGCCTGCTGCGGGCGGGGGAGATCAAGCGTTCCAATCAGTACGACGACGTGGGTTTCAACTCATTCTTCAAGACCGGCTGGAAACGTTTCTACCTGAAGTGGTACGGCGACAGCCATCCGTCGGCCATGAAATTGTGCCCACGCACCACCGAACTGGTGCAGAGCATCGGGTCGATCAAGGCGGCGATGTTTGCCGAGTTGCCGCCGGGGTCGAAGCTGGTCCGGCACCGCGACCCATATGCCGGGTCCTATCGCTATCACTTGGGCCTGGAAACGCCCAACGATGCCGGCTGCTACATCAATGTCGATGGCGAGGCTTATCACTGGCGTGATGGCGAAGCGGTGATTTTTGACGAAACGTTCATTCATTACGCCGAGAACACCACCGACCAGAACCGCATCATCCTGTTCTGCGACGTGGAGCGGCCGATGAAGTTTCCCTGGGCCACGGCGTTCAACCGCTGGTTCAGCCGCACCGTGATGGCGGCGGCCGGCGCGCCCAACGACGCGGGCGACAGGACGGGCGGCCTGAACCGGGCATTCTCCAGGCTCTACAAGATACGTTTGCAAGGCAAGGCCCTGAAAAAGCGCAACCGCAGGTTGTACTACCTGCAGAAGTGGGCATTTTTCGGTGGATTACTGGCGATCTTCGTTTGGATCTAAACCCCGTAGGAGCTGGCGAAGCCTGCGATCTTTTGATCTTGATCTTGATCTTGATCTTGATCTTGATCTTGATCTTGATCTTGATCTTTTCGCTTGCGACTCAATTGTTTGGGACAAGATCGCAGCCTCGTTGCACTCGACAGCTCCTACGAGCTCCTACGCCCCATAGGTTTCAGTCGGTGGGTTTTTGCGCATCCAGCTGCTCCCACATCCTGGCGGTAATCCGCTGGCGGTGGTTATAACCTTCCCAAGGATCGGCGCCCAAGCCCCTGGCCCGCTCCAGCGCGGTATAGATATCCCATTGCTGGGCGTTGCGCAGGGTCGACAGTTCGGCGCGGGCAATGGGCACCGAGACCGGCAGGCCTGGCCTGGCGCGCACTGAATAAGCAGTCACCGTGCTAGCCCCGCGGGCGTTGCGCAGGTAGTCGACGAATATTTTCCCGACGCGATTCTTCGGCCCCATGGTAGCGGTGATGCGCTCCGGCGCTTGCCGGGTCAGGAACTGGGAGATGGCCTTGGCAAACGCCTTGGTGGTGTCCCAGCCCTCGTTTCTCGCCAATGGCACGATCACGTGCATGCCTTTGCCACCGCTGGTCTTGAGGAAGGCCTGCAAACCCAGCTCGTCCAGCACCGCCAAGGTCATGCGGGTCGCCTCGATCATCGCGCTCCAGGGCAGTGACGGGTCCGGGTCCAGATCGAGGACAAACAGGTCAGGCGTCTCGATCCGGTCGTGGGTCGCGGTCCAGGTGTGCAGCTCCACCGCGCCCATCTGCGCCGCGCCAACCAGCCCGTGGATGTCGTCGATTTCCATCAGGGCGGCATGACCCGGGTCCAGATGCGGATCCAACTGCTTGATGTGGGGAATCTCCAGTCGATCGGCGTGTTTTTGAAAGAACAGGTCTTCACCGATACCGTCCGGTGCCCGCAGCAGCGCGACCGGACGCAGCTTGAGGTGCGGCAGGATCCAAGGGGCGATGTCCAGGTAGTACTGGGCCAGCTCGGCCTTTTGCACGCCGCTGACACTGTCGATGACCCGATCAGGGTGGGTGATCGTCACACCGTCCACCTTGGCCGCGCTGGCTTTGTGACGACGCTGGGGTTTTGGCGCAGTGGGTTTTATCGGCAGGGGCTGCTCACGAACAACCTTGCTGGCGGGCGTATCGGGCGGCAAGCCCAGGAAAATAGCCTGCCGCACCTGGTTGTCGCGGGTCCACTCGGTGAATTCGATTTCGCAGGTCAGGGTCGGCTCGACCCATTGCACGCCGCGTCCCTGTGTACCGTTGAGCGGCTCAGCCAGTGGTGGAGTATCGCGCTGCTGGGTACACAGTTGCTCGTGCAATTGCTTGATCTGCACCTGGCTGAACCCGGTGCCGACCCGGCCGGCGTACGTCAGCCCCGTTGGCCCGTTGACGGCCAGCAGCAACGCACCGAAACCGCTGCGTTTGCCCTGGGGGCGGGTGAACCCGACGATGACAAAGGCTTGGCGCAGCCGGCACTTGAGCTTTACCCAATCGTCGCTTCGCCTGGAAACGTAAGGACTGCCCAGGCGCTTGCCGACCACGCTGTCCAATGAGAGCGCGATGGCGCTCTCGAACATATCGTGTTGGCTGGCGGAAAACGATTCGGAGAAGCGCAGGCGCTTGCTGGCGTTGTTGCCGAGGGCTTTTTTCAGCGCCGCACGGCGTTCTTCCACCGGCGCCTGACGCAGGTCGACGCCATTGAGAAAGGGCGCATCGAACAGGAAATACACCATGTCGACGGTGCGGCTGATCTCGAAGGCCTCGCGCAGGGCGGCAAAATCGGAATGGCCGGTCTCATCGAGCAGGACCAGTTCGCCGTCGAGCCAACTGTCCCCCAGGTTCAACCCAGCCAAAGCGTCGGCATGCAGCTTCAGCCGATCGGTCCAGTCCTGGTGATTGCGGTTGTATAACCGGACTTCACCGTGTTCGATGCGGGTCAGCAGTCGATATCCGTGGAATTGGACTTCGTAGCGCCATTCACCGGTGGGGGGCTCCTCCACGGGAGTGGCCAACTGCGGTGCCAGGCGTTCGGGCAGGGCTGTGGTTGCGCCTTGGCCAGGGTTTCGGGATGTCGTTGCGTCCGGCTCGGCATTGGACAAACGAGCAGATTCACTCTCGGCGTTGGCCATGACAGATTCCCTTGTATTGCACACGCCGGGGGGTTAACCCCGGGAGGCCTTGGTGGCTTTTTTGGCAGGAGCGGATTTGCGGGTTTTCGCAGGTTTTGCCGGGGCTTTCCCGGCTGATTTATCGGGAGCCTTGCCCTTGCCGCCGAGGCTGCGCTTGAGCAATTCGGTAAGGTCGATGACATCGGCGGTCTTGCGTTGTTCTTCGCCAGGATCGGTTTCCACCGCTTCGAGCCGCCCCTCGTTGGCCTTCTTCTCCACCAGTTCCATGATTTTGTCCTCGAAGCTGTCGCGGTAAGCCTGGGGCTCCCAGTCGCCGCTCATGTCTTCCACAAGGCGCTTGGCCATTTCCAGCTCGCCCTTGGCCAGGGTCGGGTTCGTCACCTCGTCGCCCAGCTCCAGGACATCCAGCTCACGTACCTCGGCGGGCCAGCGCAGCATCACCAGCACCAGCGCCGTTTCCAGGGGCATGAGGGCGGCCAGGTGCTGGCGGGTATGCAGCACCACATGGGCCAGCGCTACTTTGTTGGTCTTGACCAGTGTTTCGCGCAGCAAGGCATAGACTTTGCCGCCGCGTTTGTCGGGCGCCAGGAAATAGGGCTTGTCGATGTTTTGCAGGGGAATTTTTTCGCTGTCGACAAAGGAAAAGATGTCGATGGTCTGGGTGGACTTGGGGTGGGCGGCGCGGATCTCGTCTTCGCTGATGAGCACGTATTGGCCTTTCTGGTATTCCACGCCTTTGACGATATCTTCCTTGGTCACCTCCTTGCCGGTGACCTTGTTGACACGCTTGTAGCCCACCGGGTCCATGCTGCGCTTGTCCAACCAGTCGAAATCCACGCCTTGGGATGCGGTGGCCGATACCAGCGCCACGGGAATGTGGACCAGCCCGAAACTGATTGCGCCTTTCCAGATTGCCCGTGCCATGGGGGTGTTTTCCTTGCCGGTGAGTGTCTCTCTGGTGACCTTCGGGCCTTGGGAAAAGTTTCCCTGTGGGATCGAGCTTGCTCGCGATGACGCGGTACAGGCGCCATTGATGCAAACTGACCCATCGCCATCGCGAGCAAGCTCGCTCCCACAATGGTTCGGAGACGCTTGGTTACATCTTCACCGGCACATTTCGCTTAACAGCGTCGAACCTGCGGCGTAGCGTGCTTTCGATATGCCAGAACTCAAGGAGGTCTGCGAATGAACAGGCTGATGATTACCATCATGACGCTACTGCTGAGCGCCACTGCCCAGGCCGCCACGCCCAACGATGGCCCGATGGTCCTGGCCCAGAACCTGCCGGGCAACAACAATCCCTATAACAGCCCGACGCGTCGGGCCAATCCCAACAGCATGCAGGGCACCCGGCCCAACGTGCCGACGATTCATGACAATCCGACCGTGCCGGTGCCACGGCCTCCGACCCTGGAAAACGGCGGCATCGGCAATGGCTACCCCCGGTCCGGCCAGCCGTCGGGTTCGCCGCGACCGACCATCGAGTCTCCCACGCCACCCCGCAACAGCCAGAATGGCAATCGCTAGGCGCTGGAGCTTCTCTTTCAACACCGCAGAAGGAAATGTGCATGTTGCGTAAAACACTCCTGGCCGCATTCTGCGCCAGTACTGTCCTGACCCTTGCCTCGCCGGCCATCGCCGTGCCAACCCAGTCATTCAAAAGCGAACAGGGCACCCTGGAAGTGACCACCGTGGTCAAGGGGCTGGAGCGCCCTTGGTCCGTTGCATTCCTGCCTGGCCAACAGGGCATGCTGGTGACGGAGCGAGAGGGCAACCTGCGCGTGGTCAGTCCCGACGGTAAGTTGTCCGCGCCCCTGAGCGGCGTGCCCGAGGTGTGGGCCAAGGGCCAGGGCGGCTTGCTGGACGTGGTGCTGTCGCCGGACTTCAAGCAGGACCGCACCGTCTACCTGTCCTATGCCGAGGCGGGTGCAGACGGCAAGGCCGGCACCGCCGTGGGACGCGGGCAATTGTCCGAAGACCTCAAGAGCCTGAAAAACTTCGACGTGGTCTTCCGCCAGCAACCCAAATTGTCCACGGGCAACCACTTTGGCTCGCGACTGGTCTTCGACCGCGACGGCTATCTGTTCATCACCCTGGGGGAGAACAACGACCGACCCACCGCCCAAGACCTGGACAAGTTGCAAGGCAAGGTCGTGCGCATCTACCCCGACGGCAAGGTCCCCGACGATAACCCCTTCGTCGGCCAGAAAGGCGTCCGTCCCGAAATCTGGTCCTACGGCGTTCGCAACCCCCAGGGTGCCGCCCTCAACCCGTGGAACGGCACCCTGTGGGAGAACGAGCATGGGCCCCGGGGCGGTGATGAATTGAACCTCATCGAGCGTGGCAAGAACTATGGCTGGCCGTTGGCGACCCACGGCATCAATTATTCTGGCGCCCCGATTCCCGAAGCCCAGGGCAAGAGCATCGAAGGCGGTGTTGACCCCTTCCATGTCTGGCAGGTGTCTCCCGGGCTCAGCGGCATGGCATTCTACGACCATGAGCGCTTCAAGGCCTGGCAACACAGTGTGTTCATCGGGGCCCTGGTGTCCGGTGAACTGATCCGGCTGCAGTTGCAGGATGACAAGGTCGTTCATGAAGAGCGCCTGCTGGGCGAACTCAAGGCGCGAATCCGCGATGTGCGCCAGGGGCCGGATGGGTACCTGTATGTGCTCACTGATGAAGACGACGGGGCGTTGTACAAGGTCGGACTCAAGTGACGCAACGCCGGAGCTTTTGTGGCGAGGGAGCTTGCTCCCGCTGGGCTGCGCAGCGGCCCCCGGAATCTGTCGTCGCGGTATCAGGTTGATTGCCGTTAGCTTTGGGGTCGCTTCGCAACCCAGCGGGAGCAAGCTCCCTCGCCACAAGAGCGGATAGCATTTGATCTTTGCCATTGACTTGCCGCCAACGCACCGCTAATTTCCAGGCATGAATTCAACCGTACTGCGTAGCCAGCCAAGCATTATTACCGCCATTCCTTATTTGGCGGGCTAGCTGACGGCTGCACCGAACCCGCCCTGGAGGCGGGTTTTTTCTTTCTGTCTCCTGGGCTCCGACCGAACCAGGAGATCGCCATGACCACAGTCCACACCGAGCAAGCCCTGCTTGAGCACTACGTCAAGAAAATCCTCGCCGCGCCGGTCTACGAACTGGCGGTGCGCACGCCGCTGCAAGCGGCACCTGCGCTGTCCGAGGCCCTGGGCAACCGGATCCTGCTCAAGCGCGAAGACCTGCAACCGACCTTTTCCTTCAAGATCCGCGGCGCCTATAACAAGCTCGTGCACCTGACCGCGGAGCAGCGGGCCCGTGGCGTCATCACTGCCTCTGCCGGCAATCATGCCCAAGGCGTCGCGCTGGCGGCACGGGAACTGGGTATTTCGGCCAGTATCGTCATGCCCAAGACCACCCCGCAGTTGAAAGTGCTGGGGGTGCGCAACCGCGGTGCCGAGGCGCTGCTGCACGGGGACAGTTTTCCGTTTGCCTTGGCCCATGCGCTGGACCTGGCCGAGCAGACCGGGCGGGAGTTCGTCTCGCCTTTCGATGACCCGGATGTGATTGCCGGGCAGGGCACAGTCGCCATGGAGATCCTGCGTCAGCATCCTGGCCGGCTGGACGCGATTTTCGTCCCGGTCGGCGGCGGGGGGCTGATCGCGGGCATCGCCGCCTACGTCAAATACCTGCGCCCGGAAGTTCGCATCATCGGTGTCGAGTCGCAGCACTCTGCCTGTCTCCAGGCCGCGCTGGCCGCTGGGGAGCGGGTCACCTTGCCCGAGGTGGGAACCTTCGCCGACGGCGTGGCCGTGGCCCAGATCGGCGCCCATGGCCTGGATATTTGCCGATTCTGTGTCGATGAGGTGATGACGGTGACCAACGACCAACTGTGCGCTGCGATCAAGGACATCTATGACGACACCCGTTCCATCACCGAACCCTCAGGCGCATTGGCGGTGGCCGGGATCAAGCAATACGTCGCGCAAACAGGCGTGCGAGGCGAGACCCTGGTGGCGATCGATTCCGGTGCCAACATCAACTTCGACAGTTTGCGCCATGTAGCGGAGCGGGCGGCAATAGGCGTAGCGGACAGTGCCGCTTGACCTACCGCCCATCGCGAGCAGGCTCGCTCCCACAGGGCGCGGTGGCGAATCCAGATCAATAGTCACCCCAAAACCAATGTGGGAGCCGAGCTTGCTCGCGATGACGGCAGTCTATTCAACATCAATGCAAGCTGATCCACTGCAATCACGCGCAAACCCGCTCGCGTCGAACATTTTTTGAACAAGGCGACGGGCGCCCGCCCAGGTGCCTGCAATTGAGGCTACTCTAGCTTTCGACACACTCATCACGATTGCACTTTGCATGGAAAAACCGCCGTTTCCTTGCATTTTGCACGAGGGGTTCGCCAGGTATCGACGCTAAGTGATTGATTTGTATCAATCACCCATCGCGTCAAGACAGGCATATTTTTTGCGGGATTGTCAGGGGTTTCAATCAGGAGTTCGCTTCACGGGCTCAATGGTGGAAACGCCACAAAAAGAACGAACGGCACGGTATTCGTAGTCCCAGTCCGCAGGGAAGAAAACGGACGAAAATACCGCCGTCGTGAACATAAATTGGCCGCCTCAACAGGAGAGAGTCGCCATGTTTTTATCTGCCCTCGAAATGCGAAACATCATTGAAAGCAGCTTGCTGCCCAAGCGCTCGCAATGCACGTTGTCACCTGAGCTGACGATGACGATCAAGATCTTCGATGACCACAAGACCGATCATGTGGCCTTGGTCAAGACCGACATCGATGCCAGGAAACTCACCGGCTGCCGGGCCATCAACGACCTGATCGCCGAGTTGCGTACCGAGCTTGACCACAACCCTGCCGCTGGCAATCATTTTCATCAGCAACACCAGCGGATGACCGGGCGCTGAGTACGGCCTTGTCCTTGTCAGTCTGACGCTCGGGTCCGGCGATGTCCGAACCCGGCGTACAGTGCTCCAGCGGCCCTGCTTACCTCAGCCCAGTTGCTGTCGGTAAGGCAGGTCCGGACCGGTTTTGCCGCACGTCAGGGCAGCGGCTCGAATAGCGAACTCCAGCATTGCGCTGATCTGCTCCCGGGTCAGGGTGTGCAAG
The DNA here is from genome assembly GCF_014268745.2 of Pseudomonas zanjanensis. Taxonomy (GTDB): domain Bacteria; phylum Pseudomonadota; class Gammaproteobacteria; order Pseudomonadales; family Pseudomonadaceae; genus Aquipseudomonas; species Aquipseudomonas zanjanensis. The sequence continues at coordinate 2,256,900 of NZ_JABWRB020000001.1, read as the reverse complement.
CCCTCCACGGAATCCAGTTGCTGTTCGGTCAGCCACGCAATCAGCGCGGCCTGGAAGGTGTCGCCCGCACCCACGGTGTCGGCTATTTTCACCGGGCACGCCGGCAGCGACCATGTACCGTGTTGGCGACTGAAGACCGTAGCCCCCTGGCCGCCACGGGTCAGGAAGACCATTTGGCAACGGTGCCCCAGCCAACCTTCGATGACCGCCTGGGGCTCGATGCCTGGATAAAGCAGGTCCAGATCTTCGTCACTGACCTTGATCAAGTCGGCGAATTGCACCAGTGTCGCGATTCGCGAGCGCCACAGCTCGATGTCTGGCTGCGGGTTGAGCCGCACGTTCGGGTCGAGGCTGATCAGGCGTTGGCCACTTTCCCGTTGCACCAGGGCCAGGAGCGTGTCCGCAATGGGCTGGACCACCAGCGAGAACGAGCCGACATGCAAACCACGCACATCAGGGCCGAGGTCCGGTAGATCGGCGAGGCTCAGTTGTCGGTCGGCACAGCCTTCGCCACGAAAGCTGTAGTGGGGCGAGCCGTTGGCGCCTACGGCGACCATCGCCAGGGTGGTCGGCGCGTCGAAGTCCACCAGGTATCGAGCGCTGACTCCTTCGTTGAGCAGCACCTGCTGCAGGCGGCGGCCCAGGTAATCGGTGGACAGGCCGGCAAAGAGTGCCGATTCAATGCCCAGGCGGCGCAACCCCACCGCCACGTTGAACGGCGAGCCGCCGGCAATCGCCTTGTAGTTCACCTGCGAGGCAGGGCCATCCGCCTCGGTCCCACTGAAAAAATCAAACAGCGCTTCACCACACACCAGATACATAGTTCCCGCTCTCAAAGGGTTGCGACGTGTTGTCGATAACGTTCATAAGCCTGCTGGGACGCCGCGACATGGGCGGCGACTGGCCGGGTTTCGCTGGCCGGGTCGAGCTTGACGCAGCGCTCGCACAGTTCGGCCAGGCCGTCTTGTTGGCCTGAATGGCACCACGCTGCCTGGATCGCCGCACCCAGCGCAGCCGCTTCGCTTTGTTCGGTGCAAATAACCGTGGTGTCCATGATGTCGGCGACGATCTGCCGCCACACCGGGCTCTTCGAGCCGCCGCCGATCAGGCGAATGCTCTGGGCCTTAAGCCCGTTGGCACGCAACAGGTCCAAGCCATAGCGCAAACCGAAGGTCGTGCCTTCGACCACGGCGCGGCACAGGTTGGCCCGGGTCAGGTTGGTGGTCGTCAGGCCCAGCAGGCTACCCGTGGCATGGGGCAGGGCAGGCACCCGCTCGCCGTTGAGGAACGGCAGCATCGACACACCTTCTGCGCCAATCGGGGCCTGGACCACCAAGGCGTTGAAGGCGTCGATGTCCAGGTCCAACAGTTCGCGGATCGCTCCGGTGGCGTTGGTCAGGTTCATGGTGCAGATCAGCGGCAGCCAGCCACCACTGGAAGAACAGAACGTCGCCACTGACGGTTGCGGGCTGACCGTGGGCTCGGCGGCATAGGCGTAGACCGTGCCGGAGGAACCGAGGCTCATGGTGATCACGCCGGGCTGGATATTGCCGGTGCCGATGGCGCCCATCATGTTGTCGCCGCCGCCACTGGCCACCACTGCGTCGGGGTTGATGCCCAGGTGCTGGGCAATGGCCGGCAAGATGCGTCCCACCGGCTGATGGGCCTCGATCAGCTCCGGCAGCGCCGCTTGCAAGCGTCCGCTGGGGTCGATGTGTTGCAGCAACGGCACGTCCCATTGGCGGGTGCGCACGTTGAAGTAGCCGGTCCCCGAGGCATCGCCGTATTCGCTGCAATGGCGACCGGTGAGCCAGTAATTGAGGAAGTCGTGGGGCAGCAGGACGCTGGCGATGCGTTCGAACACCTGAGGATGTTGCTCCCGGGTCCAGAGCAGCTTGGAGACCGTGTAGCCCGGCGCGATCACCACGCCGAGGCGTTCGAGGCTGCCGTCTTCGCCGCCGAGGTGGGTCAGGAGCCGATCGTTTTCCGGCGTCGTTTCGGTGTCGCACCACAGCTTGGCCGGGCGCAGGACCTGGCCCTGGTCGTCAAGCAGCACCAGACCGTGTTGCTGGCCGGACACGCCGATGCCGAGGATCGCCTGGCCATCGACCCCGGCGGCGGCCAAGGCCTGGTGCGTCGCCTGGGTGAATGCATCGAGCCATTGCTGGGTGTCCTGTTCGCGGCGACCGTTGGCCCCGCTGATCATGCTGTGGGCAGCGGCGCCCTGGCCGAGGACCTGGCCGCTAAGCGCATCCAGGATCAGCGCCTTGGTGCCTTGGGTGCCGCAGTCGATGCCCAGGAACAGTTGTTGGTTTGCCATGGAAATCCTCGGTCTTGGATCAATAACCAGCAGGTAATAGCAGTTCAGTCAGCAAACACAGCTGTGGCGAGGGAGCTTGCTCCCGCTGGGCTGCGCAGCAGCCCCAAGTCCAGGCAACGCGGTGAGCCTGACATACCCTGGGGGTCGCTTCGCAACCCAGCGGGAGCAAGCTCCCTCGCCACAAAAAGCGGATCGCACCGAGGGTTAGTTCGCCTCGGCCAGTAGCCGCTCAAGTGTTCGCGTTACCCCGTGCTCGCGCAAGCTGTTGCAGCACCATTCAAATGCTGCCACGAATTCCGGAGAGCGGGGGATCGCGGTGCCAAAAATTTCCTCCACCTCCAGCACCCGCTGGGTCACCAGCGCATCGTCGGCCACCAAGGCCTGGCAGAACGCCGCCCGTGGGTCCGGGATCGAGTACGTCACGCCGTTCTCGTCCACACCCTTCAGGTACACCGCCCAGGCCGCGACGACCAGCGCCGCACGGCGAGTTTCGCCGCCGTCGGCGATCAAGCGGTTGATGGTCGGGACGGTGAACTTTGGAAACTTCGACGAGCCGTCCGAACAGACCCGTTCCAACTGGTCGGCAATCGCCTGGTTGGAAAAACGCTCCACCAGGGTGTTCTTGTAGTCGGTCAGGTCGATGCCCGGTACTGGCGCCAGTTGCGGCGTCACGTCCAGGTCCATGTAGGCGCGCATGTAACGCATGAACAGCGGATCGTTCATGGTCTCGTGAACGAAGCGATAACCCTTGAGAAAGCCCAGGTAGGTCAGCGCCAGGTGACTGCCGTTGAGCAGCTTGATTTTCATTTCTTCATAGGGGGAAACGTCATCGGTGAACTGCACGCCGACCTTTTCCCAGGCCGGGCGGCCGCTCACGAATTTGTCTTCCAACACCCATTGCACGAACGGTTCGCAAACCACCGGCCAGGCGTCGTCGATGCCGTGTTCGTCATGCAGCTGCAAGCGATGGGCGCCGCTGGTCATCGGGGTAATGCGATCGACCATGGCGTTGGGAAAGCTCACGTTCCCGTCGATCCATTGGCCCAGTTCCGGGTCGCGCAGCGCGGCAAACGCCAGCAGTGCCTTGCGAGTGACGGCGCCGTTGTGGGGCAGGTTATCGCAGGACATCAGCGTGAACGCTGGCGTCCCCGCGGCGCGGCGCTTGGCCAGGGCGGCACAGAGGAAGCCGAAGACAGTCTTCGGTGCCTCGGGGTGGGCCAGGTCGTGCTGGATCTGCGGCAGGTGGGCCATGAACTCGCCATTGCTGTCGTCGATGCAATAGCCACCTTCGGTGATGGTCAGCGAGACGATGCGGATCTGCGGCTCGGCCAGTTTGTCGATCAGCGCCTGTGCACCATCTTCGGCCAGCAACATGTCATTGATCGCGCCGATCACGCGGACTTCGGTGTCATCGGTATCGCCCAGTTCGTACAGGGTGAACAGGTAGTCCTGGCTGGCCAGGTCATCCCGGGCACGCCGGTCCTCGGCCCGCAGGCCCACGCCGCAGATGGCCCAGTCCAGGCCAGTGCCGGTGTTCATCAGCGCATCGGTGTAGTACGCCTGGTGCGCTCGGTGGAAACCGCCGACGCCGATGTGGGCGATGCCCTGGCGGATATCGCTCAAGGGGTAGGCCGGCAGGGCGACTTCAGGGTTGAGGTTGTGCAGGTTTTGTCGGTTGAGTTTCATCGCAAGTCTCGGCAATCAGGCGGCGGCGCGCAGCGCGCGGTTCACCGCGACGCCCTCGGCATCGAATAAATGGCAGTGTTCAGCGTCCAGGTGCAGGCTCAACTGCTCGCCGAAACGGCTCGCCAGGTCGCCGCGGACGCGCATGGTCAAGGCTTCGCCGGAGGCCGTGACGACGTGGCAGAAGGTGTCGCTGCCCAGCCGCTCGCTGACGTCTGCGGTGACTTGCAACGTGCAATCGCCCGGTTGCGCCAGGTTCAGGTGTTCCGGGCGAATCCCGAGGGTCACCGCAGCGCCGACGCTCAGGTTGGCGCCGCTGCGCGGCAGATTGATGCGCGTACCGGCGTCCAACAGCACTTCGCAACCCTGGCTGTCCAGGGCGGTAACCTTGCCTTTGAGGAAGCCCATTTTCGGTGTGCCGAGGAACCCGGCGACAAACAGGTTGGCCGGCTGGTGATACAGCTCCAGCGGCGAGCCGACCTGCTCGATGCGCCCGCCGTTGAGCACCACCACCTTGTCAGCCAGGGTCATGGCTTCGACCTGGTCGTGGGTCACGTAGATCATGGTCGCCTGCAACTCTTTGTGCAGGCGCGCCAGTTCCAGGCGCATCTGCACTCGCAGGGCTGCGTCGAGGTTGGACAGCGGTTCGTCGAACAGGAAGATTTTCGGGTTGCGCACGATGGCACGACCGATCGCCACGCGCTGGCGCTGGCCGCCGGACAATTGCTTGGGCTTGCGCTCGAGCATCGGCCCCAGTTCGAGGATACGCGCCGCTTCGTTGACCTTCTTCTCGACGTCGGCTTTGGGCACGCCGGCCAGATCGAGGGCGAAGGACATGTTCTTGCGCACGCTCATGTGGGGGTACAGGGCGTAGGTCTGGAACACCATCGCCAGGTCGCGCTTGGCCGGGCTGACTTCAGTAATGTCCCGGCCATCCAGTTCGATGGTGCCGTCGCTGACCTCTTCCAGGCCGGCGATCAGTCGCAGCAGCGTGGACTTGCCGCAGCCCGACGGGCCGACGAAAACCACGAACTCGCGGTCGTTCACCTCAAGGTCGATGCCCTTGATGATGGAGAAGCCTTCGAAACCCTTTTGCAGATTCTTGATTTTCAGGTTGGCCATGATGATGGGCCTCCACTTCTGATTATTGTGTAGGGCGCGTTACTTCACCGCGCCGAAGGACAAACCACGCACCAGCTGTTTCTGGCTGATCCAGCCAAAAATCAGGATCGGCGCGCAGGCCAGGGTCGAGACGGCCGACAATTTCGCCCAGAACAAACCTTCCGGACTTGAATAGGAGGCGATCAGCGCTGTCAGCGGGGCGGCCTTGGAGGAGGTGAGGTTCAGCGACCAGAACGCCTCGTTCCAGCACAGGATCAGCGACAGCAACACGGTGGACGCCAGGCCGCCCTTGGCGATCGGCAGCAGCACGCGGACCATTTCCTGCCAGAGCGTGGCGCCATCCAGACGTGCCGCTTCGAGGATGTCGCGAGGGATGTCCTTGAAGTAGGTGTAAATCATCCAGACCACGATAGGCAGGTTGATCAAGGTGTAGATAATGATCAGCGCGATCCGCGTGTCCAGCAGGCCAAATTGCTTGGCCAGCAGGTAGATCGGCATCAGCACACCCACCGGTGGCAACATTTTTGTAGAGAGCATCCACAGCAACGTGCCTTTGGTGCGCTGGGTTTCATAGAACGCCATGGAGTAGGCCGCCGGCACCGCGATCAGCAGGCACAGGGCGGTGGCACTGAAGGAAATCACCACCGAATTCCAGGCGAAGCTGAAGTAATTGCTGCGCTCGTTGATGTGCAGGTAATTCTCCAGGGTCGGCGCGAAGATGAACTGCGGCGGCGTGGCGAACGCGTCGATTTCGGTCTTGAAGCTGGTCAGCACCATCCAGAAGATCGGAAAGAAGATCACGATCGCGATGGCCCAGGCCAGCGTGCCCAGCAACAGGCTTTGCAGGCGACGGGATTGTTGAAGAGTCATGGCGACGGCCTCAATGCTTGTCGGTGAGGTTTTTGCCGATCATCCGGACCAGGATGATTGCGGCGATGTTGGCAATGACCACGGCAATCAGGCCACCGGCCGACGCCATGCCGACGTCGAACTGCACCAGCGCCTGGTTGTAGATCAGGTACGCCAGGTTGGTGGAGGCGTAGCCGGGGCCACCGTTGGTGGTAGTGAAGATCTCGGCGAACACCGACAACAGGAAAATTGTCTCGATCATCAGCACCACGGCAATCGGCCGGGCCAGGTGCGGCAGGGTCAGGTGCCAGAAGATCGCGATGGGGCCGGCACCGTCCAGGCGGGCGGCTTCTTTCTGTTCCTGGTCCAGCGACTGCATGGCCGTCATCAGGATCAGGATCGCGAAGGGCAGCCATTGCCAGCTGACGATGATAATGATCGACAACAGCGGGTAATGGGCCAGCCAATCCACCGGCTGGGCGCCGAACAGCTTCCAGACCGAGGCGAGGATGCCCGACACGGGGTGGAAGATCAGGTTTTTCCAGATCAGCGCACCGACCGTGGGCATGATGAAGAACGGCGAGATCAGCAGCACACGGACGATGCCGCGACCGAAAAACTCACTGGCCTCCAGCAGCGCGCTGATCAATACCCCGAGGACAATGCTGATCAACAGCACGCTGCCCACCAGCAGCAGGGTATTGGTGGCGCCGGGCATGAAACCCGAGTCGGTCAGGAAATAGGTGAAGTTCTCCAGCCCGACGAATTCGTTTTCGCCGGGGTAGAGCAGGTTGTAGCGGATCATCGAGAAGTAGACGGTCATGCCCAGCGGCACGATCATCCACAGCAGCAACAAGGCCACCGAAGGGCTGACCAGGAACCAGCCGGGGTTGGCCAGGCGGATCTTGCGCACCGGCGGCGGAGCGATCTCGATGGGGGCTTTGGCGGTTGTAGTTGAGCTATTCATGGCATTGAACCGATTTTTTCGGGGCCTACAGAAATCCCCTGTGGGAGCGGGCTTGCTCGCGAATAGGGCGGCACATCCAACATCAATGTGACTGACAGATCGCTTTCGCGAGCAAGCCCGCTCCCACAAAAGGGCAGAGCGGCGACGTGGATTACTTGGGATACCCGGCGCGTTTCATCTCGCGTTCGGTGGTGGACTGCGCGGCGGTCAACGCCTGGTCCACGGTCTGCTGGCCGGTCAGCGCGCCCGAGAAGAACTTGCCCACCTGGGTGCCGATGGCCTGGAATTCGGGGATGGTCACCAACTGAATGCCGATGTAGGGCACAGGCTTGAGGGTAGGGGCTTTCGGGTCGGCGACTTTCAACGATTCCAGCGTCACTTTGGCAAACGGCGCGGCCTTCATGTATTCGTCGCTGTAGGTCGAAGTGCGGGTGCCCGGTGGTACGTTGGCAATGCCGTCGGTCTTGGCGACCAATTGGTTGTACTCCTTGGACGTTGCCCAAGTGGTAAAGACCTTGGCCGCGTCCTTGGCTTTGGAGCTGGTCGGGATGGCCAGGGACCAGGAGTACATCCACGAGGTGCCTTTGTCGGTTTTCTCGTGGGGGGCGAAGGTAAATCCGACGTGATCGGCCACCTTGCTCTGGGTCTTGTCGGTCACGAACGAGCCGGCGACGCTGGCGTCCACCCAGATGGCGCACTTGCCGCTGTTGAACAGCGCCAGGTTTTCGTTGAAACCGTTACTGGAAGCACCTGGCGGGCCGGATTTCTTCATGTTGTCGACATAGAAGTTCAGGGCATCCTTCCACTCCGGTCCGTTGAACTGCGGCTGCCACTTCTCATCGAACCAGCGCGCGCCAAAGCCGTTGGCCAGGGTCGTGACCAGCGCCATGTTCTCGCCCCACCCGGCCTTGCCCCGCAGGCACAGGCCATATTGCTCCTTGGATTTGTCGGTGAGCTTTTGCGCGAACTCACCGATCTGGGTCCAGGTCGGGTGTTCGGGCATGGTCAGCCCGGCGTCCTTGAACAGGTCCGTGCGGTAATAGGTGATCGAGCTTTCGGCGTAGAACGGCAGGGCGTACAGCGAGCCCTTGACCGACAAGCCATCGCGCACGGACGGGAAGACGTCATCGAGGTCGTAGGAGGCCGGCAGGTCTTTCATCGGCTCCAGCCAACCCTTGGCACCCCAGAGTGCGGCTTCGTACATGCCAATGGTCAGCACGTCGAACTGTCCGCCTTGGGTGGCGATGTCGGTAGTCAGGCGTTGACGCAGCACGTTTTCTTCAAGCACCACCCAATTGAGCTTGATGTCCGGATGCTCGGCCTCGAAGGTTTTCGAGAGCTTTTGCATGCGGATCATGTCGCTGTTGTTGACGGTGGCAATGGTGAGGGTCTCTGCGCCGAAGCTGACGCTGCTGAGGGTCATGCAGGTGGAGACAAGCAGAACTTTTACCGAAGGTTTCATCGCACACTCCTTTTCCGCGCCCGAAGGCTGCAGAAGGACAGTTATTGTTTTTGTGTCTTCCGGATGAAGGGAAGAATGTGCGCTGATTACAGCCTTCTATGGACGGCGTGACAAATCATCCGTCGCACTTTGACTGATACTTTTTTGCACTGAAGAGGGTGAGGGGCAATCGAAGAACCCTGTGGCGAGGGAGCTTGCTCCCGCTGGGGCGCGTAGCGGCCCTTGTTTTTTAGGTCTGCTGCGCAGCCCAGCGGGAGCAAGCTCCCTCGCCACAGAGGCGGTGTGTCAGGGCAAAAAGGTCAGCCCTGATTCTGCTCGGTCAACCGCTGCACCGCCAGCCGCCGGTAGTGGGACGGGGTCATGCCCTTGAGCTGCTGGAAGCGCCGGTTGAAGTTGGAGATGTTGTTGAAGCCCGATTCAAAACACACGTCCGTCACCGGTTTGTCGCCGTCGGCCAGCAGTTCGCAGGATTTGCTGATGCGCAGGCGATTGACGAATTCGATGAAGCAGCGGCCAGTGGCCTGTTTGAACACCCGGCTGAAATAGGTGGGTTTCATGCCCAGGTGCTCGGCGACTTCTTCCAGGGGCAGTTCCCGGGCGTAATGGGCAAAGATGTAGTCCACCGCACGGTTGGTGCGGTCGATGCTGTGCTCGTCCGCCGTTTGCGGGGCGTTCGTGCCGGACAGCAGTTGGTAGTCATCCGTGGCGGCCAGCAGCTCCATCAGGATGAAAAAGTGCCCCAGGCGGCTCATGCCCTGGGAGTCGGCGATGCGCTGCATCAGGGTCATGGCCTGGCGGATGGTGCGCTTGCAACGGAACTCGATGCCGTATTGGGCGCGTTCAAGCAACGGCGCGACCGTCTTGAGCTCGGCGAATACCTGATGGCCGCTTTCGAACAACTCGTCGGTGAAGTTCACCAGCATGTCGCGCTTGGGCACCACTTCGTCCTCCGCCACCTGGCTGATCCAGTTGTGGGGCAGGTTGGGGCCGGTGAGAAACAACGACTGGGGGTAGAAGTTGCCGATGTAGTCGCCAATGAACACCTTGCCGGAACTGGCGACGATCAGGTGCAGCTCGTATTCCTTGTGGAAATGCCAACGTACCAGCGGGCAGGGGAAACCGTGCTGGCGGTAGATGATGGACAGCCCGTTATGGTCGTCCATCAACTCGTAGGAAGGGTCGGTGACTCTGGCTGTTCGGGTCATGGGCCTGGCGCTTTTATTATTATCGCCGCTGAATAATGCCCCCTTCGCCAGGCAGGTGCCACCCTGGTGTCTAACCGTTGCGGTTTTTTTCTTCGATCCACTGGGACATGTATTGGGTGCTTTTGTGCTGGTGGTGACGCAGCATGCTGCCGGTGAAATTGTCCCGGCGTCGTTGCGCCAGGTCCGCCCGGCAAGCGTTGAGGCTGTCGATCAGCGCCGGCCCATGGACCTGTCGCCGGTAGCGGCTCGCCAGCAGCGACAGGCCTGCGTCCCGAGCCTGAGCCCAGCGCTCCGGGTCGCTATATAAGTGCACGGCCTCGCGGGCGATGGCTTCGGCACTCTGGGCGATCGCCCCGGGCCAGGGCAGCTCGCCGTGCATGGCTTCGGCCCCCACGGGCGTGGTGACGTTGGGGGTGCCGCAGAGCATGGCGTCGATCAGCTTGCCTTTGATACCCGCGCCGAAACGTAGTGGTGCCAGGCAGATGCGTGCGGCCGACATGACCTGCAAGGCGTCTTCGGCCCAGTTCATGATGTGAAAGCCTTGGGCCGGGTTGTGCAGCGCGGCGGCCTTCGGCGGCGTATAGGCGCCGTACAAGTGCAGTTGCGCGCCGGGCAGTTGTTGGCGGATCAGCGGCCAGATGGCGTTTTTCATCCAGAGCACGGCGTCCCAGTTCGGCGCGTGGCGAAAGTTGCCAATGCTCAGGAAATGCGCCCGGTCCGCGAATGGCACCGGCGGGTCGCTGGGCAGGTCCAGCATCAACGGGCACCAATGCAGCAGGTTGCGGGGCAGCTTGAAGTGCTCCACCAACAGTTCGATTTCAACCTCGGACACCATCAGGTTGAGGTCGCAGCGGTACAGCGCGGCGATTTCCCGCTTGGCCAGGTCGGTATCGGCCATTCGTTGGAATTCCTCGTCCAGGGCCGGGGCGAAGAGGTCGCTGAAATTCTCGCTCGCGTCATCGCGCTTCAGGCGCTCCTTCAGGCGCTGATGCCGGGCGTGGCGCAGGCTTTGCAGGTCGGAGGTCTCCAGCACCCGCAGGGCACCGGGGCAGTGCTTCTCGACCCGCCAGCCGAATTGTTCTTCCATCATGAACTGGTCGAACAGCACGATGTCCGGCGCAAGAGTATGGATGAATTCGTCGAAGCTGCTGCTATTGAGTTCGATGGGCACTTCGCGGATGCCCAGCGCAACCAGGTCGGCACGCTGCTCGCCGGGGCCGGCCGGGCTGCTGAAGGTGATGTCCCAGCCTTGGCCAAGGAAGGTGTCGAGGATCTGCATGACGTGCCCACTGGCAGCCGATGAGCGTGGCTCTGGCCAGACATAGCCGATAACCAGGACCTTGGTGGCGGTGGGGTGATGCATGAGCGGGGAGTTCCTTGGTACAGATCAGGCGCCATCGGCGCGCGGGGCGCCGATAGTGACCAAGAATGCGTTCCGGCTCAAGAAAGAATGCGTTTGACCTTGTCCCGCAACTGATCGATGGAGAAGGGCTTGCCAATCACCGACATCCCTTCAGGTACATCGATGCTTTCGGCATAACCGCTGGCAAACAGCACCGGCAGTTTCGGCCGAACGAGTCGAGCCTGCTTGGCCAATTCCCGTCCGTCCATTACCGGCAGGCCGACGTCGGTCATCATCAGGGCGATGTCCTGTTGGTCGTCGTTCAAAAAAGCCAGCGCCTGCTCGCAACCGTCCGCCTCCAGCACCTGATATTCCAGCTCCTCCAGCACGTCGACGATTAACATCCGCACGATGTCGTCATCTTCGACTACCAGGATGGTGGGCTGGGTGGCGGCATTGGCGGTGGACATAGATACATTCTCAAAAGATGGGAGCGGGAGGGGGCACAAGAAAAACGGCCTCTTTTATGAGCCTCTTTTATGAGTAAGTGCCGAGGCGGCACAAGTTCCCTAGGTTGTACAAGAAAGGATCTATAGTACAAGAGCTGACAAGGATAGTCGCTTCCTTGCTACAAGGCAGGCCGTCGCGGGATCTGCGCCTTTGACTCGTCAGAAAATGTGGATCCAAGCGCGGTTTTTCGGGCAAACTCCACGGTTTTCAACTGTCCACCAAGGCCCTTTTCCATGACTCCTTCGTCTTCGGTTGACGAACAAAGTTTTCGCAAACTCCTGAGCCGCAATATCAGCCTGCCGCTGGGCATGGGCGCGCTCAGCGCGGTGTTTTTCATCATCCTTATCACGTACCTGCTGTCGGTGATCCAATGGGTCGGCCACACCGACAGGGTGATCAATAACGCCAACGAAGCGCTCAAGCTGAGCGTGGACCTGGAAACCGGCATGCGCGGCTACCTGTTGAGTGGGGACGAGCATTTCCTCGACCCCTACGAAGTGGCGAAGCCACGGATCGCAGTGGCACTGGACACTTTGCTGGAATTGACAGCCGACAACCCCGTCCAGGTCGACCGCCTGCACAAGATCCAGGCGCTCCAGACGGAGTGGTCCAATTACGCCCAGGGCATGATCGACCTGCAGCGCAGCAGTGGCGATTACCGGGGCGCGGTGAAGGCCGGGCGCGGTAAGCGTCTGACTGACGAAATTCGTCAGTCCTTCGAAGAGGTCGTCGAGACCGAGCAGCAGTTGCGTGCGGCGCGTAACCTGGATGTGCGCACCACGACGGTCTGGAGCATTGCCCTTTACCTGTTGTTTGTCGCGGCGGTCAGCGGATTGCTGGCCTACGTCGGTCGCCGGGACCTGTTGAACCTGTCCGAGAGCTACAGCGCCAGCCTGAAAGTCCAGCAGCGCAGCGCTTTGCACCTGGAGAAGCAAGCTTGGCTGCGTAATGGCCAGACGCAACTGGCCGAGCAAGTCCTGGGACAACTGTCGCTGAACCTGCTGGGTCGCAACATCCTGCAGTTCTGCGCGAAATACCTGGACGTCGCTGTCGCGGCACTTTATGTGCGGGAAGAGAACGGTGTCCTCCGGCGCGTCGCCGCCTACGGCCTGTCCCGGGAGGATGAAGAACAGCAGCAGGTGATCGTCGCCGGTGAAGGCATCGCGGGCCAGGCCGTGCAACAGGGGCGCCTCATCCGCCTGGACGACGTGCCGGACGACTACCTGAAAGTCAGCTCTGGCTTGGGACAGGGCCTGCCCAACAGCGTGTTGGTGGTGCCTACAAGTGACGATGACCGGATCAACGGTGTCGTCGAACTGGGGTTCCTGCGGCCATTGACCGAGCGAGACGTCGAGCTGCTGGAGCTGATCGCCGGCAATATCGGCACCTCCATCGAGGCCGCCCGTTATCGTCAACGCTTGCAGGAAGTGCTGGCCGAAACCCAGCAGTTGAACGAGGAACTGCAAGTCCAGCAGGAAGAACTCAAGACCGCCAACGAAGAGCTGGAAGAACAGTCGCGCATCCTCAAGGAATCCCAGGCCCACCTGGAAGCCCAGCAACAGGAGCTGGAGCAGACCAATGAGCAATTGGCCGAGCAACGCGACGCCATGGACCAGAAGAACAGCGAGCTGAACCTGGCCCAGATCCAATTGGAGGAGCGCGCCGAAGAGCTGCAGCGTTCGAGCAAGTACAAATCCGAATTCCTGGCCAACATGTCCCACGAGCTGCGCACGCCCCTCAACAGCTCGTTGATCCTGTCCAAGCTGCTGGCGGAGAATTCGCAACAAAACCTCAGCGAGGAGCAGGTCAAGTTTGCCGAGTCGATCTATTCCGCCGGCAACGACCTGCTGAACTTGATCAACGACATTCTCGACATCTCCAAGGTCGAGGCCGGAAAGCTGGAAGTGCGCCCGGAAAACACTAGCGTGCAGCGTCTGGTGGAAGGGTTGCGGGATATGTTCGAGCCGTTGGCGGCTGACAAGGGCCTGAGTTTCGAGGTGCACGTGCAGCCTGATGCGCCGGCGATGCTCTACACCGACCGCCAGCGCTTGGAGCAGGTGATCAAGAACCTGCTGTCCAACGCTGTGAAGTTCACCGAGCAAGGCGCTGTCAGCCTGTCCGTGGCCGGTCAGCCGGGCTCGGGCATTGCATTCATGGTGCGCGATTCTGGAATCGGGATCGCCGCCGACCAGCAGCAAAGCATCTTCGAAGCGTTCCGCCAGGCCGATGGCACCACCAACCGTCGCTACGGCGGCACGGGCCTGGGCTTGTCGATTTCCCGGGACCTGGCCACGCTGCTGGGCGGCTCGATCTCGGTTTCCAGCGAGCCGGGGCAGGGCAGCGTCTTTACCCTGGTATTGCCGGAACGTTACGTCGAGCCCGGGGACACGCCGCTGGAGCCGATGACCTTTACCCCGACAGCCACCGCGCCAGCGCCCGTTGCACCCAAGGCCGCACCCGCGCCGCTGATCGCCGAGGTGGACACGCCGATTGCCCGATTCGCCGACGACCGTGACAAGGCACCGTTCGAAACCCGCTGCATCCTGGTGATCGAGGACGAGCCCAAGTTTGCCCGCATCCTGTTCGACCTGGCCCATGAACTCGGTTACCAATGCCTGGTGGCCCACGGTGCCGACGAAGGCTTTGACCTGGCGTTGCAACTGGCCCCCGACGCGATCCTGCTGGACATGCGCCTGCCGGACCATTCCGGGCTGACGGTGCTGCAGCGGCTCAAGGAACAGGCCCAGACCCGGCATATCCCGGTGCACGTGATTTCCGTCGAAGACCGGGTCGAAGCCGCCATGCACATGGGCGCCATCGGTTATGCCGTCAAGCCGACCACCCGCGAAGAACTCAAGGACGTGTTCGCCCGCCTGGAGGCCAAGCTGACCCAGAAGGTCAAGCGGGTGCTGCTGGTGGAGGATGATGACCTGCAACGAGACAGCATCACTCGCCTGATCGGCGACGATGACATCGAGATCACCGCCGTTGGCCTGGCCCAGCAAGCCCTGGACCTGCTGCGGACCAATGTCTACGACTGCATGATCATCGACCTCAAGTTGCCGGACATGCTCGGCAACGACCTGCTCAAGCGCATGTCCAGCGAAGACATCTGTTCGTTCCCGCCGGTGATCGTCTACACCGGGCGCAACCTGACCCGGGACGAAGAAGCCGAACTGCGCAAGTATTCCCGCTCGATCATCATCAAGGGCGCCCGTTCGCCAGAGCGTCTGCTGGACGAAGTGACACTCTTTCTGCACAAAGTCGAATCCCGGTTGTCCCATGAACGGCAGCGGATGCTCAAGACCGCCCGCAGCCGCGACAAGGTGTTCGAAGGCCGCAAGGTGCTGTTGGTGGATGACGATGTGCGCAACATCTTTGCCCTGACCAGCGCGCTGGAGGCGAAAGGGGCGATCGTGGTCATCGGCCGCAATGGTTTGGAGGCGATCGATCGCCTGAATGAGTTCGACGACATCGACCTGGTGCTGATGGATGTGATGATGCCGGAAATGGACGGTTTCGAAGCCACCGCGCTGATCCGCAAGGACCCGCGCTGGCGCAAGCTGCCCATCATCGCTGTGACGGCCAAGGCCATGAAGGATGATCAGGAGCGCTGCCTGGCGGCGGGTTCCAACGACTACCTGGCCAAGCCGATCGATCTGGATCGTCTGTTCTCGCTGATTCGCGTGTGGTTGCCGAATATGGAAAGAATTTAGTGGACCGTGACACTGACATTGAACTGCGTTTGTTGATCGAAGCGATCTACCTCAAGTACAGCTACGATTTTCGCGATTATTCCGGCGCTTCCATCAAGCGCCGGGTCCACCATGCGCTGAGCCAGTTCGAATGCAAGACCATTTCAGCCTTGCAGGAGCGCGTATTGCATGACCCGGGCGCGTTCATGCAGTTGCTGCAACTGCTGACGATCCCCGTCAGCGAGATGTTTCGCGACCCCTCGCATTTCCTGGCGATCCGCGAGGAAATCGTGCCGCTGCTCAGGACCTACCCTTCGATCAAGATCTGGATCGCCGGTTGCAGCACGGGGGAGGAGGTCTACTCCATGGCGATCCTGCTGCGCGAAGAAGGCCTGCTGGACCGCACGTTCATCTACGCCACCGACATCAACCCGCGCTCGCTGGAAAAAGCCAAGCAGGGGATCTTCTCCCTGGACAGCGTGCGCACTTATACCCAGAACTACCAGAACGCCGGTGGACGGCGGTCATTTGCCGATTACTACACCGCCGCCTACGATTATGCGATGTTCGACAAAACCCTGTGCGAGAACGTGACCTTTGCCGATCACAGCCTGGCGACTGACAGCGTTTTCTCAGAAACTCAATTAATTTCATGCCGCAATGTATTGATATATTTCAATAAAAAATTGCAAGATCGTGCGTTTGGACTGTTCCATGAGTCCCTTTGTCACCGTGGTTTCCTGGTGTTGGGCAGTAAGGAGACATTGGATTTTTCGGCTTACGGCCATCGATTCGAGCCGTTGGTCAAACAGGAACGGATCTATCGCAAGTTATGAACCAGACGAAGGACAGATCCAGGCCGGCCATCGAGGCCATTGTCGTCGGCGCATCGGCCGGCGGTGTCGAAGCATTGCTCAGGGTGTTCGGACACCTGCGCAAAGGTTTTGGCGTGCCCGTCCTGGTGGTGTTGCATTTGCCGGATGAGCGTGACAGCCAGTTGGCCTCTGTGTTCGGCCATCGTCTGGCGGTGCCGGTAGAAGAAGCCCGGGACAAGCAGGACATCGCCCCGGGCACCTTGTACGTCGCCACGCCCGGTTATCACTTGTCGGTCGAGGCCGACCGCAGCCTGTCGTTGAGCCTGGAGGCCCCCGTACACCATTCGCGACCGTCCATCGACGTGCTGTTTGAATCGGCCGCCGATGTCTACGGCGAGACGTTGCTGGCCGTGGTGCTGACCGGTGCCAACGACGATGGCGCCCGGGGCCTGGCGAGGGTCAAGGCCCTGGGCGGGATCACGGTGGTCCAGGATCCCGTGGAAGCCCAGGTCTCGACCATGCCCGAAGCGGCGCTGGCCCTGCACGAGCCCGACCATATCCTCACTTTGCAAGGCATCGGCCAGTTGCTGGCCGGGCTGGAATGAACCACATGCCAAGAGATATTCAAGCCAAACTGCTGATCGTCGACGATCTGCCTGAGAATCTGTTGGCCCTGGAAGCATTGATCAGGGGAGACGATCGCGAGGTCTTCAAGGCCCTGTCGGCGGACGAAGCACTGTCCCTGCTGCTGCAACACGACTTCGCCCTGGCCATCATCGATGTGCAGATGCCGGAGATGAACGGTTTCGGGCTGGCCGAGCTGATGCGCGGCACGGAAAAGACCCGCAGCATCCCGATCATTTTCGTCAGCGCCGCCGGGCGTGAGCGCAACTATGCCTTCACCGGTTATGAAAATGGCGCGGTGGACTTCCTGCACAAGCCGCTGGACACCCAGGCCGTCAAGAGCAAGGTCAATGTGTTCGTCGAGCTGTATCGCCAACGAAAGGCCATGAAGGAACAAGTCGTGGCCCTCGAACAGAGTCGTCGCGAGCAGGAGGTCCTGTTGCAGCAGCTCGAGGCCACCCGTGGCGAGCTGGAACAGGCGGTGCGCATGCGAGACGATTTCATGTCCATCGTCGCCCACGAGGTGCGCACGCCCCTCAATGGCCTCATCCTCGAGACCCAACTGCGCAAGATGCACCTGGCCCGGGACAATGCCGCCGCCTTCAGCCTGGACAAGGTGCGCGCGATGGTCGAGCGCGACGAGCGCCAGATCAAGAGCCTGATCCGGCTGATCGAGGACATGCTGGATGTGTCGCGGATTCGTACCGGCAAGCTGTCGATCCGGCCGACCCGCTTCAACCTGACGGCATTGGTGGAAAACCTGCTGCGCAACTTCCAGCCGCAGATCGCCGTGGCCGAGTGCTCGTTGACGTGCATGGTCGAGCCGGCGGTGGAGGGGCTTTGGGACGAGTTTCGCATCGAGCAGGTGGTCTCGAACCTGTTGACCAATGCGCTGCGCTACGGCGGCAAGGGGCCGATCGAAGTGCGCGTCTACAAGACCTCCGATCACGCCTGCATCGAGGTCCAGGACCACGGCATCGGCATCAGCGAGGAGAACCAGGAACGTATCTTCCAGCAGTTCGAGCGCGTATCGTCCAAGGCCGCCGCCTCGGGGCTCGGGCTGGGGCTGTTCATTTCCGAGCAGATCGTCACGGCCCATGGCGGGACGATCACGGTGGACAGTCGGCTCAATGAAGGGGCGTTGTTTCGTGTTTGCCTGCCCTTGCAGAAAACTGTCTTGGACAAAACCGCCGAACAGACGCAACCTCTGAGAGACCCCAAGGTCGTATCAGCAGCTATTGATCGAACAAAGGCTTCTCATGAGTGAAGATGCGCAAGATGTTGTATTGATCGTCGAGGATGACCCGTCGATCCTGATGGTGCTGTCGGCCTACCTGTCGGGCGAGGGATACCGGGTGCTGCAAGCCGAAAGCGGCGCCCAGGCGTTCGAGATCCTGGCGAGCAAGCCGCATCTGGACATGATGATTACCGACTTCCGCCTGCCGGGCGGTATCTCTGGGGTGCAGATTGCCGAACCCGCAGTCAAGTTGCGCCCCGAGCTGAAGGTGATTTTCATCAGTGGCTACGCGCAGGAAGTGCGCGACACGGACAGTCCGATTACCCACAAGGCACCAATCCTGGAAAAGCCGTTCGACCTGGATGAACTGCAACGCATCATGCAGTCGATGTTGTCGTAGGCAGGAGACATCCCGGCAGATCAGGCGACCCCCTGTGGCGAGGGAGCTTGCTCCCGCTGGGGTGCGGAGCGCCCCCAAAAACCGGCACCTCGATGTGTCAGGTTCATTGAGTCGACCTTATTGGGGGCTGCTTCGCACCCCAGCGGGAGCAAGCTCCCTCGCCACACTGTGTGTAATGCCCAAGCTCAAACAGCGCTCATCACCTCAAACCTGAATCATTTCCCGCACCTTCGCCGTCAACAAGTCAAACGTGAACGGCTTGGTGATCATCTGCATCCCCGGGTCAAGGAAGCCGCCGCGCACCGCTGCATGCTCGGCGTAGCCGGTGATGAACAGCACCCGCAGGTCCGGGCGGACCTGCCGTCCGATCTCCGCCAGTTGCCGACCATTCATGCCGGGCAGGCCAACGTCGCTGATCAGCAGGTCGATGCGCTGGCTTGACTGGAGGATCGGCAACGCGCCGTTGGCGTCGGCCGCCTCCACAAAGGCATAGCCCAATTCGCTTAATACCGCGCTCACCAACACCCGCACCGCCGGATCGTCCTCGACGATCAGCACGGTCTCGCCATCCTGCGCATACGGCGCGTGCTGGGTGGCAACCTGGGGCTCGTGAATTTCTTCCCCGACGAAGCGTGGCAGGTAAAGGTTCACGGTGGTGCCTATGTCGACTTCGCTGTCGATGGTCACATGGCCACGGGATTGCTTGCTGAAGCCATAAATCATCGACAGGCCCAGCCCGGTGCCCTGGCCGATCGGCTTGGTGGTGAAGAACGGATCGAAAGCGCGACTGATCACCGCTTCGGGCATGCCGCAACCGGTGTCCTGCACACTCAGCACCACATAGTCACCGGGCGCGAGGTTGGGGTAGGCCTCGGTGAAGTCGGCATCCAAGTGCCGATTGCGAGTCTGCACCACCAGGTTGCCGCCGTTGGGCATGGCATCCCTGGCGTTGAGCACCAGGTTGAGCAGGGCGCTTTCCAGTTGATTGGGGTCGGCTTCGGCGACCCAGAGTTGTTCGTCCAGTTGCATGTCCAGGCGAATGCTTTCGTTGAGGCTGCGCTGCAGCAGTTCGCCCATGGAAAGCACCAGGGTATTCATCTGGACCGCCTTGGAGTCCAGCGATTGCCGCCGGGAGAACGCCAGCAGGCGATGGGTCAGGCCGGCGGCGCGGTTGGCCGAGGTCACGCCCAGGTCGATCAGACTGTCCAGGTCCTCGGTACGGCCCCGGGCCAGGCGACGGCGCAACAGCTCGAGGCTGCCGATGATCCCGGTGAGCATGTTGTTGAAGTCATGGGCGATGCCGCCGGTAAGCTGGCCAACCGCTTCCATCTTCTGCGACTGGCGCAGGGCTTCTTCGTTGTGGCGCAACTGGGCGGTACGCTCTTCCACCTGCTGTTCGAGGGTTTCGAGGGTGGTTTGCAGGCGCAGTTCGCTGTTGCTGAGATCGATCAGGCGGTCGCGGGCTTCGTACTGCCTTCGACGCCCGCGCAGGGCGGTGGTGACCAAGCTGATCAGCGTAACGGGGTGGAAAGGACGCTCGAGGAACGTCACGTTGCCCAACTGCATGCCGATCCGCGCCGCCGGGTTCTGTTCCGGCCCACCGTGATGGGTCAGCAAGACAATGGGCAGGTCGGACCAGGCGGGCTGCTGCTCGATTTGCAGGAACAGCGTTTCCAGGTCAGGCCCGACCAAGGCCTCCGACGAGATCACCAGCAGGCCGGCACCGCTTTCCAGCTCTTCGCATAAATGACCCAGGTGGCGACAGATGAGGCCGGCAAAACCGGCTTCATTGAGGATCATCAGGGCAATCTGGCTGTCCCGTCCCAGCGGCGCGAGAATCAGCGCCCGCTCGGACAGGGGCTCGGCCAGCGTCACCGGTGTTCATCCTTGAGCAGCGGGTTGCTCTCGCCCATGTAGGTGGGGACCCCGCGCAAGACACCCTGGAATGCTTCCAGTGGTTCGCCAATGGTCATGCCCGAGCCGCTGATGCGGTATTCGCGGATGGTCGACTCGTGGCTGCCGGTGCGTTTCTTGATGATGGAAATGGCCCGGCGAACCTTGCCCAGTGCTTCGAAATAACGCAACAGAATCACCGTGTCGGCCAGGTAAGTAATGTCCACCGGGGCCTGCATGTCGCCGACCAGGCCGTGCTGGGCGACGGTCATGAAGGTCGCCGCGCCCTTGCGGTTGAGATAGAGCAGCAATTCATGCATGTGCAGTACCAGGGCGTTCTCTTCCGGCATCGCCGCCTGGTAGCCGTTGATGCTGTCGATGACCACGGTCTTGATGTCTCCTTCATCGACGCAGCGACGTACGCGGTGGGAGAACTCGCCGGGGGACAGCTCGGCGGCGTCCACCTGTTCGATCAGCAGGTTGCCGGTTTTTTGCAAGGCCTGCAGGTCGATGCCGATGTTTTTCATGCGCTCGAACAGCAAGCCCAACTCTTCATCGAAGATAAACAGCGCGGCCTTCTCGCCACGCTGCACGGCGGCTGCGGCGAAAATCATCGCGATCAGCGACTTGCCAGTTCCCGCTGGCCCCAGGATCAACGTGCTGGAGCCGGTCTCGATACCACCGCCCAGCAGCAGGTCCATTTCGCCGATGCCGCTGGAGAGTTGTTGGCGCAGGTACTGGCCGCGGTGTTCGGCGGCCACCAGGCGCGGGAACACGTGCACGCCGTCGCCCATGATGGTGAAGTCATGGAAACCGCCGCGGTATTTCTGCCCGCGATACTTGACCACCCGGACCCGCCGCCGTTCGGCGCCATAGTTGGGGGTCAGTTCTTCCAGGCGCACCACGCCGTGGGCGACGCTGTGCACGGTTTTGTCCAGGGATTCGGTGGTCAAGTCGTCGAGCAACAGGACCGTGGCGTCGTAGCGCACGAAATAATGCTTGATCGCCAGGATCTGGCGACGGTAGCGCAGGGAGCTTTGCGCCAGCAGGCGGATCTCCGACAGGCTGTCGAGCACTACACGGGTCGGCTTGAACCGTTCGACCACTTCGAAGATCTGCCGGGTCGCTTCGCCCAGCTCCAGGTCCGAGGAATACAGCAGGCTTTGCTGGTGCTCGGCATTGAGCAGGCTTTCGGGCGGGGTCAGCTCGAAAATATGAATGTTCTCATCCAAGGTCCAGCCGTGGGAGGCCGCGCCCTGACGCAGTTCACGCTCGGTTTCCGAGAGCGTGATGTACAACGAGCGCTCGCCAGCCTTGGCGCCGGCCAACAGAAAATGCAGCGCGACCGTGGTCTTACCGGTCCCCGGTTCCCCTTCGAGCAGGAACACATGGCCGCGGGACAAACCACCGGAGAGGATATCGTCCAGACCCTCAATACCGGTGGCGGCTTTTGCACTGATCAACTCGTTAGATGTAGACAAAAATAGCCCTCTCATGACTAGGGAAGTAGGCAGCAGGCGGGGTAACGCCTGAAATCGACTGCCTGAACACTTGACCTTTGGCGGTGATGGCGGTTCCGCTTACATCGACAAAACGCGGGGTACTGCACAACTTTTCGGTATGCGACGACGGCCCACAGACCCATGCTAGTCAGCTAAGCGAAATGAAGCCGAGCAGTCATCCTGTGGCGAGGGAGCTTGCTCCCGCTGGGTCGCGAAGCGGCCCTGTCTTGGGGCTGCTGCGCAGCCCAGCGGGAGCAAGCTCCCTCGCCACGGATTGTGTGTTTGCCCAAGGTTCCACTTAACGGCTAGTCCGCCTGCAAACCCTGTTGCAGGGCCGGGTCATCGGGGTTCAGCTGTTCCAGTTGCGCCAACAGGATCTGAACGTTCTGCAACTGGCCGGTCTCCTTCCAATAGTTGATCAGCAACACCCGGGCCTTGCGGTCGGCGGGGTAGCGCTGGACGATTTCCTGCAACTGTTTCTGCGCGGCTTCCACTTCCTGTTCAGCATGTAGGGTGGTTGCCAGGTCATAGCGGTAATGCCGGTTTTCGGGTTCCAGTTCCACGGCTTTTGCCAGGCCGAGCACGGCATACTCGCTCTGGCCGTGTTGCAGCAGCCACATGCCCAGCGCATGTTGCAGATAAGCCGACGCTGGCTGGGTTTGCAACTGTCGGGCGAGTAATTGTCGGGCGGCTTCGCCCTGGCCCTGTTTGTCCAGCACTTCGATCTGCATGACCAGCGCCGGCAGGTTGTCCGGTTGCAGGCGCAAGGCCTGCTCAAGGGCCAATTGGGCTTTCTTCAATTCGGCGTTGTGCAGGTGCAGCCGGGCGAGTTGGTAGTGGGACTCAGCGGTTTTCGGGCCGTCTTCGAGCATCTGCTCCCAAGTGTCGATGGCGATCTGCATCGCGCCGAAATACAAGCCGAGATCATCTGGCGACAGGCCCAGCAGCGCGTTCACGGCGGCGAACCGGACGTTCGGGTCGTCATCGTCCAGAAGCGGGCCGAGCAACAGGCTGCGTTGGCCTGTCGGGACCAGCCCGACGACGCTGCCAATGGCGGCCCGGCGCACGTCCGGCGACTCGCTGTGCAGGTCGGCGTCCGCCAGTTTCAGGGCTTGGGGGCTGGGGTAGTTGGGCAGTTCGGCGTGCAGCCACACGCGGCGCTTGGGCGAGAGATCCGGACGTCCCAGTTGCTGGTAAAGCATCCGCGCCGCCCCCGGCTGTCCGTTGCGGGCGCTTTCCAAGGCTTCGCTGTAGCCACGCTTGATTGCCTCGGGGATCTGCGGCGTGGTGCTGCGCAGCCACACCGCGACAAGACCGATCAACAACAGGACACAGAGGCTGAGGAGCAGATAGCGGCGGCGAGGCGAGGGCATGCAGGGAATCCATTACCAGAAGCGTGAAATGCCGCAAGCTTCGGTCAGGTGGCGGCCTGAGTCAAACCTTGTGAGTTATGCGCATTTAACCCTGTGGGAGCGGGCTTGCTCGCGAAGGCGGCTGCACCTTCGACATATCTTCAAGCTGATCCACCGCTTTCGCGAGCAAGCCCGCTCCCACAGTAGAGCAGCGGTGAACCTCTTGTTCAATATCTCCCCAGGGGCCGGGACTAGTAACAGCCGAAAAAAAGCCCCGCGTCCAAATGAGACGCGGGGCAAAAATTTGGCTGGTTGCGGCCAACCAAAGGAGCTCGGTTGAGCCGGGCGGGTCAATTGCTGGCGACGGTTTCCGGTTGCCAGCCGCCACCCAGGGCCTTGTAGATCGCGACGATGCCGCGGTACAGGTCCACTTCGGCCTGGGCCTGGGTGTCTTCGGCCGCCAGGCGTTCACGTTGGGCGTCGAGCAGCACGAGGAAATCCACGGTGCCTTCGCGGTAGCGAATCTCTGCCAGGTCGGCGGCGGCGCGGCTCGATTCGCTCTGGCGGATCAGCGAGATCAGCCGCTGCTGACGCTTGCCATAGTCACTGAAGGCATTTTCCGACTCTTCCAGGGCCAGCAGCACTTGCTGTTCGTAGTTCGCCAGAGCTCCGTCCGCCTCGGCGTCGGCACCGCGCAAGCGCGCCCGCACGCTGCCCAGGTCGAAAGCGGCCCAGGTAATGCTCGGGCCCAGCGCCCAGGCGTTGGCGGCAGAGGAACCGATCTGCGAACCGCGTCCGGCGGTGAAACCGAGGAAACCGCTCAAGCTGACCCGTGGGAACAGGTCGGCCTTGGCCACGCCGATGCGCGCCGTGGCGGCGGCCAGTTGGCGTTCGGCACTGAGGATGTCCGGGCGCCGTTGCAGCAGTTCACCCGGGTCGCCGATGGGTAGGGCCTTGGCGATGGCTGGCAGCTGTTTCGGGCCCAGGTCCACGCTGAGTTTGTCCGGGCGTTCGCCCAACAGCGTGGCGATACGATTGCGTTGGCGCGCCTGCTCGGCCTGCAGCTGTGGCACGCTGGCTTCCACCGAGGCCAGGCGCGCATCGGCACGGACCACGTCGAGCTGATCGCCGACGCCGGCATCACGCAGGCTTTCGGTGATCTTGCGCGAATCCTGCTGGTTCTTCAGGTTGGCCAGGGCGATCTTTTCCCGCAGTTGTGCGCCGCGCAGTTGACCATAGGCATCCACCAGCTCGGCGATCATCGTCACCTGCAACTGATAGAGATCGGCTTCGATCGCCTGTTGATCGGCATCGGTGGCTTCCAGGTTGCGCTGGATGCGCCCGAACAAATCCAGCTCCCAGGCCATGTCCAGGCCCAGGTCGTAACGCTCGGAGTTGACCCGCTCGTCAGTCTGCCCCATCGGGTTCTGGCCTTTGCCCAGTTCGCTGCTGGCACGGCTGGTAATGGTCGGCATGGCGTCATTGCTGGCGTCATCGCGAATCGCCCGTGCGGCCCGCAAGCGGGCGAAGGCCACGCGCAACTCGCGGTTGCCGTCCAGGGAACGGGTCACCAACGCGTTGAGGGTCGGGTCGTCGAACTGCTGCCACCAGACGCCTTCGAAACGGGCGCGGTCGAAGTTCTTCTGGCCGGCGGCGCCGTCGGTGGCGGTGGTGATATTCGCCGCCTCCGTTTGTGGTGCCTTGTAGTCCGGGCCTACGGCACAGGCACTCAATGCCAGGACCAGCAAGCTCGGCACGAACGCTTTCAAACTCATTGTTGCGCCTCCAGTTTCAAAGCCCGGGCCGCCTTGCGGGCCTCGCTGCGTTCGACGAAGTTGCGGATCAGTACATAGAAGACGGGGGTGAGCAGCAGGCCGAAGAAGGTCACGCCGAGCATCCCGGAGAACACCGCCACACCCATGGCATGGCGCATTTCCGCACCGGCGCCGCTGGAGAACACCAGGGGCACCACGCCCATGATGAAGGCGAAGGAGGTCATCAGGATCGGCCGCAGACGCAGGCGGCACGCTTCGAGGACCGCCGCCAGCGGGTTCATGCCTTCGAGCTGTTTATCCTTGGCGAACTCGACGATCAGAATCGCGTTCTTGCAGGCAAGCCCCACCAGTACGATCAAACCGATCTGGGTAAAGATGTTGTTGTCGCCACCGGAGAGGATCACCCCGGTAATCGCCGACAGCAGGGTCATCGGTACGATCAGGATCACCGCCAATGGCAGGCTCCAGCTCTCGTACTGTGCCGCGAGCACCAGGAACGCCAGCAGTACGCAGAGCGGGAACACGAACAGCGCGGTGTTGCCCGAGAGGATCTGCTGGTACGTCAGGTCGGTCCACTCGTACGTCATGCCGTTGGGCAGTTCGTCCTTGAGCAGTTTCTCGATGGCTTTCTCGGCCTGGCCGGAGCTGTAGCCCGGGGCGGCAGCACCGTTGATTTCAGCAGTGATAAAGCCGTTGTAGTGCATCACGCGGTCTGGGCCCGAGGTGTCGCTGACCTTGATGAAGGTCGCCAGCGGGATCATCTCGCCACGGTTGTTGCGCACCTTGAGCTGGCCGATCTGGTCCGACTCGAGACGGAACTGCTGCTCGGCCTGGACGTTGACCTGGTAAGTACGGCCGAAGCGGTTGAAGTCGTTGGCATACAGCGAACCCAGGTAAATCTGCAGGGTGTCGAAGATGTCGCTGACGGCCACGCCGTGGGTCTTGGCTTTTTCACGGTCGATGGCGGCATCGACCTGGGGTACGTTCACGGTGTAGCTGGTAAACAACCCGGCCAGTTCCGGCACGCTGCGGCTCTTGGTGATGATGTTCATGGTTTCTTTGTACAGCTCGTCGTAGCCCAGGTTGCCCCGGTCTTCGATCTGCAGGCGGAAACCACCGATCGTGCCCAGGCCCTGTACCGGCGGCGGCGGGAAGATCGCCATGTAGGCTTCCTGGATCTCCGAGTACTTGCCGTTCAAGGCACCGGCGATGGCGCCGGCCGACATGCTCGGGTCCTTGCGCTCATCGAAGGGCTTGAGGGTCACGAACACGATGCCGGCGTTCGGGCTGTTGGTGAAACCGTTGATCGACAGGCCCGGGAAGGCCACGGCGCTTTGAACGCCCGGTTGCTTGAGCGCCAGGTCGGACATGCGCTTGATCACATCTTCGGTGCGATCCAGGCTCGCGGCGTCCGGCAGTTGGGCGAAGGCCACCAGGTATTGCTTGTCCTGGCCGGGCACGAAGCCCGTCGGGGTAGTCGAAAAACCGAAGAACGTCAGCACCATCAGGCCTGCATAAAGCACCAGGGCGATGCCGCTGCTGCGGATAACCCGCGCGACGGTGCCCACGTAGCCATGGCTGGCGCGCTCGAAGAAGCGGTTGAATGGACGGAACAACCAGCCGCCGAAGAGCTTGTCGAGGAACTTGGAGAAACGGTCCTTGGGCGCGTCATGGCCTTTGAGCAATACGGCAGCCAGGGCAGGGGACAGGGTCAGGGAGTTGATCGCCGAGATCACCGTGGAGATGGCAATGGTCAGGGCGAACTGTTT
Source organism: Pseudomonas zanjanensis (assembly GCF_014268745.2). Classification (GTDB taxonomy): domain Bacteria; phylum Pseudomonadota; class Gammaproteobacteria; order Pseudomonadales; family Pseudomonadaceae; genus Aquipseudomonas; species Aquipseudomonas zanjanensis. Next base: position 2,230,378 of record NZ_JABWRB020000001.1, on the reverse strand, counting down.
ATAGAACTGACCGGTCAAGCCACTGATGAACGCCGCCGGAACGAAGACCGCGCACAGCACCAGGGCGGTGGCGATGATCGGGCCGGTCACTTCGCCCATGGCGCGCTTGGTCGCCTCCACGGGGGTGAGGCCCAGTTCGATGTTTCGCTCGACGTTTTCCACCACCACGATGGCGTCGTCCACCACGATACCGATCGCCAGGACCAGGCCGAACAGTGACAGGGCGTTCAACGAGAAGCCGAACAGGTGCATCACCGCGAACGTACCGATCAGCGAAACCGGCACCGCCACCAACGGAATGATCGAGGCGCGCCAGGTCTGCAGGAACAGGATTACCACCAGCACCACGAGGATCAATGCTTCGAACAGGGTGTGGACCACCGCTTCGATGGAGCCGCGGACGAAGATCGTCGGGTCATAGACGATGCTGTAGTCCATCCCGGCCGGGAAGCCTTTCTTCAGCTCATCCATCTTCTCGCGAACGTCATTGGAGATCTGGATGGCGTTAGAGCCGGGACGCTGGAAGATCGGGATCGCCACCGCCGGTTGGTTGTCCAGCAGCGAACGCAAGGCGTACTGGCTGGAGCCCAGTTCGACCCGAGCGATGTCCTTCAGGCGAGTGATTTCACCGTTGGCGCCGGAACGAATGATGATGTTCTCGAACTCTTCCTCATTGACCAGGCGCCCCTGGGTGTTGATCGACAGCTGGAAGGCCTGGGCATTCGGCGCCGGCGGCGCACCCAGGGCACCGGCCGCCACTTGACGGTTCTGCTCACGGATCGCGGTGACCACGTCGGTGGCGGTCAGGTTGCGCGAGGCGGTCTTGTTCGGATCCAGCCAGACGCGCAGGGAATAGTCGCCCATGCCGAACAATTGCACATCACCCACGCCGCCCAGGCGCGCCAGCTCATCCTTGATGTTGAGCAGGGCGTAGTTGGACAGGTAGAGCATGTCGTAGCGTTGGTCCGGCGAGGTCAAGTGCACGACCATGGTCAGGTCGGGCGATGCCTTGTCCACCGTGATGCCGATCCGGGTCACTTCTTCCGGCAGCTTGGGCTCGGTCCGGGTGACGCGGTTCTGCACCTGCACCTGGGCGTTGTCCAGGTCGGTGCCGAGGGCGAATGTGATGGTCAGGGTGATCTTGCCGTCAGCGGTGGACTGCGAGGACATGTACAACATGTTCTCGACGCCGGTAATGGCCTGCTCCAGGGGCGCGGCCACGGTTTCGCCGATGACCTTGGGGTTGGCGCCCGGGAAGTTGGCGCGTACGACCACGGTCGGCGGCACGACTTCCGGGTATTCGCTGATCGGTAGCTGGAACAGCGAGATGGCGCCGGCGATCAGGATCAGCAGCGAAAGCACTGCTGCGAAGATCGGCCGCGAAATGAAGAACTGGGAAAATTTCATCTTGGATTCAGTCCCTTAGTCGCGTGGGGTCGCAGCGGCCAGTTTGCCTGCCGAGCCTGACGCCGCCTTGGAGGGCGCGACTTGGGGCAGGTTGCTGGCTTCGAGCGCTTTACGTTGTTGTGCCAGGGCGGCAATGGTTTCTTCGCTGGCCATCGGCACGGTTTCAGGCGTGACCGGTGCACCTGGACGAGCCCGTTGCAGCCCCTTGACGATGATGGTGTCGTCCTTGTTCAGGCCGCTGCGCACGATGCGCAGGCCTTCGATCTTCGGCCCCAGCTCGACGGCGCGGTAGGCCGGCTTGTTTTCGGCGTCCATCACCAAGACGAATTTCTTGCCCAGGTCGGTGCCCACGGCTTCGTCGTTGATCAGCACGGCAGCGTAGGTGCCGCTGCCCACCAGCTTCAAGCGGGCGTACAGGCCTGGGGTGTAGGTGCCATCCTTGTTGTCGAACACCGCGCGGCCACGGATGGTGCCGGTCTGTGGGTTGACCTGGTTGTCGACGAAGTTCATCTGGCCCTGGTGTGGGTTGCCGTCCTCGTTGGACAGGCCCATGTAGACCGGCGTGGCCTGGCCGCGCTGGCCCTGGCGGGCGAGTTGGGTGTACTTGAGGAAGACCCGCTCGTCGGCGTCGAAGTAGGCGTAGACCTTGTCGGTGGACACGACGCTGGTCAGCGGCGTGACATCGGCGGTCACCAGGTTGCCGGCGGTGATTTCCGCCCGGCTGACGCGACCGCTGATGGGCGAGGTAACGCGGGTGAAGCTCAGGTTCAGTTTCGCCAGGTCCAACTGCGCCTGGATGGCTGCGGCGGCGGCACGGGCTTCCTGGGCGGCGCTGGTGCGCGAATCCGCCAGCTCGGCGGAAATGGCATTGCTCAAGCGCAGGCGTTCGCCACGTTGGGCTTCATTCTCGCTGCGGGTGGCGGTGGCGCGGGCCTGGGCCAGTTGCGCTTCGAGACGACGGACTTCAGCCTGGAAGGGGCGTGGGTCGATCTGGAACAACAGATCGCCCTTCTTGACCAACGCGCCTTCGGTGAAGGCCACTTCGTCGATCTGCCCGGAAACCCGCGGGCGGATCTCAACGGTTTCTGGCGCTTCGAGGCGACCGGTGAATTCATCCCATTCGTTGACAGGCTGCTCCAAGACCTTGGCCACACTGACTTTGGCCGGCGGCATGGACGCTGCCGTGTCGGGAGTCTTGCCGCAAGCGCTCATCACCAGCACCGCCAGCAGCGCGAGGGGAAAACGCAGTTTTGAAAGTGAATGTTCCATGGATAGCATCCGCCAATGTATTGAGAATGGGCGGATGATGCGTGGCGCAAGACACCGGAACGAATCGAATGAAGCAAAGGTAACTATCATTCAGAATGATATAAGCCATCAATGAGACCTCTAGTCCGGGTAATGCGCCGCATTTTTTGGGAACCGATGGGCCCGTGGCGAGGGAGCTTGCTCCCGCTGGGCTGCGTAGCAGCCCCAAAACCAAGCACCGCGTAGCGCCAGGTAGATCGCATGCAGCTTGTTGGGGCCGCTTCGCGCCCCAGCGGGAGCAAGCTCCCTCGCCACGGGGTTGAGTGCTCGGCATCAGGTCTGGAAACACCCGAGAACCCCTGTGGGAGCCGAGCTTGCTCGCGATGACGGCTGTCCAGCCGACATCACCGCCAACGGACCCACCGCTTTCGCGAGCAGGCTCGCTCCCACACGGAAATTGGCGGTGGACACAAACCTTGTGGTCACTCGAGAACCCAGTGGGAGGGCCATAGGGTTTTGTAGCCTCAACCAAACTGCCTTTGTGGCGAGGGAGCTTGCTCTCGCTGGGCTGCGTAGCAGCCCCAAAACCAAGCACCGCGTAGCGCCAGGTAGATCGCATGCAGCTTATTGGGGCCGCTTCGCGCCCCAGCGGGAGCAAGCTCCCTCGCCACGGGGTTGAGTGCTCGGCATCAGGTTTGGAAACACCCGAGAACCCCTGTGGGAGCCGAGCTTGCTCGCGATGACGGCTGTCCAGCCGACATCACCGCCAACGGACCCACCGCTTTCGCGAGCAGGCTCGCTCTCACATTGGTTTCGGCAAGTCTTGAGTGAGTGGGTTGCCCACGAGCGGGCTTTGCTTTCTTATGATCAAACTTATTGATGGCCGCCGGGTGAGCTTGACTCAAGCCTAATGCGGCAGATACAGGTCATGGACACGCTTGACGGTCCCATCCGCGCGAAGCGCTTCAACCGCTTCGCGCAAATGCTCGACCATTTCTGGCGAGCATTGCTTCGAACAGGCCAGGTAAAGGTCGGCGCTGCTGCCGACCTTGCTCATGAGCAGTTTGCGCTTGGACACCTTCGGCCAGATGTATCGACTCTCCGGCACGCCGTTGAACCAGGCATCGATACGCCCCATCAACAGCATCTGGGCGGGATTGTCGCCAATGGCCAGCGGGTAGATCTGTTCATCGCTGAAGCCTTCGGTGCGCAGGATATCTTCCTGTGCACTGCCCAGGCCGACGCCGATCTTGCGGTAGGTTTCCTTGGCCTGGGCGAAGCTGCTCACCCGTCGTTCAAGGCTGAAAAAAGCTCGCTCCATGGGCATGATCGAGGCGATCCAGGTGAAACGATCCTCACGGGTGGGGATGCGCGAAAGAGGTGCGATCAGGTGGTCATGTTCTTCACTGACGTGCTTTTGTGCCCGGGCCCAGGGAAGCACATGGACCTTTACCGTGTAGCCAGCCTTGGTCATGGCTGCCACGGCGACATCGCCCACGATGCCGTAACCCCTGGGATCGTTGACGAACGTCAGCGGCGGAGCCTCGAGAATGTGCAGTTCAATTTCCAAGGCTTCAGCGCCGGCGTTGTGCACGACCAGCAACGGTATCAATAGACAAAGCCTGGATAGCGCCTTGGTGGGAACATTCAAAACGCGTTTGCTCAGGCTCATGGTCGATACTTCAGGCGTTGGAAAGTGGGCGCCATTCTACGGGGCGGCGCCGGAAACAGCGTGCTGCAGGCCGTTTTATGTGATGCGGCGCACCCCGAGTGGGTTCGCCACAGTCGTTTTATCAGGACACGCCAGTCTGTTGCGTTGGCCTGACTGCGTGTATCTGAAGGTATAGATCATTGCATCGACAAAAGCCTTTAATCTGGCGCTTTGTGACGATATCCAAGGATGGTCACAAGTTGTCAACGATCTTCAGGATGCGTAAGCTGCCCCCATGAACCAGCCATCCCTACCTTCGCCCAGTACCCGCGGCCCAGTCGATCATGACATTCGCCACCAGATTGTCGCGGCGGCCAATGAGCATTTCAGTCAATACGGTTATGGCAAGACCACGGTGTCCGACCTGGCCAAGGCCATCGGTTTCTCCAAGGCCTACATCTACAAGTTCTTCGACTCCAAGCAGGCGATTGGCGAGGCCATCTGTAGCCAGTGCCTGGCCGAAATCGTCGCAGCGGTGGAGCAGGCCATCAGTGAAGAGGGGCTTTCGGCGACGGAGCGTTTTCGCCGCTTGGTCAAGGCCCTGATCACTACGGGTGTGAACCTGTTTTTCAATGATCGCAAGCTCTATGACATTGCGGCGTTTTCCGCGTCGGAGCGCTGGCCCAGTTCGCAAGTCTATAACGCACGGATCAAGAACTTCGTGCTGCAGATCGTGCGTGAGGGGCGGGAGCTTGGAGAGTTCGAGCGCAAGACGCCATTGGATGAGACGGTCGACGCGATCCATCTGGCGCTGCGGCCGTTCGTCAATCCTTTGCTGTTGCAACACAACCTCGATTACGTCGACGACGCCCCCACGCTTACCTGCAATCTCATCTTGCGTAGTCTCATGCCGTGAGCGTTGGCTGACGGTAACCGCGCATCAGTACCGGCTGTTACGGCTGCGCCTTTCTCTTGAGTGGATCCGCCATTTTTGTGACCAATCACATAGTTGGTCATGAGGGTGGATTCAGTCAGCGAACCGCCACCGGCTGGCCTTCAGCAGGCTGCCAGCCACCACCCAGCGCCCTGAATGCCGCCACCGCGGCCCGTGCCGATTCTGTACGTGCTTGCGCCCGTGCGTCGGAGACCTGCAGCAGCGTGGCGTCGGCATTGAGGACGTCGATCAGGCTGGCGGTGCCTTTTTGATAAGCAATGTACGAAGATTGGCGGGCCTGTGTCAGCGAGGTTTCGCCTTGGGTGAGGGTGTTCGCCTGGGATTCTCGATTCACCAGCGCGGAGAAGGCGTTCTCGACGTCCTCGGTGGCGCGCAGTGCGGATTGGCGATAAGCCGCCAGCGCTTCGGCTTCCTGCCCCTTGGCCTGGTCGATTTGCGCATTGATGCGGCCAAAGTCGAAGAGTCTCCAGCGCAGCCCCAGCGCGCCCGCCGCCTGGCTGGCATCACCGGTGAAAAGGTTGCCGGCGGAAACTGCCGTGGCACTGCCCAGCAACGCGCTAAGGGAAAATTTCGGGTAGTACTCGGCGATGGCCTCGCCGATACGCGCATTGGAGGCAGCCAAACGACGCTCGGCCACGATCAGGTCTGGCCGGCGGCGCAATAGATCGGCAGGGGCCCCCATGGTCGTTATCTGTGGCGCCAAAGGGATGCTCCGTCCATTTGCCAACTGCTCGCGATAGGTGCCGGGCGGCGTGCCGAGCATGACATCCAGGGCGTTCATGGCCGCGTCCAGGCCCGTTTGCAGCACGGGCCTCGTCGCCTGGACCTGCGAGAGGGTGCCCTCGACCTGATGAACCTGATAGCTGGCCGCAAGGCCCTTGCTGTACAGCAGTTGGACTTTCTCCAGCAGGTCCTGCTGTGTCTTGACTTGTCGGTTGGCAATGTCCAGCCGCGCCTGCAATCCCCGGGCAGTGATGTAGAGGTCGGCAGTCTGTGCGGCGACGGCCAGGCGTGTGGCCGTGACACCTGCTTCGCTGGCCTGGTACTCGGCCAGCGCCGCTTCGCGTCCGCGGCGCAGGCCGCCGAAGAGGTCCATTTCCCAACTGGCGCCCAGGTTGAGCTCGTAGGCGCTGCCGTAGCGATCGTAGCCTGGTGTCGAGTCCAGCACTTGGCCCAGTGGCGTTTCCACGGATTGATACGCGCGCGCAGCCTGGCCGTTGATGTTTCCAGAGGGCAATAACGCCGCATTGGCAGCCCCCAGGCCGGCCCGCGCCTGGGTGACACGGGCCGATGCCTGCGCCAGGTCCAGGTTCTGCTCGAGCGCCTTGGTAATCAGGTCGCTGAGCACTGGATCGGCAAAACCTTCCCACCATGTGGCCAGGCTGGCCGGCGTCGCTGCGGTCCTTTGTTCGACAGAGGTCTGGCCCAGGTAGCGATGGGCGAGCGCAGTGTCTGGACGATGATAATCCGGACCGACAGTGCAGCCTGCCATCATGCTGAAGCTCACCAACCAAGCAGCGGGGCGTAGGGGCGACATTGGGATTCCTGGAGTCGTGGATGATTTGTGACCATATTATATTGTGGTCACTTTCTGTCAATGAGCACTCAGGGGGCAAACTTTGTAATGTGACTGAATAAAGGTTACAGGGGAGATTGATTAGGGTGTGAATCGAGCAGTGACCATTGACAGTAATGGTCACGAGATTGAGAATGCGGTCTCTCTGTCCTCATTTGCCAAAAAGGGAACCTATGCGCCGGCTCCGACCTGTCACCTTTGCCGCTTGCTTGTTGCCGCTCGTCCTGACGGCGTGTGGCGATTCCTCCACCACCCAAGACCCGCGCACACTTGCCCCGTTGGTGCGGGTCGCCCAAGTTCAGGGTTCGTCCGACGCCACGCGTTCTTTTACTGGCGTGGTGGCCGCTCGTGTCCAAAGTGACCTGGGCTTCCGGGTATCGGGAAAGGTGCTCGAACGTTTGGTCGATACCGGGCAGGCGGTAAAACGCGGTCAGCCGCTCATGCGCCTCGATCCCATCGACCTGGGGTTGCAAGCCCGAGCCCAGCAAGAAGCAGTCGCTGCCGCCCGGGCCCGGGCCAAGCAGACCGCCGATGACGAGGCGCGCTATCGCGATCTGGTCGCCGCAGGCGCTATTTCCGCATCGGGTTACGACCAGATCAAAGCCGCCGCCGACACCGCCAAGGCCCAACTCAGCGCCGCGCAGGCCCAGGCTGACGTCGCCCGGAACGCATCGGGTTATGCGGTGCTGCTCGCCGATGCCGACGGTGTCGTGATGGACACGCTGGCCGAACCCGGGCAAGTCGTCAGCCCCGGGCAAACCGTGGTTCGACTGGCGCGGGCCGGGCAGCGTGAAGCGGTTGTGCAGTTGCCTGAGACCCTGCGACCTGCCGCAGGCGCCACCGCCCAGGCGACGCTTTATGGCGCTAGCACGGGTGCCGTCACCGCAAAGTTGAGGCTGCTGTCGGATTCGGCCGACCGCGTGACCCGCACCTTCGAGGCCCGGTATGTGCTGGAGGGGGCGTTGGCCAATGCACCGCTGGGGGCGACCGTTACGCTGCGCATCGCCGGAGGTTCCGCGCAACGGCAGGCGCTGCAAGTGCCGATAGCGGCCATTTATGATTCGGGAAAAGGTACCGGCGTATGGAGCATTGACGGCGAACCGGCGAAAGTCATCTGGCGACCTGTGCAAGTCCTGGGTCTGAGCGACGACGCCGCGCGCGTCTCCGGTGATCTCAACGTGGGCGAGCGCATTGTCGGGCTCGGCGCCCATCTGCTGCGCGAGGGTGAAGAAGTGCGGCTGGCGCAACCGGGTGACGTGAAGGTTGCCGGGGGCCGTCCATGAGCCTCAACCTGTCGGCGCTCGCCGTTCGCGAGCGATCCATTACCGTGTTTCTGATTTTCCTGATCGCCGTCGCGGGGACCTTGGCGTTCTTCCAGTTGGGGCGCGCCGAGGACCCACCGTTTACGGTCAAGCAGTTGACCGTCATCACCGCATGGCCGGGCGCAACCGCCCAGGAAATGCAGGACCAGGTCGCCGAGCCGCTTGAAAAACGCTTGCAGGAATTGAAGTGGTACGACCGCACGGAAACCTACACCCGTCCCGGCCTGGCCTTCACCATGGTGTCGCTGGTCGATCGAACGCCACCTTCCCAGGTGCAAGAGGAGTTCTATCAGGCGCGCAAAAAACTCCAGGACGAAGCGCTCAAGTTGCCGGCCGGCGTCATCGGGCCAATGGTCAATGACGAGTTTTCCGATGTGACGTTCGCGCTGTTCGCCCTGAAAGCCAAGGGCGAGCCGCAGCGATTGCTGGTGCGTGATGCCGAAGCGTTGCGCCAGCGCCTGCTGCACGTGGCGGGGGTGAAAAAAGTCAACATCATCGGCGAGCGGGCCGAGCGTATCTTTATTTCCTTCTCCCATGATCGGCTGGCCACCCTGGGCGTCTCGCCCCAGGATATCTTCGCGGCGTTGAACAGTCAGAACGCGCTCACGCCCGCCGGCTCGATCGAAACCAATGGACCGCAGGTCTTCCTTCGGGTCGACGGCGCGTTCGATAAATTGGCGAAAATTCGCGACACGCCCCTGGCGATTCAAGGGCGCACGCTCAAGCTCTCGGACGTGGCGACCGTCGAGCGTGGCTACGAGGATCCAGCCACGTTCCTGGTGCGCAACAACGGTGAAGACGCGCTGTTGCTGGGCGTCGTGATGCGTGAAGGCTGGAACGGCCTGGACCTGGGCAAGGCCCTGGATGCGGAGACGACCAGGATCAACGAAGACATGCCCTTGGGCATGACCCTCACCAAAGTCACCGACCAATCGGTGAACATCGACTCGGCCGTCGGTGAGTTCATGGTCAAATTCTTCGTCGCGTTGCTGGTGGTGATGATCGTCTGCTTTCTCAGCATGGGTTGGCGTGTGGGGGTGGTGGTCGCGGCGGCGGTGCCATTGACGTTGGCCGTGGTGTTCGTGGTCATGGCGGCCACCGGCAAGAATTTTGACCGCATCACACTGGGATCACTGATCCTGGCGCTCGGGTTGTTGGTGGATGATGCCATCATCGCCATCGAAATGATGGTGGTGAAGATGGAGGAAGGCTACGACCGAATCAAGGCCTCCGCCTATGCCTGGAGCCATACGGCCGCGCCGATGTTGTCCGGTACGTTGGTGACAGCGATCGGATTCATGCCCAACGGTTTCGCCCAATCGACCGCCGGCGAGTACACCAGCAACATGTTCTGGATCGTCGGTATCGCCCTGATCGCGTCCTGGGTGGTGGCGGTAGCGTTCACCCCTTACCTGGGGGTGAAGATGTTACCGGACATCAAGCAGGTCGAGGGTGGCCACGCAGCCATCTATAACACTCGCCACTACAATCGTTTTCGCCAGGTCCTGACCCGGGTCATCGCGGGCAAATGGTGGGTGGCCGGCACAGTGGTCACGACATTTATCGTGGCGATCCTCGGCATGGGCCTGGTGAAGAAACAGTTCTTCCCGACCTCCGATCGCCCGGAGGTGCTGATCGAAGTGCAAATGCCCTATGGCACTTCCATCGAGCAGACCAGCGCCACCACCGCCAAGGTCGAGGCCTGGTTGCAAAAACAGGACGAGGCGAAAATCGTCACGGCCTACATCGGCCAGGGTGCGCCACGTTTCTACCTGGCGATGGCGCCGGAACTGCCCGATCCGTCGTTCGCCAAGATCGTCGTGTTGACCGACAGCCAGGAAGCGCGCGAGACCCTCAAGTTCCGTCTTCGCGAGGCGGCAGCCGAGGGGCTTGTCCCGGAGGCGCGCATCCGCGTGACGCAACTGGTGTTCGGCCCGTATTCACCGTATCCGGTTGCCTACCGGGTGATGGGGCCGGATCCGTCGAAGTTGCGCGAGATCGCGGCGCAGGTCCAGGGCGTCATGCAGGCGAGCCCGTTGATGCGGACCGTCAATACCGATTGGGGGCCACTGACGCCGACGTTGCATTTCACCCTGGACCAGGACCGCTTGCAGGCGGTAGGCCTGACGTCCAATGCGGTCGCGCGGCAATTGCAGTTCCTGCTGGCGGGGGTGCCGATCACGGCGGTTCGCGAGGACATCCGCTCGGTGCAGGTGGTCGGTCGCGCGGCCGGTGATATTCGCCTCGACCCGGCGAGGATCGAGGGCTTTACCCTGGTGGGTGCGGCGGGTCAGCGTATTCCGCTGTCCCAGGTGGGCGAGGTCGATGTGCGCATGGAGGATCCGATTCTTCGTCGTCGTGACCGCACCCCGACCATGACCGTGCGCGGCGACATTGCCGAAGGCTTGCAGCCACCGGACGTATCGAGCGCGATCATCAAGGCCCTGCAGTCGATCATCGACACCCTGCCGAGCGGCTATCGGATCGAGCAGGCAGGCGCCATCGAGGAGTCGGGCAAGGCCGGCAAGGCGATCGTGCCGCTGGTGCCAATCATGGTGGCCCTGACCCTGCTGATCATCATCGTGCAGGTGCGTTCGATCTCGGCCATGATCATGGTGTTCCTCACCGCGCCCCTGGGTTTGATTGGGGTGGTGCCGACGTTGCTGATCTTCCAACAGCCGTTCGGGATCAACGCCCTGGTGGGCCTGATCGCGCTCTCGGGCATCCTGATGCGCAACACGCTGATCCTGATCGGGCAGATCCATCACAACAAACAAGAGGGGCTGGAACCCTTCCATGCGGTCATCGAAGCCACGGTGCAACGGGCGCGCCCGGTCCTGCTGACAGCGTTGGCGGCCATCCTGGCTTTTATCCCGCTAACGCACTCGGTGTTCTGGGGCACGTTGGCCTACACGCTGATCGGCGGCACGTTCGTCGGCACCGTCATGACGTTGGTGTTCCTGCCGGCGATGTACGCCATCTGGTTCAAGATCCGTCCTGACGCGCCAGCGCACACCCCGGCAGCACCGTTGGCGTAAGCCAGCCATTCAATGAACGTCGACTGAGCAAATGAAGAGGTTTCAAATGATGACTTCCCAAGGGCAAAAACGCATCGTCGTCACTGGCGTGGGCATTGTCGGCCCGCTGGGTTGTGGCGTGGAAGAAGTCTGGCCGCGCTTGCTGGCTGGGCGCTCCGGCATTCGTCTCCTGTCTGGCGATATCACCGAGGGGACGGGCGTGGCCGTGGGCGGCCAGGTGCCGTCGTTGGAAGAAGACCCCATCGCCGGTTACGACCCCGAGCGCATCATCCCCGCCAAGGATCGCAAGAAAATGGATCGCTTCATTGAGTTCGCCCTGGTGGCGGCCGAAGAAGCGTTGCAACAGGCGGGCTGGCAACCGACCGATGCCCACGACCAGGAGCGGACGGCGACGATCATTGCTTCGGGCGTGGGTGGTTTTGGCGCAATTGCCGGTGCGGTCCGCACCACTGATGAGCGAGGTCCGCGCCGATTGTCACCGTTCACGGCGCCGGCCTTTCTCGCCAACATGGCGGCCGGGCACGTGTCCATCCGTCACGGTTTCAAAGGCCCGCTCGGTGCGCCGGTCACCGCCTGTGCGGCGGGGGTGCAGGCCATTGGCGATGCGGCCAGGCTCATCCGCAGCGGCGAGGCGGATGTCGCCATATGCGGCGGGACGGAAGCAGCGATAGATCGCGTAACCCTGGGTTGTTTTGCCGCCGCTCGCGCGCTATCCACCGGTTTTGCCGAGCGCCCGCAAGAGGCCTCGCGGCCTTTCGATCGAGATCGCGACGGCTTTGTCATGGCCGAGGGGGCAGGGCTGCTGGTGATCGAGTCGCTGGAACACGCCCTTGCCCGCGGCGCCAAGCCGTTGGCGGAGTTGGTGGGTTACGGCACCAGCGCCGATGCCTACCACCTGACCGCCGGCCCGGAAGATGGCGACGGCGCCCGGCGCGCGATGGAGCAGGCGTTGCGCCAGGCCGGGGTCAGTCCCACAGACGTGCAGCATATCAATGCCCATGCGACGTCCACCCAGGTTGGCGACAATGGTGAGCTGGCGGCGATTCGCTCGGTGTTCGGGCGCGGTTCCGATGTGGCGATCACCTCCACCAAGTCGGCCACTGGGCATCTGTTGGGGGCGGCGGGTGGTATCGAGGCTATTTTTACGGTGTTGGCGCTTCGGGACCAGATTGTTCCGCCGACCTTGAACCTGGTTCATCCTGACGAGGGGGCTGCGGGGCTTGATCTGGTTGGTCTTTGTGCCAGGGAGATGCCGATTACCCATGCGCTTTCCAATGGGTTTGGGTTTGGGGGGGTTAATGCCAGCGTGTTGTTTCGTCGCTGGGAGGCGTGAGGGTTTAGGGGAGACTGTGTGTATATCCGTTATTTCGGTCACGGCGGCTTAGGGTTCCGCCCTTACGGCGGGTCACTTTTGGAAAAGCGCCAAAAGTAACCAAAAGCGCTTTGCCCCACCACTCGGCACCTCGCTAAGGCTCGGTGTGCCCTCACTCCGGCATTGCTCCGTGGGCCGCCGCGAAGGGCCATCCATGGCCCAGCGCGGCTATCCCGGCATCCATGCCGGGATGCCCACTGCGCAATGCCTGCGTTCGGCCAGCGTGGTTAACGGGGCGCTCAGATCAAGATCAAGATCAAGATCCAAAGCAAGAGCAAGAGCAAGAGCGGGGTACAGGCAGGCATCTATGTGGCTGGGCTACCGATATCGCGAGCAAGCTTGCTCGGATCGTATTCGCTTTGCTGAAAGGACAAAGCGAATACCAACCAAAAGCGGCTTGAGGGCTTCCCCTCAACCATAGAATCTCCCACAGGACAAACGCAGTCCCATCAAGAACCAGGTCGGCTATCAGGCCGCCTCAGGGAGGACATTGATCTCGGGCGCCCACGCCGCACGGCCTACCCGCCAATTTTCCCTTAAGAACCACACAAGCATGCCGATACAACGCGGTAGATTCGATTGCGCGGGCGCCCTAGCGGGATCCCGCCGAAAGATATCCCAGGCGTTCGCACGCCTATGCCCATGTGATTTTTCAGGTTTGACCAGCATCGGACCTCAGGTGATAAACCATGTCAGCCCGCGCCAGGACCGAACTGGAAGGCGCCCTTGCCGTCTGCAAGGGCAGTTTTCTTTCCGTTGGTTTTTTCAGTTTTTTCGTCAACTTGCTGATGCTCGTTCCTTCGTTCTACATGCTGCAGGTGTATGACCGCGCGGTAGGCAGCGCCAGCGTGTCGACGCTGTTGATGCTGACGCTGATCATGTTGCTGTTGATGATCACCATGGGGGGCTTGGAGTGGGTCCGTTCGCGGATCATGGTGCGGATCAGTACGCGTCTGGATACGCTGCTGAGCCAGCGTCTGTTCGATGCCAGTTTCAAGCAGGCGCTCAATACCAGTGGCCTGAATGCCACGGCCCAGCCTTTGAGCGACCTGAACGGCTTACGCCAGTTCCTGACGGGCAACGGCCTGTTCGCGTTTTTCGACGTGCCGTGGATTCCGATCTACCTCGCGGTCATGTTCATGTTCCATCCCTGGTACGGCTGGATGGGAATCGTCAGTGCCGTGTTGCTGGGGGCGCTGGCCTTCGCCAATGAAAAGCTCACCCATGCGCCGCTGCAGGCGGCCAACCGTGAACAGATGGCAGCCACTGCGCTCACCCACAAAAGCTTGCGCAATGCCGAAGTGGTGGAATCCATGGGCATGCTTGCCAGCCTGCGTCAGCACTGGAGCGGGCGAACCCATAAGATTCTTGCCCTGCAAAGCCTGGCCAGCGACCGCGCCGCGACCATGACCTCGGTGTCCAGGACGTTCCGGCAAATCGTTCAGTCGCTGGTGCTGGGCCTGGGCGCCTATTTGGCGATCAATCACGAGATTTCGTCCGGGCTGATGATTGCCGGCTCGATTTTGCTAGGGCGCGCGTTGGCGCCCATCGATCAGTTGATCGGCGTATGGAAAGGCTTCCTGGGCGCCCGTTCGCAATACGCCCGGTTGCACGAATTGCTGCTCAAGGTGGCCGCCGAGCCTGAGCGCATGCCGCTGCCGGCGCCTGAAGGGGCGATTCGCGTCGAGGGCCTCTCGGCAGGGGCCCCGGATGCGCGCAAACCGATTATTCGCGGCGTGAATTTCCAGGTGAGCGCAGGCGAGGTGGTGGGCATCATTGGTCCCAGCGGCGCGGGGAAGTCGACCCTCGCCAGGGCATTGCTGGGCGTTTGGCCGTGCCTGGCTGGCACCGTACGCCTGGACGGTGCGGACATCAGCCAATGGCGTCGGGAGGAGTTGGGCCAGTACATCGGTTATCTGCCCCAGGACATCGAACTCTTCGAAGGCTCGATCAGCCAGAACATTTCCCGCTTTGGCACGGTGAACGCACCGGCCGTGGTCGCCGCCGCGCGCATGGCGGGAGTCCATGAGTTAATTCTGCAACTGCCCGATGGCTACGACACCTTGATCGGTGCCAATGGCGGTGGATTGTCCGGCGGCCAGCGACAACGTATCGGCCTGGCCCGCGCCTTGTACGGCGAACCGCGCCTGGTGGTGCTCGATGAGCCGAACTCCAACCTGGATGATGCCGGCGAAAAAATGCTCGCCGAGGCGCTGCAAAAGCTCAGGCAGAGCAGGGCCACGGTGTTTGTCATTACCCATCGATCCGGGGTGCTGGCGCAGGTGGACAAACTGCTGGTGCTCAATCAAGGCGAACTGAGTCTGTTCGGGCCGCGGGACCAGGTCCTGGCACGCCTGCGAGACGCAACACCCGCGGCCCGCCAGGCTGCCGCGATTCAACCGTAGGAAACGGATGAGCCATTTCATGCAATACACTCAACACTCATCCGCCGCGTTGCCCATCGATGACAGGCCGATACGCCGCGTCGGCTACCTCATGCTGCTGGTCACCTTTGGCCTGTTCGGTGGCTGGGCGGCGTTGGCCCCGCTCGACAGCTCGGCACTCGCGCCGGGCGTGGTGACGGTCAAAAGTTACCGCAAGACGGTGCAGCATCTGGAAGGTGGCATTGTGCGCGAACTGCGGGTGCACGACGGAGATCTGGTGAAAATCGGTGATGTGCTGTTGGTGCTCGACAATACCCAGGCACGTTCGGAAATGGAAACGACCCGCAGCCAGTTGATCGCCGCGCTCCAATTGCAGGCCCGGTTGGAGGCTGAACGTGACGCGCTGCCCGAACCTGCGGCGGTGCCGACCCTGGACCTCGCGGACCCGCGGGTACAAGAAGCCCGCGACAGTGAAGCGCGAATTTTCCAGACTCGACGGACCTCGTTGCTGGGTGAAATCGGCTTGCAAGAGACGACCATCGGACAAATCGAGGAACAGGTTCGCGGATTCAAGGCCATCATCGCCAGCAAACAGATGCTGGCCGCCTCCTATCAAGAGGAAATAGTCGACTTGCGGGCACTGCTTGCCGAAGGCTACGTGGACAAACAGCGGCTGCGCGAGCAGGAGCGCAGCCTCGCTCGCCTGCAAACCGAAATCGCTGAAAGCCAGTCCGAAATCGCGCAAGCGCGGGTCCATGTCGACGAGGCGAAGTTGAAGATCCTGCAGTTGAAGAAGGCCTTCGCCAGCGAGGTCGCCGGCCTGCTGGGCGATGCGCGGACCAAGGTGTACGAATTGCGCGAGCGACTGGCAACCCTGCAGGACCGCGACCAGCGTACCGATATTCTCGCGCCGGAGTCCGGAATGGTCATGGGCATGACCGTCCACACCCTGGGTGCCGTGGTCAGCCCGGGCACTGCGCTGCTGGACATCGTCCCGGCCAACGAGGAGCTGATCGTCGAGGCCCAAGTGTCGCCGATGGACATCGACCGCATTGCCTTGGGCAAGTTGGCGGACATTCGCTTCAGCGCATTCAAGAGCAGCACCACGCCCGTCATCGAGGGACGGTTGGTGCAGATCTCCGCTGACCGCCTGATCAACAAGGACACTGGCGCAGCCTATTACCTGGCACGTGTGGCCCTGACGGACAAAGGGCGCCAGACGCTGGGCAACCTTACCCTGGTGCCGGGCATGCCGGTCGAAGTGCTGGTCAATACGGGCGCGCGGACGCTGTTGCAATATTTGATACAGCCGGCGAGCAACGTGTTCGCGCGTTCGTTGATCGAGGACTGAAATGAAGTGCTTGATCATGATGTGCCTGGCCCTCGTGCCGTTGGGAGTCCTCGCTGACGACACTTATGTCGACCTGTGGCAGTTGCACCAGGAAGCGCAGGGGGCCGATCCGCGCGTCCTGCGGGCACAAGCCCTGACCCGCAGCGGCGAGGGCAAGGAACGCGCAGCCTTTGGCCAATTGCTGCCGCAGCTAAATGCCAGCAGCAGCCTCAACCGCAGTCGGCGCGACGATGACCTGAACCGTATCCAGTACAACGGCAAGCGCATGGCCGTGGTGCTCAACCAGGTGATCTATGACCCGCAGGTCTGGCGCAGTTACCAGAAGTACATCGAGTTGACCCGGCAGAGTGGCTATGAGTCCGACGATACCCGGGTGCAGGCCAGCATTGATCTGTCCGAGCGCTACTTCGCCGTGCTTGCGGCGGAAGACGAATTGTCGCTGGTGCGCAGCGAACTGGAGGCGACCGAACGTAACCTCAAGCGCGTCAAGGCCTTGTACGCCCGGCAGATGGCGATGGTCACCGACGCATTGGATCTTGAAGCGCGGGTGGACGCGCTCAAGGCTGACGAGATCGAAGCCAGCAACAAGGTCCTGGTCAGTCGTGAGGCCATCTCTGAACTGGTGGGGCGCGATGTCAGCGAGCGATTCAAGCGCATTGGCGACAATCCAGCCTTCAGTCTGCCGGCGCAAGCACAAGACGATTGGGTGCAGGCGGCGCTGGACAGCAACCCGGCGCTGCACGCCCGCGAGCACAGTGTCCGCGCCGCCGAGGCGGCCATCGCTGAAAACAAGGCGGGGCATCTGCCTCGGCTGGGGCTGAACTTGACGGCGCAACGCAGCGACATCGGCTATGAAGGCGCCGTGACGCCGCGCTCGGACAACCTCGTTGCTTCCCTGGACTTGCAAATGCCGCTCTACAGCGGCGGTTCTACCCGTGCACGGGTATCGAGTTCCGAAAGTGACAAGGAAGTCGCCCAGCAAGAACTGGAAGCCTTGCGACGCCAGGTCATCAAGGAAACCCGCACGGCTTATCTTGGCATGACGGCCGAACTCAGTCGGATCAAGGCAACGCGTCGCGCGCTGGAATCGGCTGGAAAGTCACGGATAGCCACGGAAAAAGCCTTCGGCTACGGCGTCAAGAATGCGGTCGATGTGCTCGATAGCATCAAGGAAGAGTTTCGTGCACGGCGTGATTTCTATCAGTCCCAATACAAGTTCGTGACCAGTTTGCTGGTATTGCATCGCTGGAGCGGGCGATTGGGAGATGGAGATATTCGCCGGGCCAATGAGTGGTTGGTTGCGCCATAGTTCAGTGGATTCAAGATATAAAAGATGGCTAAGCAATATCACTTTTGCTGTTTCTAATGCAAAATACCCCCTTTTTTGTAGCGGCCACATTTCGGAAGGCCGCAGATTGCTCACAGGAGACTTCACATGCCCACTCCGGTTGGTTATTCATACACTTCGTCGGCAACGCTGACCGGCAATGCACAAGTCGACAGCTTGCTGGTTGGTACCTACTGGATGGGCAACACCTGGAGCACCGGTACGTTCACCACACCCCTGACGTACAGTTTCATGACTGAGACTTCGCGTTTTGTTCGCTCCTACAGCAGTGACAATGAGTATGAGGCCAGCTACGTCCTGACGTCAGCCCAGCAAAACGGCATTACCAGTGCGCTCGGCATGTGGGGTTCGATCGCCAACATCAAATTCACCCAGGTCAGCGAATCCTACACTGCGGTAGGCGACCTGCGGTTCGGTGGCTATCTGAATATGGATAGCGACACCGCAGCCTGGGGCTATTTTCCCGCCGATACGCCCAGCGGCGGTGATGTCTGGCTCGGGCCAGTGACGAATAACCCGGCCCCGGACAAGGGCACCTACGACTATCTGGTTTTCATGCATGAGATCGGCCATGCACTTGGTCTCAAGCATCCGTTCTCCCAAAGTCTGTCAAACACCACGGTGCTTGCAGATCGGTTCGATGACGTTCGCAATACCATCATGAGTTACAACACCTCGTATTCCTATGAGCCCACCACCCCCATGGTGCTGGATATTGCCGCCATCCAAAGTCTCTATGGGGCCAACACTCAATGGCAGACCGGCAATAACACGTATCGCTGGGAGTCCGGCCAATCGGTTTTCGAGACGATCTGGGACGCCGGCGGCGTTGACACGATCGATGCGAGCAACCAGTTGGCAGCAGTCCGTATCAACTTGAATGAAGGCCAGTTCAGCAAGATCGGCCAAGCGTTTCTGAACCTCGACACCCAGACGGCCTTCAATGAAGGACTGGCGATCGCCTACGGTGCCAAAATTGAAAACGCATTCGGCTCGGCCAATGGCGACACACTGATCGGCAATGCATTGGCCAATGTCCTGAACGGTCGCGCCGGTGAGGATACGATGATCGGTGGGGCTGGCAACGACACTTATGTCATCGATAGCATCGGTGACAAGGTGCAGGAAAGCAGCACCTTGGCCAGCGAAATCGATGCTGTCATTTCGTCCGTCAGTTACGTCCTGGGTGCCAATATCGAGACGTTGAGGCTTGGCGCAAGCGCCAATATCAACGGCACGGGTAACGCCTTGAACAATCGCATCGACGGTAACGCCGGCGCCAATACACTGGATGGCGGCAGCGGTATCGATAACTTGATGGGGGGGGCGGGCAATGACACTTACGTGGTCGACAACCTCAAGGATGTCGTCAGCGAAACCAGCGCTCTGGCAAGCGAAATCGACACTGTGCGTTCTTCGGTAGGCTGGACGCTGGGCGCCAACCTGGAAAACCTGATCCTGGCCGGTTCCGCGTCTATTAACGGCAGTGGCAATGCCCTGAACAACGTGCTGACTGGCAACGCCGGCAACAACGCGCTGAACGGTGGAGCCGGGTGGGACACACTGATCGGTGGCGCGGGCAACGACACCTATGTGGTCAACGACCTCAGGGATATTGTCAGCGAAACCAGCACCCTGGCCGGTGAAATCGATACGGTGCGCTCCTCACAGAAGTGGAGCCTGGGCGCCAATCTGGAGAACCTCACGCTGACCGGCAGCGCTCACCTCAAAGGCGGTGGTAACGCCCTGAACAACGTGCTGATCGGCAACGCCGGCAACAATGAGCTGATCGGTTGGGCAGGCAGCGACACGTTGGACGGCGGCAGCGGCATCGACACGCTTGTTGGCGGTACCGGCAACGACACCTATGTGGTCGACGACCTCAAGGATATTGTCAGCGAAACCAGCACCCTGACCGGTGAAATCGATACCGTGCGCTCCTCACAGAAATGGAGCCTGGGCGCCAATCTGGAGAACCTCACGCTGACCGGCAGCGCTCACCTCAAAGGCGGCGGTAACGCCCTGGACAACGTACTGATTGGCAACGCCGGCAACAACGAGCTGAGCGGCTGGGCGGGCAGCGACACGTTGGACGGCGGCAGCGGTATCGACACACTTGTTGGCGGTACCGGCAATGACACCTATGTGGTCGACGACCTCAAGGATATTGTCAGCGAAACCAGCACCCTGGCCGGTGAAATCGATACCGTGCGCTCCTCACAGAAATGGAGCCTGGGCGCCAATCTGGAGAACCTTACCTTGACCGGTAGCGCTCACCTCAAAGGCGGCGGTAATGCCCTGGACAACGTGCTGATCGGTAACGACGGCAACAACGTGCTGAGCGGTTGGGCGGGCAATGACATGTTGAGCGGCGGCCTGGGAACTGACAGCCTCACCGGCGGAACCGGAAGCGACCGCTTTGTCTTTAATACGCTGGGTGAGCTGGGCATAGGGAGTTTGCGTGACACCGTTTCCGACTTCAGCAGCCTGCAGGGTGACAAGCTGGACCTGTCGAAACTGGATGCCAATCTCCTGACCGCGTTTGCCGACACGTTCAGCTTCATCGATTCCAATGGCTTCACCGCAGCAGGGCAACTGCGCTTCGTCGACCAGGTGCTGTACGGCAACGTCAATGGTGATTTGGCGGCGGATTTTGAAATCCAACTGACGGGCGTCAACATGCTTAATGCCAACGATCTGATCGCTTGATGAAGCGGTTTCGGGCCCTGTGAAAAAGAGGGCCCTTGATCGCTGAGTGCGGCGCTTGGCCTTATTGATGTCGATCGGCATCAAAATCATTGACTGCTACGATTATGATCATCATCATAAGCCTCCCAGTCAATGAAACGCGCTGATGTCGGATACTTGGACAACCACAGTTGCGATCTTCTGACCGGATAACCTCGATAACCGGAAGGAAACTCATGATGATCAATAAACCCGTGGCGTTGGTGACTGGCGCTTCATCCGGCATCGGAGAAGCCATCGCCCATAAGCTCGTTGCGGCAGGCTACAACGTCTATGGCACCAGCCGGCGAGGCGCGCGCGCCGGCCACCAGGGCTTTCCTCTGCTGATGCTGGACGTCACCGACGATGCCAGCGTCGAAGCGGCCATCCAGGAGCTGTTTCGATTGGAGGGGCGGATCGATCTGCTGGTCAACAACGCCGGCTTTGGCATTGCGCCCGCAGCGGCGGAAGAGAGCTCAATCGAGCAGGCCAAGGCCCTTTTCGATACCAACTTCCTCGGCATCGTACGCACGACTCGTGCGGTGGTGCCGCATATGCGACGCCAGGGTGTTGGACGCATCATCAACATTGGCTCCATCCTCGGCGTCGTGCCTGTTCCTTATGCCGCGCTCTATTCGGCCAGCAAGCACGCGGTGGAAGGTTATTCCCAGGCGCTGGATCACGAGTTGCGTACACACGGCATCAGGGTCACGGTGGTCGAGCCCGGCTATACCAAGACCCAATTCGAGAACAACAACCTCCAGCCCGACGCCAAGCTCGACGTGTACGCGGACATTCGGATAAAAGTGACCAAAGTGGTGAACCAGGCCATGGCGACCGCCGACGGTCCCGACGTGGTGGCCGATGTGGTGCTCCAGGTCGCGCGCGCCGCACGGCCGAAGTTGCGCTATACCGCTGGCAAGGCGGCCGGTCAGTTGCAGTTCCTGCGCAGCTTTGCTCCGGCGCGCTTGCTGGATTCGGGTATCCGCAAGGCGCTGCAGCTCGAAACCAAATGGCCGTCCCAGGCACACTGAGGCCCCTGAGCGGGCCTGGTCACTTCATGTCCCTGGCCTGCACCCACAGCACTGCGTCTTGCGACAGGGGTTTGCCCTTGTGGGTTTTCGTCGCGCCGATGTCGAGCGCCGCAATGCCCCACCAGCCGGCCCGGGGCAGGCCAATGGTCACGATGCCTTGGGCGTCCGAGTATGTGCTGTGGGCTTTGAATGAAGCCTGGGGCGCCATGACATAGTCTTGCTGGCCAAAGGCGTTTTTCTCGAGATCAACGGAATGGTTGACGTACTCGATTTCGACTTCGGCGAACGGCACAGGCTTGCCGTCGGCGAGCACCACGGCGCGGAACACACCGCCCGTCCAGTTGGCGTAAGGCTTGTTCAATGGCTGGATCTCAACCGGCAGCCCTTGTGGTTCTGCCCAGTTACTGGGGACGCCGCCGACGTTCACGATCAATTTGGTGAACTGTTGGATGTACACGTCTTCCTCGGTTTCCAGGTAGGGCTCGGGTTCGAGTACGAAGATATGGTCACCCAGTGAACGCACCACCTCTCGCGGAATCGAGGCACGATAGGCCGTCGTTCGGTTGTCGCGACTCTGCCACTCGACGGGGCGCAAGTACTGGCGCAGGTCGATTTTTTCCGCGCCGTGGGCGCTGGTGTGGCTAAAGGACCGAGGTGCACCCATGTCCATGGTGGGGCCGCCCGAGAACGGATGAGTGAACACCAGCGCGAACTCGAGTTTTTCCGCGCGCTGCAGTGCCGTTTCTTCGAGGTAGAGCATCTGGAAATGGGCCTGGGCAGCGCCGGTCAAGCCAGTGAATGTCGTAGCGGCCAGGGCTTGGAGCAGTTTTCGTTTGAACGTCATGGTCGTTTTTACCTTGAAATGTCGGAAGACTGAATCGTGATTTCATGGCCGGCTCCGCCGAGGAATACCACCGAGTAATTCCCGGCGGGGGGCTGGAAGGTATAGGTGTTGTCCTTGTCGATCTCACCTTGGAGCAACACCTTGTTGCTCGGGTCCTGGACATGGATTTGTCTTCCGACGGCCGAACTGCCATCGGTGAAGCCGGCCTCGCACGCCACCCGGCCATCGCCCTTGATATAGCAATCGAAGACGGGGCCGTGGGCGAAGGCTGCGTGGCAGACCAGTAGAGCGCCTGCCATCGGTATCCGCAGTGCTGAATCCATGAGTTTCATAACGTCTCGCCGTCAAGATCGATCATTGGGGAGGCGACTGACCGTCGCCCTTCGTGTTGTCGTTGCCAGTCTCGGCGAAGGCCGCCAGCAAGGCTTCCAGGTTCGAGCCCAGGAGTGCTTCGTACCCGTTGGCCGTGTCGGCGAGCATTCCCGGGTTGCCCGTATCGAGTATCAGCAGCCGTGCCCCGCCGTCCTCGATGGCCTTGGCAATCCTGGCTTCCGGTGCCCATTTATGGACCACCACGTGGATGTCACGCTCGCGCAGGTATTGGGTCAGTGCGGCGCGGTCGGTGTCGCTCCAGTCGATGTCCTGTCGAACGAACCAACCGTCGACAAAGACGCCGAACTCGCCGAACAGGTAGATGAACTCATTGGCCAGCGACAGCACGCGCAGATCCGGTACCGCCGTCAGCCGGGCACCGTAGTCGGCCTTGAGCCGGCGCAAACGACTTTCGAGCGCGGCGAGGTTGTGTTCTATGCGCGGCGCATCGGCAGGGGCCAGGCGTGCCAGGTCGGCGGCGATCAACGCCGACATGCGCATGGCATTGACGGGGCCGAGCCAGGCGTACGGCGATGAGCCCTGATCCACATCGCTCGCGGCGGCCCAGGGCACGTCGTTCGCTGGCGCACGGGTCGCAGCCACGCCGGGCTTGATGCTGTCCCATGAGCGCGAGGCATCGATCTCGGCGATCCGCAGGTTGTGGCGGCGTGCTGTCGCGTACAGCGGGTCCGCGCGCCAGAGACTGCTGAGGGTGACCACGGCTTCGGCCTGTTGGAACATCGCAGCGTCGAGGCGCGACAACGCGTTGGCCTGGCTTTCCATGGGCACGGCCACGTCCACCGGAACGCGGACGACCTCCAGGGTCGTGCCGGCGCTAAGTGCGGATGTGAGCGCATAGACGGCAGGCAATGCGACCAGCACTTGCTGCCTGCCGGTATCGGCAAAGGCCGAACACGAGAGGCCCAGCAGCAGCGCCAACCAGGACCTGTATAACCCCTTCCTGTTCATACGCTGGCCCCCCTGAACCGGGACGTAGTGGCGCGCATGACGGTGGTGGCGACGAACACCAGGGCGGCAACTATCACGATGGCGCCGCCCGTCGGTACGGGAATGTGGAATTGCATCGGCGCCAGGATGCCCACCACGCAGGAGAAGGTCGCAATCAGAATGGCGCGCGCGACCAGCCCCGGCAGCGAACGGCTGATGTTGCGTGCTGCCGCGGCCGGTATGAGCAACAGGGCTTCGACGAGTACGGCACCAATGATTTTCAGGCAAGCGACCGTCACCAGGGTGACCAGCACGACAAACACATACTCGACGCTTCGCACCGGCACGCCGCGGGCGTGGGCCAGGCTTGGGTTGAGGCTGGCCAACAGCATGCCGTTGTACAGCGGCAACCCCAGCAGCGCACACAGTGCCGTGACGCCAAGCAGCACATTCATGTCGATGTGGTCCACCGCGAGGATGGAACCAAACAGCACGCTTTCCATCACGTGGGTGTTGATCTTGGCCGAGACGAACAGCAGCAGTGAGGCCCCGACCGCCAGGGAGATGGACAGGAACACGCCGATCAGCGTGTCATTGGCCAGCGTGGTGCGATGCTGCGTGTACTTCAACGTCAGGGCAAACAGCAAGCAGAAGCCGAACATCGAGAAGTAGGGGGATGTATAGGCTTCGCCGATCAGCACGCCAATGGCGACACCGGTCATCGCCGCATTACCGACGGACTGACTGAAGAACGCCATGCGCTTGATCATCACCATCGACCCCAGCACGCCCAGCAGCGGGCCGATCAGCACCGCGCAGAGCAGTGCATTGATCACGAACTCGTACTCGAACGGCTGCGGCAGCAGGCCACTGGCGGCGAGCGCCTGCAGGTGGTTGCGAATGAAGTCGTACAGGGCGTTCATTGGCTCCCCTCCAGCGAATACGCGATCTGGTCGGGTGCACCATGGAACAGCACTCGCCGGTTGATGACGGTCACCGATTGGGCGATGCGCCGGACCTGTTCCAGGTCATGGTTGATCCACAGGATGGTGACGCCTCGACCGTGCAACTCGGCCACCAGCGCCTCCACCAGATGCACGCCGGGTTCGTCGATGCCAGCGGTCGGTTCGTCGAGGATCAACAGCCAGGGCGCCGGGCTGATCGCCTGGGCCAGCAGCACGCGCTGGCGCTGGCCACCGGACAGGCTGCCAAAGGGCTTGGCGCCCATGCCTGCCACGCCGGTACGCGCCAAGGCCTCGGCATGGGTCGCCTTGGCGGATCGGTTCGAGCCCAGGAAGGCCGGCCGGCGTTGGCCGAGCAGGGCCATGAGATCGTTGACCGTTATCGGCACGTTGCGGTCGAGGTCCGGCAATTGCGGGACATAGCCCATGGGTGTCGTCACCTCCCCCTCGAAGCGGACCGTTCCCGTATGCGGCATCTGGCCCAGCAGCGTGCGCACCAGTGACGTCTTGCCGCCGCCGTTGGGGCCGACAAGGCAGTGCAGGGCACCGGCTTCCACCCGAAAACTGACGTCGTCGAGCACTTGCGTACCGCCCAGTTGCAGGCAGATGTTATCGAACACGATGGCGGGACCGCGCATGACCTGTTCCTCTTTCATCGCTGCGTAAACTCAATGGCTTCGGCCAAGGTCTCGAGGTTTTCGCGCATCGCCACCTCGAACTCGTCCGCGCTGTAGGTATCGCCGGTGATGTGCGACAGGGCAAAGACCTTCACGCCGGTCGCGGCTTCAATAGGTTTGGCGAGGTCGAGCGAGAAGTTTTTCTCGGCAAACAGCACCCGCACATTGGCCTTCTTGATCGCATCGACGGTGTTGGCCAACTGGCGCGCGGTCGGCGCGACGCCGTGACGAGGCTCGATCACGGCCCTCACGAACAGGCCGAACTCCTGCATCATGTAGTCGTAGCCGGCATGGGTGGTCGCGCAGCGGAACGCTGACAGATCCAGAGCGGCGAAGCGGGTCATGAAACCGGCCCGTAATGCTCGGATGCGTGCGGCATAGGCGAGGGCGTTGTGTCGATACGTCGCAGCGTTGCCCGGGTCCAGCTCCCCCAACCGGCGAGCGATTTCGAAGACCTGCTGTATCGCTGCGGTGGTGGAGACGAACGTGTGCGGATTGACCACCTTGGCACCGCCCTGGTCACCGCCGATGGGAATCAGGGCCACCGAGGCATTGGCCTGGATGATCGGCAGCGTCGTTCCCCGACCGGCCGCCTTGACGATCTGAGAGGCCCATTCATCGTGGCCGATGCCGTTGACGACCAGAGCATCGAGCGTCATCGCCCGGGTGATGTCGTCCGGCTGCGGCTGATAGTTGTGCGGATTCGCTTGCGCCGGGATGAGCGCCACGACCTCGGCCCGATCACCGACGATATTCGCCACGAAGCTGTAGTAGGGGTGCAAGGTGACGCCAATCTTGAGCTTTTTGCCCAGGGGCACAGTCGGGCTGGCGAGTGCGATGGCGGGTATCAGCATCAGCAGCGCAAGGCAACGGCGCCATATCGCGCGGTGCTTCGGAGAAACGGTCATGGCTGGTTTCCTTTTACGCGTTCGACTTCACTGGCGCCGTCATAAGGGATGACTTGGCGCCAACCTTTGCCGACCAGCGATTCGGGCTTGACGATGCCGGGGTAGGGCGCGTTCGGGTCGGGGTGGACCCAGATCGTCGCCTGGTTGGCCCACATGACGCCGGCATGGGCGTGGCCAATGACGAGCAAGTAGGCGCTCTGGCCAGGCGCGCGGCCGGCGGCGCCGTAGTAGACCGTGGCGCCCTGGCCCTGGGTGGCTTGCGACACCTCGCTGGTGGCCGGGGCCGGCGCGTCGTCCTCGTGCCCGTCGTCGGAACCGGCATGGGGCAGATGGCCGCCAGGCAGGATCAACTGCCAATGGACTTGGCCGTTGGTCTTCCAGAAGGCGTCGCGGTAGAAGGGTGGCAGCCAAATTTCCTGGGCACGTTCCAGGGTGATCCAACCGCCGGTGTCGTTGTTGTTCCAGATGATTTCTTCCCCAGCAGGTAGCAGAGCGCTGTGGATGGCCTGGTCGACCGCACCCAGCCCATCGAAGGAACGCACTTGCCAGCCCAAGGGTATCGGCGGGCCGGGGTGCTTTGGGCGCAGCAGCACATAGCCTGTCACGCTGGCGATGATTGCCAGGGCCGCCAGCAGCAGGGCCAGCGATTCCCAGCGGCCGGAAGCCGGGCGCACGACCTTGTTCGCGCCGTTGGGGTCAGCGCAGGGCCAGGTTCGCGACAGGCGAGCCATCAGACAAACCCGATCCAGCGCCCGAGGCCGATCACGCACGCCCACAGCGCCAACGAGCAGAAACCGGCCACGCGGGCCTGGCCGGGGGGCGGCAGGATCGTGTCCCATTCGTCGATCCGCCGATAGGCGCCCAGGTGGAAGATTGCCATGTTGAGGCCCGCCAGCAGCAACAGGCCCATCTTCCACCAGAACACGCTGTTCTGCGCATAGGTGGTGGCATTGGAGGCGAACATGAGCAGGCCGGTGACCACACAGGCTGCGAAGGCAACCCAGGTGTAGGGCAACAACTCCTGGATCAGCCGGAGCGCGCTTCGACGATGGGAGGCGATGCCGAGCAGGCGCAAGTCGACGACGGCGATGGTCCCGAACACAAGGGCGATGCCGATCACATGCACCGACTCCAGGTTTGGAAAAATCGAGCCCGACTCTCTGATCCGGGCCGCGACCGTGGTGTCCTCGAGGGCTTGCAGTATCGATTGGATGTCCATGGCGAATACCTGAAAAAAACATTGAAAACGCTGGGATCAGTAGGCAATCCAGCGACCGCAGAAGATCACGACGCACCACAGGACAATCGACAGCCAGGCCAAAACCCTGATGGGCGGCTTTTCGTCGTCGCTTGATGCGGGGTCGACAGTGCGCAGCAACGGACGCCGGACCAACCAGGTCAGCGTGAACACGGCGACGACCAGAAACATCTTCAGCCAGAACGTTGTGTTGACGAGCACGCGGTCGGGCTCGCCAATGACCATGACCAATCCACTGAGGAGCAGGACGATGAGGGCGGCGCGCATCCACGGGTAGTAGCGGCGCACGACGCCACCCATGGGCTCATCGGTGGCGAATACGCCGGCGAGCCTGAGGTCGGAGATGACCGCGGCGCCGAAGATCACCGCGATGGCGACGATATGAACGCTCTGGACGGTGGGCACGACCCAGAACATGTCCCTGATGGCTGTGCTTAGCGGCGACGCGTAGATCCAGGCGATGATGAGTTCTGATGACATCTGCTTTGCTTCCGCGTTGGGTTAGAAGTCTTGAGGTTTCGCGATCGGACGCAGGCCCGTTGCATCTTCCGGAAGGAGAAAGCCTTGCTTGATCGAGAGATCCTTAGCGTCTTCGAACGCCTGTTCGTAGCGGCTGAAACTTCCATAGCGCTGGCCAAGCACGTCCTTGGAATAGGGCACCTTGGTGTCGTAGATCAGGCCGCAGTCGGTCTCCTGGTCCGTGAGGTAGGTCGCACTGGGCACCTGGACCCACGGCGGGCGCACACCCCCTTGCAGGTTGCCGGTGGCGGGGTCGCGTACGGCGACGTTGCCCTCGCGCACGACTCGCGGGGCCTTCGGCATGGCTTTGCCTTCGCGCACCCATTGGTCCATGCCATCGAGGAGGGCCGAGACGACCAGTTCCGCCGGCTCGTCGTACAGCGTCCGGCACCGTGGATCG
The DNA here is from genome assembly GCF_014268745.2 of Pseudomonas zanjanensis. Classification (GTDB taxonomy): domain Bacteria; phylum Pseudomonadota; class Gammaproteobacteria; order Pseudomonadales; family Pseudomonadaceae; genus Aquipseudomonas; species Aquipseudomonas zanjanensis. The sequence goes on along the minus strand of NZ_JABWRB020000001.1, from coordinate 2,202,077 downwards.
TCGCCTTTGCCGACGTCGGCGGCGAACAGTTCGGTATGTTCCGTGCCGAGGTCGGCCAGCCGCAGATGGGGCATGCCGGTCACTTCGTAATGGCGAAGCTGCGGACTGTCGGTGTCCGGCGGCAGGTCGATGCCTTCGATGACGTCATGCATCAGTTCGGATTGGCTGTAGACGGTCACGAACGGCACGCCATCGGGCATTTGCCGAGGCAGCCGGATGACGTCGCCGCCCACCTCGCCATAGGCCATGCGTCCCGTCATGTAGGCATCGATCAACGGCCGAGCGTCGGGCATGCGCCATTGCTGGTGCCGACCCTGGTCGAGGTAGTCCATCCAGACCTGCGCGGTCACCGCCCAGCTGTTGACGTAGACGCGTTGCACATTCAGGCCTGCCAACGGGCCCTGCGCGGCATTGGTTTTGAGCAGCAACGCCAGCTGCGCCGCGATCCCTTGTGACTGGGGCACGAACGGGTCGGGGCCTTCGCCACGGGTGAACCGCTGCGGGTCGTAGTAGGTACCCAGCGGCGCATAGCGGGCATAGTCGAAGCGGCGCATGAACTCGAAGTTCACGATCTGTCCGTACTGGGCAATTTGCTCCGCTTCGGCGGCCGGGGTGTCCGAGAGGAACTTGGGATCGACGGCCGGCTTGTTCATGTTCAACGTGTAGCCCACGTACGCGTAGCCACGTCGCAGCAAGTAGTCGCGGGTCAGGATCCATCCGGCGCCACGTTCGCCAAACCAACTGAACGGCTCGATCACCACGGTGCCGTTGAACCGCCCGGGGTCCGCCGGTTTACGTACCAGGATGCGCGTGGTGTAGGGCGCCTCGAAGAGGGTTTTGCCTGCGGCGGTAATCGCCGGGGCGACGCCTTGCAGGTAAAGCTCCTCCTCGACGTAGCCGTACTTGTCGAGATCGCTGTGTTCCGTGCCTGGCCGTTTCGCCGACGACAGCGGTGGCTCGCTGGAAGGTGGCATGGCAATGGCCGTGGGCATGCGCGGCACCTCGGCAAACGCGTTCGAGCCAAGGATCAGCGACAGCAGGACGCCGGGCAGCGTCGGCCGCAGGAGGCTGGTGGTCATCGGTCGTTCCATCCGGTCATCTCCAAAGGAGCAAAATCAGTCTGGTTTGGGGGCGCTGCGCACCCCAGCGGGAGCAAGCTCCCTCGCCACGGTTTTGTGTGTGGCTGGGCGGTGTGGAGTAATCAGTTCCATGATGTTGCCCACTCATTCGTGGCAAACACCGCCCTTTGTGGCGAGGGAGCTTGCTCCCGCTGGGCTGCGCTGCAGCCCCAACCCTGGCCTCGCGGCAGGGCTTCACTCACGGTTGAGGGACGCCTTGCCCTCGCTGTCGATCACGATCTGGTTGTTCTCGCAAACGTATTCTTGAATGGCGTAGTTGGAGCGCTTGTAGTCGAACGTGAAGCGATACGGGGTGTTCAGCACCTGCGGATCCTCGATCACCACCTGGTTTTCCAGGTGGTCCGGGCCCTTTAGCCTGATGCGCTCGGTGATCGTCATCGCCTCACTGTGGGGAACGTCATAAAACGTCACGTCGGTTCGCACACGTTGCGTCTCCACCACGAGGGTGTCGCCTTCCCAATGGCCGCGGGAATGACCCTGGTACTTGGGGTCGAGCTTCTCTTTGGGCGGCATGGCTTGGTCCAGGAGAATCCGGCGCACCTGCTGGAGGTACTCGCCGAGGACAATCACCTGCTTGTCGTCGTGAATGATCTGGATCGGAAACAGCGCCGCCATCATCGTCGGCATGCCTTCGGGCAGGCACCGGGAACTTGTCGTGGCCAAGGGCGTGCCGGCTTCGTTCGCGGCGGCTTGTTTCTTTTTCAGCGCGGCGTATTCGCGGGCATAGGGTTCCTTCAGGTCCATCGGGCCGCCTGGGTGCACCGGATCGTCCGGGTTCTCACCGAACCAGTCGTCCGGGGTTCTTTCCCAGGTGCCACTGATATCCGGGGGAGTGTTGTCCTGGGTTTTCGAGGTGGCTGCGTTGCACACCCCGGCGACCGTCACGAGGACGACGCCGAGGAAGATCGTTGCTGCGCTCAAGGTTCGTGTCGGTTTCATTGAAACGTCTCCACGCTGCTGGCTGGCTTGTTCGGTTTGGTTCCGTGGTCATCAGGCGAGGGAGTTCCCCTATCCGCCGCCCGTGAGCACGACGTCACCGATCTTGATCTCCACGAGCAGTCCGCCCGGGTCACCGTTTTTCAGCGGCCTGAAGGACACCTCGGCGCTCTCGCCGGCCTTGATCGAGTCTGCGCTCCAGCCCGCACGCTGCAACGCGTTGACGCTGCCCGTCTCGATCTTGAAACGCTGGGCCGGTGGGCCGGGCGTATCGAGGTAAATCGTGATGTGGGGATTGGTCCAGGCAAAGCGCTCGACCACGCCCTTGACCGTGACCGTCTTGGTCTGGTCGAACAGCGCGAATGAATGGTGGGCAGTGGCCAGGGACGGCAGGGCACTGCAGGCGACGATGGTCAGCAGGCAAAGCCCCTGACGTAACAGCGGTATTGGGGTCATGACGGATGCCTCGTTCTTATGCGTTCTTATGGCCCCAGCATAGGGCGCACGCACGGGCAGGCCGTAGCCCAAAACGGCAACCGTTCAAGCCTCTGGACATGTTTTTCAGCAGGGAGAAATAGCGCCAAGGAAATGGGTGGCCAACCCCGTGCACATGCTGATTTGGGCTACCGCATGGGCGAGCCGAATCGGAACACTCATGACTCGCCTCATAAATATAAAAACAGGAGAGACGTCATGCGCACCCCCCGTTACGCTCCATTGCTTTCGCTGGTTGCCGTCTGCGCGTTCGAGCCGCAGGCACAGGGCTACGAGTTGTACAACGACAACGAAGGTGGGACCGTCCTTAACGCCGAGTTTTGGGCGGGATTTGGCTGGTTCGGTAGTAGCAAGAACTACCTCGGCGACCCGCAGCGGGAGCCCGGCACCATGCGATGGCAGGAAGGGTTCGCCAAATATGGTCTCAGCGGCACGACGGATCAGATCGCCGCCGGCTCGATCTACGGCGGGTTCAGCCTGATCAGTACGGGGTCATGGGGCGACGGCGACGCAGGAGCGATCACCGCCGGAAACGAAAGAGAAACCGCAGTGGAAGATGCCTACCTGGGCTGGAAGTCAGGTGACCTGATTCCGGCGTTGGGCACGGACGGCGTTGATTTTTCTTTTGGCCGACAGATCGTGACGGTGGACGGCTTTCTGATCACCGATGATGGGTTCGCCCCGGGGAACGCTTTCAACCCCATCGAGGGCGTAGCGGATGGCCGGTTCAATCGCGGCGGTGCCTTTTACCTCGGCCCGCGGTTGGCGTTCGGGAATACGGCAGTCTTGAAGCTGGGCGGCAGGCAGGGCCTGCATGGCAGCTTGATCTGGTTGAAGTCGGATAATCCCGGGCAGTCCAAGACCGAAGTGGCGGCCGCCACCGTCGACTACACGACGCCCAGCGGCTCGATCGGTTCAACGTACGTGCGTGGTCTGGATGTCGAAGAGCGATACGTCTTTGGCGATCGGGGTGAACGCAAGGGCATGGACATCTACAGCATTCGTGGCCAGGGCAATGCCGGCATCGAGAACGCCGATTTCGCGTTCGAAGTGGCGCGCCAGGAAAAACGCTCGGGGTCGCAGCGGGCGATGTTCTTCGACGCGGGCTACACCTTCGCCGATGCCAAATGGCAACCGACGGTGAGCTATCGCTATACGCGCTATTCCGAGGGCTGGGACTTCCTGTTCCAAGGCGGTTTTCGCAAACGCTACCAAGGTGAAGTCGCGGTGAATTACGCCGGTTCAGTGACTTCGAACATGCAGATCCATGATGTGTTGCTCTCGGTCATGCCGACCGACAAGTTGACGCTTAACGCGATGGCTTTCGACTACCACCAGCTTTCCCGGCGTGGGGAGCAGGACTTCAGCGCACGTGAGGTCGACTTCTTCCTGGACTGGATGGTGACGGACAACATCACGCTCTCGCCCCTCATCGGCTTCTACAAGCCCGAGAAGTGGCTCGGCAACGGTGGCAACCAGAGTGGGAGCGCATCGACGAATACCTACTTCCAGCTCATCGCCTGGGTGAGCTTCTGAGCGGCCATCCACGCCGCCAAACATCCTCAGCACTACCAACGTGTAGAAAAAGACGCAGGTCATGCCTATGAAAACGCTCCCTCTTGTTCACGCAGTGATCGCGCTGCTGGCTATTCTGGCCGCATCCGCGAATCCCTTGTTCGCCATCGCCGCAACGCCCCCCGCAACGTCCAGCGTGGCCAAGCCGAAAGCCGGACCGCCCGACCTCAGCGGTCTGTGGATGCCAGTGGGGAGCTCCGTAGACCCCCTCGTCAACAGCACCGGTGCCGATAACCCCGATACCAATGTCGGCCCTCCGTTCGGCACCACGCCGGAACTCAAGGGGGTCTATCTCGAGAGCGCCAGGAAACGCGCTGAAGCGCTCGCCAAAGTGGGCAGTGAATTCAAGACGTCGTGCAAGGTGCTGGGCATGCCAACGAACATGGTCGGGCCTTACGCCGTAGAGATCATGCAGACGCCGACACAAATAAATTGGGCGCAAGAATTCCTGCGCGAGACGCGTCGTATTTACCTGGATGGGCGCGCCCACCCCAATCCCGAGGAAGCGCCCTCGACGTTCGAGGGCCATTCGGTCGCACGCTGGGAGGAAAATGTGTTGGTCGTCGAGACGACCCATATCCGGCAGGAGACCACGTTGGGTGAGTATGGGCATGCCGACGATGCGCTCGGCCACGGTCCGCGCATGATTATCAAAGAGCGGATCTTCATCAATGACGAAGGCTTGCTGCAGGTGGACGGCAGGGTCGAAGACCCGGATGCGCTGGTCAAGCCATGGCAGTGGGCGCCGCTGACTTTCCGCCGTGCGCCCAAGGGGGTCGAGTTCATGGAGTTTGTCTGCGAGGACAGCAATAACGAGTCGATCGATCCGGTGACGGGCGCGGAAATCACGACGATTCCCGAGCGTCGCAACCTGAACCAAGCGAACAACAAAAATCAAGGAGACACGAAGTGAATCTCAAATCCATGCTGTTCGGCTTGGCGCTCCTGGGTTCGGCAGCACCGGCTGCGCTTGCCCACCATTCCTACTCAGCCTTCGACATGTCGAAGCTCGTCGCGATTGCCGGCACAGTCAGTGAGGTGCAGTTTAGAAATCCTCACGTTTGGTTATTCGTCGATGTACTGGCCGGGGACAAGACTGAGACCTGGGCGATCGAGGCCGGCGGCCCGAATATCCTGATGCGTCAGGGCTGGATGGCCAATACGCTCAAGCCGGGCGATAAGGTCGACCTGCAACTCGCGCCGATGAGGGACGAGACGAAGACAGGTGGCGCCCTCCAGGCGCTACGGTTGCCCAATGGGAAAACCATCGGGACGTGGAAATGAAGCCCATGGGCGAGGTTTGGTCGCCCAGGCTGTCCGTGGCGGCGTCGCTTGTGCTGACGATGGCCGCGCCCGTCGGCGCGCAAACGCCCTCCATGCCGCAATTCTCTTTGGTGCCGCCCAGCGGCCGGTTGCCTCTCGCGTCTGCGTCAAGGCACGGCACGGAGTATGTCGACCTCGAGGGGGGCGGGTATGTGGAGGAGGAGTACTACCTGCTGGGGCTCGCGCCGGCGATCACCGCTTCTGGCGAACAGGTGTTCGACGCGCCCTACGTGACGCGCTTTCTTATCCGCAAACCCAAGGACCCTGGACGCTTCAACGGCACGGTTGTGCTGGAGCCGTTCAGTTGGATGGGCGAGCGCGGCGCGGGCTGGATCCTCACCCGCAACTACCTGATGCGCAAGGGCTACGCATTTGTCGGCTATACGCTCAGCATCAATCGACCGGCTAACGATCCCAAGACGCTGGATTGGGATCCTGAGCCCCGCAACCTGAATCTGGACTTCATGCGACGCTACGACTACAAGCGCTACGCACCGCTCGGCAGCTACTACGACAGCGACCGGTTTCGACGCGGCAGCGGTCCCGATCAGTACCCGCCCCAGGCGCAGGGCATTGCCGCGCAATTGGCCTTGCTGCTCAAGTCAAACCACGGTCCCACCCAGGGGCTCGACGTCAAGCGTATCTATGTCAACACCTGGGCAATCAATGGGCAGCTCTGGCTCGATTACCTCGATCAGGGCCGGCATCAGCAGTGGCGCATGCCGGACGGTAAACCGCTGATCGACGCCTATATGACCGGGCACATTGTGTATGGCGACCTGGGTGGCGAGGTGCTCAGGGTTCCGCGCAAGCTCCCTGAGGATGCGCCTTTCGTGACGGTCTACAGCCAGGCCGAGGTGGTCCACGATGCCCGCCAGGAGATCGCGCTCCCGCCAGATACCGACCAACCGAAGTTGCGTTATTACGAGGTCACGGGCATGCCCCATCTGCGCCTTGCCGATCAGGGCACCGAGGGGACTGAGCCGCACCCGGCCGACGGCGACAAGCGCAACGATCCGCGCTGCCAGTTTCTGTATGACGAGCCGGTGGAGACGGTTGTGTCCGCGATCCTTGACGCGATGGATCGCTGGGTGCGTGACGGCACGCCGATGCCCAAGGCCGAGCGGGTCGCTCGTGAGGGGAAGGGCGTTGCCCGCGATTTGCAGACCGGCAACATGGTGGGTGGTGTGCGTCCGCCGTGGATCAAGGTGCCAAGCGCCACCTACCTGACCGACCAGGAGACCGGCTGCGGTTCGGCCTACGACACGAAGGTGCCCTATTCCGCGCAGCAGATGAAGGCGTTGTATGGCAGTCATGCCAATTATGCGAGTCGTTTCGAAGCCGCCAAACAACAGGCGATCAAGGAGGGCTATTTGCTGCCGGAGGATGCGGTGCTCGTCAAGCCAGTCGCTTCACCGGCGGACTTTACCGGACCTCTGCGGTCCGAGCCATAAGTGAAGGCGTCGGCGTTTTTCGCCAACGCCTCAATCAAGTCACAGCATGCGGCGCAGGACATCGTTTCGAGGGTCGCGGTCATAAAACCGGTGCTTGAGGGCGCCGGCGACGTGCACCAGGATCAGGCCGAGCAGGGTATAGGCGAGCACTTTGTGCAGCCACTGGAAGACGACGAACCAGTCGTCATTCTTGCCCAGCAGCTCCGGAAGGTTCACCCCGAAGAAAAACACGCCGTCGCTCATCGTGTAGGTGCTCGACATCGAGTAACCCATCAACGGCACGATCACGAGTAGCGCGTACAGCGTACGGTGCGCAAGTCGTGAGGAAACCCGCTCATAGCGCGCCAGCGTCTCCGGCGGTTGCGGCAGCCTGGCCGTTTTCACCCTCAGGGCGATCTGGACCAGGACCACCAGGAATGCCAGCACCCCAAAGGATTTGTGCCACGGGTAGTAGAGCTCATATTTGCTCGCCACTTCGTCATCGAGCCCCGTCATGTGCCAGCCCGCCCAGAGGAGGCCGGCGATGAGCACGGCGCGCACCCAGTGCAAAATCCGCAGGGACGTCGGATACCGATCAATTATTGTTTGATTTGCCGGATTCATCGCGGTCTCTCCATCCATCATCAAGGCATCGAAAATGCGCGGTTGAACGGCCACCCTCTACGGCACAGCGGCTTGGAAGGTGGCCGGGTCAATACGGGTTATTTTGAGCTGGGCAGCAGTACGGTAATGACCTTTTCCTCGGTGTAGGCCAGCGCGCCGCTGAATCCGCCTTCTCGGCCAATGCCGCTGGCCTTGACGCCGCCCCAGGGCAGGTTGGCGTCCAGTGGGCTCCAGCAGTTGATGCCCACGGCACCGGCCTTGATTGCCGCCGCGACGCGGTGCGCTCGCGCCAGGTCGCTGGTCCAGACCGTGGCCGCGAGGCCGTAGGAGGAGTCGTTGGCCAAGGCGATCGCCTCATCCTCGCTGTCGAACGTGATCACCGTGCCGACGGGGCCGAAGATCTCATCCCGGGCGATCGCCATGTCATTGCGGGCATTGGCGAAGATCGTCGGCCGGACAAACCAGCCTTGTTCAGGGTTCGATACACCGCCGGCCAGCAGGGTCGCACCTTGGTCGATACCCAATTGGATGTAACGGTTGACGCGATCCAATTGCGCTTTCTTGGCCACCGGCCCCATCTGCACGCCCGGTTGGCGAGGGTCGCCCACCTTGACGGCGCGCGCGGCATCGGCCAGCGCGGCGGCGAAGCGATCGGCGAGATTGCGTTGGACCAGGATGCGCGAGCCGGCCGCGCAGACCTGGCCCTGGTTGGCGAACAGGCCGAGGGTGCAGCCGAACAGCGCGTCGTCGAAGGAGGCATCGTCGAAGACGATCTGCGGGCTCTTGCCGCCCAGCTCCAGGGCCACGCGCTTGAACAGCACGCCGGCGGTGCGCTGGATCTCGCGGCCGGCTTCAGGGCTGCCGGTGAAGCTGATCTTGTCGACATGGGGATGTTCGCACAGGGCACGACCCACCTCGTTGCCGTAGCCGGTCACGACGTTGATCACGCCGTCAGGGAAACCCGCTTCCTGGGCCAGCGTCGCCAGGTGCAAGGCCGACTGGGGTGTCTCTTCCGACGGTTTGATGACCACGGTGCAGCCCGCCGCCAGCAGAGCGGCGAGCTTCCAGACGGTGATCATCAGCGGCGAATTCCAGGGAACGATGGCGCCGACCACCCCCACGGGTTCCCGCACCGTGTATGAAAGGGACTGGGTGCCGAAGTAGCCGCCGGAGGGAATGGTCCGCCCCTCGAGCTGGTTGGCCCAGCCGGCAGAGGCGCGCAGGTTGGCGACCGCATTGGGCACGTCCAGCCGGCGTGGCTCGATCGGCGAGCGGCCGATGGCGTCGGCGTCCATATCGGCCAGCACGTCGGTGTCGCGCTCCACCAGGTCCGCCAGTTTCGACAGCAGTCGAGCGCGCTGGGCGCCGTCAAGCTGGCTCCAGGCGCCACGTTCGAGCTGGTTGCGCGCGGCCGCCACGGCACGGTCCACGTCTTCAGCGGTGCCTTGGGCGCAACTGCCGTAGACCTGTTCCGTGACCGGATTGACAAGGTTGATGCGGCGCCCGTCGGAGGCTTCGAAGGACGTACCGGCGATGAAGTGTTTTAGATGCTTAGTCATTTTTGGAGTCCATGGGGTGATGGGCAGCGTCGAGACATCTCACGCCTCGAGGGCGTCCAGGGCGTCGCCGAAGATGTCCAGTGCCTTGAAGAACAGCGCCCGTGAAATCGTCAGCGAAGGCATGACTCGCATCACGTTGCTGTAGCGCCCGCAGGGAATCATCAGCACGCCGTGGCTGAGCAGGTAACCCATGAGCTGGCCGATCTTTTCCGGTGCCAGTGGCGCCTTGGTGGTCGGGTCCGAGACCAGCTCGATGCCGATCATCAGGCCGCGACCGCGGACCTCGCCGACCAGCGGGCTGCCGAAGCCACGGATACGTTCCTGCGCTTCCAGCCCCAGTGTGTGAGCGCGGTTGAGCAGATCGAGCTCCGGGTCCTGGAGGATGCTGATGTTGGTCAATGCCACTGCCGCGGACAACGAGTTGGCGGCGAAGGTGTTGGGCATCGATCCGTCAGGAATCGCCGCCGCCAGGTCCGAACGCATGATCAGGCCGGCCATGGGCAGGTCGCTGCCGATGCCCTTGCCGAACGTGAGCATGTCGGGCTTCACGCCGGAATGCTCGACCGCCCACATCTTGCCGGTACGCCCCGCACCGGACTGCACTTCATCGACGATCAGCAGTGCACCGCTGCGGTCGCAGGCCTTGCGCAGCAGTTGCAGGAATTCTGGCGAGGGGGGCACGTAGCCGCCTTCGCCTTGCACCGGCTCCACGATCACGGCAGCCACGTCGTCGGCGGCGGTGTAGGGGGTGTTCAGCAGGTAATCCACGTACTCACCGGCGATCTGTTCGGCGCTTTTGTGGGTAGTGTCGAAGGGGAAGCGATAGGCATAAGGGTAGGGCGCGTGAATGACGCCACCCATCTGGGCACCGTAGCCCTTGCGGTAAGCCGTGCCTGTGGTGAGCGCGCCGGACGCGTTCCACACGCCGTGGTAGCCACCGTGGAAGGCGATGATCTGGTGCCGCCCGGTAACGCGCTTGGCAAACTTGATGGCCGCCTCCAGCGCATCGCTACCGCTTTGGGTGAAGAACGTGATGCAGTCGCCGCGCAAGCCGTCGGGTGCGATCTCGGAGAGCTTGGCGGCCAATTCGGTGCGCCGGGTGCTGTTGACTTCCAGGGCATGCATCAGCACTTCGGACTGTTCGCGAATGGCCTGCACCACCTTCGGGTGGCAGCGACCCACGCTGCTGACGCCCACGCCCGCGGACAGGTCGATGTAGGTATTGCCATCGGCGTCCTTGAAGGTCGCGCCGAACGCCCGGTCCATGGCCACCGGCATGCGTCCGCCGCCGCGGGCCATCGACTCGGTACGCGCCGACAGCGCCAGGGCCTCGGTGGTCTTGGGGCCGGGAATGGTGGAGGTTATCCGCGGGGCGTCCGCGAAATGGAGGGATTCAAGTTTGGCTTCACTCATGACGGTCTCTCAGGATGTCGGTTTCAGTGTCTCGATCATCCTCGTGGCCCGTTCCTGGCCGGTAGCCCGAATCGGCACATTGGGAGGCTGCCGCGTCCCTTCCTTTCGAAGATCTGGCGGTCATAAAAGAAAATTTGCAGAATTCTCTTAATATGAGAATATCGGTCGTGAAGGCGATCTAAAAACAAGAATATTGGCCGAGGCTTTCGTCATCATGAAAAACCTGAACATCAGCCACTTCCACGACATCCATGTCCACGCAGCCACCGTCCAGGAGTGGAGCCAGGACTACAACCAGCTGACCGCTGGTTCGGCTGAGAGCTCACTGATCCAGTTGACGACGCCGCGCTGCCACGTCTTTCGCGAGCAGATCAACCAGCGTGTCGTGCAGCACGGCGTGGCTCCTCGGGGCAAGATGTGCTTCGCCGTGCCGATCACGGTCCCGGGTACGATCCGGATGCAAGGGCGGGAAGTGGACGACAGCAGCCTGTTCTTTCTTCATGGTGGCGAGGAGTTCATGTTCCACATGCCGATGGGCATGGAGCTGCTGGCGATCACCTTCGAGCGTGAGTTGTTCGAGCAAGCGTTGGCGCAAACCGCGTCGGCCAAGGAAATCGGTCAGTTGCTACGCCAGCCGGTGATCAGGCTTCCCACCCAACGCTACGCCGGGGCTCGCCGTCGAATGCTGGCGGCGTTCTCCCAGGCGCTCTTGAGCGAAGAACTCGACAACGCACAAGACCGGGAAATGGCACTGGAGCAGACCATGCTCGCCGAATTGCTCCAGTTGATGACCGACCCCGCCTGCGACAAGCACCAGCGCGCGCCCAGCTCCACGCGCAGTTACATTGTCGAAAAATGTCACCGCCTGGCGACCGCGCAATCGAACAACGTGCCCAGCGTGGATGAGTTGTGCCAGCGACTCCAGGTGAGTCGCCGTACCGTGCAGAACAGCTTCCGTTCGGTGACCGAGACGACGCCGGTCAATTACCTGCGCTCCGTAAGGCTCAACGGTGTGCGCCGAACCTTGATGTCCACCCCAGCGACGCATCTCTCCATTGGCGATGCCGCAGCCCAGTGGGGCTTCTTTCACCTCAGCCATTTTGCGGCCGAGTACCAGGCGCTGTTCGCCGAGCTGCCATCCCAGACCACGCGCGCTGCCATCGGCGGTTGTGCGCTTGCTTGAGCATTTGCCTGCACAAGGACGTAGAAAAGATGAATAGCCTTCGCCGCCTGCTCAGGGTCTTCGACTTGTTTCGCCCTGAACGGCCGGTCATCGATGTGGACGTCATTTGCCGGGAGCTCGGCTACACGCCTGCCACCGCCTATCGTTATCTACGCGAACTCGGCGACGCGGGTTTCTTGAAGCGATTACCGCGGGGCTATGCGCTCGGCCCACGTATCGTCACGCTGGAGCATCAGATGACCCACTACGATCCATTGCTGGCCTGCAGCCGGGGCCTGGTCGACAAACTGGTGGCCGACACCGGCCTGGATGCGCTGGTCAGCGAATGGCATGGCGACTCGGTGGTCAATGTGCTGATCCAGCGGGGCTCCGACGCTGGCCCGGAGGGGGGCGACCGAGGGCGGCCGATCGATCTTTTTCACAGCGCGACCGCTCGGGTCGTATTGGCCTATCTGCTGCCGCGCCAGATTCGCCGCATCTACGACTTCCACGCCAATCCCGCGCAAGTGCTGCATCAGGAACTGGAGTGGAAGCCGTTCACCAAGGGGCTGCTCGCCATCCGCAAACAGGGCTATTGCATCAGCGAAAGCGAGCTGCACCCGGGACGCAGTGGCGTCGCGGCACCGATCTTCGACGAAAAACGCCGAGTCCTCGGGAGCATGACCCTGGTGGGGCGCAGCGAGCGGTTCCGAGCGTTTCAGCAGGGCTACCTGTGCGACCTAGTCACCGGCGCGGCGTCGCAACTGACGGCGCGTATTGCCTTGCAGTGAATTGAGAGGGGGGCACACGTCCTGATGCTTGTCAGTTAAGCGAAACAAAGCCGGGCAATAACCCTGTGGCGAGGGAGCTTGCTCCCGCTGGGTCGCGAAGCGTCCCTGTTTCTGGGGCTGCTACGCAGCCCAGCGGGAGCAAGCTCCCTCGCCACGGTTTGTGTGTTTGCCTGTGGTATCCACTTGACTAACTGGCATTAGCCCCACGCCAGGCTTTTTTGAGGCGAGCGCAGCGATGACCGATTTGGGCTAATGGGGCGTTCAGGGAGAGGCATAGGATCGAATCCAGCGTGCAACAAGAACAATAACGCGATTGGGTGACGGTGAGCATTTGACTGCACCGATCCTACAGCGCCTGCCTCATACAATAAGGTCAAGAAAACATGAGTGTACCTCTCCCGGTCAATAGCTCCACGGAGCTCAAGCGTGGGGCCTTGGGTGTCGGCTTCATCATCTTCTTCGTGGTGTCGGCGGCGAGCCCCTTGAGTGTCATCGCCGGCGGCTTCCCCATTGGCATCATGCTGGGCAACGGCGCCGGCACACCGGCGTTGCTGATCCTGGCCTTGCTGGTGTTGCTGGCATTTTCGGTGGGCTATACCACCATGTCCCGGCATGTGACCAACGCCGGCGGTTTCTACGCGTTCACCTCCCGCGGTTTGGGTGGCTTGGCCGGTGGCGCAGCGGGAGTGTTGGCGATGTTTGCCTACAACATTCTCCAGGTCGGCCTGTACGGCATGTTCGGCGGCGTGGTCAGCGGCACGATGGCCAGCGTCTTTGGCCTGGATTTGCCATGGTGGACCTATTCACTCCTGGCGATGGCGAGCATCGCGATTCTTGGCTATCGCAAGATCGACCTGTCGGCCCGGGTGCTGTCGGTGATCGTGATCGCCGAATACCTGGCGATCCTGCTCCTGGATTTTGCGATCCTGAGGACCGGTGGCGACAGCGGCATCAACCTCGACGCGTTCGATCGCAGTCACGTGTTCAGCGGTACGCCGTCCATCGGCTTGCTGTTCTGCTTCGCGGCGTTCATCGGCTTCGAGGCCACCACCATCTACGGCGAAGAAGCCAAGAACCCGGAACGGACGATCCCGATTGCCACCTATTGTTCGGTATTGCTGATCGGTGGTTTCTACGCGCTGTCGGTCTGGTCGATGGTCATCGGTGTTGGGGCGGACAAGATCGTGTCCACGCTCCAGGCCTTGCAGGACCCGACGACGTTTATCTATGGCATGTCCGATCATTTTGTCGGTCCGCAGCTGACCCAGGTCATCCGCGTGCTGTTCATGGTCAGCATCTACGCCGGGCTGCTGGCGTTCCACAACGCCGCGGCCCGTTACTTCTACGCCATCGGACGTGACGGTTTGCTGCCCAGCCGCTTGGGCACTACCCACCGCGTCCACCAGAGCCCGCACATGGGCTCGGCGTTGCAGAGCTTGATCTCCGCCGTGGTGGTACTGATTTTCGCCGCCATGGATGCCGACCCGATCCTGCAACTGTTCGCCTGGCTGTCCAACCTGGCGACGTTGTGTGTGATTCTGCTGATGGCGCTGACTTCCGCCGCGGTCTGGGTCTTTGCCCAGCGCCACCCCGAACTCAACCTGGGAATATGGCGTGGGCGGATTTTTCCTGGTTTCTCTTGCGTGGCCCTGTTGGCGGTCCTGTTTATCGCGGTGGTGCATTTCGATGTGCTGACGGGTGCGAGCAAGGCTTTGTCATATGGCCTCTGCGCGATCATTCCGGCGGCGTTGCTGGTGGGTGTGTTCCTGGCGGCGCGACTGCGCAAGGTGGAGCCGCAGCGGTATTGGGTGTTGGGGAGCCATAAGCTCTAGGCGCCTGCACCGTATCGATGGCGCAAGCTCCGGTGAGCACTTACTGATGCATCTCCGTCACGGACATGGTGAATACCAACTTGGATTTGCCAGCGTTGGAGTAGGAATGGGGAACATCGGTCTTGGCCACTGCCGAGCTCCCCGCAGGGATGACCAACTCCGTTTCCCCTACCACGCATTTGAGCGTGCCTTTCTCCACATGAAAAAGTTCAAGCGTGCCTTGAGGGTGCCCAGGTGACGCGAAGGCCTCGCCTGGATGCATTTCCCAGCGCCACAGCTCGATCATATTGGGGCCGGACGTTCCTGCCAGAAGTCGCGCCGTCCCTCCCTGGTCCCCGGTCCAGAGCGTGGGGATGTCCTGGCTGTCGATGATATGGGCAGAGGGGGCTTCGGTCACATTGACGATGTCTGCAACGGACAAACCCAGCGCGGCTGCGATTTTGCATAGGATGCCAATGCTGGGGTTCGCCGTACATTTTTCAATTTCGACGACCATTCCTTTGCTCACCCCTGAACGCCGGGAAAGCTCATCCAAGGTGATCTTCTGTGCCTTGCGTGCCTGTTTGAGTGTGCGCGCGACAGCCAGGCTGACGGCTTGAGCGTCAGCACCCGGGGTCGTCGACAGGCTGGTATTCATGGTCATTGATGAGGGTCATGCTGAGAAGAAAATGTGCCGGGATTCTCGGTCTATACGGATAGGCCCGTCAATCGACCCATTCGTTATAGTGGGTGATACTGGTCATTATATTGACTTTGCTGGTCGGCGCTGGATAGCATGAAATGACATTTGGATTCCTGGAGGTTTTTAATGCTGTCCGTCCTGCCGTTAATCGATCGAGCCGTTGCAGAGCTGGTCCCGGGGTTCAGGGCTCTGAGCATTGTGGTGCAAGCGGCGCCGCTGACCCATCCTGAGGTTGCTCAGGCCGCGTTGGACCGGGCTTGCAAGGCAGTGCGGGAGGGTGGGCCAGGCTGGGGCGAAGCACATTTGGCAGCGTGGGCCGATACATTCCGAAAGTTTGGAGCCAAGCCGCAGCGCACGCCTTGTTCTGCCGAGGCGTTGCGTAAACGGGTGTTGCGCGACGGCAGCTTGCCTAGCCTGGATCCCATCGTCGATCTCTACAACGCCATCAGTCTTGAGTACGCCATCCCTGTTGGCGGGGAAAACATCGAAGCTTATGTGGGCTCCCCACGGTTGGTAGTCGCCGATGGCACCGAGCCCTTTGACACCCTGAAAGAAGGGGTTCCTGCTGTCGAGTATCCAGACGCCGGCGAAGTGGTCTGGCGCGACGACAAAGGCGTGACCTGCCGTCGCTGGAACTGGCGGCAAGGTGTCAGGACCCGTCTCGATGCGGATGCGAAGTGCATGTGGTTCATTCTGGAAAGTTTGCCGGCGATGCCGCTTGAAGCCTTGACGGAAGCGGGGGACAAACTGATCGAAGGTTTGCAGCGAATGATGCCTGGCGTCCAGATCGAGAGCTCGTTGATGGGGCCTGGGGCTAAATAGTCGACAGATAATCCTGGGCAAGTGAGCAGGCAAGTAAGCTAGGCTGTTCGCACGACAGGCCGTCGGTATTCGACGGCCTGAAAACAAAGGCGCTCTGAATGTCGAAGCATTTGCTGTTGGGCTGGACCCGTTCCTTGTGCGTGCTTGCTGCCTTGAGCGGCGCGGCCACCCTGGCAGTTGCTGCCTCGCCTGAACAAACCGCTACGGCGGCATCGGACACGCAATCGGTGTCCCTGGCAGGCGGCAAGCTGAAGTTCGTGCTCAACGGCGTCGAGGCCCGTATCTTGAACAGCGAGAACGGCGGCACGATGTACTTCGATCCGAAAAGCGAGCGGGCTATCATCGTTACCGAAGGTCCGGCGCCGACTGCGGGGACTACCCCGGACGCTGCGTTTCGCCTTGCCGTGGATACCGTGAAGGAAAAGCAGCAGGCCGCGTCACCCAACTTTCGCATGACTAGCGAGAAGATCCTTCAGGTGAACGGCTTGAAGATGCACCGCCTGGACGGCACCGACGATTTCAACGGCCTGCAACTACTGATGGCCTCGTTGATGACGATGAACGATCAGAAGATCACCATCATCGAAGTGATGTCCAGCGTAAACGACCCGGCCGGCCATACCGCTGCGTTGAAGAACATTCTGGGCGAGTAAAGTGGAACTTTATTACAGGCTATCGGGATCGACAAAAAACATTTTGACTGGGCTCTAGGACGGTATTTTCAGGCGGAAAAAATTCAAATGTGCCCCCAATTTTGCCCCCAGTGCATCAGGTTCGCGAGTGACGATTTCCCACAGAGCCAGATGGATTCAGATGGCTTTCAGTAGTTCATAAGTGCGGGGGAGTGGCTCACGCTGCCTACCTCTCAGTCGGGAATGACCAGCGGCCTTGGATGGGGCTGTCTACAGTGCTGCGTATCTTTCAGTCCGACGCTGATTGACCTACGAAGGATTGGATATTTATACAGCTGTTACGCAAACTCCGACGATTTGCACCAAAAATAGTCTCCGATCTTGTTTACCGGTCCCGTCAATCACGCTAACTTGCGGTAACGCTGGCACAGTGCTGCTATCGGTCATCCCTGACTAGATTTCACTCGCGCGCACGGCTGCTCAGCTGGTGCCTACCCTTAATCAGGGCGGGATCATTGATCGCGCGCAGCAACCGCAAGAGGATTCTGCGGTTTAGTGTTTGTAGGAAGTGTTATGGATGGCGTGAGCTTCAAGCAGGTAGACCAGTATGCCCTGTGTTGTGTCGAGAATTTTTCCAATGAGCTTAAGCTCGCGCTGAGGGAAAACCTCACCCGTATCTGCCATGGTGCTGATCAGGCCAGCAAGGACAGGGCGATCTACAAATACCCTGCGACGATTAAGCACTTCTGGAACGAGCGCTATTCCAAGAAAACTTGGGAAACCCGGATCGGTATGCTGGGTGAGCTCCTGTCTCACGTCATCATTCTGAAGCTCTTCCCCAACTTCGATGTGGTCTCCCCGTTCTTTAATATGGAAGAGAAGAGTATCCGGAAGGGCTTCGATCTTCTCCTATACGAGACCTCAACCAACAACGTCTGGATCACCGAGGTCAAGTCGGGCGGCAGAGGGGCGGACAAGACGTCTTGCTCGGCCACAAGTGCGCAATTGCGTTCGGCTCGGGATGACCTCAAGAGGCGTTTGGCTGAGCCGGAGCTCAATCACTGGCTTAACGCGATCAATGCCGCGAAAAATGCGATCCACAACAAAGCTAATTACCGGGACTCGGTTATTGAGATCTTGGAGATGGAAGGTGATTTGGCTGAAGAAGACGGGGCGAGTGCTTCGGACAACAATGTGTTTCTGGTCTCTGCCCTGTTCAGCGAAGTGTCCCAGGCTATCGCCGAAAATACCGTGTCAAATTTCACCACCAAGCTGGTAGCTGAAGCTGTGTTCAAAACGGTGTGGGTGCTGTCCCTCCACAAAGGCACCATGGAAAAGCTGGAAGAGTTTTTGAGGCAGGAGGCGCAGCAGTAGCATGGAAGAGCTGACTATCAGGAAACTGGGCAACACCAAGTTCAAGGATCTGTATTTCCAACTCCTTAAGGGAGACGAACTGGGTAACACAGAGATTGTGAAACTTTTGGCGATCGCCGTGCTGCTCCTTAACCACAAGACCCTCGAAATTCGGCGTCTCGGCTACCGCATTATCCTGTTTTACGGTAACGCTTCGGGTCAGTACCAGGCGCTGTACGATGTAGCACTCAACAGTGGTCTGCACCCTGTCTCAGCAGTAATCAGCAGCTACTTTTCCGAGGATGATCACCGCAGCGAGTCGTTCATCCGAAACATCGTGGGCAGCTACATCGATACCTTCCGTGATCAAGGCATCGTGCTGACTGAGCAACAGGATGCCCTGCGGACATTTGTTCAGTCGGAGTACCGTAAGTCGTCAGTCGTGGTTGCTCCGACCAGTTACGGTAAATCTGAGCTCATCATCCAATCGGTGAGGGAAAATCCAGGGCAGCGGATCCTGATCCTCGTGCCCTCTAAGGCTCTGCTGGCCCAGACGAAAAAGCGGTTGATCTACGCGGACATTGAGGGGTTGGGCAAGGTGGTGACCCACCCCGAGATGTATTCGGTTGAGCGAAAGAACAGGGCATTTGTCCTGACCCAGGAGCGGCTCAACAGGCTCTTGAACGAGAACGCCGGGCTGAGCTTCGATATGGTCTTCATCGACGAGGCCCACAACCTGCTGCAGAGCGACCGCAGAAGTGAGTTACTGGCTGCCATGCTGTGCATCCTGGGGGCTCGTAATCCGGAAACATCATTCAAGTTCCTGACTCCCTTCCTATGCGATGAACTCAACGTCCGTGTGCGCTTCCTGGACATGATCCCGAGCGGATTCAAGATCGACGAGTACATCAAGTCTGAGCGCTTCTACATCAGGGATTTTAGGGCTGGGAGGGGCCAGACGAAGCTCAAGCTCTATGACCATTTCCTGAATGACTGGATGGAGTTCGATCGGAGGTATGCCAACTGCTTCGAGCTCATCAAGGGCGAAGCACTGTCCAAAAACATCGTTTACGGCAACAGGAAGAAAAGCATTGAGTCATTTGCGGTTGAACTGGCAGCCGTGCTGCCGCCCGTAGATTGTCCGCTGATCCAGACGGCCTGTGCCGACCTAGGAGAGCTTTTTGACCGACGCTACAAACTGATCGGCTGCTTGCGCAAAGGGGTTATGTACCACCATGGTTCGATCCCTGACACCATCCGTCTTTACTTGGAAAGCCTGTTCAGCAGCTCCAAGCAGATGAGGTTTCTTGTCTGCAACTCCACGCTTCTGGAAGGGGTGAACCTACCGATCGAACGACTCTTCGTCTTTGATTTTTTCAAAGGGAAGCAAAAGCTGACGCCATCTCAATTCAAGAACCTGGTCGGACGCGTCAACCGGTTCAGTGAGGTCTTCGCGCCTGGAGCTAAGGCTGCGTTGAGAAAGCTGGAGTCCAGCGTCTACCTGTTGGGCGTAAATGGCTACACACGCGACAATGCAGCGCTTGAGACTTTCTACGATAAATCCGTCAACGTCTCAAAGGTGGTCAAGGACACTGTCAGCAACGTTCTGCTTGAAGCCACCAAGATCATCGATGGGAAGGTGTCGGTTCTCTACGACGACGCCGTGGCTCGTCTTGAGAATCTGCATCCTGGCGTGGTTAAAGATCGGGAGTGTCGGTACGTTACCACTCAGGTGGGCAAGCTCCTCATCGCGAACAGTGTCAGTGAAATTGACGTGTTCTCAGAGGAGGAGGCTATTGAGCGGAAGATTAGGCGAGGCATCGAGGCGAACGGCGTCATCAACACCGTTGACAGGCTGATGCTTGCAATCTCCAAATCGTTCGTCGATCACTTCGACAACAGCCGAGAGTACAGCGACCTGGTGCGTCTCAAGCAAGAGCCTGCCCGGAATTTCTACGCCATGATCCTGGATTGGAAGCTTAAGAAACTCAGCGTCAAGCAGACGATCCGACAGACGCTCGCGTACTGGAAAAAGCTGGTCGAGACTAGCCATAGCGATCACGTGTTCGTGGGTAAATGGGGTGATACCAAATATCGCGACAGCAAGTACGAGAACTGGGTAAGGATCTCCCAAAAGGATGACGGCGAGCGTATTAACCTGGCAATCGTCCGTCTCAAGGACGAGGACGATTTCTTCGACAACAAGATCTTCAAGTTCGTCGAGGTGCTGAATGGGGTAGGTGCCCTGGATCCAGGGTTCTACAAACTCATCAAATACGGTACTGCGGATGACACCAAGATCAAGCTCATCCGCGATGGCTACAGCCATGGCCTGGCGGATCTGATGCTCGAACGGTACCCCGAAACTGTGCGTGCGACGCTCGGCGGCGAGATCGAAGTGAGCCCTCGCCTAGTCAACATGATGATCAACAACGAGGAAAGCGATCTGCTGATCTTTGAAGCCAAGATGAACCTCAAACCCATCTGATCGGGAAGACTAAGATGTGATGAGCGGACGCAGAAATTGAGTAATTTGCATCGACCCATTGGCTTTGCGAATCGCCGCTGATCTTTATATGAATCGATACAAGGATGTTTGTTGCTTTTGGCTTGATGAGGCTGCGTGCGCTTTGCTCGTGATTGGAATTATACTGTTGGCTAAAATTCTTTGGTTTTCACTGGTGGAAAATAGTGCAGCTGATATTCATATTTTTTAAGCCGTATTTTTTCTTCGCATACATAGCGGCATACGGCATATCTCAAAATCTTGAGGGTATTGGTCTATTTGGCTTATTGAATAATATCCATGACCCAGATTTCCCGCTACCCATACTTAATTTAAGTCCGGTCGCGGGAGTGAAAATAATCGCAGGGCTGTTGTTTGTATTGCTTGCTCCTCTCGCGCTCATGCTTGTTAGAGGTGGATTTATTCTCGGGAAAAAGGCGGGAATAGCCATGCTCGCAATCGTACTCCTACCAGGCGTTTTGTCGTTGCTGGGTATATCTATGTCGCTGGTTCTTTTCATTCCGAATGAGTTTCATTTGGGGGCGGGTTATATTGGAGGGTTTTGGAGTAATGGTACAAGCTTTCTAATTGCATTTATGTGGGGGTGGGCCGCTATTATGATGGTGGCAAATGTTTTTAAAAGCCAAAAATTCAAACACGCTTACGATCATTTATGGTGTCTCTTAACACTTGTAGGGTGTATGTATCTGGTTGTGGATTCACAGGCGAAATCTCATGAGGAAAGCAAAGTTCGAACCAATGCAATCATTGGTAAGTATCTAGATTTCTATAATGACAGATATACGGTTTTGAATTCGCTTTGTGAGGCTAACTTGGCGCTTGCTATGCAAGAAAAAAATATTTGCGAAAGGGCGCGGAGTATTTTTAATACATTGCCTCCTGAGATAACGCAATCGGAACCTGAATTTAGACGATACGGTGACTCTTGGTTGGCGAATATTCCTAGCAAGGATGATATTGAACGTTTGAATTCAAGCGTCTGTTCGCATCGCGATGGCTCGAAGATTTGTCAGGAAACGCCTGTGGAGCTTCTGATAAATAGCCAGGAGCTTGGCGATAAGGTACTCATTCCGACGTCTGGACAAACTGAAAGGCTGAGGAGGTTATACGGCAAACTTAACTCTGAAGTGGAGAATGTTACGCGCTCAAAAGAACATACGCATTTAAAATATTTTCTATTCTGTGTGATTTGTTTTATTGCTGGAGGTAAGGCTGCAACCTCCTCGATTTCGTTTGTTGGTGAAAATAATATGAAGTCGCGGTCTTGGAGTCGAAAGATTGCATTCTCAATATTTTTTAATATTTGGTTTTTTGTCTGGCTCATAAGGGGGAACTTTGGCCAACCTTCAGCTAGTAAGTTATAGTCTATTTCTGAAACGACATAGCCAAGAGCGGTTAGGCAGAGATTCTGGCGTTGGCAGTATTTCAAAGCCTTGGATGAATACTGGGGGGCTAAAATCTATATCCTTCCTGTGCAGGAAGAAGCATACTCAGCTCGAACAATAAAACCTCAAGGGGCAGATGCTCCTTGAGGTTTTATTTATTACTGGATGTTCTGCTGGCGCCAGTTTTCGACAGCAGTCGAGAGGCGGTTATCTTTGGCATTTTTTTGCCATTCGTCCCAGAAATTTACCGTACCGCTATTAGGTTTGTTTGCGGGCTCGTCGATCCTGATCCTGCTCGGTAACAAGCTAGCATCACCTACGACCAGGGCTTCACCCGTATCAAGAGTCGGAAGAATGTCGCTGAAGCCGCCAAGGCTGTCAGGAAGCAGACGCTTGATAACACTTTGGTCTTCTGCGTTCGTCAGCCTCATTGAGACGAAGTTACTGCACTGACTGAGCATCGTCTTGTTAACTTCAGACGGGCGCTGGCTGATCACCACCAGGCTAACACCGTATTTTCGACCTTCCTTGGCGATACGTTCAAAGATATCCAGGGAGATATCATCGGCAGAATCGGCCATGTTGCGTTGCGGCATGTAGAGATGCGCTTCGTCACAAAGGAGCGCAATAGGATGACGCATCTCAGAAGGAGTCCACTGCTGAACGGAGAACGTGACCCGCGCAACAAGGGATACGATCAGCGGCAGAACGTCCGACGGCACCTCCGAGAAGTCGATAATCTTAATGCCAGCCTTACCGTTCTCACCAGTGCTGCCGAGCACGGCGCTGGCGAATTTTTCAAGCCAGGTGAAATCCAGAACGTCTCCACCGCCGTTGAACATAAAGCCCAAGCGTCTATCGGAGATCTTGTTTTCAAGCCGAGAGATCATTCGAGCAAGCTTGCCAAAGAAATCGCCCTGCTTTTCACTGCCAGCCTTAGCGCCAGGGACCATCTCGATGTTGATCTCATTCAGTCTGCCCATCAGGAAATCGAGATCGAATGGAACCGGGCTGTCCACTGTGAAGTGTTTCAGCACATCTGTTTGGTCGTTGTCCTCAAGGTACTTTCTTTTCGCCTGGTTAATTTCACGCGCCATGATCATGGCCTGGTTAGGCGCGTTTTGGTCGCTCCGGTCGACAAACATGGAAACGAGCGCTTCGTACGACAGTAGCCAATACGGTAGGTAAAGCACACCTTTATCAAGGGTGCGTCCAGCCTCAACGTCTGCGGGGCCCGCCACTTTGAAGTGCTGAATACCGGCACCCACCAAAGGCAAATATTCGCCATGCAGATCGAAGACAATCGCGTTAGCAGAAGCCAGCCCCGACATCTGCTCAATGATTTTGGCGGTCGTCCAAGACTTTCCGGAGCCGGTGCTTCCGCCAATGAATGCATGGCGCTGGAAGAATTTGTTGCCGTTAAGATAGGCAACAGCATGCTCATCCAAAGTGTATTTGCCGAGTGTCAGGGCGTTACCACCTGCGGCTACGTTAGAGAGTGTGCGCATGAACCCGGTAAGATTGTCACCCTCCAGCGAAAAGCAATTGGCATCAATTTCTGGAACGCTTTCCAGCGTACGGCGAAAAACATTCTCACGTTCTCCATCGCGGTCAAGCATGGTGCCAATCAGAGAGATACGGCACAGGTTCAACTCAGAAGGTTGATCATTGATCCCATCAATTACGAGATCGCCGATGGCCCGCTTCCGTGTCACCTGTGTAATGAGACCGATAAGGTGTTGGCCGATCCTGCTGCTTTGCAGAACGGCCAGATGGTTCACCTGCAGGCGCTTGAGCTGGTGGACATTCTCCACTTCCACCATGACAGTTGCGGTATCGACGGAGGCCACTTTTCCAAGCGCTTCTTCATCCTTAAAATTAAAGATCGGCATATTGTTTTCCTACATTATGAGTGACAGATAACCTTCAAGACTCCAGATATTCCTTTCTACCGTCACTGGGGTATCACTCAGAGAGGAGTAGACAATTGATTGGTCGTTTGTTGCGCCGCGCTCGATTGCCAGATAGTTTTGGGCTTTGCCTTCAAGAATTAGTCTTTTGGCAGACTCGGAAAGCGCAAAGGTTATAATTGTGACTGGTGCTTTCTGGCGAAGGCATTTCGCCATGAGCTTCGGCTGGATGTGTTCGTCATTGAAACCGTAGCCAATGCACAGATATGAGCCTGCCTCATTAATGGCCGTATCGGCGTTGTTGATGATGGAACGGAATGGCTCAAGGTGGGTTTTCTGATATTTCTGGCTGCCAGGGGTTACGATCTGAGGCTCATATTTATCAGGTACATCCTGAGTGACTGAGAAGGCAACGGTATCGTTAAGAGGGGACTGGAACCAATCAAGGGATCCATGCACCTTCCAGATATTTACGCGGCGCGCAGCGGTTATTTCCGTCGCAGCTGCAAGCTGGCGGAAATAACCATGCGTGAACCCGGTGTAGTGGTGAATCCGACCCTGATCGCAGGCGTACTCTGCCAACCGATCATAATTCGTAGTCACGATGTTAATAATTTTCAGACTGCTCATGAACATATGTTCAAGCAGCCGACTCAGGGGGAACATCGAATTGTTCTGGAGGCTATCCTGAAAGATTTTGCTGTCTTCAGAGTTTATCAGCGCCCAAGTGGACTTGATGATTCTTGCCGTGAGCGTGTTAGAAGCATCGACCTGGTGCAGGGCTGCCTCCAAGTCGACATTATCCTTCAGCAACTGACAGAATTTAGCCCACGCGTCGATCTCGGCAGTGTTCAATCCTGAAATGTCCGTATTTTCGACCAAGTGGTTCGCCAATGCCCACATTCCAGACACGCCATGTGCAGCGGACGCGCCGCTGCCCAGAATGATGACGGGGGCCTTACCATAGTAGTCCTGCGCCTGTTTTTGATAATTTAGGTCTGACAAGACTCTGTCCCTTGCTGTCTGCAACAGCCCAAATGAAAATTTCTACTTTTGCTTCAATAACGAAGACTGCCCGGTTTATTTTCGGCTCTGTAACGAGCCGCTTGGCAAAGTGGGCCGGCTTTTTCGTACGTATGGTTGGAGCTGATTTCCACAGCTTGTGCTTGTCCTAAATGATTGTTACCAGCGAGGTAGTCCAACGTTTGCTGGAAAGCTGCTCGAGTCAGCGCCAACTGCGAGTCTTCCGATCCGGTCTCAATCACAAAGCGATTTGCATCAACGGTCGTGATACGGAAACGGGCGCTACGCGACGGTATTTGCAGTTCCTTGCCTTGCAGGCGGCTGGTCAATGCCCAGAGAGTGTTGTCGACCTGAATGATATGCTGCATGGGATAATTCCTCCGTTGCTGAACGGACGCTAGCTTTAACCTGAAGCGACTTATGGAATCTTGATCCCCAACGCATTCAGCGATGGTGTATCCATCCGGCCATTCACGGTCAGCCCACTGTCCATCTGAAAGGCCATCAACGCACCACGTGTTGCTTTACCCATCACCCCATCAATGGTGCCTTGGTAATACTGGCGCACCATCAGCGCGGTCTGCACACGGGTGACCAGGTTGCTTTTCTGCTCATTGGTCGCGCGGCTCTTAGAAGTGCTCGAACTTGTCCCGCTGGTAGTGCCAGACGACTGATAAAGGCTGTTGCTGCTTGGAGGGCTGCTCGAAGCACTCGGCGCGCTGTAGCCTCGGGTACTAGTAGCGGGTGGGCTGTAGTAGCGAGGTGCGCTATAGCCACCCGAGCCGCTGTAGTGAGAACTGTGCGAGCTGTGGGACCGGTGAGAACTGTGCGAGCGATGCGCCGCATAGATGTTGACGGTGTTTGGCGCATTGAGCGTATCGGCAAATACCGGGGGCTGTAGCTTGTCGTTGGGTTGCCAGTTCGCATCGGCGAGTGGCAGATGGCCCGCCTGTGCCAGGGTGGTACCTGCTATTGGCAGCAGGCTGATCCCACTGATCAGGACTTTCCAGCGGTCGAGCAATTTCACTGTGCACTCCTTGCATAGGCGCTAAAGGCCTCGGTCGATAGTAGTTGTACGCCGCGGCTCTGCCAGCGGTCGGTGTGGGATTTGAAGAAGCCAGAGCAATGTTTGACGGCAGCGCATTGTTGGCAGGTATCGATGAACAGATTCTTCCAGTCCGAGATGCTCTGGCGGGCGAAACGCGAGAGGTGGGCCGGGATCAGGCACAGGGGCAAGTTGTAGATCGAAACCGGCACTCCGCGGTTGAACAGGAAATACACGGCCTGGCTCAACGACTCTTGATA
Source organism: Pseudomonas zanjanensis (assembly GCF_014268745.2). Classification (GTDB taxonomy): domain Bacteria; phylum Pseudomonadota; class Gammaproteobacteria; order Pseudomonadales; family Pseudomonadaceae; genus Aquipseudomonas; species Aquipseudomonas zanjanensis. Next base: position 2,176,156 of record NZ_JABWRB020000001.1, on the reverse strand, counting down.
GTCCAGCGGGTCAATCCACAGTTCTTCGTAGTTTTTCCTGGCCAGGCCGGTGCTTTCGATACCCATCAGCGCAACATGCCGCACGAAGGGCAGGTTCCTGAACACGTAGTGGGCGAGCTCGGGCAAGCGTGGCGTGGTCAGGCGATTGAGTACCACGCGTATCTCGATGATCTGGTTGGCGCGCGCCAGGTTGTAAAGACCTTGCAGGGTTTCGCTGAACGCGCCAGGAGCCTGCACCACATGGTCATGGTCTTCGGCATTGTCGGCATACAGGGGGATGCCCCAGCTCAACTGAGGGTGGCTGATGGCAGAGAGCGCTGCGATCCAGCTCGGGTCGTGGAACAGACGCCCGTTGCTGAGTACATGAATGGATTTCTGTGGCAAAACGGCTTTGCACTTGGCCAGGATTTCAAGCAGGCCGTCGCGATAAAGCGTTGGTTCTCCGCCGCTGATTCCCAGATTTTCCTCGCCCGAGTCCATCAGGTCGATCAGCCGTAGGTTCTCCTCGATGTGCCAACGGTCATCGATATCTTTGGGCGGCTGCGAGCACATCAGGCAGAGGCTGTTGCAACGATCGGTCATGAACAGCAGGTTGCTGTCTGAGCCTCGTCGATAGAGCACTCGCACCAACGCGCTGCCTGGTGTGATGGCAATGACATCGCCGGGCTGCACGACATCCGCATCTTTGGGGGTGTGCAGGTATGGCCGCGCGCTGTCGAAGTCGCCGATCACTGGCTCCGGGATCAGGAATCCTCCCACTGGTAATGAGAGCAGATGCGGGCTCCGTAGCCGTTCTTCGTTTGGCAGCCAAAGCAGCAGGTCACCGAATTCAGCGCTTCCCGCACAAACAGCCAGGCCTTGTTCGATGAACTCATCCAGAGTGATGACCTTGAGCAGTTTCGGCTCATTCAGTTGATGGATTTCGAAGTGGGTCTCTTTGCGAAGCATCGCCATCAGCCTCTATAACCCGGAAACCGGACATCGTTGTAAGAGCGCCTGTTCAACCAAGACAGCAGTACCCTCTGCACGTTGTCGTCGCCATCGCAAAGCAGGCCGAAAAGATGCTTCAGCAGCCCCATGTTCTTCTCGCAGAAGCTGCTGAACACTCGGTGTCCGATCGGGTCAGCTTGGCGGGCATAGTGTTCGACGGGGTCAGCACCACAGTACGGGACAAGTGCGCAGTCGGAGCAGCCCGGCAGCGCCTCTGCTACACCACTGGCGAGCAACGCATTCATAACGGGCGATGCGAGTAATTCAGACAAAGGTTGCTGCACGGTGCCGAGCCTCAAGCCGTCTTCACCCATCTCCAGCAACATTCGGGCTTCGTCCGAGGGATAGACGTAACCGTCATAGTTGTAAACCAGCGCCGCAGTGCCTGCGCCAGCAGGGGAGCGCAGGTCTACATAGCCGGAGGAGAAGGGTGTCAGGATATTCTTCAGCAACAGGCTCGTATAACTCTCTGAGAGGTATACGCCCTGTTGGTTGATATGCAGCAAATAGGCCAGTGCCTTCTTGTAGAAGGCCAGGTATCGCTCAATAGGGTAATCAAGTCGATGGGCACTCTTGGTGGCAAACCCATAAGGGCTCAGAGGTCGAAGCGAGATGCTGGAGAAGCCCTGGTTTACATACTCATCGATGATCGCTTCAGGTTGTTCGAGGCTTCTTGAAGTCAGCGTGGTCAGCGCGGAAACTGCATCATGGCCAAGGCGCTCACGGACCCACTGGATGCCTTTTACAGTGCGTTCGTAGGAGTCTCGTGACGGGGTAGGGCGGTTGGCATTGTGCAAGGGCGCCGGCCCATCGAGCGAGGTCGAAAACTGGATGCGATTTTGTTCTGCGAAGTCGAGTATTTCCTCCGTCAGGTGGTGCAGCGTGGTGGTGATGACGAACTGGATATCCCGTTGTTCGACCACGTTCCGGTCAACGACCCATTCGACAATCTGGCGGACGCGCTCGAAGGCTAGAAGCGGCTCGCCACCCTGAAACTCCACAGTCAGGGCGGGAGCGTTCGATTCGAACAGGCGATCGACCGCCGCCTGTGCATCCGCTTCCGACAGGTCGTGGCCGGATCCTCCCAGAGGGGCCCGCGACACCTGGCAGTACTGGCAGGTGTGGTTGCAGCGCAATGTAACCACGAACAAGTGCAGTGCAGGGCCCTGGAAGAGGAAGTCCTTGCGGCTGCGATACTGCGCGGCCATTTCCGGGAACGGGTCGTGGCGGCCTGGTTCGTAGATGAAGTGGCGGGCCAGCAGGTCCTTGTAAAAAGGCGTACTTGCTTGAACGTCGAAGTAACTGAGGGCTCGTAATTGCGCGTCGGTCACGTGCATGTACTCACCGGTATCGGAGGTGAGCAGGATGTCACGGTCATGTCCCGTGTTCATGCGCATGAATCGAAAAGGCAGCAAGCGGTAGTGCTTGGCGTCTGTCGCGATCAGTGTCACTGCGAAATCCCACATCCAGCGAGCGCGGCTCGAGCCAGGACTTCGCGCAACCCTGCTGTTTCGCGGTTGATATGGTCGCGTAAGGCGAAGTCGTTCAGATGCTGGAGGATCAGCGAGTGAGCCTGCTCCGGGGAAAGCGTTAGCCTTGCTTCAGCGGGGTGGGCCGTGAGGCTTATCTGATGGGCTTCAATACCGACCTGGATCGCGACAGTGTCGGCCAGGGAATAAGCGGCGCGTTGCACCACGCTGAGCGGGTAGGCTGCGTTGTCGAGTTTCAGCGTGACTGGCCATGTCATCGGAAGCGGTCCTTCAAATCCGTTGGGAACGTGTGGATTTTGCCGGTTGCCGAGGCATTATGCCATCATAATTTTTTACATTTGCACGCATTTGTCCAGCGTGGTGGGTGGTGGGCTCACTACGGCTCGGCCATTGATACGGGGTAGGGCCGAGGGTTCATATCTCCCTCAGTGCATCCATCCTCATCAATAGCCCACTTGGCCTAAGGCTGGGGGCATCCTTTTCAAACCATCCAAAGCATGCCCTCAGATGTGCCCCCAATGTAGCAATCCACTGGAAGTGAATGGAGCTCCATGGTTTGTGGAAAGGCAAAAATGATCAGATAAACTGCCTGCCCGACGACCCCTAGAGACTCTCAGGGTCGCCAAAAAACATCTGAATCCGCGACCGCAACCAGCGCTCCCCCGGATCATTGTCCTGGGAGCCGCGCCAGGCCATGTGCAGTTCGAAGCTGCGCACCGGTATGGGCGGGTCTTCGGCGCGTACGCCACCGGCGGCGGTCAGTGCGTCGGCGGTGTAGTCGGGCACGGTGGCGATGATGTCGGTACCCGCCAGCAGCGTGCTCAAGCCGTTGAACTGCGGCACGGCCAATACGACATGGCGCTTGCGGTCGAGTTTCGCCAATTCCTCATCAATGAAACCGCTCAAGTCTCCTGCGAAGGAAACCAGGGCGTGGGGGCGGGCGCAGAATTCGTCCAGGGTCAGTCGTCCCGGCGCGGTGTCGGCCCGCAGCACTTTGGGCATGCTGCGCCGCAAGACCTTGCGCTTGGCGTTGGCCGGCAGGTCGTCGGTGTAGCTGACACCGATGGAAATTTCACCGGAGGCCAACAAGCCCGGCATCAGAATGTAGTTGACCCGCCGCACCACCAGCACGATGCCTGGCGCTTCGGCCCGCAGGCGCTTGAGCAGCATCGGCAGCAGGGCGAATTCGGCGTCGTCCGACAGGCCGATGCGAAACACCGAGGTGCTGGTGGCCGGGTCGAACTCCGCAGCGCGGCTCACCGCCGTGGAAATCGAGTCCAGGGCTGGGGAGAGCAGGGCGAAGATCTCGACCGCCCGGGCCGAAGGCTCCATGCTGCGGCCGGTGCGCACGAACAGCGGGTCATCGAACAGGCTGCGCAGGCGCGACAGCGCTGCGCTGATGGCCGGCTGGCCGAGAAACAGCTTCTCGGCCGCGCGGGTCACGCTGCGTTCATGCATCAGTGTTTCGAACACGATCAACAGGTTCAGGTCGACACGCCGCAGGTCATTACGATTCATCTGGGGTCCTGGCAGGTTCAGCAAGCTTGACGTCGGCGGCCATATGGGAACAATGGCCGGCATGAATCTTACGGGGAAAGGCTGGTACTCTGCATCGGGTAAATGCATTTTCTTAGGGATAAGTCTTACAGGACTGATTCGGTTTTCTTGCTGCGGAATCAATGACAGGCATGTCGACTATTAATAGCCACTGATGGTCTTGGCTACAAAGCCCGGATAGAGTTCATGGCATTAGAGGTTACTTTGACGAGGTTTGCGATGTCCCGCACGATCCGTTTTCACAAGTTTGGTGGTGCCGAGGTGCTCAAATGCGAAGAGCATGCGGCGGCTCTTCCTGCGCCAGGAGAAGTGCAGGTCCGCGTCGAAGCGATCGGCATCAGTTGGTACGACACCTTGTGGCGCCAGAACCTGGCGTCGTCCCAGGCACGCCTGCCTTCGGGCCTGGGCCATGAGATGGCCGGCGTGGTCACGGCCGTCGGCGACGGCATCGATGACTTGGCCGTGGGCGATAAGGTCGCCAGTTTCCCGGCCGAGAGCCCGAATGATTATCCCGTGTACGGCGAAGTGATCGTGCTGCCGCGCACCGCTCTGACCCGTTATCCCGACGTGCTCAGCCCGATCGAAGCCGCCGTGCATTACACGCCGCTGCTGATCGCCTACTTCGCCTACATGGACCTGGCGCGGGTCAAGCCGGGGCAATTCGCCCTGGTCACCGATGCCAGCCATTGTGCCGGCCCGTCCTTTGTCCAACTGGGCAAGGCCCTGGGTGTGCGGGTGATTGCGGCGACCAAGACGGCTGACGAACGTGAATACCTGCTGTCGCTGGGTGCCGAGAAAGTCATCGTCACCGAAGAGCAGGACTTGCTGATGCAAATCAACAAGCTCACCGACAATCGTGGCGTCGATGTCGTGTTCGATGGCCTTGGCGGGCCGCAGATGTCGCTGTTGGGCGATGTGCTGGCACCCCGTGGCAGCCTGGTGTTGTACGGCTTGCAGGGCGGCAACCAGACACCGTTCCCGGCGTGCGCGGCGTTCCAGAAGAACATTCAGTTCTTCGTGCACTGCATCGGCAATTTCACCGGCAAACCGGAACTGGGCATCCTCCAGGACCAAGTGGCGTTGCAACGCGCATTGCGTGATATCAATCAACTGACCGCCGATCGCGTGCTGTTGCCCCTCAAGACGCGGGTCTTCCCGTTCTCCGAGTTTGTCGAAGCTCACCGGTACATGGGCGAATGCCCTTGCCGCGAGCGCGTTGCCCTTCAGGTCGTCGACCCCGCCTGATACCTGTCTTGCGCAAGAGTCATCGCCCGGGCTCTTGCGCCGCCTTCGGCTTGATCCCCGTTTTTCCTTTCCCCCTGCACCCGCTGGCTGGCGGCGGTGTGTACATGCCTTGCAGCACCCATCTGTGGCCTGTCCCGGTTCGCTCAGTTACCGAAACAACCGAAAGGTCAACATCTGAACTGGTTTTTGCCCTCAATCTGTATCTTCTAATCATTATTTAAGTCCTGATAATTGAACGCTTGATTTCCATATCAAGGAAGAAGTCGTGGTGCGGTATAACTTTTTCGAAGGCCTTCATCCTTCAAGGCACATTCAAGGTGCAATGAGCGTTTATTGGAGCGGGGCTATCTATCGAACCTGGGGAAAACAAGGTGGGGTAGAGGGTCTATTCAAGTTCGGCAAGTTCCTTATTTCGCGTACTCATTATCTGTGGGACGTTGTCGGAAATCTCCTAGGACATGCCCCTGGCTTGGCGAGGCCCCGTATTTACGCGGCCCGCGGCGGGGGAGCCAAGGAGTGTCGGGTGACTCTCTGCATATGTATCAAATAATTACGGCAAGCACCGCTTGAGCGTATTGCTAATACTCTTTGAGTACTAGAACGATCCATTCAGATCAACACGTCGCGCGGTCACGTTGGTGCGGGTGCGGCGCCGATAGTTGAATTTCAGGTAAATAGCTATGAGTGCAATTCATGAGCAGGCAATGACTCACGTGTATCAACAGATACTGCAACGTTTGTTGGGTTTTTATTCGCGGGCCGAACGGACCGCGTTGCAGCTTTTGATCCAGCGATTGATTGTCGCCGCCGGAGGCATCGACCGGATTGGCGATTATCGGGTGTTGACGGTCCAGAACGGCAGCCGAGAGGGCTTTTACGTGCTGACCGCTTTGCGGGCCGCGCAACTCAGCATCGCCGGCCGGCATCCGGTGACCTTCGCTTTGCGCGTCGCCACGCCGCGCTTGAGCGAGACCACCCAGGCGACGCTGGAGAACATCCATCGCTGCTACAGCGCGCTGTTTGTCTATGACGATCCTCGGGTCGAATTGCTGATGGCGGATAACCGCGAGGTGTTGCCGTTCAATCACCGGCAGCCCTTGTCGGTGGCGGGGCACGAGGCCAATCGCATGGATCTGCTGGCGTTGGGGCACCTTCGCTCGGTCGACAGCCCCCTTGAAATCGGGGGGGAAGGCTACCTGGCGATGACCGAGTTCTATCGGCACATGGCCCGCTGGGAGCCTGGCGTGGATTCGATGGTCAGCAGCGATACGCCGCGCCAGCAAAAACTGTTTATTTCGGGCCTGCGCCGCGCGGCCCGCAAGATCGGTTTGCCGATCGACAACATTGGCTGTTTCGACAGTCTCTTTGCGCACCTCGATACCTTGAACAACGATCTCTACGAACATTTCTACGGTCCCGAGCGCCTTGGCGCATGGAAACCCGAGGGGCATTACGAGGCCTGTCGGCGGATGAGCCACATTGGCATCGACGACCTGATCGTCGATCGCCAGGAAGGTACCAATTGGCCGCTGTTCAACGAATTCTTGCGGGTACGGACCGACCACCTCATGCCCTCGACGAGCGAAAACGAATACCTCAGCCCGTTGCTGTCGGCTCATTTGCATGGGCTGCAGGCTTGCTACGTGCAGGGGCGCAGCTACGAAACGGGGTACGGCGACTACGTGCAGCGGGCGATCATGATCATGCATCGCAAGCAGTTGCCGGAACATGCCTGCGAGCAGGCTCGGGCGCTGTTCGGCTTACCTTCGTCGATTCCCGAGCGCCGCGCCTTCGCCGCCCTCCAAGCGCAAAAGATCCTGGGGCTCAGCGAAACGCAACTGGTGTGTATGGTGTTCGCCCCGTTCGTGGGGCAGGGCGCGGGCCTGGAAGATTTCCTGCGTTGTTGCCACCCTGGCATGCTGGTGGCACTGCCGGAGCTGCACAAGGCCATGCAGGGCGCGCCCGTTGCCGATCAGATCGCACATTGGATGGTCGACGTCAGTGGCCTGCCCGTCGGTGTCCTTGGCAAACTGTACCAAGCGAGCGTGGCATCGCCGGACCAACCGGAAACGGTTCTGGGCGGCGATCTGCAACAGGTCCTCGACGACATCGACACGGCAGAAGCCGGGCAGGCCGCCGATGAGCCGCACGAACACTCGGCAAGGCACTGAGGAACGCGGTTTGATGGAGTCGTCTACCTCCCGCCCGATCATGATGCCCGGCGTTGCGACCTGGCCGCCTGCAATCCGCTCTCCTGGCGTGATCCGATGAAAGGTTGCCGGGAGACAGACTTCGCCTACCAGGCGGTTTATCGCTACCTGACCACGCTGATCAACGAACTGGAGGTCAATGCGCGGGTGCGCCTGCCCTCGTTGCGGCAATTGGCCGAGCGTCTGAATGTGTCGATATCCACCATTCAGTACGCGTATTCATTACTGGAGAAGGAAGGGCGGGTCTATTCGATCGCCAAGTCCGGTTATTACGCGCTGCCGGCACCCAGCACGACTACCCTGGACGGCGGCGGCGATCTACTTGAAACGTTGTATGTCAACGCCCGACGGCCAGGCATGCTGGTGCTCAGCGCGGATGAGCCGGCGTCGATGCAGCCATTGGACAGTCCGATGTTGTTGCTCGAGCGCGAGCTGCTGCGCCAGTATCCACGTTCCTCGCAGATGCCTTCGCAACCCTGGGGCGAGCTGGAACTGCGCACCGCGCTGGCGGCCCGCTACACGTCTTCGCCGGCCCGTTGCTGGAACGCCGATGACGTCTACATCGGTGCCGACCTGCGGGGTGTCCTGGAGATCCTGATTGGCGTACTGGCACTTCGGGGCGCCACCGTGTTGATCGAATCGCCTTGTGACTGGGTCGTGTTGCGCCTGCTCCAGGCCGCTGACATCAACCTCATCGAGTTGCCACTGCTGGCCGGCGGGGAAATCGATATCGAGCAGTTGGAACAACTGTTGGAAAGCGAAACGGTACGTCTGGTGATGTTGTCGTCGGTCCTGAACATGCCAACGGGGTCGTTCGTTCCCGAGGAAAACCGTCGTGCCATCGCGCAGTTGCTGGAACGGCACGGCACGTGGGTGCTGGAGAACGACAGCCATACAGACTTGGCGTTCGAGGCCGGGGCGACGCCTTTTCGGGACTTGCTCGACCCGGACCGGCTGATCGTCTATTCCACCTTCGAGAAGACCATCGGCCCAGAGGCGCCGTACGGCTACGTGTTGTCGCGCCAGTTGACCCTGCAACTGCAGCGACATTTCCTGCTCCGTGCGTTTCGCCTGTCGCCGATTCGCCAGAAGGCCATCGCCCGGCTGTACAGCAACGGTCGGATTGACCAGCATTTGCTGGTGTTGCGGCGCCTGCTGCGCGAAAGTGCGGTTTCGACCACACAACTGCTGCGCGAGCGGCTGGGGGATAGCTTGCAATGGGTGGAACCTCAAGGTGGCGCGACGATCTGGATGCGCTCGACGCGAAGGGTCGACTTGCGGCGGGTGTTTCGTCGGCTCCTGGCCCAGCGAATCGTCATCGCGCCCGGAGAACTGTTCAGCCTTTATGGCCTGTATGGGCAACATATGCGCCTGACCCATGCGCTCAATGGGCCACAGGACCTGGACGCGGCACTCTGCGCGTTGACCGACGCCTTGAGGCTCGAGCAATCGTAATCGGCGGCGATGGATCGAACCCATCGCGCCATGGTCGAACTGTCAGTAAACTGCACCCCATTTCCCGAGCCATTCCACTCAGAGGTTTTGCATGACAGTCAGTCCATTTGCGGGCAAGCCGGCACCGGCAGAGTTGTTGATCGATATCCCGCGACTGGTGACGGCCTACTACACCGGCCGACCCGATGCCTCGGTTGCAACCCAGCGCGTGGCGTTCGGCACCTCCGGCCACCGCGGCAGCTCCTTTGACCTGGGCTTCAACGAGTGGCATGTATTGGCAATCAGCCAGGCGATCTGCCTGTACCGCGAAGCCCAGGGGATCAACGGACCGTTGTTCGTCGGTATCGACACTCACGCGCTGTCGACCCCGGCGGGCGCCAGCGCATTGGAAGTGTTCGCGGCCAACGGTGTGACCGTCATGATCGCCGAGGGGGATGAATACACCCCGACGCCAGCGGTTTCCCACGCCATTCTCTGCTACAACCGTGGCCGCACGTCGGGCCTGGCGGACGGTATCGTCATCACGCCGTCCCACAACCCGCCGCAAAGCGGTGGCTACAAGTACAACCCTACTAACGGTGGCCCGGCCGATACCCACATCACCAAGTGGATCGAAGCCAAGGCCAACGAACTGCTGGCCAACCAGCTCGCCGGCGTCAAGCGCGTCAGTTACGAGCAGGCCCTGAAGGCCGATACCACCCACCGCCATGACTACGTCAACACTTACGTGGCGGACCTGATCAATGTCATCGATTTCGATGCCATCCGCACTGCCGGGCTGCACCTGGGCGTCGACCCGTTGGGTGGCGCGGGCGTACGCTACTGGCCAGCCATTGCCGAGCATTACCGCTTGGACCTTGAGGTGGTGAATACCCACGTGGATTCCACCTTTCGTTTCATGACCGTCGACTGGGACGGGCAGATCCGCATGGACCCATCCTCCAGCCATGCCATGCAAGGGTTGATTGGCCTGAAGGAGCGTTTCGACGTGGCCTTCGCCTGCGACCCGGACCATGACCGCCATGGCATCGTGACGCCGTCCGGCGGTCTGTTGGCGCCGAACAATTACCTGGCAGTGTCGATCGACTATCTGTTCCAGAATCGCCCGCAATGGCGCGCCGATGCTGGCGTGGGCAAGACGGTGGTCAGCAGCGGCCTGATCGATCGCGTCGCCAAGCGCCTGGGGCGCCGTCTCTATGAAGTGCCGGTGGGCTTCAAATGGTTTGCCGATGGCCTGTTCGATGGCTCCCTGGGCTTTGGCGGTGAAGAAAGTGCCGGTGCTTCGTTCCTGCGCAAGGATGGCGGCGTTTGGAGTACCGACAAGGACGGCCTGATTCCGGCGTTGCTGGCGGCGGAGATGACGGCCCGCACCGGTCGCGATCCGAGCCAGGCCTACCGCGCCTTGACCGACGCGCTGGGCGAACCGTTCTCGGTTCGCGTTGATGCCAAGGCCAACCCGCAGCAGAAGGCGCTGCTGAGCAAGCTGTCGCCGGACCAGGTGACGTCTACGGAACTGGCTGGGGAGAAGATCCAGAGCATCCTCAGCCATGCGCCGGGCAATGACCAGGCCATCGGCGGCCTGAAGGTCATGACCGAAAACGGCTGGTTCGCGGCGCGTCCGTCCGGTACTGAAGATATCTACAAGATCTACGCTGAAAGCTTCATTGGCGATGCGCACCTCAAGCAGTTGGTGGCTGAGGCACAAACGTTGGTGGATGGGGCTATCACTAGCAAGTAACGCCTGTGCAAGTGATGCCTGTGATGTGAACGTGTGGCGAGGGAGCTTGCTCCCGCTCGGTTGCGCAGCGACCGCCAAAAAAAGCGGGGCCGCTGCGCCCGAGGCGTCGGACCGGCCCAGCGGGAGCAAGCTCCCTCGCCACAAGAGCAGCAGGACAGCGCAGGGATCAAGCCAGGTCTACGAGCACGATTTCGCTGTCTTCGATCGCGGTCACTCGCAATACCTGTTCAGCTTCAATCGCAACACCGTCTCGAGCTTGTGCGCGTAATCCATTGATTTCTATCGATCCTGTGGCTGGCACAAGATAAGCTCGTCGCCCGGCGTCCAGCCGATACTCCGCACTTTCACCCGCCTTGAGGTTGGCCGCGACCAACCGCGCGTTGGCGCGAATGCGCAGGCTCTGATCATCGCCGGCCTTGCCGCTGGCCAGGGTCACGAAGCCTTCGCGCGAGTCCTTGGGAAACGGTTTGGCGCCCCATGACGGTGCCAGGCCTTCTTCGTTGGGAATGATCCATATCTGGAAAATGCGCGTGGCCGTCGATTCCAGGTTGTACTCGCTGTGGGCAATTCCGGTGCCCGCGCTCATGACCTGTACGTCGCCAGCCTCCGTACGGCCCTTGTTGCCCAGGTTGTCCTGATGACTGATGGCGCCTTCGCGAACATAGGTGATGATTTCCATGTCCCGGTGCGGATGTTGAGGAAAACCACTGCCGGGGGCAATGACATCATCGTTCCAGACGCGCAGATTGCCCCAATGCATGCGTTGCGGGTCGTAGTACTCGGCGAACGAAAAATGGTGGTGGGCATCCAACCAGCCGTGGTTGGCGGCACCCAAGGTGGCGAAGGGCCTGAGTTCGAGCATGTTGTGTCCTTTTCGCTGAAGAGCGAAAGCGAGGGTTGATGACGCTATTTTCGCCAAGGAAAGCATCGATAAAAAGCGTAAAAAACGTTTCAATCCTATCGTTTATTTAGATATAAAATCGCGAGCCAACTTTCACTTCATCGCCTAAACCCATGACTTAAAAGCTTTTGGGTGGAACCTGGCGGCAAATACAGACACCATAGCCGTCATGGTTCTTGGACACCGGAGTCCCACGTGTCGCAACACACTCCCGATCTTCCCCCCGAGCTGTTACCCCTGGCCCAGATGCCGTTGCTCAAGCGCCTGGCCGCTCGATTCTTCGGCCATGGCCTGACGCGCCTGCGTGCCCAGCACCGGGCGTCCTGGTTGCACGGCCAGGCCGATGGCTTTCGCAGCGGCCATACCGCCGGTTTCGACTATGGCTATAAGGAAGGCAGGGCCGAAGGGCTCGAAGAGGGCCGTCAGGTGCTGTTGATCCGCGATTCGCGTAGCACGGAGCACCCGGCACCCCAGGTGGATGATTTGTTGTTCGACGACTGGCGTCTGCCACTGACCGCCGAGTTGAAGAAACGCATCAAAGCGGACGTTGCTCGATTGCTGCCGGCGCATGCACAACCCAGTGTCGCGCAATGGAAGATGATTTTCAGCGACACACCGTCCACGTCGGTGGTCGCCGGGGCGGGTGCGGGCAAGTCCACGACCCTGGTGCTGCGTATCGTGCTGCTGTCCCACTACTTGGGCTTCGAACTGGATTCGATGACTGTGGTGACGTTTACCCGGGAGTCGCGCAAGGATTTCATTCGAAAGCTGATCGAAGTGTTCGGCCTGTGGGGGCGAACTGTCAGCCTCAAGGAAGCTCGCGATCTGGTTCGAACCTTCCATTCGCGTATCTTGCCCATGGTGCGCAGCTTGCCCGGGTTCGAGCGCCTCCAGGCCTTCGAGACCCTGAGTCATCGCGCCGAAGCGGACGACGCCCAAGACAATCCTTTTGACCTGCGCGTCAATGACGTCCAGCGCCAGCAACTCAACGCCTGTTATTACAGCCTTTACCAGCGGGACGCGCGTTTCCGTGAGCTGATCCAGCCGTTGTCCCGCCATGCCCTGCAGCTCAAGGAACTGGAGCGCGATCACCCGGATGTGCAAAAACGGGTGGCCGTCACCGAGCTGGCGGCCCAGCGCGACGAAGAATTGTGCGACGCCGTCGAAGATCTATGGTTTCGCGCCGGTGCCTGGCCAATCAAGGGAATCGAGCCAAAGCGACAGACTTTTGAAATCAACGGTTCTCGATTCCATTGTCACGGCTACGCACCGTCACTCGATGCCTGGGTGATGCTGGGCTTCGATCCGCGGGAAGACGCGCGGCTCGGTCGTCCGGGCGCCAAGTTGAGTATCCGCGCGGAGTGGGCGGTAAAGCGTACCTTGTTTCAAGCTTTCTGCCGTAAGCCACTGATCTGGTTGGAAAGTTATGAGGCATCAAAGCGTGTGGTGGCCACAATGGCCGGCGATGCCAGCGCCGGGCCCGGGTTCGACTATAAGGTCAAGGGCGAGCTGGGATCGGCACCATTGCTGGACTGTTTTGTCACGGCGGCAGGCTTTATCGAGAACCTGGGGCTTGACGTCCCAGATGCCGTGGGCCGGATGTCCTTCGCCCAAGATGACCCTGATCGGTATTTTTTCGAGGCGTTGAGTCGCTATTGGCGGGCATTCGAAGACCATTTACTCGATCAATCGCCACCAGTCATGACCTACAACCGCATGTTTGCGTTGTTCAGCGAACATTCGCCGGAAAACTTCAAGTTGCTGGGTGATGCCTTGCTCAGGCCGCTTTCGCATCTGATGATCGACGAATTCCAGGACGTGTCGCCGCAGATCGTCTCCTGGCTTCGCGCCAGTCTCCGCGAGGTCCGTAGCCGTGGCCCAGCGCTGCATGTGGGGCGCGGCGCCCAGCGCTCTTCCTTGCTGTGTGTCGGGGACGATTGGCAATCGATCTATGGCTGGCGCGGCAGTTCGCCGAGCTATTTCATGGCGTTCAACAAGCAGTTCCCGTCACCCGCGACAACTCGGGTCATGCTTACCGACAACTACCGCAGCCATCAGCACATCATTGACGCGGCCGAGCACATCGTACGTGCCGCTGCGGCGATCCCTGGTAAAAAGGCCAAGGCCAGCGGCATGCCTCGTTCGCTGAGTCCGGTCAATGTGCTGGATCGAGACGATGAAGGCCTGGCCCTGCGATTGGAGGAGCATTATCGCAAGGGTGACTCCATCTTGATGTTGTATCGAAAAAGTAGCGACAAGCTATTGATAGAAAAGAATATTCAGTCAGTAGTTAATGTGGATTCTAGCTTGCCTTACGAGGCTCGGCGGCTCAGGCAGATGACTTACCACAGTGCCAAGGGGCTCCAGGCTGATGCGGTGTTCTTGTTGGGTGACTGTCAGCACTTGAGCAGTTCGCCCTACAAAAATCAGGTTTATCGAATGGCTGGGCTGGGGCAGGACGGGGATGCCGAGCCTTACGACACAGCGCAAAAAGATGAAATCTTGCGTTTGGCGTATGTGGGGATTACTCGTGCGGTGCAGCATTGCTACTGGTATGTCGATGGGCAGGATGGGCAGGCGGCCAATGGGCCTAAGGCTTCGGATCGTGTTGCTGCGGATAAGCCTTTTTTTGTTGACCATCGGCGTGTTCGTAAGGGTTGAGGCTTCCGTGCTGGGATATGAGAGTGGTGTGTATATCCGTTATTTAGGTAACGGCGGCTTATGGTTCCGCTTTTACAGCGGGTCACTTTTGGAAGAGCCGGGAGCCGGACCAGCCAAAAGTAACCAAAAACGCTGTGCCCCACCACTCGGTGCCTCGCCTAGGCTCGGTGTGCCCTCACTCCGGCATTGCTCCGTGGGCCGCCGCGAAGGGCCATCCATGGCCCCGCGCGGCTATCCCGGCATCCATGCCGGGATGCCCACTGCGCAATGCCTGCGTTCGGCCAGCGTGGTTTAACGGGGCGCCCAGATCAAGATCCAAAGCAAAGCAAAGCAAAGCAAAAGCGGTCGGGGCTGGCATTTATGTGTGCTGCACCACTGCAATCGCGAGCAGGCTCGCTCCCACAAAGGGCCGGGCGATGAACACAAAACTCATGAATACCCAGATCACCTGTGGGAGCGAGCCTGCTCGCGAAGAGGCCAGCCCATCCAACCTCTTCATTGACTGAGCCACCGCTATCGCGAGCAAGCTTTGCCCTACAGATCTGATGGGTGTACGACCTGAAGAGCCAGGTCGGCTCTCAGGCCGCCTCGCAATAGTGACCCGCTGTAAAAGCGGAACCATAAGCCGCCGTTAGCGCAGCAACGGTTATGTACCTCAAAAAAACGGCGCCTTCCCAAAAAGGGAGACGCCGCTTATCCAGCATTAAAAAGAACCAACCCGATCAGGAAGCAAACCGTCGCAACCCAACCGGTGGCACAAAGGCTTCCAGCTCGGCCTCAACCGCCTCGATTATTCGTTCCACATCCGGCGCATTCATCACCGTCGCACAGGGGATCCCTGCAATGGCGATCATCGTCTCGCCGCTGGCACGATCAAACAACCGGGCAACCATGCTGCCCGGCGCATCCATGCTCGCTTCGAATCCCATGGGATGGAAGTGCCAGCGCATCAACTGGCAAGCGTTGGGGAACGTAACCTTGCTGAAAGATCCTTTATTCATGTGTTGCCCGCCTTCTTCAATCGAGCGCTTCCTTTTGCTCATGTCAGGAAGGAAGAGCCATCTTGGCTCTACCAGTGAGAACTAAAAATAGCACCTGAAAATGAAGCTCATGTGGATTTTTTCAGTCCGTTTTGCGATTGGTTCACTTTTTTTGATCTGGATCACGACTTAAACGGCAATGCTCAGAATGCCATCACGCTTGACCGGGGGTCTCCTCAGGTTCGCCCAACCGCTCTGGCACGCGGTATTTCAGGGCGATGATCAGGGCCAGGATCGCCATTCCCAGGGCAACGGCGAAGGTCGTGTGCAGACCGTTCGTCACCGCCTCGCGGCTGGCACGGGTGATGTCATTCGTCGCCGCTGCGGCGGCAAACACCGCACCGAGTACCGAGGCTCCGGTGAAGAAACCCAGGTTGCGCGACAGGTTGAGCAGCCCCGCGACGACGCCCCGCCTTTGGGCCGCCACATCGGCCATGACCGCCGTGTTGTTGGCCGTCTGGAAAAACGCGTAGCCCAGGGTCGTGACCACGATGGCCGGGAGGTAGCCGCCGATGCCAAGGGCGGGGGGTACCAATGACAGCATCAGGCAACCGAGGACCATGGTCGCCAGGCCGGTGAGCCGCATGGTTTGCACGCCGAACCGATCAGCCAGGCGTCCCGCAGGCACTCCGGCCAGCGCCGCGACGCATGGCCCAGCCGCCAGCACGAGCCCGACGAGGACCGCCGGCAGCCCGAGGGCGATGGACAGGTAAAAAGGCCCGACCAGCAGCGTTGCCATCATGATCGTCGCGACCAGGGCGCTCGTCCCCAGGCCCGAGACCAATGACCTGTCGCGAAATAAAGTCAACGGAATCAGCGGCGACACGGCCCGGGATTGGGCCCGAATGAACAATCCGCCGCCCACGAGCGCGACCAGCAGCAGCGCAATATTCGACTTGCCAAAGGTCCCGCGCCCCGAGGTCATGGCCAAGGCATAGGCGGCGAGCGTCAACGCCAACAACACGGTGCCGATGATGTCGAAGCGGGCCGTTCCGGCCTTTGGCGGCACCTGCCGCACCGGCAGCGCGTACCAGGCCAGCCCTAAGGTCAACAGGCCGAGGGGGAGGTTGACCAGAAACAAGGCCTGCCAGCCGAACCCGCTGATCAGCAGGCCGCCGACGGAGGGACCCAGGGCCGTGCCCACCGCCGACAGCGTGGCCAGCAGGCCCATGGCACTGCCGGTTTTTTCCTGGGCGACCGTTTCGCCAACCAGGGCCAAGGTCAGGGTCATCATGATGGCCGCCCCCAGGCCTTGCAGTGCCCGACCTGCAATCAGCAACCAAAGCGAAGGCGCCAGGCCGCAAAGCAGCGAGGCCAAGGTGAACAAGGCGATGCCGGCCAAGAGCAGTTTGCGCCGGCCCATCAGGTCGCCCAGGCGGCCGACGCTGACGATCAGCGTGGTCATGGCGAGCAGATAGGCGAGCACCACCCATTGGACCTGCTGGAAAGAGGCATCGAGGGCCTGGGCCAGTGTCGGCAACGCCACTGCGGCCACGCTGGCGCCGAGGGAGGCCAGCAGCGTCGAGAGCGCAAGACTCGCCAAGGCCCAGCGAGGTGAAAAGGACTGGCTCGCGGGGGCGGTTGCCGGCTGGTTTGGTTGCGTGTTGATGGGTTTCATCGTGTCACCTGTCTCCGCGCGCTCAATACGGCGCTGTCACAACGTTACCGCTGGGCATAACATGGCGGAAGACGCAGCGTTTGCAGCTTATAGCTGCACAAAGCGCCTTATATCCAATTCGAGATTGCGCCATGTCTTCGCCTGACCTAAACCTGCTTGTCACCCTCGATGTACTGCTCTGCGAAGGCAGCGTGGCCCGGGCCGCCCGGCGGCTGCGGCTCAGCCCGTCGGCCATGAGCCGGGCATTGGCGCGGTTGCGTGAAACCACTGGAGATCCGCTGTTGGTACGGGCCGGGCGAGGGCTGGTGCCGACACCCCGGGCGCTGGAACTGCGCGAACAGGTCAGTCTCTTGGTGCAACAGGCCCAGGCGGTGCTGCGCCCAGTGACGATCCCGGACCTTGGGCGCTTGAACCGGACTTTCACGCTGCGCACCCGTGAGGGCTTCGTGGAAAACTTCGCCATCGACCTGATCGCCCGCATTCACGAACAAGCGCCCGGCGTGCGGCTGCGTTTCGTGGAAAAGACCGACCGGGACAGCACAGCGCTTCGCGAAGGGACCGTGGACCTGGAAACGGCCGTAGTGGACAAGGACACCAGCCCGGAACTGCGAACCCAGGCGTTGTTCAGCGACCGCCTGATCGGGGTGACGCGTGCCGGACACCCGTTGAGCCAGGCGGCGATGAGCGCTACCGGTTATGCAGCGGGCGGGCATATCGGGGTCTCGATGCGCGGTTTGGATCATGGCCTCATCGACCAAGCCCTGGCAGCGTTGGGCCTGTCCCGGGAAATCGTCACCAGCGTGCCAGGTTTTTCCTCGGCGTTGGGGCTGGCTCGGTCCAGCGACTTGATTGCCAGCGTGCCTGAGCGCTACACCACCAGCCTGCGGATCGGCCTGCACAGTTTTACGCTGCCGTTTCCGGTGCCGGAATTCACGATCGCCATGCTCTGGCATCCGCGAATGGACGCCGACCCGGTGCATCGCTGGCTTCGGGGCTGTCTGCGGGAAGTGTGTGCACGTAAACCTTGAGATGGCTTAGTAGGTATTAATTAATAGCACTTCGCTGGCACTTAGTTGTGAAAAGTGCGATGTCGTTCGCAAACAGCTAGTTATCGCTATTTAATATTTAAATATGGTTTTGTCCGACAATCCGCAGTTGCGGCAGTTGCACACGGAGACTAGCGAGGCCGAAGTCTATTGTTTAGGGGTGTTAAGGGGCAGGGCGTGAAATTGAACGAAAAAAATGGCTGGACGTTTGATTTCCAATTGTGTCAGGTTTCTTACGTCCTCATTGGGCGAGTGATAGGACGATCTCGCCAGAGATCGTCTGTCTGACTAAAACTGTTCCATTTGCAAACAAGGAAGTGTGTTTATGTCGAAAGTCAAAAACAGCGCTATCGATTCTGCCGAGCAACTGCTCTGGGCGCCGCAACTGGCCGCTCCCAGTAATGCGTTCAACCAGATCAATAGTTTCAGTCATCAATACGACCGCGGCGGTAACCTGACCGTCAATGGCAAACCGTCGTACTCCGTCGACGAGGCGGCCACCCAGTTGCTGCGCGACGGCGCGGCTTACCAGGACCGGGACGGCAGCGGCAAGATCGAGCTGACCTATACCTTCCTGACGTCAGCCTCATCCAGCACCATGAACAAGCATGGGATCAGTGGCTTCAGCCAGTTCAGCGCCCAGCAGAAGGGCCAGGCCGCCCTGGCCATGCAATCCTGGGCGGACGTGGCCAATGTCACCTTCACCGAAAAGGCCAGCGGTGGCGACGGTCACATGACCTTCGGTAACTACAGCGGCGGCCAGGATGGCGCCGCGGCGTTCGCTTATCTGCCGGGGACTGGCGCCGGTTATGACGGCACGTCCTGGTACCTGATCAACAGCAGCTATACCCAGAACAAGAACCCGGACCTGAACAACTACGGCCGTCAGACCCTGACCCACGAAATCGGTCATACCCTCGGCCTGGCCCACCCAGGTGACTACAACGCCGGCGAAGGCAGCCCGACCTACGATGACGCCACCTATGGCCAGGACACCCGTGGCTACAGCCTCATGAGCTACTGGAGCGAAAGCAATACCGACCAGAACTTCAGCAAGGGCGGCGTCGAAGCCTACGCCTCGGGTCCGTTGATGGATGACATCGCGGCCATCCAGAAACTCTACGGTGCCAACACCACGACCCGTACCGGCGATTCGACCTACGGTTTCAACTCCAACACCGGTCGCGATTTCCTCAGTGCGTCTTCGTCGTCGGACAAAGTCGTGTTTTCGGTATGGGATGCGGGCGGCCGTGACACCCTGGATTTCTCTGGCTTTACCCAAAACCAGAAAATCAATCTCAATGACGCCTCGTTCTCCGATGTTGGCGGCATGGTCGGCAACGTGTCCATCGCCCAAGGCGCAACCATCGAAAACGCCATCGGCGGTTCGGGCAGCGATCTACTGATCGGCAACGCGGTGGCCAACGAGCTCAAGGGCAGCGCCGGCAACGATATCCTTTGGGGCGCCGGTGGTGCGGACAAGCTCTGGGGCGGCTCGGGTTCGGACACCTTCGTGTTCGCTGCCAGTTCCGATTCGCGGCCGGGAGCAACCGACCAGATCCTCGATTTCGTCAGTGGCCTGGACAAGATCGACCTGACCGGTATCACCAAGGGCGCGGGCCTGCATTTCGTCAGCGCCTTCACCGGTGCGGCGGGGGATGCGGTGCTGTCGACATCGGGTGGCAACAGCCTGCTGTCGGTGGACTTCTCCGGGCACGGCGTGGCTGACTTCCTGGTCAGCACCGTTGGCCAGGCGGCGGCCTCGGATATCGTGGCGTAATGCCGGTCCTCCTGTAGGAGCTGCCGAAGGCGGCGATCTTTTCGCTTGAGACTCAAGGAGTAAGGGAAAGATCGCAGCCTCGCTTCGCTCGACAGCTCCTACAGAACCCCGGTCAGGATCGAAGAAATGCGTAGAAAGTTCATGCCCTGTAGTGTTCAGGCGACCGCCGGGTTGCTCGCTACGCTGATGATGTTTTGTGGAGAAGTCGCCATGGCGCGCAGCCTGTTGTTAGCAGAACCCTCGCAGTTGGCCGGTCAGTGGCAGGCCGTTTTGTCGAGCCCGCAGGACACCACGCAAAGCCAGGCAATGCAGGACAAACCGTCCAACACCTGCCTGGTCGAACTCAAGGCGGACCAGACCCTCGGTGGCCAAACCGATTGCCTGGGACACTGGCTGGGAGATGAACCGGTTCGTTGGTTCACCGAACCCGATGGTCTATCCCTGATTGGCAGGCAAGACTCCAGGACTCACTTGGGGCTGCGCCGGGAACATCATTACCAGATGACCTTGAAGTCCGGTTTGATACTTAGGCTTGAACGAAATAAGTCTCAGAAAGCGGATTAACGAATTTGTACGGGTGTGGATGTCGGTGTGCACTGAACGAACATTTAAAGATTGGTAAGTTGAACTAACGGCCGGTTCACCGGCAAAGCCAACAGCAAGGAAGATCATGAATAGGGCAAGGAGCGCTGCCGCAGTGCCGCTGTTTAAAGCGCTGGGCGACTATAAAAACATTCTGATCAGTGTCGGTTGTTTTACCGCGCTGATTAACGTCCTGATGCTCGCGCCTTCGATTTATATGCTGCAAGTGTATGACCGCGGGCTGTCATCCCAGAACGAAACCACCCTGGTGATGCTGTCGCTGATGGTGGTGGGTTTCTTCGTGTTCATCGGGCTGCTGGAAATGGTCCGTAGCTTCGTGGTCATCCGCATCGGCAGCCAGTTGGAACGGCGCTTCAACCTCCAGGTGTACCGGGCCGCGTTCGAGCGCAATCTGCGCCAGGGTGAAGGTAACGCCGGGCAATCCCTGGGCGACCTTACGCATATTCGTCAATTTCTTACCGGGCCGGCGTTGTTTGCCTTCTTCGACGCGCCGTGGTTTCCCATTTACTTGCTGGTCATCTATCTGTTCAACGTGTGGCTCGGCGTGTTCGCTTCCGTCGGTACGCTGCTGCTGATCGGCTTGGCGTGCCTGAACGAGGCCATGACCAAAAAAGCCTTGGGGCAGGCCAGCGTCTACTCGCAACAGTCCAGCCAATTGGCCACCAGCCACTTGCATAACGCCGAGACGATCCAGGCCATGGGCATGCTCGGGGCGCTGCGCAGCCGCTGGTTCGCCGTGCATTCGCGCTTTCTCGGCCTGCAAAACCAGGCCAGCGACACCGGCGCGGTGATCAGTTCGCTGAGCAAGACCCTGCGCCTGTGCCTGCAATCCTTGGTGCTGGGCCTGGGCGCGCTGCTGGTGATCAAGGGTGACATGACCGCCGGGATGATGATTGCCGGCTCAATCCTGATGGGACGGGTGCTGGGCCCCATCGACCAGTTGATTGCCGTGTGGAAGCAGTGGAGCGGCGCCAAGCTGGCTTATCGCCGTCTCGATGCGCTGTTGCAGGCGTTTGCGCCCCAGGATGACGGCATGACGCTGCCAGCGCCCAAGGGCCAGGTGAGCTTCGAGCAAGTGAGCGCAGGGCCGCCGGGGCAACGCAACGCGACGTTGCAGCAGGTCAGTTTCAGCCTGGCCGCCGGGGAGGTGCTCGGCGTGCTGGGGGCGTCCGGTTCCGGCAAGTCGACCCTGGCCCGGGTCCTGGTCGGCGTGTGGCCAACCCTCGCCGGGACGGTGCGCCTCGACGGGGCTGACATCCATCGCTGGAATCGCGAGCAACTCGGCCCGCACATCGGCTATCTGCCCCAGGACATCGAGCTGTTCAGCGGCAGCATCGCCGAGAACATCGCCCGGTTTCGCCAAGCCGATCCGCAGAAAGTCGTCGCTGCCGCGCAACAGGCCGGGGTTCATGAACTGATCCTGCGCCTGCCCCAGGGCTACGACACGGTGCTGGGGGAGGATGGCGGGGGTTTGTCCGGCGGGCAGAAGCAACGGGTCGCCCTGGCGCGGGCGATGTACGACCGGCCGAGCCTGGTGGTGCTCGACGAACCCAACTCCAACCTTGACACGGTGGGTGAAGCGGCGCTCGCCAATGCCATTGCGCAGATGAAGGCCCAAGGCACCAGCGTCGTGCTGGTCACCCATCGCTCCTCGGCACTGGCCCAGGCCGACAAGCTACTGGTGCTCGATGACGGCCGGCTACAAGCCTTCGGTCCGAGCCAGCAAGTGCTGCGGGCGTTGTCCGGCCAGGCGGATTCACCGCGCCAATCACCGCCCAACAGCACCCAGAGTGCCCCGAATGGACTGAGCATGAGTCGCCAGTACCCATCCACCAGCAAGCCGGGTGGCGTATGAGCCAGGACCGCGACATGAACCTCGAGCATTCTCAGGACCTTGGGCGCCCGGAGCGCGACGCCCGTTTCTTCACCCGCATGGGCTGGACACTGGCGCTCGTGGGTGCGGGCAGTTTTTTCACCTGGGCCAGCCTGGCGCCGTTGGACCAAGGGATTCCCGTACAAGGCACCGTGGTGGTTTCAGGCAAGCGCAAGGCCGTGCAATCGATGAGCAGCGGAGTGGTCAACCGGATCCTGGTGCGCGAAGGCGAAGCGGTGAAGCAGGGCCAGCCGCTGTTCCGCCTGGACCAGACCCAGGCCGCCGCCGACGTGCAATCGCTGCAGGCGCAGTACCGGATGACCTGGGCCAGCCTGGCGCGCTGGCAAAGTGAGCGGGACAACCTGTTGCAGGTGAGTTTCCCGACCGAACTGAGCCGCGATCCCGATCCACGCCTGGCCTTGGTGCTCGAAGGCCAGCGCCAACTGTTCAGCAGTCGCCGTGAAGCGTTCGCCCGGGAACAGGCGGCGTTGCGCGCCAGCATCGAGGGCGCCACGGCGCAACTGGCGGGCATGCGCCGGGCCCGCAGCGACTTGACGGCCCAAGCCGAATCCCTGCGCCTGCAACTGGGCAACCTGCAACCCTTGGCCGACAACGGCTACATTCCGCGCAACCGCCTGCTGGACTATCAGCGCCAGTTGTCGCAAGTGCAGCAGGAACTGGCACAGAACAGCGGCGAAAGCGGGCGGGTGGAGCAGGGGATCGTCGAGTCGCGGCTGAAGCTGCAGCAGCACAACGAGGAATACCAGAAAGAAGTGCGCAGCCAGTTGGCCGACGCCCAACTCAAGAGCGAAACCCTGCAACAGCAGCTGAAATCCGCCGGGTTCGAGTTGCAACACAGCGAAATCCTCGCCACCGCCGACGGCATCGCCGTGAACCTGGGGGTGCATACCGAGGGCGCGGTGGTGCGCCAGGGCGACACTTTGTTGGAAATCGTGCCCCAGGGCACGCGGCTGGAGGTGGAAGGGCACCTGCCGGTGCACCTGATCGACAAGGTCGGCCCGCATTTACCGGTGGACATCCTGTTTACCGCCTTCAACCAGAACCGCACGCCACGAGTGCCGGGGGAAGTCAGCCTGATTTCCGCAGACCAGATGCTCGATGAAAAAACCGGCGCGCCGTATTACGTGCTGCGCAGCAGCGTCAGCGACGTGGCCATGGACAAGCTCAACGGCCTGGTGATCAAGCCCGGCATGCCGGCTGAGATGTTCGTGCGCACCGGCGAGCGCTCGTTGCTCAACTACCTGTTCAAACCGCTGCTCGACCGAGCCGGCTCTGCGTTGACCGAAGAATAAGGATGTCTGGCGGTATGAAGCGTTTTTATTGGGTGGCCTTGCTGGCCTTTTCCGTGGGCAACAACGCCTGGGCCATGGGGCCGTTCGAGTTCTACGAGCAGGCCTTGCGCAATGACCCGGTCTACCTGGGCGCGATCAAGGAGCGCGATGCGGGCCTGGAGAACCGCGCTATTGGCCGTGCCGGGCTGTTGCCGCATTTGGGTTACAGCTACAACATGGGTCGCAACCAATCCAAGGTCACGTACCTCAATGACCGTGGTGCCAGTCAACACGACGATCGCAACTACAGCAGCTACGGCTCCAGCCTGACGCTGCAGCAACCCTTGCTGGACTATGAGGCGTACGCGGCTTACCGAAAGGGCGTGGCCCAGGCGCTGTTCGCCGACGAAAGCTTTCGGGAAAAGAGCCAGGCGCTGTTGGTGCGGGTACTGAGCCAGTACACCCAGGCCTTATTCGCCCAGGACCAGATCGACATCGCCCAGGCCAAGAAAAAGGCGTTCGAGCAACAGTTCCAGCAGAACGAACAGCTGTTTCGCCAGGGTGAAGGCACCCGCACCGACATCCTCGAGGCGCAGGCGCGCTATGAACTGGCAATCGCCGAGGAAATCGAGGCCCGGGACGAGCAGGATGCCGCCTTGCGTGAGCTCGGCTCGTTGATTGGCGTCCCGGCCCTGGACATCGGCGACCTGGCGCCCTTGCACGACACCTTCCAGGTCTTTGCCTTGCAACCGGCCAGTTTCGACACCTGGCATGAGCTGGCGGTGAGCAATAACCCCAGCCTGGCGTCCCAGCGCCAGGCGGTGGACGTGGCGCGCTTCGAGGTGGAACGCAACCGTGCCGGGCACCTGCCCAAGGTCAATGCCTACGCGACGATGCGCCAGAACGAATCGGAAAGCGGCAACACCTACAACCAGCGCTACGACACTAACACCATCGGCCTGGAAGTCAGCGTGCCGCTGTATGCCGGCGGCGGGGTCTCGGCGTCGACCCGCCAGGCCAGCCGCAACATGGAACAAGCCGAATATGAGCTGGAGGCCAAGACCCGCGAAACGCTGATCGAGCTGCGCCGGCAGTTCAGCGCCTGCGTGTCGGGGGTGAACAAACTGCGGGCCTACCAGAAAGCCCTGAGCTCCGCCGAAGCGCTGGTGGTCTCGACCCGGCAAAGCATTCTTGGCGGCGAGCGGGTCAACCTCGACGCGCTCAACGCCGAGCAGCAGCTCTACACCACCCGCCGCGACCTGGCCCAGGCCCGCTACGACTACCTCATGGCCTGGACCAAGCTGCATTACTACGCTGGCACCCTCGGTGCGCAGGATTTGGCGAAGGTGGACGAGGCGTTTGTGTCCCGCGTGGACGCTCGATGACAGCGAGGATGCCTTTGTGGCGAGGGAGCTTGCTCCCGCTCGAGTGCGAAGCGCTCGCAGGCATTTTGGGGCTGCTGCGCAGCCCAGCGGGAGCAAGCTCCCTCGCCACAGAAGCTGGGCAAGCCACAAAAGCGTCGGCACCCTTGGTGCGCAGGATTTGGCGAAGGTGGATGAGGCGTTTGTGTCCCGCGTGGACGCTCGATGACAGCGAGTATGCCGTTGTGGCGAGGGAGCTTGCTCCCGCTCGAGTGCGAAGCGCTCGCAGGCATTTTGGGGCTGCTGCGCAGCCCAGCGGGAGCAAGCTCCCTCGCCACAAAAGCTGGGCAAGCCACAGAAGCTGGTTAAGCCACACAGGCTGGGTAAGCCACAGAAGCCATGGCAAGCCACAAAGCCAGGAACACCACAGGGTTTTTGCAACAACTAAGGATGGTTCGTGATGAAAATCGAAAACAAAAAACAACCCAGACCGACAGGTCGCGTGTTTCTGCTCAAGACCCTCAACCGCGCCATGCTCTGCGCACTGGCGACCTTGGGCACGGCCCAGGCGGCGCCTTATGTCGAGGGCGGCAGGGCGGGTGAGCCGGACAGTTGGCGCAGCAGCGAATTCAACGCCGAATGGGGCTTGGGTGCGATCAACGCGCAGCAGGCCTACGCCGCCGGGTACACCGGCAAGGGCGTCAAGCTGGGGATCTTCGACCAGCCGGTCTATGCGGCGCACCCCGAGTTCTCCGGCACTGACAAGGTCGTGACCTTGGTCACCAGCGGCATCCGCGAATACACCGACCCCTACATCCCGGTGAAAGCCGGCGATCCGTTTCGCTACGACGGCTCGCCGACCGTCGGCTCGGACGGCAAGCTGGGCTCCCATGGCACCCACGTCGGTGGGATCGCGGCCGGCAGTCGCGATGGCAGCCCGATGCACGGCGTGGCGTTCGATGCGCAGATCATCAGCGCCGACAACGGCGACCCGGGCCCCGAGGATGGCATCATCCGGGGCAACGATGGCGCGGTGTACAAGGCGGGCTGGGACGCGTTGATCGCCAGCGGCGCACGGATCATCAACAACAGCTGGGGTATCGGTATCACCGACCGCTTCGACCAGGGCGGCCGCGATCCGGCGTTCCCGCACTTCACCGTGCAGGATGCGCAACTGCAATTCGATCAGATCCAGCCGTTGCTAGGCGCCAAGCCCGGCGGTGCCTACGAAGGGGCCATCGCTGCGGCTCGCAGCGGGATCGTGACGATTTTCGCCGCCGGCAACGACTACAACCTCAATAACCCCGATGCCATCGCAGGCCTGGCGTATTTCGTCCCGGACATCGCGCCAAACTGGCTCACCGTGGCGGCGCTGCAAGTCAACCCGGACACCGCCAGCCCCGATCCGTACACCATCAGTACCTTCTCGTCGCGCTGCGGCTACACCGCCAGTTTCTGCGTGTCGGCACCGGGCACCCGGGTCTACAGCGCGGTGATCGGCGGCACCGGTGCCGACGACCTGACCGTGGGCTACGCCAACAAGAGCGGCACCTCCATGGCCGCGCCCCATGTCGCCGGCAGCGTGGCGGTGTTGATGGAGCGTTTCCCCTACATGACCGGTGCCCAGGTCGCCAGCGTGCTGCGCGCCACCGCCACCGACATGGGCGCGCCGGGCGTCGATTCGTTGTATGGCTGGGGCATGATCAACCTGGGCAAGGCCATCGACGGCCCATCGATGCTGGTGACCGAACAGGACATTCCCGAGGAGTTTCGCATCGACGGCGCCTACGGTTCAGGTCAGTTCGTGGCGGACCTGCCGGGCATCGGCGCGATCATCGATGCCGGAAAACCCACGGAGCGGGTGTGCAGCGGCATCCAATGTGGCCTGGACGTTTGGCGCAACGACATCGCCGGCCACGGCGGGTTGACCAAGGAAGGCATCGGCACCCTGGTGCTCACCGGCGAAAACACCTACAGCGGGCCGACCCTGGTCAATCAAGGACGACTGGCGATCAATGGTTCGCTGGCATCGGCCGTGACGGTCAACGACGGCGGCGTCCTGGGCGGCAACGGCCGGATCGCCAGCCTGACCGCCAACCGCGGCGGCAGCGTGGCGCCGGGCAACTCCATCGGCACCTTGCAGGTGGCTGGCGACGTGACGTTCCAACCCGGTTCGAACTATGCGGTGGAAGTCTCGCCCAGTTCCAGCGACCTGATCGTGGCTGGCGGCAAGGCGTCCATTGACGGGGCGACGGTGTCGCTGTCCCTGGAAAACAGCCCGACGCTGCTCACGGCCGGCGAAGTGAAAAGTCTGCTGGGTAGACAGTTCAACATCCTGCAGGCTGCCGGTGGCATTGATGGGCGTTTTGCCGAAGTGTTGCCCAACTACGCCTTCCTGGGGGGCGACCTGGCGTACAGTGCCAGCGGCATTCAATTGGCCGTCCAGCGTAACGACGCGTCATTTGCCAGCCTTGGCCTGACGCCCAATCAGCGCTCCGTGGCCACTGCCGCCGAGCAATTGGGCGCGGGCAACGGGCTGTACGAGGCGTTGTTGCTGGCACCCAGCGCCGCCGTGGCACAACAGGCGTTCCAGCAGTTGTCCGGCGAAATCCACCCGGCCATCGGCACGCAATTGATCAACGACAGTCGCCATTTGCGTGACGCCGTGGGCGATCGTCTGCGCCAGGACGCACTCTACGAGGCCGGTACACCGACCGATGCCAGCAGCAATGCCTGGTTCAAGGTGCTGGGCGCTTGGGGCAAGAACGAGGGAGGGCATGATAGCGCCGGCACGACCAGCTCCATCGGCGGCTTGCTGGTCGGTGTCGATGGCCTGATCAGTGAGCAGACGCGACTGGGTTTCGTCACCGGCTACAGCGACACTTCGCTGGGCATGGGCGACGCTACCCATTCCTCGGCCAAGGCTGACAGCTATCACCTGGGTGTCTATCTGGGGCATGAGATCGACGCGCTGCGCCTGACCGTCGGCGGCGCCCACAGCTGGCACCGCATCGACGTCAAGCGCGACCTGCAATGGGGCGACGTCAGTGGCCGGGAGAAAGCCAAGCGTGATGCGCGGACCACCCAACTCTTCACTGAAGCGGCGTACCGCCTCGATGTGCAACCGGTGGCCCTGGAACCGTTCGCCAACCTGGCCTATGTGCATCTGGACAGCGACAGCTTCCATGAGAAAGGCGACAACGCGGCCCTGCACGGTGATGACGACCGGCGCGATGCAGTGCTTTCGACTCTGGGCATACGGGCCAGCCACACCCTGGCGCTGTCGGATCAACAGCAACTGCAGCTGGCCGGCTCCCTCGGCTGGCAGCACAACCTGAGCAGCACCTCGTCCGAACAGGATTTGGCCTTCGCCGGCAGCAGCAACACCTTCGCGGTGCAGAGCGTGTCGATGGACCGCAACGCCGCCGTGATCGGCGCCCGTGCCGGGCTCGCCGTCGCCAAGGATGTGCGGGTCAACCTGGACTACAACGGCCTGCTCGGCGCCCGGGATAAAACCCACGGCGTGGGCTTGACCCTGGATTGGCAGTTCTGACCAAGAGAAGGCGTTGAACAGGCACTTCTGCAGAAGGAGGGGCTGAACAGGTCCCTCTGTGGCGAGGGAGCTTGCTCCCTCTGGGGTGCGAAGCACCCCCAAACAGGCTGACCGGATCAACCTGGCACACCGCGACAACCGTGTTGGGGCTGCTGCGCAGCCCAGCGGGAGCAAGCTCCCTCGCCACAATGATCCTCCATCAGATGGTTTTAGCATTCCAACAACAAAAAGAGAGCAACCACCATGGGTATCTACGACTACAAGAACTTCGGCACTACCGAATCCAAGGCACTGGTCAGCGACGCAATGGCGATCATGCTGTATTCCTACCACAACCTCGACCACGGCTTTGCCGCCGGGTACCAGCACAACGGCTTCGGTGCAGGCCTGCCGGCGACCCTGGTCACCGCGCTATTGGGGGGCGCTGATTCCCAAGGGGTGATTCCCGGCGTGCCGTGGAATCCCGATTCGGAAAAACTCGCCCTGGAAGCCGTTCAGAAAGCCGGTTGGACACCCATCAGCGCCGAGCAACTGGGCTACGCCGGCAAGGTGGATGCTCGCGGGACGTTCTTTGGCGAAAAGGCCGGCTACACCACCGCGCAGGTCGAGATCCTTGGCAAGTACGACGCAACGGGGCAGTTGCAGGAAATCGGCGTGTCGTTTCGCGGCACCAGTGGCCCTCGGGAAAACCTGATTGGCGATTCCATTGGCGACGTGATCAACGACCTGATGGCCGCGCTGGGCCCCAAGGATTATGCGAAAAACTACGCCGGCGAAGCCTTTGGCAGCCTGCTGGAGGACGTCGCGAAGTTTGCCCAGGCCCATGGGCTCACGGGCGCGGACGTGCTGGTCAGCGGCCACAGCCTGGGTGGGCTGGCGGTCAACAGCCTGGCGGACTTGAGCACCCAGCAATGGTCAGGCTTCTATGCCGATGCCAATTACATCGCCTACGCCTCGCCGACCCAGAGCAGTACCGACAAGGTCTTGAACATCGGCTACGAGAACGATCCGGTGTTCCGCGCCCTGGACGGCTCGACGTTCAACCTCGCCTCGGTGGGTGTGCACGATGGGCAACAGGAATCCGCCACCAACAACATCGTCAGTTTCAATGACCACTACGCTTCGGCGGCCTGGAACGTGTTGCCGTTTTCCATCCTCAACATCCCCACCTGGGTTTCCCACCTGCCCAGCGGCTACAGCGATGGCCTGGGCCGGATCATGAACTCGGCGTTCTACGACCTCACCGAAAAAGACTCCACCCTCATTGTCGCCAACCTGTCGGACCCTGCGCGCGCCAACACCTGGGTGCAGGACCTCAACCGCAACGCTGAAATCCACACCGGCAGCACGTTCATCATCGGCAGCGATAACAACGACCTGATCCAGGGCGGCCAGGGCAACGACTACCTGGAAGGTCGCGCCGGCAACGACACCTTTCGCGATGGCGGTGGCTACAACGTGATCGAGGGCGGGCAGGGCAGCAACAGTCTGCAGTTGCAGCAGTCGGTGAAGGATTTCAGTTTCGCCCATGACGGCGCCGGGACGCTGTACATGCGCGATGCCCATGGCGGGATCAGCGTCACCCGCGACATCGGCACCTTGGTCAGTAAAGAGTCCGGATTGTTCTGGGGGCTGCTCAAGGATGAGGTGAGCCACGGCGTCACCGCCAACGGCTTGGTGGCCGGCGCCAACCTGACGGCGTATGCGTCATCGGTCAAGGGCAGCGCGGCCAACGACACCCTGGTGGCGGGTGCGAAGGGGGACTGGCTGTTTGGCCTGGACGGCAACGACGTGCTGGTAGGCGGCGCGGGTCACGACACCTTCGTCGGCGGTGCGGGCAATGACCTGATGCAAGCGGGCGGTGGCGGTGACACCTTCCTGTTCAACGGCTCGTTCGGTCAGGACCGGATCACGGGGTATGAGGCGGGGGACAAACTGGTGTTCCTCGGTGTACCGGGCGCCGGGACAGGTCATGACGACAGCGAGTACCTGTCACAGGTGGGCAATGACACGCTGCTCAAGATTGGTGACAGTTCCGTGACCCTGGTGGGGGTTGGTCTCGGTCAGGTTGGTGGCGACGGGATCGTGTTCGCTTGATACCGCTATCGCGAGCAGGCTCGCTCCCACAGTGGGGATTCGGGGGGTATGCAGGATTTGTGTTCACCAGCGGCTCGTCTTGTGGGAGCGGGCTTGCTCGCGAAAGCGGTGTGTCAGTTGACGGTGATGTCGGATGTACAGGCCCCTTCGCGAGCAGGCTCGCTCCCACAGGGGGGCGGGGGGTATGCAGGATTTGTGTTCACCAGCGGCTCGTCTTGTGGGAGCGGGCTTGCTCGCGAAAGCGGTGGGTCAGCTTGCATTGATGTTGGATGTACAGGCCCCTTCGCGAGCAGGCTCGCTCCCACAGTGGGGATTCGGGGTGTATGCAGGATTTGTGTTCACCAGCGGCTCGTCTTGTGGGAGCGGGCTTGCTCGCGAAAGCGGTGGGTCAGCTTGCATTGATGTTGGATGTACAGGCCCCTTCGCGAACAGGCTCGCTCCCACAGTGGGGATTCGGGGTGTATGCAGGATTTGTGTTCACCAGCGGCTCGTCTTGTGGGAGCGGGCTTGCTCGCGAAAGCGGTGGGTCAGCTGCATTGATGTTGGATGTACAGGCCCCTTCGCGAGCAAGCCCGCTCCCACAGTGGATTATGGGTGTATGCAGCATTTGTGGTCACCACCAGACCTGTGGGAGCGAGCCTGCTCGCGATGGCGGCCTACCAGGCGAATCACTGGAATCAGTCTTCCTTGCGAATGGTGGCCACATCATCGGCGCGGACCCGGACTTGTCTGCCGGAAATATCCTCGAACTCATAGAAACCATCGACGGTGCGGGTGTTGGGGGTGTCCTTGGTCAAATATTGGGTGCCGTTCTGCAAAGTCACCACCGTGGGCGACGCGCAGCCAGCCAGCGCCATAAATGCCACGGCAACCAGGGGCAGGCCCACAAACTTCATGTTCATAACCATAACCTCTCAAATCCAAAGGACACGGAGCAGCTGATTCGACCGCGCCATCATCTTAGTCAACCGCCATTGGTCTCGCTTACCGTAGGAAAGTTCATCGCTAGCTGAAGGATTTCACCTTAAATATAGGAGACCGTTCATCTTTTGCGGTTGCCTGGCTGGTTTACAGCTGCTATCTGTATGCATAACCAGTACCTCGACATCCTTGGCGTTTCTTTCCGTGGCAGCCCGTTCTCTCGACGATCCGTTTTACTACCTGAACAACTTCCAGCAAGTGCTGGCGTGGTTGACCCAGCGTTATGCCGATGTGCTCAGCAGCGCAGAGCAGCGCTTCATCGACGATTTCGCGGCGTTACCCCGTGCCTCCCAAGGCTTGCTGGTGCGGATGGTGATGCGCAAAGGGCTGCGGTTCCGTCATAACAAGCTCAACTACCCGGAAGTCGGCGACATTGGCGTCGCCGTCGAGCCATTGCTGGCGCTGGGTTGGGTCGAGGAACAGGCCCCGGTCGGGCTCGTCGAACTGTTCGAGGTGTTGCTCAAGGCGGAAATCCTCCAATGCCTGGGCCACGTGATCGAGCACCCCAAGGCCAAAAAGACCGAATGGCTCCAGGCCCTGGAGGATCACTCCAGCCCACCTCAGCCGTTCCGTGCCTGGTGTCCGCAGCTCGATGATCGGCTGTACAGCCTGACGATCATGGACCTGTGCGACAGGCTGCGCTTGATGTTCTTTGGCAATCTTTACCAGGACTGGTCGGAATTCGTCCTCGCGGACCTGGGCATCTTCACCTACGAAACCGTCGAATTCAGCACCGAGTCACGGGGCTTGCGCAGCCGCGAAGACGTCGATGCCTGCCTGTTCCTGCACGACTGCCAACTGCGCTTCGAAGCCGGCGAACCCGTGGAAGAGATCGTCGCCCAGGTCTACGAACTGTCCCTGGATAATCCGTGGCTGGAACGGCGCCGGGGCAAGTTGTTGTTCCAGATCGGCCAGTATGGCGAGCGCATCGGCGATTTCGCCTTGGCCTTGTGCATCTATCGCGATTGCACTTACCCAGGCGCGCGGCTGCGGATGGTCCGGGTGCTGGAGCGCATGGGCGAATATGCCTTGGCCCTTGAACTGGGTGAGGCGGCGGCGCAGGCACCGCAAAGCGCTGCTGAAACCCAGGCGTTGCTGCGGATCGTGCCTCGCCTGCGGCGCAAGCTGGGCGGCCCGCCAGTGCCACGGACAATCGCCCGGGAAGTGGAGCGCCTGGACCTGCATCTGCCTCGCGTCGACCCAGGCTTGTCGGTGGAATACCACGTCCAGGCCCATCTGCATGACGAAACCGCGCCGGTGCATTACGTCGAGAACAGCCTGATCAATTCGCTGTTCGGCCTGTTGTGCTGGCCGGCGATCTTCGCGCCGGTGCCGGGCGCGTTTTTCCATCCGTTCCAGCGCGGGCCGGTCGATCTGCTCAACGAGGACTTCCATGCCCGTCGCGCCGAGTTGTTCGCGGTCTGCCTGGCGGAGTTGGACGACGGTCGCTATCGACAGACCATCGGCCGCCGTTACGCCGAAAAGTGGGGCGTGCAATCGCCGTTCGTGTTCTGGGGCGCGTTGTCCGAACCGTTGCTGGAACAGGCCCTCGATTGCCTGCCGGCCGAACATCTCAAGCACTGGTTCCAGCGCCTGCTGCTGGACATCAAGGCCAACCGCGCCGGTATGCCGGACCTGATTCAGTTCTGGCCGCAGCTCAAGACCTACCGCATGATCGAAGTCAAAGGCCCCGGCGATCGCCTGCAAGACAACCAACTGCGCTGGCTGGAGTTCTGTCATGAGCACCAGATGCCCGTCGCTGTCTGTTATGTGCAATGGGCGGAGTCCGCCATCGCGAGCGAGCTCGCCCCCACAGGGGGTGAACCTTGTGGGAATGAGCAGGGGGATGCACCACCGATCCCCTGTGGGAGCGAGCCTGCTCGCGATGGGGCCCCATGACTCCGGCGCAGAGCTACAGCATCGCCGTGCGAGCACTGTGTGAGTTCACCGCCAAGGTGGGCGACCTGGACCTTCGCTTCACGCCGTCGCCCACGGCCCTGGAAGGCATTGCCGGCCACCGCACCGTCGCTTCGCGGCGCAGCGAGGGGTATCAGGCTGAAGTGGCCCTCGAAGGTCATTACCAGACACTGAAAGTCAAAGGCCGGGCCGACGGCTATGACCCGGCCCACCAGTGCCTTGAAGAAGTGAAGACCTACCGGGGCGACCTGAGCAAACAGCCGGCCAACCACCGCCAGTTGCATTGGGCCCAGGCAAAAATCTATGGCTGGCTGATGTGCCAGAAGCTGCAGTTGCCGCGCATCGACGTGGCCCTGGTGTATTTCGACATCGTCAGCGAAAAGGAAACCCGCTTCGCGCAACGCTTCGAGGCACCGCAGTTGCAAGCCTTTTTCGAGGAACAATGCGCGGCGTTCCTGGCCTGGGCCGAGCAGGAAATGGCCCATCGACAGGCGCGTAACCTCGGCGCCCAGGCGCTGGTATTTCCCCATGCGGGTTTCAGGCCGGGGCAACGGCACTTGGCCGAATCGGTATTCAAGGCGGTCAGCACCGGCCGCTGCCTGATGGCCCAGGCGCCCACCGGCATCGGCAAGACCGTTGGCACCTTGTTCCCGATGCTCAAGGCCCTGGCGCCGCAGCAATTGGACAAGGTCTACTTCCTCACGGCGAAAACCCCGGGACGCAAGCTGGCCCTGGACGCGGCGCGCGTGATCATCGACAGCGCGCCGTCGATGCCGTTGCGGGTACTGGAAATGATCGCCCGGGACAAGGCCTGCGAGCACCCGGACAAAGCCTGCCATGGCGAATCCTGCCCGCTGGCCCGTGGGTTTTATGACCGCCTGCCGGGCGCCCGGGCAGCGGCGAGTCGGGTCGCCATGCTCGATCAGGCGGCGTTGCGCGAAATTGCCCTGGCCCACGAGGTATGCCCGTATTACCTCAGCCAGGAAATGGCCCGTTGGACCGACGTGGTGGTCGCCGACTACAACTATTACTTCGACTTCAGTGCCTTGCTCTTTGGCCTGGCCCAGGCCAATAACTGGACCGTCGCGACCCTGGTGGACGAGGCCCATAACCTGGTGGAGCGCGGACGGCAGATGTATAGCGCGACCCTCGACCAAGCCACGCTGAGCGGTGTGCGCAAGACTGCCCCCGAAGCGCTGAAGAAATCCCTGGAACGGGTCAATCGCCAGTGGAACGCTTTGCATGCGCCCCAGGTGGCGGCCTACCAGGCCTATGAAAAACTTCCGGAAAAACTGCTCCAGGCCTTGGCCACCTGTACCACCGCCATTGGCGATTACCTCAACGATCATCCCCAGGGCCTGGACAGCGCACTGCAGGCGTTTTACTTCGACGCCTTGCAGTTCGGCCGGGTGGCAGAAACCTTCGACGAGCGCTTCCTGTTCGACATCCACAAGCGTGAGCTCGGCCGCCAGCGCAGCCTTTCGACGCTGTGCCTGCGCAATGTGGTGCCGGCGGCGTTCCTGCGGCCCAGGCTGACGGCGGCCCGTAGCACCGTGCTGTTCTCGGCGACCCTGAGCCCTCGGCATTACTACGCGGATTTGCTGGGGACGCCGGGCGACACGGTGTGGATCGACGTGGAGTCGCCGTTCAAGGCCGAGCAGTTGGACGTACAGGTTGTCAGCCGTATTTCCACCCGTTTTGTCCATCGCCAGGCGTCCCTGGAGCCGATCGTCACGTTGATGGCCCGCCAGTTCAGCGAGCGCCCGGGCAACTACCTGGCTTTTTTCAGCAGCTTCGATTACTTGCAGCAAGTGGCCGGGCTGTTTGCCGAGCGATACCCACGGATTGACCTCTGGACGCAATCGCGGGGCATGGGCGAAGCCCCTCGGCAGGCGTTTCTCGAGCGTTTCATGGAGCACAGCCAGGGCATTGGTTTTGCGGTGCTGGGCGGGGCGTTCGGGGAGGGCATCGACTTGCCGGGCTCACGCCTGATCGGCGCCTTCATTGCCACCTTGGGGCTGGCGCAGTTCAACCCGGTCAATGAGCAGATGAAACAGCGCATGGCGGCGATTTTTGGCGACGGCTACGATTACACCTACCTGTATCCGGGATTGCAAAAAGTCGTACAGGCGGCCGGCCGGGTCATCCGTACCCAGCAGGATCGCGGGGTAGTGATGCTGATCGACGATCGGTTTGGCGAGGCCAGGGTGCAGCAACTGTTGCCGCGCTGGTGGTCGGTCACCCCGGAAACACACAAATTCCCCTGTGGGAGCGGGCTTGCTCGCGAAGGCGTCGGTGCATTTGGCGTCAATGTAGACTGACCCACCGCTTTCGCGAGCAAGCCCGCTCCCACAGGCAACGCTGTTCACTTAAGACGGTCTGGATCCCGTGGCGAGGGAGCTTGCTCCCGCCGGGCTGCGTAGCGGCCCCTTCACCTCCTAGGCTCAATAATTTTTCCTAACGCCAGACTTGCTCCATAATCCGCAAAAAATCCACACGGATGCCCCGGCCAGATGCTCGAGAATGACCCAAAGCCCCCGCTTATCAACGAGGAACAGCGCTTTCGCTTGCTCATCGACGCGGTGGTCGACTATGCCATCTACATGACCGACCCTTCGGGCATCATCACCAGCTGGAACTCCGGTGCCAGGCGTTTCAAGGGCTATGAGGAAGCCGAGATCCTTGGCCAGCATTTCTCCCGGTTCTACACCGACCAGGACCGCGCCGCCGGCCTGCCGCAACGGGCGCTGGACACGGCCGTGCGCGAGGGACGTTTCGAAGGCGAGGGTTGGCGGGTGCGCAAGGACGGCACGCTGTTCTGGTCCCATGTGGTGATCGATCCGATCATCGACAGCCAGAGCGGCGCCTTGCTCGGCTTCGCCAAGATCACTCGCGACCTGACCGACCGCAAGATGGCCGAGGAAACCCTCAAGCAAAGCGAGCAGCAGTTTCGCCTGCTGGTGCAAAGCGTCACCGATTACGCCATCTACATGCTCGACCCGGAAGGCCAGGTCACCAACTGGAACCAGGGGGCACAGCGGATCAAGGGCTATCTGCCGGTGGAAGCCATCGGCCGGCACTTCTCGATGTTCTACACCCCCGAGGATCGCGACGCCGGCGAGCCACAGCGGGCGTTGAGCATCGCTGCCAGCGAAGGACGCTTCGAGAAAAAAGGCTGGCGGATGCGCAAGGATGGCACGCGCTTCATGGCCCACGTGGTCATCGATGCGATTCGCAGCGACACCGGCACGTTGCTGGGCTTTGCCAAGATCACCCGCGACATCACCGATGCCACCCAGGCCCAGCAGGCCCTTGAACAGGCCCGCGAGGCGTTGTTTCAATCCCAGAAATTGCAAGCCATCGGCCAGCTCACCGGAGGCATTGCCCATGATTTCAATAACCTGTTGACGGTGATCCTTGGCAATCTGGAAATCGTCCGCAAGCGCATGCCCAGCGAGCCGAAACTCACCCAATTGCTGGAAAACGCGACACAGGGCGCGCTGCGCGGGGTTTCGCTGACCCAACGCATGCTGGCGTTTGCCCGTCGGCAGAAACTGACCTACGAATCGGTCGAACTGTCGGCCCTGGTGCAGGGCATCAGCGGATTGCTGCAAAGCTCCCTGGGCCCGTCGATCCACATCCAGACCCGTTTCGACGAGGCGCTGTCGCCGGTGCTGGCGGATGTCAACCAATTGGAACTGGCGATTCTCAACCTGGCGACCAATGCCCGGGACGCCATGCCCCATGGCGGCCAGATCATCATCGCCGCCGATGAGCGGCAAGGGGCTGATGCCGCGCCGGACAAGCCGATGGCCCCCGGGCGCTACATTCGCCTGACGATAACCGATGAGGGCGAGGGCATGGACGAAGCCACGCTGGCTTCGGCCGTGGATCCGTTCTTCACCACCAAGGGCGTCGGCAAGGGCACCGGCCTCGGGTTGTCGATGGTGCATGGCTTGGCGGAACAGTTGGGTGGCCGCCTGACGCTCAAGAGCCAGAAAGGTGTCGGGACCACCGCCGAACTGTGGTTGCCAGTGGCCGGCGATTCGGCCCCTGGTAAAGCGGCGATCGAGGACGCGGCACCGCCGGTCCATGAATTGAAGGTGCTGGTAGTCGACGATGACAGCCTGGTGCTGACCAGCACGCGCCTGTTGATCGAAGACCTGGGGCACCGAGTCCTTTGCGCGCCGTCGGGGGCCCAGGCGCTGGAACTGTATGAGCGCAACCTGGACATCGACCTGGTGATCACCGACATGGCCATGCCGCAGATGGACGGCGCGCAGTTGGCGAAATTGTTGCGCGACCGCCAACCGACCCTGCCCATCATCCTGGCCACCGGTTATGCCGAACGCCTGGAAGGTTTCGCCGCGCAACTGCCTCGGTTGATCAAGCCGTTCAAGCAGATCGATTTGATGCAGATCATTGGGCAGACGATGAAATAGCCAGGAAGGTATTCGTCTCCAGTGGCGAGGGAGCTTGCTCCCGCTGGGCTGCGAAGCGGCCCCAAAAGCAGGCGAGCGCTACGCGCCCGAGCGGGAGCAAGCTCCCTCGCCACCAGAGCAGCCGCCTTCGCCTATTCGGTGTTTTTCTTGAACCCACGCAAATTCATCGCACACAGGCAAAACTGCAACACGATCAGCGCATACGCATCGGTATGCAAACCCCAGATCACCCACAAAATATTGCTCGCGATAAAACAACTGAAGCCCGCCACCCGACGTCGGGGTTGGCGTGAGCCGATCAGCCAGGCGGCCAGCACCGTCACGAGCATCGCTGGCCATTGCACCCATCCAAGATAATCCACGCAAACCGTCCTCTTGCCCTTACGCCACTAGAGACCTTTGCCGTTGCGCAGCGTTTCCTCGGATTTCGCCGCACCTGTGGTCCATTGGCTTGAACTTGCCGCGCGCCGGGTTCTTCTAATGAGTCCGAATCATCACCGAGGCACAGCCTGCGCAATGCCCAGAATACTCACCGGGCCAACCCCGGAAGAAGAACTGACGGAACACAACGCCAAACTGTTCGGCTCGCCCAAGGAGCGGCTGGATTTCTACCGCCGGGAGATCCAATACGAAACCAGCATCCTGGCCAACCGAACCGATGCTTACCTGGCCGCCCAGTCCTTCCTGGTGATCGCCTTCGCCTCGTGCATGGCCAACCTGAACCCGGAGTGGGGCAAGTTGTTCACGCTGATTGTGCCGCCATTCCTGGCCTTGCTGGGGTTCCTGAGTTCGCTCAACGCCTGGCCGGGCATCAAGGCGGCCTACGAGATCATCGATCATTGGCATTTCAAGCAGAGCGAACTATTGCGCGCCGAGCCCCTGATGGGCCTGGCCTATGACGAATCGCCCTTGTTCAGCGAGCGCGAATCGACCCACAAGGGGTACCGTAAGTCATTGCTGTTCTCGCTGCGTACACCGTGGATCTTCGCCACGTTCTGGGTGTTGCTGGGGGCGTATTCGATTTATATCCAAGTAAGTGATCCAGGCGGTTGAAACACACCCTTTGAAGTCGGGCATCAGTGTGGCGAGGGAGCTTGCTCCCGCTCGGTTGCGCAGCGACCGCAAAGCTTGGGGCCGCTGCGCAGCCCAGCGGGAGCAAGCTCCCTCGCCACAACAGCGTTCATCTCCTGCCACAGTGGCTCAACCCGAGTGCTTACGGCGCTCATACCACGCCAACGTAGGCTGGGTGCTCAACCCATGGACCAGAATGCTCAAGGCCACCACCGACAGGGTGAGGTTGATGCACAGTTGCGCCACGTCTGGCGGCAGGTCATGGTTCAAGGCGAAAAACAGATAAAACAGGCTGCCGATCCCGCGAATGCCAAACCAGCCGATCAGCAGCCGTTGCGGTCCGTCGAGCAATCGCCGCCAAGGAATCACCAACACACTCAACGGGCGAATCACGACGAACAACAGGGCGCCGATCGCCAAGGCCCGCCAATCCCAATGGTTGGCCAGCACGACCCCCAGCAACGTCACCAAGAACACCTCCATCGACCGTTCCACCAGACTGCCGAACGCCAGCATGTCGCTCATCATGACCCCGGCGGCCAGTTGACCATCGTCCAGCGACTCGGTATCGCCTGCGACGGCTTGCTGGGGATCGACGGTTTCGTGGCCCACCACCGGTTGCACCAGGTGCTCCGCCGGCGGTGCCGTTTCATCGGTGGATTTGACCTCGGCCTGACGCAGCCCCAGCCCGGCGGCGAACACCGAGAGAAAACCGTAGCCCTGGATCCACTCGGCCACGACGTAAGCCAGGGCAATCAGCGCCAGGGCCAGATAGTCGTTGGGCGACAAGGTGCTGTCGGCATTCCTGATGCGCATCGACAAGGTCAACTTGCCGATGCCACGGCCCATCCAGTAGCCGACCAGTAGACCGGCCGGCACGGCCCACAGGACGTTGCGCAGCAGCCATTCACCGAGAAAACCGCTGCCGTCTTCACGCAGCATCAACAGGCCGAGGATCACGAAGGGAAACGCCGTGCCGTCGTTCAGTCCCGCTTCGCCCGACAGGCCGAACCGCACCCGGTCGTCATCCCGGGCGTCGTTGACCTGCACCAACGCCGCCAATACCGGGTCGGTGGGCGCCAGCATCGCGCCGATCAGCATCGACACGCCCCAGCTCAGGCCCAACAGATAGTGCAGCGCCAGGCACAGGCCGGCGATGCACAGGATCATCACCGGCCCGGCCAGCCCATAGGCCACGCGCCAGGTCCGGTCGTTGAGGGGCAGGCGCAACTTGAGGCCGCTGACGAACAGCGAAAACACCACCGCGACTTCCGTGAGGTGTTCCATCCACACCGACGAGTCGCTGATGTCCAGCCTCAGCACGCCCAACCCCAGCGGCCCGATGGCAACGCCTAGCACCAGGCACATCGCCGAGGTGGTGACCGGCATCCAGCGCAGATAAGAGGCCGTCAGGGCCAGGGTCAGCAACACCCCACCGAGCACCGCTACCCATACTGTGAACGTCATCGTTGCTCCTTGGATAACCCGGTGCCGACTAACCCGTGGCGAGGGAGCTTGCTCCCGCTCGAGTGCGAAGCGCTCGCGGCATTGGGGTCGCTTCGCGACCCAGCGGGAGCAAGCTCCCTCGCCACAACAGCGCTCTCGACATCTACAACTGGGTGGTTCTCAGCATTCGAGGGCTGAAGCGAAACGAGGGTTCCCATCATCTACGCATCGCCCCGTTTATCCGCCTGCCGTTCAACCCAATGGAATTTTTCGCCGTTCCCAGCGCTCAGCAACAAAAGAGACGTTCTGATTCAGCGTCCGCCGAGAACCCAAGAGGCCCTTATGACTGCGCTGACACCCCTCCAATCCCGGCCAGCCACCGTGCACCCTGTCTCCCATGGGGGACAGGTGCGCCAATGCTATGAGCGGCTGCTCCAAGGCCCTGACGACGCGGACAAGCAAGCCGTCGCCCAAGCCTTCCTCCAGCAATGCATCGCGAAGGCCGCGGCGCTACCCCAGGAGATGCCGGACGATCCCATGGCGCTGTCGGCCTGGGTCGAGCACCACAGCGCCGGCGTCGCCCGGCAATACGCGGATTACCTGGAACGGCGCAAAAGCGGCGGCCCGCGAGAGTTCTTCAGCAACAAGGCCCACGCCCTGTACTTCCTGCAAGCCGTTGCGCCGACCAAACGGGTGGACGGCGCCTGGCTGTATGGCGTGGTCAGGCATTGGCACGACCACCGTTTCGAAGGGTTGCTGTGCACCTACCTGGAAGAGCTGGGGGACGGTCATCCGTCACAGAACCACGTGGTGCTTTATCGCAAGCTGCTCGCCGAACACGACCTGTGTGACGCCCCGGACATCGACGATGACCTGTATCTGCAAGGGGCCGTGCAACTGGCCCTGGGTTATGCCGGCGACGAGTACCTGCCGGAGGTCATCGGCTACAACCTGGGCTACGAGCAATTGCCCCTGCATCTGCTGATCAGTGCTTATGAGCTGAGCGAGCTGGACATCGATCCGTACTATTTCACCCTCCACGTCACCATCGACAACGCCAGCACCGGCCACGCCCACAAGGCCGTGCAGTCGCTGTTGCAACTGATGCCGATGGAAGCCGACCGGGAGGCCTTCTGGCAGCGAGTCACGCTGGGTTATCGCCTCAATGACCTGGGGCAGGGCAGCCGGGCCATCATCGGCGCGTTCGACCTGGATCGCGAAGTGCTGGACATGCTCGAACGCAAACGCCCGTTCGGCCAGCACATGCACTCCGACTACTGCAAGTTCGAAGGCAAGACCGTCAACCAGTGGCTTTCGGAACCGGGCCAGTTGCAAGGGTTCCTGGCGGCGATGCAGAACAAAGGCTGGATCAAGCGTCATGAAGATCCGCAAAGCAGCCGTTTCTGGACGCTGATCGATGGGCCAGGCGCGGCCATGTTCGGGGTGTTCAGCCCCTACGAAAAACAACTGCTGCACGACTGGATTGCCGGTGACTGGCGGGATGAGGGCGCAAAATCCGCTG
Organism: Pseudomonas zanjanensis; assembly: GCF_014268745.2. Taxonomy (GTDB): domain Bacteria; phylum Pseudomonadota; class Gammaproteobacteria; order Pseudomonadales; family Pseudomonadaceae; genus Aquipseudomonas; species Aquipseudomonas zanjanensis. Next base: position 2,134,267 of record NZ_JABWRB020000001.1, on the reverse strand, counting down.
CCCGGCGTGGTTCGGGCGCCGTGTGTGAGCCCGTGACACCGATGGACGATCCCGATGTGCAAAGCCTGGAACAGGCGCTGCAAGGCCGCACGCCGGACGAGCAGATGCAGGCCCTGGTGCCCTGGCTTTGTGCCCGCTGCCACAGCCATCCGGCCGGACTGTTGGCGACTCGCCGGTTCATCGAACTCAAATCCGCACTTCGCTAGGGAGCCCTGCATGACTGAGGAAGTACGCCTGTCCGAACCGGACCTTGCGCTGTTACAACTGGGCCGACGCCTGCAAGCCGACGGCTACCGTTTCATCACCCCGACGCCGTTGACCCACGAACGGGTCAACCAGCGGCCCGGCAATGAGCGTTCCAAGACCTTGCGGGACGTGTTCGGCTGGTCGCGGCCGTTTGCGCCGGGGCTGATCAGTGCCGATGAACAGCGGCAACTGCAAGACGCCCAGGTGCTGGAAGCACGCGATGGCTTGCTGTATAGCCGGGTACGCTGGTCGAGCCTGGATGGCTTGCTGTTTGCCCATTCGCAATTTCCCACCCAGGCCAATGATGCGGTGTTTTTCGGCCCTGACAGCTACCGCTTCGCCCAACTGATCCATACTCATCTGCAGCAGAACTTCACCGCCGTGCAGCGCGCCGTGGACATCGGTTGCGGCGCCGGTGTCGGTGCCATCGTGATTGCCCGCGCCCGCCGTGAAGCGCAAGTGCTGGCCGTGGACATCAACCCTCAAGCCCTGCGCCTGTGCGCGGTGAACGCGGCGCTGGCGGAGGTGGCCAACGTCGAGGTCAGCCGCAGCGACGTGCTGCAAGACGTGGTCGGCGACTTCGACCTGATCGTCGCCAACCCGCCGTACATGGCCGATCCCTCCGAGCGCGCCTATCGCCACGGTGGAGGAACATTGGGCGCCGGGCTGTCGCTGCGCATCGTCGAGCAGGCCTTGCCCCGGCTCACACCAGGCGGCTCGCTGGTGCTCTACACCGGCGTGGCGATGGTGGACGGACGCGACCCGTTCCTGGAAGCGCTGGGGCAATGGCGTGACTCAGCGGATTTCGGCTGGACCTACAAGGAATTGGACCCGGACGTGTTCGGTGAGGAATTGCTCACGCCGGGTTATCAGGACGTGGAAAGGATCGCCGTGGTGGCGTTGGTTGTAACCCGCATTGGCGCAGGTCTCGGCGGGGCTATCGGAGGGACTATCGATGAACAGGCGCATGAAGTTCGGCGTTGAAGAGGAGTATTTCATCACTGATTTGCAAACCCGTTGCATGCCGGGTGAACCCCCCGCGCAAGTGATCGCGGCGTGCCAGGCCGAGCTGGGCAAGCATTTCGCCCATGAAATGTTCCAATGCCAGGTGGAGATGGCCTCGCCCATCTTTCGCAGCCTGCCCGAAGCGGCCGATTACCTGGCCCAGGTGCGCAGCGGCCTGACCAAGCGCTTGGCCGAGCATGGCCTGGGCCTGCTCAGCGCGGGCTCGCATCCGATGGCCACCCAGGTGCTGCAGCCCACCGATGAGCTGCATTTCCAGCAATTGTTCGATGACTATCAGCGGGTGGCGCGGCGCAGCGTGCTTTCGGGCCTGCACGTCCACGTGGAAGTGCCCGCGACCCAGGACCGGGTGCGGGTGATGAATGAGATCCTGCCGTGGTTGCCAATGTTCTTGGCCCTGAGCGCGTCGTCGCCATTCTGGAACGGTGGCAACAGTGGTTTCAGCAGCTATCGACAAGTCGCTTGCGATGAATGGCCGCGCATGGGCGTGCCGGAGTATTTCGAAGACGAGTCGGCGTTTGCCGGCTACGTGGACATGCTCATGCGCACCGGTTCCATTCGCCAGGCCAGCGATTGCTGGTGGGTGATACGACCTTCGTCACGTTATCCCACGCTGGAGCTGCGCATTTGCGATGCCTGCCCTCGGGCAGAGGACGTGCTGTGCCTGGTCTCGCTGTTTCGCCTGATGGTGGCCCATGCCGTCACGCTGCGCCGGCCCGGCGCCCACTACAGTCAGATGTCCCAGTGGATCCTCAAGGAAAACCGCTGGCGGGCCAAGCGCCACGGGATTCTCGCGGAGTTTATCGTCGAGGGGCAGGAGCAACCGATGCTGATCGGTGAATGGCTCACCCTGGCGGAGCAGACCTTCGGTGAAACCGCTGCCGAGTTGGGCGTCCAGGACGTGTTCAAGCAGGCCCGCCGGATCGTCCAGGAAGGCTCCAGCGCCGATCGGCAGATCGTGCTCTACGAACAAGGCCTGCTGCTGGGTGATTCGGTCGAACAGGCCTTGAGCCGCGTGGTCGATCAGTTACTCGCGGAAACCGCCGGGATGCCCGTCGCCGATCCTGCGTTGCAGCAAGTGGCAGGTGGTCCATGAGCAGCAAGACCCTGGATGACTACAACCGCATGCGCGATTTCGCCGCCACCCCGGAGCCGGCGGCGAAACGCTCACGAAAATCGGCAAAAAGCGCCCATGCCCTGCAGTTCTGCATTCAAAAGCACGATGCCACGCGGCTGCATTATGACTTCCGGCTGGAACTGGACGGCGCGCTCAAGAGCTGGGCAGTGCCCAAGGGGCCTTCCCTGGATCCAAAGGCCAAGCGCCTGGCCGTGCATGTCGAAGATCATCCGCTGGATTACGCGACGTTCGAGGGCAGCATCCCCGAAGGCCACTACGGCGCCGGTGACGTGATCGTCTGGGACCGGGGCGTCTGGATTCCCCAAGGGGACCCCCACGAGGCCTATGAAAAAGGCCGGCTCAAGTTCGAGCTGCAAGGCGAAAAACTCAGCGGCCTGTGGAACCTGGTGCGTACCCACATGCCCGGCAAGCAGGAGCAATGGTTTCTGATCAAGCATCAGGACTCGGCCGCCCGCCCCGAGAGCGAATACGATGTGGTCCAGGCCGAGCCGGACAGCGTGCTCAGCGATCGCACCATCGTGCCCAAGCGCCGAGGCAAGGCCGCGGCGGCCAAAGCGGTGAAAAAACCGGAAAAAGCCGCCCAGTCGAAATCACCGAAACGCACCTCGAAAACCACCCTCAGCGGCGCAGTCGCCGGGCCGCTGCCGGAAACCCTCAAGCCGGAACTGGCGACGCTGGTGGAAAGTGCGCCTGACGGTGAATGGTTGTATGAGATCAAGTTCGACGGTTACCGGGTCATGGCACGCATCGAGAACGGCGATGTCAGGCTGCTGACCCGCAACGGCCATGACTGGACCCTCAAGTTGCCAAGACAGGCCGAGGCCTTGGCCGCGCTGGGGCTGGAATCGGCCTGGCTCGACGGCGAGATGGTGGTGGCCAACGAGGAGGGCGTGCCGGACTTCCAGGCCCTGCAAAACGCCTTCGAGGCCGGCAGCAGCGGCAAGATCGCCTATTACCTGTTCGACATGCCTTATCTCAATGGCGTGGATCTGCGCAAAGTGCCGGTGCAAGAACGCCGGGCCGCATTGGCCGCGGTACTGGAACCCAACGAAAACCCCTTGCTGCGGTTCTCCGATGCGTTTGAGGAAACCCCCGATGCGCTACTCAACAGCGCCTGCCAGATGAGGATGGAAGGGCTGATCGGCAAGCGCGTCGGCAGTGCCTATGTGTCCAGGCGCAGCAATGACTGGATCAAGCTCAAGTGCAAGAATCGCCAGGAATTCGTGGTGGTGGGCTTCAGCGATCCCAAGGGCGCGCGAAGTGCCTTTGGTGCCTTACTGCTGGGGCTGCACGATGCCGACAGCGGCCAGTTGCGCTACGCCGGCAAGGTCGGCACCGGGTTCAACGAAACCACCCTTAAAAGCATCTACCAGCAACTCTTGCCCCTGGAGACGAAAAAGCCCGCCGTGGTGAATCCGCCCACCGGCTACGAAGCCAAGGGCGTGCACTGGCTCGAACCGACATTGTTGGCCGAGGTGGCTTTTGCCGAAATGACCAAGGAAGGCTCGGTGCGCCATGCGGTTTTCCATGGCTTGCGTGACGACAAGCCGGCCGAGGCCATTACCCAGGAGCTTGCCAAACCCGTGAAGAAAACCACCGCGAAGAAGAAAACCAGCACCCAGGACGCGCCTGAGGCGACGCCGGCCAAGGGCAAGTCGAAGACAAAAGCCAAGGCGCCGGCCATGGATGGCAAAGTTCGTATCACCCACCCGGACCGGGTCATCGACGCCAGCAGCGGCACCACCAAGCGGCAATTGGCCGAGTACTACGCCAGCGTGGCGGAATTCATCCTGCCGGAACTGGAAGATCGCCCGGTGGCCCTGGTCCGGGCACCGGAGGGCATCGCCGGCGAGCTGTTTTTCCAGAAGAACCCCGAGCGCCTGGCGATTCCCGGTATCACCAGCCTGGACAAGGACCTGACCGGGCAACCGGTGATGATCATCAACAATGCCGAAGCGCTGATCGGCGCGGTGCAGATGAGTACGGTGGAACTGCACACTTGGAATGCCACGTCCGTCGACCTGGACAAGCCCGACCGCTTCGTCCTCGACCTTGACCCGGACCCGGCGCTGCCCTGGAAAAGCATGGTCGAGGCGACGCAACTCACGTTAACGGTGCTCGATGAGCTGGGGCTCAAGGCGTTCCTCAAGACCAGCGGCGGCAAGGGCATCCATGTGGTGGTGCCGTTGACGCGCAAGCTGGGTTGGGATGAGGTGAAGGGCTTTAGCCATGCGATTGTCAGTCATATGGCCAAGTTATTGCCGGACCGGTTTTCGGCGGTATCCGGGCCGAAGAACCGGGTAGGGCGGATCTTTATCGATTATCTGCGTAATGGGCTGGGGGCTACCACCATCTGCGCATATGCCGCTCGGACTCGGGAAGGGCTGCCGGTGTCGGTGCCGATTTTTCGAGAGGAGGTGGCTGAGCTCAAGGGGGCCAATCTTTGGAATGTGCACAATGTTCATGAGCGTCTGGCGGAGGTTGGGCACGAGCCTTGGGCTGGGCTCAAGAAGACCCGGCAGAGTATTACGGCGCAGATGCGTCGGCGTATTGGTATGCGCAAGACTTGAGGTTATGTGTTGGTGTGTATATCCGTTTCTTCGGCAACGGCTCCCGGTCGTACACCCATCAGGTCAGTGGGAGCAAAGCTTGCTCGCGAGGCGGCCTTACAGCTGGCCTTGTTCATCGAGTACATATCCACTCCTGCGGTAACGGATATGTCCCAGTCAAAAAAACCGGCACCTGAGTCAACTCCCGTTTCCCTGCCTCCCTCAAGAAAAAACGAACCCCGAACGCTTTATCCGGTTCTTAATCTATGTTCCGCGATAAACGGGGCGTCCGGCGGGGCTGCGGTCTTGCCCACCAAACACTGCGATCAAAGGAGGCGACATGCCCAACTCCTTCCCTTCGCCCTGGTGGAAGAACGCTGTGATCTACCAGGTTTATCCACGTTCCTTTGCCGATGCCAACGGCGACGGCATCGGCGATCTTTCCGGCTTGACCGCACGCCTGGATCATCTGCAACACTTGGGCGTCGATGCGTTGTGGCTGTCCCCGGTCTTTCGTTCCCCCATGTGCGACGCGGGCTACGACATTTGTGACTACACCGATGTCGACCCGCTGTTCGGCACCCTGGCTCACCTGGATGAATTGATCGCCCAAGCCCACGCGCGAGGCCTGAAGGTGTTGCTGGATTTCGTGCCCAACCACACTTCGGACCAACATCCCTGGTTCATCGAGTCGCGCGCAAGCCGCGACAACCCCAGGCGCGACTGGTACATCTGGCGCGACCAGCCAAACAACTGGCGTGCCTCGATCGATGGCGGCAGTGCCTGGACCTGGGACGAAACCAGCCAGCAGTACTACCTGCATTTTTTCCTGCCGCAACAACCCGACCTCAACTGGCACAACCCCGACGTGGTGGCGGCCATGCACCAGGTGTTGCATTTCTGGCTGGAGCGAGGCGTGGACGGGTTCCGTGTCGATGTCGTGCATTGCGTCGGCAAGGACCCGAGCTTTGCCGATGATCCGCGCTGCATGGCCGGTGAAACCATGGTCAAGATCAACGACCAGCCGTACAGCCATGAAGTGTTGCGCGGTTTGCGCCGGTTGGTGGACAGCTACCCCGGCGAGCGGGTGTTGATCGGCGAGGTGAACATTCGCTCCACGGCCCAGGTGGCGGCCTATTACGGTGCCAGTGACGAACTGCACATGTCGTTCAATTTCCCGCCTTTGGACGCCCCCTGGGACCCGGTGGTGTTCCGCATGTGCATACGCGAGGTGGAAAACGATCTTGGCCCGTTGCAGGCCTGGCCAACCTGGGTGCTGTCCAATCACGACAATAGCCGACACCGCAGCCGCTACGGCGGTTCGCTGCGCCGGGCCCAAGCCGCTGCGGTCCTGCTGCTGACGCTGCGCGGCACGCCGTTTATCTATCAAGGCGAAGAGCTGGGTCTGGAAGACACCGTGGTCACGGCCCAGACCCGCGTCGACCCGGGCGGCCGGGATGGCAGCCGGGCGCCGTTGCCCTGGACCGTCCAGGCGCCCCATGGCTGGGCCGGGGCCGCGCCGTGGTTGCCCTTTGCGCCACAAGCCGACGTGTTGGCCGTTGAGGCGCAGGAACGAACAGCCGATTCCACCCTGGCGCTGTACCGGCGCCTGCTGGCCTGTCGTCGCGCCAGCCTGGCGTTGCGCCTGGGCGCCTGGGAAGAACTGCCATCGCACCCACAAGTGCTGGCCTATCGTCGTCACTGTGAGGGCGATGAGCGGCTGGTCTGCATCAACTTCGCCGACAGCGAACATACGTTCCCCCTGGCCGACGCCTGGCAGGTCGAAATCGCCAGCGACGGGGCGGGCGAAGGTCAAGTATTCAGTGGCCGACTGGCTGCCGAGCAGGCCGTGATCCTGTGCCGATGAGGAGTGACCGATGAAAGCCAACTGGCACCGAAAGACCCTGATTTACCAGATCGATCCGTCCTTGTTTTCCGACAGCAATGGCGACGGCCGCGGCGACCTGAAGGGCATCATCCAGCGCTTGGATTATCTGAAGGCACTGGGCGTTGGCGCTCTCTGGCTGATGCCGGTCTACCGCTCGCCATTCAAGGATGCGGGTTATGACGTCAGCGATTTCATGGCCCTGGACCCACGCTTCGGCAGCGAAGAAGACCTGCGCCAGTTGATTGTCCAGGCTGGGGAGCGCGGCATGCGCGTCATCCTTGAACTGGTGGCGCAACACACCAGCGACCAACATCCCTGGTTCCAGAGGGCGCGGCGCGACAAGGACAGCGTCTACCGGGATTATTACGTGTGGTCCGACATGCCGGTGGACGACGGCAACCAACCGATCTTTCCGTCGGTGGAAGACAGCATCTGGCAATGGGACGAACAAGCCGGGCAGTACTACCGCCATCTGTTCTATCGCCATGAGCCGGACCTCAACCTGGCGAACCCGCGGGTGGTCGAGGAAATCGAGCGCATCATGGTCCACTGGCTCGAGCTCGGCATCGCCGGTTTTCGCCTGGATGCCGCTTCGCATCTGGTGGAACAGGCCGGTGGCGAAGATGAAGAGCAGGGCGTCTGGGTACTGGACCGGCTGTTCAAATGCATGACTGCCATCAATCCTGAAGGCGTGTTGCTGGGGGAGGTGGACGTCGAACCGGAGCGCTACCGCCATTATTTCGGGAACGGCGAGCGCTTGGGACTGGTGCTGGATTTCTGGGTCAACAATCATCTGTTCCTGGCGCTGGCCCGCGGCCAGGCCGAACCTTTGCAGCGCGCGATCACCCGGCGTCCCGCACCGCCGGACGGTGCCAGCTATGCGGTGTGGCTGCGCAATCATGACGAACTTGACCTGGAGCGCTTGAGCGCTGCGGAACGTGAGGAAGTGATGCAAGTCTTCGCCCCGGACCCGGACATGCGCCTGTATGGCCGGGGCATTCGCCGACGCCTGGCGCCGATGCTGGACGGCGATGTGCGCCATCAGGCGCTGGCCCAGGCGCTATTGCTGTCGCTGCCCGGCACGCCCATCGTGCGTTACGGTGAGGAAATCGGCATGGGCGACGATTTGTCCCGTCCCGAGCGGCTCTCGGTGCGCACGCCCATGCAGTGGAGCAGCCAGGCCAACGCTGGCTTCTCATCGGCCCAACGCCTCGTCGCTCCGGTGATCGATCAAGGCGCCTTCGCCTACACCCAGCTCAATGTCGAGGACCAGCTGAATGCCCCGGAATCGTTGTTGGGCCGGGTGCGGCCATTGCTGTTGGCCCGTGCCGGCCTGCCCGAAGTAGGCGACGGCGAAGCCAGGCTGCTGACGGTCGATCACCCGGCGGTTTTCGCCGTGGCCCATGTGGGCGAGGCCACCTCGGTGATGTTGGCCAACCTGAGCAACGACACGCTGACCGTGAAGCTGGACGGCCTGGATTTGCAAGGCTTCAAGGAAATCATTTCGGACAGCCAATACCCGGCCGCCTTGGATCGGCAACTGACCTTGAATGGCTATGGCTATCGTTGGTGGCGCCGCACCGGATCAGAACAATAACAACACCACCGCCAGCACTCCACCGGTTGCCAGCAACAGCGCCGACACTTGGGTGGAACTGAGGGCCAGCGCCGTATCCCGCGAACGACCGGAGAACCGCCCACGGGTGCGGTGCAGGGACTCCTGCGATTCGAACAGATTGTCCGGCCGTTGGCTGTTGTCATCTTCGTCGGTCATTTGTCCGGCATAGGCGCTGCGAGCCATCAGGCGGTCCAACAGCCCCGGCAACAGGCAAGTGCCGACGATGGCCTTCACGGAGGCGGCGCCGAGCCACAGCTCCCGGGGTGTGCGCTTGACCACGCTGAAAATCGCCCGGGCGGCCACATCCGGATCGTGAATCGGCGGCACCGGCTGCACGCGCTTGCTCAACTTGTTGCGTGCCCAATCGAACTGCGGTGTGTTGATCGCCGGCAGTTGCACCATGCACACCCGGATGTCGCTGTGGTCGTGGAGCAGTTCGCTGCGCAGTGAATCGGTGAAGCCCCGCACCGCGAACTTGGCCGCGCAGTACGCTGCTTGCAGTGGAATGGCGCGGTAGGCCAGCGCGGAGCCGACCTGGATGATCACGCCGCGATTACGCGGGGCCATGAGTTCCAGCGCCGCCAGGGTGCCGTGCACGGTGCCCAGGTAGGTCACGTCCGTAACCCGGTGGATCTCCTCGGCACTCAGTTGGCGAATGGGAGAGAACACAGTGACCATCGCGCAATTGACCCAGACGCCGATCGGGCCGAGTTCTCGCTCCATTCGCTGGGCGGCGTCGGCTACCGCCTGGGCATCGGCCACGTCGACGCTGATTGTCAGGCAGGTCGCCCCCAATTGCGTCAACTCTTCTGCCGTGGCCGCCAGCGCCTGTTCGCCCCGGGCCAGCAGCCCGACCCGGTAGCCGGCGACGGCAAACCGATGCGCCGTGGCGCGGCCGACGCCGGCGGTGGAACCACAGATCACCACGACAGGTGGGCTTTGTTCCTCCATGGCGCTCGCTCCGCAGTTCCTTGGCTGAATCAGTGAGGTCGCGCAACGCCACGCAGCAGGTTGGCGCTGAGCTTGTCGGCATTGCAGCTGGCGACATTGGCCAGCGAGACCATGCCCACCAGGCGCTTGTCGCGATTGACCACCGGCAGGCGGCGTTTTTCGATCTGGGCCATGTTCTTGGCCACATGGTCGATCTCTTCGTCGTCGAAGCAGTAGCGCACCTCATCGCTCATGATCCGGCTGACGGGCGTGTCCAGGTCCATGCCGTCGGCCATGGCCCGGACCACCAGGTCGCGGTCGGTGATCATCCCGGCCATGCGGTCGTCCTGGTTGATGATCAAGGCGCCGATGTCGGCTTGGCGCATGATCTGCGCCACTTCGCTCAGGGGGGTATCGGGGGAGATCGTGCGTACTTCCCGACTCATGATTTCATTGATTTTCATGGTGGAATCTCCTTTCTCTCGGGTTTGACAGCGAGCTATGGCCCGGGCGTCGTGAGTGGCTTTACGGCGACCGGACGGGCTCCTCACTTATTGTGAAAATCGGGGTTGGCGATGGTTCAGGATTTTTGCTGGAGGGGTTGAAAGGCTGCACTTTTATGAAGCCGCAGGCGGGGTGATCGCACCATCGCAAGGCAGTTGGCGGTGCTTGCGCAGCGGAGGCGGGCGCCGGTTGGTTTGCGGTGACTGAGCTGGCGTCTTCGCGGGCAGGCCCGCTCCCACAGGGGATTAGCGGTGAATGCGCGACCGTGAATAGGGGCTGGACGAGGTTTGGCACGCTCGCTGCAAGAGGCTATCCAGGCCCGCCGCGAACACAGTCGAGTGGGCAGCCCCGTCGGTCAACGAAGATCGAGTGCCAACAGGTCGGGGGATAACGGTAGGTCGGGGCGCAGTCGCCGGGCCGATACCGCACAGAACAGGCAAAGACGCCTGGAACCGCAAGGTTTCAGGCGTCTTTTTTTTTGCTTTCAAAATCGTGATGGGCTTTTGTCGGGTGCTTTTTATGAATTCCAACGTTGCTTCTCTGAACAAGCTGCAAACGCTGATCGTGATCGGCAATGGCATGGTCGGCCATCACTGCGTCGAACAATTGATCGAGCGCGGTGCCCTCAATCATTACCGCGTGCATGTGTTCAGCGAAGAGCCGATGCGTGCCTATGACCGCGTGCATCTGTCCGAGTATTTCTCCGGGCGTGATGCCGAGTCCCTGGCCTTGGGCGAAGCGTCGTTGTACCAGACCCCCGGCGTCACGTTGCACCTGGGTGTACCGGTGCTGGAAATCGACCGCCAGGCCCGTGAAGTCGTGACAGCCGGCGAGCGTGTCAGCTACGACAAGCTGGTGCTCGCGACCGGTTCCTATCCCTTCGTGCCGCCGATCCAGGGCGCTGAAGGCGATTCGTGCCTGGTCTATCGCACCCTGGAAGACTTGGACGCGATCCGCGCCGCCGCCAGCAATGCCCGCCGTGGCGTGGTGGTGGGGGGTGGTTTGCTGGGCCTGGAAGCGGCCAACGCCCTCAAGACCCTCGGCCTGGAAGCCCATGTGGTGGAATTCGCCCCACGGCTGATGCCGGTGCAGTTGGATCCGCAGGGTGGCTTGGCCCTCAAGGCGCGCATCGAAAGCCTGGGCGTCGGCGTGCATCTGTCCAAGGGCACCCAGTCCATCAGTGCCGGTGAGCAGTACCGTTATCGGATGAGTTTCGGTGACGACGATTTCCTGGAAACCGACCTTGTCGTGTTCTCTGCCGGTATCCGCGCCCAGGATGCCCTGGCTCGCCAGAGCGACCTGCAGATCGGCCCACGCGGTGGCGTGGTGATCGACGATCATTGCCAGAGCAGCGATCCGGACATCTACGCCATCGGCGAATGCGCGGCCTGGAACGGGAGCATTTTCGGCCTGGTCGCCCCCGGCTACCAGATGGCCCGCAATGTCGCGGCCACGCTGTGCGGCGCAAGCGCTGAAGCCTTCACCGGTGCCGACATGTCCACCAAGCTCAAGTTGCTCGGTGTGGACGTTGGCTCCATCGGCGATGCCCATGGCAACACGCCGGGTTCGCGCAGCTTCCAATTCATCGATGAAACCAGCGCCAGCTACCGGCGCCTGGTGGTGGACGCCGCCGGCAAGCGCGTGATCGGCGCAGTGCTGGTGGGTGACAACAGCTACTACGACACCTTGCTGCAATACATGCAGAACGGCATCGTCTTGCCCAAGGATGCCGCCAGCCTGATCCTGCCATCGTCCGAGGGCGCTCCGACCCTGGGCCCGGCGGCACTACCCGAAACCGCGACCATTTGCTCGTGCCACAACGTCACCAAGGGCTCGATCTGCTCGGCCATCGACGGCGGTTGCACGGATCTTGGCCAGCTCAAATGCGACACCAAGGCCGGCACCGGTTGCGGTGGCTGCGCGGCGCTGGTCAAGCAGGTGTTCGAGCATGAATTGATTGCCCGTGGCGTCAGCGTCGACAAGAGCCTCTGCGAGCATTTCGCCTACACCCGCCAGGAGCTGTATGCGCTGGTGCGGGTGGAAGGCATCATCAGTTTCGAAGAATTGTTGGCCAAGCACGGCCGTGGCCACACCGGCTGCGACCTGTGCAAACCGGCGGTGGGCTCGATCCTGGCGTCGTGCTGGAACCAGCCGATCATGGACCCGTCCCTGGTGCCGTTGCAGGACACCAACGACACCTTCATGGCGAACATGCAGAAAAACGGCACCTACTCAGTGGTACCGCGCATCGCAGGCGGGGAGATCACCGCTGACAAACTGATCGCCATCGGTGTGGTCGCCAAGAAATACGACCTCTACACCAAGATCACCGGCGGCCAGCGCATCGACCTGTTCGGCGCCCAGTTGCACCAGTTGCCGGACATCTGGTCCGAGCTGATCGAAGCCGGCTTCGAAACCGGTCACGCCTACGGCAAATCCACGCGCACGGTGAAATCCTGCGTGGGCAGCACCTGGTGCCGCTATGGCGTGCAAGACAGCGTGCAAATGGCGCTGACCCTCGAAGACCGCTACAAAGGCCTGCGCTCGCCGCACAAACTCAAGTTCGCGGTGTCCGGTTGCACCCGCGAGTGTGCCGAGGCCCAGAGCAAGGACGTCGGCGTGATCGCCACGGAGAAGGGCTGGAACCTCTACGTGGCCGGCAACGGCGGCATGCGTCCACGCCATGCCGAGCTGTTCGCCACGGACCTGGACGACGCCACGCTGATCCGCTACATCGACCGCTTCCTGATGTTCTACATCCGCACCGCCGACAAACTGCAACGCACATCGGTCTGGCGCGAAAGCCTGGAGGGCGGCCTGGACTACCTCAAGGACGTCATCATCCACGACAGCCTGGGCCTGGGCGCCGAGCTCGAAGCGCAGATGCAACGGGTGGTCGACCGCTACGAATGCGAATGGGCCAATGCCCTGAAGGACCCGGAGAAGCTCAAGCGTTTCCGCACCTTCGTCAACGACAAGCGCGGCGATCCGGATGTTCATTTCGTCCGCGAGCGCGGCCAGCGTCGGCCAGTGCATGCCCATGAACTCCACCTGATTCCCGTTACCGAGGAGGTGCTCTGATGAGCCAGTCAAATGTCGTTCGTATCGCTCAAGAATCCCTGCAATGGCGCGCCCTGTGCAGCCGCGAGGATCTCGTGCCCAACTCCGGCGTGGTCGCCTGGCACGATGGCAGCCAAGTGGCGTTGCTCTATCTGCCGGAGCATGAGGACAAGCCGCTGTACGCCATCGACAACCGCGACCCAAAGTCCGGCGCGAACGTCATCGGCCGCGGACTGTTGGGCAGCATCAAGGGTGACCTGGTGATTGCCTCGCCGATGTACAAGCAGCATTTCCGTCTGGAAGACGGTCATTGCCTGGAATACCCGGAACAAAGCCTGCGGGTGTGGCCGGTGCGGCTCAACGGTGATGTGGTGGAGATTGGCGAAGACTGATCCGTGCCATGGTTGCTGTTGTGGTGCTCTAGCAGTGCTCTTGTGGCGAGGGAGCTTGCTCCCGCTGGACCGCACAGCGGTCCCAAAATCTTGCGGTCGCTGCGCAACCGAGCGGGAGCAAGCTCCCTCGCCACGAACAGTGGGTCACTTCTTATTGAAATGGGGGATGAACAATGAAAACCGCCGCCCAACTGGTCCGGCTCAAGAGCGTGCAGAACCAGCAGGTCCACAGCATCGCCCCCGAGCAGACGGTGCTCGAAGCCCTGCAAATCATGGCCGAGAAAAATGTCGGCGCATTACCCGTGATCGAGGACGGCCAGGTGGTAGGGGTGTTCAGCGAGCGGGACTATGCACGCAAGATGGTGCTCAAGGGACGCTCATCGGTGGGCACGACCGTGCGCACCATCATGAGCGCCCCGGTGATCACCGCCGACAGCCAGCAGAGCATCGACCGCTGCATGGAAGTCATGACCGACAGCCATTTGCGGCACCTGCCGGTGCTGGATAACGGGCAGTTGATCGGCCTGTTGTCCATCGGCGACCTGGTGAAAGAGGCGATTGTCGAGCAGGCGGATTTGATCCGACAGTTGGAGCATTACATTCGCGGGCATTGAACCCCATTTATTGCCGACGAGCACAGCTGTTGTGGCGAGGGAGCTTGCTCCCGCTCGGTTGCGCAGCGACCGCAAGATTTTGGGACCGCTGCGCGCTGGAGCGCCAGCCCGGTCCAGCGGGAGCAAGCTCCCTCGCCACAACAGCAGTTCACCGCAAGCCTACTTGCATCCACCCCAATCCAGTGTGGGAGCGAGCTCGCTCGCGATGAGGCCCCCTTCAGCCCAACATCAGCAATTGCCGGATCAGATTCGGCGTACTGCCAGTCCAGCGCTTGAACGAGCGACGAAAGTTCGCCGTGTCGTTGAAGCGCAGGTACTGCGCCACTTCCTCGTTGCTGAACCCCTTGACTTGATACAGATACAAGGCCACATGGGTGTGCACCCGGTCCACCTGTTGCTGGAACCCGGTGTGGTGCTTGTGCAATTTGCGCTTGAGGGTCGCGGGGCTCATGGCGAAGGCCTGGGCGGTCTGTTCCAGGCTTGGCGTCTGCTGCACATGGGCGTGCAGGTAGTCGTAGAGGCAATCCAGGAAACTTGAGGCGAAACCCAGTTGATCGAGCTGGTCCCGGGCTTCGATCCGCGCCACCTGGCCGGCGGTGGCCGAGACGTTGGGCCAGGGCTGGGCAAGGCAGTGGCGGGGCAGGCGCATCAGGTCCAGCGGGCGGTCGAATTGGGTGTGCTCACCCAGGTGCACCCAATATTGTTCGACGTAACGCGGCTCGCCGTGGCGAAAACTGCACTGCCAGGGCAAGCGTTCGCCGCTGAGCCAGGCGCTCATCGCCACCATCGAGGTCATGCTCGCTTCCAGCACGAAGCGCCATTGTTCGTCGGCACCGCAGCTGTCCAGCCAATGGACATAGGCGTAGTGCTCGTCCAGTAGCAGCCGAGGGGCCGCCAACGGGCTGAGCAGCGCCTGTTGGTCGATCAGGGTCTGCAGGGCCTGATGCAAGTTCTGCGCGTGACGCAAGGCGTGGCTTGCGGGGCCGTAATGCCCCGGCAACAGCCGCTGGCCAAACAGGAAGCTGCTGTCGCTGGCATCCAGCAGGCGTCGGCTATTGTCGATCAGGCCGAGGAACTGCTGCGGGCTGATGCGGCTCTGTCCGGCGAGGATATCGTCGTGAAACAACCCGGTGCCGCGCAGCAGGCGATGGCTGTCGATGTCCCGCGACAGTGCCAGGTCAATCAGCGCCGCAGGTTGATAGTGTCCCGGAATGAAGCGGCTGTCGGTTTCGTACCAGCAGGTCTTGAGCGTCATGCGCTTTTCGCCAACGTAGTCCGGGACTGGGCGAGCGCCAGGTTCAGGCGTTTGAGCAAGGCGTCGGGGGATTCGTCGAACGCCATCACCACCGCTGTGCTGGCGGCCAGTTGGAGCCGCTCGCCGTGTTGTCGGGTCTTGTGAGCCAGGCTGCGCACCGCGATTTCCAGTTCCAGGGCCAGGCGTCGGGCCTGGCTTTCGCCAGTGTCGGGCAGCAGCACCACGAAGCGATCACCGGCCAGGCGGCACAGCAGGTCCTGGCGGCGCAGGTTCAAGACCAGTAACTGACTGATCGCCTGCAATACCGCATCGCCTTCGCCGTGGCCGAAACGCTGGTTGATAGCGGTGAAGTTATCCAGGTCCAAGGCCAGCAGCGACAGCGGTTGTTGGCGACGGCGGCTGTCCTCCAGGCTGGCGGACAGCTCATGCTTGAGAAAGTCAGCGCCACCCAACGGGGTGAGCTTGTCGAACAGACGGTGCTCACGGAACAGTCGCTCGCGCTTCTCCATCTGACCATTGATTGCCAATTGTTCGCGGTGCCAGTGGTAGATGCCGAGGGTCAGCAGGATCATGCCCAGCGGCATCGGTCCGGATTCGAGCCAGTGATCCCAGGTGATGCTATCGGGCAGGCGGATGAATTCGTCGAGACTGTCGATCCACCAGGAAAAGAAGATGCAGCCCAGACCCAGGACCAGGTAATTGGTGACCCGGCCGGCGGGGCGGCTTTTGAGTACCAACCCCAGCCAGACCAGCGCCAGCAGCGCCGAGCCACCTTCACCGAGGATGTCCAGCCAGACCCATTCGGCGATGGGTTTGAGTTCGCCGCTGGCCAAGTGCAGGAGCAACCCGAAGTTGGCCGCCAGCAGGAGCAGGGCGAGTTTGAAACGGTGCGGGCGGAGCACGGAGAACATGGCCGGAATCCTTTGCCAGAAGCGGAATGCGGCCCAGCACAGCAGATGAATGTGACAGTGCGGTGACGGCGAGTGATGGGGTGGGGGAGGTCGAATCAGCTCATCGGTTATCCGGTTTTTTTTGCCGCAATCCTTGTGGCGAGGGAGCTTGCTCCCGCTGGGGTGCGAAGCACCCCTCCAAAAAACCAAGCGCCACGATACTTACAGGCACGCCGCATCGTCCGATTTGCGGCTGCTGCGCAGCCGAGCGGGAGCAAGCTCCCTCGCCACGAGGAACACACCCGTCGTAAAAGAGGGTCGTATCAGCTCATTGTGTGCCACGAATCCACTCAAAACCTACCCGCTTGGCTTCTGCGGCCCCTGCCTGTCACAGAACCGTCATTCCCCACCCCTAGCGTGCCCTCCCAGTTGCCGGGCCATTGCCTGGCGGATTTCCGGATTCCTGGGGAGGATCACCATGTATCACCGCACAAGCACTGCCGGGCTCGTCGGTTTCACCATCACCGCGTTGGCCATGGCGATTGCCAGTGAGCGACTGAGCGCCGCGGAGCAGGCGGCCGGTGCCACGGAACACGTTGAAGTGGTCGGCCAGGCGGCCAGTATCGACCAGGCCCTCAAGGAGCAGCGCAGCGCCGACAGCATCAAGAGCGTGGTGCACGCCGACGGCGTGGCGCAATTGCCCGATGAAAACGTCGCCGAAGCGGTGCAGCGCCTGCCCGGTGTCAGCGTCGAGCGCGACCAGGGCGAAGGCCGGTTTGTCAGCGTGCGCGGCCTCGGGCCGGACCTCAACAGCGTGACCATCAACGGCACCCTGGTACCGGCGCCGGAAAGCGAGCGTCGCGCCGTTGCCCTGGACGTGTTGCCCTCGGAGCTGGTGCAGTCGTTGTCGGTGATCAAGACCCTGACGCCGGACATGGACGCCAACTCCCTGGGCGGTACGGTGGACGTCAAGAGCCTCTCGGCCTTCGATCACAAGGGCCTGTTCTATACCGGCAGCGGCGAAGCCAGCTACGACAAGAACACCGGCCAGACCAGCCCGAAATTTTCCGGCGCCATCAGCGACCGTTTCAGTCTTGGCGATGGCATCGACAACTTCGGCGTGGCCGCGGCACTGAGTTGGCAGAAACGTGACTTCGGCTCGGACAACGTCGAAACCGGCGGCGCCTGGGACTTCGAACAAGGCTCACGCCTCGAAGAGTTCGAACAGCGCGACTACGACATCCGTCGCGAGCGGGCCGGCGGCGGCTTGAACTTCGATTACAAGCCCGATGACGTCAGCAGCTATTACCTGCGCACGCTCTACAGTCGCTACAAGGACAGCGAAACCCGCAACGCCACCAGCATCGCTTTCGAAGACCCGCAGGCCGCCGGTGAACTGGGCGACGCCGAGGGCCAGCGCAGGCTCAAGCAACGGGAAGAAACCCAGGAAATCCAATCCTACGTGCTCGGTGGCGAGCGGATGTTCGGTCTGTGGACCCTGAGCGGCCAGGGTGGCTACAGCCAATCCAGCGAAGACAGCCCAGGCCACATTGCCGGTGCCACCTTCGAAGGTGTCGATGGTTTCAACGGCGGTTTCCATGACAACGACAAGCCACGGCCGATCATAGGCGCAGGCTTTTACAATCCGGCCAACTTCAGCCTCGACAAGGTGGACTGGGAAGAGCAAAAAACCACCGACACCGAGAAAAACCTGCGCCTGGACCTGGCCCGGGACTATGACCTCGGGGGGTATGCCTCCCAGGTCAAGTTCGGCGGCAAAGTCAGCCGGCGGGACAAGGACAACGACCTCGATGCCTGGGTCTACGAGGACTTCGACGACCTGGGTTTCACCGACGAGCAACTAAACCTTGGGCAGTTCCAGAAAGGCAACGTGGATTACCGCCTCGGGCGCTTCGGCCCGGGCATCAGCGCCGATGCCATCAAGCAGTTGTTGGGCGGCCTCAATCGCGATGACTTTTTTGACGAGCAAGAGTCGCGTGTCAACGACTTCAAGATGAGCGAGGACATCAACGCCGGCTACCTGATGAACACCGTCGACATCGATGACTGGCGTTTCATCGCCGGCATGCGCTACGAAGGCACCGAGTTCGAAGCCAAGGGCACCGGCGCCACCGACGGGGTATTTACCGATACCGAGACCCGACGCAAGTACCACCACTGGCTGCCGGGCCTGCATGCACGCTACCAACTGGACAAGAACACCCAGGTGCGTGCGGCGTGGACCAAATCCGTGGTGCGTCCGACCTTCGGGCAACTGGCGCCGGGTTTTGTCATCGATGATGACGAGGCCACTTTCGGCAACCCGGACCTCAAGCCGCTGGAATCGAGCAACCTGGACCTGGGCATCGAGCACTTCATGGGCCACGCCGGCACGGTCTCGGCCTTTGTGTTCTACAAGGACATCAAGAACTTCGTCTACAACACCGACCTGGCCGGCACTGGCGCCTGGACTGATTTCGCCGAGGCCCACAGTTACGCCAATGGCGACAGCGCCAAGCTGTATGGCCTGGAATTGGCCTACTCGCAAAAATTCGATTGGCTGCCGGCACCCTGGAACGGCCTGCTGCTCGGCGCCAACACCACCTTCAGCCGTTCAGATGCCGAGATCGAGGGTTTCGACCAGGCCAGTGGCACCCAGCGCAAGCGCAGCATCGACTTGCCGAACCAATCGGACACGGTCGGCAACCTGATGTTGGGTTGGGAAAACGACAAGCTGAGCCTGCGGCTGTCGGCCAACTACAAGTCCGCGTACCTGTTCGAGCTGGCATCCATCAGCGACCGCGACCATGACCTGCACGTCGACGCCCAGACCTTCGTCGATTTCAGCGCGCGTTATTCGCTGACCAAGAACCTGCAAGTCAGCCTCGAGGCCCAGAACCTCACCGACGAATCGTATTTCGTCTACACCGGCCACCGCTCCTACAACGGCCAGTACGAAGAGTACGGCCCGACGTACAAGCTGGGGCTGACGTTTACCCATTTCTGACCACCGATGCCAATCCCTGTGGCGAGGGAGCTTGCTCCCGCTTGGGTGCGTAGCGCCCACAAGAAAGGTCTGCTGCGCAGCCCAGCGGGAGCAAGCTCCCTCGCCACAGAAAATGGCGAACCTGCGATTTCTGAGTTCGGCCCAACGACAAGGATTTTCCCGTTGAACACGATGTTGTCTTTACCCAAGCACTGCCTGCTGACAATGCTGATCAGCCTGGCATCGGTCACCGCCCTGGCCGCTTCCCCAGCGCCCAAGCTGAAGCTGCAACCCTGGCCCCAAGCCCAGCAACTGTCGCTCAATGCCCTGGGATTCTTGCCCGGCGCTGCAACGACCGAGCGGCTGGCCAGTGCCCGCGAAGGCTTGTTCTTGCTCGATGACCAAGGTCGCGAATTGACGCGCCTGAAAGGCGCCTTCGACGGCATCGACAGCCGTGCGCTTGGCGCGAACGTGCTGGTGGCCAGCCTCGACAGCACGCGCCAGCAAGCGTTGGTCGTCAGCCTCGATCCACACAACCGCCAGTGGGGTACGCCGTTGTACCTGCCCACGCGGGACTTCCCGGTAAACGGTCTGTGCCTGTACCGCGACGAAGCGAGCAACCTGTTTGTGTTCCTGGTGGGTGAGGAGGGCAAGGGTGAGCAATGGCTGGTGGGCGCTGGCGAGCAACTGGGCGCGACAGCCCAACGGGTGCGTGGCGTGCCGCTGCCGCCGGATGCGAAGACCTGCCAGGTGCAGGACGACAGCCAGCAATTGTTCGTCAACGAAGAACGGGGCGGCTGGTGGGCCTACCCGGCATCCTCCGAAGCCGAGACCGTGCGGTTGCCGGTGGCGATGCGTGCGCCGTTCGGTGATATCCAGCAGGCGGCCGGCGCCCTGGCCGTAGTGTCCGGCGGTGTAATGGGCCTTGACCCCAACGCCGCGCAGTTGCATCTGTATCAGCAGGACGGTGAACGCTGGGCACCACGCGCCAAGCTGTCGTTACCAGGCCTGAAGGAGCCGGAAAGCCTTGCGGCACGCCGGACGAAAACCGGTATCGAAGTGCTGCTGCGCGACGATGACGACGGACACCTGTACCAAGGTGAACTCGGCTGGCAACCCAGCCCCGCGCCGTTGGCGCCGGTCCTGCCGAGTGTCGCCGCCATCGCCCAGAGTGAACCGGTGGCCCGTCAGGGGGATGCCGCGGATGACCCGGCGATCTGGATACATCCGACTACGCCCGGGTTGAGCCGGGTATTGGGCACCAACAAGAAGCAAGGCCTGCTGGCCTACGACCTGCAAGGCAAGTTGCTGCAGGAGCTGCCGGTCGGGCGCCTGAACAACGTCGATGTGCGGCCTGGCTTCAAGCTGGGCACGCAAACCGTCGACCTGGCGGTGGCCAGCAACCGTGATCGCAACAGCTTGAGCCTGTTCAGCATCGACCGTGCCAGCGGCGAGTTGCGTGAAGCGGGGGAGATTGCGACGTCCTTGAAGGAAATCTACGGCATCTGCCTGTTCCAACCGGCCGAAGGTGAACTGTATGCCTTCGCCAACGGCAAGGACGGGCGCTTCGAGCAGTACCGCCTCAGCGCGCCGGACGGCGTAGTGCGCGGTCAGTTGGTGCGCCAGTTCAGCGTCGCCAGCCAGCCCGAAGGGTGCGTGGCCGATGAGCAGCGCCAGCGCTTGTTTCTGGGTGAGGAGGACGTGGGCGTCTGGACAGTGGATGCCCGGGCCGAACAGCCGGCCACGTTGAACAGTGTGATCAAGGTCGGCCCGCCGTTGCACGCCGACGTCGAAGGCATGGCCTTGTATCAGGCCGAGGGCCACGACTACCTGGTGATCTCCAGCCAGGGCAACGACAGCTACCTGGTGCTCGATGCCGAGCCGCCCTTCGCCGTGCGCGGCGCCTTCCGAGTCGGCCTGAACGCGGCCGCAGGGATTGATGGCGCCTCGGAAACCGATGGCTTGGAAGTGACCTCGGCGAACCTCGGCGGGCCGTGGAGCCAGGGGATGCTGGTGGTCCAGGACGGCCGCAAGCGCATGCCCGAGCAGACCCAGAACTTCAAGTTCGTGCCCTGGGCCGACGTCGCGAAAGCGCTGGGCCTGCCTTGAGCGACGTTGTCATCAACCGGTCACGAACATTTCATCGAATAACCGCCGGACAGGAGTTTCAACCATGCAAGCCACTTTGGAACACATGACGATCTGGGGCCTGATCAGTGACGCGAGTCTGCTGGTCAAGGCGGTCATGCTCACGTTGCTGCTGGCCTCGTTATTGAGCTGGTACCTGATTATCCAGCGCAGCGCCGTGCTGCAGCGCTACGAGCGTCAGCTTAACGGTTTCATGCAGCGTTTTCGCGGCGCACAGGACCTGTTGCCCTTGTACCGGGAACACGCACAAGTGCGCGAAGAAGCCGGTGGCGTCACGCCGATTTTCCAGGCGGGTTTGCTGGCTTTCACTCAGCTCAACCAGCCTTCCAGCACGCCCGAGGTGGTGCTGGAAGGCGTCGAGCGCTCGCTGCAGGTGGCGATCAGCGAACAAGAAGTCCACTTGGAGAAGGGGCTGCAGTTTCTTGCCACCGTCGGCTCGGTCAGTCCTTACATCGGCTTGTTCGGCACGGTATGGGGGATCATGAATGCGTTTATCGGCCTGTCCCAAGTGCAGCAGGCCAGTCTCTCCACGGTGGCTCCGGGCATCGCCGAGGCGTTGATCGCAACGGCCATCGGCTTGTTCGCCGCGATCCCGGCGGTGATTGCCTATAACCGTTTCGCGGCCCGTGGCCAGACGCTGCTGACCCGTTACTACGCGTTTGGCAACGAGCTGCAGGCGCGTCTGCACCGCAAGCTGCACGGTGCCCCGGCGAACATGGCCGCGGCCGCTTGAAAGGAGAGGGCAAATGCTCGTCAAGCCACAACGAAAGCACGGCCCCAAGGCCGAAATGAACGTGGTGCCGTACATCGACGTGATGTTGGTACTGCTGGTGATTTTCATGGTCACCGCGCCGATGCTGACCCAGGGTGTGAAGATCGAACTGCCCAAGGTCGCCAGCGAAGCGTTGGCCACCGACAGTCGCCAGCAAATCCTCACCCTGTCGGTCAAGGCCGAGGGCGGTTACTACTGGAACCTGGGCGGTGAACTGGACACCCACCACCAGACCGACAGCGCCGTAGACCTGGAGCAGATGCGCGCCAAGGTGGCGCAGGTCGTGGCCGAGCGCAGCGATACCCAGGTGTACATCCGTGCCGACGAGCATGCCGATTACGGCCGGGTCGTCGCGGCCATGGCCGCGTTGCAGCAGGGCGGCGTGAGCAACCTGGGACTGGTGACCGAGGCGCCGCAATGACGGCGATGATCATGCACAGTCCTTCCTTGAGTGTGCCTGCGCTGGGTCGCAGCTTCTGGAAAAACAGCCTGGCGGCAGGACTCGCCGTGGCTTTACATGCCGCGATAATCGGGTCGTTGGTGTTGGGATGGCGCGTGGAGAAGCCCGCCGCCGAAACGCCGCGGGTGCTGCGCACGCAACTGGTGATGCTGCCGACGGCAGCGGTACCCGAAGCGCCCGTATCGGCGGCTGTGACCCCTGTTGCACCCGCCGCGGTCGAATCTGTCCCGCCACCCATGGATGCGCCGCGCCCTGTCCCGACCAAGCCAGTGGCTGATCCGCGAGTCCAGGCGCAGAAGCTGGAACAGTCGAAACTGGCCCGCAAACGGGTCGAGGAGCAAAGGCGCGAGCAACAGGCCCAGCAGCGCGAACGCCAGGAAAGCGAACGACGCAGGCAAGACGCCGAGCGGCAGGCTGCCGAACAGCAGCACCAGGCCCGGCAAGCGCAGGAGCTTGCCCAACAACGCCACGCTGAGCAGGCGCGCCAGGCCGCCGCCGACAGCCGCAGCTACCAACCGCTGAGCAAGCAAGCCCCGGATTATCCGCAACGCGCCCTGGACAAGGGCCTGGAGGGCGATTGCACGGTGGAATACAGCGTGATGCCGGACGGGCGGATCGACAGCCCCAAGGTCATCGACGGTTGCCATCCATTGTTCATCCGACCGTCCCTGGCCGCTGCCCAGGGGTTTCGTTATCAGCCACGAATCATCGATGGCAAGGCGGTGAAGGTGCCAGCGGTGCGCAATACGTTTCACTACCGGATCAAGTAAGCGCCGTATCTCGACATCGGCCAAGAGCACCCCTGTGGCGAGGGAGCTTGCTCCCGCTCGGTTGCGCAGCGACCGCAAGACTTTGGGACCGCTGCGCGCTGGAGCGCCAGCCCGGTCCAGCGGGAGCAAGTTCCCTCGCCACAGGGGATGTGGTGGTCCTTACTTACGGTAATGACTCGGCGCCACGCCCACTTCGCGGCGGAAGATCTGCGAGAAGTGACTGGCGCTGCCATACCCGACTTCCAGGCCGATATCGATGACGCTGCGCTCGGTTTCCATCAGCAATTGGCGGGCCCGGGCCATTCTCAGCTGGATGAAGTACTGCGAGGGTGAGCGGCCGGTGGCGCGCTTGAACTGGCGGCTGAAGTGGTACTCGCTCAGGTCAATGGCCTGGGCCAGGTCAGCGAGGCAGAAAGGTTCGGCCAGACATTGCTCCATCAAGCCGATGACGCGCTTGAGCTTGAAGGCGGGCAGGGCGTTGCGGCCGGACATGTCCTCTGCCTCGGCATCGAGGTAATGCCGCGCCAAATGCACCGCCACACATTGCGCCACACCCTGGATCAGCAAGGCACTGGGTTCACCGCGTCGGGTCAACTCTGCCCGAATTTGTTCGAGCAAGGCCGAAAGGACTTCGTCCTGCCCCCCAGAGACCTCCCGCAGCTGAATCGCACCGCTACCGCCGGCTTCGGCAATGGCGCGTTCCAGCAACGCCAGGCCCAAGTACACATGCATGACCACGAACGGCTCAGGGCTGGTCACTTGCCAGCGCATCTCATATGGATCAGGGGAGGTGGTCAGGAAAAAATCCGCGCGGCGCACCGTATTCGCTTCCCACTCGCCGTGGCCGGCGCGTTCCTCGACGATGGCCTCCCCGGATAACACCCAGACGAGCAACGGCTCGGCCACCGCCGGCACGACGACGTGGGCTTCGCTGCGCTCACGGACAAAGATCTCCACCAGGATCTCCTTGCTCGATACGCCGTCGGAAGTGGCCAGGCGTTCGCCGCGAATGTGCGCTTGCAGGCCGTTTGCCGATGTTCGTTCGGTGATTCCCATGCTTCGATGGCCTCGCTGAAACGGCCGCCAGGCTAGGCCGGGTCGGCGGCGGGACGGTGCTGGCGCAACAGTTCGATCTGCTGGGACGGGATCAACTCGCGCAACGCTTTATAGAGCGCGCGGGTTTCCAGCAGGTTCCAGATGCGCAGCATGGTTTCCAGCGCATCCAGGGGTTTGCTGATGAAATCCCGGGCACCGAGGGCCAGGGCCCGCAGGCGGGTGTCACGGGTCGCGTCGGCGGTGAGGACCAGGATCGGCAGGTAATCGTTGGCCGGGATGCGCCGGTTCAGTTGCTCCAGCACGGCAAATCCGTCGAACGCCGGCATGTGCAGGTCGAGGATGACCAGATCCGGCTCGAAGCTGTTGAACAGGTCCAGCGTGCGCAACGGTTCGGTGCTGCTCAGCACGTTGTGCAACCCTTCGCGGGCCAGCAGTTGCTCCATCAGGTCCAGGTTGGGGCGCTGATCGTCGACGATCAGAATGCGCAAGTCGCGATTCATGCGGGCTCCGGTAGATAGTGTTCGAGGTGGCCGAGGAAGGCCTGGATATGGATAGGTTTGGTCAGGATCGCCGTGGCCCCGGCGTCACGCAGGGCACGATGGGTCAGGTCGCTGGCATCGGCGGTGATCATCAGCACGGGCGTGGCGGCAGTGGCCGGGGACTGGCGCAGGCGCCGCAGAACTTCCAGGCCTTCCAGGTCCGGCAGGGTGACGTCCAGCAGGATCAGTTGCGGGCTGTGCTGGCGGGCCAGGTCCAGGCCCATCTGGCCTTGCATGCTCGACAATAACTGGATGCCGGGCCGACGCTGCATCAGGGTCTCGATCAATGCGAGGCTCGACAGGTTGTCTTCGATGCAGAGGATTTTGCCGTGATAGTCCACGGGGGCGCGCGTCACGGCCAAGGCGGCGATGGGTGGCAAGTGCGTGCCGATCACCTGGGTGGCGGGCAGTTGCAGGGTAAAGCAACAGCCGTGCCCGGGCTCACTGTGGACCTGCAGGTTGCCCTGCATCATCTCCAGCAGGTTCTTGCTCAAGGACAAGCCAAGTCCGGTGCCTTCGACCTGCGGATCGGCGCCCAGGCGTTCGAAGGGTTTGAACAGTTGGCCCAGCTGTTCCGGGGCGATGCCATGGCCGGTATCGTGGACGGCGATGCTCACCTGATGGGGCTGGACGCTCACTTCGATGCGCACCTCGCCGCCGGGTCGGTTGTACTTGATGGCGTTGGACAACAAATTGAGCAACACCTGTACCAGGCGCTGGCGGTCGGCAAGCACACCGCTGTCGTCGGGCAGTGCGGGTAGGTCGACCAAGTGGATTCCGGCGTCGGCGGCCATGGGTGAAACCAGCGTCAAGGCTTCGTGCAGCACCGTCGCCAGGGCGATCGGTTCGATGTTCAAGGGCAGGCGCCCGGCCTCGATCCGGGCGATGTCCAGCACCTCGTTGATCAACGCCAGCAAGTGCTGGCCGGCCCGCAGGATGTGGCTGACCTGGGGGCGTTGACCGGCGGTGGAATCCATGTCCAGCAGTTGCGCGAAACCGAGGATGGCGTTCAAGGGCGTGCGTAGTTCGTGGCTCATGCGCGACAGGAACTCGCTCTTGGCCCGGCTGGCGCTTTCCGCTTCCTCGCGGGCGGTGCGCAAGGCGATTTCGGCGGCGCGTCGGTCGGTGATGTCGCGGGTGATCTTGGAAAAACCGCGCAACGCGCCCGTGGCATCGTATTGGGCAGTGATGACCACGCTGGCCCAGAAGCGGCTGCCGTCCTTGCGACAACGCCAGCCTTCTTCCATGTAGTGGCCGTCGCGGGTGGCTTCGCGCAGGGCCAGGTCCGGGTGCGCCGGGCATTCCTCGGGCAAGTAGAACAGGGAGAAATGCTGGCCGAGGATTTCCTGCTCGGTGTAGCCTTTGATCCGCTGCGCGCCAGCGTTCCAGGTGGTGACGTAGCCTTGGGCATCCAGGGCGAAGATCCCATAGTCCTTCACCCCGTCGATGATCAGCCGCAAGCGTTCTTCGTTATCGCGCAGGGCCCGCTCGCGTTCGGCGAGCAACTGCCCGGCCTCCACCAGGCGCGTGCCGAGTTGGCCGATTTCGTCCTGCTCCGGCGGTTGTGGCAACAACGGTTGGCCCAAGGCCAGGCGCTGGGCGTTGCCTTGCACCTGCTGGACCCGGGCGACGATGCCCTTGGACAGAAACAGCACCGCAACGATGGCCCCCAGCAACCCGCACACCGCCGCCAGCAACGTGGCGAACAACAGCCGCATGCGCGTGGCCGAGGCGGCGGCGCTGCGCTCGGCCAGCAGGCCATCCTCGCGTATGCGCATGGCGCTGATCTGCTCGCGCAGTACGTCCAGCACCTGCTTGTTTTCGATCAGGATCGCGGTGATGGCCTCGGGGTCGTCGCGCTTGCCGTTGCGCAAGGCGACCAAGCCGTCGAGCTTGTCGGCGATCAGCGGGGTGATGGTCTTGAGGTGCTCGCGCATCCTGGCATCGCGAATGTTCTGGTCCAGGCGCTGCAAGGCAGCCTGGATCAGCGGAGTGGCCTGTTCGTAGCTGGGCAGGAAATCTTCGCGCCGGGTCAGCAGGTAACCGCGCACGCTGGCCGCGGCCTCGGCCAGCAGGGTATGGACCGTCTGGATATCACCCTGGACCAGCAGCACCCGGCGTACATCTTCTTCGGCCCGTGCGGTCTGGCGTTCAGTGATATAGATCAGCACCAGCGACAGCAACAGCACCACCAGGGGCAGGGAAATCACCACCAGGGCCTTGCCCCGCAATGGCAGGTCGGCCCAGCGGCGGGCGGCGAGAAACCTCATGGCCATTGCCCGGCGGGTTGCGCCACCAATCCCAGGGCCACGCCGCGCACGGCGGCCTGGGTTCGGTCGGCGGCGCCCAGCTTGCCGATGACGCGCTCGACATGGGCCTTGGCGGTGCCGGGCGCGATGCCCAGTTTTTCACCGATTTCACGATTGCTGAAACCGCTGGCCACCAGCCCCAATACCTGGCGCTCGCGGGCGGTCAGGGCCTGGACCTGTGGGGCGTTACCGGCACCGCGCTCGGCCATGCGGCGCAGCAGGCGCGCGCTGACCGAGCTGTTCAGCGCCTCGTCCCCTTGGGCAACCCGCTTGAGGGCATCGAGCATTTCATCGCGACTGGCATCCTTGAGCAGGTAGCCGACCGCACCCGCACCAATGGCGGCTTCGAGATGGTCGGGGCTGTCGTCCATGGTGAAGATCACCACTTTGACCCCGGGCTGGCGCTGCTGAAGGATTCGCGCCGCGCCCAAACCGTTGAGGACCGGCATGCGGATGTCGAGAATTGCGATATCCGGTTGTAGCCGCTCGCATAGGTCGAGGGCTTCCTGGCCGTCCCGGGCTTCGCCGACGACTTCAAATCCTGGGCTGTCGGCGAGCATGCTGATAAAACCGGTGCGGGTCACTTCGTGGTCATCGGCCAGCAGCAGGCGCAAAGGGCGGTTCATGGCTGTACTCCGGGGGACGGTAGCGGCACGCTGGCGAGCAAGCGAGTGCCACCGCCGGGTTGGCTGCAACAGGCTAGATGGCCGCCCAGCAAGTTGGCGCGCTCCTGCATGGCGGCCAACCCCAGGTGGCAGCTGCCGTTGGTCTCGACGGGTTGTTCCAGGGCAAAGCCACGCCCATCGTCTTCTACTCGCAGGCACGCGTGGCCATCTTTCACCGCCAGCCCCAAGTGCACATGGCTGGCCTGGGCGTGCTTGAGGATGTTGTTGATACCCTCCTGGGCGATGCGAAACAGAGCGATCTCGGAATTGCCCGGCAGACGCGCGCTGCTGTGTTCGGCCCAGCTTACGCTCAGGCCCGCGTCGCGCAGGCGATCGGCTTCCTTGTCGACGGCTTTGTACAGGCCGAAATCATCCAGCACGTGAGGGCGCAGGCCCCCGATCAACTGCCGCCCCTCGCCGACGCAGCCCTGGGCCAGGTCGAGGATGGCCTGCAACTCGCTCGCCAGCGCCGGTGGCAGGGATGGACAGCGACCAGCGAAACCCTGCAAACGCTGGTGCAACCCGGCCAGGTTTTGCGCCAGGCCGTCGTGCAGGTCGTAGGCCACGCGCTTGCGTTCGTCTTCCTGGGCGCTGAACAAGCGGTGGACCAACTCGGACATGGTCCGCTCGCGGGCTTGCAGGGCTTCGACCAGGCGACTGTTTTCCAGATGCGCCGCCAACAGCGTCGCCAGCAATTGCAGCGACTCGATGTCTTCGTTGTCTGGCGCGCCGAGGGCGACGCTGTTGCCCAGCAGTAAGGCCCCGAACGTCACGCCATCGGAGGTCCGCAATGGAATCCGCAGGACCTGGGGCAGGGTGCTGCCGGGGGATTCGAGCCAGTGCGGGCCGGGTGTCTGCGGCTGGGCCAGCTTGGCGAGCAGGTCGACGCGTTCCACGCTGCCGTGGCTGGCGAGGGTGCGCAACGTGTTATCCGGTGCCCACTCCAGCAGCAGGCCGTGGTCCATCGCCATGAACGCGCACGCCCGTTGCAGTGCCCGCTGACGCATGGCCGGCAGCGGCAACTGCATCAGTTCATGGCCGGTGCCCAGCAACAGCCCCAGGCGCGCGGCGCGGCTTTGCGACTGGCGATACTGACTGCGGATGGCCAGGGCACTGCCGGGATCATGGGGTGGGCTTTGCATGGGGAACTCCAGCGTGAAAAAGATCGGACGGTTCGCGGTGGCGCCATTAAAACGTGTCACCGGCAACGGGCCTATCTGCCGAATGGCATAGGCGATTGGCACCGGTTGGCCGATGGCGAAGGTGGGGAAGGCCGGCAAAGTGGGCTCATTGAAACCCAAAGGAGCCTTCTGATGAAAATGAAAACCTGTGCCATCGCTGCTTTTTTCCTGCTGACCGCGCCGCTTGTCCAGGCTGTCGAGGCCACACCCTACGTGTATCGCACCGTGGCCGAACAGCCCAAGAACGTGAATGATCGAGAAATCGCCGCACTGTTCGACCGCTGGAACGCCGCGCTGCAAACCGGTAGCGCCACTGCCGTGACCGGTCTCTATGCCCCGGATGCGATTTTGCAACCGACCGTTTCCAACAAGGTGCGCAATACGCCGGCGCTGATCCAGGATTACTTCGAGCACTTCCTGGCGGGCAAGCCGGTGGGGCAAATCAACTACCGCGAGATCCGTCACCTGGGGCCTGACGCGGCGATGGACAGCGGCGTCTATACCTTCACCTTGACCCAGGCCGATGGTTCCAAGCGCGAAGTCCAGGCGCGCTACACCTTTCTTTACGAGCGCCTCGATGGCCAGTGGAAGATCATCAACCACCACTCTTCGGCCATGCCGGAAGTGCCGAAGACGTTGCATGCCAGTCACTGATGACACTGGCTCGCAAAAGACCTGCCTGCTCCCACAAAAACTCCCACAGGGCAGGGTGTTCCTGAATTCCCCTGTGGCAGGGAGCTTGCTCCCGCTGGGCTGCGTAGCAGCCCCAACAATCCCCTTTTAGACACACTTTGCATAAACAACTTGGATTCATGCGCGAACATTAATTAGAATCAGTCTCATTTAAGACCTTGCGCAGGCTTCTGGACATGTGTGATGCAGTTACGCCGACGGAGCAATCCCTCCATGCGTTGTACCGTGACCACGGGAGTTGGCTGGAAGGCTGGTTGCGACGGCGCATGGGCAATGCCTGGGATGCGGCGGACCTGCGCCAGGATACCTTCCTGCGGGTGCTTTCCAGCGCCCAGCCATTGGCTGACCTGCAAGAACCCCGGGCTTACCTGCTGACTGTCGGCAAGCGCCTGCTGAGCAACTTCTACACCCGACGCAACCTGGAGCAGGCGTACCTCGACGCGTTGGCGAACCTGCCTGAAGCCTGCGCGCCGTCGCCGGAACAGCGTTGGCTGCTGCTGGAAACCCTGCAAGCCCTGGACGAATTGCTCGATGGCCTGCCGCCCTTGGTGCGGCGGGCTTTTTTATGGAGTCAGCTCGAAGGCCTGGGTTATCGCGAGATCGCCGAGCGCCTGCAAGTCTCCGAGCGCACCGTGAAGCGCTACATGGCCCAGGCCTACGAGCACTGCCTGTTGGTGGACTTCTGATGTCGTCGACGCCATCACCCGAGGCCCGTGAAGCGGCACGGGCGGCTGCCCGCTGGTTGACCCTGATGGAATTCGACGGCGATACGTTCGACTCGGCGGCCCTGCAACGCTGGCGCGACAGCAGCGCTCACCACGAGGCGGCCTGGCAGAAGGCCCAGCGATTGCGCCAGCGCTTTGCCGGGGTGCCAGCCTCCCTGGGCATGGCAACCCTGGACCGTCCGGCGCTGGCCCGGCGCGCGGTGCTCAAGCGTGCATTGGGCGTCGCTGCATTGGTCCCGGCTGCCTGGCTGTTGGGGCGAGAGCTGCCGTTGGAGGTCTGGCGCGCCGACTTGCACACCGCCACGGGGGAGCAACGGCGCTGGACGTTGGTCGATGGCAGTGCGCTGCAACTGAACACCGACAGTGCCGTCGACCTGGATCTCAACGCTCGGCGCCTGGTGTTGGTGCGCGGGGAGATGGCCCTCAAGCTCGCCGGGAGCACGCCGCTGTCCGTTCAGTCCCCCTATGGGCTCATCACCCTCAATCGTGGCGAAGTCTGCCTGCACTTGGGTGAGGGCGACTGCCGGGTGTCGGTGCTTAGCGGCTCGGCGCAACTGCAACCCTTGCGCGGGCCTTCGCTGAGCTTGGAAGGGGGCCAGCAGGTCAACTTCCAGGCCTCAGGCGCGGGGCCGGTGCGGGCGTTCGACGCGGCCCAGCTGGGTTGGCGTGACGGGGTACTGGTTGCGCAGGACCAGCCGCTGGGGCATTTCCTGCGGGAGCTGGACCGTTATCGTCCTGGCGTTTTGCGCTGGGACGAAACCCTGGAACCGCTGCGTATCACTGGCAGCTTCCGCCTGGACAACACTGATCGAATCCTCACGCTGCTTGCCGCCAGCCTGCCGTTGGACGTGCACATGCGTACTCGTTACTGGGTGACGTTGACGCTTCGCAAAAATCTGGCCTGAGGCCGATATGCAATAGAAACCAGCAGTGATACCCCTGTGGCGAGGGGATTTATCCCCGTTGGGCTGCGTAGCAGCCCCAAAAGCAACGACCTCGATCTTAATGGCACACCGAGTGGTCTGGTTGGGGGCTGCTGCGCAGCCCAACGGGGATAAATCCCCTCGCCACAAGGCCTGTCCCCTTTTTTTGTCTCGTTTGTCATTCAAGGCAACTGAACAAAAACGAGAGCGCTTTCCAATGTCCGCAGTTGTACCTTTGCGTTTGCGCCCGGCCTTTGCCGGCTGGCGTCCGCTGTTGAACCTGAGCCTCATGCTGAGCCTGGTTGCCAGCCCTTTTTTCATCTCATCGAGCCGGGCCGAAGAAGTCGCCCGGCGCAGTTACCAGGTGCCGGCTGGCAGCCTTGGCGCGGCGTTGACCCGGTTTGCCGGGCTGGCCGGGGTCAACCTCTCGGTGGACCCAGCCTTGGTGAGCGGGCGCAACAGCGCCGGGCTCTCGGGGGAGTTTGATGTGGAAGAGGGGTTTGCCCGGCTGTTGCGAGGCTCGGGCCTGCAATTGCAGCCGGTGGGGGAGCAGGCGTACATCCTGATGCCAGCGCCGGAAGGCGGCAGCCTGCAACTGGCACCCACCTCGATTTTCGGCGCCGCGGCGGCGACGACGGACAGTCCGGTGTATGCCGGCGGCCAGGTGGCACGGCGCGGTTCCCAAGGCTTGCTGGGCTCGCGGGATTTCATGGAAACGCCGTTCAGCATGACCACCTACACCAGCACTACGGTCAAGAACCAGCAGGCGCGGACCCTGGGCGACCTGATCGCCAGCGACCCCTCGGTCCGCGCCACCAACCCGGCGGGGGGGCGCTACGAGCAGTTCACCATTCGTGGGTTCAGCCTGTTCAACAGCGATGTCGCCTACAACGGCCTCTACGGCATCCTGCCGACCTACACCATCGATATGGAGATGGCCGAACGCGTCGATATCCTCAAGGGTCCGAGCCAGCTCATCAACGGTGTCTCGCCGCGGGGCAGCGTGGGGGGCGGGATCAACGTGGTGCCCAAGCGCGCCACCGACAAGCCCATCACCTCATTTACCGGCAGCTACGCCTCCAATAACCAGTTGGGCGGGGCGGTGGATGTCGGTCGGCGCTTTGGTGAGGAGGACAAGTTCGGTATCCGCTTCAACGGCGTGAAGCAGGCGGGCGACACCGAATGGGATCACCAGAGCGTGGACCGCGAGATGGCGGTGCTGGGCCTGGATTTTCGCGGGGAACGCCTGCGACTGTCGACCGACATTGGCCACACCGAACGTAACACCGACGCGCCCCAGGAACGTGTGCAGGTCGGCCCCAACGCGCAGGTCCCTCACGCCAGCGATGTGCGCGACAACTACGCCCAGCGGTGGAGCAAGGCGCGCACCCAGGACACTTTCGGCACCGTGAACGCTGAGTTCGATCTCAGCGATTCCGTGATGCTGTACGGCGGTGTCGGCGCGCGTAAAAGTGACCACGACTTCCTTCGGCACAACGTTTCGGTCACCAATGACGCGGGTGACTTCACCGTCCAGCCCCGTGACTTTACCCGGGAGGAAAATGTCCGCACGGCCACGGCCGGGGTGCGCAACTGGTTCCATACCGGTCCGGTGAGCCATGAGGTCAACCTGGCGGCCAGCTATTTCTACATGGACTTCGAAAATGGTGGCGCTCGTTACGCCAACGGCCGCAGCAACCTGTACGACCCGGTGCAGACCCCAACGCCGAGCAACCCGACGCGACAGGACGATAAGGTCTACACCGAGAACCGCTTCAGCGGCGTGGCGTTGTCTGACACCCTGGGGCTGTTCGAGGACCGCTTGCTGCTGACCCTCGGCGCTCGCTGGCAACGGGTGAAGGTTGACGACTGGACCAATAACGTCAAGGGCGACACCGCCTACGATGAGGAGAAGGTTTCGCCGTCGGGCGGCATCCTGTTCAAGGCGACAGACAAGCTGTCGTTGTATGCCAACTACATGGAAGGCCTGAGCCAGGGCAAGATCGCGCCGTCGACCTCGGTGAACGAGGATGAGATTTTTCCGCCGTTCATCAGCCGTCAGGTCGAGGTGGGCGCCAAGTACGACGCCGGCCCGTTCGCCGTCACCGCCGCGGTGTTCCGGATCAAGCAACCGGCCTACGCGACCGACGCCACGACTCGCGTCTTCGGCCCCAACGGCAAACGCGAAAACACCGGCGTGGAGTTGAGCGTGTTCGGTGAACCGCTCAAGGGCACCCGTTTGCTCGGCGGTGTGATGTTCATCGACAGCGAACTGACCGACACCACCAATGGCGCCTTCGATGGCAACCGCGCACCGGCCACGCCCAAGTACAACGTCAATCTAGGTGCCGAATGGGACGTGCCGACGGTACAGGGCCTGACATTGACCAGCCGAGGCATCTACTCCAGCGCGCAGTACCTGGACCAGTCCAACACCAAGGAAATCGATGCCTGGACGCGTTTCGACGTGGGCGCTCGCTACGGCTTCAAGATCGACGAGAAGAACATCACCCTGCGGGCCAACATCGAAAACGTGGCCGACAAGCGCTACTGGAGTTCGGCCGGTGCGTCGGATGACAGTGAGCCTGGGCTGACGCTGTCGACCCCGCGCACCTACCTGCTGTCCGCGACGGTGGATTTCTAGGTCGAGGTGCCGCTCCAGGGAGGGAGCTGGTCGGGTTCAGGTATCGCGAAACAGGTCGTGGGCATCCAGCAGTCGCCAGGCGATCTCGGGGCGTTTTTCCAGGCCGCGGCGGATGGCGGCAGGGATCGACTGGCGGATCTTGCGACACAGGCCGGGCTGGTCCTGGAATTCGATGGCGATGCCGCGCATGGTCCGCACTTCGTTGTGGCCGGGCTCGACGCTCAAGCGGATACCCAGGTTCTCGTACAAGCGATGTTGCAGGCGCTGGAGTTCATCGAGGCTCTGGATGTTCTCCAGGCGTTCGAGCAGGCGTTTTTCTTCCTGGCGGTTCAGGCAAAGGATGCGCAGGTCGCTGCCGGGCGCTTGCAGCAACGCATCACGCCCGCAATCGCAGACGCCGGGCGGGCAGGGGGGACGGATCGGAATCGACGCGGTCATGGGCTCCACAAAAAATGCTGCACAACGAAACAGCAGGCTTATCGCCGACCCAGGCAATGTGATGCCTGGCGGCATGTGGGTCAAGCCCGGTGGAGGGGCCGCTGGTCTGGCGCTGCTGTGCACTCCACAGCGCTATTGTGGGAGCGGGCTTGCTCGCGAAAGCTGTGTATCAGTTTGCAGTGATGTTGGATGTGCCGGCCTCTTCGCGAGCAAGCCCGCTTGTATGGTAGGACTTGAAGGGAGGAGGAGGGACAAGGCTCGATTCTGACTGTTAGCGCAGTACAGACCGTGGGAGATTTCGCCCCTCCTCCTTTCACCCAAGCGCCGATAAAGAATGCTTCGGCCTGGATCGACGATAGAGACAAGCCTGCGCCTCTGGGTGACCCCTTCAAGTGTTCAAACCTTAGCCCGGAGGATTTCCAATGGCAATGCCGGTTTCTGTCACAAAGCCAATCGTGGGCGTGGATGTCGCCAAGAACGAGCTGGTGATCTATCACGCAGAGCTTGATGTGTTGGAAGCGATTCCTAACGACAAGGCGGCCATCAAAAGGTGGTTGAAAGTATTGCCGGGACCCGTCGATGTAGCCATTGAGTCGACCAATATCTATCACTTGGATTTTGCTGATCTGGCCTATGAGGCCGGTTGCACGATCTATATGGTGGGCGGTTATGAACTTCATCATTACCGCAAAGGCGTAAAAATACGCGCCAAAACCGACGCGCTGGACGCCAAGCTGCTGGCTCGTTACCTGAAGAACGAAGGGCATGAGCTTCATCCATGGGCGCCGCCATCTCCGTTGTATCGCCAGCTTCTAAGCCTTTTCCGCCGTCGTGCTGCCTTGGTTCAGGCTCGAGTCGCCCTGGTACAAAGCTGGGCGAACGAGCCACTACTGAAGACAGCTTTCGCCGAGCAAATCGCCGCCATGCAGAGGCTTGAGACATTGATCGAGAAGACGATCAAGGATCATCTGAAAAATGCCGGTTTGCTAGGTCAACTGAACCGTTGCCTGAAAGTCGAGGGCATCGGATTTTTGACCGGAGCTCGTTTGCTTACGGCATTTCAGCGGGGCGACTTCAAGAATGCAGACGCTTTTATCGCTTTCTTGGGAATGGATTTGCGAGTGTCCCAATCAGGACAAAAAGATGACCGGCGAAGCTTGAGCAAACGCGGCGACCCGGAAGTTCGTCGGCTTTTACACAACGCAGCCATGTCGGCCAGCCGTACGTCTGCCTGGAAAGGCTTTTATGAAAAACTAAGAGCTCGGGGCTTCGCTACCACGCAGGCGCTAGTAATACTGGCTCGCAAGCTTGCTCGGATCGTATTCGCTTTGCTGAAAGGACAAAGCGAATACCAACCAAAAGCGGCTTGAGGGCTTCCCCTCAACCATAGAATCTCCCACAGGGGATCCAAGTCGGACACAACAGGTGTGTTCGCAAAAATCCAAATTGTGGGAGCGAGCTTGCTCGCGATGGGTGGTTCAGTTGGCGACATGCCAGGGAACTACAACCCCAACTCAGACAACCCCGGATGATCATCCGGCCGGCGACCCAGGGGCCAATGGAACTTGCGCTCGCTTTCCTTGATTGGCATGTCGTTGATGCAGGCGTAGCGGTTGAACATCAGGCCTTGCTCGTCGAACTCCCAGTTTTCGTTGCCGTAGGAACGGAACCAGTTGCCCGAGTCGTCGTGCCATTCATAGGCGTAGCGCACGGCGATGCGGTTATCGGTGAAGGCCCAGAGTTCCTTGATCAGCCGATAATCCAACTCCTTGGCCCACTTGCGGATCAGGAATGCCTTGGCTTCTTCGCGGTTATGAGCGAATTCGGCGCGGTTGCGCCATTGGGTATCCAGTGTGTAGGCCAGGGATACTTTTTGTGGGTCGCGAGCGTTCCAGCCATCTTCGGCCAGGCGAACTTTCTCGATCGCCGATTCACGGGTGAACGGCGGCAACGGCGGACGAACTTCAGAAGAGGCAGACATGGCGGATCTCCAGTGAGGTGATGAATTGCACAGGGGCTTACGGGTCAGGCGTGTAACAACTTCTTCAACATGTCCTGGGCGTGGTCAGCCGCGCTGTGGTCGCCCATGACCAGCGCCACGGTAATAGCGCCATCGATCAGGATCAGCAGTTGGCGGGCCAGGGCATCCGGGCTCTCGACACCTTGTTCGACACACAGCCGGGTCACGTAGTCGAGCAACTTCTGTTTGTGCATCTTCGCCACCTGGCGGACCGGATCTTGCGGATCACCGGTTTCGCCGCTGGTATTGATGAAGGCACAGCCGCGAAAACCGTCGCTGTCGAACCAGCCCTTGAGCACGGTGAACAGGTTGAGCAGCCGTGCGGTGGGGGTGGGCGCCTTGTCCACCTCGGTGCTGAACCATTGCATCCAGCGCTCGTCCCGTCGCTTGAGGGCGGCCACGATCAGGTCGTCCTTGTTGGCGAAGTAGCGATAGACACTTTTCCTGGAGACGCCGGCGGTTTTCACCAGAAGGTCCATGCCGGTGGCAGCGATGCCACTTCTATAGATCAACTTTTCGGCGACATCGAGGATGATGTCTCGTGTTTCATTACCAGTGATATCGTTCATGAGCTGAAAGTAGAATGATCGTTCTCCTTGGTCAAGTCTTTTTTTCTTGACGACAGGAAGACCCGAACCCATCCATGGTGTAAGCTCATCCGTTCTTCGGAATCGACCTTTTGCGAGCCCTATGCCGTCGCTCTTCAAACGCTCCCTGCTGCCCAAGCTGCGCAGCTTTGCACTGACCGCCGACGCGGTGACCATCCTCGATGGCGCTGCTCAATTCCGCCGTTGCCTGCTGGAGAAAATCGCCCAGGCCACCCAGCGCATCTACATCGTCGCCCTGTACCTGCAACAGGACGAGGCCGGCCAGGAAATCCTCGATGCCCTGCATGCCGCCAAAGCGGCGCGTCCGGAACTGGACGTGGTCGTGGTCGTGGACTGGCTACGGGCCCAGCGCGGGCTGATCGGCGCCAAGAAGCAGCCGGGCAACTCGGCGTGGTATCAGGAGCAGACGCGCACCCATGCCAGCGAAGTGCCGATCTACGGCGTGCCGGTGCAGACCCGCGAGTTGTTCGGCGTGCTGCAT
The DNA here is from genome assembly GCF_014268745.2 of Pseudomonas zanjanensis. GTDB lineage: Bacteria > Pseudomonadota > Gammaproteobacteria > Pseudomonadales > Pseudomonadaceae > Aquipseudomonas > Aquipseudomonas zanjanensis. Next base: position 2,096,742 of record NZ_JABWRB020000001.1, on the reverse strand, counting down.
CTGAAAGGTTTCGTGATCGATGACTGCGTGCTCTACAGCGGCGCCAGCCTGAATAACGTCTACCTGCACAAGTTCGACAAATACCGCTACGACCGCTATCACCTGTTGCAGAACACGGCATTGGCCGATTCGATGCACCACCTGGTGCAGCATGGCCTGGTCACTTCCCGGGCCGTGCATCGCCTGGACCTGCCGAACCTGCCCAGTACCCGCAGTTTGCGCAAGGACATCGGTGACCTGCGCAGTCGGTTGAAGTACGCGACCTATGACACCAGCGCCGGCAGCCTCGACAAAAGCGGCCTGTCAGTGAGCCCATTGCTGGGCGTGGGCAAGAACAATCCCCTGAGCCGGGTGATCGGTGAACTGATCGCCAGCAGCCGCCAGCAACTGACGATCTGCACCCCATATTTCAACCTGCCCCTGGCCGTGACCCGGGAGCTCAACCGCGCCCTGGCACGCGGGGTCAAGATCGACATCATCGTCGGTGACAAGACCGCCAACGACTTCTACATTCCGCCAAGCGAGCCGTTCAAGATCATCGCGGCGCTGCCCTACCTCTACGAAATCAGCCTGCGCCGCTTCGCCAAACGGCATCAACGGGCGATCGACAGCGGTCAATTGAACCTGCACTTGTGGCGCGACGGGGACAACACCTATCACCTCAAGGGCATGTGGGTAGACGAGCGCTACACCTTGCTGACCGGCAACAACCTCAACCCCCGGGCCTTTCGCCTGGACCTGGAAAACGCACTGTTGCTGGACGACCCCAAGGGCGAGCTGCTTGCGCCGCGCCAGGCCGAACTCGAGCAGATCTACCGCCACACCCAGCGGATAGAGCGTTACCTGGACCTGGAAACCCTGCCGGACTACCCCGAGGCCGTGGCCAGGTTCCTGAAGCGGGTCAGCCGGGTGCGGATCGAACGGCTGCTCTACCGGATCCTGTGAACATCCGCGCCATGTCGGAAAAAGACACCATTTCCATCCAGCTGGTACGGGAGGCGCTCCTGCAAAGCTGCGCCCCCGGAGCCGCTACCGATGAGGTCCTGAGCAAGGTCGGCATAGCCCCGGCGCTGCTCGACGATCCCCAGGCGCGGGTCCCGGCCCATGCCTATGCGCGGCTCTGGCGTTTACTGGCCCGGCGGTTGGATGACGAGTTTTTCGGCATGGACCCGCGCAAGCTCAAGTCCGGCAGCCTGGCGTTTCTCTGCCAGTGCGCCATGGCCCAGCCCACGCTGGCGACGGGGTTGACGGCGGGGCTGGGGTTTCTGTCGCTGATGCTCGAACACCTGCCGGCTCAATGGGTGCGCCAGCAAAGCCTGGCGGAGATCGTGCTGCTGGAAGATGACCAGGCGCCGCGCCGCGCCTTTACTTATTTCACCTACTGGATGATCGTCCATGGCGTGGCCTGTTGGCTGGCCGGGCGGCGTATTCCCATTCTGTCCGTCGAACTGCGCTGCCCGGCGCCGGATTTCTGCGACGACTACCGCGTGATGTTTTCCCAGAACCTGCGCTTTGACCGGCCACGCACGCGGATGATTTTCGCTGCCGAATGCCTCGACCTGCCTATCCGGCGCAACGCCGATGAGCTCAAGCGCTTCCTGGCCCAGGCCCCGGCCAACATCCTGGTCAAATACCGCAACCCGCAAAGCCTGGCCAGCCGCATCCGCCACGACCTGCGGCAACTGCCCGCCGACCAGTGGCCGGAAACCGAGGCCCTGGCCCAGCAGTTGTGTGTGTCCGCCTCGACCCTGCGTCGACGCCTGGCGGAAGAGGGCCAGACCTACCAAGGGCTCAAGGACAGCGTGCGCAAGGACCTGGCGATCACCTGGCTGGCCGAGCCCTCCATCAGCTTCGTCGAAATCGCCTCGCGCCTGGGTTTTGCCGATGCCAGTTCCTTTTACAAGGCGTTTCGCAAATGGTCCGGGTCCAACCCGGGGCATTATCGCAGCCTGATTCTCAACGAGACCGACTGACCTATTGCCGGGTCGCGCCGGATCCTGTGGGAGCGGGCTTGCTCGCGAAGAGGCCGGCACATCCAACATCCCTGTGGCTGACACACCGCTTTCGCGAGCAAGCCCGCTCCCACATGGATATCAGGGTGGTCACAGAATCGAGGCTCCGCCATCAATCACTGTGGGAGCGAGCCTGCTCGCGATAGGGCCATTACAGGCGGCACATTCCCCCAGACCATGGCCAAACCAGTCAAGCAACTTGATGGCTTTGACCATTGCCGCCACCGCCCTTCGGCGCGAGTATTTACCCGCTCTTCAAGGTTCCCCCACCCAATAAAAAGTACAGAGGGATTCTGGTCATGCGCGATTATTCGTCCGCCACGTCGCAGTTCGATTACCTGCACACCGTCAACGCCGCACTGCACGGCTCGCTCGAGGCGCTCAATGCCTGCGTCGAGTGTTGCGATCGGCATGCGTTGCCGGGGCGCATCGCCTTGTTCTGGGAGGGCCGTGACGGCAGCGAGGCCACCTGGACGTACCGCGACCTGCAGGACAACGCCGCGCGGTTCGCCAATTTCCTGCGTGCCCAAGGCGTCGGCAAGGGTGACAAAGTGGCCGGCCTGCTGCCGCGCACCGCTGAACTGCTGATCGTGGTCCTCGCCACCTGGCGTATCGGCGCGGTGTATCAACCGTTGTTCACTGCGTTCGGCCCCAAGGCCATCGAGCATCGCCTCGGCAGCTCGGGCGCGCGCGTGGTCGTCACCGATGCGGTCAACCGTCCCAAGCTCCAGGATATCGCCGGTTGCCCCTCCGTCGTCACGGTCGGCGGCGAAAAGGGCCAGGGCATCGTGCACGGCGACTACAGTTTCTGGGCCGAAGTGGCGAATCATTCCAACCAATGCGAACCGCTGATGCTCACCGGTGAAGACCCGTTCCTGCTGATGTTCACCTCTGGCACCACGGGGCCTGCCAAGGCGCTGTCGGTGCCGCTCAAGGCCATCGTGGCGTTCCAAAGCTACATGCGTGATGCGGTGGACCTGCGCCCGGAAGACGCCTTCTGGAACGTCGCCGACCCGGGTTGGGCCTACGGCATCTATTTTGGCGTGACCGGACCGCTGGCCATGGGGCATCCGATCACTTTCTACGATGGCCCGTTCACCCTCGAAAGCACCTGTCGGATCATCAATAAATACGGTATCACCAACCTGACCGGCTCGCCCACGGCCTATCGTTTGTTGATCGCCGGCGGCGAGCAGTTCGCCCGCTCGATCAAGGGCAAGCTGCGCCTCGTCAGCAGTGCCGGCGAGCCGTTGAACCCCGAGGTGATCCGGTGGTTCGCCGACAACCTCAGCGTGGTGATCCATGACCATTACGGCCAGACCGAACTGGGCATGGTGCTGTGCAATCACCACGGGCTGGAACATCCCGTTCACCTGGGCGCGGCCGGTTTCGCCTCGCCGGGCCATCGCATCGTCGTGCTGGATGAAAACCAGCGCGAACTGGGCGTGGGCCAGCCGGGCATTCTCGCGGTGGACCGCAGCCAGTCGCCCATGTGCTGGTTCGCCGGTTACGAAGGCGGACCGACCAAGGCCTTCGTCGGTGACTACTACCTGAGTGGTGACACCGTGGAGCTGAACCCGGACGGCAGCATCAGCTTCGTCGGCCGCAGCGACGACGTGATCACCACCTCCGGTTACCGGGTCGGTCCGTTCGATGTGGAAAGCGCGCTGATCGAACACCCAGCCGTGGTAGAAGCCGCGGTGATCGGCAAGCCGGACCCGGAGCGTACGGAGTTGGTGAAGGCCTTCGTGGTGCTTGGCGCCCAATACCGCGCCTCAGCGGAGCTGGCCGAGGAGCTGCGCCTGCACGTGCGCCAGCGCCTGGCGGCCCATGCCTATCCCCGTGAAATCGAATTTGTCAGCGACTTGCCGAAAACCCCAAGCGGCAAGTTGCAGCGCTTTATCTTGCGCAACCAGGAAATCGCCAAGGCCCAAGAGGCGCAGAACGTTTCAGCTTGAATCCAAGGAAACCATGATGCAGATCGACAACAAGATTTTCCTCGTCAGCGGCGGTGCTTCCGGCCTCGGCGCGGCCACCGGTGAAATGCTGGTCAAGGCCGGCGCCCAGGTGATGCTGGTGGACCTCAACGCCGACGCCGTAGCCGCCCAGGCGCAAAAACTAGGGTGCCAGAGCGTGGTGGCCGATATCAGCAACGAGGCGGCGGCTGAAGCGGCGGTCAAGGCCACGGTCGATGCGTTCGGTGGTCTGAATGGCTTGGTGAATTGCGCCGGTATCGTGCGCGGCGAGAAGATCCTCGGCAAGAACGGCCCCCACGCACTGGCCAGCTTCAGCCAGGTGATCAATGTCAACCTGATCGGCAGCTTCAACCTGCTGCGCCTGGCCGCCGCGGCCATTGCCGAAACCGAGGCCAACGCGGACGGCGAGCGCGGGGTGATCATCAACACCGCTTCCGTGGCGGCCTTCGACGGGCAGATCGGCCAGGCGGCTTACGCGGCCTCCAAAGGCGCCATCGCCAGCCTGACACTGCCGGCCGCTCGTGAGTTGGCGCGCTTCGGTATTCGGGTAATGACCATTGCGCCGGGAATTTTCGAAACCCCGATGATGGCCGGCATGACCCCGGAAGTGCGCGACTCCCTGGCCGCCGGCGTGCCGTTCCCACCGCGCCTGGGCAAACCTTCCGAGTACGCGGCGCTGGTCAGGCATATCATTGAAAACAGCATGCTCAACGGCGAGGTGATCCGTCTCGACGGCGCCTTGCGTATGGCAGCCAAATAAGTCAGGAGGATTCATGATGTCCAACGATCCTATTGTTATTGTCAGCGCCGTCCGTACCCCCATGGGCGGTTTCCAGGGCGAACTGAAAAGCCTCACCGCGCCACAACTGGGTGCCGCCGCCATCAAGGCCGCCGTGGAGCGTGCCGGTGTCGCGCCGGAGGCGGTTGAAGAGGTGCTGTTCGGTTGCGTGCTCGCCGCCGGCCAAGGCCAAGCCCCGGCGCGTCAAGCCGCGCTGGGCGCCGGGCTAGACAAGTCGACCCGCTGCACCACGCTCAACAAGATGTGCGGTTCGGGCATGGAAGCGGCGATCCTGGCCCATGACATGCTCATCGCCGGCAGTGCCGAGGTGGTGGTGGCCGGCGGCATGGAGAGCATGTCCAACGCGCCGTACTTGCTGGACCGTGCCCGCAGCGGTTACCGCATGGGCCATGGCCGGGTGCTTGACCACATGTTCCTCGACGGCCTGGAAGACGCCTACGACAAAGGTCGGCTGATGGGCACCTTCGCCGAAGATTGCGCCGAGGCCAACGGTTTCAGCCGCGAGGCCCAGGACGCCTTCGCCATTGCCTCCACCACCCGCGCCCAGCAGGCGATCAAGGACGGCAGTTTCGACGCCGAGATCGTGCCGTTGCAGGTCATGGTCGGCAAGGAACAAGTGACCATTCGCCACGACGAGCAGCCACCGAAAGCGCGGATCGACAAGATCGCCTCGCTCAAGCCGGCGTTCCGCGACGGCGGTACGGTGACGGCGGCCAACGCCAGTTCCATTTCCGATGGCGCCGCCGCCCTGGTGCTGATGCGCCAAAGCCAGGCAGCCGAGCGTGGCCTCAAGCCGTTGGCGGTGATCCACGGTCACGCGGCGTTCGCCGATACCCCGAGCCTGTTTCCCACTGCGCCGATTGGTGCCGTGAAGAAATTGATGCAAAAGACCGGATGGTCGCTGGATCAAGTCGATCTGTTTGAGGTCAACGAAGCCTTCGCCGTGGTGGGGCTGGTGACCATGGACAAGCTGGAAATCGCCCATGACAAGGTCAACGTCCACGGCGGTGCCTGTGCGTTGGGCCACCCGATTGGCGCGTCTGGCGCACGGATCCTGGTGACGCTGCTGTCGGCCCTGCGCCAGAAAGGCTTGAAGCGCGGCGTCGCGGCGATCTGCATCGGCGGCGGCGAAGCCACGGCCATGGCCGTCGAATGCTTGTATTAAGGAATCACCATGCTCCCGACTGAAGAACAGACCCAAATCCGTGACATGGCCCGGCAGTTCGCCGAGGAGCGGCTGAAACCGTTCGCCGCCGAATGGGACCGTGAACACCGTTTCCCCCGGGAAGCCATCGGCGAAATGGCCGAACTGGGCTTTTTCGGCATGCTGGTGCCGGAGCAGTGGGGCGGTTGTGACACCGGTTACCTGGCCTATGCCATGACCCTGGAGGAAATCGCCGCTGGCGATGGCGCATGCTCGACCATCATGAGCGTGCACAATTCGGTGGGCTGCGTGCCGATCCTCAAGTTCGGCACCGATGAGCAGAAGGCGAAATTCCTCACGCCCCTGGCCAGCGGCGCGATGCTGGGCGCGTTCGCCCTGACCGAGCCCCAGGCCGGGTCGGACGCCAGCAGCCTGAAGACACGAGCGCGGCTGGAGGGTGATCATTACGTGCTCAACGGTTGCAAGCAGTTCATCACCTCCGGGCAGAACGCCGGGGTGGTGATCGTGTTCGCGGTGACCGATCCGAGCGCCGGCAAGCGGGGCATCAGTGCCTTCATCGTGCCGACCGATTCGCCGGGCTACAGCGTGGCGCGGGTGGAAGATAAACTCGGCCAGCACGCGTCCGACACCTGCCAGATTCTGTTCGAGGATGTGAAGGTGCCGGTGGGTAATCGCCTGGGTGAGGAGGGCGAGGGCTACAAGATCGCCCTGGCCAACCTGGAAGGCGGCCGGGTGGGCATCGCGGCGCAAGCGGTGGGCATGGCCCGGGCCGCGTTCGAAGCGGCGCGGGACTATGCGCGGGAACGCTCCAGTTTTGGCAAGCCGATCATCGAGCATCAAGCCGTGGCGTTCCGCCTGGCGGACATGGCGACCCAGATCGCCGTGGCCCGGCAAATGGTGCATTACGCCGCCGCCCTGCGGGACAACGGCCAGCCAGCATTGATGGAAGCGTCCATGGCCAAGCTGTTCGCCTCGGAAATGGCCGAGAAGGTCTGCTCCATGGCGTTGCAGACGCTGGGCGGTTACGGTTACCTCAATGATTTCCCGCTGGAGCGTATCTACCGCGACGTGCGGGTCTGCCAGATCTATGAAGGCACGAGCGACATTCAGCGCATGGTCATTTCGCGCAATCTGTAGGAGCTGCCGCAGGCTGCGATCTTTTGATCTTGGTCTTTTCGTTCAGGAACCAGTTGGCAGGAAAAGATCGCAGCCTTCGGCAGCTCCTACAGGGCATCGAGCCAAATACAGCGCTTAACAGGAGTTATACATGAGCTACGAAACGATTTTATTGGAGATCAAGGACCGCGTCGGCCTGATCACCCTCAACCGTCCCCAGGCCTTGAACGCCTTGAATGCGCAGATCGTCAGCGAGCTGAACCAGGCGTTGGACAGCCTGGAGGCGGACCCGAAGATTGGCTGCATCGTGCTGACCGGTTCGAAAAAGGCCTTCGCCGCCGGGGCGGACATCAAGGAAATGGCTGAGCTGACCTACCCGCAAATCTACCTGGACGACCTGTTCAGCGACAGCGACCGCGTGGCCAACCGCCGCAAGCCGATCATCGCCGCGGTGAATGGTTTTGCCCTGGGCGGTGGCTGCGAGCTGGCGTTGATGTGTGATTTCATTCTGGCCGGGGACAATGCCAAGTTCGGCCAGCCGGAAATCAACCTCGGCGTACTGCCGGGCATGGGCGGCACCCAGCGCCTGACCCGTGCGGTGGGCAAGGCCAAGGCCATGGAAATGTGCCTGACCGGACGTTTCATCGACGCGGTGGAAGCCGAGCGTTGCGGCATCGTCGCGCGGATCGTACCGGCCGATGAACTGCTGGACGAAGCGCTGAAAACCGCAGCGTTGATCGCCTCCAAGTCGGTGCCCATTAGCATGATGGTCAAGGAAAGCGTCAACCGCGCCTTTGAAGTCAGCCTGTCCGAAGGCGTGCGTTTCGAACGCCGGGTATTCCATGCGGCGTTTGCGACGCAGGACCAGAAGGAAGGCATGGCGGCGTTCGTGGCCAAGCGTGCGGCGGAGTTTCAGGACAAGTAATGCGGCGTTGCTGTTGACGCTTTCGCGAGCAAGCTCGCTCCCACAGTGGATCGGTGGTGTACGCAGTATTTGCGTACGCCGCTGAACCCTGTGGGAGCTGGGCTTGCCCGCGATAGCGGCGGTACATTCGGCATTGTTGTGACAGATGCTCGCGAAGACGACGGTACATACAGCATTGTTGTGACAGATGCACCGCTTTCGCGAGCAAGCTCGCTCCCACAGTGGATCCGGGGTGTATGCAGCCTTTGTGTACGCCGCTGAACCCTGTGGGAGCTGGGCTTGCCCGCGATAGCGGCGGTACATTCGGCATTGTTGTGACAGATGCACCGCTTTCGCGAGCAGGCTCGCTCCCACAGTGGATCGGTGGTGTACGCAGCATTGGTGCACGCCACTAACCCCCGTGGGAGCGAGCCTGCTCGCGAAGACGACGGTACATACAGCACTGTTGTGACAGATGCACCGCTTTCGCGAGCAGGTTCGCTCCCACAGTGGCTTTGGGGCGTACGCAGTATTTGCGTACGCCGCTGAACCCTGTGGGAGCGAGCTTGCTCGCGATGCTTTTCCAGCCGCTACACCAGGTAGTGTTTCAGCTCCCGGGCGATGACCATTCGCTGTATCTCGCTCGACCCTTCGTAGATCTGGGTAATCCGCGCATCGCGGTAGTAGCGTTCTACCGGATAATCCTCGAGATACCCGTACCCGCCGTGAATCTGTATGGCCGAGGAGCAAACCTTTTCGGCCATTTCCGAGGCGAACAGCTTGGCCTGGGAGGCTTCCGACAGGCACGGCTTGCCGGCGCTGCGCAGCCGGGCGGCGTGGAGAATGAGCAGGCGGGTGGCGTTGATGCGGGTGTGCATGTCGGCCAGCAGGTTGGCGATGCTCTGGTGCTCGATGATCGGCTTGTCGAACTGGACACGATCACGGGCGTAGGCCAGCGCCGCTTCAAACGCTGCGCGGGCGATGCCCAGGGCTTGCGCCGCGATGCCGATGCGGCCGCCTTCCAGGTTGGACAGCGCAATGGCCAAGCCCTTGCCACGCGCGCCCAGCAGATTGGCCTCGGGGATGGTGCAATTGTTCAAGGTAACCGCGCAGGTGTCCGAGGCGCGGATGCCCATCTTGTGTTCAGTGCGATCGACGATGAATCCCGGCGTATCGGTAGGCACCAGGAACGCCGAAATACCTTTTTTGCCCAGCTCCGGATCGGTGACGGCAAACACAATCGCGAGTTTCGCCCGCTTGCCGTTGCTGACGAACTGCTTGGCGCCATTGATCACCCACTGGCCATCGCGCAGTTCGGCCCGGGTGCGCAGGTTGTGGGCTTCGGAACCGGCCTGGGGCTCGGTCAGGCAGAAGCAGCCAATGGCCTGGCCACTGGCGAGCTCCGCCAGCCACGTCTGCTTCTGTTCATCGGTGCCGAAATTCAGCACCGGCCCGCAACCCACCGAGTTGTGGATGCTCATCAGCGCCCCGGTGGCACCGTCGCCCGCGGAGATTTCCTCCACCGCCAGGGCATAGGCCACGTAGTCGACATAAGTGCCGCCCCATTCTTCCGGCACCACCATCCCCAACAGGCCCAGTTCGCCCATCTTCGCCACCAGGGCGTCGTCGATCCAGCCGGCTTTTTCCCAGGCCTGGGCATGGGGGGCGATTTCACCACGGGCGAAATCCCGGGCCATGTCGCGGATCATCACTTGTTCGTCGGTCAGTTCGAGGTCGTGCATGGCTCAGTTCCCGTGGTCGTCGAAGCCGTCGAAGAAACTCGCCACATGGTCGGCGTCCAGCGCCTCCAGGGTCGGCGGGTTCCAGCGCGGGTTCTTGTCTTTGTCGATCAGCAAGGCGCGCACGCCTTCGATCAGGTCTCCGCGTTCGAACCATTGCCGGTCCAGGTGCAGCTCCAGGGCAAAACAGTCTTCCAGGCTCAAATGCCGGCCGCGCCGCAGCATTTGCAAGGTCACGGCCATGGCCAGGGGCGAGCGGCTGTCCAGCAGGTCGGCGGTCTTCACCGCCCATTCATGACTGTTGGCGACGGTGACCTGGCGCAACTGCTCGACCATGCTCGGTACGTCGGGCAGGGCAAAGAAATGGTCGATGGCTGGGCGCAAGTCGGCCAGGGGCGGGGCAGGGAGCTGTTGCTGGCCGAGCTTGGCCAGCAGGCTTTGCAGATCCTTGAGCGGCGTGTCGTGCCATTCCAACCGATCGAGACGCTCGTCCAGTTGCTTGAGCTTGCGGCTGTCGAGGTACCAGTCGGCGAGCCCGCAGTACAACGCGTCGGCGGCGCGGATCTGTACGCCGCTGACCCCCAGGTAGATCCCCAGCTCACCGGGAATGCGCGGCAGGAAATAACTGCCGCCGACGTCGGGGAAATAACCGATGGCGACTTCTGGCATGCCCAGGCGACTGCGTTCGGTCACGACCCGCAGGTCGGCGCCTTGCACCAGGCCCATGCCGCCGCCCAGCACGAAGCCGTCCATCAAGGCGAGGATCGGTTTGCGGTAGTGGTGGATCGTCAGGTCGAGGGCGTATTCCTCGACGAAGAAATCTTCGTGCAGGGTATCGCCTTGTTTGTGACTGTCGTATAGCGAGCGGATATCACCGCCGGCGCAGAACGCTTTGTCACCGGCGCCACGCAGTACCACGGCGCGGATCTGTGGGTCGAGTGCCCACGTATCGAGTTGTTGTTGCAAGCTGCGCACCATGCCCAGGGTCAGGGCATTGAGGCCGGCGGGGCGGTTCAGGGTCAAGTGGCCAACGTGATTGCGAACGTCGACCAGCACCTCATGGGCCACGACTTCGATGGTTTCCGCAGCTTGGGATGAAACCTGAGCTGTCATCGCTAACTCCCTGCTTTTATTGTTTTTTATGAATTGTGTCGCGCGTACCCGATCAGGATCGTACCAGTGCAAATTTGCCTTGCACAACCGGGATACGTGCAGGTCCTGTCTGCATATTTATAGCAGCCACAGGCTCAACCGCGACTTGAAAGGACCTCTGTGATGCTGCGGCGCTTGGCATTTCGCTCGCTGACGTGGATGAGTTGTTCCAGATCTTCCGGGGTGACGTCGAAGAATGCCTCCATTTCCGCCAGGGCCAATTTCAGGTCTTCGGCGGTGATGGCCTGGCGGTCGACGGGAGGGTGGTCGGCCGGTATGACGGCCACCGGTTCGCTGGCGCGCTTGGGATAGCGCACCCGTGTCAGGTTGTTGTAGGCCAGCGCAAAGGTGAGCAACCCGGAGCCGGCCAGCATGGCCGCGCCAACCGCCTGCCAGTCCAGGGCAACGATAGACGGATCCGCTAGCACTAAGGTCGCCGCCAAGGCACCGGCCGGCGGGTGCAGGCAACGCAGCCAGCACATCAGCACCAGCGCCATGCCGGCCGCCAGGCAGGCGCTGCCCAGCGTACGCCCCAGGACATGGGCCACCAGCAGCGCCACGACCGACGCGCACAGGTAACCGCCGACAATCGACCACGGCTGCGCGAGGGCGCCCGATGACACGGCAAACAACAGCACGGCCGAAGCCCCGAGGGGCCCGATCAGGTGTTGTGCCACCTCCAGGCCAAAGACCTGGCCACATAACCAGACACTGAACAGGGTCCCCAATGCCATGCCGATGGCGGCGCGGCTCCATTCGGTGGGACGGGTATTGATAGCGGCGGGGATCCAGCGAGAAAACATTAAGCGAAAATCCAAAAAACGAACAAAAAAAGGGGCTTACGGGGAGGTCCCAGAAAGCCCTTTAAGTGTTCCAACAGTTGGGGGAGGAACGGTACACAGTGTGCCGGTCACAACCCTCGCTTACAAATTCATATTAATGCAGCTTGAGTGCATTAATTTTGAGGTAACGATCTCGCTCAAGCACTTCTGGAGGCTGGGAACCAGGTCTGCTGGGCAATGGGCAGGCCGCGCGATTGCCCGCGGCCCATCGGGAAATAGGTGAAGCCCTTGTCAGCCATGCGCTCCGGGTCAAACAGGTTGCGACCGTCAAAAATCACCGGGGCCTTGAGCCGCTGCCGGAGCAGGTCGAAGTCCGGCGCCTTGAAGGGCTGCCATTCGGTGCAGATGACCAGCGCGTCGGCGCCCGGCAACACCGATTCCGGTGTGCCCATCAACATGAGTCGGGTCTCGTCGGGGTATAGCAGTTGCGTCTGCTGCATCGCCTCCGGGTCATACGCACGGACGCTGGCCCCGGCGGCCCAGAGCGATTCCAGCAGGGTGCGGCTCGGTGCGTCACGCATGTCGTCGGTGTTGGGCTTGAAGGCCAGGCCCCACAGCGCGAACGTCTTGCCGCGCAGGTCGCCCTGGTAGAATGCGTTGATCCGTTCGAACAGTTTGTGTTTCTGCCGCCCGTTGATGGCTTCCACCGCTTGCAGCAAGTCGCTGGAACAATGGGCCTGTTCGGCGGTGTGGATCAAGGCGCGCATGTCCTTGGGAAAGCACGAGCCGCCGTAGCCGCATCCCGGGTAGATGAAGTGGTAGCCGATGCGCGAGTCGGCGCCGATGCCCAGGCGCACGGACTCGATGTCGGCCCCCAGGTGTTCGGCCAGTTCAGCGATCTGGTTGATGAAGCTGATCTTGGTCGCCAGCATGCCGTTGGCGGCGTATTTGGTCAGTTCGGCGCTGCGCAGGTCCATGAACAGGATCCGGTCGTGGTTGCGGTTGAACGGCGCGTACAGGTCACGCATGGTTTCGCGCACTTCATCGCGCTCGCAGCCGATCACGATGCGGTCCGGACGACGGCAATCGGCGACCGCCGAGCCTTCCTTGAGAAATTCCGGGTTGGAGACGATATCGAACTGCAGCAAGCGACTGGCCTTGAGCAGGCATTTGTCGATGTGCCCCCGCAGGACGTCGCCGGTGCCCACCGGCACGGTGGATTTCTCCACCACAATGAGCGGTTGCTCGCGGTAGCGGGCGACGGCCTCGCCAACGGCCAGGACCTGGCTCAAGTCCGCGCTGCCATCGTCCCGGGAGGGCGTGCCCACCGCGATAAACAACACCTGGCCGTGTTGCACGGCAAGTTGTTCGTCACAGGTGAAGTGCAAGCGCCCGGCCTCCAGCCCTTCACGCACCAGCGTGGCCAGGCCGGGCTCGAAAATACTCACCTGGCCTTGCCGCAGGCTGTCGACCTTGCGCTCGTCGATGTCCATGCACACCACGTCATGGCCCACTTCGGCCAACACGGCGGCTTGCACCAACCCTACGTAACCACTTCCGAATACACTGATCTTCATGGCGGATTCCCTGGATCATTCCGAGTGGGCGACCTGCAAAACCGCGTTCGCCGCAGTGCGCTGGGCTCAGAATAAGTCGGGGATATTGCAGTTCACTGACAGTCCGCCGCCGCAGGTGCTTTCAGCGGTAGAAAGTAGGCGGCCCATCCGGCGGCCAGCAATGCCAGGTTTGCACCATCGCGTAGCAGCAGCCGGCCCGTCGCCTGTCGCAGTCGTTTGGCGCTGACACGGCCCCGGGCGATGTCCAGGCGAGCAAAGCCAAACAGATGACGCAGGACATCGAACGCCATGAGCGCCGACGCTGCCAGAAAATAAAGAATGCGCTGCCAATAGGGGACACCCAGCGCCTGCAGCAGGTCGGTGGTGACGTGCTGATGGGCGACTTCCTCGGCGCAATGCCAGCGCCACAGGCGTGTTTGTGGCGAGACGCGGGTCGACAGCAGCCCACCGTCGCGCAAGGCGATCCGGGACGTGACCGCTGTCACGTGTTCAAACGCAGCGGCCAAGGACAACTGCGCATTGAGTGACAATTTGCTGCGCAAGGCATCGAGATCCTTTTCGATTCCGTGTTCGTATTTTCGGACCTCAAACCCCTGCTTTTCCAATTGCTGGTTGTATAACCGGTGCGCTCGCTGGTGGGCGCGTTCCTCGGCCACGAAGCGGCGCGATTGTTCAGCCAGCGTCGAGGTTGGCGGCAAGCGCAAGGCGGATGACTCCACCACCGATATCACGAACTGTTCGCCAGCGGGCAGCAGCACCGAGAACGCGTCGAACAGGTAGGTCTTGATCGGTGTGTCGTTCCAGAAGGGTTCAATGCAGATGCCTCCTCCAGGACGATCGGTGGCCTGCTGTCGGATGAAGTCCATCGGTCAGTTCCTCGTGCGTGAGCTTACAGCGGTATAGGCAGCGACTTCGCGTATCAGCCCCGTGCAATAGCCTCGGGTGACGTGCGCTCGCTCGACATACGCCGGGTCTTCCATGAGCGCCGCGTGCACCTGTGCCAGGCGAAAACCGGGTACGGCGGGATACCGATGGTGCTCGGCATGAAAGCCCACGCCATGAGGCGCAATCAACAGGCGCTCCCACCAAGGAGCAATGACGGTTCGAGAAACACCGTGGCCGGGTTGGGGCAATGCAAAGTGCTCGGCCACATCGCGCCAATACAACAGCACCATCAGCACCGTGAACATAGGAACCAGCCAATACACCAGGGCCTCCAGCCATAAGTGGAACCCGGTGAGGAGCGCGGCCACCACGATTGCAAAGATCCATTGCCGGTATTGAGTAGAAGGGGGACATTGCGAGGCCATTTTCGATGTCACCAGGGCCGTTTTGAATTCGTGAAGGCTGTACAGGCCGCCGCAATGCTTGATCAGCAGGATGACCACATCGAAACTGGACTTGGGGAAGGTGAACCGATCCTGTCCTATGCACGATACCCAGTTGGGATCACGCTCGGTGGCCGTATGCAGGTGGTGGGCGGCGTGGTCTCGCCGGAAGCCGAACAAGGTGATGGTAAAAGGAAGCGCCGTCAGGAGATCCCCCAGCGTGTCGTTGAGTACCGGGCGGGTCCGGCTGAATTGGCGGTGTGAAAACTCGTGCATGAGAATGAGCAACGCATGTTGCCGGGTGCCGATGAGCACGACGGCCAGCACCGTGGCGAAAATCGACTCCGCCTGGATAGCCAGGCCAGCCGCCCCCACAATGAGCACCCATTCGAAAACCGTGCAGGCAAGCAGGCGCAACGGGGCGGGGCGTCCCCACTCCAGCAACCGGGCGCGTTCAACGCTACGGTCGGGCCGCGCGGCTTGGACAGGTTCATGGGTTTGGTTAAACATCCGAGAGCCTCCTCAGGCCTGACCCGAAATAGGAGAAAAACACGACCGCCAGGAGTAGGGCGCCAGTGACCAGGAACAGGATCTCGATGGACACCCATTGCAAGACCCAACCCGATATCGCCGCCGAGACGGGTGCCAACCCAAAAAACACCAGCATGAACAGGCTCATGCCGCGCCCAAGCAAATGTGCTGGCAAGGCCCGCTGTAGCCAGGTGAACGCCATGACCTGCACGAAGCCGCCAAAGACGCCAATGGCAAACAGCAAGGTCACCCCTTGCCAAAGGGCATGGATCCACCCCAGCGGCATTACCAGCATGGCGATGGCGGCGTCGACAGCGAGTAGCGTGACACCCAGGTTGACGATTCGCAGTTTTGGGCTGGCGGTAAACATCAGCATGCCGAGCAGCGTGCCGGCCCCTTGGGCGCCGAACAGCCATCCCAATGCGGTGGCCTCAGGCGTGAAGCGTGCGTGAGCCAGCAATGGCAAGGCGACCTGCACCGGCCCGCTCATGAGCAGTGTCATGGCTGCCATGTAGCTCAGGTACGTGCGTAGAGGGCGATTGTGAAAGAAATAACGCAAGCCTTCCGTGGTGCTATGGCGGCTTGTTCCGGCACCAGGAATCAGACGGATAGGCAAGGTTCGCAACCCGAATGCGGACAGCGCGAAGGTCAGCGCATCGAGGGCAAACGCGATGACATAACCGTCCAGGGCAGCGTTGGCCGCTGGTCGCGTGCCGAGGGGTAGGAAGGCATGGGCGATGAGCCCGCCGGCGGCGACCGGTCCGATGGCGATGGTCAACTGCCTGAGGGCCAGGAAAATGCCGTTGGCCCGTTCCAGGTCGCGCGGGTCCACAATACCAGGCACCAGCGCACTGCCCGCCGGCAGCGTGAGCGCGCTGAACAGCCCCAACAGTGCCGCCGCCCCATAGATGATCGGTAACGTGGCATGGCCGGTGTAGAGCGCCCAGGCCAGGCCGACCAGGGTCAGCGCACTGCCGTAGCAGCCAGACATCCAGATCGAACGGGCACCAAACCGGTCGACCAGCGAGCCGCCCGTCAACAGGAACAGGGCCCGCGGCAAAGCCAGCGCGGCGAATGCCCAGCCAAGCGTCATGGGCTCTGGCGATATCGCCATGATGAGCAAGGGAAAGGCGACCAGGGTGAATTGATCGCCCACCATCGATGCCACGGCGCACGCCAGCAAACGGCGGAAATTGCGATCGTGAGCCAGTGGTCGCGCCTGGCCCTCCAGCGCAAGGGAGGTATTCACAAGCACACGAAGAACAATTTTTTCATGCGCTGCAACCAGCTCAGCGGGAGCCTTTTCCAGATGAAAGAAAGCCCCGACAGCGGCACCTTGCCCTGGATCAGCACGCCGACGTCCAATGAGGGCTCATGGGGAAAGTAGTTGTCCCGGATCGCGACAATTCGCCGAAATCCCTTTTTAAAGTAATAGCGCAGTTGGGGATCCAGTGGCAGCCCCTGGCGCTGGCTTTGCACGTAGCGGGTGACCGGGGTATCGGGATTCTTCGACAGCCAGTCCCGCAGGCCCGGAACGGGGGAGCCAAGGTAGACGTCCGACCAGCCCTGTTTCAGGGCGTAGGGCCAGAAAAACTCGAAAACGGCGTTCGCGGCCTTGGGGTCGACACTACTCAGGCTGATGCCAAACAGCGCGCCAGTCCTGGCGGATTCATCGCCGTGCTGTTTCCTGGCGCAGTCGGCCCAGGTCGAGCATTGGCGAATGTGATCGTGCCGGGTCGGCTTCATGAACAACGACGCCCGCGCCGTGCCGCTGCGTGCGCAAAACGCACCGACACTCAGGGCCGGGAATGCGGCGATCCGCGATGCAAGCATGGCGGCATCGGCTCGTTGATCGTCCGTCCATTTCTTTTGTTCGAGCTCCAGCAAGGAAGGGATGTCTGCGCATGACAGGAACCGAACGCAGACCTCCTCCTCACGGGGCATCTCGCCGCGCCGCGCGTCATGTCGGCGTGGCGGGTGATTCGGGGTTTTAATCGGTGCCTTGGGCGTTCTGCTTTTCAGGAATGCTTGCATCAGTTGGAGGACTCACCGATTGAAGTGGACGGGGATCAATCGGTGCCCACGGTATGTCAGCGGTGTGAAAATCTGATGACGGAATGAATGCTCGGCTTAATTCATGTCGAGCCGATAGCCGGCCGGCAGTTGCGCGACGAACTCGCCAACCACTTCCCGGGTCAAGCTGACGATGTCTTCCACTCGCTCCATGCCGGCACCGGTTCGCCAACTGGCGACGATGTCCATGACCGAGGGCAGCGGCACGCCATCCACCAACGTCAAGGTGCCTTGGGCCAGTTCACCGACCACCAGCGCCGCGGGCATGGCGCCAATGCCGAAGCCGTCGCGAACCAGGCGGGTGATGGCCGATGCCGAGTTCACGCAGTTGATGCGTGGCGAGACGATGTTGGCCGAGTGCAGCAGGTTGAGGATGTCCTGGTGGGGCCGGGAGTTGCGCGAGAAGGTCACGATGCGTTCCAGGGACAAATCTTCCAGCGACCCATAGGCGCGGTCATAGGCGGAGCCGGTGCGTACCACCCAGTGCATCGGATAACGGGTCAACAATGCGTTGCGCACGCTGTCCAGGCGCAGGATGTCGGTCTGGAAAATGATGTCCTGGTAGCCTTTTTCCAGTTGTGAGCAGAGGTTGCTCGCGGTGTCGGCCGACAGTTCGATTTCCAGGGCCGGGTAGCATTCCATCAGGCGAGTGACCAAGGGGCTGAGCCAGGTGTGGATCACCGTATCCATCGCACCGATGCGGATCCGGCCGCGCACCTGGCGCGGATCCTTGATCGCGGCTTTCATGCTTTGCATGGTATCCATGATGCGCTCGGCGTATTCCAGCACGCGCTGGCCTTCGGAGGTCAGCGACACCCCTTTGGAATCGCGCACGAACAGCCGCACACCCATTTCGTCCTCCAGGGCGGCGATCCGGCTGGAAATGGAGGCCTGGGTGGTGAACAGCTTTTCCGCGGTGAGGCGAAAGCTCTTCAGGCGGGCCACCCAGACGAAGGTTTCGAGAAACTTGATGTTCACTTGGGGCGGTTCCTTGGCGCAGTCATGGAAAGCATGGAAACTGTGGCGAGAGGATTATCACCCACCCTCTGTGGGAGCAAGGCTTGCTCCCACAGAGAAATCCCCTCCCACAGTCGCTAGGCAGGTTTCATATTCTTCACTGCTCGGCATTAGCCATATACAAGACCACTTCTTGCAACTCATGCAGAACCGGCACGTTATCGACAGCCGCTTCCGGCAGGCACCACGGATAGTCCAGCCTCGATGCCCAGGCCATGATCTTCGGCAGATCGGTCGCCGGCAGGGTCTTCATGTGTTCAATGGTGATGGTCAATCCCTCGGCCAGTCGCGACTGCGGATCGAACTGCCAGTCATACAGGCCGCAACCGACCCGCGCCTCGCCGCTGCTCTTGTCCGACATCGCCACCAGCCATTTGCACTGGAACGCTTCGGTGTCTACTGGCGGCGGGGCGGCCAGGCAGAACGTGTAGACGTTTTCGAAGGTCTGGCCGAAGCGACTGACCAGCACATCGCCAATGGCGGTACGGCCTTCAACGTGGCCAGGAAACGTGATGGCGCCGGTGCGCACGACCATGTCCAGGATAGCAGTCGGCGTAAAGGCCTGGTCCAGCAGGTGCGGGCGGTTGCCGTCCTTGGCATTGATGTACTGTTGAATCGATTGCCGAGCCGTGTTCATCGTGTATCCCTTCAGATTGTCATTCGTGGCTTACAAATCACTGTTCCACAAGTCCGTCACCAGCATGCAGCCCGGGGCGTGGGTGATGCACAACGGTGGGCGCGAGGCCTGGACCACCGATTGAGGCGTCACGCCGCAGGCCCAGAAGACCGGGATTTCGTCGGCTTCCACAGGCACGGCGTCGCCGTAATCCGGCGTGTCGAGGGATTGAATGCCGATCAGTGACGGATCGCCGATATGCACCGGAGCGCCGTGGACGTTGGGCATGCGCCCGGTGATCTGGATCGCCTGGATGGCCGCGGCGGCCTTCATCGGCCGCATGGTCACCACCATCTTGCCAGACAATCGGGCGGTGGGGCGTGTGTCGATGTTGGTCTGGAACATCGCCACATTGCGCCCCAGTTCAATGTGCCGCAAACGGATGCCGGCCTCCAGCAACGGTTGCTCGAAGGAGAACGAACAACCGAGGGCGAAGGCCACCAGGTCGTTTTGCCACAAGTGTTCGATGTCCAGGGGCGATTCGCTCAACTCGCCGTTGCGGTAGACCCGGTATTGAGGCACTTCATGACGGATATCGATGGCGGCACCCAGGTTGCGAAAGAACGGGTCCCCTGGCTCGGTCACGTCCAGCACCGGGCAGGCCTGGCGGTTGAGGGTGCAGTAGCGCAGGAATTCATTGGCCCAGTCGCCGGGCAGAATCACGATATTGGCTTGCACGCGACCTTGGCCCAGGCCGCTGGTATGGCCTTGGTATTGGCCGGCGGCGATGCTTTGGCGCAGGGCAACGGGTGAGCATTGTTGTAATTGTTCGAAGGACGTCATCACGGGTTCTCCAAGTGGTCGTTCGCTACTTTGGGAACAGCATGGCGATGACGTCCAACAAGGAATATTGGTACCCCGCGACAACTAAAAGTTATTCGAGAGGCGCTTGGCTGTTCAGTCCGGGGGCCGCCACCATGCGCAATGGCCCGACATCGACGGCGTACTGGCTGACCACCTGGCGGCTCATCTGGACGATATTTTCAATCAACTCCAGGCCGACGCCAGCGCGCCAGGACGCCACGACGTCCAGTTGGGGCAGGGCGGTGCCGGGGTCGAGTTGGATCAATTCGCCACTGGCCAGGGGCTTGGCCACCAGCGCGGCCGGCAAGGCGCCGATGCCGAAGCCGTCGCGAATCAGCCGGGTCATGGCCGAGACCGAATTGACGCAACTGACCCGCGGCGCACTCACCCCGTGGGCGTACAGCAGGTTGAGCACGTCCTGATGCGGACGCGAATGCTTGACGAAGGTGATGATGCGCTCGCCGGCCATCTCCACCAGCGACGCATAGGGCCGGGCATAGATCGATTGGCTCGCGGCGATCCAGTGCATGGGGTAGTGGCCCAGTTCCAGGTTGCGCACGCTTTCGTGGCGGACCAGATCGGTCTGGAACACGATGTCCAGGTAGCCTTTCTGCAGTTGCTCACAGAGGTTGCGCGCGGCATCGGCGGTGATCTCGATTTCCACGGCGGGGAACGCCTGCATCAGCATCGACATCAGCGGGCTGAGCCAGGTGTGGATCACCGTATCCATGACCCCGATGCGCACCAGGCCTTGCTGCGGGCTGCTGGTGTCCAGTGACTGCTTCAACGCGCGCTGGACGTCGAGCATCTGCTCGGCGTAGTCGAGCACTTTGAGGCCTTCGGGCGTCAGCGAGACCCCACGGGAATCCCGCACGAACAGGCGCAGGCCCAACTCCTCTTCCAACGAGGCGATCCGGCTCGAGATCGCCGCCTGGGTGCTGAACATCTTCTCGGCGGTGAGGCTGAAGCTTTGCAGCCGGGCAACCCAGACGAAGGTTTCG
Source organism: Pseudomonas zanjanensis (assembly GCF_014268745.2). Classification (GTDB taxonomy): domain Bacteria; phylum Pseudomonadota; class Gammaproteobacteria; order Pseudomonadales; family Pseudomonadaceae; genus Aquipseudomonas; species Aquipseudomonas zanjanensis. The sequence goes on along the minus strand of NZ_JABWRB020000001.1, from coordinate 2,076,090 downwards.
AGGAATTTGAGGTTCATGGAGGCTCTCTTGGTGCGTGTGGTTCTTATGATTGCAATTGTTACTCCAGATCGGGCCATCGGGCGCATCAAATTTTCTTATGGCCGATCCGGCTTTTTTCCCGTTTGACGCTGCGCCGATTCGACACAAAGAATCCGCTCCACGACGCAAGCCCACTGCGCCGGCATCCCCATGACAACAATAAAGAGGCGTGCGCAGAGCCCCTGGAGGGTTCGCTCGCGCCCATAAAAGGAGCGCGCCATGCAACACGCCACATTCCCTCGATGGACCTGGACCTCGGCGGGCACCTTGCTCGGCCTGAGCCTGATCGGCGTGCCGAACGCCCAGGCCGATTTCATCGCCGACAGCAAAGGCAACCTGGAAGCTCGTAACTTCTACTTCAACCGCGACTTCCGCCAGCACGGCGCACGGGACAAGGCCGAGGAATGGGCCCAAGGCTTTCTGCTACGAATGGAATCGGGATACACCGCCGGAACCGTGGGTTTCGGCCTCGATGCCTTGGGCATGGCCGGCTTCAAACTGGACTCCGGCGGCGGCACGGCTGGCACCAATCTGTTGCCGGCGGATCTGTCGGGCGGCTCCCAGGACCGTTATGGCGAACTGGGCCTGACCGCCAAGGCGCGCCTGTCCAAGAGCACCTTGAAGCTGGGCACGTTGCAGATCAAGGACCCGGCGGTGAGTTCCAACGACACGCGCCTGTTGCCGGGCACGTTCAAGGGCGGCTTGCTGAACGTGCAGGAAATCGATCGCTTGAAGCTGACCGCCGGGCAACTCACCCAGATCAACTTTGTCGACTCCACCGACTACCAGGACATGACCGCCAACCGCATTGGCGGCAGCAGCGACAGGTTTCAGTTCGCCGGGGCGGACTATCAGTTCCTGCCGAACCTCACGGCGCAATACCGCTATAGCCAGTTGCAAGACATCTACCAGCAAAACTACCTCGGGTTCGTCCACACCCTGGACCTGGGCCCAGGGCAGTCATTCAAGAGTGACGTGCGTTATTCGCGCAGTACCGAAGACGGCAGTTTCCGCGAACTCGACAACCAGGCTTTCGGCGCCTTGTTCACCTACAGCCTGGCGGGTCATGCGTTGGGCCTGGGTTATCAGCGCATGAGCGGTGACGATCCGTTCCCCTACATCGGTCGCAGTGATCCGTACCTGGTCAACTTCGTGCAGATCGGCGATTTCGCCAACATCGACGAGCGTTCCTGGCAAGCGCGTTATGACTACAACTTTGCCGCCATTGGCGTACCCGGGTTGACCTTCATGACCCGCTACATCACTGGCGACAACGTCCAGCGCAGCGCCCCGGGCGAAGGCAAGGAGTGGGAGCGCAACACCGATATTGCCTATGTGGTGCAAGACGGTAGGTTGAAAGGGCTGGGCTTGAAATGGCGCAACGCGACGGTGCGCTCGAATTTTGGCAATAACCTGGATGAGAATCGGTTGATCGTTAGCTACACCGTGGCACTTTGGTAAGACCTCCTCAACCTGTGGCGAGGGAGCTTGCTCCCGCTCGGCGGCGCAGCCGTCGTAACAACCCGCCAACCGTATTTTCCTGATGCATTGGGTTGAATGGGTTTGGGGCTGCTGCGCAGCCCAGCGGGAGCAAGCTCCCTCGCCACAGATGTAGCCCCTGAATAAGCTGCATGGCACTCGCTGAATGGCGTCTTTGCCTGTATACAGGTGCGCTTCGAAAGGGATTTGCCGGGAAACAAGGAGCTGTTGCCGTGATTTACCTGATACGCCATGCCACGCCGTTGATCGATTACAAACCCTGCAATGCCCGTTCGGCCAAGCTTCGGCTGGATGAATACAACCAGACATCATCCATCGATGAGGCTGAAATTACAGCCTTCCTGAGCCAGCCAAACGTATCTCAAATGCTCCTCGCGAGCGAAGCCAACATCATGTCCTCGCCCGTCAACAGAGCCTACGCGACGGCCTGCCGGTTGTTCGACGTGGCGCGTATCCAACAGGATGCTCGTTTACGTGAGTTTGACCTGCGGTTAAGCAGCATTCCCGTCCTGAAGATGGGCTTGAGGCATTGGTTCGCGTTGCACAGGATCCTTTGGTTGTTTGGGATTTCACTGGGGGCCGCCAGCCGAAAAGCCGAACACCAGCGGGCGCTCGGTGTGGCCGCTGAGCTTTACAGAGTCGGCGGCGAAGCTGGGAAGACCACAATCATCGTCTCCCACGGCATGTTTCTCAGAGCCGTCAGGAAAGCCCTGCAAAAGCGCGGCATGCAGGCGCACAGGGTTTATCGCTCGGGCTGTTTTACCGTCGAGTCGCTAACGCCATGAGGGGGATTGCTCGGCCACCAGCAATAACGACTGCGGCACCGGGCTTTGCGGGTGCTGTGGCTCCTGCAGGCTTACCAGTCGGAAACCCGCCATCTCCAAGGCGTTGAGCCAACTGGACAAGGTGCGCAAGTACCATGGCATGGGCTGCCATTGGCCTTTGAACCCATCGAAGGTTTCTTCGCGCCAGCCGTCCTGATAATTACCCGCCGCCACGGTCCAGGGATGCAGCGTCTGGAGCACCAGCGCGCCGCCTGGGCTGAGCAAGGCGTTCATCGCGGCGAGCAACGGGATGATGTCCTGGTGCAACAGGGCGAAGTTGGCGCAGATCAGGTCGTAGCCGCTGCCGACGTCCACCGTCGTCTCCACCAGTGCTTCATAACTTGCCAGATGCACCGGCGAGGAACCTGACGCACGGGCCGCTTCGACCAGTGTCGCGTCGCCATCCACACCCACCGCTTCGATGCCCCGTTCAGCCAGCGCCCGCAACAACCAACCTTCGCCGCAGCCCAGATCCAGCACGCGTTCGGGCCGGCGGCTCTGCACTGCCAGCAGCATGGCCTGGTCGGTGACTGTCCGACGGCTTTCGATGGCACCGCTGCGGATGGCTTCGATCCAGGCCTGGGCATTGTGGTGCCAACTTTGGAGGAGTTTGGTTTCGGGTGACGACATTAATCCGGCTTCGCAGTGGATGAGGTAAGCATAGGACAGCCCTGAGGCGTCGCGGGTCAAAGTGGTCGATCAAGAAACAACAGACGTGCCGCCAGCGCTGCCATGACGCCGGCAAAACCATACGTGCCCAGGCGTCTTGAAATCCCACCGTTGCCCAGTTTCGCCTTGAGCTGTGCGGCGCAAACACCCAGCAGCGTATGGAAGACGAGGGCAATCAGTGCCAGCAACGCTCCCAGGAAGATCAATTGCAGGCTCACGCCGCCAGCCTTGACGTCAACGAACTGAGGCAGGAACACCATGAAGAACAGCAGCGCCTTGGGATTCAAAAGGCTGTTGAGGGCGCCTCGGCAGAAGATTTTCCACAGCGAAGCTGCCTGCAGTTGGCTGTCCTGAGTCGCGGCCGGTGTTCTCAGTGCTTGCCAGGCCAGCCACAGCAAATAACCGGCCCCGGCCAGACGCAGCACGTCGAACGCCGGCGCCCAGCTCATCACCAGCGCGCCAATGCCAGCGCTGACCATCATCGTCATCAGCAGGTCCGAAAAGGAAATGCCGAGGGCCGCAGCGACGCCGGCACGCCAACCGTGGGCCAACGCATGGCTGGTGACAAAGGCCATGTTGGGCCCCGGAACGATCAGCAGAAGCACGACAGCAACCACGAACAGGTAGAGATTGGCGGTGTCCGGCATGGGGATCACTCCGAGGGATGAGCCTCGACAGTAAGCGAAGGACGAGGAGGGCGTCAGTTACAGTCCGGGCCTATCTGATAGCAACAGTCGTCTCTCGCGATGAATCACGAGGGTCGCTACACTGCCGCCCAACATTTCAGCAAGGAAGTGAGTGGATGCGTTCGCTTGTCGGTGGTGTGCTTCTTTCCACGACTCTGGTAGCCCCGGCCACGGCTGAGCCAAGGGTGTTTTCGGTGAATGACCGCAGCGACCAATACCGGGTCGAAGTGCGGTTCCCGGAGCCGCCGGAAGATCCGCATCAGTTGGCGCAAGCCTTTTTCACCGTGCGCGACAGCAAAACCGACGAAGTCCTGCAGCAATTGCAGACGCCCGCCGGCAATGTGCCCGTGGACCGCCATGGCAAGGTCGATAGCTGGCTACTCGGCCCCCAGAGCCTGTTGTACTTCGACGACTTCAACTTCGACGGCCACCAGGACTTGGCGATTCGCAACGGCAGCCATCCCGATGCGATCTACACACCGGCATTCGACGTCTACCTGCAAGACCCGCAGAAAACCCAATGGGTCCTCAACCCGGCCCTGACGAACCTGGCAAAGGAGGACAGCAAAGGCATGTTCTCGGTGAGCCCGTTGGACGGCGTCCTGCTTTCGCAAACCGATCGCGACTGCTGCTGGAGTCGCGCCACTCACTGGAAAATGCGCGGCGATGAGTTGGTCCTGCTCTACTCGAGCACCGAGGAGAAAATCCAACCCACCGAGCCTGGCGAAAACACCAGCATGCCCAGCGGCTACACGCGACGCACCACCGGTGAATTGAAAGACGGCCAGTGGCGTGAACAAGCGTGCCTGGAAGGCCCGGAGAAGGAAGATCCGGTGATCCTTGCCGGAACCCTCGACGGCAAGTCCCCGGTAGAACTCTGGTATCAGGTGCAAGGCGCCGTGATCATTGGCGAAGTGCGTTTTACCGAGGCAGGCGATGGCGAGCCGATCAAGCTGTTGGGGTTTGGGGACGACGCTGACGACGACCTTATCAGCCTCCATGAATATGCCGACGACGGCGGTCAAACGGGTACCTGGCGGATCTCCCGGGAAAACGTCGAGCCCTATCTTTTTACCGGCACCTGGATCAGCGACGTCAATGGCGACCACCGGCAATTGGCAGTCCGGTTGCACGATGAAGAACGGGAATTGGATGTCGCTAAAATCGACGACGTCGACGCTGACCAGCGCAGTGGCCATTACCGGATGCGCCAGGATGCCCTGGAGCGCGACGCCGATCTGGATCTCCAGATACTGCCGGACCGTGATGCCAACGGAAAAGAAGTCGCCGAATTCACCGTGACCCTGAAAGACGGTGTGACCAAGCACCACATCGTGCCGATGGAAACCGATAACCTGATCATCGTGCGCGAGCCGCAAGCGGCCGGGAGAAACGGTCCGTATCACATTCAATTGGTGAAAGGCTTTGCGGTGATTGGCTACAACGCGGAGCCCGAGTCACCGGACGGGCTGGCAGGGGTGTATTTGAAGCAGCGTTAAACGCGGCAACCATCCACCCCCAATCCAAATCACCTAATCCGAGCTATGTACAACCACTAGCAACATAATCGTCATTAAAAGTGAACGCTTCTCGCAAGCGCCTTATCCGAACTGGAGGGCCGTTGGCGTTAACTGGCTCGCTGGGTTCGACTTCGAGATCAAAGTCATCGCTCGAATTTCTGCTAAGTACCACCCGGTTGAGTTTGACGCTCCGGACAAGATGAAACCCGGAAACGAGGAGAACACACCATGTCACTTGATCCTATCTTGCTAATGGGCGGTTCCGGCGCTATTGGCCATCACACCGCCCGGGCGCTACGAGCCGCCCATCCCGAGGTGCCCCTGCTGATCGGTGGCCGCGACCTTGCCAAGGCTCAGCGGGCCGCAGAGCGAATGGGCGGGGCGCAGGGCGTGGTGATTGACGCCGACGCCGACGACCTGGGGCTCGGCGATCGTCCAGTCAGCGCCGTGGTGGTCTTTTACATGGACCACGCCCTTGCCGGATTACGTTTTGCGCAAAAGCGCGGCGTGCCGCACCTCAGCATCTCCTCCGGCGTTTTCGAGATCGCGCCGGAAATCGCAACGTACATGCACACGCCTGATGCTTCGCCGATTGTCCTCGGTTACGAATGGATGGCCGGCGCGACGACCGTGTCGACGCTGAGCATTGCCCGAGCCTTCGGCCGAGTCCAGGACATCCGTGTCAACGCCCTGGTCGATGAGCAGGATACTGGCGGTCCGACCGTCGCCACCGACTTTGAACATTTGAACAAGATGCTGCCCGCCGCGCTGACACGGCGCGACGGTGTGTTCGTCTGGCGCGAAGGAGAGGACTCCAAGGCAGGATTCCACGCGGTGGATGGTACGAAGATCGAGGCCACCGGCTTCTCGTCCATTGATGTCGTTGGCCTGGCGGCTGCGACGGGCGCGCCGAATGTCCAGTTCAACCTGGCCACCGCAGTGAGCTCAACCCGACGCCAGGGCAGGCCGATGTCCACCGAGATCATCATCGAACTCGTTGGCGAAGACAGCCAGGGCGAGCCGCTGCAGACACGTCATGCGCTCATCCATCCGGCAGGCGCGGCCCCCTTGACCGGCCTCAGCGTCGCGATGACTCTTGAACGTTTGATCGGGTTGGACGGCCAGCCACCGACTCCGCCAGGGCTGTACTTTCCTTATCAATTGCTGGATGCCACTGCGTATCTGGAGCGTCTGAAGCAGGAGGGTGGCGAATTGCGCAAGCTATAGGGGCCTCGCTGCAGGCTCTTTCAGGACTGCAGCGATGGCCTGGTCAATATCACTCTGTCGGTGGTTTGTAGCCCGCAAGCATGTTCAATATCTCATCGTGCGAGCCGCTCGCCTCAGCAAACCGCAAGGGTTTTGCGCGCTCGACGATAAGCTCTTGTGGGGTTGGAGATATCTCGAACAGCTCGAAGATTTCATTCAAGAACTCATCCAAAGGCATGGCGTGTTCGTCATTTTCCTGCCCAAGCAACGTGGTGCGCACACCTGGCGGTGCAAGCTCGATCACCTCGACGGGCGAGGCTTCCAGTTGCACGCGAAGACTTTGAGTGAACGAATGAACGGCCGCTTTGGTTGCGCTGTAGGTCGGTGTCGCAGGCAGCGGGACGAATGCCAAAGCCGAACTGACGTTGATGATTGTCGCACTGGGCTGCTTGATCAGTTGGGGGATGAAGGCGTACACCATGCGAATCGTGCCGAGCAGGTTCGTAGTCACGATATTTTCGGCGATGCTCAGGTCTTGCGCAGCGGTCAGATCCTCCCAGTGCATGATGCCGGCGTTGTTGATGAGAACGTTCAGATTCGGGTGACTGATCGCCAGCGTTTCGCAAGTGCGCTGGATGGATTGCGGATCAGAGACGTCCAGTAATACCGATTCAATACCTGGATGTTCTGACACGATCTTGTCGAGCAGAGCCTTGCGACGTCCCGCGATGATGACGGTGTTACCCGCCTTGTGCAGCCTGAGCGCCAAGCCAAGGCCTATGCCTGAGGTGCTGCCGGTGACCAGGATCGTGTTGCCCGTGCTGTTCATAGTAAACTCCGGTAAGGGTACGCAAGCGGACAGCTGTCCACTTGCTAAAAAAACTACCGGACAACTGTCCGCTTTGCAATGCAGCGCAGGAAAAAAACTTTGCCCAAGAATGATGAATTGGCGATGCGTTCTGACGCCAAGAAAAATCGAGAACGAATTCTGAAGGTCGCTGTGGCGGAGCTGACACTCGATCCTGCGGTCCCGCTGAGCGCGCTTGCGAAGAAAGCCGGCGTGGGGCAGGGCACGTTCTATCGCCATTTCGCCAATCGGGAGGAGCTGGTATTCGAGGTTTATCAATTCGAAATGCAGCAAGTGGCCTCGTTGGCGCAAGAGCTGCTCGCGACAAAACCTCCAAAGCAAGCCCTCCGGGAATGGATGGACTGCCTCGCGGAATATGCAATGACCAAGGCGGGGCTTGCGACCGCGATACGACAAGCCGCCTCCACTTACGAGTTCCCAGGGAAGTCGGGATACGCCCCCGTCCAGGCCGCGGCCGAGTCGCTTTTAAGGGCCAATGAAAAGGCCGGAACGATTCGTAGCGGGGTTACCCACGACGACTTTTTCCTAGCCACCGCAGGAATTTGGCAAATCGATTCCCAGAGCGATTGGCGCTCGCGTCTCGCCAGATTGATGGACCTGGTCATGGATGGTCTCTGCGCTGGCAGTCCCGAAAGCCGGAAGGATCAACCGTCTGACACCTGACTCAGTGGCCGGCGAACAGCTGGCTATAACGTGCGATGCAAAGGCGCTAGCATGAAGGTTTACTCATAGAGGTGACCCTCATGCGAAACCTCCCGCCTTCTTCGAGCCTGCGAGCCTTTGAAGCCGCTACTCGGCACGCCACGTTCACCTCGGCAGCAGAGGAGTTGCATGTCACGCAGAGCGCAGTGAGCCACCAACTCAAGCATCTGGAGCAGCTCTGGGGATTGCAGCTGTTTCATCGCGGTAACGCGCTGCACCTGACCTCGGCAGGCGCAGCGCTTGCGCCTATCGTGCGGGAGTTCTTCATGAAGCTCGAGGCCACCCTGGCCGATTTGCGCGAGCAAAACGGGCGGCAGCGGTTGAGCGTCAGCACAACCTATTCCTTCGCCTTGAAGTGGTTGCTGCCCAGGCTTCCAGATCTGGCGCAAGCCCATCCGGAAATCCTGCTGACCCTGGACAGTACCGACAACCCCATTAACTTCTCGACGGCAGACCCAGACGTTGCTATCCGCCTGGGCAACGGTCATTTCCCTTCGCTGTTCTCCGAGTTTCTGTTCCGCGAGCAGATTTTTCCTGTCGCCAGCCCAGTGTTGCTCGCACGTTTTGGCACACCTCAAACGGCAGCCGAATTGCTGCGCTATCCGCTGCTGACGCGCGATGGCGCAGCGCTGGTGCCGAAATGGGAGCAGTGGTTTGCCCAGGTGGGTGTCGAGGTCACGACCTTGAAGGAAAGCATTCGCTACGCCGACACCAACATGACCATCGAGGCGGCGCTGTTGGGACAGGGCATCGCCCTGGCACGCAGCGGGCATGTCGAAGCCGAGCTCAATGACGGCCGCCTTGAAAGGCTTTTCAACCTGCCGGTCGCATCGCCCTTGGCGTATTATTTTGTCTGTCCCAAAGGGATCGAGACTCAACCGCACATTGCCAGCTTTCGTCGTTGGCTGGTGACCCAGGCAGTTGGCGCTCAGCAGGCTTATGCATGAGCTTTTCATCATGCCCAGATGAAGAGACTTTGCTTCTATAGCGCTACTTTAGCGGTCTAGGATGATGCATGCCCTTACACATCATCTGCCTCGTCTTGTTCGCCGCGCTGCTGCACGCCAGTTGGAATGCCATGCTGCGCGGGGGCACCGACCGTTTGTGGTCCATGACCATCATGTGCATGGCGATCGCCGTGGCGAGCGCCATCGTGGCGGCGCTACTGGCGCCGCCCGCCCGGGCAAGTTGGTTTTACGCCGGCCTTTCCGCGGTATTGCACGTGGGCTACAACCTGTTCCTGGTGCGCAGTTACAAGTCCGGGGATCTCGGCCAAACCTATCCCATCGCCCGCGGTGTCTCTCCGATCCTGATTGTCCTGGCCGCTTCGCTGTTCGCCGGTGAGCGGGTGGCGCCGAGTGGACTGCTGGGGATTACGTTGGTGTCGACTGGAATCCTATCGCTGGCCTTTACCAGGCGTCGGCGGACGTTGCCCAACTTGCCCTACGCACTGGGAACCGGTTTTTTCATCGCCGCCTACAGCGTTGTCGATGGCATTGGTGTTCGCCTCTCCGGGGCGCCGATGGCCTACACCGCCTGGATGTGCCTGTTGTGGGGCGTGATGATGCCCATGGTTTATATCGGGCTGCGAGATACTCAAAGCCTCTTTACCCTGCGCCCAGGGTTCGCTGTGGCCGTCGCTGGCGGGCTGGTTTCGTTATTGGCCTACGGGGTTGTGATCTACGCCATGGCTCATGCACCGATGGGCGCGGTGTCTGCGTTGCGAGAAACCAGCGTCATGTTCGCCGCGTTGATCGGGTACGTCTTTCTTGGCGAGGCATTGACCTTGCGCAAGCTGCTGGCCTGTGCCGTCATTGCCCTCGGTACGCTGGTCATCGGCTGACGTTGTTTTTTCATCCAGTCGTGAGGATTGACCATGAATGAACGTTCGCAAAAACCCGTGATCCTGATCACCGGAGGCGGGCGCGGGATCGGGGCGGCGACGGCCATACTGGCTGCTGAGCAAGGTTACGACGTCGCGCTGACCTATATCGCCGATGAAGCGTCGGCGTTGGCGGTGGCCGCGAAGGTCAAGGCCAAGGGCGCCCGTGCCTTGGCAGTACGTGCCGATAACGCCGATCCAGCACAGGTCGCCGAACTGTTCGCCACCCTGGATTTGCACTTCGGGCGAATCGATGTGCTGGTCAACAACGCCTCGATACTCGCGCAGCAGTCTCGCTTGGAGGATCTTGGCTTCGAGCGCATGCAGCGAATATTCGCGGTGAACACCTTGGGCCCGATGCTTTGCGCGCAGCAGGCTACCCGGCGCATGGCCTATCGTTATGGCGGGCGTGGCGGTGCCGTCGTCAATGTCTCCTCGGCGTCAGCCCGTCTCGGTAGCCCGAATGAATATGTGGACTACGCAGCGTCCAAGGGTGCGGTCGAAACGTTCACGACCGGTTATGCCAAGGAAGTGGCCCGGGAAGGTATTCGGGTCAATTGCGTTCGACCCGGGCATATCTATACCGAAATGCATGCGAGCGGGGGAGAGCCGGGCAGAGTCGATCGGGTGAAGGATACGATTCCCATGGGGCGCGGTGGCCAGCCGGAGGAGGTCGCGCGGGCCATTCTCTGGTTGGCGGGGGAGCAGGCTTCGTTTGTGACGGGAACCTTCCTGGATGTGACTGGAGGAAAGTAGGCTGAGGGGATATCGGCTGCCTCATATCATGTTCGGGTAACTTCGGCCGTTCGTCGACCACAGGTTACGTCAGTCTTATTTCTTGATACTGTAGCGTTCAAGTATCTAGAAAGTAGAAAATCATGCAATCAGTCCATATGGTTTTTGGCCCTTTGGGGGCAGGGAAGTCGACGTTCGCCAGGCAGCTGAATGCCGAAGTGACCGGCGTACGCTTCTCCATCGATGAGTGGATGAACGAGCTTTATGGCCCGGACTTGCCGAAGCCCATGAACCTGGCGTGGATCATGGCCCGTGTACAACGCTGTGAAGCCCATATATGGAAGACGGCTCTACAGGTTCTGGGAGCAGGGCGCGACGTCGTGCTTGATCAAGGCTTCATGACTGAAGCTGATCGCACACGCATTCGTTTGTTGGCCGGACAAGCTGGCTATCAGGTGTCCAGCTATTTCATCGATGCTACACCCCAACTGCGGCGTGAGCGGGTCATGCAAAGGAATAGTGAAAAAGGCGAGACCTACGCTTTCGAGGTAACGGGGCCCATGTTTGATTTCATGGATTCCCGATTTGAACGTCCTTCTCCACAAGAATTGGAGCAATGCTGCAATGTCTGACAACGAATCTACCGCACCTGCCGCGAACGGCTCGATACTCGACCGCTGTGTTCGTTTCTCACGCGCCTACACCTCAGCCGCACGGCGAGTGGATGCCAAGCTCTCTGCCGTGCACGGCCTGAGCTTCAGCGATTTCATGATCCTGTACCACTTGAAACATGCACACAATGCTCGGCTGCGGCGAGCGGACCTGGCTGATCACATGGGGCTGACGGCATCGGCGGTCACCAAATCCCTGCTGCCGCTTGAAAAAATAGGCTTGGTGTCTCGCCAAAGTGACCCACGGGATGCGCGTGTAGGCTACGCCTGCCTCACGTCAGCAGGCGATCAGGTTTTTGCCGATGCGAAGGTTTCGGCGGAGTTCGCTTGCCGAGAGGTTTATGAGGCAATGGTGGGGGAGTGGAGCAAGCCTGGTTAAGCGTGACGCCGTTCAATCAGCTCACGTACGTGCTTGGCAATGGCCAGGCATGACGTCAGTCCGGGAGACTCTATGCCAAACAAATTGATCAGCCGCGGGACGTCATGCTCGCGCTGGCTGCTGATCATAAAATCGCGGGCTGGCTCGCCAGGCGCCGAAATCTTCGGGCGAATCCCGCTGTAGCCCGGTTGCAGGCTACCGTCCGGCAAGTCGGGCCAGTAGCTGCGAATGGCCGCATAGAAACTGTCTGCGCGAGCCGGATTGACTTGGTAGTCCTCGGTTTCGACCCATTCGGTATCTGGACCAAAGCGTGCTTGTCCGCCCAAGTCGAGGGTCATGTGCACCCCGAGACCATCGGCCTCAGGCGCCGGGTAAATCAGATGGGTGAAGGGCGCGCGTCTGGACACGTTGAAGTAACTGCCCTTGCACAAATAGTCACGGGGCACCGCATCAGACGGCAACCCGTCTATGCGCCGTGCCAATGCCGGCGCATGAAGGCCCGCGGCATTGATTAGCCGACGGCATGCAAGCTCCATGGGAGCTTCCCCACCCACATGAAGGAGAAAACCGTCCGCGGTCACCTTTGCACCGAGGAACGGGGCATGGAACGCGATGCTGGTGCCGGCCGCCTCGGCGTCCCCGTGCAACGCCAACATCAGCGCATGGGAGTCGACGATGCCGGTCGAAGGTGAATACAACGCAGCGATGCATTCAAGCGCAGGCTCCAGCGCCATGGCTTGATTACGATCAAGCAGACATAGATCATCCACACCGTTTTCATGCCCTCGCTTGAGCAAGAACCGAAGCTGATCTACCTGCGCGTCAGTGTTGGCGACGATCAGCTTTCCAATTCTGCGCGTACTGACACCGTGGCTATCGCAATACTCGTAAAGTGCCTGTCTGCCCTCGACGCACAGCCGGGCTTTCAAGCTTCCGGGCGGGTAATAAATCCCCGCGTGGATGACCTCCGAATTACGCGAGCTTATGCCAATACCGATTGCCGCCCCACTTTCAATCACCAGGACTTCGTGACCTGCCAAGGCCATTTCCCGCGCGATGGCAAGCCCGACGACACCCGCACCCACGACTACGCAATCGATATCGACACTCACCGTCACGGCTCCTTTCAAATCGTTAGATGTCATCGAGAAGGTACCCTTAACCGAGTTGTATCTGCTCCAGTATCAGGCTGTCGGTGATGTTCATGTCGTCCAGCAACAGAAACATCTTGCTTAGCACCTCAGCCATTTTCTTGTCGGTATCGGCAAACGGCAGGTAGAACTCGGCAAAACCGCTACCAGCGGGCACGATGCACAGGTAGTTGCCAGGTTCGATATGGATGGCGGCGCTGCCCAGGTGAATACGGTAGTTCGCACGCCGACCGGTAATATGCAGAAAATGTCCTTCGCATCCAACGTTTTGCAAGCCCAGCTCTTGGATCAACTCGCCGATCAGTTCCGCGCGTCGTTGCACGGTTTCGTGGCTAGTGCTGTAGTCGTCTGCGGCGTGGGCTACGCTGACCAGCAGATCGGCGTCACGCATGACTTCTGAGAACAGCAGCGGTGGTACTTGCTCAAGGGGGATGGCTTTCTGGTCGCGATGGAATGCAATGGTGTCGAAGGTAAAGTGTTCCGTTTCCGAGAGGTAATGACCGGTATCCAAAAAGTTGAACAGGGCGTAAATGCCGTGCTCTTTGCTCTCGTAATAGATCTCCTCGACGTTGGAGGTCGACCAGTTGCGGACCTGCAGCAACCGCGCGGCAACTTGGGCTTTCAGGCGGTGGCCGGCAAATCGATTGGACCACAGGCCGGTGTCTCGCTCTGCAGGTGTGAGCAGGTACAGCTCGCGAAAGGCCTGTTTGAACGGCTGCACACGGCGATGGGTCACCACGTCTTTCTGCCAGGCTGACAGTTGCCCCGCCGTGAACAGATGAAAGGGGTGAGCGATACGCATATTCCTCTCAGCGACGTGTTGGCGACCTTCAAGATCAGTCACCGTCAGCGTCGCGGCATCAAGCCAGCCCAGCACCGCGTCGTCGACCTGCACAATCAGTTGCTCCAGCAGCAGACGAACAGCGGGCATTTTCAACAATTGTTTCAGATCGTCCAAGGCCAGGGCTTCGCCGCTGCTCATCATTGTTTCCAGGGTGCGGCCGAAGCGGGCGATCTGTTCCTTGAGCTGGGTCTGCTGCGCTTTGAGGGCAATGAAGTCTGCATGTTTGCGAACCGCAGGCGGTTCGGTCTTGAGCGTCTTTGCGGCTTTGCTGATGTGCAACGTGGGCGACAAGCCGTCGATGACGAGCGTGACGTCATAGCCATCGATGGTAGCGGCCGTCAGGGCGGACTCGGCGATTTCCGATTCCATGGCCCATTCCAGGCGGATCGCCGAGGGGTAACCGGCGACACGCGCCAGGTTTTCCAGTCCAGCCTGCACCGCTGCGTGGGAGTTGGCTTGTCGTTCGGCGCCGTATTTACGCACCTCGTTGTGCAGCTTCTTGAGCCTCAGATAGCGCTGGCGTACGTCGTCCGAATCCGTGACGGGCAGCACGCCGTAGATGCGCATAGCCGCCTGTGCATGGCGGGCCAGCTTCTTTTCCAGGGCCGGTCGACCGATGCCTTGGTAGGCGTCGAGCAGCACACGCGTCTCGGGAAACGCCCAGTGCGAGGGTTCGAGTGCCGCGAGGTACTCACGCAAGTGGTCCGGGTTGGCCTCGGCCAGCGCCTTGTCCAGCAGATAGCGGTCCACCACACCCACGGTTTCATCCAGCGTATTGGGCAGGTCGGCGCCCCAGCCGGAGCGAGGCGCCAAGGCCATGTTCAGGTACTCACGCTGGAAGGCTCGCAAATCACTCCAACCGAGCGCGTCGAGCATCACCCGGCTGGCTTGTCCAGCATAGGGCAGGGCGGCCAGCAGGGTATCTCTTGAAAAACCGGTCAGCGCTGCAAGCAATTCTGCCGATTGATCCTTGGGCAGTGCCTGAAGCAACAGAAAGCGTTCGAGCACCGCGGCCGTATGGCCGAAGCCGTCGAGGAAGTTATCCGGCGTCATGCCCAGTCGCTCAATGACCGCCAAGGCCTGCAGTAACCAGCGGGCCTCATAACCCTCGACCGAACGGAAGGTGTCAGCCAGTCTCTCGGCGTTATAGGGCAATCCAGCCAGGGTCTCCTCGATATAACGAACGGTGAAGTTCGCCAGTTCAGAGGAGGCGACAGCAGATTCTCCAGTGGGAATTTCCTCACTTTGGGATGACTCGACATCCATGTCTTTCGGGGCCTCGTCGCTTGAATCGTCCTCGTCAAACTCCTCATCCGCGTACTGATGCAGGTCCACATCATCGCTGCCCAGTCCGGCGTCGCCTGAGTAGAACATCATGGCGCGGCCCCAGGTATTGGCTGCCCGGACGAAGCGAGGGTAATCGAGGCGGCCCGCTTCCATCAGGCCCCGCGCAATGCGCTTGATTTCCTTGTGCCCGTAGATATACGCGTCGGCGATTTTCCTTTGTTCACTACAAGGCGTGGAGGGTGGCTGCTCGCGGTTCCAGCTGCCGTCCAGTAACCATTCGGCGAAGGTCTGCCAGGCCGGGGTGGACGGGTAATTGCTCAGACGATTGATGCAGGCCTGAACATCAGGGAAGGCCCAGGCCTGGTCCGGACTTCTTCGGTAGTAGGCAGGTCCATCTTCGTCAGTGGGCAGCGGATAATCACTGTCCTCGAAGGCAAATTGCAGCATATGCCGCAGTCGCGCGCCGATCTGCTCCAGTGCATAAGCATCCGGGCGAGCCGTGATCCACGCATCGCAGAGTCGATATTGCAGGCCATAGCGCTGTTGATCGCGGCGGTCCTCCAGATCGTCCCACACGGTAGGGAACACAAAACCATCAGCCAGTGCCTTGGGCCCATCCTCGGGATGCTGTCTGACCCAGTCAGCCGCTATACATAGGCAGTCGATGCCGTCCCAGAAATCGGGCTCGAATTCGTCATATCGATCAAGCTCGGGATAGTCATCCAACGCTCTATCACAGAATGCTCGCAGCGCTGTCAGGCGTTCGGTTTGTTCGGGCACTGGACGGCGTGATTGCATAAGGATATCCGAGAATACGAGGATCAACCGCCAACCAGCGGCACCAGGCGGATAAACGCGAGCGTGGAGGGAAGGCTCAATTCGATTGACTCGTCGAGTCTTTGCAGCATGACGCCATTGTGCAGAACGCGGAACGCACGGGTTTCAAAACCCTTTAAAGCTCGCTCGACCTCAACGCTGACATCCAGGACTGGAGACGCGCTGGCCTGAGGCATGACAATCGCGCCTTCACTGGCTTGCTGAAAAATATCCCGCTCGCTCAGGTATTGGCGGTCTAGCACTTCACGTATCGACGCTTGTTCCAGCCCGTGCTGAGCTGACAGCGCGGCGATCTGTTCGGCAACGGTCAGGCGTATGAGCTCGGCGACCGCCAAGGTCAATGAAATTGGTGTGAGGATGACAGGAGGCAGCAAAAGCTCCTGGCGTGCGCCTTTAAGACAATAGCTATGAACCACGAACTCCATGACGCATTCCTTGCAAGCCGGGTTAGTCGAGCGGATGGGACCTTAGCATAATCGTTCATTAGGCATGAGCCAGTCGCTCGGCGAGCGCCCGGTAAAGGCACAACATTCACCGCCGTGGTCGACAATGGCGGCGCAGCGGAAAAAAGCCTGCAAAGGACGTCGACCGGCTCAGTATGTAAGTACACATAATGTATATTATGTTAAACGATGTGTTTATGACGATCCTCAAGCGTCGAACGACTGCCTTTGATCACCAAATATTTTAATGGCAGTTTGCCATGCCTGTACTACCCTCCTTGGAGCTTTTAACGAAAAGGAGCTCCGCATGCCTAAGTCGAACCTTCTCCCAATGTTCTCATTGGCTGTTCTCCTAAGTGGATGCGGCAACTGGGATGCGATTTATCACACGCACGACTTCAATGAAGACTCATCTGCACTCCTGGATATAAAGGCGCGGGCCATAATCTCGGCACCGAAGGATATTGTTGAAACCAATGGCGCCCGCACGACAACACGTCGTATCGCTATTTGCGCTGAGCCCAGCCCCGATGCAATGACAGCCTATGCAGCACAACTCGCAACCAAAGCCGATATTCCATCTCAAGCAGCGCTGGAACTCACGGGAGCTTATCAAGGCGCAGCATCCTATGTGGGGTTGCGCAGCCAGAGCATTCAGCTACTGCGTGATCAGCTCTATAGGTTGTGCGAAGCACATATGAACGGAGCAATAACGACAACTCAGTATGAAGTTCTACTGACGCGTAACCAGCGCTACACCGTTGGCCTCATGACAATTGAGAGCTTGACTCAAGCTATGCAGGTTCCCGTCGTTTCCCTTACCTCCTCCTCCACTGCGCAACTTTATGATGATCTGAAAACGGTGCAGGCAAAGCTTGAGGAAGCGAATGAAGAGAAACTCGCCATTGAAAAGATCAAGGAGAGCGAGCGCTCCCCAGTCCAAATTCAAAGACTCAAAAATCTTTTGGCCACCATTGAGGCACTTAACCAAAGAGTCAAGAATGGGAATTTGGCAATCGCTACAGGACAAACCACTGCGCATGCCAGCACTAATATTGGTTTGAGCCCCGGAGCGACTCAGTCAGCCGAGGCCGCTGAGCGCATAGCGATGGCATTGATCAACACCCCAGATGATGGCTACAGATGTTTCAATTACATGCAGGAACTCGCGGAAAAAAACGCTGCTGTGCCAACCGACGGTCCGAATGCTCAACTTTATGAGTTCTGTTCGAAAGTACTAGCTGATCCCCAAGGTAGAATATTGATGAATCAGAGCAAGCTCACTCCAGGGTTTCTTCGACAGTATCTACAAGCATTGGAGAAACTAAACAAAAAAATGGAGAACCAATAATCCCCGTAAGTCCACTTTCCAATGACATCAACTGGTTGGGAATGCCTACGCATTTCGCGCTTGGAACACGATAATCGATATTCACAGGACCGCCTCTGCACGTTGTTGCACTGGCTCTTTGTGTCTGGACACCTGCTGCCAAGCCAGCTGCGCCTGAACAATATCGACCGCATCCAGCACTTTATGCGTCCAACCCTCATCCTCCGGATGCACCACGACCACCCGAAAGCCATGGTCATCACCTTCAATCTGCACGCCCTCGGAATCATCGACATGCAAGTCGATATCGAACGCTGGCGGATATTTCGAGGGCGTATTCGACAGCCCATGGACCGCCAGCGCGCGGTTGTGCAGCACGCTGTTGACCACGCCGTCGACGCGGATGCCGTACAGCAACAACCAACGCCGGATGTAGGACGGCGTGCGACCGGACGACGTATAGACCCAGATGCTGCAATCCTGGCGGCGCAGCTCTCGGATCAAGGAACGTGTGCCCCTGCGCAACGGTTCACCCAACCAACGATGGACACTGGCCGGCAGCCTGCTGTGTTCAACTTCGCAGTGGTGGAGTTGGCAGGCGAGCGTGTCATCGATATCAAACGAAATGCGGATGCGTTGGCGCCTGGACATTTGCAGCGGGACAGCACTGCGGATGGCCTGCCCTACCCGGCTACCGACGGTTTTGCATTTGGCGAGGGCCATATACCTGCCCATCAATGGCCACCTAGAGAGAAGGACGACGGCTTGCCCTTGAGAAAGAACTTCATCGGGTCAGGCGCCTGCTCTTCCAGGAAAGCTGCGTATTTTTTCTTGATCTTGGGCAATTCGTACAACGCCTTGACTCCATGTTTGGCAGAGTTGCGTATGACTGATGAGGGGTTGAAGTAGCCCTCGGCGTTTTCCAGCGTCAACACGAAAGGCGGCAAGCCCGCGCGCATGAGCAGGTAGCTGACAATGAGCGATCCGCTGCGGTTGTTGCCTTCAATGAACAACTGCGGCTTGCTGAGAATGCGCACATAGACGCCAGCCGCACGCTTCCAGACGGATTCGCTGCGGTACGCACAATACCAGTTGTACAAGTCCTTGATGCCTCCCTCAACGTTGTTGAAGAAATGCGCCTCGGTCGCGGCCAGGTGCTGGGCGTACTCCAAGCGGCGCGCCGGGTCTCGGCCACAGAGCACCGTGGCGTTGATCTCGAGCATCAGGTTCAGTTGCTGGAGGTCGAACAGATCAACGCCGCGGGCAACATAGTCGTCAACCAGCGCATAACCTTCAAGCACATTGTGCAGCACCTCGTCGGTCAAGGGATCGCGCGGCTCCGTGAAGTGTCGGCTCAGCGCGGCGAAGCGCTCTTGCACTTCCCGCAGTGCACGTTCAATCGCAGGCAAATCAAGGCGGTGCGTAGCAGGCATTGGTGCTCCTTGGAAACGCTTGGTAAATGTCTACCGGATGCCCGCCAAATCCATTTGGCTTCTGCAGGTATGCGGCCTTGACCGGAAGTGGACTCAGCTGAACTTGCCGCTGATGTAGTCGCCGGTCATCTGTTCACGAGGGTTGTCGAAAATCTGCGTCGTCGGGCCCATCTCGACCAGGTAGCCGGTGCGCGTGCCCTGGGAAATATCCACCGAGAAGAACGCCGTGGTATCAGCAACGCGGATGGCTTGCTGCATGTTGTGGGTGACCAGCGCGATGGTGTAGTCCTTCTTCAACTCGACCATCAATTCCTCGACCCGCCGGGTAGCGATCGGGTCGAGCGCCGAACACGGCTCATCCAGCAGCAGGACTTCCGGCTCGGTGGCGATGGCGCGGGCAATGCACAGTCGTTGTTGCTGGCCGCCGGACAGCGACAGGCCGCTGACCTTGAGCTTGTCCTTGACCTCATCCCACAGCGCGGCGCCTTGCAGCGCGTGTTTGACGCGATCGCCGATATCGCCCTTGTAGCGATTGAGGCGCAGGCCAAACGCGACGTTGTCGAAGATGCTCATCGAAAACGGGTTGGGCTGTTGAAACACCATGCCGATGTAGCGGCGCACGACCACCGGATCGACGCCCTTGCCATAGACGTCCTGGCCAAGGAAGTGCACGTGGCCCTCGAAACGGAAACCTTTCACCAGATCGTTCATTCGGTTGAGGCTGCGCAGCACGGTGCTCTTGCCACAGCCGGAAGGCCCAATGAAGCCGGTGATCTTGTTTTTTTCGATCGGCACATGGCTGTCACGTACCGCCATGAAGTTGCCGTAGAAAATCTTGTCCAGTTTGCAGTCCATGACGACAGGGGCCTGGGTGACAAACGGAGCGGCTATTTGCGCAGTGGATACGTTCACGATCAGATGCTCCCGTTCTTAATACTTGGGCTTGCCGAAAATACGGCTGATGATGTTCACGACCAACACGATCATCACCAGCACCAGGGAGGCCGCCCATGCGAGCTCAAGCTGGTTGTCGAACGGCATGCCGGAGAAGTTGTAGATCAGTACTGCCAGCGATGCCGTCGGGTTCATGACCTCGAGGCTGCCCTGGTGGTAGATCCAGTAGTTGCTGAACAGCGCGGTAAACAACAACGGCGCTGTCTCGCCCGCGGCACGGGCCACGGCCAGCATGACGCCGGTCAGGATCGCTGGCATGCCGGTGGGCAAGATGATTTTCCAGATGACCTGCGAGCGGGTGCAGCCCATGCCATAGGCGGCATCCTTCATGATCTTGGGCACCATCCGCATCGACTCTTCCGCCGTCAGCACGACGATAGGCAGCATCAGTACCGCCAGCGCGACGCCGCCCGCCGGTGCCGAAT
This sequence comes from Pseudomonas zanjanensis, assembly GCF_014268745.2. Taxonomy (GTDB): domain Bacteria; phylum Pseudomonadota; class Gammaproteobacteria; order Pseudomonadales; family Pseudomonadaceae; genus Aquipseudomonas; species Aquipseudomonas zanjanensis. Next base: position 2,055,705 of record NZ_JABWRB020000001.1, on the reverse strand, counting down.
AGGTGCCGGTGGTCATCACCACCAAGGCGTAGGCAAACACCCCGGCCAGGATCGACGGCAGCCCCGTGAGCATCTTGGCCGCAAAGCGCGCGGCATTCGCCAGCTTGCTGTCCGGCCCCAGTTCAGCCAGGAAAATCGCCGCCATGATGCCGACCGGCACCGCGATTGCCGCCGCGATGCCCACCATCACAAACGTACCGGCCAGCGCGTTGCCGAAGCCCCCGCCCATCTCGAAACCGGTCGGCGGCAGTTCGGTAAAGACTTCCAGGTTCAGGCGCGCGCCGCCGCGGGTGATCAGCATGTAGAGCACGGAAATCAACGGCACGCTGGCCAGCAGCGCCCCGCTCCAGACCAGTGTGGTCAAGATCAGGCTGCGCAGGGCACGGCCCTCGAACTTGCGCTGCAGGCTGGGCATCGCGCCTGCTGGAGCCGTCAAGTCTGTTGCAGCAGTGAGATCGGTCATCACTTATTACCCCGTTGGGCATACATCATGATCAAGGAGCCGAAGACGTTCACGATCAACGTGATGAACATCAGCACCAGCGCGGCATACATCAGGACTTCAATCTCGTTCGGTCCGGCCTCGGGGAAGTTCAACGCCAGCAAGGCCGCCAAGGTGTTGGCCGGGGCGAACAGCGAAAGGGAAATGTTGTTCGCGTTGCCGACCAGCATGGCCAGTGCCATGGTTTCACCCAGCGCACGCCCCAGGCCCAGCACCAGGGAGCCGAAGATGCCGGTGGCGGCGGACGGCACCATGACCTTGAGAATCGCTTCCCAATGGGTGGTGCCCATGCCGTAGGCAGCCTGCTTGGTTTTCATCGGTACGGCCGTGAGCGCATCCTGCGAAACGGCGGCAATGGTCGGCAGGATCATGATGGCAAGCACCAACGCCGCGGGAAGCAGCCCCGGCCCGCTCAAGGACGTGCCGAAGAACGGTATCCAGCCCAGCTCACTGTTCAACCAGGTGGTCAGCGGCCGAATCGCCGGGATCACCACGTAGATCCCCCACAGGCCGTAGACGACACTGGGGATGGCCGCGAGCAATTCGACGATGGTGCGAAAAATGGCGGCGAGCTTGGGGGGGAGGAAATCCTGGGTCAGGAAAATCGCCATGCTGACGCCGAAGAACCCGGCGATCAGCAACGCGATAAAGGCGCTGTAGAGCGTGCCCCAGATAGCCGGCAGGATGCCGTATTTACCCTGGTTAACGTCCCAGACAGTGCCGAGCAGCACATCAAACCCGTGCTTTTCCATGCCGGGAAGCGCCTTGCGTCCGACCTCGAACACGAGGGCAAACACCAGCGCCAGAACCAGGACCACCCCTATGCGAGCAATCGCACGAAAGGTGCGATCCACCAGGAAGTCCTTCGCGGACGGTGGCTGGCAGGCAGAATCTGGATTAACCGGTACGACAAAGGGAGTGTTCATTGGCTAATTCCGGAACAGGGGGAAAGCTCTCCCAGCCTGGCTGACATGCCACACCGGGAGAGGCCTCAGGCGTTACTGAATGTTGGCGGAAGCTTTGCGAACCTGATCGACAACCGACGCCGGCAACGGGATGTACCCCATCGAGTCGGCAATTTTCTGGCCTTCGGTCAGGCTGTATTCGACCATTTCACGCATGGCCTTGGCCTTGGCCGGATTGCCGTTGTCCTTGCGGAAAATCATCCAGGTGTAGGACGTGATCGGGTACGACTTGGCGCCGTCTGGATCAGGCAACCAGGACACCAGGCTTTCTGGCATCTTCACCGCCGCCAGGGCCTCGGCACCACTCTCGGCGTTTGGCACGACGTATTGGCCGGCCTTGTTCTGCAACTGGGCGAAGTCAACCTTGGCGAGCTTGGCGAAGCCGTATTCGATGTAGCCAATCGCGCCCGGGGTCTGGCGCACGGTAGCGGTCACGCCATCGTTCTTCGGCGACTTGATGAATTTGTCACTGGCCGGCCAGTTGACGGTGTTGCCCTCCCCCAGCGCCTGTTTGAAGTCTGGGTTGATGGTCGCCAGGTGTTTGGTGAATACCGCGGTGGTGCCGCTGGAATCAGCACGCACGACAACCGTGATCGGCGTATCGGACAGTTTCAGGTCCGGGTTGGCCGCCACGATTTGCGGGTCGTTCCAGCGAGTGATCTTGCCGAGGAAGATGTTGGAGTACACGTCCCGTGGCAACTTCAGGCCCTTGGGATTGCCCGGCAGGTTATAGGCCAGGACGATTTCCCCAGCGGTCATCGGCAGCAACTGCACGCCTTCGGCGACCTTGGCGATGTCTTCGTCTTTCATTGCCGAGTCGCTGGCGGCGAAATCAACGGTCTTGTTCAGAAAGTCCTGTACACCCGCGCCGCTGCCCTTGGATTGGTAGTCCACCGTGACGCCTTCGGATTTCTTGCTGAAATCCTTGAACCAGGTGAGGTAGATCGGCGCTGGGAAACTCGCGCCAGAACCCGTCAGACGGACACTTTCTGCAGCGAAGGTCGCCGAAGTGGCACAAAGAGAAAGCGTAACGGCGAGCGCAGCAGACTTCATCAAACTTTTCATTGAAAGAAATTCCTTGTGATGACGGGCCGGAGAACTCTGCAACAGTTGTGTTACGTTTTTATGAATATGGAATTGCAAAAGCGAAAAAGCCCCCTTTTGTACCGCCCGCACCAACCTGCACAGCAGCAATGGATCGCTGGCAGCACCTCAAATCGAACAACCACCACCCACCTAGAAAATCTCACTGATAGTGCCTATCGATAAAACAATATTGATCACCTACCAACTGGATGGTAGCGTTGTTAGTAGTTTTACACCCGCCACAGACACAGTGAGAACCTCATGCAAGATTGGAAGCAAACCCGCAAAGACATCAACGCTCGCCTGGTAGAGCTCAATGGCTTGTCTCCGGACACCATGAAAGGCATGGCTTCTTTGGGGGCGGCCGGTGCCAAGACCCACTATCTGGACGCGAAGACGCGTGAGCTGATCTCCCTGGCGGTGGCTGTCACCACCCGCTGCGATGGCTGCATCGCCTTTCACGCCGCTGAAGCCAAGAAAGTCGGGGTGACCAATGAGGAAGTGGCTGAAGCCCTTGGCGTAGCCATCAACATGAATGCCGGCGCCGCACTGGTGTACAGCGCTCATGTATTGGATGCGTTCGACAAAGCGTAATTCGATAATCCTTTTCTAATTCGAGATCAATCATGAACAAGTTGTTTACGCCTTATGATCTGTCCGGCGTCGAGTTGAAAAACCGTGTGGTCATGGCGCCCATGACGCGCACCCGCACCCTGAACAATGTTCCAAACGAGTTCACGGTCGAGTACTACGCACAACGTGCCTCCGCGGGCCTGCTGATTACCGAAGGCCTGCCGATTTCCGACGAGGCGCGCGGCTACCTCTACACCCCTGGTATCTACGCGGACGAACACCTGCCTGGCTGGCGTCAGGTCACCGATGCGGTGCATGCCAAAGGCGGTCGGATTTTTGCGCAGTTGTGGCACGTCGGCCGCATGTCGCATGTGTCGGTGCATGGCTTGGTGCCGGTTTCTTCGGGCACTCAGCCGGCGGTCGACACCACGGTGTATGCCTGGGCCAAGCCCAACGAGGCCGGCCCCGTGCGACCCAGCGTCCCCCGCGCACTCGGCACGGATGAAATCAAACGTGTCATTGCTGACTTCGTGACGTCTGCGCGCATGGCCATGGATGCCGGGTTCGAAGGCATCGAAATCATGGCAGCCAACGGCTTTCTGTTCGACCAGTTCCTCAGTAGCGCCTTGAACACCCGCACCGATCAGTACGGCGGCTCTATCGTCAATCGCCAGCGCTTCCTGCTGGAAACAATTGACGCGATCGCCGATGAAATAGGTGGTGCGCGGATTGGCGTACGGTTCTCGCCGTTTGGTCGCTTGTATGACTTCGGCGTATACGAGGGCGAAGCAGAAACCTGGATGAGCATGGCGGCCGCGCTCAACGAGCGTGAACTGGCCTACGTTCACCTGAATTACCAACCGACCATCGTCGCCGCTCAAACGCCGCCTGGCTTTGGCGCAGCCTTTCGTGAAGCCTATAAAGGCAACCTGATGGCGGCCGGCGGTTTTACTCAGGCGCTCGCCGAGTCGGAACTGGCCAAGGGCGAACTTGACCTGATTGCGTTCGGCACGGCCTATATCGCCAACCCGGATCTGGTCGAACGCATGCAGAACGGCTGGCCACTGGCAGAGAGCGATCGCGCGACTTACTACGGCGTAGGTAATCGCATCGCCAAGGGCTACACCGACTATCCAAGGTTCCGTACGACTAACGCCTGATCTCTTCCAGCAACTCGAGAATCGCTTTCTTCATTGCGCCCATCGAGCGGGAACCGGGCATTACCCGCAACAGCCGCCCCTCATGAAATACCGCCAAGGAAGGCACCGCGCGAATGCCATACATTTGCGCAATCGTGGGGGACATTGCGACATCGATCTTTCCAAAGGCAGCGAGCGCGTGAAGCTTTTCTTCAAGCGCATGGAACGCTGGCTTTATCTCCTGACATGGCTTGCACCAAGAAGCGGAAAACAACACCACACTACTACCCTTGGTCACAAAACGGGCAAACTGCGGAGCGCTCAATTCAACAATACGGTTCATGTGAATCTCACACTTATCAGGGGTGAAGAGCGACACAACAGCGTGCCGCAGCGTTAATGCCTTTCAAGTCTTGCAACCGTCTATACCGCAGACTTGCCCGGTGAAAACCTCCTCTTCACGCGTGGACGTGACTCGCATCTGCTCCAGCGCCTCGAGAAACGCCAACTCAGGTTGTGCGCCAGACATGGAAAACCGATTGTTGAACACAAACATCGGTACGCCCGAGCCCAACTGCGCAGCAAATTGTTCGTCTTCTATCATTTGTGCACGCAACCGGGGGGACGACCATGCCAATTGGATCGCCTCGTCGCTCATCCCGGCCGTTTTGGCGATAGCCGTCAGGCTGTCGCGATCGAACAGCGACTGACCGTGGGTCGTGCTCTGCGCGTACAAGGCCTCCACCAGGCATTTCTTGATATCGACACCCTCAACGGCCTTGACCAGGACATGCGCATCGGTGGTGTCGCCGAACTGCATGGTGTCAAAACGATAGTCCAGGCCGTCGCCCTGGCCGGACTTTCTGACCGTATCCATCATGGCGTCAGCGGAGTGAGGGTTGCCCAGCTTGCGTTTAAGCGCTGCGACCATGGGCTCGGGCGTGTGATTGGCTGCGAGGCGATAGGCCCGAAAATTGACCTGCACATCGTTTTTTTCAGGAAACTGTTCCAAGGCTTTCTCAAATCGACGCTTGGCAATCCAGCACCACGGGCAGACGTAATCAGACCAGATATCGACGGCATATTTTTTCGAAGAAGTTTGCATATCTCATCCAATAACCAAAGAAACGCGTGTAGAGGTGAAGGGATGAAAGCTCGCCCAAAGGGAGCCTTCATCTTGTCGCACTCGTCGCTGTGCTCAGGCACGTACCGCCATGATCCCCGCATCCACATCCCAGATAGCGCCGGTCACCCAGGAAGTTTTTTCCGACAGCAGGAAGAGAATGGTGTTGGCGACATCTTCAGGAACACCGACGCGTCCCAACGGATGGAAATCGTTCAGCGATTTCATCGCGTCCGGGATCGCCTCTTTGTCCATGAACCCCTCGTAGATCGAGGTGTGAACGATACCTGGCGATACCGCATTCACACGGATGCCGGAGTGAGCCAATTCAATGGCCAGGTTACGGGTCATGGCATGCAGCCCCGCCTTGGCCATGGAATAGGCAGAGGCTGGCGAACCTGCCAGTGCGGCCTGTGCACCGATGGAGCCGACGTTGACAATGGCCCCTTCGCGCTTGGCGGCCAGCATGTTCTTGACGACTGTCTGGGTGATGAAGAACGTGGCGCGGTTGAGGGACAGGTACATGTCGTAATCGGCGTCACCATGCTCGATAAATGGCTGGGGAATAAAGATCCCGGCGGAGTTCACCATCAGGCTGATATCGCTGTGGTCGGCATCGATTTCCTGGCGAACGACATTCATGCCCTCCTCCGTCATCAGGTCAGCGACAATCACCGACACAGGGCCCAGCGCGCTCAACTCATTACTCACCGCATCCGCTTTAGCCTGTTTGCTGCCTGTGAGCACGACGCTGCCGCCCGCCTTCAGCACCATGCGGGCCGTTTCCAATCCCATGCCACTGGTGCCACCCACGACTAACAGTTTCTTACCTTTGAAAAAATCGTTCATTGCAAACTCCGAATATCTGGATTTGATGGGCGTGGCATCGGTATGACCTATGTTCATTGATGCACGCAGGGATTAGAAATGGGCGATCAGTCTTCACGCACTTCGAGGGTCGGCACCATGCGGATGGCCTTGGAGAAGTTGGCGTAATTGACCGACGTTTGGAGCACGGCGTTATGCAATTCCTCAACACGCTCACGCGGCGCATCAGTATGCAGACGGATCGCCACGCTCACTTCGTCGTAGCCTGGGTTGACGCTCTCGTCGATGCCCAGGAAGCCACGCAGGTCGAGGGTGCCGTTGGTTTCGATTTCCAGGCTGTGAATCTTGATCCCCATCATCGCGGCATTCGCGGCATAACCGACAGACATGCAAGCGTTAAGCGCAGCCATCAGCAGCTCTTGAGGGTTTGGCGCGGAATTCTGGCCCAGCAGTTCATTTGGCTCATCAGCGGCAATTTCAAAATCACGCGAATAGGTTTCACCAGCCAAGCTGTAGCGATTGACTTTAGCCACTGTGCGGGTCTGGCCTTTCCACTCGGTCTTGACATTGAAACTGGCGTGACGCTTGGTGGCGTCCTCGGCGACGCCTTGGGCGAACTGCTGGAGCGCGGCGACGTCGATACCGTTCAGGTTGTTGCTCATTTGCGGATTCCTCTTTGGATAGATCAGGTTGTGATCGAAAGAGAAATTACTCTACCAAGTAGTAGGTAGTCATTCAATAATTATTGAAATCACTCATCGGCGCGTCTCCCGCCGCAAAAAAAAACGCCTCGGTCATTCGAGGCGTTTTATAGGGATGCGTTGTTGCGGTGCGATTGCCTAGTGACACGGGGGCGCTGCGCGTAGTCCTTCCAGGAGAATATCGAACCCGGACGATGGTGCATAAGCGTCGCTCAGTGCCCAAGAAACGAAGCTGTTGCCTTCCAGTGCATTGAGGATAAGCCGGGCGACGTGCACCGCGTTGAGTTCGGCCTTGAGCTCCCCGACGGATTGACCTAATGCAATATTGGCCTGCAGCCACACGAGGTGGATCTCGAAAAAGTCTCGGGTCAACGCCTGCAGACTGTCGGGCAACGCGAGCAGCTCTGCGGCCAGGGCTCCGCACAACGGCAACATGCCTTCGGTGCTGCTCTGGGCGAACATGAGCGCAAACGCTTCGAGACGGTCGATCACACCGGCATTGTCTGCGTTGATCTGCTCCAGTTGATTCTTGAAACGGAACAGATAGCTTTCGACAATCGCGATCGCCATCCCTTCCTTGGTAGGGAAGTGGTGATGAATACTCGCCTTCTTGATGCCAATTTCAGTCGCGAGGTCGGCGTAGCTGAACGCTGCATAGCCTTTGGTCCGCAAGAGGATTTCAGCGCTGGTCAGGAGGTCGGAACGTGTACTCATGAAGCGGTATCCAGATTTTATCAATCGGCGATCATAAATGAGTCATGCCGCAGAAGACAGTCCGCAACCTGGCTAAGCGCCCCCCGCCGTTGCGCGCACGTCGCTGGGAGTGCGGCCGAAGTGCGTCTTGAAAGCCCTGGCAAAGTGCGCCTGGCTGCTGAAGCCCTGCTGGTAGGCAACTTCGGCAATGTCCAGTCCTCTGCCCTCCCCGCTGCTCAGCACCTGAAACGCGCGCTGCAAACGCTTCTCCAGAATAAACCGATGGGGCTGGGTGTCTTCCATGGCGAACAGCCGTGCCAAGTGTCGCGTAGAAACGCCGGTTTGTGCCGCTACTCGCTCACAGCTCAGTGTAGGGTCGGCCAGTTGCTCGAGGATGCATTGCTTGGCGGCCAGTAAGTAAGAAGTGCTAAGCGCATTGATTCGGCGATTACCTACCTGGCCAGCAATGATATTGCCCAACAGTTCAAGGACCTCGTCTTGATAGTTGTCTGCCCCCTGGCTGAGGGGCTGCTCGAAAAATACGCCGGTGCGCTCACTCAACGTGCGTAAGAGCAAACGCTGCGTGCCGGTGTGTGTGCTGATCTTCAGTGCGCTATCAAAGCGACGCAAGCAGTGGGATGCAAAAACGTCCTGGGGTATATCGAAGATAAATTTATGCATCGAACTGGAGAAGCCAAACAGGTAGGGTTTGTCGGTGCGGTACACCATCAGCTCACCAGGTTCCAGCAAATGACAGGTGCCGTTTTGAAAGAAAAACGACTCACTGCCTAAGACCAGCGACACGAATACCGACTCTTTGGGTACCGTGCGAATCATTGAGCCATCGCGCTCGATGACATGCTGGTTGCCGACAATATGGGCGACTCGAAGTCGTTCCAGACTCAGGTTGTCCTCCCGCGCATTGAACCCGGTTTCGCTGAAGGATGAGCACTTCAGCCCCACCAGTGTCGATGCGTTGTACTGCTCCCAGAATGCCAAGCGCTGATCAGGTGGATAGTCATCGGTACTTGCACGCCGGGTGTCGAGCAAGGGGGGGGATTTGACCATTTTATTGTTCTCGTTTTATGGACTGCTCAACCCCGCGCAAGGCGGACCATGGGGGCATGCAGAGCCTCATTAACAACCGCCCCAAGCGCGCTGTCAATCAATGGCCGGAACAAAAGTACGGCGACTGTGCGAGGAAAAGATATCCGTCCGATGCGGACAACAATGACGTCTGTTTCGATCAAACCGCCCCGCGTTCCCCGCCTTAGAGTGGCCTCCGTACTCCAACAATCAGAGGCCCGACATGCCCGAATTAGCCCGCAACGAATTTTGGAAAGACCTGCAGCCCATCGCGAACTGCTTCAAGCCCGACGCCAAGCCCGAGGTTTATTTGCCCAATGCCGCCAGTGATGATTTGCGGCTTTATGTCCCTTTCACCGAGACCGTTTCTTCACGCCCCCTGTGGATCTCCCCCAGCGAAAACCGTTGGTGCGACATCTTGATGTCCAGTCGTGCCGGCCTGGTCAATCGCCACTACCACCCACACGAAGTGTTCGCTTACACGCTTTCGGGCAAGTGGGGGTATCTGGAACACGAATGGACCGCCACCGCTGGCGACTTCGTTTATGAGACGCCGGGTGAGGGGCACACCTTGGTGGCCTACGAGCATGAAGAACCGATGCGTGTGTTCTTTATCGTCAAGGGGCCGCTGATCTGGCTCGACGATCAAGGCGAGTCCACCGGTTATTTCGATGTGCACTCCTACATCGCCCTGTGCCGCGAACATTACGAGAAGGTCGGCCTGGGGGCTGACGCTGTGGACCGCCTGTTCCGTTAACCCGTGCTACGGAGAACCACCATGGCTCACAACAATAATAAAGCCAGTTATGAAAATACCCTGCTCTGCGTGCTGTTCCTGACGTTCGGTTTTGTGTTCTTCGACCGTCTGGCCCTGTCCTTTCTGTTTCCGTTCATGGCCGATGAACTCCAACTGAGCAACAGCCACCTCGGCATGTTGTCTTCGGTGCTGGCATTGGCCTGGGCGATTTCCGGCACGCTGGTGGGTGCCTGGTCAGACCGTCGGGGTGTGCGCAAACCGCTGCTGATTGTGGCGGTCATCCTGTTCTCCCTGTGCTCAGCCCTTTCCGGGCTGGTTTCAGGTTTCCTCAGTCTGTTGCTGTTTCGCGGCATCATGGGATTGGCCGAAGGGCCCATCCTGCCGTTGTCCCAATCGATGATGGTCGAAGCATCGTCGCCACATCGACGGGGCCTGAACATGGGCTTGCTACAAGGGTCGGCGGCAGGCCTGTTGGGGGCGGTGATTGGCCCTCCGGTCCTGATCGCTTTGGCCGAGGCCTATGGTTGGCGGCATGCCTTCATTGTGTCGCTGCTGCCTGGCCTGCTCATCGCCTGGCTGATCTGGCGTTACGTGCGTCAGGATGAACCACGCCCAGCGCCAGTGAGCAGCGCCAAATCCACGGGGCATCGTCTGGCGTTGCTTAAAAGCCGCAACATCGTGCTGTGCACGTTGATCAGTTGCGTATTTCTGACGTGGTTCGTCATCTTGATCTCTTTCACGCCGACGTTTCTCGTCAGTGTCCGCGGCTATAGCGCGCCGAGCATGGGCACGATCATGAGTTGCCTGGGCGCTGCCTGGGTCATGTGGGGATTTGTCGTGCCGAGCATTTCCGACCGAATCGGTCGACGCCCGACCCTGGTGCTGTTTTCGCTGATCGCCGCGTGTTGCCCGATAGCGCTGCTGTTCGCTCCTTCGCCCATGGTGCTCGGCGTTTTAATGGTGCTCACCTTCACCGGGCTTGGCTGCTTCACACTCTTCATGTCCACCATTCCGGCCGAAACAGTCCCGCGAGAAGTGATGGCCACCGCACTGGGCATGATCATGGGCGTTGGCGAGTTGGTGGGCGGTTTCGTGGCGCCTACCGTCGCCGGATTTGCCGCCGATCAATTCGGTCTGTCGATTGTCATGTGGATCTCCTGCGGCGGTGCCTTGCTCGCGTCGGGCTTGTCCCTGCTGCTCAAGGAAACGGCGCCCGCCGTACTCGAGCGCCGATCACGCGTGCGCTCACCGGCCCCGGGACATTCGCTGTGAACACTCAACAACGGAAGCCGCGGTGATCGAGGCTCATCACCGACACCACACCGCTGCGTCTGCTCATCACAACAACAATAAAAATGAGTTCCTGACCATGAACCCGATCATTCGTTTGTCCGCGTTTTTGTTCCTGGCGTTTACCTATTCCCATGTTTGGGCACAAGACCGTGAAGGTCCGTTGGCTGAGTTGGGCGAACAATTGGCCGGCTACGGCATCGAGCCCCATGTGCAATTCACCAGTCTGGCCATGAAAAACCTTGATACCGGGCCTCGTCCCTACAGCTTCGGTAACAGCGGTGATCTTTACATCGGGGCGGACATCAATCTGGCCACACTCGGCGGTCTCGACGGTGCAGCCCTGCACTTCGAACAAACGGTATTCATCCTCGACAAAGGCACCGGCCAACCCACCGCGGGTAACTGGCAAGGCGCCGCAGGCAGTTATTTTGCCGGGGCTCCTTTGCACAACGATATCGCCAGCAACCAGTTGAGTGTCCTGACGTTCGAACAGAAAGCACTCGACGACCAACTCGATATGCACATCGGACGTACGAATGGCCGGCGGTATTTCTACATCTATAACTGTGAAAACACCGTCACCTGCAACGATCCGATCCTGGACGCATCAAGCGGTATGCTGCCGCCGCCCTTCGGCGCCTGGGGCGGTTACTTGAAGTACCAAGTGAACCCTGGCCTCTATGTGCATGCCGGGGCGTTCGAATCCAATCCGGTGGATTACCTGAAAGAGCGTAAAGGCCTGGACTTCAGCACCAACGATGCGAGCGGCACGAGTTTCCTGATGGGGATTGGCAGCAAGCCCGGCGACGACACCACCCAGTACGAACTCAACGCCTACTTCAACTCGTCCAAGCAGGTCGATCCGTTAACCGGCACCAGCGAGCACGGCACCGCCGGAGGCTTCTTCAAGTTTCGCCAAACGTTGTGGCGCAGTGGGCAACAGGGAATGCAGGTCTTCGGCTCGCTGTCGACGACTGCAGACGATAAACAACCCTTCAACCACTTCGCTGAAGCCGGGCTCACCTACCTGGCGCCTTTTGATCGAGCCCAGGACAAGCTCAACTTCAAGACCAGCTACCTGCAAGTCAGCTCTCACCAGTTGCAGTCCCAACAGCGCCTGCGCGTAGCAGCCGGTGGGGACCCCGAACTGGGCGAACGCAACGTCTACGCACTGGAAGCCAACGGCCATTTCGCCTTGACCCGCCATTTCGCTATCGAACCCAGCATCCAGTACGTGATCAACCCGGACAACTACTACAACCCGGGCGCGACGCAATTGAGCAACAACGGTTTTGTGGTTGGCCTGCAACTGATGTTAGACGTGGGCTCCGCGCTGGGCCTATGAGCGCATCACAACAGCAACGTTTTTACTGACCTTAAGAGGCAATGACGACTATGTTCATGAGCAATCTGTTTGAAGGCAAGGTCGCGCTCGTCAGCGGCGGGACCTCGGGAATCGGCCAGGCAACCGCCGAGTATCTGGCACGGCACGGCGCCAGAGTCGTAGCGATTGGCCTGGGCTCCGATGCCACCGTCGTCGCCGACGGGGTCCAGCTTGATCTACGAGAGGTTAACGTCACCGACGATGACGCGCTCAAAAGCGTTATCCAAAACCTCGACCGCCTCGACATTCTGGTACCTGCCGCTGGGGGAACGCTGGGCGAAAAGGAGATGGAGTGGGAGGCCTTCAACCAAGTGTTGTCGGTTCAGCTCAACGCCGTCTACCGGCTCATCAGCCTCGCGTACCCGCTAATGGCGAAGCAAGGCGGATCGATCATTAACATCGCGTCGATGTTTTCCTATTTCGGCGGCGGCAAGCTCGTGGCCTATTCAGCGGCGAAGGGGGCAATCGTGCAGATTACCAAGTCTCTGGCCGAGGCCTACGCCCCCGATAATATTCGTGTGAATGCCGTGGCGCCGGGGTGGATCACCACCCCGCTGTTGGCGAAAATCGATGATCAACCGAGGATTGACCGCCTGTTGTCCCGCACGCCCATGAAACGTTTTGGCAGTGCTGAAGAGGTCGCCAAGGTGATTGCCTTTCTGGCTTCCGATGCCGCGTCATTTGTGAATGGGGTGGTACTACCGGTCGATGGTGGATATCTGACCACTGCCATCTGAATCGAAACCCTCGCCAATGGTGTAGACAGGGATCAAGCAACAGGCCAGCCCGAGCAGCCGCTCACGAACGGGCTGTCGTGGCCTGGGCAAAATATCATGCCCCCACGGTACGGGGGAGCCTGATCACCAACGCATTGAGTCGCACTGCAAACGTAAAAAAAATAAATATGTCTCCCATCGAAACAACATTATTATTTTCGAATGATCAAAGAACTGAAAACACTTATAGCGGTGGCAAGAGAAGGCACTTTTGCTGCGGCGGGCAACAAGATTGGGCTTACCCAAGCCGCTGTCAGCGCGCAGATGCAACGGCTTGAAGCGGAGCTCGGAGTTGAATTGTTCGACCGTAAGGGACGCTCCGCCCAGCTGAACCGCATGGGGCATCAAGTTCTGTTGCAGGGCCAGGAATTGGTGCGCCAGTTCCAGAGCCTGGGGACAACATCGGTGGGCCTTCCGGCCGATGTGTTGATCACCCTGGGTGCAATTGCCTCCGTTCAACGCTCCTTCTTGCCGCAAGCGCTCGCGCAATTCCACCAACGCTCCCCGCAGTGCAGGACGCGAGTGGTCCCCGGTCTTTCGATGGAACTGGTGAACCAGGTCGATTCAGGTGAAATCGACATGGCCGCGATCATCCGCCCGCCTTTCTCACTGCAGAGTGATCTGCGCTGGACAACATTGGCCCGTGAACCGTACCGCTTGATCGTGCCTGCCGATATGCCGGGGGACGACTGGGCGGAGTTGTTATCAAGCCAGTCTTTCATTCGGTACGACCGTTCATCTTTCGGCGGGCGCCAAGTTGATCGCTTTTTGCGAGAAACCCATATTCCATTGCATGAAGTCTGCGAGCTCGATGAGCTGGATGCGATCATCAAGCTCGTGGCAAACGGAGTCGGCGTGGCCTTGGTGCCGGAAACCACACCCCACCATGAATGGCCTGCCGGGGTGCGCCCCATCGACCTGAATCAGCGCACCTTTCATCGCGATATTGGCCTGGTTCATCGTGCACGCCGCAGCCTCACCGAGCCGGTAAAGTTATTGATTCAGCTGATTACCGAGCAGGTTCTGAAAAAGCCGTAGATTTATTTTGCGAAGAGCTGACTCATATCCTTGAAGGCTTTGAACTCAAGTGCATTACCACAGGGGTCGAACAAGAACATGGTGGCCTGTTCCCCCACCTGCCCTTTGAATCGGATGTAGGGTTCAATGACGAACTTGGTATCGAAGGTTCTCAAGCGCTCGGCCAGCGCTTCCCATTGTGCCCATTCCAGAATGATCCCGAAATGAGGCACCGGTACGTCGTGACCGTCTACGGGGTTGCTATGCACACTTTCTTGAGAAGCGGTTTTAGGGTGCTCATGGATGACCAATTGATGGCCGTAGAAATCGAAGTCGACCCACTGGGTGCTGGAGCGCCCTTCGGAAAGACCAAACACTTCACCGTAGAATGTGCGTGCGGCGGCCAGGTCATACACGGGGATTGCGAGGTGGAAAGGAGAAAGACTCATCGGGACTCCGGGCTGCAATTTTTATTGATTTCCAAACGGACAACGGGTTCGCTGTCTGCCGGGCTTCTTAGGCCATATTTATGCTAAGGCCGCGCACGCCTAAGAAAAATCAATATATATTTTCTACAAGCACAAATTTTTTTGTTGCTTGTGAGCAGTCCAAAAGCTCGGTTTGCCGCCAGAATCCATCAGTGACGCAACAACCTACGCAACGGCACCCCATCCTTTAGCACCGGGGACTTGATGACGATGTAGCTGAAGTACTTGGAAATGCCGATGTTCTTGTCCAGCAACCCTTCGATGACTTCCTGATAATGCTGGATGCTGCAGGTCATGAAACGCACGAGGTAGTCGTAGCCGCCGCTGATCAAATGGCACTCCAGTACTTCATCGACCAAGCGGATATTGGATTCGAACTTGGCGAAGTCCTCGCGCTTGTGGTCGCTCAGCGTGATTTCAGTGAAGACCGTGACCGAGTCAGTGATCTTGGCCAGGTTGAGATGAGCCCTGTAGCCGGAAATATAACCCGCCGACTCAAGCCGCTTGACGCGCTGCAGGCATGGGCTGGATGACAGCCCCACGGCATCGGCGAGACTGACGTTGGTCATTCGACCGTCCTTTTGAAGTTCAACAAGGATACTGATATCAATTCGGTCTAGTTTTATTAAACCTTCCATCGTGTACCCCTCGGTTGTCTTCAGGTTGACAGTGGTTTTAGCAAATTCAACGGCGCAAAGATAGCTGATGCTGAGCGACCAGGTCGGCCATGCTGGTGATGTAGAAATCGGCAGAATATTCTTGATTATCAGGCTCATGGCCACGGCGGATCAGGCACAGGCCCGCTGACTTTGGCGCTTGTGCAGGTGGCCTGGACACTTGCATGATGTTTTCTGGCTTGAGCGCGTTCGCCTGCAGCCATGCCTCATCTTCCAAAGGATTGTTAGCCCGGGAATGCAGGTCCTCGGGAGGGATTCCCAAACGCTCGCAGAGCGGGTCGCGATCCTCGGCATCGCGGTCGCAGTACACCAGCAACCGATAGAATTTGCGCAGGTACAACATCGCGCCGGGCGCGTCCTCGAACAGCGACCAGTTGCCTGCCGAACGGGCAAAGCTCATGCCCTCCTCCCAACTGACCTTGAGCCCCAGGCGCTCTGCCAGTTGACGATGGGCAAAGCACAACAAACCACTGAAGCCGAGTTCGGAGAAACGCGGATAAAGCCCGCGCACCGCCGCGTCGAATTCCGCCAACACCGCGTCCCTGTCTGGCGTGCCCGGGTGGTTGTCGAGCACGGGTTGCAGGGCCGTCCAGACACCGGAGTCCCTATCGACCAGGACTTCGTCGCAATCGATCAGCAGCGCGCGATATTCAGTCAGGTGCATGTGTCGCCTCCCATGATGCATTCATCAATCCATCTGCGCTAAATGCCCTCGGTCAGCACCTCGTTACAGGTGCCGACCGAGACCTGAGATTAATCCAACACGCGTAGCAAAGCTGCTTCAAGAATATTCAGTGCTTCGTCGATCTGGCTTTCTTCGGTGACCAAGGGAGCCAAGAAGCGCAGGACATTGCGGTACACCCCGCATTTGATCACCAACAGCCCGCCTACCCTGGCCTGGTCGATCAGTTGCTGGGTGAGTTCGGCGTCGGGGCTGCGGGCCTCATCGTCCTTGATCAATTCGATGGCGAGCATGAAGCCGGTGCCGCGTACGTCACCGATACGTGGGTGACGTGCCTGCAAGCGCAGCAGGCCCTGACGCAGCCGCTCGCCCAATGCCTTGCCGCGCTCGAGCAGCTGCTCCTGTTCGTAAGCTTCGATCACCGCCAACGCCGCCGCACACGCCAAGGCGTTACCGCCATAGGTACCACCGAGGCCACCGGGCAAGGGCGCGTCCATGATGTGCGCACGCCCCACTACGCCGGAGATGGGCAAACCACCTGCCAGGCTCTTGGCGACGGTGACCAGGTCCGGCTGAATCCCGGCGTGCTGGAAACCGAACCATTTGCCGGTACGGCCGAAGCCGGTCTGGATTTCATCAAGGATGAGCACGATGCCGTGTTGCTCGGTCAGGGCCCGCAGCGCCTGGAGAAACTCTGGCGGCGCGGACAGGAAGCCGCCGTCGCCCTGCACCGGCTCGATGATGATCGCTGCAACGCGATCCGGAGCGACTTGGGTCGCCAGCAATTCGTTGAGGGCCTGCAACGCCATTTCGCTGCTGAAACCGCGGTAGGCATTCGGGTACGGAGTATGGAAGACCTCAGGCGCGAGGGGACCGAAATTCTGCTTGTAGGGCTGGCTCATGCCCGTCAGCGTCGTACCCAGCAAGGTACGCCCATGGAAACCGCCACGGAAGGAAATGATGGCGGGACGATTGGTGTGGGCGCGGGCGATCTTCACCGCGTTCTCCACCGCCTCCGCGCCGGACGTGAACAGCGCCGCCTTGTAGGCTTGCTCGCCACCCACCAGCTCGCACAGGCGCTTGACCAGGTCGAGGTAGGGTTTGTAGGCCACGACCTGGAAGCAAGCATGGCTGACCTTCTGCAGTTGGGCCTGCACCGCCGCGACCACCTTCGGGTGATTGTGGCCAATGTTCAAGACGCCAATGCCGCCGACGAAGTCCAGATAGCGCGCCCCGTCCACGTCCCACAGCTCGGCACCCCGGGCCCGGTCGATGACCAGCGGATGCGCGGTGACCAGACCCCGTGGCACGAATTGATCGCGTTGACGGAGCAAGCTTGGGGTTTCTTCGACTTTACTGTTCATGGCATCTCCCACAGTGAACCAGGCAACCGGGAAACGGTTGCGATGTGTTCCACAGGTTAAGCGTTCGACGCAATTGTCTAAGCCGAACTTAGCCTCTGGGAAATTCGGATCGACTGTTTTCACCCTGGCAAACAGCAGATTCCTTCAGCCGCCTCCAGCCCCATGGAATCTGCCGGCAAACGCCCCATACAACGCAGTGTCGCCGGATTACGCAGGCTCTTTTGATACATCCTGCTTTACCACTCGGGCATGCTGGATATTCCCTATCCTTTACGAGAAGTGACCCATGGCCCTGCTTTATAAAGCCGACCCGGTACGCGGCGAACAATGGAAGCGTCTGTTCGCCGAGCACGCGCCGGATATCGAATGGCGTGCCTGGCCGGACATCGGCGATCCGAAGGACATTCGCTACCTCGCCGCTTGGCAGGCGCCGGACGACCTCGAAGCACTGTTGCCGAACCTTGAAGTGCTGTTTGCGTTGTCGGCCGGGGTCGACCAGCTTGACCTTGATCGCCTGCCGATGCCCCTGCCGGTGGTGCGTCTACTCGATCCTGGCATCACCCGGGGCATGTGCGAGTACGCCAGTTTCGCCGTGCTCAGCCTGCACCGGGATATGCTTCGTTATCGTCAGCAACAGCTCGCCCGGTGCTGGCAGGCGCACTTGCTGCAACCGGCGGCCCAGCGTCGGGTCGGTGTCATGGGGCTTGGCATGCAGGCCCAGCAGATCCTGGCCACCTTGAAGACCTTTGGTTTCGCCTTATCTGGCTGGGCACGCAGCGAACACACTATCGTTGGCGTGGATTGCTTTGCCGGTGACGAACAACTCCCGGCGTTCCTCGGCCAATGCGACATCGTGATCTGTGTCTTGCCATTGACCGAGCAGACCCAAGGGATTCTCAACCGTCAAATGTTCCAACACCTGCCCCAGGGCGCGGCGCTGGTCAACATGGGCCGCGGTGGGCACCTGGTAGAAGCAGATCTGCTTGAGGCGTTGGCCAGCGGCCAGCTCAGTGCCGCGGTGCTCGACGTCTTGCAACAGGAGCCGGCCGCACCGGATCACCCGTTCTGGCAACATCCGCAGATATTGCTGACGCCGCATATCGCGGCGATGACCCAACCCGAAAGTGCCTTTGGCGTGCTGCTGGACAATATCCGTCGGCATCAACGAGGCGAATCGATGCTCGGCCAGATTGACCGCCAGCGACGTTATTGACCCGCATCGCCCACGCGTCGACGAAAAGCACCGACGAAAAGCACCGACGAAAAAACCGCTGATATTTGCTGCTGGGCCGGCTGCGGATTTGAGCAATAACTGCGGCGCGTGAAGCCGCAACTTATGCAATCTACCGAATCGATGCCGGCCTCTTGTCAGGCCTGGCGGCAGGTGAGATACCAATCCTTTCAGCGGAGAAATCCGACCGGTCACGCTCCCTTGTCCATGGAGATCTGTCATGTCCAACTCGCAACGCCCTGTCTATGCCTATCGCCCCATGACCGCTGCCGATGTGGCGGCGGCCCATGCCTTGTCCGTGCAGTTGAAATGGCCCCACCGTTTGGAAGACTGGGCCATGCTGCAGCGTGCCTCCCAAGGTTTTGTCGTCGAGGACGAAGGGCGTTTGATCGGTACCGCGTTCACTTGCCCGCAGGGTGATTACGCCACGATTGGCCTGGTGATCGTCAGCGATGAGTACCAGGGCCAGGGCATCGGGCGCAGATTGATGGAACTGGCGCTCGAAGCGTGCGGTTCGCGGACCGCCGTGCTCAATGCGACGCTGGCCGGCGCGCCCCTTTATGCCAGCCAGGGATTCGTTGACTTTGGGCATATCCAGCAGCATCAAGGGAACGTATTGCCCCCTGCCCCCACGGACCTGCCATCCGGTGAGCGTCTGCGCCGCCTGACCGACACCGATCGAAACGAGGTGATCGAACTCGCCAATGCCGGCAGCGGCCTGGACCGGCATGCCGTGCTCAACGATCTGTTCGACAGTGTCGACGACATCGTGGGCATCGAGCGCGATGGACAACTGCGCGGATTCGCCATTCTGCGTCCCTTCGGCCGCGGTCGTTACATCGGCCCGGTCGTGGCAGAAAATCCAGAGCAGGCCAAGTACCTGATCGCAGTGCTATTGGCGCAAGTACCGGATGCTTTTGTGCGCATGGATGTACTGCCCGACAGCGGCCTCGGTCCGTGGCTGGAAACAGCCGGGCTGAAGCAAGTCGACACCGTCGCCCAAATGGCCCGCGGGACCCCGCCCCAGGCCAGCGGCGGCGTGCACCAATTTGCGCTGGTGACCCAGGCCATCGGCTGATCCCCCCATACCGTCCACTCCCGGAGAAACACCCTCATGCGAGAACCCACTGCCGTGCTGTTGGCCCATGCCAACGGCACTCCCGCGTCAACCGCATTCACCTCCGGCTCATTGGGAGCCAACGATCCTTTTGACCGGCAGATCGCTTATGTCGGGACGGATGACATGGCTGCCGGCATCGTCCAGGCGAGCGGGCCATTCAGCGTCGATGCATACCCCTACAGTGAAACGATCGTGGTCCACGCGGGACACGTCACCCTGCAGAGCCAGGATCACTCGCTCGAACTCAATCCGGGTGACAGCGCCGTGATTGCCCGCGGTACATCGGTTCGGATCGAGGCGCAACCTGGCTCGCTCTGGGCATTCTGTGCCGATATCCAGCCTGTTGAAGTGGGTAATGTCGGGCTGACCGCTTTACCCCCGCACACCCTGCTGTCCCCTTCGACGCCACCGCCTGAGGAATTTTTGCTGAGCCCGACACCGCAATGTCGCTCGAACAACTTGTTCGTCGAGGACGCGACCAACCTGCGCATCGGCATTTGGGATTCGACACCTTATGTCCGTAGGGCGCGGCCCCATACGATGCATGAGTTGATGTACCTGGTCGAAGGCAGCATCATTCTCCAAGTCGATGGGACCCAACTGGCGGTCAACACGGGCGATACAGTGTTCGTACCGCGAGGCGCTCCCTGCGCGTGGAAGAGCAGTGTCTATGTGCGCAAGTTCTATGTTTGCAAGTGATCGCCTGGTGTAGCTTTTCTTGGTGTGAATATCCGTTAACCACGAGGCGGCCTTAAAGGCGACCTGGCTCTCCCAGTCGTACACCCATCAGATCCGTGGGAGCAAAGCTTGCTCGCGATAACGGTGGTTCAGTCGCATGGATGCTTGGCTGACTGGCCTCATCGCGAGCAAGCTCGGCTCCCACAGTGGTTCTATGTTGGACATGAATGTTGTGTTCACTGAAGATTGCATGTGGGAGCGAGCCTGCTCGCGATTGCGATGGCTCATTCAATGAAAATATTGAAGGTGCCGGCCCCTTCGCGAGCAGGCTCGCTCCCACAGGGAAACTGGGCGCATGTGTGTTAAGTGTCTGCCGAAAGTCCAGTGTGGGAGCGAGCCTGCTCGCGATGGCGGTGGTTCAGTCACATGGAGGCTGGGCCTGCTGGCCTCATCGCGGGCAAGCCAATCAAAGCGCCATCGCCACAGCCAGACCCACCTCCTGAGTCGAACCCTGCCCGCCCAAATCAGGCGTAATCGGCCCCTCGGCGATAACCTGCTCGATAGCCCTGAGAATCCCATCATGAGCCGCACGATAACGCTCATCGCCATTGCCAAGGAAATCCAGCATCAAGGCCCCAGACCAGATCATCGCAATCGGATTAGCAATGTTCCGCCCATAGATATCCGGCGCCGAACCATGAACCGGTTCAAACAGCGAGGGAAAACGTCGCTCCGGGTCGAGATTGGCCGACGGCGCGATGCCGATGGTGCCAGCGCAGGCCGGCCCGAGGTCGGACAGGATGTCGCCGAACAGGTTCGACGCCACGACCACATCGAAACGATCAGGCTGAAGCACGAAGCGCGCACACAGAATGTCGATGTGTTGCTTGTCCCAGGTGACGTCCGGGTACTGCTGCGCCATGAGGGCCGTGCGTTCGTCCCAGTACGGCATGCTGATGGAAATGCCGTTGGACTTGGTCGCCGCGGTCAGGCGCTTGCGCGGCCGGGTCTGGGCCAGGTCGAAGGCGAACTTGAGGATCCGGTCCACGCCACGGCGGGTGAACACCGACTCCTGCAGCACGAACTCGTGCTCGGTGCCTTCGAACATCTTGCCGCCAATCGAAGAATATTCGCCCTCGGTGTTTTCGCGAATCACCACGAAATCGATGTCCCCGGCTTCGCGCCCTGCCAACGGGCACGGCACACCGGGAAACAACCGCACCGGACGGATATTCACGTACTGGTCGAAGTCCCGACGAAACTTCAACAGCGAACCCCACAGGGAAATATGATCCGGCACCTTGTCCGGCCAGCCCACGGCGCCAAAATAAATCGCGTCGAAGTCCTTGAGCTGCTCGAACCAGTCGTCGGGCATCATCTGCCCGTGCTCCAGGTAATAATCGCAGTTGGCCCAGTCGAGCACTTCAATGCTCAAATCCAATTGCCATTTCTTTGCGGCCTGCTCCAATACCCGCAACCCTTGCGGCAAGACTTCCTTGCCAATGCCGTCGCCGGCAATCGCGGCGATTCTGAATGGTTTGCTCATCAACCGTGCCTCCTCTCTTCAAACGCTGACCGGATCACAACCCACCCATGTGGAAGGCTTTGACTTCAAGGAATTCGTCCAGGCCGTACTTGCTGCCTTCACGCCCCAGGCCCGATTGCTTGATCCCGCCAAAGGGCGCGACGTCCATGGAAATGAGCCCGGTATTGAGACCGATCATGCCAAACTCCAACGCCTCGCCGAACCGCCATGAGCGGCGCAGGTCCTGGGTGAAGAAATACGCGGCCAAGCCATAAGGCGTTGCGTTGGCCGAGGCCAGCGCCTCTTCTTCAGTGCGAAAGCGCATCAGCGGCGCCACCGGGCCGAAGGTTTCTTCGTTGGCCAGCAGCATCCCGGCATGGGTTTCGCCGAGCACCGTCGGCTGGACGAACTGGCTGTCGCCCTGGGGAATCTCACCACAGAGTAGACGCGCGCCCTGGTTCAACGCCTCGTCAATGTGCCGAGCGACCTTGCTGACCGCCGCCGCATTGATCAGCGGGCCTATGTTTACGCCGTCATCCAGGCCATCGCCGACCTTGAGCTTGCCCACCTCCTCCACCAGGCGCTGGGCGAAGCGCTCGTAGATCCCGTCCTGCACCAGGATTCGGTTGGCGCAGACGCAGGTCTGTCCCGCGTTGCGGAATTTGCTGAGCATGATGCCGGTCACCGCCTGTTCCAGGTCGGCGTCGTCGAACACGATGAACGGCGCGTTACCGCCCAGTTCCAGGCTCAAGCGCTTGATGTGCTCCGAACTCTGGCGCATCAGCAGCCGACCGACCGCGGTGGAACCGGTAAAGGAAAGCTTGCGCACCGTTGGGTTGCCGGTCAGCTCTTCACCAATGCCGACAGGCATGCCAGTGACGACATTGAACACCCCGGCGGGGATGCCGACCCGCTCGGCCAGCACGGCCAGGGCCAGGGCCGACAGTGGGGTCAGGTCTGATGGCTTGACCACGATCGTGCAGCCGGCGGCCAGGGCCGGCGCGCACTTGCGGGTGATCATCGCGTTGGGGAAGTTCCAAGGGGTGATCGCGGCGCAAACGCCGACCGGTTGCTTGAGGGTCAGCAAGCGGCGGTCACCGCTGGGGGCCTGGATGGTTTCGCCATAGACCCGCCGGGCTTCCTCGGCAAACCATTTGACGAAGCTGGCGCCGTAGCGAATCTCGCCCTGGGCTTCCGTCAGCGGCTTGCCCTGTTCGCAGGTCAGGATCAACGCCAGGTCGTCGAGGTTGTCGATCATGGCCTGATACCAACGATCCAGCAGCGCCGCCCGTTCTGCCGCCGGACGTGCACGCCACGCCGGCCAGGCACGGTCGGCGGCTTCGACGGCGCGCCGGGTTTCGCTGCCTTGTATTGCCGGTACCCGGGCGAGCACTTCGCCGGTGGCCGGGTTGATGACGTCCAGGGTCGCGGCGTTGTCGGCACCGACCCACTGACCATCGATGTAAGCGAGTTCTACCAGCAGGCTGGGGTCTTTCAGGCGATTCTTGAGCATGGCGTGGAGTCCTGTTCTGAGACAGTCTCCAGTCTATTGAGTCACCATGGATGAGGATGCTGAAAACGCCGGTCCTACAGCCGTCGAATGCTGAAAATCAGTCTTCGACGGCAGGCTTTACCGTGACGCGATCAAACGCGCATCGAGCCCAACAGCCCCTGCAGAAAACGCTCGCCAGCGACGAGCTGGCTGATCTCGATGAACTCGTCAGGCTTGTGCGCCTGTTCTATCGAGCCTGGACCGCAGACCACCACCGGCACGTCCAAACGTTGCTTGAACAACCCGCCTTCGGTGCCGAACGAGACTTTGGCGGTGCCGGTGTCCGGGGCGGCAAAGTCTTTCAGGAAACGCACCGCTTCGATGCTCGGATGGGTATCGAGGCCCGGGTAGACATTCAAGGTCTCGATTTCGATGGCGGCCACGCTGGAAAGCTTCTTGGCTTCGCTCACGATCAGTTCGGCCCGCTCGCGCATCTGTTCGAGGAACCCGTCCAGGTCGTCCGCTGGCAGGTTGCGCACTTCGAAATCCAGGGTGCACAGGTTGGGCACGATGTTCAGCGCCTTGCCGCCGACAATCTGGCCAACATGCACCGTGCTGTAGGGCACGTCGTAATCGGTGTCCCGTGCCCCCTGCTCTTGCAACTGCTGCTGGCTCTGGCGCAGTGCGGCGATGAAATCGCAAGCCACGTGAATCGCATTGACCGAACGCGGTGCGAGTGAGGAATGGGCTTCCAGGCCGCGGCAGTAGGTGCGGTAGGAACCCTTGCCCTTGTGCCCGAGCACGAACTGCATATTGGTCGGCTCGCCGATGACGCACAGAAACGGCCGAACCGGTGCCAGGTGCAGCACATCGAGCAAACGACGCACCCCCACGCACCCGATCTCTTCGTCATGGGACAGCGCCAGTTGCAATGGCCGGTTCAATGGCTGCTCGCTGGCATCGAGCATGGCGTCGATGGCCAGTGCGATAAAACCCTTCATGTCGCAACTGCCCCGGCCATAGATCCGCCCGTCCCGCACCGTCGCCTCAAACGCCGGGACGGTCCAGGCCTGCCCCGCCGCCGGCACCACGTCGGTATGACCGGACAAGAGGATCCCCGGCACGTCCCGGGGGCCGGTACTGGCAAACAGATTGGCTTTCTGGCCGCTTTCATCCTGGACGATCAGCGACTCGATGCCCTTGGTCAGCAGCAGATCGCGCACGTATTCGATCAAGGCCATGTTCGATTCCGACGAGACGGTATCGAAGGCCATCAGCCGTTTGAGAATCTCCAATACACGGGGTTTCATGCGTATGCCGCCACGGTCAGATTGTTCGATTGCTGGGTTTTCATCAGTTCGGCGCTATCGTGATGGCAGAGGATCTCACTGCCGCCGACAATCATCCGCCGCTGCGGCGCGACGCAATTGCACAGCCCGTCTACCCGTACCGGGCAGCGACTGAGGAAGGTACACAGCCCGGGCACATTGGCTTTCGGGCCAACGGGCGGCAGCGTCTGGCAAGTCGTTGCGCCGCAGGTTTCCAGCCAGCCCTGGCGCAGCTCCGGTACGGAATGGATCAACAGGTCGGTATACGGATGGAACGGCGCCTCGGCATAGGATTGGCGGCTACCGGCCTGGACCTTGTGCCCGCTGTACATCACCACGATGTCGTCGCACAAGGCGCGCACGGTGGAAATGTCGTGGCTGATGAACAGATAAGACACTCCCAGTTGCTGGCGCAGATCGCGCAGCAGTTCGAGAATCGCCGCGCCGACGACGGTGTCCAGCGCCGAGGTCACTTCGTCGCAGAGGATCAGGTCCGGCTTGGCCGCCAAGGCCCGGGCCAGGTTGACCCGTTGCTTCTGGCCGCCGGACAGTTCGTTCGGGCGTCGGTCCGCCATCGTGCGCGGCAAACGCACCAGGTCCAGCAATTCGCCGATACGCTCGCGCAACGCCGCGCCCTTGAGGCCGAAGTACATCTTCAGCGGACGGCTCAGGATCGTGCTGATGCTGTGCATCGGGTTGAGGGCAGTGTCGGCATTCTGGAAGACCATTTGAATGCGTCGGAACTGCTCATTCGTGCGCGACGACAGGCTGCCGCCCAGGGGCTGGCCATCGAAGGTCAGCCCGCCAAGGGCCGGCACCAGCAATCCGGCCACGACCCGTGCCAGGGTCGATTTGCCAGAACCCGACTCGCCAATGACGCCAATGGCCTGGCCTCGGCGAACCGTCAGGTCGATGTCTTCCAACACCCGAATCGCTGGCATGCCCTGGGCGTTCTTGTTGCCGTAGCCGGCGGTCAGCCCTTGGATGGTCAGCAGTGGCGTGTCCTGGGCGATGTCGCTCGGCGGACGGATCGTCGTGTCCGGCCGCGCCGCTGCCAACAAGCTGCGGGTGTATTCGTGGGCCGGAGCCTTGAGCAAAGGCGCCGTGGCGCTGTGTTCGAAGATTTCGCCGCCATTGAGCACGACGATCTGGTCAGCCATCTGCGCCACGACGGCGAGGTCGTGGGACACATAGACGGCCGTGGCCCCCCGTTCACGCACCACTCGTTTGAAGGCCCGCAGTACATCGATCTGGGTCGTCACGTCCAGGGCCGTGGTCGGCTCGTCGAGCACCACCAGCAACGGATCGCTGATCAGCGCCATCGCCGCCATCACCCGTTGCAGTTGCCCACCGGACACCTGGTGGGGATAGCGCTGGCCGATGCGTTCAGGGTCTGGCAAGGCCAGGTCGCGGAACAATTCGACGGCCTTGGCCTCAAGCTCTGCGCTACTACCCAGGCCATGAATCAGGGCGCCTTCCACCACTTGGTCGATGAGTTTCTTCGCCGGGTTGAACGCTGCTGCAGCGCTCTGGGCGATATAGGAGACCCGATTGCCGCGCAACTTCTGCAACTGGCTTTCGCCCAACGCCAGCATGTCATGCTCGCCGATTTGCACGACGCCGCCCGCCAGCCGACACCCGCGCCGGGCATAACCGAGCAGCGCCAGGGCGATGGTGGTCTTGCCGGAACCGGACTCGCCGATCAACGCCAACACTTCGCCTTTTTCCAGGGAGAAGCTGACGTCCTTGACGATGTCCACCTCGCCGCGTTCGCCACAGGCGACCACGCGCAGGTCCTGTACTCGAATCAACTCGCTCATTTCAATGTCCTCCCGAACGTCGGCTACGTCGCGACGACAACCGGTCGATGAACAGATTCACGCCGATGGTCAGGGTGCCGATGGCCAGTGCTGGAATCACAATGGCCGGTGCCCCTTGATTGAGCCCACCGATGTTCTCGCGCACCAGCGAGCCCAGGTCGGCATCCGGCGGTTGCACGCCCAGCCCCAGGAAACTCATGCCACTGAGCAACAGCACGATGAAACCAAAGCGCAGGCCCAGGTCCGCCAGCACCGGGTTGAGGATGTTCGGCAGGATTTCCACGCAAGCGATGTACAGCCGGCGCTCGCCCCGGGTACGGGCCACTTGCACGTATTCCAGGGCCTCGATATTCACCGCCATGCTGCGGGCGATGCGGAAGGCGCCGGGGGTGTAGCTCAACACCGCCGTGCAGATCAGCAAGATGACCGAAGAGCCGAAGGCCGAGACCATGATCAGCGCGAGCATCTTGCTGGGGATCGAAATGAACGCGTCCATCAGGCGACTGATCAACTCATCCAGCCACTTGGGCGACACCACCGACAGCAATGCCAGACTGGTTCCCAGGGTGCTGGACAACACCGCGGCCACCAACGCCAGGCCGACGGTGAAGCGCGCGCCGACGAGGATCCGGCTGAGCATGTCGCGGCCCAGGTAATCGGTGCCTAACGGATACGTGGCGCTGAGGCTGTCGAACACGTTGTCGGAGACCACCTCCCCCACCGGATGTGGCGCCAGCCAAGGGCCGAAGATGGCCACCAGCAACCAGATCACACACATCGCAGCACCGACCAGGCCCAGCCAGGACTTGGCGTGGGCGTCTTTGCCCAACCCCAGCGCAACGGCCGCCGTCGGGGACTTCACAATGAGGTTGTTCATTGGTTTCTCAGCCTCGGATTGGACAGTATCGCGCACAGGTCGGCAATCAAGACCAACGCCAGGTACGCCGTACAAAACAACATGGTGCAGGCCTGGACCAGGGCCATGTCGCGGTTGGTCACGGCATCGACCATCAGGCTGGCGATGCCGGGATAGTTGAAGATCGTTTCGACGATCACCACCCCGCCCAACAAGTAGGACAGGCTCAGGGCGATGGCATTGGCGATGGGGCCGATGGCATTGGGCAAGGCATGCCGAAGTACGATGCGGATATTGCTCACGCCTTTGAGCCGCGCCATTTCCACGTAAGGGCTGTCGAGCTGATCGATCACCGCCGCCCGGGTCATGCGCGACATTTGCGCGACGATCACGCAGCACAGCGTCATGACCGGCAATGCGTAGGTGCGCATGAATTGCCAGGGTGAGGTGATGTCACTGGCGTAGGACAGCGCCGACAACCAGCCCAGGTTCACCGCGAAGATCAGCACCGCCAAGGTGGCGACCAGGAATTCCGGCACCGCCACCATGGTCAAGGTGAAGAAACTCAGGAAGCTGTCGATGCGCCCGCCCCGGCCCATGGCCGAACCGATGCCCAGGGCCAAGGCCACAGGCACCGACACCAACGCGGTGGCGGCCGCCAGCATCAACGTGTTGGGGACCCGGCCGGCCATCAGATCGATGACCGGCATGGCATTGGACATGGACATGCCCAGGTCACCGCTGAGCAGGCTCGTCAGCCAGTGCAGGTATCGCAACACACCGGGCTGGTCCAAACCCATTTTCGTCCGCAGGGCCGCCACCTGTTCTGGCGTGGCGAACTGCCCCAGCGCCTGTTGCGCCGCGTCTCCCGGCAGTACCGCCGTGATGGCGAATACCACCATGGAGACAATCAACAAGGTCACGGCCGCCGCCCCCAGGCGGCGGCCAATCAACCAGAGTGTGTTGCTGTTCATCATCCGACCCTCATGCAATATGGCCCAAACCCGACGTTCATCAGGCGTCCAGCCAGACTTGCTCGGCAAACATGTAGCCCATGAAACCGCCCAGGGGGTTGGCGCCGTAGCCCTTGACGCGCTGATCGGCACCGTCGATGTTGCTGATGAACACCGGGACGCCAATACCACAGTGCTCATGCACCAGCACTTGCATGTCACCGTACATCTTGCCGCGCTTGGCCTCGTCGGTTTCACCGCGGGCCTGGATCAACAGCTGGTCAAACTGTTCGTTTTTCCAGCCGGATTCATTCCACGGCGCACTCGACTGGAAGAACTGCGAGAACAGCATGTCGGCATTCGGCCGTGGGTTGATGTTGCCAAAGCTCAGCGGGTGCTTGGCCCAGTGGTTGGACCAATAGCCATCGCTCGGCAGGCGGTTGACGTTGAGCTTGAGCCCGGCCTCCTTGGCGGACTGCTGCAGCAACACCGCGACGTCCACCGAGCCGGTCGCCGCTGGCGAGCACATCAGCGGCATGCTGATGTCTGCCATGCCGGCCTTCTTGAGCAGGAACTTGGCCTGCTCCGGATCGTAGGCCCGTTGCGGCAGTTCGGCGTTGTAGAAGCGTGCGCCGGGGGCGATCGGATGGTCGTTGCCGACCCTGGCGTAACCCCGGAAGATCGCCGACTTGACCTGTTCCCGATCCAGCAGCAGCTTCATGGCCTGGGTGAATTCCGGGCTTTTGCCAGGCATCTGGTCCTGACGAATGATCAAGTCAGTGTAGTTGCCCGACGGTGAGTCAATGACCCGGTGCTTGGCGCTGTCCTTGATGCGAGTGGTCGAGCGCGGGTTGACCTCGTTGACGATGTGCACGTCCCCTGACAACAGGGCGTTGATCCGTGACGATTCGTCGGCGATGCCGATGAATTCGATCTCGTCCAGGTACGGCAAGCCGGGTTTCCAGTAATTGGTATTGCGCACGCCAATGGAACGCACCCCAGGCTTGAACTCCTTGACCTTGAACGGACCGGTACCGACGCCCTGGCTGAAATCGCTGGTGCCCTCTGGCACGATCAACATGTGAGAAACGGCCAGCACCGACGGCAATTCAGCGTTGGGGCCGGTCAACTGTATCTGCACTTCATGGGTGCCGACGGCTTTGACGTCAGCGAACTGCGACGCCAGCGGCAAGACCTTGGAGCCGGTGATCGGGTCCTTGTGCCGCAACAACGAAAACACCACGTCGGCGGCGGTCAGTGCCTTGCCATTGTGGAAGGTCACTTCCTTGCGCAGGCTGATCACCCAGAGCGTGGCGTCGGTGGTTTCGATACGCTCGGCCAGTTCCAGTTGCGGCACCATGTGGCTGTCGAAACGCGTCAGCCCGTTATAGAACATGTAGTGGCGCACATAGTCGGTGGACGACGAACCTTTGGCCGGGTCCAGGGTGTCGGCGGTGGAACTGGTCGAGCCTGCGACACGGATGCGACCGCCAGGCTTGCCTTTGCCAGGGGTTGCGGCCTGCTCATCGGCGAACAACTTGCCGGCGGCGCCGAACAGGCTACCCGCGCTCGCCACCGTCACCCCGGCCAATCCGAGCATTTGCAAAGCATTGCGGCGCGACATGCCGCGATTGAGCCCTTCGAAGATGCGCAGACTTTCCGTACCTGTTATCAGCTGGGTGTCGATACTGTTTTTTTTGTCAGTCATGTCAGTTCTACCTTTCGGAAGTGATAAGGCTCGATGGCTCGCGATTAACGCAATGTGTTGAAACGTGAAGCGTCCCCCGCCACTCAGTGCAAATAGTCTTGAAGGCGGTAATACGCACCGACCAGGGGCAGGAACCAGGGCTTGCCAAAATGTCCGGGGATGGCTGGCCAATCGAGCTCGCGCCAAGGGTTGGCCTCGACCTTGCCGGCCATGACGTCGGCCATGACTTGGCCCATGTGCACCGACATCTGCACGCCATGGCCGCTGTAGCCCATGGAGTGATAGATGCCACCGTGCTGGCCGGCCCGGGGCAGTCGGTCGGACGTCATGTCCACCAGTCCACCCCAGCAATAATCGACCTTCACGTGAGCCAACTGCGGGAACATCCGCACCATCGCCGCATGCAGGACTTTGCCGCTCTTGGCATCCGACACGCTGTCAGACATGGCGAACCGCGCACGCCCGCCAAACAGCAGGCGGTTGTCCGGCGTCAGGCGAAAGTAGTTGCCGATCATGCGGCTGGTGACATAGGAGCGATGGGCCGGCAGCAAGTTGTCGATCAGCGCCTGGGGCAACACCTCGGTGGCGATCACGAAACTGCCCACGGGCACGATCCGCCGCCGATACCAGCCCAACCCACCCTGCTGGGAGGTGCCAGTGGCCAGCAGGACCTGCGTGGCGTGGAGCGACCCTTTGGTGGTATTGACCCGATAGCCACCGGCGCTGGCTTTCCAGTCCGTGACAGACACGCCCTGGAAGATCAACGCGCCGTGACGGGCTGCGGCTTCGGCCAACCCGACCCCGAAACGCCCGACATGCATCTGCACGCCGTTGCGTTGCAGCAAGCCGCCATGGAACTGGGCCGAATTGACTTCAGCGCGGGTCTCCTGGGCAGACAGCAACTCGACCTCGGCATCGACCTCCCGCCGGATCAATTCGCAGGTGCGCGCCAAGCCTTCGTAATGCAGGGGCTTGGCCGCCAGCTTGAGCTTGCCATTGCGCTTGAGGTCGCAGGCAATCTGCTCCTGCTCCACCAGCGAGACAACGCTTTGCACGGCGCTTTCATAGGCCTGGTAATAGGCGCGTGCTTTATCGGCGCCGAGACTGGCGCTCAGTGCCGCGTAGTCCTGGGCAACGCCGGTATTGCATTGGCCGCCATTGCGCCCCGAGGCTTCGCCAATGACCCGCCCGCCTTCCAGCACCACCACATTGGCGCCCTTCAAGGCCAGGGCCCGGGCCGCGGCCAGGCCAGTGAAACCACCCCCGACGATGGCCACGTCGACCTGCCCGGGCAACGCACCGAGCTGGGCACCGGTGAATGCCGGTGCGGTATCGAGCCAGTAAGACTCACTGCCCATGTCTAACCCCTTATGCCTTGAAGAGTGCCCAGAGACTCAGAGCCCGACCAGACCGGCCAATCCGCCGATGTCCGGGATCTGGTGGTAGCTGTAGCCAACGTTCCCAGGCAGCTCATGACCACGGGCCACGAACGCTTTGTTTTTGATCTTCATGTCGTCGGCCGACATCAGGTCATAACGGAAGCTCGAGGACACGTGCAGGACATCCTCCGGCCCGCAGCCGAGGTTATCGAGCATGAACTCGAAGGCGGCCAGGCGCGGCTTGTAGGCTTGGGCTTGTTGAGCCGTGAACACTTTATGGAAAGGCGCGCCGAGCTTGTCGACGTTGGACATGATCTGCTCGTCCATCGCGTTGGAGAAAATCACCAGGGGGATCTTGTCGGCGATTTTCGACAGGCCTGCCGGTACATCAGCATGGGGGCCCCAGGTCGGTACGGCGTCGTAGTAGAGCTGGCCTTCGCCTTTGTACTCGACGCCCCAACGCTTGCAGACCCGGGCCAAGGCAGTCTTGAGGATTTCATCATATGGCCGCCAGTCACCCATCACCTGGTCCAGGCGATAGGCCGAGAAATCCTTGACGAACTGGTCCATCTGCTCGGCAGGGACCCGATCGGCGAACAGCTCGCGCGTCATGGTGCCCATCTGAAAGTTGGTCAACGTGCCGTAGCAGTCAAAGGTAATGAACTTGGGGCGAAGGAAGCTCATGAGTGCAGTCCTGAGTGATGGTTGAGGTCATGAGGGGCAAGCAGTTGCGCCGTTCTGCAAGGCTGGGTGCAACGCTGCATCACGGATTTATTACAGCATCATGAGACCGTGCATAAACGGTTAAAAGTATAGGTCGCTTGGCACAAACCACCGTTTTTCGGGGCCTGCTCAGCAGACTGTGCGGGATGCGCCAAGCGCGGGCATTGGCACCGTTTTCAAGGGATTTACGGGCGCAAATGGTGCGCAAAAATCCACGTAAGCCGCTGTATGCGGCAGAATCTACGCCCGCGCTACCCCTGCAAAAACAAGAACGGGCGCCTCCCTTTCAGGAGGCGCCCGTTCATGGTGTCGTGGCTTGGAGATCCTTTGTCCTCAGAACTCCGCGACCTTGCCCCAGGCTGAAGATTGGAAACGGTCCGGGTGATAAGGCCGCGGGTCGACCAGTGGGGTCATGTCACAGATAATGTCGGCGATCAAGTGGCCCGCCCCCGGGCCGATACCGAAGCCATGACCACTGAACCCCGCCGCCAGCACCAGGCCAGGGAGGCTGGCCATCTCGCCGATGCCGGGGACGCCATCCGGCGTGCTGTCCACATAGCCTGCCCAGGCTGCGGTGACCGACGACGCCTTCAGCGCCGGGATCAGGTCTACCGCGCGCTTGTAAGTCAACTCAACCGTCGAGGCGTCTGCTTTCGGATCCAGGATTCGCATGCGCTCCATCGGCGTTGGCTGGTCCAACCGCCAGCGACCCAAGCCTTCGTGTCCCGACTGGAAACCCTCCAGGCCACCGGGAGCCAGCTTGCGCCACCTGCGCTGGAACATCGGCAGGAACTGCGGGGCGAAACGCAGCAGTTGCAAAGTCGGATCCACGCGCCCTCTGCCACTGATGGCCAACGTCATCCCGCCATCGGCGCGACGGGTCATGGAGATTTCATCCGTATGGAGCGCATCCGGAATTTCTTTGGCGCCCTTGGACACCGACAGGATCGTTTGACGAATGGACGCCTGGGGAAAGCGAATGCCATATTGACGGCAGAAAGAGGATGCCCAGGCACCACCGGCGAGCACTGCGAGTTGGGTGCGAATGGTGCCCTTCTCGGTGACGACTGCGGATAACCGCCCGCCTTCGGTCTCGAGGCCACGGGCGGCGCAGCCCTGGTGCACGGTGCTGCCCAGCTTGATGATGGCCCGTGCCACCGCCGGCGCGGCACGGGATGGGTCTGCTGTACCGTCGGTTGGTGAAAAGACCCCGCCTTTCCATGGCTTGCCCGTCACCCGACCCTGTTCGGCGGCCTGCTCCGCCGTCAGCATGTGGGTTTGCACATTGACGGTACGGGCGAACTCACCCCATTTTGCCCAACCGGCCAGCTCTTTCTCGTTGTTGCTCAGATAGAGCAGGCCACATCTTCTGAAGCCGGTGTCTTCCCCGGTCTCTGCCGCGAATTGCTCCCACAGATCCAGGCTTTTGGTCGACAGCGGCAGCTCGCGAGCGTCTCGATTCTGCTGGCGGCACCAGCCCCAGTTTCGACTCGATTGCTCTGCCCCTACGCGGCCTTTTTCTACCAGCGCGACCTTCATGCCGCGCCTGGCCAGGTAATAGGCCGTGAAGGTCCCGATAATGCCGCCGCCGATCACGACAACGTCAGCGTGTGTCGGAAGTTCAGAATGCGTCTCTACGGAGATTAACGGTGCTGGCATTTTCAGGATGTCCATTGAGGGCCGGGGGCGTTTAAAAAAGCATCTTCTTCAGCCGGTCGGGTGCATCGGGCTTGCACTGAGGATGTATGACCAGGGCACGCCGCTACTCCGTTCTGGAAGCATCAGTGCCATGCTGAATCTGGTGTTTATTACAACACCAAGAAACCGTGCATAAACGGTTAAAACTATAGGTCGGCTGGTACAAAGCACCGTTTTGCGGGATGTGTTCAGCAGACTTTGCGGGGGCTTTGGTATTTGCTCCTGGGACGGGGAGTTGTGTGTATATCCGTTTCTTCCCCCCACGATGGGCCCAGCTGTGAACACAAGACCCATGAACACCCAAGCTTCCCTGTGGGAGCGGGCTTGCTCGCGAAGAGGCCGGCACACCCAACATCTCCGCAAATTGACACACCGCTATCGCGGGCAAGCCCGCTCCCACAATGGACCGGCTGTGAATACAAGACTCATGAACACCCAGGACTCCCTGTGGGAGCGGGCTTGCTCGCGAAGAGGCCGGCACACCCAACATCTCCGCAAACTGACACACCGCCTTCGCGAGCAGGCTCGCTCCCACAATGGACCGGCTGTGAATACAAGACTCATGAACGCCCAGGATTTCCTGTGGGAGCGAGCCTGCTCGCGAAGAGGCCGGCACATCCAACATCACCGCAAACTGACACACCGCCTTCGCGAGCAGGCTCGCTCCCACAATGGACTTGCTGTGAATACAAGACTCATGAACGCCCAGGATTCCCTGTGGGAGCGGGCTTGCTCGCGAAGAGGCCGGCACCTCCAACATCACTGCAAATTGACACACCGCCTTCGCGAGCAAGCCCGCTCCCACAATGGGACTTGCTGTGAATACAAGACTCATGAACACCCAGGATTCCCTGTGGGAGCGAGCCTGCTCGCGAAGAGGCCGGCACCTCCAACATCACTGCAAATTGACACACCGCCTTCGCGAGCAGGCTCGCTCCCACAATGGACCGGCTGTGAATACAACACTCAAACACCCAAGATTCCCTGTGGGAGCGAGCCTGCTCGCGAAGAGGCCGGCACACCCAACATCTCCGCAAATTGACACACCGCCTTCGCGAGCAAGCCCGCTCCCACAGGAGGAACGCGGTCCCACCAAGGATCAGGTCGGCTATCAGCCCGCCTCGCATGGCTGGCGTTCCAGTGCGAAGCGCTCACACAGAAGGGGCTGCTGCGCAGCCCAGCGGGAGCAAGCTCCCTCGCCACACGGTAATGACCAGTTAAACAGGCAGATACGGCAGATTCTCCTTTGCGCCCTTGAACAACGGCATATTTTCCCTGGGCTGCTTTGTTAGCGTATTGAGCAGACTCGCATACGGCTCGAAAGGAACGCCCTGGATGACTACCCAATCTTCAAATCGCTACAGCGTTGATCCGCAAACCGCCCATCTGTTCTACATCAATGGCGGTTGGTCGGCGCCGGTCAGTCCGGCCAGTTTGCCGGTGGTCAATCCGGCAACCGAGGAAATCGTTGCACAGGTCGCCAGCGGGTCTGCCGAGGATGTCGATCGGGCGGTCGCGGCGGCGCGTGCCGCGTTTGCCGATTGGTCTGTGACTTCCACAGCGGCTCGCGCACGGGTGCTGGACAAGCTCCATGAGCTTATCCTCGAGCGCAAAGAGGCGTTTGCCCAGGCGATCTCCCTGGAAATGGGCGCCGCCATCGGTTCTGCACGGGCGATGCAAGTGCCCCTGGCGGCTGAGCACGTTCGGGTCGCCCGCGACTTGCTGGCCACGTATCGTTTCCAGGCCGTCGAGAACGGCACTGCGATCCAACGGGAACCTATCGGCGTCTGCGGCCTCATCACGCCGTGGAACTGGCCGCTTTATCAGATCACCGCAAAAGTCGCCGCGGCGCTGGCGGCCGGTTGTACGGTGGTGCTCAAGCCCAGTGAACTGTCACCTCTGAGCGCCCTTCTGTTTGCCCAAGTGGTGCATGACGCAGGCCTTCCACCGGGCGTCTTCAACCTGGTGAACGGCAGCGGCCATGTGGTGGGCGCGGCGATGGCCGCACACCCGAGTGTCGACATGATTTCCATTACCGGCTCGAACCGCGCGGGTGCGCTGGTGGCCCAGGCGGCCGCGCCGACGGCGAAGCGGGTCGGGCAGGAATTAGGCGGCAAATCCCCGAATATCCTGCTGCCCGATGCCGACTTTGCCAAAGCCGTCCCACTGGGCGTCATGGCGGCGTTTCGCAACGTCGGGCAATCGTGCAGCGCCCCCACCCGGATGATCGTACCCAAGGCCCGGCTGGCGGAGGTCGAAGCGCTGGCGGCCGCCACCGCCAATGCGATCATCGTCGGCGATCCGCAATCACCGGAAACGGTACTGGGCCCCATCGCCAATGAAGCCCAGTTCAATCGCGTGCAAGCCATGATCGAGGCCGGCCTGCATGAGGGCGCCAAACTGCTGTGCGGCGGACTGGGCCGCGTGCCGGGTTTTGAAAAGGGTTTCTACACCCGCCCGACGGTTTTCTCCGAGGTGGATAACGCCATGCGGATCGCCCAGGAAGAAATCTTCGGGCCGGTGCTGTGCATCATTGCCTACGAAACCATCGATGAGGCAGTCGCTATCGCCAACGATACGATCTATGGCCTCGGCGCCCATGTTCAGTCAGAGGACCTTGATCTGGCGCGCGCGGTGGCTTCTCGTATCCGCGCGGGGCAAGTGCTCCTGAACTACCCGGCCTGGGATCCCATGGCGCCATTCGGTGGTTACAAGCGTTCGGGCAATGGTCGTGAGTACGGCGTCTTCGGCCTTGAGGAATATCTGGAAACCAAGGCGATCATCGGCTTTGGTGGCCCTGACCTAGATCGATAGCTTGTTTCTTCCGCCATGCTTGAGGAGCGAAGGGTTGATCCCGAACTGCTTGCGAAAGGCTGTGGCGAAATGGCTGGCATTGGCATAGCCGAGGTCCGACGCTATTCGCATCACCGACTCATCGCCGTTCAACAAGCGGCTACGGGCCTGGATCATCCGCGCTTGCTGGAAGACGCCGTAGACACTGTTGAAGAACAGCTGGCGGAACCCGCGGGTGAGCTTGGGCTGGCTCATGCCCGACTCGCGCGCCAGTTCCGATAAACTGGGTGCCTTGCCCAGGTCGGCTAGCAGGCGTTCGCGCGCGCGCAACAGGCGTTGGCGGTCGATGTGGCTGACACGGCAGGTGCATTCCACGTTACGGCGTGCTTCCAGGAACAGGCTGACCAGGGTCACGCTCTGGCCATACAGCCAGAGGCCGCTTCGGGGCTGGCCCATTGGCAAGTCGGGGCTCGGGTCCATGGCCTTGCACAACAAATGCGCGGTCGCGCTCATTTCGCCACTGCGGTGGCCGTCCAGGAAACAATGATCGCAGGCCAGTGCCTTGTTCAGCAGCGGGTCGAGTTTCAACTCCCACTGTGACAGCACCTCGGGACGGATCATGACCGTGATGTTGTCGATCTCGCCATGCTGATGGTAGAGGCCATCGCGACGACGGCCATAGCTGATGCAACCCGCGCCTTCGTCAATCACATAGCGGCGCTGCCGACGACCGTCACGGAAACTGCAGGCGGCCTTGCCCTTGAGCAAGTTGGTGAAGCTGAAATGAATGCAGTCGCTGTCATCCTGCAGGGGCAATTCGATTGGCTGCTCGAACTTGCTTTGCCAGCGCACGATGTCGAGTCCGTCCTGCAGGGCCATGCGCGTCACCCGACAATGCGCCCCGGGTCCGAGGTCGCTTCCATATTCTCCCGTAATGATTCGCGAGACCGGCATCGGCTCTCCTGCGCCTCCTTGAACGACTGACATCGTGAATCTCCTGGTTGACCGGATACGGCTCGAATCAGATCACATCGGGGTAGAGCTGTGCAATTGATAATTATTAGCATCTGGCGCGTCGCACACGCTGCGCTTATTCGTGTCTGCCGACGCTAACGCGCACCGCTCAAAACCCTCAGTCAAGGCCCCATTATGTCTGCACGACGCAACACGACGACGCCCCCTCGATCTTGCTATAAGTGTAATACTATAACAATAGTTTTAACTTGCACACTGGCCAGTCCAGTCCTTGCCGCCACCGGCGAAATCTTTGAATTGCCCGTCTCGACCGTGACTGCGCGCATGGAGCAGGAAGATCCCAAGAGCCTGCCCATCAGCCTTAGCGTGATCAGTGGCGATCAACTGCGTACCCAGCGCCTCGACACGCTGGAAAGTGCCCTGCGCAATACCGCCGGGGTCAATGTCAATTCATCCGGCGGCCCCAATGATTTCAACGTACTGGTCCGTGGTGTTGGCTCGCTGTACCAGATGTCGATGGATGACAGCTCAGTGGCCTTCAACATCGACGGTGTGCCAGTCGCCTCCCGCAGCCTCGGCTTCGGCACCCTGGATATCGACCGCATCGAAGTGCTCAAGGGGCCCCAGGGCACGATGTCCGGTGCGATTGGCCAGGCGGGCGCGGTGAACATCACCACCCGCCAGCCAACCCGGGAACTGGAAGGTTATGTGCGCGGCGAAGTCGGCCAGGAGGGCCAGTTCCTCAGCGAAGGGGCCATCGGCGGGCCGATCAGCGACAACCTCAGCGGTCGCCTGGCGGTGCGCCGTGCCGGCTATGACAGCTGGATCGACAATGACCGGAACAACGATCCCATCACCCAGCCGCGCAACGAGGCTTATCGCGCCAGCCTGCTCTGGGACCTCAACGATGAGACCCAGGTGCTGTTCAGTGCCGAACGCCAGAAAACCGAGCGGGCCACCAACTCGCTGGTGCTGCGCCCCTACGGCAGCGACCCCAGCCTGGACCTGACGCCCGGCCTGTTCGACGACAATTACAAAACCACCGAACGCTATACGGTGAAGGTCGATCATGACTTCGCCAACAGTCGCCTGACCTCTACGACCGCCACCTCCACCGCCGACTTCGAGGGTTTGATCGCCTATGACAGCAAACTGATGGGCGCCCTGTACGGCACGCCCAGCGAGTACTGGGTGGTGGACACATCCTTCGAGCGCAGTTGGAGCCAAGACCTGCACTTGAGCTCACTGCCCGATTCCGAGACATTCTGGATCGCCGGCCTTGCCGCCAGCCGCAACGAGCGCAGCTACGACACCCCGCGCAACACCTATGGCACTGACAGTGCCAGGTTCCGCGATTTCACCACCACCACCTATGCCGGCTACGGCGAAGTCACCTTCCCGCTCAGCGAGCGCCTGAAACTCACCACGGGCTATCGCCATTCCTGGGATCGCAAGACCTACGATGGCCAATACATCAATGGTGCCAGCGCCGTGGATGATTCACGCCAGCTGACCGACCATTACGGCACCGGCCGCGTGGCCCTGAGCTACGCGCTCACCCCGCAAACCAACGTCTACGTGCAACTGGCGCGAGGTTACAAATCCGGGGGATTCAATGACTATGCGTCGCAGGTCAGCGACAGCGAGCCCTACAAGGCCGCCGTCAGCAGAGCCGCTGAACTGGGCTTCAAAAGTGAAACAGAAGACCGCCGCGGCAGCTTGAACGGTGCGCTGTTCTACACCCGCGTACACGACGACCACCTGCTGGGCTACAACGCGGCCACCTTCGCGACCAATGCGTTCAATGCCGATACTCGCACCCGCGGCGCCGAACTGGAAGGCACCTGGCATTTCGACCACGGCCTGACCCTGGCCGCCAGCGCCACTTACCTCGACGCCAAGATCACCAGCGCCGTCCACGGCATCCAGGCCGGCGATATCGCCGCCGGCAACCGTACCCCGGATGTGCCGCGCTGGAGCGGCAACTTCAACATCAATTGGCAGCACCCGTTGGGCACCTTCTCCAGCCTGGGCGAAACCACCCTGAACACCAGCCTCAATTACCGCCTGGTGGGCGAACGCGCCGCCGATCCGCAGAACCATTTCAACCTGGACAACTACGAGAAACTCGACCTGCGCGCAGGCCTGGAAAGCCGCTTCGGCGAAGTATATGCCTTCGCCGACAACCTGCTGAACCAAACCTACGACACCTATGGTTTCTACAGCGAACCGGTGGCCTACGGTGCGCCGGCACGGCGGCGCACCTTGGGGGTCGGCTACACCTATCAGTTCTAACCTGCCCTTTGACTCAAGGGGCACTCAGAACGAATAGCTGTACCCCACGCCGGCCGAGCGTCCTCGGCCCGGCATGCCGGTCAGCACCTGGTCGGTGGAATACGAACCATACAAGTCATAGCGCGCATCGAGCAGGTTATCGCCCCACAGGTAGACTTCCGAACTGCCACTTTCCAGGCCCAGGTGCAGGTCCAGCTTGGCGTAGCCCTTGAGGTCGTAGTGATTCTGCGGGTCGGCCGGGCGATTTTTCTGCACGCGATAGTTGAGCAACGTATTGAGGCGCGGCGCCGGCAAGCCCAGGAACGCGCCCAGCTCTTTCTGCCAGGCGACGCTGAAGTTGCCGCTCCACAGCGGCACATCCGGCACGCGACTTCCCGCCGCGACATCACCGCCAGAAACCCCCGGTGCATCGGAGGTCACCACCGCGTTGGTGTAGCTGATGGCGCTGCCCACTGTCAGCTCATCCGTGACATGCCAGGTGCTCGACAGCTCGGCGCCCTTGCTGCGGGTGTCGGCATTCACGGCGCTGACCGCCAGGGTGTTGAAGTCATACCCCAACAGGTGATCGTCCTGCACCCGGGTCAGGAACAACGCCCCCTCGAGACTCAAGGCCCCCTCGGCGCTTTCGTGCTTGAAGCCGACTTCGACAGCGTTCACCTTGGCGGCCTTGTAGGGTTCGCTGTCCTTGACCGAGGTGGCGTAATCGTTG
This sequence comes from Pseudomonas zanjanensis, assembly GCF_014268745.2. Taxonomy (GTDB): domain Bacteria; phylum Pseudomonadota; class Gammaproteobacteria; order Pseudomonadales; family Pseudomonadaceae; genus Aquipseudomonas; species Aquipseudomonas zanjanensis. The sequence continues at coordinate 2,015,288 of NZ_JABWRB020000001.1, read as the reverse complement.
AAACCGGCGGATTTATAGCCTCGCGACAGTACCGCGTACAGGTTCGTCTGCGGCGTCAGTGTGTAGCTCAGCGCCACGCGCCCGGTGCTGTAGTTGTCCTGCAACCGACGGTTGTCGCCAACGGTATTGCCGCCGCTGGAATAGTCGGCCCCATAGGTCTTGCGGTCCCAGGTGTGGCGCAGGCCGGTGGTGAGTTTCCAGTCTTCGGCAATCGGGTACGTCACCTCGCCGTAGGCGGCATAGCTGTTGGTGCTGAAATCGCGCCTCTGTTGTGCGCCGTTGGTGAAGTTGTCGGAATCGAAACTGCGCTCGGAGCGTGACAGGTTCACCCCGGTCACCCAGAACACATCGGCATCGGCCAGCGACCCCAAGCGCAGGTCCTGGCTCCACACACGCTCTTTGGCAGAATCCTCGATCAGGTATTCGAACGGCGAACCGTACAGCGCCTCGGTGATGTTGCGGTCGTAACCTTTGACCGCATTGAGGTCGGTGCTGGTGTAGGCGCTGATCGAGGTAATCCGCGACTGCGCCAGGTCATGGTTGAGTTCGAAGGAATAACGCTCGTTGGTCTTCTGGTTGCCATCGAACGTGCCGGGCGTGTAGTCCAGGCTGGGGCGGTTGCCAAAGGGGCGCAGCATCTCCAGGCCGGCATAATGCTCGGCGCGCTGGCGCTCGGCGGTCAGCAGGCCGGTCGTGCCTTGGTCGTTGTCCCACAGCAGGCTGCCGCGCAGGGCCAGGTCCCGTGGCTGGGTCAACGGGTCGCCATCCTGCTGGTCGTCGACCCAGTTATCGAAGCCACTGCGGCGCACGGCAATGCGCCCCGCCAGGGATTCGGTCAATGGCCCGCCCACAGCTCCTTCGGTCATGAACTGGCCTTGGCTACCGACTTCGCCGCGCACATAACCTTCCCGTTCGCGGGTCGGCTTGCGCGTGGTGACGTTGATCGCGCCCGCCTCGCTGTTACGTCCCAACAACGTGCCCTGAGGGCCCTTGAGCACCTCGACCTGCTCCACGTCGAGGGTGGCCATCGCCGCGTTGCGCACCGACATCGGCACCCCGTCCACATTCAGCACCACCGAGCCGTCGTCCATGCTCATCTGGTTCAGCGAACCGACACCGCGGATGCGCACATTGGCGTCGTTGGCGCCGCCCCAGGAATTCACATCCACCCCCGGTGTGGTGCGCAACGCGTCTTCCAGGGTGCGCAAGCGCCGGGTTTCGAGGGTTTGCCCGTCGATCACGGTAAGCCCGAAGGGAATGTCCTTGGCGCTTTCTTCGTTCAACCGAGCGCTGACCATCAACGGGGCCAGCTCGATCACCTCCGTGCTGGCGACAGGTTGATAATCAGCGGCATAGGCCGCGCACATCTGGCTGGACAAGGCCAGTGCAAGGGTTTGGGTCAAGACATTCTCCCGCCAGCCGAGGGGACGGCGCAGCGGTTTGATCGACAGCGGTGCTGACATGGAACAACTCCAGGCAAAAGGGATGGTTCAAATTCATTGCGCAGGCCCCCAGCGCTTGAGCGCTGGGGTGATCGCCTGGTCAGAGGGCGCGCCCAACAGGTGCTGGATCGCGGCGGGCCATCCCTGGCCATTTCGGATGCTTGCGGTCATTGCCGCCAGTTGTTCGGCGCTTTGTCCGGCCACCCAGTCCAGGCTGGCCAGCGGTGCATACGTCGCGACCCAGCCCTGTTCCCGGGCAGTGGCCAAGGTGCCGACGGGCTCGCCGTCATTGCTCAAGGCGCGGGTCAAATCATCGGCCATCAACTTCACCAAGGCCGAGCGGGCCTCAACGCCGTCGACGTCACCGACACACAGCAAGCCGATCGCGCCCGCCACACCCTGGCTCAGCCAGAGGTAACCCGGGGCCTGGCGCAGGTCGCTGGCATCGCTCAGCATTCGCCGTGCGAGCAGTTCGGCGATATGGGCACGGCGCGTCCAGCGCCCGACGCCTGCCTGCGCCACATCCCAATCCGGCGTCTGGCTGAGCACCAGATGGGCCTGGCTCAGATGACTGGCTCCCATGCCGGTCGGCCACTGGCTCAGGGCCTCGACGTTTGGGCGACTGCCCAGGCGCCGAGCCACACAGGCGGACATGACCTCCAAGTCTTCGCGCACCTCACGGGCGGTTTGTTGGCGACCGGCATCGGCGAGCACTTGCACGCCGTCGAGGTCTTGCGTAGCACCCATGTGATAGGCGAAATCCAGCGGTGCTGCGCTGTGACCATTGAACGCCTGGCCATCGACCTCGACCCGCCATTGCCACGCCCCCGCCGGTGCCACTGCGTCTACCGCGACTGCGGACCCTGCCGGCAAACTCGGCACATCAGGCGGCAAACCGGCTTCGGCTCGTTGGACCGGCGCGCGCAGCAAGCGCTCGCTGTCCAGGCCCAGGCGCGGCATCACGCGGCGCGCTTGCAGCCACACCCCTCGCGGCCCCAGCCAGAATGCGTCACCTTCGGACGGCCAGCCGGCGGCCTCCAGCGTCCAGTTCAGTTGCACGCTGCAGCCACTCGCCGCGCACTCCGCCAAAGGCACACGCAAATGCCCCGCCGCCTGTTCATAAACGACTGGCCTCCCCATGACGCTCACCGCCGTGACGTGCAACCCCGGCGGCAATTCTGCGTCCAGGTGCTCCTTGGCGGCGATCACGGTTCCCAACGTCCACTCGCCGTCAACACGTCGGGCAACGCTGTCGATGCGCAAGTGCAAGCGTCCGTCCGCCACCTGCCAGGCGCCCGCCCCGGCCAGCCATCGCTGTTCCCATTCGGCGTGCTCGGCCCGTTCCTCGGCCACCGACCGGTAGTCGCCCTGCTCCACCAGATGCCGATGCAACAGCGCGCCGCTGCCCAGCAAACCCACGGCCCCCAACACCAGCAATACACCGGGCAAGCCCAGCAAGCTGCGGCGCACATCCCTCAGACGGCGCCGCTCCGGCCCACGGGGCAAGGCCAACGCCGCCACCGCAACCATCACCAGGCAGCCGGCCAGTTTCCAGCTGGTCAAAGTGGCAAGATAAGGCAGCCAGGGCGCCCAGCCCGTGAGTTGCGACAAGGCCACGTGGGCCGGTATCGCCATGGCATAGGCGGGATAGCTGACCAGCCCCAATTCATGGTTGAGCACCAGGAAAAACGTCAACAGCATGGACGTCGCATACGCCAGGCCGGATCGACGGATCAAGGCATGCACCAGCACCGTGAGCATCGCCAGTTCCAGCAACGGCGGCGCGAACACCAGTGTTTGATAGATCAGCACAAAGCCCGGTGCCCAGTTGTCGGGGGCGACCAGCGCGCTGATCACCAGGCTGGCAACCCCCGGCACCAGCGCCAAGGCCAGCGTCGCCACCAGCACGCAGGCCACTCGTCCCAACAAACGCAGCCACGCCGGCGCCGGGGTGGCCTGTAACATTGCGCCCAGGCCTTCCACGTCATCGCGCCGGCAAACCAGCCCCACCAGCGCCGCGACAATGAAGGCGATCACCAGGAACGACGCGCTCGATAACAACGGCAAGATCAGGTCCGGTCGCGGCACCATCGGCCCGCGCGCATGCCACACGATATGAACAAACCCGCTGAGTATGCCCATGGCCAGCAACAAGCCGAGGGCAACCCAGCCGATGCGCCGGGCAAACAACTGCCGCACCTGCCAGCGAACCTCGCACCACAACGCCCGCGGCCAGCGGCTGGCGGGTAACGGGCCAGGCAAGCGCACGTGGCTCGCCAACAGCATTGGCGGCTCGGCCAACACGGCGCCACTGCGGCGGCCCATCAAGCCCTGGCGGCTGGTGCGGGCCAGGACGACGGCCAGCAGCAGCAACGGCAACCCACACCACAGCGCGCGGTTAAGCCAGAACCCCGGGGTCAACGCCAACAGCGATTGGGATTTCTGCGCGGCGTTCCAGGTCTCCACCTGGGCCTGGGCAAAGGTGAACAGTGACGGATCGAGGCTGGCCGCCAACAGCGGGTTGATATGCCCGCCCTTGAGCACCACCACGGCGAACATCCACAACAGCATCAGCACCGTCGCCAAGGCAAACGGTGCGGCCAGGCCTCGGCTGCGCAAGGCCAGCAAGTAATACAACGCACCAATCCCGGTACTCACTGGCAACAGCAAGGCGACCCAGGCAAACCCCAGCGCCGACCACATGGGTGCGCCGATGCTCGCCGCCGGCACCCAGCCGAGCCAGCCCAGCACCGGGCTGACGAGAAAGCCGACGATCAATGAACTGGCGAGCAAGCCACCCACCAACGCCGCGCCGATAAAGCGTCCCCACAGCAGCGCCGGCAGGGACAACGGCAAGGCCAGCAGCACTTCTTCCAATTGCGCCTTGCGGTCCCTCAGGGCCGGCTGGGCAAACACCCAGGCCCAGGCAAAAAACAGGAAGAACATACAGCCGCACGACATCAGGTAAATCAGGCTCGGCGCATTGCGGGCGATATCGCTGGCGCCCATCTTCTGCACATAGTCGGCATTGGTCAGGGCCATCAGCAGGTAGCCGGTCAGGCCAAGGAACACCAGCAACGGAATGCCGCTGCGCAACCCGGCGCGCACTTCCACCCAGGCTTCGCGCATCAGCAGAGCAAAGGTATTCATGCGTCGAGCGCCTCACCTGCCTGAGCCAATGCCAGGTAATAGATGTCTTCCAGGCGCGGCGCATGGGGCACGAAACGTGGATCGGCAGGACGCTCGCCATGGACGATGACGCGGCTGCCCTGCGGGCTGGCGGCCACATGCAAGGCAGCGGGCAGCGACTCGCCACGGTCGAAGGACGCTTCCCACAATCGGCCCTGCTCGGCACCCAGCAACTGCGCCGGGCTACCTTCGACAAGGATCTGCCCAGCGGCCAGCACGGCCAGCCGACTGCAGAGGTTTTCGACGTCTTCGACGATGTGGGTCGAAAGCAACACGATGGACTCGGCGGCGACATCGGCCAACACCCGATGGAAACGGTTGCGCTCCGCCGGGTCGAGGCCAGCCGTGGGCTCATCGACGATCAACAAGCGTGGCGAGCCCACCAACGCCATGGCGATGCCGAACCGGCGCAGCATGCCGCCCGAATAGGTGGCGAGCGCTCGATGGGCGGCCTGCTGGAGGTTGACCTTGTCCAGCAGGCCCTCGATTTCCTCGCGGCGCTGGCGGCTGTCGCTGCGCCCCTTGAGCCAGGCAAAACGGTCGAGCAAGTCCCGTGCGCTCACGCCCGGATACGCACCCAATTGCTGCGGCAGATAGCCCAGGCGGCGTCGCAAATGATCGGAATCGGCCAACACATCCGTCCCGTCCAGGTGAATGCTGCCGGCGTCGGGTTGCTGCAGGGTCGCCAGGGTCCGCATCAAGCTGCTTTTGCCCGCGCCATTGGGCCCCAGCAAGCCATACATCCCGGGGCCGACACTCAGGTCCACGCCGCGCAGCGCCTCGACGCCGTTGGGGTAGCGCTTGCGCAGGCCGCGCACTTGTAAACCCGAATCGACAGACATCCGTAACTCCAATCAGAGGGACACAGGCCCGGCAAGGGGCGGCGAGCGACGGTAGTCAAGGCCATGGGGCGGGCTCTACCCGATTCAAGTCATTTTCCAACCGCATCCTGCGGGCGATTGGCGTTGTGCGTAGCCACCACGGCACTGCAACGGGTGAACGAGACGCGGATGTGGGGCAAAAACGATTCGATCCGGGTAGTTGGCAAAATGAGAATGACTAGCATCTCCCCCAAGCAACTGCCTGCCCCCAGCGCCTGGGCCAACCCCGGTCCGGGCCCTAGCAATGAGAAGACGTTGAGCCATGGCCACTCCCAGCACCTCAACCGCAACACTGCTGCGCCAATCCCTGTCCCAGGCCCTCGACCTGCCCGCCGACCAGATTCCCCTGGAGGCGAACCTGATCGAATGGGGGCTGGATTCCGTCACCCTGATTCGCCTCGCCGGCCAGTGGCGCCGCCATGGCCTGGCCGCGCGTTTTGCCGACCTGATCGCCGACCCGCGCCTGTCAGCCTGGCTGGCCATGCTTGAGGTGGCTCCCCAAGTGCCGGCGGCGGTCACCGCGCCTGCGGACGACGGCCAGCCTTTCGAACTGGCGCCGATGCAACACGCCTATTGGATCGGACGCGCCCCCGGCCAGCAGCTGGGCGGTGTCGCCGCGCACTTCTATAACGAATTCGATGGCCGCGACGTCGACCCGATCCGCTTGGAAGCCGCCGTACGGGCGTTGCTGGCGCGCCATCCGATGTTGCGCGCGCAGTTTCTCGACGACGGTCGCCAGCGGATCCTCGCCCGCAGCCCCTGGCCGGGATTGAAGGTGCATGACCTGCGCCAGGCCAGCGCCGAGCAACAGCAACAACGGCTGTCGGCGTTGCGCACTGAGTTATCCCACCGCCAATTGGCCGTTGAACAAGGCCAGGTGCTGGACATCCAGTTGTCGTTGCTACCCGACGGGACGCGCCTGCACTTGAACCTCGACATGCTCGCCGCCGATGCCCTGAGCCTGCGCACCCTGCTCGGCGACCTGGTGCAGCTGTATCGCCAGCAGCCCTTGGCCGCGCTGGACTACAGCTTTGCCCGTTACCTGGCCGACCTGCGCCGTGAACACGCCAGTCCCGAGCAACGTGCGTTTCATCAACAGGCCCGTGACTATTGGTTGCAGCGCCTGGACCGGTTGCCCGGCGCCCCGCGCTTGCCCATCAAGCCCCAGGGCGACGATCGCCAAGTGCGACGCCGTCATCACTGGCTACCGCCGTCCCAGCGCCAGGCCTTCGAGCGCCACGCCCGGGAGCACGGCCTGACGCCGGCGATGGCCTTGGCGGCGGTGTTCTGCGAAGCCCTTGGCGCCTGGTGCGAGACGCCCGAGCTGCTGCTCAATTTGCCGCTGTTCAACCGCACGCCACTGCATGCCGATGTCGAGCGCCTGGTTGGCGACTTCACCTCATCGATCCTACTGGCGTGGGACGGTCACGTCAGCGGCACGTTCGCCGCTCGTGCCACGGCCTTGCAACGGCGCTTCCACAGCGATGCGGCACACAGCGCGTTTTCCGGCCTGGAGGTGTTGCGCGAACTGTCCCGCCAACGCGGTGAGCAAGTGTTGGCACCGGTGGTGTACACCAGCGCCCTGGGGTTGGGGGAATTGTTCGCCGAGGGCGTGCAAGGGTGTTTCGGCCAACCGGCCTGGATCATTTCCCAAGGCCCGCAAGTGTGGCTCGACGCCCAGGTCACCGAGCTGGACGGCGGTGTCCTGGTCAATCTCGACGCCCGTGAAGGGTTGTTCGCCGACGGTGTACTGGATGGGTTGTTCGAGGCGTATACCGGGCTGTTGCAGCGCCTGTGCTTTGAAGCTTCGGCCTGGGACCTGTCGCCTCCGGCGCTGATCCCTGCCAGCCAACTGGACCTCCGCAATGGCGTCCAGGGCCAGGCCGCGCCGCTGCCGGTACAACGCTTGCACGAAGCCTTTTTTGCCCAGGCGCGCCTGACACCCACCCTGCCCGCGTTGCTGCACGGCGATCATCCCGTCATCACCTACGGCGAACTCGCCGAACGTGCTTTACACGTGGCGGCCTACCTGGAAGGCCAAGGCGTGCGGCGCGGTGACGTGGTGGCGTTGCAACTGCCCAAGGGGCCCGAGCAGGTGATCGCGGTGCTGGGCATCCTGGCGTGCAGCGCCACATACCTACCCATCAGCGTCGATCAACCGGCGGCGCGGTGCCGGAAAATCTGTAATTCGTCGGGCGCGCACTTATTGCTCACGCAACTGCCCGCCGCCAGCACGGTGCTGGACGCCCCCCGGCCCGGAGCGATCAGCGACCTGGCCTACATCCTCTATACCTCCGGTTCCACAGGTGAACCCAAGGGCGTGGAAATCAGCCATCAGGCCGCCGCCAACACGCTGGAAGACCTGCAACGGCGCTTGCAACTGAACAGCGACGATCGAATCCTCGCGCTCTCGGCCCTGGAGTTCGACTTGTCGGTATTCGACCTGTTTGCCGCGCTGTCGACTGGGGCGGCGGTGATCGGTATCGAGCCCGGGGCCCAGCGTGATGCCGGACGCTGGCGTGAGCTGGCCCTGCGGCATCGCGCCAGCGTGCTCAATTGCGTGCCAGCGTTGCTCGACATGCTGCTCGGTTGCGCCCCCGCCGGTGCCAGCCTGCCCCTGCGCGCGGTATTGCTTGGCGGCGACAAAGTCGCTCCGGACCTGGCGCCACGGTTGTGGACCCAAGCCCCCGGCTGCCGTTTCATGGCCTTGGGCGGCGCCACCGAAACCGCCATTCACTCGACCCTGTTCGAAGTGCTGCCCGGCCAACCCTTGTCCTGGCACTGCCTGCCCTATGGCACGCCGCTGGACAATGTCCGCTTGCGCATCGTCGACCCACACGGCCATGACTGCCCCGACTGGGTGGCCGGCGAACTGTGGATCGGCGGCGCCGGTGTTGCCGAGGGTTATCGCGGCGACCGGGTGCGCACAGCTGAACGTTTCGTCGACTATCAAGGCTTGCGTTGGTACCGCACCGGCGACAGTGCGCGCTATCACCCCGATGGTAACGTCGAATTCCTCGGGCGCACCGATTTCCAACTCAAACTGCACGGCTACCGCATCGAAGCCGGGGAAGTCGAAACCGCCTTGCTGGCCTGGCCCGGCGTCGAGCAGGCGGTGGCGCTGCTGGCCGGCCAGCAGTTGGCTGCAGTGGTGCGCCTGACAGACGGCCCCGTGATGCCCAAACGCCTGGACCCACAGGGGTTGGCCGAACATCTGGCCGAGCACCTGCCGGGCTACATGATCCCCAGCACTGTCCTGGGCTGCGCGCAGTTGCCCTTGACCGGCAATGGCAAGGTGGATCGCAAGGTACTGAACGACTGGCTGGCGGCCAACAGCGCCCCGGTGCAGGCCAACCTGTCCGCTCCCTGTGGCGACATCGAAACCCTGGTGGCCCATGCCTGGCAGCAGTTACTAGGCTGCGCTGAGGTCTGCCGAGAACACAACTTCTTCGCCCTGGGCGGCGACTCCCTGAGCGCCACCCGCCTGGTGCGTTTGCTTGTAGAGCAAGGGCTGGGAGGCGCGCGGATCGCCCAGGTATTCGCCAAACCGGTGCTGGCGCATTTTTGTGCCGATTTGCATCGGCAGGCCCAGGCCGAACCGCGGCACACGATTGTGCCGGACCTGCCGCAACGCCATGCGCCCTTCCCCATGACCGAGGTGCAACAGGCCTATTGGCTGGGCCGCGACCCGAGCCTGGTGCTGGGCGGCGTCAGCTGCCACTTCTATCGCGAGTACGACGTCGAGGACCTCGACCTGCCGCGCCTGCAGGCCGCGCTGGATCGCTTGATCGAGCGCCACGAAATGCTCCGCGCCGTGTTCGATCAATGCGGCCAGGCGCGCATCCTGCCCCTGCAACAGCTGCCGTCCTTCGAAATCGGCCAGGGCTACGCCCACCTCGACGACTTGCGCGAACACTGTGCCCATCGCGTGTTCGATCCGGGCCAGTGGCCGCTGTTCGATGTGCAGGCCGTGACTCATGGCCGCTACACGCGGCTGGCCATCAGCCTGGACAACCTGATCCTCGATGCCCTGAGCATCCTGCGCTTCTACGCAGAACTCGATGCCATTTACCGTGACCCTGGGTTGACGCTGGCGCCGCTGGAACTGTCGTTCCGCGACTATCAACTGCAATCCGCCGTGGACGCGGGCGAGCTGCAAGCCGCGCAACAGTTCTGGCAAGAACGCCTGCCCGAGTTGCCGCCGCACCCGCAACTGCCGCTGGCGGCGGACCCCGCCAGCCTGGGTCAACCGCGCTTCGAACGCCTGCAAGGACAAATCGACGCCCAAGCCTGGCGGGCGATCCTGGCCAAGGCCCAACAACAGGGGCTCACCGCCTCGGCCGTGCTGCTCTGCGCGTTTGCCGAAACCCTCGGCCGCTGGAGTGCACGTCCCGACCTCAGCCTCAACCTCACGCTGTTCGATCGTCGGGCGCTGCATCCCCAGATCGATCAGGTCATGGGCGATTTCACCTCCCTCACGCTGCTCGGTTATGTTCCGCTGCCCGGCGAACGCTGGGGCGACCGCGCCCGGCGTACCCAGCGCACCCTGGGCGAGGCACTGGAGCACCGTTGCCTCGGCTCGGTCAGCCTGTTGCGGCAGCTGGCCCGGGGCAATGGCGAGCAACAGGTGAGCATGCCCGTGGTATTCACCAGTGCGCTTGGGGTCCCGGATGGCACGGCCGCGCCGGTGGACGGGCCGTTTGCCCGGCAAGTCTTTGGCCTGACCCAAACCCCGCAGGTCTGGCTCGACCATCAGGTGGTGGAAGCCAACGGCGGCATCGCCCTGAATTGGGACTACGTGGTCGGCCTGTTTCCCGAAGGCCTGGTGGAAGGGATGTTCGATGCCTACTTGTACAGCTTGAACTGGCTGGCCGAGCACACCTGGGACAACCCACCGCCCGACCTGCTGCCCCAAGCCCAGGCGCAGTTGCGTGCCCAGCTCAATGCCCCGGGCCCGAGCGTGCCGGGTGACCCGACCTTGCACCAGGGCTTCTTCGAACAGGCACGCCAAGCGCCCCAACGCCCGGCGTTGTTGTGGGGTGAGCATGGCATGCTCAGCTATGGCGAACTGGCCGAGCAGGCGCTGCGCATTGCCCGCAGCCTGATGGACGCCGGCGTGGTGCCGGGCGACCTGGTGGCGGTGTCCCTGGCGAAGGGGCCACGACAGATCGCCAGCGTGCTGGGCATCCTGGCCGCGGGCGCCGCGTACCTGCCGGTCGGGGTCGACCAACCGCTGCAACGTTGCCAGCGCATCCTGCAGCAGGCCGGCGTCACCCTGATCCTGGCCGGGCATGACCCGCAATTGCCCAGCGTCAAACACCTCGACCCGCTCCACGCGCTGGACGCCGAACCGCTCTCGGCGCCGCTCGCCGTCTCGGCCGCGGAGCTGGCCTACGTGATCTACACCTCCGGCTCCACGGGCCAGCCCAAGGGCGTGGAAATCACCCACCGCGCCGCGATGAACACCGTGGCCGAGATCAATCGCTGCTATGGCATCGACGCCAGCGACCGCACGCTGGCCCTGTCCGCGCTGGATTTCGACCTGTCGGTGTACGACCTGTTCGGCCTGCTGTCGGTGGGCGGTGCGCTGGTCTTGATCGAGGAGGACCAGCGCCGCGATGCCCGGGCCTGGCTCAAAGCGTTGCAACACCATCGCGTGACCCTGTGGAACAGCGTGCCGGCCTTGCTGGATATGCTGCTGGAAGCCAATGCCCACGACCGCCAGCCACTGGGCCTGAACGTGGCGTTGCTGTCGGGCGACTGGATTGGCCTCGACCTGCCCCAACGCCTGCGGCAACAGGCGCCAGACTGTCGTTTTATCGCCCTGGGCGGCGCCACCGAAGCGGCGATCTGGTCGAACCATTATCCGGTGGAGCAAGCGCTGCCGGGTTGGCGCTCGATCCCCTACGGCGTGCCACTGGCCAGCCAGGCCTATCGGGTGGTCGATGCCCTGGGCCGCGACTGTCCGGATTGGGTCACCGGTGAGCTGTGGATTGGTGGCGCCGGCGTCGCCCGCGGCTATCGCCACGCGCCGCAGTTGAATGCCGAGCGCTTTGTCGACGGCTGGTACCGCACCGGCGACCTGGGTCGCTACCACCCCGATGGCCTGCTGGAGTTTCTCGGGCGCGCCGACAGCCAGGTGAAGATTGGCGGCCATCGCATCGAACTGGGCGAAATCGAGGCAGCCCTCGCCCGCCATCCCTGCGTCACCAGGGCCGTGGCGCTGGTCACCGACAACCGGCTGATGGCCGCCGTGACGGCCAGCACCGACGCACAGGTCTTGGCACGACACCTGGAGCAGTGCTTGCCGGGGTACATGCGCCCGGAACACGTCCTGGTGCTGGAACACTTGCCCCTGAGCAGCAACGGCAAGATCGATCGCCGGGCACTGCAGGCGCGATTGGCCGACGCCGCCCAGTCGCGACCGGTGGCGGACGAGCAACCGCTGCGCCCGGAAGAACAACTGATCGCCGAGCTCTGGCAGCAATTGCTCAACGTGCCGAGCGTGTCGCGCCACGACAACTTTTTCCGCCTCGGTGGCGACAGCCTCCTGGCCACGCGTTTTCTCGAAATGCTGCGTACCCGCCTGGGCCTTGAACTGCCCATGGGCCAGTTGTTCGGCGCCGCCACCTTGACGGAGGTGGCGCAGATCCTTGAGCGCCAACCTGCCTCGGACACCGTTGAAGAGGGCGTCATCTGATGCCCGCACAACCCCTCTTTTCTCCAGGAGCTGTACCCATGCCCGCCGCCAAACTGCTAAGTGAACTCAAGTCCCTGGGCGTCGAACTCTGGCCCCAGGACGGGCAATTGAAATTCCGCGCCCCCCAAGGCCTGCTCAATGCCGAGCGCCTGGCACAACTGCGTGAGCACAAAGAACAGATCCTGCACCTGCTCGAAACACAGGAACGGCCACTGGTACAGGCTGACCCGGCGAACCACCACGCGCCCTTCCCGCTCACCGACGTGCAGAACGCCTACCTCCTGGGCCGCCAATCTTCCTTTGGCTATGGCAACGTCGCCTGCCACGGTTATCTGGAACTGAGTTGGCCGCGGCTCGATCCGCAGCAGGTGGAACAGGCGTGGAACCGTCTGATCGAGCGTCACGACATGCTGCGCGCGGTGATCGCCAGTGAGGGTTCCCAATGCGTCCTGGCCAACGTTGCCCACTACTCGCTGGCCGTCGCGGACTTGCGCGGCGCCACGGCTGAACAGCACCGGCACGGCGTGCAGCAGATCCGCCAGGCCATGGAACAGAAGCTCTACCCCACCGATCAATGGCCGCTGTTCGAATTGCGCATGAGCCGCAGCGACAGCGGCGACACCCTGCATTTCTCCATGGATTCGCTGATTGCCGACTGGGCCAGCGCACAGTTGCTGTTCAACGAATTGGAACAGTTGCTGGACGATCCCCAAGCCACCCTGCCGCCCTTGGACATCACCTTCCGCGACTACCTGCTGGCCGAGCGTGGCTTGCTCGAAGGCAGCCGCCACCAACGCGACCGTGAGTATTGGCTGGGGCGCGTCGATGACTTGCCCGCCGCGCCGCAACTGCCGGCGCCCCTGAGCGGTGAAGACACGGCCCCGCCGCGCTTCCAGCGGCATTCGGCCCAGCTCGATCAGCAGCAATGGAGCGCCCTGAAAAAAGCCGCCAACGAACGCGGCCTGACCCCTTCCATTGCGGTCCTCGCCGCCTACGTCGGAACCTTGCAACGCTGGAGCCAGCGCCCTGCCTTCAGCCTCAACCTGACGCTGCTCAACCGCTTGCCACTGCACCCGCAGGTGGATCGGCTGGTGGGGGACTTCACCTCCGTGAGCCTGCTCCAGGTCAACGATCCGCAAGGCCAGGACTTCACCCAGCAGGCCCGGCAATTGGGCGGCCAATTGTTTGCCGACCTGGAGCACCGGCTGTTTTCCGGCATTGAAGTGATGCGTGAAATCGGCCGTCGGCGTGGCCGTGAAGCCGCGGCCATGCCGGTGGTGTTCACCAGCGCCATCGGCCTGGCGATCGAACCCCTGGCGGCCAGCCAGCGCCGGGTGGGCCACGGCATTACCCAGACCCCGCAAGTCACCCTCGACTGCCAGGTGATGGATGACCGCCACGGTTTGCGCATCCATTGGGACGTTCGCCAAGGCGTGTTCCCCGACGGCTTGGTCAACGACATGCAGCAGGCGTTCCTGGCGCAGTTGCAGCGGTTGGCCCTGGACCCGGTTGCCTGGGAACAATCCATGCAGGTGCCGCTTCCGGCCTGGCAACAGCGTGAGCGCCTGGCGGCGAATGCCACCGCCGTGCCGCTGCCCACCGGTCGCTTGCATGACGGTCTGCTGGTCATGGCCAAGGCACATCCGCAAGCACTGGCGGTGATCGATGCCAACGGCAGCCTGACCTATGCCGCGCTCGTCGAGCGCGCCTTGGCCGTCGCTGCCACCCTGTGCCAGGCCGGTTGCGCCGCCCAGGAACCGGTGGCGATCCTCATGCCCAAAGGCCTCGACCAGGTCGTAGCGGCCTACGGTGTATTACTTGCCGGGGCCGCCTACCTGCCACTCGATAGCAATGCCCCGGCCGCCCGCCGCGACCGCGTGCTGCGCAGCGCCCAGGTGCGTCATGTACTTGGCCAGTCCCAGAGCCTGCCCGATACGCCGCTGCCGGATGGGTTGCACTGGCATGCCGTGGATCGACTGGCGCCGGCAGCGGCCGACTTCCAAGCGGTTGACAGCAACCCCGATGACCTCGCCTACGTGATCTTCACCTCCGGTTCCACGGGCGACCCCAAAGGCGTGATGATCAGCCATCGCGCCGCCCTCAATACCGTGCAAGACATCAACCGGCGTTTTCACGTCAACGCCAAGGACCGCGTGCTGGGGTTGGCACAGTTGAGTTTCGACCTGTCGGTGTACGACCTCTTCGGCCCCCTCGCCGTGGGCGGCGTGCTGGTGCTGCCCGACCCGGCACGTGGCGCCGACCCGTCGCACTGGGCCGAACTGGTGCAGCGGCATCAGGTGACGCTGTGGAACTCGGTGCCTGCGCAACTGCACATGCTCGTCCACTACCTGCATGCCGAGCCCCGGCCACTGGACAGCCTGCGCCTGGCGTTGTTGTCCGGTGACTGGATCCCGCTGAACCTGCCGCCGCAACTCCAACAACTCTTGCCTGGCCTGGCCCTGGTGGGTCTCGGTGGCGCGACCGAAGCCTCGATCTGGTCCAACCTGCACCTGATCGACGAGATTGACCCGGCGTGGCGCAGCATTCCCTATGGCCTGCCCTTGGCCAACCAGGGCTTTCGCGTGCTCGACAGCCAATGGCGCGACGCCCCGACCTGGGTGCCTGGCGACCTGTACATCACAGGTGTCGGCCTGGCCAACGGTTACCTTGGCGACCAGGCACTGAGCGACGCGCGGTTCTTCGCCCATCCCGTGGATGGCCAGCGCCTGTATCGCACCGGCGATCGGGGTCGCTACCTGCCCGGCGGCGAACTGGAGTTCCTCGGCCGTGAAGACGGCCAGGTGAAAATCCGTGGGCATCGCGTTGAACTGGGCGAAATCGACGCCGCATTGCTCGCCATCCCCGGCGTGGACAACGCAATCAGCCTGGTCACCGGTGAAACCACCGGAGAGCGCAGCCTGCTGGCCTTTGTCACTGCCGCGCGGACATCGCCAACACCGTTGCCGGACGCGTCCTTGCTCACGACGATCAATCGTTATGCCGACAACCAGGTCGGCGCCTTTGACGCCCAGCAGATTGGCGATTACCAGGCAGACCTGAGTGCCGCGGCGCTGAGCTCGATGCTGGAGGTGATGCTCAAGGCCGGCTTGTTCAGCGGCGAGCTGGCCGAACCCGATGCCCCGGCCATTCTCCAGGCGTTGCAGGCACAGCCGCGCCACCACTGGCTGGTGCGCCGCTGGTTGGGCGCGCTGTGCGAGGCGGGCCTGCTGCAACTCGAACAATCGCGCTATCGCCTGGCGCAACCGGCACCCGAGCCGGCGCTGGCCTGGGGCCGGGTGGAACAGGCCGTCGCCTCGGGGCTGTGCAGCCAGGCGCTGTTCGACTACCAGCTCAACCATGTCTGGCAATTGCCGCCGTTGCTCAAGGGCGAGGTCAATCCGTTCGACCTGCTGTTTCCCCAAGGCCAACAGGACCTGGCATTGCAGCTGTACGGCGGGGACGCCGTCTCGCGCTACAACAATCACAGCATCGCGGCACTGATCAACCGCCTCGCCACCCACCATGACGGCGACGGGCCGCTGCGTATCCTGGAAATCGGCGCCGGCACCGGGGCCACCAGCGCGCCAGTGATCGGGCTGCTCGATGGCCTGGACGTCGATTACCTGTTCACCGACATGACCGCTTTTTTCTTGCCAGCGGCCAAGCAACGGTTTGCCGAGCACGCCTGGGTGCGCTACGGCGTGCTGGACATCGACCAGGACATCCGGCCCCAAGGGCTGGCCAGCAACAGCGTCGATGTCGTGTTGTGTGCCGGCATGCTCAACAGCGTCAAGGACATCGACAAAGCCCTCGGCCAAATCACCGAGCTGCTCAGCCCCGGGGGCTGGTTGGTGTTCAGCGAACCCACCGGCGAATGGCCGCCGATCCTGTTGACCCAGGGCTTCATGATGACCCCGGTCAACGACGACCACGACTTGGGCCGTAGCGGTTTGCGCGACGCGCAGACCTGGCAGGCGCGGATCCAGGCCTTGGGCGGTGAATGCCTGCCCGCCCTGCCCCAGGCCGATCACCCGCTGGCGGCCCTCGGCATGCAGGTGTTCGCCGCCCGTTTCAAGGCCGGGTTCCAGCGCCTGGACGTCGACAGCCTGCGCCGCGCCCTGGCCCATCGCTTGCCCGAATACATGCTGCCGGCGCACCTGCAAGTGCTCGACCGCTTGCCATTGACCGCCAATGGCAAGGTCGACCGCAAGACCCTGGCCGGCTTGCGCCCCGCCGTTGATGCCCACGTGTCCGCGGGCCAGGCGACGCCGACCGATTCCCTCACCGCCGAGCTGTGCCGGCTGTGGGCCGAGGCCTTGGGATTGACGCAAATTGGCGTCGACGACAGTTTCTACGAAAAAGGCGCCGACTCACTGATCCTCGCCCGTGTCGCCGGTCAACTGCGTGAACAACTGCCCCAGGCCCAGGCCTTGAGTTACGACACACTGCTGCGGCAGATGCTCAACGAGCCGAATGTCACCGCCCTGGCGCGCCTGCTCAACCACGGCGAAGCCGCGCCAGCGCCCACGGCGGCGGGCGGCGAAGCCCAGCGTTCCTCCAGCAGCAATGCGTTGGTGGTGCCATTCGGCGGTGGCGAGGTCGGCCCGGTGCGGGTGATGTTCCACGCCGCCCTCGGCACCTTGGATTACTTCCAGCACCTGGGGCGCGCCCTGGCCGAGCAACAGGCCGGCCCGGTGATCGGCTTTGCCGTGGCCGACACCGAGCGCTACCTGGCCCTGGAGCCCAAGCGCCTGATCGAAAGCGTGGCCCAGGATTACGCAGAACGCTTGATCGCCGACGGTCACCAGCGCTTCCAGCTGATCGGTTACTGCCTGGGCGGGCTGCTCGCCACCGAGGTCGCCCGGCGCTTGCTTGAACGGGGCATGGACGTGGTGGACCTGAGCCTGATCGACAGCATTCCGATGTTCATCGACACCGACGAAGAGCTGGCCTACGAGGCGATCTTCGTGCCCAACCTGAACCTGGATCCAGTGAAAACCGTGTTCGGCCCGCATATCGAAGACTATGACGTGTACCGCGCCATCGATCTGCTGATGGCCCGTGACAATCGCCGCGTGCCCGCCGGGGCCATGGCCGCCTTGAGCGGCGACCCGGGCCTTGAAGCCCTGGCGCTGGCGGTGCGACAACAATCGGCGCGCAGCCAGGAACAACGCCTGGCCGAATATGCGCGCCTGGCGTCGGGCCAGGCCGGGGTGCCCATCGGCCCGGAGCTGGTGCCGACGTTGTTCCGCGTCTGCCGCCACAGCATGCGCGCGGCACGGTTCGACCCGCCGCCGTTCCTCGGCAACATGACCTACCTGCGCTGCCTGGAGCAGCAATCGTTCGGCATCACCGGCGGCGTTGGCCACCTGGCGGCACCGTTCTGGGAAGACGCGTGCCTGGGACGATTCGACTTGATCGACGTGCCCGGCAATCACTTCAGCGTGATCGAACCGCCTCACGTCCACACCGTCACCGCGCACCTGCTGGACGCCCTACGGAAAAACTCATGACCACCGCTCTGGATACCCTGAAACGTCCGGTCAACCGCCTGATTCACTTAGGCGTAGCGTTTGCCGCGGTCGGCGCACTGGTCAACCTGGTGCCCTTCATCGGCCTGACCGAGCTGGGCCGGTTGCTGCTGGCCGGTGGCGTCGACACTCAAGCCTTGTGGCGTTGGGCGGCGCTGGTGGTGATCGCCTTGAGCCTGGGCTGGGTGGCCAACGGCGTGGCCCTGTGGTTGACCCACCTGGCGGACCACCGCCTGCAAGCCAGCCTGCGCGAAGCCATGGTGCGCAAGCTGGGGCACGTGCCCCTGGGCTGGTACACCGACACCACCTCGGGCGCGGTGCGCAAAGTGGTGCAGGACGATCTGGAAGACCTGCACCACCTGGTCGCCCACCACGCGGTGGAACTTACCGCGGCCATCGTCACGCCCGTGGCGGGGTTGGTGTGGCTGGTCACGCTGAACTGGCGCCTGGCGCTGCTGGCGGTACTGACCTTGCCGGTGTATGCGCTGGCCTACGCCCTGATGATGCGCGGCTTCGGCGCGAAAATGCAGTTGCTGGACAAGAGCATGAGCCGGGTCAGCGCCGCCATCGTCGAGTTTGTCCACGGCATTGCCGTGGTCAAGGCGTTCGGCCAGGTGGGCCAGGCCCATCGCAGCTATCAGCAGGCGGTCAACCAGTTCAGCGAGCAATACGCCGGTTGGGTCAAGCCGCTGCTGCGCCTGGAGGCGTTGTCCTCGATGGCCTTGAGCGTCCCGGTGATTCTGCTGGTGAGCCTGGGGGTGGGCAGCTTGTTGTTGGCCAAAGGCTGGATCACGCCGCTGCAATTGTTCGCCGAGACCTTGGTGGCGGTGGTGATTCCGCAGTCGCTGTTGGTGATCAATCAAAGCCTGACCGCCCAACGCACCGCCCTGGCGGCCGCCGACCGCATCGAAGGACTGCTCAAGGTCGAAGAACTGCCCGCGCCGAAAGTCGGCAAGCAGCCCCAGGGCAGTGACATCACCTTTGAACACGTGCAGTTCGGCTACGACCCCGAGCACCCGATCCTCAACGGTGTCGACCTGCACTGTCCGGCTGGCAGCGTGACCGCCCTGGTCGGCGCGTCCGGCGCGGGCAAGTCGACCCTGGCCAAACTGGTGCCGCGCTTTCACGACGTCAAGGCTGGCTGCGTGCGGGTGGGCGGTGTCGATGTGCGGGACATCGATCCGCGCCAGTTGTATCGACAGGTCGGTTTCGTCTTGCAGGACGCGCAACTGGTGCACGGGACAGTGGCCGACAACCTGCGCCTGGGCCGCCCCGAGGCCAGCGATGCGGAGGTGGAGATGGCGGCCCGCTCGGCGCAGATTCACCTGCGCATCGAGGCCCTGCCCCGTGGCTATCAGTCGGTAATCGGCGAGGATGCGATTTTCTCTGGCGGTGAAGCGCAACGCCTGTCCATCGCCCGCACGCTGCTGGCCGACACGCCGGTGCTGATCCTCGACGAGGCCACTTCCCACGCCGACCCCGAATCCGAAGCGTTGATCCAGGACGCCCTGTCGGCCCTGGCCCGGGGCCGTACGGTGCTGGTGATCGCCCACCGCCTGGCCAGCATCAGCGGCGTGGACCAGATCGTCGTCCTCGATCAGGGCCGCGTGCTTGAAAGCGGTCGCCATGAATCCCTGCTCCAAGCCAACGGCGCCTATGCCCAGCTGTGGCGCGCCGGCGCCAAGCACCCCGTCCCCGAGTTGGAGATGTCCCTGTGATCCGCAGTCTTGTCACGTTACTGGGGCCGGCCCATGCCGCCCGCCTTTACCGATACCTCGCGTGGCTGGTGACCAGCGCCGTGCTGCAAGGCCTGGCCGTGGCTTTCCTGGTGCCGATCCTGCACGCGCTGTTTGCCGGTGACCCAGCCACGGCGCTGGCTTGGCTGGCCGGCCTGGCGGCGATGGCCGTGCTGACCTGCATCGCCCATTACCAGCAGGCGATGAAGGGCTTTGCCCTGGCGCTGGTGGTGCTGACCACCCTGCATGATCGCCTCGGCCAACACTTGGCCAGCCTGCCCCTGGGCTGGTTCAATTCGGAAAAAATCGGCCGCCTGTCGCGCAGTGCCACCAGCGGCACGTTGATGGTTACCGGCCTGTTCGCCCATTACCTGGGACCGGTGGTGTCCGGAGTGGTGGTGCCGGCCACGGTCGCGCTGACCTTGTTCATCTTCGACTGGCGCCTGGGCCTGACCGCCGTGCTGTGCGCGCCGCTGATCTACTTCACCCACCACTGGTCCGCCGCCGCCATCGGCAATAACGACGCCCGGGTCGAAGCCGCCGCGACCATGGCCGGTAACCGCGTGGTCGAGTTCGCTCGCTACCAGCAAGTGCTGCGCGCCTTTGGCCGGACCCAGGACGGCTACGCGCCCTTGCAGGCAGCCAACCTGGCGCAGAAACAGGCCGGTGGTTCGATGTTGGCCCAGACCTTTCCCAAACTGCTGGCCGGCGGCCTGACCGTGCAATTGGCCTTTGCGCTGCTGGTGGGCGTGGGCGTCGCCCTGGCCGTCCGCGGTGATATGGACGCCATTCAACTGGTCGCGTTGCTGGCCCTGGCGGCCCGTTTTGTCGGGCCACTGGCCGAGGCGGCGGCGCGCAGCGGCCTGCTGCGCATGGCCGGTAATGACCTGGAGCAACTGGTCGGCATCCTGCGCGAGTCGCCATTGCCACAACCCACTGTCAGCCAGCCGTTGACCGCCCCCGGCAGCTTTGCCTTCGAACACGTCAGCTTCGCCTACGCCAGTGGCCCGACGGTGCTGCGCGACCTGAGCTTCACTGCACCGGCCCATTCGATGACGGCGATTGTCGGCGCCTCGGGCTCGGGCAAGACCACCGTCACGCGCCTGCTCATGCGCTTTTTCGATGCGACCGAAGGCAGGGTCAAGGTCGGCGGCGTCGATGTGCGCGAACTGTCCAACGAAGCCTTGATGGCGCAATTGTCGCTGGTGATGCAGGACGTCTACCTGTTCGACGACAGTCTCGAAGCCAACATCCGTGTCGGCAGGCCGGACGCCAGTGCACAGCAGGTGGCTGAAGCGGCGCGACTGGCCGGCGTCGATGAAATCGTCGCGCGCCTGCCCCAGGGCTGGCGCACCCCGGTGGGAGAAGGCGGCGCGTCACTGTCCGGCGGCGAACGCCAGCGGGTGTCCCTGGCTCGGGCATTGCTCAAGCGCGCGCCGATTGTGCTGCTGGATGAAGCCACCGCCGCGCTTGATCCCCAGAACGAAGCCTTTGTACAAGCGGCGATTCGTAGCCTGAAGCAAAGCTCGACCGTATTGGTCATCGCCCATCGCCTGCCGACCATCATGGCTGCCGAGCAGATTCTGGTGCTGGATCAAGGCCGGTTGGTGGAAGCAGGCACTCACTCGCAACTGCTGGCCCTCCACGGGCGGTACGCCGGGTTCTGGCGTGATCGCCAGCGTGCCGGCGGCTGGCGCCTGAATGCGCAGGCCCAGCCATGCTGATCGGGGTGCTGGGCGCCAGTGGCGATGTCGGTCTGGCCAGCGCTCGGGCGCTGTTGAGCTTGGGCGTGAACGAACTGCGCCTGGGCGGGCGTGATGCCCGCAACGGTGCCCGCTGCCTGGCATCGCTCCAGCAGCAATGGCCCGACGCGCGCCTGCACTGGTACGCGGTGGACTTCAATGATGCCGCTGCCCTGGCCGGTTTCGCCCATGGCTGCGACGTGCTGCTCAATTGCGCCGGGCCTTCCTGGCGACTGGAAGATCGGGCCGCCCGGGCGGCGTTGCAAACCGATGCGCACTACGTGGACGCCGCCGGCGAGGTGGCACTTGAGCCGAGCCAATGGCACAACCGTTGCGCCGTCCTCGGAGCCGGCCTGCAACCAGGGCTTACCGGCTTGCTGCCCCGTTGGCTGGCCCAGCAGGCTTTCTCTGAAGTCCTGGGACTGACCAGCTATTTCGGCCTGCGTGACCAATTCACCGCCGTGGCCGCCGACGACTTCCTGCAAGGGGCGGTGGACGGCACCAGCGAACCCCTGGCGGCCTGGCGCAACGGCCGTTGCAGCCGGGCACTGCGCCGCAGCCGGGATGTGCTGCTGCCGTGTTTCCCCGGCCAGGTTCACTTGCTGCCCTATTTGAATCGGGAAGGCGAATGCCTGGCCATGGACCTGCGCCTGGACGTCGGCCATTGGTTCAACGTGATCACCGACGGACATGTGCTCAAGACCCTGGACCTGGCCCACAGCCTGACGCGCGCCGATGCGGTGCAGCGGTTGTGCGAGGCCAGCCGGCTGGACCTCAGCGGCCAGGCCCCTTTCGTCACGTTGCTGCTGCAACTCGACGGGGTGTGGAACGGCCAGGCACGCACCCGCAGCCTGGTGCTCAGCGGCGCAGGCAACGCGTCGCTGACTGGAGCAATGGCCGCCGCCACGGTGGTCAGCGTGGCGAACGATGAGATCAGCACCGGCTGCCATTACGCCGCCCAGGTGTTGCCACCCGCCGCCAGCCTTGAACGCCTGCAACGCACCTCGGCGATCCGTGCCCTGAACCTGCTGCCCGGCCCGCTCGATCACCTGCACACCGTTGAAGAAGGTTGCCTATGAACAGCGCCCTGAATGAACTCGAAGACGTGAGCCTGGGGGTAATGGCCCAAGTGTTGCTGCACACCCAGGCTTTGCCGGTGCAGGCCTGGCGCGGCGCCGGGCAGATCAACCAGGCCTTGGGCACGGCGCCCCGCCATGCCTGGATCGTGCGGCGCTGGCTGGCGGCGCTGACCCACGCCGGTGCGCTGCGCGAAGACGCCGGACTCCTCGCCTGGCAAGGCACGCCACCTCCAGCCGCGGTCGAAAACTTGCCCGGGCTGTACGCCGAACTGGGCTTCCCGGCCAGCATGGCGCCCCTGCACCGCCAGGTCATCGAGTGCCTGCCCGACCTGTTGCGCGACCAACTCGCCCTGGCACCGTTGCTGGTGCAATCGGGTGACCCCGTCGCGATGCTGGGCGCCTACCAGCGCAACCACTTCACCGCAGCGATCAATCAAGCCCTCGCCGCACGGGCAAGCGAAGTCCATGCCCTCGGCGATGTACTGCGGGTGCTGGAGTTGGGCGGTGGCGCTGCCTGCACCACCCGCGCCGTGCTGGCAGCGTTGCAAGCGCGGGAAAAGGACTATCGCTTTACCGACATCAGTTCGCTTTTCACCGGGGCGGCCCAGCGTGAGTTTCGCCTGGAACCGGGGATGCACGTCGGTTTGCTCGACCTGGACCGGGACTTCGCCGAGCAAGGCATCGAGGCCCGCAGCCAGGACCTGGTGGTCGCGGGCAACGTCCTGCACAACGCCCGCGACTTGCCCCGCAGCCTCGGACAGATACGCGCCTGCCTGCGGGACGGCGGGCGCTTGTTGTTCAGTGAGTCCATTGCGGACAACCCGGCGATGCTGACCTTCATGCACCTGCTGCTGTCGCCGCCTGCCGGTGCGCCGTTGCGCAGTGCCGATGAAGTGTTCATCCCGCCTGATGCATGGCACCGGGCCTTGCAGGCCCAGGGTTTCCAATTACTTGAAGTTTGGCCCGCGGCCAGCGACCCGCTGGCGGTCGCCGGGCAACGTTTGTTTCACGCCGTAGGAGTTTCATGATGACGCTGCACGTTGACATCCTGCTGATCGAGCTACCCGCCGGCGCATTTCCCTGGCATTTACCGGCCCTGACGGACCTGGGCATGCATCAGCGCTCCCCGGCACGCCTGTTGGCGGTGATCGAACGCCAACGCCCCGCCGTGGCGGTCATGAACGCCGAGCAGTTGGAACGGCTGCTGGACTTCCCCGCGTTGCCATTGACCGACCTGAGCTACCTGGAACAGGTGCTGTTCATCACGGCGCAACCGGGCGACTGGCAACTGGCCGAGCGGGCGGCGGCACAGCTCAATTGCCGCGTCCAGGGGTTTACGGATGCCCTCGGCGAATGGCGCGACCTGGCCAGCGTCAAGCTCGAACATCAACGCTGGCGCGAGCGGGCCCTCGGGCATCCCGACGTGAGTAGTGTCGCGCTGCACGGCCAGACCTTGTTCGCCGTGCCTCACACTTGCGAGGCCGCC
This sequence comes from Pseudomonas zanjanensis, assembly GCF_014268745.2. Classification (GTDB taxonomy): domain Bacteria; phylum Pseudomonadota; class Gammaproteobacteria; order Pseudomonadales; family Pseudomonadaceae; genus Aquipseudomonas; species Aquipseudomonas zanjanensis. The sequence continues at coordinate 1,991,502 of NZ_JABWRB020000001.1, read as the reverse complement.
TGGGTCGAGGATCACCTCGATGCGACCGAAGCGGCCCTCGACCTGCAGTTTTCCAGCGAGCAACTCGTTGAAGCGGTACGGCTCAATGATCGGCTGGGCGACGCCGCGTTGCTGTCGATGCTCAACGGCCTGGACCATTGTGGTCTGTTGCCCGCCCCGTTGAACGATGTCGCCCAGGGGCTGGCCCACGGAGGCATCGCGCCGGGGCATCGGCCGTTGATCGCGCGCTGGCTGGACGTGTTGCAGGGGCAAGGGCTGTTGCGCCGCGAAGGCACCCGACTGCACCCGACCCTCGACACCCGCGCCTGGAGCGACGAAGCCCTCGAAGGCATCTGGACGCAACTGGCCCTGGACTGGGCGCGCAACACCGGCGGCAGCGGCACCCTCGACTATGCACGGGACAACGCCCGTCAATTACCGGCGCTGATGCGCGGCGACTGCGCGGCGGTGCACCTGTTGTTTCCCGAGGGGCGAACCGAACGCGCGGCGGCGTTGTACCGCGAAAGCCTGGCGGCCCAGTACCAGCATCGCGCCGTAGCCCACTGGGTCGGGGCTTGGGCCGCACGCCAGAGCGCCGGTGTGCCGTTGCGCGTGCTCGAAGTCGGTGCCGGCACCGGGTCGACCACCCAGGCGGTGTTGCCGGCCTTGGCCGATGCTGCGGTGGACTACCTGTGCACCGACGTGTCGCGCTATTTCAGCGAGCAGGCCGCCGAGCGCCTGCAAGACTGGTCGTGGGTTCGCCACGGCGTGTTCGACATCGACCGCCCTGCCCTGGCCCAGGGTTACCACAGCCAGGATTGGGACCTGATCATTGCCGGTGGCGTGCTCAATGCCGCTCGCGATACCGAGCGCTCCCTGGCGAACCTGCTCGTCCTGCTCAAGCCAGGCGGCTGGCTGGTGTTCAGCGAACCCACGCAAGAGGAATTCTGGGTGATGGCCTCCCAGGCCTTCATGCTCAACCAGGCCGACGATGAACGTCAGCTCAGCAGCACCACCTTCCTGAACCTCACCCAGTGGCAAACCGCGCTGGCCAGGAGCGGATTCCAGGGCAACCGCAGCCTGCCCGCCGCCGGGCACCCATTGGCGCGCCTGGGCCATCGCGTCTTCGTCGCCCAGGTACCCAACCATCGCCTGAGCCGCGCGGCACTGGCCGCGCACCTTGAAGAGCCCGTCCTGGATCTTGAACTACTCGACCAATTGCCCGACGACCCTACGCTGGCCCAGTGGGCTCGCCTCCCGGAGACTTGCCCATGAACAGCGCCCCTGCGCGCAAACGCGTAATCGTGGCCGGCACCGCGTTCGGCCGCATCTACCTGCAAGCCCTGGCCCGCGCCCACGATCGCTACCAACTGGTGGGCATCCTGTCCCGTGGCAACGCCTATTCGAAAGCTTGCGCCGAGCATTACGGGGTGGCGCTGTACGAGACCGTCGAACAGGTGCCGGATGAGGTCGATATCGCCTGCGTGGTGGTGCGCTCCGGGGCAACCGGGGGCGCCGGCGGTGACTTGGCCCAACAATTTTTGCGTCGTGGCATCCACGTGTTGCAGGAACACCCGGTGCACCACCGCGAAATCGCCGCGTGCATGCAGGCCGCGCGCCAGGGCCAGGCCGCCTATGCGGTGAACACGCTGTACCCGAATATCCTGGCGATCCGGCGCTTTCTCGCCGTGGCCGCCTACCTGCGCGATCAACAAGGATTGGCGTACATCGAAGCCGCCTGCAACAGCCAGGTCGCCTACCCGCTGCTGGATATTCTCGGGCGCCTGGCCGGTGGCCTACGGCCCTGGTCGTTCGCGGCCCCGGCCCCGACGCTCGGGGAGCATCCCTTCACCCGGCTCGATGCCCGTTTCAACGGCGTCCCCATCAGCCTGCGAATACAGAACCAGGTGCACCCCAAGGACCCGGACAACCACTCGTTCCTGCTGCATCGCCTCGAAGTCGGCTGCGAAGCCGGGGTGCTGAGCCTGGGCGACACCCACGGCCCGGTGCTGTGGAATCCGCGCCTGCACGCGCCGAGGGACAGCACTGACCGGCTGATCATGGCCGGCCCCGGCAGCGAACGGCTGGCCGGGCCAACGATGGTGCTTCTCGACCCGCAGGTGCCCCTGAGCTACCGGCAGGTGTTCAACCAGGTCTGGCCCGACGCGGTCAGCGTCGCCCTGAACGCGTTATGCCGCGACATCGACGAACCTTCCCGGCGCCTGCACAGCGGCGTCTGGGCCACCGAGGTGTCCATGGCCTGGCGCGAAATGAACAACCTGATCGGCATGCCCACCTTGATCGAGCCGCCCGTGCCCCGCGCGCTGCCCCTGGCCGAACTCCAGGCGCTGGCCGACGCCGTGCACCCCCCTTGCGGTGACGACACCGCCCAACTGCTCGGAGCGCTGCCGTTTTGAACACTGCCCAACCTTTGTCCAATTGCAGCCACGTGTTGCTGTGGGTGCGCGACTTGCACCAGGCCGTGGCGAACTTTCGCGCCGCCGGTTTCGAAGTCACCTACGCCACTGCCGAGGCTCGCGCGCAACACGCGCACATCTGGTTCAGCCAGGGGCCGATCATCGAGTTGCTCACCACACCGCGTCACGCCTGGCTGTTCAAGTGGCCCATCGACTGCCTGGCCGGCCGTGGCGCCGGGCGGCGGATGTTGCGCTGGGCCGCCCAGGGCGAAGGGTTCTGCGACCTGGCGCTGCTGTGCGATACCCCGGCCCTGGCGCCGCGCCTCAAGGGCCTGGCGGGCTGCGGCGTGGCCATGGGTCGCACGGTGAACTGGCGACGTACCTGTGTGGATGGCCGCCAGACGCGCTTTCGTTTCGTCTATCCACGCCACGACCGCCTGCCCTTCCTGGTTACGCCCTATGAGCCGGCCCAGCATCCGCCCCAAATGATTCACCCCAACGGCGCGACGGGCCTGGCGGCGATCCACATGGGCGTCCATCCCGCCGACCACACCGCTCTCAGCTTGCTGACCGGCGACGACCCGTTGCTGCGTATCCAGGCGGCCGCATACACCGGCGTACAGGCGGTGCGAATCGCCGGCCTGGCGCACCCGCTGATTCTGCACGGCGCCCGTTTGCTGGGTTGCCCGACCGTTCAAGGAGATTGCCATGCTTGATGGATGCACCGACTGGCCCGACGACTTCGTCCGCCGCTATCGCGAACACGGTTATTGGCAAGGCGTGCCGCTGGGCCAGCTGTTGCGCGAGCAGGCGCTGCGTACGCCGCACAAAGAGGCGCTGGTGGACGGCCATCGGCGTTGGCGTTACGCCGAGCTCGATCTGCAAGCCGACCGCTTGGCCGCCGGGCTCGCCGACCGGGGCTTGCGCGCTGGCCAACGGGTACTGGTGCAACTGCCCAACGTCGCTGAATTTTTCAGCCTGACGTTCGCCTTGTTACGCCTGGGCGTGATTCCGGTGTTCGCCCTGCCGGCCCATCGCGAACATGAACTGGTCCACTTGGCCCAACTGAGCCAGGCCGTGGCCTATGTGATTGTCGATCGGCACCTGGGCTTCGACTATCGACCGCTGGCACGGGCCCTGTGTAAACAAGCGCCGAGCCTGCAACAGGTCTTTGTGGTCGGGGCGGCCGAGACGTTCGTCGCCCTGGGCGACTGCGTTGCTGACCCTCGCCCGCTGCCGGCGCCAGACTCACGGGAAGTCGCCGTGCTGCTGCTGTCCGGTGGCACCACCGGCCTGCCCAAGCTGATCCCGCGCACCCATGACGACTACGCCTGCAATGCGCGCCTGGCAGCCCGCGCCTGCGGCTTCGACAGCCACACCCGCTACCTGGCGGCGTTGCCCGTGGCCCATAATTTCCCCTTGGCCTCACCCGGCGCGTTCGGGGTGTTCAGTGTCGGCGCCACCCTCGTGCTGGCGCCGGAGCCCAGCCCCGAAACCACCTTCGAACTGATCGAAGGCGAACGCATCACCCACACCGCGTTGATCCCGCCGCTGGTCCTGCTGTGGCTGGAGATGGCGCAATGGTCCGACCACGACCTGAGCAGCCTGCAATGGTTACAAGTCGGTGGCGCGCGGCTCAAGGCCGAGATCGCCGCGCGTATCGGCCCGACCCTGGGCTGTGGCCTGCAACAGGTCTACGGCATGGCCGAAGGGTTGCTGTGCTTCACGCCGCTGGATGACCCACAAGCACGCATCTTCGAAACCCAGGGCCTGCCGCTCACCGCTGACGATGAGATCCGCATCGTCGACGCCGATGACGTGCCGGTCGCCCCAGGCGCCGTGGGCGAATTGCTGGTGCGCGGCCCCTACACCATTCGCGGTTACTACAACGCCGCCGAACAGAATCTGCGCGCCTTCACCGCCGACGGTTTCTACCGCAGCGGCGATCTGGTGCGGCGTTTGCCCGAGGGCCATGTGATCGTCGAGGGGCGGACCAAGGATGTGATCAATCGCGGCGGCGAGAAAATTCCAGTGGAGGAAATCGAGAATCTGCTGCTGGGCCATCCGTTGATTCGCGATGTCGCCCTGGTGGCCTTGGCCGATGAGCTGCTGGGTGAGCGCAGTTGCGCCTGCGTGCTGGCCCATGGCGAACAGGTCGAACTGGGCACGATCAACGCCTGGCTGCGCGAGCGTGGACTGGCCGCCTACAAACTGCCGGACCGCTTGCAGGTGCTGCGCGAATTCCCGCTGACGCGCCTGGGCAAGGTCAACCGCAAGGCCCTGGCGGAACAGGTGCAGGCCTTATGAGCAGCGAAATGTCCCCGTGGTTGCGCGTGCTGCGTCAGGGCGACCAACCCCGGGCCCGCCTGGTGTGCCTGCCCCACGCTGGAGGCAGCGCGAGTTTCTTCCGTCCGTGGCTGACGCACCTGCCGGGGGATATCGACTTGCTGGCCGTGCAATATCCCGGACGTGAAGAACGGTTCAACGAGACGCGTATTGCCTGCCTGGCCCGCCTGGCTGAACACATCAGCCAGGCCCTCTTGAGTCTGCCCTCCCGCCCGCTGTGGCTGTTTGGCCACAGCATGGGCGCGGCGCTGGCCTACGCCGTCGGTGTGCAGTTGGAGGCGGCGGGCGTCGGTGCCGAGCATGTGTTTGTCTCGGCCCACCCGCCACCGCACCGGCAACCAGCCAGTGACCTGCACCGCCAGGACGATGCCGCGCTGATCGCCGACATCCTGCGCCAGGACGCCGAGGCCACGAGCCTGTGGGGCAACCCGCAACTGCGCGGGTTGTTCCTGCCGACCCTGCGCAGCGATTACCAGGCCATCGAAACCTGGCAACCGGCGCGGCTTGACCGTTTGGCGGCGCCCATCGACGTACTGCTGGCCCGGGCCGACACCGATGTCAGCCTTGACCAGGCCCGGGCCTGGGCGGACCTGAGCGAACACACCCCGGATATCCGCCAGTTCGACGGCGATCATTTTTACCTCAAGCAACAGCCGCGCCCCGTGATCCATCACTTGCTGCGACGCACGGCCTACCTTCAAGGAGACTCGGTATGAAAACCCCGGAACACTGCACCGGCCTGCCGGACATTCGCCACGCCATCGACATCCTCGACCGACAGATCATCGATGCCCTGGGGCTGCGCATGCAGTACGTCAAGGCGGCCTCGTCGTTCAAGCCCGACCAGGCCAGTATCGCCGCACCGGACCGCGTCGCGGCGATGTTGCCGCAGCGCCGGCAGTGGGCGCAGGAGGCGGGGCTGGACGGTGAATTCGTCGAGGGCCTGTTCAATCAGGTCATCCACTGGTACATCGCGGAACAAACGGCGTTCTGGCTGCAAAAAAAGAGCGCGGCCGTATGAACGAAGCCGCCTTACTGAGTGTGTTCGAAGCTGCGCACCAGCTCGCGCTGAAGCATCAGCGGCCCGTTGTCGCCGTGAGTTCGCGCCCTGCACCGAACCTTGATCCCCTAGTGCTTTACGAAACGCACCGGCAGGGCTTTTTCTGGTGTGCTCATTCACCGGGCCTGGCTCTGTTCGGTCTGGGCTGCGCCTGGCAGATCGAAGCCACGGGCCCCCAGCGATTGGCCGAGGTGAACCGTCATTGGTTCGCGCTGTGTGCCGACGCGGTGATCGACGGCGCCCATCCACCGCTGCTGCTGGGCGGCATGCGTTTCGACACGCAACAACCTTGCGCGCCACATTGGGCGCCGTTCGCCGATGCCAGCTTTCACCTGGCCCAATGGCTGCTCAGCGAGGACCGCGACGGCCGCTGGCTGCGTTGCCAATGCGTGGTGGAACCCGGCAGCGATCCGGCCGCATTGGCGCGCGCCAGCGTGGCGGCGCACCAACAGCTTTTCGCGTCGCCACGCTCGCTCGCATCGCACCCGGAGGTGATCGAACGCACCGCATTGCCCGCGCCCCAGTGGCAAGCCAAGGTCGCCAACGCCTTGCAGGCCATCGACAGCGGCGAGCTGAGCAAAGTGGTGCTCGCTCGCCATATCGAATATCAGCTGGACGCCGCCCTCGATAGCGGCGCCGTCATGCGTCGGCTGCACGAGCGGCGCAACTCATCCCATCTGTTCGCCTTGCACCGCGCAGGCAGCTGTTTCATGGGCGCCACCCCGGAGCGGCTGCTCAGTTGCCGGGAAGGCCACCTGAGCACCCACGCCCTCGCCGGTAGCGCGCGCCGCGCCCCAACGTCCGAGGAAGACCAGCAAGTGGGCGCAGGTTTGTTGGCGGACCCCAAGGAACTGCATGAACATCAACTGGTGGTGCAGACCATCCTGCAAGGCTTGAGTGGCATCGTCAGCGACCTGCAAGCGGCCACCCGACCCGAACTGCTGAAACTGGCCACGGTGCAGCATCTGAGCAGCCCGATCAGCGCCCGGCTTGTAGAGGGGTGTAGTTTGCTGGACGGCATCCAGGCCTTGCACCCCACCCCAGCGGTTGGAGGTTTGCCAGCGGCGACGGCCATGGCCTTCATTCGGCGGCACGAGGGCTTCGACCGGGGCTGGTACGCCGCGCCCGTGGGTTGGCTGGACGCCCGGGGCAACGGCGATTTCCTGGTGGCCTTGCGTTCGGCGCTGATGACACCTTTGCATTGCCACTTGTTCGCAGGCTGCGGGATTGTCCAGGGGTCTCGACCGGCCGATGAGTACGAGGAAACCCAAATCAAACTGGCGAGCATGGAGCAGGCCTTGCACCTCGCTCCACGCTAACGGCGAGCCAATGATGAACCTGTGGCCAGAGATTGCTCCCGCTGGGTTCTGTAGGAGCTGGCGAAGCCTGCGATCTTTTGATTTTGATCTTTCCCTTGATACTCAAATGCCGGGGGAAAGATCGCAGCCTCGCTTCGCTCGACAGCTCCTACAGGCCCAGCGGGAGCAATCTCTGGCCACGGGTTTGCCGATTGCCTTAAGTGAACGGCGTTACCGTACACGCTCAAAGACGATGTGTACCTTCGCCCCATCCGGGCGGCGAAAGTCTTCCACCATCCGGTCGCCGTCGACCTTCAACTGCAGGTCGTCCCGGGTACGCACAGCGCCCACCCAGTTCGGGAACGTAGACCCTTTGACAGTGTTGCCTGAGAACTCACCGTTCTGGTCGACGGTATATCGCCCGAAGAAACCGATGCTCCCCGCCATCGCTGCCCGGTTTTCCTCATCGGTGCCTTCACCACGCACATTGGAACGAAACACCGGCACGCGCGGGTCAGTGAGCACTTCGACAAACGTCAGCTCTGGGGTGAAGACGAGCCAGCCATGAGGGTCGGGGCCGTAAGCATCGGCCTTGCTGCCCTGGCTCTCAACGGTTGCACTGACCATGCGCCATGTCCCGACCAAAGCGTTTTCTTTGCCCGTAAACACGCTGGAGCATGCCGATAAGGCAACGATCGCACCGACTGCCAGTACCTTATCTTTCACACTCATCCGCATCACCTTTCACTCGCCGCAACAACGCCATGGACAATAGAGTGGGATTCCTCCTGGTCGGCTCGGTCTTTATCCCTGGCCGCGATGACCGCCAAGCGCTGTTCCCTCGAAGCGGCATAATCGGCCTGTCGTCCCAGTTGCCAACCCAAGTAGCCCCACAGCAACGCGCAACCCGCGCCCACCACAGCGACCGGGCCGGCGCCTTGCCCCAGCAGGTCAAGCAGACTCTTGATCCAGCCGCTCATGGCGTCACCCGCACGATAGACCACGGTGTCGATAAAGTTCTTGGCCTTGTATTTACTCTCGGCATCCAGTGGCGCGAACAACATTTCCCGGCCCGGTCGGACGAACGCGTACTCGCCGATCCGCCGCACGATCATCAGCGCCACCAGCAGCGCGAACCCCGGCGCCAACGCCAGGCCCAGGAAGCCGATGCACATCAGCAGCGGCACGATGGCCAGCAAGGCGCGCACCCCCAGCTTCGGCGCGATACGGCCGGTGATGAACAGCTGGGACAGCAACGCCCCGGCCTGCACGACGATATCGATGGTGCCGAAGATGCGCACTTGCGCTTCGCGATCCGGATAATGCTCGGCCACCAGGCGCGCCTGCTCGAAATAGAGAAAAGTGCTGACCGTCGCCAACAACACGACAAACCCGGCAATGCCCAACAGGTAAGGCGACCCGAGCACGGCCGTCAAACCGCTGAACGGGTTGCCCTGCAAGGGCTGCCGGGGATGTTGCGTCGGCGCGGCGCCAAGACGGCCAGCCCCGCCCTTTTCGCGCCATGCCATCAATGCCCGTTTCAAGACCAGCGTGACGCCGAGCAACAAGGCCGCCAGAAACATCAACCCCGAAGCGCCGAGCGGACCGATGAGCAACGCGCTCAGGGCCGGCCCCAACAGGCCGCCGACGCTGGCGCCCGCGGCGATGAAGGCAAACAGACGCTTGGCCTGCTCGCTGTCGAATACATCCGCCATCAGGCTCCAGGCCACGGAGACGACGAACAAGTTATAGACCGAAATCCAGACGTAAAAGACCCGGGCCAGCCAGACACTGTCCGGCTGGAACTGGAACAGCTCGACGAACATCAGCAGGTTGAAGCCGAAGAAGCCGTACACCCAGTCGATCAGGCGCAGGCGTGGCACTCGGGAACTGAGCCAGGCGAACAACGGCACGGCCGCCAGCATGACCAGGAAGGTCGCGGTAAACAGCCATTGCAAGTTCTCCACTCCCGCCGCGATGCCCATCGATTCACGGATTGGGCGCAGCATGAAGTAACCGGTGAAGAGGCAAAGGAACAGCAGGAACCCGCACAGCGCCGGACGCAACTCACCGTCGCGGGCGTTGAGGGCGAGACTCAGCCGGTGCAAATAGGAAGGCGCACTCATAGGGACTCCAGGGAGACGGCAATAAGAAAGGTCAAGCGCGGGACGGACGCCCGCGCCCAGGGGTGCATCAGCGATAGGTCACGCCGGTGAGGCGCTCGGAGACGGCCCAGAGCCGCTCGGCATCCGCCTGCGCGCTTGCGGCGGGTGGCGTCTTGGCGAAGCCCAACGGACCGCGTCTTTCAGCGTCCCCGGTCGGGCCGTAATACGCTCCGCCCACGGCTTGCGCAGCCGTGGCGGCGTACAACGTCGGCAACGCCCCTTGTGCCGCTGAGTGGTAGGCGTCGCGGTCCTTGGCCCAGCGCCGACCGAACTCGCTGTCCAGGCCAGGACCGCGTTCGACCAACTCGGTGACCGCCACGCCGGGGTGCGCCGCGATGCTGCGAATGCCCCAGTTTTCAGCGTCACTGCGCCGCTGCAAGGCAAAGGCCCAGTGCAGGACCGCCAGTTTCGATTGCGCGTAGGCCGCATAGGGGTCGTATTTCTGCTCGCTCTGCAGGTCATCGAGGTTCATCGTGCCGCGCGTCGCAGCAATGCTGGACAGGCTCACCACGCGGGCATCCTGGCTTTGACGCAAGAGCGGCACCAACAGGCCGGTCAGTGCGAAGTGCCCCAGGTAGTTGGTGGCCAACTGAAGCTCAAAGCCATCGGCGGACGTACCCCGCTCGGGCGGCGCCATGACGGCGGCGTTGTTGATCAATACGTCGAGGCGCGGCAGCCGCTGATTGAGACGCTGGGCCAGGTCGCGCACCGATGAAAGATCGGCCAGGTCCACGTTCTCGAACTGCACTTTGGCGTCAGGCACGGATTCACGGATACGCGCGATGGCCTGGGCGCCGCGCTCCGGGTTGCGCGCGGCGATGATGACCTCGGCGCCGGCACGGGCCAAGGCCAGCGCGTCCTCGTAGCCCATGCCACTGGTGCCGCCGGTGACCAAGACAATCCGGCCTTTCTGGGACGGCATGTCATGGGTCGACCAGTCCGGTTTCGGTGCTACGCGATCGGACGCCTCGACACTCACCGAAGCGAGCAGCGCGAAGCCGGCGGCAAGGGTTCTCGCCAGTCTCGCCAGCCGGCCCCTGTCACTCACGCGGCCAAGGGTAGGTGTTGTTGTGTTATTCCACATGGTGATAGTCCCTGTCTGAAGAAATGAACCGGCATCGCCGGACGGTCACTGTTTGGAGCACGCCTCGGCCAACTGCAGAAAGCTGACGTGCTTCTTGGTGCCTTGGCTGTTCAAGTAGGTCATCTTGGCTTGCACGACCTCGCACACCGGCGATGTCGCCTCCTCGATATGGATGACCCTGGCGATGTCCAGCGGCATGCCATATTCGTAGGCCGGGATCTGCGTTTGTTCTTTGGCGAGCAGCGGCGAGCCGCTCAAGGAGATGACGGCCAGCAGGCCGGCAATCGACAGGTTTCGAATATTCATAGTGGGCTCCACGACACGGTCCTCGTTGGGATGGTCGTAGCACTCTAGGAGGGGGCGACTGACGTCAAGGTGACTGCTGGCTGACGGGAAGATGTCAAACGCGAGCGCAATGCTGTTCTCTTAAGCCAATCGACAAACCCGTGGCGAGGGAGCTTGCTCCCGCTGGGCCGCGAAGCGGCCCCAAAACCTGCCAATTGCGGCGTATCAGACACACCGCACCCGCCGGTTTACGACTGCTTCGCAGCCGAGCGGGAGCAAGCTCCCTCGCCACAGGTCCATCATTTTTCTTAAGTGAACAGCCTTGCAAACGCGGGCGGGCTTTTATTCGCGGGGGGGCGACGACTAAGGCGCCGCCTGGTTCATCAAGGAAAAGCCGAAGGTATTGAAGCCATTTTCGCTATGGGCGAACACACGCCCGCCGTGCATGGACGCCACCGCTCGCACGATGGAAAGGCCCAGGCCATGGTGCGCATCACTTCGCGCCCGGGCGGCGTCGGCGCGATAGAAACGCTCGAACAAACGCTCCAGGTGCACCGTGTCGATAGGCTCCCCGGCATTGGAAACGCTCACCTCGACCTGCATGCCGTGGCTGACCAGGCTCACGGTGATGATGCTGGTCGGCACCGCGTAGCGCGCCGCGTTCTGTATCAGATTGGCCAGGGAACGGTGAAAAAGGCGTCGGTCGATGCACACGCGCATGTCGCCGTGGATCTCCACGCTCAGTTGTTTGTCGTGCAGCACCGGCTCCAGGTACTCCACCGTCTTCGACGCCTCTTCATACAGCGAGACATCACTGAGTTCGGTGGCCCGCTGCCCGCTTTCCGCCCCGGCGAGGAACAGCATGTCGTTGACGATGCCGCCCATCCGTTCCAGCTCTTCGAGGTTCGACTGCAGCAGGTCCTGGAGCTCACCCACATCTCGTCCATGGGCCAAGGCCACCTGGGTCTGGCCGATCAGGTTGGTCAGGGGTGTGCGCAACTCGTGGGCGACATTGGCGTTGAACCCTTCGAGCTGACACCACGCCGTTTCCTGGCGCGCCAGGGCGCCGTTGAACGACACCGCCAATTCCTGCAATTCCGCGGGCAACGCCTCAGTGTCCAGCCGCTGCTTCGAATCCCCCGGCGGCAGGCTATTGGCCTGACGGCTCAAGCGCCGGACCGGACCGAGGCCGAAACGCGCGATCCAGTAACCGAGCAGCGCAACCAGGCCGATGCCCAACGCCGAAGTCAGGATCAGTATCTTGGTGAAATGGTTCAGGGTCTTCCTGAACGGCGTCGAGTCCAATCCCACGATGAAGCGCAGTTCCGGGCGATTGCCCATGGCGGGAATGGTCTTGAGCAAAACCATCATGGGGCACTCACGCTCTCGCCCAGGCAATTGGAGGCTGAAGAGTCCATCGGCGCGCTTGGACCAATCCTGGCCGTCCGGCATCGGCCCGCCATAGCTGAAGGCCGGGTTATCCACCAGAATCCAATAACGGACCCGTTCATCCGCGGGCGTCAGGCCGTCGAGCTTCTGACGCAAGCCGACCCAGAACGTCGGCGAATCGTATTTCGCCAGCACCGGGTCAAGCACCGAATGGCGCAGGACCAGTTCGTTCTGCATCTGTTCATCGAGCGATTGCTTCAAGGACGAACGCAGCAGTGTCGCGCTGATCGACATGATCAGCAGGACAGCGAGGGCGAACATCAGGGCCAGCCGCTTGGCGATGGAAATCTTCATCACGACGCACCACTTTGCCTGCCAGGCTCTTCCCGGCTTTCCAGCACATACCCCATGCCGCGGACGGTATGCAGCAGCTTGCGCGGATACGGCGCGTCCACCTTGGCGCGCACGCGCTTGATCGCGACCTCCACCACATTGGCGTCGCTGTCGAAATTCATGTCCCAGACCTGCTCGGCAATCATCAACTTGGACAGAATCTCGCCCTGATGCCGCGCCAACAGGCTCAACAGACAGAACTCCTTGGCCGTCAGGTCCAGCCTCAGCCCACCCCGGGTCACCTTGCGTGCTTGCAGGTCGACCTCCAGGTCGTCGATGCGCAAATGCGTCAGGTCGGCCGTGTCACCGGCGCGGCGACGGATCAAGGCCTGGACGCGCGCGACCAGTTCGGCAAATGAAAATGGTTTGCCCAGGTAATCATCGGCGCCCTCGCGCAGCCCTCGAATGCGGTCATCCACGGTTCCCCTGGCGGACAACATGATGACCGGGGTTTTCTTGTGCAGGCGCAGCCCTTGCAGCACGTCGTAGCCGTCCTTGCCCGGCAGCATCACATCCAGGACCACCACGTCGTAATCCCATTCCAGCGCGTAATGCAGGCCATCGATGCCATTGGTGGCAACGTCGACGATGTAGCCGAGCTCGGTCAAGCCACGATGGACGTAGGAGGAGGTTTTTTCTTCATCCTCGACAATGAGCAGGCGCATCAGGTGACTCCTCTACGGAAGCAAGGCAACCCAGTGAGTCTAGGCAGTGAAGGTGTCTGGAGGCTGACGGCTTCCTGACATTTTTGTCAGAAAGAGTTCGAGGACTGAGTATCACCCGGACAGGCTTGCGAAACTGAGCAGCCTTCGGGGATGACTTTGTGTCTCATCAGTAACCCGCTTCCTTTTGGTGTCGGAACGCCAATACGTACACGTTTTCTTCTGCGGGAACAAAACGGTAAAGCGCGACGTAGCCCGCATCACCAAAAGTAATGATCAACTCTCGTAGTTCGGGTGACTCGGCGAGGGGGCGACCTATGTGAGGGTCGGTTTCCAGGCGCATCAACTGCTGCTCGATGACTTGAGCCGCCCGGCGCGTCACCTGTACGTCTTTTTCCAACAGGAAACGACGACAACGCTCCAGCCCCTCAGCCGCCCCTGCAGTCACAATCAATCGTGGCATGCAGGAAGCTCCGACTCTTCCTCGGTTCCCCACGTTTTAAGCCAGTCTCGAGTCTCCGCCCCGGTCAGGTGCAGGCCCGTTTCCTGGTAGGCCTTCCACGAAGCCAACGCTTCCTGCTTGAAATTTTCCCGCGCTTCCTCCCGTACCACATACTGAGAAAGGGCTTCTCGCATGATCCAATGGGCCGAGCGCTGCCGCGCATTCGCCAACTGCTGGATGCGATATTTCAGATCTTCATCGATTTTGATCGACGTCGCCATAACGGCCCTCCAATATCAATAGGTATTACCTTTGAATACGATAGCACACTGAAACGTGCCTGATCCTAACGAGGGTACACGTAGAAGCGATACATCAAGACGCGCGCAATCGGTTGGGAGCCAGGTTTTACAAAGGCATAGCGCGGATCGCCATGCTGATCCCCGTTTCACCGTTATTCGATTTAAGAATCGAATCTATAGCGAATGAAACTAAGCAAACGATCTTCGAGTCACCTATCTTGACCCCATCAACTGCCAATCTGGTTGACGCCGGAACGTTACCCAACGGCTCAGAGGCGCCATCAAGCGGCGCCGGACAAACGTTCATCCGCAGGATACGGATCCGCTCGTACGTTCACATTGATTGAAAAACGCAAGACCGATAAGGAGATCACCCCTGTGGTGGATGTACAGCAATCGTTGGATTCAATTTCCCCTGGCATCTCCTCTGGCGACGACCCATACGACGCCACCTTCCTTGCAACGGCCCACTGACACCCAAACAAGCGCCAAAGGAAGTCGTTCATGGCAATCACGCAAAACAGCCGTCTGGTGCAGGTCGACAGTCCGCTCGGCGGCGATGTCCTGGTGCTGCAGGGCATGGAAGGCAGCGAAGAACTGGGGCGGTTGTTTCACTACGAATTGGACCTGACCTCCGAAGATCGGGCGATCACGTTCGATCAATTGCTGGGCAAGCCGATGGGCCTGACCCTGGAGCTGTATGACGGCGGCAAACGCTACTTCCACGGCATCGTCTGCAGTTGCCGGCAGTTGACCGGGCACGGTCAGTTCGCCGGCTACCGCGTCAGCCTGCGACCCTGGTTCTGGCTGCTCACGCGCACCTCCGATTGCCGGATTTTCCAGAACAAGACGGTGCCGGACATCATCAAGCAGGTGTTCCGCGACCTCGGTTTTTCCGATTTCGAAGACAGCCTGAGCGGCAGCTACCGCGAGTGGGAGTATTGCGTGCAGTACCGCGAAACCAGCTTCGACTTCGTCAGTCGGCTGATGGAGCAGGAAGGCATCTATTACTACTTTCGCCATGAAAAGGGCCGTCACATGCTGGTCCTCGCCGATGCCTATGGAGCTCATTCCACGGCGGCGGACTATGCCTCGGTGCCCTTCTACCCCCCCGATCGGCAAATGCGCGAGCGCGATCATTTCTACGACTGGCAACTGGCGCGGGAAGTACAGCCCGGCTCGCTGGCGCTGAACGACTATGACTTCCTGCGCCCACGCGCCAGCCTTGAGGTGCGTTCCAGCGTGCCGCGCAACCACACCAACGCCGACTACCCGCTCTACGACTACCCGGGTGAGTACGTCCAGAGCAACGATGGCGATCACTACGCGCGGACCCGCATCGAAGCCATTCACAGCCAGTTCGAGCGTGTGCAATTGCGTGGCCGCGCCCGCGGGATCGGTTGCGGTCATCTGTTCACGCTGACGGGTTACGACCGCGAGGATCAGAACCGCGAGTACCTGGTGGTGATCGCCCGTTATCAGATTCGTCAGGACGCCTACGAAAGCGGGCAGTCGGAGGTCGCCGAACAGTTCGTCAGCGAGCTGGACTGCATGGATGCCAACCAGACCTTCCGCCCTCTGCCCCTCACGCCGATGCCCATCGTCCGTGGGCCGCAGACTGCCGTGGTGGTGGGGCCCAGTGGCGAGGAGATCTGGACCGATCAATATGGCCGGGTCAAAGTGCACTTTCATTGGGATCGTCATGACCAGTCCAATGAAAACAGCTCCTGCTGGATTCGCGTGTCCCAGGCCTGGGCCGGCAAGAACTGGGGCTCCGTGCAGCTTCCGCGGATCGGCCAGGAAGTCATCGTCAGTTTCCTCGAAGGCGATCCGGATCGACCGATCATCACCGGCCGCGTCTACAACGCCGAACAGACCGTGCCCTACGCGCTGCCCGCCAATGCCACCCAGAGCGGGACGAAAAGCCGTTCAAGCAAGGGCGGCTCACCGGCGAACTTCAATGAAATCCGCATGGAGGATAAAAAAGGCGCCGAACAGCTGTTTATCCACGCCGAGAAGAACCAGGACATCGAAGTCGAGAACGACGAAACCCACTGGGTCGGCCACGACCGCCGCAAGACCATCGACAACGACGAGACCGTGCACGTCAAGCACGACCGCACCGAAACCGTCGATAACAACGAAACCATCACCATCGGGGTGGATCGCAAGGAAAAGGTCGGCAATAACGAAACCATCTCCATTGGCGTGAACCGTACCGAGGATGTCGGCAGCGACGAGAAAATCACTATCGGCGCCAATCGCACCGAGAACGTGGGCAGCAACGAGACCATCACCATCGGCGCGGACCGCACGGAAAAGGTCGGTGCCAACGAGACGATCACCATCGTCAGCAACCGCACCGAGGACGTGGGCGGCAACGAAACGATCGGCATCAAGGGCAACCGTAACGAAACGGTCCAGGGCAACGAAGGGATCGAGATCAACGGCAACCAGAGCACCCAGATCGGCCAGAACGAATCCCGCGACGTCACCCAGAACCGCAGCACCAACATCAAGCAGAACGACACCCTGGACGTCGGCAAGCACTTCGCCCTCACCGCTGGCGACTCCATCAGCCTGACCACGGGCGCGGCCAGCATCACCCTGAAGAAGGACGGCACCATTGTGATCAGCGGCAAGAACATTACCCTCGACGGCTCCGGCGCCATCAACATCAAGGCGAACAAGAACGTTGTCGTCAAAGGCCAGAAAATCCTGCAGAACTAGCCACGGAGTGGGCGCCATGACCGTTGAATATCATTTACCCGCTGCCTCTACCGCCACCCCCGCCCGCGTGGATGGCGTCGTGATCGGGGTGCTGCTGGATGTGCCCAGTGCAGATGCGCCGGTAGTGGCCTTCCCGGGCTGCCTCGGCGAAACCGGCCTCGCCGCGCGCACCACCACGCCGCTCTCCCGTGAAGACATCGGCGCCCAGGTCGCCCTGATGTTCGAGGCCGGCGACCCGGCCCGGCCGCTGGTGATCGGTCGTATCCAGCGCCTGTTGGCGACCGCGACACCCGCGGTTGCCCACATGGACGGTGAGCGTCTGGAGTTCACCGCCGAGCGGGAAATCGTCCTGCGCTGTGGCAAGGCCAGCATCACCCTGACCCGCGCGGGCAAAGTGATCATCCAGGGCGCTTATCTGTCGAGCCGCTCCAGCGGGGTCAACCGCATCAAGGGCGGTTCGGTACAGATCAACTAGACAGGTAGTCGACTCATGGAACTGCTCAACGCCAGCAAACTGCTTGCTGCCTACACCCAAGGCCTGGAGCCCGATGGCGGTGAATCCCTGGTGATCGTGGCCAAAGGCACTTTCAATTTGCCGCTGGACGGCCGTGCGGCAACCCTCGCCGACACCCAGCAACCGCTGCTGATGGCCGATATTTTCTTCGGCGAGCCGGGGCTCAGCGCCCCACTGCAGGAAATGGACTTCGCCCCGATCAAGCCGTTCTGCGATGTGCTGGTACGCGGCAAGGCCTACGCCCCGGGCGGGCGGCCCGTGACGCAGTTGGCCGCAGGCATTCGCATCGGTCAAATGAGCAAGGCCTTTTCCGTCCTCGGCCCGCGACAATGGCAACCGGGGCTATTGGGGGTTTCACCCGGTTTACCGCAGCCGTTTACCGAGCAGGACATCTCCTATGCCCAGGCCTACGGAGGTTCCCATCCCATGGCCAAGAATCCGGAGATGCGTCATTGCTACCCGGACAACCCAAGCGGTTGCGGTTGGTTCTCAGGCAGCATCGACAGTGCTGAAGTCGCTTACAAGCCAATGCCGAATACGGAGGAACTGGGCAAGCCGATCGACAGCCCCTCCGGCGACTTCCGCCCCATGGCTCTCGGCCCCCTGGGTCGCAGCTGGCCGCAACGCGCCCGCTTTGCCGGTACGTACGACGAAGCCTGGCTGGCCGACTGCTTTCCGTTTCTGCCGCAGGATTTCGACAGCCGCTACTTTCAGGCGGCCCCTGACGATCAACAGGTTCCCTACCTGCGTGGCGGCGAGGAGGTGCTGCTGCTCAACCTCACGCCTCGGGAGCGCGCGGGCTTTCGTATCCCCAAAATGGACGTGCCGGTGACTTTTTTCATGAAAAAAGGCGGGCATGAGACTGTGCAGGCGGTGATCGACACCCTGCTGATCGACACAGACGCTCTCCAGGTGCAGTTGACCTGGCGTGTTTCCCGTCCGCTACGGCGCAACATGTTCGAGATCGCTCAGGTGCTGGTCGGCACGATGTCCAGGGGCTGGTGGCGCGCCCGTGAACTGGGCAAGGATTATTACCCGTCGCTCTCCTCCCTGGTAAAAGCCAGGCGCGCCCCCGAGGAGACGGACTGATGACCGCGCTTTGCATCATCGGCTCCGGCATGATCAGCGCCGTTGGCCTCAGCGCACCCGCGAGCTGCGCGGCGATTCGCTGCGCCATCGACAACTTCCAGGAAACCCGTTTCATCGACCAGGGTGGCGAATGGCTGATCGCGGCCAGCGTCCCGCTGGAACAGCCCTGGCGCGGCCGCACGAAGCTGATCAAGATGGCCGCCCGCGCAATCGCCGAGGCGTTACAGAGCATTCCCGGGGTCGACACGGAAAAGACCCCGTTGCTATTGGGCGTAGCCGAAGCCGAACGCCCCGGTCGCCTGGATGGCCTGGATCGAACACTGTTGCAGGACATCGAAGCTGAACTGGGCCTGCGCTTTCATCCCAGTTCCAACATCATCGCCCGTGGACGGGTCAGCGCTGCGGTGGCCCTGCTTGACGCGCGCACGCTGATCTACCAGGGCGGCCATCGCCACGTGCTGATCGCCGGCGTCGATTCCTTCCTGTGCGGGCCGACCCTGGCCGCCTTCGAAGAACGCGAACGCCTGCTGACCAGCGAGAACTCCAACGGTTTTATTCCCGGCGAAGGTGCTGCGGCGGTGGTACTGGCCGCTCCGGTTGCCAGCGCAACACCGCAACTGGCCTGCATCGGCCTGGGGTTCGGTATGGAGAAGGCCACCGTGGAGGCCGAAGACATTCCCCTGCGCGCCGAAGGCCTGACCCAAGCCGTACGAGCGGCCCTGAGCGAGGCCGGCTGCGGGTTGGAGCAAATGGATTATCGGCTTACCGACATCTCCGGCGAACAGTACTACTTCAAGGAGGCCTCCCTGGCCCTGAGCCGGACCCTGCGCGTGCGCAAGGAATTCTTCCACCTCTGGCACCCGGCCGACTGCATCGGCGAAGTCGGCGCCGCCATCGGCCCGGCCATGCTCGCCGTGGCGTTGGCCGCCAGCCGCAAGGGCTACGGTGAAGGTCCGAATATCTTCTATCACCTCGGCAACGACGCCGGCGAACGCGCCGTCGCATTGCTCAGTTACCAGACTGTGAGGGCTGCGTAATGGCGAATGAGGTCTACGCCAACAATATGGAAGTTTCCTGCAAGTCGGCGGCGGGCAAGTCGATCGCCTGCTTTCCAGATGTTTGCTTCACCCCGCCCCAAGCCCCGCCCACCCCGCTGGGTGTGCCGATCCCCTACCCCAATACTGGCATGGCCAAGGACACGACCCGGGGTACACGAACGGTCAAAATCACCGGCAAAGAGGTGATGCTCAAGGACAAGAGTTGTTTCAAGACCAGTACGGGAGATGAAGCCGGGAACACGCCGAAGAAAGGCGTGGTCACTAGCAAGATCAAGGGGAAGGTGTACTTCATTGCTTGGTCGATGGACGTGAAGTTCGAAGGGGAAAATGTAGTCAGGCATTTAGACCTGATGACTCATAACCACGCATCCAAGCCAGGAAATACGCCTCCTTGGGCTTATGCCGACGCAGCAGCGACGACGCCCATCGAGCAGTGCAAGAAAGAAGTGGCCAGGAAAAACAAAGCGTGCGGGGGACTGCCGACCAAAGCGCAACGGTGTGACGACAAGGCCTGTACCTCCGCAAAAAAGTGTTTGCTGGTGTCCAAGAAGCAGGCGGATTCCAAGGCGCAGAACAGTCAAGTTGCCTGTTGCCCTGGCGAAACCGGCCACCACCTCGTTGAAGCCCATAGTTTTACAGCGACAGGGTCAGGTCGCCAAACGCCTCTTCCTCAGTTCCCCAATTACGATGAAAAAGATGCACCGTGCATTTGCGTGCAATGCCCTCAAGACGGAAGCGGACGCTACGAAGGGGACCATGGCTTCATGCATGCAGCCCAAGGCAAGCTGGAACAGGCCGCCATTGAGGGCGCGCCGCCCGGTCAAAAGGACTATGCCTGGAATTATGGCCAATCCCGTTCAGCGGGTGTGCGAGCGCTTCAGCAGACCTTTCCGAAGTCGAAATGCTCAAAGAAATGTCTGGAAGCGCAGTTGGACGCCTATCACAAGAATACAGTCGGAGTCAGGGACAAAACCCCTGTGAGGACACACACACCCAACCTTCAAGACAATCAGAAAGCGCTAGCCCACGATATGATCCCAGAGGTCACTATCAGTGCTTGGTAGCTCAATGGGAGCAAGGATGACATGACTCAGACATTGGATTGGACGCTGAGCCGAGTAGCCGTCTTCGATAAAAACCGCGTCTATGTGCTCGCCTACTCCAAACGCGAGCCCGGTACTCGAGTCTTTCGATGGACCGGAACATGGGACAACTATTATGTCCAGGCGATCTGCGCCGGTATCTGCGCGGTTCGCGGCGCGCCTCCCGAAATCCTGACGCTAGGCGCCAATGGTAGCGTTCATCGCGCTGCGCCTGACGGGCAAGCCTACGAAGATATCGTCGAGGAGAAACCCAGTAAACATGGCCTGCTGCGCGACATCCGCCCTATCGGTGCCAATGTCTATGCCACAGGCTTCGGCCGCCAAGTCTATGTTCGAAAGGACAGAACCTGGCAGCGCTGCGATCAAGGGGTGGTCGAAGATTCGACCGCCGACAGCCTCAATGGCTTCGAATCCATCGACGGCTTTGGTGAAGATGAAATCTATGCTGCCGGCAACCGGGGCGAGATATGGTATCGCCGGCAAGGTGCCTGGCAGCGAAGCGAAAGTCCGACCAACATCATTCTGGAAAACGTTCTTTGCGCACCCGACGGAGTGGTTTACATCTCAGGCCAGTTGGGCATCGTCATACGAGGGCGTCTCGACCGCTGGGAGCTCATTGAGCATGAACTCACGGACGATACATTCTGGGACATGGCCTGGTTCAATGACCGACTCTGGCTTGCAACCACCAAAGCACTCTACACACTAAAAGACGGCAAGCTGGAGAAGGTCGAGACAGGGCTTCCCGGCGATCAGAGCTTTAGATACCTGGACGCGAATGAGCAATGTCTATGGTCATCCGGTGAACGACACCTTGCCGCTTATGACGGAGTGAATTGGACACGCATACCCAGTCCTTAAGACGAATGTAGAGACGTACATGGAAAGTTTGTCACCGATTCTCGACCAACACACCGAAGAGGCCGGTTTCCTCGCTGCCCTGCGGGACGATGCCGTGCGTGCCCCCCATTACGATCTGGACCACATAGGCACGCTCGACAACCGCCTCGACGCCCAGCTCGACGGCCTTCGAATCGCCGGAACCACCGGCCTGGAAACCCTCCTGACCCAACTCAGCCCACACGCCATCGGCGAGATGTTCGCCAGTGTGGTCCTGGCCTTCGAGGCAGGTAACGCCCAAGTGCTGTCGCGGCTCAGCGAGCATTTGCGCAGTGCCTTGGAAACCGAGCGCGGTTACCTGATGGCCCTGGGTTGGCTCGACTGGGACCGGGTATCGCCCTGGATCGAACGCATGCTCGCCTCCCCCGAGCCCCTGTTCCGTCGCCTCGGCCTCGCAGCCTGCGGCATGCATCGCCACGACCCAGGCCCCGCCCTGCTGGTCGGACTGTCCGACGCCGACCCAAGCGTGCAGGCACGCGCTGCCCGCACCGCTGGCGAGCTGCGCCGGCGTGACCTGCTGCCAGCGATTCGTGCCCACCGCCAGCATGAAGACGCCGCCACGCGTTTCTGGGCCAACTGGGCCACCACTCAAATGGGTGATCAGCAGGCCTTGGAGCCTCTGCGCTCATTTGCCGAACGACCGGGCGAATTTCAATACCGCGCGCTTTGCGTGTTGCTGGCCTGGCAGGAGCGCGAGCCCAGCATCGCCTGGATACGCCAATGGGTACAGGATCCCAGGGATCGGCGCATCGGCATCCAGGCCCTGGGGCTGCTGGGCGATCCGGTCTGCGTCCCCTGGTTGATCCAGCAGATGAGCGACTTGCCCCATGCCCGCGTCGCCGGCGAAGCCTTCAGCTTGATCACTGGCGCGGACCTGGCGCTACTCGACCTGGAACTGCAGGCCCTGCCGGATTTCGATGCGGGCCCGAACGACAACCCTGATGACCCCAATGTCGCGATGGACCCCGATGAAAACCTCCCCTGGCCCGACCCGCAGGCAATCGAAAGATGGTGGCAAGCCAATGGCGGACACTTCCCGGCAGGTACTCGTTATATGCTGGGATTGGCTCATAGCGAACACAGCTTTCAGCAAGCCCTTATCCACGGCCAGCAACGCCAGCGCATCGCCGCCGCCTGCGGCATCGCCCGCTATCGGCCAGCCGAAGTGCTTTTCCCCACGAGCGCACCGGCCTGGCGGCAAAAGCGCTTGTTGGGGATGACCGCGGCGTTCGGGCGATGATCAGGGTATTTGTATAGCGCTATGCCCCCCCCGGCAATCATTTACACCCTTTGGAGGCGCCATGCCGCATGTCACCGGAAAGAACCCCGTGGCACTCATCAGTGGGGTTGGCAGTGAGATCGGAATCGGCATGGCAATTGCCCGCAGGTTGGGTGCCGCCGGTGCCAGACTGATCATCACCGCCAGCAGTGCACGCATTCTCGAACGCGTCGCAGAACTACGTGCCGAAGGGTTCGACGTCGAAGGGCGGGCCCTCGATCTTACCGATGAAAACCAGGTCCGTGAGTTTATGGTATGGGCAGAATCCGTCTGGGGGCAGGTCGATATTCTGGTGAACAACGCGGGCATGGCCATGCAAGGCAGTCCGGAGTTTTTTTCCGACTTGGCGACCATGGACCTGCACACCTGGAACCTGACACTGGCGCGAAACCTCACCACGGCCTTTCTGCTTACGCGGGCGGTCCTGCCCGGCATGCGTGCGCGTCGTTACGGGCGCATCGTCAACATCAGTTCCACGACCGGCACCCGCTGCAGCAACCCCGGTGAAGCGGCTTACAGCGCCGCGAAAGCCGCAATGGTTGGCATGAGCATGAGCCTGGCGCTGGAAGTCGCCCAGCAAGGGATCACTGTCAACAGCGTCGCGCCCGGCTGGATCACCACGGGGTCGACCACCGCCGAGGAAGCCAAGGCAGCTGGCTACACGCCGATGGGCCGGGCCGGACGTCCCGAAGAGGTGGCGGCATTGGTGGCTTTCCTGGCGTCGGCAGAGGCCAGCTACCTCACTGGCGAAGTCATCGTGGTGGATGGTGGAAACTGCCTGGTCGAGAACAAGGCGCCTTGATTCCCCTGTGGGAGCAGGCTTGCTCGCGATGGCGGTGGTTCAGCTAAATGAGTGTTGGATTGGCTGCCCTCTTCGCGAGCAGGCTCGCTCCCACAAGGGGCTGGGATAGACCTGAATGTTGTGCCTGCTCGCGATGGCGGTGGTTCAGGAGGCACAAGGGCTTCGAGAACAGCACGGCCTTGTGGCGAGGGAGCTTGCTCCCGCTGGGGCGCGCAGCGGCCCCCAAAAAGCGATGAGCGCTGCGCACTCAAGCGGGAGCCAGCTCCCTCGCCACAAAAGCGCCCAAGCGTCACTTGAATAATTCACTGCTCATGAAATCGATGAACACCCGCAGTTTCGGCGCCAAATGTTTGCTGGAAGGCCAGAGCATGCGGAAGGTGTTCTGATACCGGTTGAAGTCATCCAGGACGGTGACCAGCTCACCGCTGGCGATGGCCTTGCGCACGGTGAAGTCCGGCACGCAAGCGATCCCCAACGCATCGTGCACGACATGCAGCAACGCCTCGGTGGTGTTGCAAACCAGGGTGGCCGGCAGGTTGAGATCCGGCGCCCCTTCGCCGTTTACCGGCCAGACTTGCATCCGGCCAGTGCTGGGGAATTTGTACAGCAGGCAGGCATGCCGCAGCAGATCCGCCGGCACCTGCGGTGTGCCGTGTTCGGCAAAGTACCGCGGCGAACCAACCACAACCAGCTTGAACGTGCCCAACGGGCGGGACATCAGCCGAGAGTCGCTCGGTTCTCCGGTCCGAATGACCGCATCGAAACCTTCCTCGATGATGTCCACCAGCCTGTCGGAGAAATCCAGGTCCAGTTCGATACTGGGGTAGCGGCGCATGAAGGCGATCAGCGTCGGCATGACCAGATCCGCAACCAGTGGCAAGCTCACGCGCAGCTTGCCCCGGGGTGCTTCACGGGTTTGCGACAACTCCTGCTCGGCCGCTTCGACTTCGCAAAGAATCCGCCGGCAACGCTCAAGGAACAGCGCACCTTCCGCCGTCAGCGTGATACTGCGCGTGCTGCGATGAAACAGGCGTACACCCAGTCGTTCCTCGAGCCGGGCCACGCTTTTGCCCACCGCCGAAGAGGAAATGCCAAGCGCCCTGCCCGCTTCTGAAAAGCTGCGGGTTTCGGCCGCGCGCACAAAAAAATCAATCCCGCTCAGCGATTCCAAGTCAGCCCCCATTGCGGACATTTTTTCCGATGTGTTCTGCACTCTAGCATTCTTGTCTCGCAAAAGACGCGCACTTACCGTGGTCGACACTTATCAGCGCTTCAGGCAGGTGCCCCATGACGATTGCCAATACCCATATCGATGCCGAGGTCGTTCAAGACACCGCACCGCTTCCCATCGGTTCACTATTTGCCCTGGCGCTGGCGGCGTTCGTGACCATTCTCACCGAAGCCTTGCCCGCCGGCCTTCTCTCACAGATCAGCGAAGGGCTGGCGATCTCCGAATCCCTCGCCGGCCAGTTGGTCACCGTCTACGCGATAGGTTCCTTGTTGGCGGCCATTCCGCTGACGGCAGCGACCCAAGGCATGCGGCGCAGAGCGCTTTTGTTGCTCGCCATTGCCGGTTTCGCCGTGGCCAATACCGTCACGACGCTTTCGACCCATTATGGTTTGACGATGGTCGCGCGCTTGCTGGGTGGCGTATCGGCCGGGTTGCTGTGGGCCTTGCTGGCCGGCTATGCCGCCCGCATGGTGCCCGCACACCAGAAAGGCCGGGCGATAGCGATCGCCATGGTGGGCGCGCCCTTGGCGTTATCCCTGGGCGTACCCGCCGGTACGCTGCTCGGCAACCTGATCGGTTGGCGGATGAGCTTCGCCATCATGAGCCTGTTCGCCGTCGCCTTGATGGTCTGGGTCCGACTCAAGGTGCCTGACTTCCCAGGGCAAGCCACCCATAAGCGCCTTGCCTTGGGTCAGGTTTTCACCCTCCCGGGCGTTCGCTCGGTGTTGTTCGTGGTGCTGGCGTTTGTCTTGGCGCACAACATTCTCTTTACCTATATCGCGCCGTTTTTGACGGCGGCGGGCCTGGGCGAGCGGATAGATCTGGTCCTGCTGGTCTTCGGTGTCGCGTCGTTGCTGGGGATCTGGGTCGTCGGCGTGCTGATTGATCGCCACCTGCGGGCGTTGACGCTGGCCGGCACGGTGCTGTTCGCCCTTGCGGCATTGACACTTGGCGTGATGAGCGACACGCCTGCGGCGGTTTATATCGCGGTGGCGGCTTGGGGAATCGCTTTCGGAGGGGCTGGGACGCTGTTTCAGACAGCCATCGCCAAGACGGCTGGGGACGCGGCGGATCTCGCCCAGTCCATGCTGGTCACGGCCTGGAACCTGGCCATTGCCGGTGGCGGGATCGTCGGTGGTCTGCTGCTCGATCACCTGGGGGTCGTTGCGTTTGCGCCGGTCTTGGTCGTTCTCCTGCTGCTGACGTTGGCCGTGGTGTGGTCTGCAGAACGCCATGGCTTTGCGCAGAGCATCTAGCAACACGGATCTATTACGCTTGGGGACTGATATCCCGGTTTGGTTTGCAAGATCAGGCAAGAATCAGCCCGGATCGTGCAACCCACCCCAACCATTCCTTCCTATAGTTAACCAGAGCCAAACCATCTGGAGCTGGTCCCCCTATGAGCGCCCTGAACATAAACGGCCGTGAATACACGGTCGACGTAGACCCTGGCACCCCGATTCTCTGGACCCTGCGCGATACGCTGGGCATGACCGGCACCAAGTTCGGCTGCGGCGCGGCGTTGTGTGGTGCCTGCACCGTGCACCTGGACGGCCAGGCCATTCGTTCCTGCGTGACGCCCATTGCCGCTGCCGTGGGCAAGAAGATCACCACAATCGAAGCGGCCACCAACGGCAGTGATCCGGTGGGTAGCGCCGTGCACGACGCATGGGTCAAGCACGACGTGGCGCAATGCGGCTACTGCCAGAGCGGCCAGATCATGAGCGCGACCGCATTCCTCAAGGCCCAGCCCAAGGGCAAGCAGCCCACGGTGGCCGAGATCGACTCGGCCATGGCCGGCAATATCTGTCGCTGTGGCACCTACGCCCGAATCCGCGCCGCGGTGGCTGATGCCGCCAAGACCCTTGCCTGATCGGAGCCGACCATGTTGAACGAGATATTCCCGAACGAGCTTCCCCGCGCCTTGCAACAGATGCTTGAGCGCGACGAGGCTGACGGCCCAGCAGCCCTGCCCCGGCGCAGTTTTCTCAAGATCGTCGGCATCGGCGGGCTGGCCTTGGGTGCGTTCCCGCACCTGGCCTTGGCGCAGGAGGCCAATGGCGCCGCCGCAGCGCCGCTCAAGCCGACCCAGCAACCCTCCGCATTCGTCCAGATCGCGCCCAATGGCGAAGTCACGGTGACCATCAACCGCTTGGAGTTCGGCCAGGGCGTACAAACCGCACTGCCGATGATTCTCGCCGAGGAACTGGATGCCGACTGGAGCCTGGTGCGCAGTCGCAACGGCAGCAACGACGCCGCCTACATGGACCCGGCCTTCGGCATTCACCTCACCGGTGGCTCCAACACGATCAAGAACAGCTACACCCAGTACCGTGAGCTCGGCGCCCGCGCGCGCGCCATGCTGCTGAGTGCGGCTGCTGCCCGCTGGAATGTGGACGTGGCGAGCCTGCGTACACAGGCCGGCATGGTACTCGGGCCCGAGGGTCGCAAGGCGAGCTACGGCGAACTGGCAGAAGCCGCCATGGCGATGCCTGTGCCCGAACAGATCACGCTCAAGGATCCCAAGGATTTCCGCATCATCGGCCAGGCCACCACCCGCATCGATGCCAAGGCCAAGAGCAGCGGACAACAGGATTTCGGCATCGACATGCACCTGCCGGGGCAGCTCACGGCGGTCGTCGCTCGACCACCGGTGTTCGGCGCCAGGATTGCCTCCCTGGATGACAGCGCCGCGCGGGCCACGAAAGGCGTCAAAGCCGTGTTGCGCGTGCCGCTGGACGGCGGCGCCGAAGGTGTCGCCGTGGTCGCCGACGGTTACTGGCAGGCGAAGTTGGCCCGGGATGCACTGAAGGTGGAATGGAACACTTCTACCGTGGAAAAAGTCGACAGCGAAAAACAACTGGCTCAATACCGCGAGCTGGCCAGCCAGCCCGGCCCGTTGCACTTCGACGCCGATATGACGCCGCTGGCCAGCGCGCCGCATCAACTGGACGCCGAGTTCGTGTTTCCCTACCTCGCCCACGCCCCGATGGAGCCTCTGAACTGCACGGTGCAGCTCGCCCAGGACAGCGCTCAACTGTGGGTCGGCACGCAGTTCCCCGGCGGCGACGGTGCCGCGGCCGCCAAGGTACTGAACCTCAAGCCCGAGCAGATCCAGGTCAACGTACAGACCGCTGGCGGTGGTTTTGGCCGGCGCGGCGTGCCCACCAACGATTTCGTGGTAATGGCCTGCGAAGTCGCCAAGGCCGCCCGCACTGCGGGAGTCAACGCCCCTATCCGCACCCTTTGGAGCCGGGAAGACGACATCAAGAGCGGCTACTACCGCCCCATGCATCTGCACCGTGCGCGTATCGGTTTTGACGACAGCGGCAAAGTCCTCGCCTGGGACCACGCCTTGGTGGGCCAATCGATCATCACCGGTACCGTATTTGGCGGGCGGGTGAAGAACGGCATCGACCCGACCGCCACCGAGGGCATGCGCAATCCCTATCCGCTGCCCATGCGCCTGACAGTTCATCATCCCAAGCTCAACGTGCCCGTATTGTGGTGGCGCAGCGTGGGCTCCACCCATACGGCGTTTGTGATGGAGACGTTGATCGACGAGATCGCCCGCACCACCAAACAGGATCCGGTGGCGTACCGGATGAAGTTGTTTGGCGACCAGAGCCCACGCCATCGCGAAGCGCTGCAGTTGGCCGTGGACAAGAGCGAGTACGGCAAGCGCCAGCTAGCGGCGGGCCGTGCCTGGGGCGTGGCGGTCCACGAGTCGTTCAGTTCGGTGGTGGCATATGTGGTCGAAGCCTCGGTGCAGGATGGCCGCCCCGTGCTGCACAACGTGACCGCCGGCGTGCACTGCAACCTGGTCGTCAACCCACGCAGCGTCGAGGCCCAGGTCCAGGGCGCGGCGCTGATGGGCTTGTCGATGTGCCTGCCCGGTGGCGCCGTCACCCTGAAGGACGGCGTGGTGCAGCAGAGCAATTTTGCCGACTTCAGCGTGCCGCGCATTACCGACATGCCGGAATTCGCCGTCCACATCGTGCCCAGCGCCGAGCCTCCCACGGGAATGGGCGAACCCGGCCTGCCAGCGTTGGCCCCCGCTTTTGCCAACGCCGTGGCGAGCCTGACGGGTAAACCGTTGCGTGAGTTGCCGTTCAAGTTAGTGTGATGGGGCGAGGCTGTCTGGTCGCAATGCCAGGCAGTCTCGCGATCACAAGCGAATCCGTTTGATATCCCGCTGCGGCGGCGCCCCAAAGAGACGGCTGTATTCACGGCTGAACTGCGAGGCACTTTCATAGCCAACCAAGCCCCCTGCGCTACTCGCGTCGACGTTCTGGCTCAACATCAACTGCCGAGCGGCTTGTAGCCGCAGTTGCTTCTGGTATTGCAACGGGCTCATGCCGGTTACAGTGCGAAAATGCTGGCGAAATGTGGAAGGACTCATGTGGGCTTGTGCCGCCAGATCGTCCATGCGCAACGCCTGGCGAAAATTCAGTTTCAGCCAGGCGACGGTCTTGGCAATGTGCTGGCTGGGTGAACCGGCAGCAATCACATGCAGCAACTGCGGCGCGTGGGCACCACTCAACAGGCGAGCGACGATCTCTTCCTTGATCAGCGGCGCCACCGCCTCAAGCAGGGACGGCTCCTCCAATAGCTCTATCAAGCGTCGCAGGGCCTCCAGTACGCCGGCATCCAGCGCTTGTACGGTTATCGGTCGAAACGCGTCGTCGCGCATGCGTTGTGACAGCTGCATGCGCTCGGCCACCTGCATCACCATCGTGCTGTCGAATCTGAGCATCATGCCCAGGAATGGCTTGGCGACGCTGGCTTGGGAAACATGGGAAATGACCGGCAGATCCACGCAGGTCACCATGGACTGACCGGGCGCGTAGGTCAGTATCTCGTCCCCGATCATGGCTTGTTTGCGGCCTTGCAAGGTCACGCCGATGCCCAGGCCGTAGAGGCAATGCATCGGCGCGGTGATCGCTTTGCGCCGATGCAGGGTCAAACCGGCAATAGCCGTTATCTGGTCGCCATCGCTGGGCACATGCCGGCTGACTGAACCGACCAGGCGACTGATATCGCTGACGCTCTGGTCGCTTTTAAAATCGGTGTGCACACTTCACTCCTTGGAAACTCGGGCCCACGACTCGCGGCGATGGCGAACAATGTTCGGCATCGCCGCGAGTCGTGGGCCAATATGGACGCAGTATGCTGGGTCGGCGGTTCGGATCGTTTGCCTGATTGGCGCAATTTCTTGCACGATTCAACGAGCCGTAGCAGGCATCACTCCCCCAGAAGCAGGTATGACAAGATATTTCAGAAGCTGGGAGTGCACAAAGTGATGGCTCTGTCGGTTACCTAAAGAGTCTGGAAGATGTAGCCGGTGGACGGTTGATCGTCCAACGCGACACCTACTTGCGACAGTCGTTGGGCCAAGGCCGGCGTCTCGACCCGCACTTTCCAGTCCACGCGTGCCGGTGCCACGGGGGCGCGGTCGTAGCGCATGATCGCTTCAGCCAACTGCACTCGGTCTGGCAAGTACACCGCCAGCGCGTTGCCCTTCCAAGCGGCGACGTTCAGGCCCATGGCTTCACACAGCGCAATCTTGGCCTGGGCATCGTCCCGGTCCGCCTGGCGGGAACGTTCGATCTGATCGGCCAGGAGCGGATCGACGACGCGGTCGGTGAACAAGACCTCGCCCGCCTCCCAGACTTCGGGGGGACAGATCTTGTCGGCTGGACGCAAGGCAATGAGTGGATTGATTTCCATCGGGTAGATCCGACAGACCAGCGGCCGCTCTTCATAGATCCCACAACGACCATCGTCGCCGAGATTGCGGCACTGCGTCAGCGCATTGCCTGCCAGTACCGCAACAACTCGAATTCGGGCATCGCCACTGTTGACTTCCACCGCCCTTTGGGCGCTGTGGGCGAATTGTCGCGGTTCCGAGGGCCAGGTCGACTCATCGAATGCCTCCAGTACGACCGCCACCTCATGCCCGCGTTGTAGCCACTGCCTTGCCTCTCCCAGTGTCAGTGGAATCAGCCGACCCTTGCAGCAAACCCCGCAGCCGTTGCAGGCAAAGCGGATCGCGTTGTTTTCCATATCAAGCACTCGCACACATGTTTTTGAACGCCTACAGAAGGCCCCACCATTCGGATACATGCGTGGCAGGGCCTCAGGGCCGCGAGAGTATGTGGAGCGAAACGTCCATCCGCTTGCCGGATCCGCCGGCATGTTTGCCTGATCCAAGGTGATTTCCGGTATCAGCCTTTGGGAGGAAAATTCGTTGTTTCAGGCAACCTTTCACAATAGATATGAGGAACGCAGCATCATCGAAGATGATCGGCATCGATCACAGCCTGGGCGAACGCCTGCGGCGCCTCTTGCGGCAGATTGTGGCCGATGCCGCCATCGATCAGGCGATGCTCATATTTCCCGGTGAAACGCTTGGCGTAGGCTTCGGCGGGCGGATGGGGAGCGCCATTGGCGTCGCCTTCCAGGGTGATGGTCGGCACGCTGATCGACGGGAACGTCGCCAGTTTCTTCTCCAGCCTGTCGTATTTGGCTTCGCCCTTGACCAGCCCCAGGCGCCAGCGATAGTTGAAGATTGAAACGGCGACATGGTCGGGGTTCTGCAAGGCGGCGGCGCTTCGGTCAAACGTCGCGTCATCGAAATTCCACTTCGGCGACGCCAGCTTCCAGATCAGCTTGGCGAAGTCGTGGGTGTTCTTCTCATAACCGAGACGGCCACGCTCGGTCGCAAAGTAGAACTGGTACCACCACTGCAACTCAGCAGCCGGCGGCAGCGGCGCCTTGCCCGCCTCCTGGCTGCCGATCAGGTAGCCACTCACCGCCACCAGCGCCTTCACCCGCTCTGGCCAAAGGGCCGCGACGATGTCGGCGGTGCGTGCGCCCCAGTCGTAACCGCCGAGCACGGCCTGCTTGATGTTCAGCGCGTCCATGAAATCGATGAGATCGCTTGCCAACGCCGAAGGCTGGCCGTTGCGCAGGGTCTTGGCAGACAGGAAACGTGTATCGCCATAACCGCGGGCATACGGGATCAGCACGCGATAGCCCTTCTCTGCCAGCGCCGGCGCCACATCGGCGTAGCTGTGGATGTCATAGGGCCAACCGTGCAACAGGATCACCACCGGCCCGTCGGGGGGACCCACTTCGGCATAGGAAACGTCGAGGAGGCCGGCCTTGACGTGCTTGAGCGGGCCGAACGAGGTGTGACTGCCGGGGGTGATCGCGCCGACAGTGCTCGCCGGCAGATCGGCCGCGCTGGCCGGGGAAGAGGTCAATGCCAAGGCGCCCATCTGCATCATTGCCAACGCCAGGAGCGTGGGTGCAAGCAGACGGCGATGCCGGGGTACGGGGGGATTGTTTATATCCATGTGAAGCTCCTTGCGAACGACGTGGGTAAGCCGGTGAGACGACTTGGGCCGTCTCGATGGGTCCCATTTGACGTTGGCCAGGTATCGCGGATGTGTCAGCGACGGGCTGGAATGCAAGCGTCCGTATCGATCGTGAGCCAGGATACGCTTGGATACATTCGGAGCTCACAAAAATGGGCCGCTGCGCAGCCCAGCGGGAGCAAGCTCCCTCGCCACAATGTGCACGCGCCTGCAATACGCGGAGTGGCTTACTTCACCGCACGCCACCGGTTTCGTGCATGCAGATAGGCGGTCGTATCGCTGTAGCCCAATTGGGTGGCGATCTGCGCTATAGGTTCGCCTTGCATTTCCAGGAGTTGCTCCAGTTCGGCGCGCACCTGGTCGAGCAATTGCCTGAAGGTCGTGCCTTGTTCTTCAAGGCGCCGGCGCAGCGTCCTCGGCGTCTGGTGCAGCGCGTGCGCCAGATCCACCAGCGTCGGTGTCTCGCCTTTGGCCAGCGATTGTCGAACGCCCTCGGCGAGCCGGGCCGACCATCCGGTGAAGTGGCGATGCGTGGCCAACCGACGGTCGAGTTCCTGAGTCAGCAGCTCCAGCAGTCCGTGATGACGCGTTTGCATCGGCAGACGTGTGCTGGGGGCATCGAAGTAGAAACGGTTGACCGGGCAATCGAACTCGACACGGTCGCCGAACCAGTGGCTGTACTGGAGGTAGTACGAGGGTCGCGAATGGGCGAATTGGGCGAGAACCGGTTGTACGTCCCTCCCCGTTCCTTGTCGTAGTTGCGTAATGGCCATCACGCCGTAGTGCTCGACCACATACCGCGCCAGATCACCCGGCGCGTCGACATTCAGCTCGACCCCCAGGCCGTTCTCATCATTGACCAAACGCACCGTGTCGGTGTCAGCGGCCAGCGGTGCGTACCGCGCCCAGAGCTGCATGGCCGAGAGGACGTCAGGGCTGTACAGGCAAAGGTAGGCCAGGACGTGCCAGTCCTGCGGCGTGAATAACCCGAACAAGTTCAAGCCGATCGCCGGATCGACCCGCGCAGCCTCGCGCCAGAGCTGATCCAGTTCGATCAGGTTGTAGTCCTTGTGCTTCCCGCCCGCATGACTGTCCAGGAAACGCTCCAGCACCTGGCCCAATTTGCCCCGGTGAAAGCGTTGGGGTGAGCGATTGACCGCTTCTCGCTCGATTCTGTCCGTTTCGCGCATTGGGAGGGCTGACTCGCTGGCTTCTAATGAAATGGCATTGCCCGCTGGGGCCTTAATCGAGAGTGCCATGAATACAACAATGCTCGCCAATAATCCTTCCGCTGTCGTGGCCGGGATATTCCTCGCCTTCATTTTGCTGGAACTTGCTTGCTCGGTCTTGCGCCAGTCATCGGCCGGCAGGCGTGACGTACTGATTGAAGTCATCGGCTCCGGGATCCTGGTGGCAATCACCTTCCCTGCTGTCATGTGGCTGAGCGGCAAGCTGCTCGGCCTGGCTGCCCCGCAGATGAAGGATGCGCTGGTGGCAATCCCTTGGGCCGCGGGTTTCGTGTTGTTCCTGCTGCTGGACGACATGACACAATACTGGTGGCATCGCCTGACCCATCGGGTGCCCGCCCTCTACGCACTGCATCGTGCCCATCATTCCGCGCCCTACATGAGTGTCCGGATCGTTTATCGCAACAACAGCTTCTACTACCTGCTCATGCCCGGTATCTGGCTGTCCGGCATGCTGATCTACCTGGGCCTTGCGCCGGTCTACTACGTCTATTTGATCATCAAGATGACCGTCATTTTCGCGGCGCACAGCAGTGTGGCCTGGGATGACAAATTGTATGGCGTTCGCGTGTTGCGGCCCCTGGTCTGGATCCTGGAGCGGACGATTTCGACCCCGGCCACCCACTCGGCCCACCATGGCTTGACGGCCGAGGACGGTGTCACCCATTACAAAGGCAACTTCGGCAACCTGCTGTTTCTATGGGACGTCTTGTTTGGGACCGCAAAGATCACGCGCCGACGTCCGCCGGCCTACGGCATCGAGCATCTGTCGCCGATCAGTTGGCAAGAAGAATTGTTCTGGCCCGTCGTACGCGCTCGCCGTACCGCGCCCAAGACCCGCGTCCAACCGGAGGTGACGCCGTGAGCCGCCGTATCGTCGTGCTGTCGGGCTCCAATCGGGCGGGCAGCCAGTCGCTCAAAGTGGCAAGTCATCTGCGACAGCGACTGGCAGATCTGAACCTGTGGGAGGCCAGCGACTTGATTGACTTGGCCACCAGCCGACTGCCGCTTTGGCCGGAACAAGACCGCGACCAGCTGTGGCCCGCTCAACAAGCGATCCTTGCCAAAGCGACGGCGCTGATCGTGATCAGTCCGGAATGGAACGGCATGGCCTGCCCGGCGCTGAAGAACTTCTTCCTGTACGCGGGGATCAGCGAGCTCGGGCACAAACCCGCGCTGTTGGTGGGCGTCTCGGCGGGCCTGGGCGGCGCATACCCGATCGCCGAGTTGCGTGCGTCGAGTTACAAGAATTGCCGGCTCCTTTACTTGCCTGAACACCTGATCATTCGAAACGTGGAATCGATGTTCAATGACCAGGCGCCGGCCAACGAAGACGATAAGCGCATTCGCGAACGTGCTGATTGGGCGTTGCGCCTGCTCAGCCAGTACGACGTTGCGTGTCGCGAGATCAGGCGGGCCCTTGAACAGCCTCCGGCGTTTTCTACCGGTATGTAGGCGGTAAGTCCTGCGCTCAGGCCGCCCCGGATTTCCCATGAAACGCCTGCCCCAGCACCGCCAATCGCTCCGCCAGCGGTGGCAAGCATTGGCTGCTGCGGGTCAGGACGCCGATGTTGTCAGCGTTGCGCTCAGCCACGGCCTGCACGCTTTGCAGACGCTGGCTGATGCCAATCGACGCCTGGGATTGCTCCTGGGTGGTGCTGGCAATCAGGTCGTTGAAATGGTTGATCACGGCAATGTCTTCGACCACGGCATGCAACAGTTGCGAAGCCATTTGGCTGGCGGACACGCAGCGTTCTACCCCGTCGCGGCTGTCTTGCATCGCGACGGCGGCCTGGCGGCTGCCTTGTTGCAGCTTGGCGATGATCTGCTGAATCTCGGTGGTGGACGTCGAGGTCTTTTGTGACAGGGTGCGGACCTCGTCGGCCACGACCGCGAACCCGCGGCCCTGATCACCGGCACGGGCGGCTTCGATGGCGGCGTTGAGGGCCAGCAGGTTGGTCTGCTCGGCAATACCATTGATCACATCCAGTACCTGGCCGATTTGCTGGGCCTGCTCGGCCAGCACCTGCACGGTGTCGTTGGTCAGGTTGATGCGCCCTGCCAGCTCGACGATCTCTTCCCGGGTCTGGTCAACCGTGCTGCGTCCGCGGTTGACCTGCTCATTGGCCTGGCCGGCACGCTGCAAGGTCTGGTCGACGTGGCCGGCGATGTTCTCCATGGCTTGGACCAAGTGGCCGATCGCACCGCTCATCTGCGCCACTTCGTCGAGTTGGTGGCGGGCACCGGTTTCCAGGGTCTGGCCAACCTGGGAGAGGTCCTGGCCCAGGTCCGAGAGGTTGCGGGTGTCGCGCACCACGCCGTCCACCAGTTGGGTGACCTGTTGGAGGAAATGATCGAAACGCTCGCTCGAAGAGACCTTGACGCCCTCACCGCGCTGCCTGTCGGTGTCATGGCTCAACTGAGCGGCCGCTGCCAATACCTTGTCAAGCACCTCCTGGTTTTCCGTGGCGTCGGCCAGGCTCTGGTTCGCCAGGTAAATCAGGATCACGCTTTCTACCACCACGTAGAACGCGTGGAGGAAGATCATCGACCAGCCGCCGTGGCTATCCATGACGAACACCGGATAACCCTGGTGTTGAAGCCAGTGGAAGCTGAGGTGATGAACCGCGATGGTAGCGGCGGCCACGACAATCGGCAGCCAGTCACGGTAGAACGTCAGCACCGCCAGCAGCACGAAGATCCCGAAGTGGAATTCGGTCACGCCGTGGGTCTGGTTGATGTGCAGGGCCGCCATGACCATCAACGCCACCGCAATGACGCAGCGCATGGCCCGCGTACCGGCCAGGACGCGATAAAGCGCGGTACTCGCCACGCAGGTGCTCGCCCCCACCAGCAACGCCTGGGTGAACGTCGAGTGCAGGAAGGCCAGGCCCAGGGAATACAGCAGCGCCAGCCAAAGCAGCCCCAGCATGATGCGGTCGGCTTTACGGTGGTGGTCGTTAAAGCGCACGGGCGATGTCATGGGGGTCGTCCTTTTCAAAGACTTGGAGGTCCGTTACCAAATGCCGTAAACGGCTTAGCGGCGTTTCGAGAGGGAACTTTAACTGATTATCATCAATTAGTGGCACTGCGCCACCAAGCTTTTCTCAGCGGCCTTTGCTTTATGATGTCCGCCATCTCATGACTGACTGATGGAACCCCCATGACTTTCGATTTCGACACCGTATTGGAGCGCCACGGCACCGGCAGTACCAAATGGAGCCGCTACCCGGCGGATGTGTTGCCGATGTGGGTGGCCGACATGGATTTCGCTGCCCCGCCGATGGTCATCGACGCACTGCACAAGCGCCTCGAACATCCGATGCTCGGCTACAGCGTCGCCCAGGACGATCTGCGTGCAGCCATCACGGCTGACCTGTGGAGCAAGTACGCCTGGCGCGTCGAGCCTCAGCAGATCGTGTTCCTGCCCGGCGTCGAGCCAGGTTTCAACATGGCGCTGCATGCCTTGGTGGAACCCCGGCAGAACGTCGTGGTGCAGGTGCCCAACTACCCACCGCTGCGCCACGCCCCTGGTCACTGGCAGTTGAACAAAGTGGAATTGCCGTTCGCCCCGGTCAACGGTGAGTTCCATACGCCGTTGGCCGCGTTGCGCGAAGCGTTGCAGGGCGGCGGCGCCTTGTTGCTGAGCAATCCCCACAACCCGCTGGGCAAAGTGTTCGAGCGTGAAGAACTCCAGGCCGTGGCCGACATTTGCCTGGCGCAGGACGCCTGGATCATCTCCGACGAGATCCATGCCGAACTGTGCTTCGACGGCCGCGTGCACATACCGACCGCGTCCCTCAGCCCCGAGATCGCCGAGCGCACCATCACCCTGATGTCCGCCAGCAAGGCCTACAACATCGCGGGGCTGAAAACCTCGTTCGCGATCATCCAGAACGCCAAGCTGCGCGAACGGGTCAACAGCGCCCGGGCCGGCATGGTCGACAGCGTCAATGCCCTGGGCCTGGAAGCGACCCGCGCGGCCTACAGCGAAGCCGGCCCGTGGCTGGAAGCCCTCAAAGCCTACCTGCAAGCCAACCGTGATTACCTGGTCGAGGCGGTGAACACTCGCCTGCCGGGCATCACCATGACCGTGCCCCAGGGCACTTACCTGGCCTGGCTGGATTGTTCAGGCTTGGAGCTGGATGACCCGCAAGGATTCTTCTTGAAGGAAGCCAAGGTCGGGCTCAGTGCCGGGCTGGATTTTGGTGACGATGCCGGGCAGTTCGTGCGCCTGAACTTCGGCTGCCCGCGGGCGCTGCTGGAGGAAGGGATTGCGCGGATGGAGCGCAGCCTGAAAGCCAGGGGTTGATCCAACCGGCGACGCAGAGCCCCTGTGGCGAGGGAGCTTGCTCCCGCTGGGTCGCGAAGCGGCCCCCAACGACCACACAACTCGGTGTTGGTGAGAATTGAGGGGGCTGCTGCGCAGCCCAGCGGGAGCAAGCTCCCTCGCCACAGAGGCTTCATCGCCGCAATGGATCGTTGCTCTACTCCTGCATATCCGGCGCATAAACAAAACACAGCTTGTTCCCCTCCGGATCGCGGCAATACGCGCCGAAATAGCCTTCGCAATATTGCGGCCGCGGGCCGGGTGGGCCTTCGTCGGTACCGCCCATGGCCATCGCCTGCTCCCAGGCGGCGCGGACCGTTTGCGGGGAGTCGGCGGCGAAGCTCACTTGCATGCCATTGCCCCAGGTCGCGGGCAAGCCGTTGAACGGCAGTTGGACAAACACCTGGGGCCAGTGCTTGCCCGGCTGACGCCAGCCTTCCCCCGGCGGGCCCGAATCGTTTTCGCTCTCCATGCGCTCCAGTCCCAGGCAGCCGAGGACTGCGTCATAAAAAGCGACCATTTTCGGCAGGTCGCGGGCGCCGATCTGGATGTGGCTGAACATGGCCCTGCTCCTCTTTCAAATCCGTACGTGGGTTGGAGAATACCGCAACCTCCAATGTTCGCCCGATGCCGCCTATTCACCGACGAAACAGCCCTCGTCACGCTCATCGACTGACCGGACAATCCGACCGAACTCCGCCAGAAAAACCAAAGTCCACCCTCCATCGCAACCCAACTGGAGAACGACAATGGCCGACTACCCTTTCCCGCCTTTCCCGAAACAAAGCCAGCCGGTGCCCGGCACCCAGCGCAAAATGGATCCGTATCCGGACTGCGGCGAGCAGAGCTACACCGGCTCCGGACGCCTGGCGAACAAGATCGCCCTGATCACCGGTGCCGACAGCGGCATCGGTCGCGCCGTCGCCATAGCCTTCGCCCGTGAAGGTGCGGACGTGGCGATTGCCTACCTGGACGAGCATGAAGACGCCAAGGAAACCGCGCGCTGGGTCGAACAAGCCGGCCGCCAGTGCCTGTTGCTGCCCGGTGACCTGGCGGACAAAGGCCTGTGCCGCAAGATCGTCGATGAAACCGTCGCCCGCTTCGGGCATATCGACATCCTGGTCAACAACGCCGCGTTCCAGATGACCCACGAATCCCTCGAGGAGATTCCCGACGAGGAATGGGTGCGCACCTTCGATATCAATATCACGGCGATGTTCAGGATCTGCCAGGCCGCCGTGCCGCACATGAAGCCCGGTGGTTCGATCATCAACACCACCTCGGTCAACTCCGACATGCCCAAGCCGACACTACTGGCCTATGCCACTACCAAGGGCGCCATCGCCAACTTCACCGGCGGCCTGGCGCAAATGCTCGGGCCCAAGGGCATCCGGGTGAACAGCGTGGCGCCGGGACCGATCTGGACGCCGCTGATCGTGGCGACCATGCCCGAGGAAGAAGTGCAGAATTTCGGCTCGCAGACACCCCTCGGGCGTCCTGGCCAACCGGTTGAGGTGGCGCCGATCTATGTGCTGCTGGCCTCCGACGAAGCCAGCTACATCACCGGGGCCCGTTATGGGATTACCGGGGGCAAGCCGATGCTTTAAGCAAAGCGCAGTGTTTTACCTGTGTTTTCTGTGGCGAGGGAGCTTGCTCCCGCTGGGCTGCGAAGCAGCCCCTCAACTCTTGCCAACACCGAGTTGTCTGGTCGTTGGGGGCCGCTTCGCGACCCAGCGGGAGCAAGCTCCCTCGCCACAACAGCCCCCGTGCCACAAAAAGTGTCTAGCGACAGTGCTCAGGACGGCTCCTTGGCAATCACCGAAATCTTCCCGTTACGCTCGATAATCGCAAACTTGATTTGCTCCAGGGTCTCGATGCCTTGGCTGGAGCGCGCGGCCTCCATGATGTCCGCCTCGATCAACCGGGCATGGCGCATCCGGCCACGAAGGATTCGCCCGTCCTCGACGATGATGGTCGGGCCGCCATCGATCAGCCGCGAAACCCACTGCGAACGCAACTTGAGCAATGAAAAACCGACATCGATGGCAATCAGCGTCACAATCACCATCAGCGCGTTGGTCATCGAGAAATCGTCGCCCAACAGCGCCTGCTGAGTGGCCTCGCCGATGATCATCAACAACACGAAGTCGAAGGTGGTGATCTCGGCCAGGGAACGCCGCCCGGCGATCTTGAACAACACCATCAATGCCGCGTACAACGCGGCGGCTCGCAGTACCGAATCCATAGGTCACCTAAGGAAATATGAACTGTTTGAAACTGACCGTGGCGCCGCCGGGGGTGGCGATGCGGCTGTGATAGGTCCCGAACCCTTCGCCAAGCAATGACAGATACAGGCTGGCCTGCCCTTGCTTATCCGCTTGGACCCAGAGCGTCATGCCCTGCCCCGCGCCCGCTGAGCGCATCGGTGGCGGTTGCAGCGTTTGCACCTCGAAACCTTCCAGCCAATCGCCGCCCAACGCCACCTCCAGCACGGCGTTGGGTTGGCCCTTGAGACGGATGGTCATGGTGTTGGCCGAGCCGTTGCGGTGGAACGCCTGGTACTCAACGCCCAGGCTACCGTCGCTGCTGTACAACTCCCGGTCGCTCAACGGGCCCCGGGAAAACAGGCCCAGCAAAGTCAGGATCACCAGCAGCACCAATACGTACCAGCCCACTCGCTCAAAACGCCAGACCTTGTGCTGGAAGACCATGTCTTCGCGCACCGGGAAGTGGCGGCTGCGGTGATCGTCCTGCTCGTCTTGATCGGTCATGGTCGGCCCCTATCGACGCTCACCCGCCACGGCGCGTTGGTGAAAAGTGGGCAATTGCTGCAACACATATTCGGCGGCCCACAATTGCACCTGGCTGCGGTTGCCGAAGAACCGCTCGCGGCGACTGAACAAGGCGCGCTGGCCATTCACCTCGAACGCCCAGGCAAAACAGACGGTGCCGGCGGGTATACCGTCCTTGTCCTCTGGCCCGAGCAGGCCGGTGGCCGCCACGGCTGCGTTGGCATTGGCATCGCGCAAGGCACCAAGAGCCATCTCCTCGGCGACTTCACGACTGGTGAGATTGAACGTCTCGATGGTGCGTGGACTCACGCCGAGCAAGCGCTGCTTGGCTTCAGGGGAATACACCACATAGCCGCTTTCGATCAGTGAACCGCTGCCGGGCACCTCGGCCAGCAGCGTGACAATCTGCCCGGCGGTGCAAGATTCGGCCGTGGTCAGGCGCAGGTCATGTTCGCGCAGATAATCAACCAGGGTTTGGGCAACAGTCATGGCAAACGGTCCTTCAGGGATGCTGATGGGTTGACCCCTGCCGTTTTGATTCATTCCCTTTATCGCACCGTCAGCCAGATCCTGGAAATAAATGAAACCCCTGTCTGTAGCCGTACCTCAAACCTACATGGGCCTCATGCAGAGGCCGTCCTGATCAGGAGGTCGTCATGTCTGCACCTTTCGTCAAACTGTTCACGCATCCTGAGTTCGCCTGGGCCGACATCCGCGAACAGGAACAGGCGCATCCACGCCACTACCTGGCTCACTTGCTGTTGCTCGCGCTGATCCCAGCGGTGTGCCTGCTCATCGGCACCACTTGGACCGGTTGGAGCCTGGCCGAAAACGAAACGGTACGACTCAGCAGCGCCAGCGCGTTCCAGCTGTGTGCGTTGCTGTACCTGACCATCGTGGTCGGCGTCACGCTGATGGGGCTGTTCATCCGCTGGATGTCCCGCACCTTCGAGGTGCGTCCGACGGTCAACCAATGCATCGGTTTCGCCGCCTATACAGCCACGCCCTACTTCCTGGCCGGGATTTTCGGCTTGTATCCGAGCCGCTGGCTGGCCGTGGCGGTGTTATTGCTGGCGTCGGCCTACTCGACCTTCCTGCTGTTCGTCGGATTGCCCAAGTTCATGGGCCTCAAGAAAGAACAGGGCCTGCTGTACTCGGCAAGTGTCTGGGGCGTCGGTTTGCTGGTTCTGGTGACGATCCTGGTGGAAATGATCCTGCTCTGGTTCAACTACCTGCAGCCGGAATATCTGCGTGTGCCGGTGGGCTGAGGGCATTTTCGGGGCGCACAATGCCGGTGACGGTGGCTTTGCAGTGCCCGGCCTTCGCAATCTTCGTGCAACCGGACTATCCTGCGAGTTTTTGCCCCCTGAATTTGATGTGGCGGGACTGGATTGCCCCGCCCTTTAAGGCCAAGAATTTATGTGTCCATCAAGCAAACGCTCTCCCAATGTGCCACAGCGACGAGAGCTGAGCCCCAGTGACCTGAACTTCCCGGTGGTGGGAATCGGCGCTTCGGCGGGCGGCTTGCAGGCCATCAAACAGTTTTTCGAGCACATGCCCAAGGACAACGGCATGGCGTTCGTCATCGTCCTGCACCTGGCGCCGGACCATCAGAGCCTGGCCGGCAAGATCATCCAGGAAACGACCAAGATGCCGGTGCTGCAGGTCACCGAAACGGTGCCGATCCGCAAGAACCACGTCTACGTGATTTCCCCTGCCCAAAGCCTGCACATGAATGACGGCTATCTGCATGTCACCCCGGCCGAACCCCGCCAGGGCGGGCACGTGGCCATCGACCTGTTTTTCCGCGACTTGGCGGATGTGCACAAGGAAAGGGCCTTTTGCCTGGTGTTGTCGGGCACCGGCTCCGACGGCGCCGTGGGCCTGTCGAGAATCAAGGAACAAGGCGGCGTGACCATTGCCCAATCCCCGGCAGATGCCCAGTTCGATGGCATGCCCCGGGCGGCCATCGATACCCAGATGGTCGATCTGGTGCTGCCAGTGGCGGAAATACCGCAAAAGCTCCTGGAACTGTGGCACAACTCCCAGGCAATCCGCCTGCCCACCGCCAATGACCCGGAAATTCACACCCAGCCGCCGACCTCCGAACGCGAGGCCGCCGCGGCCGAGCAGTCATTGCATGACATCCTGGTGCAACTGCGCGCCGGTACCGGCCATGACTTCAAGCATTACAAACGCGCCACGGTGCTGCGCCGTATCGAACGGCGAATGCAAGTCACCGCCCAGGCGGATTTGCCATCCTATTACGCCTACCTGCAGAGCCACCTGGAAGAAACGAAAGCCTTGCTCGGCGACCTGCTGATCGGCGTGACCAACTTCTTTCGTGACCGTGAGGCATTCGAGGCCTTGGAGCGGGACGTGCTACCCAGCCTGCTCCAACCCGTCGAGCCCGGCAGCGTCGCTCCCGAGGAAATACGCGTGTGGTCGGCGGGCTGCTCCACCGGCGAAGAGGCCTATACCCTGGCGATGCTGGTCAGCGATCAACTGGTGCATGACGCCAGCTCCGCCAAGCTGCAAGTGTTCGCCACCGACATCGATGAACGTGCCATTACTGCGGGCCGTAACGGCGCGTACCCAGAGGCGATCATTACCGACGTGCCCCCGACCCGGCTGCGTCAATACTTCCTTAAGGATGGCCACAACTACCGCGTGCGCAAGGAGATCCGCGAGCGGGTGCTGTTCGCCAAGCACAACCTGCTGTCGGATCCGCCGTTCTCGCAGATCGACCTGATCGTCTGCCGCAACCTGTTGATCTACCTCGACCGCGAAGTCCAGCGCGAAATCCTGCAAATGTTCCACTTCGCCCTGCGACCGGGGGGCTATCTGTTCCTCGGCTCGTCGGAATCGGCCGATGCCTGCCATGAACTGTTTACGCCAGTGGACAAGCGCAACCGGATCTTCCGCAGCAAGTACGGCACCGCCAGCAGCCGCCGCACACCGACCATGCCTCGCGGCGGTTACGTGCGCGCGACGTCCTCCCCGGCTGCGCCCCTGGCCGCCCCGATACGCAAGGTGTCGTTTGCCGACATCCACTTGCGCGCCATCGAGCGCTCCGCGCCGCCGAGCATGATCGTCGACGCCAACGCCGACATCCTGCACATGTCCGAAAGCGCCGGACGCTTCCTGCGCCATGTCGGCGGCGAGATGTCGCGCAACCTGCTGACGCTGGTCAATCCGCAGTTGCGCCTGGAGATCCGAACCACGCTGTTCCAGGTCAACCAAAGTGGCCAGGCGGTCAAGTCGCGCCAGGTCAACCTCGAGCGGAATGGCCGACGGTTCCTGGTGGATCTGCTGGCCCAGCCCTATCGCGACGACCAGTCCGACGGTGACTTTGTCCTGGTGGTGTTCGATGAGGTGGAAGTCGACGCGGCCGAACAGCTTGAATCCAACACCGACCAGACCGAGAACCAAGTCCTCTCCAACCTTGAACGGGAACTGCAACGCACCAAACTGCATCTGCAGGACACCATCGAGCAGGCCGAGGTCTCCAGCGAGGAGCTCAAGGCTTCCAATGAGGAAATGCAGGCGATCAACGAAGAGTTGCGCTCAGCCACCGAAGAGTTGGAGACCAGCAAGGAAGAGCTTCAGTCGATCAATGAAGAACTGTTGACGGTCAATTACGAGCTCAAGACCAAGGTCGAAGAAACCGACAAGATCAACGATTACCTCACCAACCTGATTGCCTCCACCGACATCGCCACGGTGTTCGTCGACCGCAGCGTGCGCATCAAGTGGTTCACGCCAAGGGCCACGGAAATCTTCAGCATGCTGCCGGTGGACACCGGCCGCTCGCTGCTGGACATCACCCATCGCCTGGATTACGCCGACATGGCTTCGGACGCCACCCAGGTGTTCGAATCCTTGAACATGATCGAACGGGAAGTCAGCAGCAACGACGGCCGCTGGTACATCGCCCGGCTGCTGCCGTACCGCTCCAGCGAGGACCACATCGACGGCACGGTGTTGACCTTCATCGACATCAGCAAGCGCCGGGCGGCCGAGGAAGAATTGCGCCTGGGAGAAGAACGCATGCGACTGGTGGCCGAAAGCACCCGGGACTACGCCATCATCCTGCTGGATGAACATGGCGTGATCACTCGCTGGAACACCGGGGCCGAATTGATCTTCGGCCATTCCAAGGCCGAAGCCGAGGGCGCCTATTACGACTTCATCTTCTCGCCCCAGGACCGCGCCGACGGCGTGCCGGAAAACGAATTGAGGCTGGCCCGGACCAACGGGCGCAGCGAGGACGAGCGCTGGCACCTGCGCAAGGACGGCAGCCGCTTTTTCTGCAGTGGCGAGGTCACCTTGCTACAAGGCGACCACCAGCAGGGTTACGTGAAAATCGCCCGCGACCTGACCGGCCATAAGCGCCTGCACGAAGAACAGACCCAACGGCTGATGGAAACCCAGAACACCAGCCACCTGAAGGACGAGTTTTTCGCGGTCATGTCCCACGAACTCAAGCACCCGCTGAACCTCATCCAGCTCAACGCCGAATTGCTACGACGCTTGCCGGTGACCAAGACCGTCAGCGCCGCGGCCAAGGCCGTCAACACCATCTGTGACGCCGTGACCAGCCAGGCGCGAATCATCGACGATTTGCTCGACGTGGCGCGGGT
The DNA here is from genome assembly GCF_014268745.2 of Pseudomonas zanjanensis. Taxonomy (GTDB): domain Bacteria; phylum Pseudomonadota; class Gammaproteobacteria; order Pseudomonadales; family Pseudomonadaceae; genus Aquipseudomonas; species Aquipseudomonas zanjanensis. The sequence goes on along the minus strand of NZ_JABWRB020000001.1, from coordinate 1,946,580 downwards.
GCGCACCGGCAAGCTCAAGCTCAAGCGCCAGGCCGTGGACCTGGGCCGAGTGCTCCAGGACATCTACACGGTGGTGATCAATGACAATCACCCGAACAAGGTGACCCTGGAACTGCCGGAAGGGCCCGGCGTGCTGATCGTCAACGCCGACCCGACCCGGTTGGAGCAGGTCATTTGGAACCTGGTGAACAATGCCCTGAAGTTCACCCCCAACGGTGGCCGCGTGCAGTTGATCGCCAGCCAGGACGGCAGCATGGCGCGACTGGACGTCAAGGACTCCGGCGTGGGCATCGAGGCCGAGCATTTGAACGAAGTGTTCGACCTGTTCGGCCAGGCCGAGACCCAGCACGCGACCCATCAACGCGAAGGGTTGGGCATCGGCCTGTCCCTGGTGCGGCAGTTGACCGAGGCCCATGGCGGCAGCGTGGAGGTCAAGTCCGATGGGTTGGGCAAGGGCTGCACGTTTACCATTCGCCTGCCCTTGAGCAAGCTCGAAGAACCACAAGCCAAGCAAGCGCCCAGCAATGGGCAATCCGGTCGTCTGAGCGGCCTGACCGTTCTACTCGTGGATGACTCTCCCGAAGTGCTGGATACCCTCAAACTGCTGTTGGAGATGGAAGACGCCCAGGTCCTCGCCTTCGACCTGCCGCAAGAGGCCTTGCAAAGCGCCCGGGACGCCCGTTTCGATGTGGTGATCTCTGACTTGGGCATGCCGGTGATGAACGGGCATGAGTTGATGCAGGCATTGCGTAAGTTGCCCCATGTCAAACACATTCCGGCCATTGCGTTGACGGGGTATGGGGCGTCGGTGGATATGCAGAAGTCCCGGCAATCGGGGTTTGATCAGCACATTGGCAAGCCGGTTTCCTATGATGAGCTGATCGATACGATTGAACAGTTGTTGCGTTCGCAGGTTTATTGATTCGCGCTGCGCTGTTGGATTGTGTGCATATCCGTTACCGCAGCAATGGATATGTACTCAATCAACAACCCCTGGCCGCGAGCAAGCTTTGCTCTCACAGGGGCACTGGGGCTTTGGCGCAGATATTCTCAGGCAACACAAAACGACAGTGGGAGCAAAGCTTGCGCGCGATAGCGTGGGCTCAGCTTGGAGAGGTGTCGACGGTCCTACCCACCATCGCAACAATGCTGACAAACAGCTCTTGCTTCGCCTCGTCAGCGCTGATTTCCCCGGTGGCGGCCGCATTGGACAACGCCTCCGCCGCCCCCAGCATCGCTCGCAAACCAGCCTGGCCGACGCCCTTGGTACCCGCAAACGGCTCCAACACCACGCGGCACTTGTCGAGGAAAATTCCCTCGTATTCGCGCTTGATGCGCTCCAGCTCCGGCGAACTGGTCAGCGCCGCGATCACCCCGGGAATCTCCCGACCTTGCAGCAGCACGCACTCGACGTAGGACGAAGCGATCACCGCCGCCCGGCTTTGCAAGGTGGCGTCGCTGGCCTCCAGGGCAGCGTCCATCAGCGCGGTCTGGCGGGCATCGAAATCCTGGTACAGCGCCGCCAACAGCCCGGATCGGGTGATGAAGTGGTCATAGACGATGGGCTTGGTCACCCCGGCCTGGTCCGCCAGCCGCGCCAACGTAAGAGCATCACTGCCCTCCTCCCGCACCAGCCGCCAGGCAACCTCCAGCAATTGGCGCTGCCGGTCCTGCCGGGACAAACGACGACGTGGTGAAGGCGGCGAATATTCGTCAATGCTTGACATGCTAACTTTACCAACCGTAACTTACTAAGCGTAACTTAAGCATACCTGTCTTCAAGGCCTCGTGACCAGAAGGAGTTTCGCCATGCATGCACTCATCGTTGTGGCTCACCACGATCCACGCTCCCTCACCCACAGCCTGGCCCGGAAAATCGCCGAGGGCATTACCCTGGCCAACTCTTTAGATACGTTTGAGATTGCCGACCTGGCCGCTGAAGGTTTCGATCCGCGCTTCAGTTTCGCCGACCATGCGGTACACCACCGCGAGGCCCTGCCGCCTGCGGATGTGCTGGCCGAACAAGCCAGGATTGACCGAGCCGACGCGCTGGTATTGGTCTATCCGATTTATTGGTGGTCCATGCCAGCATTGCTCAAGGGCTGGATCGACCGGGTGTTTTCCAACGGTTGGGCGTTCGATTTCAGCCTCGACAAACCGTTTATCCAGAAGCTGCAACACTTGCGGGTTCACTTGGTGGGAGTCGGCGGTGCCGATGCCGACAGCTTTCAACGTCACGGCTACGATCAGGCGATGACCACGCAGATCGACCATGGCATTTTCGGTTATTGCGGCGCCCAAGTGGTGAGTTCCCAGCGTTTGCTCGACTCGGAAACGGCCGATCCGCAAGCGCTTTTGCGAGCCGCCGGCGTTATCGGCCAGCGGTTGTTCGCAACGCTTGATGAAACCACACAGGCGCCCGCTATTGCATGCGCCTGAGCTCAGAACCAAGCGTTCACAGCGCACGACCATGGGCGGCGGACAGCGTTGCGTCACGCCCGTAGATATCTGGGATGTACACCGCCTGGCCCTGGCTGTCTGCTTGTGCTGTCCAGTAACCCAGCAGGATCGACATGGGCCGGGCCAGCCTGAACTCGTGGGTCGATTCACTGGCCAGCAAGGTGTCGGTGCGGGCCCGTTCAGCCGGGCTGACCAGCAGGTCGCGCAGGTGCATCACTTGCTCGATCCGCACGCAACCTGAGCTGAAGGCCCGCGGACCTTTGCTGAACAGCGACTGGCTCGGCGTGTCATGCAGGTACACCGAGAACGGATTGGGGAAGCGGATCGCCATTTTGCCCAACGGGTTCTTCGGGCCCGGGTCCTGGCGAAGCATCAGGTTGCCCGGGTGCTCCCAGTCGATGTCCTCCGCCAGCAACGGCAGGCCTTCACTGTCGAGGATCCGTAGGTTGTGGCGGGTGAGAAACTCCGGATCACGGCGGATCTCGGGCAGTTTGTCCTCGCGCATGATGGTCGGCGGAATGGTCCAGGTCGGGTTGAGCGTCAGTCGAGTGACATGGGATTTGAGCAACGGCGTCTGCCGTTGCGCCCGGCCCACCTGGGTGCGGGTTTGCCAGACCGGCGCGCCGCCCTGGTAAACCGTCAACTGCGCCGCGGCCACGTTGACCAGGACGCTGTCGGTTTCCACGTCCTGGGCCAGCCAACGCATGCGCTCCAGATTGATGCGCAACTGCTCTCGGCGCATGGCCGGGCTGATGTTCAGCTCGGTGACGGTCCACGGCCCGACCACGCCATCGGCCTGTAGCGAATGCCGGGCCTGGAAGCTCTTCATCGCCTCCACCAACATGGGGCTGTAATGCTCGTCGCTGACCTGCGGCGGCGTACTCAAGTACCCCTCGTTGAACAGGCGCTGGGCCAGGGCGGGGACACGGGCGTCCTGTTTGTCCGGTTGCAGCAACGGCCCGCCTGGCACCGCTTGCCATTCGCCCAGCGGCTGTTGCCGTAGCCGGGCATAGAGACCGCGCAGGTTGCGGTAAAGGTCCAGGTTCGGCCGCGCCTGTTCAAAGGCGTCGGCGAGGTTTTGCAGGCCCAGCCCGGCGATGGCCAGCACCACGGCAGGGTGATCCTGTGGCGGTGGGTTGGCTTTCCATACCGGCTCCAGTCGGTCTTGGGGCAAGTAGCCGAAACGCAGGTCATGCAAAGCTCGCAGGTAGCGCTGGCTGATGGCGATGTCGGCGCAATGAAGGCCTTGGACCGCGTCCCCGACCGGCAGGCTATAACGAGCCGGATCCAGGCCGTCGTCGGCCAACTGCTGCAACTGGACCTGGAACGCTCCCCGTCGTTCGTCGTCCGCCCAGACTTCCTGGCCTGCGTTTTGCTGGTAGAACGCCTGTAAGTCAAGCTGCGTCGGAAAATCGACGCCCACCGCGACGTTCGGGCACGCGACCGCCAGTTGCGCCAGCGTGGTCTGCACCAGAGCCGGGTCGCCGTCCTCGGCTTTGGCGACCAATGGCGCCGTGAGCAATAAAAGGCTCAGGTAACATGCGGACTTTTTGAACAACTGCTTTACTCCAATCCATGGCCGTCTCGTTGACGGTGAATTTTGCGACAGGTACGACCCGCCATCATGCAGACAAACACAATCGGACGGGATGCCGCGAACGAACACCACGCTGGAACCGCTTCGCCTGTATCGGGCTTTTTGCGCCGATTTTGCCTGGTCATGCTGGGCCTGGGTATCATTTGCAGCCCGGCACTGGCGGAAAAAAAGGCCAAGTCGAAAACGCTTTACCACAGCCTCGCCCAGGCAGCGCCGGAACTCAATCCCCTGGCGCTGAAAAGTGCCTTGAGCGCCATGCAATGCGCCATCGCCAATGGCGCCGGCCAAGCCCGCCACCTGGCGGTCATCGACTACTCGCAACCCTCCACGGCCCGGCGCCTGTGGATCTTCGACCTGCGGCAAAAGAAGCTGGTGTTGCGCGATCTGGTGGCCCATGGGCAGAAATCCGGAGAAAATTTCGCCACGCAATTCTCCAATCGCCTGGGCAGCTACCAATCCAGCCTGGGCCTGTTTCGTACCCAGGAAAGCTACCAGGGCGCCCACGGTTATTCACTGCGCATGGATGGCCTGGAGCCGGGCTTCAATGACCTGGCCCGCGACCGGGCGATCGTGATCCATGCCGCCGACTACGTGAATCCGTTGTGGAGCGTACGCCAGGGACGCATCGGGCGCAGCCAGGGCTGCCCTGCCGTACGCCCGCAAGTGGCGCGCCAGGTGATCGACAAGCTCAAGGGCGGGCAATTCATGTTTTCCTGGTACCCGGACCCGAGCTGGCTCAAGCGATCGGCCTATCTCAACTGCCAGCCGCAACAGGTGGCGAGCATCCTGGCCACAAGCGGCGGCTAGTAGCACCTTTGTGGCGAGGGAGCTTGCTCCCGCCGTAGGAGCTGCCGAGCGAAGCGAGCCTGCGATCTTTCCACTGACAATTGAATCGAAAGATCAAGATCAAGAGATCGCAGGCTTCGCCAGCTCCTACAGAGCCCAGCGGGAGCAAGCTCCCTCGCCACAGGGATTGCACCAGGGTCGGCGACGGTTAAAATGCCGGCCTTTCGAATCCCTGGCGTTGCCTGAATGAATTGCGTAGCCCTTCAAACCCTTCACGACCATTTGCTGACCGCCCTGGCATCGGTGCCGGAAGAGACCCGCCGTCTGTTCCATGGCCGTGGGCGCTGCTGGCCGGGGCTGGAGCAGGTCACGGTCGACTGGTTGCAAGGGGTGGTGCTGGTCTCGCTGTTCAAGGAACCGGACTCCACGCATCTTGACGATTTGCGCGCAATGCTGATGGCATTGACCACGTCGCCGGCCTGGCAACACAGCAAGGCCCACACCCTCGCCGTGCAGCACCGCTACTTGCCCGATAGCCTGACCCAGTGGCTAGTGGGTGAGCCCATCGATGAGTGGACCCTGACCGAAGGCAGCTTGCGTTACCGGATCGACCTGGGCAAAAAGCAGAACAACGGCTTGTTCCTCGACATGCGCTACGGTCGCGACTGGGTGCGGGCCAACGCCAATGGCAAGCGGGTGCTGAACCTGTTTGCCTACACCTGCGGTTTCTCGGTGGCGGCGATTGCCGGGGGCGCGCAGCATGTGGTCAACCTGGACATGTCCCGGGCGGCCCTGAGCCGCGGCCGCGACAACCATCGCCTGAACGGCCACGACCTGAGCCAGGTGACTTTCCTCGGCCACGACCTGTTCAAGTCCTGGGGCAAGGTGATCAACAGCGGCCCCTACGACCTGGTGATCATCGATCCGCCCACCTTCCAGAAGGGCAGTTTCCTGCTGACCAAGGACTACCAGCGGGTATTGCGTCGCCTGCCGGAACTGCTGACCGCCCACGGCAAGGTATTGGCTTGTAGCAACGACCCGGCCACCGGCCCGGATTTCCTTATCGAAGGCGTCACGCGTGAAGCGCCTGGCCTGACACTCGAAGAGCGACTGGCAAACCCTCCGGAGTTTCCAGATGCGGACCCCGCCTGTGGTTTGAAGGCCTTGGTGTTCAAGCGTGACGCCCCGCCCATCGGCTGAAACTTCGTACCGGGTTTACACATTTCCACTATTTGACGGATCTTGCCCACAGCTAGACGTGTTTCACGTTGTCCGCAACGTGAAACGGTCCGGCAGCGTTGCCGCTGCGCAGCACCTCGACAGGACAGCGGGAAACGCCGATTCCGCCGCCCCGTCAACACCTCGATGAGGATTATCGTGGCCGCTGCGCCCACCACGGGTCGACCATGCCAGTCGTAATCCGGCGAACCAGCGTCTCGATTTCCCGGCTCTTGACTGACCGGTAGATCGCCATGGTGCGCCGCAGCTGATCCTCACTGAGCATCACCGGCTGGCCTGAGCGCCAATCCACGTCTGCCACTGCGTCAAGCCTTGCGCGACGCCAAGTCAATTGGCCGTTTTCCTCAACCTGTTCCCAGGCGCTCGGCAAGTCGGCGTCAGGGTGCGCAAGGTTATCCAGCAATACCTGTGGCCAACGGGACGGATCCACGGGGTCGCTGAAGGCGTCCACCAAGTCACCTTCGACGACCTCCCAGGCCGATAGCTGATGGGGCCATTCACCGGACATCAGTCCAAGATAGGGCCGCCAGGTCAGTTCTCCAACGCGGGGCATGTGGTCGTTGTTGTTGAACGTGTCCTGGGCGTCGCTGAGCCAGTTGATGAACGCCTCTCGTGTGGCATACGCCTGGCGTTGCACGGGATTGGGGTAACGCTGGGCCAGCGTGTGGTTCCAATAAAGGTAATGATCGTTTAGAAAACTGCTGAACGGTACGGATTGTTGTTCAAGGCGCGCGCGAAGCGCCGATTCGAACATCATGAAATGAACTTCCAGCTCCAGGAGGTCTGGAGGCTGCCTTTCCAGAATGCGCGCTTGCAGGCGTGTGCGCAGCTGGGCCATTTGCAAGTCGAAATCGGCGATGACTCTTGAGAGAGGTGCATGAGCATTCCGGTACCCAACGTAGTGCTGCAGAATTGCGGCAGCTCTGTAGCGATCTTCGAAGGTCAATCCGTTAGCCGTATCGGTATCCGCCTCGCGCATGGTGCCGGAAAACCAGTCGATGAAGCGTCGTCCCCCCGCGTCATCACGAGCCTCTTCCAAAGCGCTTCGCAGTCCCGGGTTGATATACAACCAATCGTCGACTGTGTACCTGAACGCCTCGGGATTGCGGCTGCGCAGGGCACTGATTTGGGTGCTGGGCAATGGATTGTCCTCAAGCAACAGCCCGACGGTGCCCCCCTCCAACCGAGCGATGAGGGGAAGCAGATCATCCCGGATATCAGTGATACGGTTGTTGCTGAGGTCTACGACGATTTCTTCGCCCGGCGGCTGGGACAGCACCGCCAGCGCCAGCGCTGGCACCCGTGTGAGCCCTGCATTGGTCATTTCCAGATCGCGTAGAGCTACCAGTTCGGGCAGTGGAGGTAGTTGACTGCAATTGTTCCCATTAAGGCTGAGTTCCTCCAGGTCCGTGGCCGTGCGCAAAAATGCGCTGCCCTGTTCATCCAGCCGCAGGCCGCAGCGCGACAGATCCAGCGCGCGCAACCCAGGTAAAGCCGTGATGGCCTGTAGCTGGCCCGGGGTAAAATCCAGATTATCGGTCCAAAGAAGCTCATTCAGCGAGGGCAGCTCCGCAAGACGACTAATGGCGCTAATGACTTCAGGGCCAGCTGTTCCCGTAAGGACTCTGGACAGGTCCAGCGTTTCCAGGCTTGGCGCTAAATCGACGCCAAGGAGGGGCGCGAACATACCCGCAGTCATGTGGAGTGGATTCCCGTCAAGCGACAGCTCGACCAGTTCACCCAGCTCCCCGACTACCGATGGTATTGCAGTGAGCTGGTTACGTTCCAAGTCCAACAATTCGGTGTTGGGAAACAGCCTGATGAAGTCCGAAGGATCCTCGCTCAGGCCCATGTCCGTCAGGATCAGCTGCTCGATGTGCTCGAATCGTGCGTTAATCGGCGGCAAATGACCAAGTCGCTGCCCCATGAGCCGTAAGGTCAGCTCATTGCTATCTCCACTGGGGTCCGGTGCGCGCCACCAGGCCCGGCGAATGCGCATTGCAATGTCCCTGCGCAGCGAAAGCCTCCCCTCGACGTCGAAGCTGTTTTCGGCGGGATGATGGACCCCCTCGAAGATTTCCCATTGGCGCAGTCCTTGGTCCAGTTCCGTCCACTCGTTTTCCAGCTGGGTGATCAACGTTTCCACGCTGATGTTTTGGCGCTGGGCCTGCTCGGTCAGATTGTCTCGAAGCCGTTGCAGCTCCCCCCCCGCATGGGCGGGGTATAGCCGCTCAAGACGCTGATTGAGACTGCCATGCCAAACCTCCAACGGCAGCCGTCCACGGCCACTGAGTGGATAGCCCAGGCGTCCGTTCAGCCATTGCGGGCGTACCCCACCCGTGCCGAGGCCCCTCATCATCAGGTAACGACGCAGCCCTTGCCGATCAGCCAGGGCTTGTGCAAGCAGCTCTGTACGAAGCCGGGTCCCTTCCCAGATGTTCAAGCCCAACGCCTGACGCGCGTCGTCCGGCATCGCCCTGAGCAATGCATCTTCCAGACTCAGCGCGTCCGCCAGTTCGTTTCCCTGTTCATCGAAGGGACGGTACGCGTCGCCCTCCTGGCGAAGGGTCTTCAACGGTCCTGTTGCACCCACGTCAAGTGGACTGCTCAGTTCACGCTGGAACAGGCGCAGGCGCACCCGACCTTGCAGCATGGGCATTTCGCCGATCAGTCCCATGACCAGACGGTCGCGATCAGCGCTGCTTTCACCGCGTTCCAAGGCCCGCAAGGCTCGGCCCAGGCGCAATTCCCGCAGGGTTTCAGCGCATTGACGGCCGAGGTTTTCGCTCACGTGCCCTTGCAACAGGCGAACCCGATCCTGCCCCGCGGCCTGGCTGGCGAGTTCATTCGCCAAGGTTTGCGGCAGCCCAGGAAAATCCCGGACCAAGGGCGCAGCCAACGGATCGACCGTCGTGGCGCGGGCCATGCCGGCCGTTACCCGCTGAGTGTTGGCCTGCAAATGCCGGGCCCAGCGCCCGGACAAGAGACGGCTACGTTCCGCCGAAGACAGGCCGAAGCTACTTTGCCCCAGCAGGGCCGTCTGCTCGTCCATTCCCATACGGGTGAGGATGCGCGCCGCCCAGGCGTCATTCTCAAGGTCCAGTTTGCTTAACAGGAGCATACGCGTGCCGGCGGCATTGCCCATCGGGTAAAACTGCACGCCATCGTGATAACGTACCGCAATCTCCTGCGGCCAGCCTGGCAGCTCCAGGAGCATCTGCACGCTGCGAAAATGCACCCCGCCCGGCGCTTGATCCCGACTCAGGCGCCCAATGGTGCGTCGCACCTGCTGCCAGTTCCAGGCTTCGTCCAACGCATCCGATAATATCGCCGGCAACGGTTTTCCCTCGACTTGCAGATAACGCAAGTGCGCCTCGCTGATACCGACCTGGCGTTGCACCGCGAGAATCGCAGCGTCGTCCAGTTCGGCCGGCGTCTCGGCAAAATTACGCAGCAATGACAGGTTGTCCCGTTGCAACGGGTTGCGATGGGCCCACTGCCAGCCACGGGTTCGGCTCCATTCCAGCGGCGGCGTTACGCCTCGGTGACTGCCCGGCAGGCGCAACGCCAGATCGCGTTCCGTGCCCTGCACTTCGAAATAGCGGTCGTCAATGCGCACCCACGCCTCGTTTGTCGTGCGCCAGACACCCCAGGCGTCCAGCTCGGCCTCCACCGGCGGCGGGCGCCTGGCCGCAAACGGCGTGACGTCGCCATTCCACAGGCGGGTGCTGCCATCACGCACCGGCATGGGCTCCATCGCCCCTCCAACGAACCCCAGGTACGCACCTTGGGCGACACCGAACAACACATTGAAAATATGATCGATGCCCTCTTGCGAATGTCCTTCGTTGAACGCCTGGATGCCCTCGAAGATTTCATACACCAGCCGCACCCCGCCCACCGCAGCCGCGGCCATGCCGATGGGCGCACAAAACGGAATGAAGCTGGCGGCAACCATCAGCACCTGCTCGGCGAAGTGCTCCCAGTATTCGAAGCGCGCCAACAGCGCCTGCCAATCCTTGTCCCGGGTCGACACCATCAAGGCCGAAGCGTTGGCCAGGGTGTGCCCGCGCCATTCGTGGTAGCGGCTGTGCCAATGATCCCCGCGCACATCGCCAAGGCCCCAAGCGACGCGGGGCGTCGGCACCCTGATGCGCCGACTGTCACCCGTTTCGCCCCGCTCGCCTTCGCGCCAGCCAGTAATACGAGCGTGGATTTCCTGGAAGAGGTTGAGGTTGTCTTTGACTTCCCACTCCACCTGGTCATGCAAGGCCGCGCCCAGTTCGGCCTGCAAACGCATCGGCAGGTAGCGCATCAGGCTCTGGCGGTAGCTGCGTTTTCGGACCCGCTCAGTCAGCTCCGCCGACATGGCCTGCAAGCTGGAAAACTGCTGGATGGGCGCGACAACGTCATGGGGCATGTGCAGCACCACCGGGCGGACGCCCTCGGCATCACCCTGCACCCCCCAGTAGATCCGGGCGCCGAACAGCGGCACCGAGAGCAGTTCCAAGGATTTGATCTCGCAGGCCAGCGGCGACGTGCGCCCTGCTTCCAATTGCACCCCGACAGAGGCCAGCAACCGCTCGCCGGTTTGATCCAGACGCCCGTCCAACTTCGCCTCGTAGGCGTCATAGGCCAGTTGACTGCGTGAATAGGCCAGGTAAGCCTTGGCGACAGCGGGCGTGTCGCTGCCAATACGCGGAAACCGGGTTTCGAGCAGTGTGCGATAAGCGCCTCCGACATCCACGCGGCGACAAAGCTGCGCGAAACTGGCCGGGGTGATAGGCAACGGGAGGGTGTCTGAAAAGCCCTCCCAGTGGAGGAACTCTCCCGGCTTGCCCTGGATGAAAACCTTGCCTTTTTTATCGAAATCACTCCCGGCCACCGCATCGGTGGGAGGGTAATTGAGCATCGCCGCCTCGACCATCGACAACGACCGGTCGGTGACGTAGGGACCGCGCTTGACCCGGGCCCGGCGCACGACGTCTGCTGGACTGCTCCCGCGTGCTGTCGTCCGGCTCCACACCCGCACCTCCGGCTGGGCCTGAAGCAGGTCGAGCGTAAAGTCATAGGGCGCGGGCAAGTCCTTGGTCAAGGCATTGAGCGCATCGCTGTCGCGCTGCAATTGTTGGGTCAGGGTCTTGAAGCGCTGCTGTTGGGCTCGCAGCGCTCGCCTCAACCAGATGGGCAGCCTGGCCTGGATAAAATCGATATGGGTATCTTGAGTGGACATGATGGACCTCCGTCCTTGGGGTCGATTGAGCGTTCGAAATGCTAAGGTGCACTGAACTGAAGCGCCTGCGATGCTGGCGAAAACACGCGCTTTTTGAAACCATCCAACCGTTGCAAGGGGTTGCCAGGCGCGTAGGAACGTCACGCCGTGGCGAAGGAGGCGCTGTGGGATCGGCCCCCGCCTCCCCATGGCGACCGGCCAAGCGCTTGTCCTCCAAGACCAGCACTTGGCCAGGCCACGCCGATCAGGCGGCCATTCGCTCACACGCCTCGGCGCATGACCGGCAAGCTTTTGCACACGCCTGGCAGTGCGCCGGTTCGTGTTTGCCACACTCCTCGCCACACGCCCGGCAAATTGCCGCGCACACGTTGCACAGTTCGGCGGCGACGCTGCTGTCGCGTTTCATGAGCGTTGCCGCGAGCCGACATAGGTCGGCGCAGTCACGGTCCAGCTCGATGCACTTAGCCATCATCTGTACGCTCTGCTCACGCAGGCAGGCTGCGGCGCAGGTTTCACAGGCCATGGCGCAGGCGATGCATTCGGCTATGCATGCCTCGTAACGACTGTTCATGGGAATCTCCTGTTGCGAAGGTCGATTGGGGTTACCGCTCATGAAAACAGGGGCGGTATAAGGTCCGACTCGGCCGTCAATCCGGAGGTTTCGAGAGAAAAATTACAATTTTGTCAGCCGCTCAGACCACCAGCGTCAACCACGCCGACACCAGCAGCATCACCGCCATGACTCGATTGAACCGCCCCATCGCCACGGCGGAACGGCAGAAGCGCGCGGCTCCCCGGCCCAGGTAGGCCCAGACAGTCATGCAAGGGATCGAAATGGCGAAGAATGCCAGGGACAACCACAGAACCCGCACGGTACGGTCGGCCTCGGCCCCTGCGAAGACGCTGACCACCGCCAACGCCATCATCCAGGTTTTCGGGTTCACCAACTGCAACCCAGCCGCCCCGGCCAGACCCAAGCGTGGCCCCTCGACCGGACGGTCCGGGTCGATGACCTCGGCCGGTGCGCGGAAAATCTGCCAGGCCATCCAGCTCAACCAGGCGATGCCCGCCCATGAGAGCAGCGTCTGAATCGTGGCATGGCGCGCCAGCACGTCTCCTAATCCGGTGCCGACCAGAAGCACCAGCAAGGCCGCTGCCGCACAGGCACCGAGGATGATCGGCAAGGTGGTTACCAGGCCGAAGCGCGAGCTATGGCTCAGCACCAGGATATTGGTCGGGCCCGGGGTAATGGAGGCGACAAACGCGAACAAGGCAAACGGCAGTAACTGGTCCATGGAGCGACTTCTCGGTGAAGGATCGATCGCTTGATCATCCCCGCCAAGCCTTGGTCAGTCTGGAACAATTGAGCAGCGCTTGCGGTAGTCCGCCGGGCTCAGGCGATAGGCACGCTGGAACCAGCGGCCCAAATGGCTTTGATCGGAAAAACCAAGCATGGCCGCCACCGCCACGGCACTCTCGCCACTGGCCAGCAGGCGCCGGGCACGGGCCAGGCGCAACTGGATGAGATAAGCATGGGGCGCCAGGCCGAAAGCGGCCTTGAAGGCACGGGTCAAGCGGAAACGGTCCACGCCGGTGACCCGGGCCAGGTCATCCAGGCCGATGTCTTCGCTCAGGTGACTGTGCAGATAATCCCTGGCCTGCTGCGCCACCAATGGCAGCCGCGGATCCGGGTTGATCCGTGCCCGCCAGTGCAGGTGTTGGGTCAGGTTGGACAACAAGGTATCGAGGGCCGTCTGGCGCACGATGCGGATCTCTTGCTCGTGCAAGCTCTGGAAGGCCAACGCCGTGGCACTCGCCAACCGCGCATCGTCGGTCAGGGTGGCGGCGAATCCCAGTTGGGCGTTGTCCGGTGCCTCGTCGAACAACGAACGCAACTCGCGCTCCAGCCATTGAGGTTCTAGGTACAACGTGCGGTAGGTAAACCCGTGGTCATGGGGCGCATTACCGTCGTGCAGTTCACCGGGCTCAAGCAGAAACACCTTGCCCGGCGTGCTGTTGTGTTGCTGGCGACGGCAATGAAACTGTTGCACGCCCTGCTCGGTCACGCCCACCAGATACGTGTCATGCCAATGGGGATCATAGGCATGCCCCTCGAAATGCGCGCGCACGGTCTCGATACCGGACGTCGCGTCCTGCTTGAGATCGATCCAGTTGCGCGCCGTCATGCCCTGTCCCGTTTGGTGAATGTGCTCTTGGCAGATTAACTGCTGGAGAAGCGTGTGTCTGGAAGATTTGTGCAGGCCTGCGATCCCTGTGGGAGCCGAGCTTGCTCGCGATGGCGGTGGGCCTGCTTGCATCGATGCTGAATGTGCCGCCGCCTTCGCGAGCAGGCTCGCTCCCACATGGTTTTGGTCGAATAGAAGATCAGCGTCCACCGCCGATCCCTGTGGAGCCGAGCTTGCTCGCGATGGCGGTGGGCCTGCTTGCATCAATGCTGAATGTGCCGCCGCCTTCGCGAGCAGGCTCGCTCCCACATGGTTTTTTGGTCGAATAGAAGATCAGCGTCCACCGCCGATCCCTGTGGGAGCCGAGCTTGCTCGCGATGGCGGTGGGCCTGCTTGCATCGATGCTGAATGTTCCGCCGCCTTCGCGAGCAGGCTCGCTCCCACATGGTTTTTTGGTCGCTTAGAAGATCAGCGTCCACCGCCGATCCCTGTGGGGGCCGAGCTTGCTCCACAGGGGAATTCCATAGCTTCATGACCGCTTCAAGCATCCGGCGTAATCACCGGCAACACGGTCTCAACCGCCAAACGAGCCAACTCCGCATCCTGCTCAGCCTTGACCCCAGACACGCCAACAGCCCCAATGCATTGGCCGTCATGACGAATGGCCACCCCGCCTTCAAGCATGCCCTGCAAGTGCGGAGCGCTGAGGAAAGCGTAACGACCACCGTTGATCATGTCCTCGAAAACCTTGCTGTCACGCCGCCCCATAGCGGCCGTACGCGCCTTTTCAGTGGCGATATAGGCCGATAACGGCGAGGCATCGTCCAGGCGCAACAGCCCGATGGGATGACCACCGTCGTCCACCACACACACCGACACCGCCCATTGACGCTGGTGAGCCAGCTCCTTGGCCGCCACCAGCAATTGCGCAACGTCCTGCTCAGTGAGTACCGCTTTGGTCTTCATGAATCACTCCGTGTTGTGCGACAGCAAGCCCGCGAGACAATCAAGCGCCCGCCCGGCAGGTCGAGGAATTTTCGTTCTGCGAACCATAGCGCACTTGCGGCAGTTCATTGAAGCCCGGTTGCTGGCGACCCGCTGCGCCTGACACGAGCCCCTACGCCCACTCCAATGGATCCACTAACACAACCAATCGTCCACACCCCCAGCAAAATCATTGACAATCAAATTAGTTAAGAGAGTTAATGGATCCACAAACAAGAACAATCCGCCTGGAGATCCGTCATGTACCCCAAGAACGCCTGGTACGTTGCCTGCACCCCCGATGAAATCGCCGACAAACCCCTGGGTCGCCAGATCTGTGGTGAGAAGATGGTTTTTTACCGGGGGCACGAAGGCAAGGTCGCAGCCGTGGAAGACTTCTGCCCCCACCGCGGCGCCCCGCTTTCCTTGGGCTACGTCGAAAACGGCAATCTGGTGTGCGGCTATCACGGCTTGGTGATGGGCAGTGATGGCAAGACCGTCGAGATGCCGGGGCAACGGGTACGGGGATTCCCTTGCAACAAGACCTTTGCGGTGCAGGAACGCTACGGTTTCATTTGGGTCTGGCCCGGTGACCAGGCGCTGGCCGACCCGGCACAAATCCATCATCTGGAGTGGGCCGAAAGCGATGAATGGGCCTACGGTGGCGGTCTGTTCCATATCCAGTGCGACTACCGCCTGATGATCGACAACCTGATGGACCTGACCCACGAAACCTACGTCCACGCCTCGAGCATCGGCCAGAAGGAAATCGACGAAGCGCCGCCGGTAACCACCGTCGAGGGCGATGAAGTAGTCACCGCTCGCCATATGGAAAACATCATGGCCCCGCCGTTCTGGCGCATGGCCTTGCGCGGCAACAACCTGGCCGATGACGTGCCGGTGGATCGCTGGCAGATCTGCCGTTTCACCCCGCCCAGCCATGTGCTGATCGAAGTGGGCGTGGCCCATGCCGGCAATGGCGGCTATCACGCTGCACCGCAATTCAAGGCGTCGAGCATCGTGGTGGATTTCATCACACCGGAAACCGAGACCTCGATTTGGTACTTCTGGGGCATGGCCCGGCATTTCCAGCCGCAGGATGAAGCCCTCACCGCGTCCATTCGCGAAGGCCAGGGCAAGATCTTCAGCGAAGACCTGGAAATGCTCGAACGCCAACAGCGCAACCTGCTGGACCATCCACAGCGCAACCTGCTCAAGCTCAACATCGATGCCGGTGGCGTGCAGTCCCGGCGGGTGCTGGAGCGCTGGATCGCACGGGAGCGCGAGGCTCAAGCCGGGTTGATCGCCAGCACTCATCAGCCGCAACTGGCGGAGCAACGGCCATGATCGAAGTCCAGGTCACGGCGCGACACAACGAAGCCCTCGATATTTGCAGCTACGAGCTGAGCCGAATCGACGGCGAGCCATTGCCGGACTTCACCGCCGGTGCCCATATCGATGTGCACTTGCCCGGCGGGCTGATTCGCCAGTACTCACTGTGCAACCATCCCGAGGAACGGCATCGCTACCTCATCGGCGTGCTCAGGGACCCGGCGTCCCGCGGTGGTTCGCGCAGCTTGCACGAACAGATCCAGCCCGGCATGCGCTTGCACATCAGTGAACCGCGCAACCTGTTTTCGCTCGCTCCCCACGCCCGGCGCAGCCTGCTGTTTGCCGGCGGCATCGGCATTACGCCGATCCTGTGCATGGCCGAGCACCTGGCCCAGAGCGGCGCGGCGTTCGAGTTGCATTACTGCGCCCGTTCACGGGACCGTGCGGCCTTCGTCGAACGCCTGCGCCAGTCCCCTTACGCTGACCAGGTGTTCCTGCATTTCGATGAAGAACCCGAAACCCTGCTGGACGCCGCCAGGGTCCTGGCCGCCCCCGATAGCGACCTGCACCTCTACGTCTGCGGACCCGGTGGTTTCATGCAGCACGTCCTCGACACCGCCAAGAGCCAGGGCTGGCAGGAAGACTGCCTGCACCGCGAATACTTCGCCGCCGCCCCCACCGACACCCGCGCCGATGGCAGCTTTTCGGTCAAGCTCGCCCGCAGTGGCCAGGTGTTCGACGTACCGGCGGACCGCAGCGTGGTGCAGGTGCTGGAGAGCCACGGCATCGAGATCCCGATCTCCTGTGAACAAGGCGTGTGCGGTACCTGCCTGACGCGGGTACTGGAAGGTGTGCCGGAACATCGGGACATGTTTCTGACCGAAGCTGAGCAGGCCTGCAACGACCAGTTCACCCCGTGCTGCTCCAGGTCGAAAACACCGGTGTTGGTCCTCGACCTCTAACATCCGAACAACAGGGAACCCTGTGGTGGGCTTGCTCCACGTTGTTTACCGTGGATCAATCTGTGCCGTGATGGCTGGGAAAGCTTTTGTGGCGAGGGAGCTTGCTCCCGCTTGAGTGCGCAGCGCTCATCGCTTTTTTGGGGCCGCTGCGCGCCCCAGCGGGAGCAAGCTCCCTCGCCACAGGACCGTGCGGTTCCCAATACCTTGTGGGTATCCAACATCACCGCAAACTGGCCCTCCGCTTTCGCGAGCAAGCTCGCTCCCACAGGGGATTTGGAGTGGATACGAATATTGCAATCACCAGCCGCCGAGGCGGTCACTCCGAACGCAGGATCACCTTCATTCGCTCATCAGCCAGTGTCGAGCCGAACACCTCGGCGTAGCGCAGGGTCGCATTGGCATGCTCGCGCATGATCGCCTCGGCGCGGCCGCTCTGGCGGTTGATCAGTGCGTCGAACACGGAATGGTGTTGCATATGGGCATAGTTGAAACGGCGAAACTCACCGGCCATGTTCTGACGATCCACCGCCAGGGCGGTGACTGAGGCGAATGGCAAATGATCGTTGCGGGCCAGGGCATCGGCGATCGCCGGGTTGTGGCTGCCTTCGACGATTACTTGGTGAAAGCGCATGTTGAGGTCGTGATAGACCTCCAGGTCGTCCTCGGTGACATAGCCTTTGGCGAACAGTTCATCGCCCTTTACCAAGCATTGCTCAAGCGTCGCGCGGGCCTCTTCGGACAAACCATGCTCGGCTGTCTGCCGTGCCGCCAGGCCTTCCAGCACGCCACGCACCTCCACGGCCCCAGCGATTTGCTCGGCGCTGACCGAACGCACCTGGAAACCGCGCCCGCCAAAACGCACCAGTAACCCTTCCTGCTCCAGGGTGCGGAAGGCCATGCGCACCGGCATGCGCGAAACGCCAAACAACTCGGCCGTGGGGATTTCCATCAAGCGCTCGCCAGCGGCCAGCTCGCCCGAAGCGATCATCTTGCGCAGCGCAACCAGCACCGTTTGGCCGGGCTTACTCATCCAGGCAATTCCAGAAAAAAAGAAGCCGTCATAGTAGAAGGCTTGGCCCAGCGTGTCACGGCAACGCCAGGGACCGGCCCGTGATGAAAACGGTGGCAACCAGGCCGGCTGCCACCGCTGACGGTTCAAACGCCCGCCAGTCCCCGCAGTTGCGCCAAGGTCTGCTCGTCCAAAGTAATCCCCTGCTCATTGGCCTTGCTGCGCTCGCGGTGACGACGGTCTCCCGGCAACCGCCGCAGCCCGACACCGTGCATCTGCCTGACCAATTCCCGGCTGCGCTCGGCGAAGTCTTGCCCGGCGGTCTTGCTGGGGTCGATCACGATCAACAACTGGCCGGTCCACGGCGTCTTGGCGCCCGGATGATTGCTCCAATCGAATTCGAAGGAAAAGTTGCCCCCCGTCAGCGCCGCCGCCAGCAACTCGACCATCATCGACAACGCGGAGCCCTTGTGTCCGCCAAATGGCAGCAGCGCACCGCCTTCAAGAATCGCCTTGGGGTCGCGGGTCGGCTGGCCGAGGCTGTCCACGCCCATGCCGGGCGGCAACAACTCGCCCTTGCGCGCCGCGATCTGCACGTCGCCGTGGGCGATGGCGCTGGTGGCCAGGTCGAAGACGATCGGCTCACCGTCGGCCCGTGGCGCGGCGAAGGCAATGGGATTGGTGCCGAATAACGGACGGTCCGCGCCGTGGGGCACCACGCACGTCATGCTGTTGACCACAGTCAACGCCACCAGGCCTTCGTAGGCAAACGGCTCGACATCCGGCCAGAGCGCCGCGAAGTGATGGGAGTTGCGAATGGCCAGGACGGCGATCCCGGCGCTGCGGGCCTTTTCCACCAGCAAGGCGCGCGCGGCGGCCAGGGCTGGCTGGGCAAAGCCGTTGCCGGCATCCACCGCGACGAACCCTGAGGCGACGTCTTCGACCGCCGGCACGGCCTCGCCGTTGACCCAACCGCTGTTCAGCGTCGAGACATAACCGGGAAGGCGAAACACCCCATGGCTATGAGCACCGTCGCGCTCGGCCCCGGCGCAGTTTTCGGCCAGGCACCGAGCGACTTCGGTCGAGGTGCCATGACGCAGGAAAATCTTCTCCAGCAAACTCACCAAAGCATCGAAAGACAAGGTGCAAGAAGCGGCATGATCGGATGGCGCAGACATCTGAAGCTCCAGAATGATTGTTGGAGGTAGCAACAGCGTAAAGGACCCGCCCGGTGATTAAACACTGTTTCAGGCGCGCACTGCCAATCCTTCCCCGCCGCAGACCAAAGAAGCCCGGCGTGCAATAACTATGTACCACCTTTGTCCATCCATCGTTGCCTAGTCTGGCTGCTTCTGCCCCTTCGCGCCGTCTTGCGGCGCCTTTGATCGAGAAGCAACGATGACCACCACGCCCCTGCTATTTCCCGAGGTCCTGAACGCCAAGCGCCCGGACGAGTTGACCGCTCCCCACGGGCTGACCCAGGCCGACCTCGACTGGTTGCACCATGTCTCCCTGCCCAGCCATGCCCAGCGCGCGGCGCAGACGCCGACGATGTTCGCCGAAACGATTCTGTTGCAAGCAGAGGAAAAACCACCCATTGCACTGGCCGGCTGTTTCGCCCTCTGCGCCTCGTCGAACGGTAGCCAAACCAGCACCGCCCCGGCGTTCCTCTATACGCCAAGTGGTGGAATCGAAAAGTTCGACAACCGGGCATCCCTCGAAGAAGAGATTGACCGGATGCGTCAGGACACTGCGCAGCGCGACGATCTGTTTCGCCTCCTGTCGATTTCCCAGTACAGCGAATTGAACAGCACCACCGACATCAGACAAACCAGGCAAATCATCGACGGGGATATTTTCAGGGCCCAGATCGAGTCCATCGAGAGCGCGCAGAGCATCAATGCCCTGGCCTTGGTGAATGAGCTGATCCAACTGCCCTCGTTAAGATCAATGCTTGATCAAGTATTGAACGAAGCGTTGCCACGCCTGGATCATCGGCAAATCCGCTTGGCATTCACCAAGGGAACCCATCCGGCGGATCCAAAGGCAATCCCGGTAACTGAAAGCATTCCGCTGAGCGAGGCAGTCCTGGACTACTTCCATCATCAGGGCTGGCCGGCCGGGTATGACATCGACCTGACTCATCCAGGCACACTGGCATCGTTCTACTCGGCGCAGCAATGGGAAAACTTCATAAGGGACACGGCCAAAACACTGATTCCGACGCTGATCAGCTATATCGACGCCTTTTGGGAGGGACGCACGGCGTCTTTCTATATGTCACGACGCAAGCTTTTGTCTCGCGTCATTCACGATGAGCTATGGGCGTGCATTGTGATCGAACGGGAGAAAAGACAACTGACGGATGAGCAGAGTCGTGAGCTGTTTCGGCTATTCCGATCGTCTCGGCGAGACGAGACATTGATGTTCATCGAAACGATTCGACTCTGGGAATATGAACCGAATTACGTGGAGCTTGCCGGTTCCATGATGATCAGCGCCAAGGGACATTATCTTTATACGCCCCTCGAAGGTTTTCAAAAGATAAGCAACTATTCAGGTTTCAAAGACAGGCTGTTCGGTCAATCCGCCAGCAGCGCAGAAAAGGAAAAAATCTATAGCCTCCTGAGCCTGGAAGAGCGCAACCGCTTCCTGCACTTCGATGAGCCGCAGCTTTCGGGCAAGCCACTGGACTTGCCGGTGGCCGACACCCTGGCAAGCGCGATCATCGAGAAGCAGAAGAATAACTTCCATTACGCATTGGAAATGTCTCGCCAGGCCGATGTCGACATTCATTCGCTCATCGACAAGGCTCTGGATATACGTCCTTTCATTCACAAAAGCCTCTTGAATCAGCCAACCGCCGGGCATTGGGGCACTCATCCCGCGTTTCATGGAGAGCTGCGCCCATCCAATTTCATGGCCGATCAACTGGAAACAAAGATCAAGAGCTATACCGACGTGGAAGAGGCTTTCGACGGACTTTTCAGTCAGCTACCGACCTCCCCGAACGCTTCGCTGCACAACCGGCTCAGGCCGCTGCTGGCCGAACTGACCAATGTTTTTTCTGTGGGTATCCGCGCCGAGGCCGAACTCCGGGAACTGGATTCGAGCCTGCCGTCGATTGCCCATGAGCTGATCAGTACGGTTTTTGCCTATGACGCCGAGTACCCGGACCGTTCGCAGCGTAAAGCCGTCAGGGGCTTTCGGCCGGATGTCTATTCGTTGACGCTCGCTTGCAGTGAAGAAGGCCGAACGATTCAGTTGCCTCTCGCCCATTGTTTTTTATTAACCGAGCGTGGAGGACTCGATACGCCCCACTCAGGCATGGCGATTCTTTGGACGCCCGCCGATGGCTTGCAGGCTTTTCCTTGCGTCGAGGTGGCCACCCGGCAATTGAACCGAGACCTGCTCGATTCGCAAAGACGCTTTGCTTTACTCGAGAATCTAACGGCGCCTCAACGCCTGCCACATAGACGCTACCAACTCCATGCGTATGAACTGATCGAAAATAATGTGCTGCTGAATCGGATGAGTTCGTTTATCAAGCACTTTGAGGCCGAATATGGCTATCTGAGCACATTAAAAGCCGGGGATTGGCGGCTTACCGGACCGGCATTGGTCAAAAGTCTTCAGGCACTCGTGAGCAAAGGGGCGCCTACCAATCTGAAACACGTCACATCTATCGCCCAGGCCAATAAACGCCAGCAGACACTACCTGCCTGGCTTGGCACGGCATCCCTTGAAGAAAAGCGCCTGCACGTAGAAGTGCTCGAGCAATATAAAAACAGCGTGTCCGATGGCAAGGACTACCTGGATGGTATCGAGCCCCTGCGAACTTATGTGCAAAAAAAACTGCACACGCTATTGGACGCGCGCTTTCCTCGGAAAAACCTGGACCCTGAAACTATCCAGATCACGCCCAACCTGGCGATCGTGGGGCCAGCTAGTTCGTTGACTGACTTTGCCTTGCATCACGTCGATGTGACCGAAAAAGGCTTCAAGGTTTCGTCAACCTCCACGCAGCCGTTACCCGTTGGCTTGGACGAGACGGCGGTACGGAAAATGTTGTTGTCGCTGGAAATCCCGACCACCTATAAAAACCATGTAACCCAAGCACTTTCCGGCAGCCCTGCGGATACTCAGCCGAGAAAACGGCGCTTTCGCCAGCAGCTCCCTTGGCAATTGTTGCAATACGCTCATGCGCGGTATCTACAGCAGCATCTTTCTCCGAGGGCGTTCGACCTGGTCCGGCAAGTAATGGACATGCCGGATGCCATCGCTCGTCAAGCGGTCGAAGGCGCCAACGCATTCTTCCGCCCTTTGGAGTTGATCAAAACCGAAGGCGGTGCCGCGATCAAAGCGCTGGGGCTCTACCTATTCAGCTCGACTAGCGATGCAACCAGCCCTCACGTCTTGTATTCGCCCTACCATGACGGTAATCAATTACATGAGTTCAAGGATGAAGCCAGCATCGTTGCCGCATTCAATACACCCGGTGCACTCCAGGATTTGTTGATTCGCCGGCTTCCCCAGGGCCAACAAGCCACATTCAAGAATCTCTTCGCGTCCACGCGCGCAACGCAATCGGAAGTGACCCTGGGCTTCAACCCCATCAATACAAATATTCTGCATACGCTGTATGAGGACAACACCGCATTACTGGCAGAGATGCTGACCGCGCAAAACCAGGACCATCGTCAATTTGACTGGGCAACGGTTCTCCATGCCTTCAGCTCCGGGGTCAGGATGCTGGGAAGACAGTTACCGGCCAAACTGACATTCCTGGAAACGCTGTGGGAGAGCTATCAGGACTTCAAGGGCTCAGCCGAAGCCTTGCAACAGCATGACTGGAAAACAGGCCTGCACAACTTCATCGCGGGCGCCGCGGAGATGGTGTCGCTTGGTTTCCTGAATCGCGGCGATACCTTCGGTATTCTCGACCCTATCGAACCGGTTCCTGAAAGTGCTACGCCAGCGACAAGCTGGAAGGACATCGCTTGCACGGCTGCTATGCGCACCGACCTTCAGGTCTTCGAAGCCTCGGACGTGAGCCTCTCGAATCTCCAGCTGGACTGGACCGAAGGGGTCTACAAGGCCGTGGCGAATGGCAAGTTTTTTGTCCCCCTCGCCGGCAAGGTCTATCAAGTGGCAAAAGCCGGCCAGACCTGGCGAATCATTCACGAACACGGCGAAGGGCCTTTATTGAAAAAATCGGCGGATGGCCGGACGTGGGGAATCGATCCACAGCGCCAAACCATCCGATTTGGCAAGGCCGGGTCGAAGATGGCCATTACCTATAGCGACTTCAAGGCCAAGGGATCACTGAATATTGAGGCACGGGGCATGGCCGAGATACGCAGGAAATATCCGTTCCGGGCCAATGCGATCGTGCAGGCCTTGGAAACCGCGAGGTTTTACTCGTTCAATGCCCTTCAAAATCTCCACGCACTCAAACAGCAGGTTCTTCCGGGCTCTCGGCTGGATCGATACCTTAGATTTTTTTTTGGAGTGAGCAGCGTCGATGCCCGCCTCATTAGCAAAATAGAGAACGCGATTTCGCCGATATGCCAGGCATTGGCCAACCCCGCCTGGGAGCAAATGAATGCGGATCGCATCGTTGTCGGCACCCTTAAACACCTGGAAGACAGGGCGACAGCCTTTGTGCTCGAACCCGCAGCCGTCGGGAGAATTTATATCACTCAGTTTTTCTTCGAAATGGGATTGGATTGGTATAGGTCCGTCGTACCAGAGTCCTTCAACGTCGACGCCCATGCCCAAGGAGCGACGTTCATCCATGAAATCTCCCATCAGCTTTTCAATACGATCGATATCATCTACCTGGATGCGCCGATGCCGTTCCTGGACTTGATTTCAACCGCCACTTATCTAGGGAGGGAGAAATACGAAACACAAAAGGAGCTGCAACAGAATGGGCTTTCGTTGAACACTCCAAAATCAAAACTCTTTACGCAATGGGACGAGACTGATAACACATTCAAGGGCATTGAGCTGTTGTCCGTCTATAAGGGGACCGCCCGGGAAATCCTGAAAATAACCGGCGCCAAAAACATGAATGAAGCACGTGACGCATTCCTCGACCCGATTTTGCCGGACACGCGCATCGACGTCATACTACGCAACGCCGACTCCATCACCCTCTTGATTTGTGAATTGGGGCGGCAACTTGATGTGCGTTCCTCTCGATAACTTGCGGTGTCCTGATCCGGGCAAGGGCTGTTGATCTTTTTTTCACGCCAGGTATGCGACGGTACGCCATGACCCAGGTTCGAGCGAAAAAACAGGCTCATTGATGCGCAAACGCCATGACAGCAGTTCTCGGCAGCTCATGCCGAAGGTTAGAATGCGGCAAACCAGGACGAATCAATGACCGAACATACGCTCTCGGAAGCCGAATACGACGCCATTACCGATGCCGCAGCCCATTGGTGCATGCGTTTGCATGCCGTCGACTGCACCGATGCCGAGCGGCAGGCGTTCAAGCAGTGGCACGATGCCGATCCGCTGCATGCTTTCGAATACGAAGCCATGTTGGAAATCTGGGCGGTTGCCGATCATCTTCCGCGCGTCGAGCCAGCAGCCCCCGCCCCAGCGTCCAGGCCCCGGTCGCGTTGGAGCCGGTTGGCTGTCGCCGCCGCAGTGCTCGTCGTGGGCCTGCCCGTGGCCGCCTACACCGGTTGGAATCTGGGCTGGGTTGCCAATTCCTACGAGCGATTCGAAGCCGGCACGAGCGTCCGCCAGATCACGCTTGACGACGGCAGCCAGGTCGAACTCAACCTCGGCAGCGAGCTGACCTTCGCCAACTACAAAAACGAGCGCCGGGTGACGTTGAAAAAAGGCGAGGCGTTTTTTGACGTCACCCATGACAAACAACATCCGCTTGTCGTGCGCGCCGGCCAAGGCCAGGTGCGGGTGACCGGGACGCGCTTCAACGTCTGGATGTACCAGGACCAGGTACGGGTCACGCTGGTGGAAGGTTCGGTCAAGGTCATCAGTAACCAGGCGCTCACCCACAACGGCCTGCAACTTTCGCCGGGCATGCAAGCGAGCTACAAGGCGGGCGACCACCAACCGCAAGTCCGCGAGACCGATCCCAACGACAGCTCGCTGGCGTGGCGCAACGGCAAGTTGGTGCTGGATAACCTTGCCCTGAGCGACGCGCTGCCGCTGATCAACCGCTATCTCGAGCGTCCCGTCATGCTCGCTGACAACAGCACCGGCGGCCTGCGTGTCGGCGGTGTGTACAACATCAGCGAAGTGCAGAACCTCGTGGCTTCGTTGCCGAAGGTCCTGCCGGTCTACCTGACGCAGAACAAGGATGGCAACCCGGTGCTCAATTCCATTGGGCAACGGCCGGCTCAATAACTGAAAAGGCCCCTTTGGGACCTAAATTCTGTTCACTTAAAGGGAATGACGAACCTGTGGCGAGGGAGCTTGCTCCCGCTGGGCTGCGCAGCAGACCCATTTTGTGAGCGCTTCGCGCTCAAGCGGGAGCAAGCTCCCTCGCCACGGGTTTGCCGAACGCCTCAGGTACAACAGCGGTTATTGCGTCACCACCCTACCCGCCTCATCACGCTCACGGATGATCAGGACCTGATACTGCGGATCAGCCTTGATCTGCTGTTCGGTGAAGGGCAGCACACTCCACTGTTTCTGCGAAAACGCCTGGGTCTGGTCGGCCGAATAAGGCGAAGCAGGGTCGCTGGAAATGGAGAACGCCAACAGCCCCTGGGCTTGTGGACCTTTATCGTCAAACGTCACCACTTGCAGGTAGCTGGTACCGCTGACCACCTCTCGCCTGCCGTTCGCCCCCGGCACGCTCTGGATTGCGTTATAGATGCCCAACTCCCCGGGGCCGCCGTGGATCGGTGTCTGTCGGCCGCCGCTGCTGGCCACCTGGACGTCTTGCCATCGGCTGTCCTTCGACAATCCGGCCGCCTTCACTGCCGCCACCGAAGCCAGCATGGCTTCGCGCACGGCCTTGAGCACGGGCGGTCGCTCGATCGCCAGGCCGCGCGGGGTGTGTTGCGGGTCGTTGGGGTCGAACGCAACACGCCATGAATCAGGCAGCGCCTGCAACGGGTCCATGATGTGCTGGAAATGCACGAACCCCAAGCCGCTGTCCAGGCCGGCCTTGCGATCCCAGGCCTTGAGGCTGGCACAGACCTCGCCCAATGCCGAAGCATCGGGCCGCAGGTCACCGGCGCATACGCCGAGCAGGTCCGGCATCACCTGGTCAGCCAGGTAAACTTGATCGTCCATGACCATGTGTTGCAAATCCTCCACCTTCACCGGCCCGGCCTTGGCCAACTGGCCCATCCGCTCCAGCGCAAAACGCGCGCGCAGCCCCAGTGGCTTGCCGTGCTGGCTGATCAACGGGGAATAACCGGACAATGGCTGCGCCGGGTTGACCATCCACGCCGAATCGTTGGAGTTCTGCACATAATCACGGCGCAGCAACTGCGGGAGCTTGTCGGCGGCATAAATGCCCTCCTGTACCGCTTTGGCATCGCTGCCCCAGGCACATTCGCTGCGAGAACCATCCAGCACGATCATCTGCAATCCGGCCCTGGGATCGCTGCACCGGGCCAGTTTGTCGGCATCGACGTTCGGCACCACCGACACATTCATGTAGAGGCTTTGCCCCTGGTCGTCCACCGCCAGGGTATTGACCCAGGGAATGCCCTGGATTTTATGGACGGCGGCCTGCAAGTCCTTGAGCGTGACCGCTTTGTTCATGGCGTACCACTGGGCCAGCACCCGATCGTTTTCCAGGTTCGCGTCCCGCAGGCTGTAGGCGAACCGGTTATCCCAGTCCAGTCGGCCGGGCCATTGCACGATCGGGCCGAACTGCGAGCCATAGACCACGCGGGAAACCGTCTGCACCTGGCCGTCGGGTTGCTGGATGTCCACTGTGACCGTCTGCTGGCTCATCGGTACGGACTTGCCATCGAGCAAGTAGCGGGTCGGGTCCTTCGGGTCGAGTTGCAGGCGGTACAGGGTGAAATGCTTTGAACTGTCGACGGTGTGGGTCCAGGCCAGGTGCTGGCTGAAACCGATGTTGATCATCGGCAGGCCTGGCAGCGCCGCGCCCATGACGTCCAGCTTGCCGGGAATGGTCAGGTGCATCTGGTAGAAACGCATGCCGCCCACCCACGGAAAATGCGGGTTCGCCAACAACATCCCACGACCGTTGAACGAGCGCTCACTGCCGATGGCCAGGGCATTGCTGCCGCGCTCCAGGGCAAAACGCTGCTGCCGGGTCGCGGCGGCAGCGAAACTCGTGGCCGGAGCGGCGGCGAGCGCGGTCGCCTGGGGCGGTTGCGCACCCGCCAGGGCTTCGGCGAATTGGCCGACGCCGCCTTCCACCAGCAACCGACGGGTCAACTTGACCAAGTCCAGCGCAGTGATTGGCCGTACCCACTCGCTGGCGCACTGTTCGGGCAGGCCCTTGGCCTTGTGCTCGGCCAACGCGCGGTTGTAGCCCGCCGCATAGCCTTCGACCAATTGCTGCACTTGAGGCGCCTGGGCCTGCCAGAAACCGGAGACCGCTTGCGGCGTGTTGAGCCAGCTGAAGAACAGGTCGCTGACGCGGTTCTCCCGCTGTTCGACCGTGACCTGCTCGGGCCCGAAATAACGCGAGCGCTGGGCGTTGACCGTGACGATCTCATTGGCCAGCAAGCACAGGTTGTCCTGGGCGTAGGCATAGCCGATGCCATAACCCAACCCACGCTCGTCCTGAGCCCGGATATGCGGCACGCCAAAACGGGTGCGCCGGATCTCGGCACTGGCCTGCGCCCCATCGTCCTGCGCATTGACCACAGGGCTGAGCCCGAGGGCGATCCCTAGAAAAGCGCCTGCAAGGCCAACCCTCGATAACTGCCCGGACATTCTCACGTTCACTCCTGATGAAAACCGCAAAAACCAGGACGGCTACCGCTGCGCCTGTAGACAACACTCGGCCCGCCTGGGAAATCACACACCGCATGCTGAACCGGAATGTGCCTACCTTGAAAACGAACCGGATAAAAAAAAATTAATGGCCTGGCGCCGCTTGAGCACGGGGGTTTGACGAAGCCGGGGCAATTTTTTCACATCACCGCCTTCATGATTGCCCGTCCTCGTTCGTCCTATAACAGGAGAGTATTCGTGACCTTTTCTGATCAGGCTGGTAAGGAGTTTCTGCATGCGTAACGCGCAACTGCCCATGGAGGGCAAGCCAAGGCCGACCGGCGTCTCGCTGAACGCCACCCACCGTGAATTCGACAGGCCGCCAGAGCGCGGCGGCAACGACCACATCAGGCGCCTGCTCAAGAGCTTCGGGCTCAGGACCAGCCTGATTCGCCTCAAAGTCATCGATGCGCTGCTCAAGGCCGCCCACGAAAACCGCTGCCTGGGCGTGCGTGGTGTGCACAGCCAGTTATTGGGGCTGGACATTCCGTTGTCCTTTCTCAGCGTGCGCGAGGTGTTGAAGCGCCTGTGCAGCGAGGGCGTCGTGACCCTCAACCCCGATAAAAGCTACCGCCTGCACCCCAGCGCGATGGCCGTGCTCGAGGCCGAGGATTGAACCCGGCGCTCAGGGCTTGACCTTGCGCCGCATCACGCCGTTGATCACCACCACGATGACCGCCACGGCAATGGCGATGTATTGAAACAGCTGCTCGCTGATCATGCCCTGGCCCTGCATCCAGGACAGCCCCAGCATGATTGCCAGGACGACGAGGACGATCAGAATCGAGTATTTCAAACGTTGCGAATGAGTCATTGCCAATTTCCTGAATGTATCCGTTCTGTATCCGAAGGCTGCCAGGTCCATACCGTATTGCCGGAGTGACGGGCTGCCAAGGGGGCATCATGGTACAGCCGAAGGCGAGTCTTCGTGCAATCCCCTCGTTTATTCCTTGACCGACTAACCTCTAAAGCTGCATCACCCCAGGCCGATACAGTCAGGACTGCCCATCCGCTTGCTTTAGAAAGTCGCCTTCGTGCAAGGATTTTCCACATGCCCTCATTCCGAACGATTCAGGCTCGCTACACCCTGTTCCTGGTCATTTTCATGCTGGTGTTGTCGCTCCTGACCGTGGTGGGCATCAGTTACCTGGTCGCGCCCAAGCTGCGCCAGACTGAAGAGCAAGTGGCGCTGAACCGCATCGCCGAGGTTGCCGAGCAGATCCAGGGCGAACTGAACAAGGTGCAGGCGCAGCAACGCAGCATCACCCAGACCATCCCGTTGCTCGACAGCGATGCCATCGACAAAGTATTGCCGGGGCTGGTGGACCAGTACGGCGAGTTGAAAGTCTTCGGTGGCGGGATCTGGCCGTTGCCCAACCAGCGGGCCGAGGGGCGTAGCAAGTTCAGCACGTTCTGGCACCGCGACGCGTCCGGCAAACTGGTGGTCAATACCTTCTGGAACAGTGACGCCGCGCCCAACTATTACGAACAACCCTGGCACAAGGGCGGCATGGCCACCCCACCTGGCAAATGCGCCTGGGCCGCAGCCTATAAAGACGACGCCAGCGCCGAGCCTCGCACCAACTGCGCCATGGCCATCCAGAAGAACGGCGTGCCTTACGGCGTGTCCACCATCGACGTGACCCTGGGCTTCTTCAACGACCTGATTGCGCGCAAGGAAACCGACCTGAGCGCCGAGATGCTGATCGTCGAGGGCGATGGCAAGATCATCAGCAACAGTTCGCGCATCAGCGGTCCGATCGTGTTGAAGAATATCAGCGACCTGGCGGCATCCTCGCCATTCGCTGCCCAGGTCAAGGCAGGCCTGGCCAAGCGTGACCAGCCGTTGCAGCGGGTCGAATTCGACAACAAGGGCGAGGCCAGCACCTTCTTCATGCGCCCTATCGAAGGTTCGCCGTGGTTCCTTGCCACTGCGCTGCCAACCCGACTGATCACCGCCCAACGCGACGATGTGCTGAACACCTTGAGCCTGCTGCAGATCCCGATGGTGATCCTGCTGGTGTTGATGCAACTTTACGCGATCCGCCAATTGACCCACCGCATGAAGGTGCTCAAAGGCAACATCGACGCCTTGTCCACAGGCGATGCCGACCTGACCCGACGCATCATCATCCGGGCCGAGGATGAATTGGGCGCGATCGGTCATTCGGTCAACCGCTTCATCGCTTACCTGCAAGGCATGATCGGTGAAGTCACCCAGGCCACCGGCGCCATGGCGTCGAGCCTCGGCGATCTGCAGCGGACCTCGGCCCACACCAGCGAAATCCTGATGCGCCACGCCTCGGAAACCGACCAGACCGTGACCGCCATCACCCAGATGAGCTCCACGGCTGAAAGCGTCGCGCAAAACGCCGCCGAGACCGCCGCGTTCACCCAACGCGCCAACGAGCATGCCGACCGCTCCCGCGTGGTCGTCGGCGAGGCCTCCAACAGTGTGGTGGCGCTGATCGATGAGGTGGCCAGCGCCACCCGCAAGGTCGAGAGCATGCAACAGGACGCCCAGCGCATCACCGAAATCCTCGGCGTGATCGGCGCCATCGCCGGACAGACCAACCTGCTGGCCCTCAACGCCGCCATCGAAGCCGCCCGGGCCGGTGAGCAAGGCCGTGGTTTCGCCGTGGTGGCCGACGAGGTCCGCGCCCTCGCCGCTCGCACCCAGGCCAGCACCTCGGAAATCAACGAAATGCTGACCCGCCTGACCCAGGGCGTGAGTTCGTCGGTCTCGGCCATGGAAAACACCCAGGCCAGTTGCCAGTCGGCCGCCGATGCGACGTCACGGGTGAACTCGGGCCTGGACGAAATGGCCGGCTCCGTTAGCCAGATCAACAGCCTGAGCACCCAGATCGCCACCGCCGCCGAGCAACAGAGCGCGGTGACCGAGGAGATCAATCGCAGCATGGTGCAAATCCGCCACATGGTGGAGGAACTGGTGGAAAGCGGCCTGGCCAGCGAGGCCAATACCCGGCAACTGCTGGAAGCCAATACCCGGGTGAATGCGATCATGGGGCGGTTCAAGGTGCGCTGAAGCGTCGTCATTCTCCTGTGGGAGCGGGCTTGCTCGCGAAGACGGCCTGACAAACGACCTGTCTCTCCCGCCCGTACACCCATCAGATCTGTGGGAGCAAAGCTTGCTCGCGATAGCGGCGGATCAGCAGCAAGGTTGTGACTGACAAACCGCTATCGCGAGCAAGCGTTCCTCCCACAGGACTGCGTTCGCCCTTGCAACCTGACAATTCTGTAATCCCCGCCTCAGCCCCCTGTCAGCTCGTGCTCGCTACTCTGTTATCCTCCCTCCAAACCGTACGACACGAGACCACCTCCATGGCCAACCCCCTGCACCTGCTCGCCTTGAGCGCCCTGTTCCTCACCTCCCTGGCCCAGGCCGCCGAGCCGGTGACCATCGATGTGCACCGCGATGCCAATTGTGGCTGCTGCAAAAAGTGGATCTCGCATCTGCAAGAAAACGGCTTCAAGGTCAACGACCATGTCGAGGCCGACATGAGTTCGGTCAAGCAACGCCTGGGCGTGGCGCCGAACCTGCGCTCCTGCCACACCGCCGAAATCAACGGCAAATTCGTCGAAGGCCATGTCCCGGCCGATCAGGTGCTGGCGCTGGGCAAGCGCGATGACTTGCTCGGCGTCGCCGCGCCGGGCATGCCCATGGGCTCGCCCGGCATGGAAATGGATGGCATGAGCGACGCTTATCAAGTGATCGGCCAGAAAAAAGACGGGACCCAAACCGTGGTGGCGGATTACCCGGCCCACTGATGGGCGAAGCCTATCTCGGCTTGTTCCTGGCGGCGTTCGGCGCGGCGACCTTGTTGCCGCTGCAGTCGGAGGCCTTGTTGGTCGGCCTGTTGCTCAGCGAGCGCCACGAAACCTGGTTGCTGCTCGCGGTCGCCACGGTCGGCAACGTCCTGGGTTCGCTGGTGAACTGGTGGCTGGGCACGCGCCTGGAACACTTCAAGGACCGGCGCTGGTTCCCGGTCAGCCCGGCCCACCTGGACAAGGCTCGCCTGCATTACCAGCGCTTCGGCCGCTGGTCGCTGTTGCTCAGTTGGCTGCCGATCATCGGCGACCCGTTGACCCTGGTGGCGGGGGTGATGGGCGAGCCGTGGCGGCGTTTCCTGCTGATCGTGACCCTGGCCAAAGGCATGCGCTATGGCGTGCTCGCCCTGGCCACGCTGGGCTGGATGGGTTGAACGTTCGGGCCGTTCGGTTGCCTGTGGTTAATGTCGCCATAATCGGGTCGCGCCAGGATCGGCGGCGGCCACAAGGAGATCGACCATGTCCCGAATCATGCCCCGTTGGTTGCCCAGCCTGTTCCTCACCGCCGCCCTGCCCCTGCTCGCCCAGGCCGCCAATCCACCGGAAGGCCCGGCCTACGGTGCGCAGCTGGAAGGTTTCGAATACCCCTACACCCTCAAGCATTTCGCCTTACAGTCCCAGGGCCA
Source organism: Pseudomonas zanjanensis (assembly GCF_014268745.2). Classification (GTDB taxonomy): domain Bacteria; phylum Pseudomonadota; class Gammaproteobacteria; order Pseudomonadales; family Pseudomonadaceae; genus Aquipseudomonas; species Aquipseudomonas zanjanensis. The sequence goes on along the minus strand of NZ_JABWRB020000001.1, from coordinate 1,914,345 downwards.
ATCCTTGCAAATGGGCTATATGGACGTGCCGGCCCAAGGCAAGGTCAATGGCCGCACCGTGGTGCTGATGCACGGCAAGAATTTCTGCGCTGCCACCTGGGGCGATTCGATCAAGGCCCTCAGCGAGGCCGGCTACCGGGTCGTCGCGGCAGACCAGATTGGCTTCTGCACCTCGAGCAAACCCGAGTATTACCAGTACAGCTTCCAACAACTGGCAACCAACACCCAGGCCTTGCTCAAGGCCCTCGGCGTACAGAAAGCCATCGTCCTCGGCCATTCCACCGGCGGTATGCTCGCCACCCGCTACGCGTTGCAGTTTCCCGATCAGGTCGAACGCCTGGCAATGGTCAACCCCATCGGCCTGGAAGACTGGAAAGCCTTGGGCGTGCCCTACCGCACCGTCGACCAGTGGTACGCCCGTGAGCTGAAGGTCACCGCCGAAGGCATTCGCAATTACGAGCGCACAACCTATTACGCCGGCCGCTGGAAACCTGAGTTCGACCGTTGGGTGGACATGCTTGCCGGCTTGAACAAGGGCCCGGGTCATGAGCAAGTGGCATGGAACTCGGCGCTGATCTACGACATGATCTTCACCCAGCCGGTCTACTACGAGTTCAAGGACCTGAGCGTGCCCACCCTGCTGTTGATCGGCACCTCGGACACCACCGCCATCGGCAGCGACATCGCGCCTCCGGCGGTCAAGGCCAAACTGGGCCATTACGAGGTACTGGGCAAGCAGGTGGCCGGGCTGATTCCGCGCGCGACGCTGGTGGAGTTCCCCAATCTGGGGCATGCCCCGCAAATGGAAGAGCCGGATCGGTTCCATAAGGCGCTGCTCGGCTGGCTGGACAAACCCATTCCCTGACGAGGTGATCCATGGCGGTGCAAATAGCAGTCATAGACGATTGGCAAGATGTGGCACGCGGCGTGGTGGATTGGTCGGTGCTCGACAGCGTCGGCCAGGTGACGTTTCTCCACGACTACCCCGCCGACCGCGACACCCTCGCCGAACGCTTGCAGCGCTTCGAGGTGATCTGCGTGATGCGCGAACGCACCGTGTTCGACGAAGGCCTGCTGCGCCGCCTGCCCAATCTCAAGCTGCTCCTCACCGGCGGCATGCGCAATGCCGCCCTGGACCTGAAGGCCGCCGCCGAATTGGGCATCCAGGTCTGCGGCACCGACAGCTACAAACACGCCACGCCCGAACTGACCTGGGCGCTGATCATGGCCCTGACCCGCAATCTGGTACAGGAGGCCAATGCCTTGCGCGCCGGCCTGTGGCAGCAAGGCCTGGGTGGCGACCTGCACGGCAAGACCCTGGCAATCCTCGGCCTGGGCAACATCGGCGCGCGGGTGGCGCAGTTCGGCCAGGTGTTCGGCATGCGGGTCATCGCCTGGAGCCAGAACCTCAGCGCCGAGCGAGCCGCGGAAGTGGGCGTGACCTATGTCAGCAAGCAGGCGTTGTTCGAACAGGCCGACGTGCTCTCGATCCACCTGGTGCTCGGCGAACGCACCCGCGGCCTGGTGGATGCCCAGGCGCTGGCCTGGATGAAACCCGAAGCGCTGCTGGTCAACACCTCCCGCGGGCCCATCGTCGATGAAACCGCCCTGATCGACGCTCTTCAGCATCGGCGCCTGGCCGGCGCCGCCCTGGACGTCTTTGCCCAGGAGCCCTTGCCTGCCGCCCATCCGTTCCGAACCCTGGACAACGTACTGGCCACGCCGCACCTGGGTTACGTCAGCCGACGGAATTACCAGCAGTTCTATTCCCTGATGATCGAAGACCTGCTGGCTTGGGCTGCGGGCACGCCGATTCGGTTGCTGACGCCGGCGGGCTGAACCCGCTCCTCAATACCCAGAACATCTCCTGCTGTGGGAGCGGGCTTGCTCGCGAATGGGTGTATCAGTCAGTAAATATGTGGCTGACAGGCCGCATTCGCGCGCAAGCCCGCTCCCACAGAAACAGCGTGTTTCAGCGCGGCATTGGCCATCAAAACGCCGCTATTCCAGCCGCCCTCCAATGGTGCATCGCGCCATTCCATCGCGCACGTCGATGAAACAGCCCCCTCCCCCTACACTTTTTTCTTTTCAGGAATGTGCACTTCGTCGGTGCGTATTCCCCGACGTCGTGTAAGACATTGCCGCTAAAAAACGTGATTGTCGGACAATGCGACGAACCGAGCCGCACCGCTCTAGGATCTGACCTAGACTGCTTAACCGGGGGGAAAACCGACCGGTCATCCAGACGAAAAAAAGTCGAAACTTTTCGCAACGGCGACAGGTCAGGTTAGAGGTAGGGCAATAGCGACTGGTGCAGTCCTTGCACTGGTCATTGCAACAGCTCCTTCAGCTGCTTCGCTTCGCCGCGTTTGGGTAGCCGTTCGCTTTCCTTCGTAGCGCTTGTGCGCCTGGCCGCAGGATTCGGCCAATGAAACAACAGCTCTGGCGCTTGCCGGAAACAGATCGAGAAAATGGGAGATATTTATGATCAGTGCTGCCTTGGAACCACAACAAGTCCGTTCTCAATTACCGCCGGCGGCCGAATCGCCGACGGCTCCGGTGTTGGCCACCGGCGGCAAGGCACTGCTTCCCGTCGCTCGACAGAACCCCAATCGCAAGAAAATCCTGTTCGTCACCTCGGAAATCGCCGACCTGGTCAAGACCGGCGGCCTGGGCGACGTGTCCTCGGCACTGCCCCGGGCCATGGCCGGGCTGCATGATGTCCGGGTACTGATCCCCGGCTATCCGCAAGTGATGAACAGCGGCAATCCGATCCACATCATCGGCGAACTGGGCGGCCACGCAGCGCTGCCGCCCTGCAAGATCGGGCGCATGGACATGGCCGATGGCCTGGTGATCTACGTCCTGATCTGCCCGGAACTGTTCGCCCGCGAAGGCTCCCCCTACGGTGCCAACAACGGCCGCGACTGGCCCGACAACCACATCCGCTTCGCCCGCCTGGGCCTGGCCGCCGCCGACATCGCCGCCAACCTCGCGCAGATCCACTGGTGCCCCGACCTCGTCCACGCCCATGACTGGCCAGCCGGATTGGCGCCCGCTTATATGCACTGGCGCGGGCAACGCACCCCGACCCTGTTCACCATCCACAACCTGGCGTACCAGGGCGTGGTCAGCCTCGCCTCCTGCCCGGAGCTGGGCATTCCCGAGCACGCCCTGCAACAGGAAGGCATGGAGTTCTACGGCAAACTGTCGTTCCTCAAGGCCGGGATGGCCTACTCCAGCCATATAACCACCGTCAGCGCCACCTACGCCCAGGAGATCACCACCCCGGCGTTTGGTTGCGGGCTAGACGGTTTCCTCGCGGCCAAGACCCAACAAGGCTTGCTCAGCGGCATTCCCAACGGCATCGACGAAAGCTGGGATTCGGCCACCGATTCGCACCTGTTCCGCCAGTTCGCCATCGGCGACTGGGACGGCAAGGCGGTCAACGCCAGCCATGTGCGTGAACTGTTTGGCCTCGACGACTCCACGGGCCCGCTGTTCGCCGTGGTGTCGCGCCTGGTCTACCAGAAAGGCCTGGACCTGACCGAAGCGGTCGCCGAGTTCATCGTCGAGTCCGGTGGCCAGATCGCCATCATCGGCCGTGGCGAACCGGAGGAAGAACAGGCCATGCGCGAACTGGCGCTGCGCTTCCCCGGCCGCATCGGCGTACGCATTGGCTTCAACGAAACCGATGCCCGGCGGATGTTTGCCGGCAGCGATTTCCTGCTGATGCCGTCGCGCTACGAGCCTTGCGGCTTGAGCCAGATGTACGCCCAACGCTTCGGCTCGCTGCCGGTGGCGCGCAATACCGGAGGCTTGGCGGACACCATCGAAGATGGCATCACCGGTTTCCTGTTCGATGAGTCCACGGTGGAGAGCTACAAACAGGCCTTGAGCCGGGCCTTCAAGGTCTTCGAGTTCCCCGACTTGCTCAACGCCATGCGCTGCCGGGCCATGTCGGCGCCGTTCAACTGGTGCAAGGCCGTGGAACCCTACGCCGAACTCTACGAACAGCTGGTGGCGAAGTCCCTGGGAAAATCGGCCAGACAATGAGGTAACAATGACGTCAAGGACGCCTGAAACATGGACCCACGGCGCGGTGATGCTGGATGACGAGCACACCCGCTTCGCCCTCTGGGCCCCGGATGCTTTTTTTGTCAGTGTCGAACTCGACACTGGCGATTCAATACCGCTACTGCCCCAAGCCGACGGCTGGTTCATGATCCAGACCCGTTGCCCCGCCGGCACCCGCTATCGCTACAACATCGACGGCGAGCTGGAGGTGCCGGACCCGGCCTCTCGCGCCCAGGCCGGCGACATCGACCGACACAGCGTAGTGGTCGACCCCCATGCCTACTCCTGGCGGCACACTCAATGGTCCGGTCGCCCCTGGCACGAAGCCGTGATCTACGAACTGCACGTGGGCGCCCTCGGCGGTTTCAATGGCGTCGAACAGCATCTGGCGCGCCTGGCCGGGCTGGGCGTCACCGCCATCGAGCTGATGCCGCTGGCGCAGTTTCCCGGTGATCGCAACTGGGGCTACGACGGGGTCCTGCCCTACGCGCCCCAGGCTTCCTACGGCACACCTGAACAGCTCAAGCATCTGATCGACAGTGCCCACGGTCATGGCCTGTCCGTCATCCTGGACGTGGTCTACAACCACTTCGGCCCTGACGGCAATTACCTGCACCGCTATGCCAAGGGCTTCTTCCGCGAAGACAAGCACACGCCCTGGGGCGCGGCGATCGATTTCCGCCGTCGCGAAGTGCGGGACTTCTTCATCGACAATGCGCTGATGTGGCTGTTGGAATACCGTTTCGACGGTCTGCGCCTCGACGCGGTGCATGCCATCGAAGATCCGGACTTCCTTCAAGAACTGGCAGCCAGGGTGCGCGAGCAGGTGGACCCGGTCCGGCATGTCTGGCTGACCGTGGAAAACGAACACAACCAGGCCAGCCTGCTGGAACAGGGCTACGACGCCCAGTGGAACGACGACGGCCACAATGCCTTGCATGTGTTGCTCACCGGCGAGACCGACGCCTACTACGCCGACTATGCCGAGCAGCCGACGGAACAACTGGCACGCTGCCTCAGCCAGGGCTTTGTCTTCCAGGGCCACATCAATCGCCATGGCGAATCCCGGGGCGAGCCCAGTGGCCACTTGCCGCCGAGCGCATTCGTGCTGTTCCTGCAAAACCATGACCAGATCGGCAACCGTGCCCTCGGCGAACGCTTGCATCAGCTCGCCGCCCCCCAGGCCCTGCAAGCAGCGACGGCCTTGTTGCTGTTGTCACCGATGATCCCACTGCTGTTCATGGGCGATGAAGCAGCGGCCGAACAACCGTTCCTGTTCTTCACCAGCCACCATGGCGAGCTGGCGGAACTCGTGCGCGAAGGCCGACGCAACGAGTTCAAGGCCTTCAGTGCCTTCGCCGACCCGCAGCAACGCGAGCGAATTCCCGACCCCAACGCGGCCGGCACCTTCGAGGCGTCACGCCCGAGCCTGGAACCGCAGCGACCGGAGCAACAGGCCAGCGAGGCGCTGTATCGCCAACTGCTGAAAATTCGCCGTGAGGACATCGTCCCGCGCCTGCCCGGCGCTCAAGCGCTCGGGGCCGATGTGCTGGGCCATGGCGCCGTCAGCGCACGCTGGCGACTGGGCGATGGCAGCGTGTTGCGCATCGACCTGAACCTTGGCGAACGCCCCGTCGAACACCAGGCCCCTGAAGAAGCACGCATTCTTTTCGAACATCCGCGGCAGGCCATGGGTCTGTTGCAACAGGGCGTCCTTGCGCCCTACAGCGCGCTGGTCAGTCTGACGCAGGCGACAACCTTGCCCACCATCACTGGAGAGCGCCTATGAGCGATGCGCAACTGGAAATCCTCGCCGGCCGAGCGGGCCTGGCGGTGGATTGGATCGATGCCAATGGCAGGGCCCAGAAAGTCTCGCCGGCCGTCCTGCGCTCGGTCCTCACCGGCCTGGGCCATCCCGCCGGCAGCGCCCAGGAAATCGACGCCAGCCTGCTGCAGTTGCAGGAAGATCAACAGAACCATCAACTGCCACCGCTGATCACAGCCGATGTCGGGGCCAGCCTGGACTTGGGCCGCTACTTCGAGGCCGGGACGCCCTGCGAAATCAAACTCGAAGACGGCGCGACACTGCACCTGAACCTCGATGCCGAGGCCAGGCTGCCAGGGATGGTCCCGGTGGGCTATCAGCACGTCCATATCCAGAACCAGCATTTCACCCTGGCCGTCGCACCGGCCCGCTGCTACAGCGTGGCCGATGCGGTGGACGACCCGACGCCACGGGCCTGGGGCCTGAGCGCGCAGCTGTACGCCTTGCGACGCCCCGGCGACGGTGGTTTCGGTGACACCCAGGCGCTGGAAGAACTGGCCCGGGTGGCCGGCGAGCGCGGTGCCGAGGCCATTGCCATCAGCCCGATGCACGCCATGTTCAGCAGCGACACCGGACGCTACAGCCCTTATTCGCCATCCAGCCGATTGTTTCTCAATAGCCTGTACGCCGCGCCTGGCACCATCCTCGGTGAACGCGCCCTGCGCACCGCCATCGACGCCACTGGTTTGACCAATCAACTGCGCAACCTGGAAGAACAGCCGCTGATCGACTGGCCGGTCGCCGCCCAGGCCAAGCAGAAAATCCTCCGCGCCCTGTATGACGGGTTCAGCCAGGGCGCACACCCGTTGCACGAAGACTTCAGCAGTTTTCGTCACAGCAGCGGCGAAGCACTAGAGAACCATTGCCGCTTCGAAGCCTTGCAGGCCGAACGCGCGGCCCGGGGCGAAAGCCTCGACTGGCGGCAGTGGCCGGAAGAACTGCGTGATCCACGCAGCCCGGCGCTGGCCCATTTCGCCGAGGAAAATGCCGATGAGATCGGCTTCTACGCCTTTTGCCAATGGCTGATTGCCCGTTGCCTGGAACGCGCCCAAAGCGCCGCCAAGTCCAGCGGCATGGGCATCGGCCTGATCGCCGACCTGGCGGTGGGCGCCGACGGTGGCGGCAGCCAGGCCTGGAGCCGCCAGGACGAACTGCTCGCGTCACTGACCGTGGGCGCGCCGCCGGACATTCTCAACCGCTCCGGCCAAGGCTGGGGCATCTCGGCGTTTTCCCCGGAAGGCCTGGTACGCAACGGCTTTCGCGCCTTCATTGAAATGCTGCGGGCCAACTTCGCCCACGCCGGCGGCTTGCGCATCGACCATGTGATGGGCTTGCAGCGGCTCTGGGTGATCCCTAACGATGCCCCACCCAGCGATGGTGCCTACCTGTATTACCCAGTGGACGACCTGCTGCGCCTGCTGGCACTGGAATCCCATCGCCATCAGGCCATCGTGCTCGGCGAAGACCTCGGTACCGTGCCGGATGGCTTGCGGGAAAAACTCATTGCCCGCTCGATCCTGGGCATGCGCGTACTGTTGTTCGAACAGGACAACACCCACTTCAAGCCCATCCTCGACTGGCCGGACAACGCCCTGGCGACCACCAGCACCCATGACCTGCCGACGCTCAACGGCTGGTGGCACGGTCATGACATCGACTGGAACGCCCGGCTGGAGCTGATCGATTCGCCCACCGAGATGGACTGGCGCAAACACCGCGAGCGCGAACGCGAAGGCCTGCGCCAAGTGCTGAACCAGGACCCACAGAATTTTCGCGAAGAACATCGCGAGACCGACCAAGTGCTCGATGCCAGCGTGCGCTTCCTCGGCCACACCCGCGCGCCGCTGGTCTTGCTGCCACTCGAAGATGCCCTGGGCATCGAGGAGCAAGCCAACCTGCCCGGCACCATCGACACCCACCCCAACTGGCGCCGCCGCCTGGCCCAACAGAGCCAGGCGCTGCTGGACCACCCGGACGCCGCCCGGCGCCTGGAAATACTCGCCTGTGCGCGACTTCAGGCGAACGAGCGTGACCGATGAAACAGACGTTGATCCAACCCCTGCGGGCAACGTTACGCCTGCAGTTCCATAAAGGCTTCACCCTGGACGATGCCATCCCCCAGGTGCCGTACTTCGCCTCGCTGGGCATCAGCCATATTTATGCTTCGCCGCTGCTCAAGGCCCGGGCCGGCTCCATGCACGGCTACGACGTTGTCGACCCGACCCTGGTCAACCCCGAACTGGGTGGCGAAGCCGCGCTCAAGCGCTTGGTTGCAACGTTGCGCGAGCATCGGATGGGCTTGATTCTCGACATCGTGTCCAATCACATGGCCGTTGGCGGCAATGACAATCCCTGGTGGCTGGATTTGCTGGAATGGGGACGCCTGAGCCCTTACGGCGAGTTTTTCGACATCCAGTGGCATTCCCCGGACCCGCTGATGGAAGGCCAGTTGTTGCTACCGTTCCTGGGCAGCGACTACGGCGTGGCGTTGCAGGAAGGCACCCTGCAACTGCGCTTCGATTCCGCCCACGGCAGCTTCTATGTCGAGCATTACGAACACCGCTTCCCGATTTGCCCGATGCACTACGGCGAGCTGCTCAGACCCGCCGAAACCCTGCCCGTCGAACAGGCCGAACCGCTCAAGGCCCTGGCCGAGCGCTTCACTACACTGAATTACCAGACCGATGCCCACACCCTCGCCTGCCCGCTGCAAGCAGAGTTGCAGGACTTGGCGGCACACGCTGGCATTCTCGCTGCCATCGAGGACAACCTGGGGGCCTACGACTCCACCCAACCCCAGGGTTTCGAACGCCTGCATCAGTTGCTGGAGCGCCAGAGCTACCGACTCGCCAGCTGGCGCACCGCAGCGGACGACATCAATTGGCGGCGTTTTTTCGATGTCAACGAACTGGGCGGGCTGCGGGTCGAGCGCCCGGCCGTATTCGAAGCCACCCATGCCAAGATTTTCGAACTGATCGGCGAAGGCTTGGTGGATGGGCTGCGGATCGATCACATCGACGGTCTCGCAGACCCTCGCGGTTACTGCCGCAAATTACGCAGGCGTCTTGACTCGTTGTCGCCGTCGCGGCACCTGCCGATCTTCGTCGAAAAAATTCTCGGCGATGGCGAAACCTTGCGGCGGGATTGGAACATCGATGGCAGTACCGGCTACGAGTTCATGAACCAGGTCTCGCTGCTACAGCACGACCCGGCCGGTGCCGCCCCCCTCGCCGAATTCTGGAGCCGGCACAGCGAGCGGCCGGCACACTTCATTGAAGAAGCCCGCCTGGCTCGCCAGCAGATTCTCAATGGTTCCTTGGCCGGGGATTTTGAAAGTGTCGCCCAGGCCCTGCTGCAAGTGGCCCGGGACGATGTGATGACCCGCGACCTGACCCTCGGCGCGATTCGGCGAGCCTTGCAGGCGTTGATCGTGCATTTCCCGGTGTACCGCACCTACATCACGCCCATGGGGCGCTCCGCCGAAGACGAAGTGTTTTTCAACCAAGCCCTGGAAGGTGCCCGGCAAACCCTCAGCGAAGCCGACTGGCCGGTGCTCGATTGCCTGGCCGGCTGGCTCGGTGGAATGCCCTGGCGACAACGCCCGCGGGGCAGCCAGCGTAAACGCCTGCGTCACGCCTGCGTGCGCTTCCAGCAACTGACGTCGCCGGCGGCCGCCAAAGCCGTGGAGGACACCGCGCTCTATCGCTCGGCGGTGCTGCTGTCGCGCAATGACGTCGGCTATAACACCGAGCGCTTCAGCGCCCCGACGCAAGAGTTCCACCACGCGTGTCTCGAGCGTCTCGAACACTTCCCTGACAACCTGATCACCACCGCCACCCACGACCACAAGCGCGGCGAAGACACCCGCGCCAGACTGGCCGTACTCAGCGAACGCGCCGATTGGTACGCCACCTGCGTCGAACAATGGCGCATCCTCTCGCCTTCGCTGCACAGCGATCCGTCTGCGCCCTCGGCCGGTGATGAACTGATCCTCTACCAAGCATTGCTCGGCAGTTGGCCGCTGGACCTCGACCTCCAAGACCACAAGGCACTGGCCGAATACAACGAGCGCCTATGGCAATGGCAACGCAAGGCCCTGCGCGAAGCCAAGCTGCAAAGCAGCTGGGCGGCGGTCAACGATGCTTATGAACAAGCCACCCAGATGTTCCTCGAACGCTTGCTGCTGGGCGATGAGGGGCTGCCCTTGCGCAGCGCCATTGCCGAGGCGGTCCAAGCCATGGCGCCGGCGGGTGCGCTCAACAGTCTGGCGCAAACTTTGCTGCGCATGACCGTACCCGGCGTGCCGGACCTGTACCAAGGCAACGAGTTCTGGGATTTCAGCCTGGTGGACCCGGACAATCGCCGCCCGGTGGATTTCCAGGCGCGCCGCGAGGCAATGCATGCCGACAACACGCCGGCCGCGCTGGTACGCGATTGGCGTGACGGCCGGATCAAGCAGGCATTGATCGCCAGGACGTTGGCCATGCGGGCCGAGTACCCGCAGCTATGGCGCCAGGGTCGCTACCAGCCGTTGGAAGTGCTCGGCGAGCAGGCCCACCGGGTGCTGGCTTTCATGCGTGAGGACTGGCAGCAGCGAGCGATCATTGTCGTACCTGTCCATGTGGCGCATTTGCTGGAAAACAGTGCCGTGCCGCTGGTGGTTGCGTCGGATTGGGGCGATACCCGCGTGTCGTTACCGTTCGCCGCCAAGGATGAAAAACTGAAGGGATTTTTTTCAAGCGCAACAGTCACACCCCAAAGGGAGCTGCTGATCAGCGCCGCGCTGGGGAATTTCCCGGTCAATGTCTTTATCCAATCTTGAGTTGAATCAGGAGCACTGCGATGAGTACCGACGATAAACGCATTCGTGAATTCGCCTATCAGATCTGGGAGTCCGAGGGTAAGCCCACCGGGCAGGAAAAACGCCACTGGGAGATGGCGCGCAAGCTCGCCGAAGCCGAAGCGCTGGCGCCGAGCAAGCCACCCAAGGCCGCGAGCAAAGCGGCGGCCAGCAAGACCGACGGAGCCAAACCTGCTACCGCCAAGAGCACCACGGCCAAGACTGCCGCGAAGAACACCACGCCCAAGGTCAAGCCAGCGGCCAAGCCTTCCGCGGCGACTGCAGCGACAGTGCCACCGGTCAATAAAGCCGCTGACAAGAAGCCGCGGGCACCGCGCAAGCCGCCGGCGGTTTGATTCGTCCTATCGGTCTCCTCGCTGGGTGGGAGCAAAGCTTGCTCGCGAAACAGGCACCCGTATGCCTGAAGGAACGCGTTGCTTGATCGCGGGCAAGCCTTGCTCCCACAGAGTAGCCACTTTGTCCCATATAACGGGATAAACCCCTCGCCACAGGTGAAGGGTGGAACCTACCCCGCTGTAATGAATCGCATCGCTGTATCTGTCTGTTTTTTGCAGGAGCAACTATGACCCGTCCAAACAAAACCACGCCGCCGCCCATTATCGAGGCTTCGCGGATTCGTGAAGGGCTGCCTTTTCCACTGGGTGCAACCTGGGATGGCCTCGGGGTCAATTTCGCGCTGTTTTCAGCCAACGCCACCAAGGTCGAACTGTGCATTTTCGACGATGCCGGCGAAGTCGAACTCGAACGCATCGAACTGCCGGAATACACCGACGAGATCTACCACGGCTATCTGCCGGATGCCCATCCGGGATTGATCTATGGCTACCGGGTCTACGGCCCGTACGACCCGGCGAACGGCCACCGCTTCAACCCGAACAAGTTGCTGATCGACCCCTACGCCAAGCAACTGGTCGGCCAATTGAAGTGGTCCGAAGCGTTGTTCGGCTATACCATCGGCCATCCCGATGGCGACCTCAGTTTCGATGAGCGTGACAGCGCCCCGTTCGTTCCCAAGTGTAAAGTCATCGACCCCGCACACACCTGGGGTCACGACCATCGCGTCAGCGTGCCCTGGGACAAGACCATCCTGTATGAAACCCACGTACGCGGCCTCACCATGCGTCATCCTTCGGTGCCTGAAAACGTGCGCGGTACCTTCGCCGGGTTGATGGTCGACGATGTGCTGGAGCATATCCGCAAGCTCGGGGTTTCCTCGGTGGAGCTACTGCCCATCCATGCCTTCGTCAATGACCAGCATTTGCTGCACAAAGGCATGACCAACTACTGGGGCTATAACAGCATTGCCTTCTTCGCGCCCGACCCGCGCTACCTGGCCAGTGGCAAGATCGCCGAGTTCAAGGAAATGGTCGCCCACCTGCACGAGGCCAACCTGGAAGTCATCCTCGACGTGGTCTACAACCACACCGCCGAGGGCAACGAACAGGGGCCTACCCTGTCCATGCGCGGCATCGATAACGCCTCGTACTACCGGCTGATGCCCGACGACAAACGCTATTACATCAACGACTCCGGCACCGGCAACACCTTGGACCTGAGCCATCCTTGCGTCTTGCAGATGGTCACCGACTCCCTGCGTTACTGGGCCACGGAAATGCATGTCGATGGCTTCCGCTTCGACCTGGCGACGATCTTGGGCCGCTACCATGATGGCTTCGACGAGCGCCACAGCTTCCTCGTCGCGTGCCGCCAGGACCCGGTGCTGCGCCAGGTGAAAATGATCGCCGAGCCCTGGGACTGTGGCCCCGGGGGCTATCAGGTAGGACGCTTCCCACCGGGCTGGGTCGAATGGAACGACAAGTTCCGCGACACGGTGCGGGCCTTCTGGAAAGGTGACGACGGCCAGCTCGCCGACTTCGCCAGCCGGATGACCGCCTCGGGCGAGATGTTCAACCAACGTGGCCGGCGCCCGTACGCCTCGGTGAACTTCGTCACCGCCCATGACGGCTTCACCTTGCATGACCTGGTGTCGTACAACGACAAGCACAACGAAGCCAACGATGAAAACAACCAGGACGGCAGCAATAACAACCTGTCCTGGAACCATGGCGTCGAAGGCCCGACGGATGACCCTGAGATCAACGCACTGCGCCATCGGCAGATGCGCAACTTTTTCGCCACGTTGTTGCTGGCCCAAGGCACGCCAATGATCGTCGCCGGTGACGAGTTCGCCCGTACCCAGCACGGCAACAATAATGCTTATTGCCAGGACAGCGAGATCGGCTGGGTCAATTGGGACCTGAGCGAGGATGGCGCGGCGCTGCTCAAGTTCGTCAAGCGCCTGATCAAGTTGCGCCTGACCTACCCGATCCTGCGTCGTGGGCGCTTCCTGGTGGGCAACTACAACGAGGACATTGGCGTCAAGGACGTGACCTGGTTGGCCCCGGACGGCAGCGAAATGACCATCGAGCAGTGGCAGGACAGCCATGGTCGCTGCCTGGGCATGCTGATGGACGGCCGCGCCCAGGAAACCGGGATTCGGCGCAAGGGGGGCGATGCGACGCTGCTGCTGGTGGTCAACGCACACCATGACATCGTCAACTTCCGCTTGCCGGAAGTCCCTGAAGGCAGTTTCTGGACTTGCATGGTCGACACCAACCAGCCCAACGTTCGTGGACAGGAGCGCTTCGATTTCGAATCCGAGTATTCCGTCACTGGACGTTCACTGCTGCTGTTCGAGCTGCAACGCGAAGAAGAGGATTGAACGATTCGCAGTTAACCCAATGGGGCCGCAAGGATGCGGTTTTTCCATCCAAACCGTCCAGTTAGCCGAAAAAAAAGCAGTTCAGATACACATGTCACGAGACGAATGGGCTGACATGGTCAATACTTCTCCTGCGGTAGTCTCCAGGATTCGGAGCGCCGCGAATCGCAGCCATGCCCACATCGGTGCCACCGGACAGTAGGCCCGGTGCATGACTGAAAGATTGAACACCCACAAGGATGTCGCTTATGAAGCCCGCCTCTCGCCTGCCTGGCCGGCAGCACCCGCAAATCTGGAACAGTGCTGCGCAACTGGCCGATATTCCGATCATCAGTACCCAGACGCTCATTCCCGCCGGTGCCCGCGCCGTCATTCTCGCCCCGCACCCGGGCGATGAGGTAGGGGCCTGTGGCGGCTTGCTGCAATTGCTGAGCAACCTCGAACAGCCCATGTTGCTGGTTTCGGTCACCGATGGCGCCCTGGCCCACCCCGGCTCACCGTTGTGGACCGACGAGCGCCTGCGTACGCACCGCCCTCATCCCCAGGAAAGCGTCGACGCCCTGCACCGCCTGGGCATCGACGCCCATGGCCTGCAATGGGTGCGCGGCGGTTTTCCGGAAAAAGACCTCGTGGAACACGAAGCTGAACTGGCCACCTTCATTGCACGACACCTTCGCCCCGGCGACGTGGTGTTCAGCACCTGGCGCCAGGACGGTGACAGCGACCACGACACCGTGGGACGCGCCGGAGCCTTGGCCGCCGACAGGATCGGGGTGGCGTTCAACGAACTGCCGGTGTGGGCCTGGCACTGGCCGGTCCGCGAGCAGAATAAAATCCCCTGGCACCGGGCTCGCAAGCTGCGCCTCGACGTCTGGACCACGGCCCGCAAGCGTCATGCCATGCACGCCTACGTCAGCCAACTCAGCGGCGAACCGGCGAGCGGCATCGCCCCACTGTTGCCCAGGGTCATCCTTGACCGGATGGGTTTGCCGTATGAGATTGTCTTTATCTGAACACACCTTTGTGAAAGCAGGCCCACCGCTTTCGCGAGCAGGCTCGCTCCCACATTGGGTCTGTGCAGATATGCAATATTTGCGTGCGCCACCAGTCCCTGTGGGAGCCGGGTTCAGCTCGGATCCCACAGGGGTTCTCGGGTGTTTTCAGACCTGATGCCGAGCACTCAACCCCGTGGCGAGGGAGCTTGCTCCCGCTGGGGCGCGAAGCGGCCCCAATAATCTGCATGCGATCTACCTGACGCTACGCGGTGCTTGGTTTTTGGGCTGCTTCAGCCCAACGGGAGCAAGCTCCCTCGCCACAAAAGCAGTTTGGTTGAGGCTACAAAACCCTATGGCCCTCCCACTGGGTTCTCGAGTGGCCACAAGGTTTCTGTCCACCGTCAATTTCCGTGTGGGAGCGAGCTTGCTCGCGATGGCGATCAGCAAGGCGATGAAAAATCCGGAACTGCCGGTGCCTTGGGTCAGTCGCATGAACAAGTACGTCTGATTCAGGAGCGAACGTGACTCAAGACCCCGATTGGCGAGCCGTCGAACCCATGCCATCGGACGCGCCTGCGACGGTTCATCGGCTGCGGGTCCTGACGGTCAACACCCACAAGGGCTTCACCGCCCTCAACCGGCGCTTCATCCTGCCCGAATTGCGCGAAGCGGTGCGCAGTACCGGTGCCGACCTGGTGTTCCTGCAAGAGGTACTGGGCGAACATGACCGCCACGCGTCACGCTACGACAACTGGCCCCAGACATCCCAGTACGAATTCCTCGCCGACAGCATGTGGAGCGACTTCGCCTACGGCCGTAATGCGGTCTATCCCGATGGCCATCATGGCAACGCCCTGCTCTCCAAATACCCGATCCGCCAGTTCCGCAATCTCGACGTGTCCATCACCGGCCCGGAGCGGCGCGGGTTATTGCATTGCGTGCTGGATGTGCCGGGCCACGCCGAGGTCCATGGCATCTGTGTGCATTTGAGCCTGTTGGAAAGCCATCGCCAATTGCAACTCAAACTGCTCTGCCAACTGCTCGACTCACTGCCAGAGAATGCGCCGGTGATCATCGCCGGCGACTTCAACGACTGGCAACTGCGCGGCAACCTCGCCCTCGCCCGCCGTGGTTACCTGCACGAAGCCTTCGAGCACCACCTCGGCCGCCCTGCCAGGACTTACCCGGCTCGCTTCCCGCTGTTGCGCCTGGACCGCGTCTACCTGCGCAACGCCACCAGCCATTCCCCGCAAATACTGGGCAATAAACCCTGGACCCACCTGAGCGATCACCTGCCCCTTTCGGTGGAAGTGCACTTGTAGAACGGGCTCTCCCTCCGCTTTCTGCGCATTGACCTGTAAGTTCTGACAGTAGCGACGGCCTTTATTCGTTGCTAGGGTGCCATTCCATACAGCGAGCGTTGCCAGGCCCTGTGTGCCATCTGTTGCGCAACCGATGCTGAAACCGGTGTCCATGGGGATGCCGATGCAGAGGGAAAGCACATGATTCGGCACGATAAAGGATTCAATCGGCTGTTCAACGCCTTGTGGGTATCGATCCCCTTACTGTTACCCGCACCCGCCGCCACGGCGGCCTGCACACTGACCCCCACCGCAGGCGATGACACCTATGTCTGCGACAGCGGCACCAGCCCTGGGCTGACAGACCTTTCGGGTAACAACAGCCTGACCATGCCCGCCAATGGCAGCGGTGTCATCACCGGCGATGTCATTTTCGACGCCGGCGTCGACAGCATTGTGATCAACGCCAATGGCGTGATCGATGGTGACGTCGAGCAAGGCTCGGAAGCCGATTACTTCGAGATGAATGGCGGCAACATCCAGTCCTTGGCCCAAGGTGATGGCCTCGATACGTTCCTGATGACTGGCGGGGCCATCGCCGGCGCCTTCGAGGACGGCGACATCGCCACCATGACCGGCGGCACCATCGGTCGGGTCGACATGAAGCTCGATGACAACGTTTTCGATATGTCCGGCGGCAATATCCTCGGCAACCTGGTGACCGGTTTCGGCCAGGACACCATCATCCTCTCCGCGGGACGCATCGGCGGCAATGTCAGTGTCAGCGGCGGCAACGACAGCATCACCGTCAGCGGTGGCGAAATCCTCGGCGAGGTCCGGGCCAGCGCCGGCGATGACCAGTTCCAGTGGAGCGGCGGCCTCATTCACTCGGCCATCCTGATGGGTGACGGCAGCGACACGGCGTTGTTGAGCAATCTGGATGAAACCCTGCTCGCCACCACGCCCAGTCTGAACGGTGGGTTGGGCCAGGACGTCTTGACCTTTGCAGGCAGCACCTCCAGCACCGGCGCCCGTTACCTCAACTGGGAAACGATCAACCTCACCCAAGGCTCCCAACTGGACCTCAACGACACATTGACCCTGGGGGACAGCGCCACCGCCACCGGGACGCTCAACATCGAAAGCGGCAGCACGCTGACAGCGATCCAAGGCGTCGTCGCCCCTTTTACAGCCGGCCAACTGGCGACGCTCAACAACGCCGGCACGGTGGACCTCACCCAGGGCAACACCCGCACCAACGATACCCTCACCGTTCAAGGCAACTACGTCGGCAACAGTGGTCAGTTGCGCCTGCAAACGGTACTGGGCGCCGACGACTCGCCCAGTGACAAACTGGTAGTCAATGGCGGCACTCTCTCCGGCAGTACCGCCATCACGGTCACGAACCTGGGCGGCACAGGCGGTTTAACGACCCAGGACGGCATCGAAGTGGTCCAGGCCCAAGGCGGCGCGGTCAGTGACATCAATGCCTTTTCCCTGGCGCAGTCCGTCTCGGCCGGTGCGTTCGACTACCGCCTGTTCAAGGGCGGCGTGACCGGCAATGAAAACAACTGGTACCTGCGCTCCACCGTGGTCGCCGGACCGGTACCAGCCCCGATCCCCACGACGCCACCCGCACCGGGCGCGCCACCCGTGCCGACGCTACCGCCCTTGCCCGCCGCGGTGCCTGGCGCAGCGCCCATCCGGCTGTATCGCCCGGAAGTGCCGACCTGGTCGGTGCTGCCTCCGGCGGCGGCGCAATTGACGTTGATGGCCCTCGGCACCTTCCATGACCGCCAGGGTGACCAGCACCTGCTCACGGAAACCGGCGCGTTCGGCGCGGGCTGGGGCCGGGTCTACGGCACGGACCTGAATAGAACCTGGGCCGGCACGGTGGCACCGCAGTTCGATGGGTCGATCAAAGGGTTCCAGGTGGGCAACGATCTGTACAGCTCGCTCCTGTCTGGCGGCCAGACCCAGCGCATCGGCTTCTTCGTCGGTCATACGGAACTGAACGGCGATGTAAAAGGCTTCAACCTGGGTTTCAAAGACCGGCACGCCGGCAAGATCGAACTCGACGGCGACAGCTACGGGCTCTACTGGACGCTCATCGATCCCAGCGGCGGCTACTTCGACGCCGTGTTGATGGGCACGCGACTGAACGGCGACAACCGTTCCGAGCGCGGCTTGAAAATCGACAATCGCGGACATGCCCTGACCGTTTCGGCGGAGGCCGGCTATCCCTTCGCGGTGACCTCCGACTGGGTCTTCGAACCCCAGGCCCAGATCATCCACCAGAAGGTTTCCCTGGATACGCAAGACGATGGGGTTTCCAAGGTCGAATTCGATTCCGACGGCGCCTGGACCGGCCGGCTCGGCGCTCGCCTCAAGGGTCGCTATCAGGTGAGCGGCATGCCCGTGGAACCGTACTTGCGCGCCAACCTCTGGCACACCTTTTCCGGCACCGACTCGGTGACCTTCGACGACACCGAGCGGGTCGAAACCCAACAACAGGCGTCCAGCGGGGACCTGGGCGTGGGCGTCGTCGTGAGCCTGGCGCCAGCCGTCGCCGTATACGCCGCTGCCGACTACAACCAAAACCTCGACAGCAACCAGCAACACAGCATCAGAGGCGATATCGGTGTACGAATCAGCTGGTAGGCAGACGCCCGCGACGGAGGTTTGACGCCGAAACAACCACCTTAATACCCAATTGAAATCAGCGTGTTATTGACGCTGATTTCATCTTGCCATTCGTCGTTCATTTTCTTGACGCACCGCCATCGGTCTTCTTGACTACACCGTACTACCCCCGGAAATACAGTCAGGGGCAGGCCTCTGGAACCCGCCGAGACGGGCCGCCAGAGGCTTGCCCCAATCCATTCGGTCGCCCCTCATTCGGGGTAGGAGAGACGCCAAAAAAGCGAGAAACGCATGCGATTGCAAGGCAGGCCCCCATGAAAACTTCCCTCCGCCCGCAAGAATTCACCACCACGTTCCAGACCGTCTCGACGTCGTTGCTGCTGCTTTCATCCATGGAGGTACAGGCCTGGCCTGCCGAGGAGACGACGCAGCCTTGGTATGGCCGAGCAGCGTCTACCCACCTCGATACTGCACACTTTGCAAGCGAGCCGACTTCCGGCAAGAGCCCCGCCCTGTTCACTTTACGAAACGACAGCGGCCATACCCAGCGCATGGGGCTGATCAGCGGACAAAACCAGATCATTTCAACCGGCGGTGGCCTGCTGGTGATGCCCGCACTGGCCGAACCGGGCACAGATGCCCTCAACCTGAAAGGCTCGAGCCTCGGCGCCTATTGGAGCCTGACCGGCCCGGCGGGCTGGCACGTCGACCTGAGCGCCAGCGGCGGCCGGGTCAACGGCTACAGCCGCACCGAACAAGGCCAGCGCCAGGCCGCCGAAGGCCATGCGATGACGTTGTCGGTCGAGGGCGGCTTTCCTATTGGGATCAGCACCCACTGGGTGGTCGAACCCCAGGCGCAACTGATCAACCAGCGCGTCACGCTGGACACGTCGAACGCCGAAAGCGGCTCCGGCGATGAACTGAGCAGTTGGAGTGGCCGTGTTGGCGCACGGCTGAAAGGGACCTATCAGGTCAACGGTCTCGGCGTGGAACCTTACGTTCGAACCAACCTGTGGCACACCGTCCAGAGCGCCGGTACCGTATCCCTGGACAAGGTCGACAAGATCAGCAGCAGCCGAAAATCCTCCACCGTCGAAGTCGGCCTGGGGCTGGTGGCTCGGGTCACGCCGGCGGTCAGCTTGTATGTCAGCGCCGATTACAGCAGCGACGTCGATGACAACGACCTCAACGGCATCATTACCAGCATGGGGGTGCGGATGCGTTGGTGATCTCGACGCTGTGGTCGATGATTCCGTGATCTGAGATTGCTCCCGTGCGCGCAAACAAGGGCTGCTGCGCAGCCCAGCGGGAGCAAGCTCCCTCGCCACGGTCCAAGGACAGCTCCGCCCTCTGCCCCCAAGGCACTTAAAAAACACCTCCATTAAGGCGTATAACGCTAAAAGCGTTTTATCCCTGCTAACCGTCCGACCCTGGCTCATTTCATTGATGGAGTAACGACATGACCACAGCCCCCTTCCTCGCCAACCTGTTCCCCAGTGCCACCGACATCCCCGACGCCTACCGCCTCGAAGGCCGGGTCGAGCAGCGCGAATACCTGGTCGACGGCGTCTTGAAAACCTGGCAAGGGCCGTTGGCCGTCGTCCGCAGCCCCGTCTACCTGACCGGCGAGCTGGGCGATGAGCAAGTGATCCTCGGCAGCACGCCACTGCTGGACGCCGAGACCGCCCTCACGGCCCTGGACGCCGCCGTCCGGGCTTACGATCGCGGCCAGGGCCAGTGGCCGACGATGCGCGTCGCCGAGCGTATCCGCCACGTGGAAACCTTCCTGGCGCGCATGCGCGAGCAGCGCGAGGCCGTGGTCAAGTTGCTGATGTGGGAGATCGGCAAGAACCTCAAGGATTCCCAGAAGGAATTCGACCGCACCTGCGATTACATCGTCGACACCATCAACGCCCTCAAGGAACTGGACCGTCGCTCCAGCCGTTTCGAACTGGAACAGGACACCCTCGGGCAGATCCGCCGCGTGCCCCTGGGCGTGGCGTTATGCATGGGGCCCTACAACTATCCGCTGAACGAAACCTTCACCACGCTGATTCCGGCCTTGATCATGGGCAACACCGTGGTGTTCAAGCCAGCCAAGCTCGGCGTCCTGCTGGTGCGCCCCCTGCTGGAAGCCTTCCGCGACAGCTTCCCGGCGGGCGTGATCAACGTGATCTACGGCAGCGGCCGGGAAACCGTCAGCGCGCTGATGGCCAGCGGCAAGATCGACATCTTCGCCTTCATCGGCACCAACAAGGCGGCCAGTGACCTGAAGAAACTCCACCCGCGTCCGCACCGCCTACGCGCCGCCCTGGGGCTGGATGCGAAGAACCCGGGGCTGGTGCTGCCGGACGTGGACCTGGACAACGCCGTCAGCGAGGCGTTGACTGGATCGTTGTCCTTCAACGGCCAGCGCTGCACGGCGCTGAAAATCCTGTTTGTCCATGAGGACGTGGCACCCGCATTCATCGAGAAATTCAACGCCAAGCTCGCCAGCCTCAAACCCGGCATGCCCTGGGAAGACGGTGTGGCGCTGACGCCATTGCCCGAAGCGGGCAAGGTCGATTACCTGCATGCGCTGGTCGCCGATGCGGTTGCCAAAGGTGCCGAAGTGAAGAATGCCCACGGTGGCGAATCGCGAAGCTCGTTTTTCTATCCGGCGGTGCTGTACCCGGTGAACACGGCGATGCGGGTCTACCACGAAGAACAGTTCGGCCCGGTCGTGCCCATCGTGCCGTACCGCGACCTCAATACCGTGGTCGATTACGTGCTGGAGTCCGATTTTGGCCAGCAGCTGAGTATCTTCGGCACCAACCCGGCACAAGTCGGCAAGCTGGTGGACACCTTCGCCAACCAGGTCGGGCGCATCAACATCAACGCCCAGTGCCAGCGTGGTCCGGACACGTTCCCGTTCAATGGCCGGAAGAACTCGGCCGAGGGCACCTTGTCCGTCCACGATGCGCTTCGCACCTTTTCCATTCGCACGCTGGTGGCAACCAAGTTCCAGGAAAACAACAAGGCGTTAATCAGCGACATCATCCGTGAGCGCGATTCCAACTTCCTGACCACGGACTACATCTTCTGACCACGCCCAAACGACGGGCTACGACAGGGCTGGACGACGCCACTTGATACCCCAGCCCTGTTGCATGCCAGCAGCCGCCAGCAGGATCGCCGCCACACCCAGCCATTGCAGCGGCTCGAGGCGATGGCCGAAGGCGAACCAGTCGACGAAGATCGCCGCGATCGGATAGATGAACGACAGCGCTCCGGTCAATGCGGTCGGCAACCGCTGAATGGCGCTGTACAGCAGCACGTACATCACGCCGGTGTGCACCATGCCCAAGGTCAACAGGCTGGCCCAGGCCTGGGCGTGTTGCGGCAACGCCGAAAAGTTCGCCCAAGGTGCCAACAGCAACACGCCGGTGCTGACCTGGATCAGCGCAATCAGATGGGGTGGCGTGCCGGTCAGGCGCTTGATGATCAAGGCCGCTATGGCGTACAGCAACGCGGCCCCCAATGCCAATGCGATGCCCAGCAGATAGTCACCGCCGCCCTGCCCCTGCTCACCATGGGCACTGACGATGGCCAGCATTCCGAGAAACGACACCGCCAGCCAGAACAGTTTTTGCGCGGTGATTTTCTCCCCCAGGAACAACGCCGCCAACCCGACCAACATGAACGGCTGGACGTTGTACACCGCCGTGCCGATGGCTATCGACGCACGGGAGTAAGAGGCAAACAACAACACCCAGTTACCGACGATCGCCACACCACTGAGCACCGCCAGGAGAAAGGTGGTACGGGTGAGGATGCCGGGGCGCAAAAAGCCAAAGCCGGCGCAGATCAACAACAAGGTCACGGCGCCGAACACGCAGCGCCAGAACACTACATCCAGTACAGGCAGGCCGGAAACCAGTACGAACCAACCGATGGTTCCGGAAATCAGCATGGCGGCGGTCATTTCCAGCGAACCGCGGCGTAAGGTCTTGTCCATCTTCAGGCTCCTTCAGCAAGTGGGCACAGTATGCCGAGCAGACCAGGGCCTTCTCCATGGCTTGAAAAAGGCTAAACTGCGTTTCGACCTTTTTTATCAAGGCAACTTCCCGCGCTTGCCTAACGGAGCTGAAAATGACCGACGACATTGACCAGATCCTCATCAGCGCCCTGATGGAAGATTCCCGACGCTCGCTCAAGGCCTTGGCCAACCTCAGCGGCCTGTCCTCCCCCAGTGTCGCCGAGCGCCTTCGTCGGCTCGAGGAACGTGGCGTGCTCAGGGGCTACACCGTCGAGGTGGACCCCAAGTGCTTTGGGTATCAACTCCAGGCCATCGTGCGTATCCGCCCGCTGCCGGGACAGTTGCAGGAAGTGGAGCGGCAGATCCAGGCCATCGCTGAATTCACCGAATGCGACAAGGTCACCGGCGACGACTGCTTCATCGCGCGCCTGCACGTGCGCTCGATGGAACAGCTCGATACCTTGCTGGACAAGCTCAATGTCCATGCCGAGACCAATACCGCCATTGTCAAGAAAACGCCGGTCAAGCGGCGGTTGCCGCCGATGGCGTGAGTGGAAACCGGCCTCGGATCGTCCGAGGCCGGAAAAGGGTGTTACTCGAGTTCCTCCAACTCCGGACTGCGTTGCACTTTGTGCACTTGTTCCTCAGGCGCGTTGCTCGCCTTGATCAACTTGAGCGTCTGGAGCTTGGCGCAGGCATTGACGCCATCTGCATAGACGCCGCTGTGGTTGCACTTCCAGTCGTAGAAGTTGGCCAGGGCTCCAGACAGTTGCAGGCTGTAGTCCGTGCTTTGGGTGCCCGGGCTGAACGGTTGACCGGCCGGAATGTTCTGGAACCATTTCATCCACTCATCGCCTCCCACAGGTGGCGGGTTGGCCTGGAACGTCGGGTTCATGATCGCCAATTGCTGGTACTCGGCGGTCATGTGGCAACTCAGGCAGGACGCCTGGGGGTTGTCCACCGGCCCATTGAGTCGTCCGTTCCAACCCAGGTGAGTCGGTGGCAGCTCTTGGGTGTTGGCGTTGATTGCGGTCTGTTTCAGGGCCGGGTTGATCTTGGTGACCACCGGTTTGGGGTTGGTAAAGTCATTGCCGATTTCCTGGGGATCATTGCCCCACATGATCCCCACCGGCACCAGGTTGTTCCAGTTCGCCTTGCCGGTCATGGCGCCATTGTATTGGAACGTGCCGAACAACCAACCGGTGTCGCTCACGCGGGTGTCGCGCACGGCAATGTCCATCTGAATCAGTGCTACTTTGGTGACGGACCGGTTTGTCGAGTCGAAGGTTTCGGTGGTGTAGGCGTTCCAGAGCAATGGGTTCGCGAGGAACGGCACCGTCTTGACGTCTATATCGGCAAACAGCGCCTTGCAGACCACCGTGCCGTTGGCAAAGCTCTTGGGTTTCGAGGTTTGGCTTGGGTCTGGATTATGCGGGTCTTTCCAGACCTGGCCGATGGTGTAGGCCCCTATGTCGTTATAGATACCCACCGCGTAGGTCTGCCCGCTGCCGGTCTGCGCACTTGCCAGTTGCCCGGGCTGAATCGGTGCCTCCTTGGTCAGCCCGCTGATGCCTTCACGACCGTTGGGGCCGTAATGTTGCCAGGGCATGTGATACCACCGGCGAATCTTGTTCTTTTGTACTTTCCAGCCGATTTCAGTATTGCCTTCCAAGCAATACTTTTTCACTTCCTCCATGTACGGGCGCCAGGTTTCAAAGTCATTGGAGAATGACTTGGGTAAATGTTGGAAGAATCCCGGTATCGAGGATGCGCCCGGGGCCACCGTCGGATAATCCTGGCTGAGCTGGAACGGCGCTCCGGAGTATTCACTCTTGGGCGGGGCGTAACCGAAATCGGGGAAAACTCCGGCATGGACGCTAGCGGTGGACAATGCCCCCGTCAGGGCCAGCCACGCAATAATCTTTCCTTGAGGCTGCTTCATCGATATCTCCTTATAGAGAGACGCCTGCCGTCCCATCGAATTGCTGAGCGATGCGCAGGGTCTCCTTCTGTTATCAGGCTTCGGCACAATGCCCAAGCTTGTTCACGGTCCACGGTGGCGTTCAGTGAAGTGATACACCTCCTTTGCACCCAATAAGTGGGCACGCTCAAACCTGGCTCTGCTAGCCGAATGCGAACGCTATCGAGGGAATGTGGCGAAGACTTCGCGCGGTGATCGATCGATCAGCCGCATGCCGACCTTGGCAGTGCAATCCCTTGTCATAGGTGTAGATCATTTATGCAAAGGTGCCATCAGTTTTGGGCTTTTTGTTGGCGATTGGCCACGATGCTGAAACCCGGGAGAGCGGGCTTGCTCGCGAAGGCGGAGGGATAGTTTGCTGTGATGCTGTATGTGCCGACCTCATCGCGAGCAAGCTCGCTCCCCACAGGAGATCTGGGTGTTCATGAGTTTTGTGTTTACTGCGGCCCAGTGTAGGAGCGAGCTTGCTCACGATAGCGGTAGCTCAGCCACATAGATGCCGGCATGTGCCCTACTCGCCCTTGCTTTGCTTTGCTTTGCTTTGCTTTGCTTTGCTTTGGATCTTGATCTCGGGCGCCCCGTTAAACCACGCTGGCCGAACGCAGGCACTGCGCAGTGCCGGAGTAAGGGCACAGCCGAGTGGTGGGTATACGGATCACCCACATGGGTTACAAAAAAGTGAGCCGCCGTCAGGGCGGAACCCTAAATAGCCGTGACCGAAGAAACGGATATACATACCCCTCCACGCCATCCAAAAAACACCCAAAAAAAAACGGCGCTTTTCATCTCTGAAAAACGCCGTTTCTTTAATGTGAACAGCATCACGCCGAAGCGGACCTTTCACTCATCAAAAATGCAATCAGTCGTCACGCCCCATCAGGCCAAACAGCTGCAGCAAGCTGACGAACAGGTTGTAGATCGATACATACAGGCTGACAGTCGCCATGATGTAGTTACGCTCACCGCCATGAATGATGGCGCTGGTCTGATACAGGATGCAGACCGACGAAAACAGCACGAAGCCGGCGCTGATCGCCAGTTGCAGGCCGCTGATCTGGAAGAAGAAGCTGGCCAGCACCGCGCCCAGCAGGACGAAGAAACCTGCGGTGATGAAACCGCCGAGGAAGCTCATGTCCTTGCGGGAAATCAGCACGTAGGCCGACAGGCCACCAAATACCAGGGCGGTCATTGCAAAGGCCGAGCTGACCACTTCGGCGCCGCCCTGCATTTGCAGGTAGCGATTGAGGATCGGGCCGAGCAGGAAGCCCATGAAACCGGTCAGGGCGAAAGCCGACACCAGGCCCCATGCCGAGTCACGGAGTTTGTTGGTAAGGAAGAAAAGGCCATAGAACCCGATCAGCACGACGAAGATGTTCGGGTAACCCACCCGCATCTGTTGTGCGACGTAGGCCATCACACCGCTAAAAGCGAGTGTGAGTGCCAGCAGGCCGTAAGTGTTGCGCAGGACGCGGCTAACCTCTAGCTGCTCAGCCTGCACGCTGTTGTTCACTGCGTAATCCTGTTCGCGCATGGCGACACTCCTCCGGTTTTGAAACATTCAGTGGCAAGGATCATAACAGACGCTCTGTAACAAGCTACGTAGAGAGTTTGACAGTGTGTTTCATTCGGGTATTATGGCGCCCGCAACGCAATACGGAGGTGTGGCCGAGTGGTTTAAGGCAACGGTCTTGAAAACCGTCGACTGTAACAGGTCCATGAGTTCGAATCCCATCGCCTCCGCCATCTTTTAACGTTAAAGCCCTGATTATTCAGGGCTTTTTCGTGTCTGGCATTCAGAATGCCGGTTGCTGCTTCAACATTGGACACAACTATGGCAAACCCTCCCCAGCCACTCAAGGAAAGAAAAGTGACCAGTAAAACCATCGGTTCCATCGTTGCTGCAATCGCGGGCATCCTCTTGTTATGCGTATTCTTTGGCAGTTGGTACACGGTCGACGAAACCGAGCGCGGCGTGCTGCTGCGCAACGGGGCGCTGGTCGGGGTGGTTGAACCAGGGCTGTCCTTCAAGATGCCGTTCATCGAGTCGGTACGCCTGATCAGCGTCCAGAGCCAAGTGACGGCTTATGAAGACCTCCAAGCCTACAGTAAGGACCAACAGTCCGCCGAGCTCAAGGTGTCCGTGTCCTGGCACATCGCGCCTTCCGATGTCGCGAAGGTCTATACCCAGTTCAAGGACCTTGAAGGCATCCGCGACCGGATGATCAGCCGCCAGGTGCCGACCCAGGTGGAAAACGTCTTTGGCAAGTTCAACGCCGTGGCTGCCGTGCAGAACCGCGTCCAACTGGTCAACGATATTTCCACGGCCATCAAGGCCACCATTACCGGCCCGGTGATCATCGACAGCGTCCAGGTCGAGAACATCGACTTCAGTGACGCCTACGAGAAGGCCATCGAAGCGCGCATGGCCGCGGAAGTCCAAGTCAAGACCCGCGAACAACAGCTCGCCACCGAGCAGGTCCAGGCGCAGATCCGGGTAACCCAGGCCCAGGCGGAAGCTGACTCGCAAGTGGCCCAGGCCAAGGCAGACGCGCTGGCGACCGAACTGCGCGGCAAAGCCGAAGCCGAGGCCATCAAGGCCCGGGCCCAGGCCCTGGCCAGCAACCAGAACCTGGTGGAGCTGACCAAGGCCGAGCGCTGGAATGGCGTGCTGCCAACCACCGTGCTGCCGAACAGCGCCCTGCCCTTCATCGACATCAAGTAACGCCATCGGCGCGGCCTGCCTGGCCGCGCCTGCTCCATCCCGGGAAGGCCCCCAACAGACATCATCCCGCTCGTTAGCGCTACACTCGGCAATGAACCCGACGTTCATCGTTAGCAGGGAGCTCAACGTGCATCCAGGCAAAAGCAGACCGACACGACCCACCGTACGACGATTACCTCGCCTCCCCTTCGGCTCAAGTCTTGAGCATCTCCCGCCTCGGGAATTCACCTACGCATTGATCAGCACCCCGCATAGGAGAACAGCGTGACCACGCTTATAAAAAAATATAAATGGCCCGCCCTGTTGGCCGTCGCGCTTATTGTGTTTTCCGCGCTGATATTCTTTCTGATCAAGTCATACACCTACGACTCATCGACCTACTTCGAATCCCGCGACTTCATTCGCCAACTCAAACAATCCGATGCGAACTGGAACAGCAAGATCCTCAGAAAAAAGATCGGCATCAACAACAACCTCTCCCTGGCCCCGCCACCGGAGGCCGACAGTCGCTGGCAGCAATTGGAGCAGCTCAACAACACCGGCCCCTTGGCGACTCTTTGGGTGTCCCGCCGCCAGGGCTATGTGGAAGCCGTCAAGAACAAATCCTTGCTGGTGGAGCAATTCGAACGACACAACGCCCATCTACGCATCTCCCTGGATGCGCTGCCGCAGGTTGAAGACCAGATACAAACGCGGCTCAAGGACATGAATATCGAAAGCCCGCTGGAACGCATGACCGTGGCGTCCAATGTGCTTGAGTTGACCCTGACAACATTGGAGTTCGCGCTTTATGTCACGACGGACAAAGCCAGGGAGTTGCAAGGCAAGTTAACTGAGCTGGAGCCTTACATCGAACGATTGCCCGCGACTGACCAGGCGCCCTTCAAAACCCTGACCCAGCACGTCAGGACCATCGTCCAGGAACAACCGGTCGTCAATGACCTGCTTGACCGCATCAGCGTCATTCCGGTTGCCCAGGAACTGGACAGCATCAATGAATTGTTGAACGAGACACAGCGCAGGACCGCCGCAACTGACCGTCAGTACCACATCTACCTGGCCGTGTGCGCCAGCCTGATGGCGCTGTTGATGATCTACCTGGCGGTGCGGTTGGTTCGCAGCTACGCCGTGATCAACCAGATCAACCAGGCGCTGCAATCGTCCAACGAACGCCTGGAAGAGCGCGTGCAGGAGCGCACCCGTGAGCTGATGGAAGCCGAACGCGAACTGGTGGAGGCGGCCCGGATGGCGGGCATGGCCGAAATCGCGACGAACGTGCTGCACAACGTTGGCAATGTGCTCAACAGCGTCAATATTTCAGCCGAGGTGGTAACCCGCAAGTTGAGGCACAGCAAGACGCTCGGACTCACGAAAGCGGTCAACATGATGAATGAACATGCCGAGGACCTTGGCCACTTCATTAGCCACGATGAAAAAGGCCGCTTGCTGCCACGCTATTTCAACGAGTTGGTCGACTCCATCGCCGCTGAACAGACGCTGCTGATCGATGAATTGGCGCAGTTGACCAAGAGCATCGATCACATCAAGGAAATCGTCACGACCCAACAAACCTATGCGGGCGCCGCCAGGCTGATCGAACCGCTCAAGGTCAGCGACCTGTTCGAAGACGCGCTGCGAATGAATTCGGGCGCTCTCAGCCGACACCACGTCACCGTCATCAAGGATTACCAGGATGTACCCATGATCATGGGCGACAAGCACAGGCTGTTGCTGGTCCTGATCAATCTGATCAGCAATGCCAAGTTTGCGATGTCGCACACCGAGGGACATCCGCGTGAAATGACCTTGGGAATCCGCATTCTCGACGAAACGACGCTTTGCCTGAGCGTCAAGGACCGTGGCGAAGGCATTTGCGCGGAGAACCTGGCGCGCATCTTCAATCACGGTTTTACGACACGCAAGGACGGCCATGGGTTTGGCCTGCACAGCTGCGCCCTGGCGGCGGTAGAAATGAATGGCCGCCTGCACGTCCACAGCGATGGACCGGGGCAAGGTGCGCTGTTTACCTTGGAGATCCCGTTGGAGTTGGCGCGTACCTGACTGTGTCGGAGAAGAACGCGTCCCCTGTGGCGAGGGAGCTTGCTCCCGCTGGGCTGCGTAGCGGCCCCTTTTGTGAGCGCTTCGCACTCAAGCGGGAGCAAGCTCCCTCGCCACGGGTTTGTCGCCTGAACAGTATTGGTGAGCATCCACCTATTTAGTGTTTACAGGCCGGCCGCTACGGCTTCTCCGAGTCGGCAACGCGGCGGCGTAGGCCAGCGCTTCCTCGCGGGAAACGAAGGAGCCCAACCGGTCAGCCTGGGTGCAGACCCTCCACGGACCGCTGTTTACGCTGAGCACGTCATAACCATTGATGTGCATTTTCGTCATCATCGCAGTACTCATAGTCACCTCCGACTTCAACCAAGGGTGCATCGCCTACCATACACGCTGATTGTCCATGGGTAGCGACCGGACGTCGGTAGCGACCTCAGTGGGCGTCGGAATCCCACAACCAGTCCCACAGCCCCGGCAAACGTACGGGCTCAGAGCTGTGATCGACCGTCCGAGCCAGAGCCGCTCGCTCCAGCGCCTGGCGATCATCATAGAATGGCCTGGCGGCGGTCCTCATGCCGGTCGCGTTGGCGCTGTCGAGCAGTATTTGCAGGTATTCGCGGGCATGCCGGGCGGTATAACGATTGATGTCGTGAAACGTCACCACCACCGGGATCACCCCGTCCACCGCTGGCAGTTGCCCGGCCGCGATGCGCTCGCGCACCTCAGAGAGTTGTCGGACCAGGTTGATGCGCCGCCGGGGGCTCATCGTGATACCCCAGACCTTGCCATCATTTGCGCTCAGGTCGGTCAGCAGAATGTGCAGGCCATGTGCTCGATAAGCTGCCGCAGTGCGCCTGTCGAAGCTCCAGAACGGCGGCCTGACCAGGGACGGCGCCGCGCCGGTCATGGCGGCAATATCATCGCCACCGTGGGTGAGCGATTGCTCCAGCTCATCAGGGCTCAGGAACCGGTGATTGGTGTGCCAGTAGGTGGCCGTATGAAAGGCCAACACATGGCCCTCCTCCTGCTGCCGACGCATTATCGAGCGGCCAATATCGCTGCCACCGGCGCGTGGCGAGCGAGTCTGCAGGAAAAACACTGCCTTGATGCCGGGCTGTACCGGGTTGTCCGCCAGGGCGTCCAGCACCGCCAGGCTAGGGTTCCAGAAAGACGATGCGCTGGGCCCATCATCGAATGTCAGCAGGAAACGGATCGGGGGTTGTTCACGCAAGCGTTGCTCGGTTTGCGGCGTCAGTTCGATGGGGGCGCCAATGCAGCCCGACAAACCGATGGCGAGGGCTGCGATGAACAGCACCCTGGCGATGTTTTTCATGTTTTGCCTTTAATTGATGCCGCGTTGCCTCGCCTTTGATCCCTGGCCGACGGTGTTGAAGCCCACCTTGGAGAAGGGTAACCGGGTTTGGTTCCTTGCTGTGAACAATGGCTGCTCGCAAAGTTTGCGCTTGCCCCGCGCTTGAGCCTCGGCGGCATAAATTTGACCGTCTGGAAATTCGATGGAATTTTCCGAATGCCTTTGTATCCATCCGTATAGGACTAATTAGGGAGGATTTATGGGCGGGCCATCGCTTTACATCATTGACTACATGCTTCATGGCGAACCCAAGTCATTCATTATTCGTGCAGAAGTGATGAATAACTCCGAGGCTTGGCATTGGGCCAGCTGCGATGCGGGGGTCGGACGCATACCGAAATTCGGCAGGGAGAAGGTCAAGCGGGTTTCCAAGCCCCTTGCGGAAAAATACGGCATTACCGACGTGCGCTGGCGGGCAAGCGTCGCGCCGGCCTGGGTCAAGGAATCCGGCTGAAATATCACGTACCGTTTCCGGCCCACCGGTTGTCCGACCGGGCGCCGGTTTCTTCGACAGATCCGAAATAACTCAACTACGCTTAAACCACAGCAAGACCCGCCCCTGGCGGGTCCTTGTGCTGCCTCATCAACCCTGAATGGAGGTGTGACATGTCCGAAAAAGAGTCCATCACCACCCTGCTCACCTTGCTGGAATCGCGTCAGACCAGGCTCACGGCAGCCTGCAAGGAAATCGCCGACTGGGTCGACCACCAAGGCGGGCACCCCACCGCCGTGCGCATTCGAGACCGGCTCAACGACATCGACAAGGACGCGCCGTCGATCCAGAGCGCACTGACCTCGCTCAAGCCCACTGAACCGCCGCTGCCCAAGTTCCGCTGACGCGCCAAGCCAGCGATGTTTCCCCCTGAGTTCTACCGGTTGGAAAACCGATGGAACGCGGGCTTTTTTTGCGCCTCGAAATGGATAGGCACCGGTGCAAAAGCCGCAAAGGGAGAATCACATGAATGCCAGAATCCTGCTATTGATCGCTTGTGCGAGCCCCACCGCCGTCATGGCCCAAGGCTGTGACGTCATCACCCGATCCCAGAGCCAGTCGGTTCCGGTGATCGAAAGCCGTAGCTGCTACGAATACAAAGGCGTCCCCGCCGAAACCCTGGACTGGTCTTGCAGCAATGAAAGCAAGGGAACGATCAGCACCCAGAAGCGCAAAGTCGAGCGTTGTGGCGAGGGGTATGTGGCGACATGCCAAGCCAGGCTGACCCAGGAAGCGTTGGCCAACCCGCGCTCAACCAGTAAAGACAAGAGCGGTGGATCGGCCAACCTTCCCGACAACGCCAAAGTGACGTGGTACTACTATGGGGTCGAGCAGTTGCAGCAGGCTCAGCAAGACTGCGAAACCACCGGCGGCGAGTGGAAGAACCAGTGACGGGCCGGCCACGCAGCGCAGTGTTCTCGCTAGCCCTTGCTGTGCTCCGGTGACGACGGTGGCTCCTTGATGCCACGCGGCCCGGCCACGCCCCAGATGACCAGACCCAACACCGGCAGGATGATCAGCAGCAGCGCCCAGCCAGCTTTGGTTCCGGCCGACTTGTCGCTTCGAAACACGCTGATGATCGCCCATAGGTCCACGAGCAGCAGAAGCACCGCGACAGCGATCCAGAAGTAACTGGCTAATTCAGACATGGCTCAATCCTCTTGGCGGTTTAAGGATTAGGCACAGCCGTTCAAGCGCCGTTCAAAGAATTTGCGCCCAGGGCGGGCGTGGCGCCTATTCCCGCCCATTCAGATAAGCGACCCATTGCTCATAGGCTTCATGTTGACGCTGGACCGCCTCATCCCAGGTCGATCCGCTCATTTGATGGACACATATGAGCTTCATCATTTCCGCTGTCGCCGTATCGAGCTCCACCAAGAGCTCATGGGATTTGATCTTGAAGTCTTCAACGGTGGTCATCTGTCTGTCCTTCCCCTGCCGGGGCCAGCCATTGCACCCAACATGGATTCATTTTTTTGCAGCTGATTCAATTTGAGGCGATAACCGGTCGAAAGCCTGGCGCTGGCGGTCGAGCAGACCGATCAGAAGGATGACAGCGCAAATGAACTCAGTCTTTCCCGCCCCGCCACGGTCGTACTGATAAGACTCGGAAAAAATCCTATTTGAACGAGCAAGTAATGCCAGGCTCAAATATTGCAGATATATTTCAGTTTAATGACAGTCACGGATCGAGTACCGCCATGAAAATTCGAGCGACCGTCATCTGCGAGGACAATCGCCACATTTTGCTGGTTCGCAAAGCCAACAGCCGCTGGGCACTGCCAGGCGGTGCCGTCGAACGCGGCGAAACCCATGCTGGAGCTGCGATCCGGGAACTGGCCGAGGAAACCGGCCTGGACGTGGAGAACCTGCTCTACCTGATGCGAATCAATGACGGGCAAACCGAGCATCACGTATTCGAAGCATCGGTCAGCGACTTGACGGCGGCCAGGCCACAGAATGAAATCAGCGATTGCCTCTGGCACCCGTTGGATGCCATTGCCCAACTGCAAATGAAAAAAGGCACGCGGGATATTCTTGAGGCGTTTCGCCGACGATTGTGAGCCGGCACCCATGTTTTATACCTGACAGGCCGCATGAGAATACTCACACAACCTATTGTTTAGGCTGATAAATATCAGATTTTGTATGCTGGATTCACTGCTTGTGCCAAGCGGTACTGATGGGATTGAGCACCGTGTTCTTTTCCTGCGTATATGTCCCGTTCTGCTGCGCTATGGCCTCGCCAGTGTCGACAATCGCGTTCTGGATAAACACGTTCTGCCCATCACCTCGAATGAAGGTGAGCTGGTGAAACGCAGTTTTATTTCCCCAGTCCGGGGAAGGCAGCGAGATAAACTTCACCGTGTAGGTCTCGTCAGTGTGTTGACCCTGCAAGACGTAGACGCCGTAGTGGTTCTCTCCCTGGGAGATGATTTTGTACAAACCGTTGCTGTAGTAATAAATTTCCGCATCGGGAAAGGGCTTCTTGTCGTACATTTTCCGATAGTGCAGCACTTGCTTGACGGTCGGCTCGCCAAAGTTAACGGCAAGGGTTTTCCCATCGGCGGACGTTGTCTCCCCAGCGTATGCGGCGCCGCTGCTCATCAAGGCCAACAGGCTCATCGTTGCGATTGTTTTCACTTGATACCTCTCCATGGTCAAAGGATTAGCGCACCGGGCTGGCCTGGACGGAAGATACCGCCTGGCCACACCTTGCTAATCTCAACGCCGAGTGTAGAGGTTTACCCACGAAAATACCCGGAGGCTGGGCTCCGTTTCTTCGGCAGTTTTCAGCAGCAGAAACAAACAAGGGTTTGCATCAGCTTTCGCCCGCAAACCCTTGATTTTAGATGGTGCCCGAAGCCGGAACCTTACTTAGGCTAAAAACATCATGTTTATTGGGGTGGGCCGGATAGCGCCAAAGCCAATGTACTAATCAATGTGCTTTTTTTGCTTCGCTGGGGGCCATCGAGGTGGATTCAGCCGAATGAAGCGGCCAGAGAGTTACTGTCCGCAAACACCTCGCTGTCATCGGTAGAAAGTCCGCGGTATTCAATCGTGGCCCCATTGCTGGCGAAGACGTCATGACCGCTGTTGGCCCCTGCCGTGCATCGGTCCAGCCACATCCTGGCGCCACTCCCAAGGCGGTCGCCGGAGCTGGCCAGGAAACCGTTCGAGTTAGCACTAGGACCGTTGTGATGACTGCCGCAAGCAATGTTGTACGACTGTGCGTCGTTGACATCAGCAACACCCGGCCCAGCATTGTGGTGGTAACTGCCGTTGATCCTCAGACCCACGCAGGAATTGTGCGACGACGAACCGTTGCCGGTGGCGGGTGCGCGGTTGCCGTAACCCTCACAGTCCAGTTCGACGAAGTGGGGCGATGTTGACTCGCCAATGTGGTAATTGAACCCGTCCTTGGCGTTCACGGCAGCGACACAGCGGACGGAAATCGCCAGCTTGGCGTCAACGATTTTGAATCCGTCAGTCTGCCAGTTGTGCGTGAACTTGCAGTCTTCGGCATAAATCACGGACCCCGTAGCTCCGACGTCGCTGAATGCACCATTGGAGCCGCCCACAAAATGGATGTTCTTCAGGTGAACGATGACGTTCTTGGCGGACACCCCCATGGCAGTGGAGCGCAACAACAGCACCTCATCGCCGGGCTCGTGAGGATGGTTAAGGTGTACGCGACCATGCCAATAAGCCCAAGTCCCAGGGGTTGCCTGGCACTCTTCCAGAGTTGATGCCTGGGGGATCTCGGAGTACTCCCCAAACTCATCAAGCCTCGACACATCCAGGACTTTTACAATCTGCCCGCCAGTTGGCGAGCTTTGATAGATGTGCGTGTTGGGCCCAAACCACGGACTGTCCCAATCTGCCTTGCGCGCGGTGGTAAATATTGCCTTGCCGCCATCCGCAACAATTGAAACATTGCGCTTTCCGGAATAAACCCCAAGACCTTCCTGCCCTTCCTTGTCCATCCTATAAACAAAGTCGCCACGCACAATAACGCGGTCAACATCAAGCTTATCGAGTGCAGCGGAAACAGTTCTCAGGGCACGGCGCCAGTTGGAACCGTCCTCGTCATCTTCGCCTGATTCGGGGTCTACGTAGTAGGTTCGCCCGCTTCCAAGCGGCGGCAGGTAATCGCGCAGAATGCGTGGATCAATCTCTGCGCGATCTGCCTGGAACGCATACGAAATCGGCCCGAGCATATGCCCGAGCCGAGGATCGACCTGGTACTCACCACGCGCAAAAACAGGCAGTGGTAGTGCTGCACTGGCTATTGCAAGTGTTGACCAGCGTAGTAATTGACGGCGCAGCAATCTCAGAACTTCCTGTCATAAGAGGCAGCATCCCCGCCTATATCGTCAGAGTGTCACGCCGAACGCCAGACAATCAAGGCATATTGACATCAACAGTTGCGCCGCTGTCCTTGCTGACGCCTAGTGCCATGACCAAGCAGCCCAATAGTGAGCGATGCTTTTGGTTGCGTTGAAAATGCCTAGATCCCTTTCGCTTGCGGTTCTAAATTTTGCCCCAGACGAAGAAACGCCCCGAATGGCGCGGCTTCGATTTGGGGGATTCTAAATTGCGGTTGCGGCCGCCTTGGTTCGCTCTGGTCTTTTTCCTGACCCAAGGGCTCGACTCAGCAGCGTTCGACCAGGCCCCTCAACCAAGTGGAATGTCAAAGCAGATGCGGCGATAGACAGGCACACCACAACAATGAACATAGGGACCCCGGCAAGGCCGGCCCATATCTTCGATCCCGCCGCCTGCTCGGAAACGATATACCGCATGATCACCTGATGACTCAGGTACAGGCTGAAGCTGATTTCGCCAAGATAGACCAGGGGCCGGAAGCTCAGCGCTTTCGACAGCGCCCCTCCGCCTGACGACAGAGTCACCAGCAGAGCGACGAGAGAGAGATAGGCGATCACCTTGGCGACGACACTCATGCTATCGGCTAAAAGCTCAGACGCAGCTATGCCGGCGACAAACAGCACGCCTCCAGCCAGCTCTATCAGGGTTCGATAGGCAAAGCCGCTTTCAATCCGATTACGGACGCGATCCCACGCAACCCACGCCGTCATGCCAAGGCAGAACTCGAACGCCCTGGCGAGCGGGAACGTGTAGGTGAACGACGTGCTATGCAGCTCTTGGGCGCCAGCACGCAAAGGGAGAAGGCTGCCAATCCATGTCATCAGGATCAGGAGCCCGAGCGTTATAGAGAGCTTCCATGGCCAGTTCCTGCGGATGCCAGGGAACAGCAGCGGGAAGAAGCAATACAGCATCATTTCCGTGGATATGCTCCAGGACAAACCATTGAACGAGAACGAGTGAGCCCGGAACGGAGACCATGCATGCAGCATCGAGAGGTTTAGGCCAAGGGTTGGCCACCAGCCGAACATGCCCTCACCTACTCGAATGCCCACCCCGTTGCCGACCGGTATCAACCAGATGACCGCCAGGGTCCAAAACAGATGGGCAGGCCAAAGCCGGCTGAAACGAGCCTTCATAAAGGGGGCGAACGAAAACCCGCCCTTCGATCCATACCGGTGCATCAAAATGAAGCCGGACAGGATGAAGAAGAACGAGACGGCGAAACCAAAAATGTATTGATGGTCGATAAAGTCAAACTGAAATACCGACCTTGCATGCATCAGAAGGACCATGCCCGCGGCAAAGAAACGCAGGCTGGTCAAGGGTGTTAGGTAAATCATCGGGGTTCTCCGTGCGATGGCGAATTGTACCGATGATCACAACAAATGACATCAAAACGCCTTAATGGTCCCGCCGGTCTCCATGATAGATGAGGCGTAAAACGTATCGCGAACGGGATGTGCCATTTCTTTTAGCTCCCCGAACCGGCCCCCATGCCCGTCACCTATAACATCCCTACCTAAACCAGTTCGCCACTCGGCGCAGCACCAGATCGGATAGTGGGGCGTAACGCGCTCATCCACTTCGCCGGTACCTCGTGTCGACAATAATCATCTCTCGCCAAGTGTTAGGTCGATACGTGCGACGTCAGGTTCCGGTAACCCTTCAGCTGCTTTAGGTTTTGATTGATCGAATTATGTCCCGGAAATCAGAACACAAGGTCCGCTCGACGCGGTTGATCGTTACGGAGGGTGCACACGACGGTCGTTATGACCGAACAGTATCCGCAACCGGGTAGACAAAAAGGTATCGCCTACGAAGTAATTGCGAACCATCGTCACAAATGCGGACCGGAAACAATCAAGGGGTTTGCATCAGCTTTCGCCCGCAAACCCTTGATTTTAGATGGTGCCCGAAGCCGGAATCGAACCGGCACGCCCTTACGAGCGGGGGATTTTAAGTCCCATGCGTCTACCAGTTTCGCCATTCGGGCGGTAGCGCGGTTAGCCTTGGGGGCATCGGCAGAATCCGATGGCCTGGCTGGTGCAGCAAGAGGGGGAATATATACATCCCTCCTCTTTGAAGCAAGGCAGCTTATGCCCTTTTCAAGACAAAACCTTTCAATGCTTCGAAAATAAAAAAGCTCTGTAAATCATAGATCTACAGAGCTTTTTAATAGTGGAGGCCGAAGTCGGAATCGAACCGGCGTAGGTGGATTTGCAATCCACTGCATAACCATTTTGCTATTCGGCCTCAAGACGCTTGATGCGATGTCGCAACATCAACCGCGGTACAAACCTGGTCAGGAAACAGGGCACTTACTCAGCGCTATCTCCTTGAAAACATTGAGATTTTTTACGTCCCAGTGCGTTCGATGGGCGCAATTATGTACTCATTTGCCTAGGCTGACAACCCCTTGATTTCAAAAAAAAATCGTCGAACGGTCGGCCTGCCCTTCCCTGGCCAAACCTGCCGGCGAATCCCGGACTGCCCTGGCGAACGCTTGAACCGTAGCGCCAGGATTCGCCTCATCGGAAAGCCCGTACGTTGATGGAACAACCGCGCCTCCCCTCGGTTCATTCCTTATGTCGTCCCTGGAGAATGAGGAAACCATCATGTTTGAACGACCCCAACTGGTTGCGAGCCGGGCTACGGTGCCGACCCCGTCGCACCCTAATCTCGGCACGCCGGAACGTGCCGTATCGCTACTGGCGGGCACCTTGTTGATCGCTAACGGCCTACGCCAAGGCGGGCTCCAGGGCTGGCCACAGGTGCTGCTCGGCGCCTGTGCCGCCTGGCGCGGCTATTCAGGCACATGCAGGATCAAGCACGCGCTGGCCCATAGTCCGTTCGAACAAGCCTTTGAACAGGATCGGGACTGGAGCGGCAGCAAAGTCATTTCTCGCAGCATTACCGTGGGCAAACCCAGGGAAGAAGTCTTCGCGTTCTGTCGCAACCCGGGCAACCTGGGTGCGCTGGTGCCCTGGGTCGATGCCATCGAACAAACCGGTGAAGGCACTTACCGCTGGATCGCCCACGGCCCGATGGACAAGACCTTGCACTGTGACATCCGACAGGACGAGCCCAAGGACGGCCGCAAGCTGCACTGGACTGCCGGCCCGGAGACACGATTCAAGCATGACATCCAGATGCACTTCAGCGACGCGCCGGCCGGCCGTGGCACGCAGTTGAAGGTCATCGTCGCCTGCCAGGCGCCCCTCGGTGCCGCCGGTTATGCCTTGGCCGCGGCGATTTCCAAGTTCTCGGACAAAGCCTTGCTGCACCTGCTGCGCAGCATCAAGCAACAACTGGAAACCGGCGAGGTGAGCACCAATCGCATGCACGCCGCCGGCACGAAGGACTTCCTTTTCGTTCATCCGGCCACAGAGGCCCCTCACACATCCGCCCAAACGCCTTCCACCGGAGGTAACGCCTGATGCGCGCATTGACTTGGCAAGGCCCGAACAAGCTACAAGTTGAAACCGTCGATGATCCGTCCATCCTCAATCCCCGCGACGCGATCGTGCGGGTGCAGATGTCGTCGGTGTGCGGGTCAGACCTGCATTTGCTGGGCGGCTATGTGCCGACCATGCAGGCCGGCGACATCATTGGCCATGAATTCATGGGTGAAGTCGTGGAAATCGGCTCGGCCGTCAGGTCTTTCGGCAAAGGCGACCGGGTTGTCACCGTTTCGATCATCGGTTGCGGAGAATGCGAACATTGCAGGCGCTCGGATTTTTCCTGCTGCGACAACTCCAACCCCAATCCCAGCGCAACGGACATCGCCTACGGCCAACCGGCGTGCGGCATCATCGGCTACAGCCATGCGTTTGGCGGTTATGCCGGCAGCCACGCAACCTATATCCGCGTGCCGTTCGCCGACGTCAACCTGTTCAAGGTCCCCGAGGGCATCACTGACGAACAGGCGGTATTCGTCTCCGACGCGGTGCCCACTGGTTATTTCGCCGCCGATAACGCCGCCATCCAACGGGGCGATACCGTGGCGGTATGGGGTTGCGGCGGGGTCGGGTTGATGGCGATTGCCAGTGCCTATCTGCTGGGGGCCGAACGGGTGATTGCCATCGACCGCCTGCCTGATCGCTTGCAATTGGCGGAAGAAAAAGCCGGTGCCATCGCCCTTAACTATGAAACCACTGACGTGCATGCCGCCTTGCTGGAACTGACCGGTGGCCGGGGCCCGGATCGCTGCATCGACTGCGTGGGCATGGAGGCCCACGGCACAGAGATCGACTATTTCTACGACAAGACCAAGCAAATGATGCGTCTGCACACCGAACGCGGGACGGTGCTGCGCCAGTCGATCCGCGCCTGTCGCAAAGGCGGCACTGTCTCGGTGGTCGGTGTCTATGGCGGCCTGCTGGACAAATTCCCCATGGGCGCCATCGTCAACAAATCCTTGACCCTGCGCTCCGGCCAACAGCCTGGACAGCGTTACGTGGGACGGTTGTTCGAGCACATCCAGAAAGGTGAGTTGGACCCGTCCTATCTGCTGACCCATCCGATGGGGCTGGAGCAGTCGGTGGAAGGTTATGCGATGTTCAAGGAGAAGACGCAGAACTGCCTGCGAGCGGTGTTTCGGCCGGAGTGACGATCGAACCTGTGGCGAGGGAACTTGCTCCCGCTGGCTGCGAAGCAGCCCTGAAGCAAGCGACTCGGTGTGGGTGCACTGAATGGAATTTTGGGGTTGCTACGCAACCCAGCGGGAGCAAGCTCCCTCGCCACGGGAATGTCACAGGCCTTAGGCAGTCGCAGCCCTGCACCATTATGGGTAACATACCGGCCTTCCCGCAGCCCTTCTGCGTCCTGCCAAAATAAGCCCATTCCATGCCTTTCGAACTCAGCGTTGACCTCACTACCCTCGCTATCCTCGCCGTTGTCGCCTTCATTGCCGGTTTTATCGATGCCATTGCCGGGGGCGGTGGGCTGTTGACCACGCCAGCGCTGCTGACTGCGGGTTTGCCACCGCACCTGGTCCTGGGGACCAAC
Source organism: Pseudomonas zanjanensis (assembly GCF_014268745.2). Classification (GTDB taxonomy): domain Bacteria; phylum Pseudomonadota; class Gammaproteobacteria; order Pseudomonadales; family Pseudomonadaceae; genus Aquipseudomonas; species Aquipseudomonas zanjanensis. The sequence continues at coordinate 1,873,884 of NZ_JABWRB020000001.1, read as the reverse complement.
AAACTCAGTTCCACCTTTGGCTCGGCGACGGCCAGCTTCACGTTCTACAAGCGCAAGTTGTTCCACCCAAGGCAATGGACCCATGCCCTCGTCGGCACACTGGTCGGCGCCTTGGTCGGCGCCATCGTCGCCCACTACCTGCCAGCCGAGTGGCTGAACAAGATGTTGCCGGTGATCGTCTTCGCCTGCGGCCTGTACCTGTTGTTTGGCGGCACGCCCAAGGCGCCGCTGGACAGCGATGCGCCGATCAAGAAGACGTGGCAGTCATCCCAGGGTTTCAGCCTGGGTTTCTATGACGGCGTGGCCGGGCCGGGTACCGGTGCGTTCTGGACCGTCAGCAGCCTGCTGCTCTACCCCATCGACCTGGTCAAGGCCAGTGGCGTGGCCCGCAGCATGAACTTTGTCAGCAACATCGCGGCGCTGTCGGTGTTCATTTTTTCCGGGCAGGTAGACTGGATCATCGGCCTGAGCATGGGCCTTTCGGTAATGGTCGGCGCGTTCTTCGGCGCTCGCACCGCCATCAGCGGCGGCGCGAAGTTCATCCGACCAGTGTTCATCACCGTGGTGCTGGGCTTGACCGTGCGCCTAGCCTGGCAGCACTGGTTCAGCGTGGCCTAAGCGCCGCGCCACATACAGGTCGATCAGGTAGCGGGCGATCGAGCGCGAGGCGGGCAACGGTGGCAGGTCGTGGACGTTGAACCATTGGGCGTCCTCGATCTCATCTTCCTGGGGCACGATGTCGCCGCTGGCGTATTCAGCGTGGAAACCGAGCATCATCGAATGGGGAAACGGCCAGCACTGGCTGCCCATGTACTGGATGTTCTTCACCTCGATACTGACTTCTTCACGCACCTCGCGGACCAGGCAGTCCTCGGCCGACTCGCCGGGCTCGGCAAACCCCGCCAGGGTACTGTAGACACCCGTGACAAAACGCGGCGAACGGGCCAGCAGGACTTCATCGCCGCGGGTAATCAACACGATCATGCTCGGTGAAATCCGCGGATAGTGACGCAGGTCGCAGGCATCGCAATACATGGCCCGCTCCAGTGGGATCTGGTTCATGCGCTTGCCGCAACTGCCACAGAAGCGATGTTCCCGGGCCCAGGTGCCGATCTGCGCCGCATAACCCAACACCTTGTACAGCGTGTGGTCGTCCTCGAGCATGAACGCCCGCAGGCCTTTCCAGTTGCAGCCGGGGATGTCCAGCGGGCTGTGCAACTCCAACAGGTAGACCGGCTCGCCATCCAGGTGACCGATACCGTGTTCGGCGAGGATCGACAGGTCCTGGCGCTTGAGCCATTCGCGGGGAAACAGCGCGCCGTTGTCATCGAACAGAAAACCTTCCGGGCTACGGGCCACGGCCCAGCCGCCGGGAACGTCGGTGTCGAGTACTGCGGTGGTCCAGCGTGAAATCATGGTCAGTCAATCCAGAAATTCAGGTTTCTGTTTGCTCATGTGGGCGGCCATGGCCACGCGCAGGTCGGTCGATTGCAACATGGCGGCGTTCCAGGTGGCGACGTATTCCAGGCCGTCATCGATGCTGTGGTCGCGCATGTAGCTGATCATTGCCTTGGTGCCGGTCACGGCAATCGGCGACTTGGCGGCGATGTCCCGGGCAATGCCCATCACACCGTCGAGCAGGCTGGCGGAGTCGCTGTAGACACGATTGACCAGGCCGATGCTGCGCGCTTCGTCGGCACCAAAAGTGCGCCCCGTATAAGCGAGTTCACGCAGCATGCCGTCCCCGACGATCCTCGGCAAGCGTTGCAATGTGCCAACATCGGCGGCCATGCCGATATCGATTTCCTTGATGGAGAATTGGGCGTCCTCGGCGGCATAACGCATGTCGCAAGCAGAGATCAGGTCAATGGCACCGCCCAGGCAATAGCCCTGGATGGCCGCGAGCACCGGCTTGCGGCAATTGTCCACGGCATTGAACGAGGCTTGCAGTTGCAGGATCTTGCGCCGCAGCAAACGCGCATTGCGCCCCACGTCCTTGCCCAGTTCGTTGGCCACGCCTGCCAGCATCATCAGGTCGATGCCGGAGGAAAAATGCTTGCCGGCACCGCTGAGCACCACCACCCGCGCTTCATCGGTGTCGTCGATCCATTGGAAGATCTCGATGATCTCGCGCCAGAAGGCAGCGTTCATCGCGTTGATCTTTTCCGGCCGATTGATCTGCACATGGGCGATGTTGTCTGCAAGTTCGACGTTGAACGCTTGGTATTGCGACATGGCAGTGATCCTTTACCGGCTGAAAAGAGGCCTGAACTATAACAAGCCATCGCGATGGCACGTAGGCAGTGCATCGGCCAAAAGCGGGACTGTTTGACAGCCATTAACTCTGTGGCGAGGGAGCTTGCTCCCGCTGGACTGCGTAGCAGTCCCCTACTTTATGAGCGCTGCGCACTCAAGCGGGAGCAAGCTCCCTCGCCACAAAAGCACCTTGCGGCGCTACCCAATCACTCAGGGTTTCTCCTCCGCCTGCAACTGCCCATCCCAGCCCCCGCCCAGCGCCGCAATCAATTGCACACTGGCAATCAAGCGGCTCTGTTGCAGGCTCAGCACGCTGCGTTCGTTGCTCAGCGCCGTGGCCTGGACAGTCACGACGTCGAGGTAGGCAATCAGCCCGGCCCTGTACTGGTTCTGCGTCAGGCGCAGGGATTCCCGGGCGGCGTCCAGGGCTTCCTGGCGCACGCGGGCTTCGTCTTCCAGCACCTTGAGCTGGATCATGTAGTTTTCCACCTCCCGCAGGCCGTCGAGCACGGTCTGGCGGTAGGTGGCGACGGTCTGGTCATAGGCCGCGACGGTGCGGTCGACCTCGGCCGAACGCTGGCCGCCATCGAACAGTGTCATCGCCAGCTGCGGGCCTACCGACCAGAAGCGGTTCGGCACGCTCACCCAGTTGTCATAGGTGCTGCTGCTGTAGCCGCCGCTGAGGCTCAGGGTCAGGTCCGGGTAATACGCAGCCTTGGCGACGCCGATGTTGGCGTTGGCGGCCATCACCGAGCGCTCTGCCGAGGCGATGTCTGGCCGGCGTTCGAGCAGTTGCGAGGGCAGCGCCACCGGGATTTGTGGCAGTGTCGGGATGTATTGGGTCTCGGCCAGGTTGAATTCGGCCGGTGGCAGGCCGATGAGCACGGCGATGGCATTTTCAAACTGGGCCCGTTGCCAGATCAGGTCGATCAGGTCGCCCTGGGTGGTCTTGAGCTGATTCTGCGCCTGGGCCACCGCGTCCTTGCCGGACACCCCGGCGCGGTACTGGTTTTCGGTCATTTTCAGGGAGCGCTGGTAGTTGTCGACGGTGGTCTGCAACAAGCGCTTCTGTTCGTCGATCACCCGCAACTGCAAGTAATTCTGCACCAGTTCCGATTGCTGGCTCAGGCGCATCGCCGCCAGGTCGGCGAAACTGGCTTGGGCACTCGCCTCGTCGGCTTCCAGGGTGCGGCGCAACTTGCCCCACACATCCGCCTCCCAACTGACGCCGGCCTGGGCGCTGTAGGTGTCGCGAATGCCGCTGGACGAACTGCTCAGGCTTGAACTGCTGCTACCGGTGCCCTGGCTGGAGCGCGTCTTGCCAACGGTCAGGTCCACGGTGGGGAAAAAGGCGCCACGGGCATTACGCACCAGCGCCCGGGCCTGCCGGTACTGGGCTTCGGCCTGGGCCACGGTCTGGTTGGATGCATTGAGCTTGTCCACCAGGCCATTGAGCTGCGCATCGCCGTACAGTTCCCACCAGGCGCCCCGGGCCATCGCATCGCTGGGGTTGGCCTGGCGCCAGCCCTGGGCCTCCTTGTACTGCACCGGGGCGGCGGCCGCGGGACGCTGGTAATCCGGGCCGATGGCGCAGGCGCTGAGCATCGCCACGCACAGCGCCAGGCTCAGCACCCGCGAGCCACGGGCGGTCGCCAGCACGGCGGCAAGATTGAAAGGCGAACGGTCGGTCATAGCGGAGTTTCCAGGGCAGCATCAGTGCGCACGCCACGCCAGCGGTTGAAGCGATGGCGCAGCTTGTCGAGATAAAGGTAAACCACTGGCGTGGTGTAGAGGGTCAGGACCTGGCTGAACACCAGGCCCCCGATGATGGTCAGGCCCAGCGGCTGGCGCATTTCCGAGCCTTCGGCGGCGCCGAGCAGCAGCGGCAAGGCGCCAAGGATCGCCGCCAGCGTGGTCATCAGGATCGGTCGCAACCGCAGCAGGCAAGCGCTGCGGATCGACTCCAGCGGCGTCTGCCCGGCACGTTCCAGTTGCAAGGCCAGATCGATCATCAGGATGGCATTTTTCTTCACCACGCCGATCAGCAGGAACAGCCCCAACAACGAGATCAGGCTGAACTCGCTGCCCAGCGCGTAGATCGACAGCAACGCGCCGACCCCGGCCGACGGCAAGGTGGACAGGATGGTCAGCGGATGAATGTAGCTTTCATACAGCACCCCCAGCACCAGGTACACCGCGAGCAACGCGCCCAAAATCATGAACGGCTGGCTCTTCTGGGTGGCGGCGAACGCGTCGGCGGTGCCAGCCATTTTCACGATGACATCCTCGGGCATCCCGAGCTTGGCGATCGTCCGCTCGATGGCCGCGGTGCCCTGCTCCACCGTCACGCCTTCGGCCATGTCGAAGGAGATGCCCTCGGAGGCGAACTGGCCTTCATGGCTGACCCGGTCGTCCTCCAGGCTGTTCTCGTAATGGGCAATGGCCGACAGCGGTACCCGCGCGCCATCGGCGGTGATCACCTGGACCTGTTCGAGGGTGCTCGGGTCCTGGGCATACTTGGGATTGACCTCCATCACCACCTGGTACTGGTTGAGGCTGTCGTAGATGGTGGAAATCTGTCGTTGGCTGTAGGCGTTGTTGAGCACCGCCGTGACCATGTCCATGTCGATGCCCAGGCGCTTGGCCTGGTCGCGGTCCACCACCAGCGTCACCTGCTGCGCCCCGCCACCGTCGCGGGCGTCGATGGCGGTCAGCTCCGGCAACGCCCGGAAGGCCGCCACGACCTTGGGGTACCAGGTGCGCAGCGACGCCAGGTCGGCGCTTTGCAGGATGTAGGAATATTGGGAGGTGGTCTGCTCGCGACCGCCACCGAACTGCAGGTCCTGGTCGGCCATCAACATCAATTGGGCACCGGGAACCTTGGGCATTTCCTTACGCAGGCGCTCGATGACCTTTTGCGCGGAAATATTACGTTCCTTGATCGGCTTGAGACGCACCAGCATGAACGCGTTGTTGGTGCCGTTGTTGCCGCCAATGAAGCCGGCAACGCTTTGCACGGCCTCGTCCTTGAGCACGGCGCGGCGGAAGATTTCCATCTTCGGCTGCATCACGCCGAACGACAGCCCATCGTCGCCACGGACAAAACCGATCAGTTGGCCGGTGTCCTGCTGGGGCATGAAGGTCTTCGGCACCACCACATACAACGCGACGTTCACGCCGATGGTCACCAGCAGGCTCAGCAAGGTCAGGCGTCGATGGCGCAGCACCCAATCCAGGCTGGTGGCGTAACCACGGACCATCCGTTCATTGACCCCCTGGCTCCAACGCTGCAAGCGGTTTTCCTGCCCGGGCACATGGGGCTTGAGCCAGCGGGCGCAAAGCATCGGCGTGAGGGTCAGCGAGACCACCAGCGACACCACGATGGACGCCGCCAGGGTGATGGAAAATTCACGGAACAGGCTCTCGACGATGCCGCCCATGAACAGGATCGACAGGAACACCGCCACCAGCGAGACGTTCATCGACAGCAAGGTGAAGCCCACCTCCTCCGCCCCCCGGTACGCCGCCTGCATCGGTGGCACACCTTCGTCGATGTGCCGGGAAATGTTTTCCAGCACCACGATGGCGTCGTCCACCACCAACCCGGTCGCCAGGATCAACGCCATCAGCGACAGGTTGTTCAGGGAAAACCCGTACAGGTACATCACCGCAAACGTGCCCACCAGCGACACCGGCACCGCCAGGGTCGGGATCAGCGAAGCGCGGAAGTTGCCGAGGAACAGGAACACCACCAGCACCACCAGGGCCACGGCGATCAGCAAGGTCATTTCCGCTTCATGCAGGGTGGCCTTGATCACGGGCGAGCGGTCCATCGCCAGGTTCAGCTTGACGCTGGCCGGCAGCACCGCCTGTAACGCCGGCAGTTGCGCCTTGATCTCGTTGACCGTCTCGATGATGTTGGCGCCGGCTTGGCGGTTGATCACCAGCAATACGGCGGCATCGTCGTTGAAGAAACCGCTGTTGTAACGGTCCTCGACGCTGTCGGTGACTTTCGCCACGTCCTTGAGCCGCAGCACCGAGCCATCCTGGTAACGGATCACCAGCGTTTCGTAGTCCTTGGCCTTTTCCAACTGGTCGTTGGCCTGGACTTGCCACATGCGCCGGTCGTCCTCCACCGAGCCCTTGGGCCGGCGCACGTTGCTATTGGCAATGGCGGTGCGCACATCGTCCAGGGCCACGCCGTACTGATTGAGCAACTGCGGCTCCAGTTCGATGCGCACCGCCGGCAACGAGCTGCCACCGATCTGCACCTCACCCACGCCCGACACCTGGGACAGGCTCTGGGACAGGATGGTCGACGCCAAGTCGTAGAGCTGGCCTTTTTCCAACACATCCGAGGTCAGCGACAGCACCATGATCGGCGCCTGGGACGGGTTGACCTTCTTATAGGTGGGCATGCTGCGCATGCCGCTGGGCAACAGGTTGCGCGAGGCATTGATGGCCGCCTGCACCTCCCGGGCCGCGCCGTTGATGTCGCGGTCCAGGTCGAATTGCAGGATGACCCGCGTGGAGCCCTGGCTGGAACGGCTGCTCATGGTGTTGACCCCGGCGATGGCGCCGAAGGAACGCTCCAGCGGCGTGGCCACCGTCGAAGCCATCACCTCGGGGCTGGCGCCTGGCAGGTTGGCCTGGACCACGATCACCGGGAAATCCATTTGCGGCAGGGGCGAGACCGGCAGCAGGCCGAAGCACACGCCGCCGAGCAGCATGATCGCGAAGCTCAGGAGCATGGTTGCTACCGGGCGGCGGATGAAGGGGCCGGAGAGGTTCATCGGCCACAGCCCCTTGCTTCAACGGACAGGCTTTTGTGGCGAGGGAGCTTGCTCCCGCTATGTGGGAACAAGGCTTGCCCGCGATGAAGGCAATGCGGTCTCGCAGAATCGAGGCGTCTGTTTCGCGAGCAAGCTTTGCTCCCACAGCCCAGCGGGAGCAAGCTCCCTCGCCACAAAAGCCCGCTACATTCCAGGGAAGCGGTCATACCCGCACCTCATCCGCCTCAGGCCTGGCAAACCGGCGCCCCAGTCGATCGAAATACAGGTAGATCACCGGCGTGGTGAACAACGTCAAGACCTGGCTCACCAACAACCCGCCCACCATTACCAGGCCCAGGGGTTGGCGCAGCTCGGCGCCGGAACCGGTGGCGAGCATCAGCGGTACGGCACCGAACAACGCCGCCAGGGTGGTCATCAGGATCGGGCGGAAGCGCAGCAACGCCGCCTGGTAGATCGCCGTCTGCGGGTCCACGCCCTGGTTGCGTTCGGCGTCGAGGGCGAAGTCGATCATCATGATCGCGTTTTTCTTGACGATGCCGATCAGCAGGATGATGCCGATGATCGCGATCATGCCCAGGTCATTGCCGCTGAGGATCAACGCCAGCAAGGCGCCGATAGCCGCCGAGGGCAAGGTGGAAAGGATGGTGATCGGGTGGATGTAGCTTTCGTACAACACGCCCAGGACGATGTACATGGTCACCACCGCCGCCAGGATCAGCAGCAAGGTACTCGACAACGACGCCTGGAATGCCTGGGCCGCGCCCTGGAATTCGGTCTGCACCCCCACCGGCATGCCGATGTCCCGCTGGACCTTTTCGATCACCTCCACCGCATGCCCCAGGGCCACCCCCGGCGCGAGGTTGAACGACATCATCACCGCGGGAAACTGACCAATGTGGGCAATCGCCAACTGAGCCTGACGCTCTTCGACCCGGGCCAGGCTCGACAGCCGCACCTGCCCGCCATCGGTGGTCTTGACGTGAATCTGGTCCAGCGCCTGCGGACCGATCCGCTCCCCGGCCTGGGCTTGCAGCACCACGCGGTACTGGCTGGCCTGGGTGTAGATAGTGGAAATCTGCCGCTGGCCGAAGGCGTCATACAGCGCATCGGTGATGTTCGACACCGAGACGCCCAGGCGTGACGCCGCGTCGCGGTCGATCACCAGGTAGACCTGCAGGCCCTTGTCCTGCAAGTCGCTGGCGACGTCGGTGAGTTCCGGCTGGCGGCCCAGGGCCTCGACCAGGCGCCCGCTCCAGAGACTGAGCAACTCGGCGTCCGGCGATGACAGGCTGAACTGGTACTGGGTACGGCTGATCCGGTCTTCGATGGTCAAGTCCTGCACCGGTTGCATGAACAGGCGAATGCCCACCAGCCGGTCCAGTTGTGGCTGCAAGCGGGCAATGATTTCGGTGGCGCTGTCATCCCGCTCGCTATGGGGCTTGAGGTTGATCAGCAGGCGTCCGCTGTTGAGCGTGGCGTTATCGCCGTCCACGCCGATGTAGGACGACAGGCTCTGCACCGCCGGATCGGCGAGGATCACCTTGGCCAGTAGCTGCTGGCGCTCGCTCATGGCGGCAAAGGAGATCGATTGCGGCGCTTCGGAAATGCCCTGGATGACCCCGGTGTCCTGTACCGGGAAAAAGCCCTTGGGCACGGCCAGGTACAGCACCACCGTCAGCACCAGGCTACCCACCGCCACCAGCAGGGTCAGCGGCTGGTGCTTGAGCACCCATTGCAACTTGCGCCCGTAGGCGGCGATCAGCCAGTCGATCCAGGCGCCACTGGCGCGGTAGAAACGGCCCTGCTCTTCTGCCTTGGGCTCGCGCTTGAGCAAGCGAGCGCACATCATCGGCGTCAGGGTCAGGGACACCACCAGGGAAATCAGGATAGCCACGGCCAGGGTGATGGCGAACTCGCGGAACAAGCGCCCGACCACGTCGGCCATGAACAACAGCGGGATCAGCACGGCAATCAGCGACAGCGTCAGGGAAATCAGCGTGAAGCCAATCTGCTTCGCGCCCTTGAGCGCAGCCTGCATCGGGCTGTCGCCCTCTTCGATGAAACGGGCGATGTTCTCCAGCATGACGATGGCATCGTCCACCACGAAACCGGTGGCGATGGTCAGGGCCATCAAGGTCAGGTTGTTGATGGAGAAACCGGCCAGGTACATCACGCCGAACGTGCCGATCAACGACAACGGCACGGCCACCGACGGAATGATCGTGGCACTGACGCGACGCAGGAACAGGAACGTCACCATCACCACCAGGGCGATAGCGATCAGCAATTCATGCTGCACATCGGTGACCGAGGCACGGATGGTCTGGGTACGGTCGGTCAGCACAGTGACGTCCAGGCCGGCCGGCAGGTTGTCGGTAATGCTCGGCAGCAGGGCCTTGATCCGGTCCACCACCTCGATGACATTCGCGCCGGGCTGGCGCTGGATGTTCAGCAGCACGGCCTGGTTTTCGTTGGCCCAGGCGGCAAGGCGTTCGTTTTCGGCGCCGTCGACGATCTGCGCCACGTCCTTGAGCCGCAACGGCGCGCCGTTGGCGTAGGCCAGGATCAGTTCGGCGTAGTCCTTGGGCGACGTCAACTGGTCGTTGGCGTCGAGCATCGAGACCCGGGTCGGGCCGTCGAAATTGCCCTTGGGCTGGTTGACGTTGGACGCACCGATCAGCGTGCGCACATCCGCGAGGTTGAGGCCGTTGGCCGCCAGGGCCTCGGGGTTGACCTTGATGCGCACCGCCTGGCGCTGGCCGCCAGCGATGGTGACCATGCCGACGCCACTGATCTGGGCGATTTTCTGCGCCATGCGGGTGTCCACCAAGTCATTGAGCTTGGGCAGCAGCATGGTCTTGGACGTGATCGCCAGGGTCAGCACCGGGGTGTCGGCCGGGTTGACCTTGTTGTACACCGGCGGCGCCGGCAGGTCCGTGGGCAGCAGGTTGGTGGCCGCGTTGATGGCGGCCTGCACCTGCTGCTCGGCGACGTCCATGTTGATGTCGAGGTTGAAGCGCAGGGTGATCACCGAGGCGCCGCCGGAACTGGTGGAGGCCATCTGCGTCAAGCCTGGCATCTGCCCGAACTGCCGCTCCAGGGGTGCGGTGACCGCGCTGGTCATCACGTCGGGGCTGGCGCCCGGGTACAGGGTCATCACGCGGATGGTCGGGTAATCGACCTGGGGCAGCGCCGACACCGGCAGCAGCCGATAGGCGATCAGGCCAGCCAGGATGATCGCCAGCATGCTCAGGGTGGTGGCGACCGGGCGAAGGATGAACAGTCGCGAAATATTCATGCGCCGCCCTTGTTCGCCTTGTCGGCCGCGGCCGGCTCAGTCGGTGCTGCCGCGGACTTGCCCTGCAGGTGCTCGGTCGGCGTGGTGGGCACGTCCTGGCTGTCGTTGACCACTTCCACTTCGCTGCCTTCCTTCAAGCGATCGGTGCCTTCGAGCACCACTCGATCGCCGGTGGCCAGGCCTTCGGTGACCACGGTGTTGGCGCCGTCGCTGGCGCCGATCTTCAGCTTCTTGATGGTGACCTTGTTGTCACCTTCCAGGGCATAGACAAAGGTGCCGTTGGTGCCGAACTGGATGGCGGCCGTCGGCGCCAGGGTCACGCCTTTGAGGGTGTCGGCCAGCAGGTGGACATTGACAAACTGGTTGGGGAACAGCGACTGGTCGCGGTTCTCGTAGCGGGCCTTGAATTTCAGGGTGCCGGTGGTGACGTCGATCTGGTTGTCCAGGCTCTGCAACACGCCACTGGCCTGGCGCTTCACGTCGCCGCGATCCCACGCTTCGACGGGGAGTTTCGCCCCGCTGCGGTAACGGGCGAGCACCGTGTCGAGGTTGTTTTCCGGCAAGGTGAACACGACGCTGATGGGTTGGGTCTGGGTGATGACCGCCAGGGCGGTGGTGTCGTTGGCCGACACCAGGTTGCCAACGTCCAGTTGACGCAAGCCGACGCGGCCAGTAATCGGGGCGCGGATCTTGGTGAATTCGAGGTTGAGCTTGGCGTCGTTGACGGCCGCCTGATTGGTCTTGACCGTGCCTTGGTACTGGCCCACCAGCGCCGCGGCGGTGTCGAGGGTCTGCTTGGCAATGCTGTCTTCGGCGTACAGGCCGCGATAGCGCTCGAGGTCTACCTGGGCATTTTTCAGCTGGGCCTGGTTCTGCAACAGCGTGCCTTCGGCCTGGAGCAAGGCGTTCTGGTACGGGCGTGGGTCGATCTCGACCAGCAAGTCCCCGGCCTTGACCATTTGCCCCTCTTCGAAGGCGATCTTGACCAGTTCGCCACCCACGCGACTGCGCACGTTGATGGTGTTGAGGGCCGTGACCGTACCCAGCGCCTTGAAGTACAGCGGGAAGTCCCCGGTCGCCACCGGCGCCACCCGCACCGGGATCGGGCCCGTCGCCCCACCGAACCCCGGGCGCATGCTACCGGAGCGTCCCACATGCCCCGCGGCTGCTTTCTCCCCTGCCCCATTTTTTTCGGTCGAGCCACTGGGCCAGAACTTCCAGGCCAGCGCTGCGATGACCAGCAGGACGAACAAGCCAAACAGCCAGCGACGGGAATTGCGGGAAACAGAGGATTGCATGGAGTGATCAACCATTGGGCGCGTGGGCTTCTTTTACGGGAGGCTGAACGATAAGCACTGGCGGCTATTTAGCAAAGCGCCTTTACCGGCAATTTACCTTGGGCTTACCTTTCGGATAGTCGGCTAACGCCTTGAAGCACAAAAGAAAACGGCCTGGGCAGGGCCAGGCCGTTAACAATTGTAATAAATACTTTATTTCAATCCACTTATTTCAGAACAGCCAGGGCCGCGTCGTAGTTCGGCTCTTCCGCGATTTCCTTGACCAGCTCGCTGTGCAGCACGGTGTCGTTTTCGTCCAACACCACCACGGCACGGGCGGTCAGGCCTTTCAGTGGGCCGTCGGCAATCGCCACGCCGTAGTCCTGGATGAATTCGGCACCGCGCAGGGTCGACAGGTTCTGGACGTTTTCCAGGCCTTCAGCGCCGCAGAAACGCGCCTGGGCAAATGGCAGGTCGGCGGAGATGCACAGCACCACGGTGTTGTTCAGCTCGTTGGCCTGGGCGTTGAACTTGCGCACGGAGGTGGCGCAGGTCGGCGTGTCGACGCTTGGGAAAATGTTCAGCACTTTGCGCTTGCCGGCGAAGTCCTTCAGGGAAACGTCCGACAGATTGCCGGCAACCAGGGAAAAGGCTGGCGCCTTGGAACCGGCTTGTGGCAACTGGCCGTTGACTTGGACCGGGTTGCCTTTGAGAGTGACTTGAGCCATGAACGGATTCCTTCTGACAGGTTTGAAAATGGTGAGGCCGGAGTTAACCACGAAATGCTCGCGTGACCTACGACCGGACATAAAAAGACACGACGTCGACCTCACCTCCTGCACCACGACGGTGACTATTTGGCCTTGAGTTTCAGGAATGACTGATGCAGGTCCGACGCCCAGCCATCGATGACCCCTTTGACGTCATCGGGCTTCATGACCTGGGACTCGTTGGACAGCGGCTTGCCGGTGCCTTTGCGCACGACTTGGGCGACCACCGCGTGAGTCCCACCGTCGAGGAAAACCGCTTCGGTGCCCAAGGTGGTTTCCTGGTCGCGAATACCGCTGGCGGTGCTGACAGCCGCCGCCACCAGCGCAATCGGGATTACCTCATAAGGTTTCAAGCCTTCGGTCTTGCTGCTGACAGCCGTGATCGCCGCGCGCACCACGAGAACACCCGGCCCCGGAGCGGTCGCCAGGGGCAAGGATTTTTCCGCTTCCCGCTTGAGAGCCTGATCGTAGTACGCGGTGATACCCGACAGTGTCGCCTGGGGGATTTTCACGGTCGGCTGCGGCTTGGGGTACAGCTGCGTCGGCTCGATGTAGAGATGGGTGTACTTGCCCGGATCAATCTTCGGATCGATCCAACGCATGACCACGGCCCCCGACGGCGACTTCTCTTCCTTGAGCCGGCTGTAATCGCCTAGGAACCCGGAATACTCATCCGGCTGGGTCACTTTGCTCGAGCAACCCGCCAAGGCGAGCGAGGCGATGCAAACACAGCCGATCATGGACGAAAACTTCATGCTGTCACTCCTGTAAGCCACACGAGGCGGGGCCGGAACTACAGGTATAGCCAATGGGCGGTTTTTTGCCTGTTCCGGTGCGGTTTTCAGCGCAACCGTGCCATGGCCAGTGTGTCCACCCAACGACCGTCACGCACGGCATAGTCGCGCAACAGGCCTTCGGTTTCGAAGCCGAACTTGCGATACAGCCCGATGGCCGCTTCGTTGTCGGCGTACACCGTCAGTTCGACCCGCCGCAGGTTCATCCAGTTGTCCGCGACATCCAGCGCGGCGGCCAGCAACATCGAACCCACGCCCTTGCCCTGCCAGGCGACGGCCACGCCCATGCCGAGGCTGCCGCAGTGAGCCCGACGCACCCGTGTGAACTGCTCCAGCCCCAGGTTGCCGATGACTTCACCTTCGTGCAGGGCCACCAGTTTCAACAGGCGCTCGTCATCCGTCGCCAGGCGCTTGCGCCAGACTTCGGCGGACTGGAACGGCATTTGCAGCACCTGGCGTGTCACCGCCGGGTCGTTGTAGAGCGCGGTGACGCCGGGGATATGAACTTCAGTGAAGCGTTCGAGGGTGATCGAAGAATCAGACATGGGGCTCCTTCCTGGAGGCGCGACAAGGCCGGTCACTATAAACCGCGCCAGGTTATAGGGGGAACCTGTGGGAGCGAGCTTGCTCGCGAAGGCGGAGTATCAGTCAATGAAGTGTTGAATGTGCCGGCCTCTTCGCGAGCAAGCCCGCTCCCACAAGGGACTGGGGTGCACATGAATTTGTGGCTGCCGAAAATCCAGTGTGGGAGCGGGCTTGCTCGCGAAAGCGGTGGGTCAGCTACGGAGCTGTTGGATATGTTGACCTCATCGCGAGCAGGCTCGCTCCCACAGGGTTAGCGTGAGCCAGTCAGGCCTGGAACCAATCCCGGCGCTCATCCAGTGTGTGTTGGATCAGCTCACGCAGCATCTGCACCTCTGGCGAGCCTTCGGCCTGGGCATTGACGGCCATCCACAAATGCCGCTGCATGGGCAGGCCGAACACGTCCGGCAACGCCACCAGGCCTCGGTCGAAGCGGCTCATGTACTGTGGCAAAAGGCCGATGCAGGCGCTGCAGCGAATCATTTCCAGCATCAGTTCGTAAGATTGCACCTGCACCACACCGGCCCGGCGCTGTTCTATCAGGGCGTTCCACGGTGCGAAACCATCCACGTGCCGATCCGCCTGCCATTGCACCAGCATGTAGTCATTCAGGTCGTCCAGGCAGTCCGGGCGCGTGGCCGGTCGTGAATAGCGTTTGGCGATGTGCGGCAGATAATCCAACCGCGCCAGTCGATCCGCGGGCAATGTGGCGAAGCTCGGCCCCGGCGCCGACGCCTGGGCATCACTCAACCACAGCACCAGGTCGGCGCTGACGGCTTGCAGCGCCAGTTCACTGTCCAGGGTGATGATCTGCAATCGCACGCTGGCGTTGCGCCGCAACAACGAAATCAGGTCACGCCCGAGGATGTCATGCAGAATCGACTCGGCCACGGCCAGGCGAATCAAGGGCTGATCGTTCGGGGGCGGCGAGTTTTCATGGGCCAGGCTGATCAATCTGGCCTGCAACTGCCGGCCTTCCCGACTGAGGGTCAAGGCGCTGCCCTGGAAGCTGAACAATGATCGTTGCAGCCGCCCCTCCAACTGCGCCAATTGCTTGCGCAGCCAGGTCGCCTTGACGTTGAGGCTGCGGGCCGCTTGCATGAAGCAGCCGCAGCGGGCACTGACCAGGAAACACTGCGCCACCTGCGGCTCGATAGCGCCGGCCATGGCCAGCCAAGGGTCGGGGGCGCGCAACGGTGTGCGGTATGCGCTGACAGCCTGGCGTCCTGCGGGCTCGATGAAGGTCATGGGTGACTCCCTGTCGGTGGTACGAATACTTGAGGCTACGCGGGGTCTTCAGCCAGGCAAGCTCCCCTGTGGCGAGGGAGCTTGCTCCCGCTGGGTTGCGCAGCAGCCCCAAAAACCTGTCCCCGATTCTTGTTGAAAGATCGCGGTCATTTCGGTGGGGCTGCTACGCAGCCCAGCGGGAGCAAGCTCCCTCGCCACGAGTTAGGTATGGACCTCACTAGAGCCCCTCCTCCAACACCTTGCTCAACTGCGCGCCATCGATGCTCAACGTCGCCGTGTCGAGCATGCCATCCAGGTATGCCTTGGCGATCTGCTCCTGGCGTTCGGCGCGCAGGGCCTGGGTCAGGCGTTCGCGGACTTCGTCCAGGGTCGCCTCCCGGGCCGGTTGCTGTTCGGTGAGCTTGATGACATGGAAGCCCGCCGGGCTCTGCACCGGGTCCGACACCGCGCCGACTTTCAAGCGCGCCACGGCTTCACGCACAGGGGGAACCAGTTGCTGCAACGGCTGATAACCACTGTCCCCGCCCCGTTCGGCACTGGTGCGGTCTTGGGAAAAACGACTGGCCAGGGCGCCGAACTCGGCCGGCGACGCCTGGGCCTTCTTGCTCAGCTCCAGCGCTTGCCGACGCACCGCCTCCACGGTCTGCGGTTCGGTGGCCGCCAGGAAAATCTGGCTGACGCGGTACAGCGCCGGCGCCGTCCAGTTGGCTTTCCCTGCACCGTAGGCCTGCTTCAACTCATCTTCACTGGGGTAACCGGCCGGCACCTGGCTAACCGACTGCAAGTAATCCCGAAACACGATCTGCTCAGCCGCCGCTCGGGTCTGGCGCTCCACCTCGGGGCGCTGGCGCCAGCCCTGGGCATCGGCCTGTTCCAACACGGCTTTTTCCGCCAGGCGCGCACGGATCCAGCCTTCCAGCGCAGCCCGATTGCCACGCATTTGCTGGCGAACCTCGGGAGCCAGCGCAGCCAGCAAAGCCTTGAGTTCGTCGGGGCTGACCTGCTGGTTGCCCAAGCGGGCCAGACTCGGCGTGTCGGCCGAAGCAACACTGGCGGTCTGCACCGCGGCGACCGGATCGCTTCCCGGCCGCAGGCCCAGCACCAGCGCCACGGCGATCAGGCCCAGCGCCGCGGCGCTGATGACGACGGTCGGCTTTTTCACGATGCGACGGCCTCCTCCAACGGCGCCTCGACGGGCTCGGCCGGGGTTTGCACCCCCGCCGCGTTCTGGCTGTATTCACGCAGGAAGACAATGAACTCCTGCAACAGGCGGTCCCACAGTTCCAAGTGGCTGCGCAGATGATCGGCACTCACGCCCGCCGCGACGACCACGTCCATTTCCATCACCAGGAATTCGCCCTGCAGCGACAACCGGGCAAAGCGCCGCGACGCGTTCCACCGTTCAGCCAGACCGGCCGGCAATTCGCCCTGCACCCGCAAGGCACAGCTGAAGGTGAAGTCCAGGTATTCGCCCGCCGTCGCTGCCGGATTGCCGAATCGCACGGCAAAGCCGATGCCCTGACTGGCGCTGAGCAACTGCACAATGCCGTTCTGCTCGGTTTCGTTGACCCGATAACCGGCGGCCTGCAACAACTCGGTGAGGGATTTTGCGCCGACGTATTGAATCATTGCGGTCATGTTCGGTTCTTCCTTGTGCTGTTCAGTGAGTGATCGAGGCCTGGGGCGCATCGAAACGGTTCTTGTAGAGATCATCGCCAAACCCTTGGGCCAGCTCTTCGAAACGCACCCGGGCCTTGGCCGCGAACGGCTGGCGGATCTTCACGATGTCGGTCACATCGATGGTTTCGTAGGCATGCAGCAGCGTCTTGGCGACTTCGTACATCTGCTGATTCTTGACCGAACATTGCTGCACTTGTGTGTCACGCTCGATCAATTGCCCCTCCAGGCGGGCGCGCTCGGCCTCTTTGCCACGGGCCAGGGCCAGCAGTTCTTCATAGGCTTTCTTGAACTTGCCGACTTGCTCGTTGCTGGCCGCCACCTGGGCCTGGGCCTGGCTTTGCAGGCTTTGCTGGTGCCCGGCCAGTTGTTCGGTGAGGGCCTGGGCCTTGCTCAGTTGCGCGGTCAATTGCTTGATCTGCGCCTGGGCGTCCTTGGCCTGGTTCTCTGCAGCCTGGCGGGCAGCGCTGGCCTGGGCCTGCTCGCTCTGCAGGGCTTGCAACTGCGCGGTAGTGCTGCGCAATTGTGCTCGCAAGCGCTCTTCCAGGCCTTCGCCGTGAGCCATGCCGCTGAGCAATAGGCCCAGCATCAGCAACGCGGCCGGGCATTGATAATTGGCTCGCCTTTTCATGAGGCCTCCCAGCGCTTAGAAGCGCGTGTTGATTTCAAGCTGCAAGACATCGATGTCGTACGGCGCGCCGTACACCGCTTCGGAACTCAACCAGCGGCCGGTGGCAAAGACGTTGCTTGCCAGGCCATAGTTGCCGCCCAGGAAATACCCCTTGGCATTGGTGCCCCCCAGATGGAATGACGAATCGTTGAAGCCGTCCGGCAAGGCGTCCGGCTGGATGTACTTGTAGCCGGCGAACAGGTTCCAGTCGCCCTCGCGCTTGAGTTCCAGGGAGTTGCCAAGGGTGAACTGGAGCATCCAGGCGTTGGCGCCGCTTTCCACCTCGCCGTTTTCGTCCAGGTTGTTGGCGAACTGCCCTTCCGAGCGCTTGCGCATCTCGCCTTCGTCGTAGCCGAGGTTGTGGACGTAGTGGGCCTGGCTGCGCAGCTTGAGGTCTTCAGGCAAATCGGTGTCCCAGGCGACGTTCAGGTCCAGCAGGTTGAACTCCGAGGCAAGGCCGACGTATTGCGGCTGCGGCGTGGCAGACGGGTTGAGCGGATTGGGCGTGATGTCGCGTAGCAGGAACACGGTGTTGCCCTTCTGCATGAACGCCACCCGCGAACCGTCGCTGTCGCAGCCTGGATCACCGGCCCAGGGCTCGCACGGCGAGGAACGCTGGCCTTCGATGTCGTCGAAGCGGTAATAGGCCATGGCCCCCTTGATCCGGTTGCTGTCGTTGATGGCCCAGTTGGCCCCCAGTTGCGCACCGTACAGCCACTTGTTGTCGCTCTCTTCCTTGTCGCTGCCATTGCTGGTGCTGGTGTCGTTGGTGTACTCCACCGGGAACGCGCCGACAGTACCGAACACACCCCAATCCTGATTGAGCTTGTGGTTGAAATTCGCCGCCACGCCATCGAAGTTCAGGTCACCGGAATACAGCAGGTCGGTGGAGAAAAACGGGTTGGCGAAACGCCCGCCGGTCAGGGTCAATTCGTCCGACGGTTTCCAGTTCAGGTAGCCCTGGTCGAGCCAGATGTCTTTTTTGCCAAAGCCGCCGCCCAGGGTCTGGGTGGTGGACACCGGGTTGTTGTCCGAGCCGGTGCCGATGCGGATGCCCGCCGTCCATTGCGGGGCAATCACCGCCTTCATGCCCAGGCGGGCGCGCAGGCGGAACAGGTTTTCCCGGTCTTCGCGGGTGTTGAGCAACGGCGGCAGGCTGGAGCTGCTGTTGGGATTGACGTCGTAAGGCCCTCTGTCATTGAGTCGGGCGAAGTCGACGATCTCGTTGCTGTTGGTGCCCGAGTAATAGCGCGACTCATCCCGCAGGCGAATGTCGCCATCGAAACTGATGCGCGAGACCCAATCCGGGAAGGTGTTGGGCTGAGCCCAGTTTTCCTGCTTGGCGGTGGCCATGACTTCAGCCTTGACCTGGTCGCGGATCTGCTCACGGACGATGTTCGGCACGTATTGCACCCGCACATCCCCCGGCGCACCGGCCGGCGCAGCGGCTACTGCCGTAGCCGCCTGGCGGGCCTGCACGGCTTCCCGTTCGGCCTGGGCGATCAAGCCATCGGCCTGGTCCTGCTTCAGCACGCCCTGCTGCACCAGCAGGCGGATCAGATTGATCGTGGCGTTTTCCGACGGCGCCGGGGCGGCGGCCGCGTGTCCGCCCAGGCTCAAGACCACCAGGCCGATCGCCCACGACAATCGATTCACATTGGAAATCATCTGCACACAACTCCTGTTGGCGAACTTTTCTGGATATTCGATTAGCCCGGACGCTTTCCTTTAAATGTCATGCGTACAGGTATTTTCAGGGAGGCCGGTGGCCGTTCATTCAAGTGCCGCGAAGCACGCAGCGAAGCGATGACTTTCTCGTCGGTCTGTGGGTTTCCGCTGGACTTCGCCAGTTCCACTCGAGTGATTTCACCCGAGGCACTGACCCAGACATCGGCCTGCAATGTGAACTCCAGCTTGCGAAGCTCTGGGTCATCGCGCAGCAGGCGCTGAAAGGCAACCGCCATCATCTGGCCGTAAGTGGCATTCCCCAGCCCGCCGCCACCGCCGGTACCAGACATGCCCCCTCCCTTACCCGCGCCAATGTTGAAAGCGTCGTTGCCGGCCTGGGCGTCCCCGTCCATTTGCATCGGGTTGGCCAAGTCATCCGCCGGTGAAGGCGGCGCCTCCTCCGGCTTGACCTCTTCGGGTTCCGGGGTCGGTTCGGGCTCGACCACCTTCTCCTCGACCTGGGGCTCCGGTTCCTTGGGTTTTTCCGGCGGCGGCGGGGGCGGCGGGGGCAACGGAATAATGGTCGGCACCTTCGGCGCTTCGCGGCGCACGCCACTCATGTCGTTGGCCCACTGCCACAGCAGCCAGGCCGCCACAGCGCCCAACAGCAGGCCAGCGGTCCACTTGAGCAGGCGCAACGGCGCGGTCTTCACCGGGGGCGGATCGATGGGAAGTCTGGCGGTCATGATCAGCCCTGGCTCGGTTTGCCGGTCACGAGACCGACCTGGGACAGTTCCAGGCGTCGCAACAGGTCCAGCACTTCAATAACTTTCTGGTACTGCACCGTCGCGTCGCCGCGCACGATTACCGGGAAGTCCGGGCTCTGGGCCTTTTCGATGCGCAGGCGCTCTTCCAGCTCGGCCAGGGTCACCGGATAGGCATCGAGGAACACCTGGCCGCCATCGTTCACCGAAATCGCCTTGGTCTTGGCTTCGGACAACGACACCGAGGCGCTGGCCTTGGGCAGGTTGATCTGGATACCCGACACCTGGGCCGTGGCCGTAAGGATGAACATCACCAGCACCACCATGAGCACATCCACCAGCGGTGTGATGTTGATGCTGTCGACGGCCGCATCATCGTCGTCATCGTGTGAAGCGTTTACGCTAGCCATGGCGATTCCCTCAGGCCGGTACGGACGATTGGACGTGATGGCCGCGGCGATGCGCCGCTTCACCGGACTGCCCTTCGCCGTGCATCTCCGCCAGGCGGGTGATGAACTCGTCGACGAAGACCCGCATGTCGGCGCTGACTTCCTTGTTGCGGGTGATCAGGCGGTTGTAGCCAAACAGCGCCGGGATCGCGACGAACAGGCCCATGGCGGTGGCGAGCAAGGCCGCAGCCATGCCCGGGGCGATGGCGTTGATGTTCACGTCACCGGCCATCGCCGTGCCGAGGAACACCACCATGATCCCCAGCACAGTGCCGAGCAGGCCAATGTACGGACCGCCGGCGATGGCGTTGGACAGGGTCGAGAGTTTCGAACTCAGCGCCTGGTTCTCCCGGGTGCGCACGCCGTCCATGGAGCAGCGGATCGCTTCGATGGTGGCCGCCGACACTGACGAGGTGTCAGCGCCCTGCTCGCGGCGGGTGCGGATTTCCTTGACCGCCACCAGGTACAAGCGCCACAGCGAAGAGTGTTGCAGGCGCTGGGCAAGGTCCTGGTCGTCGGCAAACATCTCCAGGCGTGTGCCGATCCGGGCGAACTGCTCGCGGAAGGCTTCGTTGGCGGCGCTGAGGCGGCTGACCATGCGATTCTTGCGGATCATGATGATCCACGACTGGAACATCATCAGCACCAGCACGCCGATGATCACCCACGCATCCAGCGGCACGGCGTTGAGCAGGAAACCCAGGCTGCCGAAACCGAAGCCGGACTGTTCCTCATCGACGCCGTAGGCCACCAGTTTCGACTCGGCGCCCTGGGCATTGGCGTCGGCCAACAGCAGCGGTGCCGGGCGGGCGACCTTGGACAGCCGCGCTTCGTCCATGGCACCGCTGAAAGGCGCGAAGGTGCCGGCGGAAACGTCAGCGCCCAAGGCCATCGGCGAATTCAATGCCGGCATCGCCACGGCGAGGCTCGCGGTTTCGCGCCCATTGACGTACAGCACGACGCGGTCGCCCGAGGCGGTCAACGCCAGGTGCTGCCACTGGCCGGGGTTCAGTGGTTGGGTCGAGACCGCACGCTGGTCGTTGATCGCTACGAACGGCACGCCCTGGTTGACACCCACCAATAGACTGGTGGCGGCTTCGCGACGGGCCAGGATGATCTGCTCACCACTGGCCTGGTCCTGGCGCAGCCAGGTGCTGAAGGTGAATGCCGCACCGGCGCTGTGTTGCAACGATGGGCTGGCGGGCAACAGCAACGGCTGGCCGTTGAACTGCAAGGCACGCCCGATCACCCCGTCGATGCTGACGCCAGCCGCACCCTGGGCGTTGTTGCCGTAGGCCGTGGTATCCCGGGGCGGTACGCCAGTGGCGCCGTCGAAGTGGTACAGCGCGGTGTAGTCCGGGTCGAAAGTCAACTGGCCGCTGCCCGTGGCCGGCGCCTTCTGGTTGCCGTAGTACATCCACAGGTCCTGGCGTTGGCCACCCTCCACATTCGGCACGTCGACCCAGATCAGTGCCATGCCCATCAGCGGGTCGAAGCTTTCGATCTGGTGATTGAGCACGGTCTTGTCATCGGCGCTGACGAAACGCAGGTCCGAACCGTCGTCCTTGACGCCGTCGAAGGTGAAGTTGCCGGTGTGCAGGCGCACCAGCAACGCCGTGCGGCCCAAGGCCTGGGCGATGGCGGCGCCCTGGGGCGTGGTGTCCACGGAAATCTGTTTGCGATAGTGCCAATCGTCCTGCCACCAGGCATTGGCGGTCGCCGGAAGCACCAGCCCCAGGCAGATCAACAGGGATAACAATAAGCGTTGCATGGACATGACTCCTGGGTTCAAAACGTCGCTTGCAGGTTGAAGTGCAGGCGCGATTCCTGTTTCGAGGTGTTCGGCCCGTCGAGCAGCGGATAGCCCCAGTCGAGGCTGCCGGACAGCCATTTGCTCAGGCTCGCGCGAGTGCCGAGGCCGACGCTGGCGAGGCTGTAGTCGGCTTCCTGGTCGGGCAGTTCGTCGCGCAGGTACAACTGCGCGCCTTCGGCGAAGGCATAGAAGCGCCACTCCTGGACATAGCTGCCGAGAAACTTGGCCAGGGACGGGGTGCGTAGCTCCTGGGACAGCAGGTAGCCGTCATCACCGGTGCGCTCGGCGGCCAGGTAGCCGCGCACCGAGGTGGCGCCACCGGCGGAAAATTGTTCGTTGGAAACCAACGGCCCGGAGGCCAGTTGGAAGGCGGCCTTGGAGGCGGTCTGCCAGTCGTTGCCGAAGGTAAAGGTGTAATTGCCGTCACCCTTGAGCACGGCGAAGCTGGGGCTGGCGCGATAGCGCTTGTAGTCGAACTCTTCGTCGGAACTGCCATAGCCCAGCAGGCTGCGGGTACCCGCCACCAGGCTCAGGCCGAGGCCCAACTGGCTGTGTTCGGTGTAGCGAAAGCCGTTGTAGGCGAAGGTGAACGGCGCGTACTTGAGCGGCGCCTTGTCGCTGGCGCCGCCGAGGTTGAGTTCCTCCTCGAAGTCCTTGAAATCCACCCCGACTGAAAAACTGTTGGCCCATGCCCCCGTGGATGGCAGGCTGTAGATCGCCGACACCCCATAGGAATGGCCTTTGCCCAATACGTTGCTGCCGCCGACGGTGGCCACGTTGCTGTCGGATTGGTAACCGGAGAATTGCACACTCCAGCGTTCGCTCAGCGGCGCGGTGTAGGAACCCGACCAGACCTTGGCGTTTTCGGTGTCCTGGGGCGCGGTGAAGAACGTCAGGGAAACGCTGTGGCCCAGTTGCCAGAGGTTGTTGTAGCCCAGGCTCGCGACAGTGCGCAGCTTTTCGGTGTCGGCGCTGTAGTCGTTGTTCAGGCCCAGGCTGGCTTGCCAGGGGTTCTGGTCTTCGACCTGCAAATCCACGTCCATGGTGCCGGGGCGCTGGCCTTCGCGCACCAGCGGCATGACCTGGCGTCCCGGGGTTTTGTTCAACTGCGCCAGTTCGATCTGAACCTGGGCAAAATCCGGCACCTCGCCTTCCTTGAGTGCCGGCACGTCCTCGCGGATTTCCACGGGAGAATAGTGCTTGGCACCGACGACTCGCACACGGCCGACCTTGGTCTCGCTGACTTGCAGGTAGACGATGCCGTCTTCGACTTGCTGCTCCGGCAACTCGACGAAGACCGATTGATAACCACGTGCCTGATAGGCTTTCTGCAGGGCTTCCCGGGCGCTCTCGATGTCGCTCAAGGCCTTTTGCGGACCGAGGAACGGGTACACCGCTTCCTCGATGGCCCGGGCATCGAGCACCGTGTTGCCGCGCACGAAATACTCGTTCACGTCCACCAGGCGCGCCGGCGCCGCTTCGGCCTCCTGCCCTCCTTCGGCGGCGATTGCCGACGGCCCCCCGACCGCCAACAGCAGCCAGCCCCACAGCGCTGGCCGCGATTTGAAGAAATGCTCCACACCACCCCCTGAATTCAAAGTACGGCTCAATTGCTTGCGGTCGATGTCGTGGCGTGCCGGGCCAGCCAGGTGTGCAGCAGCGCGAAGTTCAAGGAGAACTCCGGCATTTGCAGCAAGGCGCCACAGAACACTTCACCGATGACTTTCTGGATGAGCCGCACCGCCTGCGCATCGCCCAGCAGCGTGGCGAGGTCCTTGCTCAGGATGTTGAAGCTCCAGACCTTCTGGTTCAGGTCCAGGCCGACGAACCAGCGGAACAGCAGGTTGTAATTGAGTTGTTCGTAGAGTTGCTGCTCGCTGGGCACCGAATAGAGCAGTTGCAGCAGGAGGATGTGCATGGCGGTTTGCGGTGCGATCAGCATCTGGGCGCGGGCATTGAGGCCTTGCAGCACATCGCGATGGTCGTCCAGCAGGTCGTCGATCTGCGGACGCAGCAAGACCAGTGAATGGCCTTGCGGAATGTAGCTGGACACTTCCTTGAGCGCGCCCTGCCAGTCATCCTGGGAAACGATCCAGACCCACGGCGCGCCGTAGCGATACACCGAGACCGGCTGCTTGCGCGCCGCCTCGACGATCTTCGACAGCCGCTGGTCAAGCTCCTGCATGCCCACTTTCGAATAACGTTCCATAGTCCCCATCGCCTCACTCCCGGCTTCGCGCCCCGGCTCCAAACGACCTGAAAGGTCCCCTCGAACACGTCACACAGGCATGACGGGAATGGCGATGTGCTACCGAACTTTTGTCATGAAAGCTTCATTTTGGAGAGACCACGTAGATGCCCAGACTTGGGGCAACTGGCGGATTTTTTGTGGGAGCGAGCCTGCTCGCGATGGCGGTGGGTCAGTTGGCGGTGATGTCGGCTGGGCAACCGTCATCGCGAGCAAGCTCGGCTCCCACAGGGGTTCTCGGGTGTTTCCAGACCTGATGCCGAGCACTCAACCCCGTGGCGAGGGAGCTTGCTCCCGCTGGGGCGCGAAGCGGCCCCAATAAGCTGCATGCGATCTGCCTGATGCCACGCGGTGCTTGGTTTTGGGGCTGCTGCGCAGCCCAGCGGGAGCAAGCTCCCTCGCCACAAAGGCGGTTAGGTTGAGGACAAAACCCTATGGCCCTCCCACTGGGTTCTCGAGTGGCCACAAGGTTTTTGTCCACCGCCAATTTCAGTGTGGGAGCGAGCTTGCTCGCGATAGCGATGGGTCAGTTGGCGGTGATGTCGGCTGGGCAACCGTCATCGCGAGCAAGCTCGGCTCCCACAGGGGACTTGGGTGTTTCCAGACCTGATGCCGAGCACTCAACCCCGTGGCGAGGGAGCTTGCTCCCGCTGGGCTGCGAAGCGGCCCCAATAAGCTGCATGCGATCAGCCTGGCGCCACGCGGTGCTTGGTTTTGGGGCTGCTGCGCAGCCCAGCGGGAGCAAGCTCCCTCGCCACAAAGGCAGTTTGGTTGAGGCTACAAAACCCTATGGCCCTCCCACCGGGTTCTCGGGTGGTCACAAGGTTTGTGTTCACCACCCACTCCAGTGTGGGAGCGAGCTTGCTCGCGATGAGGCTTCAGCTTCGGCGTGCCTTTATTGGTGTTGCACCTGCACCATCGAGCTCACCTGCACCCGCGCCTGCATCTGTTCCGCCCCGCCACCCCGGCGCATGCCGCGGACCGGGCAGGCGTCGAGGTAGTCCAGGCCGACCGCCAGTTTCAGGTGGCGGTCTGGAAGGGTCAGGCGGTTGGTCACGTCGAAGCTGTACCAGCCGTCGTCGAGCCAGGCTTCCGCCCAGGCGTGGCTCGCCAGGTGGCTTTCATCCTCGGTGCACAAGTAGCCGGATACATAACGCGCGGGAACGCCCAGGCTGCGGGCGCAGGCCAGGAAGGCGTGGGTGTGGTCCTGGCAAACCCCCGTTCCACCGGCAAACGCCTCGGCGGCGGTGCTGTTGACCGCCGTCGTGCCGGGGCTGTAGGGCATCCGCGCGGCCAGGCCGTTCATCAGATCGGTCAAGGCCGAACGATCCCGTCGCCCTGCGCATTGCTCGACGGCGAAGGCGCTGAGGGTCTCGTCCGCCTCGGTGAGACGGCTGGTGCGCAAGAACGGTAGCGGCGACTGGCTGTCCGGCTCCATCGCTATCGACTGATGGATTTCCACCTCGCCATAAGCCGTCAAGACCAAGGCACCGTGGGGTTCGTCCATGGTCATGACGTGAAGGATGTTGCCGTAAGGATCAAGCTGGCTGCGCACCAGTCGCGGCAGCTCCAAGTGCCACTCCAGGATGCGCTGGCGCTGGGTGTCCCGAGGCGTCAGGCGCAGGAACTGGATGCTGGTGCAGACTTCATCGGCGTAGCTGTAGGTGGTGTCGTGGCGTATGGACAGTTTCATACGACCTCCAGGTAAGACTCATGGACTGTCTGGCCCAAGTGGCGAATTTGTCCGATCAGGTCCGTCAGCCATTGATGCAGGCCCGAGGCCAGGATCTCGTCGATTCCGGAATAACGCAGTCGCGCATTCAGCTCGGCGGCCAGGCGTTGCGCTGGCCGGCCGTTGTTGCCCGGCAAACTGGCGAGGATATGGTCCAGTTCCTCGATACAGGCATGCAGCGAACGCGGGACGTCGGCCCGCAACAGCAGCATCTCGGACACCTGCTCGGCATTGGGCGCGTTGCGATAGATCTCGTTGAACGCCTCGAACGAAGACAACGCCCTCAGCAAGGCACTCCACTGGTAATAACCACGGGCCGAGTTGTCACTGACCTCCTCCGACTCCTCGCCGAACATCTCGTAGCGAGCATCCAGCAGGCGCAGGGTGTTGTCGGCCCGTTCGATAAAGGTCCCCAGGCGAATGAAACAGTAGGCATCGTTGCGCATGATGGTGCCCGACGTCGCGCCCCGGAACAGGTGCGAGCGCTCCTTGACCCACTCGCAGAAATGGCTGATGCCGTAGCGCCCCAGGCCGTTGCTGGCGATGTTGCGCATTTCCAGCCAGGTGGCGTTGATGTTCTCCCACATATCGGCAGTGATGCGTCCGCGCACCGCATGGGCATTGGTCCGCGCGGCGCGCAGGCAGCTGTAGATACTGCCGGGGTTGGTTTCATCCAGGGCAAAGAAATGCAGCATGCGCTCGGTGTTGAGCGCGTCATAACGGGCGTTGTAGTCATCCAGCGTGCCGGCCGCCAGCAGCGACATCGCCAACTCGGCATGACCATCGCTGCGCCCGGCCTGGGGCATCAGCGACAGCGAATAGCTGACTTCGAGCATGCGCGCCAGGTTCTCGGCGCGCTCCAGGTAGCGGGACATCCAATAGAGGTCCGAAGCAGTTCTTGAAAGCATGTCTTAGTCCTCCACTACCCAAGTGTCTTTGGTGCCGCCGCCCTGGGACGAGTTCACCACCAGCGAGCCCTCGCGCAGCGCCACACGGGTCAGCCCGCCGGGCACCAGGCGCGTTTCCTTGCCCGACAGCACGAACGGACGCAAGTCGATATGGCGCGGCGCAATACCGCTCTCGACAAAGGTCGGACACGTGGACAGGCTCAAGGTCGGCTGGGCGATGTAGGCTTCGGGACGGGCCTTGAGACGCGCGCGGAAATCCTCGATTTCCGCGGCAGTGGCGGCCGGCCCGACCAGCATGCCGTAGCCGCCGGAGCCCTGGGTTTCCTTAACCACCAGGTCCGGCAGGTTGGCCAGTACATGGGACAGGTCCTGGGGCTTGCGGCATTGCCAGGTGGGCACGTTCTTCAGGATCGGCTCTTCGGTGAGGTAGAAGCGGATCATTTCGTCGACGTAGGGGTAGATCGACTTGTCATCAGCCACGCCCGTGCCGACCGCATTCGCCAGTACCACGTTGCCGGCACGGTACACGGCGATCAGCCCGGGCACGCCCAGCATCGAATCGGGGTTGAATGACAGTGGGTCGAGGTAGGCATCGTCGAGGCGACGATAAATCACATCCACCTGCCGGGGGCCAGCGGTGGTGCGCATGTACACGTGGTCGTCGCGCACGAACAGGTCGGCCCCCTCCACCAGCTCCACGCCCATTTCACGGGCCAGGAACGCGTGCTCGAAATAGGCGCTGTTGAAGCGTCCCGGGGTCAACACCACGGCGGTAGGGTTTTCCAGTGGGCTCGAGGTCTTGAGGGTATCGAGCAGCAGGTTCGGGTAATGATCGATGGGCGCCACGCGCTGGGCGGCGAAGAGTTCGGGGAACAGGCGCATCATCATCTTGCGGTCTTCGAGCATGTAGCTCACGCCGCTGGGGGTGCGCAGGTTGTCTTCCAGCACGTAGTAGCTGCCGTCACCGTCGCGAACCAGGTCGACACCGGCGATATGGGCATAGATGCCCCGATGCAGGTCCAGGCCCTGCATCGCGATCTGGTAACCCTCGTTGGCGAGCACTTGCTCGGCCGGAATGATGCCTTCCTTGAGGATGTGTTGACCATGGTAGATGTCGGCCAGGAACATGTTCAGGGCCTGGACCCGCTGGATGCAGCCACGCTCGACCATTTGCCATTCACTGGCCTTGATGCTGCGCGGGATGATGTCGAACGGAATCAACCGTTCAGTGCCCTGCTCGTCGCCATAGAGGGTGAAAGTGATACCGGCGCGATGGAACAGCAGGTCGGCTTCGCGGCGGCGTTGCTCCAACAGCTCCAGCGGCGTGTCCGCCAGCCAGCGCGAGAAGGCTTGGTAGTGCGGGCGGCAGTCACCCTGGGCGTCATACATTTCATTAAAAAAAGCGTGGGGCATAGCCAACTCCCTGCCGCGTTCTACACGGCATTTCTTATCACTTCGTCATTCCGACGGTTCGGCCTTGCCTTGCTTTGAGCCCTGCTTTATCGAGTGCGGTCCTGGGATTCCCCTCTGTTTCTTCATGGATGGTGTGTCCTGGCCTGGGAGGCCGGCTTTTCAATGCTTAGCAAAGGGTGTGCCTAAGCGTCACGGCGTCAGGCTCTGGATAGAAAAAGTATTGCAAAACCACTAAAAGGCGAAATTATTTTTCGATCTGGCGACATCAATGACCATAAATGCTGGCGCCCTTTCTCTCGAACGCGGCTTGAACGGCTCTTGAGCGGGTGGAATGGGACAGCCGTGCCCCACAAGGGGGGAAGTTTTTACTCATTCATCCATGGCTAACCGCGCTCATCCCCAGACGACGAAAACCTGAGCGCACTGCAACGTTGCAGGAAAATGCACGGATTCATACCCCTCGCCCCACCTTGAAGCAGCACGGCCGTTCACCTCAAGTAAACGCAGCCTCGACGCTGGCGACGATCATCGCCAGATCAGTGGGCAGGTAACCTCGCTTGACCGCCAGGTTTTCCTCATGGCCTCGCGCGCTCCAGGTAGGCAATTCGGCCACCGGGATACGCTGGTAGAGACGGTTGGTATTGGTCGCCCCGGTCCATTTGGTCGTTCGCGCGATCTGCTGGTTGCCGGCGTCTTCGATGAATCGAGTGCGCATCCCCAGCAAGGCCGCGGCATCCATCGCACCGCTGCGCATGCCCAGGTGCACCAATTTGCAGTTCCATTCGGCACTTTTCATGCGCAGGAAAATGGCATATTCGGCAGCACGGTTGGGCCCGATGATCTTCTGGTTGGGGTTGCCGTTGTCCAGCTTCCAATACTCACCCCAGACCTGAAGATTGTCCCGGGACACCGCCCCCGCATCCTGGTCGAGTTTATTCAGGTGGGTCGTCAGCTTCGCGTTGAGGTCCCGGTTGGTCCTCGGGCGTCCGACCACGATGACGTTCCGCCCTTTTTTCAACAACTGGTGACACACCTGCCCCAACCCCGTCCAACTGTCGTCCAGCTCCGGATGGGCACCCCCGTCCTTGCCGCTGAAGCGGGTCCAGACAATGACGTAGCTCTGGCCCTTGACCACCCCTTTGAGCCCCAGGAACTTGTCGAGGCGATACGCCCAGTAGCGATTGGCATTGGGATCGACATTGTCCCACTGGGCGATGCTGCCCTTGCCGTCGCCATTGAGCACTGACGCAGCCACATCGGTGGTGGCGCCACCCACCGGGCACAGTTTTGCACCCTTGGCGACGCCGGCCAGGAATGCCAGTGCCGCATCGGTGAAGGGCGGCAGTGCACTTTTATTGATCCTGGCGTCGACCACCAGGCGACAGGTTTCGCAGGCAGCCTTGGCATCGGTGACCAACACCGGCAGCAACCGAGCGGCCTTTACCCCACAGGAAGTGCCATAGAACTTGACCAACCGCTTGGCCGCCGTCTCGTCAGCGGCCGCGTAGAACAGGATCAGCTGTGAGGTGAGGTCATGGCGCAACGCCGCGCCGACAGCGAACTGATCACCCGACATGTACGCGCCCTGGTAGTAATAGGTGCACTTCTGGGCGACGAATTGCGCCGGTGTGTTGTTCCGCGCATCGGTGAACAGCGAGTCACCCTTGGTATTCGCCTCGTCCAGCATGTCGTGGTATTTGCGTTTGTCCTGGCCCCGTAAATAAAGCGCCAGGGCCTCCAGACACTGGTTGATGCTTTGATTGGCCTGGGCCGGTGGAGTAGCCCCCACCCGCCACTCGAGGGGAAAGGCTTGATCGGGCTGGGCCAGCGCCTGGACGGCCGCCTGGGTTGTCAGAAAGCGAACCTTCAGGTCGTTACCCAGGAAACGCTTGATGAGGGCTTCGTGGGGTTTGAGCGTCACGTAGGTTGGGCTCAACAATGACCAGACGGTAATTGAAACATCGGCGATTTCGAAGGGCATCCTTCCTCCCCAGGACACGTTGCAGGGCTATCCAAAAACATTCGAGTGTCCGCGCACAAAGCGTAGACCAATTCTTTCGGGGTCGCGGGCGAGCTGCCTTCGGTCGCCTCCCGAACACAAACCTGTTGTAGGGATTTGCGCACTCAGTATTATGGTATACCATCATACGCACACACTTGTTCACCCAATGACGGAGCAGCCCATGAGTTTCGAAATTCGCAAGATCGTCAGCTATGTCGAAGAGACATTCATCGAAGGCGGCAAAGCCACCGACAAACCGGTGACCATGGTCGGGCTGGCGGTCGTCATGAAGAATCCTTGGCTGGGCCGCGGTTTCGTCGAAGACCTGAAACCGGAGATCCGCGCCAACTGCTCCGATCTCGGTGCACTGATGGTCGAGCGCCTGGTAGGCATCATCGGCGGCGCCGAGAAAATCGAAGCGTATGGCAAGGCCGCGGTGGTCGGTGCCGACGGCGAAATCGAGCACGCCTCCGCCGTGATCCACACCCTGCGCTTCGGCAACCACTACCGCGAAGCGGTCAAGGCCAAGAGCTACCTGAGCTTCACCAACAAGCGCGGCGGCCCTGGCACCTCGATCCAGATCCCGATGATGCACAAGGACGACGAAGGCCTGCGCTCGCACTACATCACCCTGGAAATGCAAATTGAAGACGCCCCGCGCGCCGACGAAATCGTCGTGGTGCTGGGCTGCGCCGATGGCGGCCGCCTGCACCCGCGCATCGGTAACCGTTACATCGACCTGGAAGAACTGGCCGCCGAGAATGCGCAGTGATCCAGCTTGGGCAACCACAATAAAAAAGCCATGCAGGAGCGCTCCATGATTCGGCTCACCGCTGAACTCACCCCGGCCGGCACCAGCTACCTGGCCACCGGCCAAGGCCAACCCGTGGTCTTGATCCATGGCGTGGGCCTGAACAAAGAAATGTGGGGCGGCCAGGTCGTTGGCCTGGCCACGCAATACCAGGTGATTGCCTACGACATGCTCGGCCATGGCGCCAGCCCGCGCCCCCCCAGCGGTACCGCGTTGCTGGGCTACGCCGACCAGTTGCTGGAGCTGCTCGATCACTTGCAACTGCCCCAGGCGACGGTGATCGGTTTTTCCATGGGTGGCTTGGTGGCCCGGGCGTTTGCCTTGCATTACCCGCAGCGCCTGCAAGGCCTGGTGGTACTCAACAGCGTGTTCAACCGCAGCGCCGAACAGCGCGCCGGCGTCATCGCCCGCACCGCCCAGGCCGCCGAGCATGGGCCGGACGCCAATGCCGAGGCGGCGCTGTCGCGCTGGTTCAGCCGTGAATACCAGGCCGCCAACCCGGCGCAGATCGCCGCGCTGCGCCAGACCCTGGCAGGGAATGACCCGCAGGGTTACCTGACCACCTATGAGCTGTTCGCCACCCAGGACATGTACCGCGCCGATGACCTGGGCAATATCCAGGTTCCAACGCTGATCGCCACCGGTGAACTGGACCCC
Source organism: Pseudomonas zanjanensis (assembly GCF_014268745.2). Lineage (GTDB taxonomy): Bacteria > Pseudomonadota > Gammaproteobacteria > Pseudomonadales > Pseudomonadaceae > Aquipseudomonas > Aquipseudomonas zanjanensis. The sequence continues at coordinate 1,842,054 of NZ_JABWRB020000001.1, read as the reverse complement.
GGCTCGACGCCGGAAATGGCCCGGCAGCTGGCCGAGCGCATTCCCGGCGCCAGTGTTGCGGTGCTCGCCGAACAGCGGCATATGATGCCGGTAGAGTCACCGCGCCTGGTCAACCAGTTGTTGCTGGAATTCCTCGACACGGCAAGCGCCCGACAAAACCAAATAAAGGGGATCGTTGCATGACACTCGCACGTTTTTCGATGTGCATCGGCGGTGAATGGGTCGATGCCTTGTCCGGCAAGACCTTCGAAAGCCTGAACCCGGCCCTGGCCCAACCCTGGGCCGAGTTGCCTGACGCCGGCGAAGCCGATGTGGACCGCGCCGTCCAGGCAGCACAAAGCGCTTTCGACAGCCCGGCCTGGCGCGGGCTGACCGCCACCGCCCGTGGCAAATTGCTGCGTCGTCTCGGTGACCTGATCGCCGAAAACAAAGAACAATTGGCCCAGTTGGAAAGCCGCGACAACGGCAAACTGATTCGCGAAACCCGCGGCCAGGTCGGCTATCTGCCGGAGTTCTTCCACTACACCGCTGGCCTGGCCGACAAGCTCGAAGGCGGTACCCTGCCCCTCGATAAGCCGGACATGTTTGCCTATACGGTGCACGAAGCCATGGGCGTGGTGGCGGCGATCATTCCCTGGAACAGCCCGCTGTACCTCACCGCAATCAAACTGGCGCCGGCCCTCGCGGCAGGCAATACCATTGTGATCAAACCGTCCGAGCACGCCTCGGCAACCATTCTTGAGCTGGCTCGCCTGGCCCTGGAAGCCGGGATCCCGCCGGGCGTAGTCAACGTCATCACCGGCTACGGCCCGAGCATCGGCGCCGCCCTCACCCGCCATCCGCTGGTGCGCAAGATCGCCTTCACCGGCGGCGCGGCCACGGCCCGCCATGTGGTGCGCAGCAGCGCCGAGAACTTCGCCAAGCTTTCGCTGGAGCTGGGCGGCAAATCACCGAATATCATTTTCGCCGACGCCGACCTGGACAGTGCAATCAACGGGGCAATCGCCGGGGTTTATGCGGCATCCGGTCAAAGCTGCGTCTCTGGCTCACGGTTGCTGGTGCAGGACGAGATCTACGATGAGTTCGTCTCGCGGCTGGTCGAGCGCGCCCAGCGCATCCGCATCGGCAATCCTCAGGAAGACGCCAGTGAAATGGGCCCCATGGCCACCGCGCAGCAACTGGCCGTAGTCGAGGGCCTGGTGGCCGACGCGATTGCCGAAGGTGCGCGCCTGCGCTTGGGCGGCAAGCGTCCGCCGAACCTGGGCGACGGCTGGTTCTATGAACCGACGCTGTTCGAATGCGACCGCAACTCGATGAAGATCATGCAGGAAGAAGTCTTCGGCCCGGTGGCCTCGGTGATTCGTTTCAAGGACGAAGCCGAGGCCTTGGCGATCGCCAACGACTCGCAGTTCGGCCTCGCCGCCGGCATCTGGACCCGCGACCTGGGCCGCGCCCATCGCCTTGCCCGGGATGTGCGCTCCGGGATCATCTGGGTCAACACTTATCGCGCGGTGTCGGCCATGGCGCCCATCGGTGGTTTCAAGAACAGCGGCTATGGACGCGAGAGCGGCATCGATTCGGTGCTGGCCTATACCGAACTGAAAACGGTGTGGATCAACCTGTCCCAGGCGCCCATGCCTGATCCGTTCGTGATGCGCTAGGAGTCCTGAGAAATGATCGAACCCGGCATCTACAAAGAAGTCATGAGCTCCTTCCCGTCCGGCGTCACGGTGGTCACCACCCTGGACCCTGAGGGCAATATCGTCGGCATCACCGCCAGCGCGTTCAGCGCGCTGTCGATCGACCCAGCGCTGGTACTGTTCTGCCCCAACTATGCGTCTGACACCTACCCGGTGCTGCGCGACAGCAAGCAGTTCGCGATCCACCTGCTGTCCGCCGACCAGACCGCCGAAGCCTACGCCTTTGCCGGTAAAGGCAAGGACAAGGCCAAGGGCATCGATTGGCACCTGAGCGAGCTGGGCAATCCGTTGCTGGGCAAAGCCACGGCCATCATCGAATGCGAGCTGTGGCGCGAATACGATGGCGGCGACCACGCGATCATCGTCGGCGCGGTGAAGAACCTGATCCTGCCCGCGCAGCCGGTGACGCCGATGATCTACCACAAGGGCAAGCTGGGGCCACTGCCCGCGCTGGCCTGATGACCATACACATCCCCCTTGTGGGAGCGAGCCTGCTCGCGATTGCGGTGCGACAGTCGAAATTGATCTGCCTGACACACCGCTATCGCGAGCAGGCTCGCTCCCACAGGTTCAGCACTTTTTTCAGGGAGCCCGCATGAGCAATGACAAATACGAACAAGGCCTGAAGATCCGCACCCAGGTGCTGGGCCAGGACTACGTCAACCGTTCCATCGAGAACGCCGATGATTTCTCCCGGCCGCTGCAGGAAATGGTCACCGAGTATTGCTGGGGTCATGTCTGGGGTCGCGAGGGTTTATCGCTCAAGGAGCGCAGCATGATCAACCTGGCGATGATCTCCGCCCTCAATCGCCCACACGAACTCAAGCTGCATGTGCGTGGCGCCTTGCGTAACGGCTTGAGTCGTGAGCAAATACGCGAAATTCTGCTTCAGGTCGGTATCTATTGCGGCGTTCCCGCTGCCGTGGACAGTTTCCGGCTTGCCCGTGAAGCCTTCGCCGAAGCCGATGCCGAGGCCTCCAGTCAACCCTCGGCTGTTTGATCTGAACGTGCACGGATGTTGCCCGTTTGGCATGGACAGCCATATTACAGAGCGGACCCCATGAAACGCCTGCCACTCGACGACAGCTTCAAGGTCAATCGCAACCCCGTTACCCTGCGCGAGATCGTGCTGGATAAATTGCGAAGCGCCATCATGAACTTCCAGCTCCTGCCGGGCGATCGCCTGGTCGAACGGGATCTGTGCGATCGCCTGGGCGTGAGCCGCACGTCGGTGCGTGAAGCCTTGCGCCACCTGGAATCCGAAGGTCTGGTGGAGTTTGCCGATGCCAAGGGCCCACGGGTCGCCATCATCACGTTGGCCGATGCCGTGGACATCTATGAACTGCGTTGCGTGCTCGAAGGCCTGATCGTCCAACTGTTCACCCTGCGCGCCAAGGCCAAGGACATCAAGGCCCTGGAGAAAGCCCTCGAGGAAAACCGCAAGGCCCTCAAGGAAGGTGAGCTGCAACAGGTCATCGATTCGGTGCAAGGCTTCTACGACGTGTTGCTCGAAGGCTCCGGCAACCACGTGGCCGCCACCCAGTTGCGCCAGTTGCAGGCGCGCATCAGCTATCTGCGGGCGACCTCGGTGTCCCAGGAAAACCGTCGCGGCAGCAGCAACCAGGAAATGGAACGCATGGTCGAGGCGATCAAGAGCGGCGACCCCCTGGCCGCCCACCAGGCCTGCGTCGACCACGTGCGCGCCGCTGCCAAGGTCGCCCTGGATTACCTCAAGCGCCAACAGGAAGAGACCGGTGAAATCCCCGAAATCATCCCGCCCATCGCCCTCAAAGAACCGCGCATAGGTCGCTAGCCATGTTCAGCCCGAGCTTTTGTCCAAAGTGCGGCGGCAGTGACCTCGATCACCGCCTGCCAGCGGGCGATACCCATGAGCGACTGATGTGTGGTGGTTGCGGCTACATCCACTACGTCAACCCGAAGATCATTGCCGGCTGCATCATCGAGCAGGACGGCAAGTACCTGCTGTGCCAGCGCGCCATCCCGCCGCGCCCGGGCACCTGGACGCTGCCGGCCGGCTTCATGGAAGGCAACGAGACCACTGAACAGGCGGCACTGCGGGAAGTCTGGGAAGAGACCGGCGTACGCGCTGAAATCGTCTCGCCCTACTCGATCTTCAGCGTGCCGAAGATCAGCGAGGTGTACATCATCTTCCGCGCCATCGCGCTGGAGATCACCGGCCAGTTCGGCCCGGAAACCCTCGCCTGCCAGTTCTTCGCCCCTGAAGACATTCCCTGGGACAGCATCTATTACCCGGCCATCCGGCAGATCCTCGAACGTTATATCGAGGAACGCCAGGCCGGGGTCTATGGCATCTACATGGGCAACGACGACAGCGGCAAGATTCATTTCATCCGCTGACGCTCCTGTAGGAGCTGGCGAAGCCTGCGATCTTTTGATCTTGATCTTGGTCTTTCGCTTGAGACTCAACTGTCTGGGACAAGATCGCAGCCTCGTTGCACTCGACAGCTCCTACAGTGGAATCACACCCTCGACAATGATCACCTCGGCCCGGGCCACGCCTTCACGGTGCGTCTTGGCTTCCTGATACTGCGCCGAGTGATAGCAGGCCAGCGCCTGTTCGTAGGAATCGAACTCGATCACCACACTGCGCTGCGGCCTGGCCCTGCCCTCCATCGCTTCGCTGCGCCCGCCCCGGGCCAACATCCGACCGCCATACAAGGCGAACGCCGCCGGCGCCCGTTGGGTGTATTGGCTGTATTGATCGGGGTCGGTGACATCCACATGAGCAATCCAGTACGCCTTCATAGTGACCCCTCGGTTTGTTTTGTATTATGGTATACCACAACATCGTTCCAGCAAGCCCCTCAAAACAAAGAGAGCCCGACATGGCCTTTAACAACATTCAGGAAATCATCGAAGACTACCGCCTGGGCAAGATGGTGTTGCTGGTGGATGACGAAGATCGGGAAAACGAAGGTGACCTGCTGCTGGCCGCCGACTGTTGCAATGCCCAGGCCATCAGCTTCATGGCGCGCGAAGCCCGGGGGCTGATCTGCCTGACGTTGACCGATGAGCACTGCCAGCGCCTGGGACTTGAGCAAATGGTACCGAGCAACGGCAGTGTGTTCAGCACCGCGTTTACGGTGTCCATCGAGGCTGCCAGCGGCGTGACCACTGGCATTTCCGCTGCCGACCGGGCGCGCACCGTCGCCGCCGCCGTGGCCGTCGATGCGGGGCCCAACGACATTGTGCAGCCGGGGCATATCTTCCCGCTGCGGGCCAAGGAAGGCGGCGTGCTCACCCGGGCCGGGCACACCGAAGCCGGTTGCGACCTGGCGCGTCTTGCGGGTTTCACCCCGGCCTCGGTGATCGTCGAGGTGATGAATGATGACGGCACCATGGCCCGCCGCCCGGATCTGGAGATTTTCGCTCGCAAGCACGGCATCAAGATCGGCACCATCGCCGACCTGATCCACTACCGCCTGAGCACCGAGCACACGGTGGTGCGCATCGGTGAACGGGAACTGCCGACGGTGCATGGCACCTTCCGCTTGTTCACCTTCGAAGACCGCATCGAAGGCGGCGTGCACATGGCGATGGTCATGGGCGATATCCGTCGGGAAGAACCGGCCCTGGTGCGGGTGCATGTGATCGATCCACTGCGGGACCTGGTGGGTGCCGAATACAACGGCCCGTCCAATTGGACGTTGTGGGCGGCCCTGCAGCGGGTGGCGGAGGAAGGTTGCGGCGTGGTGGTCGTGCTGGCCAATCACGAGTCGTCCCAGGCGCTGCTCGAGCGCGTACCGCAACTGACCCAGCCACCACGACAGTTCAGTCGGTCGCAATCGCGCATCTATTCTGAAGTGGGCACCGGCGCGCAAATTCTCCAGGATCTGGGCGTCGGTAAATTGCGGCACCTGGGACCACCGCTCAAGTATGCGGGGTTGACCGGCTATGACTTGGAAGTGGTGGAAAGTATCCCCTTCGAGGGATAACCCGAGGCTGAACAAAATCCCACAAAAGATCACGAAAAACCTAGGCAGACAGATAGCCGGTACAGCAAAACCCTTGCAGAAAGTTTGGAATACCATAATATGATATTCCATAGACCGAGTGCTTCAGCCAACCGTTGGCACGGTCCCCCGCAAGGCCAGTTGAACCAATGCTCCCGATAAGTGGGCGAACAAAAGCCCGCTCAATAAACACAACAATGAGGGCGTGAAAATGGTGTTGAAGAAACGTGCAGCCGCAATTTTTTTTGCTGGCCTACTGAGTATCACCAGCCAGGCGACGATGGCCGCTGAAAGCGTCAACTTCGTCAGTTGGGGCGGCAGCACCCAGGACGCGCAGAAGCAGGCCTGGGCCGACCCATTCAGCAAGGCCAGCGGCATCACCGTGGTCCAGGATGGCCCCACCGACTACGGCAAGCTCAAGGCCATGGTCGAAAGCGGCAACGTGCAGTGGGACGTGGTCGACGTCGAGGCGGACTTCGCCTTGCGCGCCGCAGCCGAAGGCCTGCTCGAACCCCTCGATTTCTCGGTCATCCAACGCGACAAGATCGACCCGCGTTTCGTCTCCGACCACGGTGTCGGCTCGTTCTACTTCTCGTTCGTGCTCGGCTACAACGAAGGCAAGCTCGGTTCCGGCAAGCCCCAGGACTGGTCCGCGCTGTTCGACACCAAAACCTACCCTGGCAAACGCGCCCTCTACAAATGGCCGAGCCCCGGCGTGCTTGAGTTGGCCCTGCTGGCCGATGGCGTGTCTCAGGACAAGCTCTATCCGTTGGACCTGGACCGTGCTTTCAAGAAACTCGACACCATCAAGAAAGACATCGTCTGGTGGGGCGGCGGCGCCCAGTCCCAGCAGTTGCTCGCGTCCGGCGAAGCCAGCATCGGCCAGTTCTGGAATGGCCGGATCTACGCCTTGCAACAAGACGGCGCTCCGGTCGGCGTAAGCTGGAAGCAGAACCTGGTCATGGCCGATATCCTGGTCATTCCAAAGGGCTCGAAAAACAAGGCCGCCGCCATGAAGTTCCTGGCCAACGCCAGCAGCGCCAAGGGCCAGGCCGATTTCTCCAACCTGACCGCCTACGCGCCGGTCAACGTCGACAGCGTCGCACGCCTGGATTCGGTGCTCGCCCCCAACTTGCCGACTGCCTACGCCAAGGATCAGATCACGCTTGATTTCGCGTACTGGGCCAAGAACGGTCAGGACATCGCGACACGGTGGAACGAATGGCTGGTCAAATAAAAATGTCGGCATCGGCAACCCAGCACACCGGGGGCGCCGCTGGCGCTGCCGGTGTGGCAACCGTCCCGGCCATTGCACCGCAAGCGCCGTCGCGGCTGCAGCGCTGGCGCGGGGCCGGTAACCTGCTCCCCGCCCTGCTGTTCCTCGGCCTGTTCTTCCTGGCGCCGCTGATCGGCCTGCTGCTGCGCGGTGTGCTGGAGCCGGTGCCCGGGTTGGGCAACTACGAGCAACTGTTCGCCAACTCGGCCTATGCCCGAGTGCTATTCAACACCTTTTCGGTGGCCGGGCTGGTGACGCTGTTCAGCCTGCTGCTGGGTTTCCCCCTGGCCTGGGCCATCACCCTGGTGCCCCGTGGCTGGGGGCGCTGGATGCTGAACATCGTGCTGCTGTCGATGTGGACCAGCCTGCTGGCCCGCACCTATTCCTGGCTGGTGCTGTTGCAGGCCTCCGGGGTAGTGAACAAGGCATTGATGGCCCTGGGCATCATCGACCAGCCGCTGGAGATGGTGCACAACCTCACCGGCGTGGTGATCGGCATGAGCTACATCATGATCCCGTTCATCGTCCTGCCGTTGCAGGCGACCATGCAGGCCATCGACCCGATGATCCTGCAGGCCGGCTCGATTTGCGGCGCCAGCCCGTGGACCAACTTCTTCCGGGTGTTCCTGCCGCTGTGCCGGCCGGGGTTGTTCTCGGGCGGGCTGATGGTGTTCGTGATGTCCCTCGGTTACTACGTTACCCCGGCACTGCTGGGCGGCGCGCAGAACATGATGCTGCCGGAATTCATCATCCAGCAGGTGCAGTCGTTCCTCAACTGGGGCCTGGCCAGTGCCGGCGCGGCCCTGTTGGTGGCGATCACCCTGGTGTTGTTCTACTTCTACCTGAAGCTCCAACCGGAATCCCCGGTGGGTGCCAGCAACGCGAGGTAAGCCGCCATGCTCCTGACTCCCAATGCCATGAGCCGGCGCATGCGGTTCGGCCTGTATTTCACCACTGGCGTGATCGCGTTGTTCCTGCTTCTGCCGATCGTGTTCATCGTGCTGTTGTCGTTCGGATCGTCCCAGTGGCTGGTCTTTCCACCACCAGGCTGGACGTTCAAGTGGTACGGCCAGTTCTTTTCCAACCCCGACTGGATGAGCGCGGCATTGACCAGCCTCAAGGTCGCGGTGCTGACCACCGTCTGCGCCGTAGCCCTGGGCTTGCCCACCGCGTTTGCCCTGGTACGTGGGCGCTTTCCGGGCCGGGAAATGCTCTATGGCCTGTTCACACTGCCAATGATCGTGCCGCTGGTGATCATCGCTGTGGCGGTGTACGCACTGTTCCTCAAGCTCGGTTACACCGGGACGATGTTCGCCTTTGTGGTCAGCCATGTGATCGTCGCGCTGCCGTTCACCATTATCTCGATCATCAACTCGCTCAAGCTGTTCGACCAATCCATCGAGGATGCGGCGGTGATTTGCGGTGCCTCACGCCTGCAAGCGGTGTTCAAAGTGACCTTCCCGGCCATTCGCCCGGGCATGGTCGCCGGCGCCTTGTTCGCGTTCCTGGTGTCGTGGGATGAGGTGGTGCTGAGCGTGATGATGGCCAGCCCGACCCTGCAAACCTTACCCGTCAAGATGTGGACCACCCTGCGCCAGGACCTGACGCCTGTGATTGCCGTCGCTTCGACGCTGCTGATCGGCCTCTCGGTATTGGTGATGGTGATCGCCGCCGCCCTGCGCCGGCGCAACGAAATCAGCGCCTGAGCGCCTAGGAGAACACGATGAGTGCCGTCAAAGACCCCGCACAACAGCACAACAAGACCCTGGTCAGCCTGCGCAACCTGAACAAGCACTACGGCGACTTTGCCGCCGTGGACGATATTTCCCTGGAGATCCAGGACGGCGAATTCCTGACTTTCCTCGGCTCCAGCGGCTCGGGCAAGAGCACCACCCTGTCGATGCTGGCCGGGTTCGAAACCCCCAGCAGCGGCGAGATCCTGGTGGGCGGCAAATCCCTGGTCAACGTACCGCCGCACAAACGCGACATCGGCATGGTGTTCCAGCGCTACTCACTGTTCCCGCACCTGTCGGTGCGCGACAACATTGCCTTTCCCCTGGCGATTCGCAAACTGGCCAGCGCCGAGCGCGAACGCCGGGTCGACGCCATGCTCAAGCTGGTGCAGCTGGGAGAGTTCGCCCATCGTCGCCCTTCGCAACTGTCCGGCGGCCAGCAACAGCGCGTGGCGATTGCCCGGGCACTGGTCTATGAACCGCGCATCCTGCTGATGGATGAGCCTCTTGGGGCCTTGGATAAAAAGCTCCGTGAAGACTTGCAGGACGAACTGCGCCAGTTGCACCGCCGGCTGGGCATCACCATCGTCTACGTCACCCATGACCAGGAAGAAGCCATGCGCCTGTCCCAGCGCATCGCCATTTTCAGCCACGGCAAAATCGTCGGCCTGGGCAGCGGCTATGACCTCTATCAGAACCCGCCGAACGCCTTTGTCGCGTCATTCCTGGGCAATTCCAACTTCCTCAAGCTCAAGGCCCAGGGCAATGCCGTGGCGAGTTTCGAAGGCCGATCGCTGTCGATCCGCCTGACCGCCGGCTTGCAAGCGGACCAGGACGTGCTGCTGATGGTGCGCCCGGAAAAAGCCCTCGCCCTGAGCGTCGAGCAAGCGGCCCAGGAACCCTTGGCGGCCGGTTGGAATGAAGTCTCGGCCAAGGTCGTCGAAGTGCTGTTCCTCGGTGAAAGCCAGACCTGCAGCGTGGTGACGTCCGGCGGCACGGCCATGACCGTCAAGGCGCTGTCCGCCGCCGGCATGCCACTCAAGGCTGGCGACCCGGTGTGCGTGCGCTGGGCAACCGCCGATGCGTGCGTCTACACCCAATGGGCCGAGAGCGACCTGAACAAAGCCGCGGGTGCCCATTGATGAACATCGCGCGCCCACAACCGCTACAGCCCGAGGATGGTCCGATGATCGATGCCAGCGTCTACAAACAAGTCATGGGCTCGTTCCCGTCCGGGGTGACGGTGATCACCACCCTCGATGACGACGGCCAGGTCGTCGGCCTCACCGCCAGTGCCTTCAGCTCATTGTCGATGGAACCGGCGCTGGTGTTGTTCTGCCCCAACTACAGCTCCGATTCCTACCCGGTGCTGATCAAGAACAAGCGCTTCGCCATCCATGTCCTTTCCGGCGGCCAACAGGACGAAGCCTATGCCTTCGCCCGCAAAGGCAAGGACAAGGCCCAGGGCATCGAATGGACCTTAAGCGAACTGGGTAACCCGCTGCTGAGCAACGCCACCGCCATCATCGAGTGTGAACTGTGGCGCGAATACGAAGGCGGCGACCACGCCATCATGGTCGGCGCCGTGAAGAACCTGATCGTGCCGCAGCACACACCGGGACCGCTGGTTTATTGCCACGGCAAGATGGGCGCCCTGCCCGTCCTCGCCTGAACCGATCGTCAACAAATAAGAGAAAGCGCCATGAAATTTTCCCTGTTCGTACACATGGAGCGCTGGGACGAAAGCGTCAGCCATCGCCAGCTGTTCGAAGACCTGAGCGAGTTGACCCTGTTGGCCGAGGCCGGCGGTTTCAGCACCGTCTGGATCGGCGAACATCACGCCATGGAATACACCATCTCGCCAAGCCCGATGCCGCTGCTGGCGTACCTGGCCGGCAAGACCACCACCATTCACCTGGGCGCTGGCACCATCATTGCGCCGTTCTGGCACCCGCTGCGAGTGGCCGGCGAATGCGCGCTGCTGGATGTCATCAGCAATGGCCGCATGGAAGTCGGCCTGGCCCGGGGCGCCTACCAGGTGGAGTTCGACCGCATGGCCGGCGGCATGCCGGCTTCCTCCGGCGGCCAGGCCCTGCGGGAAATGGTCCCGGTGGTGCGCGCCCTGTGGCAAGGCGACTACGCCCATGATGGCGAGATCTGGAAATTCCCCACCTCCACCTGCGTGCCCAAGCCAATCCGCAAGCCTCACCCGCCGATGTGGATCGCCGCCCGCGACCCGGACTCCCACAATTTCGCCGTCGCCAACGGCTGCAATGTGATGGTCACGCCATTGATGAAGGGCGACGAGGAAGTCCTGGACCTGAAGAACAAGTTCCAGGCCGCCCTGGACAACAACCCCGACGTGCCACGCCCACAATTGATGGTGCTGCGCCATACCCACGTACACGCAGTGGACGATCCCGAAGGCTGGAAAATCGGTGCCCAGGCGATTTCGAAGTTCTACCGCACCTTTGATGCCTGGTTCGGCAACAAGCAGGTGCCGGTCAACGGCTTCCTCGCGCCGAGCCCGGAAGAAAAATTCGCCGAACGTCCGGAATTCCAGCTGGAGAACATCCGCAAGAACACCATGATCGGCACACCGCAGCAAATCATCGAGCGGATCAAGTATTACCAGGAACTGGGAGTGGATGAGTTCAGCTTCTGGTGCGACAACAGCCTGCCCCATGCCGAGAAGAAAAAATCCCTGGAACTGTTCATCCAACAGGTGGTGCCGGCGTTTCGGTGATCCTGTGAGAGCGGGCTTGCTCGCGATGGCGTCGGGTCAGTCAAATCATCGTTAACTGACACTCCGCTTTCGCGAGCAGGCTCGCTCCCACAAAAGGGATCGGTGGTTACGCAAGTCTTGAGGCCACCCAAAAACAAGTGTGGGAGCGAGCCTGCTCGCGAAGGCGGCCTGAAGCTGAAATAAAAATGCCCGGACTTCACCGTCCGGGCATTTTTGTTGGTGCGCTTGGATCAGAACGTCACGCTGGCGCTCAGCCTGGCGGTACGCGGCTCGCCGACATTGACCTGCACCTGGCTGCCGGTGGAGGACGGGTAGTATTGCTTGTCGAACAGGTTGTCGACGTTCAGTTGCAACGACGTCTTGTGCCCGAACACTGGCGACTCCCAGCGCAGGAAGGCGTCGGCGACGGTGTAGCTGCTGAGCCAGAACTCGTTGGCTTTATTGGCCGCGCGTTCGCCGACGTAGCGGGCACCGGCGCCGGCGTGCCAGGCACCGAATTCGGCAGGCACGTTCAGGTGGTGGCTCAGGTACAGGCTGGCGGTGTGTTTTGGCGCATCGGGAAGGCGATGGCCCTCGTCCTTGGGATCATCCAGTATTTCGGTGTGGGTGTAGGCATAGGTGCCGATCAAATCCCAACGGTCGGCCAGGCGACCGGTGATGTCCAGCTCCAGACCTTGGGAACCGACCTTGCCGGCGGCTTCCGAGACTTCGTCAGCGGTGGTGACTACGTTCTTTTTGACGATGTCGAACAAAGCGAGGTTGATGTTCAGCCCCGGCAGCGGATCGTACTTGGCGCCGATTTCGTAGCTGCGACCCTCCTCTGGTTGGAAGGTACGACGATCCTTGTCGACTACATCATTGGGCTTGAACGACCGGCTGTAGTTACCGTACAGCGAAAGGGTATCGGTGGCTTTATAGACCAGCCCCAGGAACGGCACGAAGGCGTCGCCATTGTCATCACGATTGACATCGTAATCACCGCCTAAGCCTTGATCGCTGTATTGATCGTAGTGTTGGTAGCGACCACCCAATACCAGAATCCAGCGGTCATCCAAATGCCAGTTGTCTTTCAGATACACCGAACTGGAATTCAACTGGTTTCGCAGGTCACTGTCAGTAGAGCTGACAAGGCTTGGCTCTGGCAGGTTGCCATAGACCGGCGACGTGACATCGAAACCAGGCTGGACTTTTCCACGGTAGGTCTTACCCCGGAACTGATCGGATACCTGGTTATCAATGCCAACCAAAAGGTCGTGGCGCTGGCCGAACAGTTCCTGCTTGCCCATGAAATCCCAGCTGGCATAGCGGGTTTCATCATCGTAATGAGCGCCATTGGCCCTTCGGCTCAACATGTTTCCAGTCAAAGTGACGGGCTGCGCAATCGAAAGACTGTACCGGTCATTGTTCCAGCCATAAGTCACCCGCGTTTTCCACGCCTCACTCAACTCATACTCGAACCGCGCCGTCGCTGTTTCGCGAATACCGACACTCTTGGCCCAAGGCTCATCCAGGCGTTTGTCATAGTCGATATCGGCCGGATGCCCATTGGTAAACACCGTACCCCGATCAAACGGATTGGAATATTCGTTGTACTCATAACTCAGGTTCAACGAAGCCCGCTCACCCGTCCACGCCAGGGACGGCGCCACCAGGGTGCTCTCGTTGACGCCGTAGTTGCGCCAGTAATCCTCATGCCCGCGCTCGGCGATCAGGCGATAAGCCAACCCGGTGTCACCCAACGGCCCGGTGGTGTCCAGGGCCATGGTGCCGCCGCCTTCGCTGTAGGCCGAACCGCTCAGCGTGGTGCTTTGGGTGTATTCCGGCTTCTTGCTGATGACGTTGATCAGACCTCCGGGCTCCAGTGCGCCGTACAACATCGAGGCCGGCCCCTTGAGCACTTCGACGCGGTCGGTGGTGGCGCTGAAGTTATGGCCCAGGTTCGAACGCACGCCGTCGCGCAGGATCGAGCCGTCGTCGTTGGTGCCGAAACCACGCTTGACCAGCGAGTCCCGCGAGCCGCCCAAGGTGTTGCCCTGGCTGACGCCGCTGATGAATTTCATCGCGTCGTTCAGCGAGCGCACTTGATAGTCCGCCAAGGTCTGCTGGGTCACCACGTTGATCGATTGCGCCTCTTCCTTGATCGGTACATCGCTCTTGCTCGCCGTGCTGGCTTGCGACGTCGTGTAGCCTTCGTCCTGAATGATCCGACTGCCTTGCACGTTGGTGGTGGGCAGCTCCAGAGTGTCTTGTGCCCTCAGGGGACTTGCCATGAAACAGCAGGACAGCGCGGGTAAAACACATTTGACGAGAGCATTGCGGTAAGCGAGAGGGGTGGAACGATTCAAGACGCGCACTCACAGAGGGATAGGAATGAGAGCGAATATACTTTGAGAATGATTCCCAGTAAATCCTTCTAACATCTCCCTGCTTGACTCTGCGCACAAAAAAGGGCGCCGGATGATGAATCCGGCGCCCTCCCTGGTTTCCCTCCTCCGGGACTACCCGTTAATGATCGATGGCAGCACCGGCTCCTCTCGGTACTCGAATGTCTTCGACCAAGTGCTGGATGTGCTCCGGCGGCGGCGCGGTAAAGCGTGACACCACCACGGCCGCCAGGAAGTTGAAGGCCATCCCCAACGTACCGATGCCTTCAGGGGACACACCCAGCCACCAATGTTCAGCCGTGTTCATCGTCGGGTTGATGAACTTGAAGTAGACGATATAGGTGAATGTGAAGGTCAGCCCGACGATCATCCCGGCGATCGCGCCTTCGCGGTTCATGCGCTTGGAGAAGATCCCCATGACAATCACCGGGAAGAACGAAGACGCCGCCAACCCGAAGGCGAACGCCACCACCTGGGCGACGAATGCGGGTGGGTAGATGCCAAACAATCCGGCAATCAGCACCGCCACACCGGCGGCAATGCGTGCCGCGAGCAGCTCCTGCTTTTCGTTGATCGTGGGCATGATGTTGCTTTTGAGCAGGTCATGGGAAATCGAGGTGGAGATCACCAGCAGCAGCCCCGCTGCGGTCGAAAGCGCCGCCGCCAGGCCGCCGGCGGCGATCAAGGCGATCACCCATCCCGGCAGGCCGGCGATCTCGGGATTGGCCAAGACCATGATGTCGTTGTCGACATAGAGTTCATTGGGCACCGGCGAGAGCTGGTTCTTGAGCAACCGCTGCTCATGCGCCCCGCGCTCGCCGGTAAAACTCGGCGTCCCGACCAGCGCCGCGCCCGGGCTGTACTGGATGATGCCGTCGTTGTTCTTGTCCGCCCAGGCAATCAGTCCGGAGTTCTCCCAGGCCTTGAACCAGGTCGGCGCGGTGCTGTAACTGATATTGGGAATGGAGGTCAGCAGGTTGGTGCGTGCGAAGGCCGCCACGGCCGGCGCGGTGGTGTAGAGAATGGCGATGAACAGCAATGCGTAGCCTGCCGACTTGCGTGCATCCCTGACGGTGGGCGTGGTAAAGAACCGCACGATCACGTGGGGCAGGCCCGCGGTGCCAACCATCAGCGCCATGGTGATGAAAAACACGTCCATGGTCGACTTGGTGCCATTGGTATAGGCAGAAAAGCCTAATTCGGCGCCCAAGCCGTTGAGCCGCTCGATCACGCTCTGCCCCGAACCGGCGGCCTCACTGATAAAGCCCAGCTGCGGGATCGGATTGCCAGTGATCATCATCGAGATGAAGATCGCAGGCACCATGTAGGCGAAGATCATCACGCAGTACTGCGCTACCTGGGTGTAGGTAATGCCCTTCATGCCGCCCAGCACCGAATAGAAGAACACGATGGCCATGCCGATCATGACGCCGGTGTTGATGTCCACTTCCAGGTAACGGGAAAAGACGATCCCGACGCCGCGCATCTGCCCCGCGACGTAAGTGAAGGAAATGAAGATCACGCAGATCACCGCCACCACCCGCGCCGTCTGCGAGTAATAACGCGCCCCGACGAACTCGGGCACGGTGAACTTGCCGAATTTTCGCAGGTATGGCGCCAGGCACATCGCCAACAGCACGTAGCCACCGGTCCAGCCCATCAGGTAGACCGAGCCGTCGTACCCGGCGAAGGCGATGATCCCGGCCATGGAAATGAACGACGCCGCCGACATCCAGTCCGCACCGGTGGCCATGCCGTTGAGTACCGGGTGCACGCCCTTGCTGGCGACGTAGTATTCGCTGGTGGAGCCGGCACGCGTCCAGATCGCAATCGCGATGTACAACGCGAAGGTGGCGCCTACGACCAGGTAAATCAGGGTTTTTGTGTCCATGCGGGCCGCCCTCAGTCTTCGTGGACGTCATATTTGCGATCGAGCTGATTCATCTTCCAGACATAGAAGAAGATCTCGAGCACAAAGACGTAGATGGAACCCTGCTGGGCGAACCAGAACCCCAGGGGTGTGCCGAAGAAGCTGATGGTATTGAGTGAGTCGACCAGCAAGATGCCAAAACCGAACGACACCACGAACCAGATGGCCAGTAAGACCAGCATCCAGCGTAGGTTTTCCTTCCAGTAGTCACGCGCAGCCTGTTGCTTTTCAGTGGACATGGAGACGCCCTCTATTTGTTTTTATTGTTTTGCACTTCAAACCGTAGCAGTCGTCGGGCAACGCGCTAGTACGACTTTCGTCTAATTCGTAACAGCAGGTATTGACAGCCTGTTTCACCGCAGAAACAGGGTTAACGCGCGCCAGCATCGCAAGGTGATATCAAATCGCCCAAATCCGCTAAAGCTTTGCCGCTATCGGTCGAATGTATGCCATCGAATCTTTTTTTTCCCTGGAGCCGTGATGCAGACGTTAAAGGCCTTGTATGAGTCTATCGAGATGCAGTTTTTCGATACCCTCACCAAAAAGTTGTCGAGCCTTTTCCTGTTGGTGCTGGTCAGTGGCTTGCTTTATTGGGTAGCCCTCAGTGCCCGCGCCGAGATCATGCTGTTGTTGCGTAACGCGCAGTTGGACGGCACGTTGCTGGGACAGATCGAGGGCCGGCTCGACAGCCTCACCCATGCCCTGCTCTTCGGCGCGGTCCTGACCCTGGGCATGATCAGCTTCATGGTCTGGTATTTCCGCCACCTCATCGTGCGCCCCGTCACCACCATGACCAAGGCCCTGGAAGAGATCGCCAACGGCGAAGGCGACCTGTCCAAGGATTTGCCGCTGGTGACCCACGACGAGATCCGCACACTCGCCGCCACCTGCAACCGCTTCTTGGCCAAGCAGCGGGAGATCATCAGCAATGTCCAGGCGCTGACCGTGCACATTGCGGTCGAGTCGGCCCGTTCGCTGAAGAACATCAGCGACTCCAGCGACAGCGCCACCCACCAGGCGCGCTTCGCCAAGGAAGTGATGGACCAGAGCAATACCGCCGTGGGCCGCATCGAAGAGGTTTCGCGCCAGACCCAGGGCATCTCCAGCACCACCGCGCAGAACCTGAGCATGGCCCGCGATTCCTATGCCGAGCTGTTGGAAGTGACTGGCAACATCAGCGAAATCTCCAGCAGCCTTGGTGAGTTCGCCACCCTGGTGAGCGCCTTGAACCAGCGTTCGTCGAGCATCAAGTCGATTGTCGGGTTGATCCAGCAGATCTCGGCCCAGACCAACCTGCTGGCCCTCAATGCCGCCATCGAAGCCGCCCGGGCCGGCGAAAGCGGCCGTGGCTTCGCGGTGGTGGCCGATGAAGTGCGGACCCTGGCACAAAACGTCAGCCGGGCCACCGACGATATCTCGCGCAACATCGACGCCATGCTCGACGAGGTCAGTTCGACCCATGAACAGACGACCCAGATCAGCCACAGCGCCCGGGAAACCCAGAAAGTGGTGGAGCGCGCCTCAGGCCATTTCGAAAGCATGATCGTCGACTTCGAATCCACCAACGGCAAGCTGGCGGACATCGCGACCCATATCCAACAGTTCGCCGACAGCAACACCGGGATCAACGACCGGGTCACCCAGATTCACGCCGATAGCCAACTGATCGACCAGCGCATGCAGCATTCGGCCACGGCCACCCGCGACCTGTCTGGCGTGGCCGAGAAGGTCCAGGCGTTGCTGGGTCGTTTCGTGCTTGGACACGGCAAGCTGGATGCCGCCATCACCCGCGCCAGCGAGTGCCGCGATACGCTGCAAGTACGCCTGGAAGCGCTGCAACGGGAAGGTCTGAACCTGTTCGATCAGAATTACCAGCTGGTGCCCGGCACCGATCCCAAGCAGTACATGACCAGCTACACCGAACGCTTTGCCCAGGTCTGCCAGGAGGAATGCGACAAGCTCACCCGCAGCACACCGGGTGGCAAGGTGTCGTTCATGGTCGACAGCAAGGGCTATTGCCCGGTGAACAACAGTTGGGTCTCCAAGCCGCCGACCGGCGACCGGGCAGTGGATTTGCCGGTGTGCCGCAACAAGCGCATCTTCAACGACCCGATCGGCCTGCGCGCGGCGGGCAACGTCCAGCGCTTCCTGCTGCAGACCTACCTGCGCGATACCGGGGAAATCATGACCGAGATCGACGTACCGCTTTTCTTCGGCGGCCGTCATTGGGGCAACTTGCGGGTGGGCTTCGATGCGGCGGTGTTGTTGGCGGACTGATGATGCCTGAGATCCCCCAAAACAATGTGGGAGCGAGCCTGCTCGCGAAGGCGTCGGGTCAGTCGGCATCATCGCTGACTGACTCCGCTATCGCGAGCAGGCTCGCTCCCACAGGGGATCTGTGGAATGTGCAATCCTGAGCCCCCCACAGAAGGGTCTGTGGAGTATGCAAATCCTGTGACCATCCCAAAACAACTGTGGCGAGCTTGCTCGCGATGGAGGCGGCACACACAGCATCCATCCAGCCTGAACACCCAGTCCTCCCAATACATTTAGTTAGCCTGCTTTCTTTTATCCCCACCTCGCGCCATGATGAGGCTCTCTTACCGCTGCCCGCGAACGAGCCCCATGCCCACGCCCTCCTCTACCCCCAATTCCTTGTCGATCACCCTGCAGATCGTCTCCATCGTTTTCTACACCTTCATCGCCTTCCTCTGCATAGGCCTGCCCATTGCCGTGTTGCCCGGGTATGTCCACGAACAGTTGGGCTTCAGCGCGGTGGTGGCCGGGGTGACCATCGGTTCACAGTACCTGGCGACGCTGCTCAGCCGGCCCATGGCCGGGCGGTTGTCGGACAGCGTCGGTACCAAGCGGGCGATTGTCTACGGGTTGTCGGGGATTGTGCTCAGTGGCGTGCTGACGCTGATTTCGACCTTGCTGCAAAGCTTTCCCCTGACCAGCTTGCTGATTCTGATTGCTGGCCGCTTGTTGCTCGGCGTGGCCCAGGGGCTGATTGGCGTGGGCACCATCAGTTGGTGCATGGGCCAGGTGGGGGTGGAGCACACGGCCCGCTCGATTTCCTGGAACGGCATCGCCTCGTATGGGGCCATCGCTATTGGAGCACCGCTGGGGGTGGTGATGGTGGGTGAGCTGGGGTTTGCCAGCCTGGGCATTGCGCTGTCGCTGCTGGCGGGTGCTGCGCTGTTGATGATTCGCAACAAGCCGTCGGTGCCGGTCATTCGCGGCGAGCGCCTGCCTTTCTGGGCAGTATTTGCACGGATTGCACCTTACGGCGCGGGCCTGAGCCTGGCGTCGATCGGCTACGGCACGCTCACCACGTTCATTACGCTGTTTTATGTCAGTCGCGGCTGGACTGGCGCGGCCTGGTGCCTGACAGTCTTTGGCATCTGCTTCATCCTCGCGCGGCTGTTGTTCATTTCCAGCATCGCCCGCTTCGGTGGCTTCAACTCGGCCATCGCTTGCATGAGCATCGAAACCCTTGGGCTGGTATTGCTGTGGCTGGCGCCGTCCACCCCGTTCGCCTTGGTCGGTGCGGGGCTGGCTGGCTTCGGGTTGTCGCTGGTGTACCCGGCGCTGGGGGTGGAGGCCATCAAGCAAGTGCCGAACACCAGCCGTGGCGCGGGTTTGAGTGCTTATGCGGTGTTTTTTGACCTGGCGCTGGCGATTGCCGGGCCGCTGATGGGGGCGGTGGCGTTGAACCTGGGTTATTCGTCGATTTTCTTCTGTGCTGCGTTGTTGTCGGTTAGCGGGCTGGGGCTGACGTTGCTGCTGCGGCGTCGGGCCATAAACGCTCCTTAATACTGTTCACTAGCAAAAGCGGCGTTTGTTTCAGAAATGGAAAGCGCCGTTTTTTTGGGGGGACGGGTTTTGGTGTGTATATCCGTTTCTTTGGTAACGGCTACTGGCGGTTCCGCTCTTACAGCGGGTCACTTTTGGAAAAGCGCCAAAAGTAACCAAAAACGCTTTGCCCCACCACTCGGCACCTCGCCTAGGCTCGGTGTGCCCTCACTCCGGCATTGCTCCGTGGGCCGCCGCGAAGGGCCATCCATGGCCCAGAGTGTGTAAAAACCGATAAAAACATCGTCGGCACGTCGTGCCGACAGGTGTTGGCCAACTGATAAAAACCTAAAGCGTTCCTGTACCTCCAAACGGCCCCTACAAGCGCTAGCAAGGCTCAGTAGGCTTGATTAACGGGGCAAAACCGCAGGCTTTCAGGCCGTCAGCGCCTTCATCAGACCTTGCGCACCTAGGATTTCCATCACTCTTTTCCAATTGTAAGCGAGCACATTCAAGCTCATTTCGGTGCTCACCCCAGCCAGCCGTCGCGTCAGAAAATGAGTCGCCCCCATCCATTGCTTCAGCGTCCCGAAGGGGTGCTCGACCGTTCTCTTGCGGATGATCATCATCTGCGGCTCATTGTTCAGGCGGGCCTGCATTTCCTCCAGTACCGCCTCGTGTTCCCAGCGCCGAATCTTTCTCTCTCTGGCCGGTGTGCATTGCGCCTTTGTTGGGCAGGCTCTGCAGTTGGAGTGCCAGTAAACGTCCAGCTTCTTGCCCTTGTCGACGTAAAAGTTGCGCCAGATCAGCACTTGCTTGGCGGGGCAGACGTACACATTTTTTTCCGCGTCGTAAACAAACTCGTCATTGCCGAAGCGGCCATCAAATTTGGCCCGCGAGCTCAGCGTTTTCGGCACATAAGCTGTGATTCCTGCCTCGTGACAGGCCAGGATTTCTCCGCTTTTGTAATACCCTCGGTCCGCCACCACCGACAACGATTCGATTTGCATCGCCTCACGGGCTTGCTGGGCCATCGAGCTAAGCTGATCACGGTCGTGACCGACATTGGTCACCTCGTGCGCGACGATTAAATGGTGTTTGGTATCGACTGCTGTCTGCACGTTGTAGCCCACGATGCCATGACCGCTCGTCATCATCATCGAGCGCGCGTCCGGGTCGGTCAGCGAGATCTGTTTGTCCGGCGATGCTTCAAGCTGTATTTCAATCGCCTGGAGCGCCTTCATCTGTTCCTTTAATTTGGCAATTTTTTCTTCCAGGCCGCCTTTGGGCCCTGAAGACTTGGGCTCTTCCCGATCAGCCTCATCCAGGGCCTTCAGATAACGGGCGATGCTTGACTCGATGTCTTCCATCCGACGCTTCAGCTTGGCGCTGGTAAAATTGCGGTCGCGGTTGTTCACCGCCTTGAATTTACTGCCATCGATGGCAACGAAGTGTTCCGAGAAGAGCCCCAGTTGTTGACACAACACGACGAACTGCCGACAGACTCCTCGAATGGCCTTCCCATTGTCTTTGCGGAAGTTGGCGATGGTCTTGAAATCCGGCATCAGGCGACCGGTCAGCCACATCAGCTCGACGTTGCGCTGCGCCTCGCGCTCAAGGCGCCGGCTTGACTGGATACGGTTGAGATAGCCGTAGATGTAGATCTTCAGCATGACTGCAGGATGATAAGCCGGTCGGCCTGTTTTAGCGGGGACAGCGCTTTCAAAACCCAAGTTGATCAGGTCGAGCTCATCCACGAAGACATCGACAACGCGCACCGGATTGGTATCGCTGACGTAGTCGTCCAAGCTCTCGGGGAGCAAGGTAGTTTGATCTCGGTGTTCACCTTGGATGAAGCGTTTCATGGGCAGCCCTTGCAATGAAGTCCTGGGGAAATCATAGCAAGGGTTGGCTTCGGAGTTTTTACACACTCTGGGCCCAGCGCGGCTACCTCGGCATCCATGCCGAGGTGCCCACTCCACAATACCTGCGTTCGGCCAGCGTGGTTTAATGGGGCGTCCAGATCAAGATCAAGATCAAGATCAAGATCAAGATCAAGATCCAAAAGCAAAGCAAAGCAAGAGCCGTGTATCCAGTATCTATGTGACTGAACCACCGCTATCGCGAGCAAGCTTTGCTCCCACAGATCTGATGGGTGTACGACCGGAAGAGCCAGGTCGGCTCTCAGGCCGCCTCGGGGAGGACGTTGATCTCGGGCGCCCCGTTAACCACGATGGCCGAACGCAGGTATTGTGGAGTGGGCATCCCGGCATGGATGCCGGGATAGCCGCGCTGGGCCATGGATGGCCCTTCGCGGCGGCCCACGGAGCAATGCCGGAGTGAGGGCATGCCGAGCCCTAGCGAGGCACCGAGTGGTGGGGCAGGAGCGTTTTGGTTACTTTTGCGCTTTTCAAAAGTGACCCGCCGTAAGGGCGGAACCATAAGTAGCCGTTACCGCAGAAACGGATATACACACCAACCTTACGTACAAACCATGCCCCTCGGAACGGAAGCTCAGATTCCGGGGAACGCTTAAATGGATAGCAATACCTTATTGATCAGCCGTCTTCATCCCCGCCCGGGTCGCCTTACCCAAGGCCTCGCCGAAAAAGCGGCTGGCCTCGGTAATCATGGTGCGGTGAATGTCCTTGCGATCGACGCCATCGGCATCCGTGCAAAGCGCCGGCATCGCGGTGATCTGCTCGTCGGTGCACGGCGCCAGGAAGACAAAATGCCCCGCGCCGGCCAGGGTCTTGAAATCTGGAGCGGTGGGCAGCTTGCGGGCCAAGGCAGCGGCGTTCTTGTCGAAAGCCACGAGATTGTCGCCATCGCCGCTGTACAGCAGCACCGGCACATGGACATCGGCCAAAGTATGACGGCCGAACTTCAGGCTCAACGGCGCCATCAGCAACAATGCCCGGACCCTGGGGTCGGCCACGGGTTGCAGGTCATCGCGGTCGGCGATCAACTCGCCCTGGGTGTTGCAGGCGTCACGATCCTCTGGCCGCTCCTTGCAATAGCGGCGCAAGCGATTGAGGTCCGGCGTCGCACCGGACAGGATCAGCGCAGTTTCGCCACCCGCCGAATAACCGATCACCCCAACCTGCCCGGCGTTGACGAACGGCGAGAGCATCGGGTCATTGAGCGTCGCGGTGATGGCTTCGGAAATCTGGATCGGCCGCCCGTACAGGTTGCTCAGGGTGCCAAGCCGGCTGTGGTCCTGGACATTGTCGCCGGGATGAATCACGGCCACCACGACGAACCCCTTGCGCGCCAACGAAGTGGCGAGGTCATGCAGGGCCAATGGGGTGCCGGTATTGCCATGGGACAGCATTAACAGTGGAAAACGGCCGATGGCGATCTGGGCCTCCGGCGCGGCATCGATCTGGTAGCCGCCGAGCAGGCTGGATTGTTCGCGGTCGGTGGACGGATAAAAGGCGATGGCGTGCATCGGCTGCTGATCCAGCGGATCAAGAAAATTCAGCTCATGGAAACCGGCGCTCCAATGCGGATGCGGCCCCGGTGCGGCCTGCACTGAAGCGAAACTGGCAAACAAGCAAAGCAGCAACGCTGCACCAAAACGTGCCATCGAATTTTCCACCCTCACCAGCGCACGGGAAGGCCCCGTCGCTCGCAGTCTTGGCCGTGCATAACCTGCGCCAGATCCCCGGCGCCGAATGCAGCAAAACCCTGCATCCCGGCCATCCAATGACGACGAGAATACAGGGTTTTGCGAAGGTTGCCCGAAGCGCTTGCTGCCTTTACGCAGGATTTACGCAGCGGCGAACTGCTGGCCGATCTGCAACGTGGCTTCGCTCAGGGCTTTGGTACGCATGTCGTCACCGTAGGACAGGCCTTCGGCACGGACAACTTCGATATCAGTGATGCCGAGAAAACCGAACACCAACTTGAGATAGTCTTCGTGACCCACGCCGCTCGGTTGGCCGGCATGCAAACCACCCGAGGTGGAAACGATCACCAGTTTCTTGCCACCGCACAGCCCTTCAGGGCCGGCTTCGGTGTAGCGGAACGTCTGGCCGGCCACGGCAATGCGGTCGATCCAGGCCTTGAGTTGGGTCGGAATGCTGAAGTTGTACATCGGCGCGGCGATGACCACCGCGTCAGCCGCCAGGAACTCGGCCATTGCCGACGCGCTGAGATCGGCTTCATGCTTCAGCGCAGCGTCGCGCAATTCAGCGCTGGTACCGGCGGCAACCAGCGTCTGCGCGGAAAAATGGCTGATCGCGTCGGCGGCCAGGTCACGGTAGGTGACGGCGATGCCTGGCTCGGCAGCTTTCCAGGCTTCAACCACTTCGCGGCTCAATTGGCGGGAAGCGGAGTGGTCGCCGAGGATGCTCGAATCGATGTGCAGCAGTTTCATATCAGTGCTCTCCAAATGAGGACCGCAACCAGGCGATCAATTGGCGACAATCCTATCGATGAAGCGAATGATCGATAAGTCAGCAAAAATGCGATAGTTTGTCCTACTGACAGGACAATAGAGCTCGACATGCAAGACCTCAATGACTTGTACTACTTCGCCAAAGTCGTCGAAGCCGATGGTTTCGCGGCCGCCGGACGCTTGCTGGGTATTCCCAAGTCCCGGCTGTCGCGGCGCATCGCCGAACTGGAAGAACGCCTCGGTGCTCGCCTGCTCCAGCGCACCACCCGCCAGTTGAAACTGACGGCGGTCGGCGAACGCTATCTGCGCCATTGCCAGGCCATGTTGCTGGAGGCCGAGATGGCCGACGAAGCGGTGGCGAGCATGTCCAGCGAGCCGCGTGGCCGATTGCGGGTGTCGAGCCCGGTGGGCCTGGCCCATCAGTTCCTGCCGGTGGTGATCGAAACCTTCCTGGTGAAATACCCCTTGGTGCAACTGGAAATGACCCTGCTCAACCGGCGGGTGGACCTGATCGGCGAAGGCATCGACGTGGCGTTGCGCGTGCGCGACCTGGGGGACGAAGACCCGCTGTTGATGACCCGGCGTTTGCGTCGGGCACGGCTGATGCTGGTCGCCAGCCCGGCCTTCGTCGAAGGGCGGCGGATCGAAACCCCGGACGATCTCAAGCCGCTGCCGGTACTGGGGGCACTGGAAGCCGATCGCCTGGTGCATCTGCGCCTGGTCAAGGCCGATGGGCAGCAGGCCGAACTGAGCCTGGAAGCCCGCCTGGGCGTCGATGACTTCATCGTGCGCCGGTCCTGCACCCTCGCCGGCCTGGGTTTCACATTATTGCCAAGCATGTATTGCGAGCAGGAATTGCATGACGGCACACTGGTGGAGCTGCTGCCTGGGTGGTCGTTGCCCGATGGCTGGCTACAAGCCGTCTACCCGCATCGACGCGGCATGCTGCCGGCGGTGCGTGCATGGATCGATCATTTGGTGGAAGTCTTCGAGGGCTGTGGAGAAAAAACACTATGAATTTGAGCGAAGAGGATGTCGCGCGGTTTTGCCTGGGCTTGCCCGGTGCCAGGGAGGATTACAAATGGGGCGGCGTGCGGGTGTTTTCCATTGCCGGGAACAAGATGTTCGCCCTCCAAGGCCTGCGGGGCGACTCGTTGGCGTTCAAGGTCGACAAGGATCTGTTCCTGGGTCACTGCGACCGGCCGGGCATTCACCCCGCGCCTTATTTGGCACGGGCCCAGTGGGTCATCATGCAGGTGCCCTACCCGCTCGGGGCCGAAGAATTGCGTGGCCTGCTGCAACGCTCACATCAATTGGTCGTGAGCAAATTGCCCAAGCGCACGCAGGTGGGCTTGTTGCTCTAGCCATTCAAAATAGAGAGCTGCCCAGGAACAACTGGTCGATCCAGAACACCTGGTGCAACAGCACGATGAACCAGAACACCACTTGAAACGATACTTTGCGGGTCTTGTGGCGAAACAACTGCTGGGCCAGCAAGGCCCCGGGCCAACCGCCAGCCAGCTCCAGCGCATGCAGCACGTTCTCCGGGATACGCCAGGCGTCGGCGCGGGCCTTGCGCTTGTCGCTCCAGTACAGCAGGAACGCCACCAGGCTGACGACACCATAGGCCGCCATCGGCACCCACGATACTGCCCGTAGTCCGAACAGCAGTGAACCGAACAGCGGCAAGGCGCAGACCAGCGCAAACACCATCAGTTTGAGCCGCAGGTTTTGCACGCCGCCGCCGGCATTGCCCCCAGCGCGTTTGCGGGTGCCTGACTCGTTCATGGCTTGGCGGCGGTCCAGTCAACCCAACCGAACTGCCAGGTGGCCAGGATCAGCAGGCCGAACGCAATCCGATACCAGGCGAACACGGCGTAGCTGTGACTGGCGATGAACCGTAGCAGGCCCTTGACCGCGATCATGGCGAAGATGAACGCCGTGACGAAACCGATGGCGAACACCGGGAAATCCGCCGGCACGAACAGCTCACGGTACTTGTAGCCCGAGTACACGGCCGCACCGACCATGGTCGGCATCGCCAGGAAGAACGAAAACTCGGTGGCGGTCTTGCGTGACAGCCCGAAGAGCAAGCCCCCGATGATGGTCGCACCGGAACGGGATGTACCCGGGATCATTGCAATGCACTGGGCCAGACCGACCTTCAACGCATCCTTCCAGGAAATATCGTCCACCGTTTCAGCATGCACCTGGTGCTGGCGCTTTTCGGCCCAGAGCATCACCAGGCCGCCCACCACCAGAGCGGCGGCCACGGTGACCGGGTTGAACAGGTAATGGTGGATCCAGTCGGCAAACAACACGCCCAGTATCACGGCGGGAAAGAAGGCAATCAGCAGGTTGGCGGTAAACCGGCGGGCGCCGGGTTGCGTCGGCAGGCCCAGCACCACGTCGAAGATCTTGCGCCGGAACTCCCAGACCACCGCGAGGATCGCGCCGAGCTGGATGATGATGTTGAATGCCATTGCACGTTCGCCACCGAACTCGAGCAAGTCGGCGACGATGATCTGGTGCCCCGTGCTGGAAATCGGCAGAAACTCCGTCAAACCCTCTACTACGCCAAGAATCAATGCCGAAAAGGCCGTCCACAAATCCATTCATCCCCCAAAAAAGACCCTGTTCATGCGGGTCTTATCGCTATTCAAGTGTCATACAGGTCCACGCAGCGGCTGCACGATAGCTGCGATCATCCAAAAAAAACCAATGAAAAAATCAGAACAGGCTCAGGTTTTGCGCCGCGGGGCCGAAATCCTATCAGACAAGCCCTGATAACGCTGCCGCGTTGTGACTCAGGTCAATGACCGATAGCGGCCGGGCGTTACAGTGCCGGCCGTCGATATGACAAGAATAAAAAACCGGAGTGACAGCGTATGAATAGCTTGCGCAGTGTGTCGATCAGCCGACGCTTGTGGCTCATCCTGGTCGTGGCCGTCGTGATGTTGTTCACGCTCGGCGCCTTTATGCTCAAGCAGATCCACACGGATCTGTATCAGGCCAAGGTGCAGAAAACCCAGCATGTGGTGCAGACCGCCAGCGGCGTATTGAGCTACTACCATGGGCTGGAAACCGCCGGCACCCTGACCCGCGAGGCGGCGCAGAAGCAAGCCCTCAGCGCGGTGCGAGGCCTGCGCTATGACCAGAGTGACTACTTCTGGATCAACGACCTGACGCCAGTCATGGTCATGCACCCGACCAACCCGAAGCTTGAAGGCCAAAACCTCTCGGCGATCCGCGACCCGAACGGCTACGCATTGTTCAACGAGATGGTCGCCATCGCCAAGGCCAAGGGCGCCGGCATGATCAACTACCTCTGGCCCAAGCCAGGGGCCGAAGCACCGGTCGGCAAGACTTCCTACGTCAAGCTGTTCGAACCGTGGGGCTGGATCATCGGTTCCGGCGTGTACGTGGATGACGTCCAGGCAGAATTCCAGTCCCAGGTGATCAAGGCTTCGTTAATTGGCCTGGCCATCACTCTGGTCATGGGTCTCCTGCTGACCTTGATCGTACGCAGCATCGTCCGCCCGCTCCAAGAGACCGTCAACGCCATGGCCAACATCGCCAGCGGCGAGAGCGACCTGACCCGCACCCTCGACACCCACGGCCAGGACGAAGTCACCCAACTGGCCCGGCATTTCAACGCCTTTACCGCCAAACTGCGCCAAGTGGTGAGCCAATTGCAGGCTTCTGCCAGTGAGCTGGGGCAATCTTCCAACGAGTTGGGCAGCGACGCGGCTCAAGCCCAGGAACGCAGCCAGCAGCAGTCGCAACAAATGGAACTGGTGGCCACAGCGATCAATGAAGTGACGTATGGCGTGCAGGACGTGGCCAAGAACGCCGAGCACGCCGCCAGCGAGATGCGCGACGCCGAATCCCAGGCCCAGCAAGGCCAGGTCAACATCGACGGCAGCTTGCAACAGATCGATCGCCTGTCCCAGACCATCGACCAGGCGGTGGAAGTGATTCGCACCCTGGCCAGTGAAAGTACCCAGATTGGCAGCGTGCTGGAGGTGATCCGCTCCATCGCCGAGCAGACCAACCTGCTGGCCCTCAACGCTGCGATCGAAGCCGCCCGCGCTGGCGAACAAGGCCGGGGCTTTGCGGTGGTCGCCGATGAAGTGCGGCTGCTGGCCCAGCGTACGCAGAAGTCCACCGCTGAGATCCAGTCGATGATCGAGCGCCTGCAAACCCATTCCGAAGCTGCCGTAAAAGTCATCGGCGACAGCAGCCGTGCCTCGCAATTGACCATAGAACAGGCGGGCCTGGCCGGTGCCAGCCTCAACGCCATCGGCCAGGCCCTGCGCAACCTCAACAGCCTGAACGCCTCCATTGCCAGCGCCACCCTGCAACAGGCCCATGTGGTAGAAGACATCAACCAGAACGTCACCCAGGCCGCCGGACTGTCCCACAGCACCGCCATGGCCGCCGAACAGTCCAGCCAGGCAAGCAGCCGCCTGAAGGCGCTGAGTGAACAGCTTAACGGGTTGCTCAAGCAGTTCCGGGTCTAAGGATTGATGAACCCCTTGTGGGAGCGGGCTTGCTCGCGAATGCGGTGTAACAGTCAGCAAATGCATGACTGAAGGACAGCATTCGCGAGCAAGCCCGCTCCCACATTGGTTCTGTGTGGGTCTTTTCAGGTTGGGTGGTCACCACAGAGCCCAGCGGGAGCAAGCTCCCTCGCCACAGGCTCAACCAACAATGGTATTGGAGCTCTCCACGCCATAGCGTTTACAATCGCCGCCCTCTCCTCTTTCCCCAAGGAACCGCCATGTCCGGGCTTGAACTGTTTGCCGCAGCCCTCGGCGTGATCGCTGTCTGGTTGACCGTCAAGCAGAACCCCTGGTGCTGGCCGATCGGCCTGGTCATGGTGTTGCTGTACAGCTGGATTTTTTTCGAAGTGAAGTTGTACTCGGACATGCTGCTGCAGGTGGTCTACGCAGTGTTGCAACTCTACGGCTGGTGGCAATGGACCCGTGCCGGGCACAATCATGATGGGCGTCAGGTCAGCCATCTCGGTGGGCCGTCGGTGCTGCTCGGCCTGGCCATCGGCGCGGCGGGCAGCCTGCTGTTGGGAGCCGCCATGGCCCACTGGACCGACGCCGCCCAGCCCTGGCTCGATGCCGCGCTCACCGGTTTCAGCCTCGTCGCTCAATGGTGGATGGCGCAAAAACGCGTGCAATGCTGGCCGTTGTGGATCCTCCTGGACGTGATCTTCGTCGGCCTGTTCATCTACAAGGGCTTGCACTTGACCGCCGCGCTCTACGCCCTGTTCACGTTGCTGGCCGTGCAAGGCTGGCGGGAATGGCGCGCCGACCCGGCCCTGCGCGCATGAAGGTGGTGGTCCTGACCGGCCCGGAATCCAGCGGCAAGAGTTGGCTGGCGGCGCAACTCCAGGCACATTTTGGTGGCGTGCGGGTGGACGAGTACGTGCGCCATTTCATGGAGCAGACCCAGCGCGATACGTGCCTGGCGGACATCACTGACATCGCCTCCGGCCAGTTGGCCTGGGAAGACGAGGCACGTGCCCGCCGACCCTCGCTATTGATCCTCGACACCCACCTGTTGAGCAACATCCTCTGGAGCCAGACCCTTTTTGGTGACTGCCCGGACTGGCTCGAACCGGCGTTGCTGGCCCGTCATTACGACTTGCAGCTGCTGTTGAGCCCCGAGCAGGTCGAATGGACTGGCGACGGTTTGCGTTGCCAACCCGAGCTGGCAGAACGACTGGCTTTTTTCGACGCCATCGAGGCGTGGCTGAGTCGACATCGGCAACCGTTCCAGATCATTCGGGGCAACTGGGCGCAACGCCAGCGGCAAGTGTTCGCGGCCGTCGCCCAACTGACCGCAGGATGATTTGTCTCACGTTTGAAACATCACGCTCGCGGCAAACCCGGATCCA
Source organism: Pseudomonas zanjanensis (assembly GCF_014268745.2). Lineage (GTDB taxonomy): Bacteria > Pseudomonadota > Gammaproteobacteria > Pseudomonadales > Pseudomonadaceae > Aquipseudomonas > Aquipseudomonas zanjanensis. The sequence continues at coordinate 1,812,179 of NZ_JABWRB020000001.1, read as the reverse complement.
ACATCGTTTCAGATGATTGTCATCAAGACTGTCAAGTCACTGAAACACCCACCCAAAAACCTGGATCCAGAGCCCTGGAACAGCGTGCAGCCGGTTGGCCATCCTGTGCGTTGTCTCAGCGCTGAAACAGGTTTCTTCCCCCGCTGCGCGCGCCTGAACTCAACTCATTGAATTCACAGGTAATTCAAAACCCGGCACAACACCTGCTCTTCCCCACTTCGCAACGCTGACTAGGGCCAGCGTACCGAAGAAGGAATCGATGCCATGGGGATGTTCGACAGGGGTATGACCTGCCTGCTATTCATCGGCTGCGCCGCCGGCGCAACGTTCAGCCTGCCCGCGCAGGCCGAGGGCAACGGCGTCATCGTACTCAACCGTGACGTGCAACCCATCGCAATCGGTCGCAACGGTGGCAAAGACCCCTACCCGACCACCGTCAATGCCAATCCCTCCGAACGCATCAACCAGGCGACCAATAGCACCGAACTGAGCGATGGCGAATTCGCCAGCGTGGCCAGCGGTTCGTCGATCCGCAACATCGTCACCCCCAATACCGGCGTGCAGGGCCTGAACGTGGTCACCAACCCCAACGGCATGCCGGGCATGAATGCCGGCCACGGTGGCGGCAGCGGCGGAGCGATCTCTGGCACCATCAACCGCTCGCTGAGTTCCGGCCTGGCCCCGCTGGGTCGATTGGCGGGAGGTCAGTGACATGAAACCCGTCCTGTTTCTACTCGCCCTGGTCATGCTGTCCCTGCTCAGTTCTTTCACGGTATTTGCCGATTCGGGCGTGGCGGTGGTCAGCAACGCCAACCTGCAGGATTCCGGCAGCCAGTACACCGGCAACTTCAACGTCAACCAGGCGGCCGGCGACCAAATCCAGCAAACCAACACTCGGGCCATTGCCATTGGCAGCCACGCCCAGGCCAGCACCCGCGTACAGCAAAGCGTCGACACCCAGGCCAACCCCTCCATGAACGCCACCGCCCGTATCGGTGGCCACTCCTTTACCAACGGCAACGGCGTGCTGGGCGTGAACCAGTCCGCCGGGGCCAACAACCAGATGGCCAATGTCATGCGGGTGGGCATCAGTGCCCATCCGCAGAGCATTGACGACAGCGCCCTGTCCCAACAGAACGTGGCGTTGCTACCGAACTCAGGCGCAACTGGCGCCCCAACCGGCAGTCGCCAGGTCGTTACCAGCGACCAGGCCTTCACCGGCAGCCGAGGGGTGATTCAGGTGAACCAGAGTGCCGGGGTGGGGAACCGCATGGCTAACACCCTGAGCATCCGGGTCGCTGACTGATCCGGCGCAGTGGGCATAAGAAAGTACCAACACTTAACCAACGACACGCAAGGAGAAACACCATGAAACCTACAATGGCACTCAAACCATTGGTTTTCGCTCTCGCCGCTGTCATGGCAATGGCTGCACAGGCTGACGGAAACGGCAACGGCCATGGCAACGGCCATGGCAACCATGGTCCCAAAGGGCCAACGCTGGAACAATTGCTCTCCATCAGCGCCGGCGCTGGGGCCACGGTGCTGGATGTGCAAAATAGCGACAGCAACGTTGTGACCAACCAGGCGACCCGAAACACCGCCGAGGCCACTGACTCGCTCAATGGCAGCAACGGCAACATGGGCGCCAACATCGCCGCCGGCGATGGCAACCAGCAAGACAACGCCGCCGCATTGGCCACCGCCGACGAAAGCTTCATCTTCGGTAGCGCGGTGGCCGCATCCAGCGCCACTCAGGTCAATAACAACAACTATGTGAAAAACAACTCCGCGCAAAACAACGCCTCGCTCACCAACGCGGGCAACAGCGGCTCCGGCAACATCGGCATCAACGTGACCGCCGGCAACTTCAACCAGCAGAAAAACAACCTGGCTATCGCGGTGTCGGGCGGTCGGGTCGCCCAGGCCGCAGCAGCGGCTGACCAGTCGTCCACCGGCCTGGTGGTCGACAACAAAGGCGTGAAGAAGAACGAGGTCGTTACCCTCACCAGTTCCTATGAGGCGTCCGGCTCCTTCAAGGCCAAAGGCACCGGTACCGTCGAAGACGACGGCGGCTGGGGCAACAAAGGTGGCTACGGCGGCGGCCACGATGACGACAAGTTCAAGTTCTCCGCCGTGGGGACTTTCGAACTGGCCGGCAGCAACACCCAGCAGGTGCTGACCCGCGACGGTTGGAAAAACCCTGTGATCAACAACGCCACCATGACCAACTCCATGAACGGCTTCTCCGGTAACGGCGGCGCCAACGTGTCGGCGGGCGTGGGCAACCAGCAAAGCAACTCGCTGTCCATCGCGGCTGGCTGCAAGGCTTGCATGTAAGCGCGGGTGAAACGGAGCCCCGGCAACAGCAATGCTGTTTCCCTAGGGTTTGGATGAATCTTGTGGCGAGGGAGCTTGCTCCCGCTCGGTTGCGCAGCAACCGCAAAAACTTGGGGCCGCTCCGCAGCCCAGCGGGAGCAAGCTCCCTCGCCACGGACTCATTTCAATGCTCTAGACGAACGGTGCAGCTGGGAAACGGGGCTTTTTTCCCGGATGTCCATCAGGCGTATTGATCATGCGTGTCACTGCCGTTTCCCTGTTGCTCTGCCTGGCCTGTATGGCCGAAGCGGCGCAGATGCCGGTCGCCGCCCTGCCTGGCGGCATGCTGGTCTACAAACCGGTGCAAAGCGTACGCGAGCGCAAGTTCAGCGACATCGTCGAACAGAAAACCGACTTCAGTTGCGGCGCCGCCGCCCTGGCGACGGTGCTACGCCAAGCCTATTGGCTCGACGTCGATGAAGAGCACGTCATCAAAGGCATGCTGGTCAATGCCGACCATGACCTGGTTCGCACCCAGGGCTTTTCCATGCTGGACATGAAGCGCTACGTGGAAACCATCGGCATGCGTGCCCGAGGCTACCGGATACCGCCGGAGAAACTCGAAGCGGTGACGATCCCGGTGGTGGTCCTGATGGAAATACGCGGCTACAAGCACTTCGTGGTATTGCAGCGAGCCGACAAGCAATGGGTCTACATCGGCGACCCGGTGCTGGGGCACAAACGCTATTCCCACGATGAGTTCGTCAAAGGCTGGAACGGCATCGTCTTCGCGATCGTCGGCCCGGGCTATGACAAGACCAATGCCCTACGCAGCCCTCCTCAACCGCTGACGGCCCGTAACAAGCTGGACGGTTTCAACCCGGTCAGGGATGCGGAATTGATGGATTTCGGCTTCATACAGAGCGACTTTTTCTAATCGCCGACCACTGCCAACAATAAGTACAAAAAGGAGCAGGACGCTCCGGGAGCAGCACATGAAAACTTCACACTGGCTGTCGCTGGCCTGCCTGCTCGCGACCGCCTCGGGCTATGCCCATGCCGGTTTCAAACCCATCGAGGTCAAGGACCAGGAGCTCGCCGAGCTGCGCGGTCGTTATGTCATGCCCGGCCGCGTCATCAGCTTCGGCATCGTCATGAGCAGTACCTGGCGCAACGCCAGCGGCGACCTGATCGGCGCCAGCAGCACCATGCAAATCCAAGCCGCCACCGTGAAACCCGAGTTCTATGTCTCCACCATCAAGCAAACCGGTAACGGCAGCGTCCCGGAACAGGGCAGCGGCAACATTACCGGTGGCGCCGGCCTTGGCACGGGCCAGGGCGTGACCCAGAGCGTGCGTGCCGCCGGCGACGGCAACACGGCCTACAACAGCGTCAACATCAATGTGAAGGAGAGCAGCCAGGCGCCCGCGCTTGTCCCCTCCCAAGGCCAACTGTTGACCAAGGGCCAGACCATCAGCGGCAGCAATGCCGCCGGCAGCGTCGCGGTCACTGCCACCGGCAACGGCGTGCAGATGGCGATCCAGGCCAGCCACAACCAGGGCGGCACCTTGCAACAAGTGGCCCAGGGCGGCTTGCTGCAAAACACTCGCCTGTTGGGCAACAGCAACCTGGTCAACAACATGACGCAGCTCAACGTGGTGCTGAACAACAACGGCCCCAGTGCCGGCGCATTGGACTGCAACCTGACCCAACTGCGCGGCCTCCGTAACCTCGGTTATTGAACTACGCTGGTTTCCGATCATTGGGCAAATAGGGACGGCATATTTCATGTATCGATCCGTATCGTTGCGCGCTGTGATGTGTTTAAGCACGTTATTCCCGGCGGCCGTGTTACAGGCGGCCCCGGATGCCGAAATAGAAGCCCTGAAACAGCAGCTTCTAGAGCTCAAGCAACGATACGAGGTCCAGCAAAAGGCCCTGGCGGTGCTCGAGCAGCGGGTTCGCCAAGTAGAGGACCAACCCGCCGCGCCACAACCCAAGCGCCTGGCCAAATCCCCGGCCGACATGAAAGGCAACCAGACCGCCGGCGGTGCTGCGACAACAGCGGGCGGCAGCGGCTATGGGCAATCCCTGGCCGACGATTCCCAGCCGGCCCAAAGTGTCTCCAACCTCTATGACGAGGCCAGCGGCTTCTTTGGCGGCGGCAAGTTCAGTTTCGAGACCGGCGTGACCTATTCGCGCTATGACACGCGGCAACTGATCCTCAACGGCTTCCTGGCCCTGGATTCGATTTTCCTGGGCAACATCAACCTCGACCGAATCAAGGCCGACACCTGGACGCTGGACCTTACCGGTCGCTACAACTTCGACAATCGCTGGCAGTTCGACCTCAACGTGCCGGTGGTCTACCGCGAATCCACCTACCAGTCAGGCGGCGCGAACAACGGTGCGGCCGGGGTCACCAGCGAAGAAACCGTGACCCGCGACCCGACCATCGGCGACGTCAATTTCGGCATCGCCTACAAGTTCATGGATGAGTCGATCAACTCTCCGGACGCGGTGGTCACCCTGCGGGTCAAGGCCCCCACCGGCAAGGATCCGTTTGGTATCAAGCTGCGCCAATCCCAGGCCAACACCAACCTGTTCGTGCCTGACGACTTGCCCACCGGCAACGGCGTCTGGTCGATCACGCCCGGGCTCTCGCTGGTCAAGACCTTCGACCCAGCCGTCCTGTTCGGCAGCCTTTCCTACACCCATAACCTCGAAGAGTCATTCGACGACATCAGCTCCACGGTCAACCAGAAGACCCCGGGCAAGGTGCGGATCGGCGATAGCTTCCAGATCGGCGCGGGCGTTGCCTTTGCGTTGAACGAGAAGATGAGCATGTCGTTCTCAGTCTCCGACCTGATCCAGAAGAAAAGCAAGCTCAAGCAGGACGGCGGCGACTGGGAATCGGTGACCTCCAGCGACGCCAACGCCGGTTACTTCAATATCGGCATGACCGTCGCTGCGTCCGACAACCTGACCATCGTGCCGAACCTGTCCATCGGGCTGACGGACGATGCGCCGGATTTCACCTTTAGCTTAAAATTCCCGTATTACTTCTGATGTCCTTAAGGGTATGTGATGAGCACATACCCAAGGGCACTGCAAAACTACTGTGGGAGCGGGCTCGCTCGCGAAGGCGGAGTGTCAGGTTAATCAATATCACTGACACACCGCCTTCGCGAGCAAGCCCGCTCCCACAATGACTTGTGTGTAGGCAGTTCTAGCGAATCTGGTGTTTATGCAGCAGACGATAGAACGTCGGCCGGGACACGCCCAATACCCGTGCCGCCACGCTCAAGTTGTCGCTGTGACGGTTGAGCACATCGCTCAGGGCCTGGCGCTCGGCGCGGGTCTTGTAATCTTCCAGCGTACCCATCGGCGCCGCGATACCCTGCTGGCTGGCCAGGCCGAGGTCCCGGGCTTCGATCTGGCGCCCTTCGGCCAGCACCAACCCGCGACGGACGCGATTGGCCAACTCCCGCACGTTGCCGGGCCAGTCGTGCATGCCCATCGCCACCAGGGCATCGTCACTGAAGCTACGGGGACGACGGCCGGTCTCCCGGCTGTAGAAATGGGAAAAGTGACTGGCCAACATCGCCAGGTCGCCATGGCGTTCGCGCAAGGGTGCCATGACCACTTGCAACACATTCAAGCGGTAATACAAGTCCTCGCGAAATCGCTTGTGCTCGATGGCCGCCTCAAGGTCCACGTGGGTGGCCGCCAAGACCCGCACATCGACGGCGATCGGCTGGCTGCCGCCAACCCGCTCAATGTGTTTTTCCTGGAGGAAACGCAGCAAGTTGGCCTGCAACTCCAACGGCAGGTCGCCAATCTCATCGAGAAACAACGTGCCCCCGTGGGCCGCCTCGATCCGTCCGATCTTGCGTTGGTGAGCGCCGGTAAATGCGCCCTTCTCATGACCGAACAATTCGGACTGGATCAAGTGCTCCGGAATGGCGCCGCAGTTGATGGCGATGAACGGCTTGTTACGCCGATGCGACTGGCAATGCAGGGTGCGCGCCACCAGTTCCTTGCCGGTGCCGCTCTCACCGCGAATCAACACGGGCGACTCGGCCGGCGCCAACTTGCTCAACAACTTGCGCAGTTCGCGAATCGGCTTGCTGTCGCCCAGCAGTTCATGTTCGGGCTGGTCGATGTGAATCGAGCCCTGGCCCCGCAGGCGCGCCATGCCAAACGCCCGGCCCAGGGTCACCTGGACCCTGGACACGTCAAAGGGCAAGGTATGGAAGTCAAAAAACCATTCGCAGACAAAATCACCGACGTTTTGCAGGCGCAAGACTTCCTGGCTGAGCACGGCGATCCACTCCGTGCCGCTACGGCTGATCAATTCCTTGACCGCTTCCGGGCGCTCCAGGTGGAACGGTTGCAAGCGCAGCAGACCGACGTCACAGGTCCGATCGCCGGCGTGTTCAAGGGCGCAACTGTCCACATCCCACCCAATGCTGCGCAGCCCCGGCAACAGGCGATGACAATCGTCGCAGGGATCAACCACGAGCAGACGACGTGACGTACTGGCTTCGATCATGACTGATCCTTGGCGCCAAAATAAGGAAATATGATTAGAAACAGTCGTTTGGCAAACCTGCATGTAACAGTAGCAAGAAGTTGACGCGCCCTTGTATCAATTGATTATCGAGATCACGTTAAAGTGGTTATAAGCGAGCGTTTCGTTAGTTGTCACAGGCGTTTTTCTTTCAGGGTGCTTTCAAACAAAAGTGCAAAAGCCTGGTCTGAAAGAAAATCGAAATTTATTTAAATAATGTGTGACCCGCCTACGGGTTCGGGACATCAGTACAAGTAACCAGCCGCACGGTACGCCCAACCGACGGCACATCATTTGTTTGGGCACACTGAAGAGAAAACGCCATGAACGCCCCGCTCCGTATCAACGAAGCTCTTTTGATTGCCGACCGCGCATTCCGTCCATTCCAATGCGTGGCCTGGGCTCCACAAGACGGTAACGGTGAACTTAGCCTGACCGTCATCGACCGCACCAATACCCATATTGGCCGCACTCAGATTCCAAGCAGCGCCTATACCGACCCGGTCCAACTGGCCGATCTGTTGAAACAGGCCCGTGCCGAATTGAGCCAGGAAGGCTACACCTTGCAATCCTGGTCGATGCCGGAATAAAGCCTGTTATCGATTGCAGGCTTGGCATTGGGTTGTAAAGCCATTGTTATGGCACGCAGCGCCGCAGCATCTGTAGAAACTGACAGTTGTGCATTGTCCCATTCAGGGATTGAATGTTGCCCTCATGCAGTCATCGCCCTTTCGGGCGGTCGACACGCAAGGAGAGGCAGGCATGCTCAACCAGTTCGCGTTCGTGCTCCCCAAGACCATGGCCCACCCCGGGCAACTTGATCCAGGCTTTGCCGCCAACGGCAAAGCCTGGGTTCATTTCCAAGACAGCACCTCGAGCCTGATCACCGGACTGACCCTCGACCGAGCCGGACGAATCCTGGTGGCAGCCAGGATCGAGACGGCCCACGGCAGCCGATTCGGACTGGCGCGACTCAACCCTGACGGTTCGACCGACCCGGTTTTCGGCACCCGCGGCTGCGTGATCGACGCGTTTGACCACGGCTTCGAAGCGACGGCAGGCAAAGTGATCGAGCTGCCCGACGGGCATATCCTGCTGTCGGGCCTGCACTACGAAAACAACGAGCACACCCTGCCCGCCCTGGCGCTGTTCGATGCGCAAGGCCGTGCTGTCCAGAGCTTCGGCAACGCCGGCCGGCATATCATCCGGCTCTGCGGCAATCTCTCCCAAGGCCTGCGCGACCCCTGGCTGCCGCCCGGCGTGCCAGGTCTCGAGGCCTGCGACATGCAAGTGCAGGCCGATGGCCGGATCCTTTTGCTCGCCAACCATCATTACCAATTGTCCGACCATGTCGGCGTACTGATCCGACTCCTGCCGGACGGGGCCCTGGACACCTCATTCAACGGTCGCGGTTTCGTGATGGTCCGACGCTTATTGAAAAATACCTGGCTCGGCTGCCTGACGCTCCAGGCTGACGGCCATATTGTCGTCGGTGGCGCCATCGACCTGCCCCAGCATGGCTTGATAGCCCGCTATGACAGCAGCGGCAGGCTCGATGACAGCTTCGGCGAAGAGGGCTTCCTGTCCATCCTGGCCCAGGGTCACAGCGCGATGATCAGCCAGATCGTCGAGGATGCGAACGGTGATCTGCAGGCGTTCGGCAGCAGTCGCGATCCGATGCATAGCCTGTCCCTGAAAGTGCGTCCGGACGGCAAGCCGGACCGTCATTGCAATCAGGGCCAGTGCCGGCTCATGGCGATCGGGCGCAACGCCAGCCAGTGGACCGCCGCCCAGCTTCAAGCGGACGGAAAGCTGGTCACCGCCGGCGCCACCATCGGCGGTATCGAGGCCGACTTCGTGCTTGCCCGGCATTTGCCGGATGCGAGCCTCGACCCGGATTTCGGCCACGGCAAAGGCTGGGTACGCACGCGACTCGGCTACAGTCTGGACACCGCCACCGCCGTGGCGGTGCAGGCCGACGGCAAAATCCTGGTGGGCGGCTACTCACTCCAGGGTCATTATCGAGCGGTGGTTGCGCGTTATTGGGCCTGAGTCAGATTGTCGCGGGCGAACGGTATTCATCCTACGCTTGATATTCCTCATTTCTTACGGCAAGTTGCGCGCTTCTAATTAAAAGGAGCAGCCAATGTCCGGTCCAATGGCTAAGGCTTTCGCGCATAACTTTCTGGGGAATTCCCCGCGTTGGTACAAGGCGTGCATCATCACCTTCCTGGTCCTCAATGCCGTCGTGCTGTGGACACTGGGCCCAGTCGTTGCAGGCTGGATGATCGTGCTGGAGTTCATCTTCACCCTGGCCATGGCCCTTAAATGCTACCCGCTGATGCCCGGCGGCCTGCTGATGGTCGAAGCCCTGGCGCTGGGCATGACCACTCCCAAGGCACTTTACGACGAATTGCTGCATAACTTCCCGGTCATCCTGCTGCTGATGTTCATGGTGGCGGGGATCTATTTCATGAAGGACTTGCTGCTGTTCCTGTTCTCGCGCCTGCTCCTGGGTGTGCGCTCCAAGGCCATCCTGGCCTTGATGTTCTGCTTTCTCTCGGCGTTCCTGTCGGCCTTCCTCGATGCCTTGACCGTCACGGCAGTGATCATCAGCGCCGCCGTGGGCTTTTATTCGGTGTACCACCGCGTGGCGTCGGGTAACGACCCGCGCCAGGACAGCAGCGTCGACGAAGACCACGATTTGCCTTCGCTGCACCAAGGCGACCTGGAGCAGTTCCGAGCCTTCCTGCGCAGTCTGCTGATGCATGGCGCCGTCGGTACGGCGCTGGGTGGCGTCTGCACCTTGGTGGGCGAACCGCAGAACCTGCTGATCGGCCATGAGATGGGCTGGCATTTCGCCGACTTCTTCCTGAAAGTCGCGCCGGTGTCGCTGCCGGTGCTCGCAGCCGGGCTGGCAACCTGTGTGGCGCTGGAAAAGCTGCGCTGGTTCGGTTATGGCACGCTGTTGCCGGACAACGTACGCGCCGTGCTCGCCGATTACGCCGAGCAGGACAATCGCGAACGCACCGCACGTCAACGCGCGGCCCTGATCGTCCAAGGCCTTGCCGCACTGCTCCTGATCGTCTGCCTGGCCCTGCACATTGCCGAAGTCGGCCTGATCGGCCTGATGATCATCGTGTTGATTACTGCCTTCACCGGCATCACTGACGAACATCGGCTGGGCAATGCATTCAAGGACGCGATGCCGTTCACGTCGCTGCTGGTGGTGTTCTTTGCGGTGGTGGCGGTCATTCACGACCAGCAACTGTTCACGCCGCTGATCCAATGGGTCCTGGCCCTGCCCGCCGACCAGCAGCCTGGCATGCTGTTCATTGCCAACGGCCTGCTCTCGGCCATCAGCGACAACGTGTTCGTGGCGACCATCTACATCACCGAGGTCAAGCAGGCCTTCGTCTCCGGTCACATGAGCCGCGAACAGTTCGAGACCCTGGCGGTGGCTATCAACACCGGCACCAACCTGCCGAGCGTCGCCACACCCAACGGCCAGGCGGCGTTCCTGTTCCTGCTGACCTCGGCGATTGCGCCGCTGATTCGCCTGTCCTATGGCCGGATGGTCTGGATGGCATTGCCCTACACCGTGGTGATGGGTGGCTTGGGGTGGTATGGGGTGACGTACTGGTTGTAGAAATACTGCTGAGAAAAAGGAAACCTGTGGCGAGGGAGCTTGCTCCCGCTGGGCTGCGCAGCAGCCCCAAGAAAGCATTGACACCCGCGGCGTGTCAGGCGAAGACAGGGGGCGCTATGCGCCCCAGCGGGAGCAAGCTCCCTCGCCACAAAGACCCGGACAGCTTATTACAGGAGGATGTACCGTTCGATCGCCAAGGCCGCGCCGTCTTCGGTCACGGCAGCGGTCACGACATCCGCCTGGCGCCTGATCGCCTCTTCCGCCTGCCCCATGGCAATCGACAATCCCGCCCGGTGAAACATCGCCGGGTCATTGCCGCCGTCGCCCATGGCGGCGGTCTGCTCCAGCGGCACCCCCAGGAACTCGGCCAGCGTCGACAACGCCTCACCTTTATTTGCCTTCATCGCCGTCACGTCCAGGTAGATCGGTTGCGAACGCGACACCTGGGCCTGGCCCTTGAGCAGCGGGTGCAGCCGAGCCTCCAGTTCCACCAGCAGGTCGGTGTTGGCGCTGGTGGCGACGATCTTGTCGATCCGCTCCAGGTATGGCTCGAAACTTTCGACTTCTACCGGCGGATAGCCCAGCCCCCGGGTCTCCACCGGCACCATCGGGCCGTTGGCGTCGCGCACCAGCCAATCACCATCGGCGAAGACCCAGACTTCGATGCCCGGCTGATCGGCGTACAGCGCCAGCGTGGCCAGCGCAGCCTCGGGCGGCAGGTAATGAACCGCAAGGAAGCTGCCGTCGGGATGAACCAGCGTGCCGCCATTGAACGCCGCCGTAGGCAGGTCGACGCCCAGGGCCTCGATCTGCTGCAACATGGCCCGCGGCGGTCGCCCGGTGGCGAGGCTGAACAGCACACCGGCCTCACGCAACGAGCGAACCGCTTCAATGGTGCGCTGGTTGAGACTGTGATCAGGCAGCAGCAGCGTGCCGTCCATGTCGCTGAGTAAAAATCGGATGGGATGCTTCACCAGATCACTCATCCGAGGCCATGCCAGACGCGACTGTCGCGGGTCAGCAGGTCATCGGCGGCCGCCGGGCCATCTTCCCCGGCCTTGTAGGGCTGGACCGTCGCGTCCTGCTGCCAGGCATCGAGGAACGGCTGCACGGCGCGCCAGCCGTTCTCGATGTTGTCGGCGCGCTGGAACAGGGTCTGGTCGCCAGTCAGGCAATCGTAGATCAGGGTCTCGTAACCCGTGGATGGCTGCATTTCGAAGAAATCCTTGTAGGCAAAGCCCAATTCGATATTGGCCATGTCGAGGGCCGGCCCCGGCCGCTTGGCCAGCAGGTCGAACCACATGCCTTCATTGGGCTGAATCTGGATTCTCAAGTACGTCGGTTGCAGTTCGTCGACTTCGGTGTCGCGAAACTGCGCGTAAGGCGCCGGCTTGAAGCAGATGACGATCTCCGTGTCCCGCACGCTCATGCGCTTGCCGGTGCGCAGGTAAAACGGTACGCCCACCCAGCGCCAGTTATCGATCATGACCTTGAGGGCGACGTAGGTCTCGGTGTTGCTGTCGGCAGCGACGTTGGCTTCCTGGCGATAACCGGTCACAGCCTTGCCGCCGATTTCACCAGCGGTGTACTGGCCGCGGATCGAGTTGGCGCGGGCCTGTTCCACCGACCAGGGCCGGATCGCCCCGACGACCTTGGCCTTTTCCCCACGTACCGCGTCAGCACCAAACGCCGCTGGCGGCTCCATGGCCACCATCGCCAGCAATTGGAAAAGATGGTTCGGCACCATGTCCCGCAGGGCGCCGGTGTGTTCATAAAAACTGCCACGGGTTTCCACGCCGACGGTTTCGGCGGCGGTGATTTGTACGTGGTCAATGTAGTGATTGTTCCAGAACGCCTCGAACAGGCTGTTGGAAAAGCGGCTGACCAGAATGTTCTGCACCGTCTCCTTGCCCAGGTAATGGTCGATGCGATAGATCTGTTTCTCGCTCATGACCTTGAGCAGGCAGGCGTTCAGCGCTTCGGCCGTTTGCAGGTCGGAACCGAAGGGTTTTTCGATCACCACCCGCCGGAAAGCCCCCTCTTGCTCCTGAAGCAGCCCGGCCGCACCGAGGCGGCTGACCACTTCACTGAAAAAGCGCGGCGCGGTCGCCAGGTAGAAGACCGCGTTGCCGGTACCGCTGGCGGCGATTTTTGCCGCCAGCGCCTGGTAGGTGCCGTCATCGAGGAAATCACCCTGGACGTAGCTGATGCCCTGGGCCAGCTTGGCCCACAGCACCGGGTCGAGCGCGCGGGCGGCATCACCGCCCTTGCTCGCCGCTTCGTTGCGGATGAAATCCTCGAGTTTCTTGGCAAAATCCACATCGCTGATGGCGTTGTGGTCAACCCCGATGATGCGCAGCCCATCGCCCAGCAGACCGTCGCGACTGAGGTGGTACAGCGCCGGCATCAGCAGGCGCTTGACTAGATCACCATGGGCGCCGAACAAAAACAACGTGGTCGGCGGCGCGGGTTCTGCCTTGGATTTGCTGGCGATCGAGGTCATTTTTTCGGCGTCTCCACGTGGCCGCCAAAGCCGAAGCGCATGGCCGAGAGCATTTTGTCGCCGTAGGTGCTTTGCTGGCGCGAGCGGAAACGGGCGAACAGCGAACTGGACAGGACCGGCACCGGCACCGCTTGCTCGATGGCGGCCTCGATGGTCCACCGCCCTTCACCGCTGTCGGCGACTTCGCCGGAAAAACCCTCCAGTTTCGGATCGCTGGCCAAGGCGTCGGCGGTCAAGTCCAGCAGCCAGGACGAGACCACGCTGCCACGGCGCCAGACTTCGGCGATATCGGCCACGTTCAGGTCAAAACGCTGCTCTGGTGGCAGGCTTTCGCTGGATTTGGTCTTGAGGATGTCGAAGCCTTCGGCGAAGGCCTGCATCATGCCGTACTCGATGCCATTGTGGATCATCTTCACGAAATGCCCTGCACCGGCCGGGCCTGCGTGGATGTAGCCGCGTTCGGCGCGGTCATCGTCGGATGTGCGGTCACGGGTGCGCGGAATGTTGCCCATGCCCGGTGCCAGGCTGTCGAACAGCGGGTCCAGGCGCTTCACCACCTCGGCCTCACCGCCAATCATCATGCAGTAGCCGCGCTCCAGGCCCCAGACACCGCCGGAAGTACCGACATCGATGTAGCTCAGGCCTTTTTCCGACAGGGCCTGGGCGCGACGGATGTCGTCCTTGTAGTACGTGTTGCCACCATCAATGATCACGTCGCCCGGCTCGAGCAACTCGCTGAGGACGTTGATGGTGTCTTCGGTGGGTGCGCCGGCCGGCAGCATGACCCAGACCGCTCGTGGCTTGTCCAGGCCGGCGACCAGTGCCGGCAGGTCCGCGACGCCCGTTGCGCCTTCCTGGCTCAGGTTTTCGACAAAAGCGGTATTGCGGTCATAGACGACGGTGGTGTGCCCATTGAGCATCAGGCGCCGCGCAATATTGCCGCCCATGCGGCCCAGTCCAATGATCCCGAGTTGCATGTGCTGATGCTCCCTACTACAAATAAAGGTGTGTCAAAGGTTTAGCTCAAGGGGACTTGTGGAGGTTAGTCCAGAGCATTGCTGCATAGTTTCCGGGTAAATCGCCCGATCACAAAGGATAACGTTCAAAAACCGGCCGAAGACACGGCGACCATGAAAAATAAAAAAGTTCCATTCACGAGCAAAAGTATTCAGAATCGGCGCCGATAAAGAGGTGTCGACCAAAAAAACTGGCGACATCTCTCTAGTTGATGTACGCCATTTGCGAGGTGAGCAATGGGCCCAGTCGTTACCGCACGTCCTCCCCAAACCCTTTATGTGACCATTCGTCGCGATGAATTGCGCCTACTCAAGGAAGAACGCGATCTACTGCTTGATGAAGTGACGCAACTGCGCATGCAGCTGCAACACGCACAGCTGTCCCACCAGAGCCAGTCCCTGGCTCGGTAATCGCCCCAGAGGCATACCGTCGGGAAAGTGGCACCAGCCCCAAGCCGGTGTCACCCATACACCCTCTATATAACGGCGCTAGCTGTGGCGGGGGAGCATGCTCCCGCTCGGTTGTGCAGCAACCGCCGAACCTTTGGGGTCGCTACGCGACCCAGCGGGAGCAAGCTCCCTCGCCACAGGATGGGGCGCCTCTCGCCTGTCTTGATTGCTGATTCACTCCCGCCTGCGTTTTGTAACCGAAAAACTAACAAAGTTTTCACAACCGGCTCGTAATACTCCCCGCCTTTAAGATTGCTCGGCGTATGCCTGCGGCCACCAGTCCGGTGCCAGCAGCTTCGTCGACAGAGGCTGGAGCGCTTGATGAGCTTGTTCAAACGCAGCAAAACGACTGCGAAAGGTTTCGACTGGGCCGGATTCGGCTGGCTGTTTCTGTTCTTCTGGTACTTCTCGGGTATCACCCAACTACTCATTCTGCTCAGTGACACCTCGGGTTTCGCCGGCTTTCGCCAAGCGTTCGTGATGAGTGCTGTGTGGCTGGCACCCCTGCTGCTCTTCCCTGCCCGTACGCGCTTGCTGGCGGCATTGATCGGCGTGGTGTTGTGGGCTTGCTCCATGGCCAGCCTGGGCTACTTCTTCATTTACCAGCAAGAATTTTCCCAAAGCGTCATCTTCATCATGTTCGAATCGAACGTGTCTGAGGCCGGTGAGTACCTGACCCAGTATTTTGCCTGGTGGATGGTGGCGGCGTTCCTGGCCCATACCGCCGTGGGCTATTGGCTCTGGACCCGCCTGCGCCCGGTGTACCTGCCCCGGCGCCAGGCCGTCGTTGTCGCAACCGTCATCGTGCTCGCCGTGGTCGGTTATCCGCTGGTCAAGCAGACCCTGCGCACCGGCAGCTTCGCCCGTGGCCTGGAGAAGTTCGAAAACCGGATTGAGCCGGCGGTGCCCTGGCAGATGCTGGTGGCCTACCGTCGCTATGGTGAGCAGTTGGAGAACATGCAAGGCATGCTCCACAGCGCCAGCAAAATCCCTCCCCTGAGCAACCTCAAGGACGGCATGGCAGAACAGCCGGCCACCCTGGTGCTGGTGATCGGCGAATCCACCAACCGCCAGCGCATGAGCCTCTACGGTTACCCGCGGGAAACCACACCGGAGCTGGATAAGCTCAAGGACCAGCTGTCGGTGTTCGATAATGTCATCACCCCGCGCCCCTATACCATCGAAGCGCTGCAACAGGTGCTGACCTTCGCCGACGAACAGAACCCGGACCTGTACCTCAGCACGCCTTCGCTGGTGAGCATGATGAAGCAGGCCGGCTACAAGACTTTCTGGATCACCAATCAGCAGACAATGACCAAGCGCAACACCATGCTCACGACCTTTTCCCAACAGGCCGATGAACAGGTGTACCTGAACAACAACCGCAACCAGAACTCCGCGCAGTACGATGGCGACGTGATCGAGCCGTTCAACAAGGCCCTGGCCGACAGCGCCCCGCGCAAGCTGATCGTGGTGCACTTGCTCGGCACCCACATGAGTTATCAATACCGGTATCCGCCGACGTTCAACAAGTTCACTGATCGCCAGGGCGTACCGGCGAGCCTGCGTGATGATCAGGTCCCGACCTACAACAGCTACGATAACGCGGTGTTGTACAACGACTTCGTCGTCTCCAGCCTGATCAAGGATTACGCCAAGACCGACCCCAACGGTTTCCTGCTGTACCTCTCGGACCATGGTGAAGACGTGTTCGATTCGCAGGGTCACGGCACGCTGGGCCGTAACGAAGCCAAGCCGACAGCGCCGATGTATACCATTCCCTTCATGGCCTGGGCTTCGCCCAAGTGGCGCGAAAACCATGACTGGAACTTTGCCGGCGATCTGTCACGACCCTACAGCAGCTCGCACCTGATTCACACCTGGGCAGACCTGGCCGGCCTGAGCTTCGATGAACTGGACCGCAGCAAGAGTCTGGTCAGCGATGACTTCAAGGCCCGTCCGCTGCTGATCGGCAATCCATATGAAGCCCCGCGCAGGGCTCTGATCGACTTCAGCCTGATGCAGCCCAAGGCGCCCTTGGCTGAAGTGGTGCAAAAATAATCGCACCCCACCAGAAGCCCGCTTTTACAGGGGCTTGATCCAGAACTGCATAATGCCGTGGGCCGGGTCGAACATGCCGGCGGCAAAGCCGAACTTGGCGTAGCTGCCCTGGGCGACGGCATTGCCTTCAAGCACTTCCAGGGTGATCTTGCAGCAACCGCGCTGACGGGCAATGTCCTCGACCTTCTGCAGCATCTTCTGGCTCAACCCGAGGCCGCGAAATTCCGGCATGACCGCCACGTCGTGGATATTCACCAGGGGCCGGCAGGCAAAGGTTGAAAAACCTTCGAAGCAATTGACCAGCCCCGCCGGTTCGCCATTGACGAATGCCAGCACGCTGAAGGCATGGGGCCGCTTGGCCAGCTCCTCCGGCAGGTGCAGCAGTACCTCGGCCGGCAACGGATGCCCCCCACCCATCGGATCCTGCGCATAACCGTTGAGCACATGACAGATCGCTTCGGCGTGGACCGGGTTGGTGTAGCTGGCTTGCAGAACAAGGATGTCCTTGGCTTCTTCCATGACCTTCCATCTCACTTCAGTAGTACCGCGGCACAATGCCGTCGGCGGGATACAGGTCAGGCGTACTGACCAAAACGTTGCATTTGCATTTCCTGGAGGCGACTGAGCGTACGGCGAAACGGGAATTGCAGATAGCCCTCGGTGTACAACTCATCCATCGGCACCGCGGCCGAAAGACACAGCGGCACCTTGCGGTCATAACATTCATCGACCAGGGCGATGAATCGTCGCACGCCGTCGTCGTGGACCGACAACTGCGGTAACTCACGATCACCGGCCACGACCCGTTCGACGCCGTCCTCGGTGCCACGAGCAATGCGCCCTTCACGCTGTTCAGCGCTCAGACAAGGCACGTCACTGAGCAGGATGACATTGAAGCGGTCGCACAGCGCCATGAAATCCAACGCTGAAAACGGTTGCTCGCATAAGTCGGCGTAACGGCTCCACAGCACGGCATCGCTGGCCTGGACCGGTTCCAGCAGACGATGGCCCACTTCAATCGGCGCTCGGCTCGACACCTGCCCGGCGGTCAACAGCTCGAAGACATCGCCCAACGGGTCGGGTTGCCCTGGATCGCGCAACCAGTAACGCTGCTGCAATTGGCCTGGGTGTTGGCGATGGTCTTGCCAGCCGTTCACCGGCACGATCTGCATGTGCTGCTTGATCGCGGTGATGGTCGGCAGGAAGCGCTCGCGGTTGTGGCCGTTGGCATAAAGCTCTTGCGGCGGCAGGTTGGAGGTACTCACCATCACCATGCCCAGCTCGAACATCACCTGGAACAAACGCCCGAGGATGATCGCGTCACCAATGTCGTTGACGAACAGCTCGTCAAAACACAGCACCCGTACTTCCGCGCTCAACTCCCTGGCCAAGGCCTGCAAAGGGTCCGGCGTGCCGGTGAGCTGGAACGAACGCTGGTGCACCCACGCCATGAAATGATGGAAGTGCTGACGGCGTGCCGGCACCTTGAGGCTTTCATAAAAACGGTCCATCAGCCAGGTCTTGCCACGCCCCACCGGCCCCCAGAGATAAACGCCCTGGATCGACTTGCGCCCTTCGTGCAACGCCTGGTGGCATTGCTCCAGGGCCATGATGGCCAATTCCTGGGCCTCATCCTGGACGAAACCGCGGTGTGCGATGGCGTGCTGCCAAGCACTCAGGGGGGAGTCGAAAGTCATACGGCCCGGGTCCGGAAAACGAAGGTGGGGAGTATGCCATGACAGCATGGGAGTGATGAGTCATTCACCTGCTTGTGGACTCAACGCGAACCCCTGTGGCGAGGGAGCTTGCTCCCGCTCGGTTGCGCAGCAACCGCAAAAACTTGGGGCCGCTGCGCCCGAAGCGTCGGACCGGCCCAGCGGGAGCAAGCTCCCTCGCCACAACAGCGTTCACCTCCTGGCACAACAGCAATCATTTCAGGGGGCAGGACGCTAGATTGAAATATCCAACCGACTGATCTTGCCCTGCTCATCGAGCCGGAAGGTATAGCGCAGCTCCAACGGGCTGCCGGGGAATGTGCCGGAGATCAGGTTGTGCACCAGCACCTTGCCTGTGCGTTGCTGCACATCGAGAACCTCGACTCGCGGCTGGAAGCGCTGGGCGGTGTCTTCCATCCATTGGGCGATGGCCTGGGTGCCGACACGGTGCTGGCCTTCATCGAACACATTGGCGTCCTCGGCGAAGAAACGCGTCACCGCCGAACTGTCACGGGCATTGGCAGCCGCGATGTAGCCGGCGATGGCCGGGGCCAGGGAAGAGACGGGGTTGGACATGGCATGGCTCCTTGTTTTATCGATCTGGCACCATGCTAGAACAACGCTGTGTCAGTTTTTGTCAGGAGTGAAACGCCCGGTTTCGTCCAGCTTCATCAACGCAAACCAGTCCCGCAGCAAATCGCTGCGCCGGCCTGGATAGCGCTCGCCCTGCTCGGTGGCCGAGGCAATCCGGTCGGTGCGAAAGGTCCGATAGGCGCCGCGCAATTCGCACCAGGCCACCACTACCCGCGCCTCATTGAAAAAGCCCAGGGCCAGCGGCCAGATCAGCCGTTGGCTCGGGGTCTTGTTCACGTCGGCGTAGTCGATGTGCAGCTTGGCCTGGGCGCGAATGGCCTGGCGGTAGACATTCAGTTCCACGGTGTTCTGCGGATAGCCATAACCCGGCGGGCCAGGCAGCACTGTGGGGTTGCGCAACGCGTCCCGCACATCCGGGGCCAGCACCGCGGCGACCTTCGCCAACGCGTCGGCGGCCGCCTTGCCCAATACTTCGTCGGCACGCTGATCCACGTAGCGCAAGCCCAGCACAATGGCCTCTATTTCATCGGCGGTGAACATCAGTGGCGGCAGGAACAGGCCGCTGCGCAATACATAACCAATGCCCGCCTCGCCCTGGATCGGCGCGCCAAGGGCCGTGAGTTCGGCAATGTCGCGATACAAGGTGCGCTCGGAGACGTTCAGTTCCCCCGCCAATGTCGCGGCGGTGACGGGGCAACGCTTGCCCCGCAGGACTTGCAACAAAGTGAGCAGCCGAGTGGTACGCGACACGATGGCCTGTCCGCAAAGAAAAGATGACGCAGATTAGCAGAGGCTGGTGTCAGAAACTGTCAGGAGCCCTTTGACTGTGTCGATGAGCCTGCGTGGTATGAACCCTGTGGTATGAGCTTTTGTGGTGTGAGCTTTTGTGGCGAGGGAGCTTGCTCCCGCTGGGCCGGTCGGACGCTTCGGGCGCAGCGGCCCCAAGCTTTTGCGGTCGCTGCGCAACCGAGCGGGAGCAAGCTCCCTCGCCACAAAAGCGCTCTCGCCAAGGGTTCTTTGGTTGCCGCGTGATCCCTGTGCGGTATCGTGCTCAATGACCGCCTTTTTTGAGAATTTATCCAATGCGCAGAATCCTCGGCCTTTCCGTATTCCTGATCCTGCTCAGCCTCAGCGCCTGCGCCCTCTTCCCGCACCATGACCCGCTGAACATTAACGTGGTGGGCATCGAGCCGTTGCCCAACCAGGGCTTGGAAGTGCGTTTCGCGGTGAAACTGCGTGTGCAGAACCCCAACGAAACCGCCATCGACTACAACGGCATGGCCTTGGACCTGGAGGTCAATGGTCGTACGCTGGCGACCGGGGTCAGTGACCAGGCCGGTTCGATCCCGCGCTTTTCCGAAGCGATCCTGAGTGTGCCGGTGAGCATTTCGGCGTTTTCCGTGCTGCGCCAGACCCTGGGCCTGAGCCAGACCCAAAGCCTGGACAACCTGCCCTATGTACTCAAGGGCAAGCTCGCCGGCGGCGTGTTCGGCACGATGCGCTTCGTCGACCGAGGGACCCTCGAGCTGCCAGGTTCCGCGGCGACGTGGTGAATCACGCCGTGAAGCGCACGCCGGGCTTGGCGCGTTCGTCCACCACCAGTTCGAACACGTCCGGCCTGGCGTAGTGCCCGACCACATCGTAGTCATAGCGTGCCCGCACCAGATCATCGGTGTCGATTTCGGCGGTCAATAACCCTGCGGTGTCTTTCAGCGGCCCGGCGAGCACATCACCCATGGGCCCGACAATCACACTGCCACCGGCGATCAGCGGCCGTTCGGCGGGCCAGTGCGCGACGTCAATGCCCAGGGACTGCGGCGACGCCTGGACCTGACAGGCACTGACCACAAAACAGCGCCCTTCGTGAGCGATATGGCGCATGGTCACCTGCCACATCTCCCGCTCGTCAACCGTTGGCGCACACCAGACTTCCACGCCCTTGGCGTACATCGCGGTGCGCAGCAGCGGCATCATGTTCTCCCAGCACACCGCGGCGCCGACCCGGCCGACCTGGCTGTCGATCACCGGCAAGGTCGAACCATCGCCCTTGCCCCAGATCAGCCGCTCGGTGCCGGTGGGCATCAACTTGCGGTGCCGGGCCACGAGGCCTGCATCGGGTTCGAAATACAGCGCGGTGCAGTACAGGGTGCTACCGACACGCTCGATGACGCCCAGCACCAGGCTCGCCCCGGTGCGCGCCGACAGCCCGGCCAGCGCTTCGGTTTCCACGCCGGGCACGTCGATGGCGTTGGCAAAGTAGCGGGCAAACGCCTCGCGCCCTTCCGGCAATCGGTAACCCAGTTGCGTTCCGAACCCCTCGCCCTTGGGATAGCCACCCAACAGCGCTTCAGGCATCACCACCAGGCGTGCACCGGCTTGGCGAATGGCGTCTTCGTAGGAAAGGATCTGCGCCAGGGTCTCGCCCTTGCCACCCGGCAACGAACCGATCTGCAGGGCAGCCACAATGGATTTGGGCATGGGTTTTCAACTCCTTGATCATCAGGTGTTGCTGATTCTCAAGCAGCGGCCGATCATGAATAAAGCCCCGAATGCTGCTAAATGATATGAGCCTCATGAATATCGCCGACATCGACCTCAACCTGCTCAAGACCTTCGAAGCCCTGCATGACGAATCAAGCGCCAGCCGCGCCGCCGTGCGCCTGGGTGTGACGCAATCGGCCATCAGCGCCGCGTTGCGCAGGCTTCGCAATGTGTATGGCGATCAATTGTTCGTGCGTACGGGACGGGGGCTGGCGCCGACGTTGCGGGCCAATCAACTGAAACCGGTGATCAGCGAAGCCTTGGACAAATGTCGCCAGAGCCTGGCGATGATCGACCCGGACGCCAGTCATTATGACGGTCGTTCGGTCATCGTCGGCCTGTCGGACGATTTCGAGATTGCCCATGGACGCCGCCTGATCGAGGAAGTGGCCCGCCGCGCGCCGGGCCTGCGCTTGATTTTCCGCCAGACCCACAGCCAGATCGTCGGCCGGGCCTTGATGGAGCGCGACTTTGACCTGGCGATCACGGCGGGCGGTTTCGCCCAACGGTTGCTCAGCCGCCAGGTGTTGGGCGAAGGCGACTACGCCTGTCTCCTGGACGCGGCGAGCCTGGCCCAAGGCCAACAAACCCTCAGCCTGGAGGCCTTCGTGGCCCGTGAACATCTGCTGGTGTCTTCGGGGGGCTTCATCGGTATCACCGACGAGGGGCTGGCCGAGCTTGGCCTGAGTCGGCGTGTCTGTGCCTCGACCACGCATTTTGCCGGGTTGCCGTTCCTGCTCAAGGGCAGCCAGGCCGTGGCGACGATTCCGACCCACGCCGCCCGGGCCATCGCCGACCTCGGCGGCCTGGCCTTGCTGCCCTGCCCCCTGGCCTTGCCCCGCTACCCCATCGAACTGGGCTGGCGAACCCACACGCAAATGGACCCAGCGGTGATCAAGGTGCGCGAGGCCATTACCGCGACGTTCGCCTGAGGCTTACTTGTTGGCGGCCATCAGGCGATTGACTTCACTGCGCACCATGTTGGCGTATTCCGGGGGCGACATGCCGTCCAGCTCAGCACGCACCCACTCGGCCCACTTGCCCTTGCGCTTGGAGCGCTCGCCGAACAGGCGGGCGGCATCGCCCTTGGCCTTGCCCAAATTGTTTTGCCACAGTTCAAAGAGTCGGGATTTTTCGTCTTCCAGCGCGGCGCGCTCGGCCAGGGGCTTGTCAGCCAGATTGAAGCTCATGGGAATTACCTGTTGCGTAAATAGGCGCCATCTTACACCTTGCAGGGAAACGTCTTAACCACGATTTGCGATGGAATGCCCTGCCAGGGCCGCGCGCTGCAACTTTTGTACAAGCGCAACACTCCATTGTTCAATGCCATCATCCACAAGGAGCATTTCCATGGCCCGTAAAGGCACCGTGCAAACGAACGGAGAGCAAATCAAGGATCAGGCCTTCAGCGAACTGAAGGCATTGATTGAAGAATCGGAGAAGCTGCTCAAAAGCAGTGCCTCGCTGGTGGGCGAAGAAGCCGAAAACCTGCGCGGCCAGGTCTCCCAGAAACTGCAACAGGCCCTCGATTCGGTCGCCAGCGCCCGGGAGCGCACCCGTCCGATGGTCGATGCCACCGAGGTCTATATCGGCGGCCACCCGTGGCAGACCGTGGCGATTTCCGCTGGGTTCGGGCTGGTGGTGGGCTTGCTGTTGGGGCGGCGTTAAACATCACCACCTGTGTGCGGGCAAGCCCGGCTCCCTCAGGGACCGGTGGCGCACACAAATATTGCCTACACCACAGAGCCACTGTGGGAGCGGGCTTGCTCGCGAAGGCGGTGTGTCAGTTAAAGATAATGTTTACTGACACACCGCCTTCGCGGGCAAGCCCGCTCCCACATAGTTTTGTGTTTAGCCCACCGCACCGGCCCGCAGGATCGACGCATCCTCCCCGCGATACAACGCCTCCACCTTCCCGGCCCGCCACTGCAACACCGCCCGCTGGTTGATCGAGCCCTTGTCGGTGATTTCACCGCGGTCGATGGAGGCCGGCTCATCGAGCAAGGCAATCCACTCCACTCGACTGGCGTTGCCACTGGCTTCGCGGTTCAGGCGTTGCAGCCAGTCGGCGAACCATCGGCGTACCGGCGGGCTGCCAAGGACCTGGGCATCGCTGGCCGCAGCCCCCAGGCCTGACAGGCGTCGGCATTCCGCAAGGCGTGGAAACACCAGTGCGCCCAGGCATTCGCGATCCGGTGCGGTGATCACCAGGTCCTGGACATAGGGCGTGCCTTCCAGCACCGCTCGGTTGCGCAACGGGCCGACGCTGACGAATACCCCGGAGGACAATTTGAAATCCTCGGCGATCCGTCCATCGAACATCAGCCCCAGTTGCGGATTGCTGGCATCGGCCAGCTTGATCGCATCCCCGGAACAATAAAAACCGTCCTCGTCGAACACGTCAGCGGTCTGCTGCGGCGAGCGCCAGTAGCCAGGCATGATGTGCGGCCCGCGAAAGCGCCCTTCGAACTTGCCGTCCACCGGCACCAGCCGGACTTCGCAACCAGGCGCCGGTAGGCCAATGTAGCCGGCCATGGACAAGGGCCCGGTGGTGAAGGTGCAGGACGGCGACGCCTCGGTCATGCCCAGGCCGGCCATCATGCGGATACGTTCGCCGCAATGCTGCTCGGCGACCTTGTCGAGCCGGTCCCAGGTCGTTTGCGACAGGCCCGCCGCGGCAAAGAAGAACAGGCTGATACGCCTGAAGAAACGCTCGCGCAATTCACCGTCCTGCTCCAGGGCGCTGACCAATTCCTCCCAGCCCTTGGGCACGGTCAGGTAGGCCGTCGGCGAAATTTCCTTGAGGTTGCGCAGGGTCTCGGCGAAGCCTTGGGCGGTGGGTTTACCGTCGTCCAGGTAGAACGTGCCGCCGTTGTACAGCACTATGCCGAGGTTGTGGCTGCCACCGAATGTGTGGTTCCACGGCAGCCAGTCCACCAGCACCGGCGGCGTTTCGCCGAACACTGGAAAGGTCTGCAGCAGCATCTGCTGATTGGCGCACAGCATGCGTTGGGTGGTGATCACCGCCTTGGGCAGCTTGGTGGAGCCCGAGGTAAACAGGAACTTGGCAATGCTGTCCGGCCCGGTGGCGGCGAACGCCTGCTCGGCTTCGATATCACCAGGTTGGGCCAGCAGGCTGGCGAAACGGGTCCCAGGCCGGCCCGCCATCTCGCCACGCACGGTGATCAAGGGGACGTCCGCCGGCAATACGGCATTGATCGCCCGTTCGAAAGGTGCGGCTTCGCTGACAAACACCAGACCCGGCTGCAGCAGATCGCAGACGTGGCGCAGCTTGGCGAAATCCTGGGACAGCAATGAATAGGCCGGTGAAACCGGGCAATAGGGAATGCCGGCGTACATCGCGCCGAGGGCCATTTGCAGGTGCTCGATGTCGTTGCCGGAGAGCAACGCCAGGGGTTTTTCCGCCGACAATCCGTAACTCAGCAGGCTTTGGGCGATGGCCCGGACGCTGTCGAGCATCTGCGCATAGCTGACTCGACGCCAGTCGCCACCCGCTTCACGGGCCGCGATAAATGTCTGCTGTGGGCGCACCTCGGCCCAGTGCACCAGGCGCTCGAGCAAACGCGCCGGCAAGGGGGCCAGGGGTTCCAGGGAACGCATGTGCAAGATGCCACGCTCTTCCCGGACTTCGACGGCAGGGTGACCAATCGACACCTGGCGATAACGCCCGGCCTCGGGTCGGGAGGACGATCTGGACTCGGAACTCACGTACATTTCCTCCACCAAGGCACACTCGGGTCGCAATGCGAGCGGAGCGTGGCAACACAGGGCTGCGGCCTTGTCATTATTATTCTGGCCTGCATCCGGGCGGCGGCCTTCATGGCCGGGCCGCCCGCGATGCGACGGGTTTCAGATCGGGTAATGCCGCGGACCGTTCTGCAAGGTCACCCAACGCAACTGGGTGAAATGCTCGATGGACGCCTTGCCGCCAAAGCTGCCGTAACCGCTGGACTTGACCCCACCAAAAGGCATTTGCGCCTCGTCGTGCACGGTCGGGCCGTTGATGTGGCAAATGCCCGACTCGACCCGCTGGGCCAAGGCCAGCGCGCGGCTGGTGTCGCGACTGAAGATGGCGGCCGACAGGCCGAACTCGGAATCGTTGGCCAGGCGCAGCAGCTCTTCATCGCCGTCACCGCGCAGCAGCACCGCCACCGGCCCGAAGGACTCTTCACGGTACAGGCACATGTGTGCGGTGACGCCGTCGAGCAAGGTCGGCTGCAGGATGCTGCCTTCCAACTGCCCACCGCTGACCAGCGTCGCGCCTTTGGCCAAGGCGTCGTCGATCAGCCCCTTGATGCGCTGGCCGGCACTGGCATCGACCAACGAGCCCAGCACCGAATCGCCAGCCGCCGGATCGCCGGCACGCAAGGTGGCGATCTTGGCGGTCAACTTGGCGACGAACGCATCCGCCACGCGGGCGTCGACGATCAATCGCTCGGTGGACATGCAGATCTGGC
This sequence comes from Pseudomonas zanjanensis, assembly GCF_014268745.2. GTDB lineage: Bacteria > Pseudomonadota > Gammaproteobacteria > Pseudomonadales > Pseudomonadaceae > Aquipseudomonas > Aquipseudomonas zanjanensis. Next base: position 1,786,280 of record NZ_JABWRB020000001.1, on the reverse strand, counting down.
CCTGGTTGAAGTAGGCCCCGAAGGCAGCCGCTTGCACCGCTGCATCCAGGTCGGCGTCGTCCAACACCAGCAGCGGCGCCTTGCCGCCGAGCTCCAGCAACGCAGGCTTGAGATGGCGCGCCGACAGTTCGCCGACGATGCGCCCGACATGGGTCGAGCCGGTGAAGTTCACTCGGCGCACCGCCGGGTTGGCGATCAACCGTTCAACAATGGCTGGCGCATCCGCCGGGGCATTGCAGATCACGTTGACCACACCGTCGCCCAGCCCGGCGTCTTGGAGCACCTGGCCAATCAAGCGGTGCACCGCCGGGCTGATCTCGGAAGCCTTGAGTACCACGGTGTTACCGCAGGCCAGGGGCATGGCGATGGCGCGGGTCGCAAGAATCACCGGGGCGTTCCAGGGGGCGATGCCCAGCACCACGCCACAAGGCTGACGCAGGGCCATGGCGAAACTGCCGGGCACGTCCGAAGGAATGATTTCGCCGTTGATCTGGGTGGTCATGGACGCGGCTTCGCGCAGCATGTTCGCCGCCAGGTGCACATTGAAGCCGTACCAGTTGGCCATGGCGCCGGTCTCGCCGGCGGCGGCGATAAACTCGCCACTGCGGGCCTGCAATTGCTCGGCCGCACGCAACAGACGTGTACGGCGCTCGTTGGGCGCCAGCGCGGCCCAGGCGGGAAACGCCGCTTGGGCGGCGGCCACGGCGGCATCGGCGTCTTCCAGGGTGGCGGCAGCCACGCGAGACACCACCTCACCCGTCACCGGGTTGCAGCGTTCGAAGGTCCGGCCATCGCGGGCCGGGCACGACTGGCCGCCAATCAACAGGGGCACGTCCAGCATGGTGATTCCTCTTTAATTGTCTTTATCGGGAACACATTGCAGCGATGTAACAGTAGCGTCAGGGCGACGCAGCGAACAGCGGGATGCGGCCCACCGCTCGCCGGTCGACTCAGCGCTTATAGGTTTGCAGGCCCGGCTTGATGCTCTTGTCGTCCAGGAACTGTTTCATGCCCTGCTCGCGGCCACCCTCGGTGTCGAGCAGGCGCGACTGGTCGAGCTTGGCGTACAGGTAATCCTCGTTCTGCTCCCAAGTCAGTTCGCGGCAGCGCTTGAAGCCATGCTTGGCGGCGCGCAGCACCACCGGGTTTTTCTCCAGCAGGTTGCGCGCCAGTTCCACGGTGACGTCGCGCAGTTGCGCCAGGGGCACGCTTTCATTGACCAAGCCCATCTCGGCGGCTTTCTGCCCGCCGAAGGTCTTGCCGGTCATGATGTAGTACAGCGATTGGCGATGGCCCACCGTATCGGCCATGGCCTTGCTGACCAGGTTGCCCGGCGGGATGCCCCAGTTGATTTCCGAGAGACCGAAGGTCGCTTCGTCGGCGCAGATCGCCAGGTCGCACGCCACCAGCGGGCTGAAACCGCCACCGAAGCACCAGCCATTGACCATGGCGATGGTCGGCTTGGCGTACATGCGCAGCAGTTTCCACTGCCACTGCGACGCTTCGCGACGGATCTTTTCCTGGAGGATCTCTGGCCCGGCATCCACTTCGCGGAAGTATTCCTTGAGGTCCATGCCGGCAGTCCACGCATCACCGGCCCCAGTCAGCACCAATACGCCGGCGGCTGGATCCTGCTCCAGGGTCTCGAGCACGTCGATCATCTCGCGATTGAGGGTCGGGCTCATGGCGTTGCGTTTTTCCGGGCGGTTGAGGGTGACCCAAGCGATGCCCTCTTCGATATCGACCTTGACCGTTGTCCAGCGACCTTCGTAATTGCTCATGATGCGGGCTCTCTTGTTCTTGGCTGAAGATGATCAAAAACTAAACCGGAAAAATAGTTATGTCAATTAACTATTAATCGATTTACCTGTATTTTTCAGAGGCTGGGTTGAAGATTTAAAAACTGAATGTACCCAAGCCCATAGCCAGCGCGCCGCAACCTCGGCAAACTGGATAGCCTTATTAATCACTTACTTTGAGGAAGCTCACTTCGATGGCCAAGTCTTCCAAGCTTGCCGAACCCGCCGAGCCCCTGGTCGCCGGTACCGACGCGCAGGCACCGCTGGACTCCGCGCTGGACGACCTGATCGGCTATGCCCTGCGTCGCGCCCAGTTGAAACTGTTCCAGAACCTGATCGGCCGGCTCGCCGTCCACGACCTGCGCCCCGCCCAGTTCTCCGCCCTGGCGATCATCGACCAGAATCCCGGCCTGATGCAGGCCGACCTGGCCAAGGCCCTGGCGATCGAACCGCCGCAGGTGGTGCCACTGCTGAACAAGCTGGAAAGCCGCGCCCTGGCCGTGCGTGTACGCTGCAAACCGGACAAGCGCTCCTATGGCATTTTCCTTAGCAAGACCGGCGAAACCCTGCTCAAGGAACTCAAGCACATCGCCGTCCAGAGCGACCTTGATTCCACCACGACCCTCTCAGCGGCTGAGCGTGAGGAGTTGCTGCGGTTGTTGAAGAAGGTTTATCAATAACCCCCTGTGGCGAGGGCGCTTGCTCCCGCTATGTGGGAGCAAAGCTTGCTCGCGACGAAGGCACCTCGATTTCTGAAGAACCGCGGTGCGTACATCGCGGGCAAGCCTTGCTCCCACAACAGCTCGCCAGGCACCTCGAAACTCACCAGATCGGCACGCTGTACGTCACCAGGAATCGGGTCTGGTTTTCATCGCGAAACGCCGCCGTACCCGGGAAGTCGTTGCGGTAGATCGATTTGCGCGCCAGCAGCCCGACGTTTTTCAGTGGGCCGCTCTGGACCACATATCCCAGCTCCATCTGGAACTCGCGCTCCTTGCGATCCTCGGCATTGAGGGCCGCCAGCTCGATGTGGTCACCACGCACATAACGCAATCGGCTCCTCAGGCCCGGCACGCCCACGGCAGCGAAATCGTAGTCATGAATGGCCTGCCAGGTGCGTTCCTTGGCATTGAGGAAATCCGAGCTCATGGTCATTTCACTCAAGCCCATCAGCTCGGTGCCGGACACATACGGCGTGGCCGTATCGCCACTGGCGTGCATGTAGCCCAGGCTGACGCGATGCCCCCCCAGGCGATAACCGACCAGCGCCGAAACGTTGCGGTTATCCACCTTGCCTGCCTTGGCCGCGCCGTCTTCATCACTGAAAAAGCTGCGAAGGTCGGTGGTTAGCACACCGTCGCCCAATGGCAGGTTGTGCAGCAATGCCAGGGTATTCTGTTGGTACAGATCCGCGACTTCGGCGTGGTAGGCCCGCAAGCTGAGGTCTTTGTTGACCTGGTAGTCGCCGCCCACATAGGCCATATGGGATGAAGTCGCCGCACCGTTGAAACGACGATTGGGCGAGGCGATGCTCATGGGCTGGTAATCGGTGGAATCGCGCCGGGCGATGCGGTCGATGTAACCCGTGTTCAACACCAAACCGTCGAAATCCTTGGAGCTGAGGGTCGTACCGCGAAAGGTCTGAGGCAACAGCCGCGACGGGCTGGCGAAGGCAAACGGCAGGAAAATCGACACGTCGCCGGTCTTCACTGTGGTTTGCGCAAAACGCAGCTTGCCGGTCACGCCCAGGCGCGAATACTCATCCGCCGCGCGCTTGTCGCTGCTCGACACAGGCAGCAGTTCAGTACCGCTTCGGTCCGGCGACGAGTCGAGCTTGATGCCCAGCAATCCCCTCACGTCGAGGCCGAACCCGACCGTGCCTGGGGTAAACCCCGACTCAACGTTCATGAATACGCCTTGGGCCCATTCCCTGGCCGCGGTCTTGGCGCCGTCGTCCTTGTAGTCGCGGTCCATGTAGTAGTTGCGCAAGGTCAGGGTGCCGTGGCTATCGTCGATGAAGCCTTCCGCCCACGAGACCGGAGAACCCAGGCTCAATCCGAGACAGGCCAGCAGAGGGACAAGCGATGAAACAGGGCGCGCCTTCAGCGCATCCCGGGCAAGGTTTGGCATGTTTGGTGTCCATTTATTGTTGTTGTTTTGATCGGCCCAACCTTGGCGATGGGGGCCGCGCGAACAAAGAATGGAAACGGTACGGGCGCTTCGTCAATCCAGAATGTCCGATAATCGAACATTAATGTAATTAACTAATTTACTATCTCGCTCGAGGATTCTGCCCAAGCCTCTGATTTACATCATGAACGGGTCGATTGTTGACGTCCTGTCCGCACCCTTCATTTTTTAGTTAGCTTTGTTAATCTTAAATGCACCCACCGGTTTTCCTTCGAGCCGGTGTTCCCTCACAAAAACAATAAGAGGATTTGCCATGGACCGTCCGGCGCGTCGTGCGACGCTGACCATCGCCTTGTGTTTCATCGTTGCGTTGATCGAGGGTTTCGACCTGCAGTCAGCCGGCACCGCCGCCGCAGGGTTGCGACAGACGTTTGCCCTCGACCCGAAAATGATGGGCTGGGTGTTCAGCGCCGGCATCATCGGGTTGTTGCCGGGAGCTTTCTTCGGTGGCTGGATCGCTGACCGCATCGGTCGCAAGAAAATCCTCATCGCGGCAGTCTTGCTGTTCGGCGTGTTTTCCCTCAGCACCGCTTATGTCGAACATTTCTCCAGCCTGTTGCTGGTGCGCTTCATGACCGGCCTGGGTCTTGGGGCCGCCCTGCCCAACCTCATTGCCCTGTGTGCCGAAGCCGTGGGCGAGCAGCGCCGGGGCACGGCCATCAGCGTGATGTACGCGGGGGTGCCGTTGGGTGGTGCGTTGGCCGCCGTGGTCGCCATGCTGTTTGGCGAGCACTGGCAGATGACGTTTTTTATCGGTGGGTTGGCACCCTTGCTGGTGGTCCCGTTGATGCTCCTGTGGCTTCCCGAATCCAGCGCCTTTCGCCAGGCACAGGGTGACAGCGGCTCCTCGCGCGGTTCCACCGCCCAGGCGCTGTTCGGTGAAGGTCGCGGTCGTACTACCTTGGCGCTGTGGCTGAGCTACTTCTTCACCCTGACGGTGATGTACATGTTGCTCAACTGGTTGCCTTCGTTGTTGCTGGAACAAGGCTTCAGCAGACCCCAGGCCGGCCTGGTGCAGATGCTCTTCAACATTGGCGGAGCCCTTGGCTCGTTGCTGGGCGGCCTGTTGCTGGACCGATGCAATGGGGTCAAGGTGGTGCTGTTTGTCTACGCTGGTCTGCTGAGCGCCCTGGCCGGGGTCGGGTTGTCCGTTGGTATCGTGCCGATGGCCATCGCCGGGTTTGCCGCCGGGTTGTTTGTCATGGCTGCGCAGTTGGTTCTCTATGCGTTGGCGCCCCCCTCCTATCCTACGGCGGTGCGTGCGACGGGGGTGGGTGCCGCGGTGGCCATCGGGCGCCTGGGGTCGGTGGCCGGGCCTCTCGCCGCTGGGCAGATCCTGGCGGCCGGGGGTGGGACCACGGCTGTATTGCTGGCGACTTCGCCTGGGTTGGTGGTTGCGACGTTGGCTGTTCTTGGTGTGATTCGTTATTCGGCTGGACCGGGGTTGGGTGCGGCGAAATCGGTTGTTTGACTGGGTGTGAATATCCGTTGCTGCGGTAGCGGCCGCTTATGGTTCCGCCCTGACGGCGGGTCGTCCCCCATCAGATACCAGATCTGTGGGAGCAAAGCTTGCTCGCGATGGCGGTGGCTCAGTCAATGAAGATGTTGGCTGTGCCGGCCTCTTCGCGAGCAAGCTCGCTCCCACAGGGGGCTCGGTGCACCTGGGTTTTGTGCCTACCGGAAATCCAGTGTGGGAGCGAGCTTGCTCGCGATAGCGGTGGCTCGGTCAATGAAGATATTGGATGTGCCAGCCCCTTCGCGAGCAAGCCCGCTCCCACAACCCTTCCAGAAAACCGTCACCCCCTAACCCACCGCTCCCGCCGACTAAGCACAGGCTTTTTTACAAACACCCTCTGCGGCAACAGCAACCAAGCCAAGGCCGGCAGCAGAATCAAGGCCCCAAGCATGTTCACCAGGAACATAAAGGCCAGCAACACCCCCATGTCAGCCTGAAACTTGATCGGTGAAAACGCCCAGGTCGACACCGCCACCGCCAATGTCATGCCCGTCAGCAACACCACCTTGCCGGTAAACAGCAGCGCCTGGTAATACGCCTGGGCCAAGGTGTCGCCAGCACGCATCCGCGCCAGGATCACGCTCAACACATAGAGCGCATAATCGACGCCAATGCCCACGCCCAAGGCAATGACCGGCAGTGTCGCGACTTTCACCCCCATGCCCAGCCCCACCATCAGCGCCTCGCACAGGATCGAGGTGAGCATCAGCGGCAGCATCGCGCACAGGGTCGCCCGCCAGCTGCGGAAGGTCAGCAAACACAGCAGGCTGACCGCACCGTAGACCCAGAACAGCATCTCGCGCATGGACTTCTTCACCACGATATTGGTCGCCGCTTCGATGCCCGCGCTGCCGGCCGCCAGCATGAACTTGACCTCCGGCATCTGATGTCCGGCAATGAATTGCTCACTGGCCTCCACCACCCGGTTCAAGGTGTCTGCCTTGTGGTCGGCCAGGTAGACATACAACGACAGCATCGAACACCCCTGGTTGAACAACTCCCGCGGTGCACGGGTTTGCACGGCCCCCAGCGCGCCGTCGTTGGGGATCAGTTCATACCATTTGAAGTTGCCTTCGTTATAACCGGCCGTGGCGATCTTGCTCAGTGCCGCCATCGAGGTGGTCGACTCCACACCGGGCAATTGCTCCAGTTGCCAGGCCAGCGCGTCTACCGCGGACAGGCTGGCGTAACGGGTGCACTGATCCTCCGGGGTCTTGATCATGACCACGAAGATGTCCGAGCTGGCCGCGTAGTTTTGCGTCATGAACAGCGCATCGCGGTTGTAGCGCGAGTCGGCCCGCAGCTCCGGAGCGCCGGGGTCCAGGTCGCCGATTTTCAGGTGCAGGCTCACGGCAAAACCAAACGCGGCCAACAGCAAGCCAACCAGCATGGCGCCAATGGCCCAGCGCCGTTGGGTGAACAGATCGAGCACGCGCCACAGCGGATGCTTGATCTGCGCCTGTTGCTCATGGGTTTGCGCACTCAGGCTGCGTTGCGCCGCCGCCGGGCTGACGCCGATGTAGCTGAGCAGGATCGGCAGCAGAATCAGGTTGGTGAAAATCAGCACCGCCACGCCGAGGCTGGCGGTGATCGCCAGGTCCTGGATCACTCGGATGTTGATCAGCAGCAACACCGCAAAACCGACCGCATCACAGAGCAACGCGGTGATGCCGGCAGCGAACAACCGGCGGAAGGTATAACGCGCGGCGACCACCCGGTGAGTGCCACGGCCGATGTCCTGCATGATGCCGTTCATCTTCTGCGCGCCATGGCTCATGCCAATGGCGAAGACCAGGAACGGCACCAGTGCCGAGTACGGGTCCAGCTCATAACCGAGCAAGGCAAGCAGCCCCAGTTGCCAAAGCACCGCGGCCAGTGAGCACGTCACCACCACCAGGGTGCTGCGCGCGCAACGGGTGTAGCCGAACAGCACCAGCACCGTCACCAGGACCGCTACCACGAAGAACAGCAGGACTTGGGTCATCCCTTCGATCAAGTCGCCGACGATTTTGGTAAAGCCAGTGATGTGAATCCGCAGGTCGTCAGTCTGGTACTTGTCCCGTAGCGCCTCCAGTTGCCGGGAGAATTCTCCGTAATCCAGCGCCTTGCCCGTCTGCGGATTGATTTCCAGCAACGGCACGAAGATCACGCTGGACTTGAAGTTGCCCGCGACCAATTGACCGACTTCCCCGGAACGGCCCACGTTGGTCCGCACCTGCTCGATGCTGACGGCCGACCCGTCGTAGTCGTCGGGGATCACCGTGCCGCCGTCCAGACCTTCTTCGGTCACGGCGGTCCAGCGCGTGGTCGGGGTCCATAGCGACTTCATGTAGGGACGGTCGACGCCCGGCAACAGGTAAAGCTCGTCGTTGAGCTTGGCCAGGGTGTCGAGGTAATCCTTGGTGAAAATACTCCCCTGCTTGACCTCCACGGCAATGCGCAGCGAGTTGCCCAGGCCGCTCAACTCGTTGCGGTTCTCGAGGAAATTGGCGACATAGGGATGCCCGGTGGGAATGGTCTTCTCGTAGCTGGCATTGATGCCGATGCGGGTGGCTTGCCAACCAAGCACCAAGGTCACCAGCAGGCACAGCAGGATCACCAGCGGACGATGGTTGAAGATCGCCCGCTCGGCGAAGTTGCCCGACGCCCGGTCGAAGTCTTCCTGGCGGCCGATCACGGTTTGGGTTCTGTCGTCTTTCAAGTTTGACTCCTGTTGCACGAGCCGTGGCCCGATAGCGCTACACCGTGAAGTTTCAAGGTTTACCCGAGGCGCGCGGATCCTGGTCAGCGGCCACGCCGCTCAAGCCGACGCAGGCCAGGCTGCCATCGACCGCCTGTTGCACGGCAGCGACGGTCCCGCCACTGCGACTCTGACGTTTGTCGAAGCTGCGTCCCTGGTCATGACTGAAGAGAAGCTCGCCACTCTGGCTGGCCAACAGCAGGCCGCCGTCGCGCAGTTCGAGGGCGCTTGCCAAGGTTGATTCGATGCCGGTTTCCAGACGTCGCCAACTGCCGCCACGGTCATCGGACCACCAGGCGTTGCCGCGCAAGCCATAGACAATCAGGGCCCCATCGCGGGTGCCGAGCAGGCCGAAAAAGCTGCCTTCATAAGGCGACTTCAAGGCCTGGAATGACTGCCCGGTATCGGTTGAACGCAACAACAGGCCGCGCTCCCCCACCAGCAGCAAATCCTTGCCCAAGGCGCGGATGCCATACAGGTTCAAGCCCTGGGGATTGTCCACATGCTGCATCCACGGCTGCCAGCTTCGCCCGCCATCGTCGGTGCGGTAGATCTGGTTGTAGGCGCCCACGACGTAGCCGTGCAGACGGTCGCTGAAATACAGGTCAAGAAACGGCTTGTCCGGCCCGTCATCGAGCATGTGCCGTGCCTGCGCCAAGTGGCTGGCACCGTCAGGTTGGTTGGCATCGCGCTCAGCGACTTGCACCGCCAGGGCGATGGCACGCTCGCCGTCGAGTTGTTTTTGCCAGGTTTCGCCGCCGTCCTGGGTGTGCAGCACCACGCCCAGATGACCGACCGCCCAGCCCTGCTCGGCATCGACGAATTGCACCGCCGTCAGGCTGACGCTGACCGGCACCTTGGCCTGGCGCCACGTCACGCCTGCGTCATCGGAAAGCAGCACGATCCCGCGCTCGCCCACCGCCACCAGGCGTTCGCCGGCCCGGCCCAGCCCGAGCAAGACCGCGCGCGGCGCCTTGGCCGTCGGCAGTGCCGGTTGCTGCAGCACCGCCAGGGTCGTGGCCTGTGCGACCCAGGGCACGCTCGCCAACAGGCATCCGAGCAAGGCGCAAGCCCCCCATAACGGACCGCGGCGCGCAAAGATTTTTTCAACGTTCATATCGTCATTCCGCCTGGTAAATCGTAAGCGACCGCGACGAACCCCCTCCTCGCCACGGCCGCCACCGGTTCAACGCATGTTTTCGTTGGCCATGGCATCCGGGGTGAAATAGGACGCCGAAGGCTTCGCGACTTTCTGGTACTGAACCGTCAGGTCGTTGCTCGATGAGTTGAGGAAGTAGGCCCCCGTGTCGAGGTTGTAGCTGCCCCACATGACCTGTGCGGTCAGGGCCGGCAGGTCCGGTGCCAGCAGCGTCAGCGAATACATCTGCCTGCCGAGTTTGCCCTGGGCGTCATATCCGTCGGCCATCAGGATCTGCCAGGAATCCTCATCGACGTAGTAAGTGCGACGTGGCACGACATGGCGCTTGCCGGATTTGAGCGTGGCCTCGACCACCCAGACCCGATGTTTCTCCCAACGCACCAGATCGGGGTTGAGGAAGTTCGCCTTGACCAGGTCGTCGCTCTTGGCCAGCGCGGCGCGGTTATTGTTGTAGGCGACGATCAGCTCTTTCTTGCCCACCAGCTTGAGGTCATAACGATCGGTCGGCCCGAACAGCATGAATGCTTCGTCGAACAAGCCGACGCCGGAGGTCACGAAGTCCGGCGTGTCATAGGCAATGTTCGGCGCCCGACGAACCCGGCGCTGACCGACCAGGTACTGCCAGGCCGCCCGATTGGCCGGGTCCAGGTCCCAATGGGTCATCAGGCCTTCGCCGGCCTTGGATGACGGCAACTCGGTGAACAGCTTGCCCAGCAGGTACTTGCCCGAATAGTTTTCCAGGCTGCCGCCTTCGACGTAGTAGGGAAACTGGTAGGTGTATTGGGCCCGGGTCGCCTGGACTTTCTTGCCACCGGCAGTCATCAGCCAGGTATCGAATGGCGAGCTGATGGTGTCACCGCCCTGCCAGGACAACCGATAATTCCACAGCACCTGCGCACCGTTTTCCGGGATCGGGAACGGGATGCCGCCGTACGCACTGGAGACCTTCTCGCTGTCCACGTCCAGCGTGGCGCGGGTGGCGTTCTTGCTGGTGTTGTCATAGACCCATTGCGGCGCGGCGGCCGAGCGATGGGTCGGGTACACGTCCAGGCGGTAGTCCGGGTACTTTTTCAGCAGCAACTTGGTGCCTTCGGCCAATTCGCCGGCGTACTGCTCCATGTTCGCGGCCTTGATCGAATACAGCGGTTTCTCGCTGGCGAACGGATCGGCGCGCTTGTCGCCCGGTTTATAGCCGGGCGTGACCTGGGTGTACCCGCCCTGCCATGCCGGGATGCTGCCATCGGCGTTGCCGGCACGCTCGCCGCCCAGGGGGGTCAGATCGGTTTTCAAACGGGCGGCCTGTTCAGGCGATACCGCCGCCTGCGCCAGCCCCATGCCGGCGAGGGCCAGGGTCAGGACGCAGGTGTTCAGGAAAGCTGTGTTCTGCATGGCGAATCCACCTTATTAGAATGAGGTTTTCACGTAGAGCGAGACGAAGTCGCGGTCGGCCAACGACTGTCCGTAACTGAAATTGCCGTCCTCGCGCAGCCCGGCTTTCGGGGCGCCGAAGAAGTTCACGTAATTGAGGCCGACGTCCCAGCGTTGGAGGTAGGTGGCTTTGAGCCCGACACTCCAGTCACCGGAATGGGTGTTGCCGAAGCCGGATTTGTTGACGGCCGATGAGCGCCCATCGAGCACGATCCCCATGCCGATCGGCACCGTCAGGTCGATCCCATCGATAATCTGGAAGTACGCGGGCTCCAGCAGCACGCGCAGCGCCGTGGCATCGCGGGTGGTGTTGGAATCCAGGGCGGCCGCGTTCTTGGTCACGCTCAAGGTGCGGTTCCAAGCCAGTTCGGCCAGGGCCGAACCGCCGTCCCAGAACGCGGTGGGCGATAACAGGTAAATCGCCGACAGGTTGGCGTGGGCGGTCTTGCCCCTGGCAAACAACTCATTGTCGCCACCATCGGCCTCCACGCCGGGGGCCACCACTTGCAGGTTGCTCACCAGCGGCGCGTTCCAGCGCAACGACGTTTCACCGGCAAAGTTGAACGGGCCATAGGCGGTGGAGAAGCTGACGCCGGCCGTCTTGATGTCTTCGGCGTAGACCTGACGATAGGAACCCAGGATCGGCAAGCCAGTGGCCGCTGCCGCCGGACCGTCCAGGTAGGCATACAACCCGATCGGCGCTTTATCGTGATACTGGGCCGCGTAGAAACCCAGCTCCAGCTCAGTGCCGCTCGGCTTGAAGCGAATCTGCATGCCGCCCTGCCCTGAATTGCGCGGTTTCAGGTCGCCGCCATTCACCGTGTCATTGCCAAAGACTTCGCGCAGCGGACCGCTGCCGTAGCCGATGGCATCGACGTCGCTCAGGTAGCTGCCGGCGCCGGGCAGGTTGGAACGCTCCCACTCAAACTGATAGTAAGCGCCCACGGACAATTGCGGGTTGATCTGCAACTGCCCGGAGATCTGATTGACCGGGCGCAGGATCTCCTTGAACTGCGTACCCGGCACGCTGAGCAACTTGACGACGTCGGTCGGCCCCTGGGCATTGGCGATGCCGTTGCCACCGTAGAACAGGCTTTCGCCGTAGATCAGGCTATGGCGGCCCAGGCGCGCCACGCCCTGGGAGTCTTCACCCAGATCACCGCGCACGAACACGAAGGCATCGAGAATTTCCGCGTCGCGACCGTGGAGCTCGCGGGTTTCGCTGAGGAAATGCGGTTGCTCGCTGCTGTCGGTGTCCTGGTTGTAGATATCGTCGTACCAGGCCGCGCCGCTCACTCGCAGGCCATAGTTTTGCCGGCTGAGGTCCATTTCGGAGAACAGGTCCAGGCGGTTGGAGACCAGGCCGCGACTGAAGTTCTTGTCACCCTGGCTCTGGATCGAGGGGTACAGGCCGTTGGCGGTCGGCGCGTTGACCAAGCGGCTGTCCTGCCCTTGCAGGCGCCAGGCCTGGCTGTACTTGATGGTGTTGTCCCAGCGCAGTTTCCAGTCGGAGTCACCCAGGTCCATTTGCATGGCTTCGACCCGATCGACCATCACACCGGTGCTGCATAACGCCAGGAACAGCGCGCAATGCTTGAAACGAAAGCTCTCTTTGACGTTATCCATGGACGCTTCTCATTATTGTTATTTTTGGGCATGGCTTTGGCAGCCAACACGCTCAGGTCGCGGCTTGCGCCGCTTTCCACAGGTGCGCATTTCAGATGTAGGTAGAGGCCAATCCCCCATCGACCGGCAGGTTCACGCCGTTGATCCAGCGCGACTCGTCGGCACACAGGAACGCGATCACCGCCGCCACCTCATCGGCGTAGGCGGGACGTTTCATGCGGTGGGCATCGGCCTGGGTCCGCGCCTCGCCGAGCATGCTCACGAAGTCGTCGAGGATGGGCGTGAACACCGGGCCTGGGGCGACACTGTTCATGCGCACCGAATGCTCGAGGAACCAGGGCTGGGCCTGCAGGTAGTTCCAGACGATCAAGGCTTCCTTGAAGTACTGGTAGCAGGTCTGGTCCGGCACCGGGTGGTCGGCCAGCCAGGCTTGCGCGGCGGCGAAATCCTCGATGCGCGCCAGCGCCTTGTGCTGTTCCAGGCGCAGCGGCCATTCGGCGCCAAGGATCGAGGCGATATTGACGATGCTGCCGCCCGCATTGATGCGCGGCAGCAGCGCACGGCTCAGGTGGCGCAGCCCGAGGTAGTTGACCCGCGCCAGCAGCCGCGGATTGGCGGTGCCCGGCACACCGGCAATGTTGCACAGGCTGTCGAGTCGGGCGGGCAGCTGTGGCAGCAAACGGTCGATGTTCTCGGCGCTGCTCAAGTCGCCCTGTACAAAACCGTCCAGGGTCATGTGCGGCGCCTTGAGATCCACGCCGATCACCTGGGCACCGTGGGCACGCAGCAAGCTCGCCGTGGCAGCACCGATACCCGACGAGACACCCGTCACCAGCACAATCTTGTTGTCGAGTTTCATGTTGAGTCCTCTTCTTATTGTTGTGTACTCGCCGGGCCCAGCTCATCGGGCCCGGTAAAAACGGCCGGTCAGAACGGGTAGACCGGCGCCGTGTCCTTGATCGTGACCCACTGCCATTGGGTGTATTCGTCCCAGTCCGCCGGGCCGCCGACACTGCCGCCATTGCCCGAGGCGCCGCGTCCGCCGAACGGGTTGACGCACTCATCGGCGACGGTCTGGTCATTGATGTGCAACATGCCGCACTGCAACCGCTCACCGATGGCCATGGCCCGGCCCACCGACGGTGAAATGATCGCTGCGGCCAAGCCGTACTCGGTGCGATTGGCCAACTCGATGGCTTCGTCGTCGGTGGCGAAGCTGACCACCGTGGCCACGGGCCCGAAGATCTCTTCGTCGAAAGCACGCATGCCCGGCTTCACGCCGCTGAGCACAGTGGCCTCGTAGAACAGCCGATCGTGGTCGCCGCCCGCTTCCAGCCGAGCCCCGGCAAGCACGGTGTCGCTGACGATGTCGTGGACCCGTTGCAACTGCCGCTGATTGATCAGCGGCCCCATCGCGGCTTCTTCCCGGGCAGCGTTGCCAGTCGTCATGGCCTGGGCCTTTTCCACCAGTTTGCGGGTCAGCTCGGCGGCGATGGATTCATGGGCGAGGATCAAGCCGGTGGCCATGCAAATCTGCCCTTGGTGCAGCCAGGCGCCCCAGGCTGCGTTCCGAGCCGCGAGGTCGAGGTCGGCGTCTTCGAGAATGATCAGCGGGTTCTTGCCACCCAACTCCAGGGCGACCTTCTTCAGGTTGCGCCCGGCCACTTCAGCGACCTTGCGCCCGGCGCCGGTGGAACCGGTGAAGGCGATCATGCGCACGTTAGGGTCGCGGCACAGCGCCTCACCGGCATCCGCCGCGCCGGGCAACACTTGCAGCAAGCCCTTGGGCAGGCCTGCTGCCTCGAACAAGCAGGCGATGAGGAAACCGCCACTCACCGGTGTCTGCGGATCCGGCTTGAGCACCACCGCGTTGCCCGCCGCCAGGGCCGGCGCGACAGAGCGCATGGACAGCACCAAGGGAAAGTTGAACGGCGAAATCACCCCGACCACGCCGTGGGGCTGGCGCCGCGCATAGGACAGGCGCCCCGCCTCGCTGGGCAAGACCACCCCATGGGCCTGGGACAACAGGCCGGCGGCCTGGTGCAACAGCACGATGGCTTCGCGTACCTCGTGCTGTCCCTTGAACAGTGCAGCGCCGGTCTCCCGGGCCACGTACAACGCCAGTTCGTCGAAGGACTGCTCGGCTACATCGGCGGCCTTGCGGAAGATCGCCGCCCGTTGCCGCGGGCCCAGGGCCGCCCATGCCGGCTGAGCGAGGGCTGCGTCGCGACTGGCCTTGGCGATGTCGGCGGTGTCGGCCGTGGCACAGCGCATCAGCCGCTCACCGGTGGCCGGTTCGATGATCGTTTGCAGCGGGCCCGAGGCAGGCACCCAGTCACCGTTGAAGACACATTCCGACTCGATCACCTGAGACAACAGGTGGCTCTTGGATGCAGACATTTAACACTCCCGGCTCTTTGTTGTTGTCATCGTTTGCCGCACCTGGACGGTGTCGACGCAAACGCCGTGCAAGTGCTTGAGCAAGCGCTGTGCCGGTTTTGCCCGCAGGCCTTGATAAACCTGGCGCAGGGCTCTGGCTCAGGGTTCTTCGCCGGACACGACGGGGCGGGAGCCGTCGCTGTCCTGGCCGTTGGCCAGCTGCCGCTTGTTCATTTGATAAAGTTATGCTTAATAACTATCTCGCCAGGTGATCATTTCGATCACTGCGTCATCAGGGGCATAACAATGAATAATCCCCACTGCCAGTTGCCGGACCGGATCGCCACCGAGCATTTCCATCCACGGGGCGACAGCAAAGAGCTGAGCGACAGCAGTTCGCCCACCACGGCAGAGCTCACCGCGTGCCTGTTTTTCTCCCCCGACGATGGCCGTATCTGGCTCAACGACCAGCGCATGTTGCTGCTGCACAGTTCCTCCTTCGGTGCGTTGCGCCGGGAAATCATCGAGCGCCAGGGGCTGGAGCAGGCCCGCGGCATGCTCACCCGCACCGGCTATTCCTCCGGCGCCCGCGACGCCCGGCTGATTCGTGAACGCTGGCCCCACGCCGATGCCGCGGCGGTGTTCCGCGCCGGCACGCACCTGCATACCCTCGAAGGCATGACCAAGGTCGAGCCGCTGCATTTCAAGTTCGACGCCGACTCGGGGTTCTATGAAGGGGAATTTCTCTGGCATCACTCCTGCGAGGCCGACGAACATGTCGCCGCCTATGGCACCGGGCAGGATCCGGTGTGCTGGACCGAACTGGGCTACGCCATCGGCTTCGTCAGCGGGCTGTTCGGGCAACTGGTGGTCTTTCGCGAAGTGGAATGCCGGGGCATGGGTCATGAACGCTGCCGAGTCGTCGGCAAGACTGCCGAGCAATGGGGTGACATCGAGCAGGACCTGAACTACCTCAATGCATCACCGACGACGGTCGTTCCGCGCGCCGATACTCAGTCCGACAACGTCGCCGGAACCGCCCCGCTGCCGGACAGCGAACAGCCGCTGATCGGTGCCAGCGCCGCCTTCAACGCCGCGACCCAGGCCTTGCAACGGGTGGCCTTGACCCCCGCCACCGTGCTGGTCAGCGGCGAGTCCGGCGTCGGCAAGGAGATGTTCGCCCGCCAGTTGCACCAACTGAGTCGCCGCCGTGACGGTCCGTTCATCGCCCTCAACTGCGCGGCCATCCCCGACAACCTGATCGAGGCCGAACTGTTCGGCGTCGAGCGCGGTGCCTACACCGGCGCCACCCATTCACGCCCCGGACGTTTCGAACGCGCCCATGGCGGTACGTTGTTCCTGGACGAGATCACCTGCCTGAGCCTGGCCGGGCAAAGCAAGCTGCTGCGCGCCTTGCAGGAACGGGAAATCGAACGGGTTGGCGGCGGCCATGGCATCAAAGTCGATGTGCGGGTCGTGGCGGCCACCAACATCGACCTGCGCAAGGCCGTGGCCGACGGCGCGTTCCGTGAAGACCTGTTCTACCGGCTCAACGTCTACCCCATCGCCCTGCCGCCCCTGCGCGAGCGTCGCGACGACATACCGTTGTTGATCAACGCCTTTCTCAAGCGCTTCTGCCAGGAATACGGCCGCACGCCGATGGGGCTGACCATGCGCGCCTTGAAGGTGCTGTTGCGCTATGACTTTCCGGGCAACGTGCGGGAATTGCAGAACCTCATCGAACGCGGCCTGATCGCCAGCGAAGAGGGTCAGGCGATCGATCTGGTCCACCTGTTTCGCAATGAGCAATTGCCGGTGGATGCGTACTCCGTGGACCACCTCGGCGGCCTCTCGACCATGGGCCTGGTCGGCAACGACGTGGCAGAAAAACCGGCGCTGCTCCGGTCACTCAGCCAACTGGACGCGGACTTCTCCATTGACGGGCTGGAATCGCGGCTGATCAACGAAGCCCTGCAACTGAGCAGCGGAAACCTGGCGGCGGCCGCACGCTCGCTGGGGCTGAGCCGGGCGCAGTTCGCCTATCGGTTGAAAAAGCACCAAAGGACGCTCCCAAACTAAACACCGAACCGACTGTGGGAGCGGGCTTGCTCGCGAAAGCGGTGGGCCAGCTTGCATGTATGTCGAATGTGCTGACGCCTTCGGGAGCAGGCTCGCTCCCACATGGGTTTTCTGAATGGCCGCACGATCTGTACCCGCCCCAAATCTCCTGTGGGAGCGAGCTTGCTCGCGATGGCGGTGGGTCAGTTGGCGTCGATGCGGGCAGACTGACGCCATCGCGAGCAGGCTCGCTCCCACAGGGGTTCCCGGGTGGTTTTAAGGTCTGTGTTCAGGCCGATCAATCCGTCGTACTTGCAGCCAGCACGGCGAGCGTGCGGCGCTTGGGGTTCCAGATGCTCAGGCACCAGACGCCCCACCACTCCAGGCCATCGTCGAAATAGTCGCTCCAGGGCTCCCGTGCCGGATCGGCTTCGTCGCTGGCGGTCCAGTTGACGTTGAAGTTGTCGACCCAGCTCAACACCACGACATCCTCCCCTTCTTCGAGCCCGAGCAGGTCGAGCCATTCCTTGAACAGCGCTTGCGGCGTGTCGTCGCTGAAACGGGTGCCATAGGGCGGTTCGCAGAAGTCCGCGTACAAGGCGTAGGGCTGCTGATTGTGTTCGCCCACGTCGGTGCGCATGAGTCGGGTCACCTCCTCGTGGTTCAGCGGCTTGGCGAGAGCCTTGTCCAGATCCCAATTCATGATGGGCGACGCAACCTCGGCATAGCGCGGATCGAGGGTCAGTTGGCGGTGACGTTCCAGCCATTGGGCCTTGATCTGCTGGAACAACAGATCCACGGCCTGGCGATGGAGCGCCTCGTCAGCCGCCTCATGCGCCTCATGCGCCTCAGGCGCGAGCACCAGGAATTCGAAGGCGCAACCAGCCCTCTCCATCCGTTGGCGCAACAATGCACTGGTTGGCTGTTCAACGACATTCAACATGACAGGCTCCGTCAGACAGGGGAAAAGCGCCCCGCCGATACTCGCTGGGGGTCTGGTTCATTTCGATGCGGAAATGCCGGTTGAAGTTGGAGAGATTGTTATAGCCCACTTCAAAACAGATGTCGGTCACCGGCATTTCGCTTTGCAACAGCAAGCGGCAGGCGCGCTGGACCCGCAACTTGCGCATCAGGTCGATGAAACCGTGCCCGGTGATGCGCTTGAAGAATCGCGAGAAGCCTGGCTCGCTCATGTCCAATTGACGGGCGATCACCGACAGTCTCAGGTCGCCGGTGAGTTCGGCTTGCAGGTACTCGAAGGCTTTGTGGATACGCTCGGAACTGCGAGCGTCGAGGGTCGGCGCGTAGCATGGGCTCGCCAGGCTCAGGACCTCGTCACCGGGAGCCTGGTTGAGGGTGTGGAGCAACTCCAGGAACAGCGTCAATCGCGCCAGCCCCTGGGCCGGGCCGATGGTTTCCAGCAGGTGCGCAGCCCTCAGTGCGGTGTCTCCTGCGAAGGCCAGGCCACGGCGGGCTCGTTCGAACAGCCCCTGCAGATCCCCCAGTTCAGGCAGGGTGCGACGCAAGGTCAGCAGCGTGGCGCCGTCGAATTGCAACACCACGTCACGTCCGGTCAAGTATTCCCCCGACGCCAGATCGCCCATCCAGTCGTGGGGTAAATCCGGGCCGATCATCGCCACATGACCGGGGCCAAACGGGCCGATGTAGTCGCCCGCCAACAGTTTGCCGCTGCCCTGGCGGATCAGGTGGATCTCGAATTCAGGATGATGGTTCCAGCGCGCCAGCGGGTACGGGTAATCGTGCTCGTACCAGCGAAAACTGTGTTCGGGTTCGGGCAGGATGACTTCCAGTTCGGCCGGTCGCTGCTGGAACAGGGGCGTTCGGTGATCAGGCATGTCGCGCCTCTTTTAGCGTTATAGCGGGCACCTTACGCTGAGTGCGCAGCGCTTAGCCAGCCTCGGCCTGACCGACCTCTGGTACTTTTTTAACCCGCGCCTGTCACGTTCAGCGACGTTAAAAAAATATCAGCCCACGATTCTCCCCGCGTTTGTCCTCCTCCACGGGCGCTGCTGTAATCGGCTTATCCATGACCGGCCTTTTGTGGCGAGGGAGCTTGCTCCCGCTGGGTCGCGCAGCGCCCCCATCGGCGAGCGCTACGCACTCGAGCGGGAGCAAGCTCCCTCGCCACAGCGTGTGTGTGTGACGCCCTACTACCTCGACTGACAGGAAAATCCCATGAAACGACTCGAAGGAAAAAGTGCCCTGGTGACCGGCGCCGCCCGTGGCATCGGCAAGGCATTCGCCCAGGCCTATATCAACGAAGGCGCCACCGTGGCGATCGCTGATATCGACCTTGACCGAGCCCAGGCCACCGCCATCGAACTGGGCGGCTGCGCCTACGCCGTCAAAATGGACGTGACCGACCAGGTGTCGATCGACCAGGCCATCGAGGCCGTGGTGGCCCGGGCGGGCAAGCTGGATATCCTGATCAACAACGCCGCGCTGTTCGACCTGGCGCCCATCGTCGACATCACCCGACAAAGCTACGAACGGCTGTTTTCCATCAACGTCGCCGGCACGCTGTTCACGCTGCAGGCGGCGGCGCGGCAGATGATTCGCCAGGGCCATGGCGGCCGGATCATCAACATGGCCAGCCAGGCCGGCCGGCGTGGCGAGCCCCTGGTGGCGATCTATTGCGCCACCAAGGCCGCGGTGATCAGCCTGACCCAGTCCGCCGGGCTGGGCCTGATCAAGCATCGGATCAACGTCAACGCCATCGCCCCCGGCGTGGTGGATGGCGAGCATTGGGATGGCGTGGACGCGCTGTTCGCCCGTCACGAAAACCTGCCGCTGGGGGAAAAGAAGCGCCAGGTTGCGGAGCAAGTACCCTATGGCCGGATGGGCACCGCGGAGGACCTCACCGGAATGGCGATTTTCCTGGCCTCGGCGGAGAGCGAATACGTGGTGGCACAGACGTATAACGTCGATGGGGGTAACTGGATGAGCTGATAATCGAGGTTTTTATGGCCTTGAAACGACGGAAATGGACTTATTCGCTTGAAAACTGATCCCACTACTTGAGGATTGTCCCGAACGGTGCCCAACGGTACCGTTCCAAGGATTTCAAGAGAGCGTGAATACCGTTGCCCCGGCGGGGCAAAAATTGCGCATCATAGGCGCCGTCCGCTCAAGGGAGATTTACATGCGTGCCATTTCATCCGTCATGGGTCTTGTCGTGCTGTCGCTGGGCCTGGCGTTCACCACCAGCGCCCCGGCCACCGAAGAGACGCAACTGGTCGAGTCCATCAACCTTTACCGCAGCCAATCCCAAAGCTGTGCCGGCCAGGCCTCGTTGGAGCTGCCGCCGCTGGCGATGGACTCCCGGCTGATCCTGTCGGCCAATGGCATCGGCGACCTGCAACAGGCGCTGGCGCGGGCGGCCTATCCCATGGTCAACGTGCAAGCCATCAGCCTGTCCGGGCCGCGCGATGCGCAATCGGCCATGAAAGCCGTGCAGGAAAGCTTCTGCCAGGTGGTGCTCGACCCACAGTTCGTCGACATCGGCGTCAGCCGCCTGGATCGCGAATGGCGCATCGTGCTGGCGCGCCCGTTGCTGTCGGCGCGCCTGGGTGATTGGCAAGCGGAGGGCCAGAAACTGCTGAAGCTGATCAACAGCGCCCGCGCCCAGCCGCGTCGCTGCGGCACCGAAGCCTTCGCCGCCACCACGCCGCTGGCCTGGAACGCCACCCTGGCCCTGGCCGCCGTCACGCACACCCGGGCCATGGCCAACAACAATTTCTTCGATCACAAGGACCGCGACAACCGCACGCCCGGCGACCGCGCCGAACTGGCCGGCTACCTGGGCCAATTGATCGGCGAGAACATTGCCGCCGGACAAGACACCGCGCTCAAGGTGGTGGATGGCTGGCTGGCCAGCCCAGGGCACTGCGCCAACCTGATGAACCCGCAGTTCCGCGAATTGGGCGCCGGGTATGCGACCGATCCGAAAAGCGATGCGGGGATCTATTGGACGGCGATGTTTGGCACGCCGCAGTAGCGGTGCCATCGCGAGCAAGCTCGCTCCCACAGGGGGATTTTTGGCGGCCATGCGATCAAGTCCCAGCGCCAGCCAGTGTGGGAGCGAGCCTGCTCGCGAAGGCGGTGGCATATTCAACATCGATGCAAGCTGAACCACCGTTTTCGCGAGCAGGCTCGCTCCCACAGGGGATTTATGGCGGTCATGCGCTCAAGTTCCACCACCCGCCAATGTGGGAGCGGGCTTGCTCGCGAAGGCGGTGGCATATTCAACATCGATGCAAGCTGAACCACCCTTTTCGCGAGCAGGCTCACTCCCTCAGGGGATTTGGTGGTGTTCATGAATAGCGTTTTCAACGCCCTCTCCCTGTGGGAGCGAGCTTGCTCGCGATAGCCAGTGCCTGATCAATCTCAGCACCCATGGCTGACCTCATCCTGCCGCAGCACCTGCCGCACATGCTCCATGAACTGGCTCAACGAAGGTGATGGGGCCACCGGCTTGCGCTGCAACAGGCCAATCGAGCGTTTCGCCGGCTGGTCGATGGCGGTGACCGTGCACTGCTCGCCAATGTTGAACACGGCCGTGCAACTGGCCGGCAGCAGGGAGAACCCCAATCCTTCGCGCACCAACGCCGTGGCGGTGCTCAAGTGCGCGACCTCCCAGGCTGGAAAAGCATCGACGTTCAGATAGCGCAATGCAGCGTCAGCCAGGGGACGGATGCTGGTGTCGGGCGTAAGCGCGATGTAGGGCTGCCGCTTCCAGTCGTCCAGGCCTTCGCGCAGGTGATCCTTGTGGCTCAATAGCACAAGGTTGTCATCCAGCAGTCGCTCGAAACTCAATCCGGAAAGATCGTCAGGCAGCGAACTGATGCCGGCGTCCACCTCGCCTCGCTGCACCCAGCCCATGACTTCCCCCGCGCGGCCATCCAGCAAGCTCACCGTCACGCCCGGGTTCTCACGCTGGAAAGCAGCAATGGCGATCGGCAGGAACGACGCGGCGGCGGTAGGCAGGGCCGCCAGCCGGAGCGTGCCCCGGCTCAGGTTGAGGGTGTCACGAGCATCGCGCACGGCATCGTCCATGTCCCGGAGCATGCGCCGGGCCTGGGGCAAGAAGTGCTCACCGGCGGGCGTCAGTTCGACGCTGCGGGTGTTACGCGCGAGCAGTTGCAAGCCCATGCTCTCTTCCAATTTGCGAATGCTGTAGCTCAACGCCGGTTGGGACAGGTGCAGTTGTTCTGCCGTGCGGGTAAAGCTCGACGTCTCGGCGATCAGGATGAAGGCACGAAGCTGACGAAAAGAAACGTTCATGGCTCGCTCATAAAATTACTGGATCAATTGATTCTATCTTTAAAATTCACAGAATAATCCAGCCCCTTCACTATGGAGTCACCCTTCAGTGGAACTCGGACATGACAAAAACAATTCTCGTCGGGTGTGGCGCCGGTTTCGCCAATGATCGACCCGACGCCGCCCTGCGCCTGGCCCAGGACCTGGCGCAACGCAGCGGCCAGCGCTACATCATGCTGGAGCTACTGGCTGAGCGGACCCTGGCCGAGGCGCAGCTACGCAAACGACTTGATCCAGAGACAGGCTACTCCGCCCGCCTGTTCGACTTCCTCGAACCCATGCTCGACCTGTGCATCAAGGCCGGCATCCCGATCATCACCAACGGCGGCGCCGCTAATCCCCGGGCGGCGGCGCAACGGCTGCGCCATGGGTTGGCGGGTCGTTTCCCTGAGCTGAAAATCGCCTGTGTACTGGGCGATGACCTGTTGGAGGAAACGCCTCCCCGCTACGAACGATGGTTGTCATCGGCCCCCTTGGAGCACCCCGTTTCGGTGAACGTCTACACCGGGGCCGACGGTATTGCCCAGGCGTTGGCCGAGGGCGCCGGCATCGTGCTGTGTGGCCGGGTCGCGGATCCGTCGCTGGCGGTGGGGGCGATCCGCCATGGGCTGGGTTGGGCGGCTGACGATTGGCAGAAAATGGCCGTCGCGACCACGGCCGGGCATCTGCTGGAATGTTGCACCCAGGTTACTGGCGGCTACTTTGCCCATCCTGGGATAAAGGACATTCCGGACCCGGCCAATCTCGGTTGTCCGATAGCCGAGGTTCACCAGGACGGCCGCCTGATCATCGGCAAGACTCGCAACAGCGGTGGCCGGGTCAGCGAACAGACCGTCAAGGAACAACTCCTCTACGAAGTACATGACCCTCGACGCTATCTGACGCCAGATGTGGTGCTGGACCTGGGCCAAGCTCGCGTAGAAGATTTGGGTGGGGACCGTGTCGAGATCAGTGGCCTGCTTGGCCATCCACGTCCCTACACGCTCAAGGGCCTGGCGGGGGTGCGCGGCCTGTGGTTCGGCGAGGCGGAAATCTCCTACGCAGGCCCCGGTGCCGTGGCGCGTGCCGCGCTGGCGCGGGAGATCCTGCTGCAACGTTTTGACCAATTGGCACCGGGAATACAGCCCTGGATCGACCTGTCCGGGGTAGCCAGCCTTTTCAACGACCAGGGCGGTCGTTATCTGCAAAAGCAACTGGCCCAGGCGCCTTCCCTGGAGGATGTGCGCGTGCGCATCGGCTTGACCCACACCGACCGATTGTTGGTGGAAGCGCTGCTGGCGGAGGTTGAGTCGCTCTATACCAACGGGCCCGCGGGCGGCGGTGGCGTGCGCCGGCACCTCGCCGAGACCGTCACCACTCGCAGCTTCCTGCTGCCGCGAAATGAAATCCACACAACCCTGGAGTGGTATTGATGAACCTGGTCACCCTCGCTGACTATGCCCATGCCCGTGCTGGCGACAAAGGCAACATTCTCAGCATCGCCCTGTTTCCCCACGATCCTGCCCACTACCCCTGGCTGCTACGGGAACTGACCTGCGCCCGGGTGGCCGAGCAATTCGCGACGCGCCAGCCCTCCAAGGTGCATCGCTATGAGCTGCCGAACCTGAACGCATTGAATTTCGTACTTGAGGACGCCCTGGAGGGTGGGGTGAACCGCAGTTGCGGTCTTGACCGTCACGGCAAAAGCCTGAGTTACCTGCTGCTGGCCTTGCGTTTGCCAGGCCCGCAAGGCTGACCGAGCCACCGCCCGCGCACCATCCGACAACAATAAAAAGAGAGGCTGCAACATGATTACAACCCTGGGTTTCCTGATGATGTTCGCCATCATCGGCTTGATATTGCTGCGCAGGATCAGTCCGGTCGTGGCGTTCACCACCCTTCCCGTGGTCGTTTGCCTACTGGCCGGTTTCAATCTCGGACAGATCGGCGAGTTCATCAAGGCCGGCCTGATTACAGTGGCCCCGACCGCCGCACTGTTTCTGTTTGCCATCCTGTTTTTCGGCATCATGCGTGACCGCGGACTGTTCGATCCGTTGGTCAATCTGCTGATCCGCAGCACGGGCGGCAAGCCGTTGGCCGTGGCGTTGGTAACGGTATTGGTGACGTCGGTGGTTCACCTCGACGGCGTCGGCGCCGCCACGTTCTTGCTGACCATCCCGGCCCTGCTGCCCTTGTACAAACGCCTGAACATGAGCCCAGCGATGCTGTTGTGCCTGGTCGGCACTACCGCCGGTGTCATCAATATGGTCCCTTGGGGCGGCACGACCGCACGGGCCGCCGCGGTGTCGGGGCTGGATGCCACGCAGTTGTGGCTAGGATTGCTGCCGGTGCAGATGGTGGGCCTGGCGTGCATGCTGCTGGTCGCGACCGTATTGGGCCTGCGCGCCCAACGTCGCCAACCGATGTCCCTCGGGGCGGCGGCGACGTGCGACCTCGACGGCCTGCAACCCCAGGACCGGGAATTCAGCCTCTCGCCCCGAGAGCTGCGCTACTGGCTGAACGTGGCGCTGACCGCTGGGATCCTGGTGTGCCTGTTCACCGGTATTTTCCCCCTGTACGCCTGTTTCATGGTGGGACTGGGCATCGCCCTGCCCTTGAACTTCCCGTCCCTGGACGCCCAGGCCGAACGCCTCAAGGCCCATGCGGCCGACGCGCTGCAAATGGTCCTGGTGATGATGGCCGCTGCCGTCCTGTTGGGCGTGCTCTCCGGCGCGAAGATGTCCGACGGGATGGCCTTGGCACTGATCGATATCCTGCCGGCGGGATCCGCCCAATACCTGCACGTGATCGTCGGTTTCTTCGGCGTGCCCCTGGGCATGATCTTTTCACCGGACGCCTATTATTTCGCCCTGCTTCCGGTGATCAAGGACGTGGCCGCCGCGGCGGGTGTTCCTCTCGAAGCCGTGGCCCGGGCCATGCTGATCGGGGAGAACACTGGCTTTTCCATCAGCCCGGTGGTGCCCAGCGTCTATCTAGCACTGGCGTTGTCCGGGGTGGAGCTGCGCAAGCACATCACCTATACGTTCTTCTGGGCCTGGGGCGTCAGCCTGGTGATGCTTGCCTTTGCCGTGGCAACCGGCGCGGTACAGGTATAACGCTCAAGGGCCGGCTTCAATGCGCATCGAAGATCAGCGAACGATGCACCCCGGAGCCCGCCCTCACCCCATCGCCGACCGCCAACGCGACTGAGCCGAACGGCATCGCCGCATCGCCACAGACAAAAACACCCGGGACGCTGGTTGCACGCGTCATCGGGTCGGCCTGGATGAACGCCCCGAGCGGGCCGTCTTCAAAAGCACAGCCCAAGGACGCCGCGAGTGAACCGGCCACCTGGATGCGTGGCAAGACAAACAAGCCGTCAATGGCGATCACCCGTCCGTCCGCCAGCACCACGTCGGCCCGGTCGCCTTCAATACGTTCGACACGCTCCGGCACCAGGGTTACGCCGCGTCGGGCCAGGCTGTCCTGTTGCTCAAGGTCGGGCTCGAACACGCCATTGGTGAAGAATGTCGTCGGCCCCCAATCAGGCAGCATCAAGGCATGGTGGAGCGACATCGGCGAGGTCGCCAACACCCCGATGGGACCTTGTTCCAGTTCATAGCCGTGGCAATACGGACAATGGAAGACGCTTTTGCCCCAGCGCTGCGCCAGCCCTTCCACGTCGGGCAACTCATCGATGACCCCGGAGGCCAACAACAGCCGCTGGGTGCTGTAGCGTTGCCCGTCATGGCTCTCCACGAGGAAGCCGCCCGCCTCCTGGCTGGCCTTGCTCGCGGTAGCCGATACCCATTCCACCGTCGGGTAGGCCAACAGCTGGCGGCGGGCATCATCGGCAATGTCTCCGGGGGCGCGGCCATCCTGTCCGAGAAAACCATGGGCGCTGGCCGCGAACCGGTTGCGCCGCTGGCCGGCATCGATGACCAGCACTTTGCGGCGGGCACGGGCCAATTGAAGGGCTGCGGACATCCCGGCGTAGCTGCCGCCTGCGATGATGACGTCGTAGTGCATGATCAATCTCCTGGGTGGTCCGGCGGAATTGATGAAATCTCGACACATCGTAAGTTCCTTGAAAAGCGCCTGTCAACGATCTCGTAACTTTTGCAATTACAGGCGATACTCGGGCCGGTCTTCGCCACGGAACGCTGCAACGCTCATGAGAACCGACACCCGCCTGTCCCGCATGCTCCACGTTTTGATCCACATGGATCGCCACCAACAATCGGCCACGTCCGACACCCTCGCGCAAATGCTGGGCACCAACCCGGTGGTGGTGCGCCGGACCATGGCGCTGCTCAAGGAACAGGGGTATGTCACGTCGGAAAAAGGCCATCGTGGCGGCTGGACCTTGAGCAAGCCGCTGTCGGAGATGACCTTGCTGGACATCCACCAAGCCTTGGGCAGCACGTCGATCTTCGCCATTGGCCTGTCCACCGATCATCCGCAATGCCTGGTGGAACAGGCAGTGAATGGCGCGCTGACGGATGCGTTCGATGAGGCCCAGGCGTTGCTGCTCAAGCGTTTGGGAGCAATTACCCTGGCGCAGTTGGCGGAGGATTTTGACGCGCGGTTTCGACAGGTGTGCGCAGAGGATGGGGCAGACCTTTCGCAGATCGGGCATTGATGTTGGCGGGCCCACCGCTATCGCGAGCAGGCTCGCTCCCACAAGGGATTCGCGGCGAATAGAAGGCTTGTGGTCAAGTCTGCCCCCTGTGGGAGCGAGCCTGCTCGCGATAACGGCGGCACATCCAACATCACCTGTTCAGATGAATCGCCATCGCGAGCAAGCCCGCTCCCACATTAGGGGTTAACCGAGCGCCCAATAAAAACGCCGCTCATTTGAGCGGCGTTTTTTGTACGACTTCAGACAGCGTCCGGCTTACAGCGCCATGTCAGCCGCTGGATTGGCCTCCGGAGCAGCGCCCGGCTTGGCCGGTGCCACGGGGGCGCCAGGCTTGCCGATCAGCGGCGGTGTGTCCAGTTGCAGGACTTCGCTGGTGTACGCCCATTCCTGGGCTACGCGCTCAGGGCTATCGTTGAGCTTGGTGCCGTAGCTCGGCACGATCTGGCGCAGTTTTTCCTGCCAGGCCGGGCTGGCGACCTTGTCCTTGAAGACCTTCTCAAGCACGGTCAGCATGATCGGTGCGGCAGTCGAGGCGCCTGGCGAGGCGCCCAGCAGGCCGGCGATGCTGCCGTCCTGGGACGCGACCACTTCGGTGCCGAGTTTCAGCACGCCGCCCTTCTCTTCGTCACGCTTGATGATCTGCACGCGCTGGCCGGCCTGCCACAGGCGCCAGTCTTCCTGCTTGGCGTCCGGGAAGTACTCTTTCAGCGCGTTGAAGCGGTCTTCGTCCGACAGCATCAGTTGGCCGGCCAGGTACTCGACCAGTGGGTACTGTTCGATACCGACCTTGGTCATCGGCCACACGTTGTGGGTGGTGGTGCTGGTCAGCAGGTCGAAGTACGAACCGTTCTTCAGGAACTTGGTGGAGAACGTTGCGAACGGGCCAAACAGGATCACGCGCTTGCCATCGAGCACACGGGTGTCCAAGTGCGGAACCGACATCGGCGGTGCGCCCACCGAAGCCTTGCCATACGCCTTCGCCAGGTGCAGTTGGGCGACGGTCGGGTTTTCGGTGACCAGGAACGAACCACCTACCGGGAAACCGGCGTATTCACGCGCTTCCGGGATGTCGGACTTCTGCAGCAGGTGCAACGCACCGCCGCCAGCGCCGATGAACACGAACTTGGCGTCGGTCTCGGTTTCGGTACCGTCTTTCAGGTTCGTGTACGAAACGCGCCAGGTGCCGTCTTCGTTGCGGGTGATTTCTTCCACTTCGCTGGACAGCTTGAGGGAGAAGTTCGGCTTGGTTTGCAGGTAAGTCGCGAACTGGCGGGTGATTTCGCCGAAATTCACGTCAGTACCCAACGGGCTCCAGGTGGCCGCGACTTTCTGGCTCGGGTCACGCCCTTGCATCATCAGCGGAACCCACTTGCTGATCTGTGCAGGGTCTTCGGAATACTGCATGCCGGCGAACAACGGGCTGGCCTGGAGCGCTTCGTAGCGCTTCTTCAGGAACGCGATGTTGTCATCACCCCAGACGAAGCTCATGTGCGGCGTGGAGTTAATGAACGAGCGCGGGTTCTTCAGCACACCGTTCTTGACCTGCCAGGACCAGAACTGACGGGAGATCTGGAACGCTTCGTTGATCTCGATGGCCTTGACGATCTCGACCTTGCCATTCTTGTCTTCCGGCGTGTAGTTCAGCTCGGCCAGTGCAGAGTGACCAGTACCGGCATTGTTCCAACCGTTGGAACTCTCTTCGGCAACACCGTCCAGGCGCTCGACCATTTCCATGGTCCAGCCCGGCTCCAGCTCATTGAGCCAGACGCCGAGAGTCGAGCTCATGATGCCCCCACCAATGAGCAAGACATCCACTTTTTTTGGCTCGGCGGCGTGCGTGGTCGCAAGACCCATCGCCATCGCCAGGCCCAGTAGCGCCGTGTGTGTTTTCTTCAACATGTGTGTATCCCTAGGATGAACGCCATTCCGTCCACCGGTCCTGATCAAGGATAGATCACATCCACGGCCAGCAATGCTGGGGGATGGATCGAGACGGACTGGAGGATGGACCTACAGGGCCGAGCATATTCGTCGGCCTCTCGTTTATGTCTCTCCGGCGCTGACTTCTTGTAGGTCTTGGCTTCAGCTGGGTGAGGGACGCTGCAAACGGTGCTCATCGGGCCTGGCGTGGCCGTGCCCGATTGTCGCAGCGGGGGGAGTTTACATAAGGAAATAAACAGACCGAAGCGCATTTTTACATTCTTGGCAAAAACGCCGACCAAATGACGGCATTTTAATGGCCCTGGTAACCATTCGCGTAGGAACTGTGCGTGACCCGTGTAGGAGCTCCTACGCAACTCCTACAGCGCCAACCTATCCGAGGATCTGACTCAACACCGCCCGCAACTTGCCAGGCTTGACCGGTTTGTTGAGCAACGGAGCATCCAGCTTGCGCAGGGCGCGGCGGCACTGGTCGCTGCGGTCGGCGGTGATGATGACCGCCGGGATTGCCTGGTGGAAATGCTCGCGCAGGTGCTTGACCACTTCACAGCCGACGACACCATGATCCAGGTGAAAATCCGCCAGGATCAACTCCGGCGCGCGGTTTCGCAGCACGTCAATGGCGCCCGCCTCGTCGGTGGCGGTCAACACCTCGCAACCCCATTGCCCCAACAGCGCGGCCATGCTTTGCAAGATGCTCAGTTCATTGTCGATCACCAACAAACGCCGCCCCGGCAGTGGGTTGCCGACGACCGCCTGGGCCGGGGCCTGGGACACGGGTTGCGGTTTTTCACTGGACAGCGGCACCTCGATGCTGAACACCGAGCCCCGCCCCGGCCGCGAACGCACCTGTACCCGGTAACCGAGGATATGGGCGATGCGTTCGACGATCGCCAACCCCAGGCCCACGCCTTTGCGATCCGCCGCCCGGCCGACGTCCAGTTGGTTGAACTCAAGGAAAATCGACTCCAGGCAATCGGCCGCGATGCCCCGTCCCGTGTCCCAGACTTCCAGGCTCAGGCGCCCTCCCCGACGTCTGGCCGCCAGGAGAATGCCGCCTTGATTGGTGTAGCGGCAGGCATTGCTCAGCAGGTTGCGCAGGATACGGCTGATCAATCGCAGGTCGGTCAGCACCGCTTCGTCGCCAAACCGCACCCGCAGCTCCAACCCGGCGGCACCGGCCACCGATTGAAACTCCGACACCAGCGGCCCCAGCAGCTCATCCAGCCGATACGGCGCCAGGTCGGGCTTGACGGCGGCCTGGTCGAGCCGGGAAATGTCCAGCAGGTCAGTGAGCAGGTCTTCGGCCCCTTCGAGCGCTTGATGAGTGCGTTCCACCAGCACGTGCTCGGCGGCAGGCAACTGGCGTTCACGCAAGGTGGCGATCAGCAGGCGGGCCGCGTTGAGGGGCTGCAACAGATCATGGCTGGCGGCGGCCAGGTACTTGTCCTTGCTGCGGTTGGCGGCCTGGGCGACATCCCGGGCATCGCGCAATTGCTGCTCTATTTGCTCGCGCTGGGCAATCTGCTGCTGCAGGTTGTGGTTGGCTTCCAGCAACGCATCGGTGCGCTCGGCCACCCGTTGCTCGAGTTGGTCATTGAGTTGTTGCAGGTGTTTGCGGGCCTGTTCCAGCTCATCGAGACGGGCCGTCAGTTCCGGGTAGTGACTCTTGCGCGTCGAGTGATTGCCCAGCCCCAGCAGCCCGGCCAGGGCTTTTTGCTGCTCGTCAGAGGGCTTCGCCATAGACGACCTCGACATCCCGCTGGCTCGACTCCCGAGGGTTGGTGAGGATGCACGGGTCGTGCATCGCATGTTGCGACAGGAACGGAATGTCCGACGTGCTGACACCGTGCAAGCCCAGGGTCTCGTGGAAACCGATGGTGCGCTTGAGGGCAATCAGGTGCTCCACCAGCCGGCCGCGGATCTGCCGGTGATTGAGCCCCCGGCAATCGATGCCCAGGGTCTCGGCAATCACCTTGAAACGCTCCGGTGCCGAGTTGTAGTTGAACGCCACCACATGCTCCACCAATACCGCGTTGCACAAGCCATGGGGCAAGTCGAGGAAACCGCCCAGGCTGTGGGACATCGCATGCACCGCCCCGAGGATCGCGTTGGAGAACGCCAACCCGGCCTGCATGCTGCCCAACATGATTTTTTCCCGCAGGGCGACGTCCGCCGGGTTGGCGATCATCTGCACTAGGTGGTTGTTGATCAGGCGCATGGCTTCCAGCGCATGGGGGTCGGTCAACGGACCGTGGCCGGTGGACACGAAGGCCTCGATGGCATGCACCAGGGCGTCGATGCCGGTACAGGCGGACAGGAACGGGTCCATGCTCAGGGTGGTTTCCGGGTCGATCAACGACACGTCCGGCACCGCCGCCTTGCTGACGATGGAAAACTTCATGCGTTCTTGCTGGTTGGAGATGATCACGAACTGCGACACGTCCGCCGACGTCCCCGCCGTGGTGGGAATCAAGATCAGTGGCGGGCTGGGCACGTGCAGGGTATCGACGCCTTCGAACTCGAGGATGTTGCGGCCGTGGGCGACGACAATGCCGATGCCTTTGCCGCAATCCATCGGGCTGCCACCGCCCACCGCGACGATGACATCGCAATGGTTTTCCCGGTACAGGTCAGCGCCGAGCATCACTTCCTCGACCCGGGGATTGGGCGAGACCGCGCTGTAGATGCAGTAATCGATACCTTGGGCCTGGAGGCTGGCTTCGACGTCCGCCACCCAACCGGCGGCGATGACCCCGGGATCGGTGACGATCAGCACTTTGCGCGCGCCGAAAGTCTTGGCGTAGTTGCCGACATTGTGCCGACAACCGGCACCGAACATGATTTCAGGGGACACGAACTTGCGCAGCGGGCTGAGGCTCATCTTTTCAGTGACGTGGCTCATCGGTAAGCCTGTTGTTATTGTCTGGAATACCTTGAGCCTAAAGCATCCCACCGTGATTGCAATCAGACCAATGGGGTAGCCCGGCCTGAACGCCTCAGGCCAGGCCGGCACTCATCGGTTGGCGAAGTACATCGTCACTTCAAAGCCGATACGCAGGTCGGTGTACGCGGGTTTAGTCCACATGGGTCTTTCCTCTTCTTGTACCGGGCGATTCCGGCAAGGTCATTAATGCACGCCACGCCTGGGGCTCGAATGCTACTTTCGAAGCGGTGGGTGGGGTGCGTTGGTACTACTGGAGCAGCGAGCACTTGTGGCGAGGGAGCTTGCTCCCGCTGGGCTGCGCAGCAGCCCCAAAAATAGCAGCCACACAATCAATATGTGCATCAAGGAAAGGGCCGCTTCGCGGCCCAGCGGGAGCAAGCTCCCTCGCCACAGGGTCCCTGCAACTGCCTTGTTATCCCCCAGGGTTAGAAGAAGCCCAGCGGATTGATGTCATAGCTCACCAGCAGGTTCTTGGTCTGCTGGTAGTGGTCGAGCATCATCTTATGGGTTTCACGACCCACGCCGGACTTCTTGTAGCCACCGAACGCGGCATGGGCCGGGTACAGATGGTAGCAGTTGGTCCACACGCGACCGGCCTTGATCGCCCGGCCCATGCGGTAGGCGCGGTTGATGTCGCGGGTCCACAGGCCGGCACCGAGGCCGAACTCGGTGTCGTTGGCGATGGCCAGGGCTTCGGCTTCGTCCTTGAAGGTGGTCACGCCCACCACCGGGCCGAAGATTTCCTCCTGGAATACGCGCATTTTGTTGTGGCCCTTGAGCAGCGTCGGCTGGATGTAATAGCCGCTCGACAAATCACCCTCGAGTCGCTCGGCAGCGCCGCCGGTGAGCAGCTCGGCGCCTTCTTGCTGAGCAATCTCAAGGTACGACAGGATCTTGTCGAATTGCTGCTCGGACGCCTGGGCGCCGACCATGGTTTCGGTGTCCAGCGGGTTGCCGCGCTTGATCTTGGCGATCTTTTTCATCACCTCGGCCATGAACGGCACGTAGATCGACTCTTGCACCAAGGCGCGAGATGGGCAGGTGCAGACTTCGCCCTGGTTGAAAAACGCCAGCACCAGGCCTTCAGCCGCCTTTTCGATAAAGGCCGGCTCGGCTTGCATGATGTCTTCGAAGAAGATGTTTGGCGACTTGCCGCCCAGTTCCACGGTGGACGGGATGATGTTCTCGGCGGCGCACTTCATGATGTGCGAGCCCACCGGAGTGGAGCCGGTGAAGGCGATCTTGGCGATGCGCTTGCTGGTGGCCAGGGCTTCACCGGCTTCGCGGCCGAAACCATGGACGATGTTCAACACCCCGGGCGGCAGCAGGTCGGCGATCAGTTCCGCGAAGACCATGATCGACAGCGGCGTCTGTTCGGCTGGCTTGAGCACGATGCAGTTACCGGCGGCCAGGGCCGGAGCGAGTTTCCAGGCGGCCATCAGCAGCGGGAAGTTCCACGGGATGATCTGCCCGACCACGCCCAGCGGCTCGTGGAAATGATAGGCGGTGGTCAGTTCGTTGATCTCGGCCGCCCCACCCTCCTGGGCGCGGATGCAGCCAGCGAAGTAACGGAAATGGTCGGCTGCCAGCGGCACGTCGGCATTGAGGGTCTCGCGCACGGCCTTGCCGTTGTCCCAGGTCTCGCTGACGGCGAGGACTTCCAGGTTCTGCTCGATGCGGTCAGCGATTTTCAGCAACACCCGCGAGCGGTCCTGCACCGAGGTCTTGCCCCAGGCGTCGGCGGCGGCATGGGCGGCATCCAGTGCCTTGTCGATGTCGGCGGCGTTGGAGCGTGGGAATTGGGCAATGACTTCGCCGTTGACCGGGGACGTGTTGGTGAAGTACTCACCGTTGACCGGCGCGACGAATTCGCCGCCGATGAAATTGCCATAGCGCGGTTTGAAGGAAACGACGGCGCCTGGGGTTCCGGGTTGTGCGTAGATCATGATGGGGCCTCTGCCTGGTCGATGCCTGTCACGGGACAGGCGATAGGCCGATGGTAGAGAGCCCCGTGCCGTGGACGAATGCGTCATTGGCAGGGGGCTCTCTCGTTATTTGGTCGTAGGTTTCAAGCGATTGGCGCAAGTTCAAGGCCAGCGCAGGCCCTTGTGGCGAGGGAGCTTGCTCCCGCTCGGCTGCGAAGCAGTCGCCAAGAATCGGGAGCGCTTCGCACTCCAGCGGGAGCAAGCTCCCTCGCCACGGGTCCTGGCAGGTTTTAGCGCTTGGCGACAAGCTCTTTCGGCAACTTGAAGGTCCAGAGCATGCCGCCCTGGTTGAAGTCCTTCACGCGCTTGGCCACCTCGCCGCCCCACAGCGGCACCGCACCGCCCCAGCCGGAAACCACGGAGACGTATTGCTCACCGTCCATTTCCCAAGTGATGGGCGAGCCAAGCACGCCGGAGCCGGTCTGGAATTCCCAGACCTTTTCCCCGGTCTTGGCGTTGAACGCCTGCAGGAACCCTTCAGGCGTGCCGGTGAACACCAGGTTGCCCTTGGTGGTCAGGACCCCGCCCCACAGCGGCGCGAAGTTCTTGTGGCGCCAGACCTCCTTGCCGGTCTTGGGGTCGATGGCCCGCAGCACGCCGATGTAATCCTCGTTCAGCGGCTTGATGGTGAACCCGGCCCCGAGGAACGCCGCGCCTTTCTTGTAGGCGATGCCTTCGTTCCAGATGTCCATGCCCCATTCGTTGGACGGCACGTAGAACAGGCCGGTGTCCTGGTTGTAGGCCATGGGCATCCAGTTTTTCGCACCGAGGAAGGCCGGGGCGACGAACACCGAACTGCCCTTGGCTTCGCTGCCCGGTGCGCCCGGACGGCTGGCCTCGTTATAGATCGGCCGCCCGTCCTTGTCCAAGCCGGTGGCCCAGGTGATCTTGTCGACAAACGGGAAGCCGCGGATGAACTTGCCGTTGGTGCGGTCGAGCACGTAGAAGAAGCCGTTACGGTCAGCAGTCGCTGCCGCCTTGATGTCCTTGCCGCCTTCCTTGTAGTTGAACGAGATCAGCTCGTTGACGCCGTCATAGTCCCAGCCGTCGTGGGGCGTACTCTGGAAATGCCACTTGATGGTGCCGTCGTCCGGGTTCAGGGCCAGGCGCGACGACGAATAGAGGTTGTCGCCAGGTCGCAGGTGGGAGTTCCATGGGGCCGGGTTGCCGGTGCCGAACAGCAGCAGGTTGGTTTCCGGGTCGTAGTAGCCGCCCAGCCAAGGCGCCGCGCCGCCGGTTTTCCAGAGATCGCCCGGCCAGGTCTTGCCCGCCTCGCCACCGGAGATACCGTTCTCGACCGCCTTGCCATCCTTGTAGACGTAACCCATGTGGCCTTCCACCGTCGGGCGGGTCCACAGCAGTTCGCCATTCTTCGGATCGTAGGCGCTGATCTGGCCAACCACGCCGAATTCGCCACCGGCCACACCGGTGATCAGCTTGCCGTTCACCACCATGGGCGCGGCGCTGATGGAATAACCTTCCTTGTGGTCGGCCACCTTCTTGCTCCACACCACTTTGCCGGTGTCCTTGTTCAAGGCCACCAGCTTGGCGTCGAGGGTGCCGAAGAACACCAGGTCGCCATACAGCGCCACGCCGCGGTTGATCACGTCGCAGCAGGGACGGATGTCATCAGGCAGACGCGCATCGTACTGCCACAGTTTCTTGCCGGTGCGCGCATCCACCGCGAACACCCGCGAATAGGAACCGGTGAGGTACATCACCCCGTCCTTGATCATCGGCTGGGCCTGCTGACCGCGCTGCTTTTCGCCACCGAAGGAGAACGCCCAGACCGGGCGCAAATCCTTGACGTTATTGACATTGAGACTGTCGAGCGGGCTGTAGCGCTGGCCCTGGACGCCCAGGCCGTTGGTCACGACCTGCTGCGGGTTCTTCGGGTCCTGGAGAATTTCCTGATCGGTCACGGCGGCCAAGGCCGAACCTGACAGCAGCATGGCACTGAGCAGCAGGCTCACGGCGAAGGGTTGGCGACGTGCGGGATGAGTCATGACGGCTACCTCTGCGGTTATTGTTATACCCGGGAAATTTTCCCGGTCTGCCACAGATTCTTGGGCTCGGGGCCGTTGCCAACAATTGCCCGCTGTGTTGAGTTTTCTAGTTCCTTGGTACACATGAGGCGTCGTCGCATCCAGCTTCTTTGCCGGTGCCTCCCCCTGTGGCGAGGGAGCTTGCTCCCGCTGGGGCGCGCAGCGGCCCCAAAAATAGCCCAGCCAACATTGATAGCCAGGTTGACCGACAGGGGGCTGCTGCGCAGCCCAGCGGGAGCAAGCTCCCTCGCCACGGGGTATGTGTTCAGTCAGGGTCGTGGGTATCCACCCGCTTCATCCCCGCCCGCTCATAACGCGGATAAAGATGACTGACACTGCGAATCAACTCGTACCGAGTCAAGCTGATCCCCGCAAAGCGCTCGGAAATAGGGCAGCGGATCATCTCGGCCATGTCGTCGCCCCGCGCCGCGCCGTCGCGCATCAGTTGGTCGAGCCAGCCCAGGTAGTCGCGCATCTGCACAAAGGGCCCGGCGTCGCTCGCGACCGGGCCATGGCCGGGCACGATCTGCTTCCAGGGCAAGGCCTGCAAGGTGTCCAGGTCCTGGAGCCAGACTTCCAGACCGGGGCTGTTGGGGGTGGTCAGGGCCCGTTCGTAGAACACCAGGTCGCCGGCGAACAACGCGCCAGTGGTTTCATCCAGGATCGCCAGGTCCGCGCCGGTGTGCCCGGCCAATGCCAGCAGACGCAATGAATGATTGCCCACCGTCAACGTCCCGGCCGCCAGCTCGCGGGTCGGCAACACCACCTCGGTGCCGCGCATCCAGTCGCCCACCAGCCGGTACATGTTCTCCGCCAGCGCATCACCCTGCTGTCGCAGCAGGTCGGTGGTGCCCGCCAAGGCACCGATAGGCACGTCGCTGAACGCCTGGTTGCCCAATACGTGGTCAGGGTGATGATGGGTCAGCAAGACCTGGATGACCGGCTTGTCGGTGGTCGCGGCAATGGCCTGGCGCAGCGCCTCGCCGTAGCGTTTCGACGGCCCGGTGTCGATCACCACCACGCCGGCCTCGGTGACGATGAACGCCGTATTGACGATGTTGCCGCCGTTGGCCTTGGCAAAATTCTCGGTGCTGCCTTCCAGCAGCCAGGTGCCTGCGGCGATCTGCCGGGGCTTGAGTGAATAATCGGTGGCGGACCATGCCGGCAGGCACAGGCCAAGACAGAGCAGTAACAGCCAGCGCATGGCGCGCTCCTTCTGGTCAGGGAATGGCCGCCTCGAACGCGTTGCCGCTGTTGTCGCGCAGCACCAGGCGGGTCTGTCCCGGGCCTTGGATATCGAAGCCCAGGTTGGGGTTTTCGCTGACCGCCGGGAACAGCTCCAGGCGCGCCAACACCTGACCGTCGGCGTCCAGCAGTTGCGCCTGGTTGAGGAAAAACTCCGGGATGCCGCTCACCAGGCCGTTGTCCATTGGATGGTTGACTTGCAGGCGCAGGCGACTCGAATCCCCTCGCGGATAACGGCCGCCCAGTACCTCGCCCAAGTGTTCCTCCCAGCCCGGCTGGGTGCGCACCACGCTGGGGGCAGTGCAGCCGCCACCGGCTGCATCGATCAGGGTCGAACCGACGTGCCACAGGCCATCGCGGGTCTGCACGGCGGCGCGCAACGGCGTGGCTTGCTCGATGCGAATACGGACCGACAGCCAAGGCAGCACCCGCTCCCCGGGTTGGAAGTCGACGATTTTCGGCAAGGGGTTCAGCTCGGCCCAGGCCAGCACCCGTACGACGTCGCCGGCAAAGGCCCGGGCATCGATTTCCAGTGGCACCTGGCGCGCATCTTCGGCAAACGGTGGCGCCAGCAGCCGCACTCGGTCGTCGAACACGAACGGCGCCTCCCCCAGCAACTGCTTGTGATAAAAGGCCCACATCACCGACGGCACCGGATCCTTCCCCGGCTCGACCGCCATCGCCAGCCACGGCAGGCACCCTAACAGCAGGCCATACGCTCGCCAGTTCATCCCAGCGCTCCTATTGGTACATTTCGGGTACGTCGTAGCGCAGGCCATAGCGGGCATACATCGCCTTGAGGCTGCCGTCGCGGATCAAGCCTTCCAGCGCCTCTTCCACCGCGTAGGCCAACTGACGGTTGCTTTCGTGCACCGCCATGCCGATTTCCCAGCGTTGCTTGCCCATGTTCGGATAGGCGTTCTCCGCCAGCGCCAACTGCCGATCGGCCGCCTCATGCACCTGCCAGTCAACTTCCCCGCGCATGGCCATGACGGCGTCGACCTCTCCGGCCTGCATGGCCCCGAAGGCCTTGGCGACGCTGGGGTAATGGCGAGTCTTGGCGCTGAGCATGCCGTTGAACACCGAGGTCAGGTAGAACGACGGCACACTGTCGACCTCCACCCCGACGGGGTGTTGCTGGAACACGGCGACACTGCCCACCGACTCCAGCCGGCGACGGTCATACGCCACCTGCCAGCATTCCTGCTGATAGGGACCGAACATCACCACCTGGGCGTTTTCCAGTTCCCCGATGTCGTTGCGCCTTTGCACGTAGTCATGATCGTATGGCACCCGCATCATCAAGTCGGCCAGTTGCCGGTCGTGCAGCGGGCTGCTGCGCCAGATGTAATCGCGCAGATCGTCGTCGAGCTTCTCGCCGGGCGGTGCCCACATCAGTTTCAGACGCACGCCCATGGCCTTGGCCAAGGCTTGCGCCAATTCAACATCGACACCCCGGGGCTGGCCCTGATCTTCAAAACTGTAGGGCGCGAAATCCTTGTAGACCGCCACCTTCAACTCCCCGGCGGCGATCATCTGATCGTAGCTGCGCACCTGCGCCTGCACCGCCTGGCCACACAGCAGCACGCTGCACATCACCCACGCGAACAGGCGCATGGCGATCACTCCTCGACGTGCACGCTGTCGAGGTAGGTGCGCACCGCCCATAGCGCTTCCTGGCTCAGGTAGTCGGCCATTTTCGGCATGTAGACCCGGCCGTCGCGCACCGCACCGTGGCGCACGCGTTCGACGAACCATTCATCGCCGGCTTCGGCGGCGTCGAGCATGCGCAGGTCCGGGGCGATCCCGCCAGACTTGGCCTCCAGGCCATGGCAGGCCGCGCAGTTCTGGTTGTAGGCCGAGGCGCCGATCTCCACGGCTTTTTCACGCTCGGGAGCATTGCGATACGGGTTCTGGGCAGCCCACCCATCGGCGTCCAGCGGCAGGTTGGTGTCCTTGATCGGGGTCAGTCCCTTGGTTTCCACTGCTTGGGGCACTACGTTGCCATGGGCCCATGCGGAGCCTGCGCCGGTCAGCCCCATCCATAATGCGGTAGCGATGATGGCGTTGCGTTTTGTTGTCATTGTTATGCCCTCTGGATTGCACGCAAGACCTCTTGGCAGAGGCCGTGCCGTCATCTTAGGAACCCTGTGCCGCCAGCCGAATGCTGCTTTGGTGGCCGGGGTCTAGTTCCTTGGTAGCAGGCCATCCGACGCAAGTCGCAAAGACAGGCGGTTTGGGAAATCTTCCCGGCAAAGGCGGGACTTTTTCCGTATCGGCGGCCCCCCGGCGCGACCCAACCTAGTCAGGCCAAAACCTTTCACTGGGAACTGCCACCATGAGAATAAAAACGCTACCCGCCCTCTCCTCCCTGACGGTTGCCTTGCTGCTGGCCGGCAGTCTGTCGCTGAGCCCCTTGGCCAGCGCCGCAGCGCCAGGGGTCAGTTGGGAAGACATCGCCAACGACCACCTGACCACCCAGGACGTGTTGCAATACGGCATGGGCACCAACGCCCAGCGCTGGAGCCCGCTGGCCCAGGTCAACGACAAGAACGTGTTCAAGCTGACCCCGGCCTGGTCCTACTCATTCGGCGACGAGAAGCAGCGCGGCCAGGAATCCCAGGCCATCGTCAGCGACGGCGTGGTGTACGTCACCGGTTCGTACTCGCGGGTGTTCGCCCTCGACGCCAAGACCGGCAAGCGCCTGTGGACCTACAACCACCGGCTGCCGGACAACATTCGCCCGTGCTGCGACGTGGTCAATCGCGGCGCGGCCATCTATGGCGACAAGATCTATTTCGGCACCCTGGACGCCCGCGTGGTCGCCTTGGATAAAAACACCGGCAAGGTGGTGTGGAACAAGAAGTTCGGCGACCACGCCGGCGGCTACACCATGACCGGCGCCCCGGTGCTGATCAAGGACAAGACCAGCGGCAAGGTCCTGCTGATCCACGGCAGTTCCGGTGACGAGTTCGGTGTGGTCGGGCAACTGTTCGCCCGCGACCCGGACACGGGTGAAGAAGTCTGGATGCGTCCGTTCGTCGAAGGCCACATGGGCCGCCTCAACGGCAAGGACAGCACACCGACCGGCGACGTCAAGGCGCCCTCCTGGCCCGACGACAAGACCACCGAGACCGGCAAGGTCGAGGCCTGGAGCCATGGCGGCGGCGCACCTTGGCAGAGCGCCAGTTTCGATCCCGAGACCAACACCATCATCGTCGGCGCGGGCAACCCCGGCCCATGGAACACCTGGGCGCGCACGTCCAAGGACGGCAACCCCCATGATTACGACAGCCTCTACACCTCCGGCCAGGTCGGCGTCGACCCAAGCACCGGCGAGGTGAAGTGGTTCTACCAACACACGCCCAACGACGCCTGGGATTTCTCCGGCAACAACGAGCTGGTGCTGTTCGACTACAAGGACAAAGACGGCAAGGTGGTCAAGGCCACCGCCCACGCCGACCGCAACGGTTTCTTCTACGTGGTGGACCGCAACAACGGCAAGCTGCAGAACGCGTTCCCCTTCGTCGACAACATCACCTGGGCCAGCCACATCGACCTGAAGACCGGCCGCCCGGTGGAAAATCCCGGCCAGCGCCCGGCCAAGCCATTGCCTGGTGAAACCAAGGGCAAGCCAGTGGAAGTCTCGCCGCCCTTCCTCGGTGGCAAGAACTGGAACCCCATGGCCTACAGCCAGGACACCGGCCTGTTCTACGTCCCCGGCAACCAGTGGAAAGAGGAGTACTGGACCGAGGAAGTGAACTACAAGAAAGGTTCGGCCTACCTGGGCATGGGCTTCCGTATCAAGCGCATGTACGACGATCACGTCGGCAGCCTGCGAGCGATGAACCCCACCACCGGCAAAGTGGTCTGGGAACACAAGGAACCGCTACCGCTGTGGGCCGGCGTGCTGGCGACCAAGGGCAACCTGGTGTTCACGGGCACCGGCGACGGCTTCTTCAAGGCCTTCGACGCGAAGACCGGCAAGGAACTGTGGAAATTCCAGACGGGCAGCGGCATCGTCTCCCCGCCCATCACCTGGGAGCAGGACGGCGAGCAGTTCATCGGCGTGACCGTCGGCTACGGCGGCGCCGTGCCGCTGTGGGGCGGCGACATGGCCGAACTGACCAAGCCCGTGGCCCAGGGCGGGTCGTTCTGGGTATTCAAGATCCCGAGTTGGGATAAGGCGACGGCGCAGAAATAGCCGCTGACCTGTACCCCATCCCCTGTGGGAGCGGGCTTGCTCGCGAAAGCGGTGGTTCAACCAGCATTGATATTGACTGGCACTACGCCTTCGCGAGCAAGCCCGCTCCCACACTTGC
The DNA here is from genome assembly GCF_014268745.2 of Pseudomonas zanjanensis. Taxonomy (GTDB): domain Bacteria; phylum Pseudomonadota; class Gammaproteobacteria; order Pseudomonadales; family Pseudomonadaceae; genus Aquipseudomonas; species Aquipseudomonas zanjanensis. The sequence goes on along the minus strand of NZ_JABWRB020000001.1, from coordinate 1,744,936 downwards.
CCGAGTTCATGCCATGAAATCATTGCCACTGCTGCTTCTGTTCATCGGCACCTTTGCCCATGCCGACGACCCCGACACCCCACTGGCCATCAACGGCTGCATCATCGCCGAATCCAGCCAATGCCCCGGCGCCAACCTGCGCGGCGCACAACTGGCGAATCAGGACCTGCGCAAGATGAACCTCAGCGGCGCCGACCTGCGCGATGCCGACCTGCGGCACGCGCGGCTGGACTTGGCCAACCTTGAGAAAGCCCAGCTACAAGGCGCCAACCTGACCCGTGCCAGCCTGCAACAAAGCAACCTGCGCCTGGCGGACTTCAGCGGTGCCACGCTCATGGCGATCCAGGGTTGGGGCCTGTTCGCCCAAGGCGCGCAATTCCAGCGTGCCGACCTGACGGCGGCCTACCTGCAATTCGCTCGCCTGTCCGGTGCCCGCCTGCACGAGGCCAATCTGCAAGCCGCGGACCTGGAAATGGCCTGGCTGAGCAAGGCCGACCTCAAGGGCGCCAACCTGCGCGACACCAACCTGCAAGAAGCCAAGCTCGGCGAAAGCAACCTGGAACAGGCCAACTTGAGCGGTTCTCGCCAGCATTATGGGAATTTCCAGGATGCGAATATGCAGGGCTGTACCGGGTGCCCAACGTCCTGGGATAGATAAGCCTGTCGCGCCCCTGTGGCGAGGGAGCGTGCTCCCGCTGGGGTGCGAAGCAGCCCCCAATAGGGTCAACTCAATGAGCCTGACACACCGAGGTGCCGGGTTTTGGGGGCGCTCCGCACCCCAGCGGGAGCAAGCTCCCTCGCCACAGGTGATCGCATTTCAAATCAAACATTAGCCGGCCACCCGCACCACGCCCATATCGATACCCAAATGCACCAGCTCCGCATGGGAACTGACCTGCAGCTTGCTCTTGAGCAGCGTCAGGTGGTTGGACACGGTCTTGGCGCTGATGCACAGCTGCTCGGCGATGGTCCGGGCCGGAGTGCCCTTGGCGAGCATGACGAAAATCTCCAATTCCCGTTGGGTCATGCATTGCAGGCGCGGGTCGGCATCGTGTCGGGAGCTGGCGCAGGCCAGTTGCGTGGCCAGGGACTGTTCGATGTAGGCATGCCCGGCCAGCACCCGGCGCACCGCCTCCACCAGCACCTGGGGCGCCGAGTTCTTGGTCAGGTAGCCCGCCGCACCCGCATCCAGCGCCTGGCGCACCAGCGGCAGTTCGTCGTGCATGCTGAAGAACAACACCCGCAGTTGCGGCAGTCGCTGGCGCAGCCGCCGGGTGGTTTCCAAGCCACTGATCCCGGGCAAGCCGAAGTCCATGATCACCAGATGAGGCACCTGCTCCTGCACCTGGCTCAGCGCCTCTTCACCCGTGGCTGCTTCGCGGACCCGCAGGTCCGGCATCAGTACCTGCAACAAGCTGGCATAGCCCTGCCGCACCACCGCATGGTCATCCACCAACAAAATGTTCATCACGCCTCCCAGGCAATATTCAAGGCCAGCGCCCAACCGGCACCGGGCTGGCTGATGACGCGCAACTCACCGCCTAGGCTGCGTGCCCGTTCGGCCATCGAGTGCAGGCCCACCCCCGCACGCGGTGGTTGCGGCGCGCCCTGACCGTTGTCGCGCACCAGCAAGCGCAAGCGTCCGGCGCGATGTTGCAGGCGAATCCGTACCTGCGTGGCACCGGCATGTCGGGCAACGTTGGTCAACGCTTCCTGCAACAACCGATACAGATGGGTCTTGTCGGGCCCCGACATGGGCGGCAGGGCTGTATCGATCCGCAACTGGCAGGCGATGCCCTGGGTTGCCTGCCATCGCCCGGCCAACACCTCGATGGCTTCACATAACGGCAGGTGCTGCAACACCACCGGGTACAAGTCATGCACCAGCGCCCGGAACCCCTGCTGCAAATGCTCGCAATGGTCTTCAAGCTGGCTGACGGTCTGTTCCAGCGTCGGCGGTTGATCCATCACCAGCCGCAGCAGGCAGGCACGGGCACGAATACCGGCCACGTATTGCCCCAGGTCGTCGTGCAGGGTCTGGGCCAGCCGGGTGCGCTCCTGCTCCTGCACCGCCAGCAAGGCCTGGGTGAGCCGGGCGTTATCGGCCTGGGCCTCGGCCAAGGCAGCGGTCATGCGATTGAAATGCCCCGCCAGTTGCTGCGTCTCCGGCACACCTTCAGTGCCCAGGCGCACCTGCAGGTTTCCCGCAGACACCTGACGCAGCGCTTGCAGTAGCTCGTCGAGCAAACGCATGCCACGGCGTACGGCCCAGCGGATGACCAACAGGCTGAGCAACAGCGCCAAGGCGCAGACGTACAACAATTGCACCAATGAATCGAGGATTTCGTCGATTTCATCCCGTGGATCGACGGCAATCCACGCCCGTCGACCGTCAGGCAAATCCACCACCTGGGCCGCCGGGCCGTCGTCCAGCAGCCGGCGGCCGAGCCAGGCCTTCACCCCTTCCTCATCCGCCGGGAACAACTCGCCGGGAACCAACCAACGGACCCGCACATGACGCAGGCTGCCGGTCAACCGTGGCTGAAGACTGGCCGGGTCGCGCTCGGCGGTTTCGCGCAGGTAATGCACCACCGACTCGGCTGATTGCAATTCACGTTTCACATCGGCCGTGGCCTGGTGCAGCAGCAAGACGGCACAGGCCAGGGTGACCAGGGCGAAGAAGGCGCAAACCCCGAGGTTGATTCGCCAGAGGGCTGACATGTTCAGTGGCCCATTTCCGGAATGAACTCACACCTCATATGCACGCCACAGATCCCTTGTGGGAGCGGGCTTGCTCGCGAAAGCGGTGGATCAGTTAGCATAGGTGTCGACAGTACGGCCCCCTTCGCGAGCAAGCCCGCTCCCACAGGGGGCTGTGGGTGTTTATAGGGTTCAGGCAACCGATCCACCCCGATCAAGCTCAGGATCAACAGGAACGGCAGCAGCAGGGTCTTGAGAATCCGCATGGTCTGTCCGCTCCTGGTCAATGACGATTGCCATGCATCCTAAAACCCCGGCCGCCAAGGTGAGTTACTACCTTGGTACTGCCCCGGCGGTACTTTCTGCATATTTCCCCTTGGCCGTGGCCTTCCTATGCTGGCGCTACCCGCAATGGAGGACGTCATGCGCCGGCTCGTCAGTTACGCCCTGGTTTTTCTGCTGGCAGCGACAACCGCTCACGCCGGCGATGCCGCGCCGTTGCAAGTGCGTATCGGCTACCTGGGTTATCGCCCCGACCCGGGGCCGCTGCTCTCCAATGTCATCGCCGAACCGGCCGATGCCGGCTTGCGCGGCGCTGAGCTGGCGATCGTCGACAGCAACAGCACCGGGCGTTTTCTCAAGCACGACTACCGCCTGGAAAGCGCCAGCGTCGACACGCCCGAAGCCCTGCTCCAGGCCGCCCGAACCCAACACGACCAGGGCCTGCGGTTGTTCGTGGTCAACGCACCGGCCAGCAGCCTGCGCGATCTCAGCGCCGCCCTGCCCGACAGCCTGCTGTTCAATGCTGGCAGCCCCGACGACAGCCTGCGCACCACCGACTGCCTGGGCAACGTGCTGCACAGCCTGCCCGACCGCGCCATGCTCGCCGATGCCCTCGTGCAGTTCAGCGTCGTGCGCAAATGGCAGCGGGCCTTGCTGGTCGTCGGCCAGATGCCCGAGGACCAGGCGTACGCCGCCGCATTGCGCCGGGCCATGAAACGCTTCGGCATGAAGACCGTCGCCGAGAAGGCCTGGCAGTTCGACAACGACCAGCGCCGCAGCGCCCAGGCCGACATGCCGCTGTTCACCCAGACCGCCGAGTACGACGTGGTGCTGGTGGCCGACGAACGCGGCGACTTCGGTGAATACCTGCCCTACCAGACCTGGTACCCGCGCCCGGTGGCCGGCACCCAAGGGCTGACGCCCACCGGCTGGCACAAGACCGTGGAAACCTACGGCGCGGCGCAGTTGCAAAAACGCTTCGAAGCCCTGGCCGGGCGCTGGATGAACGACCGCGACTTCGCCGCCTGGATCGCCGTGCGCAGCATCGCCGCCGCCGTGAGCAAACTGCGCCAGGACGACCCGTTCGCCATCCGCCAACTGGCCCTCAGCGACCAATTGCCGCTGGACGGTTTCAAGGGTCGCAAGCTCAGCTACCGGCCGTGGAACGGCCAACTGCGCCAGCCGATTCCCCTGGTCCAGCCCCGGGCCCTGGTCAGCACTTCGCCCCAGGACGGCTTCCTGCACCCTTCCAATGAAATGGACAGCCTGGGCTATGACCAGCCCGAAGTGAGCTGCCGTTACCCCTGATCGATAACAACAATAAGGAAACCGCCATGCACCGCGCCTTGATTTACCCGGCCCAGCTCCGCCCGACCCTGCTATGCAAAGCTCTCGCCCTGGGCGCTGCGTTGCTCGCCGCCGACCCCGCCGCCGCCAGCATCGCCTGGGTCTCCAACGAAAAAGACAACAGCCTGAGCCTGATCGACCTGCAGCGCCTGGAAGTCATCGACACCCTGCCGGTAGGCCAGCGTCCCCGGGGCCTGCTGCTGTCCCATGACAATCGCCTGCTGTACATCTGCGCCAGCGACTCGGACCGGGTCCAGGTGATGGACGTCGCCACCCGCAAGATCATCAAGGAACTGCCGTCCGGCAAGGACCCGGAGCAGTTCGCCCTGCACCCCAACGACCGCTGGCTCTACGTGTCCAACGAAGACGATGCCCTGGTCACGGTGATCGACACCCAGACCTCCGAAGTCCTGGGCCAGATCGGCGTGGGGGTCGAGCCCGAAGGCATGGCTGTCAGCCCCGACGGCAAGTGGGCGGTCAACACCAGTGAAACCACGAACATGCTGCACTGGATCGACACCAGCACCCAGACCCTGGCCGACAACACCCTGGTGGACCAGCGCCCGCGTTTCGTCGAATTCAATCGCGACGGCACGCAGCTCTGGGCCTCGGCGGAGATCGGTGGAACCTTGACCATCCTCGACGTCGCCACGCGCCAGGTACTCAAGACCTTGACCTTCCAGATCAAAGGCGTGCACCCGGACAAGGTCCAGCCGGTGGGCATCAAGCTCAGTGCCGACGGCACGCTGGCGTTCGTCGCCCTGGGCCCGGCCAACCATGTGGCGGTGATCGACGCCAAGACCTTCGAAGTGCTGGACTACCTGTTGGTGGGCCGGCGGGTCTGGCAACTGGCGTTCACCCCAGACCAGAAGCAACTGCTGGCGACCAATGGCGTCAGCGGCGATGTCTCGGTAATCGATGTAGAGCGCCGCAAAGTCCTGAAGTCGGTGAAAGTCGGGCGCTATCCATGGGGTGTGGTGGTGACGCCATGAACGCCCTGGAGGTCAGCGACCTGAGCTTCGCCTATGGCGCACGCGACGCCCTCAAGCAGATGAGTTTCCGCCTGCCCGCTGGACGTTTCGCCGCGCTGCTGGGACCCAACGGCGCCGGTAAGTCGACGCTGATCGCCCTGCTCACCCGCCTGTACGATCTGCAACGTGGCGAGATCCGCATCGGCGGTCATTCTCTGCAAAAATCTCCGCATCCGGCCTTGCGCCAGTTGGGTGTGGTGTTCCAACAAAGTACCCTGGACCTGGACCTGAGCATCGAACAGAACCTGCGCTACCACCTGGCGCTGCATGGTTTTTCCCGACGCCAGGGCAGCGTCCGCCTCGACGCCGAACTGACTCGCCAGCACCTGATCGAGCGGCGCCATGAACGGGTGCGCGACCTCAACGGCGGCCACCGGCGCCGGGTGGAAATCGCCCGGGCCCTGCTCCACGAACCGCGCTTGCTGCTGCTGGACGAACCCAGCGTCGGCCTCGATCCGGCCAGCCGCCTCGCCCTCGGCCTGCACATCCGGCAACTGTGCCGCGAGCAAGGCATCAGCGTGCTCTGGACCACTCACCTGCTGGACGAAGTGCAGCCCAGCGATGACCTGTTGATCGTGCACCAGGGCCGCCTGGTCGCCAGCGGCCAGGCCGATGCGGTGAGCCAGGAACACGGCGGCACCCTCGGTTCGGCCTTCACCCAGTTGACCGCTTCGGGAGCCCGGCCATGAGCGCGTATTGGCACTGTTTCAGCGGCATCGTCATGCGCGAATGGCTGCGCTTCGTGCTGCAACGCACCCGGCTGCTCAGCGCCCTGGTCCGGCCACTGCTGTGGCTGCTGGTGTTCGCCGCCGGCTTTCGCGCGGCACTGGGTATCGCCATCATCGCCCCCTACGACACCTACATCCCCTACGAGGTATACATCGTGCCGGGGCTGGCCTGCATGATCCTGTTGTTCAACGGCATGCAGGGCTCGCTGTCGATGGTCTACGATCGGGAAATGGGCAGCATGCGCGTGCTGCTTACCAGTCCCCTGCCCCGGGCGTTCCTGCTGGCAAGCAAGTTGCTGGCGACGTCGCTGATCTCGCTGTTGCAGGTCTATGCCTTTCTCGCCATCGCCTGGCTGTACGGCATCCAACCGCCGGCCATGGGCCTGCTGCTGGCCTTGCCGGCGCTGCTGTTGGTAGCGCTGATGCTCAGTGCCCTGGGCCTGTTGTTGTCCAATGCCATCCGGCAACTGGAGAACTTCGCCGGGGTGATGAATTTCGTGATCTTCCCGATGTTCTTCCTATCCTCGGCGCTGTACCCGCTGTGGAAAATGCAGGAAGCCAGCCCGTGGCTGTACTGGCTCTGCGCGGTCAGCCCGTTCACCCATGGCGTGGAGTTGGTGCGTTATGCGCTGTATGAGCAGTTCAACCTGCTGGCGATGGCGGTGTGCGTGGGCTTGACCCTGGTGTTCGCGCTGTTGGCGGTGTGGACGTTCAATCCGCAGCATGCGGCGTTGCGCAAGGCCAATTGAACTGCTCCACACAAATCCCCCTGTGGGTGAACCTCCCTGTGGGAGCGAGCCTGCTCGCGATTGCGGTGGTTCTCAGCGAGTAAAAATGTGACTGGTAGACCGCTATCGCGAGCAGGCTCGCTCCCACAGAGACCGTGCATGACTTCAGGATCACACTTGTCTTTAAGACCGAAATTACTACTTTAGTACCGGTTTCCCTGTCCATGGTCGCATTCACAAGACCTCGACCCTGGCATGTAATGGGCGCATAACAAAAAGGATAAATCCTATGCCCCGTTTGCTGGCGATCCTCCTGCTGGGCCTGGCGCTGAATATCGCGCAGGCCGAGACCGCGCTGTTTTCAGCCCAGGGCTATCGCATCGCCCAATACCGCAGCCCGACGCCCACCACCGTCGACGGTGCCCAGACCCTCGACACCCAAACCCTGCAACGCCTGCTCGATCAAGCCCAGCCCCCGCTGCTGATCGACGTCTACCGTCGTCCATGGGTCCAGGGACACTTCATCGACAACGAACCCCATGCCAACCTCCCCGGCAGCCTGTGGCTGGCCAATACCGGGGATGGCGATCTCGACCCGACCTGGCAGGACTACTTCAGCCATCACCTGCGCACGGCCACCGGCGGGCGGCTGGAGCGACCGCTGGTCTTTTATTGCCGCTCGGATTGCTGGCTGAGCTGGAACGCGGTAAAACGCGCCGCTGCCATGGGCTATAAGCATTTGTATTGGTACCGCGATGGCCTGGACGCCTGGGAGGCGGCGAACCTGCCCCTGCAAGCGGCCCGGCCCGAACCCTTTCCCTGAACGTGCAAGAAATGCGTGCAACTGCCCTGCCCCACACGACAATAACGAGGTGAATGGCCATGTATAAGATCCTGATAGCCGACGATCACCCACTGTTTCGCGAAGCCATCCACAACGTCATCAGCGACGGTTTTCCTGGCAGCGAGGTCATGGAGACCGCCGACCTCGACAGTGCCCTGGCGTTGACCGCCGAGCACGACGACCTGGACCTGATCCTGCTGGACCTGAACATGCCCGGCATGCATGGGCTCAATGGCCTGATCAACCTGCGCAACGAAGCACCAACGATCCCCGTGGTAATTGTTTCTGCCGAGCAGGACAAGCAAGTGGTGTTGCAGGCCATCACCTATGGCGCGGTGGGTTTCATCACCAAATCCTCGCCACGCTCGCAAATGACCGACGCCATCGAACAGATCCTCAACGGCAACGTGTACCTGCCGCCCGACATCATCCGCACGCAAAAAAGCCCGACGGGCCGCCGCCTGAACGAAACCCCGGCGTTCCCACCGAAACTACTCCAGGCCCTGACTCGCAAGCAGCTGCTGGTGCTCGAACGCATGACCAAGGGCGAGTCGAACAAGCAGATCGCCTACACCCTGGACATCGCCGAAACCACGGTCAAGGCCCACGTCTCGGCGATCCTGCGCAAGCTCAATGTGCACAACCGGGTGCAGGCGATCCTCAGTGCCGGGGATATTGATTTCGGGGCTTATTTGCGGCGTTGATCAGCTGAACACTATAGGGACAGGTGTACACCCCCGTGGCGAGGGAGCTTGCTCCCGCTGGGCTGCGAAGCAGCCCCATTCTGAACAAGGCGGGCACACTGAGGCGCCTGGATTTGGGGCCGCTTCGCGCCCCAGCGGGAGCAAGCTCCCTCGCCACGACAGCGCTCGCTCAATGGCTCTGGGATTGGCCTAGCAGATGACTCATCGCAATCTTGAGTTTCATCGGCCGCACCGGCTTGTGCATCAGGGTGTGGCCGCGCTCGCGGATCTGCTGCTTGAGTTCGTTGCTGTAGTTGGCGGTGATCATCATGGCCGGGATCGGTGAGGCCCGGCGGGCGTTGATCCGGGCCACGGCGTCCACACCGTTCTGATCGTGGTCCAGGTGATAATCGGCGATCAGCAGGTCGGCCTCGGCGTGGTAGTTGTCCACTTGGCGGGCCAGGTCCTGCTCCGACAACGCCGTCACCACCTGGCAACCCCAGCCCTCGAGCAAGGTGCGCATGCCGGCGCAGATCGCCGCATCGTTATCCAGCACCCAGACCCGTGCCCCCCGCAGTCTTTCCAGCATCGGCTCACTCATGTCCAGGCACGGCAACGGCTTGGGTGCGGTGGCGCTCAGTGGCACGTCGATGGCGAACATCGAGCCCTTGCCCGGCCAGGAGCGCACCTGGATCCGGTGCCCGAGGATCCCGGCGATTTTCTCGACAATCGCCAGGCCCAGGCCCAACCCACGGTCCTGGTTCGGGCGCTGGACGTCGCCGCGCTTGAATTCCTGGAATATTTCCTCCAAGCGATTCTCGGCAATGCCGATGCCGCTGTCCCAGACTTGGATCGACACGCGCTGGCGATACCTCCGGCAGCCCAGCACCACCCGACCGCTGGGGGTGTAGCGGATGGCGTTGCTCAGCAGGTTGCGCAGGATCCGCGCGAGCAATTGCATGTCGCTGCGCACCAGCACCGAACAGCCGACATAGTGCAGCTCCAGCCCTTCGCTGCGGGCGATCTGGGCGTATTCGGCGGCCAGGTTGTCCAGCAACTCGCTAAGGCCGAACGGCGCGACATCGGCCTTGATCACCCCGGCGTCCAGCTTGGAAATGTCCACCAGGGTGCCCAGCAGGTTCTCGACGTCCTGCAACGAATTGCTGACGTTGCGCACCAATTGCGCGTTGGCCACCGGCTCGCGACGTTCGAGCAAGGCACTGGTGAACAAGCGTGCGGCGTTGAGCGGTTGCAGCAGGTCATGGCTGACCGCTGCGAGAAACTTGGTCTTCGACAGGTTGGCTTGCTCGGCCTCGCGCTTGGCCTCCCGCAGGCGCAATTCCACTCGGCTGCGCTCGTCGATCTCCCGCAGCAACTGGTCGTTGAGGGTGGTCAGTTCGGCCGTGCGCTCCTGGACTCGCTGTTCCAGGTTCTGGTAAGCCTGGTGCAGCGCTTCGGCGGTGCGGCGGCGTTCGGTGATGTCGCGGATCAGCACGAAGATCCCGACCACTTCGCCGTTGACCAGGCGGTTCGGCACGTAGGAGCGCAGCATGTAGCGCTCCTGGTTGTTGATGTTGGTTTCGGCGAATTCGAAGGTGACGCTCTCACCCGCCAATGCCCGGGCCACGTAGGCTTCCAGGCGCTGGTAATGCTGCTCGCTGTGGGCTTCACGCAGGCTCTGGCCGAGCATCACGCCACGGGGCCAGCAATACCACTGCTCATAGACCTTGTTGGTGAATTCGTAGACCAGGTCGGCATTGAGGTAGGCGATCAGCGCCGGCACATGGTCGGTGATCAGGCGGATCCAGCGCTCGCTTTCGCTCAGTGCCTCGGCGTGCTGGTAGCGCTCGGTGATGTCGGTGAAGGTGTTGACGTAGCCGCCGGTGGGCAATGGATGCGTGCGGATTTCCAAGACGCGGCCATCGGACAGGCGCTGCTCGCATTCATGGATCAACCGGCCGTTGCTGTCGCGACTGGCCGGGGTCAGCAGTTGCAGTTCACTGTCGCCGATCACTTCGTTGAAGGGCCGGTGGGCCGCCACCGGGGCCAGGCCACTGAGTTCAAGGAAGCGCCGGTTCCACAGCTCCAGCACACCTTGGGCATTGACCATCGCCACACCCTGGGACAGGTTGTCCACCGCCCGCTGCAGCAGGTGGGACTTCTGCGCGATGGCCTGCTCGCGGCGCACGGTTTCGCTGAGCTTGACGTCGGTGATGTCAGTAAACAGGATCACTCGCCCGCCTTCCTGGGTCGGCCGCTCGCTGACTTGCAGCCAGCGGCCGTCCTGCAAGCGATACAACACGTGCTCGTCGGCCTGGCCGCGGGGCTCTTCGCTGAACAAGCCTTTGGCGGTCATCAAGCGCTTGACCTCGCAAAGACGCATCCCGGCGATGATGCGCACCCGGCTGTTGGCCCAGAAGGCCTTGAAGCGGCTGTTGAACAGGACGATGCGTTGCTGCTCGTCGAACAGCACAAACGCATCGGAGATGCTCTCGATGGCGTCGATCAGGTGCCGGTGGGCGGTTTCCGCCCGCAGCCGCGCCTCGCCCAGCAAGTGATTGCCGGCCTTGAGCTCGGCCATGGCCTGGTTCAGCGCGTCGGTGCGCTCACGCACCTGCTCGGCCAGCACCACCGAGTGCTGGAACGCCGCATAGGGGTCGTTGCCGCGGGTCACGCCGGACTCCACCCGCTCGATCAGCGCCGCGTTGATGCGCCGCAACTTGCGGTTTTCGTGCTGCAGGCTGGCGAGCTGGGCCTGTAGGTCAGCGATGGCCGGGGACGCGATGTCGGGCAATGGCAACTCCGGTGAACGTCTGGTTGATGTGCATGCCATTGAACTGTTCTCCATAGGTGTTGAACCCCATCACCCGTTGTTCGCGCAGGAACTCGCCGATCTGTTCCAGGCCGCCGCGGTCTTCCAGCTCCAGGCGCCGCAGGAAGCAATCGCAGCCGATGGTCAGCAGCAAGTCGCCGAGGCGTGCCTGCAAACCGTCGAACAGCGTTTGCAGGTTGTGCAACAAAGGACCGGGGGTCATGGCGGTGAGGACGATGCCGTTCTCCACCGCACAGTAGAAACTCAGGCTCAGGTCTGGGTGCACCTGCTGGATCGCACGCACGTAGTACTGGTCGTTGATCCGCACCGCCAGTGGATGGGCGGCGAAGACTCGGTAGTCGAGGGCGCTCACTGGGACGCCGATGTGCCGGGCGTATTCCTCGGCGGCGGGTTCGGCGTTGAGCTCATAGACCCGGCGCGAAGCACTGTCGGCGCCGGTCACCACCAGTTTCTCGTCCCGGGGCAGGATGTGATGGGTGGTGAAGACCTCGAACTCCAGCCACGTGTTGATCAGCACCACCACGGCCGCGCCGCTGTGGAACTGGCCTTCGAAGTAGACGTGGGTGTGGGTCAGGTAGTTGTCATCGCCGGCCGAGCCGCCGAAGTGCGGGATATCCCCCAACGCGGCGCTCAAGGCCGCCAGGACCATTTCCTCGCGGCTGGACAGGCCGTCGAGCAGGGTCAAGGCGAAACTGTGGCCCTTGATCGGCGCCAAGGCGTTACTGCGACAGCCGCTGGCCAGGCGCTCGACCATTTGCTGGGCATCGATCAGGCTGAAGTGTTCCATTTCACCGATCAGCTCGGCGGCAATGGAAAAGTGTCGATGATCGAACCCCACCGCCGTCACACAGTTGCGACCGTAGCCCTGGGCGGTGATTTCCCCGGCGCTGGTGCAGCCCACCAGGCGAATCCCGCCGAAACTCTGGGACAGCGCCTGGCCCAGGGCCGGCAAGTCGTATTCGGCGGAACAGAAAAACAGCACGAACCCCAGGTGCGGGTGCAACAACTGCCGCGCCAGCGCCTGGGCCACCTGCTGGACGTCGGTCGCCTGGGACATGGCGCTCACCACACCTTCGCTCTGCTGCATCATCGCCTCCGGCGGGTGCGTGATAGGAGCCCTGAGTGTACGAAGCCGCGCCGGGGCGACGAATGCTACTTGGGTAGTGGGTGGACACTTCCATGGGATGAGAAGGTGATGCGCACCGCGCGCCCTCCTCCTGGTTTGGAATACCTTTGTGGCGAGGGAGCTTGCTCCCGCTGGGCGCGAAGCGCCCCCATGAAGCTGCCCACATCAGCCTGACACACCGCGGCGCCTGGCCTTGGGGCCGCTGCGCAGCCCAGCGGGAGCAAGCTCCCTCGCCACAACAGCCGTTCAGCCGTGTTTCAGGGGCTGTCGATCGTTCCCTCGCTCCTGCGTTGGAATGTCGCCAGGAACGCTCCGAGTTCCACTTCTTCAAAAACTAAACTCTCCATCCGTGAGCACACCCAGACGTCCAGCAAGATGAAGGCCGCTTTTGTGGCGAGGGAGCTTGCTCCCGCTGGGGTGCGAAGCGCCCCCATGAGGCTGACGACACCAGCCTGACACACCGCGGCGCCTGGCCTTGGGGCTGCTGCGCAGCCCAGCGGGAGCAAGCTCCCTCGCCACAACAGCCGTTCAGCCGTGTTTCAGGGGCTGTCGATCGTTCCCTCGCTCCTGCGTTGGAATGTCGCCAGGGACGCTTCGAGTTCCACTTCTTCAAAAACTAAACTCTCCATCCGTGAGCACACCCGGACGTCCAGCAAATGAAGGCCGTTTTTGTGGCGAGGGAGCTTGCTCCCGCTGGGCGCGAAGCGCCCCCATGAAGCTGCCCACATCAACCTGACACACCGCGGCGCCTGGCCTTGGGGCTGCTGCGCAGCCCAGCGGGAGCAAGCTCCCTCGCCACAACAGCCGTTCAACCGTGTTTCAGGGGCTGTCGATCGTTCCCTCGCTCCTGCGTGGGAATGTCGCCAGGGACGCTTCGCGTTCCACTTCTTCAAAAACTAAACTCCCCATCCGTGAGCACACCCAGACGTCCAGCAAATGAAGGCCGCTTTTGTGGCGAGGGAGCTTGCTCCCGCTGGGGTGCGAAGCGCCCCCATGAGGCTGACGACACCAGCCCGACACACCGCAGCGCCTGGCCTTGGGGCTGCTGCGCATCCCAGCGGGAGCAAGCTCCCTCGCCACAACAGCCGTTCAGCCGTATGTCAGGGGCTGTCGATCGTTCCCTCGCTCCTGCGTGGGAATGTCGCCAGGGACGCTCCGCGTTCCACTTCTTCAAAAACTAAACTCCCCATCCGTGAGCACACCCGGACGTCCAGCAAGATGAAGGCCGCTTTTGTGGCGAGGGAGCTTGCTCCCGCTGGGGTGCGAAGCGCCCCCATGAGGCTGACGACACCAGCCTGACACACCGTGGCGCCTGGCCTTGGGGCCGCTGCGCTGCCCAGCGGGAGCAAGCTCCCTCGCCACAACAGCCGTTCAGCCGTGTTTCAGGGGCTGTCGATCGTTCCCTCGCTCCTGCGTGGGAATGTCGCCAGGGACGCTCCGCGTTCCACTTCTTCAAAAACTAAACTCCCCATCCGTGAGCACACCCGGACGTCCAGCAAATGAAGGCCGCTTTTGTGGCGAGGGAGCTTGCTCCCGCTGGGGCGCGAAGCGCCCCCCATGAAGCGGCCCACATCAACCTGACACACCGCAGCGCCTGGCCTTGGGGCTGCTGCGCTGCCCAGCGGGAGCAAGCTCCCTCGCCACAACAGCCGTTCAGCTGTGTGTCAGGGGCTGTCGATCGTTCCCTCGCTCCTGCGTGGGAATGTCGCCAGGGACGCTCCGCGTTCCACTTCTTCAAAAACTAAACTCCCCATCCGTGAGCACACCCGGACATCCAGCAAGATGAAGGCCGTTTTTGTGGCGAGGGAGCTTGCTCCCGCTGGGCGCGAAGCGCCCCCCCATGAAGCGGCCCACATCAACCTGACACACCGCGGCGCCTGGCCTTGGGGCTGCTGCGCATCCCAGCGGGAGCAAGCTCCCTCGCCACAAAAAGCGGTTCGGTGCTGGCAATAGAGCGGTTCGGTACGCGGGCAATATCAGTGGTTCATCGGCGCCATGGCGCTCACCTGCCCCAGCAGTTTCTGGTCGATGTCTTCCAGGCGCAGCACCCGGCCGCCGCTATCGCTCGCCAGTTTTTCTGCCGCCTGGGGATCGGAGAACGAAGCCAATACCACGCCCATGGCGCCTTTGAGCCCGCTGCCAATGACGAAGTACGCGCTGCGGGCGTCGATCAGATGGGCATCATCCGGCGCATCCCAATGGCTGCGCCCCATGTCGTGGACATACAGCTTGACGTCGGCCCGATGGTTTTCCGGCTGCAACCACCAACCCAGCATTTCCGCCGGCGAGCAGAACTTCTTCACGCCTCCTGTCCCGACCGCCGCGCCCTTGGGCCCGGGAAAGTCAGTGATGACCATGCCGCACACATGGCACTCATCACTGGAATGGAACGCCAGCGCCGCCTCGCTGGCCGCAGGTGGCTCGGCCTTGTCGCAAGCCGCCAACGCCAGGCACATCAATAACCCGGCCAAGAGGCGGCCCGTCTTCAAAGACACTCTATTCATCGTTGCATGCTCCCTTGATCAAGATCAGACATTCACGGGCACCGGCGATAGAACAACCGATAGGCCAGCCACAACGGGATTGCCACCCACAGGCCCAGGCACAACCAGAGCAAAGGCGCCGACACCGGCAAATCGCTGCCCAGGGTCAACACCGCGGCACCGCTGGAAGCCGCATCGAACCCAGTTAGGTTGATCAGCCGATACACGTCCGTAGGACTGAACAGCAGCAACCATGGCAGCAGCTCCGGGCTGAACCGCCCCTCGCTCAGCACCAGCAGCGCCAGCAAGGCCAGGTCGAACACCAACACGAAGAAAAACCACACCCCGAGCGCCAATCCGGCGGCGGTGGATTTCTCTGCCGACACGCTGCTCAGCACATAGGCCAGCCCGAGGAACACCCAGCCCAGCAGCGTGCTGGACAACATGAACCGGCCAAAGGCCCAGAGCAGCAGGCCCAACTGAACATCGTCCACTAGCAGAGCGATGGCCAGCATCGCGCAGCCAAAGCCGATGAAGGTGGCCAGGGCCAGGATCAAGCCGTGCCCGACAAACTTGCCCAGCAGCAATTGGCCGCGCCCCAATGGGTAGGTCAACAACAGCAGCAGCGTGCCGTTCTCGTCCTCGCCGACAATCGCGTCGTAGGCCAGCAGCAAGGCAATCAGCGGCATCAGGAACGTCGCCAGGCTGGACAGGCTCGCCACCGTGGCGGGCACCGAGGTAAACCCCAGCTGACCGGCCGCCGCCGCGCCGAGCCAGGCGATGCCGATCGCCAACACCGCGAACAACAGGCTGATCGCCAACAACCAGCGATTGCGCAGGCCATCGCTGAACTCCTTGCGGGCCATGTTCCAGACCGGGTTCATAGGCTGGCCTCCTCGGCGGCGGCACGGACCATGTAATGACGGTACAGATCCTCCAGGGACGGCGGCTTGATCTCGACATCCGTCGGGTCGTCCTGGGCCAGTAACTGGCGCAGCAATTTCAGTTTGCTACCGTCCGGCGCGGACACCTGCACCCCTTCCGCGCCCCAGCCCTGCGTGGCGTGCCCTTCGCTGCGCCAATGCTGGCGAAGCCAGTCGGCTCGTGACAGGCCCGAGGCGCGGATCAGCGTCGGCAGTCCCGCGTCCTCCCGCAGCCGGGCCAGGCTGCCCAAGGCCAACAGCCGACCCCGGGTCAGAATCGCGGCGCGGTTGATGTGCGCTTCCACCCCGGGCAAGACATGGGAGCAAAGAATGATGCTGGTGCCCTGCCAACGCAGGCGGTCGAGCAGTTGATAGAGGTCCTGAGTGGCGATGGGGTCCAGGCCCACGGTCGGTTCGTCCAGCAATAACAGGCGCGGCTGGCCGAGCAGTGCCTGGGCCAGGCCGAGGCGCTGGCGCATGCCCTTGGAATAGGTCCTCACCCGCCGCCTGGCGGCGCCCGCCAGCCCCACTTCCTCCAGCAGACGCTCCACCTGCTCCGGTGCCGCGCCTTTGAGCCGGGCGAAATGGCGCAAGGTTTCCAGCCCGCTCAACTGCGGGTAGAACATCACGTTCTCGGGCAGATAACCGAGCATCTGCCGCACACTCGGGTCGCTGGGTGCGCGACCGAAGACACGCACCTCCCCCTCGCTGGCCCGCAGCAAACCGAGGATCAACTTCATGGTGGTGGTCTTGCCCGCGCCGTTGTGCCCGAACAACCCGAGCACCTCGCCTTGGGCCAGGGTCAAGTCCAGCCCGCGCAGCACGGCGACATCGCCATAACGCTGGCTGACCCCTTCGATCTCGACGACGTTCAAGACGCGTTCTCCTGGGCACTGTTGCGTGATGGGGGCTGGACAGGGGTTTCCATCAGCGGATGGCTGTCCATCACCCCGGGAGATTTCATCACCGGGAACGCCCGCTGCACCCAGCGCAGCAGCTCGATCCCCGGACTGTTCATCAACAACCGCACCTGGGGATACAGCCACAGCAGGCGATCGACGTTGTCGTTGGGTTCATAGGCCACATCGCCCAGGCCGTCGCCGTTGCGATCCCACCCCAGGTAATCGCTCCAATAATTGCCGCGCCCGTCCGCCGACCATTCCTGCAACCGCGTGGCCACGTATTTGACCTGGCGCTGGTTGTGGACGAAGGCATTGCCGGCGATGCGGTTGTCCTCCGAGCCGGCCGTCAGGTGGATGCCCACGGCGCTGCGCTCGAAATGGTTGCCTTCGATGCGGTTGAACAACGAGTTGTAGATGAACAGGGCCTTGCCCTCGGCGCCGCTGATCATGGTGTCGCCGGTGGACCCGTCGCGCACGTCGCTGACGAAGTTGTCGCGCAGGGTCGAATAAGTGATGTAGTTCATCAGGATCCCGTAGTTCTGGTCCTGTTCGGAGCGATTGCCGATCACCGTCAGCTGGCGGCTTTGCATCAACGCATAGCCGGTGCGGGTGCGCCGGGTGACGTTGTCCAGCAGGCGATTATCGTTGGCGAACATGTAATGCACGCCGTAGCGCAAATCCTCCAGCGTGTTGCCCTGGAGCAGGTTGCCGTTGGAGGTGTCGATGTAGATGCCGTCACGGGTTTCGCGCACCTGATTACCGATGACCCGGGCGCCGTGCACCGCATACAAATGGATGCCGTTGCCTCGGTCCTGGGAGCGCAGGCTGGGGTCGCCCTGGATGCGGTTGTCGATCAGGCTGACGTCCCGCGTGCCATCGACCCAGATACCGAAGCCCTGGCCTTGCATCCGATTGCCGCGCACCACGGCGCCTGTTGCCCCGGGCTGGATGAACACGGCGGCGTTCATGGCCGTGAGGTCGTGGCCCCAGTCCAGGAAGGTGCAGCCCTGGACCTGCACGTTCGGCGCGCGAATGATCAAGCCATTGCCCTCGCCTTGCGCCTCGAATACCGCCTCTGGCGCGCAAGTGAGCGTCATCGGCTGATCGATACTGAACGAGCCTTGATAGTGCCCCGCAGGTAGGCGCCAATGCTGCTCGCCCTCAGCCTGCAAAGGCAGATTCATAATCGGTTGCGGCGCGCCGAACGCACCGCCCGACAGCAGGCAGGACACCAGGGCAATGACCGGTCGACGAACGTTTGCATGCTGCGTTTTCCCGGTCATTGCGCCTGTCTCCTTGATGAATGACTCAGGCTTTCTCAACCAGCATGCGGCCGACCATTTCCATGTGCAGGGCGTGGCAGAACCAACTGCAGTAGTACCAATGCAAGCCGGCCTTGTCGGCGGTGAAGGTGATGGATGAGGTCTGTTGCGGGCTGATCTCCATGCTGGCGCCGTGGTTGGTCATGACAAAACCGTGGGACACGTCTTCGATCTGGTCGATGTTGGTGATGGTCACGGTCACCTCGTTGCCTTGCTTGACGGTGAACTCCGTCAGGCCATAGGCCGGCGCCATCGACGTCATGTACACCCGTACCTTATTGCCGTCGCGGATGACCTTGTTGTCGGTTTCGAGGTTGATGCCGTCCTTCTTCGCGAGGGCCACGGTGTCGGCGAAGAACGGATCGTTGCGGTTCCAGATTTTCTGGGTCTTGATCTGGTCGCGCCGCGCGAGAATGCAGTCATGGGGTTCGGCGAAGGCCGGGCCGTCGTGCACCAGCTTCATCTCTTCACCGGAAATGTCGATCAACTGATCGTTCTCCGGGTGCAATGGGCCGGTGGGCAGGAAGCGGTCCTTGGAGAATTTGCATAACACCACCAGCCACTTGCCGTCCGCCTCGCTGGTTTCGGTGAGGGACGCATGGTTGTGGCCCGGCTGGTACTGGACGTCGAGTTTCTGCTTGATGTAGTTGACCTTCTCACCCTTGTAGGCGCGGATGGCCTCGTCCATGTTCCACTTCACCACCTGGCTGTCGATGAACAAGGTCGTGTACGCGTTGCCGCGCCCGTCGAACGTGGTGTGCAGCGGCCCAAGCCCCAGTTCGGGCTCGGCGACGATCACTTCGCGCGGGTCCTTGTAACGGTCGTTGAACAAATCATCCAGGCGGTCGATGGCGATCATCGAGACCGTGGGCGACAGCTTGCCGTTGGCGATGAAGTACTTGCCGTCCGACGAGGTATTGAGCCCGTGGGGGTTCTTCGGCACCGGAATGTAGCGAGTGAACTCGGAGTCCTTGCCGTCGGTCTTGCGGCCATCGACCACCGGCACCTTGGAACCGTCCAGGGTGATGAACTTGCCGGCCTTGATCGCTGCCTCGATCCGCGGGATGTTGAACACCACCACCCAGTCGCGCTCGTTGCGCATCATGCCGCCCAGGTCGTAGGCTTTCTCGGAGTTGTAGCAGGTGCTGGCGGCGTATTTGCCGGTGTAGTCGGCGTCGGAGTTGTCCAGGTTGCCGTCGACGATTACCTGGAAGGCCATCTCCATTTTTTCGGCATCGATGGCGTTGAACATCGTGAAGCTGTTTTTGTCCTGCAGGTCGAAAGTATGGCCGTCGTTGGGGTGCGGGATCACGAACTCGGCGTTGGCGAACACGTACTTGGTGTACGGCACCTTCTGCAGGCGCAAGCCGTGGATGGCCTGGACGTTGGGCACGGTGAGGATCTTGTCGCACTTCATGATGTCCAGGCGAATGCGCGCGACCCGGGAGTTGGCCTTGTCATTGATGAACAGGTATTTGCCGTCGTACTTGCCGTCGGTCATGGAGATGTGCGGGTGGTGGCAGTCGCCGTTCTGGTATTTGGCGCTGTCACCGAGGATGCGCTTGCTCTCGTTGGTCAGCCCCCAACCGGTGGCCGAATCGACGTTGAACACCGGGATGCGCATCAGCTCGCGCATCGACGGCACACCCAGCACCCGCACCTCGCCTTGGTGGCCGCCGCTCCAGAACCCGTAGTATTCGTCCAACTCACCGGGCCCGACGTGGATCTTGGACTTGGCTTCCTTGGCCGCCGCTGCCCAGGACTCGCGGGTGAACGTCCCGGCGCCCAGCGCCGTGGCGCCGGCCAGCACCGCGCCCGTCACCGCACCGGTGCCGAGAAAACTGCGCCGGCTGACACCCCGGGGCGCTTCCACCGCGCCAGGGACTTGGTCTTTTTTGTCGCTCATGCTGTGTGCTCCATGAAGAATGAAACGGTCAAGGGACAGGCCATTGGGGTGCCTCAAGGCGCCGGGTTCACCTGCACCACGGGAATCAGTTGCGCATCGGTCACGGCCGCCTTGCCGCGCTTCTTGCGCTTGTTGATCAGCGGCGGGCATTTGTTTTCGTTGTGCCAGGTCATCTGGCAGTCGAGGCAGTAGTGGCATTCGTTGGCGTTGATCCGACCATCGGGATGGATCGCCTGGATCTCGCATTCCTTGGCGCACAGTTGGCAGGGGTTGCCACATTCCTTGCGGCGCTTGAGCCAGTCGAACAAGCGCAGGCGGGTCGGCATCGCCAAGGCGGCGCCCAGCGGGCAGACGTAGCGGCAATAGACTTTGCGGGTAAAGACATTGATCACCAGCAGGCCCGCTGCGTATGCCACGAACCACCACTGGCGGTCGAACTTGAGGGTGATGGCGGTCTTGAACGGCTCTACTTCGGCCAGCCGTTCGGCGCTGGACATCGACTCCAGCGAGACGCCGAACAGCACCAGCAAAATGATGTACTTGATCGCCCACAGCCGCTCATGCACGGCGAACGGCAGCTCGTATTGGGGCACCTTGAGCTTGCGCGCCAGTTCGTTGATCAGCTCCTGCAACGCGCCGAACGGACACAGCCAGCCGCAGAACACCCCGCGTCCCCACAACAGAATGCTGCCGGCGGTAAACACCCAGAGGATGAAGATCAGCGGATCGGTGAGGAACAGTTCCCAGCGAAAGCCTTCGAACAGGGCGTGGACGAAGGTCAGCACGTTGACCACTGACAACTGCGCCAGCGCAAAGCCGCCCAGGAACACCACGGTGAATACCAGGTAACCGCGACGTACCCAGTGCAACAACGTGGGCCGCCGGGCCAGTGAATCCTGGAAAAACAGGATCGCGGTGAGGACCAGCAACGCCGCACCCAACGCCGAAATCTCCACGCTTTTCTGGTACCAGAGTGTCAACCACATTGGCCGGCTGGCTTCTTCGGCGGCCGCCAGTTGCTCGGCGGTGGGCAATGGCCGTTCCAGGTAGGGTTCGGGCAGTTGATAGGCCAGCTCGAAACTGCTGAAGGTGCCGCTGACCGGACCGGTCTGGCGGCGCACCAGCAGCTCCAGGTTCCAGGGCGAGCCGGGGTCGAAACGGTGGGCGGCACGGATGATGAAAATCGCCATTTCATCGAAGTCCGGCATGTCATCAAGGGCCACATCATTCAGGCGCTGGAAATCCAGGTCGCGAAAACTGATGGTGTCGCCGGACTGACGCAACTGCACCCGGTCGAAAATGCCGCCGCGTACGTAACCCGAGCCCTTGAAGGAATAACGACCGCTGCCCATCACTGCAATGGCTTGTTCGCCCGGCTTGAGCTCGGCCATCAGCGTGCGGTATTGCGCCTCGCCCAGCAGGTTTCGGCCAATGGTGGGTGGGTTGAGGTGGGTGGCGTAGAGGTCGATGAAGGTGTCGTTCACCTGCTCGCCGCTGGCGGTCTCGACCTGTTCGGCTTCGGTGCCCTTGAAGGACGCATCGACCTGGCCACGGGTCAGGTGCAGGCGACGGACCGCGCCGTTGCCGGTCAAGGTCTTCCAGTCGGCAGCCTCGTAGATATCCGCGCGCACCCGCGCCGGTGCCACGGCCAATCCCGCATCGCCCTTGACCAGGCCGAGGGACACCGCGACATCGTGGGCGGCGCGCATGATCACTTCGTTGACCACCATGGCGGTCACCGTGGCGCCGGCGATCGCATCGACCGTCACCGCATTCGGGTCGCTGGAATGCCCTACCACCACTCGCTGGTTGACCTTGATGCCGCTGTAGCGCGCGCTGAAGCCGTGGAGTTTTTCTTCGGCGATGCCGATCAGCAGGATCGGTTCGTGGTGTTCAAGCACATAGGCGTCGAGAATCACCCCGGCAGGATCGAGAATGACCTGGACGTTGATCGGCTTGCCGGAATACGCCGGAATGTCCACCACATCCAGGCTCTGGAACACGTAGCCCGCGACCTTGCCAGCGGCGGACAGCTTGCGAACCTTGAAGGGACCGTCGGGTTCGGAGATCGAATCGACCGAGCCCAGGACGTGGTGGATGCGTTGTTGCGGGAGGTCACCGTAGTCCTTGGCCTGGACGATTCCAGCGAACATCAGCAGTAGAACGAACAGCCCGGGGAGCCAGGAGCGGGATAGGTGCAACATCACAGAGGGACGGGTCATGAGCGCCAGGGCTTGAAGACAGGATCTTGGCGATCATTGTGGGGCCCGCCCGTGGCTTGGGCCCTTGATTGAAATCAACTCGGGAAAACTAAACGCCGAATCCGTGAGCAGACACGAATGTCCAGCAAATGAAGGCCGCTTTTGTGGCGAGGGAGCTTGCTCCCTCGCCACAACAGCCGTTCAGCCGTGTGTCAGGGGCTGTCTGGGTTCAGCGCAAGCCATAGGAATAGACACGGCCGTCATTGCTGTCGTACCAGTTGCCGTTGGCCCAGATCACCCGGTCCTGGGCCGGTTGAAAACCGAGGATACCCAGGTAACCGCCGATGGCGAGGCGTTGCCAGGAGCGGCCCCAATCCTTGGAATAGAACACCCCATTGGCAGAGACGTTCGCGTCCGACCACCAATAGAGCCAGCGCGGTGGATGGTGCTCGCTGGTGGTGTTGATCAGCAGGGTGTCTTGTCCCATCCATAGATTATCGCCACGCACCTGGGTCTGCGACGCCAGGGGTGAAAACACGCTGGGCAATTCCCCCATGGGCGTCCAGGTCAGCGCGGCGGTGTCCAGTTCGGCGACAACAGCTTGCCCGTGGTCGCCCTGGTCAATCAGCCCCATCACCCGCCCGGCGTCGTTCTGCAGCACCTTGTTCACGAACAGGTTGTCGGCACGCTGCACCTCCACGACCCGCCACTGCCCAGCCTTGGCTAGCAGCCGCGCCCGTGTCGTGACGTTAACTGCGATGTTGTCACTGACGCCATCCGGGTGGCTGCCCCAGAAGCGTTGGGAGACCCAGATAAAGGCCGTCTGCGCGTCCAATTGCAGGACACTGGTCCGGACGATCCCATTTGCGCCTTCGCTGGTGTGCCAGTCAGTGATGTCCGGGCGTTTGCCATGGGCGTATTCGGCAGATACGAGCAGCGACTCGGGAGCCATGATCGGCGAGCTGCGCGCACCGCGATCAGCCGAGTAAAAGACGCCGGTGGAAACGGCAGTCGGCTTTGCTTCATCGCCGTCCTCCTCCACCCCATCCGGCGTGCCCACGGCCCAGACGTCATTCGCGCCGTGGAAATAGGGAACCAGGCTCCAGGCCAACGAATCGGCCTCGGGAAACCAACCCTGGGTCAACCACGTCCAGCGCTGGCCTTGATCGTCGCTGCGAAAGACCACGGTCTGATCGGGCTCCGGGGCATTCGCCGTCTCAGGTCGACGCAGGCCCGTGAGCAGGAACACACTGGTCCCATCGGGACTGGCCACAAGACAAGCGGCGCCGCTGACATGGGCCACAAGCTGAAACTGCCCCTTGTCATCCAGGCGGGAAATGAAGGAAGTTTCCGTTTCCCCACGAGAGAACAAACGGGAAAAGGTGCTGGGCTCCTCCGATTCTTCAGTCTCGGCGGGCTTGCCATAGACCACCGCATCCAGGTTGACGACGTCCGCGGACGGCTCGAACGTTCGGGCCTCTTCCTCCAGCCGCGCCACCAGCCAAGTCCCCTGCGGTGTCACCGTCACGCCCGTGCAATACTGGGTCATCGCGCGCAAGCGGGTATCCTTCACGGTGCCCACTTGCTGCTGATCGGGGCCGTCACCGCCCCACTCCAGCTTGGCACTGGCAAGCATCCACATATACCACAGCGCCGCGCCGACCAGCAGCGCGACAAATAATCGAGAGAGCAGTTTTGAACGAGACATGGGGAGGTCCGTATCCAGGGGAAAACTGCGAAGCTTTTCTCATCTCTTTTGTCCGGAGTAAATTTTTATCGCACGAGAATGGCCAAACCCGGTCGCATAAATGTCAGCGCTGTGATCCAGGTTACATTCTTCCCGTAACGCCGCCTCACCTGACCGCCCCAGTGCGACAAGCAGATGCCCACAAGGAACGCTCCATGCCCCCACGCTCCGGCCCCGCCGCATCTTCATTGCCTCAAACCACCGGTTTCGTCCGGGTACGCGGTGCTCGAGAACACAACCTCAAGAACGTCGACGTGGACATTCCCCGTGATGCCCTGGTGGTGTTCACGGGAGTGTCGGGTTCCGGCAAGTCGTCGCTCGCATTTTCCACGCTCTATGCCGAGGCCCAACGTCGTTATTTCGAATCCGTCGCGCCCTACGCGCGACGCCTCATCGACCAGGTGGGCGTGCCAGACGTGGACAGCATCGAGGGCCTGCCCCCGGCCGTTGCCTTGCAGCAACAGCGCGGCACACCCAGCGCGCGCTCGTCGGTGGGCAGCGTCACCACCCTGTCGAGCCTGATCCGCATGCTCTACTCCCGCGCTGGCAGCTATCCGGCCGACCAACCGATGCTCTATGCCGAGGACTTCTCGCCCAACACGCCCCAAGGCGCTTGCCAGGAATGCCACGGCCTGGGCCGAGTCTATGAAGTGACTGAAGCCTCCATGGTGCCGGACCCGTCGCTGACCATCCGCGAGCGCGCCGTGGCCGCCTGGCCCATGGCCTGGCAAGGCCAGAACCTGCGGGACATCCTCGTGACCCTGGGCTATGACGTCGACATCCCCTGGCGCGACCTGCCGAAAAAACAACGGGACTGGATTCTTTTCACCGAAGAAACCCCGACCGTTCCCGTCTACGCGGGACTGACCCCGGCCCAAACTCGCGAAGCACTCAAGCGCAAGCTCGAACCCAGCTACCAAGGGACCTTCAGCGGCGCCCGACGCTACCTGCTGCACACCTTCATGCATTCGCAAAGCGCCCAGATGCGCAAACGCGTGGCCCAATACATGCGCGCCAGCCCCTGCCCCGTGTGCGAAGGCAAGCGCCTCAAGCGCCAAGCTCTAACCGTGACCTTTGCCGGCCTGGACATCGCCGAGCTGTCGCACCTGTCCCTGCTCGAACTGGCCGAGGTGCTCAAGCGGGTCCAGGCCCCTGACTACCTTGAACAGGCCGAAGAAACAGGGGATGTCCTCAGTCACCAGCAAACCCGAAAGGCCCGGGAACAACGCGCCGCCCGGGGCGAGAACCCCCACGCCGGTGGACCGGACGCCCGCCACACACCCAACCTCTCCCTGGAAAAGCGCCTGGCCGCCCAACGCATCGCCGCGGAGCTGCTGGAACGGATCACCACCCTGATCGACCTGGGCCTCGGCTACCTCGCCCTGGAACGCAGCACGCCGACGCTTTCGTCCGGCGAACTGCAACGCCTGCGCCTGGCGACCCAACTCAATTCCCAGCTGTTCGGCGTGATCTACGTGCTGGACGAACCCTCCGCCGGCCTGCACCCGGCCGACAGCGAAGCGCTGTTTGGCGCCCTGCAACGCCTCAAGGCAGCGGGCAATTCGGTGTTTGTAGTCGAACACGACCTCGACACCATGCGCCGTGCCGACTGGCTCATCGACGTCGGCCCGGACGCTGGCGAACAAGGTGGCAAAATCCTCTACAGCGGCCCACCGGCCGGCCTTGGCCAGGTCACCGAATCACGCACCCGCGCCTACCTGTTTAGTGAAGAACACGCCACGACACGCAGCCCGCGCGCCCCCAAGGATTGGCTGCGCCTGGAAGGTATAACCCGCAACAACCTCGACAACCTGAGCGCGGCCTTCCCGTTGGGCTGCTTCACCGCCGTGACCGGTATCTCTGGCTCCGGCAAATCGAGCCTGGTCAGCCAGGCCCTGCTGGATCTGGTGGGCGCCCACCTGGGCCAGGCCAGCCCCAACGCCGAGCCCGACGAGCAAAGCCTGGAAGACGAACCCGTGCAAACCAGCGCTGGGCGCGTGACCGCCGGGCTCGACGCGGTCAAGCGGCTGGTCCAGGTAGACCAGAAACCCATCGGCCGCACCCCGCGCTCCAACCTCGCCACTTACACCGGGCTGTTCGATCACGTGCGCAAATTGTTCGCTGCCACTGAGCAGGCAAAGGCGCTGGGGTTCGATGCCGGGCGTTTCTCCTTCAACGTCGCCAAGGGTCGCTGCGAGACCTGCGAAGGTGAAGGTTTCGTCAGCGTCGAATTGTTGTTCATGCCCAGCGTGTACGCCCCCTGCCCCACCTGCCACGGCGCGCGCTACAACCCGCAGACCCTCGAGGTTCGCTGGCAGGGCCTGGACATTTCCCAGGTCTTGCAACTGACCGTGAACCAGGCGCTCGAGGTGTTTGCCGAGCAAGCGGCGGCCAGGCGTTCGTTACACGTGCTGCAGGATATCGGACTGGGTTACCTGCGCCTGGGCCAACCGGCTACGGAGCTGTCCGGCGGCGAAGCCCAGCGGATCAAGCTGGCGACGGAACTGCAGCGCAAGGCCCGGGGCACGACGTTATATGTATTGGACGAACCCACCAACGGGCTGCATCCCCAGGACGTGGACCGCTTGCTGGTGCAGTTGAATCGCCTGGTGGATGAAGGCCATACGGTGGTTGTGGTGGAACATGACATGCGGGTGGTGGCGCAGAGTGACTGGGTCATCGATATTGGCCCGGGCGCTGGAACCCAGGGCGGAAAGGTGGTCGCTTGTGGGGCTCCGAAGAGTGTGGCGAAGTCCCGGGAGAGTCGAACAGCAGGGTTCCTGAAAAGGGCTTTGCAGCATGAAAAATAGAGGTTTTTCAATGTTTCTCGCTGTTGCGGAAAAGCTGTCTATACTGTTCCCAGTTAATCGTTTCAGTCGATGTAATTAACTGCAACCTCAGGGGGCAATGGGCTGAGGTTGCACTGGCAAGGACGCAAAATGACATCACCCCAACTGAAAGAACAAACCTTACACTGCGGGATGAGGGGTTATTATCGCGCGCTGAAGCACCCCCCGATGAATTGGATGTGCCCTCCCGATATACCAATCCCCTTCGCAGCTCCGATCGCGGCCACAAAACCGCCTGTGGTGATGGGTGCTGAGGTTGTAAAACTCATCTACTCCGCTTGGCGAATATCAAGGTGACATACCTGACTGTGTAAAGGTATTCACATTAATATTTTTCGAGCGCATCCATTATGCTCAAGCCTATTCCAAGCCACCTGTTCAATTTAATTCAAGAGGTGGAGAATAACATTCCAGGGAAAAGCCACGACGAGTACACCGAGATACTCGGTTGGATGTTCTCGAAACTAGGGCTTGAAAAGTTCGCTTATGTTCATCTGGATGCCGCACCCTTCGATAATGCCAAAGTCTCCATCCACAGCAATTACCCCGCTGAATGGGTAGACACTTACCGCAGAAATTCATTGCATAAATCAGATCCGGTCATGGCCAACACAGCCATTACCGCCACGCCTTTTTTCTGGGATGAAATTCCACAAGAACTGGACAATAACCCGGAAATATTTGATCAGTCCGCGTCCTATGGCATCAAGCAAGGGTTCACCATTCCGATTCATGAGCCGGGCAGATCGTTCGGCTCTATTCACTTGTCCTCGGAAGAGAATGATCCTGACTTCCCAACTATTGTCAGGGAGAATATGGTCATTATTCAGACGCTCAGCATCATCGCCAACCAACACCGCCCGCTTGAGGTCGGTGTAGAAAGCACGCTCAAGCTATCGCCCAGGGAAATAGAATTCTTGCGCTGGCTTGCGCTTGGAAAAAACTATAAGGAAATTGGCTTGATCATGAATATCACCGAACGAACAGTGAAATTTCATGCCAAGCAAATGACTGAAAAAATGGAGTGCACCAACGTCAAGCAAGCCATGTTCAAAGCGGCGCAGTTGAACCTCATCTGACATTCGTCGCCACTCAACTTTAATACCAGAGCACACTCAGGCGAAATTCACCTGGGATGCGATATTGAAAAGCATGCCGCAGGCAAACAACCCAATCACCAGGGAAATGGCTCGATTTAAAAACCGCCCGGATACAATCGCGTGGAACTTTCGACCACAAAAAGCGCCAGCCGCAATCCACACCAACCCTACCGGAAAAATAATGGCTGAAAATAGCAGCATGAACGACAGCCAGCTATCCAGCGACAGGAATGTTCCCGCCGGCGCAACGAAGGAAACAAAAAACAAGCCTTTGGGATTCGTCAGCGTTGCCACGAATAAATCCGGAACGGTAATACCCGTCGTTGCGCCAGGCCCATGGTCTTTTACCGAGAACCACAGTTTCAAGGAAATATAAAACAGAAAACAAACAGCAAAGATCTTGGTGGCGATCACTACCCACGAGTGATCGGTTATCAGTAAGTCAATGAATACTCCCCACATCGTCATCTGAATAACGTATGCCAACCATTCTGCTGCAACGAAGCGCATCGAAAGCGAATTGAGCCCTTTACTTATACCCGCTTGCAACAACAATGAGTTCGTTGGTCCCGGAACCAACAACACGGTCAACAACGAAAGCGCAATATAATTCATAGTATCCATCCATATCAGCAGCCGGTACGGCCAGTTTCCAGGGTCAGATCGATCCATCATCCTTCCGCATGATCTCAGGCAGAGCCATGAAGTCAGCAACTCAGTCATACGAGGTCAGACAACCAACTTAAATAGAGCAATCACACTAGACCACCATCAATGTGCCACACCTCTTCAAACCGCTCGCCAATCCATAATCCTTGGACTCCCTGTCCGTGAGTCAACCCGCGATAGAAAGTCACCGCGCCCTCGACTAGATGACCTTTTGTTTACAGGCGCTGAAGTTTATTTTCAGAGCGTCAATTTTTTGAACAAAATAATATCAGTCTGTTATGGTTGACATTTTTAGGATCGTCAAAAAAACAAGAGGCCAGATTTATTTCATTTTCAGGCAACACCCTTTAATCAACACCAGTTTGCCACCATTTCGCACCTATACTTTTTTGGATGCCAAGCAATACAAATCCACAACTAACGAGTACCCCTCTACTTATAAGGCGCCCCGCCAGCGCACCGCCCCCTAATTAGGCTACACACTCTATAAATCAAAGACTGTACTTTAGGACAGTTGAAATACCTTAGTGCAAAGTTAACAGTAGCTTCACCTGCAGCCAAGAAGTCGCACCGATGAACTACTCCCCGTGCACCTATGAATTTTCCGGCGTATCCACCCGCATCGTAAGCTACTCAAACATCCCCCTCGAAACCCTCGAACAAATATTGTCCATTCGAAAACTCGCCTTCATCGATCGAAAGAAATGGGACATTAAAAGTTATCAAGGCAGCGATTATGAGTGGGATGAATACGACGACCCCGACGCGCTCTATCTCTACGCCAATGAAAACGACCGCGTCACCGGCTGTGTTCGACTACGCGCCTCCAGCAAACCCACATTGATGAATGGGTCCCTGAGCTTTATTCTTCCCACCGAAAAAACCAGACCGCCTTTGAATCACTGTTGGGAAGCCACCAGATTTGCACTTTCAGCCAACAATCTTTCCACGAGAAAACTCACCCGAGCTAATGTAGACATTCGCACAGCGGCACTTTTCCTGTCAATGATTAAGTTTGCCCAACAACAAAAAATTCACACATATGAAATTGTCGTTGACACCCTGATGGAAAAGATCCTGAAACGTTCTGGCTGGCCAATTGAAAGAATCAACAGCGCATTAGGCTCGAAGGGAGAGCAGATCATTTACGGCACATTGCCATGCACTTTGAAAACTTATGAGGAGGTTCTCAGCAAAAACGCCATCCACCGAGCAACTGTATTTACCCATTCGCACATGACACACCGCTCGTCAGATAGACTCCATAAATCCCTGGACACTCCCCAGCTACTCGCCGATCGAAACATTCCGGCAAAGATACCCATGCACACTGAGCTGCAGCTTTAATCAAATAATTGGATGATTTTGGAGAAAGGATGAACCTACAACGATTATTCCCGCACGTTGGTAAAGTCATTGCCAGTACAGGTAGCCGCCATTTCCCGCGCATGTTGCATGACTTGATACTTACGGAAATCCCCGTGGACGCCACACATATTACCGAGCAACGGATCGGCACAAGTAATATGTCAGAACCCAGCACTTCCAGCCTAGGCTGCGTCGGCATGGACAACGCTTGCGTCGGCGCCCTCATGGACACGCATACCGCCAAGCCATTTTTCCTGGCCGACGACATTCTCTTCGAAGACGCAACGCCGCAAAAAATACCCAACTTCTCCCGATGCTTGCTTAAATGCGAACGCTCGGAAAAAGTGCCTGCCTACAGCACAACGACCCAGTTACACCTGAGCACCCGAAAGAACGGCCGTCGTTATGTACTGTCTATTTACCGTTCGCCTCTTTCAAAAGGATTTACCGCCCAAGAACATGCACTGCTGAAAGATTTTTCCTGTCTTTTATTGCCCATGGTCGAGGAGCATGTAGCGGCGCTTGTTCCACCGGAGTCCACCCGGCAGGATCCGTTCCTGGCGTTGGACGCTTCGGAAAATGGCGGTATGGAAGCACTGCGTCAACGCTTCGCTGATCGACTGCTTCTATCGGGATTGAGTTTGTCCTCTCGTGAAACGGAAGTGTGTGTGGGGCTGCTGGCCGGGCGCACCGCCCCCGAACTTGCCGAGCAACTGAACCTGAAAGTCAATACCGTTGAAAGTTATCTGAAGCGCGCCGCCATAAAGATGGGGATTGGCGGGCGTCGTTCGCTGATCCGTTGGATGCATTCGATGGATGCCACACCGGCTCACATGGAATGGAATGGCAATAACGCGATTCAACAAGCCGTATAAAACTCCCCCCAACGATTGCTCGCTCACTGACCGAGTCGAGTATTTGTTGGGGGAATATCGTTCCCTCCCTCCGCCGTACCGTCCTCCCTTGGCGATCGAGTGCAACGCTTCAGCCATTCCAACGCATCGTCCACGTAAGTGAAAATCACCGGTACCACCAGCAGGCTCAACAGTGTCGATGTCAACAAACCACCCATGACCACCACCGCCATCGGCTGTCTGAAGCTCGGGTCCTCGCCCATTCCCATTGCGGTCGGCAACATCCCGGCACCCATCGCAACGGTTGTCATCAGGATCGGGCGGGCACGTTTGTGGCAAGCATCCACCAACGCATCGTATCGACCCAGGCCGTAATCGCGGCGAGCCACGATGGCGTACTCCACCAACAGAATGGAGTTCTTGGTCACGATACCCATCAGCATCAACAAGCCAATGACCGATGGCAGGGAAAAACTGAAATTGCAGATCAGCAAGGCCAATAACGCGCCACCCAGCGAGAGCGGCAGTGCCGAAAGAATCGTGGCCGGTTGCAAGAAGTCGTGGAACAGCAACACCAGGACCGAGTAGATACAGAACACGCCAATGGCCATGGCCAGGCCGAAGCTGGCGAACAGTTCCGTCATCAACTGCAGTTCGCCCTGCTCCACCAGCTTCACTTCGGCTGGCAAGTTGCGCATCACTGGCAGTTGGCGGGCCTCGGCCATGACCTCACCCAGGTTGCGACCATTGAGTTCTACAGACAGGGTGACATTGCGCAGGCGGTCCAGCCGGCTGATTTGCGCCGGCCCGCTGCCCATGCTGATGTCCCCCAACGAGGCCAGGGCGACCTGGCCGTCTCGACCGGTTACTCGCAATTGACTGATCGCCTGCAAGTCGTCGCGCAACAGCGAATCCATGCGCACCCGCACGTCCACCTGGCGCTGGGACAAATTGATCTTGCCCAGTTGCGAGGAGTATTCGCCATAAGTCGCCATGCGCAAGGTATCGGCGATGTCTTGGCTGGTGATGCCCAGTTCCGCCGCCCGGGCAAAATCCGGTCGCATCTGGATTTCCGGTCGTTGCAAGGCGCTGCTTGACGAGACGTTGCCGATCCCGCGCAGCTCCCGTAACTGGGGCTCAAGGGCGCCTGCCGTGCGCTCCAGCAGATCGCCGTCATCACTGGCAAGGACGATATTGAGCTTCTCTCCGCTGCCATCGCCGCCAACGTTGATGCGCACGCCCGGGAGTGTGCGCAACACCTGGCGCATCTGCGCTTCCACCTCCACCTGCTTGCGCTCGCGTGCATCCCGGGGTGCAAGTTCCACCGTCAGGACCGCATCGCCAGCACCGGTGATATCGGCAGGGCTCGAGCCGGAACTGCTGGCGGTCCCCACAGAGCTGAACACATGCGTAACGTCAGGAAGCTCACGCAGCCGCTCGCTGGCCTGCAAGGCCATTGCGCTGGTGTGTTCCAGCGTCGTTCCTGGCGGCAACTCCAATGTGATTTTGCTACGGCCGGTGTCCTGGGCAGGCAGGAAACTGGTGGGCAGCAAGGGCACCAACGCCAGAGCTGCGACGAAGCACAGGCCGGCCAGAGCCATCGTTGTCTTGCGCCGAGTCAGGCTGAGGTGAATCCAGCCCAGGTAACGGGTCATCAAGGCGCTGTCATGGTCGGCTTCGTTCCTCGCCTTGAGGAAATAAGCCGCCATCATCGGGGTCAACAGCCGCGCCACCAGCAGTGAGAACAGCAGCGCAACCGACGCCGTCACACCAAACTGGCGGAACAGCTTCCCGGCGATCCCCCCCATGAACGCCGTGGGCAGGAACACCGCGACCAGGGTGACCGTCGTGGCGAGCACCGCCAGGCCGATTTCATCCGCGGCCTCGGTGGCGGCCTGGAGCGGGGTCTTGCCCATGCGCAAGTGCCGCGCGATGTTCTCGATCTCGACGATGGCATCGTCCACCAGCACACCGATGACCAACGCCAAGGCCAACAACGAAACGGAATTGAGGGTAAACCCGGCCAGGTACATCACGCCGAAAGTGGGGATGATCGACAGCGGCAGCGCCGTGGCGACGATGAGCGTGGCGCGCCAGTCCAGCAGGAACCACCAGACCACCAGCACCGCTAAAAGCATGCCTTCGTACAGCAAATTCATCGAGTCGTGATAGTTGGCGAGCACGGCCTTGACCGTGTCACTGACCTCAACGATCTGCACGTTGGGGTGCTGTTCCTCAAACGTGGCCATGGCCTGCCGCACGTCATTGGCGACGCCGACATCGGAGAATCCCAGGGAACGCGTGACCTGGAAACCGATCACCGGCCGGCCATCGCGAAACGCCCGCGAGCTACGTTCGGCATGGGTGTCACGAATGTCGGCCAACTGCCCCAGGGCAAGCAGGCGCCCGTCGCCACTGGGAATATCGATAGCGCCGAGGGCCGCCGGATCATCAATGGCGCCCAAGGTGCGCATGGCTTGCTGACCGCTGCCCAGGTTGCCCTGTCCACCGGAGTTGTCCTTCTGCATGGCCCGCAACTGGTTGGCGACGTCCGCGACGCGAATGCCCAGGCCCGCCATCAGCGCAGGGTCGAGATCGACCTGGACTTCCCGATCGACCCCGCCCGTACGCGCGATCATGGCCACCCCGGGCACCGCCAGCAGCTGTTTGCTCAACTCATTGTCGACGAACCAGGACAAGGCTTCTTCATCCAGGTTGTCGGAGTCGATGACATAGGTCAGCAACGCCGAGGCGCTGGTGGTCAGTCGGGCAACCGACGGTGTATCCAGGCTCGCCGGCAGTTGCGCCATGGCACTGTCGACCGCGTTGCGCACTTCGTTGAGCGCCTCGTTGCCATCCTTGTCGATATCAAAGCTAACGTTGATGTTGACTGCACCGTCGGTGATGGTCGTAGTCACGTGCTTGAGCAGGCGCAGGGACGTCAGCTTGTCCTCGATCTTGCGCGCCACTTCCGTTTCCAATTGCTCCGGGGCCGCGCCTTCCAGCGAGGCGCTGATCACCACCACCGGCAGGTCCATGTCCGGAAAGTCCTGGATGGCGAGTCTTTCAAAGCCCGCCAATCCAAAGAGCGTCAGCAGGATGAACAGCATGACGGCCGGGACCGGATGGCGGATCGACAAGGCTGAAATGTTCATGGCTGGGCGACCTGGGATTGAACGAGGGTCACGCTCGCGCCATCGTTGAGGAACGCACCGCCGGCACGCACGATGCGCGCAGGCTCATCGAGACCGCTGAGGATCTCCACGGCCTGATGCATGCGCCGGCCGACCACCACCGGCCGCTGGACCACATGCATGTCGTCATTGAGCGTGAACACATAGGAGCGCCCGTCCCGCAGGATAACGGCAGTGTCCGGCACCGTGACGGCCTCCCGCGGCGCCAGTTCGATCTGGCCACTGGCATACATGCCGGCCTGGGCGGCGCTGTCGGTTGGCAAGGAGACATAGATCAATCCCCGGCTGGTCTTGGTATTCAACGTAGGTGATACCAACCGCACCCGCCCTTCCAGGCTCTGGCCATCGGGCAATGTCATGCGGGCGACCTGGCCAGGCTGCACTTGGGCCAGTTGACGGGCATCCAGCTCGGCCTGCCATTCGATGCGGCTGTCGCGCACCATTCGAAACAGCTCGTCGCCAGCGGAGAGCACCTTGCCGAGCAGCGCCGTGCGCGCCGAAATGACGCCATCGTCGACGGCGACGATGCGCGTCTGTCCAAGCCGGATCCGCGTGCTCTGCAGTTCGGCGCGGGCACTGGCGAGATCAGCCTCGGCGAGCGCGACCTTGATGCGATAGTCTTCGCGTTGTTGTTCCGACAGCGCCCCGCCCTGTCCGACGACCCGGGCCCGACGATCATTGGAACGGGCCTGTTCCAGGTTGGCTTCGGCCTGGGCGAGGAGCGCCTTCTGTTTGTTTTCTTCGGCGATCACCGTTTCGCTGGCAAGCGTGGCCAGCAACTGACCTTTCTTTACCCGGCTGCCTACATCGGCCTCGATGCTGGCGATGCGCAGGTTACTGGTCTCGGCATTGATCACCGCTTCCTGCCAGGGTGCGAGCGCGCCAGTGGCAAACAACAATTGCGGCCAGACCTGGCGTTGCGCCTGGACGACTTCCACGCTCAAGCTGCTGACCCGGGGCGCGGCCTCGGCCGGCTCAGTGCCCCGGCGAAAATAGATCAACGCCACCACGAGCGCGCACACAACGATTGCCAACGCGTACTTTCCCGATCTCGACCTCACGCGCCGTCTCCGCTCAATGGGCGATTCCGCGCCAGCGGCTGGTCGGCTTGCCAGCCGCCTCCCAGCGCTTTGTACAGGGCAATCCAGTAGCGCACCTGATTCTGCTGCAAGGTGATCAATTCGATCTCGGCGGTCAGCGCCTGGCGGCGTGCGGTTTCCCGGTCCAGCAGGCTGACGTTGCCAGCCTGCCAACTGCGGTCGATGGCCTCGAAAGACTCCCGGAAACCGGCGGTGGAACGCTCTACATCCCACTCCCGGCGACGGGCCGCATCGAGACGCACCAACGCCTGCTCCACTTCCATCACACTGGTGCGCAAGGTCTGGCGGTAGACCGCGAGGGCTGCGTCATAGGAGGCCTTGGCCCCCTGCGCCGCCGCGCGACGCTTGCCACCGTCGAACAGCGGAATCGACAGTACCGGGCCCAATGACCAGGAGCGGTTGCGCTGGCCGACCATGGTGCCCACGGAAATCGTCCCGGAAAGACTCAAGCTCGGCAGGCGATCAGCCTGGGCGACGCCAATCTCGGCATTCGCCGCTGCCAGCTCGCGCTCACTGGAAGCGACGTCCGGGCGTTGACGCAGCAAGTCGGCCGGAATCTGCTGCACATTGAGTGCTGCCGGTTGCGGCAGTTGCGCCGGGGTGTGGCCGAGCACTTCCAGCAATCGACGTTCATCGCTGCCTGTCAGCGCCACCAGGCTCTTGAGCAGCACCTGGCATTCGCTCTGCTGTTGGACCAGGGTCGCGGCGCTGCTGGCGGCACTGGCATCGGCCAGCGCTGCGTCGGCGGAGGACGTGAAGCCCGCCCCGAACGACTGGTGCGTCATGCGTGCAGTGTCTTGTTGTGACTGGGCCTGGTCACGGTAGGCCAGTGCCAACTTCTGGCAGCCCCGGTATTGCACGTAGTAATCACCGACTTGGGCCGCCAGCGAAACCCGCGCGTCATGCCAGTCATCCACCCGTGCTTCGACGCGGGAGCTGGCCGCTTCATTGTTGCGGCGCAACTTGCCGAACAGATCGAGTTCCCAAGCGGCATCCATCGTGGCCGAAGAACCTGAGCCCCCCAGGCGTTCAGAACCGGTCTGCTGCCCGCCTCGACCACCGGACAACCTGCCATCGAACTTGGGCAAGGCATCGGCGGCGTCACTGTCGGCGGTCGCACGGGCCAGGGAAATATTGGCCCAGGCCTGGTCCATCGACGGGCTATCGGCTTCGGCCAGACGCAACAGTTCGGCCAACGCCGGGTCATCGAATTGCTGCCACCAGTCAGTCAACCCGGCCACGGACGCACCATGTGGCACCGGTGCCTGCCACTGGGCGGCAATCGGAACGTCTGGCACCCGATAGTCAGGGCCCAATACGCAACCACTCAAGGCCACCGCACACAGTGTCACCCACAATATTCTTCCTGGGGGCTTGATGGCAGGCATAGGGTTCTCAAAGGGCGTCAAAGGTGAAGACAGCAAGGCACCCGGCTCCGGCGCAACTCAGCGGTGTGGCAGGTATTTAACCCCGCGCCCGTTCCGATGTCTGGCGTGGAAATTGGGGACAGCTGCCGGCAGGAAAACTCGCGATAACGGCGGGGGCCTGTTGAAATGAGCTCGACTTGCCAAGTAATGGCTGCACTTGCTGTCGAGCAGCAACCGCCCCCGCTCGGTTCACTTTCCATAGCCAATGGATGATCGAATATGGAAGCACTCAATTACCTCGAAAACATCGAATCGAACGCACGTACCTATGCGCAGACTTTCCAGCGACTGTTCGTCAGCGGCAAAGGCATGCGTATCAAGGATGCCAGCGGCCAGGAGTTTCTCGATTGCCTGTCGAACGCCGGCACACTGGCCCTCGGACACAATCCACCCGAAGTCCGGGACGCGGTGATGCGCTTCCTCGCCAGCGATCATCTGCAGCAGGCATTGGACTTGGCCACGCCGGCCAAGCATGCGTTCGTGCAGGAACTGTTTTCGATGCTGCCGGCGCCAATGCGTGACACCAGCAAGATTCTCTTCTGCGGGCCCAGCGGTTCGGATGCGGTCGAGGCCGCCATCAAGTTGGCACGCCACTACACCAAGCGCTCGCCCTTGATGGCGTTCCACGGCGGCTACCATGGCATGACGGCCGGCGCATTGTCGGCGATGGGCAAGCTGTCGCCCAAATCCGGCGATGGCTTGATCGCCCAAGGCACGCACTTCCTGCCCTTTCCCTATCGGTTTCGATGCCCGTTCGGCACCCATGGCGAGCACACCGATCAACTGTCCATCGACTACATCCGCACCGTCCTCTCAGACCCCGAAGGCGGCGTCGCCAAGCCGGCGGCGGTCATCGTCGAGGTGGTGCAAGGCGAAGGCGGTTGCATCCCGGCCTCGGCCAACTGGCTGCGGGCCCTGCGGGAAATCACTCTGGAGCAGGAGATCTTGCTGATCGTCGACGAAGTCCAGACCGGCCTGGGGCGCACCGGCAGCACCTTCGCCATCGAGCACGCCGGCATCGTCCCCGACATCCTGGTGCTGTCCAAAGCCATCGGCGGTGGCTACCCCTTGGCGGTGATCGTGTATGCCGAACATCTGGATACCTGGGGGCCTGGCATGCATGCGGGGACCTTCCGCGGCAATCAGGTGGCGATGGTTGCCGGCGCCGCCACCATGCAGCAAATCCGCAGAGACCATCTCGTCGCCCATGCCGCGCGAATGGGTGAGCGGCTGGAGAGCGGCCTGCAGGACATCGCTCGGCGTTGTCCATTCATCGGCGACATCCGTGGGCGCGGGTTGATGATCGGCGTGGAAATCACCCAGCCGGCAGACAACCAGCGCGCCGGCCAGGCTGACGGCGCACGTGCACACGCCATCAAGCTCAACTGCTTCGACAATGGCTTGATGATGGAAACCGGCGGGCGCCATGGCGCAGTGCTCCGGTTCCTTCCGCCCCTGACCATCACCGAGACCGAGGTCGGCATGGTGCTGGACCGCTTCGAACAGGCGGTGAGGAAGGTTGGCGAAACACGCCCCCATGCAGCACGCGTGACGGTATAAGGCGCCAGGCACAATTCCTGTGGCGAGGGAGCTTGCTCCCGCTGGGTCGCGAAGCGGCCCCAACACGGTCGACTCCATCAACCAGACGGACCGAGCTGCCAGGGTTTAGGGCCGCTTCGCAGCCCAGCGGGAGCAAGCTCCCTCGCCACAGGTTCCATGTCTGGCTTCAGGTTCCATGCCTGGCCTCACGCTCCATGTCTGGCTTCAAGCTTGACCATCACCGAGACCGAGGTCGGCATGGTACTTGACCGCTTCAAACAGGCGGTGAGGAAGGTTGGCGAAACACGCCCCCCATGCAGCACGCGTGACGGTATAAGGCGCCAGGCACAATTCTTGTGGCGAGGGAGCTTGCTCCCGCTGGGTCGCGAAGCGGCCCCAACACGGTCGACTCCATCAACCAGACGGACCGAGCTGCCAGGGTTTAGGGCCGCTTCGCAGCCCAGCGGGAGCAAGCTCCCTCGCCACAGGTTCCATGTCTGGCTTCAGGTTCCATGTCTGGCTTCAGGTTCCATGTCTGGCCTCAGGTTCCATGTCTGGCCACAGGTTCCATGTCTGGCCACAGGTTCTATGTCTGGCCACAGGTTCCATGTCTGGCCACAGGTTCCATGTCTGGCTTCAGGTTCCATGTTTGGCCTCAGGTTCCATGTCTGGCCTCAGGTTCCATGCCTGGGTTCGAGCCCGGCAGCCCGGCTCAATCCCGCGCCAATGCATTGATCGGATCGAGCCGCGCGGCGTTACGCGCGGGCACGAAGCCGAACACGATGCCGATCAGGGTCGAACAGACGACCGCGGTGACGATCGATCCCATCGAGAACACCATCTGCCATTCCTTGACGAAGATCGAAAAGACATAGCCGATACCAAACGACAGCGCGATGCCAATGGTGCCGCCTATCAGGCACACCATCACCGCCTCCACCAGGAACTGCTGGCGGATGTCGGACTGGCGCGCGCCAACGGCCATGCGGATACCGATCTCACGGGTTCGTTCGGTCACCGAGACCAGCATGATGTTCATCACACCGATGCCACCGACCACCAGCGAGATGATCGCAATCAGCGAGAGCAGCAGCGCCAGGGACTGGCTGGTCTTCTGCACCGTCTGCAGCACGCTGTCGAGGTTGTAGGTGAAGAAGTCCTTGAGGCCATGGCGTTGGGTCAGGAGCTTGACCACATTGTCTTCCACGACTTTGCTCGGTTGCCCGTCCTTTATTCGCACCGTGATGCTGTCCAGGAACCGCTGGCCCAGTAACCGGCCGGCCGCCGTTTCATAGGGCATCCATACGTTCAGGCTCTTGGAGGTGTTGAAGACGCTCTTGCGGTCTTCGGTCACGCCGATGACCGTGCAAGGCAGGTTATCGATGAGGATCACCTTGCCCAGCGGATCGGTGTTCGGGCCAAACAATCGCTGGCGGGTATTGTGGTCGATCACCACCACTTGTGACTGTCGCCGGGCATCGTCCTTGCTGAACGCGACACCGGAGCCGATCTTGATCCCGCGAACCTGGAAATAGCTATCGCTGACACCGTTGACGGTCGCGTTGACGTCGATGTTTTCATAGCGCAATAGCAGATTACGGCCAACGTTGGGGGTCGCGCTGTCGATGTAATACTGGTCGCCCAGGGCCGTGACGTCGGACAGCACCAGGGTTTCGATCGCGGTTGAGCGACTGTCCCCCCAATCGGCCCCGGGCATGATCTCGATCGTATTGCTGCCAATCGCCTGGATGTCCTTCAGGACATACGCCTTGACCCCTTCGCCGATGGCCACGATCGAGACCACCGAGGTGATGCCGATGATGATGCCCAACATCGTCAGCAGGGTGCGCATGCGATGGGACACCAGCGCCACCCAGGCCATGTTGAACGCTTCGCTGAACAGCCCGAAGCGGGCGAGCAGGCCGTTCGCCGGCTTGACCTTGGCCGGGCGTGTGCCTTGTGGCGACAGGTCCTCCAGCGGTTGCTGCGGATTGGGTCGATCGCTGACGATCTCGCCGTCGCGGATCTCGATGATGCGCTGGGCATGGGCAGCCACCTTTTCATCGTGGGTCACGATGATGACCGTGTGCCCCGCCCGGTTGAGCTCCAGCAGGATCTTCATCACCTCCTTGCCGCTGGTGGTGTCCAACGCACCGGTGGGTTCGTCCGCCAGGATGATGTCACCGCCGTTCATCAGGGCCCTGGCGATACTCACCCGTTGCTGCTGGCCACCCGAGAGCTGGCTGGGCCGATTGCTCAGGTGCCCCACCAACCCCAGGCGTTTCAACAGTTCCCCGGCACGGCTGTGCCGTTGCGATTCGCCCGCGCCGGCATAAATCGCCGGCATCTCGACGTTGTGCAAGGCACTCAGGTGCGGCAGCAAATGGTAGCGCTGGAAAATGAAACCGAAGTGATCCCGACGCAACACCGCCAGTTCACGGTCGTTCATCGAACCGGTTTCGCGCCCATCCACCTTGTAGCTTCCGGCGCTCGGATGGTCGAGGCAGCCAAGCACGTTCATCAAGGTCGACTTGCCGGAGCCGGACGCCCCGGTGATCGCAACCACCTCGCCGGCATTGATCGTCAGGTTGATGTCCTTGAGGGCGATGAAGGCCTTTTCGCCGGCCTGGAAGCTGCGGGTGATGCCCTTGAGTTCCAGCAATGGTTGGGTCATGGTCAGGCTCCCGCCACGGCCGGGGTCGGCTCGCCGATAACGACCTTGTCACCTTCGGCCAGGCCATCCTTGATCTCGGCCCGGACGTTGTTGTTGATGCCCATGCGCACGTTACGCGGCTGGGCCTTGCCTTCGGCATCCAGCACACGGACCACGAAGCTGCCGTCCTGGTTTTTCGCACCCAGGGCAGCGACGGGAACCGTCAACACGTCCTTGGCTTTGTCGAGGACGATACGGACCTGGGCCGTCATGGAAATGCGCAGGCGATGGTCAGGGTTCGGCACATCGAAGAGGCTGTTGTAGAACACCGCGGTATTTTGCTTCGGCGTCCCGGCGTTCTGGGTTTCGAGGAAGTTCTGCGGCGCCGGCTCAGTGCCGCGCAGCTTGGCGTAATAACGCTTTTCCGACTCGCCCAGGATGGTGAAATACACCTCTTGGCCAGGCACGATGTGGATCACGTCGGCTTCCGACACCTGCGCCTTGACCGTCATGGTGTCGAGGTCGGCGAGCTTGAGCAGGACCGGCGCCAGTTGCTCGGCAATCACGGTCTGGCCTTCCTGCGTGACGATCCCCACCACGTAGCCATCGATCGGCGCGACGATGTGGGTGTAGGCCAGGTTGACCCGCGCGGTTTCCACTTGGATGCGGGCGTCCTTGATCTGCGCATTGAGGGAGAGCAGGTTCGCCTCTTCCACCCTGTAGTTGGACTCGGCGGTCTCGTATTCCTGCTTGGAGATCGCGTCGTCCGGTTGCAGTTTCTTGTAGCGATCATAGGTGGCCTTGGCGTCCTTGAGTTGCGCCGCCGTGGCCTGCCGCTTGGCCACCAGGTTCTCCTCGTTGACCAGGGCCTGGCGCAAGGAGTTCTGCGCCAGCATCGGGTCGATTTCCGCCAGCCATTGGCCCTTCTTGACCTTGTCGCCCAACTTGACCTTGAGCGACTTCAGTTGGCCCGACACCTGGGCACCGACATCGACCTGCTTGACGCCCTGGAGCGTGCCGGAGGCCAGCACCGCGTTTTCGATGTCCGTGCGTTCGACCATGGCGGTCAGGTACTCCGGCGGTTTGCCCGGCGATTGCGCGCTGTAGAAAACCAGACCGGCCACCACGACCAGGACGAGCACGATAGCGATTTTGCGAAACTTCGACTTTTCCATAAATAACCATGAGTGCGTTGATTTCAGGCCCGGCCAGCGTGGCGCCGGGTTCCATGGATGTGCGTCAAGGAAGAGCCGTCATACGTAATCACTGGCGGCCTCCTCGTCGAGCATGGGCAGGCCGTCGTGCCACCAGGCTGCCAGGTTGTGTACGTGGGGGGCCTTGAGGATCGTGAAGTGGTTGCCCGGACCGTACCAGATGCTGAGGTCAGGGATATGCTTGCGCCATCCTTCGATCATTTGCTCCTGTTCGCGTTTATTGCCGGCTGTGTCCAGGGTTGGATCATTGGCCAGCACCAACCGCACAGGCCCGGTGTAGCGGTGTTGCGGTTGATAGACCGTGCGCAGGGCCGTACCGAAGGCCCGCGCCGGACCGCGCATGGCATCCACCGCCGAGCGCTGCGGCAACATGCCGGCCCGAACCATGCCGGCATGCAGCAAGCGCATCTGCGCGGTATCGTCCTGGGTACCGAAGACCGTGGCATCGATGCCCAAGGACTTGCCGGACGCCAACTGCATCGCCTCGATCAGCCGATTCAGCACCCCCGTCGCGGTGTAGGGCTTGCCCACCACGCCGTTGCCGCCCGGCGATTCACTATCGATCAGCGTCAACGAGGCCACCTTGCGACCCCGGGCATTCAGGCGGGCCGCCATCTCGAACACGATCCACCCACCGAAGGAATGGCCGAGCAGATGCACCGGCCCCTCCGGTTGTACCTTGTCGATCGCGTCGAGGTACGCCTGGGCGGCGGTTTCCACGAGACTGAAAGGCTCGGTGCTGCCGTCCAGTCCACGGTGTTGCAACCCATGGATAGGCCATTCCGGACCGAACGCGTCGGTCAGCCCGATAAAACCGGTCACGCTGTCGCCAGCCCCCGGCACGCAGAAGATCGGCGCCCGGTCGGCACGTCCGCCCTGGATCGTCAGCAGTGGCTGGTAACGGCTCCTCGGCGCAGGCGTTGGTCGTGCCGCGACGGTGCCCAGCGCGTCGCTGATGGCTAGGCCCAATGCCTTGATCTGTGGGGCTTGCATCATCGTCTGGTGGTTGCCCGGGACCTTGACGCAGTGCATTTGCGTCGTGGGCAGGACAGCGTCCCAGCCCAGGTAGCCGGAATGCTCGGGCGCATCGTCCTGGCGTTCCTCGGCTATCAACAGGTGCACCGGTACGGAGATCGGATACACCAGGTAATGGGCCAGGGCATGACCGTGGGCCACCTCGCGATCCAGGTACTGCCAGAGCTGGGCCGCGCTGTAGCCGGCCAGCTCAGGGGGCAGCAGGCCTTCGTCGCCACACAGTTGCACCAGGTCTTCAAATGCGAAATCGTTCAATCGGGTCTGCAGATGGACCAGTTTTTCGAGCACCGACGCCAGGTCAGCCTCAGCCAATATGCCGGCCTTCCAGAACACTTCGCAGCGGTCCAGTAAATGCCGAGCGTGGGCTTCACCCAATGACCAGCGCTCCCGGCCCTGATCCACCAATCGTGGCAGGTAGCTGTCGATCAGGCCGACAAACTCGACCTCTTCATCCAGGCCAATTAGCTGGATGGCGATCTCGTAGGCCAACACGCCACCGAACGACCAACCGGCCAAGCGATAAGGGCCCTGGGGCTGGACCGAGCGGATGACCCCCACCAGCCGCGAGGCCAGGCATTCCATCGTCTGCAACTGCGGCTCGCCCCACGGGATGGCAGGCAGGCCATAGACCGGAATATCTGGATCGATGTGCTTGCCCAGCATCGGGAAGTAAAGATCCAGGCCGCTGAACTCGTGCACCAGGAACAGCGGGTTCTGCTGGCCGGTGGTGCGCACCGGTACAAAAGCCTCCTGCACTTGGACTTCGGTGCCGCGGGTCTGCAGCAACAACGCCATGGACGCGACGCTTTCGTGCTGGAACAGCTCGGCCAGCGATACCGTCAGGTTGGCTTGGGCCAGCAGCCCCAGCAAACGGACCGCCAGCAACGAATGCCCGCCCAGTTCGAAGAAATTGTCGTGGCGGCCGACCTGTTGCAGGCCCAGCACGTCTTGCCAGATCTGCGCGAGCACGGTTTCGATCTCACCTTGCGGGGCCTCGTAGACACGGCTGAAGACAGAGGCCTGGTCCGGTGTTGGCAAGGCCTTGCGGTCGAGCTTGCCGTTGGCGGTCAACGGCAAGGCATCGAGTCGCACGTAGGCCGCTGGCACCATGTAATCCGGCAATTGCCCCTGCAAATGAGTACGCAGGGTCTCGATGTGCGGCGCAACGTCCAGGTCCCGTGGCGTGAAGTAAGCCACCAGGCGTTTCTCGCCCGGGACGTCTTCGCGCACCAGCACCACGGCGTCCTTGACCGCGTCATGCTGGGCCAACCGGGCTTCGATCTCGCCCAGTTCGATACGGAAACCACGGATCTTCACTTGGTCGTCGTTACGACCGAGGTAATCCACCGTGCCGTCCGCGCGCCAGCGGGCCAGGTCGCCGGTGCGGTACAACAACGCATCCGGATCGGCACTGAACGGATCGGTGACGAACTTTTCGGCGGTCAGCTCAGGGCGATTCAGATACCCTTTCGCCACGCCGTCACCGCCAATGTACAACTCGCCGGTCACGCCGATGGGCACTGGCT
Organism: Pseudomonas zanjanensis; assembly: GCF_014268745.2. Classification (GTDB taxonomy): domain Bacteria; phylum Pseudomonadota; class Gammaproteobacteria; order Pseudomonadales; family Pseudomonadaceae; genus Aquipseudomonas; species Aquipseudomonas zanjanensis. The sequence continues at coordinate 1,700,622 of NZ_JABWRB020000001.1, read as the reverse complement.
GACGATTAACGTCCAGCACATAGACGCGGGTGTTACCAATCGGACGGCCAATCGGGATACCGCCTTCGCCCACCTGTTCGATTTCGTAGGTGGTGGTGAAGGTGGTGGCTTCGGTCGGGCCGTAGCCGTTGAGCAGGTGCAGCGGCGCACCTTCTTTCAGGACGCGGCCGATCACTGTCGGGTCGAGTACATCGCCACCGACAATCAGGTAGCGCAGTTGAGCGAACACTGACAGCAGTCCGGCGGCGTATTGATGGAACAGACCGGCGGTCATCCACAGCACGCTCACCGATTGCTCAAGCAACAACGCTTGGAAATCCGCCTGGGACAACAGCACGTCCTGGTCAACCACCACCACGCAACCGCCATTGAGCAATGGCGCCCAGACGTCGAGAGTACTGGCGTCGAAGGCCGGGTTTGAGGCGAAAGCGACCCGATCCTCGGCGTTGAAATCGGCGTAACCGTTATTGATCACCAGTCGGCTGATCGCCCGATGTGGCACCAGCACGCCTTTCGGTGTGCCAGTGGAACCGGAGGTGTACATGATGTAGGCCACCGATTCGCTGCTTTGCACCAGGTCGAGGTTATCAGCGGCCTCGTCGAAGACCAGCGTATCCAGATCCACCCGTAGCGATGCTTCAGGCGCTAGCACGGTGCTCGACGTCAGCACGACTTGCGCCCCGCTGTCCTGCACCATGAATTGCTGACGCTCCAACGGCGCGCTGACATCCAGCGGTACATAGGCGCTGGCACACTTGAGGATCGCCAATTGGCTGACCAGCAGCTCAATGGAACGCTCCAGGGCAATCGCCACCCGATCGCCCGGTTGCACACCCAGGCCGACCAGGTGACGGGCCAGGCCATTGGCCCGGTGGTTCAACTCGGCGTAGCTCAGGCTGTGGGCGTCATGCACGACCGCAATGGCTTGCGGACGCTCCTTGGCCTGCGCCTCGAACAGGCCATGGACGGTCCTGTCCTGGGGATAGCGGCGAGTGGTGGCGTTGAAATCCACCAGTAAGTGGCGACGCTCGGCCGACGGCAGGATCGACACGCGGTTCAACGGTGTCTGCGGCATCTGTTCCAGCGCCTCGACCAGATGCTCCAAGGCGATGTTCATGTAGACACACATCCGCTGCGCACCGATCCGAGGCACCGCCAGGGCAGACACATAAAAACCTTCGCCCAGGTCATCCACCGACAAGGTCAGCGGGTAATTGGTGCGCTCTTCACTGCCCAGGGCCTCGATGCCCTCCCAGGCGGCAAACGCTTCGCTCGACGCCGTGCCCATTGCGCTGTGCCGGTAATTGAGCAAGGCGCTGAACAACGGCAGCGGCGCGGCGACACCGCTGCAACGCTGGGCCAGGGACAGCGAGGCGTGCTCGTGCCCCAGCAGACCGGTCAAACGCCCGTGGGTGGCTTTCACCCCGTCACGCACGCCTCGGGTATCGACATCCACCCGCAATGGCAGGGTGTTGATGAACATGCCCAGTGCCCGGTCGGCGCCCTCGCCGCCCTGCATCCGGCCCATCAACACCGTGCCAAAGACCACATCCTGTCTTCCGGACACTTTGCTCAGGACTTGCGCCCACGCCAAGTGATGCAGGCTCGCGGCGCTCACCCCCAACTGACGGGCCTGGGCCCGCAGGCGCCGGCTGAGGTCGGCGGCGAGGTTGAGTCCGGCCGCTTCGATATCGCTGCCGTCGCCACGGACATCCAGCAAGCCGAACGGCAACGTGGGTTCCTCGATGTCGCCGAGCATGTCGCGGAAGAACCCTTCATGTTCCTCACGGCTCACGCCCAAGTGGGCCTGGGCCACGTAGTTGCGGAACGGCACCGCTGCGCCCAATTGGCTAGCATGGCCTAGCAGGTGCGCTTGCATCTCGTGTTGCACCACTTCCAGCGCCGTGTGGTCAAGGGCCATGTGGTGGAACAACAGCATGGCGATCCACCGCTGGTTGGCGGCGTCATGGCTGAACACCAGGCGCATCAACGGAGCCTGGCGTACATCGAGGCGCAGGTGCCGCCGGTCGAAGCGTTCGAGCAGTTGCGTGGCGACGTCGTGGCTCGGCTCGAAAACGCACTCGTCCAGAATCAATTGCGCCTGGCGAACGACCACCTGCACCGGCTCGCGCAAGCCTTCCCAGAGCACGGCGGTGCGCAAGATATCGTGTCGGTCGATGACGCCTTGCAACGCGTCGACAAAGGCATCCAGCCGGGCGCGATCCTTGAAGTTGAAGCTGGCCTGCTGCACGTAGAGATCACCCTGCTGCGAAGCCAGGTGGTGATAGAGGATTCCTTCTTGCAACGGCGCCAGGGCATAGATGTCCTGGACATTGCTCACACCGCCCGGCACCGTCGCGACAATCTGCTCGATCTCCTCCTGGGTCAGATCGGCCAGCGGCAGCATGTTCGGTGTGATGCGTGTGCAACCGGGGCTAATACCGTTGACCGGCACCACGACCTCCGTCGCGCCACCGACGGCCGCCGCCAATGCCGCCAGCGTCGGCTGGCCAAACAGCACGCGTACATCGGCGCTCAGGCCCAGTTGGCGCATGCGTTCGATCAGCGTGACCGCCAGCAGCGAGTGGCCGCCCAGTTCGAAGAAGTGGTCGTGACGCCCCACCCGCTCAATCTGGAGCAACTCGGCCCACAATTGCGCCAGGGTCGTTTCGACGGTCCCCTGGGGTGCGGCGTAATCGCGGGTAATCACCGCGTCCAGGTCCGGTGCCGGCAGCGCCTTGCGGTCGAGTTTACCGTTGGGGGTCAGCGGCAGTGCGTCGAGCCGGATGTAGGCGGTTGGCACCATGTATTCCGGCAGTTGCTCCAGTAGATGAGCCCGCAGGACTTCGATGTCGGCGAAAGCTTCTGGCGCATGATGGGTGAAATAGGCGACCAGGCGTTTTTCCCCCGGTACATCTTCACGGGCCAGCACCACGGCTTCCTTCACCGCCTCATGCTGCGCCAGCCGCCCTTCGATCTCGCCCAGTTCGATGCGAAAACCCCGGATCTTCACCTGGTCATCGTTGCGACCCAAATACTCGATATTGCCGTCCGCCAGGTAACGACCCAGGTCACCGGTACGGTACATCCGGGCATTCGTCGCGGTGCTGAACGGATCCCCCAGGAAACGCTCGACGGTCAACTCCGGACGGTTCAGGTAACCCCGCGCCACCTGCACCCCGCCGATGTAAATCTCCCCGGCCACGCCCAGGGGCGCCGGTTGTCGATGGGCATCGAGCAGGTAGATCCGCGTGTTGGCAATCGGCTTGCCGATGGGCGTGCTGTCCGGGGTGTCTGCCCCCGTGCAGTCCCACGCCGTCACATCCACCGCCGCTTCGGTCGGGCCGTACAGGTTGTACAGGCCAACGTGCGGCAGCTGCGCCTTGAAGCGCCGCACCAGATGCCCCGGCAACGCCTCGCCGCTGCATATCACCCGCACCAAGCCTTCGCACTGGCCCGCTTCGCCATGGGCCAGGAACACATCGAGCATCGACGGCACGAAGTGCAGCGTGGTGATGCCTTGGGCCTGGATCACTTCGCGCAGGTACGCCGGGTCGCGATGCCCGCCCGGACGGGCCATCACCAGCCGCGCGCCGCTGAACAGCGGCCAGAAGAACTCCCACACCGACACGTCGAAGCTGAACGGGGTCTTTTGCAGCACCGCGTCTGTGGCGCTCAAGCCGTATTCGTCCTGCATCCACAGCAGGCGATTGACCACCGCGCCGTGCTCGTTCATCACGCCCTTGGGCATGCCGGTGGAACCGGAGGTGTAGATGACATAGGCCAGGTGATGGGCGTGCAAGCCTTCGACTTGCGGATTATGGGTTGGCTGCGTCGAGAACCCTTGCGCCTCATCCAGCAGCAGGGTCCGCGCCTGGGTCGCCGGCAGGCTGACCTGCAACGCGCGCTGGGTCAGCACCACCATGGGCGCGCTGTTTTCCAGCATGTAGGCCAGGCGCTCATGCGGATAATCCGGGTCCAGCGGCACATACGCCGCGCCGGCCTTGAGAATCCCCAGCAGGCCCGCGACCATGTCCAGGCTGCGATCGGCACAGATCGCCACGCGGTCATCCGGGCGAATGCCCAGTTCCAGCAGGCGATGGGCAATCTGGTTGGCGCGTGCATTGAGTTGCGCGTAGCTCAGCTGCGCCTCGCCAGCCACCACCGCCACAGCGTCCGGGCAGGCGGCGACCCGCGCCTCGAACAGGCCGTGCAGGGTCAGGCCCTGCGGATAATCGACCGCCGTGCTGTTGAGCGTTTCCAGCAGATGCTGGCGCTCGGTGTCAGCCAGCAGCGGAATCTGCGCCACCAGGGTCTGCTCATCAGCCACCATGGCCCGCAGCACGCCCTCCAGGTAACCGAGGTAGCGCTCCGCCGTGGCAGGGTCGAACAGCGCCGTGGCGTATTCCAGCGAACCGAACAGGCGCCCATCGATCAGGGCCATGTCCAGCAACACGTCGAACTTCGCGGTGCGGCTGGTCACGCCCAGCCCTTGCAGCGACATATCGCCCAGTTCCAACCCCGTGGCTTCGCTGTTCTGCCAGGACAGCATGGCCTGGAACACCGGGCTATGGGACAGGCTGCGCAAGGGCCGGACCACTTCCACCACCTGCTCGAACGGCAGGTCCTGGTGCGCCTGGGCGTCCAGGGTCCGAGCCTTCACGTGTTGCAACAAGGCTTGCACTGTCAGTCCGTCCGCCACATCGACGCGCAGCGCCAGCGTGTTGACGAACAGGCCGATCAAACTCTCGACTTCCGCTTGCATGCGGTTCGCCACCGGCGTGCCGATGACCACGTCGTGCTGGCCGGACAGGCGACTGAGCACCGTGGCCCAGGCGGCCATGACTGTCATGAACAAGGTGGCGCCATGGCGTTGGCTCAACGCCTGGAGGCCTTGGGTCAGGGTTTCGTCGAGGACGATCCCCACCGCCGCGCCGGCGTGATCTTGCTGCGCGGGCCGTGGCCGATCGGTGGGCAACGTCAACAAGGCTGGTGCGTCGGCCAGGGTCTGCCGCCAGAAATGTTCCTGTTCGGCCAGGACCTCCCCGGTGAGCCAGCGCCGCTGCCAAAGGGCATAGTCGGCGTACTGAATCGGCAACACCGGCAATGGATCGTCCTGCCCCTGACGGAACGCTGCGTACAGCACGCCCAATTCATGGGTCAGCAGATCGGCGGACCAGCCATCGGAGACGATATGGTGCAGGGTCACCAACAGCGCGTGATCATCCTCTGCCATCCGCACCAGTCGGCCGCGTACCAGCGGGCCGTGGGCCAGGTCGAAGGCCTGGCGAGCCTCCTCCTCGGCCAGGGCCAGCAGCTCGGTTTCGGCGTCCGCGTGCCCTGCCAAGGCCTGCAACCGCAACGCAAAACCGACATCGGCCGGGGCAATGCGCTGTTCCACGTCCGGCCCCTGCGCCTGTACAAACGTGGTACGCAAGGCCTCGTGGCGGGCGACGATACGATCCAGTGCGCGGGTGAGCGCCGACCTATCCAGCGCGCCACGCAGGCGCAGGCCAGTGGGGATGTGATACGCCGCACTGGTGCCGTCCAGTTGCGCCAGGAACCAAAGGCGCTGCTGGGCGAACGACAACGGCAACGCCTGCTCGCGGGACACCGGCACGATACCGGGCCGGGTGCTGCGCGCCGCCTGGGAAAGCACCTGGGCCAGCGCGCTCAATTGCGGTTGGGCAAAGACATCGCTCAGGTTCAGCTCCATGCCCAATTGCGCGCGCACCTGGGCGATCAAGCGCATGACCAACAAGGAATGGCCCCCCAGTTCGAAGAAGTGATCGTGACGGCCCACCGACTCGACCTTGAGCAGGGTCTGCCAGATCTGCGCCAGGACGATTTCCGTGTGGCCTTGCGGCGCTTCATGGGTGCGGCTGGCGTACGCCTCGGCATCGGGCATCGGCAAGGCCTGGCGGTCGAGCTTGCGGTTCGGCGTCAGCGGCAGCGCGGTCAAACTGACGAACGCGCCGGGCAGCATGTATTCGGCCAATTGCGTCGACAACTGCGCACGCAAGGTCGCCGCTTCCAGGCGCGTCCCGGCCTGCGGCACCACATAGGCCACCAAGCGTTTGTCGCCCGGGGTGTCTTCGCGCACGATCACCGCCGCCTCCCTGACCCCGGCACAGTCGCCCAGCCGGGCCTCGATCTCGCCCAGTTCGATACGGAAACCCCGCACCTTGACCTGGAAGTCGTTACGGCCCAGGTATTCAAGGCGTCCGTCCGGACGATAACGGGCCAGGTCACCGGTCTTGTACATGCGCGCATCGGGCTGGTCGCTGAACGGGTCGGCCAGGAAGCGTTCGGCGTTGATGGCGTCCAGGTTCAGGTAACCACGCGCCACACCATCGCCACCGATGAAGATTTCCCCCGCGACCCCGAACGGCACCGGCTGGCGGTGCGCATCGAGCAGGTAGATGCGGGTATTGGCCATCGGCCTGCCGATGCTGGCATTGCCGAGGATGCCATCGACCGCGTCATGTTCCATGTAGGCGGCCGTGCAGGACACGGTGGCCTCGGTCGGGCCATAGGTATTGACCAAGCGGGTATGCGCGGGACGAACCGCGTCCCACATCTGCAATTTCTGCGTCGACAAGGCGTCACCGGTGACATTGATCAGCCGCACGTCGCGCAAATGGTCCCGTGCCTGGGCCGGCGTGCTATGCCACTCGGCCGCGAGGGTATGCCAATGGGCCGCCGTCAGGTGCAGGAAGGTCGGGCGAATATCGCCGTTTTGTTGCAACTCGGCACTGCCGAACAGCTGCCGGGTGGGCGCCAGGGTGGCGCCGGCCAGCAACGCCGGGAAGATCTCCTCCACCGACAGGTCGAAGTTCAGGGTGTTCTGCTGCAGTACCGTGTCTGCCGGCGTCAGGCCGAACAAACGGATCGCATCGAGGCAATAGTTGACCAGGCCCCGGTGTTCGATCATCACCCCTTTGGGATGGCCAGTGGAACCGGAGGTGTAGATGACGTAGGCCAGGTGGCGCACGCCCAGGGAGGCAACGAGCGGATTGTCGTCACGACCGCCGGCAATCTCGCAACGCACGCGCTCGGCACGGTCGAGCAGCACCACCGGCACCGTCAACGCCGGCAGACGACCAAGCAGCTCACCTTGGCCCAGCAACGCCACCGGGGCGCTGTCGGCGAGCATGTAGGCCAAGCGTTCGGCCGGAAACGCCGGGTCGAGCGGCACGTAACCGGCACCGGCCTTGAGAATGGCCAACAGGCCGATGAGCATCTCGACGCCGCGTTCGACACAGATCGCCACCCGGTCATCCGGGCGGATGCCCTGCTCGATCAGGTGGTGGGCGACCTGGTTGGCCTGGCGGTTCAGTTCGGCGTAGCTCAGGCGTTCATCACCGAACACAACGGCGATAGCGTCTGGCTGAGCCGCGACTTGGGCCTCGAACAACTGGTGGGTCGTCTGCTCACGTGGGTACGCGGCCTGGGTAGCGTTCAGGCCCACCAGCAAATGCTCGCGTTCGAAGTTGTCCAACAGCGCGATCCGTTCGACCGGGGCCTGGTCACTGGCGACCATGGCCCGCAACAAGCGCTCGAAGTAGCCGAGGTAACGTTGCACCGTGGGCTCGTCGAACAACGCCGTGGCGTATTCGAGGGCGCCAAACAGCTGCCCTTGGACCTCGCCCAGTTCCAGGGACAGGTCGAATTTGGCGACGGTGCTCGCCGCCCCCAGCCCTTCGAGTTTCAAGTCCCCCAGCACCAGTTCGGTGTTGTCATGGGTCTGCCACGACAGCATGGCTTGGAACAACGGGCTGTGGGCCAGGCTGCGCACCGGCTTGACCACTTCCACCACTTGTTCGAACGGCAGGTCCTGATGCGCCTGGGCGCCGAGGGCCTGGGCCTTGACCCGGGCCAGCAAGGTGGCCACGGTCGGCGCCCCCGAGAGATCGATGCGCACGGCCAAGGTGTTGACGAAGAAGCCGATCAATCCTTCGACTTCCGAGCGCGTGCGGTTGGCCACCGGCGAGCCGATGACCACTTCATCCTGGCCTGAAAGCCGGCTCAGCAACGCGCCCCAGGCCGCCATCAAGGTCATGTACAACGTGACGCCGTGGCGCTGGCTCAGGGCCTTGAGGCCCGCGGTCAGGTCAGCGTCGAACACCACCGGCAACGCCGCCCCGGCATAGTCCTGTTGCCCAGGACGCGCACGGTCGGTGGGCAGCATCAACAACGCCGGCGCATCGGCCAGGGTTTGCCGCCAGTAATCGCTCTGGGCTTGCAGCACCTCGCCGCTCAACCAGCGACGTTGCCAGACCGCGTAGTCGCCGTACTGCACCGCCAGGGCCGGCAGCGGATCGTCCAAGTCATGACGGAACGCCTCATAGAGCGCCGCCAGTTCCTTGATCAATACGCCAATGGACCAGCCATCCGAAACGATGTGGTGCATGGTCACCAGCAGCACATGGTCTTCGCTGCCGAGGCGGATCAGCCGGCCGCGGATCAATGGGCCCTGTTCCAGGCTAAAGGTGTCGGCGGCTTCCTGGGCCGCCAGCGCGTGCAGTTGGCCCTCGGCGTCGGCCTGGCCGCCAAGGTCATGGTGCAGCAGCGCGAAACCAACGTCGGCGGGCGCGATGCACTGCCGAGGTTCCTGGCCCTGGGCCTGAACGAAGGTGGTCCGCAGGGCCTCGTGACGGGCAACGATGCGGTCCAGTGCCCGTTGCAAGGCGGGGCGATCCAGCACACCGCGCAGGCGCAGCCCGGCGGGCATGTGGTAGGCGGCGCTGGCCCCTTCCATCTGCGCCAGGAACCACAGGCGCTGCTGGGCGAACGACAGGGGCAGGTCGTCTCCACGAGAAACCCGGACGATCTCCGGCAACGTACTGCGCCCGGCCCGGGCCACGGCTTGTGCCAAGCCCATGAGCTGGGGCTGGGCGAACAGTTCCGTCAGGCCCAACTCCACACCCAGGCGCAGGCGCACCTGGGAAATCAATTGAATCGCCAACAACGAGTGGCCACCCAGTTCGAAGAACTGGTCATGGCGCCCGACCTGTTGCAGGCCCAGCAGCTCTTGCCAGATCTGCGCCAGGGCGGTTTCGACCTCGCCTTGCGGGGCTTCGTAGCCTCGGGTAATCAGCGCGTCGAGGTCTGGTGTCGGCAGGGCCTTGCGATCAAGTTTGCCGTTCGGTGTCAGCGGCAGTGCGTCGAGGCGAACGTAGGCAGCAGGCACCATGTAGGCCGGCAACTGCGCTTGCAGATGCGTGCGCAGGGCTTCGATGTCTACGGGCGAATGCTGGGTGAAATAGGCCACCAGGCGCTTGTCGCCTGGCACGTCTTCACGGGCCAGGACCACGGCTTCGTTCAAGGCATCGTGTTGAGCGAGCTTGGCTTCGATCTCCCCCAGTTCGATGCGGAAACCACGGATCTTCACTTGGTCGTCGTTGCGGCCCAGGTATTCGATGTTGCCGTCCGGCAGGTAGCGGCCCAGGTCGCCAGTACGATACATGCGGGCATTGGGAACCTTGCTGAATGGATCGTTCAGGAAGCGTTCAGCCGTGAGGTCGTCGCGGTTCAAATAACCCCGCGCTACCCCGGCGCCACCGATGTAGATTTCACCCGGCACGCCCAGCGGCACGGGTTGATTGTGCTCATCCAGCAGATAAAACTGGGTGTTCGCTATCGGTTTACCAATGTGTGCGGCAAACCCGTCTTCGCGGGCCATCGACACCCAACTCGAATACGTCGTGGTTTCCGAAGGGCCGTAGAGGTTGCACAGGCGCTCGACCTGGGTCTGTTCGAACAACGTCTCCACCAGGCTGCGCTTCAAGGCTTCACCGGCCACGTTCACCGTGTCGACGCCCTCGCCTACGCCACCCGATTCCAGCAACGCCTTGAGCGCCGACGGCACGGTATTGATCAGCGTGATGTCGTGCTCACCCTGCTGCAGTTCCAGCACATTAGTGACCACGTCGATGCTGCCGCCAGACGTCAGCGGCGCGAAACACTCGTAGACCGCCAAGTCGAAGTTCAACGAAGTCGAGAACAGGGTTTTGGCCAAGGTCTGCGAATCGAACGAACGATGGGCCCAGGTCAGGAAATTCACCGTGTTGCGGTGCTCGATCATCACGCCTTTAGGCTGACCGGTCGAACCCGAGGTGTAGATCACGTAGGCCAGGTGCGACGAGCTCAGGCCCGGCACCTGCGGATTGGGCGCCGCCTCGTCCTGCCAGACACCCTTGTCGAGGTCGATCACTGGCACCGACGTCTCGCCCAACAGGTGGCGAGTGCTGCCTTGAACCAGGATCGCCGCCGGGGCACTGTCTTGCAGCATGTAGGCGATCCGATCCAGCGGATACGCCGGGTCCAACGGCACATAGCCGCCGCCGGCCTTGAGGATCGCCAGCAAGCCCACCACCATATCGACGCCGCGCTCGACACAGATCGCCACCCGCGCATCGGGCTGCACGCCCTGCTTGCGCAGGTAATGGGCCAAGCGATTGGCGAGGCCGTTGAGCTCGCGATAATTGAGCTGTTGCCGGCCGTGACGCACCGCCACGGCATCCGGCGTGCGCTGCACCTGTTCCTCGAACAACCCGTGGAGGGTCTGCTCCCGGGGGTATTCGGCCTGGGTGGCATTGAAGTCCACCAGCAACCGTTCGCGCTCGGCCGCCGGCACGATCGACAGTTCCCGCAACGCCAGGTCTGGCGTGTGCTCCAACGCCGCCACCAGGCTGTCCAGCGCCGTGTGCATATACCCGCAGACACGCTGGGCCCCCACTTCGGCCACGGCCTGGGCGGTGAGGCGAAAACCTTCGCCCAGGTCGTCCACGTTAAGGCACAACGGATAGTTGGTGCGCTCTTCCATGCTCAGGGTCTGGATCCCGTGCCAGGCCGAGATGGCCGAGCCGGATACGGCTTCAACGGCACTGTGGCGATAGTTCAGCAATGTGCTGAACAACGGCAGCGAGGCCGGTACGCCGCTGCAACGCTGCGCCAGGGACAACGAGGCGTGCTCGTGTCCGAGCAAGGCCGACAACCGGCCATGGGTCGCCCTGACTCCGGCGCGGGCGCCTTGGACGCCGACACTGACGCGCAATGGCAGCGTGTTGATGAACATGCCCAGGGCCCGATCGGCCCCGTCGCCGCCCTGCATCCGCCCCATCAGCACGGTGCCGAACACGACCTCTTCACGGCCCGAAACCCGCCCGACCACATGCCCCCAGGCCAAATGGACCAGGCTCGCCGCACTCACGCCGAGTTGACGGGCCTGGGTCCGCAGGCGCCGGGCCAGCGTGGCATCCACGTCCTGATGGGCTTCTTCGATGCCGCTGCCGTCGCCCTGCACATCCTGTAGACCGAACGGCAGCGTCGGTTCATCAATATCGCCGAGCATCTCGCGGAAAAACCCTTCGTGCTGCTCACGACTGACCCCAAGCCGCGCCTGGGCCACATGGTTGCGATACGGCACGGCGGGCGAAAGCAAGTGTGCCTGGTCCAAGAGACTGGCTTGCATCTCATGCACCACGACTTCCAGCGCCGTGTGGTCCAGCGCCATGTGGTGGAACAACAGCATGCCGACCCAGCGCTGATTCGCCACGTCCTGGGCATAGGCCAGGCGCATCAACGGAGCCTGGGCGATGTCGAGGCGGTAATGCCGCGGATCGAATCGCCCGTGCAGTTGCTGCACCACATCGCCCCCCGCCGGGTCCACCTCGACCTCTTCCAGGCCCAGGGTCGCGTGGCGCCAGACCACTTGCACCGGTGCCGCCAGGCCTTGCCAGACCATGCTGGTACGCAGGATATCGTTACGCGACACCACGCTCTGCAAGGCGTGGGCAAAGGCTTGCAGCCGTTCGCGGGTGTCAAAGCCGAACAGCACCTGCAACACGTAGGGGTCGCCCTGCTCCGCGGCGAGGTGGTGGTAGAGAATCCCTTCCTGCAACGGCGCCAGGGCGTAGATGTCTTGCACATTCGCCACGCCACCCGGCACGGTGGCCACGATCCGGTCGATGGCGTCCTGGTCCAGATCGGCCAGGGGCAGCATGTCCGGGGTGATGCGGGTACAGCCATCCGCAATCGTGTTGGCCGGCACCACAATGTCCCTGACGCCGCCAACCGCGGCGGCCAACGCGCTCAGCGTCGGTTGGCCGAACAGCACCCGAACATCGGCGGCCAGCTCGACCTGGCGCATGCGCTCGATCAGTTTCACCGCCAACAGCGAATGGCCGCCCAACTCGAAGAAGTTATCGTGACGGCCGACCTGCTCGAGCTTGAGCAAGTCCTGCCAGATGCGGGCGATGGCCGTCTCGACCTCACCTTGCGGGGTTTCGTATCCACGGCTGATCACGGCCGATTGATCCGGCGCCGGCAGGGCCTTGCGGTCGAGCTTGCCGTTGGTGGTCAGCGGGAACGCCTCGAGGACCACGAAGGCGCTGGGCACCATGTAGTCCGCCAGCGAAACCAGCAATTGCTTGCGCAGGTCGACAGCCGAGAGCGAGGCACTTTTCGCGGCAATCAGGTAAGCCACCAGGCGCTTGTCGCCTGGCTCATCTTCACGGGCAATCACCACCGCCTCGCTGACCCCTTCGCAGGCCGCCAGCGTCGCTTCGATCTCGCCCAATTCGATACGGAAACCGCGGATCTTCACCTGATCATCGTTGCGGCCCAAGTACTCGATGCTGCCGTCCGCCAGCCAGCGACCGAGGTCGCCCGTCTTGTACATTCTCGCGTTCGCCTCGGGGCTGAACGGGTTGTCGAGGAAACGCTCGGCGGTCAGTTCGTCACGGTTCAAGTAACCGCGACTGACACCCGCGCCGCCCACGTACATTTCGCCGACCACCCCCACCGGTACCGGCTCGCGCTGGGCGTCGAGCACGTACAGTTGCAGGTCGGGGATGCGTTTGCCGATCGGGCTGACGCCGGCCAACTGGGCGTCAGCCGCTTCAAGGGGGCGATAGGTCACGTGCACCGTCGTTTCGGTGATGCCGTACATGTTCACCAATTGCGTCCCAGCATTGGCGACACGGGCATACCAGGGCTTGAGCATCCCGGTTTCCAGCGCTTCACCGCCAAAGATTACCTGGCGCAATCTGTGGCGCAGCTCGCTTTCGCCCTGGGCCGCGATCAACTGCCGGAAGGCGCTTGGCGTCTGGTTCAGCACGGTCACACCGGCCTCGCACAACAACGCATAACAATCTTGCGGGGAACGACTGACCAGTTGCGGCACCACCAACAGGCGACCGCCGTGGGTCAAGGCGCCCCAGATTTCCCAGACCGAGAAGTCGAAGGCAAAGGAATGGAACAGCGCCCACACGTCTTGCGGGCCAAACTCGAACCACGGTTGGGTCGCCGAAAACAGCCGGGCGACATTGCGGTGCTCGACCATCACGCCCTTGGGCAAGCCAGTCGAACCCGAGGTATAGATCACATAGGCCAGGTGATGGGCGCCCAGGCCAGGCACTTGCGGGTTGGCGACGGATTCGTCCTGCCAGCCGCCGTCATCGAGTTGCAGCACCGGCACCGAGACGCCAGCCAACAGCAGGTGCGTAGCGGCTTGGGCCAACAGTGCAACCGGCGTACTGTCACGCAGCATGTAGCCGATGCGTTCCGCCGGATAGGCCGGGTCCACCGGCACATAACCAGCGCCGGACTTCAAGATGCCCAGCAGGCCGACGATCATGTCCAGGCCGCGCTCGACACAGATCGCCACCCGGTCATCCGGACGAATACCCAATGCCAGCAGGCGATGAGCGACCTGGTTGGCCCGGGCGTTGAGCTCGCCGTAAGTCAGTGCCTGATCCTCGAACATCACCGCCAACGCGTCGGGTTGCGTCGCGACCTGGGCCTCGAACTGGCGATGGATCAGCGCGTCATGGGCATACGTCGCCTCTGTTGTATTCCAGGCTTGGAGCAATACTCGGCGCTCGGCCGCTGGCAGAATCTTCAACCCGCTCAATGGGACCAAGGGAGACTGCTCCAGCGCCTGCACCAGGTTTTCCACGACGCATTGCACGTAGCCGCACACACGCTCGGCGCCAATCGGCGCCTGAGCCATGACCGTCAGGTTGAAGCCCTCGCCAAAGTCATCCACCGACAACGTCAGCGGATAGTTGGTGCGTTCTTCACCTTCCAAGGTCTGGATACCGTCCCAGGCGGCAATGGCCTCGCTGGAAGCCGTCTGCGCACCGAGGTGGCGATAGTTGAGCAGCGCGCTGAACAGCGGCGCCGGCGCGGCCACCCCACTGCAGCGTTGCGCCAATACCAGCGAGGCATGCTCGTGCCCCAGCAACGCGGTCAAGCGCGCATGGGTCGCCTTGACGGCGGCGCGCACACCGTATGCGCCCAGGCTCACCCGCAGCGGCAAGGTGTTGATGAACATCCCCAGCGCCCGGTCGGCCCCTTCACCGCCCTGCATGCGCCCCAGCAACACGGTGCCGAAGACCACGTCGTCCTGGCCCGAGACTTTGCCCAGCACCTGCGCCCACGCCAGGTGATACAAGCTTGCCGCGCTGACGCCGAGCTGGCGCGCCTGTGTCCGCAGGCGCTCACCCAGCCGGGCATCGACCCGTTGGCGGACTTCCTCGATACCGTGCCCGTCACCTTGCACGTCCTGCAGACCGAAGGGCAGCGTCGGTTCGGTCACATCCCCCAGCATCTCGTGGAAGAAGGCCTCGTGCTCCTCGCGACTAACCCCCAGCCGCGCCTGTGCCACGTAGTTTCGATACGGCACTGATGCCGCCAATTGTTGCCCCCGCCCGGCCATGTGCGCACCTATTTCCGCGGTGAGCATGCCCAGGGACGTCGCGTCATCGACCATGTGGTGGAACAGCAGCATGCCGACCCAGCGATTGTTCGCCACGTCCTGGGCATAACCGATCCGCATCATCGGCGCCTGGCGAATGTCCAGGCGATGGTGACGCGGATCCAGGTGTTCGCGCAGTTGCTCGGCGATATCCCCCGCCGCCGCGTCCAGGGCGATTTCATCGAGGCCCAGTTGCGCCTCGCGCCAGACCACCTGGACCGGTTCCTCCAGGCCTTCCCAGACCACCCCGGTGCGCAGGATGTCATGCCGGGACACCACGCTTTGCAGGGCCTCGGCGAAAAGGTCCAAGTGGGCGCGGCTGTCGAAAGCGAACAGCACGTATTGCAGATAGGGGTCGCCTTTGGCGGCGGCAAGGTGGTGATACAAGATCCCCTCTTGCAGCGGCGCCAGGGCGTAGATGTCCTGCACATTGCCCACGCCACCCGGCACTGTCGCCACGACGCGGCCGATCTCGTCCTGGCTCAACGCGGCCAGGGGCAACAGGTCCGGCGTGATCCGCGAACAGTCGCCCGGGATCAGGTTGGCCGGCACCTGGACTTCCTGGCTGCCACCCACCGCACTGGCCAGCGCCGCCAGCGTCGGCTGGCCGAACAGCACGCGTACGTCAGCGGCCAGGCCGAGCTGACGCATGCGCTCGATCAATTTCACTGCCAGTAACGAGTGACCACCCATTTCAAAGAAATGATCGTGGCGGCCGACCCGCTCCACGTGTAGCAGGTCCTGCCAGATAGCGGCAATCGCGATCTCGACCTCGCCCTGAGGGGCCTCGTATTCACGGGTCACTACCGACGACTGGTCCGGCACCGGCAAGGCCTTGCGGTCCAGCTTGCCATTGGTGGTCAACGGGAACACCGTCAACATCACGAATGCGTTGGGCACCATGTATTCGGCCAGCGAACCGAGCAATTCATCGCGCAGTTCGGCCGCCGACGGCGGCTCGCCCTCCTCGGCAATCACATAGGCCACCAGGCGCTGGTCGCCCGGCGTATCCTGGCGCGCCACCACCACGGCTTCTCGCACACCGTTGCACGCGGCCAACTTGGCTTCGATCTCGCCCAATTCGATACGGAAACCGCGGATCTTCACCTGGTCATCGTTGCGGCCCAAATACTCGATGCTGCCGTCGGCCAACCAGCGGCCAAGGTCGCCCGTCTTGTACATCCGCGCGTTCGCCTCTGGGCTGAACGGGTTATCGAGGAAACGCTCGGCGGTCAGTTCGTCACGGTTCAAGTAACCGCGACTGACACCCGCGCCGCCCACATACATTTCGCCGACCACCCCCACCGGTACCGGCTCGCGCTGAGCGTCGAGGACGTACAGTTGCAGGTCGGGGATGCGCTTGCCGATCGGGCTGACACCGGCCAACTGCGCGTCGGCCGCATCGAGCGGACGGTACGTCACGTGCACCGTCGTTTCGGTGATGCCGTACATGTTGACCAGTTGCGTCCGGGCATTGCCCTCGCGGGCATACCACGGTTTGAGAATGCCGGTTTCCAGGGCCTCGCCGCCAAAGATCACCTGCCGCAGGTGGTGGCTCAGGTCGCTTTCGCCTTGAGCGGCAATCAACTGGCGGAAGGCACTCGGCGTCTGGTTGAGAATGGTCACGCCTGCTTCGCACAGCAAGGCATAGCAGTACTGCGGGGAACGGCTGACCAGCTGTGGCACCACCAGCAAGCGACCGCCGTGGGTCAAGGCGCCCCAGATTTCCCAGACCGAGAAGTCGAAGGCAAAGGAATGGAACAGCGCCCACACGTCCTGCGGACCAAACTCGAACCACGGTTGGGTCGCCGAAAACAGCCGTGCGACGTTGCGGTGCTCGACCATCACGCCCTTGGGCAATCCGGTCGAACCCGAGGTGTAGATCACGTAGGCCAGGTGGCTGGCGTCCAGGCCCGCCACGTCGGGATTGTGCCGCGGCTGCTGGCTCATTTCACCGGCGTCGGCCGGGTCGAGCACCAAGGTGGGCACCGGCAATACCGGCAGGCTGTCGCGCCATTGCGGCTGGGTCACCATCGCCACGGGGCCGCTGTCATCCAGCATGTAGGCGATGCGCTCGGGTGGATAAGCCGGGTCCAGCGGTACGTAGCCCGCACCGGCCTTGAGGATGCCCAGCAGGCCAACGATCATGTCCAGACCGCGCTCGACACAAATCGCCACGCGGTCATCCGGACGAACACCCTCGGCCACCAGGCAGTGGGCCAGTTGGTTGGCGCGGGCATTGAGCTCGCCGTAGGTCAGTGCCTGGCCTTCATGCACGACGGCCACGGCGTCGGGTTGAGACGCGGCCCAGCCCTCGACTTGCCGATGGATCAGGGCATCGCCGGCATACGCGGCATCGGTGGCGTTCCAGGTTTCCAGCAACTGCCGGCGCTCGGCCGGTGGCAGGATCGCCAAGGCGTGCAGCGGAGTTTGCGGTGCCTGCTCCAGGGCCACGACCAGGTTTTCCAAAGCCACCTGCATGTAATCGCAAATACGTTGCGCACCGATGGCCGTGTCGACCATCGCGGTGAGGAAGAAGCCGTCACCCAGGTCATCGACATTGAGGGTCAACGGATAGTTGGTCCGCTCGTCACCACCCAGTGCGTTGATCCCGCTCCACGCCGACAGGGCGTCCTGGGTCACCTGGACTGCACTGTGGCGGTAGTTGAGCAAGGCGCTGAACAGCGGCGTCGGCGCGACCACGCCACTGCATCGTTGCGCCAGGGCCAGCGACGCATGTTCGTGGCCGAACAACGCACTCAGTCGCCCATGAGTGGCCTTGACGCCGCTGCGCACGTCCTGGGCGCCCACGTCCACCCGCAACGGCAGGGTGTTGATGAACATGCCCAGGGCACGGTCGGCGCCGTCGCCACCCTGCATCCGGCCTAGCAGGACCGTACCGAACACCACCTCCTGCTTGCCGGAGACCTTGCCCAACACCTGGGCCCAGGCCAAGTGCACCAGGCTGGCGGCACTCACCCCCAGGTGGCGTGCCTGTGTCCGCAGGCGCCTGGACAACGCCAGGTCCACCGACTGGCGGACTTCATCGATGCCCTGCCCCTCACCCTGCACGTCCTGCAAACCAAAGGGCAGCGTCGGCTCGTCGATATCGCCGAGCATGTCGCGGAAGAATGTTTCGTGCTCCTCTTCGCTCGCCCCCAGGCGGGTCTGGGCCACGTAGTTGCGATAAGGCATCGCTGCGCCCAACTGGCCGTCCTCGCCCAGCAGGTGCAGTTGCATCTCGTGCTGCATCACGTCCAGGGCGGTGTGGTCCAGGGCCAGGTGATGGAACAACAAAATCGCGACCCAACGATCCTGGGCCTCGTCCCGTGCGTAAGCCAGGTGCAACAGCGGCGCCCGGCCCAAATCCAGGCGACTGTGCCGCGCATCGAAACGGCTGGCCAGCTGCGTGACAACGTCGCCAGCCGTGGCATCGACAACAATGCATTGCGGTTCCAGCACCGCCTGGCGCCAGACCACTTGCACCGGCTCATCCAACCCTTCCCAGACCACACTGGTGCGCAAGATGTCGTGGCGATCGATCACCACTTGCAGCGCGCCGATGAACGCGTCGAGGCGTTCACGGTTGTCGAAGGCGAACTGGGTTTGCAGCACATAGGGGTCGCCCTGTTCGGCGGCCAAGTGGTGGTACAGAATCCCTTCCTGCAACGGTGCCAGGGGGTAGATGTCCTGCACGTTGCGCGCGCCGCCGGGCACGCTGGCAACGACTTGGTCGATGGCGTCCTGGGACAGATTGACCAGCGGCAACAGCTCGGGGGTGATGCGCTCGCAATCCGAGGGAATCAGGTTCGCCGGCACGCTGACTTCCCTGCCGCTGCCAACCGCCGCGGCCAGCGCGGCCAGGGTCGGCTGGCTGAACAGCACGCGCACGTCGGCACTCAAGCCTGTCTGGCGCATGCGTTCGATCAGCGTCACCGCCAGCAGCGAATGGCCGCCCAGTTCGAAGAAGTGATCGTGACGCCCCACCTGCTCGACCTTGAGTACCTCGGCCCAGATCCGCGCCAAAGCCTGCTCCACCTCGCCCTGCGGCGCTTCATATTCGCGAGAGGCATAGGCCTCGGCATCCGGCGCCGGGAGCTCACGGCGATCCAGCTTGCCGTTGGCGGTCAGCGGGAAGGCCGGCAGCACCATGAAGGCGCTGGGCAGCATGTAGTCGGCCAGCACGCTCGACAACTGTTCGCGCAAGTCACGCACCGACAAGGTCACGCCCGGTTCGGCAATCACATAACCGACCAGGCGCTTGGGACCGGCATCGTCTTGCCGCGCCAGCACCACCGCGTCTTTCACACCCGGGCATTGGCCCAAGCGGGCTTCGATCTCGCCGAGTTCGATACGGAAACCACGGATCTTCACCTGGTCGTCGTTACGACCCAGGTAATCCACCGCGCCATCCGCGCGCCAGCGGGCCAGGTCACCGGTGCGGTACAGCAACGCATCGGGATCGGCACTGAACGGGTCGGTGACGAATTTTTCGGCGGTCAGCTCAGGGCGATTCAGATACCCTTTCGCCACGCCGTCGCCGCCGATGTACAACTCGCCGGCCACGCCGATGGGCACCGGTTGTTGATTGGCGTCCAGCACATAGACGCGGGTGTTGCCAATCGGACGACCAATCGGGATACCGCCCTCGCCCACCTGCTTGATTTCGTAGGTGGTGGTGAAGGTGGTGGCTTCGGTCGGGCCGTAGCCGTTGAGCAGATGACCCGGTGCGCCTTCCTTCAGGACACGGCCGATCACGGCCGGGTCGAGCACATCGCCACCGACGATCAGGTAGCGCAGTTGGGCGAATACCGGCATCAGTCCGGCGGCGTATTGATGGAACAGGCCAGCGGTCATCCACAGCACGCTGACCGATTGCTCTTGCAGCAAGGCCGCAAAACGTTCTTGCGTCAGCAACACGTCCTGGTCGACCACCACCACGCAACCGCCATTGAGCAACGGCGCCCAGACGTCGAGAGTGCTGGCATCGAACGCCGGATTGGAAGCGAAAGCGACCCGATCCTCAGCGTTGAACCCGGCGTAACCGTTGTTGATCACCAGGCGGTTGATCGCCCGGTGCGGCACCAACACGCCTTTCGGCGTACCGGTGGAACCGGAGGTGTACATGATGTAGGCCGCCGATTCGCTGCTTTGTATCAGCCTCAGGTCGTGATCCGCCTCGTTATCCAGGACCACGGTGTCCAGGTCCACACGGGCCGTCCCCTCCGGTGCGGTCATCGTGCTCAGCGTCAGAAGCGTCCGGGCACCGCTGTCGCGCACCATGAAGTCCTGCCGTTCCAGCGGTGCGCTGACGTCCAGTGGCACGTAGACCGCGGCGCACTTGAGGACCGCCAGTTGGCTGACCAGCAGCTCGATGGAGCGTTCCAGCACAATCGCTACCCGGTCACCCGGTTGAATTCCCTGGCCAATCAAATGGCGGGTCAGGCAATTGGCCCGGCGGTTCAGCTCGGCGTACGTCAGGCCATGCCCGTTGTGCACGACCGCCGTTGCCTCCGGACGGTCCTTGGCCTGGGCTTCGAACAGGCCATGGGCGGTCCTGTCCTGGGGATAGCTGCGGGTGGTGGCGTTGAAATCCACCAGCAATTGCCGACGCTCGGCCGATGGCAGGATCGACAGGCTGTGCAACGGCGCCTGCGGGGCCTGTTCCAGCGCCTCGACCAGATGCTCCAGAGCGATATTCATGTAGACACATATGCGCTGCGCACCGATTTGCGGCACCGCCAGCGCCGACAAGTGAAAATCTTCGCCCAGGTCGTCCACCGACAAGGTCAGCGGGTAGTTGGTGCGTTCTTCGTTGCTCAGCAGTTGGATGCCGTCCCAGGCCACCAAGGCTTCGCTCGAGGCAACCCCTGCGGCGCCGTGCCGGTAATTGAGCAAGGCGCTGAACAACGGCAGCGGCGCGGCCACGGCGCTGCAACGCTGGGCCAGGGCCAGCGAGGCGTGTTCGTGCCCCAGAAGACCGGTGAGGCGCGCGTGGGTGGCTTTCACCCCATCACGCACACCTTGGGCCCCAACCCCCACCCGCAACGGCAAGGTGTTGATGAACATACCCAGTGCCCGGTCAGCGCCGTCGCCGCCCTGCATCCGTCCCATCAGCACGGTGCCAAACACCACGTCCTGTTTGCCGGACACCTGCCCTAGCACCTGCGCCCAGGCCAAGTGATGCAAGCTCGCGGCGCTCACGCCCAACTGCCGGGCCTGGGCCCGCAAACGGCGGCTCAACTCGGCAGGCAGGCTCAGCCCGGCCTCTTCGATATCGCTGCCATCGCCACGGACGTCCAGCAGACCGAACGGCAATGTCGGTTCGTCGACATCACTCAACATGTCACGGAAGAACCCTTCGTGCTCCGCGCGACTCACGCCCAAGCGGGCCTGGGCCACGTAATTGCGGAACGGCACCGCTTCGCCCAACTGCTCGGCCTGGCCCAGCAGGTGCGCCTGCATCTCGTGCTGTACCACTTCCAGCGCCGTGTGATCGAGGGCCATGTGATGGAACAGCAGCATCGCCACCCAGCGCTGATTGGCCGGATCGTGGGCATATGCGATGCGCATCAACGGCGCCTGTTGCATGTCCAGGCGGTAATGCAATGTGTCGAATCGCTCGCGCAACTGCTCGGCGACATCGCCCGCCGCCGCGCTCAGCACCAGTTCCTCCACCGCCAGTTGCGCTTTACGCCAGACCACTTGCACCGGCTCGTCCAGGCCTTCCCAGACCACCGAGGTGCGCAGGATGTCATGGCGGTCGATGACGCCTTGCAGGGCCAGGGCAAACGCTTCCAGCCGCTCGCGATCGGCGACGATGAACGTGGCCTGCAACACATAGGGATCGCCCGTGTGCGCGGCGATGTGGTGATAAAGAATGCCCTCCTGCAACGGCGCCAACGGGTAGATATCCTGCACGTTGCGCGCACCGCCCGGCACCGTTTCCACGATGCGATCGATGTCCAGCTGGTCCAGCGCCACCAAGGGCAGCATCGACGGCGTGATCCGGGTACACCCCAGCAAAATGCCGTTTTCCGGCACCACGATCTCGCCGCCACTGCCGACCGCGGCGGCCAGCGCCGCGAGGGTTGGTTGGCTGAACAGCACGCGCACGTCCGCTGACAAGCCGAGTTGGCGCATCCGGCCAATCAGGCTGACGGCCAGCAGCGAATGCCCGCCCAGTTCGAAGAAATGGTCGTGCCGACCCACGCGCTCGACCTTGAGCAGGTCTTGCCAGAGCTGCGCCAGGGTGGTTTCTACTTCGCCTTGCGGGGCTTCGTAGCCTCGGGTGATCAGCGCGTCGAGGTCTGGTGTCGGCAGGGCCTTGCGATCAAGTTTGCCGTTCGGTGTCAGCGGCAGTGCGTCGAGGCGAACGTAGGCAGCAGGCACCATGTAGGCCGGTAACTGCGCTTGCAGATGCGTGCGCAGGGCTTCGATATCCAGCGCTTCAGATGGCGAACTCTGGGTGAAATAGGCGACCAGGCGCTTGTCGCCCGGCACGTCTTCACGAGCCAGGACCACGGCTTCGTTCAAGGCATCGTGTTGAGCGAGCTTGGCTTCGATCTCCCCCAGTTCGATGCGGAAACCACGGATCTTGACCTGATCGTCGTTGCGGCCCAGGTATTCGATATTGCCGTCCGGCAGGTAACGGCCCAGGTCGCCAGTGCGATACATGCGGGCGTTTGGAGCCGTGCTGAACGGGTCTTTCAGGAAACGCTCGGCCGTGAGGTCGTCACGATTGAGATAACCGCGAGCGACCCCAGCGCCACCGATGTAGATTTCGCCCGGAACGCCCAGTGGCACCGGTTGCTTGTGTTCATCCAGCAGATAGAACTGAGTGTTGGCCACCGGTTTGCCGATGTGCGCGGCAAAACCATCTTCGCGGGCCATCGACACCCAACTCGAATACGTCGTGGTTTCCGAAGGGCCGTAGAGGTTGCACAGGCGCTTGACCTGGGTCTGCTCGAACAACGTCTCCACCAGGCTGCGCTTCAAGGCTTCACCGGCCACGTTCACCGTGTCGACGCCCTCGCCCAATCCGCCCGATTCCAGCAACCCCTTGAGCGCCGAGGGCACGGTATTGATCAGGGTGATGTCGTGCTCACCCTGTTGCAGTTCCAGCACATTAGTGACCACATCGATGCTGCCACCCGAGGTCAGCGGCGCGAAGCACTCGTAGACGGCCAGGTCGAAGTTCAACGAAGTCGAGAACAGGGTTTTAGCCAAGGTCTGCGAATCGAACGAACGATGGGCCCAGGTCAGGAAGTTCACCGTGTTGCGGTGTTCGATCATCACTCCCTTGGGCAGGCCGGTCGAACCCGAGGTGTAGATGACATAGGCCAGGTGCGAGGACGTCAGCTCGGCAACCTCGGGATTCTGGACGGATTCGTCCTGCCACAAACCGCTGTCGAGATTGATCACGGCCATCGAGGCATCGCTCAACAGCCCAACCGTAGCGTCCTGCGCCAATACCGCTGCTGGCGCACTGTCTTCCAACATGTAGGCAATCCGATCCAGCGGATACGCTGGATCCAGCGGCACATAACCGCCGCCGGCCTTGAGGATCGCCAGCAGTCCCACCACCATGTCGATACCACGCTCGACACAGATCGCCACCCGCGAATCCGGCTCCACGCCGTGCTTGCGCAGGTAATGGCCCAGGCGGTTGGCCCGTTCGTTCAACTCGCGGTAGCTCAGGCGCTGCTCGCCACGGATCACCGCGACGGCATCCGGCGTACGCTGCACCTGCGCCTCGAACAACCCATGGATCGTCTGCTTGCGCGGATAGTCAGCCTCGGTGGCGTTGAACGCCACCAACAATTGCTCGAGTTCCGCCGCAGGCAAGATCGACAGACGATACAAGGCTGCCTGGGGCGTCTGTTCCAACGCCTGCACCAGTGTTTCCAGCGCCGTATACATAAAGGCGCAGACCCGTTGCGCGCCGATCTGTGGCGCAACCAGCACGGTCAGGTTGAAACCGTTGCCCAGGTCATCGACGTTCAATGTCAGCGGGTAATTGGTGCGTTCCTCACCGTCCAGTACATGGATCCCCTGCCAGGCGTCCAACGCCTGGGTCGAGGCCGTACCCGTGACGCTGTGGCGATAGTTGAGCAAGGCGCTGAACAGCGGCAACGGCGCCGCCACGCTGCTGCAACGTTGCGCCAGTGCCAGCGAGGCATGTTCATGGCCCAGGAGCTCCGTCAACCGTGCATGGGTCGCCTTGACGCCGGCCCGTACGCCTTGCAGGCCGACATCCACGCGCAACGGCAAGGTGTTGATGAACATGCCCAGTGCGCGATCGGCTCCGTCGCCACCTTGCATGCGGCCCATCAGGACCGTACCGAACACCACGTCCTGCTTGCCGGACACCTTGCCCAGCACCTGTGCCCAGGCCAGGTGCACCAGGCTCGCGGCACTGACCCCAAGCTGACGCGCCTGCGCCCGCAGACGCAGGTCAAGCGCGGCATCTATCGGTTGCCTGGCCTCCTCGATGTCGAGGCCATCGTTCTTCACGTCCTGCAGGTCGAAAGGCAAGGTGGGCTCGTCGATATCGCCAAGCATTCCCCGGAAGAACACTTCATGTTCTTCGCGGCTCACCCCCAACCGCGCCTGCGCCACATAGTTGCGATACGGCACCGCGTCGCTCAGTTGCCCGGCTTCACCCAACAGGTGTGCCTGCATTTCCTGCTGCACCACCTCCATGGCCGTGTGGTCCAGGGCCATGTGATGGAACAACAATGTCGCGACCACGCGCTGATTGCTGTCGTCCTGCCCGTAGGCCAGGCGCATCATCGGTGCCTGGGTGACATCCAGGCGGTGATGCCGTGGGTCGAAGCGCTGGCGCAGTTGCGCCGCGGCATCGCCAGCGGCAGGGTCGAGGTCGACCGCTTCCACAGGCAGCCTCGCTTTACGCCAGACCACCTGGACCGGTTCGTCCAGGCCCTCCCAGACCACGCTGGTGCGCAAGATGTCGTGTCGATCGATCACCACTTGCAGTGCCTGGATGAACGCATCGAGGCGTTCACGGTTATCGAAGGCGAACTGGGTCTGCAACACGTACGGGTCGCCCTGTTCGGCAGCCAGATGGTGATAAAGAATGCCTTCCTGCAACGGTGCCAGCGGGTAGATGTCCTGCACGTTGGGTGCGCCGCCGGGCACGCTCGCGATGAGTCGGTCCAGGGTTTGCTGGGGCAGGCTAAGCAGCGGCAAGAGGTCGGGGGTGATGCGCTCGCAGCCCAGGGGAATCAGGTTCCCAGGGACACTGACTTCCTTGCCGCTGCCGATGGCCGCCGCCAGCGCGGCCAGGGTTGGTTGGCTGAACAGCACACGCACGTCGGCGCTCAAGCCAGCTTGACGC
Source organism: Pseudomonas zanjanensis (assembly GCF_014268745.2). Taxonomy (GTDB): domain Bacteria; phylum Pseudomonadota; class Gammaproteobacteria; order Pseudomonadales; family Pseudomonadaceae; genus Aquipseudomonas; species Aquipseudomonas zanjanensis. The sequence goes on along the minus strand of NZ_JABWRB020000001.1, from coordinate 1,675,498 downwards.
ATGCGCTCGATCAGCGTGACCGCCAGCAACGAGTGGCCACCCAGTTCGAAGAAATGGTCGTGGCGACCCACCTGCCCAACCTTGAGCACTTCGGACCAGAGCTGCGCCAATGTCTGTTCGATCTCGCCCAAGGGGGCTTCGTATTCGCGACTGGCATAGGCCTCGACGTCTGGAGCCGGCAGCGCACGGCGATCCAGCTTGCCATTGGCGGTCAGCGGGAAGGACGCCAACACCACAAATGCACTGGGTACCATGTACTCGGCCAGGGCTGCGGCCAGTTCGGCGCGCAGCTCCTGCACTGACAAGCTGACACCTTCCTTGGCAACCACATAACCCACCAGGCGCTTTGCCCCCGGCTCGTCCTGTCGCGCCAGCACTACCGCGTCTTTCACGCCGGAGCATTGGCCAAGGCGAGCTTCAATTTCGCCCAATTCGATACGGAAACCGCGGATCTTCACCTGGTCGTCGTTACGCCCCAGGTAATCCACCGTGCCATCGGCGCGCCAGCGCGCCAGGTCGCCAGTGCGGTACAGCAGGGTTCCTGGATCGGCATTGAATGGGTCGCTGACAAACTTCTCGGCGGTCAGCTCGGGGCGGTTCAGGTAGCCTTTCGCGACGCCGTCGCCACCGATGTACAACTCGCCCACCACGCCAATGGGCACTGGCTGCTGGTTGGCGTCCAGCACGTAGACGCGGGCGTTGCCAACAGGACGGCCAATCGGGATAGCCCCCTCGCCCACTGTTTCGATTTCATGGGTGGTGGTAAAGGTGGTGCCTTCGGTCGGGCCGTAACCATTGAGCAGATGAGCCGGCGCGCCCTCCTCCAAGACGCGGCCGATCACGGCTGGGTCCAGCACATCGCCGCCGACGATCAGGTAACGCAGCTGCGCGAACACAGCCATAAGGCCAGCAGCGTATTGATGGAACAGACCGGCCGTCATCCACAACACGCTGACCGACTGCTCGGCCAATAGCGCGGCAAAACGTTCCTGGGACAGCAACACCTCCTGCTCGACCACCACCACGCAACCGCCGTTGAGCAACGGCGCCCAGACGTCCAGGGTACTGGCGTCGAAGGCCGGGTTGGAGGCGAAGGCGACCCGGTCCCGGGCGTTGAAATCGGCATAGCCGTTGTTGATCACCAACCGATTGATCGCCCGGTGCGGCACCAGCACGCCTTTGGGGGTACCGGTGGAACCCGAGGTGTACATGATGTAGGCGACCGATTCGGCGTTCTGCATCAAGTTCAAGTCATCAGCGGCTGCGCCAGCCAGGTCCAGCGTATCCAGGTCCACGCGCGCGGTGTCCCCAGGCGTGGCCTGGGTGCTCAGGGTCAGCAGGACCCGCGCCCCGCTGTCCTGCGCCATGAAATGCTGACGTTCCAGGGGGGCGCTGACGTCCAGCGGTACGTAGGCAGCGGCGCACTTGAGGATCGCCAACTGGCTGACCAGCAGCTCTATCGAACGCCCCAGAAGGACCGCTACCCGATCACCCGGCTGCACCCCAAGGCCGACCAGATACCGGGCCAGGCGGTTAGCCCGGTCATTCAACTCTGCGTAGGTCAGGCTGTATTCGTCATGCACCGCCGCCGGTGCCTGCGGGCGGGCCTGGGCCTGGGCCTCGAACAGGCCATGAACGGTCCTGTCCCGGGGATAGCGGCGAGTGGTGGCGTTGAAATCCACTAGCAATTGCCGACGTTTGTCCTTCGGCAGGATATCGAGTCGACACAGCGGTAACTCCGGCGTTTGCTCCAGTGCCTGGACCAGGCTTTCAAGCGCCATCAGCATGTAGTCGCCCGTGCGCTGCGCGCCGATCTCGGCCAAGGCCAGTACGCTCAGGCTGAAGCCTTCGCCCAAGTCGTCCACTGACAAAGTCAACGGGTAGTTGGTGCCCTCGGCACCGCCCAGCACATGCAGCCCTTCCCAAGCGGCAAAAGCCTCGGTGGTAGGCGCTTGCGCAGTGCCGCTGTGCCGGTAATTGAGCAATGAACCAAACAGCGGAGCCGGCGCTGGCACACCGCTGCAACGCTGGGCCAGGGCCAACGATGCATGCTCATGCCCGAGCAAAGCCGTCAGGCTCGCGTGGGTCGCCCTCACCCCCTCGCGCACATCCTGCCCGGTCAGTTTCACCCGCAGCGGCAGCGTATTGATGAACATGCCCAGCGCGCGGCCGGCACCGTCACCACCCTGCATCCGCCCCATCAGCACGGTGCCGAACACCACATCCTGCCGACCGCAAACCCCGCCCACCACCCGCGCCCAGGCCAAGTGGTGCAGGCTGGCCGCACTGACACCCAACTGACGGGCCTGTATGCGCACGCGACGGCTCAACGAGGCCTCGACCGGCAGGTGCGCTTCCTCGATCACCGGTTCACGTTCGGGGACCTCGGCAAAGCCCAGTGGCAGCGTCGGTTCATCAACGTCGGCCAACATGTCGCGGAAAAACGTCTCATGGGATTCAGGGCCCTCGCCCAGCCGGACCTGTGCCACGTAGTTACGATACGGCACAGCGGCGGGCAGCCCCTCGGACTTTCCGAGCAGGAACGCCTGCATCTCATGCTGCACCAACTCCAGTGCCGCATGGTCCAGCGCCATGTGGTGGAACAACAGGATCGCCACCCAGCGTGCGTTGACCGGGTCCTGCGCACAGACCAGGCGCATCAGCGGCGCTCGTCCCACGTCCAGGCGGTGATGCCGGGTGTCGAAGCGCTGTTGCAGTTGCCAGACAATGTCGCCATCGGCCGGATCAAGCGCGAGTGCTTCCAGCGCCAACTGCGCTTTGTGCCAGACGACTTGCAGCGGTTCGTCGAGCCCTTCCCATACCACCGAGGTGCGCAGGATGTCATGGCGGTCGATCACCCCTTGCAGCGCCTGGGTAAAGTCATCCAGCCGCGTGCGTTGATCCGCGCCGAACAAGGCTTGCAACACATAGGGATCGCCCTGTTCTGCGACGAGGTGATGGTAAAAAATGCCTTCCTGAAGCGGTGCCAGGGGGTAGATGTCCTGCACATTGCCGGCCCCACCAGGCACGCCGTCGACAATCCGGTCGATTTCCTCCTGCGTGAGGCTGACCAGCGGCAGCATGTCCGGAGTGATACGGAATGCCGGACTCAGCCAGTCGCCACCATTTCTCTCCACCAGGTCGAGCAATTCATGCTTATGGACAATGAGGCTGTCCCACAGCGCGTTGTCCAGTCCTTCGTCGTCGCCCAGGATCACAAGGTTGTCGTCGTCCTGTTGGAGACGGATCGGGTGCTGGGACAGAGCTGTCATCAATTCGCTGAATTGCATCGAAGGACCTGCTTTTCTAGTTCGGAGTGGTTGACGATAAAAACGTGTTTTTCAGGTACGGCGCGGCGCCTGGACGGCGGTTGGGCCGACCTCGGCGCACGGGCCAAAGCGCTGGATAATCGTCACGTTCAACCGAAGGCGGCGGTTTGCGAACCGCGCCTTACAGGCCAAAAAAAATTAGAGCATTCGGTAGGTGATGTCTGTCATGGGAAGCAGGGACAAGCCCCGACGTCAGCCAGACAGGGCATACAGATGCGCGGGATCAAGGGCGAGCGCCCTACCCGGAAGCCCGGGACAGGGCATTCATCCCTCAGGTGAAGCGGCCGATTCAGATACTGCGTTTGCGCGTGAGCGCGGGAATTGTCGTCATCGGTACATTAATAGGCCGTACCTCGCCCACGGCGGCAGCCACCAGGGCCAGGGTGGGCTGGCCGAACAGCACACGGATATCGGCCTCCATGCCGTCCTGGCGCATGCGTTCGATCAGCGTCACGGCGAGCAACGAGTGGCCACCCAGTTCGAAGAAGTGGTCATGCCGACCCACTCGTTCGACCTTGAGCAACTCCGCCCACAACGCTGCGAGCTTGATCTCCATGTCGTCCACCGGGGCTTCAAACAGACGCGTGGTGTAGGCATGGCTGTCGGGGGCCGGTAGCGCCTTGCGGTCGAGCTTGCCGTTCGGCGTCAGGGGCAAGGCATCCAGGCGCACGTAGGCGGCGGGCACCATATACGCTGGTAACTGCGCTTGCAGGTGCGTGCGCAGGGTTTCGATGGCGACAGCTTCGTCCGGCGAGTGCTGGGTGAAATAGGCGACCAGGCGTTTGTCGCCCGGTATGTCTTCGCGGGCCAGGACCACGGTTTCCTTGATGTTTGGCGCCTGGGCGAGCTTGGCTTCGATCTCGCCCAACTCGATGCGGAAACCACGGATCTTCACCTGGTCGTCGTTACGGCCCAGGTATTCGATGTTGCCGTCCGGCAGGTAGCGACCCAGGTCGCCAGTGCGATACATGCGGGCGTTTGGAGCCGTGCTGAACGGGTCTTTCAGGAAACGCTCGGCCGTGAGGTCGTCACGATTGAGATAACCGCGAGCGACCCCAGCGCCACCGATGTAGATTTCGCCCGGTACGCCCAGTGGCACCGGTTGTTTGTGTTCATCCAGCAGATAGAACTGAGTATTCGCCACCGGTTTGCCAATGTGCGCGGCAAATCCTTCCTCACGGGCCATCGACACCCAACTTGAATACGTCGTGGTTTCCGAAGGGCCATAGAGGTTGCACAGGCGCTCGACCTGGGTCTGCTCGAACAACGTTTCCACCAGGCTGCGCTTCAAGGCTTCACCAGCGACGTTGACCGTGTCGACGCCCTCGCCCAATCCGCCCGATTCCAGCAACGCCTTGAGCGCCGACGGCACGGTATTGATCAAGGTGATGTCGTGTTCGCCCTGTTGCAGTTCCAGCACATTAGTGACCACGTCGATGCTGCCGCCGGAGGTCAGCGGCGCGAAGCACTCGTAGACGGCCAAGTCGAAGCTCAGCGAGGTCGAGAACAAGGTTTTCGACAATATCTTTGAGTCGAACGAACGATGGGCCCAGGTCAGGAAGTTCACCGTGTTGCGGTGTTCGATCATCACGCCCTTGGGCAGGCCGGTCGAACCCGAGGTGTAGATGACATAGGCCAGGTGCGAGGAGGTCAGCTCGGCGATCTCGGGATTCTGGACGGATTCGTCCTGCCACAAACCGCTGTCGAGATTGATCACGGCCATCGAGGCATCGCTCAACAGCCCAACCGTAGCGTCCTGCGCCAACACCGCCGCCGGCGCACTGTCTTCGAGCATGTAGGCAATCCGATCCAGCGGATACGCCGGATCCAATGGCACATAACCACCGCCGGCCTTGAGAATCGCCAGCAACCCAACAACCATGTCGATACCGCGCTCGACACAGATCGCCACCCGCGAATCCGGCTCCACGCCCTGCTTGCGCAGGTGATGGGCCAGGCGGTTGGCCCGTTCGTTCAACTCGCGATAAGTCAGGCGCCGCTCGCCACGAACCACCGCCACGGCATCCGGCGTACGCTGGACCTGCGCTTCGAACAACCCATGGATCGTCTGCTGCCGCGGATAGTCGGCCTCGGTGGCGTTAAATGTCACCAGCAGTTGCTCGCGCTCCGAATCCGGCAGGATCGACAGGTGCTGCAAAAGCAGGTCCGGCTGCTGCTCAAGCATGCCGACCAGGTTCTCCAGCGTGTGTTGCACATAATTACAAAGCCGTTGCGCACCAATGCGTGCCGGGGTCATGACGGTAAAGCTGAACCCTTCGCCCTGGTCATCCACCGACAACATCAGCGGGTAATTGGTCCGCTCCTCGCCACCGAGAATCTGGATACCGTTCCAAGCCGACAAGGTCTCGCTCGACACGGTGGTGCCGGTGTGGCGATAGTTGAGCAAGGCACTGAACAACGGCGTCGGCGCCTGCACACCGCTGCAGCGTTGCGCCAGCGCCAATGCGGCGTGTTCATGGCCCAGTAACGCGGTCAGGCGAGCATGGGTTGCTTTCACCCCCGCACGAACCCCGGTTTGCCCGACACTGACCCGCAACGGCAGGGTATTGATGAACATCCCCAGCGCCCGGTCGGCCCCCTCGCCGCCCTGCATCCGTCCGACCAATACCGTACCGAACACCACATCGTCCTTGCCCGATATCTTGCCCAGTACTTGCGCCCAAACCAGGTGGTACAAACTCGCCGCGCTCACCCCAAGCAGACGTGCCTGGGCCCGCAGCCGACGACTGAGGTCGGCCGCGACGTCCTGGCGCACCTCTTCGAGGCCGCTGCCATCGCCTTGCACATCCTGCAAATCGAACGGCAGCGTCGGCTCGTCGATGTCACCGAGCATTTCGCGGAAAAAGGTTTCGTGCGCCTCACGGCTCACACCCAAGCGAGCCTGGGCCACGAAGTTGCGGTACGGCACCGACGCCGACAGCCGCTGCACCTGACCGAGCATGTGCGCCTCGATTTCCGCCGACAGCACCGCCAGTGACGTGACGTCGTCCACCAGGTGGTGAAACAACAGCATGCCCACCCAACGTTGGTTCGCCGGGTCTTGCGCATGGACGAGCCGCATCATTGGCGCCTGGCGAATGTCCAGGCGATAGAACCGCGGGTCGAAACGCTGGTGCAACTGCGTGGCGATGTCACCCTGGCTCGGATCCAGCGCAACCGACTCGACACTCAGTGGCGCGTCTCGCCAGACCACCTGCATGGGTTCGGGCAGGCCTTCCCAGAGTACGGCGGTGCGCAGGATATCGTGGCGGTTAATGACGGCTTGCAGCGCATGGGCGAAATCTTCCAGGCGCGTGAACTGGTCGAAACCGAATATCACCTGTTGCAGATAGGGGTCGCCTTCGGCGGCAGCCAGATGGTGATAGAGGATGCCTTCCTGCAGCGGTGCCAAGGCATAAATGTCTTGGACGTTACTGACGCCGCCCGGCACCGCCGCGACGACCTGCTCGATCTCCGCCTGGGACAGATCGGCCAGCGGCAGCATGTCCGGTGTGATGCGTGTGCAACCGGCCGGGATCCCGTTGGCCGGTACGACAACTTCCCGATAACCCCCGACGGCGGCGGCCAACGCGGCCAACGTCGGCTGGCCGAACAAGACCCGCACATCGACGCTCAGCTCGACCTGGCGCAGGCGTTCGATCATTTTCACGGCCAATAACGAGTGACCGCCCAGTTCGAAGAAGTTGTCGTGGCGACCGACCTGTTCGAGCTGGAGCAGGTCTTCCCAGATCCGGGCAATACTGGCTTCCACTTCGCCTTGTGGCGCCTCGTATTCACGAACAATCACTGCCGAATGATCCGGTGCCGGCAGCGCCTTGCGGTCGAGTTTGCCGTTGGGGGTCAGCGGCAGTGCGTCGAGCCGGATGTAGGCGGTTGGCACCATGTATTCCGGCAGTTGCTCCAGTAGATGAGCCCGCAGGACTTCGATGTCGGCGAAAGCTTCTGGCGCATGATGGGTGAAATAGACGACCAGGCGTTTTTCCCCCGGTACATCTTCACGGGCCAGCACCACGGCTTCCTTCACCGCCTCATGCTGCGCCAGCCGCCCTTCGATCTCGCCCAGTTCGATGCGAAAACCCCGGATCTTCACCTGGTCATCGTTGCGACCCAAATACTCGATATTGCCGTCCGCCAGGTAACGACCCAGGTCACCGGTACGGTACATCCGGGCATTCGTCGCGGTGCTGAACGGATCCCCCAGGAAACGCTCGACGGTCAATTCCGGACGGTTCAGGTAACCCCGCGCCACCTGCACGCCACCGATGTAAATCTCCCCGGCCACGCCCAGGGGCACCGGTTGTCGATGGGCATCAAGCAGGTAGATCCGCGTGTTGGCAATCGGCTTGCCGATGGGCGTGCTGTCCGGGGTGTCTGCCCCCGTGCAGTCCCACGCCGTCACATCCACCGCCGCTTCGGTCGGGCCGTACAGGTTGTACAGGCCAACGTGCGGCAGCTGCGCCTTGAAGCGCCGCACCAGATGCCCCGGCAACGCCTCGCCGCTGCATATCACCCGCACCAAGCCTTCGCACTGGCCCGCTTCGCCATGGGCCAGGAACACATCGAGCATCGACGGCACGAAGTGCAGCGTGGTGATGCCTTGGGCCTGGATCACTTCGCGCAGGTACGCCGGGTCGCGATGCCCGCCCGGACGGGCCATCACCAGCCGCGCGCCGCTGAACAGCGGCCAGAAGAACTCCCACACCGACACGTCGAAGCTGAACGGGGTCTTTTGCAGCACCGCGTCTGTGGCGGTCAAAGCGTATTCGTCCTGCATCCACAGCAGGCGGTTGACCACCGCGCCGTGTTCGTTCATCACACCCTTGGGCAGGCCGGTCGAACCCGAGGTGTAGATGACATAGGCCAGGTGATGGGCATGCAGGCCCTCGACCTGCGGATTGTCGGTGGGCTGCGTCGAGAACCCTTGCGCCTCATCCAGCAGCAGGGTTCGCGCCTGGGTAGCCGGCAGGCTGACCTGCAACGCACGCTGGGTCAGCACCACCATGGGCGCGCTGTTTTCCAGCATGTAGGCCAGGCGCTCGTGGGGATAATCAGGGTCCAGCGGCACATACGCCGCGCCGGCCTTGAGGATCCCCAGCAGGCCCGCGACCATGTCCAGGCTGCGATCGGCACAGATCGCCACGCGGTCATCCGGGCGAATGCCCAGTTCCAGCAGGCGATGGGCAATCTGGTTGGCGCGTGCATTGAGTTGCGCGTAGCTCAGCTGCGCCTCGCCAGCCACCACCGCCACAGCGTCCGGGCAGGCCGCGACCCGCGCCTCGAACAGGCCGTGCAGGGTCAGGCCCTGCGGATAATCGACCGCCGTGCTGTTGAGCGTTTCCAGCAGATGCTGACGTTCGGCCGCCGGCAGACTCGTGAGGGCCTGCAATGGCGTATCCGGCGCCTGCTCCAGTGCGCTGACCAGGCTTTCGAGCGTGGTCTGCACGTACTCGCCGATACGCCGCGCGCCGGTCCCCACCAACGCTTGCACCACCAGGCTGAAGCCCTCGCCTTCATCATCCACGGCCAGCGCCAAGGGGTAATTGGTCCGTTCTTCACCGCCTATCGATTCGATGCCTTGCCACGCCGTCAGCGCTTGCGCAGTCACCTCGACCCCGCAATGACGATAGTTGAGCATCGAACTGAACAATGGCGTTGGCGCAACCACGCCACTGCAACGCTGGGCCAGTGCCAACGGAGCATGCTCATGGCCCAGCAGGCCGGTGAGTCGCTTGTGGGTCGCCTTCACCGCTGCGTATACGCCTTGCCCAGCCAGGTTCACTCGCAATGGCAGGGTGTTGATGAACATGCCCAGGGCCCGGTCGGCCCCATCGCCGGCCTGCATGCGACCCAACAGCACGGTGCCGAAGACCACGTCGTCGCGACCGCTGACACGGCCCAGGACCTGCGCCCAGGCCAAGTGCATCAAGCTGGCCGCGCTGACGCCCAACTGGCGGGCCTGGGCGCGAAGCCGACGGCACAGGCCCGCCTCCACGGCCAGTTTCACCTCTTCCACGCCAGTGCCATCGCCTTGCACATCGCGCAGGCCGAACGGCAGCGTAGGCTCGTCAATGTCGCCGAGCATGTCGCGGAAAAACGCTTCATGGGCCTGTTGATCGACACCCAGGCGCGCCTGGGCCACATAGTTGCGATAAGGCACCGATTCGCCCAGTTCATGCACCTTGCCCAGCAACTGCGCCTGCATTTCACGTTCCAGCACTTCCAGGCCGGTATGGTCCAGGACCATGTGGTGGAACAGCAGCATGGCGACCCAGCGCCGGTTGGCGACGTCCTCGGCGACGGCCAGGCGCAGCATCGGCGCCTGCCGCACGTCCAGCCGGTAATGCCGGGCATCGAAGCGCTCATACAGCCGGGCAACGGCATCGCCGCCGCTCGGGTCCGCGTCCAACTCGTCTACGCTGAGCCGAGCCTGTCGCCACACCACTTGCATCGGTTCGTCGAGGTGTTCCCAGACCATCGAAGTCCTGAGAATGTCGTGCCGGTCGATCACCCCCTGCAAAGCCTGGGCAAAGTCATCCAGGCGGGCCCGGCGGTCAAACCCGAACAGCGTTTGCAGCACGTACGGATCGCCCATTTTTGCCGTCAAATGGTGATACAGAATGCCTTCCTGCAACGGCGCCAGTGGGTAGATGTCCTGCACGTTGCGCGCGCCTCCCGGCACGCCCGCCACGATCCGATCGATAGCCTCCTGGCTCAATACGGCCAGCGGCAACATGTCCGGCGTGATGCGCTCACAGCCTTCGACGATGGCGCAGGCCGGCACCACCACGTCCCGGTGCCCGCCCACCGCAGCGGCCAGTGCCTGCAGCGTTGGCTGACTGAACAGCACCCGCACATCCACCGACAGCTCAGCCTGGCGCATGCGCTCGATCAGCCTCATCGCCAGCAGCGAATGCCCGCCCAGTTCGAAGAAATTATCGTGGCGACCGACCCGCTCCACTTTCAACAGCTCGGCCCACAGGTCGGCCAATACCTGTTCGATCTCGCCCTGCGGTGCCTCGTAGGCCTGGCTGGCGTAGGCCTCGGCATCCGGTGCCGGCAGCGCCTTGCGGTCGACCTTGCCGTTGAGCGTCAATGGGAACGCCGGCAGCATCACGAACGCCGCAGGCACCATGTACTCGGCCAGGGTCGCGGACAATTGCTCGCGCAACCCGGCCACGCTCAGCTCGACCTGCGGCTGGGCGATGACATAGGCCACCAGGCGTTTCTCGCCCGATTCATCGGCCCGCACCAGTACCACCGAATCCTTCACACCGTCACAGGCCACCAGCTTGGCTTCGATCTCGCCCAGCTCGATGCGGAAACCGCGGATCTTCACCTGGTCGTCGTTACGCCCCAGGCATTCCAGGCTGCCTTCGGGCAACCAGCGGCCGAGGTCGCCGGTGCGGTACAGCAGCGCGTCGGGCTCATGGCTGAACGGGTCGGCGATGAATTTTTCCGCGGTCAGGTCCGGCCGGTTCAGGTAACCCTTCGCCACCCCTTTGCCGCCGATGTACATCTCGCCAACGACACCCAACGGCGCCAACCGCTGGCGTGCATCGAGCACATAGACCTGGGTGTTGCCAATGGGGCCGCCGATAGGCACGCATTCGGCTTCCGCCGCCACGGCCTTCACCTCAAGGGTGGTGGCGTAGGTGGTGGTTTCGGTCGGGCCATAGCAGTGCACCAGGCGCAGGTCCGGCGCCAGGTCCAGCAAACGCCGGAACGACGCCACGTCGGCCCGTTCGCCGCCGCACAACAGGATGCGCAAGCCGCCGATGGCCTGGGGAATCAATTGCACGTACTGGTTGAAGATCGCCGTGGTCACGAACAGCACGGTGATGCCCGCATCTTCCAGCACCTGGGCAAACCTTGACGGTTCAAGCAGGGTGTCATGGTCGATCACCACCACTTGCCCACCATTGAGCAAGGCGCCCCAGACGTCCATGGTGCTGGCGTCAAACGCCGGGTTGGAGGCGAAGGCAATGCGGTCGTTGGCGTTGAAATCGGCGTAACCGTTGTTGATCACCAGGCGGTTGATCGCCCGGTGCGGCACCAGCACGCCTTTCGGAATGCCGGTGGAGCCCGAGGTGTACATGATGTAGGCGATCGATTCACTGGACTGCGCCAGGGCCGGGTTATGCGCCGGCCCCTGGTTGTCCAACGTGTCCAGGTCGATGCGCGATGCGCCCTCGGGTACGGCCTCGGTACTGAACGTCAGCAGGCACCGGGCCTGGCAGTCGTCGAGCATGAAGCCTTGGCGCTCCAGGGAGGCGTTGCGGTCCAGCGGCACATAGGCCGCCGCGCACTTGAGGATCGCCAGTTGACTGGCCAGCAGCTCGATGGAGCGTGGCAGCAGGATCGCCACGCAGTCATCCGGTTGCACGCCGAGGCCGATCAGGTGATGGGCCAGGCGGTTGGCCCGCTGGTTCAGCTCCGCGTAAGTCACTTGCCGCTGCCCGTGCACCGCCGCAATCGCCTGCGGCAGGTACGCGGCCTGGGCTTCGAACAGCGCCAGGACGGTTTGCTCGTGGGGATAGGCGCGCTGGGTGGCGTTGAAGTCCACCAGCAACTGATGGCGTTCGTTTTCTGGCAGGATTTCCAGGCGATTGAGGGGCGTCTGGGGCGCGTGTTCGAGGGCCTGCACGAGGCTTTCCAGGGCCGTGTGCATGTAGGCGCAAATGCGCGCCGCACCGATGCCTTGCGACACCAGGGCACTCAGCATGAAACCGTCGCCCAGGTCGTCCACCGACAGGGTCAGCGGGTAGTTGGTCCGCTCTTCGTTGCTGAGGATTTCCATGCCCTGCCAGGCGCTTACGGCCTCGGCTGAAACGGCGCCGGTCGCGCTGTGCCGGTAGTTCAGCAGCGCACTGAACAACGGGGCCGGTGCGGCCACGCGGCTGCACCGTTGCGCCAGGGCCAGCGAAGCGTGTTCGTGACCGAGCAAGGCGGTCAGCCGTTCATGGGCAGTCTTGACCCCGGCGCGGGCGCCCTGCTCATCCAGCTTGACCCGCAGCGGCAAGGTGTTGATGAACATGCCCAGGACCCGGTCGGCGCCCTCGCCGGCCTGCATCCGTCCCATCAGCACCGTGCCGAACACCACGTCCTCCCGCGCGGACAAACGTCCCAGTACCTGCGCCCAAGCCAAATGGTGCAGGCTGGCCGCACTCACCCCGAGCTGCCGCGCCTGGGCCCGCAAGCGATGGCTCAAGGCAGCGTCCACTTCCAGCTTGGCCTCCTCGATGCCGCGACCGTCACCCTGCACCTGTTGCAACCCCAGCGGCAGGGTCGGCTCGTCGACATCACCGAGCATCTCGCGGAAAAACGCCTCGTGCGCTTGCTCGCTGACACCCAGGCGCGCCTGGGCCACATAGTTGCGGTACGGCAGCGCAGCGGCCAATTGGCCGGCCTGGCCCAGCAGGTGCGCCTGCATTTCCTGCTGCACCACCTCCAGCGCGGTATGGTCCAGGGCAATGTGGTGGAACAGCAACATCGCCACCCAGCGCTGGTTGGCCGAGTCATAGGCATAACGCAAGCACATCAGCGGCGCCTGGCGAATGTCCAGGCGATGATGACGGGAGTCGTAACGGGCATGCAGTTGGATCACGGCATCGACGTCCGACGCGTCCAGTTGCAGTTGCTCGACGCTCAACAGCGCCTTGCGCCAGACCACCTGGATCGGCTGCTCCAACCCCTCCCACATGATCGAGGTGCGCAGGATGTCATGCCGGTCGATGACACCTTGCAATGCCTGGGCAAAGGCCTCGAGGCGCGCCTCGTCCTGGAAGGCGAACAGCGCCTGCAGCACGTAGGGATCGCCCTGCTGCGCCGAGACATGGTGATAGAGGATACCTTCCTGCAACGGCGCCAGCGGGTAGATGTCCTGCACGTTGTGCACGCCACCCGGCACCGTAGCGACGATCCGATCAATCGCCGCCTGGGTCAATGTCGCCAGCGGCAACATGGCCGGGGTGATCCGCGCACAATCGGGAGTGATGCCATTGGCCGGCACCTCGATCTCATGGCCGCCGCCCACCGCCGCGGCCAGTGCCGCGAGGGTCGGCTGGCCGAACAGCACGCGGACATCGGCACTCAAGCCGACCTGGCGCATCTGCTCGATCAGGTTGACGGCGAGCAAGGAATGGCCGCCCAGCTCGAAGAAATGATCGTGACGCCCCACCCGCTCGACATTCAGGACTTGCTGCCACAGTCGGGCCAGGGTGATTTCGGTTTCACCTACCGGGGCTTCGTAGCCACGGGTGATGATCGACGCCTGGTCCGGTGCCGGCAAGGCCTTGCGGTCGAGCTTGCCGTTGGGCGTCAGCGGCAAGGCATCCAGGCGCACGTAGGCGGCCGGCACCATGTAGTCCGGCAAGCGGCTTTGCAGGTGCGCGCGCAGGGCTTCGATGTCCGCGCGGTCATCCGTTGAATGCAAGGTGAAATAAGCCACCAGGCGTTTTTCGCCGGGAACGTCTTCACGCACCAGCACCGTCGCCTCTTTCACCGCAGCGTATTGAGCCAGGCGGGCTTCAATCTCCCCCGGTTCGATGCGAAAGCCACGGATCTTCACCTGGCCGTCGTTGCGGCCCAGGTATTCGATATTGCCGTCCTCCCGGAAACGTCCGAGGTCGCCGGTGCGGTACATCAGGGCCTGGGCGTCCTGGCTGAACGGGTCGAGGAGGAACTTCTCGGCGGTCAGGTCCGGGCGGTTCAAGTAGCCGTTGGCAACCCCCAGGCCGCCGATGTACAGCTCGCCGGCCACACCTTGGGGCACGGGTCGCTGCTGCGCATCGAGGAGGTAGACCCGGGTGTTGCCCAAGGGCCGGCCAATCGGGACGCTGCCCTCGCCGACGGCCTTGATTTCATAGGTGGTCGAGAATGTCGTCGCTTCCGTCGGGCCGTAGCCGTTGAGCAAATAGGCCGGCGCGCCCTCCTTGAGGACGCGGGCGATTACCGCCGGATCCAGCACATCGCCGCCGACAATCAAGTAGCGCAACTGGGCGAACACGTCCATCAGGTGGTCGGCGTATTGGTGAAACAGCCCCGCCGTCATCCACAACACATTCACCGCTTGCTCGAGCAACAGCCTGTGCAAGCGTTCCTGGGACAACAGCACGTCCTGGTCGACCACCACCACGCAACCGCCGTTGAGCAACGGTGCCCAGACTTCCAGGGTGCTGGCGTCGAAAGCCGGGTTGGAGGCGAAGGCCACCCGGTCCTGCTCGTTGAAATCGGCGTAACCGTTATTGATCACCAGTCGGCTGATGGCCCGATGCGGCACCAGCACGCCTTTGGGCGTCCCCGTGGACCCTGAGGTGTACATGATGTAGGCCGGCGCTTCGCTCGATATCGGTTGCTGGCGGCAATGGGCCGCCAGCTCGGGAAGGTCGACACGGTCCAGGTCCACCCGGCGCATGCCCGGCGCCAAGGCTTCGCGGCTGTGGGTCAAGGCCAGCACGGCGTGGCTGTCCTCGATCATGAACTGCTGGCGCTCGGCGGGCGCGTTGACGTCCAGCGGCAGGTACACCGCCGCACACTTGAGCACGGCCAACTGGCTGACCAGTAGATCAAGCGAGCGTGGCAGCAGGATCGCCACGGTTTGCCCCGCGTGCAGGCCAAGGTCGAGCAGATGCCTGGCCAGGCGCTCGGCCTTGCTGTCCAGTTCGCGGTAAGTCAGGACTTGCCCACCCTGCACCGCTGCCGGCGCGTCCGGACGCGCCTCGACCTGGGCCTCGAACAAGGCATGAATCGATTGTTGCCGCGGATAGTCACGGTCGGTGTCATTGAACGACACCAGCACCCGTTCGCGCTCCGATTCCGGCAGGAACGACAGGCTGTTGAGCCTCGTGCCAGGCGCAGACTCCAAGGCGCTAACCAGGCTTTCAACGGCGGCCTGCATGTAGTCGCCGATGCGTTGCGCGCCAATCAACGCAGTGGCTTGCACCGACAAGGCGAAGTCATCGGAAAAATCGTCCACCGAAAGAATCAGCGGATAGTTGGTGCGTTCTTCCGCGCCCAGGGCTTGCATACCGTCCCAGGCCAGGCTGACCTCGGCCGTGGGGACTTGCGCCGCGCTGGCGCTGTGGCGGTAGTTCAGCAACGCGCTGAACAGCGGTGCCGGTGCCGCCACGCCGCTGCAACGTTGCGCCAGGGCCAGGGATGCGTATTCGTGACTGAGCAGGCTGCTCAACCTGGCGTGGGCGCTTTTCACCCCATCGCGCACGTTCTGTGCACCTACCCCCACGCGCAACGGCAAGGTGTTGATAAACATGCCCAGGGCCCGGGTCATGCTTTCGCCGGCCTGCATGCGGCCGAGCATCACCGTGCCGAACACGACGTCCTCACGACCCGAGACGCCGCCGAGCACCTGTGCCCAGGCCAGGTGAAAAATGCTCGCCGCGCTCACGCCGAGCTGACGTGCCTGCGCGCGCAGCCGGCAACTGAGGTCTGGTGCCAGGGTCAGATGACTTTCTTCGATGGCACTGCCGTCGCCCAGCACATCCTGTTGGCCAAAGGGCAAGGTCGGCTCCTCGACGTCACCCAGCATCTCGCGGAAGAACCTCTCGTCAGCCTGGCGCTGGCCAGCCTGGCGGGTCCGAACGACATAGTCGCGGTAAGGCGCGGCGGGCTGCAATTGCCCGGCCTGCCCCATCAGGTAGGCTTGCATTTCACTCTGCACAACCGCCAGGGCCGCGTGGTCAAGGGCCATGTGATGGAACAGCAGCATGGCGGCCCAGCGCTGGTTGGCCGGGTCCTCGGCGACCACCAGCAGCAACAGCGGTGCCTGGCTGATGTCCAGGCGATAGTGACGAGGATCGAAGCGTGCCTGCAATTGCGCCATGACGTCGCCCTCGGCGAGGTCGGCACTGATGTCCTTGACCCCCAGCCGAGCCTCGCGCCAGACCACCTGCACCGCCTCTTGCAACCCCTCGCGGATGATGGCGGTGCGCAGGATGTCGTGGCGGTCGATCACGCTTTGCAAGGCGTCGACAAAATCCGTCAGGCGTTCCTGCCGGGCGATGCTGAAGTGCGCCTGCAACACATAGGGATCGCCCTGGGTGGCGGTCAGGTGGTGATAAAGAATCCCCTCCTGCAACGGCGCCAGCGGGTAGATGTCCTGCACATTGGCCGCGCCGCCCGGCACGGTGGCCACGATGCGGTCGATGGCCGGCTGGTCGAGGGTCACCAGTGGCAGCATGTCCGGCGTGATCTGCCCACAGCCGACGGGGATGGCGTTGGCTGGGATGTCGACTTCGCCAGCCTTGCTGTCATCGTATTGCCCGGCCTGGATCAACTCGATCAGCGCGGCTTTGTGCTCACGCAGCAAGGCCAGCACCGCCGGCTCGCCCAGGGACTGTTTACGGCCGCGTACCACGAGCTGATCGCCCTTGACCGAAAGCTGTACGTCTTTTTCTTTTAGTGTCGCCAACAGTTCGATCACACTCACAGGACAATCTCCATTTTTTCTGTCGTTGCCGCGTATTCCGAGAGCGTGGGCTGCTCGAACAACGCCCGCACATCCGCTTCCATGCCTTCCTGGCGCATTCGCTCCATCAGGCTGACGGCGAGCAAGGAATGCCCGCCCAGTTCAAAGAAATGATCGTGACGGCCAACGCGTTCCACGTTGAGGACTTCAGCCCACAGTTGGGCCAGTGTGATTTCGGTTTCGCCGATGGGGGCTTCGTAGCCTCGGGTGATGAACGCCTCCAGGGCCGGTGCCGGCAGCACCTTGCGATTGAGCTTGCCGTTGGGTGTCAGCGGCATGGCGTCGAGGCGTACATAGGCCGCCGGCACCATGAAGGCCGGCAAGTGAGCTTGCAGGTAGGCACGCAGCGCCTCGATGTCCAGCACATCGTCTGACGGATATTGGGTGAAATAGGCCACCAGGCGTTTTTCCCCCGGTGCGTCTTCACGGGCCAGCACCGCGGCCTTCTTCACCGCCTCGTGCTGGGCGAGCCGGGCTTCGATCTCCCCCAGTTCTATACGGAAACCGCGGATCTTTACCTGATCGTCGTTACGCCCCAGGTACTGCAACGTGCCGTCAGGCAGCCAGCGACCGATGTCGCCAGTCTTGTACAGCCGCGCATCACTTTTGCCGTAGAACGGGTCGGCAATGAAGCGTTCGGCGCTGAGTTGTGGCAGGTTGAGGTAACCGCGGGCCACCCCCACGCCGCCGATGTGAATCTCGCCCGGAACGCCCACCGGCAACAATTGCCCGTGGCTGTCGAGCACATGCAATTGCATGTGGCGGATCGGCCGGCCGATGGGAATCGACTGATGGCGGTAGGTTTCCAGGTCGCTGTCCACCGTGTGCCAGGCGACGATGTCGCTGCACTCGGTCGGTCCGTAGCTGTTGATGATCGCGGGCCGTGGCAGTGGGAGTTTTTCCAGCATGGCGAGCTGGATCGGCTCGCCGCCCAACACCACTCGCTTCAGGCAGGCCAGGGCCTGCTGATGATCGGCGTCCACCAGCGCATGGAAGGCGCTGGGGGACATGCACAGGAGAGTGATACCGGCCTCGACGATCTGGGCAACGATGGCGCCGGGGTTGAAGGGTTCTTCGGCCAGGTGCAGCGTGGCACCGACCATCAGCGGCGCCAGGATGTTTTTCTGGGTCAGGTCGAAGCTATAGGAGGACGCGAGCAACACCGCGTCGCCGGCATGGAACGTCACGTCGTAGAGGTACCAGTCCAACAGGTTGCGCAGGCCGCGATGCTCGACCATCACGCCCTTGGGCAGTCCGGTGGAGCCGGAGGTGTAGATCACGTAGGCCAGGTTGGCCGGGGTCAGGCCCGTGATATCCGGGGTGTGCTCCGGCTCGTCTTGCCATGGACCGCCATCCAGGTCGATCAATGGCACCTGGACGTTGGCCAACAGCCCTCGGGTGCCCGCCTGGACCAATACCGCAGCCGGCTCGCTGTCGGCCAGCATGTAGGCAAGGCGGTCCGCCGGGTAAGCCGGGTCCAGCGGCACATAACCGCCACCGGCCTTGAGGACCGCCAGCAGCCCGATCACCATCTCGGCACTGCGCCAGACACAGATGGCCACGCGCGAATCCGGTTGCACACCTTGCTTGCGCAGATAATGCGCCAGCCGATTGGCTCGCGCATTCAACTGGCGATAGCTCAGCGGTTGTCCACCGTCCAGCACCGCCACGGCGTCCGGTGTGCGTTGAACCTGGGCTTCGAAGAGGCCGAGGATGGTCTGCTCCCGCAGGTCATCGGTGTCGTCGGTATTGAACTCGGCCAGCAGTTTTTGCCGCTCGCCGGGTGGCAGGATCGACAGCTGATGCAGCGGAGCGTCAGGCGTCTGCTCAAGCATCCGGACCAGATTTTCCAGAGCCTGTCGAACATAGCCGCAAAGGCGCTGCGCACCAATGCGCGCGGGGGTCATGATGCTGAAACTGAACGCCTCGCCCTGGTCGTCCACCGACAGCGTCAGCGGATAGTTTGTGCGTTCTTCGCCGCTGAGCAGCTGTATACCGTCCCAGGCCGACAGCGCCTCGCTTGAGTTCAGCGCGGCGGTGTGGCGATAGTTGAGCAAGGCACTGAACAATGGCGTTGGCGATTCCACACCGCTGCAGCGTTGCGCCAGCACCAGCGAGGCATGTTCGTGGCCGAGCAACGCGGTCAGGCGTGCATGGGTCGCTTTCACGCCGGCACCGACCGCGGTTTGCCCCACATTCACCCGCAACGGCAAGGTATTGATGAACATCCCCAATGCGCGGTCGGCGCCCTCGCCGCCTTGCATCCGGCCAACCAGCACGGTGCCGAACACCACGTCGTCCTTGCCCGACACCTTGCCCAGCACCTGAGCCCAGACCAAGTGATACAGGCTTGCCGTGCTCACGCCGAGCTGACGGGCCTGGGCCCGCAGCCGAAGGCTGAGCTCAGCCTCGACGTCCTGGCGAACCTCCTCGATGCCGCTGCCATCGCCCTGCACATCCTGCAAGCCGAACGGCAACGTCGGCTCGTCAATGTCGCCGAGCATGTCGCGGAAAAACTGTTCGTGGGCCTCACGACTCACCCCCAACCGGGCCTGGGCCACGTAGTTGCGGTACGGCACCGAGGCCGGCAAGCGTTGTGCCTGGCCCAGCATGTGCGCTTCGATCTCCGCCGACAGTGCCGCCAGCGACGTGGCGTCGTCCACCAAGTGATGGAACAGCAGCATGCCCACCCAACGCTGGTTCGCCGCATCTTGCGCATAAGCGACCCGCATCAGCGGTGCCTGGCGGATGTCCAGGCGATAGTGCCGGGGGTCGAAACACTCATGCAGTTGCGTGGCGATATCGCCGGCCGCCGGGTCCAGCGTCACCGCCTCGACTGCCAGCCGGGCTTCACGCCAGACCACCTGCATGGGCTCGGCCAGGCCTTCCCAAAGCACGCCCGTGCGCAGGATGTCATGGCGGGCGACAACGGATTGCAACGCCTGGGTGAAAGACTCCAGACGTGTGAAGCTGTCGAACGCGAACATCATATATTGCAGATAGGGATCGCCTTTGGCCGCCGCGAGGTGATGGTAAAGAATTCCCTCCTGCAACGGCGCCAGTGCATAAATATCCTGCACGTTGGCCACGCCGCCCGGCACCTTCGAAACGATTCCATCGATTGCCCATTGGTCCAGCTCAGCCAATGGCAGCATGTCCGGGGTAATCCGCGTGCAGCCATCCGGGATGCCATTGGCCGGTACCACGACTTCCGAATACCCACCGACCGCAGCGGCCAGCGCCGCGAGCGTCGGCTGGCCGAACAGCACCCTCACGTCGGCGCTCAAACCAGCGTGACGCATGCGTTCGATCAGTTTCACCGCCAGCAGCGAGTGACCGCCCAGTTCGAAGAAGTTGTCGTGACGACCGACTTGCCCAAGGTCCAGCAAGTCTTGCCAGATCGCGGCGATGACGGTCTCGGCCTCGCCTTGCGGGGCTTCGTATTCGCGAGTCGCTACCGACGACTGATCCGGTGCCGGCAGCGCCTTGCGGTCGAGCTTGCCGTTGGTGGTCAGCGGGAACGCGCCAAGGACCACGAACGCGCCCGGTACCATGTACTCCGCCAGCGACCCCAGCAATTGAGCACGCAGGTCGGCAGCCGATAGCGATGCACCGTTGGCAGCGATCACATAGGCCACCAGACGCTTGTCGCCCGGTTCGTCCTCGCGAGCGATAACCACCGCCTCGCTGACGCCCTCGCAGGCCGCCAGGGTCGCTTCGATCTCGCCCAGTTCGATACGGAAACCGCGGATCTTCACCTGGTCGTCGTTGCGGCCCAGGTACTCGACGCTGCCGTCCGCCAACCAGCGGCCGAGGTCGCCGGTCCGGTACAGGCGCGCGCCTTCGCACCCGCTGAAGGTGTCGTCGATAAAGCGTTCCCGGGTCAATTCGGGACGGTTCAGGTAACCCCGCGCCACACCCGCCCCGCCCACATACATCTCACCCACCACACCCACCGGCACCGGCTCGCGCCGGGCATCGAGCACGTACAGTTGCAGGTCGGGAATACGCTTGCCGATCGGACTGACACCCGCCAACTGCGCGTCGGCCGCTTCCAGGGGGCGATAGGTCACGTGCACCGTCGTTTCGGTGATGCCGTACATGTTCACCAGTTGTGTCCCGGCATTGGCTGCACGGCCGAACCAAGGCTTGAGCATCCCGGTTTCCAATGCTTCCCCGCCAAAGATCACCTGGCGCAGGCTGTGGCGCAGATCGCTCTCGCCTTGCGCGGCAATCAATTGGCGGAAAGCACTTGGCGTCTGGTTGAGGACAGTGACCCCGGCCTCGCACAACAGCGCATAGCACTCTTGCGGAGAACGGCTGACCAGTTGCGGCACCACCAACAGGCGACCGCCATGGGTCAACGCGCCCCAGATTTCCCAAACCGAGAAATCGAAGGCAAAGGAATGGAACAACGCCCAGACGTCTTGCGGACCAAAATCGAACCAGGGCTGGGTCGCCGAGAACAGCCGGGCGACGTTGCGGTGCTCGACCATCACGCCCTTGGGCAAGCCGGTCGAACCCGAGGTGTAGATCACGTAGGCCAACTGCGACGACGTCAGGCCCGGCACTTGCGGGTTGACGGTGGACTGGCTGCGCAACGCCGGGCTATCGAGTTCGATCACCCGTACGGACTCTTCGGCCAGCAGCCCATGGGTGGCGGCATGTAACACGATGGCCACGGGGGAACTGTCCTCGAGCATGTAGGCGATACGTTCCGCCGGAGAAGCCGGATCCAGCGGTACGTAGCCAGCGCCCGCCTTCAAGATGCCCAACAGGCCGACAATCATGTCCAGGCCACGTTCGACACAGATCGCCACCCGGTCATCCGGGTTAACGCCCAGCGACAGCAGGCGATGGGCGAGTTGGTTGGCCTGGGCGTTGAGTTCGCCGTAGGTCAGTGCCTGATCCTCGAACACCACCGCCACCGCGTCGGGTTGCGTCGCGACCTGGGCCTCGAACTGGCGATGGATCAGCGCGTCATGGGCATAGGTCGCCTCTGGCGCATTCCAGGTTTCCAACAGTTGCGTGCGTTCGGCCGCCGGCAGCACCGTGAGGTTGCGCACCGCCGTTTGCGGCGCATGTTCCAGGCTATCGACCAGGCTCTGCAGGGCCACCTGCACATAATCACAGATACGTTGCGCACCGATCCGGGACTCGACCTGCACCGTCAGGCTGAAGCCTTCACCCAGGTCATCGACGTTCAACGTCAGCGGATAGTTGGTGCGTTCCTCGCTGGACAACATTTGCATGCCGTTCCAGGCCGACAGGCCCTCATCGGTCTCCTGCAATGAACTGTGGCGCAAGTTCAGCAACGCGCTGAACAGCGGCGCTGGCGGGGCCACGTCACTGCAGCGTTGGGCCAAGGCGAGGGAAGCATGCTCATGCCCCAGCAGCCCGGTCAGGCGCGCGTGGGTGGTCTTCACCGCGTCCCGCACGCTTTGCCCATTAACCGGCACGCAGATCGGCAAGGTGTTGATGAACATGCCCAAGGCCCGGTCAGCACCCTCACCGCCCTGCATCCGCCCCATCAGCACCGTACCGAAGACCACGTTTTCCTGGCCCGAAGCCACCGCCAGGACCCTGGCCCAGGCCAGATGGATCAGGCTCGCGGCACCCACGCCCAGTCGGCGGGCCTGAGCCCGTAGACGCAGGCTCAGGTCCTCATCGACCGACGCCGAGACTTCCTCGATGCCGCGCCCGTCGCCCTGGACCTGGGTCAAGCCGAATGGCAGCGTCGGCTCATCGACGTCGCCGAGCATCTCGCGGAAGAACCCTTCGTGCTCCTGCGCGCCGACACCCAGGCGCGCCTGGGCCACATAGTTGCGATACGGCACCGCGGCGCCCAACTGGTCGGCCTGCCCCAGCAAATAGGCCTGCATCTCGTGCCGTACCACCTCCAGCGCCGTATGATCGAGCGCCATGTGGTGGAACAACAGGGTGGCCACCCAACGCTGGTTGACTGCATCTTGCGCAAAGCGGATACACATCAGCGGCGCCTGGCGGATATCCAGGCGATGGTGCCGAGCGTCGAAACGCGCCTGCAGTTGGCGAGCGATGTCTCCGTCCTCAAGCCGCAGACTCACTTGCTCGATACCCAGCACGGCCTCACGCCAGACCACTTGCACCGGCGCCTCCAGTCCTTCCCAAGCCATGGACGTTCTCAGGATGTCGTGGCGGTCGATCACACCTTGCAACGCCTGGGTGAAATCATCGAGGCGCTCGCGACTGTCGAAAGCGAACTGCGTCTGCAGCACATAAGGATCGCCCTGTTCAGACGAGAGGTGATGGTAAAGGATGCCCTCCTGCAACGGTGCCAGCGGATAAATGTCCTGCACGTTGCGCACCCCACCCGGTACCGTCGACACGATCCGGTCGATGGTTTGCTGGTCCAGCGTGACCAATGGCAGCATGGCCGGGGTGATGTGTTCGCAGCACGAGGGAATCCGGTTCTGCGGAACACTCACCTCATTACCACCGCCGACGGCTGCCGCCAGCGCGGCCAGGGTGGGTTGACTGAACAACGCACGCACATCGGCACTCAATCCGGCCTGACGCATCCGCTCGATCAGCGTCACGGCCAACAACGAATGCCCGCCCAGTTCGAAAAAGTGGTCATGACGCCCGACGCGTTCAACCTTGAGCAGCTCAGACCAGACTTGTGCCAGAGTGGTTTCGATTTCGCCTTGCGGCGCTTCGTAGCCACGGGTGATCAGCGCGTCGAGGTCTGGTGTCGGCAGGGCCTTGCGATCAAGTTTGCCGTTCGGTGTCAGCGGCAGTGCGTCGAGGCGAACGTAGGCAGCAGGCACCATGTAGGCCGGTAACTGCGCTTGCAGATACGTGCGCAGGGCTTCGATATCCAGCGCTTCAGATGGCGAATTCTGGGTGAAATAGGCGACCAGGCGCTTGTCACCCGGCACGTCTTCACGGGCCAGGACCACGGTTTCCTTGATGTTTGGCGCCTGGGCGAGCTTGGCTTCGACCTCCCCCAGTTCGATGCGGAAACCACGGATCTTGACCTGATCGTCGTTGCGGCCCAGGTATTCGATGTTGCCATCCGGCAGGTACCGGCCCAGGTCGCCAGTGCAATACATGCGGGCGTTTGGAGCCAGGCTGAACGGATCTTTCAGGAAACGCTCGGCGGTGAGGTCGTCACGATTGAGATAACCGCGAGCAACCCCAGCGCCACCGATGTAGATTTCCCCCAGTACGCCCAATGGCACCGGTTGTTTGTGTTCATCCAGCAGATAGAACTGGGTGTTGGCCACCGGTTTGCCGATGTGCGCGGCAAAGCCTTCCTCACGGGCCATCGACACCCAACTCGAATACGTCGTGGTCTCCGACGGGCCGTAGAGGTTGCACAGGCGCTTGACCTGGGTCTGTTCGAACAACGTTTCCACCAGGCTGCGCTTCAAGGCTTCACCAGCGACGTTGACCGTGTCGACGCCCTCGCCTACACCACCGGACTCCAGCAACGCCTTGAGCGCTGACGGCACCGTGTTGATCAGGGTGATATCGTGCTCGCCCTGTTGCAGTTCCAGCACATTAGTGACCACTTCGATGCTGCCGCCGGAGGTCAGCGGCGCGAAGCACTCGTAGACGGCCAGGTCGAAGTTCAACGAAGTCGAGAACAGGGTTTTAGCCAAGGTCTGCGAATCGAACGAACGATGGGCCCAGGTCAGGAAGTTCACCGTATTACGGTGTTCAATCATCACGCCTTTAGGCAGGCCGGTCGAACCCGAGGTGTAGATCACGTAAGCCAGGTGCGAGGACGTCAGCTCGGTGACCTCGGGATTCTGGACGGACTCGTCCTGCCACAGCCCGCTGTCCAGATCGACCACTGGCATCGATGCGCCTGCCAGCAATTCAAGGGTCGCCGTCTGCGCCAACACCGCCGCCGGCGCACTGTCTTCGAGCATGTAGGCAATCCGATCCAGCGGGTACGCCGGATCCAGCGGCACATAACCGCCACCGGCCTTGAGAATCGCCAGCAACCCAACAACCATGTCGATACCGCGCTCGACACAGATCGCCACCCGCGAGTCCGGCTCTACGCCCTGCTTGCGCAGGTAATGGGCCAGGCGGTTGGCCCGTTCGTTCAACTCGCGGTAGCTCAGGCGTTGCTCGCCACGGATCACCGCGACGGCATTCGGCGTGCGTTGCACCTGATCTTCGAACAGCCCATGGATCGTCTGTTGCCGCGGGTAATCGGCTTCGGTGGCGTTGAACGCCACCAGCAGTTGCTCGCGCTCCGCTACCGGCACAATCGACAGCTCACGCAATGCCGAGTCAGGCGCCTGTTCCAACGCATCCGCCAGACGTTCCAACGCCGTGTGCATATAGGCGCACACCCGTTGCGCGCCGACCGGTGATGTCACCAACACAGACAAGGTAAAACCTTCGCCCAAGTCATCGACGTTCAATGTCAGCGGGTAGTTGGTGCGCTCTTCGCCACCAAGCCCCTCGATACCGGACCATGCGGCTTGATACTGCGCCGATGAGTCGGCCACAACGCTATGGCGGTAGTTCAACAGCCCACTGAATAGCGGCAGGGGAGCCTCCACGCCACTGCAGCGTTGTGCCAGCACCAGCGGTGCATGTTCATGCCCCAACAATGCGGTCAACCGTGCATGGGTTGTTTTCACTCCCGTGCGTACCGTTTGCTCACCCACATCAACGCGCAGAGGCAAGGTGTTGATGAACATGCCCAGTGCCCGGTCGGCGCCATCACCACCCTGCATCCGGCCCATCAGTACCGTGCCGAACACCACGTCGTCCTTGCCGGACACCTTACCCAACACCTGCGCCCAGGCCAGGTGCAACAGGCTCGCGGCACTCACGCCGAGCTGACGCGCCAGGGCTCGCAGACGCAAGCTCAACGCCGCATCCAGCGGTTGCGAGGCGTGTTCGATATCCCGTCCATCGCCCTGCACATCCTGCAAACCGAACGGCAGTGTTGGCTCATCCATGTCGCCAAGCATCTCGCGGAAAAACGCTTCGTGCGCCTGTTGGCCCGCTCCCAACCGGGCCTGGGCCACGTAGTTGCGATACGGCACCGCGGCACCCAATTGATCCGCCTCACCCAGCAGGTGTGCCTGCATTTCGTGCTGCACCACCTCCATGGCGGTGTGATCCAGCGCCATATGGTGGAACAACAGCACCGCCACCCAGCGCTGGTTGGACGCATCTTCGGCGAAGGCCAACCGCATCATCGGCGCCTGAGTGATATCCAGGCGGTAATGCCGCGGGTCGAAACGGCTCTGCAACCAGGCGGCGACATCGCCTGCGGCGCCGTCAAGGGCGACCTCCTCCAGGTGCAGTTTCGCCTCGCGCCACACCACTTGTATCGGCGAGTCGAAGCCTTGCCACACCACGCTGGTGCGCAGGATGTCATGCCGGTCAATGACGTGTTGCAAGGCATCCACGAACGCCGTCAGCCGCTCTCGACTCTGCAACTCGAACGACGCCTGCAAGACATAGGGATCGCCCTGCCCGGCGACCAAGTGATGATAGAGAATGCCTTCCTGCAATGGCGCCAGCGGATAGATGTCCTGCACGTTGCCAACACCGCCCGGTACCGTCGCCACGATCCGGTCAATCGCCTCCTGATCGAGATCCATCAATGGCAACATGGCCGGGGTGATCCGTGCGCAGTCCGCGACAATCAGGTTCGCCGGGACGTGCACCTCGCTCCCGCCGCCCACCGCCGCGGCCAGCGCCGCGAGGGTCGGCTGGCTGAACAGCACCCGCACATCGGCGCTCAAGCCGAGCTGACGCATCTTCTCGATCAGCTTGACCGCCAACAGCGAATGGCCGCCCAGTTCGAAGAAGTGATCGTGGCGACCGACCCGCTCCACATCGAGCAGCTCCGCCCACAGCAACGCCAGCGTCGCTTCGACTTCGCCTTGCGGGGCTTCATAGTCGCGGGTAACGAGCGCATGCACATCCGGTGCAGGCAGTACCTTGCGATCCACTTTGCCGTTCGCGGTCAACGGCAGTACATCAAGGCGCACATAAGCCACCGGGACCATGTAGTCCGGCAACTGCGCTTGCAGATGCGCGCGCAGGGCCTGGATATCCATAGCCTCGCTCGGCTCGCGCAGCGTGAAGTATGCCACCAGGGTCTTCTCGCCCGGGACGTCTTCGCGCACCAGGATTACGGCATCCTTGACGTCGTCATGCTTGGCGAGCCTGGCTTCGATTTCGCCCGGCTCGATGCGGAAACCACGGATTTTCACCTGGTCGTCGTTACGCCCCAGGTACTCGACCGTACCCTCCGGCAACCAGCGCGCCAGGTCGCCGGTGCGGTACAGCAAGGCATCCGGATCGGCACTGAACGGATCGGCGACGAACTTCTCGACGGTCAGTTCGGGGCGGTTCAGATAACCTTTTGCGATGCCATCGCCACCGATGTACAACTCGCCCGCCACGCCGATGGGCACTGGCTGCTGGTATGCATCCAATATGTAGACCCGGGTGTTGCCGAGCGGCCGACCGATCGGGATGCTGCCCGCGCCCACGGTCTTGATTTCGTGGGTGGTGGAGAACGTCGTGGCTTCCGTCGGGCCGTAGCCATTGAGCAGATGAGCCGGCGCACCTTCTTTCAGGACATGATCGATGACCGTCGGGTCGAGTACATCGCCACCTACGATCAGATAGCGCAATTCCCGGAAAACATCCGTCAGTGCCGAAGCGTATTGATGGAACAGACCGGCCGTCATCCACAACACGCTGACCGACTGCTCGGCCAATAGCGCGGCAAAACGTTCCTGGGACAGCAACACGTCCTGCTCGACCACCACCACGCAACCGCCGTTGAGCAACGGCGCCCAGACGTCCAGGGTACTGGCGTCGAAGGCCGGGTTGGAGGCGAAGGCGACCCGGTCCCGGGCGTTGAAATCGGCATAGCCGTTGTTGATCACCAACCGATTGATCGCCCGGTGTGGCACCAGCACGCCTTTCGGCGTGCCGGTGGAGCCTGAGGTGTACATGATGTAGGCCGGCATTTCGCTCGACTGTGGCAGTTGCGGGTCATGGGCTGGCAGGCTGTCGAGGGCGACCCTGTCCAAGTCCACACGCCGAGTGCCAGGCTCCAGCGTTTTGCCACTGACGGTCAGTACCACGCCCGCGCCGCTGTCGCGCACCATAAACTGCTGACGTTCCGTTGGCGCGTTGGTGTCCAGTGGCACATAGACCGCCGCGCACTTGAGGACAGCCAACTGGCTGACCAGCAGGTCAAGCGAACGCTCCAACAGGATCGCCACGTGCTGGCCCGGTTGTACGCCCAGTTCGATCAAATGATGAGCCAGGCGGTTCGCCCTGGCATTGAGTTCGCGGTAAGTCAGGCCTTGCGCGCCCTGTACCGCGGCCGTGGCATCTGGACGGGCGAGGACCTGCGCCTGGAACACGGCGTGAACGGTGCTATCGCGCGGATAGTCGCAAGTGGTCATGTTGAAGCCTGTCAGCAGTTGCTGGCGCTCGGCTGACGACAATATAGCCAGACTGTACAGTGGTGATGCGTAGCTGGATTCCAATGCCGTGGCAAGGCTTTGCAGCGCGGCATTCATGTAGCCGCAGACCCGCCCGGCGCCAACGCCGGCGACGGCAAGAACGGTCAGGGCGAAATCTTCACCCAAATCGTCTACCGACAGCGTCAGCGGGTAATTGGTGCGCTCTTCGCTGCCCAGGGTCGCGATGCCCTGCCAAGCCGACAGGGCATCTTCCGACCCGGGCTGTTCGCTGGAGTGACGGTAGTTCAACAAGGCACTGAACAAGGGTGTGGGTGCACTGACCGCGCTGCAGCGCTGGGCCAATGCCAACGAGGCATGCTCATGCCCCAGCAATGCGGTCAATCGCCCGTGGACCGCCTTCAAGCCGGCCTTGACGTCCCGGTCATCGACAGCGACGCGCAGCGGCAAGGTGTTGATGAACATGCCCAATGCATGGTCGGCACCTTCGCCGCCCTGCATCCGGCCCATCAGCACCGTACCGAACACCACATCGTTCTTACCCGAGACACGCCCCAACACCTGAGCCCAAGCCAAATGGTGCAAGCTGGCAGCACCCACGCCCGACTGACGCGCCAGGCGACGCAGGCGACGGCTCAGACCGCTGTCGAGGACCAGCCTGGCTTCCTCGATATCAGAGCCATCACCCTGGACATCCTGCAAGCCGAACGGCAGCGTCGGCTCGTCGATGTCACCGAGCATTTCGCGGAAAAACGCCTCGTGCTCTTCACGGCTGACGCCCAGGCAGGCTTGGGCCACATAGTTGCGATACGGCACCGCCTCGCCCAACTGATCGGCCTGGCCCAGCAGGTGCGCCTGCATTTCGTTTCGCACCACTTCCAGCGCCGTGTGATCGAGGGCCATGTGGTGAAACAGCAACATCGCGACCCAGCGCTGGTTGGGTTTGTCCTCTGCAAATGCCAGACGGATCAGCGGCGCCTGGGTAATGTCCAGGGCATAGCGCCTGGCGTCAAAACGGCTATGTAGCTGCTGAATGATATCCCCGGCTTGCGGATCCAGGACGAGCTCCTCCAGCCCCAGCCGGGCTTCACGCCAGACCACTTGCAGAGGCGCGTCGAGGCCTTTCCACAGCATGGCGGTACGCAGGATGTCATGGCGGTCGATGACACCTTGCAGGGCCTGGACGAAATCGTCGAGACGCTGCCTGCCCTGCAAGGCAAACCGAGCCTGCAACACATAGGGATCGCCCTGTTCGGCTGAAAGGTGGTGATAGAGGATGCCTTCCTGCGACGGTGCCAGCGGATAGATATCCTGCACATTGCGCACACCACCCGGTACCGTCGACACGATGCGGTCGATGGTTTCCTGGTCAAGGATAACCAGTGGCAGCATGTCGGGAGTGATCCACGCGCAGTCGCGCGGGATCCGGTTGGCCGGCACGACGACTTCGCGCCCCCTGCCCACTGCTGCGGCCAACGCCGCGAGGGTGGGTTGGCCGAATAGTACGCGCACGTCGGCGCTCTGACCGGCCTGGCGCATCCGCTCGATCAGGCTGACCGCCAGTAGGGAATGCCCGCCCAGTTCGAAGAAATGGTCGTGGCGACCGACTTGCTCCAGGCCCAGCAGGTCCTGCCAGATTTGCGCCAGGACGGTTTCGGTGTCGCCTTGTGGGGCTTCGTAGCCTCTGGAGATGACGGCATCGAGGTCCGGTGCCGGCAGGGCCTTGCGGTCGAGTTTGCCGTTCGGTGTCAGGGGCAGTGCATCCAGGCGCACGTAGGCGGCGGGCACCATATACGCTGGCAACTGCGCTTGCAGGTGCGTGCGCAGGGCTTCGATGTCGACTGGTGAATTCTGGGTGAAATAGGCCACCAGGCGTTTGTCGCCCGGCACGTCTTCACGGGCCAGGACTACGGTTTCTTTCAGCGCTTCGTGGCGGGCAAGCTTGGCTTCGATCTCACCCAGTTCGATGCGGAAACCACGGATCTTGACTTGGTCGTCGTTGCGGCCCAGGTATTCGATGTTGCCGTCCGGCAGGTAGCGGCCCAGGTCGCCGGTGCGATACATGCGGGCGTTTGGAGCCGTGCTGAACGGGTCTTTCAGGAAACGCTCGGCCGTGAGGTCGTCACGATTGAGATAACCACGAGCGACCCCAGCGCCACCGATATAGATTTCCCCCGGTACGCCCAATGGCACCGGTTGTTTATGTTCATCCAGCAGATAGAACTGCGTATTCGCCACCGGTTTGCCGATGTGGGCGGCAAAGCCGTCTTCGCGGGCCATCGACACCCAACTCGAATACGTCGTGGTCTCCGACGGGCCGTAGAGGTTGCACAGGCGCTTGACCTGGGTCTGTTCGAACAAGGCTTCCACCAGGCTGCGCTTCAAGGCTTCACCAGCGACGTTGACCGTGTCGACGCCCTCGCCTACACCACCGGACTCCAGCAACGCCTTGAGCGCTGACGGCACGGTGTTGATCAGGGTGATGTCGTGTTCGCCCTGTTGCAGTTCCAGCACATTAGTGACCACGTCGATGCTGCCGCCGGAGGTCAGCGGCGCGAAGCATTCGTAGACCGCCAAGTCGAAGTTCAGCGAGGTGGAGAACAGGGTTTTCGACAACGTAGCGTCATCGAAGGAACGATGCGCCCAGGTCAAGAAATTCACCGTGTTGCGGTGCTCGATCATCACGCCTTTAGGCAGGCCGGTCGAACCCGAGGTGTAGATCACGTAAGCCAGGTGCGAGGAGGTCAGCTCGGCGATCTCGGGATTCCGGACGGATTCGTCCTGCCACAAACCGCTGTCGAGATTGATCACGGCCATCGAGGCATCGCTCAACAGCCCAACCGTAGCGTCCTGCGCCAACACCGCTGCTGGCGCGCTGTCTTCCAACATGTAGGCAATCCGATCCAGCGGGTACGCCGGATCCAGCGGCACATAACCACCACCGGCCTTGAGGATCGCCAACAGCCCCACGACCATGTCGATACCGCGCTCGACGCAGATCGCCACCCGCGAGTCCGGCTCTACGCCCTGCTCGCGCAGGTAATGGGCCAGGCGGTTAGCCCGCTCGTTCAACTCGCGATAAGTCAGGCGCTGCTCGCCGCGAATCACCGCCACCGCATCCGGCGTACGCTGCACCTGCGCCTCGAACAACCCATGAATCGTCTGTTCCAGCGGGTAATCCGACTGCGTGGCGTTGAACGCCACCAGTAGTTGCTCATACTCCGAAGCGGGCAGGATCGACAGCCGATGCAGCGGCGCCTCCGGCGTCTGCTCCAACATCTGGATCAGCCCCTCCAGCGTTCGCTGCACGTAACCACAAAGGCGCTGGGCGCCGATCCGCGCCGGGGTCATGACGGTGAAGCTGAATGCTTCGCCCAGGTCATCCACCGACAATGTCAACGGGTAGTTGGTCCGCTCTTCGCCACCGAGCACCTGGATACCGTTCCAGGCCGACAATGCCTCGGTCGAGGTCGTCGAGCCAATGTGGCGATAGTTGAGCAAGGCACTGAACAACGGCGTCGGCGCCTCCACGCCACTGCAGCGTTGCGCCAGCACCAACGAGGCGTGCTCGTGGCCCAGCAACTCAGTCAGCCGTGCATGGGTTGCTTTCACAGCGGCATGAACACTGGTTTGTCCCAGGCTCACTCGCAACGGCAAGGTATTGATGAACATCCCCAGCGCACGGTCGGCCCCCTCGCCGCCCTGCATCCGGCCCATGAGCACCGTGCCGAACACCACGTCTTCGCGACCGGCTACCTGACCCAGCACCTGCGCCCAGACCAGATGGTACAGGCTCGCCGCGCTCACACCGAGTTGACGCGCCTGGGCCCGCAACCGGCGACTCAGGTCCACCTCGACGTCCTGGCGGACCTCCTCGATGCCGCTACCATCGCCTTGCACATCCTGCAAGCCGAACGGCAGCGTCGGCTCGTCAATGTCGCCGAGCATGTCGCGGAAAAACTGTTCGTGGGCCTCACGACTCACCCCCAACCGGGCCTGGGCCACGTAGTTGCGGTACGGCACCGAGGCCGGCAAGCGTTGCGCCTGACCGAGCATGTGCGCCTCGATTTCGGCCGACAGCACCGCCAGCGACGTGGCATCGTCCACCAGGTGGTGGAACAGCAGGATGCCCACCCAGCGCTGGTTCACCGTGTCTTGCGTATAAGCGACCCGCATCAACGGTGCCTGACGGATGTCCAGGCGATAGTGCCGGGGGTCGAAACGCTCATGCAGTTGCGTGGCGATATCGCCGGCCACCGGGTCCAGCGTCACCGCCTCGACTGCCAGCCGGGCTTCACGCCAGACCACCTGCACGGGTTCGGCCAGGCCTTCCCAGAGCACGCCCGTGCGCAGAATATCGTGACGGGCGACGACAGCCTGCAACGCCTGGGTGAAATCGTCCAGACGGCTGAAGCTGTCGAAGGCGAACATCACATATTGCAGGTAGGGGTCGCCCTGGGCAGCGGCGAGGTGGTGGTACAAAATCCCTTCTTGAAGAGGCGCCAGGGCGTAGATGTCCTGAACGTTCGCCGCGCCACCGGGCACTGTCGCGACAATGTGCTCAATCTCATCCTGAGACAGCTCGGCCAGCGGCAACATGCCCGGGGTAATCCGTGTGCAGCCATCCGGGATGCCATTGGCCGGTACCACGACTTCGGTGTGCCCGCCGACCGAAGCAGCCAGCGCGGCCAGCGTTGGCTGACTGAACAGCACCCGCACGTCAGCACTCAAGCCAGCGTGGCGCATGCGCTCGATCATTTTTACGGCCAACAGCGAGTGGCCGCCCAGCTCGAAAAAGTTGTCGTGACGACCGATTCGTTCCAGGTCCAGCAGGTCTTGCCAGATCGCGGCGATGACGGTCTCGGCCTCGCCTTGCGGGGCTTCGTATTCGCGAGTCGCCACCGACGACTGATCCGGTGCCGGCAGCGCCTTGCGGTCGAGCTTGCCGTTGGTGGTCAGCGGGAAGGAGGCCAATGTCACGAAGGCGCTCGGTACCATGTATTCCGCGAGCGAACCCAACAATTCGGTGCGCAGCTTGGCGGCCGACAGTTGCACGTCTTCGTTGGCAATCACGTAAGCGACCAGACGCTTGTCGCCCGGCTCGTCTTCACGGGCAATCAACACCGCCTCGCTGACCCCCTCGCAAGCCGCCAACGCCGCTTCGATCTCGCCCAACTCGATACGGAAACCACGGATCTTCACCTGGTCGTCATTACGGCCCAGGTATTCGATGCTGCCGTCCGCCAGCCAGCGCCCCAGGTCACCGGTCTTGTACATCCGGGCGTTCGGCTCGGGGCTGAACGGGTTGGCGAGGAAACGCTCGGCGGTCAGTTCGTCACGGTTCAAGTAGCCACGACTGACACCCGCACCGCCCACATACATTTCGCCGACCACGCCCACCGGTACCGGCTCGCGCTGGGCGTCGAGCACGTACAGTTGCAGGTCGGGAATACGCTTGCCGATCGGGCTGACACCGACCAACTGCGCGTCGGCCGCTTCGAGCGGACGGTACGTCACGTGCACCGTCGTTTCGGTGATGCCGTACATATTGACCAGTTGCGTCCGGGCATTGCCCTCGCGGGCATACCACGGCTTGAGGATGCCGGTATCCAGGGCTTCGCCACCGAAGATCACCTGGCGCAGGCTGTGCTGCAGGTCGCTTTCACCCTGGGCCGCGATCAACTGGCGGAAGGCACTCGGCGTCTGGTTGAGAACGGTCACCCCCGCTTCGCACAACAAGGCATAGCAGTCTTGCGGTGAACGGCTGACCAGTTGCGGCACCACCAGCAAGCGGCCGCCATGGGTCAATGCGCCCCAGATTTCCCAGACCGAGAAATCGAAGGCGAAGGAATGGAACAGCGCCCACACATCCTGCGGGCCAAACTCGAACCATGGCTGGGTCGCGGAAAACAGCCGTGCGACGTTGCGGTGCTCGACCATCACGCCCTTGGGTAATCCGGTGGAGCCGGAGGTGTAGATCACGTAGGCCAGGTGCGACGAAGTCAGGCCTGGTACTTGAGGATTGGCCACGGCCTGGCTGTGTAGCGTCGGGCTGTCGAGGTCGATGACGCGCACCGCCTCCTCGGCCAGCAGGTCCCGGGTTGCGGCGTGTACCACGATTGCCACGGGAGCGCTGTCCTCGAGCATGTAGGCGATGCGTTCGGCCGGATAGGCCGGGGCCAACGGCACATACCCTGCACCGGCCTTGAGGATGCCCAGCAGGCCAACGATCATGTCCAGGCCACGTTCGACGCAAATCGCCACCCGGTCATCCGGGCGAATACCCAGGGACAACAGACGATGGGCGACCTGGTTCGCTCGAGCGTTGAGTTCGCCGTAGGTCAGCGTCCGATCTTCGAATGTCACTGCCACCGCGTCAGGCTGCGCCGAGGCCTTGGCCTCGAACTGCCCATGAATCAAGGCGTCATGGGCATACACCGCCTCCGTCTCATTCCAGCTTTCAAGTAATTGCTTGCGTTCGACCGACGGCATTATTGCCAGGCTGTGCAACGGCGCCTGCGGCGCATGCTCCAACGCATCAACCAGGTTTTCCAACGCCACCTGCAGATAGCCACAGACGCGTTGCGCACCGATCCGGGGCTCGACTTGCGCCGTCAGGCTGAAATCTTCCCCCAGGTCATCGACGCTCATCGTCAGCGGATAATTGGTGCGTTCTTCGCCGCCCAGGGCCTCGATCCCTTGCCAGGCTGACGACGCTTGCAACGCGATGGGCTCGGCGACCGAATGGCGGTAGTTGAGCAACGCACTGAACAGCGGCGTCGGTGCCGTGACGCCACTGCAACGCTGGGCCAACGCCAGGGAGGCGTGTTCATGGCCCAACAGGCCGGTCAGCCGTGCGTGGGTCGCCAGGACACCGTCGCGCACGCTTTGCGCACCGACCTGTACGCCAATCGGCAAGGTGTTGATAAACATCCCCAAGGCCCGGTCGGCGCCTTCGCCGCCCTGCATTCGTCCCATCAGCACCGTGCCAAACACCACCTCGTCGCGCCCCGAAACGCGGCCCAATACCTGGGCCCAGGCCAAGTGATGCAAGGCCGCCGCGCTCACCCCCAGACGGCGGGCCTGGGTGCGCAGGCGTCGGCTCAAATCAGTCGCGAGACCCTGCCGGGCTTCCTCGACAAGGCTGCCATCGCCGCGTACATCCTGCAGGCCGAACGGCAGCGTCGGCTCGTCGATGGCACCGAGCATGTCGCGGAAAAATGCCTCGTGCGCTTCACGGCTCACGCCCAGGCAGGCCTGGGCCACGTAGTTGCGATACGGCACCGCCTCGCCCAACTGGCCGGCCTGGCCCAGCAGGTGCGCCTGCATCTCGTGTCGCACCACGTCCAGCGCCGTATGGTCCAGCGCCATGTGGTGGAACAGCAAGCTCGCCACCCAACGCTGGTTGAGCACATCCTCGGCAAACCGGATGCACATCAACGGCGCCTCACGGATATCCAGGCGATGCTGGCTGGCGTCAAAACGCGCCTTCAATTGACCGGCGATGTCGCCACCCCCGGTACCGAGGAGCACTTGCTCCACGCCCAGCGATGCCTTGCGCCAGACCACCTGCACTGGCGCGTCCAGACCTTCCCAGGCCATGGCGGTGCGCAGGATGTCATGGCGGTCGATCACCCCCTGCAGGGCCTGGGTGAAAGCGTCGAGGCGGTCACGACTGTCAAAGGCAAACTGTGCCTGCAAGACATAGGGATCGCCCTGCCCGGCCGACAGGTGATGGTAGAGAATGCCCTCCTGCAATGGCGCCAACGGATAAATATCCTGCACATTGCGCGCACCACCCGGTACGGCCGCCACGATGCGGTCGATGGCCTCCTGGCTCAACGCGGCCAGCGGCAGCATCGCCGGAGTAATGTGGGTGCAACCCAGTGGAATCAGGTTGGCCGGGACGTCGACTTCATCACCGTCATCACCCACCGCGGCTGCCAGCGCAGCCAGGGTCGGTTGATTGAACAGCACGCGCACGTCGGCGCTCTGACCGGCCTGGCGCATCCGCTCGATCAGGCTGACCGCCAGTAGGGAATGCCCGCCCAGTTCGAAGAAATGGTCGTGGCGACCGACTTGCTCCAGGCCCAGCAGGTCCTGCCAGATTTGCGCCAGGACGGTTTCGGTTTCGCCTTGCGGGGCTTCGTAGCCTCGGGAGATGACGGCATCGAGGTCCGGTGCCGGCAGGACCTTGCGGTCGAGTTTGCCGTTCGGTGTCAGGGGCAGTGCGTCCAGTCGGACGTAGGCCATGGGTACCATGTAGTCAGGCAGTTGTGTTTGCAGGTGAGCGCGCAGGGTTTCGATGTCGACGGTTTCGTCCGGCGAGTGTTGGGTGAAATAGGCCACCAGGCGCTTGTCGCCCGGTATGTCTTCACGAGCCAGGACCACGGCTTCGTTCAAGGCATCGTGTTGAGCGAGCTTGGCTTCGATCTCCCCCAGTTCGATGCGGAAACCACGGATCTTGACCTGATCGTCGTTGCGGCCCAGGTATTCGATGTTGCCGTCCGGCAGGTAGCGGCCCAGGTCGCCGGTGCGATACATGCGAGCGTTTGGAGCCGTGCTGAACGGGTCTTTCAGGAAACGCTCGGCCGTGAGGTCGTCACGATTGAGATAACCGCGCGCGACCCCAGCGCCACCGATGTAGATTTCCCCCAGTACGCCCAATGGCACCGGTTGTTTGTGTTCATCCAGCAGATAGAACTGAGTGTTGGCCACCGGTTTGCCGATGTGCGCGGCAAATCCTTCCTCACGGGCCATCGACACCCAACTCGAATACGTCGTGGTTTCCGACGGGCCGTAGAGGTTGCACAGGCGCTTGACCTGGGTCTGTTCGAACAACGTTTCCACCAGACTGCGCTTCAAGGCTTCACCAGCGACGTTGACCGTGTCGACGCCCTCGCCCAGCCCTCCGGACTCCAACAAGGCCTTGAGGGCAGACGGCACGGTGTTGATCAGGGTGATGTCGTGCTCGCCCTGTTGCAGTTCCAGCACATTAGTGACCACGTCGATGCTGCCGCCGGAGGTCAGCGGCGCGAAGCACTCGTAGACGGCCAAGTCGAAGTTCAGCGAGGTCGAGAACAAGGTTTTCGACAATATCTTTGAGTCGAACGAACGATGGGCCCAGGTCAGGAAGTTCACCGTGTTGCGGTGTTCGATCATCACGCCTTTAGGCAGGCCAGTCGAACCCGAGGTGTAGATGACATAGGCCAGGTGCGAGGACGTCAGCTCAGCGACCTCCGGATTCCGGACGGACTCGTCCTGCCACAGCTCGCTGTCCAAATCGATCACTGGCATCGAAGCACCGGCCAACAACCCGACCGTTGCAGCCTGCGCCAACACCGCCGCCGGCGCACTGTCTTCGAGCATGTAGGCAATCCGATCCAGCGGGTACGCCGGATCCAGCGGCACATAACCGCCACCGGCCTTGAGAATCGCCAGCAACCCAACAACCATGTCGATACCGCGCTCGACACAGATCGCCACCCGCGAGTCCGGCTCTACGCCCTGCTCGCGCAGGTAATGGGCCAGGCGGTTGGCCCGTTCGTTCAACTCGCGGTAGCTCAGGCGCTGCTCGCCACGGATCACCGCGACGGCATCCGGCGTACGCTGCACCTGCGCCTCGAACAACCCATGAATCGTCTGCTTGCGCGGATAGTCAGCCTCGGTGGCGTTGAAATCCCGCAACAACTGCCAACGCTCGTCACCCGGCAGGATATCCAGCCCGTTGACCGGTGAC
The DNA here is from genome assembly GCF_014268745.2 of Pseudomonas zanjanensis. GTDB lineage: Bacteria > Pseudomonadota > Gammaproteobacteria > Pseudomonadales > Pseudomonadaceae > Aquipseudomonas > Aquipseudomonas zanjanensis. The sequence continues at coordinate 1,637,458 of NZ_JABWRB020000001.1, read as the reverse complement.
CGAGGCGCGAATTCCAGCGCCTCCACCAGGCTCGCCAGGGCTGTCTCCATGTAGGCGCCGACCTGCCGGGCATCGACGGCGCCAGCGGTCTGCACAGTCAACAAGAAGCCTTCGCCCTGGTCATCGACCGACACCATGCACGGATAATTGGTCCGTTCCATGACCGCCAGCACCTGCGCCCCCGCCCAACGCTCGATGCCGTCGTTGTCCTGAAGCGGGCTGTGGCGGTAGTTCAGCAAGGCGCTGAACAACGGCAACGCAGCCGGCACGCCGCTGCAGCGCTGGGCCAGCGCCAACGAGGCGTGTTCATGACCGAGCAACGCGGTCAGGCGCTCATGGGTCGCCTTGACGCCCGTGCGTACGTCCTCGGCGCCCACTTTCACCCGCAGCGGCAAGGTATTGATGAACATGCCCAGCGCACGATCAGAGCCTTCGCCGCTCTGCATGCGGCCCAACAACACGGTGCCGAAGACCACATCTTCGCGCCCGGACAAGCGTCCAAGGACCCTGGCCCACGCCAGGTGATGCAGGGCCGCCGGGCTCACGCCCAACTGGCGCGCCTGCTGGCGCAGGCGCAGGCTCAATGCGCTATCGAGGTTCAGCTTGGCCTCGTCGACGCCCCGGCCGTCGCCCTGTACTTCACGCAGCCCGAACGGCAACGTCGGCTCCTCGACATCACCGAGCATGTCGCGGAAGAAACCTTCGTGTTGCTCGCGGCTGACGCCCAGCAGGGTCTGCGCCACATAATTGCGGTACGGCATGGCGGCGTCCAGGCGTTCGCCCTCACCGTTGAGGCACGCCAGCATTTCGTCCTGCATCACGTCCAGGGCCGTATGGTCCAGGGCGATGTGGTGGAACAGCAGGATCGCCACCCAGCGCTGCTGGGCACTGTCCCAGGCACACGCCAGGCGCATCAGCGGCGCCTTGCCTAAATCCAGGCGACAATGCCGAGGGTCGAAAAGCGCTTGTAGTTGCGTGGCGATGTCGCCCTGGGCCTGGTCCAACAGCGGTTCTTCGAGCAGCAGCTCGGTACGGCGCAAAACCACTTGCAAGGGCTGGTCGAAGCCTTCCCAAAGCACGGCGGTCCGGAGGATGTCGTGCCGATCGATCACCGCCTGCAACGCCTGGACGAACCCATCGAGCCGGGCACGGCTGTCCAGGGCGAACGTGGCTTGCAGCAAATAGGGGTCGCCCGCTTGCGCAGCAATGTGGTGGTAGAGAATCCCCTCTTGCAGCGGGGCCAGCGGGTAGATGTCCTGTACGTTCGCGACCCCGCCAGGCACCGTGGCGACAATCCGGTCGATGGCGGGCTGGTCCAACGACACCAGCGGCAGCATGGCCGGCGTGATCCGCTGGCAACCGGCGACGATGCCATTGGCCGGCACCACGATGTCAGCGCGACCGCCCACCGCCGCGGCCAGGGCCGCCAGGGTCGGCTGACCGAACAAGACGCGCACATCGGCGCTCAGGCCGGCCTGGCGCATGCCTTCGATCAGCTTCACGGCCAGCAGTGAATGCCCGCCCAGCTCGAAGAAGTGGTCATGCCGGCCCACCCGCTCCACGCCGAGGACCTCGGTCCACAGCCGCGCCAGCACGGTCTCCACCTCACCCAGCGGTGCTTCATAGGCCCGACTGGCAAAGGCATCCGCCTCGGGTGCCGGCAGCGCCCGTCGATCCAGTTTGCCGTTGGGCGACAGGGGCAGTTTTTCCAGGCGCACATAGGCCGCCGGGACCATATAGTCCGGCAACAGTGCTTGCAGATGGGCGCGCAGCGCATCGGCGTCGGGCCAAAGATCCGCGACCGCAGGCGTGAAATACGCCACCAGGCGTTTGTCGCCAGGGCTGTCTTCACGGGCGATGACCGCCGCCTCCTTGATCCCGGCCTGCTGGCAAAGCCTGGCCTCGACTTCTCCCAGCTCGACACGGAAACCGCGGATCTTGATCTGATCGTCGTTGCGCCCCAGGTATTCAATGCAACCGTCGGGCTGGTAGCGTCCCAGGTCACCGGTCTTGTACAGGCGCGCCTGGCCACCCACCGCAAACGGATCGCCGATGAAACGCTCGCCGCTGAGGTCGTCGCGGTTCAGGTAGCCACGGGCAACGCACACGCCGCCGATGTGGATCTCGCCCGCCACGCCGGTCGGAACCGGGCGCAGGTGTTCGTCCAGCAGATAGATGCGCGTGTTCGCCACCGGGTGCCCGACGGCCGGCAGCGTAGGCCAGGCGCCGACATCGTCCGGCAAGGTCAGCGCGGTGGCGACGTGGGACTCGGTCGGCCCGTAGTGGTTGTGCAGGCGGCAGCCATCCAGGCGGACGAAAAACTCACGGATCTGTGGCGTGATGCGCAGTTGCTCGCCCGCGGTGATGACATCCAGCAGTGGACAGGCCAGCGGCCCGCGCTCACCGTCGCCCACCACCGCTTCGGCCAACGCCTGCAAGGCGACGCAGGGCAGGTAGAGGCGCTCGATGCGCTGTTCGCGGATGTGCTGGAACAAACGGTGGAAATTCAGCCGGACATCGGCATGGATCAACGACAATTCGCCACCGGCGCACAGGGTGCTGAACATCTCCTGGAAGGCAACGTCAAAGCCCAGGGCCGCGAACTGCAAGGTGCGGGCGCTCGCGCGTCCCTGCTGCCGGGCCTGTTCGATTTGCCACTGCATCAGGTTGACCAGGGCCCGGTGCGGCATGGCAACGCCCTTGGGCTGACCGGTAGAACCCGAGGTATAAATGACATACGCCAGGTTGTCGGGGCCCAGGCCGCTCACATGCGGATCGGTTTGCGGCTGGGCGCTGATGCCGGCACCATCGCGTTCCTCGGCGTCGAGCAGCAACACCAGCACGCTCGGTTGCGCGAAGCGCGCCTGCAAATCGCGCTGGGTCAGCAGCGCCCGGGGCGCACTGTCCTCCAGCATGTAGGCCAGGCGTTCGCTCGGATAGGCCGGGTCCAGGGGCACATAAGCGGCGCCGGCCTTGAGAATACCCACCAGCCCCGCGACCATTTCCAGGCTGCGGTCCACGCAGATCGCCACGCGATCATCGGCACCGATCCCCTGCTCGATCAGGCGATGGGCAATCTGGTTCGCCAGCCGATTCAGCTCACCGTAGCTCAGGCACGCGTCCTGATAGGTCAGCGCCACAGCATCCGGCCGGGCCTGGACCTGGGCTTCGAACAACTGATGGATCAGCAAACCCGCCGGGTAGGCAGTATCAAAGGCATTGAAGTCCTCGACCAACCGCCGACGCTCGTGAGCGGGGACAATATCCAGGTCATGCAGTGGCGTGTCGACCGTCTGATCGAGGGCATCGGCCAGCGCTTCGAGTACCGTATTCATGTAGGCGCAAATACGCTGCGCGCCGATGCCGGCCACGGCTTGCACCGTCAACCCGAACGACTCGCCCAGATCGTCTATCGACAGCGACAGTGGGTAGTTGGTCCGCTCTTCGCCGCCGAGGATCTCGACCCCGGCCCAGGTTCGCGCCTGACCGGCGTCCTTGGGTGCCTGCGCGGCCACCGCGGTCTGCCGGTAATTGAGCAATGCGCTGAACAGTGGCGTCGGTGCGGCGACCCCGCTGCAACGCTGCGCCAGGGACAATGGCGCATGCTCGTGGCCGAGCAACGCCGCCAGGCGCTCGTGGGTGGTTTTCAGCGCAGCCAGTACCCCCTGCCCCCCGGCCTCGACACGCAACGGCAGCGTGTTCACGAACATGCCCAAGGCATGCCCGTCATCCTGGCCGCTGTGCAGGCGCCCCATCAACACCGTCCCGAACACCACATCCTGTCGACCGGACAAACGCCCCACCACCTGGCCCCAGGCCAAATGGTGCAGGCTCGCCGTGCTAACCCCCAGGCGTCGTGCCTGGGTGCGCAGGCGCTGGGTCAAGTCGGCAGCCAGGGCCAGCGAAGCTTCTTCGATACCGGTGCCGTCGCCCTGCACATCCTGCAAGCCGAACGGCAGCGTCGGCTCGTCCACGTCCCCGAGCATTTCGCTGAAGAACGCTTCATGTTGGCCAGGATCGCTGCCCAAGCGCACCTGCGCCACATAGTTGCGATAAGGCACGGACCTGGGCAGCTCACCCGCACGGTTTTCCAGGTGTGCCTCGATTTCCTTGCCCAGCATGCCCAGGGACGTGGCATCGTCGATCAGATGATGAAACAGCAACACCGCGACCCAACTGCCATTGGCGAGGTCTTCGGCCACGTGGATGCGCATCATCGGCGCCTGGCGCAGGTCGAAGCGGGTATGACGAGGATCGAAGCGGACCCGCAACTGCTCGGCGATGTCGCCATCGGCGGCATTCAAGGCGAGTTCTTCCACCGTCAGCCGGGCCTGGCGCCAGACCACTTGGACCGGCTCGCCCAGGTCTTCCCACATCACCGACGTACGCAGGATGTCGTGCCGTTCGATCACCGCCTGCAAGGCCTGGACGAACGTATCCAACTGCTCGCGACTGCCCACGCGCAACAGTGCTTGCAGCAGATAGGGGTCGCCCTGGGTGGTCGCCAGGTGATGATAAAGAATGCCCTCCTGCAACGGCACCAACGCGTAGATGTCCTGGACGTTGCTCACCCCGCCCGGCACCGCCGCGACAATACGGTCGATCTCGCCCTGGGTCAGCGTTGCCAGTGGCAGCATGTCCGGTGTGATGCGCTGGGCATCGTGGGCAATGGCGTTGTCCGGTACGACGATGCCGCCGCGGGTCCCCGTGACGGCCGCCAGTGTCGCCAGGGTTGGCTGGCCGAACAGCACCCGCACATCGGTGTCCAGATTGACCTGGCGCATGCGCTCGATCAGCTTGACCGCCAGCAGCGAGTGGCCGCCCAGTTCGAAGAAGCGGTCATGGCGCCCCACCTGTTCGACGCCGAGCAGTTCAGTCCAGAGCCCGGCCAGGGCAATTTCCACGTCGCCTACCGGCGCTTCGAAAATGCGATGGACATACGCCTGCGCATCGGGCGCCGGCAGGGCCTTGCGATCGAGCTTGCCGTTGGTGGTCAACGGGAATGCCTCAAGCACCACGAAGGCACTGGGCACCATGTAGTCCGTCAACGAGCCCAGCAGCTGCGAACGCAGTTCGACCGCCGACAGTTGCGCGCCTTCGTTGGCGATCAGATAGGCCACCAGGCGTTGGTCGCCCGGCGTGTCTTCACGAGTGATGACCACCGCTTCGCGTACACCCTCGCATGCCGCCAGCTTCGTCTCGATCTCGCCAAGCTCGATACGGAAGCCACGGATTTTCACCTGTTCGTCGTTGCGGCCCACGTAATGCAGCTCACCGTTCTCCTGCCAGCGACCGAGATCGCCGGTGCGATACATCCGGGCCCCGGCAGTGCTGTCGAACGGATCGGCGATGAAACGGCTGTCATTGAGTTCGGGCCTGTTCAGGTAACCTCGCGCCACCCCCGCGCCAGCGACATACAACTCGCCTTCCACGCCCACCGGCACGGGCTGGCCGTACGGGTCGAGCAGGTACAGGCGCAGATCAGGGATACGCTTGCCGATCGGGCTGCCCCCGCCCCACTGAGAGTCCGCGGCTTCAAGGGGACGATACGTCACGTGCACCGTCGTTTCGGTGATGCCATACATGTTCACCAACTGCGTCCCGGCATTGGTTGCACGGGCATACCACGGCTTGAGAATGCGGGTGTCCAGCGCTTCCCCGCCAAAAATCACCTGGCGCAAGTTGTGGCGCAGGTCGCTTTCGCCCTGGGCCGCGATCAATTGCCGGAAGGCGCTTGGCGTCTGGTTCAGTACCGTCACACCGGCCTCGCACAACAGTGCGTAGCAGTCTTGCGGGGAACGGCTGACCCATTGCGGCACCACCAACAACCGGCCGCCGCGGGTCAACGCCCCCCAGATTTCCCAGACCGAAAAATCGAACGCGAAGGAATGGAACAGCGCCCACACATCCTGCGGGCCAAAATCAAACCAGGGCTGGGTCGCCGAGAACAGCCGCGCGACGTTGCGGTGCTCGACCATCACGCCCTTGGGCAAGCCGGTGGAGCCCGAGGTATAGATCACGTAGGCCAGGTGGTGCGACGTCAGCGCCGCGACGTCGGGGTTATGCAACGATTGCTCGGCGATCCCCGCGCTGGCGGGCTGATCGAGCCATAACACCGGGGCAGACAGCGCCGGCAGTTGCGCCTCCAGCGCCGACTGGGCGAGCAACGCCACCGGGGTGCTGTCCTCGAGCATGAAGGCCAGGCGCTCCGCTGGATAGGCAGGGTCCAGCGGCACGTAACCGGCGCCGGACTTCAGGATCCCCAACAAGCCGACGATCATGTCCAGGCCACGCTCGACACAGATCGCCACCCGGTCATCCGGGCGAACGCCCAGCGCCAGCAGGCGATGGGCAACCTGGTTCGCCCGGGTATTGAGCTCGCCGTAGGTCAATGCCTGGTCTTCATGCACCACCGCCACCGCATCGGGCTGCGCGGTTGCTTGCGCTTCGAACAGGCCGTGGATCGTGCGGTCATGCGCATAGTGCTGCCCATCGTCCGCGTTCCAAGCCTGTAGCTGGCGGGCTTCGGCCGGCGTCGGCAGCACAAACCCGCGGATCGGCAATGCGTCATTGCTCAAGCCTTGCTCCAGCACCTGCATGAAGCGCTCGGCCATTGCCTCGATTTCACCGTCCTGGAAAAATGCCGCGTTGTAGATCCAGTGCAACCAATCGTTATCGTCGTGCGGGTTGCTCCGGATGTGAATGGCCAACGGCATCTGTTCGTGACCGTTCGAGTACTTCACCGAACGGGCCGGGGCTTGCCCGAACATGAATTGGTGGTCGTCCAGTTCATAAGAGAACGATATGTCGAACAACTGCCCGCGGTTACCCTGCAGCAGCTCCAGCGATCGGTTCATGTCGCTCAGGGGGAAGCGCTGGTGGCGATAGTCTTGCTTGAGCGTGCGCGCCACCTCGTGGACCAGCTCGCCGAATGACAGGTCGGCGCCAAAGCGCAACCGCACGGCGCTCACCTGGGTGAACATGCCCATGGTTTTCTTGAAGGACGCGTTGGACCGGTTCAGGATCGGCAAGCCGATCACCAGCTCTTCACGGCCAGTGGTGCGAGCAAAATAAACATACAGCGCAGCCAGCAACACAGCCGAGCGGGACGACTGGTGCAGTTGCGCCAAGGCATCGATTCGCTCGTTCAGCGCCTGGGCGTAGGGCCATACGGCATGGCGACTGGGGGCCATGCGACCAGGGTAGCGATCACGGTGGCGGGCCACGAACAAGGGCGGTGGGACTTCCTGGTATTTTTCCAGCCAGTACGCTCGTTCACGGGCAAACCGTGGAGAGTCGCGATAGCGGGCATCGTCCTCGATGAACGCCACGTAGGACGGCGCCGATACGTCTGGCGCCTGGTTGCTTTCCAGCGCGCTGTAGAGCTCGCCGAGTTCCTTGAACATCAAGCCGATGCTCCAGCCATCCAGGACAATGTGATGCACCTGGATGACGAAATAAAACGAAGCGTCATTGAGCTTGAGCAGCGCCAGGCGCAACAGCGGCCCCCCGTCCAGCGAGAACGCCATCGCCATCCGCTGCTGGACCCAGGCCTGTGCCGATGCCTGCGGGTCGGACTGTTCAGACAAATCATGCACGGGCACCTGCACCGCCAGCGTATCGACCAGCGTCTGCATCGGCACGCCACCTGTGTCAGCTTCACAGAGCAATACCGTGCGCAGGGCATCATGTTTTTGCACCAGCAAGTCGATCGCCTGCTGGAACCGCTCGGGGTCAACCGCGCCCTCGATGTGCAGGTAACCGCCGATGTTGTACAACGGGGAATCGCCCTGGACCATTTGCTCCAGCCAGATGTCTCGCTGGGCGGCCGTCAACGGGTAGGTTTGCGAAAATGACAGGGACTGGTTCATGCCCGCCCCTCCGACACCCGAACGCTGGCCGACAGCAGACGGCCCTGTTGCTGCTCATGGCAGCGCTTGGCCGGACGGCCGGTTGCAACAACGTCACCCACCACACGCGCAAAGATAAATTTCATACGATCCTTCTCAGAGATTTGTCAGTGCTGCCCGGTTGAATGCAACAGGCACGCCTGGCGTTGATGCAATCCGCGCAGGTAGCCGGCGCGGCATGGGGTCGGTCGAACGGTCAGACGTTCGTGCATGGCGTCGCCACCCGGCGGCGGATACGCGCCTGCCGGGTGGGTTGATGCCAAGCGTTTTCACAGGGGTCCGGCAGTGCTGTCGCGACATCGCAAGCCGAACGACAGGGCCTGGAGGGTCATTCAGGCTCGCTTGTCGCGCAGGGCGCAGTTGATGTCGGAAATGATCTGGCCATCCGACAACTTGATGATGCGATCCGCCAGTTGGAAGTACTGGTCGTCGTGAGTAATGATCAGCACCGTCTTGCCACGACGCTTGAGGTCGGGCAGCAGCTCCTCGTAGAAGAACTTCTTGAACGGCGGATCCTGGTCCGCGGCCCACTCGTCCAGTACGTAGACCGAGCGGTCCTCCATGTAGGCGCACACCAGCGCCAGGCGTTTTTGCTGGCCATAGGACAAGGCCTTCAGGGTGGAATACCCCTGTCCTTCGATCTTGATCTTGTCGGCCAGCCCCAGGGTTTCCAAGTACTTGCGCGCCAGCGTCGGGCTGCCGTCCTCTTCGTCGGGGCCGATGAGGCGGTTGAACAGGTGGAAATCGGAAAACACCGCGGAGAACAGGTCGCGATAGTCGTTGCGACTTTCATCCGTCACCGGCTTGCCATCGAGCAGGATCTCACCCTCCTGGGGGATGTAGAGCCCGCAGAGAAGTTTGGCCAAGGTGCTTTTGCCGCAACCGTTGCCACCGACGATGTAGATCAACTCGCCGGCCTGCACCGTCAGGTCGATGGGCCCCAGGGAGAAACCGCTCTCGGCGTGCAACTCCTGGTAGTGCATGCGCACGGCCTTCAGTTCGATGCGATTCCACGGCTTCTTGTGCTCCAGCAGATGCACCTTGGGCGCGTCGGTCTCGATGGGTTCCGGGTGCGGGCCGTTGATTGAGAAACCGAATTCCGCAAGACGGGTAGAAGCCACCCGGCCCGCCGCCAGCAAGGGCATCGCCCCGACCAGCAACGACAGCGGGCCCATGATGTACAACACGGCCAGGACGCTGGCGGTCATGATTTTCGGATCGACGGCACCGACCAGGGGGGCGGCGAACAGCAGGCAACCGATCAGCAACGACAGCGTGAATTGCCCGACGTTGTCGGCGGCGGTGTACCAAAGGCGCTCAACGAAGTTGTAGCGCGCCACACGGGTGGAAGACGCCTCGATGGCCGAGCGCCCGAACCAGCGGCGCCGCACGCCATTGAGCTTGAGTTCCTTGAGGCCGAACACCAGGGCGTGGGTGTATTCATTGAACGCGGTGTATTCATCCCGCACCCGGGACGTGTTCCTGACGCCACAGGAGAAGAAGAACAGATACAGCCCCACCCCCAGGATCATCAGTGAAACCGTCAAGGCCAGCACGACCCACGACAGGTAGGCCAGGTAGCCGATGCCGAACAGAAAGACCGTCGTCTCCACCAGGATCGTGGGCATGATGATCAGCGTCGTATTCAATTGCGGGATGTCGTTGGTCAACATCGTCAGCACATTGGGCGGGCCGCGCCGGTCCACTTCTTCCAGCGGCGTGGCGAGAATCTTGCGACACAGCGCAATGCGCAAGCGCGTCATGATTCGCATGCTGGCGTAGGCCGGGAACAACGCTGCGCCATTGCGCAATATCAGCGCCGTGGCACTGAGCCCGATGAACCAGTACAGCGCCTGCAGGCGAGAGCCGTCATTGTGGATAGCCTCGTTGATCACGCTCACCACCGCGATTGACGCCACCCCGCTGATGACACCGCAGATCAACGTAAAGAGCGTCAGCCAGGGATGGTTACGCCACAACAGGCGCATGACCGAGCCCGGTTTTGGCTTCTTCTCTTTCTTCGCGTTCTGCTCGTTTTTCATGGGTTGCTATCCTCGAATGGAGTCACGAAAGGGCTCACGCCGGTCGCCATACGTCGCCCTGGGCGATCATTTCGCCCATCGCCACAACGATGAGGCGTGGCTCCTCGTAAGGGTCGCGAGCGTGGGCGACCAACATGTTGTCGAGCATCACCACATCGCCCTTGCGCCAGGCGAACCTGACCGCACAGGCCTCATAGGCCTCGCCGAGCAACGCCATGACGTCGTCTTCTATCGGCGTTCCATCGCCGTAACTGACCATGCGCGGCAGACGATCGGCGCCGAACATATCGAGCAGGTCTTCGCGCATTTCCTCGCCGAGACAAAACGGATGGTGCAGCTGTACCTGGTTGAAAAAAGCCCGCTCCCCGGTTACCGGATGCTGGATAACCGCCGGACAAAGGGTGCGCACTTGCAGGGTTTCGTCGTCGAGCCATTCGAACTCGGTGCCCTCTTCCCGGCAACGCTGTTCGACGACGGCGCGCTCGGTGGTGCCGAAGAACGACGCCCAGCTCGGCTCGACACCGGCGGTGAAGGTGCGGCTGTAGCTCAGGCCTTTTTGTTCGAACCGGGCGACCACCTGCGGCGGCAGGCATTGCAGGACTTGGCGGATGTCAGCCAGCGGCGTCGCGCCGCCAACCCGTGATGGCTGTTCGCAATAGAACCACTGCTTGCGCGGCCAGCCTTGCAGGTGTGAGCTCTCGTTGTGATACAGGATCATTTCGCGTTCGGGATACGGCGTGGAGCGGTAGACGTTGCGTCCGCCCTCTTTCTTCGGCAGGTCGCCGTAGCTGCCATGCAGCCCGGGCGACAAGGCTTCAGCGAACGCCTCGAAGGCTGGCACCGAGCCGAGATCGAAACCGCGAAACAGCACCGCACCATGGCGACACAGCAACGCCTCGATGGCTTCGCGATGGGTGCTGGCCCACAGCGAAGGATTCAACGCCGGTTCAACCGGCTCGATCACCACCGGCAAACTCAAACCGTCGGCGAGCAATGACAGCCTGATCGATTCGCCAGTTCCAGGACCTGGCCAGGCAAGCGAATCCGCGATCCCGTCAGCGGGCATGACGGGCGAAGCGTCAGTTTGAAGACTCATCAATAACTCCTGAACCACGGATCGTCGGATCCACGTCGCAGGGCCGGACCAATGCGACCCACCATCGGGCAAGGATAAAAACATTGATCGGGGGGGATGTCTGGCACCGCAAACCGGGACAGAGGTTGCAACAGCTTCGTTCAGCCAGCGTGGTTAACGGGGCGTCACCAGATCAAGATCAAAAGCCAAAGCGAGGCGGCCTGATAGCCGACCTGGCTCTCCCGGTCGTACACCCATCAGATCTGTGGGAGCAAGCTTGCTCGCGATAGCGGCGGGGGTCAGTTTGCAGTGATGCTGGATGGGCCGACCTCATCGCGAGCAGGCTCGCTCCCACAGGAGATCTTGGGGGTTCATGGGTCTTGTGTTCACCGCAGATCCATTGTGGGAGCGGGCTTGCTCGCGAAAGCGGCGGGCCAGTTTGCAGTGATGTTGGATGGGCCGGCCTCTTCGCGAGCAGGCTCGCTCCCACAGGAGATCTTGGGGGTTCATGGGGCTTGTGTTCACCGCAGATCCATTGTGGGAGCGGGCTTGCTCGCGAAAGCGGCGGGCCAGTTTGCAGTGATGTTGGATGGGCCGGCCTCTTCGCGAGCAGGCTCGCTCCCACAGGAGATCTTGGGGGTTCATGGGTCTTGTGTTCACCGCAGACCCATTGTGGGAGCGAGCCTGCTCGCGAAGGCGGTGGGTCAGTTTGCAGTGATGCTGGATGGGCCGACCTCATCGCGAGCAGGCTCGCTCCCACAGGAGATCTTGGGGGTTCATGAATCTTGTGTTCACCGCAGACCCATTGTGGGAGCGGGCTTGCTCGCGAAGGCGGTGGGTCAGTTTGCAGTGATGCTGGATGGGCCGGCCTCTTCGCGAGCAAGCCCGCTCCCACAGGTGACCTTGGGGGTTCATGGGTCTTGTGTTCACCGCAGACCCATTGTGGGAGCGAGCCTGCTCGCGAAAGCGGCGGGTCAGTTTGCAGTGATGCTGGATGGGCCGGCCTCTTCGCGAGCAGGCTCGCTCCCACAGGAGATCTTGGGGGTTCATGGGGCTTGTGTTCACTGCGACCCATTGTGGGAGCGAGCCTGCTCGCGATAGCGGTAGCACAGCTACTTGGATGCTGAGTGCATATCCTGCTGTTGCTCTGCCTTTGACTTTGATCTGTGGCGCCCCGTACCCACCACCGGCCATTGCACCGACACACGTCGACCCAAACCAGCCTCGCTTGTCCCCATTTCCCGCGACAGACGCCGACACAAAGTCGGTGCTGAAATGCGCGAGCTGCGAAATGCACAGGTACCGCAAACGATGCCGTGGGTCGCAGTGACGTCTCGAGCACATCGGTTTGCGCAACTCGCAACACGGTGTGCCTGGCATTTAACAGGAGCGTTAGTCATGCCGATTAAGAACACTGGCGGATCGGTCAACCCCGCGCCAGCCCCCCTCACGCACGGTGCATTCCTGCATGAAACATTCGTCGCCCGGGCCCGTGAATTCCCTGAGCGAACCGCGGTGTCCGACGCCTCTCGCTCATTGAGCTACGCGCAACTCGACACTGTCTCGTCGCAACTGGCGGCCCGGCTTCGCCAGGAAGGCGTCCGGGACGGCATGCTGGTGGGGATGTGCCTGCCACGTGGCGTCGACCTGGTCATCAGCCTGCTGGGCATTCTCAAGGCCGGCGGCGCCTACGTCCCGGTCGATCCGCAATACCCGGGCAAGCGGGTCGAACACATCGTGCGCGACAGCGGCCTGGGCCTGATGATCGGGGAACTCGCCGACCTGCCGCAAAGCGCGTCCGTGCGCGTCCTGTCCCTGGCCGAGCTGCTGGCCGGCCCGGCCCTGCAACCGCTGCCCGCCGACGACCAGCGCAACCCCGACGAGGCCGCGGCCTACGTCATCTACACCTCCGGCTCCACCGGTGAGCCCAAGGGCGTATTGGTGGCGCACGGTAACGTCAGTCGCCTGCTGGAAAGCACCCAACGCTCGTTCGCCTTCACCGAAAACGACGTCTGGTCGATGTTCCACTCCATCGGTTTCGACTTTTCGGTATGGGAAATCTGGGGCGCCCTCGCCCACGGTGGCCACGTTGCCGTGGTGCCCTACGATGTGTCGCGCTCGCCAAGTGGCACGCGTCAATGGCTGGCCGACCAGGGCGTCACCGTGCTGAGCCAGACGCCATCGGCGTTCCGTGGCCTGGATGAAGCGGACCGTTCTGCCAGTGCGCCATTGGCCCTGCGTTATGTGGTGTTCGGCGGCGAGGCGCTGCCCGCCACGGTGCTGCGACCGTGGGTCGAACGCCATGGCGACCAGACGCCAGCCTTGATCAACATGTACGGCATCACCGAAGCCACCGTCCACACCACCTTCAAACGGGTGCTCGGCCAGGACCTGGAAAGCGCCGCCATGGTGTCCATCGGTGCACCATTGGATGGCTGGCGCCTGCACCTGCTCGACGCCGATCAACAGCCGGTGCCTCAAGGCAATGCCGGTGAGCTGTACATTGAAGGTGCCGGTGTAGCGCTGGGCTACCTGAATCGTCCCGCCCTGAACGCAGCGCGCTTCGTCCAGTTGCCAGGTACCTCAAGCCCTGCCTATCGCACAGGCGACCTGCTGGTGCTGGGCGACGATGGCGAATACCGCTACGCCGGTCGTTGCGACGAACAACTTAAAATTCGCGGATTCCGCATCGAGCCGGGCGAAGTCGAAGCGTGCCTGCAAGCCAGCGCCGCCGTAGCCGCTGCCCATGTGGCCGGTCACGATTACGGCGATGGCGACTGGCGCCTGGTGACCTATGTGGTACCGACCCATGGCGTGACGGCCTGGACCGAACAGGTCCGCAGCGAAGTGGCCGCACAGGTGGCCGCGAGCCTGCCGGACTACATGCGCCCTTCGGCCTACATCCCACTGGCGGCATTGCCGGTCACCGACCACGGCAAGATCGACAAGAGCCGCCTGCCCTCGCCCGACTCGATCCCATCGACCGAGCTCCACGCCAGCGAGCCGAACCTCACTGAACAAGAGCAGTTCGTGCTCAAGGTCTGGTCGGACGACATCGGCCTGAAGAACATCGGCCTGAACGATGACTTCTTCGATTTCGGCGGCACCTCCCTGGCCCTGATCCGCTCGTTGAGCACGCTCAAGGCCCATTACCGGGTCAACCTCGACCCAGGTGTGCTGGCCGATGGCGCCACCGCCAAAGTGTTGGCCGGCTGTATCCAGCGTTCCCTTGTTCAAGCCCATTGATCGAAAAGGAAAAGCCCATGAGCAAAAAATTCGCCTTGACCCCGGAAGAACGAGCGGCGTTTGAAAAGAACGGTTTCATCGGACCATTCGACGCCTATTCGCCAGAAGAAATGAAAGAGACCTGGAAGCGCACCCGCCTGCGTTTGCTCGACCGCAGTGCCGCGGCCTACCAGGATCTGGATGCGATCTCCGGCGGCACCAACATCGCCAATTACGATCGCCACCTGGACGACGAATTCCTCGCCAGCCACATCTGCCGTCCGCAAATCTGCGACCGCGTCGAAAGTATCCTCGGCCCGGACGTACTGTGCTGGCGCACCGAGTTTTTCCCGAAATACCCTGGCGACGAAGGCACCGACTGGCACCAGGCCGACACCTTCGCCAACGCCTCGGGCAAGCCGCAGATCCTTTGGCCGGAAAACGAAGACTTCGGCGGCACCATCACCGTCTGGACCGCCTTCACCGACGCCAACATCGCCAACGGTTGCCTGCAATTCATCCCCGGCACCCAGAACAGCATGAACTACGACGAAACCAAGCGCATGGCCTACGACCCCGATGCCAACAACAGCTCGGTGGTCAAGGACGGCGTGCGGCGCGGTTTCTTCGGCTATGACTATCGCCAGCTGCAGATCGACGAGAACTGGAAGCCCGACGAAGCCTCCGCCGTGCCCATGCAGATGAAGGCCGGCCAATTCATCATTTTCTGGTCGACGCTGATGCACGCCTCCTACCCCCACAGCGGTGAATCCCAGGACATGCGCATGGGCTTCGCCTCGCGTTATGTGCCGTCGTTCGTGAAGATCTACCCCGACTCCGACCACATCGAGGAATACGGTGGACGGATCAGCCTTGAAAAATACGGCGCGGTGCAAGTCATCGGCGACACGACACCTGAATACAATCGCCTTGTCACCCACACTACCCGAGGCAAGAAATTCGAAGCCGTCTGACCTTTTCACTGCCACATGACAGTTGGCATGCGCAACGTGCCTGACAGGAGTCCCCAATCCATGACTATTTCCACCGACGCAGCGACGCGCCTGTGCGAGACCGTGAGGATGCTTAGGCACCTTGCCATCCATTTGCCCGATCCGATCTGCCTGAGCTTTCTGGCCCAGGGCAGTGACGTGGCGCCCGACCAGGCTTGCTCCAGCGTGAGAGCCACGGAACGGGCGGTTAGCACCGCGTTCGCCAGGATCGGCGTCAAAGCCGTGCAGTACGTGCATGACGGCGAGGCGCAACTGTCGTCTTTCGAGATGTTCATCAGCAAGAAAATCTGCCAGGCCCTCGAGTTTGCCTATGATCACTTCGACGACGTCGACAGTGCCAAGGACTTCGGGCGCCTGGTCAGACACTTCGATTTCAGCGGTGCCGTGCCCGAGGTCGAGACACTGCACCTGATTACTCGCGACAACGTGGCGCTGTCGGTGCATGCCAGCACCGAGCGAGACCGCCCGGCCATCGTCCTGGCCCTGCCCTGCGGCATGCCATTCGATCTGTGCCGCGACTGGTTCAATGCGCTGAGCGAAAGATTTTTCGTGGTCACCTGGGAAACCCGCGGGCTGTTCGGTTCATGCACTTCGTTCGACCAGTTGTCCGTGGACACTGACGCCCAGGTGGGCGATCTGATCAATGTGATGAACCACTATGGCCTGGACAGCGCGCACCTGATGGGCATTTGCGGTGGCGCGGTGATTGCCCTCAGCGCGGCGGCCACCCACACCGATCGGGTCAATTCCTTGAGCCTGTGGCACGGCGATTACAACCTGGGGGACGACAGCCTGCGCACCGCCCACCAGCAGAACTTCGAATGGCTGATGGAATCGGCCGCCGTGGACCGCAACGAAGCCAGTGACTTGCAGGCGTTATTCCTGGACCAGGCCACCCTGGCGACCATTCCGGACTCCATTGCCCACGCGGCGCTTTATCCCTACGTCAACGAAGAGCTGTTCTACCGCTATGCGCGACTCAACGATGCGTTGAACAAGACTGAGTTGAAGTCGCGGCTGGAACAGATCACGGTGCCTACCCTGGTCGTCGCTGGCGACTGCGATGAAACCACTCACCTGGGTGGCTCCAAGCACATTGCCGAGTCCATCAGCGACGCCTTGCTGCATGTGGAGCGCAATGGCAGTCATCTGGCGTTCTTCGAGTCGACCCAGGTTTCGAAGCAGACGGCTTTTCGTTTTCTGGAGTCGACGGTGGGCTCGGCTCATCTGGCGTGAGGCGAGTCCTGTGGGATTGGTGGCTTCTCGCATTTCGGTCTGTGTGTAATCCATTGCTGCGGTATTGGTAGGCCTGTGTGCGAGCTTGCTCGCGGTGGTGGAATGTCAGTCAATGAAGAGGTTGGATGTGCCGGCCCCTTCGCGAGCAAGCCCGCTCCCACAGAGGACTGGGTGTACATGAATTTTTGTGCCTACCGAAAATCCAGCGTGGGAGCAAAGCTTGCTCGCGATAGCCGTGGCTCGGTCAATGAAGATATTGGATGTGCCGGCCCCTTCGCGAGCAGGCTCGCTCCCACAGGGGGCTGGGTGTACATGAATTTTTGTGCCTACCGAAAATCCAGCGTGGGAGCAAAGCTTGCTCGCGATAGCGGTGGCTCGGTCAATGAAGAGGTTGGATATGCCGGCCCCTTCGCGAGCAAGCCCGCTCCCACAGGGGGACTGGATGCGCATGAGTTATGTGGCTGCTGCTGAAGATCCAGTGTGGGAGCGGGCTTGCTCGCGAAGGCGGAATGTCAGTCAATGAAGAGGTTGGATATGCCGGCCCCTTCGCGAGCAAGCCCGCTCCCACAGGGGACTGGGTGTACATGAATTTTTGTGCCTACCGAAAATCCAGCGTGGGAGCAAAGCTTGCTCGCGATAGCCGTGGCTCGGTCAATGAAGATATTGGATATGCCGGCCTCTTCGCGAGCAGGCTCGCTCCCACAGGCCTATGGATAACCATCAATCCCGTGGGCACCGCAAGCGAGCTCGGTCCGTATCAAGCCACCATATGTTTCTCACGATGAAACTCAAGATACAACACCGTCCGGTGAGCCCTGGACGCATTCACCGCAAAGTGGTCCAGCGACCCATCAAAGATCACCAGGTTGCCATTGGTGCTCTGGTTAAAGCTCCCGTTGACGTTGAGGTAGGCATAGTTCTGCGTAGTAGGCGCATCGATGGTCAATTGCATATGCAGCAGCCCCTCCTCCCAAGTGCCGGTATGAGAGTGAGTACCGAGGAAAACATTGGGCTCCATGCGCAACAAGGCGCAGAGCTTGATGCCTGGAATCTTGCTCAGCAGCTCGATAGTCCCGGGCATGGCGTCGCGGGCGTAGGGGATCGGGGTGTCGTAGGCCACCAGGCCGTACTGGGTCCACTCCGGCATGATATCCATGTCATCACCCCATCCCCAGAGCCAGCCGTACTCTCCTCCCGCCGCCATGTGTGCATCGATCTCCTCGACGATTTCGGCGATCTGCTTGCCCACGCGGTTGATCGTCAGGGTCGGCGCATTGAGGGCCAGAAATTCCTCGCGGATCACTTCCCAGTTGTCGGCCAGGTTCTTCAGTTGCGGAAAACGGCTGGGATCATAAAACGACGGGCGCATAGGTACTCCTTTTATTAAGGTTGTCGATTCCGCTGGCAATGCCAGATTGTCCTGTCCGCCGGATGCCTTGGGGCGTAGCAGGAGAGCCTGCCAAGGGTGACCCACCGGGCGCGGCCTGTCTGTCACGGGAATCAGGTACACCGGGGCCGACTGGCATTACAGAGGCTCGGCCTGGGGGTTCTCGATCATTCGCGCGACAGTCGTCGGCACTGGCGGTTCGTCCAGTCGACGCATCGGCCCGTAGAGCAAGACGCTCAACGGCAGCAGCGCGAACAACACGCCGGCTACCACGAACAGCAGCCCCACGCCGCGCCCCGGGCCCACGCCCAGCCAACGTCCAATCGAATCGGCGTAAAGACCACCGGGTACCAACGCCGGCTGAAACCAGTGGTCCACCAGGAAACCGCCGACGATCACCGCCAGGCTGGTGGTGGCGATGGTCAACATACTGATCAAGGCAAACACACTGGCGCGGCTGTCGCTGGGAATCCTGCGCATCCACAACGAGTTCACGCTGGCGTCGGCGATGCTCGCCATGGTGATTGCGACAAAGGCCAGCGCGCAGTAGGCGAAAACCTGCGAGACCAGCCCCAAGGCGACGACACAAGCCGCCAGCAACAGATCGGCCACCGCCACCAACGCCATCAACCGGCGTGGGTTGCCCATGGAGATCAGCAGCCCCGCGCCAGCCAGGCCACCCAGGGCCGCCCAGGTGTAGGCCATCCCCAACGCCTGGCTGCCCAGGGTCGACAGCAGCAACGGCGTCATCATCAGCGTGGCCAGTGACAACAGCGCCGTACGCATCATGGTGTAGACCAGCAACCCGGCCATCAGCCGCTCGGCGACAAAGAACTTCAGCGCGGCGGCGACATTCCCCAGGGCCCCGCCGAACACCGTGCCTTTGGGCGCGCTGTCCTGGCGCCCCGGCGCGCCTCGCACATGGGAGAACGCCTTGATCACCAGCAAGGTGCCGGAGCAGAAGGTCATCAGGTCCACGGCCAGAATCGTCACCAGCCCGGCACTGGCCATGATCGCCCCCGCAAGCAGCGGTGCCACCAGGGCCGAAGCGTTCTTGCTGATGCTGATCAACCCCGAGGCCCGGGTGAACTTGTCAGGGGCGACAATTGTACTGACAGCCGCTTGATAGGCGGGCTTGCGAAAGGCGCCAACAATCGACGCCAGGCAATTGAAAACGTACAAGTGCAGCGGCTCCAGCCGTTCGAACCAGAGCAGCGCCATGACCCCCAGGAGCAGCACCGCCAGGGTCACGTCGCAACAGACAATGATCACCCGATGGCTGATCCGGTCGGCCAGCCCACCTGCCAAGGGCAAGAACAACACGGCCGGCAGTGTCGCCGCCAGTACCACGTTGGCGAACGCCACCGCCGAGCCGGTATGGTTGTACACCCAGACGCCCAGGGCGAATTCCATCAGCGCCGTGCCCACCACCGCCAGCGACTCGCCGCACCAGAGGAAATAGAAACCGCGCCCCAAATCGAAACCCCGGCGGCCGCTCCCTACGCTCATGGGCGCACATCGCGAGGCGTGACGGCACCGATGAATTTGTCCAACAGCCGATAGGCCAGGGAATAGAGCACCGCGCCAAATACCAACGGCGCAAAACGGGAGAATAGATAAGTGCGCAACACCCGCCTGGCGATGGGCGAGCTGATGTTGCCGCTGACATGCAAAGGCGTCGGGAACGTCGCCGCGACGGTCGCGCCGAATTCATCATCCAGCGATTGCACCGCGTGCCACCAGTAGACCGGGATGTACAACGCATCCCCCGGCTCCACCACCGTGCGCAGCGCCCGCAAGGCTCGCGTCCCCGGGAAGCGCCCGGTGTCGATGTCGTACAGGTAGCCCGCTTGCTCGATCACCGGGCGCAAGGCTCGCCAACTGGCTTCGTCTGGCGGTAACAGCAACACTTCCTTGGCGCCGACGACCTGGGCCATGAAGGTTTCGTCGACGACATGGAAGTGCCAATCGGTATAGGAATTGCGGTACAGGAAGCTGCGATGGGGCGGATAGTGCCGGGACTTGCCCAACTGCGGCATGAACGGCAATCCACCGACATCTTCCTTCATCTGTTCGATGGCCGAGCCTTCGGAGAACCGGCAACTGTCGGCCACCAACGGTGAATCACCCACGCTCAGGTCGTCGAGGAACTGGTGGAACGGCACCTCCCGGTAGACCGTCTTGGCGTATTCGGTCAACTCGGCCTTGACCTGTGGATTGGACCAGCCGATGACCTCGGAAACAATCTGCGAGCGCACCACCACCGCACTGTTGCGCGAATGCGCCTTGAGGTAGTCCAGGCGCTGCCATTTATGGAACGCCGGCCAATGCCGTACCGCATTCTTGACCAGGCAGGGACGGTTGCGATTGACGTAGCGGCGAGTGAATTCCTCTTTGGAAATCGCCAGCGCATCGATCACTTCGACGGCGCCCGCCTGCGGGTGATTGGGGAAGCGGGACAAGCTCCAGAACTTCGTCGCTGGGTGATCCGATTCGGCGGTTAATGGCATTTTCGACCCTCGCAAGCACACACTCAGGGCCGTTGGTATAACAGACTCGCACGACCACGCCCAAGCACCGCAAAGCCCCGTTCCGCGCTGTTGTCCCTGCTTCCCATGACAGACATCCCAAGGCGGATGCTCTAGTTTTTTCTCACTTTGTGAAGGGATATCAGGCGCAGCCGAACGGCAGGACGGGGACTCTCGAAGGCTCGCAACGCAGCCCTCGCCACGCCGTCACCTCCAGCGCTTTGCGCCGCCTGCGATGTCCTTCTCCACGGCTATTGATTCCGCCGACTGGCAGTCGTCCAGGTCTCCACCACTGCCATTCGAACGGAGAAAAACCTCAATTGATTCTGCAAGCAGGTGCTCCGAAATGGATTCGTCGACCGATATGTTGCCTACCCAAGACTCCGCGTCCCACGAGCTGGCTTCCGTCCAGCAGGGTATCTGGCTGGATCAGCTCGCACACCCGGACCTGCCCTACTACAACATCGGCATGTCCCTGGAGATCAAGGGCGAGATCGACATTGCACTGTTCGAGAAAGCCATCGAGCTGGTCGCCAACCGTCACGACACCCTGCGCCTGAGCTTCAGCCATGAAGGCGGCACCGGCCGCCAACGCGTCCTGCCCGAGGTCAAGGTGAACCTGGAGGTGGTGGAGTTCTCCGAGGCCGACGCCGACGCCGGCCTGGCCATGGACTATCTGCGCAACGCCTTTCGCCAACCCTTTGAATCGTTGACGGGCCAGCTCTGGGACGCACGCATGGTCCGTTGCGGTCCGAACCGCCATTACTGGCTCGCCCGCTATCATCACTTGGTCACCGACGGCATTGGCGTGGCCCTGATCGGCCATGCCGTGGGTTCAGCCTACAACGCGCTGCTGGCCGGCAACGATGAAGTCGCCCAAGGACATTCCTACCTGTCGTTCCTGGAAGACGACCGGGCTTACCTCGCCTCGTCCCGCTATGAGCGCGACCGCCAGTTCTGGCAGGACACCTACGCCCAGATGCCTCCATCGCTGCTGCAACGCCGGGCCGATTTCAAGACCGGCCAGGCCAATGAATTGGCGCCCAGCGCCCAGGTCCAGGCGATGCTGCCGCGGGCGCTGTACAACGCGTTGACCCAATTTGCCAGCGAACGCAGCCTCTCGGTCGCTCATGTGCTGATCAGCGTGGTCGCCACTTATTTCTGCCGCACGGTCGGCGTCGATGAAATCGTCATCGGCATGCCCGTGCATAACCGGACCACGGCCCGGGCGAAAGAAACCGCAGGCATGTTTTCCTCGGTCAGCCCAATCCGCCTGCCCGTCGACTTCGACGCCTCGCTGCTGGACCTGATGCACGCCGCTGGCGGGCAATTGCGCCGCTGCTACCGTCACCAGCGTTTCCCCATCGCCGAACTCAATCGCACCCTGCGCCTGGCCCAGACCGGGCGTCGACAACTGTTCGACGTGTCACTGTCGTTCGAAAGCCTGGACGGCGACGATCAGTTTGGCGGCACCTCGTCCACGGTCATCACCATGGACAACGGCTACGAGCAGACGCCCATGGCGATCTTCGTGCGCGACTACCATCCGTTCGAAGACGTCCACCTGGATTTCAACTTCAACACCGCCTACTTCAACCTGGAAGAGGCCCGGTACCTGCAACAACGCATCGTCTCGATGCTCGAGGCGGTGCTGGAGCAACATGACACCCCCGTGGGGCATTACCCGCTCATGAGCGAGGCTGAGCGGCAACGCCTGCTGGGCGAATTCAACGCCACGGCCCGGGAATATCCACGGGACGTGTTGATCCACCAGTTGTTCGAACAGCAAGCCCAGCAGCGTCCCCACGCCTGCGCCGTACGCGGCGATGCCGGGCCGTTGCTCAGCTATGAACAACTCAACCGCCAGGCCAATCGGCTGGCCCATCGCCTGATCGCCCTGGGCGTGAAACCGGACGACCGAGTCGCCGTGAGCCTGCGGCGTGGACCGGAAATGGTCATTGCCCTGCTGGGGACGCTCAAGGCCGGGGCCGCCTACGTGCCCATCGATCCGGACCTGCCGCGCGCCCGTCAGGCGTTCATGCTCGACGACAGCAGCCCCCGGGCCGTGCTGACCAGCCAGGCGCTGCAAGACCAATTGCCAGCGTTGGATGCGCCGCTGCTGGTCCTCGATAACCCCGCACAATTGGCCGCTCAACCCGAACACAACCCGGACCCGCAGGCCATCGGCCTGGCCCCCACTCACCTGGCCTACGTGCTCTACACCTCCGGCTCCACCGGTACCCCCAAAGGGGTGATGAATGAACACCTCGGCGTGGTCAACCGCCTGTTATGGGCCCGGGACGAATACCGTGTCGATGCCAACGATCGGGTGCTGCAAAAGACCCCGTTCGGTTTCGACGTGTCGGTCTGGGAGTTTTTCCTGCCGCTGCTGGCCGGCGCAGAGCTGGTCATGGCGCGCCCAGGCGGCCATCAGGAGCCGGACTACCTGGCCCGGCTGATGCGCCAGGCCGGCATCACGCTGCTGCACTTTGTGCCGTCGATGCTCGACCTGTTCCTTGAACACCACGACGGACAGGCCTTCCCTGAACTGCGGCGCGTGCTGTGCAGCGGCGAAGCCCTGCCCCGCAGCCTGCAACGGCGTTTCGAACAGCAGTTACAAGCGGTCGAACTGCATAACCTCTACGGCCCGACCGAGGCGGCCATCGACGTGACGGCCTGGCAGTGCCGCGCCAGTGACCCCGGCGAAAGCGTGCCCATCGGCCGGCCGATCGCCAACATTCAAATGCACGTGCTCGATGGCCGTGGCGCACCACAACCCTTGGGCGTCTCGGGAGAAATCCACATTGGTGGTATCGGCGTGGCCAGGGGTTACCTGAACCAACCGCAATTGAGCGCCGAACGCTTTATCGCCGACCCGTTCAGCACGGAGCCGAACGCGCGCCTGTACAAGACCGGCGACCTTGGCCGCTGGCTCGCCAACGGTGCCCTGGAGTATCTGGGCCGCAATGACTTCCAGGTGAAGATCCGTGGCTTGCGCATCGAGATCGGCGAAGTCGAAGCAGCCCTGGCGTTGTGCCCGGGTGTTCGCGAGGTGGTGGTCATTGCCCGGGAAGACTTTCCAGGGCAGCCGGACAGCAAGCGTCTGGTCGCCTATGTCTGCGGCGAACCGATCCCGGCGGAACAACTGCGCAGCACCCTGCTCAAGCACCTGCCCGAATACATGGTGCCCAGCGCCTTCGTCCACCTCGATGCCCTGCCCCTGACCGCCAACGGCAAGCTCGATCGCCGCGCCCTGCCGGCCCCCGGCCTGGAATCCCTGGCCAGCAAATCCTACGAAGCGCCCCAGGGCACCACCGAAATCGCCCTCGCCGAGATCTGGAAAGACCTGCTGCAACTGGATCAGGTCGGCCGCCACGACGGCTTCCTCGAACTCGGCGGCCACTCCCTGCTGACCGTGCAGTTGCAGGCCCGCTTGCACCAGGACCTCGGTGTCGAGATCGACCTGCGTACCCTCTTCGCCCAGGCCTCGTTGAGCGAACTGGCCCAACGCGTGGATCAGGCCGGCCAATCCCAGGTCCAGCCCATCGAAGTCGTGTCCCGCGACCAGGCGTTGCCGCTGTCCCTAGCCCAGCAACGCCTGTGGTTCCTCGATCAACTGGATCACGCCGCCAGCGTCGCCTACCACATGCCCGCCGCGCTGCACCTGCGCGGCAACCTGGATCGCAAGGCCCTGCAACAGGCCCTGGACCGCATCGTCGCCCGTCACGAAAGCCTGCGCACCACCTTCGAACGCCGTGACGGCGAAGTCCGCCAGCGCTTCGCCGCCGCCGACATCGGCTTCGCCTTGCAGGAGCACGACCTGCAAGCCCTGGACGCCGACGCCCGCCAAGCGGCCGTGAGCCAACTGACCCAGGCCGAAGCCCGGGACGCCTTCGACCTCAGCCAGGGCCCGCTGATTCGCGGCCGCCTGCTGTGCCTGGCCGAAGACGAACACATCCTGCTGGTGACCCAGCACCACATCGTCTCCGACGGTTGGTCGGTGGCGGTATTGATCGGTGAGTTCAACGCCCTCTACGCCGCGTTCAGCCAGCAGCTCGACGACCCGCTGCCGCCCCTGGCCCTGCAATACGCCGACTACGCCAGCTGGCAACAGCAGCACCTGCAAGGCGAACGCTTGCACGCCCAGGTCGATTTCTGGAAAGCACACCTGGACGGCGCCCCGGCGTTGCTGGAACTGCCCAGCGACCACCCACGCCCGCAAGTGCAAAGCTACCAAGGCGCCGCGCTGGCCCTGCAACTGCCCGCGCCACTCAGCGCCCGCTTGCGCCGCTTCAGCCAGCAACAAGGCCTGACCCCGTTCATGACCTTGCTCGGTGCCTGGTCGATCCTGCTCTCACGCCTGAGCAACCAGCCGCAGGTGGTGGTCGGCACACCGGTGGCCAACCGTCCACGGCGGGAAACCGAGGCCTTGATCGGCTTCTTCGTCAACACCCTGGCCCTGCGCATCGACGTCCAGGCCCACAGCCGCGTCGAGCAGTTGCTGGCGCACATCAAGGCCTCCACCCTCGACGCCTACAGCCATCAGGACCTGCCGTTCGAGCAAGTGGTCGAAGCCCTGCAACCGGAACGCAGCCTCGGCCACAGCCCGTTGTTCCAAGCCATGTTGGTGCTGGGCAACACACCACGGGACCAGGCCCTGGAACTGCCGGGCCTGAGTTTGACGCCACTGCCCCAGCCAACCGGCACCACCCAGTTTGACGTGAGCCTGTCCCTCAACGACGACGGCGAGCACATCAGCGGCCAGTTCGAATACGCCACCGACTTGTTCGATGAAAGCACCATCGCCCGTTGGGGCCAGCATTTGCTGCACCTGCTCGATGCCATGCTCGACGATGCCACGCAGCCGCTGGCGACCTTGCCGTTGCTGGATAACCTGCAACGTCGCCAATTGCTCGGCGTTTTCAACCAGACCCACGCCCCCTTCCCCGAAGGCCGGCTGGTGCATGAATGGTTCGAGGAGCATGCACAAGCCCAGCCTCAGGCCCTCGCGGTCCAGGCGCAGGGCTCCTCGCTCAGCTATGCCGAACTCAATGCCCGGGCCAACCGCATCGCTCACCGCTTGATCGCCGCCGGCCTGCGCCCGGATGAACGCGTGGCGCTGCTGGTGGAACGCAGCCCCGAGATGATCATCGGCATCCTGGCCATCCTCAAGGCCGGTGGTGCCTACGTGCCGCTGGACCCGAACTATCCGCAGGATCGCTTGCAGCACATGCTCAGTGACAGCTCGCCTCGGGTACTGCTCAGCCAAGGCCGGCTGGCGGAACAATTGCCACCGCTGGAAATCGCGCAACTGTCGCTGGACGACTCGGCCGAAGGCGACGACCACGACCCACGGGTCGAAGGCTTGACCTCCCGGCACCTGGCCTACGTCATGTACACCTCCGGCTCCACGGGCAAACCGAAAGGGGTGATGCTCGAGCACCGTTCGGTGTGCAACCAGATCGGTGCCCTGCAAGAACGCTATGGCCTCAACCCTCGCGATCGCGTCCTGCAATTCGCCACCATGACGTTCGACATGTCGGTGGAAGAAATTTTTGGTGCACTGCTGTCCGGCGCTACCCTGGTGCTGCGCAGCGATGCCTGGATCGCCGGCACCGCAGCCTTCGCCACATTGTGCGAACAGCATGGGATCACCGTCGCGAACCTGCCGACAGTGTTCTGGCAACAGCTCAGCCGTGATCGACATGTGCCGCTGCCGACCTCGTTGCGCCAGTTCATGATCGGTGGCGAAGCGGTGGGCAAGCAGGCCGTGAGCCAATGGTTCGCCCGTGCCGGCCATCGCCCGGCGCTGTTCAATGCCTACGGCCCGACCGAGGCCACCGTGAACGCCTCGATCCGCCTGATGGAAAGCGACCACGACGATTTCCGCTCCATCGGCAAACCGGTGCGCAACACCCAGCTGCATGTGCTCGATGCCAGCGGCAACCTCGTCCCGCTCGGCGTTGCTGGCGAGATTCACATTGGTGGCGTCGGTGTCGCTCGCGGTTACCTCAATCGCCAGGCATTGACGGCCGAGCGTTTCATCGCCGACCCGTTCAGCACCGACCCGGACGCCCGTCTGTACAAGACCGGCGACCTCGGCCGCTGGCTACCTGACGGTACCCTGCAGTACCTGGGCCGCAATGACGACCAGGTGAAGATCCGCGGTTTCCGCGTGGAACTGGGTGAGATCGAAGCCCTCCTCGCCGGCTGCGCCGGTGTGCGTGAAGCGGTGGTGGTGGCCCAGGAGAGCCAACCGGGTCAATCGGACAGCAAGCGCTTGATCGCGTACCTGTGCGGTGAACCGGTGCCGGTGGAGCAGTTGCGCAGCGTATTGCTGGCGGCCCTGCCCGACTACATGGTGCCCAGCGCCTTCGTCCAACTCGAAGCCCTGCCGTTGACGCCCAACGGCAAGCTCGACCGCCGCGCCCTGCCCGCACCGGGCCAGGAAGCGTTCGCCAGCCGAGCCTACGAGGCCCCACGGGGCGAGGTCGAACAAATTGTCGCGACGGTCTGGCAAGACCTGCTGGGCATCGAGAAAGTCGGTCGGCATGACCGTTTCTTCGAACTCGGCGGACATTCGCTGCTGGCCGTGAGCTTGATCGATCGCCTGCGCCAACAGGGCCTGAGCGCCACGGTGCGCACCGTGTTCACCGCCCCCAGCCTGCGGGAGATGGCCCAGGCCTTGAATCGCAGCGATGAGCCCTTGTTCCTGGCCCCGGCCAACCGCATCCCGGCCGATTGCACGGCGCTGACACCGGACATGCTGCCCCTGGTGGAACTGACCCCGGCGCAACTGGAACGGATCGTGAGCGCCGTGCCTGGCGGCGCCGCCAACGTACAGGACATCTACCCCCTGGCCCCGTTGCAACAGGGCATCCTGTTCCATCATTTGCTCGGGCACGAAGGCGACGCCTACCTGGTGCGCTCGATGATCGAGTTCGACAACCGCCAGCGCCTCGATGCCTTCACCGCCGCCTTGCAACAGGTGATCGACCGCCACGACATCCTGCGCAGTGCCGTCCATTGGGTCGGCCAGCCACAAGCGGTCCAGGTGGTGCAGCGCCAGGCCGCGCTGCCGATCCAACCCCTCACCCTGGCGGCCGATGAGGACCCGCGCGCGCAACTGGAGCGCTTGAGCGATCCACGCCACCTGCGCCTGGATCTGCAACAGGCCCCGTTGATGCGCGCCTGCATCGCCCAGGATCCGCATTCCGAACGCTGGTGGCTGGCCCTGCTGGACCACCACATGATCAGCGACCACGTGTCCCTGGGCATCGTCCTCGAAGAAATCCAGCAACTGATGCAGGGCCAGGGCGCCCAGCTGCCGGCGCCGATGCCTTATCGGGAGTTTGTCGCCCAGGTGCTCGCCACGCCGCCCCAGGCCCATGAGGCCTATTTCACCCGGCGCCTGGCCAGTGTCGAGGAACCCACCGCACCGTTCGGTGTGCTGGACGTCCAGGGCGATGGCGCCCAGGTGGTCGAAACCAGCGTGCGTCTGGACCGCGACTTGAACCTGCGGATCCGCGCTCAAGCGCGCCTGGCCGGCGTGACACCGGCGGTGCTGTTTCATATCGCCTGGGCCCAGGTGCTCGGGCGCTGCACCGGCCGCGACGACGTGGTGTTCGGCACGGTGGTCGCCGGCCGTCTGCAAGGCTCGCTGGGCGCCGACCGGGCCCTTGGTGTATTCATCAACACCTTGCCGGTGCGGGTACGACTGGCCGGGTTTGGCGTCAGTGCGCTGGTGGACGAAACCTACCGCGACCTCAGCGAACTGCTCGCCCACGAACAGGCCTCCCTAGCCCTGGCCCAACGTTGCAGCGGTGTCGGCACGGGCCTGCCGCTGTTCACCACGCTGCTCAACTACCGCCATCAGACCGACGGCGGCTCGCTGGCCGACGAAGACCAGGTCTTGGCCTGGGACGGCGTGCGCTTCCTGAGCAACGAAGCCCGCACCAACTACCCGATCGAAGTGGCCGTGGCGGATGAAGGCGACGATTTCTCCCTGACCGCCCAATCGATCACCGGTATCGACCCGCAACGCATCGCCGATTATCTCGCCCACGCCGTGGGCGCATTGGTCGAAGCCCTGGAACAGGCCCCGGAACGCCTCGCCAGCCAACTGGACGTGCTGCCCGCCAGCGAGCGGCAATTGCTGCTGACGGACTTCAACCGCACCACCAGCGATTTCGGCGCCGCGCAACCGATCCATCACCTGTTCGAAACCCAGGTCCAGGCCGACCCCGACGCCGTGGCCCTGGTCTGCGAAGAACAGCAACTGACCTACCGCCAGCTCAATCGCCGCGCCAACCACCTGGCCCGGCAGTTGCTCGCCCTCGGTGTCGAGCCCGACCAGCGTGTCGCCGTCTGTGCCGAGCGCAGCCTGGACATGATCGTCGGCCTGCTCGGCGTGCTCAAGGCTGGCGCCGCCTACGTGCCCATCGACCCGGCCCATCCCGCCGAGCGCATGGCCTTCATGCTCCAGGACAGCCAACCACGGGCGCTGTTGACCCAGTCAGCCCTGTCGTTGCCAGCGGGCGAGCTCCCGCTGCTGTTGCTTGATACCCGCGACTCGCTGCTGGCCGCCGATGATCCGGACTTCGATACCAACCCGCAGGTAGCGGGCCTCACCGCCGAACACCTGGCCTATGTGATCTACACCTCCGGTTCCACCGGCCAGTCCAAGGGCGTGATGGTCGAGCACCGTTCGGTGTTCAACTTCTGGCACGTGCTCAGCCGCACCACCCACCAGCACTGCCCGTCCCCGGCCACCGTGGCGCTGAACGCCGGGTTCTTCTTCGACATGTCGATCAAGGGCATCTCGCAGCTGTTCTCCGGCCACCGGCTGGTGATCATCCCGCAGCTGATCCGTGCCAGCGGCCATGAACTACTGGACTTCCTCGAACAGCACCAGGTGCACGCCTTCGACTCCACGCCATCGCAGCTCGACACCCTGCTCGCCGCCGGCCTGCTGGAACGCAGCCGCTACCAACCGGTGAGCGTGCTGCTCGGCGGCGAGGCGATCAATGCCGCGACCTGGACGAAGTTGCGCGACTGCCCGAGCATCCGTTTCTACAACATGTACGGCCCGACCGAATGCACGGTGGACGCCACCATCGACCTGATCCGCGACCTCGGCGAACGCCCGAGCATTGGCCGGCCGATTGCCAACGTCCAAGTGCATGTGCTCGATGCCCGTGGGGAACCGACGCCGTTGGGCGTGACTGGCGAGCTGCACATTGGCGGCGCCGGCGTGGCCCGGGGTTACCTGAACCGAGCGGAACTGAGCGCCGAGCGTTTCATTGCCGACCCGTTCAGCACCGCGCCGAACGCACGGCTGTACAAGACCGGCGACCTCGGTCGCTGGTTGGCCGACGGCACGTTGGAATACCTGGGGCGCAATGATTTCCAGGTGAAGATCCGTGGCTTCCGCATCGAGCTGGGGGAGATCGCGAACGTCTTGCTCGGCTGTGCCGGTGTCACCGATGCCGTGGTGATCGCTCGCGAGGACAATCGCCTGGTGGCGTACCTGTGCGGTGAACCGGCCAATGCCGAACAACTGCGCAGCACCCTGCTCAAGCACCTGCCCGAATACATGGTGCCCAGCGCCTTCGTCCACCTCGATGCCTTGCCCCTGACCGCCAACGGCAAGCTCGATCGCCGCGCCCTGCCAGCCCCCGGCCTGGAATCCCTGGCCAGCAAAACCTACGAAGCACCCCTGGGCGACACCGAAGTCGCCCTCGCCGGTATCTGGAAAGACCTGCTGCAACTGGATCAGGTCGGCCGCCACGACGGCTTCCTCGAACTCGGCGGCCACTCCCTGCTGACCGTGCAGTTGCAGGCCCGCTTGCACCAGGACCTCGGTGTCGAGATCGACCTGCGTACCCTCTTCGCCCAGGCCTCGTTGAGCGAACTGGCCCAACGCGTGGATCAGGCCGGCCAGTCCCAGGTCCAGCCCATCGAAGTCGTGTCCCGCGACCAGGCGTTGCCGCTGTCCCTGGCCCAGCAACGCCTGTGGTTCCTCGACCAACTGGATCACGCCGCCAGCGTCGCCTACCACATGCCCGCCGCGCTGCACCTGCGCGGCAACCTGGATCGCAAGGCCCTGCAACGGGCCCTGGATCGCATCGTCGCCCGTCACGAAAGCCTGCGCACCACCTTCGAACGCCGTGACGGCGAAGTCCGCCAGCGCTTCGCCGCCGCCGACATCGGCTTTGCCTTGCAGGAACACAACCTGCAAACCCTGGACGCCGACGCCCGCCAAGCGGCCGTGACGCAACTGACCCAGGCCGAAGCCCGGGACGCCTTCGACCTCAGCCAGGGCCCGCTGATTCGCGGACGCCTGCTGTGCCTGGCCGAAGACGAGCACATCCTGCTGGTGACCCAGCACCACATCGTCTCCGACGGTTGGTCGGTGGCGGTGTTGATCGGCGAGTTCAACGCCCTCTACGCCGCGTTCAGCCAGCAGCTCGACGACCCGTTGCCGCCCCTGGCCCTGCAATACGCCGACTACGCCAGCTGGCGACAGCAGCACCTGCAAGGCGAACGCTTGCACGCCCAGGTCGATTTCTGGAAAGCACACCTGGACGGCGCCCCGGCGCTGCTGGAACTGCCCAGCGACCACCCACGGCCGCAAGTGCAAAGCTACCAAGGCGCCGCGCTGGCCCTGCAACTGCCCGCGCCACTCAGCGCCCGCTTGCGCCGCTTCAGCCAGCAACAAGGCCTGACCCCGTTCATGACCTTGCTCGGTGCCTGGTCGATCCTGCTCTCACGCCTGAGCAACCAGCCGCAGGTGGTGGTCGGCACGCCGGTGGCCAACCGTCCACGGCGGGAAACCGAGGCCTTGATCGGCTTCTTCGTCAACACCCTGGCCCTGCGCATCGACGTCCAAGCCCACAGCCGCGTCGAGCAGTTGCTGGCGCACATCAAGGCCTCCACCCTCGACGCCTACAGCCATCAGGACCTGCCGTTCGAGCAAGTGGTCGAAGCCCTGCAACCGGAACGCAGCCTCGGCCACAGCCCGTTGTTCCAGGCCATGCTGGTGCTGGGCAACACACCACGGGACCAGGCCCTGGAACTGCCGGGCCTGAGTTTGACACCGCTGCCCCAGCCCACCGGCACCACCCAGTTTGACGTGAGCCTGTCCCTCAACGACGACGGCGAGCACATCAGCGGCCAGTTCGAATACGCCACCGACTTGTTCGATGAAAGCACCATCGCCCGTTGGGGCCAGCATTTGCTGCACCTGCTCGATGCCATGCTTGACGATGCCACCCAGCCGCTGGCGACCTTGCCGTTGCTGGATAACGCGCAGCGCCGGCAACTGCTGGAAACCTTCAACCCGGCCAGTGTTGCCTTGGACGAAAGCCCGAGTCGCTTCCCTCACGCCGTGTTCGAGGCCCAGGCGAGCCTGACCCCGGATGCCGTGGCGCTGGTCTGCGCCGGCGAGTCCTTGAGCTACGCCGACCTCAACGCCCAGGCCAACCGCGTCGCCCACCGCTTGATCGCACTGGGCGTGCAGCCCGACGACATCGTCGGCCTGTGCGCGCGCCGCAGTCCGCACATGCTGGTCGGCCTGTTGGGCATCCTCAAAGCCGGCGCGGCCTATCTGCCGCTCGACCCACAGTACCCAGCCCAACGCCTGGCCCACATGCTGGCCGACAGCAAGCCGCGGGCCCTGGTCCACCCATCCGGCCTGGACGAACTGCCGGTGCCCCAAGGCCTGGCGACGCTGGAACTGGGCAGCGCGGCGTTGGCCCAAGCCCCGACTCACAACCCTCAAGTGAAAGGGCTGAATTTCAGTCACCTGGCCTACGTGATCTACACCTCCGGCTCCACCGGCTTGCCCAAAGGCGTGATGGTCGAACATCGCGGCTTGCGCAACCTGCTGGACTGGTACCTCGAAGACTTGGCCTTCCATGCCGGCGACGCGGTGCTGCTGGCGTCCTCCTACAACTTCGACCTGACCCAGAAGAACATCCTCGCGCCGCTGATGGTCGGGGCCACGCTGCACCTGGCCGCCGAACCCTTCAACCCCGGCGCCATCGTCGCGCAGGTTGCCGAGGCCGGGATCAGCCACCTCAACATGTCGCCCAGCGCCTTCCACGCCTTGGTGGACGCCGATCAACAGCAAGGCCTCGCCTGCCTGAAACGGGTAGTTCTCGGCGGAGAGCCAATCCAGGTCGCCATGCTGGAAAAACTCCCCCAGCCACGGCCGACGGTGATCAACAGCTACGGACCCACCGAGTGCAGTGACGTGGTCGCCTGGTACACCGCCGACAGCGACCTGGCGACCTACCGACACCAATCGATCCCGATTGGCCGGCCGATCCGCAACCTGCAATTACATGTGCTGGACGCTCACGGGCAATTGCTGCCAGTGGGTGTACCCGGCGAAATCCACATCGGCGGTGTCGGTGTGGCTCGGGGTTACCTCAACCTGCCGCAGCTCAGCAGTGAGCGCTTCATCGCCGACCCGTTCTATGGCAAGGCCGACGCGCGTTTGTACAAGACCGGTGACATCGGTCGCTGGTTGCCGGACGGCACGTTGCAGTACCTGGGACGCAATGATGACCAAGTGAAGATCCGTGGCCTGCGGGTCGAGCTGGGGGAAATCGAAGCTGCCCTCGCCGCATTGGCGGGTGTGCGCGAAGCCGCAGTCGTCGCCCGCGATCATCAATCTGGCCAGCGCCTGGTGGCCTACTTGTGTGGCGAACCGGCCGCCGCCGGGCAACTGCGTGACGAACTGCTCAAGCGCCTGCCCCAACACATGGTGCCCAGCGCCTTCGTCGTGCTGGACGCCTTGCCGCTCACGCCCAATGGCAAGCTCGACCGCCGTGCCCTGCCTGAACCGGACCAGGACGCCTACGCCAGCCGGGCCTATGAGGCGCCCGAGGGCCGCGTTGAATTGATCATTGCCGGGATCTGGCAAGCCCTGCTGGGCGTCGAGCGCATCGGTCGCCATGACGGCTTTTTCGAACTGGGCGGGCATTCGCTGATGGCCGTGAGCCTGATCGAACGCCTGCGCGAACAAGGCTTGAACGCGGACGTCCGCGCAATCTTCAGCACCGCGTCCCTGGCCGAGCTGGCCCAGGCCTTGACGCATGCGCCAAGCCCGGCGTTCCAGGCACCGGCCAACCGCATTCCCCCTGACTGCACAGCCCTGACCCCGGACATGCTGCCGTTGGTGGTCCTGACCCCGGATCACCTCGAACGTATCGTCGACGCCATCCCTGGCGGTGCCGCGAACATCCAGGACATCTACCCCCTGGCACCGCTGCAACAGGGCATCCTGTTCCATCATTTGCTCGGGCACGAAGGCGACGCCTACCTGGTGCGCTCGATGCTCGAGTTCGATGACCGCCAGCGCCTCGATGCCTTCACCAACGCCTTGCAACAGGTGATCGATCGCCACGACATCCTGCGCACCTGCGTGCATTGGGACGGCTTGCCTCAACCGGTGCAGGTGGTACAGCGCCAGGCACGCTTGCCGGTGCACAGCGTTTCCCTCGACAGCCACCAGGACCCGCTCAGCCAGCTCGAAGCCCTGAGCGACCCACGGCAACTGCGCCTGGACCTGCGCCAGGCGCCGCTGATGCGTGCCTGCATTGCCCAGGATCCGCATTCCGAACGCTGGCTGCTGGCGCTGCTCAACCATCACATGGCCAGCGACCACGTGACCCTGGAGATTGTCCTGGAAGAAATCCACGCGATCCTCCATGACCAAGGCGAGGGCCTGGCGGCGCCACAACCCTATCGCGACTTCATTGCCCAGGCCCAGGCCATCCCGGCCGACATCCATGAAGCCTATTTCAGCCGCCGCTTGGCGGAGGTGGATGCACCCACCGCGCCCTTCGATCTGTTGGAGGTACAAGGCGACGGCCGCCACATCGAAGAAGCCAGCATGACGTTGAGCGTCGAGCTCAACCTGCGCCTGCGGGCACAGGCCCGGGAGCGCGGCATCACCCCGGCGACGCTGTTCCATGTCGCCTGGGCGCAGGTACTGGCCCGCTGCACCGGACGCGACGACGTGGTGTTCGGGACCGTGGTCGCCGGTCGCCTGCAAGGCTCGGCCGGTGCCGAGCGGGCGTTAGGTGTATTCATCAACACCCTGCCGGTGCGCGTGCCATTGACCGCCGGCGCCCACGAACAGGTGCTGGCCACTCACCGCGACCTGGTCGAGCTGCTGGCCCACGAACAAGCCTCCCTGGCCCTGGCGCAACGTTGCAGCGGCGTGCCCAGCGCCTTGCCGCTGTTCACCACGTTGCTCAACTACAGACACCAGCGCGACGACAGCCAGTTGCAATGGCCGGGCATGCGCATCCTCGACAGTGCCGAGCGGACCAATTACCCGCTGACCTTGTCCGTCAATGACTACGGCGATGCCCTCGGCCTGACCGTGCAAAGCGTGCGGGCGGTGGACCCGCAGCGTATCTGCGCGCTGATGCAACGGGCCCTGGAGCAACTGACCCAGGCCCTGATGTACACGCCACGGATCCCGCTCGTGCAACTGGACGTGCTGCCGGCCCAGGAGCGCACCCTGCTGCTGGACACCTTTAACCGGACCGAGGTGGATTACCCGACTGGCCTGTGCATTCAGCAACTGTTCGAAGAGCAGGTCCGCCGCACGCCGGATACCTGCGCGTTGCTCGACAGCCGCCAATCCCTCAGTTATGCCGAGCTCAACGCCCAGGCCAACGGCCTGGCCCAGCAGTTGATCGCCGCTGGCGTCCTGCCGGGGGATCTGGTGGCCATCTGCGTCGAACGCGGCGTGGCGATGATCACGGGCCTGCTGGGGATTCTCAAGGCCGGTGGCGCCTACGTGCCGCTGGACCCGACCTACCCCGCCGAGCGCCTGGCCGCGATCATCGAGGACGCCAGGCCGCGCCTGTTGCTGGCCGACCCGGTCGGTCGCGCGGCCGTGGGCACCTTGCAGGAAGGCACTCGCTACCTGGCCATCGAGCGGGCACTGGCAACGTCATCGAGCAACCGTGATCCGCAACCCGACAGCGTCGGCCTGACGCCAGAGCACCTGGCCTATGTGATTTACACCTCCGGCTCCACCGGCAAGCCCAAGGGCGTGATGATCGAACACCGCAACCTGGTGAGTTCGACGCTGGCCCGGGGCACGGTGTACGGACCGGCGACCGGCAAGCGCTTCCTGCTGTTGTCGTCGATTGCCTTCGACAGCTCCGTGGCCGGGGTCTTCGGTACGCTGGTCAGTGGCGGCACCTTGTGCATCGCGGATGCCGACACTGCTCGCGATCCCGACGCCATCGCCCGTTTCATTGGCGAACAGGGCGTCACCTCGCTGCTGTGCGTACCGTCCCTGGGCCGCCTGGTGCTGGCAAGCCTTGGCAGCGGCAACGGCCATGGCAGCCTGCAAGAAATGATCGTCGCCGGCGAAGCCTGCCCGGCGCAATTGGTGCAGGCCTGTACCACGCTGGAACCGGCGATCGCCTTGTACAACGAATACGGCCCCACCGAAGCCACCGTCTGGACCACGGTGCATCGCTGCACCGCCGAGGACCTGGGCACGGTGCCCATCGGGCGAGCGATTCCCAACAGTCGCTTGTATGTGCTCGACGAACAGCGCCAACCGGTGCCGCTCGGCGTGCCGGGCGAGCTCTACGTGGGCGGCGCCGGGGTTGCCCGTGGCTACCTGGACCGGGCGGCACTGAACGCCGAACACTTCCTCAGCGACCCGTTCGCCCCGGGCGACGAGCCGCGGATGTACCGCACCGGCGACTTGGTGCGCCTGCGCGCCGACGGGGTGGTCGAGTTCCTCGGGCGCAACGACCAGCAGGTCAAGATCCGTGGTTTCCGTATCGAACCCGGTGAAATCGAGGCCCTGATGCTGACCCTGCCAGGGGTGCGCGAGGCGGCGGTCATCGCCCGCGAAGACACACCGGGGGCCACGCGCCTGGTGGCTTACCTGAGCGTCGAACCGCACCTGGCCGGCCGCAATGCCAGCAGCACGCTACGACCCTACCTGACCTCGCAATTGCCGGACTACATGGTCCCGGCGGCGTTCGTAGTCGTCGAGCATCTGCCACTGAGCCCCAACGGCAAGCTGGACCGCCGCGCCCTGCCCGCGCCCGGCAACGACGATTTTGCCCGCCGTCAGTACGAAGCGCCCAACGGCGAAACCGAGACGCTGCTGGCACAGATCTGGACCGATCTGCTGGGCCTGGAACGGATCGGCCGGCACGACGACTTCTTCGAACTCGGCGGTCACTCGCTGCTGGCGGTGCAAGTCACGCTCCGGGCGCGAGAGACCTTCGGCGTCGAAGTCCCCCTCAGGGGGCTGTTCGAACACCCGTCGCTGCTGGCCCTGGCCGACCTGATCAACACCTTGCAACTGGCGCAGTACGAGTCGGATGAATTGCTCGACCTGCAACAAGAAATGGCTTCGCTGTCAGAAAGCGAACTGCTCGCTATCGTCTCCAAGGATGCTTAATAAATTGAACGAACATAACGATAGTCTCGACCAGTTGAAACGTGCCGCACTGCTGCGACTGCTCAAGCAACGCGGCGCGACGCGGGTCATCGAAACCGTTGCCGAGGACCTGCCCCGCGTCGACCGCGACGCTCCGCTGGCGCTGTCGTTCGCCCAGCAGCGACTGTGGTTTCTCGACCAACTGGACCCGACCGCCAGCGCCGCCTATCACATGCCCGCCTCGCTGTCGCTGCAGGGTGCCCTCGACCAAGACGCCCTCAAGGCTGCCCTCGATCGCCTGGTGGCGCGACACGAAAGCCTGCGCACCACCTTCCGCCGGGAGGGCGAGCAGCCGGTGCAAGTCATCGCCCCGGCCGATTGCGGCTTCAGCCTCGTGACCCATGACCTGCGCCACCTGTCCCGGGAGCAGGCCGACACCAAGGCCGCACACCTGAGCGAAAACGCCGCCACGGCGCCGTTCGATCTGCTGCGCGGGCCGCTGATCCGCGGCACCCTGCTGCGCCTGGCCGACGACGAGCACCGGCTGCTGATCACCCAGCACCACATCATCTCGGACGGCTGGTCCATCGGCATCCTGGTCAAGGAATTTGCGGCCTTGTATCAGGCGTTCAGCGCCGGGCAACCTGATCCGCTGCCGCCGCTGACCCGGCAATACGCCGACTATGCGGCCTGGCAACGCCAGCACCTGGACGGCGAACGCCTGGCCCAACAGGTGGAGTTCTGGCGAGCGCACCTGGCTGGCGCCCCGGCCCTGCTTTTGCTGCCGACCGACCGGGCCCGCCCGGCGGTGCAGAGCTATCGCGGCGAAACCCTGGGCTTCGACCTGCCGGCATCGCTGTCCGCCGCCATCGCCCAGTTCGCCCAGTCCCGCGCGGCGACCCCGTTCATGACCTTGATGGCCGCCTGGGCGGTCTTGCTGGCGCGCATCAGCGGCCAACAGGACCTGGTGATCGGCACCGTCGCCGCCAACCGCGACCGCCACGACGTACAGGCGCTGATCGGCTTCTTCGTCAACACCCTGGCCCTGCGCGTGCGCCTGGACGCCAACCCCACCCTTGACCAGGTATTGCAGCAGGTCAAGGAACTGATGCTGGACTCCTCGACCCGGCAGGACACCCCGTTCGAACTGGTGGTCGAGGCCCTCAAGCCGCCGCGCAGCGCCAGCTACAGCCCCGTGTTCCAGACCATGCTCTACACCAATGCCGGAGGCGCCGGCGGCCAGTTGCAATTGCCCGGGCTGAACCTGGCATTCCTGCCCTCGCGCAAGGACAACACCCAGCACGACCTGTCCTTGCACATCGACGAAGGCGGCGCGAACCTGTCCTGCAGCCTGTCGTATTCCACCGCGTTGTTCGACGCCGCCACCGTCGAACGCCTCGCCGCGCGCTTCGAGCGCCTGTTGCGCTGCTTCACCGAAGCCCCGGACACCCGGATCGGCGCCCTGGAACTGGACCCGACCCAGGCCTTGCCCGAAGTCAAGGCCCTTGTGCCTGTGCCGGAACGGCTGCCGCTGTCCTTTCACCAGGAGCGGATGTGGTTCGTCGACACCTTCGAAACCGGTTACCTGTACGACGCCAACCCGGTGTACCACAACATTGCGTTGCTGCTGGAGCTGACCGGCGAGCTCAATCAACCGGCCCTGCAAACCGCCCTCGACGGCTTGCTGGCCCGCCACGACATCCTGCGCTGCCGAGTGCTGAGCGACGGTAGCCATGCGTGGCAGCAATTCGACGGCCCGGCCAGCCTGGCGCTCGAACGGATCCAGGGTAACCCTGACGATCTGGCAGCCCAGGCCTTGGCCGAAACGCGCCGCCCATTGACCATGGACGGCGGCAGCCTGGTGCGCGCAACCCTGGTACGGGGGGACGAACACAACGCCATCCTGGCCATTGCCGCGCACCACTTGCTGGCCGACCGCAATTCCATGCAGTTGCTCAAGCGCGACCTGCTGGCCCTCTACGAAGCCGCCTGTGCCGACCGCAGCGCCGAGTTGCCAGCATTGCCATTGAGCTATGGCGACTTTGCCGCCTGGCAACGCAACCTGCCGGCCACCGTGCTGGAAAACCTGCGTGCCTACTGGGCCTATCAACTGCGCGGCAAGCTGCAAGCCCTGGAACTGCCACTGAATCGTCCCCGGGCGGCGGTGCATGTGTTTGCCGAAGCCACCCACGGCTTCACCCTCGAACCGGCACTGGCAAGGCGTCTCGACGCGCTGGCCCGAGAGGTCGGCGTCAGCAGCGACAGCCTGGCCCTGAGCGCATTCACCGCGCTGTTGCGCCGCTACGCCGGCCACGATGAACTGGTGATCGGCACCACGGCCGCCTGCCGTGAACCGGCCTTGCGGGATGTCGTCGGGCCGCTGGACAACCTGCTGGTCATGCGCGGCCGGTGCGACAGCAACACGACCTTGCAACAGCTCTGGGAACAGACCGCCAACAACCTGACCCAGGGCCAGCGGCACCGGCACATGCAGTTCGACCAACTGGTGCTGGCCCTCAACCCGGCCAAGGACATGAGCCGTACCGCGCTGTTCGACGTGCTCTTCAATTTCCAGCGCAGCGCCGACCGCAACACGCTGGTAGCGGGCCTGGCGGTCACGACCTTGGAAACCAACCTGGGTTACGGCAAGAACGACCTGCACCTGCTGATCACGGCCGATGAGTCGCAGTGGGCCGGGCACTTGGTGTACAACGCTGAGTTCTTCGACGCGGCGTTCATCCAGCAACTGATGCGCCATTACGTGCGCCTGCTGGAAGCCTTCGTCGAGGACTCGCAGCAGCGTGTCGATGACGTCCCGCTGCTGGACGCCGCCGAACGCCAACGGCAGATCCTCGATTTCAACGACAGCGAAGCGGCCTGGCCCGACACCCTGACCTTGCATCAGATTTTCGAGGAACAGGCGCGCCAATACCCGGACCGCATCGCCGTCAACCTGGGCGAGGAGCGGCTGAGCTATCGACAGCTCAACGAACAGGCCAACCGCCTCGCCCGTCGCCTGCGGGCGGCCGGCGTGCAGCCCCAGGAGCTGGTAGCCATCGCCCTGGAGCGCTCGGTGCAGATGATCGTCGCCACCCTGGCAGTGCTCAAGGCCGGCGCTGCCTACGTGCCCATCGATCCGAGTTCACCCCAGGAGCGCATTGCCTATGTGCTGCGCGACAGCGGCGCAGGCAAGGCCATCGCCCGCCAGGACATGGGCCTGGCGCTGCAGGAACTCGGCATTGAAGTCTTCGATGTCGCCACGCAGAGCACCGTCAGCGCCGCCAACCTGCCTAACCTCAGTGCGGCAAACCACCTCTGCTACGTGATCTACACCTCGGGTTCCACCGGAGAACCCAAGGGTGCCCTGCTCGAACACCGCAACGTCGTGCGCCTGCTGCACAACAATCGGCTGGACTTCCAGTTCAGCGCCGACGATGTCTGGTCGTTGTTTCACTCCAACGCCTTCGATTTCTCGGTATGGGAAATCTTCGGCGCCCTGCTCTACGGGGCGCGCCTGAGCCTGGTGCCCGAGGCCCTGCGCCGCGATCCGGTGGAACTGCTGGGTTTCCTTGAAAGCGAGCAGGTGACGGTGCTGAACCAGACGCCGTCGGCGTTCCTGCAACTCAGCGCCGCCGCCCTCTCGACGCCACAGGTGCGCCTGGAACGCTTGCGCTATGTGATCTTCGGTGGCGAGAGCCTGGAACCGGGCAAGCTCGACGCCTTCCACCGTGCCTTCGGGCATGTGGCACTGGTGAACATGTACGGCATCACCGAAACCTGTGTGCACGTGACCTACAAGGCCATTGGCGCGGCGGACATTGCCGTCGGCATCTCGAATGTCGGGCGGCCGATCCCCACCACCGTGGCCTACGTGCTCGATGCCCATCAACGGCTGCTGCCGGTGGGCGTGGCGGGTGAAATCTGTGTCGGCGGGCTGGGGGTGGGTCGTGGTTACCTGAACCGTCCGACCTTGAGCGCCGAACGTTTCATTGCCGACCCGTTCCGGCCCGGCGAACGCCTGTATCGCTCCGGGGACCTGGGCAAGCTGCTGGACAATGGTGACATCGTTCACCTGGGCCGAATCGACGCCCAGGTGAAGATTCGCGGTTTCCGCATCGAACTCGGGGAGATCGAAGCCAAGCTGCTGGCCTGTGAAGGGGTGCGGGAAGCGCGGGTATTGGCCCGCGAAGACGCGAGCCAGGACAAGCGCCTGATCGCCTACTTGATCCCTGAAACGGGTTCGGTGCTGCAAGTGGCGGCATTGCGCAAGCAGTTGGGCGCCACACTGCCCGACTACATGATCCCCAGTGCCTTTGTCAGCCTGCCGGCCTACCCGCTCACCGCCAACGGCAAGCTGGATCAGGACGCGCTGCCGGCACCAAGCCTGGACGCCATGTCCGAGCGCGGTTATGCCGCGCCGCAAGGGTCCACCGAAACCGCCCTGGCGCAGATCTTCCAAGAATTGCTGGGCCTCGAACGCGTTGGACGCAGCGACAGTTTCTTTGAGTTGGGCGGCCACTCGCTGCTGGCCGCGCAACTGGTTTCCCGGGTCCGCCAGCAGTTGGGCGGCGAACTGATGCTGCGCGAACTGTTCAGCCATCCCACCGTGGAGGAATTGGCAAGGGTCGTGGGCGGACTGCACAGCCCCGGCACCGAGACCATCGGCCAGGCAGACCGCAACGAGCCTCTGGTGCTGTCGTTTGCCCAGCAACGCTTGTGGTTCCTCGACCAGCTCGACGCTGGCGCGGGCAGCGCGTATCACATGCCCGCCGCCCTGCTGCTGCGCGGCGAACTCGATCAGCCCGCGCTCAAGGCGGCCCTGGATCGCCTGGTGGCACGTCACGAGAGCCTGCGCACCACCTTCGAACGCCGTGGCGAGCAACCGGTGCAAATCATCGCCGCGCCAGACTGCGGCTTTGCCCTCGGCGAACAGGACTTGCGCGCGCTGCCTTATGAGCAGGCCAGCCTCAGCGCGGCCCGTATCGGCAACAGCGAAGCCCTGGCGCCGTTCGACCTGGCCCGGGGCCCGCTGATTCGCGGCCGCCTGCTGCGCCTGGCCGACGATGAGCACATCCTGCTGATCACCCAACACCACATCATCTCCGACGGCTGGTCGGTCGGTGTCCTGGTCAAGGAGCTGGCCGCTCTCTACCAGGCCTTCAGCCAAGACCAGGCCGACCCGTTGCCCGCCCTGCCGATCCAATACGCCGACTACGCGGCCTGGCAACACCAGGCCCTGAACGGTGAACGCCTCAACCGCCAGGCGGATTTCTGGCGCGAGCACCTCGGCGGCGCCCCGGCCTTGCTGTCCTTGCCCACCGACCGCCCGCGTCCGGCGATGCAAAGTTATCGCGGCGGCGACGTCCCGGTGGTGATCGCCCCGGCCTTGCGCGAACGCCTGGAACGCTTCTGCCAACAGCACAACGTCACCTTGTTCATGGCGTTGCTCAGCGCCTGGTCGGTGCTCATGGCGCGCCTGGGTAACGAGCGCGACGTGGTCATCGGTGTGCCGACCGCCAACCGCGGGCGCACCGAAACCGAAAACCTCATCGGTTTCTTCGTCAACACCCTGGCCCTGCGGGTGAACCTGACGGAGAACCCGAGCGTGCTAGCGCTGCTCGAACAGATCAAACAAACGACGCTGGCGGCCTACGAAAACCAGGACATTCCCTTCGAACAAGTCATCGAAGCCGTGCAACCGCCGCGTTCGCTGAGCCACAACCCGCTGTGCCAGGTCGCCCTGTCACTGGACAACACCCCGGGCGGCGGTGAACTGAGCCTGCCCGGGCTGACCCTGATGCCTGTGGCCCAGGCCCATGAAACCGCGCAATTCGACTTGATGCTGACCCTGGGCAACGACGGCGGCACCCTGGCCGGGGTGATCGAATACGCCAGCGACCTGTTCGAGCGTTCCACCGTGGAGCGTTTTGCCCAGCATTTCCAAACGCTGCTGGAGGCGCTGGTCGAAGCGGACGAACAACCGGTGCTCAGCCTGCCGTTGCTCAGCCCGGCACAGCGCCAGGCCTCGCCGGCGACGCTGCCGCCCAAGGCAACATGCGCTCCCAGTTGGCTGATCCACCAGCGCTTCGAACAATTCGCCGCCGCTCACCCCCAGGCCATCGCCTTGGTGTTTGGCGAACAGCAACTGAGCTATCAAGACCTCAACCGCCGGGCCAACCGCATCGCCCAGGCGTTGCTCGCCCAGGGCGTACGCCCTGATGACCGAGTCGCGATCCTGGCCCGGCGCGGGGTGGAAATGGTCTGCGCGGTACTGGCCGTGCTCAAGGCCGGCGGTGCCTACGTGCCGCTGGACCCGGCCTACCCCAGCGAACGCCTCGGCTATCTGCTGGCGGACAGCGCGCCGGTGGCCTTGTTGGCGCAATCGGCCTGCCTCGACGCCTTGCCTGAACATCAAGTGCCGGTGGTGGACCTGGTCGATTACGTTGCCGCCGATGATCGAGCCGATGCATCCCTGGACCACAACCCCGATGCCGATACCCTGGGCCTGACGTCGCGGCACCTGGCCTACGTCATCTACACCTCGGGTTCCACCGGACTGCCCAAGGGCGTGCTGGTGGAACACGGCAATGTCGCGCGGCTGTTC
Organism: Pseudomonas zanjanensis; assembly: GCF_014268745.2. GTDB lineage: Bacteria > Pseudomonadota > Gammaproteobacteria > Pseudomonadales > Pseudomonadaceae > Aquipseudomonas > Aquipseudomonas zanjanensis. The sequence goes on along the minus strand of NZ_JABWRB020000001.1, from coordinate 1,594,000 downwards.
GACACCACCGCCGGGCTGTTCGATTTCGGTCGCGACGATGTCTGGACCCTGTTCCATTCCTTTGCCTTCGATTTCTCGGTCTGGGAAATCTGGGGCGCGCTGAGCTACGGCGGCAAGCTGGTGATCGTGCCCAGCGAGGTGGCGCGTTCGCCCGATGATTTCTACGGGCTGGTCTGCCAGCAGCGGGTCACCGTCCTGAACCAGACGCCGAGCGCCTTCCGCCAGTTCATCGAAGCCCGCGAGCGCAGCGACCAGGAACATGCCCTGCGTGAAGTGATCTTCGGCGGCGAGGCCTTGGATTTTCGCAGCCTGCGGCCCTGGACCGCGCGCACCGCCCTGTCGCGCACCCGTCTGGTGAACATGTACGGGATCACCGAAATCACCGTGCACGCCACGTATTACCCAATCAGCCAAATGGAAATCGACAGCGGCGCGCCCAGCCTGATCGGCCCGCCCCTGCCCGACCTGTGCCTGCGCATCCTCGATGAGTACCAGCAACCGGTGCCAGTGGGCGTCAATGGCGAGATCTACATCGGCGGCGCGGGGGTGGCCCGGCATTACCTGAACCGTGACGCCCTCAATGCCGAGCGGTTCATCAACGATCCCTATGCCGCAACGCCCGGCGCACGCTTGTATCGCACCGGTGACATCGCCCGCTACCGCGCCGACGGCGGTGTCGTCTACGTGGGCCGCAACGATTCGCAAATCAAGATCCGTGGTTTCCGCATCGAGCTGGGGGAAATCGAAGCCCAACTGCTGGCCCTGCCACACGTGCGCGAAGCCCTGGTGATCGTGCGTGAGGACTCGCCTGGCGACAAACGCCTGGTGGCGTACCTGATCGCCCACGACGGCGGCGTCCTTGAGTCTTCGGCGCTGCGTAGCCAACTGGCCGACGTGCTGGCCGAACACATGCTGCCCAGCGCCTTCGTGACCCTGGACGCCTGGCCGTTGACCACCAATGGCAAGCTCGACCGCAATGCCTTGCCGGCGCCGGACTTGTCCGCCGCCGCGAGCCAGCACTACGAAGCGCCCCTGGGCGACATCGAACGCACCCTGGCCAACGCCTGGCAGGAACTGCTCGGGGTTGAACGGGTGGGTCGCCAGGATCACTTCTTCGAACTGGGGGGCCACTCGTTCCTGGTCATCAGCCTGATCGAGCGCCTGCGCCAGGCCGACCTGCAATTGGATGTTCGCACGGTGTTTGCCGCGCCGACCCTCAAGGCCATGGCCACGGTCCTGGCCGGTGGCAGCAACGCCCAACGGGTCGTCCCGGACAACCTGATCCCGGCCGACTGCACGGCCATCGAACCGCAGATGCTGCCGCTGGTGACCCTCACCCAGGGGGAAATCGAGCAGATCGTCGCCGACGTGCCGGGCGGGGCCGCCAACGTACAGGACATCTACCCGCTGTCGTCGCTGCAGGAAGGCATCCTGTTCCACCACTTGTTGCAGTCCGAAGGCGACGCCTACCTGATGCGCACCGTGGTGACGTTCAGCCGTCGCCAGGTGCTCGACGACTTCCTTGCCGCCGTGCAGGTGGTCATCGACCGTCATGACATCCTGCGCACTGCCTTGCGCTGGCACGGCTTGCCGCAGCCGGTGCAAGTGGTGCATCGCCAGGCGCAACTGCCGGTGGTGACTTTGGACTGTTTCCCCGGCGAAGACGCCCTGCGGATCCTGCGCGAACATACCGACACCCATCACTTGCGACTCGACTTGCAGCGAGCGCCGCTGATCGCGGCGTACATCATCTACGACGAGCCCCAGGCCCAATGGTTGCTGGCGTTGCTCGACCATCACCTGGTCAGCGATAACGTCACCTTGCGCCTGATCATGCTGGAAATTCAGGCGATCCTGGCCGGTCAGGCCGACAGCCTGCCGCCCTCCCAGCCTTATCGTAACTTCATCGCCCAGGCCGCCAGCGTGTCCCAGGCCGATCACGAAGCCTATTTCCGTCGCTTGCTGGCCGATGTCGACGCCACCACCGCGCCTTACGGCGTGCTGGATGTCCGAGGCAACGGCGCCGGGATCAAGCGCGCCGTGAAACACCTGGGCGACGCGCTCAGCGCCCAGGTGCATCGCATGGCACGCCAGCAAGGCGTGCCCACCTCCGTGCTGTTCCATGCGGCCTGGGGCCTGGTGGTGGCGGCAACCAGCGGACGCGACGACGGGATCTTCGGCACGGTGCTGTCGGGCCGCTCCCAAGGCACCGCCGGTGCCGACCACGCATTGGGAATGTTCATCAACACCCTGCCGATGCGCATTCGCCTGCAGCAAAACACCGTCGGCGACATTGTCCGCGACGCCTACCAGCAACTGAGTGAATTACTGACCCACGAACAGGCGTCCCTGGCCCTGGCCCAGCGTTGCAGTGCGGTGGATGCCTCGTTGCCTTTGTTCACGGTGATCCTCAACTGCCGCCATGGCGACCTGGTGAACGCGTCCGGGGAAAACGTCGAGGACATGGGCGACCACGAAGGCATGCATTTCATCGCCTCCGAAACCCGCACCAACTACCCCATCGAAATTGCCGTGGCGAATGTGGGCGACGGGTTCTCCCTGACCGCCCAATCCATCACCGGTATCGACCCGCAACGCATCGCCGATTATCTCGCCCACGCCGTGGGCGCATTGGTCGAAGCCCTGGAACAGGCCCCGGAACGCCTCGCCAGCCAATTGGACGTGCTGCCCGCCAGCGAGCGGCAATTGCTGCTGACGGACTTCAACCGCACCTCCAGCGATTTCGGCGCCGCGCAACCGATCCATCACCTGTTCGAAACCCAGGTCCAGGCCAACCCCGACGCCGTGGCCCTGGTCTGCGAAGAACAGCAACTGACCTACCGCCAGCTCAATCGCCGCGCCAACCACCTGGCCCGGCAGTTGCTCGCCCTCGGTGTCGAGCCCGATCAGCGTGTCGCCGTCTGTGCCGAGCGCAGCCTGGACATGATCGTTGGCCTGCTCGGCGTGCTCAAGGCTGGCGCCGCCTACGTGCCCATCGACCCGGCCCATCCCGCCGAGCGCATGGCCTTCATGCTCCAGGACAGCCAACCACGGGCGCTGTTGACCCAGTCAGCCCTGTCGTTGCCAGCGGGCGAGCTCCCGCTGCTGTTGCTTGATACCCGCGACTCGCTGCTGGCCGTCGATGATCCGGACTTCGATACCAACCCGCAGGTAGCGGGCCTCACCGCCGAACACCTGGCCTATGTGATCTACACCTCCGGTTCCACCGGCCAGTCCAAGGGCGTGATGGTCGAACACCGTTCGGTGTTCAACTTCTGGCAAGTGCTGACCCGCACCACCCACCAGTACTGTCCGAGCCCGGCCACCGTGGCGCTGAACGCCGGGTTCTTCTTCGACATGTCGATCAAGGGCATTTCCCAGCTGTTCTCCGGCCATCGACTGGTGATCATCCCGCAACTGATCCGCGCCAGCGGCCACGAGTTGCTGGACTTCCTCGAACAGCATCAGGTGCACGCCTTCGACTCCACGCCATCGCAGCTCGATACCCTGCTCGCCGCCGGCCTGCTGGAACGCAGCCGCTACCAACCGGTGAGCGTGCTGCTCGGCGGCGAGGCGATCAATGCCGCGACCTGGACGAAGTTGCGCGACTGCCCGAGCATCCGTTTCTACAACATGTACGGCCCGACCGAATGCACGGTGGACGCCACCATCGACTTGATCCGCGACCTCGGCGAACGCCCGAGCATTGGCCGGCCGATTGCCAACGTCCAAGTGCATGTGCTCGATGCCCGTGGGGAACCGACGCCGTTGGGCGTGGCTGGCGAGCTGCACATTGGCGGCGCCGGCGTGGCCCGGGGTTACCTGAACCGAGCGGAACTGAGCGCCGAGCGTTTTATTGCCGACCCGTTCAGCACCGCGCCGAACGCACGACTGTACAAGACCGGCGACCTCGGTCGCTGGTTGGCCGACGGCACGCTGGAGTACCTGGGGCGCAATGATTTCCAGGTGAAGATCCGTGGCTTCCGCATCGAGTTGGGGGAAATCGAGAACGCCCTGGTGGCCTATCCAGGTATCCGCGAGGCCGTCGTCATCGCCCGGGAGGACAGCCAAGGCGATGGGGACAGCAAGCGGCTGGTCGCCTATGTCTGCGGTGAACCGATCCCGGCCGAGCAACTGCGTAGCGCGTTGCTGAGCGGCCTGCCGGAGTACATGGTGCCCAGCGCCTTCGTCCACCTCGATGCCCTGCCCCTGACCGCCAACGGCAAGCTCGATCGCCGCGCCTTGCCGGCCCCCGGCCAGGACTCCCTGGCCAGTAAAACCTACGAGGCGCCCCAGGGCGACACCGAAATCGCCATTGCCGAGATCTGGAAAGGTTTGCTGCACCTGGACCAGGTCGGTCGTCACGACGGTTTCCTTGAACTCGGTGGCCATTCGCTGCTCGCCGTGCAACTGCTGTCGCGGCTGCGGCGCAAGCTGGGCGCACGGCTGACCCTGCGCGAACTGTTCGACGCGCCGACCGTGCGTGGCCTCGCCGCCCTGGTACACGCGGCCTCGCCCACCGAGGCCGTGTCGATTCCCTTGGCCAATCGCGCCGGGCGCCTGCCGTTGTCCTTCTCGCAACAGCGGTTGTGGTTCCTCGATCATTTGGATCACGCGGCGGGCGCGGCCTATCACCTGCCACTGGCCTTGAGCCTGAAGGGAACACTAGATAAACCGGCGTTGCAAGCGACCCTCGACCGCCTGGTAGCGCGTCACGAAACCTTGCGCACGCGGTTCGAGCTGGTGGACGACGAGCCCTTGCAAAAAATCGCGCCGGCCGACTATGGCTTCCGGTTGGAGCAGCAGGACCTGCGCACCATCGCCCCCGCTGAACGCCAGGCCACCCTTGAGCACCTCGGCCAGGTCAACGCCACGCAACTGTTCGACTTGCACAGCGGACCACTGCTGCGCGGCCACCTGGTGCAATTGGCCGATGACGAACATGTGCTGTTCATCACCTTGCACCACATCGTTTCCGACGGTTGGTCCAACAGCGTGCTGGCCCGTGAGGTCAGCGTGCTCTACAACGCCTTCACCCAAGGCCAGAAAGACCCGTTGCCGCCCCTGGCGTTGCAGTACGTGGACTATGCCGCCTGGCAACGACAATCCCTTGAAGGCCCGGCGCTGCAAGCGCAGATCGACTTCTGGCGGCAACACCTGAAAGGCGCACCCGTGCTGCTGAACCTGCCGCTGGACCGTCCGCGCCCGGCGATCCAGCGCTATACCGGCGGCATCATCGAGTGCGGCTTTTCACCCGCCCTCAGCGCCGACCTGCGTACGTTCAGCCAGGCCCGGGGCACCACGTTGTTCATGGTCTTGCTAGCGGGCTGGTCGGTGCTGATGAGTCATCTGAGCGGCCAACACGATGTGGTGGTCGGCACACCGGTGGCCAACCGTCAGCGTCCGGAGCTGGAGGCATTGATCGGTTTCTTCGCCAACACCCTGGCGTTGCGAGTCACCACCGAGCGCGACACCCGCGTCGACGAACTGCTGGGGCGAATCAAGGACCTGACCCTGGCTGCGTACAATCACCAGGACCTGCCTTTCGAGCAGGTGGTGAGCGCCCTGCAACCGACGCGCAGCATGAGCCACAGCCCGTTGTTCCAGGTGATGTTGAGCCTGGACAACACGCCACCGGCGCCGCTGCAACTGCCAGGGCTTGAAGTGCAAACCCTGGCCAGCCCGCACAACACCACGCAGTTCGACCTGTCACTGTCGCTGATCGACAATGGCGAGCGCATCGGTGGCAGCCTGCAATACGCCAACGATCTGTTCGACATCGCCACCGTGCAGAACATCGCCGGACTCTTTGCCAGCGTCTTGGAAAACCTGGTGAGCGATCCACAGCAATCCATCGGCCAGTTGTTGCAAAACACGCCGCCGCTGGTGCGCTCGGCCAATGCCATCGTCCAACCCGCCACTGTCGAAGACGGCCCTGCGCCGTTGCCTTATGAAGCGCCTCAAGGCGACACCGAGATCGCCATTGCGGCCCTCTGGCAGGACCTGTTCAAACAGGAGCGAATCAGTCGCCACGACGACTTCTTCAGCCTCGGCGGCATTTCGCTGATGGCGGTGCAAATGGCCTCTCGCCTGCGCAAAGTCCTCGGTAAACCGATCGGCGTGCGCGACCTGTTCGTCGAGCCGACCATCGCCGGTTTCGCCAGGACCCTCGACGGCCAATCCCGGCCGGGTGCCCAGCGCAATCTGGTGCCGATCCGCCGTACGGGTTCCCAGCGCCCCTTGTATCTGGTCCATCCCTTGGGCGGCGAAGTGCAGTATGCGCGGGACCTGGCGCCAGCGCTCGATCCCCAGGTACCGGTCTATGGCTTGGCAGCCAGTGGCTTGGTGGCCGGCGAGGCACCGCTGTCCGATGTGCCGGCCATGGCAAGGCGTTACCTGACGGCCATCCGTCAGCTCCAGCCACAAGGTCCGTACCGGATCGCCGGCTGGTCGGCCGGTGGCCTGATCGCCTATGAAATGGCCCGTCAACTGCAAGCCGGTGGTGAGGCCGTGGAGTTCCTCGGCATCATCGATGCGTCGGCGCGCCCGGATCCGGTGCCCGAACAATCGATCAGTGAAGCGCAGTTCCTGATGGCCTGGTTGCCCGAGCAGGTCGATCCAGGATTGTTGCAGCAACTGACCGCGCTGGCGGAACACTCGGACATCGACGCCATGCTGACGCTGTGCACCAGCCACCGCCTGCTACCGGAGGAGTTGCCACACGACATCGACGCCGTCCTGCTGCGCACGCATCTGCAAGTGGCTTATCGGATGCGACTCGCCATCGGCGCCTACGTCAGCCCACCCACCCCGCTCAAGGTGTCGCTGTTCACCGCGAGCGAACAGCAACGCAGCGACCCGACCCTGGGCTGGCGTGCGTTGCTGGCCGACCAGGTGAGCGTGACGCCACTGCCCGGCACCCACAACACACTGGTCAAGGCGCCCCATGTGGCCAAGCTGGGCGAGGCGATGTCCCTGGCCTTGAAAGCAGTCGCCACGTCATAACCGGTTTGGGCTGTCCTGCGAGCGATTCGCTGGGCAGCCCAGGATGTGGAAGCCAACCCACCGCTTTCGCGAGCAAGCCCGCTCCCACAGGGATTCTGGGTGTTGATGGAATTTGGTAATTCACCACAAGCCCCTTGTGGGAGCGGGCTTGCTCGCGAAGGCGGCGGCACATTCAGCATCGTTGCAAGCTGACCCACCGCTTTCGCGAGCAGGCTCGCTCCCACAGGGAATCTGGGTGTTGATGGAATTTGGTAATTCACCACAAGCCCCTTGTGGGAGCGGGCTTGCTCGCGATGGCGGCGGCACATTCGGCATCGTTGCAAGCTGACCCACCGCTATCGCGAGCAGGCTCGCTCCCACAGGGATTCTGGGTGTTGATGGAATTTGGTAATTCACCACAAGCCCCTTGTGGGAGCGAGCCTGCTCGCGAAGGCGGCGGCACAGTCAATGCTGATGCAAGCTGACCCACCGCTATCGCGAGCAGGCTCGCTCCCACAGGGAATCTGGGGTGTGATGAGTTTTGCATTCACCACAAGGTTTCACCCCCTGATCTGCGGGCTGGAATGTCCCCGTTTTCCGCTACAGACGCTTCCTACCTGCAACCGCTTAAATAACCCCTCAAGCTGAATCGTTTCTGTGGACGGAATCCACAGGCGATGTCCGATCGCCCGCCGGTCAGGACTGTCACCCATCGCACGATCACTCTAAAAGGGAGCCTTATGCATGTGATCATTACGGCCATCGGCTCAGCCGGTGACGTTCACCCATTTATCGGGATCGGCCGTACCCTCGCCGCGCGCGGGCATCGGATAACCTTTTGCGCCAGCGCGGTGTTCGCGCCGGTGATCGAGCGCTGCGGCTTCAAGTTCCTGCCCCTGGGCACCCGCGAGGAATATCGAGCCGTCATGGCTGACCCGGCGCTGTGGCATCCGCGCACGTCACTGCCCACCCTATGGAAAACCGTCGGCGGCACGTTGCGCGAACAGTATCGGCTACTGGAACAGGCATGCGACGACGACACCGTCATGCTGGGTTCGTTGTGGGCGTTTTCCGCCCGCCTGCTTCAGGAACGGCACGGCATCCCACTGGTCACAGGCCAGGTCACACCGTTCGCCATCTGGTCGCCCCTTGCGCGCCCCGTCCATCCACCGGGAACGAACCTGCCAACCTTCGTACCGTATCCCTTGAGGCGCCTGCTACTGGGGGTCATCGAACATGCCTTCCTCGATCGGCTCATGAAGCCTGAGCTCAACAGCTTCCGCCGCGAATTGGGCTTACCCCCGGTCAAGCGCATCATCAGTCGGTGGATTTCCTCGCCTGACCGGGTGTTGGGATTGTTTGCGGACTGGTTCGCCCCGATCCAACAAGACTGGCCTGCCCAGACGGTACTGACCGGGTTCCCGTTATTCGATGAGTCCGGCTTCGAGGCGCCAGACGCCGAACTGGACGACTTTTTGAGCGTGGCCCCGCCGGTGGTGTTTACCCCGGGTTCGACGACGGTCAATGCCGCACAGTATTTCGCCGCTGCGGCCCAAGCGCTGAAGTCGATCGACCGCCGCGGCGTGTTCCTGACCAGCCAGGCGGTAGACCCCTCGTTGTCCAGCGACGGCAGGATCCTGGTCAGGCCTTATGTCCCCATGAGCCGCATCCTGCCCCACACAGCGGCCCTGGTGCATCACGGCGGCGTCGGGACCACGGCCTTGGCAATCGCCGCCGGGGTGCCACAGATCGTCACGCCATTTGCCCATGACCATTTCGACAATGCAGCGCGAATGCAGCGCCTGGGGTGCGGCTTGCAAGTCTTCGCACCGGCCTGCGCCGAGTCATTGGCGACGGCCCTGGACACGGTGCTCAACAGTCATGAGGTACGCGCCAGTTGCGACCGCTACAGCCAACTGATGCCTCCTGGCGACAGCGCCCGCGAAGCGGCAGCGCTGCAAGTGGAGGCCGTCGCCCGCAGAGCCGCCACGTATCGCGTCGCGTAATCACGAGTCGATGAGTGGAGGCCGTCGACAGACCTGTGGCGAGGGAGCTTTTGTGGCGAGGGAGCTTGCTCCCGCTGGGCTGCGCAGCAGCCCCAAGGAAGCTGCCCACAATCAACCTGAAACACCGCGATGGCCGTTTTGAGGGCTGCTGCGCAGCCCAGCGGGAGCAAGCTCCCTCGCCACAGGACTAGCACTTTTCTCGAGTGAACAGCATCACGGCCTGACGGCATCTTTTTTTTCATTCGTTTCATCGGGCCACCGGATCGGCCCACGGAGAGCACCATGCCCCAGACCCTGCCCGCGTCGAACGCAGAGCGCGTACTGTATCCCCTCACCACTCCGCAACTGGACATCTGGCTGGACCAGGTGCTACACGCCGATAGCCCGCTGTACAACATCGGCGGTTATGCCCGTATCAATGGGAAGGTCGATGCCGCACTGTTGCAGACGGCCTTCAACCAGGTCGTCAACGGCCACGATGCCCTGCGGATCCAACTCGTGCCTGGCTCGGCCGAGCACCCTCTGCCGCGCCAACGCTTCCTTGGGCCGGTAGACGTCCCGCTGGGGCTGCACGACGTGTCGGGCCATGCCAACCCGGAGGCCAGCGCATTGGCCTTGCTGCAGGCCAAGCTGCAGACCCCGTTTTCCTTTGACGATGGGCTGCTGGTGCGCGCGGACCTGGTCAAGGTCCGTGAAGGCCTCCACTACTGCTTCGTCAATTGCCACCACTTGATCATCGATGGCTGGTCCTTCGCCATGATTGGCCGAACACTCAGCCAGGCCTATACCGCCCTGCACGACCAGGCGCAAAACACGACGACGGCACCGACCTATCAAGCCTATGTCGAGCAGCAAGTCGCCAGCAAAGACTCGGTTTCGTTCCAGCGCCAGCGCCAATACTGGCTGGAGAAATACCGCACGTTGCCCGACCCCCTGCTCGCGCCCCGTCAGCCGGGTCAGTTCGGCCAGCGCCTGGCGCCCAGCCAGAACCATGCCTGGCGCTTGCCGCGGGCGCTTTATAACCGCCTCGGCGAAAACGCCAAGGCCACGGGCCAGGCGACGGTCTTCCACGTCATGCTGGGGGTGTTGTACAGCTACTTTGCGCGCACCGAGCAACGGGATGAAATCGTCATCGGCCTGCCCATCCTCAACCGCGCCAATGCCGCCCACAAGGCCACGATGGGCTTGTTCGTCGGCATGAGCCCGGTCCGCCTGAGCCTGGGCACCGACCTGAGTTTCAGCGACCTGGTCGGCAAGATTGCCCTGACGCTCAAGCAGGATTATCGCTACCAGCGCTTTCCGCTGAGCGAGCTCAACCGCGAACTCGGCTTGCAGAACCAGGGCAGGCGCCAGTTGTTCGACGTGGTGGTGTCGTACGAACAGGACCAGGACACCTGGTACGGGCCCGCGCCGGCACAACCGGTCAAGCTCAGCAATGGCTACGAACAGATCCCGCTGGCGATGCACGTGCGCGAGTCCGCGCCGGAAGACGATGTGTGGATGCACTTCATCTACAACGAGGCGTATTTCGACGCGCCGCAGATCGAAGCCCTGCAACACCGCTTCATGAACATCCTGGAAGGCGTGGCCGCTGATTTCGACGTGTCGGTCATGGCCCTCGACCCGCTGCCGCCCGCCGAGCGACAACTGCTCAAGGAATGGAATCGCACCGGCATCGACTACCCCAAGGATGTGCTGCTCCATCAATTGATCGAAGCCCAGGTCGCCGCTCGCCCCGACGCGATCGCGGTGCGCTTCGCGGACCAGGCGCTGACCTATGACGCGTTGAATCGCCAGGCCAACCGCCTGGCCCATGCCCTGCTGGAAACCGGTGTTGGCCGCGACGATCGCGTGGCCATCTGCATGGAGCGCAGCCTGGAGATGGTGGTCGGCCTGTTGGGCATTCTCAAGGCGGGTGCCGCCTACGTGCCGCTGGACCCAGGTTATCCTGCCGACCGCTTGAGCCATATGCTCAGCGACAGCGCGCCCTGTGCGCTGATCACCAGCCAAGGCTTATTGGCCAGCCTGCCCGCCGTGACGGTGCCGGTGTTGTGCCTGGATGCCGAGCCTGAAGCACTGTCCCGACAACCGACGCACAACCCCGACGCCGCCGCGCTCGGGCTGACGCCTCGGCACCTGGCCTATGTCATCTACACCTCCGGCTCCACCGGTTTGCCCAAGGGCGTGATGAACCAGCATGACGGGGTGGTCAATCGCTTGCTCTGGGCCCGCGATGCCTATGGCGTCGATGAACACAGCCGGATCCTGCAAAAGACCCCGTTCAGTTTCGATGTGTCGGTCTGGGAGTTTTTCCTGCCATTGCTCAGCGGTGCGCAACTGATCGTCGCCGCCCCCGACGGGCACAAGGACCCGCGCTACTTGATGGACATCATGGCGAGCGCCGGCATCACGCTGCTGCATTTTGTCCCATCGATGTTGCAGGTTTTTCTCGATCAGGTGGAGCCCCGGCGCCTATCCGCGCTCCAGAAAGTCCTGTGCAGCGGCGAGGCCTTGCCCCATGCCTTGCAGAAGCGCTTTTTCGAATATTTGCCGAGGGTGCAGTTGCACAATCTCTATGGCCCCACCGAAGCGGCCATCGACGTGACCGCATGGCATTGCCGGCACGATGCGCACGACGGCATCGTACCGATCGGCCGCCCCATCGCGAATATCCAGATGCATGTCCTTGATGGGAACCTGCAACAGCTGCCGCCGGGGGTGGCCGGCGAGTTGCACATCGGTGGCATCGGCGTCGCCCGGGGCTACCTGAACCGTCCCGAACTGACGGCCGAACGGTTCATCCACGACCCCTTCCGCAGCGAGTCCCAGGCCCGGCTGTACAAGACCGGTGACCTCGGGCGTTGGTTGCCCGATGGCAGCCTCGAATACTTGGGACGCAACGATTTCCAGGTGAAAATTCGCGGCCTGCGCATCGAACTGGGCGAGATCGAAGCCCACCTGCTTGCGTGCGAAGGGGTCAAGGATGTGGTCGTGATCGCCCGCCAGGAGACCGGTGATGCGTACCTCAACGCCTATTGGGTGAGCGAGCCTGGATGCTCGCCATCCCCGCAAGCGCTGCAGGAAACCTTGCGCCAACGGGTCCCCGACTACATGGTGCCCAGGCATCTGATGGCGCTCGAGCAGTTCCCGCTGAGTGTCAACGGCAAGCTGGACCGCAAGGCCCTCCCCGAGCCTTCCGCCACCCAGGGCTGCGATACGACAGCGCCACGCACCGCCTTGGAGCAACTGCTCGCCGAGCTATGGCGGGACAACCTCAAGCGCTCGACGCTGGGCATCCATGACAACTACTTCATGCTCGGTGGCGACTCCCTGAAAGTCATTCACTTGCAAATCAACGCCCGTGAACGAGGCATTGCGTTGACCCTGGCGCAGGTTTACCAGTCCCCGACCATCGCCCAGTTGGCCGAGGTCCTGCAGGCTGGGCAAACATCAGCCAGCGGGCTCGAACCCTTGACCCACGTGAAGCCTTTCGCCCAGGTCCCGGCAGCGATCCGCCTGGCCAGTGAAGGCGTGTTCGATGACGTGTTTGCCGCTTCGCAGTTGCAAGTCGGGATGATTTATCACTCGATGATGCACCCGGACTCGGCGATCTATCACGACATCTTCCGCTACCGCTTGCGCCTGCCTTGGGATGCGCCGGCCTGGGAACGGGCCTGCGCCGCCTTGATCCGCCGTCATCCGGCCTTGCGCATGTCGTTCGATATCGGTCACGCCGAGGTGCCCATGGCCCGGGTGCACGCGACGGTCGAGCCTCCCGTGCAGGTCATCGACGTACGCCCGCTGAGTCCCGATGCCCGGGCCCAGGCCATTACCGCCTACGTGGAGGAACGCAAGCGCTGCCGCGAAGACTGGCATCGGGCACCGCTGTATCAATTCTGTGTGTTCGTCGCGCGGGACGAGATCGATCTGGTCTTCAGCTTCCACCATGCGATTCTCGACGGTTGGAGCGTCGCCACCTTGATGCGCGACCTGATCACGCTCTACACCGCGGTGCCTGGCGCCGACGCACTGCCTGCCCTGACCACCACGCCGGCAGACTTCGTGGTCCTGGAGCAAGAGGCCACGGCAACGCAGACCCACCGCCGGTTCTGGCGCGAATACTTGCATGAGGCCCCCGCCGCCGCCATGACCAGCTGGATTCATGCCGTGGCGCCAGACTCGACGCCGCACCGCTCGGCCTACCGTGAGTTGCCCGCCGCGGACCTGGCCCGCCTCGAGGCGTTCTGCCAGGCCCACGACCTGCCCTTGCGCGCGGTCCTGCTGACGGCCCACGGTTTCGCCCAGGCGATCATGTCCAATCAAAAGGAAGTGCTGTGTGGCGTGATCAGCCATGGCCGGCCGGAATTCGAAGATGCCGCCTCGGTCCTGGGCCTGTTCCTCAATACCCTGCCGGTACGTTTCAGCAGCCAGGGCCCGAGCTGGCTGGCGTTGATCCGGGCAACGATTGCCCAGGAACGCCAGGTATTCCCCCACCGGCGCTACCCGTTCGCGTTGATCCATCGCGAGACCGACGTCGCCTTGAACGTGGTGTTCAACTACGTCGACTTCTATGTGCTCAAGGACCTGCTGGCCCAAGGCGAAGAGATCCTCACCGATTGGGAAACGACGGAAGCGAGCAACTACGACCTGCTGACCACCCTGGGTCGCCATCCGGCCAACGGTTCGCTGATGTTGAAGATGGACTACCGCACCGCCCGTGTCGCCACGAGCCAGGTCGAAGCCTATGCCGATTACCTGCTGCGCACGCTGGAACTGATGATCGCCATCCCTGAGGCCAAACCAACCATTGCAGCCTGGCTGCCGCCCATCGAACGGACCACGCCCAGGGCCACGACGGCCTTGCCCCACGACAACCTGTCGAGCCTCTTGCTGGACAGTTTCGCCCGGCATGGCGAGCAGACTGCCGTGAGCCTTGGCCAGGCCCGCCTGTCCTATCGTCAATTGCAGGACGCTTGCGCCCAACTGGCGGGCTGGCTGCACCGGCACGGTATCGGCCAGGGTGATCGGGTCGCGATCATGATGCCGCGCTCGCCCGACCTGATCGTCGCCTTGCTCGGTGTCGTGCAGGCCGGCGCCGCGTACGTGCCGATCGACCTGAGCTATCCGGACGAACGCATCCAGCTGATTCTCGAAGACTCGCAACCGCGACTGGTGCTGTTCGCCGATGCCTCCGCGAGCCTGGCGATGTCCCTGGCAGGCCAGGCCGATACGCGCCATTGGGACAGCGTGGTCGCCGGCTTCGACGACAACCTGGCCGGCAGTCATCAACGGGTGGCCGCCATTGCCGCAGGCGTCATGGCTGAAGACAACGCCTACGTGCTCTATACCTCGGGCTCGACCGGCCGCCCGAAAGGCGTGGCCATGCCGCACCGGGCCTTGACCAACATGATTCTCTGGCAAAACCGCCAGCAGCCACGGGATGTCGATACGCTGAAGACGCTGCAGTACGCGCCCATTTCGTTCGACGTTTCGTTCCAGGAAATTTTCTCGACCCTGTCCAGCGGGCATGAGCTGGTGATGATTGACGAAGGGCTGCGCTATGACTTCATCCGCTTGCTGAGGTTTATTGACGCGCAACAGGTCAATCGCCTGTTCCTGCCGTACGTCGCCTTCCAGGGCCTGGCCGAGATCGCCCTGCAGCTCGGTATCCACCCGGCATCGCTACGCCAGATCAATGTGGCTGGCGAGCAGCTGAAAATCACCGGCGAAATCCGTGACCTGATCGATCGCCTCGGCGACTGCCATGTCGAGAACCACTATGGCCCGACCGAGGCCCACGTGGTCACGCGCTTGCGACTTGAAGGCGCGGCCGCGACCTGGCCGAGCATGCCGCCGATCGGCACGCCCATCGACGGCGTGCGCATGCATGTCCTCGACGGGGCCGGCAACCCCTGCCCGGTCGGCGTGGTGGGCGATCTGTTCATCGAAGGGGCCAGCCTTGCCAATGGCTACTGGAATCGCCCCGACCTGACCGACGAACGCTTTATCTATCGCCAGCTCGAAGGCCAGACCCGACGCTTGTATGAAACCGGCGACATCGGTTTCTACCTGCCCGACGGTGATCTGGTGTACCAGGGCCGCAGCGACGCCCAGGTCAAGATTCGAGGCTACCGCGTCGAGCTCGGCGAGATCGAAGTGGCCATGCTCGGCTCGGCACGGTTCAGGGCCGACATCGAGCAGGTGGCGGTCATCGACAAGCTGGCAACCGATGGCAGCCGTTACCTGGTGGGGTTCGTCCAGGCCCTGCCGGGCTGCGAGCCGGACCTGGATCAGCTCAAGGCAGAAATGCGCCTGGCACTGCCCGACTACATGGTGCCGAACACACTGGTCAAGATCACGAAGCTGCCCCTCGGGCCCACGGGCAAGATCGACCGGCAGCGTTTGCAGAAGATCGACGTCCAGACCACCTTGCAGCGTCCGTTCATCGGCCCGCGCAATGCCATGGAGGATTTGCTGCAAGCCTACTGGCAGGAAACGTTGGACCTGGACAGCATCAGCATCCACGACAACTTCTTCGAGCTGGGCGGCAATTCGCTCAAGGCGGTACAACTGGTGGCCATGCTCGCCAGGCATCAAGGCCTCGAGCCTTCGCTGTCCGACTTCATCCAGGCGCCGACCATCGCCGAATTCGCCCAGGTGTTGCAACAGACCGCAACCGGACATCCTGGCGCCGGCGCGCTGGTGGACTTCAAGAATGCCACCCGCCGTCCGACGTTGTTCCTCGTCCACCCCATCGGCGGACATGTGCTGTGCTATGCCGCACTGGCGCGGGTGCTCAAGGACCAGGTCCACCTGTATGCCCTGCAAGCGCCGGGTACCTGGGATGCCCGTGACCCCTTGCAATCGGTGCAGGCCCAGGCGGTGTACTACGCGGACGCCATCGAGCAGGTCGCGCCGCAAGGCCCCCTGAACATTGGCGGCTGGTCCTATGGCGGCGTCGTGGCGTATGAACTGGCGAGCGAGTTGCAGCGACGCGGACGGCGCCTGCATAACGTGTTCTTGCTGGACACCATCGTGCGCGTCAGTCAGGGCGAGGTGCAGATAGAACGCAGCGAGTTCATGAACTGGTTCATGTGGGAACTGCTCAGCGGCGACGGCCAGAAGGAATACGCCTACCACGCGCTGGACTTCGCCGCCCTGGACGACCCTCAGGCCTTCACGGCGATCCGGCAGCACGGCATCGACCAGGGTATTTTCGACACGAGCATCACCCTGGCGACGCTCGATCAACTGTTCCGCGTGTTCCATGCCAACTGGCAAGGGCTGCTGGACTATCGCTTCCCGCCACTGGATTTGCCTATCACCCTGTTCGCGGCGGATGTCGAACTGCCCGATGTGCTGCAAGCCCCCCACGAATTGGTGGGCACAGCCTTCCGCGACCCGTACCGCGGCTGGCGTTCGATTGCGCCGCACGTGCAGCGAGTCGCCGTCGAGGGCGACCATCTGACCATGATGCGCGAGCCGCACATCTTGCGAGTGGGTCAATGCATCCAGTCGCGGATGGACCTGGCCCGGGCCAGGAACGCCGAATCCATGGGCGCATTGGCTTGACCATGACCGACGATCACGGGGCCGGATTGACGGCCCCGCATGACTCCATCGCCCGGTCGTCCCGGGCTCGATACAGGTGAAACAACATGACAGCACCCAGAAAAGCCATCGTCGCCGGTGCCGGTATCGGCGGGTTGACCGCCGCCATCGCACTGCAACGAGCGGGCTGGCAGGTCAAGGTCTTCGAAGCGGCGCAGACACTGCGCACAGGGGGCACCGGCTTGTCCGTCATGGCCAATGCCATGGCGGCGTTGCACTCGATTGACGCCCATCTCCCGGTGGAACAGGCCGGCCAGGTGATCCGTGACTTCTTCTTCAAGAAACACCAGGGCGAAGCCATCACCCGCATGCCGATCCACGAGATTGGCGAACAGCTGGGGCATCCCAGCGTGAATATCCAGCGCCCGCTGTTGCTACGTGCATTGGCGCAGCAGCTCGCGCCCGACACCTTGACCACCGGGTTGCGCTGCACCGGGTATGAACCTCGCCCCGATGGCGTCACGGTGCGGTTTGAAGACGGCAGCCTTCAGGAAGCGGATCTGTTGATTGGCGCCGATGGCCTGAACTCGGTGATTCGCCAACAGATGCTCGGCGAAACCCCGACCCGCCCATCGGGCTATGTCGCCTGGCTGTCGGTGGCGCCCTTCAGCCATCCGGTCATGACCGAAGGTTACGTGGCGCATTACTGGGGCCGCGGCAAGCGCTTCGGGCTCTGCGATGTCGGCAACGGCCAGGCGTATTGGTGGGGCACCTGCAATCATGAAAACGCGGCGGACGCTGCCTTGAACATCAGCAAGCAGGAAGTGCTCGCGGCCTACGCAGGCTGGGCGCCGGAAGTCGTGGCGGCCATCGAGGCCACCCCTGAGAGCGCGCTATTGAAAATGCACGCCAGGGATCGCCATCCCGTCGAGCAATTCTGCGATGGGCACGTGGTGCTCTTGGGCGATGCGGCTCACCCCATGTTGCCCAGCCTGGGCCAAGGTGCCGCACAGGCGATCGAGGATGCCGTGGTGCTGGCCGATCGACTGGCGCGAACGCCGGACCTGCGCACCGCACTGCTGCACTACCAGGCCCATCGGCACCCTCGGGCCAACGGAATCGTCAATGCCGCGCGCTTCATGAGTGGTATCGAACAAGCCGAGTCGACGCTCGCCTGCTGGGCTCGAGAATGGTATATGCGCCTGTCGCCACAGAGCAGCCTGCGTAAAAAGAACATCGACCTCCTCTCGTTCAAGCCCTGCCCATGACCTTCAACACGGTCGCTGAGCAACCTGGGCGGGACGGCGCAAACCCCGCCTTGTTACCGACGGCGCTAAAGCGTCAATGACCGAAAGCGACTCCTACATAGACAAAAAACGACACGCACCGGGATAAAAATCGATAAATGAGAAGTCTTCACCATACTGGGAATCCAGAATCTGGATGCTACTGTCAGATAGGTCCTACATTGAGGGCGGGCATCCAAGAACCGAACTGCGAACGCAACCCTTTAATTTAGTTGGATATTTTCCAGACACCTTGCTGAAAGCCAACCCTGCGGCGTTCGTCGCCAGGGAAAAAAACCTTTGACCCAACGTGTTTTTGCCCGGAGGTATCCAAAAACCGACAACCCCTGCCTGACCCGGAATGTCCCTGTTTTCCCTTACAGACTTTTCCTACATGGAAACGCTTAATAGCTCCACCGGGCTAAACCGTTTAAGTCGATAGGTTCACAAGACCGATTGACCCCAAGTATCAACTCCAGAAGAAGCTTCAGCATTTTGGAAGCGGTCGGATTTTTTCCGTCAACAATCAGCGATGCGGAGCTTTTTCGAGTAAGCAGGAAATAAGGATTATGAATCGACATGCGTATATCGAGGGTGCAGAAAAATCGCACCTCTACGTAGAGCTAGGAAAGCTGATTTCAAGTGTCGGACACGAGAGCTTCTTGACCAACATGCACCAGATGATCGAAACAACGGTGCCTGTCAGTCGGCTCGAATTGAGTGAATGGACAGCCGACGACACCCAGTCGAATGTCCTCGATGTACAACTGTTGGGGTATGCGGGTGCGGAAAAAAACCTGCACATGCAATCCCCCTGCCCCACCACGGCGATACAACGCAATGATCACCCCTTGGTAAAAAGGGTACTGGAGGTGGATGACGCCCTGCTGATCCATTTGAATGCACGCATGAAGGACGAAAGAGGCAACGACTGCCTCGGCACCTCCCACCAGTGCATTCTGATTTCACGCAAGGCCAACCGTCGCTGTGTGATCTCGTTGCAACGCCCTCAGGTACAGCGCGACTTTTCCCTCCAGGAACTGTCCTTTCTGAAGTACCTTTCCGAAACGCTGCTGCCGCTGGCCGAGCGTCATGCGCACCTCAATCGCCAATGCTTCAAAACCCCTGGCAGCGCCGCGAGCCATCCGCTCGATAGCGCCGAACAGACCCAACTGCAACGTGACTTCAATGATCGATTGAGTCCGTGCGACGTCACCCTTTCCGTGCGGGAAAAAGAGGTCTGCCTGGGCCTGCTGGCCGGAGGCACCGTGCCGGAGATCGCCGAAAAGTTGCAGGTCAAGAACAGTTCCATCGAAACCTACCTCAAGCGTGCCGCCGCCAAGCTGGGCGTGAGTGGCCGGCATGGGCTGGCGAAATGGATGATCGGCTCATGACGGCTCGCCGCGAACGGCCCGCCAGAACCCGCCTGCCGGCGCCTGCGGTGCCTGGCCAGGCACCACGATGAGATAACAGGTCGATGCATAAACTCTTGAGTCCACTGGCAGCCGCGGCATTCATGTTGGGCGGTTGTTCGCTTATCCCGGACTACCAACGTCCCGACACACCGGTCGCCGGGCAGTATCCGCAGACTTCGGCCTACGCCCCGGCCTTGTCGGGGCCCCTGGCCGCCGAACAGGGTTGGCGCGACCTGTTCCAGGACCCGGTGCTGCAACAACTCATCGAAAGCGCGCTGGCCAACAACCGCGACTTGCGGGTCGCGGCGCTGAACGTCGAGGCGTATCAGGCGCAGTATCGGATCCAGCGGGCGGACCTCTTCCCGGCAATCAGTGCCAACGGCACCGGCTCAAGCCAGCGCCTGCCGGCCAGCCTCACCGGAACCGGTGACGCCGCCATCAGTCGTTCGTATTCGGCGACATTGGGGATCAGCGCTTATGAGCTGGACCTGTTCGGGCGCATCCGCAGCCTCAGTGACCAGGCATCGCTGATTTACCTGTCCAGTGAAGAAGCCCGGCGCAGCAGCCAATTGAGCCTGGTGGCCAGCGTCGCCAGCGCCTACCTGACCTGGCGTGCCGATCAGGAACTGCTGGCGTTGACCCAGGACACGCTCCAGTCCTACGAGCAAAGCCTGCGCCTGACCGAACGCAGTAACCAGGTCGGCACCGCCTCGGCCTTGAACCTGAGTCAATCGCGAACCTCGGTGGAAAGCGCCAGGGCCAGCCTGGCCAAGTTCCAGCGCCAGGTCGCCCAGGACCTCAACAACCTCACGTTGCTGGTAGGCACATCGGTCGCCGATGACCTGCCCGGCCGGCCACTGGCCTCGGACCTGCTCAGCGAAGTACCGGCGGGCCTGCCTTCGGACTTGCTGCAACGCCGGCCGGACATCCTTGGGGCCGAGTACCTGTTGCAATCGGCCAATGCCAACATCGGCGCGGCCCGTGCCGCGTTCTTCCCGAGCATCAGCCTGACCGCCAACGCGGGCAGCTCCAGCAACGAACTGTCCGGGCTGTTCAAGGGCGGGTCGGGCAGCTGGCTGTTTCAACCGCAGATCAACCTGCCGATTTTCAACGCCGGCAGCCTTCGGGCGAGCCTGGACTACTCGAAAATCCAGAAAGACATCCGCGTGGCGCAATACGAGAAAGCCATCCAGACCGCCTTCCAGGAAGTGTCCGACGGCCTGGCGGCACGCAAGACCTATAAAGACCAATTGATCGCCCAGCGCGACCTGGTGCAAGCCAACCAGGACTACTACCGCCTGGCGGAACGGCGCTATCGCATCGGCGTGGATAGCAGCCTGACGTTCCTCGATGCCCAACGCTCGCTGTTCAGCGCCCGGCAAACCCTGATTGTCGACCGGCTGTCGCAGCTGCTCGCCGAAGTCAACCTGTA
Organism: Pseudomonas zanjanensis; assembly: GCF_014268745.2. GTDB lineage: Bacteria > Pseudomonadota > Gammaproteobacteria > Pseudomonadales > Pseudomonadaceae > Aquipseudomonas > Aquipseudomonas zanjanensis. The sequence continues at coordinate 1,573,326 of NZ_JABWRB020000001.1, read as the reverse complement.
CAAGGCCCTCGGCGGGGGTTGGGTAGAACGCACAAGCAACGTGACGATGAGGTGACTGCAGATGGGCACATTCGAACCTGGGACACTGGTGCGCTTACGCTCGGGCGGCAAGACGATGGTGGTCAAGCATTCATCGTCCATTTCCCAGATGCCGGATACCTTGCTGCTCCTGTGTGAGTACCGGGCCAAGAATCGCCTGGTGCAGGGCTTCTACGCGACGCGCGACCTGATCCCGGCCTCCAGCAACCCGGATACCGAACGGTCGTAGGCCCGTAGCGAGGCTCCTTTTTGTGGCAAGGCTCCTTTTTGTGGCAAGGGAGCTTTGGTGGCGAGGGAGCTTGCTCCCGCTGGGCTGCGCAGCAGCCCCCCAAAACAGCCATCGCGGTGTTTCAGGTTGATTGTGGCTAGCTTCCTTGGGGCTGCTGCGCAGCCCAGCGGGAGCAAGCTCCCTCGCCACAAAAGCAGTTCGGGCTTCAGACCGTGCGCGAATACTGGACCGTCTGGTCCGCCCCCAGGTACGCGTCGAATGCCATGGCGACGTTGCGCATCATCAATTGGCCTTGGGGCAACAACACCAGCTCGTCGTCACGGATGTCCAGCAACCCGTCGCGCACCAGCTCCTGGAGCCGGTCCAGGGCATCGGCGAAGTATTCGCCGAATCGGATGCCGTGTTCGCGGTCGATCCGACCGAAGTCGATGCGCCCATGGCACATCAGTTCGCTGATGACCTCGCGCCGCAGCCGGTCATCGTCGCTCAGCCGATAGCCGCGCTGCACGGGCAGCAGGCCTTGATCCAACCAGGCGTAATACTGGGAAAGCTCCTTGACGTTCTGGTTGTAGCTGTCACCCACCTTGCCGATCGACGACACCCCCAGGCCAATCAGGTCGCAATCGGCGTGGGTTGAGTAGCCCTGGAAATTGCGCTGCAGGGTCCCCTGGGCGCGAGCGCGCACCAGTTCGTCATCCGGCAAGGCGAAGTGGTCCATGCCGATGTAGACATAGCCCGCTTCGGTCAAGCGATTGATGGTCAGCTCCAGCAGTTCCAGCTTGCGCTCGGGCGGTGGCATGTCTTGCGGGCGGATCATCCGTTGCGCCCGCACCCGTTGCGGCAGGTGGGCGTAGCTGTAGGCCGCGATCCGATCCGGACGCAGGGCGATGATCTTGCTCAAGGTGACGTCGAAACTGGCGATGGTCTGCAACGGCAGGCCATAGATCAGATCGACGCTGACGGACTTGAAGTGCGCCCGGCGCGCGGCCTCCACCAGCTCGACGACCTGGGCTTCGCTTTGCACCCGATTGACCGCGATCTGCACTTGGGCGTCGAAGTCCTGGACGCCGAAGCTCAGGCGATTGAAGCCCAGCTGGCGCAGGCCTTGGATCTGCTCTGCATCGATGGTCCGTGGGTCGACCTCGATGGAAAACTCGTGGGCGTCGCTGTCGTCCATATCGAACGCCTGGTGCAGGCAGTCCATCAGGTCAGCCAGTTGCTCATGGGTCAGGTAAGTCGGCGTGCCGCCACCTAAATGCAGCTGGGTCAATTTGCGCGAGCGGTCGAACAACGCCGCTTGCAAGGCTATTTCACGCTTGAGGTAAGTCAGGTATTCGGCGGCGCGATGGGTCTTGCGGGTGATGATCTTGTTGCATGCGCAGTAATAACAAAGGCTCTGGCAGAACGGAATGTGGATGTACACCGACAACGGCTTTGGCTGTGGCGCCTGGTGGCTGCGCTGGGCGGCCTGGCGGTATTCGTCCATGGCAAAGGCCTGGTGGAACTGCGGGGCCGTCGGATAAGACGTGTAGCGCGGTCCCGGGCGGTCGTATTTCTCCACCAGGGCACGATTGAAACCGGAGGCAGTTTTCATGAGGGGGTCAACTTTTCAAAAGCGTGTGGGCTTGCGTCATCCGGTGCCGGGTCGAACAGGTTGCAGATCGCGTCCACATTCAATCGCCCGGCGGGCAGGATGCCGATGAATCGGCTCGACAGTTCGATCAATCCCTGGTCATGCAACGCTTCCAGCAACGGCCAGGCGGACGCGAAGTGCTCGCGAAACACCAGGCCGAAGCGCGCCTCGATGGCTTGTATATCCAACTCCAGGTCACAGGACAGCTGTTCGGTCACGCTCGCCCTGACCTGGTCCTGCGCCTCACAACGCCAGCCACGACACACCGGTAATTGCCCGGCGTCCAGTTGCTGGCAATAGAGAAGCAGGTCGTCGGTGTTCTGTACGTACAGGTGCTCGATCTGCGTGATGGCCGACAAGCCGAAGCCCACGTGATCACAGCAACCGTGACGGGTAAAACCCTGGCAATTGCGGTGCAAGCGTCCATGTTCCTGAGCCACCGCCAGGTCATCGTCGGCCCTGACGAACTGGCCCAGGCCGATGTAGTGATAACCGGCACCGATCAACTGTTCGCAACAGATGCGCCGCATGGCGTCCTTGTCGGCGGGGCTGCAAAAGGTTCCGGCCAGCCCGGCGTTCTTCGAGCGATAACGATAAGGCGCGCGGGCGTAGTCGAAAACGTGCAACCGGTCCGGCTCCAGTTCGATCAGCGTCGCCAGTTTCAGGGCGAAACTGTCCGGTGTCTGCCAGGCGTGGCCGTAGCCCAAGTCGATGTTGATGGAGCGAAAACCAAACGTGCGTGCCGCATCGATCAATGAATGGATCGGCGCCGGGTTCTGGTAGCAATCGACCGATAGATCGCTGTCAACGCCAATGTCGGGCACGCCGATGCTGACATGGGTGAAACCCTGGTCACGGATCAGGCCCATGGTCGACCAGTCGGTGTGATGCAGGTCCACCTCGATACTGTGGTCAGCACCGTCGAACTCGCAGAAGTCGAAGCGTTTGCGCAGGTCACTCATCAGCTTCTGCAGATGCGCGATCACCGGTGTGCCGCCCGTCAGGCAAAACTGCTCGACGCGCCGCCCGGCCCCCAGGTGGCAGCCGACCAAGCCCATTTCATAGGCCAGGCGTTGCAGATAGCCCTCGATCTCGCCGCATCGGCAGTCGCTGGCCAGGGGCGAACACGATGCCAGACGCAAGCGCGAAGGCAGGTGCACCGCCAGGGACAGGGGCCGTCGTTTCTGGCGGCTGGTACGTAATCCTCGAAGCAGGTCGAGGGAGCCGATACCGGCATGGAACCTGCGCGTGCCGACCGGACAATCGAAATCAGCCACCACCGGGGCACGTCCCGAGGGTCGTTCACCGAGGGTATGGAACGGGTCGAACATGACAATCTCCGAGTGGCGGTGCGCGAGCAGTTTGCGGGGTAACCCGTCGGGCCACCTTGACCTGTATCAAGCGCCTTGGAACCACGCCACCAGCGCTTACCAGGTGACGTAGAACATGGCCTTGGCCAGCAGCACGATCGCGACCATGTGCAGGAACACGCTGACATGGATGATGTGCACGTAGCGGGCGTTCATGCGCCCGCTGCGGAACAACCACATCGCCCAGAGGAAATGCCCCAGCACGCTGCCCGCCAACAGGATCTTCAGGCCCAGCAGCACACCGAAGGACGATTGCAACGGCGACGACAACGCCGGCCAGTATCGCAACCAGACCATGCCGCCGCCCGCGCCGAACAACACCAGCAGTACCCACGGCATCAACTGCCGGGCGCGTTGGCTGATGCCTTGCTCCAGCAGCACCATGACCTTGGCGGGCAGTTGCTTGCGGATGCTCTCCAGGAACAGGACTTCGAAGAACACCGTGCCGATGAACACCAGCGCGGCAAACAGGTGCAAGGTCAGAAGCAGCGGATAACTCATGAGCGTCCTCGGTCGCCCTCTTCAACGGGGCGATGGTTTATTCGAGGTTATCCCGTGGTCCTGGAAGAGGGGTTGATGCCAATCAAGGAAATTCCCATCAGTCACCACAGAACCTGCGGGGGAGAACCTGTGGGAGCGGGCTTGCTCGCGAAAGCGGTGTGTCAGTCACGATGATGTCGACTGATTCGCCGCCTTCGCGAGCAAGCCCGCTCCCACAGGGGGTATCGTTCGGCCTTGAAGCGTCAACGAAACGTTACTCCTGCCCATCCCGGCAATACCGCTGATCAGTTACTCCAGCTTTTTGACACTTTCCCCGATATGCGGTCACAACTTTTGCGTTCCGTTGGGTCATAACACCGAGGTCGTCGATGGAATGTTGGCGTCTACCGAGGTTTAAGCCTGATACGGAGATAAGCTCATGATTTTCAACGTACAAAATTTTGGCGCCAAAGGAGATGGCATCACCGACGACACGGCAGCCATCCAAAGTGCGATTGATGCGGCGGCCGCGGCCGGCGGAGGCCAGGTGTACATGCCGACCGGCACCTACATCGTTTCGGGGGGCGAGGAACCTTCCGATGGCTGCCTGATGCTCAAGAGCAACGTCTACCTGTACGGCGACGGCATGGGCGACACCACGGTCAAGCTGGCCGATGGTTCCGACACCAAGATCACCGGCATCATCCGCTCGGCCTATGGTGAAGAAACCCATGATTTCGGCGTGAGCAACCTCACCATCGACGGCAACCGCGACAGCACCACCGGCAAGGTCGATGGCTGGTTCAACGGCTATATCCCCGGCGAAGAAGGCTACGATTCCAACGTCACCCTCGACAGCGTCGAGATCAAGGATTGCTCCGGGTACGGTTTCGACCCCCACGAGCAGACCGTCAACATGGTCATCAAGAACAGCGTGTCCCACGGCAACGGCCTGGACGGCTTCGTCGCCGACTTCCTCAGCGACAGCACCTTCGAAAACAACATTGCCTACAACAACGACCGCCACGGTTTCAACGTCGTCACCAGCACCCACGATTTCACCCTGACTAATAACGTCGCCTACGACAACGGTGGCAATGGCATCGTGGTCCAGCGCGGCAGCGAGGACATCCCCTCCCCCAGCAACATCACCATCACCGGCGGCGAGGTGTATGGCAACGGCGCCGAAGGCGTGCTGGTCAAGCTCTCCAGCGAAGTGACCGTCACCGGCGTCGACATCCACGACAACGCCAGCGCCGGGATCCGCATCTACGGCAGCAACCACGTCGAGGTCATCGACAACACGCTCAACAACAATTCCCTGGGCGGCGCCGTACCGGAAATCATCATCCAGTCCTACGACGATACCCTGGGCGTGTCCGGCAAGTATTTCAACGGCAGCGACAACCTCATCCAGGGCAACATTATCAGCGGCAGCGACCTGTCGACCTACGGTGTCGCCGAGCGCAATGAAGACGGCACCGACCGCAACGCCATCATCGCCAACACCATCAGCCACACGAGCAAGGGCGCCACGCTGGTCTACGGCGACGGCAGCTACGTCAGCGCCACGGTGCCAATGACGACCGTGCAAGGTACGGCGGGCAACGACATCCTGACGGGCACCAGCGCCAGCGAGATTTTCTATGGCGCGGCAGGCAACGACACTCTCAACGCCGGGGCCGGAAGCGACATCCTGGTAGGCGGCGCGGGCATCGACAAACTCACCGGCGGTACCGGCGCCGATACGTTCCGGTTCGTCGCGCAGTCGGACAGTTACCGCAACGCGACGACAAGCTTCGATGACACCATCACCGATTTCGACGTCACCCAGGACAAGATCGACCTCGCCGGCCTCGGTTTCACCGGCCTGGGCAACGGTCGCGGCGGCACCCTGCAAGTCAGCTACAGCGCCAGCAACAACCGCACCTACATCAAGGACTTCGACGCCGACGCCAGCGGCAACCGCTTCGAGCTGATCCTCACGGGCAACCTCGCCAGCACCCTGACCGCCAATAACTTCATCTTCAACCGGGTGATCACCGGCACCAGCGGCAGCGACTCGCTGTTGGGCAGCGATGCGGCCGACACCCTGCTCGGCCTGGCGGGCAACGACAGCCTCAGTGGCGGCGCCGGCGACGACAAGCTCGACGGTGGTGCCGGCATGGACACCCTCACCGGCGGCACGGGCGCGGACACTTTTGTGTTCGCCAATCGCCTGGACAGCTACCGCAACTACAACACCGGCGGCGCCAATCTCGGCGACCTGATCACTGACTTCAACATCAGCGCCGACAAAATCGATCTCTCGGCCATGGGCTTCACCGGCCTGGGAGATGGCAGGAACAACACCGTGTACCTGGTGCTCAACAGCGCCGGCACCAAGACCTACATCAAATCCCTGGAGGCCGACGCCAACGGCAACCGCTTCGAGGTGGCCCTGGACGGTAATTACCTCAACACCCTGACCAGCGCCAACTTCGTCTTCGCCACCTCCTCGCCGACCAACCAGGCGCCCGTGCTGGCCACGCCGTTGCTGGACCAGAACGCCACCGAAAACACCCCGTTCAACTACGTGGTGCCGGCCACCAGCTTCACCGATCCGGACAACGACAGCCTTAGCTACACCGCCAGGCTCGCCAATGGCAGCGCCCTGCCCAGTTGGCTGACCTTTGATGCCGCCACCCGCACCTTCAACGGCACGCCACCCGATACGGCATCGGGCACCTACTCGATCCAAGTCACCGCGACCGATGGCAGCAACGCCACCGTCAGCGACAGCTTTACCCTCGCCGTGCAGGACGTCCCCGCCGCCATTGTGATCAACGGCACACCAAACAACGACACGCTGACCGGCACCGCTGCCAATGAGCAACTGTTCGGTGGCGCGGGCAACGACACCCTCAATGGCGGCGCCGGCAACGATATCCTGGTCGGCGGCACCGGGGTCGACAAGCTCACCGGTGGCACGGGCGCCGATGTGTTCCGCTATACCTCCAAGCTCGACAGCTATCGCACCAGTTCCACCAGCGCCAGCGACCAGATCCTTGACTTCGACGTGGCCGCCGACAAGATCGACGTTTCCGCGCTCGGCTACACGGGCTTGGGCAACGGGCTCAACGGTACCCTGCAGGTCACCTACAGTTCGTCGACCAACCGCACCTACCTCAAGGACCTGACGGTGGATGCCAACGGCAACCGGTTCGAGATTTCCATGGCGGGCAACTTCGTCAGCAGCCTGACGGCCAGTCACTTCGTCTTCGCCGACCAAGGCACCCCCACCAATGTGGCGCCCGTGGTGGTCACCCCGCTCCTGGACCAGAACGCCAGTGAGAGCACGCCGTTCAAATACACCGTGGCCAGCAACAGCTTCAGCGACGCCAACCAGGATGTGCTGACCTACACCGCAACCCTCGCCAACGGCAACGCCCTGCCCGCCTGGCTGAGTTTCAATGCCACCAACCTGACCTTCAGCGGCACGCCCACCAGTACCGCGGCGGGCAACTACGACGTCTTGGTCAAGGCCACCGATCCGTCAGGCGCCTCGGTCAGCGACAACTTCACCCTGGTGGTCGCCGATGCGCCCGCCAACACCATCACTGGCACCGCCAACGCCGAGACACTCAATGGCACGACGGGCGCCGACCTGATCCTCGGGCTTGGCGGCAACGACACGATCAAGGCCGGCACCGGTGCGGATATCGTCGATGGCGGTGCCGGACGCGACTCGCTGTACGGCGGTGATGGCGCCGACACGTTTCGCTACAGCAACCTGTCCGACAGCTACCGCGACTACGACACCGGCGGTGTCACGGCCACCGACACGATTTACGATTTCACAGCCGGCGTCGACAAAATCGACGTCTCCGGGTTGGGTTTTCTTGGTCTCGGCGACGGCACCAACAGCACCTTGTACATGACTCTCAACGCCGCCGGCGACAAGACCTACGTCAAGTCCGCCGAAGCCGACGCCGATGGCAATCGCTTCGAGATCGCCCTCAACGGCAACTACCTAAACACCCTTACCGCCAACGACTTCGTCTTCGCCGAGCGCGCCCAGCAGGATATTCTCTACCTGCCAACCCTGGGTCAATCCAACGCACGTCTGTTGCGCATGAGCGAGGACGATGATCAATCCGGCACTTCGATGCTGGTCAACGACCTCAACCGCTACACCACCTACGACGTGCGCAGCCAGTTCAACGATGCCGATGGCAACGGCATCGACATCGCGGTGGGCGGTAGCACGGTCAACGGCCTGTCCACCCTCAGCGCCGAGGAACTCAAGCTGTGCTGGTGGTTGACCGACACCAACCAACCCGGGGCGGCACTGTTGCGCGCGGTGACATTGCTGCGCGACCAGCGCACCGAACTGCAGTCGATCGATAACGTCACCATGGGCATCATCTGGGGCCAGGGTGAAGAAGCCGCCCAGGAAATCGCCCGTGCCACGGACAAGGCCGCAGCGGCGGCGGCGTACAAGGCCGCGACCTTGAAGGTATTCGACTACCTGCATGCCCAGTTCGGCAACTTCAGCGTGTACCTGATGGAAACCGGTCATTACTCAGAGGACGCGGCCCGGGCCCGGGGTTATTCGGAAGAGAAAATCGCCGCCATCGTCGAGGGCGTCGGTTATGTCCGCGCCGCCCAGGAGGCCATGGCCGCCGAACGCGCCGACGTCAAGCTGGCGGTGGACTACACCGACCTGCCGTTGCGCTATGAAGTCGATCCGCTGGTGTATCCCGATGACGTCTGGCACCTGCACGAGGAATCGGCGGAGATCGTCGGCCAACGCCTGGCGGACTACATTGCCAATGACCTCGGCTTCCAGGGCAACCCCGACGACAATAACAGCGTGCAGGACATCTTCAACAAAGGCCAGAACCAGGGCGGGATGATCGCCGGCACCGACCAGGACGACACCCTGGTGGGCAGTGCGGGCAACGACACCCTGAATGGCGACTTGGGCGCCGACACCTTGACCGGTGGCGATGGCAACGACATCTACGTGGTCGACAATGCGTTCGACAGCGTGGTGGAAACCAACACCTCCACCGCGCAGATCGATACGGTGCAAGCCTCGGTCAGTTGGACGCTGGGGGCCAATCTCGAGAACCTGGTGCTCACCGGCGTGTCGGACATCGACGGCACCGGCAACGAACGGCGCAACTTCATCACTGGCAATGTCGCCAACAACGTGATCGACGGCGCCGCCGGGGCCGACAGCATGAGCGGCGGCGATGGCAACGACACGTATTTTGTCGACAATGCCGACGACAGCGTGATCGAGACCAGCACCAACGCAGTGACCGGCGGGATCGACAGCGTGCACAGCAGCCTGGCGGCCTACACCTTGGGCAGTAACGTCGAGAACTTGTATGTCGATAGCCCCGGCGCCGCCAATGGCACCGGCAACGCCTTGGACAATACGTTGTTCGCCAGTGCCGGCAACAATGTCCTGGATGGACGCGATGGCATGGATACGGCGAGCTATGAACGGGCACTGTCCGGCGTGACCGTCAACCTCTCGACGTCGGCGCAGCAGAACACCGTGGGCTCCGGGCTCGACACCTTGAAATTCATCGAGAACCTGGAAGGCAGCGCCTCCGCCGACACGCTGTCGGGGAACAGTGCGGCAAACGTCCTCGACGGCGGGGCCGGCAACGATACGTTGGTGGGCGGTTCGGGCGATGACCGCTTGATCGGCGGCGCAGGCACCGACAACCTCACCGGCGGCACCGGCGCGGACACCTACGCGTTTGGTGCGCTGTCGGACATGGGCGTCGGGGCTTTGCGCGATGTGATCAGTGGTTTCAAGAGTGCCGAGTTCGACAAGTTGGACCTCACCGACCTGGACGCCAACCCACTGAACGCCGGGGTCGATGCCTTCACGTTCATCGGCAGTAACGCCTTCGACGCCAGCAATGCCACCGGCCAGTTGCGCTTCGTCGATGGCGTCCTCTCCGGCAGTACCAACGCCGACGCCACCCCCGAGTTCGAATTCGAACTGGTCGGCGTCAAGGAGCTGCACGCCAGCGACTTCACTGCCTGACCCAAGCCCCCTCCGGGGGGGGCTTGAGCTGAAAAACCCAAGACAACCGCAGATCAAAACTGTGGGAGCGGGCTTGTTCGCGAAGGCGTCGGTACATCCAACAGGGATGTTGACTGACACACCGCTTTCGCGAGCAAGCTCGCTCCCACAGGGACTTTGTGATGCCAGGAAAATCCAGGTCAACCGCAGATCAAACTGTGGGAGCGGGCTTGCTCGCGAAGGCGCCGGCACATCCAACAGGGATGTTGACTGACACACCGCTTTCGCGAGCAGGCTCGCTCCCACAGGGACTTTGTGATGCCAGGAAAATCCAGGTCAACCGCAGATCAAAAATGTGGGAGCGGGCTTGCTCGCGAAGGCGCCGGCACATCCAACAGGGATGTTGACTGACACACCGCTTTCGCGAGCAAGCCCGCTCCCACAGGACTTTGTGATGCCAGGAAAATCCAGGTCAACCGCAGATCAAAACTGTGGGAGCGGGCTTGTTCGCGAAGGCGTCGGTACATCCAACAGGGATGTTGACTGACACACCGCCTTCGCGAGCAGGCTCGCTCCCACAGGGACTTTGTGATGCCAGGAAAATCCAGGTCAACCGCAGATCAAAAATGTGGGAGCGAGCCTGCTCGCGAAGGCGCCGGTACATCCAACAGGGATGCTGACTGACACACCGCTTTCGCGAGCAGGCTCGCTCCCACAGGGACTTTGTGATGCCAGGAAAATCCAGGTCAACCGCAGATCAAAAATGTGGGAGCGAGCCTGCTCGCGAAGGCGCCGGCACATCCAACAGGGATGCTGACCCACCGCTTTCGCGAGCAGGCTCGCTCCCACAGGGACTTTGTGATGCCAGGAAAATCCAGCTCACAACCGCAGATCAAAAATGTGGGAGCGGGCTTGCTCGCGAAGGCGTCGGTACATCCAACAGGGATGTTGACTGACACACCGCTTTCGCGAGCAAGCCCGCTCCCACAGGAGTCGTGTTGTGCCTGAAAAATCCAGGTCAACCACAGGGGCCCTGCTGTGCCTGAAAAATCCAGGTCAACCACAGATCAAAACTGTGGAAGCCCTGCTGTGCCAGAAAAACCCAGGGCAACCGCAGATCAAAACTGTGGGAGCGAGCCTGCTCGCGAAGGCGTCGGCACATCCAACAGGGATGCTGACTGACACACCGCTTTCGCGAGCAGGCTCGCTCCCACAGGGGTTTTGTGGTGCCAGGAAAATCCAGGCAACCACAGGGATGCGCAAACTTGAACCCAGGCTTGTCTAGAACAGGCTTTGCACCTGCTCCAGCACTGCGCGGTTCATCTGGCCGGTGTGGGTGTGCAGGCTCACATAGCTTTGCAGCATGTCGAGCTTGGTGTTGAGCAGGTCCCGGCGGGCCTGGAACAGTCGCTGCTGGGCGTCAAGGATATCCACCGTGGAACGCACCCCGCCCTGGAAGCCTTTTTCCGTCGAGGTCAGCGCTCGCTGGTTTGACTCCACCGCCCGCTGCATGGCCTTGCTCTTGGCGAACCCGGCGACGACGCCCAGGTAATCGGCCTCGATGTCCTCGGCCAGCTGCTGGCGCTGCACGTCGTAGTCAGACTGCGCACCCGCCAGTTGCGCTTCGGCCTTGGCCACCGAGGCCCGTACCGCCCCGCCGCGGTACAGCGGAATGTCCAACTGCACGCCCACATAATAGGTGTCCTGGCGCGGGTCGAGTTCCTGGTATTGACGGGTTTCACGGCGGGTCAACTGAGTGGTCAATGACAACGTCGGATAATGACCAGCACGCTGACTGTCGGCCTGGGCCTCGGCGACTTTCACCGCTGCCAGCCGAGCGGCCAGCTCGGGGCTGGCCTGGCGGGCAATCGCGGTCCAGTATGGCAAGTCCTGCTCCGGCGGGATCGGGCTACCGGCGGCCAGTTCCTCGCGCATCGGCAGGATGTCATCGATGGGCACACTGGCCCGCCCGGACAACGCCCGCAATGCCGCCACGCGACGGGCCTGGGCTTCGGCTTCCTGGGCCTGCACCAGGTCGAGCCGCGCCTGGGCTTCGTCGATATCGGTAATCGCCCCCTGGCCGCCCTCATAAAGCTTTTTGCTCTGGATGACCAAGCCTTGGATCGCCGCCTTCTGCTGCTGGATCAGCTTGATCTCGTTCTCGGCCCGGGCGACGTCGAAATACCCCTTCGCCACTCGGTCATACAAGGTCTGGCCGGCCACGTCGAACACCTGGGTGCCCAGTTTTCCCCGCGCCTTGCCCTCTTGGTACGCCGCCCAGCGGGCCTTGTCGTAGAGCGGTTGTTGCGCCGCCAGGGTGACGTTGTTCGCCTGGTAATCATTGCTGTTGACGTAACTGCTGTCGTCGCCGCCGTCGGTCCGCCCACCGTAGCCATAACGCGAGGACAGCGAGACTTGCGGATAGAGGCCGCCGCGACCGATGTCCTCCTCATGCCGCGAGGCTTCAAAGGCGTGGGCCGCCGCTTGCACGGTCGGATCGTTGAGGCGCGAGGCATCGTAGGCGGCGGTGAGGCTCAAGCCACTCTCCGCGGCCCACACAGGACTGAGCACCATCCAACCGGTCCACAGGCTTAGCAGTACACGCACGCAAGAGCGGCAACGGTCGACCATGCTCATTCCTCCTTGAAGGCTGCCAGCAAGCGTTCACGCAACGGTTTCATCAGGTAATTCATCAAGGTGCGTTCGCCCGTCACCACCGTGACATCGGCGAGCATGCCGGGGCGCACCAGCAGGCCGGCGCTTTGCAACGCGGCCACGGTGTCGGCGGGAATCTCGACCTTGGCGGAGAAGTACGGTAGGTGCGTCTGCTCGTCGATCAGTTGGTCGGCCGACACGGTCGTCACGGTGCCGGTGACCGTCGGCGTATCCACCCGTTGCAGCGCGGTGAAATGCACGTGCACCGGCAGGCCCGGGCGCAGTTTGTTGGCCATCAGCGGCTCGAAGCGGGCGGTGATCGCCATCGGCGCATCCAGCGGCACCACTTGCATCAGGGTCTGGCCAGCCTGCGCCACGCCGCCGACCGTATGAATGCTCACGTCCATTACCTGCCCGGCCACCGGTGCGCGGATCGCACCGTTGTCGACTTCGAACTGCAAGGCCCGGATCTGATCGGCATAACCGGCCGCCTCGGCCGAGACCTCGCTGAGCTGCGTCTCGGCATCGCGGCGAAATTCCTGCTGCGCCTGCAAGGCCTTGAGCCGGCTTTCGTTGATCGCCTGGCGGGTCCTGCCGACATCCCCCACGCCGGAGGCGATCTGCCCCGCCAACTGGGCCGCGTTGCGCTCGGCCTCGAACAGTTTGTTGCGCGGAACGTAGCCTTCCCGGGCCAGGTCACGCAGGCCTTCAAGCTCCTGCTGCTGAAAACGCATCTGCGCGTCGTAGTTGCGCTTGACGCCTTCGTAGCCCAGCAACTGTTGCTGCAACGCCGCGACTTCGTGCTCGATGATCTGCAAGCGGCTGCCCAGCTCCGCACGACGTGTGATGAACAACTGACTCTGCAAGGCCATGGCCGCCTTCACTCGTGGCTCGTCGGCGCGCGCCAGCAGCTGCGCAGGCCATTGGATCTCGGCGCTGCCCAGGCGCTCGGCAATCAGGCGCGCCTCGATGCTGCGATCGTTGAGCAGCTTGCCCAGCGTCACGTCCAGTTGCGACTGCGCTTGCACCGTGTTCAGTTGCACGAGCAATTGCCCCTGGGTAACCCGGTCGCCATCGCTCACCAGCAGCTTTTCCACCACTCCGCCGACCAACGACTGCACCGCCTTGCGCTCCCCCGCCACCACCACGGTGCCGCTGCCCACCACTCCCTGGTCGAGTGGCGCCAGGCAGGCCCAGAGCAGGAAACCGCCCAGCGTCAGGACCAGGAATCCCACGCCATAACGCGCCGCATTCCCGGCATCAGTCCGAGCGCTGGGTAGTGTCGTGGTGCCGCGCACGCTCAGCCCCTGCTCGCTGTAGGTCTGTGCCTCAGGGATCAGATCACGCATCGCCGCCCGCCTCCCGGACCGCGGCCGGTCGCGGCCCCGGCATCAGTGCCTTGAGCACCCGGTCCCGAGGGCCGAACGCTTGTTGAGTCCCGTCCTTCAACACGAGGATGTGATCGACCACCGCCAGCACACTGGGCCGATGCGTGATCAAGACCACAGTGCTGCCGGCCGCCTTGAGGGCACTGATGGCTTGGACCAGCGCCAGCTCGCCGGCGTCATCGAGATTGGAGTTGGGTTCATCGAGCACGATCAGCGAGGGCCTTCCGTAGAGCGCGCGCGCCAGGCCCAGGCGTTGTTTCTGCCCACCGGACAAGCCAAGCCCGCCGGGGCCCAGCGGCGTGTCGTAGCCCTTGGGAAACCGCAGGATCATTTCGTGGATACCGGCATGCCGTCCGGCAGCGATGATCTGGTCGGCGTCCTGCTCACCGAAACGGGCGATGTTGTCGGCGACCGTGCCGTCGAACAACTCGATGTCCTGGGGCAGGTAGCCGAGGTGCGGGCCCAGGGCGTCGTGGGACCACTGGCTGATCTCGGCATCGTCCAGGCGCACCGACCCGCCCATGGCCGGCCAGACCCCGACCAGGGCGCGGGCCAGGGTCGATTTGCCACTGGCACTGGGCCCGACCACGGCCAGCACGTCGCCCTTGGCGAGGCTGAAATTGATCCCGCGCAGGATCGGTTGCGAAGCCCCCGGCGGGCCGACATACAACTGCTCCAGGCGCACCGCCCCGGTGGGCGGCGGCAATGGCATGCGCAAGCGATCACGAGGGTGCTGCGCCAACAGTTGGTTCAGGCGCTGGTAGCTCTGGCGCCCGGAATTGAATTGCTTCCACGAGCCGATGGCGATTTCCACCGGCGCCAGGGCTCGCCCCAGCAACAGCGACATCGCAATCATCATGCCCGCCGACAGTTGGCCTTCCAGTACCAGCAAGGCCCCCAGCCCGAGGGCCAGGGATTGTCCGGAAATCCGCACGAAACGCGTCGCCGAGGTGATGCGCGCACCGCGGTCGCTGGCATGGGCCTGGGCGGCAATGATGCGCTGCTGCAACAGGCTCCAGCGCTGGCGCAACGGCCCGAGCATGCCCAGGGCCTGGATGACTTCAGCGTTGTGCAACGTGCTGTTGACATAGATTGACGACTGCACCCCCAGGCGATTGGCTTCGCCCAGGCGCGTACGTGTCGCCAGTTCGCCCCACAGCGCCAAGCCGATCAGCACCAGGGCGAGCACCAGCGTCAGCACGCCGAACCAGGGATGGAAGATGAACGCCACCAGCAGGAAGATCGGCAGCCAGGGCGCGTCGAGCAGCGCGATCAGGCCCTGCCCGGTGATCAACTGCCGCAGTGTCGCCAGGTCAGTGAGCACCTGCGCCGGGTTAGCGTTGTGTTCCCGCAGGCTGCGGGCGAAGGCGGCGTCGAAAACCCGCTCGCCCAAGGCATCGTCCAGCCCCGCGCTCATGCGAATCATCACCTCGCCGCGCACCCACTCGATCAGGGCACTGAACATGAACAGTCCCAGGGCCATCAAGGTGAGCATGAACAAGGTGGTTTCGTTACGGCTGGTGAGGACCCGGTCGTAGACCTGCATCATGTACAGCGACGGCACCAACACCAGCAGATTTATCACGCCACTGAACAGCGCCAGGGCCCAGAACACCCGGCGGTAGCTCAGCAAGGCAGCATCGATGTCATGACGCGGATCGAGTAGAAACCCCATGGGAAAATCGCCTGCAAGAGAAAGGGTCGGTCCAGGACGCAATCCATCGCAAAGCTCTTTTCCCCGAAAGTGCTCGAGAAAAACCATCCAGCTGATATGCCGATAACAGGGACGATCCTCATCCCCACAGACGCCAATTACTGACAACGCGACCGCGGGTTAGTGCCGGTTCGCAGGGCTGGGTTTGCAAGTGGGTGACAGGCGGAAGGGCCGCGCTTCAAGACTGAGGTTTTTGCGTCTTGAATGGGCTGAAAAGAGGGTTTGTTGACGCCAGTAACGTGGCGTCAACAGGGTAAAAAATGAAGCATCAGCCGAGGGAAGCGACGCTCTCGGGCTGGGGTGGATGCCGCGACGTCGCCAGGCCGATAAAGGAAATGATCAGCGCCAGGCCCAGGGTCGTGCTCACCTCGCTGCGGTGCTCGGGCGAGATCATCATGACCGCCAGCGCCGCCGAGATGAACACGATGACCAACCAGGTCAACCAGGGAAACAACCACATGCGAAAAGGCAGCTCGATGTTCTGTCGTTGCAGCATCCGGCGCATGCGCAGTTGCGAGATGGCGATCACCAGGTACACCAGCAAGGCGATGGCACCGGAGCTGGCGAGCAGGAACTGGAACAGGCCGGCGGGCATGAAGTAGCTGAACAAGGTGACACCCGCGCCCAGCACGGTACTGGCAATCACCGCGGACCGTGGCACACCGGCCGAGGACGTCACCTTCACGGCCTTTGGCGCATCGCCGCGACGGCCCAGGGAATACAGCATCCGCGAGGCGATGTAGATCGAGGAGTTCATGCAACTGGCCACGGCAATCAGCACCACCACATCCACCAGGAATTTGGCGTGGGGAATGTTCATCAACTCAAGCGCCCGCTGGTAGGAGCCCACTGAAGCCAGGAGTGGATCGTTCCACGGCACCACGGAAATGACCACGAAGATCGACAGCAGGTAGAACACACCGATGCGCCAGATCACCGAACGGGTGGCCTTGGCAATGTTCTGCGCGGGGTTGTCGGATTCAGCCGCCGCGATGGTCACCGCCTCCGTACCGATGAAGCTGAACATGATGGTGATGAACGCGCCCACTACCGCCGACAGGCCGTTGGGGGCGAACCCGCCATGCTCCTCCATCAACCGGCCCAGGCCGCTGGCTTCGCGCTCGGGAATCCAGCCCATCAGCACTGCGAAACCCAGGGAGATAAAACCAATGATCGCCACGACCTTGGCCATGGCGAACCAGAATTCGAACTCACCGTACTTCGACACGCTGAACAGGTTCGTCACCGCCAGCAAAACGATCGACACCGAGGCGAACAGCCAGGCATCGACGGCGGGAAACCATTGGTTGAGCACATGACCGGCGGCCAACGCTTCGATGGGAATCACCAGCACCCAGAACCACCAGTAAAGCCACCCGATGGTGAAGCCGGCCCAGCGCCCGATGGCCTGGTCGGCATAGGTGGAGAAGGAGCCAGTGTCCGGATTGGCGACCGCCATCTCACCCAGCATGCGCATGACCAGGACCACCAACGTCCCGGAAAACAGATAGGCCAGCATGACGGCCGGGCCGGCGGCGGCAATGGCATGACCCGATCCCACGAACAGACCCGCACCGATGATCCCGGCAATGGACAGCATGGTGACGTGACGAGGCTTGAAGCCCTGTGCCAGATGGCCGTTCGAATCCTTGAAGCTGGGGCTGGTCATTTTCTTATTCTCTTGTGATCAAACATTGAGGCGCGCGCAGGAACAATCGGTGTTTCGGTTTTTCCGCCCCTCCTGGAAGCGGCACCATCAGATTTGTATTGATCCACCCTGGGCGAACGTGCGCACTTGCGGTGAAAAGTTGCGCCACGTTACCTGCCTTCCCTCTTGAGTTAGTTACCTGAACGCGCCACCTATGTGCCTGATTTCGCCAAGTCAGGCATGGCGTTTTGCCTCTTGCCAAGCGTCTGGACCGGGGCATTCAGCCAGGTCCGTGGGGCTGGAATGAAATACCCTTTAAAAACTTCTGGGTTAAGTATTTTGTGTGGAGCACCAGGCGCTATCGCCATGCCTGTCAGTTTTGTGGTGTCAACAAATCCTGGGAACACCCCAAAACAACTGTGGGAGCGGGCTTGCTCGCGAAGGCGGTGTGTCAGCCACATCAATGGCGACTGACCCGACGCCTTCGCGAGCAAGCCCGCTCCCACAAGGGGGTTGGGGTTCAGCTCAAGTCAACAGCACTTGGGCCCACCCTTGCCGCCGTAACGGGCCTCCTGGCGTTCCCGGAAGAACGCCTCGTAGTCCATCATCGGCTTGTCCGGGTGCTTGGTTTGCATGTGCTCGACGTAGTTGTCGTAGTCGGGCATGCCGACCATCAGGCGCGCGGCCTGACCGAGGTATTTACCCAGGCGACTCAAGTCATTGAACATCGTTGCAATCCTCTATCAAGCGTCCGGCAGGGCCTGGAATGGTGCTTCTTTGTCCGTGCGTTCTTTCGTGCCCCAGGCGGCGATGCCAACCTTGAGCGCGTAGAACAGGATGCTGAAGACCACGAACAGGAACAACACCGTCAGCGTTGCGTTGGTGTAGGCGTTGAACACCACGTGCTGCATCTGCTCGATGCTCTTGGCCGGGGCCAGGATCTGGCCGGCGGCCAGGGCATCGTTGTATTTGCGCGCCAGGGCCAGGAAGCCGATCGCCGGGTTGGCGTCGAACAGCTTGATCAGGCCCGCGGTGGTGGTGCAGATCAGCAGCCAGCTCGCCGGCAGCAGCGTGACCCAGACGTAGCGCTGGCGCTTCATCTTGATCAGTACCACGGTGGCGAGCATCAGGGCGATCCCTGCCAGCATCTGGTTGGAGATGCCGAACAGCGGCCACAAGGTGTTGATGCCGCCCAGCGGATCGATCACGCCCTGGTACAGCAGATAACCCCACAGCGCCACGCAGCCGGCGGTGGCGATCAGGTTGGCGGTCCACGATTCGGTGCGCTTGAGGGCCGGCACGAACGAGCCAAGCAGGTCCTGCAGCATGAACCGTCCGGCACGGGTGCCGGCGTCCACGGCGGTGAGAATGAACAGCGCTTCGAACAGGATCGCGAAGTGGTACCAGAACGCCATGGTGTTCTCACCCGGCAGCACCGAGTGCAGGATCTGCGCGATCCCGACCGCCAGGGTCGGCGCACCGCCGGCACGGGCCAGGATGGTGGTCTCGCCGATGTCCTTGGCCACCGCTTGCAGCGCATCGGGGGTGATTGCAAAGCCCCAGCTGCTAACGGTCTGGGCCACTGCCACCACATCAGTACCGACGATCGCCGCCGGGCTGTTCATGGCGAAGTACACGCCCGGCTCGATCACCGAGGCCGCGACCATGGCCATGATCGCCACGAATGACTCCATGAGCATGCCGCCGTAACCGATGTAGCGAGCGTTGGTTTCGTTATCCAGCAGCTTGGGCGTGGTCCCCGAGGAGATCAGCGCGTGGAAGCCCGAGACCGCGCCGCAGGCAATGGTGATGAACAGGAACGGGAACAGCCCGCCCTTCCACACCGGCCCGGTGCCGTCGGTGAACTGGGTCAGCGCCGGCATCTTCAGCTCGGGCATGGTCACCAGGATGCCGATCGCCAGGGCGACGATGGTGCCGATCTTGAGGAACGTGGACAGGTAGTCCCGTGGCGCCAGGATCAGCCACACCGGCAGCACCGCCGCGACAAAACCGTAGCCGATCAGCATCCAGGTGATCTGGATCCCGGTGAAGGTGAAGGCCTTGGCCCAGACCGGGTCGGCGGCGATCTGCCCGCCCAGCCAGATCGAACCCAGCAGCAACAGCACGCCGATGATCGAGATCTCGCCGATGCGGCCCGGGCGGATGTAGCGCATGTAGATGCCCATGAACATCGCGATCGGGATGGTCGCCATCACCGTGAAGATGCCCCACGGGCTCTCGGCCAGGGCCTTGACCACGATCAGCGCCAGCACCGCGAGGATGATGATCATGATCAGGAAGCAGCCGAACAGCGCGATGGTGCCAGGAATGCGGCCCATTTCCTCGCGCACCATGTCGCCCAGGGAGCGACCGTTGCGGCGGGTGGACAGGAACAGGACCATGAAGTCCTGCACCGCACCGGCCAGCACCACGCCGGCGATCAGCCAGAGCGTGCCGGGCAGGTAGCCCATCTGCGCCGCCAGCACCGGCCCGACCAACGGCCCCGCGCCGGCAATGGCCGCAAAGTGGTGGCCGAAAAGGATGTGTTTGTTGGTCGGGACGTAGTCCAGGCCATCGTTGTTGAGCACGGCGGGGGTGGCCCGGCGCGCATCGAGTTGCATCACGTTGTTGGCGATGAAGAGGCTGTAGTAGCGGTAGGCGACCAGGTAGATGGCCACGGCGGCGACGACGATCCAGAGGGCGTTGATGGGTTCGCCGCGGCGCAAGGCCACGACACTCAACGCACAGGCTCCCAGAACAGCCACGGCAAACCAGGCGAGGTGTTTAACCAGACGGGTTGTCATTGCGTGTCTCCTGCCGATATCCAGTGGATTGCGGCGATTGTTTTTATAGTGTGCCCCGGCTATTCGGAGCCGACCCAATATCCCTGCAACGGGTCAACAAATAAATCCGTAGTACTACGTAGAACCCCAATTCCCCCTGTGGGAGCAAGGCTTGCCCGCGATAGCGTCGATACGGTTTTCCATAAACCGCGGCGCCTGCATCGCGAGCAAGCTTTGCTCCCACATGTCTTGCTCCACAGGTTTGTGCCGGGCAGGCTGGTTTGGCATATGATGCCGCCATTCGCCTCCCCGCCGAGCCCGGACAGGAGTACAGATGCTGCTCAAACACAAAATCGTCGCCCTCGGGATCTTGCCGCTGGTCCTGGCCATCGCGGTCATCTGCGCCCTGGTGATCTCGCTCAACCGCCAATTGGGCGATCAACAGGCGCAACTGATCGAAGACAGCATCCTGGCGAGCAAGCGCGCCGAACTGAAGAACTATGTCGAGATGGCGCAGAGCCTGATCGCCCCGCTGTATGACGACGGCCAGGGAGACGCGCGCGCGCAACAGCAGGTCCTGGAAGAACTGCGCAAGCTCAGCTTCGGCATCAACGGTTACTTTTTCGTGTATGACCGCCAGGGTCGCAGCCTCATGCATGCCCGCCAGTCGGAATTGGTCGGGCAGTACCTCTGGGACATGAAGGACCCCAAGGGCTTGCCGGTGATCCAGGCGCTGATCAGGAGCGCCGAGTCAGGCGATGGTTTCCAGCGCTACGCCTGGAACAAGCCCTCCTCCGGCCAGGTGACCGACAAGTTGGCCTACGTCGTGAGGCTCGACAAATGGGGCTGGACGCTTGGCACGGGGATCTACCTGGAGGATGTCGAACGCGCCACCCAACAAGCCCGTGACGAAGTCGCCCATGGCATCCACACCACCATGCAAGCCATCGCTGCCATCGCATTGGTAGCGGTCCTGCTGGTATTCGCCGGAGGCATGACCCTGAACGTCAGCGAACATCGCCTGGCGGACCAGAAGCTGCAGCGGCTGAACCAGCGCATCGTCAGCCTGCAGGAAGAAGAACGCTCACGGGTCTCTCGCGAACTTCATGACGGCATCAGCCAAGTGCTGGTGTCGATCAAGTTCCAGTTCGAACTGGCCAGCCATGTGTTGGAGAACGGTCAGGACAACGGCCTGGGTATCCTGAAGACCGCCACCGACCGGCTGGGCGACGCCATCGGCGAGATCCGTAGCATCTCCCACGACTTGCGCTCCTCCCTGCTCGACACCTTGGGGCTGCCCGCCGCCATCGGCCAGCTCGCCAGCGAATTCCAGCAGCGCAGCGGGCTGGAAGTGTCCTACCGCAGCAACGAATTCGATTGCCGCTTGGAAAATGGCGCCCCCGTCTCGCTGTTTCGCATTGCCCAAGAGGCCCTGACCAATATTGAGCGCCATGCCGGGGCGAAAAGCGTCGGCATCAGCCTATTCGGCTCCAGCCAGTCCCTGCGCCTGACGGTGGTCGATGACGGGATGGGGTTCAACGTCCCGCAAGTGGAACGCGGCCATGCCGGCATCGGCCTGCGTAACATCCGCGAACGGGTCGAGCATTTCGGCGGACGCCTGGAAGTGACGTCGGTGCCAGGCCGCAGCGAACTGGACATCCTGCTGCCCATGAACCTCTCGGTCACGCAAAGCTGATGCCCCCTCTCCAACCAGAGCACTTGCCGATGACCCTGCCTCCCGTGATTCGCGTCGCGCTGGTCGACGACCATTCCTTGGTCCGCGACGGCATCAGGGCCCTGCTCTCGGTGATGCCGCAACTGGACGTGGTAGGCGAAGCCGAGAACGGCGCACAGGCGATCGAAATGGTCGGTCGCTGCCAACCGGACCTGCTGCTGATGGACATCGGTCTCAAGGACAAGAACGGCCTTGAGCTGACCCGATTACTGGGCAAACAATACCCCAGCCTCAAGATCCTCATCCTCAGCATGTACGACAATTATGAGTACGTGAGCGAATCCGTACGCGCCGGCGCCAGCGGCTACGTGCTCAAGAACGCGCCATCGCGGGAAATCATCGCGGCCATCGAGGCCATCATCAGCGGCGGCACCTTCTACAGTGCCGAGATCGCCCAGCGGCTCGCCACCGACCGGCACAGCGACAACGAGCTGACGCCACGGGAGAGCCAAGTGCTGGCGAAAATGGTCCAGGGCCTGAACAACAAGGAAATGGCCCGCGAACTGGACATCAGCGTACGCACCGTCGAAACCCATCGCCTGAGCATCCGCCGCAAGCTGAACATCGACAAACCCGCGGCCCTGGTGAAATACGCGATCGACCACGGGATCATTTCCCGCTAGAGGCCCGCACAGCCCTTGTGGCGAGGGAGTCCCCGCCGCGTCGCCGACGCTGCGCTGTCGCGCAGCAAACAAGTGCTCGGCTTAAGATTGGGTGCGCGCGGGGAAAGAGGCCGTAGCTATCACTGGTGTGTCCGCACCCGCGAGGGAGAGTGGCCGGCACGGTATCGGCGTGGAGTCGTTGTAGGCACAGCAAGCTGTGACCACGTATGAGAGAGTGAATCCGTTCGCCACCGTGTTCCCCGCGCGCCATTCAATCCTGCGAGGAATTGTCATGGCGCGCAAGAAGCAGCAGAAACGATTTGAAGTGATTCACCCTCATTGTGCCGGTATCGATATCGGCAGCCGCGAGCACTGGGTTGGCGTCAATCCCGATCAAAGCGACAAGCCGGTTCGCTGTTTTCCGGCCTTCACTGAGGATTTGGTGAGCCTGGCCGAATGGTTGGAATCGCTGAAAATCAAGGTCGTGGCGATGGAGGCCACTGGCGTTTACTGGATACCGCTGTTCGAGCTTCTCGATTCAAGGGGCTTTGAGGTGTATCTGGTCAATTCCCGTGCAACTCGTCAGATAAGCGGACGTAAATCCGATGTTCTGGATTGCCAGTGGATCTGGCAACTCATGACCCATGGCTTACTCAGAGGTGCTTTCCGACCCGCTGATGATATTTGCTCGATGCGATCATTGGTTCGCCAGCGGGCCATGAAGGTTCGTGATCAAGCCAAGACCATCAACCGCATGCAAAAAGCCCTGACGCAGATGAACATTCAGTTAGCCAATGTCATCAGCAATATTGCTGGCGTGACAGGGATGAAAATCATCAAGGCCATCATCGATGGCGAGCGTGACCCTCAAGTCTTGGCCAACTTCCGAGACGGCCGTATCAAGGCCGATCACCAAACCATTGCCCGCAGCCTGCACGGTAACTGGCGAGTCGAGCATCTGCATGCTTTGGCTCAGGAGGTGGCTGCTCATGATTTCCTTGAGAAGCAGATTGCCGAATGTGATCGGACCATCACTCAGGCACTTGATCGACTTCCAGTGCTGAACCATGAGCCCACGCAACCCACCAAGCCACTGCGTAGCCCGCATCGCTCGGCAGATGAACAAGCCAGCTTGCACCAGGCACTTGTGAGAATCATGGGCGTGGACCTGACCGCGATTCCCACCATCGGAATCGAATCCGCCTTGGTTCTGGCGAGCGAAGTCGGACCTGATTTGTCGCGTTTTCCGACTGAGCAACATTTCAGCTCCTGGATGGGGGTAGCGCCCTCAACCCGAATATCGGGGAAAACCCTTGCCCGGTCATGTCCCCAAGGTATTTAACCGGGCGGCACAAGCGTTGAAGCAGGCGGCCTCTAGCGCCCGCACCGATAAAAGCTTTATCGGTGCCAGTCACCGCGCCCGATTGGCTCGCATGGATACGGCCTGCGCCATTAAGGCTACGGCTCACCAACTGGCCCGCCTGATCTACGCCATGCTGACCAAGGGACAACCTTACGTGGCGCAGGATATGAACGAATACGAGGCCAAAAGCCGTGATCGCCAGCTGAGAGCCTTACAGCGTAAGGCTACAAAGCTGGGTGTTCGATTGGTCGCGGCTTAAAAAGCTTTGGAGAACAAGGGGATGGATTTTGTTTGATGAGAGCTTGCTCCCGCTCGGTTGCGCAGCGACCGTAAAATATTGGGGTCGCTGCGCAACCCAGCGGGAGCAAGCTCCCTCGCCACAGGTACCCCTTATCCAGCGTAGTAACCAGGGTGTTCAAGATCCGCCAACAGGCCCGGGCCACTTGGCATCCATCCCAGCAAGGCACGGGTGTATTCGCTGGACACCGCCATGTTCGCCGCTGCCATGTGGGCAAACCAGCCGAAATGCTCGCGCTCCCGGGATTCGACCGGCAACCCCAGGCCACCACCGATCATCTGGGCAATGGCCTTGAACGGCACGGCCTCGTCGGCGACGGCGTGGTAGACCGACTGCGTCACGCCCTGCTCCAGCGCAAGCCGATAGACCCGGGCGGCGTCCAGCCGGTGCACACCCGACCAACAGTGGCCGCCGTCTCCGAGATAGGCCGAGACGCCCGTCTTCCGGGCCAGGCGAATCAGGAGAGGCACGAATCCGTAGTCGCCGAGGCCATGGACCGAGGGTGCCAGGCGCACGGTCGCGCACCGCACACCACGTTCCACCAGCGCCCGGGCCGCCGTTTCGGACTTACGCGGCGAAGCCGGGCTGGGCACTTCCAGCTCGCTCGCGCCCCGGGTCAAGCCCAGCAGGCCGGACGTCACCAGCAAAGGCCGCTCAGACCCTTGCAGCGCGCTGCCCAGAACTTCGATGACATGGCGGTCCTGCTCAGCGTTCTCGGCAAACCGCGAGAAGTCATGATTGAACGCGGTGTGAATCACCGCATCCGCCGCCGAGGCGGCCTGGTGCAGGACGTCGAGGTCTTCCAACGTGCCGCGGACCACCTTCGCGCCGGTCGCGACCAGCGCTGCGACCTTGTGCTCGGAACGGGCCAGGCCCGTGACCCGATAGCCGGCCCCCATCAATTCCTGGACCACGGCAGACCCCACCCAGCCCGTGGCACCGGTAACGAATACATGCATGTTTCAAACTCCTGTTAAAAACTATCGAGGAACACCACTGACGGACTCAAACCGGCTGCCGGCCTTGGCCCTCCGGCAGCAACAGCACCAGCGCCACGACAACGGCGAGCATCACCGCCACGGCCCCACCGAGGTAAACCGCGCCGATGCCCCACGTACCCGCCAACGCCCCGGCCAGCGGACTGCTCAGCCCCAGGGAGATGTCGAGGAAAGCGACATAGGCCCCCATGGCGAGACTGCGGTTCTGCGGCGGCGCACGCTTCACCGCCTCCACCCCGAAGCCCGGGAAAGCCAGGGAATAGCCGAAGCCGGTGAACGCCGCTCCCAAGCAGGCGATTGCCGCCGTGTCTGCCCCCCAGATCAACAACAGCCCAACGGCCTCGATCACCACGCAAACCAGGGCGACACGGGCCCCGCCGATCTTGTCGGGCAGGTGGCCAAAGAGCAGGCGCGCACCGATGAAGGCCAGGCCGAAGGCGGTGAACGCCAGGGAGGCATCGCCCCAAGCCCTGGCCGCGAACAACAGTGCGATAAAAGCTGTGATGACCCCAAAACCAACGCTGCAAAACGCCAACCCCATGCCTGGCACCCACACGGCCCCCATCACCTTGTAGAACGGTGCCCGCCGGGTCGCTGTAGGGGCGACCGCCCGCACACCTGAAACAATCAGCAGCGCCAGCAGCGGGACGAACACCGTGGCGACGGCAATGCCCGTGAACCCCCAACCGCCATTCAGCGTCACGCCGAGCGGAGCGCCCAGGGCATAGGCGCCGTACATCGCGATGCCATTCCAAGCCATGACCTTGCCGGCATGCTGCGCGCCCACCAGGCCCATGCCCCACCCCAGCGCACCGGTGACAATGAGACTTTCCCCGAATGCCAGCAGCACACGTCCGCCCAACAGCAGCCAGACCGACGTCACAGGCGTGGCAACGAACGCCAGGGAAAGCAGATAGACCAACCCGGAAACCGCCGCCGTCACCAGGCCAACCATGACTGCGCGCTTGCCACCGCGCATGTCGGCGAAATTGCCAGCCCAGGCCCGTGACAACAGCGACGCCGCGAACTGTGCGCCGACCACCAGGCCAATCACCAGCGTGCCCATGCCCAGGGTGTCATGCAGGTGAAGAGGCAACACCGGCAATTGCATGCCCAGGGTCAGAAAACCGATGAACACCGTCAGCGTGAGCGGCAACAGCTTGAGCACCGGATTGGCACCGAGGGATGCCTGAGGCACCGCAGAGGCACCGAGATGAATGTTTTCTTGAGTCATAACCCTACCCACGGAAAGGATGCGATGTGACGTTGAACGCGGCCTGTGGACCCCACTAGAATGCGATCAATTCGTCGCATTCAAGATACGAATAATCCGTCGCATTTCCTATTCGCATTCCCTACCGAGGTTCATGCCCGCATGCCCGAACGTCCAAGCCCGCAGATTTCCTCGCGCAAACAGCCGAAACAGGCACGCTCCACCGAGCTCGTCGCCGCCGTTCTGGAGGCGGCTGTTCAGGTTTTGGCGACCCAGGGTGCGGCACGTTTCACGGTGGCCCGTGTTGCCGAGCGAGCGGGCGTCAGTGTCGGCTCGGTGTATCAGTACTTTCCGAACAAAGCGGCGATCCTGTTCCGCCTGCAAAGCGATGAATGGCGGCAAACCAGCGACATGCTGCGCGAGATTCTTGAAGACAACCGCAAGCCGCCCTTCGAGCGACTGCGCACCCTGGTGCGGGCGTTCATCCAGTCCGAATGCGACGAGGCCCAGATACGCGTCGCCCTCAACGACGCCGCACCGCTCTACCGCGACGCCCCCGAGCACCAGACCGCGCGGCTGTCGGTGCAACAGTCGGTGGACGCTTTCATGCTGCAAGCCTTGCCAGACGCCCCGGCACAAACCCGTGCCCTGGCAGGTGACCTGGTGATCACCACGCTGAGCGCCGTGGGCAAGCGTTTTTCATCAGCGCCCCGCTCTCCCGTGGAGGTTGCCGTGTATAGCGACGCCATGGCCGATATGTTCTGCGCCTACCTGGAAAGCCTGCAGTGACAGCCGGCCGGCACTTTTACTACACTCCCCGATCTTGTTTCCCTCCGCTACGAGACGTCCAATCCCTATGAAAACCATAACAAGCTCGATGACGTTCTGTGGCCTGTTGGCGCTCTCCAGCGGCGCCCTGGCCGAGCCGGCTCCCTCGCTGCTGGACCAGGTCCAGCAGCGCGGCGAACTGAAGGTCTGCACCACCGGCGACTACAAGCCCTACACCTTTAAAACCCAAGCTGGCGAATACGAAGGCATCGACATCGACATGGCGCGCTCACTGGCCGCCAGCCTCGGCGTCAAGGTGCAATGGGTGCAGACCACCTGGAAAACCCTGATGCCGGATATGGTTGCAGGCCAATGCGACATTGGTATGGGCGGGATTTCGGTGACGCTGGAGCGCCAGAAAAAGGCCTATTTCAGCTCCACCCTCGACGTGGATGGCAAGATCCCCCTGGTGCGTTGCGAAGACAAGGAGCGTTACCAGACCATCGAGCAGATGAACCAGCCGTCGGTGCGTCTTGTCGAGCCGGCGGGCGGCACCAACGAAGCCTTCGTCCGCGCGTTCCTGCCCAACGGCCAGCTCAGCTTCCACGACAACGTGACCATCTTCCAGCAACTGCTGGACAAGAAAGCCGACGTGATGATCACCGACGCGTCCGAAGCGCTCTACCAGCAAAAACTCAAGCCCGGCCTGTGCGCCGTCAACCCGACTCGCTACCTGCAATATGGCGAGAAGGCCTACCTGCTGCCACGGGATGACAACACCTGGAAAATGTACGTCGACCAATGGCTGCACCTGAGCAAGGCCAATGGCAGCTACCAGAAAGTGATTGGCCAGTGGCTGGCCGTTCCGGCCGCCCAGTAACCGTTCACTGACGAAACAAAAATCCCTGTGGGAGCCGAGCCTGCTCGCGATGGCGTCAGGTCAGCCACATTGATCTTGGCTGACACTCCGCTATCGCGAGCAGGCTCGCTCCCACCGGGATCTACGGCGTATGCAAATCCTGACTCCACCCAAAACAACTGTGGGAGCGGGCTTGCTCGCGAAAGCGGTGGGCCAGCTTGCAGTGATGCTGGATGTCCCGACGCATTCGCGAGCAAGCCCCTCCCACCGGGATCTACGGCGTATGCAAATCCTGACTCCACCCAAAACAACTGTGGGAGCGGGCTTGCTCGCGAAAGCGGTGGGCCAGCTTGCAGTGATGCTGGATGTCCCGACGCATTCGCGAGCAAGCCCGCTCCCACCAGGGATCCACGGCGTATGCAAGTCCTGAGTCCACCCCAAAACAACTGTGGGAGCGGGCTTGCTCGCGAAAGCGGTGGGCCAGCTTGCAGTGATGCTGGATGTCCCGACGCATTCGCGAGCAAGCCCGCTCCCACCGGGATCTACGGCGTATGCAAATCCTGACTCCACCCAAAACAACTGTGGGAGCGGGCTTGCTCGCGAAAGCGGTGGGCCAGCTTGCAATGATGCTGGATGTCCCGACGCATTCGCGAGCAAGCCCGCTCCCACCAGGGATCCACGGCGTATGCAAGTCCTGAGTCCACCCCAAAACAACTGTGGGAGCGGGCTTGCTCGCGAAAGCGGTGGGCCAGCTTGCAGTGATGCTGGATGTCCCGACGCATTCGCGAGCAAGCCCGCTCCCACCGGGATCCACGGCGTATGCAAGTCCTGAGTCCACCCCAAAACAACTGTGGGAGCGGGCTTGCTCGCGAAAGCGGTGGGCCAGCTTGCAGTGATGCTGGATGTCCCGACGCATTCGCGAGCAAGCCCGCTCCCACCGGGATCCACGGCGTATGCAAGTCCTGAGTCCACCCCAAAACAACTGTGGGAGCGGGCTTGCTCGCGAAAGCGGTGGGCCAGCTTGCAGTGATGCTGGATGTCCCGACGCATTCGCGAGCAAGCCCGCTCCCACCGGGATCCACGGCGTATGCAAATCCTGAGTCCGCCCCAAAACAACTGTGGGAGCGGGCTTGCTCGCGAAAGCGGTGGGCCAGCTTGCAGTGATGCTGGATGTCCCGACGCATTCGCGAGCAAGCCCGCTCCCACCGGGATCTACGGCGTATGCAAGTCCTGAGTCCACCCCAAAACAACTGTGGGAGCCGAGCCTGCTCGCGATGGCGTCAGGTCAGCCACATTGATCTTGGCTGACACACCGCTATCGCGAGCAGGCTCGCTCCCACCAGGGATCCACGGCGTATGCAAGTCCTGAGTCCACCCCAAAACAACTGTGGGAGCGGGCTTGCTCGCGAAAGCGGTGGGCCAGCTTGCAGTGATGCTGGATGTCCCGACGCATTCGCGAGCAAGCCCGCTCCCACCAGGGATCCACGGCGTATGCAAGTCCT
This sequence comes from Pseudomonas zanjanensis, assembly GCF_014268745.2. Lineage (GTDB taxonomy): Bacteria > Pseudomonadota > Gammaproteobacteria > Pseudomonadales > Pseudomonadaceae > Aquipseudomonas > Aquipseudomonas zanjanensis. The sequence goes on along the minus strand of NZ_JABWRB020000001.1, from coordinate 1,544,018 downwards.
GAGTCCACCCCAAAACAACTGTGGGAGCACTCCCACAGGGTCGGATCTGTTCAGGCCTGACGCTGGTGTCAGGCCCATTCACCTCATTGCGCCGCCCGCACCTTGGCGATTTCGTCGTACATCGCCTTCACCAGGTCGCCATCCAGGGATTTGGCGAACTTGTCGACCACTGGCTTCACCCGCTCACGCATGCGATCTTTCTCGGCGGGGCTGATTTCATTGACGGTCATCGCAGCGGCCAATGTCGCCTTGGCCTTGTCCATGCTCGCCGCCGTGACTTCACGCTGGAATGTCTGCGCCTCGGCCGCGGCCGCGCGAATCATTGCCTTTTCATCGTCGTTGAGGCGATTCCAGGTTTTCTGGCTGATGATCAACGACTGCGGATTGAAGATGTGCCCGGTGACGGAAAGATACTTCTGCACCTCGTAGAACTTGTTGCCTTCAATCACCGTGAAAGGGTTTTCCTGGCCGTCGATGGTGTGCTGCTCAAGGCCGGTGTAGACCTCGGGAAACGCCATCGGCACCGGGTTGGCGCCCAGGGCGGTGAAGGTTTCCAGGTAGATTGGCGATTGGATCACACGCAGTTTCAAGCCCTGCATGTCTTCCAGCTTGGTCACCGGGTGCTTGCTGTTGGTCAGGTTACGAAAACCCAGGTCCCAATACCCCAGCCCTAGCAGCCCTTTACTGTCCAGTTGCGCCGCCAGTTTCTGCCCGACCGGCCCATCGATGACCGCATGGGCCTCATCGACGTTGTTGAACAGGAACGGGAAATCGAGCATGGCGTAATCCGGGGCCTGGGCGGCCAGGATGCCGGAGTTGAGCACGGTGATGTCCAGGGTGCCGCCCTGCAACGCCGACACCGTTTGCACGTCACCGCCCAGCGTACCGCCAGGGAACAGGCGGACCTTGATCTTGCCACCGCTCTTCTCGCTGAGCAGGTCGGCGAACTTCTGCGCGCCCTGGCCCTGGGGGTGTTCCTTGACGTTCTGGAAGGCGAATCGCAGGGTACGTTCGCGAATCTCATCCGCATGGCTGGCCACGCTGCCCAACAGCAAGCCCGTCGCGCACGCCCCGGCCAGCAGGGTTTTCATCAGTTTTCCCATGTCACTCTCCGATCGTTATTGTTTTTAAGGTCGAGCTAGCCAACACCGGGGTCAGCCGGTGAAGAATTTCAACGGCCCCAGGACCAATTGCGGGAACAGGACCAGCAGGAACAGCACCGCAAGTTGCGCAAGCAGGAACGGCCACACGCCGCGAACGATTTCTTCGATATTGAGCTTGGAAACGCCGCTCACCACATTGAGCACAGTGCCCACAGGTGGGGTAATCAGGCCGATGGCCGTGTTGATCAGGAACAACACGCCAAAGTAGACCGGGTCGATGCCCGCCTGGGTGATCGCCGGCATAAGCACCGGTGTGAGGATGAGGATGCTTGGCGTCATGTCCATGACCGTACCAACCAGGATGATCATCAGCATGATCACCACCAACAGCAGGGTCGGGCTATCCATGAACGGCTCAAGCACCGCCGCCAATTGGCCCGGCAAGTCTGCAATGGTCACCAGCCAGGAAGAAACCATGGCGGCGGCGACCAGCAGCATCACCACCGAGGTGGTCTTGGCCGAAGACAGGATTACCCCATACAACTGGCTGACTTTCATTTCCCGGTAAATCACCAGGGAGACGAATAGCGAATAGACCGCCGCCACCACTGCCGCTTCCGTCGGGGTGAAAATGCCGAATTTGAGGCCGAAAATAATGATGATCGGCAAGCCCATGGCCCAGCTGCCCTCCACCAAGGCCCGCAGGACCTCGGCGCGGGATTGCTTGGGTGGCGTCTCGACATTCTCGCTGCGGGAGACGAACCACCAAGCAATGGCGAGCGCCACGCCGAGCATGATTCCCGGCACGATGCCGGCCAGGAACAATTTGGAAATCGATACCCCGGACGCCACGCCAAAGACAATGAAGCCAATGCTCGGCGGAATGATCGGCGCGATAATGCCGCCGGCAGCAATCAAACCCGCCGAGCGTGCCCGATTGTGCCCGGCCAACACCATCATCGGCACCAGCAACGCCGCCAATGCCGCCGCATCGGCCACGGCCGAACCGGACAGCGACGCCAGCAGGCAGGAGGCGATGATCGCCACGTAGCCCAGACCGCCGCGCTTGTGCCCCACCAGTGCCATGGCGATGTTGACGATGCGCTTGGACAGCCCGCCGACGTTCATGATTTCGCCGGCCAGCATGAAGAACGGCACGGCCATCAGCGGGAAACTGTCCGCGCCGTTGAGCAGGTTCTGGGCAATGATTTGCGCGTCGAACAGGTCCAGGTAAACCATCAACGCCACGCTGACCACCAGCAAGGCAAACGCGATGGGCATGCCCAGGGCCATGCTGCCTATCAGGGACCCGAGAAAGATAACCAGTGTCATGGGTGGGTACTCTTGATGGGGTCAGGGGCGGTGGCGTTATGGATGATCAGCTCTGCGTCGTTGTCCTTGACCATCACCCACTCGTCATCCCCCAGCTTGCCGAACAGCGCCAGGTAGAGCTCGTAAAGCAGGATCGCTGCGGCACTGGCGCCGAACACCAGGCCGGCACCGTAGAACAGCGACATGGACAATCCTGACGCCGGGGCGACGACATTCAGGTTGATCGCTGCCTGTTGCCAACTGCCACTGAAAATCAGCCAGCAGATGTACAACATCAAAAGGTGACTGATGACCAGGCAAATACGCTTGCCTGCCGCCGGCAAGCGCTTGACCAGGCTGTCCATGCCCAGGTGGGCACGGTCCTTGAGCGCCACCAGGGCACCGAGAAAAATCATCCAGACAAAGAACCAGCGCGACAGCTCCTCCGACACACTGATGCCCGAGTTGAAGGCATAGCGCAGCACCACATTGCCGAACACCAGCACGATCATCGCGACCATGCACACCACAATCAGCAGCTTCAGCAGCTTGAAATACAGATCCACGACTTTTGTCATCTTGAAAACTCCGAGCTTGTCGAGCGCCGACATCCCGCTGGCGCGATAAGACCGCAACAACGTGGGTCGCTAGCGAATCAAACCTGGAAGGCTGGACGGTGCACTTGAAAGATGGATCAAGGAGACGGCGCGGGACGCTCGCAGACGGACTGCCATGGGATGTTCCTCTATTTTTATTATGGTCTCGGTCACGTGGGACAAGACAGGTGCCGCTAAAATGTACCACCCGGTTAGTTTGGTCAATAACCCACGCAGGGATACACCGCAAAGCGTGCGATTATCGACCAGACAATTCACGGTTTTTCAGCTCGTCGAGCACTCGGCAGCGCCCCGCCTTCCATGCTTCAACAGGATTTGTATCGCTCTGTATAGGAAGCACGGCTTGATACGAAACGACAGATTTCGCCCCCGCCTCGCACACATCGTCGATACATCTGCGCGTTTAACTGTGATCACCGGACAGCAACACCTTCGCTGCCACGGACTTACTCAATCAAACGCAAGGAGAATCACCATGTTCAACTTCTCGAAACTGTCGTCCTTGGCAATCGCCCTGGCACTGGTTGGCGGTGTCGGCCTGGCGAACGCTGCCTCGGCAAAGAACGACCCGGCCCAGGCCGCGCATCAACTGGCTGAAGGTGGTTCCGATCGTTTGAGCCAGAATCGCGTGGCAGAGGGTGGCGCTGATCGTTTGAGCCAGAATCGTGTGGCCGAAGGTGGGGCTGATCGGTTGAGCCAGAATCGTGTGGCTGAGGGGGGCTCCGATCGTTTAAGCCAGAATCGTGTGGCAGAGGGTGGTGCTGATCGGTTGCAGGAGCTGCGTGAACGCAGCCCGGTGTGAAGGAAGCGCTTCTGTGGCGAGGGAGCTTGCTCCCGCTGGGCTGCGTAGCAGCCCCCTGCCCACTCCCACGCGTTCAGGTGAGCTTTGCGACTGCTTCGCAGTCGAGCGGGAGCAAGCTCCCTCGCCACAAAAAGCTCAAAAGCTCAAGCCTCAATGGCCCAAAATTCAAGCCTCAAGCCTCAAGCCTCAAGCCTCAAGCCTCAAGGCTCCGGACTCAGGACTCATGGCTCTCAAGCCTCATGGCTTGATGTTCTTCAACTCACCGAGCAACGCGAGCAATTGCTGCATCTTCTCCTCGCCAAATTGCTCTTCGATCCGTCGGTAATTGCTTTCCATGCCCTCGCTCATGGACACGAAACATTGCTGGCCACGCTCGGTCAGGCCCACGAAGACCCGACGCTGGTCCTGGCTGGATTTCTGCCGACGCACCAACCCGTCACGCTCCAGGCGACTGAGCACACCGGTCATGCTCGGCTTGAGAATGCAGGCCTGATGGGCGAGCTGGTGGCTTTCCAACTCACCTTGCTGATGGAGGATGCGGATCACTCGCCACTGCTGTTCCGTGAGGTCATGCTGGTTCAGCGCCGGACGAAAAAAAGCCATCGCCGCTTCGCGGGCTTGCAACAGGGTCAGGGTCAAAGAGGGTCTGGGATTGGCCATGTTCGAACTGTGTGAATGGGCGAGTCGGCAGCTTAGTGTCGTCTCCAGGCTGCCGCAAGAAGCAAAGTCTCTCGGGAGCTTCTGTGGCGAGGGAGCTTGCTCCCGCTCGGCTGCGCAGCAGTCGTCAGTCTCGCCTGGTACACCGTGTCGAATGGTCTTGGGGCTGCTGCGCAGCCCAGCGGGAGCAAGCTCCCTCGCCACGGGACTATCTGCATAAAGTACGGCTGCGTTTTCAGCGCAACCCCGATTGCCGCTGCCGATACTCCCCTGGCGTGAGTTGGGCGTAACGCTGGAAAAATCGGCTGAAATATGCCGGATCCTTGAAGCCGAGCTGGTAGCAGATTTCATTGGCCGAGCTGCCGGTGAACAACAAGAGGCGCTTGGCCTCCTGCATCAGCCGCTCCATGATCAGGCGCTTGGAGGGCAAATCGGCGATGCGTCGACACACGTCGTTGAGGCGCGCCTCGGTCACGCCGATGCCTTCGGCGTAGCGCGACAGCGGCCAATGCTGCAGGTAATGGGCCTCGATCAGCTCATTGAAGCGGTGAAAGATCTTCAGGTCTTCATGCCGCGCGGGCCTGGCTTCCAGGGAGTTGGAACACAAGCGCAGCAAGCTGATCATGATCAAACGCGTCAACCCATCCAGCGCCGCGCTACGCCCCGGATGCCCCGCCACTACCTCCTCGCTCAGTTCCTCGAACAAGTATTCCAACCGCCGCACCTCCCCTGCCTGCCCAGGCCCCAGTTGCGCCAAGGCCACGCAGGCGGCCGGCAGTTGCACGCCAGCCGGCGCCAGGCTCGGATCGGCGTCGATCAACTGCCATACCAGTTGCTGGCGCACCGTCAGCACATGCCCGTCGCTGTCGGCCTCGGTCACGAAGGCATGGGGAATGGTCGGCGGGGTGAGGAAAAACATCGGGCCGGATTCGACGTATTGCTGGTCATCGAGGTACACCCGCACGGTGCCGCTCTTGACGTAGTGCACCTGGAAGAACCGGTCGTGGCGATGCACCGGCATGTTACGGCCGAAAAAACCCGCCAGGTTGGCGAGGCGGTCGTAATGCACTTCGGCATCGCTGTAACGCTGGTCGTACACCTGACCAATGTTGATGTTCGGGATCGGCTGGCGCTCGGTCATCACGCAGTGCTCGTTTTTATTCTGATTCAGGTACCTGCCGCCCTCATCCTGCACCGAATCCGGCAAGGCAACCAGTGCCGGTCATTCTGTCACGCTTGACGATAGTTAACATCTTAATTATAACTGTTAACACATTAACAATAACCGCAGAGCCCGCATCACTCTGCCATCGCCAGGAGACAAGCATGAGCCGTGCCCTGCATGACGTCGCGACCGGCACCCTGTTCGGGGTCGCGCTGAACTACCAGGGGCTGCTGAAACAGCGCCTCGCCGAGTTCGAGCAACCGCCCTACCAGAAGCCGCCGCTCAAGCCCGTGCTGTTCATCAAGACGCCCAATACCCGCAACCGGCACGACGCCGATGTGGTTCACCCAGGTGGCGGCGAAACGCTGCAACCAGGACCGGCCCTTGGCGTGGTGATAGGCAAATCGGCCAGCCGCGTCAGCGCCGCCGAGGCCATGGACTACGTGGCCGGCTACACCGTCGTCAATGAATTCAGCCTCCCGGAAGACAGCTATTACCGCCCCGCCGTCAAGGCCAAGTGCCGGGACGGCTTTTGCGCCATCGGTCCGGAACTGGTGCCGAGCGCCCAGGTGGCCGACCCCCACAGCCTGGCGATCACGCTGTACGTCAATGGCGAGGTCCGCCAGCAAAACAGCACGGCCAACTTCGTGCGCAACATTCCCCAGTTGATTGCCGAGATCAGCGAGTTCATGACTCTGCATGCCGGCGATGTGCTGATCACCGGCACGCCTGAGGGGCGGGTCGATGTGCTGCCCGGCGATCGCGTCGAAGTGGCCATCAGCGGCCTGGGTCGCCTGGTCACTACCGTCGTGGCCGAGGAAACAGGAGCAGGTTCATGAAACACGCGCGCATTCGTTTTGCAGGCCAGGATCACGCCGTCACCGTTGAAGCCCACAACGCCGTACGCCTGGCCGACGGTCGCCTGCTGGCCGAGGACCAGGTCCAGTGGCTGCCACCGGCCACCGGCAGCATGTTCGCCCTGGGCCTGAACTACGCCGATCACGCCGCCGAACTGGCGTTCAAGCCGCCGACCGAACCCCTGGCATTCATCAAGTCGCCTGGCACCTACACCGGCCACAACCAGGCAACCTGGCGTCCCGACAATGTCGCCTACATGCACTACGAGTGCGAGCTGGTGGCGGTCATCGGCAAAGCCGCGCGCAACGTCAAGCGCGAGGATGCGCTGGGCTACCTGGCCGGCTACACCGTGTGCAACGACTACGCGATCCGCGATTACCTGGAAAACTACTACCGCCCCAACCTGCGGGTGAAGAACCGTGACGCGACCACGCCCGTCGGCCCCTGGATCGTCGATGTGGCCGATGTGCCGGACCCGAGCAACCTGACGCTGCGCACCTGGATCAACGGCGAGCTGCGCCAGGAAGGCAGCACGAAGGACATGATTTTCGACATCCCCTACCTGATCGAATACCTGTCCAGCTTCATGACCCTGCAGCCCGGCGACATGATCGCCACCGGCACGCCGGAAGGCCTGGCGGACGTGGTGCCCGGTGACGAAGTGGTGGTGGAAGTGGAAGGCGTCGGTCGCCTGGTCAATCGAATTGTCAGCGAAGCCGAGTTCTTCGCATCCCGTAAAGAGGCTTGAGCAGCATGATCAAACATTGGATCAATGGCCGTGAGGTCGAAAGCAAAGACGTCTTCGTCAACTACAACCCGGCCACCGGGGAGGCCATCGGCGAAGTCGCCAGCGGCGGTGCCGAGGAAGTGGCCCAAGCGGTCGCGGCGGCCAAGGAAGCGTTTCCGAAATGGGCCAACACCCCGGCCAAGGAACGCGCCCGGCTGATGCGCAAGCTCGGAGAACTGATCGAGCAGATCGTGCCGAAGCTGGCCGAACTGGAAACCCTCGACACCGGTTTGCCGATCCACCAGACCAAGAACGTGCTGATTCCGCGCGCTTCCCACAACTTCGATTTCTTTGCCGAAGTCTGCACGCGAATGGACGGCCATACCTACCCGGTCGACGATCAGATGCTCAACTACACCCTGTACCAGCCGGTGGGTGTCTGCGCGTTGGTTTCCCCCTGGAACGTGCCGTTCATGACCGCGACCTGGAAGACCGCGCCATGCCTGGCGCTGGGCAACACGGCCGTGCTGAAGATGTCCGAGCTGTCGCCGTTGACCGCCAACGAACTGGGTCGCCTGGCGGTCGAGGCCGGCATTCCCAACGGCGTGTTGAACGTGATCCAGGGTTATGGCGCCACGGCCGGCGATGCGCTGGTGCGTCATCCGGACGTGCGGGCGATTTCTTTCACCGGGGGTACCGCCACCGGCAAGAAAATCATGCAGACCGCCGGGTTGAAAAAGTACTCGATGGAACTGGGTGGAAAATCGCCGGTGCTGATCTTCGAAGACGCCGACCTCGAACGCGCCCTCGACGCCGCGCTGTTCACGATTTTTTCCCTCAATGGCGAACGCTGCACCGCTGGCAGTCGGATCTTCATCCAGGAAAGCGTCTACCCGCAGTTCGTCGCCGAGTTCGCCGCCCGTGCCAAACGCTTGATCGTCGGTGATCCGCAGGACCCGAAAACCCAGGTCGGCTCGATGATCACCCAGGCCCACTACGACAAGGTCACCGGCTACATCAAGATCGGCCTCGAAGAAGGCGCCACCCTCCTGGCCGGTGGCCTGGAACGCCCGGCCAACCTGCCGGCCCACTTGAGCCGCGGCCAGTTCATCCAGCCGACCGTGTTCGCCGACGTCAACAACAAGATGCGCATCGCCCAGGAAGAAATCTTCGGCCCGGTGGTGTGCCTGATCCCGTTCAAGGACGAAGCCGAAGCCTTGCAACTGGCCAACGACACCGAATACGGCCTGGCCTCGTACATCTGGACCCAGGACATCGGCAAGGCCCATCGCCTGGCCCACGGCATCGAGGCCGGCATGGTGTTCATCAACAGCCAGAACGTGCGCGACCTGCGCCAGCCTTTCGGCGGCGTAAAGGGTTCCGGAACCGGCCGCGAAGGCGGACAGTACAGCTTTGAAGTGTTTGCCGAGATCAAGAACGTTTGCATCTCCATGGGCAGTCATCACATACCGCGGTGGGGGGTGTGACCCAGATCGGGTGATCCCTCTGTAGCAGGTGATGCATCTGCGGCAAGAGATACACCCTGTGGCGAGGGAGCTTGCTCCCGCTGGGCTGCGAAGCGGCCCCGCTTTTTCCTGGCGATTGCTGCGCAATCGAGCGGGAGCAAGCTCCCTCGCCACAAGCGCTCATCGGCAAGACTTGATTCACCGTTTCAAGATCAACAAGAACAACATTTCAGGAGAATCATCATGGGCGAAGTCGTCCTGGCTGCGAAAATCTGCCACGTTCCCTCGATGTACCTGTCGGAGCTGCCCGGCAAGCACCACGGTTGCCGCGCCGCCGCGATTGCCGGCCACAAGGAAATCGGCCGTCGCGCCCGTGAGCTGGGCGCCGACACGGCCGTGGTGTTCGACGTGCACTGGCTGGTCAACAGCGCCTATCACGTCAACAGCGGCGAGCACTTCAAGGGCGTCTACACCAGCAACGAGCTACCGCACTTCATCAAGAACATGGAGTACGAATACGCAGGCGCGCCGGAACTGGGCGAACTGATCGCCGCCGAGGCCAATGCCGTGGATGTGCGCACCCTGGCCCACAACATCCCAAGCCTGGAGCTGGAATACGGCACCCTAGTGCCCATGCGCTACATGCACATGGATGTCCCCCAAGCGCAGAAATTCAACGTCGTGTCCATTGCCGCCTGGTGCGCCTGGCATCGCCTGCAAGACAGCTTCGCCTTCGGCGCCGCGGTGCGCCGGGCCATCGAAAAAAGCGATCGCAAGGTGCTGGTGCTGGCGTCCGGTTCGCTGTCCCACCGTTTCTCCGATGATCGCAACGCCGAAGCCAACATCCACAACTGGACGCGGGAATTCGACAAGCAGGTGGACCTGCACGTCGTCGACATGTGGCGCCAGGGCCGCTGGAAAGAGTTCTGCGCCATGCTCCCGGACTACGCCGAACACTGCTTTGGCGAAGGCAAGATGCATGACACCGCGATGCTGCTGGGGCTGCTCGGCGGACCGGACTACGACAAGCCTGCCGAAATCATCACCGAACCGTTCGGTAGCTCCGGCACCGGGCAGATCAATGCCATTTTTCCAGTCTGAATAGCAGCTACAAGCCGCAAGCCACAAGCTGCAAGCTGATCGCGTTCAACTTGCCGCTTGCGGCTTGCCACTCAAAGCTGCCGACCCAGGAGGCCCCATGCCGCATTTCATCGCTGAATACACCGATAACATCGAACGCCAAGCCGACCTCCCCGGCCTGTTTGAAAAGGTCCATGCCGTGCTGGGCGACAGCGGCGTTTTCCCCCTGGGCGGCATCCGCAGCCGCGGCGTACGCCTGGACACCTGGCGCATGGCCGACGGCAAGCATGACTACGCCTTCGTGCACATGACCTTGAAAGTCGGCCACGGTCGCGACCTGGCCACCCGCCAGAAAGTCGCGGAAAAACTCTTCGAGGTCATCACTGCGCACTTCGCCCAACTCCAGGCCCAACGCCTGCTGGCCCTGTCGTTCGAGATGATCGAGCTGCACGAACAACTCAACTTCAAGGCCAACAACGTCCACGCCTTCCTCAAGGGCCAGGTCAGCTGAATCCATCTGCCCCGCCCTTCCCATCGGCCTCTCTGACAAAAAGTACAAGATCATGAGCACAGCCAATACCGCCGACACTGTCGGCACCGTCGCCCACGACCGCACCCATGCCACCATCACCTGGCGATTGATGCCGCTGCTGCTGGTCTGTTACCTCTTCGCCCACCTGGACCGCATCAACATCGGCTTCGCGAAGATGCAGATGAGCGCCGACCTGCAGTTCAGCGACACGGTCTACGGCTTCGGCGCCGGCCTGTTCTTCATCGCCTATGCGCTGTTTGGCGTGCCCAGCAACATGGCCCTGGACCGGGTCGGCCCGCGGCGCTGGATCGCTACCCTGATGGTAGTCTGGGGCGCCTTGTCCACCGGCATGTTCCTCATCGAAAGTGCCGCCGGTTTCTACGTGCTGCGCTTTCTGCTGGGCGTGGCCGAGGCCGGTTTCTTTCCCGGCATCCTGGTCTTTCTCAACCGCTGGTATCCGGCCCGGCGCCGGGCCCAGGTAACGGCGTTGTTCGCCATCGCGGTGCCAATGGCCGGGGTGATTGGCGGGCCCTTGTCCGGCGGTATTCTCGAGCATTTCCATGACCTTGGCGGCCTGCGCGGCTGGCAGTGGATGTTCGTCATCGAAGGGCTGCCGGTGATCCTGCTCGGCTTGGTTGTGCTCAAGTGCCTGCCCGACAGCTTCGAGGCGGTCAACTGGCTGACACCCCAGGCCAAGCAACAGCTGCGCGAACAACTGAGCCTTGAAGAGCAGCGCAAATCCATCACCTCGTTCTCGGCGATTCTCAACAACCCACAAGTCTGGTTGTTGGTGGCGGTGTACTTCGCCGTGATGCTGGCGGTGAACACCCTGGCGTTCTGGATGCCGACCCTGATCCACGGCGCCGGCATCGGCAGCGACGGCAAGGTCGGACTGCTCAGCGCGGTGCCCTACCTGGCCGGCTGCTTCTTCATGATCGGCTGCGGGCGCTCCTCCGACCGCCATCGCGAACGCCGCTGGCACCTGTGCGTGCCGCTGTTGATGGCCGCGCTGGGCATCGCGGTCGCCGGGCTTTCCCCTGGCAACCCGACCCTGGTGCTCAGTGGCCTGATCGTCGCTGGCATGGGCGCCAGTGCGGCGTTGCCGATGTTCTGGCAATTGCCGCCAGCCTTCCTGTCCAACGGCACCCAGGCCGCCGGCATCGCGCTGATCAGCTCCTTCGGCAGCATCGCCTCATTCTTCGCGCCCTACTTGATCGGCTGGATGCGCGACACCACCCAGAGCGCCAGCCTCGCCCTGTACGTGCTGGCCCTGCTCATCGCCCTTGGCGGCTTGCTGGTGCTGCGCACCCGGGCTGCCATCGTCAATCCTCAATAAGAGACCCTTGCCATGCTTGACCAGACTTTCATCCAGCAAGCCGCCGCGCGCCTCGACCAGGCCGAACGCACCCGTGAGCAGGTGCGACAGTTTTCCCTCGACCACCCGGCCATCACCCTTGAGGACGCCTACGCCATCCAGCGCGCCTGGGTCGCGCAAAAGATCAAGGACGGGCGCAAGCTGGTTGGCCACAAGATCGGCCTGACCTCCCGGGCCATGCAAGTGTCGTCGAACATCACCGAGCCGGACTACGGCGCGCTGCTCGACGACATGTTTTTCGATGAAGGCACCGACATCCCGTTCGAGCGCTTCATCGTGCCACGGGTGGAAGTGGAGCTGGCGTTCATCCTCGGCAAGCCGTTGAAAGGCCCGAACGTAACGGTGTTCGACGTGCTCGACGCTACCGAATGGGTGATTCCGGCGCTGGAAATCATCGATGCGCGCATCCAGCAGGTCGACCCACAGACCAAGGCGACCCGCAAGGTCTTCGACACCATTTCCGACAACGCCGCCAATGCCGGGGTGGTCATGGGCGGTCGTGCCGTGCGCCCGACCGAGATCGACCTGCGCAAGGTGCCGGCGGTGCTCTACCGCAACGGCGTGATCGAGGAATCCGGCGTCTCGGCGGCGGTGCTCAATCACCCGGCCAAAGGCGTGGCCTGGCTGGCGAACAAGCTGGCGGCCTATGACGTCACCCTGCAACCGGGACAGATCATCCTCGGCGGTTCCTTCACCCGCCCCGTGGCCGCCAACCCCGGCGATACCTTCCATGTCGACTACGACATGCTCGGTTCCATCGCCTGCCGTTTCGTCTGATCGGAGACCGCCTCATGGACATGCCCATCAATACCTTCAAGCAACGCCTGCGCAGCGGCGAAGCACAGATCGGCCTCTGGCTGGGGTTGGCCGATGCCTACTGTGCGGAGCTGGCGGCCAATGCCGGCTTCGACTGGCTGCTGATCGACGGCGAACACGCGCCGAACGACTTGCGCACTCTGCTCGGCCAGCTCCAGGCCGTGGCGCCCTACCCCAGCCAGCCGGTGATACGCCCGGTGATCGGTGACACGGCGCTGATCAAGCAAGTGCTCGATATTGGCGTGCAGACCCTGCTGGTGCCGATGGTGGAAAGCGCCGGCCAGGCACGCGAACTGGTGCGTGCCATCCACTACCCGCCCCACGGTGTCCGCGGTGTCGGCAGTGCGCTGGCCCGGGCGTCCCGCTGGAACAGCATCCCCGGCTACCTCGACAAGGCCGATGAACAGATGTGCCTGTTGGTGCAGATCGAGAGCCGCGAGGGCCTGGCCAACCTGGATGCCATTGCCGCGGTGGACGGTGTGGATGGGGTCTTCATCGGCCCGGCGGACCTGAGCGCGTCCATGGGGTTTCGCGGCAACCCCGGTCAACCGCAGGTGCAAGCGGCCATCGAAGACGCCATCACCCGCATCCGCCAGGCCGGCAAGGCTGCCGGGATTCTCAGCGCCGATGAAAAACTGGCCCGGCGTTACCTCGAGCTAGGCGCGGCGTTTGTCGCGGTGGGCGTGGATACGACGGTGTTGATGCGGGGCTTGCAGACACTGGCGGCGACGTTCAAGGACGTAGCGAAGCCCGCGGTTGGGGGCGTGTACTGACTGACGTTGCCGGATACCCTGTGGCGAGGGAGCTTGCTCCCGCTGGGCCGCGAAGCGGCCCCCTTGAATCCGGCAGTGAACTCAAGATTTTGGGCCTGCTGCGCAGTCCAGCGGGAGCAAGCTCCCTCGCCACAGAAGCGGGTTCGCTTGCGGATCTCAGCGCCTGATCATCTTTAACTCATTGAGCAACCCCAGCAACGTCTGCAATTTTTCTTCCCCCAGTTTTTCCTGCAAACGCTGATAGTTCGCTTCCATGCTCTGGCTCATCGAATCGAAGCTCGCCTGCCCTTGCGGCGCCAGGCGCACCAGCACCCGTCGCTGATCCTGTTCGGCCTTGCGCCGCACCACCATGCCCGCCGCTTCCATGCGCACCAGTACGCCGGTCATGCTGGGCTTGAGGATGCAGGCCAGTTCGGCCAGGCGATTGATTTCCAGCTCGTCGTGCTGGCTAAGGATACGGATGACCCGCCATTGCTGCTCGGTCAAGCCGTGTCGGTTGAGGGAAGGCCGGAAAAACCCCATGGCCGCTTCGCGGGCCTGGAGCAGGGTCAGGGTCAAGGATTGGCGCGGCTGGGGCATGAGTATGTTCGCGAGAGGGATTTAGTTAATGAGTTAACTAAATCTTAACAGCTTCCAACCCATGCCGGACGCTCCGTTCACAGAATCTGGATCAAGCGATGGCCCTTGTGGCGAGGGAGCTTGCTCCCGCTGGGCTCTGTAGGAGCTGGCGAAGGCTCGGGCCGCGTTCGGACGATCTTTTGATCTTTCGCTCGAGGTTCAAATGTCTGGAAAAAGATCGCAGCCTCGCTCCGCTCGACAGCTCCTACAGGCCCAGCGGGAGCAAGCGCCCTCGCCACAGGGAAGCGCTCGGTATCGCTGCGAGCTCAAGCGCCCTTGATCACCCCCTTGAGCACTTGCTTGAAATGCTCGACCTGTTCCTCGCTGAACTGGCCGAACACCTTATCCTGCTGTTCCTTGGCAATCGCCCAGAGCCCCTCAGTCTCATCGATGCCCTTGACCGTCAGGCGTACCCGCTCGCCCTCATCGCTCACCAGGCCCTTGCGCTTGAGGTTGGCCACGGCTTCTTCGATCTCGCGCACCGGCATTGCCACTTCCCGCTGCAGGTCACACAGGTTCAGCCCGGCGTCGTTCTCCAGCACCATCAACATCCGCGCTTCGCTGGTGCGCAAGCCCGTGGACAACTGACGCGGCTGGTAGCTGGCCTGGTAGGCTCGCAGCGCCTGGGTCATCAGGTAATACAGGTTGTGGCTCAAGCGGCCTTGGAAATGGCTGCTGGGCAACTGGCCCTCTTCCCGTTTGGTCATGCGTGTGTGAGGCAAGACCATCGAGTAGGCGCCCTGGTGATAGAGCAACGGCGAACGGCCGAAATCATCAAAGGCCACGACCTTGCCGATCATGATCCAGTGATCGCCACCATCGACCTGCTGGAATTTTTCGCAGTGAAAACGCGCCGAGCAGTCCACAAACACCGGGGCACCGCCTTCGCCGGCCTCGAATTCGATTTCAGCGAAGCGATCATCCTTAGGTCGCGCGAAATTGTTTGACAGATCGATCTGGTCGGCGGCCAACACGTTCACCGCGAAATGACTGGCGGCCTCGAACACTTCGTGGCTGCTGGAGCGCTTATCGATGCTCCACAGGATCAGCGGCGGATCCAGGGACACCGAGTTGAAGCTGTTGGCCGTCACCCCGACCTTGCGGCCATCTTCAGTGGCGGCGGTGACCACGGTCACGCCGGTGGCGAAGTTACCCAGGGCCCGGCGGAACGCGCGGGTGTCGAAAGTGGTATCACAAAGACTGGACATGCAAGACTCCCGGCCGCCTCAAGGGACGGCCTCGATTATTGTTCTAGGGGCACGCGGTCAAACCATGGAAGGATCGGGATCGAGCCCCATCAGCTCACGACCGAGGATCTGCGCGCAGACGTCATAGTCGGTGTAGGCATGGGCCCCGGTCAGGTGGGCGTCGCGGAACAGCCGTTGCAACTCGTTGCTCTCGAACCAGGCGCCGCCGCCGGCCGCCTCCATCAAGCGGTCGACGGCCTGGATGCACATCTTGGTGGCGTAGCCCTGGTTGGTCCGCCAGAACGCCAGGGTTTCCCGGCTGGGGTACGCGTGGCGCTCGCCGTGTTCGGCGTGCTCCTGCCAGGTTTTTTCCAGGAAAGCACGGGCCGCCGCCACCTGATGGGTAGACTCGGCCAGGCGCATCAATGCCGGGGTGGCGGCACCGACGGCCGCGCCCGTGTAGGCCCGCACGCGGTTGCGGGTTTTCTCGCGAAAGACCTCCAGCATGCGCTCCGCCACGCCCAGGCTGACCGTGGAGAAACCACTGGCGAAGTACGGCCGGTACGGCGAGTAGAAGATCTTGCTGTCAGGGTACAGGCCGAATCCACCGGACTTGCCTTCCATCATGTCCTTGGCTTTCTGGATCCGGTGTTCCGGCACGAAAGCGTTGTCGATGATCAAGGTCTTGCTGCCACTGCCGCGCATGCCCACCGCGAACCAGTCATCGCGAATGTCATAGTCGCTGCGCGGCAGCACCGCAAAGCAATAGTCCTGGGTGCCTTCGGCGTTTTTGCGGCGAAACCCCACGATCGCCCATTCGGCATGATCGCAGCCGCTGCTCCAGCCCATTTCACCGCTGAACATCACGCCGCCGTCGGCCTCTTCGGTGCGGCCAAACGGTGCAATGCTGCTGCTGGCGGTGGCATCCGGGTCATCACCCCAGATTTCCTCCTGGGTCTTGGCCGGGAACATTGCCAACTGATGGCTGTGGGTGCACAACAGGCTCATGGCCCAGGCCGTGCTGGCACAGGCACCGGCCAACAGCGCGATGCAATCGGCGAACTGCGGCAGGGAAATCTCCAGGCCACCGTAGGGTTTGGGCTGGAAGGCCCGGTGCATGCCGATGATCTTGAGCAAGACGATATTTTCGGCGGGCACGCTACGGTCTTTCTCCGCCTGGAAGGCGTTGGCGGCAATGGCCGGCAGGAGGGGCTTGAGGTCTTCGAGCAGCGGGTTTGGCTTTTTCATGGACGGGCTCTTTTATTATTGGCGTCTGCCGTTCCCGCCTTTGCCCGGCAACCCGGGGCTCACAAACAGCGGGATCAGTGATTAAGGCCGGTCCAGTATGGGCAATCGCGGGCAGGTGAAAAATGCACCTTCCAGATCCAAGATTGTACTTTTCATGGGGCAGGCTTCGGCCTCCGTGGCGCCCTCGGTCAAATCCCTCGGCACGGATGATCAAGACAAGCGCCCTGCCAAGGCTCTTAATAGGGCCATCCCTTGCCAAGCCTTGCGTAGGCGTGGCAACGGCGTTCTCTTTCACTTTGTCAGGTTGCGTCATGATCACTATCGAAACGCCCACCTATTACACGGCCACCAAGAAATACAACCTCAGCTTCCCCACGTTGGAACAGGACGTGGACGCCGACGTCGTGATCATTGGCGGTGGTTTCTCCGGCATCAATACTGCGCTGGAACTTGCTGAAAAAGGCATCACCAACATCGTGGTGCTGGAGGCGCGTTACCTTGGGTTCGGCGGCACCGGGCGCAACGGCGGGCAGATCATGGCCGGCATCGGTCATGACCTGGAAAAGATCAAGAAGGACGTGGGTGAGGACGGCTTGCGCCAAGTCTTCGAGATCAGCGACCTGGGTGCCGACATCATCAAGGACCGCATCGCCAAGTACGCCATCGATGCCGATTTCTGCCACGGTTACGGCTACATGGGTTTCAACGCCCGCCAGGAAAAAACCCTGCGGGCCTGGGAAAAAGATTTCAAGTCGATCAACAGCAAGCACGAGATCCGCTTCCTTGGCGGCTCCGACGTGCAGCAGATCATCGGTTCCAAAGCCTACGGCAGCGCGTTGCTGCACATGGGCGGCGGACATGTGCACTCGCTGAACCTGTTGCTGGGTGAAGCCAAGGCGGTGGTCAGCCACGGCGTGCGGATTTTCGAGAACAGCCCGGCCCTGGAAGTCAGCTATGGCGAGCGCATCACCGTGCGCACCGGGCGCGGCTCGGTCAGGGCCAGCAAGCTGCTTTGGGCCTGCGACAGTTTCCTCAACAAACTGGAACCGGAACTGCACCGCTCGACCATCAACACCTACGCCTTCCAGATGATGACCGAGCCGTTGTCGGACGAACTGATCCAGCGCATCAGCCCGATTCGCGGCGCCTACAGCGACATTCGCCCGGTGATCGACTATTACCGCGTCACCAACGAAAACCGCCTGCTGTTCGGTGCCGCAACGCCGTTGGTGGAACACATCCCCCAGGATCTCAAGGCCTGGAACCGGCGCCTGATGCTGAAGATCTTCCCGTACCTCAAGGACGTGAAGATCGACCTGGCGTGGGGTGGTCCGATGGCCTGCAGCCCGAACCTGTTCCCGCAGATCGGCACCCTGCCCGGGCGCAGCAACGCGTTTTTCGTCCAGGGTTACTCAGGCTTTGGCGTCACCCCGAGCCACATCATCTGCAAAGTGCTGGCCGAAGGCATGAGCGAAGGCTCGGCGCGCTACGACCTGGTCAGCTCGATCCACCGCCCGACCATCATTGGCAAAGACGCCATTCGTCCGTTGCTGCTGACGGCCGGCAAGTCCTGGCATCAGCTGTCGGGCTACTGGAATGGCCGGCGCTGACCGCCATGATGCCAGTCAGCCATGCGAAACCTCTGTAGGAGCGGGCTTGCTCGCGAAAGCGGTGGGTCGGGCAGCATTGATGGCGACCGTTGCGCCGTCTTCGCGAGCAAGCCCGCTCCCACAAATCCAGCGGCTTCACTGATCGGCACTAGACATACACACCCTCTTTTTTCAATCATCAGGAGTCACTGCCATGCCCCTTATCACCCTCGAAAAAGATATCCAGCTGTCCGACCTGGACGCCTGGGGCACCGTCGCCGATCTCGGCTCGCAGATTCTCGAAGGCGAGGTCAAGGCCTTCGGCAAGATGACCTTCGGCGCCCCCACCGACCCGGTCAGCAGCGCCTACTTCGGCACCACCCAAGGCAAGTTCCGGATGGTCTACCCGTTCGCCGAACAAGCCACCGTGGTCACCGGTGAAGTGGTCCTCACCGACGAGGCCACCGGCCAGAGCACCCGCTACAAGGCCGGCGACAGCTGGTTCGTGACCAAGGGCACGCCGGTGTTGTGGGAAGTGGTCAGCGAAAGTTTCGTCAAGCACTACTTCGCGGTAGCCTGACCGGACAGGGCTGCCGGCCCCACCGGCAGCCCACTTGCGAAGGTTGCGACCATGAACGTCATCCCGACCCAGGACATCGCCGGCCAGTGCCTGCACGCCTTCACCCAACTGGTCCCGGTCAGCCGGGCGGCGTTCTATTGCGTGGATCGACACCTGCAAGTCCATGACTTCAGCCTCCATGGGATGAGCGGCGAGATGCACCGCGACTACCTGGACAACTACCGACAGTTCGACCCGCTGCACCCGCGCCGCTGTGCGCCCAGCGAACTGGCCGTGGTGCCGTTGGGCCTGGCGATGGCCCGCCAACCGCTGCGTGACAACCATCGTTATCGCGACTTCCTGCAACGCTACGGTGTGGTCGACGTGGTGGAAGTCTTTGCCCATCGCGACGGTCAGCCGCAAGCGGCTATTTCGTTACTGCGCACCGCAGAGCAAGGCATCTTCACCCCTCAGCAGTTGAGCCAACTCAGCGCGTTGCAGGCCTTGCTGCAACTGGCCGTGGCCCATTTGCCGGCCCATGAGGACGCGCTGGCCGACCTGACACCCAAGGAGCGCCAGATCGCCTGGCTGCTGCGCCAAGGCGTCAGCAACAAACAATTGGCCCGGGAACTGGAGGTGGGTTTGCCGACCATCAAGACTCACCTGATCCACCTCTTCCGCAAAGTCGGCGTGAGCAGCCGCACCGAGTTGGTCAGCGCGCTGTTCCTCTGATCAACCATTCGGTTGATAGGCCGCCGTTGCCCGGCGCCTCATGATCCGAGTGGTTAATTCAACCACCGGAGCCTTGCAATGAGCACATCTTCAGACTGGATCACCGTCGGCGCCCTGGCCGATGGCTTTGCCCCCGAGGCCTTCATCCTGCCCAACCTGGCCGACCTGGACGGCAAGACCTTCACCCTGCATTTCGCCAATGGCTGGCAGATCGAGCATCGCTTCGAGCAGGACACCCTGACCTGGAACGCCGCCGATGGGCACTCCAGCGGCACCGCGCCCTACCGAGCCACCTCGGTGCGCCCGGGCCTGTACCTGGTGGACTTCATCAAGCGCGAAGGCGAGCTGACGTCGTCGATAAGCCTGGTGCTCGATACCGCCAACGCCGCGTTCACCGCCGTGATCGGCCGCATGCCGAGCCAGGAACAGACCGGCGAAGGCCTCTACCACCGCGCATTGGCCGGCAAGCCACTGACCTCGGTTCAAGCGCAGTTCCTCCTCGGCAGCCTCGACCGTCCCTGGCAGCCTGGCCTGTGCCCGCACGCGCCGACCACCGAACTGGTGGGGCTGCGCAACCTGTATCGCTACAGCCCGAGCGAAGTCTACGAACACATTTACCTCAACGACCAGTTCTACTCCTGGCAGTGCCTGAAGGGCGTTGAACAAGGCCTGTGCGACACCGATCGCTGCGACACCTACAAGATCGCCGACCAGTTGTACCTCTTCGTCTGGCGGGAAAAGATCATCCCGACCCTGGGCCTGGTACTGATCGACCTGCAACAGCACCGCAGCGACGGCAAGATCTTCGGTTACGCCGGCGCGGCGTTCGATGAGCTTTCCAATTTCCCGGTCAGTTCCTACTGCCAAGTGCTCAATCAGACGGAGTATCCCGATGCCTGACTCACGCACCGTGGTGATCACCGGTGCCGGCACCGGCATCGGTGCCGCTTGCGCCCGGCTGTATGCCGGCGAAGGCGCCAACCTGGTGCTGATCGGCCGCCGCCGCGAACCCCTGGAAGCACTCGCCGAGGACATCGGTGGCTTGGTGTTGGTGGGCGATGCGGCCTGCCCGAGCACCTGGGACAGCTTCATCGAGCAGATTCACGCGCGTTACGGCCGACTCGACGTGTTGCTGGCCTGTGCCGGCGGCTTGGGCATGGGCAGCGCCACCGAGACTCAGCCATCGACCTGGGAAGCCGCCCTGCGCAGCAATCTCGACAGCGCTTTCTACAGCGCCCGGGCGTGCCTGCCTCTGTTGCAGGAAAGCGCCGGCAACATCGTGCTGATCGCCTCCATCGCGTCATTGGCGGCAGGCCCCCACGTGTGCGGCTACACCACCGCCAAGCATGCGTTGCTCGGCCTCAACCGCTCTCTGGCAAGGGATTACGGGCCTCACGGCGTACGGGTCAATGCGGTCTGCCCAGGCTGGGTGCGCACCCCCATGGCCGATGAAGAAATGCAGGCATTGATGCAGTTCCATGGCGAAACGTTGCAGCAGGCCTACGACCGGGTCTGCGCCGACGTGCCGTTGCGCAGGCCGGCCAGCGCGGAGGAAATCGCCAACGTCTGCCGTTTCCTGGCCTCGCCTGATGCGTCGATCATCACCGGGGCGACGCTGGTGGCCGATGGCGGCTCCAGCATCGTCGACGTGCCGACCCTGGCCTTCAGCCGGATGGAGGCCCGCGATGCCTGACGATCTGGATTTCAGCGGCCAGACCGTACTGGTCACGGGCGGCGCACAAGGTATTGGCCGGGCCATCGTTGAAGCGTTTGCCCTGCGCGGCGCTCGCGTGGTGATTGCCGACCTGGGCCTGGCCCGGGCCGAAGCAGTGGCCGGCGAATTGACCGCCGTGGGCTGTCAGGTGCAAGCAGTGGCGGTTGACCTGGCCGACGCAACGGCGATCTTCGACATGATGACCGCGCTGGAACAACGCT
Organism: Pseudomonas zanjanensis; assembly: GCF_014268745.2. Lineage (GTDB taxonomy): Bacteria > Pseudomonadota > Gammaproteobacteria > Pseudomonadales > Pseudomonadaceae > Aquipseudomonas > Aquipseudomonas zanjanensis. The sequence goes on along the minus strand of NZ_JABWRB020000001.1, from coordinate 1,522,868 downwards.
TGGGGCGGCTGGACATCCTGGTGCACAACGCCGGGTATTTTCCGCTGACGCCGTTCGCCGAGATCACCCCGGCGATACTGCAACGAACGCTGGCGGTGAACCTGTCGGCGCTGTTCTGGCTGACCCAGGCCGCATTGCCGATGTTCCGGCGCCAGGGCCGGGGCTGCGTGCTGGTGACCTCCTCGGTCACCGGCCCGCGGGTGGCGTATCCGGGGCTCAGCCACTACGCGGCCTCCAAGGCCGGGGTCAATGGTTTCATTCGCAACGCCGCGCTGGAACTGGCGGCCGAGAATGTCCGCGTCAACGGGGTTGAACCGGGCATGATCGCCACACCGGCCATGGCCAACCTGGGCGACGACGAGGTCAACCAGGACATCGCCCGCCGAGTACCGCTGGGTCGTTTGGGCCAACCGAGCGACATCGCCGGGGCCATGTTGTTCCTGGCGTCGAGCCTGGCTGGCTATGTGACTGGGCAGACGTTGGTGGTGGATGGGGGTTCGACTTTGCCGGAGGTTTGAACCTACGGGAGCGGTGCCTTGCTGACGATGGTGGTGAATGTAACACCGCCTTCGCGAGCAAGCCCGCTCCCACACTTTCCAATGTCATCCAAAAATCATGCTCATCACAAATCCCTTTGTGGGAGCGGGCTTGCTCGCGAAAGCGCTGGTTCAGACTGCAAAGCTATTGGATATATCCACTCAAGCCACCCCCTGCCCCACCTGCAAACGACTGGAACGAAACGCCTTGGGCGACTGCTCGAACTGCTTCTTGAACGAACGGCTGAAATGCGCCGAATCGGTGAAGCCCCACTTGTAGGCGATCGAGGTAATGGACTCGTCCCGCAGGAACGGGTTGATCAGGTCATCGGCGCTGCGCTTGAGCCGGGCTCGCTGGATGTAGCGACACACGCTGTCATCCTGTTCTTCGAACAAACGATACAGATGCCGCACCGAAATATTCAGCCGATTGGCCAGGCCCACGGGGCTGAGGCCTGGCTGGGTAAGTGATTCGTCGATGACCTTCTGGACATAGCTGCGCAAATGGCTGCCCTGCAACGCCACCCCTTCGTCACGACCATCGCTACCCTGTTCCAGGGCCGAGCCCAACAGAGAAACGAAGGCACTGTGCAAGGCTTCACCCTCGCCCGCCGCGCCCTCGCCGTCGGGTGTGTCCTTGCACAGTTGATCCATCAATACATGCAGCATCCGCCCACACGCCTTGCTGGACGAGACCTTGCCAAAGGTCTTGGTTTCCCCGCCCAGTTGCCGCGACACGTCCTGGCGAGACAAGGACAGCACCGCGTGCTCGATCAGGCCGAACGGGGTGATCTCAAGCGCGCCTGCCGAATCCATCAACAACAGTTCACCGGGCGCCAACTGGATGCTCCGGCCGTTCTGGGTAATGCGGCAGTAGCCGCTGCGCTGGCTGACCAGGAGGCAATCCTGGTCATCATCATGATCGGCGTTGGGGGAGTGACGCTTGATGTTACCGGCATTGGTCCGCAGGTTGGCGAGGGCAAGGCCTCCCCGATGAAAATTCGACACTTCACCAATGAACAGCGCGCGATTGAAGGCCAGCTCGGTATCGAAGTGGCCGCAAGTCGCCCGCAGATCCCGGTTCCAGGTGTCCAGACCGTCCTGCCCAACCTGTTGCATGCTCATGGCATTCTCCGCAGTGGCTTTTTGTTTTTGTGCGGCAATAGTTAACATGTTATCTATATGCGCGCAACAAGTACCTGATCGCCAGAGCAGTAGCAGGAATGATGCCAGGGGCAGCGCAGCAGAATCAGAGCGTTGCCAGTACCCGTTGCAGGCCGCTCAAGGTCGCCAGAAGGACGCCGCGCTGCTCGCGGCTCAACGGGATATAGCGACGAAAGGCCGGCATGCGATTGACCACTTCGCTACCGCCCATGTGTTCCAGGCGCACGCACCACTGGCGGCCCTGCAGATCGATGCGCAGCCGCTTGAAATCCAGCGGCATGAGGGCCTGATACAACACGCGGTCCTTCTCCACGGCCGCCTGTAGCATGGCCGCCAGGCCACTGCGCCCGTCCCGCTGCCGGCAACGAATGCCACTGCGCCGGACAGCCCCGCCGTGGTGCAATTCCAGGCGCGCCGTGCCCTCTCGGGAAGCAGGCAGGCGTAGCACGAATTCGGTCATCACCAGGTGCATCAACAACTGCGATTCGGTGCGCTCGACAATTTCCAACTGCAAGCTGCCGTCGTCGGTGACTGCCGTGGCGACGGTCGGGGCTGTGAGCTCGAATCGCGCCAATGCGAGGTTGCGCCGCACGTGTTCCAAGGTCACCCCGGGCCGATACCCGGCCGGGGCGCGCTGGGCGCTGAATACCTCAGACAGCTTTTGCAGCAGGGTCGACAAACTCGCCCGCAGGTTGCCCTGGCTCATGGGAAAACTCCTTGGCCAGCACGTCTTCCACCGACGCTGGCTTGAATGGATTGACCTTCTGCACCACCAGGGTCCAGAACAAGGCGTACGCCGCGGTGCCGCCGAGCATCACCGCGAAGGGCACGTAGATGTCCGCCGGATTCATGCCGGGCGGCGTGATAAACCACATGCCCAGCAAGATGCCGACACTGGACAGGATCTGCGGCAACGGGAACCACGGTGAGCGATAGGCCCGTGGCAGATCAGGGCGACGAATCCGCAGGCTGACCACCGACACGGTCACCAACAGGTAGGCAAAACTCCAGGCGCACACCGCCGCCAACACCAGGTGCATGATGTTGTCGGGATTGCCGCCCAGCCACCACGCATGCAGGCAAGGAATCAGCATCGCCACCAGGATGCACAACAGCGGTGTCTTGAAGCGAGGATGCAAATAAGTGAAGACCTTCGGCAATGCGCCGTCCACCGCCATGCCGTAGAGAATCCGTGGCACGCCCGCCATCAAGGTGTTGATGGTCGCCGCACCGGCGAACAGAAAGCCGATGCCCAGCCACATCGGGCCGATATCGCCCATGACCTGTTCGGCGAACCGTGGAATCGCCATGGGGGTGTCCAGCAGATGCACGCCGCTGGTGGCATCGAGCAGCACGTTTTCCACCTGGCGCTTCATTGCCGCACCGTAGATGAACATGCAGGTGGCGACGCTGAACAAGCCCAGCATCATCGCCCGGGGCATGCTCCGGGCGGAATTGCGCAGGTCCGGCGCCAGGGGCGTGACGAATTCGCAGCCGACGAACATGAACATGGCCATGCCCACCAACGACAACACCGTGACCAGATCGGTGCCCACCACGGAGGCGCCGAACCAGCCCTCCAGCTCCACCGCCGGCGCGGCGATCAGGCCCAACACGCCGAACACCATCAGGGTGGTCCACATGCCGAATGTCAGGATGATCTCCGCCCGGCCAAAGGCGCTGACGCCGAACGCATTGAGCACGCCAAACACCACCACGAAGCCCACGCCCAGCAACCAGGAACCGCCCGCCGATTCGGCCAGGGTGTTGAGGTGCTCGAAGTTCACCAGGGCCATGACCCCGGCCAGGATGGTCTCGGCGGTGCCGGCGAACACATGGACTATCAGATAGGCCGACAAGGTGCCGGTAATCGCGAAGAAACGGCCCATGCCACAGTTGATGTAGTCATAGACCGAGCCGGTGGTGGGAAGAATCGACGCGGCCTCGGCGAACGTCGTCGCCTGGGCCAGCATCATCACCACGGCGATCAGCATCGCCATGGCAAAGGCGCTGCCGCCGATGCCAAAGCCCATGGTCGCGGTGAGAATCACGGGGCTTGCCATGATCAGGCCAATGGTGCTGGCCAACGCGGTGGGAAAACCCACCGAACCCCGGTTCAAGTGCTCGGTGAGCCTGTCATTGATCGACATGGTGCAAGGTCCTCGAAAGCGCATTTTTAGTATGGATGCCACAGCCGTCCAGGACCCGGCGATCATGCCTTCCCCTACCGGTCCCTGATCGAAACGGCGTTGCGTGCAGCCTTACTCTGCGCCGCCCCGCCCCAGGCGTCTTGCCCATGTCTGCCGGTGGTTTTGTTGCTGCCTGCCAACACCGCCACGCTGGCGGCCTGGGTCAACTCCTTGGCAGGCAGGTGAAAGACTTCCCCGGGTGCCGCTCCCTTTAATGCGCGCTCTGCTGTCCTATCACACTGGGGAATCCACCATGGAGCACACACGCCGTACACCTTTGCTGCGCAACGCCATCGGTTTGGGCATCGCCCTGCTGGGCGCCGACTCATCGGCCCAGGCCTATGAGCTTTACGCCGACGAAGACACCACCGTCACCGGTAACTTCCTGGCGGTCTACGGGCTGTTCAACAGCCGCAAGAACTATGACGGCACCACCGGTGGTTCGAGCTGGCGCGAAGGCTTCATCAAGTATGGCCTGAGTATCGACCAGACACTCGGCGGCCTGGGCAGTGTCTACGGGACGGCCAATCTGGTCAGCTCCGGCACTTGGGGCGATGGCGATGCGGCCGGCCTGAGCGATGGCTCCGAACGCACCACCCAGTTCGACGAAGCCTTTGCCGGCTGGCGCTCGGGGGACTTGTTCCCGGCATTGGGCAAGGACGGTGTCGACCTGTCCTACGGCCGCCAAGTGATTACCCTCGGCGACGGTTTCATCATCAATGACGACGGCCTGAACCTGGGCAAAGGCGTGGCCGATGGCGAACTCAACCGCGGCGGCGCCTATTACCTGGCGGCCCGGCATGCCTTCGACGAAACCGCCGTCGTGCGCCTGGGCGGCAAGGACGGCGTGCATGGCAGCCTGATGTGGATCAAGTCCGACAACCGCGCCCAGGCCAACACCGAAATGGCCGCCGGCACCCTGGAATACACCGCCGCACCGGGCACCCTGGGGCTGACCTATATCCATGGCCTCGATGTCGACGACCGCTACGCCAGCGACTTCCAGAAACAGCGCGACGGCATGGACATCTACAGCCTGCGTGGCGCCGGCAATGCCGGCATCGAAAATGCCCATTTCTCCTTCGAGTACGCCTGGCAGGACAAGGACGCGGGCCCGGAGAAAGCCTGGTACGCCGAAGCCGGCTACACCTTCGCCGACCTGCCCTGGACGCCGGACCTGACCTATCGCTACAGCCGCTATTCCAAGGATTGGGACTCGATGTTCAACGGCCAGAACCGTGGCTACGGCACCTGGTTCCAGGGTGAAGTGGCGGGCAACTACGCCGGGCCCTTCAACAGCAACACCGCCATCCAGCACGTCGGCCTCAAGCTCAAGCCGGCGGAAAACGTGACCCTTGGCGCGCTGTTCTTCGACTACCAGACCCTGCACAGCCGCCAAGCGCTGAACCTCGATGCCCGGGAGCTGGACCTTTACGTGGAATGGGCGGTGAATGAACACCTGATCGTCACGCCGCTGGTGGGTCTGTACAAGCCTGAGAAGGATGCGGACAACGGGGGCAATCAGGTCGGCGGCAATGGCACTAACGTCTACAGCCAGTTGGTGGTGGCGGTTCCGTTCTGACAGGCCGACCGTAGGAGCTGCCGCAGGCTGCGATCTTTTGATTTTTCGCTTTCGATGCAAGTGTCTTTGGGAAGATCGCAGCCTCGTTGCACTCGTCAGCTCCTACTGCAACATGGTCTGGATCTGATGGGTTGCCTGCCGGGTGCTTTGCGCCAGCTTGCGCACCTCATCGGCCACCACCGAGAAACCGCGCCCGACATCTCCGGCCCTGGCCGCTTCGATCGCGGCGTTCAAGGCGAGCAGATTGGTCTGGTCGGCAATGCCCTTGATCACCCCCACCACCGTGGCAATCTGGGCGTAGGTCAACTGGTTCTGTTCCAGCATGCGCTGGTGGGTGGACTGGGCCGAGCGCTCATCGCTGATATCACGCACCGCACCGATGACCCGCACCAGTTGCCCATGGGGGTCACGTACCGCCCGACCGCGTTCGCGGCACCAGATGTAATCCCGGCTCTTGTGACGCATGCGGTATTCGAAGACGTATTCGCCGCTGCCCTGGGAACCGAGAATCTCGCGGTCGAAAATGGCCATGATCTTCGGCAGGTCGTCCGGGTGGGTGATGCCGACCTGGGCATCCCAGCCGTCGGGCAGGTCGTCAGGACCGTACCCCAGCAGCGCACGGAACTGACTGGAAAAACGCATGCCACTGGCCGGGTGCTGGAGATCGCCGTCGACCACGGTAATGTCCCAGCAGCCTTCCGTCAGGGTCGACTGCAACAGCTCCCAGATCTGCGTGTCCTGCCGATGCTGATGCAACCGCTGGCAGTGTTCATCCAGGCGAACCTCAAGCACCTGCTCCCGCTCGCGGGCTTGCTCCAGTTGCTGGCGAGCCAGGTGCAACTCATGCTCGCTTTGCTGCCAGCGCAAGGTTTGCGCTTGCACTTGTGCCTCGGCCTGGTGCAACCGCGCGGCGACGCTCGCCATTTGCCCCGCATACTGTTCAAGGACCGTCCGCAGTGGCGGATACGCATCGAGCATCGGCGTGGCCTGCCTTTCACCGGCCAGCACACGCTGCACCTGGGCAATCAACGCCAATTTCTGTTTGTTGGTCTGGAGAAACATCGCCCGCCCCTTTGCCCATCAAGTCAAAACCGAATCTGATCGCAAACCGGCCAGGCTGGCTTGTCCCTGGCTGCACAGGACCTTGCTCCTGGCTGCCAATCGCTCGGGCTGGCAGCCACAGACATACCGCGCGGCAGGCACAGTCAAGCCGGGCGGTGGCGCCGGGATTACCCTCGGGCTTTCCCTTGTTCGCGATCAGGAAACCCTCATGAGCGATATTGCCCTGCTGCCTCAGGTCGAAGCCTTCCTCGCTAGACATCACGCCCTGTTCATCGACGGTGGCTACGTCGAAAGCCAGAGCCGCCAGACGTTGGACGTCGTCAACCCCGCCACCGGCCAAGTCATCGCCCAGGTCAGCGACGCCGCCCCCGGCGACATCGATGCGGCGGTGGATTCGTCCCGTCGCGGTTTCAAGCAATGGTCGCAAACCGCGCCAGCGGTTCGCGGCCATGTGCTGCTCAAGTTGGCGGACCTGTTGGAGCGCAACCGCGAAGAACTGGCGCAGATCGAAACCTGCCAGTCGGGGAAGATCATCCACATCTCCCGGGCCTTCGAAGTCGACCAGGCCGCGCACTTCCTGCGTTACTACGCCGGCTGGGCGACCAAGATCGGTGGCGAGACGATCACCCCCTCGTTGCCGTCCTTCGCCGGGGAACGCTACACCGCGTTCACCTTGCGTGAACCGGTCGGGGTGGTGGTCGGTATCGTACCGTGGAATTTTTCCACCATGATCGCCATCTGGAAACTGGCCTCGGCCCTGGTCACCGGCTGCAGCATCATCATCAAGCCCAGCGAGTTCACCCCGCTGACCATCCTGCGCATCGCTGAACTGGCCATGGAAGCCGGGCTGCCGGCCGGTGCCCTGAACGTATTGACCGGTGGCGGCCAGGTGGGCAAAGGACTGATCGAGCATCCTGGGACCAATAAGGTGTCATTCACCGGTTCCGTGCCCACCGGCCTGGCGGTGGGCCAGGCGGCCATGGGCGCCGGGTTGACCCGTGCGACCTTGGAACTGGGCGGGAAGAATGCCGCGGGGTTCCTGCGTGATATCGATCCCGAGGTGGCGGTCAACGGCATCATCGAGGCGGGCTTCCTGCATTCGGGACAAATCTGCGCGGCGGCGGAACGGTTCTTCGTCCATCGCTCGCAGATCGAGTCGATCATGGACAAACTGGCCCAGCGCTTGAGTAAACTCACCATTGGCTCGCCCCTGGACGAACGCACCGAATTCGGCCCGGTGACCAACCACCAGCACCAGCACAAACTGGCGGAATTCTTCGCCAAGGCCCGCGCACAGAACAACACCATCGTCCATGGCGGCAAGCTGATCGAGGGGCCGGGTTGCTACGTCGAGCCGACCATCATCCTCGCCAACCGCCGCGACGACAGCCTGCTCAACGAAGAGACCTTCGGCCCGATCGCCACTTTTTTTCCTTACGACACTGAGGAAGAACTGCTGGAACTGATGAACGACACGCCCTACGGCCTCAGCGCCAGCCTCTGGACCAACGACCTGGGCAAGGCCCTGCGCATGGTTCCCGCCATCGAAGCCGGCACCGTATGGGTGAACATGCACACCCTGCTCGACCCGGCCGTGCCATTTGGCGGCAGCAAATCTTCCGGGATGGGCCGTGAATTTGGCAGTGCATTCATCGATGACTACACCGAACTGAAATCGGTGATGATCCGCTACTGAGCGACAAAAGGGCTCTGGGACACTGCCCCAGAGCCTCATTCACCACACATACATTGTGGGAGCTGAGCTTGCTCGCGATAGCGGACTGTCAGTCAATGATGATACCGACTGACCGAAAGCCTTCGCGAGCAAGCCCGCTCCCACGGGGCCTGCGGGTGAGTCAGGAAACGTGTTCGCGCGAGTTATTCGCCCAAGGCCTGGTTGAAGGACGTGTCGATAATCCCGGCGGTGGTCAGCGGGGCCGGCAGCGCCTTGACCTTGAACAGGAAGTCCGCCGTGCTTTGCAGGTCGGCGGCGGCCTGTCGGTCCACCGGGCCGATGCTCATGTGAGCCTGGCGCAACCAATGGCGCGAGACGTTCTGGTCGAGGTTGGCCTTTTTCGCCCACAGGTCCGCGTATGCGTCGGTGTGGGTGTCGACCCAGGCACGGGCCTGCTTCACCCGCCCGAGGAAGTCGGCAATGGCTTCGCGCTTGTTGTCGATGGCCGGTGTCGAAGCGGCAATGGCGCTGAGGCCGGGCATGAGGTTTTTCGCCGTCAGGATCGGCCGGGCGCCGGAGAACAGGATCTGCTGCGAGATGTAGGGTTCCCACACCGGAAAAGCATCAATGCTGCCCTGGGGCAAGGCCGCCGCCGCGTCGATCGGCATCAGCTTGATGAAGTCCACATGGTGCTCCGGCAGGCCGGCCTGCTCCAGGGCACGTAGGGTCAGTTGCTGGCTCCAGGCGCCTGGCCAATAGGCGACCTTCTTGCCCTTGAGGTCGGCGATGGTCTTGACCGGTGAGTCCTTGGGCACCAGCAGCGCGATGGTGTCCGGGTTCTGCCGCGAAACACCGATCAGTTTCACCGGAGCCTGTTTGGCAGCCAGGAACAGGAACCCCGAATCGCCGAGGAAACCCAGGTCCAGGTCGCCGGTATTCAGTGCCTCGGCCAGGGGCGCGGCGGCCTGGAAATGTTTCCAGTCGACGCGGTAGGGAGCGCCCTCAAGCACACCCGAAGCCTCCACCGAGGCCCGCACGTTGTAATAGTTCTGGTCGCCGACGTGCAGGACCAACGGCTCGCTGGCCTGGGACAACGGTGCGGCGAACCATGTGCTGAGGAGCAGAGAACGGAAGAACTTCATGAAGGCATTCCTGAATGGATTTCATAGAACATAACGCTCTTATAATCCCCACTAGAAATTCTTTTAACGCATAAGCTCATCGCCACAAAGCAGCCAGTGTCCAGGGTGCAACAATGCCGCAACAGACTGTTGGTTGGGTAACATCTCCTTGAAGCCACATTTCCCAGGCGAGCGCTTCGATTCTTCGGTCATGGATATACCCTCCAAAGCTATATCAATAACCGTAAGAAATAATCGATCTAAACTGAGTCCTGAAGTGCCCACCGCGCCGGCTCAACCGATCAACCTCGCATACATTGGCCGGTCGATATTCCCCCCGGTCAGAATCACCGCCACCTTTTTCCCCTGCATCGCTTCACGCTCCTGCATGAGCGCTGCCAAGGCCGCGGCGCCCGCACCTTCGGCGAGGTTGTGGGTGTCGGTGTAATACACCCGCATGGCCTCGGCAATTTCAGCGTCGCTGACCGCTACGATCCGCGCCGCAGCGGCACCGTAGATGGCCAAGGCCTCGGGAATGGGTTTGCGCACGGCCAGTCCGTCGGCAAAGGTATTGGCCGAAGGGGTTTCGCAAAGTCTTCCCGTTTCAAAGGACGACTTCGCCGCGTCGGCCTCGGTGGACACGACGCCCACCACGCGGGTTTCCAGGCCCAAGGCATCGCGGGCGGCGATGACTGCGCAAATCCCCGATCCGCAGCCTATCGGCACGTAGACCGTATCCAGGTCCGGCACCGCCTGGAACAGCTCAAGCCCGTAGGTCGCCACGCCCTTGACCAATTCGGGATGAAACGGCGGCACCAGGTAGAGTCCCTGGGCGTGGGCCAAGCGTAAGGCCTCTTCGCGGGCCTCATCGAAATCGCGGCCATACTCGACCACCTCGCCGCCAAAGCCACGCATGGCGTTGTTCTTCTCCACCGAGTTACCTTGCGGCACGACAATCAGCGCTTTCAAACCCAAGGCACTGGCCGCCAGCGCCAGGCTCTGGCCGTGATTGCCGCGCGTCGCCGTGACGATGCCTTTTGCCTCCGGGTGTTCGCGCTTGAGCCAATGCACGAAGGTCAGGCCACCGCGCGCCTTGAAGGCCCCGGTCGGGGTGTGGTTTTCATGCTTGACCCACACGGTGCAACCCAACCGTTCAGCCAGCAACGGCCAGGCGTATTGGGCAGTGGCGGGCATGAATTGATAGAGATGGCGGGCAGCCTGTTCAATGTCGTCGCGGGTCAGTGTGTGCATGGTGGGCCTCCAGGTTTTTGCCCAGTCTAATCAGCGCGCCATCGACGGGCTTTCAGAAAACTGACCTGACTTTCGGGCCCGCTCTTCACTACTATGCAGTCCATGAGCTCGCGAAACCGCCAACCGCCGCCCCCACCTGAACCGGTCCGTCGTATCGAGGCCGGTCCCTGGGCGATCGAATTGCTGCCCGGCTGCGCCTACGCCACTCGCTATGTCGCGGCCCAGTCAGCCATCGGCTTTGCCTTCGACAGCCAACGCGGCCTGCACGCCATCGGCAGCGACCGGGTCCGGCCGTTTGACGCGTTGCCCAACGGCCTGGCATTCGTTCCCGTCGGATGCGACGTGTTCTCCGAATCTCCCGCTGGCGGTGAATACCTGCGAGTCGTGCGTACCGACGGTATGGCGTTACCGGGGACGCATGCATTCAACAATCGCATTGACCCGCAGGCCATCACCCTTGCGTTGAGAATGCGCAGCGCGCTGTTGCGTGCAACCGCAGAGGACGATTGGGAAGCCTGGGCGCTCGGTTTGGCTGAACGCGTGATCGATCACAAAGCGTTTTCACCACGCCCTCAAGGCTCCATCACGGACAGCCGGATGCGCCTGCTCGACGACTTCATCGACGCCAGTCTCGACAGCCCGGTGGGGGTCCAGGCCATGGCGGGGCTGCTTGGCTTGTCCGAGGGTTATTTCATGCGGGCGTTCAAGCAGGCGACTGGCAAAAGCCCGCACAGCTACCTGATCGACCGGCGCCTCGCCAAGGCACGGGCGCTGATGCGTGACTCAACCGCCCGGCTGACCGACATCGCACACACCTGTGGCTTCAACTCCCAGGCGCACATGACCACGCTGTTCAAGCAACGCCTTGGCATCAGTCCGGCACAGTTGCGCAGGTAGTTGTTCGGGCCTGATACACCGTTATCGCGAGCAGGCTCGCTCCCACAAAGGTCGGCGGTGGATTCCGATCCCTGGAACGCCTCGAAACCACTGTGGGAGCGGGCTTGCTCGCGAAGACGGCGTTACATCCAACATCTTCACCAACTGACCCACCGCTTTCGCGAGCAAGCCCGCTCCCACAAGGTGACCGCGTTCGCTTCAAGTCATGCGCGTGCGCAGCACGATGCCCGACTAACCAGCGGTGACGGTCATGCCGCCGTCCGCCATGACCACCGCACCGACCACAAAACTCGCACGGTCCGAGGCCAGGAACGCCACCACCTCGGCAATTTCCTGCGGCTGTGCAGCCCGACCGATGGGCGCAGCTTCACCGTGCTGGGCGAGGAACGCCGGACCGTCCTCGACCACGTCATTGAGGATGTTGGTGACCACATCGCCAACCCCGATGGCATTGACACGAATACCCTGCTCGATGACTTCCAGCGCCAAGGTGCGCGTCAGTTGCGCCAGGGCCCCCTTGGAGGCGGTGTAGGCGGCAATGGTCGGGAAGGCAAAATAGGACGCGTAGGAGGCAATGTTGACGATGGCCCCCGATTGGTTGGGCATCATCGCCTTGACCGCTTCGCGTGAGTGCAGAAAGGCGGCGGTGGCGTTGACCGCCTGGATGCGTTCCCAGTCCTGGCGCGTCATGTCGATCACCAACTTGTTGATGATGATCCCGGCGTTGTTGACCAGGATGTCCAGCCGGCCGAACTGCTCGACGGCCAGGCCGACGGCGCGCTCGGCGGCGCCATCCGCGGTGATGTCGGCCTCCAGCGGCACCAGCCCCGGACGGGCCAGCTCATGGACGGCGGGGTTGATGTCTTCAGCCACCACCTTGGCGCCGCGGGCATGCAACAGCAATGCGACAGCCCTGCCGATACCACTGGCAGCGCCGGTGACCAGCGCAACCTTGCCATCGACTTCGTGGGGAATAGTGGGTTGGATATCGGTCATGATCGCTCTCCTGCGTGAGCGGGCAGACGAGACATTCGCCGGCCCGGCGCCCATGGGCGCTGTCGTTATCGACGGCTTCACTGTCTCCCATCGGCGGATGCCGGGCTTTCGCAGACTTGCTGGGACTGTCGCAGTCTTGCGCGAATCTATCCTCGCCGGCTCACGCCCATGGCCCCTACGCGGCATAGGCCGAAACTCCCACCCCGCCTGGGAGTATCAGCCGATGCCCAATTGCCCTGCGCTTCCCCATAGTTGCGGTCAATGGTCAACGGTCAGGCCTTGATGACCGCATGCTCTGGAGAAACTCATGACTATTCGCGAGCAAGACTCAGCACTGCTGAGCGATCCAGCCTCGCTATACACGGCAACCGCCAGCACCGGCCTGGGCGTCGTGGCAACCGGCGTCAATGTGACGCTGGATGAAACCGCCGGCTTGCAGAACGGCACCGCCACGCCGGGAGCGGCAACAGATGCGGATGACAACGACATCCTGGTCGCGTCCCTGCCCCTGACCTTCGCCAGTCGCCTGACTGCCCTTGGGACAGGAACCGCGACGGGCGCCGCCTTGAGCGGCTATGCCGGCGCCGTCGGGGATACCGGCAGCGATGCGTTCACGGTCAACGCTGCGCCAGGAGCGAGCATTACCAATATCAGCTTCGTCGACAGCACCGGTGCGCCGCTCGACGGTGTGGACAGCGGGTTGGATACGCTCAACGGCACCAGCATCCTGCTGTACACCGACACCAACGACAACATCGTCCTCGGCCGGGCCGGCGGGCCCGCCGGTGCAATTGTCTTCGCCGCGTACATAGAAGAAACCGCCACCGGCGGCAAGGTCTGGACCGTGCTCTACGAACCGCTCCAGCACCCGGTCAATACCAACCCCGACGATGCCGTCAACCTGCTGGACAAAGTCTTCATCGGCGCGAGCCAGGACCTGCAGTTCAGCCTGGCCAATGCGCCCTCCGGCCAGAACCTGTTCCTGATGTTCACCACGGCGAATCCGACGACGGAACTGGTGGACGGTGTCCTGCGCATCGCCGAACCCACCATCATCGCCACCGGCAAGAACCCGGCCGACCAATCCAGCGGCGTCAATATCACCACCGGTGACACGATCAACACCAGCCAGGCCGGCGGACCGACAACCTTCGGTACCAATAACCAAATGATCGTGGAACAGGAAGGCATCCGTTTCACCTTCGTCACCGGTGCCAGGCAGGATGTGACCATCCCCAACCTGGACCAGAACGAAGCGGACGTGGAATCCAACATCGACTTCACCGACGTCTTCGATACGAAGATGGCCAACTTCGATGTCGTGCAGTTGCAGGCCGGCAAGACGGCCGTGGTAAAAATCAGCGCGTTCAGCACCGCCGCAGAATCCGGGGTGAATTTCGTCAATGGCTACACCGGTGACACCTCGGTGGCGATCAGCAATGTCCGGGTCACCAACATCAGCACCGGGGTGGTCATCGAGAACTCGGACGGCTCTGCCAATGATCCGGGCATCGTCATCAGCTTCGCCTCCGGGGTGGCCACCATCACCGGCGTCAAGGCCGGCTACCAGATCGAATACACCACCACGTCAAACCACAACCGCGTACTCATCGAGAACGGCGCGGCCCTCGACGCCAAGGGCACCAACCACGCCGACTTTGATATCGGCGGCTTCACCCTGGTCCAGGCGTCTGTTACGAAGACCGAGATCGGCTCCCAGATGGTTTTCGAAGACGATGGGCCAAGCATCGGCAATACCGGCACCGAGCCCACCCTGACCGTGGACGAGACGCTGTTGGGCAGCGATGCCACGCAGAACTTCGCCGCCAACTTCACCTCCGCCTACGGCACCGACGGTGCCGGCACGCTGACCTATGCCCTCGGCATGGTGGCCGGTGATTCCGGACTGACCGACACGGCCACGGGTGAGGTGGTCAACCTCTCGCTCAATGGCACAACAGTGGAAGGTCGCACCGCCACGACCAACCTGTTGGTGTTCACCGTCAGCGTCGCCACCAATGGCGATGTCACCCTCGACCAACTCCGCGCCGTGGTGCATCCCGACACGACCAATCCCGACGACGCCCAGAGCCTGACCTTGGACAACCTGGTCACGCTGACCGCGACCAAGACCGACAGGGACGGCGACAGCGTTCAAGCCACACTCGACATCGGCCAGAACCTGGTCTTCGAGGATGACGGGCCAAGCATCAGTACCACCGGAACCGAGCCCACCCTGACCGTGGACGAGACGCTGCTGGGCACCAATGCCACGCAGAACTTCGCCGCCAACTTCACCTCCGCCTACGGTGCTGACGGAGCCGGCACGCTGACCTATGCCCTCGGCATGGTGGCCGGCGCCTCCGGTCTGACCGACACGGCCACGGGTGAGCTGGTCAACCTCTCGCTCAGCGGCACAACGGTAGAAGGTCGCACGGCCACCACCAACCTCCTGGTGTTCACCGTCAGCGTCGCCACCAATGGCGATGTCACCCTGGACCAGATCCGCGCCGTGGTGCACCCCAACACCACCAATCCCGACGACGCCAAGAGCCTGACCTTGGACAACCTGGTCACGCTGACCGCGACCAAGTCCGACAAGGACGGTGACAGTGTCCAGGCCACACTTAACATCGGCCAGAACCTGGTCTTCGAGGATGATGGGCCGAGCATCAGCACCACCGGCACCGAGCCAACGCTGACGGTGGACGAGACGGTATTGGCGACCAACGCCATGCAAAACTTCGCCGCCAACTTCGTCTCCGCCTACGGCGCCGACGATGCCGGCACGCTGACCTACAGCCTCGGCGTGGTGGCGGGTGCTTCCGGGCTCATCGACACGGCCACCGGCGAGGCGGTCAACCTCTCGTCCAACGGCACAACGGTAGAAGGTCGCACGGCCACCACCAATCTGCTGGTGTTCACCGTCAGCGTGGCCACGAATGGCGATGTCACCCTCGACCAGATCCGAGCGCTGGTACACCCCGACGCCACCAATCCCGATGACGCGACGAGCCTGGCGGACAACCTGATCACGTTGATCGCGACCAAGACCGACAAGGACGGCGACAGCCTCCAGGCGACGCTCAACATCGGCCAGAACCTGGTGTTCGAGGACGACGGCCCTTCGGTCGCGTTCGGCAACCTGATCGGCACCGGCAGCGTGCTGCCACAATACGGTTTCTGGGATCAATCGGCCGGGGCCGATGGGCTGGGTGCAATGGGCCTGGACATCACGTTGGTCAATGGCCAGTTCACCCTGGTCCGGCCCGACGATACGACCACCACCGGAACCGGCACGCTCACCGAACAGGCGCCCTCGCCGGACGGCGACGGTGCGTACCAGTTTGCCGGGACACTGACCGGCGACTTCGACAACAACGCCACCACCGCCGACACCAGCGTCGACTACACACTGACTGCCTACGCCAACGGCAGCTATGCCCTGGACCTGGTGCAAGGCTTCAGCTCCACCCTCGTGCGCAGCAGTGCCGACGGTTCCCTCGATGCCGGCGGCCCTGATCCGGTGCGTACCTTGTTGATCCCTGAGACCAACAATCCGGCCATTCCTTCGGCGTCCGAGGAAATCGTGTTCTTCTCAGCGAAGGCACTCGCCTCGACCACGGATATCCTCGCCGGTATCGGACTCGGCGCCCCCGACCCCACCGAGGCCACGCTGCAAACCACGCCCCTGCCGTCCTACATCGACCCGACAGCCATGAACGTCAGCACGTCCGGCATCGGGGTCGGCAACAACCTGCTGCAAGGGGACAATCTGGCGGCGATCGGCGCTGCCGATGAAAGCTTCGTCATCAACCCGGAGAGCCTGGTGACGGGCATGAAAATCTTCATCGACAACTCGGTGGCCGGCTACAACACCGCGACCGAAGATCTGTATTTCCGGATCTACTACGAAGACGGCACGTTTTCCAACCTCACCGAGGTCAACACCCTGACGCCCGAGACTGGCGGCCAGGTGTCCTTCGAGGTCGAGCGCGAGGGCACGGCGATGATCGATGCCGTTCAGCTCACGATGGGCCGTGGGGCGATCAAGATTCCGGTCATCCAGTTCATCCAGGAAACCGAGAACCTGGCCAGCGATGTGCAACTGTCGTTCAACGCGACGCTGACAGACAAGGATGGCGATACCGCGACCAGTGCGTTCGACGCCAACCTGTTCGCCAACAACACCGCCGATGCGCTCTTCGACTACACGTTGGTGGGCACGGGCGGTGAGCGGGATGCCTTCAACATCGACCTGACCTTCACCGAGAACCTGTACCAGGTTGCGGGCTTTGATGTGAGTCAAAACCTGCGAGACACGCTGGTGCTCAATGGTGATCAGGGCGCCGTCATCCAATCGATCGACAACAATGGCGCAGACAGCATCGTGACAGTCGCCGAGACTGGCGGGCAAATCACGACCATTACCTTGCTGGGCGTCGATCTGCTGGGCAGCGACGTGGTCTTCGGCAACGCCTGAAGCATCGCGCGCGTGAAAGATGCGAGGAGGGCCTGGAAACCCTCCTCGCCTCGTTTTTCAGGCCTTTTCCTGTTCACGACGAAATCGACTCACCCTCCAGAAGAATCTGTGTCGAACATAATTTTTCCCCTCTGAAAATCCAGTGTGGGAGCGGGCTTGCTCGCGATGAAGGTGGGTCAGTTTGCAGCAATGGCGCCTGTGCCGCCGCCTTCGCGAGCAAGCCCGCTCCCACAGTGGAGTTGTGGTGGGTCAGGATTTTCAGCTACACCGCCGAGCCCCTGTGGGAGCGGGCTTGCTCGCGATGGCGGTGGGTCAGTTTGCATCAATGCTGCCTGTGCCGCCGCCTTCGCGAGCAAGCCCGCTCCCACACAGGCTTTTGGTCGTTTATGAAATTTGTGTCCACCGCAGATCCCTGTGGGAGCCGAGCTTGCTCGCGATGGCGGTGGGTCAGTTTGCAGCAATGCTGCCTGTGTCGCCGCCTTCGCGAGCAGGCTCGCTCCCACACCGGTTTTTGGTCGTTTATGAAATTTGTTTCCACCGCAGATCCCTGTGGGAGCCGAGCTTGCTCGCGATGGCGGTGGGTCACATCAATGCTGCCTGTGCCGCCGCCTTCGCGAGCAGGCTCGCTCCCACACAGGTTTTTGGTCGCTTATGAAATTTGTGTCCACCGCAGATTCCTGTGGGAGCGGGCTTGCTCGCGATGGCGGTGGGTCAGTTTGCAGCAATGGCGCCTGTGCCGCCGTCTTCGCGAGCAAGCCCGCTCCCACACAGGTTTTTGGTCGTTTATGAAATTTGTGTCCACCGCAGATCCCTGTGGGAGCGGGCTTGCTCGCGATGGCGGTGGGTCAGTTTGCAGCAATGGCGCCTGTGCCCCCGCCTTCGCGAGCAAGCCCGCTCCCACACAGGCTTTTGGTCGTTTATGAAATTTGTGTCCACCGCAGATCCCTGTGGGAGCCGGGCTTGCTCGCGATGGCGGTGGGTCAGTTTGCAGCAATGGCGCCTGCGCCGCCGTCTTCGCGAGCAGGCTCGCTCCCGCAGATCAGGGATCGCTCAATCCAACTCCACCCAAGTGGCCTCAGGGGGCTCTTCATCGTTGGTAAGCCCATGCTTAAGCGCATACATCAGCAAATCGATACGGTTAATGAGATCAAGCTTCTGATAAATATTGCTCAGATGGTTGTGCACGGTGTGCTCGCTGATCCCCAAACGCCCGGCAATGCTGATGTACTTGGCGGACGGATCCCCCACGATGGCGCGGATCAATTCTTTCTCGCGCAGCGTCAACCGAGCCTGTTTCGCCTGCTCCAGATTGCATTGAGTGATGGCATGGCCGATGGAGGCATAACCTGAAAGCCCTCCTGCCCAGGCCCTGTCCAGCCCGATATCGCGATGATGCACCTTGACGATGGCCTGGATGATCGAATCGGTCGGGTCTTCGGCCAGCACAATACCGCGTGCGCCCGCCTCGATCGCCTGGGCCACGGGAACGGCCTCATACAACCCCTTGAGCACGAGCACTTTCATCTCCGCGCTGCGGGTCAACCCGGCGACAACTTCCAGGGGATTCAACGCATCGGGAAAGAAGCTGAAAAAGATCACGTTGGGCCGCAACTGATCGGCAAGATCCAGCGCATGGGTATAGGTCGAGGCTTGGCCGCTCACTTCCATCTGCGGCTTTCTGGCATTGATCAAGTCATGCAGCCCCCTGAGCACGAGAGGACGACAATCGATCAGCATCACGCGTATCGTTTTTTTATTCTCCGGCCTCATATCGATAACCCCCACGCACGGCAAACCAGGGTGTTCACTGGATGCTCTGGCGGGGGGTGCGTGCATTTCAAGAAGCCGGACGAAACCATCGAGACAACCTGAACAGGAATAATTATCAACCACTTACACATGATAATGTGCTCCTTTCGAGCTCGTAGGCTGAGTCTAGGCCAGCCCAGCGCAGCGCCGGCCACCCACTAACCCGTGGCCGGCCGAAACTTGGCGCCGAACGTCTGGCCAGCCTGCGCAAAAGGTGCAGAAATACCCGTTAAATCAGTTCGTTACGCTAGGCGTGAGAAATCGGCGAGCCTGCCGAGGCTGGAATACAATCGTCAATTAATCGACGAGTGGTACGCAGTTAGACACCACAACAATACAACTTAAAAACAACGTCAAAAAACCGCCTACCAGCCGACCAGATGCCCGTCCGCAAACTTGCCTTGCTCAGCGAAAGTCCTGGCCGGCGCTGCCGGGACTCAACCAGTCATTCACATGCTCAATGCTTTCGGTCGGTGACTTTCCCGCCCAGCGGTTCAGGATCAACACATTGCTGAGAAAGTCGTATTGGGTTTTAAGCAGATCCCGTCGAGCCCGGTATTCATTGCGCACGCTGGCCAGGACATCGACGGCGTTGACCATCCCATAGCTCAGCGCTTTTTCCGCCGCCACCCGGGATAGCTGGGCCGACTCCAGGGCCAGCCGGTTCGCACCGATTTTTTCGCCATTGGAATTGGCGGTCAGGTACGCGTTGGTGATCTCCTTGACCACCCGGCGCCGAGTCGCTTCCAACTGCTGCTCGGCGACCACTTGGTCCTGATAGAGCCCACGAACTCGCGCCGAGGTGGATCCACCGCTGTACAGCGGAACCTGGATCCCTATCCCGGCGACATAACTGTCCGTGCGGGGTGCCAGGGAGTTGTTGTAGCCCTCATTGGTCTGTTGGGCGCTCAGGTTCAAGCTCAGGGTTGGATAGTGCCCGCCCTTGCCACTGCGCAAGGCCGCACCCGCTGCTTCGACGCCGCTCTCGTTGGCCTTGAGCGCCGGATTGAGCGCCATGCCATCGTGTACCCAGGTTTCCAGGCTGTGTGCCGAGACTTGCAGCTCAAGGTCGTCACGAATCCGGTTGAGTCGTTCCTTGACCGGCCGACCGACAATCTCTGCCAGCGCCTCGCGACTGAGACTGGCCTGGTTGCGGGCATCCAGTTCCTGGGCCGAGAGCAGATCCACCCGAGCCTTGAGATCGAGTTGATCGGTGATCAATGCCAGTTGCTTCTCATACAACGCGTCGATCCGGTCCAGGCTCTTCTGAGTGGTTAGCCGCTCCGCCCGCACCAACTGCAATTCATCCTCGGCCGCCAGCGCGGTGAAGTAGCGCCGGGCCAATTCCACCGAAGCCTCGGCCTGGGTATCCAAGGCCTGGGATTCGGACTGCCTGGCCAGGCTCTTGAACTTCTGATAGTTCTCCCAGGCGGCTTTGTTGTAGAGGTACTGACGCATCACCAGGCCGTAGCTTTCGCTATCGAAACTGCGCTGCACCAGATCGCTATCCTGGTGAATCCGGTTCGACCCGGCGTTGAATGACAATTGCGGCAAGAGCGCGCCCATGGCCTCGCGCTGATGTTCCTGACCCGCCTGCGCTTGCGCATAGGACGCCAGTATCTGCGGGTCCTCCAGTCGTGCCTCGCGGTACAACTGCATGAGGTCGGTGGAGAACGTCGAGGCGTATACCCCGGCGGGCGTTGCAACCTCGGTCTGCGCCAGGAGCGTACCCGCTACGAGCATCAATGCACTGCCTAGCAAAGCTGTCGACGCGGCCATGGTCATTCCTCGATCATCGATTGGGAAAAGGCATCGCGAGCCGGCTGCATCAGATACTGCAGCAGTGTGCGTTGTCCGGTGATAATCAACACGTCCGCCGGCATGCCCGGCAACAACTTGCGCTCTCCCAAAGTACGCGCGCCCTCCTCGGTCACCCGCACCCGCGCCAGGTAATAGGCCACTCCCGTCTTTTCGTTAGTCGTCCGGTCTGCGGACACGCTGCTGACCTCGCCTTCGATCACTGGCGTGGTGGCGCTATTGAAGGCGCCGAAACGAATATCGGCACGTCTGCCGATTGCAATGCGATCGATATCCACCGGCGCCACCTGCGCCTCTATGACCAGGTCAGACACCGACGGCACGATATCGAGCAAGGGCGTCGCCGGGCGCACGATTCCGCCAATGGTGTGCACCGTCATGTCGATCACCATGCCCGCGTCGGGCGCCCGGATGACAACACGTGCGAGCCGATCCTCCAGCGCCGAGGTTTTTTCCTGGAGGTCGTAGATCCGGGCCTGGATCTCGGCCAATTGCTTGACGACGTCAGCGGTGAAATCCATGTCGACTTGCAGGATCTGCAGCTGTGTTTCGTTGA
This sequence comes from Pseudomonas zanjanensis, assembly GCF_014268745.2. Classification (GTDB taxonomy): domain Bacteria; phylum Pseudomonadota; class Gammaproteobacteria; order Pseudomonadales; family Pseudomonadaceae; genus Aquipseudomonas; species Aquipseudomonas zanjanensis. The sequence continues at coordinate 1,501,729 of NZ_JABWRB020000001.1, read as the reverse complement.
TCTGCAGCCGCGTCCTGTCGATGGTGGAGCGGTGCTCGGCAACCTCCGAACGCAGCAGTCCCAACTTGCGCTCCTGGTCGAGCAACCGCTGCTTATCAACGAATCCCTGCCTGAGAAGATCGGCCAACTCACCGATTTCGCCGCTGTAGGACCTCTCCAGGTGAACCTTGGAACCGACCATCGATTCCAGCCCCTTGATCTGCTGGCGGAACTGGCCGACGCGTTCGCGCAGCACCGCAATTTGTCCCAACCGTGAACCTTGTCGAGCACTGAATACCCGGGTTTCGCCCTGGCGCGCCTCCACGCCGCGCAAACTGTCGGGGTCGGCAATGTCGCCAAAAACGATCGCCGGCAAACCGTCGCGCTCGGCCGCGAGCCTCGCCTCCATGGCCCTGGCCGCGATCAGTTGGCCCCGGGCCATTTCGTATTCGAAGCGCAGTTGGGCGTCATCCAGAATGATCAGCGGATCATCGCGTTTGACGACGTCGCCGTTATGGGCATGCAGCGCTTTGACGATCCCGCCTTCAAGGTGTTGGACGGTTTTTCGATACGCCTGCACCGTGACGACGCCCGGCGCATAAGCGGCGCCGTCGAGGGGAGCAACGGCCGCCCATGTGCCGAACAGGCCGAAGACCAGCGCGATGATGACAACGCCCAGGCGACGAATTTTGTGATCGGAGGTAGGTAGGTCGGCGAAGCTCTCAGATTGACGAATGGGCACCATAGGGTTCATCGGAATCACCCTTGCCGGTATCGACCGAAGCCGTGCCGGTGCTTGCGGGCACGGCTGGCATCTGTGCCTGCTGTCGCTGCGCGTTAAGTTCGGCCAGGACATGCTCCCGTGGCCCGTAGAGACTGATGACCCCAGCGTTCATCACCAGGAGCCGGTCAAGCTGCGACACGATGTTGGTGCGATGGGTAATGACAAACAGCGTCGCGCCGGTCTGCCTCAACTGCTGGATCGCTGCCGCGAGGGCGCGGTCACCGACGTCGTCGAGATTGGAATTGGGCTCATCGAGAACGATCAGCCGTGGGCTGCCATACAGCGCCCGGGCCAGTCCGATGCGCTGGCGCTGCCCTGCCGAAAGCATGAGGCCCTCGCTGCCGATGACAGTGTCGTAGCCATCGGGCAGTTGCAGGATCATCTCGTGAACGCCTGCGACCCTGGCCGCCTGGATCACCTGCACCGGATCGACCCCGGCAAAGCGAGCAATATTTTCACCGACGGTGCCTTCGAACAGTTCAATGTCCTGGGGCAAGTAACCGATATGGGGCCCAAGCGCATGTTTGTCCCAAGCACTGATGTCGGCGCCATCGAGCCGAACCACGCCATGCTGCGCAGCCCAGACCCCGAGCAAGGCCCTGGCCAGGGTCGACTTTCCCGCCGCACTGGGGCCGATGATGCCCACCATGCAACCGGCGGGTGCGCTGAAGCTGATGTTCTTGAGGATCGGTGTCCTGGAACCGGGGGCCGCGACAACCAGGTTCTCGACCTGCACGTGCCCTTGGGGCACCGGCAAAGCCATGCGCTCGGGCTGCGCCTGCTGCTTATCGAGAATGTCATTCAGGCGGCTGTATTGAGAGCGGGCGGAAATAAAGCCCTTCCAACTGCCAATGATCAGGTCGATGGGCGCCAGCGCACGCCCCAGCAATATGGACCCAGCGAACACCAGTCCCGCCCCGACCTGATGGTCCACGGCCAGGTAGGCGCCCAGGCCCAGGATTAGCGATTGCACCAGGATGCGGAAGGTGCGCGACAGGGTGCTGATGATCGCCCCGCTGTCGCTCGCCGCCGATTGCAGCAACAGCACGTTGCGTTGCCGCCGGCCCCAACGATCCATCAGGGTTTCAAGCATGCCCATGGACTCGATGACTTCGGCGTTGCGCAGGTTCTTGGTGGTGTGGAGTGTCGCGCCGATGTGCTCTTTGTTGGCCTGGGCCAGCACCGGCCCCGTCAGTCGTTCGTTGATGAAGGCCAGCGCGAGCAATGACAGCGCGCTGGCCGTCGCCACCCAACCAAACCAGGGGTGAAACAGGAACATCACCGCGATATAGATCGGCAACCAGGGCGCGTCGAAAAACGCGAACAAACCGTTGCCGGAAAGAAACTGCCGCAACCCCGTCAAGTCATTGAGCGATTGCGCCGAGGCGTCCATGCCGCCGCTTTCCAGGGCCCGTTTGAAGCTGGCCCGGTAGACCTGGCGACTGAGCAGCACATCCAGCCGAGTGCTGACCCGAACCATGATGCGCGAACGGATCCATTCCAGCGAACCGAGGGTCACCAGCAATGCGGTCATGATCAGCGTCAGCATGGTCAGGGTCGTGAGACTCCCGCTGGTGATCACTCGGCCATAGACCTGGAGCATGTAGAACGTGGGGACGAGCATCAGCGCATTGATGAAAAAGCTGAAAAACCCAACAGAAATGAAGCTGTCCCGGCAGGCTTTCAGTGCTTTTTTCAAGCTGTTTTCAGGTGCGCTTCGCATTGAAACCCCCTGCTCGGGTGACCCTCCTCTGGAGCTTAGATCATGCCGGACAACGGCGTGTCGCAATTAGCCAGATTGTTCAGCTCGCCGGACCCGGGCCCTGCAGGGCACACCGAGAAGCTCATGGAAAAAACGCCGGGTTGCGATGACGACAGCGCCTCCAATGCGTCAATGATCGCTATGAACGCTATTGACCCGACTGTCCGCCAGCTTGAACACCACGCGCTGGGGGTGGTTGATCGAGACCAGGTATTCCACGGGCTGCCCTTGGCGGTCGAAGATCACGCCCCGGTAGACCAGCGCGGCCGTCCCGGGCTCGACGTCGAGCAAGCGCGCCTCCTGGTCGTTCATCGTGGCGATGCTCAGCGTGCCCTCGTCGCTTTCTATTTCGATCTGGTAGCGCGCTAACAACAACGCATACAACGAGGCGCCCTCGATCAGGTCGCCCGCCACCAGTTCCGGAGCACGGGCGGCCGGAATGTAGCTGGTCTCGATGCAGAATGGCTTTTGATCCACGGTGCGCAGGCGCCTGATGGTCAGCAAGGTGTCGCCTTCCTGGATCTTCAGCAGTTTCGCCACCCGGGCACTGGCCTGGGTTTGCTCGAAGTAGAGCAACTTACTGCCCGGCTTGGCGCCCGCTTGCTCGACCACTTCGGCGATGCCTTTGCGCGCCACGGTATTGAGTGGCCGCTCGACACCTGGAGCAGTCACGAAGGTGCCACGGTTGCCCCGGCGCTCCAGGATCCCACGATCGATCAGCGCCTGCAGGGCCTTTCGCAGCGTCATCCGGCTGATGCCCAAGTGCTCGGCCAGGTCCCGTTCCGCCGGGATCCGCTCGGTTGGCCCGAACTCCGGGCGCTCCAGCATTTCCAGCAGCGCCTGGACGGCCTGCCAGGCCACCTGCTTGCGTTCGGGCGCCAGGAGCGTCACGTCGGAGGACTTGGAAGGAAGCATTTTCATGGTCTACATCCTGGATTTATTTTTTCTGCCACGGCGTTGCAACAACACCCACCGGAAACCGTCGCAAACCCGCCAGCTTAATAATGAGAACAAAAAAACCGCCCAGTGCCTACTCTGAAAAACGCGCTGGCAGCGTATTAGACCATGGGGAAAAAGCCTTGTAATGGTATTTTTGGTGGTATAGCTTTTGGTCTACACGGTGATCATGTACAGCAAACATGAACCACCGCAACAAAGCACCAGGAGCTCACATGGCGATCCAGTTCAACCGGGAAGCATTCACCACTTCCTTGCAACAATCCGTGCACATCGTCGACGACGCCCAGCAGTTCGGCCAAGAGCTGGCCACGCGAATCGACCGCATCTACTTCGTCAGTTGCGGTGCGCCCAACCGCATCATGCTCGGGCTGCAATATTGGCTGGAGCGCTACAGCCATACGCTGGAAGTGCGCCGTTATTTTCCGGCCGACTTCATGGACATCGATCCGCCGCGCCTGGATGAACGCACCCTCGTGGTACTTGCCTCCAAGTCCGGGACAACCCAAGAAACCATCGCCGCCGCGCACTTTCTGCAAGACAAGCCCTGCCTCACCGTCGGCGTGACGCAAACCGCCGAGTTGCCACTGGCCCAGGCTGTTCAACATTGCTTCCTACTGGGACGTACCGATGAGGCGTACTTCGGTTGCTTCATGATCCTCCAGGCCTTGGTCGGCGGGATCCTGGCCAAGCGCGAAGGCTGGCCGCTGCTGGACAAGCTCACCCGCTCGCTCAAGGCGCTGCCACAGGCGCTGGCCGATGCAGCGCTCAATAATGACCGGCGCGCCACCGAAGAGGCACGCCTGTATAAAGATGATCGCGTGATGTACTTCCTCGCCTCGGGTCCGATGTTCACCACCGCCTATGTCTTCGGCGTCTGCGTGGTGATGGAAAGCCAGTGGCTGCATTGCCTGCCGGTGGAGGCCGCGGAGTTTTTCCATGGCCCGTTCGAAGCCATCGACGCCACCACCCCGCTGCTCCTGCTGGTGGGCGAAGACCCCAGCCGGGCGCAAATGGAACGCGTCGTGAGTTTCTGCCAGCGCTACACCGAACGGGTCATGGTCTATGACGCCAAGGATTTCCCGATGGAGGGCATCGACCCCGAGATCCGCGCCATTGTCGCGCCCTACATCGTCGGTATCGCCGTGGAACGCATCGCCGCGCATCTCGCGGTCTGGCACCAGCAGCCCCTGACGACGCGCCGCTACATGTGGAAAACGGAGTACTGAGCATGGCCAGCCTGATCGCGGTCGGCGACAACACCCTGGATGTGTACCTGGACCAGAACATCGAATACCCCGGCGGCAACGCACTCAACGTGGCGGTGTTCGCCGCCCGGCTGGATGCTCGCAGTGCTTACCTGGGCTGCGTTGGCGATGACCGGCACGGCCAGTACCTGCTCGATTGCCTGCAACAGGAAGCCGTCGATGTCTCCCGTTGCCGCACACTGGCGGGGGCCAATGGCTGGGCCTGTGTCGACAGTATCGATGGCGAGCGGGTGTTTCTCGGCAGCGACCCGGGCGTCTGTCGCCAACTGCGACTCGATGCCGACGATCTGGCCTACCTCGCGAAATTCCCGCTGGCCCACAGCAGCCTCTATAGCGGTCTTGAGAACCAACTGGCGCAGATTCGCCAGGCCAGCGGCTGCCTGTCATTCGACTTCTCGGACAACTGGGTCGAGTTCGATTGGCAGGCAATGATCCGGCACGTCGACGTTGCCTTTTTCTCGGCGGCCGACCTGTCATCCAGTGAAGCCCGTGACCTGGCGGACTCGATGCGGGCGCTGGGCCCGGCCACGGTGGTCATCACCCGTGGCGCCCAGGGTGCCCTCGCCGTCGACGCACAGGGCGCGCATGAGCAGCCCGCGCGGCCCTGCACGTTCGTCGACAGCATGGGCGCCGGCGACGGTTTTATCGCCGCGTTCCTGCTGGCCTGGCAAGCGCGGCACAACCTCGCCGAGTGTCTTTCACAAGGCGTCGAGCATGCCGGCCAAGTGTGCGGCTGGGCCGGAGGCTTTGGCCATGGACGAGCCGTAGACATTCAACGCGCCGAACACCTGAAACACGCCTTGAACATTCAAGGCTGATGCGTGCTGCCCGGGGCCCTCCTGGGACAGCTCTACCAACCTGTCGTGGATACCCTGTCGATGAAAACATATCTGATCGGTTTGATGCTCGTGGCCAGCCCGCTGATAACCTGGGGCGCCAACGAAGAACTGCGTTTCGGGGTCGACCCCACCTACCCGCCTTTTGAGTCCAAGCGACCAGATGGTTCGCTGACAGGTTTCGATATCGAGCTGGGCGAAAGCCTGTGCAGCGAATTGCAACGCCGTTGCGTCTGGGTCGAAAACGCCTTCGACGGCATGGTCTCGGCCCTCAAGGGCAGGAAGTTCGATGGGATACTTTCTGCCCTCTCCATCACTGAAGCACGCAAAGCCGAAATCGCCTTTTCCAACACCCTGTACGACACCCCGGCACGCCTGGTCGCCCCGCAAGGCAGCCCGTTGCAACCGACGGCCGAATCCTTGCGCGGCAAGCGTGTCGGCGTGCAGCAAGGCAGCGTATTCGAAGTCTATGCCAAGCGGATGTGGGGCCTGAAGGGCGTGGAAGTGGTGCCCTATCAAAGCAGTGACTTGACCTATTCGGACTTGATCAACGGTCGCCTGGATGCAGCGTTCGACGATGCCATTGCCGTTTCCGAAGGCCTGTTGAAAAAACCCATGGGCAAAGGCTTCGGCTATGCCGGCGAGGTGGTCAAGTCACCTGAGATCTTCGGCCCGGGCACCGGCATCGGCTTGCGTAAAAGCGATACCGCCCTGGCCGGGGAAATCAATCAGGCGCTCGAACGCATCCACCAGAACGGCACCTACGAACGCATCGCCAGAAAGTACTTCGACTTCGACATCTCGCCGAAATAAACCACCCGTGCGGAGCCTGAAAGCATGTTTCTCGAAGGGTACGGCTATCTCATTTTCCAGGGCGCGTGGCTGACCGTCCAGGTGGCCACATGGGCCGCCTGCGTCGCCATTGTGCTTGGCCTGCTCGGGGCCTTGGCGAAACTCTCGCCCATGGCGCCGCTACGGCTGGTCGCAACGGTCTACACCACGCTGGTGCGCAGCGTGCCGGACCTGGTCTTGATGCTGCTGATCTATTACAGCGCGCAAATCGGCATCAACCAGATAGCCCAGGCGTTCGGCCGGGAATCGTTGCAGTTGAATCCCTACGGTACCGCCATCGGGACGCTGGGCTTCATCTACGGCGCCTACTGTACCGAAACCTTTCGCGGCGCCTTCAGGGCCATCCCGTTCGGTCAACTGGAGGCGGCCCGGGCCTATGGCATGAGTCATTGGCAAGTACTGCGGCGTATTCGCCTGCCGCAAATGATGCGGTTCGCATTGCCCGGCATCGGCAACATCTGGCAAGTGCTGTTGAAAAGTGCCGGACTGATCTCGCTGCTGGGCCTCAATGACATGGTCCAGGTTGCCAAACAGGCGGGCAACGCGACCTCAAGGCAAATGTTTTTCTATCTGGTGATTGCGGCGATTTTCCTGGCTTTTGCAATCCTGTCCAGCCTGGCCCTCAAACACCTTGAACGGCGCTACAGCATCGAACCACAGCGGAGCGCGTCATGATCGAAATACTGAAAGAGTTCGGGGCGAACTTCCTCTGGTCCGACGGTTATCGCTGGAGTGGTTTGTCCGTCACCCTATGGTTGTTAGTGACGTCCGCCCTTATCGGCCTGGCCGCGGCGATTCCCCTCGCGCTGGTCCGCACCTATGGCGATCGTTGGCTGGCATTGCCTGTCCAGCTTTACACCCTGGTGTTTCGCGGCACGCCGTTGTTCGTGCAACTGCTGATCATCTACAGCGGCCTGGCAAGCCTGAGCCTGATCAGGGAATCGCCCAGCCTCTGGTGGTTCTTTCGTGACGGCATGCATTGCGTGATCCTGGCGCTGGCCTTGAATACGTGCGCCTACACCGTCGAAATTCTTGCCGGCGTGCTGCGCACCACCCCACGCGGTGAGATCGAGGCGGCACTGGCCCTGGGCATGACCCGTCGCCAATTGTTCATGCTGGTGCTGATACCGAGCATGCTGCGCCGGGCACTGCCGGCCTACAGCAACGAAGTAATCTTTGTCCTGCACGCCACGGCCATCGCCTTTACCGCGACCGTTCCTGACATCCTTAAAATCGCGGCAGATGTCAACGCTGCCACCTTCAAGACGTTCCAGGCCTATGGCATTGCCGCGCTGCTCTACATGGTGCTGGCGTGCGCGCTGGTGGGTGTATTCCGATTGGCTGAGCGCCGATTGCTGGCCTATCAGCGATAACGACGAGGACCTACAGAGACTCTGCAGTCTGGATGAGCGAATTGAGCACCAGCTTTATTTCAGTCGCCGGATCTTTATGCCCTTGCAATATCAAGCCTTCGGCCAAGGCCGTGAAGGTCTTCGCAAGCGCGGCATGTTCCAGCGGTGGTTTCTTGCCAGCATGGTTGAATATGACAGTAATCAACTTGCCCAAGGCCTCGCTGTTTTCCTCATGCAGGTCATAGTAATGCTGCGAGAACGCTTCATCACGCAGGGCAATCAATTGCAACTCGGCGTCGAGGATCGCACAGCGGGTATTGTTCTTCAGGGTGTCGATATAGGCATTCAAGCCATGGCTCAACTGCTCCGACGAATACCCCGACGTCAGGGTCGTACTCAATCGATCGATTTCAACGCGCTTGAAGCGTTGAGTCAGTTGCAGGAGCAAGTCCGATTTACTGGAAAAATTGGAAAAGAAGGCGCCTTTGGAGAAGCCGGCCTCCTCGGCAATGACGTTGACGCTGGCGGCATGAAAGCCTTTGCTGATCATCAGCTCAGTAGCAGTGTCGAATAATTTGTCTCTTGTTATTTGCTGGCTCTCTTCTCGACCTAGTCTCTTTTTAATCACGCCCTCGGCTCCTTTGGCCAGTCAAAATATGCACCTGTATCTGAATGCGACGAAGCGATTACTCACTGTAGTGAACCCGTGTTCGCCATCATATCTTATACGCGCCTCATTCAATCATTTACATTTTAACTTTCAAGAAGTGCCATGTATGTGCCATGTAACCGGGACAGCCTGCCGTGATGCAAGATGGACTATGCAGTCACGTTTTTCACACCGGGAACAGGTGAATCCAAACCATCGAGGCTCGTTGCTCGCGGGCGGGTTGGCCCCCTCTTTGACCTTCCTCAAGGCCGCATTTTCCGCATCTCCACGCCACGCTATCGGATGAAAAAATCCACGTAACGGCCGGTTCAGAGCCATCGATTCGCTAGCTTTGCGAAATACCGCTTGATTTTCAGATACCGAATGGTTTTTACTTGCGCCGTTGGTGGAGCCCAACGCCTGATCAGGGCATCGAGTCAGTGACACCGATCTCAATGCAATGACAGGTCACCTCACAGGAGCGGGATTTTAATGGAATATGCCTTCGTTACAGGCGCTACTGGCCTGCTCGGGAATAATGTCGTTCGTGCGCTGTTAAAACGAAACATCAAAGTAAAAGCCCTGGTTCGTTCCGCAGAGAAGGCCAAGAAACAGTTCAGCGGCCTGCCCGTCGAATGGGTCGAAGGCGACATGCTCAATGTCGACGCCTTCAGTCATGCACTGCAAGGGTGCGATGCCTTGTTCCATACGGCGGCTTATTTCCGCGACAGTTACAAAGGCGGGAAACACTGGCAAAAACTCTATGACACGAATGTGACCGGCACCGAGCGCTTGCTGCAAGCCGCTTATGACGCCGGCATCCGTCGTGCCGTGCACACCTCGTCCATTGCGGTGTTGAAGGGCAATAAAGATCAAGTGATCGATGAAACCATGTCTCGCAGTGAACAGGAGGCTGATGATTATTACTTGAGCAAAATATTGTCCGAACAGAAAGTCCAGCAATTCCTGGCGCAGCACCCGGACATGTTCATTGCCATGGTCTTGCCAGGGTGGATGTTCGGCCCGGGGGATATCGGCCCGACTTCCTCAGGGCAGTTTCTGCTGGACTTTGTCGGACAAAAACTGCCCGGCGTACTTCCCGGCAGCTTTTCCGTCGTCGATGCCCGGGATGTGGCCGAACATCAAATCGCGGCCATCACCCGCGGCAGGTCCGGAGAGCGTTACCTCGCCGCCGGCAATCACATGGACATGAAGAGCATCTTCCAGGCGCTGGCCAGCGTCAGTGGCGTAAAAGCCCCGGAACGAAAAGTGCCTTTGTTCATGCTGCGACTGATCGCGCTGATCTATGAAGGCTATTACCGAATTACCAAGAAGCCGGTACTGATCAGTACGTCTACGGTCAAGCTCATGGCGCAAGAACAAGACCGCACGCATTTCAGCCACAACAAAAGTTCAAGGGAGTTGCAATGCCAATTCCGCCCTGTCGCTGAAACCCTGACCGATACCTTGGACTGGTATCGGAACAACAACTACACAGATGCTTAATTGAGACCATTCATATAAAGCCTGCCTCTGTAGTACTTTTTTTGACGCGCCCTATATCCAAGGATTGAAAGAGGTTGGTAAATGAAAAGCCTTTCATATAAAGAAGGTTTTCTGCATCGTTTTGTCGGTTTTTCGGAATCCTTTCCCGAGCAAGTGGCTATCCGACACTTGGACACGGAAGAAGATACCGTCACTTACCGCGAGCTGCGCATCAAGGCCGAAGCCTGCAACGGTACCCTGACGGCACTCGGTGTATTGCCAGGTGATAAAGTCGCGCTGGTGCTGCCCAACGGGGTGGCCTTCATCGCTTATTACCTGGCGATTATCGGGCGGGGTGCCATTCCGGTCATCCTCAACTACAAGTTGACCTCTTTTGAAATGAACAGTGTGGTCAGCCTCGCCAGGCCGACCCTGGTGGTCACGACCCCAGTGCTATGGGTGCAACACAACGAGATATTCCAGCCCAACAACGGCGTCAGACACGCCCTGGTGCTGGACGACGGGAGCGAACCTTCATCGCCCCTGCCCGCCAGTGCAACGGCCGCCTCTCACTTGCCTCGACAGCTCGAACCCTTGTTGCTGCCCGAAGGCAATCCGATCGTCTCGGTGCAATTCACTTATCGAGGCATCGGCAGGCCACTGGCGGTTTCTCACCGCTACCTCGACCTGACGCAATCGAGCGATGGGCTGCACGAGCATTTTCACCTGCAAGGCGTCGGCTCCGTGCATCTGGTGACACTGCCGCTGTATGCCATCTTCGGCCTGTCGGTGATGATGGTGTTTCCCTTGAGCGTGGGCGCCACCCTGCTCATGACCAACACCCTGCTCAACCGGGACCTGGCAGAAGTCCTGTCCGAGCACCAGGTCACCTTTGCTTGCCTGGTGCCCGATGTCATTCGTTACTTCAATACGCGGCTGGCCAAACGCAAAGGTGCGCGGTTGCCGTTGCACCCGCAACTGATGATCTACTCGGGCGGCAGCCACCTGCCGGCCGATGAAGCCGAAAAGCTGGGCACGCTGCTGGGCTGCAATCCGGTACTCCAGGGCTACGGTTTGACCGAAAGCATGCCGGTGCTCGTGCAGAGTTCGATTGGCCCGGTCCACCGCGGCGCCATGGGCCAGCCGATCAGCGGCGTGGAACTGCGCGTCGTCGATGCCGAGGGCCAGGACGTGGCACCCGGGCGCATCGGCGAGTTACTGATCCGCGGCGCGATGGTGATCGGCGGCTACAACGATGCCGAGGACACCAATGCCCGATTCTTCCGCGACGGCTGGTTCCACAGCGGTGACCTGGTCTGGCGCGACGACGATGGGCATGTATTTTTCTTTTGCCAACGCCTGCGCATCTCGAAGATCAAGGCGCAGATGGTCGACCTGGTGGAAATCGAATCCATCGCCCTCAAGCACCCCGACGTGGTGCGCGCCAGGGCCTATATCGTCCCGGATCACAAGGAAGTCAACGTGCTGCACCTGTGCGTCGAAGGGACCGGCGAGCTGACCCAGAACGCGCTGAGCACCCTGCTTTCGCGTGACCTGTCGGGCTTCAAGCTGCCCAAGACCATCGAGATCATCCCGCTCAAGGAAGAGGCACATGCACACTAACAGCATCCAACCGGTACTGGCCGTTTTTGACTTCGACGGCACGTTGACCGACCGCCACACCTTCTGGCGCTACATGCGCTATATCGTCGGCACCCGTTCGTTCTGGCTGCGGATCATTCCCCTGCTGCCCAAGATGCTCAGCGTGATCCTGGGCATTACCCCACTGATGCAAGCGCGCCTGGCCTTCATTGCCTGTTACCTGGGCGGGTTGTCGGTGGAGCAAGAACGCGAGCATGCCAAATACTTCATCAGCGAACAGCTACCGCTCTGGCTCAGGCCCGAGGCGTTGCGGCGACTGCAATGGCATCAGTCCATGGGGCATATCACCGCGCTGGTCAGCAACTCGCCGGAAAACTACCTGATCCCTTGGGGCCAGGCCGCGGGGTTTGACTATGTGTGCGGCACGCGCCTGGCCACGGCAAAAAACAAACTCACCGGCGGGATCGCCGGTACCAACTGTGTAGAGCGAGAGAAAGTCACGCGCCTGAAAGGCTGCCTGAGCAATCTGGATGATTTTTATATTTATGCCTACGGCGACTCATCAGGCGACGCTGACCTGCTCGGCATCGCCAACTCTCCCTTCTACAGAAACTGGTACTGATCGATGAACACGCTGAGCAACTTGGCCCCCAAGCATTTCAAGCGCCCTGACAGCGCCCCGACCGTCATGATCGTCGGCGCCGGGCCCATCGGCCTGTCCCTGGCAATCATGCTGAAAAAATGGGGCGTGGCGTTTCGCATCATTGAAAAGAACGCCGGCCCCTCGACCGCGACCAAGGCGATGGCGATCCATTCCCGCACCCTGGAGATCTTTCGAGACCTGGGGGTTGCCGAGCAAGCCATTCACGACGGTTTCACGATCAACCAGTTTTCCGTGCAGTCGAATGCCAAGCGAGTGCTGAACTACAACTTCTCCTACCTGGACGCGACCTACCCCCTGCTCTTGAGCCTGCCACAGCCACAAACCGAGAAGATTCTCCTGGAGCGGTTGAAGGAACTGGGCGCGGAGGTGGAGTGGAACACCGAACTGGTGGACATCGAAAACCTGCCGGGTTCGGTGCGCATGACGCTCAAGCATGCCGATGGCACCGACGAAACCTTTGCCAGTCGCTGGGTGGCCGCCTGTGACGGCGCTCGCAGCAACATCCGAAAACGCCTGGACATGACCTTCGAAGGTTCGTCCTATGACCGCTTCTTCATGCTCGCCGATGCCGATATCCAATGGTCCGGCAGCCAGGATGAGGGCGCGTTTTTCCTCGGTGCACAAGACGGCTACGTGGCGGTTGCGCCGATCAGCGCCCAGTCCCGTTATCGGCTGTTCATCGAAATGCCCTACAACCTGCCGCCAGAAGGCGAGCGTCCGTCACTGAGCCTGGAGAACTTCCAGCGCCTGTGCGAAGGACGTGGGCAGAAGATGACGTTGTCCAATATTTCCTCGACGACCATCGCCTCGTTCCAGCATCGCCGCGTGCAAACGATGCAACAAGGCTCGGTGTTCCTGCTGGGGGACTCGGCGCATATCGGCAGCCCCATCGGTGGCCAATGGATGAACCTGGGGGTTTCCGAGGCCTATAACCTGGCCTGGAAAATCGCCTATGTCGATCAGGGCCTGGCGGATCCGTCCTTGCTCGACAGTTACAACGAGGAGCGTTATCCGGTTGCCCTGGAAGTCGAGAACACCGCCCACCGGTTGACGGGGCTGATTACCGTCCGGCGGCGCGCCCTGGTCTGGCTGCGTGACAACGTCCTGCCGTTGTTGAGTAAACGGAAAAAGGTCCAGCGTAAGTTGCCGTCAATGATTTCCGGTCATCAGTATCACTACGAAAAGAGTGATTACATCCAGGAATCGCTGACGAAGAAACAGCGCTACAACTGGAACAAGAAAGGTAAAAAAACCGAGTTCCCGAGTGCAGCACCTCGCGCCGGGCAACTGGCACCCGATGTCGAGTTGTGGCAACTGCAAGGGCTGCCCACAAAACACTTGATCGACCTGTTCCACGGAACGTTCACGCTGTTGATCTTCAGCGCGGCCGATCAGTTTTCACCTTTATTGCCGGGCCATTACGCCTTGGCCGAGTCGGTGGAAAAGGACTACCCAGGCATCAAGGCTTATTGCGTGATCGATGCCCTGAGCAGCGCCGGGCTGCCCTCCTGGCACTCGACACTGCTGGATCCCGATTGGCGACTGCACAAGCGCTACCACGCTAAGGCAGGCACGTTGATGCTGATTCGTCCTGACGGTTACATCGCTTTCCAAGGTGCCGATGCAATAACGCTGGCGACCTATCTGAACGTAAGGTCCGGGTTGCTCAAGGGCGCCAGAAAAACCATTTCTTGTGAGATCGACGCAGTGGAACTCCAACTTTAAGTCGCGCCATGGCTACAGCCAATTTGCTTCATTGATATAAACAAGGCCCAGTCCTGGGCCATGATTTTTGATCTTTCTTTTGTATAGAAATATCGACCGACTTGGTTAGGAGAACCTGATGCGTTTGCAACTTAACGATGTGGTGCAGGAATTCATCGTGTCCAACGGGAGAATAGCCCACAGCTATTTCTCTCTGTCTGAAAAGATCATTGAGTCATTGTGCGAATCCAATGTCGCCAAGGAAGCGATATTGCTGCGCGTGTTGGAACAGGCCGAAACCGTCACGGCCCATTACTTCAATGCTCATCAACAAGTTCTCGAGGGCGTTTATGCCCATGGGATCGAAACCTCCGTCAGCCAGAGTGTTGCAGTGCTGGAGCCTGTTCACGCTAAACCGACCATCTTGGCCCCGATGCCCGTCGCCGAAACCGTCGCAGAGACATCGGCACTCAGCTACGGGCAATGGTTGCGCGGCGAAATCAGCGCCGTCACCGGCTTCCAGGCACAACAGATCGACTTCGATCAAAGCTTCGAGAGCCTGGGGATCGACTCGCTGGGACTGGTGGATATTTTCGAGTCCCTGGCCCAGCACTTCCCGGAAAAGAAAGCGCTCACCGCGCAGCTCTTCGATGCCCCTACCCCGACCGCCTTGCTGGCCCGACTTGAAGCCGATCCACAGGCGCCGGCGGTGGATGTCCAGGGTTGGGTACTCGACCAACTCGCGGCGATCACCGGCTTTACGGTTGAGCAGATCGACCCGACACAAAGCTATGAAAGCCTGGGCCTGGATTCGCTCGTGCAGCTGGATTTCCTCGAGTCGGTCGTCGCCCTGTGGCCACAGCTCAAGGCTCACAGTTCCGAGCTGGCCAATGCCAAGTTCCCGCAGGCAACCATTGCCCTGATCCAAGCCGCCCTGGCCGATCCCCAACCGCAAGCGACGCCCTCACCTGCCGCGGCCGCCACTCAAGGGCAGGCGGAAAACCTGCTGCTCAACGCCCTGTCGCCGTTGATCCCGGACGCCGCGCAGTCCATCGATATCCAGACGCCGTTCGCCCAACTGGGCCTCAACGGCTTCGCTCGGGAGGCGCTCTGCCATTCCATGGCGCAACAGTGCTCGGCCAGCGAGTTTGCCGGTGAAGCGTTGATGTCCCGTCGCACGCCCCAGGATGCCTTGTCGCTGCTGGCCAGACTGAGCTGAGCCCAGCAACGAGCAACAGGAATGGAATCCGGGTGACGAACCAGTCACCCAGCAGTTTGGCGATCAGGAGACAGGGTATGAGTGGCGCAGCAACAACAGCGGGCGATTTTTGCTTCAGCGCGATGGCGGGCGAGTTTCCAGGAGCGCCGTCAACGGAAGCGCTTTGGCAGTTGCTTTCCCAAGGGCAGGTCGCACCGATCGAATCGATGCCGACACGCTGGGACGTGGACAAGGCGTCGATCTATTCAACCAAGGCCGGCGAGAAAGATCGCACCTACCTGGACAGCGCTTTTTGCCTGACTGACGACGCTTCGACTCCGTCACGGCACGAAGGACGACAGGTCGCCATTGGCAAGAAAGTGCTCCAGACGCTGTTCAGCCAACTGGCCGCACAGGGCTCGCCACTGAGTAGCGAACGCACGGCATTGGTGGTCGCAACCTCCTGGAGTGACGAGAGCTATTTCGTCACCGGCATGTCCGGAAAACCCGATGCACCGCTGGGCTTTACCCCGGGTGAACAAGTCGCGGCGCTGGCCGCGGCCTTTGCCTTGGGTGGACCGGCGCTATCGGTGGACACCGCGTGCAGTTCGTTCCCCTATGCCTTGGACATGGCCCAGGCACTGGTTAACAGCGGCCAGGCAGATAACGCGATTGTCATGGCCCTCAACACCGTGCTGCCGCCGGCGCTGTTCCTGGGCTTCTCGCAGTTGACGGCGTTTTCCGCGCGGGCGCGGATGGAAGCCTTCGGCCAGGACGCCGACGGCATTGTACCGGGCGAATGTGCCGTTGCGTTCCTGGTCGAACCGCTCGCCCAGGCCCTGACCGCGCAGCGCCGTCCAATGGGCGTCTTGCGCGCCTTGGGCATGTCCGCCGACGGCGCCGAAGGCTCGGTGTTTGCCCCCGGCAAACAGGCCCAATACTCGGCTTACCAACGTGCTTATCGCGGCCTTGACCCAAGGGACGTGGACTACATCGAAACCCACGGCACCGGTACACCGCTGGGGGATGCGACGGAACTGGCGTCGCTGGACAGCTTCTTCGCGCCCCATCGCACGGGCGGCGAGAAAATCACCATCGGTTCGATCAAGTCGGTCATCGGCCATCCCCTGGCCGCTGCCGGCGGCGCTTCGCTCGCCAAGGCCCTGATGATATTGCGCCACAAAGGCATTCCCCCGCAGCCGGGCTATCGCCCCAGCACAAAGGTCGACGCCACCTGCCTGCGACTCGCCACCCAGCAGGTACATCCTCTGGAGGCGCGTCAGTCGGCGATCCGGATTGGCATCTCCAGTTTCGGTTTTGGCGGCGCCAACGCTCACCTGGTGGTGGATGAATACGTTCCCAACGAGCGGCCTGCCGCAGCCCCCGCCAACACCTGCGGCGTGGTGATGCTGGACCTTGCCATCGTCGAGGCTGAGGCCGCGCTGGGCAGCCACCGTTCGTTGCAGGCATTCCAGCAGCAACTTGACCAACCGGCGGCGCCTTCGGTCGTGTTCCCTTATGGGCGCTTCGTCGATTACACCCCGGCGCCCGGTCAGCCGTTGCTGGGCAAATTCCTCGCCCAGGACCACGTCATCGATATCGATGGCTTCGGCATGGGCCCCAAGCCGCTGGCCCACGTCGACCCGTTCAAACTGTTGATCACCGATCGCGTCAACCACTTGCTGCGACGCTTGCCGGGCGTGGCCGGTTCGCCCGGCACCGCGATGGTCATGTGCTGCAACATGGGCGGCGAGCGCTTCAGCAACGCCTACAGCAGCGCCCACAACTTCTTTTCGCGGACACAAGGCGCGGCGCCGGGCGTCGAAGTGACTGACGTGGCAACCATGCTGCCGAACATGCTGTCCGGCTACCCGGCGCAGATTTTTGACTTCAAGGGTTTCCATCAGACCCTGGTCGGCACCGCGGGCCTGTTCTGGCAAACCTTGCTGGCTTCGCCGCAATGGTTCGACAACGGCATCACCACCCTCCTGCTCGGTGCCGGGCGTTTTCTCAGCGGTGAAATCGAGGTCGAGCGTGCCCGGCGTACCGAAACCCAGCAGGGTGAAGGACTGGGGCTGCTGGCGGTGCGTCGCTATCAGCCGCAGGCCTCAGACAAACCGTTGCTGGTGATCCGCGCCGCAGTCCTCGCCCACGCCGCCGACTCGTTGGAAGCGGCTTGCCGGTTGGTGGGCAAAGCGCCGAGCGATTATCCGAACGTTGATGCCTGTGAGTTGCAGCCTGCTGCGACGCCTGCCAGCGGATCACTGCAGGAGATCACCGGCTTCCTGGCTGAAGCCAGTGGTATCGAAACCCTGTTGGCGGTGATGTTGAAGGGCGCGACCCATAGCGTGATCGAGGTGCGTGAGGCCGGCAAGACGGTGATGTGGCTGTTTACCGAACGGCTTCGCCAGTGGACTCCGACCACAGCCGAGGCCAGCTCGCCCATCAAGCATCCGTTCATGCTGCGCTTTGCCCATTCGTCATCCCAGGAACTGCAGCAGGTCATCACGCCTGTCAGCCTGGTCCGCGAGCCACAGAACGATGGCGTCGACGTGCAACAGCTCAGCGACATGCTCACCAGTACCCTGCTCTCCGGGCTGCGGGTACGGGTGCGCGCCATGGAAAGCCTGTTCGCCCTGCACCGTGGCGATACCGCCCAGCGCCCGACGCCCTGGCAGCGCAGCGCGGAACATAGCGTGATCACCAACGCCCGGCGCAGCCCTCAGTCGCTGCACGCCCAACTGGTGGTGAATGAAGCGCACCCGTACTTCTTTGACCATCCGCTGGATCACATCCCGGGCATCTTGTTGCTGGAGGGGGTGCTGCAATTGCTCGAACTGGCCATGCCGCCACTGAGCGGACGGGTCGCCTACATCAAGACCCTGACGATCAAGTTCCAGCACTACGTACAGAAGCACGGCACGGTCGATCTGCATGTGGAGCAAGGCGAAGATTCCCAGGTGTTCAATGCCAAGGTCATGCAGGCCGGAAAAGTAATGTGCACGTGCGTGCTCGGGATGGCCTACAGCTCGGCGTTCGAGACCTCGCCGGCCAGCGACTTCACCGCCACGCCCTGCCGCGACAAGGCCCTGTTGCACAAGGCCCGGGCGGAAAACGTCATCGTCAGTGACATGAGTGGCGTCGCCCAAGGCCTGAGCGTGGACACGGTGAAACTGCCGCCGGAGCACTTCTTCCAGGCAGGCGATCCCCAGCACTATTCCATGGTGTATTTCCTCGAGGTGGCTCGCCAGTGCTACATGCAGATCGCCCATAGCCATTTGCGCATCCCGCTCAACACCCCGATGAACCTGCTGGCCTTGAGCTTCACCCTGGATCGTCCCATCCCCAGGAACAGCCCGCTGTCCTTGGCGCCGCAGGTCGGTTTTGACGCTGCGCTCCAGGCCTTCAAGACCAACCGCATCTACATCGACCTGTTCAACCGGGGCGAAAAAATCGGACAAGCCAGCATTACCGCCCAGGTGCTGAGTCAATCCGCACCGGCAGCCTGAGCATTGAATGGATCTGCCACCCCGCATGACCGTGCCCCCCACAACCAAGGTGTCACCGTGAACGACGTCAACGTGCAAGTCATAATCAAATCGCCCCCTTCTGAAATCTGGAAGATCTGGAGCAATTTTGCAGAAGCGCCGCTATGGGATACCGACGTCCGCCAGTGTCAACTCGACGGCCCGTTCCAGGTGGGGACGCGCGGCAAGTGTGTGCTCAAGAATGGCTTGAACATGCCACTGAAACTGGAAGCCGTGAGCCTGCACGAAAGCTATCGCAACAGCGCACGGCTGCTGTGGATCGACCTCGAATTCGATCACCAGATGCGCAGGATTTCTCCCGATGAAACCCATGTCATCCATAGCGCGAAGATTTCCGGCCCGCTGAGCTTCCTCTACCGCGGGCTGCTGCGCAAAGCGTTGACCGCAGCGATGACCACGGCACTGGACAACCTGTGCACGCTGGCTGAACAACGGGCCATCGGCGCACCAGGACACGAGAAAACCGCGACGCCTTTGCACCTCGTATGAATACCTCCCGGCAGGAGGCGCGCTGAACGCGCCTTCCCGGACTCGCTTCGCCTACTTATCGATAACAGCACATTTCGGATCTAGCATGAACCTACAAAAAAACACCCAGTATCTTGTCATGGGCATCGTTGGCCTGGGTGTCATCGCCCCAGCATCGACCTTCGCCGACACACTTGGCCCTTATGTCAGTGCCATGGGTGGCGTGAACTGGGTCTCTAATCAGGACCTGACCCAGAACAACCTCGACTTCGTCGAGATGGAATACAATCAACCGCTGCACTCGGGCTACGCTACCGGGCTGGCACTGGGCTGGCGGTTCCCGGTCGGGCTACGGCCCGAGGTGGAGCTGAGCTACCGCCGCAACACCATGGACCAGTTCAATAACCGGGTCTACGAAGGCGGCACCAGCATCGAGGGCAAAGGCGAACAGGAAGCCACCAGCCTCATGGCCAACCTCTGGTATGACATCTCGAACCTGCCGGCCCCCTTGAGCCGCTTCACACCTTATGTAGGCGGTGGCCTGGGCTACGCCGTGCTGACCATCACCGGCCTGGAAGCTGGCGGCGTCGAGTTCGGCGACACCCATCGCGACACCGTCTCGGCTTGGCAACTCGGCGCCGGGGTCGCTTATGAACTCAGCGAGCATTGGTCCATGTCCCTGGACTATCGCTACTTCAAGACCGGCGAAGCGCACTTCGGCGACATCCAGGGCCTGCCCCAGGGCGATGTGCAAACGGAGTACAACGCCCAGACCGTGATGCTTGGCTTGCGGTACTGGTTGTAGGCGAGGGCCGCTGCGCAGGGACTATGTGGCGAGGGGATTTATCCCCGCTGGGCCGCGGAGCGGACCTAAAATTAGACACTGTGATGTTTCAGGTTGACCGCATTCAGCCTTTGTTGGGGCTGCTGCGCAGCCCAGCGGGGATAAATCCCCTCGCCACAAGGTTATTTATTTGATGGGGGTATAAACGAAAAATGCTCCGTACCTTTCGATACGGAGCATTTCTTCAAGGCTTCCTCAGATGGCCAGGGCTTCACGCGGTGGTGAGTCGCCTGCTTCAATCGCCTGCAGAATCCAGAGCGATTCCGCAGTTTCTATCGAAGAAGCCAAAGCGGAACCTGCCTGGTATCCTTCAGGCGTTCTGGTTCCAGGGACGGTCTCCATGCTCGTCCTTAATGCGCGTCGGCAAGCCCATCACATCCAGCGCCTCGAGGAACGCCTCGGCAGGCAGCTCCTCGACGTTGACCATGCGCTGCACGTCCCACTCGCCACGGGCCACCAGCAAGGCTGCGGCCACGGGTGGCACGCCGGCGGTGTAGGAAATGCCCTGGCTGTCGGTTTCGGCGTAGGCATCCTCGTGGTCGGCTACGTTGTAGATGAACATCTCGCGCGGCTGGCCATCCTTGGTGCCCTTGACCAGGTCGCCGATGCAGGTCTTGCCGGTGTAGCCCGGCGCCAGCGAGCTCGGGTCAGGCAGCACGGCCTTGACCACTTTCAGCGGCACGACTTCCAGGCCTTCGGCGGTCTTGACCGGTTGTTCGGAGAGCAGGCCAAGGTTCTTGAGCACGGTGAACACATTGATGTAGTGCTCGCCGAAGCTCATCCAGAAACGCACGTTGGGCACGTCGAGGTTCTTCGACAGCGAGTGCACTTCGTCGTGACCGGTCAGGTACAGGTTCTGCGAGCCTACGACTGGCAGGTCGTCGGTGCGCTTGACTTCGAACATGGTGTTGCTGGTCCACTGGCTGTCCTGCCAGCTCCACACCTGTCCGGTGAATTCGCGGAAATTGATTTCCGGGTCGAAATTGGTGGCGAAATATTTGCCATGGGAGCCGGCATTGACGTCGAGAATGTCGATCGAATCAATGCGGTCGAAATGCTGTTGTTGCGCCAGTGCCGCATAGGCATTGACCACACCCGGGTCGAAGCCTACGCCGAGAATGGCGGTGATGTTCTTCTCCTGGCACTCCTGGAGATGGTTCCACTCGTAGTTGCCGTACCAGGGCGGCGTCTCGCAGACCTTGCCCGGTTCTTCGTGGATGGCGGTGTCCAGGTAGGCCACGCCGGTATCGATGCAGGCACGCAGCACCGACATGTTGAGAAAGGCAGAGCCGACGTTGATGACGATCTGCGACTCGGTTTCGCGAATCAGCGCCTTGGTCGCTTCGACATCCAGAGCGTTCAGTGCAAAGGCCTTGATGTCGGCGGGTTGCTTGAGGCTACCCTTGGCCTTGACGCTGTCGATGATGGCCTGGCATTTGGAGATGTTGCGCGACGCGATAGCAATACGACCGAGTTCGTCGTTGTGCTGCGCGCACTTGTGGGCCACCACCTTGGCGACACCTCCTGCACCAATGATAAGTACGTTCTTCTTCAATTTCTTTATTTCTCCTTCCGCCAGCTCAAGAGAGGCTGGACAAGTAGTCGTCGTAAACAAACTCGCGAACCACCTCGACGCTGCCGTCGAGTTGCTTCACAACGATGGACGGCATCTTCAGGCCGTTGAACCAGTTTTTCTTGACCATGGTGTAGCCCGCTGCGTCGATGAACGACAGCCGATCGCCGATGGACAACGGACGATCGAATTTGTACTCGCCAAAGATGTCTCCGGCCAGACAGGATTTGCCGCACACCATGTAGGTGTGTTCGCCCTCGCTCGGTGCCAGCTTGGCGTCCAGGCGATAGATCAGCAGATCGAGCATGTGCGCCTCGATGGAGCTGTCCACCACGGCCAGGTGCTTGCCGTTGTAGAGCGTATCGAGCACGGTGACTTCCAGCGACGCGCTCTGGGTGATCGCGGCCTCGCCCGGCTCCAGGTAGACCTGCACGCCATACTTTTGCGAGAAGGCCTTGAGCCGTGCGCAAAAGGCGTCCAGGGCGTAGCCCTCGCCGGTGAAATGGATGCCGCCACCGAGGCTGACCCACTCGACCTTATGCAGCAAGTGACCAAAGCGTTCTTCGATAGTGCCCAGCATCTGGTCGAACAGGCCGAAATCGCCGTTCTCGCAGTTGTTGTGGAACATGAAGCCGGAGATGTGCTCGATGACCTGCTCGATCTTCACCGGATCCCACTCGCCCAGGCGACTGAACGGTCGCGCCGGGTCGGCCAGCAGGTAATCGGAGCTGCTCACCTGCGGATTGACCCGCAAGCCACGGACCTTGCCGGCGGACGCTTCGGTGTAGCGCTGCAATTGGCCGATGGAGTTGAAGATGATCTTGTCGCAGTTGGCGAGCATCTCCTCGATCTCATCGTCGGCCCAGGCCACGCTGTAGGCATGGGTCTCGCCGGCGAATTTCTGCCGGCCGAGCTTGAGCTCGTAAAGCGACGACGAGGTGGTGCCGTCCATGTACTGCTGCATCAGGTCGAACACCGACCAGGTGGCGAAGCACTTGAGCGCCAGCAAGGCCTTGGCCCCGGACTGCTCACGCACATAGGCGATCTTCTGCATGTTCGCCAGCAGCTTTTGTTTGTCGATGAGGTAGTACGGCGTTTTGATCATTTTCGAGGCCTCCGGGCAAGGCGAGCCAAAAAAGGATGCGCATTGTGCCTTCACTGACTGCAGATCGAAAGAGCGAAAAGCCCCGTTCGCGCAATCATCCTGATCCAGGCCGACGCTTTGCGATAACCGGACGTACCGGCCGCCCAGGCGACAAGAGGCTGGATCTGGCAACGAAGGGATAATCAAAAAGCGCTGACGCTCGACCTTGAGCCGTCACGGATAAGCGGCACGGCGGGTTAACCGTCCGTGATCAGCTTTTATACATCAGGCCATGGAGCACACCGAACCTGAGGCCCGCTTCGCTAGCGAGCATGCCTGTAATACCGAAGACCTTGAACGCCGCCAGCATGATCGCCAGGCCACCGGGCAAGATGCCCAGGCGATGGCGTTGCAAGCCGGCCAACCTGAGTTGATCGACATGCCCGACTTCCAGCAGCCGCAGCGACAGGCGCAGCAACCCGCCGTAGGTGATGCCGCCTTGTCCGAAGTCGTTGAGGCCATTGGCCTTGAGCACCTTGGCCAACATCCGCGCCGTACCGGATGAGCCGATCACTTGCTGCCAGCCCTGCGCGCGATAATGCGCCGCCACTGCTTCAAACTGCAGGACGGCTACGCGTTCAGCCTCCAGCAGCGCCTGAGCGGTGATGCGTCCGCCCGGAAAGTAACGCGCGCCAAAGGTGCCACTGCCAATGGCAATGCTCTCCGTCAACAGCGGTTGGGCGCCCTGCCCCAAGATCAGTTCGGTCGAGCCACCGCCGATGTCCACCACCAATCGCGTCTGTTCAACGCCGGGCACCGTATGGGCCACGCCGGCATACACCAGCCGGGCCTCTTCATGCCCCGACAGCACGTCGATCCGAAACCCCAGGTGCCGCTCGGCACTGGCCAGGAACAGCTGGGCATTGGCCGCTTCGCGCACGGCACTGGTCGCCACCGCCCGCACTCGCCCGGCTTCAAAGCCGCGCAGTTTCTTGCCGAATCGGGCCAGGGCCTGCCAGCCTCGATCCAGCGCCAGCTCGTCCAGCGCCCCGGCCTGCAAGCCCTCGGCCAATCGGACCGGCTCGCGCAAGGTTTTCACTTCCTGGATCACCCTCTGTCGATTGCGCCTGACCGACTGACCAATCATCAGGCGAAAGGCGTTGGAACCCAGGTCAATGGCCGCGAACAGGGGGGCGTCGCCTTTCATAGCGGTATTCCTTGATTCATCAGCCAGCAGGCACAAGCGCTGCCGAGCATCCCACAATGATTTGCGAGGATCCTGCCACGCGTTCGATGACACCTGGATGACACTCCCTGTTTTAGCCAACGACAAACTCATGAAGCGTAGATGACGTCACTACTATGTAACAAACTGCAGATAGCGTGGATCGCGCCTCCACGACCGAGTTCTCCACCATGCTTTCAACCCAGGACACCTTGGTACAGCGCATCCACCGCGAGTTGCTCGATCACAGTGACGAAGAACTGGAGCTGGAATTGTCCGAAGACGGGCATGACCTGAACGCCCTGTTCGATGAACACGCCCCGCAAAGCAGCGAAAAGGAAAGCCGCCGACTGTATTTCAGCGAACTGTTCCGCCTCCAGGGCGAACTGGTGAAGCTGCAAAGCTGGGTGGTCAAGACTGGGCACAAGGTCGTGATCCTGTTCGAAGGACGGGACGCCGCCGGCAAGGGTGGCGTAATCAAGCGCATTACCCAGCGGCTCAATCCCCGGGTGTGTCGCGTTGCCGCCCTGCCCGCCCCCAACGACCGTGAACGGACTCAATGGTATTTCCAGCGCTACGTCTCGCACCTGCCGGCGGCGGGTGAGATCGTGCTGTTCGACCGCAGCTGGTACAACCGCGCCGGGGTCGAACAGGTCATGGGCTTCTGCACCGACGACCAGTACGAAGAGTTCTTCCGTACCGTGCCGGAATTCGAGCGGATGCTCGCCCGCTCCGGCATCCAGCTGATCAAGTACTGGTTCTCCATTTCCGACCAGGAACAGCACCTGCGCTTTCTCAGCCGCATTCATGACCCGCTCAAGCAATGGAAGCTCAGCCCCATGGACCTGGAGTCCCGTCGGCGCTGGGAGGCCTATACCAAGGCCAAGGAAATCATGCTTGAGCGCACGCACATCGCCGAGGCCCCCTGGTGGGTGGTGCACGCCGACGACAAGAAAAAGGCCCGGCTCAACTGCATCCATCACCTGCTGGGGCAAATGCCCTATGAAGAAGTGGAACTGCCGACCATCGAGCTGCCGCAGCGGGAACGGCAGGAAGACTATTCCCGCAGCCCGACGCCACCGGAGCTGATCGTGCCCCTGGTCTATTGAGACCCGCCTGGCAGGGACGCCCGGCATCGGCTTGTTCACCTCCTGCCGTCACATATCTATGTGGGAGCGAGCCTGCTCGCGATAGTGGTGTGCCAGCCAACATCCATTCAACTGACCGGACGCCTTCGCGAGCAGGCTCGCTCCCACACTGTTCCGAGGCGCTGCCACTATTGATGCCTGGCCCAATTTCCCCTGTGGGAGCGGGCTTGCTCGCGAAAGCGGTGCATCAGCCAACATCCATTCAACTGTCCGGACGCCTTCGCGAGCAAGCCCGCTCCCACACTGTTCCGAGGCGCTGCGAGTATTGATGTCTGGCCCAATTCCCCTGTGGGAGCGAGCCTGCTCGCGAAAGCGGTGCATCAGCCAACATCCATTCAACTGTCCGGACGCCTTCGCGAGCAGGCTCGCTCCCACACTGTTCCGAGGCGCTGCGGAGTATTGATGTCTGGCCCAATTCCCCTGTGGGAGCGGGCTTGCTCGCGAAAGCGGTGCATCAGCCAACATCCATTCAACTGTCCGGACGCCTTCGCGAGCAGGCTCGCTCCCACACTGTTCCGAGGCGCTGCGAGTATTGATGTCTGGCCCAATTCCCCTGTGGGCTGGGTGAGTTCATAGCCAGAAACGGTTAACATCCCTTTCCTTCGTCTACCCTCACAGAACGGCGTACCACCCCTGTGGGCTGACGCTTCAATATTTCCTTGCCTTCCTGTATCGGAGATCCTTCATGCTCAAGCCGTCCTTGGCGTTGGCCGCTGGTGTTGCCCTGTCGTTTTGCAGTTGGCTAGCGCAGGCCGCCGACACCCTGAAAGTCAGCGCGATTCCCGACGAAGCCCCGACCGAGCTGCTGCGCAAGTTCAAGCCACTGGGGGCTTACCTGGAACAGCAGACCGGCATGAAGGTCGAGTTCGTCCCCGTGAGCGACTACCCGGCCGTAGTCGAGGCGCTGGCCACCGACCGGATCGACATGGCCTGGCTGGGTGGCTTCACCTTCGTACAGGCGCGCCTGAAAACCGGCAACGCCATCCCCCTGGTCCAGCGCGAACAGGACGCCCAGTTCACCAGTAAATTCATCACCGCCGACCCTGCCGTCAAATCCCTGGCCGACCTCAAAGGCAAGAGTTTCGCCTTTGGTTCGGTGTCGTCGACGTCCGGCAGCCTCATGCCGCGCTATTTCATGCTCCAGGACGGCATCAAGCCGGAAACCTACTTCAGCCGCGTGGGTTATTCGGGCGCCCATGACGCCACCGTCGCCTGGGTCCAGGCCGGCAAGGTAGACGCCGGGGTGCTAAACGCCAGCGTCTGGGAAAAACTGGTCGCGGCCGGCAAGGTAGACACGGCCAAGGTCAAGGTGTTCGCCACCACCCCCACCTACTTCGACTACAACTGGACCGTGCGCGGAACCCTCGACCCGGCGTTGGCGGCCAAGATCAAGGCGGCCTTCCTGGCCCTCGATCCGGCCAACCCGAAGGACAAGGAAATCCTCGACCTGCAAGCCGCCAGCCGCTTCATCGAAACCAAGCCTGAGAACTACAAGGGCATCGAGGAAGCCGCGCGCGCCGCCGAACTGCTCAAATGACCCTGCAACTGACCCAGGTCAGCGTGACCCATGCCAACGGCGTCCAGGCGTTGCGAGGCATCGACTTGCACATCGGCGCCGGCGAACAGGTCGCGGTCATCGGCCCGTCCGGTGCCGGCAAGTCGAGCCTGCTCAATCTGCTGGCCACCGCCCTGCGCCCGGGCAACGGCGAGGTGCAGCTGCTCGGCGAGCGTGCCTGGCAGCTGCCTGCCCGTCAGCGGCAGCGCTTGCGCGCGCGCATCGGCCTGATCCACCAAGCGCCGCCCCTGCCGCCACGCCAAAGGGTGGTCACGGCGGTCCTGGCCGGAAAGCTCGGTCAGTGGGGCATCGGTAAAAGCCTGTTGAATCTGCTGCACCCGCTGGACATTCCCGGCGCCAGGGCGGCATTGGCCCGGCTGGACCTGGGCGACAAACTGTTCGCGCAATGCCAGCAACTGTCCGGCGGTCAACTGCAACGCGTGGGCATCGCCCGGGTGTTGTACCAGGCGCCGGAGGTGTTGCTGGCCGACGAGCCGGTTTCGGCCATGGACCCGGTATTGGCCGAACATACGCTTTCGGTGCTTTGCCAGCATGCCCGGGAACACAACGTGACCCTGGTCGCCAGCCTGCACGCGGTGGAACTGGCCTTGGCGCATTTTTCCCGGGTCATTGGCCTGCGTGAGGGGCAGATCCTGTTCGACCTGCCCACCGAGGCGGTCGACCGTCCGCTGCTCGACACGCTCTACGCCAACGATCAACTGCAGCCTTCACCAACGCCCCCTACTACCTTGAGCGTGCAGATCCCCCGATGCTGACACGCGATACCCGAGACCCCGCCACCCGCCCTCGCCTGCTGCTCAGCCTGCTGGCCCTTGTGCTGCTGTGGCCGGGCATCCGGTTCAGCGAATTGGACCTCAGCGTATTGGTCGCGAGTGACAGCCAGAGCGAGATGGGCCGCTTTGTCGCGGCGTTCTGGCCGCCCGCCCATGGCGACGAATTCGTTGAACTGCTGTGGCAGGCCACCTTGCAGACGCTGGCCATCGCCACGGCGGGCATGGCCCTGGCGTTGCTGCTGGCGGTGCCCGCGAGCCTGCTGGCCAGCCGCGCCCTGTCACTGTCGGCGGCCTCCCGTGCCGGCCACCCTGGCTATTGGGGCCAACTGCTGCGCTGGCCGGTACGCGGCCTGTTGATCTTCTTGCGCAGCGTCCCGGAAATCGTCTGGGCACTGCTCTTCGTCCGCGCCGTCGGCCTCGGCCCCACGGCCGGCGTACTGGCGATCGCGATTACCTACAGCGGCATGCTGGGCAAGGTCTACGCGGAAATCTACGAATCGGTCGACCAGCGTCCGGCCCACGCACTCTTGCAGTCCGGCAGCAGCCGACTCGCCGCCTTCTGCTACGGGATCCTGCCCAATGTCGCGGCGGAACTGTTGTCGTACACGGTGTATCGCTGGGAGTGCGCGATCCGCGCCTCGGTGGTGATGGGTTTCGTCGGTGCCGGGGGCCTGGGCCAGCAGATGGACCTGTCGCTGCGCATGTTCGCCGGCGGCGAAGTGGCCAGCCTGCTGCTGACATTCCTGGCACTGGTGCTGCTCGCCGATCAACTCAGCCGCCTGCTGCGCTGGAGGCTGGCATGAATCGCCTGATCAACGCGGCCATTGTCCTGTGCCTCGGCGCGGCGGTCATCGCCTCGTTCGTTTACCTCGGCATCGACCTGGGCGAACTCGGCGACAGTCGCAATCTGCACCAGATGGGCGCTTATGCGCAGCGTTTCTTCAGTCCAGACCTGAGCCCGGCCCATTTGAAGGCGATCGGTCACGGCGCCCTGGAAACCCTGGCCATGTCGGCCCTGGGCACCCTGCTCGCAGCGGTGTTCGGCCTGCTGTTGGCCTTGCCGGCAGCCGGGCGCTTTGGCTGGCCCCTGCAGAGCGCATCGCGCCTGGTGCTCAACGCCTTGCGTGCCGTTCCAGAACTGGTGTGGGCCGCGCTGATGGTCCTGGCCGCCGGGCTTGGCCCGAATGCCGGCACCCTGGCCTTGGCCCTGCACACCACCGGCGTGCTCGGCCGGCTGTTCGCCGAAGCCCTGGAAAATACCCCCTCCGAACCTGCCGACGCCATCCGCCTGCAAGGCGGCAACGCCGTGTTGGCGTTCTGTTACGGCACGCTGCCCAATCTCCTGCCGCAACTGCTGGCCTATGTCCTGTATCGCTGGGAAAACAATATCCGCATGGCCAGCGTGCTCGGCTTCGTCGGTGCCGGGGGCTTGGGGCAAATGCTCTACGTCAGCCTCAGCCTGTTCCAGGAAGCCCAAGGCAGCACGGTGATTCTGGCGATGCTGTTGCTGGTGTTGGCCGTCGATACGTTAAGCGGTTGGAGTCGCCAGCGTTGGGTCAAGGCCTGAGGGCGTTACCTTGCGTTGATGTGGCGTGAGCCCATCCCAAAAAAGACTGCGCAACCCCGTGGGAGCGGGCTTGCTCGCGAAGGCATTATCAGTTTCAACATCATCGTTGGCTGACAGTCTGCGTTCGCGAGCAAGCCCGCTCCCACAAAAGCTTTCCCCTGGGTATTTACCGCCCCCCATCGGCTGGGCTTGCGGTTCCGACAGGCCGGATTCAAGCCGGCGCCAGCCCAGCCGATAACCCTATCAATGATAGCCCCTGGCCTTGCCGGGCTCTGCCAGTTGCATAGGGTAATGATCAATGGGTTTGCCGCTGAATCGCCTGCTGATGTGGGGCGTCCTGATGTTCCTCGCTGCAAGCGCTTGCGCGGCAGAGACACCGCTGCGCATCGTGACGGAGGAGTTGCCGCCCTACAACATGACGCAGGACGGGCGCGTGACCGGCATGAGCACCGAGGTGGTCCAGGCCGTGCTCAAGGAAGTCGGCATGGACGCACCCATCCAGCCCATGCCCTGGGCCCGAGCCTACGAAATGGCGCTCAATGAAAGCAATGTGCTGATCTATTCGATCGTCCGCACGCCTGCACGGCAATCGCTTTTCCAGTGGGTCGGCACCATTGGCCCGACGCAGTGGTACATCTATTCCCTGGCAGACCGGCCGGTAAAACTCAACTCGCTGGCCGATGCCCATGGTCATCAGATCGCCACGGTCAATCAGGACGTGGGCGAGCAGTACCTGGTCTCGAAAGGCTTTCGCATCGGCGAAGACTTGCAGTCGAGCACCAAGTACGAACACAACTACCGCAAGCTCAAGGTCGATCACGTGGAGCTGTGGATTTCCAATGAGCTCAACGCGCTGTACCTGACGCGCCAGAACGGCGAAGACCCGGACAAGGTGCTGATCCGCTCCCTGGCGCTACCCGAACTGAGCAGCCCGGACGGCCTGAACATGGCGTTCAGCCGCAAGACGCCGGCCGAAACCGTGGAGAAGTTCCGCGTCGGCCTTGAAACCATCCGGCGCAACGGGGTCTACGACGCCATCCTGCGCAAATGGTTATGACATGGGTGACCCTTTCCGCACGACGTCCTCCCTGCCACCAGCGACCAAGGCGTTCAGTTCCCTGGGCCGGCGCCTAGTGCTGGCAACGCTGTTGTTCTGCCTGGTCTTTACCCTGGCCATGGTGACCTGGCGCACCTGGCAGGCCTGGGAAAACAACCTGGCGGACATGAATTCGGAATTGGCCCTGATCGATCAGGTCTTCCAGAACACCCTGGCCTACGCCATTTGGGAACTGGATCGTGAATCTCTCGACCAGCAAATCACCAGCGTCGCCGCGGCCGCTCCCGTGGGTCGCGTGGTGTTGAACATCTTGCGCCCGGGACAAGCGCCGGAAGTCATCGAACTCAAGCGCTACACCGTCGATCAATCGGGCGTGGTGCCGGTGCTGCATCGCCAGCTTATCGCCCACCCCTACGCCGGGGCCCATGAAAAAGTCGGTGAGCTGACCATTGAAGGCGACAATAACCTGCTGTGGGAGCGCCTCTGGAGCGAAGCACGCGGCATCGTCATCACCCAGCTCATCCAGTCCTTGCTGCTGGCTGGGTTGGTCATGACCATGTTCAACCGCCTGGTGACCGTGCATGTGGTGCATATCGCCCGTCATCTGGGTGAACTCGCGCCGCACACCCTCAAGCATCATCTCAAGCTGCAACGAGCGGTGCAGCGCCAGGACGAACTGAGCCTGCTCGAGTTCCAGGTCAATGAACTCCAGGACAATCTGCGCGCGCACCTCGAACGCCAACACTCGGACGAACTGGCCTTGGCCGCCAGCCGCGATCAAATGGCCGAACTGGTCGAGGCACGCACCGCGGAACTGAAGGCGGCGAACCAGTCGCTTGAAGCGCTGTCCCGTCACGATGCCTTGACGGGCCTGGCCAACCGTCGCTATTTCGACGAATTGAAGGAGATCGAGTTTCGCCGGGCGATCCGCCACAACACCCCGCTGGCCGTGCTCATGTGCGACGTCGATTTCTTCAAGATCTACAACGACACCTACGGCCACATGCAGGGCGACCTGTGCCTGAAAGAGATCGCCGAAACCCTGCGCACTGTGTTCGGCCGCTCAGGCGAACTGACCGCCCGCGTAGGCGGCGAAGAGTTCGTCGTGGTCCTGCCCAACGTCGACGCGGCCCAAGCCTGCGAAGCCGCCCAACGCTTGCGCGCCAGCCTGGCGGAACGTGAGCTGCCCCACAGCGGTTCCAAGGTTTCACCTTTCGTCACCGTGAGCATCGGCGTCGCCGAGTTGGACACGCAGACCATGGACCATTTCGATCAACTGTTGCAACGCGCCGACCAGGCGCTGTACCGGGCCAAACACCAGGGACGCGACCGCGTCGCCCTGTAATTACTCTCGCGCGCCATGAGGTCTATCTATGCACTATCGCCTGATACTCTGCTCGTGCTTGCTACTCGCCTCGATCAGCCTGCACAGCCACGCCGACACGATCGAAGTCGTGACCGAAGACTCCCTGTACGCCCATCAGCGTGACGACAAGGTCATCGGGCCGGGCATTCGCATCGCCGAAGAAACGCTGAAAAGCGCGCAGCTCACCGATTACAGCCTGTCGCTGTACCCATGGGCCCGGGCCTACGAAAAGGCGCTGCACGAGCCCAACGTGCTGATCTTCCCGCTGGACCGCACCCCGGCCCGCGAACAATTATTCAAATGGGTGGGTGAAATACATCGCGTGGCGAGCCGGCTCTATAAATTGCGCGACAATAAAGACATCGCCGTCAACAGCCTCGAAGAAGCCAAGCAGTACAGCATCGGCGTGGTGCGAAACGACGCCAAGCAGATCTACCTGCAACAACGTGGATTCACCCGGCTGGTCATCTCGGCCAACAACCACGACAACTTTGAAAAACTGCTGAATCGCCAGATCCAGTTACTGCCGATGCCGGAGAATACCGCGCGCCTGATGAGCAAGGATGCCCAGGTGGATTTCACTTCGCTGGAAGAGGTCTATACCCTCGACGAACAACCCCACAGAGTCCACTTGGCCTTCAGCCTGAGCACGCCGGATGACGTGGTCGCCAAGGCCCAACTCGCTTTCGAAAAACTCAAGGCGTCCGGTGAAGTCGCACGAATCATGAACGAACAGCGGTAGACTCTGGGGGATCACACCGCAAGCAACGATGAGGTATGTCCCGATGAGTAAAGCGTCCTACGTTCCGCCCAAGGTCTGGAAAAACGACGCCCCGTCTGGCGGCCATTTCGCCAGCATCAACCGCCCTGTCGCCGGGCCGACCCATGACAAAACCTTGCCGGTTGGCAAGCACCCGCTGCAGCTCTACTCCCTGGCCACGCCCAACGGCGTGAAGGTGACCATCCTGCTGGAGGAGCTGCTGGCGCTGGGTCATGCGGGCGCGGAGTACGACGCCTGGCTGATCCGCATCAACGAGGGCGATCAGTTCTCCAGCGGCTTTGTCGAGATCAACCCCAACTCCAAGATCCCGGCCCTGCTGGACCGCAGCGTGGAACCCGCCATCCGTGTCTTCGAGTCCGGCTCGATCCTGCTTTACCTGGCGGAAAAATTCGGCGCCCTCCTGCCCACCGACCCGGCAGGTCGCACCGAAACCTTGAACTGGCTGTTCTGGCAGATGGGCTCTGCACCGTACCTGGGCGGTGGCTTCGGGCATTTCTACGCCTACGCGCCGGAGAAACTCGAATACCCGATCAATCGCTTCACCATGGAAGCCAAGCGCCAACTCGACGTCCTGGACCGCCGCCTTGGCGAAAGCCACTACCTGGCCGGCAATGACTACACCATCGCCGACATCGCGGTCTGGCCCTGGTATGGGCAACTGGTGCGCAACAACGTGTACGGCGCCGCCGAATTCCTGAGTGCTCACGAGTACACCCATGTGCAGCGCTGGGCGGAAGAGATCGCCAAGCGCCCGGCCGTAAAGCGTGGGCAGCGGGTCAACCGCACGTGGGGCGATGAAGCGAGCCAGGTGCCGGAGCGGCATGCGGCTGGGGATTTGGGCTGAGGCCCTGTGGGAGCGGGCTTGCTCGCGAAAGCGGCGGATCAGCTAACATCGATGCTGAATGTGCCGATACCTTCGCGAGCAAGCCCGCTCCCACACTGGATCGGCGGTGAACCTCGGTTTCTCGACTGGCACAGCCCCCATGTGGGAGCGAGCCTGCTCGCGAAAGCGGTGGATCAGTTCGCCTCGATGCTGAATGTGCAGACGTCTTCGCAAACAAACTCGCCAACTCCCGCTCTGCAAAAAAACGGTTTGCCAGCGATACACGGCTACCGACTCTTGCAGGTCTTTGCAGAAATTCCAACTTCTTGATTTCAGTAAATAAATCGCCCCCCTCATAGGCTGCCCCCGCGCCCCCTGACTTACGAGGCCCATTGAGTTTTTTCAGGATATATACCTTCCTTCCAGAGCCTCGCTAATTTCATGCTTGCCCTCTGCATCCATTCTCCGTCTTGGTCTAATGGGCACGCAGCAAGTACCGTTAGCGTTCCCCGCACTTTGTTTAGCCTAAGAACACCAACATCCGCACCCCGCCCAAAAGAGTAGTCAACGTACTCCTCGGTATCAGCAATCTTGTCCATTTCAATGTAAAAGGCCATATTTTTCAGTCCTACCTTCGTTACTTCGTTAACGGGACACCGCCGTTAACGCGGAACAGCGGACGGTCGGAGCAATAATGAAATGGGGTGTGGCCGACGGTTTTTGCTTCTGATCGTTCGGTCATTTGCGATCTCCACTGACTGAGATGCAGCAGGACCGCGATACAGAGCTGCGGAGCAGATGAGGCCGTTTTTTTGATCTATTGATATGCATTGTTCAACTCCCTTGATTCGAAGAGCTGCCGCATCCGTTACCAAGCGAATGGGTGGCAGCTGTGCGCAGGTTGGTAAACCGGGGAATCAAGGAACCGGCACGTCAGAAGACGTCCCACGCACAGCTGCCATAAAACAAAATCGCAGGCCTGAAAGCCTGCAATCCTGTCTGTGCACTGTTACGCCTTATTCCACCGGGTTACCAAGCCCGGTCGCTGAATGTGCAGCGACATCCAGAGCGTAACGCGACAGAAAACCTTCGGCGAGAGGCTTAGGAATAGAATAGTGCTTTTGGTGGGATTTTCAGAAGTTTCCTACACGAGCCCCAATGCTCGCAGTCCATCAGGGACAGACACGTTTTGCGGACGCAGCTCAAATTCTCGAAGCACCTTTGAGAGGCTTGAGCACGCGTTGCGAGCAGGGGTACATCAAGAGGCACAGGTATTGGAGCAGATTTATGGTGATCCCTCAGGATTTGTCCCCCGTTATCCTGATACCTCCGACTGGCAAAACGTATCGCTCACCGAAGTGTCGATGATGATCTCGAAATGATCTTTGTCATGCTTGACTACCGGTGAAACTGAGCTGATTAGCTTGAGTTCAACGAGCTTCCCACAGATCTTGATCTTTTGGCGATTGAATGACCTTAGCGTCTCTTCATCAGTGCGATTTTCGACATGCGAACTGAAAATTTCTCGCTCGCTTCCTCCACTCTGGACCACGTTAGGACAAGACGCAGCTTCGAAGTCTTCACAGTAAGCTATTGGCACTGCAAGTTTATTTACAATGCGCAACTCGTATAAAAAAACTTGTTCCTCCAAGTTCTGTGCCAGAAAACAACCAGACAACACCAGCGGCAAACCCAATATTCTAAGGACGCTTAGAGATACAAATAAAATTCTTGACATCGCTCTCACTCGCAATTAATCGGTCAAATTTTATCCTAACGCTATCGGCTTCGTAGTATTTCATCAAATTCATTTCACCAGTTTTTGCGAGTAAACGGCGACAGACCACATTTCCAAAAACCAAGACAGCAATCGCTGCGCTGCACCTCCCGGCCGGCCTCGCTGAGTTCTCCGTCCGATAATTGCTTCAACTTCATCAGAGAACGTGGTCTGCCCCGCTTCTCCCAAGCAAAAACCGTTCTTTCAATGCAGCCACAACATCACGCATTGCTAAAAGCGGAGGAATCTCATCTTGAGAATATAAGCTGCAAGAAGACATATCCTCTGGGTAGTCAAAATCCGCATAAGCTTCCTGAAGGAAATTTATCTTCTCTTCGTAAGAGCCATCTAATGCTTCTATCCATAATAAGAATCCCAGTCGCCACTTATCTACGTCTGAAGCCCTACTTGTGCTCTCTAACGTTGAAATCAGACCAATAAGCTCATCATCACTTAAATCCTCCCCCCCGGCAATGATAGCGACATTCTCATTACTAGCATGACTGCCACTCACAAGCTGATTGACAGCGTAATCAAAAATGTCCTCTCTCTTTACCCACCCCCTTCTAAACCCAAAAACAAGTGTCGACCAACTCATCAAACCCAACCCAATCAGTATCTTGAACGGAGACATTTTTTCCATCCTATTTTTGAGACTCTGGTTAGGCAGCCGGGGGGAAACGGAGATAGACCACGTTTTCTAAATTAAGACAGTAATCGCTTTCCCAGGCGCCCCGGACGGCCTCGTTGAGCTCGCCGTCCAATCTTTGCTTCAATTTCATCAGAAAATGCGGCCTACTTCCATTTTTCCTGCCTGGCGGGAACGAATGGTGGTGGTTCCTTGGTTTACCGTAGAGAGGCCCCATTCCCAGCCGAGGGGTCTTCAGGCTTTCTCCATAGGAGTATCCTTGGCTGATCATGCACGACCGCTCCCTTCATCCGCGGCGCCCTCATAAAAAGACCTTTCAAACCGATGACTTACAGCGAGGAAAAAACAATGTATCAAACCGCTCTCCAACAAATCCGCGCTGTTTATGACGATAAAACCATTCGTGTTTATCAAGCCTATTCCGATGCTATTGCCGACAGTGCGTTAACACGCGGAACGTTTGTTTCGCCTCCCTTTAAAATGGAGCGCATGACGTGGATTAAGCCATCATTTCTGTGGATGATGTATCGCGCCGGTTGGGGATTCAAGGACGAAGGCCAAAAACGCATCCTTGCCATCGACATAACCCGCGAAGGTTTCGAGTGGGCACTGGCACATAGCTGCTCTAGCCATTCTGAACCTAACATGAGCCACGAGGAATGGAAACAACTCAAAAGCCGCTCCTCGGTACGTGTTCAGTGGGACCCAGAGCGCAATCTACTACTGCAACCACTGCCGTATCGCGCCATCCAGATAGGCCTCAGCCAAGAGGCCGTCCTTTTATATACCGAAGAATGGATTCAGCGGATTACTGACGTAACACCACTGGCCCACAAGATCAATTCACTTGTAATTAATCAGCAGATGGATGAAGCAAAAAAACTACTACCTCCAGAAGCTCCACTGCTAGGAATATGAACCAAAAGGCCCATATACCACTTTGTTGTTCTGCATCGCCTCTTCAAACTCAAGCTGCGTTGGCATAGACTCAAAGTGATCTACCCACTGCTCTTTTATGTGTTCGAACCAGTCTCCAGAGTTCATCTCATGGATTGGCTCCAAAATTTCAATTGGATACAGACCATCATCAGAGAGCCGCTTTAGCGCTTTCTGAGTAGCATCAACATAATCAATTCCAGACGCATAGCAACTTACATATGCCCCAGAAAAATCGGACGGCATGATTGACGACTCAAGCGGTCGAACATGAAAAGGAATAATAAAAACTATCGCCACCTTTACGCCTCTACCTAAGGAAAAAACGGAGACAGACTACGTTTCCAAACCAAGACAGCATCGCTTTCCGGGTGCCCCGGTCGGCCTCACTGAGCTCCCCGCCCGATCATTGCTTCAATTTCATCAGAAAACGTGGTCTGTCCCCGTTTCTCCTTTTTTATCGGGAACAAACAGTTCCCATGCCCCGGCCAATTTTAGATCCCTGATTACACTTAGAGTGCTAGGCCATCCATCGCCATAAACTTTTATATAAACAAACTCAATTTGCTGATCAACATCGTAGAAAAAAGAAACCTCCAACTCAAAACCTGAATAAATTTCGATCTCAAGTTTTTCACTCAGAAAGCTCAACCCCAAGCTATCAATCAGACATTCTTTAAACTCTAACGGCAAACGATTGCTCGTCTCAAACTCCCATCCATCCTGACCCAACTCTTTTCTTGCCCCTTCAGGAAGAATGAAAGCGGCCTGATATTTCCCCTTCATGACATCACTCCCATACAAGAACCGAAATTTTATTCAAACCTGCTTTCTTAGCGGCTACGGTACGACGGTGCTCATCTTGGATCTCCAATCGACCAGCGGAAACCGGGGACACTAAGCCCTCAGGGTTTATCCCCATGTCCTCCCCTATTGACAAAATTTATCGCTTACCGCTCTGTTAATGATGATCTCTGAATGGGCTTTGTCATACTTGACCACTGGGGACACGGTGCGAATCATCTTGATATCGAGGACCTTTCCACAGATCTTAATTTTTTGACGGTCGAATGCCTCTGAGTTTTCTTCGTCACTATCGACATGCGAATAGAACATTACACTCTCGGTTCCGCCACTCTGGATCACCTTAAAACAGCTCGTAGCATCAAACTCATTGCAATAAATTATTGGCGTTTCCTGATTATTCTTAATACGTAGCTCGTCTACAAAAACCTGTTCCAAGTCCGGCATCAGAAAACAGCCAGACAACGCGAGCGGCGGACAAGACATCTTAATGACGTTTAGAAATATAGATAAGATTTTTGACATCGCTCTCACTCGCAATAGATCGTTCATATTTTGTGCCGCTAGACAAATTTCTGTAAAGGAAACCGGGGATAGACCACGATTACCGAAAAACGTGGTCTGTTCCTAAGGGATCCCCAGAACCTACAATGCTGAAGCTCTGAGTCGCTACTGTGACCGTTACCGGATGCAGCCGATAATCCCTCTGCGGCCCATGAAATGCAAAACCAAGCCCGGCCTGCCTAGCTTGTTGTATCGGCCAAAATACCGGCCGCGAAACATCATCGAACACATGTTCGGCTGGCTGAAAGAAAGCCGCTGCATCGTCACACGCCTCGACAAGCTCGCGAAAAGTTATGCTGCGATGGTCTCGTTAGCTTGTGCTATGCCGTGTTTGCAACATTCCTTTTCGTACAGAGCCTAACTCTTCAGGAAGACCTCGACGTTGACCGCCCCAGTCTTGCGATCAACTCGGGATCGACTAATCACCTTTGCGTCCAACGGCTGCTCGGAAGGTATGTATATTTCAAACACGCCCTCGCCCTCAGTTTCGAATTTCCCTAGCGTCCAATTGGACTGATCCTCTTTCGACGGTTCCGGATACTCACTTAACGCCAGACGCGTAGCCTCCTTAGCGATTGGCTCCATTTCATCCAAGCTCATCAACCTCTTCATCACCATGGCTTCCACCCATTCAAGCTATCACCGTTCGGAACAAATATGCCTCGTTGCCCCATAGAACTGAACGCAAGGATACGCCAGGCATCGAGACGCATGCTCTGCGTGGCATATGGAGAGTCCTTTCGTACAAGTCGGACCAAAAACTTAGTCAACTCCAGAAGAGACAGCACCCTTTTCTATTCCCCTACTGTTTCAGTCAATCAAAATACATCAGAAGACTTGATCTGCCCGCACTGCCCCAAAGCTGCCAACTGGCTTTCGCTATATAACAGACTGCAACGAAACCGCCATCTCCAATGCAACCTTCGAATAATTCACACTACCATCAGAAGCCGGCTGTTGTTTCAATTCATCTAACGCATACACAACACTAGCTTTGTAACCAGACCGAAACAACCGAACGTCTTCCCTGTCGTTGACATAAATACCAACAGCTCGCACCGAGCCGTCTTCTAGCTTTAAATCAAGCATATTATTTGCTTGATGCTTATCTTGCCCCGCAACATAAGCCCGCAAAATGACGCCAGAAACGAATAACAGTGGCATTTGTCCTTGGCGGATGCTATCCCACCAATCTACTGATCCAAAAAGCCCATAGGTTCCTTTAAGCCCTATAAGCGGGCGAGTTTTATCCAATGTTAAAGCTTGAGTCAACGATACTCTTTCGTGATCTCTTTCCAAGTCATGCTCAAGACGATAAATCAACCTCATTGAATTATCATCTTCGCTCAAGCCAAAAAATATTTGGAGAACTCACCCAGCCAACCCTCAAAACAGATAATTTTTATCGCCAAACTCAGAATCTACTTGTGCGTAATGCTTTTACCCGACAATCGCTAGCATTCTATTTAGCCTTTAAAGAACGCAACAAAGCGTTAATAGCACTACTTCAAGTGAGCCAGAATTTTGCCCCCCCGTTAAGCCCTCTTGATCTTATTCTACGACCAACTGCCAACCGCCACTTCTTGCCTCTTCTTGCGTCAGATCCACAACATCTCTTATTTCAAAAGCCTTTTGATCAAGATTCGATTGTTGATTTAGCATCTTACGCTCACAAACTATCGTCAGAGGCTGTCGAACCTTATCACCAGAAACCGGATAAAATCGTTTTCCGATAACATCAACATTGGAGTTACAGCCTTTACAAGCGACGATCGTAACTCCATCTGACAACTCAAATTTTTCGACTACGCTCATTGTAAACTTCATTTATTAGAGCCCTATCTTTCTGTTGCCTTCTGACTTCTCAAGTGCGTTGGTCACCGTGATCCAATCTGAAAATCTCGCCATCGGCAAAATCCGTCATCACAACGCTACCAATAACAATATTATCTTATCTTTATCACGCTTGACATGTCAGTAGTCAATTCGCAGCTCACCTCGCTTGCCGAAGTTAACAATACGGACCAACTGAAATCCCATTGGAAGTACCTTATCTCGAATCAACTGGGAAACCGCATCTTCCAGAGCTTCAGGTGTGACCAAGTCCGCTGAAATGTGAATCCAGTACGGTACGTTTTCATGCGCATCTTCGTCTGAAATAGCGACGGAGAAAGTCATGCCACCAAGGGAACCCTTAAAATAATAACCATCAATGTAATTACTGCTCTCGCGCTCTTCCCCATCACTGACGTCTAGGGCATCGAAGAATCTTTTCGCAAATGGTCGCAGTTCCACGCAGCTAGGGTGCATGCCAAGCAGATTTACATATTGCATTGAATTCAACCTCCAGAAACGATTAGTTTCCAACAATTGACAGCCGGGGTCCCTCAGGGTCTGCCCCCCGTTTACCCTTGACAAAATTTATCGCTTACTGCCCTATCGATGATGATCTCGGAATGGTCCTTGTCACGATTGACTATTGGCGACACTGAGCGAATCAGCTTGATATCGAGGACCTTTCCACAGACCTTAATGTTTTGACGATCAAATGATTCTAACCTCTCTTCGTCACTGTCATTATCAACGTGCGAAACGAAAATTACGCTGTAGCTTCTGCCGCTCTGGACTACCTCAGAACAGGTCGTAGCATCGAATTCGTTGCAATAGGCTATTGGTACCGCCAGCTTATTTTCGATACGAAGCTCGTCAAAAAAAACTTGTTCCATTTCTATCAGAGAACAACTAGACAACGCCAGTGGCAAAATCGACACTTTAATGACGTGTAGAAATATAGATAAAATTTTCGACACCACTCTACTCTCACTCGCAACAGATTGGGAATATTTTTAAGGCATTATCTTATTAGCTACTTCAGCATCTATTGAAGACACCATCAAGATTCTCGACCGCATTGTTAGCCTCATCAGATTCACCATAGACTCCCCAATATGCGTCAAGTCAAAAGATAAAGGTTTCGCCAGAATAGAAACGTGGCTCTACCCTCCTTCCCTCTCATCAGTAAGCACAATATTCGCCACCAATGAACCTAGGGGAAGCTCCTTCGTTTTCCTAATTATTTGGCCTTTTAATGTCCAGTAGACATCAAGGTCTGAAACCTCTAGGTTGTCGACAACATCCTTACCACCGAGAAACAATGGCACCCTATAGCCGATACAGTCTTCATAGCTAGGAGCAGCACCTTGAGCTAGCCATTGAATATGGAAGCTAACAGCTAAAGCCTCTTCTCGGAACTCCATCAATTCTTCGTTATGAAAAGTCACGATATTGCAGGGAATCTCTAGCGCCTCTCCGGTTCCTGGCTCAAACATAACAACTCCAGAATGCCCCCCTTCCAACCGACCTGAATCCAGCGCAAATATGCAACCTAGCCAATCGTAAGCAAAGCATTGCACACGCCCATCGAAATTGGGGAACGCATATTCAATGACTTGGTTCCACTCACTAATCGAGCTAGGCGCCATCACTCGATATAATGCTCTATCAAATGAACACCCTCCAAACTCCGACATCAGTTCAGACACCCCATAAGCGTCGCCTTTAATATCCAGAGCAGTCAGGCCTTTATCGACTACACGATAATCCTCGGAGAAAGAACTGCGAAAAATATCATACATGCGTCAATCTCCGATCTTCCATATTGTCAACTTTAAAAAACATTGGAGCAGTTCACATTTTCTACAGTATCCGCTATTGTTACCCCTGCTCCTTTCGCCTACCGCTGACAACTTGATTCCAATAGCGCACAGCTTCAAAATGCTGTTGCCTCGTCAACCATGTTTTGTTTTCTGGGCTTATTGGATCGCCACCTAAAATGACCGGTACGATCTCGAACAACTCCATTCCCTTGGGGCGCCCTGGCTTATTCATCCTCGTTTGCCAACCGAGCAAATAGATCGGGGAGATCGTAGGCTAGCGTTTCGGCATACCGCCGATCCATGCCTATAAACGGGATGCGCACTATCGGCATCGCTGCGTCATCGGTATCGAAGCCATACCCCTCGCCGCCTCCGCTCGAAGCGAACAAGAAGATGCCCGGAGCATAGACTTCTACTTCATACTCCCGATTGAAGTCGGCCAATTCCTCTGCACTCCAAAAAACAATGTAATTCTCGCCTATGAAACCCTCGCCACCATTATGCTGTTTGAGAAAGTCGATATAACTTTTTGGAAGTGCCATACCCGAGTGAGTCGAGAGGTCATTGAGGATCTCGGATTCAGCTGGGTCATTGAACTCCCCCTCTGTCAAATGATATTTCATAGCTAACAATACCTACTCCAATCAGTTGGTTCGTCTGACGGACTTTCCTTTTCATCTATAGCCCACAGCACCAATTTCTCTCCCGTCAACCAAAGTGGAACTCCTGGCATATCAAATATCTCTTCAATAGAAACCAGAGTTATTAACTCACCCTATGATATTTGACGGCAAACTCGAAAACCTCGCTCCCCTACCCTAAGATCTATCAATCGATGAACGTCAGGGTACTCACCATACTTTTCCGAAATTATTTCTGGATGGATGCTGAGCACTTAAAACAACTCCACTCCATCACAAGACTCATGGTATCGAAATAGAGCAGATTTAAGTCGGCGCTGGATGCTCAAGCAAGCTTTCCCAACAGCAGAAACATAAGGAATATAGCCCCCCCCCGAGGATCCGCTACCCCTCGTAAACAGTAGCAGCAATTAACATTTCCGCAGCAATCCGCCAAGTTATTTTTTCAACATCAACAGCTTCCCCCATATTTTTGTAATATCCACCCATGTCATTTGCGAAACCTGAGAGCCCCAAAAGAAACTGATCCAAAGTATCGTTCTGCCACTCGTCACGATTACTTACATAATCCCGGCTTAATATCTCAACAAAATCGACAAAACCCGCTTTTGTTGAAACGGCCTTTGCGCATTCACACAACTCATCACTCGTCATAATTTATTCCCAGGAACAGATCACGATTATGAAACGAACCAATTACAGGTGAATTCAAATCTCGACCTATCCTTGCCCCCCTTACATCATCTTTCTTTGCCAAACACTTGACTTAGAGCTCCGCCACGCATGCCATCCAAGCGGAAGATCAGCCAGCTCAATAACGGTTGGGTCGAGCATCACAATGCTTTGCAAACTCACGACCATTGCATCTTCTTCGCTGACAGGCTCCGATTGACTGGAGTGAAACTGCCAAGCACCATCATCGCTATCATGCGAAACATACGCTATCCAGCCACCCGATAAAACTATTTTCTGGCTTGCAACGACCGCGACGTTCGGAGGATCACTAAACTGCCAACCTGCCGTTACCATACTTATCATCCTTAACTGCTTTTTTGTCTTCTCTGTTTCCGTGTA
Source organism: Pseudomonas zanjanensis (assembly GCF_014268745.2). Lineage (GTDB taxonomy): Bacteria > Pseudomonadota > Gammaproteobacteria > Pseudomonadales > Pseudomonadaceae > Aquipseudomonas > Aquipseudomonas zanjanensis. The sequence continues at coordinate 1,458,703 of NZ_JABWRB020000001.1, read as the reverse complement.
ATCACTACAGCCCCCACCCAACATAGTTAAATCACACACCCGTCAGTAATCCAATCAGTTAACGACATACCGATCCTTTTAAATTCATCAGAATCCATACTGCCTTGATCCACTAGGTAGACGCCTTTACCTGCAAGCGGAAGCATTATAGAACGGCCACCACTATCGTCACCTATAGCAAGATAGGCTGAGGCATATTTATCCACCTCCAGGGTCTTATTCCTTTCAACAAGCTCACTAGAAGAATATAAGATCACACCATTTTGCAATGAAAAACCATCTGCCGAATTAAGCATCTGCACATAAGCGTCTGGCAGTTGCACGTGAAAACCTCCTTGCAACTCAACCAACCTAACGCTCGAGAGAGCACCATTGACTATAGCAACTCCTCTAACATTCAAAATATTCATTTACCCTCCCAGAAACATGGCCTGCTCCCGCCTTACCCAACCTCCTTTCACTCATCAACCATTAACTCAAAAGACTCCGCTAAAACATCACAATCAACCCACGCAACGGGTTCCTCAAACAAACCCTCAAAAATATACATTCGGCAGTCACCAGAACCACTTGCTAAAGGAGGTAAATGCCCTATTAAATATTCATCCTTAAAGCCGTCCGGCTCTTTGGGATCTCCGATGTATTCGGTCAAACTCCTTTTTGATGTAACAACACCTCGAAACACCAGCTTTCCGGATGGCAATCGCGGACCGTCGGCCATCAACGGATGTCCGGCCATCGGAAGAACCCCATATACAGGGATAGACAAAGTTCTTCCTTCCGTTAAAGGGCTACTTAACCGTGACTCCGTAAAGTGAAGCTTTTCAATCCCCTCAGAAACTCGCCTCATACTTATCACCGATGCTCATGAAGGGGGATTCCCTCTCGCGCCTAGGATTGCTTTGGCGGCCATAACAAGTAGCAAGAGGCCATCACCGAAGCATAGCGGCTGCCATTTTTTCGTCTAGAGGTCAGGGACTGTTTTTTCATCGCCCTCCCCTGGCACCCATACGAAAGTCGCTGGCCAACAGACCTAGTAAACCCCAACCAAAAGCCCCTATGGACCCTCCCCGCAAATAGCACAAGCTCACGCCCACACAAGCCCCCCTCAGCCGTGACCGCTACAGCGAAAGGACTCCCACGCATCCCTCGTACGCATCACGTCGCGCTCAACCGAGTCCAGCCATGAACCTAGCGAACCTCTTCAACAAAGCCCGAACCCGCACTCAAGGGACGGTCAGCGTGGCCTGCATTTCGGGTGAACTTGACCAAACGCTGGCCAACCTACGTATCACCCCAGTACTGATCACCGGTTTCGTCTCCCCTCACCTGGACATCGACCAGGTCGCCGCCAAGATCAAGAAGCGCTTCGCCCACAGCACCATCAGCCTGTGCACGACCTCGGGTGAGTTGTGCAACGCTGCGAACACGCTGTACTGCCAGACCGGCGAAACCTGGGATCGGGTAGTACTGCAGTTGTTTGACGCCAGTGTGATTGTGTCGGCCGAGGTGGTGATGGTGCCGCTGGAGTGCGAGGACATTCGCGGTGGCGGCAAGCGCTTGGCCATGCGTGAGCGAATCACGCGGTTGGTGAATAACATCAAGCAGGCGCAGGTGCGCACGCCCATTGATCATCGCGATACCTTGGCCTACGTGGTGTTCGATGGTCTTTCGGCTTCCGAGTCGTTTTTTATGGAAGCGCTTTATGAGTCTGGACGCTTCCCCTGCCTGTTCGTCGGTGGTTCGGCCGGGGGCAAGGCTGATTTCAAGAAGACCCTGATCAGTGATGGGCAGCGCAGTTATCAGAACCATGCGCAGATTGTCTTCTTGAAAACCGCGGCGGACGTGCGCTTCGGGGTGTTCAAGAGCCAGAATTTCCAACCGGCGGGGTTGACGTTCAGCGTGCTGACCGCGTCGGTCGAAGACCGCACCATCGACCAGGTCATCGACAGCCGGGGGAACATCAAGAGCATGGTCCAGGCGCTGTGCGAGGCATTCAAGTGCAGTGCCCAGGCATTGGAGAAGAAGCTGGCCGATTATTCATTTGCCATTCGCGTGGGCGAAGAATTGTTCGTGCGTTCCATAGCCCGCATCGACCATCAACAGCAGATCATCCAGCTGTTCTGCGACGTGGCGCCTGGCGAAGAGTTGGTGATGGTCAAGCGCACGCCCCTGCGCGAGGCGACCCGACTCGACTACGAGAAATTCCTCAAGGGCAAAGGCGGCCAGCCGGTGGCCGCTATTCTCAATGACTGCATCCTGCGTCGGCTCAACAACAGCAGCGACCTGGGCAGCATGACCGGTATTTTCGGGGATGTACCGTTGGCCGGTTTCTCGACGTTTGGTGAAATCCTCGGCCTGAACCTGAACCAGACGCTCACGGCGATTTTCTTCTTCAGGGTCACCAAGGGCGCCGGTTTTGTCGATGAGTACGTCGACAACTTCATCGCCCACTATGGCGAGTTCAAGGCGTTTTTCCTGCGCCGCCAGATCAAGAAATTGGCGGGGCTGAACCATGTGGTGGTCAAGCAGATCAAGGCGTTCAAGCTGAATGATTTCAGCAGCGCCTTGGATACCCGCGGCCTGGACCCGACGATCCTGCCGGTGTTCGATGGCCTGACGGACCTGGGCCAGGTATTGGCGCAGGCCAGCCAGCAACAGGCGCAGATGGCGACGCAGATCAAGCACTACTCCGGCGAGCTGCACCTGTCGATGGATGACCTGACGGGCACGATCGACCGGCAACACAGCGTCGCCGAGCAGGCCGGCACCACCGTCGAGCAGTTGGCCACGCAAGCGGGTGAAGCGGTGGTCGGCGCCCGTGCGCTCGCCAGTTCGAGTTTGCGCATTCAGTCGATTGTCCAGGTCATCCAGCAAATCGCCGGTCAGACCAACCTGTTGGCCCTCAATGCCGCCATCGAGGCCGCGCGGGCCGGTGAGATGGGCAGAGGGTTTGCGGTGGTGGCCGATGAGGTCCGCAAGCTGGCGGAGATCACCCGCAAGAATGCGGCGGAAATCGGTGCGGACATTGATCTTCTTTCGACGGAGATCCAAGGGGTCGCCCAGCAGATTGAAGACCAGTCCGTCGCTGTGAGCGCCTTGCGGGCGATGCTCGATGCCCTGGAAGACTCGAGCCGGACCACCGAAGGCACGGCGCAACGCACGAAAGCCATTGCGGATACCTTGACCGGGCTGACCCATGCCAATGCTTGAGATCGAGTCGGCCAGACAGTGAAGCGAGGGTAAGCGCCTGCCACAGATCCCTTTGTGGAACACTCCCTTGTGGGAGCGAGCCTGCTCGCGATGACGGCGGCCCAGTCAACATCACTGCAAACTGATCCACCGCTATCGCGAGCAGGCTCGCTCCCACAGGGTCAGTGCAATGCCTGCAAGATCGCCTGTCAGGGAATCAACATCTGCACCTGCCCCGGCACGACGATCTTGATCACTCCGGCCCAGGTGCACATCAAGGTGCTGTTGGCGTCGATGGCCGGCATGTTGCCCAGCAACAGGGTCGGGGCGCCGCCGGGGATCCACGGGGCGGCGGTGGCCGGGATGCAGGGCATGGGGGTCAGCACACCCAGGGCCGCTGCGGTGGCGGCGGCCACGGTGGGGTTTGCCAGGCTCATGCACATGCCGAAGGTAGTGATGTTCACCAGCGGGATGTGATCCATGATGTTCGCCGCCGGCATCCCGCCGGTCAGCAGGCGATTGACCGGCAGCACATTGAGCACCGCCGGGGCGGCGCCGAAGCTGCATTGCAGGGTCGCGGTGCCACAGACTTGCGGGCATCCCATCGCGGTTGCTCCTTTGAAAGCGACAGACCCCAAAACCTTAGCTCGCCCCCATCCAACGCGCACGCCGCCATGCATCAAGCCCGCTGATTATCCGGCAACACGCTAACCTATAAGACCCTGGCGTGCTTGTGACGCCTCCCACGCGCCATTAGATTAGCCAATGATCGATGGCCTCCAAAATAAGCAGAAGGGATAAGCATGGCGTTTACTGATCAGTCCACCCGCGTGCGCGACGGTGAAGAACTCGATGCCAACCTGATCGACCCGTACCTCAAGGCCCACATCCCCGGCCTGACCGGCCTGCCGAAGATCAGCCAGTTCCCCGGTGGCGCGTCGAACCTGACCTACCTGCTGGAGTACCCCGAACAGGAATTCGTCCTGCGCCGGCCGCCGTTCGGCCACAAGGCCAAGTCCGCCCATGACATGGGCCGTGAGTTCCGCATCCTCAACCAATTGCGCGATGCTTTCCCGTACTGCCCCAAAGCCTATGTGCACTGCACCGACGAGTCGGTGATGGGCGCGGAGTTCTACGTAATGGAGCGGGTCAAGGGCATCATCCTGCGCGCCGAGCTGCCGCCGGAGCTGGGTTTTGACGCCGAGCGCACCGAAGCGCTGTGCAAGAGCTTCATCGACCGCCTCGTCGAACTGCACCGCGTCGACTACAACGCTTGCGGCCTGGCCGACCTGGGCAAGCCCGAAGGCTACGTGGCCCGGCAGATCCGTGGCTGGAGCGACCGCTACGAAAAGGCCCTGACCCCTGACGCGCCGAAGTGGGAAGCGGTCAAGGCCTGGCTCAACGACAAGATGCCCGCCGACCACCCGACGTCGAGCATCGTCCACAACGACTACCGCTTCGACAACGTGATCCTCGACCCGGAAAATCCGATGCGGATCATCGGGGTGCTGGACTGGGAGCTGACCACCCTTGGCGACCCGTTGATGGATTTGGGCAACAGCCTCGCCTACTGGATCGAGGCGGACGACCCGGCGCCGGTACAACTGTTGCGCCGCCAGCCCAGCCACGCGCCGGGCATGTTGACCCGCCGTGAGTTCGTCGACTACTACGCCGAGCGCGCCGGGATCCGCATCGACAACTTCGACTTCTACTACACCTACGGCCTGTTCCGCCTGGCTGGGATCGTCCAGCAGATCTACTACCGCTTCTTCCACGGCCAGACCCAGGACAAACGCTTCGCGCAGTTCGTTCAGATGAACAAGCTGCTGGAGCAGATGAGCCTGCAGGTCATCGCTAAATCCACGCTCTGAGCGCCCTCATAACAAGGAAACAGCATGTCCAAGACCCAGTTGTTCGACCTCGACGGTAAAATTGCCTTCGTTTCCGGCGCCAGCCGCGGCATCGGCGAGGCCATCGCCAAACTGCTGGCCCAGCAAGGCGCCCATGTGATCGTGTCCAGCCGCAAGCTCGACGGTTGCCAGCACGTGGCCGATGCGATCATCGCCGCCGGCGGCAAGGCCACCGCCATCGCCTGCCACATCGGTGAAATGGAACAGATCAGCCAGGTGTTCGCAGGCATCCGCGAGCAGTTCGGGCGCCTGGACATCCTGGTGAACAACGCCGCCACCAACCCGCAATTCTGCAACGTCCTGGACACCGACCTGGGTGCGTTCCAGAAAACCGTGGACGTGAACATCCGCGGCTATTTCTTCATGTCCGTGGAAGCCGGCAAGCTGATGCGCGAGAACGGCGGCGGCAGCATCATCAACGTGGCGTCGATCAACGGTATTTCGCCAGGGGTCTTCCAGGGCATCTACTCGGTGACCAAGGCTGCGGTGATCAACATGACCAAGGTCTTCGCCAAGGAATGCGCGCAGTTCGGCATCCGCTGCAACGCCCTGTTGCCGGGCCTGACCGACACCAAGTTCGCCTCGGCACTGGTCAAGAACGACGCCATCCTGAAGACTGCCTTGGCGCAGATCCCCCTCAAGCGCGTGGCCGACCCGAGCGAAATGGCCGGCGCGGTGCTGTACCTGGCCAGCGATGCGTCGAGCTACACCACGGGCGTGGCGTTGAATGTGGATGGCGGGTTTCTGTCCTGACAGTGAGTCCCATGGCAGACCCGTGAAGATCCCCTGTGGGAGCGGGCTTGCTCGCGAATGCGGTGGATCAGTGAATACAGCTGCGACTGACACACCGCATTCGCGAGCAAGCCCGCTCCCACAAAGGGATCTTCAGCAATCACGAAAATGAATATTTATTCCAATATTTGCAATTAGAGAATATTTATTCCATAAAGAACCCTTCTGAAAATAAAAACTCAAAAGGGCTCTTTCTCATGCGTGAACTCGGCATCGGTCTGATTGGCACCGGCTTCATGGGCCGCGCCCATGCCTTGGCGTTCCACAATGCCAAGGCGGTGTTCGACCTCCCCTTGAACCTGAAACTGGCGGCCCTGGCCGACGCCGATCCGCAGCGTGCCCGGCAATGCGCCCAGAGCTGGGGGTTCGAGACGGCCCACAGCGACTGGCAACAGCTGATCGACGACCCGAAGGTTCACCTGGTCGCCATCACCACCCCCAACCACCTGCACTTCCCGATGGCCATGGCCGCGTTGGCGGCGGGCAAGCCGGTCTATTGTGAAAAGCCGTTGGCGGTGTCCCTGGAACAGGCCGGGCAGATGCGCCAGGCGGCCAAGGCCGCAGGGGTGGTGACGCGGGTCGGCTACAACTACCAGCACAACCCGATGATTCAACGGGCGCGGGACATGATCCAGCGCGGCGAACTGGGGCGGATCATCAGTTTCCAGGGTGAATTCAGCGAAGATTTCATGGCCGATCCGACCTCACCGTGGTCATGGCGTTGCGAAGCGAGCCATGCCGGTGGCGCGCTGGCGGACCTGGGCAGCCATTTGCTCGCCATGGCGCGGCACTTGTTGGGCGATGTCGAGGCCGTCTGTGCCGACAGCCAGACCGTGCACCACCAACGCCCTGCCAGCGCCGGCAATGCCGAACAGCGGGCCATCGCCGTGGATGATCAAGTCCATGGGCTGCTGCGTTTCGCCAATGGCGCCCGGGGCACGGTGAGCAGCAGTTGGCTCAAGCACGGCTACAAGAATCACCTGAGTTTCGAGATCAGCGGCACCCTTGGCACCTTGGCGTTCGATCAGGAGCGGTTGAATGAACTTCGCCTGTGCCGCGCCGGCCAGCCCGGCTTCCAGCGTTTGCTGGCCGGCCCGGATCTGCCCGGCTATGCCGCGTTCAGCCCGGCTGCCGGGCACCAGTTGGGCTACAACGAATTGAAGACATTGGAAGTGCAGGAACTGATCATGGCGCTGGCCGGCGAAGGCGCCGGCGGGACGGATTTCGAAGAGGCCTGGGAAGTGGAGCGATTGGCGGCGGCAATTCGCATCGCGGCGCGGGAGGAGCGCTGGGTCAAGGTCAACGAGCTATAACTTGCTGAGCAAACCGCTCATGTAAACGGCTCTTGTGGCGAGGGAGCTTGCTCCCGCTGGGTTGCGCAGCAACCCCAGAGAGGCTGAATGCAATCAATCTGACATACCGGGGTGAATGGTTTTGGGGCTACTTCGTAGCCCAGCGGGAGCAAGCTCCCTCGCCACAGAGGGACTGTATTCAACCTAGAGAAGGGTTTGCAGTTCAACCAATCGCCCCGCCAACGCCTTGGCCTGGCTCGCCACATCAGTCACCGCCGTGCTTTCCCACCACATCCCCCGCAGCGGCGGGCCCATGGCGAACAGGCGGCTGGCCGGTTCGCCTTGGGCATCCAGCACCGCACCATCAGCACGCGCGGCGATGCCCAAAGCCAACGGCCCCGGCTGGATCAATCCTCGAGCCAGCAACTGTTGCGGCAACGGTCGCGCAACACGACGCCAGTCATATTCGATGCCACTGGAGTTGATCAACGCGGCGCCCTGCACCACTTCCAATGCAGCCTCGCCCCGTCGACGAATATTGATCGCTACCGATCCTTCGCCAGACGCTGCCAGTCCCTTGAACGACGCCGCCTGAATCCGCAACCGCCCTTCCCCATGCAGGCGCGCGACCAGTTCCGCGCTCAACGGCGGCGAGCGATGGTGATGACTCTCCCACCACGGCCGCACATGCCGCACGAATTGCCGGCGCTGCACATCGCTGGCCTGGTTCCACAAGCGCCCGATGTGCGCGCGCACCGTGTCCAGCGGCGCCTGCCAGTCGATCCCTTGGGCTTGGGCCTGGCGGCATTGCTCGCGCAAGGCACGCATCAGTTGGCGGGGCGAACGCAGGCTGTGATCCTCGGCGAGGAAATCCACCCAGGCCGGTGGCTGGCGGCGCACATGGGGCAGCAGGCCATGGCGGGAAAACACTTCAATCGGCCCGCGATGCCCGGCCTGTTCCAGCGACACCACGGCGTCGACCATGGTCAGTCCCGAGCCGATGATCAGCACCGTGGACTGCGGATCGAGCTGGCGCATCGCGGCCACATCCCACGGATCCAGGGCCGCGGCGTTCAATCCGCTGGATTCGGTTTGCGGGGTACGCGCCGCCGGGAACATGCCGGTGGCCAGCACCGCAAAACCGCCGTGCAAGATTTGACCGTTGTCCAGCGTCACCTTCACGCCATCGTCGGCAAGCCGAAGGTCCACGGCTTCCCCGCGCACGTGCTCGGCGGTCGAACCATTTTGTGCGCCCAACTCACGAGCCTCGGCCAGGCGTTGTTGGACATAAAGGCCAAACATCCCCCGGGGTGGGAATAACTCGCTGATGGGCACGTGCTGCTGATCCGACTCGGGCCAGCCGCCGGCCTCGATGAACGCGGTGAGCCATTGGGTCAAGTCATCGGCGTTGTCCGGATCGACACTCATGCGGGCCGCGTTGCCATTCAAGGTATGGCCCAGCTCTACGGCGCTGTAGGCCTCTCCCCGTCCCAACTCGCTACGCGGCTCGACGATCAGCACCTCGCGCCGGCCCGGCAGGCGCAGCAGTTGCGCGGCGAGCATGGCGCCGCTCAAGCCGCCGCCGATGATCAGGATATCGGCTTCGCGGATGAGGCCGCTCCCCTGTCGCTCCAGCGCTGTGTCCATACCGCTCTCCCCAGGCATCAAATCACCACGTTGCGTACGAATCTCACCGCCACCGGACCATCGTTGCGATAGGCATGGGGCTGGTTGCTGGCGAACATGAAGAACTCTCCAACGCCTATGCGACGCTCTTCGCTGCCCAGCAGCAACGTCAGGCAGCCTTCGAATACATAAAGTTGTTCGCTCCATCCATCTGCGTCGCACTCGGAATGGTAATGTTCGCCCGGCTCCAGCCGCCATTCCCAGAGTTCTACCTCTCGGCTGGCGGTGGCCTTGGCGAGCAACACAGCTTTGCTGCCCGGGATCACACCGGCCCAGACCAGTTCGTTGATGCGGCTCGAGTCGCGGGCTTCGGGGGCTTGGATCAAGTCGCTGAAGGCGACATCGAGGGCTTCGGCGACCCGGTCCAGGGTCGTCAGGCTGACGTTCTTTTCGCCGGCCTCGATGGCCACCAGCATCCGCCGACTGACCCCCGACAGCTCGGCCAGCGCCGCCTGGCTGAGTTCGGCGGCATGCCGCAGACGACGGACGTTCTGGCTGACGTGTTGCAGGACGGAGGCCCGCTGGCCGGATTCTTTGTGCACTATATTGCTCACATGGCAGGGTTGCGCATTATACTGCCCAACTTCGGGCGCATTGTGCGTCCGCCTCAAGTGGCGCGCAAGGTCATGGCATCGGTGAATTCCCCCCAAGCTTCCTCCCGTTTCTCAAGGTTCAGCAAGGCCGAATGCGTGCTGGTGCTGATTACCATGATCTGGGGCGGGACTTTCCTGTTGGTGCAGCACGCCATGACGGTCAGCGGGCCGATGTTTTTCGTAGGCCTGCGTTTCGCTGCCGCGGCCGCGTTTGTCGCGCTGTTCTCCTGGCGGCATCTGCGTGAACTGACGCTGTTCGAACTCAAGGCCGGGTGCTTCATCGGCGTGGCGATCATGCTCGGCTACGGTTTGCAGACCGTCGGCCTGCAAACCATCCCCAGCAGCCAGTCGGCGTTCATCACCGCCCTCTACGTGCCGTTCGTGCCCTTGTTGCAATGGCTGGTGCTGGGCCGGCGGCCAGGCTTGATGCCGAGCATCGGTATCATGCTGGCGTTCACTGGGCTGATGCTGGTGTCCGGTCCGGCCGGGGCCTCGCTGAACTTCAGCCCCGGTGAAATCGCCACGCTGATCAGCGCCATCGCGATTGCCGCCGAAATCATCCTGATCAGCGCCTACGCCGGCCAGGTCGATGTGCGCCGAGTGACCGTGGTGCAACTGGCGAGCACGGCGGTGCTGGCGTTCCTGATGGTGGTGCCGACCCAGGAAGCGATCCCGGATTTTTCCCTGTTGCTGCTGGTCAGCGCCGTGGGCCTGGGGGCCGCCAGCGCAGCGATCCAGGTGGCGATGAACTGGGCACAGAAAAGCGTCTCGCCGACCCGCGCCACGCTGATCTATGCCGGTGAGCCGGTATGGGCCGGCATCGCCGGGCGCCTGGCGGGCGAGCGGCTGCCGGCGATCGCATTGTTCGGCGCTGCGCTGATCGTGGCGGCGGTGATTGTCAGTGAGCTGAAGACCCGCAGCAAAGGTGTTGTCGAAGTGGATGAGGGGCTTGAGCGCGAGCAGTGAGGCCGGTTACCTGCGATGGTGATTGGACCTGTGGCGAGGGAGCTTGCTCCCGCTGGGTTGCGCAGCGGCCCCAAGGAAGCCGAATGCAATCAACCTGACACACCCGGGTGAATGGTTTCGGGGCTACTGCGTAGCCCAGCGGGAGCAAGCTCCCTCGCCACAGGGATAAAGCGCGACATTGCGCAGGACCTCGCCCCAGCGACTCCAATACGTGCGCTGATTCCTGAGCGGTGCCCCCTGCCCAAACAACGCAAAGTCAGAAAACTCCACCTACCCTGTAGGATTCTGCGACACCCTCGCGGTTGGTGATCGGGAATACGCCACGTATGATCCCTCACAACCTTCCGCCGAATAGAAGCCTATGTCACTGATAGTTCTATTGCTTTTGCCCTTCATCGGCAGCTGTGTCGCGGCGCTGCTGCCGCATAACGCCCGTAACGCCGAATCACTGCTGGCCGGCCTCGTCGCCCTGGCCGGCACGGTTCAGGTGGCCTTGCTGTACCCGCAGATCGCCGACGGTGGCGTGATCACTGAGCGCTACACCTGGCTGCCCAGCCTGGGCCTGGATTTCGTGCTGCGCCTGGACGGTTTTGCTTGGCTGTTTTCGTTGCTGGTGCTGGGCATCGGCACGCTGGTGTCGCTGTACGCCCGCTACTACATGTCGCCGGACGATCCAGTGCCACGCTTCTTTGCCTTTTTCCTGGCGTTCATGGGCGCCATGCTCGGGTTGGTGATCTCCGGCAACCTGATCCAGATGGTGTTTTTCTGGGAACTGACCAGCTTGTTTTCGTTCCTGCTGATCGGCTACTGGCATCACCGCGCCGACGCTCGACGCGGTGCCTACATGGCCTTGATGGTGACCGGCGCCGGCGGGCTTTGCCTGTTGGCCGGGGTGATGCTGCTCGGCCATGTGGTGGGCAGCTATGACCTGGACAAGGTCCTGGCCGCCGGCGACCTGATTCGCGACCACGCCCTCTATCCGATCCTGCTGCCGCTGATCCTGATCGGCGCCCTGAGCAAAAGCGCCCAGTTCCCTTTTCATTTCTGGCTCCCCCACGCCATGGCCGCCCCCACGCCGGTGTCGGCTTACTTGCACTCGGCGACCATGGTCAAGGCCGGGGTGTTCCTGCTGGCGCGGTTATGGCCGTCGCTGTCGGGCAGTGAAGAATGGTTCTACATCGTCAGCGGCGCGGGAGCCTGTACGTTGCTGCTGGGCGCCTACTGCGCGATGTTCCAGAATGACCTCAAGGGTCTTTTGGCCTACTCCACCATCAGCCACCTCGGGCTGATCACCCTGCTGCTGGGCCTGAACAGTCCGCTGGCGGCCGTGGCGGCGGTGTTCCATATCCTCAATCACGCCACGTTCAAGGCGTCGCTGTTCATGGCCGCCGGGATCATCGACCACGAAAGCGGCACCCGGGACATTCGCAAGCTCAGCGGCCTGGTGCGGCTGATTCCGTTCACCGCGACCCTGGCGATGGTGGCCAGCGCTGCGATGGCCGGGGTGCCGCTGCTCAATGGTTTCCTGTCCAAGGAAATGTTCTTCGCCGAGACCGTATTTATTTCCGCCACGGCCTGGGTCGAGCTGGCGCTGCCGATCATCGCCACCCTCGCCGGGACGTTCAGCGTCGCCTATTCCTTGCGCTTCACCGTGGACGTGTTCTTCGGTCCCACCGCCACCGACTTGCCCCTGACGCCCCATGAACCGCCACGCTGGATGCGCGCACCGGTTGAGCTGTTGGTGTTCACCTGCCTGCTGGTGGGGATTTTCCCCGCCCAGGTGGTGGGTTCGTTGCTGGCCGCCGCCGCGCTGCCCGTGGTGGGCGGTCCGCTGCCGGAGTACAGCCTGGCGATCTGGCATGGCCTGAACGCGCCGATGATCATGAGCCTTGTGGCAATGTCGGGGGGGATCGTCTTGTACCTGCTGCTGCGCAAACAGTTCAAGCAAGGCCACATCAACCGGCCGCCGTTGATCGGTCGCCTCAGCGGCAAGCGGCTGTTCGAGCGTTGCCTGGTGTTGATGATGCGCCAGGGCCGGCGACTGGAGCGCAGGATCAGCACCCGGCGCCTGCAAGCCCAACTGTTTTTCCTGGTGCTGGCGGCAGTATTGGCCGGGCTGATCCCGATGTTGCACAGCACGCTGGTCTGGGGCGACCGGCCGAAGATTCCCGGCTCCATCGTCTTCGTGACCCTGTGGCTGCTGGCGATCGCCTGCGCCCTGGGCGCGGCCTGGCAGGCCAAGTATCACCGGCTCGCGGCCCTGACCATGGTCAGCGTCTGCGGCCTGATGACCTGCGTGACCTTCGTCTGGTTCTCCGCCCCTGACCTGGCCTTGACGCAACTGGTGGTGGAGGTGGTCACCACGGTGCTGATCCTGCTGGGCCTGCGCTGGCTGCCACGGCGGATCGAGGACGTCTCGCCGCTGCCCAACAGCGAGCGGCGGGCGCGTATCCGGCGCGTGCGGGACTTGCTGCTGTCCATCGCCGTCGGCGGCGGCATGGCGCTGTTGTCCTATGCGATGCTCACGCGGCAGACGCCCAACGACATTTCGTCGTTCTACTTGAGCCGTGCCTTGCCCGAAGGCGGCGGCAGCAACGTGGTCAACGTGATGCTGGTGGATTTCCGGGGCTTCGACACCCTGGGGGAAATCACCGTGCTGGTGGCGGTGGCCCTGGCGGTGTTCGCCCTGTTGCGACGCTTCCGTCCACCGAAGGAAAGCATGCAGCTACCGGCGCAACAGCGCCTGTTGGCGCCGGACGTGGTCACCGACCTGGTCAACCCGCGCCATGCCAGCGATACCGCCCTGGGTTTCATGATGGTGCCGTCGGTGCTGGTGCGCCTGCTGCTGCCGATCGCCCTGGTGGTGTCGTTCTACCTGTTCATGCGCGGCCACAATCAACCCGGTGGCGGCTTCGTGGCCGGGCTGGTGATGTCCGTCGCGTTCATCCTCCAATACATGGTCGCCGGCACTCAGTGGGTCGAGGCGCAAATGAGCCTGCGACCGCTGCGCTGGATGGGCACCGGGCTGTTGTTCGCCACCGCCACCGGCCTGGGGGCGATGGCCGTGGGGTATCCGTTCCTGACCACCCACACCTGGCATTTCGAACTGCCGCTGCTGGGGGATATCCACCTGGCCAGCGCGCTGTTCTTCGATATCGGCGTGTACGCGGTGGTGGTCGGTTCCACCCTGTTGATCCTCACCGCCCTGGCGCACCAGTCGGTCCGGGCCCATAAACCGGGCCTGCAACCCAAACCCGTCGCCGCCGTCAAAGGAGCCACCGCCTGATGGAAGAAGTCATCGCAATCGCAATCGGCGTACTGGCCGCCTCGGGTGTCTGGCTGGTGTTGCGGCCACGGACCTTCCAGGTGGTCATGGGCCTGTGCCTGCTATCCTACGGCGTCAACCTGTTCATCTTCAGCATGGGCAGCCTGTTCATCGGCAAGGAGCCGATCATCAAGGACGGCGTGCCCCAGGATCTTCTGCACTACACCGACCCGCTGCCCCAGGCACTGGTGCTGACCGCCATCGTGATCAGCTTCGCCATGACCGCGCTGTTCCTGGTGGTGCTGTTGGCCTCCCGGGGGCTGACCGGTACCGACCACGTGGACGGTCGGGAGCCCAAGGAATGATGTTGACGCCTCATCTGATCGCCGCGCCCATCCTGCTGCCGCTGCTGACCGCCGCGTTGATGCTGATGCTGGGCGAGAAGCATCGCCCGCTCAAGGCCCGGATCAATCTGTTGTCCAGCCTGCTGGGCCTGGGCATCGCCGTGCTGTTGCTGCGCTGGACCCAGGACCAGGCCCTGCCCGCGTCCATTGGTGTGTACCTGCCGGGCAACTGGCAGGCGCCGTTCGGCATCGTCCTGGTGGTCGATCGCCTGTCGGCGCTGATGCTGGTCCTGACCGGCATCATCGGCGTCAGCGCCCTGCTCTTCGCCATGGCCCGCTGGGACCGCGCCGGCGCCAGTTTCCATGCGTTGTTCCAGATCCAGCTGATGGGCCTCTACGGCGCCTTCCTGACCGCGGATCTGTTCAACCTGTTCGTGTTCTTCGAAGTGCTGCTGGCGGCTTCCTATGGCTTGATGCTGCACGGTTCGGGCCGGGCGCGGGTGTCCTCGGGCCTGCATTACATTTCCATCAATCTGCTGGCCTCGTCGTTGTTCCTGATCGGCGCGGCGCTGATCTACGGCGTCACCGGCACGTTGAACATGGCCGACCTGGCCCTGAAGATCCCGCTGGTGCCGGAGGCCGACCGCGGCTTGTTGCACGCCGGCGCCGGCATCCTCGCGGTGGCGTTCCTGGCCAAGGCCGGCATGTGGCCACTGAACTTCTGGCTGGTGCCGGCCTACAGCGCCGCCAGCGCACCGGTGGCGGCGCTGTTTGCAATCATGACCAAGGTCGGCGTCTACACGATCCTGCGCCTGTGGACACTGCTGTTCTCCGGCCAGGCCGGCGCCTCGGCGTATTTCGGCGCCGACTGGCTGGTCTATGGCGGCATGGCGACCATCGTCTGCGCCGCCATCGCGATTCTGGCGGCCCAACGCCTGGAGCGCATGGCGAGCCTGAGCATCCTGGTTTCGGCGGGGATCCTGTTGTCGGCCATCGGCTTCGCCCAACCGAACCTGGTGGGCGCGGCGCTGTTCTACCTAGTGAGCTCAACCTTGGCGCTCTGCGCGCTGTTCTTGCTGGCGGAGCTGATCGAACGTTCGCGCTCGGCCAATGAACTGTCCCTGGACGACGACTTCGACACTTTGCCGCGGCCGTTGGAATCCTTGCAGCCGCCCAAGGGCATCAACCTCGATGACGAGCAGAAAGCCGTGGTCGGCCAAGTGATTCCCTGGACCATGGCCTTCCTCGGCTTGAGCTTTATCTTTTGTGCGCTGTTGATCATCGGCATGCCGCCGCTCTCGGGGTTCATCGGCAAGCTGAGCCTGCTGAGCGCCTTGCTCAATCCCCAAGGATTCGGCGCCAGTGCCGGGGCGCCGGTGTCGAACCAGGCGTGGGGCTTGTTGGCGCTGCTGATCCTGTCGGGGCTGGCCTCACTGATCGCCTTCTCGCGCCTGGGCATCCAACGCTTCTGGACACCTCAGGAACGCCCGTCACCGTTGCTGCGGCCGTTCGAATGCCTGCCGATCGTCGTACTGCTGGGCCTGGGCATCGCCCTGACCTTCAAGGCCGAGCCGTTGCTGCGCTATACCCAGTCGGCCGCCGACGCGCTGAACACTCCGGAACATTACGTGATGTCGGTACTCGCCACCCGCGCCGTGCCCAACCCCGAAGCCCGCGCCGCGTTGCGGGAGGTACAGCCATGAAGCGCCTGTTTCCCGCCCCGTGGTTGTCCCTGGCGTTATGGCTGCTGTGGTTGGTGCTGAACGTGTCCGTCAGCGCCGGCCATCTGCTGATGGGTGCTGCATTGGGGTTCCTGGCGCCGTTGCTGATGCGTCCGCTGCGCCCACGGCCCATCCGTATCCGCCGGCCGTGGGTGGTGTTGCGCCTGTTCCTGCTGGTGGGCCGCGACGTGCTGGTGTCCAACCTGGCGGTGGCCTGGGGGGTGCTGAACGCCGCCCGCCGCCCGCCTCGCTCGCGATTCATCAAGGTGCCGCTGGACCTGCGCGATGCCAACGGCCTGGCCGCGCTGTCGATGATCACCACGGTGGTTCCCGGGACCGTCTGGTCGGAACTGGCCCTGGATCGCAGCATCCTGTTGCTGCACGTGTTCGACCTGCCGGACGAGGCGTCATTCATCGCGCACTTCAAGGCCACCTACGAGCGCCCCTTGATGGAGATTTTCGAATGAGCCCGTTGCTGTCCAATGCGATCCTGTTGAGCCTGTTCCTGCTCTCCCTGGCGATGGTGTTGACCCTGTGGCGACTGTTCAAGGGCCCGTCGGCCCAGGATCGGGTACTGGCCCTGGACTACCTGTACATCGTGGCGATGCTGATGATGCTGGTGCTGGGCATCCGATATGCCAGTGACACCTATTTCGAGGCGGCGCTGCTGATCGCCCTGTTCGGCTTTGTCGGCTCGTTTGCCCTGGCCAAGTTCCTGTTGCGTGGCGAGGTGATCGAATGACCGGCGAACTGTCGATGTGGGTGGAAATCCCGGTGGCGATCCTGCTGGTACTCAGCAGCTTTTTCGCCCTGGCCGGGGCGATCGGCCTGGTGCGCTTGAAGGATTATTTCCAGCGCATGCACCCACCAGCCCTGGCCTCCACATTGGGCGCCTGGTGCGTGGCATTGGCCTCGATCATCTATTTTTCGGCGCTCAAGTCCGGGCCGGTGTTGCACGCCTGGCTGATCCCGATCCTGCTATCGATCACGGTACCGGTGACCACCCTGCTGCTGGCCCGGGCGGCACTGTTCCGCAAGCGCATGGCGGGGGATGATGTGCCGGCCGAAGTGAGCAGCCGCCGAACCGACTGACAGGTATCTCGAGCCGGTACAGCTTTTGTGGCGAGGGAGCTTGCTCCCGCTGGGGTGCGCAGCAGCCCTTGGACCTGTCACCTCGATGGGTCAGGCTGACTTGTGTTCAGCTTTTTAGGAGGGCTGCGCCCTCCAGCGGGAGCAAGCTCCCTCGCCACAACGGCGTTCGCCGTTAGAGGTTCAGGCCCACGCCACCGTCAACAACCCGGCCCCAAGCACCACGCACAACGGCGAATAGATCCAGGTGTCGAGCCTGGCGAAGGTCGAGCCCTTGACCTCCTTGAAGAAACCCACCAACTCCGACTCGCCAATGGCTCGGGCGAACATCAGCAAGGCAATCGCGCTGATCAGCCACTGCAACGCCCGATGGGTGACCGGCTGGGCGAGCAGGCCGACCCGCAGGCATACCAGCAGCGCAATCATCAGCAGCGCCAGGGCCACCAGCAACGTCAGCCAGCCCGAGGGGTCGAACGCCGGTCGCAACGCGTCCCCCTGCTTCACCGGCACCTGGGGCACCACCGCCAGGGCCGCCCACCGCCCGCCCAGGGCCCAATACAAATGAATCAAGCTGATGGTCGCAAACACTGCGACCAGCGACCGAGCCAATAAAAGCGTCATTCGCCAGCCTCCTCAAAAAGGTTGAACAATCATCCTAGCTCGAATTTGGCATTTCGCTGGACGGGCGCAGGTTGCCAGTTTTCAGCGAATGACGACTTGCCCAGGATCAACTGTTCAATTGACTGACGTACTCGCTACAGACCGGCGGACACCTTGTCGGCGACGTCCTTGGGCAGCCAGGCCTGCCAGACCTGTGGATGCGCCTTGAGGAACGCTTCGGCGGCTTCACGGGGTGGCGTGCGTTTCTCGCTCATGTCGGCCAGGGCCTTGTTCAACGGCTCGATGGGCAAGTCGACCTTGCTGAAGAACTCGGCAATGTCCGGGTATTGCTTCTGGAACGGTACGGAGACGCCAATCGACAGTTTCGAGGCCAGCGAGCGGGTCGGCTTCGGGTTGGGGTTGTCGGCGTCGGTCAGGGTTTTCCAGGCCTCGGCATCGAAAGGCGGCTCTTGCAACTGCACCAGCTTGAAGCGCCCGAGCAGCGGCGTGGGCGACCAGTAGTAAAACAGGATCGGCTTGCCCCGGCGGATCGTCGAGCTGATTTCCGCATCCAGCGCCGCCCCCGAGCCGCTGCGAAAATTCACGTAGCTGTCGGACAGGCCATAGGCCTTGAGCTTCTGCTTGTTGACCACCTCGGAGGTCCAACCGATGGGGCTGTTGAGAAAGCGGCCCTTGTCGGGGCTTTCCGGGTCCTTGAACACGTGCTTGTAGCGCGCCAGGTCCTCGACGCTGCGCAGGTCTGGCGCCAGGGGCTTGATGCCCTTGGCCGGGTCGCCCTTGATGACATACTCGGGCACCCACCAGCCTTCGGTCGCGCCTTTGACCGTATCGCCCAAGGCGACCACCTTGCCTTCGGACTCGGCCTTGACCCACACCGGGCTGCGGCCGGCCCACTCCTCGCCGATCACCTGGATATCGTTATTGGCCAGGGCGGTTTCCAGGGTGATGGTGGTGCCGGGCAAGGTGTCGGTCTGCAATCCATAGCCCTTTTCGACGATGACCCGCAGGATATCGGTGATCAGGCTGCCGCTTTCCCAGTTCAAGTCGGCAAAGTGGATCGGCGCTGTGGCGGCCGACGCCGGAAGGGGTGAAACCAACACAGCGAAGGTGGCCCAGGCAGCCAGCCACTGTCGAACTCGTCTCATGCTTTGCACCTCGTGCCAGATAACAGCAATTCCTGAACGGCCCTGCGTAACGAAACGCAAGCCCCTGAATAGTTCAGTCAATTGACTGTAGCCGAGGTTCCAGCGAGATCTTGCGAAACTGTCAGCGGTTTGGGTGCACAGGCGCCGAAACGGTCACTCACTGGCCTTGAAAGTGACCAGTTCGCCCTTGCGCCACTTGGCGGCCTTGGCGGTTACCGCTTTCAAGGTCTTGGTCAAGCCTTCCTGCAGCTGTTCATTGGCCGCGAACACGGTCACTACGCTGTGGCCTTCCTTGAACAGGATGGCCTGGCCACCGGGAGTCGTGACGAAGGCGTAATCGCCAAGGCCATAGACCGTCAGCTTGATTTCGCGAAAGCGGATTTCAAACTTGCCGCCTTCGCGACTGGGCAATACCGCCGCGCGAAAATGATCACCGACCTTGAGCTCCAGCCTGGGTTTGTCATCGACTACCAGGGCCGATTCGGTGTCGATTTCGGCAACATAAATACCTTCGGCGGTCTGCTCGGTGATGTAGACGAAACGTGACTGGAATTGTTTGACCAGTTTTGCCCGCAGGTCACCAAGTACAAATAACGCATGCATGTCGAGATTACTTACTGCCAAGGAAACATCCCCATCTTTGAAAAAGACCCGCCCCGCGCAAAGGACGGACCACGAGAACCCGTACCGACTGTAATGTCGTAATGGACCTGTCACTGAAATTCGAAATGAACGGCGCGCCCTGTCCCGGGCCGAGAGCAGACTAAAGGTTGCCGCTCTCGCCGTCTTTCCCGGGGAGTCGCCAGAGGCTGAAGGAAAACGCCACTCTGAGCATCGGAAAAGATGGGACTACTAACTTTAGGGAAATTTCTCACTTAAAAAAGCATTTTTCTGACATCGAGCCCAAAAAAAATTGCTTTAGATAGGCGCAACCGTCCACACGGCTCTGCCGATTCTAGAGCAGCTCAAGGCGTGGAGACTACTCGAAGTCGCCGGCAATTCGTCGGTAAATCATGAAAAGGAATTCATAATGATCGCTTTCCCTCCCCTGACCCACCCCTTCGCCCCATGCATCGCTGGAGCAGCCAACAGCTTTGACGGTGTCGATCGCCTGTCAATTTCGTTGATTCAACCGCGTTACCGGGTAGTCCTGGCCGGCAAGTGTTTTTTTCATATAGAAGAAACATCGACTGGACGTGTAAGAGGATTCCGAACCGACCATAACGAGGCCTGTCACCTGGCCAGGCGTCTCGAACAGAGCGCCTGAATGCCTTCGTCCATGACTTAACTCAGCCGCCGACGGGCAACTGCTGCCATACTGCCCGTCCAGCGAAGATCGTCGTCCAATGGCGGATCGCGCACCCATAATGATTTTGAGGAGCAGGCGCGACGTGACGGAATTTGATATTGGCGAATTTTTTATCCGGGGCGAGGCCAGGGAAGTCGAAGGCGAGTTCCAAGCGGTCATTGTAATGCGTGCCAAACCACCGTTGACCACTGTCACTTGCCACCAGGTGGAAAAGGATCGCTGGTTCAAGACTTCGCAAGTCGCCGCCGAGGCCGCCAGGGAAGCAGCCAGGGCGCTGAAGGCCGCCGTGGACGAAGGCGCCTTGAAAGCCTGATTCCAATCGAACTCCTGATAAGCGCTTGCCTCAGATAAAGGAAGCACCGACGCGCCATGACGGCGCCGACCAGAGGAGACTTCCATGGAACAGCCTTCCCACGACCTCAAGACCCTGTTCGACCAACTCGGCCTGCCCTCCGATGGCAAGGCCATTGACGATTTTATCGTGGCCCACCCACTGTCCCCGGAAATCAAGCTGGTGGAGGCTGATTTCTGGTCG
The DNA here is from genome assembly GCF_014268745.2 of Pseudomonas zanjanensis. Lineage (GTDB taxonomy): Bacteria > Pseudomonadota > Gammaproteobacteria > Pseudomonadales > Pseudomonadaceae > Aquipseudomonas > Aquipseudomonas zanjanensis. Next base: position 1,438,243 of record NZ_JABWRB020000001.1, on the reverse strand, counting down.
GACCAGCAGAAAGAGCTGCTCCAGGAATGGCTGCTCGCAGACGGCGAAGAAGCGGTGCTGGTGGACCAGCTGAATGTGCGCCTGCACGACGGCAAGTAGCGGCAAGGCCCATTAATAGCATTCACCACCGCTCTTGTGGCGAGGGAGCTTGCTCCCGCTGGGCTGCGCAGCAGCCCTTGGACCTGCCGCCTCGGTGGGGCAGATTGATGGGGGTCAGCCTTTGGGACTGCTGCGCAGCCCAGCGGGAGCAAGCTCTCATCAAACAAAATCCATCCCCTTGTTCTCCAAAGCTTTTTAAGCCGCGACCAATCGAACACCCAGCTTTGTAGCCTTACGCTGTAAGGCTCTCAGCTGGCGATCACGGCTTTTGGCCTCGTATTCGTTCATATCCTGCGCCACGTAAGGTTGTCCCTTGGTCAGCATGGCGTAGATCAGGCGGGCCAGTTGGTGAGCCGTAGCCTTAATGGCGCAGGCCGTATCCATGCGAGCCAATCGGGCGCGGTGACTGGCACCGATAAAGCTTTTATCGGTGCGGGCGCTAGAGGCCGCCTGCTTCAACGCTTGTGCCGCCCGGTTAAATACCTTGGGGACATGACCGGGCAAGGGTTTTCCCCCCGATATTCGGGTTGAGGGCGCTACCCCCATCCAGGAGCTGAAATGTTGCTCAGTCGGAAAACGCGACAAATCAGGTCCGACTTCGCTCGCCAGAACCAAGGCGGATTCGATTCCGATGGTGGGAATCGCGGTCAGGTCCACGCCCATGATTCTCACAAGTGCCTGGTGCAAGCTGGCTTGTTCATCTGCCGAGCGATGCGGGCTACGCAGTGGCTTGGTGGGTTGCGTGGGCTCATGGTTCAGCACTGGAAGTCGATCAAGTGCCTGAGTGATGGTCCGATCACATTCGGCAATCTGCTTCTCAAGGAAATCATGAGCAGCCACCTCCTGAGCCAAAGCATGCAGATGCTCGACTCGCCAGTTACCGTGCAGGCTGCGGGCAATGGTTTGGTGATCGGCCTTGATACGGCCGTCTCGGAAGTTGGCCAAGACTTGAGGGTCACGCTCGCCATCGATGATGGCCTTGATGATTTTCATCCCTGTCACGCCAGCAATATTGCTGATGACATTGGCTAACTGAATGTTCATCTGCGTCAGGGCTTTTTGCATGCGGTTGATGGTCTTGGCTTGATCACGAACCTTCATGGCCCGCTGGCGAACCAATGATCGCATCGAGCAAATATCATCAGCGGGTCGGAAAGCACCTCTGAGTAAGCCATGGGTCATGAGTTGCCAGATCCACTGGCAATCCAGAACATCGGATTTACGTCCGCTTATCTGACGAGTTGCACGGGAATTGACCAGATACACCTCAAAGCCCCTTGAATCGAGAAGCTCGAACAGCGGTATCCAGTAAACGCCAGTGGCCTCCATCGCCACGACCTTGATTTTCAGCGATTCCAACCATTCGGCCAGGCTCACCAAATCCTCAGTGAAGGCCGGAAAACAGCGAACCGGCTTGTCGCTTTGATCGGGATTGACGCCAACCCAGTGCTCGCGGCTGCCGATATCGATACCGGCACAATGAGGGTGAATCACTTCAAATCGTTTCTGCTGCTTCTTGCGCGCCATGACAATTCCTCGCAGGATTGAATGGCGCGCGGGGAACACGGTGGCGAACGGATTCACTCTCTCATACGTGGTCACAGCTTGCTGTGCCTACAACGACTCCACGCCGATACCGTGCCGGCCACTCTCCCTCGCGGGTGCGGACACACCAGTGATAGCTACGGCCTCTTTCCCCGCGCGCACCCAATCTTAAGCCGAGCACTTGTTTGCTGCGCGACAGCGCAGCGTCGGCGACGCGGCGGGGACTCCCTCGCCACAAAAGCTTCCTTGCCACATCGATAGCATTGAAACCTAGCGCGGCTTCTCGGGTTTGTAGCCCAAGCGCAAGCCGCCCCAATGACGCCCCTTGAGCATGATTGGCACGGACAGGTCATGCATCAACTCCCCCGTGTCCCGGGTGTAGGTCTGCAACAGCACCGGTTGCTGGTGGCTGCCGCAGCGGATCCCGGTGCGATCGGAGAACTTGCGCTTGGTGCGGTTATTCAGCGTGTCCACCTGGGGATCGCCGGTCAGCGGCTGGCTGAAGACCTTATTGTGGGTCGGCACATAACCCTGCTGGGTGCAGGCAATCGCAAACACCAGGCCCTCGTGACGGGCCAGCAGCGGTTCCTGGATCGCTGGCAGGACCTGGTCGGTGTAGCGGTCGAAGCGGGTCTGGTATTTGGCCGGCTGGGTATTGGGGATCGGTTGATAGTTACGGTCGAACAAATCCTCGAGGCTGACACGGCCCTGGTCGATATCGGCCTCGAACTGCGCGGCGATCTGGCTTGCCCCTTCCCGCGCGAGGTCGTAGACCCGCTGGTGATAATCGTCGAGGCCCACCTCGGCCAGGCGTTCGCTGATGGTTTCGGCCTGGCCTTCCATCTGCACCGCCGCCTCGGCCAGGCGCTGGGTCTGCTGGTCGCTGATGGACAGGTCGCTGCGCATCTGCTCGATGGCGTGGAACAGGCTGTCGAGTTGTTCGCGATTGGTGTCAGTGCCCTGGGCAATGGCACCGACCTGGGTTTCAACCCCTTCTGCAAGGCGGGCGATGTTCTCCAGGTGCTGGCCGGTGTGCTCGACCTGCTGCACACCACTGTCCAGGTCGGCGGCCAGTTGGCGGATCTGCTCCACCACCTGGGCGGTGCGCTGCTGGATGTCGGCCACCATCACCCCGACTTCGCCGGTTGCCGCGGCGGTACGCCCGGCCAGGCCGCGAACTTCATCGGCCACCACCGCGAACCCACGGCCATGCTCACCGGCCCGGGCCGCCTCGATGGCCGCGTTCAGCGCCAGCAGGTTGGTCTGGCTGGCGATCGATTGGATCACCAGGCTGACCCGCTGGATTTCATCGCTGCGTACGCTCAGGGCTTCGATCAATTCCCGGCTGTCATTCGCCCGCTGGCTGAGCTGGTGCATGCGGCTGATGGACTCCACCAGTTCGCTGCGCCCGGCCACGCTGCTGCGATGGGCCTCGCTGGCGGCGCCCAGGGCTTGCTGACTGAGTTGTGAAGTGGCCTGTTCAGTGGCGATCATCGATTCGGCATTGCTGACGATCTGCGCCGCCGCATCGAGTTGGGACTGGACCTTGCCGGCCAGTTGCTTGACCGAATAGGCAACACCGGCGGCCGACAGGGCGTTATGGCTGGTGGTGTAGGACAAGTCGCGGGTCAACTCGGCCAGGGTGTCAGTGCTGGGTGCGGCTGCCGCGGCCACGCGTGAACGCAGGCGCGGCAACCAGACGATCAGCATCACCAGCGGCAGGCCCAAGTACAGCGACCAGCCGCCCAAGGCCATACCGCACAGCAGCAAGGCCAGGGCCAGGCTCTGCAAGGTCGGCGTCAGCCAGCGCGCCGCGCCTTTCGTTTCGGGTACCGAGGCCGGCACCGCACCCGCCAGCGTTCCGTCTGTCGCCATGTTCGTCACCCACATTCTCGTTGTTATGACCGCATTAAACGCCACTACCGAGCCATTATCCATGGTCCATTAGTCGTGTTCTTGCAGCAGGTCAACGGGAGTAGACGAACAGGTACCGGCGAAAGCAAAAGATCGCGGCCTTCGTCAAAAGGTCGCGATCTTTTTGAACAACGCGAATCAGGCCTGACGCTGGTGCTTGTCGATCTGTTCGTGACGTTCCTGGGCTTCGATGCAGTACTTGGTGGTCGGGCTGATCAGCAGGCGCTTGAGGCCGATCGGCTCGCCGCTGTCGTCGCACCAGCCGAAGCTGTCGTCGTTGATGCGGTCCAGGGCCTGCTCCAGTTGAGGCAGCATGCGCTGGTCGCGATCGATGGCGTTGACCAGCCAGGTACGCTCTTCTTCTACGGAAGCAGCGTCCGCCGGGTCGGCCGGGGTGTCCAGGCTCTCAATGGCGATTCGGTTCTGTTCGATGCGCTCGTGGGTTTCGACTTTCATGTTCTGCAACAGCTTGGTGAAGAAAGCCAGCTGCTCGGCATTCATGTAGTCATCCGCCGGCATGGCCAGCAACTTTTCCTTTGTCATTGATTTCTCTATAAAAAAACGTGCATTAAGGCGAATTATGGAGCGTCCCGCAGCGCAGCTGCCACGCTCATCGGGAAAGGCGCCGTCTATTGCAAGCGCCACCCGGCACTCAATTTACGAGGGGCGGCAGTCTAAGGCCGAGTCGAGGCCTCAGCAACTGAAAACATAGGGAAAATGTCCGACAACCCCCTCAAATGTTCTCTGACAGGCTTTTAGCAGTCATCGGAGTGCGTTTATAACAAGAAATTCGGTGCAATTGCTGTATTAAGAAGACAAATGGCAACGCCACGCGGGTCAGGCGTGGCGCTTTGTCGCAACTTTTGCGGATCAGCGCTTGAGTTTGCGCTTGTTGCGGTACTGGTCGATGACCACCGCCACCACAATGATCAAGCCCTTGATGATGTCCTGGATGTAGGCATCGACCCCGACGAAGGTAAAACCGCTGGCCATCACCCCGAGGATCAGCGCCCCGATCACCGTCCCGGTGATGCGCCCCACCCCACCCGCCAGGCTGGTGCCGCCGATCACCGCCGCCGCAATCGCGTCCAGCTCATAGGACATGCCCATGCCCGCCTGGCCGGTCGCCGCCCGCGCCGAGGCCACCACGCCAGCCAACCCCGCGAGCAACCCGGCAATGCTGTAGACGATCACCAAGTGGCGCTTGACGTTGATGCCCGATGTGCGCGCCGCCTGCATGTTGCCGCCAATGGCGTAGGTGTACTTGCCGTACTTGGTGTAGCGCAGGGCAATGTGGAAGATCACCGCCACCACCAGGAAGATGATCACCGGCATCGCGCCATGGCCAATGGCGGTATAGGAATCGGACAGCATGCTCACCGGCTGGCCTTCGGTGTAGTAGCGTGCCAGGCCACGGGCCGAGACCATCATGCCGAGGGTGGCGATGAACGGCGGGATGCCGGTAATGGCGATGATGCTGCCATTGATCGCCCCGGCCAGCAGCCCGACCCCAAGCCCCGCCACCACGGGTATCCACACCGGCAAGTCCGTCAGCGAGGGAAACACCGCCCGGGCGAAGTCCGAGGTCTGGGCCAGGCTGGCGGCGATCATCGCCGACAGCGCCAGCACCGAGCCGGACGACAGGTCGATGCCGGTGGTAATGATCACCTGGGTCACGCCGATGGCCAGCAGGCCGATGATCGACACTTGCAGGATCATCAGCACCAGGCGCTGGGAGTTCATCAGGAAACTCTGGTCACGCATGATCCAGCCGAACATTTCGAACACCAGGCCGATGCCGATCAGCACCAGGAAGATGCTCAGTTCCGTCGGCAACCGCCGCCGGGTCCTGTTCGGTGCTGCCGCGGGTTTGTTTTCCAGTATCGCGTTCATAGCCAATCACCTTTTTTGATCCGTGGCCAGGGAACTTGCTCCGCTGGGCCGTATTGCGAGCCGACACAGGGCCGCTTCGCGCCCCAGCGGGAGCAAGCTCCCTCGCCACATTTTTGCTCGACTTTATTTACCTGAGCCAAAAGGCATCAGGACAGGCCCGAGGCCAGTTGCATCACGCGTTCCTGGGTCGCTTCGCTGCGGTCGAGCGTGCCCATCAGGTCGCCTTCGTGCATCACCATGACCCGGTCGCTCATGCCCAATACTTCCGGCAGTTCCGAGGAAATCATGATCACCGCCATGCCTTCGCTGGCGAGATAGGCGATGAGCCGGTAGATCTCGGCCTTGGCGCCGACATCGATGCCGCGGGTCGGCTCGTCGAGGATCAGGATGCGTGGATTGGTCATCAGCCAGCGGGCCAGCAGCGCTTTCTGCTGGTTGCCGCCAGACAACGTGTCGATGCACTGCTCCAGCGACGGGGTCTTGACCCGCAGTTTCTTGCACATGTCCTCACACAAGGCGCGCAGGGCTTTCTGCTGGATGAAGCCGTTGCCCACGTAATGGGGCAGCACGGCCATCTCCATGTTTTCCAGCACCGACAGGCACGGGAACAGGCCACTGAGCTTGCGGTCCTCGGTCAACAGCGCGAAGCCTTTCTCGATGGCCATGTGCGGGTCGCTGATGCGCACCGGTTGGCCGTCCAGCAGGATTTCGCCGCCGGTGCTCGGGGTCACGCCGAAAATCGCTTCGGCCACGTTGGTCCGGCCCGAGCCCATCAACCCGGCGATGCCCAGGATCTCCCCGGCATGCAGGTCGAAGGACACGCCTTTGAAGATGCCGTCCAGGCTCAGGCCGCGCACCGACAGCACCAACTCACCGATGGGTTGCTCGCGCACCGGGAACAATTGGCTCAGCTCACGCCCGACCATCATCGAGATCAGGCTGTCGCCGTCCATGCTGTCGGCCCGTTGCAGGCCGATATAGGCGCCGTCGCGAAACACCGCCACTTCATCGGCGATGGCAAACACTTCGTTCATCTTATGGGTGATGTAGATGATGCCTTTGCCCTGGGACTTGAGGTCGGCAATGATCGAGAACAGGTGGGCGACTTCGGTCTCGGTGATGGCCGAAGTCGGCTCATCCATGATCAGGATGTCGGAGTCATACGAGACAGCCTTGGCAATCTCCACCATCTGTCGCTCGGCAATGCTCAGGTTGCCCACCTGCTCCTCGGGGTCGAGCTTGATGCGCAGGCGCTCCAGCAGCCGGGCGGTGCAGCGGTGCATTTCGCCATGGTCGACCATGTGCAGGCCGTTGAGCTGCTCGCGGCCGATCCAGATGTTTTCGGCGATGCTCATGTGGGGCATCAGGTTCAGTTCCTGATGGATCATCGCGATGCCGGCCTGCAACGCCGCCAGCGGCGTGTCGAAGGTCACCGGTTTGCCGCGCAGGCGCAGTTCGCCGGCGTCCGGCTGGTAGATGCCGGCGATGATCTTCATCAAGGTGGATTTGCCCGCACCGTTTTCCCCCATCAGGGCCAGCACGGAGCCGGGACGCACCCGCAATTGAACATCGGACAAGGCCACCACACCGGGAAAGCCCTTGCTGACATTGACGACTTCCAGCAGGTACGGCTCATCAAGTAATACGTCCGGCTGGAAAGTCATGGCCGGGGCGCTCGAAGCAGTCGCTGAAGCGAACATGATCAGGTACTCCCTCGGCAAGGTGGCGTTGCAACCTTGCCTGCTTATTGTTGTGGTGGGACCGGGTTGAACGTCACTTGAACTGATCGACGTTGTCCGGCGTGATCAGGCGGTACGGCACCACGACGGACGCCATTTTCTCGCCCTTGGCCATTTTGACCGCCGTGTCGATGGAGCCATCGGCCTGGCCCTTGGCGTCCTGGAACACCGAGACCGCCATTTGGCCTTTCTTGATAGCGTTCAAACCGTCCGGCGTGCCATCGACCCCGGCAATCAATACGCTGCCTTTCTCTTTACCCGCTTGCTTGAGGGCCATGGCCGCACCGATGGCCATTTCGTCGTTGTTGGACACCACCGCGTTGAACTCGCGGCCTTGGGTCAGCCAGTCGTTGACCAGGGTCATACCCTTGTCCCGCGACCAGGTACCGGTCTGCTCCTGTTCGATCTTGATGCCCGGGTACTTGGCCAGCACTTCCTTGACGCCCTTGGTGCGGTTAGTGGTGGAGTTGTTCGCCAGGTCACCCAACAGGATCACAATGTCGCCCTTGCCGCCCATCTTGTCGGCCAGGTATTGCATCTGCATGCGCCCGGCTTCGAGGTCATCGGAGGCCACGGTGACCACCCCTTCCGGCAATTTCGGATCGTCCGGGCGGCGGTTGACGTACACCAGTGGGATACCGGCAGCCACCGCGGCCTTGGTGATGCGCTGGGTCGCGGCGGTGTCCACAGGGTTGACGATGAGCGCATCGACCTTCTGGCTGATGAAGCTTTCCACCTGGCTCAGTTGCTTGACCACGTCACTGCGCGCGTCTTCGAACTGCAGGGTGACGCCATCGGGCAAGGACTTGGCTTTCTTGTCCATGGACTCGCGCAGGTAGGTCAACCAGGTGTCATCGAACTGGGACATGCTGACGCCGATCTTCAGGTCCGCCAGGGCAGCGCCGCTGGTGAGCATCAACGACAGGGCCAGCGAGGCGATACGGGTCTTGGTCTTCATGAACGGTCTTTCTCCACTTTTTTGTTGGTTTTATGGATAAGGCGTGACGGATCAGGAACGGGGCAAGCGCACGATAGGCGCACCGGGCATGCAACAGACCATGGCGCCCTTGCGCTGGATACACAGGGATTCGAACAGGGGGAGGACTGCGGACAGGCGCAGCAGATGTGGCAGGTGAAACGCAGAGCGGCTGAAGGTTTTCATCGACGGTACCTAGCTGTGTTTCTTGTTTTTGTTTCGTCTGTCGTCCGTTCAAGGCTGGCTTGGCAGGAGGCAAACAGGGTTGTCGGTAACCTGGAATCGACTTTATTGGAAAATATTTTCCATATCAACTGATTTTAGAATTTTATTCGTTTTTTATTCCATGTCCCACAGGCGCGGATAAACACACCACTTCGCCCTGCTCGGCACTCTGCCTGGCCGCATCGAGGAGGCGCGTGGTGGCCAATGCGTCACGGGCCTCCACCGGCAGCGGGCCAGCGTCCTGCAACGCGCTTTGCAGTTGTTGGTAGAACGCCAGCCAGCAGCCACGTTCGGAAGTCACTCGCTCGCGCTCGGTGCCGTGTTCGAACCAGCCCCAGCGTCGATGTTCTTCCGCCCCCCAGCGTTCGCCCTCGGTCGCCGGGCTCAAGCCGGCCAGCGCCTGGGCCTCTTGCCCATCCAGACCTTCGACGGTGTAGCAGCCCTGGGTGCCGTTGACCCGAAAACGCGGGCGCGCTGCGTTTTGCACGCAATTGCCGCTCAAGTGGGAAATCACGCCGCTGGCATGGGTCAGGGACATGAAGAAACCGTTGTCGAACACCTGGTCCGGCTGCCGATAATCCAGCTCGGCGTAGACCCGCACCACCGGGCCGAACAATTGCAGCGCCTGGTCCACCAGATGGCTGCCGAGGTCGCGCAGAAACCCGCCGCCGCTGCCTTTGCCCACCGACGTTGGCGAATAACGCTCGACGCTGGATTCAAAACGGATGATTTGCCCGAGGGCACCAGAGGCCAGCAGTTTGCGCAAGGTCAGGAAATCCGAATCCCAGCGACGGTTCTGGTACACGCTCAGCGGCACGCCGCGTTGTTCGGCGGCCAACACCATGGCCTCGGCCTGGGCGGCGTCAGGGGCGAATGGTTTGTCGCTGACCACCGCCACGCCGAGTTCGATGGCCTGCATCACAATGGCCGGGCGACCGTCCAAAGGGGTGGACACCACCACCGCATCGACGCCGGCCGCCACCAATTGTTCGAGGGTGTCGAAGGCCTGGGCATCCGGGTGATCGCTGGCCAATTGTTGACGGCGCTCGGCGGACCGCGTCACCACGCCGACAAACGTAGCCCCTGGCAGGCTGCTGATCAGCGGCGCATGAAAGAACCGCCCACCCTTGCCGTAGCCGACTAGTCCGATTCGCATGAAAGCTCCTTATCTGGAAATAACGCCGGGCCCTGTGGGAGCGAGCCTGCTCGCGATGGCGGTGGATCAGCCAGCATTGTGTTGACTGACCCACCGCTATCGCGAGCAGGCTTGCTCCCACAGTTTGTTCCCGGATGACTGCGGGAACTCTGCTCACCACAAATCCCTTGTGGGAGCTGAGCTTGCTCGCGATGGCGGCGGATCAGCCAGCATTGCGTTGACTGACCCACCGCTATCGCGAGCAGGCTCGCTCCCACAGTTTGTTCCCGGATGACTGCGGGAACTCTGCTCACCACAAATCCCTGTGGGAGCTGAGCTTGCTCGCGATGGCGGCGAATTAGCCAGCATTGCGTTGACTGACCCACCGCTATCGCGAGCAGGCTTGCTCCCACAGTTTGTTCCCGGATGACTGCGGGAACTCTGCTCACCACAAATCCCTTGTGGGAGCGGGCTTGCTCGCGAAGGCGGCGGTACATTCAGCATTGATGGCGACTGACACTACGCCTTCGCGAGCAAGCCCGCTCCCACAGAGAATGAATCTAGCCGTAAAAATGGGGGCGCTCGGGCAGATCGACCTTGACGATCTGCCCACTCTGTTGCGCCTCGACACAAGCATCCGCCGCCACCGCCGCGGCAAACCCATCCCAGGCCGACGGCCCGCCCACTTGCCCGGCACGCACGCCATCGATGAAAGCCTGCAACTCGACGTCGTAGGCAGCGATGAAGCGGTCCTTCCAATCCATCAGGATCGCATTGGACAGCTTGGCGCCGCTGCGCAGTTGCACCTGGGACGGTTCCGGCAGCTTGGCGATGCCGGTCTCCCCCACCACTTCGCATTGGATGTCATAGCCGTACTGGCAGTTGACGAACACTTCGACGTCGATGCGCGTGCCCCGGGCGGTTTCCAGCAGGACAATCTGCGGGTCCCGCAGGTGGGCCAGGGCCTTGCTGGTCTTGCGGGGGAACACCACTTGCACCGAGACGTAGTCATCGGCCAATAGCCAGCGCAACACATCCAATTCATGAATCAAGGTGTCGGTGATCGCCATGTCGGTCTTGTAGTTCTCGCCCACGCTCGGGTTGCGGTGGGCGCAGTGCAGCATCAGCGGTTCACCGATCTGGCCACTGTCGATCACCGCCTTGAGCGCGCGATAGCCTTCATCGTACGGACGCATGAAACCGACCTGCACCAGGCGCTTGCCATGGGCCACTTCGGCGTCGACGATCTTGCGGCAGCCTTCGGCCGTGACCGCCAGGGGCTTTTCACAGAACACCGGCTTGCCCGCCGCAATTGCCGCCAGCACGAACTCTTCATGGCTCGGGCCCCAGGAGGTGACGAGGATCGCCTCCACGTCCGGCGCCTTGATCAATGCATGACCGTCGGGATAGACCTCGGCGGTCAATTTCAAGTCGGCCACCACCTTCGCCGCCTGGGCGAGGTTGATGTCGGTCACCGCCACCACCTGGCTGTTGAGCAAGGTCTGGCTGCAACGACGGATATGGTCCTGGCCGATGGCCCCGGTGCCGATGACGCCCAGCTTCAAAGACATTTGGAACTCCTTTCGTAGGGTTGGGGCAATCAGTATTGACGGGCCTTGGCCAGTCGTTCGTTGAGGGTCTTGGCGACGGCATCGGTGCGGGCGCTGGTGGACACTTGCGCCACGCCAACCCGCCACCACGACAGGTATTTGTGGATCATGGTCTTGGGCAGAACCTTGATGTCGATCAGCGTCGAGACCGTCTGGCGCCGCGCATCGGCCAGGGCCGCGTGCAACTCATCCAGCGTCTTGACCTTGTAGGTCTTGCAACCGTAGGCCGCCGCGCTCATGGCGAAATCCACTGGCACAAAGGCACCGTCGAGCTTGCCGGTCTCGGGGTTGCGGAAACGGAACTCGGTACCGAAGCTGTCCATGCCGTGTTCCATTTGCAGGTTGTTGATGCAACCGAACGTCATGTTGTCCAACAGCACCACGTTGATCTTGCGGCGCTCCTGGATCGAGGTCGCCAGTTCCGAATGCAGCATCATGTAGGAGCCGTCGCCCACCAACGCATAGACCTCTTTGTCCGGCTCGGCGAGCTTCACGCCCAGGGCGGCATTGACCTCGTAGCCCATGCACGAATAACCGTACTCGACGTGATAAGTGTCGACGCCCTTGCTGCGCCAGCTGCGCTGCAAATCGCCGGGCAGGCTGCCGGCGGCGGCGACGATGATGGCGTCATCCGCCAAGGCTTGGTTGAGCGTACCGAGCACGCGGCTCTGGGTCAGGCAGGAACCGGTGAGCTCGATGAATTCGCGAAACACCGCCGGGTCCATGTGGTCGTTGATTTCCGGGACGAAATCCTCGGCCTGGTAATCCGCCTGGTAGATACGGTCCACTTCGGCGTCGAGCTGGGCCTTCGCATCGGCAACCTGCCCGCCCCATTCGGCACGATAATCCCCCATCGCGGCCGACAAGGCCTCCAGGCCCGAACGGGCGTCGGCCAACAGTTGCACGCCGTCGAGCTTCAAGGCATCGCACGGGCTGATGTTGAGATTGAGGAACCGCACATCCGGGTGCTGGAACAGCCATTTCGACGCGGTGGTGAAATCGCTATAGCGGGTGCCGATACCGATGATCAGATCGGCTTTCTTGGCCAGCAGGTTCGCCGCCAGGCAACCGGTTTCGCCGACACCGCCGACGTTCAGCGGATGGCTGGACACCACCGCGCTCTTGCCGGCCTGGGTCTCGGCAAAGGGAATCTCGAAGCGCTCGGCAAACGCCTGTAGCGCGGCGTTGGCGCCGGAGTAGCGTACGCCGCCACCGCAGATGATCAACGGCTTGCGCTTGCCCTTGAGCAACGCCAGGGCATCGCCGAGCATCGCTTCGGTGGCCGGCCGGCGGTCGATGCGGTGCACGCGTTTTTGCAGGAAGTAATCCGGGTAGTCGTAGGCTTCGGCTTGCACGTCCTGGGGCAGCGCCAGGGTCACCGCGCCGGTTTCGGCCGGGTCGGTCAGCACCCGCATCGCGTGAATCGCGGCGGTCATCAATTGCTCGGGGCGGTTGATGCGGTCCCAGTATTTGCTCACGGCCTTGAAGGCATCGTTGGTGCTGATGCTCAGGTCGTGGAACTGCTCGATCTGTTGCAGCACCGGGTCCGGCTGGCGACTGGCGTAGACATCGCCGGGCAACAGCAGCAGCGGAATGCGGTTGGCCGTGGCGGTGGCCGCGGCGGTCAGCATGTTCGCCGCACCGGGGCCGACCGAGGAACTGCAGGCGTAGATCTTGCGCCGCAAATGCTGCTTGGCAAACCCGATGGCGGCATGGGCCATGCCCTGCTCGTTGCGGCCCTGATGGACTACCAGGTCGCCGCTGTCCTGCTCCAGCGCCTGGCCCAGGCCCAGCACGTTGCCGTGGCCGAAAATGGTAAAGACCCCGGCGACGAACTTGCTCTGGACGCCATCGACTTCGATGTACTGGTTATCGAGGAATTTCACCAAGGCCTGGGCCATGGTCAGTCGTGTTGTGGTCATGCTTGCACCTTGTCTGGAATGCAAATCTGGCGGTTTGCTCACTCCCCTGTGGGAGCGGGCTTGCTCGCGAAAGCGGTATGTCAGGCCACATCAATGTTGGATGGACTGCCGCCTTCGCGAGCAAGCCCGCTCCCACAAGGGGGATCTTCATCAGGTTGATAACGGGCTCATGCCCGTGAGCTTTGCAAGTGGTTCATGCTCGCCCCCAACGCCTGGCGAATGTCGGCCAGCTCATGGACGCTCTCGGCAAATGGCTCGAAAGACAGGTAACCGTCATAACCGCCACTGAGCAACGCCTCGATCTGCTTGGCATTGCCGAGGATGTCGGCCTCGCCCACCAGCACCCGGTGGCCGTCACGAATCGTCGCCAGAGGTGCCTGGGCATCCTCGACGCCGGAGATGTGCACCAGCCCGGTCAGTTCGGGGAAGAACTCCTGCTCGCCGGCCAGATGATGGTGGAAGGTGTCGTGCACCAGGCGGAACACATCCAGCCCGCCAATGCTCTTGATCGCTTCCACCGCCGTGCGCTTGCGGCGCAACGAGCACTCTTCGAAACCCAGGGGTTCGATGAAACCGTAGATGCCGAAGGCGCGCAGGATCGGTGCCAATTCACTGAGGGCAGTACGCAGCCCAGCCGCACGCTCGGCTTCGCTGCGCGGGTCGGCGCGGTCATTGAGTGGGCACATCACCAGCCCCTCGGCGCCGCACTCGCGGGCGTAGTCGGCCAGCCGCACGGCCTGGGCGCGGCGCTCTTCGTTCCACACATCGAAGGGGTACAGGGCGTTGATCGACAGCACCTTGATGCCGCGGGCCTCGCACAATTCACGGACGCGAGCCGGCGGCATGCCGTCTTCGATCTCGACACCCTTCAGGTCGTTGCGAATCTCGATGGCATCGGTTTTCAACGCCAGGGCCAAGTCGATGAATGCCGGCAGTGACAGGCGCGGGGCAACCATTCGGTTCAAGGCAAAACGCAGGGGCTTGTTCATTGTTGTTCTCCCTCCGGCAGTCATTCGAAAAATGCGTTATTGGGCAGTCGGCATGCTGAATTCAGGACCCTTGGCGATGCTGTCGGGCCAGCGCTGCATCACACTCTTGTAGCGGCTGTAGAAGCGCAGGCCTTCCTCGCCGTAGGCATGGTGGTCGCCGAACAACGAGCGCTTCCAGCCGCCAAAGGAATGCCAGGCCATGGGCACCGGAATCGGCACGTTGATGCCCACCATGCCGACCTTGATACTGCGGGCGAACGCCCGGGCGATGCCGCCGTCGCGGGTGAAGCACGACACGCCGTTGCCGAACTCATGGGCGTTGATCAACGCCACCGCCGTGGCGAAGTCCGGCACACGCACGATCCCCAGCACCGGGCCGAAAATCTCTTGCTGGTAGATGCTCATCTCGGCAGTGACCTGATCGAACAGCGTCGCCCCGACAAAGAACCCCTGCTCCGCCCCCGGCACTTTGAAGCCTCGGCCATCGACAATCAGCCGGGCACCCTCGGCCACGCCGGCATCGATGAAACCTTCGACCTTGGCCTTGTGCTCGGCGGTGACCAGGGGCCCCATGTCGGTGCCGGGTTGCTGGCCGTTGCCGACTTTCAACTGGTCGATACGCGGCAGCAGGCGAGCGATCAGTTCGTCGCCGACGTCGCCCACTGCCACGGCGATGGAAATGGCCATGCAGCGTTCACCGGCCGAGCCGTAGGCGGCACCGATCAAGGCGTCCGCCGCCTGGTCGAGGTCGGCATCGGGCATGACGATCATGTGATTCTTGGCCCCGCCCAGGGCCTGCACACGCTTGCCGTGGGCCGTGCCCTGCTGGTGGATGTACTCGGCGATGGGCGTGGAGCCGACAAAGGAAATCGCTTCGATGTCCGGGTGCTGCAACAGCGCATCCACCGCGACCTTGTCACCCTGGACCACGTTGAACACACCGTCCGGCAGGCCGGCTTCGGTCAGCAAGCGGGCCATCAGCAAACTGGCGGACGGGTCGCGTTCCGAAGGCTTGAGGATGAAGCAGTTGCCGGCAACCAGCGCCAGGGGAATCATCCACAGCGGCACCATCACCGGGAAATTGAACGGCGTGACCCCGGCGCAAACGCCCAGGGGCTGGCGCAGGTTCCAGTTGTCGATGCCGCCACCGATGTTGTCGCTGAAATCGGTCTTGAGCAGGTTCGGCGCACCGCAGGCGTACTCGACGATCTCGATGCCGCGGGTGACCTCGCCGTGGGCATCGGACAGCACCTTGCCGTGTTCACGGCTGATGATTTGGGCCAGTTCGTCGTGGTGACGATCGAGCAGTTCCTTGAACTTGAACATCACCCGCGAACGGCGCAATGACGACTGCTCGGACCAGGCTGGGAACGCCGCCAGCGCCGAGGCCACCGCCGCGTCGACGGTACTCGGTTCGGCCAGGGCCACCCGCGCCTGCACCGCACCGGTGGCCGGATTGAAGACGTTGCTGGACCGTGGACTCTCGCTGTCCTGGACCTGACCGTTGATGTAATGGCCTACTACCGGGGCGTCGCTCATCGTGCTTGTTCTCCCTGCGTATGTGTGGGGTCAGAGATCCAGCAGCCAGCTGTGCTGCGGATCGTTGTGGAATTGCCAGACCCGCTTCGGGCCGGCCATGACGTTCAGGTAATACGACTCGTACCCGTAGGGCACGCTGACTGGGTGATAGCCCTTGGGGACGACCACCAAGTCGTTGTTCTCCACCGCCATGGCCTGGTCGATGCTGCGGTCGTCGGTGTAGACCCGCTGGAACACGAAGCCTTGGGACGGATTGACCTGGTGGTAATAGGTCTCTTCGAGGAAACTCTGGTGCGGCAGGTCGTCGGTGTCGTGCTTGTGGGGCGGGTAGCTCGAGGAATGCCCAGACGGCGTGCGCACCTCCACCACCAGCAGCGAGTGCGCCGGTTCGCTGTCCGGCAGGATGTCGCAGACATAGCGGGTATTGGCGCCTTTGCCGCGCACGCTGCGCTTCATGCTGTCCGGGCGGATCAGCCGTGGGCCATGACTGTTTTGCGCCGAACCCGGTGCGGCGCACACGGCAATCTGCACGTCGCTCAGGGCGGTGACCTGGGCCTGGCTGCCGGGCGGCAGGTAAGCGGCATAAGGTGATTTGTCCTCGAACACCGACTGGCGATCACCGAGGTTGTCCCAATCGAAGGCGCCCTGCCCCGGCGCTTCGCCCTTGAGGCTGGCGCGACCACTGAGCAGCACCAGGCACAATTCCTTGTCCCCGGCGGCCACTGGCAGGGTTTCACCGAGACGCAGGCGGTAGGCTGCGAAGCCGACGTATTCCAACTCGCCCGCCGGCAACTGGACCATGGTCCGGCCGCTGGATTGGCTCTTGATCAACAGGCTCATGACGGGCTCCTTTCGTTCAGCAAGGCGCGCAGGGTGTCGTAGCCCTTCTTGGCGTAGGCATAACTTGGGGCTACGGCAGGGTCCTGCTCGGCTTCCACCACCAGCCAGCCCTGGTAGTCGGCGGCCAGCAGCACATCGAGCAATGCGGCGAAGTCGATGTCGCCATCCCCCGGCACGGTGAAGGTGCCGTTGATGATGCAGTCGGGGAAGCTCCAGAGGTTGTTGCGGGCCAGTTGCACCACCGGTTTGCGCACGTCCTTGAAGTGCACGTGGCAGACCCGCTCGATGTGTTTGCGCAGCACCTGCAACGGCTCGCCACCGCCCATGTAGCAGTGACCCGAGTCGAACAACAGGCCCACTTCGCTGCCGGTCAGGGCCATTAGTTTGTCGATGTCCGTGGGCGATTCGACGTAGGCGCCCATGTGGTGGTGGTAGGCCAGGCGCACGCCTTGGGACAGGGTGAAGCGCGCCAGTTCGGTGAGTTTGTCGGCGTAGGCTTGCCAGGCGTCATCCGTATGGAAACGCGGCCGCTCGACCAATGGAATCCGCTGGCCCTGGATGGAGTCGGCCACTTCGCCGTAGACCAGCACCGTCGCGCCGTTCTGCGCCAGCAGCTCGACGTGGCTGGCGATGGCGTCGATTTCTTCCGCCGCCGAACGCCGGGCCAGGCGACTGGAATACCAACCGGAAACCAGCGCCAGGTCATAAGGCCGCAGCACATCGCCGACGCCCTTGGCGTCCTTGGGGAATTTGCCGTTGAGCTCAAAACCTTCGTAGCCGATGGCCTTGCCTTCACTCAGCGCCGTACTCAACGGCGTCTCGCCGCCCAACGACGGCAAGTCATCGTTGCTCCAGGAAATCGGGTTGATGCCAATTCGAATAGCGGGCATGGCTGCACCTTTTATTGTTTTCACAATCAGTAAGAACGACGCTGAACACTTGTGGGAGCGGGCTTGCTCGCGAAGGCGGCGGCATATTCAACATTGATGTTGCCTGACACACCGCTTTCGCGAGCAAGCCCGCTCCCACATTGGATCTGCGTTAACTCATCAAGCACGAGCACTGCGCCACGCCTCGATCAATTCCACAAACCTGCCCTGCACATCCCGGATCAGCGTTTCGTCGTCGATTTCCCCGGCCAGCCAGGCCCGGCTCGGCTCCTGGAAGATCGTACGGCCCACGGCAAACCCACGGCAGGTGGTGCTCCGACGGGCCTGGCGAAAGCCTTCGGCCAACGCGGTGGCCGGGGCGTTGAGGCCCAGCAGGACCACGCCACGGCAATACGGGTCGCGCTGTTGGATCAGCTCATCGAGCTGCTGCCACTCCTGCGCGCCCTGGGCCTCGATCTTCCACCACGCCGGGAAGATACCCAGGTTGTAGAGGCGCTTGAGGGCACGATAGAGCACGTCCGGGTGCGGTGATGGGTGATCCTTGGGCGGTATGATTTCCAGCAGCAATTCATGGCCGCTGGCCTGGGAGGCCTTGTACAACCCCATCAACTGCGCCTCTTGCTCCAGGCGCAGCAGCGGTTCGTCGTCAGGGTGAAATTGCACCAGGCACTTGATGATCTGCTCCTGTGGCCAAGCGATCAGGTTGCTGCCAATGGAACGCCCATGTTCGAAGGCCAGCGGCCGCGAACCTTGCACCTCCACCGGCCGCGCCACCCACCAGCTGCGCCCGGTGGCAGCGTTCAGCGAATCCTGGCCGAAGCGCTGGTCGGCCAGCAGACCGACGTCAGCCTCGATGCCCTGGTGCCGCAGGTCGGCCTCGACCCGCGCCACGGCCTGGATAAACAACTGCTTGAGTTCGCCGATGCTGCTCAACTCGCGACCGCCCTTCTGGGCCAGTTCCACCAATTGTCCGCGATGGTCGAAGGCAAAGATGAACAACTGTTTCCAAGCCTTGCGGGGTACGCTGACCTGGTGCAGCCGTTGCAACACGACATCCTGGTCGGGCCGGGTGATCGGCACCGGGCTCTGGAATAAATAGTCGAGCTCGGCCCGGGTCGGCATCGCCGGGGCGCAGGCATGGCGCGACACCACCAGGCCGCCACAGGCATTGGCCAACTGACAGCAGCGTTCATCGCTGGCATCTTCCAGCCAGCCGGCAAGAAAGCCCGACATGAACGCATCACCGGCGCCCAGTACGTTCAAGACTTCGACGCGAACACCTGGGTAAATCGCACCGTCTTCGAGCCGGGCCGGGATAGCGCCATGGATCACCGTGCAGCCCTGGGGGCCGAGCTTGACCACCAAGGTCGCCGCCGTCAGCGAGCGTACGGTGCGCAGCGCGGTCAGCAGGTCTTCGCTGCCACCGGCGATGAGGAATTCTTCTTCGGTGCCGACGATCAGGTCGAAACGCGGCAGGATGCCTTGCACGTGCTGGCTGACCTTCTGGTCGGCGACAAACCGGGTTTCTCCGTCAGCCTTGGCCGCCAGGCCCCAGAGCACCGGCCGATAGTCGATGTCGAGGACGCGCTTGACCTGGTGCTTTTGCGCATAGTCCAGCGCCTGGATACTGGCCTGGTAGACGCCATCGGTGGAGAAATGCGTGCCGGTGATCAGCAGGGCCTTGCTGGAGGCAATGAAGGTTTCGTCGATGTCTTCGGCGCGCAGCGCCATGTCCGCGCAATTTTCCCGGTAGAACACCAGAGGGAAGGTTTCCCGGTCCTTGATCCCCAGCAGGACCATGGCCGTCAGGCGCTCGGGATCGACCTTGATGCCGCTGACATCGCAGCCTTCGCGGGCCAGGGACTCCACCAGGAAACGCCCCATGTGGTCGTCCCCGACCCGGCTCAGCATCGCCGACCGAAGCCCCAGGCGCGCCGTGCCGAACGCGATGTTGGCAGAGGAACCGCCCAGGTACTTGGCGAAGCTCGAAACATCTTCCAGGCGCGCGCCGACTTGCTGCGCATAGAGGTCGACGCCCAGGCGTCCCAGGCAGATCACATCCAATTGACGCCCACTGGCAAAACGAGTCTGGCCCATGCTGGCTCCTGTTATTTTTATCAGCCTGCGCTTGTCGCCGACACCGGCGCCAACGCTGTTGGTGAATGCAGACTAAAACGAGCCGCAGGCAAGAATCAATAATTATTCTATAAATTTTTTACGTGGAATATTTTTTCCAATACGCTATGACCCAAGCGAACCAGGCACAGTGCATCGTTTCAGCACTGCTGCAACATTTGTCCGCCCATGATTTTCCCTGCGCCTACGCTGTAGACTGCGACCAGCCAACCTATTGTCGAGGGCCGGTCTTTTTTGGGCCGCCCTATAAGAACAAGCCAGAAGGATTTCCTATGACCCGCCCCGATGATCTGCCGGCGCCGTCCGAGAGCGCGTCCGAACCCGCCCTCCCGAGCCCACCGATCAATGCCGAGCGCCTGTTGCAACTGATCACCGACGAATACGAAAGCCTGCCGCGCCAGCTCAAACGCATCGCCAGCTACATGAGCCAGCAGAGTGACCGGATCATGGTGGATCGCATCAGCGACATCGCCCGGGAATGCGAAGTGCACCCCTCGGCCATCGTCCGGTTTTCCCAGCGCTTCGGCTTCAGCGGGTTCAGCGAAATGCAGGCGTTGTTTCGCGAGGCCTACACCCACAAGACCACCCCGGTGCAGAACTACCAGCAGCGCATCCGCAGCATGATCGCCAACAAGTCGCAGAAGGCCAACGGCGGCGACCTGGCCCGCGAATGCGTCAACGCAACCTTGTCGGGTATCGAGCGCCTGGGGTTGGAGCTGGACGACCAGGCGTTCGAAAAGGCCGTGGACCTGGTGGTCAACGCCGACAACATCTATGTGGTGGGTGTACGCCGTTCGTTCGCGGTTGCCGACTACCTGGTCTACAACCTGCAACACACCAACAAGCGCATTCACCTGGTGTCCGGCTTGGGGGGCAGTTACCGCGAGCAGATGCGCAGCGTGCGGGCCAACGACCTGGTCATCGCCATCAGCTTCACGCCCTACGGCAAGGAAACCCAGCACTGCCTGCGTATTGCCCAGCATCACCAGGCCAAGACCCTGATCATCACCGACAGCAACCTCTCGCCCCTGGCCAAGCGGGCCAATGCGGTGCTGCTGGTGAACGAAGGCAGCTCGTTCGCCTTCCGTTCGCTGAGCGCCACGTTGTGCCTGTGCCAGGCGTTGTTCATCGCCGTGGCTTATCGGTTGGAACTCAAGGTCGATGAAATCCATGAACAGGTCGGGTTCGAGGATTAACACCCACAAGACTTTCTGAAGGAGATGTCATGAAACTGATCGGCATGCTGGACTCGCCCTATGTGCGACGCGTCGCTATTTCCGCCAAGTGCCTGGGGATTGCCCTGGAACACGAATCCGTTTCGGTGTTCAGGCATTTCGACCGGTTCCAGCGCATCAACCCGGTGGTCAAGGCTCCGACCCTGGTGTTGGACGATGGCAACGTGCTGATGGACTCGACGTTGATCATCGACTATCTCGAGGCCTTGGCCGCGCCGGGTAAAAGCCTGATGCCGGTCGACAGTGGGCAGCGGCTGCGCTCCCTGCGCCTGATTGGCCTGGCCCTGGCGGCGTGCGAGAAATCGGTGCAGATCTACTACGAACGCAACCTGCGCCCGACGGAAATCCAACACGCCCCCTGGGTTGAACGCGTGGAAGGCCAACTGGCGGCAGCCTATGACTTGCTAGAGCAGGAACTGGGGAAACAGCCACTGGTCACCGATGGCACACTCGATCAGGCCGGTATTACCGTGGCGGTGGCCTGGAGCTTCACCCACCTGGTGGTACCGGACCAGGTGCAGGGTAAGTCATTCCCGTCGATCAGCGCGTTCACCGCCTATGCCGAAGGGTTGGAGGCGTTTGTCAGCACGCCGATGGAATAGCGAACGAGCGCAACTTCTGTGGGAGCGGGCTTGCTCGCGAAGACGGTGGCACATTCAACATCATCGTCTCAGATAGACCGCCATCGCGAGCAGGCTCGCTCCCACAACTGGTCCTGAGTGACTGCCGGACTAATGGTCAACTCAAATCCCTGTGGGAGCGAGCCTGCTCGCGAAGACGGTGGCACATTCAACATCATCGTCTCAGATAGACCGCCTTCGCGAGCAAGCCCGCTCCCACCACTGGTCCTGGGTGATTGCCGGCCTAATGGTCAACTCAAATCCCTGTGGGAGCGAGCCTGCTCGCGAAGACGGTGGCACATTCAACATCATCGTCTCAGATAGACCGCCATCGCGAGCAGGCTCGCTCCCACAACTGGTCCTGGGGACTGCCGGCCTGGTGGTCAACTCAAATCCCTGTGGGAGCCTGCTCGCGAAGACGGTGGCACATTCAACATCATCGTCTCAGATAGACCGCCATCGCGAGCAGGCTCGCTCCCACAACTGGTCCTGAGTGACTGCCGGCCTGGTGGTCAACTCAAATCCCTGTGGGAGCGGGCTTGCTCGCGAAGACGGTGGCACATTCAACATCATCGTTTCAGATAGACCCCTTCGCGAGCAGGCTCGCTCCCACAACTGGTCCTGGGGACTGCCGGCCTAATGGTCAACTCAAATCCCTGTGGGAGCGGGCTTGCTCGCGAAGACGGTGGCACATTCAACATCATCGTTTCAGATAGACCCCTTCGCGAGCAGGCTCGCTCCCACAACTGGTCCTGGGGACTGCCGGCCTAATGGTCAACTCAAATCCCTGTGGGAGCGGGCTTGCTCGCGAAGACGGTGGCACATTCAACATCATCGTCTCGGATAGACCGCCTTCGCGAGCAAGCCCGCTCCCACCACTGGTCCTGGGTGATTGCCGGCCTAATGGTCAACTCGCTCCCACAAAGGCGGCGCACGCCTTGAGTCAGCCTGGCGCGCGGGAGCGGACCTGGACCGTCACCCACTCGGACCGCTGGCTGACGTCATCCAGGCGCTCGACCTGATAAAACACGCTCACTGACCTGTCGCGCTGTTCCTGCCAATAACTGGCAGGAATCACAAACTTGAGCGATTGACCTGCCGTGGCCTCGGTGATTTCGCGCTCAAGCACATAAGCGGAGTTGCCATTGCACTGCAACCAGACCCACTCTCCCGCCTCAAGCCCGGGGTCATCGATGACAATCGTCACCCCTTCTTGCAGGGCGTCGACCTCCAGCCATCCGGCGTTCATTTCTAGAATCTGGAGCGCCTTCAGCGCAGGACGCCGCAGCGGACCGATGTGCAGCGACAAAGGCTCGGCACGACGCACCGAATGCCCGTGCCGGACCACATAGACCAAGGCCAGGTCGTGCCCTTCATGGGGAGCGATCAACGAATGATCGATCCAGAGCGATACCTTACGCCCCACCGCGTGGGCTTCTATGTCCAGCACATCGCGCCACAGCACGTTGGAATCCTTGCTGGCCGTCAGGATCAAGCGATCGCCGACCGCCATCCTGGCGTAGGGCCGGATGCTCACCCAGGTTCCTTCAGGCACCCGGTTCGGATCGAGACTGCCACCCACCGCATCGTTGGCAATGACGGGCAGCAGTTGCGGCGCGGCATCGCCGATCCCCAGTTGCAGGTGTTCCGAAGCCAGCGTGCCCGGCAACCGTTTGCCCGTCACCTGGTAGGAGATTTCCAGCGAGCCACCGTCCAGCTCGGCGATATGCGGTTCGCGCACGACGAACACGACATCTCGCCCCACTTGCCGTTCGGTGACGAACCCGGCCACTTCATGCCGGTAGGGTTCGCCATCGTTGTTGAGGCCGTGCCAACGCAGCAGCACCTCATCCCCGCACGTCATCATGGGATACGGCTTGACGGTAATCACAGCCCTGCGCCAAGCGGGGTTGATCACCCCGTCCCTGGCCGCCGCCAGGACCGGTGGCGGCAACCTGGTTTCGGACATTGAACGGGTTCGTTGAAGCGATGGATAGGTGATCATGTGCAGGCTCCAGTCCTTGGACGAAGGCACCGTTCCGATAACGGCGCCTGATGGAGCCATTAGAACCCGCCCGCGGCAAACCCACAGCCAGACAAGGCGACAGCGGGAGTGAGTCCTTGGCGCTCGCACCTGTAGCTGCAAACGACAATGGTTATCGGAGGTCTCCTACACCTTTGAGCGCCACCGGGTTACCTCCCACTATTCCCACTTTTTTTATTCCGGTTTCCCTGGATCAGGGCGGTTCCTTCCTACACCACACAGGATGAGCCTGCATTAGAGTGAAGTCGCAAATTCAAGGTGAACCTCTTCGAAAAAGGTACGAACATGCAACGGAATGCAACCACTCAATTTCCCATCCTGCTGGTCCATGGGTTGTTCGGGTTTGACAAGATCGGCGGCTTCGAACTTTTCCATGGCATCAAACAGGCCCTACGCGCAGGCGGTGCCCGGGTGTTCATCCCGTACTTGTCGGCCACCCACTCCAACGAGGGCAGAGGCGAACAATTGCTGGCGCAGATCGATCGGGTCCTGGCCGGCACCGGTACTACCCGGGTCAACCTGATCGGCCACAGCCAGGGCGCGCTGGCCGCCCGGTATGCCGCCGCGCTGGCACCTGACAAAGTGGCCTCGGTCACCTCGGTCAGCGGCCCCAACCATGGCTCCGAACTGGCCGACTTCCTGCGCAAGGCCCTTACCCCCGGACGACTGCCTGGGCATGTGGCACGGGGTGTCGCCACGCTGTTCGCTGACTTCATCTCGTTGCTGGACGGCCAGGCGCAGCTATCGCCGGCCGCCGTCGCCGCGCTGGCGGCTATGACCACAGAGGGCGTTGGCGCCTTCAATGACAAATACCCCCAGGGCCTGCCGACGCGCTGGGGCGGGAACGGACCGGAGCGGGTCAATGGCGTGCGCTACTACTCATGGAGCGGCACGTTGCAAGAACCGATGGGTAAAGAACAGCAGCCTTTGCGGACGTTCTGCCGCGCCTTTTCCGAATACTTCATCACCGAAGCCGGGCAGAACGACGGCCTGGTCGGGCGTTTCAGTTCGCACTTGGGCAGGGTCATTCGCTCCGACTACCCCATGGACCACGTGGAGGCCATCAACCCTGGAAGCGACAAGGCATGTTCGGGAACAGACCCCGCAGAGCTTTACCTGCGCCACGCCGAGCGCCTGCGCAAAGCCGGCCTTTGATCGCCGGGCCCAAGGTTTTGACGCAATTTTGACAACACCCCGTCGATGAATCCGGTAGGCTCAACACCTTTAAATACATTGAAAGGAATTTTGCCCCATGGCCAAA
Organism: Pseudomonas zanjanensis; assembly: GCF_014268745.2. Classification (GTDB taxonomy): domain Bacteria; phylum Pseudomonadota; class Gammaproteobacteria; order Pseudomonadales; family Pseudomonadaceae; genus Aquipseudomonas; species Aquipseudomonas zanjanensis. Next base: position 1,413,631 of record NZ_JABWRB020000001.1, on the reverse strand, counting down.
GCCACTGCCCGCCACATCCTGGTTTCCAGCGAAGACAAGTGCAACGAACTCAAGGCCCAGATCGAAGCCGGCGCCGATTTCGCCGAAATCGCCAAGGCCAACTCTTCCTGCCCATCCAGCCGTCAGGGCGGCGACCTGGGTTCGTTCGGCCCGGGCCAGATGGTCAAGGAATTCGACACCGTGGTATTCAGCGCGCCGATCAATACGGTCCAGGGCCCGGTCAAGACCCAGTTCGGCTACCACTTGCTGGAAGTCACCAGCCGCCAGGATTGATTCCGGTACAGAGCCCCTTCACTCAAGGGTGATGTGATTCATTGTGGCGAGGGAGCTTGCTCCCGCTGGACTGCGAAGCGGGCCCAACCATTGGCGGCTGCTGCGCACCCGAGCGGGAGCAAGCTCCCTCGCCACAAGGGCTGGCGATTCAGCCGCTGCTCGCGTACAAATCATGTCAACGTTCACCCGGCTTTAAGGCTGACAATGCGACTGGCGTTTTCTTCACTGCTATTGACTGCCGCAGTCCTGCTCACAGGAGCCCCAGGCGTCGATGCAGCACCGCAACATGCCCTGACCGTCTATGGCGAACCCGCCAAATATGCCGAAGGCTTCGGCCACTTCGCCTACGCCAATCCCCAGGCCCCCAAAGGTGGGACCATGCGCCGCTCGGCCATCGAGATCGGCCACTTCGACCACATCCTGCCCTACATCGACAAAGGCATCGGCGTCAGCCAGATCGACGGGATGCTGTATTCACCACTGGCCCAGCGCTCGCTGGACGAGCCCTATACCGTTTATGGCCTGGTGGCGCAGAAGATGGAGCGTGCCGACGATGGCCTGTCCCTGCGCTTCTACCTGAACCCCAAGGCCCGCTTCGCCGATGGCAAGCCCATCACAGCCGAGGATGTGCGCTATAGCTTCGAGCTGCTGATGACCCAAGGCAGCCTGCGCTATCGCACCCAGTTCGCGGCGGTCAAGGACGTCGTGGTCGAGGACGCGCGCACCGTGCGCTTCAACTTCAAGAACAACGAAAGCCGCACGCTGCCCCTGGACGTCGCCACCCTGCCGGTCTTTCCCGAACACTGGTGGAAGACCCGCGATTTCGCCAACGGCGGCGGCTACGAGGCCCCACTGGGCAGTGGCCCTTACCGAGTGAGCAAGGTCGATTCCGGGCGCAGCATTACCTTCGAACGCAATGCCGATTGGTGGGGCAAGGACTTGCCGGTCAGTCGCGGGCTCTACAATTTCGACCATTTCAGCATCGAATATTTCGGCGACACCGACGTCGCCCGCCAGGTGCTGCGCGGCGGCGCCTATGACTACAACCGCGAATTTTCCGCCACCGGCTATTCCATCGGCTATGACGGCCCGGCCCTGCAGGACGGGCGCCTGCAAAAGGCCCACCTGGCCAAAGAGGCGCCCCAGACCGCCCAGGGTTTTGTCTTCAACCTGCAAAAACCGCAATTCCAGGATCGCCGCGTGCGCCAAGCCCTGGCGATGCTCTGGGATTTCGAATGGAGCAACCGCCAGATGATGCGCAACCTTTATGTGCGTCAGCAGAGTTTTTTCTCCAACACCGACCTCGCCGCCCGCAAACTGCCGGACGCCGGCGAGCTGGCGATTCTCGAGCCGTTGCGCGGGCAGATTCCCGACGAAGTCTTCACCCAGGTCTTCCAGGCCCCGAAAACCGATGGCAGCGGCGTGATCCGCGACAAACAACTGCAAGCCCTGGCCTTGTTGGAACAGGCCGGCTGGAAACCCGAGGGCGACCGCCTGGTGAACGCCGAGGGTAAACCGCTGAGCTTCACGTTCCTGAACAGCCAGAACGGTCTGGATCGTCTGTTGCTGCCCTATAAACGAACCCTGGCGCAGATTGGCATCGACATGAGCATCCGGCGCATCGACGCGTCCCAATACGTCAATCGCCTGATGAGCCGTGACTACGACATGATCATCACCGGCTACCCGGTCAGCACCTCGCCGGGTCTGGAACTCTACAACTACTTTGGCTCGGCGGCGGCCAACGACCCGGGGGCCAACAACTACATGGCCCTGCAGAACCCGGCGGTGGATGCCCTGATCGACGGCCTGGTCAAGGCCACGACCAAAGCCGACATGCTGCACCATGCCCACGCCCTGGACCGGGTGCTGCAATGGAATTACTACTGGATCCCCAACTATTACCCGCCTGGCAGCTCCACCGTGTGGTGGAACCGCTTCGGCATGCCAAAGGTCCAGGCCAGCAATGACGAAGCCATCGAAAGCTGGTGGGAAGTGAGCACCACACCGCTGACCAACGAGCAGATGCGCGCCGAACGCCTCAGGCGCGGCACACCCGGAGGGCCGCATTGATGTGGGCTTATATCGCGCGGCGCCTGCTGCTGATCATTCCCACCCTGGTGATCATCCTGCTGGTGAACTTCGTCATCGTGCAGGCCGCGCCCGGCGGCCCGGTGGAACAGGCCATCGCCCACCTGCAAGGCATCGGCGGCGGCAGCATCGGCAGCTCGGGCGGTGAGATGACCGGCAGCTCCCGAGCCAGTCGCGGCCTCGACCCGCAGTTGATCAAGGACATCGAAAAACAATACGGCTTCGATAAGCCGGCCCATGAGCGCCTGTGGCTGATGCTCGGCAGCTACGCCCGCCTCGACTTCGGCAAGAGCTTCTTCCGCGGCGCCACGGTCACCGACCTGATCCTGGAAAAAATGCCGGTGACCATCTCCCTTGGGCTCTGGGCGACCTTGATCACCTACCTGGTGTCGATCCCCCTGGGCATTCGCAAGGCCGTGCGCCACGGCTCGGCATTCGATGTGTGGAGCAGCACGGCGATCATCATCGGCTACGCCATGCCGGCGTTTCTTTTCGCGATGTTCCTGATCGTGATGTTTGCCGGCGGCACTTCGCTGAACTGGTTTCCGGTGCGCGGGCTGGTGTCGGACAACTTCGAGTCGCTGTCGACGCTGGGCAAGATCGCCGATTACTTCTGGCACCTGGTGCTGCCGGTCACCTCCCTGGTGATCGGCGGCTTCGCCACGCTGACGATCCTGACCAAGAACTCGTTCCTCAATGAAATCACCCGCCAGTACGTGGTCACCGCGCGAGCCAAGGGCATGAGCGAACGCCGGGTGCTGTACGGCCACGTGTTCCGCAATGCGATGCTGTTGGTGGTCTCGGGCATTCCCCAAGCCTTTATCAGCGTGTTCTTCGCCGGTTCCTTGCTGATCGAAGTGATCTTTTCCCTCGACGGCCTGGGACGCATGAGCTACGAGGCCGCCGTGTCGCGGGATTATCCGGTGGTGTTCGGCTCGCTGTTCATCTTTACGCTGTTCGGCCTGCTGATCAAACTCATCGGCGACCTCTGCTACACCTTGGTGGATCCGCGCATCGACTTCGCCGCGAGGAACGCCTGATGTTCAAGCTTTCCCCCTTGGGCCGCCGACGTTTCGAACGTTTCAAGAAAAACCGCCGGGGCTGGTGGTCATTGTGGCTGTTCATCGGCCTGTTCATCCTGAGCCTGGGCGGCGAGTTGATCGCCAATGACAAACCGCTGGTGGTCAGCTACCAGGGCTCGCTGTATTTCCCGGTGTTCAAGCGCCATACCGAACAGGAGTTTGGTGGGCAGTTGCCGTTCCAGGCCGACTACCGCAGCAGCTACGTGCAGAACCTGATCCACAAGGACGGCGGCTGGCTGTGGTTTCCACCGATCCCGTTCAGCGACGACACGCCCAATTACGACCTCAACCAGCCGGCTCCGAGCCCGCCCTCGGCGGTGAACTGGCTGGGCACCGATGACCAGTCCCGGGACGTGCTGGCCCGGGTGATCTTCGGCGCGCGGGTGTCGATCCTGTTCGCCCTGGCCCTGACCACCATCAGCGCGTTGATCGGCATCGCCGCCGGTGCGTTGCAGGGCTATTACGGCGGCTGGGTGGATCTGCTCGGACAGCGCTTGCTGGAAGTCTGGTCCGGGCTGCCGGTGCTCTACTTGTTGATCATCCTGTCCGGCTTCGTCGAGCCGAATTTCTGGTGGCTGTTGGGAATCATGGCGCTGTTTTCCTGGCTGGCGCTGGTGGACGTGGTCCGCGCCGAGTTCCTGCGTGGGCGCAACCTTGAGTACGTCAAGGCCGCCAGGGCCCTGGGCCTGTCCGACCGCAAGGTGATCGTGCGGCATATCCTGCCCAATGCGATGAACGCCACCCTGAGCTACCTGCCCTTTATCCTCACCGGGGCGATCTCCACCCTCACCGCCCTGGATTTCCTCGGCTTCGGCATGCCAGCCGGCAGCGCATCGCTGGGCGAGTTGATCGCCCAGGGCAAGCAGAACCTGCAAGCGCCGTGGCTGGGGTTGACGGCATTTTTCACCCTGGCGCTGATTCTTTCCCTGCTGGTATTTATCGGCGAGGCGTTGCGCGACGCCTTTGATCCACGATCTTGAAACAGCCATGAAGCGGAACCTTGAGATGAGCGACAACCTGATCGAAATCCGCGACCTGAGCGTGGCCTTCAACGACCAGACGGTGGTGCGCAACCTGTGCCTGGACATCCGCCCCGGCGAATGCCTGGCCCTGGTGGGCGAATCAGGCTCCGGCAAGTCGGTGACGGCCCATTCGATTCTGCAATTGCTGCCCGAGACCGGCACTCGCACCACCGGCAGCATTCGCTACCGTGGCCAGGAACTGCTGGGGGCCGAGGCCAAGACCCTGCGGGAGTTGCGCGGCAACCGCATCGCCATGATCTTCCAGGAACCGATGACCTCGCTGAACCCACTGCACAGCGTCGAAAAGCAGATCGGTGAAACCCTGATGCTGCACCGGGGCCTGGGCGGCAAGGCGGCGCGCCAGCGCATCCTGGAACTGCTGGCCCTGGTGGGCATCCAGAAACCCGCCGAGCGGCTCAAGGCCTACCCTCATCAACTGTCCGGCGGCCAGCGGCAACGGGTGATGATCGCCATGGCCCTGGCCTGCGAGCCGGAGCTGTTGATTGCCGACGAACCGACCACGGCGCTGGACGTGACCGTGCAGCGCAAGATCCTGCTGCTGCTCAAGTCCTTGCAGCAACGGCTCGGCATGTCCTTGCTGCTGATCAGCCACGACCTCAACCTGGTGCGCAGCATCGCCCAGCGGGTGTGCGTGATGAAGGCCGGGGAAATCGTCGAGCAGGCACCCTGCGAAACCCTGTTCAGCGCACCGAAACATCCCTACAGCTGCGAGCTGCTGCACGCCGAACCGGAAGGCGAGGCCCTGCCCCGGGACGAACGCGAAGACGTGTTGCAGGTGCGGGACCTGCGGGTGAGTTTTGCCTTGGGCGGTGGGCTGTTCCGACGCAAGGAATACTTGCGCGCCGTGGACGGCATCAGCCTGAGCATCCAGCGCGGCAAGACCCTGGGCATCGTCGGCGAATCCGGTTCCGGCAAGTCCACCCTGGGCCAGGCGATCCTGCGGCTGATCGAATCCGAAGGCAGCATCCACTTCCAGGGCCATGCCCTTGAACAGTTATCCCACAAGGCCCTGCGGCCGTGGCGCAAAAAGATGCAGGTGGTGTTCCAGGACCCGTTCGGCAGCCTCAGCCCGCGCATGTCGGTGCAACAGATCATCAGCGAAGGCCTCGAAGTCCACAGCCCGTCCAGCGCCGAGGCGTGTGAGGCGCAGGTGATCCAGGCCCTCAAGGAAGTCGGACTCGACCCACAGAGCCGCCACCGCTACCCCCATGAGTTTTCCGGTGGCCAGCGCCAACGCATCGCCATCGCCCGGGCCCTGGTGCTCAAGCCGGCCCTGATCCTGCTGGACGAACCGACCTCGGCCCTGGACCGCACCGTGCAGAAACAAGTGGTCGCCCTGCTGCGCCAGCTCCAGGAAAAGCACGGCCTGACCTACCTGTTCATCAGCCATGACCTGGCGGTGGTCCGCGCCCTGGCCCACGACATGATCGTGATCAAGGATGGCAAAGTGGTCGAGCAAGGCGCCAGCCATGACGTGTTCGACTCGCCCCAGCATCCCTATACCAAGGAGTTGTTGGCGGCGGCGCATCCGGGGTGGGCATAATCGGCGTCATGCCATTGGACCGCGTCGCGGCCTTCGCGAGCAGGCTCGCTCCCACATTGGATCTTCAGCACACCGAAGATCCCCTGTGGGAGATTCTATGGTTGAGGGGAAGCCCTCAAGCCGCTTTTGGTTGGTATTCGCTTTGTCCTTTCAGCAAAGCGAATACGATCCGAGCAAGCTTGCGAGCCAGTATTACTAGCGCCTGCGTGGTAGCGAAGCCCCGAGCTCTTAGTTTTTCATAAAAGCCTTTCCAGGCAGACGTACGGCTGGCCGACATGGCTGCGTTGTGTAAAAGCCGACGAACTTCCGGGTCGCCGCGTTTGCTCAAGCTTCGCCGGTCATCTTTTTGTCCTGATTGGGACACTCGCAAATCCATTCCCAAGAAAGCGATAAAAGCGTCTGCATTCTTGAAGTCGCCCCGCTGAAATGCCGTAAGCAAACGAGCTCCGGTCAAAAATCCGATGCCCTCGACTTTCAGGCAACGGTTCAGTTGACCTAGCAAACCGGCATTTTTCAGATGATCCTTGATCGTCTTCTCGATCAATGTCTCAAGCCTCTGCATGGCGGCGATTTGCTCGGCGAAAGCTGTCTTCAGTAGTGGCTCGTTCGCCCAGCTTTGTACCAGGGCGACTCGAGCCTGAACCAAGGCAGCACGACGGCGGAAAAGGCTTAGAAGCTGGCGATACAACGGAGATGGCGGCGCCCATGGATGAAGCTCATGCCCTTCGTTCTTCAGGTAACGAGCCAGCAGCTTGGCGTCCAGCGCGTCGGTTTTGGCGCGTATTTTTACGCCTTTGCGGTAATGATGAAGTTCATAACCGCCCACCATATAGATCGTGCAACCGGCCTCATAGGCCAGATCAGCAAAATCCAAGTGATAGATATTGGTCGACTCAATGGCTACATCGACGGGTCCCGGCAATACTTTCAACCACCTTTTGATGGCCGCCTTGTCGTTAGGAATCGCTTCCAACACATCAAGCTCTGCGTGATAGATCACCAGCTCGTTCTTGGCGACATCCACGCCCACGATTGGCTTTGTGACAGAAACCGGCATTGCCATTGGAAATCCTCCGGGCTAAGGTTTGAACACTTGAAGGGGTCACCCAGAGGCGCAGGCTTGTCTCTATCGTCGATCCAGGCCGAAGCATTCTTTATCGGCGCTTGGGTGAAAGGAGGAGGGGCGAAATCTCCCACGGTCTGTACTGCGCTAACAGTCAGAATCGAGCCTTGTCCCTCCTCCTCCCTTCAAGTCCTACCATACAAGCGAGCCTGCTCGCGAAGAGGCCCGAACAGAACCCACACATTCTGGAACTAGCATGAACCCCACCGAAAGCCTCAAGGATTACAAGCGCGTGCGCACGCTGGCGATCCGTTCGTTGTTCGAGATCATCGAGCAGTCCAGCGAAGGCACGGTGATTGTCGACCGTGACGCGAATATCGTCTGGATGAACGAGCGCTACGCCCGTCGTTTCGGCCTGAACTCGGCGCAGGAAGCGATTGGCCGGGCGTGTGAGAGCGTGATCCCCAGCAGCCTGTTGCGGGAAGTGGTGCGCACCGGGCGGCCGATCCTGCTGGACATGCAGGACACCCCCAAGGAGCCGCTGGTGGTGATGCGGCTGCCGATCCACGACAGCGCGGGTGCGGTGATCGGCGCCATCGGTTTTGCCTTGTTCGATGAATTGCGCAGCCTGTCGCCGATGCTCAAGCGTTACCTGAGCATGCAAGAAGAGCTGGCCTCCACCCGTTCGCTGCTGCGGGCGCGGCAAACCAAGTACAACTTTGCCCATTTCATTGGCACCAGCAGCGCCGGCCTTGAGGTCAAGCGTCGTGCCCGGCGCAGCGCCAGCGCCGATTCGCCGGTGCTGCTGCTCGGCGAAACCGGCACCGGCAAGGAGCTGCTGGCCCAGGCCATCCACAGCGCTTCGCCGCGGGCACACAAGGCATTCGTCAGCATCAACAGTGCAGCGATTCCTGAATCGCTGCTGGAAGCCGAGTTCTTCGGCACCGCGCCGGGGGCCTTTACCGGGGCCGACCGCAAGGGCCGCGCCGGCAAGCTGCAGATTGCCCAAGGCGGCACGCTGTTCCTCGACGAGATCGGCGACATGCCGTTGCCGCTGCAAAGCAAACTGCTGCGGGTGCTCCAGGAAAAGGAATACGAGCCGGTGGGCTCCAACGAGGTGCTGCAAAGCGACGTGCGGGTGATCGCCGCCACCTCTATGGACCTGGAAGCGGCGATCAAGCGTGGAGAGTTTCGCGCCGACCTGTATTACCGCCTCAACGTGCTGCCGATCCAGGTGCCGCCGTTGCGCGAGCGCCTGGATGACTTGCCGGCCTTGAGCGAAGCGATCCTGGAAGAGCTGCGCAGCCAGCACGAACTGAACCCCGCCGCCCTCGACCTGCTGCGGCAACACGCCTGGCCGGGCAACATCCGCGAGCTGCGCAATGTGCTGGAACGGGCCGCACTGCTCAGCGATGACCTGGTACTCACGGCAACGGACATCCGCGCGGCCATCGGAACTTTCACGCCGGTGGCGCGGCCAGCGGACGTGAGCATTGAACCCCTGCCCCATGAAACCTTCAGCCAGGCCCGGGCGCGCTTCGACCGGCAAGTGATCGAAACCACCCTCGCGCAATGCGGGGGCAAGGTGGTCGAAGCGGCCGAGCGGTTGGGGCTGGGAAGGTCGACGCTGTACAAGAAGATGGTGGCGTTGGGGATTGCCGAGTCTCAATAAAGAGACTCATATCTCTATATTTAGACTCCTGTTTTGGAGCGCTTCGCGCTCATCGCGAGCAGGCTCGCTCCCACATGGGGACAGCGTTTCTACCGTTCAACGCAGTCAACTGTGGGAGCGAGCCTGCTCGCGATGAGGCCCGCACAGCTCCGAAAATCTCAAAACAGAGACTAAATCTTCAGATCACCTCCACAAAATCAAACAATCTCCTTATATTTCAGCCAGTTACACACCTGGCACAAAACTCGCTATAGCCCCGCCACCGCTTCACCACAACAATAACAATCCAGGAGACACACCATGAGTGTGATCATTGCCTTGGCAGCCCTCACGCTGCTGATGGTCGCCGCCTACCGTGGCTACAGCGTTATCCTCTTCGCCCCCATCGCCGCCCTCGGTGCCGTCCTGCTCACCGACCCGTCCGCCGTCGCCCCTGCCTTTACCGGGGTGTTCATGGAGAAAATGGTCGGTTTCATCAAGCTCTACTTCCCGGTGTTCCTACTCGGTGCGGTGTTCGGCAAGCTGATTGAATTGTCGGGATTCTCCCGTTCCATCGTCGCCGCGGCGATTCGCTTGCTGGGGACGCGCCAAGCCATGCTGGTGATCGTGCTGGTCTGCGCCGTGCTGACCTACGGCGGCGTGTCGCTGTTCGTCGTGGTGTTCGCGGTGTACCCGTTCGCCGCCGAGATGTTCCGCCAGAGCAACATTCCCAAGCGGCTGATCCCGGCCACCATCGCCCTCGGCGCGTTCTCGTTCACCATGGACGCCCTGCCCGGCACGCCGCAGATCCAGAACATCATCCCCAGCACGTTCTTCAACACCACCGCCTGGGCCGCACCGTGGCTGGGCGTGATCGGTACGATCTTCGTGTTCAGCCTTGGCATGCTGTTCTTGCAACGCCAGCGCAACAAGGCCCAACGCGAGGGCGAAGGCTACGGCACCGAGCTGCGCAACGAGCCGGAAACCGCCGAAGACATCCAGCTGCCGAACCCGTGGATTGCCGTTTCACCGCTGCTGGCGGTGGGGGTCATGAACCTGCTGTTCACCCAGTGGATTCCCCAATGGTATGGCAAGACCCACAGCCTGGCGCTGCCGGGCATGAGCGCCCCGGTGACCAGCGACATCGCCAAGCTCACCGCGATCTGGGCGGTGCAGGCGGCGTTGCTGGTGGGCATTATCATGGTCCTGCTGTTCGGCTTCCGGGCCATTCGCAGCAAACTGGCCGAAGGCAGCAAGAGCGCGGTGGGCGGTGCGTTGCTGGCGGCGATGAACACCGCGTCGGAATACGGCTTCGGCGCCGTCATCGCGTCCTTGCCCGGCTTCCTGGTACTGGCCGACTGGCTCAAGAGCATTCCCAACCCATTGGTCAACGAAGCGGTGACCGTCACGCTGCTGGCGGGCATCACCGGCTCCGCCTCGGGCGGCATGAGCATCGCCTTGGCGGCGATGTCCGAGACCTTCATCAGCGCCGCCCACGCCGCCAACATCCCTCTGGAAGTGCTGCACCGGGTGGCCGCCATGGCCAGCGGCGGCATGGACACCCTGCCCCACAACGGCGCGGTGATAACCCTGCTGGCAGTGACCGGGCTGACCCATCGCGAAGCCTATAAAGACATTTTCTGCATTACGCTGATCAAGACCCTCGCGGTGTTCTTCGTGATCGGTGTGTTCTACGCCACTGGCATTGTGTGAGGTTCCCCATGACAACCCCTCTTTCGGGCAAGACCGCCCTGGTCACCGGCTCCACCAGCGGCATCGGCCTGGGCATCGCCCTGAGCCTGGCCAAGGCCGGCGCCAACCTGATCCTCAACGGCTTCGGCGATGCCTCGACGGTGATCGCCGAGGTGAAACAGTTCGGCGGCAAGGTCGGCCATCACCCGGCCGACGTCAGCGACCCGGCACAGATCGCCGACATGCTCGCCTACGCCGAGCGTGAGTTCGGTGGCGTCGACATCCTGGTGAACAACGCCGGGATCCAGCACGTGGCCGCCGTGGAGGATTTCCCCGTGGAGCGCTGGGATTCGATCATCGCCATCAACCTGTCCTCGGTGTTCCACGCCACCCGCCTGAGCCTGCCGGGCATGCGGGCCAAGGGCTGGGGACGGATCGTCAATATCGCTTCGGTACATGGCCAGGTCGGTTCGGTGGGCAAGGCGGCGTATGTCGCGGCCAAGCACGGGGTGATCGGCCTGACCAAGGTGGTCGGCCTGGAAACCGCCACCAGCAACGTGACCTGCAACGCCATTTGCCCGGGCTGGGTGCTGACGCCGCTGGTGCAAAAACAGATCGATGATCGCATTGCCTCGGGCGTCGACCCGCAACAGGCACAGCATGACCTGCTGGCCGAGAAACAGCCGTCCCTGGAATTCGTCACCCCGCCGCAACTGGGGGAACTGGTGTTGTTCCTGTGCAGTGAAGCCGGCAGCCAGGTGCGGGGCGCGGCGTGGAATATCGATGGTGGGTGGTTGGCTCAATAGATACGCAACCTTGTGTGGTGAAAGCGCTCTTTGTGGCGAGGGAGCTTGCTCCCGCTCGGCTGCGCAGCGGCCGCCTATTGGGTCTGCTTCGCAGCCCAGCGGGAGCAAGCTCCCTCGCCACAGAAGCAACCTGGCTACAGGAAGCACCGTTTCACCGCTTGCTCCCTCGCCACAAAGTGCGCCTTGTGCTGCAATGTTTATAAGCCCGAAAAAACAAGAGGCACCCCATGTCCGACATCCTCTGGCAACCCAGTCCCGAACGCATCGCCCAGTCGCGCATGGACGCCTTTCGCCGGTTCGCCAACGCGCGGCATCAGTTGCAACTGAACGACTACCCTGCCCTGCACGCCTGGAGCATCGACCAGCGCGAGGCCTTCTGGCAGGCCATCGTCGATTTCTTCGAGATTCGCTTTCACCAAGCCCCCAACGCGATACTGGTGGAGGGCGTGCAAATGCCCAGCGCCCAGTGGTTCCCGGGCGCCACGCTGAACTTCGCCGAACACCTGCTGCGCCGCCGCGATGACGCCCTCGCCGTGGTAGCGCTGGCCGAAAACGGCGACGAGGAATACCTGACCTGGGCCGAACTCGCGGCCCAGGTCGCCGGCCTGCAAAAAAGCCTGCAAGCGGCCGGCGTGACCCGGGGCGACAGGGTCGCCGCCTGCATGCCCAACACCTGGCAGACGTTGGTGGGAATGCTCGCCAGCACCAGCCTGGGCGCCATCTGGTCGTGCTCATCGCCGGATTTTGGCACCCAGGGCGTCATCGACCGCTTCGGCCAGATCGAGCCCAAGGTGTTGATCACGTGCGCGGGTTATCGCTATGCCGGGAAAACCATCGACCAACGGCCCAAGATCAACGAGATCCTTGAACGATTGCCATCATTGCAGCAATTGATCGTGCTGCCTTATGCCCAGCCTGACGCCCACGTCGAAGACTTCAAGACCTCGGCTGCCGTCGCGTTGTGGAACGACTTTTACCAAAGCGGCGGCGAACCGGAGTTCGTCAGCGTCCCGTTCGACCACCCGCTGTACATCCTGTATTCCAGCGGCACCACCGGCGTGCCGAAGTGCATCGTCCATGGCACCGGCGGCGTGCTGCTGCAACACGTCAAGGAACATGGCCTGCACGTCGACCTCGGCCCCGAGGATCGGTTGTTCTACTACACGACCTGCGGCTGGATGATGTGGAACTGGCTGGTGTCGGCCCTCGCCGTGGGCAGCGCAGTGGTGCTCTACGATGGTTCGCCGTTCCACCCCGGCCCCGCGCGCTTGCTGGACCTGATCGATCAGCAGCGCATCAGCGTGTTCGGCACCAGCCCCAAATTCCTCGCGACCCTGGAAAGCGAGGGCCTCAAGCCACGGCAGACGCACCGCTTGGACAGCCTGAAAACCCTCCTGTCCACCGGCTCGGCACTGGCGCCCCATAGCTACGACTACGTGTACCGGGACCTCAAGCCCGACATCTGCCTGGCCTCGATGTCCGGCGGCACCGACATTGTGTCGTGCTTCGTCAACGGCAACCCGCTGTCAGCGGTCCGCCGGGGCGAGATGCAGGGCAAGAGCCTGGGCATGGCCGTGCAGGTCTGGAACGAGGCCGGCACGCCGGTCATCGGTGAAAAAGGTGAGTTGGTGTGCACCCGGCATTTCCCGGCGATGCCCATTGGTTTGTGGAACGACCCTCGGCAGGAAAAACTTCGCGCGTCCTACTTCGCCCAGTTCCCCGGGGTATGGGCCCAGGGTGACTACGCCGAGGAACTGCCCCACGGCGGCCTGTTGATCCATGGGCGCTCCGACGCCGTGCTCAACCCGGGCGGTGTGCGCATCGGCACGGCGGAAATCTATCGGCAGGTGGAAAAGGTCGAGCAGGTGCTGGACAGCGTCGCCATCGGCCAACAATGGCAGGGTGATGTCCGGGTGGTCCTGTTCGTGCGCCTGCGTGATGGCGTGATGCTGGATGAGGCCTTGGAACAACGGATTCGCCAGGTCATCCGGGCCAACACCACACCACGGCATGTGCCGGCGAAGATCCTCGCCGTCACTGATATTCCGCGGACCATCAGCGGCAAGGTAGTGGAGTTGGCGGTGCGCAACGTGGTGCATGGGGAGGCGGTAAAGAACACCGATGCCTTGGCCAATCCCGGGGCGCTGGAGCAGTTTCGCGGTCGGCCTGAGCTGGCGAGCTGACCGTCAGGGCCTCATCGCGAGCAAGCTCGCTCCCACAATGGATCTCCGGTGAAACGCGGGCCACTGTGGCGAGGGAGCTTGCTCCCGCTGGGCTGCGAAGCGGCCCCCATTGGGTCGCCTCGATCACTCCAATAGACCGCGCAAGCCGTTTTACGACGGCTGCGCCGCCGAGCGGGAGCAAGCTCCCTCGCCACAAGGTGAGTGTTTGCCTGGAATAGTCAGTCTCTGAGCATCAGAAAAGCGAGATTGCCCGCGGTGCACGATCACCTGATCAATCCATCAACCCCCACTCACCCGCCGACGGATCGGCCGGTGGCGCCGCCGCGCCCGACTCGCTGTGCAGCTTCAAACGCAATCGCAGGTTGTTCGCCGAGTCGGCATTTTTCAGCGCTTCTTCCTCATCGATGGCCCCTTCGACTACCAGGTTGAACAGCGCCTGGTCAAAAGTCTGCATGCCCAGTTCCTCTGACTTCTCCATGATCCCCTTGAGCTCACCAAGTTCGTTGCGCCGGATCAGGTCGGCCACCGTCGGTGAACCCAGCATCACCTCCACCGCCGCCCGCCGCTGGCCGGTGCGGGTGCGCACCAGACGCTGGGAAACAAAAGCCTTGAGGTTGTTGCCCAGATCATGCAGCAACTGCGGCCGGCGTTCTTCCGGGAAGAAATTGATCACCCGGTCCAAGGCCTGGTTGGCGTTATGGGCATGCAAGGTGGAAATCACCAGGTGCCCGGTGTCGGCGAAAGCCAGGGCATGCTCCATGGTTTCCCGATCGCGGATCTCGCCGATCAGCACAACATCCGGTGCCTGGCGCAACGTGTTCTTCAGGGCGGCATGAAAACTGCGGGTGTCGACACCGACTTCCCGTTGGTTGATGATGGATTTCTTGTGCCGATGGATGTACTCCACCGGATCCTCGATGGTGATGATGTGACCGCTGCTGTTGCGATTGCGGTAATCGATCAGCGCCGCGAGGGAGGTCGACTTGCCCGAGCCTGTCGCACCGACGAACAGCATCAAGCCCTGTTTCTGCATGATGGTGTCCAACAACACCCGGGGCAGTTTCAGGTCTTCGAAGCGCGGGATATCCAGCTTGACGTTGCGGATCACCATGGACACGTCGTTGCGCTGCTTGAAGATATTGACCCGGAACCGCCCGACGCCCGCCAGGGAGATCGCCAGGTTCATTTCCAGTTCCCGATCGAACTCAAGGCGCTGTTCGGCGTCCATCAAAGACTCGGCGAGACGGGCAATGTCGCCGACCTTGAAGGCCTCGTTAGCCAAGGGCTTGAGCACCCCTTCGAAACGCGCGCATGGCGGCGCACCCGTGGACATGTAAAGGTCGGAACCATTCTGGCTCGCCAGGATTCGCAACAACGGATCGATTTCCATGGACTGAAACTTCCGCGAGACATCAATGAAACAAGCTGAGCCGAACATGAAATCTTTCAGCCCCACTCGCACTTACCTTCCTCAAAGGATAGTAGACGCCGTGGTACAGACACGACAGGCAGGGAGCGCGTGATGAACGCGACAACCGCCAGCAGCGATACACAACGCCTGGTCAGCCAGGTGGACTGGGCCCAGACCCCGTTGGGCACCGCCCGGGACTGGCCGCAGAGCCTGCGCACCGCCGTGGACATCGTGCTCCATTCGCCCATGCCCATGGCCTTGCTGTGGGGCGCGCAGCTGTCCCACCTCTACAACGACGCCTTCGGCCGACTGGCTGGTGACAAACACCCTCGGGCGTTCGGCCAGCCAACCCATGCAGCCTGGCCCGAACTCAAAGGCACGACCGAAGGAATTTATCAGCGGGTGTTACAAGGCCAGACCCACACTTGCCGCGATCAGCGATGGCGCGTGCCCTTCGCCGGCCGTCTCTGCGATGTCTGGCTGGACCTGACCTACAGCCCGGTGCGTGACGAACGCGGCAGTGTCGCCGGCATTCTGGTCACCGCCATCGAGACCAGCGAGCGACGCCGCCTGGCCATGGAGTTCGAGCGGCGTTCCGAGGCCAGCCTCAAGGCCCAGCACGAAAGCGAAGAGCGCCTGCAACTGGCCCTGGCCGCCGCCGACGCGCTGGGCACCTGGGATTGGGACATCAGCGAGGACCGCTTTATTGCCGACGCGCATTTCGCCCTGTTGCATGGCGTCGATCCGGACCTGTCGCGACAATTGCCCATCAGCGCCTATCTTGAAGGCGTGCATCCCGAAGACCGGGCGATGGTTGCCCGCAGCATCAAGCACTGCATCACCCACGGCACCGAATACGCCGAGGAGTACCGGCTGCTGCAGCCCGATAATGAGTTGCGCTGGGTGTATGTGCGCGGCCGCTGCTACAAGGACCGCCACGGCCGGCCCAAGCGTTTCCTGGGCGCGGCCCTGGACCTGACCGAACGCAAGCGCACCGAGCAGGCCTTGCGCCAGAGCCAGACCGAGCTGCAACTGATCATCAACGCCATGCCGATCCTCATCAGCTACGTGGACCGCGAGGAGCGTTTCCGGCTGAACAACAGCGCCTACCTGGACTGGTACGGCATGACTCCGCAGGAGCTCTACGGCAAGACCATCCGCGAAGTGCTCGGCGATGAGGCCTATGCCGCCCGCGCCCAACAGATTGCCGACGCCCTGGCCGGCAAGCCGTGCAGCTTTGCCGTGCAGTCGGATCATCGCGACGGTCGCCCGCGCCATTCCTTGATCAACTACCTGCCGCGCCACGGCGCGGATGGTGCGGTGAACGGCTTCTACATCTTTGTGATCGACGAAACCGAGAGTCGGAAAACCGAGGAAGCCCTGCGCAACCTCAACGAAACGCTGGAGGAACGGGTCATCGCTCGAACCCAGCAACTGGCCGAGGCCAACCACCGGCTGCAGAGCGAGATGTTCGAACGCGAGCGCGCCGAAGAAGCCTTGCGCCATGCGCAGAAAATGGAAGCCGTGGGCCAGCTCACTGGCGGCATTGCCCATGACTTCAACAACATGCTGACCGGCATTCTCGGCAGCCTCGACCTGATGCAACGCTACATCGCCGCTGGCCGTGCCGCCGAGATCGGCCGCTTCAGCGAAGCGGCGGTGTCCTCGGCCAACCGCGCCGCGGCCCTGACCCATCGGTTGCTGGCGTTTTCCCGTCGCCAATCCCTGGACCGCAAGCCGCTGGACGCCAACGAGCTGGTGCGCTCGCTCGAAGACCTGCTGAGCCGGACCACCGGCGATCACATCGTGCTGCGCCTGCAACTGGCCAATGAGCTGTGGCCGGTCAGCACCGACGCCAGCCAGTTGGAAAACGCCCTGCTCAACCTGGTGATCAACGCCCGCGATGCGATGCCCGAGGGCGGCGAATTGATCGTCGAAACCGCCAACGTCTACCTCGACGGCACGGACATCAACACCCTGGAACCGGTCAAGGCCGGCGACTACGTGATGATCGCCGTCAGCGACAACGGCAGCGGCATGACCCCCGCCGTGCTGGCCAAGGCCTTCGACCCGTTCTTCACCACCAAGCCCATCGGCCAGGGCACCGGACTGGGCTTGTCGATGATCTACGGGTTTGCCCAACAGTCCGGTGGTCACCTCAACCTGGACAGCGTGCCGGGCCAAGGCACGCGAGTGCAGCTGTACCTGCCGCGCCTGCACGTTGCGCCGACCCAACAACCCGCCACGCCGGAGGCGGTCGAGGCACCACCGGCCATCGCTGGGGAAACCGTACTGCTGGTGGAAGACGAACCCGCCGTGCGCATGCTGGTGCTCGACCTGTTGAAGACCTTGGGCTACACCGCACTCGAGGCCCAGGACGCCATGATGGCACTGCCCCTGCTGGAATCGGAGCAACGCATCGACCTGTTGGTGACCGACGTCGGGCTGCCGGGCATGAATGGCCGGCAACTGGCGGAAATCGCCCGCCAGCACCGCCCGGGGCTAAAAGTGCTGTTCATGACCGGCTACGCGCAGAAAGCCGCCGAACGCCAAGGGTTCCTCGAACAGGGCATGGACATGGTCGCCAAGCCCTTCACCCTCGATCTGTTGGCCAACAAGATTCGGACGATGATCAACCATGGCGGCTGACTTGAGGCATAATCGCCGCCCCGTCGCACCCTTCAGGTCACCGCTGCAATGAAAGCCCAAGCCCGCCATATCCTGGTGAAAACCGCCGAAGAAGCCGAACAGCTCAAGCAACGCATCGCCAAGGGCGAAGCTTTCGATGTGCTGGCCAAGAAATACTCCACCTGTCCCTCGGGCAAGCGCGGCGGTGACCTGGGCGAAGTACGTCCGGGGCAGATGGTCGGGGTGATCGATGCGGTGATTTTCAAGAAGCCACTGCGGGTGGTGCACGGGCCGATCAAGAGCAAGTTCGGGTATCACCTGGTGCAGGTGTTCTACCGGGATTAAAGTGATTCAGGGCTGCGAACCGGCCTTTGTGGCGAGGGAGCTTGCTCCCGCTGGCCTGCGCAGCAGGCCCGTTTTTGCGACTGCTGCGCAGCCGAGCGGGAGCAAGCTCCCTCGCCACAAAGGCATAACCTGATTCCAAGGAGATGTCAGTCCTTGGGAATCAACGCCCCCGGCACCTGGATCACCCGGCTCGCCAACCGATGCCCCGCCTCGGCCGCTTCCACCGGGCTGCCGCCCAGCAAGCGGTTCGCCAGGTAGGCGGCGCTGAAGGAATCTCCCGCCGCCGTGGTGTCGACAACACGCTCTACCCGCACGGCAGGCACTTCATAAGATTGCCCATCGCAACGAATCAAACAGGCCTCCGCACCGCGCTTGAGCACCACTTCCGGCGTGCCCAATTGCGCATACGCAGCGAATACCGCCTCGTCATCGACATGGCCGAACAGCGCCTGTTCGTCATCCACGGTCAACAGCGCCAGCTCCACGTAAGGCAGTACGCTGCGATACGCCAGGCGCGCCGCCTCGACCGAGGCCCAGAGCCGTGGTCGGTAGTTGTTATCGAACACCACCTGGGCGCCGCGGCGCCGTGCCTCGATCAGGGCCTCAATGAGTTTGCGCCGCCCCTGCTCCCCGAGCACCGCCAGGGTGACGCCGCTGAAATACAGCACATCGTAATCCGGCAATGCGGCCAGGATCGGGGCGGCGGCCGGGGTGGTAAAACACTCGCGCACCGCCGCTTCGTTGCGCCAGTAGAGGAATCGCCGCTCGCCCGCCGCATCGGTCTGGATGCAATACAGACCCGGCAGGCGTCCAGGCAAGCGTTGAACCCTTTGCAACCCGATGTTTTCTTCGGCCCAGCGCTCACACATGGCATCGCTGAAACTGTCGTCGCCCAGGGCGGTGACGTAATCCACCGCCCCCCTGTCGCCCAAGGCGCGGGACAGGTACACGGCGGTGTTCAGGGTGTCGCCGCCGAAGCTTTGCAGCAAGCTGCCGTCGGCGCGTTGTTGCAGTTCGATCATGCATTCGCCGATCAGGGCGATGCGGGGTGTGGGGTTGCTCATGGATGTTCCTGATGGTTCGGTGGTGTTCTACGGGCCGTCTTCGCGAGCAAGCCCGCTCCCACAGGGGATCTTTGGTGAACGCAAATCCTGCGTTCACAGCGGCCCAACTGTGGGAGCGGGCTTGCTCGCGAAGGGCGCGACTCGGTCTCAAGCCTCAGAAACAAGTCTCCATAGACTCGACCACCCTCAGTTGCTCATCCACCAGGCATCCCACTCGCCACTTATCGAACGTCAGGCACGGGTGGGAAGTCCCAAACGAAATGATGTCGCCCACACGCAGCTCAACCCCCGACGCCACGCTCATGAACGCATGCTGGTCCATTACCGCCGTCACCTTGCAAGCGCTGACATCGTCCCCCACCACCGCGTCCGATCCGGGCGTGTAGCGCTTGAGCGGCACCGGTAACCCGGCGTCGTAGGCGACGTCGCGCTTGCCCAGGGCGATCACCGCGAAGCCCGGCTCCGGCAGCGATTGCACATGGGCCCAGACCTCCAGGGCCGGGTGCAGGCCTTCGTGCAGGTCGCTGCGGCGCTCCAGCACGCAGCACTGGGCCTCTTTGTAGATGCCATGGTCATGGGCCACGTAGCTGCCGGGTCGCAGCACGCTGAGGAACCGCCCGTGGGCATTCTGGGCTTCGAAGGATTCGGCGATCAGGTCGTACCAGGCCGACCCCGAGGCGGTGATGATTGGTTTGTCGATGGCAAAGGCACCGCCGTCCTGTAACTGCACCGCCAGCCGTACCAAGGAGGCTGCGAACGCGCGGATGCCGCTGATGGCGTGGTCGCCGTGGATCACCCCTTCGTAGCCTTCGATACCGGTCAACGCCAGCGCCGGTTGACTGCGGATCGCCTCGGCCAGGGCCAACACCTCGGCTTCGGTCCGGCAGCCACACCGACCACCGACCACACCGTACTCGATCATCACATTGAGCCGCACGCCGCGAGAAGCGAAGTAAGCGCCCAGGTCAGCGACGTTGTCCGGATGATCCACCAGGCAATGGAATTCGAACGCCGGGTCGGCGAGCAGATCGGCGATCAGCGCCATGTTGGGCGTGCCCACCAATTGGTTGGCCATCAACACTCGGCGCACGCCATGGGCGTAGGCGGCACGGGTCTGCACGGCGGTGGCGAGGGTCAGGCCCCAGGCGCCGGCCTCCAACTGTCGGCGAAACAACGCGGGGGTCATGCTGGTCTTGCCGTGGGGCGCCAGTTCGGCACCGCTGCGGGTGACGAAATCCTGCATCCAGCGGATGTTGTGCGCCAGGGCCGCGCGGTGCAGCACCAGCGCTGGCAGGCTGACGTCCCGCAGCAGGTGGGCGCCGACGGTGGCAGCGCCCTTCTCGACGCCGGCATTAAGGATGACAGATGACATGTTCGAACTCCTCGCGCACGGCCGCTAGTGCCGTTGCTGTCTATTCATTGATGCGACGGGCCAGGTTGTTGGCGCTTTCGATCAGCACCCGGCGGTAGTCGGCGTAATTGTTCTTGGCGTCGGCCCGTGGGGCGACGATGCACAGGGTGGCGATGGCCACGCCGCCGGGGTCTTTGACCGGTGCGGCGAAGCAATGGGTGAAGGTATCGGCGACGCTGTCGAAGGAGAAAAAACCATCGAGGCCGGCCTGGCGGATTTCCTTGAGAAATTGCTCCAGGGGCAGGCGCTCGCCGTCCGGCAGGATGAAATCGTCGGGGTCGATCAGGTCGACGATCTGCTGGTCGCTCAGATGCGCCAGTAGCAGGCGCCCGGACGCGGTCCATGGGATCGGCGCGTTTTCACCGATGTCCGAGGAGATGCGGAAATGCCGCTCGCCTTCTTTCATCAGCGCGACGGTGTATTTGCGCCCGTTGAGCAGGCACATCTGCGCCGTTTCCCGGGTCTGGCGCACGATCTCCTGCAAGGCCTGGTCGGCCTCGCGGCTCAGGTCGAAATGCCGCAAGTGCGCCTGGCCGAGGAAATACAACTGGCGGCCCAGGTAGACGTGACCGTCCTTGCCCACCGGCTCGAGGATGCGTCGCTCCAACAGCGACGCCACCAGTTCATAGACCGTGGACTTGGGGCTGCCGATGCCGCTGGCAATATCGTTCGGGCGCAGCGGTTGGCCAATTTCCTTGAGAAAATCGAGGATATCGAACGCCCGATCCAATCCCCGGGCCCGGCGTTTGATGGTGTCTTCGGTCATGTTTTCGGTTCCTGAAATTTCACCCATAGTCGCATGTATCTTTACTGTGGCGAGGGAGCTTGCTCCCGCTGGCCTGCGCAGCAGGCCCAGTTTCTCGCGACTGCTGCGCAGCCGAGCGGGAGCAAGCTCCCTCGCCACAGAAGCGAATTTTCCAGAATATCGTGTTCAGCCTTTTTTCTTGTAGGCAATGCAATCGATCTCGACCTTGCAATCGACCATCATGCTCGCCTGCACGCAGGCCCTGGCCGGGGCGTGTTCCGGGTTGAAGTATTCGCCGAACACTTTGTTGAAACTCCAGAAGTCCCGCGGGTCCTCCAGCCATACGCCGCAGCGCACCACATCTTCCAGGCCGTAGCCGGCCTCTTCGAGAATGGCGACCAGGTTCTTCATGGTCTGGTGGGTCTGCTCGACGATGCCGCCGACAATGATCTCGCCGTTCACCGCCGGCACCTGGCCGGACACGTGCAGCCAGCCATCGGCCTCCACGGCGCGGGCGAAGGGCCGTGGCTGGCCGCCGCCTGCGGTGCTGCCGGTGCCGTAACGCGTAATGCTCATGGGTATCTCCTTGTTGAATTGATTGATAGCTGAATGGATTAAAAACGGGTGTTCTTGAGGAATTCCGCCAAACGCGGCGATTGCGGCCGCTCGAACAGTTCCTTGGGTGGCCCTTGTTCTTCGATGCGGCCCTGGTTCATGAACACGATCTTGTCGGAGACCTCGAAGGCGAAGCGCATTTCGTGAGTCACCAGCAGCATGGTCATGCCGTCTTCGGCCAAGCCCTTGATCACGTTCAGCACCTCACCGACCAGCTCCGGATCCAGGGCCGAAGTGACTTCGTCGAACAGCATCAGGCTGGGGTTCATCGCAATCGCCCGGGCAATCGCCACGCGTTGCTGCTGGCCGCCGGACAACTGGCCGGGAAAGTGGTCGCGCCGCTCCAACAGGCCGACCCGCTCCAGCCATTTTTCGGCCAGGGCCACCGCTTCGTCCTTGTGCAGTTTTTTCACCTTGAGCAGGCCCAGGGTGACGTTCTGCAACGCGGTCAGATGCGGGAACAGGTTGAACTGCTGGAAGGCCATGCCGGTCATGGCCCGATGGCGGGCGATGACTTTCTCGGGGTGGCGCACGCGCTTGCCAGCCACCTCGTCATAACCGATGGACTCGCCGTCGAGCACGATCCGGCCGCCCTGGAATTCTTCCAGCATGTTCACGCAACGCAGCAATGTGGTCTTGCCCGAACCGCTGGAGCCGATCAGCGTGACCACATTGCCGCGCTGCATGCTCAGGTCCACGCCCTTGAGCACTTCCAGCGGGCCGTATTGTTTGCGCAGGCCGCGAATGTCCAGCAGCGGTTGGGCGTTTGAGAGCTTTGTACTGGAGAGTTTCGAAACGTCAGTCATGGCAAGGCCACCCGCTTTTCAATGTGCCGCCCGAGCAATTCAATGGCGTAATTGATGATGAAAAAGAGAAACCCGGCGAACAGGTAAAATTCCAACGTCATGAAGGTCCGGGCGATGATCTGCTGGGTGCTGAGCAGCAATTCGGCGACGCCGATCACCGACAGCAAGGTCGAGGCCTTGACGATCTCCGTGGAGGAATTGACCCAGGTCGGCAAGATCTGCCGCAACGCCTGGGGCAACAGCACGTAACCCAGCGCCTGGTAGAACGTCAGGCCGATGGCCTGGCTCGCTTCCATCTGCCCACGGGGCAATGCCTGCAAGGCGCCGCGCACGATCTCGGCCACGTGGGAGCCGCAGAACAGCGTCAAGCCCAGCACGCCGGCCTGGAACGCGCCGATCTGCCAGCCCAGGGCCGGGGCCATGTAGAAGCAGGCCAGCACCAGGACGAACACCGGCGTGCCGCGAATCAGGTCGACGTAGAAACGAAACGGCGCACGCATCCAGACACGGCCATACGTCAACGCCAACCCGACGACGACACCGATCAAGGTGCCCAACACAATCGCCAACAGCGAACACTGCACGCTGGTCAGGAAACCGGCCCACAGGGTGTCCCGGGCGACCCACAACTCATGCAACCAACTGGGGGATTCGTACATGGCAGACTCCTAACGGCGGATCGCCAGGCGCTGCTCGAAATACCGCAGCAGCATGGCAATGAGGTAACAGGCCGCGACATACAGGGCCGTGGTCACCAGCCAGGTTTCGATCACCCGGTAGCTCTCCACGTTGATCTTGCGGGCGTAGTAAGTCAGCTCCGGCACGGCAATCGCCGCCGCCAGGGAGGTGTCCTTGAACAGCGAGATGAAGTTGTTCGACAAGGCCGGCAATACGTTGCGCAGCATCACCGGCACGGTGACGTAGGCCTTCACCTGCCACTCGCCCAGGCCGATGGCCAATCCCGCTTCACGCTGTCCCTTGTGAATGCTCAACAGCCCGCCGCGAAACACTTCGGTCAGGTAGGCCCCGGCGTACAGCGAGAGCGTGATGACGAACGACGGCAGCTTGTCCAGGCGAATGCCCAGGCTTGGCAGGGCGAAGTAGATCAACAGGATCAGCACCAGGATCGGCGTATTGCGGATCACCGTGACATACACCGACGCCAGCACCCGCAACACGCGATGCTTGCTGAGCAGCGCGAACGCCATCGCCAGGCCGATCACGCAACCGATGGCGATCGACACCAGCGCCAGGGAAAGCCCCAGGCCGAGCCCCGCCAGCAAGGTGTCGAAATCGCGCCAGACGGCGGCAAAGTTCAACTGATAATTCATGGTCGGCAGTACCTTCGACGGTGCGCCCACAAAGGGCGCCCCGGGCTCACAGGGTCATTTGAATTCAACGGGGAAACCGATCGCCGGCGACGGCAGCTCGACGCCGAACCACTGCTTGAACGACGCCGCGTAGGTGGGGAATTCCACACCGGTCATGGCCTCATGCAAGGTGGTGTTGACGAAGTTCAGCCAGTCCTGGTCGCCGCGCTTGACCGCGCAGGCGTAGGTTTGTGGGCTCCAGGCGTAGGCCGGGCTGCGGTAGCGCCCAGGGTTCTGCACCATCAGGTATTTGACCGAGGACTGGTCGGTGGCGGCGGCATCGGCACGGCCGGAGTTCACCGCCTGGTACATCAGGTCGACGCTGTCGTACTGGTCGACCTTGGCCTTGGGCAACGCCTGGTGCACCAGTTCTTCGGCGTAGACGTTCTGCAGCACCGCCACGGTAACGTCGTCATCCGCCGCGTTGAGGTCTTCGATTTCCTTGTACTTGCTGTTGGCCGGCAGCAGCAGGCCCACGCCTTCGCGGTAGTACGGCAGGGTGAATGCCACTTGCTGGGCGCGACTGGCGGTAACGGTGATGAACTGGCAGCTCATGTCGACCTTGTCGGTCAGCAGGTTGGGAATCCGCGCATCGGACGACTGCACCACGAACTCGACTTTCTCCGGGTCATTGAACAGGCCCTTGGCGACCATCCGCGCGATGTCGATATCGAAGCCCTGCAACTTGCCATCCGCTCCCTGGAAGTGCCACGGCGCATTGGTACTGCCCGTGCCCACGATCAATTTCCCCCGCTGCAGCACGCTGTCCAGCTTGCTGTCGGCCGCCTGAGCGACCCCCATGGCAGCCGTCGTGGCCACGAAGAGAAAAACACACGCTTTGAACAAGGAAGGTCGGCGTTGCATGGCAAGCACTCCAGAGTGAGTTTATTCCGCTATACCGGAACATGGTATGTAACAACGGAATAGACAGCAGAAAGTGTGCCACAGGCTTGAGGGCCCTGGGAGAGAAAAATAGAAATTGAGGGAAATCAGGGAGATGGAAAACAAGACGATTGACGGCGTCCTGCAGGTCGCACCGCCATTGCTACCGTTGACCACGGCTGGCGGGTAGCAAGGACCCAACCCGGTGCAACTGCACCGAAACGAAACGGCGAGCGCAACGCAGAAGTGGAATTGCGAATAGGTACATGTGGGAGCGGGCTTGCTCGCGAAAGCGGCGTGCCAGGCAACCAAGAATTTGAATGTGCCGGCCTCTTCGCGAGCAAGCCCGCTCCCACAATGAATCAGCGGTGTTTTTAGGCGTGAGAGGGCGCGCTATTTGCGCTTGTAACTCTTGCTGCCGCCAGGCGTGAGGCAATAGACCCCGCCCCGGGGCCCGACGCAGTAATTGCCACTGCCGCACTGGCAGCCATCGGATGATTTGAGCAGCGATTGCGGCCGGGCGTCGTTGCGAAGCCCCAGCACCGCGGAACAGGACTTCTTCGAAGCGCTGATGGAACCGTCGTTGCACAAGAAAGTATCGCCGTCACACCCGGCAATACCGCCCTTGCGCCCGGAACACGGTTGATTGGCGGCAAGGGCCGAAGTCCCCAGGGCCAACAACAGGATCGCTACACTGGTACGAAGTAGAGTTGACGTTCCGTGACAGGGTTTCATGGCAGCTTCCAGGCCAATAGGTGGCCCTATGCTAGCATCTGATCAACTACTACACCTAACGCCCGCAAAACCTCACCCGGGACAACATCCGCAAATCCCCCTCGCGGTAATAGTCATCGCTCCAGCTGTCATCCACTGCCAGCGGCTTGACCTGCTTGAGGGCGAGTTTTTTCGCAAAGTAGCGAAAGCGGTAATGCTCATAGAAACGCAGCAGTTCCAGGCCATAGCGGTCGGCCAGGTCGGTGTCGCCCTGGATGATCAGGTAATTCTCGTCGTTGCCACTGCTGGCCGCGGCGCTCAGGTTGTGGCTGCCGCTGAGGATGGTCGGCGTGTCGCTGGTGAAGTCGGTGACGATGGCCTTGGTGTGCACCAGCAGATTGCCCTTCTGGCCTTTCATATTTTCCCGCAGCCAGCCTTCCAGGCCGGTGTTGAGCAACGCGGTGGCGGCGAACTCGGCGGTGCGGTCGGCATGGAAGCCGGTGATGCGGCTCCGGGTGTTTTGCAGGCCATAGCGCAGCACATCGTCATTGGGCGCGCCGAGCAAGGCGTCGAGAATGCGGTCGGGCAATACAAAGGCGGTGACGAACAACAGGTCCTTTCGCGCCCCCTTGATGATGTCGACGAAACGATCCAGGTCTCCCTCCCCGGTGCGTGGCGAGAACCCGGCGAACAATGCCTCTTGGGGCGCCATGGCGTTGTTCAGATTCAACCACTGGCGAGTGGCATCGACATCTTGGGGTGTCGCCCAGATTTGCTCGAACACCTTGAGATAGCTGCTGCTGATCCGAGGATCGTCCAGCACATGCACGACATTGGCCTGGCGGTAGACGCCATTGGCGGTGAAATTGGTGCTGCCGCACAGCACGGCCTCGGGTTGCAATGAACCGCTGCCCTGCACCTTGCTCAGCACAATGAACTTGTTGTGGAAAATGTTGTGGGTGACCCGCCCACGTTTGTTGGCCGCCGGCATGCTCTCGAGACTGGCTTCGTTGCGCGCGGTGGTGTCGTCTCCCGGCTCGGCGTGGTACAGCACTCGCACCCGGGCGCCGCGAGCGTGAGCGGCAGTCACCGCGTCGACGATCACTGGCAATTCGTATTCATAGATAGCGACGTCCAAGGCCCAGCTGGCATCCAGCGCCCGGTCGATGAAACCGATCAAGCGCCCCAGCAAACCGTTTTCCAGCCAGCGACGCGGGGCGTCGGGCCAGTCGTCGATGGACAGGTGCTTGTTGGCGTCGATCAACGCGTCCAGTTCGGGAAACTTGCGTTGGAACGCCTGGCTGGCGGCCACGGCACGGTTGAAAATCACGCGCTGGTTGGTCGGTTGCCCGTCGTCGCTGGTGACGGTGACTTCCAGGGATTCGCCCAACTGCGGTGCCTCGGGGCTGCCATAGGCCAGGTGCACACGGTAATGGATCGTCACGCCGGGGTTGACGGCGTAGTCGGCCCAGCGAAATTTCTGCAGGGGCGCCTTGTCGCTGGGGGTGGCATGGAATTGGGGAAAGGTATGGGCCTTATCGGGGAAGGTCAGGCTGTTGAACAGGAACAGCCAGGGCTTGTTGCCCTGCTGCTTCTCGATGGCAAAGCCCAGCAAGCCCTGGCGCCGGTGTTCAGCCAGGTCCATGGCGAGCAGCACGCCGTTGGTGCCAGCATAGGCCTTGACCCGAAAATCGTCCTGGGGATTGGTGACGAGTACGCGCATGGTTCACTCCTGTGAGGGGCTGGCTGAGCATAGTGCAGTGATGCGGGTTTATGAGTAGATCCAGGACCGAGTTGATGCCTTCGCGAGCAAGCCCGCTCCCACATGGGTTCTGCGGCGTTCACGCATGATCTGTTCACAGAGATCAAATGTGGGAGCGGGCTTGCTCGCGAAAGCGTCCGACCAGACTCCTCACATTCAAGTCATCACATTTGATCAATATGCCGATACTCAGCCCCCAACAGCCCCGCCAACTGCCGGGCCCGGCCCAGGCGAATCGGGCCTCTTTCGATGTCGATCAACAGGCACGGGCAATCGAGGACCGGCGGCGAAAGCCCTTCCTTGACGCGTCCGTCGGTCATTACCAGCACCCGATGCTGCTCCGCCGGGTAGCGCTTGCGCCGCGCCACCAGCCAACGACCGGCCTCGTTCAACGCCGCCAGCAACGGCGTTCCGCCCCCTGCACCCAAGCCATCGAGCCAGTCGCGCAGACCGGCCGAGGCCTTTAGCCCCTGCACCTGCCAGTTCGGTTGCGTGCCGCTGGCTGTCAGCAGCGCCAAGCGGGCGCGTTGTCGGTAGGCGTCGTCGAACAATTGCGCCAACAGGCCTTTGCCGTCACTCAAGGCGCGGTGACGCCGGGTCGAGGCCGACGCATCGACGATGACCAGCCACAGCTCATGGGGAGACCG
The DNA here is from genome assembly GCF_014268745.2 of Pseudomonas zanjanensis. GTDB lineage: Bacteria > Pseudomonadota > Gammaproteobacteria > Pseudomonadales > Pseudomonadaceae > Aquipseudomonas > Aquipseudomonas zanjanensis. Next base: position 1,385,804 of record NZ_JABWRB020000001.1, on the reverse strand, counting down.
ATGGCGATCGTGCCAACGCAAATCTTCATGTCGGCGTGGTCGGCCGTTGAGCAACGTCCCCGGCCAGTTCACCGCACCGCTGGCCGCCGCTTTGCTCCGGCCCTGGCGACCCTGGTCGAGACGTCCGGCGCGGGGTCTGGCATTCGCCCCCGCCGGCGAACGGGGGCGAATGCCTAGGGCTTTTTTGGCCAGCTCGGCACGTCGCGCCGGGCCCCGGTCGGCAATGCCCGCGCTGGCAGATCGCCCCACTGGCCCTGGCCTTCGTTGGGTTCAGCGGTTTTTTCCGCCCCCGCCCCCCCCGGCGTCTGGGACGGCGCCGGTGCCGAATGCCCGCGCCGCCGGTGCCGCAAGGCAAACTCGGCGACCGCATCGATATCTTCGTCGGTAATCGCCGCGGCGCCGCGCCAGGCGGCATGGGCCCGGGCCGCCCGCAGCCAGACCAGGTCGGCGCGCAAGCCATCGACCCCAGCGGCAAAACAACGCTCGGTGATCTGCGCCAGCGCCGCATCATCGAGGGCGATCCCGGCCAAGCGCTCACGCGCCTGTTGGCAGCGTTCGCGCAACTGCTGCTGGGCCGTCTCCCACTCGGTGCAGAACGTCAACGGATCGCTGTCGAAATCCAACCGCCGCCGAATGATCTGGCCGCGCTCGGCCGGCGCGGTGTGACCATCGAGGGCGACGTTCAGGCCGAAACGGTCGAGCAACTGCGGACGCAGCTCGCCCTCTTCCGGGTTCATGGTACCGATCAGCACAAAGCGCGCCGAGTGCCGATGGGAAATGCCGTCACGCTCGACCAGGTTGGTGCCGCTGGCGGCCACATCAAGCAGCAGATCCACCAGGTGGTCGGGCAGCAGGTTCACTTCATCGACATACAGTACGCCACCGTCGGCCTTGGCCAATACGCCGGGAGAAAACTGCGCGCGCCCTTCCCCCAACGCCGCGTCCAGGTCCAGGGTGCCCACCAGCCGCTCTTCGGTCGCACCGAGGGGCAAGGTGACGAACTGACCGCTGGCCAGCAGGTCCGCCAGGCCCCGGGCCAATGTGGACTTGGCCATGCCCCTCGGACCTTCGATCAGCACACCGCCGATTTTCGGGTCGATCGCGGCCAGGCACAGGGCCAGTTTCAGGTCATCGGCGCCGACCACGGCGGAGAGTGGGAAATGGGGGGTGTGGGTCATGTTGAATGTCTCATGAGTGTTCGATAGTCCCCTGTGGAGAGGGAGCTTGCTCCCGCTGGGCTGCGCAGCAGACCCGAATCGGGCACCTCGGTCTGACAGATGGATTGAGTCACGGCTTATGGGGTTGCTTCGCAACCCAGCGGGAGCAAGCTCCCTCGCCACAAAGGTACTTCAGCCATCTTCTTCAATGTCCAACAACAAATTTTCCAACGCCTCGCGATACTCGCCTGGATCCTGCCACATCCCTCGCTGCTGCGCTTCGAGCATGCGCTCGGTCATGTCCCGCAGGGCGTCGGGGTTGTGCTGGCGAACGAACTCCCGGGTGTCCGGGTCGAGCAGGTAGGCATCGGCCAGCAAGGCGTACTGATGGTCATCGATCAACTGCGTTGTGGCATCGAAGGCAAACAGGTTGTCCACCGTCGCCGCCAGTTCGAAAGCGCCTTTGTAGCCGTGCCGCTTCACGCCGTCGATCCACTTCGGATTGGCCGCGCGGGAACGGATGACCCGGTTGAGTTCCTCCTTCAGGGTACGAATCCTGGGCAAGTCCGGCTGGCTGTGATCGCCATGGTAACTGGCCGCCGCATCGCCACTGAGGGTCTCGACCGCCGCCAGCATGCCGCCTTGGAATTGGTAGTAATCATTGGAGTCGAGCAGGTCGTGCTCGCGGTTGTCCTGGTTCTGCAACACCGCCTGCACCTGGCTCAAGCGCCGGGAGAACTGCTCCCGGGCGGCGGTGCCTTCATCGCTGGCACCGTAGGCGTAGCCGCCCCAGTTCAGGTACACCTCGGCCAGGTCCTCGCGGCTCTGCCACAACCGACCGTCAATCGCACCCTGCACGCCCGCGCCATAGGCACCGGGCTTGGCCCCGAAAATCCGCCAGCCGGCCTGGCGCGCCGCGGCTTCCGGCTCAAGACCCGACGCCTGCAAGGCTTCGCGCTCGCTGCGCACCTTGGCCGCCAAGGGGTTCATGTCGTCCGGCTCATCAAGGGCGGCGACGGCCTGCACGGCGGCGTCGAACAAGCGGATCAGGTTGGCAAAGGCATCCCGGAAGAACCCGGACACCCGCAACGTGACATCGACCCGGGGCCGGTCCAGCAGGCTCAACGGCAGGATCTCGAAGTCATCGACCCGCTGGCTGCCGGTGGCCCACACCGGACGCACGCCCATCAACGCCATGGCCTGGGCAATATCGTCACCGCCGGTCCGCATCGTGGCGGTGCCCCATACCGACAGGCCGAGTTGGCGCAGGTGATCGCCGTGGTCCTGCAAGTGCCGTTCAAGGATCAGGTTCGCCGACTGGAAACCGATGCGCCACGCCGTGGTGGTGGGCAGGTTGCGCACGTCCACCGAGAAAAAGTTACGCCCGGTGGGCAACACGTCCAGACGCCCGCGGCTCGGCGCGCCGCTGGGGCCGGCCGGTACGAAGCGCCCGCCCAGGGCATCGAGCAGGCCACGCATTTCCGCCGGGCCGCAGGCGTCCAGGCGCGGGGCCACGATGGATCGCAGGTTTTCAATAATGTCGAAAACCGTCTCCCAGCCCACCCCCTCCAGTGGCTCGACGACACCGTCCAGCGCCCGCTCGATCAACTGCGCCGCGAACAGCTCCAGGCGCTCGCGAGTATCACCGGCGGTGCGCCAAGGCTCGGTACTGACCTGACGCAACGCGTCGGGGCGCTCCCCCGTCCAGGGCTCGGCCAAGGCACAATCCAGCGGATCGAAGCCCAGCCCGAACGCCTTCGCCAACGCTCGCAGCAGGCTCGACTGGGCGCCTTTGCCATCGCCCCGGGGAATGCGCAGCAACGCCAGCAACGTATCGATGCGCAGCCGCCCGCTGGGCGACTCGCCAAAAACATGCAGGCCGTCGCGGATCTGCGACTCCTTCAAGTCGCACAGATAGGTGTCCAGGCGTGGCAGCCAGATCGCCGCGTCGGCATCGCTGTCCAGGGCGGCATCCAGTTGCAGCTCACGGTCGATGTGCGTCTCGCGCACCAGGTTGAGGATGTCCCGCTGCAGCTCCCGGGCGCGGCGCGGATCGAGCAATTGCGCCTCGTAGTATTCGTCGGCCAGCAGCTCGAGGTTACGCAGCGGCCCATAGGTTTCGGCCCGGGTCAGCGGCGGCATCAAGTGGTCGATGATCACCGCCTGGGTCCGTCGCTTGGCCTGGGCGCCCTCGCCCGGGTCGTTGACGATGAATGGATAGATATTCGGCAGCGGCCCCAGCAGCACGTCCGGCCAGCAGTTTTCCGAGAGCCCGACGCCCTTGCCCGGCAGCCATTCGAGGTTGCCGTGCTTGCCGACGTGGATCACTGCGTGGACGCCGTAGGCGTGGCGCAACCAGAAATAAAACGCCAGGTAACCGTGGGGCGGTACCAGGTCCGGATCGTGGTAAACCGCGCTCGGATCGACCTGATAACCCCGCGCCGGCTGGATGCCGACAAACGTCAGGCCCAGGCGCAGGCCGGCGACCATCAGGCGCCCGTCGCGGAACATCGGGTCCTGCTCGGGCGAGCCCCAGCGCGCCAGCACCGCTTGGCGATTGGCCTCGGGCAGCGCGTCGAACAGGGATTGGTAGGCATCGAGGGCCAGGCTCTGGTGGCAGGGGCGCAGGTCGAGGCTGTCCAGGTCGTTACTGACACCGCCGAGCAATTGCTGGATCAACGCAGTGCCGCTCGCCGGCAGTTCGGCCGGCAATGGATAGCCCTCGGCCTGCAAGGCCCGCAGGATATTCAGCGCCGCCGCCGGGGTGTCCAGGCCGACACCGTTGCCGATGCGCCCATCCCGGGTCGGGTAGTTGGCAAGAATCAGCGCCACTCGCTTTTGCCCAATGGGCAGGCGCGCCAGGGTGGTCCAACGTTGGGCCAGTGCGGCGACAAAATCCATGCGCTCGGGCGCGGCGCGGTAGCAGACCACGTCGCTCTGGCTGCGTTCGCTGCGCCAGGCCAAGTCCTTGAAACTGATGGGGCGGCTGATGATTCGTCCGTCCAGTTCCGGCAAGGCAATGTGCATCGCCAGGTCCCGTGGTCCCAAGCCCTGCTCGTTGGCGCGCCAGCCGGGTTCGTTGTCCTGGGCGCAAATGGCCTGGATCACCGGGATATTGCGGCGAAACGGTCGCAGATGTGGGGCTTCGGGGCTGGATTGAGCGAAGCCGGTGGTATTGAGGATCACCCCCGCTTCCACTTCGTCCAGCCAGTTCTCTACCAGCGCCAGGCAAGCCGGCTCCTTGAGGCTGGCCACGGCAATCGGCAGCGGATTGAGCCCCGCCGCTTGCAGGCGCTGGCAAAACACGTCGATGAACGCGGTGTTCGCCGCTTGCAGGTGGGAGCGATAAAACAGCACCGCCGCCACCGGTTGCCCGACCTGCCAGTCGGCTTGCCAATCGCCGAGGCTGGCGCTGGTTTTTAGCGGGTGATAGATCGCCGTGCGTGGCAAAGCCTGCGGCTCGCCCCACGGATAATCGCGGCCGAACCATTGGCTGCCGAGGTTGTGAAACAGGTCCAGGGCATTGCCCAGGCCACCCTGGCGCAAGAACTGCCAGAGCCGGTCACGGTCCTCGACGGCCACGTTGCTCAGGTCACTGAGCTCCGGGTCCGGACGGTCATCCCCCGGCACCAGGATCAGCTTCACCCCGCGTCCAGCCAGTTCCATCAGGCGCTCGATGCCGTAACGCCAATAGCCGATGCCGCCGTGCAGCGACAACAGTATGACCTTGGCGTGTTGCAGCACGTCTTCGAAATACAGGTCCACCGAGGCGTGGTTCTGCACCTGCATCGGGTTGGCGAGGCGAAACTGCGGGTAGTCGTCCGGCAACTGCCGCGCTGCTTCGGCCAATAGCGCCAGGCTGGAATCGCCGCTGCACAGGATCACCAGTTCGGCGGGGGTTTGCCCCAGGTCGGCAATGTTGTCATCCGACACGAAACCGCCGGGCTGGGTCCTGAGCAGGTGCATGGCTTAGGCGCTGAGGGCGGCGCGCAACTGCGCTTCGAGCAGCGCGGCATCCAGCGCCTGGCCGATCAGCACCAGACGGGTGACCCGCGCTTCCTCGGCGCCCCACTGACGGTCGAAATGCTTGTCGAAGCGCGTACCGACGCCCTGGATCAACAGGCGCATCGGCTTGTTCGGGATCGCCGCGAAACCCTTGACCCGCAGCACGCCGTGCTGGACCACCAGTTGCGTCAGTGCATCCAGCAGCAGGCTTTCGTCGGCCTGGGGCAGTTCGATGGAAATGGAATCGAAGGCGTCATGATCGTGGTCATCGTCGTCGCCGTCATGGTGATGGTCGTGATGGCTGTGGCGGCCGTCGATGTGTTCTTCGGAACCGGCGCCCAGGCCGATCAGCACGTCCAGTGGCAGGCGACCGCTGCTGGCTTCGATGACCTTGACCGCTGGCGGCAGTTCTTCGGCGACTTCCAGGCGCACCCTGGCCAGGTCTTCAGGGCTGATCAGGTCGGCCTTGTTGAGGATCACCAGGTCGGCGCTGGCCAGTTGGTCGGCGAACAATTCGTGCAGCGGCGATTCGTGATCCAGGTTCGGGTCGAGTTTGCGCTGGGCGTCGACCTGGTCGGGGAAGGCGGCAAAGGTACCCGCGGCCACGGCCGGGCTGTCCACGACGGTGATCACCGCATCGACGGTGCAGGCGCTGCGGATTTCCGGCCATTGGAAGGCTTGGACCAGTGGCTTGGGCAGAGCCAGGCCGGAGGTTTCAATGAGGATGTGGTCGAGGTCGCCACGCCGGGCCACCAATTCACGCATCACCGGGAAAAATTCTTCCTGCACCGTGCAGCACAGGCAACCGTTGGCCAGTTCGTAGACGCGGCCGTTGGCTTCTTCTTCGGTGCAACCGATGGTGCACTGCTTGAGGATCTCGCCGTCGATGCCCAGCTCGCCGAACTCGTTGACGATCACGGCGATGCGCCGGCCCTGGGCGTTGTCGAGCATGTGCCGCAGCAAGGTGGTCTTACCCGAGCCGAGGAAACCGGTGACGATGGTGACGGGGAGTTTGGCCAGTGTTTTCATCGGATGCCCTTTGGCAAGGTGGCGGGCAAACGGGACGACAACCGCTGGCACAGGCGTGCGGAAGATTTCGCCACCGGATCACCCCGCCCGGTTGTAGTGAGAATCTGTCTCGAGGCAGGTCTCCTGGCTGACGGCGGGCCGGTCTTTCGACTGGCAATTGCTGCGCCTTCCCGTGCGCCTTTGGTAAAAGGGCATGCACAGTGGCCTTGCAGAAACCTCACCGTTCACAGTTGCGGGGGCAGCCGCGGCTTGGACCGCGTTCCCTTCTTAGCTCCGGCGCATGCCGAAGAACCTCGAAGGCGCAAGGCTACGCAGGGTGTGGGGGGCGGGTCAATCTCCAGTGCGTTGTGCGGTGTATGTCCGGGCCTCATCGCGAGCAGGCTCGCTCCCACAGTGGATCTACATTGGCCTTGAATTTTGGGCCCGGCGAAGATCCCTGTGCGAGCTTGCTCGCGATTGGCGCGACTCGGTACTCATCTTAGACCTTCCAACCGACAACTGAGCCGCACAGGGGGACAGATACATCTTCCGAGCAGGCTTGCATCAAGAAAATGGCAAAAATAACAAGTACCACCAGCCTAACGGGTGGATGCAACTCAAACCCAGCCAATCGTTTTAGCAATAAAAAAATAGTCATCAATAGAAAAATAACGACAAGCCCCAACATAACTTCCATGAACCCTATACAAAGTTCACGCCAGGAAAACGTCTCCATCGTGCCTCCGCCGAATCAGGAACGACCCTTGTGAAAAAATGGCAAAAACACCCATTGATACTATGTTTCACCAGCTATTCAGCCACACAAGCGAATAGGCATATTTTCTGAACATACGCGCACTATGATGAAGCTACCCGCCATGACAACCAGATACTTGACCGGCTGAGAAAACTCAAATCCTGAAATTTTTTTAATTAATAAACAGACAGCTGTCATCACAAGAAGCGCCACCCCTCCCCACACTCCGCCCGTAGCCACAACCATACAGAGTTCACTCCAAAAAAAAGCGCTCACCCCACCTCCTCAATAATTAATTGACATCCCACACCAATTACAAAAAACTCTCCAGACATCACCACAAACAAATCCGAACACTATAAAACCAAGAAGCCCAACCACGAGCTTGCAACCTTCTGTCACAAGCTAAAGTTCGCGATAGAAGTCCACCCCGCATCGCGGCCACGCGCCCATACAGTGCAACCATGGACTTCCATCTGCGAATTCAAGTTAAGAAACTAGGCACCAGTATTTCCGAGCCCCCGACTCACATACCCTCCCGCCATACCGCCATAAAAACCTAACATCGCTGCCCCGGCCGCTTGTGCGGTGGTAGTGGGCGTAAAAAATCCAGTCACCGCGCCACCTAACATAGCTGCACCCGCTCCTGTCCATGTGGCCGACGAGCCGCTTCCTGCCTGCGCCCCAACATACCCCGCCCCCGCTGCTACGGCACCGGCGGCGGCCCCCAATGGACCTACAGCCCCACTGATCATCTCGATTTCAGCCAATGTCAAATCACGCATTCCCATATCTCCTTCGGTCAATAAAACGGCTCCAGTAAATTAGCTTACCGCCACCGTTAGTAATTTAAGCCCCGCACTTTCATTGAGCGGCTCTTCAAACGTCCACAATGTGTGGCATAGGGACGTTTGCGAGCCCAGTAAACTCTATCAACACCCTCCCCTCGGAAAATCTCCTTCATCCTCCCTATAGCCTCTCTTGCACCCCCGACAGGAAAACAAAAATCAATAATCCAAGTTCTACCCCCTTCATTCCACTCCGAAGGGTGAAGCAAAAACTCCGGATCCGTGAGTAAGCGCTCCTCGGAATCGGGCGCCAAGTACGCCCACGTCACATACCCCCTAGGCAGCCCAGTACGATCAAAGAAAAACACAATCTGCCGATGATCAATTGCAGGCGACAGCCAGAAACCCAATGTCAGCATCCGAAAGGTGGAATACTGCCTGCACATAAACATGACCATGCTGGCGAACCCTAAAAACTTTGCCTTCTCTTCAGTTATCGAACAGCGGCATTCAGTCCGCAGATCAAACTCCATTTTCACCTAGACACCTCCTAACTGCGCCCCGCTATTTTCAAGCGCCTCCAAAAAAGTTCATGACTGAGTCACCTGATTAACAGCACCGCCTTGATTTGAAGGTGAATTAAATATCACTGAATACTGGATGAATACCCTACATGTGTAGGGGTAGGCGGCACCTCGCCAATTGACGCCCTACCCCCACCCATGCTCTCCTGTGCGCCTAGTTACGGGTGCCCTTCACAGGGTGAAACGGGAAACCGGTGAATCGTGTGCTTTAATCCAAGCCCACGTCAGTCCGGTGCTGCCCCCGCAACGGTAAGCGAGCGAAGCGTCTGAACCACTGTGTCCACGGACATGGGAAGGGTGACGCTTGCAGGCCAGGCACAAGCCCAGCCCCTCGTGAGCCCGGAGACCGGCCCATGACTCAAGCATCAACAAACCCGCGGTGGGCGGGCGCTGTTCGAACCTTGGCGGGTTTTCGCCCGGGGTCTCATCGCGCTCGCATCCCCCACGGAACAAAAACAGAGGGAAGCGCCATGTCGACCATCAGCAGCACCGCCCGCTCCGCCAGCAGCACCACCACCCTGAGCCAACGCCTGAGCGCCGCGATCCTGGCTTCGATCCTTGGCGCGGGGCTGGTCTATTTCGCCGGGTTCTCCCACATCGAAGCAGTACACAACGCCGCCCACGATACCCGCCACAGCGCCGCCTTCCCCTGCCATTGAGAACCGACGACATGATCAAGCGTATCGCCCAGACCGCCGGTTTCAGCGGTTTGCTGGCCGCCCTGCTGTTGACCCTGTTGCAGAGTTTCTGGGTATCGCCGCTGATTCTCCAGGCGGAAACCTTCGAGAAGGCTCCGGCGACCGAGGTTCACGAACACGCCGACGGGGCCGCCCATACCCATGACGCCGAAGCCTGGGGGCCGGAAGACGGCTGGCAGCGGGTATTGTCCACTACCGGCGGCAACCTGGTGGTCGCCGTGGGTTTTGCCCTGATGCTGGCGGGCCTGTACACCTTGCGCGCACCGACTCGCACGTCCCAAGGCCTGCTCTGGGGCCTGGCCGGTTATGCCACGTTCGTCCTGGCGCCGACCCTCGGCCTGCCCCCGGAGTTGCCCGGCACCGCGGCGGCCGACCTGGCCCAGCGACAAATGTGGTGGATTGGCACCGCGGCGTCCACGGCGGTGGGCATTGCCTTGATCGCCTTCGGCCAGCATTGGCTGCTCAAGGTACTGGGCGCGGCGACGTTGCTGGTGCCCCACGTCATCGGCGCACCGCAACCGGAAGTCCATTCGATGCTGGCACCCGAAGCGCTTGAGAGCCAGTTCAAGATCGCCTCGCAGGTGACCAACGTCGCGTTCTGGCTGGCCCTGGGCCTGATCAGCGCCTGGCTGTTTCGCCGTGGCGACCAAGCTCACCACGACGCATGAGCGCCGCGCCGATCCTGGTGATCGGCCTGGGCTGCCAGCGCGGTTGCCCGGCCAGCACACTGCGGGCCTTGCTCGAACAGACGTTGCTGGCCCACGGCATCGAGCTTCACCAGGTACGGGCCCTGGCCAGTATCGACCTCAAGCGTGACGAGCCCGGGTTGTTGGAACTGGCCGAGCAATTGGGCTTGCCGCTGACCTGCTTCAGTGCCGAACAGTTGGCCGAGTACGAGCCGCGGCTCAGTCACCGTTCCGAGATCGCTTTCGAGCGAACCGGTTGCTACGGCATTGCCGAAAGCGCTGCCCTGGCCTTGGCCGACCCGTTGGGCACCACGCCGTCAACACTGCTGATCCCCCGACAGAAAGGCCCCCAATGCACGTTGGCATTGGCGGTCGTGGTGTAAAACCCGATAATCGGCGTCCAGGATCATGAGCGATATTCATCTGGGCGACGCTCACCCACCTTTCTCAGGAGCCGGTCAATGACCGTGTACTTCATCGGCGCCGGCCCCGGCGACCCGGACCTCATCACGGTCAAAGGCCAACGACTGATCCGCCAGTGCGCGGTGATCATCTACGCCGGCTCGCTGGTGCCGACCGCCGTCCTCGAAGGCCATTGTGCCGAACAGGTGATCAACAGCGCCGAGCTGCATCTGGAACAAATCATCGAATTGATCAAGAGCGCCCATTTCAAGGGCCAGGATGTGGCCCGGGTACACTCTGGCGATCCGAGTTTGTACGGCGCCATCGGCGAGCAGATTCGCTGCTTGCGGGAACTGGGCATCCCGTTCGAGATCATCCCGGGAGTAACCGCGACCTCAGCCTGCGCCGCGCTGCTGGGCGCCGAACTGACCTTGCCGGACATCTCCCAGAGCCTGATCCTCACCCGCTACGCCGACAAGTCCCCTATGCCCGCTGGGGAAGAACTGGGCAGCCTGGCGCAGCACGGGGCGACCATGGCGATTCACCTGGGGGTCAATCATCTGGAAAAGATCGTCGACGAACTGCGGCCCCACTATGGCGGCGATTGCCCGATCGCGGTGATCCACCGGGCGACCTGGCCAGATCAGGATTGGGTGATGGGGACGTTGGACGATATCGCGACAAAGGTACAAGCCAAGGGCTTTCGCCGCACGGCGCTGATTCTGGTGGGACGGGTGTTGGGCAACGATGTGTTCAGCGAGTCCTCGCTGTACCGCGCCGGGCATGCGCATCTCTACCGGCCCTGACTCCCTCAGCAAGAGCTAACCCAGATTCCCCTGTGGGAGCGAGCTTGCTCGCGATAGCGGCGGGTCAGTTGACGACGCTGTCGAATGTGCCGACGCCTTCGCGAGCAAGCTCGCTCCCACAGGGATTTGCAGCGACAAGAAAAGTGACGGTCACCGCAGCTCCCACAGGGTTCGGCAGGTGCCCACAGGTTTACGCGCCGATCACCGAAGCTTTTGTGGCGAGGGAGCTTGCTCCCGCTGGACCGCGAAGCGGTCCCCTGGCAACCCCTGCATCATCACGAGAATGCATCGATTACCTGGCGATTGCTTCGCAATCGAGCGGGAGCAAGCTCCCTCGCCACAGCGTTTTGCGCGCAGCGAACACCTATCAGTAGTAGGCGTTTTCTTTCTGCGTATGGTCAGTCACGTCGCGTACGCCCTTGAGCTCCGGGATGCGCTCGAGCAAGGTGCGCTCGATGCCTTCCTTCAAGGTCACGTCGGCCTGGCCGCAGCCCTGGCAGCCGCCGCCGAACTGGAGCACGGCGATGCCGTCCTCCACCACGTCGATCAGCGACACCTGGCCGCCGTGGCTGGCCAGCCCCGGGTTGATTTCGGTTTGCAGGTAATAATTGATGCGCTCGTTGACCGGGCTGTCGGCGTTGACCATCGGCACCTTGGCGTTCGGCGCCTTGATGGTCAACTGGCCGCCCATGCGGTCGGTGGCGTAGTCGACGACCGCATCGTCCAGGAAAGCTTCGCTGAACGAGTCGATGTACGCGGTGAAGCTCTTGAGCCCCAACGCGGTGTCTTCGGGTTTTTCTTCCCCCGGCTTGCAGTAGGCGATGCACGTCTCTGCGTACTGGGTGCCGGGCTGGGTGATGAAGATGCGGATCCCGATACCCGGGGTGTTCTGCTTGGACAGCAGGTCGGCCAGGTAATCGTGGGCGGCATCGGTAATGGTTATGGCGGTCATGGAAACTCCTCGCAGGCTTGCCGGCAGTTTACGCCAATCATCGCGCCGGACAAAGTCCTAGTATTTTTGTCAGGAAAGCATCCGGCGGCACGGGGTTTGCCACCGGACCTGTCGATCAGAGGTTCTGGTAGCGATTCATGTCCAGCACACCGCTTTCCACGGGCTCCGTCTCCTGGATGTACTGGCTCAGGTCATGAAAGTAGTACCAGAACTGCGGGTGGCTGCGGCGAATCCCCCAGCGCTCGACAATCCGCTCGAACGCCGGCGCGTCCTGGGCGCCTTGCATGGCTTCGACGAAAGCCGGCACTTGCCCGGCCGGAATGTTGAACAGGAAGTTCGGATAGCTGCTGAGCACGCCCGGGTAGACCGTCAGCGTGTCCAGCCCCGGTTGGTAGCGCCGTTCCTCGCCCAGCAGGAACGCCACGTTACTGTGGGCGCGGTTGCGCAGCAGGCTGTAGACCTCACGACGACCGCCAACGGTTTCGACGCGCAGCATCGTCGCTTCCGGCAGTTGATCGATCACCTTGAGCCCCGCCGCCGGGCGCGACACCAGCCGACTGAGGGCCTGCTCGGCGTTTTGCAGCGTCGGGTCGATGTTCGGGCGTGAGCAGTAGGCTCCGTCGCAGCGGTTGAGCGGATCGGGGCGCGCGTTCAGCTCGCCATAGCGGGCTAGCAATTGCTGGGTGAAATCGCGCTTGGGGTCGTGCTCGTCAAGCTTGAGGGCCGTCGGCTTGTCATTGTCGATGGCCTCGTAATCGAGCCACATCTTGACTTTGCCACCGTCCTGATACCAGTCGTCCAAGTAGTCTTCGCGGGAGTCAGCGGGCATCAAGCGCAGGAAGTTCTGTTCCGCGCCGTTGCGGATCAAGTCGAAATACAACCGGGTCTGGGCCTGGTGGGACACGTTGCCGAACACGTCGAAATTCACCGCCAGCTGATAATAGGTACGCTCCAGCAACGGGAAGTCGAACAGCCACATTGTCTGCGGTACCTCGCCGATCAGCCCCTTGGTGACCGAAGCACTGTCGAAATGCCGGAAAATGCTCAGCAGCGCGTTGTCGTTGCCGGCCCACAGCGTCGACCAGCTCGGTGCCGGCAGCTCGGCATAGTTGTCGCGGCGCAAGGCTTCGTATTCGTTACGTTTGTCCCGATAGTCGAGCCACAGACTGACGACACTGCCCACGTCATCGTTCTGCCCCGGCATCGCCAACAGCGGCGTGGCCTGGCCGCGGTAGTTCGGATCGGTGATGTACAGGTCGTGCTCGGGGGCCTGGAACAGCGCCCAGAAATTGTCGCGGATCACATCCGTGGCGATCTGGCCACGGCACACCGGCCCGCGAATGAACGTGCGCACGAAGTACTCGGCGTTATCGAGCATGAACTGGTAGCGGGCCTGGGCCGGGATCGCTTCGAAGGTGGAAAAAGGATTGGCCCGGCGCTCCGGCCCATAACCCGGCAGCGCGCTGACCTGCCAGTTGCCGCTGTAGAACAGGCTCTTGATGCGCGCCATTTTCGCCGCGCTCAAGCCGTAGGTGATGTGGGTCTTGTGCACGATCACCCCCTGCACCGGCCAGAGCCGGTAATAAATGCGGGTACCAGGGTCGTCGTTGGGACGGCGGGTGTTGATCAGGTCGATCGGCTGGCCCGTGGGTGTGCGCGAACGCACCCACTGGAAGAAATGCCCCGGCTCGCCGCCCTTGAAATAGATGTGCGCCAGGAACCAGTGTTCGAACAACCAGCGGCCCACCAGGCTTTCCCGGGCGCCCGGGGCATTGAGCAGGTTTTCCCATTGCACCACCTGCAAGGCTTCGGCGGCGCTTGGGGCCAGGGCCTGCTGATCGATGGGCGCACCGGCCGCCAGCCAGCGCTGCAGGGTCTGGTATTGCTGGTCAGTCAGGCCGGTGACGGCCAGGGGCATGCCTTCCTTGGGATGGGCGCCGGCATATTCGTCGAATTGACCCGGCATCGCGCAACTGTTGTCGCGGTTGAGGCCCAGGACGATCTCTTCCGGCAGCTTGGCGTTAGGCTGCAACGGCGTGCGATGGCCCAACTCCAGCATGCGCGCCATCAATGCAGCCTGGCTGCCCTGGGCGTCGAGCACTGAATAGAAGCCCTTGCGTTGCCAGGCGCGCGGGCCGGAGGCGTCATAAAACAAACGGGTCGGGTCGGCCGCCTGGCGCCGCTCGCCGTCATACACCGACAGCTTGCTCGCCCCCCGCGCCGCGCCCTCGCCGCTGCCCAGGTTCAACTGGCAGGCGGAGTCGTAGCAGGCATGGCAGGCCACGCATTTTTCCGTGAGGATCGGCTGGATATCGCGGGTGTAGGAGATCGCGGAAGCGGGATTCCCGGCGGCTGCGGTAAAAGACAACAGCAGCAACAGACTGCCGAATAAGACGCGGTACGGCATGTCTCGGGTCCCTAAGAGATAATCCGGCGATTCTACCGGGCCAGCATCGCCTTGCAAACATGAGCGATATTCATGCAAAAGCCGTCATGATCAAATCCTGCACAGGTTTGCTATTATCCCGGCCTTCGTAATGGTCTTTTTTCCAGGTAGTCCTATGTCTGATCGCAGCGCTCGCCTTTATCTTCTCCAGCAAGCCCTCAAGGAACGCATCCTGATCCTCGACGGCGGCATGGGCACGATGATCCAGAGCTACAAGCTGGAAGAACAGGACTACCGCGGCAAGCGTTTTGCCGACTGGCCGAGCGACGTCAAGGGCAACAACGATTTGCTCGTGCTGAGCCGCCCCGACGTGATCGGCGCCATTGAAAAAGCCTACCTGGATGCCGGTGCCGACATCCTGGAAACCAACACCTTCAACGCCACCCAGGTGTCCCAGGCCGACTACGGCATGCAAGGCCTGGCCTACGAGCTGAACCTGGAAGGCGCGCGCCTGGCGCGTAAAGTGGCCGATGCCAAGACCCTCGAAACCCCGGACAAGCCGCGCTTCGTCGCCGGCGTGCTCGGCCCGACCAGCCGCACCTGCTCGCTGTCGCCGGACGTGAACAACCCTGGCTACCGCAACGTGACCTTCGACGAATTGGTGGAGAACTACACCGAGGCCACCAAGGGCCTGATCGAAGGCGGCGCCGACCTGATCCTCATCGAGACGATCTTCGACACGCTGAACGCCAAGGCGGCGATCTTTGCCGTGCAAGGCGTCTACGAAGAACTGGGCGTCGAACTGCCGATCATGATCTCCGGCACCATCACCGACGCCTCTGGCCGCACCCTCTCCGGCCAGACCACCGAAGCCTTCTGGAACTCGGTGGCCCACGCCAAGCCCATTTCCGTCGGCCTGAACTGCGCCCTCGGCGCCAGCGAACTGCGCCCGTACCTGGAAGAGCTGTCGAACAAGGCCAGCACCCACGTCTCGGCCCACCCCAACGCCGGCCTGCCCAACGAATTCGGGGAATACGACGAACTGCCGGCCGAGACGGCCAAGGTCATCGAAGAGTTTGCCCAGAGCGGTTTCCTGAATATCGTCGGCGGCTGCTGCGGCACCACCCCGGCGCACATCGAAGCCATCGCCAAGGCCGTGGCCGGCTATGCGCCGCGTCAGATTCCGGAGATTCCCCGGGCCTGCCGCCTGTCGGGCCTGGAGCCGTTCACCATCGACCGCAGCTCGCTGTTCGTCAACGTCGGCGAGCGGACCAACATCACCGGTTCCGCCAAGTTCGCCCGGCTGATCCGCGAGGACAACTACACCGAAGCCCTGGAAGTGGCCCTGCAACAGGTCGAGGCCGGCGCCCAGGTGATCGACATCAACATGGACGAGGGCATGCTCGATTCGAAGAAGGCCATGGTGACCTTCCTCAATCTGATTGCCGGCGAACCGGACATTTCCCGGGTGCCGATCATGATCGACTCCTCCAAGTGGGAAGTGATCGAAGCGGGCCTCAAGTGCATCCAGGGCAAGGGCATCGTCAATTCCATCAGCATGAAGGAAGGCGTCGAGCAGTTCATCCACCACGCCAAGCTGTGCAAGCGCTACGGCGCCGCGGTGGTGGTGATGGCCTTCGACGAAGCCGGCCAGGCCGACACCGAGGCGCGCAAGAAGGAAATCTGCAAGCGCTCCTACGACATCCTGGTCAATGAAGTCGGTTTCCCGCCGGAAGACATCATCTTCGACCCGAACATCTTCGCCGTTGCCACCGGTATCGAGGAGCACAACAACTATGCCGTGGACTTCATCAACGCCTGCGCCTACATCCGCGACGAACTGCCCTACGCACTGACCTCCGGCGGCGTGTCCAACGTGTCGTTCTCGTTCCGCGGCAACAACCCGGTACGCGAAGCGATTCACTCGGTGTTCCTGCTCTATGCGATCCGCGCGGGCCTGACCATGGGCATCGTCAACGCCGGCCAACTGGAGATCTACGACCAGATCCCGGTGGAGCTGCGCGACGCCGTGGAAGACGTGATCCTCAACCGCACCCCCGAGGGCACCGACGCCCTGCTCGCCATCGCCGACAAGTACAAGGGCGACGGCAGCGTCAAGGAAGCGGAAACCGAAGAATGGCGCGGCTGGGAAGTGAACAAGCGCCTGGAGCACGCGCTGGTCAAGGGCATCACCACCCACATCGTCGAAGACACCGAGGAGTCGCGGCTGTCGTTCGCCCGGCCGATCGAGGTGATCGAAGGCCCGCTGATGGCCGGCATGAACATCGTCGGCGACCTGTTTGGCGCCGGCAAAATGTTCCTGCCCCAAGTGGTCAAGTCCGCCCGCGTCATGAAGCAGGCGGTGGCCCACCTGATCCCGTTCATCGAAGCGGAAAAAGGCGACAAGCCGGAGGCCAAGGGCAAGATCCTCATGGCGACGGTCAAGGGCGACGTGCATGACATCGGCAAGAACATCGTCGGCGTCGTGTTGGGGTGCAACGGCTATGACATCGTCGACCTGGGCGTGATGGTGCCGGCGGAGAAGATCCTGCAGGTGGCCAAGGAGCAGAAGTGCGACATCATCGGCCTGTCCGGCCTGATCACCCCGTCCCTGGATGAGATGGTGCACGTGGCACGGGAGATGCAGCGCCAGGACTTCCACCTGCCGCTGATGATTGGCGGTGCTACGACCTCCAAGGCCCACACAGCGGTGAAGATCGAGCCCAAGTACAGCAACGACGCGGTGATCTATGTCACCGACGCCTCCCGCGCCGTGGGCGTGGCGACCCAGTTGCTGTCCAAGGAGCTCAAGCCGGCGTTCGTCGAGAAAACCCGCCAGGACTATATCGACGTGCGCGAGCGCACCTCCAACCGCAGCGCCCGTACCGAACGCCTGAGCTACCCGGCGGCCGTGGCGAAGAAGCCGCAGTTCGACTGGAGCAGCTACCAGCCGGTCAAGCCGACCTTCACCGGTGCCAAGGTGCTGGACGACATCGACCTGAACGTCCTCGCCGAATACATCGACTGGACACCGTTCTTCATCTCCTGGGACCTGGCCGGCAAGTACCCACGCATCCTCACCGACGAAGTGGTCGGCGAAGCGGCCACGGCGCTGTACGCCGACGCCCGGGCGATGCTGCGCAAGCTGATCGACGAAAAACTCATCAGCGCCCGCGCCGTGTTCGGCTTCTGGCCGGCCAACCAGGTGCATGACGACGATCTGGAGGTCTATGGCGACGACGGCAAGCCACTGGCGCGCCTGCATCACCTGCGCCAGCAGATCATCAAGACCGACGGCAAGCCGAACTTCTCCCTGGCCGACTTCGTCGCGCCGAAGGACAGCGGCGTCACCGATTACGTCGGCGGCTTCATCACCACCGCCGGCATCGGCGCCGAAGAAGTCGCCAAGGCTTATCAAGAGGCCGGCGACGACTACAACTCGATCATGGTCAAGGCCCTGGCCGACCGTTTGGCCGAAGCCTGCGCCGAATGGCTGCACCAGCAGGTGCGCAAGGAACACTGGGGTTACGCCAAGGACGAAAGCCTGGACAACGAGGCGCTGATCAAGGAGCAATACACCGGCATCCGCCCTGCCCCCGGCTACCCGGCCTGCCCGGACCACACCGAGAAGGCCACGCTGTTCCGCCTGCTCGATCCCGAGGCCAGTGAAATGAAAGCCGGACGCAGCGGCGTGTTCCTCACCGAACACTACGCCATGTTCCCGGCAGCGGCGGTCAGCGGCTGGTATTTCGCCCATCCCCAGGCGCAGTACTTCGCGGTGGGCAAGATCGATAAGGATCAGGTCCAGAGCTATACCGCGCGCAAGGGCCAGGATCTGAGTGTGACGGAGCGCTGGTTGGCGCCGAATTTGGGTTACGACAACTAAGCGGAAAGACTGCGGACCGGTCTGTCGACGACACAGGCATCGACAGATCGGCCTTTGTATCCCCAGCAGCGCATCAGTTGCGGTGGGACGGTCCGGGTTGGGGTGATCGAGTACCGAACTGATCCGCTCCAGGCACGATGCTTCGCAAATCGTTCAATTCTCTTCGCGTCAGCTCAACCAGTTTGTCCGTGCGCAGGGCATCGATCGTTCTTCCCAACGCGTTGAGTTCCAAGTTGTACTGCTGCGTATCGATTCCGCCGTCAGCCCGGCGATCCTCCAATGCGTCCAGGAGTTCGTGGCGCCTGGTGTCGACAGCATTAGCGATGTCGCTCATTTGTTCTGGATGCCGCTCCTGCAGGTAGCTCGTCCAGTAGTCACGCGACGTCATGCTCACCAATAGCGCATCGCTGCGCTCTGCCTCAAGAATCGAGTTGCGCGTGCGCGCCGCCAGTTCTCCAGAGATCGGTGCGCCAAAAGCCATGTGCGTAGGCTGCCCCGGCAAATCGATACCGTCGCCCCATCCGCTCGTCAGGCCAATGCGATAGCGAAGGCGCATCTCCGCCCGATCCCTGCCTTGACCAGCCGCTTCGGCCAACGTCTCGACCCGCTCCAGTCGGAACAACTGCCGCGACAAGCGCAGCAATGCCTGGCCCCTGAGCATCGGGCGGTCCAATGGAATATCACGCAAGCATTGAAAGACAAACACTCGGACTTCCAGCTCGCTGAACGTCAAGATGCGGCCATCGATGCAGGTCCCGTGGGTTTCGGCTTCCCGAAACAGCAACTGGCGCAGCTCGCTGTTTTCGCTGGCAGCTTCCATGACGTTCCATACCCGTCGCGTCAGTTCTGCCCGGTTAAATCTGAAATCGAACGTGTCTGCCAACAGACCCAACAATTGGAAGAAGCGCTCGTGATCATTTTCTTCGGCCAACTGCGTCCAGATTCTTTGCCGAACCGTGACCTGCTCACCGTCAGCCCCCACCAGCCAGGGTGCCAACGCCTCGGTCGACGCATCGCCCGAAGGATCGAGAAGGGGTTCGACCGGAGCGACTGCGGCATGGATATCGTTACGGACATTGCCGCCTGCGCCGCCATCGGAGTCGTCATCAAAATCGGACATGTCGCCTTGCGGCGCCTCTGACAGGGCAATCAGGCCATCGATTTCGTCTCGGGAAAAACCCAAGACTTCCTCGCGGTCGCTCCGTTCAAGGTAATCCCTGAGTTCATAAAACACTTCGCGGGAAAGGTATTCGTTATCGTTGAGATCCATTCCGTCCAGCAGTCTCTGGTGAGTGACCTCCAGCAGCCCCGCCGGAAGATCCGTAAACTCGTTGCCGCTCAAGTTCAGATTCTCCAGCGCCTGGGCATCCAATAGATGGCTGGGCCAGTTTCCGATTTCGTTATAGCTGAGATCCAGCGCTTCGATCTGGCCAAAATCGGGAGGATCGAACGTATCCAGTCTATTCATGGAAAGGTTAAGCGAACGCAGGCGGCCGTGAGTCAATAACGGGTAAGCCGCTGCGGGGGGCAAGTCGTTATAACCGAACCCCAGGTGCTCCAGTTGCTCCATTTGCAAGACAGCATTCGGTACGGCGCTCAGTCCATTGCCGCCCAGGTCCAATCGGTTCAGATGGGGAAAAGCGCCCAGGAAACCGTTTGAACCTTGTTCAGTCAACAGGACTCCTGACAGGTCCAGCGTCGTCACGCCAGGAAATGGCTCAATCAGTTCAGGCAAGTCGCCCAGTTGCAGGCCATGCAGACTGAGTGTTTGTCCTGCCCCATTGTGGCGTATCAGTCCCTCTTGCCAAACCTCACGGATGCTCTTGGCCGCCAGCGCGCGGCTTTGCGCGGAAACGGTGCCCCCTGCGACTCGGACTTCTCTGGTGAAGAGCCAGTCATTCAACCGACGAGTCAGCGAGACACACGATTGGTGCCACTGGCTGACCTGGTCGTCGATCTGCGTCTCGGTCATCCCGTTTTCACGCCATTGCCCGAGCTTCAGGGCTGCCTGTTCCCGGGTCAGGATCGGATCCAGCCGCTGCAGGCGCAGTTCGCGTCCCGCATCCCCCTCGACCACGGCCAACGCCTCGGGCGGCGGTAATAGAAGTTGAGCGATCGACCAGCTTGTTTCCGTCGGCGGGAATTGATCCGGTACAGACTCCTTGGCAAATCGGGCCAATGCCCCATGGGGAAGCCCTCTTGCATCTTCGACTCGCTGATATGCCGCACCCAAGGCTGCCTCGCCATCAGGGCTGGAGAGGTTACCGTCCAAATGGGTCTTTAACAGGACTTCATCATTGGACAGCACGGTTGGCGGGAATGACTGCAGTTGGTTATCCCGCAAGTCAAGCCAGGAAAGCTGCGTCAGGTTCTCGGCACCGGTTGGCCAAGCCCGCAACCGGGTGGCTTTGAGGCCCAGTGCCTTGAGCCGGGTCAAGGCACTGACATCAAGACTCTCGAGCGGGTTGTTTTCCAGATTCAGTTGCTCAAGCATCGTCAACCCATTGAACTGCGCCTGAACAGTGGGAGTGACGAGCAGGTTGTTGTTGCGCATATCGAGTTGCGTCAAGGCTGGCAAGTCTTCGGCGTCGAAAGGCAGCTCGGTGAAGCCGTTGCCGCTTATTTCCAATGTTCGCGTACCGCTGAATGCCCTGAAAAAGTTGCGCGCCTGCTGGGAGGAAACATCCAGCGATCCCAAGCGCAGCGTTTCTACGTGGGAAAAGCTTGCGGGCGGCAACGCTGGAAGCGCCGCAAACTTCTTACCGGGAAGAGCAGACCCGGAAACCGGCAGCTCAAACAAGGAGCCGCCTGCGGTCGGCAAACCCAGGCGTTGGCGTACAGCGCTGCGCCAGCTGCCTCGCAACGCTCGAAACAACAGACCTCCGCTCTCCCACCACACTGGGGAAAGTATGGCGTATGACAAATCTTCCGCTCCCGTCGGCTCAAAAAACTGCGCAAAGATTCCATCGTGTTCCGCCCTGAGTGCTTCTACCGCAGCAAATCGTTCCTGAGGAGTATTGGAGGCACTGTCAAACGTCACGGGCAGGCGCCCGAAAGACTCAGCCTCCCCGACGAGCGAGCGCAATTGCCCGCGACAGTAGCCGTCCACCATTTGATCCACGTCCACCAAATGGCCGAATGCTCCCGAGTATTCACTGACGTACCGGTAGGCGCGCGAGAACGCTTGCGGAGTCAGCTCTGACCAATTCAGCGATAGCCCGGCCCACAACTTTTCGTGCCCTTCGAATAGTGCATCCGGCAACGTACGTATCGATGTGCGCGCCAGGTCCAGACGTTCGAGCCGGGGAAGACGCTGCACGTATTCAGGCCATTGCGATAACGTTTGAGGCGCCTCGATTTTCAACGTACGCAAACGGCTCAATGGTGTCAGGTCAAGGTTGTGCATGGCGGTCTGATCGAAACCTGAGTAATCGATGTGCAGCACTTCCAGCGAAGTCAGGGAAGAGAGCCTTTGTGGAAAACTCTCGGCCAGCGAGACAGCGGCGCTGGAGAACCGCAAGTGGGTGAGTCCTGGCATCTGGCTCACCGAGTGCGGCAGGGTGGTCAACGGTGGGTGCCCGAAAGACAGATCGAGGAATCCGGATTCCCTGAGGCCAATCTCCAATTTCGTGATCCCAGGGAAAAGTGCCAGGAAGGCATCCGCATTGGCGTCTGTCATGCCGCCGCCGAACACCGACAATTCCCGTACATGCGCAAAATGGGTGGCTATTGGGGGCAGCGGCACCTCACAGGAAAGCACCAGCCGCGCGCCTTCGGGGGATTCTTCCGCTAACGGGCGATTGCGCCAACAGTCCCTGAGCGCCTGGGCAAATCGATATCTGTGAACCTCGGCCGGGCTGCCCACCGTCTCGTCCAGCCATCGTTCAAGCGTGCCATCTAGCAACTCCCATTCGCGCTGGCGCGTTTGCAGTTCCAAATAGATCTGCCGTTCTGTCTTGCCCCGTTGTTGCCTGATAAACGCCTCGGCTTGCTGTTCGCTGGGATAAAGCGCCTCCACCCGCGCTTCAATGGAAGGGTGCATTCCCCTGCCCCGGCCGCTCGCGTAATACCCCTTGAGCGTTGCGCTCACGCGAACCGGTGGCTTGAAGCGCTTGGCGGGGGTTTCAAGCAGCTGTGTCATATCCCCACGATGCAAGTAGGCGTAATCGATGATCATGCGTTGCAGCTCGGGGCCTTGAGCATCTGGAAGCCCCAGTGCGGAACTCGCGCCATCGGGCAAAGCATGCAGGATCGCGTCGTAGAAGCTGCCGCCCCGCCAGGACACACTATCAAAAACTTCCCCAAGCTCGTTGAATGCGTAGTAGCGAGGTCCGTTTTTGATCAGGTACGTTTTCTCAGGCGCACTCTTGTCGCCGATGCTTTCAAGCAACGCACCCGTGTTGCTTCCCTCGCGCACTTCCAAACGCAGCGTACTCGGCCAGCCTGGTAGTCTTTCCAGGGCGTGCAATGCCAGGCGGCGACTGTCAGCCGAAACGATGTTGTCGCTGTGCAATCCCGCATACGCACGAACCTGGCGTCCTTGCCGTGCGTACCAGCGAGCCTCTTCCAGCATGTTCAGCGGCGCACGTCGCCTTGCATCGAGACGGGCAAGATCCGCAACGCTACCGTGGGCGATAACCTCCTGGGCGGCGGCCTCGCTGAGGCCGGGACACTCACGCTGCAAAATCCTGACGCGACCGTCCACAGGTTCCGTGCCCTTGTAGAGGCTTTCGAAAATCTGCTGCCGGGTGAGCGCTCCCAATCCTGCTGGATCTTGTGACGGGGCAATCACCTTACCTGCCTCGGCATCCGCCTTGAACAGGCGCATCGCATCCCTCAACTCAGGAGGTGGCATTGCATTGTCCATGTGCATTTTACGCAGCGCGTTGTCGCTGACGCCGCTGACATCGGCGAGCCTGAGCAGCATCTCATCCGAAAACACGGCGGTTTCATGGCCCATGCGCCTGAGCAGCGTCAGGCGATCCCAAGTCATTGGCCGCTCCAATGAATGCCGCCAGGCTCCGGTGCCGTTATGCTCGAGGATGGGTTGATACGCCGCAGCGTCCGTCGGATGCTTGATGCGCCATTTGTGGATCGACTCATCGAAAAACTGCTCGTAGACCTTTCCCTGCAGACGGATGCAGGTCATCCCACCCACTACGTATTGTCCCTGAGCGTTCGGAGCGTTCGTGTCGGAGAGCGTTACTTGGCTTTCATAGCGCCTCAGGTCCGGCTTCCACAGGCGGGTTTCGCCATTGGGCAAGGTCACGGACTCAAGGTGCTCGATCACGGGTTCGGGCTTGATTGCGGCGAGCTTGCCGACCGCGGCGCCCACACCGGCCATCACGCCCATCAACGCCAGATTTTCCGCGAGATCGATCAAGTGAGCCCTGGCTGCCCGTTTGTCGCCCTCCCCCCACTCGACTGCGCCTTCAAGGGTTTCGTACAACAGCTGTCCCGCCATGACCACCATCATGGCCTCGCCCAACACCGGAATGAACATGGACAAAACGTTCACGGTGCTGAGCCCTATTTGCAATAGGCTGGCCAGTTTCTCTTGCCTGGTCTTGGCGTCGACATCCTCCGTGGGGACCGCATGACTGCGCGCATCGGCCAGCACCTTTTCACGGTGTTGCTCATAGAGGTACTGCCACGGATCAAGGTTATCGGCCCACAACGTTCGGCCTTTCTGCGGCCACGTCGAAGGGGCGATGTAGGGATCTGGCTCGCGCGTTGCCTTTGAGGGATCGGGAGGGATACCCGGGAGGTGAATCATCAGCGAAGAGGGCATCAAGGGTTCGAAAATACCCATCCATGGCGCAGGCAATTGGAGGCTGGGCAGGCCGTCCGCTTCCTGGATGAATTGGCTGAAGTAATAAGGCTGTTTGCCGTAGGGCACGAATCGACTGAAAAAACGCTGATAAGGTGTCGGGGCAATATTCTGCGATTGCCCGGTATCGGGCGTGGTGAGCAATTGCTTGAAGCGTGTTTCAAGCTGGTCGCCATCGTAACGCTTCAGCGGATGCTCAGGGTCATGGGGCACGTATAGGATCACTTCATCGCTGTAGCGATGAAGTTCACAAATCGAAAACGCAACACAACCCACCAGTCTCTGTTTCATCAGGGACAGGTCTTCGAACCAGACCGGCTTCCCGCCGATCCAAGGGTCATTTTCACCCTCGATGACCGAAAGGATCATCGCGTGATCCCCTGGCTCGATATCCCCTGCCAACACTGCTTGCTCGGCTGCGGCCCTCATCGCAGCTTTCTGGCTGGCAATGAAGCGCTGGCGAAGCGCCGTTTCGGTCGCCGCGTCAGCCGGGTAGAAAAATGACTTGAGGTAGGCTTGGTATTTCGCGCCAATATCCAGGGTGCGGCACAGGGTGAGGAATTGACCGACCGACACGTTCAACGCCACGGGCGCAAAAGTGCCAGGCTTGTCCGTCTCTACGACAAATCCTGACGTTTCATGATAGGCGCCGTGCTCGCATTCCCAACTTTCGAAGTTGTGCAGCGCAACTTGCAGCATGGGCAACCTGAACAATGTGAACGAAGAAATCTCCACCTTGACCACGGTTGTTTCCCAGGGCCGTGTCAGGTGCAGCAAAGTCTTGTCGACATCCACCTCTGTCTCGAACTGATCTTTCAGTGCCTGGATCAACAGCGGCCTGGCGAACGTGTCGATGTCCAGGAACGACGACAGGGTTGTGTCCAGTTGATTCTGCGCTACGACACTTTGCTTGAAGCAGGCATCCACGACCTTGCGCTGCTCTGGCGAAGCGTTCGCATACCAGGCCGGCATCTGCGTTGCGACTTGCCTTATCGCCTGCCTGCGTTGCGTCGAAGCCTCTATCAGCCATGCAGGCATGGCAGCTTCCAGGAAGTCCGCGTGCAGACTTTCCGTGGCTTGCGGTTTTGACTGTGCTTTTTCCGGGTTCTGTGTGGGATCCGTCGGCATACATCGCTCCTTTGAATGAAGCGACAGCAGACCAGCTCGACTAACCGCACTGGCGGTACATAGTTATAGGCCCTTGGAAACTTGTGTAACGAAAGGCAAAAGCAATCGAATTCATCCACACAGGCGCGGCTTGACTATGCTTGGAGCGACGCGACTTTCAACGAGGGATTTATGGACGATCCAGTGGACAACAAACCGCCAACCCTGCTTCAGATGATGCACAGCGTGCTGGCTGCGGCCTTCGGCGTGCAAAGCGGCAAGAACCGCGCCCGGGATTTCACCCACGGCAAGCCGAGCCACTTCGTGATATTGGGGATCACGTTCACGGTGATCTTCGCCTTGACGTTGTTTGGCATCGTCAAGCTGGTGGTGCATCTGGCGGGGTTGTAGCGCTATTTACCTGGGACGCACAACCTTGTGGGAGCGGGCTTGCTCGCGAAAGCGTTGGTTCAGTCACTGTCGATGTTGACTGCCACACCGTCTTCGCGAGCAAGCCCGCTCCCACATTGGCTATTGCGTTGACGACAAATTACTGATGACTGACCCAGAACACCGCCGTGCCCACCACCAGGATAATCAGGAACAAAATGGCCCAGGCATCAACGGTACTGTCGCTTTTCCTTGCTTTGGTCGGATTGCTCATTGCATCGCCTCTTGTCGGTTTTGTAGGTGATTGCATAGGGACTCGACCACAGTTAAGACGATGATTGCCCGTACGACAAATGTGGGTTAGGCAATAATCAGTCTCATTAGTCGATTTGGTTCTTTACATATACTCAAACATCACTTTTGCGCATAACTCAAAACAGGTATCTTGCACCGGCTCCTCTAGGAGTGCGCGGCCGTGCGCGCAGAATTGCCGAGGCAGAACCCGATTCCAGCGAGCCAACATGCAGCTGTTTCTGATCGGCCCAAGCCTGAGACCGAGACTTATATGTACGTATATGACGAGTACGATCAGCGAATCATCGAGGACCGCGTCAAGCAGTTCCGTGATCAGACCCGACGCTATCTGGCAGGCGAGCTGAGCGAAGAAGAATTCCGCCCTCTGCGCCTGCAGAATGGCCTGTATATCCAGCGCTTCGCCCCGATGCTGCGCGTGGCTGTGCCTTATGGCCAGTTGACCTCGCGCCAGGTGCGCAAGCTGGCGCAGATTGCCCGCGACTACGACAAGGGCTATGCCCACATCAGTACCCGGCAGAACGTCCAGTACAACTGGCCGGCCCTGGAAGACGTGCCTGAGATCCTGGCCGAACTGGCCACCGTGCAGATGCACGCGATCCAGACCAGCGGCAACTGCCTGCGCAACGTCACCACCGACCAGTTCGCCGGTGTCGCGGCCGACGAGTTGATCGACCCGCGCCCTTGGTGCGAAATCGTTCGCCAGTGGACGACGTTCCACCCGGAATTCGCCTACCTGCCGCGCAAGTTCAAGATCGCCATCAACGGCTCGACCTCGGACCGTGCGGCCATCGAAGTCCATGACATCGGCCTGGAGACGGTCTACAACGCCGCCGGCGAGCTGGGCTTCCGTGTGCTGGTGGGCGGCGGCCTGGGGCGTACCCCGGTGGTCGGCGCATTCATCAACGAGTTCCTGCCGTGGCAGGACCTGCTGAGCTACCTCGACGCCATCCTGCGGGTGTACAACCGCTATGGCCGTCGCGACAACAAGTACAAGGCGCGGATCAAGATCCTGGTCAAGGCCCTGACGCCGGAAGTGTTCGCCGAGAAGGTCGAGGCCGAGATGGCTCACCTGCGTGGCGGCCAGACCACCCTGACCGAAGCCGAAGTGCATCGCGTCGCCAAGCACTTCGTCGACCCGCAGTACAAGGCGCTGGCCAATCAGGACGCCGAACTGGCTGCCCTCGACAAGGAACACCCGGGTTTCGCCCGCTGGCGCACCCGCAACACCCTGGCCCACAAGAAGCCGGGTTATGTCGCGGTGACCTTGTCCCTGAAACCGACCGGCGTCGCGCCGGGCGACATCACCGACAAGCAACTGGACGCCGTCGCCGACCTGGCCGAGCGCTACAGCTTCGGCCAACTGCGCACTTCCCACGAGCAGAACATCATCCTGGCAGACGTTGAACAGAGCCAGTTGTTCACCTTGTGGGGCGAGCTGCGTGAGCAAGGTTTCGCCACGCCGAACATCGGCCTGCTGACCGACATGATCTGCTGCCCGGGCGGCGATTTCTGCTCCCTGGCCAACGCCAAGTCGATCCCTATCGCCGAATCGATCCAGCGTCGTTTCGACGACCTGGACTACCTGTTCGACATCGGCGAGCTGGACCTGAACATTTCCGGTTGCATGAACGCCTGTGGTCACCACCACGTCGGCCATATCGGCATCCTGGGCGTGGACAAGAAAGGCGAAGAGTTCTACCAGGTCTCCCTGGGCGGCAGCGGTAGCCGCGACGCCAGCCTGGGCAAGATCCTCGGCCCGTCGTTTGCCCAGGACGACATGCCTGACGTGATCGAGAAGCTGATCGACGTGTACATCGAACAGCGTACCCCGGACGAGCGCTTCATCGACACTTACCAACGTATTGGCATCGACCTCTTCAAGGAACGCGTCTATGCAGCGAATCATTAAGAACAACGAGGTCATCGACGAAACCTGGCACCTGCTGCCCAAGGACGCGAGTTTCGATGGCATCTCCAACTGTGACGACCTGATCGTGCCCCTGGCCCTGTGGCGCGATCATGCCCACGCCCTCAAGGCTCGCGACGGCGGCCTGGGTGTGTGGCTGGACGCCGACGAGGAAGCCGAGGAAATCGGTGATGATGCCAACCAGTTGCAGGTCATCGCCCTGAACTTCCCTGCATTCACCGATGGGCGCAGCTACTCCAACGCCCGCCTGTTGCGTGATCGCTATGGTTTCAAGGGTGAACTGCGGGCCATTGGCGACGTACTGCGCGACCAGTTGTTCTACATGCGCCGTTGCGGTTTCGACGCCTTCGCCTTGCGCGCGGACAAAGACCCCTATGAAGCCCTCGAAAGCCTCAAGGACTTCTCGGTGACCTACCAGGCCGCCACTGACGAACCGCTGCCGCTGTTCCGTCGTCGCTGAAACCTGATACACAAAAAAGCCCTGATCCGGGTGTGCCGGTTCAGGGCTTTTTTGTTGATGGATGATCGATGCCCAGCCACCTCGGAATCACTGTGGGAGCGGGCTTGCTCGCGAAAGCGGCGGCACATTCAACACCCTCTATTCAGACACACCGCCTTCGCGAGCAAGCCCGCTCCCACAAGGGAATGGCGGTGAGTCGAATGCTCAGCGCCCCCCCCGAATTACCAGAACCGTTGCTGGGTCAGGCGGCTCCACCAACTGAGCAGCACACGATCCACCGAACCGCTGGCGGCCATGCCGATGCGTTCCTGCAGGCTTTTGCGTTCGGCGTAGTGCAGGTGGTACAGCTCGGCACCCTTGGCCCGTTCGGCCAGGTACTCGTCGCTGGTTTTCAGCTCGTCCACCAAGCGCTTGTCCAGCGCCGCGACACCCAGCCAGACTTCACCTGTCGCCACTTCATCGATGGCCAATTGCGGACGATAGTTGGACACGAAGTTCTTGAACAGCTCATGGGTGATGTCCAGGTCTTCCTGGAACTTCTCCCGGCCCTTCTCGGTATTTTCGCCGAACACGGTCAACGTGCGTTTGTATTCGCCGGCCGTCAACACTTCGAAATCGATGTCGTGTTTCTTCAGCAGACGGTTGACGTTGGGCAATTGCGCGACGACGCCGATGGAACCCAGGATCGCGAAGGGCGCGCTGATGATCTTCTCGCCGATGCACGCCATCATGTAGCCGCCGCTGGCCGCGACCTTGTCGATACAGACGGTCAGCGGCACGCCGGCCTGACGGATCCGCGCCAGTTGCGACGACGCCAGGCCGTAGCTGTGGACCATGCCGCCGCCGCTTTCCAGGCGCAATACCACTTCATCCTTCGGCGTCGCCAGGGTCAGCAATGCGGTAATTTCGTGACGCAGGCTCTCGGTGGCCGAGGCCTTGATGTCACCGTCGAAGTCCAGCACGAACACTCGGGGCTTGGTCGCCGGCTTGTCCTTGTTTTTCTTCCCGGCCTTTTCAGCCTTGCCTTCGGCCTTGCGCAGCGTCTTGAGCTGATCCTTGTCCAGCAGCGTCTGTTCCAGGCGCTCGCGCAGCCCCTTGTAGAAATCGTTGAGTTTGCTCACCTGCAACTGGCCGGCCGACTTGCGCCGCCCCTTGCTGCGCAGCGCAGCAAAACTGGCCAGCACCACCAGGATGGCGATCACCAGCGTCACGGTCTTGGCCAGGAAACCGGCGTATTCGATGAAAAACTCCACAGCAACTCCTTAAATGCAATGCGCCACTGAACGCAGGCGCGTAACGGTCCCAGCATACCCATGCGCCTGCGTCGCGACCAGCCAAGAAACCTATGGTTACCTTGACGCGAGCGCGACAGGGCAAGGCTGCAACAGGCATTTCAAACAAGCGTATGTTTTTTCATTGACAGCTCACCGCCATCCCCATAACCTCGCCAAACCTTCAACGTACCGGGATGACGCGGACGTGGGCAGTATCTATCTGATTCGACATGGCCAGGCCTCCTTTGGTGCGGACGACTACGATGTCCTCTCGCCCAATGGCGTACGCCAGGCGCAAGTGCTCGGCGGCCACCTCGCCGAGCTTGGTGTCGTATTCGATCGCTGCCTCTCGGGTGACCTGCGTCGCCAACAGGATACCGCCGTCGGCGCGCTGGGCCAGATTTCTGCCGCCGGCCTGCCGGTCCCCGAGCTGGAGATCGACGCCGCGTTCAACGAGTTCGACGCCGACGCGGTCATTCGTGCCCTGTTGCCAGACATGCTCCCCGAGGAGCCCGAGGCGCTGCATATCCTGCGCAACGCTGCGCAGAACCGCGCCGAGTTCCAGCGCATCTTTGCGCTGATCGTCGAACGCTGGCTCAGCGGCCGGTATGACCCGCCAGGCCTGGAAAGCTGGCTGGGTTTCGTCGAACGGGTCCAGGCGGGCCTGCAGCGTATCCTGGAGCAAGCCGACAACGCCCACAAGATCGCCGTGTTCACCTCCGGCGGCACCATCACCGCCCTGCTCCACCTGATCACCCGGATACCGGCCCGACAGGCCTTCGAACTGAACTGGCAAATCGTCAACACCTCGCTCAACCACCTGAAATTCAGGGGCCGCGAGGTGGCCCTGGCTTCCTTCAACAGCCATGCCCACCTGCAACTGTTGAAGGCCCCGGACCTCATCACCTTTCGCTGAGTCCGGATTACTGTAGACCCTTGCTGTACCACCCAAATAAGGATCGAAACCATGACCTCCGTAGCCGACGCCGTACAAGCCATGAAAGCCAAGTTCAACCCTGCCGCTGCTGCCGGCCTGGACCTGGTATTCGGTTTCCGCATCGACGATACCAAGCATTTCTCGCTGGTCGTCAAGGACAGCACCTGCGAACTGTTGGAAGGTGAAAACCCGGACGCCCAGGTGACCCTGGTGATGGACGCCGAAACCCTGGAAGGCATCGTCGACGGCAGCACCGACGGCATGCAAGCGTTCATGGGCGGCAAGCTGCGCACCGAAGGCGACATGATGCTGGCCATGAAACTGTCCGAGCTGTTCCCGGCCTGAGATTGAGTTCGCCCTCTGCGCGAACCTTTCGATTGCAAACGAATCCCGCCCCCGTGGCGGGATTCGTGTTTCTGCCTCCCTGATTTCCCACCGCACACAACCTTGATCCCTGTCAGTTCCCGCTTCACCTGCAACCGCTAACGTAACGCTTCCATCAAGGCCAGGGACGGCTCATCGGGAGCCTGCGCCTGCGCATCTCAAGGAAGAGAGATTCATGCCTCCACTGAAAATCGTTCTGCTGTCCAGCGCCTTCAACGGCCTGACCCAACGCGCCTGGCTGGACCTGCGCGAGGCTGGCTATCGCCCCAGCGTGGTGCTGTTCACCGATGCGGCCTCGGTCTGCCGGCAAATCGAAGAAAGCGGCGCCGACCTGGTGATCTGCCCGTTTCTCAAGGACCGTGTACCCAAGCAATTGTGGCGCAACCCACGACGCCCGGTGGTGATCATCCATCCGGGCATTGTTGGTGATCGCGGTGCCAGTGCCCTGGACTGGGCGATCACCCGGCAGCCCGATCGCTGGGGCGTCACAGCCTTGCAGGCGGTGGAGGAAATGGACGCAGGCCCCATCTGGGCCACTCGCGAATTCGACCTGCCCAAGGGCCTGCGCAAATCCGAGCTGTATAACGGCCCGGTCAGCGACGCGGCCATTCATTGCATCCGCGAGGTGGTGAAAAAACACCGCGACGGTTTCGCCCCGGTGCCGCTGGACTATGGCCGCCCTGACGTGATCGGGCGCTTGCAACCGAACATGACCCAGGATGATCGCAGCTTCAGCTGGCACGACAGCAGCGTTTTCATCCAGCGCTGCATCGACGCCGCGGACGGTCAACCCGGTGTGCTCGCCAGCCTGGCCGGCGAACAATTCTACCTGTACGACGCCCATCCGGATGTTCGCCATGGCCTGCCCGGCGAACTGTTGGCCGTGCGTGACGATGCGGTGCTGGTGGCAACAGGGGACGCAAGCCTGTGGATCGGCGCCCTGCGCCGCAAACCGCAACCCGGCGAACAGACGTTCAAACGCCCGGCGCGCCATGTCCTGTCGAACCGCCTCGAAGGCGTCCCGGTGCTTGACAGTTCCCTGGCCCGGCAACCGTTCAGCGACGAGCCTTATCAACCCATTCGCTACCGCGAATGCGGCCATGTGGGGGAGCTGACGTTCGAGTTCTACAACGGGGCGATGAGCACGGAGCAATGCCAGCGCCTGGTGGCGGCACTGCGCTGGGCCAAATCCCGGGACACCCAAGTGCTGTTGATTCGCGGTGGACGCGGCAGCTTTTCCAACGGCGTGCACCTGAACGTGATCCAGGCCGCCGCCGAACCCGGCCTGGAAGCCTGGGCCAACATCCAGGCCATCGACGACGTCTGCCTGGAGTTGTTCAGCGCCCGGCAACTGGTGGTCAGCGGCCTGACGGGAAACGCCGGGGCCGGTGGCGTGATGCTGGCCCTGGCCGCCGATATCGTGCTGGCGCGCCACGACATCGTGCTCAATCCCCACTACGCGACCATGGGCTTGTACGGCTCCGAATACTGGACCTACAGCCTGCCCCGCGCGGTGGGTCCGGACATGGCCTGGAAACTCACCCAGGACTGCCTGCCCATCAGCGCCCTGGAGGCATTGCGCTACGGCATGGTCCAGGAGATCGGCCCGCGTTGCCCCGACGAGTT
The DNA here is from genome assembly GCF_014268745.2 of Pseudomonas zanjanensis. Lineage (GTDB taxonomy): Bacteria > Pseudomonadota > Gammaproteobacteria > Pseudomonadales > Pseudomonadaceae > Aquipseudomonas > Aquipseudomonas zanjanensis. The sequence goes on along the minus strand of NZ_JABWRB020000001.1, from coordinate 1,353,439 downwards.
CGGCCTGTGGCTGCTGCAACGGGCCAACCGCGCACTGCTCGATCCGGCCTACGAAAGCATCCGGGTGCGCAAGGCCGAACGCAGCCTGACGGCGATCCAGGCCTGTCGCGATGACGAACTCGCACAAATGCGCCGCGACATGGTGGACGATCGCCACGGCTTCGCCGACAAGTGCCGTCGTTTCGTCTTCAAGCACAAGGCCTGCCGTACACCCGAACGCCTGGTTGCACCTTGGGCACGGGCGGCACAACCCCAAGCCGTCGAATAACAGCCGGCTTCGAGATCATACTGCTCACTCAAGAAGAAGATGACCCCGTGGCGAGGGAGCTTGCTCCCGCTGGGCCGCGAAGCGGCCCCATGACGGTATCAGAGAGGCGCAGCAGCTCTTACAATGCCCGCTTCCCCCGCATCGGCCTGACCATGGACATCGACCTCGCCCGCACCTTCCTGGAAATCGTCCGCCACGGCAGTCTCGCCGCAGCGGCCGAGAAGCTGCACGTGACCCAGACGGCGATCACCGCCCGGGTCCAGAAGCTCGAAAGCCAGCTCGGCTGCGCGCTGTTCGTGCGCAACCGTGCCGGCGCGCGCTTGACCACCGACGGCGAGGCCTTCGTGGTCTACGCCAACCAGCTCGTGCAAACCTGGGAAGCGGCCCGCCGGGACCTGCCATTGCCCGAGGGCTATCGCAACGTCTTGCACCTGGGTGGCGAGGTCAGCCTGTGCAACCCGTTGATGCTGGCCTGGGCCGGTGCACTGCGCGAGAAAATTCCCGGTCATGCCTTGCGCATGGACATCCGCGACGGCGAAAAGCTGCTGCAGCAATTGGAACTGGGGCTGCTGGATGCGGCGGTGGTCTATCAGCCCGAATACTGGCCACGCCTGCAAGTGGAACAATTGCTGGAAGAAAAACTCATCCTGGTGCGCCTGGCCGCCCGTCCCGACCCCTACGTGTACATCGATTGGAGCGCGGATTTCCGACGCCAACACGACACCGCGCTACCGGACAAGGCCAAGGCCGCGGTGACCTTCAACCTCGGTCCCCTGGCCCTGCAATACATCCTCGAAAAGGGTGGCAGCGGCTACTTCCGCACACGGGTCGTGCAGCGCTACCTGGACAGCGGCATCCTGGAGCGGGTGCCCAAGGCGCCGGAGTTCAACTACCCGACCTACCTGGTGTATTCCCGCGATCGAGACTCAGCGGCGTTGCAGCAGGCGTTCGAAGTGCTGCGGGAGATCGTCAGGACTGGCAGCGACTGGTCGCAGCGCTGGGATCCGTTGACCTGACGGTCGGTCGTGCAAGGCTTGGAGAAGGGACTCTGTTCGTGGCGAGGGAGCTCGCTCCCGCTCGACCGGGCTGGCGCCACAGTGCTTAGCGTTCGTAAAAGCCAGGGGCCGCTGCGCAGCCCAACGGGAGCAAGCTCCCTCGCCACAAGAAGCCCTTATCACAAGAAGCCCTCGGCAGATTGCTGCCTGGGCTACCTCTGCATCCGCGCGGCGATCTGGTCCTTGATCTGAAGCCGTTCCTTCTTGAGTGTCTCCAGTGCATCGTCGGGCATTACGGCCGGGGGGCTCTCGGCCTTCACGACCTTGGCATCAAGTTTGGAATATTGCTTGATCAACGCATCGAGACTTTCATCCTCGCGGCGTTTTTTCAGGATGTCTTCTTCTGTGCACTTCAGATCCTGACAAAGATCATGGGACACCGGCATGGAGCACCTCCTTTGTTGGTTCGGTGGCAAGTGCTTTTCATGGCACTGCCTGTCACCAGCATGGCCTTGCCGGTCGGGTTCTGTCGACCGCCAATCCGACCAGCGGTGACCGTTCGTCGTACCGGATCGCTTGGCGATCAAACCTTTGCCTGGGCACAACCCTCCATTGATCAGAGACGACAAGAATCGCTCGTTCAACCTGTGTGGAGACTTACCTATGGACAAATTTACCCTGCGTCAACTCGGCCTGGCAGTTGCCCTGAGTACCAGCATGGGCATGGCATGGGCCGCGACTTCAAATGACTTTGTCGACAACGCGGCGGCCGGTGGCATTGCGGAAATCGAAACCAGCAAACTGGCCCTGGAAAAAAGCCAATCGGCGGACATCAAGGCGTTCGCCAACAAGATGATCACCGACCACACCAAGGCCAATGAAGAGCTGAAGGCGCTGGCTCAGAAACATGACATCCAGGTACCCGACGACACCACGTTGATGAAAAAAGCCAAGGCGAAGATTCTCGACGTGCGCGATGAGTCTTTTGATCCAGCCTTCGCCAACAATCAGGTCAAGGCCCACGAAGAAACCATCGAGCTGTTCAAGAAAGAAGCCAACACCGTTACCGACGACAAGAAAGCTGGCAGTACCGAACTCAAGGCGTTCGCCCAGAAGATGCTGCCGGACCTGCAACATCACCTGGATGAAGCCAAGAAACTTCAGGCTGCTCACCCAAGCAAGTAACGGCAAGCCCGTCCCTTGAGCCGCCATAGGGCTCGCTCAAGAAAAAACGGCGCTTCTTCCAATAGAGGAAGGCGCCGTTTTTGTATCTCGAATTCTTATCAGGCCTGAAGCCCCTTGCGAGCCACCGCGGCGCCGGCCTGCAACGCCCTCCCCACCTGCTCTTCGAAATCCCCCTGGCTCATCACCTGCAAGGCTGCGGCCGTGACGCCCCGATAAGCCACCAAGGCGTCGATCATCTGCTGGGGGTCACGATTGGCCAGCAGTTGGCTGCTGTTGACCACGACATTTTTTGCGGCCATCTGCGCGATGTCGCCAGGTATGCCGGCCAGCATCGCCTGACGGGCCAGGGCCGTCATCAGCAAGGCCGGAAAAGCCGGGCCGGTGCCCGAGAGCGCAGAGAGGTAATCGATGAAGTCCTCTTGCTGGACTTCTGCCGCGGCGCCTACGCATTCGAACACACGCTGCACCAGGTTTTTCGTTGCCGTTCCTACCCCGGCCGAACAATACCAAGGCGTAAAGGACTGCCCGATTTCCACCGCCGCGTTGGGCATCGCCCGCACGATCGCTGAAGCTGACGTCTGCGCTGCAATCATCTGGGCCGTAATCCCGGCCATCAATGAAATCACGATTTTGCCCGTCGCATCGATGCCCAGGCTGGCGAAATGCTCGGGGCGCACCGCGATGATCACGACGTCGCTGCGATCCACCAACCCTTGGTTGTCCGTGACCAGGCGAGCGCCTTGCTCAGCCAACGGATGGTTGCCGGAGCGATTGGAAATGATCAGGTTCCCCGCCGGCACCAGTCCCTTGGCCAGGACCGCCCTGGCAATCGCGCCACCCAACCAGCCGGTGCCGCCAATGATCCCCAAGGTTTTATTGATCATCGGCATTGCCTTCGAAAGTGTCCGTCAACGGAACGAAGACCCCGGGCTCTTTTTCGGCATAGCCGAACTTCCCGTAGAAACGATCCAACTCACGCTGTTTGGGGACCTTGCCGGTAAAGATGCTCACGTAATGTGGGATGCGCTGGAAGCGCACGGTGATCAGCTCCGTGGTGTTCATGGTGATGTAGCCGATCTGCGTCAGGTAGATCGTTCGGGCCCGTGCATCCGCCCCTTGGGTGTCGTAGCCAAAGCGCTTGAACATGCTCGCCAGGGCATTCATGCGCTGCTCGTCCACCACCGCCACCTCCTGGGCCACCTCAGCGGACTGAAGCGCCCAACTGCGCACGGCGAACTCGAATTGCGAGTCGAACAATTGCGGATTGAGCCAGCACTCGAACACATTCAGGATCGCCTCGGAAATGCTTTCGGCATAGCTTTCACTTTGCCGTATGAGCCCCCCTGTATTGGTCTCCCGCCAACGCGACAGCAACGCCGCCAGCAGTTGCTCGCGATCCTCGAAAAACCAGTAGAAGCTGGTGCGTGACAAGCCCAGGCGCTTGGCCAGCGGCATGACCCGCACCGCATCGATGCCCGACTCCTTGAGGGCCTCATAGGCCGCTTCCAGCCAACCCTCCGGCGAGCCCCGCCAGCCTGCGTCCTGGGCCTTGCCACGTGCCTTTCCTACCTGGGGCATCCTGCTTACCTTCTTCAATCATGCGTAGCGCGAATGTACTTGGATGACCGCTGAATGTACACCCAAGTACATTTAATCGACTTTTTTGGCCCAGAAGTGGCGAATTATTGATGATAAAAACTCATGAGGCACTGATTTAAAATGGTTTGTCAGCCAAAGGCACCTGGATAACTATCTCCCACAGGCAACGGACTCCAAACCAAAACAACAACGAGCCGCCATTATGAATCTTGCAGTGCACTCCTTTGGAAAACCCTCGACATCCGGCCAAAGAAAGCCGGGGCGACTGGCGTTGTCACACGCTTCTTCTGTTACCCCTTCCCTGCCCAAACTTCGATAGCTGCTGACGCGACGCCTCGCGCAGTCGTTTTGCGTTGCCTGCGAACCTGGCACGCGAAGCGGCGCCCGGGCGGTTGCTGGCGTGCGGTTTCTTTCCATCAGCCGGATCAGTGATATGTGGATGACACAAGAGAAGCTTCCCCTGGGCGAACACATCGCTCGGTATGTCGAATGGTTGACTCAACATGGCGCCGGTATTTTCGACGCCATCTCGCTGTCGCTGTCGGGTGTGATCACCGCGTTTACCACCGCACTCCTGTGGTTCAACCCCTTGGCGTTGATTGCTGTTTTCGCCCTGCTCGCCTACTACATCCAACGCAAGGTGAGCCTCACCCTCTTCGTCACCTTCGCCTTCCTGCTGATCTTCAACCTCGGTTACTGGCAAGAGACCATGGAGACCCTCGCCCAAGTGACCTTCGCCACACTCGTTTGCGTGGTCATCGGTGTACCGCTGGGCATTGTTGCCGCGCACAAACCGATGTTCTACACACTGATGCGTCCGGTACTCGATCTGATGCAGACCGTACCGACCTTCGTTTACCTCATTCCTACGCTGACGCTATTCGGTCTGGGTGTGGTCCCGGGCCTGATCTCAACGGTGGTATTCGCCATCGCCGCCCCCATTCGCCTGACCTACCTGGGCATCCGCGATGTCCCGGAAGAACTGATGGATGCCGGCAAGGCCTTCGGCTGTTCGCGCCGCCAATTATTGGCGCGCATCGAACTGCCCCACGCCATGCCCAGCATCGCCGCCGGCATCACCCAATGCATCATGCTGTCACTGTCCATGGTGGTGATCGCCGCCCTCGTGGGCGCCGACGGGCTTGGCAAGCCGGTGGTCAATGCGCTGAACACCGCCGATATCTCGATGGGTTTCGAAGCGGGCCTTGCCATCGTGCTGCTGGCGATCACGCTCGACCGCATCTGCAAGCAACGTGAAACCCTGAAAAGAGGTGACGTATGAGCATCATCCGTTTTGAAGACGTCGACGTCATCTTCGCCGCCCGCCCGAAGCCTGCCCTGGATCTGCTCGACCAAGGCTTTTCCCGTCCGGAGATTCTTCAGAAAACCGGTTTGATCGTCGGCGTGGAGAAAGCCAACCTGGAGATCAACAAAGGTGAGATCTGCGTGCTGATGGGCCTGTCCGGCTCCGGCAAGTCCAGCCTGCTGCGCTGCATCAACGGGCTGAACACCGTCAGTCGCGGCAAACTGTTCGTCGAACACCAAGGCCGGCAGATCGACATCGCCGTTTGCACCCCCGCCGAGCTGAAAATGATGCGCACCCAACGCATCGCCATGGTGTTCCAGAAGTTCGCCCTGATGCCCTGGCTGACAGTGCGCGAGAACATCAGCTTCGGCCTGGAAATGCAGGGCCGCCCGGAAAAGGAACGGCGCAAGCTGGTGGATGAAAAACTCGAGCTGGTGGGCTTGACCCAATGGCGCAATAAAAAACCCCATGAGCTGTCCGGTGGCATGCAGCAACGGGTCGGCCTGGCCCGCGCCCTGGCGATGGACGCCGACATCCTGCTGATGGACGAACCCTTCTCCGCCCTCGACCCACTGATCCGCCAAGGCTTGCAGGATGAGTTGCTCGACCTGCAGCGCAAGCTGCACAAGACCATCGTGTTCGTCAGCCATGACCTGGACGAAGCCCTGAAGCTGGGCACGCGCATCGCCATCATGAAAGACGGCAAGATCATCCAGTACAGCAAGCCTGAAGAGATCGTACTGAACCCGGCCGACGACTACGTGCGCAACTTTGTCGCCCACACCAATCCGTTGAATGTGCTGTGCGCGAAAAGCTTGATGACCCCGCTGGGCCAGTGCGTTTTCGCCCGCGACGAATATTGCCTGGATACGGCTCAAAACCTGTGGATGGTGGTCACTGCGCAGCGTCATTTGAGCAGCGTGCGAAAAGGCGCCACGACCGCACACGTCCAATCCTGGAATCCGACCCAGGCAATCGGGACCTTGGCTCGGCAACCGACGTGCGTGCCGCCGACCACGACCATGCGCGACGCCCTGCAGATCCGCTACGAAACCGGCCACCCCCTCATCGTGCAGGACGAGGCCGGTACCGTCCTGGGCATCGTGGGCGACGGTGAACTGTATCGGGCACTGCTGGGGCATAACCTGTCGCGGCCCGTGCCTTCCGCCCCCCTAAAAGAATTCTCGCTGGCTTGATGCGCCAGTCAACGGCTTTGCCCCCACCGCCACTACCCCGTTTGAGTTTGAGCGAGATCGGAAAATGACCCTTAATACCTTGAAAACCCATCGTGCACTTCTGACCGACCGCACTCCCGGTCATGGCATGCCGGGTGGTTTGTTTGGTCGCCAGGATGTTTTTGAAACCGACGTCGAGATCTTTTTCACCCAGCATTGGATTCTGGTGGGGGTCACCAGCGACGTCCCCGAACCCGGTGATGTCTCCACCCTCGATATCGGCAAGTCATCCATCCTCCTGGTGCGCGACGATGACGAGCAGGTGCAGGCATTTCGCAATGTCTGCCGGCACCGCGGGGCTCGCTTGAAGCAGGCCGGCAAGTCGACGGTGGGCATGCTGGTCTGCCCCTACCACCAGTGGACGTACGACCTCGACGGTAGCCTGAAACATGCAGCGCACATGGGGCAGGCCTTCGACCCAAAGTGCAAAAGCCTGATTCCCGTGCACACTCGGGTTGTCGGCACCCATGTCTTCGTCTGCCTGGGCGACGAACCGCCAGAAGACATCCAGTACCTCGATCAGGTCATGACACCGCGTTTCGCTCAATATGACATCGCCCGTTCAAAAATCGCCTTCGAATCGGAAATCATCGAGAACGGCAATTGGAAACTGGTGATCGAGAATAACCGCGAGTGTTATCACTGCGCAGCCACTCACCCGGAATTGACCGCCTCGTTCCTGCCCGAAGATTTCGGTTTCTGCACCGATGGCCTGGGGGAGGACTCACTCCAGGCGCTGGCGGAGTATCACCGCCGCAATGCCGAGACCAAGGCCAACTGGGAGCGCGAAGGTTATATCTGCGAGGCCGTCGAACATCTAGGTGAAGACGCCGTGACCCAGTTCCGCTCGCAGCGGCTGGCCATTGCCGGCAACGGCGAATCCCAGACCCTGGACACCCGTGTGGCGTGCACCCGGCTGTTCGGCGACCTCACTCGCCGCGACTTGGGCGACATGCATTTCTGGACCCACAACTCGTGGACCCATGTCATGAGCGACCACGCCGTGGTTTCCTACATCATCCCGCTGGCGCCCGACAAGACCCTGGTGCGCAGCAAATGGCTGGTCCATGCCGACGCGGTCGAAGGCGTCGACTACCACTTGGATAAGCTGACCGAAGTCTGGGTCGCGACCAACCTGCAGGACGCCAGCCTCGTCGGCATCACCCACAGCGGCACCCAGGATCCGGCCTACACGCCCGGGCCGTTCTCGGCCTTTACCGAAACCTATGTCGACCAGTTCTCGCGCTGGTACGCGGCGCGCCTCGCCGCCCACGGCGTGTGAGGAATGAACATGACGACTTACGAACACCTGACGCGCCCTGGAAACGCCAGCGCGGTCCAGCGTTTCACTGACCCGGCCACCTGGGGCACGTTCGGTGCGCAGTGGCACAGCGGCGAGCAGAAAACCCTGCAATGCTGCGCCGTGCGCCAGGAGACCCACGATGTCAGGACGTTCATTTTTCGCTGTGCGGACTTCAGCGCCCTGAGTTTCGAGCCCGGTCAATTCATCACGATCTCGCCGGTCATTGGCGGGCAAACCATTGCCCGCTGCTACACCCTGTCGTCCTCCCCGACCCGGCCCTTTGCATTTTCCATCACCGTCAAGCGCGTACCGGGGGGCGTGGTGTCGAACTGGCTGCATGACAACCTCAAGCCCGGCGATAGCCTGAAGGCGTCCGGCCCAGCGGGCAGCTTTACGCCGGTCGGCCATCCGGCCAACAAGTTGTTGTACCTGTCCGCCGGCTCCGGCGTGACGCCGTTGATGTCGATGACCCGGGCCGCCTGCGACATGGCTGGCAACCTCGATATCGTATTCGTGCACAGCGCTCGCACGCCCACCGACATCATCTTCCATGGGGAATTGACGCACATGCAGGCAGCCATGCCGGGGCTGCGGGTCATCAATATTTGCGAAGGGCTTGGCGACACCACGCAATGGCAGCAACCGATAGGCCGGCTCGACTTGTCGTTGCTGAGCCAGCAAGTGCCGGACTACAAGGAGCGGGAGATCTTCACCTGCGGTCCCCAGGGGTACATGGAAGCGGTCAAGTCGCTGCTCAGGGAAGCGGCGTTCGATTTCGCCCACTACCATCAGGAAAGCTTCGACATTGCCGCACTGAATGAGCAACCGTTGCTCCAGCAGACCGCTTCGCTCGATCAACCAGCCGAGTTCACGGTGACCCTGTCGCGCTCCGGCAAGACATTCAGCATGCCGGCCAATCAGACCGTGCTGTCCGCCGCCAAGAAAGCCGGCGCCATCGTGCCCTCCTCCTGCAGCCAGGGCGTCTGTGGTACCTGCAAGACCGCACTGCTCCAAGGCACGGTGGACATGAACCACAACGGCGGCATCCGGCAGCGGGAAATCGACAAGGGCCTGCGTTTGCTGTGCTGCAGCAAGCCCACTTCCGACCTGGTCCTTGATCTTTAGCCGTTCCTCGCTAATTAGGTAGTCACTGCACGCTGGCTTCTGCACAATCTCTGTGCGCCTAACACTGATAAGACTGAAGCCTGATGAAACTGCAACCCTTGCCGCCCCTCAACAGCCTGGTGGCGTTCGAGGCCGCCGCCCGCCACTTGAGCTTCACCATGGCGGCACGGGAACTGAACGTCACCCAAGGCGCCATCAGCCGCCAGGTACGCTTGCTCGAAGATTACCTGGGCACGGCACTGTTCACCCGCACGACCCGGGAGATCAACCTCACCGCCACCGGCAGCCAGTATTACGAAAGCGTGCGCGACACGCTGCAGCACATCGCCCAGGCCACCGCGGGCATACGCCATTGGCAAGGTGCGCAGCAAGTCACGGTGGTCACCAGCACGGCGATGGCGTCGCTATGGCTGCTGCCGCTGGTGTCGCAGTTCCAGCGCCAGAACGAGGAGATTGACCTGCGCATCATCGCGACGGATCAAGTCAGTGATTTTTCCCGGCTCGACTGTGACCTGGCGCTGTATTACTGCAGCACGCCGCCAAAAAACATGAAAGTCACGCCGCTGTTCAACGAGGAGATTTTCCCGGTGTGCAGCCCCGCTTATCTGGCGCAACACCCGGAAATCGAGACACTGGAGCAATTGAGTGGATGCACCTGGTTGTGGCTGGAAGACCAGCACAGTGACTGGATTGGCTGGAAAGAATGGTTCCAGCGCCTTGGCTACCCAGCGCCAGAACCTCGACGGCGCATCAATATCAACAGCTACGCCATGCTGATCCAATCGGCCCTGGCTGGCCAAGGGATCGCCCTGGCGTGGTCGGGCCTGCTCAGCAATCACCTGCAAACCGGCAACCTGGTGCGACCAACGCACGCCATCCTGCGCACCGACGCGCAGTTCTGCCTGCTGGAACCCCAAGGCCGGGCCCCGAACAGACAAAGCGTCAACCGCTTCCGCCAGTGGCTGATGGCCCATCTGGCAGAAACGGTCGACGCTTGATGGGCCGGGCGATCTAGCCGATTTTCACGTTCATGGTGATGCGCGCCGTAAAGACCTTTATCCCCGCCTCGTCGAAGATCTCGACCGGGACAATCTTGTCGCCCGAAGTCTGCCAGTCGATGTCGCTACCGTCGGCAATCGCGTGGATGGACGTCTTGGCCTTGGCCAGGTATTCGACAGTCATGCCTTTGGGAATCCAGCGAGCGCCACTGGGGATGGACACCTCGGTCATCATGCCGCCGGCCAGCTCTGCCGCGTTACACAGTGCGATGGCGTGAACGGACGCCAGGTGATTGGTGATTTCCTTGCGAAACGGCACCTTCACTTCGCCGCGACCGGGGGCCAACACCGAAATTTCCGGGTTGATGGTGCCGAAGTACGGGGCCATCTGGCAGGCCATATTGCTGAACGCGGACGGACCGACGCTTTGGTACATGCTGAGAGTCTGGCTCATGGGGTATCTCTGGTCAGGTGGGCTTGAGTCATGAACAGAACATTACTCCATTACAGAATATCGCTCTGTTACAGAACAATATTCTGTAATCTGCTACCCTGTCAATCGCTCGTGCCAAGCCTTCGTTTCAATTAACATGGCCCCTTTTTGCCTGGGCCGAAAAATGGAACCTGTCGATCTCCTCGAGCGCTGTTACCCAGGGCGTCGTGCCGAGTCCAAGCGGCATATCCTTCGATGTGCCTTGGCGCTGTTCAACCAACAGGGCATCGAAGCGACCACCATCGATATCATCCGTGCCGAAAGCGAGATGAGCGTGGGGGCCATTTATCACCATTTCGAGAACAAGGAAGGCTTGGTCGCGGCGTTGTACATGACCGCCCTGGACGATCAGGCGCGACTCAGGGACAGCTACCTCGGCGCTGTCACGTCGACCCGGGAGTGGGTGCATGCCCTGGTGTTCAGCTACGTGGATTGGGTGGTCAGCCAACCCGATTGGGCACGGTTCCAATACCAGGCGCGCTTTGCCGTCGCGCGCAGCAGCTTCAACGAGCGGCTCGCCGAGGCGAATCTGGCCAGGAACGCCGAACTGAAGAAATGGTTCAGTGACCCGGCCCACCAGCAGGATCTGCAGGACCTGCCTTTCGAGCTGATTCCCTCACTGATCATCGGTTCGGCGGAAAGCTACTGCCGCGCCTGGCTCTCCGGCCGCGTCAAACGCAGCCCTGAAGGCTACCGGCAGCAGTTGGCCGAGGCCGCCTGGCGTGCCGTTGGCATGCACGCCGGCACCTCGTCCTGAAGGTTCTGAGCCACCCGAACAGATTCATTGCATAGCGGCCCAGCCCTAGTGGCCTGTGTGGCTAATTCGAGTACAGGCCACTAGTTGCGCGTCATCGGCATGGAGCGATGACCGGAAGTGGTCGAAGCCCACGGACCTGCTATCTTGAATACAAACCTGAGTAGTTGCGATCCCATACGTATCCAGGTTTGTACAGGGAGTAATGAAGTTGGAAGCAGTGGAACTGCTCGCTATTGATGAATGGGCACCATCATTTCTACCTGGCGATTGTGATGTGGTTATCGTCAACTACAACGCCGGTGAACTTTTGTTGGCAAGTGTAGGGTCGGCCTTTGCCGCCGGGGCTTCCCGCGTGATCGTGGTGGATAACAACTCCCACGATGACAGCCTGGTGCAGTTGGAGCGAATCCACCCTGCCGGCGACTCGCTTCAGATCGTCCGCAATGCCGCCAACCTCGGCTTCGCCGTGGCGTGCAATCAAGGTGCTCGCCTGTCTGCGGCCCCCAACGTTTTTTTCTTGAACCCGGACACCGAACTGGCCGCCAATGCCATGGACCGCATGCTGCAGGCACTGCGCAGCTCGCCAGAAATCGGCATGGTCGGAGGTTTCCTGTGCAATCCGGACGGCAGCGAGCAAGCCGGTGGACGCCGCGTGTTTCCAACACCCAGGCGCGCCTTCATGCGGGCCTTTGGGCTTTCGCGGCTCGCGGCGCTTTTCCCGTCGGTGTTGTCGGATTTTTTATTGCACAAGGAGCCACTCCCCAGTGCGCCCATTGTCGTTGAAGCCATCTCCGGCGCTTGCATGCTGGTCAAGCGCGAAGCGATCGAGAGCGTCGGGCTGTGGGACGAAGACTATTTCCTTCATTGCGAGGACCTGGACTGGTGCATGCGCTTCCATCAGGCCGGCTGGCGCGTACTGTTCGTGCCGAATGCCCGGGTGATGCATGTGTTCGGCGGTTGCAGTCGTGATCGACCTTATTTCGTCGAATGGCACAAACATTTGGGGTTCCTGCGTTTCTATCGCAAATTTTTCCGTCGTAAATACCCTGCCATCCTGTGGATCAGCGTGGTGATCGGAGTCTGGTTTCGATTCAGCCTGGTGGTCCTTCGCCACGCCACCACCCGGCTTAAGCATGCATGGGACCTTCGATAATTGCGGATAGGCGTATTGGGCGGCACCAGCCTCCTGGGCGAGCGCGCCCTGCCATTGCTGGCCCATGCCGGTCACTCGGCGAGCGCCTTTGCCCGCAGCCTGCCCAGCGTGTCCTGCCCCGGGGTCACCTGGCGAAAGGCTGACGACTGGCACGGACTGGCGCTGGACACCTTCCTGTCATTCGCGCCCCTCTGGGTGCTGCCCGACTATCTGCAGCGCCTTGCCAGCACCCAGGTCAAACGTGTTGTTGTCCTCTCATCCACCAGCCGCTTTGCCAAGCACGCATCGCCCGACGCTCGGGAACGGGACGTGGCGCAACGCTTGATACGTGCAGAAGAACAGCTTGAGCAGTGGGCGGTCGAACGGCAAATCGAATGGGTGATCCTGCGACCGACCCTGATCTATGGTTTTGGCCGCGACAAGAACATTTCGGAAATCGCGCGGTTCATTCAACGCTTCGGATTTTTCCCTCTGATCGGAGGCGGCACCGGGTTGCGCCAGCCGGTGCATGGGGATGACGTCATCCAGGCGTGCCTGTCCGCCGTGAGCACGCCTGACCTGCCCAGTGGCGCCTATAACCTCTCGGGGGGAGAGGTCCTGCCTTATTGCACCATGGTCAGGCGCATATTCCAGGCCATGGGACGCCCGGAGCGAACACTGCCCCTCCCTGCCCCGGTATTGAGCCAGGCCGTTTCGATCATGCGCTGCCTGCCGCGCTACCGGCATCTTTCCAGCGCGCTGGTGGCGCGGATGAATGAAGATCTGGTGTTCGATCATTCCCACGCCAGTGATCGACTTGGCTTTGCGCCCAGGGCGTTTCAACTGATGGATGAGGACTTGCCTGGGCGCAGAGGCTGCTGACGGCGGTGGGTCAGCTGCATGTATGTTGAGTTGGCGGGCCTCATCGCGAGCAGGCTCGCTCCCACAGGGGGACTGGGTGCATATGAATTTTGTGCCTACCGAGAATCCAATGTGGGAGCGAGCCTGTTCGCGATGGCGGTGTGTCAGTCAATGAAAATGCTGGAGATGCCGGACTCTTCGCGAGCAAGCCCGCTCCCACAGGGGGGCTGGTTGCATATGAATTTTGTGCCTACCGAGAATCCAATGTGGGAGCGGGCTTGCTCGCGATAGCGGTGTGTCAGTCAATGAAGATGCTGGAGATGCCGGACTCTTCGCGAGCAGGCTCGCTCCCACAGGGGGACTGGTTGCATATGAATTTTGTGCCTACCGAGAATCCAATGTGGGAGCGAGCCTGCTCGCGATGGCGGCATGACCGTCGACGAGGATGTTGAAGGTAATGGCCCTGTGGCGGCCTAACCCTTGTCCCCCGCCTCGTTGCGGTGAACATGGGCTTGCCAAGCGCCCCATTTGCTTTCGAAGTACGCCTGGTTCTTGTCCCAGAGGGCCTGGTACTCGCCACTGGCGATCAGCTTCCTGAACGAGGCCTGCCCGTAGTGATGGATAAACGCATCTTCGGCGCAGACCGTCCGATAGCCGGCCGCCTGCACGCGACGGCTATAGTCGTCGTCCTCGAACATCCCGATCCCGAATGCCTCATCCAGATACCCCACTTCCTCGAGGACGCTGCGGCGAAAGGCGACACAAAACATCGCCAGCATCGAGATATCGAACGAGCGTCCCTTGCGGGCTTCGGTGTAGCGGCCTGCAAAGTCTTGCATCTGTTGAATATCGGTGTAGGAAACCTCGATTTTCGCTTCGTTGCCAACCGCATTCGTGACCGGCCCGACCAAGCCGATACTCGGATCCCGCACATGCCTGACCAGCGGGTCCAGCCAGCCGCCAGGCACGACCGTATCGTTGTTGAGCAGCAGCAGGACGTCACCATCGGCTTCGCGCAAACCCTGGTTGTTCGCCGCGGCAAAGCCCCGGTTGTCCGGGTTCAGGATGATCTTCGCGCTCGGCACCGCTTGGCGCAGGCGTTCAAGATAATCACCTGTCCCATCGTCCGAGCCATTGTCGACAACGATGAGCTCGTAATGGGGCCAGGTGGTGTTACGCAGAATGCTGTTGACGCATTGAATGGTCAGGTTGAGGTTGTTGTACGTCACGACCACGATGGAGACTTTTTCGTACAGGCCGACGATAGCCCGGTGCATGCTATCGAACCGATCCTTCCAATCATTGGCCCGGGCCAGCTCCACGCGCCGTTTGTACAGGGCCAGGTCGCGTTCGGCCAAGGCACGCTCGATCTGCTCGAGGAACTCATCGACCCCAGTGGCGAAGTACAGCAGGTCCTTATAAATGCTCATCTCCGTCAGTGGCGTGGAGATCACCGGCTTGCCTGCGCTGATGTACTCGTAGAACTTCACCGGATCAACCGCATGCGTCACGTTGTAGAGCCTGAAGGGAATCAGGCAGGCATCGAAATGATCCAGGTAAAGCGGCATTTGCGAGTACGGCTTGTGGCCCAACAGCTGCACATTGGGCTTGTGCTCGAGGCCCGCCAGATCCTCGACGAAAATGTCCCCCACCAGGACGAAGTTCCACGCTGGCCGCCGGTCCGCCAGCGCCGCCAGCAACGGATAATCAAGCCACTGGGCCAGGGCGCCGTAGTAACCAATGACAGGCCCGACAAGCCCGCTCAACACATCATTGGTAAAACAGTGCTGCCGGAAAAAAGCGAAATCCACCGCGTTTCGGACCAACACACAGCGTGGGTTGTAGGCACACCATTTTTCGTAAAGCAACGCGGCGGAAACGGTCACCAGGTCGGCCTGGGCAATCAGGGTCTTTTCCTCGCTCAGCAACTGTTCGCCGATGTTCGGAAAGCCATCCCAGTCATCCATGCAGTCGTAGTGAATGCGCCAGCCATGCACGGCGCGCAGGCTGAGTGCCACCGGGCTCCAGTAGGCGATATGCACCACCGAGAGGGCGGTCCTGATCTGCATGTCGGCAACCAACGCAGTAAGGGCTCGCAGCAAGGCTTGATGATTCTCAGGCGTCACGATCTTTTCGTAATACGCCGCTTGCGCGTCGCGCTGCAAGGCCACTTCAAAGACATTGGGCGCCACCGACGCCAATCGATAGAGCTGCCCCTGCTCCGGCACAACGGAGGGGACGATGTAAAACACTCGATAACCATTGTTCGCAAACTGGCTCATCAACTGCTGCGGTCGCTGAAAGCGCGCGGCCCACTCGATGTTGGCGAAGCAGAGAATATCCAGGCGCCCTTTCGTGGCGAAATCAGGCGCCACCGCAACGTTCGGCAACGGCTCCGGTGCTGCCGGGTAGACGATTGCCGCGGCCGTTTCGGGAAATTCCCGGGTGGCGGAAAAACCATAACGCATCACCCGGAACAGTGAACGCAGGGGGCGGGTGAAACGCCACGAACGGGTGTTTTGCAGGAAGTCGACTTTCGCCAGGGCGATATCGCGCTCGTTGATGGCCGCATCCCGTTGAGCCAAGGCGGCATCGCGGTCGATCAGGGCGCTGTCGAGTTTAAGCACGTGGGTACCCATGCAGCGGCGTGCTGTCACCCGGCGGCCACATGGAACTGACGGAGCCCGGCCGGTAGAACGTTGCCGTCAGGCTGCGGCGGGAAGATTGGCAACCACTCACCACGGGAGTGACGGCATGCCATGAATGGTCCGAGCGCACCAGGATCGCCGAATTGCCCACCAACGGCTCGATCTCGGCCGCCACGGCGGTGGGATCGTTGCGGTGCAGGATGGTCAGGCAGCCGCCGTCGTTGCGGTCCCAGGACTCATTGAAATACAGGATATGGGTGACCAGTTTGTCGGGCAGGTCCGGATGGGCGCCCAGGCTCGCACCGGGGCCGTAATGAAAGACGTTGACCTCCATCGGCACACTGCGCAGATCGATCCCGGTCAGCTCCGACATGGCCTCTCGATAGGCGGCCGAGCCGAGGTCCAGTGCCAGTCGCAACCACGCCTCGCTCAGTTCTTCGGGAAACACGATGGTAGAGGTGCCCATGCTCACCAGGGCCCGCGCCTCATAGTCATAGTTTTTCTCGCCACCGTAACCACTCACCGTCTTGAAGCGATCGTGAGGAAAGGTTGCCGCCAACGCGGCGGCATCCTCGGTCGAATACAGATTGCCGATTTCAGCCCATGAGAACGGATGGGCCTTTAGCGCCGCTGGCGTGAGACGAGAGAGATCTAGCATTGTCGGTTCTTGTTCGCTGTCAGGTTTCGGATACCACGGGCGATGGAACGCAGTGGTGCGGTCATTCGGAATGAATTGGAGTTCTGCAACTCAAGCATCCTGGCGTCGCTGAGGGCCAGTTGCTGGCTGAGCTGGACAATCCGTTGCTGCTGGGCGAACTCCTGCGCTGCAAGGTTTTGTGCCGGTTCGATGATGGCCGGCTCTGGCACGACGGGGCTTGCCGGCCGTTCAGTCGACACGGGGTCACGGCCCTCGGCCGAGGCTTCGAGCAAATTGGGCAGATGCTGCAGAAACGCTCCCAACACCGGCTGGGACGCTGTTTTACCCTGGCGAATGATCGCCGCGACCCGGTCCCAATGCTCGACCAACTGATCCGCCGCCGCACGCGCCGCGGGCGATGGACAGGTCTTGCCCACGCGGGCGAGAAACCATTGCGGATCGACCGTCGCCACGTCCGGCAAGGCGTGGAGCGAGTCGAACCCCGCCAGCGCCGTGTACTTACCCGTGGTCAGGTCCGCCGAGCAAAACACCGGGACGCCAAACGCCAAAGCGGTGATCGCCAGGTGGTAGCTATGGCCGATGACCGCTTGGGCCTGGCTGAGAATTTCCGCCATCAGTAATGGCTCTGGCCAGAACGACAAGGTAACGGCCCCCGGCAGGCGCCCGGCAATGACCGACGGATCGTCCCCCAGGACGGGGCCAATCGGCACCACCAGGAACTGATAGCCCTGGAATGCCTCGGCGTGGTCTTCGAACAGTTTTATAAAGGATTCCACAACGTGAATGGCATGGATCACGATGTAGGGCCCAGTCAGCCCGGCCTGTTCGCGCAGGCCAATGAACTCGGCCGAGGGTTGCTGCTCATCGATCAGGCGGGGCAAGCCAAACGCGGTATCGGGCAGCACTTCGATCTCGGCCTGTTGAGTCAGCGTGGCGAGGGAATCGCGCGACAGTGCATCTCGCACGCGCACGTACTGGCTCTGCTCAAGGGTCATTTTCAATAGGGGCCTGGCCCAATCGGGAATATCGTTGCAATGCATCCCGGGGGCATTCCATATGACCGGGACCGCGTGTTGCAGCGCGATGAGCGCAGGGGTCAACCAATAACCGGTGGGGTGGTGGATACCGGCGGTTGTCGGACCATAGCCGTGGGCAACGACTTTATCGAAGCGGATCAGGAAACCACCGCCGATCAAGACCCCATCCAGGTTCGCCGCGACATGGGGCAACTCCGTCAGCGATGTCACTGCATAAGGCCATTGCGGTCGGGTTTTCCCGTGGTAGGAAAACCGATGCAGGTTGACAGAACCCAAGCGCCGGGTCAGCTCCGCCTCGGCGATGATCGGAAACAGCAGATCGCCGTAGTTCTCCACGTCAAAGGTGCCGAATATGGCGACCTGCCACGTGCGCGTGTCCGGGTGCTCCGTCAAAACCTGTTCTCCTTGAGCGGCGCAGACCTCGGGAGGCGGTTCAACCGGCCGAGGGTCGATCCGCTGTAACCCCAGGTCAACCATGCCCAAGAAATTCTTGTGGTTCGGCAACATGTCGAACGCCAAGGGCGCGACCTGCTTTTCGATCAGTTGCGAGGTGTCTTCCGTCGCGCCGTGCAACAGCTTGAGCGTGACATGATAGCGCCCCTCGGCGAGGTTGGCCGGGAAGCGCACCGTGATCGCCGCACGCCGCCAGCCGTTTTCGGGCGGGCTGGGTTGCAGTGCGAAGTTGCCCCCGCCGATCACCAGCAGCCTGGCCTCTTGAATGGTGAAGCTGATGTTCGGTTGCGTGACCGATTCATGCAGCAACGCCTCGACGCGAATCTCGATATCGTCGCCATACAGGTAGCTGGACGAAAGTTGCTGGGTGTTGGTGAAGCAGGCAGCGCTGATGTGCCCCTCTTCGGTCCCGAAGGCCATCCCCTCCTGCCCGCCCATGAATGACTTGCGCGTCACCGGTATCACGCCGCCACTGGCCCAGCGACGTTGCTCGTCCCGCATGTCGAGCAAGTGCAGCTCGGCCATTTCATCGGGCGAGCCGCTGGCCACGACCCGGCCTGCGCGCAGGTAGATGACCCGGTGGCAGAAGCGCTTGACCATGCTCATGTCATGGGAGACGAACAGCAGCGTCGTACCTTTGGCAGCCAGTTCTTCCAGCCGGTTCAGGCATTTGAATTGAAAAGAGGCATCGCCAACGGAAAGGGCCTCGTCGACGATCAGGAGCTCCGGTTCGACACAGACCGAAACGGCGAAGGCCAACCGTACCAGCATCCCGCTGGAATAGATCTTGGTGGGCTGATCGATGAAGTCGCCGATATTGGCGAAGGCGATGATGTCATCGAAACGAGCGTCGATTTCCGAGCGATCCAAGCCCAGCACCGCCGCATTCACATAGACGTTTTCGCGACCGGTGAACTCCGGGTTGAAACCAGACCCCAGCTCGAGCAACGCCGCAATCCGACCATTGCCTTGGACACTGCCCCGGGTCGGCATCAACGTCCCGCAGATCAGTTGCAACAAGGTGGATTTGCCGCTGCCGTTACGGCCGATGATACCGACGGTCTCCCCCCTTGCGATGGTCAGCGAAACATCGTCCAAGGCCCAGAACTCGCGATAGAAACGCTTCCTGCCGCGCACCAGCATCTGCAATAGACGGTCCTTGGGCGCATCATAAATCTGATAACACTTGCTCAGGTTTTCGGCACGAATGGCCACTTCAAACGACATCGACAAAACCCTTCCATGAATCACGGCCATTATTGCGGCGCTACTCAATCAGTCCTTCGCTGGGCACTGCGGATGAGTTAAGCACAGATGGGGAAAAAAACTTCGAATGAACCTGCACGTGGTCTACCCTCCAATGAGGACGCGACACAGGGAGCATCCGGATTTTGCCTTAAGGATCAAGCACCAATGCAGTCGTTCAGCACGTCCCCCATCGCCATGATCAAGAGTGTCCTGGTCAATCGAATCCTGATCTACGTATTGATCCGCAGAGAAGTCATCGGGCGCTACAAGGGTTCGATGCTCGGCGTCTTGTGGTCGTTCTTCACTCCGGTTTTCATGCTGGTGGTCTACACATTCGTGTTCAGTGTCGTCTTCAAGGCCCGCTGGTCGGGCGGCGGGGAATCCAAGAGCGAATTCGCCCTGGTACTGTTCGCGGGCCTGTTGGTCTTCAACCTGTTTTCCGAATGCGTGAGCCGTGCGCCGGGCCTGGTGCTGGCCAATACCAACTACGTCAAGAAGATCGTGTTCCCACTGGAAACCCTACCCCTGGTGTCGCTCGGCGCAGCGCTGTTCCACATGGCTGTCAGCGTCCTGGCCTGGCTGATCTTTTATATCGTCCTGTTCGGAACGCCACCGGTAACCGCCCTTCTATTGCCATTGGTGCTTTTCCCCTTGGTGCTGATGACGCTGGGGCTCTCCTGGTTTCTCGCCTCGATCAGCGTCTACCTGCGTGATATCGGCCAGTTCATCGGCATCATCATCACGGCGATGCTGTTTCTCTCGCCGATTTTCTATCCCCTCTCGACGCTTCCGCAGAGTTATCAGGCCGCGTTGCAGGCAAACCCGCTGACGCTGCCGGTGGAAATGGTTCGCGATGTGCTGTTCTGGGGCCGGCCGCCGCAATGGGCCTACCTGGCGGCTTATTCGGCCATTTCCGTGCTGATTGCCTGCGCCGGGTTTGCCTGGTTCCAGCGGACCCGCAAAGGCTTTGCCGACGTCATATGACATTGTTGCGTGGCGCCCCGCTCAGCACCCGCTATGCTGATTCATGCCACGGCTGGAGCCTGGCTGGTGATTGACGCACACATCGTTACTGAAAGACCGAGTGTGCGTCGCCGTATTGACCAAAGGACCAGAAAACCGCATGGACCAGATCAACCGTCTTGTTGATTGCATTGACCAACTGACTCGCTCAACACAATCCAGAACCATTGAAACCTTGCAGTTGGTCAAGGAAATCGAGAATCGAGACCGGCTTATCGAACAACTGAACCTTGGTTCGAAAGCGCTTCGCACCCGTCTGTCGCTCCAAGAAGGCAAGACCGGGCGACTGCGCGAGCAACTGCGGGTGGCCGAACAGCGCCTCAAGGACGCCGAGGCATTAATCCAGACAAAAGAAAAAGAGGCAGTCGTGCTCTCCGATTGGGCGGTGGATCTGCGTGCCCAACTGGCGGCCAAGCAAGCCGAGCTGTTCAAGCTTTCCGATTGGGGCAACGCCATCGAACGTGCACCGCTGCGTTATTCGATACGCAAGCAACTGTATAAATTATCGCGTCGGGTCTACGCCTGGTTGCCACTCACCGCACAGCAGAAAAGCAAGCTGGCGCGTCGGCTTCGAAGTTGGTTGAAACCCGGCAAGGTAACACCGGGCGAATCATCGGCAGACGCCAGTTCTGCGCTGCAATCTCTACCACCGCCGGTAAACCTTGCAGTACCGTCCAGCCTCGGGCAGCCCACGATCCTGATGTTCGGCGTGATCGACTGGCACTTTCGCATCCAACGCCCACAAAACCTGGCAAAGGAACTCGCCCGGGCCGGACAGACGACTTTTTATATCTCGAACAATTTCATCGACGACGAGGCCCCCGGCTTCGAAGCAGAGCCCTTGGAAGGTTCCAACCGGCTGTTCCAGATCCGTTTCAAGGTGCTCGGTGCACCGGCCATTTATCATGCCCCGCCGTCAGCGGCCGCGATCCGCCAGTTGTGCGAAGGCCTGGCCATGCTCCTGCAATCGGCGAACGTCAACGCGGCGGATTGCATTGTCCAGCACGCCTACTGGTTCCCGCTGGCCAGGCGAGTGCCAAACGCCACGCTGGTCTATGACTGCATGGATCACCACGAAGGCTTCGGCAACGTGGCCCAGGAACTGCTCGACCTGGAAATCGCCCTGATGCGCCGGGCCGATCTGCTGGTGGCGACATCCGACTGGATCGAACAACACGGCAAGCGGGAAAACCGTAACGTTGAGGTGATCCGCAACGCTTGCGAGTTCAGTTTTTTCAGCCGACGTCCCGACAAGGTCTACCGGGCCCCCGGCAACAGAAAGATCATCGGTTACTACGGCGTCATTGCCGAATGGTTCGACCTGGACTTGGTCAAGCGGGTCGCCCAGTCCTTCCCGCAGCACCTGATCCTGTTGATCGGCAGTGATATCGTCCAGGCAAAAAGGCACTTCAAGGCCTTCCCGAATGTGGTCCTGGAGGGTGAAGTCCCGTATGCCTCCCTGCCTTACTACCTCCACGCCATGGACGTTTGCCTGCTTCCGTTCAAGGTCATGCCGTTGACCCTCGCCACCAACCCGGTCAAGGTCTATGAATACCTGAGCGCGGGGAAACCGGTGGTGTCGGTGAAACTGCCGGAGTTGAGCCAGTTTGGCAAACTGGTCTGGGCGGTTGAAGAGCCGACTGAGTTCATCTCGACCCTGCGCAGTGTCCTGGGCGCACTGCCGGAGGACAGTGCCACGCTGGCGGCCCGTCAATCGTTCGCCCGGGGCCAGACCTGGCAGCATCGGGCCGCCAGCCTGCGCGAGGCCATTGCGACCTTGCCCGTGCCCAAAGTCAGCGTCGTGGTGTTGACCTACAACAACCTCGAACTGACCAAGGCCTGCCTCGACAGCCTGTTGACCCAGAGCCAGTACCCGAACCTTGAAATCATCGTCGTCGATAACCACTCCAGCGACCAGACCCCGGCGTTCCTCACTGCCTGGGCCGACGGCCATCCAGACCGGATCGTGATCCTCAACCAGGACAACAAAGGATTCGCCGCCGGCAACAACCTGGGCCTCGCAGCGGCCAGCGGCGACTACCTGGTTATCCTCAACAACGACACGGTCGTCACCGCCGGCTGGATCAAAGGCTTGATCCGCCACCTGCAAGACCACAAGGAGATCGGCATCATTGGCCCGATCACCAACAACATCGGCAATGAGGCCAAAGTCAGCACCCGCTATGAGCGGATAGAAGACATGCCCGCCGAAGCCGCGCAAATGACCCGCGCCCGCATGGGCGAGTGGTTCGAGATCAACACCCTGGCGTTTTTCTGCGTGATGTTCCCGCGCTCGACCTACGAGCAGATCGGTGGCCTGTGCGAAGAGTACGGCCTCGGGTTTTTCGAGGATGACGACTACTGCCGCCGCGTACAGCGTCGTGGCATGCGCGCGGCCTGTGCCGAAGATGTTTTCGTTCATCACCATTTGTCTGCGTCGTTCAACACCTTGGGCGCCAGGAAAAAACAGGCACTTTTCGAAAAGAACCGGGCGATCTACGAAAGCAAGTGGGGATCCTGGGTCCCGCACACGTACCGAGACGCCTAAACGTCCTTCGCATGCAAAGCGATTTACTGAAGGGAGCAGATGAAATGTGTGGCGAGGGAGCTTGCTCCCGCGCCACGAATCTTTGGTTTGCCTTATTGGACAGCGTTGTCCCTTTAACCGAGACGATATTTTGCCCAGATTCAGCCTGAAATACGCAGTGGTGCTGTTGGTTTTACTGGCAAGTGCGGTGGTCGGTGTGTACGGTTTTTCGACGCTTGAACTGGCGTCCATGAACAGCAGTAGCCGGACGATATTGCTGTCAGTGGCAGTCCTCGCCGTCCTCACCGTCTTCACTCGCAAGCCACCGTTCATGCTTTGCCTGGGTTTACTGGCGTGCCTGGCCGTTGCCTGCGCGCAAGCTTGGCCGGTGATAGTGGTCGTAGTCTTCGCGCTGTCTGCCACGGTGCTCGGCAGGTGGATGCTCGGGCAAGCAGCCTCTGCCGACTGGAGTGTCCATCTGCTGGTAGGTGCCGGTACGTTCGGTACGCTAACGGGCCTGGCCGCGTATTGGCCGATCAACTACCCCTGGCTATATGGCGCGATGCTGTCGCTGCCGCTGCTACTGGGGTACAAACACGTCACCGGGTTATGGCGTGAACTGCCGCGGCACATCCAGGCCACCCGCTCAGCACACACCCACCTCCAGACCGGGCTTGACGTCCTGATCGGCGGCTTTGCCTGCCTTTACGTGCTGGTCGCCTTCATGCCGGAGGTCGGGCATGACGCGTTGGCCATGCACCTGTTCGTTCCTTCACACCTGGCCCAGCGACATCAATGGTCATTCGATGCCAGCACCTATGTGTGGGCCGTCATGCCCATGCTGGCCGACTGGATCTACAGCATCGTCTATATGCTGGCCGGCGAAACGGCAGCGCGCCTGAGCAACAGCGCATTCACCTTGCTGCTGGCGTGGCAGATCCGCAACATGACCCTCTGGGCCGGAGGCTCTGACACCAGTGCCCGCTGGGCAAGCCTGATCTTTTTGTCAACGCCCCTCGCCTTCGCCGAAAGCAGCAGCCTGCATATCGAGTCGGCGTGGACCGCCTTCATGCTCGCCGGCACCCTGGCGATCCTGAAGGTAGCAAGCTTCACGCCGGATCCCAGGGAGCGCCTGTCGCAACTGCTCCTGGCCGGCGTCCTGCTGGGCTTCGCCCTGGCGACCAAGGCCGTGACCCTCAGCGTCCTGCCGGTACTGCTGGTGGTCCTGCTGGTGCACTTCAAGGCCTGGGTTGTGCCAGGCATCGTCAAGACGCTCCTGCTGGGCAGTGCCGGCCTGATACTGGCCGGCGCCACTCCCTACCTCTGCGCCGGGTTCTTGACCGGCAACCCAGTGTTCCCGTTTTTCAACGCCATCTTCCATTCGCCGCTCTGGCCCGACATCAATTTCGAACCGCCGGCCACGTTCGGTACCGGGATGACCTGGGATACCCTCTATCGAATGGTCTTCAAGTCGCCTCAGTTCATCGAGGGGCGCGTCGGTGCGGCCGGCTTCCAGTGGCTGTTGCTGCCCACGGCCGCCGTCGCCGTGCTGTTGAGCGGCAACAGAAAAGCCCTGTGCATTCTCCTGGTTGGCGCCGGCGCGATGTTCATGACGTTCCACTCAACGGCCTACCTGCGTTATGTGTTCCCGTCCTTCGCGCTGTTTTCGGTGATCCTGGCCCTGCCCTTCTCCGACGCCAGGATTTTCCCCCGCAGCCTCGCCATCGTCGCCGGTGCCCTGCTGGTCCTGGCCAATACCCGTTTCATTCAGGCCGCGACTTATTACGGCGACATCAACCCCTCGGCACTGTTGAGCCAGGCAGGTCGGGAGGCCTATCTGTTGGAACGCCTGCCTATCCGGAAAATGGTCGACACCGTCAACGCCTTGAACAGCGGTGGTCAGCCCGTGGCGGTCTTTGCGTCGCCGCTGATGGCCGGTTTGCACGGCGATGCCCTTTACGCATCCTGGTACAACCTGAAGTGGAAAAACGAATTCGATGCGGCGGCCTCACCCTCGGCGCTCACCCAGCGCTTGCGCCAGCGTCAGGTGAACTGGCTGCTGATCGACCTCAAATCCCTTCCCCAGGCGCCTCTCGATCGGCTGCTCGCTGTGTCCACGTCGTCTGCCAGATTGGGTGACCTGGACCTGCGCAAGCTCAACGTCACGCACGATGAACACCTGCTCAACCCGGAGCTGTCCAGCCTCGAAGGCTGGAGCCTGACGTCACCCTCGGCGTATGACGCGGCGCGCAAGATCCTGACCGTCAACGTCAACACACCGGCCACGCAGCGGGTCGAAGTGACACCGGGACTGACGTACATCAACAGCGTGTCCGCACGCTGCGCAACAACGGCCACCACCGGCAGAATCCAGGCCAATTGGATGGACGACCAAGGCGATTTCATCACCGCCAGCATCGAGACATTTGACTGCACCACGCAATGGGAGACCCATGAAATGAGCGTCGTTGCCCCTGCAAATGCCACGTCCGCGATCATCTATGCGTCCGGGCATACCGACACTCCCGTGGCATTCAGGTCACTTTCATTCAGGCAATAGTGGGCGATATCGATGAACTCAAAAACCGAGCTTTTCACGGATGAACAGCGAGTCGCCGTCGTCATCCCCAGCTATCGGGTCACCGCGCACATTGTCGGCGTCATCGACGCCATAGGGCCGGAGGTCTGGCGCATCTATGTCATCGACGATGCCTGCCCGGACGGATCAGGCGGGCATGTCCAGGCCTCCTGTAACGACTCCCGGGTCAACGTGCTGCCCCATGACGTCAACAAAGGCGTCGGTGGTGCGGTCATGACCGGCTATCGGGCAGCCCTCGCCGACGGTGCCAGTATCATCGTCAAAGTCGACGGGGATGGTCAGATGGACCCGACGCTGATCCCGCTGTTCATCGAGCCGATCCTGGCGGGTGAAGCCGACTACACCAAGGGCAATCGATTTTTCAACCTGGAAGAAGTGCAATCGATGCCGCGGCTGCGCCTGTTCGGCAACGCCGTGTTATCGCTGATGGCCAAACTGTCGACGGGTTACTGGGATCTGTTCGACCCCACCAATGGCTACACGGCGATCCACCGTGACGTCGCCCGGCTGTTACCTCTGGACAAGGTCAGCCAGCGCTATTTTTTCGAGACCGATATTCTGTTCCGCCTGAACACGGTGCGCGCCGTCGTGGTGGACATTCCCATGGAGGCCCGCTACGGCGACGAAGTCAGCCACCTCAAGATTTCGAAGATCGTGGGCGAATTCCTTTTCAAGCACCTGCGCAATTTCACCAAGCGCGTGCTCTACAACTACTATTTGCGCGACATGTCCCTGGCGTCGATCGAGCTGCCGATCGGCATCCTCATGTTGTTGTTCGGCATCTTCTTCGGCAGTTATCACTGGTATGAATCGGCGCAGAATAGCGTCGCGACGCCCGCCGGTACCGTGATGCTCAGCGCCCTGCCCATGCTCATGGGGTTGCAGTTGATCATGGCGTTCCTCGGTTACGACATCGCCTCGGTACCCAGCCGGCCACGGCAATCCAGGCGCGGTAAGGCAACGTCATTGCGGGAAGAAAACTCATCAAAGCGCTAAGGGATTTTTTATCGGACCCGTCGCTCAAGGCATTGGATGTCGACGGCCTTGAACGCCTCGCACTTCACGGCAAAGTGCTTGAACGCAAGCGAATGCTGCGGGAAGTCTTCGTGGAATTTCACCACGGGTTTCATCGCCTGGCAGACCGCTACTTCAAGGTCGAAGGCCTTGAGGTGGAGTTGGGAGCGGGCATCGCGCCCATGCGCGATTCGTACCCAGAAGTATTGGCCACGGACATTGTCGCCACCGAGCAACTGGACATGGCGCTCAATGCCGAAGCAATGAGCCTGGACGATCATTCGGTCAGGGCCTTTTATGGCCAGAACTGTTTTCATCACTTTCCTCATCCCGAGCAATTTTTCACGGAGCTGGAAAGAACGCTCAAGGTCGGCGGCGGCGCCATTTTGATCGAGCCCTTTCACGGTCCCTTTGCCGCTTTTCTCTATAAACGCCTGTTCAAGTCCGAAGGCTTCGACATGCACTTCCCGTCTTGGGAGACACCCTCGACCGGCCCCATGAACGGCGCCAACCAGGCCCTCAGCTACATCGTCTTCGTGCGCGACAGACAGGCGTTCGAGCGCAAGCATCCAAGCCTGGAAATCGTCCACCAGGAAATCTGCGGCAATTATCTGCGCTACCTGGTTTCCGGCGGCCTGAACTTTCGCCAGTTGTTGCCTGACGCGCTGATCCCCGTGCTCAAGGTCGTGGAGAAACTGCTGCATCCGTTGAGGCGACTGTTGGCGCTGCATCACATCGTGGTGATCCGGAGGACGTCTTGACCTTTATCCGCTATGGCGCCATCCAGGTCATGGCCTATGCATTGGACATGGGCGCCTTTTTGCTGTTGATCGCACTGGTCGACGGTCACCCCGTCCTGGCCAACATTGCCGGCAAAGGCGTGGCCGGAGTGTTCGCGTTCTTTTTGCATCGACACTTCACGTTCCAGTCGACCCACGGCAGCAGCAAGGCCCAAGCACTGCGTTATTTCTCGTTGCTCGCCATCAATATCCCGGTCGCTTCAGCGCTGTTCAGCGTGGGGCTGTATGTCGTCGACAGCCCTGCCCCGGTGAAATTTGTCTGCGACGTGATCTGCGTGGCCCTGACCTACTGGATCAGCAAACTGTTCGTGTTTCATTCCACTACACCCCCGCCGGTCCCCACTGACCGCGCCGAAGGCGCATGACCATGAAGCTATTGATAACCGGCGCGACAGGCTACATCGGGCAACGTTTGTCCGCCCTCGCGACGGCAAGGGGATACGAGGTCATTTGCGCCACCCGCCACCCGGGCCCTGCCCCCTATGCCTGGCTTCCCTATGACCTGCGGGGTCCGGCGCCGGAATGCCCGGCCGGCACTCAGGCGCTGATCCATTTGGCGGCCGACACCTCGACCGGTGCCGACAACGACGCGGACGATGAAGTCAACGCGGCCCTGGCGCTGATCCGATGCGCCCAACAAGGCTCGGCCAGGTTCATCTTCATCTCCAGCCAAACCGCCGAGCCCACGGCCCCGAGCGTTTATGGCCGGACCAAGTGGCGCATCGAACAGCATGTGCTGGCCGCCGGGGGCACCGTGATCCGCCCCGGGCAAGTCTACGGTGGTCCCGAACGCGGGCTCTTTGGCCTGTTGTCGGGGCTGGTTCGCCGAAGTCCGTTCATTCCGATTCTCTGGCCAGCGCCATGCGTACAACCCATCCATGTCGATGACCTCGCGGCCTCGATATTGGCCGTCGTCGAGCGGGACGACATTCGTGCCGAAATCCTCAACCTGGGCGCCGTGCAGCCGATTGCCTTCGACCGCTTCCTGGGGGCGATTGCAGCGCACCGGGTCCGTGCCGTTCGCCTGCCAATTCCCCTGCCGGTGGCATTGCTCAGGCTGTTGCGTCGGTTGCTGGGACACTCCTTGGGCGCGAAGCTGGGCCTGGAGCGGATTTTTTCCCTCGTCCACCTGCCGCCCATGGACAGTGAGCGTTCCCTGCAAAAACTCGGCGTTCAACTACGCCCGCTCGCCCACGGCATGCATCGCTCCGGCCGTGGGCAACGTCGGGGGCTTCTCCAGGAAGCCACGGTTCTCTTGAACTATCTGCTCAAACGCCCGCCGCAAAGAAGCCTGGTCAGTCGCTATGTCAGGGCACTGGAGCGTGGGGGGAAAACCCGCCCCGTCATTAGCTCACGCTTGCTGATGAGCTGGCCGATACTCCTGGCGCTGCTGGACACCCCCGGCGTCCTGGGCAAGCCCGACGGCCAGGCGCTGGCCTGGCGCCTGCAGGTTGCACTCGCTATCGCCGAAGCCAGCCCCCAGGGGGCGCAGGTGTTTCTCGGTGTCCAACAATCGCGCAGCCCTGTTGCCACGCTGGTAGCACTGGGACTCACCGCGATCAAAGCGTTGACGTGGAAACTAGCGGCGTTGTTAGGCCGGCCCTTTGCCCGTCAACTGCTGCGTGAAAGTGAAGCCCAGCGTGAAGCCTGAATTCGATGTGATCATTGTCGGCAGTGGCCCGGCCGGGACGTCGGTTGCCTATCCGTTGGTCAAGGCGGGCCTGAAAGTCCTCATGGTCGATGCCCAGGCCAGCATCGGTTCATCGGTGCTGCCAACCCGCCCGTTCCTCAGCGCCAGGGCCAACGACGCGCATCAGTGGAAATGGATGATCGGCGATAACTTCCACGCCTTGAACCAACTGGACGCGGTATCGCCCAAGCTGAAGACACCGACCCACGCCCATGTCTTCGAAGGATTCAGCGCCGGCAATCGCATCGCGACCGACAACTTTATCGGCGTCGGCTCCCTGGCCACCGGAGGCTTGTCCAATGCCTGGGGCTGCGGCGTGGCAACGCTGGGTGCCAGCGACTTAGCCGGGCTGCCCATCGATCATGCCGAGATGCAAGCGTCCTACGAAACCGTCGCCCGCCGGATCGGCATCAGTGGCCGGATCGACGATGACCTTTCAAGCTATTTCGGCCTCGATGAATGGTCGCAACCACCGCTGCCGCTGGACGCGCTGCATCAGCGCCTGCTCGATCACTACGCCCGGCGGCGTTCGGCGTTTCCCGAGCAGGGGTTTCGCCTTGGCCGCTCCAGGGTCGCCGTCTTGAGCCAGCCCCTGGACGCGCGCAAGGCCTGCGACCTGTCGGGAAACTGCTTGTGGGGCTGTCACAACCAGGCCTTGTATAGCGCGTCGCAAGAACTGCAAAAACTCAAGCAGTACCCGGGATTCCAGCACGTCCAGGATTTCCTCGTGGAGGATCTGCAGAGACAGGACGGTTCGTGGGCGGTCACCGATCATCGCTCCTCCCGGCGCTTCTGCGGTACACGCCTGTTGTTGGCGGCGGGCACCCTGGCCTCGACCCGGCTCGCCCTCAAGGGCCTGAATCATTCGGCCCCGATACCGCTGCTGTCATCGCCGACAGCGGCCTTCCTGTTGTGGCTGCCAACAATGCTCGGAACGCCGAGGGCGCCGGCCTTTGGCCTGGGCCAGCTATCGTTCGCCCTTCAGCTATCGTCCAGTGCCACGGCTTTCGGCTCGACGTTCAGCACCACAGGCTTGCCCATGACCGAGTTTGTCAGCCGGCTCCCCCTGAGCAAACGCCACAGCATCGAGTTGCTGAAAAACCTGCTCAGTGCCTGCGTCGTCGGGAACCTCTTCCTGCCCGGGCACCTGTCCCACAACACGGCGGCATTGCGCCCCGATGGCTCGTTGAGCATCAACGGCCACGTGCATCCCGAACTCCCCGGCCTCATGAAGACTGCCGAGACAAAACTGCGCCGGATCTATTGGAAAATGGGCGCGCTGTTGATGCCCATGAGCTTCACCGTCGGCAGGCCGGGGGCAGATATCCACTATGCGGGCACGCTGCCCATGCACGCGACGCCCCGGATCGGCCAGACCGATCGCCTTGGCGAAGTCGCCGGCTTGCCCGGTGTGCATGTTGTCGACGGTGCCTGCTTGCCCAGGCTCACCGAAAAGTCCCACACGCTGACCCTCATGGCCAATGCGGACCGGATAGCCCGCTCACTTGCCACCACGATAGGACATCAAAAGGCATGACCCACAAGGTACTTTGCATCGTTGGTACGCGTCCGGAAGCCATCAAGATGGCGCCCGTGATCAAGGCGCTCCAGGCCGAAAGGAATATCGCTTGCCGGGTGCTCGCCACCGCCCAGCACCGAGGCCTGTTGGACCAGATCCTGGACGGCTTCGCAATCACGGCCGACCTGGACCTGGACATCATGCGTCCCAACCAGTCATTGGCGGCCCTGACCTCTCGCCTGCTGCTCGAACTCGACAGCGTCTTGCAAGCCGAGCAGCCCGACGTCGTCCTGGCTCAAGGCGACACGACCACGGTCATGAGTGCCGCCTTGGCGTGTTTCTACCGGCAGATTCCCTTCGGCCATGTCGAAGCGGGCCTGCGTACCGGGGACCTCCGCAATCCGTTCCCCGAGGAAGCCAATCGGGTCATCGCCGGCAAGCTGACTCGCTGGCATTTCGCGCCCACCCAGGGCGCCGTGGACAACCTGCTGCGCGAAGGCGTCAGCGCCAGCGATATCACCCTGACCGGCAATACCGTGATCGATGCCCTGCTGATGACCGCGGCACAGGACTGCGCCTTGGCTGTCCCATTGGACGCAAGCAAGCGCCTGGTGCTGGTCACCTCCCATCGGCGGGAGAATTTCGGTGAACCGTTCCAGAATATTTGCCAGGCCCTCAAGCACCTGGCCGAACGGAACCCGGGCATCCAGGTCCTCTATCCCGTCCATCCCAACCCGAACGTCAAGGAGGTCGCGCACCAACTGCTCGGCCAGACCCCGAACATCCTCCTCTGCGCACCCCTGGATTACGCGCCGTTTATCGCGGCAATGAAGCGCTCGTACCTGATCATCAGTGATTCCGGGGGGGTGCAGGAAGAAGCCCCGGCCCTGGGCAAACCCGTGCTGGTGCTGCGGGAGGAAACCGAACGCCCGGAGGCGGTCAACCTCGGCGTGGTCAAGCTGGTGGGCGCCAACCGGGACACCATCGTCGAACAGGCGCAGCGCCTGCTCGATGATCCCGAGGCTTACCAGGTCATGGCACGTGGGGTTTCTCCCTATGGCGACGGCAAGGCCGCAGCACGTATCGTCGATGTGTTAAGGCAGTACTTCCAGCCATGCGCATGATTTACCTGTCGCCGCTGCCATGGGCCAGCTTCAGCCAGCGCCCCCATCACTTCGTCGATTGGTATCACCGCCAAACCGGGGCGCCGGTGCTCTGGATCGATCCGTACCCGACACGCTTACCCACGCTGAATGACTTCAGGGGCAAGCCGTTCGTGGCCGATCAGCAAAGCGCCAGCGTTCCACCCTGGTTGCAGGTCCGCAAACCCCGTAGCTTACCCATCGAGCCCCTGCCAGGCTCAGCCATGCTGCTCAAGCGACTGTGGCGTAACCTGTTCAACGAGGCCGTGGCATTCGCTGCCCAAGGGCCCTGCATGATCTGCGTGGGGAAACCTTCCGAACTGGCCTTGCAGTTGCTGGCGCTGATCCCGCAATGCCCCGCCGTCTACGATGCCATGGACGATTTCCCGGCCTTTTACCGGGGCCTGTCACGCAGGTCCATGGAACGTCGCCAGGCGCAGCTCATTCGACGGGTGGGCACGGTACTGGCGTCATCCAATCCGCTTCGCGACAAACTCCTGGGCATCACCGCCCCGGTAGCACTGGCCCTCAACGCCTGTGACCTGCATGGGCTGGTGCCGGTCGAGCGCCTGGACCTGGGTGCCAAGCAGCAGGTGCTGGGTTATGTCGGCACGCTGGGTCGTTGGTTCGACTGGGACCTGGTTATCGCGCTGGCACGGGCCAATCCTGGAAATCTCATCCGGCTGATCGGCCCCGTCTTCACACCCCCGCCTTGCGCATTGCCGGCCAACATCGAACTGCTTCCGGAATGCTCCCATGCCAGTGCAATCGCGGCCATGGCAAGGTTTTCGGTGGGTTTGATCCCGTTCAAGCGCAATCGCCTGACCGCCTCGGTCGATCCGATCAAATACTACGAATACCGCGCCCTCGGCCTGCCCGTCATTTCCACCCGCTTCGGTGAAATGGCCCTGCGCGACCAGGAACCGGGCGTCTGGATCGTGGATGAAAGCAGCGATTTGCGCAAAACCGCCGTCGAAGCGCTCGCCACTCAGAGCGATTGTTCGGCTGTTCAGCAGTTTCGTGACGCCCATCATTGGGCCCAGCGTTTTTCTGCGATCAACCTCAAACACGCGCCATAACGGCCGATACCCCGGATAAGCCCCCACCACTGGGGCGCAGGACGGAACGGTAGGTCAGTCATGACAGAAATTTATTTGCTGATAGCGCACGGCACGGATCAGGGCGAAGCTTACGTGCTGGGCTGGTTCGACGACCGGAGCAAAGCCCGGGAAGTGGCCGAACAGAAAGAATGGGAAGCGTACCGCGCCAGCCTGAAGGAGAAACATCCGTGGTCCAGCCACGCACCGCTGGCGCCGGACCAGACGGACTATCGTCGCTACTGGATCAAGACCATCTCGAAATTCGAGCATGTGCCAGTGCCGAGGTCTTTTGCGGTCCATTGATCATCACGGCTGAATATTCGACGAAACGCGCGTGATCGGTGGCGGTCTAGACGATTAAGCCCATCCGATGAGAGCGTTCTTATGTTGAAATTCCTTGGCGGCACCGTAGGCATCATTTTCCTGATTGGCCTGATCGTGGTGATTGCGCTGTTCAAGTTCATTTTTTGAGCGTGGCGGCGGCGGTCTTTGGTTTGGTTCTGTAGGAGCTGGCGAAGCCTGCGATCTTTTGATCTTGATCATTCGCTCGCGATTCAATTGTCAGGGGAAAGATCGCAGCCTCGTTACACTCGTCAGCTCCTACACGCTGCTACAGGCTCAGCGGAGCTGGGCTCTGGAGGTTCACGGGCCTCATCCTCACCTACTTTGGCCCGTAGAGATTCAAAATAGTCGCCCTTCACTGGAAAAGTGAGAGCCGACTCTGTCCCAGCCAGTACCAGCCCACGCAGGCGCTGCCGATTCTGATCCTTGCGAATCAGTTCTCGTACATATTCATTATGGGTACTGTAGCCTCGCTGGCTAACTTGATCATCTATGAAAGATTTGAGAGCGTCCGGCAGGGTGATAGTCAGGGTAATCATGGCTTCGACCGCTTTTGACAACATTTGCCGAACCTAACACCCTTGGGCCTGCCTCGCCAGAGGCGAGCTCGCGGCAAAACTTGTAGTCCTTGGCCAACCATCAGACGTTCAGGTCGCATCGACATGACAGACATAGACACGGCTATTGCTGACTGGGAGCCACTACAGCTTGAATGGCATCAAGATTTCGCGTTCATGGACGGCGTGCTGCTGGGCGACGGGCAAGTGCCTGATGTGTACATCATGCTCAGCCCTGAAGGTGCACGCCCCGGCGAGTTGGCACAATCTGCCAGCGCCGGGCACTATCCGCCCTCGCCCTTGCTGGCCGGTCAGCCGGTTTGGCGGCATCGACGCAGCCCTTGGGTCTTGCGCGATGCCCTGCGTGATTACTACCTGCTTCCAGCCTACCGGGCACGCCACGGCTACCACGCGCTCCAAACCTTGCCGTTTCGGTTCGACAACGGCCTGGAAAGCCTCGGCCACCAGTACTGGCGTGACGCAGCCGGCGCCTATTGGTTCGGCGAGTACGCGATCAGCCAGATCCCCGAGGCCCGACCCGACAGCCTGGCCCTGTTGCCGGAGTCGCCCGCCTCGGTGACTTCAGCGTCTGCCCTGTTCAGCGACGGTGTGCATCTCTTTCTGCAAGGGCAACTTCTCGCCAGCGCCACGGCGCGGGTGCGGTATTGCAATCACCCGTCCTATCGAGTGATCGACGATCAGGTCTACAAGGGCTTCAAGCCCTTGCACCAGAAGAACGGCACGCCGCTGCCGGTGGCAAGCCCGGACGACTTCCAGATGCTCGCCCAACGCTGGGGAACCGACGGACAGTCGATCATCGTGCAAGCGCAGCAAGGTTCAAGCATTTCCTACGAATACTTCTACCGCATCGACAATGCCGACCTGGCAACCTTCACCGTGCTGAATGAACGCTACGCCAAGGACAAGCAACGCGCCTATTACCTGACCGGCAAGAGCATCCGCTACGTTGGCGATTTCCACCTGCTCAAGTGCTGGCAGCCGACGTTCGATGAGTGCGGCCGCGTGGTCAGCGCCAACGAATACGAGGATGATTATTTTGCCGTGGACGACAGTTTCGTCTACGCCGCCGGGACCCGCGTGCGTGACGCCCACGGTCCGAGCTTTCGCCATTTGGGGTTCGACTATTACCGTGATCACCGGCACATCTACAGGCGCCAGAAACGCCTCGATGTCGACGCGCAAAGCTTCGTCGTGACCCAACTCTGTCGCAATGACCAGGATTATTCACCCGTGCTGGCAGGCGACAAGCACGGCCCGCTGGGCTCAGACGGGATCATCGATACGGCCATGCAAGAGGCCTGGGCACCTTATTTCGCGGCTCATCCGCAGTTGGAGGGCTATTGGTGGCACCGTTTGCGGGCAACAACCGAGGCCGCGCAAACCCACACGCAAACGCAGTCGCTACAGGCCATCGGTCAAGGTTTCGAACTAGGCGACCAAGTGTATTTCCATGGCCGCGTGATCAACGGGCTGGACGCAGCGAGTTTCAAATTGCTCGACACGCACCTGTGCGGCGATGCCCAGGGCTTGTATCTGATCCCGTTTCATAACGCCGAAACGCAAGTGCCCGAACGGTTTTCCCAAGAACCCGCGGAGCATTTCCGCGCGCTCGGTGGGCCCTACCTGACCGACGGCAAAACCGTGTTCTGCCACCGGGTTTTCTACCATCCTCCCGAACCGATTCGTAAGGCCCATGTGGCCACCTTCGAGTCCTGCGGCCATGGCTGGGCCCAGGATCAAAATGCGGTCTATTACTACGGCGAGGCGAAAAAACGCCTACACCCCTCGGATACCCGCATTCTCGGCACCTATGCCGTCAGCCCTACCCTGATCCTCTCGGAAGGCAAGCCGCTGGATGTACCGTTCGACCCCGATGAAGTCCGCGTGCCCCACCCCGATTTCCTGCAACTGGGAACGCGCAAGTTGTTCTGTCACCGACGGCCCGTCAGCGCCAAGCGTATCGACCTGGCCACCCTGGAATTCCTGAGTGAGCGCTATGCTCGGGACAGGAACCGAATGTACTACTACGACGGTTATGCAACCCTGACCGAGGTCGATGAAGCACAGTATCGGGAGTCTCTCGACCAGCCGGTGGCAAGCGTTTAGAACTGCGTCACCACCGTCACCCCTGCCGTGTCGAACCGGTCCATGTTCATAAGTGCATCAATGGATTGTTCGAGGCTAATGGTCTTGCCCACCAGTTTTTCAGGCGCCAGCTTGCCGGATGCGATCATGTCCATCATCGCGCCGTAACGGTGAGCCTGCATGCCATGGCTGCCACAGATTTCCAGCTCGTAGGCAATGACTTTGCTCATCGGGATCGCTGGCGTGCTGTGATCGGCCAGCATCAAACCGACCTGCACATGCCGGCCACGCCGTCTTAGACTGTTGATGGAGTTGAAGCAGGTCGTTGGATGACCGAGCGCATCCAACGAAACATGAGCGCCGCCCTTCGTCATCTCAAGCACCGCCTCGGTCACATCCGCCACACGGCTTGCATTGACCGTCGCAACGGCACCAAGCGACTGGGCAAGCTTGAGCTTATCGTCGGAGATATCAATCGCGATAACGTTCGCCCCGACAGCGTGGGCGATCATCACCGCTGACAGCCCCACACCACCACAACCATGAACCGCCACCCACTGGCCCGCCGTGACCTTGCCTTGATCGACCACCGCACGGAACGACGTGACGAACCGACAACCCAGGCTCGCCGCCGTGGCGAAGTCCATGTTGTCCGGCAGCGCAACCAGGTTCAAATCCGCCTGGTGAATCCCAACATACTCGGCGAAAGAGCCCCAATGGGTGAACCCCGGCTGAAACTGGCTGTGGCACACCTGCTGGTTGCCGCTATTGCATTCCGGGCACGCGCCACAGCCACCAACAAAAGGCACGGTAATGCGATCGCCCACCTTCCATCGGGTGACGTCCTTGCCCACCTCCGCCACGATCCCGGCCAACTCGTGACCGGGCACATGGGGCAGCTGAATGTCAGGGTCATGGCCTTTCCAGCCATGCCAGTCGCTTCGGCATACGCCCGTGCCGAGGACCTGGACAACCACACCGTGACGCTCGGGGGTTGGATCTTCGACGGTCATCACATGTGGAGGTTGGGAAAAGGCTTCGTAAACGACGGCTTTCATGCAGGATCCCTCTACTTTGGAAAAGCGCTATGCCTGAACCCTGGCTCGCGGACTGGCCTGGGCACACACAAACGTCAACAGTAGCCACAAACGCCCCTGCACGTAAGAGCCTCTGTCGCTTAGAGGTTGCAGCTGTATTGATATTCGAAAGGGAAGAATACGGTATCGACCACCAAGGAGAACGGTGCGTCGATCAGCAGGAAAGGGATCAGCTTTCCTTTGGACGTGCCCACCAGCCACCAATCAAAGCGCAGGCCGATGTAGGGGCATCGGTGCTTGTCGTAGTCCATTCGCATCGCGGTGGCCATGCAGCCGCTTAGGCTGGTGATCAGCACCAGTAGAACCGCTTTCCGTAGCACGTAGTGTCCTTATTATGCTTTTGCCCGGCTGCGCAGGCAGGCTTAGTCGAATCTTCAGCACCGGATGCGAAGGAACATGGCCACAAATTTTTCGCAGGCACAAAAAAGCCGATCTATATGATCGGCTTAACTGTCTGATTTTACTCAGTAAATATGGTCGGGACGGAGTGATTCGAACACTCGACCCCTAGCACCCCATGCTAGTGCGCTACCGGACTGCGCTACGCCCCGACTAGGCGTGAATCTTGTTCCGCTTCTCAGCGGAACGCTCAGGAATATAACGCAAGCTTTTGAAAACTGGAAGTATTTAAAAGCAGAAATTATTTCTTGAGCACCACCAGCACATCTTCAAGCTCGGCGATCATCTGGCGGATCATCTGTTTGTACTGGGTTGTATCGTCCTTGGCCTCATCACCGGAGAGGCGCAGGCGTGCGCCGCCGATGGTGAACCCCTGGTCATACAGCAGCGCGCGGATCTGCCGGATCATCAGCACGTCTTGTCGCTGATAATACCGGCGGTTTCCGCGGCGCTTGACCGGGTTGAGTTGAGGAAACTCCTGCTCCCAGTAGCGCAGCACGTGTGGTTTTACCGCACACAGCTCGCTGACTTCACCAATGGTGAAGTAGCGTTTGCCCGGGATGACGGGTAGTTCGTCGTTATGACTTGGTTCCAGCATAAGCCTCAACTCGGGCCTTCAACTTCTGCCCTGGACGAAAGGTGACCACACGGCGAGCCGTGATCGGGATTTCTTCTCCCGTTTTCGGATTGCGGCCAGGCCGCTGGCGTTTGTCCCGAAGGTCGAAATTGCCGAAACCGGACAACTTGACCTGTTCGTTGTCTTCCAGAGCGTGCCTGATTTCTTCGAAAAACAGTTCGACCAATTCTTTGGCCTCCCGTTTATTCAGGCCCAGCTCCTCATACAGACGTTCCGCCATCTCAGCTTTCGTCAGAGCCCCCATACGTCACTTCCTTAACGTGGCGTTCAACCTGGTTTCGAGCGAGGTGAGGATATTTTGCGTTGCGGTATTCACCTCATCGTCATTAAGAGTGCGCGATGGATGCTGCCAGGTCAAGCCGACTGCAAGGCTTTTTCTATGCGGATCAATACCTTTACCCTGATACACGTCAAATAGCCTGAGGTCCGTTA
Organism: Pseudomonas zanjanensis; assembly: GCF_014268745.2. Taxonomy (GTDB): domain Bacteria; phylum Pseudomonadota; class Gammaproteobacteria; order Pseudomonadales; family Pseudomonadaceae; genus Aquipseudomonas; species Aquipseudomonas zanjanensis. The sequence continues at coordinate 1,315,154 of NZ_JABWRB020000001.1, read as the reverse complement.
GCCATTCGCCTGCATTTTCACGAATTACCTCCAGTACTGCACTGGAAGCGACCTCACGGTCGGCCAGCAGCGCAAGGTCACGGCGTACTTCAGGAAAGCGCGATAACTCCTGGAATTTCGGCATTTTCCCCTGTGCCACTTCGGACAGGACCAGCTCGAAAACGAAGACAGGACGATCAAGGCCCAAGGTTTTCGACAGTTCCGGGTGAATGGCACCGACATAGCCGACTTCACGCCCGTCTCGCTCGATCCGCGCAGTCTGCCCCGGATGCAGCGCCGGGTGCTTGCCCGGTACGAAAGTGAATGCGTCGAGCGCGCCGGCGAAGCCCAGCACCGCTTCCACGTCAGCCTTGACGTCGAAGAAGTCGACAACATCGCGACCTTGCGCCCAGCCTTCCGGCAAGCGACTGCCACAGACGACACCGGCCAACATCGGCTCTTGCTTCAAGCCTTCCAACTGACCGACAAAACGCAGGCCGCTTTCGAACAGGCGCACACGATCCTGCTGGCGGTTCAGGTTGTGCTGGAGCGACTTGACCAGGCCCGGCCACAGGGACGAACGCATGGCGGCCATGTCGTTGGAGATCGGGTTGGCCAACAACAGCGGCTCGACGCCCGGGCTGAACAGCTCGAACTGGCGTGGATCGATGAAGCTGTAGGTGATCGCTTCCTGATACCCACGGGCCACCAGCAGGCGGCGCAGTTCCGGCAGGTCGCTGCGGGCTTCAGCCTTGGCTTGTGGGGCCAGGCGGGCTTGCGGGTAGCGAACCGGCAGGCGGTTGTAGCCGTACAGGCGGGCCAATTCTTCGATCAGGTCGACTTCCAGGCTGATATCGAAGCGATGGCTTGGCACTTCGACGCGCCACTGCCCTGCCCCATCGGCGCTGATGTTCAGGCCCAGGGCGCTGAGCAGGCGTTCGACTTCGGCCGAATCCATTTCCATGCCCAGCATCTGGGTGATGCGCTGGGCACGCAGGGTGATCGGTGCAATCTTGGGCAGGTGCTGTTCGCTGACAGTCTCGATGACCGGCCCGGCTTCGCCACCGGTGATATCCAGCAGCAGGCCGGTGGCGCGCTCCATGGCTTCACGGGCCAGCTGCCAGTCCACGCCTCGCTCGTAGCGGTGCGAGGCGTCGGTGTGCAGGCCATAGGAACGAGCCTTGCCAGCGACGGCGATCTGGTCGAAGAACGCGCTTTCCAGGAATACATCGCGGGTGGTGGCGGATACGCCACTGTGCTCGCCACCCATCACGCCGGCAATCGCCAGGGCGCGGGCGTGGTCGGCAATCACCAGGGTGTCGCTGCGCAGGGTCACTTCCTGGCCGTCGAGCAGCACCAGCTTCTCGCCTTCTTCGGCCATGCGTACGCGGATGCCACCGTTGATTTCGGCGAGATCGAACGCATGCAGCGGCTGGCCCAGCTCCAGCATTACATAGTTGGTGATGTCGACGGCGGCGTCGATGCTGCGCACGTCGGCGCGACGCAGGCGCTCGACCATCCACAGCGGCGTTGGCTTGGACAGGTCGACGTTACGGATCACCCGGCCCAGGTATCGCGGGCACGCCGCCGGCGCCAGGACTTCAATCGAACGCACTTCGTCATGCACGGCCGGCACGGTCGCAACCGTCGGACGCGTCACAGGAGCTGCATACAGCGCGCCGACTTCACGGGCCAGACCCGCCAGGGACAGGCAGTCGCCACGGTTCGGCGTCAGGTCGACCTCGATGCTCGCGTCGTCCAGGCCCAGGTATTCACGAATGTCCTGGCCCACCGGCGCATCGGCCGGGAGCTCCATCAGGCCATCGTTGCCTTCGCCAATCTGCAGTTCGGCCTGGGAGCACAACATACCGTTGGACTCGACGCCGCGCAGCTTGGCTTTCTTGATCTTGAAGTCGCCCGGCAGTTCGGCGCCGATCATGGCGAATGGGATCTTCAGGCCCGGGCGCACGTTGGGCGCGCCGCAGACGACCTGGAAGGTTTCCGCGCCATTGCTGACCTGGCAAACCCGCAGCTTGTCAGCGTCAGGGTGCTGCTCGGTGCCCAGCACCTCGCCCACCACCACACCGCTGAATGCACCGGCGGCCGGCGTTACGCTATCGACCTCGAGGCCGGCCATCGACAGGCGAGCAACCAGCTCGTCCTGGCTTACCTGCGGGCTTACCCAGCCGCGCAGCCATTGTTCACTGAATTTCATCCTGCTCTCCTAAAGGTTCGTTACGACTAGCGAAATTGCGCGAGGAACCGCAAGTCGTTGTCGAAGAACAGACGCAAGTCGTTCACGCCGTAACGCAGCATGGCCAGGCGTTCCACGCCCATGCCGAAGGCAAAGCCCGAGAATTCTTCCGGATCGATTCCGGACATGCGCAGCACGTTCGGGTGAACCATGCCGCAGCCCATGACTTCCAGCCAGCCCGTCTGCTTACAGACGCGGCAGCCTTTGCCGCTGCACATCACGCATTCCATGTCGACTTCCGCCGAGGGCTCGGTGAACGGGAAGTACGAAGGGCGGAAACGCACGGCCAGCTCTTTTTCGAAGAACACCCGCAGGAATTCTTCGATGGTGCCTTTGAGGTCGGCGAAATTGATGTCGCGATCAACCAGCAAGCCTTCGACCTGATGGAACATCGGCGAGTGGGTGATATCGGAGTCGCTGCGATACACACGGCCTGGGCAGACGATGCGGATCGGCGGCCGCTGCGATTCCATGGTGCGGACCTGTACCGGCGAGGTATGGGTGCGCAACAGCATGTTCGCGTTGAAATAGAAGGTGTCGTGCATCGACCGGGCCGGGTGATGGCCTGGGATGTTGAGCGCCTCGAAGTTGTGATAGTCGTCTTCGACCTCGGGGCCTTCGGCAATGCCGTAGCCGATGTGGGTGAAGAACTGCTCGATGCGTTCCAGGGTCCGGGTGACCGGATGCAGGCCACCAGAAGTCTGGCCACGGCCAGGCAGGGTCACGTCGATGGACTCGGCGGCGAGCTTGGCAGCCAGGTCCGCCTCCTCGAACAACGCCTTGCGCGCATTGAGGACCTCTGTGACACGCTCCTTGGCAACGTTGATCAGCGCACCGACCTGCGGACGCTCTTCGGCTGGCAGGTTCCCCAGGGTCTTCATCACCTGAGTCAACTCGCCCTTCTTGCCAAGGTAGTGAACCCGGATTTGCTCCAGGGCATTGATATCTTCAGCGCTTTGCACAGCCTCTAGTGCTTGAGCGACCAGCGCGTCCAGGTTTTCCATGTACAGACTCCAGATACAAAATAGGGGAAGAGCTTTAAGGCTCTTCCCCTATTTATGACGTTTGACACCCGGGCCCACAGAGGTGGACCCCGGTGACTGCCGGGGGTACTTAAGCCAAGGTGGCTTTAGCTTTCTCGACAATCGCAGCAAACGCCGCTTTTTCGTTCACTGCCAGATCAGCCAGAACCTTACGGTCGATCTCGATGGACGCTTTTTTCAGGCCAGCGATGAAACGGCTGTAGGACAGACCGTTAACACGAGCACCAGCGTTGATACGAGCGATCCACAGAGCGCGGAACTGACGTTTTTTCTGACGACGGTCACGGTAGGCGTATTGGCCTGCCTTGATTACCGCTTGCTTGGCAACACGGAATACGCGGGAACGCGCGCCGTAGTAGCCTTTAGCAAGTTTCAGAATTTTTTTGTGACGTTTACGGGCAATGACGCCACGCTTTACACGAGCCATGAGTTACTTCCTCTATTCTTGATCCAAAAATTAACGAAGGCGCAGCATGCGCTCGACTTTTGCCACGTCAGACGGATGCAGCAAGCTGCTACCGCGCAGTTGACGCTTACGCTTGGTCGACATTTTGGTCAGGATGTGGCTCTTGAAAGCGTGCTTGTGCTTGATACCGTTAGCAGTTTTCAGAAACCGCTTAGCAGCACCACTTTTGGTCTTCATCTTTGGCATGTTCGGATACTCCGCATTCAGTTGATAAACATAATCGCAAGGCCTGCCGTGCCCTGGTGATTACTTCTTCTTTTTCGGGGCGATGACCATGATCAGCTGGCGTCCTTCCATCTTAGGATGCTGTTCGACCGAACCGTACTCGAGCAGGTCTTGTTCAACCCGCTTGAGGAGTTCCATCCCCAGCTCCTGGTGGGCCATCTCACGGCCGCGGAATCGCAAGGATACCTTGGCCCTGTCCCCATCACTCAGGAAACGTACCAGGTTGCGCAGTTTTACCTGGTAATCCCCTTCCTCCGTCCCTGGACGAAACTTGATTTCTTTTACCTGAATCTGCTTCTGGTTTTTCTTCGCCGCGGCAATCTGCTTCTTCTTTTCGAAGATCGACTTGCCGTAGTCCATCACCCGGCAAACCGGTGGGACTGCGTCCGCGGAGATTTCTACCAGATCAAGCTTGGCTTCTTCAGCAATACGAAGCGCTTCATCAATCGAGACGATGCCAATCTGCTCGCCGTCAGCGCCAATTAACCGAACCTCGCGTGCCGAGATATTCTCGTTGATCGGGGCTTTCGGTGCAGCTCGTTTATCTTGTCTCATTTCACGCTTAATAATAATTACTCCAAATCTGGGCGACCACGCCGGGAAACCGCTTGCGCGAGGAACTCAGCGAATTCGGCGACGGGCATCGAGCCCAGGTCAGCACCTTCACGAGTACGCACAGCGACAGTCTGCATCTCGACCTCCCGATCTCCAATAACCAAGAGAAAGGGAACCTTGAGCAAAGTATGCTCGCGGATTTTAAAGCCGATCTTTTCATTTCTCAAGTCGGACTTGGCACGAAATCCGCTTTGATTGAGAGTTTTTTCGACTTCAGCGGCAAAATCTGCCTGTTTATCAGTGATATTCATGATCACTGCCTGGGTCGGCGCCAGCCACGCAGGGAACGCGCCCTCGTAGTGTTCGATCAGAATCCCGACGAAACGCTCGAACGAACCGAGGATCGCGCGGTGAAGCATGACCGGGTGCTTGCGGCTGTTGTCTTCGGACACATATTCAGCGCCCAGACGGATCGGCAGGTTGAAATCGAGCTGCAAGGTACCACACTGCCACACGCGACCGAGGCAATCTTTCAGCGAAAATTCGATCTTCGGACCGTAGAAGGCGCCCTCGCCTGGCTGAAGGTCGTACGCAAGCCCCGCGCTATCAAGGGCGGCGGCCAGGGCCGCTTCGGCGCGATCCCACAGCTCATCGGAGCCGACGCGTTTTTCCGGACGAGTGGACAGCTTCATCTCGACCTCGGTGAACCCGAAGTCGCGATAGACGTCCATGGTCAGCTTGATGAACGCGGCGGATTCGGCCTGCATCTGCTCTTCGGTGCAGAAGATGTGCGCATCGTCCTGGGTGAACGCACGCACGCGCATGATGCCGTGCAGCGCACCCGACGGCTCGTTGCGGTGGCAGGCACCGAACTCGGCCAGGCGCATTGGCAGTTCGCGGTAGCTCTTCAAGCCCTGGTTGAACACCTGCACGTGGCACGGGCAGTTCATCGGCTTGATGGCGTAGTCGCGATTTTCCGACTGGGTGGTGAACATGTTGTCGGCGTAGTTGGCCCAGTGCCCGGATTTCTCCCACAGGCTGCGGTCGACCACTTGCGGCGTCTTGATCTCCAAGTAGCCGTTCTCACGCTGAACCTGGCGCATGTACTGCTCGAGCACCTGGTACAGGGTCCAGCCGTTCGGGTGCCAGAACACCATGCCCGGGGACTCTTCCTGGGTATGGAACAGGCCCAGGCGCTTGCCGATCTTGCGGTGATCGCGCTTTTCGGCTTCTTCGATGCGCTGGATATAGGCCGCCAGTTGCTTCTTGTCCGCCCAGGCGGTGCCGTAGACGCGCTGCAACTGCTCGTTCTTCGCGTCGCCACGCCAGTAGGCGCCGGACAGCTTGGTCAGCTTGAAGGATTTCAGGAAGCGCGTGTTCGGCACGTGCGGGCCGCGGCACATGTCGACGTATTCTTCGTGGTAGTACAGGCCCATGGCCTGCTCGTCCGGCATGTCTTCCACCAGACGCAGCTTGTAGTCCTCGCCACGGGCCTTGAAGACTTCGATGACTTCGGCGCGCGGGGTGACTTTCTTGATGACGTCGTAGTCTTTCTCGATCAGCTGCTGCATGCGCTGTTCGATGGCCGCCATGTCGTCCGGGGTGAAAGGACGTTCGAAGGCGATGTCGTAATAGAAGCCTTCATCGATGACCGGCCCGATGACCATCTTCGCGCTCGGGTACAGCTGCTTGACCGCATGGCCGACCAGGTGCGCGCAAGAGTGGCGAATGATCTCCAGCCCCTCTTCATCCTTGGGCGTGATGATTTGCAGCGTGGCGTCGCTGTCGATGACGTCACTGGCGTCGACCAGTTTGCCGTTGACCTTGCCGGCCAGGGTGGCCTTGGCCAGGCCAGCACCGATGGATGCGGCGACCTCGGCTACGGAAACCGGGTGATCGAACGAACGTTGACTGCCGTCGGGAAGAGTAATAGTTGGCATGGCGCCTCCTCTCCTAGTGGTGACCCCTACCAAAGGTCACGTGGGTTGGGATGAGCCAGTACAAGATCCAGTCCAGGCCATTCAATGACGAACGCCTGCCTTACAGCGGCAGGAGCCTTGCGGCCAACCGGAAAACCGAACCAGAGTGACTGGGATTCAAATCAGGGTTATTCGGGTTATTTGCCACCGGGACGAACGATCATCCGCAGCCTGGAAATAGCCGAGCCCGGCATGCTAGCACAGATGAACGGTCATCGCCGCGTGGGAATTGAAGCAGACGTAAATCCAGGGTTTTTATGCCAGAGTGCTGAACTGAAGCGAGCGCAACGCCTCAGATAACAAGACATCGACCCGAAAGGAGCATCTTCGCATGCGTCTGAATACATTGTTCGCAGTAGTCGCCCCCCTCGCCCTGCTGCTTCCACTGACCGCCCATGCCGACTGGCCCAAGGGCGAGCGCGAAAAATACATGGCCCAATGCACGGAGGCGGCAACACCCCAGATCGGCGCGGCCGCGGCCAAGTCCCATTGTGCCTGTGGCGCCGATGCGATCAAGTCCTACCCTGCCTCGGACATCCAGGCCTTGATGGACAACAAGGCCACCCCGGAGCTGCAGCAAAAGGCATTGGGGCAGATCGCCAAATGCAAGGCCAACCCGCCCGCGAAAAAATGAATAATCGGGGCCTTGCGAGGCGCCCGACAGGGATAAAAAGGCTCGAATAAAGGCTTTTTTCTTTGATTTATGCAGGTTTTTCAGCTTTTTTTATCGTCTTTACTTTCGGCTGAAAGCCTTTAAAACCGGGCCTTTCAGCGGGTAAAGGCGATAAAGTAAACACGACTGATTGGCAAACAACGCCTGCGGGGGGCTCCCAAATCGAACATTTCGACTATGATACCCGGGTGTGCCCAGTTGGCCTGAGCAGCACAGTACACTGAAAATATATGTTTCTTGGAGATACACCATGTCTAATCGCCAAACCGGCACCGTTAAATGGTTCAACGATGAAAAAGGCTTCGGCTTCATCACTCCTCAAGGTGGCGGTGACGACCTGTTCGTACACTTCAAAGCTATCGAAAGCGACGGTTTCAAAAGCCTGAAAGAAGGCCAGACCGTTTCCTTCGTGGCTGAGAAAGGCCAAAAGGGTATGCAAGCTGCACAGGTTCGCGCTGAGTAATTTCTCCGCGTACTAAAAAACCCCGTCCATGTGACGGGGTTTTTTATGGGCGATTGAAAAGCGTCAATCAGCCGCAGTTCACTCGATTGATCACCAGGTTGGCATCGGTATTGAGGTTCAGGCGATCGGAGCGATATTCAAGCGTCACCATGTCGTTGGGCTTGAGGATCCGCGCATTCTGTGCGCCGGCACGGGTACGGGCCTGCTCCAGCAGCTCTGGCGAAGCCTTCTTTCCAATGGTGAACTCGGCGGCCTTTGCTTCGCAGCGGCTGTGACCGGTCTCGGCCGCCACAGGTTCAGGGGTCGATTCAGAGGTGTTGCTGCAACCGCTCAAGATCATGGCGGCCAGCAAAGTACTCAATGACGCGAGCTTCCAAGGCATGAAGCCTCCTTTTTTCGATGAATAAACAGTGAGCGTGCGACAACCTAAACGGCGCTTGGTTGCAACACCGCAGCCATCAGACTGGGAAAGCTGGCAGTTTGCCTGAGCCCGCTCCCGCTGTTCAGGCTTGAATCGTGACTGGATATGAACGCGACTCAATAAACGTCGATGTAATCGAAGGGCGGATTGGGCCAGTTGTCCTTCAGCGCGTTGTAGATCTGCATGACCCAAACCTCGTCACTGGCAGCGACACGCCCGACGTAGCCCGAACCCTTCGCCCAGGTCTCGAGGCGAAACCGTAAACCGTCGATGTCGGTGCCGCCGACCACGCCCGAGGACAAATAGGCGATGCCGCCTTTGGTCACGCGCAGCTGGGTATGCTCGTCATCACTGGCCGAGGCCAGCAACTGACGAACCGCCTCGACGGTCAGGCCATCAGGAGCGTTCAAATCGATCTGCACGGTGGGGCTCCTTAAAAATAAAAGACCAAGTGTCGCACAGCCCTCCCCCAATGCCTAAGTCGCAGTGCCAAATCCTCGGCAAAAATGGTTAACTCAGCCTACAGACCTCCAACTCGCGAGCCCGACCATGAGCACCGTCAGCATCGAAGCCACCATCAATGCCAAATGGTCGCAGGGCCACAGCTCCTATAGCCCGGGCAGCCCGGAGGAACTGGCGCTCATCGGTATAGAATTGTTGGTGAAGGAGCTGGGAACGGAGGTCGCACGCGATTTCATCCAGCAAGCCTTCGAACGCTACCCGAGCATCGTCGACGCCGTGGATTGAGGCTCATGCACCCGCAGCTCCGGCCTGCGGGCACATGTCAGGCAAGTTACTTCAGGCGCGCCAGGCGCTCGGTCAGCAGATCGAAGAAGCCCTGGGCATCACCGTTTTCCACCCAGAACGCGTTCTTCGGTGCCTTCAAGCCGTCGTACCAGTCAACGATGGTCTGCCCGAACGTTGGCCCCTCACGGCTGTCCACGACGACATTGACCGAACGGCCGGTGAACAATTGCGGCTTGAGCAGGTAGGCAATCACCGTCGCGTCATGCACCGGCCCGCCCGTCATGCCGTAGTGCTCCATGTCGCCCTTGACGTATTCGTTGAGAATATCGCCCACCAGCTTGCTGGCGTTATTGTTCAACGCCGCGATCTGCTTCAGGCGCGCTTCGCTGGTGAGGATCTTGTGGGTCACGTCCAACGGCAGGTAGGTCAGCTTCACGCCGCTCTTGGCCACCACCTCGGCCGCCTGCGGGTCGGCGAACAGATTGAACTCGGCCACCGGCGTGATATTACCGCCGTTGAAGTGCGCGCCGCCCATGATCACCACTTCCTTGATGCCCTGGACGATATCGGGCTCCTGGACCAAGGCCAGCGCCAGGTTGGTCTGCGGACCCAGCATCGCAATGGTGATGCTGTGGGGCTTGGCAGCCTTTAGCGTGTCGATCAGGTAGTTGACGGCATTGCCCTCGGCCAACCCCTTCTTCGGCTCATGTACCGTGACACCCGACAGGCCTTCCTTGCCATGGATGTTTTCCGCGTAGATGGGCGTGCGCATCAACGGTTTCGGCGCACCGGCATAGACCGGCACGTCTTCGCGCCCCGCCCATTCACGGGCCAGGCGAGCGTTGCGCGAGGTCTTGTCCAGGCGCACATTGCCGGCGACGGTGGTCAGCGCACGGATATGCAGTTCCTCGGGCGATGCCAGGGCGAACAGCAGCGCCACCACGTCGTCAGCGCCTGGATCGGTGTCGATGATCAAGTCAATTTTTTCCGCCGCCTGGGCGCTCGTTGCGGTGATCAGTGACAAAAGCAGCAGACTCCGGATCAGTTGATGCATTTTCTGAGCATAGCGGTGCATGGCGCACTCCTTGTGCAGGGTTGAACGGGATTAGAACGTCACTCCAGCGACCAGCACGATATTGCAGTATGGCGAGCACTCGCCGGTGCGAATGATCGCCCGCGCCTGTCGGCTGATGACCTTGAATTGCTCATGACTGACCAGCGTCCGCTCACCCAGCGCACCCTCTGCATTCAGCTCTTGCAGGGTCGTCAGGGCCGACGGTTGCTTGTCGAGGATTTCCTCGGCCAACACATGGCTTTCCACCTGCATTTCGCTGAGCACCACCTTCAAGGTGCTGACAAAGTCAGGAATGCCATGGGTCAGGGCCAGGTCGATCAATTCGACCTGGGGCGGCACAGGCAGACCGGCATCGCCGATGACCACCTTGTCTCCGTGGCCGAGGGAGGCGATCAGTCGGGACAGTGCCACATTCAACAACGGCGTCTTTTTCATGATTTGAAAGCCTGTACGTCCAGCAATGTGGGAATTGAAGGTTGCGCGCCGGATCGGGTGACCGACAGCGCGGCGGCGGCCTGACCGAAACGAATCGCTTCGACTTCGTTCTTGCCGCCGGCCAGGGCTGCCGCGAAGCCGCCGACAAAGGTGTCTCCGGCCGCCGTGGTGTCCACTGCCTTGACCCGCGGGGCCGGGAAATGTTCGAAGCTGGCACCGTTGGCGAACATCAAGCCCTGGCCCCCCAGGGTCACGATCACCTTGCCGGCACCGGCGGCGATCAGATGCGCTGCGGCGGCTTCGGCGGTTTCCAACGATTCCACCGCCAGCCCGCTCAGCACCGCGGCTTCGCTTTCATTGGGAATCAGATAATCGACACAGGCATACCAGTCGGCCGGCAACGCATGGGAAGCCGGTGCGGGGTTGAGAATGACGATTTTGCCCAACTCACGGCCGCGCTTGAGGGCATGGCCGACGGTGGCGTCCGGCACTTCCAACTGGCAGATGATGACATCGGCGCTTTGCAGCACTGCATCGACACTGTCCAAGACCTCGGCGGTGAGTGCTCCGTTGGCGCCGGCGACGATGACGATGGCATTCTGGCTGTTGTCATCGACGACAATCAGCGCCACGCCACTTGAATCCTCCACCACGCGCACCGCCTGGCAGTCGATGCCCTCGACCAGCAGCGCGCCGCGCAATTGCTCGCCGTAGGCATCGCTGCCCACGCAACCCACCATCGACACTTGCGCCCCCAGGCGCGCGGCGGCGACCGCCTGGTTGGCGCCCTTGCCGCCCGGGATGGTGGCGAACGAATGACCAATCAGCGTTTCACCGCCACGGGGCAGGCGCGGCGCCCGGGTCACCAGGTCCATGTTCAGGCTGCCTATTACCACTACTTTTGCTGGCATACATCACTACTCATCAATTCGGTTCAGCGGTATTGGGCGAATGTACCGGACAGCGGTGCAGTCGACTCTCGCAGGACAATACTCGGCGTCACGATCCGCTGGTCAGTGGCAAGGCTCGGCGTCGCGATACGCAGCAGCAGCACTTCGGCCGCCATCTCGCCAAGCTGCAGGATCGACTGCCCCACCGTGGTCAACGCCGGATAGACATAACGGCTCATCTGGATGTCGTCGAAACCGATGACCGACAGTTCGCTGGGCACGCGCACGTTGCGTTCGGCGGCGGCACGCAGCACACCGATGCCGATCATGTCGTTGGCCGCAAAGATCGCGCTGGGCGGCTGCCGCTCAAGCAGTTGCGCAGCGGCGCGGTAGCCGCCGGTACTGGTGAAGTCGCTTTCGAGCATGCGCTCGACGGGCAACTCGATCCCCGCCTCTTTCAGCGCTCGGCAGTAACCGGCCAAGCGCATTTGCGCCACGCTGGTATTGGCCGGGCCGCCAATGAAGGCAATATCGCGGTGCCCCAGCTCCAACAGATGCCGGGTCGCCAGGTAGGCGCCGTATTCATGATCGATGCGCACCAGGTCCGCATCGACACCCTCGAGCCCGCGGTCGACGATCACCATGGGCGTGCGCACGTTGGCCAGCCCCTCGGCCAGGCCGACATCACCGCCGGTGGACGCGAAGATCAGCCCATCGATACGTTTTTCCAGCAATACCCGCAGGTAGCTGCGTTGCTTGTCCGGGTTGTCGTCGGAGTTGCACAGGATCACGCAATAGCCGTTGCGCTCACAGTAATCCTCGATGCCCCGGGCCAGTTCGGCAAAGTAAGGGTTGAGGCTGTTGGGCACCAGCAGGCCGATGGTCGCCGTGGTCTTGGCCTTGAGCGACCGGGCCACGGCGCTGGGCACGTAGTCCAGGCGCTCGATGGCCGCCTCGACCTTGAGCCGCACCTCCTCGCTGACCGGTCGCGTCTTGTTCACCACGTGGGACACGGTGGTGTAGGAAATACCCGCGAGCGCCGCTACATCCTTGATCGTCGCCATGGTTCAAGCCCGCCGACTGGCGCGCTGGCTGCGGTAGGTATCGAGCACGACCGCCACCACGATCACCGCGCCGGTAATGATGCGCTTGGTCGGCTCGGTGGCGCCAATCTGCGCCAGGCCCGCCGCGAGCACGGAGATGATCAGCACGCCAAAGAAGGTGCTGATGACCGAGCCGCGCCCACCCATCAGGCTGGTGCCACCAATGACGACTGCAGCGATCACTTGCAGCTCGAGCCCCGAACCGGCGTTCGGATCCGCGGCCTCCAGGCGAGAAATCTGGAACAGCGCCGCCACACCGGCCAGCAGACCCATCAGGCTGAACACCAGGATCTTGTAAGGCTTTGGGTTGATGCCGGCCAGGCGCACGGCTTCTTCATTGGTGCCGATGCCGATCAGGTAGCGACCGAACACCGTGCGGGTCAGCACCGCTTGGGCAATGAAGATCACCAGCAAGGCGATGATGAACGAAGGCGAGATGCCAAAGGCGATGGGGTTGGACAGCCAGGCGAACGAGTCGCCGATGTAGGCGGTCCGGGAACCGGTCATCTGGTACGCCAGGCCTCGGGCCATTTCCAGCACGCCGAGGGAGACGATGAACGATGGAATCCGCCATGCCACGGTGATCGAACCGGTGACCGTGCCCGCCAGCGCCGCCACGGCCATGCCGAGCAAGGCCGATGGCCAGACGCTCCAGCCCCAGCCGAGCACGGCCACGCTGACCGTCGAGGCCGCCAGTGCGAGCACCGAGCCCACCGACAGGTCGATGCCGCCGATGATCAGGATGAAGGTCATGCCGACCGCCAGCACCATGAGGTCGGGAATCTGGTTGGCCAAGGTGCTGAACGTGTCATAGGACAGGAAATGGCTGCTCAGGACCGAGAACAGCGCGACCATGGCCAGCAGCGCGCCGGCCAGGCCCAGGTAAGTCCCGAGGCCATAGAAGTTGCCACTCGATTTGCCGACGGCAGATGCGGTTTTCATGAAAAATCCCTAGGCGCTGCTTCGTTGAGCAACGCATCACGTTTCTGGTAGCCGGCGAATGCGGCGGCAAGCAAGTCATCCTGGGTCCAGCTGTCGCGCTCGAAGGTGTCGATCAAGCGTCCGGCGGACAGCACGCCGATCCGGTCACAGATCAACATCAATTCCCGCAGGTCACTGGACACCACGACCAGCGCCTTGCCCTGGCGAGTCAGCTCGCCGAGCAGTGCATAAATGTCGAATTTGGCGCCGACGTCGATGCCACGGGTCGGCTCGTCGAACAGCATGACCGCACAGTCGCGTTCGAGCCAACGACCGATCACGACTTTCTGCTGGTTGCCGCCCGACAATTCGGACACCAATTGGGTTGGGCTGGAACTGCGGATGCGCATGGCATCGACCTGCCGCTGGGCCAAGGCTAATTCGGCATCGCCATTGACCAGGCCGGCGCTGGAAATCTCCGGCATGTTGCCCAGGGCAATGTTGGCGGCGATGGATTGGGTCAGCAGCAGGCCTTCGCCCTTGCGGTCTTCGGTGATCAACGCAATGCCATGGGCCACCGCATCGGCCGGCGAGCGAATGCTCACGACCTGGGCCGGCGAACCCAGCGCCACCGTGCCACTGTCGGCCGGGTCGGCACCGAAGATCAGCCGCAACAACTCGGTGCGCCCGGCCCCGATCAGGCCGGAGATGCCAAAGATCTCGCCACTGCGCACTTCGAAGGACACGTCACGGACCTTGTCGGAACGGGTCAGGCCTTTAACCGTCAACGCCGGTGCGCCGATCTGGCGCGGACCAAGGTCGATATGCTCGCCCAGCTCCCGACCGACCATCAGGGTCACCAGTTGCTCGCTGTCGTAGTTGGCCATCGGCTCGACACAGACCAGGTTGCCATCGCGCAGCACGGCAATGCGCTGGGCGACTCGCGCCAGTTCTTCGAGGCGATGGGAAATGTAGATGATCGACACGCCGCGCGCCTGCAAGCGAGTGATCTGCTCAAAAAGCATCTCGACTTCGCGCGCCGTGAGCATGGCGGTCGGCTCATCGAGAATCAGCACATGGCAATCGCCGATCAGGTTGCGGGCTATCTCGACCATCTGCTGGTGACCGATCCCCAGCTCGCCGACCAGCGTGTCGGGATCGATGGCATCGAGCCCCACCTGGGCCATGGCCTCGATCGCCGCCTTGCGCAACTGCTTGCGGCTGATCCAGCCACCGTGGCTGGGCAGGTTGTCGAGAAACAGGTTTTCAGCCACGGACAGGGTCGGCAGCAGGTTGAGTTCCTGCATCACCATGCGCACGCCCAGCTCTTCAGCCTGGGTCCGGCTGCCAGGGCGATAATCCTGACCTTGAAATTGCATCTGCCCGGTCGTCGGCGTCACCAGCCCACCGATGATCTTGGACAAGGTGCTTTTGCCGGCGCCATTTTCACCGGTCAGCGCCAGCACTTCACCGCGCATCAACGTCAAAGTGATATCGGTCAGTACCGGCTGGGCATAGGTCTTGCCGATACCGCTGACGCACAGGACAGCGTTCGGGTCGCGAACGGACATAACAAACTCTCCAATGCGCTCGCCCGGACGGGCGAGCACCGTTGTGTCGCCAGGATTACGGCTTGGTCACCAGCTCGACCGGAGTTTCGATAACGCCGTTGGTGCCGCTGTCGACTTTTTCGCCCTTGAGCATCTTCAGCGCTGTTTCGATGCCGAACACCGCCTGCTTGGCGGCGAACTGATCGGCAGTCGCCAGGACACGACCGTCCTTGAGCATCGGCTTGATGGCGTTGATGTTGTCGTAGCCGACCACCTGCACCTTGCCGGCCTTGCCCGCCGCGCGCACGGCCGATACAGCACCGACCGCCATGCTGTCGTTACCGGCCAGCAGTGCCTTGATGTTCGGGTATTCGCTGAGCATCGACGCGGCCACCTGGTTGCCCTTGTTGATTTCCCAATCGCCGGATTGCAGGGACACGACCTTGACCTGCGCCGCTTCCATCGCATCCTTGAAGCCCGCGGTGCGGGCCTGGGCGTTGGTGGTGGTGGAGACGCCTTCGATGATGCCGACTTCGTCACCGGCCTTGAGTTGCTTGGCCAGGTATTCGCCCACCAGACGCGCGCCCTTGCGGTTGTCAGGGCCTACGAACGGCACGGTGATGTTCTTGCTCTTGACCACGGCCGGATCGAGCTGGTTATCGATGTTGATGACTGTGATGCCGGCATCCACGGCTTTCTTGATCACCGGCACCATCGCCTTGGAATCCGCGGGCGCGATGATCAGGGCATCGACCTTGGACACGATCATCTGCTCGACGATACGGATCTGGTTGGCGGTGTCGGTTTCATCCTTGATCCCGTTGGAGATCAGGTCGAAATCGGCGGAGTGTTCCTTCTGATAAGCCTTGGCGCCGTCTTCCATGGTCAGGAAGAATTCGTTGGCCAGGGATTTCATGACCAGGGCGACCTTGGGTTTTTCTGCGGTCTGGGCGAATGCCGAGGAGAGAGGCAGCGCAGCGGAGGCGGCCGCGAGCATGGCAACAGCGAGAAGGCGTCCAGCGAATGGCAACTTCATGGGTTCACTCCGATCTTATGATTATTGTGAGCAAATCAGTGCACGGAACGCCGCGCAAACGTTTGCGTGAAGTGAACTATGGTAAGGCTTCGGGGATTTGTCAACGTTGCGGTTTCATCGGCAACGTCGCCGCTCAACGTAGAGACTCAGGCCGTCGTGTTGACCACGGTACCCGAACCGGCGCCCTTGGCCAGCTCCGTGACCAAATGGCCGGTGACTTCCAGCAACGCGCCACTGGTATCGGCGATTTGCCCCTGGATCGCCATGACCGCCGAGGTCTTACCTTCCGGCGTCGGATAGTTGCGCGCCTGGGCGACGGCCAGTTGCTGTTGCTGCTCACGAAGCTGTTGCTGCAGCTCTTGCATCCGCTTGAGCAGCACCTGGACGGCAACGCTCTCGGTGCTACCACCCTCCTGCGCCTGGTCGGTTGCTTCGGCGCTGGCCCCCATGCCCGTGCGGACCTTGCCCGAGGCTCGCGTCGTACCCAAGGCCTCATCGGCGGCCTGGGCTTCTGCCTCGCTCAGCGCCGTCAGGGTGGCTGCGGATTTGCCGCCGATGGTCACGGCTGCCGCACTGGGAAAGCCGATGGAAAAGGCCATATCAAAACTCCATGAAGGGGGATTCCTACGAAGGACATCGCCCGCCGAAACATTTTCTTTAGCGCCCGCTGAGATCAATCGATAGCTTCGCCACCCTGAACGGGTGACACCTGTTTATGCAAGCCGAGAAAAAAATCCTTTCTCCTACACCAAAACGAAAAAAGTGCTGTCAGACGATCTTCTTGAATTTTAAGTAGTTGCGTAAATGCCTACGGTTAAATACTGTATGCCCGTACAGCTTAATAAGGATAATCCTGTGGCCACTCCCTCCGCTGCAACCACCCCCTTAGATTCCTATACGCGACTCGGCCTTCGGGTCTCGAAAATCATCAACGCCCCCACCGCGCAAAAAGCCAAGGCCGCACTGCTCTTCCGCCTTCCCGACGAGCCTGTGGATGAGTGGGAGCGCCTCCTGGAAGAAATCGACGAGAACGACAACGTGACCCTCGCCTATCGCGACGACGGTGGCGTGCAGGTTTTCTGGGTTGTGCCGAAGGAAGATTGAGCGTGATGAGTGTTCGCTGTTTAGCTTTACTGCTTGTGTTTATCGCCACGGGCGCACAGGCCGGTGCCCCACGCACCTTCAACGAAGCCAAGAAAATCGCCTGGAAACTCTACGCCCCGCAATCCACGGAGTTCTATTGTGGCTGCAAATACACCGGCAACCGCGTGAACCTGGCCGCCTGCGGTTATGTACCGCGCAAGAATGCCAGCCGCGCCGCTCGTATCGAGTGGGAGCATATCGTTCCGGCGTGGCAGATCGGCCATCAGCGTCAATGCTGGCAAGCAGGCGGTCGCAAGAACTGCACCCGCTATGATCCGGTCTATCAACGGGCCGAGGCCGACCTGCACAACCTGGTGCCGAGCATCGGGGAAGTGAATGGCGACCGCAGCAATTTCAGTTTCGGCTGGCTGCCGGAGCAAAAGGGCCAATACGGCTCATGCCTGACCCAAGTGGATTTCAAGGCCAAGAAGGTCATGCCCCGCCCTTCCATCCGAGGGATGATCGCTCGGACCTATTTCTACATGAGCAAGCAATATGGCCTGCGCCTGTCGAAACAGGACCGACGCCTGTATGAAGCCTGGGACAAGACCTACCCGGTCGAAAGCTGGGAACGCCAGCGCAACCAGAGCGTGGCGTGCGTCATGGGACGTGGGAACGAGTTCGTGGGGCCGGTGGACATGAAGGCCTGCGGTTGACCTCCCCTTTGTAAACACCACAAACCCACTGTGGGAGCTTGCTCGCGATAGCGGAGTAACAGACAACAGTTTGTCGACTGATACACCGCTATCGCGAGCAGGCTCGCTCCCACAGGTTTTGTTCTGTCCGGTTATTGAGTGACCGGGTAATCCACTACCAACGCCTCGATGTTGCGTTTCTTCGCCCGAACCAACGCGGCCGTGACCTGTTCCTGCTTGGCTTTGGCTTCAGCCTCGGAGCTCAAAGGGCCGACCAGGACGCGTTCCTTGCCGTTTTCCCGCACCACGGTCGACATGAAGCTGTGCTCGATGAGCCAACCGGTCAGGTCGCTGACAGCCTGCGGTGTCTGCCCGCGAACCTCGACGGCCCACTGCGGTGCGGCAGCGGCGGCCGGTGCGGAGGTCACGGCGGGTTTCGGCTTCGGTGCCTCGACGTCACGCCCTTCCCCGCATCCTGCCAGTGCCAATACCGCAATTACCCAAGCCAATTTGCGCACAACGTTTCCCCTGGAAGACATGAGGCACGGATTTTAGCACCCGTGCCCATCTAGATCGCCGCAAACAATGCTCAAAACACGAGAATCCTGCCCGGCGTCTCTGTATAGTCGCACCCTGGGAATTAATGCAGCATCTGCACGTCAGAAAGAGGCACCCACATTGTGACACTTAGCACTAATCTATAAGCAGTACCGACAACTGCACTGTCTGAATCAGGTGCCCTATAAAGCAATCAAGGAGAACACCATGCTGATACTCACCCGCAAAGTCGGTGAAAGCATAAACATTGGTGACGACATCACGATCACCATTCTGGGCGTTAGCGGCCAACAGGTCCGGATCGGCATCAACGCCCCGAAGAACGTTGCGGTGCATCGCGAAGAGATTTATCAGCGCATTCAGGCCGGCCTCACCGCGCCCGACAAGCCGCAAACTCCCTGAGCCTTGCAAGCAGTCCGCAGCCAGCCCGTTTGCATCGTCGCAATGGCTGGCTAAAGATTCTGGTCGACCGCGCCGTACCCCTGCCCTCCTCGTCTTCTTTCGTCCCGCCCGTGAACCGATACTAATGGCATGGCCTCTAGCATGGCTGTCAGACGTTTCGTTTTAATGATGACGAAGCGGGCGTTCGCGGCCGGTCAGCCCAGGCCCACGCCGCGCGCCATGCCTGTGGCGGCGACCACCATCAAGATCA
Source organism: Pseudomonas zanjanensis (assembly GCF_014268745.2). GTDB lineage: Bacteria > Pseudomonadota > Gammaproteobacteria > Pseudomonadales > Pseudomonadaceae > Aquipseudomonas > Aquipseudomonas zanjanensis. Next base: position 1,296,351 of record NZ_JABWRB020000001.1, on the reverse strand, counting down.
GCAACAAGGCTTCGATGTGGCTGATCCGCGCAAGTCGACCGGCTTTCGAAGGATCGATCGCCGTCCCTTTGCCCAGCGCCATCCGCCATTTGATCAGGGCGATCATCGGCACGATCTCCAGCAGCAGGATCAGCAGCAGCAAGGTCATCTTCAGGTGAAACAGCGGTTGGTGCAGATAATAGTCCGTGCCTTTTTCGAACCCGCCGAACGCTCGCATCCCACCGGTCACCAACAGCACCAGCGCCGACAGGCCCCACACGTTGTCGGCGACCAAGACACCCCGCACCGCATCCACGCCGCCCGCCAGGCGTCGTAGCGCCGTGCCGCGCGTCAGCACCGCCCAGAACCCGAGGGCGAACGCCAGCAAATGGATTGCCGCAAGCGACCAATGAGCCAACATGGAAGACTCCTGACAGAGAGAACGTCGAATCGACCTGACAGTACTAGCTCATAAAGCAATGATTGCCAGGGTTGGCATGCAAAAAACTGCGGGGGGGTATCAGTGGCAAAAATGCTGCCTGACACACCGCATTCGCGAGCAGGCTCGCTCCCACAGGGGATTTTTGGTGTATGCGATGGCAGTGAGCCGCGCAAAAAAATGTGGGAGCGGGCTTGCTCGCGAATGCGGTGTGTCAGTCAACAAATCATTAACTGAGGCACCGCATTCGCGAGCAAGCCCGCTCCCACAGGGGGTATTGCAGGCTTTGAAGATCTTAGTCCGCCAGTCGCCAGGTCGTCCCGCCCTTCCCGTCTTCCAGCACCACGCCCATGGCGGTGAGCTGGTCGCGGATGCGGTCGGATTCGGCCCAGTCCTTGTTGGCCCGGGCGGTCAGGCGCGCCTGGATCAAGGCTTCGACCTCGGCGGCGTCCACCCGGCCTTCGGCGCCGGCCTGCAGGAAGTCATCGGCTTCGAGCTGCAACACACCCAGCACGCTGGCCAGTTCTTTCAGACGGGCCGCGAGACCGGCCGCGGCATTGAGATCGCTCTCACGCAGACGGTTGATTTCGCGCACCATCTCGAACAGCACCGCGCAGGCTTCCGGCGTGCCGAAGTCGTCGTTCATCACTTCGGTGAAACGCGCCACGAACCCCTCGCCACCAGCAGGCGCCACGGCAGGCAGGCCCTTCAACGCGTGGTAGAAACGCTCCAGGGCACCCTTGGCGTCCTTGAGGTTATCTTCCGAGTAGTTGATGGCGCTGCGATAGTGGCTGGATACCAGCAGGTAACGCACGACTTCCGGGTGGTACTTGTCGAGCACGTCGCGGATGGTGAAGAAGTTGTTCAAGGACTTGGACATCTTCTCGCCATTGATGCGAATCATGCCGCAATGCATCCACGCGTTGGCGTAGGTCTTGCCGGTGGCCGCTTCACTCTGGGCGATTTCGTTTTCGTGGTGCGGGAATTCCAGGTCGCTGCCGCCACCATGAATGTCGAAGGTCTCGCCCAGGCAGCAGGTGGACATCACCGAGCATTCGATATGCCAGCCCGGACGCCCGGCGCCCCATGGCGACTCCCAGCTCGGCTCGCCCGGCTTGGCAGCCTTCCACAGCACGAAGTCCAGCGGGTCTTGCTTCGACTCGTCGACTTCGATGCGTGCGCCGATGCGCAGGTCTTCGATCTTCTTGCGCGACAGCTTGCCGTAGCCCATGAACTTGGCGACGCGGTAGTACACGTCGCCATTGCCCGGTGCGTAGGCATAACCTTTGTCGATCAAGGTCTGGATCATCGCCAGCATGCCTGGGATGTGGTCCGTGGCACGGGGCTCCAGGTCCGGCTTGAGGATATTGAGGCGCGCCTCGTCCTCGTGCATGGCCTTGATCATGCGCTCGGTCAGCGCATCGTAAGGCTCGCCGTTTTCACGGGCACGGTTGATGATCTTGTCTTCGATGTCGGTGATGTTGCGCACGTAAGTCAGGTCGTAGCCACTGAAACGCAACCAGCGGGTCACCAGGTCGAAGGCGACCATGCTGCGACCATGGCCGATGTGGCAGTAGTCGTACACGGTCATGCCGCAGACATACATGCGGACCTTGTTGCCATCCAGCGGCTTGAAGACTTCTTTGCTCTTGGTGAGCGTGTTGTAGATCGTTAGCACAGGGTTTCCCTTAAGACTTGATCACTGACCCCAGGAATCGCGCAAGGTCACGGTACGGTTGAATACCGGAGCACCGGGTTTCGAGTCCTTGATATCCGCGCAGAAGTAGCCTTCGCGCTCGAACTGGAAACGGTCTTCCGGCTGTGCGTTGCCCAGCGAAGGCTCGGCACGACAACCCGTAAGTACTTGCAGGGAGTCAGGGTTGATGTTGTCCAGGAAGCTGGCGCTGTCTTCGGCCTTCTCCGGGTTCGGCGAACGGAACAGGCGATCGTACAGGCGCACTTCGCACTCGACGCTGGCGGCGGCCGGTACCCAGTGGATCACGCCCTTGACCTTGCGACCTTCCGGGTTCTTGCCCAGGGTGTCGGGATCGTAGGAGCAACGCAGTTCGACGATGTTGCCGTCGGCGTCCTTGATGGCTTCGTCGGCGCGGATCACGTAGCTGCCACGCAGGCGCACTTCACCGGCAGGCTCCAGGCGCTTGTAGCCTTTTGGCGGCTCTTCCATGAAGTCTTCACGGTCGATGTAGATTTCCCGGGCGAATGGCAGGACGCGCACGCCCATGTCTTCTTTCGGGTGGCGCGGCAGCTCGAGGTTCTCGACCTGGCCTTCCGGGTAGTTGGTAATGACGACTTTCAGCGGACGCAGCACGCACATGGCGCGGGGGGCGCTGTGGTCCAGGTCGTCACGGATGCTGAATTCCAGCATGCCGAAGTCCACCACGCCGTCGGAACGGTTGGTGCCGACCATCTCGCAGAAATTGCGGATCGATTTGGGAGTGTAGCCGCGACGACGGAAGCCCGACAGCGTCGACATGCGCGGGTCGTCCCAGCCATTGACGTGCTTCTCGTCCACCAGTTGCTTGAGCTTGCGCTTGCTGGTGATGGTGTAGTTCAGGTTCAGGCGACTGAATTCGTACTGGCGCGGGGTGGCCGGCACCGGCAGGTGCTCGAGGAACCACTCGTACAACGGACGGTGGCTTTCGAACTCCAGGGTGCAGATCGAATGCGTGATGCCTTCGATGGCATCCGACTGGCCGTGGGTGAAGTCATAGTTGGGGTAGATGCACCATTTGTCGCCGGTCTGGTGGTGATGGGCGTGACGGATGCGGTACATGATCGGATCGCGCAGGTTCATGTTCGGCGAGGCCATGTCGATCTTGGCGCGCAACACCCGGGCACCGTCCGGGAACTCACCGGCGCGCATGCGGGCGAACAGGTCCAGGTTCTCTTCCACGCTGCGCTCACGGAACGGGCTGTTCTTGCCCGGCTCGGTCAGGCTGCCACGGTATTCCTTGGCCTGCTCGGGGGTCAGGTCGCACACGTAGGCGTTGCCGGACTTGATCAGCTCCACTGCCCAGTCGTGCAACTGGTCGAAATATTGCGAGGCGTAGCGCACCTCACCGGACCATTCGAAACCCAGCCACTTGACGTCGCTTTCGATTGCGTCGATGTATTCCTGGTCTTCCTTGGCCGGGTTGGTGTCGTCGAAACGCAGGTGCGTGACGCCGCCGAACTCCTGGGCCAGGCCGAAATTCACGCAGATCGACTTGGCGTGGCCGATGTGCAGGTAGCCGTTGGGTTCCGGTGGAAAACGCGTGACGATCTGTGTGTGCTTACCCGAGTCCAGGTCCGCCTGGATGATCGGGCGCAGGAAATTGACCGGCACGGCCGGGCCGGTCTTGGAATTCGAGGTAGGGTCGACAGTGGGCTTGCTCATAGGATCCTTGAACAGACAAGTGCGCGGCCGGGTGCGGCCTGATAAATCAAAGCCCGTATCATAGCCGATGCTGTCAAGCACCTGACAGGCCAGGCCGGCAAACGATTGAATTTAATCGACGGCCAGATGAAAAACAGCCTCGAATTTCGTGCCTGGCGCGCTAAACTGCCCAACCTGGCGATTGCAGCCGGACCGGTTGCGGGCGTTCGCGCCCCGAAACCCACGAATTTCTTGAAAGAGTAGTAATCATGACCCAAGTCAAACTGACCACCAACCATGGCGACATCGTCCTGGAACTGAACGCCGAGAAGGCTCCGATCACCGTTGCCAACTTCGTTGAATACGTCAAGGCAGGCCATTACGAGAACACCGTTTTCCACCGCGTGATCGGTAACTTCATGATTCAAGGCGGTGGTTTCGAGCCGGGCATGAAGGAAAAGAAAGACAAGCGCCCAAGCATCCAGAACGAAGCCGACAACGGTCTTTCCAACGACAAGTACACCGTCGCCATGGCCCGCACCATGGAACCGCATTCGGCCTCCGCGCAATTCTTCATCAACGTCGCCGACAACTCGTTCCTGAACCACAGTGGCAAGAACGTCCAGGGCTGGGGCTACGCGGTATTCGGTAAAGTCACCGCTGGCACCGACGTGGTCGACAAGATCAAGGGCGTCGCCACCACTTCCAAGGCTGGCCACCAGGACGTCCCGGCAGAAGACGTGATCATCGAGAAAGCCGAGATCATTGAGTGATACTGCTGATTTCAGACTTGCATCTGGAAGAGGAGCGCCCGGACATCACCCGGGCGTTTCTGGATTTACTGGCCACACGCGCCCGTTCGGCGCAAGCGTTGTACATCCTGGGCGACTTTTTCGAAGCCTGGATCGGCGACGATGCGATGACGCCCTTCCAGCGTTCCATCTGCCAGGCCCTGCGCGAATTGAGCGACAGCGGCACGGCCATTTTCCTGATGCACGGCAATCGCGATTTCATGCTGGGGCAGGCCTTCTGCAAAGCGGCCGGCTGCACCCTGCTCAAGGACCCAAGCGTCGTGCAGTTCAATGGTGAGCCGGTGCTGCTGATGCACGGTGATAGCCTCTGCACCCGCGACGAAGGCTACATGAAGCTGCGGCGCTGGCTGCGCAACCCGGTCACGCTGTTCATCCTGCGTCACCTGCCGCTGGGCAGCCGCCAGAAACTGGCGCGCAAGCTGCGCAGCGAAAGCCGCACGCAAACACGCATGAAAGCCAATGACATCGTCGACGTCACGCCTGAAGAGATCCCACGGATCATGCAGCAATACGGCGTGAAGACCCTGGTCCACGGCCACACCCACCGCCCCGCCATCCACAAGTTGCAACTGGGCGAACACGCCGCCCGACGCATCGTGCTGGGGGATTGGGACAAGCAAGGCTGGGCGTTGCAGGTGGATGAACAGGGGTTTGCGTTGGCGCCGTTCGGGTTTGGTAACGCGCAGTTGGCATTGCCAGGAACCTGAAGCATACATAGATCCTGTGGGAGCGGGCTTGCTCGCGAAGGCGATGTGTCAGTCAACATAAAAAATGACTGTCATGCCCCTTTCGCGAGCAAGCCCGCTCCCACATTGGATTGCATCCAACCCTTGGATCAGTGTCCTGCCGATGCAGGCCCAGCCTTCGCCGCAAACGGCGGCTTCGCCAGCCACACCAGCACGATCAACCCCATGAACGCCCACCCCAGCAACGTGAAGTAATCCACGGTGGAGAGCATGTACGCCTGGCTGTTGAGGATCTGGTCGAGCTGGGCATAGGCCGGCGCACTCGCGCCGCCGAGCTGGTTGAGGGCTTCGCGGGTGGTGGGCTCGAAGGTGCTGATGCTTTCGCTCAGGTAGGCGTGATGCTGGTCCGCCCGGCGGATCCAGATCCAGGTGGTCAACGACGCGGCAAAGCTGCCGCCCAGGGTCCGCAGGAACGTCGCCAGCCCCGCGCCGTCGGCAATCTGGTGCGGCGGCAGGTCCGACATCAGGATGCTCAAGGTCGGCATGAAGAACAGCGCCACGCCAATACCCATGAACAACTGCACCAGCGCAATGTGCTGGAAATCCACTTCGTTGGTGAAGCCGGCGCGCATGAAGCAGCTCAGGCCGATGGCCAGGAACGCCAGCCCGGCCAGCAAGCGCAGGTCGAACTTGTGGGCGTACTTGCCGACGAAGGGCGACATCAGCACCGGCAGGATGCCGATCGGCGCCACCGCCAGCCCAGCCCAGGTCGCGGTGTAGCCCATCTGCGTCTGCAACCATTGTGGCAGGATCAGGTTGATGCCGAAGAACCCGGCATAGCCGCCCACTAGCACAATAGTGCCGATGCGGAAGTTGCGATAAGCGAACAGCCGCAGGTTGACCACCGGATGACGATCGGTCATTTCCCAGATCACGAACACCGCCAGGGCAATGACTGAAATCAAGGCTCCGATGACGATGAAGTTCGACTCGAACCAATCCAGGTCGTTGCCCTTGTCGAGGATCACCTGGAGTGCACCGACGCCGATGATCAACGTGATCAACCCGACGTAGTCCATCGGTTGATGACTGGTGACCACAGGCCGGGCCTTGAGCTGCTGGCGCACCACCATCACCGCAAAGATCCCAATCGGCACGTTGATGAAGAAGATCCACGGCCAACTGTAGCTGTCGGTGATCCAGCCGCCGAGGATTGGCCCGGCAATCGGCGCCACCACCGTGACCATCGCCAGCAGCGCCAGTGCCATGCCCCGCCTGGCCGGCGGGTACACGGCAATCAGCAGCGTCTGGGTCATCGGGTACAACGGCCCGGCCACCAGCCCCTGGACCACACGAAAGCCAATCAGCTCCGGCATCGAAGTGGAAATGCCACACAGGAACGAAGCGAGCACGAACAGCATCGTTGCCCACAAAAACAGCTTCACCTCGCCAAAGCGCCGGCTCAGCCAGCCGGTGAGCGGCAGGGCGATGGCGTTGCTCACCGCGAACGAGGTGATCACCCAGGTGCCCTGCTCCGAGCTGACGCCCAGGTTGCCGGAAATGGTCGGCAAGGCGACGTTGGCGATAGTGGTGTCGAGCACTTGCATGAACGTCGCCAGCGACAGCCCGATGGTGCTGAGCAACAGGCTGGGCGGCGTGAAGGACGCGTTATTGCTCATTGCGAGAGTCCTATGAAGCGGAGGTGGCGAAATCCCTTGAGACGGCAAGCCCTCCCTGTGGGAGCGGGCTTGCTCGCGAAGACGATTTCACATTCAACATCTGTGTTGGCTGATACTGCGCATTCGCGAGCAAGCCCGCTCCCACAGGGTTTTTTACCATCCTGCTAATGCTCAGATCGCCCGCCAACAGTGGTCAGCGCTGCGCGGTCTTGCTCGCCGCGGCACTGTTGTCGTGGATCAGGCGAGTGATCATCGCGTCGGCATCGGCCAGTTGTCGGTCATAGGCCTGGGTGCTGAACGAGGCTTTCTGCGGTGGTTGCTGGGCCAGCACCGGGCCGCTCTGGTCGTGCAGGTTGACGCTGACCTGGGTCGACAAGCCGACCCGCAGCGGATGCTTGGCCAGCTCCTGGGCATTGATGTGAATCCGCACCGGCACCCGCTGGACGATCTTGATCCAGTTACCGGTGGCGTTCTGCGCCGGCAGCAAGGCAAACGCGCTGCCGGTCCCGGCGCCCAGGCTGTCGATGGTGCCGCTGTACTTCACATCGCTGCCGTACAGGTCGGTTTCGATGTCCACCGGCTGGCCGATGCGCATGTCACGCAGTTGGGTTTCCTTGAAGTTGGCATCGATCCACAGTTGATCCAGCGGGATCACCGCCATCAGCGCCGTGCCCGGCTGCACCCGTTGGCCCAACTGCACGGTGCGCTTGGCCACATAGCCAGTGACCGGCGCGATCAAGGTGCTGCGGGCATTGGTCAGGAAGGCCTGGCGCAGTTGCGCGGCCGCGGCTTGCACATCGGGATGGGATGACACCACGGTATCGTCCACCAACGCGCTGGTCGTCTTGAGCTGTTGCCGGGCATTGGCCAGGGCGTTCTGCGCCGAGGTCAGGTCATCCCGGGCGTGGGACAGCTCTTCCTGGGAAATCGCCCCGCCGGCCGCCAGGTTCTTGCGTCGGCTGTAGTTTTCCTGGGCCTTCTGCACTTCGGCCTCTTGGGCATTGACCTGCGCCCGCATGCCGTCGACGTTGCTGTACAAGCCACGCACCTGGCGCACGGTCCGGGCCAGGTTGGCCTGGGCACTTTGCAGCCCGACTTCGGCATCGTTCGGATCGAATTGCACCAGCACCTGGCCTTCACGCACCAGGTCGCCGTCATCGGCACCGATGCTCACCACGGTCCCGGTGACTTGCGGAGTGATTTCCACCACGTTGCCATTTACATAGGCGTCGTCGGTGCTTTCGCTCCAGCGGCCATACAGTTCATGCCAGCCCCACACCCCGAGGCCCGCGAGGATGACGATCAGCGTGAGTGCCAACAGCATGACCTTGCGCTTGCGTGGGTTGCCGCTGTCTTGGGTTTGTGCGGATTGAGTCGTTTCGGCAGTCGCCATGACAAGTACCTCGAATCAGTGGGTCGGCGTGGCAGGGGTCGGCGTGGCCGCCGCCAGGGTCTGGGCTTCGAAACCACCGCCCAGGGCCTGCATCAGTTGGATCGACAAATCGATCTGCTCGGCATTCAGGTTCGCCAGTTGGCGCTGGGCCTGAAGCAATTGCTGCTCGATGCTCAGCACGTCCAGGTAATTGCCGATGCCCGAGCCGTAGCGCTGGACCACGGTGTCGTAGGAGTTCTGCGCAATGTCGGTGGCATGTTGTTGGGCACCGATCTGGCGAGCGATGTCACGCAACTGGTTGATGGTGTCGCTGACATCGCCAAGGGCCGTGACCAGGCTCTTGTTGTACTGCGCCACCGCCAGGTCGTAATCGGCGTCCCGGGCATCCAGGTCCGCCCGCAAACGGCCGCCGTCGAAGATCGGCAGCGACACGGTGGGCGCCACGTTGAAGAAACGGCTGGGCGAACCGAACATCGCATCGCCCAGCAACGACTGCACTCCCGCCGCCGCGCTCAGGTTGAGGTTGGGATAGAACTGGGTCTTGCCAGCCTCGATGTTCTTGCTCGCCGCCTCCACCCGCCAGCGCGCCGCGACCAGGTCGGGACGGCGGCCCAGCAGCTCGGCCGGCAGGTTCGACGGCAAGGCGACCACGCTGGCTTGCAGCACGTTCGGCCGGGCGATTTCGTTGCCGCGGTCCGGCCCCTTGCCCAGCAGCACGGCCAGGGCGATCTTGGCGCTCTGCAGGCGTTTCTCGGCGTCGATCAGGGTCGCATCGGCGCTGGCTTCCAGGCTTTCGGTTTGCTGGAACTGATATTCGCTGTCGATCCCGGCGCTGAGACGGCGCTTGCCCAGATCGAGCATTTGCCGGGTGCGCTTGAGGTCCTCGGCGGCCAAGTCATGAATGATGTGGGCCTGGCCCAGATCGCTGTAGGCCCGGGCCACGTCGGCGGCCAGGGTCAGCTGCGCGGCCTGGCGATCGATCTCTGCGGCGCGGGCCTGGCCCAGGGCGGCTTCCCAGGCGGCACGCTGGCCACCCCAGAGGTCGAAATTGTAGTTGAAGTCCACGCTCAGCGAACGCAGGGTGCTGTAGGCCCCGCCCTGCCCTTGCGGGTCCTGGTCACGGGCCAGGCGCGAACGGCTGACGCTGCCGCTGGCATCCAGGGTCGGCAGGCGTGCGGCGTTGGCGGCATAGGCCGCGGCACTGGCCTGGTGGACCCGGGCGCTGGCGACTTGCATGTCCGGGCTGTCGCGCAAGGCTTCACGGATCAGGCCGTCGAGTTGCGGGTCGCCGAGGCTTTTCCACCAATCGTTTTTCGGCCACGCGGCCGGCGACAGCGTGACCCTATTCAACGATTGTCCAGCCTGGAGACTCTTGGCCTCGAGGCTGACGCCTTCGGTCTTCAAGCCACTGTAGCTGGCACAACCGGCGAGGCTCATGGCCAACAGCACCAGGCTCAAGCGGGTACGCAAGGTTTGACGTTTCATTTCTCCCCCAATCGCAACACGGTGATGGGATCACCGGCGGCGAGCAGTATTTTCTTGAGGATGTCTTCGAGGGTTTGCAGCTCCTCGCGGCTGATGGCACCGGCCAATTGATTCATGGCGTCGGCACCAATGAACGGCAGGCGATCGGCGAGGGCCTGGCCAGCTTCGGTCAACACCAATTGCACCTGGCGCCGATCCTCTGCCGAGCGCTGGCGGACCAGGAAACCTTTCTGCTCCAGGCGATCGAGCATGCGCGTCATCGAGCCGCTGTCCAGGGACAGGTAGCGACACAGCTCGACCGGCGTGTCGATGCCGTGCTGGGCCATGATGATCAACACCTTGAACTGCGCGGCGGTGATGCCGACGGGTTCCATGTGGGTGTCGATGATCCGGTCCTTGAGCAGCGCGGCGCGGCCGAGCAGCATGCCGAGGTGGCAATTGTGAAATTCGTCAGGGGTGAAATGCTTCATCCGGGCACCGTTTGCTGCCTAGGCAGTGAATGTATGTCGAAATATTACTGCTTAGGCAGCAAATGTCAAACAAATCGTTAGCGTGCTATTCACCAACAGACGAAACGCAGACAAACCTGTGGGAGCGGGCTTGCTCGCGAATGCGGCGTGTCAGTCAACAAATCGCTAACTGATACACCGCATTCGCGAGCAAGCCCGCTCCCACATTGGACGCTGGGGATTCAGGAAGAGGTTAGAAATCGCGCTTGTAGAAGATATCCAGCGAGCTGGCGACGCCGCTGGCGGCTTCGAGGTAGACCTTCTTGCTGAGCTTGTAGCGCAGGGCGATGGTGTTGGCCGGTTCGAACACGCCGACGCCGTAGCGCAGGCTGAGCTTTTCCGAGAGGTTGCCGCTGGCGACCACGCTGGTGGTATTGCCGCTGCCCTGGGTGTCGAGCTGGAAATCATCGATGCCCAGGTTATTGGCCAGGCTGCTGGTCACCCCCGAACTGCCCATCAACCCCAGGCCCAAGGCGGCCTGGGCGAGCATGTTGTTGTCCTCGCCCGTCGTGCTCAGCGGTCGGCCCAGCACCAGGTAGGACAATGCCTGCTCCTGGCTCATGGCCGGTTCGGAAAAGATTTGCGTGGTCGGTTGCTCGGCGCTGCCGCTCAAGCGAATGCCGGCGACCACATCGTCGGTCTGGCGGATGGCTTCGATGTCCAGGTAGGGCTGGTCGATGGGTCCGGCGAACAGCAGCCGTGCCCGACGCACCGTTAGCCGTTGCCCGTAGGCGCGATAGCGGCCGTCGTTGAGCCACAGTTCACCGCGGGTGTCCATGTTGTCGCCGATGTGCACCTGGCCCTGGACGTTGGCCGTCAGGCCGAAACCCGAGAATGCGAGTTTGTCCTGGCCGACGATCACGTCGATGTCCATCGCCATGGCCAGCGGCGCCTTGCCCTCTTCGGTCTGGTGGCCGACGATCACCGTATCATCCGAGACCTTGACGGTGGACGGTGGCAGTTCGCGAACAGTGATCTCGCCTTTGGGCACCAGGACCTTGCCGGCAATGGAAAGCTGCTCGCCCTGCATCGTGATGTTCAGGTCCGGTGCCACGTCGAGCACCGCATAAGGCTCAACGGTGACCGGCAGTTGCGAGCCCTTGAGGGCCAGGTTCATGGAGAGGGCCTCGCCCCAGCCGATGTTCCCGGTCAGGCTGCCCTGCCCGCGCTTGCCACTTTTCCAGTCGCCGTCGAGCCGTACCGTTTCGCCGGCGATCATCGCCCGCACTTGCAAGGCTTCGAGGCTGACCGGCAGCTCCGGCCCGGAGACTTCTCCGTCGCTGAGCACCAGGTTGCCGTTGACCTGGGGCGCGAGCAAACCACCGGATAATGTCCCGCTGCCGTTCAGGTGACCGGTGAGGGTTTCCACCATCGGCACGAACGGCCGGGCCACGGACAAGTCCAGGCCGGTCAGGCGGAATGAGCCGCTCAAGGGCTTGCTCGCCGGCAGCGGGTTGATTTGCGCCTGGAGCATCAGTTCGCCGAGCCTGGCACCGACGAAATTCAAGTCGGTGTCGATGCGCTTGGGGGTCAGGCGGCTGTTGAGCGTCAGGGTCTGGTACGGGAAGTCCAGCCATCGCGGTTTATCACTCGCCTTATCCCGAATCCGCAAGGTGCCTCCACTGGCATCCACCAGGATGCGGCCATTCGGGCCGCTGGCCGGCAGGTCCAATTGCAGGTCCGCGTTGAGCCGGCCCTGCCAGGCAAAATCCTTGGGCATCCACTGGGCCAGGCTTTCGATGGGGAATTGCTTGAGGTGATAGCGCAGCTTTGGCTCCGGCATCAGCCGTTGGTCTTCACCGCACAGGCTGGCTTCACCGGAACGCCAGCAATGGGCACCGACGTTGAGCGTGCCATCGGCCAGGCGTTCGAGTTTCGCCGGGGCTTGCAGGCGCCAGGCTTGGCCGCCGGCCTGCACCTCGCCGCTGGCCAGGCGCCCGCGCCAACTCCCCTGGTCGAGGGCGCCGTCGAGTGCCAGGGTCGTGTCGAGCTGCGGCCCCTGCAAATCCAGGTTCAGTGATTGCCGCTTGATGTCGCCCTGCCCGCTGACGGTCAGCACGCCTAACGACGTTTCGCCGGCGCGGATGCCACTGGCCTTGAGGTCGAGCTTGCCGCGCTGGGCGCTGTCGAGGGTCGCATCGAGGTTCAGGCTTTGCAGGCGATTGTCCTGCAACGCCAACTGCGTGCCTTGCAGGCCGAGCTTGCCTTGGGGCGCCTTGAGCGTGCCGGCCATGTCGACCCGGCCGACCACTTGGCCGCGCAGTTGCGGCCAGAGCTGGGCCAGGCGCGAGAGCTTGATGTCGATCTGGCCGGTGAGTTTCTGTTGCAGGCTGGCGCTGCCGTTGATGCGGTTGTCCCCCAGGCGGATATCCAGCGCGCTGAGGTTCCACTGCTCGCCGGCACCGCTGGCCTTGGCCTGGAATTGCGCCGGTTGGCCGCGCAGCTTGCCCTTGAGGTCCAGGTCCGCGTCGAGGTCGAGGCGGTCGTTCTTCATCGCCCCTTTGCTGCGCAACGGCCCGGCCAGGGTCCCGGGCAGTTCGCCCAGCCAGTACGCCGGGTTGATGGCCGACAGTTGCAGCGCCGTGTCCCAGCCAATGCCGTCGGCAAATTGCAGGCTCAGGTGCCCTTCGGCCTTGCCCTGCCCCGCGGCGAGCTTGAGCTGTGGCAGATGAATTTGCGTCAGGTCGCCGCTGAAGGGGCTGTCCAGGCTGAAGGCTCCGGCCGGTCCGTCCAGGGCGGCTTGGAAGTTGCCGAGGTATTTACCGTCGGTGTACGAGACTTCGCCGTTGAAGCTGCGCAAGGTCACCTGCGGCTCGTCGATCAGCGGATAAAGGCGATGCCAGGGGAAATCCAGCCAGGCGACTTTCGCCTCGGCGCTCAGGCCTTCGCGCCAGTCCAACTGCCCGTTGAGCTTCAGGCTTTGCTGATCGCCAGCGTCCAGGTCCAAACCGGCGATGTGTGCGCCATTGGCATCCACGGTGCCTTGTAGCAGCAACGCCACCGGTCCTTTCTCGGCCGGCAGGGTCGCCTTACCGAGCAGTTGGTAGCCGTTTTTCAGATCGCCTGCGCCGGTCAATTCCAGCTGGTTGAGCAACAAGGTGTCGGGCAGATCGCCGCTGGCCTTGAAGCCGTCGGCGGTGATGCGCACCTTGGCGGGCAGGTTGTCCGCCAACGGTTGCAGCTCACCGGTCAACTGGCCTTGCAGGTAGCCGCTGCTGTCGGCCTTGAGGTTGAGGGTCTTGAGCAGGTTGCCGTCGACTTTCAGGTCCAGGGCCCAGGGCGCCGCACCTGGCGCCGGCAAGGTCAATCGGCCTTCGGCGTTCAATGGCCAGTCGCCGCCCGGCTTCAACAAGCCGGACAGCTGCAGGCCCAGCGCGTCGCGCTGTAATTGCACCGAATCGATCCGCAGGCCCTCGGCGGTCCAATGGGCAACCAATTGCAAGCCCTTGAGCTGCTCGCTGCCGTTGAACGACAGGCTGCCGACTTGCACATCGCCCAGTTCGATCGCGAGCGGCAAGTCCAGGTCCGGCAAGCTGATCGGGCCGCTGCTTGGCTCATCGGCCGAGGCTGGCAATTGCAACGCGATCTGGTCGGCCTTGAGCTGCTCGATGCACAGGGTCATGCGCACCAGGCACAGCGGCGACCAGGCGAATATCAGCCGATCCACCTCCACCCGACTGTCGCCCTGCTGCCACAGCAGCCGATCGGCGCTCCACTGCCCGCCCAGCCGGCCCTGGAAATTTTCCACGCTCAGCCCAGGCACCAGGCCAAGGGCCCAGCGGCTGCCAAAGGCCGTGCCCAGCGCCACGCTCAAGGCCAGCACGAGCGCCAGCAATACCCCGGCGAGCGCCAGCAGCGTTTTCTTCAAACCACGCGTCACAGCTCAGGCCCCATGGAAAAGTGCAATCGAATGCCGCCCTCGTCGTCCATCGCATGGGCCAGGTCCAGGCGGATCGGCCCCACCGGCGACACCCAACGCACGCCAACACCCACGCCGGTCTTCAGGCTCGGCAGCTCCAGGCTATTAAAGGAGTTGCCCTGGTCGATGAACGTCGCCACCCGCCATTTTTCCGCGATGGAATATTGATACTCCAGGCTGCCGGCGACCATGTAGCGACCACCGATACGATCGCCCTCGGAGTTCTCCGGAGACAGGCTCTGGTAGTCGTAACCGCGCACGCTCTGGTCGCCACCGGCGAAGAAGCGCAGGGACGGCGGAATGGATTTATAGCCATTGGTGGCGCTCCCGCCGATCTGCGCCCGAGCCAGCAGCCGATGCTTGTCGAACACGGTGGTCAGGCCCTTGACCATGGCGGTGCCGTATAACAGGTTGTTGTCCGAACCCAGGCCTTCCTTGGCGACCTTGGTGTCGAACTGCAAACGGTAGCCGTTGTGCGGGTCGATGCGGTTGTCGCTGCGCAGGTAGGAATAACTCACGCCGGGCATCAACAACGTGCTCAGGCCCGCATCGTCGCCGAGGCGGTACTCCTCGCGCTGCCACTTGAGCGACACCACCCGCTGCCAGCCACTGGGCAACTTGCTGTGCCATTCCGGGCCCACGGTGAGCAGTTTGCTGAGGCTGTCGGTGCCGGCCAGTTCTTCATATTGATAACCGCCGGCGTAGCGCATCTTGTCGGTCAGCGGCGGGTCCAGCGGCACGTCGTACCACAGGCCGACGTTCTGCCGGGGCGCCGACACTTCCGCTTCCCAGCCATAACTGTGGCCCTGGGGGTTGACCCAGTGACGCGTCCAGTTGGCTTTGGCCCGGGGACCGACGTCGGTGGAAAAGCCCAGGCCCAGGCCCATGGTGCGCGGCTTGCGCGTGTCGAGCTTGACCGCCACCGGAATCACGTTATCGGTGGCAGCGGTGGGCGCGGCATCGACGCGCACGCCTTCGAAATAACCGCTCGATTGCAGGGCCTGGTTGAGTTCTGCGATGAGTTCGGAATCGTACGCCGTGCCGGCCTTGAACGGCACCATGCGTTGCAGCAAGTCTTCGTCGAACGGCGTGTCGCCCTCGAAGCTGACCGGACCCAAGGCATAACGCGGGCCGCTGTCGTAGACCAGCTCGATGTCGGCGAGGCCCGCCTGAGGGTCTACCAGGAGTTTCTGCTGGGTAAAGCGCCCACTGAAATAGCCATAGCGCGAGGCCTGGTTCTGGATGACCCGCTTGGCGTCTTCGTAGCGACCATGGTTGAGCACCGCGCCGGGTTTCAGGCCGGCGTTGCCGGGTACGCGAAAAGCCTTGAGCGAAGCCGCCGGGCCATCGATGCGCACAGTGACATTGCGCAAGTGCACCGGCTCGCCGGGGTCGATGGTCAGCACCAGGCGCGGGTCCTTGCCGCCCTTGACCTCACTGTCGATCTGCGGCTGGTAGTAGCCCAGCGCCTGGGCGGCCTTGCGCGCCTGTTCCTCGGCGCCGCGACTGAAGCGCAGCAAGGCCTCCTCGTCACGATCACCCAAGCCACCAACGTAGCCTTCCACGTTGGCCTTGAGTTCGTCGTTGGACGGCTGGACGCGTACTTCCAATTCACTTTTTGCCAGGGCCGCGCAGCTGAGGGACAGCAAGAGCGCACCACTGATCATTCTTCCTGAGCGGTTCATGGCGCGGATGCTATCACGAGCGTAGGTGCCTGATAGAGCCGGACATTTCCTAAAAGTTCGCCCGACTATGCCGTTGCGCTTTGCAGAACCTGCGGGTTGGCGTGGAAGAACACATGCTCGCGGATCGGTCCTACCGCCACTTCCCCGATTTCCTCGTAACCTTGACGTTTATAAAACTCCAGGTAACGCGGGTTGCCGGTGTCCAGCACCACGCCCCGGGAATGTTCGTCCACCGCACACCAGTTATGCACCGCCGTGAGCAACTGTTCGCCGAAATGCTTGCCCTGGAACTGTGGGTGCACCCCCAGCAGCGGCAGTACATGGACCGCATCGGACGGCAGGCAGGCCAGCACCGCTGCGTGATAGTCCAAGTAGCGCCTTGTGCAACGAAAACCAGTGCTCAAGACCATGCGCAGGCGCCAGGCCCAGCTTTCAGTGATGCCCAGGCGCCGCTGTGGCGGGGCGATCAGGGCGATGCCGATCAGGCGGTCGTTGACCAGCAGGCCGATGGCCGGCAGGTCCTGGAGAAAATGCTGCTTGACCAGCTCACGCACCGTGGCCCGTACCCGCTGTTCATAACCGGGACGCTCGGATTCGAACAGGTAGCTGAAGGTCGGCTCATGGCGATAGGCCTGGTACAGCAACGAACGGGCTTCACGGGAATAACCACTGTCGAGCATATGGACGTCGGCGATGGCGGTTTCAGGCATGGCGTTGGATCTCCTGGGGCGAGGCTCGGTAAGGCCCTGCTCTTATTGAGTACGAGCTCGATAGGATCGTGATCGTTCCTACGTGCAAAGGACATTAGCAGCGCATTTGTCCTACTGCCACGCTAGCTCCCTTCCCACATGTCAGCTAGCATCGCAGTTTTGCCAGGACAGCCGACCATGAAGATCGTCTCCTTCAACATCAACGGGCTGCGCGCCCGCCCCCATCAGCTGGCGGCGCTGATCGAGAAGCATCAGCCGGATGTGATCGGGCTGCAGGAAACCAAGGTCCACGACGAACAGTTTCCCCTGGCCGAAGTGCAGGCCCTGGGCTACCACGTGCATTACCACGGGCAAAAAGGCCACTACGGCGTCGCCCTGCTCTCCCGCCAGGCGCCGCTGAGCCTGTACAAAGGCTTCGAAGGTGACGACGAAGACGCCCAGCGGCGCTTCATCTGGGGCACCTTCGCCGATGCCAATGGCGTGCCGGTGACCATCATGAACGGTTATTTCCCACAGGGTGAAAGCCGCGACCACCCGACCAAATTCCCGGCCAAGGAACGTTTCTACAGCGATCTGCAGCATCTGCTGGAAAGCCGCTTCAGCAACGACCAGCCGGTGGTGGTAATGGGTGACGTGAACATTTCCCCGGAAGACTGCGACATCGGCATCGGCCCGGACAACATGAAGCGCTGGCTGAAGACCGGCAAATGCAGCTTCCTGCCGGAAGAGCGCGAATGGATGGCCCGCCTGAAGAACTGGGGCCTGGTGGACAGCTTCCGCCACCTGAACCCGGACGTCACCGACCGTTTCAGCTGGTTCGACTACCGCAGCCGCGGTTTCGAGGACGAGCCCAAGCGCGGCCTGCGCATCGACCTGATCCTCACCTCCCACGGCCTGCTGCCACGGGTCAAGGATGCCGGCGTGGACTACGAGCTGCGGGGCATGGAAAAACCCTCGGACCATGCGCCGATCTGGTTGCAGTTGGGCTAAGTCCGAAGCATCCACATCCCCCTGTGGGAGCGGGCTTGCTCGCGAAGGCGTCGGCACATTCAACATTTATGTCGATTGACACACCGCTTTCGCGAGCAAGCCCGCTCCCACAGGAGATTTGTGGTGAGTCGGGCTAACAGGTAGCACCCCTGTCACCTTTCAGTAACCTGACTGACTTAATCTTCCGGCACTTCCTCGGGTTCAGCAGGTGCCGGCATGCGGCTGTGTGTTGTCTTTTTCATGGGCCTCTGGCTGCCGTTCGTGGCATGGGCCGGCAATTTGCCCATTCCCGAACACGGCCCAGCCTTGCGCCTGCAGGGTTCCAATACGATCGGTGCGGCGCTGGGACCGGCGCTGGTCAGGGGATTGATGGAGGACCAGGGGCTACTCAGGGTCAGCAGCGAAATCACAGGGCGCGACAATGAGCAGCGCATCGTCGGCCAGACCGCCGATGGCCGGCGGGTGCAGGTCGATATCGCGGCCCACGGCTCCAGCACCGGCTTTGCTGCCCTCAAACAGGCCAGCACCGACCTGGCGGCATCCTCCCGGCCGATCAAGGACAGCGAACTGAAGGACTTGTCGTCCCTGGGCGACCTGAAAAGTCCTGCCGCCGAACAAGTCATCGCCATCGATGGCCTGGCGATCATCCTTCATCCCCACAACCCACTGCGCCAACTCGATACCGTACAGCTGGCTCGAATATTCAGCGGCGAGGCAAAAACCTGGGAAGCCGTCGGCGGCACGGGCGGGCCGATTCATCTGTACGCCCGGGATGAGCAGTCCGGCACCTACGACACCTTCAAGGAACTGGTCCTTAGCCGACAGGGAAAACGGCTGGATCCTACAGCGCGACGCTTCGAGTCCAGCGAACAGTTGTCCGACGCGGTCAGCCAGGACCCGCAAGGCATCGGTTTCATCGGTTTGCCCTACGTGCGCCAGGCCAAGGCGCTGGCCATTGTCGACGGCGCATCCCAGCCCATGCTGCCGCTTAACCACCTGATCGCCACCGAGGACTACCCGCTTTCCCGGCGCCTGTTCTTCTATCTGCCACCCTGGGGCACCAACCCCTGGGCCGAAGCGTTGGTGGCGTTTACCCAAAGCGACAAAGGCCAGGCCATCGTCGCCGCCAACGGTTTCATCGCCCAGACCGTCCAAGCCATGGCCGTCGCACCGAATGCACTGATGCCCGAGGGCTACCAGGCCCTGAGCCGCCATGCCCAACGCTTGACCGTGAATTTTCGCTTCGAAGAAGGCAGCGCCAGCCTGGACAACAAGGCCCACCAGGACCTGGGGCGCGTGCTCGACTATATAAAGCAGCATGGAAAAGCCGACCGACGCGTGACCCTGGTGGGCTTTGGCGACGCCAAGGACGACCCGGCCCGGGCCGACCTGTTGTCCAAACTGCGGGCCATGGCGGTGCGACGGGAACTGGTCAAATACGGCGTGGCGCTACGGGAAGTGCGAGGGTTCGGGGCCTTGATGCCAGTGGCGGCCAACAGCGAGGATGAAGGACGGGTCAGGAATCGGCGGGTGGAGGTTTGGGTTTACTAGCAACGACGCCATCAAACGCCTAACCCGCTTTTGTGGCGAGGGAGCTTGCTCCCGCTGGGTGGCGCAGCCGCCCCAAGCATTGTGTGTCGAACCAAAAACTTGGGCCTGCTACGCAGTCCAGCGGGAGCAAGCTCCCTCGCCACAAAAGCTTTATGTTTATCGCATTAATCTCGGCGTAAGACCGAACGACCTCACCTTGCGCCATTGCCTACAACTACGCCAGAATCCGCCGGCTTGTGCGCCTTGAGGGCGGGCTTTACTGTTTCCGGGTCGCTGAAAATCAGCGATCGGGTTTGGTAGCCCGGGTAAAACTAAGGCGCACAGCTCCGGCATATTTACTATGGCGGCTGTGCGCGGGGCGCCCTTGTGGCGCGCTGGGTTTGCCTTGGTACCCGGTCTACCAACCTGCGTATAGCCGCCACCTAATGTTTGGTAGCAAAAGGTTGCGGCTCCCATTACCAAGGAGTTTCATCCATGTTCAAACCAACACCAAACCCACCGGATACCGATCCAACATCAAAAGCGTTCGACAAAGCCGCCGACCGCATCCTCGACTACTATCTCAAGCCCAAACCCAGCAAACCCGAGGCAGATGAAGGCCAACTCTTCACGGTCGCCAACGGTGTCGACACCGAAACCCTGCTCGCCAACCTCAGCGAAAACCTGGCCTCGGCCAACGCCATGCTCAACGACCTGGCCTTCGACCTGGAAGGCTCAAGGCGCCACATTGCCCTGGGCATCCACCAATTGATCGAATTGAGTGGACAGCTGGCAGACCGAGCGCTGGACAACGTCGAAGCCCGTCCCTCGACATAGCGCATCCCCCCGTGGCGAGGGAGCTTGCTCCCGCTGGGTCGCGAAGCAGCCCCAAGCATTGTGTGTTGAACCAAAAAACTTGGGCCTGCTGCGCCCGAGGCGTCGGACCGGTCCAGCGGGAGCAAGCTCCCTCGCCACGAAAGCCTTGTGTTTATCGTATTACCATCGATGTAGGAGCCAACCACCGAGTCTTGCAGCACATTCCCTTGCTCGCGAAGGCGGTGTGTCAGTCAACATGTGATCGACAGACAGATCGCTTTCGCGAGCAAGCTCGCTCCCACAGGGTTTCGAGGTGTTCACCCTATGCTCGGTTAGCACCCCGAACGACACAGCGCATCAGCGCCCCGCCAACTCCATGATCATCCGCGACAACAGATAAATCCTTGGCACCACGCTCTCGACTTCGGCGTACTCCTCCGGCGTGTGGATATTGCCACCCACGATGCCAAACCCATCCAGCGTCGGCGTACCGACCCCGGCTGACAGACTGGCGTCCGCCGCGCCGCCACTGCCTTCTTCGGTCAGTTTGCGCCCCAGTTCGCCATAGATGCCCTGGGCCATGGCCATCAATCGGTCCGACTCCGCCGTCTGCGGCATCGGCGGCAGGCCGCGCTTGAGGCTGGTGGTGACTTCGGTATCGGCGATCAGCTTGTCCTGTGAAACACGGGCCAGGTCTTTTTCGATACGGTCGAATTCTTCCGGTACCGCCGCGCGTACATCGGCCTTGGCGCTCGCCTGGTCGGGGATCACGTTGGTCCGGTCACCGGCCTTGAGTACCGTGAAGTTGATGGTGGTTTTCTTTTCCGCGTCGCCGAGCTTGCCCAATTGCAGAATCTGGTGCGCGGCTTCCATCGCCGCATTGCGCCCCAGTTCCGGCGCGACACCGGCGTGGGACGCCTTGCCCTTGACCTCCACCAGCGCCGTGGCACTGCCCTTGCGCCACACCACCAGGCCGTCGGCCGGGCGACCCGGCTCGAGGTTGAGGGTCACGTCGTGGGCCTTGGCGGTTTTCTTGATCAGGTCGGTGGCCACGTCCGAGCCGGTTTCCTCGCTGGCGTCGAGCAGGAAGGTGATTTGCGCGTAATTCTTGAAATCGAGATTCTTGAGCACTTTCAAGGCGTAGATCCCGGCGACGATGCCGCCCTTGTCATCCATCACCCCCGGCCCGTAGGCGCGGCCATCCTTGATGTGGAACGGGCGTTCGGCGGCCGAGCCCTCCTTGAACACCGTGTCCATGTGGGCCATCAGCAGGATTTTTGCTTTACCGGTGCCCTTGAGGGTCGCCAGGATGTGCTGGCTACCGTCCGAATTCGGCACCTTCTCGATGGTAGCGCCCAACTTTTCCAGTTCGTCGATGGCAATGTCACCGACCTGGGTCAGCCCTGGCACATAGCCGGAGCCGGAGTCGATATTCACCAGCCGCTCCAGCAGTTTCAGGGCCTCGCCCTGGTACTGCTGCGCATCGGTCAGGATTTGTTGATGGGGTTGCGCGAAGGCCATGGGGGTGAAGGCGCCAAGGGCCAGGCTCAGGCCGAGGCTGACGGCCAGGCGGGAGCGAACAGCGGTCATCGTCATGATTTCATCCTTGTTCCGTATCGAAAGAGTGCCATAGGCACCCTACCCGACAATGAACCAAGGCTCTAGACAGCAGGTGGCCATCTCAAAGGGAAACGGCCGACGTTTCCAGCACCGGCCGATGCCGGTGGCAAGTGACCCGGTTGCGCCCGCTGGTCTTGGCTTCATACAACGCCTGGTCTGCATCGTTGAGCCAAAGCGTTGCGTCGCCATACGCCGGGTTGAACACCGCCAGGCCAATACTCAGGCTCACTTTAAGCGCCGGATCCTGCTCGTAGCCGAGGGTCGCGAAGCGCTCACGCAAACCATCCATCGCCTGCACAGCGTTATGCAGGGTCAGGTCCGGCAAGACCACGCAAAACTCGTCGCCACCATAACGCCCGACAATGTCGGCGGCGCGCAGGTTCTGCCTGAGCAGCTTGCCGAGCCGGCGCAGCACGACGTCGCCGGCGCCGTGGCCATAGGTGTCATTGATGGCTTTGAAATGGTCGATGTCGATCAGCGCAATCGCGCCATGGGCCGTCCCGTCCGCTGGATGGCGCCCGCAACGCTGGAACTCCTCGTTGAGGCGATCTTTCCAGGCGCCATGGTTGAGCAACCCGGTCAGGCTGTCGGTACGACTCAGGGCCAGCAACTCACGTTTCTGCCGCCCCAGGGTGTAGGCCTGGCGAAAGCAGATCCAACCCAGTGCCATCGGATACAGGCACAGCAGCGGCAGACAAGCATAGATCTGCGTCGGGCTGGTCATGGGCACGCCGGTCAACGGGAAGATCACCATGCCCACGGCGATGCCCGCCACTTGGGCCACAACCCCGACGAGCAGGAAACGCAGACCACCGATGGCGACGTTGTTCATCGCCATCATCGCCAGCGTGACGGCCGTGGGCAACGGGTTGAATTGCATCGCCACGACCCAGAAGCCGCCGAGAAAGGCATCGATCAACAAGTTACGGTGTTCGGCGTGGTACGGCACCGCGCATCGGCGAGCCCACCCATAGGACAGGTGCGGCCAGAGCAGGCCGTTGAACAGCATGAGGCCCCAGACCCAGGGCGGCGGATCGAGGGGATAGAGCGCGGCGCTGACCAGCAGCAACCCCAGCGTCAGGCCCAGGATGCGCGATACGTAGAGCCTCCTGGCCAACGACAGTCCCTTTTTTCCCGTCTTTTGCATAGACGCCTCTGCACCGCGGGTTTCCCGAATCATCGGGATGGGCTTGCCTGGAGTCTATCAGGGCGGCATCAAATAGCCACCACTGAATGCAGGGGTATTTTCTTCGTCAAAATGCGGGGCTCTGCTCGGATTTTGGCTATATATGACAAGGAAGTCCGTGACACCTCGCAAAGCAGGTTCCTGGGCAACGATGTTCCCGGGTTAAGCTTCACTGAACACCGCCTGATCCGTTTGATTACATTCTGTCGCAGCCCATGGAGGGCAAAACATGCTGGTGTTGTTCGTGGTTATTGCTGTACTTATCGCCTGGAGTTGGTTGACCTATCCCGGCATTGGCCATGTGATCTACGACATGAGCATGGCCTTGGAAGCACGCCTTTACCGGTTGCGCAAAATCACCGTGCCCATCAGTGAAATGACCGTGTCGACCTGGCAGGGCGGGCCTTATGAAGCGTCCGCCAGCATCCTGATGCTGCACGGCTACAGCGGCGACAAGAATCTCTGGCTGCGGGTTGCCCGACATTTTGTTGGTGATTACCGAGTGGTGATCCCCGACCTCCCCGGCCATGGCGAAACCGGCTTCAAGGCCGGCGGCGGCTACGACATCCCGACCCAGGC
This sequence comes from Pseudomonas zanjanensis, assembly GCF_014268745.2. Lineage (GTDB taxonomy): Bacteria > Pseudomonadota > Gammaproteobacteria > Pseudomonadales > Pseudomonadaceae > Aquipseudomonas > Aquipseudomonas zanjanensis. The sequence continues at coordinate 1,272,958 of NZ_JABWRB020000001.1, read as the reverse complement.
CCGGCGAATCATCGAATTGCTCGACGCCTGCGGCCTGGACAAGGTCCATGTGATCGGCAATTCCATGGGTGGGCATCTCGCCGCGTGGCTGGCAGCCACTTCGCCTGACCGCGTGCTGACCCTGGCGCTGCTCAATCCGGCCGGTGTCACCTCCCCCCAGCCCAGCGACATGGACCGCCAATTGGCCGCCGGTCATAACCCGTCCCTCGTGCATTCGCGGGAGGAGTTCATGCCGTTCTACGCAATGACCATGGCCTCGCCGCCCTGGGTACCCGGCATGGTCATGGCCGCGGTGGCCGAGCGTTATGTACAGCAACGCGAAGAACTGGCGGAGATCTACACCGACTTTCGCGCCAGCCCGCCAATGGAGCCCCACTTGGCCGCCATTCGTGCCCCTTCGCTGCTGCTCTGGGGTCGCCAGGACCGGGTGATCGACGTCAGCAGCGTACCCGCATGGAGCAAGGGCATCGCGGACTTGCGTGTGGAAATCTGGGACGGGATCGGCCACCTGCCCATGATCGAACAACCAGGGAAAACCGCGGCGCTGTACCGTGACTTTCTCAAGGGATTGGGGCAGTGATCATGATGCAAGCAACGCCCGGTGGTGAACCGGTGGGTCAGTCCCTGGCAGAATGAAGTCCTGAAGATTCTTCGTTTGCCGGGACCGGCGAAGGCTGCGATCTTTCGTCCAACTTTCCCACAGCCCTCGCCAGGAATTCCCACGATGAGCTTCGTCAGCCCCGACCTGATCCGCCAACGCTTCTCCAAAGCGATGTCCGACATGTACCGCGACGAGGTGCCGTTGTATGGCGCACTGATGGAGCTGGTGGAAGCCACCAACGCCCAGGTCCTGAGCGAACAGCCGGAACTGGCCGCCCACCTGCGCAACACGGGCGAACTCGAGCGCCTGGACCTGGAACGCCACGGCGCGATCCGCGTCGGCACCGCCGCCGAGCTGGCGACCCTGGGGCGACTGTTCGCGGTCATGGGCATGCAGCCGGTGGGCTACTACGACCTCACGCCAGCCGGTGTACCGGTGCATTCCACCGCGTTTCGCGCCGTGCATGAAAGCGCCTTGCAGGTCAGCCCGTTCCGGGTGTTTACCTCGCTGCTGCGCCTGGAACTGATCGAGAATGCCGAGCTTCGGGCCTTTGCCGAATCGGTGCTGGCCAAACGGCAGATCTTCACCCCCGGCGCCCTTGAGCTCATTGACCTGGCCGAACGCCAGGGCGGCCTGAGCGAAACCCAAGCCGAGGACTTTGTCCTACAGGCCCTGGAAACCTTTCGCTGGCACCACAGCGCCACCGTCACCGCCGAACAGTATCGGCAACTGAGCGGCCAGCATCGCCTGATCGCCGACGTGGTGGCGTTCAAGGGCCCGCACATCAACCACCTGACGCCGCGCACCCTGGACATCGACATCGTCCAGGCGCGGATGCCCGTGCATGGCATCACCCCCAAGGCCGTGATCGAAGGCCCACCCCGTCGCCAATGCCCGATCCTGCTGCGCCAGACCAGTTTCAAGGCGCTCGATGAGCCCGTTGCCTTCACCGACCAGCCCCAGACCCGGACCCAGCCCCAAGGCAGCCATAGCGCCCGCTTCGGCGAAATCGAACAACGCGGCGCCGCGCTCACACCCAAAGGCCGTGCGCTTTATGACCAATTGCTGAACGCCGCGCGCGATGCGCTGGGGGAATTCCCCAACGAAGCCAACGCCGGGCGCTACAACGTGCTGATGGCCGAACACTTCGGCGCATTCCCGGATAACCACGATGAGCTGCGCCAACAGGCGTTGGCGTATTTCCGTTATGTCCCGACGCCCAAGGGCCTCGCCGCCAAGGGCACCCTCGAGGCAGCGACCACCCTGGAACACTTGCTCGAACAGCAATACCTGCGGGCCGAGCCCTTGGTGTACGAAGACTTCCTACCCGTCAGCGCCGCCGGCATCTTCCAGTCGAACCTCGGCGACGCCGCCCAAAGCCATTACGCCGGGCAATCCAACCGCCAGGCTTTCGAGGCGGCGCTGGGGCGAGGGACCATCGACGAGTTGGGGCTGTATGCCCAGACGCAACAGCGCTCCATCGATGAGTGCAGGGCTGCGTTGGGCGTCTAGGAACATGCTGAAGGATCAAATGGCAAGAAGTTGCCTGACAGGCGCGCAGTATGGCGCGCCTTCCTTGGTGATTCTGCTTGGGTAGCACGGCGTCCGGGTGGGCCGCGAATATCTGCGATGTACTGGGCAAGGGTTTGTGCGTTTTGTTGCTTGCCTGAAGGGAGCAGTTGCCTTACATCAAATCAACTTATTGATATATATAGTTTTTTTGAAAGTGGCACAGCTCTTGATAACCGTCAGGCCACCTCGGGGCGATTCCCGTCCCAGGCCCTTAGTTATCCAGGAAGGAGAGCATCCCTTGGCTACCCCCGCATATATGGCCATCGTCGGCAGCAAACAAGGCCTGATTACCTCCGGTGCGTTTACCGCCGACTCGGTGGGCAATACCTATCAGGAAGGTCACGAAGACCAGATCATGGTGCAGGGATTCCAGCACCAAGTGATCATCCCGCGCGACGCTCAATCCGGCCAGCCAACCGGCCAGCGCATACACAAACCCTTGGTCATCACCAAGGTGTTCGACAAAGCCTCACCGCTGTTGCTGGCCGCCCTGACCAGCGGTGAGCTCATGGAAGAGGTTTCGATCCAATGGTTCCGCACTTCGAAGCTAGGCGCTCAGGAGCACTACTTCACGACCACGTTGTACGACGCGATCATCGTGGAAATCAAGGACTACATGTTCAACTGCCAGGACCCGGCGAACGCGCACTTCACCCATCTGGAAGACGTGCATTTCACGTACCGCAAAATCACTTGGACCCACGAAGTCAGTGGCACTTCGGGTTCCGATGACTGGCGTTCACCCATAGTCGGCTAATGTTCGAGCGCAACCACTCACGCATGGGCCACCGCTGTTGGCCAATGTGCAAACAAATAATTGAAAGTCATTGATTCAGGACGGTGTTCGCCCAGTGCGACGGCCTCGGCAATCCATGCACTGGTAAAGAGCCTGACACTGGGCGAACGGGGACAATAATAATGGAACTTTCAGACTATGTCCGGGAGACTGTTTAAATAATTGTTTATCTTTGATCGTAACTGCCGCCGATTGATCATGACTCGCACAGTTACATTGTGACCGAACCGCGGAACCTGTGGCGAGGGAGCTTGCTCCCGCTCGGGCGCGCAGCGGCCGCTTTTGGGGCTGCCTCGCATCCCAGCGGGAGCAAGCTCCCTCGCCACAGTATTGAATGGCAACTCCTGCACTAGCCGTACAACCGGTTATACAAGACATGGACAAATACAAAAAAGTTATCCATGAATAAAAATTAAACAACCATTAAAAACTCTTTTTTAATACCCGTCGGCATGACGCACTTCATCCACGCCGTCCGGTTTTTTGCGCATCGGTATCCCCCGCATCAGGGTCACCGTGTTGCTGTTTGCGCTTGGCCGGGTCATTGGGCCGCAAGGCATCGTTATCGCGTTCCACTTCGCCGGGCAATGCTGGCGCGTCCGGGTTGGGCCGGGTTTGATCGGGGCTGTGGTTCATGGCGAACTCCTGGGGTCATTCGGGATTCAGGCATCGGGGTCGGCGACTTCTTCGGCGACATTGGCATCCGGGGAGCGCTGGTGCAGTTGCTCGGCCTGGGTCTTCAAATCCTGCCAGCGTGCCAGATCGATGGCGCCGCGGCCGAACAGGTCATTGGCCACCTGCATCAACTCAGTGAAATGAGCATCGGGGGACTGCTGCCGGTAGGCCTTGTCGTCGAACAGTCGCTGCCAATCGGCCAGCGACGCAAGCTTGAGGTCATCGCCCATGACGGACTCCTGCGAGACATTCATTGGTTATGAGGGTCGGCGTTCGCGGGGAGTTCCAGTGATTTTCAGTAGCCGGTCATTTCCAGGTATCCCGTGCCGCCCTGGTTGCCACTCAGACGCACCGGGCCTTCCCAATAGGGAATGCGCAAGTCCATCCAGGCCTTGGGATTGAGTGCCTGGGTGATGATGTCGAGTTGCTTGCCGGGGATCTTGATGGCCCAGCGTACCGGCATCGAGCGCCCGGCGACCTTGGCCGTGTCCAATGGCGCGAGACTGATCTCCTCGGCGCGCAGGGTTTGCGCCCGGCCCTGGGCATCGATCCAGGTGCCCGTGAGGTAAGGCGCGCCGTGCTTGTGGCGCATGCGATAGAGCATCAGGTGCTGGCCATTGTCCAGATGCAGGGAGAACCAGTCCCAGCCGGTCTGGTTGGCGGTCAGGGGCTGGCTGCTCCATTCGCGATCGAGCCAGGCCGGGCCACTGACCGTGTAGCGCTGGCCGTCGATTTCCAGTTCACCGTCGGCCTGGAAAAACGGCTGGCTGTAGTAGTACGACGCCTGGCCCTGTTCGGATTTCTGGCTGAAACCTTGATCGCCCTGCAACACCAACGGACGGTTCGACGTCAGCCGTAAGGCATAGCTGAAGCGTCGGTCGCGAGCCTTCAATTGCATGTCCGCCAACGGCTCGGCCGCTGAGGCCTGGGTGCCGAATTGCCAGTCGTCGATCCAGGCCTCGAAGGGCTGCACTTGCACCCCGGCCTGCCCCACCCCACCTCGCGCATAACGCTCGGCGGCATAGTGCACGCTGTCGGAAGTGACCGCCGCATGACCGAGCCAGATTGCCTGGTTGCGCCAACCGCTGGCTTGGGGTGCGGCATCCAAGGCGCTGCGAAACAGCGTCCATTGCACGCCGAACTCCCGGCCTTGGGAATCCTTGAGGTTGGCGGTGACGTACCACCATTCGATGCGAAAACCGTCATGCATACCGTGGTCGGCCGGGAAACTGAACACCCGCCCAGGCACGACCGGCGTGAACGCGACAGCCTGGTCACCGAGGCCGGCGAAGCCCTTTTGCGTCGGCGCCGAGTCATCACAGCCGCTGAGCAACGCCAGCAGCAACAGGCCGGCTTTAATCTTCATGGGCAAAGGTCCTCAGCAAATCCGCCGGCTGCGAGCGGTACAACGCATACAGCGGCCAGGCCGATGCCAGGAGCGTGGCGAGCATCGCCAGGGCCAGCAGTTGCGCCAACTGCAATGGGAACACCCGCAACGGCAGGCGCCAGCCGAAAGCCTGCACATTGATCACCGCGTCCAGGCACCAGGCCAGGGCAATGCCCAGCGGCAAGGCCAGGACCAGGGTCAGCAGCGCCAGTAGCCAGGTCTGGCCGAGGTTGAGCAACATCAACTGCCGACGCGTCACCCCCAGCGCCCACAGCGGCGCCAACTGGCCGAGACGACTCTGGCTCTGGGTCAGCAGGCTGATGAACAACGCCACCCCGGCTACCGCCAGGGTCAGGCTGTTGAGGGCGGCGGTGGCGGCGAAGGTACGTTCGAACACCTGGGTCGACCAGCCCTTGAGCCGGGCCTGGTCGACGATGCGGCTGTCATCCAGGCCGAACCGGTCCTGCAATGCCGTCACCAGCGCCGGAATCGCCGGCGGTTCAATGCGCAAGTTGAAACGGTTCGGCGTCAGGTTCGGCCAGTGCGCCAGCAAGTGCTCGACGTTGACCAGCACATGGCCCTTGGGATTGCCATAGTCGGCGTAGATGCCGACGATGCGTAGTGCCCAAGGTCCCTGCGGCGTCGGCAAGGTCAACTGATCGCCGATCCTCACCTTGAGGCGTCGGGCCAGTTGTTCGCTGAGCATGAGGGTGTCGGCGGCGGCCAACTGCTCCCACGGCTTGTCGCCGGACGATTCCAGCAGCGGCCAATGCTGGCGATAGTGAGGGTGATCGAGGATGCCGTGGATATCCGTCGGCCAGCCCTGCAACGGGAGCGAGACTTGCCAGAGGGGCACAACGGCAGTGATCGCTGGTTGCTGCTTGAGCCAGGTATGCAGTTCTTCGGCCTGGGCCGGGGTTTGCGGGTTGATATACAACTCGGCGCTCAGCCGTTGTTCGAGCCAGTTGCTGAACGTCTGGCGAAAGCCGGCGGTCATGCTGCCGGCGCCGATGTTCGCCGCCAATGCCAACAGCAGGGCCATCAGCGCGAGGCTCAGGGTCGGCAGTTGTTGGCGACAATCGGCGAGAAACCATTGCCCGAGCACCGAGCGGCTGCGGCGCAACAACCACGTCAGCATGCCGCTGAGCAACACCGGCAAGGCCAGCGCCGCGCCCAGCAACAAGGCGGTCATCAGGACAAAACCGCTGACCAGGCTGTCGCCCCAGACCAACGCCGATGCGGCAATCAACGCCGCCACCGTCGCCACCCAACCCTGGCGTCGCAGCCAACGCCCATGGGCTTGATGCCAGGCTTGGGAATTGGCCAGCGCCAGCAAGGGCAGGCGCGCCGCCCGCAACAGGCTGTCGGCGCCGGCCAGCAGCGCGCCAAGCAAGCTCAGGCCGACACCGCTGAGCCACCACGCCGGGCTGAGGTTCAAGTGCCCGGCCACCTCGGCGCCGTACAAACCCCGCAGGCTCGCCGCGACATCGGGCAATAACAGGCTCGCCAGCCAATAGCCGCTGAGCACCCCGGCGATCCCACCGAGCAAGGCCAACCCGCCCAGCTCAACCACCAGGCTGGTGACCAGTACCCGCGCACTGACGCCACAGGCCCGCAGGGTTCGCAACAGACTGCGGCGCTGTTCGAGCGCCAGGCCGATGGCCGCGTGAACGATGAACAGCCCCACCACGAAGGATAAAATGCCCAGGGCGTCGAGGTTCAGGTGGAAACTTTCGGTCAGGCGCGAGAGGTTGTTTTCTTCATCGGCGCGCTTGAATTGCAGTCGATCGCCGAACGCCTCCGGCAGCGCGGCGCTGAACGTCGCGGGCAACAGCAGCCGCGACAGCTGGTCCGGCATTCCGAGTACCGCTTGGGCAAACCCGATGTCCATCAACAGCATGCCCGGCGCCATGTCCATTTGGACATGCAGCGGCGGCAGGGGTCGTCCATCGGCGGTTTGGGGCTGGTCGCCCTCACCCAGCCCCAGGGCCTGCAAAGTCTGCGGGGCGATCCAGGTACGACCGGGACTGGTAAAGAACTCCACCACCTCGCCCATCTCCCGCGCCTGTCCCGCCAACGCCGCACCGGGCGGCATCGACACCGGGTCGATGCCCATCAGTTGCAGACGCTGGTCCTCGTGCCCCTTGAGCACCACCCGGGCCTGCAACACCGGCGACACCGGCCAGCCCTGGCGCCGCAAATCGACAAACCATTGTTGAGGGAAGGTGCCGCCGCCGGGTGCAGTGAGGCTGGCCTGGGGTTCGCCGCCGATCAGTTGGCTGGCGCGGGCGTAGCTGTCCCGGGCCTGACTGTTCAGCGCTTGCACGCCGGTGAGCAGGCTGGTGGCGAGCCAGAGGCCAGTCAACACGCTGAAGAACTGCACCGGGTGCTGGCGCCAATGGCTGAGCAGGGCCTTGAGGGCCTGGCGGAAAATCATCACCCCTGGGCCACCTGCGCCAACCGTCCGCCATGCAATACCACGCGTTGGGCCAGGCGAGCCGCTACCCGGGGACTGTGGGTCACCATCAACAGGCTGGTGGGGCTGCCCTCCAGCAGTTCCAGCAACAGTTGCAGCACTTCGTCACTGGTGGCTTCGTCGAGGCTGCCGGTGGGTTCGTCAGCCAGCAACAAGGGCGGTCGAGAAGCCAGCGCCCGACCCAGCGCCACCCGTTGCTGCTGGCCGCCGGAAAGCTGCTCGGGGTAACGCCGCAGCAACCCTGAAAGCCCGAGCCGCTGCACCAGATGGGCTTGCCAGGCCGCGTCATAGCGACCGCACAAGCGGGCCTGGAACGCCAGGTTATCTTCCACCGACAAGCTGCTGATGAGGTTGAACTGCTGGAACACCAGGCCGATTTCCGTGCGCCGCCAATTCGCCAGCTGGCTTTCACTCATGCCGTCGAGTCGATATTCGCCACTGCGAATGCTCCCGCGATCGACCTTGTCCAGCCCGGCAACCAAATGCAGCAAGGTACTCTTGCCGCTGCCAGATTCCCCCATCAGCGCCAGGCTGCTGCCGGGCATCAGGGTCAGGTCGACACCCTGCAGCACCGGCAACGGGCCTTGGGGCGTGGGGTAGCTTTTGAACACTTGGCGGACTTCCAGCATGGGCAGCCTCGACGGGTGGGCGTGAGGCTCAGGATAGCGGAGGTTGGGCGCACTCAACACCTCCCACCCACTCACCCACCGCCATCGCGAGCAGGCTCGCTCCCACAGGGCTTACCGTTGATCAATCCGTGGCGTGATGGCTGGGTCGCTTTTGTGGCGAGGGAGCTTGCTCCCGCTTGAGTGCGCAGCGCTCATCGCTTTTTTGGGGCCGCTGCGCGACCCAGCGGGAGCAAGCTCCCTCGCCACAGGGTCGTGCAAGACCTTGTGGGTATCCAACATCATCGCAAACTGACCCTCCGACATCGCGAGCAGGCTCGCTCCCACAAAGAGCCCAGCGCATGGGGGCCTTCAATCAATGCCCCGCCGCCATTTCGGCCTGGCCAGGCTGCGGCGTCACGATATGGTCCAGGTCAATATGCTTCCAAGCCGGTTTCGCCCCCAACCGCGCGTTGAAACGATAGTTGAACGTAAACTCATCCTCCGTCGGCTGGCTCAACGACCTGCCATAAACCGATTCAACCCCAACCGGGTCATACCCCATCAACTGCAACAGCGTCGGAAAGATGTTGTAGTGACTCGAACGATCCTTGTTCCGCGCCCAGGCGCCACGCCAATCAAGACTATCCAACTGACGGCCCTGGATCACCACCAACGGCACCAACCCCTCTTCGGGCATCGGGTCGCCACCACAATGAGTGTTGAGCCCAGGATTGCCACGCTCGTGCAGATCCTGGCCATGATCGGAGGTGTAAATCAGCACCGCTCGGCTCAAATCGGCCTGCTGGAAGACTCGCTTGAAGAACTCGCCAACATTCCACAGCAAGGTGTTCTGGTACGCGTTGCGGTACAGCAACCAGTCATCTTTCTGCCCATCGAAGCCGTCGCGGCTGCCGGTATCGGCCACTTCCTGGAACTGCCCGCGCGGCAAGGTCGGGCGGTAGTTCATGAAGTCGTCGGGGTATTTGTCGTGTACCGGAAAATGCGCCCCCACCTTGTTGATCACCACCAGTTCAGCCTGGTGATCGTCCAGCAGTTCGATCAACTTCGCCGCCGCCGCCATGTCGCGGTCGCGCACGCTGGTCTGGTCGAATTGGACGAACTCATCGATGTCCTGTTTTTCCAGTTCGGTCATCAGGTTCTGCAAGTTGCCGCCGGTGCGCTGGGCGTCGATGTAGACGGTACGCAAGCCGGCCTTTTTGGCGTACTGCCAGATCGACGGCCGAGTGCTGTTGATGCGTATGTAGTCGGTCCGCGTCCCCCCGTAGCGCAAGGTGACATTGGTATCGGCGCTGCAGTTGGCAATGGACGCCGCGTAGCCGAAATTGAACATATCCACGCCCTCGGGCGGCGTTTTCAGGCCGCTGCGCACGCCAAACGGCGTGTTGATATCCAGGTAATTGCCGCCGACGCTTTCATCGATGATCAGCACTATGTCCTGTTCGATCAAGGATGATCGCCGCGTTAGGGTGACCGGCTCCCGGGGACCGATCGTGCTGTGCAAGGACTCATAGGCAAGGAGATTCAAATAGGCCAACGGCGTGTACATCACCGGCAGGCCGCGCGCACCTTCGCCCGCCCGCACGAACAACACGCCACTGAGCAACATCACCCCCAGCACGGGCGCGACCACAGGCAGATAACCGGGCACTCGCAGCGTTCGTCGAGGTTTGAGAGCGATGCCGAACAACAGTAACAAGCCCCCGATCACCGCGTTGATGATCACCTCGCGGTACTGATAGGCCGCCTCCTGGATAAAGCCTCCCGAGTACACCAGCGAAACGAACTGGCTGTAGGTCAGGTAACTGTCCGTGACTCGGGTGTACACCTCGAAAAACACCGCCGAAACAAACAACGCCAAGGCAAACACATGCCTCACCAACGTCTGGCGAATGTAGGCGCTCATCCACAGCGCCAGCACCAACACCACGAACATGGCGCCGAACAGCACGGTCGCCAAGCCCAGGCCCAACGCGTCGAGACGCTCGAGGTAAGCGTCGTACCCCTTGAGCAGGTACAAAAACAGCAGCAATTCCTTGAGGTAGCGGGTCATGTTTTCCTCGCCCGGATCGCGGTGTCGAAAGCGCTTCGTTCCTGCACGTTAGCAGCCGATTTGCAAAGCGCAAGAAACGTCCCCCACAACACGCGTCAAAAAAAAGTTACCCCAAAAACGACACGAAAACAGGTAACAAAATATAAAAATCTATGGATAACGACCGTCTATCGCTTTGTTAAATGCCGGCCATCCCCAGCAAAACAGCCACTTTGCTAGGACAGTCAATGACTTGATATCAAAAGGCCCGATTTCACATGAATTGCCAACACTGACAACTGTCATTTTGCTGACACGCTTTTCTGAAGCTGCGCTATACCCCTCTAAACAGTTTCATCCGAGTTACATCATTCGGTTTGCGAGGCGCGCCAAAAATGGACGTGAGCGTATTTGGTACGGGGTATGTCGGGCTGATCCAGGCGGCTGCAATGGCCGACGTCGGACACCGCGTTTTGTGCATCGATATCGACCCGAACAAGATCCGGCAACTGCAACAGGCTGTGCCAACCATCAGCGAGCCGGGGCTGTCCAATCTGCTCGAAGACAACATCAAGGCCGGACGCTTGTCGTTCAGCTCCCAGGCCAGCGACGCGGTCAATCATGGCGAGTTGATCTTCATCGCCGTCGGCACGCCCGCCGATGAAGACGGCTCGGCCGACCTCAGCCATGTGCTGGCCGTCACCCGGCAGATCGCCGATTTCATGGACAGCGACCGCACCCTGGTCATCAAGTCCACCGTGCCGGTGGGCACCGCCGACAAGGTGGCCGAATGCGCCCGCCAGGCATTGGCCCGGCGCGGCCTGAAACAGCTGAACGTACGCGTCGTGTCCAATCCCGAGTTTCTCAAGGAAGGCAGCGCCCTGGCCGATTGCATGCGTCCGGACCGGATCATCGTCGGCACCGCCGATCCAGTGGCCCGCGACCAGATGACCGAGCTCTACGCGCCCTTCTGCCGCAACCACGAAAAACTGATGTTCATGGACAACCGCAGCGCCGAACTGACCAAGTACGCCGCCAACGCCATGCTCGCCACCCGCATCAGTTTCATGAACGAACTGGCCAACCTCACCGAACGGTTGGGCGCCGACATCGAAGCGGTGCGCAAAGGCATCGGCTCGGACCCGCGCATCGGTTATCACTTCATCTACCCTGGCTGCGGTTTCGGCGGTTCGTGCTTTCCCAAGGACCTGCGGGCCCTGCTGCACACCGCCGAACAAAGCGGCATGCCGCTGCGCCTGCTGCGCAGCGTCACCGACGTCAACGACAGCCAGCGGCACATCCTCTTCGAAAAACTGGCCAAGCAGTTCCAGGATGGCCTGGCCGGCAAGTCGATTGCCATCTGGGGCCTGGCGTTCAAGCCCAACACCGATGACATGCGCGAAGCCCCCAGCCGCTACCTGATGGAAGCCCTGTGGCGCGAAGGCGCACGGGTCCAGGCCTACGATCCGGAAGCCATGTCCGAATGCCGTCGCCTCTACGGCTATCGCAAAGACCTCAATCTCTGCGCGACCCGCGATGACACCTTGGAAGACGCCGATGCCCTGGTGATCTGCACTGAGTGGAAGAACTTTCGCGTGGTGGATTTCGACCTGCTGGCCAGCAAGTTGCGCGCCCGGGTGATCATCGATGGCCGCAACCTGTACAACCCCGAACACCTGGCCGCCGCCGGGCTGTTGTATCGCGGTATCGGGCTGCGCCACACCGTGCCCAGCCCCCTGGCACCAAGGCCACAAGCATGAACATCCTGGTCACCGGCGCAGCCGGTTTCATCGGCGCCCACGTCGTGCTGCGGCTGCTGCGCGACGGCCATCGGGTGTGCGGGCTGGACAATTTCAACGATTACTACGACCCGCAGCTCAAGCACGATCGCGTGGCCTGGGTGAACGGCCAGGTCGGCAGCTTCCCCTTGGCGCGGCTCGACCTGGCCGACGCGCCGGCCATTGATGAACTGTTCCAAACCCGGCGCCCGGACGTGGTGATTCACCTCGCGGCCCAGGCCGGCGTGCGCTACTCCCTGGAAAACCCCCAGGCCTATGTCGACAGCAACATCACCGGGTTCCTGAACATCCTGGAAAACTGCCGCCGGTATCCCGTCAAGCATTTGATCTACGCCTCCTCGAGCTCGGTGTACGGCGCCAACACGCGCATTCCCTATTCAGTCCAGGACAATGTCGACCACCCGTTATCGCTGTATGCGGCGAGTAAAAAAGCCAACGAACTGATGGCCCACAGCTACAGCCACCTGTTTGGCATTCCCTGCACCGGCCTGCGGTTCTTTACGGTGTATGGCCCTTGGGGCCGGCCGGACATGTCGCCGATCCAGTTTGCCCGCGCCATCGCCGAAGACCGGGGGCTGCAACTGTTCAACCACGGCGAGCACCAGCGGGATTTCACCTACATCGACGACATCGTCGAAAGCATCGCCCGCCTGATCGACCGTGCGCCCCAGGTCACGCCCTTGCTGGATCACGAACAACCGGACCCGGCCACCAGCCGCGCGCCCTGGCGGATCTACAACATCGGCGGCCAGCACCCGGTGGCGCTGCGCACCTATGTCGCGCTGCTGGAAAAACACCTGGGACGAACCGCTCGCATCGAACTGCTGCCCCTGCAAGCCGGCGATGTACTCAACACCTGCGCCGATGCCAGCGACCTGGCACGGGCCACCGGTTTCCGGCCGTGCATCGCACTGGACGACGGCCTGGGTCGTTTCATCCAGTGGTTCCTCGATTACTACCCACTGCCTGCCCACGCGCCGCTCGCGGCCCAACCTCAGCGGAGGAGTCTATGACCCGACATGAACAAGCCATCGAGATCAACGCCCCCGGGCGCGACAAACGTGTCGATCCCGACCACCGCAGGCGCCTGGACGCGGCCATCCACCGCCAGGGCCGTGGATGGTTGACCGGTCGCGACGGCGGCCGGCCCTGGACGGTCTCGCGCACCAACCGTGTCGTGGCCTGCCTCGGCGCGCTGGCGATCCTGGTGGTGTTCTGCCCGCTGTTGCTGGGCCTGGCACTGCTGGTCAAATTTTCCAGCCCGGGCCCGGTGCTGTTCGTACAGAAGCGCACCGGTTATCGCGGGCGGGTGTTCGGCATGTACAAGTTCCGCACCATGGTCGCCGACGCCGAGGCCCTCAAGGAGTCGCTGCGTCACCTCAACAAACACGGCGCCGATGCCATCGATTTCAAGATCGACAACGACCCGCGCATCACGCCCATCGGCCGGTTCCTGCGTCGCAGCAGCCTCGACGAACTGCCGAACCTGATCAACGTAGTGACTGGCGACATGCGCCTGGTGGGCCCGCGGCCAACCTCGTTCAACGCCTATCGCTACAAGGACAACCATCTTGTGCGCCTGAGCATCTACCCCGGCATGACCGGCCTGTGGCAGATCTCCGGGCGCAGCAATATCGACTTCGACCAGCGCGTGGAATTGGACCTCAGCTATATCGCTGAACAAAGCCTATGGCTGGATTTGAAGATCCTGATGCTAACCCCCTTCAAAGTTTTCAGCGGCCACGGAGCGAGTTAAATGGACGGTTCAACGAATATCCTGACCATAGCCAGCCCGAGCGAGACCAACCTGACCTCGACCGTGCTCGACCCTTCCCTGCGGATCCTGCTCTTGACGTCCGCCAACACCGGCACTGGCACCAGCACCAGCGCCATGGCACTCGCCGCGCAACTGGCGCAGATGAGCAACGGTCGCGTCCTGCTGGTGGATGCCAGCCAGTCACCGCGCAACCTCAGCCAACAGCTGTCGTTGCACAAGGAGCGCGGCTTCACCGACCTGTTGTTCAACAGCCTTGCCCCGCCCCTGTTGCAGGATTGCGTGGTGCAGGCGTCCAGCCTGCCCTTCGACGTGCTGCCCCACGGTCGCCTCGGCCGCAATGCCGACCACCTGAGCCCCGAGCGCCTGCGTCCGTTGTTCAGGCAACTGGCGGCGCAATACCGCTTTGTGGTGATCGACGGCGACGCGGTGTATTCGGCCAGCGACACCCTGGTGCTCAGCACCCAGGTGGATGGCGTGGTGCTGGTGGTGCGCGGTGAAGACACCCGCTGGGAAGTGGCCCAGGCCACCCGCCAGCGCCTGTCCCAAGCCGGCGCGAAAGTGGTCGGCAGCGTGTTCAACCGCCGCAAGTACTACATGCCCAAGTGGCTCTACAACAACCTGTAAGCCTGCAAAAGGATGACGAGATGAACGCCAAGATGCTTGTCCTGCTGTTGCTGCCGCTTGCCGGTTGCTCCAGCACCACCGATACCCGCTCGATGCCGGTGCAGATCCTCACGGCCGCGCCGGCCAACGCCCAGGCCACCGACATGCCCAGGGTCGAACAAACCCTGAGGCCCCAGGATGTGTTGGATGTGATTTTTCACATCGACACCACCTCGTCCCAGGCTTATCGAGTACAACCTGGCGATCAGGTTGCCTTGAACTTCACCGCCGCCAGCCAGCTCAACGGCACGCAACAGGTGATGCCCGACGGCAGCATCGAACTGCCGGGCGCCAACACCTCGGTGAAAGTCGCCGGCCTGACCACCGACGAAGCCCGTCTGGCGGTGCAGCGTGCCTACAACCAGAAGATGCTGTTCCAACCCAACCGCAACCAATTGACCGTTTTGGTGACGAGCCCGCTGTCCGGCGAGACGAACTTGCGCAACACCCTGACCCACCCGGCCACGGGCATGAGCCGGGAAATCATCGTGGGCCGGGATGGCTACGCCAGCTTCCCGGAAATCGGCTCGGTGCCGTTGCAAGGCATGACCGTCACCCAACTGGAAACCTTCCTCAACGAGCGCTACGCGCAGCTGCCCGGCCACATGACGGTGGATGTGCTGCTCAAGTCCACCGCCGGCAACGAGATCTATGTCCTCGGCGAAGTGGCGCAGCCGGGTTCCTACCCAATCCGCCGGCCGATCTCGGTCCTCGAGGCCCTGACCCTGGCTCGTGGCACCAACGTCAAGGCAAGGCTCGACTCGGTGGTGATCATGCGTCGCAACGGCAATCAGGTTGAAGCCCGCCACTACGACGTGGAGAAGGCCCTGAGCGGTGACGCCTCGCAGATCGCCTACCTGCAACCGGAAGACATGCTGTATGTGCCCAAGACCGGCTTGGCCAAAGCCGGTGAAATGGCCAGGCAACTGGCCGACGTGGTGCTGTTCCAGGGCGTTGGCGTCAGCTTCGGCTACGACCTCGACAACGACAGCAGCGGCAACTGACCCAGGTGAATGATCATGAACCCCAAGGAAAACTATCTGCACGAGTTCTTCAGGATCTTCTTTGCCAACAAGCAGTGGGTGAAGCGCGTCTTCCTGATTTTCGCCATGATCGCCCTGGTGCTGCCGTTGATGCTCAAGCAGAGCTTCGACATCACCGCCCAGGTGATCGTCCAGTCGAAAAAGCTCTCCCAGGGCGACGCCACCACGTCGCTGAACCAGGAAAACGCCACCTTCATCCCGCCGTCCCTGGCGGACATGGAAACCGAGAGCAACATCCTGCGCTCGCCGGCGCTGATCCGGCAGACCATCAGTGTCCTGCGCGAACAGGGTGAATACACCCCAAGTCCCGGCATTCTCAACAAATGGGTGAGTGAACCGCTCAAGCGCTACATCACCCAGCCCCTGCGCGAGTACGTCGTCAACCCGCTGCGCGATGGCCTGGGGCTTGAGGTCGATCCGGTGCGCGACACCGTGCTCGATACCCTGACCGACGAGGCCATCGAGAACCTGAAGATCGAGACCCTGCCCGGCTCCAACGTCATCTCCATCGTCTACAGCTTCGGCGATCCGGCCCAAGGCACCCGGTTCGTGGCGCAACTGCTGCAGAACTACCTCAGCAACCGCCAGGACCTGCAGTCGATCGAACTGCCGCAGACCTTCTACGAGCAGAAGAAAGCCCAATACCAGACGCGCCTTGACGGCTTGGAAGGCAACCGCCTGACGCTGCTTGAAGGCGTCGGCTCTTCCGATCCCAAGGAAGAAATCACGTTCCGCTTGAATGCGATCAACACCGAGGAACAGGCCTTGAACCTGTACCAGGATCGCTTGCTGCAAAGCCAACGCTGGCTCGACTACCTCAAGACCAGCCTGGCGGCGGCGAACAGCTCGCGGTTCAACGACTACACCTTCCCGTTCACCTTCACCACCACCGTGGACAACATTGCCTTCGAAGACCGGGAAATCCGGCAAATGGGCGAGCAATTGACCAGCCAGGTGAGCCGCTACATGAACGACCTGGCGATCTTCCAACCCAGCAGCGAACCGATGCTGCTGGCCCGGGAGCAGATCGTGCGCACTCGCCAGCAATTCCTCAAAGTGGTGAACAACCGCATCCAGGAACGCACCACCGACCTGGCGGTGGTCAGCTCGGTGATCAACCAGAAAGTCGAACGCATCGCAGCCTTCAAGGAACGCATCCACCAGTTGCAGGAAACCCAGAGCAAGCTGCGGCAGATGGACACCGAGATCAACGCCCTGCATGCGGCCTTCTCGACGTATGCCCAACGCTTCGCCGAGGCCAGCACCGCGCGTTCGCTGGACAACGACCTGTCCAACGCCAGGGTCCTGAGCCCGCCGTTCGAACCCACCGCCGCGGCCTTTCCCAAGCCGATGCTGATCATTGTCTTCGGCATGTTCAGTGGCCTGCTGCTGGCGATCGCCCTGGTCTACGTGCGTGAGTTCTTCGACCATCGCTTCAAGCACCCAGCGCAAATCAGCCAGCAACTGGATCTGCCGGTCTTGCTGGTGATCAACGAGCAGTCACCCGAGCAGATCAATCCACACCGCAACTGGAGCCTGCCCAGCCTTGTCCATTGGGTGAGAAATTGAACGCGCCGTTCGGCCCGTCCCGCCATGACAGCCCCTTGTCGATCATTCATCTGCTCGACAGCGGCGGCTTCTATGGGGCCGAGCGGATGCTGCTCGATCATTGCCTGGCGACACCCGGCCAACATCAGGTGGTGTTTCTGGCGGCGCCGCCGACCTTGATCACGCGGTTCCGCCAGGCCGGAGTCGATTGCCACCACTGCGCCAGTTGGGCCGAGTTGTTGCAACATTTGCGGCAACGGCGCGCCGAGCGACCACTGATCAATACCCACAACTTCAAGGGTCTGTTGTTCGGCTGGTCGGCGGCCACGATGCTGCGCCTGCCGCTGGTGATTACCCAGCACGGCTTCACGCCGCGCAGTCCAAAGCAGCGGTTCTATACGTGGCTGAGCCTGCAACTGTGCCGTACCGCGCCGGTCAAGCGCGTGGTTTGCGTGGCCGAAAGCATCGCGGCGCTGCACCGCCAGGCCAGCGTGCGGGCGGAAAAACTCGATGTGATCCCCAACGGCCTGCCCGCCGTCACGACGCCGCTGCCCCACCACGCCGACAGGCAGCGCTGGCGGGTCGGCTACGTCGGTCGGTTGAGCAGCGAGAAGGGCCCGGACCTGTTCCTCGACGCGATGATCCCGCTGTGCCAGCGCCATGCGTCGCTGCACGCGGTGATGCTTGGCGACGGCCCGGAACGCCAGTCCTTGCTCAAACGCATCACCGATGCCGGGCTGCCCACGCGCATCGAACTGCCTGGTTATCAGACAGACATGAACGGCTGGTGGAGCCGCCTCGATGCGCTGGTGATCAGTTCACGCACCGAAGGCACGCCGATGATCCTGCTCGAAGCCATGCAGGCCGGCGTGCCGGTGGTGGCGTTCGGCGTCGGCGGCATTCCCGATATCCTGCAAGACCGCCACAACGGCCTGCTCGCTACACCGGCCGACAGCGAGGCGCTGGCCAGCCAGATCGAAACGCTGTTCAGCGAACCGCCCCTGGCGCAGATCCTCGCCGACAACGCGCGGTGCACCCAACGCGACCGCTACGACCTGCGCACGCTGGCCGAACGCTGGTCACAACTCTATATCCGCACGGCACGGGAGGCTCGGCCATGATCGTCCCGCTCTCGATCGTCAGTCTGCTGGGGCTGGTCTGCCTGGCATTGTTGGCCAGTCCTTATCCGTTCCTGGCACCGGGCGCAGTGTTCGGCCTGGTGGGCGTCGCCATGCTGTACCGCAAGCCCAGCTGGGGTTTGCTAGGCATTGCCGCGCTGCTGCCGTTCGAAGGCCTGTTCAAGGACAACGCGTTTTCCGGCAGCAAATTCCTCGGCGTGGCGCTGATCCTGATCCTGATGCTGCAGTTGGCCTTGCACCAGATCCCTGGGACGCGCTTGCGCAGCAATATCTGGAAGCCGCTGCTCGGCTTCATGGCGTTGTATGGCCTGAGCCTGTTGATCTCGGAAAACATCGGCGTGTCCCTGACGCATCTGCGAGAACTCGCCGTAGGGCTGATTCTGTTTGTGATCGCGCTGCTGATCGGTCGCGAGCTGAACCTGGATATGTTCGCCCGGCTGATGACGGTGAGCGTCGCCACGGCCTGCGTGCTCGCGATGTTTTCAGCCCGGTACCAGGATCAGGGCCGCGCCTCGGGTTTGCTGGAAGACCCGAACGCCTTTGCACTGTTGATTGCCTTTACCGTACCGCTGGCATTGCTGCTGACCCTACGCAGCCAGAACCTGTTGCACCGGTTGTTCTGGGGTGGCGCTTTCATCCTGTTGTTGGGCGGGATGACGAAGACAGAATCGCGTTCAGGGCTGGTTGTGCTGTTGCTCAGTCTGATGATCGGCTTGTATCACTATCGGGCGCAGCTACCTCGCATACGTCCTCGGCACCTGGGGTTCGCGATGCTCGGCCTGGCACTCATGGTTCCGGTGACAGTCGCCGTGATGCCGGCTGGCTACGTGGCGCGCATCCAGTCGTTGAGCATCCTCAGTTCCGGCACCAATGCCCACAAGGACGGTTCCTTGGGTCGTCGCGCCTCCTACATTGTGGTGGGCAGCCAGATGATCCGAGAGAACCCGATTCTCGGTTCCGGCCCCGGGACGTTTCCGCAGCACTACGCCCCCACCGGCTACGCGAAAGCATTCTCGGCCAATCGCAAAATGGGCGATCTGTACCGCCAGGCCCATAACACCTACCTGGAAATCTTCAGCGAAATCGGCGTACCAGGCGGCTTGATGTTTGTCGCTACGATTGGGCTGGGCCTCTATAACCTGATGCGCGCGCGCCAACTCTGGCTCCGGCGTAGGGACTGGGCCCAGGCGGACCTGCTGACGCACTTGGGCATGAGTTTCCTGTCGCTGGCGTTGTTCCTGATGTTCCTCAGCGCGCCGAACCACAAGTTGCTGTGGATCATGCTCGCCTTGACCAGCATTTTGCGCTACGACGCCGAACAGGCCGAGCCGCGGGAGGCCCGTTCATGAGCCGCGTAAGCATCATTATCCCGATGTACAACGAGGCCCGGCACATCGGCCGCACACTGCTGGCGGCGCAGGAAGCGGCTCGCCAGGCGCGGCAGGATTGCGAGTTGATCGTGGTGGACAACGGCTCCGACGACCATGGCCCGCGCATCGCCAACGAGCTGGGCGCGCGGGTGTTGATCGTACCTGGCGTGCACATCGGTGCCCTGCGCAACCGTGGCGCGGCGGTCGCCAGTGGGGAATGGCTGGCGTTCATCGACGCCGACATGGAAATGCCGGCCGACTGGCTCAAGTCACTGCTCGAAATGGAAGGCCGCCAGGGCGATGTGCTGGGGCTTGACCTGGACACGCCCGGCCAAGCGCCGTGGTTCGCACAGGCTTGGCAGCGCCGCAGTCAGCGTCCGGGCTCCCGCCCCTTGCATCGCGTCCAATGGTTACCCAGCGCCAATCTGTTGATGCGTCGCGCCTGGTTCGAACGGGTCGACGGTTTCGACGAGACCCTGCGCACGGGTGAAGACAAGGATTTCTCCCTGCGCCTGCGCCAGGCCGGTGCGCAGTTGTTGCTGGTCAACGAAAGCGTGGCCCTGCACTGGGGCTATGAAGGCAGCTGGCGCGAATGGATGAGCAAGGAGCTGTGGCGCCAGGGCAGTCACTGGCAGTTGTTGCGCAGCCACGGGCCGAGCCTGCGCCTGCTGCGCTTCCCCGCGCTGTCCATTGGCACCTGGGGCATGGATTTGCTGGCACTGATCGCCCTGCTTCAGGGCCAGGCGCGCCTGGGGCTGATGCTGTTGTTCATCAGCACATTGCCGGCCTTGGTGCTGAGCCTGCGCCAGAGCCAACGCGACCCGCGCCTGGCCTTGCAACTGTGGACCTTGCACGGGGTGCGCCTGCACCTGACCGGTGCCGCGCTGCTGCTCAATCTTTTCCAACGGAACGCCAGGAGACCTGCCCGTGGCTGAATATCTGTATTGGTCTTGCCTGTTGCTACCGGTGTACGCCTACCTCGGCTACCCCGTGCTGTTGACCTTGCTCACTCCGCTGTTTCCGGTACGCCGCTACATCACGGCAGTGCCCATGGACGTCAGCATCATCATTGCTGCCCATAACGAGGCGCGGCACATCGAAGCGAAATTGCGCACGCTGCTGGCCCAGGATTACCCGGCGCGCTCGCTGCAAATCATCCTTGCCAGTGACGGTTCCACGGACGACACGGTGGCCTGCGCGCGCAACGTCATCGACCCGCGAATTACCGTGCTCGACCTGCCACGCCAGGGCAAGGCGGCCGCCCTCAATACCGGCGTGGCCCACAGCAGCGGCGACATCCTGGTGTTCACCGATGCCGACAATCAATGGTTTCCCGACACCCTCGGCCATCTGCTGGCACCGCTAGGGGATCCTGAGGTTGGCGCCTGTGCCGGCCATATGGAGATTCCCGTGCCGGGCAAGGGCCTGAGCCTGGGCGATAGCCTGTATCGGCACTACGAAGGCTGGTTGCGGCGGGTGGAGAGCCGCACCGATTGCATGGTCTCGGCCGACGGTGCCCTGTTGGCGCTGCGCCGGGTTTTGTTCCAACCGATACCGGCGCAAGTCAACGATGATTTTTTCCTCAGCACCTGCGCGCCGGCCGCCGGCAAGTCCATCGTCTATGTGCCCCGGGCCCGGGTGACCGACCAGGGCGTGGACGAGGCCGACAAGCAGTTTCGCCGCCGCCAGCGGGTCACCGTGGGCGGGTTGCAGAGCCTGGCCCAGCGCCGGGAGCTACTTAACCCGCTGCGTCACGGTCTCTACGCCATCGGGTTGATCAGCCACAAATTGATCCGCCGCCTCGCGCCAGTGTTGCTCTTGCCGCTGTTGCTGAGCAACGCCTGGCTGTGGGACGACCATCCGTTCTATCGCCTGAGCCTGGTGGCGCAGTTGCTCGGCTACGCCATGGCACTGATCGGCTTGATGGACGCCGGCCACCGGTTGCCCCGGCCCTTTCGACTGGCGGCGTTCGTGCTGGTGACGCTGGCGGGCATGAGCATCGGGCTCTGGCAGTTCCTGCGGGGCCAGCGCTACAGCCAATGGAACCCCGAGCAGAATCGCTAAGGAGAAGGGCCGATGTCGATCAAACACGTCTTCAAGCGCACCGGCGGCTGGTTGTACCTGAACACGTCCCTGGGCCGCCACCCACTGCGTGGCGCCGGCGTGATCCTGATGCTGCATCGCGTGTTGAACAACGACCGCGCCGCCGAATTGCCCCATCGCAACGAGTTGTGCGTGGGGCCCGATGCGTTTGAACATTTGCTGATCTGGCTGCAACGGCATTTCGAATGTGTGCCGCTGATGAGCTTGCTGCTGGCCGACCCTGAGAGTGTCCCGAATCGCCCACGGGTGGCCCTGACCTTCGACGACGGCTGGCGCGACAACGCCATGAATGCCTTTCCGTTGCTGCGCCAATACCAGGTGCCGGCGAGTATTTTCCTGTCCACCGACTTCGTCGGCAGTCGCCAGCACTTCTGGTGGGAAAGCATCGGCGAAACCCTGTGGGGCAGCCACGGACAGGTGGCACGGCAGTCGCTGATCGAGCAGTTGCATCACGTCGGGCGGCCGTTGCCGGTGCTGCTCGACGATATCGACGATGAGCGCCGCAGCCTGGCGCTGCTGCATTATCTGCAAAGCCTCAAGACCCTCGATCCACGCACCTTGAGCGACCTCACGCAGGCCTGCCCGCACGGCTCGCAACCCCAGGCCCTGGACTGGCCCCAGGTGCGCCTGCTCGAAGATTCCGGCCTGGTCCGCTTCGGCCCCCATGGCGCCAGCCACGCGATCCTGACCGGGCTGGACGACCAGCGCCTGCATGAAGAACTGACCCGCAGCTGGACAGCCCTGGAAAACGGCTGCGCCCAACCCTTGCCGGTGTATTGCTATCCCAATGGGGATAACGATACCCGCGTGCGCCAACAGGTGGCGGCCCACGGTTTTGCCTTCGCCCTGGGCACCGAGGCCGGGCTGTATCGCAACGATGGCGACCCTTTGAACCTGCCGCGTTTCGGCGTCAGCCAGCGCAACGCCTGCCACCCTGAATTGTTGGCCTGGCGCATTCGCCAAGGAGCCCGTTCATGAATCGCGCACATTACATCAGGCTTTTGGTGTTGAGCATGGGCACAAGCCTGGCGATGATCGGCCTGCGCCTGCTGCGCAACGTGTTGCTGGCACGGATCCTGGGGCCCAGTGAACGCGGGCTGTTGGCGCTACTGAGCACCCTGCCGGACCTGATCAGCGCCACCACCAGCGGGGGCCTGAATTCCGCCGTGGGGTATCAGGCGGCGCAGCATCGCTCGATGAGCCTGTTGCTCAGCCATGTGCTGGTCTTCGGCTGCCTGCTGGCGGGGTTGCTGACGCTGCTGGTGGTGGCGCTGGTGCGCGGGTTCGGCGCCGAACTGGACATCACCCTGCAGCTGGGACTGCTGGCCTGGCTGCTGTTGCTGGCCGTGCCGCTGGCGGTACTCAAGAGCGGCCTGCTGACGCTGCACAACGCCTCCGGCGGCGTCGGTGTGTTCAATGCCTTGCGGCTGATGGAATCCCTGGTCCCGCTGTTGCTGTTCGTGGCGCTGTTCTGGATGTGGAAAGACACGGCGCTGGAAGCGGCGCTGATCAGCTGGCTGGCGGGCCTGAGCCTGGTCGTACTGGCGGGCTGGATGTGGTTGCGCCGAGATCATGCGTTCACGCTGCGCTGGGATCGCACCGGCCAGAACGAACTGCTGCGTTACGGTGTCCGCAGTCATCCGGACCTGTTGTTCCAGCAACTGATGATGCGCTCGGATTACCTGTTCATCGGTGCACTGCTGGGCAGCACGGCGCTGGGGCACTACGCCATGGCCAGCGCCGCGGCTGAACTGCTGCATATCGTGCCGGAAGCGGTCACCACGCCACTGATGAAACGCCTGCTGCAGCAAGACACCGACATGAAGCGCCTGACCCCGCTGGCCTTGCGCCTGACCGCCACGGCCATGCTCGCCGCCTGCCTGGGCATGGTACTGGTCGGCGAATGGCTGATCGTCACCATGTTCGGCATCGCCTATCAACCGGCGTACCCGGCCCTGCTGGCGCTGCTGCCTGGGGTGTTCGGGTTGTGCTACGCGAGCATCCTGCGCCTGGACCTGCTGGGCAAGGGCCGCCCCGGTAGCGTTTCGTTATTGATGGGCGTGGGGGCGCTATTGAACCTGGCGCTGAACCTGATCCTGATTCCGAGCTACGGCATCGTCGGCGCCGCCGCCGCTTCGTCCATCGCCTACTTGGGTGTGACCGTTGCCATGCTGGTGATGTATTGCCGCCTGAGCGGCGTGGCGCCGTGGCAGACGCTGATTATCCTGCCCAGTGATTTGTTGCCGATGCGTCAGATGCTGCTGGGGAAATCCGCGTGAGCACCGTGGCCAGCAAAACCGCCATCGCGAGCAAGCTCGCTCCCACAGGGTCCGGTATGTGCAAGCACCACAAATCCCTTGTGGGAGCGGGCTTGCTCGCGAAGGCGGTGGGGCAGCTTGCGATGATGTTGAAAGTGACGGCCTCTTCGCGAGCAAGCCCGCTCCCACAAAAACCTGGCGCCGAGCACAATTTTCATGACCACCACAAATCAACTGTGGGAGCGAGCCTGCTCGCGATGAGGCCAGTGCGGCGCATGCTCAAAATGAGCGGTTGCCTGTGTTTCCTGCTTTTGGCCACTTCGGCCCAAGCCGCGTCCATGCAGTGGACCGGTATCCGTGACGGCAGCCTGTACCTGCAAACCGACCGTCCGGATGCTGTCACCGTACGCTGGGTGCCCGCCTGGCAGGCCGATGCCAATGCCGAACACGTGTATCTGCTCGACGGCCACGGGCGGTTGGCGGGCGAACGCCTGGTCAAGGCCGACCAGGTGCGCGGAGAGCAACAATGGCCCTTGCTGCCCGGCGCCGCCAGTTATCGGTTGGAGATTCCCGGCTACAGTTTCCGGCGCTATAGCGTCGAACACGACGCCCGCACCCGTGCCCTGTTTGCTCCGGCCAAGGTGCATTTCAGTGCTGAAGCCCACGATGGCGACGAGCTGTATTTCAAAGTGGCGGCTGGCGAACAGGCGGTGCTGGCAGGCAAGTTCCACGGCGGCGCGCGGGCATTGCAAGCCCGGCGCGTCGCCGATGGCAAACAGCTGCAACTGAACCTCAAGCCGTACCGCGCCTATTGGCAGTTCGACCAAGTGGCCCTGCCGGTGACGGATGTTGAACAAGTCTGGCGCCTGCATGTACAGGGCAATGGCAAGCTGGCGTTCTGGCTGGACGGCACGGCCAACCTGTTCGCCCAAGACCCGGCGCACTTGCAACCGGTGCGCCAGGATCCGGGGCAGACCCACCTGACGCTCCACGACGAGGCGCTCGGCACGACCCCGAAACTGGGCATATACCTGCCCTACGAATTACTGCCGCCCTCCAGCTACGCGATGCTCGATGCGCTCAAACCCCAGGCGGCAAGCCTCTACAGTTTTGTCGATGTCATGGCGGCCAAGGTCAATCATGAAGACGCCTTCCGACGTTTGTATCAGGGCCGCTTCGGCATCAGCCAGGACATCACCCTGCTGGCCGCTACCCAGCGCCGGGCGGATCTGCAGGCCGACCGGACCAGTCTCAGCGGTTTGCAAGCCTGGCTCATGTCGACCCGGGCTTCGGGCGGCAACGGTATCCATTACCTCAGTTTTGCCGATGAGCCAAACCTGAACTACCCAGACTTCGCCAGTTTCCAGCAACTGTTCCAGAGCATGGCGGCCCAGGTCCGCGCCGATCCTGCCAACGCACGCGCCGGTGTCCGCATCGCCATACCCGCCAGTTCCCGGTTCACCAACGGCCCCTTCACCGACAATGCGGCTGACAAGCGCGGGATCGACTGGGCACGGCGCCTGCTCGCGACGTCCGACGACCAGATCGACGCCTTGGCCTGGCACGAATGGATGATCCGCGACCTGCTGGCGACCCGGGTCTACCGCGACAGCGTCCGTCAGGCCGCCAACCTGGTGGGGCTGGACAGCCAGGGCCGGCCCCGCAAGGCGTTGCTGTTGGACCAGACCAACATATCCAGCGGCTCGAGCCTGAGCCCTTACGACCAGGAAACCCACTACGCCGCTTTGTGGTGGACGTCGGTGGCGATCAACGCCTCCGCGGATGGTTGGCTCGACATGCTCAACTGGTTCATGCTCGCCGACGAACCCGAATACCCCAAAGGCATGGTGCGGGTGCTGGACAATCAGCGCTTCGAGCTCAAGCCCGTGGGCCTGGCCCAGCAGTTCATCCAACAGCACTGGCTCGACCAGGTGCTGCGCCTGGACAACGACGCGTTTGAAGTCGACGTACTGGCCATGGCCACCGGAAAACAACGCAATCTGCTGGGCGTGAACAAAAGCACGCGAGCCCATCAGGTCAGCCTCGACGGCACGGCCTGCCCTCTGCCTGGCATGACCTTGATGTATTTCGGCCCGGACAACCGCAGCCACAGCGCTGTGCTTGATTGCAAGGCCGGCCAGGTCGGGTTCCTCCTGCCAGGGGAAACCGTGTTCGCCCTCAGTTGGACAGCTCCCCTTCCCCCCAACCCTGCCACCCGTCAGGAGGCACCATGAACGCTCTGCAAACATTGCGAGATCGCATCCAGAAAAAAGGTCTGCGCGCCGTTCTAAAGCAGCTGTGCAGACGCTACGTATTTGCCCACACCCGACTGGTGTGGCTGGAGCATGACATACGGACCCCGCTCCCCCCCCATAACCTCAAGCCCTACCCACCGATGCGCCTGGAGTTCATCACGGTCAGCAATGCCGATGCGTTTGCCCGACACTTCGGCGACCGCGTCGAAACCATGCGCGAATTGGCGGCCGAAGGCTACACCGGCTTGATGTACCTGGATGATCAGGGCGACAGCGTGGGCTTCGCCTGGGCCAGTACACGGGACTATTTCGACCGCCATTTCTACCGCTGCAACTTTCCGATCAAGCCTGGCGAGTACTTTCAGTTCGGTGGCGAGGCGATTCGTCAATACTGGGGTACCAGTATCTCGGCGGACATGCAGTTGGA
Source organism: Pseudomonas zanjanensis (assembly GCF_014268745.2). Lineage (GTDB taxonomy): Bacteria > Pseudomonadota > Gammaproteobacteria > Pseudomonadales > Pseudomonadaceae > Aquipseudomonas > Aquipseudomonas zanjanensis. The sequence goes on along the minus strand of NZ_JABWRB020000001.1, from coordinate 1,246,411 downwards.
GGTGTGGAAAGTCATGGCGGACCAGGGTTGCAGCACGATGGTCGATGTCTGCGATCTGCAAAACATCCAGGCGATCAAGATGCACATCCGCATGGGCTTCCAGGAGCGCGGGCAGATCACCCACCTCTACCGTTTGTTCGGTCTTTGGCGGTTCCTGCGCAATACGTCTTACGCCGGCACGGCACTGGACGCGTTCCGTAAACCGGCGCAGCCGGCTGCCTCGACGTCGGCGGCCTGATCCCCATGGCGATCCGGTTCCAATGGTGTCGCTCCCTGGGCGCAGCGGATTTTCCTGTATCAGCTTATGAACAGCTGCTGACCCAGGTGGCCGACGCAACACCGTTCAACAGCCTGGCCTGGCTGCAAGCGGCGGAATTCGCCCTGTTGCCCGAGCAGCAGTTGCATGTACTGCTGGGCTGGCAAGACCAGGCCTTGTGCCTTTGCCTGCCTCTGATATCAGGACGTGAACGTATCGGCGGGCTGCGGTTCCGAGTGTTGCATCACTTGGGTTTTCCAATGACCGACCGCATCGCCCTGCTGGCGCGCCTGGACGCCGAAGACATGGGTCAGGCGCTGATGCAGATCCGTCAGCACTTGCCTCACGCGTTGCTGCAATTGAATGAAGTGATCGAGCCGATCGGTGAGCAAAGCGTCCTCAGCGCCTGGATGGCGCTGAGTTCAACCGGAGAACGGCGGCTCAGTTGCCGGGTTCCGGTGCATTTGATCAATGACAGTGACCGTCAAGAGATATCCGGCGATCCACGTTACAAATTGCGCCGGGCGCGCAAGCGGATCGCCGCCTGTGGCGCCGAGATCCGCCGGGTGACACCCGATGCCATCAGCATGGGGCAATTGCTGCGGACCCTCGCCGATGTCGAGGCGGTCAGCTGGAAAGGCGAAGAAGGTGTCGGCATTTTCGCCGACCCCAGGCGCCACCAATGGATGAACCACGCCTTCACCGCCCTCGCCGCCCAAGGCCTGGTGCGGGTGGTGCTGCTGGAGCTGAACGGCGAGTGCATCAGCTATCGCCTCGGCCTGCTGGACCAGGGCCGGCTGTACGATTACAACCTGGCGTTCCTGCCGCAGCATGCCGACCTGGGCAGCGGCCGGGTATTGCTTGAAGAGTGGATCCGCTGGGGGCTGGACGAAAACTGGCGCTGGATCGATGCGTCGCGGGTCAGTCTCAATAACTCCAATCATCAATTGCACGAGCGCATGACCGGCCTGCTGGAACACTGGCGTTGGAGTTTTTATTCCTGGCAGCCTGATGGTTTGCTCCTGGGTTTCGCCTTGCGGCTTTGGAAGAGCCTGAAACCATGGCTTGGCCAGCGCAAGACGAAACCAACCGCGGCGACGTCATCGTCTTCCTCCAAGCCCCAGGAGAACACCCATGCCTCGCCGAGCGATCATCAACGCTGACGACTTCGGGCTCAGCCTCAGCGCAAACGCATTGATCCTGCGGGCCTTCGAGACCGGCGTGATCAGTTCCGCCTCGGCCATGGCCAACATGCCGGGTTTCGAGCAAGCCTGTGAATTGGCCCGGCAACCACTGCTCAACGGCCACGTCGGCCTGCACTTCAATCTCAGCCACGGCCCGTCGCTGGGCCAGGCAATCGCATCGCGCCGGCTTTTTTGCGACGCCAATGGCCAGTTCGACCTGAACCTGTCGCGGTATTGCCTGCGCCTGGGTACGAAGGACCTGGCGGCGGTGGAAGACGAGCTCCACGCGCAATGGCAACATTGTCTGGATCATGGCCTGAGCCCCAGCCACCTCGACTCTCATCAACACGTGCACAATATCTGGCCCATCGGCGAACTGGTGGCCCGCTTCGCCGCCCGGCAAGGCGTGCCCATGCGCCTGGCGCGCAACCTGGGGGTGAACTTGAACCTGCCCAAGCGCATTTTCAAGACCCTGCTCAACCGGCGCTTGCGCAGCCTGTGCGGGGCGACAGCGGATTACGTCTGCACGCCAGCCGACCTGGACCACGCCGCGCCGCCGGAACACGGCTCGCTCGAGGTCATCGTTCATCCGCTGCAATTGGACGGGGATTTTGGCGATGCCAGCCTGATGCCAGGAGACTCGTTGACCCACGTACTGCACAAGCGCCTGGCGGGCGTGCCCAAGGTCGCGCATGACCGGACCACCCAGGTGTTGAAGCTGGTTGAGCGTGGGGACGGGCACTGACAGGGACGCGTATACCTGTGGCGAGGGAGCTTGCTCCCGCTGGGTCGCGTAGCGGCCCCTCAGGCTTCAATGGTGACTTGTCGGGGACTGCTTCGCAGTCCAGCGGGAGCAAGCTCCCTCGCCACAAGTCATCATTGTTTCAACTACCGAAGCTCAGCCGCGCCAGCGAGGCACGGCGGTCGATGGCCTCACGCAACCGGCGCTTCTGCGCCTCCCAGACATTGGCATCCACCCGGGGTGAACGCATCAGCGCCAACATCGCTTCCTTGGCGTTGAGGTATTCGGCCCACGCATCCCGCGCCTTGAGACTGCGCCGCTCTTCCTCGCTCATGTCCATGCGCCGCAGGGCCAGGGCACATTCGTCCTGGATCAACGGGCCGAGGGTCGCCTGGATCTTGTGGGGTGCCTTGAAACACGCCGTACCGGCGACGATCTCCCGCGCCCGGTCCAGGCCCCATTCCAACGCCTGGGCCAGTGGTTCATGCGAGGTGCGATCGTAGAACTCTTCGACCCAAACAGATCCATTCGGACGATAAACACAGACGAAGACTTGCGTCATGCCCTGCTGATTGATTCTTGCTTGAACCTCGACCTGGGTACCGTCCTCCAGGATCTCTTCGTGGTTGCGCGCCGGCAACCGGCTGTTTACCCAAAGCCAATACTGTGCGCTTCTACGTCGCATCGCGTTGCCCTCCCCCTAAGGAATAGGGAGTAAGACACAGGGTTTGGGGATTTTCCAGCGCCGACAAGCGCGCTTCAGACGAATGACAGCCCGAAATCCCTGCGTCGATTTCGGAGAATCTGCTACAAGGCATCTTCGGTTTCGAGTAGCGAATGGCATCGATGTCTTCACTCTTACTTTCTGGCCTGAAACGCCGCTGGTTGGCCTGGCTGTGCATGAGCGCATTGGTGATCGGCCTGCCGGTGGGCTGCGGGGTGTTGCAGCACAAGGAACGAGAACTGGTCTTTCGCATCGAGCCGGGGACGGCGAGCTGGTTCAGTGGGTTGCCCAGCGGTGTGCAGGAATTCGACCTCAAGCCCAAAAGCTTCAAGGCCGGGGAAAATATCCACGGCTGGTGGTGGCCGGCCGAACGCAAGAACGCGCCGGCCATTTTGTATTTGCACGGCGTACGCTGGAATTTGACTGGCCAATTGTTTCGTATCCAACAACTGCGGGCGCTGGGCTATTCGGTACTGGCCATCGACTACCGAGGCTTTGGCAAAAGCCATGGGGAGCTGCCGTCGGAGGCCAGCGTCTATGAGGATGCACGCATCGCCTGGGAGCGTCTCGAAGTCTTGCAACCGGACCCAAGCCTGCGGCTGATCTATGGCCATTCCCTGGGAGGCGCCGTCGCGGTGGACCTCGCTGCGCAACTCGGCCAGCAGGTGGCGAAGGATGGCAAAGCCCGGGTCCGGGGCCTGGTCATCGAATCCACCTTTACTTCGCTGAGGGATGTCGCCACCGCGATGGCGAATACGTCCCTGCCGGTGCGTTGGTTGCTGTCGCAGAAGTTCGACTCCATCGACAAGATCGGCGAGATCAACATGCCGCTGCTGATTGTCCATGGCGCCGCCGACCGCTACGTGCCGCCACGGTTCAGTGAACAACTGTTCAACGCTGCCCGGGAACCCAAGCGCCTGCTGCTGGTGCCTGGGGCGACGCATAACAACAGCATGAGCCTGGCGGGCAAAAACTACCGGCAGGCCTTGGATGCACTGATGAAAAGCTCGCCATCGCCTGTGGCCGGAAACACCCCCGCTGCCCCGGCCAAAGCGGGTTGAGCCACTGAATCCCCATGCCTCCTGTGGGAAGCGGTGGGTCAGTTAGTAGCGATGTTGGCTGTGCCGCCGCCATCGCGAGCAGGCTCGACCCCACCGTTTGTCCGAGGGGTTCGCAAATATTGCATACACCAAAAACCCTGTGGGAGCGGGCTTGCTCGCGAAAGCGGTGGGTCAGTTGGTAAAGATATTGACTGTACCGCCATCTTCGCGAGCAAGCCCGCTCCCACAGGGTTCCGAGGCGTTCAAGAAATCGGCGTCCGCCGCTGATCCCTTGTGGGAGCGAGCCTGCTCGCGATGGCGGTGGGTCAGGCGACGATGAGCCGTCAGGATCCCGCGCCGAACCGGTCACGGCTGTTGGTCAGGTGCAGCCACATGGCGGCGCGGGCGGCGTCCGGGTCCTGGCGCTTGATGGCGTTGAAGATCGCCTCATGCTCAAGGCTGGCAAACTGCGCCAGCTTGCTCAGATCCGCCTGGCCGCGCTCGGCCACGTTCACACGGGTCCTGGGAATCATCGCGTTGCCCAGGTGCTGCATGATCTCGACAAAACAGGCGTTGTCCGTCGCTTCGGCGATGAGCAGATGGAAACGCCGGTCAGCTTCGACACAGCTGTCGTTGTTGTTGGACAACCGCTGGTAATCCTCCAACGCCTGGCGCATCCGCTGCAGTTGATGTTCGCTGCGACGCTGGGCCGCCAAGGCGACGGCCTGGGTTTCCAGGCCCAGGCGCAGTTCCAGCATCGCCCGCACCCCCGCAGCGGTGTCGACATTCAGCCGCAGCCCCTGCTCGCCGGTTTGCGCCAGCACAAAGGTGCCGATGCCGTGGCGGGTCTCCACCAGCCCCGAGGCCTGCAATTTGGAAATCGCCTCGCGCACCACCGTACGACTGACGCCATGGGCCTGCACGATGGCACCTTCCGACGGCAACTTCTCGCCCGGTTTCAACTGCCCCAGCAGGATGCTCTGGCTCAGCTTCGCCACCAGGTCATGGGCCAGGTTGTGGGTGCGCTTGCGCAGGGGGGCGTGGGTGTCTGGCGGCATGAACCGTTGTTCCTTGATACGGGCAGGCTGATCGTCGGATGAAACCTCGTCGCGCCCTGAACTTGTATGACAAGCTAGATCATCGCAGCCTACACAAGGTTGCGCCAGTACAAACGCAACCCTGCCTGAATTTTTTCTTTTTTTACCAACCCCCGTAAACAAAGGAGCCCAGGGAGATTTTCAAGTGATCGCAATCAAAAAGCGACAAAGCTCACTTGTAAGACAAAAAAATCAAGTTGTATGATGTCTATCAACATCGCCCCGTCGCGATGCCCCATAAAAACAACGAGTGGGAAAGACATGCAGATTCAAGAAGCCACCAAAGCCCCGATCATCACCAGCATGCAGGTCGTACCCGTGGCCGGCCACGACGGCATGCTGCTGAACCTCAGCGGCGCCCACGGTCCGTTCTTCACCCGCAACATCGTCATTCTCAAGGACAACGCCGGCCACACCGGCGTGGGCGAAGTGCCCGGCGGCGAGCGTATTCGCCAGACCCTCGAAGACGCCCGTTCGCTGGTGGTCGGCAGCCCTATCGGCACGTACCAGAAGATCCTCAACACCGTGCGCCATGCCTTCGCGGACCGCGATGCCGGCGGCCGTGGCCTGCAGACCTTCGACCTGCGCATCACCATCCACGCGGTTACCGGCCTGGAAGCGGCCTTGCTGGACCTGCTCGGCCAACACCTGGACGTACCGGTCGCGGCCCTGCTCGGCGAAGGCCAGCAGCGTGATGAAGTGAAGATGCTCGGCTATCTGTTTTACGTCGGTGATCGCCAGCAGACCGACCTGGCCTATCGCAGCGAGCCGGATGCCGACAATGACTGGTTCCGCGTTCGCCACGAAAAAGCCCTGGACGCAGACGCCGTGGTGCGCCTGGCCGAAGCGGCCCAGGCTCGTTATGGCTTCCAGGACTTCAAGCTCAAGGGCGGCGTGCTCCAAGGCGACGCAGAAATCGAGGCAGTCACGGCCCTGGCCGAGCGCTTTCCACAGGCGCGCATCACCCTGGACCCGAACGGCGCCTGGTCACTCAAGGAGGCGATCCGTTTGTGCCGCGACCAGCACAAAGTGCTGGCCTATGCCGAAGATCCTTGCGGTGCCGAGAACGGCTATTCCGGGCGCGAGGTCATGGCTGAATTCCGCCGCGCCACGGGCCTGAAGACCGCCACCAACATGATCGCCACCGATTGGCGCGAAATGGGTCACGCCATCACCTTGCAGTCCGTGGACATTCCCCTGGCCGACCCGCATTTCTGGACGATGCAGGGCTCCGTGCGCGTGGCGCAGATGTGCAATGAGTGGGGCCTGACCTGGGGCTCGCATTCCAACAACCACTTCGATATTTCCCTGGCGATGTTCACGCATGTGGCCGCCGCGGCACCGGGCGACATCACGGCCATCGACACTCACTGGATCTGGCAGGACGGCCAGCGGTTGACCAAGGCGCCGCTGCAGATCCAGGGCGGTTGCGTGCAAGTGCCGAAAAAACCGGGGCTGGGGATCGAGTTGGACACCGACCAGCTGGCCAAGGCCCATGAACTGTACAAAGGCATGGGCCTAGGCGCGCGGGACGATGCGGTGGCGATGCAGTTCCTGATTCCGGGCTGGACGTTCAACAACAAGCAACCGTGCCTGGTTCGCTGAGTCGAACCGTTTCCCTGTGAGAGCGAGCTTGCTCGCGATGGCGGTGGGTCAGTCACATTGATGTCGACTGACACTTCGCTATCGCGAGCAAGCTCGCTCCCACATTGGGTCGATGGTAGCCATGAGTTTGAGGCCACTCATGACTCCCACATTGGGATCTGGGGTGGCCTTTGATTTCATGACCGCCGCAAACACCTGTGGCGAGGGAGCTTGCTCCCGCTGGGCTGCGTAGCGGCCCCCTTCCGGCGGTTGCTGCGCAACCGAGCGGGAGCAAGCTCCCTCGCCACGGTCATCATCTGCCTTCAGACATCACTAACCCGCTGCCAGCTATCCGCCGGCCCAGGCATTCAGGCTCAACCCTCCGGCCGCAGGATCAACACCGCCAACGGCGGCAGGTTGAGCTCCAGCGACAAGGCCTGGCCATGGCTGGGCACTTCTTCGGTGGAGGCTCCGCCGCCGTTGCCGTAGTTGGAACCGGCGTAGGTGTCGGCATCGCTGTTGAGCAATTCGACCCAACGCCCGCCGAACGGCACGCCGACCCGGTAGGCCTCGCGTGGCACCGGGGTGAAGTTGGCGACCACCAGCACCGGCCGGCCATCCTTGCTCCAGCGCAGCCAGGCGTAGACGCTGTTGAGGGCATCGTCACCGATCAGCCATTGGAAACCCTGGGGCGCGTCATCCTGGTCATGCAGCGCCGGTTCTTCACGGTACAGCCGGTTCAGATCGCTCACCAACTTCTGCACGCCCCGGTGCTCCGGGTATTGCAGCAGGTACCAATCCAACTGCTGGTCGTGGTTCCACTCGCGCCATTGGCCGAACTCACAGCCCATGAACAACAATTTCTTGCCGGGATGGCCCCACATGAAGCTCAGGTAGGCCCTGAGGTTGGCGAACTTCTGCCAGCGGTCACCGGGCATCTTGTCGATCAGCGAGCGTTTGCCATGGACCACTTCGTCGTGGGAAATCGGCAGCACGAAACGCTCGGACCAGGCATACACCAGGCCAAAGCTCAGTTCGTTGTGGTGATGGGCGCGGTACACCGGGTCTTGCTGGATGTAGTGCAGCGAATCGTGCATCCAGCCCATGTTCCACTTGTAGGCGAAACCCAGGCCGCCCTGCTGGGTGCTCTGGCTGACGCCCGGCCACGCGGTGGACTCTTCGGCGATGACCAGCGCCCCGGGGGTTTCCAGCGCCACCACGTCGTTGAGGTGCCGCAGGAAATCGATGGCTTCGAGATTTTCCCGCCCGCCGTGACGGTTGGGCACCCACTCACCGGCCTTGCGCGAATAGTCGCGGTACAACATCGAGGCCACGGCATCCACCCGCAGGCCATCGACGTGAAAATGCTTGAGCCAGTGCAACGCCGACGCCAGCATGAAGCCGTGCACTTCGGTGCGGCCCAGGTTGTAGATCAGCGTGTCCCAATCCTGGTGGAAGCCTTCCAGCGGGTTGCCGTATTCGTACAGAGCGGTGCCGTCGAACTGGGCCAGGCCGTGGGTATCGGTGGGGAAATGCGCCGGCACCCAGTCGAGGATGACGCCGATATTGGCCTGGTGGCAGGCGTTGACGAACGCGGCGAAATCGTCCGGCGAACCAAAGCGTGCCGTCGGCGCGAACTGTGACAACGGCTGATAGCCCCAGGAGCCGCCGAACGGGTGCTCCATGATTGGCATCAGCTCGATGTGGGTGAAGCCCAGGTCCTTGACATACGGAATCAACCGCTCGGCCATTTCATGCCAGTTGTATTGCCGGGCCACCTCCCCCGCCTCGTCGATTTCGCACTGCCAGGAGCCGGCGTGCAATTCATAGATCGACAACGGCGCGCCCGGTAGCTGGCGTTCGCGACGGCTTTGCATCCACTCATCGTCGTGCCATTCGATGTTCAGCGGCGAGGCGACCTTGGAAGCGGTGTCCGGCGGCATCTGCGTGGCCAGCGCCACCGGGTCGGCCTTGAGGGGCAGGATGCCGTGGGCACCGAGGATTTCATATTTGTAGCCTTCGCCAGCACCGAGCCTCGGGATGAAGATCTCCCACACGCCGGATGGATAACGGATGCGCATCGGATGTCGCCGGCCGTCCCAGACGTTGAAGTCGCCGACCACCGACACCCGTCGCGCGTTCGGTGCCCAGACCGCGAAGCGCACGCCGTCGACGCCATCGACGGTCTTCAACTGCGCCCCCAAGCAGGCGCTGAGATCACGATGGTTACCTTCGGCGAACAGGTAAAGGTCCATCTCCCCCAGCAACGGGCCGAAGCTGTAGGGGTCTTCGGCAACCTGCTCGCCGCCAGCCCAACGGGTGCGCAGCAAGTACGCCTGGGCGCGAGGGAAATGGCCGACGAACAGCCCCGGGGTTTCGGTGACTTGCAGCTCACCCAGTTCTTCGCCGCTGTCCCGGGCCAACACATGTACGCTCAGGGCACCGGGCAGGTAGGCACGGATGAACTGGCCGCCGGCGCCGTCGCCATGGGGCCCAAGGATGGAAAACGGGTCGTGATGTTCGGCACGCACCAGCGCGTCGATGTCATGGGGCGCCGGCAACAAGGACTCCTTGGCCTGCCCCTGGGGTTCTTTATTCGAGACACTCATGATTCTCTCCACTAAATCGGTCCGGCTACGTCGGAAAAGGGTTGCAGCCCCTTCAACAACCCGACCAGGCCGTGCAGCGGCACGGGCAGCCAGGTGGGGCGATTCTCGGCTTCATAGGCCACTTCATAGGCCGCCTTCTCCAGGCCGAACAACGCCAGCGCGGCGTCTTCGCCTTCAGCATCCTTCCACTCATGGGCAAGACTAGCTGCCGCCAGCCGATATGCCTCGACAAATGCCTGGCGAGCCTCTTTCAAATAACGATCGGCGACCCGTTGCCGCGCCGCATCGGCATCGGCCGTGCTGTCGACGGTGTGCAGGTGAATCGCCATGGCCGCCGCATAATCGAAGGAACGCAACACGCCACTGACATCCTTGTACGGGCTGTGCTTGCCCCGTCGCTCATGCAATGGCCGCGCCGGCTCACCTTCGAAGTCGATCAGGTAAGCATCGCCCTTGATCACCAGGACTTGGCCCAGGTGCAGGTCGCCATGGACGCGAATGCGCAAGCCACCGGCGGCCTTGCCGGCCAGTTCCTGGACATGGGCCAGGACGGTTTTCTTGTGCTCCAGCAAGCGTGCGACCATGGCCTGGTCGGCGGGGTTCAATTGGCCTTGGTTCTGCTTGAGCAGGCGCAAGGCGTTTTCCACCTGGGCGGCCACGTCCTTGCCGATGGCCTGTGCTTCCTTGGCGTTGGTGGTTTGCGGTGTAAAGTCCGGGTCGTCGGTGGCCTGGGCCAATACCTGGTGCATTTCCCCCAGGCGTTGGCCGAGCATGCCGGCGAAATCCTTCAGCTCGCCCAAGGCGTTGTAATGCTGCTCCTGCTCGGACACCGCGTCCGCCAGCTCATCGCGCAAGGCGCGTTCGAGGTTGTTCTGGGTCCATTCCCAGGCGTCGCCCTGGTTGCTCAGGTAGCCTTGGGCGATCATCAGCAACGCATCTTCGCCTTGGGCGTCGCGGCGAATCACCGAACCCAGCAGCGGTGAAATATTGCTGAAGCCGGCAGCGGTCAGGTAGGCACTCATTTCCAGTTCCGGGTGCACACCCGAGGCGACCTTGCGGATCAGCTTGAGGACGAGGCTGCCCCCCACCACCACCGAACTGTTGGATTGTTCGGCGGACAGGTAGCGCACCTCCGGCTCGTCTCCCAGGTTCAACGCGGCCAGGCCTTCGGTCGGCTCGAAACGCAACTCACCTTCGGCGAACGGCAGCACCGTGGCGGCCTGCATGCTGTGCAGTACGGCGCGCACGAAGCTTTCCAGGCTGAAGGCATCGGTGATCAAGCCCACCTGACGCACCCGACGAACCCGGGACAAAGCCAGCTGCTGCGGCAATGCCGCACCGACCTGGTCCTCGGCAAGCAGGCCGAACGGCAATTGGTAACGCAGGGTCTGGCCGCCACTGGTGACATCGATTTCACTGAGCAGCACCGGATGCTGTGGATCGCCGAAGCGCACGCCATAGACAATATCGACCTTCTCGATCGCGCTGTCCTTGCCGGCGAACCAGCGCCGGTTCTGCAACCAGGTCGGCAGGATGGTTTGCTCCAACGTGGTGCGCGATGGCGCTTCGAGCAATTCTTCCAGGCGTTTTTTCAGCACCAACGTGGTGAAGTCCGGCAGGCTCTGGGCCGGTTCCACGTGCCAGCTCGGCATTTGGTTTTCTGCCGCCAGGGCGAACCAATAGAAGCCGTACGGCGCCAGGGTCAGGAGGAAGTTCAACTGGCCGATGGGCGGGAAGGCATTGCCGCCGAGCATCTCCACCGGGACCATGCCGGCGTAGGCCGACAGGTCCAGCTCGGCGGCCTGGGCGCTGCGGGACACGTTGGCCACGCACAGGATGATTTCGTGCTTGCCGTCAGGCCCGGTGTATTCGCGGGTATAGGCCAGGATCCGGCGGTTGCTCGGCGAGAGCATCTTCAGCGTGCCCCGGCCGAAGGCCTTGGATTGCTTGCGCACCGCCAGCATGCGGCGGTTCCAGTTGAGCAGCGAGTGCGGGTCGCCGGCCTGGGTCTCGACGTTGACCGACTGGTAGCCGTACAGCGGGTCCATGATCGGCGGCAGCACCAGGCTGGCCGGGTCGGCGCGGGAGAAACCACCGTTGCGGTCGATGGACCACTGCATCGGCGTACGCACCCCATCGCGGTCGCCCAGGTAGATGTTGTCGCCCATGCCGATTTCATCGCCGTAGTACAACGTCGGCGTACCGGGCATCGACAGCAGCAGGCTGTTGAGCAACTCGACGCGACGACGATCGCGCTCCAGCAGTGGCGCCAGACGCCGGCGAATGCCCAGGTTGATACGCGCCCTACGGTCGGCCGCATAGTAATTCCACAGGTAGTCGCGCTCCTTGTCGGTGACCATCTCCAGGGTCAGCTCATCGTGGTTGCGCAGGAAAATTGCCCACTGGCAATTGGCGGGAATCTCCGGGGTCTGGCGCAAAATGTCGGTGATCGGGAAACGATCTTCCTGGGCCAAAGCCATGTACATGCGTGGCATCAGCGGGAAGTGGAAAGCCATGTGGCATTCATCACCGTTCAGCCCTTGGGCGTCGACATCGCCGAAGTACAACTGGGTGTCTTCCGGCCATTGGTTGGCCTCGGCCAGCAACATGCGGTCGGGGTAGTTGGCGTCGATCTCGGCGCGGATCAGCTTCAGGACGTCATGGGTCTCGGGCAGGTTTTCGTTATTGGTGCCGTCGCGCTCGATCAGGTACGGGATGGCGTCCAGGCGCAGGCCGTCGATGCCCATGTCCAGCCAGTAGCGCATCACCGACAACACGGCCTTGATGACCTGCGGGTTGTCGAAATTGAGGTCGGGCTGGTGGGAGTAGAAGCGGTGCCAGAAGTACTGGCCCGCCACCGGGTCCCAGGTCCAGTTGGACTTCTCGGTGTCGAGGAAAATGATGCGCGTGCCGTCGTACTTGTGGTCGTCATCGGACCAGACGTAGAAGTCCCGCGCCTTCGAACCTTTCTTGGCTTTGCGCGCGCGCTGGAACCAGGGGTGCTGGTCGGAGGTGTGGTTGATGACGAGCTCGGTGATCACCCGCAGGTTGCGCTTGTGGGCTTCGGCAATGAACCGCCGGGCATCGGCCATGGTGCCGTAGTCGGGGCTGACGCCGCGGTATTCGGCGATGTCATAACCGTCGTCGCGCCGGGGGGAAGGATAGAACGGCAGCAGCCAGATGGTGTTGACGCCCAGGTCGGCGATGTAGTCGAGTTTTTCGATCAGGCCGGGAAAGTCTCCGATCCCGTCGTTATTGGAGTCGTAATAGGATTTAACGTGAACCTGATAAATCACCGCATCCTTGTACCAGAGCGGATCCTTGATGAAGGTGGCAGACCGGGGTTTCTTCGCCATGTGCAACTCCTGATAATTCAATAAAGCCGCGGGATACAGGCCTGTGAGGTCTTGTTATGCGGCGAGGCCTTGTTCTGTGATGAGGTCTTTGTGGCGAGGGAGCTTGCTCCCGCTGGGCGCGAAGCGGCCCCCTTGAAATCACGACTGCTTCGCAGCCGAGCGGGAGCAAGCTCCCTCGCCACAACAGCCCTCAGTCAACATCGCGCATCACGCCACGCTGATCCGCCAAATCCCGAACGGCTGGTACGCCGGGTCGATCCGCATGAACTGGTACTTGCCGTACCAGGTCCAGCGATGTCCGTTCATCAGGTCCTCGCCCTGGGTCTGGGCATCGTCGGGCAGGCCCATTTCCCACAGCGGCAGTTCGAAATTGGCTTCCTGTGGGTTGTGCGGGTCGAGGCTCACCGCCACCAGGATGAAATTGCTGCCATCGGCCGTGCGCTTGCCGAAATAGAGAATGTTGTCGTTCCAGGCGTTGTAGATCTTCAGGCCCAGATGGGTATGCAGCGCCGGGTTCTGCCGGCGGATGCGGTTGAGCTGGGCGATCTCGGCAATGATGTTGCCCGGCGCGGTGAAGTCCCGGGGACGGATCTCATACTTCTCCGAGTCGAGGTATTCCTCCTTGCCCGGTACCGGGGCCGACTCGCACAGTTCGAAGCCTGAATACATGCCCCACAGGCCTGAGCCCATGGTCGCCAGCGCCGCGCGGATCAAGAAGCCCGGGCGCCCCGACTCATGGAGGAAGGCCGGGTTGATGTCGGGTGTATTCACGAAGAAATTCGGCCGGTAGCACTCGCGCAACGGCGACTCGTTGAGCTCGCTGAAGTAGGTCGCCAGTTCGGCCTTGGTATTGCGCCAGGTGAAATAGGTGTAGCTCTGGGAATACCCGACCTTGCCCAGCCGCGCCATCATCGCCGGCGTGGTGAACGCTTCAGCCAGGAAGATCACCTCAGGGTATTGGGCCCGGACATCGGCGATCAGCCATTGCCAGAACGGCAATGGCTTGGTGTGTGGATTGTCGACCCGGAAGATCTTCACGCCTTCCTCGACCCAGCCCACCACGATGTCCCGCAGTTCTTCCCACAGGCTGGGGATCGCATCGGCCGCGTAGAAATCGACGTTGACGATGTCCTGGTATTTCTTCGGCGGGTTTTCCGCATATTTGATCGTGCCGTCCGGCCGCCAGCTGAACCAGCCGGGGTGCTGCTTGAGCCAGGGGTGGTCCTGGGAACACTGGATGGCGAAGTCGAGGGCAATCTCCAGGCCGTGCTCAGCGGCCGCCGCCACCAGGCGCCGGAAGTCCTCGCGACTGCCCAATTGCGGATGAATGGCCTCGTGCCCGCCCTCCTCGCTGCCGATGGCATAGGGACTGCCCGGGTCGTCGGGGCCGGCGGTGAGGGAGTTGTTCGGGCCTTTGCGGAAACTGCGGCCGATGGGGTGGATTGGCGGGAAGTACAGCACATCGAAGCCCATGTCCTGGATCACCGCCAAGCGCGAATGCACGTCGTTGAAGGTGCCGTGGCGCTGGGGATCGTCGGTGATCGAACGGGGAAACAGTTCATACCAGCTGGCAAACTCGGCCAGTTTTCGCTCCACATCCAACGGGTATTCGGGGCTGATGCTCAAGTAGGGTCGATGATCGGCCAGGGACATCAGGTCGGCACTGCGTGGGGCCAGGAACAGCGCCACCTGTTCGTTCGGCAACAGGCCGGAGAGTTCGTGGTGCAAGGCCGCCAGTTGCTCGCTCAGTTCACCGCTGCTGCGCTCGGCAGCCATGTGCACTTGGTTGCGCCCTTCCTGCAACTCCAGGCTGATGGGCACCCCGGCAGCGAACTTCTTCTCCAGCTCGTAGCGAAAACTGGCGAACTGGTCGATCCAGGCCTCAATGCAGAACACATAGCGGCCTTGCTCCGGCACGGTGAACTGGCCGCGCCAGCCGTTATTGCCCAGGTCGCTCATGACCTCGCTGTTCCATACGTCATCCTGGAGCGAGCGCCAGCGGATGCGCACCGCCAGCTTATCGTGACCGTCGGCGAACACTTTGCTGGTCACCGTCACGTCCTGCCCGGCCACGGCCTTGGCGGCGAATTGCCCGCCGTCGATCACCGGCATGGTGTTTTCAATCGCGATACGCGGCAACAACAAGGCCTGAGACAACGGCAAATGCGGGTTGTAGGCCAGGTCAGACGGGTGTTCGGCAGTCATCGAGCATCGCTCCTTTTACGCCCCATGGACGCGCTTGTGGCGGTAAAGGCCCAACGGGTCCCTGAAAAAACTCACTTAAACTCCGAACCGGAACGACGGCTAAAAGTTCAGCGGGATTTGCCCCCGGGATGCATCCGGGATCAAACCCGGCGCTGGGTGGTCAACAACCATAAGCACGACTCAAGCCATGTGCGTTACGGAGACCCGTCCCGATGAATATTCCCATCCCGGCCGAAACACCCGATCCGAACATCGACGACCCCAACTTGCCCCCGCCCAGCCCTGATCCCGAGCCGATTCCCGAGGAAGACCCGCCGCTGAATCCGCAGCCGCCCAAGGGTGACCCGCCCAGCGAGAAGCCGCCGGCGCGGGTTTGATTCAAGCGTAGTAATAAAGGAACTGGATGACGAAAAAACCTGTGGGAGCGGGCTTGCTCGCGAAGGCGGCGTGACAAGCAATATCTTCATCGACTGACACACCGCCTTCGCGAGCAAGCCCGCTCCCACAGGGTTGTGTGTGTTCAGGCTGGTTCTCGTGTCACAGCTTGTCGTCCTTCTCCAGCGCCCGGACGATCATCGGCATCACACTGAAGATCGCCAGGGCCAGCACTGTGCTGAGGACTGCCGTGGCTTCCCGCCCCAGCCCAGCCGCAACGCCGATGGCGGCTGTCATCCAGAGGCCAGCCGCCGTGGTAAGGCCCTTGACGTGACTTTCGTCGCCGTCGTTGTTTTTCAGGATGGTGCCGGCGCCGAGAAAACCGATGCCGGCGACCACACCCTGTATCACCCGGCTCATGGCATCGGCCTGGGACCCGGACATCTGTGGCACCAGGACGAACAGCGCCGCCCCCAGGGCCACGAGCATGTGGGTACGCACACCGGCCGCCTTGCCCTTGTGTTCGCGCTCGAAACCCAGGATGCCGCCCAGCAGCGCGGCCATGACCAGCCGCACCGTGACCCGGGTCATCTGCTGGGCATCGGTGATGTCGGCGAATTCCGCCTGCAGGGTTATCCAGACTTCATGCCACCAGGCGTTCATGGACCGTCCTCTTTTGCGTTGGATAAACGATGGACCGCAAGCGAAGCCAGAGGTGCAGCCGACCGCTGATCAGGCGCGACGAACCCTGGCTTGGCCGAGGGACCTAACATTCATGATCCCAGAAGGAGGAACGCCATGACTGTCCGTATCGATGACAACCAGACCTGCCATTTCGAAACCCCCAACGGCACCGAACAGCGCTCCGCCAGCGAGCTGACCATCATCACCGACCCGGACAAAGCCATGTCGGTCGTGGAACTCAATGGCGACCGGGTCTACATCACCGAGGCTGAAGCCGATGCCCTGACCGTGGCCGGTGCGGTCGATGAGCGCAAGCACCTCAAGGCCACGGACAGCGGCTCGGCGATCTGAGCCCATCTACCAGAGCAATAAAATCCCAGTGGTCAGAGCAATGTAGCCCTTGTGGCGAGGGAGCTTGCTCCCGCTGGGCTGCGAAGCAGCCCCAACACATCGCGCCCGGGGTATCAGGACGACCGCGTTGCGACTCTTGGTGTCGCTTCGCAACCCAGCGGGAGCAAGCTCCCTCGCCACAAAATGTTATTCGCCCAACCACCGGTTTATCAGCCAGAAGATGTGGTTCTCCCAACTGTCCCAGCTGCGGACACATCAGTCATAAGGTGTTGTTCGCTTGTCCCCGGGTGCATCAAAGTGTCGCAGCGCTTGGGCTTCGCGGCATCTGATCCGGTTTTTATCGAAACACCTGAGTCTGTTATGCAAACAGTTCCATGGTCATAGTGCGCCGGCCAGATAGAGGCTGATGAGCGACCGACCATGAGCGATAGAATCCCCGTCCAGTTGATACAGACGTTCGAACCTGCGCCAACCAAGATCAAGGCCAGGACCACCGACGCCCTGATCCACACCCGCAGCTTCACCGGCTTGTTCCGCACCTTGCGCATCAGCGGTGCGGGGGTTCTGTTCCTGCTGTTCTTCGGCACGGTGTGGTTGAACTGGGGCGGCCGCCAGGCGGTGCTCTGGGACCTTTCCGAAAGCAAATTCCATATCTTCGGCGCGACCTTCTGGCCCCAGGATTTCATCCTGCTGTCGGCGCTGTTGATCATCGCTGCCTTCGGCCTGTTCGCGATCACCGTGTTTGCCGGTCGCGTGTGGTGCGGCTACACCTGCCCACAGAGTTCCTGGACCTGGCTGTTCATGTGGTGCGAGAAAATCACCGAAGGCGAACGCAACCAGCGGATCAAGCTGCAAGCGGCGCCGTGGGGCCTGAACAAACTGTTGCGCCGCAGCGCCAAGCACACCTTGTGGTTGGCCATCAGCCTGCTCACCGGCCTGACGTTCGTGGGCTACTTCACGCCGATCCGCCCCTTGGCCGAGGAACTGCTGACCCTGCAAATGGCGGGCGTGAGCTTGTTCTGGGTGCTGTTCTTTACCGCCGCCACCTACCTCAACGCCGGCTGGCTGCGTGAGGCGGTGTGCATGCACATGTGCCCTTATGCACGTTTTCAGAGCGTGATGTTCGACAAGGACACCTTGACCATTTCCTACGACACGGCCCGCGGCGAAATCCGCGGCCCGCGCAAACGCGAGGTGAATCCGGCCAATATTGGCCTGGGCGATTGCATCGACTGCCAGATGTGCGTGCAGGTCTGCCCCACCGGCATCGACATCCGTGACGGCTTGCAGATGGAATGCATTGGCTGCGCCGCCTGCATCGATGCCTGCGACTCGATCATGGACAAGATGGGTTACGCCCGTGGCCTGATCAAATACACCTCCGAACATCAATTGCAGGGGGGCAAGACTCACCTGCTGCGCCCGCGACTGATCGGCTATACCGCCGTGCTCCTGGTGATGATCGGCGCGCTGGCCGTGGCGCTGGTGCAACGGCCCATGGTGTCACTGGACGTCAGCAAGGACCGCGGCCTGTTCCGCGAAAACAGCGCCGGCCAGATCGAGAATATCTACAGCCTGAAAATCATCAACAAGACCCAGCAGCGCCAGGACTATCAGCTGTCCCTGGTGGACGGCGACGGCTTCGTCCTGCAGGGCAAGACCCGGTTGAGCCTGGCCCCGGGGGAAATCGTCGATGTGCCGGTGTCGGTGGCGATGCAAAGCGAACGGCCCGGCAAAGGTTCCCTGGAAATGACCTTCAAGGTCGCCGACAGTGACGAGCCGGACAACAACAGCGTGGCCAAGAGCCGTTTTGTCGCACCGATGAATCGTTGAACCCGTAAGATGCCGGGCACCTGTGGGAGCGAGCCTGTGAGGGCAAGCCTGTGGGAGCAAAGCTTGCTCGCGAAGAACGATGACACGACCTTACTGTTGATTTGTGTCGCCTGTATCGCGAGCAAGCTTTGCTCCCACACGCTCGCTCCCACAGTTTAAAAAGCGCAAACCACGCGTCATTCGAGACTGGGCCCCACCATGAAACGCTACGAAAAATTCGCCGACGACATCGCTGAACTGATCCGCTCGGGCATGCTGGGGCCGGGCCAGCGCGTGCCGTCGGTGCGCTACGCCAGCCAGACCTACGGCGTCAGCCCGTCCACGGTGTTCCAGGCCTATTACCTGTTGGAGCGACGCGGCATGATCCGGGCCCGGCCGCGCTCCGGCTACTTCGTCAACACCCATGCACCGAGTCCGTTTTCCGAGCCGGCGATCAGCAGCCAAGTGCACGAGTCCACCGAAGTCGACGTCAGCGAGTTGGTGTTTTCAGTCCTGGATTCGATCAAGGACCCGAACACCGTACCGTTCGGCTCGGCATTCCCCAGCCCGACGCTGTTCCCGTTGCAACGGTTGTCCCGCTCGCTGTCCAGTGCAACACGGGACATGGACCCGCGGATGGTGGTCACGGACATGTCACCGGGCAATCCGCAACTGCGTCGCCAGATCGCCCTGCGCTACATGGTTGGCGGGCTGATGCTGCCCATGGAAGAACTGCTGGTCACCAACGGCGCCCTGGAAGCCTTGAACCTGTGCCTGCAAGCCGTGACCGAGCCCGGCGACCTGGTGGCGATCGAGGCGCCGGCGTTCTATGCCAGCCTGCAGGTCCTGGAACGGCTCAAGCTCAAGGCGGTGGAGATTCCGGTCCACCCACGCGACGGCATCGACCTCGACGTGCTGGAGCAGACACTGGAGCGTCACCCGATCAAGGCCTGCTGGTGCATGACCAGTTTCCAGAACCCCGTGGGCGCAACGATGCCCGAGGAACGGAAACAGGCGCTGGTAGAGTTGTTGCGTCGTCATCAGGTGCCGCTGATCGAGGACGACGTCTACGCCGAGCTCTATTACGGCCAACAGGCCCCCAAGCCCGCCAAGGCGTTCGACACCGAAGGGCTGGTGATGCATTGCGGTTCGTTCGCCAAGAGCCTGGCCCCGGGTTATCGCATCGGCTGGGTCGCCGCCGGGCGCTACGCGCAGAAGATCGAACGGCTCAAGCTCATGACCTCGCTGTGCGCCTCGATGCCGGCCCAGGCCGCCATCGCCGACTACCTGCAACACGGTGGCTACGACCGTCACCTGCGCAAGCTGCGCTACGCCCTGGAAGAACAGCAAAACGCGATGCTCGCCGCCATCGCCCGCTATTTCCCGGCCCAGACCCGGGTCAGCCAGCCCGCGGGTGGCTACTTCCTGTGGCTGGAGCTGCCCGAGCAGATGGATTCGCTGAAGCTGTTCCAGATGGCCCTGGCCCAAGGCATCAGCATCGCCCCGGGCCCGATCTTTTCACCGACCCGGCGCTTCAGGAATTGCATCCGTTTGAACTATGGCAGCCCGTGGACTGAAGCCTCGGAAAAGGCCATGGAGACGTTGGGGCGGATTATTCGGTCGTTTTGAATACGATGTCGCTCTGAAAGTTGCCTTCGCGAGCAAGCCCGCTCCCACAGTGGATCTACTGCGTACATGAAATATGTGACCGCGGGGGAACAATGTGGGAGCGGGCTTGCTCGCGAAGAGGCCAGTGCAGACAACGAAAAACCCCGAGGTCAGCGCCCGCCCCCCAAATCCACAAACGTCCCGGTCGCATACGAAGCCTTGTCCGACAGCAGCCAGATAATCGCCTCGGCCACTTCATCCGGACGCCCGCCACGGGCCATGGGAATCGCCGACTCCAGCTTGCTGACCCGATCCGGATCGCCGCTCAGGGCATGAAAGTCGGTGTAGATATAGCCGGGACGCACCGCGTTGACGCGAATGCCTTCGCCGGCCACTTCCTTGGACAGGCCGACAGTGAAGGTGTCCAGCGCGCCCTTGGAGGCCGCGTAGTCGACATATTCTCCCGGCGAGCCCAGGCGGGCGGCCACCGACGAGACGTTGACGATGCTGCCGCCCTGCCCGCCATGTTTGGGCGACATGCGCAGCACCGCGTGCTTGGCGCACAGGATCGGCCCCAGCACGTTGGTCTTCAGTATCTTGAGGATGCGGAATTCGGACATTTCATCGAGTCGGGATTTATGGGCAACCGTACCGGCGTTATTCACCAGGGCGGTGACACGTCCCAGTTCGGCATCGACCCGATTGAACAGGCCGATGACTTCATCTTCGATGCTCACGTCGGCCCGCACGGCAATTGCCTGTGCGCCCTTGGCCCGAACCTGTTCGAGCACCTCTTGCGCGGCACTTTCATCAGACTGGTAATTGATGCAGATCCGATAGCCCGCTTCGGCAGCCAACAGCGCCGTGGCCGCCCCGATTCCGCGGCCGCCACCGGTGATGACGATGACTTTATCCACGCTTGCTTCTCCCCATTCCACGGATAGACGTGCGGCCCAAGAATAGCGTTCACGTCACGCTTTGCAAAACCGCTGCGCTTACCGGGCCAGGGCGCGCAGATCCAGGCGTCCATCCAACAGCGGCGGGCACCAGTAGTAACCACCGGTGATCGGCCGGCTCATGCGATACAGGCCATCGGTGATGCCGTCTTCCAGGCCACTCATGCGCCGCAATTGCGCCTCGAAGGCATCGAGGGAGAAACCGAACGCCAGGAACATCAGCCCGGCGCGGTCGCCTTCGATCCAAGGCATGGAACGCCGGACCACGAAGGCCTCCGGGGCGAAGCTCTCCTGGGCGGTGCGCTTGACGTGAGCCGATTCCGGCGCGTCGTCGAGTTCTTCGTTGTCGCTCAGGCGCCGGCCCATGATGTTGTCGCGCTCATGGGGCTGCATCGCCGCGAAACCATCCAGGTCGTGCTGCCACTGCTGGATCGCGGCGAAACTGCCTCCGCGCAACCCATCGGCGCCCTGGGCCAGGGCGGCAGCGATGGCCGCTTCGTCGTGAGGGTTTTCGGTGCCGTCTTCATAGCCGGTCAAATCGTGGCCGGTCATGTGGCGGAAGGTTTCGTTCATCTGCACCAGGCGCAGTGCCGGGGCCAGCGCCGCTTCGATGGCGCGACTGCGGTGCATCAGCTCGCCGCGGTCTTCACCGTGCAACCAGCACCACAGGGCATGCTGGGTTGAGGGGTTGTCCACGCCGACGCCGGCCAACGCCGGAAAAGCCCGCAGGCCATCGACCTGGGCGCCCAGCGCCTGGACCAACGATTCGCCGAAGCCAACCACGGCCCGGCCATCGAGCAGCAACAGGAGTTTGTCTAGCGCAGCCGGCAGTGCCTCGACCGATTCCAAGGCAAAAAACAAATGACGGGCCTGAGGCGGAACAGGGGTGGCGAGAATGCCGGGCTGGTAGTAACTCATGTGAACTCCTTTAGAAAGAGCGCAAGTTTACCCGGCAGCCGCCGCTTTGTGTGGTTTGGCTTGAAGCCTGGCCGCGTCGGGCAACCGGCGATTTTGTAGGAAGGTTCCCCCCGCCCTATAGGAAGACTCAGAAACATGCCTCAGCCTTGATAGCCTCGGATTGCCGGGCAGCCAGAAACGCCCTAGATTGTCCCCCCTCCAGGAAGGCCAACGAGAGCGCTGCACCATGCACATTGCCAGATCGATACTCGCCGGGACTCTTCTCCTGGCCTGCGGGACGTCCACAGGGTTTGCCCAGGAGCGCATTGAAGACACGGTCAATGCCGTCATCCAGCCACTGATGAAACAACAGGACATCGCCGGCATGGCCGTGGCGATCACCTACAACGGCCAACGCCATTATTTCAACTACGGCGTGGCCGCCAAGGACACGAAAAAGCCGGTCACCGACCAGACCCTCTTCGAAATCGGCTCCGTCAGCAAGACCTTCACCGCCACCCTCGGTGCCTATGCCCAGGCCAGGGGCAAACTGGCCCTGACGGATCCGGCCAGTCGCTTCGCCCCTGAGCTGCGCGGCAGCGCCTTGGAGCGCAGCCGCCTGCTCGATCTCGTTACATACACCGCTGGCGGCCTGCCCTTGCAGTTTCCCGACGAGGCGGATCATCCGGACCGGATGTTCAGTTATTACAAGACTTGGAAGCCGCTCTACCCGGCCGGCACCCAGCGACTTTATTCAAACCCGAGCATCGGCCTGTTCGGTTATCTGGCGGCCCGCAGCCTGGGGCAACCTTTTGACGACGTGATGGAGCGCACGCTGATGCCAGGGTTGGGCCTCAAGCACAGCTATGTCCGGGTACCGCAGGATCAAATGGACCGATACGCCCAAGGCTATGCAAAGGACGGCAAGCCCGTGCGGGTCGGCCCTGGCGCCCTGGACGCCGAGGCTTACGGGGTGAAAACCAGCTCGTCGGACCTGCTTCGTTTCATCGAGGCCAACCTGCGACCTGACAAACTGGACGCGGATTTGAAGCAGGCCATCGCCACGACCCATACCGGTTTCTACAGGGTTGGCGGGATGAACCAGGGACTGGGCTGGGAGTTCTACCCCGCGCCGTTCAGCTTGGATGACCTGCTCGCCGGCAACACACCGCAGATGGCCCTGACGCCTCAAAAAGTCGAAGCTTTGAACCCACCCCTTCCAGCACCGGACGGCGCCTGGATCAACAAGACCGGCTCCACCAACGGTTTTGGCGCGTACGCGGCGTTCGTGCCTGGCAAGGACATGGGGATCGTCATGCTTGCCAACAAGAACTACCCGATCGAGGAACGGGTGAAGGCGGCGCATCGGATCCTGATGGCGTTGGAACAGCAATAACTCATGACGCCTCGGGGTGATGAGTTTCTCTGTGGCGAGGGAGCTTGCTCCCGCTGGGTCGCGCAGCGGTCCCAAACCAGTCATTCGATAATCCATTGAAAAAAAGCAGAGGGCTGCTGCGCAGCCCAGCGGGAGCAAGCTCCCTCGCCACAAAAGCGGCCTCGGCGCTAGCGGGAGTCAATCTTCCAAAGGCTTCGGCGCCGCCGCCGGCTTGGCGGCCTTGCCAGGCTTGGTGCCTTTCGCATCCTTGGCCGGTGCAGGCTCGGGCGTGGGAGGGGGCGCTGGTGGCGTTGCTTCTTTTTCCGCGGCGGGGAGTTTATCGACGGTGTCGAAGAGGTCCTTCAATTCAATCGCGCCGGAATGCTCGAGTTTCTTTTCCCCGTCCTTGCCCACCAGGATGATCTTGGTCTGGGCACCGGCGCCCAGCTTGAGGGAGCGAATCAGTGCCATGGTGCTTTGCGGGTCCAGGTCCTTGCCATCGCGCTGGCCGATGGTATTGAGCACGGTGTAGAGCACCATGTTGCGCTCGGAAAAACCCTGCTTGCCCGCCGGTTCATCCAAGGCCTTTTTCAGGCTGACCCAGGTCGGGTCGACCGTGCTGGGCGCAATGACGATCAGGGAACGCGACTTGCCGACTTCCGCCACCAGAGGGGAGTCGCCATCGGCAGCGAACAGAGGGCCGGCGATGGCCAGCAAGGTAGCGAAGGTCAACGACCGAATGAGCATGCGCCTCTCCTTTTGATAGTTACGCTGTACTGATTGCACAGGGCGGCGATTGTTCCGCGAGCGTCGCCCGATACTGCACCTGCCTGCCTTGAAGCTTAGGCGAGCACGTTCATTGCGCAACCGCCCTGCACAGCGTTCAGAGGCCAAACGGGAACGTATCCTCCTCGTGTTCCAGGACCTGCGGCGCCGGCAATGGCGTAACGGCTTCGCTCTGTTCGAACCAGAGCCAGGCGTCGAACTGCTCGGCCAGCACCGCTTCGAAATAATGGCTCTGACGCTCGGTTTCAGGGCGGTAGATCACACCAATCGCGCGTTCGAGCAGTGGTTCGGACAATGCGTCCAAGAGCGCCTCGTCAGGGTTGGTCCGCCATTGCGTCAACGAGGCACGCACACCGGCCTGGAGGAATTGGTGCTCCCAACTGCCGGGCAACGCTGGCCGCACCTGTTTAATCTTCATCGGCGCATCCCAGTCGTCCGCCGCCGCGACACTGCCACGGTCGGTGCCCATGCCCAGCAACACCGCGCTGCGGCCATAAGCCATGCGGCAGAGCTGGCCAATATTGAACTCCCCTTCCCAGCCCATGCGTGTCGCGGCGGCATTGCCGATGTGGGAGTTATGCGCCCAGACCAACGCCTTCGCATCAGTGCCCCGATGCTCCAACAAGGTTTGCAGGGTGTCGAACATGTGCCGGTCCCGCAGGTTCCACGATGACTTGCCCCCGCGGTACATGGCTCGGTAGTACTGTTCGGCGGCGCGCACGACCCGGGCGTTCTGGGTGGCGCTGAAGAAGGCCTCATCATCACTGATCATCGGATCCAGGCGTTTGGCCAACAAGCTGTTGAGCTGCTCGACCACGGCGTCTTCACACGTCGCCAGGTTGCCGCGCTCGGTGAAATGACCATACAGCGCCGGGTCATCGTGCCACGGCGTGAGGCAGCCATAACGATGACGGGCATCACGGGCCATGTCCGGATGGCTGGTATCCAGATAGTTCAGCACCTCATCGATGGAGTGACGCAGGCTGTAGACGTCCAGGCCGCGAAACTCCACCCTTTGCCCCATGGGCTGCTCCAGATTGTAATCGCGCAACCAACGGACGAAGCCTTGGACTTCGCAGTTGCGCCACATCCAGGTTGGGAATCGGGCGAATGCCTGCTGCTTCCACGCCGACGGCCCCAAGTCGCGTACACAGCGGTCGATTTGCCCGGCATCGGGCCAGTCCGCTTCGACGGCAACGATATTGAAACCGTGATGCTCTATCAGGTGTCGGGTAATGGCGGCACGGGCCCGATAGAACTCATGGGTGCCGTGGCTGGCCTCGCCAATCAACACGACCTTGGCATCAGCGAAGCGATCGAACATCTCACCAAAGGCCGGGCTGTCCTCGGCAGGCAATGGCTCGGCGTGGTGACGCAGGATATCGGCAATGTCGGTGCGAGGCTCGGCGCCACGCCGGCGTAGACGTTGCAGCAGATCTCTGGCTGGGCTGTTCATGGGTCTTGGCCTCATCAGTACCTGGTTTACAGGTATGACTGTGGCTATGGACCCATGACTCCGATCAAATCAGAACGCGAGTTTGAAGCCGATCATCGCCAGCATCACCGCCAGGCAAGGCCGTAGGACCTCATCGGAGATGCGTCCCGACAAATGGCTGCCCAGGTAGATCCCCGGCAACGAACCGATCAGCAGGAAACCCAGGATGTGCCAATCCATGTTGCCCATGCTCGCATGGCCCAGGCCTGCCACCAGGGTCAGCGGCACGGCGTGGGCAATCTCGGTGCCCACCAGGCGCTTGGTGACCAGGAACGGATAAAGTATGAACAGCGCCACAGTGCCCAGGGCGCCAGCACCGATGGAGGTCAAGGCAACCATCGTGCCCAGCACCAGGCCGGTGATGACCGTCAGCACATTGAGTCGTGAACCGGAGGGGTTGTAATGACCGCCAGCACGATCATGGGCGAATTGCAGCAGGCGCTTCTTGAACAGGATCGCCAGGGCGGTGGCGAACAACACAAAACCCAAGGCTTGTTTGATCACCGCGTTCATAGCGTCGGGCGAGCTGTGCAGGCTGCTGAGAAACCACAGCGTCAATCCGACCGCCGGCACGCTGCCCAGGGTCAACCAGCCGGTGATTGCCCAATCGATATTGCGGTTTTTTGCGTGAACCAGGACGCCGCCAGACTTGGTAATGGCCGCGTACAGCAGGTCGGTGCCCACCGCTGTCGCGGGGTTGATACCAAACCACAACAGGATCGGGGTCATCAGTGAACCACCGCCAACGCCGGTCATTCCAACGATGAAGCCGACCACCAGGCCCGCAACGACTAAACCGACATTACCGAAATCCATTGAACCCGTCTCGACACGACCGCGTGAAAAATCTGGCCGCGAGCATAGCGATTTTTCTTATAACCCCCTATATCGATGTGATCTATCTTTATTCCTTTTTCTCAGCTCACTGGACCGGCAGGAAGTTGAGGAACAGCAGGCTCTGGGCGTAGTTCAAGCCGATGCGCCGGTAACGCTCATCGAGCATCTGGGTCAGCAGGTCCAATCGGGCGACGATTTTGCCGAACTCCACGGCGAAACTCAGGTTGCTGCCCTCCTCCGAAATCTCATTGGAAAACAGCAACGGCGTGCCGTCCTTGTTCTGCCGCTGACTGAGCAGCCAAGTGGCTTTTTCGATGTTGCGCGCCGCGTTGCTGACAAAACGCGGGTCGATGGTATCGGTCATGTAGAACTCGAGGCGATTGCCATGAGCGGTGACCAGCATGCTGCCGATGGCGTAGATGAACGCCCCGACCCGATCACCGAGAAATTCCGGGCTCATGGCATAGCTCAGGGCGGCCAAGTCCTTCTTGCCCCCCAACGTCGGCAAGGGTTGTTGCTGCTCGATGGCCATGCGCACCTGTTTTTCCGCGGTGCGGGCGTCGAGAAAGCCGGACTTGCGCAGTTCCTCGGGGTTGCGCAGGTACAGCTTGCTCATCAGCAGGTAAAGGCTTTGCAAGTTGTCGTGCATCGACAATGTCGCCATGCGGTCGACGCTGGTCTGCAAGAACTCCTGGGGCCTGGCTTCGCTGAACTGCGTGACCATGTCCTGCCCCTGTTGATGGCTGCAGCCGCCGCTGAACAGCATCGACGCACCAACCAATCCGGCCATGCAGGCTTGGCGCAACCTGGTCACAGAAGAAAAAACACCGGCCATCGAGTCTCAATCTAGGCATGGGGAAGCGATGGGGGTCGCCGCTTCCAGGCCAAGGATAGAGCTGTAAAAACCGCAAAAGTGCGACGCCCGAGGTGAAAGCGCTCGCTTGGGCAAGCCTCGCCTCGCTCAATTAGTCTTACTTTTTAATTGATAAATCCCGATTTATAGCTATAAATCCATTTCCTAGCCGTAAATAGAAAGACTACTGAACAGAAAAACCTTCATCGTTGTCCGACCAAGTAACGGACTCGACCGCGTTAAAACAACAACAAAACAACAGGAAGGAAGGTCACACCATGCTTGAATCCAGACATCTGCTCACGGCCCTCGGAGTCTCTCTGATGATTGCCACCTCCTCCCAGGCCGCCGGCCTGACCAATGAACGCGTTGCCTTCGGCAAGACCGACGACGGCACCGCGGTTGAGAAATTTGTCCTGCGCAACAGCCACGGCATCGAGGCGACCGTCATCACCTATGGCGGGATCCTCCAGTCGCTGATCGTGCCGGACAAAAACGGCATGACCGCTGATGTCGTGCTCGGCTTCGACGATGTGCAGGGCTACCAGAAGAACGGCAGCGTGTATTTCGGCGCGACCATTGGCCGCTTTGGCAATCGCCTGGCCGGTGGGGCGTTCGAGCTGGATGGCAAGCGTTACCAGGTGCCGCAGAACGACAAGGACAATTCCTTGCACGGTGGGCCACAAGGGTTCGACAAACGTGTTTGGAAAGCCGAACCGAGCAATGACAAGGATTCGGTGGGCGTGACCCTGACGTACCTGTCGGCGGACGGCGAAATGGGCTTTCCCGGCAACCTGAAGACGGATGTCACCTACAGCCTCAACGACAAGAACGAGCTGCGCATCGACTACAAGGCCACCACCGACAAACCGACCGTGTTGAACCTGACCAACCACAGCTATTTCAACCTGGCGGGTGCAGGCAACGGTGACATTCTCAAACAAGTCGCGACCCTGCACGCGGCCCGTTACACCCCGGTCACCGGCAAACTCATCCCTACCGGCGAGCTAGCCCCCGTGGCCGGCACACCGATGGATTTCACCAAGCCCACCGCCATCGGCACGCACATAAAGGCTGATCACCCACAACTCAAGTTCGCCGAACCGAAACAGGGCGGCTTCGATTTCAACTGGGTGCTGGATGCCAAGGGCGATGTGGACAAACTGGCCGCCGAGGTGCATGACCCGCAGTCCGGACGACTCCTGCAGCTCTACACCAGCGAGCCTGGCGTGCAGTTCTACACCAGCAACTTCCTCGACGGCACCGTCAAGGGCAAGCAAGGCAAGGTGTATCCGCATTGGGGCGCGTTCACCCTGGAAACCCAGCATTACCCCGACTCGCCAAATCAGCCGGACTTCCCTTCGACGCGGCTTGATCCGGGCCAGACCTACACCCAGACGATGGTGTTGAAGTTCTCCACGAAATAGAAAAGCTGCGCAACACCGGTAGGAGCTGTCGAGCGAAGCGAGGCTGCGATCTCTCCCCAGACAATTGAGTCTGGAGCGAAAAATCAAAAGATCGCAGGCTTCGCCAGCTCCTACTATCCTGCTGTCCATTGGATGATGGATCAGCACAACAGGAGAGAGTCATGAGGACGCTGGAATTGGCGGGTGTGTCCGTACCGGTCATTGGCCAGGGCACCTGGCGCATGGGTGAAGAACCGTCCCATCACAAAAAAGAAGTGGCCGCCCTGCGGTTAGGGATCGAACTGGGCATGACCCTGATCGACACTGCAGAGATGTATGCCGAAGGCGGTGCCGAGACCGTCGTCGGCGAAGCGATCACCGGCTTGCGCGACCAGGTGTTCCTGGTGAGCAAGGTCTATCCCCACAACGCCAGCCGCAAAGGCATTCCCCTGGCCTGCGAACGCAGCTTGCGCCGGCTCGATACCGATTACATTGATCTTTACCTGTTGCACTGGCGCGGCCAGTACCCCTTGGAAGAAACCGTCGAAGCGTTCGAGCGTCTGCGCGAAGAAGGCAAGATCGGCCGTTGGGGGGTGTCGAACCTTGACGTCGATGACCTTGAGGAGCTGGCTTCTCCGGCCTGCGCCACCAATCAAGTGCTGTACAACCTGCAGGAACGCGGCATCGAATTCGACCTACTGCCTTGGTGCCAGCACCGACGCATGCCGATCATGGCTTACTGCCCTGTCGGCCAGGGCGGGCACTTGCTCAAGGATCACACCCTGGGGCAGATTGCCGAGCGCCATCGCGCAACATCGGCCCAGATAGCACTGGCCTGGTTATTGCGCCAGGACAACGTGATTGCCATTCCCAAGGCGGTGAAGCCTGAGCATGTGCGCCTGAATGCCGAAGCGGCCAACCTCAGGCTCGAGCCCCAGGACCTGGCCGCCCTCGACCTGATCTTTCCCCAGCCCCAGGGCAAGCAGCGGTTGGCGATGGTGTAGTCCTCGCAAATCAAACGCTTTTTGTGGCGAGGGAGCTTGCTCCCGCTGGGTCGCGTAGCGGCCCCATTATCCTTGCGATCGCTGCGCAATCGAGCGGGAGCAAGCTCCCTCGCCACAAAAGCAGTCCGGCGCCTCGCAAACGACAGCCGTTAGAACAACCCCATCTGCCCCCCCACCAACGTTGAAAAGTCATCGTCCACAAACGGCAGGATCGCGTCCGCCACCGGCTGCAGCTGTTTGGTCACGTAGTGGTCGTAATCGATTGGCGCGCTGCGGGTTTCCAGCGGTTCGGGACCGGCGACAGTGATGACATAGCTGATCCAGCCGCCATTCTGGTATTGCCGCGGACGGCCCTGGCGCTGGTTGAACTCATCGGCCAGCCGCGCGGCCCGTACATGGGGCGGGACGTTGCGTTCATAGTCGTCCAGCGGTCGACGCAGGCGCTTGCGATAGACCAGCCGCTCATCGAAGGCACCGGACAGGGTCTGCTGCACATAATCGCGCACATAGTCCTGATAGGGCTTGCGGTGGAAGATCCGCCCGTACAACTCCTGCTGGAACTGCCGGGCCAGCGGCGACCAATCGGTCCGCACGGTTTCCAAACCCTTGTAGACGATTTCATCGCTGCCGTCGGCGCGAGTCACCAGTCCGGCGTAGCGTTTCTTGCTGCCCTCCTCGGCACCTCGGATGGTCGGCATCAGGAAGCGCTTGAAATGCGTTTCGAACTGCAGCTCCAGCGCGCTTTCCAGCCCGAACTCGGCACGCACCTGTTCACGCCACCATTGGTTGACGTGGGCCACCAGCTCGCGACCAATCTTGGCCGCCTCCTCCTGACCGTGGGCACGGCGCAGCCAGACGAAAGTGGAATCGGTATCGCCGTAGATCACCGAATGCCCCTGGGCTTCGATCAACTGGCGGGTGTGCTGCATGATCTGGTGGCCACGCAGGGTGATGGACGAAGCCAGGCGCGTGTCGAAGAAGCGACAGCCACTGGAGCCGAGCACGCCATAGAATGCGTTCATGATGATTTTCAACGCCTGGGACAGCG
Source organism: Pseudomonas zanjanensis (assembly GCF_014268745.2). Classification (GTDB taxonomy): domain Bacteria; phylum Pseudomonadota; class Gammaproteobacteria; order Pseudomonadales; family Pseudomonadaceae; genus Aquipseudomonas; species Aquipseudomonas zanjanensis. Next base: position 1,216,127 of record NZ_JABWRB020000001.1, on the reverse strand, counting down.
GCGCATTGTGTTCGCGCTTGGCGGTTTCCCGGCCTTCGGCGACCCGCGCGACGATGGCCGGCAGGCAGTGCCGAGTACGGGAGAAGCGCGCCCCGCGAAAGCCGGGTACCGACTTGTCGTCATCCGGGTGGCGCAGCCCTTCGATCAAGCCCACCGGGTCGATCAGGAAGGTGCGGATGATCGACGGATACAGGCTTTTGTAGTCCAGCACCAGCACCGACTCGTAGAGCCCCGGTTGAGAGTCCATGACAAACCCGCCCGGGCTGGCCTCGGGCGGGCGCTGGCCAAGATTGGGGGCAACGAAACCCTGGCGGTGCATCAGCGGCATGTACAGGTGCGTGAAGGCTGCCACCGAACCACCGCTGCGGTCCGCTGGCAGGCCGGTGACGCTGGCCCGCTCCAAGAGGAACTTGAGCAGTTCGGTCTTGGCGAAGATCCGCGTCACCAGCTCGCAGTCCTTGAGGTTGTAGCGGGCCAGGGCCGGCTTGTCCTCGGCGAACATGCGATTGATCTCGTCCATGCGCTGGTACGGGTTGTCGATGGACTTGCCCTCCCCCAGCAGCGTCTGGGCAACATTTTCCAGGCTGAACGACGGAAAACTCCAAGTGGCCGAGCGCAAGGACTCGATGCCGTCGATGATCAGCCGACCGGCCGCCGAGGCGAAGAAGTGGTTGTTGCGCGCGCCGTGCTCGCGCCATTGCATTTCTTCGCCACCGCGCCCCAGGCGCAACGGCACCGCCAGCCGCCGGGCATGTTCATGCAACACCCGCAGGTCGAACTGCACCAGGTTCCAGCCAATGATCGCGTCGGGGTCGAAACGGGCGAACCAATCGTTGAGTTTTTTCAGCAGCAGCGTGCGCGATTCGCAATATTCCAGCTGGAAGTCCACGCCGGTATCGTCGCCGTTAGGTGGCCCGAGCATGTAGACCTGGCGCTCGCCGCAGCCTTCCAGCGCAATGGAATACAACTCGCCCTGGGCGGTGGTTTCGATGTCCAGGGACACCAGGCGCAACGGTGGACGGTAATCGGGCGCCGGTTTCATCTGGGCATCGACCAGCAGGCCATCCGCAGCCGGGGTACCGCCGAACCAGACCGGGGCGGTGATGAAACGCTCCATCAGGTAGCGCTCCGGCGGCCTGACGTCCGCTTCGAACACCTCCACACCGGCGCGGCGCAAGGTGGTGTCCAGGCGCATCAGCTGGGCATGTTGCTGGCAATACAGGCCCAGCACCGGGCGATGCTCGAAATCCAGCAGGTCCAGGGGGCGCAGTTCGATGTCCTTCTCCCCTTGCAGCAAGGCTTCGAGCTGGCCGCGCTGGACCTGCGGCACAAAGGCCACCGACGTTTGCATCGGCAGGCGCACGCGCCGGGGACCGGCGTCGGTCGCCAGCCAGAACTCGACTTCGGTGCCGGCCGGGGTGTCGCGCCAATGCCGGGTCAGGACGAAGCCCTGCTGTAGATCCACCGCTGCAACCTCGAATTTTGCGTAGGCGACGATTCTACCTGTGGCGGGGGGACTTCACCTGACCAACTGACACACCACCCACCTGCTTAACTGACACCCACCTGCTTTTTGTGGCGAGGGAGCTTGCTCCCGCTGGGGTGCGAAGCAGCCCCAAAACCGACCACCTCGGTATATCGGGCGAATGCCAACAACCCGGGGCTGCTGCGCAGCCCAGCGGGAGCAAGCTCCCTCGCCACAGGGTGCATGGCGTCACTTCGGTGGTGAATTTACCGGCAATGACGTTTTTGGACGATTGGCCGCCGCTTTACCGCTTGCTCTGCGCCGTTGGGTCTACGATGCTTTAACCACCTGCAAAAACAACACCCGAGGCTCCCCATGAAAACCGTCGCGCAGTTGCTCCGGATAAAAGACGAGAAGAACCAGCAAGTGCACACCATCTCACCGGACGACATGGTATTGCAGGCCCTGATGCGCATGGCCGAGAAGAACGTCGGCGCCTTGCTGGTGGTGAAGAACGATGAGGTGCTGGGGATCATCAGCGAGCGCGACTATGCGCGCAAAATGGTCCTGCACGGGCGCTCGTCGGTGGGCACGAAGGTCAGCGACATCATGGTCTCCCCGGTGATCACCATCGACCCGCACCAAAATGTCGAGACCTGCCTGAGCATCATGACCGAGAAGCACTTGCGACATTTGCCGGTGGTAGAAGACGGCAAACTCGTCGGGCTGCTGTCCATCGGTGACCTGGTCAAGGAAGCCATCGCCGAACAGGCCGACCTGATCCGACAACTGGAGCAATACATTCGCGGCGAATGATCCGTCGCAACGGGTTGCTCATTCTCAACACACTTCTATATTGAAGGGGTTGTTCCTGCGAGCATCCCGATGGCCGCCACCGACCGACTGATCATTTGTGAACATTGCGATGCGGTGTACGAGCCGGTTGTGCTCGCTCCGCACCAGAAAGCCGCGTGCGTGCGCTGTCACGCGGTGATCCAGCGCTACAACGGCCTGACCATCGAACAGCGCCTGGCCTTGAGCGTGACGGCCGCGGTGTTGTGGGCTTTCGCCAACATTTATCCGGTGATGAGCATCCGCCTCCAGGGCCTGAGCAACAGCGCGACGTTGTGGGACTCCATCGTGGCGCTGAGCCAGGGCCCCATCACTTTCATCGCCCTGGTGACAGCGGTGGCAATCATCATTGCACCAGCCTTCCAACTGGCGCTGCTGCTCTGGGTCCTGGGCCATGCCTACCTCCAGCGGCGGGCGCCGGGCTTCGCCCTGTGCATGCGCAGCCTGGAAACCCTGCGGCCCTGGAGCATGCTGGAGGTGTGCCTGCTGGGCGCACTGGTGGCGGTGATCAAGCTCGCCGGCCTGCTGGACGTGCTGCCGGGCATCGGCCTGTTCGCCCTCGCGGCCTTGAGCCTGTTGATGATCCGCATTGCCGGGCGTGATGTCCGCGACCTGTGGGACAGCCTATGAGCGGCCAGCCGCTGGACACCCCGCCCGAGGCCCGCGACCTGAACCTGTGCCTGTGCCACAGTTGCGGCCTGGCCTGCGACATGACCGACGAACCCGATACCTGCCCCCGTTGCGACGCTCCCCTGCACCGCCGCAAACCCGACGCCATCACCCGCACCTGGGCCTACATGCTCGCCGCGCTGGTGTTCTACATCCCGGCCAACCTGCTTCCGGTCATGAACACCCAGATGCTCGGCGAGGGCGCCGACAGCACGATCATCAGCGGCGTCATCGAGTTCTGGCAAAGCGGCGCGTGGGACATCGCCCTGATCATCTTCATCGCCAGCATCGCGGTGCCCGGCATCAAGTTCGTCGTGTTGACCCTGCTGCTGGTGACCGCACAGCGGCGCAGCACCTGGGCCCAGGTCCAACGGGCGAAGCTGTACCGACTGGTGGAAGTCATCGGCTACTGGTCGATGCTCGACGTGCTGGTGGTGGCCCTGGTGGCGGCCCTGGTCAAGTTCCAGGCACTGAGCGATATCGAACCGCGACCGGGTATCCTGTTTTTCGGCCTCGTGGTGCTGTTCACCATGTTGTCGGCCATGAGTTTCGACCCCCGGCTGATCTGGGACACCCAACCTTCCGAGGAGACCATGGATGAAGTCGCAAGTCACTGACGGGCAACAACCCGCACCCGGTCGGTCTCACGTCAGCACCCGTCGCTGGACGGTGTCGCTGGTGTGGATCGTGCCGATCATCGCGGTGCTGGTGGGCATTTCCCTGGTGGTCAACAACTGGCTGCAGGAGGGCCCGACGATCACCATCACCTTCAAGACCGGCCAGGGCCTGACCGCCAACAAGACCCAGGTGAAATATCGCAACGTGGTGATTGGCCAGGTCACCGACGTGCAATTGAGTGAAGACCAGAAGAACGTCACCGCCACCGTCAAGCTCGCCAAGACCGCCGACACCTTCACCCACGAAGACTCGGTGTTCTGGGTCGTACGGCCGCGCATCGGGGCCGGTGGGATCTCGGGAATCGACACGCTGCTGTCCGGCGATTTCATCGGTGCCGACGCTGGCCAGTCGAAAGTGCGCGCCAAATCCTTCACCGGCCTGGAAGCCCCGCCGCCGATCACCTATGGCGAACCGGGCAAACGCTTCACCCTGCACTCCCAGGACCTCGGTTCGCTGGACATTGGCTCACCGGTGTACCTGCGCAAGATCCCGGTGGGCCAGGTCGTGTCCTATGCGCTGGACGCCGACGGCAAAGGCGTCGACATCGACGTGTTCGTCAACGCGCCCAACGACCGGTACGTCACCGAAAACACCCGGTTCTGGAACGTCAGCGGCGTGGACGTGAACGTCGGCGCCAACGGGTTCGCCGTCAAGACCGAGTCGCTCTCGGCCTTGCTGCTTGGCGGCATCGCGTTCAGGGCACCGGAATACAGTCCAAACGACACCATTGCCAGCGAAGACAAGACCTTCGAATTGTTTGCCGACCAGCAGAGCGCCCTCGCTCCACCCGACGGCAAGGGACAATACCTGGCCCTGCGTTTTGACCAGGCACTGCGCGGATTGCGAGTCGGCGCACCGGTAGAGTTCCTCGGCGTTGAAGTCGGCCGGGTGGTGGCCATCAACCTGGATTTCGATGAGAAACAACGCAGCTTTCCGGTCAACGTCGGCGTGGTGATCTACCCTCAGCGCCTGGGCAAGGCCCATGAAAAACTGCTCAAGTCGCTCAACCACGATCCGGAAGACGAAGCCGCCGGTGCCCGCCTGATCGGCAGCTTTGTCGAGCGCGGCCTGCGCGCCCAGGCCCGCAGCGGCAACCTGCTGACCGGGCAGTTGTACATCTCGCTGGACTTCTACCCCAAGGCCGAAAAAGTCGCCTTCGACCCCAGCGCCCGCCCCGTGCGTATTCCAACCCTCCCGGGCAGCCTGCAGCAATTGCAGGAACAACTGCAGACGATGGTCGAGCGGATCAACAAACTGCCATTGGAGAGCATCGCCGGCAACCTGGATGGCAATCTGGTGGAGTTGCGCAAAGGCCTGGCCCAGTTCAACAGCAAGACCTTGCCCGGCGTGCAAAGCACCTTGCAGGACGTCAGCAAGACCCTGCAATCGGCCAACTCGACCCTGGCCGAAGACTCGCCGCAGCGTGAACAACTGACCCAGACCTTGGACGACCTGGGCCGCATGTCGCGCTCGTTGCGCGAGCTGTCGGACTACCTGAGTCGCCACCCCGAATCGCTGCTTCGCGGTCGTCCCAAGGACGCACCGGCACAGAACCTTACCTTGCCGGTGAAAGAATGATCACAGGAGCCCGCCCCATGCCACTGACGCTGAAACTCACCCTGGTTGCCGTGGCCCTGCTGCTCGGCGCCTGTCGCAGCGATCCGATTCATTACCACACCCTGAGCCCGGTTCAGCCGGCAGGCCAGTCACGCTCTGGCATGGACATCCAGATCGAACAGGTGAGCGTTCCCCCCCAGGTGGATCGCACCCAGATGGTCATTCGCCAGGGCAGCAGCGGGTTGGCGATCCTCGAAACCGAATGGTGGGGCGCCAGCCTGGCGGATGAACTGCACAGCAGCCTGGACGAACAACTGAGCAACCCTGGCGCGCCGAAATCATCGCTGCGGGTGGATGTGCAGCGCTTTGACTCGATTCCGGGCCGCTACGCCCGCATGGACGTGCAATGGCGGCTACGAAGCCTGGGCGGCGATACCCGCCCCCTCGTTTGTCGCAGCAGCCTGCAGACACCGTCGGGCGCCAGTATCGACGACCTGGTGACAGCCCATCAGCAGAACGTCCGGCAATTTGTCGACCTTGTCGAGCAGGCGGCTGTACGCAAAGGCTGTCCTTGACCTGTAGGAGCTGTCGAGCGAAGCGAGGCTGCGATCTTTCGATCTTTCGCTTGAGATTCAAGCGTCAGGGGAAAGATCGCAGCTCCTACAACGGCCAATGCAGCGACAGTATCGGCGCCACGCGTGGATGGCGGTCGATGCGCTCCAACAATCCGTAGAATTGCGGGCGGGCGTTGAGCATCGCCTCTCGCGTATTTCTCCACTTGGTGATCACAGCCGCCAGGATATCCAACGCCCCCGGCTCGGCACCGCCGAGAAACGGTTGGGCCGGGAATTGGTCGGCAAACAGCGCCCAGTTGCGGTAGAGCCGTTGCTGGGTACCTGATACCAAGCGCTGCCGAGTCTCTTCGTCCGCATCGTCCAGCCAGCGCTCCGGAAAATCGATGATGCCGATGGGGGTGTAGCAGTTGGCCGCGATGTAAACCAGGCCTCGTATGGCTTGCGCACGTTGGGCTGCGTCGTCAGGGAGCAGCTTCGAGGCGGGAAAGGTCAGCCCGAGGTGAATCAGAATCGCCGATGCCTCGGTCAGCACCGAGCCATCTGGCAGTTGCAGCGTCGGAACCTGCTTCAGGGGGTTGAGGGCCTCGAGCTCTTTCGCTGCTTCACTTTCTTCCGTCGAATAGGCATCGACCCGCCGATAAGCCACATCACAAAGGTCCAGGGCCACCTCTACCGCCGACGAGCCGGATTGCCTGTGACCGAATAACTGATACATGAGCTTGCCTCCTGCCTGTGGGTTACCCGGTAGAACCTGCAAATCTGGCAGTGTTCCACCCGAAGGACGACGCGCACGCCAGGGGGACACCCTCGCTGGATCAACCGACATCGAGCTATCACTGCCGTCGATGTTCACCATCATGCCAATGAAGTTCTCTTGATGATCGCCCGGGACAACAATGGCCCCACACAAACCACTGCACCCCCGGAGCACACCATCATGAAACGCCAAGTCATCCTCAGCCTCGCTTTCTCCGTACTGGCCGCCAACGTATTCGCCGCCTCCTCGCAACCCGTCGTCGCCGAAGGCGGTTCTGATCGCCTGATCGAAAACCGCGTCGCCGAAGGTGGCGCTGATCGCCTGCTGGATCGCCGCGTAGCTGAAGGTGGCTCTGATCGTCTGCTGGAACGCCGCGTTGCCGAAGGTGGCTCCGACCGCCTGATCGAAAACCGCGTAGCTGAAGGTGGTTCTGATCGCCTGCTGGAACGCCGTGTAGCCGAAGGTGGTTCTGATCGCCTGATCGAAAACCGCGTAGCTGAAGGTGGTTCTGATCGCCTGCTGGATCGCCGCGTCGCCGAAGGTGGCTCTGATCGCCTGCTGGATCGCCGCGTCGCCGAAGGTGGCTCCGACCGCCTGATCGAAAACCGCGTAGCTGAAGGTGGTTCTGATCGCCTGCTGGAACGCCGTGTAGCCGAAGGTGGTTCTGATCGCCTGATCGAAAACCACGCATGAGTTGCTTGACCGTAATGCCTGAAAACAACGCAAGTCATAGGCAACACACCCCGTGGCGAGGGAGCTTGCTCCCGCTCGGGCGCGCAGCGGCCGCAATGATCGACAAGCCGCTGCGTAGCCCGCCCGACACACCCATCAAGACGACTCCCCCCTAAAAGCCCGGCCTCATCCACCGGGTTTTTTCATGCCCCGACATCTGCTAACGCCCCGCCGCCCGCGCCATGCAGCGCTGATAACGCTCATCCACCCGCTTGGCAAACCATGCCGTGGTCAGCTTGCGCGTGATCTTCGGACTCTTGAGCACGATCCCCGGCAATATCGCCCGCGGCAACGGCTTGCCCTCGGCGCGCTCAGCCAGTTCGAACACCCGCTTGTAGAGCTTGCTGTCCTCGAACGCTAGGCTATCGCCCTGCTCCAACTGATCGCGAATGGTCGGGTTGCGCATCCCCAACGACTTGCCCAGCGTGCGAACCGCCAGCTCCGTGCTGCCCGGCATGATCGAGTCATGGGCAACCAGATCGCCATCCAGCGCCAGGGAAATGCCCGACGCCACACTGACCGCATGCTGGAAAGCCGCGTTGCGACTGGCGTACCACCCGGCGTTGAAATCGGCGAAACGATACAACGGCTCGCTATAGCTCACCGGATAACCCAGCAAATGCGCGATACCGAAGTACATCCCGCCACGGCGACTGAACACTTCGCGACGAATCGAACCATCTACCGTATAGGGGTAATCCCGCGCATTGGCTTGGGCAAACGCGATGCTCACCTGCATCGGGCCACCGGTGTGCACCGGATTGAAACCGCCGAACAGCGTCTTGCCCAGCGGCACCATGCCGATGAAATCATCGAAAATCCCGCTCAGCTCTTTCTCGCTACGCGCCGCATTGAGTCGATCGCTGTAGCTTTTGCCATTGGGCGAACGCACCTGGAGCGCGCCGCTGACCAACAGCTCCGGAATGTGCACCTTCGCCGCCCGGCGGTTGATCTCTTGACGAGCGATCTTGCCCAGCCCCGGCACTGGCGGGTCGGCCTGGAACGTCGACTCCTGTTCGGTCACCGCCAGGACCGCACAGATATTCTGCGTCGTGGACGGAATCTGCTGGGCCGCAAAGGCCACGTAGATGTCAGTCGCCCAACCTTGGCGATCCGTCGTCTTGGCCGGCAATAATTGCACGATCTGCTTCTTGACCTCAGCGGGTTGGCGCTCGGGCTCCTGGGCCTGACGACTACCGCAACCGGCCAGGGCCAGCAACGCCGCGAGGCTGATCATCAATCGGTCGAATTGCATGGGGCTCCATCGGGTTTGTTGTTCCGGAGCAACCATACGATCAAAAGTGAATGCGGGCTATGCCCAATGTGGGAGCGGGCTTGCTCGCGAAGGCGGCGGCACATGCGGCATTGATATCAACTGACCCACCGCTATCGCGAGCAGGCTCGCTCCCACAGGAGAATGGCGGTGTGCCTGGATTTCCCATCCAACCCAAAACCACTGTGGGAGCGAGCCTGCTCGCGAAGGCGGCGGCATTGGCAACATTGATGCAGGCGGATCAGATCCCGCTCAGCGCCAGATCCATGGCGAAGTAAGTGAAAATCAAATCCGCCCCCGCCCGCTTGATGGCACCAAGGCTCTCGCGTACCACGCGGGCCTCGTCAATGGCACCGGCCTGGGCGGCGAATTTGATCATCGCGTATTCGCCACTGACCTGATACGCCGACAGCGGCAGGTTCGACGCCTGGCGAATGTCGCGGATGATATCGAGGTAGGCACCGGCCGGCTTGACCATCAGCGCATCGGCACCTTCCTGCTCGTCGAGCAGGGATTCGCGCAAGGCTTCGCGGCGGTTCATCGGGTTCATCTGGTAGCTCTTGCGGTCGCCTTTGAGCGCGCTACCGCCGGCCTCGCGGAACGGGCCATAGAGCGCCGAAGCGAATTTGGTGGAATAGGCCATGATTGCCGTCTGGCTGAAGCCGGCGTCATCCAGGGCCTTGCGAATCGCCTGCACCTGCCCGTCCATGGCTGCCGACGGCGCGATCACATCGGCACCGGCGCGGGCCGCCGCCACGGCTTGCTTGCCCAGGTTGACCAAAGTCCGGTCGTTGTCCACTTCATCGCCGTGGAGGACGCCGCAATGACCATGATCGGTGTATTCACAGAAGCAGGTGTCGGACATCACGATCATTTCCGGCACCGCGTCCTTGCAGATCCCGGCCATGCGCGACACCAGGCCGCGCTCGCTCCAAGTGTCGCTGCCGTCGTTGTCCAAGTGATGGGACACACCAAACGTCATTACCGACCTGATGCCAGCACGGGCATAGCGCTCGATCTCACTGGCCAGCTTCGATTCAGGGATGCGCACCACGCCGGGCATGCTCTTGATCGGCACAAAATCATCGATTTCTTCTTCGACGAAAATCGGCAGCACCAAGTCGTTCAAGGTGAATTCGGTTTCCTGGAACAGGCTGCGCAAGCTTGCATTGCGACGCAGGCGGCGTGGACGTGCTTCGGGGAACTGGCTGGACATGGGACTCCTGGGCAAAAAAGGGTGCTCGATCACAGAGCGCAAAGCTTATGCCCTGGCCAGCCAGGGCACAAACGCCGGCTGGAAAACAGAGTGTTACCAGCCGAGCAATAATCGCCTCACAAGGTCAACGAGCCATTGATGCACGTCACGACTGCGCCGCCAATCCAGACTTCATCCCCCACCTGCTCGACATGAATGCGCCCGGCCCGGCCCATCGTCAGTCCCTGGCTGACCACGTAGGACGCCGGCGCCAGGCCTTTGCCCAGCATCCATTGCGCGAGCCCGGCGTTCAGACTGCCGGTGGCCGGATCCTCGGGCATGCCATCACCGGCGATGAAACCGCGCACTTCAAATTGGGCCTCATCGCCATCCACGGCCCGATCCCAAGGTGCGATCACGCCCACGGCCAGATCCAGCAACTGCGGGTAATCGGGTTCAAGCGTCAGCACCTGCTGGCGATCCTTGAGCATCACCGCCAGCCAACCGGCACCGTTATCGACCCATTGCGCCTCGACAATCGCCTCCGCGGCAAGCCCTAGCCCCTTGCGCACCCGCTCCAGCAGCTCGGCGTCCAGCGGACCGGACTTGAGCAAGGGTGGCGCGAGGAACGCCAACCCATGATCGCTGCGGCGAATCCTGACCAGGCCGACGCCGCACTCCTGCACGATCTCCTGCCCTTTCGGCACGCCGCCGGCTTCCAGCCAGGCGTGACAACTGCCCAAGGTCGGATGCCCGGCAAACGGCAACTCGGTCAAGGTGGTGAAGATACGCACCCGGTAATCGGCTTCCGGGTGCCGCGGCGCCAACAGGAACGTGGTTTCGCTGAGGTTGGTCCAATTGGCAAAAGCCGCCATGTGCCCGTCACTGAGCCCGTCGGCCCCCAGCACCACCGCCAGTGGATTGCCTTTGAGCGGCACATCGCTGAACACATCCAGTTGCTTGTAATCGAAACGGCGGGACGTCGGGCCACTCATTCCGGAATCTTCAACCCGCGCGCCACAGCCGGTCGCGCCAGGAAGCGCTCCAATACCCGCGTCACATTGGGGAAGTTCTGGATACCCACCAGATCACCGGCCTCATAAAAACCGATCAAGTTGCGCACCCAGGGAAACGTGGCGATATCGGCGATGGTGTAGCGCTCGCCCATGATCCAGTCCCGGCCTTGCAGACGGCCATCGAGCACCTTGAGCAGACGCTTGCTCTCTTCGACATACCGATCCCGCGGCCGCTTGTCCTCGTAGTCCTTGCCAGCGAACTTGTTGAAGAACCCCAACTGCCCGAACATCGGCCCGATCCCACCCATCTGGAACATCAGCCACTGGATCGTCTCGTAGCGCGCCGCCGATTCCTGGGCCAGCAACTGCCCGCTCTTGTCCGCCAGATAAATCAGGATCGCCCCCGACTCGAACAGCGCCAACGGCTGGTCTCCCGGCCCATGGGGATCGAGAATCGCCGGGATCTTGTTGTTAGGATTCAGGGAAAGGAACTCGGGCGACATCTGGTCGTTGCTGGCGAAGTCCACTTTGTGAGGCTCGTACGGCAGGCCGATCTCCTCCAGCATGATCGAGACCTTCACGCCGTTGGGGGTAGGCAGCGAGTAGAGCTGGAGCCACTCCGGGTATTGGGCGGGCCATTTTTCGGTGATGGGGAACGAAGTCAAGTCGGGCATGGGGTCGGCTCGGAAATGAAAGAAAGCCCGAGGATAATCCAAGATGTAGGGCACGGCATCACTGCCCGTCATGGAATTCACCTCGTCCGTTCTTAATTTCGCAACATCCTGTCGTTAACGTTCAACCCATCTCCTGACGGAGATCGCTACAGTGCACCGAAATCGAACCAAACCGCTCAAAGGGACTCTGAGCAATGCCCCCCCGAGGATTCGACGAGGCGTAACGACAGGGAAAACACCCGAAGCCAGGCGCCTCGCGGTGCCAGGGTTTGTCAGCCTGACTCACGCGTGCCGAAGACTATTTATTCGATGATGAACCCACTGAATTTCGCCAGACGTTTCAAACACCGTTCGTGGCTGATGCTGCCGACGCTGCTTGTGGTCTGTGGCCTGGTGTTGTCGCTGGAGTCCAGCGTCAGCCGTGCCCAGCCAGCCGACGGTGTACAGACCCTGGTGTTCCTGCGCCACGCGGAGAAACCCGCCGGCGGCCTGGGCCAGCTCAACTGCCAGGGCCTCAACCGCGCCATCGACCTGGCCACCCTGTTGCCGGAAAAATTCGGCAAGGCCGATTACGTGTTCGCGGCCAACCCTACCCGCAATGTCGAGGAGGGCGAACAGGACAACTCCTACAGCTACATTCGCCCGCTGATGACCATCAGCCCCAGCGCCATCAAGCTCGGGTTGCCGGTGAACATCAATTATTCGGCCAACGACACCAGCGACCTGGCTGATGAACTGCTGGACGACAAGTACCACAACGCCACCATCTATACCGCCTGGTCCCATGGTTACCTGCCGGAGCTGATCAACGAAGTCGCCGGGGAGGCCTTGGGCAAGAAGCAGACCATTACCGATGACTGGGCCTCGGGAGACTTCGACTCGCTGTATGTGCTGACCCTCACCTGGCACAACGGCAAGGCCAGCCTCACCAGCCAGAGTTATAAGCAAGGGTTGGATAATGGCCAGGAGACCTGCCCGACATAATCAGGCGGTATTCCCTGTGGGAGCGGGCTTGCTCGCGAAGGCGATGGCACAGTCAACATCCTCGTCAACTGATCCACCGCTTTCGCGAGCAAGCCCGCTCCCACAGGGATTGACAGTGGATATGGAACCTGTGGTCAACCGCCCCGGGCCGCCCGCTCCCGCAGATATTCCAGCACCTCCGCCTGCTCCCCCGAGAACTCGATCCGCAGCCCTTTCTTTTCCCGCTGGAACACGTACATCGGGTCGTAATACTCACGCAACAGACCTTCGATCCACCCGCGATGCAAATCGACGGCGCCGCTGTTGGCCTGTTCGGCCAAGGCGGCTTCCAGGATGTCCTTCAGGCGTCGGTGGCGGTCGCCGCCCAGGCGTTTGTGGATGTTGTCCAGGCTTGCCAGCAGTCGCTCGGCAAACAGCGAGAAGCCTTCGTCGCCGTGCACCGCGACAAATTCCGCGCAAAGGTCGATGACGTAATCCTGCAGGATCCGCTCGACCCGACGCTCCACGCTGTCCTCCAGCCAGACCATCGGAACCTGTTGCATGCGCTGATACAAGGACAGCGGCAAGGCGCAACTGCCGACCGCACGGCTCTCATCTTCCAGCACAAATTGCCCGATACCGGCGGCGCGCTTTTTCAGCACGTCCACGGCCAGGCGATTCTCGAAATCGATGTTGGACGGCTGGCCCGTGGCGCGTTTGCCGAAGCTCGAACCGCGATGGTTGGCATACCCTTCCAGGTCCAGGCTGTTGCCCAGTTGGCCCAGCACTTGGGTCTTGCCGGTGCCGGTCATGCCACCCAACAGCACCAGGTCGCACTGGGCGACTGCCTGCTCGATGGTGTCCAGCAAGAACGTGCGCATCGCCTTGTAGCCACCGCCAACCCGAGGGTAGTCGATGCCCGCTTCGTCCTTCAGCCACTGTTGGACGATCTGCGAACGCAAGCCGCCGCGAAAGCAATACAGCAAGCCTTCGGGATGGGCCTTGGCGAACGCGGCCCAAGCCTGGATGCGCTGGGCCTTGGTCTCGCCGGACACCAGTTGATGGCCCAGGACGATGGCGGCCTGCTGCCCCTGCTGCTTGTAACAGGTACCGACGCGTTGCCGTTCGTTGTCGGTCATCAACGGCAAATTGACCACGCCGGGAAAGGCACCCTTGATGAATTCCACCGGGGCGCGCGTGTCCATCATCGGTAAATCATTGAGGAAGATGTCGCGGTAATCGGTGATGTCATGGCTCATCAAGACACCTCGACCGCGTGACTCTGTCGCTCGACCAACTCGCCGATGGGTTCCAGCGCCAGACCGAGTTCAGCGGCCACCCGCAGGAACTCGTCCTCGCCTTCGGGGGTGACGGCAATCAACAAACCACCGCTGGTCTGCGGGTCGCACAGCACGCGCTTGTGCAGTTCCTGGACCCGACCGACCTTGCTGGCGTAGCTGTCGTAGTTGCGCAGCGTTCCGCCCGGCACGCAGCCCAGGTCGAGGTAGTACTCGACGCCTGGCAAACGCGGCACCGCGTCATAGCGGATACGCGCGGTCAGTTGGCTGCCGTCGGCCATTTCAACCAAGTGCCCGAGCAGGCCGAAACCGGTGACATCGGTCATCGCGGTCACGCCGTCGAGCTTGCCGAAGCGGCTGCCAGGCTTGTTGAGGGTGCACATCCAGTCACGGGCCAGGCCAACATCGGCGGCGCGCAGCTTGCCCTTCTTTTCCGCCGTGGTGAGGATGCCGATGCCCAGGGGCTTGGTCAGGTACAAGCGGCAACCGGCGGTGGCTGTGTCGTTGCGCTTCATGTGGCGCTTTTGCACCAGGCCTGTCACCGCCAGGCCGAACATCGGCTCAGGCGCATCGATCGAGTGCCCGCCCGCCAGGGGGATACCGGCCTCGTCACACACGGAACGACCGCCGCGAATCACTTCCCGGGCGATTTCCGGGGCCAACACGTTGACTGGCCAGCCGAGAATCGCGATGGCCATCAGCGGGTCACCGCCCATGGCATAGATGTCGCTGATGGCATTGGTGGCAGCGATGCGGCCGAAATCGAAGGGATCATCGACAATCGGCATGAAAAAGTCGGTGGTCGAAACCACTCCTCGCTCCTCGTCGATGGCGTACACCGCCGCGTCGTCGCGAGAAGCATTGCCGACCCACAGCTTCGGATCGAGGTTCTGCGCACCACTGCCGGCCAGGATCACTTCCAGCACTTGGGGCGAAATCTTACAGCCGCAACCGGCGCCGTGGCTGTACTGGGTCAGGCGAATCGGCTCGCTCATGGGCATACCTCTATTCAGTCAATTGGCCGATTCTAGCAGCAACGCCACCGACTCAGTGCCGCGCCGAGCATTCGCCCATACAACAGGCTGGGGCGATTCCCCCCAGCCCATCAGATGGAATTTTCCATTTCTGGAGGGATCACTTGAACATCACCCCTGCCTATCCACCCAGGAGACTGCCGATGCGCCTCGCACCCGCTGCTGCCGACAGCACTCATATTGATTACGGCCTCGACACGCTATTTGGTCGCGAAACCAAAAGCGTCCACTGCCAGTTCGATGTCAAACGCCTCGACGACGGCGAACCGCCCTGGTTCGCGCTGCACGTGCGCCCGCCATTGCCGACGGATCTGGAAAAGGCCCAGATCGTGGTGTTCAGCGCCGAAGGCAAACGCATCAGCGGCATTGTCCGGCGAGCCGAACGCCTGGCTGATGACAGCCTGCAACTGGACGTGGAACCCGACTGAGGTTTCGCAGGCACCGCCTGCCATCGCGAGCAAGCTCGCTCCCACCGGGGCTGTCGAACCCAATGGCGAGACCCACACCGCCCCACTGTGGGAGCGAGCTTGCTCGCGATGACGTTAGCCCAGACGCCCCAATCCTGGGGGAGTGCTCCGGCGTTACCACACTCCTTTCGCTGAAATGACGCCTCTTCGGCACAGGCGCTGGAGTCCGGTGCGACGCCCATGGGATGATCGGCCTTCAAGCGCGACCATCCGTGGAGAGTTTCAATGTCATTGCTGAGTAAACAAGCCGCCGCCCTGTTGCTGGGTGCCATCGCCAGCCTGGTCGTGGCATCCGCCCAGGCGGCCCCGGCCAAACCTGCCAGTGATGCGCCGGCGCAGAAGGTATCGATGCTCGGCGGCAAGTTCATCTTCATCTTGCCCAAGGGCTTCACGGCGACGCCTTTGCCCCCCGGCGAGGCTGCCCAGGGCACCGCCGGGGCGACGGGGACGATGTACAGCAATGCCACCAGCAAGACCGTGGTGATCGCAGCGGAAAACGTCATCATCAACGGGGCGAATGTGAAGGATGACGATGGTGCGTTCCTCGACACCACCGTGGCCGACTTCGCCGTTCAGCGCCTCAAGTCCCTGCCGGACGCCAAGATTCTCAGCGAAAAAAGCCTGAAGCAAAAAGGCACCGGCCTGGGCCTGCGACAGCTCGACACCCAGGCGACCCAGGGCGGTGGACCGACCCTCGACAGCACCTTGCTGGCTGCCTCCGGCACGCGCATGGCGGCGGTGCAAATCATTTCCCGGGCCAGCGACAAGGCAGGTCATGTAGCGTTGGTGAAACAGATCGCCAGCGGTCAATAAGCGCCCCGAAACCTGTGGGAGCCGGGCTTGCTCGCGATGGCGGCGACCCATCCAACTGTGATGCAAGCTGACACACCGCTATCGCGAGCAAGCTCAGCTCCCACAGTGGAGTCCGTCGCCGAACCCTGTGGGAGCCGGGCTTGCTCGCGATGGCGGCGGCACATCCTGGCATTGATGCAAGCTGACACACCGCTATCGCGACCAAGCTCAGCTCCCACAGTGGAGTCCGTCGCCGAACCCTGTGGGAGCCGGGCTTGCCCGCGATGGCGGCGGGACATCCAACTGTGATGCAAGCTGACACACCGCTATCGCGAGCAAGCTCAGCTCCCACAGTGGAGTCCGTCGCCGAAACCTGTGGGAGCCGGGCTTGCTCGCGATGGCGGCGACCCATCCAACTGTGATGCAAGCTGACACACCGCTATCGCGAGCAAGCTCAGCTCCCACAGGGTTTCGCCCACAGGGACTTACGGTGGTCAGGGATTGAGCCTCTCCAGCCAGGCCCTCAGGTCTTGGATTTCCAGGGAACTGATGCTGTGGCCGACGCCCGGGTAGGCATGGAATTCCGGTTCCAGCGCCAGCGTTTTCAGGAAGCTGTTGGCCTCGGTGCCATCGTGATATGGGATGATCGGGTCTGCCGTGCCATGGCCGATGAACACCGCCAGCGTCCGGCGTGACTCGTCGGGGGTCAGCTCCGCCCGCAGCACCGACAGGACCCGCCCGCCCATCGCGGCAATGCCGCCGACGGCTTCGGGGTGTCGCAAGGCCACTTCATAGCTCATCATGGCTCCCTGGCTGAAACCCACCAGGTAGACCTTGCTCGCATCGGTCGAATATTTGGCCCGGGCCTTGTCGATGAAGTCCAGCAGCATTTGGCCGCTGGCCTTCAGGTCCGAAGTGTCACCGTCATAAGCGCCGTCGCCCTTTTTCGCGAACCACTGGTAACGGTCCCGCTCCATGCTCTTCGGCGCTCGCACCGAGAGGTAGTTGTAGTCCCGGGGTAGCTCGTCCTTGAGTTCGAACAGGTCCTGCTCGTTACTACCGGAACCGTGCAGAAAGATCACCAGCGGTCGGTTCCGGGCGTGCTCATCGACTTGGGCCAGGTAGTTGAGCGGCAAGTCCGTGTGCAACGAGGGTTGGGCCTGCAACCCGGATGAGACCAGCAACAGAAACAGGGCGAGCGCTTTGAACATCGATCTTCCTCCATCGTTTCGATAGCCGCACGGCAAGGCGCGTGCGGTGAGGTAGACAGCAGTTATCAGTCGTTGATCAATTTCCCCGTACGAATCGGTTCACGCCCGGCGACTTTAGCCTGCCAGATACCCGGCTGCGTATAACGTCCACGGTCGAGGGCGAACAACACACCGCTGGTGCCGGCCCGCACGGTGGTGACCAGATCGCCCAAAGGGTCGACCACTTCAAACAGCGGATCGCCCCGCTCCACCCATTCACCGGCCTCCCGCAGAAAACTCACCACGCCATGGTGCGGCGCGAACAGGTATTGCGTGCCTTCGAACGGAAAGCCTTCACAGCACTGCTCTGGCGCGGGCGGCCACTCCCCGGCGATGAAACCCTGCTCGGCCAGAAACCCGAGGATGGCTTCACAATTGGCCTGGGCCTGCTCCACCCGGGTATCACCCATGCTACCCAGCTCCAGCGTTGTCGCCAGGTTCGCCGGTGGGATTGCCGCCGCCGGAAAGGCCTTGGCCAGGCGCAACCAGGGCGAGGAGCAGGATTCATCGAACGAACTGCCGCCCGAATCCTCGCACAGCAACGCCACACCCGCTTTCAAGCGTGCGGCCAGGGAACGCCATTGCGGCCACTGTTGCGGCAAGGCGTACAAGTGGATAGCGGCCTCGAAATCGCAATGCAGATCCAGGGTAATGTCGGCGTCGCAGGCGTGGCGCAGCAGCAGGCGATGCAGCGCTTCGAGTTGCGAGGGAGGTGGCGGCAGGTCATCGAGGACCTCGGTCATGGCCTGGCGGATCAAGGTGATATTGGCAGCCGGATCGTCGCCCAGGCGCTCACCGATACGCTGCGCCACCGGTGCGCTGAGCTCCACGAAGGAACGGTTGAAATTCTTGCCGCTGCCCAGTTCGAAACGCCCCATGTGGGCACTTTGCAGATGTTGATCCAGGCCGATGGGGTTGGCCACCGGCACCAGTTCGATCACGCCCTTGAGCATGCCCCGGGCTTCCAGGTCGTTGAGCCGCTGCTTCAGCTCCCAGGCGGTGCGCATGCCCGGCAGTTCATCGGCGTGCAGGCTGGCCTGGATGTAGGCCTTGCGCGGGCCGTGGCCGTAACGAAACACACTGAGCCGGCGTTCGGTGCCCAGGTGACTCCATGGCAAGGTATGGTCGATGCGTTGCATGAGGAACTCCGAATGGCGGCATGACGATAGGCGCAGGGTAAACAATCGCCCATGAAAAAGGCGGCCGGCCGGGTCAACGGCGGGCCACCTTGGGGTTCAGCGATTAATGCCCATAGACATCAAAGGCGAAGTATTTGTCCTGCACCTTCTTGTACGTGCCGTTGGCGCGGATTTCGGTGATGGCCGCGCTGAATTGATCGGCCAGGGCCTTATCGCCCTTGCGCACCGCAATGCCGGCGCCGCCGCCGAAGTATTTCGCGTCTTCATAAGTCGGGCCGACAAAAGCGAAGCCCTTGCCAGCGTCGGTTTTCAGGAAGCCTTCGTCGAGGGTGACCGAGTCGGCCAGCGTGGCGTCGAGGCGACCGGAGACCATGTCCAGGTTGGCTTCCTGCTGGGAGCCGTAGCGCACCAGGTCGATCCCGGCGGGTACCAGCACTTCGGTGGCGAAACGGTCGTGGGTGCTAGCGCGCAGCACACCGACTTTCTTACCCTTGAGTTCGGTCAGCGGATCCTTGACCGCGGTGCCTTCCTTCATCACGAAGCGCGCCGGGGTGTGGTAGTACTTGATGGTGAAATCAACGTTTTTCTTGCGATCGTCGGTGATGGTCATGGACGACAGGATCGCGTCGATTTTCTTCACTTTCAGCGCGGGGATCAGGCCATCGAACTCCTGCTCGACCCAGACGCACTTGACCTTCATCTGTTCACACAGGGCATCGCCGATATCGACGTCGAAGCCGGCCAGCTTGCCGTCGGGGGTTTTCATCGAAAAAGGTGGGTAACCGGCTTCGATCCCGAGGCGGATCGGCTTGGCGTCTTCGGCCACGGCCGACAGGGACAATACGGACAGTGCCAGGGCACCGAACATGGCTAGCTTCTTCATTTTCGCTCCTGAGTGCGCAGGTATTTTATTGGATCGTTATAGGCAGATTCATAGCAGCGTTCGGTCAGCAAAAACCGAAGTGGCCGGGAGTCTAGAGGGGCACTCAGGAGGGAAATTATGTTGAGGCGACAAATAGTTATAAAAACAGCCAGGTGCGTCCGGCGGTCACAGGATTTGCGAAAAGCCTGACAGGGAAACACTCCAAAGGCAGGTAAACACCCTGTGGCAGATAACCCCTGTGGCGAGGGAGCTTGCTCCCGCTGGGGCGCGCAGCGGCCCCAATAAAGGCGAGGCACCAAGGGGCTGCTGCGCAGCCCAGCGGGAGCAAGCTCCCTCGCCACAAAAGCCTGGTTGCAGGAGGAGTCAGCAATCGCAGCTGATCGCCTCGTCCGCCACGCGCTCCACCGAGCCGGTCAGGCGAAAACCTTCATCGAGCCAGCCCATGATGCCGCCGATCATTTCCTTGACCGGGTAGCCCAAGGTTGCCAGGCGCACCGCCGCCTTGTTCGCGCCATTGCAATGGGGACCGGCGCAATACACCACGAACAAGGTGGTCTTGGCATAGGCCGCCAGTGCCTGGGCGGTGAGCGTGCGGGTCGGCAGATTGATCGCCCCGGGGACATGGCCGCGCTCATAGGCCAGCGGTCCGCGAACATCCACCAGCACAAAATCGACATGACCGGCCTGTTGACTGGCGTGAACGTCGGAACAATCCGTTTCGAACGACAAGCGACGGCTGAAATGCTCCAGGGCAATATCGGAAGGGGCGGCAGGCACTTCGCGAACCAGGCTGGTCATGGGTGTGTACTCCAAGGGAAGATAAAGGCGTGGAGAGACTTTATCCCCCCGATGCTTGCCGCTACAGTGGCGTACAAGACACTCTGTGGGAACTTTCCGACAAATGCAGCCTATCCCGGGTTTGGTCGCGATCCTCGCCTACGACGGCCTGTGCACCTTCGAATTCGGTGTCGCCGTCGAGATTTTCGGATTGGAACGGCCGGAATTCAATTTCCCTTGGTACGAGCATCGGATCGTCGCGGTCGATGATGGCCCGATGCGCGCCATGGGCGGCTTCCAGGTATTGGCCGATGGCGGCATGGAACTGCTCGAAACCGCCCGGACCATTGTCATACCAGGCTGGCGCAGCCGCAGCGAGCCACCGTCCCAGGCGCTGCTCGACGCATTGCGCAGGGCCCATGCCCGTGGGGCGCGCCTGTTGTCGATCTGCTCCGGCGCCTTCGTGCTGGCCGCCGCCGGCCTGCTCGATGGCCTCGGCGCCACGACTCACTGGCGCTACACCGACGAACTGGCCAAGAGCTTTCCCGCCGTGCGGGTCGACCCGGATGTGTTGTACGTCGACTCGGGGCAGGTCATTACTTCGGCGGGCAGCGCCGCCGGCATCGATGCCTGCCTGCACCTGGTGGCACGGGACTATGGCCTTCAGGTCGCCAACACCGTGGCGCGCCGGTTGGTGATGACACCGCAACGGACCGGCGGCCAGGCGCAGTTCATCCCCTCGCCGGTCAGCCGTACGCCACGCAGCGACCTGTCGAGCGTCATGCAATGGGCCCGCGAGCGCCTGCACGAACCCCTCGGCGTGCGCGAACTGGCCAGCCAGGCGGCCATGAGCGAACGCACCTTCCTGCGCCACTTCACCCAGGCCTGCGGTGTGTCGCCCAAGGCCTGGCTGCAACACGAGCGCCTGGCCCGGGCCCGGGAGCTGCTGGAAAGCACCGGCGACAACACCGACAACATTGCGCAACTGTGTGGTTATCGCTCGGTGGAAAGCTTTCGCGTGGCGTTTCGCAGCGTGGTGGGGTTGGCGCCGTCGGTGTATCGGGAACGGTTTGGGCGGGGATAAAGATGCCGGGAATCATGCCCCTCCGTGGCGAGGGAGCTTGCTCCCGCTCGACTGCGCAGCAGGCGCTGTAGGAGCTACCGAAGGCTGCGATCTTTTATCTTTCCCTTGGGACTCAAGTGCCTAGGAAAAGATCGCAGCCTCGTTGCACTCGACAGCTCCTACAGGCCCAGCGGGAGCAAGCTCCCTCGCCACAGGGTGATGTGCAAGCGTCATCGAGGCTTACGCAACAAATACGTATCCATGATCCACCCATTGGCCTCTCGCGCGGCCTTGCGGGTGCGTTCGATGTCACCGGCCACGTCTCCCAGCCGGCCGGCGATCAGAATTTCGTCCGGCATTCCCACATAGGCGCCCCAATAAATCTGCGTATCGGGATCGCTGACCTGGCGATAGCCATCCTCGGCATCGAGCATCACCACCACACTGGCTGCATCGCCCACCTGCCCCGCCACCAAACGGCGTCCGGTGGTGATTTCCAGCGAACCGCCAATAGTGTTCAACGGCACTTTGTGCCGGGCGGCCAAGGCCTGGACACTGGTGATGCCGGGGATCACCTCGAATTCGAAAGCGCAGCGGCCCGCCTCGAGAATCGCCTGCAGGATGCGCACGGTACTGTCGTACAACGCCGGATCGCCCCACACCAGAAAACCGCCCCGCTGGCCGCAGGACAGTTCTTCATTGATCAACCGTTCGAAGGTGGCCTGTTTGGCGCGATTCAGCGCTTCGACGCTGTCCTTGTAGTCCAGGTCGCCGCGTTGGCGTTCCGGGCTGTAGGCTTCGACGAAACGGTATGGGCGATCAACGATGTAGCGTCGACAGATTTCACGCCGCAGGTCCAACAGTTTGTCCTTGGCCGGGCCCTTGTCCATGAGGAAGACTACGTCCAAGCGGTTCAAGGCTTTCACTGCCTGCATCGTCAAGTGGTCCGGATCGCCGGTCCCAATACCAATGACGGATAACTGCTTCATCGCAGCGACTCCTGGCCAGGTTCCTGGGCGCGCAATCGCCATACGCCGTTGAAACGCAACTCCAGGGTGGACAACGGTTCGATGTCGATCCGGTTGAACGTGGCGGCCGGGCAACCCAAGACGGTCATCAGCGCGGCACGAATCACGAAGGGGTGGGTGACGGCCAGCAGATGCCCCGGTCGGGCCTCCAGACTGGCCAGCCAGTCTGCGACACGGCGACACAACCGGGCGACGGATTCACCACCATGGGGAGCCGCCTCGGCATCATCGAGCCAGGTTTGCAGGGCCTGCGGTTCAACCTTGAGCAATTCATCGATGGACAATCCGCGCCAGCGTCCAAGATCACAATCGGCCAGGGCCGGGTCCACCTGAGGCTCGTCGCCGAACAGCGCGGCGGTCTGGCGAGTGCGCAGCTCCGGCCCGCAGAGCAGTTGCCTGACGTTTCGATAGCCATGCTCGACCTGCCCACGGCGCCCCAGCCAGCCGGCGTCCAGGGCTTCGTCCAGACCGAAGCGCGCCTGCTTCTGGGCAACGGTGCGGGCATGGCAGATCAACGTCAGGCGAGTGGTTTGCACACTGGATTCTCGGGTAATCGGACGGGGCCCATGGGCGGATTATTCACGCGTTTAGTTGTACAGCACCTTATACGAAATCAAATAACTGAGACAAAAAGGCGTTATTTCCGACGACTCCATGAGCAACGACTGACATACCAGGCCCACCTGACCAAGACCAATTCCTACAGGGCTTTCGCACAACTTTGGAGCATTTTAAACGGAACGTAAAAACCACTGGACATGTAGCACTAGCTACATAAATACTGTTTTCAGGAGTTATGAAAGAAAACCAACATTCATCCAGGCAAGGAGCACGGATGCCGCCCCTCAGAGACCTGATCACCGATCCCGGCCTGGTATTGACGCCGTCGGAACGCAAGGTCGTACGTGCCCTGCTCGATCATTACCCACGCAACGGCCTCGGTCCGATGTCACGCCTGGCAGACCATGCCGGTGTCAGCGACCCGACCATCGTGCGGCTGGTGAAAAAACTCGGGTTTGGCGGTTATGCCGAATTCCAGGATGCGCTGCTCAGCGACATGGACCATCGCTTGCGCTCCCCCCGCACCCTGTTGCAACCGCGGGCCAAGTTGCAGCAAGGCGATACGTGGAGCCAGTACCTGGCCGCCAGCCAACGCAACCTCAGCGACACCCAGGCGCTGACCCAACCCGAAGACGTGCGCATTCTCGTGCAGTGGTTGCTCGACAGCCGCCATCAGGTGCATTGTTTCGGCGGCCGTTTCAGCAGCTTTCTTGCCCATTACTTGCTCAATCATTTGCGGCTGCTGCGCGCCGGCTGTTTTGCCCTGGAAGACAACGCCCAACTGCCTGACCGCCTGTTCGACGTGCAGCGCCAGGACGTGGTGCTGATTTTTGATTACCGTCGCTACCAGGCCCAGGCCCTGCGCGTGGCCAGCGCGGCCAAGGCGCGGCACGCCCGGGTCGTGCTGTTCAGCGACGTCTATGCTTCGCCGTTGCGCGAGCTGGCGGACCTGATCATCAGCGCCCCGGTGGAATCGGTCTCGGCCTTTGACAGCCTAGTGCCGGCGCTGGCCCAGGTCGAGGCCCTGATCGCCTGCCTGACCCTGCAATGCCCTGAGCTGGCCGAACGCCTGGAAGGTATCGACGCCTTGCGCACGGAATTCAACACGCACCTGTTGGAGGAAAAATAAGGATGTTCTCGCTCCCCCATCGCTCGCCCCGGGATTTGCCGTTCACTCGCCAACACACGGCATTGCTGTTGGTGGACATGCAACGCGCCTGGCTGGAACCGCAATTCGATGCCCACCTGCACAGCCCCGACGCCGCGTATTTCCTCCAGCGGGCCCGCCAGCAGGTCATTCCCAACCAGCAGCGCCTGCTCAACGCCATGCGAGACGCGCGGCAAAACGTACTGCACACCCACATCGAAAGCCTCACCGCCGATGGCCGCGACCGCTCCCTGGATCACAAGCTGTCGGACATGCACCTGCCCAAGGGCAGCCCTGAAGCGCGGATCATTGCCGAGCTGACGCCGCATGAAAACGAAATCGTGCTGCCCAAGACCTCCTCCGGGGTGTTCAATTCCACCAACATCGACTATGTGCTGCGCAACCTGGAGACTCGGCACTTGATCGTCGCTGGCATCGTCACCGACCAGTGCGTCGACATGGCCGTGCGCGACGCCGCCGATCGCGGCTACCTGGTCACGCTGGTGGAGGATGCCTGCGCCACTTACACCGAACAACGGCACCTGGCCTGCCTGAACGCGATCAAGGGCTACTGCTGGATCACCGATACCGACACGGTACTCGCTCGCCTGCAGGAGATGCAGCCATGAGCCGCCCCGATGCCGCCGCCCTCCTCGCACCGCTGCCGGTCACGACCCTGGTGACCACCGACCTGATCGGCGTGACCCGTGGGCGCTCGTTTCCCAGCGATGAATTACCCCACTACGTCGCTGCCGGCTGTGGCTGGGTGCCAGCCAACAGCGCGTTGACGCCTCAGGACATCATCGCTTCGACCAACCCCTGGGGCGCCTATGGCGACCTGCGGCTGGTGCCGGACCTGTCCAGCCGGGTGACCATCAACAATGGCCCCGATGCCCAAGCGCCGGCCCTGGACTTCATCCATTGCGACATTCGAGAGACCGACGGCCGGCCTTGGAGCGCCTGTCCGCGCACGCTGCTGCAGGATGAAGTGGAGCGTTATCGCAGCGAACTGGGCCTGCAAGTTTTCGCCGCCTTCGAGCATGAGTTCAACCTGGCTGCCACCCCTGTGCAGCCTGATCGCCTGGCTTTCAGCCTCCAGGCCCAGCGCCAGCAAGCCGGGTTTGCCGGGTGGTTGCTCAGTGCCCTGCGGGCCGGCGGCGTCGAGCCGGAAATGTTCCTGCCGGAATATGGCAAGCAGCAATACGAAATCACCTGCCGCCCGACCCTGGGCGTGGCCGCTGCCGACCGGGCGGTGAACGTCCGGGAAATCACCCGCGAGATCGCCCGGCAGATGGCCCTGGACGTGAGTTTCGCCCCCAAGACCTCGGAACATGCCGTGTGCAACGGCGTGCACCTGCACCTGAGCCTGCAAAACCTGAGCGCGGATCCGGTGCTGCATGACGCCGCCAGCAGCAATGGCTTGTCCAGCCTCGGCCAGCATTGGGCCGCGGGTGTGCTGCATTATCTGCCGGCGCTGTGTGCGCTGACCGCGCCGACGCCGCTGTCTTACGAGCGCCTGCAACCTCATCACTGGAGCGCCTCTTATGCGTGCCTGGGACAGCGCAACCGCGAAGCGGCGCTGCGCATCTGCCCTACCGTGAGCCTCGGCGGGAAACCACTGGCGAACCAGTACAACCTGGAGTTCCGCGCCATGGACGCCACCGCCTCGCCGCACCTGGCGATGGCCGCGCTATTGATTGCCGGGCGGCTGGGCATCCAGCAACGGCTGCCATTGCAGGCGGTCACCGATGAAATACCCGATGAGCTGGATGAAACACAACGCCGCGCCCGTGGCATTATCGCCCTGCCGACAACCCTGGCACAGGCACTGGACTGCCTGCGCCACAGCGGGGCGTTGCTCGAAACCCTGCCCGGCCCGCTGGTCGAAACCTATTTCGCCTTGAAGGCCCAGGAGTTGGCCTTGACCCAGGCGCTCACACCTGCCGAGCGTTGCGAGCACTAT
Source organism: Pseudomonas zanjanensis (assembly GCF_014268745.2). Lineage (GTDB taxonomy): Bacteria > Pseudomonadota > Gammaproteobacteria > Pseudomonadales > Pseudomonadaceae > Aquipseudomonas > Aquipseudomonas zanjanensis. The sequence goes on along the minus strand of NZ_JABWRB020000001.1, from coordinate 1,190,319 downwards.
GCACGAATCTATTGAATGTGCTGAAACGGGCCTCTACACCAGGCCAGCCTATCGATTGTCCCGGGAAGACTCCGACCACCCGGTGCTGCTGGTGTGCGAACACGCCAGCCGTTTCATTCCCGTGGCGCTGAACGACCTGGGCCTGGATGAAACCGCGTCCCAGGAACACATTGCCTGGGACATCGGCGCCCTGCTGCTGGCCGAACGCCTGTCCGAAACCCTCGGCGCGACCTTGCTGTCGGCCAATTACTCACGGCTGTTGATCGACCTCAACCGCCCGCTGCACGTGCCCGATAGCATTCCGGCCCAGAGCGAGATCTACCAGGTCCCGGGCAACCACGACCTGGACGAGGCCACCCGCGAATATCGCCAGCAGTGCCTGTTCCATCCCTTCCATGATCGGTTGCGTGCGTTGATCGACCAACGCCTGGCGGCCAACCGGCCGGTGCGCGTGGTGGGCATCCACAGTTTCACCCCGGTGTTCTATGGCCAGCCACGCGCACTGGAAGCCGGCGTGCTGTTCGGCGAAGCCAAGGAATACGCCCAGCACATCGTCGACGGGCTGAGCCGGCATTCGCTGCGGGCAGCGGGCAACCAGCCCTACAAGATCAACCCCCTGACCGACATGACAGTCCCGGTGCACGGCGATGGCCGCGGCCTGGATTCGGTGCTGATCGAAGTGCGCAACGACCAACTGCGCAGCCCCGAATCGGTACGGACCTGGAGCGCCTACCTGGCGCCCCTGTTGTAGAGGTGCAGCGGCAAGTTTTTAGCGACAAGCGGTAAGCAAAAGCAAAAGCAACTACAACAGCTGAAAAGGAAAACGGCTCATGAGCATTGAGGCATTTGGCTACAAACAGGAATTGAAACGCGGCCTGTCGCTGACAGACCTGGTGGTATACGGGATGATTTTCATGATCCCCATCGCACCGTTCGGCGTGTATGGCTACGTCAACGCCGAAGCCCCGGGAATGGTGCCGCTGGCCTACATCATCGGCATGGTGGCGATGCTGTTTACCGCGTTGAGCTACGGCAGCATGGCCCGGGCCTTCCCGGTGGCAGGCTCGGTCTATTCCTACGCTCAACGGGGCCTTAACCCACACGTCGGGTTCATCGCCGGCTGGCTGATGCTGCTGGACTACCTGCTGATCCCGCCACTGCTTTATGTCTACGCCGCCATGGCGCTGAACCATTTATACCCGGACATTCCCAAGGTCGGTTTCATCCTGGCCTTCCTGGTGAGCGCGACCTTCGTCAACCTGCGGGGCATCACCTTCACCGCGCGGATGAACATCATCTTTCTGCTGGCACAATTGGTAGTCTTGGGAGTTTTCCTGTTCTACGCCTGGAATGCCCTGCACGGTGGGGCCGGTCACGGCCAACTGACCCTGGCGCCGCTGTACAGCCCGGAACACTTCAACTTCGCCTTGCTGATGCAAGCCGTGTCCATCGCGGTGCTGTCGTTCCTGGGCTTCGACGCCATTTCCACCCTGGCGGAAGAGGTCAAGGGTGACCCGGGGCGCAGCGTCGGCAAAGCGGCACTGGTGACCTTGCTGGTGATGGGGGCGATTTTCGTGGTGCAGACCTGGATCGCCACCGACCTGGCGGCCGGCATGGGCTTCAAATCCGCCGACACCGCGTTCTATGAAATCGCCGAACTGGCGGCCGGCAGTTGGCTGGCCACGTTGACCGCGGTGGCCACGGCCCTGGCCTGGGGCGTGGCGGTGGCGATCACCTCCCAGGCAGCGGTGTCGCGCCTGTTGTTCGGCATGGCCCGGGACGGCCAGTTGCCCAAGGTGTTGGCCAAGGTCCATCCGAAACACAACACCCCCTACATGAGCATCTATCTGGTGGCGGTGCTGTCGTTGCTGATCTGCTACCTGTTCATCAACGCCGTGGACACCCTCACTTCCCTGGTCAATTTCGGCGCCCTGAGCGGCTTCATGTTGCTGCACATCACGGTCATCAACCATTACTGGCGCCGCCAACAGTCCGGCCAACTGATTCGCCACGTGATCTGCCCGCTGGTCGGCTTCGTGATCGTCGCGGCCATCATGTACAACATGGGCGTGGCTGCGCAGAAGCTCGGCCTGATCTGGATTGCCGCGGGGGTGGTCTATCTGTGCCTGCTCAACAAATTCGGCAGTCGTACCGCCCTGCCCGATCCGGCAGGTCAATGAGGAGCGGCGGTCGAAAGGGTTCGGCCAGCCGTGGTTAAAACGCGTGGACATCGACAGTGATCGTCAGGCCCGGTGCCAGTCACCGGGCTCCCTGGAACAGGAGTGCAATCCATGCTGGCCTTACGTCCAGTTCAATTAGCCGATCTGCCGCAACTGCAACAATTGGCCCGTGACAGCCTGGTGGGCGTCACGTCGCTGCCGGACGATACCGGGCGTCTTGAGGAAAAAATCCTCGACTCGTGCGCTTCGTTCGCAGCCAATGTGCAGGGGCCGGGGGCGGAGAATTATTTTTTCGTCCTGCAGGACTTGGAATCCGGGCGCCTGGTGGGTTGTTCGGAAATCCTTTCCAGCACCGGTTGCAACGAGCCGTTCTACAGCCTGCGCAACCGGCCGTTTTCCAGCGAGTCCCGGGAGCTGAACATCCAGCATGGCGTGCCCGCGCTGTCGTTGTGCCAGGACCTCAACGGGCAGACGCTGTTGCGTGGCTTCCACATTGACGCCGAGCGGGTGCGCACGCCGGCATCGGAGCTGCTGTCCCGGGCCCGGCTGATGTTCATCGCCGCCCACCCCCAGCGCTTTGCCGAATCGGTCATCACTGAAATCGTCGGTTTCAGCAGCGAAGACGGCCAGTCGCCCTTCTGGGACGCCATTGGCCAGCACTTCTTCGACCTGCCCTATGTCGAAGCCGAACGATTGTGTGGCTTGCAGAGCCGGACCTTTCTCGCCGAACTGATGCCGCAATACCCGATCTACGTACCCATGCTCCCGCCAGCGGCCCAGGCCTGCATCGGCCGGGTGCATCCCGACGGCCAGGAAGCTTTCGATATCCTCGAACGCGAGGGTTTCGAAACCAACAGCTACGTCGATATCTTCGACGGCGGGCCGACCTTGCATGCCCGTATCGCCCATATCCGTTCCATCACGCAAAGTCGCCTCACCACCGCCAGGCAGAGCCTGCAGATTGACGCCCGCGGCCTGTACCTGGTGAGCAACGAGCACCTGGGCAGCTACCGGGCCATTATTGCCGAGCTGGACGTCAACGCCGACGGCCCGGTGGCCCTGTCACCCGCCATGCTGACCGCCCTGGACATCCAGGACGGCGCGCGGATCCGGGTGGTTGCCCTATGAGCCTCATTCGAACCCATGGCTTGCACCGACGTTTGGACCGACACGATAAAGGAGCTGCAGCATGATTGTCCGTCCGGTGGCCATCACCGATCTGCCTGCCTTGCTGGACCTGGCCCGTTGCGCGGGGCCGGGGTTCACCAGCCTGCCGGCCAACGAAGAGCGCCTCGCCCATCGTGTTCGCTGGGCCCAGCGGACCTTCGCCGGGCAGGTCGAACGTGCCGACGCCGACTACCTGTTCGTGCTCGAAGACGATGATCGACAGGTGGTGGGTATCAGCGCCCTGACTGGGGCGGTGGGGCTGCGTGAGCCCTGGTACAACTATCGGGTCGGGGTCACGCTCAGCTCGGCGCCGGAATTAGGCATCCAGCGGCAGATCCCGACGTTGTTTCTCAACAATGAGATGTCCGGGCAATCGGAAATCTGCTCATTGTTCCTGCACCCCGAGCAACGCCACGGCCACAACGGCCGCTTGCTGTCCCTGGCACGCCTGCTGTTTGTCGCCGAGTTTCCCCATCTGTTCGGCGAAAAACTGATCGCCGAACTGCGCGGCCATGCCGACGAACAAGGCTGTTCGCCGTTCTGGGACAGCCTGGGACGGCACTTTTTCAAGAAGGATTTCAGCTACGCCGACCAGTTGTCCGGCATGGGCAACAAGTCGTTCATCGCCGAGCTGATGCCACGCCAGCCGCTGTACACCTGCCTGCTCACCGAACAGGCCCAGGCGGTGATCGGCAAGGCTCACCCGAACACCGAGCCGGCCCTGAAGATCCTCAGTGCCGAGGGTTTCAGCCATAAGGGCTACATCGACATTTTTGACGGTGGCCCGGTGATCGAGGCGCCGGTGTCGAAGATCCGCAGCGTCCGCGACAGCCAGGCGCTGACCCTGGCTATTGGCACCCCGGACGAACAAGCGCCGGTCTGGCTGATTCACAACCGACGCTTGGAAAACTGCCGCCTCACCAGCGCCCGGGCACACTTGCATGGCCACACCTTGATGGTCGATCGCCTCACCGCCAAACGCCTGCAAGTGCAACCGGGTGACACGGTGCGCGCCGTGGCATTGCCCAGGCAGAACCGGCGGGCCGTGGCGGCATAAGTCACACTTGATCGCAGCCCATCGCGAAGCGATCGCCACTGGCCACACAACTAATGCTGGCTCCGGCCAGGGTTTTATTACGATACAAACCTAAACCTGGCTCAATAAAAACAACAACATATCTTTCAGCAACAACCCCACACCTTAGTTGCGTGCCCGCCAATGCAACATCTGCCTACAACACGATAGTTGCTAGCCTTTCAAACCCTAAGCACAATTCAAGCATCACCCACGGCAACGACGATGCTCATGATCAAGAATCTAATAACCCACGACATGCCATTAGAAGATTTGGCGGCAAAGATAAAAAATCTAGACATGACAGCGGAAATCAACCAACTGATTACCGAGTTACACACCCCGGTACAACCCGCCACAAAACACACTCGCAATGCGGCCATCCTGAACATGACCAATCCGCATACCGCGACCATTACCTTGTACCGCACGAACATCGGCAACATCAGCATAAAGAAAATACAGGCGATGCCGTCGCGCTTATATTCGGTACCTGGCAAGAGCATTTTATTCTCACTTAACCGACAGCCCATCAAGATCCATTCCTACCACCTGCGCAACGACAAACTCGAGAAAGGCAAAACTATTATCATCGATGACCAGCACCCATCAATTATCGATGGACATCGAGCGCTATTCGATTACTCATTAATCAATCGAGAACCCTGCGGCGCGCTGGTAGGCAGTATCAATTTTCCAGACAGACTTCTGGACATCCAGGTATTCGATCGTACTACCTTGCGCAAGGTAGCCTGGTTACCCCATGACGAAAGCGCCGCTCGGTATTTGGTGAGCCTTGAGCTGCTCGAAACGATTCATGACCCACGAGGCATAAAGGTTGCCGAGGAGCTGATTTATCACTATCACCCCGCCGTAGCGTGGAAAGCCTTCCAGATGCTCTATCGGGCAGATCCACAAAAATCACGGGCATACACCCCGCTCCTGGAGAAACGGCAGGACCCGCGACTGAACAACCTTCTGCGTTCGGTGGAGACAGTGGCATGAAGTTGGAAACATTTATAGAACGCCTGCACACTTATGACCTAAGCCGGGACAAAACAAAAATAAAGAAGGACCTGCGTCAGTTGGCGACAAACCGTACGTTATTGAGCGATCATCTTCACGCTACAATTCAACGAGACGGTTTTCTTCCCCATAACCTTCTTTACAACGCCTATGCATTTGTCTTGCATACGGATGAACTATTCACTGTTCGCCTGGGTTTCTGGGCACCGGTCGAAACCCACGATGAAAGCGAAACGTTCATTTACGGCCTGAACCACAGCCATGACTTTGAAATCTACGCAGTGGGTTATAGCGGCGATGGTTACACAACTGTTTCTCGCGAGATACTGAGCGATCTGCCCTTGCAAGCGGGAAAACAAATTCGATTGGGCGAAGAGCGAAGCGTCAAGCTGTCACCAGGCGAAGTTATCTACATGCCCGCCCTTAAGGAAATTCACAGACAGGTCGCGCCACAATCAATGTCCGCATCAGTGAGTTTGCTTATTCATCCTGAGCGCCTGATCCAAGCGGATGAAGCCTGGTGTTTCGATGAAAATTACACGCCGGTTCACCCCGGCATCGCTGCGCGGGAAACAGCAATGTATGTCGATACGCTGTCCCTGCTCAATCCCGGACAGCCTGATGCTGTCCATCTAACCAAAGAGGTATTTATATGAGCGCATTATTGAACAACTGGGATGAAGCCCCCCTGTTACGCGCGAGCAGTAATGTCATTGAAACGCCGGTCAGCATCGAAATGGAGTCTCCTTGCATGGCGGCACCTTTCTCGCCGCGCCTTAATATCGGAAATATCCACGAAATCAAAAAAATCTGGACCCTGCCAACCAAAACCGACCAGTAACTAAGAGACGCTTTTGGCAGGCGACAGGTCAGCCCGACCTGTCGCCTTCTTGATCGCGCCCCCAAAAATCGCCAGGACTCATTCATCATCTTTTCGCCTGCTACGTGATAGCCTTTGGTTTTTCGGCGTTGACACTTTTGCTCAAGCCTTTCCATTTCCATTGGTGGAACTCATATGCCCAGGCTTTCCCATCAAGATTTGCGTCGCAGCTTTCGCCAATTGCTGGCCTCCCAAACGTGTTATCACACCGCGTCGGTATTCGATCCGATGTCGGCGCGCATTGCCGCCGACCTGGGATTTGAAGTCGGTATCCTCGGAGGCTCGGTCGCGTCGTTGCAGGTGCTGGGCGCGCCGGACTTTGCCTTGATCACCCTCAGTGAATTTGCCGAACAGGCCACCCGTATCGGTCGCGTGGCCCAACTGCCGTTCATTGCCGACGCCGATCATGGCTATGGCAATGCCCTGAACGTGATGCGCACCATTATCGAACTGGAACGGGCCGGCGTCGCGGCCCTGACCATCGAGGACACCTTGCTGCCGGCCCAGTTCGGGCGTAAATCCACCGACTTGATCGGCGTGGCCGAGGGCGTCGGCAAGATTCGCGCGGCGCTGGAAGCGCGAGTCGATCCGGAAATGGCGATCATCGCCCGGACTAACGCGGGGATCCTGCCGGTGCAGGAAATCATCAGCCGGACCCAGCAATATGAGCGTGCCGGGGCGGACGGGATTTGCATGGTGGGCGTGCAAGACTTCGATCATCTGGAGAAAATCAGCGAAAACCTGACGGTGCCGCTGATGCTCGTCACCTATGGCAACCCGTTGCTGCGCGACGACAAGCGCCTGGCCGAACTGGGCGTGCGCGTGACGATCGACGGCCACGGCGCCTACTTCGCCGCGATCAAGGCGACCTATGACAGCCTTCGCGAACAACGGCAGATCTTCACCCAGGCCTCGGACCTCAGCGCCACCGAACTGACGCACACCTACACCCAGCCCGAGGAGTACATCCGCTGGGCCGAGGAATACATGAGCGTCAAGGAATAAGCGGACTCGCCCCCACAGGATCAGCCTGTGGGGGCAAAGCTTGCTCGCGATGGCGTGGCATCTCCCACATTGATGCAAGCTGACCCACCGCTGTCGCGAGCAAGCTTTGCTCCCACAGAGGCCCATGGTGGGCCAGATCCTAGCCCTTGCTGCGCAGCATCTCCTTGGGCACGTACTTGCCGATCTCGAACTTGCCAATCGCGGCGCGGTGGACTTCATCCGGGCCGTCGGCCAGGCGCAGGGTGCGTTGCATGGCGTACATGTAGGCCAGCGGGAAATCGTTGGAAACCCCAGCGCCACCGTGGATCTGGATCGCCCGGTCGATGACCTTCAAAGCCACGTTCGGCGCGACGACCTTGATCTGGGCGATTTCGCTTTTCGCCACTTTATTGCCCACGGTGTCCATCATGTACGCCGCCTTCAGTGTCAGCAGGCGCGCCATGTCGATTTCCATCCGCGAGTCGGCGATCCTGTCGATGTTACCGCCCAGCCGCGCCAACGGCTGGCCGAAAGCGGTGCGGCTGACGGCCCGCTTACACATCAATTCCAAGGCGCGCTCGGCCATGCCTATCGAACGCATGCAGTGGTGAATCCGGCCCGGACCTAGGCGCCCCTGGGCAATCTCGAAGCCGCGGCCTTCACCCAACAGGACGTTTTCGTACGGCACCCGCACGTTATCGAACAGCACCTCGGCATGGCCGTGGGGCGCATCGTCGTAGCCGAACACCGGCAACGGCCGGACGATCTTGACCCCAGGCGTGTCCACCGGCACCAGGATCATCGAATGCTGGGCATGCCGTGGTGCATCGGGGTTGCTCAGGCCCATGAAAATCAGGATTTTGCAGCGCGGATCGCAGGCGCCTGAGGTCCACCATTTCTTGCCGTTGATCACCCACTCATCGCCGTCACGCTCGGCGCGGGCGGCCATGTTGGTGGCGTCCGAGGAGGCCACGTCCGGCTCGGTCATGGCAAAGGCCGAGCGAATCTCACCGCGCAGCAGGGGTTCGAGCCAGCGCTGCTTTTGTTCTTCATTGGCGTAGCGCACCAGCACTTCCATGTTGCCGGTGTCCGGCGCCGAGCAGTTGAACGGCTCAGGCCCCAGCAACGAACGCCCCATGATCTCTGCCAATGGCGCGTATTCCAGGTTGGTCAGGCCGGCACCCAGTTCGGACTCTGGCAGGAACAGGTTCCACAGGCCTTCCGCCTTGGCCTTGGCCTTGAGCTCTTCCATGATGGCCGTGGGTTGCCAGCGGTCGCCTTCGGCCACTTGTCGTTCGAACACCGCTTCGGCCGGGTAGACGTAGGCGTCCATGAACGCCGTGACACGTTCACGCAGTTCCTGAACCTTGGGAGAATAGGCGAAATCCATGAGCAGCACCTTCTTGGCAGAGGTTGTTTTAGGTCATGAAATCGATGCTAGTTCAGCTACGAAAATTTACCTAACCTATTCTCAGCGTGTATTAACATTCATCACCGATATATGTTTCACTGATTCTCATCGCCACCCGGCACCTCACAACAAGCCCAAGAACAAGAGTGCAGCGCCATGAATCTGAGCAAGGTCGACCTCAACCTTTTCATTGTCTTCGATGCGATCTACACCGAAGCCAACCTGACCCGCGCCGGGCAGATCGTCGGCATCACTCAGCCAGCCGTGTCCAATGCCCTGGCCCGTCTGCGCGAGACCTTCAACGACCCCCTCTTCGTGCGCACCGCCCAAGGCATGGTGCCGACGCCCATGGCCCAGAACATCATCGGCCCGGTGCGCAACGCCTTGTCACTGCTACGGGTGTCAGTGCAGGAAAGCCGGATCTTCAACCCGCTGCAGGCCGTCAAGACCTATCGCATCAGCATGACCGACCTCACCGAAGGCGTGATCCTGCCACTGTTGTTCCAGCGCCTGCGTCGCCTGGCGCCGACCGTGGCGATCGAGAGTTTCCTGTCCAAGCGCCGTGAAACCACCAAGGAACTGGCCGCCGGCCGCCTCGATTTCGCCGTGGACGCGCCGCTCAACACCGACCCGCAGGTGCGCCACGTCAAGTTGATGGAAGATCGCTACGTATGCGCCATGCGCAAGGGCCATCCCCTCGCGGGCAAGGAAAAGATCAGCCTCGACGATTACCTGGCCCAAACCCACGTGCACATTTCCAGCCGCCGTAACGGCCTGGGTTACGTTGACCTGGCCCTCGGCAAGATGGGCATCCAACGCAAGATCGCCTTGCGCTCCCAGCATTACTTGATGGCCTCCCAAGTGCTGCAGCAGACCGACATGGTCATGACCGTCCCCGAGCGCTTTGCCCGGCGTCACGATTTGCACGCCTTCCTGCTTCCGGTGAACGACGTGCCACCGGTGGAAACCCATCTCTACTGGCACGAAAGCACCGACCAGGACCCAGCCAACCGCTGGATGCGCGAGCAGATGATCGAGCTGTGCCAGCAGGTGACGGCCCATGAGAAGAAGCTCGATCAGGTGGTGTAACGTTATAGACCGCGTCATCGTTCTTCGCGAGCAAGCCCGCTCCCACATTAGTCCTGAGTACATGCTGCATTTGTGTACGACGCAGAACCTGTGGGAGCGGGCTTGCTCGCGAAGAGGCCCGCACAGGCAACACATCCGCGATTGCTTGACGCGAACGTCAACCTGCCTTTAGCTTAGCGCCAGCCCCTTTCGTTTCGAGCGCTTCCATGAGCAGCCAGACCTACAGCATCTCCGACCTCGCCCGCGAATTGGATATCACCACACGGGCCATCCGTTTCTATGAAGAACAAGGCCTGTTGAGCCCGGAGCGACGGGGTCAGGAGCGCATTTACTCGCCGCGGGACAAGGTCAGCCTGAAGCTGATTCTGCGTGGCAAGCGCATTGGTTTTTCCCTCGCTGAGTGCCGCGAGCTGATCGAACTCTACGACCCCACCAGCGGCAACCAGAAACAACTGCACAGCATGCTGGCAAAAATCGCCGAGCGCCGGGAACAGCTCGAGCAGCAATTGCTGGACATCGAACAGATGAAGCTGGAACTCGACACCGCCGAAGAACGCTGCATCCAGGCGCTGGAGCAGACGCTCAAGGGCGAGGAAATCATCCAGTAACAACACGACTCCCTTGTGGGAGCGGGCTTGCTCGCGAAGGCGCCCGGACAGTCAATATCAATGTCGACTGACACGCCGTCTTCGCGAGCAAGCCCGCTCCCACAATGGAGCAGCACTCGCCACTATTACAGGTCAATCCCCATGTCCCTCCCCTCCTTTGTACGCTTGATCGAAGTCGGCCCCCGCGACGGGTTGCAGAATGAAGCCCAGCCCATCAGCGTCGCCGACAAGGTGCGTTTGGTGGACGCCCTGAGCGCCGCCGGCCTGGGTTACATCGAAGTCGGCAGTTTCGTCTCGCCCAAGTGGGTGCCGCAAATGGCCGGGTCCGCCGAGGTGTTCGCGCAGATCCAGCGCAAGCCCGGTGTGACTTATGGCGCCCTGGCGCCCAACCTGCGGGGGTTCGAAGATGCACTGGCGGCGGGCGTAAAAGAAGTGGCGGTGTTCGCTGCCGCGTCCGAAGCATTTTCCCAGCGCAACATCAATTGTTCCATCAAGGAAAGCCTGGAGCGTTTCGCGCCGATCATGGACGCCGCCAGACAGCACGGCGTCAGTGTGCGCGGCTACGTCTCTTGCGTGCTGGGCTGCCCGTATGAAGGGGCGGTCAAGCCTGAGCAGGTCGCGTGGGTCGCTCGGGAGCTGTATGCGATGGGCTGCTACGAAGTCTCCCTGGGTGACACCATCGGCACGGGCACCGCTGGCGCCACCCGCAGGATGTTCGAGGTGGTGGGCGCCGATGTGCCGCGGGACAAACTCGCCGGTCACTTCCACGACACTTACGGCCAGGCTATGGCCAATGTGTACGCCAGCCTGCTGGAAGGCATCGCGGTCTTCGACAGCTCCATCGCCGGCCTCGGCGGCTGCCCGTATGCCAAGGGCGCCAGCGGTAACGTCGCCACCGAAGACGTGCTGTACCTGCTCAATGGCTTGGGTATCGAAACCGGCGTCGACCTGGACGCACTGATCGCCGCGGGCCGGCAGATTTGTGACGTGCTCGGCCGCCCCAGCGGTTCGCGCGTGGCCAAGGCCCGCAACGCACAGTGAGGTGTTACCGCTGGCTTTATAACAGCGGCGAAACGAGTAACACGGAAACAATTTGTCGGGTTTGGTCCGTCAGGTTTTTCAGCCGAAAATCACAACCTATTGATTTGTATAGAATTTTAAAAGTTGGCACGCCACATGCTATATCTCTGGCATAACAAGAATAAAAAAACGCAGCAAACCCAATAAAAACAAGACGAAACGACTCTGACATAACAAAAACAACACGGCAGAGACGCAGCTAACAGATTTTTTTGGAGAAGATGGACTTTTCAGGGTGCTTCCAGAAGCAACCCGCAACCGGGCAGAGAACAATAAAACTACCTTCAGGTAGCTCCCGAATCGGTTGGATCGCAAAGCGAAAAAGCAAATCAGCGCTCAAAAAAATACGTTTGCTCTTGATCCCGGATGGGGATCGCCAAAAACAGCGGTAAAGGGCCACGGCTGCCAATAACAACAACAGGCCGCCCCTCAATAATAAAAAAAGAGCACGCGACGACAAAATTAAAGGGGAGCTTCGGCTCCCCTTTGTGCTGTCTGGGGTTTGGGTTTTGTGGGAGCGAGCCTGCTCGCGAAGGGGCCCGGACAGTCAATATCAATGTCGACTGACACACCGCTTTCGCGAGCAAGCCCGCTCCCACAAGGCAATGCTGTTCACTTAAGGCAATCGACAAACCCGTGGCGAGGGAGCTTGCTCCCGCTGGGCCGCGAAGCGGCCCCAAAACCTCTCAATCGCGGCGTATCAGGCACACCACACCCGCCGGTTTACGACTGCTTCGCAGCCGAGCGGGAGCAAGCTCCCTCGCCACAGGTTCATCATTTTTAAGTGAACGGCATTAGCCCCCACAGGGGATCTTGCTCACCCTTCTCTATCACGCAGTTCTTCGATACTGATCTCGCGCATGCGGAATTTCTGGATTTTGCCAGTGACCGTCATCGGGAACTCTTCAACAAATTTGAAATGACGCGGCGTCTTGAAATGGGCGATGCGTTCCTTGCACCAGGCCTGCAGCGCTTGCTCGGAGGCGCTGTGGCCGGGATGGAACTTGATCCAGGCGACGATTTCCTCGCCATAGCGCGAACACGGAATGCCGATCACTTGCACATCCGCCACCGCCGGATGGGTGAAGAAGAACTCCTCCAGCTCGCGCGGGTAAATATTCTCCCCGCCACGAATGATCATGTCCTTGTTGCGCCCGACGATGCAGACGTAACCCTGTTCGTCCATGGTCGCCAGGTCGCCGGTGTGCATCCAGCCATCCGCGTCGATGGCATCAGCGGTGCCCTTGGGGTTGTTCCAGTAGCCGAGCATCACACTGTAGCCACGGGTACACAATTCGCCGACCGCGCCACGCGGGACGACCTGGCCTGCCTCATCGATAATCTTGCTTTCCAGGTGTGGCTGGGTGCGGCCGACGGTGGTCACCCGCAGCTCCAGCTCGTCTGAAGGACCGGTCTGCAACGACACCGGACTGGTTTCCGTCATGCCGTAGGCAATCTGCACTTCAGCCATGTGCATCTCGTTGATGACCCGCCGCATCACTTCGATCGGACATGTAGCCCCAGCCATGATGCCCGTGCGCAGGCTGGACAGGTCGAAGTCGAGCCGCTGCGGCTGGTCCAGCAGGGCGATGAACATGGTCGGCACGCCATACAGCGCGGTGGCTTTTTCTTCGGCCACGGCTTTTAGCGTCAGCAACGGGTCGAAGGCATCGTTGGGGTAGATCATGGTGCTGCCATGGGTCACACAGCCCAGGTTGCCCATGACCATACCGAAGCAATGGTAGAGCGGCACCGGGATCACCAGCCGGTCGCCAGCCGTCAGGCCCAGGCTTTCGCCGACCATGTAACCGTTGTTGAGAATGTTGTGGTGGCTGAGGGTCGCGCCCTTGGGAAAGCCGGTGGTGCCGGAGGTGTATTGGATATTCACTGGCTGATCGAAGTGCAGGCTGGATTGGCGCTCGGCCAGTTGTCCTGGCGTCACCGCCGCCCCCAGGGCGGCCAGTTGTGACCAAGGCAAAAAGCCTGACGGGGGTTGGGGATCGAGGCTGACTACACCGCGCAAATCCGGCAGGCGTTCGCTCTGCAACTGACCGATCGATTGTTCCGCCAGCTCCGGAGCCAGCGCTTGCAACATGGCGTGGTAATCCGAGGTCTTGAACGCCCCGGCACACACCAGCCATTGGCACCCGGACTGTTTGAGCACGTATTCGAGTTCGGAGACTCGATAGGCCGGATTGATGTTGACCAGAATGACGCCGATCTTCGCACTGGCGAACTGGCTGATGCACCACTGGGCGCAATTGGGCGCCCACACGCCGAGACGGTCGCCGGTTTTCAAGCCCAGCGCCAACAAGGCCCGGGCATGCAGATCGACGGCCTCAGCCAGTTGCCCCCAGGTATAACGCAACGATTGATGACGAACCACCAACGCCTCGCCCTCTGGATGACGGGCCACGGTCTGGTCGAAAACCTCGCCAATGGTTTGCGCCAGCAAGGCCTTGTCCTGCGAGCCGCGGGTGTAGCTGAGCTGCGAATGCGAACCGGTTTGATCCATGACGCCCCCTCTTGTCTTTATTAGTGGGTGTAGCGGTGGAACCTCATGCACGAATGTCGTAGTGGCTGGTAGGAGCTGTGTAGGAGCTGTCGAGTGCAACGAGGCTGCGATCTTTCCCCAGACACTTCAGTCCCAAGCGAAAGATCAAAAGATCGCAGCCTTCGGCAGCTCCTACACGCGCTCGAGCGGGAGCAAGCTCCCTCGCCACAAAAGCTGTTTCAAAACACCCGTACTCTGGCTTAAGTTGACGTTAACGTAAAGGGCGATTGACAGCCTCTCGTCGCAGGCTTACGTTAACGTAAAGGTAGAGCATTTCCCGCTCTCCGCACCCGATAAAAAAGCCAAAGGTGTCCCATGAGCTACCCATCCCTGAATTTTGCCCTCGGCGAAACCATCGACATGTTGCGCGACCAGGTGCAAGCCTTCGTCAAGGCCGAACTGGCGCCTCGCGCAGCGCAGATCGATATCGACAACCTGTTTCCCGCTGACATGTGGCGCAAATTCGGTGACATGGGCCTGCTGGGCATCACCGTACCGGAAGAATACGGCGGCGCTGGCCTGGGCTACCTGGCCCACGTGGTGGCGATGGAAGAAATCAGCCGCGGCTCGGCCTCGGTCGCCCTCTCCTATGGCGCCCATTCCAACCTCTGCGTGAACCAGATCAACCGCAACGGCACTCACGAACAGAAAACCAAGTACCTGCCCAAACTGATCAGCGGCGAACACATCGGCGCCCTGGCGATGAGCGAACCGAACGCCGGCTCCGACGTGGTTTCCATGAAACTGCGGGCCGACAAGCGCGGCGACAAATACGTCCTCAACGGCAGCAAGACCTGGATCACCAACGGCCCCGATGCCAACACCTACGTGATCTACGCCAAGACCGACCTGGAAAAAGGCGCCCACGGCATCACCGCTTTCATCGTCGAGCGCGACTGGAAAGGCTTCAGCCGCAGCAACAAGTTCGACAAGCTCGGCATGCGCGGCTCCAACACGTGCGAGCTGTTTTTCGATGACGTCGAAGTGCCGGAAGAAAACATCCTCGGCGCCCTCAACGGTGGCGTGAAAGTCCTGATGAGCGGCCTCGACTACGAGCGCGTGGTGCTGTCCGGCGGCCCGACCGGGATCATGCAAGCCTGCATGGACCTGATCGTGCCCTACATCCACGACCGCAAACAGTTCGGCCAAAGCATCGGCGAATTCCAGCTGATCCAAGGCAAGGTCGCCGACATGTACACCCAGCTCAACGCCAGCCGCGCCTACCTGTATGCGGTGGCCCAGGCTTGCGAGCGCGGCGAAACCACCCGCAAGGATGCCGCCGGGGTGATCCTCTACAGCGCCGAGCGCGCCACGCAAATGGCCCTCGACGCGATCCAGATCCTGGGGGGCAATGGCTACATCAATGAATTCCCCGCCGGTCGTCTGCTGCGGGACGCCAAGCTGTATGAAATTGGTGCTGGCACCAGTGAGATTCGTCGGATGTTGATCGGCCGCGAACTGTTTAACGAGACGAAATGAATTTCGTCAGTTGCAAGCGACAAGCTCCAAGCGGCAAGAGAAACGCGCTCTGGCTTGCAGCTTGTGGCTTGAAGCTAACAGCTGCTACGGAGTAGCCATGATTCTGCACACTCAGCTCAACCCACGTTCGCCGGAGTTCATCGCCAACCGCGATGCGATGCTCGGACACGTCGAAGCCCTGCGCACCCTGCTCGCGCACATTCGCCAGGGCGGCGGACCCAAGGCTCAGGAACGGCATACTTCGCGAGGCAAATTGCTGCCCCGTGAGCGCATCAACCGATTGCTGGATCCGGGCTCGCCGTTCCTGGAGATCAGTCCATTGGCGGCCCATGAAGTCTATGGCGAAGACGTGCCGGCGGCCGGCGTGATTGCCGGCATTGGCCGCGTGGAAGGCGTCGAATGCATGATTGTCGCCAATGACGCGACGGTCAAAGGTGGCTCCTACTATCCGTTGACGGTGAAAAAACACCTGCGCGCCCAAACCATCGCCCAGCAGAATCGCCTGCCGTGCATTTACCTGGTGGATTCAGGCGGCGCCAACCTGCCGCGCCAGGACGAAGTATTCCCGGACCGCGAGCACTTCGGCCGGATCTTCTTCAACCAAGCCAACATGAGTGCCCTGGGTATCCCGCAGATTGCCGTGGTCATGGGTTCCTGTACCGCTGGCGGCGCTTATGTGCCGGCCATGGCGGACGAGGCGATCATGGTCCGCCAGCAAGCGACGATTTTCCTCGCCGGCCCACCCTTGGTAAAAGCCGCCACCGGTGAAGTGGTCAGCGCCGAAGACTTGGGCGGCGCCGATGTGCACTGCAAGATTTCCGGCGTGGCGGATCACTATGCCGACAGCGACGAACATGCCCTGGCCCTGGCCCGGCGCAGCGTGGCCAACCTCAATTGGCGCAAACTCGGTGAGTTGCAGCATCGCCAGCCCATCGCCCCGCTGTATTGCAGCGATGAGCTGTACGGCGTGGTGTCGGCCGATGCCAAGCAGCCGTTCGATGTGCGGGAAGTAATCGCGCGCCTGGTGGACGGTTCGGTGTTCGATGAGTTCAAGGCGCTGTTCGGCACGACCCTGGTGTGCGGTTTCGCTCATTTGCACGGCTACCCGATCGCAATCCTGGCCAACAATGGCATCCTCTTCGCCGAGGCCGCGCAGAAAGGCGCGCATTTCATCGAACTGGCCTGTCAGCGCGGGATCCCGTTGCTGTTCTTGCAGAACATCACCGGTTTCATGGTCGGGCAGAAATACGAAGCCGGTGGCATCGCCAAGCACGGCGCAAAACTGGTGACCGCGGTGGCCTGCGCCAAGGTGCCGAAATTCACCGTGATCATCGGCGGCAGTTTCGGCGCGGGCAACTACGGCATGTGCGGCCGCGCCTATGATCCACGGTTCCTGTGGATGTGGCCAAACGCGCGAATTGGCGTGATGGGGGCCGAGCAGGCGGCCGGCGTGCTGGTGCAAGTCAAGCGTGAACAAGCCGAACGCAGTGGCCAGCCCTTCAGCGCCGAGCAGGAAGCCGAGATCAAACAACCGATCCTCGATCAGTACGAAGAACAGGGTCACCCCTATTACTCCAGCGCACGGCTGTGGGACGACGGCGTCATCGACCCGGCCCAGACCCGCGATGTACTGGGCCTGGCCTTGTCCGCGTCACTGAACGCGCCTATCGAACCGAGCCGCTTCGGCGTGTTCCGGATGTAAACGGGGAATGACCATGGAAAACTTCAACACCCTCGAACTGCACACCGACCCGCGGGGCGTCGCCACCCTGTGGCTCAGTCGCGAGTCGAAGAACAACGCGTTCAACGCCGAAATGATCCGCGAACTGATCCTCGCCCTGGACCACGTCGGCAGCGATCCAAACCTGCGTTTCCTGCTGATCCGCGGTCGCGGCAAGCATTTCAGCGCCGGCGCCGACCTGGCCTGGATGCAGCAATCGGCTGAGCTCGACTACCACACCAACCTCGATGACGCCCGGGAACTGGCGGAGCTGATGTACAACCTCGCCAAACTGAAGATTCCTACGCTGGCTGTCGTCCAGGGTGCGGCGTTCGGTGGCGCGCTGGGGCTTATCAGTGCCTGTGACATGGCCATTGGCGCCAATGAAGCACAGTTTTGCCTGTCGGAAGTGCGCATTGGTCTGGCCCCGGCAGTGATCAGCCCGTTCGTGGTGCAAGCCATCGGCGAGCGGGCGGCGCGTCGCTATGCGCTGACAGCGGAACGTTTCGACGGGCAGCGTGCGAAAGAGATCGGTTTGCTGTCGGAAAGTTACCCAGTCGAGACCCTGGACCAGCAGGTCGAACAATGGATCGACAACCTGTTGCTCAACAGCCCGGCGGCCATGCGCGCCAGCAAGGAACTGCTGCGTGAAGTCGGCAACGGCGCCCTGACCCCGGCGCTGCGACGCTATACCGAAAACGCCATCGCCCGCATCCGCGTCAGCGCGGAGGGCCAGGAAGGCCTGCGGGCCTTTCTGCAAAAGCGTGCGCCGAACTGGCAAGCCGAATCGAATAACAAGGAGTCGCGTCGATGAGCGCCCCTGCCCTCACTACGTTGCTGGTGGCCAACCGCGGCGAAATCGCCTGCCGCGTGATGCGCACCGCCAAGGCCATGGGCCTGACCACCGTTGCGGTCCACAGCGCCACCGACCGTGATGCCCGCCACAGCCGTGAAGCCGACATTCGCGTGGACCTGGGCGGCAGCAAGGCTGCCGACAGTTACCTGCAAATCGATAAATTGATCGCCGCGGCCAAAGCCAGCGGTGCCCAAGCCATCCATCCCGGTTATGGCTTTCTGTCCGAGAACGCCGGGTTCGCCCGGGCGATTGAAAGCGCCGGGCTGATCTTCCTCGGTCCACCGGCCTCGGCCATCGACGCCATGGGCAGCAAATCGGCGGCCAAGACGTTGATGGAGACCGCCGGAGTGCCGCTGGTGCCCGGCTATCACGGCGAATCCCAGGACCTGGAGACCTTTCGCGACGCCGCCGAGCGCATCGGCTACCCGGTATTGCTCAAGGCCACCGCCGGCGGTGGCGGCAAGGGCATGAAAGTCGTCGAGGACGTCAACCAACTGGCCGAAGCCCTGGCCTCGGCCCAGCGCGAGGCGCAGTCCTCGTTTGGCGACTCACGGATGCTGGTGGAAAAATACCTGCTCAAGCCACGCCATGTGGAAATCCAAGTATTTGCCGACCAACACGGCAGCTGCCTGTACCTCAACGAGCGCGATTGCTCGATCCAGCGCCGCCACCAGAAAGTCGTGGAAGAAGCCCCCGCGCCCGGCCTGACCCCGCAACTGCGCCGGGCCATGGGTGAAGCCGCCGTGCGCGCGGCCCAGGCGATCGGTTATGTCGGGGCCGGTACGGTGGAGTTCCTGCTGGATGCCCGGGGCGAATTTTTCTTCATGGAGATGAACACCCGGTTGCAGGTCGAGCATCCGGTCACCGAAGCGATCACTGGACTGGACCTGGTGGCCTGGCAGATTCGCGTGGCCCAAGGCGAGCCATTGCCGCTCACTCAGGCGCAAGTACCGCTGCGCGGCCACGCCATCGAAGTGCGGTTGTATGCCGAAGACCCGGCCAACGATTTCCTGCCCGCCACCGGGCGGCTGGGGTTGTATCGCGAATCGGCCGACGGGCCGGGGCGGCGAGTCGACAGCGGGGTTGAAGAAGGCGATGAAATCTCGCCGTTCTACGACCCGATGCTCGGCAAGCTGATCGCCTGGGGTGAAGACCGCGAGCAGGCGCGCTTGCGACTGTTGAGCATGCTCGACGAATTTGCCATTGGCGGGCTGAAGACCAACATCGGCTTTCTGCGACGGATCATCGCCCACCCCGCCTTCGCAACGGCGGAACTGGACACCGGATTTATCCCACGTTACCAGACGCAATTACTGCCAGAGCCCGGCGAATTGGATGACGCGTTCTGGCTCGCCGCCGCCCAAGGGTTCGCCTTGAGCCTGACCCCGCGTGTACGCGGCGATGATGCCGAATCACCCTGGGCCAGCACCACCGGGTTGCGTCTGGGGCTGCCCAGGGAAACCACCTTGCACCTGAGCTGCGAAGGCCAGGATCGCGCATTGACGCTGGACGGCACCGTCTGTCGCGCGGAACTCAAGGGTGAGCAACTGACGGTCGAGCACCACGGCCTGCGCCGCAGCCACCGGGCCATTCGCCAGGGCGACAGCTTGTACCTGCAATGGCAAGGTGACCTGCACCGGATCGACCTGTACGACCCGCTGGCCGCCGCCGACGCCAGCCACAGCCATCAAGGCGGCCTGGTGGCGCCCATGAACGGCAGCATCGTGCGGGTCTTGGTGAATGTCGGCCAGACAGTGGAGGCCGGGGCTCAACTGGTGGTGCTGGAGGCCATGAAAATGGAGCACAGCATTCGTGCGCCCCAAGCTGGCGTGATCAAGGCGCTGTACTGCCAGGAAGGTGAAATGGTCAGCGAAGGCAGCGCCCTGGTGGCGTTCGAAGAATAGGCATCGGCCCGCTCCCAGGGCCGATCCAGTCAGAACCTGATGGTGGCCTGCACCACCACACCGATGATGCGGCATTGCTCGGTGTACAGGTTTTTCGGGTACGTCGGATTGAGCGGAACCAGGTAACGCTGCCCGCTCTCTTCGATCAATTTGCGAAAGGTCGCGTCACTGCTACCGGGCAGGCAAGCGACCACCAATTTGCCGGGCACCGCCTCGATGGCCGGGTCCACCAGGATCGACATGCCCTCGGGAATGCTCAACCCGTTGGGTGCGGTCATCGCATCACCCACCACCACCAGCCAGAATGCATCGCCCAGGGCGTGGTAGTCCGTCAGTTCGTAGCGCGCCTGGCTGTAGGCGCCAGGATCACCTTCACGAATTTCGCCCACCTCGTGCCACTCACTGACCGGGTAACGGAAGTACGGGTTGTACTTCTGCGCCAGGGCCATGCCTTCTTCGGTGGAGGTGTCCGGCTCGCGGATCACCATCGCCACTTCCAGAAACTCCAGCCCCAGCTCCCGCAGGACCCGGTTCATGTCGTCGACACTGGGCTGCCGGCGCTTGGTCAGCCAATGACCGACACCGCCCTGGGACATGCCCAACCGCTCTGCGAGCACCACTTGCGTGATGTGCAGCTCCTTCATCTTGGCCTTGACCAACTCTATCCATTTATCCATGTGCGGCACGATACGTGGGTGACCCCGACCCTCAAAACACAAATTGTAGTATTTAAATTGTCGTCACAATTACGGTAAGTACTATTCTGGGTTCAGGAGTTCAGCCCCCACACACGGAGATTTTCATCACCATGGACACACCCAATACAGACCAGCCCAGCAGCCCTTTCGATGGCACATTCCCTTCACTGCAGGATTGCCCGGCGGCCAAACGCGCCCTCGACTACTACTTGAAACCAAGTGTTTCACCAGCCCAGGCAGAACATCGCTTCTTCGAGGTCAGCCGCAGTGTCAACGCGGAAGAAGCCCTTGTCCACGCCTGCGACCTGTTGCGCTGCGCAGCGGCGACCGCCCATGAGTCGGCCAGCCAGTTGGAGGGTTCGAGTCGTGACCTGGCGTTTTCGGTGGTGCACATGATCGATCTGGTCAAGGTGATGCTCGACCGATCCCTGGATGGCTACCCTACTCGCTAGCGGTAACCCTTTGGAATGTCGTCGCGAATGCGGACGAAGAGAAAAAATTTCCAATCGATGCGATCAAATCATTTGACTTCCAAATGATAATGATTATTATTGCATCAGCTGGTCGCGAGATCAGTCGATAGGCCAGAAGACCTTAGGTCGGACTTCTGGAATATCTCCTCATCAGGCTAATCACGGTTTTTGACCCGGCTTTTTGCCGGGTCTTTTTTTGCCGAGTTTTCGGCTTATGTCTTCAGGCTAATGAAGTCTTTCAGGGTGCTGCCAATTCGATGGCGGCGATCATAACAAATGAATATCTGTTTACAAGAGTCCCCTCGCCACACAGGCGAAAACTATCGGCAACCAGCACTTGAGAATCAATTGCAGACTCTCTAAGCTGGCTCCGCGTCCAGGGAGGACGCCCCCCTCCTTTACCTGATGCAAATCGTCCCGGTTTCGTCTTTCTTGCGTGTAAAGTAACGGTCATGAAAATCCTTTCCAGGAACCGTGACCGTGGCTAAATCTTCCTTTGATATCAGTGCCAATTTCGACAGCGGCAACATCGAGGTCGTCGACATCAGCAACCCGTTGCAGTCGTTGCTCAAGATCAGGCCCGACACCCGCAGCGCCCATTTCCAGTGGTTCCATTTCAAGGCCAGCGGCTTGCACGTCGGCCAGGAATATTCCTTCCGCCTGCTCAACGCCAGTCAATCGTCCTATAACAAGGCCTGGACGGGCTACCAGACCGTTGCTTCCTACGATCACGTCAATTGGTTCCGCATTCCGACCCAGTTTGAAGGCGACGCCCTGCGCTTTCACCTGGAGGCCGAGCAGCCCCACGCCTGGTTCGCCTACTTCGAACCCTACAGCCGTGGCCGTCATGACTGGCTGATCGAGCAAGCACAGCACAAGGCCGGCACCGAGCTATTGGCGGTCGGTAAAAGCGTCGAAGGCCGGGACATTCAACTGCTGCGCAAGGGCAGCGGCGCCGAAGGCCGGCGCAAAGTCTGGATCATCGCCCAGCAGCACCCCGGCGAGCACATGGCCGAATGGTTCATGGAAGGCGTGATCGAACGCCTCCAACAGCATGACGATGCGCAACTGAACCGGTTGCTCGCCAAGGCCGATCTGTACCTGGTGCCGAACATGAATCCGGACGGTGCCTTCCATGGTCACCTGCGGACCAACGCGATGGGCCAGGACCTCAACCGTGCCTGGCAGAACGCCAGTCCGGAAATCAGCCCTGAGGTCTTTTTCGTCCAGCAGCAAATGGAAAAGTATGGCGTCGATCTGTTTCTCGATGCGCACGGCGATGAGGAAATCCCCCACGTCTTCACTGCCGGTTGCGAAGGTAACCCGGGCTACACGCCACGCATCGCCGAGCTCGAAGAGCGCTTTCGCAGCCAACTCAAGCACCAGACCAAAGACTTCCAGACCGCTCACGGCTACACCCGCGACGAACCGGGCCAGGCCAACATGACCCTGGCCTGTAACGCAGTCGGGCAGAAATATGACTGCCTGTCCCTGACCCTGGAAATGCCATTCAAGGACCACGACGATCACCCGAACCCGATCACCGGCTGGTCCGGTAAACGCTCGATGCAACTGGGCAAGGATGTGTTGAGCACCATCGAGGCCATGGTTGACGAATTGCGCTGAGCCAACGACCTGATCATCTCCCTAGTCGAAGGTGAACACCTGTGGCGAGGGAGCTTGCTCCCGCTCGGCGGCGCAGCCGTCGTAAAACCGGCTGACACAATCTGCCTGGAAGATTGCGTCAGCCCATTTGGGGCGGCTGCGCCACCCAGCGGGAGCAAGCTCCCTCGCCACAGGGTTCATCAACCCTTGCCGCGCAACATACTGTCCAACACCTCATCCCGGCGCACCCACGCGTGAAACAGCGCCGCCGCCAAATGCACCAGCACAGTCACGAATAACAAATAAGCCAGGTACCCATGGGCCTTGCGCAGCAGCGCGAACGTCTGGGCGTGGGCAGGCAGGATCGAAGGCAGTTGCAACGAGTCGCTGAGCATCACCGGGTCCCCCGCCGCCGAAATCATGCCCCAGCCCAACAGCGGCAGGATCAGCATCAAGGCGTACAACAACACATGGGAAGCGTTTGCCGCCAGCACTTGCCAGCCCGGCAGATCGGCCGGCAGCGGCGGTTGACGAGTGGTAAAGCGCACCAGCAGACGGACGATCACCAGCAGCAAAATCGCGATGCCCAATGGCTTGTGCAATTGCAGCAGCCATTCATGGCGTTCGGACACCGAGGCGACCATGCCCGCTCCGATAAACAGCATGGCGATGATCATCAGTGCCATCAGCCAGTGGAGCAGTCGAGCCAGCGGAACAAAGTGACGAGGGGCGCTCATGGGCGGGACTCCTGGGTGGCGGGCAATTGGCTCACTTCGCTGGTACGGCGCAGATAGGAACTGGCATAGGCGGCGGAGCGCGCGACCAGCAACGGATCGTCAGAACCTTCGATCCCTTGGGGCAGGATCAGCGGGTCATAGTTGATGTCGCGGCATTCGCCGTTGTCCTGGGCCTGGGTGCGCTCCAGCACCAGCGTGCCGGCATTGAGCACCTTGCGGTCAGCGGGCCAGGCCTTGCTGGCGTCGTTCACCGGATCCCCCGGGTTGGCCAGGGTGATATTCAACTGCCAACGCAACGGCCCGGCGGCAAGACGCTTCGCCAAGTCTTGTTCGAGAAAGTCGGCGCCCTGGGGCGGCGTCGCATCGGCGGCGTCCTGGCTCAGCGGCACCACGCCCCAGCGAACGGCCTGGCGCTGCCCAGCGGGGTTGACCAGATAGAACGCGTTAATGCCGTTGTAGGTTTCGGTGGCATAGCTGGCCGACGGCTTGGCGGTCTTGATCCATTGCAGGAACGGCACCGCTTCGGGGTGCGCGGCAAAAAACGCCGGCACGGCCGCAGGGTTCGGTTTTCCAGTGGCAGGGTCCGGCGACTGGGCTTGCTGGAATTGGTAGAACGCTTCGACCGTGCCCACCGGAAACACCGGCATGCTGTTCATGCCGGTGCGCCATTGTTGGCCGTTGGCCTGGGTAAAACGCAGCGCCAGGCTGCGAATCGGCACACTGCCGTCCGGCGCATAGGGGTTGCCACTGGGCAAGGCGAAACGCCCCACCACTGGTGTTTGCGGCTGCGTGAACACCTGGGCGCTGGAATAGGCGCTGGCCTCGCCCGTGCTTTGGAAATAGCCCGCGACACAGACGCCTTTGGAGTGGTTGCGTCGAAAGCCCGGATGCATGCCATTGTTTTTTTCCAGGACATTGACCAGCGCGTCCGGCGTCAAGCGCTGCGGGTCGAGGCTGCCATTGACGTAGGCAAATGCCCCGGCCAGCGCGGCAACAATCACCGCGATGCCGCTCAGGCGCAGGGTCAGGGCGGCGGCACTCAAGGGGCGCCGGCTCGACGAGGGTGAAGGATCAACCATGAGAAAGCTCCAGGGGCGCGAGGCCATTCGTTGGAAAGGACCCGTCAGACGAAGGCCCGCCAGGTTTATTCCCACGCCTCGTATTTATTTTTCCTGCACTGGAATAATCTCGTTCGCGGGGCGTCTTTCCAGTCCCGGTGCAGTGACTGCCCACAGAAACCACACTTTCATGAACACACTCGACGAACAGTTGCGCGAACTCATCCCCAGGCTACGGCGTTTTGCCGTGTCGCTGACGCGCAACCCGAGCAACGCCGACGACCTGGTGCAGATGTGCCTGGAACGGGCGTTGTCCAAATGGAACGACAAGCGCCCGGACGGCGATCTGCGGGCCTGGCTGTTTTCGATCCTGTATCGGCAGTTTCTCGACGGCCATCGCCGCTCCCGACGGTATGCGCGCATGCTGGAGTATTTCACCGGCCGCGACGACGCCCACCCTTCGGCCGAGCGCAGCGTGATCGCGCAATCGTCCCTGCAAGCCTTCGATCAGCTCACGACGGAACAGCGCGCGCTGTTGCTCTGGGTGTCGGTGGAAGGCTTGAGTTACCAGCAAGTCGCCGACATCCTCGGCGTACCGACCGGCACGGTGATGTCGCGCCTGTCCCGCGCCCGCCAGGCCCTGCGCCAACTCAGCGACGGCGAAATCACCCGCCCTACCCTGCGGATACTCAAATGATCAGCATGCCCCCCAGCGACAGCGACCTGCACGCCTACGTCGATCGCCAACTGAGCGAGACCGACCAGCGCCTGGTCGAGACCTACCTGGCCAACCAGCCTGAAGTCGCGGCCCGGGTCCGCGCCTGGCAACAGGACGCGCAGCATTTGCGCACGGCCCTGAGCGGCGCCTTGCAACAGCCATCCAACCCGGACCTCGACCCGGCCATGATTCGCCAGCGCCTGAAACATCGCTCCCGCCGCCACTTGGCCAACGCCGCGGTGTTGCTGCTGGCCGTCAGCGTGGGTGGCTTCGGTGGCTGGCAGGCGCGGCAGATGACCCTGCTCAGCGCCGCCGCCCCCATGGGCGATGCCCTGCAGGCGTACCGGTTGATTGCTCAGCAGGGCATCCTCCCAGCCGACTACCAGAGCGGCGACGAACAGCACATGCAAGACTGGCTCGACCGTTACTTCACTCAGGCCGACCGGCTGCCCGACCTGTCCAGCGCCGGGTTCAAGCCGGTCAGCGGGCGCTTGCTCAGCACCGAGCAAGGCGCGGCGGCGATGGTGGTCTATCAGGATCCGAGCGGTCAGAAGATCAGCTTCTACGTGCGCCCTCCCGGCCCGAAGAATTTCCTGCTGCCCCGGGGCAGTCGCCGCGATGGCGAGCTGCAGGCCGAGTACTGGTCCGGGCCGGGCTACAACTATGCGATGGTCATACCGAGTGATACGCCGACGACGCAGCGGCTCAAGCAGACCTTGAATTTCTAAGCCCCCTGGCCAATGGGAAATCTCTGTGGGAGCGGGCTTGCTCGCGAAGACGGTGTGTCAGGCGACATCACCTCGGCAGATACACCGCCTTCGCGAGCAAGCCCGCTCCCACGAGTAAACAGCGGCGTGCACAAAATCCACGTCCATCACACATCCAATGTGGGAGCGAACCTGCTCGCGATGGCGGTAGTTCAATTAAAGATGATGTCGACTGTCACACCGCTATCGCGAGCAGGCTCGCTCCCACAGGGAACGTCAACTGCTCTTGAGTGTGTATTCACCCCTGCCCAAACACCTGCGAAGGCCTTCGCAGCAACGGGTCGAACGGGTTGATTCGCGGTCCGATCAGGGCGGCTTCGCGCTTGAGCATTTCCACCACCGTCGGCAGGCGATCCGGCCCGAGCCGGTCGCTGATCGTCGCCACGCTCAATGCCGCCACGGCCCGGCCATCACGGTCGAGAATCGGCACGGCCACCCCGGCCATGCCCTGCAATACGCCGGTGTTGCGTCCGGCGTAGCCCAGCGCGCGCACGTTCTCCACTTCCGTGCGCAGGAAAACTTCGTCGTACAAATGGAAATCCTTGAGCCGGGGCAGGTTGTATTGAATCACCGTGTCGCGCTCTTCTTCCGGAAGGAACGCCAGGATCGCCAGGCTGCCCTGCCCCACGCCCAACGCCACGCGGCCACCGATGTCGCCGGTGAATGTGCGAATCGGAAACGGCCCCTCGCTGCGGTCCAGGCAGATGGCATCGAAACCACTGCGGGCGAGCAAAAACAGCGAGTCCCCCAAGGACGCCGACAACCGCAGCATGGCCGGGCGCACCAGCTCGCGCAGGTTGCCGGTGTTCCCGGCCCGGGCCGCCAGGGCGAAAAAATCCAAGCTCAGGCGATAGCGTTTGCTGCGCGCGTCCTGCTCGACCATGCCCTCGTCCATCAGGCTGCGCAGCAGGCGATGTGTGGTGGGCTGGGACAGGCCGATGCGCTGGGCCAGTTGCGTCACCCGTTCACCGCTCTCCACCGTGTCGCCCAAGCTGCGCAACACGGCAAACAGCCTGGAGACTGCGCCGACACCGACTTCGCCTTTCTCATTATTCCGATCAGTGGAATTATTCATCTATTTTCTCATTACTCAATTTATCCACTGAATGAAATTGAAAATAGTCTTCGCTTCAGTGAAATAGTCCATTGAGCCCATCCTATTCTTCGTCCTACTCTTCGTCCATACAGGGGCGATTCGAACAACAGCGGCAGCCGACTTGAGGTCGAGCGCCAACGCACCCCAGCAGCACCCTTTCGTATCTGCCCATACAAAAAAGCGCGCCTTGCGGCGACGCATAACAATCCCAGGTGGAGCGCAGCGATGGCTTTTTTGCAACTTGAAGGGCTTGGCAAACGTTACGGCGACATCGACGCCGTGGTCGCCACCCATCTGTCGGTGGAAAAAGGCGAGTTCGTCTCGCTATTGGGGCCTTCCGGCTGCGGCAAGACCACGACCTTGCAGATGATCGCCGGCTTCGTCGAAGTCAGCAGCGGGCGCATCCTGCTGGACGGCCGCGACATCACCCACGCCAAGCCCGCCAGCCGCGGCCTGGGCGTGGTGTTCCAGAGCTACGCGCTGTTCCCCCACATGACCGTCAAGGACAACGTCGCCTTCGGCCTGCGCATGCGCAAAGTGGCCAACGCCGAGTTGCTACAACGGGTGGATCGGGTGTTGAAACTGGTCCGCCTGGACCGTCACGCCGACCGCTACCCACGCGAACTCTCGGGTGGCCAGCGCCAACGCGTGGCACTGGCCCGGGCGCTGGTGATCGAACCACCGGTGCTGTTGCTCGACGAGCCGTTGTCCAACCTCGACGCCAACTTGCGCGAAGAGATGCAGTTCGAAATACGCCGCATCCAGCGCGAAGTCGGCATTACCACGCTGATGGTGACCCATGACCAATCCGAAGCCCTGTCGATCAGCGACCGGGTCGTGGTGATGCAGGCCGGGCGCATCACCCAGATCGACGCGCCGTACACCCTTTACGAGCACCCGCGCACCGAGTTCATTTCAGGTTTCGTCGGCAAAGCCAACCTGCTGGCCGGCAGGCGCGACAGCGCGGGTATGGTTCAAGCCTGCAGCCCGGCCGAGGGTGAGCTGACCCTGAGTTTGCGTCCGGAAAAAATCGACCTGTGCGAGGTCGGTTCAGGACGACTGCAAGGCACCCTCACCAGCCGCTTCTTTCTCGGCAGCCAATGGCTGTACGGCGTCTCCACCCGCCTGGGTGAACTCTGCGTGGTGCGCCGCAACGATGGCTCGGCGCCCCTGGTCGAAGGCACGGCGGTGGGCCTGGATTGGGATCCGGCGCTGCTGCGGGTACTGAGCGCGGACGAGGTACCGGCATGAAGCTGATCGATGCGATGCGCCGCGGCCGGCAAGGTTACCTGATGTCCGCGCCGGCCCTGGCCCTGTACCTGGGCTTGTTGGTCATTCCGCTGGGCTTGACCTTGGTCTTGTCATTCAACGTATTCGACTATAGCTCGGGCATCAACGGCGATGCCTACACCTTCGAGCACTACACCAGCCTGTTGGGCGATCCGTACTTCTACGAGATCTTTTTGCGCACGTTCTGGATCAGCGCCCTGACCACCCTCCTGTGCGTGCTGATCGGCGTGCCCGAGGCGTACATTCTCAGCCGCATGGGCGCACCGTGGCGCTCGATTTTCCTGATCCTGATCCTCACGCCGCTGCTGATTTCGGTGGTGGTGCGGGCGTTCGGCTGGAGCCTCTTGCTCGGTGCCGACGGCCTGGTCAACCAGGCCCTGCAAGCCTTCGGCGGCGCGCCGGTGAAGCTGCTCTATACGCCGTTCGCCGTGGTCATCGCCCTGGTCCACGTGATGTTGCCGTTCATGATCATTCCGGTCTGGACCTCGCTGCAGAAACTCGACCCGGCCGCCGAGCAGGCCGCGCTATCCCTCGGGGCGAGCCAGTTCACGGTGATCCGCAAGGTGGTACTGCCGCAAATCATGCCCGGCGTGCTGTCCGGCACGCTGATTGTGTTCGGTCTCGCCGCCAGCTCCTTCGCGATTCCCGGCCTGCTCGGCGGACGGCGCTTGAAGATGGTCGCCACGTTGATCTACGACCAGTACCTGTCGGAGCTGAACTGGCCGATGGGCGCGGCCATTGCCGTCGCGCTGCTGCTGCTCAACCTGCTGATCATGCTGTCGTGGAACCGGATGATCGAAGGCCGCTACAAGAAGTCATTGGGGTAATGGGTCATGTCTAGAAACGGTCCTTTCGCGCTGTTGTTCCACGCCTTGGTGGTGATCTTCATGCTCGCGCCGCTGGTGGTGGTCTGCCTCGTCGCCTTCACTCCGGAAAACACCCTGAGCCTGCCGACCACCGAGTTTTCCCTGCGCTGGTTCCGCGCGGTGTTCGAGCGGGCGGATTTTGTCGACGCGTTCTACAACAGCCTGGTCCTGGCGTTCTGCGCGGCCTCGCTGGCGACCTTGATCGCGGTGCCGGCGGCCCTGGCGATCACCCGGCTCGAGTTTCCGGGCCGGGACTTCTTCAACGGCCTGTTCCTGTCACCGATCATCATTCCGCACCTGGTGCTCGGGGTGGCGTTGCTGCGCCTGTTTGCATTGATGGGCGTGAACGGCAGCTTCGCCTGGCTGATCTTCGCCCATGTGCTGGTGATCACGCCGTATGTGCTGCGCCTGGTGCTGGCCTCGGCCATCGGCCTGGACCGCAGCGCCGAACAGGCCGCGCAATCGCTAGGCGCCGGACGCTTCACGCTGTTCCGGCAAATCACTTTGCCGATGATCCTGCCGGGGGTGGCCGGAGGCTGGCTGCTGGCGTTCATCAACAGTTTCGATGAGGTCACGCTGTCGATCTTCGTCACCTCGCCGGCCACGCAAACCTTGCCGGTGCGCATGTACGTGTACGCCACCGAATCCATCGATCCGATGATGGCGGCAGTGTCGGCGCTGGTCATCGGGCTCACCGCGCTGACCATGATTTTGCTCGATCGGGTCTATGGCCTGGATCGGGTCCTGGTAGGCAAACAATGAGGGTGTCATGGCACTGCTGAAACGACTGGCCGAAGGCGACCGCCCGGCCCTGGACTTTATCCTCGACGGCCAGCCTGCCACCGGCCTGCTGGGCGACACGCTGCTGACCGCCGTGCTGACCTGCAGCGAACACTTGCGCGGCAGTGACTTCAGCGCCGAACCCCGGGCCGGCTTCTGCCTGATGGGTGCCTGCCAGGATTGCTGGGTGCGCCTGGGCGACGGCCGCCGCGTACGTGCCTGCTCGACCTTGCTCGAAGCCGGACAACACATCAGCCGCGAACCGGGGCGCCAGGTATGAACAGTGTCGGCGGGCACGGCCTCATCGCGAGCAGGCTCGCTCCCACAGAGGAACTGCGGCGCTCACAAAACCCAAGTCCACAACCAATCCCATGTGGGAGCGGGCTTGCTCGCGAAAGCGGTCTGCCTGCTGAAACCGTCGTTGGATGTGCCGCCGTCTTCGCGAGCAGGCTCGCTCCCACAGGAGACCTGCGGCGTGCACAAAACCAGCCTCCACAACCGACCCCATGTGGGAGCGAGCCTGCTCGCGATGACGGCTTCGACAACAGCGCAAATCCCCCGGCCCTGCCCGTGAGGTGGCGATGAAACCGATAACCATCATCGGCGCCGGCCCGGCGGGTATCCGTGCCGCGCAGACCCTGGTCGCCCACGGCCTGTACCCGGTGCTGCTGGACGAAGCCGCCCGCGGTGGCGGGCAGATCTATCGGCGCCAACCGGCCAATTTCAAGCGCCCGCCGGACAAGCTCTATGGCTTCGAAGCACACAAGGCCAACGCCATCCACCAGGCCCTCGACCAATTGCGCGGACAGCTCGATTACCGTCCCGATACCCTGGTGTGGAATGCCGAGGCCGGCCTGCTCGATACCTTGCATGCAGGCCGCGCCGATCGCCTCGAGTACGCCGGCGTGATCGTCGCAACCGGCGCCACCGACCGGGTCCTGCCAGTGCCGGGGTGGACCCTGCCCGGGGTGTACAGTCTGGGCGCGGCGCAGATCGCCCTGAAGTTCCAGGGGTGCGCCATCGGCGAACGGGTGGTGTTCGCCGGCAGCGGCCCGTTGTTGTACCTGGTGGCCTATCAATACGCCCGAGCCGGCGCCAACGTGATCGCAGTCCTCGACAGCTCACCGTTTAGCGCCCAGGTCCGCGCCCTACCCGACCTGCTGGTACAACCGACCACCCTCGCCAAGGGCCTGTATTATCGCGCCTGGCTGACCACCCATGGCATCGCCGTGCATCAAGGGGCGAGCCTGGCGCGTGTCGAAGGAGAACGCCGGGTGCAGTCGCTGGCATGGCGCAACGCAAGCGGCGAACACACACTCGATTGTGACGCGGTGGCCTTCGCCCACGGCTTGCGCAGCGAAACCCAACTGGCCGACCTGTTGGGCTGCGAGTTTGCCTGGAATATCCTCAATCGCGCGTGGCTGCCCCAACGGGACCGCGCCGGACGCAGCAGCGTGCCGGGAATCTACCTGGCCGGTGACGGTGCCGGCATCATGGGCGCCGACGCGGCAGAGCTGGCCGGTGAACGGGCGGCCCTGGCCTTGCTTGAAGACCTCGGCTACGCC
This sequence comes from Pseudomonas zanjanensis, assembly GCF_014268745.2. GTDB lineage: Bacteria > Pseudomonadota > Gammaproteobacteria > Pseudomonadales > Pseudomonadaceae > Aquipseudomonas > Aquipseudomonas zanjanensis. Next base: position 1,158,653 of record NZ_JABWRB020000001.1, on the reverse strand, counting down.
ACCGACCCACAGCGTTGCACGCAACTGGAACAAGCCCTTGAACGCATCGGCCGGTTCCGCGAAGGCCTGGAGCGCGCGTTTGCCTTTCCTGAACACTGGGCTGCCGACGCCGCCGATCAACTGATGATCTGCCGCTGCGAAGAAGTCAGCGCTGGCGACATCCGCCGCGTGGTGAACGAAGGCCATTGGGAAATCAATCGGGTCAAGGCCCATTGCCGGGTCGGCATGGGGCGTTGCCAGGGACGGATGTGCGGTGCCGCCGCCGCGGAAATCATTGCCTGCGAGAGCGGCCGCGCCATCGCCAGCATCGGCCGCTTGCGGGCCCAGGCGCCGATCAAGCCCGTACCGTTCGGCCTGGAGGTCGAGCCATGATCGAAGTGGATGCGGTGATCATTGGCGGCGGTATCGTCGGCGCCTCGGCGGCGCTGTTCCTGAGCCAGGCCGGACGCCGGGTGGCGCTGTTGGAACGCGACTTCTGTGGCTCGCACTCCAGTGGCGTGAACTACGGCGGTGTACGTCGCCAGGGTCGGCCGCTGTCGCAACTGCCCTTGTCGCAACGGGCCCATGAAATCTGGCACCAGTTGCCCCAGTTGATCGGCATCGACGGCGAGTACCAGCGCAGCGGTCATCTCAAGCTGGCTCGCAGTGCCGCAGACCTGCAAGCGCTGCACGACTACGCCGCCGCCAGCCAAGGCTTTGGCCTGGATTTGCAACTGCTTGATCGCACGGCCCTGCGCGCGCGCTTTCCGTGGGTCGGCACCGTCGCGGTCGGGGCGTCGCTGTGCCCGGAAGACGGCCATGCCAATCCGCGCCTGGTATCGCCAGCCTTCGCCCAAGCCGCGCGCCGGCAGGGTGCGCAAGTCCACGAACAATGCGCCGTCAGCCATGTTGAGCACGAGGGCCAGCGCTTTGTCGTACGCACCGCAACGGACCTGACGTTCCATGCGCCCTGGCTGCTGAACTGCGCCGGTGCCTGGGCCAGCCAGTTCGCCGCGCAATTTGGCGAAGCGGTGCCGATGCACACCGGGCACCCGGCGATGCTGGTCACCGAACCCTTGCCCTTGGTCATGGATGCCAGCACGGGCGTCGAGGGCGGTGGCATCTACGCCCGTCAGGTCTCGCGCGGCAACTGCGTGCTGGGAGGCGGCCAAGGTTTTGCGCTGGATGCCGCTCGCGCCCGGCCCGGTCAGAACGCCGTGCTGGATATCCTGCGCCAGGCCGTCGAGCTCTACCCGTTTTTGCAAGGCGCCCAGGCGATTCGTACCTGGAGCGGCACCGAAGGCTACCTGCCCGATCGCCAGCCGGTGATCGGCCACAGCAGCACCCAGCCCGGTCTATTGCACGCGTTCGGCTTTGCCGGCGCGGGCTTCCAGATCGGCCCGGCGGTGGGCCAGGCGCTCACCGAGATCATCTGCAGCGGGGCTTCGTCCACGCCGCTGGATGCGTTTTCCATCACCCGGTTTCACTCCATCCCCGTTGCTTGATAGAGGAAGGTCGCGCCAATGAATAACGTCAAACGCAGTGCATTGTTCGGTTTCTGCTCGCTGGGTTCCGCTTGCCTGGGCGCCCTGCTCCCGGTCACCCAGGCATTGGCCGAGCCGACGCTTTACCTGGGCATGAACGGCGGCACCATGGAGCGGCTCTACGCCGACAAGGTCTTGCCGGCTTTCGAGAAAGCCAACAACGTCAAAGTCGTCATCGTGCCCGGCACCTCCGCCGACATCCTGGCGAAAGTCCAGGCCAGCAAGGGCAACCCGCAGATGCACGTGATGTTCCTCGATGACGGCATCATGTACCGCGCCATCGCGATGGGCCTGTGCGACAAACTCGAGGACAGCCCGACCCTGGCGCAGATCCCGGCCAAGGGACGCATCAAGGATCAGGCCGTGGCCGTCAGCCTCGGCGTGACGGGGCTGGCCTACAACACCCGGCTGTTCAAGGAAAAAGGCTGGAATACGCCCACCTCCTGGATGGACCTGGCCGATCCGCGCTTCAAGGACAAAGTGGTGTTCCAGTCGATGGCCTCGTCTACCTTCGGCCTGCACGGCTTCTTGATGTTCAACCGGATCCAGGGCGGTAGCGAAACCGACGTCGAGCCGGGCTTCAAGGCGTGGCCGAACACGGTGGGCCGCAATGTGCTGGAGTACATCCCGAGCTCGGCGAAGATATCCGAAATGCTGCAAACCGACGAAGCCGCGCTATTCCCCCTGACACCTACCCAGGTGACCGCGTTGAAACTCAAGGGCATGCCGGTGGAATATGCCCAGCCGAAGGAAGGCGCCGTGGTCCTCAACGTCGCCGAATGCGCCATCGCGCAGAACACCCAGCCGGAACTGGCGCAAAAACTTGCAGAGTTCCTGCTGACCCCGCAAGCCCAGGCCATCGCCCTGGAAGAAGGCGACCAGATTCCGTCCAACCCCAACACCCCGACCACCGACAAGACCCGTGGCCAGGTAGAGGCGATGAAGCAATACCTGGAGACAGCGATTGCCGTGGATTGGGACCAGGTCAACGAACAACGCCCGGCCTGGAACGCCCGCTGGAACCGCAGTGTCGAGCGCTAGGACACGCTTTGCAGTTATCATGCGGCCAATTCACACCGAATTGAACAGATAACCTGTGGCGAGGGAGCTTGCTCCCGCTGGGCTGCGAAGCAGACCCCAAGCCTGACACCAAGGTGTGTCAGCCTGATTGCATGGCCGCTTTTGGGGCTGCGATGCAGCCCAGCGGGAGCAAGCTCCCTCGCCACAGGTCTGTGCTGGTTTCAGTATTTGTGCCCGCCCCTTGATCAACAGCGAACCCTCCCATGCACACCCTCGCCCAACTACGCGCCGGCCAGCTCTCGGGGATTACCCGGCTGGACCTGGCCTGCGGCTTGACGGAGTTTCCCCGGGAAATCTTCGAGCTGGCCGATTCCCTCGAGATCCTCAACCTCAGCGGCAATCAGCTGGACACGCTGCCCGACGACCTGCATCGGCTGCCCCACCTGCGTGTGTTGTTCTGCTCGGATAACCGCTTCACCGAACTGCCCGAATGCCTGGGCCGTTGCAGCGCGTTGACCATGGTTGGTTTCAAGGCCAACCGCATCACCCGTGTCACGGGCGTCGCGCTGCCGCCAAGGCTGCGCTGGTTGATCCTGACCGATAACGACGTCGAAGAGTTGCCCGACGAGCTGGGCCAACGCCCGCACCTGCAAAAACTGATGCTGGCCGGTAACCGTTTGCAGCAGTTGCCGGCGAGCCTGGGCCAGTGTCATCGCCTGGAACTGCTGCGCATCGCCGCCAATCAACTGACCGAACTGCCGCAATGGTTGTTGGAACTACCGAGCCTCAGTTGGCTGGCCTACGCCGGCAACCCGCTGGAAGCCCAAGCGGAAGCGGCGGCCCTGAATACCACTGTGCCTATCGACTGGTCGCAACTGGCGCTGCAACAACCACTGGGTGAAGGCGCATCCGGGGTGATTCACCAGGCGCTCTGGCAAGCCCCCGGCCAGGTGGCGCGAAACGTCGCCGTGAAGCTATACAAAGGCCAGATGACCAGCGACGGCTCGCCCCTGCATGAAATGCATGCCTGCATCACGGCCGGTCGACACCCGAACCTGATCGACGTGTTGGGCCAAGTCACCGGGCACCCCGAGCAACAGGCCGGGCTGGTGATGGCGCTGATCGAGCCCAGCTACCGCAACCTCGCCGGGCTGCCGAGCCTGGCGTCATGCACCCGCGACGTGTATGCCGATGATCTGCGCCTGAGCGCCCCGGCGGCATTGCGCATCGCTCACGGCATCGCCTCGGCGGCGGCGCACCTGCACCGCCAAGGCATCACCCACGGCGATCTCTACGGGCACAACATCCTGTGCAATGACCAGGGCGATTGCCTGCTGGGCGATTTTGGCGCGGCGTCGTTCCACGCCATCACGGATAACCTGCAAACCCGCGCACTGCAACGCATCGAGGTGCGGGCCTTCGGGATTCTGCTGGGGGAATTGCTGGCGCGGATCGAACCGGCGCTCGCGGCACAGGATCTTGCATGGCTGCAGGATTTACAGGCGCGCTGCTGTCAGCCGGAGGTGCTGGCACGGCCGGGGTTCGATGAGATTGAAGGTTTGCTCCGTGACCGTGGCGAGGGAGCTTGCTCCCGCTGGGCTGCGAAGCAGCCCTGATCCGGCACCGCGGTCTGTCAGTAAGACCGCGTCGGCCCATTTGCGACGGCTTCGCCGCCGAGCGGGAGCAAGCTCCCTCGCCACAGGGTGTACTGCTTACCCCGCCAACCCGACAAACATGTCCTGCACGTCATCGTGATTGTCGAGGCCTTCGAGGAAGGCTTCGACTTCGGCCATCTGCTCATCGCTCAAGCCGCTGACCGGGTTCTTCGGCTGGTAGCCCAGCTTGGCCGACAACACGGTGAAGCCCTGCTCCGGCAAGGCCTTCTGTACCGCATCGAGGTCGGCAGGGTCGGTGATAAACAACGTCGCGCCTTCGTCACCCGGCTCGAAATCCTGGGCACCGGCCTCGATGGCGGCCATTTCCGGATCGGCATCCGGGCTGTCCGGCGCGGCTTCGATCATACCGACATGGTTGAAGTCCCACGCCACCGAACCCGAGGCGCCCAGTTGGCCCTTGCGGAAGGCGACGCGAATTTCGGCCACGGTACGGTTGATGTTATCGGTCACGCATTCAACGATCAGCGGCACCTGGTGCGGCGCGAATCCTTCGTAGGTGACGCGGTGGTATTGCACGGTTTCACCGAGCTGGCCAGAACCTTTCTTGATCGCGCGTTCCAGGGTCTCGCGGGGCATCGAGGCCTTTTTCGCCTGCTCGACCACCAGACGCAAGTGCGCGTTGGTCGCGGTATCAGCGCCGTTGCGTGCGGCAATGGTGATTTCCTTCACCAGCTTGCCGAAGATCTTGCCCTTGGCGTTGGCAGCCGCTTCTTTGTGTTTAACCTTCCACTGTGCGCCCATTACTCACTCTCTTGTCTGACGCGCCGAGACATCTGCCGGCCGGCGCTGTGGCGCAAGTTTATACGGCCTAAACCGGCTGATCGACCAAAAAATTCACCCTGCCGGATCGGCATTTTCACAGTGTGTTGTAGGGCGTTTCTGAAATAGCGGCTCACAAGCACCATTTCCTCCCGTGGTTTCGTACCCTCTGTGCCTCTCTCCCCGCCAGTAGGAGGCGCGATGCGCAACGACACGGAAAGTCCCTTCAGCCTGACGCTCACGCAAAGCGATTTACAGTTGCAAGTCTTGCGCTTCAATGGCCGCGAAGCCCTCAACCAGCCGTACCGTTTCGACCTCGAATTGATCGGCCTGGCCCCGCCGATAAACCCCGACCTGCTATTGGGGCACCCGGCCTTCCTGCGCCTGGACCGCGACTCGGGTATCCATGGGATTATCCACAGCATCAGCCTGAGCGCCCCGGCACCGCGGCGTATCAGTTATCGCTTGACCTTGGTTCCCTACCTGCAGCAATTGGAACAAGGCCCACGGCGCCGGGTTTTCCATCGGCTCAGGGTGGTGCAGGTGCTGCAACGCCTGCTGGAAGACAACGGCCTGCCCGCCGACAGCTATCGTTTCGAGCTGCCCCACGGGCAGTATCCATGCCGCCCATTCTGCATCCAGTACGACGAAAGCGACCTGACCCTCCTGCAACGGCTGTGCGAGGAAGAAGGCATTCATTACCACTTCGAACACACCCCCCAGGGCCACGTCCTGGTGTTTGCCGAAGACCCGAAGAGTTTTCCCACACGGCCCGTCGAACTGTCCCTGCGCCCGAACGACAATTCGATACCGGCCATCAAGCGCTTGTATTTGCGTCACCACGGGATGCTGCCTGGCTTGCCCATCGGGTTCAGCGATCGGGCCACGACCGACACCGAGGCCTGGGCGGCGAATCAACCCATTGAGCAGATCGACCATGAGGCCATGCACGGCGACCCGGCCTTGACTCACCGGTACCAGGCCGGTCGCCGCCACCTGGAACGGTTACGCTGTCGGCAGCGGGAAATCCATGGCCACAGTGACCAACCCGCCCTGCACGGCGGCGACATCGTGCAGATCTGCGAGCACCCGGTTTCCACGTTCAACGATCAATGGCTAATCACCGAGGTCCAGCACCGCGGCCGGCAGTTTTCGATTCTTGAACCGGACCTCCCCACCACATCGTCGGCCCGTGACTACCACAACCGCTTCACCGCCATCCCCTGGGCCACGGTGTTCAGGCCGGCCCTCAAACACCCCAAGCCCTGCATCCCCGGGTATCACCGGGCCCATGTACTCGGCCATCCCGGCCAACCGGCCCAGTCCGATGAGCGCGGGCAAGTCAGCGTCAGCCTCTGGGCGCCGGACCAGGAAGGCATCACGTTGCCCGTGTCGCGACTGACGCTGAACAACAGCCCCTCGCTGAGGGCCGGCAGCGAAGTGCTGGTCAGTTTTCTCGATGGCGACCCCGACCGGCCGGTGCTGTGCCCAGGGGCTGTCGATACCGGCGCAGGACACGCCGCCGCCCCACCGAAACCGTTCCGTGGCAACCCTGATGCCGGACTTCTGTTGGACTGGCTGCTGAACCCGCCAAACTTCACGCCCTGAGCCGGCGCGTGGCTTCTTGCCGGCAAACCTGATCTGGCTCAAGCAAACCCAGCGAAACGGGCATACAGTGGAGACACAACGCCGCTCTAGACGGCGCTTTTGCCCTGATTGTTGGAGATACCGCGATGCCCTGGAAGAACTCGGAAAACCGCTACAGTACCGTCACGGTAACCTTGCATTGGCTGATGCTGGTGCTGCTGGCCGTGGTTTATGCCTGCATTGAGTTGCGGGGAATTTTCCCCAAGGGCAGTGGTGGCCGGACCCTGATCAAGGAAGCGCATTTCATGCTTGGCCTGACCGTGTTCCTGCTGGCCTGGCTGCGCCTGTTCGCCCGCACCAGGGGCAAGGCACCGGCAATTTTCCCGGCCTCCCCCGCCTGGCAAACCCTCCTCGCCCGCCTGATGCACTGGGCGCTGTATGTATTCATGATCGCCATGCCGCTGCTGGGCTGGCTGATCACCAGCGCCGAAGGGCACCAGGTGATGTTCTACGGTTTCGATTTGCCGTTGCTCATCGATCAAGACAAGGATTTTGCCAAGCAATTGGAAGGCTGGCACGTGCTCGGCGGCACCATCGGCTATTGGTTGATTGGCCTGCATGCCTTGGCGGGGCTGTATCACCACTACGTGGTACGCGACAACACGCTGTTGCGGATGATGCCCAAACGCGGCTGACCGGCGTCAGTCGAACCCTCGGCGGCCTTGCAGACCGCCGGTGTGGACAAAGATCAAACGGGTGCCAGGGGCAAACCTTCCGGCCTCGACGTGCACCTTGAGCGCCATCAAGGCCTTGCCGGTGTACAACGGTTCCAGTTCGATGGCCGCCGTGGTTTCGATGAAGGCAGTCAGCTCGGCATCGACCCGGGCGAAACCACCACGGCTGCCATCGAGCAATTCATAACGCGGATAACAAAGCCCCGCCTCCCCCACAATGCGCTCGACCTGCTGGGCCACGCCATGGTCCGGGGGCACCGCCAGCACACCGTAGACCGCACGCTTGCCCGCTTCGGCCAGCACCAGCCCAGCCAGTGATGTTCCCGTGCCGCAGGCCAGCCACCAGCCGTGATAATCCGCCCACCCCAACGCCGCCAATTGTTGATCGACACTGGCCGCCCAGGCCATGCAGCCTTGTGCCCCAGGCAATCCCGAAGCGCCCTCGGGCACCGGGTGCAAATGTGGATAGCGGGCCTGCCACGGCCCCCAGAAACCTGGTGCATGTCGCTCTCGGTATCCGCCATAACCCAACCAATGCAACTCCATGCCGAATGCTGTCAGGTCGCGCACCGTCGGTGTGTCCTGGGGGTGACCGCGCAGCAGCCCGGCCGTGGGAAACCCGAAGCGCTTGCCGGCCGCCGCCAGCGCATGCAAATGATTGGAATAGGCCCCACCCAGGCTCATGACCCCCTCGGCACTGGCCTCCTGGGCGGCGCGCAGATGATGGATCAGTTTGAACCACTTGTTGCCGCTGATCAGTGGATCGATCCGGTCCAGGCGCAACACCGCCACTTCAACACCGGCACGGGCGAGCCAGTCCAGGTGAAGGGGTTCGAGTCGGGGTTGGGGATGCCAGTCGAGGGCAGGAAGCAGCATGGCGGCAGGTCGGAGGAAATGGGCTGGCATCTTACCAGCTTGGTCGCGAAGAACCTGACACCACCAAAACCTGTGGGAGCGGGCTTGCTCGCGAAGAGGCAGGCACATCCAATATTTTCATTGACTGACACACCGCCTTCGCGAGCAAGCCCGCTCCCACCTGGAATCGGCGGCGACCTTGGCTTCCATATTTGCAAGCTAAGGTCGCGCCCACAGTTTTTGTGCTTTACAACTGCGCCGCCAACCGCGAGCCCTGGTTGATCGCCCGCTTGGCATCCAGCTCAGCCGCCACATCGGCACCGCCGATGAGATGAACGGTCTGCCCTGCCGCTTCCAGGCCTTCCTGCAACTCACGCAGCGGATCCTGGCCGGCGCAGATCACGATGTTGTCCACGGCCAGCACTTGCGGCTCGCCGGCTTCGCCGATGCGGATGTGCAGGCCGTCGTCGTCGATCTTCAGGTACTCGACGCTGTTGAGCATCTGCACCTGCTTGTTCTTCAGGCCCGTGCGGTGAATCCAGCCGGTGGTCTTGCCCAGGCCGTCACCGACCTTGGACGTCTTGCGTTGCAGCAGGAATACCTGGCGTGCCGGTGCATGGGGTTCGGCCTTGATCCCGGCGACACCGCCGCGCGCTTGGAGATGGGTGTCGATCCCCCACTCCTTCCAGAACGCCTCACGGTCCTGGCTGGTGGCGACGCCCTGGTGAACCAGGAACTCCGACACGTCGAAGCCAATACCGCCGGCACCGATCACCGCGACACTGCGCCCCACCGGCTTGCGTTCGAGGATCACGTCCAGGTAGCTCAAGACCTTGGCATGCTCCACCCCGGGAATCGCCGGCACCCGGGGGGCGATGCCGGTGGCGAGGATGATCTCGTCGTAACCGCCGGCCACCAATTGCGCCACATCCACCCGGGTGTCGAGGCACAGCTCGACATGACTGGTCTGCAATTTGCGCTTGAAGTAGCGCAGGGTTTCGAAGAACTCTTCCTTGCCCGGCACGCGCTTGGCGACGTTGAACTGGCCACCGATTTCGCTGGCCGAATCGAACAGCGTCACCTGGTGCCCACGCTCGGCCGCCACCGTGGCCGCGGACAACCCGGCCGGGCCGGCACCGACCACGGCAATTTTCTTCACCTGGGTCACCGGCAGGTAGTTCAGCTCGGTTTCGTGGCAGGCCCGCGGGTTGACCAGGCAACTGGTGAGCTTGCCGCCGAAGGTGTGGTCCAGGCACGCCTGGTTGCAGCCGATGCAGGTGTTGATTTCATCGCTGCGACCGGCAGCCGCCTTGTTGACGAACTCCGGATCGGCCAGGAACGGCCGCGCCATGGAAACCATGTCGGCATCGCCTTCGGCCAGGATCTGCTCGGCCACTTCCGGGGTGTTGATGCGGTTGGTGGTGATCAGCGGGATGTTCACCGAACCGCGCAGCTTGGCCGTGACTTTGCTGAACGCCGCCCGTGGAACCTTGGTGGCGATGGTGGGAATCCGTGCTTCGTGCCAACCGATACCGGTGTTGATGATCGTCGCGCCGGCCTGCTCGATGGCCTTGGCCAACTGGACGATTTCGTCCCAGGTGCTGCCGCCTTCCACCAGGTCAAGCATCGACAGGCGAAAGATGATGATGAAGTTCGGGCCTACCGCCTCGCGCACCCGACGGACGATTTCCACCGGCAGGCGCATGCGGTTTTCATAGCTGCCGCCCCAACGGTCGGTACGGTGGTTGGTATGAGCCGCCAGGAACTGGTTAATGAAATAACCTTCCGAGCCCATGATCTCGACGCCGTCATATTCCGCCTTCTGGGCCAGGACCGAGCAAGTGACGAAATCGCTGATCTGCTTCTCGATACCCTCCTCGTCCAGTTCCTTGGGCTTGAATGGGTTGATCGGCGCCTGGATCGCACTCGGTGCCACTTGCTTGGGGCTATAGGCGTAGCGCCCGGCGTGAAGAATCTGCATGCAGATCTTGCCGCCGGCCTCATGCACGGCCCGGGTGACGATCTGGTGCTTGAGCGCCTCTTCTTCGGTGGTCAGCTTGGCCGCGCCGGAGTAGACACCGCCCTCGTCGTTCGGCCCGATCCCACCGGTGACCATCAGGCCCACGCCGCCCCGGGCGCGCTCGGCGAAATACGCCGCCATGCGTTCGAAGCCACCGGGTTTCTCTTCCAGGCCGGTGTGCATCGAGCCCATCAGGGTACGGTTGCGCAACGTGGTGAAGCCCAAGTCCAGCGGGGCCAGCAGGTGCGGGTAATGAGAGGCGGTCATCGGTAGCTCCACAACGGGCGATCACGGGAATAAAGCGCAAGCTCTGCGGCTTGCGTCTGTCATGGCCCACAGCGTAAGAGTCCGGCTGCGGCTGCTCAATGACCGTAACTGACAACTTAATGATCCAAATGTGCAGGGCGCCGATCAGCTGTGCGTGACTCTCAGCCGGATGAGCCAGTCCTATCAACGCTGGACCAGGTGCTCAAACCAAAAATAGCCCTAATAACATGGTCGTCATTGCATGCATCCCCAACGAAAAATGCTGCACAACGAGTTGCACGCCCGCCCGTCGTTGTATTTCGACGAACCGGCCCACGTCTTCCACTTGGCATTCCTGGGCGACAACGCCCAGTGCAACGCTCTACTGGAGCGACTGTGCCCCGATACCGTCGCAGCAGACGCCGCACAAGGCATCACCCGCCTTGATGGGCATCCACTCAAGTGGGAGCGTCACGCCGAATTCTTTACCCTGACCCTGGTCGTGCCTGCCAGCAGCAACGAGCTGCAATGGACGACACTGCCCGAAAGCCTTGCCCGGGGCATCGAAGGTCACACCCAGCACCTCATCAATGCCGTTCAGGTGGTGGTGCGCGCCGAAGCCGGCCTCGACCTGCCCAGCTACGGTTTCAAGGACCCTTGCGGCTCATGCGTGGGCGGTGGCGATGCGGTGGTCTGGAGCGATTTTCGCCTGACCGAGGACGGCACCAATCGCCTCTTGTTCATCAACCGACGGCTCAACGCCTATCGCCAGGGGCGCATGATTCGGCGCCTGTTGGAAATCGAGACCTATCGCATGATGGCGTCCTTGTCCCTCAGTATCGCCAAGGCACTGGACCCGCAACTGAACGAATTCGATCGCACCCTGGTGAGCCTCTCCGAGCGCAACGCCAACGCCAGTGGGGTGCATGCCAAGGCCCTGTTGGAGGATATCGCCCTGCTGTCGCGCCAGGTCGTCAGCAGTTCGGTCAGGACTCGCCACCGCTTCAGCGCGACCCGCGCCTACGCGCAATTGGTGTTCGAGCGCCTGGGGGAGTTGCGCGAAAGCCATTTGGGAGATTGCCAGCGTTTGGGCGTGTTCATCGAACGCCGTTTCAAGCCCACGGTGCGTTATTGCGCCGCCACTGAACAGCGCCTCGAACAACTGGCCATGAGCGTCGCCAACCTGGGCGACCTGCTGCAAGCCCGCGTGCAAGTCGAGATGGAAGACCAGAACGCCGAGATCCTGCGCAGCCTCAATGCCCGCGCCGATGCCCAGATCAAGATCCAGCGCGCCGTGGAAGGCCTGTCGATCATCGCCATCACGTACTACCTGATCAACCTGTTCAAGTTGGTCTACAGCGGGTTGCACACCTTGGGCGCACACCTCTCGGCCCGTGACGCGCTGCTGGGCATGACGCCACCGGTGTTGTTGATCATGTTGCTGATTCTGATCCGGATCAGGAAGGCCAAGAGTCACTAGCCGCCCTGCCCAGCGCCCAGGGCGTCCACGGGTTCCATGGACGCCTTTGCGGACGCTTGCCGTGCGTACAAATCCTCACCCGCCCTTCGCTAATCCCTTGTTTTACCGTACCCTGCCCCGTGACGCTTGATGAAAAATCACGAACCTGAACACGGCCGCTGACTGTTCCCCCATGCGCAAATTTCTGTACTTGCTGTTTTCACTGGCCTTGATTGCCGCCTTGGTCACCTACGCACTGTGGACGACGGATCGGCCGGCCGGCCATTACCTGTCAGACCTGCGCATCACCCTGGCGGTCGACCAGGGCACGCCGGCCGACCGTGGCAATCTGCTGGGCATCCAGCCCGAACTGTTCCCCACCGACTACCAAAGCCCCGAGCGCCTGCATCGCAAACTGGCGGCCTATCTGCAGGCAGCCCGCGACCAGGGTTTTCTCAATGCCAAGACCGTCGTGGTCCTGCCCGAGCACATCGGCACCTGGCTGATGGTCGGTGGCGAAAAAGACGAGTTGTACCAGGCCACCACCCTGAAGGAAGCCATGAACTGGCTGGCGGTGAGCAATCCGCTGGCGTTCGTCCAGGCGCTGGTCAGCGCCGAGGGCAATAACCGATTGGACGATGCCTACCTGCGCATGAAAGCCGAGCGCATGGCCCGTGATTATCAAACACTGTTCGGCGGGCTGGCCAAGGAGTTCGGCATCACCCTGGTGGCGGGCTCCATCGTGCTGCCCGAACCCAGCGTCAACGAAGGCGAGCTGAAAATTGGCCGTGGCGCGTTGTACAACAGCAGCCTGGTGTTCGGCAGCGATGGCCGGCCGATCGGCCAGCCGCAACGCCAACGACATCCGGTGTTCGAGCAACAGGATGTGCTGGGCGCCGAGCATCCGGCCGCCCCCCTGGTCATCGACACGCCTGCCGGGCGCCTGGGCGTGCTGATCGGCAGCGACAGTTGGTACCCGCTCCACTACCGGCAGCTCAATGAACAGGGTGCGCAACTGATCGCGGTACCCGCCTTTGTCATCGGTCGCGGCGCCTGGGACAAGCCCTGGAGCGGTTATAAAGGCCTGTCCACGCCGAGCGAAGTGAGCCTCAGGCCTGGCGAAGTGAGCGAGGGGCAAGCCTGGCATCGCCTGACACTGACCAGCCAGTTGCCTATCAGCCAGGCCCGGGGCGGCGTCAGCGTGTTCCTGCGCGGGCAATTCTGGGACAGCGGCAGCGCCGGCCAGAGCTTCATCAGCCACAACGGCCAGCACTTCCCCGACGGCGAAGCCCGTGGCGCCCGCCTGTTGAACTTGTGGTTGTAAACATGAAACCGCAGCCGATGCGCCTGGGGGACCTGTCGGTAGGCTTCGTCCATAGCCTGGCTGACGCGGTCGCCAGCCATGGGCAAGACCCCAAGCCCCTGCTTGAACAGTACGGCCTCGACGCCGCGCGCCTGGCCGAGCCCGGGGCACGCCTGTCGATTCCACGGTACATGCGCCTGGGCCACGCCGCGATTCAACAGACCCAGGACCCGGCCCTGGGCCTGCGCATGGGTCAGCTCGGCCGTTTGAGCCAGGCCGGGCTGGCCGGCGTCACCGCTGCCCAGGCGCCGACCGTACGCGAGGCGGCCCGCTGCATGATCCGCTTCGAGCCGCTGTACGGCTCCAACTATCGCGGCCAATCGAGTTTCCATGAGGATGCCCGCGGCGCCTGGCTGCGGTTCTATTCCATCAGCCCGTATAACGCCTACAACCGCTTCGTCGTGGACTCGATCATTGCCGGCTGGCTGGCGCAATTGTCCAGCGTCAGCGGCGTCGCGCTGCGGCCCGAACGCATAGACATCGAATTCGAGGAACCGCCGTATCAGGAGGCCTACCGCACACTCGGTGACTGCCCGATCCAGTTTGGCGCCGAACAGAATCAACTGCGCCTGGGCCTGGACAGCCTTGCCCAGCGCAACCCGCAGCATTGCCCCAGTACCTGGCATCACCTGGTTCAGTTATGTGAACGGGAACTGGAACAGCTGACCCGCACCCGCAGCCTGCGCGAGCGCATCATCCAGCTGCTGGGACCGTTGCTCAGCGGCGGCCGGGAACCCGACCTGGAAGAAGTGGCGGCTCGCCTGAAGCTGCCGACCTGGACCCTGCGTCGCAAGCTGGCCGAGGAAGGCACGCAGTTTCGCGCCATCCTCAACGACACCCGTCGCGACTTGGCAATGACCTACATACGCGATACCGAACTGGCGTTCGGTGAAATCGCCTACCTGTTGGGGTTTGCCTCAGCCGAAGCCTTTCAACGGGCCTTCAAGCGTTGGAATGACCAGACGCCTGGGGAGTTTCGCCGTAGCCACAGAGGGAGTTAAGCTTCAAGCTTCAAGCTTGCAGCTGCGTTACAACTCCGTTGCATCTTCGGCGGGTTCCAGCGGGTCCAGTTCGTAGGCCTGGTATTCCAGCAGCTCTTCCTGATAATCATCCATTACGCGTCCTTCCCCTGTCGTTGAACCAATGCCTGATGGCGCTGGCATCAGCATAAAGCTGCTATATGAACAAAACATGAAGCAAAGGCTTCATGAATTAAACGTAGCACAGGGTCGGGAAATTACTGCGTGAAGTGTGGCAGGAAGTAACTCCCTGCCACTGGATCTCAGGAGGCCGGAAGCGGCTGGATCGGCTCGGTCGGGGCCGGCAACGAGCTGGACGGTGGTGGTGGCGGTGTCACGGTTTCTGTCGTCGGCGCAGACTCGAACGATTCAGGCGCAATCGGCGCGGGCTCGCTCGGCGGTGCGACAGGCTCCGACACCGCAGGAGCGGTTTCGACGGGGGCCGGCGCAGCCTCCTCGACAGGTGTGGCCGCTGCAGGCGCAGGCGCAACAGGCTCGGCCGCTGGGGCTGGAGCCGGATCTGGAGTCGGTGCAGGCATCAAGGCGGCCGACTCGGCCTTGGTTTCCGGTACACCCAGCTCGGCCTTCGGTTTGTCGGCATTCTCGGCGGCTTTCTTCGCTTCGGGAGGCAGGAACAGCTCTACCAAGGCAAAGAAACGCTCATAGAACTTGGCCGCCGACACGGTTTCGCTGGCGACCTTGACCATCGAATCATCCGAGGAGCCGATCGGCATCGACACCGAACCCAGCACGCCCACGCCCAGGCTGGCGGAGTTGTTGGTTTTCTTCAGGGCATAACGGTCCTGCAAGGCGTTGGCGAACATGGTCGCCCGGTGCCCGGTACCGCCATCTTCGGCACAGACCAGGTTGAAACTGATCTCCATATGGGTTTCGCCGGTCTGCTGGAAACTCTTGTGACCGCTGACCAGCTTCGGATCGCTGCTGGTGATGATGTAGCCCTGGCTGAGCAACGCCCGGCGCCCGGCTTCGCAGGTGGCCGCGTCACTCACCGGATACGTGCGCGAGAACGTGCCGGAATCATCGAAGTTCTCGTGCTCATAGATGGCGGTTTTCTTCGACGAACAACCGGCTGCGGCGGCCAGCACCAATGCAAGCCCTACGGTGCGCATGGGAAATGATTTGAACATTGAACATCCTGAGAGAAACGGTCCGGGGCGTATTGTGCAACAGAACGCGACCAGGCAGCGTGGCTAATCTTGTTTCATGGGGAGTGCTAGTTTACTGGGGGTTGTTTGCAGGAAAAAGATGTCAAGCCGGTAGATCGACGAACACCCGCCTCCAGGCAACAACCGGATACAAAAACCCTGGTTGTTCGGCCTGTCTCTGTTCATTTAGGGAAAGCCCACGGGACTTGAGAAATACCGTGTGGACATATCCTTAGAGCCGAGCGTCGGCGCTCTCATTGCGAAACGCGCTGGGGCTCATGCCGGTCCAGCGCCGGAACGCCCGGCGGAAGCTGCGCACATCGCTGTAGCCGACCTCTTCGGTGATGCGCTCGATGGACAGCTCGGGGTTGGCCAGCAGGTTCAGGGTGCGGCCGCGGCGCACCTGTTCGAGCAAGGTCTCGAAGGTCAGGCTGTGTTCGGTCAGGCGCCGACGTAGGGTGCGGCTGCTCATGTTGAGGTCGCTGGCGATTTTCTCGATGTGGCTGCCCCGGGTCAGGTCCCGGGCAATCGCCCGTTCCACGGTCTGGATCAGGTCGATCTTCTGGTGGACCTCGCAGGCCTCCTGCTCGAGCAAGGCCAATGCCTGGCGCAGCGCCAGCGGGTGGTGATTGGGCAAACGCATGTCCAGCCAGCGCACGTCGATCAGCATGCGGTTGTGCCGGCAACCGAAGCGCACGTCAGGCCCCAGGATCCGCTGGTACGCCTGGGCATAGGACGGCGCGGCATGCATGAATTCCACGGCCTGGGGCTTGAAATCGGGACCCGCCAGCGCCCGGCCGTAGACCATCAGGCTGGCGAAGAACTCTTCCACGGCAAACACCTGGATCTCGGCAAAAGGCAGGCGGCAAGTGGCCTCGACCATGATCCGGTCAGTGGCCTCTTCGACACGGGTCACGGCGATGCCGCCGGTGGTGTGCTGGTAACGAACCCCGAGGGCGAAGGCATCGCGCAGGGTTTCGCACAGCGACAAGACGTGCCCCAGCAGGCCGAGGGTGCCGAGCACGTTGCGATCACCCACCCATAACCCCAGCCCCTGGTCAGGCAACAGCTTGAGTGCCCGTTGGATCATGACCACGGCCTGGCGATAGGAAATGCGCTGGGCAGGATCTTGCAGGTCATCGAGGCTGAACCCCAGGCCGCGACACAGGCTGGCGGCATCGAAGCCCTTGTCCGCCACCACCTCGGCCAACGTTTGCAGCAAAAATGGCGATACCAGCGCCAATTCATAGGTGGGGTCGATGACTTTCATCTGCATGGGGCGGGTTCCGGAGCACGTTAGGTGGCGTTTTTGTAACCGGTTATTTCATAAAGTTAGCATGAGCCGCTGGATAGAGGGGTAGAAAAATCTGGCCGCCCAAGTCCCCTGTCTGGCCGCCAATACCCTGCCCTGTCGGCGGCGAACGGCTTATTTGTATGACTCGGACCTCCGGTGCATTTCCAACAATAATAATGAGCCCCCCACATGAACCCGACCCGCACGACATTCGCCTTGCAATTGACCCTCGGCCTGGCCTGCGGCGCAGCCCTGCCCGCCTTGGCCACCGAATCGGGGGTCGACAACATCGGCCCTGGCACCGATGGCTTTTTCGTGTTGCCGCTGGAAGTCGACAGCCTTCCCGACCACATGGTCGCGTTCAACCTCTACTACAACCATTACAAGGCCCGGAAATTCAACATCAGTTCGTTGGGCGGCGAAGTGCCGGACGTCGAAATCGAATCCACGGCAGTGGTCCCACGTATCGATTACCTGAGCCCGTTGCGAGTGGCCGGTGGACGCGCGGGGATCTACATCGCCCAGCCCTGGCTCAAGCAGGAAGTCTCGGTGTTCGGCCTGCATGACACCCGTGAAGGCATGGGCGACACGACTATTTCACCCATTGTGCTTTGGGACATGGGCAAGCACCTGACCTTGGCCGCGGCGGTGGAAATCACCGTACCCACCGGCGAATACAGCACCGATCGACTGGCCAACACCAGCAACAATTTCTACACCTACAAGCCGCTGTTTTCCTTCACCTGGTTGCCCACGGAAGACACAGAGGTGTCGATGAAGACCACCTACAGCTTCAACCGCAAGAACAAGGACACCGACTACCGTTCCGGGCAGATTTTCCACTTCGACTATTCCGCCAGCTACCGCGTGACCGACAACCTGAGGCTGGGGCTCAACGGCTACTACCTCAAGCAGACCACCGACGACAAACAGTACGGCCGCACCGTGCAATTCGCCGGTCAGGATGTGGACGACGGGGTCCGCGGCCAGGTCTTCGCCATCGGCCCGGCGCTGCACCTGACCTTCCTCAAGTACGCCAGCGCCGAGATCCGCTGGGCCAAGGAGTTCGAAGTGGAGAACCGCACCGAAGGCGAAATGCTCTGGGCCAAGATCAGTATTCCGTTTGCGTTCTAGAGGGCTTTTTTGGCTGTTGGGCTTTTAGGACTTTTGTGGCGAGGGAGCTTGCTCCCGCTCGGCGGCGTAGCCGTCGTAAGCCGGCTAAGGTGGTCTAGCTGGAAAAATGGGTTATCCGATTTGGGGCTGCTGCGCAGCCCAGCGGGAGCAAGCTCCCTCGCCACAAGGTTTGTGCCTGACAGAATCAGCTAACCAGCTAACCAGCCATTTGAAACCTCAGCCCACCCCCAGAATCGATGCAAGATGCCCATTGAGAAACTTGCCGCCAGGGTCCAATACCTGGCGCACCTGGGTGAATTCAGTCCAGCGCGGGTACAACGCCTGGAGTGCCTTGGCGTTCAGCGAGTGCAGCTTCCCCCAATGCGGACGGCCCTGGTATTTCCAGAAGATCGGCTCGATGGCGGCGAAGAAATTGTGATGGTCCATCTGGTAATGCTGGTGCACGGAGATTGAGCAACTGTCCCGGCCTTCGAACATGCTCAAGGCAATGTCGTCGGCCTTCACGTAGCGGTATTCGATGGGAAACCAGGTGCGCAGGTCCTTGTCGCGGATCAGCGCGAGGATTTCCCGCAGGCACGCCGGGCCGTGTTCGGCCGGGACCGAATATTCCATCTCGTTGAAACGCACGGTGCGGGCGTTGGCGTAGATGTCATGGGAATCACCGACGCGGTCATCGAAATCGGCCACCAGCCGCAGGCTGTTGAGCAACGCGCGCCGGATCGCTGGAAAATCGCTACCGTACTTGTCGAGGTTTTCGATCAGGGAGACGAACTCGTTGCCGCCCTCCTCCTCGGGACTGATCGGCGGCGTGGCCGGATCGGTGGTTTCGTTCAGGGTGATCGACAGCGCATAGTCGGAATGGGTGACGACTTGCATTTCCCAGTGCTGGTTGTCCCGGATGTTGGTGTGCACGTCCTCGAGCAACTCCTCGGTTTTCGCCACCCACTGGTGCTCGCGCAAGCGATAGGCCGCGCGGTTTTGTAACCGCACGCGGGTCACCAGCCCCAGCGCGCCAAGGGACACCCGGCCGGCCTGGAACACCTCGGGATGACGCTGGGCATCGCAATCGAGGACCTCGCCGCTGGCCGTCACCAGTTGCAGGCCGACCACTTGGGAGGCGTATGAGCCAAAGGCCTTGCCAGTGCCATGGGTCGAGGTGGCGATGGCACCGGCCAAGGTCTGGTAATCGACGTCGGCCATGTTCGGCAGTGCCTGGCCGATGGCCTTGAGCGCCGGGCCCATGCGGGACATGGGCGTGCCGCCGCCGAACTCGGCTTGCAGGCTGGCGCCGTCGTGGTCCAGCAGGCCACTGAAAAAACTCAGCGACAACAAGGTGCCGTCGGTGGGCACCAGGGCGCTGAAGGAATGCCCGGAACCCACCGGCCGAATCCGCCCTTCGGCGCGGCGCACCACCTGCACCAGTTCGTCGAGGTCCTTGGGGGCCAGGCGCGCCGCCGGCAGGCAACTCTGCGCACCGGACCAGTTGCGCCACGGGATCAAGCGAGGCGCGCGCATCAGCTCGGCCAGGGCGCCCTGGCTGCCCAGTGCGGTAAAGGCGGCGACAACGCCGGCCTGCTGCAGCAACCGACGCCGTGAGTAGTCCATCGTCATGCCGAAAGTACCCGTATTTATTATTGGAAGTGTTGGCCGGACATGAAGGCGATCAGGGCCAGGAACTGCTCTTCGGAACAGTGCATGCACAGGCCCATCGGCGGCATGCCGTTGTAGCCGTTGATCGCGTGGTCCAGCAGGGTCTCGGCGCCCTGTGCGACCCGCGGGGCCCAGGCGTTCGTATCGCCGGTCAACGGCGCGCCGGCGCCGGGGTTGGCGTGGCAGAGTTTGCAGCTGCTGTCGTAGACCTGGGCCAGTGCTGCATCGCTGGGCATGGCCGTGAACACCGTCGGCGCGGGGGGCTTGGGCTCTTCGCCGCAGCCGGCGAGCAGGCTGCCGAGCAGCACGATGACGGCGGAGTGAAGCAAGGTTGAAGGCGTGATTGCCAACATAGGGCCCCTCTTGGCTGCGCTTTTCTTGTTGTGGGTCAACACTAAGGCACGCCAGCGCGTCGGCTGAGGTCATTGGGGGCCAGAAAAGGGGGCTTGGGCGGCCAGTTGCCGGGGCACCAACGACCTTTGTGGCGAGGGGATTCATCTGTGGGCTCTGTGGGCTCTGTGGGCTCTATGGGTTCTGTGGGAGCAAGGCTTGCCCGCGAAGCAGGCGACTCGGTTCCAGATAGACCGTGTGTTCTTCATCGCGGGCAAGCCTTGCTCCCACAGAGCCCACAGAACCTTGCCTCCACAGAGCCTTGTTCCACATAGAGGCTCGCCACAGGGATATTGCGTGCTCAGGGCAACAACAACCCCTGCTCGCGCTCGCACAACTGCACCACGTAATCCCACAACACCCGCAGGCGTACGGATTTGTGCAGTTCGCGACGGGTGCTGATCCAGTAGCTGCGGCGGATGGTTTCGTCCGGCAGCAGCGGCACCAGCGTCGGGTCGCCGCTGGCCATGTAGCACGGCAACACGGCGATCCCCAGGCCCGAGCGCGCGGCCTGTTGCTGGGCGATAACGCTGGTGCTGTGAAACACCACCCGAGGGTTGCGGCAAAAACTGTTGAGGAACATCAGTTCCTGGCTGAACAGCAGATCGTCGACATAACCGATCCAGGCATGGCGGCCCAGGTCCTCGCGGCTGCGCAGTGCTGGCGAGCGATCCAGGTAGGCCTGGCTGGCGTACAGCGCCAGGCTGTAGTCGGTGAGTTTGCGGGTCACCAACAGGTCGGCCGCCGGGCGTTCGAGGTGGATGCTGATTTCCGCCTCACGGTTGAGGATGCTGACAAAGCGCGGCACCGCCACCAGCTCCACCTCCAGCCCTGGGTAGCGCTGGAACAGCCCGTCCATGCGACTAGCCAGGAACATGATGCCCAGCCCTTCGGTCACTCCCAGGCGGATCTTGCCCAGGGGTGCGCTGGACTGGGTGATGTCCTCCTGGGCCAGCAACGCCACGTTCTCCATGGCTTCGGCGTGCTTGAGCAATGTCTCGCCGGCCGGGGTCAGTTCATAGCCCTGGGCATGCTGGACGAACAGCGCAGTGCCGAGGCTTTTCTCGATGGCCTCGATGTGCCGGGCCACCGTGGCGTGGGTGGTGTTCAGCCGTCGGGCAGCCGTCAACAAACGCCCGCTGCGTTGCAGCTCCAGGAAATAGCGCAGGTCATTCCAGTCGAACATGGGGCGATCCTTGAACGCGCCTGAAGGCGGGACTGTTTATAAACGCACAGCGGCTGCGCAAAAACTAACATTCTTTTGACGAAAACTAACAACTAGGATGGCTCCCACAACAACAAGAATGAGGTCGCGAATGCAACCTGTCGTCGATGAATACGATTACGTGATCGTGGGCGCCGGCCCTGCCGGGTGCTTGCTGGCCAATCGGCTTTCGGCCAACCCGCAACACCGGGTCCTGCTGCTCGAAGCCGGTGGGCGCGACAATTATCCGTGGATTCACATTCCGGTCGGCTACTTGTTCTGCATCGGCAACCCTCGCACCGACTGGTGCTTCAAGACCGAAGCGCAACCGGGCCTGCAAGGCCGCGCCCTGAGCTACCCGCGCGGCAAGGTCCTGGGCGGTTGCTCCTCCATCAACGGCATGATCTACATGCGCGGCCAGGCTGCCGATTACGACGACTGGGCCGCCGCAGGCAATCCCGGCTGGGCCTGGAAAGACGTCCTGCCGCTGTTCCGCCAGAGCGAAAACCACTTTGCAGGCGCGTCTGAATTCCACGGCGACGGCGGCGAGTGGCGGGTCGAACGCCAGCGCCTGTCATGGCCGATTCTCGATGCCTTCCGCAGCGCCGCCGAGCAGAGCGGCATTCCCAACGTCGACGATTTCAACAGCGGCGACAATGAAGGCTGTGGCTATTTCCAGGTCAATCAGAAAGCCGGGGTGCGCTGGAACGCGGCCAAGGCGTTTCTCAAGCCGATTCGCCAGCGCGCCAACCTCACCGTATTGACCGACGTCGAGGTCGACCGGGTGTTGCTGCGTGACGACCGCGCCCATGCCGTCAGCGCTCGCTGGCAAGGCAAAGGCATGACCTTCAAGGCCCGCAAGGAAATCGTCCTGTGCGCCGGCGCCGTGGGTTCGCCGGGGATCCTGCAACGCTCCGGGATCGGCCCGCGCAGCTTGCTGCAACGCCTGGGCATCGGCGTGACCCATGAGTTGCCCGGTGTCGGCGGCAACTTGCAGGACCACCTGCAACTGCGGCTGATCTACCAGTTGGAAAACGCCCGCACCCTGAACCAGATCGCCGGGAGCCTGTGGGGCAAGATGGGCATGGGCCTGCGCTATCTGTACGACCGCAGCGGCCCGCTGTCCATGGCCCCCAGTCAACTCGGCGCGTTCGCCCGCTCGGGCCCGGAGCAGAGTTCGGCCAACCTCGAATACCACGTGCAACCGCTGTCCCTGGAACGCTTCGGCGAACCGCTGCACAGCTTCCCGGCGTTCACCGCGTCGGTCTGCGACCTGCGCCCGCAAAGCCGTGGCCGGGTGGACATTCGTTCGGCCGACCCACACGAGGCGCCGCTGATCCAGCCCAATTACCTGAGTCACCCCGAAGACTTGCGAGTCGCCGCCGACGCCATCCGCCTGACCCGACGCATCGTCGCGGCACCGGCCCTGAGCGCGTTCAAACCGGTGGAATACCTGCCGGGCCCCAGCCTGCAGACCGAAGAGGAACTGCACCAGGCCGCCGCCCGCATCGGCACGACGATTTTCCACCCGGTCGGCACATGCCGCATGGGCCAGGACGGCGATGCCGTGGTGGATGCGCAACTGCGCGTGCAGGGCATCAAGGGCCTGCGCATCGCCGATGCCTCGATTATGCCCCGCATCACCTCGGGCAATACCTGCTCGCCGACGCTGATGATTGCCGAGAAGGCGGCGCAGATGATGCTTGAGGCAGACACCCGAATCACGACGCCGCAAAAGGAGCCTGCCACGGTCTGAAAAACCACCGAATCCCCCTGTGGGAGCGGGCTTGCTCGCGAAGGCGGTGTGCCAGTCGACATCATCGTTAGCTGACACACCGCCTTCGCGAGCAAGCCCGCTCCCACAGGGAAATGTGCAAGCAAAAGGAACGTGTCAAATCAGGAGACGCCCCATTCGGCGTCGCAGTGGAACAACAAAAACAATCACTGTGAGGGATACCGCTATGTCCGAGCATGTTCAGCCCCTGGAAGCCACGCGCAGCGCCGGCACCAGCCAGGAAACCCAGAAAGTCATCTTCGCCTCGTCCCTGGGGACGGTGTTCGAGTGGTACGACTTTTTCCTCTACGGCGCCCTGGCGGCGGTGATCAGCAAGCAGTTCTTTGCCGGGGTCAACGACACCACCGCGTTCATTTTCGCCCTGATGGCCTTCGCCGCCGGTTTCATCGTGCGGCCGTTCGGGGCCCTGGTGTTCGGTCGGTTGGGAGACATGATCGGGCGCAAGTACACGTTCCTGGCCACCATCGTGCTCATGGGCCTGGCGACGTTCTGCGTCGGCCTGCTGCCCAACTACGCCAGCATCGGCATCGCCGCGCCGATCATCCTGGTGGTGTTGCGCATGCTCCAGGGCCTGGCCCTGGGCGGTGAGTATGGAGGGGCGGCAACTTATGTCGCCGAGCACGCGCCAATGGGCAAGCGCGGTTTTCATACCAGTTGGATTCAGTCCACGGCCACCCTCGGGTTGCTGCTGTCGCTGCTGGTGGTTTTGGGCTGCCGCTACTTCACTGGCGACCAGTTCGAAGTCTGGGGCTGGCGCATTCCTTTCCTGCTGTCGATCCTGCTGCTGGGCATCTCCACCTGGATTCGCCTGAGCCTACATGAGTCGCCGGCCTTCCTGAAAATGAAAGAAGAAGGCAAGTGCTGCAAGGCGCCGATCCGCGAATCCTTCGGCAAATGGGAAAACCTCAAGGTGGTGCTGATCGCCCTGTTCAGCATCAACGCCGGGCAAGCGGTGACCTTCTACGCCGCGCAATTCTATGTGCTGTTTTTCCTCACCCAATTCCTCAAGATGGACCCGGCCCTCGCCAATAGCCTGCTGATTGTCAGCGTGGTGATCGGCGCACCGTTCTTCATCTTTTTCGGCTGGCTGTCGGACAAGGTCGGGCGCAAACCGGTGCTGATGATCGGCCTGCTGCTGGCGACGGCCCTGTACTTCCCGATCTTCAAGACCTTGGCCCACTACGCCAACCCGGCCATCGACCTGGCGAGCCGCCAGGCACCCATCACCGTGATCGCCGATCCGGCCACCTGCACCTTCCAGTTCGACCCGGTGGGCAAGGCGCGTTTCGACAGCCCTTGCGACAAGGTCAAGACCTTCCTGGTCAAGCAAGGCCTGCCCTACAGCAGCGTCGCGGCCCCGGTCGGCAGCACGGTGCAGATCAGCTTCGGTGACGTGAAACTCGAAGGCTACGACGAGGCGGCCCTGCGCGGTGCGGTGACCCTGGCCGGCTACCCGCAACAGGCCGATGCGCAGCAGATCAACCGCCCGATGATCGTGGCCTTGATCGTCGCGCTGATCATCATCTCGGCGATGTGCTACGGACCGCTGGCGGCGTTGATGGTCGAACTGTTCCCGACCCGCATTCGCTACACCTCCATGTCCCTGCCCTACCACATCGGCAACGGCTGGTTCGGCGGTTTCCTGCCCACCGTGTCGTTTGCCCTGGTGGTCTACACCGGGGATATTTTCTATGGGCTGTGGTACCCGGTGGTGATCACCGGGGTGAGCCTGGTGGTGGGCATGATCTGCCTGCGGGAAACCAAGAACGTGGACCTGGATACCAACTGAGGGCAGAACCGTGGCGAGGGCACTGGCGCCCTCGCCACCGCCTCAGAAGCGCGCCTTCATCGTCATGGTGAAGTTGCGCGGCTCACCGTAATAGTTACCGAAGCTCTCGGTGCCGATGGTGGTGTAGTAGCGCTTGTCGAACAGGTTGTTGCCATTGAGGGCCACCGACCAGGTGTCATCGATGCGGTAGCCAACGCGACCGTTCCACACCGCATAACCGGCCTGGGTGATCTTCTCGCCGCTGACCGGCGATACACGGAAGTTGTCGCTTTGGGCATTGACCCCGGCGCCGACACTGAACCGTTCCAACGCCCCGCCGAGGGCATAATCGCCCCACAGGCGCAGCACATGGCGCGGCACGTAGCTGTTGAAAGAGCCGCCGTTGAGGCTGGTATCAATGTCGTCGAGGGTCTTGGTCTGGGTGTAGGTGTAGCCGGCCAGCAATTGCAGGCGCTCGATGACTTCACCGCTGATCTCGGCTTCGAAACCCTGGGCGCGCACCTTGCCGGCGTTCTCATAGCAATAACCGTCCGAGGACGCACAGCTGGAGGCGTAGTCCGTCTGGGCCTGATCTTTCTGCACCGTGCGGAACAGGTTGAAGGCACTGTTCAGGCGTCCCTCGAACCACTCGCCCTTGATCCCCAGCTCATAACTCTCGCCCACCAGGGGCTTGAGTGCCGAGCCGCTTTCGGAGCGATAGTTGCCCTGGGGCGTGAAGATATCCGAATAGCTGGCATAGGCCGTCAGGTGCTCGTTGAGGTCCAGCAACACGGCGGTAAACGGCGTGACTTGGCCCGTCTCCGTGCTCTTGGCGTGCTCCGAACCGCCGGTGAGGAACTCCGAATCGGTCTTGGAGCTGTACCAGCTCACCCGGCTGCCGACGACAAACGTCAACGGGTCCGCCAGTTTCAGCCGCAGGGTCGAATACATGCCGTGTTGCTCGGTCAGGGTCTTGACCGGCCCACCGCGTGTCGAGTTTTCGATGAAGTAACTGTCGTCCGGTTCGGGAATATGCCGATCCGGCTCGAACACATTCTGCTTCTGCGGCAGCAGTGCCACCGAGAAGAAGTCATCCTTGTCCGAGCGGCTGGCGTTGAAACCGACGATCAACTCATGTTGTTGCCCCAGGGCGTCGAACTTGCCGTCCAGGTAGGCATCGAGGCCGTAATCGACCTGGTCATAATCGTACATGCTGCCCAGCATGTTGGTGGTCGAGGTGCCGGGCGCCACCGAGCCCGATGCAAAGGCGTATTTGATGTCCTGGGTATTTTTCGTATAGACCCCGGCGACCTTCACGGCCCAATCGTCATTGAGGTGATGGGCGATATCACCGAACACCGTGGTCCGCTGGCTACGCCAGGTGTTCCACGACGGGTCCAGGCAGGTGGAGCGGCTGAGTTTCAGGTCGCTGCCGTCCCGGTAGCGCGGCAGCCCGCCCCAGCAGGGGCTTGCGTCGACGTCTTCATAGGCAACGCCAAGGCCGAGCGTCGTGTCGGGCGACAGGTCGAAGTCCAGGGCGCCGTAGTAGATCTGGTCCTTGCGCCGGGCATCGTCGTAGAAATAATGCCGGCTCTGCTCGGCGATCACCGCCCTGCCCCGCACGGTGCCGGAATCATTCAACGGGCCACCGGTATCGACTTGCCCACGGTAGTTGTCCCAGGTGCCACCGGACAGGCTGAGTTCGGTCTGCGCCGTGGTCTGGCCGCGTTTACGCACGAAGTTGACGCCGCCGGATGTGCCGCCTGCCCCCTTCATCATCCCGGCGGCGCCACGCAGGACTTCGACACGGTCGTAATAAGCCATGTCGCTGCTGAAACTGTCGGCCTGGACATAGCTGTTGCCCATGTCCAGCGGAACGCCGTCGTATTGATACTGGCCAGACATGCGGAACCCGCGGGAGTAGAAATACTTGCCGCCCATGGTCGAGTCGTAGACGGTAATGCCAGGCGTCTTCTCCATGACTTGTTCGATGGTATTGAGGTTCTGGTCATCGAGCATCTTGCGGGTGATCACCGTCACCGACTGCGGCGTTTCGCGCAGGGAGTGCTCGCCCTTGCTGATGGTGACCGCCCCCGTCGTGTAGGAATTGCTCTGCTCGGTGGTCGCCCCGAGCCGCTGTGCCTCGATGCGGGTGGCGCCCAGTTCCATGGCCGAACCGTTGGCAGGCAGCCGGCGCAGCACGTACGTGCCGTTGGCCTGGGGCTCGGCTTGCAAGCCACTACCGCCAAGAATGCGGGCAAAGCCCTCGCCCACGCCGAAAGAACCTTTCAGGCCGGGCGATTGCAAACCTTCGAGTTGCCGAGCATCAAACGAAAGGGCAATACCGGCGGCGCTGGAAAAACGGGTCAGCACATCCACCAGGCGGCCGGCGCCGATATCGTAGGCCTGCACCGCACTCTGCTGCGCCGCAGCCGCTGCAACCGGGCTGGCATGCACGGCCGTGGCGCCAGCGGTCGTGACCGCCAGCAAGCCGATTTTCATTGCAAACACCAGACGGCCTGGCGCACTCACCCACGTCATATTTCCCCTCCCCCAAACGGTCAATAAAAACTCACTGAGGAAGAGCCGAACGATGAGGATGAAAAGTGCAAGGGTTGGTTTTTTTATTACGCAGCATCAGCGCCGATCGCCACCGGCGACCTGGACCCAGAATCGGCTGTAGCGGGTCACCCGCAACGAAAAGCCACTTTCCAGCGCGGCCAGGGCGAGATCAGTGTCATCGACGGGAAATACACCGGACACTTTCAAGTCGCCAATCGCCGGATCCCAACGCAGCACGCCGGGACGGTAACGCGACAGTTCGTCCAGCAACGCCGCCAGGGGACGGTCAATGGCGATAATGCTTCCCTTCTGCCAGGCCCCCACCGACACATCGTTGCCGCGCAGCGTCCCTAACGAACGCTCATTGAAATCCAGGCGCTGGCCGGCCTCGACGCGCATCCTGGCTCCACGTGCTGGCAGGCTCACCTCGACCGCTTTCTCCAGCACCGCCACTTCACCGCCCCGCGCCTGGCTACGGACAATGAAACGCGTGCCCAGGGCCAGCACCTCGGCCGGCCCCGTGACCACCTTGAACGGGCGACGCTGGGGATCGACCGCCGTCGTCACGAGCACCTCACCCCGCAACAGTTCCAGGCGCCGCTGCTGTCCATCGAAACGAACGTTGATCGAGGTGTCGGTGTTGAGCATGAGCGTGCTGCCATCGGCCAACTGGAACTCGCGACGCTCGCCCACCGCCGTGCGGTAATCGCAAAGCAGGTTCTGCGTGGCCTGGCTGCGCCAGCTCAACCAACCCAGGCCGCCAGCGGATGTCAGCAGCAAGGCGCTGCGCAACACTTGGCGGCGGGAGCGCTGGTGGGTGTCGCTCAAGGTCGGTGCCGCCAGGGCGCCCGGCACACTCGCCATTTGCTCGGCCACCGCGGCCATGCGCTGCCAGGCCTGGCCGTGCAACGGATCGGCAGCCAGCCAGGCGCGCCAATCGGCCCGGTCCGCGTCAGTGGTAATCCCGGAATTCAGCCGGGCGTACCACCGTGCCGCCACACGGATGGCTTGCAATTCTTCGGGCGGCAGGTTCATGAAAGCTGCAATTGAATTTGCATGAGGCAGCAATGCTCCATGGCCTTGGCCATGTGATTGTTGACCGTGCGGACGCTGACGCCCAGGCGCTCGGCAATTTGCGGATAGGTCAGGCCATCGAACTGCGACAGGATGAACGCCTGCCTGACGCGCGGCCCCAATCCCAGGAGCAGACGATCGATCTCCATCAGGGCCTGGAGCAGGATCGCCTGCTCTTCCAGCGAGGGATGCTGCTCTTGCGGCATGGCGGCCAATGCTTCGAGGTAGGATTGTTCCAGCGAGCGGCGGCGAAACAGGTCGATCAACAGCCCTTTGGCGATCATCGACAGGTACGGGCGCGGCTCGCGGATATCCAGCGCCGTGCGCGCCTTGATGACCCGCACAAACGTATCCTGGGTCAGGTCAGCCGCATCGAAGGCATTGCCCAAGCGCTTGCGCAACCAGCCCTGGAGCCAACTGTGATGATCACTGTACAGAACGTCGACAGCACTGCGTAAGGACAGATCGTTGGCGGGCATGGCAATGGAATAATTCGCGACTGATAATGACTCGCATTGTCATAGACGGCACCGTCGCTTGCAACCCAAACGTGCCCGGACATTCCCCCTCTCCGGAATCACTCAGTTGATCGAGTGATTTTTCACCGTGCTCTCCACCAGGTCCAACATCTGGCCCAAGGCCCAAGGCTTGGCAATGAACGACGCGTGGTGCTTGATCCCAGCGCTTTCCGGCGTCTCGAAACCAGACATGATCAACAGCGGGATCTGCGGCCAGCGATCCCCCGTGAGGTTGGCCAGCTCCGCACCGTCGATCTTGCCGGGCATGGTGATGTCCGTGAGCAACAGATCGACGTAGTGCGCGCTCTCTTCGAGGAACGTCAACGCCGCATCGGCGCTTTCCCGAGGCTCCACGACGAACCCTTCGTCCTCGAGGATTTCACAGAGAAACTCCAGAATGGTTGGATCATCTTCCACAACGAGAATCAAACGTGTAGTCGCCTGGCCGTCGCCATTTGGCATCGAATTCATGAAAGTGACTCTCCTTGACCTCATAAACCTGCTTTGCGGTTTCAACCGCCTTGAAGTTATGAGCGATACCCTTTCGAGAAATTCATTCTGCGTGCCAACCGAGCGCCGAATGTCACGCCAGCCCCCTTGGCAACGCAGCGCAACGCTTTTATCTGTATATCCATACAGATAAAACTTGCCCTGGCGCGCATCCATGACCATGCTACAAGCCCATGAAATCTGCTTCAGGAAAAGGGCGCTATGCAGCTGTACCTGTGTGAAAAACCGTCCCAGGCCAAGGACATCGCCGCCGTACTCGGCGCCACGCGCCGTGGCGACGGTTGCTGGCTGGGCCCTGGCGTCACGGTCACCTGGTGCATCGGCCACCTGCTGGAAACCGCTCCACCCGATGCCTACGACGCGCGCTACAAGCGCTGGGTCCTGGCCGACCTGCCCATCGTGCCGGCGCAATGGAAAATGACCGTCAAGCCGAAAACCGCCAGCCAGTACAAGGCGGTCAAGCGCCTGTTGGGGGAAGCGAAAGAACTGGTGATCGCCACCGACGCCGACCGTGAGGGCGAAATGATCGCCCGGGAGCTGGTGGAACATTGCCGTTATCGCGGGCCGATCCGGCGGTTATGGTTGTCGGCCCTGGACGAAGCGTCGATCCGCAAGGCCCTGGCCGCCCTCAAGCCGGGGGTCGAAACCTTCAACCTGTATCACTCGGCCCTGGGTCGCTCCCGGGCCGACTGGCTGATCGGCATGAACATGAGTCGCCTGTTCACCTTACTGGGGCGCCAGTCCGGCTACCAGGGCGTGTTGCCGGTCGGTCGCGTGCAGACACCGACGCTGCGACTGGTGGTGGACCGCGACCGCAGCATCGCCAACTTCGTGCCCGTCGCCTATTGGGCCATCGACGTGCAGCTCAGCCACGACGGCACGGCGTTTACCGCCCAGTGGCGCGCCGACCCGGATGCCTGCGACGACCAGGAGCGCTGCCTGAACCAGGCGCTGGCCCGGGATGCCGCCCAGGCCATGAGCAACGCCGCCACCGCCCGGACGCTGAAAGTACGTACCGAGCGCCTGCGCGAAGCGGCGCCGTTACCCTTCGACCTGGGCACCCTGCAGGAAGTCTGCTCGAAGAAGCTCGGCCTCGGCGCCCAGGAAACCCTAGACATCGCCCAGTCGCTCTACGAGACCTACAAGCTCATCACCTACCCGCGCAGCGATTGCGGTTTCCTGCCCTTGAGCCAGCACAGCGAAGCACCGGCCATCCTGGCCGCCCTTGCCCAGGCCGACCCCAGCCTCGCGCCACTGCGCGAGCATTTGCAGGCGCAGCGCAAGTCCCGGGCCTGGAACGACGCCAAGGTCAGCGCCCACCACGGCATTATTCCCACCGCCGCCGCCAGAAACCTGGACAAACTCGCCGGCAAGCAGCGCGCGGTCTATACGCTGATTCGCGCGCGCTACCTGGCGCAGTTCCTGCCCAACCACGAATACGACCGGACCCAGGCCGACTTCGACTGTGCCGGCCAGGCGCTGCGTGCCGTGGGCAAGCAGATCGTCGAGCCCGGCTGGAAACGCGCCCTGCCCGAAGCACTGGCGCAGGCAAAGGGCCGTGAAGCACCGGCGCCGCAGGTCCTGCCGGCATTGGCCGAAGGTCGCGATTGCGCGGTGGACGAGGTGAAACCCAAGGACCTCTGGACCCAGCCACCCAAGCCCTTCACCGAAGGCGACCTGATCAAGGCGATGAAGAACGTCGCCAAGCTGGTGGAAGACCCGTTGCTCAAGCAGAAGCTCAAGGACACCACCGGCATCGGCACCGAAGCGACCCGGGCCTCGATCATCCAAGGGCTGCTCGACCGCGGTTACCT
This sequence comes from Pseudomonas zanjanensis, assembly GCF_014268745.2. Lineage (GTDB taxonomy): Bacteria > Pseudomonadota > Gammaproteobacteria > Pseudomonadales > Pseudomonadaceae > Aquipseudomonas > Aquipseudomonas zanjanensis. The sequence goes on along the minus strand of NZ_JABWRB020000001.1, from coordinate 1,127,513 downwards.
GGTGAAAAACGGCAAGGCCCTGTCCGCCACCCCGGCGGCCTTCAGCCTCATCGACGCCGTGCCCCGAGCCATCGCCGACCCAGGCACCACCGCTATCTGGGAACAAGCCCTGGACATGGTGCAAAGCGGAGAAATGAGCCTGGAAGAATTCGTCACCCGGCAAGCCGCCTGGATGAGCAAGCACGTCGCCCGCTGCCAGGGCATGAGCCTGACCATCAGCGGCCCGGCCAGCCCCGCCGGGCGTGGCGCAACACCGTGGAAAAACAAGCGCAAGCCGGCCAAGCGCAAGGCTAGCGGTGCACCGCGCAAGGCGAGCAAGGCCAAGGCCACTTGAACAGCGCCGATTCCAAGCGCTGCCTTTGTGGCGAGGGAGCTTGCTCCCGCTGGGTTGCGCAGCAACCCCAATGCAGGCGACTCGGTCAATTTGACTCATGCACCGACAGGTTTTTAGGGCTGCTACGCAGCCCAGCGGGAGCAAGCTCCCTCGCCACAGGTGATCACTCGCAACCGTTTTTCATACCCAAACCGTTTTGTCCGACAATATGTAGTGACCAAAAATAATCACTACAAAACCGTTGACGCCTCCGATTTGCCCTTGCATGATGCAGACGTCTCCCCGATCGGGAGTACAGGCAACTGTTTGAGCAAGCTCGTCTGACCGCCGAGCTGTTTTTTGGATAAGGGACTGCCCACAAGGCAGATTGAAGGTGCTGACCTGGCATGACCGTCCGGGAACAAGGACGAGAAACGCTAGCGAAGATCCTCATGACGCGCGTGGTCGACCCTCGAAAGTTGACACTGCCTGAGATTCTTCGCTGTTTCTCTTCGTTGTAGCGCATTTGCGTAGCAGCCCTTCGATAACACTACACAACCGATGCACGACCCCGTCGAAGTCAGACGGACGAACGCTGACGGCCTGGTTTCGGTAGCAGGCAGGCACTTACCGAGTAGCGAAGTTTTTTGCGAACCACCAGACAGATCAACCAAATGGTCAAGGGGCTTACACATGAATCTGAATAATCAACCATCTATTGATGAACTGGCTCGCATGTTCGCCGCACACAAGGACACACTCGACAGCCATATCCTCTGGATCAGCAAGACTGGCCAGGTGCGTATGGACTGCCTGTCGCCTTACACCCAGGAAGACGAGTTCGAAAAGAACACGCAAGAGCTGTGCGCCCGGCTGAAGATGTACCGCCGTGGCCAGGGCTACGTGGGCAAGAAGGCCGCAGCTGACAAAGACTTCATGGGCCGCGTGCTGCAAACGCTGACCCAGGCCTGGCAGTCGATGCAGAACACGTCCGAGGTCCGGGTTATCGACCGCCTCTGCTGAAATCCCCTAACAAAAGGGCCCGCGCCTGAACCAGGAGCGGGCCCTTTTTTGTGGGAACTAGAACACCGACCAGCCAATGCGCTGGCTCATCATCTCCAGCGCCGCCATGCCGGCCAGGGAGTTACCGGCGGCGTTGAGTTCCGGCGACCAGACGCAGACGGTGAACCGGCCCGGCACCACGGCGACAATCCCGCCACCGACACCACTCTTGCCCGGCAGGCCGACGCGATAAGCGAAGTTGCCAGCCTCATCGTACAGACCGCTGGTGGCCATGATGGAATTGACCTGCTGGGTTTGCCGGGCGCTGAGGATCTGTTCGCCGCTGTGTTTGCAGAACCCGTCGTTGGCCAGGAAGCAGAACGCCCGCGCCAGGTCGATGCAGCTCATCCGCAGGGCGCAGTGGCTGAAATAACTGCGCAGCACCGCTTCCACGTCATTGTGGAAGTTGCCGAACGATTGCATCAGGTACGCCATCGCCGCGTTGCGGGCACGGTGCTGGTACTCCGACTCGGCGACCTTGCCGTCCACCATCACCTGGGGGTTACCCGACAGGCGGCGCACGAAATCGCGCATCGACAGCGCTGGCGCGGCGAAGCGGGACTGGTTGATATCGCAGATCACCAACGCGCCGGCATTGATGAACGGGTTACGCGGGCGGCCGCGCTCGAATTCCAATTGCACCAGGGAGTTGAAAGGTTGGCCAGATGGCTCATGGCCCAGGCGCTCCCAGATCGCTTCACCGGAATGCCCGATGGCCTGCACCAGGCTGAACACCTTGGAAATACTCTGCACTGAAAACGCTGTTTCAGCGTCGCCGGCGTAATACAACTCGCCATCATTGCCGTACACGGCAATGCCCAACTGATTGGGCACCACGGTGCCCAGGGCAGGAATGTAGTCGGCGACCTTGCCCTGACCGATCAGGGGGCGAACCGCATCGAGGATCTCGTTCAACAGTGCTTGCATATGCGCGGGGTCCAGTCATTCCCCGTTCGAGTGCGGGGATACAGACGCTAGACGCTGGTGGGCGGGATCAGAGCACACTGACTATCAAACTTGAGGTTCATGACCTGTAGCAGAGGCATTGAGGGACCCGGTTTTGTGGAACACTGCTTTGTGGGAGCAAGGCTTGCCCGCGATAACGATCACACGGTCTATCCGGAACCGAGTCGCCTGCTTCGCGGGCAGCCTTGCTCCCACAGGATGCAAGCGTCTTCAACGAGCGGTCTATAGTTCAAAGGATCAATCGGCAGGAGTAGACGATGCGTCAGATCATGCAAAAAGAACCCTGGTGGGCCTCGCCGCCCCAGCCCGGGCAGGATGAAAGCGAACTGGAATGGGGCTGGCTGGTGATCTACAGCGAAGGCGAACCGCGCTTCGAGTTCATCAAGGAGCGTCCATCGGACGAACAGATCCGCCATCGCAAGGGTTGTCGCGTCACCCTCGGCTCGGAATGAGTCGGTCCGTCATGGCTTGAGGTCCGGCAAGACCACCGCTCGATTGGCCAGGTCCGCCTCCACCAGGTTGCCTTTGATTTCCTCGTCCAGGTAATACACCGGTGCCATCACCCCGCTGAGGGGATGCTTGAGTGACTTGAACCAGGCTTCGTCGAACGCCGCACTCAGACTCTTGCGGATCTGCGCCTCCATTTCCGGCCGCTCACCCTCGTGGATGATCGCGCGAATACCCGCCACGCCCACCGAAATCAACGCCCCGGCCGCCTTCCCGGCCACGGCCGCCGCCGCACCGGTTGCCCCGCGCGTGGCGAACTGGGCCTCGATTTTTTCGCTGGTGCGTTGCGCCACGGTTGCGATCACCGCCTCCGATGGCCCGGCCCCCGTGCTTGCAGCCTTGTCGACGTGATCGATCAGGGCCGCATAGGCCGGCAAGGTATTCAGCGGCTCGGCGTGAACCATTTCGTACAACGAAGCATCACGCGCCGCCGGCGGACCCAGGCGGATGGCAGGGATGCCATGCAGGCGTCGGTTCATCAGCTCGTTCGGGATTCGATGCCGCTGGGCGATGACCTGGGCCTGTTGACTGAGCTGACGGATGTAGTAACCCGTCGCGTTGGCCCTGATCGCCTCGGGATCGATTTCCACCGCCACCGGCGCCAGCACCTGCTCGCGATATTGCTCCTGCAGGTAAACCGCCAGGCGCTTGGCCGAAGAATCCGCCTCGCCCTCGGCACTGGCCGCGTACCAGCTGACCTTCACCGCCAGCCATTCCTGGGTCCAGTAGCTGCTGAACCAGGGGATGAATTCAGCCTCGGTGCGTTCATACACCAACACGCGCCAATGCTCCATCGACCCGCGTGCATAGACGGCCGCCTGTTCGAGGGCGCTCTTCGACGCCGCGATGATCTGCTGGTCTACCTGTCGCCAGGTGTCCTGGGCAATCATCACCGTGGCAACCGGTGGACCGCGCTGTGGCGTGGCGCACCCCGCCAGAACGAGCACAACGGCCAACATCAGCGAACGCCGCACAGTCGCGCCACCCCGGATTCCTGTCATCCATGGGGTTGAGTATAGGTCGCGATGAACAGGGATCCGGCCCAAACACGCCAAATACACCGCGGTTCCCTGTGGGAGCGAGCCTGCTCGCGATGGCGTCGTGTCAGTCAACATTCTTGTAACTGAACCACCGCTATCGCGAGCAGGCTCGCTCCCACAGGGGATTGGTGTCGCTCAGCCGCTCATTCAGAACCGGGTGAAATGCTCGAATTGCCAATCATCGGCCGCGCCATCCCCGCGAGCCTTGTGAAGGGCACCGGTCGGCGTCCAATCGGTGCACTTGCCCACCAACGTCCCCAGGTAAGGCCGGGCGACTTCCAGCACGCGTTCATAGTCCATTTGTTCCGGCTCGACGATGCCACGATCCGGATGTTCAATGGCCCAGACGATTCCCGCCATGACACCGGCCGCCACTTGCAGGCTGGTGGCGTTATTGAAGGGCATCAGGGCCCTCGCCTCGTCAATGCTCAACACCGAACCGAACCAGTAGGCGTTCATTTCATGCCCCATCAGCAAGACACCCAGGGCATCCACCCCACCGGGATCGATTTCGCCGTTGAGGATTCGCTGCCGGGCCTGGGTTTCCCAGCCACGACCGATCAGCTCATGGACTGACAGCCAGGCATCGTTGCAGGGGTGATAGGCGTAATGCAGGGTCGGTCGATACACCAACTTGCGCGGGTCCTTCACGGTCAGCAAATCGGCCGTCGAAGCGGTTTCGTGGTGGGTGATCATCAGCCCCAGGCACGGCCCGCCCACCGGCGTCCAGGTCTTGATCAAGACGCTGGCGCTCGGGCGTTCCAGATAGATCGCGTTGCGGCTCCCGAAACCATGACGCCGGGCAGCCGCTGGCCAAGTCCGTTCATGGGACCCCCACCCCAACTCGGCCGGCTGACGGCCCTCGCTGATGAACCCCTCCACCGACCAGGTGTTGACGAACTCGTCGTCTTCCTTGGGACGCTGGGAGCGTTGGCTGTCGCGCTCGGCAAAATGAATGACCTTGATCCCCAACGCCATGCTCAGCCTGGCCCAGTCCACACCGCCCGGTTTTTGCGGCAGCGGCTGCTTCAATTGCGTCGCCAGTTCAACCAGCCCGGCCTTGAGCAAATGGGTGATCAAACCGGGATTGGCGCCATGGGCCACCACTGCCGTCGGGCCTCTGCCCAGTTTTTTGCGCAGGCCCAGCACTTGATAGCGCAATGCGTAATTGGTCCGATGGGAAAGGTCCAGGTGCGGATCCTCGTAGCCTCCCGCCCACGGCTCGACGCAGGTGTCGAGGTACAGCGCGCCCTTCTCGAACGCGTACGCCATGAGGTCCAGGGAGCTGACCTCGACGGACAGGTTGACGATGAAATCACCACGCTTGACGAAGCGATCCAGGATTTGTGCATAGGTTTTTCGGGTCAGAGCCTTGGGGATAAAACGGATTCCCCGCTCCTTGAACCAGATGTTGTGGTCGATCACCGGTGCGATGACGGTGATCTGCTTGATCTCGACGTGATCCTGCCCCAGCAGCAAGGGCAACGTGGCCCGGGCGATGGAGCCGAAGCCGATGAAGATCAGACGGCCGGTGAACGGGATCTGACGTTTCATGTGCTGCCTCCTTGAGAAGGGTGTACGGCCCATGAAATAACCGAACGGTGATCGAGGCTACTGTCAAGGTTGACAGGTGCGGCGCAGATCGCCCTGCGCCGCACCTCGCGTGCGCCTACGAAGTGCCCAGCCCGCCAGACAGATCCGTGCCGGAGTGGGCCCGCCCGTTGGCCGGCGTAACGGCGGGCTCGTCACGGTGTTCGGTGGTTTTGCTCACCGTATCGCGCACCGTTTCATAACCCTCCCGCGCCGTGCGCTTGACCTTGTCGGCTAGGTCGGCGCTGGTCTTGCCCATCGTTCGCTGTTCGGTAGAGGTGCTGGGCAACGCCGCGCCCAGCATCGCCCCGAGGGCGATACCCGCCGCCGCCATCATCAACGGCTGCTCCTTGAGCAGACGGCTGAACTCATCGCCCAGGTGCTGCGACCCTTGGGCCATGCGCTCGCCCGCTTGATGAGCGCTGTGCCGGGCATGCCGGGCGCTGGCGCCCACGTCGTCCGCCAGGTGCGCAGCTTTGTCCTTGAGATGGTGAAAGCCTTCGCGCAATGAATCACTGCCGCTGTGCAGGTGCTCCCGCGCACTGTCCAGGCCACCGGCAAGCCCTTCGCTCCAACCGCTGGAATCCTGGTCCGGCCCGACGCGATAACCGACCCGCGGCGGATGGTTCTGGCCGAGCATCAGCCAGCACAAGCCAACCGTGGTCAACACGGTCGGCACCGGGTTGTTGCGCACCGTAGTGCCCAGGTTGCCGAAAAACTCGGCGCCATTTCCCTTCACGAGCCCCAGGGCCTGATCCAGCATTTGCCCTGGCGTGAACTTGCTGCCCAAGGCGTCGACGATATGGCTGATATGGGCGCGCTGCTCGTCGATTTCGCGCTCGATGGTCTCTGGGCTCTTTTCGGATTCGGTTTTGAATTCATCCTTCATGAGGCTTTCCTCCGCAGGGCTTCCTGATCTTTGTTCAAGGCATCGAGCGTTCGGTCAGGCTTGAAGTGGGACGGTTCGAACTGTTTCTTGCCCGACTGGACCATGACAAAACCAATGATCATGACCACGACGCCGACGATCAGCGCGGCCAGCCAGGGCGCCATCATCGTACTCAGGCCATACACCACCGCCATCAACAGGATGATGAAGCCGGCCATGAGCACCATGGCGCCACCGGCCACCGCAGCAATGCCCGCCTTGAGCGTGTTGAGGCTCGCCTGGAATTCAGCCTTGGCCAGCGCCAATTCCTTGGTGAAGAGCGAGGGGACTTCGTGGGTCAATTGCCTGAGCAACCCCATGACCGAGGCATCGCTTTCGGGCGTCGAGGCGCTGGCGGTACGCTGCATATCCGGGTCTGGTCGGTTCATCACAATTCTCCTCTGGTATTGGCCGAACCCGGCAGCGAGCCGGTGGCTGAATCACTGGGATGGTCCTGAACACTCGGTGAGGTCGGGGTGACACCGGTGGCCAGGCCGCTGCGGGTAGCGGCACCGGGGCCGATGGGATCAGGGGTCGATTCAAAAGGCCGCTGGGCGCCGAATCCTCCGGCGGGTGGGTTTGAATGGCCGGCGGCGGGTTCGTCGGCCTCGGTGGCGACCGGCGAGGCACCGGCCTTGAGGAATCGCGACAGCCCAAAGCCCACCGCGATGCTGCCGGCGAGGAACAGACCGGGGTTATCCCGCGCCAGGCGAGAACCGTCATGCAGCAACTGTTCGGCACTCTTGTTGCGCAATTTGCCGGCCAGGCCGCTCATGCAATCGGCCATGTCCGCCAGATAATGGGATAAGCCGAGGGTGTCGTTGGCTTCGAGCTCCGACATGGCGGATTTGGCGCCACGCGCCAAGGCATCGATCTGGTCCGCCGCGGTATCGCGGTATTGGCCAAAATGCGCATCGGCCTTCTCGCGAGCGCTGCCGATCGCTTCGTTCACGTCCTCCTTGATGTGGTTCAGGGATTCCTCAGGCCGACCTTGGCTTGAAGTGCCGCTTTGTCGCTCGGGGTTGTTGTCCGGGATAGTCATGTCTGTCCATCGCCTCCGTGATGAAAAACTCAACGACAGGCAGTCGCTAAGCGATGCCTGGATAAGTGCCTCTCAGAACAAATGACGGGACGCGATGCGGGCTAGTTCCAACAAGTTTGAAGGCTGGACGCTGTGTGGTCGTTGAAGCCGCTTGATGGGTTTTTACGGCAAAAAAAAATGGGCACTGATGCGAACATCGATGCCCGATTCACGTAGAACCCGTGGCGAGGGAGCTTGCTCCCGCTGGGGTGCGAAGCAGCCCCAAAAATTTCTGCGTTCAACCCCAAAACCTGGGACTGCTGCGCAGTCCAGCGGGAGCAAGCTCCCTCGCCACAAAAAAGCGACGTCGAACTCAGGACTCCATCGTCGCCGCCTGGTTGCCGCCCTGCTCGGCAATCTTCGAGAGTTTCTCGTCGGTGGCTTTTTCTTCCTTGAGGGTCGCCAACAGCAGGCCGACCACTTCATCGCCCAGCTTCAGGTGCTTGGCCATGGCGATCAAGGTGCCGTAACTGGCGATTTCGTAGTGCTCGACTTTCTGCGCCGCGCCGATCAGCCCCGCATCGAGCACCGCGCCTTTTTCGATTTCCTCGATCAGCTCCTTGGACTCCTCCACCAGTCCTTCCATGGCGATGCATTTCATGCGCTTGAGCTTGATCCCCGCCACTTCGACGAGGGTATCGATGCGCTCAATCTGGCCTTGGGTTTCCTCAAGGTGATCGTGAAAGGCTTGTGCGAGCAAAGGGTTGGTGGTGGCCCGAGCCATGCGCGGCAAGGCACGGGTGATCTGTTTTTCAGCACTGTAGACATCGGACAGTTCGTGGATGAACAGGTCTGTCACGGTTTTTCTGGCCATTTCAATCTTCCTCTGTTCAGAAGGCGAGCCTCGAAAGGTTGATGGGGTGAAGCCGGCAGAGGCGGCTTCACCTGTCATCAACACTGACCCAGGGGAAATTTCGGATGTTCCAGAAATTTGCCGAAACGTTGACAGAGGGTATCGGTGACGCGCTCAACCCAACGCCGTGTCGAGAAACATCATCACCGCAAAGCCCATCATCAAGCCGAGGGTGGCCGGGGTTTCATGGCCGTTGCGATGGGTCTCGGGAATCACCTCGTGGGAGACCACGAAGATCATCGCCCCCGCCGCCAGCCCCAGGCTGATGGGGTACGCGACGGCCACGCCCGACGACATGCCCAGGCCGATCACCGCCCCCAGTGGCTCCATCAGCCCTGAACCGACCGCGATGAGCGCGGCACGCAAGGTGCTGATACCGGTGACGCGCAGCGCCATGGCAATGGCCAGGCCCTCGGGAATGTCCTGGATGGCAATGGCGGTGGTCAGGGGCAAACCGACCTTGAAATCGCCGTCGGCAAAACTGACGCCGATGGCCATGCCTTCCGGCAAGTTGTGCAGGGTGATGGCCAGTACAAACAACCAGACACGATTGATCCGCTCGGCCTGGGGACCACGCCGGCCACTGAGTTCATGTTCGTGCGGCACGAAACGGTCCAGGCCGATCATCAGGGCCACGCCCAGCCCCAGGCCCACCACCACGACAAACGCGGCGAGCAACTGATTGCCACAGATTATCTGTGCCGCTTCGATGCCCGGCAGGATCAATGAGAACGAACTGGCGGCGAGCATCATGCCGGCGGCAAACCCCAGCATAATGTCCTGGGTACGCGAGGAGATATCCCGCAGCACCACCGCCATCATCGCCCCCAGGGCGGTGGCGGCAAAACCCGATGTTCCGCCCAGCACGGCGTAGCCGAGGTTTTGACGATTGGCGCCAACCAAGGCGTTGTAGCCACTGTAGAGCAACAACGCGGCCACCAATGCCAGCCCGAGCCAGAACGTAACCCCCAACAAGAGATTCTCTTGCACGGGGTTCAGCCAAGTGCGCCAGGGCGATCGAATCCGGGAAGTGGGCTGGTCCATCGAATGTCCTTACGGGTCTTGGCTCGAAATATCAGGCGAGGGAGTCGCCTCCCTCGCCATTTGTTTACAGTTTGTCACCTTGCATCCCCGAACCCAAGTCGGCGCCTGTGGTGGGGTTGCTTTCAGGGTTGGACATCGTCCGCGCCTTCATGTCCATCAACAGTGCTTCGTCCTTTTCACTCAACTGGACGCTGGCCAGGCCATCGCCACCGTCGACCGCCGGAACCGGATTCTCGACGAACTCCCAGTCCTCGCCCTGGTTCCATGGACCACGCACGGTAGGCTCACCCTGGGACATGTTGAAATACACGTTGGTGAACTCCGGCATGCCGGGCAGCTTACCTTGTGGGAAGTTGGGCTGGATGGCATGCAAGGCTTTTTCGAACGACAACTGATGGGCGATTTCACGGGTCATCAAAAAGCCCAACGCTTCCTTTACCCCCGGGTCGTCAGTGACGTTCATCAATCGCTCATAGACAATTTTTGCCCGGGCTTCAGCGGCGATGTTGGAACGCATGTCTGCCGTCGGCTCACCGATCGTGTCCACATAAGCGGCAGTCCACGGCACGCCGGCGGAATTGGTTAATGGCGAGCCGGCACCGTACAGGAGGCTGGTGATATGAGAGTCGTTACCGGCACCGTTGATGTCCCGGTACAGTTGGCCCTCCTTCTCCACCCCTTCAGCCATCTTGCCCTTGGCGCCCTTGTTCAACATGACGATGATCGAGCCGATCACTTCCAGATGGCTGAGTTCTTCGGTGGCAATGTCCATCAGCAGATCCTTGCGCCCTGGATCGTCCTCGGACAAGGCCTGGGTGAAATAACGCGACGCCGCCGCCAATTCCCCCTGGGCGCCACCGAACTGCTCGAGCAGCAGGTTGGCGAGTCCAGGATTAGGCTCAGCGACACGTACGGTGTACTGCAATCGTTTGTTATGTAGAAACATGATTGAACTCCTCGCTCAGGCACACTTCATGGGAACACTGTCGACGACAGGCCCATGAAAAATCTGAAGAAGCTAAACGAATAAAATTTAGTTTTTTGTTCAAGACATAAGACGAGTGGTTAATTGCAACTCACTCATCTTTTAAGCAGTCAATACATCAGTAAAGCCGGGCATAAATACCCGACTTTTAATATCAAGGCCGGAACAGGTCCCATGCCAACGGCACGGGACCTGCGAGACCACGGGACATTACGATTTACGACCGCCACCGTGGCTGTTTTCACCGCCTTTCTTGCCAGCTTCGGAGGCTTTTTCCCGGTCGTTGGCAAAGTTGCCACCCGACGCCTGGCCACCTTTGCGGCCGGCTTCCGAAGCCCGCTCAGGGTCGTTGGCAAAATTACCACCCGAGGCTTGCCCGCCTTTGCGGCCGGCCTCTGCAGCACGTTCCGGGTCGTTGGCGAAGTTACCGCCCGACGCCTGGCCACCCTTGCGTCCAGCCTCGGATGCGCGTTCCGGATCGTTGGCAAAGTTGCCGCCCGACGCCTGGCCGCCTTTTTTCCCGGCTTCCGATGCCTTCTCACGATCGTTAGCGAAATTGCCAGGGTTGTTATTACCTGTGTTAGCCATTTCATTCACCTCGTTAGTTGATGTCAACGAACCTGCCGGCTCGTCCTATTCGGAAAATTTGACGCCGTTAAGGTTTTAAAAAAGAGCTGCAAACGGCGACGAACGGTCAACATCCTTATTTATATCCCCACTGCCCGGGTATTTATTGCGCCAGCCTATTAAACAAGCGGCGATTGATTGGCAGTGTTAAATACCGAAACTTCGTCCAACGAAGAAACCTGTGGGAGCGAGCTTGCTCGCGATGGCGTTGGACCTGCTGGCATATAGGTTGGCTGTGCCGCCGTCTTCGCGAGCAAGCCCGCTCCCACAATCGCCCTGTGTTGTACCCAAACCTCAAGGTCATCCAATAACCCTGTGGGAGCGAGCCTGCTCGCGATGGCGTTGGATCAGCCTGCATTGGTGCTGACTGACACACCGCTATCGCGAGCAAGCCCGCTCCCACAATGGCCCCGCCTTCAACATTAAAAAACAGTGCGTGTCTTTCCACGCTGTCCGCCAAGGGCCCGGTGGCGCCGGCACCCCATTGCACCGGTCTCGTCACCCAAGCCTCGCGCCGTTCCAGGAAGCCAAAACTCGCGGGCTGCCGGTGTTGTCTTGCACCACCGCACTGACCGGCTTGCGGTGTCCGGGCACCCTGTCGCCGATGCCCGGATAGAGCAATTGTCAGGGTGAAATCGGGTCACTGGCCGGGAACGTTTCTTCCAATGCTTCATCCAGTTGATTGTTGGTAATGTCCCGCTCGCCGACCTTGCCACTTCGTTCGCAATGACAATCCGCCGACGGACACGGCTCGCCATTGGGGTGTTGTTCTGCGCAGGCCTGGCTGCAATAGGCCTCGCCGTCATGATTGAACACCCGCTCGGGATCTACCTCGCAATGGCAGCCGGGGCAGCCACAACGCAGCTCGCTCATGTTCGTCCTCCTGGGGACCGGGTGTTGTCACGATCCCACCAGTAATTGAACCTCCAGGTTGGCCGCCGCGACGCCGTGCTTCGCTACATACACCTCGTCGGTCCAACCTTTGGTCAGGTTGCGATACGTCTGGGTGCCAAGGGCCGTTGTGTCCCATTCCATGACATCGCCGATGTCGACGTCATTGGCGGGCCCCAATTCAAGCACTGTGTGGCCCTCCTCTTCCGACACGTAGACACCCACCCTGGCGCTCTGTCGATTGATGGCTCTTACCTCACCGGTGGTCTGCTTCATACCTGTCCTCTTTTCTTTTGACGGCAGGTTTGGCGCGGTCGGGCCGCGCCACACTTTTCACCTCAGCGCTTGGCTTCGGTGTGCGGATTGGCCGAGCGTTCCAGGAACGCTGCGGTAATCTGCGGCAGGTGATCGCGCAGCCATTCAGCCATGGCGATTTCCTGGGGCAGAATCTGCTCGCAAGCCCTTTGGGTTTCCACATCGCCAGCCACTTTCGCCGCCTCGATCAACACGGTGTAGGACGCGATCTCCAGGTTCTCGAAGACGTAGCCACTCATGGCGCCCTTGACCACTTCGTCACTCATCGCCATGCCGCCCATGGCTTGACCGAACGCCATCAGCTTGCCGGCCATGTCCTTGAGCATCGACGGGCTACCGCCCAAGCGCTGGATGCACTGTTCCACCAGCTTCTGCTGCCCGAGCGTCTCCTCGATGTGCTGTTCGATCCGGGCCTTGAGGACCGGGTAATGTTCCAGGCGCTCGGCCTGGGCCTTGAGCATTTTCTCCGCTTGCTGTTCCATGGCATGGGCATCGTTGAGCCAATCCAGCAGGTTCTCTTTAGGGGTTGCCATTGCGTTCTCCTTATCAGTGTCATTGGCGCACTGCAGTGCGAGAGCTTTGAGATAGCGCACATAAGGTGGATGTCCCACGCCCGGGGAAAGTTTGAAGAAACACCTGCGCAGGGCGACGAAAGGCGTGCGGCAAGCCCGCTGCTAACCTCAACGATTCCAGGCCAGCGGAGAACCCACATGCCCGACGATCTTCAGCGTGACCCCGTCGAACAACTGCAGCAGTACATGGCCGGGCGCCGTTTCCTGGTGCTGACCGGCGCGGGAATCAGCACCCCGTCCGGCATTCCCGACTACCGCGACAGCGACGGCGTGCGGCGGGGCAAGCAACCGATGATGTACCAGGAGTTCCTCGCCAAAGCCGAGGCGCGACGGCGCTATTGGGCGCGAGCGATGCTGGGCTGGACACGCCTGCGTCAAGCCCGACCGAACCAGGCCCACGAGGCCTTGGCGGCATTACAAGGACAGGCTCGCATCAGTGGCCTGATCACCCAGAATGTCGACGCCTTGCACGACCAGGCCGGCAGCCAAGGCGTCATCGAACTGCACGGCAGCCTGCACCGTGTGCTGTGCCTGGATTGCGGCCAGCGCAGCGAGCGACAGCAGATTCAACACTTGATGGAAGCTGAAAACCCTTACCTGGCCGGCGTCGATGCGGTGCAGGCACCCGATGGCGACACCCTGCTCGACCCGGCGTTCGAGGCGCGCTTCCAGGTGCCCCGTTGCCCCCATTGCGAGGGCGAACGCTTGAAACCCGATGTGGTTTTCTTCGGTGAAAACGTCGCCGCCGCCACCGCGACCCGCGCCACCCAGGCGGTGGAACAGGCGGATGGGCTGTTGGTGGTGGGCTCATCGTTGATGGCGTATTCGGCGTTCCGCCTGTGCCGGGCGATCAAGGACCAGGGCAAGCCGCTGCTGGCGATCAACCGAGGCAAGACCCGGGCTGATGAGTTGCTGGACTTGAAGGTCGAAGTACCGTGCGAAGAACTGCTGCCACTGTTGATCTGATACCACGCAATACCCTCTGTGGGAGCGGGCTTGCTCGCGAAGGCGGTGGGTCAGTCGATATCTGCGTAGCTGACCCACCGCTTTCGCGAGCAAGCCCGCTCCCACAGGGATTGTGGTTACTTCGATATCAACTGTACGGGCAACTCCTGATCCCTCAGCGTATCGAACAGCGCCTGCGCCGCCGCCGACAGCTCATGCCCCGGCTTGGTCAGCACCCCGATGGCCCGTTCGATCACCGGATCGCTCAACGTGATGCAGCGGGCCCCCAGCTCATGCATCTGCCCGACACACAGGGCCGGCACGGCACTGACGCCCAGGCCGCTGGCGACCATCCGCCCGACGGTCGCCAGTTGATGGCTCTCGAACTCCACGGGCAGTTTCATACCTCGGGCCTGCAGATGCTCCTCCAACATCACCCGAACGGTGGAGGGTCGTTGCAACGTGATGAATGGCTGCTCCAGCAAGGTTTCCCAGTGGATTTCGTCGCGCTGGGCAAGCGGCGAGTCCAGCGGCACCACCGCGACGAAGCGATCGAGATACAAGGGCGTGAACGCCAACGACGAACCCTGCATCGGTTCGAACGCCACGCCCAGTTCCACATGACGATCACGAACCATTTCCAGCACCTGTTCGTTGATCACGTCGTTGACCGTGACGTTGACATTCGGATAGCGGGCGCGGAAGGTCTTGAGGATCGGCGGCAGTAGGTTGCCGGCAAACGACGGCATCGCCGCCAACGTCACGCGACCGCGCTGCAAGGTGAAGCGCTGGCGCATTTCATCCTCGGCGTTGTCCCAGTCGGCCACCAGCCGGCGGGCCAGGGGCAGTAAGGACTCACCTTCGGGGGTCAGCGCCACGTTACGGGTGTTGCGGCTGAACAGGCGGCCACCGAGGCCTTCTTCCAGGGCCTTGATGGTCAGGCTCAGGGCCGACTGGGACAGGTGCAGCCGCTCGCCGGCCACGGCGAAGCTCAGGCTCTGGGCCACGGCGAGGAAGGCGCGGATTTGCTTGAGGGTCATGGTCGCTCTGCTTCCAGCGGCAAGTGGTTAGCTTCAAGCCGCAAGCGGATGCCGGCAATTATTGAGTTTTATCAATCAATACAATCTAAAAATCAACTTAACAAATATATGACTTGGCGCAACACTGCATCCCATTGCGACCCCATCAAGAATAAAAGAGGTGTCTATGGCAGGTTTCGACAAACGCGTGAGCTCTTATGAGGAAGCGCTGGAAGGCTTGAAGGATGGCATGACTGTCATCGCCGGCGGCTTCGGCCTGTGCGGTATCCCGGAAAACCTGATCGCCGAGATCAAGCGCAAGGGCATCCGCGACCTCACCGTGGTGTCCAACAACTGCGGCGTCGACGGTTTCGGCCTCGGCGTGCTGCTGGAAGACCGGCAGATTCGCAAGGTGGTCGCCTCCTACGTCGGCGAAAACGCCCTGTTCGAGAAACAGCTGCTGAGCGGCGAAATCGAAGTCGTGCTCACCCCCCAAGGCACCCTCGCCGAAAAAATGCGCGCCGGTGGCGCAGGCATCCCGGCGTTCTTCACCGCCACCGGCGTCGGCACGCCCGTGGCCGAAGGCAAGGAAGTGCGTGAATTCCACGGCCGCCAGTACCTGATGGAAGAATCCATCACGGGCGACTTCGCCATCGTCAAAGGCTGGAAGGCCGACCATTTCGGCAATGTGATCTATCGCCACACCGCGCAGAACTTCAACCCGCTGGCCGCGACGGCGGGCAAGATCACCGTGGTGGAGGTGGAAGAAATCGTCGAACCCGGCGAGCTGGACCCGACGCAGATCCACACCCCTGGCATCTACGTCGACCGGGTCATTTGCGGCACGTTCGAAAAGCGCATCGAACAGCGCACCGTGCGTAAGTGATCCCCTGCCCCCGGCCCGAATGAAGGAATAACACCATGGCACTTTCCCGCGAACAAATGGCTCAACGCGTCGCCCGCGAAATGCAGGACGGCTACTACGTGAACCTGGGCATCGGCATTCCGACCCTGGTCGCCAATTACATTCCCGAAGGCATGGAAGTCATGCTGCAATCGGAAAACGGCCTGCTCGGCATGGGCGCGTTTCCCACCGAAGCCGAAGTCGACGCCGACATGATCAACGCCGGCAAGCAGACGGTCACTGCGCGCATTGGCGCGTCGATCTTCTCTTCGGCCGAATCGTTTGCCATGATCCGTGGCGGCCACATCGACCTGACCGTGCTGGGTGCGTTCGAGGTGGATGTCGAAGGCAACATCGCCTCGTGGATGATCCCCGGCAAACTGGTCAAGGGCATGGGTGGCGCGATGGACCTGGTGGCCGGTGCCGAGAACATCATCGTCACCATGACCCATGCGTCCAAGGACGGCGAGTCGAAACTGCTGCCCCGTTGCAGCCTGCCGTTGACCGGTGCCGGTTGCATCAAGCGCGTGCTGACCGACCTCGCCTACCTGGAAATCCAGGACGGCGCCTTCATCCTGAAAGAACGTGCCCCGGGCGTCAGCGTCGAGGAAATCGTCGCCAAGACCGCCGGCAAATTGATCGTGCCGGACCACGTCCCTGAAATGCAGTTCGCTGCCCAGTGAGGAGAGACTCGATGCAAGAAGTCGTGATTGTCGCCGCTACCCGTACCGCCATCGGCAGCTTCCAGGGTTCGCTGGCTGCCATTCCCGCACCGGAACTCGGTGCCGCGGTGATTCGTCGCCTGCTGGAACAGACCGGTTTGTCCGGCGAACAGGTCGATGAAGTGATTCTTGGCCAGGTGCTGACCGCAGGTTCCGGACAGAACCCGGCGCGCCAGGCGTCGATCCTCGCCGGCCTGCCCCATGGGGTGCCGGCACTGACCCTGAACAAAGTCTGCGGCTCGGGCCTCAAGGCGTTGCACCTGGGCGCCCAGGCGATCCGCTGTGGCGACGCCGAGGTGATCATCGCCGGCGGCATGGAGAACATGAGCCTGGCCCCCTACGTCCTGCCGGCCGCTCGCACCGGCCTGCGCATGGGTCACGCGAAGATGATCGACAGCATGATCACCGACGGCTTGTGGGATGCCTTCAACGATTACCACATGGGCATCACCGCCGAGAACCTGGTGGACAAGTACGGCATCAGCCGCGAGGAGCAGGACGCCTTCGCCGCCGCGTCCCAGCAGAAGGCGGTCGCCGCCATCGAAGGTGGGCGATTCGCCGACGAGATCACGCCGATCCTGATTCCCCAGCGCAAAGGCGATCCCGTGGCGTTCGCCGCGGATGAACAACCGCGCGCCGGTACCACCGCCGAATCCCTGGGCAAGCTCAAGCCGGCCTTCAAGAAGGACGGCAGCGTTACGGCGGGCAATGCGTCCTCGCTCAACGATGGCGCCGCCGCGGTGATCCTGATGAGCGCGGAAAAAGCCAAGGCCCTGGGCTTGCCGGTGCTGGCGAAAATCAGTGCCTACGCCAATGCCGGCGTCGACCCGGCCATCATGGGCATTGGCCCGGTCTCGGCCACCCGTCGCTGCCTGGACAAGGCCGGCTGGTCCCTGGACCAGTTGGACCTGATCGAAGCCAACGAAGCCTTTGCCGCTCAATCGCTGGCCGTGGCCCGGGAACTGAAATGGGACATGGACAAGGTCAACGTCAACGGCGGCGCCATCGCCTTGGGCCACCCTATCGGCGCCTCGGGGTGCCGGGTCCTGGTGTCTCTGCTGCATGAAATGATCAAGCGCGACGCCAAGAAAGGCCTCGCGACCCTGTGCATCGGCGGCGGCCAAGGCGTGGCCCTGGCGCTGGAACGGGCGTAACCGACACGGGTTCAACAGGGGTTGTGCGGACCCACGAATATCCGCGCAGCCACTGGCACCACCCCCGGCGCGACCTCGGTTGCGCCGGTTTTTTTTGCCTTATTTTAATCTGTATGGCTGCTGCCGCCATCGCGAGCAAGCTCGGCTCCCACAGTGGATTTGTGGTGTCAGCCATATCTGCATCCACCACAAAACCCTGTGGGAGCCGAGCTTGCTCGCGATGGCGGCGGTACATTCAGCATTCCGGTGACAGGCACACCGCTTTCGCGAGCAGGCTCGCTCCCACAATGGACTTGTGGTGCCAGCTATATCTGCGTTCACCACAAAACCCTGTGGGAGCCGAGCTTGCTCGCGATGGCGGCGGTACATTCAGCATTCCGGTGACAGGCACACCGCTTTCGCGAGCAAGCCCGCTCCCACAATGGACTTGTGGTGTCAGCCATGTCTGCGCTCACCACAGAACCCTGTGGGAGCCGAGCTTGCTCGCGATGGCGGCGGTACAGTCAATACTGATGCAAGCTGACCCACCGCTTTCGCGAGCAAGCCCGCTCCCACAGTGGACTTATGGTGTCAGCCATGTCTGCGCTCACCACAGAACCCTGTGGGAACCGAGCTTGCTCGCGATGGCGGCGGTACATTCAGCATTCCGGTGACAGGCACACCGCTTTCGCGAGCAGGCTCGCTCCCACAATGGACTTGTGGTGCCAGCCATATCTGCATTCACCACAAAACCCTGTGGGAGCCGGGCTTGCTCGCGATGGCGGCGGTACAGTCAATACTGATGCAAGCTGACCCACCGCTTTCGCGAGCAGGCTCGCTCCCACAGTGGATTTGAGCTGTACGCAGTGCCTGTGTTGCTCGGTATCTGCCAGGCCACTACCCTTTCGCCTTGATCGCATACATGCCACCGGCAATCACCAGACACGCCCCCACCACCGTCCAGGTGTCTGGCAGTTCGCCGAATATCAACAGGCCAATCAGCGTGGCAAACACCAGCAGCGTGTAGTTGAACGGCTGGAGCGTGGCCGCGGTTGCATACTTCAGCGCCTGGAGAAATAACAGCTGGGCCACCACGCCTGTCGTGGACAGTACCGCAATCAGGCCCCATTGCGTCGGGCTCGGCGCCACCCATCCGGGAAGGCCTACCGAAGTGATGGTGATCGCGCCGAAGAAGCCCATGTACAGCATGTTCGTGGCGAACGAATCATGCTGGCTGATCCGACGCGTCAGCACACTGAAGACCGCGAAACCCAAGGCAGACGCCAGCGGAATCAGCGCTACAAGCTCGAAGACACCGGTGCCAGGCCGAAGGATGACCAGCGTCCCCGCGAAGCCCACGGCGGCGGCAACCCAACGACGCACGCCGATGAACTCACCCAGGAACACCCCAGCCAACGCCAGTGTCATCAAAGGGAACACCGCATACAGGGCATGCATTTCCGCCAGTCCCAGATAGCGCAGCCCCCATCCAAACAGCACGATTTCACCCACCCCGACCAATGCACGGATGACCTGCAGGTAAGGATGGCGGCTTCGGCACGCGGTCCGCAGGCTGCCCTGATAGACGCTATAACCCACAGCAAAAGCCAGGAACGCCCAATAGCGCACCATCACCAACTGCGCGACGGGAAGGTCTTTGACCAGCACCTTGGTGATCCCGTCCTGGCTGGCAAACACCAGCATGGAGAGCAGGCACAGGAGAATGCCGAACTGGGGCCTGGGAACGTCATACGCTCGTGCAGCGCTGTCCAACTGATTGCTCATGGATCATTCCATCTGGAGGGAAATTGCTGCTTCGTGACGCCGGGCATCATCCATGCCCGGCACGCCATTCGCGTCATCGTAAGCCTGGGCCCGGTTGTCAGGCGAGCTCAGACTCGAGCGCGATCAACGGCGCAAGGGCAACCTTGAGCACATCGATTTTATCGGCGGACAAACGCGCCAAGGGCCGACGCGGATTCCCCGCCCCATAACCGCTGATCTCGGCAGCGGCGTAGACCGACTGCACATAGTCACCCTGCCAGATCAACGACATCACCGGCTCGATCGACCGCCAAACCTCCCGGGCACGTGCCCAGTCCTGTTTCATGGCAGCCTCCACCACGGCAACACAAGCGCGCGGGGCCATGTTCGCCCCGCCCCAGATCAAGCCCGCGGCACCGGCGAAGAGCGCGTAGGGCACCAGCGCGTCGGCGCCATTCATCGTCGGCAGACCCGTGCGGATCAGCGAGGCTTGGGCGGCAAGGTCACCACTGCTGTCCTTGACCGAGACGAAGTGGGGTATCTCGCTCAGCCGGCGGAACAGCGACGGGGTCACTTCTATGCCCACCGCCTGGGGCACGTTGTAGCCTATGATCGGCACCCCGACCTCAGACACCGTCGAGTAGAAATCGACGATGCCCTGGTCGTCGGTGGGGCCTTCGAAAAACGGTGGCAACACCATGACGCCGTCGGCGCCACATTCAGCGGCATGACGGGTGCGCTGCACCACTTCGTCCGCCAACAAGGCAGAGGTTTGCACAATAACGCGAGCACGCCCCTTGAGGACCTTGGCGCCGAAGGCCACCAATTGCCGGGACTCTTCCTGGCTCAGGTAGACATGCATGCCGGTCCCCGAGCTCAGGACAAAACCCTGTACACCAGCAGCCAGATAGCGCTCGAGCAACGTCTCAAAGCGTGGATAGTCAATCTTGCCTTGGGGATCGAACGGCGTGGTCACGGCCAGGTTGAGGCCGGAAAAAGCGAATGCGGACATTGGATCGTGCCCCCTTTCTTGCTTTCCTGATCGGACGCACCGACAGCCCTTCCCGGGCTGTTTGCACGCAGTAGTGGCAACACCTATCGTCGCAGGGAAATCAGCTCACCGATTTAAGTGGAATCTGGGCCTGGAGGCGCGTCAGCATGGTTTCGCAGTACCAATCATCGAACTGGCATACGCCATTTTCCGCAATGTCCGAAAAGGGTCCCGGCTCATAAGTCGGCGAGGTCACACCGGCCTGCGTGCCTTCTACCAAACGACGGTCTTGATCGTTGGTGGCCAGCCAGACCTTTGTCAGCCGGTCAATCTCATAGTCCACACCTTCAACGGCAGTACTGGGCACCAGCCATTTGGTGGTCACCAGCGTTTCGCCGGGGCCGATCGGAAGCACCCGGAAGCTCAAGGCGTGATCGCCGAGAAAGTGGTTCCAGGTAGACGGGTAGTTGAAGTAGAGCAAGGCGCCAATATCCGGCTCGCCGCTTTTATCCAGGCGTCCCGCCACGGCAGGTTTACCGTCCATGGTGTAACTTACGGCGCCTGCGGACAGTGGAATGCGCGTCATACGAAAACGGCCATTCGGATCCATGACCAGCTTGCTGGGCATACCCGCGGTTTCACAGCGATTCCAGTGGGCGGTCAGTTCCGGATCATCTTCGCCCCCGACCCCGGCCACCGAAAGGTTCTCGACAAAAGAGTTCATCAACTCGGGATGCGTACCGTCACAATGGAAACACTCGCGATTGTTTTCAAATACGAGCTTCCAGTTACCCTTTTCGATGAGGTTTGACTCGAAAGCCACCTTGCAGTTATCCAGGAAATGAGGGGCGATGAAAGGACTTACAGAGTTCCTGAAACTTTCGAACTCAGGCGCCTCGTCAGCGACGCAGACATAAATGTAGGTATGAACAATTTCACAATGAACAGGTTTCAGATTGTATTGCGTCCTGTCGAAATCGCCCCCCATATTACCGGCAAACAAAAGGCTGCCATCCAGTTCAAACGTCCACTTATGATAAGGGCAGACGAGTTTCGCGACTTTACCTTGGGCGTGCTCGCAAACTTTGGAACCACGATGACGACAGGCATTGTGAAAAGCCCGGACCTGGCCACTTTTATCCCTGATGATCAAGACGGGATAGTCGCCAATCTGCAAGGTCAAGTATTGCCCGGGCTTTTCAAGCTCAAAAGTATGCCCGGCAAAAATCCAGTCCTTGTGCCAGATCTGCTCAAGATCCTGACGAAAAACCTCAGGTTCAATATACAGTTCACGGGGAAGCGCGTGGCGCGCCTTACGCTTTTCAATCAGGCCGATCACGGATGCCTTGGTATTCATTATTATCCTCTTCACATCAACCTGACGGTTAATGGCAAGTACGTCCAGAAAACGGTGTCATGGCCAACGGATCCTGTGCGCTGAAATGTCCAACGCCGCCGTTGAATTAATATTTTTCAACCATGTTTAATACGAAGGGTACGGTAGCCTGCCCAGCCGGCAAAACTACATTTTCGTTGCTCAACTGATAACTTAGCGTTATGACCCAGCGAATTCAGAAAATACCGTGCCGACCATCGCTACCGACCGAGGAGACTTGAAGGAAGCGGGGGAATTTATACGCTCCACCTGGAAAACTTCGAAAGAATCCAGTCGCGCACTCTCCGACAGGCATCTTCGTATTCAGTCCTTTCATTGCAGGCCACGTAATGAAGGCTGTTTCGAAGCGTCACCTGATGCTCGACAGGGCGAACGAGCTGCCCTCGCTCGACCATTGCCCCGACCAGCTGGTTCCAGCCCAGTGCGACGCCTTGATGGGTCAGGACCATGTTCATGATCAGGTTGTAATCATTGGCATGAAAAATAGGCGGACAGTCGGAAGGACGCTCATCGATATCAACGTTCAGAAAAGCCAGCCATACCCCCCAATCCACATGTTCAGCCACGCCCGACCGTCCATAGGGACTCAGGTTGAGCAGCGAAGAATCGCGCACCCCTTCCAGCGAGGTCAGTTCGGGATGCGCGTCCAAAAACGCCGGAGAGCAAACTGGATAAATAATATCGTGGCACAACTGATGACTCTTGTACCCGTCTCCCACTTTGCGAATTTTTGAAATGATGATGTCCGGCTCTATGCCCGGCTCCATATTCACAAAGTTCTGAGTGGTAATCAGATTGAACTCAATATCCGGGTTAGTCGCACGAAACTCCGGAAGATGCTCTGACAGCCATAATGCAGAAAAGGCCGGTGAGCAACAAACCGTCAGGATATGTTTCTGCGTCGGCGCGGTACGAATCCTTTCAGCCGCCTGTGCGATATTAACGAAGGACAGTTGCGCCGCCTCGAAAAAAATCTTTCCCTCGGCGGTTAGTTCTACCGTGCGCCCGGCACGCATGAACAGTTGAGCGCCCAACGACTCCTCCAGTTCTCGAATCTGCCGACTGATCGCGGCTTGCGATACGCACAGCGCCTCCGCTGCCCGCGTGAAGCTTTCATATTTAGCGGCGGCGACAAATGCTCTGACGGCCCGAAGGGAAGGCATTCTAAGCAGCAATGTATCAGGGTCTACGTGTCTGCTGAGCATGGTAAGCCCTCATCCTCCTGTCATCCGCGGAAGCGGCGGAGCCTAACTCAATAGCCTAGCCCAGGCCATACCAACGCGTCGTGATTGGACCAAGGCGGTCGTTTCGGCGGGTCTGGATAACGTTAGGTTATCCATAAAGCCCTGTAAATGTTGTTGGATTTAAAACCAGGATACTTATAGATTGAAAAAAAGCCCGAGCCCAAGGGCAAACAATAAAAAACAGGTACATGTCATGCGCAGATCCATCTTTTATTACTGCCCGCCTAAATTACCAACGTTCGAATTCAATTCGATTTCGTGCGCTTGTAGCGTTATACGCAAAGGAGGGACGCAATGACGAGTCCAGACGAAATCATTTCAGTTAAGAATGTTTTTAAGATATTTGGCGCACACCCCGACGCGGCGATGAAAATGCTCGCCGCAGGGGCCAGTAAAAAAGATGTCTTTGAGAAAACAGGTCAAGTGATTGGTGTTTTCGACGCCAGCTTTGCGGTTAAGCGTGGCGAAATCTTTGTGATCATGGGGCTCTCGGGATCCGGGAAGTCGACGATGGTGCGATTGTTCAACCGCCTCATCGAGCCCACGTCAGGCAGCATTTATCTGAACGGCCGCGAAATTACCGGGTTGGCTGATAAAGCTCTTCTGGATGTTCGCCGCAAAGAGATGGGCATGGTGTTCCAATCCTTTGCCTTGATGCCGCACATGAGCGTTCTGGAAAACACTGCCTTTGGCCTGGAAATTTCCGGTATCAGTGAAAAGGAGCGGCATAGCCGCGCCAGGGAAGCCCTCAGCCAAGTCGGTCTTGCCGGACAGGAGCACAGTTATCCGCATCAACTTTCCGGCGGCATGCAACAACGGGTAGGCCTGGCCCGCGCGCTGGCCAACGACCCGACCATCCTGCTGATGGATGAAGCCTTTTCCGCCCTGGACCCGCTTATCCGCAGCGAGATGCAGGGAGAGCTCATCCGCCTGCAGGCAGAACAGAAGCGCACCATCATCTTCATTTCCCATGACATTGAGGAAGCCGTTCGCATCGGTCACCGCATCGCGATCATGGAGGGCGGTCAGGTGGTACAGATCGGCACGCCTCAAGAGCTGATCAGTCAACCGGCCAACGACTATGTCCGCACCTTCTTCAAAGGCTTCGACAGCTCACGGATCCTCAAGGCAGGCGACGTGGCCAGGCTCGATCCGGAATGGGTTCGCAAGCTGAACGGCCAAGCGCCACAGTTCAAGGCCGGCCTACCGTTCGGTTACTTGATCGATGAAGGCGGGCAATTGCTCGGGGTCGTGGATATCGATACCAGCGGCGCAGGTGGCAGCACGCATTACACCCAGCACCAACAGCACCCTGTATTTACCGATACCCCCCTGCACGAAGTACTGGAAATCGCAGCCAACCTGCCCTACCCGGTCCCTGTACTCGACCGTTCGGGCGCCCTCACCGGGACGCTATCAAAGAGCGAGTTACTGCAAACGCTGAGCCGCCATTAATACAGGCGCGCCCCTCTACGCTGGCGCGTCCCTGACCTGAAGTACCTGCGGCCTTCATACGCCGCTGCGGTGATGATGAAGAGGTAAACCCTGATGTCCGAATTCAGTTTTCTCGACCCGTTTCAAGTCGTCACTATTCCATTGGGTGACTGGGTGGAAAGCACCCTCAATTTCCTGGTACACAACTTTCGCGATGTGTTCCGCGCCATCCGCTGGCCGATTGACCAAGTACTGAACGGCGTCGAATACACGTTGCAGAGCATCCCACCCAGCATCGGGATCATTCTGTCTTCCTTGCTGGGATGGCAGCTGGCCGGTAAACGCATGGCTCTGCTGTGTTTTGTGACGCTCACCCTGCTGGGCCTTATCGGTGTCTGGTCCGAGTCGATGACCACCCTGGCGCTGGTACTGACTTCAGTCTTCTTTTGCGCCTTGCTAGGTATACCCCTGGGCATTCTCTGCGCCCGTAGCGACAACCTGGAAAGAATCTTGCGGCCCGTACTCGATGCCATGCAGACATTGCCGGCGTTCGTTTACCTCGTCCCTGTCGTCATGCTGTTCGGCATCGGCAACGTGCCGGGCATCCTGGTGACCATTGTCTTCGCCCTCCCCCCTCTGGTGCGCCTGACGAACCTGGGCATCCGCCAGGTCCCGGAGGACAAGATAGAAGCGGCCCGCGCGTTCGGCTGCACGCCGCGGCAGATGCTGACCCGCGTCCAGTTGCCCTTGGCGACGCCCACCATCATGGCTGGGCTCAACCAGACCCTGATGCTTTCGCTGTCGATGGTGGTGATCGCTTCGATGATCTCGGTGGGCGGCCTTGGCCAAATGGTCCTGCGCGGCATCGGCCGCCTGGACATGGGCTTGGCCACGGTCGGCGGGACTGGCCTGGTGCTGCTCGCCATCTTCCTTGACCGCCTGACCCAAGCCATGGGCGCACGCACCGGAGCCGACCCAAGCCTGCGCTGGTATCACACCGGTCCTGTCGGCTTTGTTCTGCGCTTGTTCGGGGCGAAACAACCGGTGGGAAGGAGCAAGACAGCTTAAACCCTCGTATTCGATCTGCCGCACACGAAGATAAAACCAAAAAGGTACGCGAAGATGTCTGAATTCAAGCTTTCCCGTAGCATTCTCAACTGCGCTGCAGTCCTTTCCATCGCGGCGATGTCGCTTTACGCAAACGCCTCGGCCAACCAACCGGGCGACGGTGTAAAGATCACTCCTATCTTCCCCTCTATTGCTGAAGAACGATTCCGCGGCGAAGTGGCGATGGAAGGCCTCCGAGAGCTGGGTTACAAAGTGCAGGAACCCAAGGAGACCGAGTACGGCGTCATGATGATGGCCCTGGGCAGTGGTGATGCGGACTTTACGGTGCACTTGTGGGACAAATTGCACGATAAGTTCTATCAGCAGGCCGGGGGCGACAAGACCATGGTCAAGGCGGGCGACATCATGCCCGGCGTGCTCCAAGGTTACTTGATCGACAAGAAGACCGCTGAAGCTCATAACATCAAGTACATCACTGACTTGAAAAAACCGGAAATCGCCAAACTGTTCGACACCGACGGCGACGGCAAGGCAGACATGACGGGATGCAACCCTGGATGGGGCTGCGAGCTGATTATCTCCCTTCATATGAAAGCCTATGGCCTGGATAAAACGGTCACCGTCAACCAGGGCTCCTATTTCGCACTGATGGCTGACACCATTACGCGTTATAAGGAAGGGCAACCGATTCTCTACTTCACTTGGGTTCCACAATGGATTGCCAATGTGTTGGTCGAAGACAAGGATGTGGTCTGGCTGGAAGTACCGAAAACCGACCTGCCTGATGGCAAAAATGATGTCGACACGATGTACAAGGGCAAGAATCTCGGTTTTGCAGTCGATAAGGTCGAGGCCGTGTTGAACAAAGACTTCGCCGATAAGAATCCAGCGGCGTTGAAGTTCCTTTCGGTGATGCAAATTACCACCGCTGACGAAAGCGCCCAGAACTTGAAAATGCAACAGGGCGAGAAAAAGCCTGCTGATATCCGCCGTCATGCCAAGGAGTGGGTTGCCGCCCATCGGCAGCAATTTGATGCTTGGTTGCAAACGGCTCGCGCTGCGGCGACACAAGCCAGCAAATAATAAGCCTATCGAGGTGGGGCACGTCGATGACGGCCCCGGCCTTTAATAGCATTGCGTTCGTAGCCGCACTTCGCCTCAAACATAGTTAATTGAACTGCAAAGTTTTAACACTTACGTGGATTCTCAGCTCACGTGAAGTTATCGAGCACCCTTTTTTGCATGACTGGCATCGGCTCGGTTGAATGAACAGGATCTTGAAATGTTAAAAGTATCTTCATTGCCTGCCGATGATCAATCTTGCGGGTGGTACCACTTGAGCAAGGGGCGCCAAATCAAGCCCGCCCATCAAGGCCATGGCAGTGCCCGTTGGGTGATTGTCGGTGCCGGCTTCACCGGCCTTGCCGCCGCCCGTCAGCTCGCGACTCATTTCCCCGACGATCAGATCGTGTTGATTGACGCCCAGGAAGTGGGCTTTGGCACTTCCGGTCGTAATGCAGGGTTCGCTATCGACCTGCCCCATGACATCGCCGCCGAGGATTACATCGGCGATATCGCCACGGCGAAAACCACACTGAAACTTAACCTGAGTGGCCTGAATTATTTAAAAGAGTTGGTTGAACGCCACGGCATCGATTGCCAAATGAAACATTGTGGTAAATATCAGGCAGCCGTTGAACCACGGGGCATCGCCGTCCTGGAGGCCTACCGTCGCGGGCTCGATAAACTCGATCAGCCCTACCAGATGATTGAGGCTGGCGAACTGCCCGAACATATCGGCACGCATTTCTACCGCAAGGCGTTATTTACGCCGGGGACGTCTTTGCTTCAGCCTTCGGCGCTGGTCAAAGGTTTGGCCGACAGCCTTCCCAGCAACGTGACGCTATACGAAAACACTGCGATCACCCATGTGGAATACGGCACCAAGACGGTACTCACGCACGCCGCGGGCTCAATCACCGCGGACAAACTGATCCTGACCAACAATGCCTTTGGCATGAGTTTCGGTTTCCTGAAGGGCCGCATGCTGCCGGTGTTCACCTATGCCAGCCTGACCCGCCCCATGACCGAGCAAGAACAAGCTCGTCTTGGCGGACGGCCTTATTGGGGTGTCATTCCTGCGGATCCATTCGGCACCACGGTACGTCGCACACCGGACAATCGTCTTTTGATCCGTAATAGTTTCAGCTTCAACCCGGACGGCCGCAGCGATTCAAAATACTTGAAACGCTTTGTCGCCCGGCATCAGGCCTCTTTTGAACAACGGTTTCCCATGTTGCCTGAAATGAACTTCGAATATACCTGGGGCGGCGCACTGGCTCTTTCACGCAACCATATGGGTTATTTCGGTGAACTTTCACCCAACGTCTACGGAGCTCTGTGCTGCAACGGACTAGGTGTTACCCGCGGGACGGCGACCGGCAAACTCTTGGCGGATTGGCTGGCTGGAGAACAATCCGAGCTCATTGATTTTGTCTTGAAATCACCCGGCCCCTGCCCTAACCCACCCGCACCGCTGGTTTCAGCAGGGGTCAATATAAGTCTGCGCTGGGGGCAGTACCGAGCGGGTAAAGAAAGTTGATCCGGCCCGACAAACTTGAAGAACTTGAAGTCGTTCGTTCGACGTTCAACAAGCGGCCTCCCTTGGTTTAAAGATTGGCTGCGCTGACGCTATCGATCTAGCGCCGCTTGATAGGCAGTGACACTAACTGGAGCGAGATCAATGAAATTTGAAGGCATTTACACACCGGCCGTTACGCCGCTGACCGCTGACGGCAGTATCGATAAGACCGCCTTCGCCGAAGTCCTGGAGTATCTGGTCGACGCCAAGGTCCACGGCATCATTATCGGCGGCTCGACCGGCGAATATTACGCACACACTGCCCAGGAGCGTTTCGACCTGGCCGCCCAGGCCAAGGACGTATTGCGCGGTCGTCTGCCGCTGATCGTCGGTACCGGCGCCATCCGCACTGAAGACTCGGTCGCCTACGCCGAAGCGGCGAAGGCCATCAAGGCCGATGCGTTGTTGGTGGGCTCGCCACCCTATGCATTGCCGACACAAAAAGAGATCGCCCTGCATGTCAAGGCCGTGGACCGCGCCGCCGGCCTCCCCATCATGCTTTACAACTATCCAGGCCGCATGAGCGTGAGCATGGGCGAGGAATTCTTTGACGAAGTCGGCGATGTGAAAAACATCGTCGCCATCAAGGAAAGCTCCGGTGACATGGCCCAGATGCACCGCTTGGCCTGCAAGTACCCACACATCGCCCTGTCTTGCGGGTGGGACGATCAAGCCCTGGAATTTTTCGCCTGGGGCGCCCGCAGTTGGGTGTGCGCCGGTTCCAACTTCATCCCCCGCGAGCACGTCGCGTTGTACGAGGCCTGCGTCGTCGAGAAAGACTTCGACAAAGGCCGCCGCATCATGGCGGCGATGATGCCGCTGATGGACTTCCTGGAAGGCGGGAAGTTTGTCCAGTCCATCAAGTACGGCTGTGAACTGAACGGCTTGAGCACCGGTGGCCTGCGCGCCCCTCTGCATGGCCTGGACCTTGAGGAAAAGCAGGCGCTGCAAGCCGTCGTCACCGAGCTCAAGCGCAACATCGCGCAGATCACTGGAGGTGCCTGAAATGGCTGATTTACTGAGCAAAGAACAGTACGCGGCCATCGCCGCCCAGTTGAAATTCCCGACCCAGGCGTTCATCAACGGCGAGTTCCGTGATGCCCTCTCTGGAAAAACCTTCATCACCACGAACCCGGCCACGGGTGAACAGCTTGCCGAGATCGCGGCGTGCGATAGCCGTGACGTCGACGTTGCCGTAGCCGCCGCCAAGCAAGCCTTCGAGGATGGTCGCTGGCATAAGCTGTCGCCCGGCGCACGTAAGCAGGTGCTCCTGCGTTTCGCCCAATTGCTGGAAGACAACGCCCACGAGCTCGCCGTGCTGGAAAGCCTGGACAGCGGCAAGCCGGTCAGCGAATGCCAGAACGTCGATGTGCCCGACACGATCCATACCCTGCGCTGGCATGCGGAGTTGATCGACAAGGTGTACGACAGCACCGCGCCGACCGGCCACGGTGCGGTCACCCTGGTGGTGCGCGAAGCGATCGGCGTCGTCGGCCTGGTCCTGCCGTGGAACTTCCCTCTGTTGATGCTGGCCTGGAAGATTGGCCCGTCCTTGGCGGCCGGCTGTTCCATCGTGGTCAAGCCGGCCAAGGAAACCACCCTGACCGCGCTGCGTGTGGCCGAACTGGCCCATCAGGCCGGTATTCCGCCAGGCGTGTTCAACATCACCCCTGGCGGCGGCCGGGAGGCTGGCGAGGCAATCGGTCGGCACATGGATGTGGCGATGGTCAGCTTCACCGGTTCGACCGACACCGGCCGGTTGTTCCTCAAGTACGCGTCCGAGTCCAACCTCAAGCGCGTCGTGCTGGAACTGGGGGGTAAAAACCCCGCCGTGGTGATGAACGACTGCGAAGACCTTGATCAGGTGGCCCAGTATGTGACGGCCGGCGCTTTCTGGAACATGGGCGAGAACTGCTCGGCCTCCTCGCGGCTGATCGTCCATGAAGACGTCAAGGATGAACTGCTGCAACTGATCGGCAAGCACCTGCGCGATTGGAAAATGGGTGACCCGCTCGATCCTGAAAATCGCCTCGGCGCCATGATCAGCAAAACCCATTTCGACAAAGTCCGTTCTTATCTGGAATACGCAGCCGAGCACAAACTCAATGTGATGCAAGGGGGCAAGACCGAGTCCGGCGTGTTCGTGCAGCCGACCATCATCGATGGCGTCGAACGTGACAGTCGCCTGTTTATCGAGGAGATCTTCGGGCCGGTACTCAGCGTGACCAGCTTCAGTTCGATCGACGAAGCCATCGAGCTGGCCAACGACACGGTCTACGGCCTGGCGGCCTCCGCCTATACCGGCAGCCTGCGCAATGCCTTGCGCCTGTCGCGGGAAATTCGTGCGGGCGTGGTCACGGTCAACTGTTTCGGTGAAGGCGACGCCTCCACGCCGTTCGGCGGCTACAAGGAGTCTGGCTTTGGGGGGCGCGACAAATCCGTCTGGGCCCATGACCAGTACACCGAGCTGAAAACCATTTGGATTGATGCTTCGTAACCTGATCGAGATCGCGATTTTGTGGCGGCTGTACTGGCCTCATCGCGAGCAGGCTCGCTCCCACAGGGGTCATGTGTACGCCGGAGGAATGTGGGAATGAGCTTGCTCCACAGGGTCATGTGTACGCCGGAGGAATGTGGGAATGAGCTTGCTCCACAGGGTCATGTGTACGCCGAAGGAATGTGGGAATGAGCTTGCTCCACAGGGTCATGTGTACGCCGAAGGAATGTGGGAATGAGCTTGCTCCACAGGGTCATGTGTACGCCGAAGGAATGTGGGAGCGAGCCTGCTCGCGATGAGGCCGGCACAGCTGACAATACTTCTAGCAGACTGAACACTGGACGCCATCATGACCCCTTCACCTTTTTCGATTCCACCCAATGCCCGGCGCATCGACCCGGCCAGGCAGCGCGCAACCGCATTAAAAAAAGATGGCTCCGTCAATGACAACGACCGCGTCGAAATAGGCCCCACTCCCCTGGCGTTCGCGGAGTGGGAGCGTTTGGGCCTGGAACCGCCCCATTTGCCCACCCTGCGTACCTATCGATTGCAACGACTGGTTGATCAGTTGGTCGCCCGTGACCTGGGCGGCATTCTGTTATTCGATCCGCTGAATATCCGCTACGCGACCGACACCACCAACATGCAGTTATGGACGGCCCATAACCCCGCGCGGGCCTGCTTCGTCGCCGCCAGTGGGCACGTCGTGTTGTGGGACTTCCATGGCTGCGATCACCTTTCCGCGCATCTGCCGCTGGTTACAGAATTGCGCAGCGGCGCGTCTTTTTTCTTTTTCGAGACCGGCGAGCACACGGATCGACACGCCAGGCATTTCGCCGCGCAAATCGACGAGTTGCTGCGCCAACACGCCGGAGCCAACCGACGCCTGGCGGTAGACCGAATCGAAGTCGCTGGCGTGCGCGCATTGGATGACCTGGCGATCGAGATATGCAGCGGCCAGGAAGTGACCGAGTTCGCACGCATGATCAAGGGCCCGGATGAAATCAAGGCGATGCGCTGCGCGGTGGCCGCGTGCGAAGCCTCAGTGGCCGAAATGCACCAGGCGATGCGCGCCGGTGCGACCGAAAACGACGTCTGGGCCGCCCTGCATTCCGGCAATATCCGCCGTGGTGGCGAATGGATCGAGACGCGCATCCTCAGCTCCGGCCCTCGCACCAACCCCTGGTTCCAGGAGTCTGGCCCACGGGTGTTGAGCGACGGCGACCTGTTGTCGTTCGACACCGATCTGATCGGCACCTACGGCATGTGCGTGGACATGTCCCGCAGTTGGATTTGTGGAGGACTTGAGCCCACGGCTGAACAGAAACGCCTGTATCGAATTGCCCACGACCATATCGTCCATAACACCGAATTGATCAAGCCGGGCGTACGTTTTACCGAACTGACCGCCAAGGCCCATCGGCTGCCCGAGCCCTGCCGCGCCCAGCGGTACGGCGTGCTGTTCCATGGTGTCGGCTTGTGCGACGAGTACCCCTGTGTCCGCTATCCGGAGGACCTGGAATCCTACGGATACGAGGGCGAGCTGCAAGCAGGCATGGCCCTGTGTGTCGAGGCGTACGTGGGTGAAGTGGGTGGCCGCGATGGCATCAAGTTGGAGAACCAATTACTGGTCACTGAAACCGGCTATGAGTTGTTGACGCATTACCCCTTCGACGACAGCTTTCTGCGCATATGAAGCTTGATTGATGAGCCATTTAGTTGAAAGCCATAAACCATCAAGCATCGGTTTTCTCTTGCTTGAGAACTTTTCCCTGACGTGCTTCACGCAATGCCTGGACGTGCTCGTGACGGCCAATCTGATCCGGCCAGGCTCGGTAAAAGTTCATACATTCAGTCGAAACGACTCCGAAGTCATGAGCGACCTGGCCATCCCTATCAGGCCGGATACCCCCCTGACCGACATCAGGATCGCCGCCCTGGATCTGATGATTGTCTGCGGAGGGTTGCGCACGCCTAGAGTCGTGCCTGATGGGTTGGTGAAACTATTGAACAAACTCGCCAGCATGCCCATCGCGCTCGGTGGGTTATGGAATGGCGCCTGGTATCTGGGCAAGGCCGGGCTGCTGGATGGCTACCGCTGTGCCGTTCACGCAGAACAACGGATCGCGTTATCCGAATTTTCGCCTAACACGAACGTCACGTTGGACGCCGTGGTATTCGATCGAGACCGGCTCACGGCGGCGAGTCCCGCGGGCGCTTTTCAGATGATGATGAAGTGGCTTTACAAAGCGCTTGATCAGAACGTCGCGAACGCGGTTTTTGACCTGTTGGATCATGACCAATCCAGGTTTCGGACTTCAGTACAGGTGCAAGACGGCAAGGTCAGCGCCCCGCTACGAGAAATCATCACCTTGATGGAGAGTAACCTGGAGGAACCGCTGGGCCCGGATCAACTTGCCGAGTGTGTTCAATTATCAAGACGTCAGGTGCAACGACTTTTCCAGGAACAATTGGGCGTCCCTCCCCAGCGCTATTACCTGGAACTGCGACTTAAAGGCGCCCAACACCTGATACAGAATTCACGCTTGGCGATCATCGATGTTTCAATTGCCTGCGGCTTTGTCTCAACCCCGCATTTCAGTAAATGCTACAGCGCCTTTTTTGGTTACCCCCCGTCGAGGGAACGTCGCCACGAACTATGAGCGCTGCCTGGGTACGCATCGCATTCCCGGACCGTCACCGCCTCCGCGTAGACGGTGAGCGGATGTCGATGGAGCTCAAACGTGCAGAACCTACATCAACTCATGGCGGGCGACTTCGATAGGCTGTAGATGGGCAGTGTCGCAATCCTTGCACAGCCGACGGGCGATGCTGTGGCGCCGCGTGTCTTTTTCTAAAAGCTCGACCGCCATGAACGCTTCGATACCCGCCCCACCTTCAACTTTTTCAATAAAACTCAGAATGGCCTTTTTCATGAACCAATGGGCGGTGCGATCCAACTTAGCCGACGCGGACTTCAGCCTGGCCCGCGTCTCTTCGTCCAACTTGATGCCCTGCGTGGTCACCGCCATCTCTCTTCCTCTCAATCATTACCCAAGTTCATCGTTTCTTATAACGAAGCACTAGTGCATCAAGCCCCACAGGGCCAGAAGTGGAACATCCCTCGACTTCATTGCATGGACACAGGAGGGCGGGTTGAAAACCAAACCTCCCGCGCCAGGACTCCACCACCCCACCTCCTCCCGATACCACTCGCCCGGCGACAGGACGAGATAGAACTCGGCAGGCGGGTGTTGGTGATAGGGGTAGCAGGTTTCGGGCAGCATGAGCGCCAATCCCAAGGTCAGGGTGGAACATTCAAATAACCCTCCCGGGCCGGCGATCATCCCGTGGCGATGCCGCTCCACGAAAGCGCTGTCCTGGTCGGCCCGGGCCTGGCGATTCATCCAGGTGACATGGGGCAAGAGCGTGCCTAACGCACCCCGTATCGACAGCAGGTCATCATCGGTCCTGGGCGCAGCTTCAAGTGCCTCGGATAAGTGGGACGCCAAAAAGCCTGGCAGTGCATTTGAAGCTTGCGCAGCCGTCCTGATCGTCCATTGGGCCGCCTTCAGGGACGCGACATGCGCTTGCGCCTCATCGCAGCCGCTGCCCGACAGGATGTTTTGAAGCGAACACCTGAGCGAGTCGCCGCTGCGGAGAATGTCCTGACCCCACGCTGGATTTTCAGTGCTATTCATCATCGTTTCGATCCCATTTCCCGAGCGACGTATCGGAGCGGCTTACAGACAACTCAGTTGTTCCAGCAGGTCAACGGGAACACTGATTCCATCATTCTGCGCGGTGACCGTTGAATGTTGCCGTTCCCATCCCGGCCTGTGGACGCCCATCTGCGCCAGGCGGGTCAGTTGACTTGAGAGCCGCAGCTCGAATCCCGCCGAAAAGAAATCCGGCGCCAGCAGCTGGATCAACAGGCCACAGCCAGGCGTCTGGTTTCCCTGGTTGAAGTCCGGCGCATCCAGCGACCAGTTGGCGCCCGTGAGCCCCGCCGCCAGAACCTCGACCATGAGCATCAGGTTGGCCCCACGGTGACCGCCAAAAGGCAGCAGCGCACCGCCCAGCGCCGCCAGGGCATTACGTGTGCCGTTGCCCTCCTGATCCACCGCCCAACCCTCGGGAATATCGTTGCCCGTCGAAGCGGCGTGGGCGATGTTCACGAATGCCGCGGCACTGCAGGCCTGGTCGAACAACAAGGGGATGCCATCGGCCGAGGGCGCGGCAAACGAGAGCGGGTTGGTCGAGTAGGTCTTGCCCTTGGCGCCAGGAACGGCCACCAGCGCCGGTCCGTTTGCGACCGCCAAGGCAATCAGCCCGGCCTGGGCAAACCGCAGCGTGTAGTCGCCCAACTCACCGCTGGTAAAACTGTTGCATTGGCTCAACGTGGCCATGCCATTGGCGTGCGCGGCATGGCACAGCGAATCGAAACAGCGATCGACCCCCAACTGGGCAATTCCGCCTTGGGCATCGGATTTGAAGATCATCGCGCCAGCGCGGGAGATACTTGGCTCGGCACGTGGATCGATGCGTCCGGAGGAAAAGCCCGACAAGTAATCGGCAAGATGCCGGAACCCCACGGCCTGGTTACCGCGCGCTTGCGCAGCCACGGTGGCGTGGGCCAATGAGAGGGCAACCGCGGCTGAGCAGCCCTTCGCTGCGCAGAGGTGCTTCACCCAGCCGACCGCTTCATCCAGGGTAAAGCGACGGTAAGCGGTGGTCTTCAAGGGGATCGCCTGAATGTTCGTTCGATGCCTCCGACGCCCTTCACCAAGGGCATCGGACGGCAACACAACTATTGGATGACGGCCATTACTGAGCCGGTGTCGCAGAAGCGGTCTGGCTGCCGAACATCGCCTCGAAGCGCGGCTTGTTGGCGGCGTAATACTCCGCAACGACCTTGTCCGCCGAACTGTCACGAGCGGTCGCCATCAACTTCTCGAGGTCGGCCTTGGGGATCTTGAAGTTGGCGAAGAACCGGGCGACCTCGGGATGTTCGGCGCTGAAGCCTTTGCGAGCCACCGCGTGAATCTGCTCGGCGCCCCCGAAAATCTGCTTCGGATCGTCCAGGTAGCGCAGCGGCCACTTGGCGAACATCCAGTGCGGGCTCCAGGCGTTGATCAAGGCCCATTTGTCACGCTTGAGGTTGCGCTCCAGCTCGCTCAACATGCCGGACTCCGAAGAGGCGACCATCTTGTAGCCCTCGAGCTTGTATTCCTTGATGGCCTTTTCCGTGAGTTTGTATTGGCCATTGCCCACTTCCGAGGTCAGGATCTTGCCGCCGAGTTTTTCCCGTACTTCAGGCTTGTTCAGGTCTTCGACACTGGCAATCTCGCTGGTGGGAATGGACGTTGGCACCGCCATGCCGATCCGACCTTCATACAACACGCCAAGGTCTTCGAGCTTGTCCTGGTATTTGTCGTAGAACGCCTTGTGAGTGCTCGGCAACCAGACCATCGGGATCAGGTCGATATTGCCGTTGGCCAAGGCCTGGAACTGAATGCCAATATCGGCGAGCACCAATTTGACCGGTTGCTTCAAGTGGTCGCGCAATGCGGTATCCGCCAGCTTTACGGCAATTTCCGTATCCGACCAATTCACCCATCCGATGCGGATAGGCGTGGCTTCCTCGGCGTGGGTCATCAGGCTGCTGGCGGCCATCGCCAGGCCGGCAAACCAGCCGATACACGTCTTACTGGACAACGTCATCATGGTGCATCTCCGCGTACTGTATTAATAGTTATTGGCAGGGCAGCAGAAGAATTAACGTTCCCTCATCAGAGCAGAGTGCTATCACCCTCCTCAAGGGATTTAATGTTATGCATGGATAAGTTTTAGTTATGGGAACAGCTCATGTATTTCGGTCGCTCGGCCCTCCTCCGCCCTTTGGCGAAACTCTTTTGGTAATGCAATCCCTTAAGACTGTCGACAAACCGTGGCGAGGGAGCTTGCTCCCGCTGGGCTGCGTAGCAGCCCTTTTGTGAGCGCTTCGCACTGGAGCGCCAGCCCGGTCAAGCGGGAGCAAGCTCCCTCGCCACGGGTTCAGCGTTTTTCGTTAAGCACTCACAACGCTTTCTCGAGTGCCGGCAAAGCTTCGAACAGATCCGCCACTAACATGTAATCCGCCACTTGGGCGATCGGTGCTTCAGCGTCCTGGTTGATCGCGACAATGACCTTTGAGCCGCTCATACCCGCCAAATGTTGAATGGCGCCACTGATGCCCGCCGCGATGTAAAGCTCTGGCGCGACGATTTTCCCGGTCTGCCCGACCTGCAAATCGTTGGGGGCGAAACCCGAATCCACCGCGGCACGCGAGGCCCCGACGGCGCCGCCAAGTTTGTCCGCCACTCGCTCGATCAGGGCGAAATTTTCTTTGCTCTGCATCCCTCGGCCACCGGACACGACGACGCGGGCGCTCGACAAATCCGGCCTTTCGCTGGCCGTCAGTTGTTCGCTCACGAAACGCACATTGCTTGCGCTTTGCCCGCCCTCCACCGCCACCACTTCACAGCGATGTTCATGGGGCAAGGCCTGGGCGAACGCCGAGGCGCGGACCGTGAGCAACTTGATCGGATCGAGGGACTGCACGGTGGCGATGGCATTGCCGGCATAAATGGGGCGCTGGAAGGTGTCCGCCGAAACAATGTGGGTGACGTCGGACAGCATGCCGACATCCAGGCTGGCCGCGACCCGTGGCAGCACATTGCGTCCCATGCTGCTGGCGTCGGCAACGACATGCGTATACCCCTCGGCCACCAGCGAAGTGATCAGTGGCTGGACATTTTCCGCCAGGGCATGTTCGAACATCGCCCCTTGTGCGAGCAGCACCCGGTCCAGGCCCTGGGCCAGCGCTGCCTGTTGCGCCACTGCCGACGCATCCACCCCGCCCATCACCAGCAAATCCGTCTTGGCACCCAACGCCAGGGCGGCGGTCACGGCACTCCATGTCCCTGCCGTCAGTTGACCTGCGCTGTGTTCGGCGATCACCAATGTGCGCATCAAATCACCCCCGCAACGTTTTTCAATTTATCCACCAGCTCGGCCACCGAACCGACGTTGATCCCGGCTTTGCGCACCGCCGGCGGCACTACGCCTAATAATCGAGCGTGTTCCTTCACGCTCGCGCCCAAGGTGTCGGCGGCAATGATTTCAAGCGGTTTTTTCTTGGCTTTCATGATGTTCGGCAACGAGGCATAGCGCGGTTGGTTCAGCCGCAAGTCGCAGGTCACCACGGCCGGCATGGCGAGGGCGACCACCTGGCTGCCACCGTCGACCTCACGCTCCACGACCCATTGCCCGTCGACCTGATTGACGGCCGAGGCGTAAGTGGCCTGGCCGCTGCCGATCAACTGCGCGACCATTTGCCCGACCTGGTTGTTCTCCTGGTCGATCGCCTGTTTGCCAAACAGGATCAATTGCGGCTGTTCCTGATCGATCACTTTGCTCAGGTACTTGGCGACGTTGAGTGGTTCGAGTAGTGCATTCGTCTCGACCAGCAACGCCCGGTCCGCACCGAGTGCCAAGGCCGTGCGCAGTTGTTCCTGCGCCGCCGACGTGCCCACCGAGACCACCACCACTTCGGATGCCAGCCCCTTCTCCTTGAGGCGAATCGCCTCTTCCACCGCGATTTCGCAGAACGGGTTCAAGGCCATCTTCACGCCATTGAGTTCGACGTCTGAACCGTCGGCTTTCACCCGGACTTTTACATTCGGGTCGATGGCACGCTTTACCGCAACGAGCACTTTCATGGTTCTTCCCATAGCCCCCTTGCACTGTGGATCGATGCGAGATGGCCGGCCGCACGAGCCGGTGCACCCCTGTTTCGACTGGATGGTAATCCTGGTTTTTCCGCCACGCAAGAAAAATGTACACCTGTGTCTCAATCGTTGACACACATGAACATTCAACATACCGTTATGTCAAACCAAGCCTGATGTTCTGTTCCCGGAGCGCAACACCATGTCCAGCGATCCTCTGCTGCAGCCCTATAAGATCAAGCACCTGACCCTCAAGAACCGGATCATGACCACCTCCCATGAGCCGGCTTATCCTGTCGACGGCATGCCGAAGGATTTGTACCGCGCCTATCACGTCGAACGGGCCAAGGCTGGCGTGGCGCTGACCATGACGGCGGGTTCCGCCGCCGTTTCCCGTGACAGCCCGCCGGTGTTCAACAACGTGCTGGCGTACAAGGACGAAGTGGTCAAATGGATGAAGGACCTGACTGACGAATGCCACGAACACGGCGCGGCAGTGATGATCCAACTGACCCACCTGGGTCGGCGCACACGCTGGGACAAGGCGGACTGGCTGCCGGTCGTCTCGCCGTCCCATCGCCGCGAAGCGTCCC
Organism: Pseudomonas zanjanensis; assembly: GCF_014268745.2. Classification (GTDB taxonomy): domain Bacteria; phylum Pseudomonadota; class Gammaproteobacteria; order Pseudomonadales; family Pseudomonadaceae; genus Aquipseudomonas; species Aquipseudomonas zanjanensis. The sequence continues at coordinate 1,088,616 of NZ_JABWRB020000001.1, read as the reverse complement.
ACCGGGCCTTCCCGAAAAAACTGGAAGACTGGGACATCGACCGGATCATCAAGGATTACGTGGATGCCGCCGAACGCATGAAGGCCGCCGGTCTTGATGGCCTGGAACTGCAGGCCTACGGGCACCTCATGGATCAGTTCTGGTCGCCGCTGACCAACGATCTCGACGGGCCCTACGGCGGCCCGCTGGAAAATCGGATGCGCTTCACCTTCGACATCCTGCGTGGCATTCGCCAGCGTTGTGGCGAAGATTTCCTGCTCGGGGTGCGCTACACCGGCGATGAAGACCTGCCCGGCGGCTTCGGCGCCAGCGACGGCCTGCAGATCTCCCACATGCTCAAGGACAGTGGGCTGGTGGACTTCCTCAACGTCGTGCGCGGGCACATCGATACCGATGCCGGCCTCACCGACGTGATCCCCATCCAGGGCATGCGCAATTCGCCGCACCTGGATTTTGCTGGCGAGATTCGCTCGGCCACCGGTTTCCCGACGTTCCATGCGGCCAAGATTCCGGACGTCGCCACGGCGCGGCACGCCATCGCCTCCGGCAAGGTGGACATGATCGGCATGACCCGCGCGCACATGACCGACCCGCACATCGTGCGCAAGATCATTGAAAAACGCGAAGAAGAGATCCGCCCCTGCGTCGGCGCCAACTATTGCCTGGATCGCATCTACCAGGGCGGCGCCGCCTACTGCATCCACAACGCTGCCACCGGCCGCGAAACCACCATGCCCCATGAGATCCCGAAGGCGTCGGTCAAGCGCAAAGTGGTGGTGATCGGCACCGGCCCGGCGGGCCTGGAAGCGGCGCGGGTGGCTGGTGAACGCGGTCATGACGTCACGGTGTTCGAAGTGGCGGATCAGCCCGGTGGACAGATCCGCTTGACCGCCCAGAGCGAGCGGCGGCGCGAGATGATCAGCATCATCGATTGGCGCATGGCGCAATGCGAACGGCTGGGGGTGAAGTTCCAATTCAACACCTGGGCCGAAGCCGAGACCGTGATGGCCGAGGCACCGGACGTGGTGATCGTCGCCACGGGCGGCTTGCCCCATACCGAGGTGCTCAAGCACGGCAATGAACTGGTGGTGTCGACCTGGGACATCATTTCCGGTGACGTCAAACCCGGCCAGAACGTGCTGATCTTCGACGACGCCGGCGACCACGCGGCGCTACAGGCGGCCGAGGTCATCGCCAACAGCGGTGCGAAACTGGAGATCGTCACGCCGGACCGGTCGTTTTCGCCGGAGGTGATGGCGATGAACCTGGTGCCGTACATGCGCAGCCTGCAAGACCTGAACGTCACCTTCACAGTGACCTATCGAGTCGACTCCGTAGAGAAGCGCGACGGTCAACTGATCGCCAACTTCGGCAGCGATTACGGCCAGGTGCACAAACAGCGCGTGGTCGATCAGGTGGTGGTCAACCACGGCACCCTGCCCCTGGACGATCTGTACTTCGAACTGCGCCCGCATTCGAGCAACAACGGCGCGGTCGAACAGCACAACCTGATCGCCGGGAAAACCCAGGACATCGTGACCAACCCCGAAGGTCGCTTCCAGCTGTTCCGGATCGGCGACGCAGTGTCGGCACGTAATACCCACGCGGCGATCTACGATGCGCTGCGGCTGGTCAAGGACATCTGAAATATTGCCCTGATCGTCAGGGTCAGGGACTGATGTTGCATTCAAGACGTTCGATGAGCCCGTGGCGAGGGAGCTTGCTCCCGCTGGGCTGCGTAGCAGACCCATTTTGTGAGCGCTTCGCACTGGAGCGCCAGCCCGGTCAAGCGGGAGCAAGCTCCCTCGCCACAGGTTCATCGTTTCTCAAGTAGATAGCGTTGCAACTAACACGATGCTTTTCCATGTCAGCACAGACCTTGAAACCTAGGGCTGCGGTCGCATTCGTACCGTCATTCATTTCTGAAATCCGCTCGTAAACCCAATGACCCAAAGAAAGGAAACCAAGATGTCCGTTTTTACCCATGTCACCGTCGGCACCAACAACCTGGCAAAAGCACGTGCGTTCTATGACGCCACCCTGAAAGAGATCGGCCTCAAGCGTGTTGCCGACCTCAACGAGGCCGGCTCCATCTGGGGCGTCGACAAGCCGTCGTTTTTTGTCCTCAATCCGGCCAACGGCAGTGCGGCCACCATCGGCAACGGTGTCACGGTGAGCTTCGAAGCGCCGAACCGCGCGGCGGTCCAGGCGTTCCATACGGCCGCCCTGGCAAACGGCGGCGTCTGCGAAGGCCTGCCAGGCCCGCGTGGCTGGGCGGACAACGCCTTCGCCGCTTATGCCCGGGACCTGGATGGCAACAAGCTGGCGGTGTATTGCTTCAAGGCTGAATAAATGTAGGCAGTCCCACCGCTATCGCGAGCAAGCTCCCACAGGGATCGTGGGTGTTCATGAGTCTCATATTCACCAAAGGAGTCTTGGGTGTTCATGAGCCTCATATTCACCAAAGGAGTCTTGGGTGTTCATGAGTATTTCATTCACCAAAGGACCACTGTGGGAGCGAGCCTGCTCGCGAAGACGGTGGCACAGACAACATTGATTCAAGCTGACCCACCGCTTTCGCGAGCAAGCCCGCTCCCACAGGGATCTTGGGCGCTTATGAGTCTCATATTCACCACAAGACCACTGTGGGAGCGGGCTTGCTCGCGAAGAGGCCGTCACAGTCAACCTGCATGCAGATTGCCCATCGCTTTGGCAAGCAGCCTAGCCCCCATCGGTATCGATATCGGCATCCGTGCTTTCACCGGATTTCGGCCGGTCCGGATCAGGCTTGAAGCCGGGGCTGAAGGTGTTGTCATTGTCCTGGTGATGCTGCTTCTGATCGACCTCAGAGGCGGCGCTGTCAGCCTGGTCCGTTCCGGCAGGACTGACTGGCTCGGCATCAGACGCTTTGCCCGGAACCTGAGGGTCGATGGCCGGATCATTACGCGCAGACGGCGTCTGTGGCTGAGTGTTTGCGGGATCGTCGTTCATAGGCACCTCGTTCATGGCAGGGCCGGATGGTTGACCGGTCTTGAACATTCGAAGGTGACGCAACGGCTTCGGTTCCATTTGTTTAAAACGCAGCGATCAACCGCCCAACACGCTCCTGACCATCCGGGCCAATGCGTCCGGGCCGTAGGGTTTGCTCAACAGGTGGGTGTCGGGGCTCAATTGATGGTTCCGGGAGATGATGTCCCGGGTATGGCCCGAGGTGAACAGCACCGGGACCGGCGGGCTCTGCACCTTGGCCCAGGCGGCCAGGTCTGAGCTCTTGATCAGGCCAGGCATGACCACGTCGGTGAAAATCAGGTCCACCGCGGTGCCGTCCAGCAGCAGTTTCATCGCCTCATCGCCGTTGGCGGCCGTGAGGGTCCGATAGCCTGACTGCTCCAGCAGGTCCACCGACGCACTGCGCACCTCGTCGTTGTCCTCCACCACCAGAATCGTCTCTTGCCGGCCGGACTGAAGCGCGTCGTATTGCTCGGTTTCCCCTACTTCAGGCGCAAGGCTTCGAGGGAAATACATCCGCACCCGCGTGCCTTCACCCAGGTCGCTGGAAATCTCGATATGGCCGCCACTCTGCTTGACGAACCCGAACACCATGCTCAATCCAAGCCCAGTGCCCTGGCCATCGGTCTTGGTGGTGAAAAACGGTTCGAACACTTGCTGCAGGACATCGGGCGGCATGCCGGCACCGCAATCGATCACCGACAGCCGGACATAGTCGCCGGTCGGGATTTCCTTACCGGCGCAGAACGCTTCATCGAGCACGATGTTATCGCCGAGCAGGCGGATCGTGCCCTCGCCGTCCATGGCGTCACGGGCATTGATTGCCAGGTTCAACAGGGCGTTTTCCAGTTGGTTGCGATCGACGTGGATGCACCAGGGCGCCTGAGGCAGGCTCACTTCAATCTGGATGGTTTCGCCCAGGGCCCGTTGCAGCAACTCACCCATGCCCTCATAGATGCGCCGAGGGTTGTAGACCGCCGGTGACAAGGGCTGGCGCCGGGCAAAAGCCAACAGCTGCGAGGACAGTTTGGCCCCCCGCTCCACGGCTTCGATGGAGGCACTGACCCGTCGTTGCACATTGGCATTGTCTCGTTCGTGGCGTGCCAGTAAATGCAGGTTGCCGGCGATCACCTGCAGCAAGTTATTGAAGTCATGGGCCACGCCACCGGTGAGGCCGCCAATGGCCTCGAGCTTCTGTGACTGGCGCAACTGTTCTTCCGCTGCCAGCCGCGCCTGCACCTCGTTGGCAACGCGCTGCTCCAAATCGCGGGTGAACTTGAGCAGCGACGCTTCGGCCGTCTTGCGCTCATCGATATCAATCAGCACCCCCGGAAAACGCAGGGGCTTGCCCGCCCCATCGAACTCACATCGACCGCTGGCCAGCACCCAGCGATAGTTGCCGTCCAGGCGGCGAACCCGATATTCAGCGCTGTAAGACACGCCGGTGCGCACGGTCAGTTCGACCCGCTGGTTGACCTCTTCAAGGTCGTCCGGGTGGATACCCTGGCGGGCAATTTCGATGGGCAATGCGTCCAGCGAACAGTCGGGTGGGTAGTTGAAAGTACGGGCGAAACGCTCATCGCCCGACAACGTGTCGGCCTGGATGTCCCAGACGAACGACCCCAGCAAGGGCCCGGCCGAGAGCGCCAGCTGGATGCGTTCATTGACCGCGCGGTAACTGCGTTCGGCCGCTTGCCGGGCGCGCTCGGTCAATACGTGCTCGGTGGTTTCCACCACAATCGCCAACACCCCCGCCGGAGATTGGTCGTCATCGGGCACCGGGCTGTAGTAGAGGTCCATCCACACGTCTTCAGGCTTGCCATCGCGTAGCAGGACCAGCTCTTTACTGCGGTAGGACAAGGTGCCGCCGGCCAGGCAAACGTCCAGGACATGGCGATTGAATTCGGCAACCTCCGGCCAGCCCAACTCCACCGCGCACCCCAACAGGTAGGGATGGCGACCGCCAGAGAACTCGGCATAGGCGTCGTTGTAGATCATGAAGCCCTGGCGGCCCCACAACATCACCATCGGCAGGGGCGAAGCCAACAACAATTGGACAGCGCTGCGCAAGCTGGCGGACCAGTGCTCGATGGCGCCCAACTCGGTTCGGCTCCAATCGAACGCCCGGATACGCCCGGCCATCTCACCGCCCCACCCAGGGCACCCGTGATTCTGGGATAGAAACTGCATGGTCGACTCTAACCTCAAAATACCTGCAGGGAATCGGCACACAAATCCCTTGCGATCAGAGCTTCGAGCGTCGGGTTGGCGTTTGGTTTCATGGTGACCGGTTTGCGCACGATCCTTGTGGCAAAAGTAAAAATCTGTGGCGAGGGGATTTATCCCCGCTGGGTTGCGCAGCACCCCCCTGCGTCCTGTCTGAGACATCAGTGGCTGATGAATCATGGGGCTGCTTCGCAACCCAACGGGGATAAATCCCCTCGCCACAGAGTTCTTTGTTTGCCACAGGAATCATGTCCCGGAACCAGGGAGGGTTTGCAACCTCAGCGGAAATCGCGGCTTTGCACTTGGATACCCGCCAACAATTCAGTCAGGTCGCTCAAGCGCCCGGCGATCAAGTGGCGGACCTCGCCGACGCTTTCCCAGCGTCCGTCGACCCTGAGCAATTGCGAGCCCACCAGGGTCTTGCGCTGGCGCTCGGCCAGGTCGCGCCAGACCACCACGTTGAGGTTGCCGAATTCATCTTCCAGGGTGACGAAGGTCACGCCGCTGGCCGTGCCCGGGCGTTGGCGGCCAGTGACCAGCCCGGCGACGCTGACGTTGCGGCCATGCTCCACGTCCTGCAACTCCCGGGAGCTGCGGCAGCGCCGGGCGCGCAGTTCGGGACGCAGCAGGGCCAGCGGATGAGGGCCTAGAGTCGTGCCCAGTGTGGCGTAATCGGCAAACAGGTTTTCCCCCAGCGTGGGTTCGGGCAGGGTCACGGGCGGTTCTTCCTGGCTGGGCAAACCGGCGAAAAGGCCCAGTTGCTTCTGCACCCCGGCCACTTCCCAGCGAGCCCGATGGCGATCCCCGGCCAAGCCCTGCAAGGCCCCCGCGTCCGCCAGTTGCGCCTGGGCCCGGGCATCGAGTTGCGCGCGTTCACCCAAGTCGGCCACGTCGTTGAAGGGCCGCTGCCGGCGCGCCGCTTCGATACGGCGGGCATCCTCTTCGCGAAACCCCTTGACCAGGCGCAGCCCCATGCGGATCGCCGGTTGCCGGCCGTCCATGGGCTCGAGGCTGCACTCCCAATCGCTGGCGCGCACGTCCACCGGGCGGATCGACAGTTGATGCCGGCGGGCATCCTGGAGGATCTGGTCCGGGCTGTAGAACCCCATCGGCCAACTGTTGATCAAGGCACAGGCAAACGCCGCCGGTTCGTGGCATTTGAGCCAGCTGCTGGCGTAGGTCAGCAAGGCGAAACTGGCGGCGTGGGATTCGGGAAAACCGTAATTGCCGAAGCCTTTGATCTGTTCGAAGATTTGCGCGGCGAATTCAGCGGTGTAGCCATTGTTCTTCATCCCCTGCGCCAGGCGTTCCCGATGGGGCTCCAACCCACCGTGACGTTTCCAGGCAGCCATGGAGCGCCGCAATTGGTCTGCTTCGCCCGGGGTGTAGTCGGCCGCGACGATGGCGATCTGCATGACCTGCTCCTGGAACAAGGGCACACCCAGGGTGCGGTCAAGCACTGTTTTCAGCGCTTCAGAGGGATACGTCACCTCTTCTTCTTTATTCCTGCGCCGCAGGTACGGGTGCACCATCCCTCCCTGGATCGGCCCGGGCCGCACGATCGCCACTTCGATGACCAAATCGTAGAACCTCTCGGGTCTCAGCCGAGGCAACATCGACATCTGCGCCCGGGATTCGATCTGGAAGACACCGATGGTGTCGGCTCGCGAGATCATCTGGTAGGTCGCCGGATCCTCCTGGGGCAACGACGCCAAGGCATAACGCTGCCCTCGGTACTGCTCGATCAGGTCGAAACAACGCCGAATCGCGCTGAGCATGCCCAGGGCCAGGATATCCACCTTGAGCAGCCCGACCGCGTCCAGGTCGTCCTTGTCCCACTGGATGATGGTGCGCTCGGCCATGGCCGCGTTTTCCACCGGCACCAGGGTGTCCAGGGGCTGTTCGGAAATCACGAAGCCGCCAGGGTGCTGGGATAAGTGCCGGGGGAAACCGATCAATTGCTGGGTCAGGCCCAAGACCCGGCGCAACACCGGGCTGTCCGGGTCGAAGCCGCCTTCACGCAAGCGCTCCACCGGCGGCGCCTCGTCGCTCCAACGGCCGCAGCAATCGGCCAGGGCATTGACCTGGTCCGGCGGCAGGCCCAGGGCCTTGGCCACATCCCGCACCGCCCCGGCGCCGTGGTAACTGCTGACCACCGCCGTCAAGGCCGCACGATGACGACCATAGCGCTGGAACACGTACTGCAGCACTTCCTCGCGACGGTCGTGTTCAAAGTCGACGTCGATGTCCGGCGGCTCGTTGCGCTCCCGGGACAGGAAACGCTCGAACAACAGGCTGGTGAGACTGGGGTCGATTTCGGTAATGCCCAAGGCGTAGCACACCGCCGAGTTGGCCGCCGAACCGCGCCCCTGGCAGAGGATATGGCGGCTGCGGGCAAAGCTGACGATGTCCTGCACGGTGAGGAAATAGCTGTCATAGCCCAACTCGGCGATCAGGCTCAGCTCCTTGTCGATCTGTGCCCGCACCTTGTCTGTCACGCCATCCTTCCACCGCTCGCGCATGCCCCGCTCGGTCAGTTCCCGCAGCCAGGACGCCGGATCATGCCCCTCGGGCACCAGCTCACGCGGATATTCATAGCGCAGTTGGCCAAGGTCGAAGGTGCAGCGCCGGGCGATGGCCAGGGTTTCGTCGAGCAAGGCCCGCGGGTAGAGCTCGGCCAGATCCTTGCGGCTGCGCAAGTGACGCTCGCCGTTGGGGTGCAGGCGTTGGCCGGCCTCGGCCACCGTGACGTGGTGGCGGATGGCGGTCATGGTGTCCTGCAAGGCACGACGGCCGCGCACATGCATGTGCACATCGCCGCTGGCCACGGCCGGAAGATCCAAGCGTTCGGCCAGCGCCAGGCAGTCCGCCAGCCGTCGGCGGTCGTCCTGCCCGCAATGCAACTGGACCGTCAGCCACAGGCGCCCGGCAAAGATCGGCTGGAGCCAACGCCCGTGCTCCTCGGCGTCCTTGCCCTCGGCGACCCACAACGCCAGCAGCCCCGGCAAGGGCTCGTCGAAGTCCTCCCGCACGATGCGATAGTGGCCCTTCTCGCTGCGGCGCCGGGCGCGGGTGATCAACCGACACAAGGCTTGATAGCCGTCCAGGTTTTCCACCAGCAGCACCAGTTTCGGACCGTTCTCGACCTGGATTTCGCTGCCGACAATCAATTGCAGCGCCAACTCCTTGGCCGCCTGCCAGGCCCGGACGATCCCGGCCAGGGTGCATTCATCGGTGATCGCCAAGGCCTGATAGCCCTGCTGCTTGGCGCGACGGCACAATTCCAGGGCACTGGAGGCGCCGCGCTGGAAGCTGAAGTTCGACAGGCAATGCAGTTCGGCATATTCAACGCTCATGCGAACCAGCCCTGCAGCCACAGCGGCCCGCCCTCGCCCACCGGTCGATAGGCCCAGCCCCGTTGTCCGCTGCGAGTTTCGATCAGGTAATAGTCGCGGCGCACATCCGCGCCGTCCCACCAACCGGTCTCGATACGCTCGGGCCCCATGAGGATTTGTGCCTGGCCTTGCGGCAAAGCCTGGGGTTCATCCAACAGCCAGCCGGGACGCTGCACGCCCTCGCGCGCCGGACAAGCCTGGGATCGGGGCTGGGAAGTCGTCTGCCAGGCGCACTCAGGCCGATGGTCGTCGCGAAACCCCAAGCCTTGCACGGCATCATCCCCCAGGCGGGCCCGCAGCCGTTCCCGCAGTTGCTCCCAGGGCAATGACTGTTGCGGGCGTTCGTCGAACAGTTCCAGGCGCTGGGGCACGAAACTCGGCAGGTCTTCGGCACACAAGCGAAAACCCCGCACCGGGGCCTCGACCTGCACTTGTTCCAAGCGACCGCGGGCCAGTTCGAAGAGCATCGCCGGGTCACGTTCGGCGCTGAGCAGGCCGACCTTGATCACAGTATCCGGCAACCCGGCGTGTTCCAGGTGCAAGTCGAAGCGCTGCACGCCGCTGTCGCGTCCGCAGAGGAAGGCCGACAGGTCACCGGTCAGGCGGCGCAACGGGAACAGCAGCGCCTGATGGGATTGCACGTCATAGTTGAGTTCGATGCGCACGTCGAAACGGTCGGGCGGCAGGTAGAACGACAGCGCCAGGGTGCGGCTGCCCGTCAACGCATCGAGGTGCTTGAGCACCTGGGCCTCGAAACGCCGAGCCAGGGTCTGTCGGGGCAAGGCCTGGACCTGGCTCAGGCGGCGCAGGCCCATGCGCGACAGCGCCGTGGCGACGTCGGGCTCCAGGCCAATTCGTTCCACGGGCATGTGGCCCAGGCAGTGCTGCAAAGTCTCGGCATCGGGCACCACCAGGGCGTCATAGGCATTAGCCAGCACCCGCGCCGCCACGGGGTTGGGGGCGGCGACGATGCGATGGCGAAAGCCCAGCTCGGTCAATTCGGCGCGCAAGCGCGCCTCGAACACCGGCCAAGGCCCGAACAGGCCCAGGCTCGACTCGATCTCGAACAGCAGGGTACGCGGGTAATGCACGCTGACCTGGGAGCTGAAACGGTAGGCCCAAGCCGCCAGGAACTGTTGCCAATACTCGATCTGCGCCGCGTCGTACTCCGCGGTGGCAAAGCCTTTGCTCAAGGCCTGGGCGGCGGTCATGGTCTGGCCGGGACGCAAGCCCAGGGCCCGTGCCGGCGCGTTCACCGCTTGCAGGATCCGGCGCTGGGCCGGGCCGGTCAGCAAGGCCAGGGGCTGGTCGGAATCGGGGCGCTGACGCAGCGCGGCGTCCAGCGCCAATTGCGGGAAAAGAATACAGACCCAGCGCATCGCAACCTCAATGCCCGGTTTGGGGGGCGAGCGTGGCAAAGGCAATCGGGGCCGAACGGGCCAGCCCGCCCCGGCACTTGAGCACGCGCAATTGCGCCGGCCGGGTATCGATGGCGATGCGCAAAGCCGCCGGCGACGGGTTGATAGCCTCCTGGATCGGGCGCCAAGCGAATGCCAGGGTCTGGCCGGTTTCCGCCGCCACTTGCAAACGGCGCAAGGCCCGGTCGTCCGCTTGGCGGGGCCAGCACAGCACCGCGCCACAACTGCCCGACCGCAGGCATTGTTCGGTGGCCCACAGGGCCTCACGCCCATCGGCACGGATGATCGACAACTGGCGTAGGTCGATGCCGGCGTTCTGCCAAGCCTGGGGATAAGGCACGAATGGCGGCGCCACCAACACAATCCGCTCCCCCGCCGCCGCCAGCCGCGCCAGGGTCGGCCAAACCAATTGCAACTCGCCCACGCCCGGCGCGGCGATGAGCAGCTCCGTCAACGCCGCTTCCGGCCAGCCGCCACTGGGCAACGCCGCGTCCAGTGCATCATGGCCAGTGGGTTGCGGGCTGGCAGCCGGCGGCGCAGGCCGGCCCTTCCAGACCTGGCCGCCGTTGAACAGCGTGTCCAGCGCAACGACAGCGCCCATCAACCTTGCCTCACCAAACCACAGAACACTCCTTCTATCGCCAGGTCCTGGTCGGCCTCGACGATGATCGGCTGGTAGGCCGGGTTGCGCGGCAGCAAACGCACCCGCTCGCCGATGCGTTCGAAGCGCTTGATGGTGACTTCACCGTCCAGGCGCGCCACGACGATCTGGCCGTTGGCAGCCTGCGGCGTACGCTGCACGCCCACCAGGTCACCGTCGAGAATGCCGTCCTCGATCATCGAATCGCCCTGGACCCGCAGCAGGTAATCCGGCGCCTTGGTGAAGATCGCCGGGTCCAGCATCAGGCGGCTGTGAACCTCTGCATCGGCGCCAATCGGCAGGCCGGCAGCCACTCGCCCCAACACCGGCACATCGAGCAGTTCGGGCCGCGACGGCTGGTTCAGCAAGCGAATGCCTCGGGCCTGGTGCGGATTGACTTCGATGAAACCAGCCTCGGTCAACGCCAGCACATGCTTGCGCGCCACGCTGCGAGAGGCAAAACCGAACGCCTCGCTGATTTCAGCGAGGCTTGGAGGCTGACCCTGATCGGCGATGCGTTCGCGGATAAACGTCAGGATGGCGGTACGGCGGGGAGTGAGAGTCGTCATGGAGTACATTTGTACTCTTCCGGGATTTTTCTGACAAGCGCCGCCAGTCAGTTCACACCGTAATACCCTGTGGGAGCATCAACACATTCAACACCCAGGCAAGCTGATCCACCGTTATCGCGAGCAAGCTCGCTCCCACAGGGGGAACGTCTTCGCGAGCAAGTCCGCGGATATACACACAAAACCCGACCCCTCTCAAAAACCAAAAAAAAACGGCACTTCCCATTTCTGAAGAAGCACCGTTTTTCCAGATAAACAGCCCAGCCAGATTCGGCCAGCCTCAACAAGCAATCAGAAACGCTTGATATCTGCCTGACTCTCCAGCTGCTTGCGGTACGCCGCAAAGTCCTGCTGACCCACGCGGGACGCAAGGTAGCGGCGATATTGCGCCTTCTCTTCGTCAGTCGGTGCCGCCGCTTCGTTTACACCGTTCAGACGCACGACCACCAGGCTGCCGTCAGGCAAGGTCACGCTGCTGAAGGTCGGCTTGTCCTTGGACTCAGGCTTGGGCATGCGGAACAGCGCTTGCAGCACCGCCGGGTCGATGCCTTCCTGGTTGCGGGTGACCGCCTCGGTGGCTTTCCAGCCCTGGCCGTCGACCGGTTTGTCCAGCGGTGTCTTGCCATCACGCAGGCTGGCGATCAACTCGTCGGCGCGGGTCTTGGCCGCTGCGCTGGCGTGTTCCTTGGTCAATTGAGCACGAATAGGGCCAGCCACTTTTTCCAGCGGCAGTTGCTCAGGCTTGCGGTGCTCCTTGGCACGCAGGACCACGACGGTTTCCGGGTCCAGCTCGATGGCGGTGCTGTTGGCACCCTCTTCCAGCACTTCCGGGCTGAACGCCGCGGTCACCACCGCGCGATTGGCCGCAATGCCTTCGCCGCCTTCACGACCGAACGGGGCCGATGTGTGGACGGTCAGCTTCAGGTCCTGGGCCGGTTGCGCCAGGTCGGACGCTTCGAACGAGGCATCTTCCAATTGCTTGGTCGCCTCCACGAAACGTTGCTCCACCTGCTGGGTCTTCAGATCGCGGGTCAGTTTGTCCTTGAGGCTGGCAAAGCTCGGCACTTCAGGCGCTTCGACACCCAGCAGCTTGATCAGGTGCAGACCGAAGTCGGTGCGCACCGGTGCCGAGACCTGATCCTTGTTCAAGGCGTACAAGGCCTTTTCGAACTCCGGATCGTAGACGCCTGGGCCGGCATAGCCGAGATCGCCGCCGTTGTTCGCCGAACCCGGATCCTGGGAAAACTCCTTCGCCAGGGCTTCAAACGATTCGCCTTTGGCCAGGCGAGCCTGGACCTCTTCGATCTTCGCCTTGGCCTGGGCTTCGGTGACCTTGTCGTTCACTTCGATCAGGATGTGCGCAGCCCGACGTTGCTCGGACAGATTGGCGATTTCTTTCTGGTAAGCCGCTTGCAGGTCTTCGTCCTTGACGCTGACCTGATCGAAGAAAGAGGCTTTCTTCAGCTCGAGGTAATCGATGACCACCTGGTCAGGCGTCATGAATTCCTTGGCGTGTTGGTCGTAGTAAGCCTTGACCTCATCATCGGTCAGCTTCACCGACGCCGGATCGGCCTTGATGTCCAAGGTGGCGAAATCACGGGTCTGCTTTTCCAAGCGGGCGAATGCCAGCACCTGGGCATCGGTGACGAAACCGCTGCCTGCCAGGCCGGCGCGCAACTGACCGATCAGCATTTCCTGAGCCAGCATCTGGCGGAATTGCATACGGCTGTAACCCAGCTGGCGGATCACTTGATCGAAACGCTCGGCGCTGAACTTGCCATCGACCTGGAACTCAGGCGTTTGCAGGACCACTTGATCGAGCGCAGCTTCGGAGAAAGCGAATTTCGCATCGTGTGCGCCTTGCAGCAGCAACTTGCGATCGATCAGGCCCTTGAGTGCCGAATCGCGCAGCATTTTTTCGTCCAGCAGGGAGGCGTCGAAATCCTTGCCCAACTGTTGCATGAGCTGACGGCGTTGCATGTCGACCGCTTGGCTCAGCTCGTTCTGGCTGATCTCTTCGCCGTTGACCTTGGCCGCTTCATTGGTGTTCGAGGTGGCTTGAAAAATGGCTTCGAAACCGGTCAACGCCATCAATGCGACGATGATCCCGATGATGGTCTTGGCAATCCAGCCTTGTGAATTGTCCCTGATATTCTGCAGCATGCGTCCCCCAGAAACGGTTGAACTTCAAATTTAGGCAACCGTGGAGCGTGGGTAGAATCCGGATAGAAGAAAGGCGCATCCGAGGATGCGCCTTCTCGTAACTGGCGGAGCGGACCGGGCTCGAACCTGCAAGCCCTGGCGTGCCAGACCGGTAGCAACCGGTCGTATTACCGCTCCGCTGCCAAGCCAGGCATGACCCCGACCCGGATAAACTCAACGAAACCTTAGTTAACGGCTTCTTTCAGTGCTTTACCAGCTTTGAAGCCTGGCTTTTTGGCAGCAGCGATTTCCAGCGTCTTACCGGTCTGCGGGTTGCGACCGATACGAGCAGGACGATCGGTCACGGAGAAGGTGCCGAAACCAACCAGAACAACGGAGTCGCCAGCCTTGAGAGCGCCAGTGACGGATTCGATTACAGCGTCCAGCGCACGGCCAGCAGCAGCTTTCGGGATATCAGCGGATGCAGCGATAGCATCAATCAGTTCCGACTTGTTCACTCTAAGTCCCCTTATATCTATTTGAGATGATTCTAAGTTTTTTTGGTGAAAGCAAAAACGAGTGCTGAATGGCCTGCAGACACTTAAGAGCCGCTTTATAACAAGGGCTCTAAAAAACTGTCAAGGAAGGCCCCCCAGGCAAATGCGTATTAATGCGTGCTAATTCTTTCCTTAGAGTCAGACTCTCGCTTCTCTTCCTTCGCGACAATCTCCGGAGCCACATCCGGCAAGGGCTCCGGCGCGTATTGCAGCGCAATTTGCAGGACCTCGTCAATCCATTTAACCGGTTTGATCTGAAGATCTTGCTTGATGTTGTCAGGAATTTCCTTCAGATCGCGGACATTCTCTTCGGGAATGATCACGATCTTGATCCCGCCACGGTGTGCCGCCAGCAGTTTTTCCTTCAATCCACCAATCGCCAGCACTTGACCGCGCAGCGTGATTTCACCCGTCATGGCCACGTCGGCGCGCACCGGAATACCGGTCAAGGCCGAGACCAGGGCCGTGCACATGCCTACACCCGCGCTTGGGCCGTCCTTGGGCGTAGCCCCTTCAGGCATGTGGATGTGCGTGTCGCGCTTCTCATGGAAGTCCAGGGGAATGCCCAGGCTCCGGGCGCGGCTGCGAACCACCGTCAGTGCCGCGGTGATCGACTCGACCATCACGTCGCCCAGGGAACCGGTCTTGATCAGTTGACCCTTGCCCGGTACCACGGCCGCTTCGATGGTCAGCAACTCGCCACCGACCTGAGTCCACGCCAGGCCAGTCACCTGGCCGATCTGGTCCTGCTGCTCGGCCAGGCCGTAGCGGAACTTGCGCACGCCCAGGAAGTGCTCCAGCAGGTCCGCAGTGACCTTGACCGCGAAGCGTTTTTCCAGCGCATGTTCCTTGACCGCCTTGCGGCAAACCTTGGCAATCTGCCGCTCCAGGCCACGCACACCGGCTTCGCGGGTGTAGTAGCGGATGATGTCGCGAATCGCTTCCTCGTCGAATTCCAGCTCGCCTTTTTTCAGGCCATTGGCCTGGATCTGCTTGGGCGAAAGGTACTTCACGGCGATGTTGATCTTCTCGTCCTCGGTGTAGCCCGGCAGACGAATCACCTCCATCCGGTCCAGCAACGCTGGCGGAATGTTCATGGAGTTGGAGGTGCAGAGGAACATCACGTCCGACAGGTCGTAGTCGACCTCCAGGTAGTGATCGTTGAAGTTGTGGTTCTGCTCCGGATCAAGCACTTCGAGCAATGCAGAGGCAGGATCGCCGCGCATGTCGCTGCCCATCTTGTCGATTTCGTCCAGAAGGAACAGCGGATTGCGCACGCCGACCTTTGTCATCTTTTGAATCAATCTTCCCGGCATCGAACCGATGTAGGTACGGCGATGACCACGAATTTCCGCCTCGTCACGCACGCCACCCAAGGCCATGCGCACGAATTTACGGTTGGTCGCGTGGGCAATCGACTCCGCCAGGGAGGTTTTACCCACCCCGGGAGGACCGACCAGGCACAGGACCGGACCGCGAATCTTCTTCACGCGCTTCTGCACGGCGAGGTATTCAAGGATGCGTTCCTTGACCTCTTCCAGACCGTAATGGTCGGCATCGAGGATGTCTTCGGCCCGCGCCAAGTCCAGACGCACCTTGCTCTGGGCTTTCCACGGCACCTGGACCAGCCAGTCGATGTAGGAGCGCACCACGGTGGCTTCGGCAGACATCGGCGACATTTGCTTGAGTTTGTTCAATTCAGCCTGGGCCTTGGCCAAGGCATCCTTGGGCAAGCCGGCGGCATCGATGCGCTTTTTCAGCTCTTCGATTTCGTTGTGACCTTCATCGCCATCACCCAGCTCTTTCTGAATGGCCTTCATCTGCTCATTCAGGTAGTACTCGCGCTGGCTGCGCTCCATCTGCTTCTTGACGCGACCGCGAATGCGTTTTTCAACCTGCAACAGATCGATTTCGCCATCGAGCAATGCGAGCACGTGTTCGACACGGGCCGACAGATCGATGATCTCGAGAATTTCCTGCTTCTGCTCGATCTTGAGGGCCATGTGGGCCGCCATCGTATCGACCAGCCGTCCAGGCTCGTCGATGCTGTTAAGCGACGACAGGACCTCTGCAGGCACCTTCTTGCCCAATTGCACGTATTGTTCGAACTGTGACAGCAGGCTACGGACAAACACCTCTGATTCACGCTCGGGCGCATCGACTTCTTCGATCAGCGACACCTCGGCCCGGCAGTGGCCGTCCACTTCGCTGAAACGTTCGACAGTACCGCGCTGCTCGCCTTCGACCAGGACCTTGACGGTACCATCGGGCAACTTGAGCAACTGCAGAACCGTTGCAATCGTACCTACGCGATAAAGTGCGTCTTCGCCGGGATCATCGTCGGCTGGATTTCTCTGAGCCAGCAGCAGAATCTGCTTGTCACCCGTCATCGCAGCCTCAAGGGCTTCGATGGACTTCTCGCGCCCCACGAACAGCGGGATAACCATGTGCGGATACACCACGACATCGCGCAATGGCAGGAGAGGCAATTCGATGGTTGTCTTCATGATTTCGCCTCTACGGCGGCCCTAGGGCCGGAAACAGATGGAAGTAAGCTTGAAACCAAGATGGGGGCAGCCTTGAAAAAAAACAAGCGCTAAGACACGTCTAAAACGCGCTAAAAGCAAAGGGGCCCGAAGGCCCCTTCTTTATTCCGGCAGCGGGACGCTTAAGCGTCCGGTGCGGCCTTGGCAGCCGGCTCATTGTTTTCATAGATATACAATGGCTTGGACTTGCCTTCTATAACGCTTTCGTCGATCACGACTTTACTCACCTCGGACTGCGAGGGGATTTCATACATCGTGTCGAGCAATACGCCTTCGAGAATCGAGCGCAACCCACGGGCACCGGTCTTACGCTCCAGGGCACGTTTGGCGACCGATTTCAGCGCGTCGGAACGGAACTCCAGGTCTACACCTTCCATTTCGAACAGCTTGGCATACTGCTTGGTCAGGGCGTTCTTCGGCTCGGTCAGAATCTGCATCAACGCCGCTTCATCCAACTCATCCAGCGTTGCCAGGACCGGCAGACGACCGACGAATTCCGGGATCAGACCGAACTTGACCAAATCGTCAGGCTCGACTTCACGCAGGGACTCACCCACCTTCTTGCCTTCTTCCTTGCTGCGCACTTCGGCGTTGAAACCAATGCCGCCACGGGTGGAACGGTTCTGAATAACCTTTTCCAGGCCGGAAAACGCACCGCCGCAGATGAACAGGATGTTACGGGTATCAACTTGCAGGAATTCCTGCTGCGGATGCTTGCGACCACCTTGGGGTGGAACGGAAGCGACCGTGCCTTCGATCAACTTGAGCAAGGCCTGCTGCACGCCTTCACCGGAAACGTCCCGGGTGATGGACGGGTTGTCGGACTTGCGGGAAATCTTGTCGATTTCGTCGATGTAGACAATACCCATCTGGGCCTTTTCCACATCGTAGTCGCACTTCTGCAACAACTTCTGAATGATGTTCTCGACGTCTTCACCGACATAACCCGCCTCGGTGAGGGTGGTTGCATCGGCGATGGTGAACGGAACGTTCAGCAAGCGGGCCAGGGTTTCGGCAAGCAGGGTCTTACCCGAGCCTGTCGGGCCGATCAGCAAGATGTTGCTCTTGCCGAGTTCGACCTCGTCATTCTTTTTGTCACGCTGGTTCAGGCGCTTGTAGTGGTTGTACACCGCTACGGCCAGTACCTTTTTCGCACGTTCCTGACCAATCACATACTGATCAAGGATGCCGCTGATTTCTTTAGGCGAAGGCAATTTATGCGCGCTGCTCTCGGCCTGGGCTTCCTGCACCTCCTCGCGGATGATGTCATTGCACAGGTCGACGCACTCGTCGCAAATGAAGACCGAGGGGCCGGCAATCAATTTGCGCACTTCATGCTGGCTTTTGCCACAGAAGGAGCAATAAAGCAGTTTGCCGTTGTCCTCGCCGTTGCGGGTGTCAGTCATTCGATCGATCCAAATCCGATAGGCTTGCAACACAAGATGAAGGCAATTGCGGGCTTTTTCAAGCCCGCAGGTGATCGGACCTGCCGATCAACCTCATTTTGAGCTGCTTATTTTAAGCGGGGCGCTGGCTGATCACTTCATCGATCAGACCATATTCACGTGCGGCTTCAGCGCTCATGAAATTATCGCGATTGGTATCGCGCTCGATTTCTTCAAGCGTGCGCCCGCTGTGCTTGGCCATCAAGGTGTTGAGGCGCTCGCGGATGAAGAGGATTTCCTTGGCATGGATTTCGATATCCGATGCCTGGCCCTGGAAACCGCCCAGTGGCTGGTGAATCATCACGCGCGAGTTCGGCAGGCAGTAACGCTTGCCATGGGCACCAGCAGTCAGCAAAAACGCGCCCATGCTGCACGCCTGGCCGATACAGGTCGTCGAAACGTTAGGCTTGATGAACTGCATGGTGTCGTAGATCGACATGCCCGCCGTCACCGAACCGCCCGGGGAGTTGATATAGAGATGGATGTCTTTGTCCGGGTTTTCGGCTTCAAGGAACAACAGTTGCGCACAGATCAGGTTGGCCATGTAGTCCTCTACCGGGCCCACCAGAAAGATGACGCGTTCCTTGAGCAGACGCGAGTAGATGTCATAGGCACGTTCGCCACGGGCGGACTGCTCGATAACCATCGGGACCAGGCCGCCTGCGGCCTGGATGTCAGAGCTCTGCTGATAAAAAGAATTGCGGGACATGTCTCGCAGTCACTCCCAAATAGTTATGTCTTGAATACGCATAAGCCAGCACGAAGGCTGGCTTATGGGTGTTTATTTCTTACCGCAGAACCATCAATCGGCTTGTGGAGCTTCCACCGGCTTGACCGCTTCTTCGTAAGAGACCGCTTTATCGGTCACGCTAGCTTTCTGCAGAACAGTATCCACAACTTGTTCTTCCAGCACAACCGAACGGACTTCGTTCAGTTGCTGGTCGTTCTTGTAGTACCAGGACACGACTTGCTCAGGCTCCTGGTAGGCCGAGGCCATTTCCTGGATCAGCTCGCGAACACGGGCTTCGTCAGGCTTGAGTTCGAACTGCTTGACCACTTCGGCGACGATCAGGCCCAGCACGACGCGGCGCTTGGCTTGCTCTTCGAACAGCTCGGCAGGCAGTTGGTCCGGCTTGATGTTGCCGCCGAACTGCTGAACAGCCTGCACGCGCAGACGGTTCACTTCGTTGTCCAGCAGGGCCTTTGGCACTTCGATCGGGTTGGAAGCCAGCAGACCGTCCATGACCTGGTTCTTGACCTTGGACTTGATGGCCTGGCGCAGTTCACGCTCCATGTTCTTGCGAACTTCGGCGCGGAAACCTTCCAGACCGGTTTCCTTGATGCCGAACTGGGCGAAGAACTCTTCGTTCAGCTCAGGCAGTTTCGGCTCGGAAACGCTGTTGACGGTCACGGTGAACTCGGCGGCTTTGCCAGCCAAGTCCAGGTTCTGGTAGTCCTCAGGGAAGGTCACGTTCAGCACGCGCTCTTCACCGGCCTTGGCGCCAACCAGGCCATCTTCGAAGCCAGGGATCATGCGACCGGAGCCCAGTACCAGCTGGGTAGCCTTGGCGGAACCGCCAGCGAACACTTCACCGTCGACCTTGCCGACGAAATCGATGTTCAGTTGGTCTTCGTTCTGGGCAGCACGCTCGGTCACTTCGAAACGGGTGTTCTGCTTGCGCAGGATGTCCAGCATCTTGTCCAGGTCGGCATCCGACACATCAGCGCTCAGGCGCTCGACGGCGATGGATTCGAAACCGGCAACCGTGAACTCAGGGAACACTTCGAAAGTAGCGACGAATTCCAGGTCCTTGCCTTTTTCCAGCACTTTAGGCTCGACGGACGGAGCGCCGGCCGGGTTCAGCTTCTGCTCGACGACCGCTTCGTAGAACGAAGACTGGATCACGTCGCCCACGGCTTCCTGACGCGCATCAGCTTCGTAACGCTGACGGATCACGCTCATTGGCACTTTGCCTGGGCGGAAACCTGGGATTTTGGCCTTTTGGGCAGTCTGCTGCAGACGCTTGTTGACCTGAGTCTCGATGCGCTCAGCCGGCACGGTGATGCTCATGCGGCGCTCAAGAGCAGAAGTATTTTCAACAGAAACTTGCATGGATATTCCTCGTTGCACAGACGTTGGCCGGGCGTTTCCGACCCCAGAATCAAGGGCATGCATTCTAGTAGGTCAAACTCAAGAAGTCACCCTACTGAAAACGCGCTGGAAACAGGCGCCGGATTTAGGAAGGGACAAACGGTCATGCCCCACCCGGATTGCAAATACAGTCGATTCAGTCCAAGGCTCTGCGCCAGCGCTTCTATATATAGAAGCGGCGTGTCCGATCGCGCAGCGCCCCGCCCCACAAGGAGACCGACGGGCATGCTACGCATCATCACGAAACACATTCGCGACAAGCCGTCCGCTGCGCTCAACCGCAAAAAATAGCGCCGACGCCAGACACAGAACCACCGAAAACAAAAACGGCGCAGCCCTTTTCAGGTACTGCGCCGTTTTCTGCTATTTAAATAGCGACTTGTATGGTGCGGACGGAGAGACTCGAACTCTCACACCTTGCGGCGCTGGAACCTAAATCCAGTGTGTCTACCAATTCCACCACATCCGCGTATCAAGCTTTTAAAGCAAAGGCGCCAGATTGTTAGATCTGGCGCCTTTCTAGAATATGGGGTGGACGATGGGGATCGAACCCACGACAACGGGAGTCACAATCCCGTGCTCTACCAACTGAGCTACGCCCACCATATTGCCTTGTTGCCTTACTTGTGCCAAAGCTGCCTAATTGGCGCACCCGGCAGGACTCGAACCTGCGACCATCCGCTTAGAAGGCGGATGCTCTATCCAGCTGAGCTACGGGCGCCTTTTTAATCTGTATTCTTGGACGATTACAAACTAAGTGCTTTCAGTTTTGCCGAGTTGAAACAACCAACTCCGCTCGACCTTCTTAACCAGTGCTAGGCTGTGCCCGACAAGTGCGACGAATGTTATAGACGGCCTGATAGGTCGTCAACTCTTTTTTAAAAAAAATTCATTTAATTAAAGGGGTTAGGGGAATTTGCAGACCAAGCGCCTTTGCCCTCACGCCCCGGCGTGCGAGAATGCGCTCTCTTTTTTTCCCCTCTCGATGGTTAACCACGCGCAATGACTGCACAACTTATCGACGGCAAATCGATCGCCGCCAGCCTGCGCCAGCAGATCGCCCAACGAGTCACCGAGCGCCGCCAGCAAGGCCTGCGCACGCCCGGCCTTGCGGTGATCCTGGTCGGCAGCGATCCTGCCTCTCAGGTTTATGTCTCGCACAAGCGTAAAGACTGTGAAGAGGTCGGCTTCCTTTCCCAGGCCTACGACCTGCCTTCCGAAACCACCCAGCAAGCGTTGGCCGATCTGATCGATCGCCTGAACGACGATCCGAACATCGACGGTGTTCTGCTCCAGTTGCCGCTGCCTGAACACCTCGACGCCTCCAAGCTGCTGGAGCGTATCCGTCCAGACAAAGACGTCGACGGCTTCCATCCTTATAACGTCGGCCGCCTGGCCCAGCGTATCCCACTGCTTCGCCCCTGCACCCCCAAGGGCATCATGACCTTGCTGGAAAGCACTGGCGTGGACCTGTATGGCCTTGATGCCGTGGTGGTGGGTGCGTCCAACATCGTTGGTCGCCCGATGGCCATGGAGTTGCTGCTGGCCGGCTGCACCGTGACCGTGACCCATCGCTTCACCAAGGACCTGGCCGGCCATGTCGGCCGTGCCGACCTGGTGGTAGTGGCCGCCGGCAAACCCGGCCTGGTCAGGGGTGAGTGGATCAAGGAAGGCGCCATCGTCATCGACGTGGGCATCAATCGCCAGGAAGATGGCAAGCTGGTGGGCGATGTGGTCTACGAGACCGCCCTGCCCCGCGCTGGCTGGATCACCCCGGTACCCGGCGGCGTAGGCCCGATGACCCGCGCCTGCCTGTTGGAAAACACGTTGTACGCGGCCGAGACGCTGCATAGCTGACATATCGCTTCAATCCAGCCATAAACCCTGTGGGAGCGAGCCTGCTCGCGATAGCTTGGGATCAGCCAATATCAATGTTGGCTGAAACTCCGCTATCGCGAGCAGGCTCGCTCCCACAAGCGTTTTTGTCGCCTGCCCCTTATCGACAGGCGTTGGCCTGTGCCGCGATTCCCTCGATCGCGCAAACTACGAATTTTTCAGATTCGATTCGCCAGAATCCCCCTTCATTAAACTTTATTTATTCACAACCCCTGGCGGTACAGGCATATAGCGCTGCTGTCGCCCATACTCCTAGAATGCGACGTTTTTTTTAAGTCGTTGCTCAACGGCACCTTCAACTCCATCGAGTCTACTCGCGTGAAAATCCATCTTTCGATCATCAGCCTGTTCATCGCTTTCACAGGCAGCTTTATCACGCAAAACGTCGTTGCACAGGAAACCATCGCGGCCCCTCGGGACACGACCAAGCTGCAAGTCGCCTCGGGCAGCGCGATGTTGCTGGACTTGCAGACGGATAAAGTCGTTTATTCGAGCAACCCCGACGTGGTGGTGCCGATCGCTTCGGTGACCAAGTTGATGACCGGTCTGATCGTGCTGGATGCCAAACAGAACCTGGATGAATACATTTCCATCACCATCGCCAACACCCCAGAGATGAAGGGGGTGTTTTCGCGGGTCAAGCTCAACAGCGAACTGTCACGCCGGGACGTTTTGCTGATCGCCCTGATGTCTTCGGAAAACCGCGCCGCCGCCAGCCTCGCCCACCACTATCCGGGCGGCTATGCGGCGTTCATTGCCGCCATGAACGCCAAGGCCAAGGCGTTGGGCATGACCAGCACGCATTACGTCGAGCCGACGGGCCTGTCGATCAACAACGTCTCCACTGCCAGGGACCTGACCAAGTTGCTGATCGCCGCCCGCAAGTACCCGCTGCTGAGCGAATTGAGTACGACCAAGGAGAAGACCGTTACCTTCCGCAAGCCCGTGTATAGCCTGGGGTTTCGCAATACCGACCATTTGGTTCACAAGGCCAATTGGGATATCCAGTTGACCAAGACCGGCTTTACCAACCAAGCCGGCCACTGCCTGGTGCTGGTAACTAAGATGGGCAATCGCCCGATGGCGCTGGTGATCCTCGACGCCTTTGGCAAGTACACGCACTTCGCCGATGCCAGCCGGATTCGTAGCTGGGTGGAAACCGGAAAAAGCGCCGCCGTGCCGGCGGTGGCCCTGCAATACAAGGCCGCCAAGAATCTCAAGAGCCGCCAGAGTGGGGTGGTGGAAGCCTCCAAGTAATCCACGAATCTAAAAAGCTCCGATTCGTCGTAATGCCCAACCTCATCGCGAGCAAGCTCGCTCCCACAGATGACCTTGGGTGTTCACAAGTTTTGTGTTCACTGAAGATCCAATGTGGGAGCGGGCTTGCTCGCGATAGCGGTGGCTCAGCCACATAGATGCCGGCATGTGCCCCGCTCCTGCTCTTGCTTTGGATCCTGATCTGGACGCTCTTCCAATAGTGACCCGCTGTAAGAGCGGAACCACCAGTAGCCGTTACCGCTGAAACGGATCTACACACCAAACTACGCGTCCATGAACAGCATTACCCAACTCGCTGGGACCTTTTAATCTATGGCTTCAAGTCACCCAGCGGATCATAAGGTTCAGGCTTTCGCTCATCCTTTTTATCCAGCGGCGCCTTGGCCGGCCCGACCGGATCGACCTGGGGATCCTCAAGGTCCGGCGAGTCCGGATCGAACCCCAAATCATCACCACTGGAATGCTCGGATGAATGTGGCCCCGTAGGTGTTTTCGACTGTGCCATGCGTGCCTCCTCCTATCACGGTCGGAAAAATGCCCAACCCTGACGATAAGAGCCTCAGCCCTGCCCGGTCGTGCCCGGCAAGTGACGAACGGGATGAACGATCAATGCGCGGCGCTGAGCGCCTTGGTGGCCCGCGCCGCCGCTTGCTCCTGCCCTGCCCCGGCCAGATCGGCCGCCGCTTTCAACCAACGCTGTGAGTCGACATTGGCTGGAAGCTGCGTAGGGCGCTGAACCAGCACCGCCCAGCCACCCGCGCTCTGGAAGGCCGATTCGAAAGCACTGAAACTCATCAACTGCCGACGATTCATGCCTGCACGCAACAACACCGTCTGCTTCTGGCGGTTGTAGCCGGCGAGAATCCCATACCGAGGCGCGGCCCAAAACGCCGAACCATCGACATAGCGCACCAGCACTGGATAACCCGCCGCGACCTGCTCCAACAGCGCGGGCAGCCTGGCGTCGAGGGGATACACCAGCAGCCCGTACTCGCGCGCCAGTGTTTGCATATTTTTCTGCAAATGGGCTTCGCCACCGGGTAGGTGCAAGGGTTTTTCCAACAGCCCCGGGGTGATCACGGTGCCTTGCAACGTCAGCAAGGCGGCCAGGGATTGCGGGGCGCCCTGGTGCATTTCGCCACGATAGAACGGCACGCTGTTGAGCTCTACCCGTTCCGGCAGGCGCTGGATCTGCGGCGATACGCTGCCCGCGCAACCCGCCAGGGCGACGAGGCAGGACACCGCCAGTACCAATGATCGAAACGATGGAATGACTGGCGACATGATGACTCTCTTGTTCAGGTACCCGGCATCCGGGCCAGGCGT
The DNA here is from genome assembly GCF_014268745.2 of Pseudomonas zanjanensis. Classification (GTDB taxonomy): domain Bacteria; phylum Pseudomonadota; class Gammaproteobacteria; order Pseudomonadales; family Pseudomonadaceae; genus Aquipseudomonas; species Aquipseudomonas zanjanensis. Next base: position 1,064,017 of record NZ_JABWRB020000001.1, on the reverse strand, counting down.
GGGTCGACGATCATAAGGTGCGCACAGCCCTGGGTATAGCCATAACCATCGTTTTAAAAGGGCGCTAGAACGAACCGATCCATACCCCAGCGCCATACATCGACAAGCTGCAACACTTGAGCGACTAGACTGTCCATTGTACTGGGTGCGTTATCCCGAACCGGGGATAGAAGGAGGCACAAATGAGCCTGACGACGACAATCCTGATGCTGATATTCGGCTGGCTGAGCGTAGCCACGGCCATGCTGTGGGGCGTGCTTCGAATCGCTCGACGCCACCATCACGCGCCACCTGCGCCATCGGGAAAAGCCGCCAAACCTGCCCGGCACCACGCCGCCGCGCACTGACCTCTCACGTTCAAACCCATCGTTCTCAAATCCAAAAAAAAGCCACCCGGGCCTGGACCCGGGTGGCTTCTGCCTGCTGCCTGGAATCAGGCGTTATCGGGCAGCGCCTTTTCCTTGGCCCTGCGGGACAACATGTTCAACACCTCGATCGCCGCCGAGAACGCCATGGCCGCATAGATATAGCCTTTCGGTACATGGGCGCCGAAACCTTCAGCGATCAGCGTCATGCCGATCATGATCAGGAAGCCCAGGGCCAACATCACCACCGTCGGGTTGTCATTGATGAACTTGGCCAGCGGTTCGGCCGCCAGCAGCATCACCAGCACCGATACGACGACCGCGATGATCATGATCGGCAAATGCTCGGTCATGCCCACGGCAGTGATGATACTGTCGATGGAGAACACCAGGTCCAACATCAGGATCTGACCGATGGCCGCGGCAAAGCCCAGGGTCACACCGGACGTGGCCGACTTGGGATCATTCGGCGCCGGGTCCATGCTGTGGTGGATTTCAGTGGTCGCTTTCCACAGCAGGAACAGGCCGCCGGCGATCAGGATCATGTCTTTCCAGGAGAACGCCTGGCCGAGGATTTCGATGACCGGTTCGGTCAACTGCACAATGAAGGCAATCGTGCTCAACAGGCCCAAGCGCAGGATCAGCGCCATGCCGATACCGATCCGCCGCGCCTTGGCACGATGCTGTTCGGGCAGCTTGTTGGTCAGAATCGAAATGAAGATCAGGTTATCGATGCCAAGCACGATTTCCATCACGACCAGAGTCGCCAGGGCGATCCACGCGGTGGGGCTGGCGGCGAGCTGTAAAAGATAATCCATGGGTCAGTCCTGACTGATGTGACGCGTTAGATGGTTTTGGTAGGGGTTTGTGTTTCGTCAACTTCGTCCGCTGGCTCTTTCTTCGGGCTGATCAAGCCGCCGGTGGCTTCGCTGATCGCCTGTTCGGCGGCCTTATGGGTATCGTCGATGGCCTGCTTGGCGGTTTCCGCAGCCTGCCCCATTAACTGCTGAGCACTTTTTTCAGCCTGTTCACAGCCCGCCAGTGTCGTTACCGACATCACCAACAGGGCTGCAAGCCCCAGGGATTTATAGGTCATGGAATAGATGCCTCTTGAAGAATAGAAGGAGCTCGAAAGTGGCCCACCAATGGCCAGGCATTCTAGAGAGACGAATACTTCAGGAAAATTCGTATTTTCAGCGGTTATACTTCGGTTTTTACGAAGCAATGTGAACCCATGCTCAATTATCGACAACTGCATTACTTTTGGGTCGTGGCAAAAACCGGCAGCATCGTGCGGGCGTGCGAGCAGTTGAACCTGACCCCACAGACCATCAGCGGGCAGATTTCCCTGTTCGAGCAAACCTATAACATCAAATTGTTTCGTCGTGTCGGGCGGCAGTTGGAACTGACCGAAGCCGGCCGCCAGACACTGCCCTACGCCGAACACATGTTCCAGTTGGGCGGTGAGCTGGAACTGATGCTGAGGGCCCAGCCCAACGAACAGCAAACCCTGTTCCGGGTCGGAGTCGCGGATGTGGTGCCCAAGTCCATCGTCTATCGACTCTTGGCGCCGACCATGGAGTTGAGTGAACCGCTGCGCATCACCTGTCGCGAGGACAAGCTCGAACGGCTGCTGGCGGACCTGGCGATCCAGCGCCTGGACCTGGTGATTTCCGACAGCCCGATGCCGACCCACCTGGACATCAAGGGCTACAGCCAGAAACTGGGGGAATGCGGGATCAGTTTTTTTGCCACCGCCGCGCTGGCCGAACGCTACGGGCAGGATTTCCCCCATGGCCTCAATGACGCTCCGCTGCTGATTCCCGGGCCGGAAACCGTAGTGCGCAGCCGCTTGCAACGCTGGTTCGCCGAGCAACAGATCCAACCGCGCATCGTCGGCGAATTCGATGACAGCGCCTTGATGCAGGCCTTTGGGCAATCAGGCAGTGGGATTTTCATCGGCCCGAGCGTGATCGCCGAAGAGGTCAAGCGGCAGTACGGCGTAGAACTGATCGGCCAGACCGATGCGGTGAGCGAATCCTTCTATGCCATTTCCGTGGAACGCAAGGTCAGCCATCCTGGCATCGTTGCGATTGCCGAAGGCGCCCGTCGCGAGTTGTTCAGCGCTTAGCTATCCAGGCAAGTCGCGCGGGGCTTGAAAGTCATCAGGAGCAACGCCAGCAAAATCGAGACGAAGATGAACCCGGCGGCCGCGAACCCGACACTGCCCAGGCCCAGGGTATCGATGACCCGGCCACCGATCATCGCCCCCAGGCCAATCCCCAAATTGGCCCCGGCGATGTTTAACGAGGCGGCAAACGCCGGGGCCTGCGGGGCTGCCTTCATCAACCGCACATGGCTGACCAGGAACAACGCGGCCTGGGTCACGCCCCAGATGCCCATCGCCGCCGCCAGCGCGAGGGGTGAATGAATGCTTGGGACCAACGCCACCATGCCGCCGATCAGGAACAGGCAGAACACCATCGACGCGATCAGCGGATGGCGGTCCACCGCACGGCCGCCCAAGGAGTTGCCCAACAGCCCGACGGCGCCGAAGCCCATCAGGCACCAGCCCACCAGGGTGCCATCGAATCCGGCGAGGCGTTCGAGGATATCCGCCAGATAGGTGTAGGCGGTGAACATGCCGCTGAACACCAGGATCGACAACAGCACGTGCCCTTGCATCAACGGGCTGCGCAGGATCTTCAACTGCGAACGGAAGCTCACCTGATGCTGGTGCAGGTTGGTTTTCGGCAAATAGATAAACAGCAACAAGGCCTTGGCGAAGGCAATGACCGCCAGGATCGCGAAGGCACTGCGCCAGCCAAACGCATCGGCGATCAACGTGCCCACTGGAATGCCGAACACCGTGGCACAGACGATGCCGAAGCCGATCCGGGCGATGGCCCGCCCGGCCAGTTGCGGCCCGACAATGTCCACCGCCGTTTCACTGGCCAGCGCCCAGAACACCGGCAGGCCCAGGGCCGGGATCAGCCGGGCAAGGGCCATTACCCAAATGTTGGGGGCAAAGGTGGCCAGCAGGTTGGCCAGGCCGAACATCACCAGCACACTGATAAACAGCTTGCGCCGCTCGAAGCGGGCGAACCAGGCCGTGAGGAACGGCCCGAACGCCGCCACCGTAAACGCAAACAACGTCACCAGCAGCCCGGCCTGGGGAATGCTGACGTGCAGGTCGCGAGCGATGGAGGGCAACAGGCCGACGATGACGAATTCCGTGGTCAGCACGGTGAAACCGGCGGCTGACAGCAGGAAAATGGGTAACAACATGTGGAACTCCAGCGAAACGACGACACCAACGATGGCCAAAAGGCCCGCTGGCGGAAAGAAGGTGAGAACCGCAAAGCCTAACAGAATGCACGCGTCTTACAAACGCACGTCATGGCCCGGATAAGGGTGACGGACTGTCACAGGTCCGTCAGATTTATTACCGGCTGTGCTAAAGTCCGCGGCCTGCAAATGCCGTACTTTCTCTCGGTTCGCTCATGTGGCCTGCCCGCTTGTTGCCCTGATCTGTCGACCGTTGAACACAATAAAATCAGAGATGCCGCTATGACAGCTTCGTCCGTTACCCCTTTGCAACGCCTTAAACGCACCAGCCTGGTGACGCAAATCATCATTGGCCTGATCGCCGGTATTGTCCTGGCATGGCTGGCGCCCGAGGTGGCCAAGTCCAGCGCCTTCATCGGCAACGTCTTCGTCTCCGCGCTCAAGGCCGTGGCGCCGATCCTGGTGTTCGTGCTGGTCATGGCGTCGATCGCCAACCACAAGCACGGCCAGGAAACCCATATCCGCCCCATCTTGTTCCTCTACCTGCTGGGCACGTTCGCCGCGGCGGTGGTCGCGGTGGTTGCCAGTACGTTGTTTCCGTCCAGCCTCGTGCTGACCACCCATGACGTCGCGGTCACCGCACCCGGCGGCATCAGTGAGGTCCTACAGGGCCTGTTGCTCAGCGTGGTGGACAACCCGGTCCGCGCCCTGCTCAACGGCAACTTCATCGGTATCCTGGCCTGGGCCATCGGCATGGGCATTGCCATTCGCCATGCTGGCCAGACCACGCGCACCGTGCTCGAAGACCTGTCCAACGGCGTGACCGTGATTGTGCGCCTGGTGATCCGCTTCGCCCCGCTGGGGATCTTCGGGCTGGTGGCCTCGACCCTGGCCACGTCCGGCTTCGGCGCCCTGCTCGGCTACCTGCACCTGCTGACCGTGTTGATCGGTTGCATGCTGTTCGTGGCGTTGGTGGTCAACCCACTCATCGTGTTCTGGAAACTGCGTCGCAACCCTTACCCGCTGGTGTTCACCTGCCTGCGCGAGAGTGGCATCACAGCGTTTTTCACCCGCAGCTCGGCGGCGAATATCCCGGTGAACCTGGAACTGAGCAAACGCCTGGGCCTGCACGAAGACACCTATTCGGTGTCGATCCCACTGGGCGCGACCATCAACATGGCCGGCGCTGCCATCACCATCACCGTACTGACCCTGGCCGCCGTACATACCTTGGGTATTGCAGTTGACCTGCCAACGGCCGTGCTGCTGAGCGTTGTCGCCGCCATTTGCGCCTGCGGTGCGTCCGGGGTGGCCGGCGGTTCGCTGTTGCTGATTCCCCTGGCGTGCAGCCTGTTTGGCATTCCCAGTGAGATCGCCATGCAAGTGGTCGCTGTGGGTTTCATCATCGGTGTCCTGCAGGACTCGGCGGAGACGGCGTTGAATTCGTCGACGGATGTGCTGTTCACGGCGGCGGCGTGCCTGGGTGAGGAAGCAAAGCTGGCGCGTACGGCGTAAAAGATCGGGGCAAACTCAACCCTATGGGACAACTGATCCACCGCCTTCGCGAGCAAGCCCGCTCCCACAAGGGTTATGTGGTGAATACAAAATCAATGTGGGAGCGGGCTTGCTCGCGAAGCAGGCGCCTCGGTCGATCAGAATCCCCCCAAATACCAAGGTCACAAAAAAGCCCGGGAACGGCCCAAACCGTCCCGGGCTTTTTCGTGCCGGCGGGGTTAGAACGCGCCCATGTAGTCGCGCTTGCCCACTTCCACGCCATTGTGGCGCAGCAATGCGTAGGTGGTGGTGACATGGAAGAAGAACTGCGGCAGGCCGTAGGTCAGCAGGTAGTTCTGGCCACTGAAGCGCTTCTCCTTCGGCGTCCCCGGACGGGTAACGATTTCGATGCCTTCCTTGCCATCGATCTGCGCAGGCGCGATGCCATCGATAAAGGCCAATACCTTGGCGATCAGGGCTTGCAGCTCGGCGAACGTGGTCTCGCTGTCGTCATACTTTGGCACTTCGATCTCGGCCAGGCGCGCGGACACACCCTTGGCGAAATCCACCGCGATCTGCACCTGGCGCACCAGCGGGAACATGTCCGGGTACAGGCGGGCTTGCAGGAAAGCGTTCGGGTCGATGTTTTTCGCGGTGGCGTGGGCTTCGGCCTTGTTCAGAACGTCGCTCAAGGCGTTGAGCATCTGCTTGAAAACCGGGACGGAAGCGGCGTACAGGGAAATAGTCATGGCAATCTCATGCAGGTGGCAGGAAAGAATGAATCAAACGGCAGCGATTATAGCCACGGCTGATTGCACGGCTTGTCTTTTATTGCGCAAGGATTAGGCTAGGCGGCTTCCATAGCATAGGGAACGCGCGATGAGCATCGAAGAACAACAGCAGGCTGAAGAACCACGGCTCAATAGCACGGAAATCCGCATCCTCGGCGCGCTGGTCGAGAAACAGGCCACCAACCCCGAGACCTACCCGCTGACCCTCAACGCCCTGGTACTGGCCTGCAACCAGAAAACCAGCCGCGAACCGGTGATGAACCTTAACCCCGGCCAGGTTGGCCAGAGCCTGCGGGCGCTGGAAGGTCGCGGTTTTACCAAGCTGGTGATGGGCAGCCGCGCCGACCGCTGGGAACATCGGGTCGACAAAGCCCTGGAGCTGGTGCCGGCCCAAGTGGTCCTGATGGGCTTGCTGTTCCTGCGTGGCCCGCAAACGGTCAATGAGTTGCTGACCCGCAGCGGACGGATGCACGATTTTGAAGACGCCGAGCAAGTGGTGCACCAACTCGAACGCCTGATCTCCCGGGGGCTGGCGCTGCTGGTGCCACGCCAGGCCGGCCAGCGCGAGGAACGCTATGTGCACGCCATGGGCGACCCGGCGGACATCGAAGCGATTCTCGCCGCCCGCCAGCACCCGGTGGAGCGTGGCGCGGGCGGCGGTGTCTCGCTGGAGCGCATCGAAGAGCTCGAAGCGCGGATCGCCGCACTGGAAGAACGCCTGGCAAGACTGGAGTAACTACTGGAATTCCGGCAGGAGCTGTGTAGGAGCTGTGTAGGAGCTGTCGAGTGCAACGAGGCTGCGATCTTGCAGCAGACAATTGAGTCGAAAGCGAAAGATCAAAATCAAAAGATCGCAGCCTTCGGCAGCTCCTACGCGGACCGGGCGAAAGCGACGGCTTTTTCGAATTGTTCCAGGTTGGGCCGCACGCCGGTGTACAGCACGAATTGCTCCAGGGCCTGGATCGCAATGACTTCCAGCCCGGTGATGACCCGTTTGCCTTCGGCCCGGGCACGCACGATCAGTGGCGTTTCCGACGGGATCGCCACCACGTCGAACACGGTCTCGGCGGCGGCGATGGTCTCAGGCTCGAACGCCAACTGGTCGGCTTCCGGGCCGCCGGTCATGCCGATCGGCGTGACGTTGATCAGCATCTGCGGCCGTCGCGCACCCAGTTCAGCTTGCCATTCATACCCCAGGGATTCGGCCAAGGCTCGCCCTGCACCTTCATTGCGGGCGACGATCAGCCCGTTTCTGTAGCCACCATCGCGCAAGGCACTGGCCACCGCCTTGGCCATGCCGCCGCTGCCGCGCAGGGCAAAGGTGGCGTCCTTGGGCACGGCGTGGCTTTGCAACAATTGGGCAATGGCAATGTAGTCGGTGTTGTAGGCCTTCAGATGACCGTTGGTATTGACGATGGTGTTGATCGACTGGATCGCGGCGGCAGAAGGGTCCAACTCGTCCACCAGGGCGATGCAGGCTTCCTTGAACGGCATCGACACGCCGCAGCCACGAATACCCAAGGCGCGGATACCGCCCACCGCGCCAGGCAGGTCCTGGCTGCTGAACGCCTTGTAATAGAAGTTCAGGCCCAGTTGCTCATACAAATGGTTATGAAAGCGCAGGCCAAAGTTTCCGGGACGTCCCGAGAGCGACATGCACAGCTGGGTGTCTTTGTTGGGGTTGATCTGCATGCGTGTCTCCTTGCATTCACTTTCGGACAAACGGAACGCCGCCCCGAAAGGTCTATTGGATGATGATACCGCCAGGTCCGGCCAGATCCAGGCTGCTGGATGACGCGGCGCGGTAAAAAAAGCGCTACAGACCTTACACAATATTTACCCAACGGCGGCGCAAATCCTGAGAAAATCGCTGTCATAGCAGTATCCCCGCGACGCTCATCGGGTCTGTCGCAGACCACAGGCGCCGGGGCCGAAACGAGGAACAGCCATGAATCGTAGACTTCCCATCATCGCCCTGCTCATGGGGGCACTCGCGGTCACCGGCCAGGCATCCGCCCACGGTCGTGGTGGTTGGGAGGGGCCCGCCGTGTTTGGTGCCATCGTCGGTTCGGCCATTGTCGGCTCGGCCATCATCAACCGTGATCGTCCGGTGTATGTGCAGCAACCGGTCTACGTGCAACCGCAACCGGTCTACTACCAGGCACCACCGCCGGTCTATTACCAACCGCAGCCGGTGTATGTAGAGCGGCCAATCTACTATCGCCCGGCACCGGTGTATTACGGGCCACCACGAGGCTACTACTATGGCCCACCCCGGGGTCATTACGGCCGTTGGTAACCCGCCTCCGAGTAACACAAAAAAGCCTGTGATCATTGATCACAGGCTTTTTCATGTCCGCGGGATAACCATTGTGGCGAGGGAGCTTGCTCCCGCTGGGCTGCGCAGCAGTCCTAAAACAGGGCAGCTTCCCGTCCAGCGGGAGCAAGCTCCCTCGCCACAGGGCTTTGTCAGACGTGCTCACTGCTTTTCAGTCGGCTCGGCCCATGTTCCGCCGGTTCGTGCACAGGCTCCGCTACCACCGGAATCTCGTTGCCGTCACAATCATGCAGCTTGCCGTCGCTGAAATAATCGCCTTCGCGCAGCGCTGCCAAGTCCTGGTAGCGCAACACCCGCTCGGTGCCGGCGGCGAAGACTGACTGTTGGTCGGAATTGCCCGTGGTGAAGTGGTTGAACGCCAGGTTCAGCATGATCGCCATGATCGCCGAGGAACTGATGCCTGAATGGAAGATGGTCGCGAACCAGCTCGGGAAATGATCGTAGAAGTTCGGTGCGGCGATGGGAATCATGCCGAAGCCGATAGAAGTGGCGACGATGATCAGGTTGACGTTGTTGCGGTAGTCGACTTTCGACAGCGTGCGAATGCCACTGGCCGCCACCGTGCCAAACAATACGATGCCGGCACCGCCCAGCACCGAGGTCGGCACCGCGGCGATCACTCGGCCCATGAACGGCAGCAGGCCGAGTACTACCAGGAACACCCCGCCGGTTGCCACCACGAAACGGCTCTTGATCCCGGTGACCGCCACCAGTCCGACGTTCTGGGCGAAGGCACTCTGGGTGAAGGAACCGAAGATCGGCGCGATCATGCTCGACAGCATGTCGGCCCGCAGACCGTTGCCCAGACGCCTCGAATCGACCTTGGTGTCGATGATTTCGCCCACCGCCAGGATGTCGGCAGAGGTTTCCACCAAGGTCACCATGATCACAATGCACATCGACAGGATCGCGGCGATATGGAATGTCGGCATGCCGAAATGGAACGGCGTCGGGAAGCCGAACATCGGGCCTTGGCTGACCGACGAAAAGTCCGCCATGCCGAGGAACACCGCGATGACCGTACCGATGACCATCGCCAACAGAATCGACAGCCGCGAGATGGTTGCGCTGCCCATCTTGCTCAGCAGCAGTACCAGCACCAGGGTCACCGCGGCCAGGCCAATGTTCGCCATGCTGCCGAAATCGGCGGCGTGGCTGTTGCCGCCCATCGCCCAACGCACCGCCACCGGCATCAAGGTCAGGCCGATGGTGGTAATCACAATGCCCGTGACCAGTGGCGGAAAGAACCGGGTGATGCGAGAAAACACCGGAGTGATCAGCAAACCAATCAGGGACGCTGCGATCACCGCGCCGAGGATGGCTTGAAAGCCCCCCTCCCCGCCACTGCCGACAATCGCCACCATGGTCGCGACGCCCGAAAACGATACGCCCTGCACCAAGGGCAGTTGGCAGCCGAAAAACGGCAGGCCGAGGGTTTGCAGCAAGGTGGCCAGGCCTCCCGCGAACAACGACGCGGCAATCAACAGACCGATGTCCGCCGGCGACAGCCCGGCCGCCTGGCCGATGATCAACGGCACGGCGACGATGCCACCGTACATGGTCAACACATGTTGCAGGCCGTAAGCCATATTCGCGCCGACGCCGAGGTTTTCGTCCTCGGGCCGTGGGAGTGAAACATGGGGCGTTTTCATGGTTCGGGGATTCCCTGTTTTTTGTTATGGGCACACTGTATTCAAAACTCGGGACAAATGTCCATAGAGTTGTATACAACTTGTTGCATGCCCATCAGGAACAGCGCCCCGGCCCAGCGCCTTTTATGACTGCAGCAACCCCACCACCGCGGGCCGCAACAGCTCGCGCGGCGGTACGCGCAGGCTGAACTCCTGCTCCAGCAAATCGATCAACTCATCGGCATCAAGGATCACGCGTCGCTCACTCTCCTGCCCTATCCGGTGTACGGCATAGCTGTTGCCGTTAAGGGTCTTGCGCAACCCGTCGCCGGTGCGGGCCACCATCAACCGGCCCATGAACGGCGACTCAGGGTGATTGCAGACGTACCAATTGCCGACGGTGTAGTCGATGTCTTCCTGGCGCTGCAGGTCGAAAAGGTACATCGGTCGCCATTCGTCGGCGACGTTGGCGCGCAATAAGTAACCGTCCGCGTGGGTCTCGATGCGGTACAGCTCATGGGGCGTGACCTGGGCCTCACGACTATCGAGCAACAGCGGCGCGGTGGGCACCATGCCGCCAAAGCCGACGTCGGTGATGTAGCGCACACCCTCAATCGTCACCAGGCTCAGCCGATGGGTCCGGGCGGTCCAGGCGCCCTCAGGCGCATTCATCACCACGCGCCCGGTGATGCCGCGGGCGTCGTAACCCAGTGCTTGCAACAGCGCCAGGAACAGCTGGTTGAGTTCATAGCAATAGCCGCCGCGCCCCTCTTCGAAAACCTTGCGCTCGACCGATTCAAGGTCGATGGGCACGGGCTGACGCAGCAACGTCGACAGGGTTTCAAAGGGGAATTCGGCAGTATGGCGCCCTTGCAGTTGACGCAAGGTGTCGAGGGTCGGCGCCGGTGGTGCGTCGAAACCCAGGCGCCGCAGATAACGAGCCGTATCGCTCAGTTGGGGATGGCTCATGAGGGTGTCCTTTTCCAGGGTCGGCGCAGCGCTCACAAGCGCACTGCTATTGGGCGCCAGGTATAAGGCATTCCCCTCACAGAGACAACAATCGCCCCCGGTCAGCGCTGTTTGCGCGAAGCCAGCCGGATCCAGGTGGGTGCATGATCGCTGGGGTGGGGCTGGTTCCTGACCCAGGCATCCACGCCCGCCTCGCTCAGGTAGGCGCTGGCGGCCGGGTTGAGCAACAGGTGATCGATGCGCAGCCCGGAGTTCTTCTGCCAGTGCTGGCGGAAATAGTCCCAGAAGGTGTAGATCCGCTCCTCCGGATAAAGGTGGCGCAGCGAATCGGTCCAGCCCTGGTCCAACAAGCGCTGGTAGCATTCCCGGCTTTCGGGTTGCAACAGCGCATCCTTGAGCCAGGAGCGCGGGTTGTAGATGTCCATGTCGGTGGGCACCACATTGTAGTCACCGGCCAGCACTACGGGATGATCACTGGCCTGCAACCCTTGGGCATAGTCGATCAGCCGTTCGAACCAGGCCAGCTTGTAGTCAAACTTGGGACCCGGTTGCGGATTGCCGTTGGGCAAGTAAAGGCACCCTACCAACACGCCATGCACCGCCGCCTCCAGATAGCGACTGTGACTGTCGTCGTCCCCGCCGGGCAAGCCTCGGCGGCTCTCCAATGGCTGCGCACCGCGGGCCAGGATCGCGACACCGTTCCACGACGCCTGACCGTGCCAGATCGCCCCATACCCCACCGACTCCAGCTCCGCCGCCGGGAAGTCCTTGTCCCCCGCCTTGAGCTCCTGCAAACAGGCAATGTCGGGTTTCTCCCGCTTCAGCCATTCCAGCAGGTTGGGCAGCCGGGCCCGGATGCCATTGATGTTGAAGGTTGCGATCCGCAGGTTTTTCATAGGACCCTTACTCGAAATACCACGTTACTGGCTGTGACCGTCAACCCGTCGCGGTGGTTGCAACGAGTCTTCAAGAGCCGGTTTTCGGTAAGGGCTGACCGTTCTCCAGCAACTGTGCAAAAGCCTGTTTATCGATCGGCCGGCTGAGGAAATAGCCTTGTACCTCGTGGCATTGGTCCGAGCCCAATGAACCGAGCTGGGCCAGGGTTTCCACGCCTTCGGCAGTGACCGTCAGCCCCATGGCCTTGCCCAGGTTGATGATCGCCTGCACCACGGCGCGGTCGTTGCTGCTGTTGCTCATGGAGGCGATGAAGCGCTTGTCGATCTTGATGCCGTCGAATGGATAGGTGCGCAGGTAACCCAAGGACGAATAACCAGTACCGAAGTCATCCATGTTCAAGCGCACGCCCAGTTCCTTCAGGGCATTCATGACCTGCAGGGCGCCATCGACGTCGTTGAGCATCACGTTTTCAGTGATCTCGAGCTCCAGGCGACTCGCCGGGAAACGGGTTTCGATCAACACCTGTCGCACATCTTCCACCACGTCGCTGCGCTCGAACTGCGCCGGCGACAGGTTGACCGACACCATCAATTCCCCCGGCCAGGTCAGCGCGGTTTCGCAGGCCTCACGCAACACCCAACGCGACAGCGGGACAATCAGGTCGGTTTGCTCGGCCAACGGAATAAAGGCATCGGGGCCCAACAAGCCTTGCGTTGGATGCTGCCAGCGAACCAACGCCTCGACCGCCACGATCTCCCGACCATCGACGGTGTAGCGCGGCTGGAAATGCAGGACGAATTCATTTTTCTTCACGGCCTGGCGCAGGTCGCTTTCCAGTTGGCGACGGTGCTGGATCTGATCGTTCATTTGCGAGGCGAAATAGCACCAGGTTCTCTTGCCCTCTGACTTGGCCTGGTACAAGGCAATGTCGGCGCAGCGGATCAGTTCACCGGGCACATAACCCTGACGACGACTGACGGCGATGCCGATGCTGGCACCGATGTGCAGCGAATGGGTTTCGTAGAGGATCGGCTGCTGCAAGCTGTCGATCAACCGCTCACAGAATCGATCGATTTCCGTGGTGTGCTCCATGCCGTTGAGCACCACCACGAACTCGTCGCCCCCCAGCCGCGCCACCAGGTCTTGCTCGCGGGTGCTGTCACGCAGCCGCTGAGCCACTTCCAGCAACACCGCGTCGCCGGCCGGGTGGCCAAGGGAATCGTTGATTGGTTTGAAGTTGTCCAAGTCCACCATCAGTAACGTCAGGGGGGCGGCATGTTCCTTGGCCACCAGCGCATCATCCAGGTACCGCGCCAGCTTGTTGCGGTTCGGCAAGCCGGTCAGTGCATCGTGCATCGACAGATGCTGGACCTGGGCATGGGCCGCCACTTCATCGGTGATGTCACTGGCCGTACCGCGATAGCCCACCACTTCGGTCTTGGTGTAGATCGGGCGTGCCGACACGCGACAGAAACGCAATTGCCCGGAATGATCACGGTAGGAGCAGCGCAAGTTGCTGGTGCTCTGCTCCTCCGTCAGCTTGCCCAGCCAAAGGGCGATTGGCGTGGTGTCGCAATACAGCAGTTGCTCGATGTCCTGCCCCAGCCATTGCTGGTCGGAAAACCCGGTGACCGTATTGAAACGCGCCGACAGGTACGTGATGCGCTGCTGCCCGTCGATTTCCCAGATCCAGTCGGAAGCCGCCTCGGCCACGGCCCGGAAGCGCTCCTCGCTGGCCTCGAGGGCGTGCGCGGACCTTTCCAGGCTGTCGTAACTGGCGTCCACATGCCGTGCCGTGCGCAACGCATAACGAAAGAAGTAAGCGGTCAGCAGGGCCAGGATCAACAGCGCGGCCCCCAGCGGCGGCACCAGGGACCAGAGCAATTGCTGGCCCGGACGCTCGAGTCGGGACACCAGGCTGTAGCCGGTACTGTCCAGCGGCACGGCCGGCTGGCCGGGCTCGAGCTCGGTGTCTTTCTTGAGATTCAAGTCGGTGAGGCCATAACTCTTGCCCATCTTGCGCAGCTTGACGGGGGTCAGTTGGTCGACGAACAGCAACACCGAGGTGCCTTTGGCCTCGACCTGGGGCCTTTCGTCGTTGGGCAGGATCACCGACGCCGTGACGACGGCCGGCCAGCCCTCGAACAATGTGTAGCGGATCGTCGACATCGTCAGGTCGGGCTGTGCCTGGAGTTGGCCCACCAGCTCGGCCAGCGGCGTGTCCATATAAACCGAGGCGTCATCCTCGACATTGCGTCCACGCACCACAGCATATTTGGTGCGTTGCCGATCGATGACAAACACGCCTTCGTATTCGTCATTGGTGAACAGGGTCTTGCCCATGTTCTGTTCGGCGTAGGCCCACTGCACATTGACTTCACCGTTGAGGTGGTCATAAGCCGTGGTCCAATAGGCATAACTGGCAATGTAGTTTTTCGATGCGGTGATGCGATTCTCGAGGGCGCGCTCGATATAGAAATGCGTCTTGCGCACGTCCTCCGCGTCGAGCTTTTGCGCGATGTTGAACAGCGCGGCGATCGCCACCAGGACGCCCAGGACAAACAGTCCCGCGACGGCCACGACCAGGCGACGAGTAATGGGGGTGTGACGTGCGGTGCCTGAAGGGGTATCGGCAGTGGAATCCATTGACCTGCTCCTATCCTGTCAACGCTGGCCTCGGTGCCTGGGAAGATAAGGACCGGGGCCAGTCGCTCCTAACCTTAGCAGCCACTGCTCGATCCGTTGGCGAGCCCACGGTGTTTTGCGAAAGAGCCTACACGCTGCTTGAGACCCGCCCGCGCGATGCCTGAATAGTTGACCGTGGCAGGCTGCCGATGATTCCAACCGATCTCAACGATCCGAGCGCGCCAAGCTGTCGAACCCGCCTTCGGTCGATAACACCGCCACCCGGTTGCGGCCGCTGTGCTTGGCCTGGTAAAGCGCCGCATCGGCGCGCTGGATGAAGACTTCGATGCTGTCCAGGCTGCTGGGCACAAAGGCATAGCAGCCCAGGCTCACCGTGAGGTAGCCGGTCGGGGAGCCGGAATGGGTGATGTGCCTGTCGATGACAGTGCGCCGGATCTGCTCGGCCAACGCCATGGCCCCCGAAAGATTGGTGTCAGGCAACAGCACGGCAAACTCTTCGCCGCCATACCGTACCGCCAGGTCGGCCTTGCGATGGCAACAACTCTTGAGCACCTTGGCCACTTCCGCCAGGCAATGATCCCCGGCCACATGCCCATAGGCGTCGTTGTAGTGCTTGAAGAAATCGATGTCGAGCATTATCAGGCTCAAGGGGCTGCGCTGACGGGCGCCCCGGCCGAACTCGATATCCAGGGCCCGCTCGAACAACCGCCGGTTCGCCAGCCCGGTGAGGCTGTCGTGAGTGGCAATCAGTTCCAAGGCTTCCTGGGCCTTGCGCAAGTCCGCCTCGATCTTTTCGCTGTTACGGACCTGGCGCACGAATACCCAGCCGAACAAGCAGATGCCCAGGACCACCAAGCCCACGATGAGGCTGGATTGGAAAGCCCGGTCGTGCCAGCCCGCGAGAATCGCCTCTTCGGACATCGCGGCGGTGACCACCAACGGATAAGCCTGCAAATGTTGGTGCCCATACAACCTGATGACGCCGTCGATGGTTGAACGGATGATCGCATCGCCAGACATGCCGCCGGTCAGGGCATGGTTGTAGATATGCTCCTCGTCCAACGGGCGGCCGATCCGCGCCTCATCGAAGGGGCGACGGGCCAACAGTGTCCCGTCAGACAAAGCCAGGGCCATCTCGCCTTGCTCATCCAGGCTGAAGCTTTTAAAGAACCGGTCGAAGTAGGACATCTTGATGCCGGCCATCAACACGCCCTGGAAATTGCCGTCTTTATCATTCAGTCGTCGGGAAACCGGAATGATCCAGTCGCCGTTTTGCCGACTGCGGACCGCCGGGCCGATATGGGCGATCAGGGAAGCATTCTGTTGATGGAAAGCAAAATACTCTCGATCCGCCACCCCTGCTCCCCTGTGCAGGTAGTCGAAGGAGGTGGTGATCCAGTGACCGTGCTTGTCGAACAGGAACAGCCCATGCAACTGCTCGAGCGATTGCACGCGGCGGGCGAGGGTTTGTTGCAAGCGTGGCAATACCGCAGGGCCGAACCCATCGATCTGGATCCAATCCGCCAGGCTGGCCAGGACCAGATCGGCCTGGAGGAAGGTGTCCTGGGCCTGCTGGGCCATGGCCCGGGTAAGGGTGGCCGAGGCGATGCGGGCCGACTCCAGATCGTGGCGACGGGACTGCTCCAACTGCAGGAAAAGCAAACCGCACAGGCACAAGCACACCGCCGCGATAAACGTCACCGCGGCCTTGAGCAACGGCAGGCGTTTCAGGGCGCCACCAGGGGTATGGAAAGGATCGTAAATGGGGATAGGCAAGCGAGTTCCTGAAGGGGGCAAAAGCATGAGCAAATTCGCCCATAACCCTTAATATTCGTGAGCTTAGCCTACCGCTTGTTAGGCGGCAATTTGCCTGTGCAACGGAGCCGATGGGTGGCTTGAGTGGATCCAAAATGCCGCCCGCCAACCGACTGAAATGCGCGTTCCTGAATGAAGAAGTACCCGTGTTTACAAGCAAACCTTCCTGGGGGCTATCTAAATTGCGTAACGCCCCATAACGTATGGGCGCCTTCGACTTTTAAGTGCCCCGCTGCCCATGAGCAAATCGACCCGAACCGATGACAAACAGCCCTTGACCCGACCTGGCGCCGTCAGCTTGCGCGAAGCGTTCTGGTTCTGGCTCAAACTGGGCTTCATCAGTTTCGGCGGCCCTGCGGGGCAGATCTCGATCATGCACCAGGAACTGGTGGAACGTCGGCGCTGGATTTCCGAACGGCGCTTCCTGCATGCCCTCAATTACTGCATGTTGCTGCCAGGGCCCGAGGCCCAGCAACTGGCGACCTACCTGGGCTGGTTGATGCACCGAAGTTGGGGTGGCGTGATCGCCGGGGCGTTGTTCGTACTGCCTTCACTGTTCATTCTCATCGCCTTGTCGTGGCTGTACGTCGCCTTTGGCGAAGTGCCGGTGGTGGCAGGTATTTTCTATGGCATCAAGCCTGCCGTGACGGCCATCGTGGTGCATGCCGCCCACCGGATCGGCTCCCGCGCGCTCAAGAACAATTGGCTGTGGGCGATCGCGGCGGCATCGTTCACGGCGATCTTTGCCTTTGATCTCCCCTTCCCGTTGATCGTACTGGGTGCGGCTGCCGTCGGTTATTTCGGCGGTCGCTGGGCACCGGACAAATTCAGCCTGGGCGGCCACGCTACCCAGCACAAGTCCTTCGGCCCCGCCTTGATCGACGACGACACGCCAACCCCGGACCACGCCCGGTTCAGCGCTACCAGGTTGGCCCGGCTGGTCGTCGTCGGCGCGCTGTTGTGGGTCGTGCCAATGGGCCTGCTGACCGCTGTGTTCGGTTGGGACGGCACATTGACGCAAATGGCCTGGTTCTTTACCAAGGCCGCATTGTTGACCTTCGGCGGCGCCTATGCGGTTTTGCCCTACGTCTACCAAGGCGCCGTCGGACACTTCGGCTGGCTGACCCCGACACAAATGATCGACGGCCTGGCCCTGGGCGAAACCACCCCCGGGCCGCTGATCATGGTCGTGGCCTTCGTCGGCTTCGTCGGCGGCTACGTGATGCAGGTGTTCGGCCCCGAACAGGCCTTTCTTGCCGGGGCCGTCGCGGCCACGCTGGTGACCTGGTTTACGTTCCTGCCCTCGTTCCTGTTCATCCTGGCCGGCGGCCCGCTGGTGGAATCGACCCACAACGCATTGAAATTCACCGCGCCGCTGACGGCGATTACCGCAGCGGTGGTCGGAGTGATCCTTAACCTGGCGTGCTTCTTCGGTTACCACGTGCTCTGGCCCAACGGTTTTGCAGGGGCCCTGGACTGGCCATCGGCAATCATCGCAATTGCCGCGGCCGTGGCGCTGTTTCGCTACAAGCGCGGGGTGATCCAGGTCTTGCTGGCGTGCGGCCTGGCCGGGCTGGCGGTGCATTTGCTGCGCTAATGGCCTGTACGGTTAATTCGAGTACTCAAATTCGAGTGCCAGGGCTTGCCAGGCAAGGCGCCATGACGAGTCGTAGCCCGCTACGGCGAGGAATGGCAACGCAGACTGGCAAGTTCTGGCGCCGAAGTTGAGTGCACGAATTAGCCACACAGGCCACTAGACGAGGCGCTTGCTCAGGTACGTCGCCGAAGCCGGGCACAAGGTCTTGAACTGGGCCGTCGCGCTGATCGAAGCGGGCGCCAGCGAGCGGTCCCCCGGCTGATAGCCCTGGCCGGTAAAAAACGCGGCGGCGCTCTCGGTCAGCAAGTGAAGCCGCTCTGCCCCCTCGCGTTTTGCAAACGCTTCGATAGCGGCCAGCACCGCCGCACCAGTGCCCTTGCCTCGCAGCCCCTCAAGCACAACCAGCGAGCGCAGCAACCGCTCGGCGCCCTCTCCTTCTATGCCGGCAAACGCCACTTCAACGCCTTGGTGGCTGAAGCTGAAGAACTGTCGGCCAGGATACGTCAGGTCGTCCACAGGTAGGCCGGCCAAGGTAAGCGCATCGTGCAGGGGTTCCAGGTGGTTATTGCTTAGAGCTGTCATACGCATGGTTTGGGCTCGCTCCTATTCATTGGTTATCCTCTAATTTGGTTACAACCGACAGGGTGAATAGGAGGATGGAATTCCAATAACATGTCCCACCTTCAGGCACTGAGATAACCGTGAGCATTTTTTTCGATGAGCTGATGGAAAGCGTGCAACAGATGGACGAACTCGTCCACGCTAAGCAGCTACCGTCACCACCACCTCCCGGCAACCCACCACCTCATGACCCAGCGCAAACGAACCCCCCAGCCCATCAGCTAAGCTCAACCTATCATCACGACAGGGAATCGACATGAGCAAGGCAGACGAGCTAGCGGCCAAACTGAGGAAAACCCAGCAGACCCGCGCGGATACCGACAACTGTGCCGACCTGGCAATCGAGCACTGGCCCGCCCAGGTCTACGAACTGTATCGCCAGATCGAAATCTGGCTGGCGCCCGTGTGCGAGGCCGGCCTGGATATCCGGCGCAATCCCACCCACGTATTTGAAAGTCATTCCAGCGGTTCGACGTATAACTACGCGATCGATCAACTGGTGATCGAAGGCAATCATCGCCGCATTTCATTCGACCCGATTGCGCGTTTTTCGCCCCAGGGCGAGGGCTGCATTGAAGTCCATATGAAGAGACAGGAACACTGCATCGTGCGCTCACTCGGCGAGCATGGCGAATCGCTTTGGCATATCCAAGCCCTGCGATCGGCCGGGCAACCGCGTCCTGATCCTATCATTCTGGACGAGGACACTTTGCTCTCGCTGATAGAAGAAGGCCTCGGCCTTTAAGGCAAATGGGCGACTCTTGAGGTTAATGCCAGTCAGCTAAGCAGTAATCCTGTGGGAGCAGAGCTTGCTCGCGATTGCGGTAAGCCAGCCGACTACGATATTGGCGACTCTGCCGCTATCGCGAGCAAGCTTTGCTCCCACAGGATTTATGCCGTTTGCTGCTTAACTGACAGGCACTAACCCTAGAGTTCACCCATTTTCATCGCGGCGCTGATTCAAGCGTTGAGTCGGGCCCGGGAACCAGTAGCGTCAATGCTTGCGCCGGTCTTCCCACAAGTTTATTCAAGGCATTGTCGATTTCGTCAGCCGCACCTTGCGTATATTGGGCATCTGCCCAGCCCCAGTACGGATCGGATATCAGCCCGCCCACGGCGTGCGCACACAATTCATCGCTACTGATGCCCATCTTCCCGGCAGCAGCGATCACAGCCATCAGGGCTTGTTCTAATTGGGAAATTCGCTCGGTAGTCACAATCAACCAACATGCTGGATAAACAGACCCCGAGCATAACAAGCCATCAATGTGCCACCAAGCTCAGGCGCCCAACGGTCGCCCTCTCCTGGCTTACAGGACTGGCCTCAATCCGCCGCGCTATAAGAGGCCGTATCCGAAATCGACGAAGGCTCTCGGACCGCTGAACGAGCAGCCAGCACCGTCAGCACCGCGGCCAACCCCAACACGGCCGCACTGGTTTCGAACGTCGCGCGATAGCCATTCAGATCAAACAGAACGCCACCCACGGTCGCGCCCCCGGCGATGGCGAGTTGGACGATCGCCACCATCAGGCCGCCGCCGGCTTCGGCATCTTCCGGCAGCGTTCGCGAAAGCCAGGTCCACCAGCCGACGGGCGCGGCCGTGGCCGCCAGGCCCCACAGGCCGAGCAAGAGCGTCGTGACCGTGACCGATCCGCCGAACCCCACCAGGGCCATGGCAATCGCGGCCATCAGCAGAGGGATGACGATGAGCGTTCGATAGAGGTTGTTTTTCAAGCAGGCGCCGATCAGGAATGTGCCCAGCAGCCCCGCCACACCGATCACCAGCAGCATGAAGGACAGCGTGGATACGCTCACTTGTGTCACCGACTCGAGGAACGGTCGCAGGTAGGTGAACAGCATGAACTGGCCCATGAAAAACGTGCTGACCGCCAGCATCCCCAGCGCGACCGGTGTCCGGGCCATCAACTTGAAGGCGTTGGTGCTGCCCCGCTTCGCCTGCGAAGGCATGGCGGGCAGGCGTAACAGCAGCCAGACCAGGGCGATGGCAGCAACAGGCACGATGCAGAAAAACGCGCCACGCCAGCCAATAATCGCCCCGAGGAAACTGCCCAGCGGCGCCGCGACCACCGTCGCCAAGGCGTTGCCGCCGTTAACGATGGCCAGCGCTTGCGGGACGCTATCTTCCGGCACGAGCCGCATGGCCGTGGCCGCCGACAGCGACCAGAAGCCGCCAATCGCCACGCCGATCAACGCACGTCCGACCATGAATACCGCGTAGTTTGGCGCGAACGCCACCACGGTACCTGAAACGATCATCAGCAAGGTCAGTCCCAGCAGGAGCCATTTGCGGTCAACCCGGGCGGCGATCGAGGCGATAAACAGACTGGTGATCAGGGCAAAGGCGCCAGAGACGGCAATGCCTTGACCAGCCTGCCCTTCGCTGACCTGAAGATCCGCCGCCACCGGCGTCAGCAAGCTGACCGGCATGAACTCCGAAGCCACCAGCACGAACGCGGCGAGGGCCATGGCAAATACCGCGCCCCAGGCGGGCGGGTCTTGTGGCAATGATTTATCGGTCATTGAATGACAATCCTGTATTTCTTGATGGACCTGTGGGAGCGAGCCTGCTCGCGATGGCGTCGACACAGCCAACATCGCTGTCTCAGGCAGACCGCTATCGCGAGCAAGCTCGCTTGCACCGTTTTGAATGGCGGCGTTCCCCTATTCCGTGCCCGCTATCTTCATCGCCCAGGTCAATGCGCAGGTAGTGCATACCGATGAGATTCTTGCCTGATCCTAGGCGTTGTTCCCGCGCATATAGGCAGCGCTTCGCTTAGCGCGTTAATGTCCTGCCTATAGCGCTCGAGCCGAGACGACACCCGGAGCCGACATGGCCACCCAACGCAGATCCATACAAGAAACATTGACCGCCATCATCGACGACTGGACCCCACACCCGGGCGACGTCGAAACGCCCATCCCCGGCCTCGCCTTCTTCCGGCGTGAAGCCCCGGCACCGCCGGTGATTTGCATGATCGAGCCGAGCATCGTGCTGGTGGCCCAAGGCGTGAAGCAGGTATGGATCGGTGGCGAGGCCTATGGCTACGACACCGGGCGATTCCTCATGACGTCCCTGGACATCCCGGCCAATTCCGAAGTGCTGCAGGCAAGCCCCGAACAACCCTGCCTGGGCCTGGTCCTGAAGCTCGACTTGCGCATGGTCGCCGACCTGATCGCCCAAGGCAGCCTGTCGCCCCCGCGTGATCGAGCGGTCGGGATTGGCGCCGGCATCGGCACCGCGACGCCCGACCTTTTGGCGCCGTTTGCACGCCTGCTGGCGTTGTTGGAAGAACCCGAAGCGATCCCCATACTGGCACCGTTGATCCAGCGCGAGATTCACTACCGTCTGCTGCTCAGCGACCAGGC
The DNA here is from genome assembly GCF_014268745.2 of Pseudomonas zanjanensis. Taxonomy (GTDB): domain Bacteria; phylum Pseudomonadota; class Gammaproteobacteria; order Pseudomonadales; family Pseudomonadaceae; genus Aquipseudomonas; species Aquipseudomonas zanjanensis. The sequence continues at coordinate 1,042,177 of NZ_JABWRB020000001.1, read as the reverse complement.
CGCGCGGCTACGGCAGATCGCCTCGGTCGATAGCCAGGGCTACCGGATCGCCAAGGCCATCGACTGGTTGAAACTGAACTACACCGAGCCCGTGCGCGTAGACGACCTCGCGGCGCGGGTGCAGATGAGCGCGCCGACGTTTCACCACCACTTCCGCCAGCTCACGGCGATGAGCCCGCTGCAATACCAGAAGTGGCTGCGGTTGAACGAAGCAAAACGCTTGATGCTCAACGAGCACGTGGACGTGGCGAGCGCGGCCTTCAAAGTGGGTTATGAAAGCCCTTCCCAGTTCAGCCGCGAATATGCCCGCTTGTTTGGTGCACCGCCCAAGCGAGACATCGCGGCGTTGCGCGGGCTAGGCAATCACACCAAGGCGGTTTGATTGATCCGGGCTTGATCCGTTGTGGCTTGATCCATTGTGGCGAGGGAGTCCCCGCCGCGTCGCCGACGCTGCGCTGTCGCGCAGCAAACAAGTGCTCGGCTTAAGATTGGGTGCGCGCGGGGAAAGAGGCCGTAGCTATCACTGGTGTGTCCGCACCCGCGAGGGAGAGTGGCCGGCACGGTATCGGCGTGGAGTCGTTGTAGGCACAGCAAGCTGTGACCACGTATGAGAGAGTGAATCCGTTCGCCACCGTGTTCCCCGCGCGCCATTCAATCCTGCGAGGAATTGTCATGGCGCGCAAGAAGCAGCAGAAACGATTTGAAGTGATTCACCCTCATTGTGCCGGTATCGATATCGGCAGCCGCGAGCACTGGGTTGGCGTCAATCCCGATCAAAGCGACAAGCCGGTTCGCTGTTTTCCGGCCTTCACTGAGGATTTGGTGAGCCTGGCCGAATGGTTGGAATCGCTGAAAATCAAGGTCGTGGCGATGGAGGCCACTGGCGTTTACTGGATACCGCTGTTCGAGCTTCTCGATTCAAGGGGCTTTGAGGTGTATCTGGTCAATTCCCGTGCAACTCGTCAGATAAGCGGACGTAAATCCGATGTTCTGGATTGCCAGTGGATCTGGCAACTCATGACCCATGGCTTACTCAGAGGTGCTTTCCGACCCGCTGATGATATTTGCTCGATGCGATCATTGGTTCGCCAGCGGGCCATGAAGGTTCGTGATCAAGCCAAGACCATCAACCGCATGCAAAAAGCCCTGACGCAGATGAACATTCAGTTAGCCAATGTCATCAGCAATATTGCTGGCGTGACAGGGATGAAAATCATCAAGGCCATCATCGATGGCGAGCGTGACCCTCAAGTCTTGGCCAACTTCCGAGACGGCCGTATCAAGGCCGATCACCAAACCATTGCCCGCAGCCTGCACGGTAACTGGCGAGTCGAGCATCTGCATGCTTTGGCTCAGGAGGTGGCTGCTCATGATTTCCTTGAGAAGCAGATTGCCGAATGTGATCGGACCATCACTCAGGCACTTGATCGACTTCCAGTGCTGAACCATGAGCCCACGCAACCCACCAAGCCACTGCGTAGCCCGCATCGCTCGGCAGATGAACAAGCCAGCTTGCACCAGGCACTTGTGAGAATCATGGGCGTGGACCTGACCGCGATTCCCACCATCGGAATCGAATCCGCCTTGGTTCTGGCGAGCGAAGTCGGACCTGATTTGTCGCGTTTTCCGACTGAGCAACATTTCAGCTCCTGGATGGGGGTAGCGCCCTCAACCCGAATATCGGGGGGAAAACCCTTGCCCGGTCATGTCCCCAAGGTATTTAACCGGGCGGCACAAGCGTTGAAGCAGGCGGCCTCTAGCGCCCGCACCGATAAAAGCTTTATCGGTGCCAGTCACCGCGCCCGATTGGCTCGCATGGATACGGCCTGCGCCATTAAGGCTACGGCTCACCAACTGGCCCGCCTGATCTACGCCATGCTGACCAAGGGACAACCTTACGTGGCGCAGGATATGAACGAATACGAGGCCAAAAGCCGTGATCGCCAGCTTAGAGCCTTACAGCGTAAGGCTACAAAGCTGGGTGTTCGATTGGTCGCGGCTTAAAAAAGCTTTGGAGAACAAGGGGATGGATTTTGTTTGATGAGAGCTTGCTCCCGCTGGGTTGCATAGCAGCCCCCTTTTTTGTGAGCGCTTCGCACTCAAGCGGGAGCAAGCTCCCTCGCCACAAGGGCCAACTTTCACCCGTCAAATCGCGGCACCATTACGAGCAAGCTGGCTCCCACAAATCGCTGACTGCAAGGGATGGTGAGTCAGGCAGGTGACCTTATGAAATCACCCACTTCCATTACAACGCCAACACCTGCGCCTGCAACCGCCGCCCAATCACATCCAGCAAATCACACCCGTCGCGCAGGGGAATCGCCAGCACTTGGGCGAAATCATGGAGTACCACCGCGTCCGTACTGATGTCGGAACGCATGACGAGGTTTTCCAATAATTGGGTGACAGCGGCAATGCGGTAAGCGGCGGTGTCGTGCAGCACGTCCAGCGGCGCTTCTGTGTCGATCAGGAGCGCGTGGAAATTGTTTTCAATACCGGTGATGGGCATGTAGCGGGACATGAGGGGTTACTCCTGCGGGGATGGGAGGTCAGTGCTGGGTTGAAGATAGGGACGGCACTGACAAAGGACCGAATCCGGGGCCGGAATTCATAGGTTGAGCAGGAGGTGGTAATTGATGGAGGACAGATTGGATGAGGTTGAGATGATGCGTACCTTGCGGACACAGATTTAAAGCAATAGCTGTACCTTTTTTCATTGGGCGATCTCAGGATTAATTAAAAAAATCCTAGGCATTAGGGCTTCCACACCCTGCCGCTGAATTTGCAGCGACGGAGAGAACTTAGCGCACGGGGTGATCGGGTGGATAGTCAGCGGGGAGCGACACAACTTGAGGGAAATTTCCGATGGGGGTGTCCGGCGATGGATTGGGCAGCGAATGAACGCCCAACACCCTTCGCCCGAGCCGCAACATAGGCCACGCCAACGGGATGGGCTATAATCCGCCCACCAGCGCGATTTGAGGTCCAGCCCATGGGCAATGTCAGCCTTGAAACCAAAAAGGCCTATGCCGCCAGGACGCGTAGATCCAACTACGCGGCCAGCCTCCGTCTGGAAGGTTTCAAAACGACCTTCGCGGACGGCGAACGCAAAATGCCAACGCGTGAAGAGGTCTTGAAGGCCTTCACCCAGACCAGAACCTGATGCCTGACAAATATGGAGTCGGCGAGGACGCTTATTGCTATCCCGGCTCCACGGTCCTGCGCAACAAACTCGATATCCGTGACGAACCGACCCTAAGCGAAGCCGAACAACAGCTCTCGGCCATCGCAGCGGACAACGTCGAGTTCAGCCCTCCTCCCTACAGCCTGACCTACCTTCAAAACATTCATCGAATCCTCTTTTCAGACCTGTTCGAATGGGCCGGAGAGCTGCGCACCGTTGGCATGTCCAAACAAGCCACACGGTTCTGCCAACCTGAGTACATGGAGAAGGAAGCCAATAAGATCTTCGCCAACATGGCCGCGGCAAACTGGTTCGAGGGCATGGAGCGGGTTGAGCTGATAGTCGCTGTGGCAGAGGCCTATTCCGACATCAACGTCGTACACCCCTTCCGCGAAGGCAACGGTCGAGCGCAACGCATCCTGTTTGAACACCTCATCATGAATGCCGGGTTTGAAATCAGTTGGTGGGGGATTGAGAAGGACGAGTGGATCTACGCCAATATCGCGGCTTACAACTGCGTGATGGAGCCTATGGAGCAGGTTTTTGAGAAGTGTATCGGGCTGGCGATTCAAGCTTGACCGCACAACGTTATTCCTCTACTCACCGTCTTACTGTTTATTTCGCCAAGTGATAAAGTCACCGCCAATCAACATCTGCTGAAGCACTGAAAATGTACAGGACGAGATATTTCCCATCCAACAAAAAAGGTCGTGACTTTGTGGTGGGCGACGTTCACGGACATTTCAAACTTCTAACAGCAGCCTTAGACAAACTAAACTTCAACACTGAGCTGGATCGCATCTTTTCCGTGGGAGACCTCATCGACCGAGGCCCCGATTCCATAGACATATTGAATTGGCTTGAGAAGCCGTGGTTCCACGCCGTGCGCGGCAATCATGAACAGATGCTTATTGACTGCATTTCAGGTCACGGAAACATACCCGGACATATCCGAAATGGTGGAGCCTGGCTCTACGAGTTACAACCCGACATTCAGCAAGAACTATCAAAAACCCTGCAAGCACTTCCATTGATCATTGAAATTGAACTTTCAAACGATCACACAATTGGAATAGTTCATGCCGAAGCCCCCGTCATCCAAAGTAACGATGGCTGGCAGGAAGCCAAAGATGCAATCACAGGAAAATCTGGGGAGCAGCATCAGCGGCAAGCCTTGAAGATAGCGCTGTACGCCAGAGAAAAAATTGAGCAAAACGACCACACGCCCATCAAGGGAATAGACCGACTCTATGTTGGACATTCAACAGTGCCCAGTATTATGCGCTTGGGTAATGTCGTATATATCGACACCGGCTGCTCATTTTCCGATGGCGCATTAAGCCTGGTTGATATTCAAACCGAATCCATCATTAGTATGAGCATGAACGAGTGAGACAAGGCATCGCTCTGCTTAGTTTTTCTTCGAGGCGAAACCCATCAGATGAAGCGACCTAGGTTACCGGGGAGCGTACCAGGCGATTCAGTTTTGAGAGCTCAAAGACTCTGCAGCTCTAGCAGCTCTGCAATCGACGTCGCACATAATTTAGGGAAGTTTCCTACGCGCCAATTTCTTGCTGAAGTTTTATCAGAAAGCCTATAGTTCCGGCGCTCATCAATGAGTTAATGACTATGAAGTTTTATCAAGAGGGCGATAAGAGTCGAGCGATTTGCAGTCACTGCGAAGGCTTGGTGCAGACGACATTTACCCGCAGAAACGTACCATTCGACGATGGTCTCGGTGAGGCAAATGGCGTTTTGGTTTCAGTGTGTGACGTATGTGATCAGGTCGTGGGGGTACCCGCGCAGTCCATTCCTGCAATCAAAGCAGCTAGAGAGGCTGCAGTTTTATCTATCGAAACAAAACACCTGCTCGTATCTTGATCGATTGGATCAAGCGATGCACATGATCCCATTACCCCTACAAGCTATTTCACGGTCCCACCGCTTTTCCGTCGCCCCCATGATGGATTGGACGTAGTCGCTCGTCTGCCCCCCGGCCAGCCTGGCTAATTCTTCAAAAAAACATTGCTTTGTAGCAATTTCTAAGCATGCAACTATTACCGACCACCAAGGGCACCACCGGTACTATGCTTGTCCTTTTCGAAAGGAGTCGATGCTATGTCGGACGAATATTCGTTATCGGACGCGCTGGAAAGGAAGCGTTTTGGGACGATATCTTAGACTCGCTGCGGCCTATGGCGGGCTGAATATGCCTTAATTTTTCCCTAAACCTTTCTAACCGCTTTCAAAAGCTGATGTCAGAGCACTGTTGTTTCTTCCACCGGTCCGCGATAGCTTGGCATCTTCAGATGCCCCAGGGCCTGAAGCACCATCTGGTGTCTCTTACTCGCTGGACTTAATCATGATCCGAACAATCGAGATCCTCAGCCTCCTGGTGACCTTCGTATTGGCATCTCTTTGGATTCACAATCCGTCAGGGAACTACGAACCTTTTACGATTATTTCGGGGATAGTGTTCGCCGCGATGGAGATATGCCGAAGGAAAGCATCGAATAGCACCGCACCAACGGTATTGCCATCACCCGGCGAAGGTGGTGCAGGCGGAAATGCGAAAGCCGGGGGTGGTTTCGCTACTGGCGGCAAAGGCGGCGGCGGAGGCGTCCCCGGTGGCGGCTCTGGCGGAGCTGGGGGGAATGCCGAAGTCAGCGGTTATGGCCGAGCTATAGGCGGTGAAGGTGGAGAGGCAGGCCAAGCCGACCGTGGCGGAAGAGGAGGAAAGAATCCTTTAGAGGCTCATGGAATACCCAATCAGCAGCTTCCCGATGGCCGATGGCTATGGGAGTTTGGTCGCGGCGGCGATGGTGGCGATCCTCACCACCACAGCACCTCTGATCAGGCGCAACCGGGCAACGATACCGACTCACCTATTCGATGAAATCCACACTCTGTCGAATGTATACGCCGATTGTGCTGGGGTATGTGGTAGAGCCTGGGACAGAGGCTCGTGTTTCCTGGCTGCAACACCCGTTTTAAACCTCTTGCATAAATGCATATTGACATTGAATGGCATGGCTTGGCGTACGGTTTGCCCCATTTTTGCCCCATCGCGATCATAATCCGACAGGGGGTGTCATCTATGCGATATTGTGCTAACTACCTAATATTTCTCTGCGTTAAAGACAGACAAGAGAGGGTTGCGATGTTCCGCTTATTTCTTTCTGGCTGCCTGATAGGCTTATTAGGCTTACTGCAAGGTTGCTCTAGCGGTCCATCATTAGACCATCAGCCTTATTATAGGGGGCCGGCAGAAGCAAGCAACGACACCGCAACAATCTACGCTTTTCGTCCGTTTCACGTCGCTGCTCGTCGCATAACCCTGCATATAAAACTTGATGAACAGCAGGTGGCAGAGTTACCTTCTGGCGGTTATCTACAACTCCAGGTGCCTGAGGGCACTCACTTTTTTGAGGCTAACACTTCCCCGTTAGGAGGCTCCTTCATTGGAGACCGTTTCAATCTCACCGTCAAAAAAGGCCACGTATATTTCATCGCCGGCGAAATCCTTGAAACACGCCCTTCTGACGATCAGACGCTTGGTATTGTTAAGGATGGTCTCTTTGGCGGTGAGCGGCTTTTTTTCCGCTGGGCTATGGTCCCGCAAGCACTGGCTGAGGAGAGGATAAGTTTTTGCCGTCTGGTGCCCCCTGCCCCAATTTAGAACTCTATAGGGCTTGCCAAGTGGCAACGGCATCAATCAGCAAAAAAGACCCTCGTAAGAATCCCTATCTCCTAATACGGACAGGGATTCACCTCCTCAGCACGCCAATGGCGGATTGAGTGGATTAATCGCTGCCCCATCGCTCCGCTTGCTTAGCGTCACTTTTCTCGTCATTTCCGCAGCAGATATTTAGCAACTGCAACTCGGCGTCGTTCAGCCATGCGGTACTGGTCGAGAAACACACCCCTATGGAGAGTAAGCTGCGTTTGACGCTCAACCTAGGCGGCCATCTCAAGGCAACTAGATATGCGAACTCCGAAAAGCACTGCCAAAGCTTGTCCTTGTTGTGATAACCATATTCCGAACTATACTTGAGCCTAAAATATGACCCATCCAACACAGTCCCTACCGCTCCCCAACTGTGTTGGCACCCAACAAAGTGCCGTATCCCGCCCATGTAAGCGTGCTCTCAAGGCATGTGAGTGGCACGGTGGAGCTTGAGATGGCCCACGGCAGGCCTTGCCTTACATTGACGGAGGTATATTTGTTCGCCGCATCAAAAACAATATCAACCACAACCGATTGGAATAACCGGAATGTTTAAACGGCTAATTGAAACAAAAATATCAGCAGAGTGGCTTTTTGACAAATTTTGGCCTGTTTTCTGGATGTCAGCAGGCGGCCTGATTACAGCGCAAGTCACTTCAATCTCTGACTTATTTAAATCATTCGACCCCCTAGTAGTTTTTACCTTATCTATAATTGGCGCCTATTTGACGCTAGGTTTTTACTTTTTAATAATCAAATCACAAAAAATTGCAATACAAAACCGTCGAGCCGAACAAATGCTCGCAGCAACAACAACAAACCCTCTCGAAAAAGAATTTAAGCAAAAAATAATAAACATTAACGATTTTTATGACCCATACTATACGCCACATATAAAAAAATCATTTGTCGATTGTCAAATTATAGGCCCAGGAAACCTCTTAATTCAAGGTGGACAATTAATTAGATGCGAGCTAACACACGTTCAAATCGCAATAATTAAGGATGAAGGAAAGCTTTTTGGAGTAACAATTCTCGACAACCCAATAATAACAAATACCATGATAGCAAATTGCACACTATTGATGACCCTTGACAACTACAACTCCTTATCAGACAACCTAAAGAAGCACATTCCAGTTATCAATAGATGATAAACCTTTTTATCCAAACCGCACTAATGGATCATGACTTGCAAAAAAATGCACCCCAAGTTATAATTTATTAATTCTCGAGAAAGCTCTATGCGACCAATTTCAAAACAACGCTTTAATGCTTTTGCCGCATATTGCAGAACACCACTTACCATACTTATAGGTGATGAACTGCACTGGTATGAGGCCGACAACTCTCGAATACTAGCAACACTAATAAGAGATAAACCAGACAGAGAATACACCGGAATAATTTTAGCTCGCGATGAAAAGCAACGTTATCGCTGGATTTCCTCAACTGCTTTTTTCAAAACAAAAATCATGGCACGTTCAGCTCTTAGAGATAAAATCTTAGAAATCATTCCAGACCTTGACCGACTTCGAGCTCAAGATGACAACGATAAAAAGCCTATAGATTTTTTTACACCTCTAGAGAAAACCAAAAAGCCTCTTAACGAGTCTTTTCTTTCCCTCACAACGCTTGAGGGATATTCCCCGGCCAAGACCATCATAGAGCCCATGATGCGATGGTATGAGGATGCTGACGGGAACTTTGTCGAACAATTTCAAACCACTGGCTTTGACTCCCGAATATGGGAACTGTATCTCTTTTCATTATTTTCTGAAGCCGGTCACATTATAGACAGATCCAAAGCCGTCCCTGACTTTTGTTGTACGGGACTAGCGGGTGATTTTTGTGTCGAAGCTACGACTGTAAACCCCTCACGAGACAAGAAAGGTGAGATTGTTCCACCTCCTAAATTTGAGAGTCAAGATCAATTTAGAGCAGCGCTGCGCGACTATTTTCCAATTAAGTTCGCTGGCCCATTAACTGAAAAGTTACGAAAGCGCTATTGGGAGCTTGAGCACGTGCAGGGAAAATCCCTACTCCTTGCGATACAGGATTTTCATACACCTACAGCGATGACACTTACTCGGGATGCATTGCCGGCCTATCTTTATGGCGTCCGTCCCGTTGAGACACCGACGCCTGACAACTTTGTTGAGCGCATTGAAAATCACCAATGGGGTACCAAAATTGTTAAATCAAATTTTTTTAACTAGAGGGCGCTGAGAATATCAGCGCGGTAATATTTAACTCAAGCGCACCGTTTCTAAGTTCAATAGAATTGGTCTTCAGGCAGGATTTGGATCTGATCGAATTAAAATTTTACGATATGGAACCGCATATAAAAAATATAGAAATATATTTAATATAGAGCGTTACTCTTCATACATATCAAATAGCAATTCTATTGAGCAATGGGTCGAGGGGCTCGATGTCTTTCATAATCCACGTGCCATTCTCCCCCTGCCTATGAATACTCTATCAGGAGCTAGCCACCATTACTTAAGAGAAAACGGAGAAATTGAAAGCTGGCTTCCTGACTGGCACCCCATCCAGTCTTTCATCAACATTGAAGTTGGATAAATTATTCACACTCTGCAACCCACAACTGATCCAGCTTAGTGGTAAAGCTACGACTTATCATCTTCCGTCGCATCTCCCAAGGTGGATTACAGACACACTAGCAGGGCGAAGCGTTCCCCTTCACCAGCGACTGTTGATCTGATATGTTTAGAAAACAAGGTCGAGTAACTGCGACGAGTCTAAAAAAACGCTCTTGACTAAAGGCTCAATGATTTGCCCATTTCGCTCCAGCACGAAACTGAACCTAAATTCTCGCTCACGCTTATAATCGAGCGGCTTGATAAATTCCATTTTATCCGTTCGATTAAGGAACTGTTCTAAGACATATGCCTCTCCCGCATGCAAATCAATTTCCCGGCTAACGTATTCCACCTCTTGGTACGAAGAAACTATGCGAACTTCTTCCAGCGGTATTTCAACCGGAACGATATAACTCCCCAATTCACGCTGCTCACGAATATGAGAGAGCAGCAATTTACACAAGCGCAATCGAAATTCGTGCGCGCCTGCTGCTCTCATATACCAATAATCATTACAGCCTGCGAACATCCCCTCGCAATCACGTAATTTACGTACCTTTGACATACAGAAGATGAATCGATTATATGCTTCGCGCAACATCATTACGTGAGCATCACTAACTATTACCGTGTCCTCAGTGACTATCTCAACGGTTTGCTCGATGACGTGTATATGATACTTCCCAATAACCGGCTCACTTGGCACATTACCGAGCATGGTGCTCCCACTGAAAACGGTGTTATACCATTTAATTGGCAGGGCAACTGAACCATGGATTTTAAATTCAAATCGCAACATGCCTTCTTCTTTATCCACTAAGGCAGCATTCTCAATGGTTCGATATTCATGCAACGTTCCAAGCTTAAGCGCCCCATGCTTGATGTGATGCTCAGTTTTGCAGCTTTTTGACAGAAGCATTTTGTTCTCTCGTAAATAGCATTAGAAATCTTGGAAGTTGAACATCTCGGTTGAAGGTATGGTGCAACCTAATGAGATGCTACCCTCTTTACCGAACCGAGGGTGGAACGTTGCGCTCAGCTTAGGGCGGTGCAGAGCATTAACGTACCAGAAAAAATATGTAATTCATTGATTTACTGCCAAGGCCTCTCTGCCCTTGCAGCGGCATATGAAGTGAGCCATGCGCTCGTAATTTTCGACCGGAAAGCCGACGCCATAACCAGCGGTCTGCCAGTTCGTTCGGTCCATGTAGTGGAACGTGTGAGCGCGGTCGTAGCGCTCAGCACAATCGAGCCAGGGGAGGTTTTCGACGTAGGTGCCGGACAGTCGCTGCCATGCGGCCGAGAGGTTCTCCTCGATCCGCAGCAGGTTGATGGCCGGGCCAGTGGTCGCGGTGCCGAACGTCTGCCCGGTGACCTTGCCGGCGAAGGCATGGTGCTGCAGGTAGAAGAACCGAGCGGCGCGTTGGATGTCGGTGAGGGTTTCAGGACGGGTCATTTTCTGCCACTCGAACACCTGGCGGGAGCTGAGCGCCCATTTGAACTGGCGCACGAATTCTTCCAGGTGGTTCTGTACGACGCGATAGAGCGTCACCAGGTCGCCGTTGATGTCATTCAGGACTTCAGCCGGGGAGGCCTGGGGTCGAATGAAGTAAAGCGCGGCACCGCCGGCGAAGACCTCGACATAGCACTCGAGTGGAGGAAAAAGCGGAATGAGGCGGTCGGCTAGGCGGCGTTTGCAGCCCATCCATGCGAAAGAAATGGACAGATTCATTAAATTTTCTATCAAGAAGGCAATAAGAGTAAGAGCCGAGCAATTTGTAGTCACTGCACAGGCCTGGCCCAAACCAGATTCACCCGCAGAAATGTACCCTTCGACGGCGGCGTCTGTGAGGCTTTTTCAGATCAGCGCACGAGGGGAACAATTCACGTCGAGACACACCTTGCGACGGCCTGCTGATTCAAGCGCTCGGTCAACGGTGTAAGATGCCCGAAAACGTCCACCATCGAGGCTGCCATGTCCGGCATATCCCTGAATCTGCCCGAAGACCTATCGAACTCCCTCGCCGATCTGGCCAAGACCAACGGCCAAAGTGCGAGCTACCTGGCGATGGACGTTCTTCGCGACTACATCGAACACGAAAAAGCGCTGACCACACAGATCGAACTTGCCGTAAAGGAAGCTGACCAAGGCAAATTTGCTACCGATGAGCAAGTGGCAGCGATGCGCGCTCGGCGCTGGAGTCAGAATGCAGGTTGAGTGGCTGGAAAAAGCACTCAAAAACCTGGAGGACGAAGCCAACTATATTGCACTTGAAAACCCCAAGGCTGCTGACGACTTCTCCGAAGCGATCTTCGCCAGCGTAGACAAACTGGCTCAGTTTCCCGCAATGGGTCGAGAAGGACGAGTCAAACAGACGCGGGAATGGGCAGTACCAAACTGGTCTTATCTGATTCCGTATCGCGTACACGGTGATCGCCTCCAAATCCTCGGCGTATTTCACACTCGACAACGCCCCCGCTCCAACTGGTGAAGTCGACGTAATATTGCTCTCCCAGCACGTCCTGTCCTGATCTGATAAATTGTGCCATCCGCCTCGCTGATTCATATTCCCAACGCCCCCTACAAACTGCCCCGCTCTACGGATTTACTATACCGTTACCGAGAAAAAGCTAATCGGCACGCAGCAAAAAGCCGCCCCATCGGCGGCTAATTATTGCGAATAATATCTGGCGACTAAGCCTTCAGCTCTTCTGGTGTATGCGTCTTGAGCCAATCGGCCAAGGCGGCGTTCATCCGTGTTTGCCAGCCCGGGCCAGAAGCTCTGAATCTCTCCAGCACGTCAGCATCGAAACGAACATTGACGTGCTCTTTAGTGGCTACCGACTTGGGTCGACCACGCTTTGGCTTGAGCATTTCCTTTGCCTGAGCTTTGCCAAACAACCCACCAAGCACCTCGCTGGCTGGTTTGGCCTTGGCAAAGTCTTCGGTCGACCATTCGGGGTTTGCCGTATCGACCCTCTCAGGACTGGGTTTCTTGGTCATAATTTTTGACCTCCCGTTTGTTGGCTTTACGAAAGCTGATGACGTGAACCGCGTCACCCCGTGGGGTAAACACTACGACATGCAGCCGATCCCCTATGTACCCCATCGCCCGATAACGACACTCGCCGTAGTCGAATCGATCATCTTCCAGGATCAATGCTGTAGACCATTCAAAGTCCCGCACGAGGGCAAACGGAAGTCCACGTTCTTCGACGTTGCGAGTGTCTTTGGCTGGGTCATAAGTAATCTGCATGAAATTATCGTAGCCACAATAAATCGTTAACACAAGGTCTGCTTAGAAACCCTAAACCGAGCAAGCGCTTTTTCTGGTTGTCACGGAAGATTGGGGGCCAGGCTTGAGAACCCGCCAAGTACCTGACAAGCATCCCTGATAAACTGCGCCCCATTCGCCCCGATAACTCAGATTCCCCAATGCCCCTACAAACTGCACCACTCTCCCGCCGCTTCTCCGTCGCCCCCATGATGGATTGGACCGACGCCCACTGTCGCTTCTTCCTACGCATCCTCTCCAAACACGCCCTGCTCTACACCGAAATGGTCACCACCGGCGCTTTACTCAACGGCGACCACGAACGCTTCCTGCGCCACCACCCATCCGAACACCCCCTAGCCCTGCAACTAGGCGGCAGCGTCCCGACCGACCTCGCCGCCTGCGCCCGCATGGCCCAGGAGCACGGCTACGACGAGGTTAACCTCAACGTCGGCTGCCCCAGCGACCGGGTGCAGAACAACATGATCGGCGCGTGCCTGATGGGTCATCCGGACTTGGTGGCCGATTGTGTGAAGGCCATGCGCGATGCGGTGTCGATTCCGGTGACGGTCAAGCACCGCATCGGGATCAATGGGCGGGACAGTTACGAGCAGTTGTGTGAGTTTGTCGGGACGGTGCGCGAGGCCGGTTGCACGAGTTTTACCGTGCATGCGCGGATTGCGATTCTGGAGGGGTTGTCGCCGAAGGAGAATCGCGACATCCCGCCGCTGCGTTATGACGTGGCCGCACGGTTGAAGGCGGATTTTCCGGAGTTGGAGATTGTGCTCAACGGCGGAATCAAGACGCTGGAAGCCTGCCACGAGCATTTGCAGACCTTCGACGGCGTGATGCTGGGACGCGAGGCTTATCACAACCCGTATCTGCTGGCCGAAGTGGACCAGCAGTTGTTCGGCAGCACCGCGCCGATTATCTCTCGGGCCGAGGCGCTGGCGCAGTTGCGGCCTTATATCGCCGATCACTTGGCCGCGGGTGGGGCGATGCATCACATCACCCGTCACGTGTTGGGGCTGGGGACCGGGTTCCCGGGGGCGCGGCGGTTTCGGCAGTTGTTGTCGGTGGACATTCACAAAACCAAGGATCCGTTGGCGTTGCTGGATCAGGCGGGGCAGTTGCTGGAGGGGCGTTAACCGTCACTTGCTTTGAACCTGCGGGCGGTTTTGGCATCGTATCTACCGATACCGCCCCGGCCTTTCAAACAGCCGTTTTCAGGTTGTTGCCGCTGGGGCCCGTCGATACCTCTTCACGCCCTTGAGTGGCTGCCGGCCCTCGGGTAATGTCAACAGACCCATAGGACAGAGCACGCTCATGACTTCCAAGCTGGAACAACTCAAACAGTTCACTACCGTCGTGGCCGATACCGGCGACTTCGAAGCCATCGCCCGCGTCAAACCCGTCGACGCCACCACCAACCCTTCCCTGCTGCTCAAGGCGTCGGCCATTCATGGCTATGCCGAGCAACTGAATGCCTGCGTGGCGGACTGCAAGGGTGATGTGGGCCTGGCCAGCGACCGTTTTGCCGTGGCGGTCGGGCAAGAAATCCTGAAAGTGATTCCAGGGCGTATTTCCACTGAAGTGGATGCGCGCCTGTCGTTCGACACCGAGGCCATGTTGAAGCGTGCGCATCGTCTGATCGATCTGTACGAAAAGGCCGGCATTGGCCGCGAGCGCGTGCTGATCAAGATCGCCTCCACCTGGGAAGGCATTCGCGCGGCCGAGCAGCTGGAGCGTGAAGGCATCCAGTGCAACCTGACCCTGCTGTTCTCCTTCGCCCAGGCCGCCGCCTGTGCCGATGCCGGGGTGTTCCTGATTTCGCCGTTCGTGGGCCGTATCTACGATTGGTACAAGAAAGCCAACGGCAACGATTACACCGGCGCGGATGATCCGGGCGTGCAGTCGGTGACGCGTATCTACAACTACTACAAGGCCAATGACTACAAGACTGTGGTCATGGGCGCGAGCTTCCGCAACCTCAACCAGATCGAGCAACTGGCCGGTTGCGACCGCTTGACCGTCAGCCCGGACCTGCTGGAAAAACTCGCCGCAGACGAAGGCAAGCTGGAGCGCAAGCTGGCACCTGGGCAAGCCGGGGAAGCGCGCTTGATCCTCAACGAAGCGCAGTTCCGCTGGTTGTCCAACGAAGACGCCATGGCGACCGAGAAACTGGCTGAAGGCATTCGTCAGTTTGCCCGGGACCAGGAGAAGCTGGAGGCGTTGCTGCAAGCCAAGCTTTGAGCTGATTCAGCAGGCATGCAAAAAGGGCGAACCTGAAATGGTTCGCCCTTTTTTGTGTGGCCTGGGATGTGGTGGGTTGATAAATGCCATCGCGAGCAGGCTCGCTCCCACAGGAGATTGGGGGCAGATCCAAAGATGTGGTCGATGCAAGACACTGTGGGAGCGAGCCTGCTCGCGAAAGCGTCAGTTCGATCTACACAAGCCCAAGGCTCAGGGACGCTCCAACGCATTCACCAGATCATGAAACGCTTCACGATTGGAGTCGTTCAGCCCCATGAGAATCTTGTGGGCTTCGAGCACCTTGATCCGCACTTCCTCTTCGGACTGGTCCTGGTCAGGCAGGTCGTCCAGGCATTCCGGGCACGGCACAGGGTCGCCCACGATGTTGAACACCTGGTCGAAGCCCATCGATTGCAGCAGACGGGTAATGTCATTGTGGGTGGTGACGACGGTCGGCAGCAGGCCGACCTTTTGCCGCGACAGGATTGACAGCTTGGCCAACAGGCCCAACGTGGTGCTGTCGATGCTGCGGGTTTCGGTCAGGTCGATCACGATGGCGCTGAAATTCAGCGCGGTGAAGATCCGCTCAATAGTCGCATCCAGCGCCGAACACAGGGTCAGGCGCACTTCACCGACAAACTTCAGGACGAAGGTGCCGTCCTGCTCGGCGAACTGGATTCTACCGGTACTCATCAAAGGTTCCTGCTCAACACTAACAGGGCGATATCATCCGGCATCTCCCCGAGCGTGGCTAATCCAAACACTTGGCGCAAGCCTTCCAGGCTGCCGCCCGCTGCACTCACCCGTTCAGGCAAGGCCGCTTCTTTCTCTTTGAGTGTAGGTTCTGTCAAAAGGTCCAAAATGCCATCAGACATCAGCGTCAGGCTGAAGGTCGGCGGCAATTCAAGCACATGGTCTTCGTAGGTGGCCTCGTTGAACAGGCCCACCGGCAAACCACGCCCTTCCAGGTAACGAACACTGTCTGGCGTATACAACACAGGCAAAGGCAGGTGACCGCCGATGCTATAGGTCAACAAACCAGTCTCCTCGTCGATGACTCCACCGACCATTGTGACGTGTTTGCCCAGCTTACAACTGATCAGGCCTCGGTTGATATGCCCAAGGACTTCCGAAGGCTTGAACTCTGGCAGCGTGCCGTTGCGCTTGGACTCGAACAACAGCCGCGTGGTCATGAACTTCAACAGCACCGTCACGAAGGCCGAAGACGCACCATGGCCGGAAACATCCGCCAGGTAGAACGCCACTCGCCGCTCGTCAACGCGAAAATAGTCCACGAAATCGCCCGACAGGTACAACGACGGGATGATCTGGTGGGCAAAGCGGAAATCGTCGACGGTCCAAGGGCTGACTGGCAGCATGTTCATCTGCACTTGGCGACCGGCGTTCTGGTCTTCCTGCAACAGGTTCAGGCTGGCTTCCAGCTCGCGGTTGGCGGTTTCCAGCTTCTCGCGGTAGCGCTGGTTTTCCACCAACAGGCGCGAACGGTCCAAGGCCCGGCGCACCGAATGCTCGAGCACGGCAAGGTCTTCAAGGGGCTTGATCAGGTAATCCGCCGCGCCCAGGCGCAATGCCTCGACCGCGTCGTTCATCACGCCCGCGCCCGACACCACGATCACCGGCGTCTGCGAGGAGATCTCGGTGACTTGGCGAATGAGTTCGAGTCCGCCCATCTGCGGCATGCGCAAGTCGCAGATGACCAGGTCGGGCTTGTCTTGCTCGAATACCTGAAGACCCTGTTGGCCATTGCTGGCCTGCAGGACGCTGAAACCACTGTCTTCCAAGTAGGCTGCGAGACTGGCTCGCACCACTTCGTCATCGTCGATTATCAGCAGCGTGGCACTGGTTTTTGGCATGTGGGCAAACGGCGCCAGAATTAGGTTGGCGTAGCGGGCTGGGCGGTCTGGCCTGGCACGCACTACTGGATTCGCTTTCTAGCCTCTCTGTAGTACCGGTTTCAGGCCATTGCCCTACACACAATCACATCAGAGGTGCCCTTCTAAGGCGCAGACGGTACTCCCATCCGCGGGGCGTTTCAAGCTCATGCAGATAGCCGCTTGCCGTCTTTATTTGTCAAAGCACAGAGAGTTATAAGAACCGAGCGAAGCGTAACTCAATGGAAGGATCAAACCCGCTCAAACCCGCCCCGAAAGCACAGAAGGCGGCCTTATGGGCCGCCTTCGTGGTTTACAGGACGAAATTAAAAGTCGTCTTCGACCTGCCCATCCTTGACCTTGAACTCGCGGTTTTGCAGGTAGGCGTTGCGGATAAAGACATATTTGTCGCCACTCACCATTTTCTCGGCCGACAACAGGCTGGCGCGGGTGTCGACGATGTTCAGGCCCCAGATGGAGTTACGCACCGAAACGTTATCGATATAGCGATACGGGGCGGTGTAGTTATCCACCAGCTTGGCCGGCGCATCTCGCAGGGTGCTTGGCCCCATCAGCGGCAGCATGACATACGGACCACTGCCCACGCCCCAGTAGCCGAGGGTCTGGCCGAAATCTTCATCGCTGCGCTGCAGGCCCATCTGGGTACCCACGTCAAAGAAGCCCAGCAGGCCGAAGGTGGTGTTGAAGATCAATCGGGCGGTGTCGACCCCGGCAGCGGCCGGCTTGGCCTGCAGCACGTTATTGGCCAGGTTGCCGACGTCACCGATGTTGCGGAACATATTGTGGATGCCGTCTTCGAGGAACTGCGGCGTCACGTATTGGTAGCCCTGGGCCAGTGGCTTGAGCGCATAAGTATCGAGGGTGTCGTTGAAGGTGAAGATGGGCCGGTTGACGCTTTCCCAAGGATCTTCTTCCGTAGCGGCCTGGGCGGCGAACGGAACCAGCAGGACGCAGGCGGAAAGACACAGCTGAGCTAGACGATGGCTCCAGCGCATAGGGGAAAACTCCTTGGATTATTCAGGCAAGGGCGCCGAGCCCAGGCGGTAAGCTGGCTAGTATAAGACGGAACGCGAGGATAGGCAGCACCGAAAAAACATGCCGGCCGTAGGACGATTCGGCTACTGGCGCCCTTCACTTCACTGTCACCGGACTGTCATCCGCGCGCTTTAGGCTGCTGGTTATTTCAAGGACGTTCCCATGCCCCGCACCGAAGCCCTGCCCCTTCCTGCTCCCAGCCTCACCGCTGTACTGTTTGGCCTGAGCGGGTGCCTGGTGGATTTCGGCGCGCGCATTCGTCAGCCAGGGGCAGCGCCGGCGGATCACGCCCAGCCGACACCCGGCGCGTTGGAAAGCCTGCAAAGCTTGCAGCATCTGAACATCCCCTGCGCCTGGCTCGACGAATTGCCCCCCGCCACCAGTCATGGCCTCGCGGCCGCATTGCCTACGTCCATCAAAGCACCGCAACTTCCTGCAACAAATTATCCATGGCCGGCTCCGCACGCCTGCTGGCAGGCCCTGATGGCGCTGAATGTCCAGCAGTTGGACGGCTGCGTGTTGGTCAGCGGCGAACCCCGGTTGTTGCAGTCTGGGCTCAACGCAGGTTTGTGGACCATCGGACTGGCCTCCTGCGGCTCTTTGTGTGGCCTGGCGCCCGCCGAGTGGCAAGCATTGAGCCAACAGGCGCGGGAAGCCAAACGCGCCAAGGCCACCGTGCAGTTGTTCAGCCTGGGGGTGCATTCAGTGATCGATCACTTGGGCGAACTCGAGACTTGCCTGGCCGACATCTGTCTGCGTCGCATTAAAGGCGAGAAGCCCTGACCGGGATCATGCAGGGCGCGTGAGTGTGGATTACTCTTAAGGCAGGCCATGGACTTTTGACACATCGTCGCGGTCCATGGTGTGCCTATCAATAAAGGGAGTACGCCAATGCCTGCCCGCGAATTGCAAGAACAGCTCAATAAACTGCGCGAGCAATTGGACCACAATCCACCGCTGTCCGAAGCCGAGCGCGAAGACCTGCACACGCTGATGCAACAGATCGAACTTGAGCTTGAGTTGGAAACCAAAACACAGGACACCAACCTCGCCGACAATGTGAACCTGGCCGTCGAACGCTTCGAGCTGGAGCACCCCACCTTGGCCGGGACCTTGCGCAACATCGTACAAACCTTGGGCAACATGGGGATCTGAACCCTTTAAATGCAAAAAGCCCTGCTATCGCTAGCAGGGCTTTTTAATTCAGGTAACTTGAAATGCAGTTCATTGTGGGAGCGAGCCTGCTCGCGATTGCGCACTGTCAGCCAACACCAATGTTGAATGTGCCGCCCTCATCGCGAGCAGGCTCGCTCCCACATTTAGAGCTTTATTGGCGGACCAGGCGATGGTTCGGCAGTTGAACGGCTTCAGTACTGCGATACGGGTTGATGTCCAGCCCACCACGGCGCACATACCGCGCATACACCGTCAGTTTCTCCGGCTTGAGCAACCGCTGCAGGTCAAGAAAGATTCGCTCCACGCATTGCTCATGGAAATCCGAATGCTGGCGGAAGCTGACGATGTAGGCCAGCAGGCTTGCCGGGTCCAGGGCCGCGCCGCGATATTGCACCGCCACGCTGCCCCAGTCTGGCTGGCTGGTCACCGGGCAGTTGGACTTGAGCAGGTGGCTATGCAGGCTTTCCTCGACGATGCGCGAAGCATCGCAATGCAGCAGTTCCGGGCGCGGATGCGCGTAGGAATCGACGCTGATGTCCAAGTCGTCAATGCACGCACCGGGCAGCGCCACGACGCCTTCGCTTTCCACATCCTTGAGACTGCGAATCCGTACACCCACTGGCTTGCCGGCAGCCGCCGAAAGGTCTTTGCGCAGCGTCGCTTCCAGGCTCGCGGTGTCGGCGAACGGGGTCTGGTTCAACGAATTGAGGTACAGCTTGAAGGATTTGGATTCGATGATATTCGGTGAATCCGCCGGGATCGCGAATTCGCCGATGGCCACCACCGGCTTGCCGGACGGCAGCAGCCACGACAGCTCGAAACAGTTCCAGAAATCCACGCCCTTGTACGGCAGGGTCTCGGCCGTCAGGCCCAATTCCGCCCACTTCGCGGTGCGCGGGATCGGGAACAGCAGTGACGGCGTGTACGTGGCGATGTATTCGCTGGACTTGCCCAGCGGCGAATGTTCGGCTGCGGGATGCATGATGGAAACCTGACTGAAGAATCAGCGGATTCTATCAGCCTTTGCCGCCGCCTTTGAGTGCTTACTGACTGACTGTCAGGTCGCCCTTCATCCCGGCCTGGTAGTGGCCGGGAATATTGCAGGCGAATTCCAGGCGCGTGGCCTTGCTGAAGGTCCAAGTCAGCTCGCCGGTCTTGCCCGGCTCCACCAGCACGCTGTTGGGATCATCGTGGCGCATGCTCGCCTGGTCGTGGCCCATGGCGGCGTGATCCATCCCTGGCTTCATCGCGGTCGGCAGCAACTGACCGCTCTGCTGCATCTTGAGCATTTCCTGTTGATGGTCGGCGTGCATGGCCGCGTTGCCCAGGTTGAATTCGTGGAGCAACTGGCCTTTGTTGACCAGCACGAACCGAACGGTCTCGCCGGCCTTGATATCCAGTGCTCCGGGATCGAACGTCATGTCACCCATCACCACCTCGATGCTGCGACTGGCCTTGGTCGCCGGTGCAGGCTGGCCGAAATCATAATGCCCCGGCGATGCCCACGACGGCGCACTGAGGGCCAGTGCGCAAGCGGCCAGGATCAAGCGTTTTCCCATCAACATGTCCATACTCCAATCAGGTTCGGCGTGTGGGAAACTCTATCGTTGCAGGCCTGCCAATCGGCTTACAGCTCGATTACAACTTTGTCAGGTTGCGCCACGAACCCACCCGCCACGGTATAACGCCCTCGTCCCAACCTGCCTCGAGCCGCCCATGAAATTGCTGATCGTCGAAGACCAAACCAAAACCGGCCAATACTTGCGCCAGGGCCTCGGCGAAGCCGGGTTCACCGCCGACCTGGTGGCCGACGGCATCACTGGCCAGCAACTGGCCTTGAGCGGTGAATACGCCTTGCTGATCCTCGACGTGATGTTGCCCGGCCGTGATGGCTGGCAAATCCTCCAAGCGGTCCGCGGGGCCGGCCTGGATACCCCGGTGCTGTTTCTCACCGCACGGGATGCGGTGCAGGACCGGGTCCACGGCCTGGAGCTGGGCGCCGATGATTACCTGGTCAAGCCCTTTGCCTTTTCCGAGTTGCTGGCGCGGGTACGCAGCCTGCTGCGGCGAGGCAGTTCGACGCAACAGGAAACCAGCCTGCAGCTGGCCGACTTGCGCCTGGACCTGATCCGCCGCCGCGTCGAACGCAGCGGCCGGCGCATCGACCTCACCGCCAAGGAGTTCGCGTTGCTGGAAATGCTTCTGCGCCGCCAGGGTGAAGTGCTGCCCAAATCGCTGATCGCCTCCCAGGTCTGGGACATGAATTTCGACAGCGACACCAACGTCATCGAAGTCGCCATCCGGCGCCTGCGCATCAAGATAGACGATGAGTTCCCCAATAAGCTCATCCACACCGTGCGCGGCATGGGCTATGTGCTTGAAGAGCGCATCCTGTGAGGGGCCGGTGGTCGCTGAGCAGCCGCCTGGCGCTGCTGTTCGCCGCCTGCGCGGCGGTGGTGTCGTTGTTCGCCGGGGTCTTGTTCAGCCGGGGTAGCGAGGCGCACTTCATCGAGCTGGACCAGCAATTGCTCGAAGGCAAGCTGATCGGCCTGCGCCGGGCCCTGCAAGACCTTAACGCCGAGCAGACCCAGAGCCGCCTGGAAGATGAACTGAGTCGTCAGGCCGACCTGGCGCTGCGCATCAAGGGCAGCGATGGCGTGCGTTGGTACGACAGTTCGATCCGGATTCCAGCGCAATTGCCGGAGCGCCCCGGCCTGTCGACCCTCAGCGATGCCGACAACGATTATCGAGTGTTGAACGCGCCGCTGTACCCCGACCGAACCGATTCGCCGCAACTGACCTTGCTGCTGGATATCACTCATCACCAGCATTTCCTGCAGCGCATGCAACGGCTGATCTGGCTGACCGTCGGCCTCTCGGCCCTGGCCACCGCCCTGCTCGGTGCCTGGGCCGCCCGGCGCGCCTTGCGGCCGTTGCGACGCATGGGCGCCATTGCCGGCAATGTCTCGGCCCGCTCCCTCAACGCCCGGCTACCAGAAGAACAAATGCCCGCCGAACTGGCGGAATTGGCCCACAGCATCAACGCCATGCTCGGACGCCTCGACGACGCGTTTCAACGGCTCTCCGCGTTCTCCGCCGACATCGCCCACGAATTGCGCACACCGCTGTCGAACCTGCTGACCCACACCCAAGTGACCCTCACCCGCGAGCGCTCCCTTGAGGATTACCGCGAGGCGTTGCACAGCAATCTCGAAGAACTGCAATGGATGGCGCAACTGGTCAACGACATGCTGTACCTGGCCAAGGCCGACCACGGCCTGCTGGCGCTCCATCGCGAACCGCTGCAATTGGCCGAGGAAGTGGACATGTTGCTGGATTTCTTCGCGCCCCTGGCCGAAGACGCCAACGTACGCCTGAGTCGCGACGGCGAGAGCCTGATCGAGGGTGATCGCAACATGCTACGTCGAGCCCTTTCCAACCTGCTGGACAACGCCCTGCGCTTCACCCCGGTTGACGGCGAAGTGCGGGTGAGGATGGTCGATGGGGCTCAAGGGGTGAGCGTAAGCGTTGAAAACAGTGGCGAGGGAATTCCAGCGGATTTGCTGCCGCGCCTGTTCGACCGATTCTACCGCGCCGACCCGGCCCGCCAGGAAGGCAGCAGCGAACACGCGGGGCTTGGACTGGCCATCACCCGCTCGATCATCCGCGCCCATGGCGGGCAGATTCGCTGTGAATCGGCCGATGGCTGGACGCGGTTTTTGATTGAACTGCCAAAGGGTAATTAAGGCCGACGCAAGTCCCTGTGGCGAGGGAGCTTGCTCCCGCTGGGCTGCGCAGCAGCCCCAAATGCTGCGCACGCATGCGCGGAACTTCCGTTTTTTTGGGAGCGCTTCGCGCTCCAGCGGGAGCAAGCTCCCTCGCCACAAGAGCAATCGTCACTTGCCAGTGGGCTTGCAGTGAGTCAGCAAACCCACTGTTGCAGGGGCCTCAGGAATACCGCAACGCCTGCGCCGGTTCGATCTTCGCCGCGCGCCACGCCGGGTACACGGTGGCGAGGAAGCTCAGGATGAACCCTGCCGAGCAGATCAGAACAACGTCCCCACGCTGCAGCTCCGACGGCAGGTTGCTGACGAAGTACACATCGGAACTGAAGATGTGCTGGCCACTGACCCGTTCCAGCCAACCCACCAGCGCACTGACGTTCAACGCCGCGATCACGCCCAGCACGCCACCGATCAGCGTGCCGACGACGCCGATCACCGTGCCCTGGACCATGAAGATCGCCATGATCTGCCGCGGCGTGGCGCCGATGGTGCGCAGGATCGCGATGTCCGCGCCCTTGTCGTTCACCACCATGATCAGGGTCGCGATGATGTTGAACGCCGCCACCGCGACGATCATCAGCAACAGCAGGCCAATCATGGTTTTTTCCATTTTCATGGCGCTGAACAGGCTGCCCTGGGTGTGGGTCCAGTCGTCAGACTTGTAACTCGCACCAAGACCGGCGGCGATGTCACCCGAGACCTTCGGCGCCGCGTACAAGTCTTTCACCGCCAGGCGCACGCTTTGCACCTGGTTCGGCTGCCAATGCTGCATCTGCGCGGCATCGGCCAGGTGAATCAGCGCCATGGAGCCGTCCAGCTCCGCACCGACCTTGAACACACCCACGACATTCAAGCGCTGCATCCGCGGGGTAATACCGCCCGGCGCGGTGCTGACTTCCGGCACGATAAGGGTCAGTTTATCGCCCACGTTCAGGCGAAAACGCCGAGCCGTGATCTCACCGATCACCACGCCAAACTCGCCCGGCTTCAAGGCATCGAGACGCCCTTGGACGATATGCTGGGCAACGATGGACACCTTGCCTTCCTGGGCCGGGTCGATGCCGCTGATCTGGATCGGCTGCATCGAACCCTTATGGCTCAGCATCCCTTCCATCTCGGTAAACGGCACGGCCGCCGTGACTGCGGGATTTTTCAGCGCCGCGGCGGCCACCGGCTGCCAGTCGTCGATCGGATTGACGCCGACGATGGTGGCGTGGGGCACCATGCCGAGGATGCGCGAGCTCATTTCGCGCTGGAAGCCGTTCATCACCGACAACACCACGATCATCGCCAGCACGCCCAGGGCGAGGCCGATCATCGAGGTCATGGAGATGAACGAAACAAAGCGATTGCGGCGCTTGGCGCGGGTATAGCGCGTGCCGATGAAAATCGATAACGGTCTGAACATTCGCTGGGCACCGTATGCAAATAAAAGACCCGGCACTTGCAGCAAGTGCCGGGTTTCGGTCGGTCAGATGGGGGTCAGGCAACCTTCCTGCAAATGCAGGACGCGGTCCATCTGGCGGGCCAGGTTCATGTCGTGGGTCACCACCAGGAACGCCGTGCGCATCGAGGTGCTGAGTTCCAGCATCAAGTCCTGGATGCCTTGGGCGGTGTGGGAGTCGAGGTTGCCGGTCGGCTCGTCGAGCATCACCAAGCCAGGCTTGTTGACCAGGGCCCGGGCAATCGCCACGCGCTGGCGCTCGCCACCGGACAGTTCGGCTGGCTTGTGCTCCAGGCGATGCCCCAACCCTACCCGCTCCAGCAACGCCGTGGCACGCTGACGAGCCTCGGGAATCGCCGTGCGGCCGATCAACAGCGGCATGCAGACGTTTTCCAGCGCGGTGAACTCGGGCAGCAGGTGGTGGAACTGGTAGACAAAGCCCAGGGAACGGTTGCGCAGCAGGCCACGGGCCTTCTCATTCAGCGCCGAAAGCTCTTCGCCGGCCAGCCAGACACTGCCAGCGGTCGGCGTATCCAGCCCGCCCAGCAGGTTGAGCAAGGTACTTTTGCCCGACCCGGAAGTGCCGACAATCGCCACGCGCTCGCCTGGATGCAACTCCAGTTGCAGGCCCGACAACACCACCACCGACTCTGGGCCTTCCTCGTAGGATTTGCCCAGGTTGCGGCAGCTCAAGATTGCTTTTTCACTCATGCCCGACTCACTCATAACGTAACGCCTCCGCAGGCTGGGTGCGCGCGGCACGCCAGGCAGGATACAGGGTGGCGAGGAAACTCAAGACCAACGCGGCGCCGCAGACCATCAACACGTCATCGGACTGCAACTGCGATGGCAGGTAGTCGATGAAGTACACGTCGGCGTTGAGGAACTTGTGCCCGATCAGCCCTTCGAGGCCGGCGATCGCAGCGCTGACATTCAGCGCGGCGAACATGCCGACCAACGCGCCGACGAACGTGCCGATGACGCCGATGACGGTGCCCTGGACCATGAAGATCCGCATGATCTGCCCCGGCGTGGCACCGAGGGTACGCAGGATGGCGATGTCGC
The DNA here is from genome assembly GCF_014268745.2 of Pseudomonas zanjanensis. Classification (GTDB taxonomy): domain Bacteria; phylum Pseudomonadota; class Gammaproteobacteria; order Pseudomonadales; family Pseudomonadaceae; genus Aquipseudomonas; species Aquipseudomonas zanjanensis. Next base: position 1,016,714 of record NZ_JABWRB020000001.1, on the reverse strand, counting down.
CCTTCTTGTCGTTCACCACCATCACCAGCGTGGAGATGATGTTGAACGCCGCCACGGCGACGATCAGCAACAGCAGCAGGCCGATCATGGCTTTCTCCATGCGGATCGCCTGGTACAGGTTGCCGTGGGTGCGGGTCCAGTCCCGGGCGTAGTAGCGCTCTTCGCCAAGCTGCTGGGCGATGGTCCAGGCCACTCGAGGGGCCTGGAACAGGTCATCGAACTTCAAGCGCAGGCCCTGCACCTGATCCGGCTTCCAGCGATGCAGGCGGGCGAGATCCTGGAGATTGGTCACGCCGAGGTAGCCGTCGAGCTCGCCAGCACCCACATGGAAAATGCCGACCACGGTAAAGCGCTTCATGCGCGGGAACATGCCGCCCGGCGTCACGGTGACCTCCGGCGCAACGAACGTCAGCTTGTCGCCGATGGCCACGCCGAGCTTCGCCGCGGCCTTGTCGCCGATGACGATGCCGAAGCTGCCCGGCGCAAGGTCGTCGAGTTTGCCCTGCTTCATGAAGTTGTCGATGATCGACACCTGCCGTTCCAACCCGGGATCGATGCCGTTGAGCAAGACCTTGGACACCTTGCCGTCGTTGGTCAGCAGCCCCTGCATCTGGGTGAAGGGCGCCACGGCCAGCACCTGCGGGTTCTGCTTGACCTTGGCGGCCAGGCTTGGCCAGTCGCTGATGGCTTCGCCGGTTTCGAGGGTCGCGTGGGGCACCATGCCCAGCACGCGGGTGCGCATCTCATGGTCGAAGCCGTTCATCACCGACAGTACGACAATCATCACGACCACGCCGAGGGCGAGACCGATGATGGAGGTCAGGGAAATGAACGATACGAAATGATTGCGACGCTTTGCACGGGTATAACGCGTGCCGATAAATACGAAGAGAGGTCTGAACATGTCGGGGCTTGTTCGGAGGGAAAAGGAACGTCCTTGTGGCGGGGGTCACAAACCAGCTTTACACTCAGACCACCGCCGCTACCATGGGTTCGCCATGTCGACATTAGATGAAGAAGATCGCCGCGAATACTACCGTATCGAGGACACGATCGCACTGGAAATTCGGCCCCTGTCCATTCCTGAAGCTGCTGGCCAGGAAGTGTTGCAGGATGCTTCTCCATTGTTCAATCTGCTCAGCGAACTGCACCTGAGCGAATTCGAGTCGCAACACCTGCTGCGCCAGATCAGCGAGCGCGAACGCAGCATCGCGGCGTACCTCAAGGCGATGAACAAACGCATCGACCTGCTCAGCCAGGTCATTGCCCTGACGGTGCTCGGCGAAATTGGCGATCCGCAGCCGGTGATCATTTCCGAAGGCGGCATCGACTTCCAATACCCCACCCCCATCGCCGTCGGCGCGCACCTGTCGATCAAGCTGGTGCTGATGCCCCAGGCCCTCGGCTTGCTGCTGCGGGCGCGGGTCACGCACTGCGACCCCAAGGGCGACGGCTACGACGTGGGCACCGAGTTCGAACGCCCGACCGACGCCCAGCGCCAGTTGCTGGCCCGCTACATCCTGCAGAAACAGGCGCAAGAACGGCGCCTGGCCCGGGAACTGAACGAATCAGGCATCAATAAGGAAGAACCGTGACCCTCATTTATGGCCACCGCGGCGCCAAGGGCGAAGCGCCGGAAAACACCCTGACCGGTTTTCAGGAGTGCCTCAAGCACGGCGTACGCCGTTGCGAGCTGGACCTGCATCTTTCAATGGACGGCGAGTTGATGGTGATCCACGACCCGACCCTCAAGCGCACCACCGACCGGCGCGGCAAGGTGGTGGAGCATTCCGCCGCCGAGCTGGTGACCTACGATGCGCGCAAGGGTGGCCCGGGATGGATCAAGCCGTGCCCGATCCCGCGCTTGGAGGAGCTGTTCGAGCAGTGTGATTTCGAGCATTGGCAATTGGAGGTCAAGAGCGCTTCACGCACCCGCGCCGCCGCCACCGTGCTGGGCATCCGCGAAATGGCCCAGCGTTTCGGGCTGCTGGACAAAATCACCATCACTTCCAGTTCCCGGGAAGTGCTCAAGGCGGCCCTGGACCTGACCCCGGACATTTCCCGTGGACTGGTGGCCGAATACGCCTGGCTCGACCCGTTGAAGGTCGCCCAGAGCTACGGCTGCGAGATTCTGGCGCTGAACTGGACCCTGTGCACGCCGGAACGCCTGGCCAAGGCGCAGCGCCAGGGGCTGCATGTGTCGGTGTGGACCGTCAACGAGCCCGCGCTCATGCGCAGGCTCGCCGACTTTGGCGCTGACAGCCTGATTACAGACTTTCCCGGTTTGGCCACTGCCACCCTCGAGAATTGCTGAAATCGGTCTCCCCGGCCGGCTCAGGCCACCGGCCGGAGCCGCTCAAAAAAGCCGGTTGAGCCCGTCGTAGGCGGCTACCCGATAGGCTTCGGCCATGGTCGGGTAGTTGAACGTGGTGTTGACGAAGTACTTCAGCGTGTTCAGTTCGCCCGGCTGGTTCATGATCGCCTGGCCGATGTGCACGATCTCCGATGCCTGGTAGCCGAAGCAGTGCACGCCGAGCACTTCCAGGGTCTCGCGGTGGAACAGGATCTTCAGCATGCCTTGCGGCTCGCCGGCGATCTGCGCACGCGCCATGCTCTTGAAGAACGCCTTGCCCACCTCGTACGGCACCTTGGCCTGGGTCAGCTCCTGCTCGTTCTTGCCGATCGAGCTGATCTCCGGAATGGTGTAGATGCCGGTCGGCACGTCGTTGACGAAGCGCCAGCTGCCGTTGTCGACAATACTGCCGGCGGCCGAACGACCCTGGTCGTGAGCGGCACTGGCCAGGCTCGGCCAGCCGATCACGTCACCGGCACCGTAGATGTTCGGCACGCAGGTGCGGTAGTTCTCGTCGACTTCGATCTGGCCACGGCTGTTGACCTTCACGCCGATGTTTTCCAGGCCCAGGGTGTCGGTGTTGCCGGTACGGCCGTTACACCAGAGCAAGGCGTCGGCCTTGATCTTCTTGCCAGACTTGAGATGCAGGATGACGCCATTGTCGACGCCTTCGACGCGGTCGTAGTCTTCGTTGTGGCGCACGGTGATGTTGTTGTTGCTGAAGTGATAGCTCAGGGCCTGGGAGATTTCCGAGTCCAGGAAGCTGAGCAACTGGCCGCGGTTGTCCACCAACTCCACCAGCACACCCAGGCCGCTGAAGATCGAGGCATATTCGCAACCGATCACGCCGGCACCGTAGACGATGAGCTTACGCGGGGTGTGACCCAGGCTCAGGATGGTGTCGCTATCGTAGATCCGCGCATGGTTGAAATCGATGTCGGCGGGGCGATACGGGCGCGAACCGGTGGCGATGATGATGTGCTTGGCCACCAGCTTCTCGACCACGCCGTTGCCACAGACCACTTCGACCGTCTGCTCATCGGCAAAGCTGCCGGTGCCGAAGAACACGTCCACGCGGTTGCGGGCGTAGTAGCCGGTACGCGAGGCCACTTGCTTGGAGATGACCTTCTCGGCGCTCTTGAGCACGTCCGGGAAGGAGAACCAGCGCGGCTCGCCGATGGCCCGGAACATCGGGTTGGTGTTGAACTGCATGATCTGCCGGACCGAGTGACGCAAGGCCTTGGACGGGATGGTACCCAAGTGGGTGCAGTTGCCGCCGACCTGCCGACGGCTGTCGACCATCGCCACCTTGCGCCCTGCCTTGGCCGCGTTCATTGCCGCGCCTTCCCCCGCCGGGCCGGAGCCCAGTACCACCACGTCGTAGTTGTAGACAGCCATGCGTACTCCTCAGAACAGGCCGCGATGCCACGCTTGGCATCCACGGCTAAATCATGCCGGCCGGCGGCATGAAGGAACAATTTTAGGCCGGTTCACGCGCCCGGCCACAGTCTATAGAAGCGTCAACGCCGCGCACATTACCCCTTGGTCGCGCCGTAGGCTAGTTTTGCCTGCGCTATTTCGCCACAGGTGACCTTTCAAAACGCAGTGCTCACTTAAGATTTGCCCAAATCATTGTGGCGAGGGAGCTTGCTCCCGCTGGGCTGCGAAGCGGCCCCTTTTGTGAGCGCTTCGCACTCAAGCGGGAGCAAGCTCCCTCGCCACGGGTTTATCGGTGAATGACACGTCGGTGTTCATTGGGTTTTCCCACGGGTCATCCGTTCAAAGGCATCATTGGTGCGAACGACGAAACGCTCCCCATCCCGCAATACGAAAAGTACCCCGATGTCATGCTTCTGGGCATAGTCCCAACCCCGTTCAGGACCGAGAATCAGCAACAGCGTCGATAGTCCATCGGCCATCATCGCCGAAGGATGAATCACCGTGACGGACGCCAGGTTGTGTAGGACCGGCGCACCAGTACGTCCATCAAAGGTGTGGGAATAACGCTGGCCGCCCCGTTCGAAATATTTACGATAGTCACCCGAGGTGGAAACCCCGTAGCCGTTGACCTCAATGATACGCTCAGCCACCTGCCGGTCATCCCGAGGCTCTTCCAGGGCAATGCGCCAGGCCGAACCATCAGGTTTACGCCCGACAGCCTTGAGTTCTCCGGTGGCTTCGGCCAGGTAACTGTCGATGCCCAGGGCCTGGAGCCTGGCGGCGATGCGGTCGACGGCATGACCGGCGGCGATACTGTTGAAGTCGACTTCCACCGCCGCATCCTTGCACAACCGATCGCCCTCAATGCGCAGATGGTCGTGGCCAACGCGCTGGCGCACCTCGGCCAGTGCCTCGGCGCTCGGCACTTGCTCTGCGCGGGACTGGGGACCGAAGCCCCACAGGTTCAACAGTGGCTCCACCGTCAGGTCGAAGGAGCCATCGCTTTGGACCGACAATTGCTCGCCCACGCGGATCAACGCCAGGACCGGGCCAGGCATGACCTCGCAGCTGTTGGCCGGCAGCGCATTGAAGCGCTCGACGTCCGAGTCGCTGCGATAGGTCGAGAATTGCCGATCCACTTCGGCCAGGATGTTTTCCACCTCGGCCTGCACCGTTTTCGGACCGGGCCCGGCGGGAGGCCTGACGTACTGGATGGAATAGTGACTGCCCATGGTCGGGCCGTCGAAGCGCTCCAAGGTGTCGCCACCGCCGCAACCGGACAACACGCCGGCCAGCACCACAAGCCCTATCCATCGTCCAGTTAACAAATCTTCATCTCCCCTCAAAACCGCGCCGGCCATTATGAACGCCAGCGCGTGCAAAAAACCCTGTGGGAGCCAATGGAGCCCTGTGGGAACCTGTTGAAGCCTGTGGGAGCAAAGCTTGCTCGCGATGAACGATGACGCGGTCTTGCAGTTGAACCGTATCGTCTGCATCGCGAGCAAGCTTTGCTACCACAGGGCTCCATTGGCTCCCACAGGTCTTCACAAGACTTCCCACAGGGGGTGCACCGCTTCCATACAAGATTTACCAGAGTGAGTACCAACCCATGCCTTCCAATACGAGCAACGGCAAGGCGATTTTTCGCGTTGTCAGCGGCAACTTCCTGGAGATGTTCGACTTCATGGTCTATGGCTTCTACGCCACGGCCATCGCCAAGACGTTCTTCCCCGCCGACAGTGCGTTTGCCTCGCTGATGCTGTCCCTGGCCACGTTCGGTGCCGGGTTCCTGATGCGCCCCCTGGGGGCGATTTTTCTCGGTGCCTACATCGACCGCCACGGCCGTCGCAAAGGCTTGATCATCACCCTGGTGCTGATGGCCATGGGCACCATACTGATCGCCTGCGTGCCGGGCTATGCCGTCCTCGGCGTGGCGGCGCCCTTGCTGGTGCTGCTCGGCCGCTTGCTGCAAGGTTTCTCCGCTGGTGTGGAATTGGGTGGCGTGTCGGTTTACCTGGCGGAGATCTCCACGCCGGGGCGCAAGGGCTTCTTTGTCAGTTGGCAATCGGCCAGCCAACAGGCCGCCGTGGTGTTTGCCGGTCTGCTGGGGGTTGGCCTCAATCACTGGCTGAGCCCCCAGGAAATGGGGGATTGGGGCTGGCGCGTACCGTTCCTGGTGGGTTGTATGATTGTCCCGGCGATCTTCATGATCCGTCGTTCGCTGGAAGAAACACCTGAGTTCCAAGCGAGAAAACACCGTCCCAGCCTGTCGGAAATTGTCCGCTCAATCGGTCAGAACTTCGGCATCGTCCTGGCCGGCATGGCGCTGGTGGTGATGACCACCGTATCGTTCTACCTGATCACGGCTTACACACCGACTTTCGGCAAGGCCGAGTTGAACCTGTCGGACCTGGACGCGCTGCTGGTCACGGTGTGCATCGGCTTGTCGAATTTTTTCTGGCTGCCAGTGATGGGGGCGTTTTCCGACAAGATCGGACGCAAACCCCTGCTGCTCGGTGCGACTGTCCTGGCGATCCTGACCGCTTATCCGGCCCTGTCCTGGCTGGTGGCGAACCCCAGTTTCAGCCATTTGTTGATCGTCGAGCTGTGGCTGTCGTTCCTGTATGGATCCTACAACGGTGCAATGGTCGTCGCCTTGACGGAAATCATGCCGGTCGAGGTGCGCACCACCGGGTTCTCCCTGGCCTACAGCCTGGCGACGGCAACGTTCGGTGGGTTTACCCCGGCAGCCTGTACCTACCTGATCCATGTGCTCGACAACAAGGCGGCACCGGGCATATGGCTCACCGGGGCAGCAGTGCTGGGGCTGATTGCCACCCTGGTGCTGTTCAAGGGTAATCGGCATGAACTGCGCACGGCGCAGGCTTCCGTAGTGGGCGGCGCCTGACAGATCGCCTTCGCGAGCAAGCCCGCTCCCACAGTTTGTCCGCGTACATCCTGTGGGAGCGGGCTTGCTCGCGAAGAGGCCGGCCCAGCCAACACAAAACCTCCAGATACAAAAACGCCCCGACAAGTCGGGGCGTTTTCACAAGCGGCTAACGCTTAGCGCGGGAACGCTGGCGGGTTTACCCCGGCCATGTCTTCCATCACGCGAACCACCTGGCAGCTGTAACCGAATTCGTTGTCGTACCAGACGTACAACACCACGCGGTTATCTTGGCTGATGGTGGCTTCAGCATCCACCACACCGGCGTGGCGCGAGCCCACGAAGTCGGTGGACACCACTTCCTGGGAATTGACGAAGTCGATCTGCTTATGCAGGTCGGAGTGCAGCGCCATGTAGCGCAGGTACTCGTTCATCTCTTCACGGGTAGCGGCTTTCTCAAGGTTCAGGTTGAGAATGGCCATCGACACGTTCGGCGTCGGTACGCGGATCGCGTTGCCGGTCAGCTTGCCGGCCAGTTCAGGCAGGGCCTTGGCGGCGGCGGTGGCGGCACCGGTCTCGGTGATGACCATGTTCAGCGCGGCGCTGCGGCCACGGCGATCGCCCTTGTGGAAGTTGTCGATCAGGTTCTGGTCGTTGGTGTACGAGTGAACCGTTTCGACGTGACCGTTGACGATACCGAACTTGTCGTTCACGGCCTTGAGCACCGGCACGATGGCGTTGGTGGTGCAAGAGGCGGCGGAGACGATCTTGTCGTCGGCGGTGATTTCGCCATGGTTGATGCCGTGAACGATGTTCTTCAGCTTGCCCTTGCCAGGCGCGGTCAGGACAACGCGGTCGACACCCGGGCAGGCCAGGTGCTGGCCCAGGCCGTCGGCGTCACGCCATACACCGGTGTTGTCCACCAGCAGTGCGTCCTTGATGCCGTACTGGGTGTAATCCACCTCGGTCGGGTTCTTCGCGTAGATCACCTGGATCAGGTTACCGTTGGCGGTGATGGTGTTGTTTTCTTCGTCGATGGTGATGGTGCCGTTGAACGAACCATGGACCGAATCGCGACGCAGCAGGCTGGCGCGCTTGGTCAGGTCGTTCTCGGCGCCCTTGCGCACCACGATGGCCCGCAGGCGCAGGCCGTCGCCACCACCGGTTTTTTCGATCAGGATGCGCGCCAGCAGACGGCCGATACGACCGAAGCCGTACAGGACCACGTCAGTGCCTTTGCGAGCCGAAACGTTCTGCTGGCCAACCACATCAGCCATCTCTTCACGTACGAATTGCTCGGCGCTACGGCCATTGCCTTCGTTGCGGAATTTGAACGCCAACTTGCCCAGGTCCACCGAAGCCGCGCCGAGCTTGAGCTCGCTCATGGCCTTGAGCAGAGGGAATGTTTCGTGGACGGAGAGTTCGCTGTCGTCGGAAGAACGGTGGCGCGCAAAGCGGTGGGCTTTGAGGATCGCGATGACAGACTGGTTGATCAGGCTGCGGCCATAGATCGAGCTCACCACGTTGTTATTGCGGTAGAGCTGACCGATGAGAGGGATCATCGCTTCGGCGAGCGCTTCACGATCAATCCATTCACCAAGACACTGGTCGGGCTTCTGAGTCACGGTAACCTTCCACATGTAGGGGCTGAAAAAAGGGGCTACATTATGCCGCCGAGTCCTCTGCGGAGCAATGCGCGCCCGTCGCGCCGTGGTTTTCCTGCCTGCCTGGGTAGTCTGCGACTGACAGCAGCCCCCTTCCCCCGCTACAATTGTCGACTTTGTCGCAATGCTGGAGCTCAATCTTCCGTGCCCGTTCTGCGTCTTCCGCTTCTCCCTGCCGCGGCAGGTAAACAGCACTGGGGCAACCTGCCCGGTGCCGCCCTGAGCCTGGCCATCGCCGAGGCTGCCAGCGCTGCAAAGCGTTTCACCCTGCTACTGACCGCCGACAGCCAAAGCGCCGAACGGCTGGAACAGGAGCTGAGTTTCTTCGCGCCGGATTTGCCGGTCTTGCATTTTCCGGACTGGGAAACCCTGCCCTACGATCTGTTTTCGCCGCACCAGGACATCATTTCCCAGCGAATCGCCAGCCTTTATCGGCTGCCGGAGCTCAGTCATGGCGTTTTGGTAGTGCCGATCACCACAGCCCTACATCGCCTGGCCCCGACCCAATTTTTGCTCGGCAGCAGCCTGGTGCTGGACATCGGCCAGAAGCTCGACGTCGAGCAAATGCGCACCCGCCTCGAGGCCAGTGGCTATCGGTGCGTCGACACGGTGTATGAGCACGGCGAGTTCGCGGTGCGTGGCGCCTTGATCGACCTGTTCCCGATGGGCAGCAAACTGCCGTATCGCATCGACCTGTTCGATGACGAAATCGAGACGCTGCGCACCTTCGACCCGGAAAACCAGCGCTCCATCGACAAAGTGCAGTCGATCCGCCTGTTGCCCGCCAAGGAATTCCCGTTGCAGAAAGACGCCGTGACCCGCTTCAAGGCGCGCTTTCGCGAACGCTTCGATGTGGATTTCCGGCGTTGCCCGATCTTCCAGGACCTGAGCAGCGGGATCACGCCCGCCGGTATCGAGTACTACCTGCCGCTGTTTTTCGAAGAAACCTCCACCCTGTTCGATTACTTGCCCCAGGACACCCAGGTGTTTTCCCTGCCGGGCATCGAGCAAGCGGCGGAAAATTTCTGGAACGATGTGCGCAACCGCTACGAAGAGCGTCGCGTCGATCCGTCCCGGCCTCTATTGCCGCCAGCCGAGCTGTTCCTGCCGGTGGAAGATTGCTTTGCCCGTCTCAAGAGTTGGCCGCGCGTGGTGGCGAGCCAGCAGGACGTGGAAACCGGCGTCGGTCGTGAACGCTTCCCGGCCAAGGCATTGCCGGACCTGGCCATCGAAGCCAAGGCCACGCAACCGCTGGCGGCGCTGGCGGGTTTCCTCGATGCATTCCCCGGCCGCGTACTGTTCACCGCCGAATCCGCGGGACGTCGCGAAGTGCTGCTGGAACTGCTCGAACGTTTGAAGCTGCGACCGAAGACTGTCGACAGCTGGCCGGACTTCGTTGCCGGCAAGGATCGCCTGGCGATCACCATCGCGCCGCTGAACGACGGCCTGGTCCTGGATGAGCCAGCCTTGGCGCTGGTGGCCGAAAGTCCGTTGTTCGGCCAGCGGGTCATGCAGCGCCGCCGTCGCGAGAAACGTGCCGACGCCGCCAACGACGCCGTCATCAAGAACCTCACCGAGCTGCGTGAAGGCGCGCCCGTGGTACACATCGATCACGGCGTGGGTCGCTACCTGGGCCTGGCGACACTGGAAATCGACAACCAGGCCGCCGAGTTCCTGACCCTGGAATACGCCGAGGGCGCCAAGCTCTACGTGCCGGTAGCGAACCTGCACCTGATCGCTCGCTACACCGGCAGCGACGACGCCCTGGCCCCGCTGCATCGCCTGGGCTCGGAAACCTGGCAGAAAGCCAAGCGCAAGGCCGCCGAACAGGTGCGCGACGTGGCTGCCGAACTGCTGGACATCTACGCCCGTCGCGCGGCTCGCGAGGGCTACGCCTTCGCCGATCCGAAAGCCGACTACGAAACCTTCAGTGCCGGCTTCCCCTTCGAAGAAACCGTCGACCAACAGACCACCATCGAAGCCGTGCGCGCCGACATGCTCGCCCCCAAGCCCATGGACCGACTGGTGTGTGGCGACGTGGGCTTCGGCAAGACCGAAGTGGCGATGCGCGCCGCGTTCATTGCCGTGCATGGCGGCAAGCAGGTGGCGATCCTGGTCCCGACCACCCTGCTTGCCCAGCAGCACTACAACAGTTTCCGCGACCGCTTCGCCGACTGGCCAGTGACCGTGGAAGTGATGAGTCGCTTCAAATCCACCAAGGAAGTGAACGCCGCCGTGGCCGACCTGGCCGAGGGCAAGATCGACATCGTCATCGGCACGCACAAGCTGCTGCAGGACGACGTGAAGATCAAGAACCTGGGGCTGGTGATCATCGACGAAGAGCACCGTTTTGGCGTGCGCCAGAAGGAACAGCTCAAGGCCCTGCGCAGCGAGGTCGACATCCTGACCCTGACCGCCACGCCGATCCCGCGTACGTTGAACATGGCGGTGTCGGGCATGCGCGACCTGTCGATCATCGCCACGCCGCCGGCCCGGCGCCTGTCGGTGCGCACCTTTGTCATGGAGCAGAACAAAAGCACGGTCAAGGAAGCCCTGCTGCGTGAGCTGCTGCGCGGCGGCCAGGTCTATTACCTGCACAATGACGTGAAGACCATCGAGAAATGTGCCGCCGACCTGGCCGAGCTGGTGCCGGAAGCGCGCATCGGCATCGGCCACGGACAGATGCGCGAGCGTGAACTCGAACAGGTGATGAGCGACTTCTACCACAAGCGCTTCAACGTGCTGATCGCCTCGACCATCATCGAGACCGGCATCGACGTGCCGAGCGCCAACACCATCATTATCGAGCGCGCCGACAAATTCGGCCTGGCCCAACTGCACCAGTTGCGCGGCCGGGTCGGTCGTAGCCACCACCAGGCCTATGCCTACCTGTTGACGCCACCGCGCCAGCAAATTACCCCGGATGCGGAAAAACGTCTGGAAGCCATCGCCAACACCCAGGACCTCGGCGCCGGTTTCGTGCTGGCCACCAACGACCTGGAAATCCGCGGCGCCGGCGAATTGCTCGGCGACGGCCAGAGCGGCCAGATCCAGGCCGTCGGCTTCACGCTGTACATGGAGATGCTCGAACGCGCCGTCAAGTCGATCCGCAAGGGCGAGCAGCCGAACCTCGACCAACCCCTGGGCGGCGGGCCGGAAATCAACCTTCGAGTACCGGCACTGATCCCGGAAGACTACCTGCCGGACGTCCACGCACGGCTGATCCTCTACAAACGCATCGCCTCGGCCAGCGACGAGGAAGGCCTCAAGGACCTGCAAGTGGAGATGATCGACCGCTTCGGCCTGCTGCCGGAACCGACCAAGAACCTGGTGCGCACCACGCTGCTCAAGCTCAAGGCCGAGCAACTGGGCATCAAGAAAGTCGATGGCGGCCCCAATGGCGGCCGGATCGAGTTCGAGGCCCAGACGCCGGTCGACCCACTGGTACTGATCAAGTTGATCCAGGGCCAGCCCAAACGCTACAAGTTCGAAGGCGCCACGATGTTCAAATTCATGGTGCCCATGGAACGCGCGGAAGAGCGTTTCAATACCGTAGAGGCGCTGTTCGAGCGCCTCACTCCGACCACTGCTTGAAGGACGCCCCATGCGCCTGTTTCGCTCATTGACCTTGTTGTTGACCCTGGTCGCTCCCCTGGCGTTCGCCGACGACCTGTATCAGGTTGAAATGATCCTGGTACGCCAGAACGCCGAGCCGGCGATTGTCAGCCGCGCCGCACCGGAAGACTGGGACGCCGGCGCGCAACGCCTGGGCGCGGACAGCCAGCGCACGCCGGCCTTGGGCAACGTCGTCGAGAAACTCACCGCCAGCGGCCAATACACCGTATTGATGCACAAGGCCTGGCAGCAGACCCTCGGCGAACAGGGCCGAAAAGTCGCCATCAGCGACGGTACTGAACAGTTCGGCCAGTTTCCCATCGAGGGCACCCTGGAACTGAAACTGGGGCGTTTCACCGACGTGGATGCCGATTTCTGGGTCAACCAGATCGACGCCAATGGTCTGGTCACCGCCAGCGAGCGCCTCAAACAGCAGAGCCACACCAAGAATGGCCAACTGAACTTCCTCGATAACGGTCACCTCGGCCTGTTGATCAAGATCACTTCGCTGACTGCGCCCGCACCTCGGCAGGCACCTGAAGTCATTCCGGACTGATTGGCGCGCCTATGCCCTCGCCCCTGAGCAAACCCCTGGCACCTTCCTGGGTCAATCGATTCAAGGAACAGAGCCTGGAGCGCGGGCGCCGTTATGCGCTGGAAAACCGCGTCAGGATCGTCGAGGCCGGCGACAGCACCATCATCGCCAGCTGCGAAGGCTCTGGCGGCAGCGTCTACCGTCAGACCATTCGCCTTAAAGAGTCAGCCAAGGGCACGCTGATTCTGCTCGAAGCCGCGTGCTCCTGCCCGGTGCGCATCAACTGCAAGCACTGCGCGGCCGTGTTGCTGCAAGTCCAGGAAACCCTGGCCTACCCGGCCGCCGAAAAGGACGCCCTCCTGCTGGAGAAACTCCAAGCGGTGCTGGACAACCGCAGCCCCAAGGCCCCGCCACAAGTGCTGGTGGACAACGTGCAGCCGGTGCCGCGCCTATGGCTGGCCAGTATCGAGTTCAGCGCCTTCGAGCCACGCAACGGCAAGATGCAGCGCTACATCCAGCACCGCGCCGCGCTGTCCTTCAGTTATCTGGATGAATACGTCAGCGGCCAGCGCAACACAGACGTGCTGATTCGCCAGGAAACCCAGACGTTGCGGATAAAACGCCACACCGATGTGGAACAGTCCTACCGCGAACAACTACGAATCCTCGGCTTCAAAGTCGCGACCCGACAAAGCAAGGCCCTGCCGGAAAGCGCCGGCGAACTGTACGAAATGGTCAACGACAGCGCCTGGCTGACCTTCACCCTCAACGACCTGCCGAAACTACGCACCCAGGGCTGGGAGTTGCAGATCGACGAGGACTTCGGCTTTGACCTGACGGCGGTGGACGAGTGGTATGCCACGGTCGAGGAAACGCCGGAGCGGGACTGGTTCGACCTGGAACTGGGGATCATCGTCAATGGCGAACGCCTGAGCCTGCTGCCGATCCTGTTGAACCTGATGCGCTCGCACATCGAATTGTTCAATCCGGAACGCCTGGCCCGGCGCCGGGACGATGAACTGATCCTGGTCAACCTGCCCAACCGCCCGAACTCGGAGTTCGGCCCGCAGCAAGTGGCCCTGCCCTATGGCCGGCTGAAACCGGTGCTGGCGACCCTGGGCGAGTTTTACCTGCAAGAGCCCGGCACCACCAAACTGCGCCTCAACAGCGCGGACGCCTTGCGCCTGAACCCGCTGCAGGACATGCCATTGACTTGGGAGGGCGGCGAACACATTCGCGGCCTGGCCCAACGCCTGCGGGACATCAAGGATTACACCGCCACCGCGCCAGAAGGCCTGAACGCGACGCTGCGGCCTTATCAACTCGAAGGCCTGAGCTGGATGCAGTCGCTGCGACAGCTGGAAGTCGGCGGCATCCTCGCGGACGACATGGGCCTGGGCAAAACCCTACAGACCCTGGCGCACATTCTCAGCGAAAAACACGCCGGTCGCCTCGACCGGCCGTGCATGGTGGTGATGCCGACCAGCCTGATTCCCAACTGGCTCGACGAAGCGTCCCACTTCACGCCGCAGCTCAAGGTCCTGGCGCTTTACGGTGCGGGACGCAAAAAACATTTCGAACGGCTGGTGGATTACGACCTGATCCTCACCACTTATGCCCTGCTTCCCAAGGACGTCGAGCGCCTGAAAGCGCAGCCACTTCACGTGCTGATCCTCGATGAAGCCCAGTACATCAAGAATCCCACCAGCAAAGCCGCCCAGGCCGCCCGCGAGCTCAACGCCCGCCAGCGGCTGTGCCTGTCCGGTACGCCCCTGGAAAATCACCTGGGCGAATTGTGGTCGCTGTTTCACTTCCTGTTGCCGGGCTGGCTCGGGGACGTCAAGAGTTTCAACCGCGATTACCGTGTACCGATCGAAAAGCGCGGCAGCGACGTACGATTGCAGCACCTCAACGGTCGGATAAAACCTTTCCTGCTGCGCCGGACCAAGGAACAAGTGGCGACGGAGTTGCCACCCAAGACCGAGATCATCCATTGGGTCGAACTCAGCGACGCCCAGCGGGACGTCTACGAAACCATGCGCCTGGCGATGGACAAGAAAGTCCGCGACGAGATCACCCGCAAAGGCGTGGCCCGCAGCCAGATCATCATCCTCGAAGCACTGCTCAAGCTGCGCCAGGTGTGCTGCGACCTGCGCCTGATCAACGACGCCACCCTGCCCGCCCGAGGCAGCACCTCAGGCAAGCTCGACAGCCTGATGGAAATGCTCGAAGAGCTGTTTGAAGAAGGGCGACGGGTGCTGCTGTTTTCGCAGTTCACGTCCATGTTGGCGCTGATTGAAGATGAGTTGAAGAAACGCGGCGTCGACTACGCCATCCTGACCGGCCAGACCCGGGATCGACGCACGCCCGTCAAGGAATTCCAGAGTGGCAAGCGTCAGATCTTTTTGATCAGCCTGAAGGCCGGTGGTGTAGGCCTGAACCTGACCGAGGCCGACACCGTGATTCACTACGACCCGTGGTGGAACCCGGCCACCGAAAACCAGGCCACCGACCGTGCCTACCGCATCGGCCAGGAAAAACCGGTGTTCGTCTACAAGCTGATAGCCCGAGGCACGGTGGAAGAGAAAATCCAGCTGCTGCAAAAGGAAAAATCCGACCTCGCCGCTGGCGTGCTGGATGGACGCGTGGCCGGTGATTGGAAATTGCAGAGCGACGATATCGAGGCGTTGTTCGCGCCGCTGCCGGACAAGCTCGAGAAGCGCTGACACTCCCTCAACTCAGCCTGGGTGTCCCTGAGCCTGGTGTTCACCGCAGAGCCACTGTGGGAGCAGAGCTTGCTCGCGATAGCGGTGGTTCAGTTGATGCAGATGTTGACTGTGCAGCCATCATCGCGAGCAAGCTCGGCTCCCACAGGGGATTTTCAGCGCCCGCAATGCCGGAGCCCACCCCAGTTCCAAAATGTGGGAGCGAGCTTGCTCGCGATAGCTGACTATCAGGCGACATCCCCCGTAAATGTGTCGGTGAATCAGGCCTTGGGCAACGGTGCAAACAACGCTTCGATATCGCTCTGCTCAAGCTTCCACCCAGCCGTCGTGCCACCATCCAGTACACCGCCGGCCAACGCAGCCTTATCCTGCTGAAGGGCCTGTATCTTCTCTTCCACCGTACCCTTGGCAATCAGTTTGTAAACAAACACGGGTTTATTTTGACCGATCCGATAAGCCCGGTCGGTCGCCTGGTTTTCCACCGCCGGATTCCACCACGGATCAAAATGAATCACCGTGTCGGCAGCCGTCAAGTTGAGCCCCGTACCGCCGGCCTTGAGGCTGATTAGAAACAGCGACACCTTGCCACTCTGAAAATCCCTCACCGGAGTGCGGCGATCCGTGGTTCTGCCAGTCAACAACGAATAGGCAAGGCTGCGCTTTTGCAGCTCCTCCTCAATCAGGGCCAGCATCGAGGTGAACTGGGAAAACAGCAGAATCTTGCGCCCTTCGCTGAGCAATTCTTCGAGCATCTCCATCAAACTGACCAACTTGCCGCTGCCGGAACGTAGCGCCTTGGCAGTCTGTACGGTATTGAGCAACCGCAAGTCGCAGCACACCTGGCGCAACTTAAGTAACGCATCGAGAATGATGATCTGGCTACGGGCCACGCCGCTGCGAGCAATTTCGTCGCGCACTTTCTTGTCCATGGCTACACGCACGGTTTCATAGACATCCCGCTGCCCGCCGCTGAGGTCGACCCAATGAACGATTTCAGTCTTGGGAGGCAGCTCAGTAGCGACTTCTTCCTTTTTGCGCCGCAGTAGAAACGGTTTTATCCGCGCCGTAAGGTGGCGCATTCGCTCGCTGTTGCCGTGTTTTTCGATGGGCGTGCGGTAGTCTCGGTTGAAGCTTTTGCTATCCCCCAACCAGCCGGGCAGGAGGAAATGAAACAGCGACCAGAGTTCGCCCAAGTGATTTTCCAGGGGCGTACCGGACAGGCACAGTCGCTGGCGAGCGTTGAGTTCCCGGGCGGCCTGGGCAGCCTTGCTGGTGGGGTTCTTGATGTTCTGTGCCTCATCGAGAATCAGCACACTCCAGGCCTGGGGTTTCAGCACCTCCAGATCCCGCGGCAATAAGGCATAAGTCGTCAGAACCAGGTCGTACTGTGCAAGGCTGGCGAAATCTTTTTGCCGGGCCGCGCCATGAAGCGCCACGACGTTGAGCTGCGGCGTAAAACGTGCCGCTTCGTCCAGCCAGTTGGGAATCAAACTGGTGGGCATGACCGCCAGCGCCGGGGCATCCAGACGCCCGGCGTGCTTCTCGCAAAGCAGGTGAGCCAGGGTTTGCAAGGTTTTGCCCAAGCCCATGTCATCGCCCAGGATGCCGCCGACTTCCAGCTCCCGCAGCGTCTGCATCCAATTGAGCCCTTCCAACTGATAAGGTCGCAGCGTGGCTTTAAGTCCCGCCGGCGCAGGCACATGCGCGTGAGTCGACTCATGCAATCGCTTGGCGAACGTGCGCAACCGCTCCCCGCCCTGCCAGGTCAATGGCACGTTTTCGAGCACATTCAACCTGGCCGCATCAAAGGTATTCAACCGTATCGAGTCACCCCGATGCTCCTTCATGTACAACTCACCAAGCGTTGCCATCAGCGGCTTGACCCGCCCATACGGAAACGCGACCTTCACACCAGGACCCGCCGTCAACTTTCCACTGTTGAGGTCAAGCAACATCAACTGATCGTCACTGCGCCGATCAAGATTGTCAGGGTCCATCATCTCGGGGCTTGAGCGAAGCAGATAAAGCAAGATCGGCAGCAAGCTGTGCCGTTTCCCATCCACGACAATACCCAGTTGTAAATCGAACCACTCTCGGCCGGGAGACTCCTCGATGTCGGCGTACAACTGCTCTACCGGTTGCAGATCGAAATGAAAGCCCGCTTCGATCTCGATCTGCCAATTGGCGGCACGCAATCGCGGCAGGCCTTTATCCATGAAGGCCAACCAGGCGTCGTCATCCGCCATTTGAAATAGCTCACCTGCGATGTCCGCCAGCGCAAGGCTTTTGCGATTGGCTTTCTTGAAACCTCCCTTACGCAGAGCGGTGCGAAAGGCTTGTTCGGCATCCGGCTTACGCTGAATGCGCAAAATGTCGGTTCCAGACAGGATCGACAGTTCGGTGGGTGCTTTGTCGTCCGCCACATGACCATCATAAATAAAGGTCAGTGCCGCGCGATGTTCCGGAACAGATTTCCAGTGCCGGAACTCGAGTGCACTTCCCAACGTCAACACCGCTCGCGGCTCGACACCTTCGATAATGCGCTCAGTCAATTCTTTCGGCGGCGGGATAGGTCGGTCTACAGCATTGATTCGATGACTGAAGAGCACGACATCTCGAGCGGGCACCTCAGGCGCAAGGCATAAATGGCACGCCAATTTGTCGTCCATTTCATAAGACAGCCGGCCAAGTTCTTTGCGCGACAAATCCAGATAATGAAGCGGCTCAAGCACCAGGACGTTATCCAGTACCTGGTCGCCACTGCGCCACCGAGACCGATAGTTGCCGTTGGCTTGCTCTGCCCAGAAAAACTCCGCGTTTTTTAGCGGACCTGCGCTCAATGGCTCCGGTGGGTCGCAATCCATGAACAAGCGTGAGGACTGCAATGCCAGCGCCAGCACCTCGGCGCCACTGCGGCCCTGCAACGGGAAACTGTTCTGGCTGTGATAATGCTGACTGCTGATAAGCGACTGAGCAATTTGTTTGTCGACCTCGGACATATAATCCGGAAAACGATTCAGCATGTCCGTCAGTTGGCTAAACGCTTTCACATCCTTCGGGGAACCATCATCGAGCTGGCGCCCCTTGAAGAGCTCTAAAATCCACTGCCCTAAGTGCGTATTCTTGAGTTTGTAGAAGATCCGGACATCGGCGTCTTTTTTACCGGGTAGCGAATCGGCGTCCTGCTTCGGAATACACTTGATCCAGGTTTCAAGTTCAGAATTCAGGCGCTCGCTGGCGGAGCCGGCCTCCAATGCTTGCGGATTCCACGTTAAATGGAACATGACGGCAGCGCAGTGCTTGCAGCTGTCGCCGACCGGGCACGAGCATTCGTAACGAACGCTGTCGTATCCCCGATAACGAGTGAGCTCGATCCGCTGCTGATAAAGATTATCGCCGCCACCTTCGCATTCAGCGTAAATCGATTGGGCCTCTATCCGCAGTACACGTACCCGATTTCTCTCGGCGTAGTCGAACCCGCGCTCAAGGTAACGCGGATGAAAGGATTCTGCCCAATCACTCTCGAGAAGCGCCTCAATTGGCTGTGTCATGGGCGCTACCGATCATTACTTATACCTGTCACGACAATCCCTTAATCAATAAGCTGCGCAGCTCTCAGTGCGCCGAGCGCCGTCAGCCAGTGTGGGTCCTGGCGGTATTCCGTGGAGGCACAGGCCTGGCCGCGCATGCGGGCGATCCGCGCCGAAGGCTTGACCTTCAGGCGTTGGGCAGCGCTCAGGGCCAGCTCCGCGGCGGCGCGATCGTTACACACCAGGCCCATGTCGCAACCCGCCGTCAAGGCCGCCTCGATACGACTGGCGGCATCACCGACCACATGAGCCCCGGCCATCGACAAATCATCGCTGAAGATCACACCGTCAAATTGCAACTCGCCGCGCAGGATGTCCTGCAACCAGCGGCGGGAAAAACCAGCTGGATTGGCATCAACCTGCGGGTAGATGACGTGGGCCGGCATGATCGCGGCCAGTTGCTTGCTCAGCTTGGCGAACGGTACCAGGTCGCTGGCGCGAATCTGCTCGAGGCTGCGCTCATCGTTCGGGATCGCCACATGGGAATCAGCCTCGGCCCAACCATGACCCGGGAAATGCTTGCCAGTGGCCGCCATCCCGGCGGCGCTCATGCCACGGATGAAGGCACCGGCCAGCAACGCCGCGCGTTCAGGGTCACCTTCGAAGGCACGACTGCCGACGACGGCGCTGCGCTGGTAATCGAGGTCCAGCACCGGGGCAAAACTCAGGTCGAGACCGACCGCCAGCACTTCGGTGGCCATGATCCAGCCGCACTGCTCGGCCAGGTACTCGGCGTTCGGGTTCTCGGCGATCGCCCGCATCGCCGGCAACCGCACAAATCCTTGGCGCAACCGTTGAACACGGCCGCCTTCCTGGTCCACCGCCAATAGAAGGTCGGGACGGATGGCGCGGATCGACGCACTCAATTCGCGCACCTGACGTGGATGCTCGATATTACGGGCAAAAATGATCAGGCCGCCTACCTCGGGCTGGCGCAACAGGTGGCGATCTTCGGCCGTCAGCCAGGTACCGGCGACGTCCACCATCAACGAGCCTTGCAGGCCAGCAGTCATAGCATTTCCTTAATAACGATGAACCCGCGCGCTGACACAGACACGACCACACCGCCAGGCCCAAGGCCCGGCAGGTCGCGGTCATGCAATAAAGAATGGAACGGGTTCGAAACGAGAATCGACATGGGCGGCTAGCTTAGCGGATGTAGGCAGCCACGCCCACCCGTGCGCTCAAGCCTTGGCCAGCGCCGGAGTCGATTTGCTGCGTGGACGCAGTTGCGCGGCCGCCATGGCCTCATCGGTGACGCCACTTTCGGCACGCATGCCGGCTGCCAGGAACGGCACCATCAGGCGCATCACCTGCTCGATGGAGGTGTTCACACCAAAATCGGTTTCAGCGATGGCCCGCAGCGCTTTGATACCGGACATGCTGAACGCAGCGGCGCCGAGCATGAAGTGCACCCGCCAGAACAGCTCGATAGGCGGAATGCGCGGTGCGGCTTCGTTGACCAGCAGCATGTAGCGACGGAAGACCTTGCCGTACATGTCTTCCAAGTAACGCCGTAGGTGGCCCTGGCTCTGACTGAACGCAAGGCCCAACAGGCGCATGAAAATGGACAGATCGTTACCGCTGCGCGGTTGCACGACCAGGGCTTGCTCGACCAGGATTTCCAGCAGCTCTTCCAGGGTTGGCTTGACGTCGGGCTTGGCCTGGCGCCGCTCCAGTTCGCGATCGAGGCTGAGGCAGAAAGGCCCGAGGAACCGCGAGAAAACCGCCTGGATCAAGGCTTTTTTCGAGCCGAAGTGATAGTTCACCGCCGCCAGGTTCACCCCGGCCTTACTGGTGATCAGACGCAACGAGGTTTCGGCGAAACCTTTTTCCGCGAACAACTGCTCGGCAGCATCGAGAATGCGTTCAACGGTTTCCGACTGGGCCATGGTTACTCCGCCTGACAAACACTTGTTTGAAACATACGTTTCAGCCTAGGGGTTGTCAAGCCTGCCGGGGCGTTTTGCGAACGGTCGGTCACGTATTTAACCACACCTTTTCTCAGGTGGTAGCCCTGCCCCAACCAACAAGCCGACCGACCGTCCAGCGGCCCGCGAAAAAAGGAGGATTGCCAAGCGGCGTCCACTGTATATAATCCCAGTCACTGTATAAAAAGACAGAGCGATCAATATGCTAAAGCTGACGCCACGCCAAGCAGAGATTCTGGCCTTCATCAAACGCTGCCTCGAAGACAATGGCTACCCGCCGACCCGCGCGGAAATCGCCCAGGAACTGGGTTTCAAGTCGCCCAACGCGGCTGAAGAACACCTCAAGGCGCTGGCGCGCAAGGGCGCGATCGAAATGACCCCGGGCGCATCCCGTGGCATTCGCATCCCTGGCTTCGAAGCCAAGGCCGACGAAACCACCCTGCCGATCATTGGCCGGGTCGCGGCCGGCGCACCGATCCTCGCCCAGCAGCATGTCGAGGAATCCTGCAATATCAACCCTTCGTTCTTCCATCCCCGGGCCGATTACCTGCTTCGGGTACACGGCATGAGCATGAAGGACATCGGTATCTTCGACGGTGACCTCCTGGCCGTCCACACCACCCGCGAAGCCCGCAATGGCCAGATCGTGGTGGCGCGCATCGGCGACGAAGTGACCGTCAAGCGCTTCAAGCGCGACGGCAGCAAGGTCTGGCTCATTGCCGAGAACCCTGAGTTCGCCCCCATCGAAGTGAACCTGAAAGACCAGGACCTGGTCATCGAAGGCTTGAGCGTCGGCGTCATTCGCCGCTAAAGGAGGCTTTATGCAGTTCCCTCACACACCACAACACACACAACTTCCGCTGTTCGAGGCATTCATGGCCCAACCGCTGGTTCCAGTCCTGAAAGACGTAATCGAGTCGCCCTGGGGCGTCGAACCCGAGGCTTTCAGCGAACTGTCGTTACGTGGTGCGGCCGGAAACTGCCTGAACCTGCTGGCGCCGATTCTGCGAGAACTCAGCCAGGACCAGGATGCTCGCTGGTTGACGCTGATCGCGCCACCGGCCAGCGTTACCCAGGCCTGGCTGCGGGATGCCGGCCTGAACCGTGAACGCATCCTGTTGCTGCAGCCACGGGGTACCCAGAGCGCCCAACAGTTGACCTGCGAAGCCTTGCGCCTGGGCCGCAGCCACACTGTGGTCAGTTGGCTCAACCCATTGACCGCGACCGCACGGCAACAGTTGATCAGCGCCGCCCGCACCGGGGACGCACAAAGCCTGAATATTCGATTGGGCTAAGACAAACGCGGGGCTTCTCCAAGACAGAGAAGCCGGTCAGTCACATTTTTCAAAAAAACCGACAGGCGGGATTAATGAAGGACCCGCGGCCCCTCTTCCTTGTTGAATTCGCCTTCAACCAGGCGACCGGCCATCTGGACGCCCACGCTCAGCATCGCCTTGGCGACTTCGACGTGTTGGCCTTGGAGGAACACCTTGGCATCTTCGGAGAAGTTCAGGGTAACCAGAGAACCCTCGTCCTCGGCCCTGCGCAGCTCGATGCGGCCATCAGGAAGTTCGACAATTTCTAGAAAGGACGTAGGCATAAAAGTCTGTTCTCCACGAAAGGCGAGGATTATATAGTCATCGGCCAGGCTCCGCTCGGGATCTTGACCAAGCGTTATCAATGGACGTAAAGGGCCGAGGGGAAACTCAGCACTCGTTCAACCCTTCACGAAAGCGTATCGCCAAGCTCTTGAGGTTCTGACGCCAGCTCTCCAGCTCTTCCCGGCTCAGCTCCTGCTCGGGATCCTGCTCGTCCAGATTGACCGCCACGATCAACGGCTGAGTCACGTCCCCCTTGGGCTTGCGCGGGGCTCGTGGCGGCTCGAACAGCGCCGCATGGGCCGCCAACAGCTTTGCCAGCCAGGTTTCCGGATTGTGTGCCAGCTCGACCATTTCGGCCATTTCCGGGATGGCGATGGTTTCCAGCACTTCGCGGGTCAACAGCAGCTCGGCCCGCGGCGCATTCGCTTGTGGCAGGCGATAGAAACCAGCGATTTCATGGCATAACCCCAACAACGCACCGTATAGGTGAAACAGCGCGGACTCACGCCCTGCCTGGAGCAGCGCCGGGGAATTCATCGCACGCCCGTCTTCGGCCCGGGTGAGCGCTTCAAGCGACAGACCGGCGAAATAGATTTTCTGATTGGTGCGGGTATAGAGTTCGTGGGCCATGGCGGCATCTCCCCAACGAAATGAAAGCTTCACGCAAGTGCGACAGTGTCGTGGATCAACCAACGCCACTGCAAGCCAAAAACAAAAAGGCCACATGAAAACCTATAGGTTGTCATGCGGCCTTTTTGTTCAGTCGGGCCCTATCGAGGACGGCTGTGCCGCCCAGCGGGAGCAAGCTCCCTCGCCACGGGGCCTCTTAGCCCCTCTTCTTAAACAGGCGTTCAATCAACGCTTGTCTTCAACCGTCCACTTACCGCCGTCGTAATAGGCCTTCCAGCCGGTCGGCTTGCCGTCGACTTCGGTCTGCACGTACTGCTCCTTGGTCTTCCGGCTGTAGCGAATGACCGCCGGACGCCCTTCCGGATCCTTCTGCGGTGCTTCACAGAGGAAATGGTACTTCGGATCGATCTCGTCCTTGTGCGGCACGATCTCCATCACCAATGGCGCACGGGTCTCACGGTTTTTCGGGAACTGGCTGGCTGCCAGGAACAGGCCGGAGGCGCCGTCACGCAGGATGTAGGTGTCGTTGACCTTCTCGCATTTGAGCTCAGGCATCTTCACCGGGTCCATCTTCGGCGGCGCCGCGTCCCCGCTCTTGAGCAGTTTTCGGGTGTTCTTGCAGGTCGGGTTGGTGCAACCGAAGAACTTGCCGAAACGGCCGGTCTTGAGCTGCATCTCGCTGCCGCACTTGTCGCATTCCAGGCTCGGGCCTTCGTAGCCTTTGATGCGATAAGTGCCCTCTTCAATCTCGTAGCCGGCACAGTCCGGGTTGTTACCGCAGATGTGCAGCTTGCGCTTTTCATCCAGCAGGTAGGCATCCATCGCCGTGCTGCAGATCGGGCAGCGATGCTTGCCGCGCAGTACCAGGGATTCCGATTCGCCCTCGTCGTCCGCAGCGATTTCGTCGCCCGGCACCAGGTTGACGGTAGCCTTGCAGCGCTCCTTGGGCGGCAGGCTGTAGCCCGAGCAACCGAGAAACACGCCAGTCGAGGCGGTACGGATTTGCATCGGACGCCCGCAGGTCAAGCACGGGATGTCGGTCATGACCGGCTGGTTGGCGCGCATGCCGCTGTCAGGGCTTTCGGCTACTTCGAGTTTTTTCTTGAAGTCGCCATAGAATTCGTCGAGGACATTTTTCCAGTCCCGTTCGCCCTGAGCCACATCGTCGAGGTTTTCTTCCATGCCGGCGGTGAAGCCGTAGTCCATCAGGTTCGAGAAGCTCTCGGACAGACGCTCGGTGACGATGTCCCCCATCTTTTCCGAATAGAAACGACGGTTGTGCAGCGCCACATAACCGCGGTCCTGGATGGTGGAGATGATCGCGGCGTAGGTCGAAGGACGGCCGATGCCGCGTTTTTCCATTTCCTTGACCAGGCTGGCTTCGGAGTAACGGGCCGGCGGCTTGGTGAAGTGCTGGGTCGGATCGAGCTTGATCAGCTTCATCACGTCGCCCTGGGCCATGTCCGGCAGGACATCGTCATCCCCAGGCTTGGTGATTTGCGGCATGACGCGGGTGTAGCCGTCGAACTTCAGGATGCGCCCCTTGGCGCGCAGCTCGAAGTCGCCGGCACCGACGCTGACCGTGGTGGACAGGTATTGCGCCGGCAGCATCTGGCAGGCCAGGAACTGGCGCCAGATCAGCTCGTAGAGACGCTCGGCATCGCGCTCCATGCCCGACAGCTTGCTTGGCTCGGTGTTGGCATCGGACGGACGAATCGCTTCGTGAGCCTCCTGCGCGCCTTCCTTGCTGCTGTAGACGTTCGGCGTCTCCGGCAGGTACTTCTTGCCGAACTCGCTTTCTATATAAGTGCGCGCCATCGCCACGGCATCGACCGACAGGTTCGTCGAGTCGGTACGCATGTAAGTGATGTAGCCGGCTTCGTACAAACGCTGGGCCATCATCATGGTTTTCTTCACGCCAAAGCCCAGGCGATTACTCGCGGCCTGTTGCAGCGTGGAGGTGATGAACGGCGCGGACGGCTTGCTGCTGGTCGGCTTGTCTTCGCGCTTGACGATGCTGTAGCTGGACGCCTTGAGCTTCTCCAGCGCCGCCATGGCCTGGGCCTCATTAAGCGGCTTGAAGGCTTCACCCTTCTCGCGGGCCACGTCGAAGCGCACAGTCGCGCCCTTGGCAGTGCCGAGGTCGGCGTGGACTTCCCAGTACTCTTCAGGGATGAACGCCCGGATTTCCCGCTCGCGCTCCACCACCAGCTTCACGGCCACCGACTGCACGCGACCAGCCGACAGGCCGCGGGCGATCTTGGCCCACAGCAGCGGCGAAACCATGTAGCCCACCACACGGTCGAGGAAACGCCGCGCCTGTTGGGCGTTGACCCGGTCGATATCCAGCTCGCCCGGCTGGGAGAAGGCTTCCTGGATGGCCTTCTTGGTGATTTCGTTGAACACCACGCGCTTGTAGCGGCTGTCATCCCCACCAATGGCTTCGCGCAGGTGCCAGGCAATGGCTTCCCCTTCGCGGTCCAAGTCCGTCGCGAGATAGATGGTGTCGGCATCCTTGGCGAGCCGACGCAGTTCTTCGATGACCTTTTCCTTGCCTGGGAGGATCTCGTACTTGGCTTTCCAGCCGTGTTCCGGATCGACCCCCATGCGTGAGACCAGCTGCTTGCGCGCCTTGTCTTTCGGCGACAGCGCCGGCGCTTCACCGGCAGCAGCCTTGCCGCGCTTGGCGGCTGGCTCCTTACTGGCGCTAGCCGAACCGCTGGTGGGCAGGTCTCGGATATGGCCGATACTCGACTTCACCACGTATTGGTTGCCCAGATACTTGTTGATGGTCTTGGCCTTAGCCGGGGATTCCACAATGACCAGCGATTTGCCCATGGATCAGAAAATTCCTGAATTCTAAAAAGTGAAAGGCGGTTGGCGCCTGACGCGGCACCGCTATATATAGTGGCTGCAAGGTGAGGTCAAGCGCAGGGTTGCCCGCATGCCGGCCTCAAGGCTTGGAAAAAATGCTCTCCTCGGCCTGCACCAAAGCAAAGCGTGGCACCTGTTCGCCGTCAACCTCGACGGACTCCTCGAACATGCTCAAGGGGCGCACCCAAAAGCCGTAATCGCCATACAGGGCTTGATAGAAGACCACTTCCTCCTCGGTCTCGGAATGCCGCGCGATGCTGAATACGCGGTACTGCGGACCTTTGTAATGCTGGTAGAGCCCAGGTTGTATCGGCATGCTTTGGCCCTCACTCAAATCTTTTCAAAATAAAAAACAAATCTTTTTGTACTAACCCCGAAAAAACAAAAACCGGGGCACTTGGCCCCGGCTTCCATCGACGCAACGCTTAGACGCGTTCGAAGACAGTGGCGATGCCTTGGCCGAGGCCAATGCACATGGTCGAGACACCGAAGGTGCCGCCATTCTGCTTCATGACGTTGAGCAGCGTGCCGGAGATACGCGCACCGGAGCAACCGAACGGATGACCCAGGGCGATCGCACCGCCGTGCAGGTTAACCTTCTCGTTCATCTTGTCGAGCACTTTCAAATCTTTCAGCACCGGCAGGGCCTGTGCGGCGAAAGCTTCGTTGAGCTCGAAGAAGTCGATATCGGCGATACTCAGGCCTGCACGCTTCAAGGCTTTCTGCGTGGCCGGTACTGGACCATAGCCCATGATCGCCGGGTCCACACCCGCCACGGCCATCGAACGAATCACTGCCATCGGCTGGATACCCAGGTCCTGGGCACGCTGGGCCGACATCACGATCATGCACGAGGCACCGTCGGTGATCTGCGATGAAGTACCAGCTGTCACGGTGCCACCCTTCGGATTGAAGGCCGGCTTCAGGGCCGCCAGGCTTTCCAGGGTGGTTTCCGGACGAATGGTTTCGTCGTAGTCGAACAGCTTCAGGAAGCCATTCTCGTCATAGCCCTGCATCGGGATGATCTCGTCCTTGAACTTGCCTTCCACGGTCGCCTTGTGGGCGAGCTGGTGGGAACGCACGCCAAAGGCGTCCTGCTGTTCGCGGCTGATGCCGTGCATCTTGCCCAGCATTTCCGCGGTCAGACCCATCATGCCCGAGGCCTTGGCCGCGTACAGCGACATGTGCGGGTTCGGATCGACGCCGTGCATCATGCTCACGTGGCCCATGTGCTCGACACCACCGACGACGAATACGTCACCGTTGCCGGTCATGATCGCCTGGGCGGCGGTGTGCAGCGCGCTCATGGACGAACCGCACAGGCGGCTGACGGTCTGGCCGGCCGCGGTGTGAGGAATCTGGGTCATCAGCGAGGCCATGCGGGCGATGTTCCAGCCCTGCTCCAGGGTCTGGTTCACACAGCCCCAGATCACGTCTTCGACTTCGTTGGGGTCGACCTTGACGTTGCGCTCCAGCAGCTTGCTGATCAGGTGCGCCGACATGTCTTCGGCGCGGGTGTTGCGGTGCATGCCGCCCTTGGAGCGGCCCATCGGCGTACGACCGAAGTCGACGATCACGACGTCTCTAGGATTCAAGCTCATAAATGTTCTCTCGCTCTAGTCGTTGGGCGCTTAACCGAAGAAGCGTTGGCCGTTCTTGGCCATTTCACGCAGCTTCGCGGTCGGGTGGTACAGCGCGCCCAGATCAGCGTACTGGTCAGCCAGGGCAACGAACTCGGCCACACCGATCGAATCGATGTAACGCAGCGCACCGCCACGGAATGGAGGGAAACCGATACCGTAGACCAGACCCATGTCGGCTTCGGCGGCGGTTTCGACAATGCCGTCTTCCAGGCAACGCACGGTTTCGAGGCACAGCGGGATCATCATCCAGTTGATGATGTCCTCGTCGGTGACGTCGCGCTGCTCGTAGACGATCGGCTTGAGCACTTCCAGCACCGACGCATCGGCGACTTTCTTCTGCTTGCCGCGCTTGTCGGTCTCGTAGGCGTAGAAGCCCTTGCCATTCTTCTGGCCCAGGCGCTTGGCTTCGTAGAGCACGTCGACAGCCGAACGACGGTCGTCTTTCATGCGGTCCGGGAAGCCTTCAGCCATGACGTCGCGACCATGGTGGCCGGTGTCGATGCCGACCACGTCCATCAGGTACGCCGGGCCCATCGGCCAGCCGAATTTTTCCATGATCTTGTCGATGCGCACGAAGTCCACACCGGCGCTGACCAGCTTGGCGAAACCGCCGAAGTATGGGAACAGCACGCGGTTGACCAGGAAACCCGGGCAATCGTTGACGACGATCGGGTTCTTGCCCATTTTCTTGGCGTAGGCCACGGTGGTGGCAACAGCCAGCTCACTGGACTTCTCGCCACGGATCACTTCCACCAGCGGCATCATGTGCACCGGGTTGAAGAAGTGCATGCCGACGAAGTTCTCCGGACGCTTGAGGGCCTTGGCCAGCAGCGAGATGGAGATGGTCGAGGTGTTCGAGGCGAGGATGGTGTCCTCCTTGACCTTGTCTTCGACTTCAGCCAGTACCGCTTGCTTGACCTTCGGGTTCTCGACAACCGCTTCGACCACCAGGTCGACATGGCCGAAATCGCCGTAGGACAGCGTCGGACGAATGCCGTTGAGCACTTCGGCCATCTTCGCGGCGGTCATGCGCCCCTTGTCGACGCGACCGACCAGCAGCTTGGCGGCTTCGGCCAGGCCCTGCTCGATCCCGTGTTCATTGATGTCCTTCATCAGGATCGGCGTACCCTTGGACGCCGACTGGTAGGCGATGCCGCCGCCCATGATGCCGGCGCCGAGCACGGCGGCCTGCTTCACGTCACGGGCGATTTCGTCGTAGGCCTTGGCCTTTTTCTTCAGTTCCTGATCGTTGAGAAACAGGCCGATCAGGCTTTGCGCAGCCGAGGTCTTGGCCAACTTGACGAAGCCGGCGGCCTCGACTTCCAAGGCCTTGTCGCGACCGAAGCTTGCGGCTTTCTGGATAGTCTTGATCGCTTCGACCGGCGCCGGGTAGTTCGGGCCAGCTTGTCCGGCCACGAAACCCTTCGCGGTTTCGAAGGCCATCATTTGTTCGATGGCGTTGAGCTTGAGCTTTTCCAGCTTCGGCTGGCGCTTGGCCTTGTAGTCGAACTCGCCGCTGATGGCGCGCTTGATGGTTTCAAGGGCCGCTTCCTGGAGCTTGCCAGGTTCGACCACCGCATCCACGGCGCCGACTTTCAGTGCGTCTTCGGCACGGTTTTCCTTGCCGGCGGCAATCCACTCGATGGCATTGTCGGCACCGATCAGGCGCGGCAGGCGCACGGTACCGCCGAAGCCCGGGTAGATGCCCAGCTTGACTTCCGGCAGGCCGATCTTGGCCGTGGTGGCCATGACGCGGTAATCCGCCGCCAGGCACATCTCCAGGCCGCCACCCAGGGCGATGCCGTTGATGGCCACGACGGTCGGTACGTTGAGGTCTTCGAAGTCGCTGAAAATACGGTTGGCTTCGAGGTTGCCAGCGATCAGTTCGGCATCGGGCAGCTTGAAGTTGTCGACGAATTCGGTGATGTCGGCACCGACGATGAACACGTCCTTGCCGCTGCTGACGATCACACCCTTGATCGAAGCATCTGCCTTGATAGTGTCTACGGCCTGACGCAATTCATTCAGGGTTAGACGGTTGAACTTGTTGACGGACTCACCCTTGAGGTCGAATTTCAGTTCGACGATGCCACTTTCAAGAGCCTTAACCGTGATGGCTTTACCTTCGTAAATCATCAACTGATCTCCACGATATGGAAGCTGAACAGTACACGTTGGACGCTGGCCACTGGTTCGACACTGACGTTACCGTCGATGCTACGCCAATCCGCCAGGCACACCCGTCAACGCGATAGTCGGGGTCTGTAGGAGCGCTCCGAAAATACAAACGCTCAATTCATACGCCCGTTTGATTTGGGTACGTCACCTTCACGGAATTTCCGACAATTGTCAATCGCCCTAAACACGGGCGAGAACGCGACTTTACGGTCATTTCCGTACCGTACGGATCCGCAACACGGCGCCGCATGTGCAGCTATTCATAGGATCAATCATTAGAAAAATCGCCCTAATTCCAGACATATCGGGTCCAGCCGACTACGCTGTCGGGAATACGATTGAATTTCAGGAACGAAGGGCGCTGCGAACGCACGCCCTGACACGAGATGGATTACCGGCCTGCCTGGCCAACCGCCCGATGAGACTGTCGGGCTTTTTTATGCCTCAGGCCAGCGCCTTGAGCGTGCTGGCAATGTCTTGCAAAACACTGGCTTCGCCTTTTTCGCCCCAGTACACCGCAATCATTTGCCGGTCGGCTTCGACTTTGTAGACGTTGGCCGGCAATTTTTCGAAATGATTGAGCAAGGATTCATCCTGGCAGACTTCCCGCCACTGATTGGCCCAGACGCCCGGTGCCGTTTGCCAATAGCTCCAACAGGCCGGCTGGTTGCCTCGCCGAGGCCGATAGTACTGGGCACAGGGGTTTGGCGGCTGCTGGCCGAGCCAGTGCGGCCACTCCTGTGGCGCCAGTTGCATGGCCAGGCCCAGGCGTCGCGCTTCCATGCGCAGGGCCATGCGACCGTTCTGTACACGGGACGGACGCAACCATGCCAATGGACTTAACACCACCAACAGGATTGACAGCACTATCCAGACCGTCATATTCGTACTCCCCGATTCTGATGAGCCATTGACCCAGGTCGCCGTCAATGCGCTTGAAACCAGCCATACTTACCGTATCGCAATTCTCTGGAGTGCCTTCCATGTACTACAACCACGTTCTGGTCGCCGTTGACCTCACTGAAGAATGCGATCCGGTCGTCAAGCGCGCCCTCGCCCTTTGCGAAGGCCGAGACACCCAGCTGTCGCTGGTGCATATCGTCGAACCAATGGCCATGGCCTTCGGCGGCGACGTGCCGATGGACCTTTCCCAGTTGCAGCAGCAGCAATTCGACCAGGCCAAGGAACGCCTTGACCGACTGATCGTGAAATACCCGGCC
Source organism: Pseudomonas zanjanensis (assembly GCF_014268745.2). Classification (GTDB taxonomy): domain Bacteria; phylum Pseudomonadota; class Gammaproteobacteria; order Pseudomonadales; family Pseudomonadaceae; genus Aquipseudomonas; species Aquipseudomonas zanjanensis. The sequence goes on along the minus strand of NZ_JABWRB020000001.1, from coordinate 985,827 downwards.
CTGAAGAAGGAGTTCAGCCACTTGACCTACGGCCAGCCACGCCAGGAGATCCATCACCTGGCCAAGGAACAGGGTTGCGACCTGATTGTCGTCGGCAGCCATGGTCGCCATGGCCTGGCGCTGCTGCTGGGCTCGACTGCCAACGATGTGCTGCATGGCGCGCCCTGCGATGTGCTGGCAGTGCACCTGGTCAAGCGCACCTGAGCCATATACCCCTGTGGGAGCGAGCCTGCTCGCGAAAGCGGTGTGTCAGCCAACACCAATGGCGCTGATCGACCGCTATCGCGAGCAGGCTCGCTCCCACAGGGATTGGTTTCTTATCTCAATGAATCAAGCGTCCAGCTCGGCCCAGCGCTCGACCAATGCATCCAGCTCGGCCTGCAGTTGTTCCAACTGCGCGATAACCTTGGCGGTTTCGGCAGCAGGCCGCTGATAGAACCCGGCGTCGGCCATTTCGGCTTCCACCGCGGCGATCTGCTGCTCCTTCGCATCGATATCGCCCGGCAGAGCCTCCAGCTCGCGCTGCAGTTTGTAGCTGAGCTTTTTCTTCGCCGGGGCCGGAGCTGCGGCGGCAACCGGCGCGGGCTCGGCCTTGACCACCGCCGAATTCAGGTCGGCCTTGCCGGACTTGCTCTCGGTGACCCCAAGCAGACGCGGCGAGCCGCCCTGGCGCAGCCAGTCCTGATAACCACCGACGTATTCACGCACCAGGCCTTCGCCTTCGAACACCAGGGTGCTGGTGACCACGTTGTCGAGGAATGCCCGGTCGTGACTGACCATCAGCACCGTGCCGTTGAAGGTCAACAGCACTTCTTCCAGCAACTCCAGGGTTTCCACGTCCAGGTCGTTGGTCGGTTCGTCGAGCACCAGCAGGTTCGCTGGCTTGCTGAACAGCTTGGCCAGCAACAGACGGGCGCGCTCACCGCCCGACAGCGCCTTGACTGGCGTACGGGCACGCTGCGGGCTGAACAGGAAATCGCCGAGGTAGCTCAATACGTGACGGCTCTGGCCATCGATGTCGATGAAATCGCGACCTTCGGCGACGTTATCGATCACGGTCTTTTCCAGGTCCAACTGATGGCGCAACTGGTCGAAGTAGGCAACGTCGATCTTCGTACCCTCCTCCACCTTGCCATTGGTCGGCACCAGACCGCCAAGCATCAGTTTGAGCAAAGTCGTCTTGCCGGTGCCGTTGGCCCCTAGCAAGCCGATGCGATCGCCACGCTGCAGGACCATGGAGAAGTCCTTGATCAGGAACGGGCCGCCCGGGTGCGCGAAACTCACGTTCTCAAGGACCATCACCTGCTTGCCGGACTTGTCGGCAGTATCCAACTGGATATTGGCCTTGCCGGTACGTTCACGGCGTTCACTGCGCTCAACGCGCAAGGCCTTGAGGGCCCGCACACGGCCTTCGTTGCGGGTGCGACGCGCCTTGATGCCCTGGCGAATCCAGACTTCTTCCTGGGCCAGTTTCTTATCGAACAACGCGTTAGCGGTTTCTTCCGCCGCCAGCGCCGCTTCCTTGTGCACCAGGAAGCTGGCGTAGTCGCCGTTCCAATCGATCAGGCCGCCACGGTCCAGTTCAAGGATGCGCGTCGCCAGGTTCTGCAGGAAGGAACGGTCGTGGGTGATGAACAGCACCGCCCCCTGGAAGTCCTTCAAGGCTTCTTCAAGCCAGGCGATGGCGCCGATGTCCAGGTGGTTGGTCGGTTCGTCGAGCAGCAGCAGGTCCGGCTCGGACACGAGGGCCTGGGCCAGCAGAACGCGACGACGCCAGCCGCCGGACAACTCGGCGAGGGTCTTGTCGGCCGGCAATTGCAGGCGGCTCAGGGTGCTGTCGACCAGTTGCTGCAGACGCCAGCCATCTCGGGCTTCAAGGTCGTGCTGCACGTGCATCAACTTGTCCAGGTCGGCATCGGTGACGATGTTCTGGCTCAGGTGGTGATACTCGGCCAACAGCGCGCCGACCCCGTCCAGGCCTTCGGCGACCACGTCGAATACGGTCCGCTCGTCGGCCACCGGCAGTTCCTGGGGCAATTCGCCGATTTTCAGGCCTGGCGCGCGCCAGACCGAGCCGTCATCGGGCTTTTGATCGCCCTTGACCAGCTTCATCATGCTGGACTTGCCAGTGCCGTTGCGGCCGATGATGCACACCCGCTCACCACGGGCGATCTGCCAGGACACCTTGTCCAACAACGGCATAGCGCCGAAAGCAAGGGACACATCGCTGAATTTGAGCAGGGTCATGAGCTTCTCCAAAAACCGGGCGCGCATTCTACCTGAGATGAGGCCTCAAGGGTCCGCCAATTTCGCCACTGAAGCACTCTGCACGACAAATGTTGCGAACTTGCACCGACAGCCCTGCAAAGCTTTCGCCGGCTGCTGGCAAAAGGCTAAGCTACAGACAGTTACCCTGGGTTAACCCTTGGGCTTGTCATGTTTTTTCTGCCCGGACGTCTCATGCGCAGTCGCCTTTTCAGTGTTTTATCGTGTCTTTTTGTATGTGCCACTGCCGTTCAATCCGCTCAGGCGGTGGATATTTCCACTCAGCGCCAGTATTACAACGAGGCCAAGCGGGCCTTGGCCAAGGGTGATTCCGGCCCTTACTTTCGCTACAGCCAGGCCTTGCGCGATTACCCGTTGGAGCCCTACCTGGCCTACGATGAACTGACCGCGCGCCTCAAGAGCGCCAGCAACGCCGAAATCGAAAAATTCCTCGCCGAGCACGGTGACCTGCCACAGGCCAACTGGATGAAACTGCGTTGGTTGCGCTGGCTGGCCGAGCGCGGCGATTGGGCGACCTTCGTCAAGTATTACGACCCCAAGCTCAACTTCACCGAATTGGACTGCCTCAACGCTCAGTACCAGCTCAGCCATGGCCTTAAGGCCGAAGGCTATGCCAATGCCGAAAAGCTCTGGCTCACCGGCAAGTCACAGCCCCAGGCCTGCGATGCGTTGTTCGGCCTATGGGCATCCCAGGGCCAGTTGACCGAGCAGAAACGCTGGGAACGCACCAAGCTGGCCGCCCAGGCGCGCAATTATCCGCTGGCCAACAGCCTGGTCAGCGGCCTGACCACCCTCGCCCCCCGTGGCAAGTTGCTGGTGGACGTGGCGCAAAAGCCTGAGTTGCTCAACCAGCCCTCGCGCTTCAGCCCGGCCGATGAACCGATGTCCGATATCGTCAGCCTCGGCCTGCGTCGCCTGGCCCGCCAGGATCCGGAAAAAGCCATGGCGCTGCTGGATGGCTACGCCAGCACCATGCATTTTTCCCGGGATGAAAAAGTCGCGATTGCCCGGGAAATCGGCCTGACCCTGGCCAAGCGCTTCGACAGCCGCGCCTTGGACGTGATGACCAAATACGACCCGGAACTGCGCGACGACACCGTTTCGGAGTGGCGCTTGCGTCTGCTGCTGCGCCTGGCCCGCTGGGACGATGCCTACCAACTGACCCGCCGCCTGCCCGAGTCGCTGGCGAGCACCAACCGCTGGCGCTACTGGCAAGCCCGCACGCTGGAGCTGGCGCAGCCGCAAAACCCCGAGGCCCTGGCGCTCTACAAGCACCTGGCCCGTGAGCGGGACTTTTATGGTTTCCTGGCCGCCGACCGCTCCCAGTCGCCGTATTCCCTCGTCAACAAGCCACTGGTGATGAGCCAGGCGCTGATCAATAAGGTGCGCAACACACCGGGCGTGCGCCGTGCACTGGAGTTTCATGCCCGTGGGGACATCGTGGACGGACGCCGCGAGTGGTATCACGTCAGCCGGCATTTCAACCGGGACGAAATGGTCGCCCAGGCGAAACTGGCCTATGACCTGAAATGGTATTTCCCAGCCATTCGCACCATCAGCCAGGCCAAGTACTGGGACGACCTGGACATCCGTTTCCCGATGGCCCACCGCGACACCCTGGTACGTGAAGCCAAGGTGCGTGGCCTGCATTCGAGCTGGGTCTTCGCAATCACTCGCCAGGAAAGCGCCTTCATGGACGACGCCCGCTCCAGCGTCGGCGCCGCCGGCCTGATGCAACTGATGCCTGGCACTGCCAAGGAAACCGCGCGCAAGTTCAGCATTCCCCTGGCTTCGCCTCAGCAAGTGTTGAACCCGGACAAGAACATCCAGTTGGGCGCGGCCTACCTGAGCCAGGTTCACAGCCAGTTCAACGGCAACCGCGTCCTCGCCTCGGCGGCCTACAATGCCGGCCCCGGTCGCGTGCGCCAATGGTTGCGCGGTGCCGATCACTTGAGCTTCGACGTCTGGGTCGAAAGTATTCCATTCGACGAGACCCGCCAATACGTGCAGAACGTGTTGTCATATTCGGTGATCTACGGCCAGAAGCTCAACTCGCCGCAACCGCTGGTGGACTGGCATGAGCGGTATTTCGATGATCAGTGAGTATTAGCGCAGGCTGTTACTGAGAAGAAAAAAATGCCCGCTTCGAAGGACGCGGGCATTTTTTTGCTCGGTGGCTGGGTCGGTTGCTGGACCCTGTGGGAGCGAGCCTGCTCGCGATAGCGGTGTGACAGTCAGCATCTTTGTTGCTGATCAGCCGCTATCGCGAGCAGGCTCGCTCCCACATTGATCTCAACACATCAAACTCACTAAACATCCTCGCCGTGCTGATTGAACTGCAACGCCGCCAACCGCGCATACAGCGCATTGCTGGCTACCAGCTCCTGGTGAGTGCCCACGGCAACCACCTTGCCCTGGTCCATCACCGCGATCCGGTCGGCGTTTTTCACCGTGGCCAGGCGATGGGCAATGACCAGGGTGGTGCGGTTTTTCATCAGGCTAGGCAAGGCTTGCTGGATCAGGTGTTCGCTTTGCGCATCGAGGGCACTGGTGGCTTCGTCCAGCAGCAGGATCGGCGCATCCACCAACAAGGCTCGGGCGATGGCCAGGCGTTGGCGCTGGCCGCCGGACAAGCCCAGGCCGCCGTCGCCCAGGTGAGTCTGGTAGCCGTTGGGCATTTTTTCGATGAAGTCATGGGCATGGGCGATCTGCGCGGCCTCGCGCACCTGTTCGGGCGTCGCCTGCGGATTGCCGTAACGAATGTTTTCTTCGACCGTGCCGAAAAACAGCGCCGGGTTTTGTGAGACCAGGGCGAAGTGCCGGCGCAGGTCCAACGGATCGAGCTGGGTCAACGGCACGTCGTCGATCAGGATCTGCCCTTGCACCGGATCATAGAAACGCAACAGCAAGTCGTAGACCGTCGACTTGCCCGCACCGGAAGGCCCGACGAGGGCCAGGGTCTCGCCGGCCTTGACGCTCAGGTCGAGACCGTCGACCGCGTAACTGTCCGGCCGGGACGGATAGGAAAAACGCACGCCTTCAAGACGTAAATCGCCGCGGACCCGCACCGGCAAGGTCACGAGTCCTGAGGCCGGCGGCTGGATGATGTTCTCCGAACGCAGCAGCTCGGCAATGCGCTCTGCCGCACCGGCCGCCCGCTGCAGCTCGCCGATCACTTCGCTCAGGGTCCCGAAGGCGCTGCCGACGATCAGGCTGTAGAACACGAACGCCGCCAGCTCGCCGCCGGAAATCCGCCCGGCGATCACATCCATACCGCCGACCCAGAGCATTACCCCCACCGCCCCCAGCACCAGCACGATCACCAGGGTGATCAGCCAGGCCCGCTGGGCGATGCGCCTGCGAGCGGTGTGGAAGGCCTGCTCCACTGTCACGGAAAAACGCTGTTCGTCCTGGACCTGATGGTTGTAGGCCTGCACGGTCTTGATCTGGCCGAGAGTTTCGGAGACGTAGCTGCCGACGTCGGCAACACGGTCCTGGCTCTCACGCGACAAGCTGCGCACTCGCCGCCCAAAGATCAGGATCGGCGCCAATACCAGCGGCAGGGCAATCACCACGATGCTGGTCAACTTGGGATTGGTGACGAACAGCAGCACGATGCCCCCCACCACCATCAAGACATTGCGCAAAAACAACGACAGCGACGAACCGATCACCGATTGCAGCAAGGTCGTGTCAGTGGTCAGCCGCGACTGGATTTCCGAACTGCGGTTGTTTTCGTAGAAGCCTGGGTGCAAGTACACCAGATGGTTGAAGACCTGCCGCCGGATATCGGCCACTACCCGCTCGCCGATCCAGGACACCAGGTAAAAACGTGCAAACGTACCGATCGCCAGCCCCACCACCAACACCATGAACAGGCCGATGGATTGATTGAGCAAGTGTGGCGAACGGGTCATGAAGCCCTGGTCCACCAACAAGCGGATGCCCTGGCCCATCGACAAGGTAATGCCGGCAGTGACAATCAAGGCCAGCAACGCGCCGGCGACTTGTTTGCGATAAGGGGCGATGAAGCCGGTGGCCAGGCGTATGGCACGGCGATGTCGAGAAGAAAGCATCAAAGGCGTCCGATAATTCAGCAGGAAAAGGCCGGCCCGCGCGGTCGAAACGCAACGGAACCAGGTTGAATCAGAATGAGTCAGGTTAAATATGACCACGACGACTAGCCGCTAGATGTTATCGGTCTAAAGTCTGGCTGGAAACGCGACTGTGTTTCTGATTGAGTGGAGGTGTCGCCATGAACCTGCAAGGAGTGTCATGGCTCGGTCACCTGGCGACATTAAAGTAGGCACACAACCTGATGAGGAGACAGGCCATGTCCTTGCAACACAGCAGCGACGACAAGATTCAAGTAATCCGAACGCAACCGGACCAATCTCTGGGCTGCTCGTTCATCGATGAACAAGGGCGCGAAGTACCGATCACCGAAGACATGATTCGCAAAGCCTGTGGCGAGTTGGAAAAACGACTGGTCAAGCCTGCCGAACAAAAGTGATACAGCCCGTCTCGATTGAACCCGACCTTGATGTCGGGTTTTTTATGCCTGCTGATTTTGCAGGCTCTTGTGGCGAGGCTCTTGTGGCGAGGGAGCTTGCTCCCGCTGGGTTGCGAAGCGACCCTAATGCCTTTTGGATTCCAAAAAGCGACGACTGCTTCGCAGCCGAGCGGGAGCAAGCTCCCTCGCCACAAGAGCGGTCACACTTAAATAGCGGTGGCACCCAGCGCCGTCACGATCTGTTGCAAGGTCGCCGACTGCCCTTCGATACGAACCTTCAAGCTGTCGATTTCCCGCCGTGGCGGATAATGCTTGCGCAAGGCGTCGAACGCGCTGCGTTGCTCGCTGACCGTGCCCACCAGGCTGCGGCGAAAGTTTGCGTCGTCGCCACGGGGGTCGTACACGCTCCGGCACAACGCCGCCAAGGCCCAGGCCGGGTCGGTTGCGGCATCCAGGGTGATGCCACCGAGCCAAGGCCGAGGCAACAGGTCGCTGAGGCTGACTTCAACCGGCTGTTCCAGGAAAGCGCACAAGGCCTGGTAGATCTGGGCGGTGCCGCGCTGACGACCATCGAGGCTGTAACCGGCAATGTGCGGGGTAGCTATCACGCACAAATCGGCCAGGTCCACATCAACGGTGGGCTCCTGCTCCCAGACATCCAGCACCGCCTGCAGGTCTTCGCGCTCCAGCAACACTTCGCGTAGCGCGGCGTTGTCGATCACCGGGCCGCGGGCCGCATTGATCAGCCAGGTGCCGGGCTTGAGCTGGTTCAGGCGCGCTTCGTCGAACAGGTGCCAGGTCGGTTGCTCGCCGTCGCGGGTCAACGGGGTGTGCAGGCTGATCACATCGCATTGCTCGATGATCTGTTCCAGGCTCACATAGTCACCGCCCTCGGCGGCCTGACGCGGCGGATCGCAGACCTTGACGGTCCAGCCCAGGCCCTTGAGCAGTTCGATCAACCGCCCGCCCACCTGCCCTGCGCCGACCACGCCGAAGGTCCGCTGCGCGAGCGCCACGCCTTCGATTTCCGCCAGGGTCATCAGGCTGCCCAACACGTAGTCCACCACGCCACGGGCGTTGCAACCGGGTGCGCTGGCCCAGTGAATACCGGCCTCGGCCAGATAATCCAGGTCCAGGTGATCGGTGCCGATGGTGCATGTGCCGACGAAGCGTACCTTGCTACCCTCCAGCAGCGCCCGATTGACCTGGCTGACCGAACGCACCAGCAGCACATCGGCTTGCTCGACCATCGTCCGGTCGATTCCCCGGCCCGGTACCCGGCGGATTTCGCCGAACCCGTGGAAAAACGCATCAAGCAGGGGGATGTTTTCGTCGGCGACGATCAGCATGGCAGAGCTCCTTTGGCGGGAGGGGCAGTGTAGGCGTTCCTCGCGTCGATGGGCCAGTCCATTGCCTCAGTGAACGCGTTTGTGGCGAGGGAGCTTGCTCCCGCTCGGGTGCGAAGCAGCCGCCCGCTTTTTGGCCTGCTTCGCAGTCCAGCGGGAGCAAGCTCCCTCGCCACAGAAACTACCCGGGCAGACGTTGACGATTACAAATCCACAACACAGCTTTTTTCCTGACCACAGCGTCAAGGCGTAGAATTCGCCGCCTTGCGCTAATTTCTCTCGGACGCTTCGCCTGTGAATCCTGTCATCGACTCTCCTGCCACCCTTTCCCGCCCGGCCCGGGTGCGTCTGGAATTCAAGACCCTGCTGGCCTTGGCCGTGCCGATCATGGTGGCGCAACTGGCGACCACCGCCATGGGCTTTGTCGATGCGGTGATGGCCGGTCGGGTCGGCCCACGGGACTTGGCGGCCGTGGCCCTGGGCAACTCGATTTGGGTACCGGTGTTCCTGTTGATGACCGGCACGTTGCTGGCGACCACGCCAAAAGTGGCCCAGCGCTTCGGTGCCGGCACGTTCGACGAAATCGGGCCGCTGGTGCGCCAGGCACTGTGGCTGGCGCTGGTGGTGGGTTTGCTCGCGACCCTGGCGCTGTTCAGCGCCGAACCGATCCTGCACATCATGAAGGTCGATCCCGAATTGATCGGCCCCTGCATGGAATACCTGCGTGGCATCGGCACGGGCCTGCCGGCCGTGGCGCTGTATCACGTGCTGCGCTGCTTCAGCGATGGCCTGGGCCGCACGCGACCGGCAATGGTGCTGGGGCTGTGCGGGCTGGCATTGAACATTCCGCTCAATTACATCTTCATCTACGGGCACCTGGGCGTGCCCGCCATGGGCGGCGTCGGTTGCGGCTGGGCCACGGCCATCGTGATGTGGTTCATGGCCCTGGGCATGGCCGGTTGGGCCCGTTGGGCACCGGCCTATCAGTCGAGTCGGTTGTTCAGCCGTTTCGACTGGCCGCAATGGACAGTGATCAAGCGCCTGCTGGGCATCGGCCTGCCAATTGGCATCGCGGTGTTCGCCGAGTCGAGTATCTTCGCGGTGATCGCGCTGCTGATCGGCAGCCTCGGGGCCACGGTGGTGGCCGGGCACCAGATCGCGCTGAACTTCAGCTCCCTGGTGTTCATGATCCCCTACTCCCTGGGCATGGCTGTCACGGTGCGGGTCGGCCAGGCCTTGGGCCGTCGCCAGCCCCGTGAAGCGCGCTTTGCCGCCGGGGTGGGCATGGGCACGGCCCTGGCGTACGCCTGCCTGTCGGCGAGCCTGATGTTCGCATTGCGCGGGCCTATCGCGGCGATCTATACCGCCGACCCGGTGGTGATCGAAGTGGCGTCGATGCTGATCGTCTACGCGGCGCTGTTCCAGTTTTCCGATGCGATCCAGGTCACGGCGGCAGGCGCGTTGCGCGGCTACCAGGACACCCGTGTGACGATGATCCTGACCCTGTTCGCCTATTGGGGCATCGGCCTGCCGGTGGGCTACGCGCTGGGCCTGACCGACTGGCTCGGCGCGGCCAGCGGCCCGAGCGGGTTGTGGCAAGGCCTGATCGTAGGCCTGAGCTGCGCGGCGCTGATGTTGTCGATCCGCCTGACACGCAGCGCACGCAAGCAGATCCGCGTCAGCCACTCGACGGATTAAGCGAGTTTCTTGCGGATCCAGTAGAGGTAGGTACCAGCCTCTTCCTGCTGGGCCACCAGTTCGTGATCCAGGAACACGCAAAACTTGGGGATGTCGCGGCGAGTCGAGGGGTCGGTGGCGATGACTTTCAACAGGCCACCGGGGGCCAGGTCACGGATGTGCTGGTGCAGCATCATCACCGGTTCCGGGCAATTGAGGCCCGTGGCATCCAGTGTGCCGTCGACCGGCGTGTCGTTCATTTCACTCATGTTCTACTCCTGAAACTGGCCGGCATTGTCGCGCAATGCCGGCGCTCTTAACAGATGTACATCAGCCCTGTGGCGAGGGAGCTTGCTCCCGCTCGGCTGCGAAGCAGTCGTCACTTTAGGAGCCCAACAGGACATTGGGGTTGCTTCGCAACCCAGCGGGAGCAAGCTCCCTCGCCACAAAAGCTCGCTCCATAGCTTCAGCGGGACTTCGGCTTTTTGGTATCCAGCCGCCGCAGATGGCACGTCACTTCCTCGCGGTCGTGGTACAGCTGCTTGCAACCGATCTCAACCTGGACACCCCGGGCCTTGAAACCCTCGGCGATGCGTTCGAGCAGGCGTTTCACCTCGGCATAACGCTGTTTCATAGGCAGCTTGAGGTTGACCACAGCCTCGCGGCAATGCCCTTCGCCAATCCACTCCTCCAGCATCGCCGCGTTGCGCGCGGGCTTTTCGACGATGTCGCAGACCATCCAATCCACCGGCTGCTTGGGCTTGAACGTGAAGCCGTCCGCCATCAGATGCTGCACCAGGCCGGTATCCATCAGGCTTTCGGCCATCGGGCCGTTGTCGATGGCCGTCACCAGCATGCCGCGGTTGACCAGTTGCCAGGTCCAACCGCCCGGCGCGGCGCCGAGGTCCACGCCGGTCATGTCACTGTGCAGGCGCTCGTCCCACTGGTCCCGGGGGATGAAATGGTGCCAGGCTTCTTCGAGCTTGAGGGTGGAGCGGCTTGGCGCCTCCCGGGGGAACTTGAGGCGCGGGATGCCCATCGGCCACATCGCCGAATTATCCGCGTCCGCCAGGCCCAGGAAGACTTCGCGACCACTCTTGAAGGTCAGCAGCAGGCGCGGCTTGCGCGGATCGTCCACCAACTTGCCAGCCCCGCTCAACGCCTTGCGCAGCGGGCCTTCGAATTTCTTGCAGAAGTTCGACAGTTCCTTGCCGTCATTGGTGTCGACCACCTCGAGCCATAAGCTGCCACAGACTGGGAAGCCGCTCATGTGGGCCAGGATGACGCTGATACGGTCGGTTTCCGGCAAGTCAATGAACGTGCCCCGCGCCCACTGGCGCGGGAAAATCAGCTCGGCAAAACGCTGCCCACACATCAGCCGTTCGGCGCCGTCCTCTTGCGTGCAGACAAATTCGGCGCAGGCGCTGGCCGGCTTGGCCTTGGCATAGCCGGCCACGTTGAGCCGAGCCGCATGTTCGGCGATCTCGGAACAGACCTCGCCTTCGAAGCCCGGCCGGCAGTGCATAAAAAGCGTGTTCATTGAAACTCCGTAGCAAAGCCTGTCACGAAAACCGCCGCATGATAGCGGAGTTCGGAACCGCGAACCTTGCAATAGAGTCCAGTGATTAGTCATACGCTCAAAACAGGGCTAGGTTAAAGGCTCTGTCCGTTCCGTCAGTCCGTAGCCGTGCGGACTCAAAGGAGTGATTTCAATGCCGTCCCTCGATAGCCTGAAAACCCTTAAAACACTGCAAGTCGACGCCAGGACCTACCACTATTTCAGCCTGCCGGATGCCGCCCGAAGCCTGGGCGACCTCGACAAACTGCCCATGTCCTTGAAAGTGCTGCTGGAAAACCTGCTGCGCTGGGAAGATGAAAAAACCGTCACCGGCGCCGACCTCAAGGCCCTGGCCGGTTGGCTCAAGGAGCGCCGCTCCGACCGCGAGATCCAATACCGCCCCGCACGGGTGCTGATGCAAGACTTCACCGGCGTGCCCGCCGTAGTCGACCTGGCCGCCATGCGCGCCGCTGTGGAAAAGGCCGGCGGCGACCCCCAGCGGATCAACCCGCTGTCCCCCGTGGACCTGGTGATCGACCACTCGGTGATGGTGGACAAGTTCGCCAGCCGCCAGGCGTTCGAGCAGAACGTCGACATCGAAATGCAGCGCAACGGCGAACGCTACGCCTTCCTGCGCTGGGGCCAGAGCGCCTTCGACAACTTCAGCGTGGTGCCGCCGGGCACCGGCATCTGTCACCAGGTCAACCTCGAATACCTGGGTCGCACCGTGTGGACCAAAGAGGAAGATGGTCGCACCTACGCCTTCCCCGACACCCTTGTGGGCACCGACTCCCACACCACCATGATCAACGGCCTCGGCGTACTGGGCTGGGGCGTCGGCGGGATCGAGGCGGAAGCAGCGATGCTGGGTCAACCGGTGTCGATGCTGATTCCCGAAGTCGTTGGCTTCAAACTCGTCGGCAAACTGCGCGAAGGCATCACCGCCACCGACCTGGTGCTGACCGTCACGCAGATGCTGCGCAAGAAAGGCGTGGTGGGCAAATTCGTCGAGTTCTATGGCGATGGCCTGGCCGACCTGCCCTTGGCCGACCGCGCCACCATCGCCAACATGGCTCCGGAATACGGCGCCACGTGCGGGTTCTTCCCGGTGGATGAGGTGACCCTGGACTACCTGCGCCTGTCCGGGCGTCCGGCTGACACCGTGAAGCTGGTGGAGGCCTACTGCAAGGCCCAGGGCCTGTGGCGTCTGCCCGGCCAGGAACCGGTGTTCACCGATACGCTGGAGCTGGACATGGGCAGCGTCGAGGCCAGCCTCGCCGGCCCTAAACGCCCTCAGGACCGGGTCTCGCTGCCCAATGTCGGCCAGGCCTTCAGCGACTTCCTGGGGTTGCAGGTCAAACCCACCAGTAAGGAAGAAGGCCGCCTGGAAAGTGAAGGCGGCGGTGGCGTCGCGGTGGGCAACGCCGACCAGGTAGGCGAAGCCGAGTACGAATACGAAGGCCACACCCATCGCCTGAAAAACGGCGCGGTGGTGATTGCCGCGATCACCTCGTGCACCAACACCTCCAACCCCAGCGTCATGATGGCCGCCGGGCTGCTGGCGAAAAAAGCCGTGGAAAAAGGCTTGGTTCGCAAGCCTTGGGTCAAGAGCTCCCTGGCACCGGGCTCCAAGGTGGTCACCGATTACTACAACGCGGCCGGCCTGACCGAATACCTGGATAAACTCGGTTTCGACCTGGTGGGCTATGGTTGCACCACCTGCATTGGCAACTCCGGGCCGTTGCCGGACCCCATCGAGAAAGCCATCCAGAAAGCCGATCTCACCGTGGCCTCGGTCTTGTCGGGCAACCGCAACTTCGAAGGCCGAGTGCACCCACTGGTGAAGACCAACTGGCTGGCCTCGCCGCCATTGGTGGTCGCCTATGCCCTGGCCGGCACGGTGCGCATCGACATCAGTAGCGAGCCGCTGGGCAACGACCGGGACGGCAAACCGGTGTACCTGCGGGACATCTGGCCCAGCAGCCAGGAAGTCGCCGCCGCCGTGGCCCAGGTCAATACCAGCATGTTCCACAAGGAATACGCCGCTGTGTTTGCCGGTGACGAGCAATGGCAGGCTATCGAGGTGCCGCAAGCGGCCACCTATGTCTGGCAGGACGATTCGACCTATATCCAGCATCCACCGTTCTTCGACGACATCGGCGGGCCGCCACCGGCGGTCAGGAACGTCGAGGGCGCCCGAGTGCTGGCCCTGCTGGGGGACTCGGTAACCACCGACCACATCTCCCCGGCCGGTAACATCAAGGCCGACAGCCCGGCCGGTCGTTACCTGCGCGAACAGGGCGTGGAGCCACGGGACTTCAACTCCTACGGTTCACGGCGTGGCAACCATCAGGTGATGATGCGCGGCACCTTCGCCAACATCCGCATCCGCAACGAAATGCTCGACGGCGAAGAAGGCGGCAATACGATCTACATTCCCAATGGCGAACGCATGCCGATCTACGACGCCGCCATGCTGTACCAGGCCGCGGGCACGCCGCTGGTGGTGATCGCCGGCCAGGAATATGGCACCGGGTCGAGCCGGGACTGGGCGGCCAAGGGCACCAATCTGTTGGGGGTCAAGGCGGTGATCGCAGAAAGCTTCGAGCGCATCCATCGCTCCAACCTGGTGGGCATGGGCGTGCTGCCGTTGCAGTTCAAGCTCGACCAGAACCGCAAGAGCCTGAACCTCACGGGCAAGGAAACCCTGGACATCCTCGGGCTCAATGACGTCGAACTGACGCCGCGCATGAACTTACCCTTGGTCATCACCCGGGAGGATGGCAGCCAGGAGCGAATCGAAGTGCTGTGTCGGATCGATACCTTGAATGAAGTGGAGTATTTCAAGGCCGGCGGGATTCTTCACTATGTCTTGCGACAATTGATTGCTGCTTGAAATTGTGGGAGCGGGCTTGCTCGCGAAGGCAGTGAAACAGTCAACATTGATGCTGCCAGGCACACCGCTTTCGCGAGCAAGCCCGCTCCCACAGGTTCTGCGGCTCGCTGACTGTTATTCACCTCTTAACGGGCGATGTTTTGTATCGACCCGCCTATAATCCCGCCGGCACCCACACAACCGCGCCAGCCAACTGCTTGCCCCTCCTGCGCATGAATCTGCATGGACACAAATGTGCTCTTTGCGCGACACAGTGGCGTCGAAGACCCGACGGCCGCCCTCGCCCAGAGTTCTCCCGCTAAAAGGATGTTGTATGCCCGCTCTATCCTGGCTTCACCTGGCCTTTCTTTCCACCGGCTATGGCTTGTCGCTGCTCTACGGCCAGTTGGCCTGGACCGCGGCCATCTCGGTTGCGCTGCTGCTGTTCGCCGGGTATGCGGTTCGCCAGCAACAGACACCGGTTGGCCAGTTTCTCGGGCATGCGCTGTTCATTGTCATGGCCCTGGCATTGGCCCTGCACTGGATGCCTGGCTTCTTTAACGGCCGGGCCATCGCCCCCCAGCGTTTGACCGATGATGCCGTGCCGTTTGCCATGTACCTGAACCAGGACAAGCCGCTGATCGGTTTCTGGCTATTGCTGGCCTGCCCCTGGATCGTCGGCCGGCGCTCACTGCGCCTGTCCGTCCAGGCCACGGCACTGGGCTTGGGGCTGAGCGCGATGCTGGCCCTCGGCGGGGCTGTGCTGCTGGGCATGGTCCACTGGGCGCCGAAGTGGCCGGATCACGCCTGGTTGTGGACCGCTAATAATCTTTTATTGGTCACGATCGTGGAGGAAGCGCTGTTTCGTGGCTACATTCAGGGGGGGTTGAGTCGACGCTTCAAACATTTGGCCCAGGGCGACAACCTGGCGCTGCTCCTGGCCTCGCTGCTGTTCGGCCTGGTGCATGCCGGCGCGGGCTGGCAGTGGGTGCTGTTGTCGGGCCTGGCGGGCGTCGGTTACGGCCTGGCGTATCGTTTTGGCGGCCTGGGCGCGGCGGTCGCTACGCATTTTTTGCTCAACCTGCTTCATTTCGCCCTCTTTACCTACCCGATGCTGGCGTGATAGCGACAGGCAAAAATAACTTCAACTAAAACCTGACGACGCCGACAACCTTTCAAAGCCTTGCGGATCTACACACCATGCGTAACAACCAACCCGTCACACAACGCGAAAGGACCTTCCCGGCCCAGCAACGATTGATTTCCACCACAGACACCAAGGGTGTGATCACTTACTGCAACGATGCTTTCGTTGAAGTCAGCGGGTATTCGAAGGAAGAACTGATCCGTGCGCCGCACAATCTCGTGCGCCATCCCGATGTCCCCTCCGCCGTGTTCGCGCACATGTGGGGCACGCTGAAACAAGGCTTGCCATGGATGGGCATCGTCAAGAATCGCTGCAAGAGCGGTGACCATTACTGGGTCAACGCCTATGTCACGCCCGTGTTCGAGGGCAATCAGGTGGTCGGCTACGAGTCGGTGCGGGTCAAGCCCACCGCCGAGCAGATCGGCCGCGCCGAAGCCCTCTACCAACGCATCAACCAGGGCAAGTCCGCAGTGCCGGGCAGCGACAAGTGGTTGCCGATACTGCAGGACTGGCTGCCGTTCATCCTGGTCAGCCAGCTGGGCTTCGTCGTCGGCGCGTTTCTGAATTCTTCCTGGGGCTTTGCCCTGGCTGCCCTGCTGTCGGTGCCCTTGGGGCTGATGGGCCTGCAATGGCAGCAACGCGGGATCAAGCGCCTGCTGCGCCTGGCCGAACAAACCACCTCCGACCCGCTGATCGCGCGGATGTACACCGACAGCCGCGGCGTCCAGGCACGCCTGGAGATGTCGATCCTCAGCCAGCAAGCGCGCCTGAAAACCTGCCTGACCCGCCTGCAGGACACCGCCGAACACCTCAACGACCAGGCTCGCCAGTCCAATACCCTGGCCCACGACAGCTCCAGCGGCCTGGAACGTCAGCGGGTGGAAACCGAACAGGTCGCCACGGCCGTCAACCAGATGGCGGCAACGACCCAGGAGGTCGCCAGCCACGTGCAGCGCACCGCCGATGCCACCCAGGAAGCCAATCGCCTGACCAGCCGCGGCCGCGACATCGCCGGGGAAACCCGCGAAGCCATCGAGCGGCTATCGGTGGTGGTGGGTGAGACCGGTCAAACCGTCACCCAACTGGCCAAGGACAGCGATGAGATCGGTGGCGTGGTCGACGTGATCAAAGGCATCGCCGACCAGACCAACCTGCTGGCCCTCAACGCGGCCATCGAAGCGGCCCGTGCCGGCGAGATGGGCCGTGGCTTTGCCGTGGTGGCCGACGAGGTAAGGCAACTGGCGCAACGCACCAGCGAGTCCACCGGGCAGATCCACGCGCTGATCGCCAAGCTCCAGCAGACCGCCACCAACGCCGTGCAAACCATGGACGCCGGCAACCGCCAGGCCGAAGAAGGCGTGGCGCGAGTCATGGAAGCGGACCAGGCGTTGGTGGGCATCAGCGAAGCCGTGGCGCATATCACGGACATGGCCACCCAGATCGCCGCTGCCACCGAGGAACAAAGCTCAGTGGCCGAGGAGATCAGCCGCAACATCAGCAACATCTCGGAACTGGCCGACCAGACTTCGGGACAGGCCCACAGCTCGGCGCTGCTCAGCGAAGAGCTGACCCGGACAGCCAATACGCAGTATTCGTTGGTGGAGCGGTTCAACCGCTGATAGATGCCTGCCCAGTAAAAAACCGGGAAGGTGTTGCTCCCCGGTTTTTTATTGCCAATTCAAAAGTGGTGTCGCGTTATGAACCATCTTCGCGAGCAAGCCCGCTCCCACAGGGGATTGCAGTTGTTCATGCGAACGCATTCTAAAATGTGGGAGCGGGCTTGCTCGCGAAGAGGCCAGGACAGACGCTATCAATCCTGAAGAAACGCCGCCACCGTTCTCGCCGCCGCCTCCAAATGCTGCTCATGACTGAACCCCGAAACCTTCAGCGGCTTGAGGTCATGATCCCCCGCCACCAACCACAACACCTCGATGCTGGGTGACAAGGTGTAGCCCTGCACCGCCTCCCGATTACCCAACGCATCCCGCTCGCCCTGGACAATCAACGTGCGGGTCTTCAATGCCGCCAGATGCTCGACCCGCGGTTTCTCCGGCTTGCCCACCGCGTAGAAGGGATAGCCCAGGCATACCAGCGCATCGGCGCCCAGCTCATCGGCCAGCAGGCTCGCCATGCGCCCCCCCATGGACTTGCCGCCAATGGCCAGCCGCCCAGCGACATAAGGCCGCACCTTGGCGTACACCTCTCGCCAGCATTCGAGCAGCTTGGGCGCCGGGTTCGGTGGACGCTTGCCGCCATCCAGACGCCGCTGGGCCATGTAGGGAAACTCGAAGCGCAACACGTTGACGCCTTGTGCGGCAAGGCGTGCGGCCATTTCCTCCATGAAGCCGCTGTCCATCGGCGCACCGGCACCGTGGGCCAGGATCAGGGTCGGTGGTTCGGCGCACACCCCGGGCCGCGCGGCCGTCCACAACCAGCCATGTTGCTCCACGCACCGCGCCCATTGATCCCCGTCAATACTGGCCTTGTGCTGTTTGTCCATGCTTGCCTCGCTTTTAGTCTGCCTATAACTCCAGGCGAAGAACGCCGCACTGCCTTGCGCAGGCGCTCACTTCGGCTGAACCGTGGATGGGGAACCATGAACACTTCTATCAGTACCGCCTACAACTACAAGGTGGTCCGCCAATTCGCCATTATGACGGTGGTGTGGGGCATCGTCGGCATGGGGCTCGGGGTTTTTCTCGCAGCCCAATTGGTCTGGCCGCAGCTCAACTTCGATTTGCCCTGGACCAGCTTCGGCCGCCTGCGCCCGCTGCACACCAACGCGGTGATCTTCGCCTTCGGCGGCTGCGCGTTGTTTGCCAGTTCGTTCTACTCGGTGCAACGCACCTGCCAAACTCAGCTGTTTGCGCCGAAAATCGCCGCGTTCTGCTTCTGGGGCTGGCAACTGGTGATCCTGCTGGCGGCCATCAGCCTGCCGCTGGGCTACACCAGTTCCAAGGAGTACGCCGAACTGGAATGGCCGATCGACATCCTGATCACCATCGTCTGGGTCGCCTACGCCATTGTGTTCTTCGGCACCGTGGCCAAGCGCAACACCAAGCACATCTATGTCGGTAACTGGTTCTTCGGCGGGTTCATCCTGACCGTGGCGATCCTGCACATCGTCAACAACCTGGAACTGCCGGTGAGCTGGACCAAGTCCTACTCGGTGTACGCCGGGGCCACGGACGCGATGGTGCAATGGTGGTACGGGCACAACGCCGTAGGCTTTTTCCTCACCGCAGGCTTCCTGGGGATGATGTATTACTTCGTGCCGAAGCAGGCCGAACGCCCGGTGTATTCCTATCGCCTGTCCATCGTCCACTTCTGGGCGCTGATCACCCTGTACATCTGGGCCGGCCCGCACCACCTGCACTACACCGCGCTGCCGGACTGGGCACAGTCCCTGGGCATGGTGATGTCGCTGATCCTGCTGGCACCGAGCTGGGGCGGCATGATCAACGGCATGATGACCCTCTCGGGCGCCTGGCATAAGTTGCGCAGCGACCCGATCCTGCGGTTCCTGGTGGTGTCCCTGGCGTTCTACGGCATGTCGACCTTCGAAGGTCCGATGATGGCGATCAAGACCGTCAACGCCCTTTCCCACTACACCGACTGGACCATCGGCCACGTGCATGCCGGCGCGCTCGGCTGGGTGGCGATGATTTCCATCGGCGCGCTGTACCACATGATCCCGAAAGTCTTCGGCCGGCCACAGATGCACAGCATCGGCCTGATCAACGCGCACTTCTGGCTCGCGACCATCGGCACCGTGCTCTACATCGCCTCGATGTGGGTCAACGGCATCGCCCAGGGCCTGATGTGGCGGGCGGTGAACGAGGACGGCACGCTCACCTATTCCTTCGTCGAAACCCTGGTGGCCAGCCACCCAGGCTTCGTCGTGCGGTTGGCGGGCGGGGCGATCTTCCTCATCGGCATGCTGCTGATGGCCTACAACACCTGGCGCACCGTGCGGGCCTACCAGCCTGCCGAAGCCGCCGCTGCCGCGCAGATGGCCTGAGGAGTCCGCCATGAAACACGAAACAATCGAAAAAAACGTCGGCCTGCTGATGCTGCTGATGGTCCTGGCCGTGAGCATTGGCGGCCTGACCCAGATCGTGCCGCTGTTCTTCCAGGACGTGACCAACAAGCCGGTGGACGGCATGAAGCCCTACACCGCCCTGCAACTGGAAGGCCGCGACATCTACATCCGTGAAGGCTGCGTCGGCTGTCACTCGCAGATGATCCGTCCGTTCCGCGCCGAGACCGAGCGCTACGGCCACTACTCCGTCGCTGGCGAAAGTGTCTGGGATCACCCGTTCCTGTGGGGTTCCAAGCGTACCGGGCCGGACCTGGCACGGGTCGGCGCGCGCTACTCCGATGATTGGCACCGCGCCCACTTGTACAACCCGCGCAACGTCGTGCCGGAGTCGAAAATGCCGGCCTACCCCTGGCTGGTGGCCCAGGCAGTGGACAGCAGCCACACCGAAGGCAAGCTGCGCGCCATGCGCACCCTCGGCGTGCCGTACACCGACGACGACATCGCAGGCAGCGTGGCCTCGCTCAAGGGCAAGACCGAAATGGACGCGCTGGTGGCCTACCTGCAAGTGCTCGGCACTGCCATCAAGAGCAAGAGGTGAGCCTGATGTTCTTTGAAATGAGCACTGGAATGATCCGTGGGCTGGGCACCGTCGTGGTGTTCATCGCCTTCATCGGCCTGATCCTGTGGGTGTTCAGCAGCAAGCGCGGACCGGAGTTCGCCCAGGCGCGCCTGCTGCCGTTCGCCGACGAGCCACCTGCCGATCTCACCCCCCAAGACCCTGCAACAAGGAGTACCCGGCCATGACCACCTTCTGGAGTACGTGGATCTGCGTACTGACCCTCGGCAGCCTCATCGGCCTGACCTGGCTGCTGATCGGCACCCGCAAGGGCGAGACCAAGGGCAGCGTCGACCAGACCATGGGCCACAGCTTCGACGGCATCGAGGAATACGACAACCCACTGCCGCAGTGGTGGTTCCTGTTGTTCGCCGGCACCCTGGTGTTTTCCGTCGGTTACCTGGTCCTCTACCCGGGCCTGGGCAACTGGAAAGGCATCCTGCCCGGGTACGAGAACGGCTGGACCGGCGCCCATGAATGGGAAAAGGAAATGGCCAAGGCGGACGCCAAGTTCGGGCCGATCTTCGCCAAGTTCGCGGCCATGCCCGTGGAAGAAGTCGCCAAAGACCCACAGGCCTTGAAGATGGGTGGCCGCCTGTTCGCCTCCAACTGCTCGGTCTGCCACGGCTCGGACGCCAAGGGTGCCTTCGGCTTCCCGAACCTGGCCGACAGCAACTGGCGCTGGGGCGGCGCCGCCGAGACCATCAAGGCGACCATCATGGGCGGACGCATGGCGGCGATGCCGGCCTGGGGGGAAGTGCTGGGGGAGGCCGGGGTCAAAAACGTGGCCGCCTATGTTCGCCACGACCTGGCCGGCCTGCCTTTGCCGGCAGACAGCGGTGCCGACCTGCAAGCCGGCCAGCAGGCCTTCAACACCACCTGCGTTGCCTGCCACGGCGCCAACGGCCAGGGCACCGAAGCCATGGGGGCGCCGAACCTGACGCAACCGGCCGGCTTCATCTACGGCACCAGCCTGACCCAGTTGCAGCAGACCATTCGCCACGGACGCCAAGGCCACATGCCGGCACAGAATGAGTTGCTGGGCAATGACAAGGTGCAACTGCTCGCGGCTTATGTCTACAGCCTGTCCCAGGGTGTCGGCACCGGGCGCCTGCAAGCGGAACACAAAAGCGAATAAATCCTGACCACACGAACAGCCGCATTCATCTGGATGCGGCTGTTCCGTGCCCCTGCGCGACTCATTGTCGCACCCTCCCATAGTCTTTCTTTCGGTTCCCCTGAATCAGGTCTAAGCTTGCCTTTGCGTGCGCTGGCGACTGCCGGTTTCAGGTCGATCCGACCCGATGCGTTCGACAATCGTTCGACAAAAAGGCCGCAAAGGCAGGTGAATACCGGCCGTTGCGACAGTTGCCTGGCATCACCCGAACGCTGTGTTCGAACACACCCCGTTACAACCGACCTGCCCCCCTCGCCTCTTTCCTTCGTTGCGACATTTTGCCGAGGGCCAATTTTGTCCCTACACCGAACAGGGAAAGGCCGCAGAATCAGCTTTGGAAAGCATTGACCCAGGTCATGGCGCGTTGCAATGACCCCCCGCTTTCTCCATACTTGCGACCGATTTTTATCCTAATAAAACACCCAAACCGTGGAACCTTAGAATGAGCACAGCAATCAGTCCGACTGCTTATAACTATAAGGTAGTCCGCCAGTTCGCCATCATGACGGTGGTCTGGGGGATCCTTGGCATGGGGCTCGGTGTCTTCATCGCCTCGCAACTGGTCTGGCCGGAGTTGAACTTCGATCTGCCATGGACGACATTTGGACGCCTGCGCCCGCTGCACACCAACCTGGTGATCTTCGCCTTCGGTGGTTGTGCGTTGTTTGCCACTTCTTACTACGTCGTGCAGCGAACCTGCCAAACGCGACTGATTTCCGACAGCCTCGCCGCCTTCACCTTCTGGGGTTGGCAAGCGGTGATCGTCGGCGCGATCGTGACCTTGCCAATGGGTTTCACCACCACCAAGGAATACGCGGAACTGGAATGGCCCCTGGCTATCCTGCTGGCGATCGTCTGGGTGACCTACGGTTTGGTGTTCTTCGGCACCATCGTCAAGCGCAAGACCAAGCACATCTACGTCGGTAACTGGTTCTACGGTGCCTTCATCGTCGTGACCGCCATGCTGCACATCGTCAACCACGCCTCCCTGCCGGTCAGCTTCTTCAAGTCGTACTCGGCCTATTCGGGCGCGACCGACGCGATGATCCAGTGGTGGTACGGCCACAACGCCGTGGGGTTCTTCCTGACCACCGGCTTCTTGGGGATGATGTACTACTTCGTGCCGAAACAGGCCGAGCGTCCGATCTATTCCTATCGCCTGTCCATCGTCCACTTCTGGGCGCTGATCACCCTGTACATCTGGGCCGGCCCGCACCACCTGCACTACACCGCACTGCCAGACTGGGCACAATCCCTGGGCATGGCGATGTCGATCATCCTGCTGGCGCCAAGCTGGGGCGGCATGATCAACGGCATGATGACCCTGTCGGGTGCCTGGCATAAATTGCGCACCGACCCGATCCTGCGCTTCCTGGTGGTATCCCTGGCGTTCTACGGCATGTCGACCTTCGAAGGCCCGATGATGGCCATCAAGACCGTCAACTCCCTGAGCCACTACACCGACTGGACCATCGGCCACGTACACGCCGGTGCACTCGGTTGGGTTGCGATGATTTCCATCGGCGCCATCTACCACATGATCCCGAAACTGTTCGGTCGTGCGCAGATGCACAGCACCGGCCTGATCAACGCGCACTTCTGGCTCGCGACCATCGGCACCGTGCTCTACATCGCCTCGATGTGGGTCAACGGCATCACCCAAGGCCTGATGTGGCGTGCGATCAACGACGACGGCACCCTGACCTATTCGTTCGTCGAAGCGCTGCAAGCCAGCCACCCTGGCTTCATCGTGCGTGCCCTGGGCGGCGCGTTCTTCGCCAGCGGCATGCTGTTCATGGCCTACAACGTGTACCGCACCGTTCGTGCCTCTGACCCGGCTGAAGCTGAAGCCGCCGCCAAGATCGCCGTAGTTGGAGCTCACTGATGAAGCACGAAGCAGTAGAGAAGAATATCGGCCTGCTGGCCTTCTTCATGGTCATCGCCGTGAGCATCGGCGGCCTGACCCAGATCGTTCCGCTGTTCTTCCAGGATGTGACCAACAAGCCGGTCGAAGGCATGAAGCCGCGTACCGCCCTTGAACTGGAAGGCCGTGACATCTATATCGCCAACGGCTGTGTCGGCTGCCACTCGCAGATGATCCGTCCGTTCCGCGCCGAGACCGAACGCTACGGCCACTACTCCGTTGCCGGCGAAAGCGTCTGGGACCACCCGTTCCTGTGGGGTTCCAAGCGTACCGGCCCGGACCTGGCCCGCGTTGGCGGCCGCTACTCCGACGACTGGCAGCGTGCGCACTTGTACAACCCGCGCAACGTAGTGCCTGAGTCGAAAATGCCGGCCTACCCGTTCCTCGTAGAAAACAAGCTCGACGGCAAAGACACCGCCAAGAAAATGGAAGTCCTGCGTGCCTTGGGCGTGCCTTACACCGACGAAGACATCGCCGGTGCCAGGGATGCCGTCAAGGGCAAGACTGAAATGGACGCGCTGGTGGCCTATCTGCAAGGCCTGGGCACCATCATCAAAAGCAAACGGTGATTTAGATGGATATCGGGATGATTCGTGGCCTGGGCACCGTCGTCGTGATGGTGGCCTTCATTGGTCTGGCCCTGTGGGTGTTCAGCCCCAAGCGCAAGTCGGAGTTTGACGACGCGACCTTGCTGCCGTTCGCGGATGATCCCGAAGCCATCAAGCACGTCGAGCAAGCTTCTAGGAGTAACAAAGAATGACTACATTCTGGAGTCTGTACGTCACAGTCCTCAGCCTGGGAACGATCTTCGCCCTGACCTGGCTGCTGCTGTCGACCCGCAAGGGCCAGCGCAGCGAAGCCACCGAAGAGACGGTTGGCCACTCCTTCGACGGGATCGAGGAGTACGACAACCCGCTGCCGAAATGGTGGTTCATGCTGTTCGTGGGCACCATCATTTTCGCCCTCGGTTACCTGGTGCTCTACCCTGGCCTGGGCAACTGGAAAGGCCTGCTGCCAGGCTATAACTACCTGGACACCGAAAAGCAGACCGCCTTCGCCAACGGCCAGACCGGCTGGACAGGCGTTCATGAGTGGGAAAAGGAAATGGCGCGCTCGGACGCCAAGTTCGGTCCGATCTTCGCCAAGTTCGCCTCCATGCCGATCGAAGAAGTCGCCAAGGACCCACAAGCCCTGAAGATGGGTGGCCGCCTGTTCGCCTCCAACTGCTCGGTTTGCCATGGTTCCGACGCCAAGGGTGCCTACGGTTTCCCGAACCTGACCGACGCCGACTGGCGCTGGGGCGGTGAGCCGGAAACCATCAAGACCACCATCATGGGCGGCCGTCACGCCGTGATGCCGGGCTGGGCTGCCGTGGTGGGCGAACAAGGCGTGGCCGACGTGGCCGCCTACCTGGTGACCGGTCTGCACGGTCGCAAACTGCCCGAAGGCGCCAAGGCCGATCCGGCCAACGGTCAGAAACTGTTCGCGGCCAACTGCGTGGCCTGCCACGGTCCTGCCGGCAAGGGCACGCCCGCCATGGGCGCACCTGACCTGACACATCCAGCGGGCTTCATCTACGGTTCGAGCTTCGCTCAACTGCAGCAGACCATCCGCTACGGTCGCCAGGGCCAGATGCCGGCCCAGGCCGACCTGCAAGGCAACGACAAGGTCCACCTGCTGGCGGCCTATGTCTACAGCCTGTCTCACGGCGAAAAGGCTCCGGCCGCTGACGCCCAGTAAGACAAGTCGCTGATACACGAAAGGCCCCGCCAATCCGATTGGCGGGGCCTTTTTGTTACTGGCAGGAAAACCCTGGAAAAGCTGTTGCGCTTGCGGCCTCTCCACACCAGTAGTAACGTGCCTACATTCGAACTGAACATGAGGGCACGCCCATGTCCATCACCACCCTCTCCAGCCGTGAATTCAACCACGACACAAGTGGTGCCAAAAAAGCCACCCGCGAAGGGCCGGTGATCATCACCGACCGTGGCAAGCCGGCCCATGTGCTGCTAAGCATTGAGGAGTACCAGAAACTGACCGGCCTCGGCACCAGCATTGTCGAGTTGCTGCTCATGCCCGATGCGCCGGACATCGACTTCGAGACCGAGCGCGCCGTCATCACGCCTCGCTCGGTGGACCTGTCCTGAATGTTTCTACTCGATACCAACGTCATTTCCGAACTGCGCAAATCCCAGGCAGACAAGAACGTCCAGGCCTGGGCGCGCAGCGTTCCCGCGCCCAGCCTGTACGTCTCGGCGATTACCGTACTGGAACTGGAAACCGGCGTGCTGCGCTTTGAACGCAAGGACCCGACGCAGGGTGGTCGCCTGCGGGCCTGGCTGGATGATCATGTGCTGCCGGCCTTTGCTGGCAGGATCCTGGCCGTGGACCGTGCCGTCGCGCTGCGCTGCGCTCGCCTGCATGTGCCTGACCGCAGCAATGAATGTGATGCATTGATCGCCGCGACCGCGCTGGTTCATGGGTTGACCGTGGTGACCCGCAACGTGAGTGATTTCCAGGGCTGCGGCGTGGCGGTGCTCGATCCGTGGGTTGGCTGATGTCTATTTGGCAGTCACTACAAGGTGGCCTTTTTGTGGCGAGGGAGCTTGCTCCCGCTGGGTGGCGAAGCCGCCCCAGAAAATCGCCAGGCTTTTCCAGGTCAGACCGCACCCGCCTGATTTACGACGGCTGCGCCGCCGAGCGGGAGCAAGCTCCCTCGCCACAGAAGGCCTCCTCGCCACGAACAGGGGAGCCCTCAGAACGTGGCCTTCGTTTCGCCAACGCCATCGACTGTCTATAGTCAATTGATCTGGATCATGACTTGTTACATCCGCTACACCATTCGACCCAGACGCCCAACGCGACCAAAGGTCGCACCCTTGAGCCAGAGCGACAGGCGTATCATTGCGCCACTGCAACACCCTTTCTGACCGAGGTCGGCACGTACTGGCCCCGGCACTTTTCCACTGCCGTGGGATGCAATTGATGAGCAACCAGATTCCGGTACATGACGTTACCCCGCCTGCCAAGGACGCTAACAAAAGCGTCGACCTGTATGCCTCTCGGGAAAAAATCTACACCCGCGCCTTCACCGGCCTGTTTCGCAACCTGCGGATGGTGGGCGGAGCGTTCCTGTTCCTGCTGTATTTCGGTACGGTCTGGTTGAACTGGGGCGGCCATCAGGCCGTCTGGTGGAACCTGCCGGAGCGCAAATTCTTCATTTTCGGTGCGACGTTCTGGCCCCAGGATTTCATCCTGCTCTCCGGGATGCTGATCATTGCCGCGTTTGGCCTGTTTTTCATCACGGTCTATGCCGGACGGGTGTGGTGCGGCTACACCTGTCCACAAAGCGTGTGGACCTGGATCTTCATGTGGTGCGAAAAAGTCACCGAAGGTGACCGCAACCAGCGCATCAAGCTCGACAAGGCGCCCATGGGTGCCAACAAATTCCTGCGCAAGTTCGCCAAGCACAGCCTGTGGCTGCTGATCGGCTTCGTCACCGGTGTGACCTTCGTCGGTTACTTCACGCCGATCCGCGAACTGGTGTTCGAGTTCTTTACCGGCCAGGCCGATGGCTGGTCGTATTTCTGGATCGGCTTCTTCACTCTCGCCACCTACGGCAACGCCGGCTGGCTGCGTGAACAGGTGTGCATCTATATGTGCCCTTACGCGCGCTTCCAAAGCGTGATGTTCGACAAGGACACCTTGATCGTGTCCTACGACCCGCGTCGTGGCGAAAGCCGTGGCCCGCGCAAGAAGGGCGTCGACTACAAGGCCCTGGGTCTTGGCGACTGCATCGACTGCACCATGTGCGTCCAAGTCTGCCCGACCGGCATCGACATCCGCGACGGCCTGCAGATCGAATGCATCGGATGTGCCGCTTGCATCGATGCCTGTGACAACATCATGGACAAGATGGATTATCCCCGCGGCCTGATCAGCTACACCACCGAACACAACCTCTCGGGGCAGAAAACCCATAAACTGCGCCCGCGCCTGATCGGTTATGCCTTGGTATTGCTGGCGATGATCAGCCTGCTGGCGGCGGCATTCTTCATGCGCTCGCTGGTGGGGTTCGATGTCAGCAAGGATCGCGTGCTGTACCGCGAAAACGCCGAAGGCCGGATCGAGAACGTCTACAGCCTGAAGATCATGAACAAAGACCAACGCGACCATACGTACGTCCTGGACGCCGTTGGCCTGCCCGACCTCAAGCTGCAAGGTCGCCGGGAAATCAAGGTCGCCGCCGGCGAGATCTACAGCCAGCCGGTCGAGCTGTCCAGCGCACCGGAACAACTGCCATCAAGCGCCAACGAGGTGACGTTCATCCTCAAGGACGCCGATGACGAAAGCGTACATGTCGAAGCCAAGAGCCGGTTCATCGGCCCACAAACTCGTTGAGAGAAATGAACATGCCTGCAGCAACCGCCACCAGCCCTTGGTACAAGCACCTCTGGCCGTGGATCATCATTGCGATCCTGAGCTGCTCGGTGACACTGAGCCTGACGATGGTGACCATTGCGGTGAACAACCCCGACAATCTGGTCAATGACAACTATTACGAAGCCGGCAAGGGCATCAACCGCTCGCTGGAGCGCGAACTGCTGGCCCAGACCCTGCAACTGCATGCCAATGTGCAACTGGATGACGTGACCGGCGAAGTGAATCTGCGCCTGAACGGCGACAGCCGTCCCCAGACCCTGGAACTGAGCCTGATCTCGCCGACCCAACCGGAGAAGGACCGCAAGATCGTCCTGACCCGCAACGACAGTGAGCCGGGGCGCTACGTCGGCCAGTTGACGGACAAGATCGAAGGCCGGCGCTTTGTCGAATTGCTGGGGGTGGAGCACGACAAGACCTGGCGCCTGTTCGAAGAAGAGCAAATCAACCACGACCAGGCCATCCTGCTGGGCGATGAACCGCTGCAAGGCGCTGAAGACCTGAAAAAATAAGCTGCTGTTGTGGCGAGGGAGCTTGCTCCCGCTGGGCTGCGAAGCGGCCCTGAAGCCTGAGTCCCGGCGCTATCAGGCTCCATCGTGTCGGCTGCTTTGGGCCTGCTACGCAGGCCAGCGGGAGCAAGCTCCCTCGCCACAAAAAGCGCCCTCACTTGTAGCAAGCTCCTTCCACAAAGGCCTTCATGCGATACCCATGACCACTCCACAGCCCTGCTACCACTGCGCCCTGCCCGTTCCCCCCGGCAGTCGCTTCACCGCCGTTGTCCTCGGTGAAACCCGCGAGCTGTGCTGCCCGGGCTGCCAGGCGGTGGCCGAAGCGATTGTCGCCGGCGGCCTGGAAAGTTATTACCAGCATCGCAGTGAAGCATCGGCCAACCCCGAATCCCTGCCCGTCCAGTTGACCGATGAACTGGCGCTGTACGATCGCCCTGACGTACAGCAGTCGTTCGTACGCCATGAGGGCGAACTGGCCGAAACCACCCTGTTGATGGAAGGCATCAGTTGCGCCGCCTGCGGCTGGTTGATTGAAAAACAATTACGCAGCCTGCCGGCCGTGGCCGAGGCGCGGTTGAACCTGTCCAACCATCGCCTGCATGTGCGCTGGGCCGATGCCCAATTGCCGCTGAGCACGCTGCTCGCCGAATTGCGCCAGATCGGCTACGTAGCGCACCCGTACCAGGCCGACCAGGCGTGTGAACAACTCGCCGCACAAAACCGCCTGGCCCTGCGCCAATTGGGCGTGGCCGGCCTGTTGTGGTTCCAGGCGATGATGGCGACCATGGCGACCTGGCCGGAATTCAACATCGACCTGAGCCCGGAGATGCACACCATCCTGCGCTGGGTCGCCCTGTTTCTCACCACGCCCATCGTCTTCTACAGCTGTGCGCCGTTCTTCAAAGGCGCCCTGCGCGACCTGCGCACCCGCCACCTGACCATGGACGTTTCGGTGTCCCTGGCCATCGGCAGCGCCTACATAGCAGGTATCTGGACATCGATCACCGGCGTCGGCGAGTTGTACTTCGATGCCGTGGGCATGTTCGCCCTGTTCCTGCTGGCCGGCCGTTACCTGGAGCGCCGGGCCCGGGAGCGCACGGCGGCCGCCACCGCCCAACTGGTCAATTTGTTGCCGGCCTCGTGCCTGCGCCTGGCGGATGACGGCCAGAGCGAACGTATCCTGCTCAACGAATTGCGCACCGGCGATCGGGTGCTGGTACATCCCGGGGCGGTCCTGCCGGCCGATGGCAAGATCCTTGAGGGTCAATCCAGCATCGACGAATCGCTGCTGACCGGTGAATACCTGCCACAGCCTCGGCAAGTGGGCGATGCGGTCACCGCGGGCACGCTGAATGTCGAAGGCGCCTTGACCGTCGAAGTGCTGGCCCTCGGGCAAGACACCCGGCTGTCGGCCATCGTGCGCCTGCTGGAGCGGGCCCAGGCCGAAAAACCGCGACTGGCGGAAATCGCCGATCGCGCCGCCCAATGGTTCCTGTTGTTCTCCCTGGTCGCGGCTGCGGCCATCGGCTTGCTGTGGTGGCAACTGGATGCCTCGCGGGCCTTCTGGATCGTCCTGGCGATGCTGGTTGCCACCTGCCCCTGCGCGTTGTCCCTCGCCACGCCGACCGCCCTGACTGCGGCCACCGGCACCTTGCACAAACTTGGCCTGCTGCTGACGCGCGGCCATGTGCTGGAGGGCCTGAACCAGATCGACACGGTGATTTTCGACAAGACCGGCACCCTCACCGAAGGCCGCTTGGCCTTGCGCGCCATTCGGCCACTGGCGGGCCTCGACAGCGATCAGTGCCTGGGCTTGGCCGCGGCCTTGGAAAACCGCTCGGAACACCCCATCGCCCGGGCGTTTGGCCGCGCGCCGTTGGCCGCCGAGCAGGTGCACAGCACCCCGGGGCTGGGGCTGGAAGGCCAGGTGGCGGAACAGCGCCTGCGCATCGGCCAGCCCGGTTTTGTCTGCGAGCTGAGTGACGCTCCCGTACCGCAGATGCCGGACGAAGCCGGGCAATGGCTGTTGCTGGGCGATGAGATCGGACCGTTGGCCTGGTTCGTCCTCGATGACCGCTTGCGCGTCGATGCCCCGGCCCTGCTGGCGGCCTGCAAGGCACGAGGCTGGCGAACGCTGCTGCTGTCGGGCGACAGCTCTCCGATGGTCGCCAGTGTCGCGGCCGAGCTGGGCATCGATGAGGCCCGCGGCGGCCTGCGCCCGGATGACAAGCTGGCGGTGTTGCAGCAGCTACACCAACAAGGCCGCAAGGTATTGATGCTCGGCGATGGCGTGAACGACGTGCCGGTCCTGGCGGCGGCGGACATCAGTGTCGCCATGGGCTCGGCCACCGACCTGGCCAAGACCAGTGCCGACGCCGTGCTGCTGTCCAACCGCCTAGAGGCCCTGGTCCACGCCTTCAGCCTGGCCCGACGCACGCGCCGGGTGATCATCGAGAACCTGGTGTGGGCAGGGCTGTACAATGGCCTCATGTTGCCGTTCGCCGCCCTCGGCTGGATTACGCCGGTGTGGGCCGCGGTCGGCATGTCCATCAGTTCGTTGACCGTGGTGTTGAATGCCTTGAGGCTGACCCGCCAACCGAAGGCGCAGGTGTTCGCCGCCACGCCCGATACCCGTCCGCTGCCGGCCTGAGCCGCGCGGGCATGGAGTTCCGACATGCCAGCTCTCTACGTGATGATTCCGGCCGCGCTGCTGATCGTGGCCATCGCCGTGTACATTTTTTTCTGGGCCGTGGACAGCGGCCAGTACGACGATCTCGACGGTCCGGCCCACAGCATTCTGTTCGACGACCAGGACCCGAACCACAAGGCGGCGGTGGACGAAGCCAGTGGCGAGGCCCGCAAGCCGGACGACAAGGCCCCGCCCCATGCTTGACCTGGCGCCATTGCTGGTTTCTGCGGTCATTCTTGGCCTGCTCGGTGGCGGCCATTGCCTGGGCATGTGCGGCGGCCTGATGGGCGCCCTCACCCTGGCGATCCCCAAGGAACAGCGCAGTCGGCGCTTTCGGTTACTGCTGGCGTACAACCTGGGGCGGATCCTGAGCTACGCCACCGCTGGGCTGCTGATCGGCCTGGCGGGATGGGCCGTGTCCAATAGCCCGGCCGCGATGATCATGCGGGTGCTGGCCGGCTTGCTGTTGATCGCCATGGGCCTGTACCTGGCGGGCTGGTGGAGCGGCCTGACCCGCATCGAAAGCGTGGGGCGCGGCTTGTGGCGGCACATCCAACCCGTCGCCAACCGCTTGCTGCCGGTGTCGAGCCTGCCCCGGGCCTTGCTGCTCGGCGCCCTGTGGGGCTGGCTGCCGTGCGGGTTGGTCTACAGCACCCTGCTCTGGTCCGCCAGCCAGGGCAATGCCTTGGACAGTGCCCTGCTGATGCTTGCCTTCGGCCTGGGCACCTGGCCGGTGCTGCTCGCCACCGGCCTGGCCGCCGAGCGCATCACCGCCCTGTTGCGCAAACGCAGCGTGCGCATGGCCGGTGGCTTGTTGGTGATTATTTTCGGGGTATGGACCCTGCCGGGGCCGCATCAGCATTGGCTCATGGGGCATTGACCGAGTTGCCCCCATCGCGAGCAAGCTCGGCTCCCACAGAGACGGGTAGCGCCGCCAAGCAAATGTGGGAGCGGGCTTGCTCGCGAAGGCGGCGGCACATCCAACACCATCGGCTCAGTCAGACCGCTTTCGCGAGCAAGCCCGCTCCCACAGAGGATTTGGGGTGGATTGGGCATTTGTGGGAGCGAGCTTGCTCGCGATGAGGCCTGCATCGACAACGCCCGATGCGCCGTTGACGCAAATCAAAACAGCCTCGCCCACAGCCCCCTAGACTCGCCCCATGCCAGCCTATCCGGGGAACACCCGCATGCTCGACGCCATCCGTTGGGACTCAGACCTGATCCGCCGCTACGACCTGGCGGGACCACGCTACACCTCGTACCCGACTGCGGCGCAGTTCGGCGGCCAGGTGGGCACCTTCGACCTCCTCCATGCCCTGCGTGACAGCCGCAAGGCCCGGCGGCCGCTGTCGCTGTATGTGCACGTACCGTTCTGCGCAAACATTTGCTACTACTGCGCCTGCAACAAGGTCATCACCAAGGACCGTGGCCGCGCCCACGCCTACCTCCAACGCCTGGAACAGGAAATCCAGCTGATCGGCTGCCACCTGGACCCGACCCAACGCGTGGAACAACTGCACTTTGGCGGCGGCACCCCGACGTTTCTCAGCCATGACGAGCTGCGGCAACTGATGGCCTCGTTGCGCAAGCACCTGAACCTGCTGGACGACGATTCCGGCGACTACAGCATCGAGATCGATCCCCGGGAAGCCGACTGGTCGACCATGGGCTTGTTGCGTGAACTGGGTTTCAATCGGGTCAGCATCGGCCTGCAAGACCTGGACCCGGCCGTGCAACGCGCCGTCAATCGCCTGCAAAGCCTGGAAGAAACCCGCGCGGTGGTCGAGGCTGCCCGGACCTTGCAGTTCCGTTCGATCAACATCGACCTGATCTACGGGTTGCCCAAGCAGACTCCGGACAATTTCGCCCGCACCGTCGAAGAAGTCATCCACTTGCAACCGGACCGCCTCTCGGTGTTCAACTACGCCCACCTGCCGGAACGCTTCATGCCCCAGCGGCGCATCAACAGCCAGGACTTGCCAAACCCGGAGCAGAAGCTGGCGATGCTGCAAGGCACCATCGAACAGTTGACCGCCGCCGGCTACCGCTACGTCGGCATGGACCACTTCGCCCTGCCCGACGACGAGCTGGCCATCGCTCAGGAAGAGGCCACGTTGCAGCGCAATTTCCAGGGCTACACCACCCACGGCCATTGCGACCTGATCGGCCTCGGCGTCTCCGCCATCAGCCAGATCGGCGACCTGTACTGCCAGAACAGCAGTGACCTGAACCATTACCAGAACACCCTCGCCGACGTGCAACTGGCAACCAGTCGAGGACTGACCTGCACGGCCGACGATCGGTTGCGACGTGCGGTGATCCAGCAATTGATCTGCCATTTCCACCTGGCGTTCGCGGACATCGAGCACCGTTTCAATGTCGATTTTCGCGGTTACTTCGCGCCGCTGTGGCCGCAATTGCAGGCCATGGCCGAGGATGGGCTGATCGAGTTGGATGACATCCACATCCGGGTACTGCCCGCTGGGCGCCTGCTGGTGCGATCCGTGTGCATGGTGTTCGATGCCTATTTGGAGCAGCACAATCGCCAACGTTTCTCCCGGGTCATTTGAGCGCGACAATTTGACGACGACACCGCACTGGCTGGAGTGTCTGCTCTGGGGTACCCTTACGCCTTATGTGTGTTTTCCCACAAGGATTTAAGAAATGTCCGAGCCCGTCAAACTGCGCGCCCACAACCAGGCCCATTGCAAGGATTGCAGCCTGGCCCCCCTCTGCCTGCCACTTTCGTTGAATCTGGAGGACATGGACGCGCTGGACGACATCGTCAAACGAGGCCGCCCGTTGAAAAAAGGTGAATTCCTGTTTCGCCAGGGCGACGCGTTCGATTCCGTCTATGCCGTGCGCTCGGGTGCCTTGAAAACCTTCAACTTGAGCGACGGCGGCGAAGAACAGCTCACCGGTTTCCACTTGCCCAGCGAACTGGTGGGCCTGTCGGGCATGGACACCGAGACCCATCCGGTCTCGGCCCAGGCGCTGGAAACCACCTCGGTGTGCGAAATCCCCTTCGATCGCCTGGACGAGCTGGCCATACAGTTGCCGCAACTGCGTCGCCAGTTGATGCGAGTCATGAGCCGGGAAATCCGTGACGATCAACAGATGATGTTGCTGCTCTCGAAAAAAACCGCCGACGAGCGGATCGCCACGTTCCTGGTCAACCTCTCGGCACGCTTCCGCGCCCGCGGGTTCTCGGCCAACCAGTTCCGCCTGAGCATGTCGCGCAACGAAATCGGCAACTACCTGGGCCTGGCGGTGGAAACCGTGTCCCGGGTATTCACGCGTTTCCAGCAGAACGAGCTGATTGCCGCCGAAGGCAAGGAAATTCACATTCTCGACCCGATCCAGCTCTGCGCCCTGGCTGGCGGCTCGATCGACGGCTGATGAACCTGCGCGGCTGAGGGATTGGCCTCGCCGCGCTATACTGCCGCGTTTGCAGCCCTGCCAGGACACCTCGACGATGGTCTTTGACTCCTTCGACATCAAATCCCTGATCCGCCCCGTGACCGACTTCCCCAAGCCCGGCGTGATCTTTCGCGACATTACTCCACTGTTCCAATCCCCGACCGCCCTGCGCCTGGTCATGGACAGCTTTGCCCACCGCTATGTCGAGGCAGAGTTCACTCACATTGGCGCAATGGATGCTCGCGGCTTCCTGATCGGCTCGATCCTGGCCTATCAGTTGAACAAGCCGCTGGTGTTGTTCCGCAAGCAAGGCAAGCTGCCGGCCGACGTGCTGGCCGAGGGTTACCAGACCGAATACGGTGAAGCCTTCCTTGAAGTGCACGCCGACAGCCTGTGCGAAGGTGATTCGGTGGTGATGTTCGATGACCTGATCGCCACCGGTGGCACGCTGATTGCCGCCGCCAACCTGATTCGCCGCATGGGCGCCAAAGTCCACGAAGCCGCGGCGATCATTGACCTGCCGGAACTGCTCGGCTCCCAGCGTCTGGAAGACATGGGAATTCCAACGTTCTGCCTGACGCAGTTTTCGCTTAGCGAGAAATAACCTTCGAGCAACAGTTACCTGTGGGAGCGGGCTTGCTCGCGAAAGCGGAGTGTCAGTCAATATAATCGCTTGCTGATCCACCGCTTTCGCGAGCAAGCCCGCTCCCACATTAGCTTTGGGGTGGCTGTTACAAGGCGATCGGCTTACGCCCCGCAAACGAATGCGCCAGCGTCCCGCCGTCCACCAATTCCAGCTCCCCACCCAGCGGCACGCCGTGGGCGATGCGGGAGGCGACCAAGCCTTTGTTGCTCAGCAATTGGGCGATGTAATGGGCGGTGGCTTCGCCTTCGACCGTCGGGTTCGTGGCGAGGATGACTTCCGTGAACGTGCCCGCCTCTTCGATCCGTGCGATCAACTGTGGGATGCCAATGGCTTCAGGCCCCAAGCCATCGAGTGGGGACAAATGGCCCTTGAGCACGAAATAACGGCCACGGAAACCAGTCTGCTCCACCGCATACACATCCATCGGCCCTTCCACGACGCAGAGCAGGCTGTCGTCCCGACGCGGATCGGCACATTGCGGGCAGAGGTCGTCTTCGGTGAGGGTGCGGCATAAACGGCAATGCCCTACGCCCTCCATGGCCTGGCTCAAGGCCTGGGCCAGGCGTGAACCGCCGCTGCGATCACGCTCAAGCAATTGCAACGCCATGCGCTGGGCAGTTTTCTGACCTACACCCGGCAACGTTCGCAGGGCATCGATCAGTTGGCGAATCAAAGGGCTGAAGCTCATGGAGGAAATGTCCGACATAACAACGAGACGCGGTTTATACCCGCGCCTCCGATTAGCGTCAAATACTCAATCCTGCGCGACCCGCACCACCAGCTTGCCGAAGTTGCGCCCTTCCAACAGGCCGATAAACGCCTGTGGCGCATTTTCCAGGCCGTCGACCACGTCCTCGCGAAACTTGACCTTGCCATCGCGCACCCAAGGCGCCATGGCACTGACGAACTCCGGCTGACGGTCACCGTAGTCGTCAAACACAATAAACCCCTGGATCCGCACGCGCTTGGTCAGCAAGGTGCGCTGCAGTTGCGGCAAGCGATCCGGACCGTTCGGCGCCTGATTGTCGTTGTAGGACGCGATCAGACCACAGAGCGGGATTCGTGCCTTGGCGTTGAGCAACGGCACGACGGCATCAAAGACCTTGCCGCCGACGTTTTCGTAATAGATGTCGATGCCCTTGTCACAGGCCCGCGCCAATTCCTCGGCAAAATTGGCGCTCTTGTGATCGACACAGGCATCAAAGCCCAGTTCGTCGACCACGTACTTGCATTTCTCGCTGCCGCCCGCGACGCCGACCACCCGCAGGCCCTTGATTTTCGCCACCTGGCCGACCACCGAGCCCACGGCACCCGAGGCTGCCGCGACCACCAGGGTTTCCCCGGCCTTGGGCTGGCCAATGTCCATCAACCCCATGTAAGCGGTCAGGCCCGGCATGCCCAACACCCCCAGGGCCATCGACGGACTGGGTAGCCCGGAAGGAATGGGCATCACGTTGCGCCCGTCACTGATGCTGTGGGTTTGCCAACCCGTAGCGCCAACCACCCAATCGCCCTCATGGAATTTCGGGTGCGTCGAACGTTCCACGCGGCTGACAGCGCCGCCGGTCATCACCTCATCGATTTCCACCGGAGCGGCGTAGGAAGGCGCATCACTCATGCGCCCGCGCATGTAGGGGTCCAAGGACAGGAACAACGTCTTGAGCAGGATCTGTCCCTCTGCCAGATCCGGCAGTGTCACATGTTCAAGACGGAAGTTTTCAGGGGTGGGCGCACCTTGGGGACGGGAGGCCAGGACGATGCGCTGGTTGGAAATCGATGACATGGAGGCGTCTCCTTGTTCGTTGGGCGGACACGTATAGGAAGCAGACCATTACCGAGGGGGCGGCGTTCGATGTTTATTCCGGGATAGCGCGGTGCAGCCTTCGCGAGCAGGCTCGCTCCCACATAGAACCTGCGGCGAATATCACAATCGAAGCCCCTTCAATCCAGTGTGGGAGCGAGCCTGCTCCGGGCGGCGTTCCGACGAAAGCGGTCGAACAGCTACCCGAGGCTCCGACAGAAACAAAAATGCCAGGCGCGATGCCTGGCATTGTGTTTAGCCCATCCCGACCGGGATGGCGAATCAGAACGGCAGTTTCATGCCCGGCGGCAATTGCATGCCTGCCGTCATGCCGGACATCTTGTCCTGGCTGTTGGCTTCGATCTTGCGCACCGCGTCATTGACGGCGGCGGCGAACAGGGCTTCGAGCATTTCCTTGTCGTCTTCGCTCAGGCCTTCGACCACGCTTGGGTCGATGCTGACGCGCTTGATGTCATGGCGACCGGTCATGACCACGGTCACCATGTCGCCGCCGGACTTGCCGGTGACTTCGGCGTTGGCCAGTTCTTCCTGCATCTTGGCCATCTTTTCCTGCATCTGCTGCGCCTGCTTCATCAGGCCGGCCATGCCACCTTTCATCATGGGAATCACCTCGAAAGTACTTGGATAAACAACGCGCCCGGCCCGTTCGGCCCGGCGCCTTCAGTTATGAGCCCTGGGTGACCGGGGCATCGACAGGTTCGATAGTATCGTGACGGACCACGGCGCCGAACTGTTGCATCATCTGTTGGATGAATGGATCGCCGTGGATCGACTCCTCGGCTTCGCGCTGACGGTCGGCACGGCGGCGGGACGCGGCCTGGGCCGGGGTCTCCTGCTCGGGCTTGATCAGCTCGATGGTCAACGTCAGGTTACGCTGGTGGTACTGGTTCAGCGCATCGTTGAGGCGACGCTGCTGGGTCGCGTTGAACAGTGCACTGTGTGCCGGATCCAGGTGCAGCAGCCAGTGGTCGCCTTCCACCGCCATCAGCGTGCAGTTGGCGGCGATGCTGCCGGTCATGCCGCTGATCGGCAATTTAGGGAACAGTTCCAGCCATTGCAGGGCCAGGCCGGTGGCCGGCATCGCCGCCGGCTCGGGCTCGGGCTCCGGGGCCGGTTCAGCGGCGTGCTCGCTGGCCAGATCGTCCAGGTAGCTGTAGGCCGAATCCATGTCCGGCTCGATATAATCCTCGTCCAGCGGCGGCTCGTCGTCCAGGTCGATGCCCGGCGTGGCGACATCGACATCGGCCACCGTTGGCTCGGGCACCGGCGCGGCCACCCACTCTGGCGCATCGGGCACCACGCTGTCGGGCGTTGGCAGCGGCATTGGCGGCAACTCAGGCTGCTCGGCAACGGTTTCCAATACGGGCTCGACGACCGGCTGCTGGACAACTTCCGGCTCGACCGGGTCGTTCCACGGCAGGTCGATGACTTCTTCAACGACGGGCTCGGGCAGCGCCTCGACGACCGGTTCGGGTTCCGGCTCAGGCGTCGCGACAACAGGCGTCGGCATCGGCTGGGCGACAGGCACCACCGCGGCCGGAGCCGAAGCCACTGCCGGCGCAACGACGGGCGCGGCAGCCACTGGCTTGGCGGAATCAGCTGTGGCTTGGCTGATCCCCACTGGCTTTAGCGCTTGCCTCGGCGCATCCGCCGTGTCGGCTGGCCGGAACGCCAGCATTCGCAACAGGACCATTTCGAAGCCGCCGCGCGGATCCGGCGCCAAGGGCAGATCGCGTCGGCCGATCAGGCCCATCTGGTAATAGAACTGCACATCTTCGGCCGGCAGCGCCTGGGCCAGGGCCAGTACGCGGTCACGGTCGCCGTGGCCGTTGTCGACGCCTTCAGGCAGGGCCTGGGCGATGGCGACACGGTGCAGCACGTTGAGGATTTCCGAGAGCACGCCATTCCAGTCCGGGCCCTGCTCGGCCAAGTGACGCACCGCCTCGAGCAGCGCCTTCGCATCGCCTTCGATCAGCGCATGCAAGACGTCATAGACCTGGCCATGATCGAGAGTGCCGAGCATGGCCCGGACATCGGCGGCCATGACCTTGCCTTCACCGAAAGCGATGGCCTGGTCGGTCAGGCTCATGGCGTCACGCATCGAACCATCGGCGGCGCGGCCCAACAGCCACAGCGCATCGTCTTCGAACGGGACATTCTCGACACCCAATACGTGGGTCAGGTGCTCGACCACCCGTTCCGGGGTCATGTTCTTCAGGGAGAACTGCAAGCACCGCGACAGAATCGTTGCAGGAAGTTTCTGCGGATCGGTGGTCGCCAGGATGAACTTGACGTAGGGCGGCGGCTCTTCAAGGGTCTTGAGCAGCGCATTGAAGGAATGGCTGGAGAGCATGTGCACTTCGTCGATCAGGTAGACCTTGAAGCGCCCACGGCTCGGGGCGTACTGCACGTTGTCGAGCAGTTCGCGGGTGTCCTCGACCTTGGTGCGGCTGGCGGCGTCGATCTCGATCAGGTCGACGAAGCGGCCCTCATCGATTTCCCGGCAGACCGAACACTCGCCACAAGGCGTCGAGGTGATGCCGGTTTCACAGTTCAGGCACTTGGCGATGATCCGCGCGATGGTGGTCTTGCCCACGCCCCGGGTCCCGGTGAACAGGTAGGCATGGTGCAGCCGCTGGCTGTCCAAGGCATTGATCAGAGCCTTGAGCACATGGGTCTGGCCGACCATTTCGCGGAACGAGCGCGGACGCCATTTACGTGCAAGAACCTGATAACTCATCGAAAACCGTCGCAACGAAGGAACATAAGCGGCTAATGCTAGCGGAGCAGGGGCGAAATTGCATCCGGTGTGCTCGTCTAATCTGACTAAGCTTGGGTTGTCGACGCGGTTTTATACAGTCAGGGAGAGTTTATGCGATCAGCCATGGGGGCTTTGCTGTTGCTGGGTACCGGTTGCTTAGCCGAAGAAGTCCCCTTGCGTTTCGCCATTACCGACGGCTGGGCAATGCCCATGGTACAGATCGAACGAGGCCGCCCGATCCAGGGCATCCTTCCCGACATCATGACCAGCCTGGCGACCCAAGTGGGAAGGCCGGCGCAATTCCACGTCCTGTCCCGCGCCCGGCTCGACGGCGCCATGAAGCACGGCGAAATCGACATGCGTTGTTATGTCAGCCCGGACTGGGTGAAGGACAATGGCGATTATCTGTGGAGCATCCCGTTGTTTTTCCAGCGCGACCTGCTCGTCGCCACGGCCAACGCACCGGCGGCCGTCACGCCAGCAACGCTGCCGCAACAAGCCATCGGCACCGTGCTCGGCTATAGGTACCCGACCCTGCAACCCTTGTTCGATACCGGCCAACTGCACCGCGACGATGCCCGTAGCCAGGAACAAGTGCTGGCGAAACTGCTGGCCGGGCGTTATCGCTATGGGGTCACCAACCAATGGGCGCTGGACTGGTTCAATCAACGGCATGCCGCTGATCGCCAGCTCCATGAGGTGACTGTCCTGCAGGAGCAGCAGTTGAGCTGTTACGTGCGCAACGATCCGGACATTCCCGCACAACGCATTCTGAGGACATTGCTGAACATGAAAACGTCCGGGGAAATCGACGCGATCATCCAGCTTTACACCGGTCGCAGTGAAACATCGCGGGTCAAGAGCGAGGCGCCTTCGCCCTGATCGCCGGACCGCTGTTGCCATTGGGACGGTGGGATGAAGCCCTGAACCCAGTCGGGTATCTGTTCGGGCGGCATGGGCCGGGCGATGAAATAACCTTGTGCCACCTCGCAGCCCAGGCTCAGCAGCAGTTGGCCGTGCTCCAGGCTGTCCAGCCCCTCGGCGACCACCTCGCGACCAAAGGCCCGGGCCAGGCCGATCACCGCTTCAGTCAGTGCCAGGTCGTCGCGGTCATCGAGGATGTCGCGGACGAAGGTCTTGTCGATCTTGATGGTTTGCGTGCGCAGGTGCTTGAGGTCGTTGAGCGAGCAGTAGCCCGTGCCAAAACCACCCAGGGAAAACCCCACGCCCAGCGCCTGGCATGCCTGGAGGCAGGCGCTGACGTGGGCCAGGTTCTCCACGGCGACAGACTCGACAATCTGCAGGTCCAACAGCCGTGGCGGCACCGCCGGATGCCGCTCCAACACCTGCCGCAGCCGCTCGACAAAATCCGCCCGCTGGAAATGCCGTGCCGAGATATTGATGCTCACCGGCCAGCCTTGCCCCACTTGCTGCCATTGCTGCAACTGGGTCAAGACCTGCTCCATGACCCACTCGCCGATCTCGACGATCAGGTCAGTCTCCTCCACCAAGGGCAGGAACTCCCGAGGCGGCACCAGGCCACGTTGCGGGTGCTTCCAGCGCAGCAACGCCTCCAGGCCGACCACGGTGCCATGGCGCATGTTGACCTTGGGTTGGAAATGCAGCCGCAGCTCGTTACCGGCCAGTGCCTGGCGGACCCGTTCGACGGTCTGGTAAGTGGCCCGTACCTCCTTGTCCCGGGACACATCGAACAAGTGGAAACGATTGCGCCCGCTTTGCTTGACCACATACATCGCCTGGTCGGCGTGACGGAGCAGGGTCTCGGCGTCTTCGTTGTCCCACGGGAACAGCGTGACGCCAATACTGGCGAAGACCTTGATGTCCTTGCCATCAATGCCATACGGCATGGAGACGGCGATCAACACCCGGTTCAACGCGGCATGCAGTTCTTCCATTCCACGCACATGGCGCAGCACCAGCACGAACTCGTCCCCGCCCAGCCGCGCCACCACGTCCTCGCCACGCACGATGCTGCGCAGGCGCCTGGCAACCTCCACCAGCAGCCGATCACCGCTGGCATGACCATAGCCGTCGTTGACGGCCTTGAAACCATCGAGATCGAGCATGCACACCGCCAGGGGCAGGTTCTCCGTGCGGGAAAATTCCAGCGCCTGGTCCAGCAGGTCCGACAGATAAGTACGATTGGGCAGCCCGGTCAGCACATCGTGACCGACCCGCCATTGCAGCGAATGCAGCAAGCGACGCTTTTCACTGACGTCGAAGCGAATCGCCAGGTAGCGCTCGATTTGCCCGGTCTCATCGTCGATCACTGGCACCAGGGTGGTGTCGACCCAATGCAGCGTACCGTCCTTGGCCCGGTTGCAGATTTCCCCTTTCCAGACCTGCCCCAAGGCAATGGTGCGCCACATGGCGCTGAAGAACTCGCCGGGGTGCTGAGCGGAATTGAGCAGGCGATGGTTCGCGCCCAGCAACTCATCGCGCCGGTAACCAAAAAGGCTGCAAAATTGATCGTTGACGTAAGTGATGCGCCCGCTCAGATCGGTCTCGGAAAAAATCGCGGCGGCGTCAACGGCCCTGCGGTACTTCTTATCCATCGAAGCAGTCATCCATGAGTCAGGCTCATTTGTCGCGCGCGGTTGCACCGCCTTCAAGACAGGCGAAAATCAACTAGGCTCAAACACTTTGAGGGAAGCTGGAGCGCGGGCCCTGGCGGTGCCCAGGGAGGGCTCAGCCCTTGCCTTGTATCGTGGCAAGAAACACAAGGCCCGGTCTTTGCACACCCCTCGGCTTCGCAAAGCGGGTCACCAAATACCCGTGCCAAAGGCCGATTCTACGAAACACATCACACTTTGCAAAGCAAGGTGATGGATCGCGCGGTTGCCTAATGCGAAAATCTATCGTTAAGTTCTTGATTCTAAATGGGAATTAAGCGATGCAAATTTCAAGTTTGGGTCCAGCCATCAGACGCTACCGCAAAGTAGCGGGGCTTACTCAGGCTGAACTTGGCGAAAAAACCGGTTTTGACCCTAAAACCATCAGCCGCTTCGAAACCGGCACCTACACCCCCAGCGTCGAAGCCTTGTTCCTGCTTGCCAATGTGCTGGATGTGCAACTGAAGGCTTTTTTTGCCGACATGACCGATGAGGACGAACAGCGGGCTTACCTGTTCGGTGTCATACACAAAGCCACCCCGAAGGATCTTGGGAAGCTGATTGCGGCGGTCGACCAGGCCTTGTCCAAGCCTTGATGCAGATGCGAAAGAAAAGCCGGGCCCGTCCATGCGAGACAGGTCCGGCTTCTCTTTGACGTTCACTTGCCTGTCCAGCAAAAAACCTGGACAGCAGAAAGCACCGACCGATAGCGATCAGCAGAAACAACAGGACATTTGAATTTTGGCAAACCTTGCGAATGAAGGCTTGGGCGTTATGGAGGCAACCCCACCAGCCACACCCCGGCACACAATGTTCCCGCTGTGGCTGCTTCCTTCCGGATCTGACCAGGTTCACGGGTAATCGTTGCGGGGGGACCGATGGGGTCACCATAACGACGCCCGCCTGACGGCGAGCCGCGCCATTGTACCTATCTGGCAAGAAGTTACAACCGTTCGTGTCGGATTAAAAACTGAAGGCGTTCAAGCACTTGCCGTGGGAGCAAAGCTTGCTCGCGATGACGTTGGCACATCGGGCATGGATGCAAGCTGACCGACCGCTATCGCGAGCAAGCCCGCTCCCACAGGGGTCCTGTGCCTGGACGCAGGAGCTGTGGACACCCGGAAGCCAGTGTGGGAGCGAGCTTGCTCGCGAAGGCGTCGGTACATTCGGCATCGATACAAACTGACCGGCCGCTTTCGCGAGCAGGCTCGCTCCCACAGTGGGGTCTGCGCTTGCCTACACAGAAACCTACAACAACACCTCATCCGCCCGACCGCCCTCCTCCTGGATCACCAGATGGATGAAGTGCAGCTTGGTAATGACGGCAGCCGGTACGACGAACGGATAGAAGTCCGGCTGACCCATGCTGCGGGACAATTCGTTGAGCATGCCGGCCAGTTCGATCCAGGCGTTGACGAACGAGAGAAAGGCCGCGCCGCCTGCGTGTTCGGCGTCGTACAAGGTCTCGGGCGGGAACGGCTGGTAGTCGAAATCCATCTCCCGAGCGCTCATGCCAAAGCCCAGGGCAGTGTCGACCGCGTCCATCATGTGCAGGTAATGGGCCCAGGTTTCCGCCCAGTCCTCCCATGGGTGCATGGTGGCGTAGGCACTCACGTAGCGGGTTTGCCAATCCAGCGGCGCGCCTTGCTGGTAATGCCGCTCCAGGGCGTCGGAATAGCTGGCGCGCTCGTCGCCGAACAGTTCGCGAAAAGCCCCGAGCCAGTGGCTGTTGGCAATCAGCCGGTCCCAGTAGTAGTGCCCTACCTCATGACGAAAATGCCCGAGCAAGGTGCGATACGGTTCGTGCATTTGCTGGCGCACATGCTCGCGATGGGCATCGTCCGCCTCCTTGATGTCGAGGGTGATCAATCCGCTGGCGTGACCCGTGGTCGGCG
Source organism: Pseudomonas zanjanensis (assembly GCF_014268745.2). Classification (GTDB taxonomy): domain Bacteria; phylum Pseudomonadota; class Gammaproteobacteria; order Pseudomonadales; family Pseudomonadaceae; genus Aquipseudomonas; species Aquipseudomonas zanjanensis. The sequence continues at coordinate 941,851 of NZ_JABWRB020000001.1, read as the reverse complement.
GCGTGCCATCTGGGTCGACGCCGATGAAATCGAACGCCAAGCCGATGTCTTCATTGACGGTTTTCGGGATGACCGGCAAGCCGAACGTGATCAGTTGCGCGACCAGTCGACGCTTGGCGGTCTCGACCTTGCGCCAACGTTCAGGATTTTCCGGAATCGACAGGTCGGGAATGGTGCGATTCAGGCTACAGGCGATGCACAGGGTATCGCGGCCATTGTCCGGCAGCAGCCAATTGCAGGCCGCCGGGGTGTCGAGGTTGGCGCAACGGCGAAACAGCCCGGCGTGCGGATCGGCATCCAGCGTCCAGGTGTCGGGTTGCTCACCGGGTTGCAGGGAGGACAGGCGGCTCCGCTCAGGTTGATAACCCAGCGCCGCCAGACAGGCCAGGCACTGGCTGTTGCGAAAGAACAATGACTGGCCGCAGCGGCACGGCCAGACCTTGCTGTTACGTGACCGATCACCCAGGAACGGCGCGGCAATGCGTGAACTCAGCTGTTCGAAGAAGCGGTACATGGCGATCTCTCCCTGGAGCCTGCAAGACTAGATCACCTTACGCTCATGATCGTTCCAAAACGCTGGGTCATGACGCCGGTAAATCGTGGCGAGGGAGCTTGCTCCCGCTCGGCGGCGCAGCCGTCGCAAAACCAGCTAATGCGGTCCACCAGGAGCATTGCGTCGCCCCGATTGGGGCGGCTGCGCCACCCGGCGGGAGCAAGCTCCCTCGCCACAAAAGCCGATCACCCTCAGACCGTGATGCCATGGCCCGCCAGGAAATCGACAAAAGCTTGTTCGTCGAGCACCTTCACCCCCAGCTCGTTGGCTTTGGTCAACTTCGAACCAGCACCCGGCCCGGCCACCACGCAGTGGGTTTTCGCCGACACGGACCCGGCGACCTTCGCTCCCAGGCTCTCCAACTTATCCTTGGCGACGTCACGGCTCATCAGTTCCAGCGAACCGGTCAGCACCCAGGTGTGACCCGCCTCGGGCAAGCCTTCGACGACCTTCTTCTCGCTCTGCCAGTGCATGCCAAAGTCGCGTAACTGCTGCTCCGCCGCTTCGGCCTGCTGACGGTTGGCGGCGATGGCAAAGAACTCGCGCACGGCATTGGCCTGTTTTTCCGGCAGGGCCTGGCGCATGTCCAGCCAGTCGGCGTTCATGACCGCTTCGAGCGAGCCGAACTTGTCCGCCAACTTCTGTGCCCCGCCCGGCCCCACCGAGGGAATGTGCAACTTGTCGAGAAAGCCGCCCAGGGTGGTGCTGGCGGAGAACTCGGCGCCCAACTCGCCCTGGTCCTGGATCTCCAGGCCATGGCGCAACAGGTCCTTGATCACCTGGCGGTTGTGCGGGTCTTCGAAGAAGCTGTGGATCTCGTGGGCGACTTCCAGGCCGACATCAGGCAAGTACGTGAGCACTTGGGGCAACGCCGCCTGCACGCGCTCCAGCGAACCGAGGGAGCGGGCCAGGACCTTGGCGGTCTCCTCGCCCACGTCCGGGATGCCCAGGGCATAGATGAAACGCGCCAGGCTCGGCTGCTTGCTGTCGACGATGGCGGCCAGCAGGTTCTTGCTCGACAGTTCGGCGAAGCCTTCCAGGTCGACCACCTGCTCGAAGGTCAGCGCATACAGGTCGGCAGGCGAACCCACCAGGCCCTCATCCACCAGTTGCTCGACGCTTTTCTCGCCCAAGCCTTCGATGTCCATGGCCCGACGCGAGACGAAATGGATGATCGCCTGCTTGAGCTGCGCGCCACAGGCCAGGCGACCGACGCAGCGGTACACCGCGCCTTCGCTAACGGTTTCGCGGCCCTTGCTGCGCTTGATCAGTTGCGTGCGCTCGACGTGGGAGCCGCAGACCGGGCATTGCTGGGGCACTTCCACCGGGCGGGCGTTTTCCGGACGGCGCTCGGTGACGACCTGCACCACCTGCGGGATCACGTCCCCGGCACGGCGGATGATCACCGTATCGCCGATCATCACGCCCAGGCGCGCCACTTCGTCCATGTTGTGCAACGTCGCGTTGGCCACGGTTACGCCGGCGACTTTCACCGGCTTGAGACGGGCCACCGGAGTCACCGCGCCGGTGCGGCCGACCTGGAACTCGACGTCCAGCAACTCGGTGAGTTCTTCGGTGGCGGGAAACTTGTGGGCAATGGCCCAGCGCGGTTCCCGGGCACGGAAACCAAGCTCGCGCTGGGAAGCGATGCTGTTGACCTTGAACACGACACCGTCGATCTCATAGGGCAACGCGTTGCGGCGCTCGCCGATGTCACGGTAGTAATCCAGGCATTCGTCGACGCCGTGGGCCAGCTTCAACTCACGGCTGATGGGCATGCCCCAGGCCTTGAGTTGCTTGAGGTTGCCAATATGAGTGTCGGCGATGTCCGCCGTCACCTGGCCGATGCCGTAGCAACAGAACTCCAGGGGACGGTTGGCCGTGATCCTCGAATCGAGCTGACGCAAGCTACCGGCCGCCGCGTTGCGCGGATTGGCAAACGTCTTGCCGCCCGCCTCCAGTTGCGTGGCGTTCAGGCGCTCGAAGCCAGCCTTGGACATGTACACCTCGCCGCGCACTTCCAGCAGCGGCGGCCAGCCAGTGCCCTGCAACTTGAGGGGAATGTTGCGCACGGTGCGTACGTTGACGCTGATGTCCTCGCCCGTGGTGCCGTCACCGCGCGTGGCTCCGCGCACCAGCATGCCGTCCTGGTACAACAGGCTGACCGCCAGGCCATCGAGCTTCGGCTCGCAGCTGTACTCCACTGCCGCGCCACCGCCCAGCAAATCACCCATGGGCAGGTCGAGGCCTTCCGTCACCCGGCGGTCGAATTCCCGCAGGGTAGTTTCGTCGAAGGCATTGCCCAGGCTGAGCATCGGGATCTCGTGACGCACCTGGCTGAACGCCGACAGCGCCATGCTGCCGACCCGCTGGGTCGGGGAGTCGCTGGTGACAAGTGACGGGTGCTGCTCTTCCAAGGCTTTGAGCTCGTGGAACAGGCGGTCGTACTCGGCGTCCGGGATGCTGGGTTCGTCGAGGACGTGGTAGCGGTAGTTGTGCTGGTCCAGCTCGGTGCGCAACTCTAGGATGCGTGTTTCGACGGCGTTCATGGGTGTTCTCTCATAAAGCAAAAGAGCAGCCTGGGCTGCTCATTCTTTTTAAACCTTTTGGGGGGCTTCGCCCCCAGCGGGAGCAAGCTCCCTCGCCACAAAAGCTCTCCTGCCACAAAAAGCTCTCTGGTCAGGGAGAGCCTGTGTCATTGATCAGCGCTTCTGGGTCAGCGCCCGGCGCTCGAATTCGACGATGCGCTGGCGGTAGTGCTCGATGGTCTGGGCGGTCAGCACGCTGCGCTGGTCATCCTTCAGTTCGCCGTTGAGCTCCTGGGACAGCTTGCGAGCGGCGGCCACCATCACGTCGAATGCTTGCTTGGGATGACGCGGGCCCGGCAGGCCAAGGAAGAAGCTCACCGCCGGCGTGCTGAAATGATCGATGTCGTCGAGGTCGAACACGCCAGGCTTGACCGCGTTGGCCATGGAGAACAGCACCTCGCCGTTACCGGCCATGCTTTCGTGACGGTGGAAAATGTCCATTTCGCCAAAACGCAGGCCGCTTTCGAGGATGTTCTGTAGCAACGCCGGGCCCTTGAAGCCGGCCGGGTCGCGGCAGATCACGCTGATCACCAGCACTTCTTCAGCCTGGGCCTGGTCCTTGTCGGCGCTCGGGGCCTTGTTTTCGTCCGGGAAGTCGCCGTCGCGACTGCTGAAGCTCGGCCCGCCATCCAGGTCGAGGTTCAGGTTCAAATCACCCTGGGACGGCTCGCTGTTGCGCTTGCCACGCTTGGAACCCGACTCCCGTGGCTCACGGGCAGGCGCGCTCATCGACGGCAAGTCATGCTCGTCCAGCTGCGGCTCCTTGTGGGCGTCCAGCACCCGCGGCGGCCCCAGCAGCTCGGCGCTATCATCCTCATCGGGCAGGTTCGACAGGCTGCGATCCAGGCGAAACTTCAGTTTCCCCTTGCCGCCGCGCATGCGACGCCAGCCGTCGAAAAGAATACCGGCAATGACAATGATGCCGATGACGATCAGCCACTCGCGCAGACCGATTTCCATGTAATCCCGTGCCTCTATAAAAATGCTGAAAAATAAGGGGCTTAGCTATTTGCAAACCGCTTTAAAACGTGGCGCCAACTCTATGTTCTGAATGGCGTTTTGCCCACGCATACGAAAAATTGACATTAAACTAGCACGACCAAAGATAACTTTACACCGTCTGTCGCATAGGCTTGTGCCCAATCTGTGAATTGAACATCAGCCCCAAGGGTAAAAAATACCTACAGCGTTCGAAGTTGAAGCCCTACAAGCTGTTGTTCAGGCATCCACCATGGCCATGGCCTCCTCCACATCCACCGCCACCAGTCGCGAACAGCCCGGCTCGTGCATCGTCACCCCCATCAACTGATCGGCCATTTCCATGGCGATCTTGTTGTGGGTGATGTAGATGAACTGCACCGTTTCAGACATTTCTTTCACCAGCCGTGCGTAACGGCCTACGTTGGCGTCGTCCAGCGGCGCGTCGACCTCGTCGAGCATGCAGAACGGCGCCGGGTTCAATTTGAAGATGGCAAAGACCAGGGCCAGCGCGGTCAGCGCCTTTTCGCCACCGGAGAGCAAATGGATGGTGCTGTTCTTCTTGCCAGGAGGACGCGCCATGATTGTCACCCCTGTATCGAGTAAATCTTCGCCCGTCAGTTCCAAGTAGGCGCTGCCGCCACCGAAAACTTTTGGAAAAAGGGCCTGCAAACCGCCGTTGATCTGATCAAAGGTATCCTTGAAGCGGTTGCGGGTTTCCTTGTCGATCTTGCGGATGACGTTTTCCAGGGTCTCCAGCGCTTCCACCAGGTCGTCGTTCTGGGCGTCCAGGTAGCGCTTGCGTTCGGACTGCTGCTGGTACTCGTCGATGGCCGCCAAGTTGATGGCCCCCAGGCGCTGGATGCGCTGGGCAATGCGCTCCAATTCTTCCTCGGCGTCCTTCTCGTTCGCCCCGGCCACCAGGGTAGCGAGCACGCCGTCGAGGTCGTAGCCGTCTTCCAGCAACTGGTCCTGCAAGGCCTTGCGCCGCACCGTCAAGGCTTGCCACTCCATGCGCTGCTGTTCCATCTGGCCACGGATCAGTTGCGATTGCTGCTCGGCCTGGCCGCGGCGCTTTTCGGCGTCGCGCAGTTCGCGGTCGGCGTCCTCCAAGGCGATTTGCGCGGTCTTGAGCTCTTCGTCGACACTCATGCGCTTGTCGAGCAACTCTTCAAGCTTGAGGCGCAGCTCTTCCAGTGGCGCTTCGCCCTCCTCCAGATTGAGGCTCAACTGTTCGCGCTTTTCGGTCAGGCGCTCGGACTGCATTTCCAGCCGTTCCAAGGCCTGGCGCGTGGAATCGTGCTGGGCCCTGAGCGAGCCCAGGCGCACCGCCAGTTGATGGGCGTGGTCCTTGTGCTGGCGTGCTTCCTGGCGCACCCGGTCCAGGCGTTCGCGCAAGCTGTCACGCTGGGCCAGCAACAGTTCGCGCTGCTCGGTGTCCAGCGCCATGGCATCAAGGGCTTCTTGCAGTTGCAAGCGCGCTTCGCCGATCTGCTCGTGCTCCAGGGCCCGCTGCTCGCCCAGCTCGGCGATTTCTTCTTCCAGGCGGGTACGGCGCAGCGCCAGCTGTTCAACCTTGGCCTTGCCGGCCGACAACTGCGCCTTGAGCTCGCCTTGCTGGCGCGCTTCATCCTGCAACAGCCGCCGCAGGTGTTCGCGGCCGTTTTCCTGTTGACGCTGTTGCGCCCGCAGGTTTTGCAATTCGGTTTCCAGGGCTTCGACGCTGGCTTCGCGCTCTTCTCGCTCGGCGCCCAGGCGCTGGATTTCCTGGCCGCGGGCGAGCATGCCGCTCTCGGCTTCGCTGGCCCGGCGCACCCGCAGGAAATGCCGGCCAACCCAATACCCGTCACGACTGATCAAGCTTTCGCCGGCTGCCAATTGCCCGCGCAAAGCCAAGGCCTGCTCAAGGCTGTCCACTGGCTTGACCTGCCCGAGCCAGGGCGACAGGTCGACCTGGGCCTCGACCTTATCGAGCAAGCTGCCGGGAATTCGCACGCCATCGCCGGCCGGGCTGAGTAGGCGCAGATCGCCTTGAGTGAAGCCCGACAGGTCGAAGCCAGCAAAGTCATCCACCAGCACCGCTTGCAGGTCAGCGCCGAGCACGGTTTCCACCGCCAGTTCCCAGCCACCATCGACCTTCAGGCCCTCGGCCAGTCGTGGACGCTCGGCCAGGTGCTGGTCGCGCAGCCATTCGGCGGTGCCAGTGCCCGGGTCCAGCGCCGCTTGCTGCAAGGCCTCCAGCGAAGCCAGGCGCCCATTGAGCCGCTGCAATTCGCCCTGGGCCTGTTGCTGGTTCTGCAAGGCCAGTTGCAAAGCCTGGCGCAGTTGTTCAAGGCGCTCGACCTGGGCATCTTCGCTGGCCTGCAAGTCTTCGAGGGTGGCCTCGCTGGTCGCCAGTTGCTCGCTCAGCTCCAGAATCGCGGCGTCTTCCGGATCCGCGGCGAGCAAGGCGCGCTCTTCGGACAGGCGGCGCTGACGTTCGGCCAGGCGCTCCATGCTGGTTTCCAACTGCTGGATGCGCGACTGCTGGACTTCTGCCTGGCGCCGCGGCTCGGCCGACGTCAGGTTGAAACTGTCCCACTGCTCTTGCCAGCCATGCATGGTCAGCTCGGCTTCTTCCAGGGCTGCGGCAGCCTCTTCGGCGGCGGCGCTGGTGACTTCCTGCTCCGGCGTCAGCCTGTCCAGCTCTTCGCCGAGGGTCAACAGCAACGTGCGGTCATGACCCAGGTGCGATTCGGTTTCCAGGCGCGCCCGCTCGGCTTCCTTCAAGTCGTCCTGCAACTGCCGCAGCCGTTGCTGACCATGCTGGATGCTCTGCTCGACCCGGGCGATGTCGCCCCCCACGGAATAGAAGCGCCCTTGCACCAGATTGAAGCGCTCGGACAGGTCATGGTGGCCGTCGCGCAGCCGCTCGATGGCTGCGTCGGCGTTGCGCTGCTCGGCCACCAGGGCTTCGAAGCTGACTTCCTGGTTGCCGATGATCGCTTCGCGCTGGCCGACCTGCTCGTTCAGCGCCTGCCAGCGCAAGGCCGACAGCTGGGCCTTGAGCTGACGCTCCTCGCCTTTGTATTCCTGGTACTTCTTCGCAGCCTCGGCCTGACGATGCAAACGTTCGAGCTGGCGTTCGAGTTCTTCGCGCAGGTCGGTCAGGCGCGCCAGGTTTTCGTGGGTGCGACGAATGCGGTTTTCGGTCTCGCGCCGGCGCTCCTTGTATTTGGAAATGCCGGCGGCCTCTTCGATGAAGTTGCGCAGGTCTTCGGGCTTGGCCTCGATCAGCTTGGAGATCATGCCCTGCTCGATGATCGAGTAGCTGCGCGGGCCCAGGCCGGTGCCGAGGAAAATATCGGTGATGTCCCGGCGACGGCACTTGGCGCCGTTGAGGAAATAGCTGTTCTGGCTGTCGCGGGTCACTTTGCGACGAATGGAAATTTCCGCATAGGCCGCGTACTCGCCCACCAGGGTGCCGTCGGAGTTATCGAACACCAGCTCGATGCTGGCCTGGCTCACCGGCTTGCGACTGGTGGAGCCGTTGAAGATGACGTCGGTCATCGACTCGCCGCGCAGGTTCTTGGCCGAGCTTTCGCCCATCACCCAGCGCACGGCGTCGATGATGTTCGACTTGCCGCAACCATTGGGCCCGACCACCGCCGCCATGTTACTGGGGAAGTTCACCGTGGTCGGGTCGACGAAGGATTTGAACCCCGCCAACTTGATGCACTTGAGCCGCACGTCAGGCCGCCGTCAGGGCAGAAACCACCAGATCGCAACTGCGCTGGGCGTAGGCCGTGAGCACGATGCGGATCTGCGGCAAATCACGGGCCAGCACAGCGGCGAGCAGGCGCTGGAACAGGTCGAGGAATTCGCTCATTTCCGCCTTGCGCTGGTCCAGGGCCAGGAAATAGGCACGGCTCATGGCCGGTTGCAGGTTCTCGACGGTTTCCTGCAGATACGGATTGTTGGCAAAGGGATAGGCGGCGCGCATCACGCTGAAGCTTTCATCGACGAAGGTGCGGATGTCCTGGCGCGCGTAGGCGTCGTTGAGACGCTGCTGGATCGCGACGAACGGCGCCATGTCGGCCTGTTCTTTCCAGCCATGGGCCACGGCGTTGCCCAATAGGATGTACAGCTCGCTCATCAGCGTGCAGAGGCTGCGCACCTTGTGCTCGGTGAGTTCGGTGACGTGGGCGCCACGGCGCGGCAGGATCGCGATCAAATGGCGTCGCTCCAGGATCAGCAAGGCCTCGCGGACCGAGCCGCGGCTGACGTTGAGCGCCAGCGTGACCTTCTGCTCCTGGATGCGCTCTCCCGGTTTCATTTCGCCGCGAATGATGCGTTCGGCGAGGTGATGGGCGATTTGCTCGGCGAGGCTGTCCGGGGCCTTGAACGTCATGGTTGTCCTTCAAACTCTTCGATCTGCACAAGCGGCGCAGTGTAGCGCACTCGGTACGTCATGGCGCAGGGCCTGCAGCGGGTTTTTGGCACGATATAAGCAAAAAAATCCGGACTCTCATCCTGGAACAGAATCTGTGGAAGAACCTGTGGGAGCCGAGCTTGCTCGCGATAGCGGTCTGTCAGCTTGCATCCATACTGAATGTACCGCCGTCATCGCGAGCAAGCTCGGCTCCCACAGGGTTCCACCGTGTCCATAAAGCGTTGTTTATCGACCAGATGGATTTTCTTGACCCTTAAGTCAGAAAATCGTTGACCGAAAAGTCAGACCTGATAAATTCAGGCCCACGTCGAAACAACAATAATGAGTCTGCGAGGCCTTCCGTGATCCAGTTTTTACTCAACCAGGAACTCCGTAGCGAGCACGCCCTGGACCCGAACCTGACCGTGCTCAACTACTTGCGCGAACACGTTGGTAAACCCGGCACCAAAGAAGGCTGCGCCAGCGGCGACTGTGGCGCGTGTACCGTGGTGGTGGGCGAATTGGAAACGGACGCCAATGGCCGCGAACGCATTCGCTACCGCAGCCTCAACGCGTGCCTGACCTTCGTCTCGTCCCTGCACGGCAAGCAACTGATCAGCGTCGAGGACCTCAAGCACCAGGGCCAACTGCACAGCGTTCAGCAAGCGATGGTCGACTGCCACGGTTCGCAATGCGGTTTCTGCACACCGGGCTTCGTCATGTCGCTGTTCGCCCTGCAGAAGAACAGCGAGCAAGCCGACGCCCACCAGGCCCACGAAGCCCTGGCCGGCAACCTGTGCCGTTGCACCGGCTACCGGCCGATCCTGGCCGCCGCCGAGCAGGCCTGCTGCAGCAAGCAGCCGGACCAGTTCGACGCCCGCGAGGCCGAGACCATCGCCCGCCTCAAAGCCATCGCCCCCACCGAGACCGGTGAACTCAACAGCGGCGACAAACGCTGCCTGGTGCCGCTGACCGTGGCCGACCTGGCCGATCTCTACGACGCCTATCCCCAGGCGCGCCTACTGGCCGGCGGTACGGACCTGGCCCTGGAAGTCACGCAATTTCATCGCACCCTGCCGGTGATGATCTACGTGGGCAACGTCGCCGAACTCAAGCGTATCGAACGCTTCGACGACCGCCTGGAGATCGGCGCCGCCACCGCCCTCTCCGATTGCTACGAGGCCCTGAAAGCCGAATACCCGGACTTCGGCGAACTGTTGCAACGCTTCGCCTCGCTGCAGATCCGCAACCAGGGCACCTTGGGCGGCAACATCGGCAACGCCTCGCCTATTGGTGACTCGCCGCCCCTGTTGATCGCCCTCGGCGCGCAGATCGTGCTGTGCAAGGGCCAGGTCCGCCGCACCCTGGCCCTGGAAGACTATTTCATCGACTACCGGGTCACCGCCCGCCAGGAAAGCGAATTCATCGAAAAGATCATCGTGCCGCGAGCCAGCGCCGAACAGGCGTTCCGCGCCTACAAGGTGTCCAAGCGCCTGGACGATGACATTTCCGCCGTATGCGCGGCCTTCAACCTGCGCATCGACAACGGCGTGGTCCGCGACGCCCGCGTGGCCTTCGGCGGCATGGCCGCCACACCGAAACGCGCCAAGCATTGTGAAGCCGCATTGATCGGCGCGCCGTGGACCGACAGCACCGTCGAACGCGCCTGCGCCGTCCTGGCCGAGGATTTCACGCCGCTGTCGGATTTCCGCGCCAGCAAGGAATACCGCCTGCTCAGCGCCCGCAACCTGTTGCGCAAATATTTCATCGAACTGCAAACGCCGCACATCGAGACTCGGGTGACCGCTTATGTCTAACCATCACGCCGTAGAGAAGACCCAAGCCGAACTGGCGGAGCTGTTCGCCCGCGACCTCACCACTGGCGTGGGCCGTAGCGTCAAGCATGACAGCGCCGCCAAGCACGTGTCCGGCGAGGCGCAGTACATCGATGACCGCCTGGAATTCCCCAACCAGTTGCACGTCTATGCCCGGCTGTCGGACCGCGCCCACGCCCGGATCATCCGCATCGATACCGCGCCGTGCTACGCCTTTGAGGGCGTGCGCATCGCCATCACCCACGCAGACATTCCAGGCCTGAAGGACATTGGCCCACTGCTGCCCGGCGATCCGCTGCTGGCCATTGATGATGTGCAGTTCGTCGGCCAACCGGTGCTGGCTGTTGCCGCCAAGGATCTTGAGACCGCACGTAAGGCAGCGATGGCCGCCATCATCGAATACGAAGACCTGGAGCCGGTGCTGGACGTGGTCGAGGCCCTGCGCAAGCGACACTTCGTGCTGGACAGCCACACCCACCAGCGCGGCGATTCGGCCACGGCGCTGGCGAGCGCCGAGCATCGTATCCAGGGCTCGCTGCACATCGGCGGCCAGGAGCATTTTTACCTGGAAACCCAGATTTCCTCGGTGATGCCCACCGAAGACGGCGGCATGATCGTCTACTGCTCGACCCAGAACCCCACCGAAGTGCAGAAACTGGTGGCCGAAGTGCTGGGCGTGTCGATGAACAAAGTCGTGGTGGACATGCGCCGCATGGGCGGCGGCTTTGGCGGCAAGGAAACCCAGGCCGCCAGCCCGGCGTGCCTGTGCGCCGTCATCGCGCACCTCACCGGGCAGCCGACCAAGATGCGCCTGCCCCGGGTCGAAGACATGCTGATGACCGGCAAGCGCCACCCCTTCTACATCGAATACGACGTCGGCTTCGACAGCCGCGGGCGCTTGCACGGCATCGCCCTGGAACTGGCCGGCAACTGCGGTTGCTCGCCGGACCTGTCGGCCTCCATCGTCGACCGGGCGATGTTCCACGCCGACAACGCCTACTACTTGGGCGATGCGACCATCAACGGCCACCGCTGCAAGACCAACACCGCGTCGAACACCGCCTACCGGGGGTTCGGCGGGCCGCAGGGCATGGTCGCCATCGAAGAAGTGATGGACGCCATCGCCCGACACCTGGGGCTCGATCCGCTGGCGGTGCGCAAGGCCAACTACTACGGCAAGACCGAACGCAACGTCACCCACTACTACCAGACCGTCGAGCACAACATGCTCGAGGAAATGACCGCCGAGCTCGAAGAAAGCAGCCAGTACGCCGAGCGCCGTGAAGCGATCCGTCGCTACAACGCCAATAGCCCGATCCTGAAAAAGGGCCTGGCGCTGACCCCGGTGAAATTCGGCATTTCGTTCACCGCCAGTTTCCTCAACCAGGCCGGCGCCTTGATCCACGTCTACACCGACGGCAGCATCCATCTCAACCACGGCGGCACCGAAATGGGCCAGGGCTTGAACACCAAGGTTGCCCAGGTGGTGGCCGAGGTGTTCCAGGTGGAAATGGACCGCGTGCAGATCACCGCGACCAATACCGACAAGGTGCCGAACACCTCGCCCACCGCTGCCTCCAGCGGTGCCGACCTGAACGGCAAGGCGGCGCAGAATGCCGCCGAAATCATCAAGCGGCGCCTGGTGGAATTTGCCGCGCGGCACTACAAGGTCAGTGAAGAGGATGTGGAATTCCACAACGGCCATGTGCGGGTGCGCGATCACATCCTGACCTTCGAAGCGTTGGTACAGCAGGCGTATTTCGCCCAGGTCTCGCTGTCCAGCACCGGCTTCTACAAGACCCCGAAAATCTACTACGACCGCAGCCAGGCCCGTGGCCGGCCGTTCTACTACTACGCCTATGGCGCGGCGTGTGCCGAGGTGATCGTCGACACCCTCACCGGCGAGTACAAGATGCTGCGCACCGACATCCTCCACGATGTCGGCGCCTCGCTGAACCCAGCCATCGACATCGGCCAGGTCGAAGGCGGTTTCATCCAGGGCATGGGCTGGCTGACCATGGAAGAGCTGGTATGGAATGACAAGGGCAAGCTGATGACCAATGGCCCTGCCAGCTACAAGATCCCCGCCGTGGCCGACATGCCGCTAGACCTGCGGGTCAAGCTGGTGGAAAACCGCAAGAACCCTGAAGACACGGTGTTCCATTCCAAGGCCGTGGGCGAGCCGCCGTTCATGCTCGGCATCGCCGCGTGGTGCGCCATCAAGGACGCCGTGGCGAGCCTGGGGGATTACCGGCAGCAACCGAACATCGATGCCCCGGCAACGCCGGAGCGGGTGTTGTGGGGGTGTGAGCAGATGCGGGGGTTGAAGGCGGCCAAGGCTGAGGAAGCTGAACCCGAGTTGGCTTCGCTTTAGACCGCGGCGCCGCCTTCGCGAGCAAGCCCGCTCCCACAGGGAACCGCGTTCCAATGTGGGAGCGAGCCTGCTCGCGAAGGCGGTTGAACAGACAACAGAGATGTCGAGGTGAATATGTACAACTGGATCAGCGCCCTCGCCGACCTGCAAACCCGCGGCGAACCCTGCGTGCTGGTGACGATCATCGAGGAGCTCGGCTCCACCCCGCGCAACGCCGGTTCGAAGATGGTCATCAGCGCCAGCCAGACGTTCGACACCATCGGTGGCGGACACCTGGAATACAAGGCCATGGAGATCGCCCGGCAAATGCTCGCCAGCGGCCAGCAGAACACCCACCTGGAGCGCTTCAGCCTCGGTGCGAGCCTGGGCCAGTGCTGCGGTGGCGTCACCGTATTGCTGTTCGAGCCCATGGGCCAGGTCCAGGCGCAGATCGCCGTGTTCGGCGCCGGCCATGTCGGCCGCGCCCTGGTGCCGCTGCTGGCGAGCCTGCCCTGCAAGGTGCGCTGGATCGACTCGCGAGAAGCGGAGTTCCCCGAACACTTGCCCCATGGCGTGCGCAAGATCGTGGCCGAAGAGCCATTGGATGAAGTCGATGAATTGCCCGCCGGCAGCTACTGCATCGTCATGACCCACAACCATCAGCTCGACCTGGAGCTGAGCGCCGCGATCCTCAAGCGCAACGACTTTGCCTACTTCGGCCTGATCGGCTCGAAGACCAAGCGGGTCAAGTTCGAGCATCGCCTGCGTGATCGTGGTTTTGATAGCAGCACCTTGCAACGCATGCGTTGCCCGATGGGTATCGGCGAAGTCAAAGGCAAGTTGCCTGTGGAAATCGCCATCTCCATCGCCGGCGAAATCATCGCCACCTATAACGCCGATTTCGGCCAGCACACCTCGCGCGCCGAACCGATTGCCAAGTTGCTGCCAGCTTCGCGCCGCAGCCAGCGTTAATCCCTTTATCGAGACAGACCATGCCCCTGACACGCAAAGCCTACCGCGCCGCCCTGCTCCACAGCCTCGCCGATCCGGCCGAAGTGGGTATCGAAGCGTCCTATGAATATTTCGAAGACGGACTGCTGGTGGTGGAGAATGGCCAGATCAGCGCCATCGGCCACGCCCATGACCTGTTGCCGACCCTGGCGGCGGACATCGACATCGCCCATTACCCGGACGCACTGATCACGCCAGGTTTGATCGACACCCACATCCATCTGCCGCAAACCGGCATGGTCGGCGCCTATGGCGAGCAATTGCTGGATTGGCTCAACACCTACACCTTCCCCTGCGAAAGCCAGTTCGCCGACAAGGCCCACGCCGATGCCGTGGCGGATATTTTCGTCAAGGAATTGCTGCGCAACGGCACCACCACCGCGCTGGTGTTCGGCAGCGTGCATCCGCAGTCGGTGAATGCGTTTTTCGAAGTGGCCCAGAAGCTCGACCTGCGGATGATCGCCGGCAAGGTGATGATGGACCGCAACGCCCCGGACTACCTGACCGACACCGCCGAATCCAGCTACACCGAGAGCAAGGCGCTGATCGAGCGCTGGCACGGCAAGGGCCGGCTGCACTACGCCGTGACCCCGCGCTTCGCCCCCACCAGCACCCCGGAACAACTGGCCCTGGCCGGTCAGTTGCTGGGGGAGTACCCCGACTTGTACATGCAGACTCACATCAGCGAGAACCTGCAGGAGGTGCAGTGGGTCAAGGAACTGTTCCCGGAGCGCAAGGGCTACCTGGACGTCTACGATCACTACCAACTGCTTGGCGAGCGTTCGGTGTTCGCCCATGGCGTGCATTTATGCGATGACGAATGTGCGCGGCTGGCCGAGGCCGGGTCGGCCATCGCTTTCTGCCCGACCTCGAACTTTTTCCTCGGCAGCGGCCTGTTCAACCTGCCCATGGCCGAGAAGCACAAGGTGAACGTCGGGTTGGGCACGGACGTAGGTGGCGGCACCAGTTTTTCGCTGCTCCACACCCTGAACGAAGCCTACAAGGTGATGCAGCTGCAGGGCGCGCGGCTGAGCCCGTTCAAATCGCTGTACCTGGCCACCCTCGGCGGCGCGCGGGCCCTGCGCCTGGAGGACAAGATCGGCACGTTGCAACCGGGGACGGACGCGGACTTTCTGGTGCTGGATTACAACGCCACGCCGCTGCTGAGCTATCGCCTCAAGCAGGCCAAGGACATTGCCGAACGGTTGTTCGTGTTGATGACGCTGGGGGATGACCGGACGGTGACGCAGACTTATGCGGCTGGCAAGGTGGTGCATCAGCGCTAGATTTCATTCGCCTGTCACACCGCTTTCGCGAGCAAGCCCGCTCCCACATTTGATCCGCGTATGTCATGACAACACGGTCGAATGTGGGAGCGGGCTTGCTCGCGAAGGGCGCGACTCGGTATGACTGATTCAACCTTCAGAGCTTGGCGGTCGACCGCCCCGGCTTCTTGCTCTGCAACAGATGCGAAAACACCGCGTGCAAGTCATCCGACGCACTTTCCTCGTCGAGGTTGAGCTTGCTGTCGATGTGGTCCATGTGATGCATCATCAGGTCCACCGCCAGCGTGGCATCGCGGGCCTCGATGGCGTCGATCAACTGGGTATGTTCGTCGTAGGAGCAATGGGAACGGTTGCCACTTTCGTACTGGGCGATGATCAACGACGTCTGGGACACGAGACTGCGCTGGAAACTGATCAGCGGGGCGTTCTTCGCCGCTTCGGCCAGCTTGAGGTGGAACTCGCCCGACAAACGGATGCCGGCGCCACGGTCGCCCCGGGAAAAACTGTCGCGCTCGTCGCTGACCATCTGCCGCAGCTCAGCCAGTTGTTCGGCGGTAGCGTGCTGCACCGCCAGCTCGGTGATCGCCCTTTCCACCAGGCGCCGGGCCATGAACACCTGGCGGGCCTCTTCGACACTCGGGCTCGCCACCACGGCACCGCGATTGGGCCGCAGCAACACCACGCCTTCGTGGGCCAGGCGGGACAAGGCCCGGCGAATGATCGTGCGGCTGACTCCGAAAATCTCCCCCAGCGCCTCTTCGCTCAATTTGGTCCCGGGCGCCAGGCGTTGTTCGAGGATGGCCTCGAAGATGTGCGCATAGACAATATCGTCCTGGGTTCCGCTGCGGCCGGTCTTACCAGCTCGCGGTTGTTTCTTGAGGGGCTGCAACTGTTCGTTCATGGGCACTCGAGTCGGGAGAACTGCGGCGAATTGACCGTGACTGTAATACGGCACAGCGGGTCGCTGGCAAGTATCGCGTAAAAAACAGCTCGATTGTACACAACCTCTGATGGCAACACGACTGTACGGCTGTTTGCGGGCATGGCTGTATTGCAATCGATGATGGGGTTGAGTTTAGGCTTTAAACCGCAAATCTGTGGGGCTATCAAGCCCAGACAATCTACAACAAGGACCACCGCCCACCATGACCGAAGTCACGACCACGCCACTTCGTCCATTGGCCGACACCTCGCCTTCGGCCATCGTCGCCGGGTTCATCGCGATGATGACCGGCTACACCAGTTCCCTGGTGCTGATGTTCCAGGCCGGACAGGCGGCGGGGCTGACCAGCGGGCAGATTTCCTCGTGGATCTGGGCGATCTCCATCGGCATGGCGGTGTGCTCCATCGGGCTGTCGCTGCGCTATCGCACGCCGATCACCATCGCCTGGTCGACACCCGGCGCCGCGCTGCTGATCACCAGCCTGGGCGGCGTGAGTTATGGCGAGGCCATCGGCGCCTATATAACCTGCGCGGTGCTGGTGACGATCTGTGGCCTGACCGGCAGTTTCGAGCGCCTGGTCAAGCGCATTCCGGCCTCGCTGGCGGCGGCGTTGCTGGCGGGGATTCTGTTCAAGATCGGCAGCGAGATCTTCGTCGCCACCCAGCATCGCACCGGCCTGGTGCTGGGGATGTTTTTCACCTACCTGATCGTCAAGCGCCTGTCGCCGCGCTACGCGGTGCTCGCGGCACTGCTGATCGGCACAGCGCTTTCCGGCCTGCTGGGGCTGTTGGACTTCAGCGGTTTTGCCCTGGAAGTCGCGACGCCGGTCTGGACCACGCCGCACTTTTCCTTGGCGGCCACCATCAGCATCGGCATTCCGCTGTTCGTGGTGGCGATGACCTCGCAGAACATGCCCGGCATCGCCGTGTTGCGGGCCGACGGCTACAACGTGCCGGCTTCGCCGCTGATCACCAGCACCGGCATCGCCTCGCTGCTGCTGGCACCGTTCGGCTCCCATGGCATCAACCTGGCGGCCATCAGCGCGGCCATCTGCACCGGGCCCCACGCCCACGAAGATCGCAACAAGCGCTACACGGCGGCGGTCTGGTGTGGGATTTTCTACGGGATTGCCGGGGTATTCGGCGCGACGCTGGCGGCGTTGTTCGCGGCGCTGCCCAAGGAATTGGTGTTGTCCATCGCGGCCCTGGCGCTGTTCGGCTCAATCATCAATGGCTTGAGCATCGCCATGAGCGAAGTGAAGGAGCGGGAAGCGGCGCTGATCACTTTCATGGTCACGGCGTCGGGGCTGACGCTGTTCTCCATCGGTTCGGCGTTCTGGGGGATCGTGGCGGGGGTGTTGACGTTGCTGATCCTGAACTGGCGTAGCGCCTGAGAGCTTAAAAGCTTCGCGAGCAAGCCCGCTCCCACAAAGGCGATGTGAGCGATACATATCCACTGTGGGAGCGGGCTTGCTCGCGAAGGCTGCCTGGCAAGCAACACATAAATGGCAGGCACAAAAAAACCGGCACCCAAAAGGGCTGCCGGTTTCTGACCATCAAGCGACCGGATTGATCGGCTTTTCCGGGTACCACACGTCCAGCAACGGGCTGACTTCAACGCTGGTCAGCTCGGGACGGGCCTTGAGCCAGGCTTCAACGGCAGCGCGCTGCTCTTCGGTGACCGAGCCACGCTTCTGCAGGCAAACCAGACCGTAGTCGTCACCGCCGACGTAGCCCAGGCCATTGGCTTCCATGGCTTCTTTCAGGAAAGCGTCGAGGAAAGCGTCAATAGCCTCATCGGCCAGATCTTCTTTGAAATCCAGGTTCAGTTCGAAACCCAGCTCTTGAAATTCATCCACGCACAGCTTTTTGCGCAGACGCTGGGAACGGTTAGTCGCCATTGGAACAATCCTCATAAGTAATAACGGCCGGCACTTTACCAGTTTGGTGCGTCGATTGCCCGACTCATCGGGCAAGTCCGTTAACCGTTGGTAAAAAAATACCGCTTCGCTGGGCTTGGGCACGGCACATGCCGTTGCGCCTTGGGGCATAATGCCGACACTTTCATGACCGTTGAGGACGTTCATTTTCATGTCCTCGTATTTTCCCCCTCGCCCGTAGGGTTTTATTTCAATGATCAAATCTTTGCGTCCATTGCTTCTGGCCAGCCTTCTTCTTCCCCTGGCCCTCCCTGTCACCGCCCATGCTGCCACGATCAACACCGCCCTATCGCCCAACGTACAAAAGGCCCTCAAGGCCAGCAAACTGCAGAACGACGCCCTGTCCCTGGTGCTGGTGCCGCTCAACGGCCCCGGCACGCCAACCCTGTACAACGCCGATGTTTCGGTCAATCCGGCGTCCACCATGAAACTGGTGACCACCTATGCGGCCCTGGAGATGCTCGGCCCCAATCATCAATGGAAAACCGAGTTCTACACCGACGGCACCCTGAGCGGCGGGATCCTCAACGGCAACTTGTACCTCAAGGGCGGCGGCGATCCCAAGCTGAACATGGAAAAACTCTGGCTGTTGATGCGCGATCTGCGGGCCAACGGCGTCCAGCAGGTCACCGGTGACCTGGTGCTGGACCGCAGTTTCTTCATCCAGCCGCAACTGCCCGAGTTCAACGACGACGGCAACGACGAAAACAAACCCTTCCTGGTCAAGCCCGACTCGCTGCTGGTCAACCTCAAGGCCCTGCGCTTCGTCGCTCGCAATGATGGCGGCCGGGTGCTGGTCTCGGTTGAGCCACCGATTGCCAGCATTCGCATCGAAAACGTGGTCAAGGCCATCAACGGCAAGCAATGTGCCGGCGGCGTTCGCTACAACCCCGTCGCCCAGGCCGATGGCAGCATGACCGTCACTGTCAGCGGCCAACTCGGTGAAGGTTGCAGCTCCCAGACCTACCTGTCACTGCTCGATCACGCCACCTACACCGCTGGCGCGGTGCGGGCCATCTGGAAGGAATTGGGCGGCAGCATCCAGGGCCAGGACCGCCTGGCCACGACCCCGAGCAACGCCAAGGTATTGGCCCGGGCGTTCTCCCCGGACCTGGCGGAGATCATCCGCGACATCAATAAATACAGTAACAACACCATGGCCCAGCAACTGTTCCTGAGCCTGGGCGCACAATTTCGCAACGAAGCCGACGGTGACGACGCGAAGGCTGCGCAACGGGTGGTACGCCAGTGGCTGGCGAAGAAAGGCATCACCGCACCGCACCTGGTGATGGAGAACGGCTCCGGCCTGTCCCGCGCCGAACGGGTCAGCGCGCGGGAAATGGCTGCGATGCTGCAAGCCGCCTGGCGCAGCCCGTATTCGGCGGAGTTCATCAGTTCGATGCCGATTGCCGGCACAGACGGCACCATGCGCAAACGCCTGAAGACCACCGCCATGGCAGGCGAAGCCCACGTCAAGACCGGGACCCTGAACACCGTCCGCGCCATCGCTGGCTACAGCCGCGACATCAACGGCAACACTTGGGCAGTGGTGGCGATCCTCAACGATCCAAAGCCATGGGGCGCTTCGTCGGTGCTGGACCAGGTGCTGCTGGACCTGTACCGCCAGCCGAAACTGCCACAGACGGCTTCGGTGCTCTGACCCAGCACATACCCCATGTGGGAGCGAGCCTGCTCGCGAATGCGGTATGTCATTCAACATCGATGTTGCTGACCGACCGAATCGCGAGCAGGCTCGCTCCCACAGTGAATCGGGCCATACACAAATCTTGTGCCCACTGAAGATCAACTGTGGGAGCGGGCTTGCTCGCGAAGGGCGGTACAACATTCAACCATTGTGTTGACTGACATGCCGCATTCGCGAGCAAGCCCGCTCCCACACTTTGACCTCAATATCCCCTGGCTAGCCCAACTGCGTCTCGACCCGATCCCGCCCGGCCTGCTTGGCCGCATAGACGCCTGAGTCGGCCCTGAGCAGTAACGCATCGGCGCCCTCCCCGGCGCGCCAGGTGGCGATGCCGAAGCTGGCGGTAACCACCCCGACATCGTCGATGGGCGCAGCCCGCAAGCCTTCCCACAGCCCCAGCGCCAGGGAATAAGCGCTTTCACTGTCGGTGTCCGGGCACAGCACCACGAACTCCTCCCCACCCAACCGACAGAACACATCGGTACGGCGCAACCGTTGGATGATGCGCTGGCAGAACGCCTGCAACACCCGGTCGCCCACCGCATGGCCGTGCTGGTCGTTGATGCGCTTGAAGTGATCGATGTCGAGCATGATGACCGCCAGCCCACCGGAACCGCGCTCGACCCGGGCCATTTCCGAGGTCAAGCGTTCCTGGAAATAACGGCGGTTGCGAATGCCGGTCAGGGCGTCGGTCACGGATAAGGCCCGCAGCTCTTCTTCCACACGCTTGAGGTCGGAAATATCCGAGATATAGCCATGCCACAACACCCCGCCGCCAGGCAGTTCCTCGGGGGTGGCCTCGCCGCGCACCCAGCGCAGCCCGCGCAAGGGTAATTGCACCCGGTACTCTTCCCGCCATGGGCTCAAGGTATTGGCCGAAGCACGGATCGAAGCGCGGACGCGCGTACTGTCCAACGGATGAATACGCGAGAAAATCGCCTCGGCGTTCTGCACCAGCACATCGGGTTCCAATTCATAGATGTCGCGGATGCCGTCGCTGGCATAGATCACGCTGAAGCGACCATTGAAATCCATCCTGAATTGGTAGATTCCCCCGGGGACATGGGCGCTGAGCTTTTTGAGCAGCAGGTCCCGGGCGGCCAGGGCTTCGTGGACGCGCTTGCGCTCGGTGATGTCGATGCAGATCGCCAGGTGCCCGACCCACAGCCCCTGCTCATCGAGCATCGGCGTGGCCAGCATGTTCACGGTCAGGTGACTGCCATCGCGGCGCACCAGGGTCCATTCCCGCGCCTGCTGCCCACCCTGCTCGCCGCCCTCGAGCAGCATCGCATGGCAGGTAGGAATGGGTTTACCAAAGCGCGCGCCAAGCTGAGCGGCCCGGGCCTGGAGTTCGCGCGGCACATGCAGGCTCTCCAGGGTCATGCTTTGCAGCACCTCGCAGCTCGGGTAGCCGAGCATCTGCTCGGCGCCGGCGTTGAAAGTGGTGATGACGCCGCGCAGGTCGGTGGCAATGATCGCCACCTGGGTCGCGGCATCCAGCACACCGCGCAACTGGCCGTGGGTACCGCGCAACTCCTGCTCCCGGGCACGCAGTTCGCCGGTGCGTTGTTCCACCAGTGCCAAGGCTCGCTGCCGCTGGCTGACCAGCACATAAAGCAAGGCACTGAGCAGCAGGCTGAGCAGGCTGCCCAGCACAGCCAGGCTCGTCACCGACGAGTGATTGGAGGACAGGAACACCCGGCTGGGCCGCAACTCTACACGGTAGTCTTGGTCAGCCAGGCGCAACAGGCGGGTCGCCGACAAGTCACTGTCACCCGGCGATTCAAGGGAATCGAACAGCACTTCCTCCCGGTCGTCGGTGGATAGGTCCAGGACACGCATCGACAGGTTGTCATGACCTGCGGCCGGCAAGCCGTCAGCCACCAACTGACGCATGTTGATGCCCGCCACCACGTAACCGAACGGCTCCTTGGCCGAGGCTCGGGTGACCGGCGCAACCAGCAACACCCCACGCGCGAAGTCTGGGCCTACCCCCATCAGGTCCAGTGGCTGCGAGACTACTATCGTGCCAAGCGAGCGCGCCCGTTCAAGCACAGCCCGGCGCAAGGGATGGGAAAGCAGATCGAATCCCAGGGGGGACATGGAAAGCGGCTGGCTCTGGAGGTACAGCACCGGCACGTATTCGTCCCGCTCGGCGGCCTGCCGCAGGCCGCCGCCATCGGCGACCTCACGGATGCCAAAGGAGTCGCCCCCCTGGTCCCGCGTCGCTTGTTCGAAGGATTGTCGTTGCTCCCGAAAGATCCGTGGTGCCCAGGCGAAGGCCAGGGTGCGCCGCAGCAACGGTTCGACGTAGCCATGAAATTCCGCGTTGGAAACCCCTGCCGAATTGGCAAAGAACCGTCTCAGGCCATCGAGACGTTGTTCCTGGTCCTGGAATCGCTCCTCAATGCGGCTGAAGCGTTCCTCGGCTTGCAATTCGAAGCGCTGGTGCAATTGCTGGTTGAACAGGTTCATCATCGCCCAGCTCAGCAAACCGGTCAGGCAGGTACCGGCCAGCAGCACCAGCGAAGCCACCAGCCAGGCCGACACGTCTTCGCTGATAAAGCCCAGGATCCTGGGGCGCACCTGATGCAATGCCATAGACACAACTCGCAAAGGTACCAGGCATAGGCACAGCCCTGGACACAGCCTAAGTTATAGCTATTCGCCATCACTTTGGCCAGTCCCTAAATGAGGCTAGAAGCCTTGAACTACAAGGCTCCGTGGATCCAATCGATCGCCTTCAACGCGCCATGATCTTCCAAGCGCGGTGGATCTTGCCGTTGCGGGCGAAATCCGGATCGATGGTCTTGGCAGTGATCTCTTCCACTGCATAGCGCTCGCCGAGGTTGTCCTCGAGCTGGAACTTGCGGAAATTGTTGGAGAAGTACAGCACGCCGCCCGGCGCCAGGCGCGCCATGGCCAGGTCCAGCAACTGGACGTGGTCGCGCTGCACATCGAACACACCTTCCATGCGCTTGGAGTTGGAGAAGGTCGGCGGGTCGATGAAGATCAGGTCGTACTCGTCACGACTGGCTTCCAGCCAGGCCATCACATCGCCCTGCTCCAGGCGGTTCTTGTCGGAAAAACCATTGAGCGACAGGTTGCGTCGCGCCCAATCCAGGTAGGTTTTCGACAAGTCGACACTGGTGGTGCTGCGGGCACCGCCCTTGGCAGCGTGGACGCTGGCGGTCGCGGTGTAGCAGAACAGGTTGAGGAAACGCTTGCCGGCTGCTTCCTTCTGGATCCGCAGGCGCATCGGCCGATGGTCGAGAAACAGCCCGGTGTCCAGGTAGTCCGTGAGGTTGACCAGCAGCTTCACGCCGCCTTCGTTGACCTCGGTGAACTTGCCTTGGGCGCTCTGGCGCTCGTACTGCTTGGTGCCGCTCTGACGCTCGCGGCGCTTGATCACCACGCGGCTCTTGTCGACGTTCAGTGCCTGGGGAATGGCCGCCAAGGCATCGAACAACCGGGCCGAGGCCTTTTCCGGGTCGATGGACTTCGGCGCGACGTATTCCTGGACGTGTACCCAGTCATGGTAGAGGTCGATGGCCATGGAGTATTCCGGCATGTCGGCGTCGTAGACCCGGTAACAGTCCACGCCTTCACGCTTGGCCCACTTACTCAGCGTCTTGAGGTTCTTTTGCAGGCGATTGGCGAACATCTGCCCGCCTTCGCTCAACCGCGCCTGCTCGACCACGGGGGCTGGCGCCGGCGCCGGCTTGATCGGGTTGCCGTTCTTGTTGTACTGGCGCTCTTGTGGCACTTCCGGGGTTTGATCGTAGGCGGCCTGTTCACGCTCGGCCTGGCGCTGTTCCGGGGTGCGACGCTCGCCGGTGACGAACTGGTCCGGCAGCACCTTGATCAGCAGCAACTTGCACGGCAAGGCGCCGTTCCAGAACGAATACTGCTTGTGGCTGCGAATGCCCATGCGCTTGCCCAGGTCCGGCGCGCCGGTGAACACCGCCGCCTCCCAGTTCAGGCACGCCTGGCGCAGGCGCTCGCCGAGGTTCTGGTAGAGGTAAAGCAGACTGGCTTCATCCCCCAGGCGCTCGCCGTACGGCGGGTTGCAGATTACCAAGCCCTTCTGGTTCTGGTCCGGGCGCGGCTCGAAGGTGGCGACTTCGCCTTGATAGATCTTGATCCACTCGCTCAGGCCCGCACGCTCGACGTTGTTGCGGCCCGGCTGGATCAGCCGTGGGTCGGCCTCGTAGCCACGAATCCACAACGGCGGCTTGGCCAGCCCGGCGGCGGCGCGCTCGGTGGCTTCTTCGTGCAATTTCTTCCACAACGCCGGCACGTGGCCGAGCCAGGCGGTGAAGCCCCACTGCTGGCGACGCAGGTTCGGTGCCATATCGGCGGCGATCATGCCGGCTTCCACCAGGAACGTGCCAACACCACACATCGGGTCGGCCAGCGCCCCGCCTTCAGCGGCAATGCGCGGCCAACCGGCGCGGATCAGGATCGCGGCGGCGAGGTTTTCCTTCAGCGGCGCGGCGCCTTGCTGCAGGCGATAACCGCGCTGGTGCAGGCTGTGGCCGGAAAGGTCGAGGGAGAGGATCGCTTCGCCGCGGTCCAGGCGCAGGTGGATACGCAGGTCCGGGTTGAGCTTGTCGATGGACGGCCGCTCGCCCGATGGCGTGCGCAGCTTGTCGACGATGGCGTCCTTGACCTTCAAGGCACCGAAGTGAGTATTGTCGATACCCGAGCCATGGCCACTGAACTCAACCGCCAGGGTGCCATCGGCCAGCATGTGGTCTTGCCAGTCGATGTCCAGCACGCCGTGGTACAGGTCTTCGGCGTCCTTCATCGGGAAGCGCTTGAGCACCAGCAACACGCGGTTGGCCAGGCGCGACCACAGGCACAGGCGATAGGCCGTTTCCATGTCGGCCATGCCGCGCACGGCCGAAGTGTGCTCGCGCGCCTCTTCAAGGCCAAGCCCGACGGCTTCCTCGATCAGCAGGCCTTCGAGGCCCTTGGGGCAAGTGAGGAAGAGTTCGAAACGATCGGACATGGGATTTCCAGAGCCTTTGGCTAAGTGGACCGGGCAACGCATTGCCGGGCCGGGTTCAATCAGGTGCTTTTCTCAAGAGCACCCGTGTGGCACGAAAGTGTGCCGTGCCGCCCTTGCCGCTCAGGTTAAAAGAGCTTAGATGCGAAGGCAGATAAAAAATTCTGTGCAACAAATTGTGAAAATTCGACCCTTTCGTCGAATAGTACCCGAGTGCAACGGGTGGACATTCTCATTCAAGGAAAGCCAGTCCCCTTTGGCGCAGGGCCGATCATACAGGGGTCTTGCTCAAAAGCGGTCAACGAACATCAAGTTACTTATCGCCCTAACATCTTTATTGTTACGTGCTTATGACAAAACGATCATTCCATCCCTGTGACGCTTTGGTTAGAACTCAACACAGGTTGACGTCGCAACGGCGTCAACACCTCGGCTCGTCACGCCGGCAACGAGCCACCAACGGCAGAATGATTCTGCCCCGGCCTCGATAGAGGTCGACGCTAAGCAACAGTCAACAAGTGAGGGCAACACCCTATGAGAAGACTTAAGCGTGATCCGTTGGAAAGAGCATTTTTGCGTGGTTACCAATATGGCGTTGGTGGTAAATCCCGTGAGCTTTGCCCCTTTACTCTACCGTCGGTACGTCAAGCCTGGATCAATGGCTGGCGAGAAGGACGCGGCGACAACTGGGACGGTATGACCGGCACTGCGGGTATCCACAGACTCAACGAACTTCACGCCGTCGGCTGACACAGGGCTTATTACTCAAGAACTCGACAATTTGACATCCCAATCGATTTAACCACGCACGTCCCATCCGGGCGGCGGGCTACGGCCCAGGGGGCTCCTTCGAGGAGCCCTTTTTAATGCCTGGGTTTCATGGGCACTTACGAATGCCTGAGCTGTGAATATTATTGTGGCGAGGGAGCTTGCTCCCGCTGGGCTGCGCAGCAGCCCCAAAACCATGACACGCGGTTATCCAGGAAAACAGTGCCAGCCGGGTTCAGGACTGCTTCGCAGTCCAGCGGGAGCAAGCTCCCTCGCCACAATGGGTCAGCGCCGAACTTTAACCTCCGGCTCACCCCAACGCCGCAATCGCATCCACCGACTCACGAATCAACGCCGGCCCCTTGTAGATGAAACCCGAGTAAACCTGCACCAGGCTCGCCCCGGCGGTGATCTTCTCGGCGGCGTGCCGGCCTTCGGTGATCCCCCCCGCCGCGATGATCGGCAAGCGCCCCGCCAGTTCAGCGGCCAGCACCTTCACCGTGTGGGTGCTCTTGTCACGCACTGGCGCGCCCGACAAGCCACCCGCCTCGTCACCGTGCTCCAGCCCTTCGACGCCTTCGCGTCCCAGGGTCGTGTTGGTAGCGATCACCGCGTCCATGCCCGTCTCGATCAGGGCCTGGGCCACCTGGGCGGTCTCCTCGTCGGTCATGTCCGGGGCGATCTTGATCGCCAGGGGCACGTGCCGGCCGTGGGTCAACGCCAGTTCCGCGCGACGTTGGGCCAGATCGGCCAGCAGTTGCTTGAGGGAATCACCGAATTGCAGGCTGCGCAGCCCCGGGGTGTTGGGGGAGCTGACGTTGACGGTCACGTAGCTGGCGTGGGCGTAGACCTTGTCCAGGCAGATCAGGTAGTCATCGACGGCGCGCTCCACCGGCGTGTCGAAATTCTTGCCGATGTTGATGCCCAGCACACCCTTGTACTTGGCCGCGGCCACACGGGCCAGCAGATGATCGACGCCCAGGTTGTTGAAGCCCATGCGGTTGATGATCGCCTCGGCTTGCGGCAGGCGGAACAACCGTGGCTTGGGATTGCCCGGCTGTGGTCGCGGCGTGACGGTGCCGATTTCCACAAAGCCGAAACCCAACTGGGCAAAGCCGTCGATGGCCGCGCCATTCTTGTCCAGGCCCGCCGCCAACCCGACCGGGTTGGGGAACTCCAGGCCCATGACCGTCACCGGCACTTTCGCCGGCGCCTTGCACAGCAAACCGTTGAGGCCCAAACGCCCGCCCGCGCCGATCAGGTCCAGGGACAAATCGTGGGAGGTTTCCGGGGAAAGTTTGAACAGCAGCTGACGGGCCAGGGTGTACATGGGTGGGGTGGGCTCTGGGCGATAAAAAGTGACGGGATTATACCGAGCAGGAGCGCCAGCGGCGAGAACCACTTGGATTCCGGGTTCCATCTGGGTATCGACACGCTGCGGCCCTTGCGTCGGAGCGCTATTTGATAGTTGCAAGCGCCAAAAACCTGCAAAAGACCGATGCAGCTGCAATGGCAGCAACCCAGTAGCCCTTCGTCACGCAGGATCAAAAAATGTCTGTCTCATCTTTAGGCGCATCTATAGCGCAACCCATTCCAAACGACTCCGTTCGCGCCCATAAACCGGACACGGTCATCGACTTTGAGAGGGGGCCAACCGATACCATTATCGAGATGCTCGATGACATCATCCCAGCCGAGCAGAGAAGCCCGCTTTCGTCGGAACAGTTGAGGTTTGGACTGAAGGGGGTTGAGGAAGCATTCAAGACAATCATTACAGAGCGAGAAGATCAAGCCGACTTGCACGCTTATACAGCCTTTAGGGAAATCCTAAAGGAGACATACGATGAAGATTTCGTGATTGATATGGAGATGTTCGAAGGCTCAAAGCATTCGTCAGATTCCGACACATTCATACAACGCGCCCTGACCATCCTTAATTGGATCAGTGATTGCCTAGGCAAACTGGCCAACAACGAATTCGAAGGCAATCTCGGACGCTGGGCGAGCAACTTGACCATTTCCGGCCTACGCACCGGCCTGGTCACCGGTGCCCTTACGGTGATCAGGCAACTGTCCGGGTTCATCCTGGAAAAAACCCTCCAATCCAATGCCGCTTCGCCGCTGACACGCAGCGTGATGGGCGGGGTTACCCAGTGCATCGGGCCACTGCTGAACATCCTCGGTGCGATTCGGGACGAGTGCAAGGGAACCGCAAACGCCGAAACGCGCCTGGCGCGCGCCATCACTCTCGGAATGTCAACCTTGGCTCTGGTCGCTGCCATAGCGGCGCCCTCCGCACTGCCAGCATTGGCATCCTCCGGCTCGGCCATGTTGTTCTATACGTTTGCCCAGGATCTGGTGAGCCTGTTTTGTCCCACCGGCGACAATACAAAACCCAACCCCAGCGGCACGGCGGCAGCAGGCGTGCTGAACGGTATGCTCCAGTTCCTGTCCTTTACCGGCATGAACTACACCGCCCCACACTCAGGTGCCGGGTATGCCATGGCCCAAGGTAACAAGCCTCCATCGTCAGAAACGGAAGGCTTTACCTTTCAACTGTGGGCCTGGATGGAACAACAGGCCAATACGCCGCATGATCCAAATCTGTCGGCTGAGGCCCGGGCCGAGCAAATTGTCGAATCCCTGGCCCCGGAACTAGGAGACGATTTATTACGGGGCGTCTACAACGCCGGGGCCGACGTCGCCGGGCAACTGCTCATGGGCACAGCAATGCACGCCTTGAAAAAGGATCCGTCTGAAGAAGCCTTTCGTGTCAAGCCCTTGGAATTACGAATACCCTCTGTCGAGCAGGTGAAAGATCAGCTCCTGTCCACCAATGCGATACGAACCTCCATCGGCCAGATAATCGTGGCCGTCGTCACCTCGGCATCCCGATACTTTTCAACTTTGCCCATCTCAAAAGAAATGGTCGACCATATTGCCAACGCGCTAGTCGCCGCCGTCGTGTTCGCGGTACGTCCCGGCACGGCTTACGTCAACGCACGCACCACTCCCGCAGCAAACGCTTGATTCATCGGCTTGCCTGGAATACGCGCAACCGTGGCGAGGGAGCTTGCTCCCGCTGGGCTGCGCAGCAGCCCCAAGAAAGGGCCGCTTCGCGCCCCAGCGGGAGCAAGCTCCCTCGCCACGAAATCACTGTTTACCTTCTCTTCCTTTACCAGGTGGGCATCGCCCATTTTGCCGCCTTCACCACTCACTCTTCTCCCAAGCCTCATCCCCCATCGGCTGGAACACATCCCGCATAAAACCCTTGACGAAAACATCCATCCCGAACGCCAACCCATTGGCCCCACTGACCTCCTTATAGATCTGCGACTTTTCCAACCCCTCGTCCTTCAATCGCACCAAGACCTGCAAGGTGATCGCCATCAACGCCTGGGCGGTGGGGTACGCCGCCGTTGTGCCATCCGGCCCGCGCAACGTACGGAGGAATTCATGAATCGCCTTTTCCCCCTGCCCCTCCATCGCCAGCAGCAATTGATACAAATGCTCGAACTCGGGATCGGGGCGTTTGCTGTCAGGTGCTTGCTCGCGGGCCGCCAGCAGCCGCGATTCCAGGGTCTGGACCGACTCATTCACGTCGTGATCGAACAGGCTGGAAACCATCATGGATTCAATCTTCATGGCGAAGCTCGGCAGGGTCGGTTGGCGCGAAATCGGTGAAGCTTGCGTACACGTCCGCCAGCGCCTGCCTTGAGGCCTGATCCAACAAGCGCACCGTCTCCGGCAGGTTGGCGAGGCTCGCCAGCAACCGGGGCGCCAGCCGTTCCCGGCTCGCCTCGACATCGAATTCCAACAGTTGATCCGCCAGCCGCAGCACATAGCGATCCTGCGGGTGATATTCCACAATCAGCTCGCCGGTCCAGCACCGGCCCAGGGTTTCGCGCAGCGCAGGACCACGCGGACGACAATGCAGCGGCAACAACAAATGCAGCACCGCGCCCAAGTCTCCCGGTTGCCCGGCCAGCCAGCGCTCCAGCATTTCATCCAGCCACTCGGGGCGACTCAAGGCTTGCCCGAGCAGATCACCGGCGGCCCGGGCCAGGTCGTTGCGCAATTGCAGCCCGAGGGTTTGCGTCTTCAGCAAAGTGTCAGCCAGGTGCCCGCTCGCCCGCAGAATGCCCTCGGCATAACCTTGTTGGAACGCCAGCGCGTGCACGGCATCGGCCTCACGGCGGGCCTGCTCGACACATTCGCGCGCGCGGCGCTGGGCTTCGAGCTGCAAGGCGTGACGGCGACGGGCGGCGACGATGTCTTCGCGAGCCAGGTGCACCTCTTCGCCAACAGGCACGTCAGTCAGGGTTCGGATGGAGTCGAGCATGCTGCACCGCCAAAAAGAACAGGGTGGGATCAGGTTGGGTGACCGGCCATCGCCGGTGCATGCGAACAACCGATTCGGAAAATTGCAATTCCAGGCGTTCGAGTAACGGACGAGGAACATGCTCGCTCCAGCTCCACAACGCATTGAGGCCGGCCGCTTCGACCTGCTCCACTGAAACCTTAGCGCGCTCGATCGGCAGGCCGCCTCGCGGACCCAGGCTGAAGCTGGCGAACCGGCGAACCGCCCCGGGCAAGCCCAGCAGCACCGCGCCGCGCGCCAGGTCGGGCATCAGGCGATAAGCGCCCATCAACAGGGCGATATAAGGCAGTTGCCGCCAGTGGCGAACCCATTGTTTCGCCACGCCGCTCAACGGCATCGAAGGCCACGGGCCTTGCAGTTCCAGCCCTTCGAGCACGATGCGGTTGAGCACGGCATGGGCTTCGATTCCGTCGAATCCCGCCGGTACAACCAGACGCTGGGGGTGCAGATACCCCAAGGGCTCGACGAGAATTCGCTCCAGCAACTCAAGCTCCGACATCACGCCGCCCTGCGCTTGACTGGCGATAGACCCAAGCGCCGCCACCGGCCAACAGCACCGCGCTGATCGCCGCCAACCACCACGGCCACGGCGAATGCCCCCGCGTCACAGCCACCGACGGCGCGACATGCTGGGTCGCCGAGCGCTTGGACAGCACCACCGAGACGTTTTCGTACTCCACCGTCGCGAAACTGTTCTTGAGAAAACGCTTGATGTCGGTGATCAGCAACTGCGGTTCGACATCGCGCTCATGCAGCACCACCGCCGAGAGATGGACAGGCGGCGACTTGCGCCCGCCCTCGCCGGCATCCAGGTCATAACTGACATGGACCCGAGCCGACACCACGCCTTCGAGCACACCCAGCGACTGTTCGATGCGCTGCTCCAGCGCCGAATACAACCGGGCTTTTTCCGCGCGGGGCGAAGCCACCAGGGAATCGGCAGGAAACATCTCGGACACTTGCAAGCGCGGCCGGGAAGGCAACGAATAAAGATTGAGCAGATCGACCGCCGCGGAAAAATCGAGGGCGTCGATTTTTACCGCATAACCGGTTTTACCGGTGTCGACTTTCACCGCCGCAATGTTGTTGCGTTGCAACACCGACAGCACTTCATTGGCCTGCTGCTGATCCAACCCTTCCAGCAGGTTCGGCTGGCGACACCCCGCCAGCGCCAGGCACAACAGCAGCACCAGGACGCTCGTCTTCATGATGCCCGCAACAGGGTTTCTGCCGTGCCCACGGCTTTGCGCACCAGCACGTTGAGCAAGTTGATATCCACGTTGTATTGCCCCGTCAGTTCCTGCAGCTGCGCCAGTACTTCAGGGTCGGTGATGTCCGGGCGCTGCAACAACTGATCGATCGCCGAGACCTCCTGTTGGCTATCGACTGCCGAACCGGCAAACGCTTCGATCAATCGCGATTCAAGTGAAACGACCGGACCTTCCTGCGGGCCACGCAGTTCAATGAAGGCAGACCGCTGGATAAGCGACAGGTCAAGACTCTGGATGGACATACAATGCACTCATGAAAATGGCCATCTTCATGAGCGATGGCCGGTCGAAAGGGAAAGCGTCAGCGCGCCGCCTGGATGATCGCCATGTCGATATCCTTGAAGCCCTTGATCGTGTTGGTCTGGGCGTTGCGAAATACCGTGTAGGAGGAGAACGCGGTCTGGTACGCCGCCAGTTTTCCAGGGTCCGAGGCGTCGAGCTTGAGCTCATCCAGCGCATGATCCAGGGCCTCCTTCAGGCCTTGGGCGCCACGCTCGAACGCAGCGGCTTGTTCGCCGAGAAAGTCGTCAGGAAATTCGGGAAGGAAGGGCGGGATACCAGCCATGAGTCACCTATTTTGCTTATCGGAAAAAAGCCAGGACGAAGGGCTCGTCTTGACGTAGCCCTGCGGGCCGGTTTGGAACGACTTGCCCTTGAGCGCGTCGTCCCTGAGCTCGACCGTGAAGTGCACGTAGCGATCACCCCACTGCCGGTAGAAATCTTCGACGTACTGGCGCGCAGCGGCCAGCTCGACGTCCTGCAGATTGCCGCCGATGGCGTACGAGACAGCATCCGTGTGTTCGACCCGGCTGAACGTCAGCGCAAGACGCTGCAAACCGCCCTGCGCAAGGTCGGCGAGCAGCGCGTCGTCCTGCATCTGCACCACTACGTCGCGGGCATAAGGCGCCGCCGCGAGCAGCGCATCGAGCAGCTTGGCCTGCTGGTCGGGCGTCAGCAGGTTGCGTTGCGCGCTGAGCAGCAGGCGCGGCTGCGACGGTTCCTTGAGATCGAGAAAATGCCAGGCCAATTGCGGATCGTGATCAACCAGTACTTGCTCCAGCCGACGCCGCTCCTGATCCGGCAGCAGGACCTTGCCGTGCAGGCTGGCATGCCGCGCCAGCACCTGTCGGCTCCAACCGGCATCGCGCTCCGAAGACACGAAGACATAAACCCCATCGTCACGACCGCGCAGCACCTGGACCGGCGCGCTGGCGCCGGCGATCAGGGCTCGAATATCGGTTTCAGGCGCCGGCCCCGGCATCGAGCCAATGCTGACCGCCACGACCAACGCAACCAGCGCCAGGGCACCGCCGCCCCATCGGGTCCAACGGGCATCAGGCCAACGGATGGCAGCGCCACCAGCGCGTGGGTTGTCCTGTGGCTGAGCGAGGCATTCGGGCGTCCAGGGTTGATCCCCAGGGCGCAGCGCCACTTGCAACCCGCCAAGCGGCACCCTGGCCTGGAACGCACAGTGGCGCATTTCGACCGAGTCACCGAGCAAACGCACCGGCACACCGTCCGGCGTGGCTTGGTCGGCCAGCACCTCGAAGTTGCAGCCGCTTTCCTCCAGGGGAATAAAAATGGCATCCGCCGGCACGCTGGCAGCACGTGCGCCATCCCCCCACATCGCCACGGCCCCGACGACGAACAGGGTCGTGCCCTCGCCAAGCGGAAACTCGCAGCCCTGCAACGGACCGTTGAGGATCCGCAGGACGCAGGGCTGTAATGGGAGGGCCGTCGGGACTGTCACCGTCCAAACTCCAGGAAGGTCGAATGAGCAGGTAGGTTAGAGGGGGCGGTCGCGGGATTCCTGATCCAATTCTGTCGATTGCGTGGTGGCATAGGATCAGAATCCCTCACAACGCCATCACTCTCGCCTCCGAGTGATCACCTGATAGCGCTGCCAGACCTTACGCGCATAGCGCAGCCGCGCGGCCTGGCGATGGGGCGAGTTGCCGGCGTTATAAGCACCGACTGCCGTCCAGTTATAGCCATAGCGGGCGATAAATCCGGCGAGCACCGACGCACCGACTTCCACCGACAGGCAAGGCTCATCCAGCAGGCGCTGCTCGGTAATCCCCTCGGTACTGAGGCGTGACAGATGAATGCTGTTGATCTGCATCAGCCCGATATCGCGGGTGCCGTTGCGGTTGTGATTGATGGCGTCAGGGCGCAGGCCTGATTCGACATCGGCAATCGCTTGGAGCAGTTCAGGTTCGATGGCATGCATCTGCCCCGCCTTGTTCCAGCACCAGGCGTGCGCCTGGGCCATGCCGAATCCCAGGCCAAGATACACCGGCAGGCACAGCCAGGTTTTCCGGCGCCGCTTCATGCCAGGCGCCTCTCGCCAATCCACGTCAGTTGCTCGTGAACGCGCACCCGCAGGATCTGCGCCCGGACACAGTCCGGATCATGTTCCAGGCATTGTTCGAGTATCTGCAGCGCCTGCTCGTTGCGCCGCCAGAACCAGTGATGCCACGCATGAAAGTACAGCACGTCGACCTGATCGGCCGACAGCAGGCAGCGCCGGAACAACACCTGGGCCGCCTGCTCGCAGCCACGCAAACTGGTGAGCAACGCCAAACGCGTCAATGCCGGAATGCTGCCGGGGTCCAGCATCAACGCACTGGACACCGCCGAATTCGCCTCTTCAATTGCCCGTACCGGGTCGCCCAGGCCCATCATCACCCGCCCCAGCCACACATCCGCCAAGCCACACCAGGGCGGCGCGTACCCGGCGTCGAGTTTCAAACACTGCCTGAACAATACAAGGGCATCGCGCAGGCTTTGCGCCGTGTGCTGCTGCACGCTGCACAACCCGTTGAGATACGCCACCGCCGCCGAATAGGACCCGCAGCGATCACCGACCGGCCGCAACCCGGGAACACGCTGGGCAACCAGGCTCGTCAACACACCCAGCGCCTCCCCAAGATCACAGGCATCCAGCGTCTGCCCATGCAGCAGAGACTGATCGCCGCCACGAATCAACTCGACCGACCAGTGTTGCAACCCGCCCGCACCGATAAAACGCCCGTTCAAGCAATAATCCGCCGGCAACCGCCCGGCCAACGCCCGCACATCATCCGCGGCCCCGCAGGCCGTGATCACCCCAGAGGGAATGACATGCAACGCCTCGCCGAACGCCGTGGTCAGCTGGCGAATCATCAGGTCTTGTAGATCCAGCGCGGCGATCTCGTCCAGATTGCGCAAAGGCAACACCGCCAACGACGGCGCTACCGCCCTCGCCTGGCTCGCCACGTCGAGCTCGACCACGGAACCGGTGAACCGATAGCCCTGGCCATACACCGTGGCGATGTAATCCTTGTTCTCCTTGAACAACTTGCGCAACGCGTAGACACACCGGGTCAACGACTCCTCCGCCGCATCCATCCTGGGCCAGACCTGGTCCAGCAGATAATCCTTACTCACGACCGTGCCCGCCGATTTCAACAACAGGCGCAGCACGTGCAATTCTTTGGGTGGAACATGAACTCCTTGTCCATCTCGCATCAGCGTTCCGTCGCTTTGCAGTAGCCAGTGGTCAAAAACGAATGACTTGACTGGGGTTTGATCAGTTGCACTGTCCATACGTTGAGACTTCTCTATAGAAAGTTACTGAAGCGCGATTGAGCCTGTGGTGGGCACAGGCTCGGGATGACGAGCTGCGTGACTATAGGAAGATGTGTGGGCGAATTCCGCAGGAAAATTACCTAGCGCTCCGACGATAACACGACAAACACCGTAGGAATATTCACATCCCTTCTAGTTTAAATAGTTATCCGATTTCCCTGCCACCCCTGACGATATTTACCCTCGATATCCATTTTCCAGCTGAAAACCAACCATCAATAACGCAGACCTTTATACGGAGAAAACAGCGCAACCGATCAGCGATAACAAACTGAAAAAATGACGCACCGCAACGACGATGAGCTTTTTTTGAATGCGCGGCTCGCGCCCTTTATTTCAATATGCAAAAGTATTTCCAAGAAAACTCTGAAAAATACTGACAACCGATAAAGTTGCTCCAATCACTTTTAAGAATGAGGCGAAAGCTATGGGTGTTTTTTTGGGGCCGGTCAGCGCACCGGCAACCAGATCGATTGCAGGGGGGAATCTGGAGCAACAAGTAAACAACAGATTGCCTGGAGCGCTCGTATCTACATTAAATCGAAGTAATAGCTTTCATGAACTTCGGCAAGTAGCGACTCCAACGGACCCCAGGAAACTTGAACCGCTGAATCAGGAAGAAAAAAGGCTGCTGTTAGTCGAGGTTACAAATCAGCTCGCAGGAAATGCAAGCCCAAAAGAAGAGCCGGTAGTGCACATCATAACCGGTCAAATGGGAGCGGGGAAATCAACGATTACAAACAACATTTCCACCGAGCTTAAAGGCGACTGCCTAATTATCGACTATGACGAACTAAAACAGTATATACCGGGATATACAGAAAAATCATCAAAGGGTTATCCAGGCACTGTACCTGGCTGTAAGGAAGCAGCACGCTATTTGGAAGACGGACTAAGAAAATATGGATTTGAAAACAGGCTAAACATGGTAACGCAAGCATCGATACAAGGAAACGGCACAGAAATGCTTACGTTGGTGAAGGCTTGCAAAGAAAACGGTTTTCGTACGTCCCTAACAGTTCTCGCTGTCGACAAGGCCACCAGTAACGTAGGGATACTCTCAAGATATGAGTCAGCATTAAAAGATATAAACTTGGGAGAACCTCCATCTGGAGGAGCAAGAAGAACGCCTGCGGAATATCATGAAGACGCCTATAAAAGCCTTACTAATCCGGAAAGGTATGAAGAACTCTCCTCGAAGTTGGACGAGGTAAAAGTTTGCGCAAGAAATGGAGACCCTCATTACCAATCCACTACAGCCATTTCACCTACAGAAATTGTGAGGGCAATTGAGAAAGGAAGACAAGACAAGACTCAGCAAAATCATGCCAAGTTATTTGAAAACCTGTCAAATGCCGTCAGCTTCAACTTAAATTACAGCAATCCAGAACTGAGACAATAAATACCACTCCACACTGCCTATCATTTAACATCTGAAAAGTCACCGATATTTGTTATCCCCTTCGTTGGAGACTCAAAAAATCGGTGACCCGATAAAAATCACGCTTTGGTGCTTTTTAATTTATGCCTTCGACTTGAGCTGCATGTTTATTCGATACACTTCACGCAGCTTTTCCCTGCTCACGACTGCACTCGCCGACTTCAGCAGCAGGTTGCAGCACGTGCAATTTTTTGGGTGGAACATGAACTCCTTGTCCATCTCGCATCAGCGTTCCGTCGCTTTGCAGTAGCCAGTGGTCAAAAACGAATGACTTGGCTGGGGTTTGATCAGTTGCACTGTCCATACGTTGAGACTTCTCTATAGAAAGTTACTGAAGCGCGATTGAGCCTGTGGCGGGCACAGGCTCGCGATGGCGAGCTGCGTGACTATAGGAAGTTGAGTCAGAGCATGCCGTAGGATAAAAAGCCCGCAGCATGACGAAAACACAACAAAAGCCGTAGGAATACTCTTCAAGCATGTATTTTACCCGCCCGCACAACCATCTTCAGCAGACCGCTACCCACAGTTGACACAAGGAGCAAATCACTACATCGCATCGAGTTTTGACATAATTAATTGGGACGACGCCAAGGATTACCAACGAATTCAACGTCTATTCCATCAAATTGTTTTTTACCCCAAGCAGCAGTATACATGAAGTACTTTCCTGATTTAGTCTTGGGCACCGAATCCAAAACAGCCATCATAATATCATCGTCCTTCACACCCTCATCTTTTAGAATCGATATCAGCGTATCAAGTTTTAGAGCATTGGTATCTAACTCGCCA
The DNA here is from genome assembly GCF_014268745.2 of Pseudomonas zanjanensis. GTDB lineage: Bacteria > Pseudomonadota > Gammaproteobacteria > Pseudomonadales > Pseudomonadaceae > Aquipseudomonas > Aquipseudomonas zanjanensis. The sequence continues at coordinate 904,958 of NZ_JABWRB020000001.1, read as the reverse complement.
GCCGGCAGTCGCTGATTGACCCGGACATGAATATGGAGACCTGCCGTTTTATTCCCATAAATCGGACTATGCAGATAAAAATCAACTCTATCTTTATCGGTCACCTCAAACACCTTGAAGAGATAGTCTAATGCACCAACCTTAAACTCCTCCAACATTGACAAGTGCGCTTTCTTTACATCTATTGCATTGGTGATATGACCTAAACCTGTTCTTGTCTTGTACTCATCAATTGTTTCCCTACGCGAACAGTCACCCTCGGCAGCACTTCCACTGATATTGAACAGCTTTTCAAATACCAACTGAGCCTCATAGACCTTCGGCGGCACCCAGTAAGCCACCAAAGCAAAGCCTCCTTTATTCAAAGTATCTTTCCTGACAGAGCCAGGCTCAGGAAAAACTTCAAATTTCCCAGGAATATGCTTTGAGTTAGGCATTATGAAAATTCCACCAACCTCTTCAGAGAACCGAGTAGCGGCAAACTGCTCAGGACATTTAAAAAAACTTTGCGCCTTTTTGCTTTCTGGATTAGTCAGAAATTCGTGAACAAAATCCGGCACTACTTTATTTTCGCCATACCGTGCCACCCGCAATTTCAAAGCTTGCAAAGCTACAAGCCCCACCTCGTCACGGTCATATTTCTTTGCAGACTTTTCAGGCACTTTATAAGTACCACTGTCTGAAGCTACCCCTCGCAATGAAACGCGACCTCGCTCCCCACCGAGCTCTTCCTTGGCGGGTTCAGCCCATACATTGGGAACCTCCTTAAACTTCAAACCGCTAAGTTTCATTTCCTCAACAGAAAACTCTAAATAGCTACCCTCAGCGCCCCCAGAAAAATTGATTCGCCCACAACCATCTAACTCCTTAACCACATCATCAATATTAAATATACGAAGATCCGTTTCCAAGGGGTGCTGCGGAACATTAACCCTGATATGAACATGAAATCCGCAGCTATTTTTCAGATAAAAAGGGCCATGTGTATAAATTTCGACATTCTCCACTGCCGCATCACACTTATACTGCTCCTCAAGATGAACTATCGCCTGCTCCCTAAGCTCTTTTAACAAGGGCACATGTTCCCTTCTAAGATTTAACGGAACGGAGAGAAAATCCACTCCAGACCGAAGCTTATAAGTCTCATTTGACTCTTGAGTGGAACGTCTCTCTTGCCTATTAGTGCTAGTAGAATCTGAAGCCTCCACAGCTGGAGCGTTGTCGGGAATCGCTGTGTCAGGAAATAATTTCTGAAACATCGGGTATCGTTCGTATGTGCATGGAGGTATCCAATAAGCGACCAACCCGAACCCTGCTTTCCCTCGAGTTCGCTCTAGAATAGTTGCCGAATCATCCGTATAGCTTTGTCCTCTCTCCGGTATATTGCTCTGATTAGGTGAAATGATAAACCCTCCCAATCGAGGGTGAAATGACGTGGTGCAAAATTGCTCCGGGCGCTGTAGATACCCTTCAGTTCGCCCCCCGGGCTCCCCCCTTAAAAACGCATCTATGAAACCCGGAACGCCGCCAAATACCGAAGACTTATTATACAACTCCAATCGCAACCTTATACTTTCATCAGCTACCAACCCAACAGTTGGCTTATTATATTTTTTTGCCGCCTTCTCTGACGGCCTCGGTATTTCTGGCATCCTAGACAACTTTGCCAAATCATAGCAATCATGAGTTTTGGGAATCAGCCTGCGATCGGAACCCTCAATCTGACCAGTTCCCCTTCGACTCAACTCGCTTAGAGAAACATAATCCTCTGCCTCCCAGCCCTTATGAATAGCTGGAGCAGCATTTGAAGCGGAAACCGCAATTAACTCCGATTTCAACAATGAAGCCTTGGCGTCCACACCGACACGAGGCACACTACTTATCACTTCAGCCTCTATGCGCATCACCCCCTCCTAAACCATTTACCTTTTATACACAAAGCAAGTTAATCAGTTGTCAATCAAGGACTGCTCAGCCCAAACCAAACAGCAAATATCATCCACCACCCTCAAGTTTGCCACCTCACGTTCGGGTAGCACGATACCGAACGCATCGTTCAGCATCATCACTATTTCCAACAACTCGATCGAATCCACATACAGGTCCTCAACTAAACTTGAGCCGAGCACAATCACTCCATAATCCATCGAAAAATAGTCCGACAGAAGCTCAATGACTTTCCCCTCTGTTTCAAATCGAACACTGAACCCCACCAAAAGCATTTTCCCCGCCATGTAGATGAACGCTCACAGACCAACCATAGCCCTTAGCTAATTTCTGATTTTATTCAAAAATTCAACATCGCCCGCAACATATCCGCATACTGATTCAAATGCGCCGACAACGTCTTATTGAAATTGTCATGATAAGAATTGGCATTCGAATACTTCTGCGTAAACGACTGCAGCATATTCTTCATGCGTTCCTCCTGGGCGTTGAAGCCGGTTTGCCAGGCGTTGAATTTGGCGGTATCCCAGGTCTCCGTGCCGCCGCCCGACGGCAGACTACTTTTCATCGTTGTCAGTGGCCCGGTGTCGATGACGACACACCAAGGACCGTTCGGGGCGGGATTCTGCTTGAGGCAACTCGCAGGTAGGCCCAGTGCCTTGAGCCAGTTTTCTGCTTCTTCCTTAGTGGCGCCTGTTTCAGGTGGTTTTGGAAAGAGGATGGCAGCGGAGTTGGGTAGGGAATACTTTACGATCAGTCTATCCAATGCATTGCGCAACGCGCCCACATTCAACTTGACCTCCTTGCCGTCGTTCGCCCCTACGATCCAATCCTTCATCATCGCGGTGATGTCAGTGTTGAAGTCGGAAAAGAAGTCCGAATAGGCCGCAATGATGTGCTCGTAGCCTGCGAGGTAACTGTTCTTGATCAGGTCGATCAGTTCGAGCAGTTTGTCAAAAAAGTCATTCGATGAGTTGATCGCCGCGTCCAAAGCCTCCGCGATCTCACGGGGCTTCTTCTCTTCCAGATGTTCCTGGAGGGCGCGAAGGATCCTGCTTTGTTCGTCATTGAGCGGCTGGCGCTGGCTTTCATCCATGAGCCCTGTTTTCTGGCTGTGGGTCATCACCGCACAGCATTGGCGCATCTGCCCGGCCCACATTTGCGCTCGGTCACGCTTGGAGTGGATCTGTTCGACGAACTCCGCGATCAGGTGTTGTGCTGTGGTCTCGGCGGCCGTGCCTTCCAGAGGCTTGGCGATGATCGACGGGCACTTGAGCAAATGGCCCAGGCTGCGATTCATTGCGTTCATGGACCGATCGAGTAGATTCGTCAGGGAACTGACCGTTTGAATCTCAGCGGGTACGTCCACAGGCGACGCGGTATCCGTGATGGCCTCCACGTTCGGCAGCAATACGATAGGCGAACGAATCGATTGGGTAATTTCCATAGACCTCTCTCCTTTACACCGTCATGGCGCGGATAACATCACTGCGCGATTGAAACAGCTGCATCACCATCTCCATCAGCTTCTGCAACAACGCAGCCTCGGCCGCGTCTTTCTGGCCAATCTCGTCACTCAGGCTCTTCTGGCTGTTCTGCGCGCTTTGCATCAGCATTTCTTTCTCCCGGGCGGCGTGCTCGTTCATGCGCACGATGTTCGCCACCACCTGGCTCATGCTCATCGACATGGCATTGAGCGCGCGGCCGATTTCCAGTTTCTTTTCGATGCCTTTGCTGCCCATCTGGCTCAGCCAGTCGGAGGTCTCACTGACTGTTTGGACTTTGGCAATTTCCTTGTCGAACCAGGCTTGATCCTTGGGTGACAGGGGCGCCCCCTTGGGTTTGAAATCGACCAGCGTCGGACGACCGAAATCATCGAACGTCCTGATCTTATAGGTGGTGTCCGAATTCCAGTCAGTGCGGTTGCGCTCAAGCGTGAGGTCACGCTCGATGTTCTTGGCATGCAGGGCGTTAGGCTTGTGCAGGTTCAGCCGGTTCTGGGGATCTGTTTCACTCAGCCATTTGGCGTTGCGACCAACCTCCTGCGCCTTGACGATTTCCTTGTCGAACCACTTCAGGTCCTCGGGCGATCTGGACGGGGCATTGAGTTTGAAATCGACTGTCGTCGGGCGGCCAAAATCGTCAAGGGTATTGATTTTGTAGGTGGTCTGCGGATTCCACTCGCCGCGACTGCGTTCAACCTTGAGGCCGCGTTCGATATTGCGAGCGTCCATGGCGTTACGCTTGTGCAGGTCGATGTCGGCGTGCTTCAACTTCTGGCCCTGGAAGGTCTTGACCATGGCGAACCCGGCGATGGCACCGGACACCACTGCGGCGGTGATGGCACTGTTCAGCGCCGCTTTGCCGGACTCAATAATGGCCGCGCCTTGGGACTTCGCCGCATCGGAGGCCATGACGCTGAAGTGGCCGCGCAGTTGTGCATTGGCGACCCGTGCGATGTTCAGGGCGATGATCGCGGCCACCAGCACGTTGGCGTGTTTCTCCCAGGCGCCCGGGTCAAAGGCCAGGTCGTTACGTACTTCATCGCTGACCATCGACAAGGCTTCAGCGAGGTCTTCCCAATCCGATTCCGTGGGTTGATACGCATCGATCGCACGTTCGAGTTCCGCAGCCGAAGGCACGGTGAAATTGCCGTTCTGGAGCACCTGCCTTGCGGTGATCGTGTCGAATATCGGAGCGTTTGAAAGACTTTTATTTATGCGATCCTTCGAAACCAGGTCTTGGGCGATCAACTCGCTCAACCCTGTATTGTTATTCCGACCGTGTTCAATGAGGGTAGGGATGCCCCGGTTCGTAGCAACGATAGCGATCATCAGACATACCTTTCGAAAGTAATGTTAAACATGCCGAACCATCTGCAAGCTGACGGAATGGCTGCGCTGCATATCGGCAAACAAATGCTCGATCTGGCGAGTTCGCTCCTGCATCGCCTGCCCATAGTTTTCGACCACCTGGGTCAGGTAGGCGCTGATCTCCTCACTGATGGTCATGCTTACCCGCACATCGGCCAGGAGCACGGCCGCCTGGGCCTGGTGCCAGCTGCTCTTGATTTGCAGCCCGCCCTGCACCGCCACATTGCCCAACTCGGTGACGGCCTGAGCGATCTCCAGGTTGGCGGCGTAACGCGCCAGCAATACTGGATCAGCGCCATTGGTGATGAAGCCGCGCAATTGGGTGAGCATCTGGGTCAACGTGTTGCCGACCGAGGTTGCCACTTGCTTCATCGCTTGCATCGCGGCGGGCGTGGCTTGGGCGACCACCGAAGCCAGTTTCGAGGCGACGGCACTGACCATCGGCCCGATCACTTGCACCCCGACCATCGCCAACAACACGACAGCCGCCAAGGTCGAAGCGATGCCTTGGATCATGCCGGCGATCTGGGCGATTTTCTTGGCCGTGTCTTCATCCACACCCAGGCCGATCAGCAATTTGGTGTAGATCTCGGTGAACAGCTTGATGGCTTCTTGCATGACGATGGTCAGGGGCTTCATGGCTTCAGCCATGAACGACACGCCGGTTTTGTCCTGGATCACCGAGTCAGCAATCATCACCGCCGCGCCGACCACGCCCACGGCGATGAGCACCGGATTGGCGGTCAACACCCCGGCGACGATGGTCGCGACCGTCAGGATCGCCCCGACGATCTTGCCGATGCAGCCCATGGTCTTTTGCAGAGCCTCGGCCTTGCGGACTTCTTCCAGGTATTTTTCCGACTCACGCTCCATGTGTGCCTGAAGCCTGGCTTGCAGTTCCTGGAACAGCTCTTGGCTGAGTTCCTCCTTGTTCTGCGCCGATTCGCCGAGCAGCTCGATGATTTTCAAGCGGTTCAACAGCGCCAGCGCGCTGCTGCTGAGGGCCTTTTCATCGGTTGGCTTGGGTGTCGAACTATTCACGCTGAACGCGACCACTTTCGCGAATACCGTGCCCACGGCCTTGGCACAGGCATTGGCAACTTCGATCAGCTTCAGATGCGCGTCGGTCGCCACATTGAAGGCTTGGGTATGGCTCGCCACTTCGCCTTTTAGCTGGTCGCGACGGGCCAGTTCCTGTGCATATTCAGGCGATTGAGGGTCCAGTTGCGCCAGCCGCGCCTCGCTTTCATCCAGCAGTCCCTGGAAGTGCAAGACCCGATCGCGCAGTTGTTCGAGGTGTTCCTGGCTGCTGCCGACATTGCCCTCGGCGGCCTCCATCGCCTGGACGGCAGCGGTGTATTCAGCCGAGAGATTTTCATGGGCCTGTTGCTTGGCGCCAGCCATGCTCTGCAGCATCGCCAGGCGATTTTTCAGTTTCTTGACGTCGACCTCGCCGATCAGCTCGCTGATCATCGCCATCAATAACGTGAACAGATCGCCGCTGGTTTCCTGTTTATTGCCATCGGCGCGCGGCGCTGGCGGGTGCAATGCGGGCCGACCGGTACTGGCGGCGGACGGGCCGTCGTGGCCTTCGTATTTCACTGACATCAGGTCCGCCAGCGCTTTCTGGCCGGCCTCCTGAAAATCCGCGGTCCTGGCGGCCTTGCTGGCCGCCGCGCCGTATTTTTCAAAGGCCTCGCTGCGGCTCATCGCGCCGTGAAGCGCCGGGTTGAAAGCAGTCCTTATTTCACTCATGTTCAGTCCTCCGAACAGTGCTGTTCCATGTGGGCCAGGGTGTCGAGATACACCTTGGCTTGCTCGCGCAGATCGTCTTGCGTGGCTTGCTCAAGCACATACTCGAAACACAACCGGGCCTTGCCGACCTTGCCCAGGGCCAAGTGACATTGGCCGGTGTACAACATCGGTCGGTAGTCGTTCTTGCCTTGGGCGAAAGCGATGGCATACAGGTCGATTGCTTTCTGGTGGTTTTGCTTGAGCTGATGCACTGCAGCCAGTCCCATCCAGTAATGGCTGTTGTAGAAGTCGTAGATGCACAGGAAGTGGAAGAACTTCTCGGCATCGTCCAGCCGCCCCTGTTCGTAGAACTGGAAGGCGAAGGCATAGAGACCGTCCATGTGCTCGTCACTGAGGCCTTGCACGTCTTTCAACGCCGCCCCACCGAGCACTGCATCGACGACGTCCAGGGCCACCTGCTCGTCTTGTTTGTTATCACGACTCATCAGCCACACTCCTGAAAAAACGTCAGCGTCGCTGACCGGTGCATTGGGCCAAAACGCCGGCAAGCACGCTGCCAAATTGCGCTCATGCCATGACGAGGCTGCTTTTGTGGCGAGGGAGCTTGCTCCCGCTGGGCTGCGCAGCAGCCCCTCCAAAACGCCACTCAATCCACCTGAAACACCGCGTCGCCAGCCTTTGGGGCCGCTGCGCGCTGGAGCGCCAGCCCGGCCCAGCGGGAGCAAGCTCCCTCGCCACAGGGTCAGGTGCCAGGCACTAGTGATGGGCCCTTCAATCGAGCGGAGTCGCACAGCCCTCCTCCCTGGCCACAAAGGACTGTGCCTGGCTTTGCCTGGCCTCACGCCTGCTCGACTTGCTCAAGCCAAATCAGTAGGCGCAGTACTTCCTCGATTTCCTGTACTTGGAGAAAGCTGTAGCGCTGGTGGGTCTTGAAGATCCGCCGAGCCAAGGCGACGTCGTTAACCACCGGCACGCCCACCTCCTTGGCGTACGCCCGAACCGCCAGGGCGCGCTGGTTGGTTTCCATCAGGGAGATAAACGGCAGCAACGTGATCTCCGGGCGGAAATACACGCCGATGGCGATGTGGGTCGGGTTGGCGATGATCATCCGCGAGCTGCGCACATCGGACTTGACCTGCTCCGACAACAGCTCCATGTGCAGGTCGCGACGACGGCCCTTGATCTGTGGGTTGCCGTCCTGCTCCTTGTGTTCGCGCTTGACCGAATCCTTGTCCATCATCTGGTCTTTCATGAACAACCAGTATTCGCTGAGGGCATCGAGCACGACGATCAGCAGCACGCAAACGAGGAATGCCAGCACCAACACCAGCAACAAACGCCCCCAGATCGCGAACAGCGCCGGTGCCTCGGCAAACAATTGGGCGAACAGCAACTGGCGCTGGGTGATCCAGACGATCCACAGCGCCATGGCGAAACTGCCCAGGTACAGCAGCGCCTTGAGCGTGTCCTTGACCGTGCGCAGGCTGAACAGCTTCTTGAAGCCATTGACCGGGTTCAACGCCCCCAGATTCAGCTTCAACGCTTCACTGGCCAAGGTAAAACCGCTTTGCAGCAAGGCCGGCAAGGCACTGGTCAGCACGCACACCAGCAACAACGGCAGCAACGCCTCGAGGCCGACCAGCACCAGCATCGCCGAGTAGGCTTGCAGGTCGGCGTCAAAATCGCTGGCGATGATGCGTCGGTAGACCTCCATGACTTCGACCAGCGAGCTGTTGAAGACCATGTAGGTGATGCCACACAGGGTCAGGCAGGTGATCACCAGGTCCTTGGCCTTGAACGTCTGCCCTTTGCGCGCGGCATCCCTGAGGCGTTTGGCGGTGGGTTTTTCAGTCTTCGAGGCGCTAGTGGATGACATCAGCCTCCTCCCCGCCCAAATACTTCGCCAAGCCGTCGGACATCATGCCCATGCGCAGAACTTCATCGGGCAGGTGCACGCCGAAATACAGCATCAGCACCACCAACGCCACCAGGCTCTTGACCGTCAGCGACACCGAGAAAGCGTTCATCTGCGGCGCATAGCGCGAGAGCAAGCCGAGCAACGCCTCGCTGACCAGCAAGGTCGCCACCACCGGCGCGCTGATGACCAGGGTCTTGCTCACCAGCGCATCGAGCAATGAATAGAGTGCAGGCAGGTGCAGCTCACAACTGCTCGCTGGCACGCAAAGGCGATAACTGTGGCCGACGGTTTCGAGCATCAACAACAGGCCGCCACCTTCGAGATACACCGCCGCGGCAAACAGCTGGAGGAAATTCGCCAGCTCCGAGGTGTCGACACCGTTGGCCGGGTCCACCGTACTGCTGAGCATGGCCCCGCGCTGGTTGTCGATCAGGTTGCCCATGGCGTGCAACACCCAGAACGGCCAACACAGCAGTACACCCAGCAGCACACCAATACCCGCCTCGCGCAGCACCAGGCCGAGGAACGCCACGCTGTCGAGGGCAGGCGTAAGCACGCCGACGTAGCGCCAGAAGCCCAGCGCCACCAGCACAATCACCGCCTGGCGCGTGACACCGGTCAGCACGCTGCTATTGAGAAACGGCAACATGAAGAAAATCGGCGCCAGACGCGCCACGCCCAACACCGCCGCAGCGAACCAGGCATACAGCTCGAAAAACAACGCCACCGACATCGGCCTAACTCAACGCCAGGCGAATGACTTCACGACTGAAATCCAGCAAGGTTTCGCCGTACCATCCCGAAAGCAGGAACAGGCACGCCGCCACCGCCAGCAGCTTGAAACCAAACGGCAGCGTCTGTTCCTGCAACTGGGTCACGGTCTGGATCAACCCGACCACCAGGCCGACCACCGTGGCGGCGATGATTGGCCAGGCCACCATCAGCAGGATCAGGTACAGGGTTTTGTTGCCGGCATAGACCAGATCGTTCATCGGTGCACCTAGACCAGCAAGGTCAGGTATTGCTTGACCAGCCCGGTCGACAGCAATGCCCAACCGTCCAGCGCGACAAACAGCACCAGCTTGATCGGCACGGAAATGATCACCGGGCTCATCATCATCATGCCCAGCGCCAGCAGGATGCTGGAGATCACCAGGTCGACGATCACGAAGGGCAGGTACAGATAGAAGCCGATCTTGAAGGCGCTCTTGATTTCACTCAGCGCATAGGCCGGCAGCAGCGCAAACAGCGAGGGCTCAACCTCTTCATCGGCGGGCAGGCCTGGGTCGTTCTCATCCTGGAGTGCCTGGGCTCGTTCGAAAAACTGCGCCAACTCCGGGTCGGTGTATTTGCGCAGGTAATCCTTGTAGCTGCCCAGGCCGTTCTCGGCGAAATCCACCACCGAGGCGATGTCGGTAAAGGCCACTGCCTCGGTCTTGTAGTAGTCATGGCCCTGCTTCATGACCGGCGTCATGACGAAGATCGCCAGCATCAGGGCAATCGCATTGAGCGCCATGTTCGATGGCACCTGCTGCAGGCCCAACGCGTTGCGTACGATGACGAAGACGATGGAGAACTTGATGTAGCAGGTGCCCGCCGCCACCAGGAACGGCAGCAGCGAGGCGAACGCCAGCAGCGCGATCAGCGAGACGTCATTCATCGGCGCCGACCCGATAGACCTGGAGCAATTCGACACCCAACTGGCCGTCCAACTGCACCAGTTCCCCGCTGGCCACCGGCTTGCCGTTGGCGCGCACCTCGATGTGCCGCGCCGCGTCCTCGGCCAGCGGGATCAACTGCCCGTCGATGATGCGCGACAGCGTCGCCAGGTCGGTTTCATGGCTGGCGAGCAGGAACTCCAGGCGCACCGGGAGCGCTCCCAGGTCTATCGCCGCATCGGTTTCTGTCGGGGCATCTGGATTGGCATCGGTCACGCTCGGTTGCATGTGTAGACCCTCCTGGGTAAAGGTGAAAGTGCCAAGGCAACGGTCGGCCAGACAGCACCGCTGAGTGCGCTGGACGATGCGCAATACATCGCCCTTACGCAGGCGTAGCCGGTCGGTTTGACTCACCTGGCTGACGCCGAGGATCAGTTCCAGGCGCAACGGCAATTCATCTAGCCATGCTCCGACGCCCACGCGCTCGCTGGCAGCAGGTGTCGGTGCAAGTTGCAGGAACCACACGCGCCCCCGAGGGGTTTCGAGCCAGGGCAGCTCGCGGATGGGCAATCGCCCCGGGGCGAAGCACGTGATGTCGCCCAGCGCCTGGTATTGCAGCTCGTCTATTTCCAGTGACAAAGGACGCGGCACTGCGCGAAACAATTCGAGGATATTCGTCAACGGTGTTTCCACCTTCAACAACGACTGCAACGATGGCAACGCTCGATTCAACCAATCATGGGCCGCGATCAGCCCTTGCCAGTCGCCGCCGTCGCCCTGGGCGCAAAAACGCAAATAACCGCACTCCCCTGGCACCTGGCCCAAACCCGCCTCATGACCGGCGCGCCGCCAGCGTTGAATCGCCTGCGCCTGGGCGTGCGCCAACGGCTCGATCCGTCGTAGCTGCAAGGCCCTCATACCGGACGCTCAGCCTGTTCGTCCGGGTCTTCGTCCGGCGCCTGCTGCGAACCCTGGCGCGGCTGCTCGTCGCCACTGTCGGCCAACCGCCAGGCCGGCTCACGAGCCAGTTCGAAAGGCGCCTTGAGTTGCTCAAGCACTTGGGCGTTGCTGGGGTTGAGCGTGAAGTTCCGAGCGGGCTCATCGGGCAGCCGAGTAATCGTTACCTGTCCATGGGCAGCCCCTTTGTTGAACGGTACTTGCAGCACACCCCGGTTCGTGTCCGGCAGCGCCTCGACCATGATCTCAAGCATCGGCGGCGCGGGCGGGAGCACCGGTGAAGGGATGGCCGCAAGCGCAACGGCTGGCGTTGGGCGCACGTCTTGGAAGCCCTGCGGAATGTGAGGCGACTGCTGTTCATCGAGACGGGATGCCGGGCGGGCACGAGGCGCAGTGAGAGGTTCGACCGTTGACGGCGCGATCGGCACTGGCGTCGTGGCCTTGTCGACGGCAGAAGCCAAAGGCTGCAGGCGTTGCGGCAACGGGTGCTGTGCCAATTTTCCGAGCTGCAGGTGAGGCGGTGGGTAAGCCACGGTTTCCCGGGCGATCAAGGGTTTTCCATCGGGCTCGACCGCCAGCGTATCCTGGACAACCGACCGTGCCTCATCGCCCTCAACCACCAGCACGCCCTGACCGACACTCGGCGCCTGCCGGGCCAGCGCCCGGGCGGCTTCGATCATGGGTCGCTGAGGCGGCAGGATCAGCGACGCCATCAGGTCCAATACGCCTTGCGGCAGTTCATCCTCTTGCACCGGGACAAGTGGGTCCAGCAACTGATCCAACGAACCTTCGTCGACGGGCTCCAGTGCCTGGACCGGTCGGGTGGGAACCGCAAGAACCTGATTCATCGTCGTACCCCAATCATCTCTTCCAGCTCCCGCTCTTCCCGGCGCACCGCCTCTAACCGCTGCACACGCAACAGTTGCTGGACGGAGCGCTCATACGTGTCGTGTTTACGTTGCAGCCCACGCAATTGCTCGCGCTGCACCTGCAATTGCTGCTCGACCTGCCGACATTGCTGGTCCACGCGGTCACGCTCGACACGCAACAGATCGATGCGCCGACGAATGACCGCCTGGGTTCGCAACAGCGCCAACAACTGACCGTGATCCATCACGCAGTCATTCGCCCGATGACTGATCAACAACCGTTGCAGCGCGGCCTCTTGCTCCTCGAAACCGGACTGTTCCTGCAACAGCGGCTGCAACTGACGCTGGACGCGCAACAGCGCCTGCTCGCCGCGTTGCCGACGGAACTGACTGAAGGCCAGCAGGCGTCGTCGATCAAGCAATGATTTCATGCAGGCTCCGCAGGGTTTCATCCGGTTCGCTACGTTGCTCCGTCGACTGGCGCAACCATTGGCCGAGGGCTTCGCGACGTTGCAGCGCGTGGTCATTGGCCGCGTCCACGCCTGGGCTGTATTCGCCCATGTCGAGAAACACCTGAAGTTGCTCAATCCGCGCCAGGGTGTCCCGGGTCGCGGCCGCCAGTTGCCGAACCTCTGGCGAGGTGACTTGCGTCGCCACCCGGCTGACGCTGCGCAAGACATCGATGGCCGGGTAGTGCCCCTTGGCGGCCAAGGCCCGGCTGAGGTAGATGTGGCCATCGAGGATGGAGCGAATCTCCTCGGCGATCGGGTCCGGCTCGTCGTCACTTTCCAGCAGCACCGTGTACCAGGCGGTGATGCTGCCCGAAGCGGTCACACCCGGACGTTCGAGCAAGCGCGGCAAGGCATCGAACACCGAGGCCGGATAACCCCGCCGCGCCGGTGCTTCACCGGCCGCCAAGGCCAGGTCGCGGCGAGCGCGGGCGTAGCGCGTCAACGAGTCCAGCAACAGCACCACGCGCCGGCCCTGGTCGCGAAAATACTCGGCGATGGTGGTGGCCTGCAGCGCCGAGTTGCAACGATCCACCGAGGAAAAATCCGACGTGGCGTACACCACCACGCAACGGGAATGCTTGGGCGACTGGCGCAGATGCTCGATGAACTCGGTGACTTCGCGCCCGCGTTCGCCAATCAGACCGATCACGAAAACATCCGCGTCGGTGTGTTCGATCAGCATGTTGATCAAGGTGGTTTTGCCGGAGCCGGCGGCGGCAAAAATGCCGATGCGCTGGCCGACACCGCAGGTCAGCAAGCCATCGATGACCCGAATGCCGGTGCGCAACGGCTCCACCACCGGCCGCCGTTGCTGGTACGACGGTGGGTCGGCATCCACCGCACAGTCGCGCTGGGCCACCGCTGTCGACGGCGCCAGGCGCTCGACGATAACGCCCCGGGGATCGACCACACTGCCGAGCAAGGCGTCACTGCAGGTCAGCTGCAAGGTCGAGCCGGTGGGCACGATCATCGACTCCCGGGACAAGCCTTTCGCCTCGCCCAGCAAACTGAGCAGCACCGCACCAGGCTTGAAGCCGATGACCTGCGCCCGAGCGGCAACCTCGGGCGCGCGCCAATGCCGGCGCACTTCACAGACTTCGCCGACCACCACCTCGCTCAGTGCGGCTTCGATCAATGGGCCGCTCAAACGCAAGGGATGGGCCGCCCGTCTTTCCAGGTGGATGCTCATCGACGCAGGATTTCCAACAGCCGTTCAATGGCTTGCACGAAGGAATCCAGCGCTTGGGCCAAGTGCTCGGCAGCGTTCAAGGCATAGGCACTGGCCATAAAACGCAACTCCAGCCGCCCTTCGACATCGCACAAGTGCAATTGCCCAGTACGGGAAAACGGGTTGCCTTCGAGCAGGAACTGCATCAGGTCAAAAGCACAATAATTCAATGACGATGGCGTCGCTTCGGCGACCGCTGCCCAGACCCACACATCACCTTCCACCTCAGCCACACTGATATCCGGCAGATTCTTCATCTGCATTTCTATCGTGCTGTGGCTGTCGAAATGCCCTATCTGACTGTCCACGCAGCCGCTGTGTCTTAGCGCTTCGCGTAATAGGCCGGCAATATCCATTGGTACCATTTGCAAAAATTTCCTTTACAGCGTCTTGATGACATTGACCGAGACCGTCTCGGACACCTCGCCGAACGACATCACGTCCAGCTCCCGAAAACGCCCTTCGATCAGTTTCTTGATGTAGCGCCGCACATCGACCGAACACAGCAGCACCATGTCCTTGTGGGCGATGTGCACGCTGTCCAGGCCGACACTGAGGCGGTCCATCAGTTCTTCCGATTCGGCCGGTTCCAGGTTGAGGAAACTGCCGCCCGAGGTTTGCCGGATGCCCCGGCGCACCACGTCTTCGAACTCCGCCGACAACAGCAGCACGCGCAGGTCGTTGCCCTGGGCAAACTTGTTGCTGATGTAGCGGGCCATGGCGCCGCGCACATGCTCGACCAGCGCCAGCACATCCTTTTCCCGAGAGGCCCAATGGGCGAGGGTTTCGAGGATCAGCTTCATGTTGCGCACGGAGATGCGCTCGCCGATCAAGCGCTGCAACACCTCGGCGATCTTCTGCACCGTGACGTGGCGATAGACTTCCTTGAGCAGGTCGGGGTAGCGCGCTTCCATTTCGTCGAGCAGTTGCTTGGTTTCCTGCACGCCGAAAAATTCCTGGATGTTGCGCGCCAGCAGCGTGACCAGGCAGCGATAGCATTCTTCGTCGGCAGGCCGCAGGTGGTAACCCAACTGCTGCACGCGCTCGCGGTCGGCGGCGGTGATCCAGACGCCACCGAGGCGATTGCTGTCGTTACCGCGCACCAGGGCGAAACCCAACGGTTCCAGCTCCGGCGAATAATCCAGCAGGCGCCAGTGATCGAAGTGAATATCGAACTGCTCGGCGCGCACTTCATTGATCAGCACCGCCACTTGATGGACCGGCAGCGCCTCGCTGGCCCGTAACCGCGGCTCGGGAATGCGCAGCCCGTAATCGACGAAGAACTGGCTGCGAAAGCGCGCCGCCCACCGCTCCTTCTCCAACGCTTGCAGGCGTGCCGTGGGCACCAGCAGCATCAGGGCGATGGTTTCGGTGGCAACGTTGTCGACGTCATCGAGCAATCCCGACTCACCCTGCGCCGCGCCTGGCTCGGCAGGTTCGCTGCGGCTTTCGCCCGAGCTGGCCTGGCGCAAGGACTTGCGGTGGCGCACAAACACCACCAACCCCAGCACACTGGCAATCGAGAGAAACGTCAGCAATGGAAAACCGGGCAAGAGGCCCACGCCCACCGCCAGCAACGCGGTGACGCCCAGGACGAACGGGTTGCCGAGCATCTGGGCAAGCATGTTGCGCCCCAGGTTGCTGTCATCACCGTTGACGCGGGTGACGATGAAGCCCGCGCCGATGGCGATCAGCAGCGCGGGGATCTGCGCGACCAGGCCATCGCCGATGGTCAACAGCGTGTAGGTGGACAAGGCCGTGGACATGTCCATGCCCAATTGCCCCATGCCGATGGCCATGCCGCCGATGAAGTTGACGAAGATAATGATGATGCCGGCGATGGCATCGCCCTTGATGAATTTCATCGCCCCGTCGAACGAACCGTACAGCTGGCTTTCGCGCTCCAGCACGCTGCGTTTTTCCCGGGCCTGGGCCGCGTCGATGGCGCCGGCCTTGAGGTCGCCGTCGATGCTCATCTGCTTGCCGGGCATGCCGTCCAGGGAAAAGCGCGCCGCCACTTCGGCGACCCGCTCCGAACCCTTCGTAATCACGATGAACTGGACAATGGTGACGATGGAAAAAATCACGAAACCCACCACCAGGCTTTCGCCGATCACGAAGTCGCCGAACGATGCGATGATCTCGCCGGCATCGGCCTGGCTGAGAATCAGCCGGCTGGTGCTGATCGACAGCGCCAGGCGGAACAAGGTCGTCAACAGCAGCAGCGCTGGGAACGTCGAATAGCTGAGGATGCGTTCGATGTAGAACGAGCCCATGAACACCAACAACGAGATGACGATGTTCAGGCCGATGAGAAAATCCACCAACACCGTCGGCAAGGGGATGATCAGCATGGCGATGATCATCACCATCAAGGTGAGGATCAGCAGCTCCGGGCGCGCGCCGACATTGCGCAAGAACACGTTGAGCATTCAGGCCTGGCTCCGGGACAAGATCATGGGCGGCCACCGGGCAGTCGCTGTTCGATGAGTTCGTGGGCATAGGCGACGTCGGCCAGGCGGGTGAACTGGATGGCCAGGCGTTGCGGCGCTTCTTCATCGGCAAACAGCGGCGGCGGCAGTTGCAGGCTGAGCCGTCGCACGGTTTGCAGCAGCGTCGAGCGCTCGCGGTGGGCACTGAGCAACACCTGCTCGCCCAACACACCGAGCAACAGCTGGTCGAGGTCATCGGGGTAGGTCAACACGCCGAACAGGAACACCAGCCAGTCGGCTTCATGGGGGTTGTGCCGACAGATGAGCGCATCGCCAAGCACGGCGCCGATGAACAGCCCATCGGCCGAACGCAAGCGCTTGAGGTCGGTCACCCGGGTCAGCAACTGGCCAAACTCGATGCGCGAGCAACTGGGGTCCTGGGCGCTGATGTCGGTGAGCAGCGCGGCTTCGATGAAGGCCAGCACATTCATGCGTTGTGCCGGGCCGTAGAGGGCAATCCAGTCCTGGTAGCAACTGAGCGGGCCTTCGTCGGACTCGAGAAAATCCCGATAGGTCTCGCGTAGCAGGCCGGCCCTGACCGCCATGCTCTTGCCGAACATCCTGGCCTTGAGCGCGGCGTTGATCCCCGCGTTCAGGCGCTTGGGCGAGCCTTGGGCGACCACCGTCTGCAAGAGGGTTTCGAGGCGCTGGCGGGTGCGGGTTTCCAGGTTGCGGCGGCGTAACAACGCCCGCAACACCAGCGCCAGGTCGCTGTCATCGGGGAACAGGCTGCGCGCCATTTGCAGCAACCAAGCCACGGGTTTGTCCGCCAGCCGCGCCAGGCTCAGCACCTGCCGGGCCTTGGGCACGGTGTCGTCCTCGAGCACGCGTTCGAAGGTGTCGGTCAGGGTCTCGGACTTGAGTTCGAACAAACGCCGGCCACGGAACTGCGTCAGCGCCGCCGACAGCTCGTCGCTGATCTGCACGATGCGCTGGGCCACGGCCGCCGTTGCGCTGTCGTCCTGCGCCGTCTCGGCGTCGACTTGTGGTTGTGGCTGTTCGGCGGCCTTCTCGGCGTTCAATCGAGCCTGGGCAGCCCGGCCGCCCATGGAAACCGGGGGCAGGATCATGGCTCGGACATCCGGAAGTACATTCGACGCACGCGCTCATGTTGCTCGGGGGTCAGCAACGGCATGTCCAGTTCCACGGGTTCAAGAGCGTCGCGAATCTCCTTGGGCTGAATCAAAAACACCCGCACCGTGTTGGCCGAGCGGCCCTGGCGATAGCTGAACAAGCGGCCGATCCACGGGATCGACCCCAGCACCGGCACGCGTCCGACCTGCTCGCCATGGTCATCGCGAGTGAAACCGCCCACCAGCAGGCTCTTGCCCTGGGGCACGCGGGCCACGGTACTGATGCGCGTACGCCCGACCGTCGGCAGGGCACTCTGCTGCTCACCCCGGCCGGGATTCTCGACTTCATTGCCGTCCTCGATATTGAGGGACATCTCGATCTCGTCGGCCTGGGCGAAACGTGGCAGCACATTCACCAGCGTGCCGTAAGTGATGTGCTGCAGATCGACGCTGCGCTCCCCCACCAGCGGGGCGTAGAAGGTACGGTTGTTGTCGAAGATCGCCGGCACGTTTTCCTGTGTCAGGATCACCGGTCGCGAGACCACGTTCGCCCGCTGGGTGCGCTCCAGCGCCATGACCTGGGTCACGAACGACGCGCCGTCGAGGGTGGTGGCCGAGCCGGCGTTGAGCGAGGCGCTGAACTGCCCGCCTGATTTCACCGCGCCCTGCCAGTTGATGCCCAATTGATTGAGTTCGTCCTTGTGCAGGTCGATGATCCACAGCGACAGCTCGACATGGCGTTTCGGCGTGTCCAGGGCATTGACCAGGTTCTCGATAAAGCGCACCTGCTCGGGCAGCCCCTTGACCAACAGGCTGTTGGTGTCCGGGTAAGCGACCACACGAATGTTGCCGGCGGCCACCTCGCGCGCAATGATTCGCGGTGCCGTCGGGTCCTGGTCCGAAGAGGTGTTCGCCAGGCCTTCGAGGGGAAACACTGGCATCGCCCCCCGCGAGCGCTGCTCGGGAGCTTGTGCCACCGATGGCTCGACCTGCTGCTTCTCGCCACGCAACAAGTCCTCGATCACGGTGGCCAGTCCCGGGATCGTCACCTTGTCGTCACGCAGCTCATAGTTACGGTCGCTGACGAAGGTGTTGCGCACATGGATGACGCCAATCTGCTGCTTGCCCAGCAACAGTTCCGAGCGCTGGTTGTCCATCAGCCCGGCCGCTTGCACCACCAGGTCGACATACATCGGCGGGCCCGACACATGGAACGTCCGCAGTCCGTCGTGACGCAGCGGATAACGTGCATCGTGCAAGCCTGAACGGCCGAGGAACCCTTGGAGCTTGGCGACGGTGAGGGTTTGGAGCGACATCATCGCGCTCTTGATTTCCGAGGCGTCATACAGGTAGATCGCCTGGCCATCGCTGTACCAGATCAACCCCATCTGCGCGCTGACCCGCTCGAACGTGCGTTGCGGCGTGCGCAGGTCGAACGAACCACCAATGCGCTTGGCTGCCGCGGCCTTGCTGACGATCACCGGCTTGCCCAATGACCCGGACAGCTCGCTGAAAAAGGTCCGCGCGCTCTGTTCGCGAGCCTCGAAGGTATAGACATCGGCCCTTGCGGCACCGGATGCGAGCAGCATCACAGCGCTAAGGCAGACGAATAAAAGGAATGGGGATAACGCTTGGCGGCTCATCGACTCACTTGCCTGGAAGGTAGGTGATATCCGCCAGGCTGCTGGGTGCGAAGCCCACCAGTTCGCGGATCTCCTTGGAAAAATGTGACGACGAAGCAAAGCCGAACTCCAGCGCGACATCGGTCAACGAGCCGTCCTGAAGACTCATGTTCAACAGCGCCTGGGCCGTGCGCCAGCCACGCAAGGCCGGTTTGGCGGCAGAGCCCAGGGCTTGGCGACAGAGCCTGCGAAAATGCGAAACCGATACGCCGTAGCGTTGCGCCAGCGTGTTCAGTTTTTCGCTGTGGGTGCCTTGCTCCAGAAGGAAACGCACGAGCCCGTAGCTCTCGTGATGACGCAGCAGGTGGGCGACCGCGTGATAGGCCGGCGTGCCGTTCATCGCTTGGCCGATGTACCAGCGTTCGAGCCGTTGCGGCGAGCGGACGGTTTCCTCCGCCACCGGCAACAGGGCCCATGGCTCCGCGTGCAGCCGTTGCCCGGCATCCACCAGGGCATCGCTCATGTCCAGGAACGCCTGCAGCTTGACCAGCGTCGCTTCGCAAACCGGCGTGACATGCAACTCACCGCCACAGAAGCGCAGCGAATCGCTCTGCACCACCAACCCCTCCCAACCGACGGGCAGGCAGTGGCTGCGGCCCAACCGCCCGGCGCTCAGTTGAACCTGGGCCCGGGCCACGCGCAGGTGCAGCACGCGTTCGCCCAGATCAGGCAATGCCGTGGCGAGAATGGATGTGTCCTGCATGCCGTCTCCTTTGCTACGTGGCGTTGGAAGGACCGACAGGATGAAAGACACGACGCCTGGAATCTTGATGGGAAGGTGATGAGGGCTCGGCTGGCATATGCCTTGCACCATTACTGCTCATCGGCGCCGGTGCCAAAGGCCAAATGAGTGCCAGACTGATTAAGTGGAAGGTGATGCACGATGAATGAAGTTCCAGCCAACCCCCTGGCCTGGGTCAACGGCAGCGATGCCCCGGAAAAGAGCGCGGTCAACCTCGGCTTCATGGCCTTGAGCGACTGTGCCCCGGTGGTGGTGGCCGCCACCCAGGGCTTCGCCCAACCCTACGGCTTGACCCTGAATCTCAAGCGCCAGGCCTCCTGGGCCAACCTGCGGGACAAGCTGGTCAGCGGTGAAATCGACGCCGCCCACAGCCTGTATGGCCTGGTCTATGCGGTGCACCTGGGCATTGGCGGGGTCGCGCCGACCGACATGGCGGTGCTGATGGGGCTGAACCAGAACGGCCAGAGCATAAACTTGTCCCATGGCTTGCAGGCCCAAGGCGTGACCAGTCCTGAAGCACTGGAACGGCACGTGCACCAAACTCGCCCGAAACTGACCTTCGCCCAGACTTTCCCCACCGGCACCCACGCCATGTGGCTCTATTACTGGCTCGCCGCCCAGGGCATCCACCCGTTGTCGGATGTCGACAGCGTGGTCGTGCCTCCGCCGCAAATGATCGCGCACCTGCAAGCCGGGCGTATCGACGGGTTTTGCGTCGGCGAGCCCTGGTGCGCCAGCGCGGTGAAGCAGAACCTCGGTTTTACCCTGGCGACTACCCAGACCATCTGGCCCGATCACCCGGAAAAAGTCCTCGGTTGTACCCGCGCGTTCGTCGAGCAGTACCCCAATACCGCCCGGGCCCTGGTGATGGCGATCCTCGAAGCCAGCCGCTTCATCGAACAAAGCAACGAAAACCGTCGCAGCACCGCGCAACTGTTAAGTGCGCCCGAATACCTCGACGCCCCGCTGGACTGCATCGAGCCGCGCCTGCTGGGCATCTATGCCGACGGCTTGGGCAACAGCTGGCAGGATCCCCACGCGATGCGCTTCCATGGCGACGGCGAGGTGAACCTGCCGTACCTGTCCGACGGCATGTGGTTCATGACCCAGTTCCGTCGCTGGGGCTTGCTGCGCGAAGACCCGGATTACCTGGCCGTGGCCCGGGACGTCCAGCAACTCACGCTGTACCGTGAAGCCTGTGGGGCGCTGGACATTGCGTCCCCAAGCCAGGACATGCGCAGCAGCCAACTGATCGATGGCACCACCTGGGACGGCTCGGACCCGGCCGGGTACGCCCGCAGCTTCAAACTGCACGCCTTGAGCGATGCGGCTCCCCTTCTCGCCAGCCGCTGACAGGAGCCACGACCATGCTGCGTATCCTGCTGATCAACGACACCGCGAAAAAAGTCGGCCGTCTCAAGGCTGCCCTGATCGAAGCCGGCTTCGAAGTGATCGACGAATCCGGCCTGACCATCGACCTGCCGGCGCGCGTCGAAACGGTGCGTCCGGACGTGATCCTGATCGATACCGAGTCACCCGGGCGCGATGTGATGGAGCAAGTGGTGCTGGTCAGTCGCGACCAGCCACGACCGATCGTCATGTTTACCGACGAGCACGACCCCAATGTAATGCGCCAGGCGATCAAGTCGGGCGTCAGCGCCTACATCGTCGAAGGCATCCACGCCGCGCGCCTGCAACCGATCCTCGACGTGGCCATGGCCCGCTTCGAAAGCGACCAGGCCCTGCGCGCCCAACTCCTGGCCCGGGACCAGCAACTGGCCGAACGCAAGCGCATCGAACTGGCCAAGGGCATGCTGATGAAGATGAAGGAATGCAACGAGGAGCAGGCCTACACCCTGATGCGCCGCCAGGCCATGAGCCGCCAGCAGAAGCTGATCCAGGTGGCGGAGCAGATCATCGCCATGAATGAATTGCTCGGCTGAAAGCCTAGTAGCGCCGTGCCTGCCGCCATCGCGAGCAAGCTCGCTCCCACATGGGTTCCAGGGTGAACGCAGCATTTGGGAACAACCCCAATCCACTGTGGGAGCGGGCTTGCTCGCGAAAGCGGTCTTACTTCCAACATTGATATCGACTGCCCCACCGTCTTCGCGAGCAAGCCCGCTCCCACAGGGTTTGCGGGGTGAGCACGGACATTTGCGAACAACTACAATCCCTGTGGGAGCGAGCCTGCTCGCGAAGGGCCCTCCCCCTTACCTCACAGGTTGGCACAGATCTCGCTTAAGCAACCCCACAGGTAACCAACGGCGGTTGCCCCACCTACGACAAAGACGTCGCACACCCTCCTTGCCTCTCTGGCGATCCGGGTTGCGGCGTTTTTTTGTTTTGGCCCTTCGGGGCCGGTGGTGCGACCACAGGCGGCGCACTGCTCTAAGCACTGACTCATTTCTCGAGACTTTTACAGCTGAGGTGCGCGATGAATTCAAGCTTCTGGAAATCCGGCCACACCCCGACACTGTTCGCGGCCTTTCTTTATTTCGACCTGAGTTTCATGGTCTGGTACCTGCTCGGGCCACTGGCGGTACAGATCTCCGCCGACCTGCACCTGACCACCCAGCAACGCGGCCTGATGGTAGCGACACCGATCCTGGCCGGCGCCGTGCTGCGCCTGTTCATGGGCCTGCTGGCCGACCGGATTTCACCCAAGACCGCCGGCATGGTTGGCCAGGTGATCGTGATCGGTGCGCTGTTCTGCGCCTGGAAACTGGGCATCCACAGCTACGAACAAGCCCTGCTGCTGGGCCTGTTCCTCGGTGTGGCCGGCGCTTCGTTCGCCGTCGCCCTGCCCCTGGCCTCCCAGTGGTATCCGCCGCAACACCAGGGCAAGGCCATGGGCATCGCCGGGGCTGGCAACTCGGGCACCGTGCTCGCCGCGTTGATCGCACCGGTCATGGCCGTGGCCTTCGGCTGGACCAACGTGTTCGGCTTCGCACTGATCCCGCTGGTGCTGACCCTGGTCCTCTTCGCCTGGCTGGCCAAGAACGCCCCCGAGCGACCAAAAGCCAAATCCATGGCCGACTACCTCAAGGCCCTGGGCGACCGCGACAGCTGGTGGTTCATGTTCTTCTACAGCGTGACCTTCGGCGGCTTCATCGGCCTGGCCAGCGCCCTGCCCGGCTACTTCAACGACCAATATGGCCTGAGCCCCGTCACCGCCGGCTACTACACCGCTGCCTGCGTCTTCGGTGGCAGTCTGATGCGTCCCTTGGGCGGCGCCCTGGCGGACCGTTTTGGCGGCATCCGCACTTTGCTCGGCATGTACACCGTAGCGGCCGTCTGCATCGCCGCGGTGGGCTTCAACCTGCCGAGTTCCTATGCGGCCCTGGCCCTGTTCGTTTGCACCATGCTCGGCTTGGGTGCGGGCAACGGCGCGGTGTTCCAACTGGTGCCACAACGCTTCCGTCGCGAAATCGGCGTGATGACCGGGCTGATCGGCATGGCCGGCGGCATCGGCGGCTTCGCCCTGGCGGCGGGCATGGGCGCGATCAAGCAAAGCACCGGCAGCTATCAACTGGCGCTGTGGTTGTTCGCCAGCCTCGGTGTCCTGGCCTGGTTCGGCCTGTATGGCGTCAAGCGTCGCTGGAGAACCACTTGGGGTTCGGCAGCCGTCACCGCTGCTCGGGTATAACCTGCAACCATGAGCCTGCAATTGAGTTTTGCCGAGGCCAGCGCCATCGGCCCGCGGGAAGAAAACCAGGACGCCCTGCGCCTGGTCACGCCCGCCCCGGCCCTGGCTGCCAGCAAGGGTTACCTGTTCGCCATCGCCGACGGCGTGAGCCAATGCGCCGATGGTGGGCTGGCCGCCCGTTCGACCTTGCAGGCCCTGGCCCTGGACTACTATTCCACGCCGCAAACCTGGGGCGTGGCCCAAGCGCTGGACCGGCTGTTGCTGGCCCAGAACCGCTGGCTGCAGGCCAACGGCGGCGGGCAACCGCTGCTCACCACCGTGAGCGCCCTGGTCCTGCGGGGCCGGCGCTTCACCTTGGCCCACGTCGGCGATTGCCGGGTCTACCGCTGGCATGCCGATCACCTGCAACGGGTCAGCGAGGATCACGTCTGGGAACAGCAGGGCATGCAGCATGTGCTGAAGCGGGCCCTGGGGCTGGACCAACACCTGATCCTCGACTTTCTCGACGGTGAACTGCGCACCGACGAAACCTTCGTGTTGCTCAGCGACGGCGTCTGGGCGGTCTTGGGGGACATGGCCATCGCCGCCATCCTTCGCGACCAACCCGACCTGCACCTCGCTGCGCAGACGCTGGTCAACGCCGCGCACCTGGCCGGTAGCCAGGACAATGCCAGCGCGTTGTTGGTGCGGGTCGATGCCCTCGGCGAAGCCAGCATTGGCGATGCCTTGATCCAGCTCCAGCAATGGCCCTTGCCGCCGGCGCTGAAACCGGGCCAGGTGTTCGAGGGCTGGCAGATCGAAAGCCTGCTCGGCCAGAGCCAGCAATCGTTGCTTTACCGGGTGCACGACGGCCAAGGCCAACCTTGGCTGCTGAAAACCTTGCCCGTGCAGCTACGGGACGATAGCCGGGCCGGTCAGGCCTTGCTCTCGGAGGAATGGTTTCTCAAACGCGTCGCCGGGCGGCAGTTTCCCGAAGTCCATGGGGTGCCCCAACGTCAGCATCTGTACTACGTAATGCGTGAATATCCGGGCGCGACCCTGGCCGAGCTGTTCAACCAGGGCGGTCCGCTGCCCCTGGCCCAATGGCAGGACCTGGCGCAGCGGCTGGTGCGGGCGGTGGGCCTGTTGCATCGGCGGCAGATCTACCACCGCGACATCAAGCCGGAAAACCTGCACCTGGGCGACGACGGGGAATTGCGCTTGCTGGATTTTGGCCTGGCGTATTGCCCGGGCTTGTCCGAGGACCAGGCCAACGTGCTGCCCGGCACACCCAGTTACATTGCCCCGGAAGCCTTCGGCGGCGCCGCGCCCACGGCGCAACAGGATTTGTATGCCGTCGGCGTGACCTTGTATTTCCTGCTGACCGGGCATTATCCCTACGGCGAGATCGAAGCCTTCCAGCGCCCGCGCTTCGGCGTGCCGGTCAGTGCCAGCCGCTATCGGCCGGACTTGGCCGAATGGCTTGGGCAGAGCCTGGAACGCGCGGTCGCGGCGGATCCGGGTCAGCGTTTTGAGACGGCCGAGGAATGGCTATTGCTGCTGGAGCAGGGCGAGCGCCGCAGCTTGAGCGTCAGGCCCAGGCCGTTGCTGGAAAGAGAGCCGCTGAAGGTCTGGCGGACATTGGCGCTGGTGTCGTTGGTGGTGAATGTGGTGCTGTTGTTTTTGGTATTCCACTCATGACCGTGGCGAGGGAGCTTGCTCCCGCTCGAGCGCGCAGCGGTCGCCTTTTTTTGGGTCTGCTTCGCAGCCCAGCGGGAGCAAGCTCCCTCGCCACAAAAACTTTTCGCTCGCCCTAGCGCGCTCCATTACCGGGCAACACGCTTTGATTCGGTGCAATAAATCCCTCCCCAATCCGCTCAACCAGCCCGCCGCTCAATAAATCCACGCCTTCGCGCCACTTGGCACAACCACTGCATTACCTACACCACCATACATAAAGCAACGCCTCCAACGATGAAGGCGGTGCTTCCCGAGAGAACGGGACCAGGACAAAGGCGTCCTCGCTAGCTTGCTAGCGGGACGCCTTTTTTTGTTTTCGTAAAAATTGCCGAGCCAGTCCGATCGCCGTGATGAAACGGACATGAGCTTGCGGAGAACCCTGATGAAAAAACTCAAACTGGTGATGATCGGCAACGGCATGGCCGGGGTTCGCACCCTCGAGGAACTGCTCAAGCTGAGCAACGAGCTGTACGACATCACGGTGTTCGGCGCCGAACCCCACAC
The DNA here is from genome assembly GCF_014268745.2 of Pseudomonas zanjanensis. Classification (GTDB taxonomy): domain Bacteria; phylum Pseudomonadota; class Gammaproteobacteria; order Pseudomonadales; family Pseudomonadaceae; genus Aquipseudomonas; species Aquipseudomonas zanjanensis. The sequence continues at coordinate 879,383 of NZ_JABWRB020000001.1, read as the reverse complement.
CAACTACAACCGCATCCTGCTCTCGCCGGTGCTGGCCGGTGAGCAGACGTTCGAAGAGATCGTGCTCAACGACCTGAGCTGGTACCTGGACAACAACATCAAGCTGCTGCTCAACCGTAAAGTGGTGGAGATCGACCGGGTCAAGCGCCGGGTCATCGCCGAAGACGGCAGCGAAGCCGAATACGACCGCCTGCTGATCGCCACCGGTTCCACGCCGTTCATCTTGCCGATCCCCGGCAACACCCTTGAAGGGGTGATTGGTTACCGCGACATCGCCGACACCCAGGCGATGATCGACACCGCCAAGACCCACAAGCACGCCGTGGTCATCGGCGGCGGCCTGCTGGGCCTGGAAGCGGCCAACGGCTTGAAGCTGCGGGGTATGGACGTGACCGTCGTCCACATCGGTGAATGGCTGCTGGAACGGCAACTGGACAAGACCAGCGGCCAACTGCTGCAGACCGCCCTGGAAAACCGTGGCCTGAAATTCCGCCTCTGCGAACAGACCCAGGCCTTGCACGACGCCGGCAATGGCCGGGTCGGCTCGGTCCAGTTCAAGAACGGCGACATCATCCCCGCCGACCTGGTGGTGATGGCCGCCGGCATCCGTCCCAATACCGAACTGGCGGAAAAATCCGGCATCCCCTGCAACCGCGGGATCCTGGTCAACGACACCATGCAAACCTACGACCCGCGCATCTACGCCATCGGTGAATGCGCCAGCCACCGCGGCACCGCCTACGGCCTGGTGGCGCCGCTGTTCGAACAGGCCAAGGTCTGCGCCAACCACCTCGCGCAATTGGGCTTCGCCACTTACAAGGGTTCGGTCACGTCGACCAAGTTGAAAGTCACCGGCATCGACCTGTTTTCCGCCGGCGACTTCATGGGCGGCGAAGGCACCGAGACCATCACCCTTTCCGACCCGATCGGCGGCGTCTACAAGAAACTGGTGATTAAGGATGACGTGCTGGTGGGTGCCTGCCTGTACGGCGATACCGCGGACGGCGGCTGGTATTTCCGGCAGATTCGTGAGAACCACGGCATCAGCGAGATCCGCGATCACCTGATGTTTGGGGAAAACGCTTTAGGCGATGTAGGCCACCAAGGCCAGGACAAAGCCATGAGCATGGCCGACACCGCCGAAGTCTGCGGCTGCAACGGCGTGTGCAAGGGCACCATCGTCAAGGCGATCCAGGAGCACGGGCTGTTCAGCGTCGATGACGTGAAAAAACACACCAAGGCCGCCAGTTCCTGCGGCTCTTGCGCCGGCCTGGTGGAGCAGATCCTGATCAACACCGTGGGCGGCGCGGCGGACGTCAAGCCAAAAAGCGAAAAAGCCATCTGCGGTTGCAGCGACCTCAACCACGGCCAGATCCGCCAGGCGATCCGCGACCAGCACCTGCTGACCATCGCCGGCACCATGAGCTACCTGAACTGGCGCACCCCGAACGGCTGCGCCACCTGCCGCCCGGCGTTGAACTACTACCTGATATCCACCTGGCCCGGCGAAGCCCACGACGACCCACAGTCGCGCCTGATCAACGAACGCGCCCACGCCAACATCCAGAAAGACGGCACCTACTCGGTGGTCCCGCGGATGTGGGGAGGCGTGACCAACCCCTCCGAGCTGCGGCGCATTGCCGACGTCGCCGATAAATACAACGTGCCGATGGTCAAGGTCACCGGCGGCCAGCGCATCGACTTGCTGGGCATCAAGAAACAAGACTTGCCCGGCGTCTGGAAAGACCTCGACATGCCGTCCGGCCACGCCTACGGCAAGTCCATCCGCACCGTGAAGACCTGCGTGGGCAGCGAGTTCTGCCGCTTCGGTACGCAGAACTCCACCCAGTTGGGCATCGAGCTGGAACACGACCTGTTCAATATGTGGTCGCCGCACAAGGTGAAGCTGGCGGTCTCCGGTTGCCCACGCAACTGCTCTGAAGCCGGCATCAAGGACGTGGGAATTATCGGCGTCGATTCCGGCTGGGAGATGTACATCGGTGGCAACGGCGGGATCAAGACCGAAGTCGCGGAGTTTTTCGTCAAGCTCAAGACCGCCGAGGAAGTGCGTGAATACAACGGCGCGTTCCTGCAGTTGTACCGCGAGGAAGCCTTCTACCTCGAACGCACCGTGCATTACATGCAGCGGGTCGGCATGGAGCACATCAAGAAAGCCGTGCTGGAAGACCCCGAGCGGCGCAAGGCCCTCCACGAACGCCTGAAGTTTTCCCTGTCGCTGGAACAGGACCCTTGGAAACAGCGCCTGGAACAGCCTCAGTTGAAGAAAGAGTTCGAAGTCATCCCCGTGAAGAACCTGGAGGTGCCGGCATGAACTGGCTGGATATCTGCGCACTGGAAGAGATCAATATCCTCGGTTCGCGCATCATCAATGGTCCCAAAGGCGATATCGCGATTTTTCGTACCAGCGACGATGAAGTGTTCGCCCTCGATGACCGTTGCCCGCACAAGGGTGGCCCGCTGTCCCAAGGGTTGGTCTACGGCAAGCGCGTGGCCTGCCCGCTGCACAACTGGCAGATCGACCTGGAAACCGGCCTGGCCCAAGCCCCGGACGTGGGCTGCGCCCATCATCATTCGGCCCGGGTCGAAAACGGCCGGGTGCAACTGGCCCTGCGGGACGCGAGCTGATGAACCGCCAGATCACTGCCTCGACCTGCTGTTATTGCGGGGTCGGCTGCGGCGTCCTGATCGAGCATGACGGCGAGCGCATCCTCGGCGTCAGCGGCGATCCCGCCCACCCGGCCAACTTCGGCAAACTGTGCAGCAAGGGTTCGACCCTGCACCTGACCGGCGACCTCGCCGCCCGCGCCCTGTACCCGGAGCTGCGCCTGGGCAAAGGCCTGGCCCGGGCCCGAACCGGCTGGAACAGCGCCCTGGATCACGCCGCCAGCGTCTTCGCCGACACCATCGCCGAGCACGGCCCCGACAGCGTGGCGTTCTACATCTCCGGCCAGTTGTTGACCGAGGACTACTACGCCTTCAACAAACTCGCCCGGGCATTGGTGGGTACCAACAATATCGACAGCAATTCGCGGCTGTGCATGTCTTCCGCCGTGGTGGGCTACAAGCGCAGCCTCGGTGCCGACGCCCCACCCTGCAGCTACGAAGACCTGGAGTTGAGCGACTGCGTGATGATCGTCGGCAGTAACATGGCCTACGCCCATCCCATCCTGTTTCGCCGCCTCGAAGAGGCAAAATCCCGCCGGCCGCAGATGAAAATCATCGTCATCGACCCCCGGCGCACCGACACCTGCGACCTGGCGGACCTGCACCTGGCGATCTTGCCGGGCACCGATGTTGCTTTGTTCCATGGGATTTTGCACCTGCTGCTGTGGGAAGACTGGGTCGACCGCGACTTCATCAAGGCCCATACCGAAGGTCTGGCGGACCTGAAGAACCTGGTCCGCGACTACACCCCGGCGATGGTCGCCCAGTTGTGCGGCATCAGCGCCGAACAACTGCACCAGTGTGCCGAATGGGTCGGCACGTCGCCGAGCTTCCTGTCGTTGTGGTGCATGGGCCTGAACCAGTCCACCGCCGGCAGCGCCAAAAACAGCGCATTGATCAACCTCCATCTGGCCACCGGACAAATCGGCCGGCCGGGGGCGGGCCCGTTCTCGCTGACCGGCCAACCCAACGCCATGGGCGGACGGGAAACCGGCAGCCTGTCGAACCTGCTGCCAGGCCATCGTGAAGCCGCCAACCCGGAGCATCGTGCCGACGTCGCCCGTTATTGGGGTGTGGAGCAATTGCCCGCCACCACCGGCTTGAGCGCCATCGAGTTGTTCGAGCAGGTGCGCAGCGGCAAGATCAAGGCCTTGTGGATCGCCTGCACCAACCCGGCCCAGTCGATGCCCGACCAGACGGCGGTACGTGAGGCCCTGCAAGCCTGCCCGTTCGTGGTACTACAGGAAGCCTTCCGCACCACCGAGACCGCCACGTTTGCCGATCTACTGTTGCCGGCGGCCAGTTGGGGCGAGAAAGAAGGTTCGGTGACCAACTCCGAACGGCGCATTTCCCACGTCCGTCGGGCCATCGACGCACCCGGTGAAGCGCGCCCGGACTGGGCTATCACCGTGGATTTCGCACAACGCCTGGAGAAACGCCTACGCCCGGGCCAACCCAGCCTGTTCGCCTTCGACACCCCGGCCCAGCTGTTCGATGAGTACAAACAGCTGACCCGTGGCCGCGACCTGGACTTGTCCGGCATCAGCCATGCCCTGATCGACCGCCTCGGCCCTCAGCAATGGCCCTTCCCGGAAGGCGCCACGGTTGGGACGGCGCGACTGTACGTGGACGGGATTTTCCCGACCGACAGCGGCCGGGCGCACTTCGTGGCCGATCCCTATCGCGCCGCCAAGGAACTGCGTGACGCCCGCTACCCATTGACCCTCAACACCGGCCGCTTGCGTGACCAATGGCACGGCATGAGCCGTACCGGTACCGCCGCGCAGTTGTTTGGCCATGTGAACGAAGCCGTGCTCAGCCTGCACCCCGACGAACTGCTCCGGCACCGCCTGCAAGCGGGCGACCTGGTCAACCTCAAGAGCCGTCGCGGCAGTGTGATCGTGGCCGTGGACAGCGACGACAGCGTGCGCCCCGGCCAGGCGTTCCTGCCCATGCATTGGGGCGATCGGTTCCTCAAGGGCGGCGTGAATAGCCTGACGCAACCGGCCTTCGACCCCTTGTCGAAACAACCGGAACTCAAGCACAGCGGCGTGCGCCTGGAACCGGTGAACCTGCCTTGGCAGCTTTTCGCTTTGATCGAGGGCGATGTTCAACAGCATCTGGAGGCCCTGCGCCCCCTGTGCGAGGCGTTTTCCTACGTCAGCCTGAGCCTGACCGGCCGTGAACGTCCCGCGCTGTTGATTCGCGCTGCCAGCGCCGTCGCGCCTGAACCGCAACTGCTCCAGGCCATCGACGAGCAATTGGGCCTGATCGACGGGCCGGTGCTGGCCTACGACGACCCGCGTCGCTCCATCGGTAAACGGGTGCGCATCGAAAACGGTCGCATCACCGCCATTCGCCTGGCCGGTGAAACCCTGGCCCGGCATTGGCTGCAGAACTTGTGGCTGGAAGGCCGTGCCGATGAACAACTGCGGCGCTGGCTGCTGGCGCCGTTGAGCGCGCCACCGGGCAATGTCGGCGCCGCAACGGGTGGCAGCAAAACGTTGTGCAACTGCATGAACGTCAGCCAGCGCGCGGTCTGCGCAGGCATCGAGCGTGGCCTGGACTTGCAGGGGTTAAAACAAGAGCTGGGCTGTGGCACGCAATGCGGTTCCTGCGTACCGGAAATCAAGCGTCTGCTGGTTGCCACTGCGCAACCGCTGGCGGCTATCTCGTGAGGAAAACACTATGAACGCAAAAGTCTGGCTGGTGGGTGCAGGTCCCGGTGACCCTGAATTACTGACCCTCAAAGCCGTGCGCGCCTTGGGCGAGGCCGACGTGGTGTTGATCGACGACCTGGTCAATGCCGCGGTGCTGGAGCATTGCCCCGCCGCACGCATCATCGCCGTGGGCAAGCGCGGCGGCTGCCGCTCCACCCCCCAGGCCTTCATTCATCGATTGATGCTGCGTTACGCCCGCCAGGGCAAATGCGTGGTGCGCCTCAAGGGCGGCGACCCGTGCATCTTCGGCCGCGGCGGTGAAGAGGCGCAGTGGCTACGCGAGCATGGCGTCGAGGTAGAGATGGTCAACGGCATCACCGCCGGCCTCGCGGGGGCGACCCAATGCGATATTCCACTGACCCTGCGCGGGATTGCCCGGGGCGTGACCCTGGTCACGGCCCACACCCAGGACGGCAGCAGCCTGAACTGGCAAGCCCTGGCCCAAAGCGGGACCACTTTGGTGGTGTATATGGGCGTGGCGAAGCTGAGCGAGATCCGCGAGCAACTGCTGGCCGGCGGCTTGGCGGCGGACACGCCCGTGGCCATGATCGAAAACGCCTCCCTGCCCCACCAGCGTGACTGCCGCAGCGACCTGGCCTCGATGGAAGCCGCTGCCAGCGCCTTCCAGCTCAAGAGCCCGGCGATACTGGTGATTGGCGCCGTGGCCGAAGCAGCCGAATTGGCCGCCTCACCGCCGGCTTTGGCCCAGGTTTACGCCCTCTAGCAGACACCCATCAGATCTGTGGGAGCAAAGCTTGCTCGCGATGACGGTGGTTCAGTTAGACATGCATTGACTGACACACCTCCATCGCGAGCAGGCTCGCTCCCACAATTGGAACGGGGTATGACCGAAGAGCCAGGTCGGCTGTCAGGCCGCCTCGCGAGCAAGCTTTGCTCCCACAGATAAGATGGGTGTACGACCGAAAGAGCCAGGTCGGCTATCAGGCCGCCTCGCTTTTGCTTTTGATCTGGAGGCCCCGTTAACCACGCTGGCCGAACGCAGGCATTGTGGAGTGGGCAACCCGGCATGGATGCCGGGTTAGCCGCGCTGGGCCATGGATGGCCCTTCGCGGCGGCCCACGGAGCAATGCCGGAGTGAGGGCACACCGAGCCTAGGCGAGGTGCCGAGTGGTGGGGCAAGCCTTTTTTGCTTACTTTTTTTGGCGTTTGAAAAAAAGTGAGCCGCCGTAAGGGCGGAACCCTAAGTAGCCGTTACCGCAGCAACGGATATGTACCCGATCAGCCATCAGACCGCTATCGCGAGCAAGCTCGCTCCCACAGGTCTCCCACAGGTCTTGTGTTCCCCCCATCTCCATGAATCGCAGGCAAAGAAAAACCCGGCCGAGGCCGGGTTTTTCCAAAGCTGTGGGCTAATTACTTAGCTTGAGCTTCAACCTGCGCTTCTACGCGACGGTTAACTGCACGACCAGCGTCAGTGGCGTTGTCGGCAACTGGGCGGGATTCGCCGTAGCCAACAGACTGAACGCGGGACGATTCAACACCGTACTGGTTGGTCAGAACGTTCTTAACGGCGTTTGCACGACGCTCAGACAGCTTCTGGTTGTAAGCGTCAGGACCGACGGAGTCAGTGTGACCTTCAACAGTAGTGCTGGTAGCTGGGTACTGCTTCATGAAATCAGCCAGGTTCTTGATGTCGCCGTAGCTGTTTTCTTTAACGACCGACTTGTCGAAGTCGAACTTGACGTCCAGCTCAACACGAACGACTTCAGCAACAGCTGGGCAGCCATCAGCGTCAACAGTTACGTTGGCTGGGGTGTCAGGGCACTTGTCGACGTTGTCGCACACGCCATCGTTGTCGCTGTCGGAGCAGACTTCAGCAGGTGCTGGAACTGGAGCAGCAGCTGGCTTGGAGCCGCCACCGAAGTTCACACCGATACCAACGCTAGGCGCCCACTCGGTGTCGCCCTGGTCGATGTTGTACTGAGCTTCAACGCCAGCACGGGCGTAGAAGTTGTCAGTGAAATACAGCTTGGCGCCGCCACCAACGTTGGCGAAGGTAGAACGGTTACGACCGTTGCTGCCATTCTGGTCGATGCTCTGGTCGGAGAAACCGGCCGAAACATAAGGACGCAGCATGTCGCCTGGGTTGTTGAAGTGGTACAGAGCGTCCAGAGCGGTGTTCGCGCCCTTAACGTTAGTGCCGTCTTCGGTACGTGCGTTGTGCACTTCGTCGTAGGCCAGACGCAGTTCAACGTCGTCGGTCAGGAAGTAACCAACCGAACCGCCGAACAGGTTGCCGTTGTTCTTGAAATCACGAGCGCTGTCGAACATTTCTTTCTTGGCGAAGCCTTCGATTTCAACTGCGCCTTGGCCTTGTGCCAGAGCGCCGAACGAAGTGGCAGCAATCAAAGAACCAATGGCAAAGCCCAAGGTGTTTTTCAGTTTCATCCGTTAAATCCCCATCTGGTGATTGTGAAGCAGTCCCGCAAACCGGGGGACAACTCGGCGGCAAGTCTATCAGAACTTGCCTACACGTAAGAGATATTTGCGCCGAACTAAGTTTCAGCAATGCCTGCAAATTTCTCACGCAATTTGTCAAGAGCGCGCTTGTAACGCATTTTTGTCGCGCTCAAACCCATATGCATTATGTCTGCGATCTCCTGGAATTCCAGCTCTGCGACAAATCGTAGCACCAGAATTTCCCGGTCGATCGGGTTTACATAGACCAGCCAGCGATCGAGTCCACCCTTTTCCTCGGGCTTGGGCGCCTTATCTTCCGACGCTTCCTCGAGAGGGTCCAGGCTCAACGCGTCCATCAAGCGACGCTTTCGCCGTTCCTTGCGATACTGCGTGATGCATTCGTTGTACGTGATGCTATAAAGCCATGTCTTGAACTTCGATTTCCCCTCGAAGTTCTTCAGGCCATACAGCACCTTCAACATCACCTCCTGACAGACATCGTCAGCATCACGATCGTTCCCGAGATAGCGCGCACAAACGTTAAATAAAGTTCTCTGGTAACGACGCATCAACTCTTCATAGGCGCGTGTTACGTGAAACAGCTCCGTATGCGCGCGCGCGACCAACTCCTCATCGGAGAGATCACGGGGGTCGTAGCGCGTGGATAGCGATTGGGGTTTGTTCAAAACAAGTCGGGCCGACAGTCTAGGTCAATGTGCGCCGGAGCCTGGGCTAGCAGGCATTTCGCGGCGGCATACATTAGCAGGATTTGCCGGGTTAGCGGCTACTCACATGCTGTTCCAGCAAGATCCGATTGGAAAGCGACACCAACTCGCCCTCCTCGGTCAGCAATGTGGTTTTCACCGTGCCGATCTCTTCGATCTGGCCTTCGACCTCGCCAACACGCACTTGTTGCCCAACCTCATACAATTCACGCACATAGATTCCCGCAAGAATCTGACCGGCGATCTCCCGGCTTCCCAATCCCATTGCCAGCGCAACCGCCAGACCAACGGTTATCAATACAATCACGATCACATGGTTGAGCAGGTCAGTCTTGACCTCCAACTGGCTGATCGCCACCGAAATACTGATGATAATCACCAGCCCCTGGGCGATACGCCCCACGCCAGCGGCGTAATCCAGCCCGACGCCTTCGGCCGCACCGCGCACCAGCCCATTGGCCAGTTGCGCCAGCAGGACACCGACCAGCAATACCAGCGCGGCACCAAAAACCTTCGGCAAATACAATGCGAGCATATCGAGCGTAGCCGAAACTCGCTCAAGGCCAAGGGATTCTGCTGCGGAAACCAGGAAAATCAGCAATACGAACCAGTACACGATCTTGCCGACCAGGGTCGAGATCGGCACTTGGATGCCGCCACGGGACAGCAGCTTGGTCAGGCCGGTGCCGCCCATCAGGCGATCGAGACCCAGCTTGGCGAGCAGCTTGGACAGCAGCGTGTCCAGCAACTTGGCCACGACAAAACCCAGCAACAGCACCACCAGCGCGCCGAAGAGGTTCGGGATGAAGTTAGCTACCTTGGTCCACAACGCAGTCATTGCCGTGACGAGGCTCTGGGTCCAGAGATCAAGTTCCATATTCAATCAGCCTTATCAGCGGTGCGAGTAACAGGTTTACGGCGGGAAACCGGCGAGACATGGGCCGATCCATTATTCAGGGCGATCATCAGCGCGGGCAACCAGCGGCCCAGCAGGCTGAACAGATCCCCCGCGCCAACCTGGCGGTTGGCGGTTTTCAGTACACGCCCCAAGCATGCGTCGTCGTCCCGGCTGGACGGCGAAGCCTTGAGCATGTCGCGCAAAGACTGTTCAAACGGATCGTGCATACGCACCTCTCGTGATGTCTGTGGAAGACGCGATCACATTTCGTCGGGTCACATGAAACCCCATCACACCCAGCGCAAACGGCGGAACAACCACCACTGCCCCGTCGCGACGCAGATCATCAGCAGGCACGCGACCATGAAACCGTAGGGGCTTTCGGAAAACGGAATGCCACCGACGTTGATACCTAAAAGGCCGGTGAGAAAACTCATCGGCAGGAAAATCCCGGTGATGATGCCGAAGCGGTACATGGTGCGGTTCATGCGCACCGACAGGCGCCGGTCTTCGGCCTCCAGCACAAGCCCCACGCGCTCTCGGGTCAATTCCAGCTCTTCGAGATAACGGGTCAGGCTGTTGTTCAATTCGTTCCAATAGTCGCCATCGTCCTCGACGAACCAGGGCAACTTGATCCTCGACATCTGGCCGAAGATATCTCGCTGTGGCGCCAGGAATCGCTTGAGTCCGGCAGCCCTTCGACGGATGTGCAAAATGGCGTCATGCTCGGGAGCATACCGTTCGTCGGCGTCGAGTTTTTCTTCCTCGCCATCGACGATTTCCGAGAGGCAAGTGACCAGGTCCTGCACCTTGTCGGTGAGGTATTGCGCCATATAAAGGATAAGTTCGGAAGCGTTCTCGGGCCCCTTGCCCTCGGCCAGTTGCGCCAACAGTTCATCGGTGGCGCGCAACGGTCGCAGACGCAGGGAGATCACCCGCTGGGCGGACGCGAAGATCCGTACCGAGACCATGTCTTCAGGCTCGGCGCCCGGGTTGAGGTTGATCCCCCGCAGGAACAGCAGCAGTTCGGCGTTGGGCAACGGCAACAACCGCGGCCGGGTGTTTTCTTCCAGCAGCAGGTCGCAGTTGAATTCGCTCAGGCCGCTGGATTTGCGCAGCCAGGTGTGGGTTTGCGGATGACTGCGATCCCAGTGCAGCCATAGGCTTTCGTGGGGCAGCAGCTGCAAATCGTCGAGTTCGGTCCGGGCTATGGAACGCGCGCCGCCTTTACCGTCCAGCACCAGGGCATGCACCAGCCCCCATTGCGCGTTTTCTTCCTCGAACATCCTCATCCCTTATGGCTGCGGTACTTTATTCAGGCATCTTCAGTGGGCTTGGCGAAACGATCACGCCATTGTTGTCGGCATAGACATACTCGCCCGGGCGGAACGTCACGCCGGCAAAGGTCACTGCTATATTGAGCTCGCCGACACCACGCCGGTCGGTCTTCATCGGATGGCTGGCCAGGGCCTGGACCCCGAGGTCGGTCTGGGCGATGACGTCGACGTCGCGGATGCAGCCGTAGATCACCAGGCCTTCCCAGCCATTCTTAGCCGCTTTCTCGGCCAACATGTCACCCAGCAGGGCCCGGCGCAGCGACCCGCCGCCATCCACAACCAGCACTTTACCCTTGCCATCGAGTTCAACCTGCTCCTTGACCCGCGAGTTGTCCTCGAAGCACTTGATGGTCACGATTTCGCCGCCGAAGGAATCGCGGCCACCGAAATTGCTGAACATCGGCTCCAACACCTGCACCAGTTCCGGGTAGGCGTCGCACAGGTCGGGCGTGAGGTAATGGTTCATCGAACAACTCCTGAAAGGCTGGAACGTCAGATTGAATGGCAACCGTTTGTGACCGGAACCGCTTGAAGCGTCATATCTTAGCCGCAAGCAGACCAGAGCGAAATGCCCTTGTCAGAGCCTTCGCCTCAAACCGCCTCGGCCAACTGGGGCTGTTCACCCAGCAAGGGCGCCTGCTGATCCTCGAGCCAGCGCGCCACCAACGGCCAGACCTCAAGGTGGGCGGCCTTGCTGACCAGCATCTCGACGTGACCGAAATCGTCAGTGAAACCCTGTCCTCGACCCAGGCAGACAAACTGCTTGTGCGTGGAACCGATCTGATCGAAGAGTTTGCGGCACGCCCAAGTCGGGTCCTGGTGATCGCCCGCGGCACTCACCGCCAGCACCGGCAACTGAACATCGGCCAAACCGGCCCACCAGTTCTTCTCGGCATCGCCGAAACGCCCGAACAGGCCGTACCAGCGCATGCTTTCCAGGGCCAGGCCAATGGGCTCGTCCTCGGGGCCGCGCTTGAGCCTTGAACCGGACAACTGGGCAAAGCGCTTGAGGATGAAGCGGCCGCTCCATTCCACCGGCGGAATCTTCAGCGGCCAGTAGGTGCGGCTGACCTGGGTGCCGAAAAACGCCGCGGATGCCACCGCGGGCTCGCCCAGGTAGTGGCCGCCCAAGGCTGCCGCCAGGGTGATGCCCCCCAGGGAATGACCGATCCAGTGAGGCACTTGCCCACTCTGCTCACGCACGAAGGCGCCGATGGCCGGCAGGTCGTAACGGGCGTAGTCAGCCACCCGATTGTGGCGATAACCCTGGTTACGCTGGGATAAGCCATGGCCGCGCATTTCGGGGATCCAGACATCGAATCCCAGGCGCGTCAGGTACGCGCCCAGGCCGAGGCCTTTGGGCGAATACCAGAAACGCCGGTTGGAAAAACTGCCGTGCAACAAAATCACCGGGACACCACGGGTTTCGCCGGGATCAGCCATGCCCAGCCGGGTGACGGCCAGTTCGACGCTGGCGTCCGGGCTGTTGCCGGGTTTCAAGCGATAGACGTCTTCGCTCAGATCACCGCGCCGCTCGGCGCTGATCAGGGCGACAGGAAAGAGGTTGCTGCTGCTTTGCATAATCTTCTTGCACAAAAAAGGGCGGCTTCCTTGTGGAGCCCGCCCTACTTCAATCAAAAGGGGCCCGGATAATGCCCATCAGTTGAGCCCCCTGTGGGAGCGGGCTTGCTCGCGAAGACGGCGGAACAGTCAACATGGATGTTGTCTGACGCACCGCTTTCGCGAGCAAGCCCGCTCCCACAGGTTCTGCGACTAACTGACGGGCTTTAGTCGATCAGGCCCCTTCACTCGATCAGACCGCAGCCTGCCCCTCGGCCAGGAAGAACCAGGTTTCCAACACGGAGTCCGGGTTCAACGAAACGCTTTCGATGCCCTGCTCCATCAGCCATTTGGCCAGGTCCGGGTGGTCCGAAGGGCCCTGGCCGCAGATGCCGATGTACTTGCCGGCCTTGTTGCAGGCGGCAATGGCATTGGCCAGCAGCTTCTTGACCGCCGGGTTCCGCTCGTCGAACAGGTGGGCGATGATCCCGGAATCGCGGTCCAGGCCCAGGGTCAGCTGGGTCAGGTCGTTGGAACCGATGGAGAAACCGTCGAAGAACTCAAGGAATTCTTCAGCCAGGATGGCGTTGGACGGCAGCTCGCACATCATGATCACGCGCAGGCCATTGTCGCCACGGGCCAGGCCGTTTTCCGCCAGCAGGTCAACCACCTGGCTCGCTTCACCGAGGGTCCGCACGAACGGCACCATGATCTCGACGTTGGTCAGGCCCATCTCGTTGCGCACGCGCTTGAGGGCGCGGCATTCGAGTTCAAAGCAATCGCGGAACGATTCGCTGATGTAGCGCGACGCACCCCGGAAGCCCAGCATCGGGTTCTCTTCTTCCGGCTCGTAGAGCTTGCCGCCGATCAGGTTGGCGTATTCGTTGGACTTGAAGTCCGACAGGCGCACGATGACTTTTTTCGGCCAGAACGCCGCCGCCAGGGTGCTGATGCCTTCCACCAGCTTCTCGACGTAGAAACCGACCGGATCGTCGTAGCCGGCAATGCGCTTGTCGACGCTGTCCTTGATGTCCTGGGGCAGGCCGTCGTAGTTTAGCAGTGCCTTGGGGTGCACGCCGATCATGCGGTTGATGATGAACTCCAGGCGGGCCAGGCCCACGCCGGCGTTCGGCAATTGCGCGAAGTCGAAGGCACGATCCGGATTGCCGACGTTCATCATGATCTTGAACGGCAGCTCCGGCATGGCGTCCACGGAGTTCTTCTTGATGTCGAAGCCCAGTTCGCCCTCGAAGATGTAGCCGGTGTCGCCTTCGGCGCAGGAAACAGTCACGCCCTGGCCGTCCTTGAGCAGTTGGGTGGCGTTGCCGCAACCGACCACTGCCGGGATTCCCAGTTCACGGGCGATGATCGCCGCGTGGCAGGTACGCCCGCCGCGGTTGGTGACGATGGCACTGGCGCGCTTCATCACCGGTTCCCAGTCCGGGTCGGTCATGTCGGATACCAATACGTCGCCGGCCTGGACCTTGTCCATCTCCGAGACGTCCTTGATGATCCGCACCTTGCCCGCGCCGATGCGTTGGCCGATGGCCCGGCCTTCCACCAGCACGGTGCCGGTTTCCTTGAGCAGGTAGCGCTCCATGACGTTGGCCTGGGTGCGGCTCTTCACGGTTTCCGGACGGGCCTGCACGATGTACAGCTTGCCGTCGTCACCGTCCTTGGCCCACTCGATGTCCATCGGGCACTTGTAGTGCTGCTCGATGATCATCGCCTGCTTGGCCAGCTCGCTGACTTCAGCGTCGGTCAGGCAGAAACGCGCGCGCTCGGCCTTGTCCACGTCGACGGTCTTCACCGAGCGACCGGCCTTGGCTTCGTCGCCGTAGATCATCTTGATGGCCTTGCTGCCCAGGTTGCGGCGCAGGATGGCCGGGCGACCGGCTTGCAGCGTGCCTTTGTGAACGTAGAACTCATCCGGGTTCACCGCGCCTTGCACGACGGTTTCACCCAGGCCGTAGGCGCCGGTGATGAACACCACGTCACGGAAGCCCGACTCGGTGTCGAGGGTGAACATCACGCCGGCGGTGCCGGTTTCGGAGCGGACCATGCGCTGCACACCCGCGGAGAGGGCGACCAATTTGTGGTCGAAGCCCTGGTGCACGCGGTAGGAAATGGCACGGTCGTTGAAAAGGGAGGCGAAGACTTCCTTGGCGGCGCGGATGACGTTTTCCACGCCACGGATGTTCAGGAAGGTTTCCTGCTGGCCGGCGAAGGAGGCATCCGGGAGGTCTTCGGCGGTGGCCGAGGAACGCACGGCGACGGCGATGTCGGGATTGCCTTCGGACAGCTTGGCGAAAGCGGTGCGGATCTCGGCGTTCAGTTTCTCGGGGAACTCGGCTTCCATGATCCATTGGCGGATCTGGGCACCGGTCTTGGCCAGGGCATTGACGTCGTCGACGTCCAGGGCATCGAGCGCATCGTGGATCTGCTTGTTCAGGCCGCTCAGTTCCAGGAAATCACGATAAGCCTGGGCGGTCGTGGCGAAGCCACCTGGCACCGATACGCCGGCACCGGCGAGGTTGCTGATCATCTCGCCCAGGGATGCGTTCTTGCCCCCCACATGCTCCACATCATGGACGCCGAGCTTATCGAGGGAAACTACGTACTCTACCAAGGTGATCTCTCCACTAACTGTGTTGGAAAAGCTCAAGGCACCGGCGGCTCCAGGGGAGCGCTTGCCGGCGATATGGCCTGGACCTGGAAAATAAGTGAGAATGCGGGCCAATGGTGGCCGGCAAATCGCGCCTATCATATCCAAGAATCGTCACTAGCTCACTAGCTTAAGGCCCAAGGCGCAAATGAAACGATCTGCTTTCTTTATCTCCGACGGCACCGGCATCACGGCCGAAACGCTAGGCCAAAGCCTGTTGGCACAGTTCGAAAACATTACCTTCGCCAAATTCATACGTCCGTACATCGACAGCGTCGACAAGGCGCGGGCCATGGTACAGCAAATCAATAAAGCCGCCGAAACCGACGGTTTCCGCCCGATCATCTTCGATACCATCGTCAATCAGGACATCCGTGAGATTCTCGCAACGTCCAATGGTTTCATGATCGATATTTTTTCCACCTTCCTGGCGCCCCTGGAACAGGAACTGAGCGAGCATTCTTCCTACTCGGTCGGCAAGTCCCATTCCATCGGCCACAACTCCAACTACATGGAGCGGATCGAGGCGGTCAACTTCGCGCTGGACAACGATGACGGCGCCCGCACGCATTATTACGACAAGGCCGACCTGATCCTAGTGGGTGTGTCGCGTTGTGGTAAGACACCGACGTGCCTGTACATGGCGATGCAATTTGGCATCCGCGCGGCCAACTATCCGCTGACCGAAGACGACATGGAGCGCCTGCAACTGCCCAGCGCCCTGCGCGCCCACCAGCACAAGCTGTTCGGCCTGACCATCGACCCGGACCGCCTCACCGCGATCCGCAACGAGCGCAAGCCCAACAGTCGTTATTCAAGCTACGCCCAGTGCGAATTCGAAGTGCGCGAGGTGGAAAACCTGTTCCGGCGGGAGAACATTCCCCATATCAACTCCACGCATTTTTCCGTGGAAGAGATTTCGGCGAAGATCCTGGTGGAGAAAGGGGTGGAGCGGAGGTTCAAGTAATCCTCAGGTACACCATAAAACCTGTGGGAGCGGGCTTGCTCGCGAAAGCGGTGTGTCAGGCAACATCAATGTTGACTGCTCCGCCGTCTTCGCGAGCAAGCCCGCTCCCACAGGGGTTGCGGTGTTTGGTGGATCAATGTTTCAACCGCTTGACCAACACCTTCCCCACTTCCAGCGCCGACGCCGGGTTCTGGCCGGTGATCAACTCACGATCCATGACCACATGGGACGTCCAGGGTGATGTGTTGCTGCTGTATTGGCCGCCCGCCTGCTCCAACGCATTCTGCGGATAGAACTTCATGCTCCCGCCACCTAGCAGCCCCTTGGCCAATTCTTCCTCCTGATTGCTGATCACCGTCATCTTGTACCCGGCATAGATCCAGCCGGCCTTGGCCGAGGCTTGGCCTTTGGCTGCCAACTGGCCAACGAAGCCCTGGGCATCGGTGATGGTCGACAGCAACGCGATCGGGCCATGGCAGACCAGCGCGGTGGTCTTGCCCTGGTCATGAAAATGCGTCAGCACCCGCCCCAACGGCGCGCTCGTGAGCAAATCCTGCATCGGTGCATGCCCGCCTGGGATGTACAGGGCATCGAACCGGTCCAGGCCGATCTGCTCGACACGGGCCAGGCTGATCACCGGTGAGTCCTTGGCCGACGTGATCTTCAACTGCCCCAACAACGCCTGGTAGCGCTCCAGCTCCGCCGAGTCATTGTTGAAATACATTTTGTCCACCGAGGAACGGTCCAGCGTCGGCGCCTTGCCCTCGGGCGTTGCGAACGTCACCTGGTGACCCGCCTCCAGCAAGAGTTTCACCGGTTGCAGCAATTCGTTGAGGTAGAACCCGGTGGAGAAGACCTGGCCATTTTTCAGGTCCAGATGATCGGCGTCCGACAGGACCACCAGCACGTTATCGGCATGGGCCGCGACGCTGATGCCTGCCAGAACGACAGACGTTGCCAAGGTAGTGATTTTTTTCATGATGACTCCAGGACGCTTCGATAAAAGATGCGCTCACTGTATTGATGCGCTTAGCGGCGATAAACTGGCTGCCCGGAACATCACCTGGCCCCTGGAGGCAACAATGCCCCGTCGATTCGATCATCTGGCCGACGTGGAAGCCTTCGTCACGGTCGTGGAAAAAGGCACTCTCAGCGCTGGCGCCGTGGCGCTGGGAACCACGCCTTCGGTCCTGAGCCGCGCCATCTCCCGCCTCGAAGCCCGGCTCGGCGTGCAACTGTTGCGTCGTACGACCCGGCGGCTGAACCTGACCGATGCCGGCACGTTGTACCTGGAACAATCGCGCTCGGCCTTTGCCCTGATTGACGATGCGGAGCGGCGAATCCAAGGCCAGGACGGCGTCCTGAGCGGTCGCGTGCGCCTGAGCGTGCCGACCACCTACGGCCATTACCGCCTGCCGTCGCTGCTGTCGCGTTTCATCCAGGCTTTTCCACAGGTTCGGGTCGAGCTGAGCATTACCAACCGTAATGTCGATCTGGTGGCCGAGGGGTATGACCTGGCGATCCGCCTCGGGCCATTGCCGGACAGCGGGCTGGTCGGCCGCAAGCTCGAAGACGCCCGCCTTTGCCTGGTGGCCGCGCCGCACTACCTGGCACGCGCCGGAACGCCCCGGCACGTCGATGAACTGGCGGCCCACGCCTGCCTGCCGTTCGTGATGCCCAGCAGCGGACGCATCGCACCTTGGCTATTTCGCGAAAACCAGCAAGATCGGGAATGGCTGCCGGCGGGCAATGTCCAGGTGTCCGACGATGTATTGGGCATCGTGTCCCTGGCCCAGGCCGGGATGGGGATCTGCCAGACCTATGAATTCATCGTCCGGGAGCGAATCGAGCGCGGGGAACTGGTGGTGTTGCTGGAAGACGTTGGCGGGCGCAGCCGACCGTTTTCAATCATCTATCCGCCCCATCGGCAATTGCCAGCGGCGGCACGGGCGTTGATTGATTTTCTGATGGGTGAATCTTGAACACACGCAACATGTGGGAGCGGGCTTGCTCGCGAAGGCGGCGTGTCAGGCAATAATTGGCTAACTGACAGACCGCCTTCGCGAGCAAGCCCGCTCCCACAAAAGAGCATTCCATATCGGCTTAGTTAAGCACTGCCGCCTGCTCTTCCATCTTCTTGCGCAAGCTCAGCGGGCGCATGTCGGTCCAGACTTCTTCGATGTAGGCCAGGCATTCCTTCTTGAACCCGCTCTTGCCAACGGTGCGCCAGCCTTCGGGCACGGCCTTGTAGTCTGGCCAGATCGAATACTGTTCTTCGTGGTTGACCACGACCTGAAAGACGATGTCCTCGCGGTCGAATACTGAAGTCATGGGTGTCTCTCCATCTATGCTCGAGGTTCGCTGCGTCACATGCGCAGCCAGGATATGAAAGGAACGTATAGGGTCGGGTGAAAATTAACGATCGGTGATCGCCGCCTGCAGGGCTCGCCCGAAAATCTCGGCGACCCGGTCGATTTCCGCCCGGGTGATGATCAACGGTGGCAGGAACCGCACCACGCTACCCTGCCGACCGCCCAGTTCCAGGATCAGCCCGCGCTTGAGGCATTCGCGTTGCAGGCGTGGCGCCAGCTGTGCGTGTACCGGCGGATGACCCAGGGCATCCCGCTTACCCGCCGGATCAACCAGTTCAACGCCGAGCATCAGCCCGCGACCGCGGATATCGCCCAGTTGCGGGAAGTCCCGCTGGAGGATGTGCAGGTGCTCGCTCAAGCGTTCGCCCATGGCCGCGGCATGGGCCGGCAGGTCGTGCTCTTGCAGGTAGCGCATCACTGCGGAACCGGCGGCCATGGCCATCTGGTTGCCACGAAAGGTGCCGGCGTGAGCGCCCGGCAGCCAGGTGTCGAGCCAATCGCGGTAAACCACCACCGCCAGCGGCAGGCTGCCGCCGATGGCCTTGGACAGCACGACCACGTCGGGGATGATCCCGGCATGTTCGAAGGCAAACATTTTGCCGGTACGGCCGAAGCCGCTCTGGATTTCGTCGACGATCAACGCCACCCCGGCCTGCTCGGTGATTCGCCGCAAGCCGCGCAGCCAGTCCAGGTCGGCGGGAATGACCCCGCCCTCACCCTGCACCACCTCGACGATGACCGCCGCTGGCAATTGCACGCCGGCCTCCGGGTCGTGCAGCAGGTTTTCCAGGTAATGCAGATTGGCCTTGACGCCCTCGGCACCGCCCAGCCCAAACGGGCAGCGGTAATCGTAGGGGTACGGCATGAACTGCACGCCGTTGCTGAGCAAGGCGCCCAAGGGTTTCTTCGGTCCCAGGCTGCCCATCAGGCTCAATGCGCCCTGGCTCATGCCGTGGTAACCGCCCTGGAACGACAGCACGGTGCTGCGTCCGGTGGCGGTGCGCACCAGTTTGAGGGCAGCTTCCACCGCGTCGGTCCCGGTGGGGCCGCAGAATTGGATCTTCGCCTCGGCAGCCAGCGGCGCCGGCAACAGGCCGAACAGATCCTGGACGAAGCGGTCCTTGACCGGCGTGGTCAGGTCCAGGGTGTGCAACGGCAACTCATCGGCCAACACCTGCTGGATCGCTTCGATCACCACCGGGTGGTTATGCCCCAGCGCCAGCGTGCCGGCACCGGCCAGGCAATCGATGAAGGTGCGGCCTTCGACGTCCTCGACGTACAACCCCTTGGCGCGCTTGAGGGCCAGGGGGATCCGCCGTGGATAGCTGCGGGCATTGGACTCCTGCCGACTCTGGCGAGCCAGCAGCGGCGACTCATTGAACTGGTAGAGCGTCTCGGCCGGCACGGGGCTGACCCGCGCCGGCTGTGCTTCGATAAGGCTGTTGGCGACTGACATCTCTCGACCCCGCAATAGGTAGTGACCCAAACGGCACACCGGGCAGGTGCGCATCCGGTCGGGGCGCACATGCAGGTTTCCTGTTGTGGAGACGCATCAGCCACGGGGGGATTTACTCTCGGACAGCACTTTCGCCGTCGGCGCGATCAGTGGCTTGTGCATCGCGACGGCCTTGACCCCGCCAAGGGCAAAGGCCTCGGCGCTTTGCTCGAAGCCCAGGTGTCGATAGAAGGCCTGGCTGGAACGGGTGCTGTTGAGGCGCACCCGGGCCACCCCGCGCCCGCGCAGCCAGGTCTCGATGTCTCCCACCAGCGCCTGGCCGACACCCCGGCGGAAGGATTCCGGTTGCACGTAGCAGAAGGCGATCCGGCCACTGGCCGTGGCCATGGCGACACCCGCCGGGCGACCCTGCAAACGTGCCAGGGTCAGGCGCAACCGTGGGTCGATCAGCCAGGGGCGAATATGCGCGAGAGTGTTGTGGCGCACCCAGGCGGCCACGACAGAGGGATCGTTGCGGTGTTCGGCGGCACACCCGACCCGGATGGAGCGCTCGGCGATCCGGCTGATGATGCCGGCATCGCTGGGCGTGGCCGTGCAGATTTCAATGAAGGTATCCATGGCGCGGTTTTCCTCAGTCCTTGAGTCGAGCTGAAAAAAACATAGACCTGGATCAGGTGGGCGCGCCAATCGCAGGTCGTTACAGCAGATGTACAACGACCATGCCGAGAGATTACCGATGCTCTTGGGACCTAGCCTGGCTCATTGTGGCGAGGGAGCTTGCTCCCGCTGGGCTGCGCAGCAGCCCTAAAGCCAGAGGACACAGTGAGCCTGGTAGTCCGCGGCGGCGGATTTGAGCCCGCTTCGCGGTCCAGCGGGAGCAAGCTCCCTCGCCACGCAATCACCTACTTAACAACGGTTGCCTGCACCGGCATCGTCAATTCGACCCGCAACCCATCCGGGCGGCTGTCGAAATGCAGGCCACAGCCGCAACGCTGGACGATGGCCTGGACGATCGCCAGCCCCAGTCCGCAGCCGGTGCTCTGGCCGTTGCGCCAGAAGCGCTGGGTCAAGTGCTGGATGTCGTCGGCGGCGATGCCGGGGCCATGGTCGCGGACTTGGAAGCGCACGCGCTGGCCGATCATTTCCAGGCTCAGTTCCACATCGGTATCGTCCGGGGTATGGCGCAGGGCGTTATCCAGCAGATTGCGCAAGGCGGCAATGGAGAGCACCGCCGGCATCTGCACGGGTGCGTCGGACAGCCCTGGGGCCAGGTGCAGCTTGATGCGCCGGGACTCACAGCCGGCAGAGTCCTGGATCGCCAACCGCGCGACCTGCTCGGCGTTGCAGTGCACGCCATCGTCGAACGACAGGCTGCCTTCGACCCGCGCCAGCAACAGCAACTGTTCAAGGGTGCGGTGCAAGCGGTCGGCGCCCTCTTCGGCCCGGGCCAGGGACTGGTCGCGGGCAACCCCTTCGGTCATGCGCGCCACTTGCAGGTGCGTCTTGATGGCGGTCAACGGGCTGCGCAGTTCGTGAGCGGCGTCGCCGGTTAGTCGTCGCTCGCGCTCGATGGCCTTGCCGATGCGCTGGAACAATTGGTTCTGGGTTTCCAGCAACGGCTGCAACTCGCTGGGCAGCGGATGGATCTGCAAGGGCTCCAGGGAATCGGCATTGCGCCGCATCAGCGCATCGCGCATGCGATTGAGCGGTGCCAGGCCCTGGCCGATGCCCAGCCACAACAGGCACAGGCAACCGAGCAGCGCCACCCCCACCGGCACCGAGGCGGCCAGCAACACCGACATGTTCAAGGCTTCCCGTTCGATCTGGCGGTCGGCGGTGGTGATGCGCAAGTCGCCCCGGGCCAGGGTGAAGCTGCGCCAGGGCGCGCCGTCGATCATCTGGTCGTGGAAGCCCATTTTTTCGGCTTCCAGGGCCTGTTCCGGGGTGCCGTGGCTGCGGGCCAGGATCTCGCCGCGCAAAGAGCTGACCTGGCAGGCCATGCCGCCGGGAATGCTCAGTTGCTCGGCGCTGAAATGCGTACCGTCACCCTTGGTCGGCAAGGGCGGCAGTTGCTCCAGCAACCCGGCCACCATCCGCGCCGAGGCCACCAGGCGCTGGTCGAGGGAGAACATCATCTGGTTGCGCAGATCACTGAGCATCCACGCCGCGGCCAGGGCCCAGATCAGGGCAAAGGCCGCGCCGAGGGTCAGGCTCAGGCGCAGTCGCAGGCTTATCACTTGGAGGACTCTGCGCCGTCGGCCGGCCCCAGGCGATAACCCAGGCCACGCACGGTCTCGACAATGCCGTTGCCCAACTTGCGCCGCAGGTGATGGATATGGACGTTGAGGGCGTTGCTTTCCAGCTCGTCGTTGAACCCGTAGACACTGTCCTTGAGTTGCTCGCTGGACAACACCCGGCCGCGACTGTGCAAGAGTGCCTGCAACAGCGACTGCTCACGCCGGGACAGATCCACCGGCTGGCCGTCGAGGGTGGTTTCCCGACTGCTGGGGTCGTAAGTCAGGCGACCGTGCTCGATCAGGTTGACGCTACGCCCCGCCACGCGCCGCAGCAACGTGTGCAGGCGCGCCGCAAGCTCGCGCAGGTCGAAGGGCTTGAGCAGATAGTCGTCGGCGCCGGCCTGCAAGCCGTCGACCCGGTCGGTCACCGAGTCGCGGGCGGTGAGGATCAGCACCGGCGTCTCCAGCCCCTGCTGGCGCAATTGCTTGAGCAGCTTGAGGCCATCCTCATCGGGCAATCCCAGGTCCAGCACCATGACATCGAACTCCGCCACGCCGACCATCGCCCGCGCCGCCGATGCGGTGGCCACGTGCTCGACGGTCAGGCCCTGCGCCGTGAGGCCGGCAACGATCCCGCTGGCAATCAACTCATCGTCTTCGCAGACCAGTACGCGCATGGAAAGCCCCGTTGAAAAAGGTACATTAGGCCGCCGGCCGATTAAGCCGACATTATGCGACGACTATGGCCAACATGGGCGATCATTGCTGCCTGCCGGTCGTCGCCGGGTTAATCGACGGTTAATCGCCAGTCGCCATTGTGCTTTCCACATGCTTCGTTCTAAGGCTCTGTCCATGCGTCGATTGTTTTTTTTGTGGCTGTTCCTGATCTCGGGCCTGGCCCAGGCCGCCAATCCCTTCGAAACCAAACCCGATTTCCTGCCGGTGGAAAAGGCGTTCGTGTTCACCTCCGAACGCCTGGACTCCGGTGAAACCCAGCTGTTCTGGCAGATCGCCGATGGGTACTACCTCTATCAGCAACGGCTCAAGTTCGATGGCCTGGCCGAGGCGCAAAAACCCAAGCTGCCGGAGGGTGAAGCCCACAGCGACGAGTTTTTCGGCGACCAGCAAGTCTATCGCCAGGCGCTGGAACTGAAGATACCCGCCGGCGCCACGGGCAAGATCAAGGTGGGCTTCCAGGGCTGTGCCGACGCTGGCCTGTGCTACCCACCCCAGACCCAAGTCGTCGACTTGGGCGGCAGCGCACCGGCGGCGACCACCGACGAGGCGCCGGACCAGGCCCTGGCCAGCGGCCTGCAGCAACGGGCCTTGGGCTGGAGCCTGCTGGTGTTCTTCGGCCTGGGCCTGCTGCTGGCGTTCACGCCCTGTTCGCTGCCGATGCTGCCGATCCTGGCCGGGCTGGTGGTGGGCAGCGGCGCCGGACCGAGACGTGGCCTGGCGCTGGCCGGCAGCTACGTGATCAGCATGGCCCTGGTGTACGCCGCCATGGGCGTGCTCGCCGCACTGCTGGGGGCCAACCTTCAAGCGTTGCTACAACAACCGTGGCTGCTGGGCAGCTTCGCGGCCATCTTCGTGTTGCTGGCGCTGCCGATGTTCGGTTTCTTCGAATTGCAATTGCCGGCCGCCCTGCGCGATCGCCTGGAAAACGCCGGGCGCCAGCGGCGCGGTGGCAGCCTGGTAGGCGCCGGCGTGCTCGGCGCCCTGTCGGGCCTGCTGGTGGGACCATGCATGACCGCCCCGCTGGCCGGTGCGCTGCTGTATATCGCCCAGAGCGGCAATGCGCTGCACGGTGGGCTGATCCTGTTCACCATGGGCATTGGCATGGGCCTGCCGTTGTTGCTGCTGGTGACCGTGGGCAACCGCTTCCTGCCCAAGCCCGGCGCCTGGATGAACCTGCTCAAGGGTGTGTTCGGCTTCCTGTTCCTCGGCACCGCGCTGCTGATGATTCGCCCGATCATCGACGGCTCGCTGTGGGTCGGCCTGTGGGGCGTGCTGTTGTTGATCGCCGCCTACAGTGCCTGGCGCCAGACCGAAGGCTTCGGTCGCATCGCCTATGTCTGCGGCAGCGCCTCGTTGCTGTTCGGCCTGTGGGGCAGCCTGCTGGTGATTGGCGCAGCGGGCGGTGGCGATGATTTCTTCCAGCCCCTGAAGGTGTACGCCGCCAGCGAGGGCAGTGCGAACGTCAGTGCCCACGACGCATTCGTCACCGTCAGCGAGCCCGCCGCCCTGCAACGGGAACTGGACGCCGCCAAGGTCCAGGGCCAATGGGTGCTGCTGGACTACTACGCCGACTGGTGCGTGTCCTGCAAGATCATGGAAAAGCAGGTATTCGGCCGCGCCGAGGTGCTCGACGCCCTGAACGGTGTACGCCTCTTGCGCCTCGACGTCACCGCCGACAGCCCCGCCAGCCGCGAGTTGCTGAGCCGTTACCAAGTGCCTGGGCCGCCGAGCCTGCTGTGGATTGGTGCCGACGGTGAAGAGCGCCGCAGCCAGCGGATCACCGGGGAAGTCGACGCCAAGGCCTTCCTGGAGCGCTGGAACCTCACCCGAGACGCACGCTGATGCTGACGTTCACCCTGGGCACCTTTGCCATCGCCCTCAATCATTTGTTGTTGATCAGCGCCCTGGCCCTGGCGACCTTCGTCGGCTGGCGGGTGGCCAAGCGCGGGGGCGAGAACCCCGAGTCGGTGCTATTCGTGCTGTTCGTGCTGGGCCTTTTGGCCGCACGGGTCGGTTTTGTTGTCGCCTATTGGCAACATTACCGGGACGACCCGTGGCAGATCGTCGACCTGCGTGACGGCGGCTTCCTGGCCTGGCCGGGCATTGTCGCGCTGCTGGTCGGCGCCTTGCTGTGGGCCCGGCGCCGCCCGGCCTTGCGCCGACCGCTGGGCTTCGGTGTCGGCAGTGGCTTGCTGTTCTGGCTGGTGGCGACCATGTCGTTGACGATTTATGAACAAGGCACCCGGCTGCCCGAGATAAACCTGCGCACCGCCGACGGCGAGACCGTGAAGCTCACCGACTACCAGGGCGGCCCTCTGGTGATCAACCTGTGGGCCACCTGGTGCCCGCCTTGCCGACGAGAAATGCCGGTGCTGGAAGAAGCCCAGCAACAGCGCCCGGACCTGACCTTCCTGTTCGTCAACCAGGCCGAAAGCATGCAAAGCGTCAGTACCTACCTGGCCACCCAAGGCCTGAGCCTGACCAATGTTCTGTTCGATGGCAGCGGCCGCCTCGGCCAGGCCGTGGGTTCCATGGCCCTGCCAACTACCCTGTTCTACAGCGCCGACGGCCGCCTGCTGGGCAGCCACCTGGGCGAACTGTCGGAAGCGAGCCTGGCCCGCGCCCTGGAACACTTCGAAACGCCCGACTCGCCTACGACGCCCCACTCCGCCACAAGGAAACCGCCATGCCCCGCCTCCGCCACCTGCTGACCCTGGCCGTTGCCGCCGCACTGTTGCAGTCACCGCTGCTCCAGGCCGAAGAGTTGCCTGCGGCCATCAAGAAGATCGAAGCCAAGGGCGCGAAAATCGTCGGCACCTTCGAGGCCCCGGACGGGTTGCGCGGTTACGCGGCGCAATACCAGAACCGCGGGATGGCGCTGTACCTGACCCCGGACGGGCAGCACGTCCTGCTGGGCAACCTGTACGACGCCGACGGCAAGGACTTGAGCGCCGAACCGCTGCAAAAACTGGTCTACGCCCCGATGGCCAAGGAAATCTGGGCAAAGATGGAAGCCAGCAACTGGATCGCCGACGGCAACAAGGACGCACCGCGCACGGTGTACCTGTTCAGCGACCCGAACTGCCCGTACTGCAACATGTTCTGGGAACAGGCCCGGCCTTGGGTCAAGGCTGGCAAGGTGCAGTTGCGCCACATCATGGTGGGCATCATCCGCGAAGACAGCCCGGGTAAATCCGCTGCCTTGCTGGCCGCCAAGGACCCGGAAAAAACCCTGGCCGAGCATGAAAAGGCCGGCAAGGGCAGCCCGCTCAAACCGCTCAAGGACATCCCACCCGCCATCCAGGCCAAACTGGACGCCAACCAGCAGTTGATGGACGAACTGGAACTGTCCGCCACCCCGGCGATTTTCTACCTGGATGAAAAAGGTGACCTGCAACAGCAGCAAGGCGCGCCGTCGCCGGACAAGCTGGTGAAGATTCTCGGGCCGAAGTGACCGGCCTCCACTGCAGATCCCCTGTGGGAGCGGGCTTGCTCGCGAATGCGAAGGATCAGTTAGTACAGCTGTGACTGACCCACCGCATTCGCGAGCAAGCCCGCTCCCACAGTTTTCCCGCGTGTTCACAAAATCAATGTCTATTCCCCATTCCTTGTTCGCGATGACGGTGGATCAGCGACGCAAGAGTCCCAGCAACATCCGATTCACGAATTCCGGATTCTCCAGGTTGGAAATATGTCCAGCCTCGGGAATCAGCACATGGGAACAGCCAATCAGCTCGGCCATTTCCAACGCCTCGGACGGTGGTCGCGGCTTGTCCTGGTCGCCGCACATCACCAGCGTGCGCTTGGCATCCAGTTCATGCAGGCGCGGCAGGATGTCGTCCCGGCCAAAAATGATCCGTCCCAGCGGCACGACGCTGTCGCGCAGGCGCTCGCGCGGCAACGTGGCCAAGGTGGCGCGGAACTGCTGGTAGAGGGCTGACTGCGGATCGATACCCGGCCGGAAGAAGATCGGCACGATGATGTCCAGCAACGGCTCGGGGATACTGCCGCTGGCTTCGATCTTGTCGAACAGCGAGAAGTAGTAAAGCCGGGTCGGCTCCGGCTCGACGCCGACGTAGGTATCCATCAATACCAGCGACTGCACACGCTCGGGCGCCGCCAGTGCCAGCCGCGCGCCCCACATCCCGCCCACTGAAAGCCCGACCAGGTTGAAGCAGTCGATATTCAAGTGATCCATCAATGCCAGCGTCTGGCGGGCCAGGTCGTCCAGGGACGACATGCCTTCTGGCAAGCGTCCGGACTGGCCGTGGCCCCATAATTCCGGAACGATCACCCGGTAGTGCTTCGACAAAACGTCAATCTGCGGCGCCCACATGCTGTGATCCCACAGGTAGCTGCTGCCCAGCACCACCACCGGGCCTTGGCCCTGGTCCAGGTAATGGAGCGGTTGTCCGTCGATCATTGCAAACGGCATCGGTGACCTCCTTGTTTGAATCTGGAAAAAAGCCCTGGGGAGACTGAGCCGCCAGGCGCGAGGCGTCAACCTTGGGCTTGGCAATGTCCGGGCAATGCCATCGCGGGCAAGCCTTGCTCCCACAGGGTTGAAGCTCGAACACAGATAATCTGTTCGCAGCCGATTCCTGTGGGAGCAAGGCTTGCCCGCGATGAGGCCACTACAGACACCATAAAACTACATGCCTTCCAACTCCGCCATCAGGTCATTCAACCGATCCACCTTCTCCTCAGTGATCTCGCTTGCCGCCAGCCCATCGATGTACTCGGCCAGTTCCTGCACCGTGCTGCACTCGAACATTGCCCGCAGTGGCACATTGCGTTGCAGGGCCTTTTGCACCCGTGAGGCGATTTGCGTTGCCAGCAAGGAATGGCCGCCCAGTTCGAAGAAGTTGTCCTTCACCCCTACCCGCTCGACTTTCAGCACCTGGGCCCAGATGTCGGCCAGGGTCTGTTCCAGCTCATTGCCGGGCGCCTGATAATCCTGACTTTGCAACTGGCCGATCTCCAGGGCCGGCAAGGCCTTGCGGTCCAGTTTGCCGTTGGCGTTGAGGGGCAAGCGATCGAGCCACAGCCAGTGCAGCGGCACCATGTATTCCGGCAGTTCGGTCCGCAGGCGCTGCTTGATGCGGTCCAGGCGTTCGGCGGGTTTCAGCGCCGAGTCGGTGGCCACGAGGTAGCCCACCAGATGTTTGCCATTAACCCCCTCCTGCACGCCCACCGCGCCATCGCGCACTTCCGGCTGTTCATGCAACCGAGCCTCGATTTCCCCCAGCTCGATGCGGTAGCCGCGGATCTTCACCTGATGGTCGATGCGCCCGACGTACTCCAATACCCCGTCGCTGCGCCGCCGCGCCAGGTCGCCGGTGCGGTACAGCCGCTCCCCCGGCGCCCCGAACGGGTTCGGCACAAACACCGGGGCGGTGCGCAACGGATCACTGACATAACCACGCCCGACCCCGGTGCCCGCCACGCACAACTCACCCACCGCACCCAGCGGCACCAGGTCCAGCGCGCCATCGAGCAGGTACAAACGGTTGTTGTCGGTGGGCGTGCCGATCGGCAGATAGGTGCCACGGGTCGACGCCTGGTCGACGCGGAAGAACGCCACGTCGTCAGAGCATTCCGCCGGGCCGTAGGCGTTGACCAGGCCGATGTCCGGGTAACGCAACAACCACTGGTGAGCCAGTTCCGGCGGCATCGCTTCGCCGGTGGGCAGCATCCAGCGCAGGCCGTCCAGGCCGATGCGTTCCTGGGCGAGCATGCCCTGGATCAACGACGGCACGCTTTCCAGCACGCTAATGCCCTGCTGCTGCACATGCTCCAGCAGCCCTTGCGGGTCATGGGCGATGGCGTTGGGCACGATGTCGACCCGGGCGCCGAACAACGGCGCGGCGAGGAACTGCCAGACCGAAATATCGAAGCTCTGGGAAGCGGTCTGGGCGATCACATCCGCCTCGCTCAGCGCCAGGTACGGCACTTTGCTCAGTTGGTTGTTGAGCATGCCCCGTTGTTCCACCATCACGCCTTTGGGCAGGCCGGTGGAGCCGGAGGTGTAGATCACGTAGGCGAGATTGTCCGGCCCGCTGTAGACACCAGGGTTTTGCGGCGAAAAGTCGCCGGCCTGGACGCTTTCCCATACCAGCAGCTTCGGCCGCCCGGAGCAGGCAAACTCATCCAACAAGGCCAGTGCCTGGGCCTGGCAGGCCTGGGTGCAAACCAGTAGTGGCGTACGACTCAACTCGATGATGCGGCTCAAGCGCTGGCTTGGCAGGCCGGGATCCAGCGGCAAGTAACCGGCACCGGCCTTGAAGCTGCCGATGATCATGCCCAGCAACTCGGCATCTCGTTCGGCCAGCAGCGCCACCGGCTGATCCAGACCGACACCGGCCGCAATCAGGGCGTGACCGAGGCGGTTGCTGCGGGCATTCAACTCGGCGTAGCTGTAGGTCGCGTCCAGGAAACTGACCGCAAGGCGTTGCGGATGGGCCGCGACCCGCGCCTCGAACAACTCGACGTAGCTCTGCTCCAGCGGATAAGCATGCTCGCTCCGGTTGCAGCCTTCGATCAGGAAATCCTGTTCTTCGGCACCGATCAGCGGCAGCTCGCTCATATCGCCGTGCAAGCCCTCCATCAGCGCCAGCAGCAGCCGCTTGAACTCGCCCAGCAGGCCTTGGACGGTGCTTTCATCGAAGTAGCGCTGGTCGTACGAAAGGTGCAGCCCCAGGTCGTCTCCCGGGTAGCAGACCGCCGTCAGCGGGAAGTTGGTGTGGGTACGACCCGAGTCTGAAGTGGCGTTGAGGCTTTGGGCGCGATCCAGCACCGAGACTTCCACCGGCGCGTTCTCGAACACGAACAAGCTGTCGAACAGCGGCTGGCCCTTGGGCAGTTCGCTGACTTCCTGGATGCTCACCAACGGCAGGTATTCGTACTCGCGCAGTTGCATGTTGCGGTCCAGCAAATCGCTGAGCCACTGGCGCACGCTGCAGCGCTGATGAACCTCGGGCATCTGCACGCGCAAGGCGATGCTGTTGATGAACAGCCCCACGGTGCGTTGCATCTGCGGCAACTCCACCGGGCGCCCGGCCACGGTGACACCGAACAACACGTCGCGGTCGCCGCTGACCCGGCGCAGTACCAGGGCCCACGCCGCCTGGGCGAAGGTGTTGACCGTCAGTTGATGGGCCTGGGCCAGCTCCCGCAGCCGCGCACCGTCCCGAACGTCGAGGCGGGTGTAGCAGTCGCCGACGATCATGCCGCCGCTGTCACCGGCGTGCTCGCGCAGGAACGGCCGGTCGCCAGGGATCGGCGTGGTCCGCTCGAAACCTTGCAGGTTGTCCTTCCACCACTGCCGGGCTTCGTCCAGGCTCTGGTGCAGCAGCCAGCCGATGTAGTCGCGATAGCGCGGCGGCACGGCCAACCGCGGTTCGCGCTGTTCGCCCAGGGCGGTGTAGACCTCGAAGAAATCGTCCATCAGCAGCGAACGGCACCAGGCATCGATGAGGATGTGGTGATTGCTCATCATGAACCAGTAGCGTGCCGCGCCGACCCGGATCAGCCGCAAGTGGAACGGGGCCTGGTTCAACAGATCGAAACCGGCCTCGCGCTCATCCTTGAGCAAGGCCTGGAGCTTGGCTTCCTGGGCGTCTTCGGCCACCTCGGACCAGTCGAGATAGTCCACTGGCGTGCGGCCGGGCTTGTGGATGATTTGCAGCATGTCTTCGCCAACGTTCCAGCAGAACGAGGCTCGCAAGGCTTCGTGGCGAGCGATGACCGCCTGCCAGGCCTGGGCGAAACGCTGCGGGTCCAGTTCACTGTCGATGCGGTAGCGATCCTGCATGTAGTACAGGCCAGTGCCCGGCTCCAGCAAGGTATGCAGCAGCATGCCTTCCTGCATGGGCGTCAGCGGATAGACATCTTCGATCTGCGCGGCCGGCACAGGCAAGCTGTCGAGCTGGCCCTGGGTCAGCTTCGCCAGGGGGAAGTCCGAAGGCGTCAGGCCGCCCGCCTCGTCCGTCAGGCAGTGTTCGATCAGGCGTTGCAACTCATCGAGGTAGGCCTCGGCCAGCGTAGCAATGGTCTCGCGCTCATGACGTTCGGCACTGAAGGTCCAACGCAACACCAACTCGCCGCCGCTGACCTGGCTGTCGACGCTCAGCTCATTGGGCAGCGGCGCGGCGGGATCATGGATCGCCCCCAGCGGCGCATCCAGCGGCTGGAACAGCGCCTCCTGGCCCAAGGTCTGGTCGAGCTGGCCCAGGTAGTTGAAGGTGATCGCCGCGTGCGACAGGCCGGCCATCGCCTCGCGAGTCGCCGCGTCCGCCAGGTAGCGCAGCACACCATAACCGAGGCCCTTGTGGGGCACCGCGCGCAGTTGCTCCTTGATAGCCTTGATCGAGCCGCTGACGCTTTCGCTCGCGGGAGTCAGGCGCACGGGGTAGACGCTGGTGAACCAACCCACGGTGCGGGTCAGGTCGAGGTCGTCGAACAGCGCTTCGCGGCCGTGGCCTTCGAGCTGGACCAAAGCCGAATCATGGCCGCTCCATCGGCACAACACTCGAGCCAGCGCCGTGAGCAGCAGGTCATTGACCTGGGTGCGGTAGGCGCTCGGCGCCTGTTGCAGCAGCTGCCGAGTGCGCTCGGCGTCCAGGCGCACGCTGACGGTTTGCGCGTGACGCTCCTGGCGTCCCCCCTCGGGGTTCGTGCACGGCAGCGCGACGTGCGCACCGCTCAACTGCGCTTGCCACCAACCGAGTTCTTCGCGCAGGGATTCGCTGCCGGCGTAGGCCTGCAAACGCGCGGCCCAGTCGCGCAACGGGCTGGTCTTGGCCGGCAATTGCGCCTCTTGCCCAGCGACGAGCTGGCGGTAGACGGTTTGCAGGTCGTCCATCAGCACCCGCCACGACACACCGTCCACCACCAGGTGATGGATGACGATCAGCAACCGTTGCCGGCCATCCGGCGTTTGCGCCAACACGGCATGCAGCAACGGCCCGGTGGTTAGATTGAAACGGCTCTGCGCCTGGGCAAACAACGCTTCGCACGCTTGCGCGGTGTCCACGGATACCTGCTGCAACAGCACGGCGTCAGACAGCGGCTGGTGCTCGGCGCGCCAGTGCCCGGCGGTTTCGCCGAAGACCAGGCGCAAGGCATCGTGGTGCTGGAAGATCGCGTGCAGGGCCTGTTCCAGCGGTTGCGGGTCCAGGGCCGTGGTCGGCTCCAGCAACAACGCCTGGTTCCAGTGATGCCGGTTGGGCATCGGGCGGTCGAAGAACCAATGCTGGATCGGCGTCAACCCGGACTCACCCTGCACCAGGCCCTGTTCGGCGTGCACCTGCTGGCTGCGCGTGGCGACGGCGGCCAGGGTCTGTACGGTCTGGTGCTGGAACAAGTCCCGGGGCGTGAAATGAATGCCCTGTTGCCGGGCGCGGCTGACCACCTGGATCGACAGGATCGAATCGCCGCCCAGTTCGAAGAAGTTATCGTTGAGGCCCACCTGCGTCACGTTCAGCACGTCGCACCAGATCGCCGCCAGGGTCTGCTCCAGGGCATTGCTCGGCGCCACGTAGTGTTGGCGATTGAGTCCTGGATCGGGCAGCGGCAAGGCGCGGCGGTCGAGCTTGCCGTTGGCGGTCAGCGGCATGCTCGCCAGCAGGATCAGGTGCGTGGGCACCATGTAGTCCGGCAGTTGGGCCTTGAGGTGGTTTTTCAAAGCGTCGCGCAGGGTCGCTTGTTGCTCGCCGTCCTGGCTGGCGATGTCGCTCACCAGGTAGCCGGCCAGTTGCGTGCCGCCCGGCAGGTCGAGAGCCAGGACCACGGCCTCGCGCACCGCCTCATGTTCCAGCAGGCGGGTTTCGATTTCCCCCAGCTCGATGCGGAAACCACGGATTTTCACCTGATGGTCGATCCGTCCCAAATACTCCACCAGACCGTCGGCACGCTGGCGCACCAGGTCGCCGGTGCGATACAAGCGTCCGCCTTCGGGGGCGAACGGGTCGGCGACAAAACGCTCGGCGGTCATGCCCGGACGCTGGTGATAACCCTGGGCCAGGCCAGCACCGCCGACGTACAACTCACCCGTGGCGCCTGGTGGCACCAACGCGAGGTCGGCGTCGAGGATGTAGGCCACCCGGGCGCCAACCACGCTGCCAATCGGCACACTGGCCGCGCCTTCCTCCAATTGCTCGGGGGCCAGGCTCGCCAGCGGCATGACCACGGTTTCGGTCGGACCGTAGGCGTTGAAGAACAGGCTCGGGCTGAACGCCGCGCGAATGCGCTGCAAATGCTCGCCGGTCAGGGCTTCGCCGCCGGTGATGCACATGCGCACCGGCAACGTCTGCCCTTGGGTAGCCAACCACTGCGCCAACTGACTGCCATAGCTGGGGGTGAAGCCGAGAATGTTGATGCGATGCTGGCGAATCAGCCCGCAGATTTCCTCGGCGTCCCACTGGCCTTGGGCACGCAGCACTACTTGGGCACCACTGAGCAACGGCACCAACAGGCGTTCGGTGGCGGCGTCGAAGTTGATGGAATAGAAATGCAGCTCGCAATCGTCCGGGCGCATGCCAAAGCGCTGGATCACCGCCTGGCAATGCATGGCGATTTCACCGTGGGACACCACCACGCCCTTGGGCTTGCCGGTGGAGCCGGAGGTGTAGATCAGGTACGCCTGGTGTTGCGGCAGGTTGATCAACGGCAGCGGGTGGTCCGGGTAGTGGGCCAAGGCCGCCGAGTCGTCTTCCAGGCACCAGCAGCCCACGCCCTCGGGCAAAGCACCCAGGGCCTGGAGCATCGCCCGATCGCTGAGCAACAGGCTGATGCCGCTGTCTTCGATCATGTAGTGCAGGCGATCCAGTGGGTATTCCGGATCCAGCGGCACGTAGGCGCCACCGGCCTTTAGGATCGCCAGCAGGCCGATGACCATTTCCAGCGAACGCTCCAGGGCCAGGCCGACCCGCACCTGCGGTCCGACGCCTCGCTCGCGCAAGTGCCAGGCCAGGCGATTGGCGCGGCTGTCCAGTTGCGCATACGTCAGGGTCTGCCCGGCGAAGGTCAGGGCCGGCGCATCGGGACGCGCCCGGGCCTGTTCGTCGAACAGTTCATGGATGCATTGGTCGAGGCGATGCTCACCGGGCTCGACGCCCAGGCTGTCGAGCAATTGTTGCTGCTCGCCAGCCTCCAGCAACGGCAGCTCGCTCAACCGGTGGGCCGGATCGTCCAGCAACGCTTCCAGCAGGTTACGCCAATGCCCGGCCATGCGCGCGATGCGCGGCTCGTCGAACAGGTCGGTGCTGTAGGTCAGGCAGCAACCCAGGCGCTGGTCCAGATCCGTGACTTCCAGGTTGAGGTCGAACTTGGTGGCCCGGGCGTCGTTGACCAGGTAGTCGACGCTCATGCCGGCCAGCGTGCGGCTCTGCTGGAACTCCCAGCGCTGCACGTTGCACATCACTTGGAACAGCGGGTTGTAGGCCGCACTGCGCGGTGGTTGCAGGGCTTCCACCAGATGATCGAACGGCAAGTCCTGATGGGACTGGCCTTCGATGACGGTGTGGCGGACCTGTTCGAACAATTCGCCCACCGACATTTGCCCGTCGAGTTGGCAACGCAGCACTTGGGTGTTGAGGAACGCACCGATCAGCCCTTCGCTTTCCGGACGGATACGGTTGGCCACCGGCGCGCCGATGCGCAGGTCGGTCTGGCCGCTGTAGCGGTAAAGCAGCACCGCCAGGGCGGCGGTCATGGTCATGAACAGGGTCAGGCCCTGTTGCGCATTGAAGGCGCGGACCCGCGCCGCCAGTTCATCGCTCAGATCGAAACGGAACAATTCGCCGCGATGGCTCTGCACCGACGGACGCGGTCGGTCGCCGGGCAGTTCCAGCAGCGGGTGTTCACGGCCCAGTTGCGCGGTCCAGTAATCCAGCTGCCGCTGACGCTCGCCGGACTCCAGCCACTGGCGCTGCCAGACGCTGTAGTCCAGGTATTGCACCGGCAACGGTTCCAGCGGGGACTCACGATCGTCGATAAAGGCTTCGTACAGCGCGCTCAGTTCACGGGCGAAAATGTCCATCGCCCAGCCTTCGGTGACGATGTGGTGCAGCGTCAGGACAAAGTAATGTTCATGCTCGGCGGTCTTGACCAGGCAGGCCCGTAGCAGCGGCCCGGTTTCCAGGTCGAAGGGCTGGTGGGCCTCGCTGTCCGCCAGTTGCTGCACCCGCTGCTGGCGCGTGTCGGCGGCCAGTGTCGAGAAGTCCTTCCAGTCCATGCGCAGGCCCGTCTCGTTGTGCACCTGTTGGCGGGCCACGCCATCGACGCTCGGGAACGTGGTGCGCAGGGTTTCATGACGCAGGATCAATGCCTGCAACGCCGCCTCGAAGCGCCCGACATCCAACACCCCGCGCAAGCGCGCCATGCCGCCGACATTGTAGGCCGGGCTGTCCGGCTCCATTTGCCAGAGGAACCACATGCGCTGCTGGGAATACGACAGCGGCACCGGTTGACTGCGGTCGACCTGCTCGATGGGTGGCTGGCGGTTGGTCTGGCCGCTGGCTTGGATCAAGCGCACCTGTTCGGCGAAGGCTCCCAATTCACTGGCCTCGAACAGCGCCCGCAACGGCAGTTCCACGTCACAGGCCTGGCGAGTGCGGGAAATGATCTGGGTCGCCAGCAGCGAATGGCCGCCGAGGGCAAAGAAATCGTCCCGCAGGCCGATACGCGCCAGTCCCAGCACATCGCGCCAGATGCCGGCGATTTGCTGTTCGAGGGCGCTGACCGGCTCGACGTGCTCGCGCACCTGCCATTGCGGCTCGGGCAAGGCGCGACGGTCGAGCTTGCCGCTCGGGCTCAGGGGCATGGCGTCCAGGCGCAGCAGTTGGGCCGGCACCATGTAGTCCGGCAGCTCGGCGGCCAGGGCGGCCTTGAGTCGACTATTCAACTCGTCCTGACCTTGAGCGACATCCGGGGCGGTGTAATAGCCGATCAGTTGCGGGCCGGCCGAAGTGTCGCGCACCAGCACCGCCACTTGGACGATGCCGTCCTGGGCCAGCAGGCGCGCTTCGATTTCCTGCGGTTCGACTCGGAAGCCGCGCAGCTTGACCTGCTGGTCGAGGCGGCCGAGGTATTCAATCACACCGTCGGTGCTCCAACGCGCGCGGTCGCCAGTCCGGTACAACCGCGCCCCGGCCGGGCCCAAGGGGTCGGCGACGAAACGCTCGGCGCTCAGGCCCGGACGTCCGAGGTAACCCCGGGCCAGGCCCAGGCCGCCGATGCACAGCTCGCCCGGGACACCGGCCGGCACCGGATTGAGGTCGCTGTCGAGCACCCGGCACAAGACGTTGCCCAAGGGACGGCCGATGGGCGAGCGCTCGCCATCGGCTTCGGTGCACTGCCAATGGGTGACGTTGATCGCGGTTTCGGTCGGGCCGTAGCGGTTGTGCAACTGTACCGACGGCAGTTGCGCCAACACCCGGTTGCGCAACTCGGCCGGCAAGGCTTCGCCGCCGGAAAACAGCCGGCGCAGGCTGGTGCAGCGGGCACTCAGGGGTTCATCGATGAACAGGCTGAGCAGCGGCGGCACGAAGTGCAGCGTGGTGACGCCAAACTGCTGCACCAACTGGGCGATGCGGTGCGGGTCACGGTGTTCGCCGGGGCCAGCCAGCACCAGTTGGCTGCCAGTGATCAGCGGCCAGAAGCATTCCCAGACCGACACGTCGAAACTGATAGGGGCCTTTTGCATCAGCACATCGCTGGCGTCCAGCCCGTAGGTCGCCTGCATCCATTGCAGGCGCTCGGCCAGGGCCGCGTGGGTGTTGCCGACGCCTTTGGGCTGACCGGTGGAACCGGAGGTGTAGATCACGTAGGCCAGGTGATCGCCGTGCAGGTGCAGACCCGGCGGGTTGCTCGGCCATTGCTCCAGATGCAGGGCGTCCATGGCAATGACACTGACGCCGTCGCAGGCTGGCAAACGCTCCAGCAATGCGGTTTGGGTCAGCAGCAGATCGACGCCGCTGTCGTCGAGCATGTAGGCCAGACGGTCGGCCGGGTAGTCCGCATCCAGCGGCACATAGGCGCCGCCGGCCTTGATGATGGCCAGCACACCAATGAGCAACAGCGGCGAACGCTCGGCGGCAATCGCCACGCAGACATCCGGGCCAACGCCCTTGTCCCGCAGGTAATGGGCCAAGCGATTGGCCTGGGCGTGCAGCTCGGCATAGTCGAGTTGGCCGCCGTCCCAGCGCAACGCGATCCGTTGCGGCGTGCAGCGGGCCTGCTCGTTCAGCAGCTCCGGCAGCCATTGACTGGCCGGCGCGCACGGGGCCGCGCTCCACTGTTGCTGTTGGCGGTGCTCATCGGCGGTCAACAGCGGCACGTCACCGATGGCTTGCTGCGGATCGGCACAGACCGCCCGCAACAGGTTGCAGTAGTGCTCCGCCAAGCGGGCGATGGTCGTCGCCTCGAACAGTTCATCGGCGTAGTCGAACGACAGGGTCAAGCGACCGTTGCGATCTTCTTCGCTGTGCAGTTGCAGGTCGAACTTGGCTTCGCGGCTGTGCCACGGCAACGCTTCGGCGAGCAGCCCCGGCAGGCGTCGCAAGGCGCTCAGGTCACGTTGCTGGTGGTTGAACATCACTTGGAACAGGCCGTGCTCGCGCGCCTCGGGAAACGCTTCGAGCAACTGTTCGAACGGCAGGTCCTGGTGAGCCTGGGCACCCAGCGTGGCTTCGCGGGCCTGGGCCAGCAGCGCGGCGAACGGTTGGCGGGAATCGACCTGCCCACGCAGGACCTGGGTGTTGATGAAGAAGCCGATCAGCCCCTGGGTTTCCAGGCGCGGACGGTTGGCGTTGGGTACACCGATGCGCAAGTCGGATTGCCCGGTGTAACGCTGCAACAGCGCCTGGAAAGCGGCCAGCAACAGCATGAACGGCGTCGCGTCATGGGTCTGGGCCACTTGGCGCAGGGCTTCGCCGAGGTCCTTGTCCAGGCGCAAACTGTGCCGCGCGGCGCTGCGTTGGCGTTGAGCGCTGCGTGGATGATCCGTGCCCAACATCAGGGCCGAATGTTCAGCGCCCAGTTGCTGCTTCCAATAGCTCAGTTGACGCTCGGCCTCGCCCTCGGCCAGCCACTGGCGTTGCCAACTGCCGTAGTCGGCGTACTGCAAGGGCAATGGCGCAAGTTCGGCGACCTGCCCTTGGGAAGCGGCGGCGTACAGTCGGGAGAATTCTTCGATCAACACATTCATCGACCAGCCGTCGGCGATGATGTGGTGCAGTGTCACCAACAGTTGGTGGTCATCCTCGTCGAGACGCAACAGGGTGACCCGCAGCAGCGGTCCCGTCTCCAGATCGAACCGCGTGGCCGCCTCGTCTTCTCGAACCTGTCGCGCCCGGTCTGCGCGCGAGTCGGCAGGCAGGTCGCCAAGGTCGATGACATGCAGCTCGAACTCGCCGGCCGGATCGACATGTTGCAGGGCCACGCCATCGCGTTCCAGGAACCGTGTGCGCAGGGACTCATGACGCTCGATCAGTCGCTGGAAGCTGGCGCGCAAGGCGTCTTCGTCCAACTCGCCGCGCAGGTGCAAGCCACCGGGAATGTTGTAGGCGCGGCTCGTCGGGTCAAGCTGCCAGGTCATCCATAAACGGTTCTGCGCCAGGGACTGCGGCAGTGGCACGTGGCGCGGCAACGCGCTGATCGCGCCCTGGGCCTGGCCGCCGTCCTGCTGCTGGTTCGCCACCGCTGCCGCGAACGCGGCCAGGGTCGGGGCGTCGAACAGCAGGCGCAGGTTGAGCGCCAGCCCGAGGGTTTCACTCAATCGCGCAATCACCTGGGTGGCGGCGATGGAGTTGCCACCCAGCAGGAAAAAATGATCATCAGCCTGGACGTGCTCGACCTGTAATTGCTCCCGCCAGACCTGGCCGATGAGGGTTTGCAATCGGCAGGACTGCACGGACTCATCCGCCACGGTGACTTCGGTTGATGGGGTTGCTTCGGCTGAGGGGAACTGGGCATAACTGTCCAAGCTGCCGTCGGCCAATCCGGTGCGGCAGGCCGAGCGCTGCAACTTGCCGCTGGAAGTCTTGGGCAACGCGCCGGGATTGAGCAGCACCACCACGCTCGGGGCTTGCTGGCAGGCCTCGGCCACCGCCTGGCGAATGAATTTAATCAGAGCTTCCGGCGGCAGGATTTTCTGCACGCTGCGGCTGATTTCCGCGGCGATACCGATGCCTTCCTCACCCCCGTCGTTGACCGCGAACGCCGCCACCCGGCCCTTGCGCACCACCTCCACTTCACGCTCGATGGTTTGCTCGATGTCCTGGGGATAAAGGTTGTGCCCGCGCACGATCAGCAAGTCTTTCAGGCGCCCGGTGATGAACAGTTCGCCGCCGCGCAGGAACCCCAGGTCACCGGTGCGCAGCCAGGTCCGGCCGTCGTGCTGGACAAAGGTCTTGGCGCTGGCTTCAGGGTTGCGCCAATAACCCAGGGCGATGCTCGGCCCGGAGGCCCAGACTTCACCGACCTGATTGTCGGCCAGTGGCTGCAACGTCGCCGGCTCGACGACCAGCACCGCGTGCCCGGGCTGACTGACACCACAACTCATCACCGCGCTGCCCTGCCCCGGCTCGACCCGGTTTTGCGCCAGCGCCGCATCAACCACCCGCAGCGAAGGAATGCCGTGGTGGCGTGGCGTGCCGGCGACGAACAGGGTCGCTTCGGCCAGGCCGTAGGAGGCCATGAAATTGTCCGGCGTGAAGCCGCACGGGGCGAACTTCTCGGCAAAACGCTCCAGGGTGTCGAGGCGGATCGGCTCGGAGCCGGAATAGGCCACGCGCCAGCCGCTCAGGTCGAGACGCTGCAGGGCTGAATCACTGACCCGCTCGCTGCATAACCGGTAGGCGAAATCCGGACCACCGCTGATGGTGCCGCCGTACTCGCTGATCGCTTCGAGCCAACGCAGGGGGCGGGCCAGGAAATAAGCCGGGGACATCAATACACAGGGAACGCCACTGAACACTGGCTGCAACAGGCCGCCAATCAGGCCCATGTCGTGGTACAGCGGCAGCCAGCTGACGATCACATCGTCGGGGTTCAGGTCGATGCCGAAGCCATGGCGGATCAGCAATTCGTTGGCCACCAGGTTGCCGTGGCTGACCTGCACGCCCTTGGGCAATGCAGTGGAACCGGAGGTGTATTGCAGGAAGGCAATGTCATCGTCCTGCAGCGTCGGCATCCGCCATTGTCCGGCGCGGGCCGGGTCGAGGGTATCGACGCACACTACCGGTGGCGCCGATTCGATGGCTTGCAGCGGCTCGCGCAGGTCGCTGCTGGTGAGCAGCAGGCGCGGTTCGGCGTCCTTGAGAATCGACAGCAGTCGCTCCTGATGGTGGCGACGGGCGGACTCCGGCGGATAGGCCGGCACGGCAATCACCCCGGCGTAGAGACAGCCAAAGAACGCCGCGACGTAATCCGGGCCACTGGGGAACAGCAACACGGCGCGATCGCCCAGCGCCGCTTCGGCCTGCAAGGCGCTGGCGATGGTCCGGGCGCGCAGGTCCAGGTCGCGATAACTCAACACCACACCCTGCCCAGGGGTGTCGGCGAGGAAGCGCAGGGCCACCCGGTCCGGCGTCAGCGCGGCATGGCGCTGGAGGGCATGAGCCAGGGTGCTGGGGAGTTCGAACGCGTCGGTCATGGGGGGTTCCTGCCTGAATTCGGCTTGCAAGTTGTCCCCCATGGAACGGATAGCGGCGGCAAATAATTAGTCGGGCAACTGACTCACCAAGGCCTGCCGCGAAGCATCCGGCAGCCAGGCGCCGCGGCAATGGGTCGCGGTGCCGAGGCTGGATTTTATTGCATCAATAATTCTTCTTCTCAATTGACAATCATTATCATTAAGCCTAATTTGGCGCTCGATGTGTAGGACGGGTCCGGCATCCGGACGTCCCGCTAACTTTTTGCAGCAAGGTGAATTCCATGACGGAACAAGTATCCACAAGCAGGTGCGACTCACCGTTACTCCAGGCGTTCGTCGATAACCGACTGATCCTGGTCAAGATCGCGGCGCGCATTACCGGCTGTCGGTCCCGCGCGGAAGATGTGGTGCAGGACGCTTTTTTCCGGCTGCAATCGGCGCCACAAATCACCTCCTCGTTCAAGGCGCAGCTCAGTTATCTGTTTCAGATCGTGCGCAACCTGGCGATCGACCACTACCGCAAGCAGGCGCTGGAACAGCGATACTCGGGGCCGGAAGAGGAAGGGCTGAACGTGGTGATCCAAGGTGCTTCGCCAGAAACCTCCCATATCAACTTCTCCACGTTGGAGCACATCGCCGACGCGCTGACCGAACTGCCCAGCCGCACCCGCTATGCCTTCGAGATGTACCGGCTGCACGGCGTGCCGCAGAAGGACATCGCCAAGGAACTGGGCGTCTCGCCGACCCTGGTGAACTTCATGATCCGCGACGCGCTGGTGCATTGCCGCAAGGTGTCGGGGGTTCGCGGGGATACCTTCGCCCGGCGGTAATGCTTACTGGTT
This sequence comes from Pseudomonas zanjanensis, assembly GCF_014268745.2. GTDB lineage: Bacteria > Pseudomonadota > Gammaproteobacteria > Pseudomonadales > Pseudomonadaceae > Aquipseudomonas > Aquipseudomonas zanjanensis. The sequence goes on along the minus strand of NZ_JABWRB020000001.1, from coordinate 838,104 downwards.
CACCGAGGCACCTGTGGGAGCGGGCTTGCTCGCGAAAGGGGCGGACCAGTCACCATTGATGTCGACTGTCAGGCCCCATTCGCGAGCAAGCCCGCTCCCACAGAAGTTCACCTGTCGCCAAACCTCACATCAACCCACACCGATCAAAGAACCGCTCACGTCCCAGGATCATCAGCGCCGCGCGCTTGTGGGGAAAATCGAATTCCTTCTCGCAATGAAAGCACTGGTTATGCAAGTGCCCGATCATCCGCGCATTGTCGGCCCGGGGCTCGGCGACCACGCGCTGGGTGCGCGGGTCGTCCAGGAACAGGTAGTGCACCAGCGCCGATAGCCAGCTCGCCACCTTGTGCGGCCCGCGGTGCTGCTCTTCGCCCACCAGCATATGGATGCCGCGGTCATAGTGGTCGGCCTCATAGAACGGCGCGATCCGATCTTCCTTGGCCCAATAGGCTTCGAAGTAAGCGAACGGCTGATCATCGAAGCAACCGATCAGGGTCAAGACCCGCGGATCGGCCTGCAGCTTGCCCAGGTACTCGCGATGCTGTTCCAGGCTGCCCTCTTCCTGCCAGAAACTCGCCACCCGCGGGCTGTTCTGCCAGCGGTTGAAACGTTCCAGGTCCTGCTCGACTTCCAGGGTGCGCAAGGACACCCAGGCCCCCAGCCGCGCATCGAAACGCCGGTACACCTCGCCGCGCGGTTTCGTCGGCCGGCGTGGATGGCGACGACCATCGGTGATGACCATCTGTTGCGGGTAACTGCCGCTGAACGACTCCCCCAGCCACGGCTGCGGCAATTGCCAGAACAGTGTGCGCTCGCAGCGGTATTCACCGGCACGTTCGGTGCCCGTCAGTAAACCGCTGAGCAAGGCTTCACCAGGGCGCTCGTCGAGGTGCCAGGTCAGGCGCTGACACTCGGGATCGCGGGCGAACAGCCAATAGCAGGCCGCCCACAACGCCGGGCCCATCGGACGGTCGTTGATTTCCTGTAAATGCACATGCAACTCGGGACCGCGCACCAGGCGCAGCCGGATCAGCGGCGCGCCCTCGAGCATCAGGCTCAGGTGGCGTTCGGTTTCATCGGCGCCGAGGCGACGACCACCGGGCAAGGGCAGCGTCGTCGGCTGGTTGAGGTTGGACATAAGAGCGGCTCGCGTATTCGTCGGTAGTCAACGTGGGACGTGAGCCGGGAAGGGAAATTTAGTGTCACCGTCAATGGGAATGCGTGGGCACCAGCTGGATCTGGTACGGCTGGAAAATCTTCAGCAGTTGACCGTTGTCTCGCAGCTTTTGCAGCAACTGTGCGAACGCTTCACTGGAAATGGGCGCTTGCGGGCGGAGCAACGCGTAATGGTGGTAAACCTGATCGATGCGTTCGGACACCAGCAATTGCGGGCCGACTTCCGGGTTGCGCAACACGTAATCGTTGAGGTACGAACGGGTCACCAGGGCGATATCCGCCCGCCCGCGCAACACCATCAGCAGGTTGCTGTCATGGGAATACGTCAGCGTGGCGTTGTATTGGCCGGCGAGGAACTTGGGGTCGGCGTTGAATTCGGCAAAGGCGTAGTGGTAACCGCTGAACAACGCCAGGCGCTTGCCCCTGAGGTCGGCGAAATAACTTTGCTGGCGATCCGGCTGGCGCTGGGCGACGAAGACCTCCGCATCCTCCAGGCCCATGTCCACGGCAGTGTGTGGCACATCCTGCCAACCCCATTCGGGGTTCTCGAAAATCGCCATGTCGACCCGGCCTTGCTTGAAATCATTGAAGCGGCGCGGGATCGACGTCGGCACCAGTACGAATTGATAGTCGCTTTGCGACTGGTTCAGAGCCTCCACCATCTGCGGCAGCAGGCCGGTGTCGGCGCCGTTCTCGGGACGAACGGTATAGGGCGGAAAATGCGCCGCGCCGATCCGCACCTGTTGCGCCGCCTCGATCGGCAACGCCAGGAAAGCGGCCAAAGCAGCCAGTAGCACACGCGAGGTCATCCCCATCGGCGAAAACGTCAAGATAACCCACTCCCCAAAAGTCCCGTCACTACAATCAAGCTAGGCGGTTTCAGCCGCTTAGCCAGCCACACGGCCCTTCAAAGCACCGTTCGATTATTATTTTTCTTCAAGCACCAGGATCAGGGCCTGCTCGGCCAGTTCATCGAGACTCAAGTTGCCTTCGGCGCGAAACCAGGTGGTGGTCCAGGACAACGCCCCCGTGAGGAACCGTCGAGTAATGGACACGTCCCCGCGAATATACCCGGCCTCCTTGGCTTGGCCCAGAACCTCCAGCCACAAGTCTTCATAAATGTCACGCAGGGCCAGTACCTGCCGCTGTCCGTCATCCGAAAGCGAACGCCATTCGTAGACCAGCACGGCCATGGCCTCGCCCGTGCCGCCCATGATCGATTGCAATTCGCAGCGGATCAGCGCCAGCACCCGCCCGCGTACGCTGTCGGCCTCGGCCAGGGCGGCGCGCATCAGCGCCGTGTTGTAGCGGATGGTTTCTTCCATCACCGCCCGCAGGATTTCATCCTTGCTCTTGAAATGGTGAAAGATGCTGCCCGACTGGATGCCCACGGCACTGGCCAGGTCGCGCACCGTGGTGCGCTCGAAGCCCTTGTTGCGAAACAGGTGGGCGGCGGTCTGGAGCAGTTTGCCGCGAGCACTGTCCGGGTCGGTCAGTTGCCCGCTGTCGACCAGCTCACGCATCACGTCCAAGGCTTTTTGCTCGTCCACCCATTCTCTCCTACAGTCGATCAACCAACGCGCCGCCATTGCCCGTCAAACCATCGGTGGCGCGGGCAATTTAAGCCGAGCGAGGCAACCAAGCAAGCGCTCGGCCCCAAGTCAGAGGCAGCATTTACAAACCAAGCGCTTGCTTGGTAGTCTCAAGCCACCTTTGCCGGAGGGAACGCCATGCCAAAAACGATCCGTATCGGTTGCGCCAGTGCCTTTTGGGGCGATACCTGCACCGCGTCGGCGCAACTGGTCGAGGGCGGGAAGCTGGATTACCTGGTATTCGACTATCTGGCCGAGGTGACGATGTCGATCATGGCCGGAGCGCGCTTGAAGGACCCGTCGAGCGGCTATGCCACGGACTTCATCGAGCTCCTCGCCCCGCTGCTCAAGCGATTGCATGACGACCGGATCCGCGTCATCAGCAACGCCGGCGGAGTCAATCCCCAGGCCTGCGCGAGGGCCTTGCAAGCTGCCTGCGATCAGGCCGGCGTACCACTGAAAATCGCCGTGCTGCTGGGCGATGACCTGCAACCGCAAGGCGAACGGCTCGCCGCCCAAGGCATCCGCGAGATGTCCAGCGGCGAGCCCCTGCCGCCCGCGTGCGTGTCCATCAATGCCTACCTCGGCGCGCCCGGTATCGTCGAAGCGTTGCGCCTGGGCGCCGATGTAGTGATCACCGGGCGGGTGGTGGACAGCGCCGTGGTCAGCGCCGCCCTGGTGCATGAGTTCGGCTGGGCCTGGGACGATTACGACAGATTGGCCCAGGCCGCGTTGGCGGGGCATCTCATCGAGTGCGGCGCCCAGTGCACCGGCGGCAATTTCACCGACTGGCAGCAAGTGCCGGATTTCGAGCACATTGGCTTCCCCATCGTCGAAGCCAGCGCCGACGGCCAATTTATCGTCACCAAGCCCGAAGGCAGCGGTGGACTGGTCACGCCGCTGACCGTCGGCGAGCAGTTGCTCTACGAAATCGGCGACCCGCAGGGCTACCTGCTGCCGGACGTGATCTGTGATTTCAGCCACGTCAGGTTGACCCAGCAGGGCAAGCACGCCGTGCGTGTCCACGGGGCCAAGGGCCTGCCGCCCAGCGACCGGTACAAGGTCTGCGCCACCTGGTTGGACGGCTGGCGCTGCACCGCCACGTGCCTGATCGCCGGCATCGATGCCGTGGCCAAGGCTGAACGGGTCAGCCAGGCGCTCCTCGCCAAGACCTCGCAGCTATTGCGCCAGCGTGGCTGGGCGCCCTTCAGCGAAGTGAACATCGAACTGCTGGGCAGCGAAGCCACTTACGGCCCACACGGCCAGCGCCGGGACAGCCGTGAGGTGGTCATCAAACTGGCGGTACGACACCCGGACAAACAACCGTTGGTGCTGTTTTCCAGGGAAATCGCCCAAGCCGCCACCGGCATGGCACCGGGACTGACCGGCCTGGTCGGTGGCCGGCCGACGGTGTCGCCGTTGATTCGCCTGTTCTCGTTCCTGATCGACAAAGCCACTTGCCGGCTCGACATCGAGTTTGACGGCCAGCGCCACCCGTGCCCCCTGCCCGCCCTCGAACCGCTGGACATCACCGGCCTGCCGGTCGCCCCGGACCTGCCCAAGCCCCAGGGCCGGGCCGACGCCAGCGTGCCGCTGATCAAACTGGCGGTGGCGCGCTCTGGCGACAAGGGCAACCACAGCAACATTGGCGTGATTGCCCGCGAGCCCGAATACCTGCCCTGGATCGCCGAAGCGCTGACGCCGGAGGCGATGGTCGACTGGATGAGCCACGTGCTCGACCCGCGGTTGGGCCGGGTCGAACGCTGGTACCTGCCGGGCACCCATAGTTTGAATTTCCTGCTGGAAAACGCCCTCGGTGGCGGCGGTGTCGCCAGCCTGCGCATCGACCCCCAGGGCAAGGCGTTCGCCCAGCAATTGCTGGAGATCCAGATACCGGTGCCGCAACACGTTGCCGATCAGGTCGGCTAAGGACGGTCGCCATGGCAAATGAACGATCCGCAGCACCTGTGAAACCTGTGGCGAGGGAGCTTGCTCCCGCTCGATTGCGCAGCAATCGCAAAAAAGCCGGGGTCGCTGCGCAACCCAGCGGGAGCAAGCTCCCTCGCCACAGGGGTTCGGCTAATCCGTTCCAACACGAGGAGGCTGCATGCCGGTCATCGAATCGCACCTGGATCCCCACAGCGCTGACTTCGCACGCCATTACACGGCGATGCGGGCCGGCGTCGAACAACTGCGCCAGCTCGAACAGGCCGTGGTGGAGAAAGCGGCCCAGGCCCAGGGCAAATTCGAGCGGCGCGGCCAACTGTTGCCGCGCCAACGCCTGAACCTGCTGCTGGATCCCGGCGCGCCATTTCTTGAGCTGGCGAGCCTGGCCGGCTACAAACTCCATGACGACAAGGATGGCAGCCAGGCCGGCGGCGGCCTGATCGCCGGGATCGGCTACGTGTCCGGGACGCGGGTGCTGGTGGTGGTCAACAACAGCGCGATCAAGGGCGGCACGATTTCCCCCAGCGGCTTGCTCAAGACCCTGCGCCTGCAACAGATCGCCATGGAAAACAAACTGCCGGTCATCACCCTGGCCGAAAGTGGCGGCGCCAATCTCAATTACGCCGCGCAGATTTTCGTCGAAGGCGCGCGCTGCTTCGCCAATCAGGCACGTATGTCGGCCATGGGCCTGCCGCAGATCACCGTGGTGCATGGCTCGGCCACGGCCGGCGGGGCCTATCAGCCGGGTTTGTCGGACTACGTGGTGGTGGTGCGCGATAAGGCGCGGTTGTTCCTCGCCGGGCCGCCGTTGCTCAAGGCGGCGACCGGCGAAGTGGCCAGCGAGGAGGAACTGGGTGGTGCGCTGATGCACGCGCAGGTGGCCGGCACCGCCGAATACCTGGCCGAGAACGACGCCGACGGCGTACGCCTGGCCCGGGAAATCCTCAGCCTGCTGCCCTGGAACGCACAACTGCCGCCACAACCCGAACGAACCTGGACCGAGCCGCTCTACCCCGCCGACGAATTATTGGGCCTGGTGCCCGACGACCCGAAGAAGCCCTATGACGTGCGGGAAATCATCGCCCGCATCGCCGACGGCTCGAACTTCCTGGCTTTCAAAAGCGAATTCGACGTCCAGACGATTTGCGGCCACCTGCACATTCGCGGCCATGCCTGTGGCCTGATCGGCAACAACGGACCAATCACGCCCCAGGGCGCCAGCAAGGCCGCGCAGTTCATCCAACTGTGCGACCAGAGCCGCACACCATTGCTGTTCTTGCACAACACCACCGGGTTCATGGTCGGCATCGAGTCCGAGCGACAAGGGGTGATCAAGCACGGCGCCAAGATGATCCAGGCCGTGGCCAATGCCCGGGTGCCCAAGCTGACCGTGGTCGTAGGCGGCTCCTACGGCGCCGGCAACTACGCCATGTGCGGCCGCGGGCTTGATCCGCGCTTCATCTTCGCCTGGCCCAACAGCCACACCGCCGTGATGGGCGGCGTCCAGGCCGGCAAGGTCCTGCGGATGATCACCGAGGCCACGCAACTCAAGAACGGCCTGAGTCCCGACCCGAAGATGCTGGACCTGCTCGAGCACACCACCGCGCAGAAACTCGACAGCCAATCCACCGCCCTCTACGGCAGCGCCAGCCTGTGGGACGACGGGCTCATCGACCCGCGTGACACCCGCACATTGCTGGGCTACCTGCTGGACATCTGTCACGAGGCCGAACAGCGGCCATTGCAAGCCAACAGCTTTGGCGTGGCCCGTTTCTGAGCGCTGACTCCAGGAGAACAATAAGAATGATCTTCACCCAAGAACATGAAGCACTGCGGCGCACCGTTCGCCAATTTGTCGACCGCGACATCAACCCCTACGTCGACGAATGGGAGCGCGCTGGACGTTTCCCCATCCACGCGATTTTCCGCAAGGCTGGCGAGCTGGGCCTGCTGGGCATTTCCAAGCCGACGGCATTCGGCGGCATGGGCCTGGACTACAGCTATTCGATCGTCGCGGCCGAGGAATTCGGCACCATTCATTGCGGCGGTGTGCCGATGTCCATTGGCGTGCAGACCGACATGTGCACCCCGGCCCTGGCCCGGTTCGGCTCCGATGAGTTGCGTGACGCATTCCTGCGCCCGGCCATTCGCGGTGAACAGGTGGGCTGCATCGGCGTCTCGGAAGTCGGCGCCGGTTCCGACGTCGCCGGGCTCAAGACCACCGCGCGCAAGGATGGCGACGACTACGTCATCAACGGCAGCAAGATGTGGATCACCAATGCGCCGAGCGCCGATTTCATTTGCCTGCTGGCCAACACTTCGGACGACAAGCCCCACGTCAACAAATCGCTGATCATGGTGCCGATGGACAGCCCCGGCATCAGCCTCGGCCAGCACCTGGACAAACTCGGCATGCGCAGCTCCGAAACCGCCCAGGTGTTTTTCGACGACGTGCGCGTGCCACAACGCAACCGCATTGGCCAGGAAGGCGCCGGCTTCATGATGCAGATGCTGCAATTCCAGGAAGAACGCCTGTTCGGCGCGGCCAACATGCTCAAGGGCCTGGAACAGTGCGTCGACAGCACCATCGCGTACTGCAAGGAACGCAAGACCTTCGGCACGGCCCTGATCGACAACCAGGTGATCCACTTTCGCCTGGCGGAACTGGCCAGCGAGATCGAATGCCTGCGGGCGCTGGTCTACCAGGCCACCGAGCAGTACATCAACGGCCAGGACGTCACGCGGCTGGCGTCCATGGCCAAGCTCAAGGCCGGGCGCCTGGCCCGGGAAACCACCGACAGTTGCCTGCAATATTGGGGCGGCATGGGTTTCATGTGGGACAACCCCGTCGCCCGGGCCTATCGCGACGTACGGCTGGTGTCCATCGGCGCCGGTGCGGACGAGATCATGCTGGGCATCATCTGCAAGCTCATGGGGATTTTGCCGGGGAAGGACAAGTGAGTGCCCTGTCCGCTCGGTTGTGGAGTTTGAAAAGCTTCGCGAGCAAGCCCGCTCCCACATTGAACTGGGACTACCTGATGATCTCGGTCAACTGTGGGAGCGGGCTTGCTCGCGAAAGGGCCCGAACAGACAGCGCAAAAACCCAGGAATGACCCATGCCCACCTTCAGCAAAATCCTCATCGCCAACCGCGGCGAAATCGCCTGTCGCATCCAGCGCACCGCCCAGGCCCTGGGCTACCGCACGGTAGCGGTGTTCAGCGAGGCCGACGCCGATGCGCTGCACGTGCGCATGGCCGATGAAGCCGTGCTGATCGGCCCGGCCCCGGTGCAACAGTCCTACCTCAATCCCTTGGCCATGCTCGACGCAGCCCGGCGCAGCGGCGCCGACGCGATCCACCCCGGCTACGGCTTTCTTTCGGAAAATGCCGGGTTCGCTCAAGCCTGCGAAGAAGCCGGCATGGTTTTCATCGGCCCCAGCCCCCAAGCCATCGACCTGATGGGCAGCAAGCGCCGCGCGAAAATCGCCATGCTCGCAGCCGGTGTTCCCTGCATCGCCGGTTACCAGGGCGCGGCCCAGGACGACGACACACTGCAACGCGAAGCCGAGCGTATCGGCTACCCGCTGATGATCAAGGCCAGCGCCGGTGGCGGCGGTCGTGGCATGCGCCTGGTCCAGCGCGCCGAAGACATGCTGGAGCAATTGCGCAGCGCACGCTCGGAAGCCTTGCACGGTTTTGGCAGCGATGAGTTGATCCTCGAACAGGCGTTGATCGATCCACGGCATGTGGAAGTGCAGATCTTCGGCGACCATCACGGTCAACTGATCCACCTGGGGGAACGGGACTGCTCGATTCAGCGGCGCCACCAGAAAATCATCGAAGAGGCGCCCTGCCCGGTCATGACCGCCGACCTGCGCCGGGCCATGGGCGAGGCGGCGCTTGAAGCGGGGCGTGCAGTGAACTACGTCGGAGCCGGGACCGTTGAATTCCTGCTCGCGGCGGACGGTCGGTTTTACTTCCTGGAGATGAATACGCGCCTGCAAGTCGAACACCCGGTCACCGAGTCGATCACCGGCCTGGATCTGGTCGCCTGGCAATTGGACGTCGCCGCCGGCAGGCCGCTGCCCCTGCGCCAGGACCAGGTGACGCTCAGCGGCCATGCCCTGCAGGTGCGCTTGTACGCCGAGGACCCGGCGGCGGATTTCCTGCCCCAGACCGGGCGGTTGATCGGCTGGGCGCCGCCGATACAGGACGGCGTGCGAATCGACCATGGCCTGCTGCCAGGCCAGGCCATCACACCGTTCTACGATTCGATGTTGGGCAAACTCATCGCCCATGGCGCCACCCGCGAAGACGCCCGGCGCAAATTGCTCCGGGCGGTGGAAGATTGCGTGCTGCTGGGCGTCCAGAGCAACCAGCGCTTGCTCGCCGGGTTGCTGGCACATCCGCGCTTCATCGACGGCGACTTCGGTACCGGTTTCATCGGTCAGCACTTTGCCAATCATCCCGCACTACTGCCCATTGAGCCCTCGACCGAGCAACTGGCCATCGCCACGGCAGCGTTTTATCAGGCCTCGCAGGCACGGCATGCCCCCGGCCTGGGCGGGTGGCGCAACAGCGTCGGCACGGCGCGGCATTATAGGATTGGCTTCGGTGAACACGACTGGACGCTGGCCCTTGAGGCCAAAATCGACGGGACCTTGAACATCCGCAGTGCCGAACGCCTGGTCGAACTGAGGCTGCTCGACGTTGACGCCAATGGCGCGTCGCTGATGATCGATGGGATTCGCCAGCGCCATGCCTGGCGCCTCGATGGCCACGACCTCTGGCTGTCCACCCGCCCCGGCAGCCTGCACCTGCAAGACCGGACCCTGGCTCCGGTCACCGCCAAGGCCACCGCCAGCGACGGAACGCTCAAGGCGCCCATGGACGGCGCCATTGTCGAGTTGCTGGTCAGCGAAGGCAGCCCGGTGCGCCAGGGCCAACTGCTGATGGTGCTCGAAGCGATGAAAATGGAGCATCCACTCATGGCCGGCGTCGACGGCGTGGTCAGGCAATTGCAGGTCAAGCGGGGTGACCAAGTGAAAAACCGTCAGGTTTTGTTGCGTGTCGAAACAGCCCACTAGTCGGATGCCCGGGGTTTGACTACGCTCAAACCCATCAGCACGCCGATACCGGGAACCCTGCGATGCCTCACTGGCTGGTGATTGATCTGGAGGCCACCACCGATGAGGGTGGCTGGCCGGTAACCGAAATGGAAATTATCGAAATCGGCGCCACGCTGGTGAATCGTGACGGCCGCGAAGTGGATCATTTCCAGCGCTTCGTGCGGCCCCTGAGACGCCCGCTGCTCACGCCTTTCTGTCGTGAACTGACCCATATTACCCAGGCCAATATCGACAGCGCCGAGCCCTTGACCGAAGTCTGGCCGGCGTTCGAGCGCTGGCTGGCGCCGTATCATCCGAAGCTGGAAAGCTGGGTCAGTTGGGGCGACTACGACCGCAAGCAACTGCTGCAGGAATGGCAGCAACAGCGGTTACACAGTGTCCTCGGCCAAGTGCCGCACATGAACCTCAAGCAACGCTTCGCCAAGGCCCGTCGGCTGGAACGACCGCTGGGGCTCAATGGCGCACTGCAACTGGCTGGCCTGCAATTCTGCGGTCAACAGCACCGAGCCCTGGAAGATGCCCGCAATACCGCGCGGTTGTTGCCCTTGGTGCTGCCGGGTTGAGCGGTGCCCGCCACCCGGCGCGGCAGATGACGAATGTTGCAGCCTTGTGCATACTGGCCGGCCTTTTTCAGCCCCTTTTTCGAGGAATCGCCCATGTTCAAAGTCAACGAGTACTTCGACGGCACCGTCAAGTCGATCGCTTTTGGCACTGCCGAAGGCCCAGCGACCATCGGCGTCATGGCTCCGGGCGAATATGAGTTCGGCACGGCCCAACGGGAAATCATGCACGTCGTCTCCGGTGCCCTGACCGTGAAGCTGCCCGACAGCACCGACTGGGAAACCTTCGAGGCCGGCAGCCAGTTCAATGTACCGGCCAACAGCAAGTTCCAGCTCAAAGTGGCTGTCGACACTGCGTACCTGTGTGAGTACCGCGGCTGATTCGACCACAACCTGTGGCGAGGGAGCTTGCTCCCGCTGGACTGCGCAGCAGTCCCAAAAGGCTTAGCACAATCGGCCTGACACGCCGAGGTGGCAGTTCTAGGGGCTGCTTCGCAGCCCAGCGGGAGCAAGCTCCCTCGCCACACATTTTTATTCACGGCGCTTTTTACTCAAGCACCTCAACCGGCATGCCGACTTCAAGCCGACCGTTGCTGTCGTTGACCAGGTTCTGGCCGAACATCGCGCCGTCCGGTGTCGAACGGTATTGCTGCAGCGTGGCAAAGGGTTCGCGATTCGGATCGCGCTCGCCGGTTTGCGGATCGACCGTGGTCATGATGCACCGCGAGCAGGGCTTGACCAGCCGGAACTCCACCTCGCCGATACGAATACGCTTCCACCCGTCCTCGGCAAACGCTTCGCTGCCCTCGACCACCAGGTTGGGACGAAAGCGCAACATTTCCAGCGAACGACCGACCCGACTCGACAGGTCCTGCAACGAGGCCTGGCCAATCAGCAACAAGGGGAAACCATCGGCAAAGGCGACCTTGTCGTCGTCCTTGCCATAACCGGCTGCGGTGGTGCGCGCCAGCTCCACCGGCACATGCACCAGCCGCGTAGGGTTGCCGATGAATTCACTGACCCAGGCCGCGGCCTCGTCACCGGCATCCGGCACACGCAAGGTGTCACGCCAGATGATCACACCGCGCCGCTGCTCTTCCTGGGTAGATGGCAACGACACGTCGATGGCGCCATGGCCGGGCGCACTGAGCGTCAGGCCCCCCGCCTCGTTCCACAAGGCCGAAAGCTGGCTCATCTTCGCCACGGCGCGCTGGGTCAGGAATCGCCCCGTGCCCTCGTCCACCAGCATCCAGCGCCGATCGCCGTCCAGCCCGAGCTTGTCCAGGCCGATTTCCGACAAGGGCTGGCCCTTGCCGGACTTCAACGGATACCGATACAGCGCGCTCAGCCGCAACATGCTCAACTTCCCCGGGGGCAAAAAAAGCCACCTTATACGAGCCGGCCATTGAAGCAAACCACCATCGGTTTCAGTCGAGCATCAACCGCTGGCGCACGACGTCGACCAGCTTGTCCGGCTGGAATTTGGAGAGGAAATTGTCGCAGCCAACCTTCTTGACCATCGAGTCGTTGAAGCTGCCCGACAGCGAGGTGTGCAGTACGACATAGAGCCCGCGCAAACGCGGGTCGTTACGGATTTCGGTGGTCAGGCGGTAGCCGTCCATTTCAGGCATTTCCGCGTCGGTGAAGATCATCAGCAATTTATCGGTCATGACCTCGCCGGTATCGGCCCAGGCCTTGAGCATGTTCAGCGCCTTCAGGCCGTCGCTGGCAATGTGCATTTTCACGCCCAGTTGACCCAAGGTGTCGCGCAGTTGCGAGAGCGCCACATTGGAGTCGTCCACCAGCAACACTTCGCGGCCGCGGGCACGTTCCAGCACCGGATCTTCGAGTTTGTCCCGGGAGACCTTGGCGTTGTACGGCACGATTTCGGCCAGGACTTTCTCCACGTCGATGATTTCCACCAACTGATCGTCCACCTTGCTGATGGCCGTCAGGTAGTGCTCGCGGCCAGCACTGGTCGGCGGCGGCAGGATGGCTTCCCAGTTCATGTTGACGATGCGGTCGACGCCGCCCACCAGGAATGCCTGCACCGAACGGTTGTATTCGGTCACGATAATGGTGCTGTTGGCGCCCGGCACCAACGGGCGCATGCCAATGGCCTGGGACAAGTCGATCACCGGCAGCGTCTGGCCACGCAGATTGACCACACCGCACACGAACGGGTGACGTTGCGGCATCAACGTCAGCTTCGGCAGTTGCAGGACTTCCTGGACCTTGAACACGTTAATGGCGAACAGCTGTCGACCCGCCAGGCGAAACATGAGAATTTCCAGGCGATTCTCACCCACCAGTTGGGTTCGTTGATCTACTGTGTCGAGAATGCCGGCCATCGATGACTCCTGGGCTTGTTCGGATGAATCCAATAAAACAGCTATCGGCGGCACGAGCCGAATCTTGACCCCAGATAAAATACAGCGCGGGGAATTGATATCACATTAACATCATGTTTTACTGGCTTCACGATCTCATTCTCCGTTTTTCCCGCTGCGCGACTCCTGTTTGCGCACTAAGTTCCGCTGCCTAAGGGATTCCCCTAGGTACAATCAGGTCCAACCTGATATTCCCGCTTTCCAATAGCCATTAATGTGACGCCATTCTCATTGCTGAACGGAGTCAGGCTTTTGTGCGCGACCACAGGACATCGGACCTGCTGCCTTTCGGCCGATCCCATCCGTGCAATCGTTTGCGAACTCGCCTTCGCGCAACGGCTCGGGCGTGTCGTCGCGCGTCCGTCCGCGGTCGTCCTTGAGATCCAGCCGTTCGCCATACGCGGTTTCCTTTCGCCTGACATGATGTTGTGGAGATAAGCATGCCGAACGATCGTAGAAACTGGAATCAACGTCTTCCCGAATTTCTGATCGAGGCCGAGACGCTGCTGGCCAAGTCGGAGGAATGCCTGAGCCATCTGCAATTGATCAACAACGACAAGGACGCCATCGATTGCATGCTCAGCACCTTGCTGAAGCTGTCGAACAAAGCCAATGCCCTGGCGCTGGAAGCCGTTTCGGAGTTTTCCATGCATATCCATGGTTTGCTCAGCCACGCGCAAAACATGGAATTACATGATCAGGCCCTGGAAGCCTTGAAGGATTGCTTCACCCTGATGGCCTGGCAATTGGAGCTGGTCGATCACACCACCGGCCAGTTGGGCCTGGACAGCAGCGAGCAGACCTCCTTGATCGAGGCATTCGCTTTCCAGGTAGGCCAAAGTCCCGGCGAGGCATTGGCCGCGTCACGTCCGTTGGCGTTGGTGTCCTACCCCCAGAAACAAGCCTGATCTGATGGCAATTAGCCTGCGCTTTAGCGTGTTCAGGGCACCATGCCGAGCGCGACCCGCGATAGGCGAAGTGGTACTATCTCCTGCGTCAGCCACTTCAAGACAGCGCCATAAAAGCCGTCGACCGAAGCCGTCTCCGACCTGATACGTTTACCCGACCCGGCCTGTCAGATGCGCTGACCGGCCTGCCCGCAGCGAACATTCATTGGCTCCATCCGCTATGCACGCCAGCCTCAAGTCATTTATCACCTGGCCTCCGTCCCGAGATAACGCCCGTCGCTTCACATTACTACTGTGCATCTGCTCGACCCTCGGCTGCCTGCTGGCCTACCTGTACGCCCACACGGTGCCGCTGGGCCTGCTGGCCCTGAACGTCGCGGCCTTGAGCTGTGTCTGGATCCACCATCGATTGTCGCGCAAATCCATCAAGTTCCAGCCCCAGGAGCTGGCCGACCGGCTGCTGGAGGTCCAGGAGAATGAGCGCCATCGGCTCAGCCGTGAATTGCACGACGACATTGGCCAGTTGCTGACCGCGGCGAAACTGCAAGGCGAATGGCTCAAGCGGCGGATGCCGGAAGAATTGCAAGACCAGTGCGCACTCCTGTGCGAGACCCTGGACGAAACCCTCAACAAGGTCCGTGATGTATCGGCGATCCTCAATCCGCGGGAACTGACCAGTCTCGGGCTTGAAGCCAGTCTGCGGGCACATCTGCTCAAGACCCTGGCCAACGTCCCGGTGAAGTGGAGCCTCGATTGCCAGCAGCGCATGACGGGCATCCCGGAGGAGATGTCGGTGGCGGTGTTCCGGATCACCCAGGAAGCGGTCACCAATATCTTGCGCCATGCCCGGGCGACAAATCTGCTGGTACGCCTGCAACGCTTGCCCGACGGCCTGACCCTGCTGATCAGCGACGATGGCCTGGGTTTTGCGCCCGCCAGCCACCCCGCTCGTGAAGGTCAACGGGGCATGGCCGGCATGTCGGAGCGGGTCGAACAATTAGGCGGCACCCTCAAGGTCATTAGCGAGGCCGGCAAAGGCACGCACATCGAAGCACGCTTTCCCTGGGCGCCGCGTGCCCTGGAACGAGCCAGTAAGAATAAGGTTCTCCTTTGATTTGTAATTTGCTTCTGGTAGATGACCACTCCCTGATCAGGGCCGGCGTACGAGCCCTGGTCATGGATATCCCAGGTTACGCCGTGATCGGCGAAGCCAATGACGGCACGCATTTGGTGGAGTTGGTGGAGCGACTGAACCCCGACATCGTGCTGCTGGACATTTCCATGAAGGACACCAGTGGCCTGGACGCCTTGCAGCAGCTCAAGCGGGTGCGCCCCCACAGCAAGGTGCTCATCCTGTCGATGCATACGGATCCGGCGCTGATCATGCAGGCGCTGGAATACGGAGCCCATGGCTATCTGCTCAAGGACACCACCGCCACTGAGCTGAAACACGCCCTGGAGGCGCTGCGCAACAACGAACGCTACCTGAGCCCGGCCATCGCCCATACCGTGATCAACCAGGCGCTGACCCGTGTCCAGAAACATCAGCCGGACCCAGCCCAGACCCATAACCTGACCGCACGCCAGTTGGAGATCCTGCGGCTGATCGTGCGCGGCAAGTCCACCCGGGAAATCGCCAACGGCCTGAACCTGAGCATCAAGACCGTGGAAACCCACCGGGCGCAAATCATGAAGCGCCTACAGATCCATGACGTGGCCGGCCTTGTGCTGTTCGCGGTGCGCGAGCAAATCATCAGCCTGGACGATTGAGCGCCGTCGCGCCGCCCAACAGCGGCGAATCGGACGGCAGGTGCAGCCGCAACACCTTTGGGCGGACAGTGAAGCGCAGGGTATCGACCTGCAACGGCTCGCCATCGAGATTGATGTCCAGGCCTTGCGCGACCTTGATCTCCACCCAGGGCAAGCGCGCGCGGACAAACATGTTGTCGATGCCCAGGCCGCCCGCGAGCAAGTCCTTCAAGGTGCTGACCACTTCCTGGGGTGCCGGCAGGATGCTGATGTCCAGCAATCCATCATCCGCCAACGCCTCCGGGCACAGCACATGGCCTCCCCCCGCCTGCCGGCCATTACCGATGCCCAGCGCGAGCAAATCGCCCTGCCAGTGGAAATCGGGCCCCTGCAACTCACCATAGGCGGCACTGAGCTCACTGAATCGCGACAGGCCCGTGAACAGATAGGCAGCGCCGCCCAGGACCTTCTTGAGGTCCTCGGAGGTGTTCGCCGTCACCTGGCTGCCGAAACCACCGGTGGCCATGTTCAGGAAAATCCGCCCGCCGACTTCGCCCACGTCAACGGCCCGCGGCGCAACGTCCAATAAATCCATGGCTTGCGCAGGTTCCAGCGGCACACCGGCCGCCCGGGCGAAATCGTTGGCCGTGCCCAGCGGCAACAGGACCAGGCTGGCATCGCTGGACTTGCGGGCGATCGCTTCGGCGATATCACGCAAGGTCCCATCACCGCCGCCAGCGATCAGTCGCGTATATCCGGCAGCCAGCGCTTCATCGACCCAGCGCTGGGCATCACCGGCTTCCCAGGTCAACCGTACCGCCAAGTCCCAGCCCTGCTCGCGCTTGAGCATCACGGCCGAGCGAACCTCTTCGTTGAGCGCTTGCTTGCCATGCAAAATCAACAGCGCCTTGCCTTTGCTCATCGTGGTCTCCGTCATTGGAAGGTTCAGGCATGGGACCGCTCATTCGAGCGAAAAAGCCCAGTACACCTCATTATTTTAGAAGCGCAGGACGGCTCGTCCGATCAACGCGCCCTGATTCGAAGAGTTTTCTTACAGGATCTGGCGAATCAGCTCAATTGACCCTCCAGTGGTATTGAGACACCTTGGGTTCATGTTTTGCTGGATCGCTTAAACCTCATCACACAAGGAAGCATGCTCCCATGGATGGATACGTTACGGCCCGCAGGGGCCGGATCACTCGCTCGAACAGTTATGGGGATGGACCGTCCCATGCATAACCGTGAATACAAGCTGTCTCCCCGGCAGCTCGCGTCCTTTGGAAGCGGGCAGGCCGATACTCGAAACGAATGCAAAAGTTGCAGTAATCCCGCTGGAGGAATTGATTTGGAACCGCGCGTCGTTGAACTGGAAACCCACCTCAAATACATCCGTAAAGACATGGATGAAATTCGTACCGACGTCAAGGTGATCCGCCACAGGCTGGCCTATTCGGCTGGCGCCGCGGCGGTGGTGCTCGGCCTGCTGGGCTGGGTCGCCAACAACCGATTCGATCAGTTGGTGATGCTGCTCACGCGATAAGGTGAGGCGCGCAACGGCCCGAGCGTCCCACTCGGGCCGGAGAACACCTGGTAGGCATGCTAGCCCAGGACTTCGCTCAAGGGGATGAAGCCCACTTCGTCACCCTCCACCAGCGTCTGTCCTTCGAGCACTTCGACCAATCCTTCGGCCCAGGCCGCGCTGCGCAGGACCCCCGAGCTCTGATTCCGGTAGATGACCGCTCGACCATTCTCCATGCGGCCTCGCAGGTATTCTCGGCGACTGCCCGCCTTCGGCCAGGCGAAACCGGCCGGCACCTTGAACTTGAGCGGCGTCACCGACTGAACGCCTTGGCGTCTCAACAGGTAAGGCCTTGCCAGCAGTGCGAACGTCACGAGGGTCGACGCGGGATTTCCAGGCAGGCCTATGACCGGCACGCCACGGTAATGCCCGAACGTCAGCGGCTTACCTGGCTTGATGGCGAGCTTCCACAGTGTCAGCTCACCGTCCTCACGCAAGGCGATGCCGAGGAAGTCCGCCTCCCCCACCGAGACACCACCGGTGGACAGGATCAGATCGACATCCGACAACTGCGCCAGGCGCTCGCGGGTGGCCGGCAAATCGTCGGGCAGGATACCGGCATCAACCACCTCACAATCCAGGCGTTGTAGCCAACCACACAGCAGCACGCGGTTACTGTTATAGATCTGACCAGGCCCCAGTGGCTGGCCGGGCTCGACCAGCTCATCACCCGTGGACAGAACGGCGACGCGGACCTTGCGCACCACGTCCAGCGATGCGCAGCCCAAGGATGCCGCCAAGCCCAGCTCGATCGGCCCCAGGCGAGTGCCGGCAGAGAGGACCTGCTCGCCAACGGTGGTCTCCTGTCCTTGAGGACGAATGTTCTGTCCACTGACCATGGGCTCGGTAAACCGCACCCGCTGGTCGCTTTCAACCACGGCATTTTCCTGCATCTCGACGCAATCAGCGCCAGCAGGGACTGGCGCCCCCGTGAAGATCCGCGCGCACGTGCCAGCGGCCAGCGGCTCCGGCGCCTGCCCGGCAAAAATCCGCTGGCTGACCACCAACGGCTCGCCGCTCCAGTCCGCCAGCCGCAAGGCATAGCCGTCCATGGCGCTGTTGGGCCATGGCGGCAAGTCAAGGGTCGATACCAGATCCTCGGCCAGCACTCGCCCTGATGCCTCGGCCAACGGCAAACGCTCGCGTTGGACAATCGGTGTGCTCGCCGCCATCTCGAGCAGCCGTTCCAGCGCCACCTCAACGGCCATCAAGGCGCCGGCCTTACCCGGTTTACCCACGGGATTCACAAGGGGCTGCCTGTTTCAAATGAGCCACAAAGTTACATGGCCGATGCCGCACATCCAATTGTTCGGCCAGGATCCCATCCCATCCGGTACGCACCGCGTTGGTCGACCCTGGCAGGCAACATACCAGCGTGCCATTGGCCAGGCCGGCCAGCGCACGGGACTGCACAGTGGAAGTGCCGATGTCGGCCACGGATATCTGCCGGAACAACTCGCCAAAGCCATCGACCTGCTTGTCCAGCAGGCACGTGACGGCTTCCGGCGTACTGTCACGCCCCGTGAAACCGGTGCCGCCGGTGATCAGCACGACTTGCACCACGTCCTCGGCAATCCAGGTCGCGACTTGTGCCCGGATCTTGTACAAATCATCTTTGAGCAGGACCCGTGCCGCCAGGTTGTGACCCGCCGCCGTGAGCCGATCGACGAAGACCTGCCCGGACGTATCGGTTTCCAGGGTACGGGTGTCGCTGACAGTCAGCACCGCGATATTGAGCGGCACGAAAGGTACATCAGCCTTGGCTTTCATAGGCTCGTCCAGTTGTGAAGGAAACAGCCCGGTGTTATATCACAGCGCTTCATTTTTTCGCCCGTGCGGAGACACGCCATGACCTCGGAAACGCCACTGCCATCCTGCTCCATTCTGCTCCTGGCCGGTGGGCGCGGACAACGCATGGGCGGCCAGGACAAAGGGCTGGTGCAATGGCAAGGCGAACCGCTGATTGCCCATCTCCATCGCCAGACCCGCGCCATGAGCGATGACCTGATCATTTCCTGCAACCGCAATGCGCAACGTTATGCGCCGTATGCCGATCAGTTGGTGCACGATGAGGAAGGTGATTTTCCCGGGCCATTGGCGGGCATCCGCGCAGGTCTGAAGGCCGCGAGATACCCCTATCTATTGGTGCTGCCATGCGACGTGCCGCAAATCGACGCAAGCCTGCTCGACAATATGCGCAGGACGGCCAGCCTGCACCCCGACCGACCGTTGATGGTGCGCCACGGCGAGCATTGGGAACCGCTGCTGTGCGTCATCCCGTTGACCCTGGCAGCACGCTTCGAACAGGCCTGGAGCGAAGGCGAACGCAGCCCCGGCCGCATCATGCGCGCGCTGCACGCCGTTGCCTTGCAATGCCCTGCCGATGATCCGCGACTGGCCAATCTGAACACCCCGGAACTATTGGCCCGACATAAAGGCGTGTCAGATTGACACTAGCCAGGAACTTGCGCGCAATGTATACGTCTGAAGGTCAGTAACTTGAAGAATCCATTTCGGAGAAACACCATGACACAACGGACCCTCGCCACGTTCATGCTCGCTCTGGGCCTCGCCACCCTTGCCGGGTGCGCTTCGCCAACGGTGATCACCTTGAATGACGGTCGCGAAATCCAGGCCGTCGATACCCCACATTTCGATGAAGAAAGCGGCTTCTACGAATTCGAACAACTGGATGGCAAGCAGACTCGCGTGAACAAGGATCAGGTTCGTACCGTTAAGGATTTGTAATCTGTAACGCTGCTGCCCGATGTTGTTAAAAACCGGCGCTTCCTGAAGAGGGAAGCGCCGGTTTTTTTTGGGGCTTGGTTTTGGGTTTTAGGATAGCCGACCTGGTTATTGGTGAGACCGTGTTACCCCTGCGGGAGCGGGCTTGCTCGCGAAAGCGGTGTGTCAGTTTGCGGTGGCGTTGGATGGGCCGGCCTCTTCGCGAGCAGGCTCGCTCCCACAGGTTGTGCGGTGCACATGGGCTTTGGGCCTGCTGAAGATCCAACGAAAAAATCAAAACCTCACGCAGTAATAGCGGCTTCTAAACCAACTACCACTGCAACGAAATACCACTCTCGAACACCCGCTCCCGACCACTCACCGGATCAACAAAACGCAACCCCTGAGCCAGCAATTTCAAAGGATTGGCATAATCATCCTCAACATCCCGAAGCACATCCGGATAAAACGGATCATTGCAGATCCCCGCCCCAAGGGCATTCATGTGAACCCGCAATTGATGCTTCTTACCCGTAACCGGATACAAGCCATAACGCCACAACTCACCCTTCCTTTCCAACACTTCAATGGCCGTTTCGGTATTGGGCGCGCCCTGCCCTTCCTGCATCCGGAAGAACGGTTCGCCATCAATCATCCGGCTTTTATGCACCAGGGGAAAATTCAACCCAGGCAACGCACGGGCAATGGCTTGGTAGCGTTTCTCGATTCGCCGTGTCGGGAACAATGACTGATACGCCGAACGGGTTTGCGGGTTGGCCGAAAACAACACCAGCCCGGCCGTATGCCGATCGATGCGGTGCAGGGGCACCAGATGCGGATTGTCCAGCCGCCGGATCAACCGTCGCAACAAGGTTTGCTCGACATACTCGCCCGCCGGAGTGACGGGCAGAAAATGCGGTTTGTCTGCCACCACCAGGTGCTCGTCGGCGTATAGGATCGACTCCACCACCGGGATCGGTTTCTCGTCGGGTACTTCCCGGAAGTAGTGGATGCGCAAACCTTCGCGGTACGGCAAGCCGACAGGGATCGCCTTGCCCTCCGCGTCCAATACCCGGCCCCGGGCGATCCGGTCCAGCCACTGTTCACGGCTGATGGCGCTGAAATGCTCGCACAGGCATTCCAACACCGTCGGCCAGGAACCGGGCGGCAGGTACAACGTACTGGCCTGATGATGAGTGGCGGAAAACAATGAACCGGACATTAAAAACTCTTGGATATTTGGCATGCCGGCATTATCCGACAGTCGCCCCAGCCAGCCCAGCGATGATTGCTTTACGCCGTGGCCGATGTCGGTTTTGCCGCCGCTTCGGTGAACTCTTTCAACCAGCGCAGTACGTCCACCGCCTCCCAGCGACCCGGATCGTAGAGCGCGTACAGCAAGCCCTGGTAACCCACCACATCCAACTGCTTGTGATAGCCGGCGCGCTGGAACAACGCTTCGATTTCGGCGAAGCAGGTATTGAAATGCAGTTTATTGAAGGGTGTCTTGCCTTCGGTCACCAAGCCATCCAGGCGAAGCTCCAGGACCGCCTCATGCACAACGTCCGCGGACATCCTGTTTACGCTGGCTTTCAGTTGTTCGACATTGACCAAGGGGTGCACTCCAGATAGCTGTATGGGCATACAGTAACCGAAGCGCGATATTTTCGCCAACCACAGTGTCAGGAACTGACGAACGAGCCGTTCAACGGAGGAATGTCACGATCTGTTCGGTATCGAAGGGCCAGTCCAGCTCGGCACCGGTATCCAGCCTGCGCAGCACGGGAATCCGCAGCCCATAGTCCTCCACCCAGTCTTCACGTTCTGAAATGTCCACTAATTCCACCAACAATCCATGTTCGACCAAAGGCATCAGTTCAGCTTCGGCGACTTCGCAAAGATGGCACCCCAGGGTACCGAACAATTGGCATTCAGGAGGCATGGCGGGTAGACCCAAAAAAGATAGACGGTCATTCTAGGCTCGCCTCGGAAAACCGTCGAGTCGCTGGCTCGCTTCAGGGTGTTTCGGTAAAACGCTGATGCAAATCACTGAACGCAAATGCTTTTCCAGCGACGCTTGTCGCGTTTTTCCCTCTACGCTGTGCGTTGTACCTTGAAACGGAGTTCCCCTTGTTTGCCAACCTGCTGATCATCCTCGCCTCGTCCCTGGTGGTCATCGCCCTGTTCAGGCGGCTGCGCCTGCCACCGGTGCTGGGTTATCTCTGCGTCGGGCTGGCGGTCGGCCCTACCGCGCTGGACTGGGTCAACGACAGCGAAGAATTGCCCGACCTGGCCGAGCTTGGGGTAGTGTTCCTGCTGTTCTCGTTGGGCCTGGAGTTTTCCCTGTCGAAAATGCTCGAACTGCGCCGGGTCGTGTTCGGCCTGGGCAGCCTGCAGGTGCTGTGCTCGGGAGCGCTGCTGGCAGGATTGCTCGCTGTATGCGGTGCCCCAGCGATCGCCGCGTTGCTGCTCGGCGCCGGGCTGGCCTTGTCCTCCACCGCCATTGTCAGCAAGGAGTTGACCAGCCTGGGCGAGATCTTCAGCAGCCACGGCCAGAACGCCATCGGTGTGTTGTTGTTCCAAGATGTTGTCGCGGTGCTGCTGTTGACCCTGGTGCCGGTCTTCGCCGGCAGCAGCGAGCACCCATGGTATTGGGCGCTGCCCCTGACCCTGGGCAAGACCCTGGTGTTGTTTGGCGGCCTGCTGCTGGCCAGCCGATTGCTGCTGCCACGGCTGTTCCATGAAGTGGCGGCGTCCCGGTCCGCGGAACTGTTCGTGCTGCTGGCCCTGGTGATCGTGCTGCTGACGGCATGGCTGACCCATCTGCTCGGATTATCGCCGGCCCTGGGCGCCTTCCTGGCGGGCATGCTGCTGGGGGAAAGCCACTACCGGCATCAGATCGAGGCCGATATACGCCCGTTCCGTGACATCCTGCTGGGGCTGTTTTTTGTCAGCATCGGCATGCTGATCGACCTGCAACTGTTCCTTGATGATGGCCTGTTGATCCTGGGATTGACCCTCGGCTTGATGCTCATCAAGGGCTGCGTGGTCGCCGTCCTGGTGAAATGGCGCGGCAGCGACCGTGAAACCGCCTGGCGCAGCGGCCTGGCCTTGGCCCAGGGCGGCGAATTCTGCTTTGCCTTGATGGCGCTGATGCAGCAGAACCGACTCATGCCCGCCGACATCAGCGGCCTGCTGCTGGCTGCGACGTTCTGCTCGATGCTGCTGACCCCGTTGCTGCTGCGCGCGGCGCCACGCATCGCCGCACGCCTGCATCGCAAACCCAACGAAGAGGCACAACTGGACCAGATCAGCGCACTCAATGCCGGGTTGTCGAATCATGTGGTGATTTGCGGCTACGGACGCGTCGGCCAGTCCATCGGACGCTTCCTGCGTCGCGAAGGCCAGGCGTTCGTCGCCCTGGATGACGACCCGGTGATCATCCAGGAAGCCACCGTCGGCGAGAACTGCGTGCATTATGGCGATTCCCGACGAGGGGACTTGCTCACCGCCGTTGGCTTGAACCGCGCCCGGCTGCTGGTGATCGCGGTGGACAAGACCGACATCGCCATCACCGTGCTCCAGGCGGCCCGGCGGATCAATCAACAGGTGCCGATTCTGGTGCGCACCCGTGACGACAGCCAACTGGCCGAGTTGCAGGCGGCCGGGGCCAGCGAAGTGGTCCCCGAGCTGTTGGAGTCGAGCCTGATGCTGGCCTCCCACGCCTTGATCATGCTCGGCCTGCCTGAACAGCAGGTCCGGCATCACGTGGATCAGGTCCGCCACGACCGCTACCGCCTGCTACACGGCTTTTATCCTGGTAACCAGGATAAGGAACCTTAGTCCTGGCTGACGGCGCCAATCTTGTGAATCGACAGGTCGGCGCCGTAATACTCTTCTTCCTGGGTCAGGCGCAGCCCCAGCACAACCTTGATGGCGCCATAAACCGCGAACCCACCGGCCAGGGCGATGACAACGCCCAGCGCCGTGCCGATCAACTGGCTGATCAGGCTGACCCCACCCAGGCCGCCCAAGGCACTCTGGCCAAAGACGCCACAGGCAATGCCGCCCCAAACCCCGCACAGCCCATGCAGCGGCCAGACGCCGAGCACATCGTCGATCTTCCATTTGCCCTGGGCTGCCGTGAAGCACCAGACAAACAGGGTACCGGCAATGGCACCGGTGGCCAGCGCACCCACCGGGTGCATCAGGTCGGAACCGGCGCAGACGGCCACGAGCCCGGCCAGCGGGCCGTTGTGCAGGAAACCTGGGTCATTGCGCCCGACAATCAATGCCGCCACGGTACCGCCCACCATCGCCATCAACGAATTGATCGCGACCAGCCCGCTTACCCCTGGCAAGGTCTGGGCACTCATCACGTTGAAGCCGAACCAGCCGACAATCAGGATCCACGAGCCCAGGGCCAGGAATGGAATGCTCGAAGGCGCGAACGCCACCAGGCGACCGTCCCGGTAGCGGCCATTACGCGGGCCGAGCAAGAGCACGGCGGCCAGCGCCAACCAGCCACCCATGGCATGCACCACCACGGAACCGGCGAAGTCATGGAAACTGGCGCCGAACCGGGCTTGCAGCCACGCCTGCAGGCCGAAATTGCCGTTCCAGACCAAACCTTCGAAAAACGGATAGACAAACGCCACGATCAGCACCGTGGCGCACAACTGCGGGGCGAACCGCGCGCGCTCGGCAATACCGCCGGAAATGATGGCCGGGATCGCCGCAGCAAAGGTCAGCAGGAAGAAGAACTTCACCAGGCTGTAGCCATGATCGGCACTGAGCACCGCTGCCGGTTGCAGGAAGGTCACGCCGTAGGAAATCCAATAGCCGACAAAGAAATAGGCCAGGGTCGAGACCGCAAAATCGCTGAGGATTTTCGACAACGCATTGACCTGGTTCTTTTGCCGGACCGTTCCCACCTCCAGGAACGCGAAGCCGGCATGCATGGCCAGGACCATGACCGCGCCGAGCAGGATGAACAGCGTGTTGGAGCTGTGGACCAGACTGTCCACGGCACTTTGCATATTTTCCATGGTGTTGGCAGACCTGAAAAAGTTGAAAAAAGCACCAAGCCGGTTCGCTCACCTCACAAACGCACCAAGTTGAAACGGACCAACGACCGAGTGCAGGTCGATGAACCGCTTTGGTGCGCCATAACGGGCAAACGAAGCCCCGCTTCGCGGGTTTTAATTATTTGGGTTAAGGTTTTACGGGCTTGCGCCCAGCTTCAGCGCACTGGCACGGGCTAACGCACCAGTACATGGCGCAAGCCTGAGCAAAAGTTGTACCAGCCACTTGCACTGAACCTTCCGGCAAGGCTCATACTCGAACGCTTCAGACGTCACTTACGGAGATTCACCGATGGCCAGAACCCAGGCAAAGACTGCTCAAGAAATTCTGATGGAAGATTTCCAGACGCTGGTCAGCGACACGGAGCGCTTGCTCGATCACACCGCGACGCTGGCAGGCGATCAAGCCGATGCACTACGCAGCCAGATCCACGAAACCCTCCTGCGCGCCCGCGAAACACTCAAGCTGACCGAAGATTCCATGCGCGAACGCGGCCAGGCTGCGGTAGTCGCCACCGAGGAGTACGTGCAGGCCAACCCTTGGCAATCGGTGGGCATCGCCGCGGGCGTTGGTTTTCTGATTGGTCTGTTGGCAACACGGCGCTGATCATGGGTATCGACGAATCCGGCTCGTCCGAAGCGGGCACACAACCTACAGCGCGCCGCCTGGGCGCGGCGTTTCTAGGCTTGCTGCACAGTCACGTCGAATTGTTCGGCATGGAACTGCAGGAACAGAAGGCACGCACCGTCAGCCTCCTGCTGTTCGCCGGCCTTGCGCTGGTATTCGGCTTGCTGCTGTTGGTCGGGCTTTCGGCGCTGGTGCTGATCCTGGTGTGGGACACCTATCGTCTGTCGGGCATTATCGGCCTGTGTCTGTTTTACCTGCTGGCGGCCCTGTTTTGCGGTCTGCGGCTCAAGGCGGCGATCTATGACGAGTCCTCCCCTTTCAATGCCACCCTCGAAGAACTGGCCAATGACCGGGAGCGCCTGCTGCCATGAGCCTGCCTGATATCCCCCAAGCCCGGACACGACAGGAAATGCGCAAGGCACTGGTGCGCCTGCGCATGGAAATGCATCGCCAGGAAATCCGGCAAGAGACGCGCCAGTTGTTGCAGCCTTTGCATCGAGTGCGCGGCTTGACGCAAAGCTGGCACGAAGGCTTCGGCATCAAGCATGCGCCACTGTGGGGCGTGGCGGCGGTGTCCCTGCTGGGCTTTCTCACTGGCAAACGGACCCGCCGTGGTGGTGGCGGTGGTGTAACAGGCTTGATCCGCCTGGCAACCACATTGCTGCCGCTGATCAAGCTGGCCAAGACCCTGCGCAAACCCTGAAAACCTACACCCTGTGGCTAGGGAGCTTGCTCCCGCTTGAGTGCGAAGCACTCACAAAATTTGGCCTGCTTCGCAGTCCAGCGGGAGCAAGCTCCCTCGCCACAAAGGATATGTATCCAGCCTGCGCAGGCCTATAGGCCTTGCAGGCCGCCCCACGAACCGGGAAGCTAGGGCATCGACCTCATCGACCTCATCGAACGGAGCAACCGGCCTTGGATTGGCATACCCTGCTGACTCGCGAACGTCTCGGAAAACCGCTGCACAGCCCACAAGAGCTGGGCCGTAGTCCCTTCCACAAGGACCACGACCGCATCATCTTTTCCGGTGCCTTCCGCCGCCTCGGGCGCAAGACGCAAGTGCATCCGGTATCCAGCAACGATCACATCCATACGCGCCTGACCCATTCCCTGGAAGTCAGTTGCGTCGGGCGCTCCCTGGGCATGCGTGTGGGCGAAACCATCCGCAACGCCCTGCCCGACTGGTGCGAGCCCAGCGACCTGGGCATGGTGGTGCAATCGGCTTGCCTGGCCCACGACATTGGCAACCCGCCGTTCGGTCATTCCGGCGAGGACGCCATTCGCTATTGGTTCCAGCAGGCCGCCGGGCGTGGCTGGCTCGATGCCATGAGCGAAGCCGAGCGCAACGACTTTCTCAACTTCGAAGGCAACGCCCAGGGCTTCCGCGTCCTTACCCAGCTTGAATACCATCAGTTCGACGGCGGAACCCGGCTGACCTATGCCACCCTCGGCACCTACCTGAAATACCCCTGGACCGCCCGTCACGCCGACTCCCTGGGCTACAAGAAGCATAAGTTCGGTTGCTACCAGAGCGAACTGCCACTGTTGGAACAGATTGCCCACAAGCTCGGTTTGCCACAGATCGAGGATCAACGCTGGGCACGGCATCCCTTGGTGTATCTGATGGAGGCCGCCGATGACATCTGCTACGCGCTGATCGACCTGGAAGACGGCGTGGAGATGGATCTTCTGGAATACCCCCAGGTGGAATCGCTGCTCCTGGACCTGGTAGGCGACGATCTTCCGGACACCTACCGGCAGCTCGGGCCGCAGGACTCTCGGCGGCGCAAGCTGGCGATCCTGCGGGGCAAGGCCATCGAACACTTGACCAACGCCGCCGCCCGGGCGTTTGTCGAGCAGCAGGAAGCGTTGCTGGCCGGCACGCTGCCAGGGGACCTGGTGGAACATATGCACGGCCCGGCAAAACGTTGCGTGTTGAATGCCAAGGACATGGCACGGCGGAAAATTTTCCAGGACAAGCGCAAGACCCTGCATGAAATCGGTGCCTACACCACGTTGGAAATCCTGCTCAACGGCTTTTGCGGCGCCGCCCTCGAACAGCACGGCGGGCGCACGCCTTCGTTCAAGAATCGCCGCATCCTCGACCTGCTGGGGAACAATGCGCCGGATCCCAACGGCCCTTTGCATGGTGCGTTCTTGCGCATGATCGATTTCATCGCCGGCATGACTGACAGCTACGCCAGCGAGATGGCCCAGGAGATGACGGGCCGTACGCGTCAATAAAAGGCGGGGAGTCGACGGTGTGCGGCACCTGGCACAAAACCTGTGTGCGAGCTTGCTCGCGATGGCGGTAGATCTGTGCTCATCGATGCAGGATGTGCCACCGTCATCGCGAGCAAGCTCGCTCCCACAGGGAACGGCGGTGAATGTGAATTTTGTAGCGCTGCGCCACAGGAAGTTTGAACTAGATAAATAAATGTTTGGCTTACACGAACCTTGATTTAAACGCTTCCTTTGTTTGCGCAAAAAACACAATCAAAGAAATATTCCTTCACTCGTTGCCAACAACTCCCCCTCTTTATTGTCATCCACCTACTAAAAAACCGTTTACGTCGTAATATCTTGCCTCTTTTTTTGTAGGAAACTTCTGAAATTGAAGTTGCATGCCTGTCTCTTCGTACGGCCCTGGCTGTAAGTGGGCTAAGGTGCGCGCTTTATTCAAGTTCGCAGGGTATTTATTCATGAACTCCGTTTTCATTGTCGACGATCATCCGGTCATTCGCCTCGCCGTTCGCATGCTCCTGGAACATGAGGGTTATAAGGTCGTAGGAGAAACTGACAACGGCGTCGACGCGATGCAAATGGTGCGCGAGTGCATGCCAGACCTGGTTATCCTGGACATCAGCATCCCCAAACTCGACGGGTTGGAAATCCTGTCACGCTTCAACGCCATGACCACGCCGCTCAAGACGTTGGTGCTCACGGCACAATCGCCGACGCTCTTCGGGATCCGATGCATGCAATCCGGTGCCTCTGGTTACGTTTGTAAGCAGGAAGACCTCAGCGAACTCGTCAGTGCGATCAAAGCGGTATTGTCCGGCTACAACTATTTTCCCAGCCAGGCGCTGAACCCGGTACGCCCGGATGATCCACGCAGCGTAGAGCTGGACCTTTTCAAAAGCGTCAACGATCGGGAACTGATGGTTCTGCAACTTTTTGCCCAGGGCCGTACCAACAAGGAAATAGCCAAGGGAATGTTTCTCAGCAATAAAACCGTCAGCACTTATAAAAAACGCCTGATGCAGAAACTCAAGGTCAAGTCCCTGGTCGAGCTGATTGAAATGGCGAAGCGCAACGCGCTGGTGTGAGAAACATCATGCTCAGACGCATAACCGAATGTCTCTTGCTGATCAGCGTAGCGTTGTACTCAGGAGCGCTCGCGGCGACGCCAGAGACGCCCGGGCAGTACACGCTGCTGGGTCGGTCGTCCACGGCTCAGGCCGAGATCAAACTCGATGACGCTCACCGCGCCTGGCTAAAAGACCGACCGGAACTGGTCCTGGGCACCTCCGCACCTGATTACCCGCCCTTCGATCTCTCCGCCAGTGGACGCGACTACGAAGGCCTGACCGCCGACTATGCCAACATTGTCGCCAAGGCCACCGGCCGGCCCATCAGCGTCCTGCGCTTCGCTTCCCGTGAGGCCGCCATGGCGGCTCTCAAGAACGGGCACATCGATATGCTTGGCACCGCCAACGGTTTCGAAGCCCGCGACCCAGACATTGTGCTATCGACGCCATACGCGGTGGATCAACCCGTGCTTGTCACCCGAACGAATGAAAGCCGATCCCTGAATGAAGACCTCAAGGGGTTGCGGCTGAGCATGGTCTATCACTACCTGCCGCTGCGGGAAATCGAAAAACTCTACCCCAAGGCGATCATCACCACCTACCCGTCCTACCAGAACGCCATCAATGCCGTCGCCTTTGGCCAGGCCGATGTATTTCTCGGCGATACCCTGTCCACCCACTACATGATCAGCAAGGGCTACCTGAGCAATATCCGCATGGCCAGCTTCGGCAAGCATGAAACCTATGGATTCGGTTTCGCCGTTCGCCGTGGCGATACCCGCTTGCTGGAAATCATCAACACCATACTGAACCAGGTCCCCATTGCCGAGCAGGCGGCCATCTCCAAACGCTGGAGTGCGGGCAGCGACCTGTACCTCACCGATCACCGGGTACAACTGACCGACCGCGAGCAACGTTGGCTGGACAGGCATCCGGTGGTCCGGGTGGTGGTGAACGAAACCTCCGCCCCCTTCACCTTCTTCGATCCGGACGGCGATTTTCGCGGCATCAGTGCCGACCTGCTTGAACTGATTCGGTTGCGCACCGGCTTGCGCCTGGACATCCAGCGCCGCCAGAACGACAGTGAGATGATCGCTGCCGTCCTGAACGATCAAGCCGACATGATCGCCGCACTGTTGCCCAGCAGTGAACGGCAACGCCAGTTGAAATTCAGCCGCCCCTACATCGACAGCGCGTTCGTCCTGCTGACTCGCAAACAGTCCGACACCCCCACGACACTCGATCAGTTCGGCCAAGCCAGCCTGGCGATCGCCAAAGGCAACCCCGTCATTGACTGGCTACGCAGCCAGTACCCGAATATCCGGATCATCGAAACGGACGGCTCCGTGCGCGCCGTGGAAATGCTCGCCCATGGCCAGGTCGACGGCAGCGTGCACTCGCAGGTGATGGCCAACTACTTCATCTCCTCCCATGCGTGGCGGGACAGATTGCAAATCAGCAGCACGGTGGGCACCCAGCAAGCCCTGTTCGCGCTGGCCACCGCCAGACACGCCAGCGAGTTGAACGCCATCCTCGACAAGGCCCTGACCAGCATCGACCCTGACGAACTGGGCGTCATCAACAACCGCTGGCGCGGTTACGTCTCGCCCTCGGAACACACCTGGCGCACCTATAATCGCCTGTTCTTCCAGGTCGTCGCGGGGGTTGGCCTGTTGCTGCTGCTGTCCCTGGCCTGGAACGCCTACATGCGGCGCCAGATCAGGCAACGTCAACGGGCGGAACTGGCGCTCAACGATCAACTGGAATTCATGCACGCACTGCTCAACGGCACCCCGCACCCCATCTACGTGAGGGATCGCAACGGTATGCTGCAAAGCTGCAACGACAGTTACCTGGAAGCGTTCAACGCCCGGCGTGAAGACGTCATCGGCAAGGACTCGATGCCAGGCTCCATGAGCAACGCCTTCGAAGCGCAGGAGTACCAGGCGGACTACCAACGCGTCATGGCCGAAGGCAGCGCCCTGATCGTCGACCGCCCGCTGCACATCGGCGACCGGAAACTGACGATCTATCACTGGATCCTCCCCTACCGAAACTCCGCCGCCGAAGTGCAAGGCATCATTGGCGGCTGGATCGACATCAGTGAACGACGGCAGTTATTCGAGGAATTGCGCGCCTCCAAGCAACGGGCCGATGACGCGAACCGCGCCAAAAGCACGTTCCTCGCCACCATGAGCCATGAAATCCGCACCCCCATGAACGCGGTGATCGGCATGCTCGAGCTGGCCCTGAAACACGCCGACAAGGGCCACCTGGACCGCTCGACCATCGAAGTCGCGTACGAGTCGGCGTCCGGCATGCTCGAGCTGATCGGCGATATCCTCGACATCGCCCGTATCGAATCCGGCCATCTGAGCCTGGCCCCCGAACGCGTCAATCTCAGGGCCCTGCTGCAATCGGTCATACGGGTCTTCGAGGGCGTGGCCCGGCAAAAAAACCTGGTGTTGTCGTTGCAGTTCGACGCCGCCGAGGGAAACCCTGACGTGTCGATAGACCCCTTGCGATTCAAGCAGGTGCTGTCGAACCTGATCAGCAATGCCCTTAAATTTACCGAGCAGGGCCAGGTCGTGGTCAAGGTCCGGCTATCCCCAACCGAGCGGGACGATGTCCTGGACATGCATCTGGAAGTCAACGACAGCGGCATCGGCATCGGCCCGGCCGATCTGCATCGATTGTTCGAGCCTTTTGCCCAGGTCGATAACAGCAGCCGGATGGCCCGCAAAGGCGCGGGACTGGGGCTGGTGATCAGTCGCAACCTGTGCCAGATGATGGGCGGCAACCTCCATATGAGCAGCCAACCCGGCGTTGGCACCCAGGTCCAGGTCCGCCTGCAACTCACCGTCCTGTCAACGGCGCCGGTCAGCGCCCCACTGGAACCGGTCATCGAAACGGCACAGGCCATCTTGAACGTCCTGATCGTGGACGATCACCCGGCCAACCGCCTGCTGATGTCCCAACAATTGGAATACCTCGGCCATCACTATCAGGTCGCCCACGATGGCGCCCATGGGCTCGAGGTTTGGCAAAAAGGCGATTTCGATCTGGTCATTGCCGATTGCAACATGCCCATCATGAGCGGCTACGAACTGGCCCGGTCGATTCGTCGCGAGGAGTCCGAACAGCGACGGGCGCCCTGCACGGTCCTGGGGTTCACCGCCAATGCCCAGCCGGAGGAAAAACAACGCTGCCTGGACGCCGGAATGGATGATTGCCTGTTCAAACCGATCAGCTTGAGCGCCCTGAGCCAGTGGATCAAGACCGTCAAACCGGTCGGCCATCCAGCGGTTTTCTCCCTCCACAGCCTCCAGGCGTTGACCGGCGGCGACCCTTCGTCGAACCGGCGCCTGCTGGCGGAGTTACTCAGCAGCAGCCGCGCGGATCGCCAGGAGTTGCTCGACGTCGCCCGGGGAGCGAACCGGCAAGCACTGACCGAAACGGCGCACAAGATCAAAGGCGTCGCCCGCATCGTCCAGGCGACCTCTTTGATCCAGCGGTGCGAGGCGCTGGAACAGGCGTGTCATCAGGCACAGGCACCTGAACGCATTAGCGACTGCATCGATGCCCTCGACCGCGCCATGACCGAACTGGAGTGGGCCCTGGAAACGGAAATCGCCAAGGCAAAATAACCCAGTGTTTACTATGCTATTCGCTCAGCAGTGCGTACCTGGGGGGTTCTCGATCGGTTTCCCTTGCACGCGGAAACACCATCGAGAACGCCCCCTGCCCCCATGGAGTGACTGCAATGCCCAGCGCACCGCGTCCGGACAAACGCCGGTTCCCCCTGCACGTCCATATCAGCGTGATGTTTACCCTGCTTTTGTTGTTGACCGGGGTGGTGCTGGGCATTTTCAACTACCGGCAAACCACGCAAATCATCCTTTCCAGCAGTGAAAAACTGTTCAACCGCATTGAGCAGGACGTGCGCCTGGACCTGTATGACACCTACGAACCCATCCGCCACCTGTTGAGCCTGTTGGCCGATTACCCGGCGACACGTACGCCGCAGATGGCGCAACGCCTGGCCCTGCTCGCGCCCTTCAGCCAGGCACTACGGGACAACCCGAACCTGGCGTCGTTGTACCTGGGCGATCAGCGTGGCAACTTCCTGATGGTTCGGCCATTGCGCACCCCAGCCCTGAGAACCGCCCTGCAGGCACCCGCCGAGGCGGCCTATCAGGTCTGGACCGTTGAGCGAGCCTCCGAACAAGGCCCGGTCCATTCCCAGTCGCTGTTCTACGACGAGACCCTGACGCTCATCAATCGCCGGGACATTGCCGACGAAACCTACGATCCGCGCAACCGTGGCTGGTTTCGCAGCGCCGCCGACAGCGCCGAGCAGATCACCACCGAACCCTACGTTTTTTTCTCCACCCACAATGTCGGCACCACCCTGGCCCGGCGTAGCGGCGAGCAAGCGGTCATCGGCGCCGACCTGACCCTGGCGGCCCTGTCCCAGACCCTGGCCAAGCACAAGGTCACTACCGGCACCGAGATCGTCCTGCTCGACCCCAAGGGCAACGCCGTGGGTTATCCCGACAGCGACCGGCTGCTCGCCGACGCCCAGTCGGCGCGCCTGATCAAGGCCCGCGACCTCAGCCCGGCCATCGCCGCCGTCCTCGATGACAACGCTGACACGACCCGCCTGGAAGCGGCTGGACGCCAGTGGATCGTTTCCCGCAGCCACATGCAGGAAGGCGGTCCCCAAGGCCTGGAACTGGCGTTGCTGGTGCCTGAAGACGAGCTGCTGGACAACGCCTATCGCATGCGCTGGCAAGGCGCGCTCATCACCCTCGCCACCCTGCTGCTGTGCCTGCCCCTGGGCTGGTTGACGTCGAGGATCCTGGTCAAGCCGTTGCGCGAACTGGTGCAGGAAGCCGACGCCATTCGCAGCTTCGATTTCAACTACCCGGTGTCACGCCGCTCCCCGGTGCTGGAGGTCGACCAGTTGAGCGTCTCGATGGCGCGCATGAAAGACACCCTGGCGAGTTTCTTTGAAATCACCGCCAGCCTGCGCGCCGAAACACGCTTCATCCCACTGCTGGAGCGGGTGTTGTTCGAAACCGTAAAAATCGGCCAGGCCCAGGCCGGCCTGATCTACCTGCGCGAGAACGACGACAATCGGCTCAAGCCCTACGGGCTGGTGATCGATGGCACGCCCAGGGACCTCGAAACCTTCAAGCTGCGCAATCTTGAATTGCTGGCTGGCGACAGCCCGCAATGGCTCCAGCAACTGGCCGTTTCGGACAATCTGGTGACCTCCCTGGGCTTCGAGCAGGCGGCCGACCTGCAGGGCATCCTGCGGGCACTGGACTCGCCTCGAGCCCATCTGATTGGCATCCGCCTGCGCAATCGTCACCAGGAAACCGTCGGCGTGTTGGTGTTGCTGATCACCGACAGCGGCACCGAAGCCGACCTGGAAAAACTCCAGCCCGACCGCATCGCCTTCCTCCAGGCCGTGTCCGGCGCCGCCACCGTGAGCATCGAAGGCCAGCGCCTGCAAGCCAAGCAAAAACAACTGCTGGACGCCTTCATCCAGTTGCTGGCTGGCGCGATCGATGCCAAGAGCCCCTACACCGGTGGCCATTGCCAGCGGGTGCCGGTCCTGACCCTGATGCTCGCCCAGGCCGCCGCCGCCAGCCAGGCGCCGGCATTCGACGCCTACCGGCCCACAGAGGATGAATGGGAGGCCCTGCACATCGCTGCCTGGCTGCACGACTGCGGCAAGGTCACCACCCCTGAATACGTCGTCGACAAAGCCACCAAACTGGAAACCCTGCACGACCGGATCCACGAAATACGCACCCGCTTCGAAGTACTCAAGCGCGACGCCTGGATCGATTACTGGCGGGCCGTGGCAAACGGTGGCGAGTCGTCGTCCCTGGAGCAACAGCGTGACGCGACGTTGACGGCCCTGGATGACGACTTCGCTTTTGTCGCGCGCTGCAACCTGGGCTCCGAAGCCATGGCCGAGGCCGACCTGCAACGCTTGCAACACATCGCGCAACGCCCGTGGACCCGGACCCTCGACGATCGCCTGGGGGTTTCCTGGGAAGAGAACCGGCGCCAGGCCCGTACGCCCAAGCCGACGCTACCGGTCACCGAGCCGCTGTTGGCGGACAAGCCCGAGCACCTGTTCGAGCGCCACGCGGCCGAACTGATCCCGGCAGACAACCCGTGGGGCTTCCAGCTCGATGTGCCGGCCTGGAAATACAACCGCGGCGAGCTCTACAACCTGAGCATCACGCGCGGCACGCTGACCCGCGAGGAGCGCTACGTCATCAACCATCACATGGTGCAGACGATCCTGATGCTCAGCCAGTTGCCCTTCCCCAGCCACCTGAACAATGTGGCGGAGATCGCCGGCGGTCATCACGAGAAGATGGACGGCAGCGGTTATCCCAAGCGCCTCAAACGCGAGGAAATGAGCCTGCCGGCACGCATGATGGCGATTGCCGACATTTTCGAAGCACTGACAGCGGCCGACCGCCCCTACAAGAAAGCGAAGAAGCTGAGCGAGGCCCTGGGCATCATGGCCACCATGTGCCGTGACGCCCATATCGATCCCGAACTGTTCGGGCTGTTCATCGAGGAAAAGATCTACCTGAGCTACGCCGAGCAGTTCCTCGACCCGCACCAGATCGATGAAGTCGACCCCGACAGCCTGCTGGCCAAGGCCGGGCTGAAGGCATGAAAGCAATTCCTGTAGGCGCTGCCGAACGAAGCGAGGCTGCGATCTTTCCCCTGACACTTGCATCTCAAGCGAACAATCAAGGGAACAAAAGATCGCAGGCTTCGCCAGCTCCTACAGGACGTGGATCAGCAATCCGTCAGGCGCAGGAAGATCGCAGCCAACGCTTCAATGCCGGCCTGGTCATGGTCGCTGAAACGCGCCAATTTCGGGCTATCCAGATCGAGCACGCCGATCAGGCGCCCGTCCTTGACCAGCGGCACCACCAGCTCGCTGTTCGACGCACTGTCGCAGGCGATGTGCCCAGGGAAGGCATGGACATCTTCGACGCGCTGGGTCTGCCGGGTCGCTGCCGCCGTGCCGCAGACGCCGCGGCCAAAGGGAATCCGCACGCAGGCGATCTGGCCCTGGAACGGCCCCAGGACCAGTTCTTCAGTGCGATTGAGGTAAAAACCAGCCCAGTTCAGGTCTTCCAGTTGCGTGAACAGAAAGGCCGAGAACTGCGCGGCATTGGCGATGAAATCACGCTCATCGGCCAGCAAGGATTCCAGCTGTGCCGATAACAAGCCGTAGCCATCGAGGCCTTCGCCGGCAGCGTTCAAATCGATCATGCCTTGTGCTCCAACAATTTCAGGCCGACCCAGTAACGGGCAAACTGATAAGCGCAACGTCCGTTGCGGTTGCCGCGACCGGTTGCCCAGCGCACGGCCTGTATCTCCAGGGCTTCATCGCGCTCCCAGGCCAGCCCGGCCTTGGCCGCCAGTTCGCCGATCCAGTGCTCCACGACGTCGAGGAAATGCTCCTGGGTAAACGGATAAAACGACAGCCACAAACCAAAGCGGTCGGACAAGGCGATCTTGTCCTCCACGGCTTCGCTGGGGTGAAGTTCGCCGTCGACCCGCTTCCAGTTTTCGTTGTCGCTTTCCTTTTCCGGCACCAGATGGCGACGGTTGGACGTGGCATACAGCAGCACGTTGTCCGGCGCCTGTTCCAGCGAACCATCCAACACGCTCTTGAGCACGCGGTAATCGCCTTCGCCGGACTCGAACGACAAGTCGTCGCAGAACAACACGAAGCGCTGTGGCAGTTTCGCCACCTGCTCGACCACCCGGGGCAAGTCGGCCAGGTGGTCGCGTTCGATCTCGATCAACCGCAGGCCATGCTGGGCATGTTCGGCCAACAGGGCGCGCACCAGGGACGATTTGCCGGTGCCACGCGAGCCCCAGAGCAAGGCATGGTTGGCGGGCATGCCATCAATGAACTGCCGCGTGTTGCGCCCCAGTTGTTCGACCTGGCGATCCACGCCGATCAGGTCCGACAGGCGCATGTCGAGGCTGACTTGCAGCGGCAGCAAGTAGCCGTTGCGCCCGTCCCGCTGCCAGCGGGCGGCCAGGGTCTGGCTCCAGTCGATGGTGGGCCGGGGCGCCGGCAGCAACGGCTCGATCCGGGCCAGCACGGCATCGGCGCGCTCAAGAAAAGCATTCAATCGCGAGTCCACATCTTCTCCTCGGACAGGTTCACAGTAATGATGGCGCTCCAGCAACGAAACGCCGTATCCAATGGCGGGTCTACTTCACACAAAACCAACCGGTTGCACCGGTATTCAGAGATGATCAGCTATGCTTGACCGGCGAAGGGAAACGTAAGTGGTTCATCACTCCATGGACATCCGATTCACTCAACGGCTTTCCTATAAGCAGGCCCGCCTGACCGTCCTGGTGGGCTTCGTGCTGGGCACCTTGCTCAGCCTGATGCAGATCGGCATCGATTATGCCAGCGAAGACGCGTCGATCAACCGTGAAATCCTGTCGTTGCTGGAAATCAGCCACAACCCGGCCTCGCGCATCGCCTACAACATCGACGCCGAACTCGCCCAGGAGCTGTCCATGGGCCTGTTGCGCTCACCGGCCATCATCGGGGCCGAGCTGATCGACAACAACAATACCGTGCTGGCCAGCGTCAAGCGGCCCGAACTGCAAAGCAGCTACCGGTTCATCAGCGACTTCCTGTTCGGCGCCCAGCGTCAGTTCGAGGACCGGCTCTACCTGGACCATTTACCCGCCGAATCCCTGGGCATACTGCGACTGGACGTCGACACCTATGCGTTCGGCAGTCGTTTCCTGCGCCGCGCCGAGGTCACCTTGCTCAACGGCTTCGCCCGCAGCCTGATCCTGACCGGGCTGCTGCTGGCGCTGTTCTACGTGATGCTGACCAAGCCCCTGGTGCGGGTCATTCGCGAGTTGAGCAGCCGCGATCCAAGTAGCAACGAACAGAACCGCCTGGAATGCCCTTCCGGCCACCAGTCCGATGAAATCGGCGTGCTGGTGTCCGTCGCCAACCAGCAGTTCGAAAATATCTCCACGGAAATTCAACAACGGCGCACGGCCGAAAATCGCCTCACTGAATACCTGGCGCAGCTGGAGAACATCGTCTCGGCACGCACCGCCGAACTCAAGGCCATCAACGCCCGCCTCAGCCAGTCCAACGAGGAGCTGGAGGTAGCCCGGCGCACGGCCCTGGACATGGCCGAAGCCCGCTCCGTGTTCCTCGCCAACATGAGCCATGAGATCCGCACGCCGCTCAACGGCCTGCTGGGAATGATCGCCCTGTCCCTGGACGGTCCCCTGACGGCCGAGCAACAGCAGCAGCTCTCGATTGCCCATGACTCGGGCAAGGTATTGGTCGAACTGCTCAACGACATCCTTGACCTGTCGAAATTCGACGCCGGTCAACTGGAACTCGAACGCATCCCGTTCGACCTCGGCGCCTTGGTGGAGGACACCGCCAATCTGCTTTCCCAGAACGCGGCCCCCAGTGTCGAATTGGCTTGCCTGATCGAGCCGCAGTTCCCGGCGCAAGTCATCGGCGACCCGACCCGAGTGCGGCAGATCGTCAGCAACCTGCTGTCCAACGCATTGAAGTTCACGCGCTTTGGCCGGGTCGACGTGAAGTTGAGCCATTACGAAGGCGGCGTGCGAATCGAAGTCTGCGACACCGGTATCGGTATTCCCCAGGAGGCCCAAGCGCGGATCCTGCAACCGTTCACCCAGGCCGGGGCCGGAATTACCCGTCAGTTTGGCGGCACCGGGCTGGGCCTGGCATTGACCTACAACCTCTGCGAAGCCATGCAGGGCCGATTGACGATCAGTTCCGAAGCCGGCTTCGGCAGTCAGTTCTGTGCAGAGCTGCCGCTGCCCTGCCATCTTCCGGCAACGCCGGTCGAACCGCTGCACGGCAATGTCGTCGCCATCACCGCCGGCAGCAGCGGCCTGGCCGAGTTGCTAGGCATGCTACTGCCAGGATGGGGCCTGGATTATGTGCGGCGCTCCATCGATGACGGGCTGCTGGGGCTCAAGCCTGACGTGCTGATCACTGACTGCCCGGAATGCCTGTTCAACCTGCGGCCGACCTTTGATGCGCCGATCCTGCTGGTCACCGCCTATGGCAGCTTCATGCCCAGCGAAGAAGCGGCTGCCCTCGCACCGCTGGTACAACAGGCCCGACCATTGGCACGCCATGCGCTGTACCAGATCCTGCGACGCGCCATGCAAAACGAGGCGACCACCATCAACGACGCACAGATCGAAACCCTGGTGCCGTCCAGGCGCGGACAGGTATTGCTGGTGGAGGACAATCCGGTTAACCAACTGGTGGCCAAGGGCATGTTGGTCAAGTTGGGCTGTGAAGTCACCGTCGCGGCCCACGGCGTCGAAGCCCTGGATCAACTGGAACAGCGGGTGTTCGACCTGGTGTTGATGGACTGCAACATGCCAGTGATGGACGGTTACGAAGCCAGCCGGCAGATTCGCCGCAGCGGACGCTGGTCGGACCTGCCGATCGTTGCACTGACGGCCAACGCGATGCCCGAGGAACGTGAGCGCTGCCGGGCGGCCGGCATGAACGATTACCTGTCCAAGCCGTTCCGCCGCGAAGAACTGGCGGCCGTGCTGGACCAGTGGGTGCCCACTACGTCAGCGCTTTGATCTGGCCCAGCAAATGATCGAGACCGTCTCGCAACGCGCCCAGGCGGTCCAGATCGACACCGCTGTCGCACAACAGGCGGGCCTTGAGCGGGCCGACCTGCTCGCGCAAGGCGCGCCCCGCAGCCGACAGGCTCAAGTGCACCTCCCGCTCGTCCCGGGCTGAACGCTGGCGCTGGACCAGGTCCAACTGCTCCAGGCGCTTGAGCAGCGGCGTCAGCGTGCCGGAATCCAGCAGCAAACGCTCACCCAGGGCCTTGACCGTCGGCTGTGGCGGGGCCGTGTCCTGCCACTCCCACAACACCAGCATCGCCAGGTATTGCGGATAGGTCAGGCCAAGTTGATCGAGCATCGGCTTGTAGCCACGGATCACCGCACGGGAAGCGGCGTACAGCTTGAAGCACAACTGGCTGTCGAGCTTCAACGAATCGGCTGACAGATCATTCATTTGAGCAGTGCTTCGATCTCGCCGGTCAGGTCCTGGGGTTTGGTGGTCGGGGCAAAACGCTTGACCACCTGGCCGTCCTTGCCGATCAGGAACTTGGTGAAATTCCACTTGATGCCTTTGGACCCCAGCACGCCAGGGGCCCGCTGTTTAAGCTGGACGAACAGTGGATGGGCGTTGGCGCCGTTGACTTCGACTTTCTTGAACAGGGGAAAACTCACGCCGAAATTCAGTTCGCAGAACTCGGTGATCGCCCCTTCATTGCCCGGCTCTTGCTTGCCGAACTGGTTGCAGGGAAAGCCCAGTACCACCAGGCCCTGGTCCTTGTAGGTCTGCCACAACGCCTCCAGCCCTTTGTACTGCGGGGTAAATCCGCACTGGCTGGCCGTGTTGACCACCAGCACAGCCTTGCCGGCGAAATCAGCGAGGGTCTTTTGCTCACCCTTGATGGTGGTGCACGGGATGCTCAGCAGGTTGTCGCTCATGGCAAGACTCCGGATTGGAAGAAGAGGACGCAGAAGATAGCGAGCAATTAAATTGTATGCAATCTAATTGTTCGCCCCACGGCCTTGAGAACCTACGGGACTCTGTGGCGAGGGAGCTTGCTCCCGCTCGGCGGCGCAGCCGTCGTAAACCGGCCGACACGGTCTTCTTGAAAAACCGCGCCAAGCCGTTTTGGGGCGGCTGCGCCGCCCAGCGGGAGCAAGCTCCCTCGCCACAGGGGTCGTGGTGAACAGGCCCTACCGGGGGACCAGGTCCAGGCACACCGAATTGATGCAGTACCGCAACCCCGTAGGCGGCGGGCCGTCGGGGAAGACATGGCCCAGGTGGGCATCGCATTGGGCGCAGACCACCTCGGTGCGGATCATGCCGTGGCTGACGTCCCTTACCTCTACCACCGCGCTGCCTTCGATCGGCGCGTAGAAACTCGGCCAGCCACAGCCCGAATCGAATTTGGTCTTCGAATCGAACAGCGGCTCGTTGCAGCAGATGCAGTGGTACACACCGTCAGTCTTGGTTTCGTTGTATTTACCGGAGAATGGCCGCTCGGTGCCCTTCAACCGACAGACGTTGTACTGCTCCGGGTCGAGCATGGCGCGCCATTCTTCAAGGGTTTTCTGCAACTTTTCCATCGTCCTACCTCGGCAATTGAAAAAGCCCGATCCGACGCTTTTCCGCAGATCGGGCGGCACGTATGATTGCGCCTCGTCAGACGCCAGTCTGGCAGTCACGTCATGCGCATTCAAACGGATTGTGGCGCCTATACCGCGTCAGGCCTGGGCACAGACGCAGGATCCCCAGTACGGTAGTTCACACGCCGCCTGGATCGTTCATTTTCGGGAACACATCGCCATGCAGGTCAGCAAATCGAACAAGCTCGCCAACGTCTGCTACGACATTCGCGGCCCGGTGCTCAAGCACGCCAAACGCCTGGAAGAGGAAGGCCATCGCATCCTCAAGCTGAACATCGGCAACCCGGCCCCCTTTGGTTTCGAAGCGCCCGATGAAATCCTCCAGGACGTCATCCGCAACCTGCCGACCGCCCAGGGCTACAGCGACTCCAAGGGCCTGTTCAGCGCGCGCAAGGCCGTAATGCAGTATTACCAGCAAAAGCAGGTCGAAGGGATCGGCATCGAGGACATCTACCTGGGCAACGGCGTGTCCGAGCTGATCGTGATGTCCATGCAGGCCCTGCTCAACAACGGCGACGAAGTACTGGTGCCGGCACCGGATTATCCGCTGTGGACCGCTGCCGTAAGCCTTTCCGGCGGCAACCCGGTGCATTACCTGTGCGACGAACAGGCCAACTGGTTCCCCGACCTGGCGGACATCAAGGCCAAGATCACCCCGAACACCAAGGCCCTGGTGATCATCAACCCGAACAACCCGACCGGCGCCGTGTACTCCAGGGAAGTGTTGCTGGGCATGCTGGAACTGGCCCGCCAGCACAACCTGGTGGTGTTCTCCGACGAGATCTACGACAAGATCCTCTACGACGACGCCGTGCACGTGTGCACCGCATCCCTGGCGCCGGACCTGCTGTGCCTGACCTTCAACGGCCTGTCCAAATCCTATCGGGTTGCCGGTTTCCGCTCCGGCTGGATCGCCATTTCCGGGCCCAAGCACCATGCCCAGAGCTACATCGAAGGCATCGACATGCTGGCCAACATGCGCCTGTGTGCCAACGTGCCGAGCCAGCACGCGATCCAGACGGCACTGGGCGGCTACCAAAGCATCAACGACCTGGTCCTGCCCCAGGGCCGGCTGCTGGAACAACGCAATCGCACCTGGGAATTGCTCAACGACATCCCCGGCGTCAGTTGTGTCAAGCCCATGGGCGCGCTGTATGCCTTCCCACGGATCGACCCGAAGGTCTGCCCGATCCACAACGATGAAAAATTCGTCCTCGACCTGCTGCTGTCCGAAAAGCTGCTGGTGGTCCAGGGTACGGCGTTCAACTGGCCATGGCCGGACCACTTCCGCGTCGTGACGCTGCCGCGGGTCGATGACCTCGACCAGGCCATTGGCCGGATCGGCAACTTCCTAAAGTCCTACCGTCAATAAGCCGGACTGCGTGCGAGGCGTCCTCACCTCGCACGCTGTTTGATTCAGCAACATATCCGTTCGGGCCGGTTTCGTCGGGCCTTCTACACTCGGTGCAGGACGGCCAACGTGCAGCGGGGCTCAACGTTCACGGGGCGCAGGCAGCGCATTTCTTTTCCCTTGTCACTTTCAGAAAAGTCTTTCAAACATTTAGGACGGCTGTAGGACACAGTTTGAAATAGTCGGCGAGTTGAATAGCCTGCGGCAGCACCTTATATACCCCGCATAACGCTACATCTTTAGCATGAGGAGATTTTCACAACCATGATGCGCATCCTGCTGTTCTTGGCCACTAACCTGGCGGTCGTGCTGATTGCCAGCATCACCCTGAGCCTCTTCGGCTTCAACGGGTTCATGGCGGCCAATGGGGTTGACCTCAACCTCACTCAGCTGCTGATCTTCTGTGCGGTGTTCGGTTTCGCTGGTTCCCTGTTCTCGCTGTTCATCTCCAAGTGGATGGCGAAGATGAGCACCGGCACCCAGATCATCAGCCAGCCGCGCACGCGTCACGAACAATGGCTGTTGCAGACAGTAGAGCAGTTGTCCCGCGAAGCCGGTATCAAGATGCCGGAAGTCGGTATCTTCCCGGCCTACGAGGCCAACGCCTTCGCCACCGGCTGGAACAAGAACGACGCCCTGGTTGCCGTCAGCCAGGGCTTGCTCGAGCGGTTCTCGCCCGATGAAGTCAAGGCCGTGCTGGCCCACGAGATCGGCCACGTCGCCAACGGCGACATGGTGACCCTGGCGTTGATCCAGGGCGTGGTGAACACCTTCGTGATGTTCTTCGCCCGGATCATCGGTAACTTCGTCGACAAGGTGATCTTCAAGAACGAAGAAGGCCAGGGCATCGCCTACTACGTGGCGACCATCTTCGCCGAGCTGGTACTGGGCATCCTCGCCAGCGCCATCGTCATGTGGTTCTCGCGCAAACGCGAGTTCCGCGCCGACGACGCCGGTGCGCGCCTGGCCGGCACCAGCGCCATGATCGGCGCCCTGCAGCGCCTGCGCGCCGAGCAAGGCCTGCCGGTGCACATGCCAGACACCCTGAATGCCTTTGGCATCAACGGCGGCATCAAGCAGGGCCTGGCTCGCATGTTCATGAGCCACCCGCCGCTGGAAGAGCGTATTGACGCACTTCGTCGTCGGGGCTGATAGGTAACTCAAAAGAAAGCCCGCTGTAATGCGGGCTTTTTCTTGTCTGCTCATTTGCGTACTGCCGACCTGACGCCATCCCAGCCAACACATCAACGGCCGAAAATCCGATACACCCGCTCATCCAGCCTCTTCACACCCGCCTGCAAGAACTTCCAGCTCTCCCCAAGCACATCCTGCTCCTGCAAGACTTCCAGCCGCCAGCCATTCCCCAGCAGCCGCTGCACCTCATCATTTCCCACGGAGAAAGGTGGACCCGGCATTTCGTCCTGGTTGTAATCCAGGGTAATCAACAATCCGACGCCGTTTGGCAAGATCTTTTGCAGATGAGTCGCGTACCGTTCCCGCATCGGCACCGGCAAGGCAATCAACGCCGCACGGTCATACAGCGCCGTGCAATCGGCCACATCCTCCGGCTCCAGGGCAAAAAAATCACCGCAGCGAATTTCGATATCACCGGACCGAAAGACTTTGAACGCGCCCTCTTCACTGATGCTCGGCTCAAGCTGATGTTCAAGGAAAAAATCAGCCGCAGCTTTTTCCGACAACTCCACCCCCAACACCGAATACCCCTGATCGGCAAGCCACAACAGATCCAGGCTTTTCCCACACAGCGGCACCAGCACCCGACTGCCCTGGGCCAATCCCAGCTGCGGCCAGAACCGTTGCAGGTAGGGGTTCACCTCCGGCAAGTGAAAACCGATCTGGTTCGATGACCAGCGCTTGTGCCAAAACTCGGGCTCCATGATTCACTCCAAAAAATCGATCAAAACGGGCTAAAACTTATATTAGATTTAGATCATAGACCTGACGGAAGATGACCCATCTTAACGCTCAGGAGTCCGTCCATGCTGCCCAGCCTGTTTATCTCCCATGGCTCACCGATGCTCGCCCTGGAGCCCGGCGCCAGCGGCCCGGCGCTGGCCAGCCTTGCCGCTCAATTGCCCAAGCCCAAGGCCATCGTCATCGTCTCCGCCCACTGGGAAAGCAATGACCTGCTGGTCAGCGCCAACCCGCAACCGCGCACCTGGCACGACTTCGGCGGTTTTCCACCGGCGCTGTATGAAGTGCAATACCCCGCGCCAGG
Source organism: Pseudomonas zanjanensis (assembly GCF_014268745.2). Classification (GTDB taxonomy): domain Bacteria; phylum Pseudomonadota; class Gammaproteobacteria; order Pseudomonadales; family Pseudomonadaceae; genus Aquipseudomonas; species Aquipseudomonas zanjanensis. Next base: position 793,350 of record NZ_JABWRB020000001.1, on the reverse strand, counting down.
CAATCCACAACTGGCGATGCAAGTCGCAGACATGCTCAACGCCGCGCACCTGCCGACACGCCTCGACCCTCAACGGCCGTCCGACCATGGCGTCTGGGTGCCATTGTCGTTGATGTACCCCGACGCCGACATCCCGGTGGTACAGGTTTCCCTGCCTAGTCGCCAGGGGCCGGTGTTACAGACCCAGGTGGGCCAGGCCTTGGCGAGCCTGCGCCACGAAGGCGTCTTGCTGATCGGCTCCGGCAGCATCACCCACAACCTGCGCGACCTGGACTGGAATGCCGGCCCTGACAGTATCGAGCCCTGGGCCAAGGCCTTTCGCGATTGGATGGTCGAGCAACTGACAGCCAACGACGAGACCGCCTTGCACGACTACCGCCGCCAGGCGCCCAATGCCGTGCGCAGCCACCCCAGCGACGAGCACTTGCTGCCGCTGTATTTTGCCCGGGGTGCGGGTGGGAAATTCAGTGTTGCCCATGGGGGGTTCACCATGGGGACGCTGGGGATGGACATCTATCGGTTCGAATGATGGACCGCGTCGCTTCAATCGCGAGCAGGCTCGCTCCCACAGGGGTTTGGTGAGCGCCGAAGTCCAGTGTGGGAGCGAGCCTGCTCGCGATTGGCGTCCACACCACTCCCCCTGAAGGAGCCCCAAACGACAGGCGAAAAAAATCCCCGAACCAGTCGGGGATTTTTCATGTTCGATCAATCAGCCCAAGGGCCGATCAATCTTCGCGGTAGCGACGCAGCTTGAGCTGCTTGCCAGCCACGCGGGTGTCTTTCAACTTGGTCAGCAACTTCTCCAGACCATCTTCCGGCAGCTCTACCAGGCTGAAGCTGTCACGCACCTGGATGCGACCGATCGCTTCGCGGGCCAGGCCACCTTCGTTGAGGATGGCACCCAGCAGGTTCTTGGCGGCGATGCCGTCACGGGCACCCAGCGCAGTACGGCAGCGCGCACGACCTTCGGCCAGCGGGATCGGTGCACGACGCTCGCGATCACCACGGTCCGGACGATCACCGGTGCGCTCAGGACGATCGCCACGCGGTGCGTTGTTCGGCACCAGCGGACGTTCCTTCTCGATTGCAGCCAGGTTCAGCGCTTGGCCATTGGTGGCCTTGCGCAGCAGTGCGGCGGCCAGGGCGCGTGGGGTGCAACCGATGTCGGCGGTCAGGCGATCAAGCAGATCACCGTGGGTCGATTCGGCGTCAGCCACCAGTGGCGACAGGCTGTTGGTCAGTTTCTTGATGCGGGCATCGAGAACGGCCTGGGCGTCCGGCAGGCGAACTTCAGCCACCTTCTGGCCAGTCACACGCTCGATCACTTGCAGCATGCGGCGCTCACGCGGGGTGACCAGCAGCAGCGCACGGCCTTCGCGACCGGCACGGCCGGTACGGCCGATACGGTGAACGTAGGACTCAGGATCGTACGGCATGTCCACGTTGAATACGTGGGTGATGCGCGGAACGTCCAGGCCACGGGCCGCGACGTCGGTCGCCACAACGATGTCCAGGCGGCCATCCTTGAGGGAGTCGATCACGCGCTCACGCTGGTTCTGGGCAATGTCACCGTTCAGCGCGGCGGCTTTGTAGCCTTTGGCTTCCAGGGCGCTGGCCAGGTCCAGGGTCGCTTGCTTGGTGCGTACGAACATGATCAGGGCGTCGAAGTCTTCCACTTCCAGCAAGCTGAGAACGGCGGACGTCTTCTGGTCAGCGTGAACCAGCAGGTGAGCCTGTTCGATCGCGGTGACGGTCTGGGTCTTGGTCTGGATCTTCACGTGTTGCGGATCGCGCAGGTGGCGCTCGGCAATGGCACGGATCGATTGCGGCAGGGTGGCCGAGAACAATACGGTCTGGCGAGTCGCTGGCAGGGCCTTGAAGATGACTTCCAGGTCATCCATGAAGCCCAGCTTGAGCATTTCGTCGGCTTCGTCGAGAACCAGGTGGTTCACGGTAGCCAGGACTTTTTCGTCACGACGCAGGTGGTCGCACAGACGACCCGGGGTGGCGACAACGATTTGCGCGCCGTTACGGATGGCTTTCAGTTGTGGGCCCATCGGGGCGCCGCCGTAAACGGCCACAACGGTAACGCCAGGCATTTGCTTGGAGTAGGTTTCGAAAGCGGTTGCTACTTGCAGCGCCAACTCACGGGTTGGCGCCAGGATCAGGGCTTGCGGTTCGCGCTTGGCAGGATCGATGCGATGCAGGATCGGCAGGGCGAACGCAGCGGTTTTACCCGTACCGGTTTGCGCCTGGCCAATCATGTCGTGGCCGGCCATGATGATCGGGATCGATTGCTGCTGAATCGCCGAAGGTTCTTCGTAGCCGGTCGCAGTGACGGCAGCAAGAATGTTCGGGTTGAGATTAAAAGCGGCGAAGCCGCCGGTTTCCTGGGTCATGGGTCTGCCTCTAAGTGCATCCGCAAAGACCCATGCTCCAAAGCTGCGCATGCCGTGTTGAGACTCAAGAGTCGCCCTGGCTGCTTTGTCGGCGGGGATTTGCGAAAACGAATGAATGGAAAAAGAACGTCGTGGAAGCATCCGTTGTGCGGACATGCAACCGAAGCTGACTTCGGAGAATTGCGCTACCTTGACGCGGCCCGGCTAAAGGCCGGCGCGCACTATACCGGAATTCGCCCAAAAAGGGAGCTTTTTTTATTGCCAAACCCCGTTATGGGGCTCGCTGCCCCAGGCCCGGGGACAGCCGGCTAAAACGGTTCACCTCCAGACGCCTCCGCCCTTGTGGCGAGGGAGCTTGCTCCCGCTGGGTCGCGAAGCGGCCCCCTTCAATTTCAGAGATCAACCCAGGCGTCTGCTTCGCAGCCGAGCGGGAGCAAGCTCCCTCGCCACAGGGGAACTCACCGGCCATAAGATTCCTGACTTTGATCAGGTCGCCGGGCGAATGGCCTTGATCAACGACTGCAACGAATAGCCCAATCGCGGTGCCAACCCTTCGGCCCTGGCCACCAGCCCTTGCATATCCAGTTCCTGATCCAGGTCCGCCGGCACGATCAGGATCACGTTGCCCTCCTTCACCGGCAGCTCCCAATAATGCCGGTGGTACAAACCACGCAACAGCGCCGCGCCCAACGGCTTGCCGTCGTCGGTAGCCCATTGGTTGATCACCAGCCAGCCGCCGGGGTTGAGGCGTTTCTGGCAGTTTTCCAGAAACCGCCAGGCCAAGTGCCCGACGCCTGGGCCGACATCGGTGTAGAGGTCGACGAAGATCAAGTCCGCCGGCTCCGCCGTTTCGAGCAATTCCAAGGCATCGCCAACGCGAATATACAGTCGCGGATCGTCGTCCAGCCCCAGGTATTCGATGGCCAGGCGCGGCACGTCGGGGCGCAGTTCGATGGCTTCGACATCTTCCAGCGGCAGGAACTTGAGGCAGGCCTGGGTCAGCGTACCGGCGCCGAGCCCCAGGAACAGCGCACTTTCCGGCTGCTCGTGACACAACGCACCGATGAGCATGGCGCGGGTGTAGTCATATTCGAGCCAGCTGGGATCGGCCGTGAACACGCAGCTCTGCTCGATGGCATCGCCAAACTCGAGAAATCGGTAATCGGCCACTTCGAATACGCGGATCATGCCGAACTCGTCGTGCACCTCGGCGAGCAAATGCTCGACGCGCTCCTCAGTCATTTCATCTCCTGATGTTGCCGGGCGGGCATGAGCCTGCGCATACGGGGGGCAAAGGCGCGATTGTCCGCGAAGCAAGCGGAACAGGTCACGCACTAATTTGCTGATAACATGGCCGTCCGAGCGTAAATCACCTAGAGATCATGATGAGCCAACCCTGGAGCCCTGACAGCTGGCGCGCCCTGCCGATCCAGCAGCAACCCCGCTACCCCGACGCCGCGCACCTGTTGCAGGTGGAGCAGACCCTGGCCAGTTATCCGCCGCTGGTGTTTGCCGGTGAAGCCCGGGAGTTGCGCCGTCAGTTCGCCGAGGTGACCCAGGGCCGGGCGTTCCTGCTGCAAGGCGGCGACTGCGCCGAAAGCTTCGCCGAATTCTCGGCGGCCAAGATCCGCGACACCTTCAAGGTGCTGCTGCAGATGGCGATCGTCATGACGTTTGCCGCCGGTTGCCCGGTGGTCAAGGTCGGGCGGATGGCCGGGCAGTTCGCCAAGCCGCGCTCGGCCAACGACGAAACCATCGACGGCGTGACCCTGCCGGCCTATCGCGGCGACATCGTCAACGGCATCGGTTTCGACGAAAAAAGCCGCGTCCCTGACCCGGAGCGGTTGTTGCAGTCCTATCACCAGTCCACCGCCACCTTGAACCTGCTGCGCGCCTTCGCCCAAGGCGGTTTTGCCGATTTGCACCAAGTACACAAGTGGAACCTGGATTTCATCGCCAATTCAGCCCTGGCGGAAAAATACAGCCACTTGGCCGACCGCATCGACGAAACCCTGGCATTCATGCGTGCCTGCGGCATGGACAGCTCGCCGCAACTGCGCGAAACCAGTTTCTTCACCGCCCACGAAGCACTGCTGCTCAACTACGAAGAAGCCTTCGTGCGCCGTGACAGCCTGACCAACGACTATTACGACTGCTCGGCCCACATGCTGTGGATCGGCGACCGTACCCGTCAGTTGGACGGCGCCCATGTCGAATTCCTGCGCGGGGTGAACAACCCGATCGGCGTCAAGGTCGGCCCGAGCATGGACCCGGACGACCTGATCCGTCTGATCGACGTGCTCAACCCGGACAACGATCCCGGCCGGCTGAACCTGATCGCCCGGATGGGCGCCAACAAGGTTGGCGAACACTTGCCGCCACTGTTGCGCGCCGTGCAGCGTGAAGGCAAGCAAGTGCTGTGGAGCTCCGACCCGATGCACGGCAATACCATCAAGGCCAGCAGTGGTTACAAGACCCGGGACTTCGCGCAGATCCTCGGTGAAGTGAAGCAGTTCTTCCAGGTTCACGAAGCCGAAGGCACCTACGCCGGCGGGATTCACATCGAAATGACCGGACAGAACGTCACCGAATGCATCGGCGGCGCACGGCCGATTACCGAAGACGGGCTGTCGGACCGCTACCACACCCACTGCGACCCGCGGATGAATGCCGATCAGTCGCTGGAACTGGCATTTTTGATTGCCGAGACATTGAAACAGGTTCGGCGGTAATTCAGACAGCTTTGTAGCGTTTGATTTATCGCTTTCGCGAGCAAGCCCGCTCCCACAAAGGAACTGTTGAGTTCACAAAATCAGTGACCGACTCGGCCCAATGTGGGAGCGGGCTTGCTCGCGAAAGGGCCCGCTCAGTCACCATCAATCTGTGCCAATGCCACCGCCAACCGCACCCCACCCTCCCGCCGGCAATTGAGCTGAACCCGCTCCAGCCCCAACCACCGAGCCATGCGCCACAGGTTCAGTGCAAGAGCCTGCATCCCCTCCTCGTCCAGCCCCGGCGCCTCTTCGTGCACGGCATGCACCGCCAACTGTCCCAAGGCCCGCTCCGCCCGCAGATCGACCCGGGCGGCAATTCGTTCGTTGTGCAGAAATGGCAGGACGTAATAGCCATACACCCGCTTTTGCACCGGTGTGTAGATCTCCAACCGATAGCGAAAGTCGAACAACCGCTCGGTACGACCGCGCTCCCAGACCAGCGAATCGAACGGCGACAGCAAGGCACTGGCGGCAACTTTGCGAGGGATTTTCACCGCGGGTCGGCACCAGGCCGGTTGCTTCCAGCCTTGCACCTGACAGCGCAGCAGTTCGCCAGCCTCCTCCAACTCGGCCAAGCGCCCGCGACTGTCGGCCGGGTCGAGGCGAAAGTAGTCGCGCAAGTCTTTCTCGGTCGCGATGCCCAGGGCTTCGGCGGCATGTACCAGCAAGGCGCGCTGGGCCTGGGCTTCGTCCGGCAGCGGTTGCTGCAGGATCGAAGCCGGCAGTACCCGCTCGGGCAAGTCATAGAGCCGCTCGAACCCACGCCGCCCGGCTACCGTGACTTCGCCTGCCGCGAACAACCATTCCAACGCATGCTTCTCAGCGCTCCAGTCCCACCACGGCCCGGCCTTTTCCTGGCGTGTGGACAAACTGCCTGCGCCAAGAGCGCCCTGCTCCTGGACCGCCGCCAGGACGCGGCGGATGACATCCTGGCGTTCCTGGCCGAAACGCGCCAATTGCTGGTAGATCCCTTCGCCACCCGACGCCCGATTCATGCGCCAGCGCATCAGCGGATACATCGACATCGGCAATAGCGAGGCCTCATGGCCCCAGTATTCGAACAGCGTGCGACGTCGGCCCTGGCTCCAGGCAGCTTGATCGAGCAAATCGCGATTGTAGTGACCGAGGCGGGAGAACAGCGGGAGGTAATGCGAGCGCACCAACGCATTGACGGAGTCGATCTGCAGGACGCCGAGGCGTTCGATCAGGCGGTTGAGGCGCGAGGGTTGCACCGAAGCTGGCGGCGACCGCCCATCGAATCCTTGGGCGGCCAACGCCAGACGCCGGGCCTGTTTGAGGGTAAAGGACACAGTCGCGGGCATGGAGATCTCCTTGTCTGCTCGCAACCTACCTCACCAATAAGGGGTTTGTGTAGGAAAGGATGGCTCATTTGTGCATTGGGTCATCCCAGAATGGCCGAACCACTTCCTGCTCTACGTCGGCACGACTCACGCCAATGTCCTTGAGCGCCTCGTCGCTCATGCCGGCCAGCAACTCACGTTCGTGGTGCAATTCGTACCAGCGACTAACCTTATGCAGCAGAGCACTGACCGAGAAGCCGTGGGAGAGTTTGTCTATCAGTAGATAACCTTTTTGACCTTTCATCGTGATGTCCTCCGTTGGGGATGGCTCAAGTCTCGCGCTAACGCTAAGATCAATCCAACGAATGTTTCTTATGCAATACATCTCGGAGATTGATCAATTGTCGAGTTACCCGAGCATCGATACGGAAGTGCTGCGCACCTTTGTCGCCATCGCCGACCAGGGCGGTTTCACCCGGGCCGGGGAATTGGTCAATCGCACCCAGTCTGCCGTGAGCATGCAGATGAAGCGGCTGGAAGAAGACGTGTTGCAGCGACGACTGTTCGAGCGTGACGGGCGCCAGGTCAAGCTCACCGCCGAAGGCCAGGTGCTGCTGGGTTATGCCCGGCGGATCCTCAAGCTGCACAGCGAGGTGTTCAATACCCTGCGCGAACCGCACATGGTCGGCACGGTGCGCATCGGCACGCCGGACGATTACGTGATGCGCTTCCTGCCGGGCATCCTGCAACGCTTCGCCCAGTTCTACCCTTTGATCGAAATCGAAGTGCACTGCGAATCGTCCAAGCAGTTGCTGCTGCGCCAGGACCTGGACCTGTCCATCGTCACCCGTAAACCGGGGGACGAGATCGGCCAGTTGCTACGCAAGGAACGTTTTGTCTGGGCCGAAGCCGCCTGCTTCAACGTCCACGAACAAACACCGCTGCCGCTGGCGATGTTCAACAGCGATTGTTTCTGCCGGCAATGGGCGTGCAACGCATTGGATGCCATGGGCCGCGATTATCGCGTGGCGTACAACAGCTCGAGCCTGTCGGCACTCATGGCGGTGGTGGGGGCCGGCCTGGCAATCACGGCGCAACTGGAAAGCCTGCTGACCCCGGACATGCGCGTACTCGGCGAGGCCGAAGACCTGCCGGAACTGCCCGAGGCCAGCATCATGCTGATCCGCAACCTGCACAACCCGTCGCCGATCACCGAGTGCCTGGCCGAACACATCGTCGAAGGTTTCAAACTTTAAAGGCGAGCAGCACCGCGCACAGCACCAGGAAACCGCAGAATAGCCCGCGCAACAGCCGCTCCGGCAGCGCGTGGGCGACTTTCACTCCCCAACTGATGCTCAGCAGGCCACCGATGGCCAGCGGCAGGCCGATGCTCCAGTCCACTTCGTGGTGAAACGCATACGTGGCGAGGGTCACGCCAGTACTGGGCAAGGCCAGCGCCAGGGACAAGCCTTGGGCAACCACCTGGGTGGTGCCAAAAATGCTGGTCAGGATCGGCGTGGCGACCACGGCCCCACCGACACCGAACAGACCGCCCATGGTGCCGGATGCGGCCCCCAGCACGGCAAGCCATGGCCAGCCATGACGCATCTGCGCCGATGCCGGTGCAGTGGCGGCGAACATGCGGACCAGATTGTAGAGTGTCAGCGCGATCAGGAACGCTACGAAGCCGATCCGCATGCGGTCCGCGTCAATCCCCACGGCCCAGATCGAGCCAAGCCAGGCAAAGCAGAAACCCATGGAAGCCAACGGCAGGACATGCCGCAACTCAATGCGATTGCGCTGGTGATAGCGCCACAACGCAAGCATGACGTTGGGCACCACCATGACCAGCGCCGTACCTTGGGCCAGTTGCTGGTCGAGGCCGAACCAGACGCCCAGTACCGGAATGGCAATCAGGCCGCCACCGATCCCGAACAATCCTCCCAAGGTGCCCAAAACGGCACCAAACAGCAAAAACTGCACAAATTCGAACAAGACGATTCCCCTTTCCTTAGGGCGCATATCCTACGCAGTCGGCGGCAGCGGGGAAACGGGCCATCTGATCAGGTCGTCAGAATTATCTGGCGCATTAAAGATTTGCCCGCTAGATTCATAACGATCATTGATTTGAAGGTTTTGCCATGAACACCCTGCGCGACACCCCCGAAGCCTGCGAAGCCCTGCTGCTCGACAACCAGGTCTGCTTCGCCCTGCACTCCACGTCACTGCTGATGACCAAAGTCTATAAACCGCTGCTACAGGCCTTGGGCCTGACCTACCCGCAATACTTGGCGATGATGGTGCTGTGGGAAAAGGACGGATTGACCGTCGGTGAAATCAGCACACGCTTGCTGACCGACCCCGGCTCGTTGACGCCATTGCTCAAGCGCCTGGAGGCCGAAGGCCTGTTGAGCCGCACCCGCAGCCGTGAGGACGAACGCGTGGTGATTGTCGAACTCACCGAACAGGGCCGTGCCCTGCGGGAAAAAGCCCTCGACATCCCCCAATGCATCCTCGCCGCCAGCGGCCAGACCCTGGAGCAGTTGAAGAAGCTGCAACTCGACCTGCAAGAGCTGCGCGGGCATTTGCAAGACAGCATCTGACTCCCATCTGTGGGAGCGGGCTTGCTCGCGAAGGCGCCGGTACATCCAAGACCCCTACCAACTGATCCACCGCTATCGCGAGCAGGCTCGCGATAGCGCCAACCCTGTCTACCCTGCCCTCCTAAAAAATTTTATACGCTTAATAACCGCTCTAGCTAAAGGCTTTCAGGCTTTTTCAGATCGCCGATTCCATCTCGCCTCGAAAATTTATCTTGCGCACAATATATTAGCGCTATACATTCTCTCCACACCTACTTAGCGCGCAAACATTTAGCGTAAAACACCTACCCAGAAACGAGGCGATCATCATGCAAACTCTCTACACCGCAATCGCAACTTCCACTGGCGGCCGTGACGGTCGTGCGATCTCCAGCGACAACATCCTCGATGTCAAACTCGCTACACCCAAGGAACTCGGCGGTGCAGGCAGTGCGGCTACCAACCCTGAGCAGCTGTTCGCCGCCGGCTATTCGGCCTGCTTCATCGGCGCCTTGAAATTCGTGGCTGGCCAAAGCAAACGCAAGATCCCGGACGACGCCTCGATCACCGCCCATGTCGGCATTGGCCAGATCCCCGGCGGTTTTGGCCTCGACATCGACCTGCACATCAGCCTGCCGGGCCTGGACCAAGCCGACGCACAAAGCCTGGTGGACGCGGCTCACCAAGTCTGCCCGTACTCCAACGCCACCCGCGGCAACGTCGATGTGCGCCTGCATGTCGCCGTCTGACCATAGCCCCCTGGACCCGAACTTAAGGAGATACACATGAACACGCTCAGCAAAGCCTTGACCGCCACCCTTCTCGCCCTCAGCGTCAGCAGCGCCTTCGCCGACGGCATCGTCGAACACAACACCCAGGCGTTTCTCGACGCTCTCAATGCCGGCACCGGCAAGCCCTTGGAACAACTGTCGCCCAAGGACGCCCGTGCCGTATTGGTGGGTGCCCAGGCGGGAGTCAAACTGACCTTGCCCAAGGCCGACGTCAGTGAGAAAACCATCCAGGTCGATGGCCAACCGATCAGCCTGACCATCGTTCGCCCAGCCGGGGTCAAGGGTGAGTTGCCCGTGTTCATGTTCTTCCATGGTGGTGGCTGGGTATTGGGCGATTTCCCGACCCATGAACGACTGGTTCGGGATCTGGTGGCGGGTTCGGGTGCTGTCGCGGTATTCGTCAACTACACGCCTTCACCCGAGGCGCATTATCCGGTGGCGATCAACCAGGCCTATGCGGCGACGAAGTGGGTCGCCGAGCATGGCAAGGAGATCAATGTCGATGGCAAGCGCCTAGCGGTAGCGGGTAATAGCGTGGGTGGCAACATGGCCGCGGTCGTGGCGCTGATGGCCAAGGACAAGGGCACCCCGGCGATCCGCTTCCAGGCATTGCTGTGGCCGGTGACCGATGCCAGCTTCGAGACGGCGTCCTACAACCAGTTCGCCGAAGGGCACTTCCTCAGCAAAAACATGATGAAGTGGTTCTGGGACAACTACACCACCGACGCCGGGCAACGCGGCGAGATCTATGCCTCGCCATTGCGGGCAACCACCGCGCAACTCAAGGGCCTGCCGCCCGCGCTGGTACAGACTGCCGAAGCGGATGTCTTGCGCGATGAAGGCGAAGCCTATGCCCGCAAACTGGACGCGGCGGGGGTCCCGGTCACAGCTGTACGTTACAACGGCATGATCCACGACTATGGCTTGCTCAACGTCGTCAGCCAGGTGCCTGCGGTGCGTTCGGCGATGTTGCAGGTGTCGCAAGAGCTCAAGCAACACTTGAAGTAATTGCACGCCGAAGCTGAAGTGACTGCACGCCGAAGCTTTTGTGGCGAGGGAGCTTGCTCCCGCTCGGCTGCGTAGCAGTCGTCATCGGGTCAATGCGGTATGACTGGATGACCGAGTTGCCTGGGGTGGGGCTGCTACGCAGCCCAACGGGAGCAAGCTCCCTCGCCACAGGGGCCGGGTCGAAATAGAAATATAAAAAAGCCCGACTCAATGGTCGGGCTTTTTTATACAGAAGGCTTCGCTTATTTAGCGCGGCCTTTGTAGGAACCGCCTTCGCGGGTATCGATCTCGATCATGTCGCCGATTTCGATGAAGTCAGCAACCGATAGCTCGGTGCCGTTCTTCAGTTTGGCAGGCTTCATCACCTTGCCGGACGTGTCACCGCGAGCGGAGCCTTCGGTGTAGTCAACCTGACGCACGATGGTGGTCGGCAGCTCTACGGAAACCAGGCGCTCTTCGAAGAACACGGCTTCGCAGACGTCGGTCATGCCTTCTTCGATGAACGGCAGAACGCTTTCGATGTCTTCGGCGTTCAGCTCGTACATGGTGTAGTCAGTGGTGTCCATGAACGTGTAGGTGTCGCCGCTGATGAAGGACAGGGTCGCTTCTTTGCGGTCGAGGATCACATCGTCCAGTTTGTCGTCGGCGCTGTAGACGATCTCGGTCTTGTAACCGGTCAGCAGGTTCTTCAGCTTGGTCTTCATGATCGCGCTGTTACGACCCGACTTGGTGAACTCAGCTTTCTGAACCAGCCAAGGATCGTTTTCGAGACGGATCACGGTCCCGGGTTTCAGTTCTTTACCAGTTTTCATTGCGAATATCCGAATTTGGATGGGATTTACAAAAATCTAGGCCGCGTATCATATCCAATTTACATAAAACTTCACCAGCGCTGCGGCAAGATCCGGTCGCGAGGCCTGTTCCAGACACCACGCCTGGGCGTGTTCGAGCAGTTCCGGCTGCTGTTCGCGGCTGGCTTTCCAATGTTCGGCCATGTCCTGGCCGGCATTCCAGGCCCGCCACAGACCACCGGTCGCTTTTTGCGCGGCTGGCGAAAGCCCCTGATTGTAGAGGGTGAGAAACGCCTCGAGTTTTTCCAGGTGGACGTCCTCTTCCTGCTGGTAGATATGCCAGAGCAGCGGACGGCCGGCCCATTGGGCGCGCACGAAGGAGTCCTCGCCGCGCACGGCATTGAAATCACAGCACCACAGCAAGTGGTCGTACTGATCCTGGCGGACGAACGGCAGCACCTGCACCGTCAGCGCGCCGCGTCGATGCAGCGCACCGGCTTTCAGGCCTTCGACAGCGAGCCAACGCTCGACATCGCCCAACACCCGACCTTCGGGAACCAGCACATGGAACGCCTGGGCATCGGTTGCCATTGCGTCAAACCAGCTCGCCAAACCTGCGTTTTCATAGGCAAACAGCGAGATCAGGCACGTCTCCGGCGCCCGCTCGATGCCCAATCCCTGGAGGAAAATACGTTGTGCCTCGGCATCCTGTTGGAATTGCCGACGACGCTCCAGCAAACCGGCCTCACGCAGCAAACCACCTGTTCCCTCCCGAAAGCCCGGAAAAAAGAAGTATTTCTGCACGTGTTTGTACTTGACCGACGGCAAGCCGTGGCAACCGATCACCCAGTCCTCGGCGCTCAGATAATCGAGGTTCATCCACAAGGGCGCGGTCGGGCGCTCGGCCATCGCCTCCATGTAGGCACTCGGCAACTGGCAGGCAAAAGCGGCGATCACCACCTCGGCGGCCTCGGTAGCCGGCCAGACCGCAGGCCAGTGGCGCACCTGTACGCCCTGCTGCCATTGCTCGGACAGGGTGATATCGATTTCCGGACACAGCCGTTCGAAGGCGCGTAGATCGTCAACCCAGAGCCGCACCGCGCATTGGTGCTCGGCCACCAGTTGCCGAGCCAGGCGCCAAGTGACACCGATGTCGCCATAGTTATCGACGACGGTGCAAAAAATATCCCAGCGCACAGCCATTCTCGACTCCCTGTGACAAAGGCCTGATTGTCCCGAATAAACCGATCGCGCAGAAGAGCCGACGGCGATTAATCTTCATGCGACAATCACCGCCTGCCCATGCCCCTGCCAGGAAGCAGCCATGCCCGATCACTCCCCAGCCCCACGTCTCAGCGCTTTGAAATTGACGGTCAGTATTGCCCTGGGCCTATGGTTGGGGTTTCTCGCCATCGTCCTGACCGGCTGGCTGCTGTCAAAGTTCCTGTTCGACGAACAACTGGCGCCCGTGGCCGCCGCCGTCCATCAATTGGCGCAACCGCCGGCGGTGCAACCGGCCCCGGAACCGTCCGCCCCGATGTTCGAGCAGTACCAGCAGAACCTGCAAAGGAACGAGCAGCGCCAGGCGCTCGATCAGGCCAGGAGCAATCCGCGCAACCTGTCCAACCCCAAGTGCCAGTTCTGGTTGCAGCAAGACCAGAATGCGCCCAGTGAAAAAAGCCGCGCCAACGTCCTGCAATTCTGCGAATGATATGAACAAACAGACCGTCCACCAGTTGATTCTCGACAAGCTCAAGATTGATCTCGACATCGCCGAACGCGCCGCGCAGACCGCCTACGAAACCGCGACCCACGAAGAAAACATCGCCGAGAACAAATACGACACCCTGGGCCTGGAGGCGTCCTATCTCGCCGCCGGACAAGCCAGGCGCGTGGAAGAAATCCGCCAGGCCCTCGCCCTCTGCCAGAACCTGGCCTTAAGGCCCTATGACGAGGAGCGCGGCATTCAGGTCGGCACGTTGATCGGCCTGGAAGATGAGGACGGCCGCCAGCAATGGCTCTTTTTGGGGCCGGATGCGGCGGGTTTGAAGGTTTCGCTGGTGGGCCAGCCGATCACCGTCATCACCCCTCGCTCACCGCTGGGCCGCGGCCTTTTGGGCAAGTTCGAAGGGGATGAGGTGGAAATCGTCGTAGCGGGCGCCCGGCAACAGTTCGCTGTCACCGAGGCGATCTAGAAGGGCCTTAGTGCACCGGCAGCTCGACACCGTCGAACAACTCTTCGAGTTCCTGCTTGTTGTGGCACTGGATGGCTTTGGCCATGACTTCACGGGTCAGGTGCGGCGCGAATTTCTCGATGAAATCACACATGAAACCGCGCAGGAACGTGCCACGACGGAAACCGATCTTGGTCACGCTGGATTCGAACAATTCGCTGGCATCCAACACCACCAGGTCACTGTCGAGCTTGGTATCGACGGCCATCTTCGCGACGATGCCCACGCCCAGGCCCAGGCGAACGTAAGTCTTGATCACGTCGGCGTCGGCGGCGGTGAACACCACTTTCGGCGTCAGGCCACGGTGGCTGAAGGCTTCGTCGAGTTTGGAACGACCGGTGAAACCGAATACATAGGTCACGATCGGGTATTCGGCCAGGGCTTCGAGGGTGAGCTTGGGCAGCTTGGTCAACGGATGGCCCTGGGGCACGACCACGCAGCGGTTCCAGCGGTAGCACGGCATCATCACCAAGTCACCGAACAACTCCAGGGCCTCGGTGGCAATGGCGAAATCCACCGTGCCATCGGCCGCCATCTCGGCGATCTGCATCGGCGACCCCTGGTGCATGTGCAGCGCCACGTCCGGGTATTGCTTGATGAAATTACTGATCACCGGCGGCAGCGCATAACGAGCCTGGGTGTGGGTGGTGGCGATCGAGAGGGTGCCTTTTTTCTCGTTGGAGAATTCCTGGGCGATCTGCTTGATGCTCTCGACCTTGCGCAGGATCTCGCCGGCCGTGGTGATGATGCGCTCACCCGCCGGGGTCACGCGGGTCAAGTGCTTGCCGCTGCGGGCGAAGACTTCGACGCCCAGTTCATCTTCCAACAGGCGGATCTGCTTGCTGATGCCGGGTTGCGACGTGTAGAGGCTTTGGGCAGTAGCGGAAACGTTGAGGTCGTGGTGCGCCACTTCCCAGATGTAGCGCAGTTGTTGAAGCTTCATATGTATCCCTCAAAGCAGTTGGACGCCACGGGCATCAGCGACGGTATATAACTATATGGAAGGTCACGACAATAAATCTAGAACTTTTTATAGAACGCCATCATTTAGCCTCAGGCCTCGCCCTGGCGTCGGCGCTGCACCAGGGGGACCAGGTAGACCGGCACCCGGGATAACTGCAATACCCGCGCAGCGGTCCTGCCCAAGGGGGTTTCACCGCTCGCTCCTTGGCAATGACTGCCCACGATCAACAAATCCACGGAGAGTTTCGCAGCCTGCTCCAGGATGACCTGGGAAGGATCGCCCTGGTACACCCTGACCGATTTGATCAGTTTCAAGTCCTGTTGCCCGTCCCCCAATTCCTCGCGGAAATTGTCGAGCACCCGCTGTTCGATATTGGCCATCACCGTACTCAGACCTTGGCGATGGAATTCGTTCAGCGCTTGCTCGTCGAGATAGCTTTGCAACACCGATTCGGCGAACAGCCCCATCGGTTCTACCGCATGCACCACATACAACTCGGCTTCAAACGTCCGTGCCAGCGCCAAGGCATGCTGCATCACATAAGGGGCGTAGAGACCCAAGTCTGTGGCGTACAGCATCGAACGAATCATGTGACCTCCTCGAGTGCCAGAATGGCGGAGATTGATTCAGCTTAGCAGCGCCTTGGCGACTGCGACGTGCGGCCTGACGTCCCGGCCCCGAGGTCGTCAGGGCTTTATTTCGTTACTGATGCCATGGGGCACGTGACCGGTGGCGACCACCTCCCGAGCCAGTTCGCAATGGCCCGTCTGGTCATCGAAAAACACATCGGCGGCGAAGGCCTCCAGAAAGGCCGATTTGGTCAGGCCGCCGAGAAACAACGACTCATCCAGACGGATGTCCCATTCACGCAACGTCCGGATGACCCGCTCGTGGGCCGGTGCCGAACGGGCCGTCACCAGCGCCGTGCGGATGGGGCAGGCGTCCTCGGGAAACTCACGCTGCAGCGCATTGAGCGCCGCCAGGAAGCCCTTGAACGGCCCGCCCCGCAGCGGCTCGCGGGCGGCCTGTCGCTCGCTGGCCTGGAATGCCTCCAGACCACCGGTCTGATAGACACGCTCCGACTCATCGGAAAACAGCACGGCATCGCCGTCGAAGGCGATGCGCAATTCCCCGCTAGCGGCGCGACTGGCACCACCCGACAGGATGGTCGCCGCGGCAAAGCCAGCGTCCAGGGCGCTGCGCACGTCTTCAGCGTGAGTGGACAGAAACAGATCGCAGCCGAAAGCCTTGAGGTACGGGTAAGGGCTACGGCCGCCAACGAAGGCCGCGCGTGAAATGGCCAGCCCATAGTGATGAATGGAGTTGAACACCCGAAGGCCGGTGTCGGCACTGTTGCGCGAGACCAGGATCACCTCGACCCGGGCACGCCCCAGGTGCTCGTTGAGGTCCAGCAGTTTCTGCACGAGGGCGAACGCGTCACCGGGCGCCAGGACTTCGTCTTCATGCTCGATCTGATATTGCCGATAGGCCTCGACGCCACTCGACAGGTACACCTTGTGGCTTTCCCTCAGGTCGAACAGCGCCCGCGACGAAATCGCCAGCACCAATTTGTCGTCGATGTTGTTTGCCATGCCGCTCCCCCTTCGCCCGCTCAGCGGTTGTTCCGATCCATGAACGCCAACGCCTGATACAAGGCTTCGATTTTCGGCAGCTCACACCCTGCCGCTTTCGCCGCCGCCAATGGCCGGCCATAGATCGCGTCCAGTTCCAGCGCACGCTTGTGGGAATAATCGTGGTACATGCTCGGCCAGTAGTCGGGCATCTTCTCGGTCATCGCGAACAGGTACTCGGCATAACCCGGCGCGATCTGATGCCCGCAGGCTTGGGCACCGCGAACCACCTCCCCCATCAGCGCCTGGATCAATTCGCGGCTATGGTCGTTGGCCATCAACGGCGTAGTACTGGCGCCCAGCAGAACCGAAAGGCCGTTGTACGGCACATTCCACACCAGCTTCTGCCAGCGGGCCTGTTGCAGGCCGGGCATGGCCTGGGCGTCGATACCGGCGCTGCGGAACATCGTCGTCGCTTCTTCGACGATCGCCATGCGTTGCGCCTGATCGGCGCAAGGACCGCTGTGATAACCGACGTTGACCGCGCCAAGTGCCTGATGGGCGACGACGCCAGGGCCGACGCGATGCACGCAGATCAGGCACAGGCCACCCAGCAGGTGCAACGAGTCGGGCAGCAACGGTCGAAGGTCGTCCTCGACATCGAGGCCGTTCTGCAGCAGCAGGACTTTGGCCCCATCAGCGGCCGCCTGGGCAATGGCCGGGGCCAGGTCGGCATTGCTGGTGGTCTTGGCGCCGACCAGCAGCCAGTCGCAGGGCGGCATGTCGGCTGCCGAGGGATAGGCCTGGACCGGGTGGAGGGCCAGCGCACCGTGGACCGCGCTGTCGATCCGCAAACCGGCTTCGGCCACGGCGGCAAATTCGCTGCGCAACAGGAAGTGCACGTCAAAACCCGCACGCGCCAGCATCACCCCGTAGAACCCGCCAATCGCCCCGGTGCCGATCATCCCGATCCGTGGTTTAGCGCCTGCCTGCATCGTCGCAACTCCCCTGGTAAAAGTTCCTGCACACTATCAGCGCGAGCGGCACGGCATGCAATCTTCATTACATCTGCTGACGAAACTGTTGCAGAGCCACCTCCAGGGCCTTTTCCCCAGCCTGTAGGGCATTAAACCCGTCCCAGCCCATTGTCGAGCCACCTCGTAACGCGATAAGGTTCGGCTCCCCGACGCGCTTAAAATCCGCTGTGCACCGCCGCGCGGGGATCGCTGGCGGCCGGCACCCGTGACCTGACGAGTAACACGATGGCTGATTTACCGATCAACGACCTTAACGTCGCCTCCAACGAGACCCTTATCACGCCTGACCAGCTCAAGCGCGATGTTCCCTTGAGCGACGCTGCCCTGCGCACCGTGACCAAGGGCCGGGAAGTCATTCGCAACATCCTGGACGGCACCGACCATCGCCTGTTCGTGGTCATCGGCCCCTGCTCGATCCACGACATCAAGGCCGCCCACGAATACGCCGAGCGCCTGAAAGTGCTGGCCGCGGAAGTATCGGACACCTTGTACCTGGTCATGCGCGTGTATTTCGAGAAACCTCGGACCACCGTCGGCTGGAAAGGCCTGATCAACGACCCGTACCTGGATGACTCGTTCAAGATCCAGGACGGCCTGCACATCGGTCGCCAGTTGCTGCTGGACCTGGCGGAAATGGGCCTGCCCACCGCCACCGAAGCCCTCGACCCGATCTCGCCGCAGTACCTGCAGGACCTGATCAGTTGGTCGGCCATCGGCGCGCGTACCACCGAATCCCAGACCCACCGCGAAATGGCCTCCGGCCTGTCGTCGGCGGTAGGCTTCAAGAATGGCACCGACGGTGGCCTCACCGTGGCGATCAACGCCTTGCAATCGGTTTCCAGCCCGCACCGTTTCCTGGGCATCAACCAGGAAGGTGGCGTGTCGATCGTCACCACCAAGGGCAACGCCTACGGTCACGTGGTGCTGCGCGGTGGCAACGGCAAGCCGAACTACGATTCGGTCAGCGTTGCCCTGTGCGAGCAGGCACTGAACAAAGCCAAGATCAAACCGAACATCATGGTCGATTGCAGCCACGCCAACTCCAACAAGGACCCTGCCTTGCAACCGCTGGTCATGGAAAACGTGGCCAACCAGATCCTGGAAGGCAACCAGTCGATTATCGGCCTGATGGTCGAAAGCCACCTGAACTGGGGCTGCCAGGCCATTCCGAAAGACCTCGCCGACTTGCAATACGGCGTCTCCATCACCGATGCCTGCATCGACTGGAGCGCGACCGAGAACACCCTGCGCAGCATGCATGCCAAGCTCAAGGATGTATTGCCTAAGCGGCAGCGTGGCTAAAAGATCGCAGCCTCGTTGCACTCGACAGCTCCTACACGCTCCTACGCATATTTGGGGTATGTAGGAGCTGGCGAAGCCTGCGATCCTTGCTCCACCAGAAATAAAAAACGCCGGGCTTCTCAGCCCGGCGTTTTTTATTGGGAATCCGTTTTCTCAGAGCTTCGCCGCGTGCCGCTGGTGACGCTCCATGTAGCGCTCCACGTAGGAGCAGGACGGGATCACCGTGTAGCCCATTTCTTCAGCGTACTTCAGCGCCTCTTCGGTCAACTTCGCTGCAATCCCCCTGCCGCGCAGGGCGTTGGGCACGAAGGTACGATAGATGTCCAGGGTCTGCTTGCCCAGGTCCATGTAGGTCAGATAGGCACGATGACCGTCCACATTGGTCTCGAACTGATGACCAGCCTGGTCATGGTGGATGGTAACCGCCTCGCTCATCACTACTCCTCGCGGGTCTGAATGCCGACCCCTACCTTACCGATGTTTTTCCGGCGAAGGAACCTCTACGCCACCCCGTGCCTTCCTGGTCACCGAGCGCCAAAACCGATCCGCCCAAACCCGAGCACGTCGTGAATAGTAGGCACCAATGACGCAAATGCTCAAGGCACGCCTGTCATCGAAGGGGTGAACCTGGTCGGGTTTATCGATTGAGCGCCATCGTCGCGCTGTAGTCGGTCACGGTGCAATAGCTGAACATCGCCAGTTGTTGAGTCTTGAGACGAGCGCGCGTAGTTAAAGTCACCGCCAATACCAATAAAGATGCCCGGAGCGCTGCACAAAAAATGTACAAAAGTGTAGGTGAATCAATAAACAACGACGTTAGCGAGGTCTGCGAGAGTTCACCCGGCCACGGAACTTTTTTTCGTCGACGCGCTCCAGGCAAGGGCTTTGGCCTGTATATTTTTTAAACAACCCTCAGAAAAGTTGCTCGAAAAAGAATCACCGCCTACAATTTTTTTGCTTCTTGCGCTACGTCAGTTTACTTACTACAAGTAATGGGTAGTATGTACGCCGGCTAACTCCTCAGTCTGGGGAGACAGTCACTAATAGAAAGTCCTTGAAGGGGAAACCGATGAACAACGTTCTGAAATTCTCTGCTCTGGCCCTGGCCGCAGTTCTGGCTACCGGTTGCAGCAGCGCATCGAAAGAAACCGAAGCACGTCTGACTGCTACCGAAGACGCAGCAGCTCGCTCCCAGGCTCGTGCAGACGAAGCTTACCGTAAAGCTGATGAAGCTCTGGCTGCTGCTCAAAAAGCACAACAGACTGCTGACGAAGCTAACGAGCGTGCTCTGCGCATGCTGGAAAAAGCTAGCCGCAAGTAATAGTCCTTCGGGATTGTTATCGAGCCGACCCATTCTTGGGTCGGCTTTTTTTTTGGATTCAAGAGCTATTGACTGGTGTTTTACCAGGCGATAAAAAACCCGCCGACATCGCGAAACGTCGGCGGGTTGCTTTCAAGCTTTTACTGCTGCAGGTCGATCGGCGCGCTCGAAACCATCGGTGCCGAGGTATTTGGAACTGCGATTTCCACTGGCAGGCCATCTTCGGCCGCGACCACGTCCCGCACCACGTCCCAGTTCATGCGCAGGTTGCTGGTGATGTCTTCGCGCTTGAGCATCGCGTTGATGACGGCGGTGTGCTTGTCCACCACCGACGGGTTGCCCTTGTCGTCCAGCGGCGTATGCGCTTCCAGATACACCTTGCCGCCGCTCAAGCCCAGCTTGTAGGGGTCGTTGATGATCCGCACCGACGTGCCCACCGGCACCATGCCGGCCATTTCCAGTACGTTGTTGTTGAACATCCGGAAGCAACCGTGACTGGTGCGCATGCCGATGCCGAACTTCTTGTTCGAACCGTGGATCAGGTAGCCCGGGGTGCCCAGGGTGAACTTGAAAGGACCCAGCGGGTTATCAGGGCCGGCAGGCACGACATTCGGCAACGGGTCGCCGTCGGCGGCGTGTTCGGCCTTGATCGACGCGGGCGGAGTCCAGGTCGGGTTCGGGGTCTTGGCGATGATGCTGGTGTGGGCGATTGGCGAGCCCCAGCCCTCACGGCCAATCCCCAGCGGGAAGGTGTAGACCACGTTCCGCCCCTTGGGGAAATAGTAGAGACGGTACTCGGCCAGGTTGATCACGATGCCCTCGCGCGGGCCCGGCGGCAGGATGAAGCGAGTGGGCAACACGATCTCGGTACCAGTGCCCGGCAACCAGGGATCAACCCCCGGGTTGGCAGCGACCATCTCGCTGTAGCCCAGGTCATAGGCGGTGCCCAGGTCGGCGAAGGTGTCTTCGTATTTGGCCTTGATGACCTGCACCTGGCCGATGATGTCTTCACCCGGCGGTGGCAGGGGCAGCTCCAGGGCGGCAACGGGGCCCGCCATACACAGGGCGGCAAGAGACAGGCAGCGGGCGACGGCAGGCAAGCGCGGCAACATCCGGGAAATCCTTCGCAGATCGAACTGGGGTATGAAAACGGCGATTGTACACTGCCACCTGTTATTTCGGGGAGAGCGGTACGGAGGCGTCCGATGCGCAGCATGTCTGGAAATTGAAATGGAACCCTGTGGGAGCGGGCTTGCTCGCGAAAGCGGTGGGTCTGCTTGCGTTGATGTCGAATGTGCCGCCTTCGCGAGCAAGCCCGCTCCCACAAAGGCAATACCTAGAATTCGGGGATTAAAGTTCGAACCGCAGCTCCGGCCAGATCGGCGAGGTGCCGCGCTTTTGGGATTCCAGGATCGCCCGGCACAGCGAGCACAGGCGATGATCCTGGAAAATCTTGCGATCGACGCTCGACCAGCGCGGCTGGGCCGGCAACAGGCTGCCGCAGAGGGTCCGGTCGGCCGAGCCACCGAGTTCCAACTGCCGGGTCACCAGGTGCACCCGTACTTCCTGGCAGGCGAACAGGTCCAACTGCTCGTCAGGCTCGATCAGTTGGTAGGCAAACAGGGACCAGGCGGGACGCGGCATCGGGGGCTCCAAATCGGGGGCGCCACATTAGCCGAAAGCCCGCCGGTAGAAAAGCGTCAAAGCAGCGGTTTCAGCGTCGGCCAGACATTTTCCAGCAACTTGCCCTGGGCCGCGACGGACGGGTGCAATCCGTCACTCTGCATCATGGTCGGAACGCCACCTACGTCCTTGAGGAAAAACGGCACCAGCGGGACTTTCTTCTCCTCGGCCAGGGTGCTGTAGACCCGAGCGAAGGCATCGGTGTAGCGCCGTCCGTAGTTGGGCGGCAATTGCATACCCAGCAAAAGTACCTTCGCACCGCTGGCGCGGGCGCTGTCGATCATCGCTGCAAGGTTTTGTTGCAATTGTGTTGGCGGTTGTCCACGCAAGCCATCGTTGCCGCCCAGCTCCAGGATCACCAGGTCCGGTTTATGGGCTGCAAGCAGCGCCGGCAGCCGCGCCTGGCCTCCGGCGCTGGTGTCGCCGCTGATGGAGGCATTGACCACTTTATCGTCAAAACCCTCGGCCTTGAGCCGTTGTTCGAGCAACGACACCCACCCCTGCCGGGTATCCAGGCCGAAAGCCGCGCTGATACTATCGCCAACGATCAGGACTGTACCCGCCGCTGCGTTCTGGACCATGCACATCAAGGCCAGGCCGGCACTCAAAAACCACACACGCATCGGATTCTCCATGGGCTCAAGCATTCTCACCGCGACGGACCTTAGCAAAGTGGTCGCCAGCGCGGAAGGTGAACTGACCATCCTGCATGAACTCAGCCTGGAACTGAACAAGGGCGACAGCCTGGCCATCGTCGGCGCGTCCGGTTCCGGCAAATCCACCCTCCTGGGCCTGCTGGCCGGCCTCGACCTGCCCAGCAGCGGCGAGGTCACGCTCGCCGGGCAGGCCCTCAGCGCGTTGGATGAAGACCAGCGGGCGCGGATCCGCGCCGAGCATGTCGGTTTCGTCTTCCAGTCATTCCAGTTGCTCGACAGCCTCAATGCACTGGAAAACGTCATGCTGCCGCTGGAGCTGGACGGCCGCAAGGATGCCCGCGAACGCGCCACGCAACTGTTGCAGCGCGTCGGCCTGGGCCAGCGCCTGACCCATTCGCCGCGCCAGCTCTCCGGTGGTGAACAGCAACGGGTGGCGATTGCCCGCGCCTTTGCCGCCGAGCCCGACGTGCTGTTTGCCGACGAACCCACCGGCAACCTCGACAGCCACACTGGCGAGCGCATCAGCGACCTGCTGTTCGAACTGAACAAGGAACGCGGTACGACCCTGGTGCTGGTCACCCATGATGAACGCCTGGCCCATCGCTGCCGGCGCCTGATCCGACTTGAAGCCGGCGAGATGGTCGCCCCTCTGGAGCCTTGATGGCACGTCTGCCGCTGTTGCGCCTGTTCAGCCTCGCTGTCCGTCAATTGCTTCGCGATGCCCGCGCCGGAGAGTTGCGGGTGTTGTTCTTCGCCCTGTTGGTGGCGGTGGCGGCGAGCACCGCCATCGGCTACTTCGGTGCCCGCCTCAACGGCGCGATGATGATGCGCGCTACCGAATTCCTCGGCGCCGACCTGCTGCTCGAAGGCAGCTCGCCGGCCCGCCCGGAGCAAATCCGCAGCGGCACCGAATTGGGCCTGGAACATGCCCGGGTGGTGGAGTTCTCCAGTGTCGTGGCCACCGACAATGGCATCCAGCTGTCCAGCGTCAAGGCGGCCGATGACCGCTACCCATTGCGCGGCGAGCTGAAAAGCACCCCTGCCCCGTTCGCCCCGGAAGAAACCGGCGGACGTCCGAACCCTGGCGAGGCCTGGGTCGAGGCACGGCTGCTGACGGCACTGGACCTGAAGATCGGCGACAGCATCGACGTCGGCAACCAGACCCTGCGCCTGGCCCGGGTGCTGACCTATGAACCCGATCGCGCCGGCAACTTCTACAGCCTCACCCCGCGGGTACTGATCAACCTCAAGGACCTGGAGGCCACCGGCGTGGTGCAACCGGGCAGCCGTGTCAGCTATCGCGACCTGTGGCGCGGCCCGGCACCGGCCCTGCAAACCTACCGCGACCTGGTCAAGCCTGGGCTTGAACCCAACCAGCGCCTGCAGGATGCCCGCGACGGCAACCGCCAGATCGGCGGCGCCCTGGGCAAGGCCGAGCGCTACCTGAACATGGCCAGTCTGGTGGCGGTGTTGTTGTCCGGTGTGGCCGTCGCGCTTTCGGCCAACCGCTTCGCCACCCGACGCTTCGACGCCAGCGCGCTGCTGCGCTGCCTGGGCCTGTCCCGCCGGGAAACCATGGTGCTGTTCAGCCTGCAATTGACGGTGCTGGGCCTGCTGGCCAGCATCAGCGGCGCACTGCTCGGCTGGGTCGCCCAATTGGGCCTGTTCGCCCTGCTGCATGACCTGCTGCCTACCACCGTTCCGCCCGGCGGCCTGCTGCCGGCGATCGCCGGAATCGGCACCGGGCTGGTGGCGTTGGCGGGGTTCGCCTTGCCGCCACTGGCTGCGCTGGGGCGAGTGCCGCCGTTGCGTGTACTGCGCCGGGACATGCTGCCAATCCCCTCCAGCTCCTGGGTGATCTACGGTGCCGCACTGGGCGCCCTGGGCCTGATCATGTGGCGCCTGAGCCTGGACCTGGTGCTGACCTTCGCCCTGTTGGGCGGTGGTGTCGTTGCCGCGCTGGTGCTCGGCGGCCTCTTGTTGCTGTTGCTCCAGAGCCTGCGTCGCCTGCTGGCCCGCGCCGCCCTGCCCTGGCGGCTGGGCCTCGGCCAATTGCTGCGTCATCCCCTGGCGGCGGCCGGCCAGGCCCTGGCGTTCGGCCTGATCCTGTTGTCCATGGCGTTGATCGCGCTGCTGCGCGGCGAGTTGCTGGACACCTGGCAAAACCAGTTGCCCAAGAATGCGCCGAACTATTTCGCCCTCAACATCCTGCCCAACGACAAGCAGGCCTTCACCGACAAGCTGCTGGAATTGTCCGCGCAATCAGCCCCGCTCTACCCCGTGGTACCCGGGCGCCTGATCAGCATCAATGGCGAATCGGCCACGGAGTTCGTCACCAAGGATTCGGCGGGTGACCGGGCACTGCAACGCGACCTGAGCCTGACCTGGGCCGCGGACCTGCCGGCGGGCAACGTCGTCACCGCCGGGACCTGGTGGCCGCAGCAGCCACCGGACGATGTCCCGGGGGTTTCGGTGGAAGGCAAAGTGGCCGAAAACCTCAAGATCAAGCTGGGCGATCGCCTGGTCTTCAGCGTGGGCGGCGTCAACCGTGAGGCGAAGGTCACCAGCTTGCGGGAAATCAACTGGGACAATTTCCAGCCCAACTTCTTCATGATCTTCCAGCCCGGCACATTGAAGGACCTGCCGGCGACCTACCTCACCAGCTTCTACCTGGCGGCGGGTCACGACCAACAAATCGTCGACCTGTCCCGGGCCTTCCCGGCGGTGACGATCCTGCAAGTCGAAGCCCTGCTCGAACAACTGCGCAGCATCCTGGCCCAGGTGACCCTGGCCGTGGAGTACGTGCTGTTGTTTGTACTGGCGGCGGGGATGGCGGTGCTGTTTTCCGGCCTGCAGGCCACCCTCGACGAGCGGATTCGCCAGGGCGCGTTGTTGCGCGCACTGGGCGCCGAACGCCCCCTGCTGGTCAAGGCCCGACGCATCGAATTCGGCCTGTTGGGGGCGGTCAGCGGCCTACTGGCGGCCCTGGGCTCGGAGCTGGTGAGCCTGGTGCTTTACCGGTACGCCTTCGACCTGCCCTGGCACCCGCATCCATGGCTATTGGTATTGCCGCTGTTGGGGGCCTTGTTGATCGGCGCGGCCGGGGTGTTTGGTACCCGTCGGGCGCTCAACGCCAGCCCGCTGACAGTATTGCGCGAGGGTTGATAGACTCCCGGCTTCGCTATCACAAGAAGTTGCCATGAGCCGTTATCGCCCACCCCGCACCGCCGGCACCGCGCTGATCACCCCCGAGGGTGAAGCGCGGATGCGCGCCGAATTCCATGAGCTGTGGCATGTGCGCCGTCCCCAGGTGACCCAGGCGGTCAGCGAGGCAGCGGCCCAGGGCGATCGCTCGGAAAATGCCGAATACACCTACGGCAAGAAAATGCTGCGGGAAATCGACAGTCGCGTGCGCTTCCTCACCAAGCGCCTCGAGGCGCTCAAGGTGGTCAGTGAAAAACCCAGCGATCCAAACAAGGTTTATTTCGGCGCCTGGGTCACGGTCGAAGATGAGGACGGCAAGGAATCACGCTATCGCATTGTTGGCCCGGACGAGCTGGATCTGAAACAGAACCTGATCAGCATTGACTCGCCGTTGGCCCGCGCACTGATCGGCAAGGCCTTGGACGCGGAGGTCAGCGTCCAGACGCCCACAGGTGAGAAGCGGGTCTACATCGTCGACATCGCGTATCCGTAATATCCGTAATCCTCGCCTCAGCGGCGAGTGATCAGGCCCTGCCGTGCAACACGGGTCAGTTGCCGGATCATTTCGGGAGCGTCCGCCGTGCTGGGGGATTGGATGACAGCCAGGTCGAAGCTGTCATTGGCAAAACGTGCCAGTGACTCACCGTCTTCGACGAATTGGATCAGGAAAGCAGCAGGCCCGTGGTTGCGACGTGGCCAGCCGTCAAGGTAACGCAAGAGTGTTGGCTGGTGGGTGCCGCCCAGGAGAATTTTCGGGTTGCGCTGCACTAGGTTCGCCGTGATCGGCGCAAGACGTACAAGGGGACTGGGTGCGTTCATTGTGTCGTGTCTCTGCCTCAAAAGTCTGCATGGCAGGTGAGAGGCAACACCGAACCAGCGCTTTAGCGGTATTTCGAAGCCGTGTTTTTCCGGCTTCTATCGGCGACTGGATGAGTCACCTGGCGCCCCGCAAGTAGCTGTTTAAATCGGCGCATGAGCGGCATCCTAGAGAAGCTGACTGGTCAGTGTCAAGAATCACTCTCCATAAAAGACGCTGACAGAACGTAATGCTGTTTACGTCAGGAAGTGCGCTTTTCTGAGGGAGGGAGAGCGCTTTTGTTTGGGGTTGGGTACATATCCGTTGCTGCGGTAACGGCGGCTTAGGGTTCCGCCCTGACGGCGGGTCACTTTTGGAAGAGCGCCAAAAGTAACCAAAAACGCTTTGCCCCACCACTCGGTGCCTCGCTTAGGCTCGGCATGCCCTCACTCCGGCATTGCTCCGTGGGCCGCCGCGAAGGGCCATCCATGGCCCAGCGCGGCTACCTCGGCATCCATGCCGAGGTGCCCACTGCGCAATGCCTGCGTTCGGCCAGCGTGGTTTAACGGGGCGTCCAGATCAAGATCAAGATCAAGATCCAAAGCAAGAGCAAGAGCAAGAGCAAGAGCAAGAGCAAGAGCAAGAGCAAGAGCAAGAGCAAGAGCAAGAGCAAGAGCAAGAGCAAGAGCAAGAGCAAGAGCAAGAGCAAGAGCAAGAGCAAGAGCAAGAGCAAGAGCAAGAGCAAGAGCAAGATCAAGATCCAAAGCAAGAGCAAGAGCAAGAACGGGGCACATGCCGGCATCTATGTGGCTGAGGCACCGCCTTCGCGAGCAGGCTCGCTCCCACAGGAAAAACGCTACACGCTTCTCAACAGTGACCCGCCGTCAGGGCGAAGCCCTAAGCCGCCGTTACCGCAGCAACGGATATACACACGATCCATCCGGGAAAAGGCGAGTAGATTTTTCCAAAAAGCCGCAAAAAAAAACGGCGCTTCCCATTTCTGGAAGAAGCGCCGTTTTCCTAAGTGAACAGCATTACGTACAAGACGGGCGTCGAATTCAAATCGAGCAATCAACCCGCAACGGCACGATCGACCGACAACTTGCCCGCCCCTTCGATCAACACGGCAATACTGCCCCCCAGCAACGCCAGGGCAAACTCATAACCGTTGTTGGCCATGAACAAGCCGTTACCGATGTGCACCGAGAAAATCGCCACCAGCGACACAAACGCCAGGCCCAACGCCGCAGGACGGGCCAGCAGACCGATGATCAACGCCAGGCCGGCAAAAAACTCCGTGCCGCCCGCCAGTGTCGCCATCACATAACCCGGGGTCAGGCCGATGCTTTCCATCCACTGCGCCGTGCCTGCCAGGCCGTAGCCACCGAACAGACCGAAGAGTTTCTGCGAGCCGTGGGCGGCAAAGATGACGCCGACGACGATGCGCAGCACAGTCAAGCCGTAGCCGGCGCGGGTGAACAGGACTTTGTTGATGAATGTGCTCATAAGGTTATTCCTTGGGGTAGTGGAGAGTTGGCCGCTATATTAATCAATAAAATTCATGTTAAAAGCGGAAATAATCCGTTATATCAATCAATTTATTCGATCACTTACGCAATGCAACCTTTTGCTCCTTCGGTTCCAAGGACTCCCGTTCACGATCAAACGCCAGGTAGTACTTATTCACACTATTAACATAGCTGACGGCGCCCATTCCCACCTGCTCCATGGCAATGCGCTCGACTTGGAAAAACCATTGGTTGGGGTTCAGTCCCCGTCGCCGAGCCTCGGCGCGCATACCTTGGACGCGTTCGGGGCCCATGTTGTAGGCCGCCAGGACAAAGGCCATGCGTTCGCGCTCGTTGAGCTTGGGGCTGGCGAAGAACTTGCGGCGGATGAGGGCCAGGTACTTGGCGCCGGCTTGCACATTGGCGTCCAGGTTCTGGATGTTATCGACCCCGACGCGCTGGGCCGCCGCCGGGGTGATCTGCATCAGGCCGGTGGGGCCTGAGCCGCTGCGGGCGTTGGGTTGCAGGGCGGATTCCTTGAAGGCCAGGGCCGCCAGGTTGAGCCAGTCCATGCCCTGGGCATCGGCATGTTTTTGCAGCACCGGGCGCAGCTTTTCCAGGCGCTGGCGATTGGCCCGGGCCAGCGGATAGTGGACTTGGTACAAACGCCGATAGATACGCAGGAATGCCGCGTCTTGATTAGAGGGCACCTTGTAGGTCACCAGGAATCGGTCGATGCTCGCCCGCAGCATGGCGGCGTCACGGCGAACGAACCAGTATTCGTCACCCGGCTCGCCAATCAGCACCTGACGGTCGAAGCGCAGCTTGGGCAGGATCTTGCCCCAGCGCTCGGCGATGGGCTGCTCGACGATGGTCAAATGGAAAATCCCACCCTGAACCATCTCCAGGACATCCTCCACAGCCAGGGAGGGATCGACCCATTCGATCTTCACCGGCGGCAGCTTGAGCAGCGCCAGCTTCTGGTTGATCTGGCTCACGGCGTCCCCCGCCGCGCTGCCGTTGGGCAGGGCCAGGGTCTTGCCGGACAGTTGCTCCACGCGCGTGTAGCGCTTCTCACCCTTGATGCCCACCAGCAGCAAAGGCACGTCGGTACGGATCGGATTGCTGGCACTGACGGCATGGCCGGCCTGGGGCTCAAGCAACTCACCCGGCGCGACGAGGTCGCCCTCCCCACGCTGCAAGGCACCGAGCAATTGGTCCTTGGCCTTGGGGATGATCTTGAGAGTGATTTCCTGGCCATCCAGTGCGTGGCCATTGAGGTATTGCTCGAAAGCGCGCAGCCGGTGGTATTCGACGCCAATGGGTTGGCCCTGGACTTCACCGGAGCTGTTGCGACTCTGATTGACCAGCACCTTCAACACTCGGCTGCTACGGATTTGCGCCAAGTCGCGCACCGTGCCCGGCGCCACCGCCTGCACTGGGCCAGGCAGCCGCGCTTCGGCCGGCATCGGCAACAGCAGCGAACAACACAACAGTAGCAACGCCTGGGGACGTGTCATCCACTCTCCGGAAGGAATACCGCCGACCGCCTCCCTTGAAAAACGAGGCTGAGTCGACGGAAACAGAGCGTCTGAGACGCCGAAAAAGTGCGGAAGACTGGCACAGCGATGGCCTTTATACCAACCCAATGTGTCTCGCGGCCTTAACAGACAGCCTCAACTCGTTGTAGTTCTTGGTTTTTCTTATAAATCTACAGCTCTGATATGCTTTCCGGCCTTTGGGCCGAGGTAGCACCATGCAACTCATCGATATCGGCGTCAACCTGACCAACCCCAGTTTCGCCGACAAACACCAGGCGGTACTTGAGCGCGCCTATGAATCCGGGGTCTGCCAATTGGTTCTGACCGGCACCAGCCTCGAGGGCAGCGAACAGGCCCTGGAACTGTGTCAACAGCTCGACGACACCGGGCAGCGGCTGTTTTCCACCGCTGGCATTCACCCCCACAGCGCCAGCGAGTGGACCGCCGACAGCGCCCGGCACCTCAAGGACCTGCTGATGCACAGCCGCGTGCGTGCGGTGGGCGAATGCGGACTGGATTTCAACCGGGACTTCTCTCCTCGGCCCCAGCAGGAAAAAGTCTTGGAGGAGCACCTCGCCCTGGCAGTCCAGTTGCAACTGCCGGTCTTCCTCCATGAGCGCGACGCCGACCAGCGCTTGCTGGACATCCTCCGGGATTTTCGCGATCAGTTGCCGGCGGCCGTGGTGCATTGCTTCACCGGTGAAAAAAAGGCGCTGTTCAGCTACCTCGACCTGGACCTGCACATCGGCATCACGGGCTGGATTTGCGACGAACGCCGGGGCACGCACCTGCACCCATTAGTGCGTGAAATACCCCGCGGTCGGATGATGCTTGAAAGCGACGCGCCCTACTTGCTGCCCCGTACGCTGCGGCCCAAACCCAAGAACGGGCGCAACGAGCCGGCCTACCTGACGGAGGTCCTGCGCGAAGTGGCCTTGCACAGGGGTGAAACCCAGGAAGACCTGGCCGACCACAGCACCGCTTGCGCCCGGGCGTTCTTTGGGTTGCCCACTCTTTCCGAATGAACCCACCCCCCTGTGGGAGCGGGCTTGCTCGCGAATGCGTTGGATCAGTCACAACTGTATTTGCTGATCCACCGCATTCGCGAGCAAGCCCGCTCCCACAAGAGATCCGGTTGTCTGTTAGTCCATATCAAAATCCCCGGCACCTCAGCTGTCCGTTGACCCACATCAAAACCTAGCCTCCTGAGTAGCGGCACAATAATGGCACCTTGCCAATGCTGTTTCCGCTATCAGAGAAAACCTTCCATGGGTGCCTGGCTTAGCAATATCTCGTTGAAATACAAATTCTGGGCGGTCAATGCAGTCGCCTTTATCACCACGTTGCTGCTGGTGCTCTACGCCGTGCACCTCGAACAGCAAGCCCGCAACCACGCGGCCCAGGCGAACGCCCGGGTCCAGGCACAGGTGCTCGACGCCTGGCCTACTGGACACCCCGTGCCCAAAGCCAACAACCTTTTGGCATTCCAGCGCGGGCAGATCCCGGTGTTCAATGAGCAACCGTTGCCTTCGCTGGTGCAGGCCGAGGGCTGGGTCGAATTCGATGCCGGGCCGCTGTTGGGCGACAATCCGCTGCTGGGTGCCCAGGTGATCCGTCGAGGTGACGGCCAGCAACTCGCGGTGTTGGCCCATGGTGCAAGCCTGAGCCAAGTGTTCGGTGAACGCTTCAGCCAATACGCCGTGGCGGTGTTCGTGTTGATGCTGGCGATGTTGGGCGCGTCGCAACTGTTGATCCGCTTTTTGCTCAGCCAGCTCAATACGCTCAAGGATGTGATGCTGCACGTGGAAAAAACCGGCGACTTGTCCGCCCGCGTGCCCCTGGCCTGCAAGGATGAAGTGGGCCAGATGGCGGCGGCATTCAATGCCATGCAAGCCGGCTATCAACGGGTGGTCGACACCGTTGCCAGCACCGCCCGGCAGTTGGACAGTGGTGCGGCGCGCCTGGCGTCGAGCATGAACGAGGTACGCCACGGCATGCTCGGCCAGCAAAGCGAAACCGATCAGGCGGCTACGGCGATCAACGAAATGTCCGCCACGGTTTATCACATCGCCCAGCACGCCGGCGCCACCCGCGACCTGTCGAAAACCGCCGACACCCTGGCCGGCAATGGCCACGAAGTGGTCGGCCGGGTGCAGCAGTCGATCACCGGGTTGTCTTCGGGCGTGCAGCAGACCGCCGAGATGATCCAACGCCTGGCCGAAGACAGCCAGAAGATCAACGGCGTGGTCAATGTGATCCACAGCATCGCCGAACAAACCAACCTGCTGGCCCTGAACGCGGCCATCGAAGCAGCGCGGGCTGGGGAAATGGGCAGGGGGTTTGCGGTGGTGGCCGACGAGGTGCGCAATCTGGCCAAGCGGGTCCAGACGTCCACGGACGAAATCACCACCATGGTCTCGGCCCTGCAAGCCGGAACCCGGGACGCGGTGGACTTCATGCAGGAGAGTTCGCTCAAGGCCGACGACTGTGTACAACAGGCCCGCGAGGCCGGCGATGCGTTGGCGCAGATCACCGCAGCGGTGGCGCAGATGCGCGAGAGCAATACCCAGATTGCTGTCGCGGCCGAGCAGCAAAGCCACGTCGCCGAAGAAATGAACCGGGCGGTGGTGAGCATTCGCGACGTGACCGAAAATACCGTGCGCCAGACCGTGGATTCAGCCACCACCAGTGACGAACTGGCAACGTTGGCGGGGGAGTTGAGCAAGGCGATCGGGCAGCTGAAACTGTAGAAACTGGCTTTCCTGGGGCTTCTGTGGCTCCTGTGGCTCCTGTGGCTTCTGTGGCGAGGGAGCTTGCTCCCGCTGGGGCGCGTAGCGCCCCCAAGAAGCCGAACCTCGTCAGCCTGAGACATACCGGGCTTGCAGTTTGGGTCCGCTTCGCGGCCCAGCGGGAGCAAGCTCCCTCGCCACAACAGCGGTTCCTCGCCACAAAGCAGTTCCTTGCACAACAGCGGTTCCTTGCCACAACAGCAAAACTGTATGGCCACCTATCGCTTCGATAGCCAACCGCCATTCGCCGCACCGCCCGCCCGGACCTATCCTTGGGTTATTCGGTTTCGTTCAAGGAATAGCATCATGGGCAAACGTCACCCCAACCTTCCGGCCTGGCAATGGCGCGCCTACCCCGACAATCATCGCCACCCCACCAACCTGGTGTTGCACCTGATTGCCGTGCCGCTGTTCATCATCGCGTTTCTGCTGATTGTGTCGGGGGTGTTCAGCTTGAGCCTGGGCGATGTCGCCATCGGTGTCATCGGCCTGCTCGCGGCGTTGGGCTTGCAGCGCCACGGCCACAGCCTGGAGGCCCAGGTTTCCGAACCGTTCAGCGACCGCAAGGATGCAGTCTCACGCCTGTTGGTGGAGCAGTTCCTGACGTTTCCGCGGTTCTTTCTCAGCGGTGGCTGGTGGCGCGCCTGGCGCGATCGCCACCGTCACAACCGCAAGCCTTAACCGAGGAAAGCGTTAACCAAAGACCGTTACGGTCTGCCGGCTCAGGGCGATCAAGCGGCCATCGGCGCTCCAGAACTTCGCGGCGACATGGCCGTAGCCGTCCTGGGCATGCTCGATCTCGGCCAGGTATTTGCACCAGTCCAGCGTCGTGAGCTCCAGCAACGGCTGGACGAACTCGATGGTCCAGGTGAGCGTACTGCCGGGGGCCATTTGCGAGAGGTGCGGCAACAACGCCGGCGGCCAGGCGTCCACCAAGGCCAGGATATGGCTTTCGTTAAGCGGCTCCTCCTGCACATCACCGCGCAAGCGCACCCAGCCGCCCATGTTCCGGGATTTATTGCCGCTGAACGGCAAGCCGCCGACGCTCCAACGCATCGCCAGGTGCCGCATGAATTCCGGGGTCATGCCCTTGACGTAAGGCAGCTCCTGGCATTGCTCCACGCTTTTGAAATCCGGCGCGGGGTCGGCCTGCACCGCCACCACGGACGGGCGCGAGGCGCCAAAGCTGCCTTGCACCACGGTCACCACCTGGCCGTTCTGCACCGCCCGCCCCAACACCTGGCTCACCGCCTTGCCTTCACGCAACACATCGACTTCAAAACTCACCGGCACGTCGGGCTCGACCGGGCCGACGAAGGTGATCGCCAGCGAACGCACCGGGCGATCGGCCGGCACTCGGGCACGCATCGCCTCATATTGCAGCGCCGCCACCAACCCGCCAAAACTGGCCCGACCCTGGCCCCATTCTGGCGCGATGGTCACCGCGCCTGGCTGCCGGCGCACGGCATCGATCAACTCGGAAAAGCGCATGACGACCTCGAAAACAGGGGAAAAGGATGAAGGCATCTTAACCAGCCCGGACGGGCGGCACAGGGCTCATTCCGGCCAAAGAGACTGACAGAAAAGCCGCAATTCTTGAATCCACCCCCAATCAACTGTGGGAGCGGGCTTGCTCGCGAAGGCGGTGGGTCAGTCACAACTGTATGAACTGATCTATCGCCTTCGCGAGCAAGCCCGCTCCCACAGAGGCATGTACAGGTTCAGGATTTTTCAAAGCAACTGGCAATCAACTTGTCGAGCACCTTGTCGGACTTGGCCTCGGCCTTTTCCATCGTGGCGTGCCAGGTCGGCACGCAAGCGTGCAGATCGGTTTCTTCCTTGGCCCTGGCCAGCCATTGCCAGCAATCATGCCAGTCGCCCAGCGCGCCCTGGGCGGATTTGAGCCGGGGCATGGCCGCTTCGGGCAGACGGTCGAGTTCAGGGTAGGCTTCGATGGCGTAGCGCACGCGCTTGATCAACAGGCGCAAACGGTGGCGGTCATGGGCCGGATCGCGCAGGGCTTCGTCGAGTTTCTTCCATTGCTTGTCCAGGCGCTTTTCGATGCGTTTGCGCAAACCCTTCAGCAACCCCTCACGCTGGGCGGCGCGAATGAAGCGCGGGAACGCATCGAGGATCATCAGCAATTGGGCCAGCTCGACACTGGCGGCCACGGCGGGATAGGCATCGGCCATTTGCACCTGGCGTCGCCGCGCCGCCGCGGTCTGGCCGTGTTGCTCAAGGTAAGCCGCCAACACTTCGCGGTCACGCAACGGGGTGGTCAACGTACCGACCGCCGAAGCCGCCGTTTCCAGTTGTTCAACGCCGGGCAATCCACGCAGCGGACGCAACAAGCTGCGCAAACGGCGTACCGTGGTGCGCAGGTCATGCAGGGCTTCGCTGTCGGTGTGGGCATTCAAGCGGGCCTGACAGGCCAGCAGCCGGACTTCCAGGCCCAATATGCGGGCCACCAGCCGATCGATCATGGGCGTACTCCGTACGCAGCTTCAAGTCGGGAGCCTCAAGCCGCAAGTAAGGAGCGCGTCGCACGTTCCTTACTTATAACTTGTAGCTGTTTTTATCGTCCCGCGCGGGATTCGCGGATGTAGAAACGCGCCTTCTCGGCTTTCTTGGCGCAGCCTTCGAACGCTTCGAATTGCTGCTGGGTCTTGGCGCCGGTCAGCAGGGACAAGGCCTTGGAGTAGCTGACGGTGCCGGCAAAACCTTCGGCCTTGGCCAGGTCCAGTTCACGCCAGGCGCTGTCGAGTTGGCTGCCACAGCTGTCACGGTAAGCGGTTTTACCTGCGCAACCAGCCAGGGCCAGAACCATCAGGGATGCCACCAGGGGCAAGCAGATCCGGGCTTTCATCGATTACACCTCAAGTCAGGAAAACAGTCGTGCTGGTAAGACGGTCGCACCGGCAAAAAGTGCCAAGGCCCGACCGGGTAAATTCCAGTGTGGGAAGAATACGCAAATGCCGCGCTGGCGTATCAAATAACGACGCGTGCGCCACAATGATTGAGCCGAGCCGTCGATGAGTGCATTGTTGAAGTCTGTTCGACAAGAGGCCGGGTCATGACAAAACGTGTCGCATTGGTATTGGGTTCGGGTGGGGCCCGGGGCTATGCCCATATCGGGGTGATCGAAGAAATCGAACGGCGTGGCTACGACATTGCCTGCATCGCCGGTTGTTCCATGGGCGCTGTCGTCGGCGGGATCTATGCCGCGGGCAAGCTCAAGGATTACCGCGACTGGATCGAAAGCCTCGACTACCTGGATGTCCTGCGGCTGGTGGACGTCAGCTTTCGCCTGGGGGCGATTCGCGGTGAAAAAGTGTTCGGGCAGATCCACAAGATCGTCGGCGACATCAATATCGAGGACCTGCGCATTCCCTACACCGCCGTGGCCACCGACCTGACCAACCAGCAGGAAATCTGGTTCCAGGAAGGTTGCCTGCACCAGGCAATGCGCGCCTCGGCGGCGATTCCCAGCCTGTTCACGCCCGTGATGCAAGGCAACCGCATGTTGGTGGACGGTGGTCTGCTCAATCCGTTGCCGATTGTGCCGGTGGTGTCGAGCCACTGCGACCTGATCATCGCCGTCAACCTCAACGCCACCAACCAGAAACAGTATCGATTACCGGTGATTCCGCGCCCCGCCGCGTTCCGGCGCCGCTTCGATACCCTGGTCAGCTCACTGGGTTCGCGCCTGCCGTTTCGCCGCAAGCAGGCCGAACAACTGTTGCTGCTGGAGCAGGAAGCCTTGAAGGCCGAGGCGGCCGACATCAACCCATGGATCGACTCGGCCGAGCCCGAAGGCCAACAACCGGCTGCCGCGCCGGAGAATGAAGGCGCGCCGAAATCCGCCACCGGTTCATTCATCATCGATAACGTCGGCCCAGCCTCGTTGCTGGACTTGATCAACCAGAGTTTCGAAGTGATGCAGACCTCCCTGGCCCAGTACAAGATCGCCGGTTACCCGCCAGATGTGCTGATCAACGTGCCTAAGCGGGTGTGCCGGTTTTTCGAGTTCTACAAGGCGCCGGAATTGATCGCCCTGGGGCGGGAGATTGCCAGCGATACCCTGGATCGGTATGAGCGTGAGCAGAACTGAGCGATCTGGCTGTCAGGGCCTCTTCGCGAGCAGGCTCGCTCCCACAGGGGCAGTGTCCACCGCAGATCCTATGTGGGAGCGAGCCTGCTCGCGAAGGCGGCGGATCAGACAACACAAGATTAAAGCCCACCCTCCCCCAACAACCGATACCCCACCCCCGCCTCGGTCACGATGAACCGCGGCCGGGTCGGGTCGTCGGCCAACTTCTGGCGCAAGTGACCGACCACGATCCGCAGGTAGTGACTGTCTTCGGTGTGGGTCGGGCCCCAGATGTCCTTGAGCAGTTGTTGCTGGGTGATGACCCGCCCCGGATGCCGCGCCAGTTGCGCCAGGACGGCGTACTCCTTGCGGGTCAAGGCCACTTCGGTGTCGTCCAGCAGCACCCGTCGATAGGCCAGGTCCACCGTCAGCGGTCCGAACTTCAGCGCCGCCTCCTGGGGCTCGCCGGTCGGGGCCTGGCGCAACAGGGCGCGAATACGGGCGAGGAACTCCTGGATGCCGAACGGCTTGGTCACGTAATCGTTGGCGCCGTTGTCCAGCGCCTCGACTTTTTGCGCTTCGCTGGCCCGCACCGAGAGCACCAGCACCGGCACCGTCGACCATTGGCGAAACTCGCGCAACACCTCCTGGCCGTCCATGTCCGGCAGGCCCAGGTCGAGCACCAGCAAGTCGGGTTTGTTCAGCGCCGCTAGGGCCAGCCCTTCGGCGCCGGTGCCGGCTTCCAGCACCTTGTAGCCTTGGGAGCTCAGGCTGATGCGCAGGAATTTGCGGATCTGCGGTTCGTCATCGATGACCAAAAGGGTCGCGGTCTGGCTCATGGGGCTCGTTCATTGCAATCAAATGGAAAGGCTAGCAGGTCGCAAGCTGCTGGTAGCAAAAGAGTATCTCAGCCGGGCTCAAGCTTCATCGTCCATGCCTGGTTGCGCCTGCAACGGCAGGTGCAGCGTGATGCAGGTGCCGCGTCCGTCGAGACCTTCGGCCACGCTGATCCGCCCGCCGTGAGCGCCGACCATACCCTGACAGATCGCCAACCCCAACCCCGTGCCCTGCCCGCCCCGATCACCACGGGCGGCGGTATAGAACATGTCGAAGATTTTCTCCCGTTCCTCTTCAGGAATCCCGGGTCCTTCATCGGCCACGGCAAAAAACACCTCGCTGTCGGTCGCCCCGGCGCTCAGCAACAGGCGTCCGTGGGCCGGCGAGAAGCGCGCCGCGTTCTCCAGCACGTTCACCAGCGCCTGTTCGATCAATGCCGCATGGACATGCAACAAGGGCAATTCAACAGGCACCTCGACACTGAGCGCCAGCGGCACCAGCACCGCCCGCAGGCGGTTCAGCGCGCTGCCGACGATATCGGCCGGCGCCACCCAGTCCCGCGCCAGCTTCAGGGCGCCGTGGCCGAGACGGGTCATGTCCAACAGGTTCTGGATGTAGCGATCCAGTCGCTCGGCTTCATCGCGGGTGCCTTCGAGCAAGTCGCGACGATCGGCCAGCGGGATCGCCTCTCCCAGCGCCAGCAAGCTGTCGATGCTGCCGCGCATGGCGGTCAGCGGCGTGCGCAGGTCGTGGGACACTGAAGCCAGCAAGGCGCTGCGCAGCTGTTCGGTTTCACCATGCAGACGCGCCGCCTCCAGGTCCTGGGCCAGTTGCGCCCGCGCCAGCGCCTGGGCCAAGGGTTGACTGAGGGCCGCCAGCAAACGGCGGCGCTGGCCACTCAACGGCTTGCCTTCTTTCGGGCATACGCCCAGCAACGCCAACGGCCCGCCTTCGGCCGACAACGGCCACCACCACCAACGTCCGGAAGGCAAGGTGCCGGTGCCGGCGCCCGCCGGTTGATCGTGCTGCCACGACCAGTCGGCCGCCGCGCGCTCGGCCTCGGTGAAGGTCAACGATTCACCGCTTTCGATTTTCCAACCGCCCTGGCCGTCGCGGTTGAGCAAGCACAGTTGCAAGTCATGCCAATCGTTGAAGTGCTGCACGGCGGCGCTGATCACCGCTTGGCGGTCGGTGGCGGCCGTGAGTTTGCGGGACAGGTCGAGCAGCTCGCCGGTTTCCTGTTGGGTATCGCGCAAGGCCTGCAACTGGCGACGCTGGCGCGCGGCAAGATTGCCGGTCAGGGCCGCCATGAGCAGGAAAAACACCAGCGTCAGCACGTCTTCTTCGCGCTGGATGGTCAGGGAAAAGTTCGGCGGGATGAACAGGAAGTCATAAGCCAGGAACGACAGCGCCGCGCAGGCCAGCGCCGGGCCGAGACTGCTGCGCACCGCCACCAGCAACACCGCCATCAGGAACAACAGGGAAATATTGGGCAATGCCAACAACCCCGAGATACCCCAGGCCAATGCGCTGGCCGCCGCGGTCGCCAGCAATGCCAGCACATAATCGAACCCGGTCTGGACGGCGCCGGAACGCACCCGGGCAGGACGCGGTTGCTCATCGCTGTCCAACACGTTGATCTCCAGCCCCCGGGCATCGCGCAGCAAACGGGAAGCGAGGCCGCCGCCAAACAAGCGTCGGCGCAGACGTGGCCGGGACTGGCCCACCAGCACCAGCGTGGCGCGCCGTTCAGTGGCATGCTGGATCAGCGTCCTGGCCACTTCGCCGGCCCGCAGCAACACCACCTCGCCACCGAGGCGTTCGGCCAGTTGCTGGGCGTTCTGCAAACGCTGGCGCGAAAGTTCGTCACGGGCACTGCCGTTGTCCACATGCACCAGGCTCCACGGCAGATGCCGACGCTGGGCGACGCGGCTGGCATGGCGCACCAGGCGTTCCGCCTGCATGTCACCGTCCACGCCTACCAGCAAGCGTCCGCGCACCGCCGGCGCGGCCTGGCCCAGTTGTCGATAACCCTGGGCCAAGTCATTGTCGACCTGGGCGGCGGCCGTCTGCATCGCCAGCTCACGCAACGCGGTGAGGTTGGTCTGGGAAAAAAACGCATCGATCGCCGCCCGAGCCTGCTCCGGCACGTAGACCTTGCCATCGCGCAGGCGCTCCAGCAGCTCACGCGGCGGCAGGTCAATCAGCAGCAGTTCATCGGCTTCCTGCAGGACCCAGTCCGGCAACGTCTCGCGCACCTGCACGCCAGTGATGCCGCGTACCTGGTCGTTGAGGCTTTCCAGATGCTGGACATTGACGGTGGTGTAGACATCGATGCCCGCCGCGAGCAGGTCCTGAATGTCCTGCCAGCGTTTGGCGTGACGGCTGCCGGGCGCGTTGCTGTGGGCCAGTTCGTCCACCAGGACCAAGGTTGGCCGGGCGGCGAGCAGACCGTCGAGGTCCATTTCCTCGAGCATCACACCGCGATATTCCGAGCGCACCAACGGCTGCTGTACCAGGCCGCCGAGCAGCGCTTCGGTTTCGCTGCGACCGTGGGTCTCCACCACCCCGGCCATGACCCTCACGCCTTGGCGCAATTGGCTGTGGGCCGCTTGCAGCATGGCGTAGGTCTTGCCCACACCCGGGGCCGCGCCCAGGAAGACCTTGAGCCGGCCACGGTCGTTGCGGGGCAGATTGGCTAACAGTGCGTCGGCGCGGCCGGAGTCGCTCATGGCGTGGAAATCTCTTTCAAATATTGATCAAACACCCTGTGGGGAGCCGGACCTGTGGGAGCAAAGCTAATGGGAACTGGACCTGTGGGAGCAAAGCTTGCTCGCGATCAAGGCGACACAGTTCAACGGATGGACCGCGTTATCGTTCATCGCGAGCAAGCTTTGCTCCCACAGGCTTTGCTGCAGCAGGCTTTTGCTGCAGCAAGCTTTGCTCCCACAGGCGCCGCTCCCACAGGTTTTACAGTTTTTCCAGGGCCAGGTTCAGCGCCAACACATTCACCACAGGCGGGCCCACCAAGGGTTGCTGGATGTTGACGTCGAGCAGTTGCTGCAACGTCGAGATCGGCAGGTTGCGCGCCGCGGCGACACGCGCCAGTTGATAGGCAATCGCCGCCGGAGGCAAGTGCGGATCCAGCCCGCTGGCGGAGGTGGTCAACAGCGCCAGAGGCACCGGGCCCTGACCGGGTACCTGGAGCTTGCCGGCGGCATCGATCACCCGTGTGGCCAGGGCCGGATTGCTCGGGGAGAAATTGCTGGCGCCGCTGGCGACCGTGGCGAAGGCACCGGCCGATGGCCGTGGATGAAACCAGGCATCACCGGTGAAATCCTGGGCGATCAGCGTAGAGCCTCGGACCTTGCCGGCGGCGTCGACGATCAGGCTGCCGTTAGCCTGGGCGGGAAACGCGACTTGCGCCACGCCGGTGACCACCAACGGGTAAGCGACACCGGTGATCAGGCTCATCAGTAATAACAGGCTCAAGGCCGGGCGAATCAGAGTGGACATCTCAAAACCCTCGAATAAGAAAACAGCTGATTGGCAGGCATACCTGTTTGTGGCGAGGGAGCTTGCTCCCGCTGGGCTGCGCAGCAGCCCTGAAAATCAGCGAATGCGGTGTGCTGGGCAGATAGCATTCAGCTTCTTGGGGCTGCTTCGCAGCCCAGCGGGAGCAAGCTCCCTCGCCACAACGGCCTCACCTGCCACAACGACTCAAACCAGCCCCAACGCCGTCAGCAACATATCGATCGCCTTGATCCCCACGAACGGCACCACGATCCCGCCCAGGCCATAGATCAACAGATTGCGCCGCAACAACGCCGCCGCGCTTGCCGCTTGCACGCGCACGCCGCGCAGGGCCAGGGGGATGAGCACGACGATGATCAAGGCGTTGAAGACAATCGCCGACAAAATCGCGCTCTGCGGGCTGCTCAGGTGCATCACGTTCAACACGCCGAGCTGTGGATAAATCGAGGCGAACAGTGCCGGCAAAATGGCAAAGTATTTGGCGATGTCATTGGCGATGGAAAAAGTGGTCAGCGCCCCACGGGTCACCAGCAACTCCTTGCCGATCTGCACCAC
Source organism: Pseudomonas zanjanensis (assembly GCF_014268745.2). Taxonomy (GTDB): domain Bacteria; phylum Pseudomonadota; class Gammaproteobacteria; order Pseudomonadales; family Pseudomonadaceae; genus Aquipseudomonas; species Aquipseudomonas zanjanensis. The sequence goes on along the minus strand of NZ_JABWRB020000001.1, from coordinate 752,082 downwards.
GTCCAGCAGTTTGGTCGGGTCGCTGTCGAGATCGACCATGTTGGCCGCCTCCCGCGCGGCCTGGGTGCCGTCGTTCATCGCCATGCCGACATCGGCCTGGGCCAGCGCCGGGGCGTCGTTGGCACCGTCGCCACACATGGCCACCAGCCGACCGTCATTTTGCTCGTGACGGATACGCGCCAGTTTCTTTTCCGGCGTGGCCTCCGCCAACACATCATCGACACCCGCCTCGGCGGCAATCGCCGCGGCAGTCAGCGGGTTATCGCCGGTGACCATCACCGTGCGGATCCCCAGCTTGCGCAACTCGGCGAAACGCTCGCGGATGCCCGGTTTGACCACGTCTTTGAGGTGGATGGCACCCAGCAACCGGCCGTCCACACACACCAGCAGCGGCGTGCCGCCACTCTGGGCGATCTTGTCGACCTCCCGCGCCAGTGCCGACGGCAACTCATTGCGTGCAAGGCCGATGAAATCCAGCAAGGAATCCACGGCGCCCTTGCGGTAGATGCGGCCCTGATAGTCGACCCCGGACAAACGGGTTTCGGCACTGAACGGCACAGCCGTCAGCGCGTCGATGCCAGGCTCGGGCTGTGGTTGCAAACCGCGCAGGTACTCGACGATGGACTTGCCCTCGGCCGTGTCATCGGCCAACGAGGCGAACAGCGCGCCTTCGGCCAGTTCCTTGGCGCTCACACCGGCAGCGGCATAGACCGCCGTGCAGCGACGATTGCCAAAGGTGATGGTGCCGGTCTTGTCCAGCATCAACACATGCACATCCCCCGCCGCCTCGACCGCGCGGCCGGATTTGGCGATCACGTTCAGGCGCACCAAGCGGTCCATCCCGGCGATGCCGATGGCCGACAGCAACCCCCCGATGGTGGTGGGAATCAAGGTGACCAGCAGGGCCACCAGAAACACCAGCGGCAGGCTGGCGTTGGCGAAATGGGCAAACGGTTGCAGCGTCACCACCACCAACAGGAAGATCAGCGTCAGGCCGATCAACAGGATATCCAGCGCCACTTCGTTTGGGGTTTTCTGGCGCTTGGCACCTTCCACCAAAGCGATCATGCGGTCGAGAGTGGACTCACCAGGATTGCTGGTGATGCGTATTAGCAGCCAGTCGGAAACCAGCCGCGTATTGCCGGTGACGGCCGAGCGATCACCGCCGGATTCACGGATGACCGGTGCCGACTCGCCAGTGATCGCCGCCTCATTGACCGCGGCGATGCCTTCGATCACTTCACCGTCGCCGGGGATCATGTCGCCGGCCTCGACGCGCACCACATCGCCTTTGCGCAGACGGGTGGCGGGGATGATTTCAAAGCCGCTGGCGGTCTGGCGACGGGCGTTGAGGCCTTCGCTGCCGGCCTTCAAGCTGTCGGCCCGGGCCTTGCCCCGCCCTTCGGCCAAGGCTTCGGCGAAGTTGGCGAACAGCACCGTGAACCACAACCACAGGGCGATTTGCGCGGCGACGAAGGTCGGCACGGCGCTGTCGGGGATGAAGCACAACACGGTGGTGAGGATCGCGGTCAGCTCCACCACCAGCATCACTGGTGCACGGTGCAACTGGCGAGGATCGAGCTTGACGAAGGCTTGCACCAACGCCGGGCGCCAGAGGGCCGACAGGTGAGTCTTGGGTTGCTCCGGCGCCTTGGCGGCGATGGTTTTGCTCATTGGCATATTCATCATCAAGTCCTCAGAAGCCCATGCTCAGGTGCTCGGCAATCGGCCCCAGCGCCAAGGTCGGCAGGAAGGTCAAGCCGCCGACCAGCAGGATGGTCACGGTCAACAGGGTCACGAACAGCGGGCCGTGGGTGGGAAAGCTGTTCTGGCCAATCGGCGCGGTCTTCTTCAAGGCCAGGCTGCCGGCCAACGCCAGCACCGGCAGGATGTAGCCGAACCGGCCGATCAGCATGCCCAGGCCCAGCATCAGGTTGTGGAAGGGTGTATTGGCACCGAACCCGGCGAATGCCGAACCGTTGTTCGCCCCCGCCGAGGTGTAGGCGTACAACAACTGGCTGAAACCATGGGCGCCAGGGTTGCTCACCGCCGCGGCCGGCCCGGGCAGGCTGGCGGCGACAGCCCCCAGCACCAGCACGCTGACGGGCATCACCAGCAGCGTTGCGACCAACAGTTGCACCTCTCGGGCGCCCAGCTTCTTGCCCAGGTATTCCGGGGTGCGACCGATCATCAAGCCGGCCAGGAACACCGCGATCAGCACGTTCAACAGCATCCCGTAGAGCCCGGCCCCGACGCCGCCGAAGATCACCTCGCCGACCATCATGTTCACCAGCGACACCATGCCACTGAGCGGGTTGAGGCTGTCGTGCATGCCGTTGACCGAGCCGTTGGACGCGGCCGTGGTGGTCACCGACCACAGCACGGTGGCGGTGGTACCGAAGCGGGTTTCCTTGCCTTCCAGCGGTGCGGTTTGTTCGACGGCCGGGTTGTCCAGGGCCGGGTTGGGCTGGTATTCGGCCCACAGTGACGTGGCGCCGCCGATCAGGAACAGCGCCAACATGCAGGCGATGATCGCGCGGCTCTGGCGCAGGTCCTTGACGTAATGACCGAAGGTGAACACTAGCGCGGCAGGAATCAGGATGATCGAAGCGACTTCGAACAGGTTGCTCCAGGCCGTCGGGTTTTCGAAGGGGTGCGCCGAGTTGACGCCGAAGAAACCGCCGCCGTTGGTACCCAGTTGCTTGATGGCGATCTGGCTGGCGGCCGGCCCTAGCGGGATGACCTGGTCGGCACCCTGCAGCGTGAGCCCATGCACATAGTGGGCGAAGGTCTGCGGCACGCCCTGCCAGACCAGGAGTAACGCCAGCAGCAGGCACAGCGGCAACAGTCCATAGAGGGTGGCGCGGGTCATGTCGACCCAGAAGTTACCCAGCGTCGTGGCGGACTTGCGCCCGATGCCGCGACACAGCGCCACCAGCACGGCCAGGCCGGTGGCGGCGCTGACAAAGTTCTGCACGGTCAGGCCGACCATCTGGCTCAGGTAGCTCAGGGACGCTTCACCGCTGTAGGACTGCCAGTTGGTGTTGGTCATGAAGCTCACGGCCGTGTTGAAAGCCTGGGTCCACTCCATGCCGGGCAGTTGGTCGGTATTGAGGGGTAAATATCCCTGCAGCAGCAGAATCGCAAACAGCAAGACAAAACCCGCCAGGTTGAACGCGAGCAAGGCCAGGGTGTATTTCTGCCAGCTCTGCTCAACGGTGGCGTCGACACCGGCCAGGCGATAGCAACCGCGCTCCACCGGGCTGAGAATCGGCGAAAGCCACGTACGCTGGCCTTCCATCACTCGGTAATAAAACCGCCCCAGGAACGGCGCCGGAACCAGCACCAGGGCGAAAAAGGCGAGGATCAGCCCGAAGTCATAACCGTGCATAACCGCTCCTAGTTCCGATCGGCGCGCAACAGCGCAACCAGCAGATAAATGAACAGCGCCACTGCCAGCAGCAGCGACACCCCGTCCAGAACACTCATGGGATTTCTCCGTGATACGGCGTCGTGCCGTGTGGGGAGTGATTGTCTGCAGGGAGGCTGTAAAGGAGCGAGATCGAGAGCGGGATTGGGGGATAAAGAATCTGTAAAGAATGTATTTATCGCGTTGTTATGGCGGTGATCGGGAGGGCCTCTTCGCGAGCAAGCCCGCTCCCACAAGGATTTGTGGTGTGCATGAAATCGACTGTTCACCGCAAGTCCAGTGTGGGAGCGGGCTTGCTCGCGAAGGCGGCATCATCAGCGCCAACGCCCTCAACTGGCGCACAACAGGGGCACATAAAGCAGCGAACATCCCCGATACGACACGATTCCACCCATTACGACCGCCCCCGCCAGCCTGGCACGCCCGCTGCACAGTCCTCCCTAGCGCTTTTGCTATGGATCGAGGGGAGCCACCGATGAACACACAACTCAAACCCACCCTGGGCACCCTGCATTTATGGGGCATTGCCGTCGGCCTGGTGATTTCCGGCGAGTATTTCGGCTGGAGCTACGGCTGGGGCGTGGCCGGGACACTGGGCTTTTTGGTGACGTCCTTCATGGTGGCGGCCATGTACACCTGCTTCATTTTCAGCTTCACCGAACTGACCACCGCCATTCCCCATGCCGGCGGGCCGTTTGCCTACAGCCGTCGCGCCTTCGGCGAGAAAGGCGGATTGATTGCCGGGCTGGCAACACTGATCGAATTCGTCTTCGCCCCGCCGGCGATTGCCCTGGCCATCGGCGCCTACCTGAACGTGCAATTCCCAGCGCTGGACCCAAAACACGCCGCCGTCGGCGCCTATATCGTGTTCATGGGCCTGAACATCCTCGGGGTCAAACTGGCCGCGACGTTCGAGTTGGTTGTCTGCGTACTGGCGGTGGCCGAACTGCTGGTGTTCATGGGCGTCGTGGCCCCGGCGTTCAGTTTCAGCAGCTTCGCCCTCAACGGCTGGGCCGGCTCCGATGTGTTCGGCGCACCGGCCATCGCCGGGATGTTCGCCGCGATCCCCTTCGCCATCTGGTTCTTCCTCGCCATCGAAGGCGCGGCCATGGCCGCCGAAGAAGCCAAGGACCCGAAACGCACGATTCCCAAGGCCTACATCAGCGGCATCCTGACCCTGGTGTTCCTGGCCATGGGCGTCATGTTCATGGCCGGCGGCGTCGGCGATTGGCGTACCCTGTCGAACATCAACGATCCCCTGCCCCAAGCCATGAAAACCGTGGTCGGCGAAAGCTCCGGCTGGCTGCACATGCTGGTGTGGATCGGCCTGTTCGGCCTGGTGGCGAGTTTCCACGGCATCATCCTCGGCTACTCACGGCAGTTCTTCGCCCTGGCCCGCGCCGGCTACCTGCCCGCCTCCCTGGCCAAACTGTCACGTTTCCAGACCCCGCACCGGGCGATCATCGCCGGCGGACTGATCGGCATTGCCGCAATCTACAGCGACGGCCTGATCAACCTCGGCGGCATGACCCTCACCGCCGCGATGATCACCATGGCCGTGTTCGGTGCCATCGTCATGTACATCATGAGCATGCTCAGCCTGTTCAAGCTGCGCAAAACCGAACCCAACCTGGAACGTACTTTCCGCGCACCGGGTTACCCGATCGTGCCGGGGATCGCCCTGGTGCTGGCGGTGGTGTGCCTGGTGGCGATGGCCTGGTTCAACGCGTTGATCGGGCTGATCTTCCTTGGCTTCATGGCGGTGGGCTTTGTCTACTTCGTCCTCACCGCACAACTGCGTGCGGATGCTCCCGCCGATGCGATGCTGACCGGGCTGTGAGGTGAAGCCGGCAGAACGGGCGTAGTATTGAACCACTGCGAACAACATTCGCTCATAAGTGGTAAGTGCGATGGATTGGCGAAACGTTCGTCTGTCCATCGCGCCCTCAAGGAGAGCCCTATGCCCTGGTATGCCTGGTTGATTCTGATTGTCGCAATCGGCTCGATCGTGGGAGGCCTGATGATGCTGCGCGACACGGCCAACAAAGTCGAACTCACGGACGAACAGCGCAAGCGTGTTGCCGAGCGCAATGCGGAAATGGATGCCAAAGAAGCCAAGGACCGTTGATTACCTGGCTTGCTTAGTGCTTTTGTGGCGAGGGAGCTTGCTCCCGCTGGGGCGCGAAGCGGCCCTAACCCTGCTGGCGCGGAGTGTCAGGCTAAATCGAGTTTTGGCCGCTGGGGCTGCTGCGCAGCCCAGCGGGAGCAAGCTCCCTCGCCACACAAGCAGGCACCCGATAGCAAAACGCGGTGCTATTTTTCCCAATCCGCCTTGGCAATATGCAAGCCATGCAGCCCCTTGTACGCGGCCCGCTCAGGCTGGCTCCAGTCCTCCAGCAATGAATCCTCCAACCGATAGATCTCCACACCCAGCGGGCGGCAGACGCTGAGAGGATCCTGCGCGTCCGGCCCCCACATCGCCAGCGACAGGTCACCACCCGGGCAGGTGGACAAGGCACACAACAAATCGATCTCGGCAAAAAACTCCAGGTAATCACCCTTCTGCGCCGGACAGGCCTTCATGAAGTACATGTCGTCATGATTGAGCCCTGTGCACTGGAAAATATTCAGCACATCATGCACGTCGAACTCAGTCAGGCCGTGGGGCAACACCGCACGGGTCAGGTTCGAATGGCAGTGATGATGGAAATCCTCCCCGGTCAGCATCTTGTTTACATAGGGATCACAGCGCGTACCCAGCAGATCATGCAATCGTCCACCATGCTCATCGATGCCGTAGCCGGCCAGGCTGTCGTCGGTGATGGTCACCAACGGCCGCAGGAATGGCAGGTTCGACCACAACCGATCATGGGTGCTGACATGAGCGCCCTGAAGCTGACGGGTGCGCGCCGCCCAGAGGCGCTCCCGCGGGTCATGGGCATTCCAGACGTTGAAGTCCCCCACTTGCGGCCCTACTGGGGTGGTGACGCGGAACACGTGACCGGCGGGTACGTGCCAGGCGCGGCCAGTGCGGATGGGCACTTCGAACTGCTCGATCAGGCTGCGTTTGTCCTGCTGGGTGCGGATACGGTCGTAGAAGGGTTTGTCCACCTGCAGGGCTGAACCTTTGCTGACCTGGTAGGCGGCTGGGTAGTCTTTGTACATGGCGCGGGTCCTTGATCAGGGGTGATGGGTGGGAGCCAGCATCTGCAAAAGCAGTTGCTCGGAATCATCGAGATAAAGGCTCATCGCTTCGTGAGCCGCCGACTTGTCGCCTTCGGCCAGCCAATCATGAATGCGCCGGTCACGGGCCAGCCACGGCGCCTGAAAACGTGCCTCATCGGGTGCGGAGCTAAACACCAGGCGCAGTTGTGCGACCACATTAGTGAAGAACTCATCCAGCAACGGACTGCGCATCAAACCAACGATGTGCTGATGGAACGCCAGGCCATGAGTACCGACCGAACGCCAGTCCTCACGCTCCCGAGCCAGATCCGCCGCCTCGAGTGTTTCGAGCATCCGGTCTGACTGATACTCGCGTAATGGTTGGCTGCCTAGGATGGCCTGAAGCTCCAAGGTGCGACGGACCTTGAACAGATCTCGCACGTCATCGACACCGAGCCTGCGGACCATTACCCCTTTGTTGCGCACGTAACGGGTCAGGCCTTCCTGGCCCAGGCGGTGTAACGCTTCGCGGATGGTATTGCGCGAAGCGTTGTAGGCCGATACCAGGCTGTTCTCTACCAACGCCATGCCTGGCAGCAGGCGGCCGCCAATGATGTCGGCGCGTAGCTCCAGAGTGATCTGGTCGGCGAGGGAGAGAGTGTTGGTCATGGATGAAGGCCTTGGATTGTTGAACAATCGATTGGCTGTAGATAATCATTATTTATGCCAACCACGGAAAAGCCTTCGGAATTTGCAAACACCAGCTGGCGAAAAGGCCAGTCTATTCGACCGGCCTCTTTCAATTACAAACTCAATTCACTTCCAGCTTGTCACGGTTCCTGTCGAGAATCGACTTGCCGATCCCCTTGACCTCCAGCAACTCCTCTATTGAAGAGAACGGCCCATTACTCTCCCGATACGCAACAATCGCTTCGGCTTTGCCCTTCCCTATGCCTGACAGCTCGCGCTGCAACGTTGCAGCATCCGCCCCGTTTAAATCCACCTTGGCGCCCTGGGTTTTGGCTGGCTGCTCCACGGCCTGAGACGTGGCGACCGACTCGGGTTTGACCACTGGGGCAGCGATAGCAGCAATCGAGGCGCTGGTCAGAAGGGCAAAAATCAAAGAGTAGAAGTAGCCTGTACGCATAAATGACGCTCCATGACATCGTTAAGAGAGAAGCAGCTTTTCCGAAGCTGCCTCTCAAACTTAGGCGATGATGTGTCGCTGTCAAAAATGTGTACGTTACGGCGTGTGTAATAATCAGGGTTCGAGACGGCGTTGCTGGTAGATCCAGTCGACAATCTCACCGTCCGGAGCGTAACCACTGACGGTATCGCGAAGCAGTTGACGGTCTCTGGTGGTCAATCATCCCGCTCGATGGCGATCAGCAATTCCGCCAGCTTGAATGGCGTCGTCATGCAATGCTCCAGTAGATCAAGTCACGCAAGAACCGCATAGCGTCCAAGAAGGTCCGCAGCATCCACTTCCTGGATGTCATCAACTTCGAGCCGGTCATTCGCCAAGTCCTGAACTCCGGGACGTCGAACCTTCGAGCACCGCCTAAATCCACTACCGAAGCATAGGGTCAGGCGATGATGTCATTTCGGCCGGTATGATTTCAATCGCTCAAAACCTCCCGTAAACAGCACCGCAATTTTATTACTACTGTGGTCTAGAACGCGTCTTAGTTGCCGCGCCATAGCCCTTTCAAACACAACATGAATAAACAGGGACATGGCAATCATAAGTGCCATTGTCCCCCATAGTAACAAATGCGGATTGACAGCCGGATAGAGTGCGTTAAAGACCATAAAGCCAACATTTTGATGAAGCAAATAGAGTGGATATGTAATTATGCCCAGCACCACCCATCTCCGCCCCGCCACCCACCCCATCTTCTTTTTGGCAACCAAACCCATGACTACATAACAGATAAAAATTATCGTAGCCACTATAAAAGCGTTAAAGTCAACGTGATAGTGGCGCTCCAACCTAGGCAGCATATTAACACCTTGATAAATAGCGAACGCACACGAGCTGATTATCGTCGCCCATCTCAACTTCGAAGCGCCGCTCAGCCACACGTGATAAAACATGGCCCCGGCAATAAAGTAAGTTGAGTATTCGGTAATGAAAAACCTCCGCCACCCTCTGGCATCGGTGAATTCAAGCGCTACGGACAACACGAGCCAAACACACAGTAGCGCCTCTATTCGATGAAGTTTTCGAAAAAGCATAACGAGCGCTATCAGGAAATAAAAACGGATCTCGATAAACAACGACCAATACACGCCGTCAATTGGACGAATATCGAAAAAATCGCCCATCAGCGTCAAGTTGCCAAGGTACTGAGGAACTGTCGCAGAAAAACGATCCCCACCCAAAGCAAGCGTCACCACAAACGTTATTGAGCAACACACCCAGAACGCCGGATAAAGGCGGACCGCCCGCGATATCAAAAATTTCCTGAAACCCTCCCCCCCGGCGGTCATCATGATGACAAAACCGCTGATCATGAAAAACAGCTCTACACCCAAATAACCATATTTTGCTACAGGTGCTAATAACGGATAAGGCAGGAGCGACCTGTCATCGGCGGCGTAGCCCCGAAATGTATAATGAAAAAAAACGACCGACATAGCAGCTATGAACCGGAGCAGATCTATCTCATTAATTCGCTTTTGGTTCATTTGCCGCCGTTACCTTTCATTTTTAAAACGCGCATGATACCGAGATCTCTGTTTTTATAGAATCTTTTTGAGTTAGAAGGCCAGCCACAGACTCCCGCACCCTGCATCACCGCACCAAGCCCTGCGAGAGGGTCTCTCTTCCAGTCCGGGCACGGTATGAGTGATGCTGGCGAAATCAAGCTGTCTGAACAGGAGCGAACCTGCGTCTTCGGTGCGCAAATATATGATTTCGGGAAGAAGCCGACCAACACTGGCCATCACGCCGACGCAGATCCAGTGATCAAATACACACGCAAGACCTCCGTCGGTACCGGTTTGCTACTTATTTTTCATGAGGTTAAACTCGGCGGCCGCGCACATTCATGCGGACACTCCATACCATTACGTCAAGGCCCCACGCCCTCATGCAACCATCCCTTCGGTATAGACCAGATATTGACGGATTACGCGCGATCGCCGTTATGGCCGTCGTACTATACCATGCGTTTCCGACTATTATCCCTGGCGGCTTTATCGGCGTAGATGTGTTCTTCGTTATTTCTGGATATTTAATTACCGGAATTCTATTGAATGGCGCTGCAAAGGGCAGGTTAAACATCCTGAGTTTTTACTCGAGGCGCATCCGTAGATTGTTTCCGGCGTTAATCCTAGTCCTCTTTTGTTGCATGGGATTTGGTTGGTACTTTTTATTTGACCCAGAGTACAAACAGCTTGGTAAACACGTTGCTTCAGGCATAGGCTTTGTAGCAAATTTGAATTTGTGGAGCGAGTCCGGCTACTTCGATTCGGCCGCTGAAATGAAGCCACTCCTTCATTTGTGGAGCCTTGGAGTTGAAGAGCAATTTTATCTGATTTGGCCCGTAGTAGTTTGGATGGGATGGACATTCAGGAAGACTTCCTTAGCTATAATTCCCGCGCTGATCCTTGCCTCCTTTATTTACAGCGTCGTAATGGTTGATTCTGATCCTGCGGGTGCTTTTTACTCACCACTTACGCGGTTTTGGGAGCTTGCGTCAGGAGGGTTACTAGTCTACGGATATGCATATTTTAAACGGGGCAATACCGCTCGCACGATTCCGGTGTGGATGATTGAGGCGAGTTCTGTCGGCGCGCTCGCTCTGCTGATGTTTGGTTTCATTTTTATTGATAAGAACAAACAATTCCCGGGTTTCTGGGCGGTATTGCCTGTGGCGATCTCTTTGTTACTTATTGGTCCGGCAGAAGGGTCCTGGTTAAATCGAAACATACTGGGTAGCAAATTATTCGTATCGATAGGCTTACTCAGCTTCCCACTTTATCTTTGGCACTGGCCCCTCTTGTCGTTTGCCACTTTGACGGGCGGCGAGGTTCCAAATTCTGGCTACAGGGGGGGCGCAATAGCGGTCGCGGTAATGCTTGCATGGACAACATATAAATATGTTGAAACGCCAATAAGACATTCCGAGCGCAGAAGCGTGGTTGGAATGCTTGCCTCGTTGGGCTTGATAGTTGGCACCCTGGGCTTTTATGTATATACCGGCGGCGCCACTCAACTTAGACCGGGCAAAGAAATAGCTGGAGAGATTGGGCACGAGCAGTTCTTTAACTATCTTACCGATAATTATCAGGTGTGCTCAGAGCCCAGCATTAGAAGTGTCGCACTGATTCACGAACGCCATGTGAGATGCATGCAGTCAAAGGCCGACTCTAGAATTGACGTGGCGATCATTGGGGATAGTCATGCCGAACATTTATTTAACGGCATGGCAAAGGCATTACCAAATCTAAACGTCGCATATTATATTAAGGCAAGCCCACCCTTTGTGAGCAATACAGAATTCAAGGAAGTCTATGACTTTCTCGCGAGTGAGGATGGACCAGAAAAAATAATCATCACGATGCATTGGATAAAACGTCTTAATCAAGTTCCCGTAGGTTCGACTGTTGAAGATGAGCTTTTCGCCTCGGTTGAGAGGCTGCTGGCTAGCGGCAAAGAGGTGTATTTATTCGACGACGTGCCTAGGTTTCCATTCGACCCTAAGAAGTGCATCACGAAAGCTCGGGTCCTAAAAAATGAATGTTCCATTCCCTTGGCCACTGCCAATAAAGAATTCGACATATACCGAAAGCAACTGCTTAATGTCGTGCAGAGAGAGCCGCGCGTTAAATATGTACCTATTAGTCAATACGTTTGCCGAAATGGGCAATGCGGCATGACTCGCAATGGTCATCTTCTCTATCGAGACAAAAACCACCTGAATGTTACCGGATCCAATCTTATAGGTAGTTCAATAGTGAGGGATAATCCTGACTTGCTTCGTTAGTGAGAGTCGCTGTGACAGATAGGTGCAATTGCAGAGTCTTATGCGTGGCTGCGCCACGCACTGGAGCGCCCGCCACAGGCATCCTCGGTCAAAATTACGATGCCTTGTCGTCGTGGAACTGCAAGCCTCGGCTCCACGGCAAGCGCGCTCTCTAGGTGCGGTTTATGGGTCGGTTACGATTGGACCCGATGTATTGCCCGAAAGAAGACCAGAAGGTCGTACGTCGGGTATCCAATACCGGTTGGTAGTATGACTGGGCTCTTTCGAAATTTTCCCGCGCCAAACGTAACATCGCTTCGTTATCCTGAAGCAATGCAAGAATCTTGCTCGACAGCGTCGCGTGGTCACCCGCCGCGATCATCTCGGAATCCTTTAACAACTCGGGTATACCTGCTATTGAAGTAGCAACGGCCGGACAACCGCGACTCATGGCTTCGACCAAAGCGCGAGGCAACCCTTCCTGAAAACTAGGCTGCAGATACAAATCGACAGTATCAAGCCATTCGTATATCGCGCTGCCCGAAGGTTTCGTACCGACAAACTTGACCTTTTCATCCACGCCGAGCTTATGAGCCAAATCGATATAGGCGCTCGCATCGCCTGAACCGACTACCTGAAATTCCCATTCAGGAAGCTTTTCATCTGCCAACGCCATTGCGCGAATGGCCACATCAATCCCTTTGTATTTGGATGAGTAATTTCCGATTAAGCCGATAACAACTTTTGTTTTATGTGATTCAATACGGCGTTGTCGGGCAAACAACACCTCATCAGCAACAGGCTGAATGTTCACATTGGAACAAAAAGTAGTGACCCCTCCTTTGCATGGGTAGCGTTTTTGTAGAAATTTCTCTGTGACATATAGAGCAAACGGCGCCGAAGCTACCGCCTGCCGAGTTTTCAGAGCTTCTATCGGCGCCAGAAACTTTCCTTTCCAACTACCATGGTCCCACAACGAACCCCATGCGCATCCCACCACCTCCACTGCGTAGGGTTTTCCTTGTCTTTTAGCCTCTTTAACAAACAAGTGACCCAGTCGACTTGGAAGACGTGCGATCACGCCTTCGGAGTCAGCCACCAGAGATCGGCAAACGGCCTCCACACCAGCATGGCCTAAAAGCAAACTCTTTAAATTTGAAATACCAGGAAGCAAGCAAAAATCGACTCCACTTGCGGAAGACAGGGTATACCCTTCTTCCCCTTCGATAAGAGTTCCACCATCCCGTCCAACGACGGTAAGTGAAGGAAAAACCTGCAGGTAGCGGGGCCATATGGCAGCAGGCAGCCCTCCCCCGGAGTAATACGCATTACCACGGTATTTGAAAATATGGTCATGAACAAACAACACGCGCTTCATACGATACTCTTGATAATTTTCGCCGGCACTCCCGCAACTATGACGCCGGGGGGCACATCGTTTGTGACAACGGAACCCGCTGCAATGATGGAGCGTTTGCCAATGACAACGCCGGGCAGGATACGCACGCCGCAGCCGATCCAAACGTCATCTTCAATGATGACGGGGGCTTTTTCTATCGGGTTATATTTTATAGGCTGACTCATATCCGACCAAGTGTGATTGAACGTAATGATAGACGTTTGATGCGCGATGGACACATCAGCCCCTATCTTCAATCCACCAATAGCATCCAAATAGCAGGAATCATGTATCGAAACGTTATTACCCACTGAAAACTCTGCGGGATTTTTCAGAACTACTGTCTTTCCAAAATAGATATTTTTCCCAAAGTGCTTGGCACGACCTGAAACAATACAATACCGCAGCAAAACCGCGACCTTACCACCAAAGGGTGAGACGAGATCCCACAAAAACCAGGCGACGAATGAGGGCAGCATCTTAAAGCAAGCTGAAACAACCCAAATCAAGAAAGAGAAATACTTGAAAAGCATTCTACCGTTCATAATTCCCCCTTATTAAGATCACCGCTTCCAGAAGGCCGCCTTAACAAATAATGCGCCATAAAAACAAACAGAACACACAGCCCGGATATTTTGAAAACCTGAGATAGCAAGTTGGCCAGATCTGCCCGCAGCGCGTATACAAAGGCTGCAAGCGCGAGGATATAAAACGCATACCAGTAAAGTGAGCGCCATCGGCGATTATAAAGAAATGCGAGCAGCCATGCATAAAACGTCATTATCAGAACAATACCCGCCAGACCGCCGACTATGTAACCAAATCCCACTATTGTAAAGCCCCAACCTGACGTGCCATCAAACCCGTGCTCAGGCCTAAACACACGATCAAACCAAGCGACGGTACTTTGCATACCGTAATCACCCAGCAATGCGGTCGGTACAAAGGCACGCACCACGTCACTGAGCAGGAATGAAATATTTTGGCCAGCATCGAAAACCAATAGGGAATAGAAATTACGCGAAGAAGACATGAATTCGCTATACAGAATCAAATCTCCACCAAAGCGATCAAAATTTACCGTACCCGACAGTAAAACGCTTTTAAAATACTGGGACACTGGAACAACAAACAAAAGCGCACCAAAGATAGCGATCATTTTCAGAAAATTAAAATTCCCACGCCGGTCATAATATATGATCATAAAACCGAATAATAACTTGAACAGACTGTCGCGTTCTCCAGTCAACAACACATAGAACACGCAGAACACCAAATAAAGCATCAAGAACAAATCTTTGTAAAAAAAGCGTCCTATTCTTGCCGCGCGCAGAAACACAAGAACAGTAAGTATCAATATCGAAAAGTCACTGATTGTTTTTACAGAAGAAAAACTGTCCAGCACTTCGCGCTTTGACGTCGCTTCCGAAGTCAGGATGATGACCAATGAATAAAAAACAAAGGGCAGCATAAAGACGAACAACAGCCGTTCCGAAGACGTACTACGAACCTGTTGAGAACAGAATGTTGAAATCCCTACTTGTCGCACGTTACTAACCAACAAATTTGAGACCGCAACAAAAACCAGCATTGCGATAAATTGCAACCGCAAACTGAGGATCAAAACGCCCTCATCGAATGGTAGATTTTCCGAGCCATACAAATAAGCACGCAACGGGAAAAACGTAAAATACACGGACATAAAGGCCAAAGGAAATACCCTTGGATCCGCCACGCCTTTTTTTGCGTAAAGGAAAACGATTATCCCTGTATAAAAATACACCAACGTGACTATGACCGGAATAGAGTCAATCACACCGATGAGACAAAGCATGAAAATGCCAAACAGAAACACTTGCAATTTCGAAAATAAACTATTCATCATTCACCACGTTCATCGCTTGGCAACAAGCTTGAGAACTCCAAACTCGTCTTTCAGGTACCTTGCAAATACGACCAACACCACTCCGAATGAAGCGGCATAAATCAGACTGGACACAACGAACCCCAAGAGCGGACTTTTAATATCAATCAACCGATTTAAAAACAGGAAAATCAGAAGCGAGATTGAAAACAAACCAAGCACTTTGAGGTGACGAAGGAATACTACGCCCACGTTAAAGTTCAATATTCTCCAGACAAGCATCATCATCATCAGATAATTGAGAACTATCGCCACCACCACACCTATCGAGGCGCCTATCAATCCCCACCCACTTCCCAACACCACGAGTACCACAACAGAGAGAGCGTAAAGGAATTGAATACCCGCACGGGCATAGACTTTCCCAACCGCCATCGTTAAGCAATCGCTAAATTTATAGCCGATTCTGAAATACAAACCGATTGACATAACCTCTATCAGTTTTGCTACCTCACCCCATCCATCACCGAAGAGAGCACCTATCAGTTGATCGGAAAAAATGTAGATATAACCGCTCAGATATACAAATATAAGCAATGAAAAATAAATCGAAGAGAGGTATAGCCTTTCGAGCGCCTCATTATTATTCTGCATTTTTGCCATCAGTGGAAAAAACACCTTATCCACTACGCTGCCAAATAAGATCGCGGGCATGGACATGATTTGATAGGCCCGCCCATAGAGCCCAACCGACTCGGCGCCGAGGAGCTTACCTACAACGAGGTTATCCCCCTGGCCTGCGGCATAGTTACAGAGCCGGGCCATCGAGTAGCCTACGCCGAAGTCCAGCATCCCCTTGGCGCTGGGGTAGCTAAAACCGACCTTCGCGGCATCCCTGCACAGTATCAGTATCAATATCAGAAAAATTATCGACTGAATCCAGAATGCAGCAACCAAGGACCACATGCCATATCCATGCAGCGCCATGTAAACCGAAACGCCGCCGTAAGCAACCAGATAACTTGAAAACGTAACACTCGACAACTTCTTAAATTCGAAGCGTCGTTGAAGCAACGATTGCCCTACCACAGAATATGAAATGACAGGCAGCATCAAGGCCAGTGTTCTCAATACTTCCGTCAGCTCCGGCATACTAAAAAAAAGTGAAAAACTTTCAGCTGAAAAATATAAAGAGATGGCCAGAATGACGCCCAATAGCAAAGACATCGAATTGGCTGTTTTGATGTCCACCGAGGATATTTCTTCTTTTTGAACCAGAGCAGGCCCTACTCCGACCTCAGAAAAAATCCTCAAAAACGCAATGATGGCGGCACCAATGCCAACGACCCCAAATTCTGCTGGCGTCAGGATTCGAGCTAGAATGAGAATTGAAATGAGCTGTACGGCGTTTTGACCAGCGGTCCCCAATAACAACCAAAAAAAACCACTTCTACTTTTTTCATTGGCCGTACTTATTGCTTTTGTCTTCAAAGTCAATCCTTGTATTTACTACAAACTTATTTATCAAGCAAAACAGTACACAATACAAACTGCAAATCGCTTGATGATTTCCGGCCTAGAGTATGCCAGAAGCTCTCAATACGCGCTCAGTCAACGACACATCGTGCCTTTTTATGCGGAAACTGTCCATCTGAAGGATGGTATCTACGATTTTCTCCAGACACGGATCGCTGTGTGCGCAAAATCCTTGCACCGTTCGGAGGCCAGGCCGGGCTTGATAATTGGAATGATTCTTGAAAAAGTCGATCTGCGGTCAGCCCACGGCATGGCGAGGCCGGATCAAACCACCTCAAACGACCGCTTTGGGCCTGCACAAAATACTATAGGACTGAACGTACCGGCTCTGTCTAACCTGAAGGAAGGGCTGGAGCATTGCTCAACGCAGTAGGCCTAGAAGTGGGCTTCATAAATTACAACGGCGCCTACCTACTAGTTTCCTCTAAGCATTGATGACGCTCCATGACATCGTTAAGAGAAAGCAGCTTTCCGAAGCTGCTTCTCAAATATTAGCGATGGTGAAAGGCTGTCAAAAACCTGCACGTTACAACATGTCAGATATGTTAAGGCTCAAGGCGACGCTGTTGATAAATCCAATCGACAATCTCGCCATCCGGGGCATATCCACTCACCGTATCCCTAAGCAACTGTCGAACCCTGGCGTAATCATCACGGTCAATGGCAGCGAGCAGCTCGGTCAAGCTGGCCTTCAGCAGCTCCCAAGGCAGGTGATCCTCATTGGCGCTCATGATCATAGGGTGTTGAGTCGCGACAACGTTGTTGCCGATCAGCAGCTCTTCGTAGAGCTTCTCTCCAGGACGAAGGCCAGTGAATTCTATCGAAATGTCCCCATGGGGATTTTTTTCAGAGCGGACACTTAGACCTGACAGGTGGATCATTTTTTCTGCTAGCTCGATGATTTTTACCGGCTCGCCCATATCTAAAACAAATACGTCCCCACCCAACCCCATGGAGCCCGCTTGGATTACCAACTGAGCGGCTTCAGGGATTGTCATGAAATAGCGCGTGATCTTGGGGTGCGTAACGGTCAGAGGCCCCCCCGATTTGATCTGTTTGTGAAACAGGGGAATTACTGAACCGGAAGAGCCCAGTACGTTACCGAATCGAACCATAGTGAAGCGGGTCTTATTGACCCGTGAGACGTTTGCCCTGTCGCCAAATAATACGGGGGCCAGCTCTCGACTGAGGGCTTGTAAAGTCAGCTCCGCGAGTCGCTTCGTACTGCCCATCACATTGGTGGGTCGAACTGCCTTGTCAGTAGAAATAAGCACAAAATTTGACACGCCAGCCTGCAATGCGGCCTGCGCGGTATTAAGCGTTCCGATTACGTTGTTCAGAACGCCTTCCGCAATATTATGCTCTACCATGGGCACATGCTTGTAAGCCGCAGCGTGATAGACCGTGTTGACGCTCCAAGTCTTCATCACGTCCAGCAATTTGTTCTCATCCCGTACCGATCCTAGAATCGGCAACACCCTTACAGACAAGGACTCCCGGGCTATTCGGGGTTCAAGTTCAGACAAAATGCTATAAAGATTGAATTCGCTATGCTCATAAAGCAACAGTGTAGTGGGTTGAAGGGCCAGGATTTGGCGGCACAATTCAGAGCCGATTGACCCGCCGGCACCGGTCACCAATACCGATTGCCCTGCTATACAATGCTCCAACAGATCAGCCTGGGCCGGTACGGAATCACGCCCAAGTAAATCCGCGATGTCCACCTCTTGGATGTCATCCACCTTGACCCGGCCGCTTGCCAGATCCATGAATCCCGGAACACTGCGAACGTGTAACGGGAACCC
Organism: Pseudomonas zanjanensis; assembly: GCF_014268745.2. Classification (GTDB taxonomy): domain Bacteria; phylum Pseudomonadota; class Gammaproteobacteria; order Pseudomonadales; family Pseudomonadaceae; genus Aquipseudomonas; species Aquipseudomonas zanjanensis. Next base: position 733,910 of record NZ_JABWRB020000001.1, on the reverse strand, counting down.
CTCCAGCAATGTCAGGATTTCCCTACGACGACCGCGTGACGAAGAAGGAACGGCCAACAGGATTTCCTGCGCGCCGGTCGCGTCAATCATCTTCTGGATATGTTTGGGCTGATAAACTTGCAATCCGGCGATAACCCGGTCAGCGATACTCCGATCATCATCAATAAATGCGACAGGCCTCATCACCCTCCCCATACGCAGTGCGGCGACGAGCTGGTTGCCCGCCGCACCCGCACCGTAAATCGCAACCTTGGGCAGGCCATCATCGCGATTCGCAAATGGCACATGCTGGGCTGCGGAGAACCAATCACCCAGAAAATATTGCCGCATCATCAAGCGCAGGCCTCCAAGCATGATGAGGCTCAGCCACCAGAAATTGAAAATGATAGATCGCGGTACCAAGGTCGTATGGTTGCTGTACCAATACACCACAAGCGCTAATAGCAATGCCGAAAGACTGACGGCCTTGCAGATGGTAATCAACGCATCATTGCCGAAATAGCGCATCACCGCGCGGTACATTCCGAAGCGAATGAAAATTGGAATCGCGATCACCGGGGCAGACGCAAAAAGCCAGAGATGGGTCTCGATGGGGGTCGCCCATACGTCAATACCTAACCGGACGACAAAAGCCAACCAGAGCGCGGCCCAGACTAAAACCACATCCGTGGTCACCTGGATTGCCCGCTTATGACGTCTGGGCAGCCCCAGCAACGCTGTTCTTACTTTATCCATAACTACCTTCACGCACCCTGACCGGGCTCTAATGCATCCATTACTGAAGTACGTTGTGAATCCGTTGTCCATTGGACAATTGCCAAACAGAAAAAACCATCCATCAGTCTGGCGTCATACCTTCTCGAGCTCCCCGGCATGAAATCTAACAGCCAGGAACACCAGCGGCGCATAAGCCACCGTCAGCGCTAACCCTCCATCGACATTCCACCATACGACACAAGCGGCCAGGGGTAGGAGCCAGAATAGATTAATGGCACCGACGGCGAGCGTCACTGGTAAATGACGCCCGTACTGGCGTGAGGCGAACTGATAGGCATGGCTGCGATGAGCTTCGTATACCTTGTCGCCCCGCAGAAGGCGCCTCATAAGGGTGACGGTAGCATCCACGATAAAGACACCGAGTAAAATCAGCCACACCCATAGAAGCTTCGGAGAAACCCAAGCGGCTTGCAAGGAAAGCAGCCCAAGGATGATCCCTAGGAACCCACTGCCCGCATCGCCCATGAAGATACGTGCAGGGGGGAAATTCCAGTAAAGAAACCCCACGACTACCATCGCCAACATCAGCGGCGCCACGATAAGGCCGTTAAATCCACCCAACCAGTAAATGACACATGCGCCGAGGCAAACGCATATCGCCTCCACGCTAGCGATACCATCGATACCATCCATGAAGTTATAGAGATTGAGCATCCACACCAAATAAACGACCGCCAGTACGTGTCCAAACCAACCCAACGCAAACTCATGACCAAACAAGTTAATCGTGGGCAGACCACTTAGCCAACATAACGCCCAAATTGCAGCTGAGAAATGGCCAAGCAACCTCCAGCGAGCTGCTATGTGACCGTGGTCGTCCAGAAAGCCGAGAACGGCGACCCCGATACCCGCTCCCAACATCGCCCACGCCGCGGACCAAGACAGAAAACCGTTGCCTGCAAGTAGCGGCAGCGCCAAGAGAAAGACAATGACAAATGCCAAGCCGCCCCCCCGGGGGGTGGGTATGGTGTGTGAACTACGCCCCCCCGGGATGTCGATAATGTTCTTATGAATGGCATACGAGCGTAAAATCCAGGTTAATACCAATGAGGCACCGGTGCTGAGCAAAAGCAAAACAAATATTTTCATTACAGAACACGCCTATGCTTAAACATCTAACTTTTTCTGCATCATATATTTACGTCCTGACTGATGCAGCGCATCAATCACCGAGATGGGCGGAGTCCAACCCAGCAGGTCACGAGCCTTCGATGAATCAATAACTAATGAACCACATAGCTGCGTGTAGATTGATTGTTTCCGGAAGACCCTAGCACCAGTACGGAGCAAAAAATCAGGTACCGAAATGAGCCGAGGTTTCAATCCCATGCCCTGGGCCAGCGCGGTTATCATCTCGCTTGTAGACACCGGCCTGATATCTGACACTAGAAACAGCTCGTTAGCCGCTGCTGGGTGTTCGATGCAAAGACAAATAAAGTCAACCAGGTTTTCCAGCGAAATTAGGCTTCTAAGATTTTTTATAGCACCGAGGGGTAAAGGCAAGCCCTTGGACACCAAACGCATCAAACGTTGGTAATTGCCTGGGGCATTCGCTGCATAGACTAACGGTGGCCGAATAACCACCAACTCCATCGAACTTTTTTCTACCAGAGCGCGCAATGCACATTCAGCTTCTAGTTTGGATACAGCATAGTCCGCATGCGGTTGTGGAGCTGCATCCTCATTAAATGGAACGGAATATGTTACAGAACCGTTAACCCCGATAGAGCTAACGAAAATGAATCTTTTGGCTCCAGCCTCCATTGCTTGACGCGCCAAGTCAATTGTAGCTTCAACATTAACGAGCCTGAATTCATGCAGAGGACTTTCGGATTTATCATCTAATATGTGTGCCCGTCCCGCCAAATGAATAACAGTCGCCCCCTTACTAATAGATAAAGGACGCTGAAAGGGCTTCTCCGACGGCACGACAACCTGATCTACACCTGATAAAAAACAGTCAACCTGTTTTCGAACCAACAACGTCAGCTTATAATCTGAATTACCTTGCAGTTTTTCGACTAGAGCCCGACCAACGAATCCTGTTGCGCCGGTTATAACTATGCTCTTTGGCAAGTTCAAGATTCAGCCTCAAGTGTTTGATAGACATCCAAATGGACTTTCACCACATTCTCAATGGCGAACTCACGCTCCGCCCATTTTCTTCCAGCACGACCCATGTCATGCCTTAACTCTGCATTCGAAACCAACTTCTCAATCGCGATGGCTAATGCTTCGGCGTCTTTAACCGGCACAAGCAGTCCGGTTTCTCCCGCTATAATAGCATCACGGCAGCCGGGAACGTCAGACGTGACAACAGGCCGCGCACAGGCCGCAGCCTCGATCAGGACTTTTGGTAATCCTTCTCGATAAGAGGGCAAGACTACAATATGCGAACGAGAAAATATCTTGGCCAGATCACTCTGATAACCGAGTACACGTACATTCCCTTCGACTGTCAGGGCCTCTACCTCAGCACCGGAAAGGCTGGTTGGGTTGCCTTCATCCACGTCACCAACCAGTTGAAAGATCACATCGTTCTGACGACGTTTGACTAATTGGGCGGCCTTGATAAATTCATGGACACCCTTGTCCCTAAGGAATCGTCCTGCAAACGTAACGGTTATCGTGCCGATTGGCTCTGGCAAAACCGGATAAGAAGCCAGATGGACCCCCGAACCACGAATCAACACCGCCTTATCAGCATCCAAGCCGCTCATCTTCATCACCAGGGCGCGGTCGCAAGGGTTCTGAAAGATCGCCCGAAGATTGTGAGTGCCCAGCGCTAATCGATACATACGTCTCAAAACAAACGACAGAACTTTCGACCGCAAGTCTCTTCCAATAAACACAGAGCCCATGCCAGCGATGGCGGATACAACCCCTCCGACAGGAGCGAGGCGAGCAGCCATCCCCCCATAAAGAACCGGTTTAGTCGTCACCAAATGCAAAAGAGTCGGCCGTAGACGCCAAAGCAATCTCACGAACGATATCATCGCAAAGAACTCAAGGAATGGGTTGGTACCGCCGCGCTCTAACTTGATCGTGTGATAAATAAAGCCTTCTTCAACAACTTTTCCTGACAAAGGGCTCGCAATGCTCGCAACGTGCACTTCATAGCCCTTCCCTTGGGCTGCCTTGGCTATCGGCAATCGGTGCGACAAAAAATACCGAGGGTCATTGACTACAATTAGCAGTATCCGACTCATTCCTCCCCCACATAAACTGTCAAATTAAAAATATATCCAGTTGAAGACCATGCACTCTTACATCAACCAAGAATGAATCGTGCAATTTACAGCTGACAGTCACAACCCCATCATCAGAGTGCATCAAACCATACTTGCTGAAGACAACTCTTCCAAAGTTAGAATGACTGGATACATTTCTAATCGAGACATCAAAGCAGCGCCCATCATACGTTTTTCAGATACCAAGGCATTGCCACTCTCAAGCCCTCAGCGACACTATAATCGGGAGCGTAGCTCAAATTATTTTTGATCTTTTCGATACTTGCCTGAGAATGCAGGACATCTCCAGCCCTGAAGTCTTTATATACAGGCTCCTTTGCATAATTTACGCCCAAATCTGCCAACATAGCCTTCAACATGGAAAACAGCTCTTCCAGGCTCGTTCGTGCATTCACCGCCACATTGTAAACATTATTCAAAGCATGGCTTTTTTCTTCGGTTGCAGCCAGAAGATTGGCCTGAACAACGTTCTCGATAAAACAAAAATCTCGGCTTGTTGAACCATCTCCGTTGATATTGATGCTCTCATCCAAAATCATCGCAGCGGTCCATTTAGGTATTACGGCAGCATAGGCTCCGTTCGGGTCTTGCCTTTTTCCAAACACATTGAAATAACGCAGGCCGATCGTGTTGAAACCATAGCTCTTGTAAAAAACATCGGCATACAGCTCATTAACATATTTCGTTACGGCATAGGGTGAAAGAGGCTTACCGATGACGTCTTCGACTTTTGGCAAAGCTGGATGATCGCCATAAGTAGAACTACTCGCCGCATAAGTGAAGCTTTTTACCCGCGCATCACGGGCAGCGACCAACATATTCAAAAAGCCGTCTATATTAGATGCGTTAGTAAGAATGGGATCGGCCAATGATCTGGGAACAGAGCCCAACGCCGCTTGATGGAGTACATAATCGACGCCTTCGCACGCGTTTCGGCAATCATCCAGAGTGCGGATGTCTCCAACTTTTAACGTGAAACGAGCCCATTGATCAGCTGAAACTTCGCCCTTGACCTCATCGAGATTTCGCTGATGGCCAGTAGCAAAGTTATCAAGGCCAATGACGCTCTGATCCAGTTTTAATAGCGTCTCAAGCAGGTTAGAACCTATAAACCCCGCAACACCAGTAATGAGCCATACACGCGGGCTCTTCGGGAGAGTGGCAACCAGCTCATTGTATCGACTCATACGACCTCCAAATTCATTCTGCAAAACAATAGACACGTATAATTAAAGTCGGATATCCGACTCATCATTATCAAGCAGATATTTAAGGTCATAAAGCACGTGATTTGCCTTGCCTAATGAGCGAATGTGACGAGGCCCCATATCGGCAAACTGAGAGTGCGCGACAGCCAGAACAATTGCGTCATACGAATCTGGGGCGGGCGTGGAAAGCAGCTTAATTCCATACTCATGCTCTGCCTCCTCAGCCGCTGCCCATGGATCAAAAACGTCGACAACGATATTATAGTCAGCCAACTCACTAATGATGTCGATAACTCGCGTATTTCTTAAATCCGGGCAGTTCTCTTTAAACGTAAGCCCCATTATCAATACTCGCGCACCGTCCACGTGTATGCGTTTCTTAACCATCGCCTTCACGAGTTGGGAAACGACGTATTCTCCCATGCTGTCATTAAGGCGCCGGCCGGCCAGGATAATCTCCGGATGGTACCCGATGGACTGTGCTTTGTGCGTCAGATAGTAAGGATCTACGCCAATACAGTGACCGCCCACCAAACCTGGACGAAACGGTAAAAAGTTCCACTTGGTTCCTGCGGCTTTCAGGACAGACTCCGTGTCAATGCCCAGCTTATTAAAAATAATCGCCAACTCATTGATTAGCGCGATGTTCAGATCTCGCTGAGTATTCTCGATGACTTTAGCAGCTTCAGCGACTTTTATTGAGCTGGCTTTATGTGTTCCAGCAATGATAATTTTTTTATACAGATTATCAATTTTGGTGGCCACTTCCGGCGTGGAGCCCGACGTCACTTTCTTGATCGTGGTGACACGATGCTCTTTATCGCCTGGATTGATCCTTTCAGGACTATATCCAACGTAGAAATCCGAATTAAATTTCAGGCCTGATACACGCTCTAAAACTGGGACGCAATCCTCTTCGGTTGCCCCGGGATACACGGTTGACTCGTAAATTACTACGTCACCTTTTTTTAACACACTCCCAATAGTCTCAGATGCCTTCAACAACGGAGTCAAATCCGGATTGTTATACTGATCTATGGGCGTTGGAACGGTCACTATGAAGATATTGCAATTACTAAGTTTCTCCACACTGGTGGAGAACTGCAGATTCTTAGCTTCGCCCAGCTCTTGCTCACTGACTTCAAGCGTCGAATCTCGACCTCCACTCAGCTCTTCAATCCTACGCTCACTGATATCGAAACCCAAAACGGAATAGTGCTTGCCAAACTCCACGGCAAGAGGCAGCCCCACGTAACCCAAGCCTACGATTCCAAGTTTTACACTTTCAAAGTTTTGATTATTCAATTTCATATCCACTTTAAATTGGTAGTTAGCGCAGCATTGAAATCTACCACTGTAGAATAATAGTCACTGCCGACTGAATATATACGAGCGCAATCTCCAGAACACTCGACCCGCACCGTCGCTGAGGGGCGCTTACACTATGTCCAGCCCCCTTATGAACAACGCTTAAACCAGATTCTTGTCACTTCGACTGAACAAGATACGAAGCAACGCGACAGAACAGCCTAGCAAAACGCCACCTATCACACCCAAGAGCAGGATCAGCATCTTCTTCGGCTTGATGGGACTCTCCGGCAGCTCTACTGTGCCGTCTTGGCGGTAGACTGAGATGCTCTCAGGATCGATGTTCAATTTGCTATAAAAATAGTATCGCATCTGAAGCGATCGCAAATCAGGAATAAACGCATCATCGGAAGAGCGTGCCTGCAGCGCGTCTACCTCCGCAGACAACGCTTTACTACCCCTTTGATAATCCAGCTTGTTTCCTGTTTCGACCGTAATATCAACCGCAGCCGTAGAATTCACGCTGGGTGTCGTGAGACCAATTGCCTGGGCGATATTTAAGGCTTCACGTAGCTGCTGTACCCGATCCTCTCGAATGCGCTGGGCGTTTTCCCGCAAGCTGATAATCCGCTGTTCCAGATTCCGTGCCCTAACCGACGCTTCTGCCGTTACGTTCTTGATAAGCTCAGATTCGGCCGCTTCGCTGGCGAGCTTCACATACGTTTTGGCCCACTCTGTGGCGCGAACGGGATCTTCGTTTTTCACAGCGACTAAATAACGATCCGGAGAATCCTTACCGGGCTGCTTGATGACCAGTTCGCGTGAAAAACGCACGTAGACCTGGTCGAGCGCCCCTTCTCGCTGCGATTCGCTCAATGATGGAAGGTAAACCTCGTTGAAAAACCTCTGACGAAGTGATTCTGCTTGTAAGTTACGAGCAAAAACTTCGTAGACGTGGTCTATGGAGTAGATGTCGAGCTCGCTACTTTTACCCCTGCCATAGTTGAGCTCAGCTATACCATTCTGAGTAGGCGGCATGATAAAAAGCTTGGCTTCATAGACAGGCTTACTGAGAAACGCATAAAGACCCGCGCCAACAGCAACCAAAAGAGTGACACCCAAAATCAACCCTTTCTGAGCCCAGAGGCCCCGGACCAGCTCGATCAGATCAATTTCGTCATCGCGACGCGCATCAATACGATCATTTTGCATGGAAAGCCTCGCTTGGCATCGCGTTCGCGTACACACCAAACGCATTAAAAGGCAAGACGGGCAAAGCCGCGTCGGACACAGCGGCACACTGAGCTAGATTAAATACGAACAAAACGCACCCAAAGTCAGAAAAAATTGTAGACAGTGATCCTTACCAAGACCCCTGGGCTCACACATCCATTTATTTCGATCGCCTACGCGCCCCCATGAACCACGCGAGCAACGGGCCAACCATCATACCAGCGAGAAGTGACACTAGCACGCAAACTGAAACAGGAAGTTGCGGTGATGACCAGCCCAGAAACAGCAATGCGACCGACTGGTTGTTTTCAAGCACAAACAGGACGACTGCCGAGGCCACGAGCAGCGCAAGTACAACAAGGGCCAGGCGTTTAAAGCTCCGCATGAGAACTCCTTTGTCTTAGCGCTCCGTCAGAGCTCATCCCCCTCCTCCTCATTCACCCGATCCCTAAGCTCTTTGCCTGGCTTGAAATGAGGAACAAATTTTCCATCAAGGCTGACGGACTGGCCGGTCTTTGGATTGCGACCTACCCGCGGGGCGCGGTAATGCAGAGAAAAGCTGCCGAAACCACGGATTTCAATACGATCACCCGTAGCCAGGCACTGGGACATTTGTTCAAGCATGGTCTTGATAGCCAGCTCCACATCCTTGGATGAGAGTAGCCCTTGATGGGTGACAATTCGTTCGATCAACTCCGACTTCGTCATATTTTTCCCTTCTTTTTCAAGCAGCTAGGAAAATCGCTTGAAAAGGTTTTAGCATGACCGGAGGGATTTGAACAGCCCAAGTATTGACATTCTTCTTTGCTCCCTTGTCGCTTCTTTCCATGCAGGCCCAGGAGTTTTTCTCAAACTATCGACAGATGAGCAACATCGTGCGAGTCAGATAGCCAGCCGGATTAAAACCAAAGGGGTATTGATCGTTATCCTTCGCGTCGTCGGATCGGGTAATGACCTTGTAGCCTGCGCCCTTGCACTCTCTTGCGGCTCTCTTATGGCACTTCTCCCAGCCAGAGCCCAACCCTGAACAGTCGACTTCAATACCGCTGACACCACGCACTGCGTGGGTCTTGGCACTTGTGGTGCAACCTGCCAATGTCAGTATTGCGAAGATCAGGATGAGTCTGTTCATTCATCTCCTTAAATATCTATCGCTCGACTGGGTGGTGCCTGATCTGGCGCTATCGCGAGCAGGCTCGCTCCCACATTGCTCAGGGGGAACCATGACATCTGTGGTCCAACCTTGATAGATGGCTGATACGCTTAAAGAAAGAGACAGCTGGGCTTGGAGGTTGGTTTCGCGACTGGAGAAAGATCGCAGCCTTCGGCAGCTCCTACAAGGAATCGAGCCCACAAAAAAGGGCGACCGAAGTCGCCCTTTTTCATGGTCTGACAGAACTTAGTTCTGTTTTTCCATCTGTGCACGCAGCAGGTCGCCCAGAGTGGTAGGACCAGGAGCATCAGTAGCTGGCTTCTCGCGCAGGCTCTGGATTGCTTCTTTCTCTTCAGCATCGTCTTTCGACTTGATGGAGAGCTGGATTACGCGGCTCTTGCGGTCAACGCTGATGATCTTGGCTTCTACTTCTTCGCCTTCTTTCAGAACGTTGCGCGCGTCTTCAACGCGGTCACGGCTGATTTCGGAGGCTTTCAGAGTCGCTTCGATATCGTCGGCCAGAGTGATGATGGCGCCTTTGGCGTCAACTTCTTTCACGATGCCCTTAACGATTGCGCCTTTGTCGTTCTCTTGAACGTACTCGGAGAACGGATCGCTTTCCAGTTGCTTGATACCCAGGGAGATACGCTCGCGCTCTGGGTCAACCGACAGGATAACGGTGTCCAGCTCGTCGCCCTTCTTGAAACGGCGTACGGCTTCTTCGCCCACTTCGTTCCAGGAGATGTCGGACAGGTGAACCAGGCCGTCGATGCCGCCGTCCAGACCAATGAAGATACCGAAATCGGTGATCGACTTGATGGTGCCGGAGATTTTATCGCCCTTGTTGAACTGGCCAGAGAAGTCTTCCCATGGGTTGGACTTGCACTGCTTGATGCCGAGGGAGATACGACGACGCTCTTCGTCGATGTCCAGAACCATGACTTCCACTTCGTCGCCGACTTGTACGACTTTCGAAGGGTGGATGTTCTTGTTGGTCCAGTCCATTTCGGAAACGTGTACCAGGCCTTCAACGCCTTCTTCCAGCTCAGCGAAGCAGCCGTAGTCGGTGAGGTTGGTAACACGAGCGGTGACGCGGGTGCCTTCTGGGTAACGGGCTTTGATAGCGACCCATGGATCTTCACCCAGTTGCTTGAGGCCCAGGGAAACACGATTGCGCTCGCGATCGTACTTCAGAACCTTGACATCGATCTCGTCGCCAACGTTGACGATTTCCGAAGGATGCTTGATACGCTTCCAGGCCATGTCGGTGATGTGCAGCAGGCCATCGACGCCACCCAGATCGACGAATGCGCCGTAATCGGTGAGGTTCTTGACGATACCCTTGACCTGCTGGCCTTCCTGCAGCGATTCCAGCAGAGCTTCACGCTCGGCGGAGTTCTCGGCTTCCAGGACGCTGCGACGGGAAACGACAACGTTGTTGCGCTTCTGGTCCAGCTTGATGACCTTGAATTCCAGCTCTTTGCCTTCCAGGTGCGTGGTGTCGCGCACTGGACGGACGTCAACCAGGGAACCTGGCAGGAACGCACGGATGCCGTTAACGTCGACAGTGAAGCCGCCTTTAACCTTACCGTTGATAACGCCCTTGACCACTTCCTCAGCTGCGAAGGCCGCTTCCAGAACGATCCAGCATTCAGCACGCTTGGCTTTCTCACGGGACAGCTTGGTTTCACCAAAGCCATCTTCAACCGAGTCCAGCGCAACGTGAACTTCGTCACCGACGTTGATGTTCAGTTCGCCAGCGTCGTTGTAGAACTGCTCAAGCGGGATCAGCGCTTCAGACTTCAGACCAGCGTGAACGGTTACCCAGCGAGCTTGGTAATCGATATCAACGATAACGCCGGTGATGATGGAGCCTGCCTGAAGGTTCAGGGTTTTCAAGCTTTCTTCAAAGAGTTCCGCAAAGCTTTCGCTCATTTTAATTCCTGTTGATTAGGGCGAAGTAAACGCCCATCTCCACACCCCAGACGGTGTGGGTTAGTTTCATATAAAAGAAGCGCCGCAGGACTATGACTGGTCCCCTGCGGAGCTTCCTGTCACCCGGCGATATCGCGAAGCGCGATCTCGCTCATGATGCGTTGCAACACCTGATCGATGGACAACTCCGTGGAATCCAGCTGTATCGCATCGGCCGCCGGCTTTAGCGGGGCTACTGCGCGCTGGGTGTCACGCTCATCGCGTGCACGGATCTCATCTAGCAGACTCGACAGACTAACATCCTCGCCTTTGCCCTTCAACTGCAAATATCGGCGGCGCGCCCGTTCCTCGGCGCTGGCAGTCAGGAAAATCTTCAGCGGCGCGTCGGGGAACACCACCGTGCCCATGTCGCGGCCATCGGCCACCAGCCCTGGCGGCTCCTGGAATGCACGCTGGCGTTGCAGCAAGGCTTCGCGCACCGCCGGCAGCGCGGCGACCTGGGAGGCACCGGCGCCCACGCTTTCGGTACGGATGACGTCGCTGACTTCGTCGCCTTCCAGAATAATGCGCTGGAGCTGACCGTCGGTCGCCGCGATGAATTGCACATCCAGATGAGCGGCCAGCGCCTTGAGCAATTCCTCGTTGGTCAGGTCGACGCCATGGTTGGCGGCGGCGAACGCCAACAGACGGTACAAGGCGCCCGAATCGAGCAGGTTCCAGCCCAACTGCCTGGCCAGGATCCCGGCGACGGTGCCCTTGCCCGAACCGCTTGGGCCATCGATGGTGATGACCGGTGCCTTGATGTTCACGACTGTGCCTCTTGTGCTACTCGGATACCGACCTGCGCGCACAGCGCCAGGAAGTTCGGGAACGACGTCGCGACGTTGGCGCAGTCATGGATGCGAATCGGCGCACTGGCGCGCAAAGACGCAACACTGAAGGCCATGGCGATGCGGTGATCACCGTGACCATGGACTTCGCCGCCGCCAATCTGGCCGCCGTCGATAATGATGCCATCCGGGGTTGGCTGGCACTTGACGCCCAGGGCGAGCAAGCCGTCAGCCATCACCTGGATGCGATCCGATTCCTTGACCCGCAGCTCCTCGGCACCCGTCAATACGGTGCGCCCTTCTGCACAGGCGGCCGCCACGAACAACACCGGGAACTCGTCGATGGCCAGCGGAACCAGCGCCTCCGGAATCTCGATACCCTTGAGTTTAGCCGCTCGTACGCGCAGGTCAGCTACCGGCTCGCCACCCACTTCACGCTGGTTTTCCAAGGTGATGTCGGCGCCCATCAGGCGCAGGATGTCGATCACGCCGGTACGGGTCGGGTTGATGCCAACGTGCTCCAGAACCAGGTCGGAGCCTTCGGCGATCGAGGCGGCCACCAGGAAAAACGCCGACGACGAGATGTCGCCCGGCACTTCGATGTGGGTCGCAGTCAGCTTGCTGCCAGACTCGACGGACGCCGTGGCGCCATCGACCGTGACCGGGTAGCCGAAGCCGCGCAGCATGCGCTCGGTGTGGTCGCGGGTCGGGGCCGGTTCGGTGACGGTGGTCTTGCCTTCGGCGTAGAGACCCGCCAGCAGCAGGCAGGATTTCACCTGGGCGCTGGCCATTGGCATGGTGTAGGTCAAGCCCTTGAGCTTGTTGCCACCACGAATGATCATCGGCGGACGACCCTCGGCGGCCGTCTCGATGACTGCGCCCATTTCCCGCAACGGGTTGGCCACCCGATTCATCGGACGCTTGGACAGCGAAGCATCACCGGTCAGGGTGCTGTCGAAGTCCTGGGCGGCCAGCAGGCCGGACAACAGGCGCATCGAGGTCCCGGAGTTGCCCAGGTAGATCGGCCCTGGAGCAGGCTTGAGGCCGTGCAGGCCGACACCATGGATGGTCACGCGACCGTGGTGCGGGCCTTCGATGACCACGCCCATGTCGCGAAACGCTTGCAGCGTCGCCAGGGCGTCTTCGCCCTCGAGGAAGCCTTCCACCTCGGTCACGCCTTCGGCCAGGGAGCCGAGCATGATCGAACGGTGGGAAATCGATTTATCGCCCGGTACACGAATACGCCCACTCAGGGAGCCACCAGGTTGTGCCAGGAAAATCAGATCGTTGGAGTTCATAGCGTCCACATAGGCCCGACGGGCCAGGATTTTACTGAAATGCTCGCGGGCCACCCTGGCGCGTGTGAAAACGCCCAGCAATTGGTGCCCGTCCCCTGCATCGACCGCGTCGCGCAAGGCGTCGAGGTCGCTGCGAAATGTATCGAGTGTGCGCAAGACAGCTTCGCGGTTGGCGAGGAAGATGTCGTGCCACATGACCGGGTCGCTTCCGGCGATTCTCGTGAAATCGCGGAAACCGCCGGCAGCGTAACGGAAGATCTCAAGATTTTCATTGCGTTTGGCCAATGAATCCACCAGGCCGAACGCCAACAGGTGCGGCAAATGGCTCGTGGCCGCCAACACTTCATCGTGACGCTCGACCTGCATGTGCTCGACATCGGCACCCAATTCGCGCCACAAACGGTCCACTACGGCGAGCGCGGCCGGATCGGTCTGGTCCAGTGGCGTGAGGATCACCTTGTGACGACGAAACAGTTCGGCGTTGGAGGCTTCCACCCCGCTCTGCTCGGAACCGGCAATTGGATGACCGGGCACGAAACGCGCCGGCATCCCGCCAAAAGCCTCGGTGGCTGCATGCACCACGTTGCCCTTGGCACTGCCGACGTCGGTCAGGATCGCTTGCCCCAGGTTCATGGTTGCCAGGCGCGCCAGCAATTTTTCCATGGCCAGGATCGGCACCGCCAGCTGGATCACATCCGCGCCTTGGCATGCGATTGCCAAGTCATCTTCGCAGCGATCAACCACGCCCAGCTCCACGGCCAGCTTGCGCGACTGCGGATCCAGGTCGACACCGACCACTTCACGGCACAAGCCGCTTTCACGCAAGCCCTTGGCAAACGAGCCGCCGATCAACCCCAGGCCGACTACCACCAGGCGACCGATCATAGGGACAGCAGGTTGCAGTGAAGTGACATCAACCACGAACCAGGACCTTGCTCAACGCCTCGAGGAAACGGCTGTTTTCCGCCGGCAGGCCAATGGTGATGCGCAGATGGTTCGGCATGCCGTAATTGGCCACCGGACGCACGATCACACCTTCGCGCAACAGCCCCTGGTACACCGGCGCGGCGACGCGCCCCAGGTCGACACAGATGAAGTTGCCTTTCGAGGGAATCCAGCCCAAGCCCAGTTCACGCAGGCCTGCTTCCAACTGCTCCATGCCGGCCGCGTTCAGGCGACGGCTTTCAGCCAGGTAGGCTTCATCCTGCAACGCGGCACAGGCGGCGGCCAGGGCGAAGCTGTTGACGTTGAACGGCTGGCGCACGCGGTTCAGCACATCGGCCACCACCGCAGTGGACAGGCCGTAGCCGACCCGCAGCGAAGCCAAGCCGTAGGCTTTGGAGAACGTACGCGATACCAGCAGGTTCGGGTAGGCCGCGAGGAAATCCAGGCCATCGGGCAAATCGCTGCCTTCGGCGTATTCGATGTAGGCCTCGTCCAGCACCACCAGCACATGCGCGGGCACGTCCTGGAGGAAGTCATCCAGGGCCTGGGCATCGAACCAGGTGCCGGTCGGGTTGTTCGGGTTAGCGATGAAGACCACGCGGGTATTGGCGTCGATGGCCGCCAACATGGCCGGCAGGTCGTGCCCCCACTCCTTGGCCGGAACCACATGGGCATCCGCGCCGACGGCCTGGGTCGCGATCGGATAGACCGCGAACGCGTGCTCGCTGAATACAGCGTTGAGACCTGGCGCCAGATACGCCCGCGCCACCAATTCAAGAATGTCGTTGGAGCCGTTGCCCAGGGTCACCTGGTTCAGCTCGACACCGCAACGCTCGGCCAGCAGGCTTTTCAACGCAAAGCCATTGCCATCGGGATAGCGGGTCAGCTCGGCCAGTTCGTCGCGGATTGCCGCCAGCGCCTTGGGGCTCGCGCCCAGCGGGTTTTCGTTGCTCGCCAACTTGACGATGCTGGCCGGATCCAGGTCCAGCTCGCGGGCCAGTTCGTCCACGGGTTTGCCCGGAACGTAAGGCGAGAGTTGTTGCACGCCTGGCTGAGCCAGAGCGAGGAAGTTGCCACTCATTTGCTATCCGCCCTTAAAGAACTGCCTTGGGGTAGGAACCCAGCACCTTGAGTGCCACTGCTTCCTGACTGATTTTTTCCAGCACACCTTTTACCAGCGGATCGCGGTGATGGCCGACAAAATCGATGAAGAACACGTAGGTCCATTTACCGCTACGCGACGGACGGGTCTCGATCCGCGTCAGGTCGATACCGTTGTCGTGGAACGGCACCAGCAACTCATGGAGCGCGCCCGGCTTGTTGCTCATGGAGACGATGATCGATGTCTTGTCGTCGCCGGTCGGCGGCACTTCCTGGCTACCGATCATCAGGAACCGCGTGGAGTTGTCCGGGCGATCCTCGATTTTCTCGGCCAGGCGCGTCAGCCCGTAGAGGCCGGCCGCCATGTCGCCGGCAATCGCCGCCGAGTTCCACTCGCCCTTGACCCGCTTGGCCGCCTCGGCGTTGCTCGAGACCGCCACGCGCTCGACGTTCGGGTAATGAGCGTCCAGCCACTTGCGGCACTGGGCCAACGACTGAGCGTGGGAATAGATCCGGCTGATGCTGTCGGTCTTGGTGTTCTCGCCCACCAGCAGGTGATGGTGGATGCGCAGCTCGACTTCGCCGCAGATCACCATGTCGTGTTCGAGGAAGCTGTCCAGCGTGTGGTTGACCGCACCTTCGGTGGAGTTCTCCACCGGCACCACGCCAAAATTCACCGCGCCGGCGGCGACTTCACGGAACACTTCATCGATGGCCGCCATCGGCTTGCTGATCACCGCGTGACCGAAGTGTTTCATGGCCGCAGCCTGGGTGAACGTGCCTTCCGGCCCCAGGTAGGCGACTTTCAGCGGCTGCTCGAGGGCCAGGCACGAGGACATGATTTCGCGGAACAAGCGCGCCATCTCTTCGTTGCCCAGCGGCCCCTTGTTGCGCTCCATGACACGCTTGAGCACCTGGGCTTCACGCTCGGGGCGATAGAACACCGGCACTTCGCCTTCAGCCAGGGAGGCCATCTTCACCCGGGCGACTTCCTGGGCGCAGCGCGCGCGCTCGCTGATCAGCTCCAGGACCTTTTCGTCCAGGGCGTCGATGCGCAGGCGCAGCGCCTTGAGTTCTTGCTCAGACATCAGCCATGTTCCTTCTCGAACTCTGCCATGTAGGCGATCAGCGCATTGACGGCGTTGATGTCGACGGCGTTGTAGATGGAGGCGCGCATGCCACCGACCGAACGGTGGCCCTTGAGGTTCAGCAGGCCGCGCTCGTCGGCACCGGCCAGGAACGGCTTGTCGAGACGGTCGTCGGCCAGGCGGAACGGCACGTTCATCCATGAGCGATCGGTCTTGTTGATCGGGTTGCTGTAGAGGCCGCTGGCATCGATGAAGTCATACAGTGTGCGCTGCTTCACTTCGTTGAGCTTGCCAATGGCTTCGACACCACCCTGCTCTTTCAGCCATTCGAACACCAGGCCGGACAGGTACCAGGCCAGGGTCGGCGGGGTGTTGTACATCGAGCCGTTGTCGGCCGCGACCTTGTAGTTGAGCATGGTCGGGCACAGGGAACGGGCGCGCCCCAGCAGGTCTTCGCGAATGATGGCGACCAGGATGCCACTTGGGCCGATGTTCTTCTGGGCACCGGCGTAGATCATGCCGAAACGGGAGATATCCACAGGGCGCGAGAGAATATCCGAAGACATGTCGGCCACCAATGGCACGTCGCCGGTTTCCGGGATCCAGTTGAATTCCAGGCCGCCAATGGTTTCGTTCGGCGCGTAGTGAACATAGGCCGCGTCCTTGGACAGCTTCCACTCGTTCTGGCCGGGAATGGCGAAATAGTCGTAGGGCTTGGCGGTGGCCGCCACGTTGACGTGACCGTAGCGCGACGCTTCTTCGATGGCTTTCTGCGACCAGATGCCGGTGTCGATATAGTCGGCGCTGCCGTTTTCCGGCAACAGGTTCAACGGGATCTGGGCGAACTGCTGGCTGGCGCCGCCCTGCAGGAACAGCACTTTGTAGTTGGACGGGATGTTCAGCAGATCACGCAGGTCCTGCTCTGCCTTGGTGGCAATGGACACGAACTCATCGCTGCGATGGCTCATTTCCATGACCGACAGGCCCTTGCCGTGCCAGTCGAGGAGTTCACCCTGGGCACGTTTCAGGACCGCTTCAGGAAGCGCCGCCGGGCCGGCACAGAAGTTATAGGCTCTCTTGCTCACATCCAATCTCGCTCTGATCTGGTGGTCACTTAAATCTTTTGATCCGCACCGCTCCCACAGGGGTTACCGCTCATTCAAGGCATGGATGAATCCGTGGCGAGGGAGCTTGCTCCCGCTTGAGTGCGAAGCGCTCACAAAAGGAGGGGCCGCTGCGCGGCCCAGCGGGAGCAAGCTCCCTCGCCACAATGAATCAAACAAGCCTCAAGAGAGGGGCAGCATCCTTGGGACTGTGCAGTGTCGCAAATTTTCAAACAGAACAAACAACAAGGGGGCGAATCTTCATCCGCCCCCTGTGTGTCCGCTTAGTCCTGCGGTTCTTCTTCGTCTGCGGCAGCGTCGAGCGGTTGGTCGCCGACAGCATCGTCGACATCGGCGCCGAGGGTGCCGTCGAGCGCCACGCCGTCTTCGCCTTCCAGCTCCTCGCCTTCGACTTCCGACGGCTCCTGGACCCGCTCGAGCCCGACCAGCGTTTCGTCGCTGGCCAGCTTGATCAGCGTCACGCCCTGGGTGTTACGACCCAGGCTCGACACTTCGTCGACCCGCGTACGCACCAGCGTGCCCTGGTCGGAAATCAACATGATCTCCTCGCCGTCGAGCACCTGCACGGCGCCGACCAGGCGACCGTTACGCTCGTTGCTGACCATGGCGATCACGCCCTGGCCGCCACGCTTGTACTCGGGGAACTCGCTGATGGCCGTGCGCTTGCCATAACCACGGGCCGAAGCGGTGAGGATCTGGCTGCCTTCTTCAGGGATCAGCATGGAAATCAGCTTCTGCCCTTCCGGCAGGCGCATACCACGGACACCGCGGGCGGTACGGCCCATCGCGCGAACGTCGGATTCCTTGAAGCGGGTGACCTTGCCGCCGTCGGAGAACAGCATGACCTCACGCTCGCCGTCGGTGATGGCGGCGGAAATCAGCACGTCGCCTTCGTCCAGCTCCAGGGCGATCAGGCCGACGCTGCGCTGGCGACTGAAGGATTCCAGCGGGGTCTTCTTCACAGTGCCGTTGGCGGTCGCCATGAAGATGTAGTGACCTTCGGTGTATTCCTCCACCGGCAGCATGGTGGTGATGTATTCACCATCGTCCAGCGGCAACAGGTTGACCAGCGGACGACCGCGTGCGGCACGGGAGGCTTCCGGGATCTCGTAGGTCTTGAGCCAGTACACCTTGCCTTTGCTGGAGAACAGCAGCAGCGTGGTGTGGCTGTTGGCGACCAGCAGGTGAGCGATGTAGTCCTCGTCCTTGACGCCGGTCGCCGACTTGCCTTTGCCGCCGCGACGCTGGGCCTGGTAGGCGGCCAGCGGCTGGGTCTTGGCGTAGCCGCCGTGGGAAATAGTCACCACGCGCTCTTCTTCCGGGATCATGTCACCCAGGGTCAGGTCCAGGCGCGCATCGAGGATCTCGGTGCGGCGCACGTCGCCGTATTCGGCGCGGATCACTTCCAGTTCTTCGCGGATCACTTCCATCAGGCGCGTGGCGCTGTTGAGGATGCGGATCAGCTCGCCGATCTGGTTGAGGATCTCCTGGTACTCGGCCAGCAGCTTCTCGTGCTCCAGGCCGGTCAGGCGGTGCAGGCGCAGTTCCAGGATGGCTTGCGCCTGTTCCGGGGACAGGAAGTACTTGCCTTCGCGCAGGCCGTATTGCGGATCGAGGTTTTCCGGACGGCAGGAATCGGCGCCGGCACGCTCGACCATGGCCACCACCGCGGAGGATTCCCAAGGCGTGCTGACCAGCGCTTCCTTGGCTTCCGACGGCGTTGGCGAGGCCTTGATCAAGGCGATCACCGGGTCGATGTTCGACAAGGCAACGGCTTGGCCTTCGAGAATGTGGCCACGCTCACGCGCCTTGCGCAGCTCGAATACGGTACGGCGGGTGACCACTTCGCGGCGGTGACGGACGAAGGCTTCCAGCAGGTCCTTGAGGTTCAGGATCCGCGGACGGCCGTCGATCAGCGCAACGATGTTGATGCCGAACACGCTTTGCAGCTGGGTCTGGGCGTAGAGGTTGTTGAGGATCACCTCAGGCACTTCGCCACGGCGCAGCTCGATCACGACGCGCATGCCGTCCTTGTCGGACTCGTCACGCAGCTCGGTGATGCCTTCGAGCTTCTTCTCTTTCACCAGCTCGGCGATCTTCTCGATCAGGCGGGCCTTGTTCAGCTGGTATGGCAGTTCGGTGATGACGATCTGCTGGCGACCACCGACCTTGTCGATGTCCTCGACAGTCGAGCGGGCGCGCATGTAAATGCGGCCACGGCCGGTGCGGTAGGCTTCGATGATGCCGGCGCGACCGTTGATGATCGCGGCGGTCGGGAAGTCCGGACCAGGGATGTATTGCATCAGCTCATCGACGGTCAGCTCGGGATTGTCGATGAGGGCCAGGCAACCGTCGATGACTTCACCGAGGTTGTGCGGCGGGATGTTGGTCGCCATGCCCACGGCGATACCGCTGGAGCCGTTGACGAGCAGGTTCGGGATACGGGTCGGCATGACCGCCGGGATCATTTCGGTGCCGTCGTAGTTCGGCACCCAGTCCACGGTTTCCTTGTGCAGGTCGGCCAGCAGCTCGTGGGCCAGCTTGGTCATGCGCACTTCGGTGTATCGCATGGCCGCGGCGTTGTCGCCGTCCACGGAACCGAAGTTGCCCTGGCCGTCTACCAGCAGGTAGCGCAGGGAGAATGGCTGCGCCATACGAACGATGGTGTCGTACACGGCAGTGTCGCCGTGGGGGTGATACTTACCGATCACGTCGCCGACGACACGGGCGGATTTCTTGTACGGCTTGTTGAAGTCGTTGCCCAGCTCGCTCATCGCGAACAGCACGCGCCGGTGCACGGGCTTCAAGCCATCGCGCGCATCCGGCAGCGCCCGCCCGACGATTACGCTCATCGCGTAGTCGAGGTAGGACTGTTTCAGCTCGTCTTCGATATTGACCGGGAGGATTTCTTTGGCCAGTTCGCCCATGAGAAGCCTGATTCCTTTTTCTGGTGAAACCTCGTCACATCCAGATGGGACGAACGAAGCTCGCCGCTGCAGAACAAGTGCCATGCAGCGACTTACGACAAATCAACGAGTTATGCCATGGATCTGCGCAGTAAAGACCACCTCGCGAGGCGGCCTTGGAAACCGCCGGATGTTATCACAAGAGCCGCCACGCACCTATCCCCCAGATGCGCATGGTGCGTAGTTAGTTGACCGGTGACAGGCTGATATGGGATCAGAGGGGCTTAGAAGCACTGCGGATGGAGAATCAGGGCGTAAATGCAAGGAATTTGTTGCCTTAAAGGCCTATTCGCGAGCAAGCCCGCTCCCACAGGGGATTTTTGTACGCCTGATATGTCAGCTCAACACATTCCACTGTGGGAGCGGGCTTGCTCGCGAAGGCAATGGATCAGGCAGCCCCAATCTTCAATGCAACCGCTTGCGGCACATCAACTGCGCCAGCTTCGCGGTGTCCGGACGCTCGATGATGCCCTTCTCGGTCACAATCACATCGATCAAATCCGCCGGCGTGACATCGAATACCGGGTTGAAGGCGTCGATATCCGCGCCGAGCCCCTTGCCACCGACTTCCAGCAGTTCGCGCCTGTCGCGCTCTTCCATCGGAATGTCGTCACCGCTGGCCAGGCTCAGGTCGACGATCGAACTCGGCGCCACCACCATGAAGCGCACGCCATGGTGCATGGCACAGACTGCCAGCTGATAAGTGCCGATCTTGTTCGCCACGTCACCATTGGCGGCGATGCAATCGGCACCGACGACCACCCAAGTCACTCCCTTGGTTTTCATGATGTGGGCAGCGGCCGAGTCGGCGTTGAGGGTCACCGGAATGCCCTCACGAGCCAATTCCCACGCCGTCAGGCGCGAACCTTGCAGCCACGGCCGGGTTTCGTCGGCATAGACGCGCTCCACCATGCCTTCGATATAGGCACCCCGGATGACCCCCAAGGCCGTGCCGAAACCGCCGGTGGCCAGGGCGCCGGTGTTGCAGTGGGTGAGGATGGCCTGGGCGTTGCCCTGGTGCTTGCGGATCAGGTCGACACCCAGCTGGGCCATGGTCAGGTTGGCTTCGCGATCACTCTCGTGGATGGCGATGGCTTCGGCCTCTAATACCGCCAGCGGCTCGGCATGCCCTTTCAAGCGCCCCAGCCGGTCACGCATCCGATCCAGCGCCCAGAACAGGTTCGCCGCCGTCGGCCGGGCCTCGGTCAGCAAGGCAAAATCGGCCTCCAGCGCCGCCTGCCAATCGCCGCCCTCGGCCATCCTGGCCCGCGCCGCCAGCACAACGCCATACGCCGCGCTGATGCCGATGACCGGCGCGCCGCGCACGACCATCGAGCCAATAGCCTCGGCCACGTCGGCGACACGGGTGCAGGCGATCCAGTTCTCCTCGAACGGCAGGCTACGCTGGTCCAGCAGGTACAGGACGCCATCACGCCAATCGATGGCCTTCACCTTCTCCGCAGCCAATAGTCGATCGCGCATCCTTCACCCCGTACTCATGAACAAAAGCCGCCGATTATAGCGATCCCTCCGCGAAGACGCTCGGGTATACTTCGCCATCCTTTATACCCCATGGAACCGTTCCACGATGCCCAAGCCTGCCGTTGCGCTCGACTTATTATTGCTGCCGACCTGGTTGGTGCCTGTCGAACCCGCCGGTGTAGTGCTCAAGGATCATGGCCTGGGCATCCGCGACGGCTGCATCGTGTTCATCGGCCCACGGGCAGAAGCCCTGAAATGTGACGCAACCGAAGTCCGTGAGCTACCCGGCATGCTGCTCAGCCCCGGTCTGGTCAACGCCCACGGCCACGCGGCCATGACCTTGTTCCGTGGCTTGGCCGACGACCTGCCCTTGATGACCTGGCTGGAACAGCACATCTGGCCGGCCGAGGCCAAATGGGTCGATGAGGATTTCGTGCGCGACGGCACCGACCTGGCGATCGCCGAACAGATCAAGGGCGGCATCACCTGCTTCTCCGACATGTATTTCTACCCCAAGATCGCCAGCGAGCGCGTCCACGACAGCGGGATTCGCGCGCAAATCGCCATTCCGGTCCTCGACTTCCCGATCCCCGGTGCCGCCAGCGCCGACGACGCCATTCGTCAGGGCATCGAATTATTTGGCGACCTCAAGCACCACCCGCGGATCAAAGTCGCATTCGGCCCGCACGCCCCTTACACGGTGGGCGATGAGAACCTGGAGAAAATCCGCGTGATCGCCGAGGAACTGGACGCGGCCATTCATATGCACGTTCACGAAACCGCCTTCGAAGTGCAGCAGGCTGTGGATAACACCGGTGAGCGACCGATGGCTCGCCTCGGGCGCCTGGGCCTGCTGGGGCCACGCTTCCAAGCCGTGCACATGACTCAAATCAGCGACGAAGACCAGGCCTTGCTGGTAGAAAGCAATTGCAGCGTGATCCACTGCCCGGAGTCGAACCTGAAGCTGGCCAGCGGTTTCTGTCCGGTGGAACGCCTGTGGCAGGCCGGCGTCAATGTCGCCCTTGGCACCGATGGCGCGGCGAGCAACAACGACCTTGACCTGCTCGGCGAAACCCGCACCGCCGCCCTGCTGGCCAAGGCCGTCGCCGGTTCGGCCACGGCCCTGGATGCCCATCGGGCCCTGCGCATGGCCACGCTCAATGGCGCCCGGGCGCTGGGCATCGAAACGACCGTCGGCTCCCTGGAAGTCGGCAAGGCCGCCGACCTGGTGGCTTTCGATTTGTCGGGCCTGGCCCAGCAACCGATCTACGACCCGGTGTCGCAGTTGATTTATGCCACCGGTCGCGATTGCGTCAGACACCTGTGGGTAGGCGGCAAGCCGTTATTGGAGGATGGCCGGCTGACCCGGATGGACGAACCGACACTGATCGCCACGGCCCAGGCCTGGGGTCGCCGCATCAGCGGCCACAACGAATGACCACGCCCCTTGAGCCACGGCTCGGGGCACCTGATTTTTCAAGCTTTTCGAGGATCTGCACATGAGCAACGTCGACCACGCCGAAATCGCCAAATTCGAAGCCCTGGCCCATCGCTGGTGGGACCGTGAAAGCGAATTCAAACCGCTGCACGACATCAACCCGCTGCGGGTCAACTGGATTGACGAACGGGTCAACCTGGCCGGCAAGAAAGTCCTCGACGTCGGTTGCGGCGGCGGCATCCTCAGCGAAGCCATGGCCCAGCGCGGTGCAACGGTGATGGGGATCGACATGGGCGAAGCCCCGCTGGCGGTGGCGCAACTGCATCAGTTGGAATCCGGCGTCAGCGTGGAATACCGGCAGATCACCGCCGAAGCCCTGGCCGAAGAAATGCCCGGCCAATTCGACGTGGTCACCTGCCTGGAAATGCTCGAGCACGTGCCAGACCCGTCCTCGGTCATCCGCGCCTGCTTCCGCATGGTCAAGCCGGGTGGGCAGGTGTTCTTCTCCACCATCAACCGCAACCCAAAGGCCTACCTGTTCGCCATCATCGGTGCCGAATACATCATGAAGCTGTTGCCACGGGGCACCCACGACTTCAAGAAATTCATCCGCCCTTCCGAACTGGGCGCTTGGAGCCGCGCGGCCGGGCTGACGGTCAAGGACATCATCGGCCTGACCTACAACCCGCTGACCAAGCACTACAAGCTGGCCGCCGACGTTGACGTCAACTACATGATCCAGACCTTGCGCGAGGAATAAGTCGATGCGTCTCAAAGCGGTTCTCTTCGACATGGACGGCACGCTGCTCGACACCGCGCCAGACTTCATCGCCATCTGCCAGGCCATGCGCGCCGACCGTGGCTTGCCACCGATGAACACCCAGCACATACGCGACGAGATTTCCGGCGGCGCCCGGGCGATGGTCGCGGTGACCTTTTCCATGGACCCGGAATCACCGGGGTTCGAGGAACTGCGCCAGGAATTCCTCGACCGCTACCTCAAGGGGTGCGCGGTCCACAGCCACCTGTTCGACGGCATGGCCGAGGTGCTGGCCGATATCGAAGCGGCCAACCTGATCTGGGGCGTGGTCACCAACAAGCCGGTGCGTTTCGCCGAACCGATCATGCAGCAACTGGGCCTGGCCGAGCGCTCGAAAGTGTTGATCTGCCCTGACCACGTGAAAAACAGCAAGCCGGACCCGGAACCGCTGACCCTGGCGTGCAAAATGCTCGACCTGGACCCGGCCAGCGTGCTGTTCGTGGGCGATGACCTGCGGGACATCGAGTCCGGCCGCAGCGCCGGCACCAAGACCTGCGCGGTGACCTATGGCTACATTCACCCGGACGACAACCCCAAGCATTGGGGCGCGGATGTGGTGATCGATCACCCATTGGCCCTGCGTGAAGTGCTGGATAACGCGCTGTGCAGTTGCTGAGCTGATGTCGCTTTTGTGGCGAGGGTGCTTGCTCCCGTCCGGCGGCGAAGCCGTCGCCTGGGGACCGCTTCGCGGTCCAGCGGGAGCAAGCTCCCTCGCCACAAAAGCTCACCAAGCTCACCAAGCTCACTGGCCATGACTGCTCTGCACAAACGGTAACGTGCCGCTTTATTTTGTTGAGGTTTTTTTATGTTTGATTATTCCGCCCGCCCCGATCTGCTCAATGGCCGGGTGATCCTGGTCACCGGCGCCGGTCGCGGGATCGGTGCCGCTGCTGCGAAAGCCTACGCCGCCCACGGTGCCACCGTCCTGCTGCTGGGCAAGACCGAAGCCAACCTGACCCAGGTCTACGATGAAATCGAAGCGGCCGGTCACCCGCAGCCGGCGGTGATCCCGTTCAACCTCGAAACCGCCCTGCCGCATCAATACGATGAACTGGCGGCGATGATCGAAACCGAGTTCGGTCACCTGGACGGCCTGCTGCACAACGCCTCGATCATCGGCCCACGTACGCCACTGGAACAGTTGTCCGGTGAGAACTTCATGCGGGTGATGCACGTCAACGTCAATGCGATGTTCATGCTCACCAGCACCTTGCTGCCCCTGCTCAAGCTGTCCAAGGACGCGTCGGTGGTGTTCACGTCCAGCAGCGTCGGCCGCAAGGGCCGGGCCTACTGGGGCGCCTATGGTGTATCCAAATTCGCCACCGAGGGGCTGATGCAGACCCTGGCCGACGAAGTCGATACCGTCGCCCCGGTGCGCGCCAACAGTATCAACCCCGGTGCCACCCGCACCAGCATGCGTGCCCAGGCCTATCCGGGAGAAAACCCGCTCAACAATCCAACGCCCGAAGCGATCATGCCGGTCTACCTGTACCTCATGGGCCCGGACAGCACCGGCGTCAACGGCCAGGCGTTCAACGCGCAATAACGACCCGAGCCGGCGGCGCGACGATTTACCGTCGCGACACCGGCCCTGATCCATGCCAAACCAGGCGAACCGCCAAGCCCACGTCGCCGAAGCTTATCGCGAGCTGTTTTCAATCCATTGATTCCTCATCGGTTTTTACTGAAATGAACCGAATGGCACGACTTTCGCTCTAACCTCTTCAAACATGCCATGTTCGGCAGGTAATGGACGTTGAGACGAGACTTATGCCTGCCATGGAAAGCGGACTAAACTCAAATCAGTTGTCCTACGGGACTGATGGACCAGTACGACGCGCAGCCCAAAGTCGCCACACCCAACCTGCGGGACAGATTTAGCTTAGGGGCTAACGCCATATGAAAACGCCCACCCAGATCAACGCGATCGACTTCGACAGCGCCAAATTGCAGCGCCTGGGCCTGGCCCAGCCATCGCCGCTTGCGGCACGCTCTGTCAGTCTGTCGCAATTGCGCCAACAACTGAGCCAGCAATTGCAGACCAGCCTGGAGCCACAGCGCATCCTGGGCCTGTTTTTCCGCGAAATTCAGCGACTGGTTCCCCTGGATGCGTTGGCCTATCAGCACAAAGCCAGTGACCTGCGCCTGGAGTTCGGGCAACGAGGGCATCACACCCTCAGCTACAACCTCAGCCATGAAGGCGAACAGCTGGGGGAACTGGTATTCCGCCGCAACCAGCGTTTCATCGAGGCGGAACAGAGCGATCTCGAATCCATCATGTCGACGCTGCTGTATCCGCTGCGCAACGCGCTGCTCTACCGCGCCGCCACCCGTAGCGCCCTGCGAGATCCACTGACCGCTACTGGCAACCGCATCGCCATGGACCAGACCCTGATGCGGGAAATCGACATGGCCAAGCGTCATTCGCAGCCCTTGTCAGTGCTGATGCTCGATATCGATCATTTCAAGCGCATCAACGACAACCATGGTCACGGCGTCGGTGACGAAGTGCTCAAGGCCGTGGCCGAGTCGATCAAGGGCCAACTGCGCAACGTGGACATGGTGTTCAGGTTCGGCGGTGAAGAATTTCTGATCCTGCTGGCCAATACCAGCCGGGATGCGGCAGCCATGGTCGGCGAACGGCTGCGTTATGCCGCCCAGGCCCAGGATTACTTCGCCGCTGGCACCCGGATCGAGCTGACCGTCAGCCTGGGCTGCGCCACCCTGCTACCGGGGGAATCCTCGGAGAGCCTGCTGCGCAGGGTCGACAGCGCGCTGTACGTGGCCAAGCGCGAGGGTCGCAATCGACTGGCGATGGCCGGCTGACAAGTATCGGCAGCAAAGAATATCGAAATATCTGTGGGAGCGGGCTTGCTCGCGAAAGCGGTGGGTCAGCCTACGACTATGTTGCATGTGCCAGAGTCTTCGCGAGCAAGCCCGCTCCCACAAGGTTTAAGGCGATTCAAGACAGCGCTCATCCAAAACAACTGTGGGAGCGAGCCTGCTCGCGAAAGCGGCCTAGCAGTCAACCTCCCCGTCGACTGGCAGACCGCTTCGCGAGCAGGCTCGCTCCCACAAGGTCTTGCGGCGATCACAGGCCAGCACTCACCCAAACAACTGTGGGAGCGAGCCTGCTCGCGATAGCGTCCTTGCAGCCAACCTCCCCGTCGACTGTCAGACCGCTTCGCGAGCAGGCTCGCTCCCACAGGTTGTGGCTATCTGTAGTGGTAGTAATCAGCTCCCGGCCAATGCCAGGCGCTCGCGGGGGGATGACGACTTACTCACCGTCTCCGACTGTTCCAGTTGCATGCAACGCTCCAGGAACAGATACATGTAGTCATAGCTCTTGCAAACGGCCTGGCGCAGCTCCGTCTGCAGGGCTTTGCTCGGGTTCATCCCCGCCAGCGTACAGATGATTTCCAAGGCTTCCCAAGGATGGGCATCGTCGTACTGGGCATGCATCTTGAGCCATTTCATGGCCCGCTTGCGGTCTTCCTCGGCGAAGGCGGCCGCATAGACACCGGTGGAACACACCAGCGCCGACCACTCTCCCGTGGCACCCTCGATGGCGTAGTTGGTCGCGGCGATGGCCACGATCAACGCGTCCGAGGAACTGGTGTGCCAGCACCAGTGGCTCAAGGCATGAAGCTCAGGCGGTACCTGCTGGGCCTGCAGGTCTTCCAGGGTCACGCCGTGGGCGGCGCTCCAGTTGACCCAATAATCGGCATGGTTGAGTTCGACACGAATGTTGCGCATCAGCCAGCGACGCGCCATGTCCTCGCCAGGATGGCGGGCAAAGCGGGTCTTGGTGAGGTTCTGTGCCATGTATAAAGCGAACTGTTCAACGACCGGCCAACCACCAATGAGGTAGTGGCGCATGGTCTTGGCGCTGAGCTTGTTGTCGCGCATGCGCTGATACAGTTCGTGTTCGACAACCCGGCGCTTGCTCTCGCTGCAATCGGTAATGAGCTGCTGTGCCCATTTCGGATAGCTTGTGGCGTCCATGAGCGGGCCTGTTCGGTTGAATGTGTCGATCACTGTCGGGCTCCTTTTGATTGTGATTTTCTCGGATCAACAAGCGTTTCAGCGGAACGTGCCGGGGGCCTTGAATAACAACGGCTGGGGCCGGGCCGGCCGACATTGCAACGTGTCGCAGGTAAACAATTGCGGGCGTTCGATCACATACCCCTGAGCGTAGTCCACCCCAATCTCCAACAATGCCTGCTCGATCTGGGCGGTTTCTACAAACTCGGCAATCGTGCGCTTACCCATGACGTGACCGATGTGATTGATCACTTCGACCATTGCACGGTTAATCGGGTCGTCCAGCATATCCTTTACGAAACTCCCGTCGATCTTCAAGAAGTCTACAGGTAAATGTTTCAGGTAAGCGAATGAAGACATTCCGGCGCAAAAGTCATCCAGCGAGAAATAACATCCCAAGCTCTTGAGTTCATTGATAAAACGGATCGCACTGCCGAGATTCGAAATAGCGCTGGTTTCTGTAATTTCAAAACAAATCATTTCCGGCGGGATCGAGTAGGCGGCGAACTGTTTACGCAGGAAGTCGAGGAACGCCTGATCTCCGATAGTTGTGCCTGACAGATTAATCGCACACATCGCCATGGGCCCCTGTCGCGATTCATTCAGGCACTGGCGGATGATCTTGAAGACGTTTTCCACTACCCAACGATCCAGGGATGTCATCAGCCCGTAGCGTTCCGCCGCGGGAATGAAGCTGTCCGGCAGGATCATCCGCCCGGCTTCGTCATGCAGGCGCAGCAGGATTTCTATGTGCCCGCCACCATGATCGCCCGGGCCCAGCGCGGCGATTTCCTGGGCGTACAGGCAAAAGCGGTTTTCCTCCAAAGCCATGTGCAGGCGCTGGACCCAGGCCATCTCGCCAAAACGCAGGGACAACTCCGAGTCGTCGGCATGATAGACCTGGACCCGGTTGCGCCCCTTTTCCTTGGCCATATAACAGGCCATGTCGGCGGCCCGCAGGGATGCCTCCAGGGTCGTCGGGGTCTGGGCGATGTGCACCAGGCCAATGCTCACGGTGGTCACGAACGGCCGGCCCTTCCAGACAAAATGCAGGTTCTGCACGGTCTGGCGCAGCCCTTCGGCAATCTTTTCCGCAGCCTCCGGCGAACAGTTCTCCAGCAGGATCCCGAACTCATCGCCGCCCAACCGGGCCAGGGTGTCGTTTTCCCGCAGCCCTGATTGCAACAAGGCACAGATATGCCGCAACAACTCGTCTCCCGCCGCGTGGCCGCAGGTGTCGTTAACCAGCTTGAACTGGTCCAGGTCGAGAAACATCAAGGCATGACGACCGACCTGGCGAGTGAGGTTGTGCAGGGCCTGCTCGAGGCGATACTCGAATTCCCGGCGGTTGGCCAGGCCGGTCAGGGCGTCGTGGGTGGCCTGCCACGACAGGTTGGCGATGTATTGCCGCTCCTGGGTCATGTCATGCAGCACCAGCACGGCGCCGCTGACCTTGCCAGCATGGCGGATCGGCGCGCCCACCAGGGTGACCGAGACCGTGCTGCCATCCAGGCGCTGGATCAGTTTCGAATGTTCGCTGGCGCCACTGAGTCGACCGCTGAGGATGTGCTCGATCAAGGTCAGCCCTTCGGTCTGGGCATTGTCATCGAGCAAATTGAACAGCGCGGCCAAGGGCAAGCCCGTGGCGTGTTCGGCCTTCCAATGGGTCATCGCTTCGGCAGCGGGGTTCATGTAGGCGATGGCCCCTTCCACGTCGGTGGTGATCACCCCATCGCCAATGGATTGCAGGGTGATCTGCGCTCGTTCTTTCTCCATCTGCAGCGCATTGGCGAACACCTGCCGCTGGGCCAGCAACTTATGGGTACGCAACAGCGCCAGGACGATCAGCCCCAGGGCGGTGGCGAAATTGGTCACCAGCAGAAGCCGCAGGATGAAACGCGAGCCCTCGCCCAGTGCGTCGCTGAACGCCTTGGCAGCCGGGGTCACGGAATCGTTGATCGCAAAGATCTGGGCCTTCCAGCCGCGGATGTCCACCTCCGAGGCCTGGCCCGCGGCGATGCTGCCGTGCATCTGCCGGGCGACGTTATTCAATTCGATCAGGTAGCCGTCGCCCACCGTCCAGAGATCGATGGCTTCTTCCAAGTAACTGAAGTGACGGAAATTCAAATAAAGCCAGATCAGGCTGGACACATCGTCCGGGTGATTGCCGCCCTTGAGGATGCCGGCCCGTGCGGCCTCCAGGTCCGGCGGCTCACGGTCCAGCGCCACCCGCAATTCGTGGCCGCCCTCGGGCACGGCGATGGCCTGCTGAAATTTTCGGAAAATCGCCTCATCGCGGCTGTCGGCGTAGAGGTTGAGGTAATAGATGGCGTCTTTCTGCCCCTTGGACCAGAGACTCTCCCCCGCCACATAGCCGCGAACCGCAGACAATACGTATAGGCTGACGCCGCCGAGCAATGCCTGAAATAGCACAACGGCGATAAAGGGCCAGACGATACCCAGCAGCCGTGGTGTTCCGAGAGTCTGCTTTTGCTTCATGAGGTCCCTTGCACACAGGTATTGCGGACGAACACCCGCCAGAATTCCACTCCTGACTCAATAGCCTAGGCTAGTTTTCGACCCATCGAATGAATGGATGAACAGATCGACAGACTTTGCGTGGAATTTGGGAAAAACAGCGGGTTTGCCTGCTTTTTTTCCGATACTAAGCGCAGAAAACCGCCGGAAACTCAAGGCTGCTGTATTTGTTGCAAATGACCGTAGAGCCGAGCGTACAGGCCCCCTTCGGCAATCAGTTGCAAATGGTCGCCGTCTTCGGCGATTCGCCCACCGTCGAACACCAATACCCGATCAGCCTGCTTCACCGCCGAGAGCCGGTGGGCGATGATCAGGGTGGTACGCGCGCTCAAAAAACGCGCCAGGGCCTGGTGCAGGTTGTACTCGGTGGCCGCGTCCAGGGCCGAGGTGGCTTCGTCGAGAATCACCACCCGAGGATTGGCCAATACCATGCGGGCAATGGCCAGCCGTTGGCGCTGCCCGCCGGACAACCGTACCCCGGAACGCCCAACGATGCTTTCCAGGCCCAGGGGCAGCGCCCGTACCGTGGCGTCGAGTTGGGCGATTTCCAGCGCCTGCCAGCAGGCCTCGTCGCTGCGTTCACGGCCCATGGTCAAGTTAGCCCGCACCGTGTCGTTGAACAACGCCGGATGCTGAAGCACCACAGCGACGTTCTCGCGAATGGTTTCCAGGCCAACCTCCTGCTGCGTGGCGCCGCCGAAACGAATGCTGCCCGACTGCGGCGTGTACAGCCCGAGCAGCAACTGCACCAGAGTGCTCTTGCCGCCGCCACTGGCCCCGACGATGGCGACTTTTTCCCCCGCAGAGATGGACAGGTTCAATTGGTCGAGCACCAACTCCTCGCCGTAACCGAAACTCAACCCTTGGATCTCGATGCCCACGGTGTCACGGCCCTTGAACGGATCGACGACGCCGGTGTACTGCGGCTCGTCGGCCCGGGCCAGCAGTTCATTGATGCGGTTCAAGGCGCCGCCGGCGGCGTAAAAAGCGTACTGCAAATTCAACAACTGCTCGACCGGACCGATCATGAACCAGAGGTAGCTGAACACCGCCAGCATCTGGCCGATGGACAGGTCGGAAAACACCACGGTGAGCATGGCCGCCGCGCGAAAAATATCGATGCCGAACTGGAACAGCAAACCACTGGCGCGGTTCGAGGCGTCGGTTTTCCACTGCGAGTTCACGGCATAATCGCGGACTTCCTTGGCGCGCATTCCCAAGCGCCCAAGGAAATGGCCCTGGCGGTTGCCGGCGCGCACTTCCTGGATGGCGTCCAGGGTTTCGGTCAAGGCCTGGGTAAAGCGCGAGGTGCTGTCGTTCTCCAGTTTCTTGAGGTGCTTGACCCGCTTGCCCAACTGTACCGTGGCGTAGATCACCAGCGGGTTGAACAGCAGGATCAGCAGCGCCAGTTTCCAATGCATCCACACCAGGATCCCGGCGGTGCCCACCAAGGTCAGCATCGCCACCAGGAAACGGCTGAGGGTTTCGCCGATGAATTTGTCGAGGGTGTCCAGGTCGGTGACCAAGTGGGCCGCCACCGTGCCGCTGCCCAGGCTTTCGTACTCGCCCAGGGAGATTCGCTTGAGACGTTCGATCAGACGGATGCGAATGCGGTAGACGAGGTCCTTGGCCAGCCTGGCGAACAAGCGCGCCTGCAGCACGTTGAACAGCAAGGCGCCGCAGCGCAGGGCCAGGGTCGCCAGCAACATCAGCCCGATATAGCCAGCAGCGCTCTGCCACGCCGTTGGCAATGCATGGTTCATGACGTTCAAGGCCGCATCGCCGTGCCCCAGCAGGACTTCGTCCACCAACAGCGGCAACAACAACGGGATCGGCACGCTGCACAGCGTCGCCAGCACGGCCACGCCGTTGGCGATCCACAGGGCTTTTTTATGGGTGAGGGCCAGGCGACGGATTTCCGCCCAGCTCAACCGATCGATGCGCCGCGAGGCCGATGGGTCTGGCGGCCGCTCAGGCACAGGTCGCGCGCTCCAGCCATCGGCCCAGCAACGGCGACAACTGGCCCAGGGGCTGATAACCGTTGGTCAGCAAGGCCAGTTGGCCGTCGCGCTCAGCCAACAGCGTGGGGAACCCGGCGATGCCCAGGTCCTGTACCCAGGTGAAATCCGCCGCGGTGGCCGCGTGTTGGTCGGCGCGGTCAAAAGCGGCAGCGAATTCGATGCGTGGCAACCCGGCCTGTTCGGCCAGCTCCACCAGGACGCTGGCGTGGGTGACGTCGCGGCCTTGCACATAAAAGGCCTGCTGGATCAGCTTCACCAGCTTCCAGGCCAAGTCCGGGGCGAGGCTGCGGGCCGTCACCAATGCCCGGCAGGCTGGTTCGGTGTCGTAGACGAAACCGTCCGGCAGCGCCCCTTCAAGCTTGAAGGGCTGGCCGGTGGCCTGGGTCACCGCCTGCCAATGCTCAAGAATGTAGCGCCGGGTGGTCGGCTCCAGCGCCGAACCACTGCCGGTGCGCAAACCGCCCACCACCAGGTGCAATTCCACGCCCGCGGCCTGCGCCTGCTCGACCAATGCCTCGGCCACCGGTGCAAAGCCCCAGCACCAGGAGCACATCGGGTCCATCACGTAGAGCAGGCGTGACGCCATGGTTCAAGCCTCGGAAGATGTTTGCTTATAGTTGTAGCCGATCGGGTGCGGCATGTTCCGCGCCTTGGCCAACTCGATCTGCTTCTGCCGGTCGATGGCGCTGCGACGGGTTTTCTCGCTCAGCTTATCCCAGCAATGCGGGCAACTGATGCCAGGCACGTAATGCTCCGAGGCGCGGTCTTCGACGCTCACCGGCGTACGACAAGCGTGACATTGATCGTAGTCCCCTTCGCTGAGGTCGTGGCGAACGGTCACGCGGTTATCGAACACGAAGCAGTCGCCGCGCCACTTGGTTTCCTCCTGAGGCACCTCTTCGAGGTATTTCAGGATGCCGCCCTTGAGGTGATAGACCTCGTCGAAGCCTTGGCCCAGCATGTAGCTGGAAGCCTTTTCACAACGAATGCCGCCGGTGCAGAACATCGCGACTTTCTTGTGCCTGGCCGGGTCGAAGTTGGCCTTGATGTACTCGGGGAACTCGCGAAAGCTGGTGGTCTTGGGGTCGATGGCGCCTTCGAAGGTGCCGATGGACACTTCGTAATCGTTGCGGGTGTCGATCAACAGCACTTGCGGATCGCTGATCAACGCGTTCCAGTCTTGTGGCTCGACGTACGTGCCGACCTGCTTGTTCGGGTCCACGCCTTCGACGCCGAGGGTGACGATTTCTTTCTTGAGCTTGACCTTGGTGCGGTAGAACGGCTGCTCGTCGCAGTACGACTCTTTATGGTCGATGTCGTCCATGCGCGGATCGTTCTTGAGCCAGGCCATCAACCCGTCGATGCCTTCACGGGTGCCGGAGACCGTGCCGTTGATGCCTTCCTCGGCGATCAGCAGCGTGCCTTTGATGCCGTTATCAAGCATGGCCTTGAGCAGGGGCTCACGCAGCTCGACGTAATCTTCAAGGGTGACGAACTTATACAGTGCCGCCACGACAATGGGTTGTGTCATGGGTGTTTCTCCAGGTGGCTACCCTCGTAAAGGGTGAACCGGATGCGAAAAAAAACGCGCCGGGTGAGCGGCGCGTTGCGGATTCTAACAAAAACAATGTGGTTTTAGGAGCGAGAGCCTGTGTGGCGAGGGAGCTTGCTCCCGCTGGGTTGCGCAGCAGCCCCAAAAAACTGATTGGGATCAGCCTGACACGACGCGTGTGATTGGCTTGGGGGCCGCTTCGCAGCCCAGCGGGAGCAAGCTCCCTCGCCACAAAAGCTTCCTGGCCATAACAGGTTGCCCGCTCAGTGCTTGCTGCCACCGGCACACGTCGGCGAAGCCGGGGCCGCGTCGATCTGCGCCCATTCTTCGGGGGTGTAGGTGTGCAGCGCCAACGCATGGAACTCACCCATCAGCTCGCCCAGCGTGCCGTAGACCTTCTGGTGGCGCTTGACGCGATTGAGGCCTTCGAACTGCTGGCTGACCACCACGGCCTTGAAATGCGTCTGCAGGCCACGGCTGTGCATGTGGCTTTCATCCAGCACTTGCAAGTGCTCGGGCTGCAAGAGCCCGAGTGTCGATTCGATGCGTTGTTGCATGCTCATACCGGGCTCCGCTTACGGCTTTTTCTTGGCTGGGGCAGCGGCTTTTGGCTCGAGCTCGGCCGTCATGTCGGCCAGCAGCTTGTTGACCACCGGCACCGCGCTTTCAAGCTTGGCCTGGGTCAGCTGGGCCGATTGCTGAGTCAGCTGTGGCATTTTTTCCAGGACTTTCTTG
The DNA here is from genome assembly GCF_014268745.2 of Pseudomonas zanjanensis. Lineage (GTDB taxonomy): Bacteria > Pseudomonadota > Gammaproteobacteria > Pseudomonadales > Pseudomonadaceae > Aquipseudomonas > Aquipseudomonas zanjanensis. The sequence continues at coordinate 699,063 of NZ_JABWRB020000001.1, read as the reverse complement.
CCCAATGGCGATTGGTAGAAAGCCACCAGGTCCTTGAGCTCCGACTCGTTGAAGTTGCTGGTGTAGAGCTTGACCATGTCGGGCTTGAGCTTGTTCCAGCCAATGGCTTGGTCCAGCGCGGCATTGGCCTTGGCCTGATAGGTTTCCAGGGTGGCTTTTTTCGACTCAGGGGCCTTGGTCTGTTCAAAGCGCTGGGCAAACATTTGCTGCACTTGCATGTACACCGGAGTGCCCAGTTTGTCAGCGTGCGCCAGGGTCAGGAACGCTTCGGCGCTGGCGTTGTGGCTGGCGGTATCGGCGAAAACAGGGCCGCTGGCACACACCAGAGCAACTGCGGTACAGATGGCACGAAGACGGGTCATCGAGTTTCCTTTGTTTACAGGCGAGGTAAAACCCCAAGGGCGACCATTCTGCGCCTAAAAAACGCCGGGCCTCAACCCCGATGCTTGTCGGGTCCGATTGACGGAGCGAACACACCGCTCCTGGATTGAGCGATGATTGAGGGAACCGGTGCCGCCCATCTGGGCCTAAACTGCGCATTCAGCCTTTAAGGAGTTTGACCCGATGAGCCGTATCGAAACCGACAGCCTTGGCCAGGTTGAAGTCCCGGATGAGGCCTACTGGGGAGCCCAGACGCAGCGTTCCATGATCAACTTCGCCATTGGCAACGAACGCATGCCGCTGTCGGTGCTGCATGCCCTGGCACTGATCAAGAAGGCCGCCGCGCGGGTCAATGATCGCAATGGCGACCTCCCCGCCGACATCGCCCGCCTGATCGAACAGGCCGCCGACGAAGTGCTCGCCGGCCAGCACGACGACCAATTCCCGCTGGTGGTCTGGCAGACCGGCAGCGGGACCCAGAGCAACATGAACGTCAACGAGGTGATCGCCGGGCGCGCCAACGAACTGGCCGGCAACCCCCGCGGCGGCAAGAGCCCGGTGCACCCCAACGACCACGTCAACCGCTCGCAGAGTTCCAACGACTGCTTCCCCACCGCCATGCACATCGCCGCCGCCCAGGCTGTCCATCAGCAATTGCTGCCGGCCATCAGCGAACTCTCCGGCGGCCTCGCGGAACTGGCGGCGCGCCACATGAAGCTGGTCAAGACCGGCCGCACCCACATGATGGATGCCACGCCAATCACCTTTGGCCAGGAGCTGTCGGCGTTCATTGCCCAGCTCGATTATGCCGAACGGGCGATCCGCGCCGCGCTTCCGGCCGTCTGCGAACTGGCCCAGGGCGGCACAGCCGTGGGCACCGGCCTCAATTCACCCCATGGTTTCGGCGAAGCGATTGCCGCTGAACTGGCGGCGCTCTCGGGCCTGCCGTTCGTCACCGCACCGAACAAGTTCGCCGCGCTGGCCGGCCATGAACCCCTGACTTCCTTGTCCGGCGCCCTGAAGACCCTCGCCGTGACCCTGATGAAAATCGCCAACGACCTGCGTCTGCTGGGCTCTGGCCCCCGGGCCGGCTTCGCCGAGGTGAAATTGCCAGCCAACGAACCGGGCAGTTCCATCATGCCTGGCAAGGTCAACCCGACCCAGTGCGAAGCCTTGTCGATGCTGGCCTGCCAGGTCATGGGCAACGACGTGACCATTGGTTTTGCCGCCAGCCAGGGGCATTTGCAGTTGAACGTGTTCAAACCGGTGATCATCCACAACCTGCTGCAGTCGATACGCCTGCTGGCCGACGGCTGCAGCAACTTCCAGCAGCACTGCATCGCCGGTCTCGAACCGGACGCCGAGCAGATGGCCGCGCACCTGGAACGTGGGTTGATGCTGGTGACCGCACTGAACCCGCATATCGGCTACGACAAGTCAGCGGAAATCGCCAAGAAAGCCTACGGCGAAGGGCTGACCTTGCGCGAGGCGGCGCTGCAACTGGGGTACCTGACCGATGAAGAATTCGATGCCTGGGTGAGGCCGGAGAATATGTTGGAGGCCGGTAGCCAGGGCTAACGCCATCCCCCCTGTGGGAGCGAGCCTGCTCGCGATGAGGCCGGCAGGCTCGACATCCTTATCGCCTGCCAAGCCGCTTTCGCGAGCAAGCCCGCTCCCACAATGGATCTTCAGTGTATGCAATATTACGGCTCACATAGATGCCCTGTGGGAGCGGGCTTGCTCGCGAAGAACGATAACGCGGTTTAACGCCCGACAGCCAAACGCTCGCGTCGGGCCTTGAGCCCGGCGATCAACGAGGGGCCCAGGGCGACCAGCGCCGAACCCAGCACTACCAGCACCGCCCCGCCATAGCCCAGCAGGTTGATCTGCTCGGCATGGACATAATCAGGCCACCACCAGGCCGCCATCGCCACTGCGGCGAAGGTCACCAGCGGCGTGATCGCCAGGGTCGCGCTGACCCGCGACGCTTCCCAATGGGCCAGGGCTTCGGCAAACGCGCCATAGGCAATCAAGGTATTGAGGCAGCAGGCGAGCAACAACCAGCCTTGCAGCGGGCTCAATTGCAGCGCCTCCAACGGATGCACCCAGGGCGTGAGCAGCAGCGCGCAAAACAGGTAGATCACCATCATCACCTGCAGCGAATTCCACACCGTCAACAATTGCTTCTGGCCCAGGGCGTAGAACGTCCAGACCGTCGATGCCAACAACACCATCAACACCCCGGCGGTGTATTCGCTCAGGGACGTCAGCAACTCGCCCAAGCGCTGGTTGAAAAACAGCGTGAAACCGATCAGCAGCACCAGCAGGCCAATGCCCTGCCCCACGCTGAACCGCTCCTTGAACACAAACAGGCTGGCGACCAGCAACATGATCGGCCCCATCTGCACCACCAATTGCGCGGTGCCGGGGCTCAAGCGGTTCAGGCCCATCAGGTACAACACGTAGTTGCCCACCAGCCCGAGCACCGCCATCGCCACCAGCCAGCCGCCGCGTGGGCCGAGGACCTTGCGACTGGGCAGGCGCCGGGTCGCCGCCAAATAAATGAACAGCAAACCGCCGGACACCAGCAAGCGAAACCAGGTCACGGTAACCGGGTCCATCACTTGCAGCACTTGCTTGAGCTTGATCGGCAGGATTCCCCAGAGCAGGGCCGTCAACAGGGCGAGGAACAAGCCGTAGACCCAGCGACCGGACGATATGTGCATGCAACCCTCGAAGCCCAGGACAAAGAACGCCCATTCTAGGCATCTATTCGCCCAGCGACACAGGAACAGTTGCGGATTAATTGAATCAATACCGACATGGCACATGGCCGCCTATCGGCTGGCCAAGCAGCGGTTCACGCCAGCCTCTAAACTTCACTCAACCTGATCCCGCCGCCCCTTTTGGAGCCCCTCATGCTTGGCAAACGCGCCCAGGACCTCGCCCCTGCGATGGTCTTTCCCAGTGACCGGATTTGCCGCATCAACGGCGAATTTTACTTCAACACCCGGGAAGGCACCCAGGAAGGGCCGTTCGCCAATCGCGAGGAGGCGTTGCGGGAGGTGGAAGCGTATGTACAGCGGATGCTGCAACTGACTCAGGTCGCCAGCTAGCGCCGTACTCCTGTGGCGAGGGAGCTTGCTCCCGCTGGGTCGCGAAGCGGCCCCCTGCCCCATTCAATAAACCGCATCGACAGTTTGGCGCCTGCTTCGCAGCCGAGCGGGAGCAAGCTCCCTCGCCACAAAAGCTCTGTGCAAGCATACTTTTTGCGGTTATCTCACCGCCTCGAACAACCCCGTAGCCCCCATACCGCCGCCCACACACATGGTCACGATGCCGTAGCGCAGGTTGCGCCGTTGCAACTCACGCACCAGATGCCCGACTTGCCGGGAACCGGTCATGCCGAACGGATGGCCGATGGAGATCGAGCCGCCGTTGACGTTGTATTTCTCTGGATCGATTTCCAGCCGGTTGCGGCTGTACAGGCACTGGGAAGCAAACGCCTCGTTGAGTTCCCACAGGTCGATATCGGCGATCTGCAAGCCCTTGGCCTTGAGCAGCTTGGGAACTGAAAATACCGGGCCGATGCCCATTTCGTCCGGCTCGCAACCGGCCACGGCGAAACCACGGAAAAACGCCTTGGGCTTGAGCCCCAGCGCCAAGGCCTTTTCCAGGCTCATGACCAAGGTCATCGAGGCGCCGTCGGACAACTGCGACGAGTTGCCCGCCGTCACCGAACCGTCTTCGGCGAACACCGGCTTCAGGCCCGCCAGGCTTTCATAGGTGGTGTCCGGGCGGTTGCAATCGTCATGATCGACCACGCCTTCAAGAATCTGCACCGCACCGGTCTGCTTGTCCTCGACCCGGTACTTGACCGCCATCGGGATGATTTCATCATCGAACAATCCCGCCGCCTGGGCCTTGGCGGTGCGTTGCTGGCTCTGCAAGGCGTAGCGGTCCTGCTCCTCGCGGCTGACCTGGTAACGGCGAGCGACGATCTCCGCTGTCTGGCCCATGGGAAAATAAATCCCGGGCACTTGCTCCTTGAGCAGTGGGTTGATCAGGTTGTCGGTATTGACGCTTTTCATCGTCAGGCTGATGGATTCCACACCGCCCGCCACAATGATGTCGCTGCAACCGGAAGCGATCTGGTTGGCGGCGATGGCAATGGCTTGCAGGCCCGAGGAACAGAAGCGGTTGAGGGTCATCCCGGCCGTGCCAATGCCCAATCGCGAGAGCACCGCCACGTTGCGCCCGATGTTGTAGCCCTGGGCGCCCTCATTGGAGCCGGCCCCGACGATGCAATCCTCGACGCTGGCCGGGTTGATGTCGTTGCGCGCCAACAAGGCATCGACACAATGGGCCGCCATGTCGTCTGGACGGGTCATGTTGAACTTGCCACGAAAGGACTTGGCCAGGCCGGTCCGTACGCTGTCGACGATCACCACTTCACGCATGGCTGTACCTCATTGTTCTGGTCGGTTGAGAGTGAATCGAGCATAGATCCACTGGATAACCGACCGCGACAATCATTCACCTCGCGTATGCGTACCCATCGCCCTAGCGCTTCTTCTTGCGAGCCTGTTTTGCGCTGCGCTCGAAAGCCGCCTCCAATGCCTGGTTAAGGGTGCGCAGTACCTTGACCCGCGCCCAGCGCTTGTCGTTGGCCTCCACCAAGGTCCAGGGGGAAATCTCGGTGCTGGTGCGGTCGACCATGTCGCACACTGCGGCGCGGTAGGCGTCCCACTTGTCGCGGTTGCGCCAGTCATCCTCGGTGATCTTGAAACGCTTGAACGGGATTTCCTCGCGCTCCTGGAACCGCTCCAGCTGGGTTTCCTTGTCGATGGCCAGCCAGAACTTGACCACCACCACGCCGGCGTCGGCGATCTGCTCCTCGAAGTCGTTGATTTCCCCGTAGGCCCGCAGCCAGTCGGCTTGGCTGCAAAAACCTTCGACCCGCTCCACCAGCACCCGGCCGTACCAGGAGCGGTCGAACATGGTGAACTTGCCGCGCGCGGGGATATGCCGCCAGAACCGCCACATGTAGGGGTGGGCGCGCTCTTCTTCCGTGGGCGCGGCAATCGGCACGATGCTGTATTGGCGTGGGTCCAGGGCCGCCGCGACCCGCCGGATCGCTCCACCCTTGCCCGCCGCGTCATTGCCTTCGAACACCGCCACCAGGGCATGTTGGCGCATGCGTTTGTCCCGCAGCAGGCCGGCGAACCGCGCCTGCTCGGTGATCAATTGTTCTTCGTAGTCGGCCTTGTCCAGGCGCCGGGTCATGTCCAGGCTGTCGAGCAGCGTGACCTGGCCGTCCAGCTCGGGCAGCGGCGCCACGCTGACCTTTTGCGGCTTGATTTTCGACCGGTCCAAGGCCTGGCGCAAACCGTCGAGCAGGATCCGCCCGACGGTGAGGCTGCGATAACAGCTGTCCATGCCTTCGATCACGTGCCATGGCGCGTAATCGCGGCTGGTACGGCGCAGCACCCGCTCACCGTATTTGACGAACTTGTCGTAGGTCTGGGATTGCTGCCAATCCAGCGGGCTGATGCGCCAACTGTGCAGCGGGTCATCCTTGAGCCCCTTGAGTCGGGCCTTCATCTGCTTCTTGGAGAGGTGGAACCAGAACTTGAAGATCAGCGCGCCTTCATCGCAGAGCATTTTTTCCAGGCGCTCGGCACCGGCGATCGCCTGGTCGAGTCGTGGGTCCTTGAATTCGCCATGGACCCGGCCCTGGAGCATCTGGCTGTACCAGTTGCCGAAGAAAATCCCCATGCGCCCTTTGGCCGGCAGCATCCGCCAATAGCGCCACGCGGGAGGCCGCGCCAATTCCTCGTCAGTCTGCTGGTCGAAGGTGCGCACTTCGATCAGCCGTGGGTCCATCCATTCATTGAGCAACTTCACCGTCTCGCCCTTGCCCGCGCCTTCGATGCCGTTGATCAACACGATGACCGGAAACCGGCCCTGCTGCTGCAACTCGAACTGCGCTTCCAACAGCGCTTCACGCAGGGCGGGCACCTCGGCCTCAAAGGTGTCTTTATCGATCACATGGCCGATTTCAGCGGATTCAAACATGGGCAGCTCCTTCCGGGGATGGCTCAAGACTAGCGGATTGGATGCGGCCCTGTGCAGCAGATTCCATTCAGATGCGCGCTCTGTTGCGATGGGTCAAGCAAGCCGATACCGATCGGCTAGAATGGCCGCTCAGTTTTGACCGAGCCTGCCATGACGCCCATCCAGCAACACGCCCAACTCGACTGGGATGATCAGGGGCGCCCGCGTTCGCGGGTGTTCGACGATGTGTATTTTTCCGATCAGTCGGGCCTGGATGAAACCCGTTATGTGTTCCTCGAGCAGAACAACCTGGCCGAGCGCTTCGCTGCGCTGGCCGCTGGCGGGCGGCTGGTGATCGGCGAAACCGGGTTTGGCACCGGCTTGAATTTTCTCTGCGCCTGGCAATTGTTCGAACAGTGCGCGCCAGCAGGCGCTCGGCTGCACTTCGTCAGCGTCGAGAAGTATCCCCTGAGCCCCGAAGACTTGCGCCGGGCCCTTGCCCTGTGGCCGCAACTGAGCCTTCAAGCGGAACAATTGCTTGAGCAGTACGTGGCGATCCACCAGGGTTTCCAGCGCCTGGTCCTGGCCAATGGCCGGGTGACGCTGACCTTGTTGATCGGCGATGCCCTGGAGCAGTTGCCGCAGTTGGACGGGCAGATCGATGCCTGGTTCCTCGACGGCTTTGCCCCAGCCAGGAACCCCGAGATGTGGACCGCCGAGCTGTTCGCCGAACTGGCCCGGCTGGCCGCACCCGGCGCTACCCTCAGTACCTTCACCAGCACCGGTTGGGTTCGGCGGTTGCTGAACGCGGCGGGCTTCAAGATGAAGCGCACACCGGGCATTGGCCATAAATGGGAAATCCTGCGCGGCGTGTTTCTTGGCTGGCCCGAGCAGACACCCGCGCCGTCCCTGGCAAAACCCTGGTACGCCCGCCCCTTGCCGCCCACCGGCGAGCGTCGGGCCTTGGTCATCGGCGGCGGCCTGGCCGGGTGCGCCAGCGCGGCGAGCCTCGCCGCCCGTGGTTGGCAGGTGACGCTGCTGGAGCGTCATGCCGGGTTGGCCGAGGAAGCGTCCGGCAATCCCCAAGGCGTGCTGTACCTCAAATTGTCGGCCCATGGCACGGCGTTGTCGCAGATGATCCTCAGCGGCTTCGGCTACACCCGACGCGTGCTGGAGCAACTGCAACGCGGCGTTGACTGGGATGCCTGCGGCGTCTTGCAACTGGCCTTCAACAGCAAGGAAGCCGAGCGCCAGGCGCAACTGGCCGAGGCGTTCCCAGCGGACTTGCTGCATTCACTGGATCAGTCCGAGGCCCAGGTTCGCGCCGGCATCGGCCTGGCCTGTGGCGGCTTGTTTTATCCCGAAGGCGGTTGGGTGCATCCGCCGGCGCTGTGTCGCTGGCAAGCCTCGGGGCCGGCAATTGATGTGCGACCCCATCATGACGTGCTGCACCTGCGCCGAGTCGACGGCCAATGGTCGGCATGGGACGGCGAACGCTGCCTGGCCAGTGCGCCAGTGGTGATCCTCGCCAGCGCTGCCGAGATCAAACGCTTCGAACCTGCCGCTGGTTTGCCGCTCAAGCGCATTCGCGGGCAGATCACGCGGTTGCCGCAAACCCGCCGCAGCCAGAGCCTGGCGACGGTGGTCTGCGCCGAAGGATATGTGGCGCCGCCGCGGCTGGGCGAACATACCCTGGGCGCCAGTTTCGATTTCAACAGCGACGACCTGACCCCCACCGCTGCCGAGCATGCCGGCAATCTGCAGATGCTCGAAGAGATCTCCCACGACCTGGTGGAGCGCCTGGATGCTGGCACCCTGGACCCGCACCACCTCGAAGGCCGCGCGGCGTTTCGTTGCACCAGCCCCGATTACCTGCCGATTGTCGGACCGCTGGCCGGGCGCCAGGCCTTCACCGAGGCCTACGCTGCCCTGGGCAAAGATGCGCGCCAAGTGCCGGACGCCCCCTGCCCATGGCTCGATGGCCTGTACATCAACAGCGGCCACGGTTCCCGCGGCCTGATCACCGGGCCCCTGTCGGGCGAACTGATCGCCGCCTGGCTGGACAACGAACCCCTGCCGCTGCCCCGCAGCGTGGCCGAGGCCTGCCATCCGAACCGGTTCGCGTTGCGGGCCTTGATTCGGGGCAAGACCTGACACAGATGGATGACCCGCCACAAATCCTGTGGGAGCTGAGCTTGCTCGCGATAGCGATGTGTCAGCCAATTAAGATGCCGACTGATCCACCGCCATCGCGAGCAAGCCCACTCCCACAAAGAGCCTGTGCCAGACGCATCATTTCTGCGGTCGATGAAAATCAACTGTGGGAGCGAGCCTGCTCGCGATTGCGGTGTGTCAGTCGCTTAGATACCAACTGATCTACCGCAATCGCGAGCAGGCTCGCTCCCACAGGTTTCGCTCTATTCTTCAGTCATGCAGCAGACCAAACGGGCCCCACCCCGCCGGCTTATAACGCATTGATCTAAAACTCACAGCAATCCCTCCGGTCAGTTTCAGAGTACCCGCCCTTTCGGCGCGTGCTGCTTGACCCCTCCCCAACGGAAACACCGGTAAGGACTTATGTGCGGATTAGCTGGAGAGTTACGTTTCGATCAACAACCTGCGGACCTTGCGGCCGTAGAGCGAATCACCCATCACCTGGCCCCTCGCGGCCCTGATGCCTGGGGTTTTCATAGCCAGGGACCGATTGCCCTCGGCCACCGACGCCTGAAAATCATGGACCTGTCGGACGGCTCGGCCCAGCCGATGATCGACAATCAATTGGGCCTGTCGCTGGCTTTCAACGGCGCGATCTACAACTACCCGGAGCTTCGCACCGAGCTGGAAGGCCTGGGCTACACCTTCTATTCCGGTGGCGACACCGAAGTGCTGCTCAAGGGTTACCACGCCTGGGGCGAAGCGCTGCTGCCCAAACTCAACGGCATGTTCGCCTTCGCCATTTGGGAGCGTGATGCCAAGCGGCTGTTCATCGCCCGCGACCGCCTCGGCGTCAAGCCGCTGTACCTGTCGCGCACCGGCCAGCGCCTGCGCTTCGCCTCGGCATTGCCGGCGCTGCTCAAGGGCGGCGACATCAATCCGATGCTCGATCCGGTGGCCCTCAACCATTACCTGAATTTCCACGCGGTGGTCCCGGCGCCCCGCACCTTGCTGGCCGGTGTTGAAAAACTGCCGCCCGCCACCTGGATGCGCATCGAAGCCGACGGCACCACCGAGCAGAAAACCTGGTGGACCCTGCCCTACGGCCCTCGCGCCGACGAACAGCACCTGAATCTGGAAGACTGGATCGATCGCGTTCTCGACAGCACCCGCGAAGCGGTTGCCATTCGCCAGCGCGCCGCCGTCGACGTCGGCGTGCTGCTGTCCGGCGGCGTCGACTCAAGTATGTTGGTGGGCCTGTTGCGGGAAGTCGGCGTCGAGGACTTGTCGACATTCTCCATCGGCTTCCAGGACGCCGGCGGCGAGCGCGGTGACGAATTCCAATATTCGGACCTGATCGCCAAGCACTACGGCACTCGCCACCACCAACTGCGCATCGACGAAAAAGAGATCATCGAGCAACTGCCCGCCGCGTTCCGCGCCATGAGCGAGCCGATGGTCAGCCACGACTGCATCGCCTTCTACCTACTGTCGCGGGAAGTCGCCAAGCATTGCAAAGTGGTGCAAAGCGGCCAAGGCGCGGATGAGCTGTTCGCCGGTTATCACTGGTACCCGCAGGTCGATGGCGCCAGCGATCCGTACGCCGCCTATCGCGCGGCATTCTTCGACCGCAGTTACGCAGAATATGCCGCCACTGTGCAGCCCAACTGGTTGACGGCCAACGACGCGGCCGGGGACTTCGTCAAGGAGCATTTCGCCCAACCCGGCGCCGATGCCGCGGTGGACAAGGCCCTGCGCCTGGACAGCACCGTGATGCTGGTGGACGACCCGGTCAAGCGCGTCGACAACATGACCATGGCCTGGGGCCTGGAAGCGCGCACACCGTTCCTCGACTATCGCCTGGTGGAACTCTCGGCCCGGGTCCCGGCGAAATTCAAGTTGCCCGATGGCGGCAAGCAGGTGCTCAAGGAAGCCGCCCGACGGGTGATTCCCAGCGAAGTGATCGACCGCAAGAAAGGCTATTTCCCGGTGCCGGGCCTCAAGCACCTGGAAGGCGACACCCTGGCCTGGGTTCGCGAACTGCTGCTGGATCCGAGCCAGGATCGCGGCCTGTTCAACCCAGCCATGCTCGACCGCCTGCTCACCGACCCCAACGGGCAACTCACGCCGTTGCGCGGTTCGCGACTATGGCAACTGGCGGCGCTGAACCTGTGGCTCAGCGAGCAAGGAATCTGATCGATGAAACCTCACGCAACTGTTCACAACCAACGCCTCTTGCGCGGCCAGGCGCCCTCCTATGAACGCCTGCAGGCACGCCTGGCCGAAGACGGCAGCGAATTGGGCGCCGACCCGATCGCGGTGCATTGCGGCTGGGGCCGACTGCTGATCGGCCACACCTTCCCGGACGCGGCGTGCCTGGCCCGGGAACTGCTCAACGAACAACCCGGCGAACGCGACATTGCCTTGTACGTGGCCGCGCCCCAGCAGGTGCTGGGGCTGGAACCGGCGCAATTGTTCCTCGATCCGTCCGACACCTTGCGCCTGTGGTTCAGCGACTATCGCCAGTCCACCCGGGTGTTTCGCGGCTTCCGCATTCGCCGCGCCCAGAGCGAGACCGACTGGCAGGCCATCAACCAGCTCTACCAGGCCCGGGGCATGCTGCCCATCGACCCGCTGCGACTGACCCCGCGTCACGAAGGCGGACCGGTGTACTGGCTGGCTGAAGACGACGATACCGGTGCGGTGATCGGCAGCGTCATGGGCCTGAATCATCAGAAGGCCTTCAACGACCCGGAAAACGGCAGCAGCCTCTGGTGCCTGGCCGTCGATCCGCAATGCCCGCGACCCGGTGTCGGCGAGGTGCTGGTGCGTCACCTTATCGAGCATTTCATGAGCCGTGGCTTGAGCTACCTCGACCTGTCGGTGCTGCACGACAATCGCCAGGCAAAAAATCTCTACGCCAAACTCGGCTTTCGCAACCTCTCGACCTTCGCCATCAAGCGCAAGAACGGCATCAACCAGCCGTTGTTCCTTGGGCCCGGCCCCGAGGCGGAGTTCAATCCGTATGCGCGGATCATCGTCGAAGAAGCTCACCGGCGCGGCATCGAAGTGCAGGTGGACGATGCCGAGGCCGGCTTGTTCACCCTGGTCCACGGCAGCCGCCGGGTGCGCTGCCGCGAGTCCCTGAGCGACCTGACCAGCGCCATCAGCATGACCCTGTGCCAGAACAAAAGCCTGACCCACAAGGTGCTGAAAAACGCCGGCCTGAACCTGCCGGCGCAACAGCTGGTGGGGAACGCCGATGACAACCTGGCGTTTCTCGATGAGCACGAACGGGTGGTGGTCAAGCCGCTGGACGGTGAACAGGGCCAAGGCGTGGCGGTGGACCTGCGCACCATCGAGGAGGTGCAGAGCGCCATTGAAGCGGCTCGGCAGTTCGATAGCCGGGTGCTGCTGGAGAGCTTCCACGAAGGGCTGGACCTGCGCATCCTGGTGATCGGCTTTGAAGTGGTGGCGGCGGCGATCCGGCGCCCGGCGGAGGTGATCGGCGACGGCCGGCACACCATCGGTGCCCTGATCGAAGCCCAGAGCCGCCGACGGCAGGCCGCTACGGGTGGTGAAAGCAAGATACCGATGGACGCCGAGACCCTGCGCACCCTCAATGCGGCGGGGTACGACTACGACAGCGTCCTGCCGGCCGGAGAGCACCTGTTCGTACGCCGTACAGCGAACCTTCATACCGGCGGCGTCCTGGAAGATGTCACCGGTATCCTGCATCCGACCCTTGCCGATGCGGCGGTGCGTGCCGCGCGGGCGCTGGACATCCCCATGGTCGGCCTCGACCTGCTGGTGCCGGCGGCCGATCAACCCGAGTATGTGTTCATCGAAGCCAACGAACGCGCAGGTTTAGCCAACCACGAACCCCAACCCACCGCCGAGCGTTTTGTGGATCTGTTGTTTCCTCATAGCCAGACGGTGGCTTAGCCCTTCTTCCGTGGCGAGGGAGCTTGCTCCCGCTGGGCTGCGAAGCGGCCCCTCTGCGTAGCCATCCGGGTTTGTGCATCGACCTGGAGCTCAAAGGGACCGCTTCGCGGTCCAGCGGGAGCAAGCTCCCTCGCCACAGGGTTCCCCTATTTCAACCTAATGTTCCGAGAGGAGTTTCCATGATCAGCAAAATTCCCGAACCGGATCTCGAATACCTGCAAAAGGTCCTGCTGGAAATGCTCGCCATCCCCAGCCCGACCGGCTTCACCGACACCATCGTGCGCTACGTCGCCGAGCGGCTCGAAGAGTTGGGTATCGCCTTCGAAATGACCCGTCGTGGCACGATCCGCGCCACGCTCAAGGGCCGCAAGAGCAGCCCCGACCGGGCCGTGTCGGCGCACCTGGATACCATCGGTGCCTCGGTGCGGGCCATCAAGGACAACGGTCGCCTGACCCTGGCTCCGGTGGGGTGCTGGTCCAGCCGGTTTGCCGAAGGCAGTCGGGTCAGCTTGTTCACCGACACCGGTGTGATTCGTGGCAGCGTGCTGCCATTGATGGCATCCGGTCACGCGTTCAACACCGCCGTGGATGAAATGCCCATCAGTTGGGACCACATCGAGCTGCGCCTGGACGCCTATTGCGCCACCCGCGCCGATTGCGAAACCCTGGGCGTGGGCATCGGCGATTACGTGGCCTTCGACCCCTTGCCGGAATTCACCGAAAGCGGTCACATCAGCGCCCGGCACTTGGACGACAAGGCCGGGGTCGCGGCACTGCTGGCGGCGCTCAAGGCGATTGTCGACAGTGGCGAGGAACTGCTGATCGACTGTCACCCCCTGTTCACCATCACTGAGGAAACCGGCAGCGGCGCAGCGGCCGCACTGCCCTGGGACGTCAGCGAATTCGTCGGTATCGACATCGCGCCCGTCGCCCCTGGCCAGCACTCGAGCGAACATTCGGTCAGCGTGGCGATGCAGGACTCCGGAGGCCCTTACGACTATCATCTGTCGCGGCATTTGCTGAAACTGGCCAAGGAGAACGACATCTCGGCACGCCGCGACCTGTTCCGCTATTACTTCAGCGACGCTCATTCGGCCATCACCGCTGGCCACGATATCCGTACCGCCCTGCTCGCCTTCGGCTGCGACGCCACCCATGGCTACGAACGCACCCACATCGACAGCCTGGCCGCCCTCAGCCGCCTGCTCGGCGCCTACATCCTCAGCCCACCGGTGTTCGCCAGCGACGCGCAACCGGCCCAAGGCTCCCTGGATCGCTTCAGCCACCAGATCGAGCACGATGCCCAGATGGAAAGCGATACCCGGGTGCCGTCGGTGGACAGCCTGGTGGGGCAGCGGTCGGACAGCTGATCCAGCTCGCGATGTCGGCTGACACATGACGCTTTCGGAGTCTACACAAATCAAATTGTGGGAGCGGGCTTGCTCGCGAAGGCGGCGGTACATTCAAACTCTATGCTAGCCGACCCACCGCTTTCGCGAGCAAGCCCGCTCCCACAAGGATTCGCAATGGTCAAAACCCAGGCTAGCCGCAAAAGCCCATTGGCCGTAGCATCGCCCTAATGTCTAGCCGAGGTCCCCCATGCTCATCCCCCACGACCAACTCGAAGTCGACACGCTCACTCGCCTGATCGAAGATTTCGTGACCCGCGACGGCACCGACAACGGTGACGACACGCCCCTGGAGACGCGGGTGCTGCGGGTCCGGCAAGCCCTGACCAAAGGCCAGGCCTTGATTGTCTTCGACCCGGAAAGCGAACAGTGCCAACTGATGCTCAAGCACGACGTGCCCAAGCACCTATTCGACTGAACAGGCCTTGCGGGCGGCGTTAGCCTTTTTCCTCTGGATCTTTTCATAGATTTCGGAGCGATGGACATCGACGTGCCGTGGCGCTTCGACGCCAAAACGCACGGTGGTGCCACTGACCGACAGCACCCGGACGGAAATATCGTCACCGATGGAAATCAACTCGCCCACAGCACGGCTTAATACGAGCATGGTTCTTGTCCTTAAGAATGTCTGGACCCTGACCATGCCCGGCCTGCTTTCCGTTCTCAAGACACCAGCGAGAATTCAGTAAGGCCCTACAAGCAAAGTTCTTGCGACTGAAGGAAACGTCCTGCAAAAACCTGGCGAACCGTAGGTTATTTCAGGAAGCTGAGAGCCGTGGGCCGAATAGAATCACGCTCGCCCCCAACACGCAGAGCGCCACGCCAATCCAGTCGGAACCCAGTGGCCGGACCCGCTCCACCACGGCCAGCCAGCCGATCGAGGCAATGATATAGATACCGCCATAAGCCGCGTAGGCGCGCCCGGCGTAGGTCGCTTCGATGCGGGTCAGCAACAGCGCGAACAAGGTCAGGCTGAGCAGCGCCGGGGCGATCCACCAGGCGCTCTTGCCCTGGCGCAGCCACATCCAGAAGGCGTAGCAACCGGCGATTTCAAACAGCGCGGCGAGAAAGAACCACAGGTAGTTGAGCATGCAGATGTCCATCAAGAGGGCCGAATGGCGCCATCCTGAGGACATCGCGCAGCCAGGTCAATTCAGGTTCTGGCGGGCCTTGGCGCGCATCTTGTCGGCCATGGCGGTCATTTCGTCGTAGAGCAACTGTGGGTTCTTCTGCTTGAGCGCCCAGGCCATGCGCCCCTGTTCATGGGGCAGGATCATGAACTGCCCTTGGGCCACTTGCTGGTAGATGTAGTCGGCAATGTCAGCGGCGCTGATCGGTGAGCTTTCCAGCAACTTGCCGACCTGAGCCTTCATGGCTGGGGTCGGCCCGCGGAAGGAGTCCAGCAGATTGGTCTGGAAAAACGACGGGCACACCACGTGGACGCCGACTTCCTGCTGCGCCAACTCTACCAGCAGGCTCTCCGATAACGCCACGACGCCTGCCTTGGCCACGTTGTAGTTGCTCATGGCTGGCCCCTGCATCAAGGCCGCCATGGAGGCGATGTTGATGATCTTGCCGCGGCTCTTTTCCAGCAATGGCAGGAAAGCCTTGCAGCCCTTGACGACGCCCATCAGGTTGATCGCGATCTGCCAGTCCCAATCTTCCAGGGACAGTTCGCTGAAGAACCCGCCCGAAGCTACGCCGGCGTTGTTGACGATGATATCGATACCGCCGAGCTTTTCTTCGCAAGCCTGGGCGAACGCCGTCAATTGGCTGTAGTCGCGCACATCGCAACGCTGGATGAAGCCTTCACCACCGGCAGCGCGCACCAATTTCAGAGTTTCCACCAGGCCTGGCTCGCTGACATCCGACAAGGCCAGGCGCCAGCCTTCACGAGCCCAGCGCAGCGCGATTTCGCGACCCAGGCCGGAGCCGGCCCCAGTGATCATCATGCGATTTTGCATAGCAAACAGCCTTGTTCCGGGAGAGATAGGCCGAGTGTAGCGAAGGCGCCTGCCAGACCCACGCTCCATCAGATTGCTGAATGGCGAGGGCAAACTGTGGGTGCTGGCGAAGCCTGCGATTTTTTGATCTTTCGCTTGGGATTCAAGTGTGTGGGGAAAGATCGCAGCCTCGTTTCACTCGACAGCTCCTACACAGCTCCTACCAGCTCATACCGGCGCCTACAAAAACTTTGAATTTTTTACAGGACGTTACGGTCGGACTTATTAAGCCGCCCGGATTTAACGCATGCGTGCTGGTAGTTGGAAGTTGCATCAATCCAAAACTGACCAATAAGGAAATCTACAATGGGCACAATACTTATCATTATTCTGATCCTCCTGCTGATCGGTGGTCTTCCGGTCTTCCCGCACTCCAGAAGTTGGGGCTACGGTCCGTCCGGTATCATCGGTGTAGTGTTGGTGGTGCTGTTGGTCCTGCTATTACTGGGCAAGATATAAACCACTAAGTAAGCGCAAAAAAAAAAGAGGCCTCTGTAGGCCTCTTTTTTATGCTCGCCGTTTCTCAGTCCGGCTTGCCGTCAATCACGCCGGCGGTGTTATCCAGCAGGCTCTTGGTCGCGGTTTGCAGGAACGATTCGAGCTTGAGTTTCATCTCAGCCGTCTCCGGTGCATCCGGGATGACCTCTGCATGTGGATTGGCGCCCAGTTGATAACGGAACAGTTTCGGTGCCATTGCCTTTTCCTCTGGCAACACCAGGATCTTGTCGTCGTGGATAAGTGCGGTGGTCTGATCACTACCCGACGGTTTGATCACGCCAAAACCGGTGTCGCCTGGCGGCAGATTCAACAGGTCGCGGCCCCAGCACTGGTTGCGCACTTCCCCGCCAAGCCGGCCCATGATGGTCGGGACGATATCGACCTGGGTGCCAATGGTGTGGTTGCGCTGGCCGAATTTCTCCTGGACGCCCGGCCCGATCAGCAGCATCGGCACATTGAAGCGGCCCAGGTCCATCTCGGTGATCTGGCGCTCGTTGCCGAAGCCATGGTCACCGACCACGACGAACAGGGTTTCCTTGAAGTAAGGTTCCTTGCGGGCCTTCTCGAAGAACTGGCCCAGCGCCCAATCGGAGTAACGCATGGCGGTCAGGTGTTCGTTCAGGCGGCCACGGTCAGTGACCGGCTCCACCGGCAACGGCGTCGGCAGCGCATAAGGCGTATGGTTGGACAGAGTCTGCAGCAACGCATAGAACGGCTTGCCGTTTTCCCGCGCCTTGAGTTCGATCAGGCCCCGGTCGAACATGTCCTGGTCGGACACGCCCCAGGTCGGGTCGGAGAACACCGGGTTCACGAAGTCGTTACGCCCGATGAACGTGGTCATGCCTTGGCTGCTGAAGAAACCCGACTGGTTGTCCCAGGCAAAATCGCCGTTGTAGACATACACATCGTCATAGTTGCGGGCGCTGAGCAGTTGCGGCAGGCCCGACAGCTTGTGGCTGCCCTCCGGCGTCTGCATCAGGTATTCGAAACCCGGCAGGTTCGGGAAGCACGCCATGGTGGCGAACATGCCTTGGTGGGTGTGGGTGCCATTGGAGAAAAAACGGTCGAACAACAGGCCTTCCTTGGACAGTTTGTCCAGGTAAGGCGTGATGTTGCCCGGCGCGCCCAGGGCGCCCACCGAGTGACCGGCCATGCTCTCCATGAGGATCACGACCACGTTCTTGATCGGCAGGGTCTTGTCCGCTGGCGGCGTGTAGTCGCGGCGCACGGCGGCTGTCTCGGCGTCCACGAGTTTGTCGTCAGGCATCACCAGCATGTTGCGCACGGTCTGCTGTGCCAGCGGTTGCTCGAGTGTGGCCTTCCAGATGTTGTCACGGTGTTCGGACAGCCGGCTCTTGGCCGCCGCCACCAATGACAAGGTGCCATTGAGGCCCAACTGGTTGGCGAAGTTCGAATCGGTGGTGTAGACGTCGCCCCAACGCAATGGCGGACCTTGGCGCAGGGTACCGCGCGCAGCGGCCACGGCCACCAGCAGGCAAACCATGAACACCGCGACACGTCCGTACCACGGCGCGAGCTGACGCGTGCCGATGCTGCCGCCGCTGAACGGCCCACGCGGGCGGGTGGCATGGTCGGCGCCCTTGAACGCCAGGCTCAGGATAAGGGTGCCGCCCACCCAGGCCAGCAGGTAGCGCACTACCGGGAAACCGTACCAGAGCATGCTCATCACGGTTTTCGGGTCTTCCTTCACATACTGGAAGACCAGGCCGTTGAGGCGCTGGTGGAATTCACGGTAGAAGTCCATCTCCATCAAGCCGAGGAACAGCGCAACACTGGAGGTAATGGTCAGCCAGAAACGAAAGAAACCACGGGCGGCCATGGCCCTTGCGCTGAACAATGCCAGCAGCAACGGGATGCTGAGGTAGACCACCAGGCGCAAGTCAAAGCGCAGGCCATTGAAAAACGCTTCAACGAAGGTCGAGGCCGGGGTGTCGAGGATCATCTCGCGGTTGTAGACCAGCAGCGCCACGCGCAGCAGGCTCAGCATGACCATCATTACCAGGGCGCAAAGCAACGTGTAGGCCAGGTGCGATTTGACGGTCGGTTGCAGCAGGCGATGCGTGGTGCGCTGCTGACTCAGGGCGTCCGGGATTGCCATGTCGTTTAAGGACCCTATTGGAGTTGGAGTGTCAAAAAAAGAAACAACGGCGCGCCCTCTGTTGGCCAAAGCCTGGCCCCGGGGCTTGCGCGAGTGCGCAAATGTTGCACGAACGGCTATGGCATTGCCATTAAATAACCGGCGGCGATATGAGCGCGGGGGATTGTCCGCAAGATTTGGTGAAAATTTCGTTCAAAGAATATTCGGAAACACAAAAAGCCCGGCCTACTGCACGGTTGTGCCGAACGCCATTGTGGTGGAGGACTTGATTGTGGCGAGGGAGCTTGCTCCCGCTCGGCTGCGCAGCAGTCGTAAAACCTGGATAGCGAAATATGCCCGACAGACCGCGGTGGCTGGATTGGGGCTGCTTCGCAGCCCAGCGGGAGCAAGCTCCCTCGCCACAGGGTTGCCGATCACTTCCAGATCAGTGTGAAACGATCACTTTCAGTGGAACTTGCGCCCCAGCCCCGCCGGCACGCCTTCGATGGTGGTTTCTTCCCACGGGCCGTTCGGGCTGACGGAACGGCTCCAACCGTTGTTCCAGCGGAAATAGGTGCGCTGGCGGTAGAACGTATTGGTCTGGTTATCCAGCACATAGACCCCCAGCTTGGCGTCCCAGTGGCTGTTGCCACCCGGTGGCGGGGCGAAACTGGCGGAGGTACGTGGCACCGGCTTGGCCGGTTTGTTCGGGATGACTGGCTTGCCAGGAGGCATGGACGGGGCCGGCTTGGTGGTTGGGGTCGACGGTGGAATCGGTGGCAGTGGCGCCGAGGGCTCCGGCGGACGCTGGACCGCGCAAGCGCTCAGGCCCATGACGAGCGTGAGCAGGGTGATACGAGCGATGGCGGTCATGGTGCGAATTCCTGTTATTTATCCGGGCTGTCGATGGTCAATTGTTGTTGCGCCGTGGTGCTGCTCGCCAGGGGCTGGCTGCGGCCGATCCACTCACCCGCGGTCGGCTGGCCGGCCCGGGAGACGCGCGCCATCAGTTGGACTTCGGGGAAGTTCGACAGTTTCAACTGGGGCATCATGGCGTCTGCATCGCCCAGTTCAACCGTGACCGGCAGATCGGCCACTGTCAGGCGCTTGGCGGCCAGGGGTGCCGGCGGGCCGGCCACGGCGCGGGCAAAGATGAACACGCTGTCGCCCGGCTGCACCTTGGCCTTGAGCTCCGGCGCCAGGTCGACGCGAACCTTGAGCACTGCCCCGGTCTTGGCCGGCGGGGCCTGGACGACTTTGCCACCACTGGCCTGCAGCTTCTCGGTGGCCCGGGTAATGCCGCCCTGCAGCGCCTCGCGTGATTTGTCGCCTTCCGGCAGTTGCGCGAGCAGGCGCCCCCAGTAATCGATCGCCTCCTGATAGCGTTCGCCTTCAAACGCGGCGATGCCCAACAGGCCGAGGCTGGTGACTTCCTTCGGATCGAGCTTGAGCGCTTCGTCGGTCAAGGCCTGGACTTTATCCGACCATTTCTTGCCATCGGCGAAATACTGCGCCTGGGCCCACTGGCCCAACAGTTCCGGTTGGCGACCGGCGACCGCCACGGTGCGCTCGAAAATCTTCGCCGCATCCGCGGGCCGATCCTGGGCCATGTAGGTACGCCCGAGGAAATACAGGCCTTCGGCCGAGTCTGGCTGTGCCGCCACCGCGCGCTCCAGGCGCTGGGTCATCTCTTCCATCGACTGCGGCGCCTGGGCGAATTCGCGGGTCAGCTCGACCTTGTCACTGGCACCGAAATGCAGGTACAGCGCCAGGCCCAGCACCGGCACCAATACGGCGGCGAGCAACGGCAACGGTTTGCCTAGCCGGGATTCGCGCGGAGCATCGGTGCCCTCGGTGTCGGCGAGCAGCTCCCGGGCGGCTTCGGCACGACCGGTGTCCAGTTGCGCGGCGTTGAGCACGCCCTCCTCCCGCTCGGCTTGCAGTTCGGCCACGCGCTCCTGATACAGCGCTACGTTGAGTGCGGTGCGGTCCTCTTCGCGTTGAGCGCGACGACCACGCAGTACAGGGATCAACAGAAAACTCAGGGCAACCAGAAGAAGCAGACCTGCGGCGAGCCAGAAATCAATCATGCTTGGTTTTATCCAACAGTTGGTCGAGGCGCTGGCGCTCTTCGACAGAAAGCGTGTCCGGTGCGGCCGTGCGCTGGACCCGGCGCCGGCGCACGATGACTGCGATGATCACGAGACCACCGAGCAACAGCCCGGCGGGGCCGAACCAAAGCACCGCGGTCTTGGAGGACAGGGCGGGGTTGTAGCGCACGAACTCACCGTAGCGATCGACCATGAAGTCGATGATCTGCTGGTTGTCCTTGCCCTCGCCGAGCATGCGGAAGATTTCCTTGCGCAGGTCGGCGGCAATCGGGGCGTTGGAGTCGGCGATGTCCTGGTTCTGGCATTTGGGGCAGCGCAGTTCCTTGGTCAGCTCGCGAAACCGCTCGCGCTCGCCGTCGTTGGCGAACTCATAGGTGTCGATGGCGGCCTGGGCCACACCGACCAGGCTCAACCCCAGGATGGCAGCGGCTAACCAACGCTTCATGGCTTGGCCTCGTCCACCAGGGCCTGGTACTTGGCGGCCAGTTTCTCGCGCCAGACCTGTTCGTCGATCACGCCGACGAACTTGTCGCGGATCACGCCCTTGGCATCGATGAAGAAGGTTTCCGGCGCGCCATAGACGCCCAGGTTCAGGCCCAGGGAGCCCTCTTCGTCACGAATGTCCAATTGGTACGGATTGTGAAACTCGGCCAGCCACTTCAGAGCGTCGGCATTGACGTCCTTGTAGTTGACGCCGTAGATCACCACGCCGTTCTGGGCCAGCTTGTTCAGCACCGGGTGCTCGACCCGGCAGGAAATGCACCAGGTGCCCCACACGTTGACCAGCGCCGGCTTGCCCAGCAGGTCGGCACGGGTCAGGGTCTTGTCGCCTTGCACCGAAGGCAGGGAAAACTCCGGGAATGGCTTGCCGATCATCGCCGAGGGCAACTCGCTCGGGTTCAGGTACAACCCCCGGTACAAGAACACCGCCATCAACAGGAACAGCGCCAACGGCAACAGCATCAACCAACGTTTCATGCAGTGGCTCCCGTCACGCCCAAGGCTTCACGCACCCGGGTTCTCACCTTGACTCGATAACGCCGATCCAGCGCCGCCAGCATCCCGCCCAGGCCGGTGAGCAAGCCACCGAACCAGATCCAGCGCACGAACGGCTTGACATGAACGCGCACCGCCCACGCGCCGTCGCCCAGGGACTCGCCCAGGGCCACGTAGAGATCGCGAGTGAACCCGGCATCGATCCCGGCTTCGGTCATGACCGAGTTCTGCACGGTGTAGAGGCGTTTTTCCGGGTGCAGCACGGTGATTTCCTGGCCGTTGCGAATGACCCGCACAGTGCCTTTGTCAGAGGTGAAGTTCGGCCCTTCGAAATGCTTGGCGCCTTCGAACACGAACTGATAGCCCCCCAGGTCCATGGACTCCCCCGGCGCCAGGCGCAGGTCGCGCTCGGCACTGTTCTGGCTGGACAACACCACGCCCAAGGCGCAGACGGCGATGCCCAGGTGGGCGATCTGCATGCCCCAATAACTGCGAGTCAGGGATGGCAGGCCTTTGATCAGGCCTTTGTGGCGGGTCTTGTCGAAGATGTCCCGGACGCCGGCCAGCAACACCCAGGCCGCCAGCACGAACGTCGCCAGCACCGCCCAGTTGAAATCGCCGTAGGCCACGCCGGCCACCACGGCCAGGGCGGCCGTGCCCAGCAGCACCGGGGTCAACATGCCCAGTAGCCACTTGACCGGGGTGTCTTTCCAGCGCACCAGCATACCGATGGCCATCACCACCATCAGGATCGCCATCAGCGGGATGAACAACGCATTGAAGTACGGCGGACCCACCGACAGCTTGGCGCCGGACAGTGCATCGAGCACCAGCGGGTACAACGTACCCAGCAGGATCATCGAAGCCGCCACCACCAGCACCAGGTTGTTGCCCAGCAACAGGGTTTCCCGCGACCAGAGGTTGAAGCCGACCTGGCTCTTGACCACCGGCGCCCGTAGGGCGAACAGCGTCAGCGAACCGCCAACGACGAACAGCAGGAACATCAGGATGAACACACCGCGCTCAGGGTCCGAGGCAAAGGCATGCACCGACGTCAGCACGCCGGAACGCACCAGGAACGTGCCCAACAGGCTCAACGAGAACGCCGCGATGGCCAGCAGCACGGTCCAGCTCTTGAACACACCGCGCTTTTCCGTGACGGCGAGGGAGTGAATCAGCGCAGTACCCACCAGCCAAGGCATGAAGGATGCGTTTTCCACCGGATCCCAGAACCACCAGCCGCCCCAGCCCAGTTCGTAGTAGGCCCACCAGGAGCCCAACGTGATACCGACACCGAGGAAGGCCCAGGCGACGATGGTCCACGGGCGCGACCAGCGCGCCCAGGCGGCATCGAGCCGCCCGCCGAGCAACGCGGCGATGGCGAAGGCGAAGGCCACGGAAAAACCGACGTAGCCCATGTAGAGCATCGGCGGGTGAACGATCAGGCCGATGTCTTGCAGCAATGGGTTCAGGTCGCGGCCATCCATCGGCATCTGCGGCAGGATGCGCTCGAACGGATTGGACGTGACGATCAGGAACAGCAGGAAACCAGTGCTGATCATGCCCATGATCGCCAGTACGCGGGCGAGCATCACGCGTGGTAATTGCCGGGAGAACACCGAGACCGCAAAGGTCCATCCGGCGAGAATCAAAGCCCAGAGCAACAGCGACCCTTCGTGGGCGCCCCACACCGCGCTGAACTTGTAATACCAGGGCAAGGCGCTGTTGGAGTTGCTGGCGACGTACTCCACGGAAAAATCGTCAGCCATGAACGCGTAGGTCAGGCAACCGAAGGCGAACAGCATGAACGCGAACTGCCCCCATGCCGCCGGCTGTGCCAGGCTCATCCACAACCGGTCGCCACGCCAGGCACCGAGCAGGGGTACCACGGCCTGGACCAGGGAGAAACACAGGGCCAGGATCATCGCCAGGTGGCCCAACTCGGGAATAAAGATACCAGCCGTCATCGGTCAGCCCTCCTTCACAGGCGCGGGTGCCGACTGGCCGCTGTCTTTCAGGGCCTTGGTCACTTCCGGCGGCATGTATTTCTCATCGTGCTTGGCCAGCACTTCATCGGCGACCACAACGCCGTCAGCGTTGAGCTTGCCCAGGGCGACGATGCCCTGCCCTTCGCGGAACAGGTCCGGGAGAATGCCGCGATAGGTGATGGTCACGGTCTTGCTGAAATCGGTGACATTGAATTTCACGTCCAGCGAATCCCCGGAACGCACCAGCGAGCCCTGCTCCACCATGCCACCGGCGCGGATGCGTGTGTCTTTCGGCGCTTCGCCATTGGCGATCTGGGTTGGGGTGTAGAACAGGTTGATGTTCTGCTGCAAGGCGCTGAGAGCCAGGCCGACCGCGGCACCGACACCCACCAGGATCGCCAGAATGATGACAAGACGTTTTTTGCGCAGCGGATTCACTGACCGTTCTCCCGGCGCAGACGACGCGCCTCTTGTTGCAGATACCGCTTGCGGGCCAGGATCGGCACCGCCACGTTGAGGGCCAGCACCACCAGGCAAATGCCATAGGCTGACCAGACATACAGGCCATGATGGCCCATGGCGAGGAAATCGCCGAATGAAGCGAAACTCATCGAGCGGCCTCCAGGCTGTTCTGTACTTCGGCCTTCACCCAACTGGCCCGGGACTCGCGCTTGAGCACTTCCAGGCGCATGCGCAGCAACAGCACCGCGCCGAAGAAACAGTAGAAGCCCAGCACCGTCAGCAACAGCGGCAGCCACATTTCGACGGGCATCGCCGGTTTTTCGGTCAGGGTGAAGGTCGCGCCCTGATGCAAGGTGTTCCACCACTCCACCGAATACTTGATGATCGGGATGTTGATCACGCCGACAATCGCCAGCACCGCGCAGGCCTTGGCCGCGCTGTCACGATTGCTGATGGCGTTGCCCAGCGCAATAAGACCGAAGTACAGGAACAGCAGGATCAGCATCGACGTCAGTCGTGCATCCCAGACCCACCACGAACCCCAGGTCGGCTTGCCCCAGATGGCCCCGGTGACCAGCGCCACGGCGGTCATCCAGGCGCCGATGGGGGCGGCGCATTGCAGGGCTACGTCGGCCAGTTTCATCTTCCACACCAGCCCGACCACACCGCACACCGCCAGCATCACATAGATGGATTGGGCCAGCAGGGCCGTGGGCACGTGGATATAAATGATGCGAAAGCTGTTGCCCTGCTGGTAGTCCGGCGGGGCGAAGGCCAGGCCCCAGACCACGCCAGAACCCATCAATAGCAGCGCGAAGAGGCTCAACCAGGGGAGCAGTTTGCCGCTGATGCCGTAGAACCACTTGGGTGAGCCGAGCTTATGAAACCAGGTCCAGTTCATTGCTGTTTCCATCACGGTTGCGGTTCGCCATCACGAACCGCCGGGTCTGCCTTTACTTCCAGGGAAGTGGTCAATTTTTGACCAGGCCTCGTTATTATTCGCCGACGCTGATTTTCAGGCCAGCGGCTATTGCGAAGGGTGTCAGGGTTATCGCCAGGGCGGTCAGGCTCCCAAGCCACAGCAGATAACCGGTCGCGGGCATGCCTTGCAATGCGGCTTGCAAGGCACCGCTGCCCAGGATCAACACCGGGATATACAACGGCAGGATCAGCAGCGCCAACAACAGGCCGCCGCGCTTCAAACCCACCGTCAACGCCGCGCCCACCGCACCGAGCAAGCTCAGCACCGGAGTGCCCAGCAGCAGCGACACCAGCAGCACCGGCATGCACGCGGCGGGCAAGCCCAGCATCATCGCCAGCAGCGGCGAGAGCAGCACCAGTGCCAGCCCGGAAAAAACCCAGTGTGCCAGTACCTTGGCCAAAACCAGAAGGGCCAGGGGGTGCGACGAAAGGACCCACTGTTCCAGTGAGCCGTCTTCGAAATCACTGCGGAAAAGCCCGTCCAGCGAGAGCAGGACCGATAAAAGCGCGGCCACCCAGACCAGTCCTGGAGACAAGGTTTGCAACAATTGAGTCTCCGGACCGACCGCCAACGGGAAGAGCGCGATGACAATCGCGAAGAATACCAGCGGATTGGCCAATTCGGCCGGACGACGAAACAGCAGGCGCGCCTCGCGGGCAAGCAGCAGGCCAAACACACTCATACGGCCCAATTCCCCAGATCGATATTGCGATAACCGGACGGCATCCGCGCCAGCGTGTGGTGGGTCGTCAACAGGACCATGCCGCCGTTCTCGCAGTGCCGGGCCAGGTGTTCCTCGAGTTGCGCGACGCCCTGCTTGTCCAGGGCAGTGAACGGCTCGTCGAGAATCCACAGCGGCGGGCCGTCCAGGTACAACCGGGCCAAGGCCACTCGGCGCTGCTGGCCGGCGGACAGGGTGTGGCTCGGCACGTCTTCGAAGCCGCGCAGCCCGACCGCCGCCAACGCTTGCCAGATCGCCTCGCGCTCGGCCGGCGTATGCAGCGCACAGAGCCAACTGAGGTTTTCTTCGGGGGTCAGCAAATCCTTGATGCCCGCGGCGTGGCCGATCCAGAGCAGGTTACGGGCCAGTTCGCTGCGCTGGCTGTGCAAGGGCTGGCCATTGAGCAACACTTGCCCTGCGGTGGGCTGCATCAACCCGGCGAGCAGGCGCAACAGACTGGTCTTGCCACTGCCGTTGGGGCCACTGATCTGCACCATGTCGCCAGGCGAGAGTCTCAATTCCAGATGTTCGAAAAGCAGCCGCAAGTCTCGCTCACAGGCGAGGCCAACGGTTTGCAGGAGAGGACTGGTCAAGGGATCGCGGGCCTTATACGGTGTTCAAGTCGGCGGTGCAGCGGCCGTTAAAGAGGTGCAGCATAGATGCTTTGACGGCCTGTTCCACAGAGCTGCGTCAAACAATTGCAAGGTTTTCGCCACTCCCTGAAAGACGGGCGGCATTATACATGCCCTGACCTACTCTCAAGAGAGCTTATTTCCCCAAGGTAAGACCGCAAATGACAGGCGACATGAACATCCTGCCGCTGCCCCAGGCCACGGCAACGACGCGTATGCCAACGGTGACGGGGGAGCTGCTCAAGTTGCTGGCACCAGCCGAAGGGCTGATCGGGCCCGGCCAGACCGCCAAGGCCGAGGTGCTGTCGCTCAAGCAGGCGGACCAGACTTTTCAGCTACTGCTCAAGGTCACCCTGGAGAGCGGTCGACAGGCCACCGTGCAGGCCACCAGCACCCAGCCACTGCCCCAGGGCACCAGCCTGGCCGTGACCCAGCCGTCCGCCAGCAACCTGGCGATTGCCGTGCAACAGGCCGTTGCCTCCAGCGTTGCCACCTTGACGCGCATCGACACCGCGCAGATGCCGGTGGGCACGTTGCTGCAAGGCAAGGTGTTGACCAGCCAGGCGTTGCCCGCCTTGCCCGGACAGCCGGTGGTCTACCGGTCGTTGGTGAGCCTGCTCAACACCGCCCAGGCTGGCAGCACCCTGGACATCGACAGTCCCCAACCGCTGCGCATCGGCACACTCTTGAGCGCCCAGGTGCAAGATGCCCAGACGCTGAAATTCGTACCCCTGAGCAACCGTCAGGAGCAACTGGCGGTAAGCCAGCAACTGGTTACCCAAGTCAGCCGCCAGGGCTCGCTGGACAGTCTGATCACTGCGCTGCAAAACCTTCCCGTCACTGACGACACAGAAACACAGCTGCGCGCGGCGGTGACTCGCTTGCTGGCAGGCCTGCCGGATGTCCAGCAACTGAGCACGCCCAAGGGCGTGGCCCAGGCCATGATCGCCAGCGGTGTGTTCCTGGAAAGCAAACTGCTCGCCGGACAGCCACCGAGCCTGGCGCCGGACATGAAGGGCGACCTGCTGAAACTGATTGCCCAGCTGACACCGGCCCTGCCCGCCTCGACCAACCTCGGCGCCATCATTGCCGCCAACACGCTGGCCCAGGCCCTGCCGAGTTTCGTTCGCAGTGCCCTGGGGATGCTCGGCCAGGTCAGCGCCAAACCGTCGCCCACCAGCTTTCCGCTGCCCTCCCGGCAGCTGAAAGAGCAGGACGAAGAAGGCGACCTGGAACACCTGCTGCGCCTGGCCGCCGCGGCCGTGTCGCGCCTGCAAAGCCATCAGTTGTCGAGCCTTGAACAGACCGGCCTGACCGACGACGGTCGACTGATGAGTACCTGGCAGTTGGAGGTTCCGATGCGCAACTTGCAGGACATCGTGCCATTGCAGGTCAAGTTCCAGCGCGAGGAAACCCCGCCCCGGGAACAACCCGACGAACGCCGGGAAGAACGCGAGCCGAAACAGCAGCTCTGGCGGGTGGAGCTGGCGTTCGACGTGGAACCGCTCGGCCCCTTGCAGGTCCAGGCCCAGTTGCTCAGCGGCAGCCTGTCCAGCCAGTTATGGGCAGAACGGCCGTATACCGCGAGCCTGATCGAAAGCAACTTGACCGCCTTGCGTGAACGCCTTGTGACCTGTGGCCTGAACGTCGGTGACCTGGACTGCCACCTCGGTACCCCGCCCCAAGGCCCCAAGACTCGCCTGGAACAGCGTTGGGTGGACGAAACCGCATGACCACCCACACTGAACCCCGCCAAGCCATCGCCCTCAAGTACGACGGCCACCACGCCCCGACCCTCACCGCCAAGGGCGACGAGGCCCTGGCCGAGGAAATCCTGCGCATCGCCCGCGAAAGCGAAGTACCGATCTATGAAAATGCCGAACTGGTGAAGCTGTTGGCACGGATGGAGTTGGGGGACAGCATCCCGGAGGAACTGTACCGCACGATTGCCGAGATCATTGCGTTTGCTTGGAACCTCAAGGGCAAGTTTCCGCAAGGGTTTGACCCGCACGCACCGAGTGTCGAGAAGGATGTGACCGACCGCGGTGACGATTACTGATCAGTGGCGAGGGGATTTATCCCCGCTGGGTTGCGCAGCGACCCCATTTTTGCGGCTGCTGCGCACCCGAGCGGGGATAAATCCCCTCGCCACAGGGGCTGGGCTGGAAAGATTGGCGCCCCAGAAAACCTGTGGGAGCGAGCTTGCTCGCGATGACGGAATCACACCCGACATTTCTATCGACTGCCACACCGCTATCGCGAGCAGGCTCGCTCCCACATTGGTCTTGGGGGATAGCTAAAGATCAGCCGCCCTTGTGCAGCTTGCTCATCAACTCCGCCTCGGCCTGGGTCAGGCCGCAGGCTTGGGTCAGTTCGTCGACGCTGGCGCCCATGCCCACCAGGCGAGCGGCCTGGGCGAAGGACAGGCTGGAGGGGTCGCGCTGTTCCAACTGGGCGAGTTTGTCCGGCAACGGCGCGACCACGGCACGCAGCTCATGGAGCGCTTCGCCCATGCGCACGGTGCCGTTCTGGTAATCGTCGACGCGCTTGGCCAGGTCCTTGATGCGCTGGTCGCGCAGCGCATCGCCCTGGGCCTGCTGAGCGGCGATCTGCCGCTGGCCACGTATGTACGCCAAGAACATCGCCAGCGTGCCTGCCCAGAAAAGGAACAGGACAATGACTGCTACCTCAAGAATCAAATCAGATACTCTCCAGTTCCGACCACTCTTCTTCGCTCATCATCTTGTCCAGTTCAACCAGGATCAGCAACTCGTTGTTCTTGTTGCACACGCCCTGAATGAACTTGGCGGATTCTTCGTTACCCACGTTTGGCGCGGTTTCGATTTCCGATTGGCGCAGGTAAACCACTTCGGCAACGCTGTCGACCATGATGCCGACCACTTGCTTGTCGGCTTCGATGATGACGATCCGGGTGTTGTCGCTGATCTCGGCGTTCATCAGGCCGAAGCGCTGACGGGTATCGATCACGGTGACCACGTTGCCGCGCAGGTTGATGATGCCCAGCACATAGCTCGGTGCACCCGGTACCGGGGCGATCTCGGTATAGCGCAGCACTTCCTGAACGCGCATCACGTTGATGCCGTAGGTTTCGTTATCGAGCTTGAAGGTCACCCATTGCAGAATCGGATCTTCAGAACCCTTTTGAGACGACGCCTTATCATTCATACCCTGACCCCTCGAAAAACCGCCTGTGGCGGCGTGTATTCTGTCCGGCGACTGTGCGCCACCGGTTGTCTTATTTCGGTTTCTGGGCTGGCTTCTTGCTGCCACCCAGGTGTTTTGCCCCGCCGCTGGCGATCAGCTCCGCCAGTTCGGAAACGTCCAGCAAGGCGCACATGTGCTCGATCACCGTACCGGCCAGCCATGGCCGTTGCCCTCGATGGCTGCGCCACTTGATCTCGTTCGGGTCCAGGCGCAGCGAACGGCTGACCTGGTGCACCGCCAATCCCCACTCATAACCTTGCACCGAAATCACGTATTGCAAGCCCTGGCGAAAGTCGTCGCGATAACGGTCCGGCATCACCCAACGCGCCGTATCCAGCACCTTCAGGTTGCCGGCCTGGCTCGGCAGGATCCCGAGGAACCATTCCGGCTGGCCAAACAACGGCGTCAATTCCTGACCGGCCAGGGAATAAATCGATCCCAGGCAGACCAGCGGCACCGCCAGGGTCAACCCGGCCACATCGAACAACAAACACTCGAACGGCTCGGCCGCCCAGGCCGGACGGTCGTCGCCCGGCACCGGTGGCGGCGGACTGCTCGGCGGCAAGTGGACTTCCACCACCGGCGTCACCAGGCCCTGCAGCAACGGGGCGACGGTCGAGACCGGGGCCAGGATCGGCGCAGGTGCGTCCATGACCGCCAGTTGCGGCTTGATGAACGGTGCTTCGACCACCGCAGCCACTACTGATTTGCGTGCATCACGGGCCTGCTCTTCGAGCACGGCCGCTTGAAATTCATCCAGCACACCCTCGGCTTCGACGGGTTCGGGCAACGCCTCGATCACGCTTGGCGGCGGTGGTAGTTCTTCGGTCGCTTCCTGCAACAGCCCATCCAGATAGGACTGCAGGGCCATTTGCGGACGCGAGGTTGTCTTTATCGGGCGGCTCATGGGAACAGTGCGCCACTTGAAGAGGTTATCGGCATGAATGCGCTAGGACTTGAGTGCTCGCAAGCGAACACGATGCCAGTGGAAAGCCTCGTCACCTTAAGCCACCTGCTGCGGAACAAGCTGTTGGGCCAGCAGGTGCTTGAGCAGCGCCCGGTAAGCCAGTACGCCACGGCTCTTGCCATCGAATTGCGAAGGGGTCACACCGGCACGGCTGGCATCGCGCAGGCGCGTATCAACGGGGATATAGCCTTGCCAGATGTCCTCCGGGTACATGTCCCGCAAGACGCGCAGGGTGCCCAGGGACGCCTGGGTGCGACGGTCGAACAAGGTCGGCACGATGTTGAAGGCCAGCGTCTGCTTGCGCGAACGATTGACCATCGCCAGGGTATTGACCATGCGCTCCAGGCCCTTGACCGCCAAATGCTCGGTCTGCACCGGGATCACCAGTTGTTGGCTGGCTGCCAAGGCATTGACCATCAGCAAACCCAGCAACGGCGGGCTGTCGATGATCGCGTAATCGAAATCCTGCCACAGCTGCGCCAGACTCTTGGCGATCACCAGGCCCAGCCCGCTCTGCCCAGGCGACTGTCGCTCCAGGGTGGCCAGGGCGGTGCTCGACGGCAACAGGGAAATGCGCTCGTCGCTGGTGGACAACAGCAACTGCCCCGGCAGGCCCTCGGGCACCACGCCCTTGTGCAGGAACAGGTCGTAGTTACTGTGCTCCAGGCTGTCGGGATCGTAGCCGAAATAGCTGGTCATCGAGCCGTGGGGGTCCAGGTCGACGATGACCACGCGCTTGCCCGCCTCGGCCAGCAACCCGGCTAAAGCGATGGAAGATGTGGTCTTGCCCACACCACCTTTTTGATTGGCGACTGCCCAGACTCTCATTCGGATCGTTCCTCCCGGCCGAAACTGGCTCGACCGAGAAATAGCTCGGTTATAAAGCGGGTGACGGAGAATTGACGGCACTCTGTCTTCCCGGCGACTTGACCGGAGCCGGTGCAGTTTGTGTGCCAGCCCGCTTCAATGCCGCGTCCGGGGTTGCTTTGGCCGTACCGGTACCGGTCAGACTGCGACGCACATCGAGGTTGCGCGACACCACCAATATTACGCGACGGTTGCGCGCACGCCCCTCGGCGGTGGCGTTGTTGGCCACCGGCTGGAACTCGCCGTACCCCACCGATGCCAAGCGCCCGGGATTGAGTCCCTGCATCGCCAGCATGCGCACGATGCTCGCCGAGCGGGCCGAGGACAGTTCCCAGTTGGTCGGGTATTGAGCGGTACGGATCGGCTGGTCGTCGGTGAAGCCTTCGACGTGGATCGGGTTGTCGAACGGCTTGAGGATCGCCGCGACCTTATCGATGATGTTGAACGCCATGTCGCTGGGCATGGCATCGCCACTGCCGAACAACAGGCTGGAATTGAGTTCGATCTCGACCCACAGCTCGTTGCCGCGCACGGTCATCTGGTTGGAGCTGATCAGGTCGCCGAACGCCGCGCTGATGTCGTCGGCGATGCTTTTCAACGGATCGCTACTGCCGGCGATACCGGCGTCGACCTGCTCGCTGTCCTTGACCAAGGGTTTGGCCGGCGTGGTGGTCTTGGGCCGCTCCTCGCCGATCGGAATGGGCTTGAGAGCCCGGTCGGAATCAGTGAAGACCCCAATCAACGCCTCGGAAATGACTTTGTACTTGCCTTCGTTGACTGACGAGATCGAATACATGACCACGAAAAAAGCGAACAGCAGCGTGATGAAGTCGGCGTAGGAAACCAGCCAGCGTTCATGGTTGACGTGTTCTTCACGATGCCTGCGACGTGCCATGCTCCATATCCCCCATTAATCCATGAAGCCCTGGAGCTTCAATTCAATGGAGCGCGGGTTCTCACCCTCGGCGATCGACAGGATCCCTTCCAGCAGCATTTCGCGATAACGCGACTGGCGCAACGCGATGGACTTGAGTTTGGCCGCGATCGGCAGCAACACCAGGTTGGCGCTCGCCACGCCGTAGATCGTCGCGACGAAGGCCACGGCGATGCCGCTGCCCAGTTGCGACGGATCGGCCAGGTTGCCCATTACATGGATCAGGCCCATCACCGCACCGATGATGCCAATGGTCGGCGCGTAGCCGCCCATGCTTTCGAAGACCTTGGCCGCCTCGATGTCGCGACTTTCCTGGGTGTAGAAGTCCACCTCCAGGATGCTGCGGATGGCTTCCGGCTCGGCGCCGTCCACCAGCAATTGCAGGCCTTTGCGCGAATAGCTGTCGGGTTCGGCATCGGCCACCCCTTCCAGGCCCAGCAAGCCTTCCTTGCGAGCGGTCAGGCTCCAGTTCACCACGCGGTCGATGCCACCGGCCAGGTCGACGCGGGGTGGGAACAGAATCCAGATCAATATCTGCATGGCGCGCTTGAAAGCGCTCATGGGTGATTGCAACAGCGCCGCGCCAATGGTGCCGCCGATCACGATCAACGCCGCCGGACCGTTGGCCAGCGCGCCCAGATGACCGCCTTCCAGGTAATTGCCGCCAATGATGGCGACGAACGCCATGGTGATGCCAATCAGGCTGAGCACATCCATTACAGGCAGGCCTCGACCAGGTGTCGACCGATGTCATCCAACCCGTACACCGCGTCGGCAAGATCAGCTTTCACGATCGCCATGGGCATGCCGTAGATCACGCAACTGGCTTCGTCCTGGGCCCAGATCGCACTGCCGCCCTGCTTGAGCAGGCGCGCGCCTTCGCGACCGTCGGCGCCCATGCCGGTCAGCACCACTGCCAAAACTTTGTCACCGTAGGACTTGGCGGCGGAACCGAAGGTAATGTCCACGCAAGGCTTGTAGTTCAGACGCTCATCGCCCGGCAGGATTTTCACCGCGCCGCGGCCGTCGATCATCATCTGCTTGCCACCCGGTGCCAGCAACGCCAGGCCGGGACGCAGGATGTCGCCATCCTCGGCTTCCTTGACGCTGATGTTGCAGAGCTTGTCCAAGCGCTCGGCAAATGCCTTGGTGAACGCCGCCGGCATGTGCTGGATCAGCACGATGGGGGCCGGGAAGTTGGCGGGCAACTGAGTCAGGACCCGTTGCAGCGCCACCGGGCCGCCGGTGGACGTGCCGATCGCCACCAGCTTGTAGGCTTTGCGCTTGGGTGCCGGCGACGATGCACTGGCAGGCGCCGAACGCGTCGGCGCAGGTGCCGGGGCGCTACGCACCGGTGCAGGATTGAAGCTGCTCGAAGCCGTCGGCGCAGGCGCAGGGCTTGGCGCCGCCACCGGGGCGGGTGCCGGCGCGCTATAGGCACTGACACGGCGATTGCTGCGGGAAATGCTGTGGACCTTTTCGCACAGCAACTGCCGGACCTTGTCCGGGTTGCGCGAAATGTCTTCGAAATTCTTCGGCAGGAAATCCACCGCCCCGGCGTCCAGCGCATCGAGGGTCACCCGGGCGCCTTCATGAGTCAGGGAGGAGAACATCAAGACCGGGGTCGGGCAGCGCTGCATGATATGCCGCACGGCCGTGATGCCGTCCATCATCGGCATCTCGTAGTCCATGGTGATCACGTCCGGCTTGAGTGCCAGGGCCTGATCGATCGCCTCTTTGCCGTTAGTCGCGGTACCGACGACCTGAATACTCGTGTCCGCTGAAAGAATTTCCGAGACGCGGCGACGGAAAAAACCCGAATCGTCCACCACCAGGACTTTAACTACCATAAACACTCCGTTAGACGAGACGCGGCCCTGGGCCACGCCCCTCCAGAATCAAATACGCCGGGCGGCGTAACGCTTGAGCATGCTCGGCACATCGAGAATCAACGCGATGCGGCCGTCGCCGGTGATGGTGGCGCCGGACATGCCCGGGGTGCCCTGGAGCATCTTGCCCAACGGCTTGATGACCACTTCTTCCTGGCCCACCAACTGGTCGACGACAAAGCCGATCCGCTGGGTGCCCACCGAAAGGATCACCACGTGGCCTTCGCCCTGCTCGACGTGAGCAGCGGAGCTGACCAGCCAGCGCTTGAGGTAGAACAGCGGCAGCGCCTTGTCCCGCACGATGACCACTTCCTGGCCGTCGACCACGTTGGTGCGCGACAGGTCGAGGTGGAAAATCTCGTTGACGTTGACCAACGGGAAGGCGAAGGCCTGGTTGCCCAGCATCACCATGAGCGTCGGCATGATCGCCAGGGTCAACGGGACCTTGATGACGATCTTCGAGCCCTGGCCCTTGGTCGAGTAGATATTGATCGAACCGTTGAGCTGGGAAATCTTGGTTTTCACCACGTCCATGCCCACGCCACGGCCCGACACGTCGGAGATCTCGGTCTTGGTTGAGAAGCCCGGGGCGAAGATCAGGTTGTAGCACTCGGTATCGCTCAGGCGGTCGGCGGCATCCTTGTCCATCACACCGCGTTTCACCGCGATGGAACGCAACACATTCGGGTCCATGCCTTTGCCATCATCGGAGATCGACAGCAGGATGTGGTCGCCCTCCTGCTCGGCGGCCAGGATCACCTTGCCGCTGCGGACCTTGCCCGAGGCTTCGCGTTCTTCCGGCGACTCGATGCCGTGGTCGACCGCGTTGCGCACCAAGTGGACCAGCGGGTCGGCCAGGGCCTCGACAAGGTTCTTGTCGAGGTCGGTCTCTTCACCCACCAGTTCCAGGTTGATTTCTTTCTTGAGCTGGCGAGCCAGGTCGCGAACCAGGCGCGGGAAGCGCCCGAAAACTTTCTTGATCGGCTGCATCCGCGTCTTCATGACCGCGGTCTGCAGGTCCGCCGTGACCACGTCGAGGTTCGACACGGCCTTGGACATGGCTTCGTCCTGGCTGTTGAGACCCAGGCGCACCAGGCGGTTACGCACCAGCACCAGTTCGCCGACCATGTTCATGATCTCGTCCAGGCGCGCGGTGTCGACCCGAACGGTGGTCTCGGCTTCGCTGGCCGGTTTTTCCGCTGGCGCAGCCGCTGGAGCACGGGCTGGCGCCGGGGCGGCGGCAGCGGCAGGCTTGGCGGGCTCGGCCTTGGGTTCCGGTGCCTTGGCGGCGGGTTTGGGCGCGGCCTTGGCCGCCGGTGCGGCCGTCTTGGCGGCGGCAGGCGCGGCGGAAGCGGTACCGACCTCGCTGAACTTGCCCTTGCCGTGCAGCTCATCGAGCAGCGATTCGAATTCGTGGTCGCTGATCAGGTCGCTGCCTGCGGCAGCGGCAGCAGGTTTGGCCGGCGTCGGTGCCGAAGCGATGGCCGAATCCAGGGCGTCAACGGCAAAGGTGCCCTTGCCATGCAACTGGTCGAGCAACGCTTCGAATTCGTCGTCGGTGATGTCCGAGCTGTCGCCCGCCGCTTTCGCGGCGGCCGGGGCTGCTGGCGGGACAACGGCATCTGGCGCGAATTGGCCCTTGCCGTGAAGCTGGTCGAGCAGCGACTCGAACTCGGCATCGGTGATTTCGTCGCTGCCAGCCCCATTGCTGGCCGGTGCGGCCGGCGCAACCTGAGCGGCCGGTGCCTCGGCCTGGGCCTTGACGGCACTCAGGGAGTCCAGCAACTGTTCGAATTCATTATCGGTGATGTCGCCCGATTCTTCGGCGACCGGTTCTTCAACCACAGCCTCGGCAACCGGCGCGGCTTCGTCAGCCGATTGCGGCTCGGCCAGGCGTGCCAGCGCGGCGAGCAGCTCGGGGGTGGCCGGGGTAATCGGCGAGCGCTCGCGCACTTCGCTGAACATGCTGTTGACCGCATCCAGCGCTTCGAGCACCACGTCCATCAATTCCGAATCAACGCGACGCTCACCCTTGCGCAGGATGTCGAACACGTTCTCGGCAATGTGACAGCACTCCACCAGCTCGTTGAGCTGGAGGAAGCCGGCGCCTCCTTTTACAGTGTGGAAACCGCGAAAAATTGCATTGAGCAGATCCGCATCATCAGGTCGGCTTTCCAGCTCGACCAGCTGTTCGGACAGTTGCTCTAGAATCTCGCCGGCCTCAACCAGGAAATCCTGAAGGATCTCTTCATCGGCGCCGAAGCTCATTAATGGCTGCTCCTAAAATAGGGCTAAATCAAAATCCAAGGCTGGACAGCAAATCGTCCACATCGTCCTGACCGGACATAACGTCTTCTCTTTTATCGGCATGAATTTGCGGACCTTCACCCTGAGAGAGATGTTTTTGTGGATCTTTTTCAGCAAGTATCGCTTCACGGTCGTGTTCGATGCCTGCAAAGCGGTCGACCTGGCTAGCCATCAGCACCAGTTTGAGCAGGTTGCTTTCCACTTCGGTGACCAGTTGGGTCACACGCTTGATCACCTGGCCGGTCAGGTCTTGATAGTCCTGGGCCAGCAGAATGTCGTTGAGATTACTGGCCACGGCGCGGTTTTCGTTGCTGCTGCGCGTCAGGAAACCGTCGACCCGACGGGCCAGCTCCCGAAATTCTTCAGCACCGACTTCGCGACGCATGAACCGGCCCCAGTCGGTGCTCAAGGCCTGGGCCTCTTCACTCAGGCCATTGACCAGCGGTGTTGCGCTTTCCACCAGGTCCATGGTGCGGTTGGCCGCGGCCTCCGTCAGCTTGACCACATAGCCCAGGCGCTCGGTGGCGTCGGTGATCTGCGAGACTTCCTCGGCCTGCGGCATGTGCGGGTCGATCTGGAAATTGACAATCGCGCTGTGCAGTTCACGCGTGAGCTTGCCCACTTCCTGATACAGACCGCGGTCACGGGTCTGGTTGAGCTCATGGATCATTTGAACCGCATCGCCAAAGCGACCTTTTTCAAGGCTGTCGACCAGTTCGCGGGCATGTTTTTTCAGGGTCGATTCGAAATCGCCCATTGAAGATTCGTTGTCCATAGCTCCCCCGTGGCGCCGTTAACCGATGCGTTCGAAGATTTTTTCGATCTTCTCTTTCAACGCCTGGGCCGTGAAGGGCTTGACCACATAGCCGTTTACACCGGCCTGGGCCGCTTCGATGATCTGCTCGCGCTTGGCTTCGGCAGTCACCATCAGCACCGGGAGGTGCTTGAGTTTTTCGTCGGCGCGCACATGGCGCAGCAAGTCGATACCGGTCATGCCGGGCATGTTCCAGTCAGTCACCAGAAAGTCGATGCTCCCGCTGTTGAGGACCGGAATGGCTGTGACGCCATCATCCGCCTCGACCGTGTTGGTGAACCCAAGGTCACGCAACAGGTTTTTTATGATCCGCCGCATCGTTGAGAAGTCATCAACGATGAGGATTTTCATGTTCTTGTCCAATTCGACCTCCAAGCAGTCTTAAACGCGCCCAGCACCTGGACGCGCCATTTCAATCAATTCCGGCACAACACTCGACAACGGTCTGGAGCACAACGGATGGAAACTGACCCGGCAACGCCATGCCAGCCCCGCTCGCAGTGTCCCCACACTGCCTGTCAGCGCGCTCGCCACTCCCCCAAACGGCCCCGCAAGCGGGCCGCGCACTGGCTGTGTAACTGGCTGACCCGAGATTCGCTGACCCCCAGGACCTCACCGATTTCCTTGAGGTTCAGCTCTTCGTCGTAGTACAGCGCCAAGACCAGTCGCTCACGTTCCGGCAAATTGGCAATCGCATCCGCCAGCGCGCTCTGGAAACGTTCATCTTCCAGGTCACGTGACGGCTCCATGTGAGCACTCGCGTTATCCTCATGCAGCCCTTCGTGCTCGCCGTCCTGCAAGAGGTCGTCGAAGCTGAACAGGCGACTGCCCAAGGTATCGTTCAAAATCCCGTAATAATCATCGAGACTCAACTGGAGTTCGGCCGCAACCTCGTGATCTTTAGCGTCACGCCCAGTTTTAGCTTCGATTGCCCGAATCGCGTCACTGACCATGCGGGTATTGCGGTGCACCGAACGCGGCGCCCAATCGCCCTTGCGGACTTCATCGAGCATCGCCCCACGAATGCGAATACCGGCATAGGTCTCGAAACTGGCGCCCTTGCTGGCGTCGTATTTGTTCGACACTTCAAGCAGGCCGATCATGCCGGCCTGGATCAAATCCTCGACCTGGACACTGGCCGGCAACCGCGCCAGCAAGTGATAGGCGATACGCTTGACCAGTGGCGCATAACGCTCGATCAATTCGTATTGGGCGTCCCGTGCCGATTTTTTGTAGAGATGGTTGTAACCGCTGGCTGTCATAACACGGGCCCTGCTGTTTGTTGCACAAGACGCTCGACGAAAAACTCCAGATGCCCGCGGGGGTTGGCCGGCAGCGGCCAGGTATCGACCTTCTGGGCGATCGCCTTGAACGCCAGCGCGCATTTGGAACGTGGAAAGGCTTCATAAACGGCACGTTGCTTCTGGACGGCCTTGCGCACGCTTTCGTCGTAAGGCACTGCACCGACGTATTGTAGGGCGACGTCCAGGAAGCGATCGGTGACCTTCGTCAACTTGGCGAACAGGTTGCGTCCTTCCTGCGGGCTCTGGGCCATATTGGCCAGGACGCGGAAGCGGTTCATGCCATAGTCGCGGTTAAGCAGTTTGATCAGGGCATAGGCGTCGGTGATGGACGTCGGTTCGTCGCAGACCACCAGCAGCACCTCCTGGGCGGCGCGCACGAAACTGACGACCGAGTCGCCGATGCCGGCCGCGGTATCGATTACCAGCACATCGAGGTTATCGCCGATGTCGCTGAACGCCTGGATCAGGCCCGCGTGCTGCGCCGGGGTCAGGTGAACCATGCTCTGGGTGCCGGAGGCAGCCGGCACGATGCGAATCCCGCCCGGCCCCTGCAACAGCACGTCGCGCAGTTCGCAACGGCCTTCGATCACGTCCGCCAGGGTGCGTTTGGGGGTAAGCCCCAGCAACACGTCGACGTTCGCCAGGCCCAGGTCGGCGTCCAGCAGCATGACCCGTCGGCCAAGCTCTGCCAGAGCCAGGGACAAGTTCACTGACACGTTAGTCTTCCCGACGCCACCTTTGCCGCCGGTCACCGCGATCACCTGTACGGGATGCATGCTGCCCATGTTCGTTCTTTACCTTGTCTTCTTAGACGGAGGCCACATTACTGGCTGCGCGTTCGCATACGGAACAATGCATGGCAGACCATCGATGTAGGTACAAAAAATATTCATGATTACCTCAGCCGACCTGCTTGGTCGGGCTGTGGTAGATGTCAGCGAACATGTCAGCCATGGCTTCTTCGCTGGGTTCTTCCTGCATTTGCACACTCACGGCACGACTGACCAGTTGATGACGGCGCGGCAGATGCAAATCATCCGGGATCCGCGGCCCGTCGGTCAGGTAGGCCACCGGCAGTTCATGACCGATCGCCAGGCTCAACACCTCGCCCAGGCTTGCCGTTTCGTCCAGCTTAGTCAGGATGCAGCCGGCCAGCCCGCAGCGTTTGTAGCTGTGGTATGCGGCGGTTAGAACCTGTTTCTGGCTGGTGGTTGCCAACACGAGATAATTTTTTGACTTGATACCGCGTCCGGCCAGGCTTTCGAGCTGCATGCGCAGGGCCGGATCGCTGGCTTGCAGGCCGGCGGTATCGATCAGCACGACGCGTTTGCGCAGCAGCGGCTCCAGCGCCTGGGCCAGGGATTGGCCCGGATCCACATGGGTTACCGACACATTGAGGATCCGGCCCAGGGTCTTGAGTTGTTCCTGGGCACCGATGCGGAAACTGTCCATGCTTACCAGGGCGATGCTCTGGGCGCCGTACTTGAGTACATAACGGGCGGCGAGCTTGGCCAGGGTGGTGGTCTTGCCCATGCCGGCGGGACCGACCATGGCAATGACCCCGCCCTCTTCCAGCGGCTCGACTTCCGGCGTGGCAATCATGCGTGCCAGGTGCGCCAGCAGCATGCGCCAGGCCTGGCGCGGCTCTTCGATACCATTGATCAGCGCCAGCAGGTCGCGGGACAACGGGCCGGACAGGCCGATGCGTTGCAGGCGACGCCACAGGTTGGCCTGGGCCGGACGGCTGCCTTGCAGCTGGTTCCAGGCCAGGGAGCCGAGCTGGACTTCCATCAGCTCGCGCAGGCTGTTGAGTTCGAAGCGCATCGAGTCCAGGGCGCGCGGGTCAAGCCCACGGGCTGGCGCGGCAGGTGCCGGCTCTGGACGACGCGGTTCGGCCTGGACCTGTTCCATCAGCGGTTCGGCGGCGGTCAACGGCAGGCCGGCGGTCAGCGGCTGACCGGCGAACAATTGACGATTGGTGCCCGGCGCACCTTCGCCTTCGCTGCTGCGCAGGCTCAGTTCGGCCTGGGCGCTGGCGATGCGCGATTGAGTCTTGCGCAGCTCGTCTTCAAGTTCCATGTTCGGAACCCGTGGCGCCAGCGCCGACAATTTGTAATCCAGGGCCGCCGTCAGCTCGACACCGCCGGCGATACGACGGTTGCCAATGATGGCTGCTTCAGCGCCCAGCTCGTCACGAACCAGTTTCATGGCCTGACGCATGTCTGCGGCGAAAAAACGCTTCACTTGCATAAACCACTACCTCAGCCGTTGGGCCCTACTGTCGCAACGATGGTCACTTGCTTGTTGTCCGGTATTTCCTGGTACGCCAGCACATGCAGCCCCGGGACCGCGAGGCGTCCGAATCGCGAGAGCATCGCGCGAATCGGACCGGCCACCAGCAGGATCACCGGTTGGCCTTGCATCTCTTGCCGCTGGGCTGCCTCGATCAACGAACGCTGCAGCTTCTCGGCCATGCTTGGCTCCAGCAGAACACCCTCTTCCGAGCCTTGTCCTGCCTTCTGCAGACTATTGAGCAATATCTGTTCCAACCTTGGCTCCAAGGTGATAACAGGCAGCTCAGACTCAGTGCCTACAATGCTTTGGACGATTGCGCGGGATACGCCGACCCGAACCGCGGCCACCAGGGCGGCGGTATCTTGACTCTTGGACGCGTTGTTGGCGATGGCTTCGGCAATACTGCGTATGTCGCGCACGGGCACTTGCTCGGCCAACAACGCTTGCAGGACCTTGAGCAACTGCGACAACGAAACCACGCCCGGCACCAACTCTTCAGCCAGCTTCGGCGAGCCTTTGGCCAGTACTTGCAGGAGTTGCTGGACTTCTTCGTGGCCAATCAACTCGCTGGAGTGCTTGTACAGAATCTGGTTCAAGTGGGTCGCCACCACGGTACTGGCGTCCACCACGGTGTAGCCGAGGGACTGGGCCTGGGCCCGCTGGCTGATTTCGATCCACACCGCCTCCAGGCCAAAAGCCGGATCCTTGGCGGTGATGCCGTTGAGGCTGCCGTAGACCTGGCCAGGGTTGATCGCCAGCTCGCGGTCGGGGTAGATCTCGGCTTCGGCCAGGATCACGCCCATCAGTGTCAGGCGATAGGCGCTCGGCGCCAGGTCGAGGTTGTCGCGGATGTGCACAGTGGGCATCAGGAAGCCCAGGTCTTGGGAGAGCTTCTTGCGCACCCCCTTGATCCGCGCCAGCAACTGACCACCCTGGTTGCGGTCGACCAACGGAATCAGGCGATAACCGACTTCCAGGCCGATCATGTCGATGGGCGTCACGTCATCCCAGCCCAATTCCTTGGTTTCCATGGCGCGGGCCGGCGACGGCAGCAGTTCCTGCTGGCGCTTGACCTCTTGCAGGGCCTGGACTTTCTGCACGTTCTGCTTCTTCCAGAACAGGTAGGCACCGCCAGCCGCCAGGGCCGCCATGCTCAGGAAGGAAAAATGCGGCATGCCAGGCACCAGGCCCATCACCGCCATCAGGCCGGCGGCAACAGCCAGGGCCTTGGGCGAGGCGAACATTTGGCGACTGATCTGCTTGCCCATGTCTTCGGAGCCCGAAGCACGGGTCACCATGATCGCGGCGGCTGTGGATAACAGCAGTGATGGCAATTGCGCCACCAAACCGTCACCGATGGTCAACAAGGCGTAGACCTTGCCGGCGTCACCGAAGGTCATGCCATGCTGGAAGATACCGACGGCCATGCCGCCGATCAGGTTGATGAACAGAATCAACAGGCCGGCGATGGCGTCACCGCGCACGAATTTGCTGGCACCGTCCATGGAGCCGTAGAACTCGGCTTCCTGGGCCACTTCCAGGCGACGCAGCTTGGCCTGGCTCTGGTCGATCAGGCCGGCGTTGAGGTCGGCGTCGATCGCCATCTGCTTGCCGGGCATCGCATCGAGGGTGAAACGTGCGCTCACCTCGGAAATCCGCCCGGCGCCCTTGGTCACCACGACGAAGTTGATGATCATCAAGATCGCAAAAACCACGATACCGACCACGTAGTTACCGCCGATCACCACCTCACCGAAAGCCTGGATCACCTTACCGGCGGCGGCGTGGCCTTCTTGGCCATGAATCATCACCACCCGGGTGGACGCCACGTTCAGCGCCAGGCGCAACAGCGTGGCCACCAGCAGGATGGTCGGGAACACGGCGAAATCCAGCGGCCGCAGGGCGTAGACGCACACCAGCAGCACCACGATCGACAGGGCGATGTTGAACGTGAAGAACACGTCCAGCAGGAACGGCGGCACCGGCAGCATCATCATGGCGAGCATGACCAGCAGCAACAGCGGCACGCCCAGATTACCCCGGCTGAGGTCTACGACATTGCTGCGTGCAGAGCTGAGTAACTGAGAGCGATCCACCAAAATTCCCCGTTCCTGTGAAGCAAACTTTTGACGCCCGGAGGGGGCGCAGACGGGGTATTGCAAGAAGCCTTCCAACTTTTCTTGAAGACTGCAATAGAGCGGCTGACGCACATTCAACCCTGTGGGAGCGAGCCTGCTCGCGATTGCGATTTGTCAGTCAACATTTGCATGGGCTGGATTACCGCATTCGCGAGCAGGCTCGCTCCCACAGGGTCATGCTGTTCACCTAAGGCAAACGACAAACCTGTGGCGAGGGAGCTTGCTCCCGCTGGGTCGCGAAGCGGCCCCGAAACCAGCCGAATACGAAACATCAGACACACCTGCGTTATGGCGGTCGCTGCGCAACCGAGCGGGAGCAAGCTCCCTCGCCACGGGGCCTGTCGCTTTCCAGGCAAACCTAACAGTTCTGCTAGTTCCCCCTCTGCATCCCAACCCCGATAATCCAACGGAGCCTCACCCGAACGGAGCGTCGACCATGTCAGCCACGCGCCTCTGCACTTACCGCTATGACCCACTGGATCGCCTCACCCACCACGCGCTGGCGACGCATGCTCCGATCCAGCGGTTCTACTGTAAATCGCGCCTGGCCACCGAAATCGAAGGTGTGATCAACCGGTCAATCGTTCAACACGGCGACCAACTGCTGGCCCTGACTGAAACTCAGGGCAACCTAAGGCAGGCAACACTATTGGCGACCGATCAACAACGCTCGGTGCTACAGGCCATTGCCTGCAATGAATCGCAATCCCAT
Source organism: Pseudomonas zanjanensis (assembly GCF_014268745.2). GTDB lineage: Bacteria > Pseudomonadota > Gammaproteobacteria > Pseudomonadales > Pseudomonadaceae > Aquipseudomonas > Aquipseudomonas zanjanensis. Next base: position 655,174 of record NZ_JABWRB020000001.1, on the reverse strand, counting down.
GCCTATTCGCCCTACGGCAATCGAACTATCGGCAACGGCTTGTTGAGCCTGCTCGGCTTCAATGGACAGCGACCGGATCCGGTGACCGGACATTATTTGCTGGGGAATGGTTATCGGGCGTTCAATCCGGTTTTGATGCGGTTTAATAGTCCGGATAGTTGGAGTCCATTTGGGAGGGGGGGATTGAATTCGTATACATACTGCTTGGGAGATCCAATTAACAAAATCGACCCAACAGGACACCTACCAAATTTTTTTGCTAAGATATTTGGCAAAAAAGTCGTTATCAACAACTTCTACGTGTCAAAACGCGGAGTTCCTGCTGATAAGGCCCACAAGATGTATCAACGCATCCTTGATTTAGAAGGCGGTATTTATAGGCGCGTAAATGAGGCACAACACGCAGCCTTTAATCAAGACAAACTTCTCATAGATTCAATCGATGCTCCCCCGCAAGACCCCTCACTACTAAGACGCCTGGTTCATGAGGCGGCGCAAAACAAGCTGCTAAGCCACTACCCAACAACTCAATCTACGGCTGTATATAAAGCAGCGACCGATGACCTGGCACGCTACGCTCCCTTATTTAAACGAATAGACGAGAGCAGGAAAGGGATAGCGCATACACAAATTTCACAGCATATTTACTTTGCAACAAAAAGACACAAGGATATTAATCCATGGATAGCTTCTTTATATACAAAAAAAATGGAATCAATTAGAAGCGCCATAACCAATGAAGTTAACGCCGAGATCCAGAGTATTAAGGACAAGTATTTTGTTTAGGAGCGCGAATTGTATAAAGACCTCTGGTGATGACCAGAAGTCATCACACGCGAAATTTAACTCACGTATCCCGTCGCAGCTCCGGCGGAATGGGCAGATCCCTCAGCGGATCGGGGCGTTTGCCCTTGCCGGCGCGGTGCTGGCGAATCTGATAAACGTAGGCCAATACCTGCGCAACAGCCAAATACAGCCCCCCAGGGATTTCCTGGTCGAGTTCGGTGGAGTAGTAGATTGATCGCGCCAACGCCGGGGATTCGAGCAGCATCACTTCATTGGCCACGGCGATCTCGCGGATCTTCAGTGCCAGGAAGTCACTGCCCTTGGCCAGCAACACGGGAGCGTTGCCTTTTTCGGGGTCGTACTTGAGGGCGACAGCGTAGTGCGTCGGGTTGGTGATGACCACATCGGCGTCGGGGATCGCCGCCATCATCCGCCGCTGGGAGACCTCGCGCTGCAACTGGCGAATCCGTTGCTTGACCTCCGGCTTGCCTTCCTGATCCTTGTGTTCGTCGCGTATCTCCTGCTTGGTCATCATCAGCTTCTGCTTGCTCTGATAGAGCTGGATCGGCACATCGATCGCAGCAATCAGGATCAAGCCGCAGGCCATCCACAACGTGCTCCAGCCCACTAACTGCACGCTGTGGATAATGGCCTGTTCCAGCGGCTCATGGGCAATGCGCAGCAGGTCATCGATGTCAGCCTGCAAAACCGTCAACGCGACAAAAAGAACCAGGAAGAATTTTCCGAGGGCCTTGAGCAGCTCCATCAACGCATTGGTGGAAAACATCCGCTTCAGACCGCTGGCCGGGTTCATTCGACTGAACTTCGGCGCAAGGCTTTTGCCGGCGAACAGCCAGCCACCCAAGGAAATAGGACCAATAATGGCGGCCAGCAGCAGAAATATCAGCACTGGCTGCACCGCCAGAATCGCGATCTTGCCGGAATGCAGCAAATATTGCCCCATCGCCTCCGGACTGAGCAGCACCTCACGAGGCAGGGAAAAATTAAGCCGCATGATTTCCAGCAGATCCAACGCCAGCCCCCCGCCGTAGATCAGCAACCCGCCCGCCCCGGCCAGCATCACCGCCAGCGTATTGAGCTCCTTGGATCGGGCGATCTCGCCCTTTTCCCGGGATTCGCGCAGGCGCTTTTCCGTGGGGTCTTCTGTCTTGTCCTGACCACTCTCGCTCTCGGCCATGGTTCAGCGTGCCTGTGCCATGTCGCGCAGCAGCTGCAAGGCCTGGGTGGCCAGCGGCTGATACTGGTTGAGGATATCCCCCAGGCTGACCCAGAAAATCACCAGGCCCAGCACCAGGGTCAACGGGAAACCGATGGAGAAAATATTCAATTGCGGCGCCGCCCGGGTCATCACGCCAAACGCGATGTTGACCACCAGCAACGCCGTGATCGCCGGCAATACCAGCACCATCGCGGCGCCGAGGACCCAGCCGAGCTTGCCGGCGATGTCCCAGAAATGATTGACCAGCAATGCGCTACCCACTGGCATGGTGGTAAAGCTCTCGGTCAAGACCTCGAACACCACCAGATGCCCGTTCATGGCGAGGAACAACAGGGTCACCAGCATCGTCAGGAACTGGCCGATCACCGCGGTGTTGACGCCATTGGTGGGGTCGATCATGGACGCGAAGGCCATGCCCATCTGGATCGAAATGATTTGCCCGGCCACCACAAAGGCCTGGAAGAACAGTTGCAGCGAGAACCCCATCAAGGCACCGATGAGAATCTGCTCGGCCACCAGCATCAGCGCACTGAGGTCCAGGGCATTGACCGGCGGCATCGGTGGCAGCCCAGGTGCGATAACCACCGTGATCGCCAGGGCGAAGTACAAACGCACCCGAGTTGGCACCAGTGTCGTGCCGAAGATCGGCATGCTCATCAGCACCGCGGTGACGCGAAACAGCGGCAGAATGAACGATGCCACCCACGTGCTGATCTGGGTGTCCGTCAGCTCGAGCATCGACATGGGGTCAGCCGATCAACTGCGGAATACTGCCGTACAACTGCAGGATGTATTCCATGAAGGTCTGTACCATCCAGGGGCCGGCGACGATCAACGTCACCAGCATCACCAACAGGCGCGGCAGGAAGCTCAAGGTCTGTTCGTTGATCTGGGTCGCAGCCTGGAACATCGCCACCAGCAAGCCCACCAGCAGGCTGGGGATCACCAGGATGGCAACCATCATAGTCGTCAGCCAGAGCGCTTCACGGAACAGGTCTACCGCTACTTCAGGCGTCATATTGTCCTACCCGTACAAGAGGCCTAAACACCGCCGAAACTGCCCGCCAGGGTACCGATGATCAGCGCCCAGCCATCCACCAATACAAACAGCATGATCTTGAACGGCAGGGAAATGATCAGCGGCGAGAGCATCATCATACCCATGGCCATCAGTACGCTGGCGACCACCAGGTCGATGATCAGGAACGGGATGAAAATCATGAAACCGATCTGGAACGCGGTCTTCAGCTCGGACGTCACGAACGCCGGCACCAGGATGGTCAGCGGTGCCTGGTCGGCACTCGGGATGTCGGTGCGCTTGGACAGGCGCATGAACAATTCCAAGTCACTGCTGCGAGTCTGGGCCAGCATGAAGTCCTTGATCGGCACCTGGGCCTTGGCTACGGCATCCTGGGCGCTGAGTTGTTCCGCCAGGTAAGGCTGCAGCGCATCCCGGTTCACCCGGTCGAACACGGGCGCCATGATGAACATGGTCAGGAACAGCGCCATGCCAGTGAGGATCTGGTTCGAGGGGGTCTGTTGCAGACCCAGGGCCTGGCGCAGGATCGAAAAGACAATAATGATCCGGGTGAAGCTGGTCATCAGCATGACGAACGCCGGAATGAAACTCAGCGCGGTCATGATCAGCAGGATCTGCAGGCTGACCGAGTATTCCTGGGCCCCTTCGGCGTTGGTTCCCAGGGTGATCGCCGGGATCGACAGCGGGTCCGCGGCGAACGCCAACGGTGCGGCCAGCATCAGGGCCAATGCCAACAGAATGCGCAACGGCATTACTTTTTATCCTTCTGGTCTTTCCCCAGCAGCTCCATGAGGCGCTGGGCAAATTCGGGGCTGGCCGACTCGGTGGAGGGTACCTGTACCGGCTCCTTGAGGACGTGCAACGCAGTGATGGTGCCCGGGCTCAGGCCCAGCAGGATCTGCTCGTTGCCGACCTGCACCAGCACCAGCCGGTCGCGCGGCCCGAGCGCGCGGGAACCGACGATGTCGATGACCTGGCCCTTGCCGGCCGGCCCCGCCTGTTGCACGCGCCGCAACAACCAGGCGAGAAAGAAGATCAAGCCCAGCACCAGGAGCAAGCCGAGCACCAGTTGCGCCAGTTGCCCGGCGATACCCGTGCCCGACGTCGGCGCAACGGCGGCCGTGGCAACCGGTTCGGCCGCCAGCACGCTCAAGGGCAGCATCGACGCTGCGGCGAGGAAACCTTTCACTCAGCGCAACTTCTTGATGCGTTCGCTCGGGCTGATCACGTCCGTCAGGCGAATGCCGAACTTCTCGTTGACCACCACCACTTCGCCATGGGCGATCAAGGTGCCGTTGACCAGCACGTCGAGTGGCTCGCCGGCCAGGCGATCCAGCTCGATCACCGAGCCCTGGTTGAGCTGCAACAGGTTGCGGATGTTGATATCGGTGCTGCCCACTTCCATGGAGATGGACACCGGAATATCGAGGATCACGTCCAGGTTCGGCCCGTCCAGCGTCACCTGTTCATTGCTCTTGGGCACGCTGCCAAACTCTTCCATCGGCAAGCGATTGGAGCCGTGGTTACCGCTATCGGCGGCCAGCAAGGCATCGATGTCAGCCTGCCCGGCATCGCCGGTTTCTTCCAGGGCCGCGGCCCATTCGTCGGCCAGCGCCTGGTCATCCTGGGTGTTCATATCGTTAGCCATCATTTGTCCTCGGCGGGCAAAAATCAGTTAGAAACGCAAACTTAAAAATTCGACACCGCTCAGCGGCGTTCGATCGGCTCGATCACCTGCAACGCCAGGTTGCCTTTGTGAGAGCCCATCTTGACCTTGAAGGCCGGTACGCCATTGGCGCGCATGATCATTTCGTCGGGCATTTCGACCGGAATGATGTCACCCGGCTGCATGTGCAAGATGTCCCGCAGGCGCAGTTGGCGCCGGGCGACCGTCGCGCCGATCGGCACATCGACGTCGAGCACGTCCTGGCGCAAGGCGTTGATCCAGCGTTCATCCTGGTCGTCGAGGTCCGACTGGAAACCGGCGTCAAGCATTTCCCGCACCGGCTCGATCATCGAATACGGCATGGTCACGTGCAGGTCGCCGCCACCGCCATCGAGTTCGATGTGGAAGGTCGAGACCACGATGGCTTCGCTCGGCCCGACGATGTTGGCCATGGCCGGGTTCACTTCCGAGTTGATGTACTCGAAGTTCACTTCCATGATCGCCTGCCAGGCTTCCTTCAAATCGATGAAGGCCTGCTCCAGCACCATGCGCACCACTCGCAGCTCGGTCGGGGTGAATTCGCGACCTTCGATCTTGGCGTGACGACCGTCGCCGCCGAAGAAGTTGTCCACCAGCTTGAACACCAGTTTGGCGTCGAGGATGAACAACGCAGTACCGCGCAACGGCTTGATCTTCACCAGGTTGAGGCTGGTGGGCACGTACAGCGAATGCACGTACTCGCCGAACTTCATCACCTGCACGCCACCCACGGCCACATCGGCCGAGCGGCGCAGCATGTTGAACATGCTGATGCGGGTGTACCGGGCGAAACGCTCGTTGATCATTTCCAGGGTCGGCATGCGTCCGCGAACGATGCGATCCTGGCTGGTCAGGTCGTAGCTTTTGACGCTGCCCGGTTCAGCAGCGTTTTCGGTCTGTACCAGACCGTCGTCGACACCATGCAACAGCGCATCGATTTCGTCCTGGGACAGCAGGTCCTGCACGGCCATGTCGTGTTCCTACTGCAATACGAAGTTAGTGAAGAGCAACTGTTCGATCACCACTTTGCCGAGCTCTTTCTGAGCCACTTCCTGCACGCTGGCCGTGGCTTTCTGGCGCAGCATTTCCTGGCCGACGGGGGTGGCCAGGGTGTCGAAACTCTGTCCGGAAAACAGCATCACCAGGTTGTTGCGAATCAGCGGCATGTGGACCCGAAGCGCTTCCAGGTCAGCCTGGTTGCGCCCCTGCAACGTAATGCTGACCTGCATGTAGCGTTGGCGACCGTTCACGGTGTAGTTGGCCACGAAGGCCGGCGCCATCGGTTCGAAAATCGCCGGCTGCTTGCCCACTGGCGCGACTTCGGCCGCTGCCGCCGCCGGCTTGCTTTGAGCGCTGTGCATGAAATACCAGGTTGCCCCCACGGACACGCCGATCGCCAGGAGCAAACCCACCACGATCATGATGATCAGCTTGAGTTTGCCTTTGGTTGCAGGGTCTTTTACAGCTGCTGCTTCGCTCTTCGCCATGCCAATAATCCGTCACTAATCGGGGTTTTCACTGTTGCACGGCAAGGCTGGAGCAAGTGTTATGCCAGAAGTGTCGGCACTTGGGATGACGGGCAGATACGATCTTCAGACCCCCCATAAACCAGTGTGGGAGCGGGCTTGCTCGCGAAGGCGGTGTGTCAGTTAACAACTATGTCGACTGACACACCGCCTTCGCGAGCAAGCCCGCTCCCACAGGGGGAAAACGTCATTGGATCAGGCGTAGTAGTCGACCGCGCTGGTGCCGATGACGCTGGTCGTGCTGGCGGCCACTTCAGCGATGCTGGCCGCAGTGGCTTCATCCCCGGCTTCCACCGGTCCACCGGAAGAGGTCGAACGCCCCGCCCGGGCCTGCTGCTGGGCTTGCTGCTCCTGGTTCTGCGAACCACGGGATTGGTCCGACACGCTGACGTCGACCTGGCCCATGCCCTGCTGGGCAAAACTGTCCCGCAGGCGATGCATCTGGCCTTCGAGGGCTTCGCGAACGCCGGAGTGGGCGCTCATGAAGGTGACCTGGGTCTGCTGGTCCGGCACCATGTTCACCCGGATATCCAGGCGTCCGAGTTCGGCGGGCTGCAATTGGATGTCGGCCGCCTTGAGATTGACGCTGGACAGGTACATCACCCGGTTCACCACCTCTTCGGTCCAACCGCTCTGGTTCATCGCGATAGGTTGGTTGATCGGCACCGCGTTGGCGGTTTTGGGCGTGGCGGCCTGGGTCAGTGCAGCCAGGCGGTTGGCGAAATCGTCTACGCGGGTGTCACTGGACGCGGCGCCCAAGTCCTTGAGGCCCTCGCTGATCAAGCCGCCGAAGGCCTTGTCACCGCCCTGGCTGCCGGACTCGGTGCTGTTCTGGTCGGCTTGCACGCCGAGCATACTGGCCATGCCGGCGGCGAAGGTCTGCGCCGAAGTCGGCTCGCCGTCGAGCGACGCCGGGGCAGCGCTCTTGGGCTGCGCCTGGCTGCTGGCGGAAACATGACCGCTCTGCTCCATTGCCAAGCGCAAGGCGGGCAATGCGTCGAGCGGATCGGCTTGTGGGTCGAAGGCTGGATCGACGACCGGAACCGCAGGTTGGGCCGGTGCGGCCAATGGGACAACCGGTGCCGCGACCGCAGTCGTTACCTGAGCCTCAGCCGTAACCACTACGGGGGCAGGTTCGGCCGGGGCTGTCGCCACCGGCACCGCCATGTCCGTCAGCGCGCCTGGGTCGAGGCTCGGATCGACCGGTGCCGCATCCGCCACCGGCGCTTCAGCCGCGTCGGCATCGTTATCGCTGGCCGCTTTGTCGTCGGTGCTCGGGGGTTTGTCCGCGGGCAAGGGTTTGCCGCTATCGGCAACCGTCGCTTCCGGGGCGGCAGGGTTTTCGTTGCCGGCGTCTTTTTTGACGGTGTTGTCAGCGGCCTTGTCGCGCGCCGGTTTCACCACGGGATCAGGGGCCGCCGCGGCTTTGGCAGGGGCCTGCTTGGCGAAGACTTGAGCGAAGCTGGAGGCTCTATCCCCGAGGTCCGGGGCCGCTGCCGGTGAATTGACGGCGGCCTGGGGCTTGGCCTGGACGGAGGCCTGAAGCAATGAATTAGGGGTGACGGGCATAAAAAGGTCTCCGCTGCACTGGGATCATAGGTACAGTCGAGACTAGGCAATGCAAGGCACGGGCCAACGTTTTACCCGAGCGTCAAATCTCAGCAGCGGAAACCTTCACGCTCTTCCCGGCACAGCTTGCGGACATGGGCGAATTCGCTGTCGATTTCGTTGACCAGGTTTTCGATGCCGCCCAAGGACGGCTGCTTGGCACGCTGTTCCAGCTCGCCGCACAGCTCGGCCAGGCGAATGGCGCCCATGTTGCTGCTGCTGCCCTTGAAGCTGTGGGCGGTGGCGCTCAGTTTTTCAGCGTCCTGTGCCTCGTGCAGCACGCGCAGGCGAGCCTCGGAGTCGTTGAGAAACGTATCCAGCAACTCCGGATACCCCTCCTCCATGACTTCCTTCAACGTGCTAAGCACGTCGCGGTCCAGATGAATCTCGTTCACTTGTTCGCTCCCTGATCAAGAATGGCCCCAATTATGCCAGAGCCTCCCAGAAAAACTCCACGCGCGCACTACGACCATCGTCTGACCAACTGGCCTGATGGCTCAGTTGGCGAACCAGGCTCACGCCGCGCCCCGACAATCGATCACTGTCCACGGGCCGTGCCAGCACCCGGGCGACATCGAACCCTTCGCCACTGTCCTCGACTTCGATGGCCAGGCGTCCGCCCTCGCCGTTTGGCGAAACGTGCAAGTGCACCCGCACGTAACCGTCGCTCAACTCATCCAGGCGCGTATTGCGCTCCCTGTAGTAGCGGGCGAAACCCGCCGCATCACGCTTGAGACTCGAATCGAGGCCCAGCACCCCGTGATCCAGGGCATTGGAGTAGAGCTCCGACATGACGCTGTAAAGGGCGCCACTCTGCGCCCTGAGCCCATGCACCTCCAGCAGCAACTGCAACAGGTAGGGCATCGGGTTGAAGCGCTTGAGGGTCTGCGCACGGAACTCGAAGCTCACCGACCAATCCAGCGGGCTGGACTGGCCGCTATCGGAATAGACCGGTGGTGGCGGATTGAGTTGCGTCGGAGCGACCAGCCGCACCTCGACCATGCTGAAGTCGTCACGGGCCTCACCACGAAAATCCAGCAGCGCCTGCTGGATATCCTCGAAAAGACGGTCGGGCTCACGGTTGGCCGAAAACACCTGCTGCAACCGCTCCACGCCAAACGGCTGGTCGTCGCGGTCACTGGTCTCGATGACGCCATCGGACAGCAGGAACACCCGGTCCCCCAGCGACATCGGATGCACTTCGGTGCGGTCATCGAACAGCTGCGGGGTGAGCACGCCCAATGGCAGGTGTCGCGCCGGTAAGGGCGTGCGCACGCCACTGAGGCTGTCATGCAGGTAACCATCGGGCATGCCGCCGTTCCAGATCTCCACCGTGCAACGCTGGAAGCTCAGGCATAACAGCGTCGCACAGCAGAACATATCCACTGGCAGAATGCGTTTGAGCTTGGCATTCATCTCCCGCAGGATTTGCGCCAGCCCATAGCCCTTGGCCGTCATCCCGTAGAACACTTCCGCCAGGGGCATCGCGCCGACCGCCGCCGGCAAGCCGTGCCCGGTGAAATCCCCCAACAGGATGTGCATGTCGCCGGCCGGGTTGAACGCGGCCAGCAACAGGTCGCCGTTGAACAAGGCGTAGGGGGATTGCAAATAGCGGATATTCGGCGCGCTCAGGCAACCGGAGTGGGCGATCTTGTCGAACACGGCCTTGGCGACCCGTTGTTCGTTGAGCAGATAATCATGGTGCCGGGCGATCTGGTCGCGCTGTTCCACCACCGTGGCCTGCAACCGGCGCAAGCGGTCCATGGCCTTGATCTTGGCCGTCAGGATCACTTGGTTGTAGGGTTTGGCCAGGAAATCGTCGCCACCTGCTTCCAGGCAACGGGCCAGGGCTTCGCTCTCAGTCAGCGAGGTGAGGAAAATGATCGGGACCAACTGGTCCCCGGCCAACTGTTTGATTTTCTGCGCCGCTTCGAAGCCGTCCATCACCGGCATCATCGCGTCCATCAGCACCAGGTGCGGACGCTGCTCCAGATAGACGTCGACCGCTTCGGCGCCATCGGCCGCCGTGAGCACATGATGGCCCTGGCGGCGGACAATGGTCGACAGCAGCAGTCGATCAGCGGCGCTGTCTTCGGCAATCAGGACCGTCAGTGGCTCCGACGACGATTGCATGGCGATCAACTGATGTCGAACAGCTTGTCGAAATTGGAGATCGCGAGGATTTTCTTGACGTCGCTGCTGCTGTTGACGACGCGGATATCCGACTGGTCGCCACCGGCATGATCGCGCAACAGCAGGAGCATGCCCAAGGCGGAACTGTCGAGGTAGGTGGCTTCTTTCAAATCCACCACGATGGAGTCAGGTTTCTTGTGGAGCCGCTCATAGGACTCACGAAACTCCTGATGCCGCCCGAAATCGAATCGACCCTTGATCGAGATCGTCAGCTTATGCCCATCGGGGGATACTTCGGTAACGACTGACATGATCGGCTTCCTTGTCATGGACATACGTGTACAAGGTGTAGCATCTGGTAAAGGTCTGAGCAAGGTTTTGCCTCGTTCATCCGACAAAATCCTCGTTTCCCATCAGTAGGGATTCTGCCGCGGCAGGCGCTGGGACAATTCATCGAGCAATTTCTGTTCGCGTTTGTCTTCCAGTTGCCGCGCCTCATCGATATAGCGCTGCACCAGTTTGCGCAGCCCTTCGACTCGGGCGAATGCTTCTTGCCAGCTCTGGCGGGCCTTCTCCAGGTTGTTCTGGTGCCAGACCAGGCTCTGGCGCTGCTGATCGATGGCCGTGCCCAGTTGCGCAAGAAATCCTTGGTAACCCAACAACCACTGCCCCGACACCCCGTGGGCGCCACGGGCGATCCACTGTTCTTGATATTCGAGTCGAAAGTTCTCGAGGTCTGCCAGCTTGCTCTCGGCAACGGCCACTTGCCCCTGGAAATACGCCAGGCGCTGGACGGCGGTCTTCTCGGCCTTTTCCGCCATGTCCACCACGGGTGCCAGGCGTGCCGCACGACTCGTGGCCATGGTCGGTTATCCGCCAGCGACCGGAGCGAAAATGGTCTGCAGGTGCGCTTCGCTGGCACCCATGCCGATATTGTCGTTCAGGCTCTGGCGCAGATAAACGGCCATCGCCGGGTAAAGGCTGATGGCGGTGTCGGTTTCGCGGTCGCCACCAGGTACATAGGCGCCGACGCTGATCAGGTCACGGCTTTGCTGGTAGCGCGACCAATATTGCTTGAACTGCTGGGCACGCCTCATATGCTCGGCACTGATCACCGACGGCATGACCCGGCTGATGGACGCCTCGATGTCGATGGCCGGGTAATGCCCTTCTTCGGCCAGGCGCCTGGACAGCACGATGTGGCCGTCGAGTACGCCTCGGGCCGAGTCGGCGATGGGGTCTTGCTGGTCGTCACCTTCGGACAGCACGGTATAGAACGCGGTGATGGAACCGCCGCCCTTTTCCGCATTGCCGGCGCGCTCGACCAGTTTCGGCAGCTTGGCGAACACCGAAGGCGGATAACCCTTGGTGGCCGGCGGCTCGCCGATGGCCAGGGCGATTTCCCGCTGGGCCTGGGCGAAACGAGTGAGCGAATCCATCAGCAACAGGACGTTCTTGCCCTTGTCGCGGAAATACTCGGCGATACGGGTGCAATACATCGCCGCCCGCATACGCATCAGCGGTGCATCGTCCGCTGGCGAAGCCACCACGACCGAACGCTTGAGCCCTTCCTCGCCGAGGATGTGCTCGATGAATTCCTTGACCTCACGGCCCCGCTCGCCAATCAGCCCCACCACGATAATGTCGGCTTCGGTGAAGCGGGTCATCATGCCCAGCAGCACACTCTTACCTACGCCGGTACCGGCAAACAGGCCCAGGCGCTGGCCGCGACCGACCGTCAACAAACCGTTGATGCAACGGATGCCCACGTCCAGCGGCACGCTGATGGGGTCACGCTTGAGAGGGTTGATCGTCGGGCCGTCCATCGGCACCCAGTCTTCGGCTTTCATGCCGCCCTTGCCGTCCAAGGCCCGTCCGGCCCCGTCCAGAACGCGCCCGAGCATGCTCATGCCCATGGGCAGGCGACCGTTGTCGGCCAGGGGCACCACGCGCGCGCCGGGGGCGATGCCGGCGACACTGCCCACCGGCATCAAGAAGACCTTGCTGCCGGAAAAACCCATGACTTCGGCTTCGACCTGCACCGGGTGGTAGCTGTCGTCGTTGATCACCATGCAGCGGCTGCCCATGGCGGCACGCAGGCCCTCGGCTTCGAGGGTCAGGCCAACCATGCGCAGCAAGCGACCTTCCAGGATCGGCTGGCCGGCCAGCTCACTGGCCTCGGCGTAGCTGCCCAGGCGCTTGCCGAAGCTGGTTCGCTCAAGGCGCATCGCGGCTGTCCAGTACAGAAGCGTCCAATTCAGGCAAGTCCACCCCCTCTTCGACCGTCGCCACGTCACCCTGGAGTTCGTCCGGCAACTCCAGGCTCAGGTCGGCGGCGGCCGGGTGCAGGGCCTGTTCGTGTAGCTGGTCGAACAATTTGGCCATGATCTGGCTGATGCGTGTTTCAACCGTGGCGTCGATGCGGCTGTGTTCGGTTTCCACCCGACAACCGCCCGGCAGCAGCGTCGCATCCTCGACGATGCGCCAGGTTTCCTCATGGCGCTCGCGCAGGGCCTTGACCAGTTCGAAATCCTGGGGATTGATGTACAGCCGCACGTTGCCCACGCCCAACGGCAACAGCTTGAGCGCTTCACGCATCACCTCTTCGATCTGGGTCGAATCGATGGCCAGCTCGCGCTGGATCACTTGTTTGGCGATGTGTTGCACCAAACCCACCAGGGATTTCTCGATCTGGGTGTCCTGCTCGGCAATGGGGTCGAACAGGTTGAGCATCAGCGATTCCAACGCACGAAGCTTGGCCGTCAACGCCACATCGGCTTCCTGGCGGACCTTGAGCGTGGTGCTGTGGAAGCCCTCCTTTTCGCCCACGGCGAAGCCTTCGTTATAGGCTTCCTGGCGAATGCTCTCGACTTCCTCGAGGGTCAGCGGCTGGACTTCTTCCAGCGGCACCTCTTCCATCTCCGGCAGTTCCTCCACGGGCTCCGGCTCAGGCTCGGGCACGTGGGGGTCGAAGCTGGGCAGCGACCAGACGTCGAAATTACTGACGTCTCGGCCGCGGATCAGGTCGCTGGGTGCTTCATCACTCTTGGCAGACATAACGACCTTAGATCATCTCTTCGCCGCCCTTGCCACCGAGAACAATCTCCCCGGCTTCGGCCATGCGGCGGGCGATGGTGAGGATTTCCTTCTGTGCGGTTTCCACGTCGCTGACGCGCACCGGGCCCTTGGCCTCGAGGTCGTCGCGCAACAGTTCGGCCGCCCGTTTGGACATGTTCTTGAAGATCTTTTCCTTGACGCCTTCGTCCGAACCCTTGAGGGCCAGCACCAGCACGTCGGACGACACTTCGCGCAACAGCGCCTGGATGCCACGGTCGTCGACATCGGACAGGTTGTTGAACACGAACATGAGGTCTTCGATCTGACCGGACAGGTCTTCGTCGACTTCGCGGATCGAGTCCATCAACTGACCTTCGATCGAACTGTCGAGGAAGTTCATGATGTCCGCCGCGCGCTTGATGCCACCCAAGGTGGTGCGCGAGGCATTGGAGTTGCCCGAGAACTGCTTCTCGAGAATCTGGTTCAATTCTTTCAGGGCCGCCGGCTGCACGGTGTTGAGCGACGACACCCGCAGGATGATGTCCAGGCGCACCTTGTGATCGAAGTTGCCGAGCACTTCACCAGCCTGGTCCGGGTCGAGGTAAGCCACCACGATCGCCTGGATCTGCGGGTGCTCGTAACGGATCACGTCGGCAACCGCCCGCGGCTCCATCCACTTGAGGCTGTCCAGGCCGCTGGTGTTGCCACCCAACAGGATCCGGTCGATGAGGCCGTTGGCCTTGTCCTCGCCCAGTGCCTGGGTGAGCATCTTGCGCACGTAGTCGTCGGAACCGACGCCCAAGCTGGTTTGATCGCCGACGATGTCGACGAATTCGCTCATCACCTGCTCGACCTGCTCACGGTGCACGTTGCCCATTTGCGCCATGGCCACGCCCACGCGCTGGACCTCTTTGGGGCCCATGTGACGCAGCACTTGGGCGGCGTCGGTCGAACCCAGGGACAGCAGCAGGATCGCGGCTTTGTCGACCCGGGACAATTTGGCAACAGCGGCTCGATTATCACTCATCTGCGTTAATCCACTCTTTCACGACCTGGGCCACACGACCCGGGTCTTCTGCCACCAGACTCTTGATGGCGTTCAACTGAGCGTCGTAGCCTTCGCTCGGGCTTGGCAGCAGGATGCTCTGCGGCCCGCCGAGGCTGACGCGATCGTTGGCCAATTCGCCATCCAGGCCGCCCATGCCTCCCAGCTCGACATCGCCCAAGCCTGCCAACTGCTTGTTCTTGCCGCCACCGGTGATGTTGTTCAGCACCGGACGCAACACACCGAAGACCAGTATCAGGATGAACAACACACCCAATACTTGCTTGACCACATCCCAGAACCAGGGTTGCGAATAAAACGGAATGTCGGCGATTTCTTCACCGCGCTCCAGGGAGAACGGCACGTTGATTACACTGACGCTGTCGCCACGGCTGGCGTCGAAACCGACCGCGTCCTGCACCAGGCGAGTGAAGCGCGCCAATTCGTCGGCGGTCCACGGCGCACGGCTGGTTTCGCCGTTGGCCGGGTTGACCTTGACCTGGTCGTCCACCACCACGGCGACCGACAGGCGATTCAAACGGCCCTGCTGCTGCTTGGTGTGGCTGATGGAACGGTCGAGCTCGAAGTTCTTGGTCGATTGCTGGCGCTTATCGGCCGGGTACGGCGCGAGCATCGGCTGGCCGGTGGCCGGATCCATGATTTGCTGGCCATTGGCATCGATCAGCGGCTGGCCTGGCTGCACCATGCCGGCGGCCGCCGTAGCACCACCGGTGGTTTGCGGCGCGCTGGCCGGCGACGGCGGCTGGTTGCTCAGGGCACCGGGCACGCCCTGCGGGCCATTGCTGGCGGTACGCTGCTCGTTCACCGACTGCTCGCTGCGCAACGCCGGTTGATCCGGGTTGAACTGCTCGGAAGTCGATTCGACGGCGCTGAAATCCACATCCGCGGAGACTTCGGCCTTGTAGCGACCATTGCCGAGGATGGGTTGCAGAATGTTATGTACCCGCTGGGTGAACATGCCTTCCATGCGGCGGCTGTAGTCGTATTGCTTGCCGGCCATGGTCAGTTCGGAATTTTCCGCCTGGTCGGACAGCAGGTTGCCCTTCTGGTCGACCACAGTGATCTGCGACTTGCTCAGCTCGGGTACGCTGGTCGCCACCAGATTGATAATGGCAACGACCTGGCCTGGCTCAAGGGAGCGGCCGGAATACAGTTCGACCAATACCGAAGCACTCGGCTTGCGCTCATCGCGCACGAACACCGAGCTTTTCGGAATCGCCAGGTGCACACGCGCACCCTTGACGTTGTTCAGGCTGGAAATGGTCCGCGCCAGCTCACCTTCCAGGCCGCGACGATAACGGGTCGCTTCCATGAACTGGCTGGTGCCCAGGCCCTGGTCCTTGTCGAGGATCTCGAAACCGATGTTGCCATCGGTCGGCGTCACGCCAGCGGCGGCGAGCTTGAGGCGCGCACGCGCGACATCGTCGGCCTTGACCAGCAAGGCGCCAGAGTTGGGCTCGACGGTGTAAGGAATGTCGGCAGAAGCCAGGGTCTCCATGACTTGCTTGGCATCCATGCCCTCCAGGCTGCCGTACAACGGACGGTAGTCTGGCTGCTGGGACCACAACACCACGGCGAAACCAATCGCCACGCTGGCAGCCAGGCCGACCAACAGGCCGACCTGACGCAGCATGGTCATCTCGGAGAGATTTTCCAGGAAGGACAGGCCGAACAACGGCGGTTTGCCGTCTACCGGAGTGGCCTTGGCTGGAACGTTATCAACGGCTGCTTCTGCCATGACTCAATAATTTCCTTAAACCGGCATCTGCATGATGTCTTGGTAGGCCTGAACCAGTTTGTTGCGAACCTGGGTCAGCGCCTGAAACGAGACACTGGCTTTCTGCGAGGAGATCATTACGTCCGTCAGGTCGACGCCACTTTTGCCAATCTCGAAAGCACTGGCCAACTGGTTCGAAGCCTGCTGGGTATCGTTCACTTTATTGACGGCCTGACCGAGCATGTCGGAAAAGCTGCTGCCACCCACCTGGGGGACCGCGACCGATTTAGGCTGGGCCATGGCGTCCATTTGCATGGCCCGCATGTCCAGCATCAACCGATTAAATTCAATACCTTGGCTCATGGTCTACTCTCTCTGGCGGCCCGCGTTTTTTTGACACTTACTCAGCGGGTACGTAGGTATTAGCAACAAGGGTGCCAGCTCCATGGCCGCAAAAAACAAATGCATGTGGGAGCGGGCTTGCTCACGAAGGCGGTGGTTCAGTCAATGCAACGGTGACTGATAAAGCGCTTTCGCGAGCAAGCCCGCTCCCACAAGGGATATTCGGTGCACATCATTCAACTGGCGAACAGATAAGCCTCGACATCCATGCCGGCGTCGCGCATTTGCGCCAGCTTGTAGCGCAGGGTGCGCGGGCTGATGCCCAAGCGTTCGGCCGCCTCCTTGCGACGACCGCGTTCGGCGCGCAGGGTATCGATGATCATCTGGAACTCGCGGCGTCGCAGGTCGTCTTCCAAAGCACCAACCGAGTCGCCCTCGACATCCGGGGTTGCTGCCGGTGCCGGCGTCAAGGCTGGCAATGGCGCACAGGCCACCGGCCCGGCCAGGCAGAAATCCTCCGGCTGGATCAAACCGCCTTGCTGCAGGATCAGGGCCCGCTGAATGGCGTTATCCAGCTCTCGGACATTGCCCGGCCACGGGTAGGCAACCAGACAGGCCCGGGCTTCGGCTGAAAGCCGCGCCGCCGCGTGCTTCATTTTATTGACGTGTTTGTTCAGCAGGCGCTCGGCCAGCGGCAGGATATCGGCGGTGCGCTCGCGCAACGGACGCCAGGCCAGCGGAAATACCGACAGGCGGTAATAGAGGTCTTCACGGAAACGCCCCGCCGCGACTTCGCCGGCCAAGTCGCGGTTGGTGGTCGCCACCACGCGGATGTCCAGGCTGATGGGCTTGCGGGCACCGACCCGCTCCACTTCCCGCTCCTGCAATACCCTCAACAGCTTGGCTTGCAGGCCCAAGGGCATTTCGGAAATCTCATCGAGCAAGATCGTGCCACCGTCGGCCTGCTCGAACTTGCCGGCCTGGGCGGCAATGGCGCCAGTGAACGAGCCTTTTTCGTGGCCGAACAGCGTCGCCTCGAGCATGTTGTCAGGAATCGCCGCGCAATTGATGGCGATAAACGGTTCCCCGGCACGCCGGGATTGTTGATGGATGTAGCGGGCCAGTACTTCCTTGCCCGTACCGGATTCGCCGGAAATCAGCACCGTCGAATCGCTGCGAGCCACCCGCGCGGCCAATTCCAGCAGCTGCGCGCTGGCCGGTTCGATGGCCACCGGGCCTTCGCCCTCCACCGCCAGGCTGCCCAAGGCATGACGTGCGACCAGGTCCAGCAGCGCCTTGGGCTCGAACGGCTTGACCAGGTAATCCGCCGCGCCCTGGCGCATGGCATCCACCGCTCGCTCGACGGCCCCGTGAGCCGTCATCAGCAAGACCGGCAGTTGCGGCTGACGGGCGCGCAACAGGCCAAGCAACTGATGACCATCCATGCCCGGCATGTTGACGTCACTGACCACCAGGCTGAACGCTTCCCGGCCGACCGCCAACAGCGCTTCTTCCGCCGAACCGACGGCGGCGTAATCGTGCCCGGCCAGCACCAGCGTATCGGCCAGCGCCTCGCGCAGGGCCCGATCATCCTCAACCAGCAACACCTTGATCGCCATTGTGTTCACTCCACCCCCGGCGCGTTGGAAAACAGCGGCAAGCACACCGTTGCGCAGGTGCCACGGCCCAGCCGCGAGCGCAGCTGCAATTCTCCCTGGTGGGCACGGGCCACGGCCTTGACCACGGTCAGGCCCAGGCCAGTGCCGGTGGTCTTGGTGGTAAAGAATGGCTCGCCCAGGCGCGCCAGCACCGCCGGCTCGATACCGCTGCCGTTGTCGCTGATCGACAGGCGCAGGGTGTTGCCTCGTGTGTATAAGTGCACTTTCAGCCGGACATCGCCACCGCTGGCCTGGATCGCGTTTTCGATCAGGTTCAACACCGCACCCACCAGCGTGTCGCGATTGCACAACACTTCGCCGGCATGGCTGTCGCACTGCCAGCGGATCGGCAATTGCTGCACATGGGTCAATGCCGCGGCTTGCAGCGATTGCAGCAAGGCCTTGGGGCTGACGCGGTCAGTCAACGGCAGCTCGCCGCGGGCGAACACCAGCATGTCGCGCACTTGGTGTTCCAGCTCGTGCAGGCGCTCTTTCAAGCGCCCAGCAAAGCGTTGCTGGGTTTCCACTGGCAATTGCTGCTCGGTCAGATGACTGGCGTAAAGCAGCGCGGCGGAAAGCGGGGTACGAATCTGGTGGGCCAGCGAGGCCACCATCCGCCCCAGGGAAGACAGGCGCTCATGGCGCGCCAATTGGTCTTGCAGGTGACGGGTTTCAGTCAAGTCGTTGAGCAGTACCAACTGTCCAGGCTCGGCATCCAGCGAGCGCGTCGAGATGGACAGGCGCCGACCGTCCTTGAGGGACACTTCATGGCCATCGTCTTCCCGGGGCGCAAAGCAGCGGGCGATAACGTGCCGCCACAGCTCGCCTTCCAACGGCAGGCCGAGCAATTCGCAGGCCGCCGGGTTGGCTTCGCGCACGAAACCGTGAGCATCGATGACAATGACGCCACCCGGCAAGAGGTCGAGGAGATTCTGCAGCCGATTGGCCAGGCGTTCCTTTT
Organism: Pseudomonas zanjanensis; assembly: GCF_014268745.2. Lineage (GTDB taxonomy): Bacteria > Pseudomonadota > Gammaproteobacteria > Pseudomonadales > Pseudomonadaceae > Aquipseudomonas > Aquipseudomonas zanjanensis. Next base: position 636,336 of record NZ_JABWRB020000001.1, on the reverse strand, counting down.
CCGCCAGCTCCTGCATGCGCTGGGCGCTGACCACGGCCAGCTCACCCTTGAGTTCGGTGACCCGGGCTTCGAGCAGGCTGTAGGAATCGGTCAGTTGGCTGGACATCTGGTTGAACAGCGAAAATGCCTGCTCAAGTCCAAGCCGGCTCGCCTGTTCGGCGGACGGCAGGTGTCCCGGCTCGGGGACAGGCGACATCTGGGCGGCTTGGGTCATCGTGCTCTCTCGCTTGGCTGACCGTCAGTTAAACGGAACGTTGCGAGGGCTATAGCAATACCCGTGCCGAAAAAAAACCGCCTGAAAATCAGGCGGTTGGAAAACAGGCGTCAATCATCCGCCTGTTCATCTCCTTCGCGACGGCTCATGCCGTACTTGCGCATCTTCTCCACCAGGGTGGTACGGCGGATGCGCAGGCGTTCCGCCGCGCGGGCCACGATGCCGTTGGCATCGTCCAAGGCCTGCTGGATCAGCCCTTGTTCAAGGCCTCCCAGGTAATCCTTGAGGTCCAAGCCTTCGGGCGGCAACAAGGCATTGGCGGTGAAGTCCGGCGTGTGGCCGTTGATCGCCACCCGCTCCTCCAGGTCGCTGCGCAGGCTGTCGACCATTTGCTCGTCTTCGTCGTCGACGTAGCGGAATTTCTTCGGCAGTTCGTTCACGCCGATCACCCCGTACGGGTGCATGATCGCCATGCGCTCCACCAGGTTGGCCAACTCACGGACGTTGCCCGGCCAGCCATGGCGGCACAGGGACATGATCGCCGCCGAGTTGAAGCGGATCGAACCGCGCTTTTCGTGCTCCATGCGCGAGATCAGCTCGTTCATCAGCAACGGGATGTCTTCGACGCGCTCACGCAGTGGCGCCATCTCGATCGGGAAAACGTTGAGGCGGTAATAGAGATCTTCGCGGAAACTGCCGACCTCGATCATGCTCTCAAGGTTCTTGTGCGTGGCGGCGATGATGCGCACATCGACGCTCTGGGTCTTGTTACTGCCCACGCGCTCGAAGGTGCGTTCCTGCAGGACGCGCAACAGCTTGACCTGCATCGGCAGCGGCATGTCGCCGATTTCGTCGAGAAACAGCGTGCCGCCGTTGGCCAGTTCGAAACGCCCGGCGCGGCTGGTGATTGCGCCGGTGAAGGCGCCCTTCTCATGACCAAACAGTTCGCTCTCCAGCAACTCGGCCGGGATCGCGCCACAGTTGACCGGCACGAACGGCGCTTCGCGGCGCTTGGAGTGATAATGCAAGTTGCGCGCAACCACTTCCTTGCCGGTGCCCGACTCGCCCAGGATCAGTACGCTGGCGTCGGTGTCGGCGACCTGCTGCATCATCTGGCGCACATGCTGGATCGCCCGGCTGGTGCCGACGAGGCTGCGGAACAGGTTGGGTTCGCGATGCCGGCCGCGCTCGCGGGCCTGATCGTACATCTCGCGATAAACCTGCGCGCGATGCAGCGAATCGAGCAGCTTGCTGTAGCTGGGCGGCATTTCGAGGGTGGAAAGCACCCGGCGACGCTGGTCCTCAGGCAAGTCAAGGGAAGAATTTTCGCCCATTAACAAAACCGGAAGGAACTCATCCCAGGTTGAGAGTGTCTTTAGCAAGCCCAAAAGCGTTGCGGGAGCATTTACGGTCCCGATAAGGACACAAATGACTTCACGACTGGACGACAATGAGCCGACAGCCTGCTGCCAGTCATGGCTTCCGCAGGGTAAATTTTCTTCGCCAAGAAAATTTAGGATCACCGCCAAGTCGCGGCGGCGGACGCTATCGTCATCGATCAGGAGAATTTTGGTTTCACGCCACATGCAATAGCAACTTCCCTAGTCAACCCAATGCCCAAAAATTAGGGGGCAAGCTAGACGCTTGCAGACTTGTTATGCCTGTAGACGCCTTAAATCTGTAAACAGTTACTAGTTAAGTCAAAAAACCGTGCACAGTCAAATTTATGGCGCAACGGATTCGGATTAACTGAGCATTAACCGAACAGATGGTAAACCTTTGCAGCGTTCTGTGCTTGATGGATCTGCTGCATCTCATCGACGATCGCCTGACGCTCTCCCGTCGCCGCCTCCAGCAATTGCCGATACACCCCCAGCAATTCCTCAAGATTGATCCGCAACGCCGCCTCGTCCACCTGAGGCTCACCCAAGACGTCTTCCATGCAGGAACGGCACGCCAGGTCCAACTGACCGATGGCCTCCCAGTTACGCTCGGCCAAGGCATCGACCAAGGCGTCACGGGTTTGTTCGATTCGCTGCAGGACAAGACTCATGAGAGCACTCCTTAGAATTGCGGACCAGCTGGCGCGATGCCGTCCCAGCCTTCCTTGACCGTGCGGAGCAGATCGGCGACTTCGTCGAGGATCTTCGGATCGGTCTTGGCGTTGGCTTCGGCCAGGCGTTTCATCATGTAGGTGTAGAGAGCGTCCAACTCGGCTACCGACTCGGCCTGGTTTTCCAGATCCAAGCCTTCACGCAGGCCGCCGACGATGCCGATGGCCTTGCTGATCAGTACGCCTTTGTTGGCGATGTCCTTGCGTTCCATAGCGCCCTTGGCCTGGGCGATACGGTCCAATCCACCTTCCATGAGCATCTGCACCAGACGATGGGGACTTGCTTCGGAGGTTTGCGCCTGGGCGCCAATCTTCTGGTATTGGCGAAGGGCTAACATCGGATTCATGTTCTACCTCATCAAAAACTTCGGTTCGTATAAACAGCGTATCGACGCTGCGTCAAAAAACTTTAGGTCGAAAAAGCCGAAAGCCCGGAACGTTGTCAAAACGTTGCCGGGCTTTTTGCATCGGTCGAAAATCAGCTGTTTTTCTGCTGTGCCGTCATCGCTTCGAACATGGAGGTGATGTTGCTGGCGGTGGCTTTCAGCCTGCCGACCAGGGTGTCCATGTCGTTGTACTTTTTGGTCAGCACTGCGGTAAGGGTTTCGATCCGGCGATCCAAAGCCAACTGGTCTTCACTCAGTTTCGCCTTGAGGACTTCCAGGTTTTTCGATCGAGCCGTCAGGATGTTATCGACAGGCTTCCCATTGGAGTCCTTCTTGCCGGTCTCCGTGTAAGGATTGAGTGCATTCTGCATGCGCTCGATGAGCCCGTTCTCCCCAGTGAACAGGGTTTGGATTTCTCCACCCAACTGTTTTTCGTTCACGGCAGTTGCGAATTTTGCGCTGTCAAAATCCAGAGTGCCATTTGTCTGGTTGGTGGTAATCCCCAACTGAGACAATACGGTCAGCTTATCGCCGGCACCGGTTTCAGACAAAGGCGCACGAATGGCCGCCAAAAGCGAGCGCGGCAGTGAGTCACCGGTCAATGCTGCCGGAACCGAGTTACCTTCGGCGTCTGTCGATGGCTTGGTCAACGAAGTCACAGCCTTCGCGATAGCATTATAGGCATCGACAAATTTCTGGATCGAAGCTTTCAGGCCATCGGTGTTAGCGGCAACAGTGACAATCGTTGGGCCAGTATCCTCAACGAGCAACGTCATGCTCAAGCCCGAGACCACGTTATCCAGCTTGTTGGTCGGACTGGTCATTGCCAAGCCGTCAACAGTAAAAATGGCGTCCTTGGCAAACCCCAGCGAACCCGAAGAAGTCGCGGTGGGTGGTGAGGCCATGACTACGGAGCCATCAGCTGCGAGGCTGGCAATGCCACTGAGGGAAATATCGTTACCCGCACCGGTCTTAGTCGATCCCACCACAAGACGCGAACCGAAACTGTCGGTCACGATGTTGGCGGTCAAGCCACTTGAAGAGTATTTGCTATTGATAGCGTCCCGAACCGACTGCAGCGTAGAGTCAGCAGGGATATCAAGGGTGTAGTCCGTGCCGCCCTGACTGATAGTCAGCGTACCCGTCTCCACGGCGCTGGAAGCACCGCCTGCGAAAGCAGCCGTCGCAACTTTCGACGAAGTTGCCAGTTGAGTGACATTTACCGTGTAAATACCGCTAACCGCCGAATTGCCGGCCGTCACCGTCAACGCGCTGGTATTGGCCGAAGTAGCGGCGACGCCAGTAAATTGTGGCGTAGTCGTGCTCCCCAGGCTTTTCAGCGCGGACTGGAAGGTAGCCAACAGCGACTTCAGGGTACCAATCCCCGAAATGTTGGCCGTATTGGTCTTGGTGGCACGGTCGATCTGACCTTGCTTGGCCGCTTTGTCAGAGTCAACCAGTGCCTTGACGATAGCACTGGTATCAAGGCCGGAGCCTAAACCCAAGCCAGGTAGAATTGGACTTGCCATGTGGGACTCCCTTCAGTGTGTCGCCGGCCTTTTGACCTTTACAACGCCCAAAAGAACATAACAACAGAATTCGTGCCGGTTGTCAGGCTTCGGCGCTGAACAACAAGCTGTTTGCATCATTCAAACTGTCCGCCAGCCGCAAGACTTCCTCATTAGGAATCTGGCGAATCACTTCGCCGGAACTGCTGGCAATCACTTTGACTATTACTTTGCCTGAAGGCTCATCGATAGAGAACTCCAGGTTGCGCTTGACCGACTGGACGAACTTCTCGATTTCCTGAACGGCTTTCTTGAGTTTGTCCTGCTCGGCAGCAGCATCTTTAGGGGCTTCTTTGACCGGAGCTACCACAGCAACCTCGGCCCGAGGCTTCTCCACGGGCTTATCGGCCACATTGGGCGCCGGTTTCGCCGCCGGATAAGACAAGTTCAGCTTCACGCTCATATCCATGTCCATCACCTCTTGAACGGAAAAAGCGAGAGAGTACGCAAGCGCACTCCCCCGCTAAAACTCATCCGACTATTACTGAAGCAGCTTCAGTACAGCGGATGGCAACTGGTTGGCCTGGGCCAGAACCGAAGTGGAAGCTTGTTGCAGAGTCTGCTGCTTGGTCAGCTGGGCAGTTTCAGCAGCGAAGTCGGTGTCTTGTACGCGACCCAGTGCAGCAGCGGCGTTTTCGTTCACGTTCTGCAGGTTGGAGATGGTGCTGGTCAGACGGTTTTGTGCAGCACCGAGGTCAGCACGGCTGGAGTTGATGGTTGCCAGAGCTGCGTCGATTGCGTCGATTGCAGCAGAGGTACTTGCTTCAGCAGTGGTGCTGTCGCTACCGGTGATGGCGATGGCCGCAGAGTCTACGCTCAAGGTTGCAGCGTCGAAGCCACTGTCCAGGGTCAAAGTGATCTGGTTGGTAGCGCCGGTGTTGGAGCCGACCTGGAAGGTCATGGTGCCAGCGGTACCGTCGATCAGGTTCTTGCCGTTCAGGTTGGTCGACTCGGCGATACGGGTCAGTTCGTCCGACATCTGAGCAAATTCTTTGTTCAGTGCCTCACGGTCAGCAGTACCGTTGGAGTCGTTTCGAGCCTGGACAGCCAGTTCACGCATACGCTGCAGGATGTTGGTGGATTCCTGCAGAGCGCCTTCAGCGGTCTGGGCGATGGAGATACCGTCGTTGGCGTTTTTGATTGCAACAGTCTGACCGCGGATTTGCGAAGTCATACGGGTAGCGATCTGCAGGCCGGCGGCGTCATCTTTGGCGCTGTTGATTTTCAGGCCGGAGGACAGACGGGTCATCGAAGTGGAGAGAGCATCGGAAGCCCGGTTCAGGTTCTTCTGAACGTTCAACGATGTGACGTTGGTGTTTACTGTTAAAGCCATGACGAATTCCTCGTTGGTTGGGTACTGCGGCTTCCGGCCCTGGCAACCGCCGGGTGTGGCCTAGAGAACCTTCGTAATAGTTATCGTCGTAATCGGAACTTGCTTTAGCAGATTTTTCAAAAATTTTGCCATCAGGGTGCCACCCCTCGTAAATCAAGGACTTGGCTGCGATTCAAGGGTAGAAAAATGGCGTCAGGGAAACGCCGCTGGCGTCGTTGAAGGCAATACCCAGTGATGAACGTAGCCCAAGAGAGCTAGATAGCCTGACCAGCGGTCAACAGTTGGACCCATTCGTACTCAAGGTAATCGGCCAGGGAGATCCAGTTCTGCGCCTGCTGGTCATCGAACATCAAGGCAAGCAGCCCATTCCATGATGTGGTGACATCGCCTGGCATCCGTTCAACCAAGGGCTGAGTCGATTCAACCAGCGCGACCATCGCCAACCCCGCCTCAATGTCCCTGCCGAGACGAAACAGGCGCGCGCATTCACGGGCATCATTGATTGCCTCATCAAGCGTAGTCATTGCGCATACTCCGGATGGAAATCGGTGCCGACGATCATCGCCCCGTCCCGACTGCTGTTGAGGAACCGCACCTGGGGGTGCCCGGCAATAAAACGTTCCAGCTCACAGAGGTAGCTGCGGAAGTTGAGTTGGGTCTTGACTCGCCGGCCATACCCATCGAGCACCCAATGCCGGGACGCGCCCAGTTGCGGGCCCAAATCACCGTCGCCCCAACCTGCATGAGTCTTGTCATGGGGAAAGGCAAAATCGGCACCGAAGAGCGTGACCTGTACAGCGCCCATTTTCACCGCCAGGTCGACGGCCGGATGAATCACGCTGCCGCCTACATGGAGTTCGGCGCGGCGCAGCTGCGCCCGCATCTGACGGTAGACAGGGCTCGAGGAGTAGCCGGCATAACGCGCTCCCCGCCACGCTCCGATCACCAAGGGGTCGGCCATCGGCAGATAGACCAGGGCAATGCCGTCGGTGTCTTCAGGCGGAAGATGACGTGCCGAAATACGCTGGTCGATGCTGACCACGATATCCGGGGCAACGCCATGATCGATCAACGGTCGGTAAGCCGTATCGACACAAATCAACAATGGTCGCTCGGTTTGGTTGCTCAGGTGACGCAATTTCTCGAAGTGCCGCTCAAGACTGGGACCGGTGGCAATGACGAACGCCTCACGCCCGTCCAAGGAACCGAACAGCTCGGAAACGTCACGATCTTCCTGCACAAGACTTAACGTCGATTGCAGGCGCTCGACAATCTCAGGGGACCGGGGGTCAAACGCCTGGTTGGTGAAGTCCAGATGAATTTCGCTGATCAACCGATCACGAATCTTGGCGCTGTAATCATCGGCCAGCACCAACTCGGCGGGGAGCGCAAAAAATGGCAGTTGGATTTCCGCCAGATCGCCGGCATAGCGCAACACCACCCTCGGGTCGGAAAGCCAGGGCGATTGGTCCAGCACCTGCAGCACCAGGGCGAACACCGCGCCGTTGAGGATATGCACCGACAACCGTTCAAGCCCTGCCCGCTCCAGCAAACGACTCTGCAGATCGCCCAGCCCGGTGCCATAGACATGCACAATGGAGGCGTCCGGCGCCACGCTGGCGGCTTGCAGGTCGGCCTCGGCGAGGCGATCATGGCGACTGCTCAGTTGGATACCGTTGACGCTCAGGGTCGACCCAAGCCCCTCCACCAGATCGGTTTGCAAGCCAGCAACATCCTCCATTGACAGGCGCCCGGCCAGGGCCGGCCAACGCTGCTGGATGATCTGGAGATTGCGCTCGAAGAACTCGCTCATGGTGTCTCGCTTTCGCGTCAGGCAAAAAAATAGCGTCCAAGATTACACCTTGGACGCTATTTTTGTGCCTGGGTTTTATAGATTCACGGGCGATAGATGATCGCCGAACCCCATGACAGACCTACGCCGAAGCCACTCAACGCCACCCGTTTCCAGTCGGAATCGAGCACGTGCTTCTCCAACAGCAGCGGAATGCTCGACGACACCGTGTTTCCGGTCTCAACCATGTCCTTGATGAACTTCTCCGGCTCGCCTTCGAAACGCCGCGCCACGGCATCGACAATCGCCGCGCTGCCCTGGTGAATACAGAACGCATCGATATCGCTGGCCTGCAGGTCAGACTCGGCCAGCAGCTCATGCAAATGAGCCGGCACCTTGAGCAACGCGAAGTTGAACACCTGGCGACCGTTCATGAAGAACACACCATCGCTGACCTTCAGGTGCGGCGCACCGGAACCGTCAGTGCCAAACTTGGCCTTGCCCAATTGCCACGGCGCATCTTCACCCATCCACGTCGCCGTGGCGGCATCGCCGAACAGCATCGTGGTGTTGCGGTCTTCCGGATCGACGATCTTCGAGTATGGGTCGGCGGTCACCAACAGGCCATTCTTCAGGCCGGCGGCTTCCATGAAACCTTTGATGGCATAGATGCCGTAGACATAACCCGAGCAGCCCAGGGAAATATCGAACGCCGCCACGCTAGTGGGCAGACCGAGCTTGTCCTGGACGATGGCCGCGGTGTGGGGCAAGCCTTCTTCATCGCCGTTCTGGGTGACGACGATCAGTACATCGATTGATTCGCGCTTTAGATCGGGATTATTGGCAAACAGCGCATTGGCCGCTTCGACACACAGATCCGAGGTTTCCTGACTGTCATCCTTGCGTGGCAAGAAGGCGGAACCGATCTTGCCAAGGATGAACTCTTCATCCTTTTCAAACTTCGCACCTTGTGCGTAATTGTCCACGCCGGCTACAGGAACGTAGCTCGCAATGCTTTTTATGCCAATCATTACGGCTTCCCAATCAAAAACAGCCCAATACCACCGCTCGCAAGGAATCGAGGGGCGCCGACAAACGGGAAGTGTAAAGGGCTATCACTGGTCCTGATAAGGGCCAGGCGCCATCTTCCCGGTCAATACAATACAGTGAAGATGCGCGTTATGACTCGCAGGTCACGCTAAATTGCCGAATAAGCCCGATCAAAAAGCTATTCGACCAACGACCACGACAGCGCAGTGCCGCGCTTGATGGCCTGGCGGGCGCGATGGCCTATCAGGGAATCCAAATGTTTCGGCGCCAGTCCGAGGCCCGGGCGGATGGCCCGCACGTTCTGCGACGTAAACACTTCGCCGGCAGCCATGTCTTGCGTGACATACAGCGAACGGCGATAGACCAGCGACTTTTGCTCAGCCTCGGTCACGCCGTAGCGCACCTGCCCCATGGCCTGCCAGGCGCGCTCGGTTTCGACCACCAGCGCTGCCAGCTCTGCCGGTTCCAGGGAGAAACTGGCGTCCACGCCGCCGGCGGCACGGTCCAGGGTGAAGTGTTTTTCAATGACGGTCGCCCCCAGCGCCACCGCAGCCACGGACACCCCGACGCCCATGGAATGGTCCGACAACCCCACCTCGCAACCGAACAACTCCCGCAAATGGGGGATGGTGCGCACGTTGCTGTTGGCCGGTGTCGCCGGATAGGTGCTGGTGCACTTGAGCAATACCAGATCCTTGCAACCGGCCTCGCGGGCAGTACGCACGGTTTCGTCGAGTTCGGCAATGCTGGCCATGCCGGTGGAAATGATCAGCGGCTTGCCGGTAGCGGCGACCCGGCGAATCAGCGGCAAGTCGGTGTTTTCGAAACTGGCGATCTTGTAGGCCGGCACGTCCAGGCTTTCCAGGAAACCCACGGACGTCTCGTCGAACGGTGTGGAGAAGGCGAGCATGCCCAGCGCCTTGGCCCGGGCGAAAATCGGAGCGTGCCATTCCCACGGCGTATGGGCCTTTTGGTATAAATCATAGAGCGATGTTCCAGCCCAAAGGCTGTTGAGGTCCTTGATGAAGAACTCGCCTTCGCTCAGATCCAGCGTCATGGTATCGGCGGTGTAGGTCTGTAGCTTCAACGCATGAGCACCGGCCCGGGCGGCGGCTTCGACGATCTGCAAGGCCACCTCCAGGGATTGGTTATGGTTGCCGCTCATCTCGGCAATGATGAAAGGCGGCGCGTCAGCCCCGATGCTGCGCTGGCCGATCTTGAAACTACTCATGAACTTCATCCTTCAACACCCGGTTGAACACGCATGTGCCCCGACTGAAACCTGCCTGGCGGAACAGCGCCAGAGACGCTTGATTGCCGGACAGAACCTGAGCGGTAAAACTGCGCAGTTGCGGCCAGTGGGCGCTAGCAAACGCCTCACCATGGGCCAGCAGTGCCCTGCCCCACCCCATGCCCAGGCGGTTCTCGAACAGATAAATCGATATCAGCGCTTCGCTGCCTTGCAAGTCATAACGCAGTGCGCCGACGGGACCATCGGACGCTTCGCCAATCAACAGCAAGCGCTGTGGATTGACCAGGCTGGCTTGCAGCCATTGGCAATGACGATCCCAGTCGATGACCGAATGATCCAGCGATACTCGGCGAACGGCCTCGGCATTACGCCCCTCGAAAAGCAGACGGGCGTCAGCTTGCGTGGCCGGACGAACCCGCAACAAGGCACCGGCCAGCGCGACGGCGACGCGTGAGACGCCCAAGCCATCGACCAGTCGCCGGGAGTGCTGTGCCAAGCTCTTGCGCAACCCCTGGTTATCCACGACGAATCCGATGGCCTGGCGCAACTGTTCAACCGTGACGTTCTCTCTAGGGCCAAGGTAAATATGGGCACCGAATGTCGCCATTACGTCACTGTTAGCCTGCTGATTGTTCGATACCGTGATACAGATCGTGGGCAATCCCACGGCTGCCCGCTCCCAACTGGTTCCGCCACCGGCACCAATGAACAGATCGGCCTCCAACATGAGCTGATGAAAATGACTGACGAAACTGTGCAATCGCCAGTGGGGCCGACTCGCCGCCATCCGTTCCATCCGAACCCAAGCCGGGTTGTCCGCACCGGCAACAAAATCCACTTCCAGCTCAGGGTAATCCGCCAGTGCCAGCATTGCGTGATGGGTCTGCATCGCCGCATCAAAACCGCCGAAATTGACGAGCACGCGCTTGACCTTGGGTTTTATGTCAATCGCCTCGCAACGGAATTCCTCGCGCAACAACGCGTAGCGCGGGCCCAGCAGCGTACGGCATTCCTCGGGAAGCAACCCTTCATACGCCGCTTGCGTGCCGGACAGGTTCTGATTGAGCAAGAGGTCGACGCTATAAGTCCGAGTCGCCAAGTCGTCCACCGCCATGATCCTTGGCGCAAAGCGCCGGGCAGCGGTCTGCCAATGATGATCCAGGCCATAATGGTCAACGATGATCCAGTCGAAACCGGGCCGGCCGGCCAAGGCTCGTTCCAACGCATCGATATCTGCGTGCCAGGGCAGCAACGACTCGATGGCCTGTTGCGGATCTTCCCCGGGATAAAAATTGGGCAGGGCGAACGTCTCGAAGCCCTCGGCCTCCAGGGCATGCAGGCGATGCCCAGTGAGCAGCCGGCAGGCAAACGCGACGTGCGCACCCTGCTCGCGCAACACCCGCGCCAAAGTCAGACAACGGGCAATATGCCCGCTGCCTATGGTGGGCGAAGCGTCGGCGCGAATCAGCACTCTCATTGCAATTCACCGCCCGCTCTCAAAGCGGCGTAGAGATACTCGGCGCGCTTCCAATCTTCGGCTGTATCGATGTCTTGCACCAAATAACGAGGCAACACGACCGGCAGGCTTTTGGACGAAAACAATGCATCGCCACGCAACCAGGCGTCCCGCCGCCCCCAATAGAATTGGCCGGCATCCTGGAAAGCTTCGGCCAGGTCCTGGGAGCGGCTGTCGCGAAATTGCGGATACAGCGGCGTCAACGCGCCCTGATCGTCCAAGGTCAGTGCACGCTGTACGGGGAAGCCGAAAGTGCTCACGGAAAATGCGAACGATTTGTCGGGATGCCCGCGTAGCAAGTCAAAACCTTCACGCAGAAACCGAGCTTGCAGCAGGGGTGCCGTGGCATAGATGCAACAGGCGAATTCGAACGGTCGTTCACGCAGCTCATCCAGGGCATGAGCGATCACCGCCGCCGTCCCGGTGAAATCATCCGCCAACGCTGCCGGCCGCAAGAATGGCACTTGCGCACCGTGAGCCTTTGCCACTTCGGCAATTTCCTCATCATCGGTGCTGACGATCACTTCGTTGAACAACCCCGATTCCAGCGCCGTGCGAATCGAACGGGCAATCATCGGCACGCCATCGAACGGTTTCAGGTTTTTGCGAGGAATACGCTTGCTGCCGCCACGGGCGGGAATGATCGCGATTGCGCTCACGCGTCGTTACTCCTCGAGTAATCGTTGCAGTTGCCCAACCACATACTCTTGCTCCTCGTCGCTGAGGGAAGGAAACATCGGCAGACTGATGGCCTCGGCGTAATAACGCTCGGCCTGTGGATAATCACCCTGGGCAAATCCCAGATCGCAGTAATACGGCTGCAGGTGGACCGGTATGTAGTGCAGGTTCACGCCAATCCCTGCCGCACGCAAGCCTTCGAAGACCTGACGATGATCGAGGGATATCTCGTCGAGCCGCAAGCGTACGACATACAAATGCCAAGCCGATTCGGCCTCGGGTTGCAAACCGGGCAAGGTCAGTGGCAAACCATTCAGCAAGCGGTTATAGCGCGACGCCAGTTCACGACGCCGCGCGATGAAACCTTCAAGCTTATTCAACTGGGAAAGCCCCAGGGCAGCTTGAAGATCCGTGATGCGGTAATTGAAACCCAACTCCACCTGCTGGTAGTACCAAGGCCCATGGCTAGGCTCGCTCATCTGTTCAGCGTCACGGGTCATCCCATGGCTGCGCAGACGTTGCAGGTGCTGCGCCAGCTCCGGGCGATTGGTCAGGACCATCCCGCCTTCGGCGCTGGTGATGATTTTCACCGGGTGGAAACTGAACACCGTCATGTCCGCGAATTCGCCACACCCCACCGGCCTGCCGGCATAAGAGGCTCCCACCGCGTGAGAGGCGTCCTCGATGACCGTGAAACCGTAACGCTCGGACAAGCGGGCGATTTCACGCATGTCACAGCTTTGTCCGGAGAACGCTACCGCCACCAACACCTTGGGCAGGGTCCCGTTACGCTCGGCCTTTTCAAGCTTTGCGGCCAGGGCAACGGCGTCCAGATTCCAGGTCAGCGGATCGATATCGACGAAATCCACCTGCGCGCCACAATATCGGCCGCAGTTGGCCGAGGCCAGGAAGGTGTTGGGTGTGGTCCACAAGCGATCCCCCGGCCCAAGCCCCGCCGCCAGGCAAGCAATGTGCAGCGCGGCGGTCGCGTTGCACACCGCCACGGCATGGCCGGCCTGGCAGCGGCGGGCCATGGCCTGTTCAAAGCGCTCGATCGCAGGCCCTTGCGTCAGCCAATCGGACTGCAACACGGCCATCACGGCATCGATGTCCGCCTGATCGAGGCTTTGCCGACCGTAAGGAATCATACCGACAGCCGGGCGTGCAAATCTGCGATCTGCTCCACCGACAGAAAGTGCGGATTGGTGTCGGAGCGATACTCGAAATCCTCCGCGACGGGCCTGCCGCGTTCACCCAGGTTATCCACAGCGAAATCCACGTCCACGCTGGTGAAGCGAATCGATGGCTGGATCGTGTAATGATCGGCGAACTCGATGGTCATGCGCGCATCGTCCAGCGGCACCATCAACTCATGAAGCTTTTCACCAGGCCGAATACCGACGTTCTTATGAGGCAAATGACCCGCCATGCCCGACGCCAGGTCGACGATGCGAATCGACGGGATCTTCGGCACGAACACCTCGCCGCCATGCATGCGGGCGAAACTGTCGAGCACAAATTGCACGCCGTGATCGAGGGTGATCCAGAAGCGAGTCATGCGCTCATCGGTAATCGGTAATTCGGTGGCACCCTCAGCAATAAGCTTGCTGAAGAACGGCACCACCGAGCCCCGGGAGCCCGCAACGTTGCCATAGCGCACCACGGCGAAGCGGGTCTGCTGTTCGCCCGCGATATTGTTGGCGGCGACGAACAGTTTGTCCGACAGCAACTTTGTCGCGCCGTACAGATTGATCGGGCTGGCCGCTTTGTCAGTGGACAACGCAACGACCTTTTTCACGCCGTTGTCGATGGCCGCTGCGATGATGTTTTCGGCGCCATTGACGTTGGTACGAATGCATTCGGTGGGATTGTATTCCGCCGCCGGCACCTGCTTGAGGGCCGCGGCATGCACCACGTAATCGATGCCACGCATGGCCTGGCGCAGGCGATCGGCATCGCGCACGTCTCCCAGGAAATAACGCATGCACGGGGCGTTGAAGGTCTGTTGCATCTCATACTGCTTGAGTTCGTCGCGGGAAAACACCACCACGCGCTTGGGCTGGTATTGCTCCAGCAACCGGCGGATGAAGTTGCGCCCGAACGAGCCGGTGCCGCCTGAGATGAAAATCGATTTACCGTTGAACATACCCTGATTCCTTTTGCCTGGCAGGCTTATGCGAGCAACCGCGCCCAATCGACAGCCGTGGCGGCGCCCAACGCAAAACCGGTGCCGGTCAAGGCCAGGTTCGGGTTCCGGGCCGCGTCATGGTCGAAGCGTGCCTGCCACTTGTTGCGCAAGGCGTCGGCCGCCTCCGGCGCATCGGGGAACGTACCGGCGTGCAGCATCTGGGCCTGGGGTGTCCAGACCGTGATATAACCCGCGTCGGCGGTTTTCAGGCAAAGGTCGACATCGGCAAAGGCCTCGGCGAATTGATCCTCGTCCAGGCCACCAACAGCGTCGAACAAATCCTTGCGGATCATCAGGCAAGCGCCGGACACCGCCGAGTAGTTCTGTTCCGCCTGATGGCCGTTGAGATAACCCTTGGCGTCCTTGCGTTCGCCAACGAACACCGAGGCCACCTGGCCATCGGGCTTGAGCACCAGGCCAGCCTGGGTGGTGATGCCACGAATATCCATCTGCTTGCTGCCGACGATCCCCACTTCCGGTCGCTGGGCTTGGTTGAGCAGGCTATCGAGCCAGTTGGCGTTGATCACTTGCACCTCGGCCGACAACAGCACCAGGTATTCACCCTTGGCCTGGGCGCTCGCCCAGTTGTACAGAGCCGACGCACTCAAGCGCCGATCGCTGCGCAGGATACGGATCCGATCGCCCTTGCCTTCCAGGCTGTCGAGCCACTGGGCCAATGCTTCGGATTGACTATGGTTATCGGCGATCAGAACTTCGTGACGATGATAACGGGTGCGCTGCAGCACGCTCACCAGTGCCTGCTGTACCTGTTCGAAGTTGTCCCGGCTTTCGAGGATGATCGATACCAACGGCCGCTCGGCATGCTGGTAGTCGATTTGATAGGTCATCGGTAATGCCGCAGTAACCTGGGCACGATAACCCCGGGCTGCCAAGTGGCGTGTCAGTACTTGGCGTTCCTGGGGGTTTTCCTCTTGCGCCGGGGCGTTGCAGATCAGCAACGGCTCGGCCAAGTGCGCCAGGCCGGCCAGCCCGGCGTCTTCGATCAAACGCAACAGCAGGTCCAACTCCAGGGCCTGAGTGTATTCAGGTGTGAAACCGCGAGCCTGTACCAGTACATCACGATGAATCAGCCAATGCCGTGCCATCAGCGAAGGCACCGATTGCAGGAAATCGAGATTGACGCCTGGCCGGAACACATCGGTGAGACTGCCATCGGCCTTGCGCTGGATTTCGTCCATGGCCACGGCACGCACGCCATCGGCGCCGATCAACTCGAGGCTGGCCCGCAGCAGTCCGCTTTGTGTGAACTGGTCACCAGACTCGGCCAGCACCATCCAGTCGGCTGAGGATTGCCCGATGATCTGGTTGATGCGCTCGACATAATTAGTCGTGCTGACTTTGACGAAGTGCACGGTGTCATGTGCCGAGGTGGTCGCTGGTAAGTCGCCGGTGGTGAATACCACCACATTGAACGCCTTGCAGTGGCCGTTGACCAGACTGTCGAAGGTGGTCTGCAGCTTGAACATGTCAGCGTCCAGATCCAGCAAGAGGATGCCGAATCGCGGTCCGCCTTGATGCTCAGCCAGGTGAGACGCGACGGACTTGAGCTGCTGCGCGCCTGGATTACGTGCCTCAAGCCAGTTCAACAGACGACCAGAGTGCATGTTTTCCAACAATCGGCGATCCTGCTGACCCGGTAGCGCGTCCAGTCGCTCGGCCCAGGCTTGCAACTTCACCGCCTCCTCAGGCTCATCGCTGCTCTTCAACGACTCGGCCAAGCGCTGGACCACGGTACGGTTGAACGCATACAGGCCTTGGGCCTCCCACAAACGACTGCGCACCGTGCGCTCGTTGTCATTAGGATGCACGCGCATCAGTTCGTGCTGGCGCAGCAAAATACCTTCCAACTGCTGCAACTGCAGGCGACCGGCCGGCATGGCGTGCAAAAGGAATTCAAACTCGGTCAGGAGATCGAACACACGCTGGTTGTAAAAAGGCATCTCTACAAATTGTTGCGGGCCAAACGAACGAACCGGCTCGCCACCCGCCTCCAACCAGGCCGAACGAATGATCTGGGTGCCTTTGAGTGAGCGCCCCTGCAGCAGGCAGTCAGCCATGGCCGCGAAGCTATCCAGGGCAATCTGTTTGACCCGCCCCGGAGCCTGCTCGCGCAGCGGTGTTGGAAGGGACGCCAGGAACTCGGCGAATTGCTCACGCTCAGCAACGCTTTTTGCGTCCTTGTAGCTGAGCACGGTCAACACGTTGGTGTTGTGTTCCGAACCGCCGTAGTTGAGTTCACGAACGGCGAATGGAATCGGCAGGATCCGCGCCTTGGCGCAGGCCAGCAGATAAAAGGTGTGGCCGATCTCCTGCCATTCGAAACTGGTGCCCGGCGGCAACAGGCCATACCACTGTTGCAGCAGATCAGTGCGGGTCACGGCATAAAATGGTGGCAGGAACTGATCCATGAAGCGGATGACCCGGTCTTCGGCCAGCTCGCTGTTGTAATCCTCATGCACTTTGCGATCGCGACGGAAGTAATTCACTTCAGTCGCGCAGGACAGATACATGATCCCGTAGCCATGGCATAGACCGTAGTCGAGGTTGGCCTCGAGAAACTCCACCGATTCGGTCAACGCATCGTGCAGCAAGAAATCATCATCGGCGGCAAACACCATGTACGGCGTCGTGACCTGGGTGACGCCGTACACCAGTTTGTCCTGCAGTCCCTTGTAGGTGAACTGAGGCAAGTGTCGGTAATCGACCAAGGGAAAGTCCCGAGCGATTTGCTCATCGCGCTCAACCGACGAGTCAAGCACCAGTACCGAACACGGATAGCTGCTGTAGTAATGCAACGTGCGCCGCAGGAATGCGCTGCGGTTGTGGGAAATCACCACCACGGTGAACCGCTCGTTCAGCGGTGCCACGTTGTTTTGAATATTGTTTCGAACCTGCATATTTCCTGTCCCCACAACCTGCCAGACGCCAATGACTTGAAACGGATGGATTAACGAACCCGACGCAGATAACCGTCTGGAGCAACGGTGATCAGCAGCTTGTTCTGCAATTGCTGGTCAATTTCAAAATCAGCGTTTTCCTCAAGGTATTTCCACACGGCGGTTTTCGGGTTATCGCCAGGGCCCCATGGGCGATCCGGGAAAAAGTCCGCTGGCATGTCTTCGACCACGGTGTCCATCACCACGCAATAGCTGCCCACCGAAACCAGCGGCGCGTACAGGCGCAGCTCTTCGAGGACATGGTCATGGGTGTGGTTGGAGTCGAGAACCAAAATGACCTTTTTACCTTTCGCCGCCGCATGGACCTGCTCGGCGATGGCCGGATCGATGCTCGAACCCTCGATCATTGAGATGCGTTTACTCATCGGATGGCTCTCGATGGCTTCGCGGTTATGGGGACGAATATCCAGGTCGATGCCCAGCACTTCGCCGTGGCCCTGCAACTCCAGCAACGAAGCGTAATAAATGATCGAACCGCCATGGGCGATACCGCATTCGATGATCAGGTCAGGCTTGATCTGCCAGATCAATTCCTGCATGGCCATCATGTCCTGCGGCAGTTGGATGATCGGTCGCCCCATCCATGAAAAATGGTAGCTGTACTTGTGGCGGGCCGATTCGTTGAAAAACGCCTTGGCCAAGCCGACGAGTTTCTGATCTTGGCCCTGACCGGCGATTTCGGTCTGGCATTGGGCTTCGAAGGCTTTATGGATAGTGTTGTCGGTCATTTTTCGAATCTCGTGGTTATTGGAACGAAGCGCTGTCAACGGCGTGGTAGACGTAGCGCCCACCCGTCATCCGCTTGATCTCTTCGAGGTAATTGGAGTTCATTACGAACAGGTTGGCGCCTTCGGGCAGCGCATTCATAGCTTCTTGCGGCGAAGATACCCGAGCGCCCGACAACGGCAGATACCGCCCCTGCTTGGCCGGGTTGATATCCACCACGCAGTCCACTGCAACACCGGCTCGTTGCAGGAATAGCGAATAGATCACGCCCTTGGAGGAAGCCCCCCAGATCGCCGAGCCTTGTTGCGGCGCAGCCTGGACGATCTGCACGGCATGACCGAGGCTGGCGGTGAATCCATCGGGCATTTGCAAGGCTGGAACGGGCCGTTCTGGCTTCAGGCGCAACGTGGCCAGATCGGCAACGATGTACAGGTACTGACCGCCAAACAGATGCCCCGCCTCATGCACCGTGCCGAACATCCGCCGCAGATCGTCAAGGCGGAAATAATTGACGTGTTCGTAGAACAGGTCGAACCAGGCTCGATGCTCCAGGATCCAGTCCAGGCACGGCACTTCGATGTAAATCTGTCCGCCCTGGTTGGCCGCTGAGATTTCGGCGAGGAAAGCCACCGGATCCTGAATATGCTCCAGCACATGACGCAGCACGACCGCGTCAGCCGAAAGCCCGAGGTCACGGGTAAACGGCGCCTTGATGACATCTGCGTTATTGCCCTCATAGGCCGGGTCGATACCCGTGATCGCGTAACCACACTCCTTGAGCAGCTCCAGGAAATAGCCTTTGCCGCAACCGACCTCGATCAATTCCTGGCCGCTGAAATGCCGGGCGATGATGCCTTCCACGTCAGCAAGATGCTTCTGAAACTGACCGGAATGGGCCTGTTCATTCTGGTAGTCGCTGTCATAGCTGAGCTTGTCGGCATCGAACGCCTGGTTGAAAACCAACCCGCTCACTTCGTCCTGGACCAACACCATGTCGGCACTCGCCGAGGTTTTGGCTGACTGCTCATCGGCGAAGGTACGGTTCTGCAGAACCGGAAGGCCGGTGGCCCGGTACAGCTCAAGCGTCATGTTCGGCTCCCAACAAGGTTTGCAAACGTTCGGCCACGCCCCAGAACGCCATGGGTTCGTGAGTCGGATAGGGATAGTGGCCCAGGTTCAGGCGAATGGCCGCGCCACGCTCGCGCAGCCGTGCTTCTACCAGCGCGCGAACCGACACCGGTTCACCACTTGAGCAATTGACGACCCCATTGAATTCGCGCTGCGACAGCAGCCCCGCCAGATAAGCACTCGCTGTTTCGATTGCCAGGTAATCGCGCAATTGCTCGCCCCCCGACATATCGAATACTGGCGCCTGGGTATCGATGGCCCGGTCCAGCGCCGCGAGCAGGCTGGTGGGGTTCTGACCGGTGCCGTACAAATAGAACAAACGTGCCCACTGCAAGGTAAACGGGTGCTCGCGCTGCAGGTGTTCAAGAAACAGGCGCAAGGTATTTTTCGCCAAGCCGTAAGGGTTGGCCGGTTGCGGCGCAGTCTGCTCATCGAGCGGTCCGCTCTGCAGGCCGTACTCGAAACAGGTACCTGTGACCAGCACCTGTCCCACACCCGCCACGACAGCCTCTTTGATGAACTGATAATCGGCCATCAAGTTATGTTCGAAATGAAACAGGGCCTGGTAGTTCGGCAGCCCCGGCCACGCCAGATGCGCCAAGGCATCGACATCCTCCACCAATGCAACAACGTCCAGCGCTTCTGCGTAGACATCGGCCGCGACGAATTCAACCTGGTCGAACCAGGGCAATTCCCTGGCCGGCTCTTCCCGGCGCGCAACCGCCCGGACCTGACACCCGCGAGCGAGCAAGGCCGCGACCAGATGACGGCCTACAAACCCGGTGGCGCCAGTTACTAAAACTTTCATAGCAGCGTCAACTCAGGCACCGCGATGACGAATTGCCCACCCCATTGACGAACCTCAACCAGCTGCTGGCTGACTTCGCTCAGCAAATTCCAGGGCAGGACGAGCACGTAGTCGGGTTTCTCTATTGCGATACGCTCAGGCGACACAATAGGAATCCGACTGCCCGGCAAATACTTACCCTGCTTGTGCGGATTGGCGTCCGCCACCCACGCCAGCAAGTCAGGCTTGACCCCGGCGTAGTTGAGCAAGGTGTTGCCCTTGGCGGCCGCGCCATAACCGACCACACGCTTGCCATCGGCCTTGGCCTGTAGCAAAAAGCGTAGCAAGCCATGCTTGATCGCTTCGGCGGCTGGCGCCAGGGTGGCGTAGTAGGCGGCGGTTTTCACGCCTGCCTCCCGTTCGGCCTGCAATTGTTGTTGCACTGAAGATTGGACCGGACGCCGGACTCCATCAATCCGCTGGACGAAGACTCGCAACGAGCCGCCGTGGGTCGACAGTTGGCTAACATCGAATACTTCAAGCCCATTGCGCTCGCACAGGGTCTGCACGGACGTCAGCGACAAGTAGGAAAAATGTTCGTGGTACAGCGTGTCGAACTGCTGCCCGGCCATCAATGTGAGCAGTTGCGGAAACTCGAACGTGGCGACACCGGTTGGCTTGAGCAGAGTGGCAAAGCCGGCGAGGAAATCATTGATGTCCGGCACGTGGGCCAATACGTTATTGGCCGCCATCAAATCCGCTGCCCAGCCTTCGCCGATCAGTTGCGTGGCCGTTTCGCGACCAAAGAACAACTCGCGGATCTCCAGGCCTTTGGCACGGGCGGCCTCTGCGGTGCTGCGTGTCGGCTCGACGCCCAGACACGGAATACCGCGCTTGGCCACGTACTGCAACAGATAGCCATCGTTGGCGGCAATTTCCACCACGCGACTGTCAGCACTCAGGTCGAAGCGCTCGACCATCTCGGCAACGTAGCGCTCGGCGTGGGCCAGCCAGGTGCTGGAAAAAGAACTGAAATAGGCATACTCGGCGTCGAACAATGTGTCCGCGCGGGTATAATCCTCGGTCTGCACCAACCAGCATTGCTGGCATACCGCGACCTTGAGCGGCACCCACTGCTCGGCCTGGTCCAATTGGTCGGCCCGCACATAAGCGTTGGATGGCGGCGAAGTACCGAGATCGATCAAAGGCAAAGCCAGGGCAGTCCCACAACCTCGGCAGTTCATAGACGCACTCCAGCGAAACGCTCGTCGAGCAAGGGATGGTTGCTGTCCCGACTCGACAGATTATTGACAGGCAGCGGCCAGGCAATTGCCAGCCGCGGATCATTCACCGACAGGCCACCCTCGTGCTCGGGAGCGTAGTCGGCACTGTGCAAGTAAAGCAGCTCCGCGTCGCCGGTGAGGGTCTGGAACCCATGGGCGAACCCCGCCGGGATCAACAGGCTGCGGCCATCGCCGGCCTTCAGGTGCTCGGCATGCCAATGCAGGAAGGTCTCGGAATCGGGACGCAAATCCACCGCCACATCCCATACTTCGCCACGCAAGCACGTGATCAGCTTGGCTTCCGGCTGCGCCGCGTTCTGATAATGCAACCCGCGCACGCTACCGCGCTCACGTGTGCAGGAGTGGTTGATCTGACGAATATGGAACGGCTGGCCGAATGCGCTCAGGCTGCCTTCGCAGAACAGCCGGGCGAAATGCCCGCGCTGGTCTTCGAAGCGTTTGTGCTGGACGCTGAACAGATCGGCCAGCGGCAATGCCTTCAAGGAAAACTCGCTCACAACGCGCCTCGATACAGGTTCAGTTGACCGAGGGTGACTTGACGCATGTCATCACCGTTCTGCCACGCCAAATGCCAATCCAGGGTCTGGGCCAGGCATTGCTGCAACGACCAGCGCGGCTGCCAGCCAAGCAACTGCCGGGCGCGGCTGCTGTCCAGGCGCAACAGGCCGGCCTCATGCAAATCGCTCGGTTCGATGCGCAGGCCCGGCGCTTGCGGCCAGCGCTCAGCCAACAGCTGGACGACTTCACCGACGCTGCACATGTCGGCTTCACTTGGACCGAAATTCCAGGCACCGGCGAACTCCGGCCCCTGCTGATACAGACACTCGGCCAATTGCAGATAACCGGCCAACGGTTCCAGGGCGTGCTGCCACGGACGCACGGCCTGTGGATAACGCAGCGTCACCGGCTCGTCTGCCGACCACGCTTTAAGCACGTCGGGAATCAGGCGCTCGGGAGCGAAATCACCGCCACCCAGCACGTTGCCGGCCCGTGCCGTCGCCAGCGCCAGGCCATGCTCGGCATAGCGCTCAGCCGAGAAGAATGAGGCGGCATAAGACTGCGCCAGCAATTCGCAGCAGGCCTTGCTGCTGCTATAGGGATCGTGACCGCCCAAAGGCTCGTTTTCGCGGTAGGGCCATAACCATTCCTGATTGGCGTAGACCTTATCAGTGGTAACCAGTACACACGCCTTGACCCCACCCACTTGGCGAACCGCTTCCAGCAGGTTGAGCGTGCCCATGACGTTGCTGGAATACGTGCCCAACGGGTCGCGATAACCTTCGCGCACCAACGGCTGCGCCGCCAGATGCAGGACGATCTCCGGCTGCACGTCCGCCAGCAATTCCAGCAAGGCGCCGAGGTCGCGCAAATCACCGCGCCGGTCATCGATGCCCTCGCCCACGCGGGCCAGCTCGAACAGGTTTGGCTGGGTGGCCGGGTCAAGGGAAAAGCCACTGACCTTGGCCCCCAGGCTTTGCAACCACAGCGTCAGCCAACTGCCCTTGAAGCCGGTATGGCCGGTGACCAGTACGCGCTTGCCACGCCAGAACTCCGGATTCAAGACCATTGTTTCCATGGGGCCTCGCCGCTTTGCCACAGGGCTTCGAGGTGGTTTTTATCCCGCAGGGTGTCCATTGGATGCCAGAAACCATCGTGCTGGAACGCCTGGAGCTGCTGCTCGCTCGCCAACGCAGCCAGCGGCTCAGCCTCCCAGGACGTTTGGTCATCGGTGATAAAAGGCAAGACTTTTGGCGAGAGCACAAAGAAGCCCCCATTTATCCAGCCACCGTCACCTCGAGGTTTTTCAGTGAAACCCAGAACGCTATCGCCGTCGCGCTCCAACGCACCGTAACGCCCGGGGGGCTGGACTGCCGTCACGGTGGCAAGCTTGCCGTGAGACAAATGAAAATCCACGAGCGCGCCAATATTGAGGTCCGACACGCCATCACCATAGGTGAAGCAGAACGCCTCTTCATTTTCCAGGTAACGTGCCGCCCGACGCAGACGCCCACCGGTCATGGTGTCCTCACCGGTGTCGATCAATGTCACGCGCCACGGCTCGCTGTAGTTCTGATGAACGTCCATGCGGTTGTTGCACATATCGAAGGTGACGTCAGAGGTGTGCAGGAAGTAATTGGCGAAGAAATCCTTGATGGCATAGCCCTTGTAGCCCAGGCAGATCACGAAGTCGTGGATTCCGTGGGCGGAATACTGCTTCATGATGTGCCAAAGAATTGGCTTGCCGCCGATCTCGATCATCGGCTTGGGCTTGAGGTGGGACTCTTCGCTGATCCGCGTGCCGAGACCACCTGCCAAGATAACTGCCTTCATCGTCTCCCCTCTTGTTCATCACCGGGCTTGGGCAAGCGTTGTTTCGCTTTGCGGGCACAGGGATTACACCTTCAATGCCGGTACGGGCGCTGCGACGGGCCGCGAGCGCTCGTTTTATGGCGATATGAGGGGGACTTGCAGGAAACGCGCCAGCTCTGGCGGGGGCGGTTTCAGGAGTAGAAATCACAAAAACGGCCGCACGCGGCCTTGGTGGCGAAGTGGCTAGTTTCTCCGCCACGAGTGTCGACGCTGCACAAGGCAACGATCAATCCGGCAACCACCCCCACAACCAATGCTGCAGGTTCTTGCCGCTGAGCATGTAGTCCCGCAATACCGCTTCACGCAGTTCATCGCCCATGCGGTAGCTGGCGTCCGGATCGGCCAGGTGCATGCGGATGGCCGCGATCCATTCTTCGGTGCTGTTGCTGCGCACTTTGGTACAAGGCAGGAAACCGTCGTAGGCCTTGGTATCGGTGCAGATGACCGGGTAGCCACAGGCACCGTATTCCAGCAAGCGCAGGTTGCTCTTGCAGTCGTTGAAGATATGGAATTCCAGTGGCGCCAAGGCCAGGTCGAGGTTCAAGCTGGCCAGCTTGAACGGATAGGTGTTTAGGCCGACCGAGGCATGGAACTCGTGAATATACGGACGCAGCGCTTCCGGACACATACCGAAGAACACCCAGTCCACTTCATTGGCCAGCTCGCGAACCAAGTCTGCAATGATCTCCAGATCGCCACTGTGGCTGGTTCCTCCCCCCCAACCCACCCGAGGCCTGGAGGACGTGCCGCGCCGGCTGGTCAGTTGCGCCCACGGCTCAGGTGGCAACATATTAGGCACGATACGAATTTCATTGTGCATGCTGGACAAGGCATCAGCGAGCGAAGGTGTGGTCACCACCACGCGATCACACATCCTGATTCCTTCGCGCAGCATCTGCTCGATATTGGCCGGCTTGTTGCGCGCATGCGTGTTTTTCTTGGGGGCCTTAACGACGTAATCGTCGAGCTCGAAGATCCGCAAGGCACCGGAGTATGTCTTCATTCTAAGAATATCGCCAGCAGCCCCTTCGCTGTAGCGACCCTGCAATACGATCGTATCCGGCGACAAGCGCTCGATCTCAACGGTCGAAGGCGACTCGTAGGCAACTCGGGCGATTACCCGTCCGGCGGCCTCCAACTCTGCCAACGGGGCCGTGACGCGATAATGGCCGACCGCAGTGGAGTTGACCGGCAAGCCAAGTATCAATGGCAGAGCGCGGGTGCAGAACGGGTTCCAGTTATTGCGCAGCGACGGTTCCAGGCTAAAGCTGGAAGCCCCCAGACTCAGTGCTGGGTTGTAGCTCGAATCTCGGGCGATCTGCGGCAGCCATTTGCGATAAAAGACTTCACGCTCTCGCTCCACCAACGGGGTTTCTTCAGGCTGGGCGGCGGTCGATTGTGGGTCGACTTTCATGACCGTGGCGTAAGGCGTCCAGACCACCAGATAGCCGTTTTTGCTGGAGCGCAAGCACAGGTCCACATCGCTGAGGCCGAAGGTGAAGGACGCATCGTCCAGGCAGCCCAGTTCGTCGAAAACCTGCTTGCGCACCATCAAACAATCGCTGCTGACCGAACTCCAGTTCTGCGTTGCATGCAAACGTTGCATGTAGCCGCGCGAAGCCGCGGATTCACCGTAGAACGGCGTGCCCACCGGCCCAGCCAACCCGAGAACCTGTCCGCCGCCGACAATCGTGCCTTGAGGACTGAGTATTCTAGCACCGACCACCGCGACCTCTGGCCGCTGGGCATGATTGATCAGCTCGTCCAACCAGTCATTTTCACAAATGACCGTTTGCGGACTGAGCAACAGCAAATAGTCGCCCCGGGCCTGACCTGCAGCAAAATTGCGCACCGCTGCATCGCTGTCATCACCGGCGTATCGCAATACGCGCAACATGCTCGCGCCCAACTGCGACATGTTCTCCAGCCAGTCGAGCATGGCCGGATCCCGGACGCCGCTGTCCACGATCAGAATTTCATAATGGGTGTAGGCCGTGCGCTCGATCAGGCTCTCAGCGCAACGCTGCAAGGCTGTGAGCGAGTCACCGGTACGCATGATGATCGATATCAGTGGGCGACCGCCGTGCCGGTAGTTGATGCGGTTGATTAACGGCAACGTGTCGGGGGATATCTCATGATCGATGCCGATACGTTCCAGGTGTGCGCCAACCAACCGGGCATTGCCATCGATGACCTCAGGCAACGACAACCATTGAGCGAAGCTCAGGACCGACTCGACCTGGATTTCCGCGATGTGCTCGACGGTCTGAGGGCCAGTCTCCTCCAACAGGCGCCAAAGCAGATCATGGGGCGCCAGTTCACCGTGATCCGATTCGAAGCCGCCGAGAGCCATGAATCGCTCACGCTCGAAAGCCAGGGTCCGACCGACATAAGGGTAGGCGCGCATCAGGTCCAGGTTGAAATCCGGCTTGAACACCGGTTCGAAGGACTCCCCGTCGACCAACGCGCCTTCGTCACTGTAGATGCAAAGGATGCCCTGCCTCCCAGCGACACGCTCGGCCAGGATCAGCAACGCCGAATTGCGCAGCACGTCGCCCGCTCGCAGCAGGTAGAACCAGTGCGCGCCTTCCAGCTGTGGCACGATAACATTGAGCTGACGCGGCCAATCGGCCTGATAAGGCAGCTGCAACACTCGATCGTCCACTTCGCAATGAGCATCGGAAAGCACCACTGCGGCCTGGGCTGGATACAACTGATCCTTGATGCTAAGTAATGTCGCCGCAAGCGCCTGCGCATCGCCGAGCGCGTCGATGACCACAGTTACGATGTTTGGCCGAAACGGCCAGCTATCGATGCGCGCAGGCATGACGCGCTGTTCAACCTTGGTGAACCGGCGGACAGCAAGCCACTCACGGTAAAAGTCGGCGTAGCTCTCACTTTGCGCCCCAACCCGACCGTTGACGACGGTATTGCGGTTACCGAGTACGCGGGTTACGCAGAGCTCCTGCCAGGCATGAGGCTCATCAGTGATTTTGTCCAGATCAATGCAGCGCACCCAGCCCGCGGCCGGAGCCGCTTCACCGCTGCGCGCGACAAGCATTTGTGCCAGCCATTCCCACTCAATCTTTGCTGCCTTGAGCATTTCCGGGGTCTTGCTCAAACGCCCCGGATAGAGACGCTCAACGCTCAGCACAGTATTCAACGCAATCAGATTACCGCGCCGCATCAGGCAGACAAACAAAGCAAAATCGAGCACCGCAACAAAACCGGCACCGTCCTGAATCAGCGCGGGCAGCAATTCCAGCACATCGGCCCGGCGCATCAGAGTCGAACTGAAATTGCCAATGAAATTGGTTGGCGTGCTCTCGAAAATCGCCAGCATATCGTCGCCCTTGAGCAAGGCGTCATTTGGCGAGAAACGACAGTTGTCCACACGGGATGGGAGGATGAAGTTGCCGGCATCGCACAACAGCCGCAGCGCGAACACCACGCTCACGTCAGCATGATCCATCAACGCCTGGGCCTGCATCGCAATGCTCGGTGCGAATAGCCGGTCGTCATCGCACAGCACCTTGATGAACTCGCCCTGCGCCTCTTCGACACAGCGCAACAGGTTGCCCTGCAGCCCTAGTCGTTGACGGTTTTTCAGATAGCGGACCGGATGGGCCGGCTCTTTGAAAGACGCGACTATGTCGCGGATTTCATCGCCAGGCGAATCGTCGCAGACGATGATTTCAACGTTTTCGTAGGTCTGGGCCAGGGCACTGAGCAGTGCCTGGTCGAAAAACCGAGGGTTATAGGCAGGAATGACGATGCTGACGAGGGGAAGTGACTTCACGGTTAAAACTCTCGAGCGGCGGGCTCCGGCCTTTTCAGGTCGGAGCCCCGAAACCGCTTAAAAAAAGACGGTTGGCGGCTCGGTCGATACCGGCTCAGATCTTGTTGAACAGACCCAACTGGGCGATCTTGCTGAACGCCAGTTGCGAGGCTTGCAGCATGGTCTGTTGCAACGTCAGGCGGGTCATCACCTCGGCCGCATCGGAATCGCGGATAGACGATTGGGTCTGGTTGTTGGCCAGGATCAGGCTCTGGTTGGTGTCGCTCTGGGTATCCAGAGCGGCACCACGACCACCCACTGAACTCAGGGCACTGGACAATTGATCGGTGCCGCTTGCCAGGTTGCCAATACCGGACGCCAGCGAAGCCTGCAGCTTCTGCAGCGCAATAGGATCGTTGTTAGTCGGCGTGCTCAACGCGGTCTTCAACTGATTCACGGTGTCCAGGACGTTCTGGGTTTCGTGGGTGTTGACCGCGATGCTGAACTGATCGTCAGCGGCTGGCGTACCGTTCAGGGTAAAGCTAACGCCCGACGCTGTTGCGACGTTGCCAGCCAGGGTGCCACTGGACACGGGTTGGCTGTTAGCCGTCAGCGGTGCTGCGTAGAGATCGAAATCGGTGGCGCTGGTGAACTTCAACACGGCCGCCCCGGTAGGGAAACTGGCGTGGTACGCCACCGGATCGGTGATCTCGCTGCCGGTGATCTGCACTGCGGTCGGGTTGCCGGGACTGCGCATCGGAACAAAGGTGTCCGGCTTGGCAGCCAGGGTGAAAGTATGGCCTGGCAACACGGTGCCCGGGACGTCACCCGCTTGCAGATTGATGTTCAGGGTCAGTTCCACACCACGGAACTGGACCGCCTGCCCACTCTTGCTGTTAGGGTCGAACGCGCCACCCTGGCTGGCTTCGGCGGTCACGTCATTGCCGAGCGCGTCGGTAATTTTCAGTTGCGTGCCGCTGGTGAACTCAACGGTGTACGGCTCTCCGCTGCGGAACTTGCTGTTGTAGCTGACACTGGACGACACCTGGCCGTCGGACAAGACCACGCGTCCGTCATCCACCGGCGGCGCGGTGCGGGTGACCTGGCTGCGGCTGGTATTGACGGCCTGCTGGAACACTTCCCAGCCAGTGCTGTTGGTGGCCATCGACATGGTGTCGCCGATCGGCAGGTCGAGCGTCACCTGGTCGCCGTTGTAGCTGTAGCTGCCATCGGTGTTGCGGGTAAACGGGATGGTGTCACCCTTGGAACCGGCAAAGATGTACTTGCCGTTTTCGTCCTTGCTGTTCATCAGGCTCAGCAATTGTTCTTCGATCTGCGCCAGCTCCGAAGCGTTGGCCTGGCGATCGGCATCAGTGTAACCGGCGTTACCCGCACCGACGGCCAATTCCTTGGCGCGCTGCAACACGTTGCCGATGCTGGTCATCACCGCTTCGGTGGTGCCCAAGGTGGCCTTGATGGTGTTGGCGTTGGTTTCGTACTGGGCCAGCATCGAAGCCTGTGTACCCAGTTGCAGCAGACGCGAAGCCCCCACCGGGTCGTCGGCGGCGGTGTTCACGCGCACCAGGCTGCTGGCCTCTTCGCTGGTCTTGACCACATTGGCGAAGTTTTTCTGGTAGTTCGCAGCCGTGCTTTCGTAGAACTGAGAAGTAGAAATGCGCATGGGCTACGGCTCCTTAAAGACTGTTGATCAACGTGCTGAAAATTTCCTGCGCAGCCTTGATGATCTGCGAAGACGCGGTGTAGTACTGCTGGAACTTGACCAGGTTTCCGGTTTCTTCATCCAGGTCCACGCCCGACAGCGAGTCGCGGGCGTTCTTGGCATTGTCCAGGATTGCACCAGTGGCGGCGCTGTCCAGCTTGCCCTGGGCAGCCTTGGCGCCGACGCCTTCAACCAGTTTGCCGTAGGCATCGTTCAGGGAAATGCCTTTGCTGGCGGCACCGGTGTCGACGGTCTTGGCGGTCTGCAAGCCCGCGAGCGCGTTACCGTTACGGTTGTCCAGGGTGCCAGGCTGGCTGAGGCTTATGTCGATGCCTGCCCCATTAGATGGCGCGCCGGCGATGGACATGTCGAACGCGACAGTACGTTGCACCGGCGGTACGGACGAATCCATGATCGGGTTGCCGCTGGCATCCTTGAGCGGAACACTCAGGCTCAGGGTGTTGCTCTGACCGGGTTTGATCGTGCCGCCACTGATAAATCCGCCCTTGGCATCGAGCAACTGATAAGCCTGGCTCGTGCCATCGGCCGAGGTCGCGCCGAACACCACCTTGACCGGCATGGAATTCTTGATGCCGTTCTGGATGATGCTGGTGGTGGCCTCGTCGTAGATGTCCAGCTTCGTCGTCATGGTCGGCTGGCCGCTGGCCGGAATGGTCAGCGTGCCACTGCCGCCCGGCGTGATGGCGGCGCCCAGCGGGGCAGCAATCGCCAGCCGCTTGGAGTCGGTCATCTCGGTCTTGATGCTGCCCGCCGCGTTGCGGGTCGGGGTGATCTTGAACGAATCGCCGGCGGCCGCAGTGCCATTGGCGAAGGTCAGCGAGAAGCCATCGACGACCGGCGCTGGCGTGGTCGTCGTGCTGAACGCGCCCAGGGAGGTGTTATCAGGCAGGCGCTGTACGGTGTAGTTGGTGCCGCTGGTGAAGGTGATCTTGTAGTCGTTGGTGGTCAGCTTGCCGGTGTCTTCGATGGACACATTGAAGTTGCCGGAGCCTGCGCTATTGCCCAGCGAGGCGACGCTGCGCTGGCTCATCTGCGCGGCGCTGTTGATGCTGCTGAACAGGTTGGAACCAAACGCACCGTTCTTGTCGATGCCCGAGGCCTGGATGCTGTTCATCTGATCGGCGACAACCAGTGCCACGCGGCCCAGCTCGTTCATGGCCGGGTCGAGCACGGTGCTGCGGTAGCGCATCAGGCCACCGATCTCGCCACCGGTCATCACCTGGGTGAGGTCCATGACGCTGGAGCCGCTGTTGAGCTGGATGCCGATGCGCCCCGGATCGTTCTTGTCCGGCACCGCTTCGAGTTTATTGGTGATGTTGCCCATCACCAGCGGCTGGCCGGAACCGAGGTAGATGTCCAGGCTGCTGCCGTTCTCGACGACTTGGGTGCCGGTGAAGGTCGACAGTTGGCGAATGGTTTCGCTGCGCGCGTCGAGCAAATCGTTCGGCGCGCCTCCAGAATTGGAGACTTCGGCGATTTTCTTGTTCAACTGGGCAACGGTGGTGGCCAGGCTGTTGATCTGGTCGACCATGTTCGACAGGTTGCCATTGATGTTTTCGTTCTGCGCGGTCAGCTGGCTGGCAACCGAATTGAAACGGTTGCTCAGGGCTTGAGCATCGCTGAGCAGCAACTGGCGGGACGCATCGTCGCCCGGCTTGGCGTTGACGTTCTGCACCGAGGCGAAGAATTTGGTCAGCGCGCCGTTGAGGCCGGTGCCGCTGTCCGACAGCAGCGAGTCAAGCGGCGTGATCTGCCCCTGGTAGGCCGCCGCATCGCTGTTGAGCGAGGTGGTGGTCTTCAGTTGCGCTTCAAGATACGAGTTATACACCCGGCGCACATCGGCCAGGGTCGTGCCGGAACCGATGAACACGTTGCCGTACTGGTTTGACGCCTTGGTGGTCTGCACGGTCTGCTGACGCGAATACCCGGCGGTATCGACGTTGGCGATGTTGTTACCCGTGGTCACCAGTGCGGTCTGGCTTGCGGACAGACCCGACATCCCGATATTGAGCAAACTCATGGTTCAGACCTTATAAAGTCGTGGTGGCACCAGCCGATGCGTAGTTTTGGTAACTCGTCATCTGCCGGGCTATGTTCGAAATCTTGCTGGCGTAGTTCGGGTCGGTGGCGTAACCGGCCTTCTGCAACTCGCGTACAAACTGTTCCGGTTTATCGGCCGACTTCAGCACTTCTTGATAGCGGCTGTTGCTTTGCAGCAGATTGACCAAGTCATGGAAACTGTCGCGGTACGAGGCGTAGGAACGGAACTCGGCCGTCTCCTTGACCATCTCGCCATTGCGGAATTCGCTAGTGATCGCCCGCGCCGAATCGCCCGTCCAATTCTTGCTGGCCTTGATGCCGAACAGGTTGTGGCTGCTGCTGCCATCGGGCTGGCGCATCACCGATTTGCCCCAACCGGTTTCCAAGGCGGCCTGGGCCACCAGGTAACGTGGGTCGACACCGATGCGGTCGGCGGCTTCCTTGGCCATTGGCAGCATGGCATTGACGAATTCATCGGCATCGCGGAAGGCCTTGCGCGCTGGCGCCAACGGTGGCTGGGCCACGGCGCGACCATAGACCTGCATGTCGCCTTTGGGCTCGGACGCCTTGAGCGCGGCCAGCCAGTCGCCATTGGCCAGTTCGCCGGTGGCCGGCTTGACGGCGGCGATGGCGCGATCCGGCAGCAGGTTCTGCGCAGGGGCATCGGCATTGGCCGCAGCCGAAGGCACCAGCCCGGCGAGCAGGCGGTCAGCCAGTTTCGGTGGCAGGGCCAGGCGCCGCTGGTTGAGCAGTTCCATGTCGTTACGGTGGACGCCCTCGGCCCCTTGCGGCGCGCTCACGGCCCGCGAGGCCCACAACGGACGCTGGCCACTGGTACGCGACAACGGCCCATCGGTAGGCAGGGTCCCGGCCGCTACTGGCGTCGGCACCGGTGCCTTGGCGACGGTGTCCTGCGCCTCTTGTTGCTTGGCAGCCGACAATGTCGCCGCCTCGCCGGACACCAAAGGCTTGTTCTTCGACATCTGGCGCAACAGCACATCGGCCAGGCCGATACCACCGCCTTCGCGGGACATGGAAACGGCCAACTGCTGGTCGTACATTTCCTGGTATTGCTTGGCTTCCGGCGTGTTCATCGGATTGTCCTTGCCCAGGGCCTCGGTGGCCGAACGCATGGACTTGAGCATTTCGCCGAGGAACAGCGACTCGAATTCCTGCGCCACTTTGCGCAGGTTGCCTTCGCTGTTCTTGTCGCCGACCTTGAGCTGGTTCAGGCGATTCAGGTCCGAGTAGGACCCCGAATCCCCGCTGATCAAGGCGCCTTTGCGCATATCCACCATGACCGCTTTCCTTAAATCACGATCAGGTCGGCTTGCAACGCGCCGGCCTGCTTCAAGGCTTCAAGAATGGCCATCAAGTCGCCCGGCGCCGCGCCGACCTGGTTCACCGCCCGGACGATTTCATCCAGGGTCGTGCCCGGGCCGAACTTGAACATCGGCTTGGCTTCCTGTTCGGCATTGACTCGCGAACGCGGGACCACGGCGGTCTGGCCGTTGGACAATGGCCCCGGCTGGCTGACGATCGGGTCTTCGGTGATGGTCACGGTCAGGCTGCCGTGAGTCACGGCGGCCGGGGAAACCTTGACGTTCTGGCCGATCACGATGGTGCCGGTACGGGAGTTGATGATGACTTTCGCCACCGCCTGGCCCGGATCGACTTCGAGGTTTTCCAGGATCGACAGGTAGTCGACGCGCTGGCTCGGATCCAGTGGCGCGGTGACGCGGATCGAACCGCCGTCGATGGCCTGGGCCACGCCTGGGCCAAGCATGTCGTTGATCTTGTCGACGATGCGCTTGGCCGTGGTGAAATCGGAACGGTTGAGGTTCAGTGTCAGGCTGTTGCCCTGGTTGAAACCGCTCGGCACCGCACGCTCCACCGACGCACCACCCGGGATGCGACCGGCCGACGGAACGTTGACGGTGATCTTCGAACCGTCGCGACCCTCGGCATCAAAACCGCCCACCACCAGGTTGCCCTGGGCAATGGCGTAGACGTTACCGTCGATCCCCTTGAGCGGCGTCAGCAACAACGTGCCGCCACGCAGGCTCTTGGAGTTACCGATCGACGAAACGGTGATATCCACTTGCTGGCCGGGCTTGGCGAATGCCGGCAGATCGGCACTGATCGACACCGCCGCGACGTTCTTCAACTGCACGTTGCCGGAGCCGGCCGGCACCTTGATGCCGAACTGCGACAGCATGTTGTTGAAGGTCTGCAAGGTGAACGGGGTCTGGGTGGTCTGGTCACCGGTGCCGTTCAGGCCCACGACCAGGCCGTAGCCGATCAACTGGTTGGAACGCACGCCGGAAATGCTGGCGATGTCCTTCAGACGCTCGGCTTGAGCGGTGAAGGCTGCCGACATCACCAGGGCACCGATCAACAGCTGTTTAAGATTCAACCGCTTGAGATTCAACTTGGCCACCTAGAAAGGGAACTTCGGGCTGAGGAAGAAACGGTCGAACCAACCTGGCTGACTCGCATCGGCAAAGGCACCAGTGCCCGAATAGGTGATGCGCGCATCGGCCACGCGGGTCGATGGAACAGTGTTGTCGGTGGAAATATCATCGGCGCGAACCATGCCGGCGATACGCACCAGCTCATCGCCCGTGTTGAGGGTCAGCCACTTCTCGCCGCGCACGGCGATGATGCCGTTGGGCAACACATCGGCGACGGTCACGGTGATCGAGCCGGTCAGGCTGTTGCTCTGGCCGGACTGGCTGTCGCCTTTGCTCGATCGGTCGGAGCCGTAGCCGGCATTGAGGCTCAGGTCGCCGCCACCGATCGGGTTGTTGGTGGTCAGGCTGGAGCCGAACAGCGAGGTCAGGCCGACACTGGTCTCGCTGGTCTTGTCGATCTGCGAGTTGGCGTTCTTGCTGGCCTGGGTCCGCTCGTTCAGGGTGATGGTGATGATGTCACCGACCCGGAAGGCCTTGCGGTCGCTGTACAAGTTCTGCTCGAAGCCGGCCTGGTAGATCGAGCCATTGTTGGCGGCAGCCGGCAACGGCGTACGCGGCAACACCGGAGCGTAATACGGGTCATTGGGCCGTGGCGTTGGCGCAACACAGCCCGCGAGTGCGGTAATCCCACTCAGTGCCAGAACAGATACGAAGCGTTTCATGACCCTACCTCTTGGTGTTGCAGGCGACCCTGGGGCCGCCCTGTCTACGTAATGACGGACGACGCGGTTACAGATTCTGCGTAACGAACGAGAGCATCTGGTCGGCGGTGGAGATCACCTTGGAGTTCATCTCGTAGGCGCGCTGGGTGGTGATCATGTTGACCATCTCCTCGACCGTGCTCACGTTGGAGGTTTCCAGGGTGTTCTGCAGCGTGGTACCGAAGCCGTTCAAGCCTGGGGTGCCGACTTGCGGCGCGCCACTGGCAGCGGTTTCCAGGAACAGGTTGTTGCCCACCGCTTGCAGGCCGGCCGGGTTGATGAAGTCGGCGGTCTGCAGGTTGCCGATAACCTGGGCGGCCGGGTTGCCCGCCACGGTGATGGACACGGTGCCGTCACGGCCCACGGTGAAGGTCTGGGCATCGTTCGGGATGACGATGGCCGGTTCCAGGGCGAAACCGCTGGCGTTGACGATCTGGCCGTTGGAGTCGAGGTGGAAGGTACCGTCACGGGTGTAGGACGTGGTGCCGTCCGGCTGCAGGATCTGGAAGAAACCGCGACCGTCGATGGCCATGTCCAGCGGCTGCTCGGTGGTTTGCAGGCTGCCGGCGTTGAAGTTTTTCTGGGTGCCGACAATGCGCACACCGGTACCCACTTGCAGGCCCGACGGCAATTCGCTGTCCTGGGTCGATTGGGCGCCTGGCTGGCGTTTTACCTGGTAGAGCAAGTCCTGGAACTCGGCGCGATCACGTTTGAAACCCGTGGTCGAGACGTTCGCCAAGTTGTTGGAAATGGTAGAAAGGTTGGTGTCCTGGGCGGACAGACCTGTTTTGGCAACCCAAAGAGCCGGAAGCATTCGATTCTCCTCGTACGCCTGTTTTTCGGCGCGACGCTGTAATTAATAGTTAGATCTGCAAGACCCGAGCCATGGCTTCATCGCCTTCTTTGGCGGTGTTCATCATCTTGACGTGGAGCTCGAACTGCTTGGCCAGGGCCAGCACCGACGTCATTTCATCCACGGCATTGACGTTGCTCGCCTCCTGGAACCCGGACACCAATTGCACGTTGCCGTCGATGGGCGCCGGCTGGCCGTCCTTGGTCCGGATCGAGCCGTCCAGGCCCTTGGTCATGGTCCTGAGGTCTGGGTTGACCAGCTTGATGCGGTCCACTTCCGCCATCACCCGCGGGCCTTCGCCCATGGCGCGGATGCTGATGGTGCCGTCCTGGCCGATTTCGATTTTCTGCTCGGGTGGCACGGCGATCGGACCGCCATTGCCCATCACCGGCATGCCGTTGCCGGCCCGCAGCACGCCCAGGGCGTCGACATTGAGGCTGCCGGTGCGCACGTAGCTTTCACCGCCATCGGGGTTCTGCACGGCCATCCAGCCCGGCCCGCTGACCGCCACGTCCAGATCGCGACCGGTCTCGATCAGCGCACCCGGGGTGAAATCGGTGGCAGGACGCTCGGAGAGGGCAAACGCCCGCGCCGGAAAGCTGTCGCCGAACACCGGCATCGAGCGCGCCTGCTCCAGGTCTTTCTGAAAACCATTGGTGGAGATGTTCGCCAGGTTGTTGGCATGGGCCCGCTGCGCCAGTGCGTTCTGGCTGGCGCCGGTCATTGCCACATAAAGGTACTTGTCCACTGTCGTTCCTCTGCATGCCGGACGTTTGCCGCCCACTGCTGTGTTGCACAGCCTTAAGCAATTTGCAGACCAACTTTTTTCTGGCGCCCCTGGGTCCTGGAAACAAAGGACTTGAGGGTTCTGGAAGGGATTTGGGGAAGGTATCGAAGACGAAAAACCGGCGGTGTTGTGCCGGTTCGTGGCAATGCTTTTCCTTGGGTAATGGCCTCTGCCGTCATCGCGAGCAGGCTCGCTCCCACATTGGACCTCCAGTGCTCCAATGATTTGTGAGCAATCAGTAATCTTGTGGGAGCGAGCCTGCTCGCGATAAGGCCGCATGAGCACCGAGAGCAAGCAACTATGGCTCGGTTTTGCCGACTTCGTATTCGCGCAATTTATTAGCAATGGTCGTATGGGAAACCCCCAGCCGCTTGCCCAGTTGCCGGCTGCTGGGATGTTCGGAATACAAGCGCTCCAGTACCGCTTTCTCGAAACGCCCAACGATCTCGTCCAAGCCCCCCTCAAGGGAGAAATCGCCAAGGGGCTGGCGCACGCCGTAGTCCGGCAGGCGGATGTGCTCGGCTTTCACCTTCCCGCCATCGCACAGGGAAACCGCTTGGAACAGCACGTTTTCCAATTGCCGGACGTTGCCCGGCCAATGGTAATGACTGAGGCGGTCCATGGCCGCCGGCGCCAGCTTGGGCAGTGCACAGCCGATCTGGCGGCTGGCCTGGTCGAGGAAATGCTCCACCAGTGGCCCCAGGCCATCGAGGCATTCGCGCAGGGGTGGGATGTGTAGCGAAAGCACATTCAAGCGGTGGTACAAATCCTGACGGAATTCGCCCCGGGCGCAGAGTTCGGACAAGTCCACCTGGGTCGCACAGATCACCCTGACGTCCAGGTACACCTCTTCATCGCTGCCGACACGCCGGAAGCAACCGTCCTGCAGGAAGCGCAGCAGTTTCACTTGCAGGCGCGGGCTCATCTCCCCGACTCCGTCGAGGAACAGCGTTCCTCCAGCGGTCAGTTCCAGCAGGCCGAGCTTGCCTTCGGCCCTCGCCCCTTCGAATGCACCGGGGCCGTAGCCGAACAGCTCGGTCTCGGCCATCGACTCCGGCAGCCCGGCACAGTTGAGTGCCATCAAGGGCGATTGCCCACGCGGGCTCGCCAGGTGACAAGCCCGGGCCAGCAGTTCCTTGCCGGTGCCGGTTTCGCCTTCTATCAATAGCGGCGCGTCCAGCGGGGCCATCCGCCGGGCCTCGCGCACCACGGCCGCCATCACTTTCGAACTCTGGAAAATACTGTCGAAGCCACGCAGTTCCTGCTTGCGCACGTTGTAGATCCGCTCACCCACCCGGTCGGCCCGGTGCAGGGTCAACACCGCACCGGCCATGGCTTCGCTGTCGTCGTGTTCCGATTGCAGTGGCGCGATGTCGGCCAGGAACACGTCGCCCTTGACCTTGACCCTCAGGCCGTTGATGCGCGACTGGTTGGCGCGCACCAGTTCCGGCAAGTCGAAATCCTCGGCATAGCGTGACAAGGGAATCCCCGGCACCTCGTCGACCCGCACCCCGAGCAACTGCGCCGCCGCCCGGTTGGCCGCGACGATGGAACCCCCCATGTCGATGGACAGCACTGGAAACTCCAGGGCGCCGAGCAAGGCGTTGAGCTCCATGTGCCGACGCTCGCTGGGCATCAGTCCTACGCGCTTGACGCCAAACACCCCGGCAATCCCTTCGAATTTCGGACGCAACGCCTGGAACTGGATGTTGATCAGGTTCGGGCAGTGCAGGTAGATCGCATTGCCATGCTCGCCACCGACCTCGCCCCGGGCGACGTTGATGCCGTACTCCACTAACAGGTTGAGGATGTCCCGGAGGATGCCGATGCGATTCTGGCAATGGACTTTGATGCGCATGAAAGGGCCCAGGTGCATATGAGATAGAAAAACGCGCCATTCCAGCCCCTCTGTGGCGAGGGAGCTTGCTCCCGCTGGGCTGCGCAGCAGACCCAAAACAGGGGCCGCTTCGCGCCCCAGCGGGAGCAAGCTCCCTCGCCACAAAGGTTTTCGGCGTGGCAACGCAAATAATCGTCAAGATTATGTGACAGATGTAGGCCATTTCCCACCCGAAAATCCCGGAAAGATCGTACCACCCGCCAAATCGTAACGAAAACTTTACGATTCAACCCGTCGTTCGCCCAATCCATCCTCGCCAAGCCAATGCACACATCGCCGCTTCGGGTTATCTCTAATGCATCGCTCGACATAACAACAAACGCATCTTCCCCCTGAGGGAAAATCAGCAGGAGAGCAGCATGAAGCAGACGCAATACGTGGCCCGCGAGCCCGATGCGCAAGGTTTTATCCACTACACCGCTGAAGAACACGCGGTGTGGAACACGCTGATCACCCGCCAGCTCAAAGTCATCGAAGGCCGTGCGTGCCAGGAATACCTGGACGGCATCGACAAGCTGGGCCTGCCCCACGACCGCATCCCGCAACTGGACGAAGTCAACAAAGTGCTGGGCGAGACCACGGGCTGGCAAGTCGCCCGCGTGCCGGCGCTGATACCTTTCCAGACCTTCTTCGAATTGCTCGCCAGCAAGCAGTTTCCGGTGGCGACCTTCATTCGTACCCGTGAAGAGCTGGATTACCTGCAAGAGCCGGACATTTTCCACGAGATCTTTGGCCACTGCCCGTTGCTGACCAACCCTTGGTTTGCCGAATTTACCCACACCTACGGCAAACTCGGCCTACAGGCTTCCAAGGAAGAACGCGTCTACCTGGCGCGCCTGTATTGGATGACCATCGAGTTCGGCCTGGTGCAGACCCCGCAGGGCCGGCGCATCTACGGCGGCGGCATCCTCTCCTCGCCCAAGGAAACCGTGTACTGCCTGTCCGACGAGCCCGAGCATCAGGCCTTCGATCCGTTGGAAGCCATGCGCACGCCGTACCGCATCGACATCCTGCAACCGGTGTATTTCGTGTTGCCCGAGCTCAAGCGCCTGTTCGACCTGGCCCACGAAGACATCATGGGCATGGTCAAGCGCGGTCGGGAACTGGGCCTGCACGCCCCGAAATTTCCGCCCAAAGCGGCGTGAACCGCGTCTTTTAATCCCAATTGAGTCTGTTGCACGACGCGGCTTTGCTTTAGCGTGGGTGCATCGACGTTTTTCAAATATTCGATCCAGGAACACACCATGAACACTCTGAACCAAGCCCACTGCGAAGCCTGCCGCGCCGATGCCCCACAAGTCAGCGACGAAGAATTGCCGGTGTTGATCAAACAGATCCCAGACTGGAACATCGAAGTGCGCGACGGCGTCATGCAGCTGGAAAAAGTTTTCCTGTTCAAGAACTTCAAGCACGCCCTGGCGTTCACCAACGCCGTTGGCGAGATCTCCGAGGCCGAAGGCCACCACCCAGGCCTGCTCACCGAGTGGGGCAAAGTCACCGTGACCTGGTGGAGCCACTCCATCAAGGGCCTGCACCGCAACGACTTCATCATGGCCGCTCGCACCGATGACGTGGCCAAGACCGCCGAGGGCCGCAAGTAATGCATTTCGACGCCATCGGCCGGGTACCCGGCGATCCGATCCTCGGCCTGATGGAGGCCTACGGGGCGGATAGCAACCCGAGCAAGTTCGACCTGGGCGTGGGCGTCTATAAGGACGCCCAAGGCCTGACGCCGATCCTTCAATCGGTGAAGCAGGCCGAGCAGCGACTGGTGGATCGCCAGGTCACCAAGACCTACATCGGCGGTCATGGCGACGCCGCGTTCGGCCAGTTGATCAATGAGCTGGTGCTGGGCGCCGACTCGCCGATGATCAGCGCAAAACGCGCCGGCGCCACCCAGACACCCGGCGGCACTGGTGCCCTGCGCCTAAGCGCCGACTTCATCGCCCAGTGCCTGCCGGGCCGTGGCGTCTGGCTGAGCAACCCGACCTGGCCGATCCACGAAACCATTTTCGCCACGGCCGGGGTCAAGGTCAGCCATTACCCTTATGTGGGCGCCGATAACCGCTTGGATTTCGAGGCGATGCTGGCAACCCTGAACCAAGCGCCCAAAGGCGATGTGGTCTTGCTGCATGCCTGCTGCCACAACCCGACAGGGTTCGACCTGTCCCATGAGCAATGGCAGCAGCTGCTGGAAGTGGTGCGCAGCCGCGACCTGCTGCCGCTGATCGACTTCGCCTACCAAGGCTTTGGCGATGGCTTGGAACAGGACGCCTGGGCGGTCCGGCTATTTGCCGAAGCGTTGCCGGAAGTGCTGATTACCAGCTCCTGTTCGAAGAACTTCGGCCTGTACCGCGACCGTACGGGTGCGTTGATCGTCTGCGCCCGGGACGGCGAAAAACTGATCGATATCCGCAGCCAATTGGCCAACATCGCCCGCAACCTGTGGTCGACGCCACCCGACCATGGCGCAGCCGTGGTGGCGACCATCCTCGGCAACCCGGAACTCAAGAGCCTGTGGGCCGATGAAGTCCAGGCCATGCGCCTGCGCATCGCGCAATTGCGCAGCGGTTTGCTGGAAGCCCTCGAACCCCATGGTCTGCGCGAGCGCTTCGCCCATATCGGCGTGCAACGCGGGATGTTTTCCTACACCGGCCTGACGCCGGAACAGGTCAAGCACCTGCGCGAACGCCACAGCGTCTACATGGTCGGCACCGGCCGGGCCAACGTGGCCGGTATCGATGCCACGCGCCTGGACTTGCTGGCCGAGGCGATTGCCGACGCGTGCAGATAACACCACCGTCGGCTGTTGATTGTGTGGCGAGGGAGCTTGCTCCCGCTCGGCTGCGCAGCAGTCGTAAACTGGCCTGGCGCGGTGTGCCTGAGGGTAGCGCTGTTCCACTTGGGGCGGCTTCGCCGCCCAGCGGGAGCAAGCTCCCTCGCCACGGTGGATCAAACCAGCCTCAAGTCATCCGCCGCCCTTGAGCCGTTATTGGCCCGTCCACTCCCGGACAAACTGCCCCACATCTTCCTGCGGTGCGGTACGCGCTTCTTTCTGCGGCGTGCCCAGGTAGAGGAGACCAATTACTTCCTCCCCGTCTTCCAGGCCAAGCCCCCGGGCCACATGTGGCGAGTACGCCAGTTCGCCGGTGCGCCACACGCCACCAATCCCCTGGGCATACGCGGCCAGCAGGATGCCATGGGCCGCGCAGCCAGCCGCCAGCAGTTGCTCGGATTTCGGGATTTTGAAATGGTCCTGCAGACGGGCGATCACCACCACGACCAGGGGCGCGCGCAATGGGCCATTGAGGGCCTTTTCCACGACGGCTTCGGGCACCAGCGGGTCATTGAACTTTGCCGCTTCGGCCAGCAGCTCGCCCATGCGATGCCGCGCCTGCCCTTCCACCGTCAAGAAGCGCCATGGCCGCAACTGGCCGTGATCCGGTGCCCGCATGGCCGCGGCGAACATGAGCTCGCGCTGTTCCGGCGTGGGTGCCGGCTCCACCAGGCGCGGGACGGAAACACGGTTGAGCAAAGCGTCGAGAGCCTGCATCGGCCACCTCCTGAAAAAATGTCCAGCTATTCTAGTGGCTGTGCGGCGAGTCCGTTAGCGCAAATTCCGCGGCCAGGCAGCCAGGCGCCGCCGAGTGCCGGTTTACAGGACGCTGGCCGCAGGTAGAATGGCGCCCTTCCCTTTCAGCCTGAGCGGACTTCATGGCGTTGCCGACCCTGCGAATCATCGGTTTCATCATCGGCATCTTCCTGATCACCCTGGCGATCTTCATGGTCGTGCCCATGGTCACGCTGATGATCTTCGAGCGCACTGGCGACCTGCCGTCGTTCCTCTGGTCGAGCATGATCACGTTCCTCGCCGGCCTGGCGCTGGTACTTCCCGGGCGCCCGGAACACATCCACCTGCGGCCGCGGGACATGTACCTGCTGACCGTCAGCAGCTGGCTGGTGGTGTGTATCTTCGCTGCGCTGCCGTTCCTGCTGACCCAGCACATCAGCTATACGGATTCGTTCTTCGAAAGCATGTCGGGCATCACCGCCACCGGCGCCACCGTCCTGAGCGGCCTGGACAATATGTCGCCGGGCATCCTGATGTGGCGCTCGCTGCTGCACTGGCTCGGCGGTATCGGCTTCATCGGCATGGCGGTGGCGATCCTGCCCCTGCTGCGCATCGGTGGCATGCGGCTGTTCCAGACCGAGTCATCGGACCGCTCGGAAAAAGTCATGCCCCGCTCCCACATGGTGGCGCGATTGATCGTGGCGGCCTACGTGGGCATCACCATTCTTGGCACCCTGGCGCTCTGGTGGGCCGGGATGAGCCTGTTCGATGCCATCAACCATTCGATGTCGGCGATTTCCACCGGCGGCTTCTCCACCTCGGACCTGTCCCTGGCCAAGTGGACCCAGCCGGCGGTGCACTGGGTCGCCATCGTCATCATGATCCTCGGCAGCCTGCCGTTTGCCCTGTACGTCTCGATGTTGCGGGGCAATCGCCGGGCGTTGATCAAGGACCAGCAGGTCCAGGGGCTCATTGGCGTGCTGCTGGTGACCTGGCTGGTGCTCGGCACCTGGTATTGGGCGACCACCGACCTGCATTGGCTGGACGCCCTGCGGCACGTGGCGCTGAACGTGACGTCCATCGTCACCACCACCGGCTTCGCCCTCGGCGACTACAGCCTGTGGGGCAATTTTTCGCTGATGCTGTTCTTCTACCTGGGGTTCGTCGGCGGTTGCTCGGGTTCGACGGCCGGCGGGATCAAGATCTTTCGCTTCCAAGTCGCCTACATCCTGCTGCGGGCCAACCTTAATCAATTGATCCATCCCCGTGCGGTGATCAAGCAAAAATACAACGGTCATCGCCTCGACGAGGAAATCGTCCGCTCGATCCTGACGTTTTCGTTCTTCTTCGCCATCACGATCTGCGTGATCGCCCTGCTGCTGTCGCTGTTGGGGGTGGAATGGATGACGGCGTTGACCGGTGCGGCCAGTACCGTGTCGGGCGTCGGCCCGGGGCTGGGGGAAACCATCGGGCCGGCCGGCAACTTCGCACCGCTGCCGGACGCCGCCAAGTGGATTCTGTCGGGGGGCATGTTGCTGGGCCGGCTGGAGATCATCACCGTGTTCGTGCTGTGTATCCCGGCGTTCTGGCGTCACTGACCGGTTCAGGCTGGCTCGCCAATCGCGCCCGGTATTCGCCGGGCGTGGTGTCGAACCAGCGGCGAAAGGCCCGGAAAAAATTGCTCGGGTCGGCAAATCCCAACAGGTAGGCGATTTCCAGCAGCGTCATGCCCGGCTGTGCCAGGTACTGCTCGGCCAGCTCGCGGCGGGTGTCCTCCAGCAGGCTCTGGAAACTGGTGCCCTCTTCCTGCAAGCGCCGTTGCAAGGTGCGCTGGGACAGGTGCAACGTCTGCGCCACCACGTCTCGCTTGGGTTCCCCCTGGGGCAACAACCGACACAAGACTTGTCGTGCCTTGTGGGTCACGCGGCTTTCCGAGAAACGCGCGAGGTATTCCCCGGCAAACCGATCGTGCAACTGCGCCATGGCTTCATTGGCCGTTGGCAGCGGCGCCTCCATGTCGGCCCGTTCGAAGATCAGCGCGTCGTAAGGAGCGCCGAACACCAACGGCGCGTGAAAAGCTCGCTGATAAGGCGCCGGGTCCGAGGGTTCGGCGCCCTGGAACAGCACCTTTACCGGATGCAGGGTGCGCCCAGTCAACCAGCTGCACAGGGCCAGCGCACAGGCCAGGGACGCTTCGGCGCTTTGGCGGGTCGGGGGCAGATGGTCGCCATGCACGGTCAGGATCAGCCCATAGCCGCCTTCCAACGGGCGGAAACTCAAGTCGGCGCTTTCGGCGATGATCCGCTGGTACCGCACCAGCCGTTGGAAACCCTCCACCAGGGTGCGACTGGACATCAAGGCGTAGCCCGCCACATGGAACGAGGCCGGGCGCACCACCTTGCCCATGTTCAAGCCAATGGCCGGGTTGCCCGACAACTCCACCGCCCGTTGCCAGAGCCGTGTCATCGAGTCCTGGGGGAACCGTGCATCCGGATCGTCCAGCGCATCGAAATCCAGCCCCAATTGATTGAACAGCGCCCGACAATCCAGGCCGTCCATTTCCAACGCCTTGACAATCCCCATCGCCCAGCTTGAAGAAGTCGTTCGTTCGCTCATGACGTTTTACTTGCATGACGAGCCGCAGGGTACGGCTGGATTTGCGAAGGATACTAAAGTGGCGCTGATTGTCACTGGCTGTAGTAAATGATGGTTCTAGACTTGAGTTAGAAGCCTTAAGCAGTGATCGCCAGAATAATAACCACAGAG
This sequence comes from Pseudomonas zanjanensis, assembly GCF_014268745.2. Lineage (GTDB taxonomy): Bacteria > Pseudomonadota > Gammaproteobacteria > Pseudomonadales > Pseudomonadaceae > Aquipseudomonas > Aquipseudomonas zanjanensis. The sequence continues at coordinate 592,345 of NZ_JABWRB020000001.1, read as the reverse complement.
AGCGCAGTCGTGGAAAACGCCAAACGATTCAATACCTTCGCCGAGTTCTACCCGTATTACCTCAGCGAACACAGCAACGGCACCTGCCGACGATTGCATTTCATCGGCACCTCCCTGGTCATCCTGGTATTCGTCATGGCCCTCGTCGTGGGCGCCTGGTGGCTGTGGGTCGCCCTGCCGGTGGCCGGTTACGGCTTTGCCTGGGTCGGGCACTTCTTCTTCGAAAAGAACCGTCCCGCCACCTTCCAGCATCCGCTCTACAGCCTGCTCGGTGATTTCGTCATGTACCGCGACATGCTGCTGGGCAAGGTCGCGTTCTGATAAGGAGTGTCGATGAGCAACCACGCACGCTTCACCCACATGCAAGAAGGCACTGCGCAAGATTGGGCGATCATCGCGGCCGACTTCAGCGCCTACGCGCGACAGTTGTCGGGCCGGATCCTGGCCCACTTAAGACTGCTGGACGGTGATTTTGGCGGGTTCCCAGTGGACCGCCTGACCCATTCCTTGCAAACCGCCACCCGTGCCTACCGTGACGGGCGCGATGAGGAATACGTGGTCTGCGCCCTGCTCCACGACATCGGCGACACCTTGGGTTCGTATAACCACCCGGACATCGCCGCGGCGATCCTCAAGCCCTTCGTCAGCGCCGAAAACCTGTGGATGGTGGAGAAGCACGGAATTTTCCAGGGTTATTACTTCTTCCATCACCTGGGCATGGACCGGCACCTGCGCGAGCAGTTTTTCGAACATCCGCAGTACCAGGCGACCATTGATTTCTGTGCGAAATACGACGCGGCGGCGTTCGATCCCGAGTACGACACATTGCCGTTGAGCTTCTTCGAGCCGATGCTGGAAAGGCTGTTTGCCGCGCCGAAGCAATCGATCTACAAGGCGGCGATGGCGGAGCAAGCCTGAATCCAATGGACGCAGAAAAACCTGTGGCGAGGGAGCTTGCTCCCGCTGGGCGCGAAGCGCCCCTCTTTTCCAGGGCTGCTGCGCAGCCAGCGGGAGCAAGCTCCCTCGCCACACAAGCACTCTGTGGGCTTGAGAAACAGGCAGACTGGCCTAGGCAGGCTCAGTCACTTTCAACTCAGTCTTGGCCAGCGCCTCCCGCGCCTGGGCGTCCGCCAACCGATACAACTCGATCGTCCCATCCCAATGTTCGATCAGCGCCGTGCAGGATTCGACCCAGTCGCCACAATTGAGGTATTCCACCTCGCCCACCTTGCGCATCTCGGCATGGTGGATGTGCCCACAGACCACGCCATGCAATTCGCGCTTCACGCACTCGTGGGCGATGGCTTCTTCGAAGTCGCTGATAAAGCTGACGGCCGTCTTCACCTTGTGCTTGAGATACGCCGACAGCGACCAGTAACCGTAGCCATAACGGGCCCGCCAGTGGTTGAGCCAGCGGTTCAGCGTGAGGGTGAATTCGTAGGCTGAGTCCCCGAGGAACGCCAGCCAACGGTGGTAACGGGTGATGACATCGAACTGGTCGCCATGGATCACCAGCAGGTGCCGGCCATCGGCGGTGACGTGCACCGCTTCGTCCACCAACTGGATATTGCCCAGGATCAGCTTCGAATAGCGCCGCAGGAATTCGTCATGGTTGCCAGTGACGTAGATCACTTCGGTACCGCGCTTGCTCATGGTCAGCAAGCGGCGAATGACGTTGGTGTGGGCCTGGGGCCAATACATGCCACCGCGCAGCTTCCAGCCGTCGATGATGTCCCCCACCAGGTAGATCTTGTCGGCGTGGTAGCCCTTGAGAAACTGCGACAGGTGCTCGGCCTGGCAGTCCCGGGTGCCCAGGTGCACATCGGAGATCCACAGGGTGCGTACACGCTGCTTGCGGCTGGGTTTGGCGAGCTCGGCGCTGGTCATTGGGCAACCCTCTGATCGTTTTCGCCACTGTGCACCCCAGCGGTTAATGGCCTATGACAAACACAAGTCCATTGCATGACAGCGCCGGGCGTTGCCCCTCGGTGTATGCTGGCGGCCTGACACGGGAGACCGCGATGCGACCGATCCTCACGCTACGCCACTACAGCCACGACTTGATCGCCCACAGCCACGACCACGCGCAGCTGGTGTTCGGGTTGTCCGGCGCGCTGGACTTCGAGGTCGAAGGTCGTGGCAGCCAAGTGGTGCAACAAAGTTTCGTGGTGGTACCTGCCGGCGCCCATCATGGCTGTGGCAGCCCCCACGGCAGCCGCTGCCTGGTACTGGATGTGCCCAGTGACGACTGGGTCGGACAATGCCTGGGGGATCACGCCGACGCCAGCCGCCGCTTGCTCGACGACAGCGTTCGCCTGCCCCTGGACGCGGGGCAAAGCCAGTTGGTCAGTTGGCTGGCGGGCAGCCCGGTGGACGACCCGGTGATCGCCCAGCAAGGCGCAGTACTGCTGCTGGCGAGTCTCAACGGCGTTCGCCGGGAAACCCTCGGTGGCCGGCGCCTGCCCTATGCCGCGCTCAACGCCCACATCGACCAGAACGCGGCCTACCCGCTGCAAGTGGCGGACCTGGCACGGGTCGCCGGCCTTTCCAGTGCCCGCCTGCACGCGCGTTTCATCGCCGAGTGCGGGCAAACCCCGATGGCGTACATCCGTAGCCGCCGCTTGCACCAGGCCGTGGCGTTGTTGCGGGAGTCGGACCTGCCCATCGGCGAGATCGCCCATCAGGTCGGCTACAGCTCCCAGAGTGCTTTCGCCGCGGCGGTGCTGCGCGAATTCGGCGCCACGCCGGGCAAGCTGCGGCATCAGCGCTAGGTTCGCGCTAAAAATCGCTAGGCTCGCGACAGACACAGCCGCCTCAACCGCGCTTAAATACTGCAATCTGTGAGGGGAACAGCCCTGTGGGAGCGAGCCTGCTCGCGATTGCTATCTGTCAGTCAATATCTGCATTGCCTGGACCAGCGCTTTCGCGAGCAGGCTCGCTCCCACAGAAGACATTCACCAGTTGCCCCACTGTCTGTTGAAAGGATCGAAATGACGCCTCGTACTGCCCTCGGCGCCCTGCACATTGGCGCACTCATGTTTGGCCTGACCGGTGTCTTCGGCAAACTCGCCGCAGCCTCGCCAGCGGTCATCGTGTTCGGTCGCGCCGTCTTCGCCGTGCTGGCCCTGGCGGTGTTTGCCCGGTTCGCCAGCCGCAGCCGCTGGCAGAAACTGCGGGCCGAGGATGGTCGGCGATTGCTGCTGGGCGGCCTGTTGCTGGCCGGGCACTGGGTGAGCTTCTTCATCGCGGTGAAAGTGGCCGGCGTGGCAATCGCCACGCTGGGGTTCGCCAGTTTCCCGGCCTTCACGGTATTGCTCGAGGGGCTGATCTTTCGCGAGCGGATTCGCGCCAATGAAATCTGGCTGGTGGTGTTGGTGAGCGTCGGCCTGGTGCTGGTCACGCCGAGCTTCGACCTGGCCAGCGGTGCCACCACCGGCCTGCTCTGGGCCGTGGCCTCGGGGCTGCTGTTCTCCCTGTTGTCATTGACCAACCGTGCTGGTTCCGCCCATGTGCCGCCGGTGCAGGCCGCGCTGTGCCAGAACGTGGTGGTCGGGTTGTGCCTGCTGCCGGTGGCCGCACCGCAATTGAGCGATGTTCGCCCCATCGACTGGTTGTGGATCGGCTTGCTCGGCGTGTTTTGCACCGGCCTGGCCCACAGCCTGTTCGTCGCCAGCCTGGCCGTGATCAAGGCCCGAACGGCGGCGGTGGTCTTTGCCATGGAACCGGTCTACGGCATCGCCATGGCCTGGTGGCTGTTCGACGAGCGCCCGACGTTGCGCATGTTGCTGGGCGGCGTGGTGATCATCACGGCCATCGTGATCTCAAGCCAACTGGGCGGCTCGAAAAAACCGCGGGTGGAGACCCAAGCCGCGTCTCACTGAACCCGATCGTTGTGGCCCAGGTCCCGCTCCGGGTCGATCCGGTCGCGGACCCGCTGCTTGAGGACCTTGGCCTCGGGGAAACCGCCATCGGCCTTGCGCTCCCAGATCTGCGTACCGTCACAGCTGATGTGGAATACACCGCCGGTGCCCGGCACCAGGGACACTTTGCCCAGGTCGTCGCCAAAGGTGCTGAGCAGTTCCTGGGCCAGCCAGGCGGCGCGCAGCAACCATTGGCACTGGGTGCAATAGGTAATGACGACTTCCGGTTTGTGTTCGGTCATGGCGGGTGGACTCCTGGGTGCTAAGGCGTCGTTATAATACCCGCCTTTGATCGCCCGCCCCGAGATTGACGATGCGCCGCCTCCTGCCCCTCCTGCTTCTGCTGCTGTTGCCCCTTTTCGTCCAGGCTGTCGAAGCACCGCGGCCGAAAATCGGCCTGGTACTGTCCGGCGGCGCGGCGCGGGGACTGGCCCACATCGGTGTGCTCAAGGCCTTGGAAGAGCAAGGCATCAAGATCGATGCCATTGCCGGCACCAGCATGGGCGCGGTGATCGGCGGGCTGTACGCCTCGGGCTACAAGATCGACGAACTGGAAAAACTCGCCCTGGGCATCGACTGGCAACAGGCCTTGTCGGACGCGCCGCCGCGCAAGGACGTGCCGTTCCGGCGCAAACAGGATGACCGGGATTTTCTCGTGAAGCAAAAACTGAGCTTTCGTGACGACGGCAGCCTCGGCCTGCCCTTGGGGGTGATCCAGGGCCAGAACCTGGCCCTGCTGCTCGAAAGCCTGCTGGCCCATGCCAGCGATACGCGTGACTTCGACAAACTGCCGATCCCGTTTCGCGCCGTCGCCACTGACATCGCCACCGGCGAAAAGGTGGTGTTCCGCAAAGGCCACCTGCCCAAGGTCATTCGCGCCAGCATGTCGATCCCGGCGGTGTTCGCCCCGGTGGAACTGGACGGCCGGCTGCTGGTGGACGGTGGCATGGCCGATAACATCCCGTTGGATGTGGCCCGGGAAATGGGCGTGGACATGGCCATTGTGGTCGACATCGGCACGCCGCTGCGCACCCGCAAGCAACTGGTCACGGTGGTCGATGTGCTGAACCAATCGACCACCCTGATGACCCGGCGCAACTCTGAAGAGCAACTGGCGACCCTGAAAAAAGACGACGTATTGATCCAGCCGGCCCTGGCGAGCTTCGGCTCTACCGACTTCGGCCGTGCCCAGGAAATGATCGACGCCGGCTACCGCGCCACCCGCATACTCGACGCCCGCCTGGCCCCGCTACGCCCGTCCGAGACACCCGACGCCGAACTCATGGCCGCGCGTACGCCCAGCGAACGCACGCCGGTCATTACCGCCATTCGCGTGGAGAACGACTCCAAAGTCGGCGATGACGTGATTCGCTATTACATTCGCCAGCAGATTGGCGAGCCGCTGGACCTGGCTCGCCTGCAGACCGACATGGGTACGCTGTACGGCCTGGATTACTTCGAGCAGGTTCAATACCGCGTGGTCCACAAAGGCCAGGACCGTACGCTGGTGATCAGCGCCCGGGGCCGACGGACCGGCACCGATTATCTGCGGCTGGGGCTGAGCCTGTCGGACGACATGCGCGGCGACAGCGCTTTCAACCTGGGAGCCAGTTATCGGGTCAACGGCATCAATCGCCTGGGTGCCGAATGGCTGACCCGGGCGCAGATCGGCGACAAGCAGGAGTTGTACAGCGAGTTCTACCAGCCATTGGATGTCGGCTCGCGCTACTTCATCGCCCCCTACGGGCAATTCGAATCGCGCAATGTGGAGTCCATCCTGGACAACGACCCCGTGGCCCAATATCGCGTCGAGCGCTATGGCTTCGGGCTGAACGTGGGCCGCCAGATTGGCAACAGTGGTGAAATTCGCTTCGGTGTCGGCCAAGCCTGGGGCAAGGCCGATGTGCGCATCGGCGACCACGACCAGCCCAGCGAGAATTTCAACGAGGGTTTCTACGAGCTCAAGTATTCGTTCGACTCCCTGGACAGTGTGTATTTCCCCCATGAAGGGGAAGACATCGGCTTGAGCTGGCGCCAATACGAACCGGGGCTGGGCTCCGACCAACGTTACCGTCAATGGGAGTTCAAACTGGACAAGGCCCTGAGCAGCGGCCCGGACACTTTCATCCTGGGCGGGCGCTACGGCCGCACCTTGGACACCGCCGAGGTGGTGACGTCCAGCTTTGTGCTCGGTGGCGCGCGGCAATTGTCGGGCTTTCGCGAAGATGGAGTGTCCGGACAGAACATGAGCCTGATGCGTGCCGTGTATTACCGCCGCCTCACACCGCGGGCCTACCTGCCCTTGGACTTCCCGCTGTACATCGGTGGCTCGTTGGAGCGCGGCCGGGCCTGGAACAACGACAACGAGTTCGACAGCGGCTACATCAATGCCGCGAGCATTTTCCTCGGCTTCGATACGCCGCTGGGGCCACTGAATTTCAGCTATGGGTTTAACGACGATGATGAACAGGCGGTTTACCTGAACCTGGGGCAGACGTTTTGAGAAGTAGGCGTTTGCCTGGGAAAGGTAGAGGGGCTGACCTGACGCCTTCGCGAGCAAGCCCGCTCCCACACTGGATTCGGGATGTAGGCGAAATCCCTGTCCACCAAAGATCCCTGTGGGAGCGAGCTTGCTCGCGATAGCGGTGGGTCTGTGCCAGTGATGTTGGCTGTGCTGCCGCCTTCGCGAGCAGGCTCGCTCCCACACTGGATTCGGGATATACGCGAAAATCCCTGTCCACCAGAGATCCCTGTGGGAGCGAGCCTGCTCGCGATAGCGGTGGGTCTGTGCCAGTGATGTTGGCTGTGCTGCCGCCTTCGCGAGCAGGCTCGCTCCCACATTGGATTCTCTGTGTACCAAAGATCCCTGTGGGAGCGGGCTTGCTCGCGAAGGGGCCCGTTGACTCGACATCCATCAACAGCTTCAGCGAATCCCAGCCAGCAGCACCCGGGCAGTCTCCTTCAGGGGTTCGTCGCCCTCTTCGAGCAACTCTTCAAGCAGGGTCACGGCGGTCTTCAGGTCGCCATCGTCGATGCAGTTCTGGGCCTGTTCCAGCTTGGCCGAATGTTCCGGGGGCTGGGGTTCGAGGGACAGGGTGTCCAGGGAAACAGGTTCAAGGGCCAGTGGTTCAAATTCCAGCGCCTGTTCTTCATCGGCAAAACCATCGAGGAAAGCATCGTCCAGCGATTCGGTTTCCAGGGGCGCTTCCCATTGCAGCTCCGGTTCGTCGAAACCTGAAAGCGACAAACCCTCGGCCGGGTCGTTAGCAAGGGGGGCGACCGGTGTGTTTTCGGTGGAGGCGTCCTGGTCATCGGCAAGGTCCCAACTGGTTTCCATGGACAGCGCATCCAGGTCCAGCTCGAACTCATCACGCGGCGCCTGTTCAGGTTCAGGTTCAACTTCAGGCGCCGGTGCCTGGGGTTCTGTCGGAGCCACTATCGGTGCGGTGATCGCGGCAACCTTGGGATAACGCCCACGAATGTCCTCCAGCGTCCCGGCATCGACCCCCTGTCCCAGCAAATGATTTTCCTGGGCCTGGAAACCGATGACATCGCCCTGCCTGCCCAGGACCTCCAGCAGTTTCAGGCCCAGGTCGGTGCGTTCAGGCTCCGCCAGCAATGCCGCGCGCAACAGCCCCGCTGCCTCGGTGAAACGGCCGTAGGTCAGGTAGATCCCGACGCCCTCCAGCACATCACCCAGGGGCGCATCGCCGTTATTGAACGTTGTCGCCGCCTCGGGGGGCTCCGTGTCGGGGATTGAGTCGAAGTTTTCGTCGCCCGCCTCCAGCATCGGTGTGGGGCGCTCGGTCATCGGCTCCAACTCGGCCTGCTGCTGGCGACGCCGGATGAACAGTAACAACGCCAACAACCCCAACAGGGCTACCAACCCGGCCACCCATGTCCAATCGATGCCCTCTGGCTCTGCAACCGGTTCTGTCGCGGGCTGCTCTAATGTTTCAGGCGCAGGTACGGATGGGGCGGCCTCAGCTTGCGACTGCAAATCCGTAACTGTCGTGAGCCTAGCCAGTTGCGTCTGCAATTCGCTGATCTGCTGGCGCTGCCCGGCGAGTTCCGCATCCTGGGCCTGGAGCCGCGCTTGCAGTTCCTCGATGGTCTTCTGTTGTTGCTGATTTTGCAGCACGCTGGCGGCCAGCTGCTCATCGGACGCGGCAGAAGCCTGGCCAGCGGCGGTCGCTGCCGATGTCGGCAACACGGCCGAATCGGGCAACAACAGGCGTTGGCCGATGGAGAGCCGGTCGCTGCCGGGATTCAAGGCCTGGATCCCTTGCACCAGCTCATTGACCGACGCGTTACTGCCAGCGTCATGCAGGCGCTGGGCAATGATCCAGGGGTTGTCTCCCTGCACGACCGTATAGCGCTTGCCCTGTACCGCCGGGGGCTTGATGGCCGGGGTGGCCTGGCTCGGCGCAGGCTGCGCAGCCGTGGAAGGCTCGTCACGCTCCGACACGATACCCGGTGAGCCCGGAGGGTCGAGCAGCACGGTGTATTCGCGCAGCAGGCGCCCATTGGGCTGATTGAGCTGCACCAGGAAATTAAGGAAAGGTTCCTCCACCGGTTTGCTGGAGGTCACTCGAATGAAGCTGCGCTCCCCGCGCAAGACCGGCGTAAAGCGCAGGTTATTGAGAAAGAACACCCGCTCCACACCCGCACGACTGAAATCGTCCGGGCTCGCCAGGCTGGCCGACAGATCACCTTCACTGATCCCGGCCACGTCGACCAGGGCGATATCGGCACGCAACGGCTGGTTCAGGGCGGAATGGAGCGTGATCTCGCCAAGCCCCAGCGCTGACGCCAAGGCCGGAAACCCAAGGGCACCCACGACGATCGACACGTTGACCCAACTGCGCAACGTGGACTGCAAACTTTCAAGCATGGGCATCCCTTTCGATTACCAGAACCAACCTCGGCATAAACGCCCTCAATAGGAACGCTTACTACTGGTTATAGTTCGCTAACCGGCGAATCTCAAAAGTCTGACGCCAGGGATATGCCTCAGGATTTTTCCAGGTTGGCCAGGATCGTGCCATGGACCCGCATGCAGACGCGCATGTCCGCCTCGTCGACACCTTCGAACAGCTCCCGACGCAATTGCGTGGCGATGGTTTCGATTTGCTCGATCAACGGCAGGGCGGGTGCGCAGAGCACGATTTTCTTGGCCCGGCGGTCTTCTGCCACGGCTTGGCGCTGTACCAGCCCCTGGGTTTCCAGGCTGTCGAGCAAGCGGGCCAGGGTCGGGCCTTCGACCGCGACGCTCTGGGCCAATTCGCGCTGGGTCGGCGCCTGTTCGAAACGGGCCAAGTGCAGCAGCACCAGCCAGCGCGCCTGGGACAGGCCCAGCCCGGCCAGGCGACGGTCCAGTTCGGCACGCCAGCCTCGGGACATCTGCGCCAACTGCATGCCAAAACGGTGTTGATCGGTTAACGGCATAAAAAACTCATCAGATCTGAAATAGAGAAAAACTAATTATTAGTCAGCTAAGCATGAGCTTTGGATTCAAGCAAGGCTGGCCTTGTACTGAATCGTTAAAGGAGCGCAACTCACTGATCAGACTTCAAATTCCGACTGCAATGCAGCCCTGACGCAGTACAGCACACCTTCGGGCACCCGTCCGACAAACAACGCGGCGACTTCGGACACTGGCGGCAACTCGCCTTCGCCATCCAGGAACGCGTCCTGTACTTCGCCCATCAGCTCCTCGGGCAGATCCAGTGCCTGCTCCAGGGATAACTGCTGTTTGCCAATGGCCTCGGCCAGCATCGTGTAGACGTTTTTTTCCGAGCATTGCAATTGCCCGGCGATCTGCACCGGTGTCATGCCGGCCCGAGCCAGGGTGATGAGTTCGTGGCGCACATCGGCCACCGCTTTCGGCGCTTCGGCTTCGCCGCCCAGCACCTGGAGGAAAGCCTCGCCATAACGCTCCAGCTTGCGCGCCCCCACACCGCTGACCCGGGCCATTTCCGCCAGGGAAGTGGGCTGGCTGCGGAGCATTTCCAGCAGCGTGGAGTCGGGGAAGATGACGTACGGCGGTACACCGTGTTCCTCGGCCAGCTTGCGACGCAAGGCGCGCAAGGCTTCCCATTGATCGCGCTCTTCGCCACGGACCAATTGGCTGGCCTGGCTCTTGCTGCTCTTGACCGCCGTTGCCGGCTTGAGGTCGCGGCGCAGTTCCAGGGTGACCTCGCCCTTGAGCAGGGGCCGGCAGGTTTCGGACAAACGCAAGCCGCCGTAGCCTTCCAGGTCGATGTCCGCCAGGCCGCGGGCCACCAGTTGCCGGAACAATGAACGCCACTCGCCCTCGGTACGGGCCTTGCCCACGCCGAACACCGTCAGGTGCTGGTGGCCGAAGTTGCGGACCTTCTCGTTGTCCTTGCCCAGCAACACGTCCACCAGGTGCCCGACGCCATAACGCTGGCCGGTGCGGAAAATCGCCGACAAGGCCTGGCGGGCCGGTTCGGTGGCGTCCCAGGTTTCCACGCCATCGACACAGTTGTCGCAGTGCCCGCACGGCTGGGGCATGTCTTCGTCAAAATAGGCCAGCAACGTCTGGCGACGGCAGCGGGTTTCCTCGCACAGCGAGAGCATGGCGTCGAGCTTGTGCTGCTCCAGGCGCTTGTGCCGCTCATCGCCTTCGGAGTTCTGCAACATCTGCTTGAGCATCACCACGTCTTGCAGGCCGTAGGCCATCCAGGCATCGGCCGGCAAGCCGTCACGGCCGGCGCGCCCGGTTTCCTGGTAATACGCCTCGAGGGACTTGGGCAGGTCCAGGTGCGCGACAAAACGCACGTTGGGCTTGTCGATGCCCATGCCGAACGCCACGGTGGCCACCATGATCAGGCCTTCCTCGTTGAGGAAACGCTTCTGGTGGTAGGCCCGCAGGTCGTTGGGCAGGCCGGCGTGATACGGCAACGCCGGGAACCCTTGTTCACACAGGAACGCCGCCACTTCGTCGACCTTCTTGCGCGACAGGCAATAGACAATGCCTGCATCGCTGCGGCGCTCGGCGAGGAACGCCAGCAACTGCTTGCGCGGCTGCTCCTTGGGCACGATGCGGTAGAAAATATTCGGACGGTCGAAACTCGACAGGAACCGCTCGGCATCCTGCAAATGCAGGCGCTCGACGATTTCCTCGCGGGTGCGCTTGTCGGCGGTGGCGGTCAGGGCGATGCGCGGCACGTCGGGGAACAGTTCCGCCAGTTGCCCCAACTGCAGGTATTCACGCCGGAAGTCATGACCCCACTGGGACACGCAGTGGGCTTCATCGATGGCGAACAGGGCGATTTCCAAGCTCTGCAGGAACGCCAGCATGCGTGGCTGCACCAGGCGTTCCGGGGCCAGGTACAACATCTTCACTTCGCCGCGCTTGATCCGCGTCGCCAGGTCTCGCTGTTGCTCGGCGCTGAGGGTGGAGTTCAGCGCCGCGGCGGCGACACCCAGTTCCTCGAGGGTCGCGACCTGGTCATCCATCAGCGCGATCAGCGGCGAAACCACCACCGCCAGGCCGTTGCGCAGCAGCGCCGGTACCTGGAAGCACAAGGATTTGCCGCCGCCGGTGGGCATGAGCACCAAGGCATCGCCACCGCTGGCCACGCGCTCAATAATGGCACCCTGGCGGCCACGGAAACTGTCGTAGCCGAAGATGTCCTTGAGGACGCGTTGAGCCTGTTCGAGCATAGAAACTCCAAAAATCACCAAAACATCCCTGCAAGGCTGGTTCAGAATCACAAACGCTGCACCGGCAATTCGTAAGTGCGCGTTTCGAACCGGCGGGACGCCGCAGGGCATCGCAAAACGCGGCAGTATACCCGAGGCCTTCGTTGCAAAGGGGGCTGCTGACAGGAGGTGCTAGCGGCGAGTGTTGGACAACACCCAAACCTGTGGCGAGGGAGCTTGCTCCCGCTGGGTGGCGTAGCCGCCCCCAAAAACAGGGCCGCTGCGCGCCCCAGCGGGAGCAAGCTCCCTCGCCACAAACCGCCCTGACTTTGAGTCAAGCCCGGCCAACAACAAGGCAAATCCACCACGCGGCTGGCCTGGGCGCTCAAGAAGGCCTAGAATTCCCGCATTGTTTATTCCCCAAGGTAGCCCGTAATGTCCTTCGCTGAGCAACTGACCCGCCTGCAAGTCTTCCTCGACGCCGATGAGCTGCACGACGAAGCGCTGGACTACGTGGCCGCTCATGGCTACTTGACCGCCCTGTCCATCTGCGCAGAAACCGTGCCGGAGCGTGAGTGGATCGACGCCCTGTTCGCCGAAGAGCCGCACTACAGCGACGAAGCCCAGCGCGCCGAAATCGAAGCCACGCTGATTGGCCTCAAAGCCCACATCGCCCGCCAACTGGCTTCCGATGAAGAATTCGAGCTGCCGTGTGAACTGGACCTGGGCGATGACCCGGACGATTCGGAGCTGCGCGGCTGGTGCATCGGCTTCATGGAAGGTGTGTTCCTACGCGAAGCCGCCTGGTTCGAAACCGCCGAAGAGGAAGTCAGCGAAATGCTGCTGCCGATCATGGTGGGTTCCGGCCTGTTCGACGAGCAACCGGAGTTTTCCGACATCGCCGCCGACGCGAACCTGATGGACGACATGATCGTCCAGATCCCCGAAGCCCTCACCGCCTTGTACCTGCTGTGCAACGCCCCGGACGAGAAACCGGCGATCCTCAAGCCTCGCCACCACTGAGTGACCGGGTGCCCTCGCCCGTCGGCAACCGCTCGCTGATCCTGCGTTACGCTCTACTGGCCATCGGCTGGTTGAGCGTGGTGCTGGGGGTCATCGGCATCTTTATTCCCGTCCTGCCCACCACCCCCTTCCTGCTGCTGGCCGCCGCCTGCTTCGCTCGCAGTTCACCGCGCTTCTACCAATGGCTGGTAGAGCATCCCCGCCTCGGTCCGTGGATCCGCGACTACCTCAGCGGCAACGGCATCCCGCTCAAGGGCAAGTTCTATGCCATCGGGCTGATGTGGGCCAGCATCCTGTTGTCCTGCTACCTGGTGCCATTGCCATGGGCGCGGGGGTTCATGCTCACCAGCGCGGTGCTGGTGACGGTTTATATTCTCAGGCAGAAAACGCTGCGCAAACCCTGAATATCTAACGTGGCGAGGGAGCTTGCTCCCGCTGGGTGGCGAAGCCGCCCCTCTCAGGATTAACTCAATCTCCCAGGCATTGCGCGCCAGGCCTTTTGCGGCTGCTGCGCAGCCGAGCGGGAGCAAGCTCCCTCGCCACAAGGGTCTGTGTGCATTCAAGTAGCGGTGGGGCATCCCCATTTATCTTCACTAACATGAACAAAACCCGCCACATCCAAACCGGACATGGCGGGTTTTGTCGTTTCAGCTCACCTCACACCGTATCCACCTTCAACGAGTGATCATTCAACATCCCATTGATGATGGTCGCCGTGTCCGCACCGCCGATGATTCCCCCCGCGCCCGGCGTGACGCCGTAGTGACTGGCCAGGTTGACGCCGGCCAGGTCGATGGTCTGGTTCGGCGTGGCGCCGGCAAGGGCGCTGATGTCGATGCTAGTGGTGACCGATGCACCGCTGCCGCTGACGGAGAAATGCAGGTAATCGTCCAGTGACGCCGCGCTGCCGTTCTCCCCTTGCAGCAGTTGGGACAGGTCGAGCTTGTCGACGCCGGGCGCGAAGTCGGTGATCACATCGTGGCCGCTGTTGCCCGCCTGCCATTGGAAGGTGTCGGCGCCACTGCCGCCGGTCAGGGTGTTGTTGCCCTGGCCGCCAATCAGTAGGTCATCGCCGCCTGCACCATTGAGCACGTCATGGCCCAACCCGCCGTCGATGCGATTGCTGGCACCGTCGCCGGTGAGGGTGTCGTTGAAGTTCGAGCCCACCAGGTTTTCGATGCCTGCCAACGTATCGGTGCCGGCGCCCAAGGTGTTCTGCGCCGCGAGCAGGCCCAGGTTCACCGTGACCGCCGAGATGGCGTGGGCGTAGCTGGCGGTGTCGTGACCGCTGCCGCCATCGAGCAGGTCATTGCCCGCGCCACTGTAAAGCACGTCATCGCCCGCCCCACCCTGCAAGGTGTTGTTGCCCGAACCGGCACTGAGGGTGTCGTTGCCGTCCCCCGCATTGAGGACATCGTCGCCATTGCCGGCCAACAGCACATCGTCGCCACTGGTGCCCGTCAGGGTGTGGCCCGCCTGATAGCTGATGCCGACCGAGGCGCTGTCACTGCCGCCGTGGTTGTCGCTGGCGGTGTAGCTTCCGTGGAAATCCGCAGTCTTGTCCTGCGCCCCGGCATAATCGACAGTCAGGGTCAGTTGGTAGTTTTCCGCAGCGTTGGCGTTGCCGCCGCCGGGATTGGCGATGTTGGTGACGTGGATCTGATAATTGCCATCCGCTGCCGCGGTGAAAGACGCGCCGTCGTTGATTGCGATGAACGGCCCGCCGTTGAGCGAATACTCCATCGCAATGCGACTGGCCGAGAGGTTGTGGTCCAGGGTGAGGGTTTCGCCCTGTTTGAGGCTGATGTTGAGCCGGTCTTCGTCGTTGGCGTTGTTGTTGGAGACCATTCCCAGGGCACCGCTGACCACCAGCATCGCCGTCATGCTCGCGGTATTGGCGACGAAAGCACTGCGGCTGAGGTTGATCGACTGCACGTTGTTGCCAGTGAAGCTGGCCGTGCCGATGCTGCCGGTAAAGTCCGCGCCCTTGGCGAGCCAACCGGTATTGAAACTGGTGGGCGAAGCCGTGAGCGGATCGCCGTTGGCGTCGCTGTCGTTACCCAGCAGCAATTCACCCGGGATCACGATGTTGCCCGACAGCACGTTGGTGATGACGTTGTCATCGACAGCGATCGGCGGGCTGTTCGGAACGACTTTGATCACCAGGTTGGAGCTTGCCAGGTCACCGTCGTTATCGCTGACGGTGTAGCCGATATTCTCAGTGATCAAGGCATGGGTGACGGTCTGGGAGGTATAGCTGAACGCACCGGTATCCAGGTTGACCACCAGGGTGCCGTCGTGGTCGGTGGCGATACTCAGCGTATTGGTGGCGGTATTGAAGGAGCCGTGGTTGAGCCCGCCGCTAGCGGTCAATGCACCGTGACCACCGTTGGCCGCCGGGTCGTAGTTGTACGTGGTGCCATCGACCACCAGGCTTTTGACAAACCCGCCATCGGCGCCGAACGAGCCGCCCTCGCCCAACAGGTTGCCGGTGACCGGTGCACCTTGCACGGTGTCGGCGAGCACCGAGTTGAGCTGGTTCAGGTCAGTGACCACCACCGCGTTGGTGTTGGTGTGGGTGCTGCCGTCGTAGGCCAGCGGGTCGAGGTGGGCATTGCTGACGCCGCTGCCCAGGCCAATGGCGTAGTTCTTGATGCCGTTGGCGTCGAGGAAGGCTTTCCACGCGGCTTCATCCGCCGAGCCGATTTCGCCCAAGGTCGGCTTGCCGTCGGAGAAGAAATAGCCAACGTTCTGTGCGCCGGTCAGTTGGCCGGAAGTTGCAAACGCCGTCTGGGCCATCGCCACGGCCGCATCGTAATTGGTGTCGCCGTGCGCCGTCAGCGCGGCGATCAGCGTCTTGGCCGTTGCCACGTCTACCCACACGGCGCTCTGGTCGGTGGCGCTGCCGCTGAAGGTCACGAGCTGGACTTTTACATCGCCCATGTCGTCGTATTTGTCGAGCAAGGCGCTGACCGCCTGCTTGGCCAGGTCCATTCGCGAGAGCCCCGACACGCCAGAGGGGTCTTTCATGCTGCCGGAGACGTCGAGCACGATCAGCAGGTTGGAATCGATCTCGGTCGCCGTGACCGACCGCTCGGACGCGACAGCCTTGGGCACGTCATCGACAATACTGACCACCAGGCTGCCGGTGGTGCTGTTGCCCAGGGAGTCCGTGGCCTGGTAGGTGAAGCTTTCACTCAGGGTATTCTGGCCATCGTTGGTGTGGGGCGTGGTGGTGGCTGGCGCCGTCAGGGTGTAGGTGTAGGAACCGTCGGGGTGAAGCTGCAACTGGCCATAGGCACCGGTGGCGTTGCCCACCAGGGTGAAGGTGACGGCGCCGGTGGCTCCGCTGATCGAACCGACCAAGCTGCCGCTGGCGGTTTCACCGGTGGCACTCGGCTCGCTGCCGGTGACGGTGCCGGGGGCCAGGTCCTGGCCATCTTGGTTCAGGTCGAGGGCTTTCTCGTAGACGGTAATGTCGTGGTCGGTTTCGGCGACGAGGCAGCTGTTGTGTACATCAATGGTGATGGTCGTGGTGCTTTCATCGCCATCGGCGTCGCGCACGGTGTAGGTGAAGACATCGGTCGCGCCGAGGGCACCGACAGAGCCAGGGTTGCTGTGGTAGACCGCGTTGCCATTGGCGTCCAGGGTCAGGTAGCCATAGGTGCCGTTGACCTGGGTGTTGAGGCCGCCGATGGCAGGGTTCGAGGTGTCGTTGCCAGCGCGCACGCCGATGACTGCGCCGCCGTCGGCGCCGAGTACGTCGTTGTCCAGCACGTTGCCATTGACCGTCCCGCCCTCCACCACCGAGGCAGCGTCGCAGTGAGCCTTGGGTACGTCGTCGACAATGTCGATGACGATGGTGCTGGTGACCGTGTTGCCCAACGAGTCCGTGGCCTGATAGGTGAAGCTTTCGCTCAATACGTTCGGGCCATCGTTGGCATGAGGTGTTGTCGTGGCCGGCGTGGTCAGGGTGTAGGTGTAGGAACCGTCGGGCTGAAGCGACAGTTGACCGTAGGCACCGGTGGCGTTGCCCACCAGGGCGAAGGTCACTGCGCCAACCGCGCCGCTGACCGAACCGACAAGGCTGCCGCTGGCGGTCTCACTGGTGGCGCTCGGGGCGCTGCCGGTGACGGTGCCGGGGGCCAGGTCCTGGCCGTCCTGGTTCAGGTCGAGGGCTTTTTCGTAGACGCTGATTTCCTGGTCCGGTGTGGCGACGAGGCAGCTTTCGTGGACATCGACGGTGATGGTGGTGGTGCTTTCATCGCCATCGGCATCGCGCACCGTGTAGGTGAAGACATCGGTCGCGCCCGGGGCGCTGACAGTGTTCGGGTTGCTGTGGTAGACGGCGTTGCCGTTGGCGTCCAGGGTCAGGTAGCCGTAGGTGCCGTTGATTTGGGTGTTGAGGCCGCCAACGGCCGAGGTCGAGGTGTCGTTGCCGGCGCGCACGCCGATCACGGCACCACTGGCAGCCGGCCCGTCGGCACCACCTTCGTCGTTATTCAGGACATTGCCACTGACCGTCCCGCCCTCATCCACCGAGGCGGAATCAGCATGAGCGGTCGGCAGGTCGTCGACGATGTTTACGTCCAGGTTGCCGTTGGCCGTGGTGCCGTTGTCATCGGTGACGACGACCGCGAACTGTTCGCTGAGGCTGTTCGCGCCGTTGGCATTAGGATGGGCTTCATTGTCCAGAAGCGTGTAGCTGTAGCTGACCACGCCGGTGCTGGCATTGAAGCCGGTGATGGTCAACGTATTGCCCAGCGCGGTGGTAATCGATTGTGGGAAACCGGCCGCTACGCCGCCCGTCACCACATTGATCCCGCCCACGCTCAGGGTCTGCACACCGTCCAACGCCGTCACGGTAAACGTACCGCTTTGGGTCAGGGCCGATGCATCCGGGCTGCTGCCATCGCTGAGGTTTTTTTCCTGCAACGACAGCTCGCCGCCTTCGGTGTCGAGGCCGGTGATGATCACCGGATCATCGTTGTTGTGCACTTGCAGCACCAGGTTCGCGGTGCTGGTATCGCCGTCGGCGTCGGTCAGGGTGTAGGTGAAGGTTTCGCTGCCATTGCCGCCGCCGTGCAAGCCTTTGAAATCAGCGTCGGCGGTGTTGAGGGTGTAGGTGTAGGAACCGTCGGCGTTGAGCACCAGGGTGCCGTAGGTACCGGTGAACGTGCCGGGGGTGATTGGGCCGGACGCCACAGCGTCCGCACCTTGGGTGTCGTTGGTCAGCACGCTGCCGGTCAGGGTCAGGTTGGTTTCCGAGGCGGTACCGTTGCTGTCGTCCACGGCTTTGGGCAGGTCATCGACGATGTTCACATCGAGGTTGCCGTTGGCGGTGGTGCCGTTGTCATCGGTGGCCACAACCGCGAACTGTTCGCTAACGTTGTTGGCGCCGTTGGCATTTGGATGGGCTTCATTGTCCAGAAGCGTGTAGCTGTAACTCACTACACCGGTAGCCGCGTTGAAGCCGGTGATGGTCAGGGTGTTGCCCAGCGCGGTGGTAATCGATTGCGGGAAACCAGCCGCTACGCCGCCCGTCACCACATTGATCCCGCCCACGCTCAGGGTCTGCACACCGTCCAACGCCGTCACGGTGAACGTGCCGCTTTGGGTCAGGGCCGATGCATCCGGGCTGCTGCCATCGCTGAGGTTTTTTTCCTGCAACGACAGCTCGCCGCCTTCAGTGTCGAGGCCGGTGATGATCACCGGATCATCGTTGTTGTGCACTTGCAGCACCAGGTTCGCGGTGCTGGTGTCGCCGTCGGCGTCGGTCAGGGTGTAGGTGAAGGTTTCGCTGCCATTGCCGCCGCCGTGCAAACCCTTGAAGTCGGCGTCGGCGGTGTTGAGGGTGTAGGTGTAGGAACCGTCGGCGTTGAGCACCAGGGTGCCGTAGGTGCCGGTGAACGTGCCGGGGGTGATTGGGCCGGACGCCACAGCGTCCGCGCCTTGGGTGTCGTTGGTCAGCACGCTGCCGGTCAGGGTCAGGTTGGTTTCCGAGGCGGTACCGTTGCTGTCGTCCACGGCTTTGGGCAGGTCATCGACGATGTTCACATCGAGGTTGCCGTTGGCGGTGGTGCCGTTGTCATCGGTGGCCACAACCGCGAATTGCTCGCTAACGCTGTTGGCGCCGTTGGCGTTTGGATGGGCTTCATTGTCCAGAAGGGTGTAGCTGTAACTCACTACACCGGTAGCCGCGTTGAAGCCGGTGATGGTCAGGGTGTTGCCCAGCGCAGTCGTGATCGACTGTGGGAAACCAGCCGCTACGCCGTTGGTGACGACGTTAATCCCGCCTACGCTCAGGGTCTGCACACCGTCCAACGCCGTCACGGTGAACGTGCCGCCTTGGGTCAGGGCCGATGCATCCGGGCTACTGCCGTCGCTGAGGTTTTTCTCCTGCAATGACAGCTCGCCGCCTTCAGTGTCGAGGCCGGTGATGATCACCGGGTCATCGTTGTTGTGGACCTGCAAGACCAGGTTCGCGGTGCTGGTATCGCCGTCGGCGTCGGTCAGGGTGTAGGTGAATGTCTCGGTGCCACTGCCCCCGCCCTGCAACGCGACGAACTGCGGGTCGCTGGTGTTCAGGGTGTAGGTGTATGTGCCGTTGGGGTTGAGCACCAGGGTGCCGTAGGTGCCGGTGAACGTCCCGCCAATGATCGGTCCGCTGTCGGGGCCGGTGGGGATCCGGTCGGCGCCCTGATGGTCGTTGGGCAATACGTTGCCGGTGAGGCTGACCAGGGTTTCCGACGCCGTGTTGGCGTGGCTGTCATCGATCGCCTGGGGCACGTCATCGGTGATGTTGACGTCCAGGGTGCCAGTGGCCGTGTCGCCGTCGGTGTCGACCGCCACCACAGGGAACTGCTCGGTAATGTTGTTGACACCGCCGCCAGCAGGATGGGTTTCATTGTCCGTCAGTGTGTAGGTGTAGCTGACCACTCCCGTAGCCGGGTTATAACCGGTGATGGTCAATGTGTTGCCCAGCGCCGACGTGATGGTTTGGGGGAAGCCTGCGGGCACACCGCCGCTGATCACGTTGATGCCGCCGATGCTCAGGCTGTTCAGCCCGTCAGGCGCGGACACCGTGAACGTGCCATTTTGCACCAGCGCCCCCGGATTGCTGGCCGAACCGTCGGCCAGATTGGCCTCGTTGGTGGTCAGTTCGCCGCCCTCGACAGTCACACCGTCGAGGGTCACGGGGTTGTCCGGGGTCTCCGGGACGACCGGTGGCACGGTCGCATCGTCGCCCGTGTTATCCGGGTCACCGGCCAGGCGCAGTTCTGGAAACTCAGGAATCCCGTTGAACCCGGCCGTCGGGAAACCGATCAACGGATCGACCTCCCCGCCCACCTCTTCCAGCAACACAAAACTGTGCCCACCCCCTACGCCACCCGGGTTGCCCCCTTCGGGTCCGGCAGCCGTGGCTTCACCGGTCTGCGTCGGGTCGGCACCGGCGGCGATGGCTTGCTGCAGCTTTTGCACATCGGTCAGTTGCGCGTCATTCGGTGCCACTGTGTCGGGCGTGTCGACATGAGGCGCAGGGTTGGCGAGCAGCTGCGGGGTCAGGGTCAGGTTGCTTTCGCGGCCCAGGGTCAACGCCTGGCCGTTTTGCAATTGGACAGCCACGGCCCCTTCGGCACCGGTGACCAAGTGTTCGCCGGCATAGAGCCGATCGCCTTCGACCAGAGGCCGCCGCAGGCCACCAGCCGTTTCCGCGAAAACTTGCCCGACCACTTTGCTGACGATACCGATGAGCGCTGCCATGTGCATTTCCTCCGTTGCCGACCGCAGTCGGCACCTGTTTGGGTGAAGAATCCGTCCTCAGATTGGCGATCTGCAAAGCTGGAAAATCTGCCAGCTTTCGAGAAGGAGAAACGTGCTGGCAATTCGCTAAAACGACAAAAAACCGTCACCGTTAACCGCCTTATCCAGCGCCCTTTCGGCACTTCTTCACATCGCTTGAAAATCTGAATGGAACTTTTATTGACGCCTAAAATCCGTCAGAACCCGCAGATTCAAAGGCTTTCGCTTTGAACAATGTGCCGGTTTTTTACAAGCACATAAGTTTTTTTCGGAATAAGCGTTATGAGAAATTCTTCTTAGGTTTTGCGCAGGATGTTCTTAGCTGTGTTGTTACAAGGTTGAAACGGTTTTGATCTTAAATACGTCAATAAATTGGCGACAACGAAGCACTACAGACCTCAGGAGATGCACCCCATGCGCGTTCTAACCCCCCTCTGCAGCGCGGTTTTGCTGGCCATGGCCTGCTCTTCTCAGGCGCAGGCCATGTCCTTGACCGAAGCGATCCAGAGCACCATCGCGACTCACCCGGAATTGGCACAACGGGTGGACAGCCGCCTGTCGGCCAATGAAGACGTCAAAGTCGCCCGGGGGGGCTTTTTCCCGTCGGTGGATCTCAATGCCGGTTATGGCCGTGGCTACAGCGACAACACCAACACCCGGGCGCAGGGCAACCACCACACCAATATCCTGACCTACACCCAATCGGAACTGCGCCTGCGGCAGATGATCTTCGACGGGTTCAACACCGCCAATGAAGTGCAGCGCACCCAGGGCGTGGTCAATTCCCGGGCCTATTACGCCCAGGGCACCGCCCAGGATCTGGCGCTGCGCACCATCGAGGTCTACCTGGAAGTGCTCAAGCGTCGTGAACTGGTGACCTTGGCCAAGAACAACCTGCAGGCGCACCTGCGGGTCAACGACCAGATCGGCCTGCGCACCGAGCGAGGGGTGGGCAGTACGGCCGACTCCGACCAGTCCAACGCCCGTCGGGCCCTGGCGGAAAACAACTTCGACACCGCCCAGGTCGACCTGGCGGACGCCGAGGCGAACTTCTACAGCGTGGTCGGGCGCATGCCCGATGAGCTGGAAGCGCCGCCCTCGACCAAAGGCGAGCTTCCCGCCGACCTGCGCGAAGCCCAGCAAAGCATGGTGGATAACAACCCGTACCTGAAATCGGCCCAGGCCGACATCCAGTCCGCCGAGAGCCAATATGAAGTGGCAAAGTCGCCGTTCTATCCGCGCTTTGACGCCGAGGCGGCAGTGGGCGCCAACAACAACATCGGTGGCGAAGAAGGCCACGACAACAACTGGCGGCTGGGCGTGGTGATGAACTACAACCTGTTCCGCGGCGGCAGCGACAAGGCGCGGCTGGCGTCCAACGCCCACCAGATCAACCAGGCCATGGACATCCGCAACAACGCCCTGCGCCAGCTCAACGAAGACACGCGCCTGGCCTGGAACGCCATGCTCAACGCCCGCAAGCAGACCCCGACCGCCCGCGAATACGCCGACACCACCGCCCGTGTGCGCGCCGCCTACCAGGATCAGTTCGGCCTCGGCCAGCGCACCCTGCTCGACCTGCTCGACAGCGAAAACGAGTTGTACAACGCCAACCGTCGCTACACCGAAGTGCGCTACACCGAGGAATACTCGATGTACCGGGTGCTGGCGAACATGGGCCTGTTGTTGCAAAAACAACGGATCGTGCTGCCGGCCGATGCGGTCGCGCAGACCGAAGTCAAGAACCAGGCACGGTTGCCGGAACTGAAGTAATCCAGTGGGAGCGATCAATGTGACCAGCATGGAACCCGCAACCCCCGGCGCCGATCCGCGCCTGAACTTCGATGATCCGTTGCTGGACGGCCTGTTGATCCTCTGCAAACTCCATGGCGCGACGGCCAGTCGCGCCAGCCTCAGCGCCGGGCTTCCTATGGCGCACCAACGCTTGAGCCTGGACCTGCTGCCCCGCGCAGCGGCCCGGGCGGGCTTGCAGGCGCGGCTATTGCGGCGTGAGCTGGCGGACATCTCAGCCCTGAACCTGCCGGTGATGCTGATCCTGGCGGGGGGCCGCTGCGCCGTATTGCGGCGCTGGGGCGAGGATGGCAAGGCGCTGATCCTCCCCAGCGAAGCCGATGGCGGTGAACAATGGGTCAGCCGCGAGGAACTGACCACCGATTACAGCGGCCAGGCGCTATTCGCCCGGCCGCGCCATGAACTCGAAGACTTGCGCGCCCCGCTGGTGCCGCGGGTCGAGGCGTGGTTTCGCGACACCCTGAAACTGTCGCGCTGGCTGTACAGCGATGCGATCCTGGCGAGTTTCCTGATCAACCTGCTGGGCCTGATGGTGCCGCTGTTCGTGATGCAGACCTACGACCGCGTGGTGCCGAACCAGGCCACATCGACCTTATGGGTGCTGGCCGTGGGGCTGCTGATCGGCACCGGTTTCGAACTGGTGCTGCGGGTGGTGCGCGCCCATCTGCTGGACACCGCCGGCAAGAAAACCGACGTGATTCTCTCCGCGACTTTGTTCGAACGCATCACTGGCATGGCGATGAAGGCCAAACCGGTGACCATCGGCGGCTTCGCCCAGAGCATCCACGACTTCCAGGGCCTGCGGGAATTCCTCACGGCGGTGACGCTCACCAGCCTCATCGACCTGCCCTTCGCCCTGCTGATGCTGGTGGTGATCGGCCTGCTGGGCGGCTGGCTGGTGGTGATTCCCGTGATCGCATTTCCGATCACCATTGTCTTCGCCATGATCATCCAGGCACGCCTGCGCGACACCGTGCAAAAAAGCCTGGCCCTCGGCGCCCAGCGCCAGGCCCTACTGATCGAAACCCTCGGCGGCCTGGAAACCCTCAAGGCTTGCAGCGCCGAAAGCGAGCGCCAGCACCAATGGGAAAGCACCCACGGCGCCCTCACCCGCCTGGACAGCCATGCGCGCAACCTCTCGGCACTGGCGACCAACGGCACCTTGTTCCTGCAACAACTGGCGGGCATGGCGACCATCGTCGCGGGGGTCTACAGCATCATTGCCGGCAATCTCAGCGTCGGCGCGCTGGTGGCGACCTACATGCTCGGCAGCCGCGTACTGGCCCCGCTCGGGCAGATCGCCGGGCTGATCACCCGCTACCAGCAAGCCCAGCTCACCATGCGCAGCACCGATGCCCTGATGGCCTTGCCCCAGGAGCGTGACGCCAAGCAGCGGCCCCTTGAGCGCACCCAATTGCAGGGCGCGCTGGACGTCAGCGGCGTGACGTTCCACTACAACGGCCAGAGCGCCCCGGCACTGGCCAATATCAGTTTCAGCCTCAAGCCCGGCGAACGGGTCGGGATCATCGGCCGCAGTGGCTCGGGCAAGAGCACCCTGGCGCGCCTGGTGATGGGTTTCTATGCACCGGAGGAAGGCCAGTTGCTGCTCGACGGCCTGGACTTGCGGCAACTGGACGTCGCCGACCTGCGCCAACAGATCGGCTATGTCGCCCATGACCTGCCGCTGCTGGCCGGCAGCCTGCGGGACAACCTCACCCTCGGTGCGCGCTACATCAGCGACGCGCGCATGCTGGAAGTGGCGGAACTGACTGGTGTCACCGAACTGGCGCGCCAGCATCCCCAAGGTTTCGACCGCCCGGTGGGCGAGCGCGGACAACTGCTGTCCGGCGGCCAGCGCCAGGCTGTGCTGCTGGCCCGGGCCTTGTTGCTCGACCCGCCGATCCTGCTGCTGGACGAACCCACCAGCGCCATGGACAACAGCAGCGAAGACGTCTTGCGGCAGAAGCTTCATACCCACGTGCAGGGCAAGACCGTGCTGCTGGTCACCCACCGCACCTCGATGCTGAGCCTGGTGGACCGCTTGGTGGTGCTGGATAACGGCCGGATCGTGGCGGACGGGCCGAAGGACGCGGTGATCGATGCGCTGCGCAAGGGACGGGTGGGCTCCGCGGCGGTTTAGAGGCCGACACATACCCCTGTGGCGAGGGAGCTTGCTCCCGCTGGGCTGCGAAGCAGCCCCAAGGGCCATTCCCCCGGTTGTATCAGGCGGACCGCGCCGGCAGGTTTTGCGACGGCTTCGCCGCCGAGCGGGAGCAAGCTCCCTCGCCACAAAAAGCAGCACCCAGCTCTTTTACTTAAAAGCAGCACCCAGCTCTTTTCATTTAACCAACGGGTACCGCCCCATGTCTGCTCAAACACCGGATTCAGCCGCCCGAAGCTACTTCGGCAGTTTCAGCAAAAGCGCCGAAAGCGAGTTCATGCCGGAAACCGCCGGCGCCACGCTGCAGGATTCTCCCCGGCGCTCGCGGGTTACCGTGTGGCTGGCCGCCGGGTTGATCGTCACCGGGTTGGTCTGGGCGAAGTTTGCGGTCTTGCAGGAAGTCACCACCGGCGAAGGCAAGGCGATTCCGTCGAGCAAGATCCAGGTGATCCAGAACCTGGAGGGCGGCATCGTCACCGAAATTTTCGTGCGCGAAGGCCAGATGGTAAACAAGGGCGACACCCTGCTGCGCCTCGACGATACGCGGTTCCTGTCGAACAAGGGCGAGAGCGAGGCTGACCGCTATGCCCTGACCGCCCAGGTCGAGCGCCTGTCGGCCGAAGCTGAAGGGCGGCCCTTCGCGCTCTCGGCAGAGGTCACCGCCAAGGCCCCGCAAGTGGCCGAGGACGAACGCTCGCTGTATGAACAACGCCAGCGACGCCTGGCCAGCGAACAACGGACCCTGACCGAACAGCTGCGGCAGAAGACCCAGGAACTGGCGGAGTTTCGTTCCAAGCAAGGCCAGTTCAGCTCCGCCCTGGCCTTGCTGCAAGAAGAAATGAACATGTCCGCGCCGCTGGTGCGCACCGGGGCGGTATCGCCGGTGGAGATCCTGCGGCTCAAGCGCAGCGCGGTGGAAATCCGCGGCTCGCTCAACGCCACCACCCTGGCCATTCCCAGGGCCGAATCGGCGATCAACGAGATCAAGAGCAAGATCGACGAATCGGAACAGACCTTCCGTTCCGAGGCGGCCAAGGACCTCAACGAGAAACGCACCGAACTGTCGAAAATCACCGCCTCAAGCATCGCCATCGACGACCGCGTGACCCGCACCACCGTGGTCTCGCCGGTGCATGGGGTGATCAAGCAATTGAAGGTCAATACCATCGGCGGCGTGGTGCAGCCGGGCAACGACATGGTGGAAATCGTGCCCCTGGAAGACAACCTGCTGATCGAAGCCAAGGTCCGCCCCCAGGACGTGGCGTTCCTGCACCCTGGCCAGAAAGCCATGGTCAAGTTCAGCGCCTACGACTACACGATCTATGGCGGGCTCAGCGCCAAGCTCGAACTGATCGGTGCCGACACCATCACCGACGACAAGGGCAACAGCTTCTATTTGATCCAGGTGCGGACCGATAAAAACCACTTGGGCGGCGATGCCAAGCCGTTGCTGATCATTCCGGGGATGGTGGCGACGGTGGACATCATCACTGGGGAGAAAAGTGTGTTGGATTACTTGCTCAAGCCGGTGTTGAAGGCGCGGACCGAGGCGATGCGCGAGCGCTGATTTCTGCTGAGATATGCGGTGATTGAGAGGCCGCCTTCGCGAGCAAGCCCGCTCCCACAATGGATCTGCGGCGAACACAAATTTTGCGGCCACAGGCGATCAAATGTGGGAGCGGGCTTGCTCGCGAAGGCGCCGGCAAAGACAACCATTATTTCTCAGCATGATTACGCCGAAACGTCTCCTCCCCCATCGCCACAATCTGCCCCTCGATCAACGCCTCGAACGGCTTCAGCAGCGGCTCGAAACGGGTCGGCGCTTCGAGTGTCTGCAACGCCTGGACAATCGCCTCCACCGTCGACAACGCCCCCGGCCCCGGTGCCTTGCGCAAACGGTAACGAGACACCCCACCGTTAGCCAACGTCACCCTCGGCAACGCCGCCAGCAGCGGATTGAGGTGCAGCAGTTTTCTCGCCTTGCGCCAGGTGCCATCGGGAACGACCAACAGCAGCGGCTCATCGGACGGCCCGTAGGTTTGCAGCGGCTGCGCGTCGTTAGCGGGAAACAACAACCGCGCCTGATAACCCGCCTGGTTGAGCAACCGGGGCAGATCCTCGAACACCTCGCCCACGATCAGCTCGGCATTGCGCAGCCCCAAGGCCGCCAGCCGGGCAGTGTTCAAGGCGTGGTTCACTTCGCTCGGATGTTGCAACAGCAAGACCCGGGTGCGGCTGTCGAGGTTGGGGATCAACGGGCACAGGCAATGGCTTTGCGGTCGTTGGCAGCGCGGGCATTGGATTCTGGACATGATCAGGCCTGGTTCAGTTGAGCTTTGAGCAAATCACGGAAGGTCTGGATCAGCGGCTCGCGGCTGCGGCCACGGCGCACGATCATCGAAAACGGCGCCTGATAACCGAAGGTCGCCGGCAACAGCACGCGCAAGTCGCCCTTGTCGACCCAAGCCTGGGCATAGTGCTCAGGCAAATAACCGACGTAGGCACCGGACAACACCAGGATCAACTGCGCTTCCATGCTCTCGACCGTCGCCGCACTGTGCTTGAAGCCATGACGAGCCAGCTCGGCCTGGCTCCAGTAACCGCGTCCGACCATGCGCTGCTGGGTGATGACCTGTTCGGGGATGCGCCGCTCGTTGAACAGCGGGTGGCGGTTGCTGCAATACAACCAGTGCTGCTCGCGGTACAACGGCATGTAGACCAACCCGCTCATGCGCGTGGAAAACGCACCGATGGCCAGGTCCAGGCGGTTGTCCTGCACACCGAGTTGCAGCTCGTAAGGGCTCAGGACCGACAGGTGCAAATGCACCGCCGGATGTTCCTGGCTGTAGGCACCGATGGCTTCGGCGAATGGCAAGGCCGTGTCGCTCACTGTCGAGTCGATCACCCCCAGGTTCAGCGTGCCGCGCAGTTCCCCCTTGAGCGCGGCGGCGTACTGTTCGAAGCCTTCGAGCTCGCCCAGCAGGCGCAGGGTTTCCTGATGGAACAACTCGCCCTTGCTGGTCAGGCTGAACCCGCCCCGGCCACGATGACAGAGGACCAGGCCCAGGGCCGATTCCAGCTGGCTCATATAAGTGCTGATGGCCGAGGTGGAGAGGTTGAGCTCGTGCTGGGCATTGGCGAACCCCTGGTGCCGGACCACGCTGACGAAAATGCGCAGCAGTTTCAGGTCGGGTAGAGCGTTGGCCATTGGGTGTCTCCGGATCACACATAAACAGAACTTGTCGCGCTTTTGTGGCGGGGGAGCTTGCTCCCGCTCGGTTGCGAAGCAGTCGTAAAACCTGCCCACGCGATCTACCTGATACACCGAGGTGAATGGTTTTGGGGCCGCTTCGCAGCCCAGCGGGAGCAAGCTCCCTCGCCACCGGGGTAATCGTCTGCCCCAGGATTGCGCTGCTGCGGAGTCTATCGCCCCGCCCGCCATTAGTTTAGAAAAATCTGAACTAAGTATTTGCCGCCAGCGATTCTTCACGACAGCGGCTTTTCGCAGAATCGGCCCCTGATAAATAAAACAACGATGAGGCCCTACCCGTGGACAAGATTCTTCACCAACCACTGGGCGGCAACGAAATGCCGCGCTTCGGCGGCATCGCCACCATGATGCGACTTCCTCATTTGCAAACCGCTGCCGGCCTGGACGCTGCTTTCGTCGGCGTGCCGCTGGACATCGGCACCTCCCTGCGCGCCGGCACCCGTTTCGGGCCGCGGGAGATTCGCGCCGAATCCGTGATGATCCGCCCCTACAACATGGCCACCGGCGCTGCACCGTTCGACTCGCTGTCAGTGGCGGACATCGGTGACGTGGCGATCAACACCTTCAACCTGCTGGACGCGGTGCGGATCATCGAAGAGTCGTACCACAAGATCCTCGAACACAACGTCATCCCCCTGACCCTGGGCGGCGACCACACCATCACCCTGCCGATACTGCGAGCCATTCACAAGAAACACGGCAAGGTCGGCCTGGTGCACATCGACGCCCATGCCGATGTGAACGACCACATGTTCGGCGAGAAAATCGCCCACGGCACCACCTTCCGCCGCGCCGTGGAAGAAGGCCTGCTCGATTGCGACCGCGTGGTGCAGATCGGCCTGCGGGCCCAGGGCTACACCGCCGATGATTTCAACTGGAGCCGCCATCAGGGCTTTCGCGTGGTCCAGGCCGAAGAGTGCTGGCACAAATCCCTGGCGCCGTTGATGGCCGAAGTGCGTGAAAAAGTCGGCGGCGGCCCGGTGTACCTGAGCTTCGACATCGACGGTATCGACCCGGCCTGGGCGCCCGGCACCGGCACCCCGGAAATCGGTGGCCTGACCACCATCCAGGCGATCGAAATCGTCCGTGGCTGCCAGGGCCTCGACCTGGTCGGTTGCGATCTGGTAGAAGTCTCGCCGCCGTACGACACCACCGGCAACACCTCGCTGCTGGGCGCCAACCTGCTGTACGAAATGCTCTGCGTACTGCCTGGCGTGGTTCATCGCTGAGGCGCCGTCATGAGCCATCGAGACCAGGTTCTCAAGGCCGCCGCTGAGCTGGTGTCGGCCTTCGCCCGCAACGATCGCGAGGCTTATTTCAGTGCGTTCAGCACCGATGCGAGCTTCGTGTTCCACACCCTCGAACAGCCCCTGCTGTCACGCGATGCCTACCGGGCGTTGTGGGATCGCTGGAGGTCCGAGGATGGCTTCGAGGTGCTGAGCTGCACCTCGAGCAACGCCTTCGTCAGCCTGCAAGGGGACGTGGCGATTTTTATCCATGACGTGGCCACCGAGCTGCGCATGCAAGGGGAGCTTCACATTAGCCAGGAGCGCGAAACCATTGTGTTTCGCCAAGAACAACAAGGCCTATGGCTGGCCTGTCATGAACATTTGTCCGCAATGCCGGAAGGGCTGCCACCCCCTTAGCCACAGGCGACATTCACAACCGATGAATGCGCCTCGATGATCGGAGCAGATCATGAATAACAATAACGATAAAAGCCTTACGCAGATTGAAACCAACGGGGTCGAACAGATCCCGGACCACGAACGCACCGCAGGCACAGGCGACCTGTTTCGCCTGATCTTCGGCGGCGCCAATACCTTTGCCACCGCCGTGCTCGGCAGTTTTCCGGTGCTGTTCGGCCTGTCGTTCCAGGCCGGGGTCTGGGCGATTGTGCTGGGCGTGTTGGTGGGTTCGATCATTCTCGCGCCGATGGGCCTGTTCGGTCCGCTCAACGGCACCAACAACGCGGTGTCATCCGGCGCGCACTTCGGCGTGCACGGGCGAATCGTCGGCTCGTTCCTCTCGTTGCTGACCGCCATCGCGTTTTTCTCACTGTCGGTGTGGAGTTCGGGCGATGCATTGATCGGCGGCGCCAAGCGGCTGATCGGCGTGCCGGAAACCGACTTGAGCCTGGGCCTGGCCTACGGCCTGTTCGCCCTGCTGGTGTTGACCGTGTGCATCTACGGCTTCCGCTTCATGCTGTGGGTCAACCGCATCGCCGTGTGGGCCGCCAGCCTGCTGTTCCTGCTCGGCATCTTCGCCTTCGCACCGACCTTTGACAGCCAGTTCGCCGGCACGGTCAGCCTTGGCCAGCCGGGCTTCTACGCCGCCTTCATCGGCGCGGCGCTGGTGGCCATGAGCAACCCGATTTCCTTCGGTGCGTTCCTCGGTGACTGGTCGCGCTACATCCCGCGCAACACGCCCAAGCGCCGCATCATGCTGGCGGTGATCGCGGCGCAACTGGCGACATTGATCCCGTTCCTGTTCGGCCTCGCCACCGCCACCATCGTGGCGATCAAGGCGCCGGACTACATCGCGGCCAATAACTACGTGGGCGGGCTGCTGGCGGTGTCGCCGGGGTGGTTCTTCCTGCCGGTGTGCCTGATCGCGGTGATCGGCGGCATGTCCACCGGCACCACGTCGCTGTATGGCACCGGGCTGGACATGTCCAGCGTGTTTCCACGGCTGCTGTCGCGGGTCAAGGCGACGCTGCTGATCGGCGTGCTGTCGATTGCCTTCATCTTCATCGGGCGCTTCGCGGCGAACCTGGTGCAGAGCGTGTCGACCTTCGCGGTGCTGATCATCACCTGCACCACACCCTGGATGGTGATCATGATCATCGGCCTGCTGGTGCGCCGCGGCTTCTACTGCCCGGACGACCTGCAAGTGTTCACCCGCGGCGAAACCGGCGGGCGCTACTGGTTCAGCCACGGCTGGAACTGGCGCGGCCTGGGGGCGTGGATCCCCAGCGCGCTGGTGGGGTTGTGCTTCGTCAACCTGCCAGGGCAGTTCGTCGGGCCGCTGGGGGAACTGGCCGGCGGGATCGACATCAGCCTGCCGGTGACCCTGGGCCTGGCCTCGGTGGTGTACCTGGCGTTGTTGGGGCTGTTTCCAGAGCCGGCGGCGGTGTATGGGCCGCAAGATCCGCGGGGCACAGCGCCGCTTGCTAAATCAGAGCTCCGGCAGACCGCCTGACTGAAAAATACCCGTGGCGAGGGAGCTTGCTCCCGCTGGGCTGCGCAGCAGCCCCCCAAGTTTCTGAACCGATAAGCGACGACTGCTGCGCAGTCGAGCGGGAGCAAGCTCCCTCGCCACAAAGACTCGTTCGCCAGGGACAGCAGCACTTCGTCCCGTACATAAAAAAGACAATCGGAGACACGCCATCATGGCTTTGGATTTAATCGTCGTTCTCATCTACGCCGCCGGCATGATCGCCCTCGGCTGGTACGGCATGCGCCGCGCCAAGACCCGTGACGACTACCTGGTCGCCGGGCGCAACCTCGGCCCGGGCTTCTACTTGGGCACCATGGCCGCCACCGTGCTGGGCGGCGCATCGACCATCGGCACCGTGCGCCTGGGCTACGTCCATGGCATTTCCGGGTTCTGGCTGTGCGGCGCCATCGGCCTGGGCATCGTAGGCCTGAGCCTGTTCCTCGCCAAGCCGTTGCTCAAACTGAAGATCTACACCGTGACCCAAGTGCTGGAGCGCCGCTACAACCCGGCCGCGCGCCAGGCCAGTGCGCTGATCATGCTGGTGTATGCGCTGATGATCGGCGCCACCTCGACCATCGCCATCGGCACCGTGATGCAGGTGCTGTTCGGCCTGCCGTTCTGGTTGTCGATCCTGGTGGGCGGTGGCGTGGTGGTGCTGTATTCCACCATTGGCGGCATGTGGTCGCTGACCCTCACGGATATCGTGCAATTCTTGATCATGACCATTGGCCTGGTGTTCCTGCTGATGCCGATGTCCATCGGCGATGCCGGCGGCTGGGACGCGATGGTGGCGGCCTTGCCGGCCAGCTACTTCGATTTCACCGCGATTGGCTGGGACACCATCCTTACCTACTTCCTGATCTACTTTTTCGGCATCTTCATCGGCCAGGACATCTGGCAGCGGGTGTTCACCGCCCGCAGCGAAGGCGTGGCCAAAGTGGCCGGCACCGCCGCCGGCCTGTACTGCGTGCTGTACGGCCTGGCTGGGGCGCTGATCGGCATGGCGGCAAAGGTGTTGCTACCGGATCTGGAAAACGTCAACAACGCTTTCGCCAGCGTGGTGCAGACCAGCCTGCCCAATGGCATTCGTGGATTGGTGATCGCCGCGGCCCTGGCGGCCTTGATGTCCACCGCCGCGGCGGGCCTGCTCGCCGCGTCCACCACGGTGGTCCAGGACCTGCTGCCCCGCCTGCGTCATGGCCGTGAGAGCGGCAGCGGCGACGTCCACGAAAACCGCATCGCCACCCTGCTGATGGGGGCGATGGTCCTGGTGATCGCCCTGGTGGTCAGCGACGTCATCAGCGCCCTCACCCTGGCCTACAACCTGTTGGTGGGCGGCATGCTGATCCCGCTGATCGGCGCCATCTACTGGAAACGCGCCACCACCGCTGGCGCGATCACCAGCATGTCGCTGGGCTTCTTGACCGCGCTGTTCTTCATGTTCAAGGATGGCCTGGATGCGAACACACCGATCTACTACAGCCTGAGCGTGGCGCTGGTGAGTTTCGTGCTGGTGAGCTTGCTGTCGCACAGGTCGAACGTGGTGGCCAAGGCGGTTTGACCGAGCACTGAGACAGATTCTTCAAGAGGCATGGCGTCGGTGGCCATGCCCCTTTTTGCAACACATCCCTGTGACGAGGGAGCTTGCTCCCGCTGGACTGCGAAGCAGGCCCCGGCGTCCTGTCTGCCGCACTGCGGTGATGGATACATCTTGGGGCTGCTACGCAGCCCAGCGGGAGCAAGCTCCCTCGCCACAGGGGTTCGCGCCACCAATAAAAAGATCGCAGTTCCGGGCCATCTCGATCGAGATGGTCCGGAACTGCGATCTCTCCAAATTCCTGGTGTATTTACCGGCGGCGCGGCTGGCGGCGGCGTTGCTCGTCATCGGTGCGGATCGGTACCGGTTGCATCGGCGGCTCGATCAGGCCAAGCGCGACACCCAAGTCGTGAAGCCAGTTCTGGATTTTCTCTTTCATCGTGGTGCCCCCTCAGGGTGGTGCGAGCGGCAGATTTCTGTGGCCCCTTCGCACTGATAATAGTCCGATGTGCTATGCAATGCTCGTCTCAGTTTGCAATGATCTGTTACTGAATTGATCCAAATCCACCTCCCGGAGTTCAAGCCGATTGCGCCGTGATCATTGGCGCTCGCGGCCACGCCTGTTGTTGCAATTCAATCCAGGCATTCAAGTTGGCCCCGACCATGCCTTTACGCCACATCAGCCAAGTGGTGGCGCTGGCAAACGGCTCGGCCAGCGGATGCACCGTCACCCGCTCGCGGCCCGGCAGGCTGGCCAGCATCGACTCGGACATCAACGCCACGCCGGATCCGGCGATCACACACGCCAGCATCCCCTGGTAAGACTCGATTTCCATCGCCCGGCCCATGGTCGCGTGATCGTGGGCAAACCAGGCTTCCAAGCGCATCCGGTACGAGCAGCCACGGCGGAACGTGAACACCGCGCGGCCCTGCACATCCAGCGCACTGCGCACCGGCGGGTGATCGGCCTCGGTGATCAGCACCAACCGTTCGTCGCACAGCGGCACGCCATCCAGCCCCGCCAGCTCCAGCGGGCCGTCCACCAACGCCGCATCGAGCCGATTGGTGAGCAGGCCTTCAAACAGTTCACCACTGGGCCCCGACTGCACTTGCAGGTTCACCGCTGGATACCTCCGGTGATACGCCGCCAGCAGGTCCGGCAAATGCGTCGCCGCCGTGCTGTACATCGTTCCCAGCAGGAAATCCCCGGCCGGTTGTCCGCCCTGCACCGCTGCGTGGGCTTCGTCGTGCAAGGCGAAGAGCTTGGTTGCATAGTCCAGCAGGACTTTTCCTGCCGGTGACAACTGCAAGCGCTGACGCTCTCTTAGGAAAAGGTCTACGCCCAACTGCTCTTCGAGCTGCTTAAGCCGGGTCGACAGGTTCGAGGGCACCCGGTGCAAGCGCTCCGCAGCCCGGGTGATCGAACCTTCCTCGGCCACGGCCTGGAAAATCCTTAACTGGCTGAACTCCACGACCTTCTCCAAAAAAGAACAAGTTACTCACTATTATTCATTTTTAATGAAAGTCAATCAGTCCTAGCCTGACGGTCATTCCCCCCGACAACCGGAGAACGACCATGTCACCTTTTATTCGCCTGCTCGGCAGCTTCATCGCGCTGATGATGGCCATGGGCATCGGCCGCTTCGCCCTCACACCGCAGTTACCTCATTTGATCGGCGAAGGTCAGGTCGACTTGACCGCCGCCGGTCTGATTGCCGCCGCCAACTACCTGGGTTATTTCCTCGGCGCGCTGGACGCCATGTTCGCCCGGCGCCCGGAACAGGTGCGGCGGCGGTTGCTCGGCGGCCTATGGCTGTGCGTGCTCCTGACCCTGGCGTCGTTCTGGGCATGGGGCTTCTGGCCGCACCTGGCATTGCGCTTCGGCATCGGCGTGGCGAGCGCCTGGGTGATGGTGATGATCACCGCCCTGAGCCAACCCTTGGCAGCGGCGACGGGACGGCCGCGGCTCGGCGCCCTGGTGTTTGCCGGTCCTGGATTGGGGATTTTCCTGACAGGTTTGTTGGCATTGGGCTCGAACCTGCTGGGCCAGACCTCGGCAACCCTGTGGCTGGCGTACGCCGGCGTGGCGCTGGCGATGTTGCTGGTGATTTTGCCGATCCTGCCGCAACCCGCCGCAACCGCGACCGTTGCCGCGCCAGTCACCTCCTCGCCGAATCGTGGCATCGCTCGACTGGGCGTGGTGTATGCCTTGTACGGCGTGGGCTACATCATTCCGGCCACGTTCCTGTCACAAATGGCCTCGGCGCAGTTCCACGGACAGTGGCTGGCGGATCTGTTCTGGCCCAGCTTCGGCCTGGCCGCCGCCATCGGCGTGTTGCTGGTCAGCTTGCGGCGGCCGAACCCGAACAGCACCGGTCGCTGGCTGATCGGTACGCTCTGGCTGCAAGCCGCCGGGGTGTTTGCATGCCTGCTGGGCAGTGGGCCGGGGCTGGCGCTGGGGGTGATCCTGTGTGGTGCGCCATTCCTGGCCTGCATGCAGCTGGTGATGCTGCGCTCCCGGGAACTGGCCCCCCACGCCACCCAGCGCAACGCCGGCCTGCTGACCGCCTGCTTTGCCGTGGGCCAGCTCAGCGGGCCGTTGCTGGCAGCGCTGAGCAGTCATTTCAGCGGCGGCCTGCAACCGGCGCTGATCATTGCCGGCAGCGGCCTGCTGTTGGCTGGCGGCCTGTTGTTGCGGCCCGCCAGCCGGGGCGCGGTGGGCCCTTGCGCCCAGACCGCCCTGCGTTGATCAGGCCTGGCCGGCCGGACTGAACGCTTTGCTCGATTGCGCGGTCGGCTCTCGTAGGGCCAAGACGAAATACAACACCCCGCCGAGGAAACAACCGGTGAACCAGGCGAAGTTGGCCATCGGTTGCAGCAGCGGCGTGAAGGTGATTGCCACGCCCATCAAGGTCGCCGGGATCAGCGCCTTGACCGCGGTCCAGTTGATACCGCCGCTGTAGTAATAGCGTCCGCTCGGACCGTCATTGAACAGCGCATCGACGTCAATCTGCTGTTTTTTGATCAGGTAGTAATCCACCAGCAGGATCCCGAACAGCGGGCCGATGAACGCGGCCAGCACGTCCAGGGTGTAGTGGATCACTTCGGGGTTGTTGAACAGGTTCCACGGAGTGATGAAAATCGACGCCACCGCCGCAATCATGCCACCGGCGCGCCAACTGATCTTGCTCGGCGCGACGTTGGCAAAGTCGAACGCCGGGGACACAAAGTTGGCGACAATGTTGATGCCAATGGTGGCGGTCACGAAGGCAAAGGCACCCAGCAGGACGGCCACGTCGTTGTCGATGCGCGCCACGGTGGCAATCGGGTCGTGGAGCATTTCACCGAACACCGGCAAGGTCCCGGAAACAATCACCACGGTGACCAGGGAAAACGCCAGGAAATTCACCGGCAGCCCCCAGAAATTGCCCCGGCGCACGTCAGACATGCTCCGGCAGTAACGGCTGAAATCACCGAAATTCAGGGTGGGCCCGGAAAAGTACGACACCACCAGGGCCGTCGCCACGATCACTTGTCCGAACGCTTGCCAGCCAGACAACGACTTTTCCGCCAGGGTGAAGCTGATGTTGCTCCAACCGGCCTTCCACACGATCCAACCGGCCAACAGGAACATCACGGCATACACCACCGGTCCGGCCCAGTCGATGAAACGCCGGATCGACTCCATGCCGGTCCAGAACACCAGCGCCTGGACGAACCACAAGCTGAGGAAACCGAACCAGCCCAGGTAGGACAAACCGGCAAAATGCGGCGTCGCGTAGACTTCCATCGAAGGAAAAAACCGCAGCACCACGATGATCAGCGCACTGGACGCCAGGTACGTCTGAATCCCGTACCAGGCTACGGCGATCAAGCCGCGAATGACCGCTGGAATATTCGCCCCGAACACGCCGAACGCCAGCCTGCAAATGACGGGATAGGGCACTGCCGCCTGCTGGCTCGGCCTGGCGACCAGGTTGGCGATCAACTGCACGATGCAGATCCCGCCGAGCAACGCGATCAGCACCTGCCAACTCGCCAGGCCCAAGGCGAACAGGCTGGCAGCGAACACATAGCCGCCGACGCTGTGCACATCACTCATCCAGAACGCGAAGATGTTGTACCAATTCCATTTCTGCGGCAGCGGGCCCAGGTCCTGGTTATAGAGGCGGGGGCTGTAGCCGTTGGGCAATTGCTCGGACATTGCGGGGCTCCTTTTGAGTACCGCCGTGCCCCCGTATCGACCTGCTCACCATACTGCGCACGGGAGCCGGCATGGTTTGTATACGCGTTGCTACGCAGAATGCGTGCCATAGACGTGGAATGTTAGACAAACCGGGGTGTGTAGCGGGGGTTAAGATCGAGCAGGAGCAGGCATGCGCCCACGAACAGGGCGTGAATGCATGCTAAAGGTGCAGGAGTTTGTATACAGAGATGAGCGCCCGTGGCGAGGGAGCTTGCTCCCGCTGGGCTGCGAAGCAGCCCCAAAAATGATTTTTAACCACAGTACGTCAGGAAGAACGCCGGGGCCCGCTGCGCAGGCCAGCGGGAGCAAGCTCCCTCGCCACAAGGTCACGAGCCACTGGATCATTGATCACAAGGTTCACAAGCCCCGGATTCTGCGTTCGAATCAGCTCAATTCAATGCGATCCGCATGAATGACAATCTGCCCATTCTTGTACAGCGCACCAATGGCCTTCTTGAAGTTGCCCTTGCTCACGCCGAACAGGCTGCTGATCAGCGCCGGGTCGCTCTTGTCGCTGACCGCCAGGGTGCCGTTGTTCTCACGCAATTTGGCGAGGATCTTGGCGTTGAGGCTGGTGGCGGCCTCCTGGCCAACGGGCTGCAGGCTCAGGCTGATCTTGCCGTCCGGACGGATTTCCTTGATGAAGCCCTTTTCCTGTTTGCCGGCGCGCATGAACTTGAAGATTTCGTTCTTGTGGATCAGGCCCCAGTGCTTGTTATTGATGATCGCCTTGAACCCCATGTCGGTGGCTTCGGCGACCAGCAAATCCACTTCCTGGCCCGGCGTGTAGTTGGCCGGGGTCTTGTCCAGATAACGATCCAGGCGCGCCGTGGCGGTGATGCGGCGGGTGTGCTTGTCGAGGTAGACGTGCACCACGCAGTATTCGCCGGCGGTCATCTGGCGCTTTTCTTCGGAATACGGCAGCAACAGGTCCTTGGGCAGGCCCCAGTCCAGGAACACGCCGATGCTGTTGATCTCAACCACTTTCAGGCTGGCGAATTCACCGACCTGGACCTTGGGTTTTTCCGTGGTAGCGATCAGTTTGTCGTCGCTGTCCAGATAAATGAAAACATTGAGCCAATCTTCATCTTCGCTGGGAATATCCTTGGGAATATATCGATTGGGCAGCAGGATTTCGCCGTCCGCACCACCGTCCAGATATAAACCGAAGTTAGTGTGTTTAACCACTTGCAAACTGTTGTAGCGCCCGACTAAAGCCATTTCCAATACCCTCATTGCGTGGGCGCATTCTACCCGGTTTTACGGTGCGATTCGTGGTCGCCGGCACGGTTTGCCGACAAGGCCCGGCACAACCCTTGATTTTCCTGGGTTTTCACCCGGGCACGGCCATTCGTCAGGCGAGCGGCGGTGCGTACCGCTTGCCATCGGCACACTATTTTTCGCACGGTTGTTATTTAAAACAGGGGCTTAGGGCAGTAATTGACGGATAACCGCGCACTATTCCCGCCACGCCGATGATAATTCAGAAGGATATTTGCCAAGCAATTGTCAAGTATTTCCTGTACGATGCCTGGCCCAATTAATTATCTACAGGTTAATGGCCGTCATGCGCGTAAAAGCATCCAACAGCAAAGCAAAGCCAGCTCCAGCCGTTGAAACCAGCGAGTCGATCAACGACCAGATCGCTGCGTTCCTCAAGTCCGGCGGCGAGATCCAGCAAATTGCCAAAGGCGTCAGCGGCCAGACATTCGGCCCGTCCAA
Source organism: Pseudomonas zanjanensis (assembly GCF_014268745.2). Taxonomy (GTDB): domain Bacteria; phylum Pseudomonadota; class Gammaproteobacteria; order Pseudomonadales; family Pseudomonadaceae; genus Aquipseudomonas; species Aquipseudomonas zanjanensis. Next base: position 553,960 of record NZ_JABWRB020000001.1, on the reverse strand, counting down.
GCAGATCAGCCTGGGCAAGAAGTAACCTGCGCGTCACCTGGTCCCAAAGCGCTTTGAGCTTCGAAGCGCTTGGACTGGAACCTTTCCTGCCTCACCCATTTCCCAAAAATCGACGAACGGCCTTCGCTGCCGAGTATTCGCCGGTATGCTTGCACCTCTCTAGCCCAAGCGTTTCAGCTTAGTTCCTGCTCCTCGCTATTTCATGGAGTGAAGCATGCGCATCCCTATTGTCCCGCTGATGATCAGCCTACTGTCCTGTTCTCTCGCTCATGGGCAGGTGTTCCAGCGCGAACTCGGCGACTTCGACCTCAAGCTCGGCACCACCCCCAGCCGCAGCATGGCCCAGGGCCTGGTCACGCCGTCGAGCACCGGTTCGTTCCATGGCGGCCTTGACCTGAGCCACGACAGCGGCTGGTACGTCGGCCAGTGGTCACCCAGCGCCGGCCTATCCGCCGATCTTGAAGTCGATTCCTACATGGGTTTTAAACAACCCTTCGACCAGACCCTGGGCTACGAAGTCGGCCTGATCCACTACAGCTACCCCACCGTCGATACCCTCGACAGCCAGGAGTTCTATGGCGGCCTGACCGTGCTGGGCAGCCGCTTCGGCGCGGCCCTGAGCAACGATCCGGACAAGCAGAACAGCACACTGTTTGCCGACCTGGGCGGCAATGTGCCGTTCGGCATTGGCATCAGCGCCAAATACACCACCCACCAACTCAATACGCCGGTCTCGGTCGAGAACGGTTCTGTAGGCAGTTTCAGCGACTGGTCACTGAAAATTTCCCGCCCCTGGATGGGCATCGACCTGGACCTGATCTACAGCGACTCAAGCCTCAGCGGCAGCAGCTGCTCGGCGTACTCTGGCCACAACAGCGAATGCGACAGCCTGCTGACCCTCAAGATGGCCCACCCTTTTTACTAAGCGTTACGCATTAATCAGCTGAACTGCCGCGCGCCTGCCATGCTCAAACAAAGCACTTACGCATTCGCAAGGACTCGCTCATGTCGCGCTGGTTAACACGCTCCGCCATGTTCATCGCCATGCTCTTCGTGCTCACCGCTTGCAGCCGCGTCGGGCTGGCGTACCGCAACCTCGACCTGATCATCCCCTGGACCCTCAACGACTACCTGGACATCAAAGGCGAGCAAAAAGACTGGTTCAACGAACGCCTCAAGGACCATCTGACCTGGCACTGCACCACCCAGTTGCCCGGCTACCTCGACTGGCTGGATCGCCTCAAGACCATGGTGCAGACCAACCAGGTCACCGACGAAGCGCTACAACAGCGCACCCGGGAAGCCAAGGCCGCCATCGCCGAAACCGCCCGGGCAATCACCCCCTCGGCCATCGAACTGCTGCAAGGCCTGAGCGACGACCAAGTTGCCGACATGGACGCCGCCTTCGTCAAGGACCAGCGCAAGCGCCAGCAGCAATACCTCAAGCCGACGCTGCAAGAGCAGATCCAGCAACGCAGCGAACGAATGGTCAAACGCCTGGACGACTGGCTCGGCCCGCTCAACGACGCCCAGCGCCAACGGGTGATGGCCTGGTCCACTGCCCTCGGCGACCAGAACCAGCAATGGATCGCCAACCGCGCCCACTGGCAAAACCAGTTCAGCGAAGCCGTGGCCCAACGCCACAGCCCGGACTTCCCCAAACGCATCGAGCAGCTACTCGTCGACCGCGAAAGCCTCTGGACTCCAGCCTACCGCGAGGCCTTCAGCAAAACCGAAGCCCAGGCCCGCAGCCTGCTGGTGGACCTCATGGCCGAAAGCACCCCGCCCCAGCGCGAACAGCTGTTGAAGAAAATCGACGGGGTGAAGAAAGATTTCACTGATTTGAAGTGCCTGAAAGCAACACAGCCCTGAGACCAGCAAAAATCCAATGTGGAGTGAAAAACAAATGTGGGAGCGGGCTTGCTCGCGAAGGCGGTGCATCAGTCAACATAATCATTAATGGCCCACCGCCTTCGCGAGCAAGCCCGCTCCCACAAAAATCTGCTCTCGGCGCTAGGCAATCTGCGCCTTCGAAGCCACTTCATCAAAGGTAAACTCATCCAGCGCGTCTTCCTGCTCATCCAACACCTCGCGTGGATGATCATTGCCCGGAATGCTGCTGTCGATCAGGCTCAACAACCGCGAGCCACGCGGCGTCAGCACAAAATTCTCGCCGTTGCCGCCCTCTTCCTCCGGCCGCGGCTCGATATAGCCACGCTCCAGAAGTAACTTTTCATACTCCCCGGCGACCGCTTTCAGATGATCGAGGTTCTCGATTTCCTCGCCTTCAGCCGCTTTTGCCGCCGCGTACTGCTCCGCATAGGGCCGAGGGGTAAAACTGTGGCCAGCGCCGTTCTGCACTTCGTGCAACAACCGTTCGATCAAGTCCCAGTTATAAGTCGTCATCCTGGTCCATCCTCTAAAGAGTGAGATGCCTACCTAGGTTGTGACCGAGGCGCCACGCCACCGTTCAGCCGGGTTGGCGGACGGGCCATCCCGCCAGCCGACCAACGGCCTGTCGAATTCACCCCAGGCCAAACGACCAATCAGTGAAGCGCCGACTTGAGCAACTGCCTACAGGAGAAATCACCATGAACGTAGAGAATCATCCAGTCGTCTCGCGGGAAGAATGGCTCGCCGCCCGCCGCCAGCACCTGGCCCACGAAAAAGCCTTCACCCGCGAACGGGACAAACTCAACGCCGAACGCCGCACCCTGCCCTGGGTAAAAATCGACAAACCCTACCGCTTCCAAGGCCCTCACGGCGAACTGAGCCTGGCCGACCTGTTCGGCGGCCGCAGCCAACTGATCATCTACCACTTCATGTTCGGCCCCGGCTGGACAGAAGGCTGCCAGGGCTGCTCTTTCCTCTCCGACCACATCGACGGCGCCAACCAACACCTGGCCCACCACGACGTGGCCGTGGTCGCCGTCTCCCGCGCGCCCTTCGGCGAATTCCAACCGTTCAAACGCCGCATGGGCTGGGCCTTCGATTGGGTCTCGTCAGAAGGCTGCGACTTCAACTACGACTTCGGCGTCAGCTTCAAAGCCGAAGACACCGCCGCCGGAAACGCCACCTACAACTACGAAAAAACCGACACCACCGAAGGCGAACTCCCAGGCCTGAGCGTCTTCTATCGCAACGAAGCCGGCGACATCTTCCACACCTACTCCACCTACGCCCGCGGCCTCGACATCCTGGTCGGCACTTACAACTACCTCGACCTGACGCCCAAAGGCCGCAACGAAGACGAAATCATGGACTGGGTGCGGCATCACGATAAATACGAAGAGGCCAAGCCCCATGGCTGCTGCCACAGTTGATGCGCCCACCCACACAGTCGAGCACGATCCCCTGTGGCGAGGGGATTTATCCCCGCTGGGCTGCGCAGCAGCCCCAAGCCAAGCAACTCGATGTGACAGGAGGAATGAGTTCACTGATTTAGGGCTGCTACGCAGCCCAACGGGGATAAATCCCCTCGCCACAAAAGGTGTTGTTCGACTAACTCCAAACAAGAACTGGGTCAGGCCACAATTAAAAAGACAGCCGATCTCGATTGGTCTGTCTCGGATCCACACGTCCGGCGACGTTCGAGGTTGATTCAGGCAAAAGCGAGTTTTCTTACCAGCAACAAATCAACATGCTGACGAGCCACCCACAGATCGTAAGCATCCTGCTTGGCTAGCCAACTCTCCGGCGAGCGGCCAAGCGCTACAGACAGCCGCAGCGCCATTTCGGGCGTCACGCGGCTGGAGCCCTTCAAGACACGGCTCAGTGTTGAGGGAGCTACACCGAGTTTTTCCGCCAGCTCATGGCCGCTGATGCCGTTCGGTTCCAGATAAGTCTCGGTAATGAATTCCCCGGGATGGGGAGGGTTATGCATGTTCATCAGCTTGGCGCGGCGGAAAAAATCCCCGTCTAGCGGGGGTATATCGCTGGTATCGATGTCCAAGTCGTTCATCTTGCCCAAGCGCTCCCAATCGGTTTTCGATGTTTCCGACATAACGTATGCCTCCTATTTCGTAGCTATCGCGCGGAGACATGCAGATCTCATCGCCTCGCCGTTCGGTGTAGCCAACCGCGCCAGCCACATACTGATCGGGTCAATGGTTCGACGCGGCGCACCTCTGACCAAAGAGACTACTGTCGAAACCGTCCTTCTGAAATCAGACGCGTCCCGTACAGAAGTACGAAGGATCCCGCTCGAAAGTTGAAACTTCCTACAAATAGACAGATGACAAAACAGCGCGTAGTGGAAGAAACGAGGAATTATCCACATCCCTACGGACACTAAGAGGCCAAGCCCTGCGGCTACTGATGCGGATAAGCACAATCTTCAAGCCGAACACCGCCCCGTGGCGAGGGAGCTTGCTCCCGCTCGACTGCGCAGCAGTCGCTTGCTTTGCCTGAGCCAAAGCCGACGACTACCACTGCCATCCTCGCCAGAGTGGTAGCCGTCGTTGGTTATCTGCACGAGCGAAACAGGTTGAATGTTGGGGGCAGGTGTTTTTAACGGAGATGGGGTACGCCGTAGGCCCTTTTCAACTGCTCCCCCGTCAAGGCGTCCTCGAATGGCACCGGCACTGATTTCACCGCGCCGTAAAGGTTACGGTAGCGCCAGTAATTGCCGTTATTGGGCAGTTGGTAACCACGCTCGACCACACGTTGGCCGTCGAGCACATAGCGCAAGGTTTCCTGAGCGGCTTCCGGCGGCGGCGCTAACATCAGGTCAGTGGCCAGCACTCGCATCGACTCGTCGATGCACTCGTCGAGCACCGCCGTGACTTGCGCCAGGTCCAGATCGCCGTCATCGATACAACGTTTGCCGCAGCGTCGAATCGGCTGGCTGGTGACTTCGATGCGCATGCGATACAGCGCGGAGCCGGCAATGTCCTGAACCTGCACCTGATTGATCAGCACGAAACTGCCGCGATCCGGTGTGAGCATCATTTTCGGTTCTACCACCAGTCGCGCGCTGACGTCCCCGCTCCCCTGCTTGAGGCCCGCGGTTAGCGAAGCCTGCTGGAAACGCTGTTGCAGACGCTCCTGCAACGGCACGCCTGCAAGCAAGTCTGCCATCGGGCGCGACTCCTTAGCGGCGGCGTTTTCCGCATCCCGCTGCAAACTGCCGCTGCCCATCTGGGTGTTGATCAAGCTGGCAACCAGCAAACCGGCAAGACCGGCGCTGTTGCCGGAACTCGCGATCAGATTATGACTCGACGACGCGGCCCTCTGTGCGCTCTCAGCGTCGATCACCGTGCTGGCACCGACGAATGCCTGAGGCAGTTGCATATCCACTTTGACCCCATGGGCCTGGATGTAGGACACCGCCTCTTGCGACTTGAAACCGGTCTGCGGCGCCGGCTTCTGCGCGCAGCCAGCCAGCATCAGCAAAAGCAGCGCGCTGACCGATATTGGCGAGCACTTCATTGTTCGAACGGAGTGATCATTTGCTGACGGCTGGTGTCCATCGCCTGGTAGAAGGCGTTAGTCAGATTAGTGTAGGTCGGCTCGTCCCACTCGCCCTGAGCAGCCTGCACTACTGAAAAAGGTTTGAACCACAGCAGTTTGTTGTCGGCCAGATCGACGACCATGCCCTGCCCGCCCACCTGCGCCATCGGAACGCTGGTAGGCACAATGCTGTAATAACTGCGAGTGGCCCCGGTGCCCAGGATGTTGACCAAGAGCAGGCGATCGACGCCGTAAGTCGCCTTGATCGGGGTCAGGTCGCGGACCGTGTAGCCTTCGCGGAAGCTCACCTCTTTATAGGATTTCAGGTCAACGGGGTCATTGATTCTTTTGGCCTTGTAACCCTTGGCCTGCAACTTGGCAACAATGACATCGGGCAACGTGTTGAGGTCGCGCACTTGCCATTTTTCGACATTGTCGCTGAGCTTGCTGTTGACGCCCGTGTTGATGGCCAGATCCAGAATCCCCTGGTTGCCGGTCAAGGCCAGCACAGGTTCCGGCACCACGGAAATCGCCACCCCGATCGTTGGTTCCTTGGCATCCCAGAATTGATGGTCCAGCGGCACCGGTGGTTGAACATGGGCGCATCCGGTGAGCGTCAAGCAGGCAAGCAATGTCAGTGCCGCCAGGGTGCGAAGCGTATGAAAAGGCATGTAATCCAAGTCCTTATGATTAAAAATGATGTTGCTTATGTCGGCAGGGGCGGGCAAATGATTAGTGGCACATTGATATATTTTTCAACCGTGGTTCAGCACGTTCGGTAAAACGGTGTGCAAAGCGGCGTTCCAGCTGAGATCGAACCACCCCGTGGCGAGGGAGCTTGCTCCCGCTCGACTGCGCAGCAGTCGCCCGCTTTAAGCCGACAAATTCCAGGCCAAACGTCCTACATGAAGCTCGCAAACGTCCTCTTCGAAACTGCCGATTACCGCATCCGCACCGTGACCCAACTGCTGGAGAACATCGCGTTCCGCTCGGATACGGTGGTGCTTTCGGACTTTTGCAAGATACTGACGATAGCGTTGCGTGATGGATGTGATTGGGAGGCGGTTGCGGGCACAAGCTGCTGAATAACGAAAACGTGGTCTCTCCCGTGATCCCTCGCATCGAAACCAAGGCTATGAAGCCTGCCCACGCAGCCATTCCAGAAAGGTCAGCACCGCTGTGTTTTCCTGGCGCGATCGCACGGCATAAGAATAATGGCCGGTCAGCACACGCTGCGGATCTACGAGAGACAGCAACCTTCGCTGCAACATAGTCGCTACAAAAATTTCCGGTACCACCACCACCCCAAGACCTTCAAGCGCAGCCTGAATCGCGAGGACTGTGTTATCGAACTCCAATGTCGGCTCAAGAAAAGATGACTGAATCTGATGATGTGCGCCCCATTGCGACCAAAGCGTAGGCCTGGAGCGTGCGCCTATCCGGGGAATTTCTTTGACGATTTCCGGGAGGCTGAACGGTGCTCCCGGAAGCAATCTCGGGCTGCCGACAAGAACGGACCACTCCTCCAGAAAAGGTTGATAAGCCAAGTCGCCCAGATCTGCCGGATCACGGCGAATATGCAGATCGACTCTAGTCGACAGTGTGATCGGGCCACCGGAAGTCCCGAGTTGCACGTCAAGGTCCGCCTGCGCCTCGCTGAACGAAGCAAGGCGTGGCAGAAGCCAGTGCATCGCGAACGTCACACCCGCATCCACGCGTACCACCGCCTTATGACCACCACGACGCAGAAGGCTGACTTCCGCGGCGACGGATGCCAGCTTATCACCCACCCGAGCCTGCAACTCCACACCTTTGGGGGTGAGCTCCATCTGGTGCGCGCCACGTTCAAAAAGCCGGAACCCCAGGTATGACTCAAGGGCCTGGATCTGTCGACTGACTGCACCGGGGGTAACGCACAACTCGTGCGCGGCCTTACGAAGGCTGCCGCACTGGGCCACCGTGGCAAAGGCATAAAGTGCCGTTAAAGGGGGACGAGGGGACATGGTGGGCCGTTGAGTTTTTCTCAATGCAGCACGAAAAGAAGTCGATTGTGACACCGGCATGACATCGACAAGACTTGCTCATCGCCATAGGGGGCCAAGCGGAACGCCATTCCCCGGAGGCGAAACGGCGCTGCCAACCGCACGCCCTGCAACCGAGTCATCGAATGCTTATCAGGAGCAAGGGATGGAAAAGTCACGAACGACGACCACTGAAAAGCGAAGAGCCCGTATTCGATCTGCTTTGCAAGAGAAGCGCTGCTTGCGTCTGCTCGAAGCCCACAGTCCGATTGCCGCGTTGCTTGCTGAGTCCATTGTTGTCACCGATTCCTTCGGCCGAGAGATTTCCTATGACGGCTTCTGGTCCAGCTCGCTGACGGATTCGACAGAACGCGGAAAGCCAGACACCGAAGTTTTAACTATCCATGATCGATTACTCAACATCAACGAAATATTTGAGGCTACCACCCTGCCGTTAGTTGCCGATGGCGATACGGGCGGGCTCGCCGAACACTTCGCCTTCCATGTTCGCTCCATGGAGCGCCTGGGGATTTCGGCGGTCGTGATCGAGGACAAGCGTGGCCTCAAGAGGAACTCTTTGCTGGGCATGGAAGTATTCCAGGAACAAGAGGACATCGAGTCCTTTTGCCGGAAAATCCGCATCGGTAAAGCCGCACAGATCACCCCAGACTTCATGGTGATCGCCAGGATCGAGAGCCTGATACTCGAGGCGGGGATGGACGACGCCCTGAAGCGTGCCCGTGCCTACGTCGAGGCAGGGGCCGACGGCGTAATGATCCATAGCCGGATGACTGATCCGGGTGAAGTCATGGCGTTCGCACAGACGTTCAAAGCAGAGCATGAAGAAGTGCCTCTGGTCTGCGTGCCAACAAGCTATTCACAAACATCTTTCGAAGATCTTCAGGCCGCCGGATTCAATGTCGTGATCTATGCCAACCACATGCTTCGATCGTCGTATCAGGCGATGCGGTCGGTGGCCGAAGGCATCCTGCGCCATGGGCGGTCCCTTGAGGTGGAAGGCAGCTGCCTGGATGTAAAGGAACTACTAAGCATCATTTCGTCGGGACTCGGCGAAACGACGCGAAGTTCATCTGCTTGACCATTGATAAAACCTTATTGCAAACGACATCGGTAATGACTGGGAGGTCCGTCATGCGAAATGACATTATCTTGGAAGACACGACTCTTAGAGACGGGGAGCAGGCACCGGGAGTAGCTTGGGCGCGGCCTCAAAAGTTGGAACTGTTGCGCGCCTTGATCGAGGCTGGAGTCCGCTGGATTGAGGTTGGAATCCCCAAGATGGGCGGCGATGAATTGTCGTTCGTGGCTCAAGCACGCGAATATGCCGATCAAGCCAGACTGATCGCTTGGAACAGAGGCCTGTACGACGATATAGAGCAGTCCATGGCGCTCGGATACGACGCGATCCACATTGGTCTGCCAACGTCGGACATTCATCTCCAATCCAGCGTCGGAAAGAGCCGTGAATGGGTATGCCAGCGGGCGGTCGAACTCATCAAGGCTGCCAAGGATCGCGGGGTCTTTGTGTCCATCAGTGCCGAAGATGTCGGGCGGACCGAACTCCCTTTCCTGCAGGAGTACGCCGGTCGAGTCCACGAGGCCGGTGCTGACCGCCTCAGGCTATCCGACACGATCGGAATCCTGAACCCCGAATCTTATGCTGAGCGAGTCCGGGCCGCTAAACAGGCAGCCCCAATAGACTTGCAATGCCATTGCCATAATGACTTCGGTCTCGCAGTGGCTAATACCCTCGCAGGTTTGCAGGCGGGTGCCCGGTACTTCCATGTCTGTGTCAATGGTATTGGCGAACGCGCGGGCATGCCGGACCTGGCCCAGACTGTGCTCGCGTTAAAGCACCTATACGGGCACGACATCGGCGTGGACACGACTCAACTCCCAAGGCTGTCACGCCTGGTTTCCACACTGACGAAAACGGCCATCGAGCCGTGGCGACCGGTTGTAGGAGCAAACGTCTTTGCCCATGAATCAGGCATTCACTCCAACGGCACACTCAAGGATGCAAAGTCCTTTGAGCCCATTGCGCCGGAAGAGGTTGGCGGCCAACGGCGGATTGTGATCGGAAAGCATTCTGGAAGAGCCGCACTCGCTCACGTGCTGGGGCAACAAGGCGTGGATTATGACGAGAAGAGACTCAACGAACTCTTGGAGCACGTGCGTACCCTGTCCATCGCCAAAAGCGGCGAGGTACTGGCGGAGGAACTGGTGACCCTGTACCGCGACCTTCCTGAACAAGGGCGTTCGTTGCCAAACTGAACGCCATAAGGGGCCGGGCTTAGCTTTGTGACGCCAGAAGCGGCCATAGACGAACAAGGGGGTTGCAATTGGGAAACGTTGGCGTGTACGAGGCAGTGTTGGTCGCCGCCGTTGCATTCTTTGCCTCCCTGATCGGAGGCGTTTCAGGCTTCGGCACGGGATTGATCCTGCCCATCGTACTGGTGCCCATTGTTGGTGTTGAGAATGTGATCCCCCTCATGGCCGTCGGCATGGTCCTGACCAACGGGAGCCGGGCATGGGCGTTTTGGCGGGCTGTCGAGTGGGCACATGTCAAGAGGCTATTGTATGGTGGCTTGCCGTGTTGCGCCTTGGGCGCTTACAGCTACACCTTGTTGTCCTCACGGTGGATTTACCTCCTGCTCAGCGGGGTCATGTTTTGCAGCATCGTGTTCCGACGGCTGCGTTCGTCATCCAACTACCGCCTTGGCCCCCTCGGAGAACGCATTTGCGGCGCGGGGTTTGGCCTGGTCAACGGGGCAATGACCGGGACGGGGCCGGTCCTCAGTACCATCCTCTTGTCGTCGGGGCTGTACGGGGCTCCGCTCATTGCGACCGACGCGGTCATCTCCTTGACGATGGGACTGGTCAAGGTGGCAGTGTTCGGCGGATTCCAGCAGCTCGACGCCAAACTTTTGTTGGGAGGGCTTTTAATCGGTCTGGCAACGGTGCCCGGGGCGTTTGTCGCCCGTTATTTATTGCGTACTGTGACGCCGGGCGGGCATTCGATTTTAATGGAGGGCGTGGTGTTTATCGGTGCGGTTATGCTGCTGGTGCGGGGCTTCTACTGAAACTTGGCCTGGTTGGGGCTGCTACGCAGCCCAGCGGGAGCAAGCTCCCTCGCCACAAAGGCAGGGCCAAATTCAGGTTTGGACTTCAATAAAAAACCGGACCCAAAGTCCGGTTTTTTATCGAAAGCGTGTTGCTTCTGCTTCAGGCAGCAGAGCGGTCCGCGTTTGCGCCGCTCCTGCTCGAGGCGTTCGGCTGCTACTTGCCCGTACTCTCCACCACATCCTGACTCTGGAAGCCCAAAGCGTATTTCCGGGCCCGCTCAGCCATGGTGTGAGGGTCCGGCAAGCCGACGGTTTCTGGATTCCTGAACCCGGTAGGCTCAACGAAGCTGGGTGTATGAGGTTTGACCTTGGGTGGTTTGATCGCATCGAACAGGAAGCTGAAACCTTGCTTCAATTGGCTCTGGGCAATGCCGTGACACCCCATGCAACCGCCCATGGTCAGGGTGCTTTTCGTGCTGTGGTCATAATCGGGCACCCTGATGTTCAGGAAGTCGCGAGTATTGGTCAGGACGCTGTCCTCTGGAATGGGAAATGAGTTGCTACCGCGAAACAGCTGGATCCCCGGCTGGCTGCTCTCGACCATGATATTGGCCAGGTAGTAATCCGGGTCGGTTTGCTCGCTAGAAGGGATAGCCTGCACCCCTTTAAGTTTGTAATGCTTCCAGACCGAACTGGTGAATTCGCTGCTCCCGTTCATCAGCGCTTTGACCTGATCGTTGACCGCAGCGACTTCGTTAAAGACGGTTTGCGGTTGCACTACAGCAATCGGACCGGCTTGCCCCTCAGGGATCCCCTTGGTGCCGGAGTAGATTTGCGGATTAACGCTCGATTTTACGAAATCCTCTCTGGGCAGGGTAACCGTATGGGTTGTGTTGCCATCAGAGAAGGTCGCGACCGGTGGATTAGGCGCTACTGCTGAGGAGGAGGGATAGTCAATCTTGTTGTAGTTGGCGATGTAGTAGAGACCGGTCGGTTTGCCGTCACTTGTCAGGGCATCTTCGTGCTCGAACGTGGCGAAGATGAAGGTCGGGTAGTTGGGCGTCTTATGGATAATGTGCAAGGCGACCAAAGCGTAGTCTTCATTGTATGCAACCGGCTGAGCGTCGGTGCCCCGATAGGTCACCACAGTTGCCGTGAGGTAGCGCGATTGATTCGGTACTGGAATGTCTGCCAGCTTGCGCCATGCCGCCTTGACCTCCACCGCGCCGTCGGGCAAGACGATATTGGTGTCGGGATAGCTTGTCAGCTTCCGAGCATACTCATAGATGACTGGATTCGCCTTGGCCTCAAACAATATCTGACTGTCCTTTGAAGGCGCGTAGTCCCCGGTTGGGTCGTCTTTTGTCTTCGCTGGATAGGGGGGATTCACAGGGAAAAATATCGCGTTTTGCCCTATCTGGGTCGCCTCATCCAAATTGTTGTAATGAGCATAGGTAGCGCCCGACGCCAAAGGCGCCCCCTGGGGAAACTCGATATAACTGTATTGCGGGTCAGAACCAAACGGACGCGTAGGTCCGCCTGCGCCGTTTTTATTGATTGCCGGAAACAACTCGGTACGGTGCGCGAAGGTTTGCCATAACAACGGGCTGGGAGACTTTGACACCTTGCCCGAATCAGCAAAACTGCTGGCGGGATTGCCGACGCCGCGGTTAGCGGGCAATGGTGCCGCTGCCGTGTTGTTGAGGGCGAAAAAGCTGCGCCAGGCGAACGTTGCGTAATCGGTATGGCTGAGGCCTGTGGCCAGATCGGCCGGCAGTTTCGGGTTGCGCGTGGTTAGATCGCTTGTGGTAATGGCGTAGGAAACGCCCAATCCCGAGGGGTAGGCGGAACGTCCGGGAAAAGCGAAATAGGGCGCCCATTCAAGTCCATTGATTGAACCGGTTGGACCGGTTGAAGCGGTGGAATAAAAAACATTGGGGCCACTGCTGATGAACAACCGTTCATTGACCATCGTGGCACTGTTCAGGGAACTCTTGTCAGGTATACCCTTCAGGCCCTGCTTCGTGCCCCAGTTCCCACCCCGGTCATAAGTACGCTCGAACAGCCCACCGTTAAAAAAACTGTAATAGACCCTTAAATCTCCGTTGTAGACGACAGGTACCAGATTCACGATCGTGTCGGGACCTTCCTGGAATGCAGTTTTTTCCGTGCTCCACTTAAGGCCGTCGTAGGTCACGTAGTAAACAGCCTTGCCACTGTTTTCGTTATACAAGACGAACAACTGACCGTTGTACACGACGGCTTTGTTATTAAGCGCAGTATGGATTGTATTGACCGAATCAACAGCGGACCAATTGATGCCGTCGTCGGAATTGATGGTCTTTAACTGTTGGCGCGGGGAGTCGGCAAAGGTCAGTACCAGTTTTTGCTGAAAAACGGTGGCCGAGACACCACTGTAGATGTTACCGACCGGGATGGGCTTCGGCGCGGACCAGACTTTTCCCTCTACCGAAGAAGAGAAATAAATATTCTTTTGATCATTGTTGCTGGCCCAGAACATGTAGACCTTGCCCTTGAACGACTGCACCACGGGGACAAAGTACGATGAACTGTAGCGCACCACGCTCGTTGAAGACGGCTTGCCACTGACGTCATCCGGGTTATCAAAGACATTCACTTCGATCCCTACGCCTTGTTGCGGCGTCGCGACAATCACGCTTTCCGCATAGCTTGAGGAGACAATAAATAAACCACACAGACACAACATCAGCCGACCGAGTATCGTTCTAAGGCTCATCGCTTTCATTCCTTGAGTGAGTGACTACCCAGGCCGCACGTGTACTTGGGTAGTTATTCCATTGCTAAAGCATGATCTGCACCGACAGCGACGTGTTCAGGCTCAACCGTTTCTGGAGTCTCCTCCGTTGTTATTCATGGACAGTGCATAGGGTTGGAAGGCATCGACTGCAGGCGAGCTCCGGCTTTTTCTGGCGGATGTGCGGCAGGTGCATCCTCCATGGTAGCCGACTGTTTAATATCGGCTAGGAGAACGCCGAAAAAGACTTCAAGCGATGGCGGCTCAAGATGAACTTTCCGGCCTATACCAGCCTCAACCCATTACCTGCCCAACAAGGAATATGAGGCCCTGCCATGAAAACCCTCATCAAACTCACCCTCGCCGCCACCCTCACCTGCGCCCTGCCCGCCTGGGCCGCTTGTACACCTGAGGAGGCGACCATCAAGCGTGAACAACTGGCGGATAAAATCGCCAAGCTCACCGAACAGGATCCGTCCAAGGCCAAGGAGATGAATGACGAGTTGAAGGCTATGGATCTGGAAACATCCAGCAAGGAAGTGCCGGATAAGTGCCAGTTGATCGATAAGCGCCTGCAGGAGCTGGAAGAGGCGCAGAGGAAAGCGGAGTGATCGCCGAGCGAGCACGGCCAGCTTTTGTGGCGAGGGAGCTTGCTCCCGCTGGGTGCGAAGCGCCCCAAAACGCTGGCATCCGCGCATGAATCAAACCGTTTTGTTGGGGCTGCTGCGCAGCCCAGCGGGAGCAAGCTCCCTCGCCACAAGAGCCTGTGTTGTACGTAAGGCTGAGTAACCGCCCATAAAAAAACCGGACCCAAGGTCCGGTTCTTTTTAGCAAGCGCTAACGCAGCTTCACTCAGCCGCTGGTGCCTCTGGCTTGCGCCGCTTGAGCGGGGCCATGCCGTCCTTGCTGACCAGCGACGGGGCGTCGGACTTAGGGCGATTGGCGGTCTTGCGTTTGGTCGGGCCCTTGGCGCCGGCTTTTTTCTTGTCGCCCTTGGCGTCGACCTTTTTCTTCTTCACGCCAACGGCCTTGCCCGACGCCTTGACCTTCTTCGGTCCGCCGTAAGTACCTTTGACTTCCTTGATGGTGCGGCGCTCGAAGCTCTGCTTGAGGTAGCGCTCGATGCTCGACATCAGGTTCCAGTCGCCGTGGCAGATCAGCGAGATCGCCAGGCCGTCGTTGCCGGCGCGGCCGGTACGACCGATGCGGTGCACGTATTCATCGCCACTGCGGGGCATGTCGAAGTTGATGACCATGTCCAGGCCATCCACGTCCAGGCCGCGGGCAGCGACGTCGGTGGCGACCAGGATCTTCACGCCGCCCTGCTTGAGGCGGTCGATGGCCAGCTTGCGGTCCTTCTGGTCCTTCTCGCCGTGCAGCACGAACGCCTTGTAATCCTGGGCAACGAGCCGGCCGTAGATGCGGTCGGCCATGGCCCGGGTGTTGGTGAACACGATGGCCTTTTCGTAGGTCTCGTTGGCCAGCAACCAGTTGACGATCTGCTCTTTGTGCTGGTTGTGGTCGGCGGTGATGATCTGCTGCCGGGTGGTGGAGTTCAGTTGGCTGACCGCGTTGAGCTGCAAGTGCTCGGGGTTGTTCAGCACCTTGGCGATCATCTCGCGCAGGCCCGAACCGCCGGTGGTGGCGGAGAACAGCATGGTCTGCTGGCGGTTGACGCACTCGTCCACCAGGCGCTGCACGTCTTCGGAAAAACCCATGTCCAGCATGCGGTCGGCTTCGTCCAGCACCAGCACTTCGACTTCCTTGAGGTCGAGATTGCCGGCGTTCAACTGCTCGATCATCCGCCCCGGCGTGCCGATCAGGATGTCCGGCACCTTGCGCAGCATGGCGGCCTGGACCTTGAAGTCTTCGCCGCCGGTGATCAGGCCGGACTTGATGAAGGTGAACTGCGAGAAGCGCTCCACTTCCTTCAAGGTCTGCTGGGCCAGTTCACGGGTCGGCAGCAGGATCAGGGTCTTGATGCTGACGCGGATCTTGGCCGGGCCGATCAGGCGGTTGAGGATCGGCAGCACGAACGCGGCGGTCTTGCCGCTGCCGGTTTGCGCCGTTACCCGCAGGTCACGCCCCTGGAGCGCGAGCGGAATAGCCGCTGCCTGCACCGGCGTTGGCTCGACAAATTTAAGCTCGGCCACGGCTTTGAGCAGGCGTTCGTGCAGGGCGAATTGGGAAAACACGGGTGCTACCTCGAAGAAATGCAAAAAAACAGCTGCATAGGGTAACGGTTTCGAGCGCGAAGGCCGAGTTTCTTTATACAAACGGCGGTAAATCAGTGCTTTTTTATCAGCCGATATTGCATCAACGGTCACTTGAGCGGGCTTAAATGCTCTAATCGCCCCGTCGCGTCTCTATAGAAGAATCGTTTCGTCCATGGACATCAAACAACTCTGGGTCAACATTCAAGACCTCTGGGGTGCCCTTGACCAGCACCCGCTCCTGCATTCCAGCCTCGCCCTGATGTTGCTGCTGGTCATCGCCCTGGTGCTCGGACGCGTGGCGCGCTACCTGATCCTGCACGCCGCCAAGTTGCTTGGGCGCCAGCCGGCCTTGCATTGGGTCAACGACCTGCGCCAGAACAAGGTCTTTCATCGCCTGGCGCAAATGACGCCGTCACTGATCATTCAATCCGGCCTGCACCTGGTGCCGGAACTGAGCAAGACCAGCATGATTTTCCTGGGTAATGTGGCCCTGGCGTTCACCATCCTGTTCATGGTGCTAAGCCTCAGTGCCCTGCTCAGCGCCCTGCTGGACGTCTACGCACGCACCGAACATGCGCGTACTCGCTCGATCAAAGGCTACGTGCAACTGACGAAGATGGTGCTGTATGTGTTTGGCGCGATCATCATCGTCGCCACGCTGATCGACCGCTCGCCACTGTTGCTGCTGTCGGGCCTGGGTGCGATGTCGGCGGTGATCCTGTTGGTCTACAAAGATACCCTGCTGTCGTTCGTCGCCAGCGTGCAGTTGACCAGTAACGACATGCTGCGGGTCGGCGACTGGATCGAGATGCCCCAGGTCGGCGCCGACGGTGATGTAGTGGACATCACGTTGCACACGGTCAAGGTGCAGAACTTCGACAAGACCATCGTCTCGATCCCCACCTGGCGCCTGATGTCCGAGTCATTCAAGAACTGGCGCGGCATGCAGCAGTCCGGTGGGCGACGGATCAAGCGCAGCCTGTTCATCGACGCGAGCGGCGTGCGTTTCCTGCATGACGAGGAGGAACAACGCCTGACCCAGGTCCGCCTGCTGACCGACTACATCAGCCGCAAGCAGGCCGAGCTCAAGGCCTGGAACGAGGCCCAGGGTAATGTCGCGGCGATGTCGGCCAACCGCCGCCGGATGACCAATCTCGGCACCTTCCGCGCCTATGCCCTGGCCTATTTGAAAAGCCACCCGGAGATCCAGCCGAACATGACCTGCATGGTCCGGCAGATGCAGACCACCGCCCAGGGCATCCCGCTGGAAATCTACTGCTTCACCCGCACCACCGCGTGGGCGGACTACGAGCGCATCCAGGGGGACATTTTCGATTACCTGCTGGCGGTGATGCCGGAGTTCGGATTGAACCTGTACCAGCAGCCGAGCGGCACGGACCTGCGCTCGGGGCTGCTGCCGGCAGTGCTGGGGGCGAGTCACCTGCCGGAGCCGCAGAAGCAGGTGGTTTGACCCTCACCACAAATCCCCCTGTGGGAGCGGGCTTGCTCGCGAAGGCAGAGTATCAGTCGATATTTAATTGACTGACCCACCGCCTTCGCGAGCAAGCCCGCTCCCACAAAGGTTTTCAGTGTGAAGGCTGAGGTTTGCGTACCCCCAACCGACTGATCCACACCGCCATCAATATCACCGCCCCACCCAGCAGCAACCGCCCCAGCGCCTCATGCTGGTTCCAGATCAGCAGGTTCACCAACAGCCCCACCGGCACGTGCAGGTTGTTCATCACTGCCAGCGTCCCGCCGTTGACCAGGCACGCGCCCTTGTTCCACCAGTACAGCCCCAATGCGGTGGAAACCAGCCCGAGGAACACCAGCACACCCCATTGCAATGGGGCTTCGGGCCAGAAGTCTGGCTTGCCGAACAGCAGGAACGCCGGCAACGCCACCATCAGCGCACCGAGATAGAAATAGCCGAAACGCCGGTAATGCGGCAGGTCGCTCGGGTGACGGGCCACCAGGTGTTTGTAGAGCACCTGCCCGGCGGCATAGGTGAAGTTGGCCAGTTGCAGCAGCAAAAATCCCATGAAGAAATCCGGGTTGATCCGGTCATAACGAATCACCGCCGCACCGGCCACGGCCACCAGCGCCGCGATCAGCGCCCAGGGATTGAAGCGGCGGTTCAGCGCGTCTTCGATCAAGGTCACGTGCAGGGGCGTGAGAATGGTGAAAAGCAGCACTTCCGGCACGGTCAAGACCCGGAAGCTCAGGTACAGGCAGACGTAGGTCACGCCGAACTGCAAGGCCCCGATCAACAGCATGCCGCGCATGAATGACGGCTCCACCTGGCGCCAGCGGGTCAACGGAATGAACACCAGTCCCGCCAGCACCACGCGCACCAGCACCGCGAAATAACTGTCCACATGCCCAGCCAGGTACTCGCCGATCAGGCTGAAGGAAAACGCCTGGACCAAAGTCACAAACAGTAGATAGCCCATACCGCCCCTCGTTTCGAATGGCGGCGAAGATAGCGGTTTTGAACGGCGGGAGCGAGCTTGCTTGCGATTGCGGAGTGTCAGTCAACATCAATATTCTGACCCATCGCCATCGCGAGCAAGCTTGCTCCCACAGGTCCTCCACTAACTTGGAGTTTCATCCACGACCCAAGGATGGGCCTGGCGCTGGCGCCGATGGTTGGCCGCACGTTGAAGCACACGGGTCAACGCCTGAAAGTTCGCCGGCTTGGTCAGGATGTCGTCGGCACCCGCGGCCCTGAAACGTTCTATCTCGCTGGAAAAGGCGCTCGCGGTGAAGGCCACGATGTAGCAGGTATCGCCCCCCGGGAGTTCACGGATGCCATGGATGGCCTCCAGTCCGTCCATGACGGGCATGTTGATGTCCATGAAAATGATTTCCGGCGTCGAAACCCTGCACTGATCGACCGCTTCCCGCCCGTTGGATGCCAAGTCGGGTACATAGCCCAACTCTTGTAGCATCGCCATGGCAACTTTCTGGCTCACGGGATGATTTTCCACCAGCAGGATATCCAGCGGGTAATCCTCGGCAAAAGAGGCGTCGAAACTCACCGCGGCGCGATCGTTTCCGAGGGGTATTTCCGAGACTGAAAAAAGCGTTAGGGGAAGCGAGAAGCAAAACGTCGATCCAACCCCAGGCTGGCTGGTAAAGGACAAGGTCCCCTGCTGCGCCTCGATCAGTGTTTTGCAGATGGAAAGCCCCAGCCCACTCCCGGTAAAACCTTGGCTGACCGGCTCTTTAAACTGGGTAAAGGGCTTGAACAGACTGTTCTGCCGCTCAAGGGGAATGCCAATGCCGGTATCGCGGATGGAAAAGTCGAGCCGGGCTTGGGGGCCGTGGCCGATGGTGGAGACCGTGAGCGAGACCTCGCCGCTTTCGGTAAACTTGACGGCGTTGCCCAGCAAGTTGATCAATATTTGGCGAAGGCACTCGATATCGGTTTTGATCAAGGGCGGCACGTCCGCAGAAACCTTGGCCTCAAGGACGATTGGTTTACCCTGGATATTTTGTCGGATCATTTCAAGACTGGATGAAACCAGTGTTCTCACATCGAACACACAAGGCTTCAACTCAAGTTTGCCCGCTTCGATTTTTGCCAGATCGAGAATGTTATCAATAAGCGACAACAGCGTTCGTCCACTGCCATGAATCGTTTTTAACAGGCGGCGCTGCTCAGGATTCAGTTCGGACTTCGCCAGCAGCTCGGTCGCGCCGATGACGCCGTACATAGGGGTGCGAATCTCATGGCTCATGGTGGCCAGAAACCGGGTTTTAGAACGATCCGCCTCTTCGGCGGCATTTTTTGCCTGATTCAATACCTGTTCATTGACTCGCAGTTGCTGGACATGCGTACGCATGCGCAAAAGGATTAAAGCGAGAAAGACCAAAATGGCCAGGATGATATGGTAGAGGGAGTCATGACTGAGTTGTTGGTAGTACTCCGCCAAGGTAATTTCCGCCCCGACAACGTACACCGTACCGTCTTGTGATTTCAGTGGCACAAAGACCGCGCGAAAATCCCCCCAATGATCCGAGTAATCGATCCAGGTTGGCTCGGTGCGTTTGAAACTGTCGAGTAAGGCTTGGCTGGCATCGGGATACGGATCGAAAAAGCGCACGAAATTCCCCGCTTGGATTTCTTCCTTCGATGCGCTGGAGCTGACCAGATAAGCCTCTCCACCTCGCTGGATCACGCTATAGACAAAAGCAGTGCCCATGGACTCGTTGAAGTTGGAGAGCCGCTCGATGGTATCCCAGTCTTGCGCCTGGGATTTGGAACGTTTATCGACCAGATTGTCATGGTAACGGTCGCCGAGGATGGCCGAAGCGCCCAGCGCGGCATGCAGCAATTTATTGTTGATATTGTCAGTAAGGACGCTTTGCGTCTCGACATAGAGGTAGTAGATGTAGCCACTCGCCCCTAAGAGATAGGCCAGGAATAAGGCCCATGTTTTCCGTTTAACGTTGAACATATCACAGTCTCCCTACTGTAATTGCGCGCATAAATTACCACAGCAGGCATCGAGAGATTTGCCCAATCCGGGTGACGCTACGGCCTGACCATTTCCAGTGCTCAGGACTTGAAAGACCGTCCATCTTAAGGCCGTTTTTTCCATTTCCCCAAAAAAAAAGCCCGATCTCGCTAAAGCGTTCAATCGGGCTGATGCACTCAGGAGCAATAAGTGCAAAGGGAGGTTCGATGCGCAAAACGGTTTGAAGGGAAGCGCCAGGTCACTAAACCACCTGGCGATTATCCGAGGATTAACGGATCAGGCGACCTGGGACAGTTTGGCGTTGGCCTGATTCAACCCTTTCTCCTGGAAGTCGCCACCCAGGTTCATGCCCTCGGCATGGATGAAGGTCACGTCGTGGATCCCGATGAAGCCCATGACCTGGCGCAGGTAGGGTTCCTGATGGTCGGTGCTGCCACCGGCGTGAATGCCGCCGCGGGCGGTGAGCACGAAGGCGCGCTTGTCGGCCAGCAGGCCTTGCGGACCGGTGGGCGTGTATTTGAACGTCACGCCGGCACGCAGCACGTGGTCGAGCCAGGCTTTCAGGGTGCTGGGAATGGCGAAGTTGTACATCGGTGCTGCCATCACCAGTACATCGGCGGCCAGCAGCTCATCGGTCAGTTGGTTGGAGCGTTCCAGCGAGGCGTTCTCAATGTCGTTGCGCTGCTCGGCCGGCTTCATCCAGCCGCCCAGCAGATTGGCATCCAGGTGGGGCACCGGGTTGATGGCCAGGTCACGAACGCTGATTTCGTCGGCCGGGTGCGCAGCTTTCCACTGGCTGATGAAGGTTTGGGTCAGTTGGCGGGAAACCGAGTCTTGCTGGCGGGCACTGCTTTCGATGATCAGAACGCGGGACATGGCTTGTAGGCTCCATCTGAGAATGTTGTCAGTCGATGGAGTGAAGGTTAAACGTGAGCATATCGATGAAAAAGCGCAAATAACTGCTGTAATGCATCGATATTTTCGTTTATAAGCGGAGCAAGCAATGTCAACTGCCCCGCCGCCGGCCTATTTCGGCTGACAGGTCAGCTTGATGCGCAGCTTGATGATGTTGCGGTTGAACTTGGCCGTGGCGTTCTTGAACTTGCCGGCGGCGACTTCGATCTTGCGGGTGCGCGGTGCCTCGGGACCGTTGCGGAACACGACGGTGCAGGCCGCATCGGTACTGCCGTAGTTGTTGACCTGGATGGAACCGATGTCGGCATCGGTGTCATAGGCGGTGTAGTCGATGCTCAGGCCGTTGAGGTGTTTTTCCACATCGATCGGGTAGGCAAACGCGGTCAGTGGCAGCAAGGCCAGCACCACACAACAGATTTTCTTCATTCGGCAGTCTCCACCAAGGGACCGCCAGCTTAGGACAAGAGGAGCTCGATATGAAAGCGCCCCGCGTGACCCTGGATCAATGGCGCACCCTGCAGGCGGTGGTCGACCACGGCGGTTTCGCCCAGGCCGCCGATGTGCTGCATCGCTCCCAGTCGTCAGTGAGCTACACCGTGGCCCGCATGCAGGATCAACTCGGTGTGCCGTTGCTGCGCATCGATGGGCGCAAGGCCGTGCTGACCGAAGCCGGCGGCGTGCTGCTGCGCCGTTCGCGGCAACTGGTGAAACAGGCCAGCCAACTGGAAGACCTGGCCCACCACATGGAGCAGGGTTGGGAAGCGGAAGTGCGCCTGGTAGTCGACGCGGCCTATCCCAACGCCCG
Organism: Pseudomonas zanjanensis; assembly: GCF_014268745.2. Lineage (GTDB taxonomy): Bacteria > Pseudomonadota > Gammaproteobacteria > Pseudomonadales > Pseudomonadaceae > Aquipseudomonas > Aquipseudomonas zanjanensis. The sequence goes on along the minus strand of NZ_JABWRB020000001.1, from coordinate 532,206 downwards.
CCTCGTTCGCGCCTTGACCGCGTTCATGCCGCAAAGCCGCGGTTGCCGAGTGCGGCTGCGGGAAGAAGTGTTGTCGGGTGTCGAAGAAGTGCTGCTCGAAGGCGTGGCCGACCTGGCCATCAGCGGTTTCAGCATTCCCGGTTACCTGGGCGCGGAATTGAGCGATGTGGAATTCATCGCGGTGGCCCACCCCGAGCATGCCCTGCACCGTCTCAATCGGGAACTTAACTTCCAGGACCTGGAAAGCCAGTTGCAAGTGGTCATTCGCGACTCCGGCCGCCAGCAACCCCGGGACGTTGGCTGGCTCGGCGCCGAACAACGCTGGACCGTGGGCAGCCTGGCCACCGCCGCGAGTTTTGTCGGCAGCGGCCTGGGTTTCGCCTGGCTGCCCCGGCATATGATCGAGCGGGAACTCAAGGAAGGCGTGCTCAAGCGTCTACCCTTGGAACAGGGAGGCAGCCGCAACTCGACCTTCTATCTTTTTTCAAACAAGGAAAAACCCCTGGGGCCGGCCACGCAAATCCTGATCGAACTGCTGCGCACCTTCGACACCGCGCCGCTGGATGCCCCATTCGCCGCCCCTGAACAAGCCTGACAAGGACTTCGCCGATGGCCTATTTCGAGCACGAAGGTTGCAACCTGCACTACGAGGAATACGGCCACGGCGCGCCCGTGGTGCTGGTCCACGGGCTGGGCTCCAGCACCCAGGACTGGGAAAAGCAAATCCCGGTTCTGTCCGCCCACTACCGCCTGATCGTGATGGATGTGCGCGGCCACGGCCGTTCCGACAAACCCCGCGAGCGCTTCAGCATCGCCGGTTTCAGCGCCGACCTGAGCGCGCTGATCGAACACCTCGCCGTTGGGCCGGTGCATCTGGTGGGCTGGTCCATGGGCGGCATGATCTGTTTCCAACTGGCGGTGGATGAACCCGAACGGGTCAAGAGCCTGTGCATCGTCAACAGCGCGCCGGAAGTCAAAGTCCGCACGCCGGACGATTGCTGGCAATGGTTCAAGCGCTGGAGCCTGATGCGCCTGCTCAGCCTGGAGACCATCGGCAAGGCCCTGGGTGCGAAGCTGTTCCCCAAACCTGAACAAACCGAGTTACGCCTGGAAATGGCCCGGCGCTGGGCAAAGAACGACAAACGTGCTTATCTCGCCAGCTTCGATGCGATCGTAGGCTGGGGCGTTCAGGAACGACTTTCACAGGTTACCTGTCCAACCCTCGTCATCTGCGCCGACCATGACTACACCCCGGTGGCGCTGAAAGAAGCCTATGTAAAGCATCTGCCCAACGCACGGCTGGTGGTCATCGCCGATTCACGGCACGCTACCCCGCTGGATCAACCCGAACGCTTCAACCAAACCCTGCTCGACTTTTTGACCGCAACCGATTCCACCACTCAGGATCACTGACCCCATGCTGAAAAAAATCGTCCTCGCCGCCGGCACCGTACTGTTCGCCGCCAACCTGATGGCCGCGACACCTGCCAAGGCGCCGCATGTATTGCTGGACACCACCAACGGCCAGATCGAAATCGAACTGGACCCGGTCAAGGCCCCCATCAGTACCAAGAATTTCCTTGAGTACGTGGACAGCGGCTTCTACACCAACACGATTTTCCACCGTGTGATCCCGGGCTTCATGGCCCAGGGCGGCGGCTTCACCCAGCAGATGCAGCAGAAAGAAACCAAGGCGCCGATCAAGAACGAAGCCAGCAACGGCCTGCACAACGTTCGCGGCACCTTGTCGATGGCCCGCACCTCCAACCCGGACTCAGCCACCAGCCAGTTCTTCATCAACGTGGCCGACAACGCCTTCCTCGACCCGGGCCGTGACGCTGGCTACGCGGTGTTCGCCAAGGTGGTCAAGGGCATGGACGTGGTGGACATCATCGTCAACTCCCAGACCACCACCAAGCAAGGCATGCAAAACGTGCCGATCGACCCTGTGATCATCAAGTCAGCCAAGCGCATCGACTGAACACACAGGGCAAGCCTGAGCGGTGCCGGCGACCCCGCGCCGCTCACAGCAATATAAGGAGAGCCCTGCCCGGGCTATGTACCCATGGTTTACCGCCGTTTTGAGAAACTGATCGACATCTTTCGCGACGCCCCTACCTCGGCCCCGCCGGACCGCGTCCTGCCCTTCTATACTTATTACCTGAAACAGGTCTGGCCAAGCTTCGCCGCGTTGCTGGTGGTGGGCCTGATCGGTGCGCTGATCGAGGTGGCGCTGTTCAGCTACCTGAGCCGCATCATCGACCTGACCCAGGCAACGCCCAGCGCGGATTTCTTCAAGCTCCACGGCCTGGAACTGGCGTGGATGGCTGTTGTGGCCCTGGTTTTTCGGCCTATCTTCGTGGCCCTGCATGATTTGCTGGTGCACCAGACCTTGAGTCCCAGCATGACCAGCCTGATCCGCTGGCAGAACCACAGCTACGTGCTCAAGCAGAGCCTGAACTTCTTCCAGAACGATTTCGCCGGACGCATCGCCCAGCGCATCATGCAGACCGGCAACTCCCTGCGCGACTCGGCGGTGCAGGCCGTGGACGCGCTGTGGCACGTGCTGATCTACGCCATCAGCTCACTGGTTCTGTTCGCCGAAGCCGACTGGCGCCTGATGATTCCGCTGCTGATGTGGATCGCCTCGTACATCGGTGCACTTTATTACTTCGTGCCACGGGTCAAGGAACGCTCCGTGGTGTCCTCCGATGCCCGCTCCAAGCTCATGGGACGGATCGTCGATGGCTACACCAACATCACCACCCTGAAGCTGTTCGCCCACACCAATTTCGAACAGCAATACGCCCGCGAAGCCATTGAGGAGCAGACTGAAAAAGCCCAACTGGCCGGCCGCGTGGTGACCAGCATGGACGTGGTCATCACCACCATGAACGGGCTGCTGATCGTGGGTACCACGGCCCTGGCCCTGTGGCTGTGGACCCAGTCGCTGATCAGCGTAGGCGCCATTGCCCTGGCCACGGGCCTGGTGATTCGCATCGTTAACATGTCCGGCTGGATCATGTGGGTGGTCACCGGCATCTTCGAAAATATCGGCATGGTCCAGGACGGTTTGCAGACCATCTCCCAGCCCGTCAGCGTCACCGACCGCGACGAGGCCAAGCCGCTGGCGGTGGCCCAGGGCGAGGTGCGTTTCGAGCATGTGGATTTCCACTATGGCAAGAAAAGCGGGGTCATCGGCGACCTGAACCTGGTGATCAAGCCCGGCGAGAAAATCGGCCTGATCGGCCCGTCCGGCGCGGGTAAATCCACCTTGGTCAACCTGCTGCTGCGCCTCTACGACGTACAGGGCGGGCGCATCCTCATCGATGGCCAGAATATCGCCGAAGTCGGCCAGGAAAGCCTGCGCGAGCGCATCGGCATGATCACCCAGGACACGTCGCTGCTGCATCGTTCGATTCGCGACAACCTGCTCTACGGCAAGCCCGACGCCACCGATGCGCAACTCTGGGAAGCCGTGCACAAGGCCCGGGCCGATGAGTTCATCCCGTTGCTGTCGGACGCCGAAGGCCGCACCGGCTTCGATGCCCATGTGGGTGAGCGCGGTGTGAAACTGTCCGGTGGCCAGCGCCAGCGCATCGCTATCGCACGGGTGCTGCTCAAGGACGCGCCGATCCTGATCATGGACGAAGCGACGTCAGCGCTGGACTCGGAAGTCGAGGCCGCGATCCAGGAAAGCCTTGAAACCCTGATGCAAGGCAAGACTGTGATCGCCATCGCCCACCGCCTCTCCACCATCGCCCGGATGGACCGCTTGGTGGTGCTGGAAAATGGCCGCATCGCCGAGACCGGCAGCCATGCCGAGTTGCTGGCCCATGGCGGGTTGTATGCGCGACTGTGGCAGCATCAGACGGGTGGATTCGTGGGGATCGACTGATCTCTACCAGACACCACTTACCCGTGGCGAGGGAGCTTGCTCCCGCTGGGGCGCGAAGCGCCCCCAAAATCTGAGTTCCAACACAATAAATACGTTGGACACCCAGCCTTATTGGGGCTGCTGCGCAGCCCAGCGGGAGCAAGCTCCCTCGCCACAGGGTCTGGTTTGAGTCCGCAATACTGAAAAATTCTGTCCAGGATCCATTTAGCCCACGCAGCCACCCCATACTCCCCGCCGACCACGGCCAAAACCGCCACAGTCCCTGACTCTGGCGGTTTTTTCATGCCGCTGGATTTGTCGATAAACCCTGCTGTACTCAGCCCAGGTTCTGGAGATGAACCTGTCGTAATGCTGCTGGATGCATAACCGATTATCACGACTGTTTTATCAAGGAAACTTATGTCTTTACTCAAACGTTCAACGACTGAGTTGTTGGGTACGTTCTGGCTGGTGCTGGGCGGCTGCGGCAGCGCGGTATTGGCCGCCTCCGGGATTGGCGTGCTGGGGGTGGCCCTGGCCTTCGGCTTGACGGTATTGACCATGGCGTTCGCCATCGGTCATATCTCGGGTTGCCATTTGAACCCGGCCGTTTCGTTGGGCTTGTACGTGGGGGGTCGTTTTCCAGCCAAGGAACTGCCTGCCTACATCATCGCCCAAGTTATCGGCGGGGTGCTGGCCGCCGCGTTGATCTACTTCATCGCCAGCGGCAAGGAAGGTTTTGACCTGGCGGCGTCCGGCCTGGCCTCGAACGGTTACGGCGAGCATTCGCCCGGTGGGTATTCGATGGCGGCCGGTTTCGTCACCGAACTGGCAATGACGGCGATGTTCATCCTGATCATCCTCGGCGCCACCGATAAACGCGCGCCGTCCGGACTGGCACCGATTGCCATCGGCCTGGCCCTGACGCTCATTCACCTGATCTCGATCCCGGTCACCAACACATCCGTCAACCCGGCCCGCAGCACGGGTCCGGCGCTGCTTGTCGGCGGCTGGGCCATCGAGCAATTGTGGCTGTTCTGGGTGGCACCGCTGCTGGGCGCCATCATCGGTGGTGTCTCGTACCGCTGGCTGGGTCAGGAAAGCCGCTGAGTCATTCCCGCAAAAATCAGCACTGCCGATAAGGCAGTGCTGTTTTCGCTTCTTCGGCATACGCCAGCACGCCCTCCTGCTCCCTCATGAGGAAGTCCGCCACTGCCGCCTTCAAGCCCGGGTGGCGCAGGTAATGCCACGAGCGAGTAATCACCGGCTCGAACCCGCGAATCAATTTGTGCTCACCCTGGGCACCGGCGTCAAAGCGCTGCAAACCGTGGGCAATCGCGTAGTCCATACCCTGATAGAAACAGGTCTCGAAATGCAGGCGATCGAACTCCGCCAGGCAGCCCCAGTACCGCCCGTAGAAACTGTCACCGCCCACCAGGCTGAACGCCATCGCCACCGGCCGTGAACCTTGCTTGGCCAATACCACGCGAATGGCCTCGGGCATGCGCTCGGCCAGCAAGCTGAAGAATGTCCGGGTCAAGTAAGGCGCCTGCCGTCGTATCGCGTAGGTATTGGCATAACAGGCGTAGACAAAATCCCACTGCGCCTCGTCCAGTTGACCGCCTTCCAGCCACTCGAACTCGATCCCCTGCCCCGCCACCTGCTCGCGCTCCTTGCGCATCTGCTTGCGCTTGCGGGAACTGAGGGCATCGAGAAAGTCCTGGAAGTCCCGATAACCGCGGTTTTGCCAGTGATATTGGCAGCCAATCCGCTGCAGCCAGCCTTCTTGCCCGGCGAGCGCCGCGTCGGTGAAGGCATCGGTGAAGTTGATGTGGGCGCTGGAAAGCCCTTCGATTTCCAGATAACCCGGCAGGCTGCCCAGCAGCTCCAGGCCGTCCTCCACCCGCGCCGCCAATAATCGCGGCCCACTGACCGGGCTGAACGGCACCGCTGTCAGCAGCTTGGGGTAATAGTCGATGCCGGCGCGGGCGCAAGCGTCGGCCCAGCCGTGGTCGAACACGTATTCACCGTAGGAATGCCACTTGCGGTAACTGGGCAAGGCCGCCAGCAGATGACCGTCTTCAATGTGCAGCAAATGTTCGGCTTGCCAACCGGATTGCGGGCCCAGGCTGGCGCTGTCTTCCAGCGCGCTCAGGAAGGCATGACTCAGGAAAGGCTGGTTGACGGGCACCAACGCGTCCCACTCCAGAGGCGCGATGGCGGACAGGCTGTCCAAGACGTGAAGCGGCATGCGGTTCCTCGAGAGCCAAACGATGGATGGAACGAGTATCGCCGATCCTGACCGGGCGCACATAAAAAAACCCCGCCAGGGGCGGGGTCGAAAGGAGCATTAACGGATGAAAGTGCAGCGGTGTATCAAATCAAAACGTTTTAGAACACGTACTGGGCACGGACAACAAAACCGTCGCCATCGTCATCGCCATTGGCGTTGGTGACTTTGTCGGTCTTGGCCTTGACGTAGGCGCCGGTGATTTTCACCGCTTCGTTGGCGTACCAGTTCACGCCCAGGTTGTGCACCTTGGCTTCGGCATCGCCGACTTCACGGGTTGCCGAGGCAGTGGTGATGTTGTCGTCTTCGACGGTCATGCTGTCGAAGCGGTAGAACACTTCCCAGGCGCCGATGGATTTGTTCTGAGGCTTGATGGCGTCGAACTTGCCGACTTTATAGCCACGGGATTCACCGGTGATGGTGTAGGCACCCTGGACGTAGAAGCCGTGGCCTTTGAGGTCTTCGAAGGCGTCGCTGTCAGCCTTGGTCTTGCGGGAGATGTATTCACCTTGGATCGACGCTGGGCCCATGGCGAAAGCGGCTTCCAGGCCGAAGGCGGTGTCGGTGTCGTAGGAACCGGCCGGCGAGTTGTTGGCGCCGCCCAGGACCGGACGGTTACCGTTAGGACCGGCATCGTTGCCGCCCAGGGTTTCAACGCCACGCATGCCCAAGCGGGAGCGGTAACGCGCGTCGAATGCGGTGTCCGAAACGTCGCGGGAGGCCACGTTCAAACCGAAGTGCAGCACGTTGCCGGCTTCGTGCATCGGGGCGAACACGAAGCGACCGTTGGCTTGCTTGATGCTGTTGCCGTCGGTGTCGTCGGTGTCTTTGCTGAATACACCGGCCGAGGCGTAGAACGAATCGGCGAAGGTGCTGGAAGCCTGGATGCCCAGGCCGTTCTGATGGCCGTTGGCCCAGTCGATCAGGTCGTAGGCGGCGTTACGCTCAGGCGCGGTTACCCACTTGGAGCTGGTGGCTTTTTCCAGGCCGAAGTCGGGGTCGAAGCGACCGACTTTGATCGAAACGGGCTTGAAACCGTTATAGGCCAGGGACGCTTCGTCAAAGTAGCCGTTGTCGGAGTCGCCGCTGTTGTGGGCGAAATCGTAGTTGATGGTGTAGGCCCAATCCGTGTACAGCACACCCGACAGCTCCAGGAAGCCACGACGGATGTAAGCCGCATCGGCCTTGTCGCCATTGTCGGTGTAGATACCGTCGAACTGGCTGTAGTCAGCCTGCAAACGACCGCCGAGCTTGAAGCTGAACTCTTTGTCAGTGGTAGCGACCTCAAGGCCGCCCTTGGTTTTGACCACGATATCGGCGCCGTCGGTGGTGACGGTGCCGGCGAAAGCCTGGGCGGTTACTGCCATTGCCAGTGCGCTGGCGGCAACACCTGCGAAGTGCTTACGGATCATCGAAGAATTCCCCTGTTGGTAGTCTATGCGTTAGAAAACACGCGGAACTGGGCCCGCTGGTGTTGGGAGGGGATCTTGGCGGCCGGTTGTGTCAGGCGAGTTGCTATCACATAAAGATTTTATGACAGCGGAACTTTTTACTTCGAATGGGAATAACCAGTACCGCTATGGAGACCCTGTGGGAGCGAGCCTGCTCGCGATAGCGGTGGGTCAATTAACATCAATGCTGGCTGATCCGCCGCTATCGCGAGCAGGCTCGCTCCCACAAAGGGTCGGTGGGTGTATCGAGGGGTTCAGCGGCTGTTTTTACGGCGTTCGGCGGCGAGTTTCTCGGCGAGGTGATCCAGGTCGGGAATCGGTGGCTGCGGCAGTTTTTTGAGGGTCGCCTGCATCAGGCGCATCTGGCGGATGAACCGTCGGCAATTGGGGCAGAACATCAGGTGATGACGCACCAGCAGGCGTTCACGAAAGCTCAGTTGTCCGTCGAGGTAGTCGCTGGAGCGGGCCACTTGTTCCTTGCAGGTCAGCATTCGCCGGTTTCCTCGAAATGTTCAACAGTCGCGAAGACCTTCAATCGGGCGCGATGCAACAGCACGCGTACATTGGAGAGCGAAATGTCCAAAAGATTACAGATTTCGTCCAACTCCAGGCCCTGTTGTTCCCGCAGGGTCAGTACGCTGCCTTGCAGTTCCGACAGGCTGGACAAGGTGTGTTCCAGGCAATCACGTAATTCACCCTCGGTGAGCAGCGCTTCGGGCGTGTCCTGGTGCCAGGCGAACGGCGCCAGCAGCCAGTGCCCGTCAGCGGCGAAACGCTCATCGCCAAGGGTGCCGTGGGGCGCCGGAAGGTCGTCGAGCAACACTTCCCGCCGGTTCTGTTTGTAACGTCCCTTGGCGGCGTTGGCCGTGATGGTCAGCAGCCAGGTCTTGAGGCTGGAACGTCCCTGGAAACCATTGAGATTGCGCACCACCGACAGCCACGCGTCCTGCACCACTTCGTCGGCATGGCGGCTGCCGACGATGGCATAGGCCACGGCGCGCATCGGGCTCTGGTAGGTGCTGACCAGTTCCTTGAAGGCCTGCTGCTCACCGGCCAGGAGGCGTTGGAGCAGGGGGGTGTCATCGGTGATCGTCATTCAACATCCCAATATCTGCAAGACTGCGATGCTTTTGTGGCGAGGGAGCTTGCTCCCGCTCGGTTGCGCAGCAACCGCAAAATCTTGGGGCCGCTTCGCCCGAAGCGTCGGACCGGCCCAGCGGGAGCAAGCTCCCTCGCCACAAAAGCTTCCCCCAGAGCAAGCGCCCTTGCCCAAAAATCTGGACCAGACCAGATCAATGCTTACGCAAAATCACGCTACCAATCGAATAACCGGCGCCAAACGAACTGAGGACAGCGACCGAACCGCTGGGCAGGTCGTCCTGGTAGGTGTGGAATGCAATCACCGAACCGGCCGAACTAGTGTTCGCATAGCGGTCCAGGATCACAGGAGCTTCCGCTTCGGTGGCTTCGCGCCCCAGCAGTTTGCGCACGATCAGATGGTTCATGCTCAGGTTGGCCTGGTGCAGCCAGAAACGTTTCACGTCGCCAACGCTCAACTGGTTCTCGTCCAGGTGGGCACCGATCAGTTCGGCCACCATCGGACAGACATCGCGGAACACCTTGCGGCCTTCCTGGACGAACAGTTTGTCGCGACTGCCCATGCCCTCTTCCGCGGTGCGGTTGAGGAAGCCGAAGTTGTTGCGAATGTTGTTGGAGAACTTGGTCAGCAGCTTGGTACTGACCACGTCGAACTGGTACGGCGAGGTCGCCAGGTCGGCGCGTTCGATGATCACGGCAGTGGCCGCGTCGCCGAAGATGAAGTGGCTGTCGCGGTCACGGAAGTTCAGGTGGCCGGTGCACACTTCCGGGTTGACCATCAAGATCGCCCGGGCCTGGCCCAGTTGCACGCTGTTGGCCGCGGCCTGGATGCCGAAGGTTGCCGAGGAACAGGCCACGTTCATGTCGAAACCGAACCCTTCGATGCCCAGGGCTTCCTGGACTTCGATGGCGATGGCCGGGTACGCACGCTGCAGGTTGGAGCAAGCGACGATCACCCCGTCGATGTCGGCGGCCGTACGGCCGGCGCGCTCCAGGGCCTGTTTGGCGGCGCCGACGGCCATTTCGCAGAGCACCGACCACTCATCGTTGGAGCGCTCGGGCAGGCGTGGGGTCATGCGTTGCGGATCGAGAATACCGTCCTTGTCCATGACAAAGCGGCTCTTGATGCCGGAAGCCTTTTCGATGAACGCGGCGTTGGATTCGGTCAAGGCCTCGACTTCACCACGCTCGATGGCAGCGGCGTTATCAGCGTTGAATTGGGCGACATAGGTATTGAAAGATTGCACCAGCTCTTCGTTGGAGATGCTGTTGGCCGGGGTGTACAGGCCGGTGCCGCTGATGACGACGTTATGCATGGGTCGTGTCTCTGATCTGTTCAGGCAGAAAGTATTGGCACCGACGTACCAACACGCAAAGGGACTTTTCCCATCCGGGGAAGCAGCCCTGGCATCGCTTTATTCCGATCCGCCCGTGGCATTGAAGCTCAAAACCACGGAACCGGCATTTATAGGCGCCAAGTTTGCCATAAACGCTGGGGTTTGGCCCATTCTCCCTTACTTACGACAAAAAACCTGTGGGAGCGGGCTTGCTCGCGAAAGCGGTTGTACATTCACTATAAATGCAAGCTGATCCACCGCCTTCGCGAGCAAGCCCGCTCCCACAGGGGGTATGTGTGGTGTCCAACTTATCTGATCAACCCTCCACCTGCCCCCATTGCTTGCCCAGGCGCTTATCGGAAATCGGCACCTTGGTGCCCAACTGCTGCGCGAACAACGACACCCGGTATTCCTCCAGCCACCAGCGGTACAGTTCCAGTTGCGGGTCGCGCTTGCCTTCCTGGGCGTGTTTGCTGGCGCGGGCCTGGTATTGCGCCCAGAGGTTCGACAGTTCGCCGCTCCAGACCCGGTCCTTCTGCACTTGGCTGCCGAGTTTCTCGAAGCGTTGTTCGATGGCCTTGAGGTAGCGCGGCAGTTCCTTGAACCACTGATGCGGGGTTTCCCGCACGAAGCCCGGGTACACCAGGTGACTGAGTTGCTGCTTGATGTCGTTCAGCGCCACGGCCTGGGCCAGGTCGATCTTGCCCTTGAAGCGCTTTTGCAGGCCGTGCCAGAGCTTGAGGATGTCCAGGGTCAGCTTCGCCAGGCGTTCGGCGTGCTCGGTCCAGCCGCCGCGCTTGCGCTCGGCCAGGCCGGCCAGGGCGGCGCCGTCACGGGGTAGGCTCGCTTCACCTTCGAGCACGCAGCTATCGAGGCTGGCGAGCAGGATGTCTTCCACCAAGCCATCGATGCGGCCCAAGTCGCGGTACAGCAAACCCAGCTCCGTCAGGCCCGGCAACTTGCCACGCAGGAACTTGGCCGATTCGGCCAGTTGCTGCATGAGCAAGCGCTGCAAGGCGCGGCGATGCTGGAATTCGGCTTCGGCCGGCGTCGGGAAACGCCCTTCCTTGACCACGCCGCCCTCTTCCACCAACGCCGGGTACACCGTCATCGACAGCCCGGCGATCTTCTGTTGGGTTTTCTCCGCCACTGGCGCGAAGACCTTCGCCTCCACCGGCGCCTGGCTTTTCGCCGTTTGCGGCACGGCCAAGGCCGCCTGGCTGGCTTCGGCAAAGCGTGCCGTCAGCTCGGCCAGGTCGCGGCCCTCGCCGAGGAACTTGCCCTGGCCGTCGACGATTTCCAGGTTCATGCGCAGGTGGCTTTCGACCTGCTGGGCCGCTTCGGCCCAGGCTTCGTCGCTGACCCGCGCCCCGGTCATGCGCAGCAGCTCACGGCCCAAGGCCTGCGGCAACGAACCCTCGGCGAAGGTGATGCGCTGCAACGCCGCCTTGACGAAATCCGGCACCGGCACGAAGTTCTTGCGCAAGGCCTTGGGCAGGTTGCGCACCAGGGCGATGCACTTGGCCTCGATCATCCCCGGAACCAGCCATTCCAAGCGCTCCGGCGGCAGCATCGGCAGCAATGGCGCCGGAACCCGCAGCGTCACGCCGTCACGGGGATGGTTGGGTTCGAAGTGATAGCTCAGCGGCAAGGTCAGGTCACCGACGCGCAAGGTGTCGGGGTACTGCGTGGCGGTGACTTCGCTGGCCTCGCGGGCCAGCACGTCTTCCTCGCGCATGATCAGCAATTGCGGGTCTTTCTGGCTGTTGATCCGGTACCAACTGTCGAACGTTGCGGTCTGGTGAATCTCGGCCGGCAAACGGGCGTCGTAGAACGCAAACAGGGTTTCTTCGTCGGCCAGGATGTCGCGGCGACGGGCCTTGGCTTCCAGCTCGTCGAGCTGCTCCAGCAAGCGCGTATTGGCCCCCAGGCACTTGGCCTTGGACTGGATTTCCCCGCGCACCAGCGCTTCGCGGATGAACAGCTCACGGGACACCACCGGGTCCACCGGTCCGTAGTGCACCGGCCGGCGGCCGACGACGATGAGCCCGAACAGGGTGATCTGCTCATAAGCCACCACTTGCCCGCGCTTCTTCTCCCAATGGGGTTCGAAGTGGTTTTTCTTGATCAGGTGCCCGGCCAGCGGCTCGATCCAGTCCGGTTCGATCTTGGCCACCATGCGCGCGTACAACTTGGTGGTTTCCACCAGCTCGGCGGTCATCAGCCACTGCGGACGCTTCTTGCCCAGGCCCGACGAGGGGTGGACCCAGAACCGCCGTTGGCGAGCGCCGAGGTAATCACCGTCCTCGGTTTTCTGGCCGATCTGACTCAACAGCCCCGACAGCACCGCCTTGTGCAGTTTCGGGTAGTCGGCCGGGTCTTTGTTGAGGCTCAACTGCATGTCGCGGCAGATCAGGCTCAACTGGCGATGGGAATCGCGCCACTCGCGCAGGCGCAGGTAGTTGAGGAAGTTCTTGCGGCACCAGTTGCGCAGCGGGCTGGCGGTCAGGGCCTGGCGCTGCTCTTCGAAACCGCGCCACAGGTTGACCAGCCCGGCGAAGTCCGAGTCGGCATCCTTCCATTGGGCATGGGCCTGGTCGGCCGCTTGCTGCCGTTCCGGCGGACGCTCGCGCGGGTCCTGGATCGACATGGCGCTGGCGACGATCAGCACTTCCTGGAGGCTGCCCAGCTTCGCCGCTTCCAGCAGCATGCGGCCCATGCGCGGGTCCACCGGCAGGCGCGCCAACTGCCGACCCAGTGGGGTCAGCTGACTGTTGCGGTCCACCGCCGAGAGTTCTTGGAGCAGGTTGAAACCGTCGCTGATGGCCTTGCCATCCGGCGGCTCGATGAACGGGAAATCGGTGATCTCACCGAGGCGCAGGTGCAGCATCTGCAGGATCACCGCCGCCAGGTTGGTGCGCAGGATTTCGGGATCGGTGAATTCCGGCCGTCCAAGAAAATCTTCTTCGCTGTACAGGCGCACGCAAATCCCTGGCTCGACCCGCCCGCAGCGGCCCTTGCGCTGGTTGGCGCTGGCCTGGGAAATGGCCTCGATGGGCAGGCGCTGGACCTTGGCCCGATAGCTGTAGCGACTGATGCGTGCGGTACCGCTGTCGATCACGTAGCGGATGCCCGGCACAGTGAGCGAGGTTTCGGCGACGTTGGTCGCCAACACCACTCGACGGCCCGGGTGGGACTGGAAAATCCGCTGCTGTTCGGCCGGTGACAATCGCGCATACAACGGCAGAATCTCGGTGTGCTTGAGCTGGGCCTTGCGCAGCATTTCGGCCGCGTCGCGAATCTCCCGCTCGCCCGGCAGGAACACCAACACATCCCCAGGGCTGCGGCGCTCGCTGCGCTCGTAGGCGGCGACTTCGTCGAGGGTGGCGAGGATCGCCTGGTCGACGGTCAAGTCGTCCTCGACCCGGTTGCCCTCTTCGTCCTGCTCCAGGGTCAGCGGGCGATACCAGGTTTCCACCGGGAAGGTACGGCCCGAGACTTCGACGATCGGCGCGTCATCGAAGTGCTTGGAAAAGCGTTCCAGGTCGATGGTCGCCGACGTGATGATGACTTTCAGGTCCGGACGGCGCGGCAGCAAGGTCTTGAGGTAGCCGAGCAGGAAGTCGATGTTCAGGCTGCGTTCGTGGGCTTCGTCGACGATGATTGTGTCGTAGCGTTCGAGGTAGCGATCATTCTGGGTTTCGGCCAGCAGGATGCCGTCGGTCATCAGCTTGATCAGGGTGTTGGCGTCGCTCTGGTCTTCGAAGCGGACCTGATAACCCACCAGCGCCCCCAACGGCGTGGCCAGTTCCTCGGCCACGCGGCTTGCGACACTGCGGGCGGCGATGCGGCGCGGCTGGGTGTGGCCGATCAAGCCATGCTGGCCACGACCGATTTCCAGGCAGATCTTCGGCAATTGCGTGGTTTTGCCCGAGCCGGTCTCGCCCGCGATGATCAGCACCTGGTGCTTGAGCAGCGCTTGCTTGATTTCGTCGCGCTTGGCGGCGATCGGCAAATTGTCGTCATAGCGGATCACCGGCAGGCTCGCCTTGCGCGCCAGCACCTGATCGCACGACGCCTGCATCCGCGCCACCCACTGGGCCAGCTTGGCCTCGTCGGGCTTCTTGCGCAGCTCGAGCAACTGCCGCCGCAACCGGTGACGGTCGGCAAGCATGGCGTGGTCGAGGTTTTTCAGCAGTTTGTCGATAGCGGGGGCTTGGTCAGTCATCAGGTACGCAAGGGTCGTCGGTTTGAGCAAGGGGGCGATTGTCGCAGATTTGCGGCTATTGCGCCGAGCACCAGAAGCGGCCCCACCACCCTCCCACAGGAGGGTTTGTGCCAAGGCTGGGCTTTTGTGGCGAGGGAGCTTGCTCCCGCTGGGGTGCGAAGCAGCCCCCAGCAGTATTCGGCACCGCGATGTGACGGACAGAACGCAGGGGCCTGCTGCGCAGTCCAGCGGGAGCAAGCTCCCTCGCCACAAAAGCCACAAAAGCCACACAAACCACAAACCACAGAACACAGAACACAGAACACAGAACACAGAACACAGAACACAAACTACAAGCCACAAGCCACAAGCTACAAGCCACAGGGGCTTCGTTTGCTCGCCTGGCGTTATTCGCTGTCCAGGTCCTTGCGCCGATACGGGAACACATCGATCACCTTCCCTGCCCGGATCGCGTCCTGCAGGCTTTTCCAGTAGTCAGCGTTGTACAGCTCGCCGTGCAACTGGTCGAACAGCTTGCGTTGCCCGGCGTCGGCGAACAGGAACGGCGGGAACTCTTCGGGGAAGACGTCCAGCGGTCCGATGGAATACCAAGGCTCGGAAGCCATTTCGTCTTCCGGTGTACGGGGCTCCGGGATGTGGCGAAAGTTGGCTTCGGTGAGGAAGCAGATTTCATCGTAGTCGTAGAACACCACGCGGCCGTGGCGGGTCACGCCGAAGTTCTTGAGCAGCATGTCGCCGGGGAAGATATTGGCCGCCGCCAGTTGCTTGATCGCCAGGCCATAGTCTTCCAGCGCCTCGCGCACCTGGTCCGGGTTGGCGTTTTCCAGATAGAGGTTCAGCGGCGTCATCCGGCGTTCGGTCCAGCAATGGCGAATCAGTACCGTTTCGCCTTCCACCGACACCGTGGACGGCGCCACTTCCAACAGTTCCTCCAGGCAGGCCGGCTCGAATTTGCTCAGGGGAAAGCGGAAATCGGCGAACTCCTGGGTATCGGCCATGCGCCCGACGCGGTCGACGCTTTTCACCAGTCGGTATTTCTCGATCACCGTGGCCCGGTCGACGTTTTTCGACGGCGAGAAGCGGTCCTTGATGATCTTGAACACGGTGTTGAAGCCCGGCAGGGTGAACACGCTCATGACCATGCCACGCACACCCGGGGCCATGATGAACTGGTCGTCGGTGTTCGCCAGGTGGTTGATCAGTGCCCGGTAGAACTCGGACTTGCCGTGCTTGTAGAAACCAATGGAGGTGTACAACTCGGCGATGTGCTTGCCCGGCAGGATGCGCTTGAGGAAGCCGATGAATTCCGCCGGCACCGGCACGTCCACCATGAAGTACGAACGGGTGAACGAGAAGATGATCGACACCTGCGCCTCGTCGGTGATCAGCGCATCGATCTGGATACCCCGGCCCTCGCGGTGCAACAGCGGAATCACCAGCGGCCATTGGTCGTCGCGGGTGTAGATCCGGCCCACCAGGTAGGCGCCCTTGTTGCGATAGAGCACCGAGGAAAACAACTCCACCGTCAGTTCCGGGTCCTTGCAGACCCAGTCCGGCAGGTTCTCGCGCAACTGCGCTTCGAGGCGCTGCAGGTCCCCCGGCAAATCGGCGTAGTCCTCGCTGAAACGGTAATCGGCGAAGACGCTCTCCAGCATCCGGTCCAACTGTCCCTGGGGCTTGTAGGTGCGCGTCTGGGCGGCGCGGGCCCGGCGCAGGCTGGGCCGGGTGGTGTGGATGAACATGGTGCCGTCGCTGATCAGGTCGTGGCTGAACAGCCCGCAGAAGATCGAGTTGTACCAGGTTTCCGACAGCTCATCGTCGAAGCGCAGGTCGATCAGGCTGATGTAGGCGCTCTTGACCAGCGGCCAGCAGCTCACGTCCATCAGGGTTTCGTCATCGAAGGCCTTGTGCAGCTTGGCGACGGTTTCGAAGACTTTTTCTTCATACAAGTTGATGCGCGCCGCCGAAGCCGTTTGCGCCTCCAGCCACAGCGCCTGCTCGAACCGGGCGCGAGCGCCGTCGGTGATCTGCCGGAAATGCTCACGATAATCGTCGAAGCCGTCGAGGATCGAACGGGCGATTTCGATGGCGGGCCATGGCTGCGGCATAGGGTAAACCTCGGCGGGTCATGCTTGTTATTGGCGACTGAGCTTAGAGGCCAATCACGCGGCAACGCAACCATTGCCATCGGTATGCAAGGCGGCGACACTTGCCCCCCCATCAAGGAAGGAGTGGCTCGTGAACCTCGTCGACATCTTGCGTTTACTGTCATTGGCCGCCATCTGGGGCGCCAGTTTCCTGTTCATGCGCATTATCGCCCCCGTTATCGGCACGATTCCCACGGCCTTCTTTCGTGTGTCCATTGCCTTCGTCGGGCTGCTGGTGATCCTGGCCCTGATGCGCGTCGACTGGAATTTTCGTGGCAAGCTCAAAGTCGTGATGGTGCTGGGCCTGATCAACTCGGGCATTCCGGCCACGTTCTATTCGGTGGCGGCCCAGGTGCTGCCGGCCGGTTATTCGGCAATCTTCAATGCCACCACGCCGCTGATGGGGGTGTTGATCGGCGGTTTGTTCTTCAGCGAAAAACTCACTTTGGCCAAGGTCGGCGGGGTCTTCCTCGGGCTGCTCGGCGTGGGCATCCTGACCCGCGCCGGCCCGGTGGCGTTCGACCTGCAACTGTTGATGGGCGCCCTCGCCTGCCTGCTGGCCACGACCTGCTACGGCTTCGCCGGTTTCCTCACCCGGCGCTGGCTCGATCACCAAGGCGGCCTGGACAGCCGTCTTTCGGCCCTGGGCAGCATGTTCGGCGCCACGGTGTTCTTGCTGCCGCTGTTCGGCTACAGCGTCATCAGCCAGCCGCCGGCCAGTTGGGGTGGCTGGAGTGTCTGGTTGTCACTGCTGGGCCTGGGCCTGGTGTGCACCGCGCTGGCGTACATCCTTTATTTCCGTCTGCTCAGTTCCATCGGCCCGGTCAAGTCCATGACCGTGACATTCCTGATCCCGCCGTTCGGTGTGTTGTGGGGGGCGTTGTTGCTGGATGAGCCGTTGGGGATGGCGCATTTGTATGGCGGGGTGTTGATTGCGGCGGCGTTGTGGTTGGTGCTCAAGCCTTCCGTCGCGAAACCGGCTGAGGTGTCTGCCCGATAACCCATCGGTGTCGCTGAAAATGCTATCGCGAGCAGGCTCGCTTCCACAGGGAATTGCGCTAACCCTGTGGGAGCGAGCCTGCTCGCGATAGCGGTAGTTCAGTCAGCGAGTAGCCAAAGCTCAGCGGCTTTTACGAAACACAAACACCAACCCCACGATGATCAGCACCATCCCCAGCAAGCTCAACAACGCCAACCGGTTGCCGAACACCAGGTAGTCCATGATCGCCGTCACCGCCGGCACCAGGTAGAACAGGCTGGTGACGTTCACCAGATTGCCCCGTGCAATCAAACGGTACAGCAGCAGCGTCGCCAGCACCGACACCACCAGCCCCATCCACAGCACCGGCACGAAGAACCCCGTGCTGTATTCGAAGTGAAACGGCTGGAACGGCACGAACACCGCGCATAGCACCAGCCCGGCCAGGTACTGCACCGGTAGCGTGCCCAGTGGGTTGTCGGTGATGCGCTTCTGCATGATGGAGCCGGCCGTCATGCTGACCAGTGCCAGCAACCCGCACAGCATCCCCGCCAGGGACATGCCGGCCAGGCCGATGCCCTGGTACACCACCATGACCAACCCGACCAAACCCAACACCAGGCCGAACATCCGCGCCCCGGAACGCCGGCGCTCCATAAGCACTACAGTCAGGATCGGTTGCACACCCATCAGGGTCGCCATGACGCCGGGCGTGACATTCATTTGCAGCGCCAGCAGATAAAAAATCTGATAGGCGCCCAGCAGCACCAGTCCGGTGGTCACCGCGTACAGCATCGGCTTGCCGGTCTTGGGCAACTTGAACTTGAGCAACGGAATCAACAGCACCAGCGCGAACAGCGCGATGGCAAATCGGATCAACAGAAAAGCGAAGGGTGAAGCGTGGGCCAGGCCCAGCTTGGAAAAGATCGCCCCGCTGCTCCACAGCAAAACGAACAGGCTCGTGGAAGCCGCCGCCAACAAGGCGTTTTTGGAAAGGGAAAACATGGATACCACCTGTAGTCAGGCAAAAAGCCAACTCAGCCGAAGCTGAAGTCCAGTAGTTTTTTCAGGCGGGCACAGGGGATGGCAACCGTTGCCGATCAGCCCTGAATGCCAACACCCGGCGGTGATACGACGACGTACACCGATGAGCTACGGACAGGTGGGGGGTATTGACCGATCTGCGCAGGCTGCTGGTTCCCACACGGCACGACGCCAGCGTTGAACGCTGGAACCACGACCGCGATGACAGGGGATGCAGGCATGAGCCGATCTCTTGGAGAGTGGGTTCGAAAACCCGAAGAGCGCTGACTATAACCAGCGCCCGATGGACTACGCAATGTTTTAAACGAACAACCAATAGCCAAGCGCCGTCAGCACTGCCACCGCCAACACCGGCCGCATCACCCGGTAGGCCTTGGGATGCTTGCGTTTGAACTGCTTGACCCGACCGCTGATGCCGTCACTGAACGACTTGCTCCAGGCATAGGCCTGGTTGATGCCACCGACGTGTTCATCGTCCAGGTTCTGTGGCGCGGTGGCACGGCCGAGGAACGCGCTGAAGGTGCGGTTGAGGCGGGTCATCAGCCGACTTTTCAAGGGCCGCTCGACATCACAGAACAGGATCAGGCGGGTCTGCGGGGTTTCGTTCTTGACCCAGTGCACATAGGTTTCATCGAACATGACGTCTTCGCCGTCGCGCCAGGCATAGATCTGACCGTCGACGAAGATCCGGCAATCTTCGGAATTGGGGGTTGAGAGCCCCAGGTGATAACGCAACGAACCGGCGAAGGGGTCTCGATGAGGGTTCAGATGGCTACCACCGGGCAGCAAGGCAAACATCGCGCCGCGAACGCTGGGGATCCGACTGACCAGTTCAACCGTCCTCGGGCACAGCAACTCAGCCGACGGCAGCGGTTTGTCGTACCACTTGAGGTAGAAGCGCTTCCAACCCTTCTTGAAGAACGAACCGAAGCCCGCATCGTTGTTCTTCTCGGCGGCTCGAATGTAGCCATCGTCGAACAAGTGCATGGCTTCGTCGCGGATGACTTGCCAGTTGTCCTTGAGCACATCCAGTTCGGGAAATTGGCTGCGATCCAGGTAAGGCCTCGAGGGCACGCCGGAGAACAGGTACATCAAGGCGTTATAGGGGGCGAACAGCGCCGAGTGGTTGACGAACTGGCGCAGCACCGGCAACCGCGCCTTACCACGCAAATGCACATAAAGCGTACTGCCCAGGAACAGCAGCAACACCGAGGCCTTGGCGACAAACGAAACGGTCATTTTTTTAAACTCCTTGTCCAAAAACAACTGACGCAACGCCTACTGCCCGACGTAGCCGGGGGCCATGTTAAATACCCATGGCCCGGGTAAAAACCGTCTGACGCAAGATTCTCTGTTGAGTGAAACGCAATAAACACTTTTTAACAGACGTCACCTGAACCTTGGCTGACGCATCGAACAATCATTCAACCTACCTGAGATCGCGAGTGCTCTTGTGGCGAGGGAGCTTGCTCCCGCTGGCGTGCGGAGCGCGCCCCTGGGATTTGGCGACCCGGGTTGAATCCGGGGCGCCTGCTGCGCAGTCGAGCGGGAGCAAGCTCCCTCGCCACACAAGCAATGCTCGCCACCCATCCTGCCTGCGGTTACTGCTGAGTCTCCTGCTCGGTAAACAGATCACTGAACAACATGCTCGACAAATACCGCTCGCCCGAATCCGGCAGGATCACCACGATGGTCTTGCCCTGCATTTCCGGTTTTTCCGCCAGGCGCACGGCCACGGCCATCGCCGCGCCGCAGGAGATCCCGCAGAGGATGCCCTCCTCCTGCATCAAGCGCAGGGCCATGGCCTTGGACTCGTCGTCAGTGACGCGCTCGACCAGGTCGACGATGGACAGATCGAGGTTCTTCGGCACGAACCCGGCGCCGATCCCCTGGATCTTGTGGGGGCTGGGCTTGATTTCATCCCCCGCCATCGCCTGGGTGATCACTGGCGACACTTCGGGCTCGACCGCCACCGACAGGATCGGCTTGCCACAGGTGTTCTTGATATACCGCGAAACCCCGGTAATGGTTCCGCCGGTGCCCACGCCCGCGACCAGCACGTCCACGGCGCCGTCGGTGTCGTTCCAGATTTCCGGGCCGGTGGTTTTTTCGTGGATCGCCGGGTTCGCCGGGTTATCGAACTGCTGCGGCATGAAATATTTGGACGGATCGCTGGCCATGATCTCGGCGGCTTTCTCGATGGCGCCCTTCATGCCCTTCGCCGGTTCGGTGAGCACCAACTCCGCGCCCAGGGCCTTGAGCACCTTGCGCCGCTCGATGCTCATGGAGGCCGGCATGGTCAGCATCAGCTTGTAGCCACGGGCGGCGGCAACGAACGCCAGGCCGATCCCGGTGTTGCCCGAGGTCGGTTCGACAATGGTCATGCCCGGCTTGAGCTTGCCCGAACTTTCAGCGTCCCAGATCATGTTTGCGCCGATCCGGCACTTGACCGAATACCCTGGGTTACGCCCCTCGATCTTGGCCAGGATGGTCACGCCGCGCGGCGCAATGCGGTTGATCTGTACCAGTGGCGTATTGCCGATGGAATGGGCGTTGTCAGCGAATATGCGGCTCATGGCTGGGTCCTTGATGGGGCGAAATTGAAGCCTTTAAAGGTATGCCTGTTGCCCATGGGCGTCCAGTTGCACCGAACGTTCCCGTTGTTGCGACAGTCAATGGCATTAGGAGGCGCTCCCCCAACAAACGCTGGAGACTGACAGACATGAAGCGTCGATACCGCTGGCCACTGTGGGTTTTCGCCACCCTCGTCGCGGTGCTGGTGGCCCTGCATTTCGCCCTGCCTTACCTGGTACGCGACTACCTGAACGATAAACTGGCCGACATGGGCGATTATCGCGGCCAGATCACTGACGTGGACCTGGCCCTGTGGCGCGGTGCCTACCGGATCAACGGCCTGGAAATCGTCAAGGTCGACGGCAAGGTCCCGGTGCCGTTCGTCAATGCCCCGCTGGTGGACCTGTCCGTGAGTTGGCACTCGCTGTGGTACGACCATGCGGTGGTGTCCGAGGTGGAGTTCACCCGCCCCGAAGTGAACTTCGTCGACGGCGGGGCCAACCGACAGAACTCCCAGACCGGCCAGGGCACCAACTGGCGCCAGCAACTGGAAAAACTGCTGCCCATCACCTTCAACGAAGTGCGCATCCGGGAGGGCAAGGTCACCTTTCGCAATTTCAATTCCAAGCCGCCGGTCAACCTGCGGGCCACCGACGTCAACGCCAGCTTCTATAACCTGACCAACGTGGTCGACACCGAAGGCAAGCGCGACGCCCGCTTCGAAGGCAAGGCCCTGGTGGCCGAGCATGCGCCCCTGGAAATGCAGGCTACCTTCGACCCCTTGAGCGACTTCGAGGATTTCGATTTCCGCCTGCGGGCCAGGAACATCGAACTCAAGCGCCTCAACGATTTTGCCGCCGCCTATGGCAAGTTCGATTTCAATGCCGGCCACGGCGACCTGGTGATCGAGGCTGAAGCCGATAACGCCAAGCTCAGCGGCTATATCAAGCCATTGCTGCGGGATGTCGACGTATTCGACTGGCAGCAGGACGTGGAAAACCAGAACAAGAACATCTTCCGCTCGGTCTGGGAAGCGCTGGTCGGGACCGGCGAAACGGCCCTCAAGAACCAGCGCAAGAACCAGTTTGCCACCCGGGTGGAACTCAGCGGCAATGTTCACCAGCAGGACATCAGCGCCTTCGAAGCCTTCCTGCAGATCCTGCGCAACGGTTTCGTCCAGGCCTTCAATGCCCGTTATGAACAGCCACCGCCTTCGAAGGATTGAGATTTGCGGCTTTTAGTGGCGAGGGAGCTTGCTCCCGCTGGGCCGCGAAGCGGCCCTAAAAAGCCTGCGAGCGCTGCGCACTCGAGCGGGAGCAAGCTCCCTCGCCACAAGACTGAGTCAACATGTGACGCTCCATTCAGAGACTGAATACAGCGTCTGCGTTCACAGTCGGCGCGGCCTCGCGTTATAGTCGGGCACGATATTTATTTCGCGCGCCCCGCCTCGCCGGGCCGGCGACACGTTCGAGGAAATTGCAGATGAAGTTCGAAGGCACCAGCGCCTACGTGGCCACCGATGACCTGAAACTGGCCGTGAACGCCGCCATCACCTTGGAGCGGCCATTGCTGGTCAAGGGCGAACCAGGCACCGGCAAAACCATGCTGGCCGAGCAATTGGCCGAGTCCTTCGGCGCGCGCCTGATCACCTGGCACATCAAGTCCACCACCAAGGCCCACCAGGGCTTGTACGAGTACGACGCGGTCAGCCGCCTGCGGGACTCGCAGTTGGGCGTGGACAAGGTCCACGACGTGCGCAACTACCTGAAGAAGGGCAAGCTCTGGGAAGCGTTCGAGTCCGAGGAGCGGGTGATCCTGCTGATCGACGAAATCGACAAGGCCGACATCGAGTTCCCCAACGACCTGCTACAAGAGCTCGACAAGATGGAGTTCTACGTCTATGAGACCGACGAAACCATCAAGGCCAAGCAGCGCCCGATCATCATCATTACCTCCAACAACGAAAAGGAACTGCCGGACGCCTTCCTGCGCCGCTGCTTCTTCCACTACATCGCGTTCCCCGACCGCGTCACCCTGCAGAAAATCGTCGATGTGCATTACCCAAACATCAAGAAGGACCTGGTCAGCGAAGCGCTGGACGTGTTCTTCGACGTGCGCAAGGTGCCGGGCCTGAAGAAAAAACCTTCCACCTCCGAACTGGTGGACTGGCTCAAGCTGCTGATGGCCGACAACATCGGCGAAGCGGTGCTGCGCGAGCGTGATCCGACCAAGGCCATTCCGCCGCTGGCCGGCGCCCTGGTGAAAAACGAACAAGACGTGCAACTGCTCGAGCGCCTGGCGTTCATGAGCCGTCGCGGCACCCGCTGATCCTCTTCGTTTAACAAGAGCGAGGGCGATTGCCATGCTGCTTAACCTGTTCAATGAGATGCGCGCCGCCAAGGTGCCCGTGTCGGTGCGTGAACTGCTGGACCTGATCAACGCGCTGAAACAGCGGGTGATCTTCGCCGACATGGACGAGTTCTATTACCTGTCCCGGGCGATCCTGGTGAAGGACGAACGGCATTTCGACAAGTTCGACCGGGCCTTCGCCGCCTACTTCAACGGTTTGGAGAAGCTCGACGATCACCTCCAGGCGCTGATTCCCGAAGACTGGTTGCGCAAGGAATTCGAGCGTTCGCTGACCGACGAGGAACGGGCGCAGATCCAGTCCTTGGGTGGCCTGGACAAGCTGATCGAAGAATTCAAGAAACGCCTGGAAGAACAGAAGGAACGCCATGCCGGCGGCAACAAGTGGATCGGCACCGGCGGCACTAGCCCGTTCGGCTCCGGCGGTTTCAACCCCGAGGGCATCCGGGTCGGCGACGCCGGCAAACGCCAGGGCAAGGCCGTAAAGGTCTGGGACCAGCGCGAATACAAGAACCTCGACGACCAGGTGGAATTGGGCACCCGCAACATCAAGATCGCCCTGCGCCGCCTGCGCAAGTTCGCCCGCCAGGGTGCGGCCGAAGAGCTGGACATCGACGGCACCATCGATCACACCGCCCGGGACGCCGGCCTCTTGAACATCCAGATGCGCCCGGAGCGACGCAACACCGTCAAGCTGTTGCTGCTGTTCGACATCGGTGGCTCGATGGATGCCCACGTGAAGATCTGTGAAGAACTGTTCTCGGCCTGCAAGACCGAGTTCAAGCACTTGGAGTATTTCTACTTCCACAACTTCGTCTACGAATCGGTGTGGAAGAACAACCTGCGCCGCACCTCGGAGCGCACCTCGACCCAGGATTTGCTGCACAAGTACGGTGCCGACTACAAAGTGATCTTCATCGGCGACGCCGCCATGGCGCCTTATGAAATCACCCAGGCCGGCGGCAGCGTCGAGCACTGGAACGAAGAAGCCGGTTATGTGTGGATGCAGCGCTTCATGGAGAAGTACAAGAAACTCATCTGGATCAACCCATACCCCAAGGACACCTGGGGCTACACCGCCTCGACCAACATCGTGCGCGAGTTGGTGGAGGACCGGATGTATCCGCTGACGTTGCGGGGGTTGGAGGAAGGGATGCGGTTTCTTTCCAAGTAAAGTCTTCCGGTGCCTGTAAGGGCCTCTTCGCGAGCAAGCCCGCTCCCACAAGGGATCTCCTGTGCGACACAGATCCAGTGTGGGAGCGGGCTTGCTCGCGAAGCTTTTAGCGGTTTGACAGCCCCCGCAGGCACTCCACCTGCTGCCGATGCGCAACCTCCTGCACCACCGGCCGCAACCGCACCTGCGCCCCGGGCAGGCATTGCGCCAGCCGGGCCAGGGACAGCGGCGTCAACGCCCCCAGGCGTGGATAACCACCGATGGTTTGTCGGTCGTTGAGCAACACGATCGGCTGGCCGTCCGGTGGCACCTGCACGGCACCGAGGGGAATGCCCTCGGAAATCATCGCCGGCCCCTGATATTCCAACGCCGTGCCCAGCAAGCGCATGCCCATACGGTCGGCGCGACTGTCCAGCGTCCACGCAGTGTTGAACGCATCGAACAGGCTGCGCCCACTGAACGCGCCATTCTGCGCACCGAGGATCAGGTCCAGCGGCTGCGCTTGCTGGAAATCCGGAATACGCGTGTGGGGCATGGGCCGCGGCGTCGGCGTGCCTGAATAGCTCAAGTGTTCACCGCGACTCAGCGCCCGTCCCCGCCCATCCAGGCCACCGAGTTCCTCACGGACCACCGTCGCCCGGCTGCCCAGCACCGTAGGCGCATTGAACCCACCTGGGGCCGCCAAGTAGGCCCGGGCACCGAGCACGGGCTGGGTGAGCGCCAGGACCTGGCCTTTGCGCAAGCTGAAGAAACGCCACGATGCCACGCCCTGGCCGTCTATCCGCGCGCCCAGGTCAGCCCCGGCCAGCGCCAGCACGCAATCCTCGTCGGCCACCACGGTAAAGCCGCCGAGGGTAATCTCCACCACCGCCGCGTCCAGGTCATTGCCCAGCATCCAATTGGCCCAGGCCATCGACAACCAATCCGCCGCGCCACCCTGGGTCACGCCCAGGTGTCTCACGCCGAAACGGCCGGCGTCCTGTAACAGGCACAGCGGGGTGCTGGCCTCGATCAACAACCGGCTCATGCCTGGGCCTCCAACGGTGTGTCGTCGCCACCCAGGGCAATGAATTCGGCGTGGTCCACGGCGGCGAAACGTACCGTGTCCCCCGGCTGCATCAGGCTGTAGCCGTCACGCTCACGATCGAACAGTTTGGCCGGGGTGCGCCCGATCAGGTTCCAACCACCGGGTGAGACCACTGGATACGCCGCGGTCTGACGCTCGGCAATACCGACGCTGCCCGCTGCCACGCGCTTGCGTGGCGTGTCGAGGCGCGGGGCGGCCAGTTCTTCGTCCACCAGCCCCATGAAGGCGAAACCGGGGGCGAAGCCCAGGGCAAACACCTGGTACTCCCGTTCGCTGTGGCGGCGGATCACCTGGGCGACCGTCAAACCGCTGCGACTCGCCAACAGCTCAAGCTCCGGCCCGACGCTAAGGTCGTACCACACCGGCAGCACATGGCATTGGCCGGTCGAGCGGGCATCCGGTGAAAGGTTATGCAGCGCCTCGTCGATCAAATCGCGGGCCTGGACCGGGTTCAGGGCGAGCAAATCGTAGTGCACCATCAAGGTGGTGTAGGACGGCACCAGATCGATCAAACGCTCGGCAAACACCGCTCGCAGGCGCTCGCTGGCGGCGAGCATCCAGGGCATGTTGGCCTCGGCGATCTCATCGAACAGGCGCACCATTAGGCAGTCCACCGCCACCACTTCCACGCGTGGTTTCATGGCGCACTCTGCCGGTCCAGGGCTTCGCGGATGCGCTGCACGGCCGCCACGGAGCTGGCGTTGTCGCCGTGCACGCACAAGGTATTGGCCATGAGGTGCAAGGCACTGCCGTCGCTGGCGGTCAACGCATCGCCACGGGCGATGGTCAGGGCCTGCCCGATGATGACCTCGGGATCGTGATGCACCGCCCCCGGTGCCTGTCGCGAAACCAGGCGACCGGCACTGTCATAGGCCCGATCGGCAAAGGCCTCGAACCACAGGGTCAGGCCGTACTCGTCGCCCAGGGCCTGGGCGGCGCTGTTGTCCCGGGTCGCCATGAGCATCAGTGGCAGTTGCCGGTCGTAGGCCGCGACGGCCTGGATCACGGCGCGCAATTGCGCCGGGTTGGCCATCATGTCGTTGTACATCGCTCCGTGGGGCTTGACGTAGCTGACTCGCCCGCCCTGGGCCCGGCAGATGCCGTCGAGGGCGCCGATCTGGTAGTGCAGCAAGTCCTGCAGCTCCTGGGCGCCATAGGCCATGGAACGCCGGCCGAAGCCCGCCAGGTCCTGATAGGCCGGGTGCGCGCCGATCCGCACGCAGTGGCTCAGGGCCAGGCTGACGGTCTTGCGCATGATGCTCGGGTCGCCAGCGTGGAAGCCGCAGGCAATGTTGGCGCAATCGATGAAGGGCATCACCTCGGCGTCCAGACCCATGGTCCAGCTGCCGAAGCTTTCGCCGATATCGCAATTCAGTAGCAGGCGGTTCACGGTGAACGCTCCTGTAGGTTTTTTCTTCTTTGACTGTGGGGCCAAGCCATGGAGCCCAGGCCCCCACAGGGTATCAGTTACTCGGCTTCCAACTGCTTGCCTTGGGTTTCCGGCAGGCTCAGGGCCGCGAGGATCACCACGCCGTAGGACACCGCCGCGAACGCGCCGATACCCACGCTCAGCGGCACCTTCTGGCTCAAGATACCGATCAACAGCGGGAACAATGCCGCCACCGCCCGGCCAATGTTGTAGCAAAAGCCCTGGCCCGAACCGCGGATGCGCGTAGGAAACAGCTCGGTGAGGAACGAGCCCATGCCGCTGAACATCCCGGAAGCGAAAAAGCCCAGGGGAAAGCCCAACCACAGCATCACGTTATTGCTCACCGGCACCTGGGTGTACAGCAGGACGATGGTGAACGAGCCGACAGCGTACAGAACGAAGTTCTTCTTTCGTCCCAGGATGTCCGACAGGTACGCGCTGATGACATAGCCCACGTAGGAACCGACGATCACCATCGCCAGGTAGCCACCGGTGCTCAATACACTCAAGCCCCGTTCATTCTTGAGAAACGTCGGCAGCCAGGACGTGATGGCGTAGTAGCCGCCCAGGGCACCGGTGGTCAGCAGCGAGGCACGCAGGGTGGTGAAGAGGATGCCAGGGGCAAAAATCTCGTAGAACTTCGCGGGATTTTCCGGCGTCAACCGGGCCTTGGTCTGGTTATAGACTTCCGGGTCCTTGACCAGCCGGCGGACGAAAATCACGAACACCGCCGGCACGATGCCGAGGATGAACAGTGCGCGCCAGGCATCTTCCGGCGGCAACACCGAGAACAGTAGCGCATACAGAATCGCCGTCATGCCCCAGCCCAGCGCCCAACCCGATTGCACCATGCCCACCGCCTTGCCACGGTCCTTGGCACGGATCACCTCGCCCATCAACACCGCACCGGCGGTCCACTCGCCGCCAAAGCCGAAGCCCATCAAGGTGCGGGCGATCAACAGCTGCTCATAGTTCTGGGCAAAGCCGCACAGGAAGGTGAAGAACGCGAACCACAGCACCGTCAGTTGCAAGGTGCGCACCCGACCGATCCGGTCCGAGAGAATACCCGCCACCCAGCCGCCAATGGCCGACGCGATCAAGGTGCTGGTGTGGATCAGGCCTGCCTGGCCGGTGGTGATGCCCCACATCGCGATCAGGGTCGGCACCACGAAACTGAGCATCTGGGTGTCCATGCCGTCCAGGGCGTAACCGATCTTGCAGCTCCAGAAGGTGCGACGTTCCTGCTGGTTGATGTTGCGATACCAATCGAACGGGCCAGAACGGGCCTGGGGTTGGGGGACGCCGAGCGTGTCGGGTGCACTCATGGTGGTTCTCCACGGTTTTATTGTTGTGAGTCTCGACGACGCTGACGTGGAGACCGTTGCCCCGATTCTTGAGCGCGCGGCCGATCCCGTCCAACGAATAAAACCTTGGCTGGGTCATAAGAAAAATTTGATTGGGCAGCACATCACCCGCAAAGGCAGACCGCTTTTGTGGCGAGGGAGCTTGCTCCCGCTCGAGTGCGTAGCGCTCGCAAAATCTTGGGGCCGCTCCGCAGCCCAGCGGGAGCAAGCTCCCTCGCCACAGGAAGCTCACTGAACCATCGAGTCAGAGCCCGCGCAGGTCACGCTCTTCGATCGGCCGGCCCTGGCGCAGGCGCTTGCCGCCCAGCACCACCCAGTCGATCAGGCGGAACAGGCATTCCAGGCCGAACGACAGCAACATCGCGCCGCTGATGCCCCAGATCATCGCTTCGGGGGTCAGCAGTATCTGGTAGCTATATCCGTTCCAGGTTTCCTTGCGGATGTCCGGATCGGCGGCCAGCGCCACTTGCAGCAGGCGGATGTACCACGGGCCTTGCATCGCCTGGAATTGCTTGTCCAAGGCCTGCTGGCGCACGAGCAAGGTGTTCAGGCTGTCGGCGTCGCTGCGAAAGATCGGGTCTTCGCTGGCGCGGTAATGGGCCACCAGCGCCTGCATGTCACCCTTGAAAAATTGGTTGGCGGTGCCCTGGAAACCTTGCAGGCCGGTCTGCGCCTCGATCAGGTGAGCCTCGACCCGCTTGGCGTAATCATTGATGAACCCTGGCACCTGGACCCCAACCAACAGGCCCACCGCGAACAACACCAGCCGTAGATAACTGAGCAACATAGCGTGACGTCCTTATTCGGTCCGGCCTTGGCTGACGCATTCGCCGCGTCGCCACAGGCTCCATTGGCCCGGTTCGTAGCGGGTCCAGGTTTCGTTTTCGGTCAAGGGTTCGGTGGCGATCACCGTGACCACGTCGTTGGGTGTGGTTTCCGCCTGGAAATCGACAATCACGTCCACATCCTTGAGCCGCGCCGGGCCGAACGGCGCGCGACGGGTGATCTGGGCCAGTTTGGTCGAGCAATAGCAGAACAGCCAGTCGCCATCGCTGAGCAGGCAATTGAACACGCCTTTGCTGCGGTATTCGGTGCAGGCCTCGATCAACGACGGCAGCAACTGTTCCACGTCCACCGGTTCGGGGAAGGCCTGGCGCACGCGGTTGAGCAGATCGCAGAAAGCCGCTTCGCTGTCGGTGTCGCCCACCGGGCGGTAGAAGCTTGCGCCCGGCTGGAAATCGGCGAGCTGGCCGTTGTGGGCGAAACACCAGTTGCGGCCCCACAACTCACGCACGAACGGATGGGTGTTGGACAGGCAGACCTTGCCGACGTTGGCCTGGCGGATATGCCCGATCACCACTTCGCTCTTGATCGGATAACGCTGCACCAGGTTCGCCACTTCCGATTCGCTGCTGGCGGCCGGGTCCTGGAACAGGCGCAGGCCACGGCCCTCGTAGAAGGCGATGCCCCAGCCGTCCCGGTGCGGCCCGGTCTTGCCGCCGCGCTGCATCAGCCCGGTGAAGCTGAACACGATGTCGGTCGGCACATTGGCACTCATGCCCAGTAACTCACACATGCTCGAACTCTCGCTTCAAGGGGCAGGCCTGCTTACAGGCGCGGTTCGATACGCGAACGCTGGGGGTTGCTCGGCACGGGTGGGCGACCGTAACGGTCATCCCCGGCCACGCCGAATGGTGGTTCGTCCTCCGGCTCATCGGCCGCGGCGGCTTTGGCGGCGGCAGCCCGCTCCTTGCGCGCGTTGGCGGCCCGCTCGATGGGGAAGCGGATCAGCACGATCACCAGGTAGAGGCCGAAGGCGATCATGCCGTACATGAGCAGGTCGGACGCTGCCCGCCAGGCGTTGTTGCCGACCTTGAACAAGATGTCCAGGGCGACAATGGCCAGGGCCGGGGCAACCTTGTCCTTCACCGGATCGACGACGGTGGGGCTGAACAGCAACACCGCCATCAGCAAGCGCAGCGGTTCACGCAACCAGCGCCACATCCAGCGCGTCATGCGCATCCACACCAGCAGGCAGCCCAGGGCGGCGAAGGCGTAGAGGCCCCAGGCGATCAGATAGTCATTCTCGGTCATGGTGTCCATGGCAAGGCAGGCAAAGAGGCGCTTATAGTAACGGCTTTTCGCGCGTCAGGCTGCCCCGGCGTCTGGCGAATGGCCTGGGCGGTGGGTTCTGTCCAGGCCGCGTGTCCCTTTTCGTACAACGTTCGAGAGCCTTTCATGTCCCTATCTGCCCACGTTTCCAACGCCCCGATCGCCCGCAGGGACGCCGGTGTTGACCCGTACGCCTGGCTGCAGGAACGCGACACCGACGCCGTGCTCGACTACCTCAAGGCGGAAAACAGCTACCAGGAGGCGCAACTCGCCGATCAGGCCGAACTGCGCGAAACCCTGTTCCAGGAAATCAAGGGCCGGATCCTCGAGACCGACCTGTCGCTGCCCTCGCCCTGGGGCCCGTACCTGTATTACACCCGCACCACCGCCGGTGACGAATACCCACGCCATTACCGTTGCCCGCGCCCGGCTGACGACAGCCTGACCGTGGACGAAAGCCACGAACAACTGCTGCTGGACCCGAACGCGTTGGCCGGCGGCGGTTTCTTTGCCCTGGGCGCCTTCAGCATCAGCCCCGACCACCAGCGCCTGGCCTACAGCCTGGACACCACGGGCGACGAGATCTACACCCTGTTCGTGAAGGAATTGTCCAACGACAAGGTCAGTGAACTGTCCTTCGACAATTGCGACGGCAGCATGACCTGGGCCAACGACAGCCTGACGCTGTTTTTTGGCGAACTGGACGACACCCACCGCCCCCACAAGCTCTGGCGCTATCGCCTGGACGGCACGGCCGCCGAGGAAGTGTTCCATGAGCCGGACGGACGTTTCTTCCTGCATTGCTATCGTTCGAGTTCGGAAAAGCAGTTGATCCTGTCCCTCGGGAGCAAGACCACCAGCGAAGTCTGGGTATTGGACGCCGCGCAACCGCAACAGCCCTTCACCTGCCTGGCACCACGGGTGGAAAACCACGAATACGACGTCGACCACGGCCTCCTCGATGGCCAATGGACCTGGTTGATCCGCAGTAACCGCGACGGGATCAACTTCGCCCTGTATCAGGCCGCCGACACCGGCGTGGCACCAACCGAGGCCGACTGGCAGAACCTGATCCCCCACAGCGACACGGTGATGATCGACGGCCTGAGCCTGAACGCCGGGGCCATGACCTTGAGCCTGCGCGAAGGCGGCCTGCCGATCATCGAGGTGCATCCCCAGGGTTTGCCGGCGTATCGGGTGCAACTGCCGGACGCGGCCTACAGCCTGCATGTGCAGAACAGCCTGGAATTCATCAGCGATCGCATTCGGCTGCGTTACGAGGCCTTGAACCGTCCGGCGCAGATCCGTCAGTTGGACCTGGCCAGCGGCGCCCAGGTGGTGCTCAAGCAAACCCCTGTGCTGGGGCCGTTCGATGCCGATGCCTATGTCAGCCAGCGGCTCTGGGCCACGGCGCCGGACGGCACCCAGGTGCCCATCAGCCTGGTGGTCAGGCGCGAAGACCTCGGCCGGCCGGTGCCGCTGTACCTGTACGGCTACGGTGCCTATGGCGAAAGCCTCGACCCGTGGTTTTCCCATTCGCGGCTGAGCCTGCTCGACCGCGGCGTGGCGTTTGCCATTGCCCATGTACGGGGCGGCGGCGAGCTGGGGGAAGCCTGGTATCGCGCCGGCAAACAGGAACATAAGCACAACACGTTCGGCGACTTCATCGCCTGCGCCGAACATTTGATCGCCAACGGCTTCACCACCGCCGGGCAACTGGCGATCAGCGGCGGCAGTGCCGGTGGCCTGCTGATCGGCGCGGTGCTCAACCAACGCCCGGAGCTGTTCAAGGTGGCGATTGCCGAAGTGCCGTTCGTCGATGTGCTCAACACCATGCTCGACCCGGACTTGCCGCTGACGGTCACCGAATACGACGAATGGGGCAATCCAGAGGAGCCGGACGTTTATGATCGGATCCGGGCCTACGCCCCGTACGAAAACGTCAGCGCCCAGGCGTACCCGGCGCTGCTGGTGATCGCTGGCTACAACGACAGCCGCGTGCAGTACTGGGAAGCGGCCAAGTGGGTGGCGAAATTGCGCGCCACCAAGACCGACGACAACCCCCTGCTGCTCAAGACCGAGCTGGGCGCCGGCCACGGCGGAATGAGCGGGCGCTACCAGGGATTACGTGACGTAGCGCTCGAATATGCATTTGTCTTGAAGGTTTTGGGGCGGGTCTGAGGAACTCTGTGGGATGGCCGGGTCTTAGCTGCATGCGCAAGGCTCAGACATGACGCTGTCCCATTGTGGGAGCGGGCTTGCTCGCGAAAGCGGACTGACATTCAACTTGGATGTCGGATGACCGACCGTCTTCGCGAGCAAGCCCGCTCCCACAAGAGATCGCCTTGCACTCAAGACAATCCAAAACCGCAGAAAACGACAAGAAAAAGACCGTGCCGACATGTCAGAACCGACCTTACTGAACAAAGAAATCCGCGACTGGCTGATGGACTGCGGCCTGTTCGACCAGTTGCTACCTGTAGACTTCGCCGCGGCGTCGGGCTATTTCAGCATCAGCGCGATCGCCGAGGGCGAAGCGATTTTCCGCGAAGGCGATGCCGGCAGCTTCATGTGCATCATCCACACCGGCCAAGTGGCCGTGCAGAAAACCGGCCCCGACGGCCAACCCGTGACCATCGCCACGCTGCGCAGCGGCCGGGCCTTCGGCGAAATGGCCGTGCTCGACGGTGAACGGCGCTCAGCCAGTTGCATCGCCGCCAGCGATTGCCAGTTGCTGAACCTGGGCAAGGACTCCCTGGAAAAAATGCTCAACGACGCCCCCAAGATCGCCGCCAAGATCATCCGCGCCCTCGCCGTCTCCCTGTCCAAGCGCCTGCGCATGGCCGATGGGCAGCTGTTGTCGCAGCAGGTCTGACGTACCTCTATCAGCTGAAACACAGAACCTGTGGGAGCGGGCTTGCTCGCGAAGGCGTCGGATCAGCCAGCATCTCTGTCGCCTGACACACCGCTTTCGCGAGCAAGCCCGCTCCCACAGGACCTCATCATGCATGAAGTTAAGTGACTGGCTTCATATCTACCCCCCCGGCGACTTGGCCTTCGCCGGCTTCGGCTCCATGCCCGGTATCGGCTGGTCCTTGGGCGGCTTGGGCATTTCGATCGGCGGCAGCAAGGGCGGCCCACCATTTCCCGGGCCGGCCTTGGGCACGCCGTTAGGCGTGACCGGCGGATACGGCATGGGCGTGGCAGTGCCCGGCGATCCGGGGATGCTCGGCGGGTTGACCGGAATCGTCGGTTGTTGAGCCTGGGCGCAACTTATTGAGAGCGCCGCCAGGGCAATGGCCGTTAGAATGATGAACTTCATCAATGGCTCCGTGGCTATTGTCTGCTTTAAGGCTAGTCGTT
This sequence comes from Pseudomonas zanjanensis, assembly GCF_014268745.2. Taxonomy (GTDB): domain Bacteria; phylum Pseudomonadota; class Gammaproteobacteria; order Pseudomonadales; family Pseudomonadaceae; genus Aquipseudomonas; species Aquipseudomonas zanjanensis. Next base: position 498,285 of record NZ_JABWRB020000001.1, on the reverse strand, counting down.
ACCGCGCCGGTCTGCCCTCCTACGAGATTTCCATGAAACGTTTCGTTCTGCTCGACACCACGCCCATTCCTGACAACGGCGGTGCCCTGTGCCTGTTCGAGTACGGCGAAGACTTCGTCATCAAGATCCAGGGCGGCGATGGCGGGCAGTTGATGAACACCCGCATGCACGGTTCCGAAGACGCCCTGGCCGAGATTCCTTGCCGCAAGGTCGCCGGCCGTCCTGGCTCGCGCGTGCTGATCGGCGGCCTCGGCATGGGCTTCACCCTCGCCTCGGCCCTCAAGCACCTGGGCAAGACCGCCGAAGTGGTGGTGGCCGAGCTGGTGCCCGGCGTGGTCGAGTGGAACCGTGGCCCCCTGGGTGAAAAGGCCGGGCGGCCGCTGGCGGACCCGCGCACGGTGATCCGCATGGAAGACGTGGCCAAGGTGCTGCAAGCCGAACCCCAGGGGTTCGACGCGATCATGCTCGATGTCGATAACGGCCCGGAAGGCCTGACCCAGAAAGCCAACAGTTGGCTGTATTCGGCCGGTGGCCTGGCCGCTTGCGCCAAGGCCCTGCGGCCCAAGGGCGTGCTGGCGGTATGGTCGGCCAGCGCTGACCGGCAGTTTTCCGACAAGCTGAAGAAGGCCGGTTTCAAGGCCGAAGAGGTGCAAGTGTTCGCCCATGGCAACAAAGGCACTCGCCACACCATCTGGATTGCCGAGAAGCTCAAGGGCTGAGCTAAACTCTGTCCAACCGTCATCAGTCTTTTCTACGAAGGTGAACCCATGAGTTCGTCAACGCCACCGTCCAACACCGCCAAGCTGGACCGCATCCTCGCCGATGCCCAGCGCGACCGGGAGATGGGCTACCGCGACAAAGCCCTGAAAATGTACCCCCATGTCTGTGGCCGCTGCGCCCGTGAGTTTTCCGGCAAGCGCCTGAGCGAACTGACCGTTCACCACCGCGACCACAACCATGACAACAACCCGCAGGACGGTTCCAACTGGGAACTGCTGTGCCTGTACTGCCACGACAACGAACACTCGCGCTACACCGACCAGCAATACTTCGGCGACGGCTCCCTGAGCACCCCGAAGATTGCCAAGGCGACCCACAACCCGTTCGCCGCGCTGGCTGGGTTGATGAAGAAAGACGAGTAGCGTCACCCCGTTCAATCCGAGGCAAGAGAACGTCACGCACCAGCATCCTGATCCCTGCGATAAAAACAGGCGCCACCAGGGCGCCTTACCGTCTCAAAACCAAAGGAAAACAAACGAGACGGGAATCAGCTGCCATTCGGACAGTTCTCGCCCAGGAGCCTGTATTCCACGGTATTGAGCTTGCCGTTCGAGTCTTCGTAAGTCATGCGCGACGGCCCGACGCCACAACCTTTATTGGCCGGTGTACTGCTCACCACTTTTTTCACATCGAGCTTCATGCCGTATTTGTAATGAACGATTTCGGGGACGGCTTTGCCGTTTTCGGCGGCGTATTGCGCCATGGCTTGTTGATTGTTACGGATCATCTGCCCATAAACGCGATCGCTTCCTCCTTCCGCCAAGGCCAGGGAGGAAAGGGAGAGGATCGAAACAGCGAGCAAGGCATTAAGGGTTTTCATGAGAAACTCCGGCAGTCATGTGTCAGGCAACCATAACGACTGGTGCCTTTCACAACGCTGGCGGGAACGTTACCGATTGGTCAGGTTCGTGAACAGGCTAGGGACCACCAGCCCCCACGAATCGAATGTGTGCGGGCTTGCTCGCGATGGCAACCAAACAAACACCACACATCTCGAACCTGACCACCCTCCCCCATTCCCCGTATAATCGCGCCTTTTCCCCAAAGGCACCCTGCCCGTGGCCAACAAACGCTATAGCTGCATCGGTCTGTTCAACCCCAAGTCCCCGGAAAACGTCGGTTCGGTCATGCGTGCCGCCGGTTGCTACGGCGTGGCGTCGGTGTTCTACACCGGCAAGCGCTATGAGCGCGCCGCCGACTTCGTCACCGACACCAAGAAAGTCCACTACGACATCCCGCTGATCGGTATCGATGACCTGAAGAAAATCCTGCCCCTGGGCTGTGTGCCAGTGGCCGTCGAGTTGGTGGAAGGCGCTCGCCCACTGCCCGAATACACCCACCCGGACCGGGCGCTGTACATCTTCGGCCCGGAAGACGGCTCGCTGGACAAGGACATCCGTGATTGGTGCGAAGACGTGATCTATATCCCCACCAACGGCTGCATGAACCTGGCCGCCACCGTCAACGTCGTGTTGTACGACCGCATGGCCAAGGGCAACAACACCCGTTCGGGGCCGCAATTCCGCTGATCGGTGCGATATTCGATTGAACAAGGCAATCGCTCAGGCAGTCAGCTTTATACCAATCCCCACACTGGAGACAGATCATGAGCGATAACAATCCGTTCGAGCCGATTGAGCGCACCCCTTTCCAATCCCATCCGCCGCAAAACGTGCACGGCTGGGAGCGCATAGGCTCGTTGGCCGGCGGCGTGCTGATGATGGGCAAGGGTCTACGCCGTGGCGGGGTGATCGGGCTGGCTCAACTGGCGATCGGCGGCATGGCGTTGGCGCGGGGCATCACCGGGCATTGCTCGGCCAAGAGCCTGCTGGAAAAGAATCGCCAGAACCTGGACAACGCCCGTGCCCGCATCGAGCAGGCCGGTGAAGAGCTGAGTCGCCTGAAGGCCAACGCCGAGGCGGCGACTGGCACGGCTACGGTGACGGGGAATGATTCGTTGAATTCGCCGAAGGTTGGGCTCTGAATTGCCCCGGAGCAAGCTCCCTTTCACAGAGGTTTAAAAATCGCACAGTCTCGTGGCGAGGGAGCTTGCTCCCGCTTGAGTGCGAAGCGCTCACCGCTTTTTTGGGGCCGCTGCGCGCCCCAGCGGGAGCAAGCTCCCTCGCCACACAAGCCTCCAGGCCATTGCGCAAAACGGTGGGGGTTGCTCGCGATGGCGATGTCACTGAAGTAACTGGGTATCCAGCACAGTGGAAGCCCCACCCAAAACACTTTCACTGAGCTGCACAAACGCCTCGGTGTCGACGGTTTCCAGGCGCATCGCCCCCTGCAACACATCATCCAGCGAACGCTTGTTACGGGTCTTCAGGCGAATCTCGCGGTCCAATTCCTGCAACAGCAATACCGCCTTGGCCACGGCCGCCGGGCTGATCTGCTCGCCGCGCAAAGTGGTGACGCCCTTGCTGTCGTGGGCGAGTCGGTCGTTCAGGGTCTGGTAGCGCTCATCGCTCAAGCCGCCAGCGCGGCGCAGCAGTTCGACCGCGTAATATTCGGTCAGCCCCTCGCTGATCCAATCGCTACGGTCCTGATCATTGACCCGGGCCAGTGCCTGCACCAACTCCCGCAACAACGGGCTGCTGCCCCGCTCGCTGACCAGCGGCGGGCGGCTGTGCAGGTAAATCGAGTCATGGCCGGCCTGGGCGCCACGCCACAGCGGATCGCCGGCGCCGACAATCAGCAACTTGGCCGGATGGCGCGGCACCAGCGCTTGCACCTGCGGCCAGACGAACGTCAGCAGCGTCAGCACGTCCATCCGGCGCATGCCCTGGCCCCGGGGCGAGGCCACGGTCACTTCGGTTTCACCCAGGCGGGTACGGCGGCTGCCCAGTTTGCCGGCGAGCATCCAGCCCGTGGGACGGTCGAACAGGCGCGCGGGGTTGTCGATGCGGAAGCGCTGCTTGCCGATGCGCGGCCAAGGGGTCTCGATGCTTTTCCAGCCGTCAGGCAATTCAACCTCAAGACGCGCCACCAGTTCGATGCCGTCCTGCTGATCGAGTTTGGCCGACGGCACCAGATCATCGCCGCGCAGCAACGCCCAGGTCGGGGTCATGCGGGTTTCGAAGGTGGCGTTCCTGCGGGCATGGCTGATGCGCACGCGGTAGCTCAGGCTCGCCTTGTCCGAGGCCGGACGCCAGACACCACGGGCCTCTTTGCCTGGGGTGAGCTGCCATTGGCCGTCGGCCTTGAAATCGCTGTAGCGATTGCCGTCGCCGAGGTCGAAATCCAGGCTGCGCACCGCCGAGCCCCGGGCCAGGGTCAGGCGCACTTCGGCCTGGTCGCTCTGGGGCAACAGGTGCACGTGATAATCCAGGTCGACTTTCTGCGCCGCCCACAGCGGCCCGCACACTGCCAGCAACCCGGCCGCCAGTATCCGTTTCAATCCTGCAGCCATGGGTTCTCCCAGGTGGCGCGCCGCCCGGCGGTTCAGCCGGCGCGAAAAATCAGATGATCTTCCCAGTCGTCTTCCGGCACGCTGCCTTCGGCCAGCATACGTCCAGACTGGGAAATGCGTTCATGGTGCACGGCATCGCGATCGCCGCAGACCAGGTGGTGCCACAACGGCAAGTCCTTGCCCTCGCTGACCAGCCGATAACCGCAGGTCGGCGGCAGCCATTTGAACTCATCGGCCTTGCCCGGCGTGAGCTGGATGCAATCGGGCACGTACTCACGACGGTTGGGGTAGTCGGTGCACTGACAGGTTTTCAGGTCCAGCAGTTTGCAGGCGATGCGGGTGTAGTAGACGCTGTTGTCATCTTCGTCTTCGAGCTTTTGCAGGCAGCACAGGCCACAGCCGTCGCACAGCGATTCCCATTCCTGGGGATCGAGCTGATCGAGGGTTTTGCGTATCCAGAACGGTTCGACTTTGGCGGCCATGGTTCGAGCATCAACATCAGGTGGTGAAAAGGCCGACAGTCTAGTGCCGGGACCTCTTGAGGCCAAGCATTGGCGACTGTCGGTATACAGGGGCTTGTCAGGCCGGGCGGCGGGACGTAGGTTGCTTGATTGTCTTTCCACACTCGAGCCAGGTAAGCCCATGAGCGCCAACTCCCGTATTGCCGATTACGCGATCCACCCCCAGTTCATCGAACGCTGGTCGCCCCGCGCCTTTACCGGCGAAAGCATTGCCGAAGAAACCTTGCTGAGCTTCTTCGAAGCCGCACGCTGGGCCCCTTCGGCCTACAACTCCCAGCCTTGGCGTTTCCTGTACGCACGGCGAGACACGCCGAACTGGGAGCGTTTCCTGGGCTTGCTCAACGAGTTCAACCGCGGCTGGGCCCAACACGCCTCGGCGCTGGTGATCATCGTCTCGAAAACCACCTTCGCGGTGCCCGGCGCCACCGAGGAAACCCCGGCGCAGAGCCACACCTTCGACACCGGCGCGGCCTGGGGCCACCTGGCGCTGCAAGCCAGCCTCAGCGGCTGGCACACCCATGGCATGGCCGGTTTCGACCAGGAACTGACCCGCAAGGAACTGAAGATCCCGCAAGGCTACGCCCTGCACGCCGCCGTGGCGATTGGCAAGCTGGGGGACAAATCGACCCTGGCCGAATACCTCCAGGCCCGCGAAGTCCCAAGCCCACGCCGGCCGCTGAGCGAACTGGTGGCAGAAGGTGATTTCACCCTGTAACCCCTTTTATGCTCACTGAAATAACCACTGTGGGAGCGAGCCTGCTCGCGATGGCGCCAGACCAGCCACTTCGATGGCGACTGACACACAGCTATCGCGAGCAGGCTCGCTCCCACAATGGGTTCTGTGGCGAACGCATTTTTTGTGGCCACTGAAAAATCACTGTAGGAGCGGGCTTGCTCGCGAAAGCGGAGTCTCAGTCAGCATAAATGTTGAATGTGCCGGCCCTTTCGCGAGCAAGCCCGCTCCCACAGTTTGATCGAGGATGGCTTCAATAGCCTCGGGCGAAATCCACTTCACCACGCAGTGCTTCGCCCGCCTGATAGGCCCGCAGGTTATCCAGGAACAACTGCGCCATCATCGGTGGCGAAGTCGGTGCCGAACTGTGGCCGGTCAGCAGCAGGCCCCAGGCGGTCCAGAACGGATGGCGCTGCGGCAGCGGCTCCTGGCGGCAGACGTCGATCACCGCACCGGCCAGGTGCCCTTCCTTCAAGGCTTGCACCAGGTCCGCGTCCACAACCGCTACGCCGCGGCCAACGTTGATGAACAACCCGGTCGGCTTGAACTGCTTGAACAGCGCCGCGTCGTAGATGTCATGGGTCTCTGGCGTGTTGGGCAGCAGATTGATCACGTAATCCACCTCGCCCACCAGCCGCGGCAGATCCTTCAGTGCCCCGACCTCGATGAACGGCGCCATTTCCCTGGCTTCGCTGGCGATGCCGTACAACTGCACGCCGAACGGCACCAGGAACTGCGCCACACGCTGGCCGATGTCCCCCGTCCCGACGATCAGCACCTTGCGTCCAGCCAGGCCTTGGCCCTGGCGGTTGTCCCACTTGCGCTCGACCTGGCTGACCAACCGGGCCAGTACCTCGCGCTCATGGCCGAGCATGTAGGTCAGCACATACTCAGCCATCACCTGGCCAAAAATGCCCACGGCACGGGTCAGGCGGTAATCGCGGCTCAAGCCATCGGCCAGCAGCGGCGTGATGCCCGCCCAGGTCGATTGCAGCCAACGGGGTTGGTGGCCTTGACGCAACAGGGTGGCCAGCAGATCAGGCTGGCCGAGCCAGACCGGGCAATCGGTGGCCAGTCGCGACAGCTCGGCGGAATCGCCGCTGGTCAGCACTTCAATATCGGGTGCAGCCTGACGCAGAAGCTGGGCATACACCGCGTGATCGTGTTCGGCAATCAGAACGCGCATGAATCAAACCTTTCAAAAACAGTGCAGACGAGCGCCGACAGAGTGTCGCTCTATCCTTGCGATCGTCGTCAATAAATCATTCCGTTTTTCAAGAAGCGCCCAGGACAGGCGCCTCCAATACCATCAGACCGGGTCGTTGCGGCGCAACAACTCTTCGGGCAAATGCTCGATGTACTCGTCTTCGGCCGGTGGCATCTGCAAGTGATAGCCCTGGGTGTCGAGGTTTTCCAGCACTTTGTTGATGTCTTCCCGGGACAGCTCACGCTCGGGGCTCAGCACCAGGTCAAAGGCGTGGATCGCCTTGCCGAAGGCGGCCATCAATGGCTCGGGCACGCGCTCCAAGGCATCGCTCTTGAGCACATACAGGTACATCTCGTTTTTCTTCGAGCTGCGGTAGATGGAGCAGATACGTTTCAAGGCTGTTCTCCGGCAGTGGCCAGGCTGTCGAGCAGCGCCTGGCCCATCAATTCGCGGCGCCAGCCACGCAGCGAATCGGGCAATTGGTAAGGGCCCTCGGGAAAGCCGCTCTTGATCAGCGCCTCGAGGGTTTTCTTGCGCAGCATCAGCTCCGGGGCAATGCCCAGGCGCTCGGCTTCAGCCTGCCCCAGCGCCCGCAGGCGCTTGACTAGGGCAGCGGCCTCGATGGGCAAGGGCTCGGCCACGGCCGGCGGCCATTGCTCGGGCGGGATGCTGGCGGCGCGCTGGATCAGGTCCAGCAGAAACTGGCCGTCCTGGCGCACGGTACGCGGGTGCATGTCTTCGATTTTCGCCAGCGCGCCGAGGTTATCCGGCTGGGTGCGGGCCAGGGGCCACAGCGAATGCTCGCGGATGATGCGGTTGCGCGGCAGGTCACGGGCCCGCGCCTCACGTTCGCGCCAGGCGCACAGCTCGCGCAGTACGGCCAATTGGGCACGGGACAGTTTCCAGGCCAGCTTCGCCTCGCGGTAGACCTCGTACGGGTCGACTTCGCGACGCAGGTTGGCCACCAGTTCGGCCCCATCCTCCAAGACCCAGCGGTATTTTTCGTCGGAAAGCTTCGGGCGCAGTTCTACGAAAACCTCCGCCAGATGCACCGCATCCTCTGCCGCATAGCTGATTTGCGTCTCGGACAGGGGCCGTTGCAACCAATCGGAACGGGTCTCGCCCTTGGGCAGCTCGATGCCCAGCACTTCCTGCACCAGCCGCGAATAGCCCATGGAGAAACCCAGGTTCAGGTAGGCGGCAGCCAATTGGGTATCGAACAGCGGCGCGGGCAGGCTACCGGTCAGGCGCAGCAGCACTTCAAGGTCTTCGCTGCAAGCGTGCAGCACCTTGAGCACCGCCGGGTTTTCCAGCAGAGCGGCCAACGGCTGCCAGTTGTCGATGGTCAAGGGGTCGATCAGGTAGGCACGCTTGCCGTCGCCAATCTGCAATAAGCCAGCAATGGGATAAAAGGTGTCGACCCGCATGAATTCGGTGTCGAGGGCGACGAATGGCAACTGCTGCCACTCGGCGCAAAACTGACCGAGGCTATCGTTGTCGCGAATCCAGTGAATATCGATGGCCACACGGCTCTCCCTTGAAGAATGGCGCGCAGTATATATCGCCGCTGGCGATTGCGAGCATCCATAGAGCAGCTGTCTGAGAGAAATCGCCTGCGAAAAAGCAAGAATAGCCCTACATCAAGAATTAACCGGTCTTACGCAATACATAAACACGCGTCAGCGCAAAACCGGGTAGGAAATCCTGGTACCAAAGCACGCTGAAACCCGCCTGGCGAAACTCGGCTTCGACATCGGCCTTGTCGGCCAGGCTGCGTTGCGGCACCTGGCCCCTCTTGAGGCGCCCTTCGATTTTCACCGAAACGATCACCGTGTCGCGACTGACCCGATGAAACTCGCGCAACAGCACCAGGCGATGCTCGCTGGCGCTGAGGTGGCGAAACAGTTGCAAACAGAAAATACAATCCACTGCGTTGGCCGACAGCCCAAGGGTGAATGCCGAACTCGGGAAGGTCTTGACCCGCTGGAGCAACGTGTCGCCATGGTGGGTGAGCGCGTGTTCGAGCATGTCCGGCGACGGGTCCGCCGCCAGGATCACCCGGTTGGCATGCTCGGCCAGCACCGGCCAGAACCGCCCTGCCCCACAGGCCACGTCCAGCACCAACCCCGGCTCGCCCGCCACTTTCAGGGCATTGCGCACCATTTGTTCGTCGCGCCAGAACGCCAGGCGCAAGCGGCGAGGCGCCGGTCGGCAGCAAACCTGCGCATGCTCCTGGTCATGCTGCCTGGCGAACTCAAGCTCGATGGTGGATGGGGGTAACCCGGACATACAAACGGCTCTTGGAAAAGGCTGGCTGACAGGTTAACCAACCCCGCGTGAAAAAAAGGTCCAGGCGTTCACTCCCGTGCCAGGACACCGTCAATCACCGCGCCGCGACAATTGGCGAACAGGTCCAGGTCGCGGTTGTAGACCTGGCTGTTGACTTCCAGCAACCCGAGCATCGAATGAAACAGGTTGTCCTGGCTCAAGGGCTTTTCACGACTCAGTTGCAGGCAATGGGTGTCGACCGAAAAGGACTTCTGATAGCTGTCGGAGAACCAGGCCAGCATCGCCACGTGTTTCTGTTGTTCCGGGGCGAGCATGTAGGGCGTGCCATGGAGAAACAGGTTGTACTCGCCCAGGGACTCGCCATGGTCGGACAGGTACAGCATGGCCGTGTCGACCTTGTCCTGGTTGGCCCGCAGCAGATCGATCAGGGTCGACAGCACATGATCGGTGTACACCAGCGTATTGTCGTAGCCATTGACGATGCTCTCGCGGCTGCAATTGTTCAGCGCATTGCTTTCGCACACCGGCGTGAAATGCTCGTATTCCTTGGGGTAGCGCTTGAAGTATTCCGGCCCGTGGCTGCCCATCTGGTGCAGCACCAGTACCGTGTCCTTGTCGAGGGTGTCGATGAAATGCTGCAGCCCCTGGAGCAGGATCTCATCGCGGCACTCACTGTTGGCGCACAGCGCCGGGTCCTTGAGGTTGCTGACATCCTGCAGCGTGACCCGGTCGCAGGTGCCCTTGCAGCCAGATTGATTGTCCCGCCAGATCACCTCCAGCCCGGCGCGCTTGAGCACATCCAGCAAGCCCTCCTCATTCTTGGCCTTGCTGGCGTCGTAGTTCTTGCGCCCCATGTTGGAAAACATGCAGGGCACCGACACGGCGGTCTCGGTGCCGCAGGAATGCACGTCGGTGAAGGCGATCAGGCCGGCCTCCTTGTCCAATGTCGGCGTGGTGTCGCGGTGATAACCGAGGATGCCGAAGTTCTCGGCCCGGGCGCTCTCGCCCACCACCAGGACGGTCAGGGATTTACGGCCATGGGTTTGCCAGGCCGGGTTGCGACTCGCGTCCTCGCCCAAGGTGATGAACGGCTGCTTGGCCGACGCGACCTGTTCGCGCAAATACCCAAGCGAGGCACCGATGTAATTGCTCGGCACGACCATCAAGCGCAACTCGTGGTGGTTGCGAAACAGTGACGACAAACCTTGGTAGTTGACCAGGGCAACCACGCCGATCACCGCGGCCGAGGCCACGCCGACCAGTAACTTACTTAATAACTCCTTTGGCCAACGACGGTAGTTGATCGGGGTCTTGAACAACAACCAGCACGGCAAGACACCCAATAAGCCGATATAGACAAACAACTTCAACGACAACAGATCACGGACTTCCGTGGCATTGGTTTCAGCGAAGTTGCGCAACATGCCGGCATCGATCAAGACGCCGTATTGGGCCATGAAATACGCCACGCCGGCGCTGATCAGGAACAACAGCATCAGCACCGGCTTGAGCAGCGGACGGAAGGCCACGAGGGTCAACACCAGGTTGAACGCACAGAAAATCATCAGGCCAAACGCCACGCACATCAGCAGGCCCCGAGCGTCCGCCGTCGTGATCGCCAGCAAGTGTTGCCAGAGCACGAGGTTGAAGCCCACTAACAAAAAGGCACTGGCGGCCAGCGTCACCCACTCGGGGCGCACGGCTTTAATAGTCAGCATGAGGGTTGACGGCTTCCTGAAGTTGCTCTTTGAAAAAGAAGTGCCGCAGAAAACATGTAAAAAAGATGTTTTCTACGGCAACACAAACTTTAGGCAGTCCACCATCAATTTTTCGTGAAAAAGTTGCTGTTAAATAATTATTTAAGCTGCTGCTAGGCCTGATTCAGATACCAGCGCCAATCCTGCTCCCCGACTTCCCCCATGAACTGCCGGTATTCGGCGCGCTTGACCGCCAGATAAACCCCCAGGAACGCCTCGCCAAACGCTCCCCGCGCCCAAGTCGAAGCTTCAAGGGCACGCAGGGTAGTGAGCCAGTCAGTGGGCAGCAGCTCGGTCGCCTGGGCGTAGCCGTTGCCTTCCACAGGTTTCCCGGGATCGCACTGTTCACGCAAGCCGTGATGGATGCCCGCCAATATCGCCGCAGCCGCCAGGTACGGGTTGGCATCGGCGCCGCAAATACGATGCTCGATGTGCCGCGAGAACGCCGGGCCGCCCGGTACCCTCAGGCTCACGGTGCGGTTGTCCACGCCCCAGGTGGCGGCCAGCGGTGCGTAGCTGTTGCTTTGGAAGCGCCGGTAGGAGTTGGCGTTCGGGCAAAACATCAACAACGAATCGAGCAAAGTATCGAGCATCCCGCCCACGGCATGGCGCAACAGTGGCGTACCGTCGCCGGCTTCACTGGCAAACAGGTTGTGGCCATCGCGGTCGGCCAGGCTGATATGCATGTGCAGGCCGGAGCCCGCCAAGTGCTCGAACGGCTTGGCCATGAAACACGCCTGCATGCCGTGCTTGTGGGCCACGCCCTTGACCAGTCGTTTGTAGCGCACCGCTTCATCCATGGCTTGCAAGGCATCGCTGCGGTGTTCAAGGGTGATTTCCACTTGCCCCGGGGCGTATTCGGAAATCGCGGTCCGGGCCGGAATGCCTTGCAGCTTGCACGCGGCGTACAGATCGGCGAGGAACGGCTCGATCTGCTCCAGTTCGCGCAAACCATAGACCTGGGTGGTGCGCGGCCGACCACCGTCAGCGTCCCGCGCCGGTTGCGGCCGGCCTTGGCTGTCGCGCTGTGCGTCCAGCAGATAAAACTCCAGCTCCGCCGCCATCACCGGATAAAAACCGTCGGCCTGCAGGGCTTCGATCACCTGGCTGAGCAGATAACGCGGATCGGCGATGGTCGCTGGCATGCCTTCCTGGGGATGCATACTGACCTGCACCGTGGCCGTGGGAATCAACCGCCACGGCATGCGTTGCAAGCTGCCGCTGAGGGGGTAGGCGCGGCAATCGATGTCACCGACTTCCCACACCAGCCCGGAATTTTCCACATCATCGCCATTGAGGGTCAGCCCGAGAATCGTACTGGGCAGCGGCCGGCCACTTTCATAGACCGCCAGCAACTCGTCCCGATGCAACAACTTGCCACGGGGCACGCCGTTGTTATCGAGAATGAACAACTCGAACAACTCGATATCGGGGTTTTGCGCAAGGAACGCCTGGGCGTGTTGCACGGGTGCGAAAGACATTTTGGCAAGGCTCATGAGAAAACTCGTATTTCCGTGTCGGACGGGCGACAACGCGCCGTCAGTCTGTGCTCGCCATTGAGCGAGCGCCGTGGAGGTTCAACGGGAAAAACGAGTGTCCGGAGGACGCGCATGGCGACAATGCCAGAGCGCCCAAAAAGCCAGCTCGGAGGGCAGCGCACCAAGGGAGGGGGCCATGACGGGCGTGCATCTGCCGACCGAATCGACTGCGGCGGATGGAGGGTATTGCACTGCCTGGGGCCAAGCGTCCATGAGCGCATCACAGGAAACACATCGGGCAAGCGTCCCACGGCACCTTGGGCGGTTAAACATGGATTTGATGAAGCTTGGATCACCGCTAACTAAACTTAAGCAAACGAGTCGGTCGTTGATCGACACGTCGTTTTCCCTACACTATCTGTCCCGTTCCCGACCATGAAAGCGCCTGCCTGGCATTCTCTTGGCACCATCGTTCCGTTACGATCGTCAGCCTGGTTTGCGCAAGATCCGCGCAAGGAAGCGAGTGAGAGACAGAACGGATGCTGAACAGTAACGCCCTCAGAAAGCTCGACATGCAGGACCTCATGGTGTTTAGCGCCGTGTACGAGCAAAGCAGTGTCACCGGTGTGTCCGAGGCCCTGTGCGTCAGCCAGTCAACCGTCAGTTATTGCCTCAAGAAACTGCGAACCTGTTTCGAGGACGAACTGTTTATCAACACCCGCACCGGCATGCGCCCCACCTGCAAGGCCGAGGGCATGTACAACCATGTGCGCGCCATTTTGCAAAGCATCAACCTATGCCATGCCGGTCCGCCGACCTTTGATCCGACCCGGCAAGCCGTTACCTTCAACATCTGCGCACCAGAATATTTCGAACACCTGATCCTGCCGCAACTGCTGCAAGGCTTCGATTACGCCAACTTGCCGGTGGTGGTGAACGTGCACAAGCTTGAAGCCGACATTCCCGCCGAGGAGTTGCGCGACGGCAGCCTGGACTTGGTGATCTGCTTCGGCCCGAACGTTCACGGCGACCATGCCGATTTCAGATCCCGGCAGTTGCTGGAGGAAGATTGGGTCTGCGTCGTGGACAAACGGGCGACGCCACTTGAGCCGCAACTGAGCCTTCAATCTTTCGTACAGCGCCGACACGTGTTTGCGACGCCTTGGGCGTCAGCGAGCAACAGGGTGGACGGCTGGCTGTCGCGGCAGGCCCATCACCGGCAAGTCGCCGCGCGCGCCAACAGCTACAGTGCCGCGCTGAAGATGATCACCGGCACTGACTTCATCCTGACCCTGCCCCGCCGTATTCAGAAACTGCTGGCCAATGAGGCGATCTTCAATCACCACGAAGCGCCCAAGGACTTGCCGGGGTTGACCTTGGACATGCAGTGGAGCCCGGCCCTCGATCAGGACAGTGCCAACGCCTGGCTACGCGAACAGATCATCAAGGCCTGCGCCCACGCAACGCCTGCGCGTCATTGACCGATCAAGGCCTTGGCATAGGGCTCGCGGTCGATGTCGAGGATCTCCACGCACAATTGCACGCTGACTTCGGCCGGCCATGGCTCCAGGCCTTTGATCACCTCCAGCAGGCTTTCGGCCAATTGTTTCTTGATTTCCGGCGAACGGCCACTGAGCAGGGCCAGTTTCACGTGCACGAAACCCCGCTCGCCCATTCCTGTACCCACCCGGAACGTCTCCAGTTTCACGGCCCGGCCCTTGATATCGTGCTCGGCGGAAAATTGACCGGAGGCCACCAGCGCATTGTTCAGCCGCAGCAACGCGACGTCGGCCTTCAGCCCGGGCAGGTTGGCGGTGTACTCCATGTGCAGGTGAGGCATGTGTTCGACTCCGATTCGAAAAATATGACGAGGTGGTTTCAGCGGTCACAACCTTACCTCGACTTTATTCTTTGGGGCAGGATTTTGTTTCGCGGCAGGCCGGTGTCAAGGTTGTGCCAAGGGCCCGCGCTCGCCCATGAAGGCCTCCAACCGCGAGCGCAACCAGCGTTCGGCTGGATCACTGTCGACATGGCTCAGCCAAACCATGGATAAATCCAGGGTCGGGGTCTTGAAGGGAAAGGGTTCGTTGAACAATTGCCCCGAGGCCGCCATGGCGGCGGCGGTGTAGTCCGGCAGGCTGGCAATCAGGTCAGTACCGGCCAGCAATGCCGGCAATGCGCTGTATTGCGGCACCGACAACACGACCTGGCGCTTGCGCCCGATCTCCGCCAGCCATTCGTCAGCGAACCCGGCGACGTTGGCGGTATGGGACACCAGCACATGAGGTCGCGAGCAGTATTCGTCCAGGGTCAGCGGCGTGTCCGACGCATCGGCGCGCAACACGCGGGGTTGGATATGGCGCAACAGCTTGCGCTTGGCGTTGGCCGGCAGGCCGCGCGTCTGGCTGATGCCCACGGTAATGTCGCCCGATGCCAGTAGATCGGGGATGCGCCAGTAATCGACATGCTGGACCACAAACACGATTTGCGGCGCCTCTTGCCGCAGGCTGCTCAACAGGGGCGGCAACAGGCCGAACTCGACATCGTCCGACAGGCCGATGCGGAATGTCATGGCGCTGTTGGCGGGATCGAAATCGTGGGTCAGGCTCAACGCCACCGACAGCGAATCGAGCGCCGGCGAGAGGTGCTGGATGATTTCCTCGGCCCGGGCCGTCGGCTCCATGCGGTGGCCGACGCGAATGAACAGCGGATCGTTGAACATCTTGCGCAGACGATTGAGGGCCGAGCTGATGGTCGGTTGGCCCAGGAACAGTTTTTCCGCCACCCGTGTCACGTTGCGCTCAAGCATCAACGTTTCGAACACCACCATCAGGTTGATGTCGGCCTTGCGCAATTCGTTGCGGTTCATCCACTGCCCCTCGACTCCTTGATTGGGTGCAGTGTAGAAACGCAGGGATTGTGCGTCTATGCGCTAAAAGTCCAGTCGCCTGCTTTTGTGGCGAGGGAGCTTGCTCCCGCTCGGTTGCGCAGCAACCGCAAAATATTGGGGCCGCTTCGCAGCCCAGCGGGAGCAAGCTCCCTCGCCACAATGAGTAAGCCATTGTGAAGTGGAAAACTACTTCACAATCAGCGATTTCAACCCCAGCGCCATGACTCGCTCATCACTCCCCAACCCCAGCGCCTTGGGACTGATGGCATCGGGCAAATGGAACCGCACCCGCACTCGCCCATCCGCACCCATCGTTTCGCGAATGGCTGCCGTCAGAGGCAGTTCCAGCGTGTTGTCCTGCAGTCGGTTGAACTGCGTCGCCAGCGCCGCAATACCGTTGATCGACACCTCCACCCGCTGGCGCGTGTGCGAGGGCTGCACGAACGCCGCGGCTTCAATCGAGAGGGAACGCGCTTCTGGCGGTATGCGTAAAACAACCTCAGCCTCAGGCCCTTCCGACCAAGTGCCCCAATCCTCGACCCGTCCCCAGCCATTGGCCAACATCGCGTTGGTTCGGCTGAACACTTGGCGCTCACCGAGCTTGACCTGCATGTCCAGTGTTTCATCGGCGAACGGTGGGCATTGGGCGCATGTCTTCCAGCCCGGCGCCAGCACCACCAGGCCATCGATACGGGTCAACAGGTCGGTCTGGCGATTGACGGTTTTCGCCGCCTGGAGCGCGGCGCCAGGGTCGAGGATGTACAGCGAATCCGCGGCGTACTGGCCGCTGGCAAGCATCTGCTCGGCGTGTCGCTGGGCTCGCTCGATCGCCCGGTCACTCATCCGCCCCAAGTAAACGCCATCGGTTTCCAGGCCGTGCGTCAGGGCGTATTGGCTGGTCAGCAGCCAGTTGTCCGGCTGGTTCTGCGGCAATAACGTGCGGACTTTCGAATAATGACCGGCGGCACTGGCCCAGAACGGATCATTCAGGGGCGTAGGCCAACTCGAGGCCGCCGGCGTCATCCGGCTCTGGCGCAGGCCGGCCCATCCCGCGCGGGTATCCAGGACCTGCACCACCAGGGTCATGGCCAGCAGACACGCCGCCGTCCGGGGTTTGTTGCCGCGGATCACCAGGAAAATCACCGCAAATATGATGGCGTAGAACACCGGCCAGAACATCCGACCGGCCGCGCGAAAGACGTTCGCCACAAGCTCAACGGGTCTTGGCAGCCAGTAATGCACGTTCTGCATGCCGATGCCGAGATGGTTGGTCAGCGAAAACAACGTCAGCCCGATCAATGCCCACAGCAACAGGCGCCTGTGGCGCACGGCATTCACCAAACCGGTGTTGCCTTGCAGCAAAGCCACGCCGGCGCAGATCGCCAGCATGAGGATGCCCAATCCCAGGTAATTGAAACCTTCATAGTCCCCGGGGCCCTGGGGCATATCGCGCAAGGTGTAGGACCAGCCGCTAGGGTTGACCAGCGACATCACATTCAGGCGATACAGCCCAAAACCACCGGCCACGGTCCCGCCACCCACGCTGAAATACCCCGCCTGCCAACAACAGAACGCCACCAGCACAAACAAGCCGCCCAGCTCAATCAAGGCATCACGCCGGGACAACCGCCCCTTCATGGCCTGGCTGGCAAGGTCGGCCAGCCAGATCAACGCCACCATCGCCAACAAATACGCATGCACCAGCGCCGTGGCGGCCAACAGCGCGCCCCAGGCCAGCCGCCGCTTTTGCAAGCCAGGCCGCAGCGCCAGGTACAGGGCCGCGAGGATCAGGAAATGCCCGGACAGCGACAAGTGCCCGCCCATGCGCAGAAACATCGGAGGCGAAAACACAAATAACCCAGTACCCAACAGCCTGATCCACAGCGACGGCGTCAGCAGTCCGACGAGTTTCCAGGCGAACCAGGCCTGCAGGACGAAACAGGTCAGCAACCACAGGCCAAAATACTGGAACGTCTCGGGAAGCCAGGCATTAAAGGGTTTGAACAAGAACGCCAGCAACGGATTGGAGTCGGAAAAAATGATGCCGTTGCCCAACTCCAGACCATAGGAAGGGTTCATGCCCAACGGAAAGGTCCAGGGTGAACTGCGGAAAAACGCCCAGCCCATGTAATGGGTCGCCGCATCGCCCTCCCCCAGCCAGGCGATGTTGGTCGGATCCAGCACCCGAGGACCGATCACCAGCAGGAACGCCAGCGCGCCCAACAATATGGGCAACAAGGAAACCGGGAAACGCTGACTACGAAGGGTCATCGATACGTCCAGAAATTATGCAGGATGAAGGTGTACACCGGGATGATCAGCGCCACGGCCGCGATGCCCGCCAGGTAACCCAGGCCGACGCGCTGGGCCACCCAGGCCACCAGCATCGCCAGCCCCAACCCGCCGATCGAGACCACCACGAAACGGCCGAGGGTGCGGCCATGCAAGCGGCTGGAAAAACTCCAGAGGGTGTTGATCAGGTACGACACCATGGTCGCCACGACAAAGGCGAAACCATTGGCCAATGGCGGGTTGGCCAGGACCAGGTGCACGAACAGCACGGCCGCCACCACGTGGACGCCAGTGACGAGCAGGCCGGTCATGGCAAAACGCAAGGCACGTCGCAGCAAGGGCGAGTGCGTCCAGGTCACGGCTTCTGCGCCAGGCAGAACACCGTCAGGCCGGCTATGCGATTGGCCCCCATGAATGGACGCTCCAGGCTGCACAATGTCCTCAACACGCCATTGACCAGCGGATGATGCCGCGCCAGCTGCGACTTGGCCGGCGCCCCGGTGGCGTTGCGCTGTAACAGGCGCAGGCCGGCGGCGATGGGAAAGACCAGGCCGAAGTAGTACGCACCTTGCTGCACCTGCAAACCCGCCTGCGCCACGACGCTCTCCAACTGCTTGAGGGTATAGCGGCGCTTGTGCTCGAGAAAGTCGTCATGCCCGCTCCAGAGGAACTGGAACGCCGGCACGGTGATCAGGAAACGGCTGCCGGACGGCACCTTGTCGACATAGGCCTTGAGCAGGCCCACGTCATCGTCCACGTGCTCCAGCACATCCATCAGCAACACCAGGTCGGCGTCCAGCGTGTCGATGGCGCGTCGGTAGCGGACCGGTTTACCGGCGGTGCTGGCGTCGGAGTCGGCCGGGTAGCTGATGTCCACGCACCAGGCCTGGGCGGTTGCGGTATGGGTCAACAAGTGATGGGAAAAAAAGCCCGACCCGGCGCCCACGTCCAGCAGCGTACTGGCGGAGGTGCCCTTGAGCATGTGGAGCATGGCCCGCGCTTTCGACCGGTAGTACCAGTGCTGCTCGATATCGGGACCGAGGATATCGGTTTCCTTGAGGTCCATGGTCAGTCCTTGGCGTCATAGATGCGCCGCACCAGGAAAACCGGTCGACGCTTGGATTCGATATAGGTGCGGCCCAGGTATTCACCCAACACGCCGATGCCGATCAGTTGCAACCCGCCCAGGAAGGTGACCGCGACCATCAGCGAGGCATAGCCCGGCAGGTCGACCCCGGAAATCAGGGTCCGCAACACGATGAAAATGGCGAACGCAAAGGACACCAGCGAGACGCAAAGCCCCAGGTACGTCCAGATACGCAGCGGTTCGGTGCTGAAGCTGGTGATGCCTTCGAGGGCAAAATTCCACAAGCGCCAGCCATTGAACTTGCTTTCTCCGGCGCTGCGCTCAGGCCTGACGTAGTCCACGTAGGTGGTCCGGAAACCCACCCAGGCAAACAACCCTTTCATGAAGCGACGCGATTCCGGCAGGGTGAGCAAGGCATCGACCACGCAGCGATCCATCAAGCGAAAATCGCCGACATTTTCCGGCAGCTTGTGGTCGGCGATTTTGTTGTGCAGTCGGTAGAAGCCGTTGGCGGACACCTGTTTGGCCCAGGAATCGGAGTCGCGATTGATCCGATGGCCCAACACCACTTCGGCGCCGTTGCGCCAATGGGCGATCATTTCCAGGATCACTTCGGGAGGATCCTGCAGATCGACATCGATCGGCACCACCGCCTGGCCACGGGCGGCTTGCAGGCCGGCACTCAAGGCCGCCTCCTTGCCGAAATTGCGACTCAGGTCGACGATCCGGATGCGCGGGTCGGCCTTCTGCCTGTCCAGCAGCAACACCAACGTATCGTCGCCACTGCCGTCGTTGACGAACACCAGCTCCAGGCTCACCAGTGATTCATCGGCAAAGACCTGGTCGATCCGGGCCATGAACAAATCGATGGACTGGGCTTCGTTGAAGACCGGGATGACAAGCGAAAGCGTTAGACGACCTTGTAGATCCACTCCTGGATATTCAGTCACTTGATGGCTCTTTTTCTTATAGTGTTTTCAGTCCCTTCGGGCTTCCGGCCCTAGGCGTCGAAACGTATTAAGCAGGACCAGGCAGGGCAACGCAAGGATCCAGCCCGAACTTCCAGCCGACCACATGTTCGCAACATGACTTTCCCCATGGAAATGGTCAAATGCCCGATCCGGCAATATTCGATAACCAATGGAAACGATTTTCCCGTAGCCAAAACCACCCACTTGGCTAGGCTTGCAGCCACATGTCCAACGCATGTCTTGACTGAATCAATCGCAGGGAGCGAACCGATGTATTTTGAAATCTATCGACAGACCCGAGGCACCCCGAGCACCGGAAAAGGCCAATGGCGCTGGCGCTTGAGGGCCGGCAACCACGAAACGATCGCCAGTGGCGAATCCTATGTGAACAAGAGTGACTGTCTTCATGTGATCGGGCTGATCAAGAATGTCCAGGGTGAGACGCCGGTAAAAGAGATCTGAACGGCGCTGAAAGAGATTGGCCTGGGCTCAACTCACTGGCTTGTTTGAATCATTGTGGCGAGGGAGCTTGCTCCCGCTGGGCTGCGAAGCAGCCCTTTTTTGTGAGCGCTTCGCACTGGAGCGCCAGCCCGGTCAAGCGGGAGCAAGCTCCCTCGCCACAAGGTTCATCGTTTTTCTTGAGAGAACTGCGTTAGGTAGGGTATACGGGACAAAAGCAGGAGGCCCGGCGCAATGACTCGATCCATCCACAACCGCGACTGGCTGGTGCGAGCACCCGAATCGAGGAAAATGGAACGCATCGAGGCTTATTTCAGTGGCCATGGCTACAGCACCCATCGCCATGACACCTACGCCATCGGCATCACGCTTTCGGGTGTGCAGAGCTTCAACTATCGCCACAGCAAACGCCACAGCCAGCCCGGCGGCACCATCGTCCTGCACCCGGACGAGGTACACGATGGCGAAGCCGGGACGCGCGAGGGCTTTCGCTACCGGATGTTCTACATAGAACCGTCGATGATCCAGCACGTACTGGGAGGCAAGCCATTGCCTTTCATCGAAGGTGGATTGTCCAACGACCCTCGCCTCAACATCGCGACCCGCCGATTGTTGAGCAGCCTGGATCACCCCCTCGACCCGCTGGAGGAAGAGGACGCCATCTACGACGTGGCCCAGGCGCTCGACCTTGCGGCGGGCAATCGGCGTGGACGGCGATTGATCGAATACCCGGCAGCAGAGCGTGCCCGCCTGTTCATTCACGATGCCCTCGACCAGGTCATCACCCTGGACGACCTGGTGCAGGCAAGCGGCAGGGATCGATGGAGCCTGTCCCGGGATTTCCGGGCGCTGTACGGCACCAGCCCCTATCGCTACATCACCCAGCGTCGCTTGCATGAAGCCCGGCGCCTGGCACTCCACGGCACGCCATTGAGCGAAGCGGCCCTGGCTTGTGGTTTTTTCGATCAGAGCCACATGACCCGGCTGCATACCCAGGCCTTTGGCGTTTCACCGGCACGCTGGCTGAACATGCTGCGCTAAGGCATTGACTGCGCGCTGCAAAAAAGCTGCACGATCATCCAATACGCACGTTGGCTCGAACAATAAAGTAGGACGCACCACCCACCCAGGAGCATGCCTCGATGACCCGCTATTGCCCCATCAACTTCGCCCAGAAATACACCCTGTTCCAGGAACAGTGGACGCCAAAAGTCGTGGCCGAAATGAACGACTACCAATTCAAGCTCGCCCGGCTCGAAGGTGACTTCGTCTGGCACACCCACGCCGACACCGATGAAACCTTCATCGTGCTGGAAGGCGAGCTGCGTATCGACTTTCGCGATGGCGCGGTGACCCTTGGCCCAGGCGAGATGTACGTGGTCAAAAAAGGCGTCGAGCACAAGCCCAGCGCCGCGCAGGAAGTGAAACTGCTGTTGATCGAGCCTCGCGGCGTCATCAATACCGGCGAAGAAACCAATGAGCGAACGGCGGTCAATGATGTATGGATCTGACTGAGCCCGCCTCAATCGTATTCAGCTTCCTGGTGATCACCCAGTAGCCGCCGCTGTCGAGGTGTCGCCGCGGCCAGCACCTCAGGGTTGAACTGCCAGTGCAGATAGGGTGAAAACTTCTGTGCGACCATCCGCCGACCGTAGTGCACCTGGACCATGTAGCGTGTGCGGTCGGCGGTGCGGTTGTCGCTGCCGGCGTGCCACAGTTCGCTGCGCAATATCAAGACATCGCCCGCCCGGCACAACACGGGCTGCACGGAGCGCCCCTGCCATTGCGTTTCACCCGCCACCGGCGCCCGACCAGCCTTGTGGCTGCCAGGAATCACCTGGGTCGGGCTCAAGTCGGCGTCGATGTCATCCAGGTAAAACTGCGCGGTGAACACCTGCATTGGCAGCTCGAAGGCCGGGTCGGCCAACAGCGTGGGCGGCAATTTCATCGCCAGGTAATCCAGGTGCAACGGCGCCCCCTTGAAACCCGGATGGCAGCGCCAGGCCGTCTGGCCGATAACGTGACAGTCATCGCCCAGGGCCGCCTCGGCCAGTTCGATCACGCCGGCCACCTCCAGGAACGGCAGCCAGAACGGGTCGCGATTAAACACGCATTTGTAATGATCGATGACGCCGCTGTAGTCCCAATGCTGAGGCTTCAACTGGTCGATGGCATGGCGCAGGTTGGCAATCTGCGCGGCATTTAGTACGGCTGGCATCAGGACGAAACCGTCCTGATGCAACGCTCGGAGACTATCGCTGATGGCCACAGCGCGCCGACCTCAGGTGCGGAAGCGGCCGACCAGCCCAGCCAGGTTTTGCGACAGAGAGGACAGCTGTCGGCTGGCATGCATGCTCTGGGCGGAATTGGCAGCCGCTTCGTTGGACAAGTCGCGGATATCGGAGATGTTGCGGGCAATCTCCTCGGTGACGCTGCTCTGCTCCTCGCAAGCACTGGCGATCTGCGCGGCCATGTCGTTGATCCGCTGGATCGAACCGCCGGTACCGCTGAGCACCTGGTCGACACCCGCTGCACGTTCGACACTGTCCCGGGCCTTGCTGCTGCCCACATGCATGGCTTGCACAGCCTTGGCGACACCGCTCTGCAAGCGCTCGATGCGAACCTGAATGTCTTTGGTCGAGTCCTGGGTGCGGGCCGCAAGCGCCCTCACTTCATCGGCCACCACGGCAAAACCACGGCCCTGCTCACCGGCCCGCGCCGCTTCGATGGCAGCGTTCAGCGCCAACAGGTTGGTTTGTTCGGCGATGCCACGGATCACTTCGAGCACGGCGCCGATACTGGACGTTTCCTGGGCCAATGCCTCGATAGTGCCCGAAGCGGTCTCCACTTCCTGGGCCAACTGGCGGATCGACTCGATGGTACTGCTGACCACCTGAGCGCCGTCACGAGACTGGCTGCTCGCCTCCTGCGCGGCGCCCGAGGCGCTCGCCGCGTTATGCGCCACTTCATGCACCGCAGCGCTCATCTGGGTGGCGGCGGTACTGACCTGATCGAGCGCCGCGTGCTCGCTGCTGATCAATCGGTCATTCGTCGAGGCCATGTCGGCCATGGCCCGCGCTGCGGAGTCTACCTCTCCGGTCACCCGCCCAACCTCGGCGATCAACGGTTGCAACTTGTCGAGAAAACGGTTGAAGGCACTGCCGAGTTGTCCCAGCTCATCGGCCGAGCGTACTTCGAGACGCCCTTTCAGATCGCCACCGCCCTCGGCAATCTGCTCGACGCGGTGCAGCAAGCGACGCATGGGGCTCAACACCACCAGCGGCAGGGCAACCAGCACAAGGACGCAACCAAGCAGGCCGATCAACAGAATCACACCCTGATGCACTCCGACTGCCTCACCGTTTTCAATCGCAGCATCGCCTTCGCGATGGGACGCCGCATCTTCCAGCTCACCCAGCTTGTCGATGGCATCCCGCGTGGCTTCAAACAGGCGCTCACTGTCACCGAAGCTCAGCGCACTGGCACCCTGCGGATCGCCTACCGACAGCTCGAGGACCCGCCGTGAAACCTGCATCCATTTGCCGAAGCTGTCATTGAACTGACTGACCAACGCCTGCGCCTCGGCACCGGGCTGCATCGCGGCATATTTCTGCACACGGTCGTAAGCCTGCTTCGCATTTTCGCCATGGCTGGCGCTCAACGCTTTCAAATGCTCGTTTGCATGACCGTCCAGCAGGCTGCGCTCGGCCACGAATGCCTGGTAGAGGTCGCGGTCGGCATTGAGCAACAGGCTGATGGCCGGCAGATAACGTTTGGTCAACTGCGTACTGGATTCG
Source organism: Pseudomonas zanjanensis (assembly GCF_014268745.2). Taxonomy (GTDB): domain Bacteria; phylum Pseudomonadota; class Gammaproteobacteria; order Pseudomonadales; family Pseudomonadaceae; genus Aquipseudomonas; species Aquipseudomonas zanjanensis. The sequence continues at coordinate 474,612 of NZ_JABWRB020000001.1, read as the reverse complement.
GTCACCTGACTGATGCCGCGCATCCCCGCGCCCCCCATCAGGACCAGCAACACAGCCAGGAACACTATCGGGAGAGTGATTTTCCAGCGAAAGCCCAAGTCGGCGAAGAACCGCAGCATGGTGTCACTCCTTACACGGGGGGAATACCTGCCTATCGGCAGCCATGTCTTGAGCTATAGCCCATTAGTCTGATTGTCACAAAGGTTTTGGTGTGAAGGGCTGTGGTTATTCAGAATGCGGAGGGAAGTTGAGCTGGATAAAAAGGTACAGGTTGGACGCAGTATCGCCGGGGAATTTTCTGACATTTTCCGCTCACATAATTCAGGGAAGCTTCCTACGCATCGTCTGATTGATGATCTCTACAGAAAGGCCCTATAGTCCAAGCGTCGTTCGTAAGAGCGGCTTGGGTTTGGCGACTCGATTACAAATGGTAAGAAGGCCTTCAATCAAACGGAGTTTGAAATGAACAGATACATGGCTCTTACTAGTAACGCCGACGATCAACCCCTTTTCGTCGATACTTCCGCACCGTTGCATATCCTGCTCGACACGGCGGGCTATAGAATTCGCGCGGTTACCCAGCTTTTAGAGAACCTCGCGATGCGAGGGGATATTCCGAGTGACTCAGTAGTCCTTCAGGACTTTGCACAACTGTGCTGCATCTCTTTGAGGGATGGTTGTGACGTGCTCGATGTCATCGCCCGACGCTTGGATGCAGAACCGGCCTAGAGGTGATACCAATCAGTTGAACAGCACAGCTGTGGGAGTAAAGCTTGCTCGCGATTGCGGTAAGCCAGCCGGCAACAATATTGGCGACTCGACCGATATCGCGAGCAAGCTTTGCTCCCACAGGATTTACGCCTAACTGACAGGCATCAGCCCTCAGGGTCCATCTTGTCGAAACCTCGGAGACTCCGATGGATAACACAAAAAAAGTCGAAGAAGCGCGCAGAAAAATCATTCACGAAGAGCTGACATTTCTTGACGTTCGACAAGCTGCGCGTGATGGTCAGAAAGTGTTTGATAGATTTTTAATTACTAGCAAGCTTGCTACTAAAAAGTAGTTCGGGATGCCAACCGTTAATTCGCGTCCCTTTTGAAGAGTATGGCAATTTTCAAACCTGCATTCATGCCCTGAAAATACCCTGAACCAAACGCCAGAAACGAAAAAGCCCCTGAAATGTTCAACCATTTCAGGGGCTTAGTCATACACAATAATGGCGGAGAGATAGGGATTTGAACCCTAGGTACTGTCGCCAGTACAACGGATTTCGAATCCGTCCCGTTCGGCCACTCCGGCATCTCTCCAGTGGCGCGCATCATACCAGCACATTCGCCGGAAGCGAACCCCCGAGCGAAATTTTTTCCGTGCTATCAGATGCTTGCGTCGATTACAGCGGCACACCCAGGCGCTGGGCAACTTCTTCGTAGGCTTCGATGACGTCACCGAGGCCTTGGCGGAAGCGGTCCTTGTCCATTTTCTTCTTGGTGTCCTTGTCCCAGAGGCGGCAGCCGTCCGGGCTGAATTCGTCGCCCAGGACGATGGAGCCGTCGCTGAACACGCCGAATTCAAGCTTGAAGTCCACCAGCAGCAGGCCGGCGTCGTCGAACAGCTTGGTCAGCACGTCGTTGACCTTGAGGGACAATTCCTTCATGCGCGCCAGTTGCTCGGCGGTGCCCCAACCGAATGCCACGACGTGGGATTCGTTGATGAACGGGTCGCCCTTGGCGTCGTCCTTCAGGAACAGCTCGAAGGTGTAGGGGTTGAGCTTCATGCCCTCTTCCACGCCCAGGCGCTTGACCAGGCTGCCGGCGGCGTAGTTACGCACGACGCATTCGACCGGGATCATGTCCAGCTTCTTGACCAGGCATTCGTTGTCGCCCAGCAGCTTGTCGAACTGGGTCGGCACGCCGGCGGCTTCGAGCTTTTGCATGATGAAGGCGTTGAACTTGTTGTTCACCATGCCCTTGCGGTCCAGCTGTTCGATGCGCTTGCCGTCGAACGCCGAGGTGTCGTTGCGAAACAGCAGGATCAAGCGGTCAGCGTCGTCGGTCTTGTAAACCGACTTGGCTTTGCCGCGGTAGAGTTCTTCACGTTTTTCCATGATGGGCTCCGCTTGCTAAGTAGTGGGCTAGGCGATATGTCGCCAGTCGAGCCCTGAATCTTGATCGGCCAGTTGCAGCCAGTCCGGGTCGCACCCGAGGGTGTCGACAAAACATTGCCGGGCCAGCTGCGGCAGGTTGTTCTTGCTGCTCAGATGGGCCAGGACCAGGTGTTGCAGGCCTTGCCAGCCCAACTCGGCCACCAGGAACGCGGCCTGGTGGTTGTTCAAATGTCCGTGCTCCCCGCCGACCCGCTGCTTGAGAAAGTACGGGTAGTAACCACGGGCCAGCATGTCACGGCAGTGGTTGGACTCGATCATCAACGCATCGAGGTCCCGGTAACTGTCCATCACCCTGTCGCAATACGACCCCAGGTCGGTGAGCAAGCCGAAGCGCCGCTCGCCGTCACTGAACACATACTGCGTTGGCTCCCGGGCATCGTGGGCCACGCTGACCACGCTGATGTCCAGGCCACCGATACGCAGTTGCTCGCCACCGGCCACGAAACCAGCTGGCTCGATGGGTTTACGCAGGCCTTCCAGTGTGCCACGGCTCAGGTACACCGGCAGATTGTAGCGCCGAGACAGCAAACCCACGCCATGCACATGGTCGGCATGTTCGTGGGTCACGAGTATCGCGCTCAGTTGCGCCGGGTGCACACCCAGGCGCAACAGGCGTTTCTCGGTTTCCCGCAGGGAGAAACCACAATCGACCAGCACATACGTGCCGGCGCTGGCGATCAGCGTGCCGTTGCCCTGGCTACCGCTGCCGAGAACGGCAAAACGCATCGGATCAGCCCAGGTTGTCCTGAATCACGCTCAACACCTTGCGGGCCACGTCGGCCGGCGCCACGGTATTGATGTTTTTCTCGACGGTGACCTGGACGTTGTCGCCGACCTTGCTCAGGCGAACCTGGTAACGCTCGGCGCGGGCTTCGACTTCTTCCTTGTCCGGCTTGCTGCCGAACAGGCCACTGAAGAAGCCAGGCTTCTCGTCTTTCCTCTCGGCCTTTTCAGCCAGGTTGATGTAGTACAGGCCCAGGCTGCGGTTGATGTCTTCAACGCGCCACTCGCCCTGCTCCAGCGCACGGCCAACGCTCGACCAGGCACGGTCCAGGTCGGAGCCAACGTTGAGCACCGGGTTGCCGCTGCCGTCTTCGTTCAGGCTGACGCGGCTCGGCGTATCGTAGTCCCGGGTCGCCAGCATCGACACCGAACCGCCCTGCTCTGCGGTACGGCTCATGCTCGCAAGCATGTCGTCCACCAGCGCAGCGTCGAGACCGGTATTGACCGAACGGTTGGTGAAGGCCACATCGGCGGTGCTGCCGGCGGGACGCTCGGCGCTGACCACGTAGATTTCACTGGTGTTGCGCTGCACGCCCGGCTCGATGCGCACCCGCACGCGGGTTTCGCTGTCGGCCGCGACACCGGCGGCGCTCAGACGCTTGGCCATGGCGGCGGACAGTTCATCGGAACGCTGCCAGGTGGTGGTGAACTCGCCGGTTTGCGGGCGCTGTTCGTCCAGGCGGAAACCGTTGTCCTGGAAGAACTGGATCGCCACGGGCCAGACTTCGGCCGGTGGGTGCTGGCCCATGACCCAGCTGGAATCGCCACTCTTCTGCAGGGTGTAGTCGCTGGCATCGGCCACGGCCGACAGCGGCTGTGGACGCGGAACGATGTATTCGCCCTTCACGCTGTCGTCCGCGACGTTGCGCGGGATCGGCAGCAACGGATCCAGGCGCTTGGCGACGCTGACGTCTTGCGGCAGTTGCATCGGTGCAGTCTGTTGCGCTTGCAGGTAATCACTACCACGGTCGCGGAAGTAACCCTCCGGCCCCCAGATCCATCCGCAGCCGCTGGTGCTGGAGATAATCAAGGCAAGTGCGGAAAGTCCGGCCATTCGCTTCATGCGTTGTACTTCCTCAATTAAACCAGGACGCCGGACTGGCGCAGGGCCTGCCGCAGCGGTTCGTGACAGGGGGTGCTCAACCAGGTCAGTGGCAGGCGGATGCCATCGTGCATCAAGCCCATTTCGACCAAGGCCCACTTCACCGGAATCGGGTTGGCCTCGATGAACAGGTCCTTGTGCAACGGCATCAGTTTTTCGTTGATGGCCCGTGCGGTCTCGGCGTCGCCCTTGAGCGCGGCCTCGCACAGGTCGGCCATTTCGCGCGGCGCGACGTTGGCAGTGACGGAGATGTTGCCCTTGCCACCCAGCAGGATCAGTTCGACGGCGGTCGGATCATCACCGGACAGCACGATGAAGTCCTTGCCCACGCCATCGAGGATGGCCTTGGCGCGCTTCATGTCGCCGGTGGCTTCCTTGATGCCGATGATGTTCGGCACGGTGGACAGGCGGATCACGGTCTCGGCCTGCATGTCGCAGGAGGTGCGGCCGGGAACGTTGTAGAGGATCTGCGGGATGTCGACGGCTTCGGCAATGTGCTTGAAGTGCTGGTACAAGCCTTCCTGGGTCGGCTTGTTGTAGTACGGGACGACCAGCAGGCAGGCGTCGGCACCGGCTTCCTTGGCGTTGCGGGTCAGCTCGACGGCTTCGCGGGTCGAGTTGGCGCCCGTGCCGGCGATGACCGGAATGCGCCCGGCAACCTGCTTGACCACGGCTTTGATCACGGCGATGTGTTCTTCTACATCAAGCGTTGCCGACTCGCCGGTGGTACCGACGGCGACAATGGCATGGGTGCCGTTTTCAAGGTGGAAGTCCACGAGTTTGCTGAGGCTGTCCCAGTCAAGACGCCCGTCTGCATCCATGGGTGTGACCAGAGCCACCATACTGCCCGCAATCATGAAACCGCTCCTGCCGGAAAAAGAGAGCGTAATGGTACTGGCGCCAAGATGCTTGTACAAGCGAACTACCATTCCCCTTGGCGTTGGTTTTCGCTACCCTTCAGGCTTTGATCGGTACCGACAAGCTCATACGCCGGTTTCCAGCCTCCGTTTTCGACGTCACAAGCCCCGATCCCGGGTTTGTCCTGGTGCACTCCTGTTGTCGCGGAATGCAGCACAACCCCGGGCACCAGGCTTGAGCCGTTCGTTTTCCGGGGCCGGGCGTCGTGTCGAGCGGCAAAGGTACCGACCGCTCATCGCTTTAGGAATGCTGCATGTCCACCCCCACAGTCCGCGAACAATTCCTTGTTATCAGTGCCCTCGGCGCCAACCCCATGGAGCTGACTAACGTCCTGTGCCGCGCCAGCCATGAAAATCGCTGCGCCGTCGTGACCTCACGCCTGACCCGTCATGGCGAATGCAGTGCACTCGTGCTCGAGATCTCCGGCAGCTGGGACGCCCTGGCGCGCCTGGAAGGCAGCCTGCCGGTGCTGGCCAAGAAGCATGCCTTTACCGTCAACGTGGTGCGCAGCGCCGCCCTGGAGAACCGTCCCCAGGCCCTGCCCTACGTGGCCTACGTGAGTTCGGCCTACCGTCCGGACATCATCAACGAGCTGTGCCAGTTCTTCATGGACCATCACGTCGAGCTGGAAAACCTGACCTGCGACACCTATCAGGCTCCGCAGACCGGCGGCACCATGCTCAACGCCACCTTCACCGTGACCCTGCCGGCCGGCACCCAGATCAGTTGGCTGCGCGATCAGTTCCTGGACTTCGCCGATGCGATGAACCTGGATGCCCTGATCGAGCCGTGGCGCCCACAAAACCCAATGTAAGGAAGCGTTCATGGCCGTTGCCGTCGACCAGCCGGTTACCGATTTCCAAGCGCCTGCCACCAGCGGGCAGACGATCAGCCTCGCCGCCCTCAAGGGCAAGCAGGTGGTGATCTATTTTTACCCCAAGGACAGCACCCCTGGCTGCACCACCGAAGGCCAGGGTTTTCGCGATCAATATGCACAATTCCAAGCCGCCAACACTGAAGTGTTCGGCGTCTCCCGGGACAGCCTCAAGTCCCACGAGAACTTCAAGTGCAAACAGGAGTTCCCGTTCGAGCTGATCAGCGACAAGGACGAGGCTATCTGCCAATTGTTCGACGTGATCAAGCTGAAAAAGCTCTATGGCAAGGAATACCTGGGCGTTGATCGCAGCACCTTCCTGATCGACAAGGAGGGTGTGCTGCGCCAGGAATGGCGTGGTGTGAAAGTGCCGGGACATGTGGATGCGGTGTTGGCGGCGGCCCAGGCCCTCGACAAGGGCTGATTTTACCTTGGGCCTGTTCAGGCCCTTCGCGAGCAAGCCCGCTCCCACAGGGGGTCTGGGTTGACCAAGTCACCGCAGATCCAATGTGGGAGCGGGCTTGCTCGCGAAGGGGCCATCAGCATCACCTGAATAATCAAGCTACAACAACGGCGCCACCACCGGCTCCTTGCTCGGCCACGCATCCAGCACCGCCTTGAACAGCGTCGCCAGGGGAATCGCAAAGAACACCCCCCAGAACCCCCACAGCCCGCCAAACAGCAGCACCGCGCAGATGATTGCCACCGGGTGCAGGTTCACCGCCTCGGAGAACAGCAGCGGGACCAGCACGTTGCCGTCCAAGGTCTGGATGATCCCGTAGACCGCCATCAGGTAGATGAACTGATCGCTCCAGCCCCATTGGAACAGCGCAATCAAGGCCACCGGCACGGTCACCACCACCGTGCCGACGTAAGGCACCACCACCGAAATGCCCACCAGCAGCGCCAACAGCGCAGCGTAATTGAGCCCCATGGTCACGAAGCCGATGTAAGTCACGCCACCGCAGATAAAAATCTCGATGACTTTTCCGCGAATGTAATTGGCGATCTGCCGGTTCATCTCCTGAGCCACGCGGGTAATCAGCGCCCGCTCGCGCGGCAGGTAGCCACGGACCCAACGCCCGATCATTTCCCGGTCCTTGAGGAAGAAAAACACCAGGATCGGCACCAGCACCAGGTAGATCATGATGTTGACCAGCAGCGGCAGGCTGGACAGCGAAAACGTCAGCGCCCATTGGCCGAACTTGCCAATTTCGCCGCGCACCACTTCGATGGTCTGCAGCACTTGCTCATCGGAGACCAGGTGCGGATAACGCTCGGGCAGCAGCAACAGCAAGGATTGCCATTTGGCGAGCATGCCTGGCAACTCATTGAACAAGGTCACCAACTGGTGCCAGAGCAACGGCACGATCACCACGAGAAACACCACCAGCACACCCATGAACAGGGCGAACACCAGCCCCACTGCCGCGGTGCCGGGCAGCCGCAGACGCTCCAGCGTCGTGACCAGCCCTTGCATCAGGTACGCCAGCACCATCCCCGCCAGCACCGGCGCCAGCATGCCGCCCAACGTGAGCACGGCGGTAAAGGCCAGGAACAACAGCACTGCCAGGACCACCGCCTCTTCATCGGAGAAGTAGCGCTGAATCCAGTCGCGTAACACTTTGAACATTAAAAATCCTTAAGGACGCTGTCGGTGTTTTCAGGCTTTTTTCAGCCAATAACGGTAGACGCCGTTTTCGTCTTCTTCATGCAGCAGCGTATGACCGGCCAATCGGGCGAAGGTGCGAAAGTCACGTTGCGAGCCCGCATCCGTGGCGATCACCTTGAGCACACTGCCGCTGGCCAGGCGATTGAGTTCCAGCTTGGCCTTGAGCAACGGCAACGGACAGTTCAGGCCGCTGGCGTCCAGTTCGGCATCGTGGGCTACAGCATCAGTCATGGGTTCGCTCCGCGGCAGGTCGTTGAGCGGCCTAGAATATCTGGTCCCGGGCCCGGTGTCCGGCTACAGTAGGGTCTTTGTCAACTAAGGCCTCGTGCATGACATTTCTGCGCCCCACCCTGCTGACGCTCGCTTGCCTGCTTGCCTCACCGGGCTTCGCCGACGACTTGCCGTCACTTGGCGATGCCAGTTCTGCCATCGTCTCACCAGAACAGGAACACCAGTTGGGCCGCGCCTGGCTGGCCCTGCTGCGCAGCCAGGTTTCACAGCTCAACGATCCACAGCTCAAGGACTACGTCGAAACCAGCGTCTACAAGCTGGTGGAGACCAGCCAGGTCAATGACCGGCGCCTGGAGTTCATCCTGATCAACAGCCCGCAGCTAAACGCCTTCGCCGCACCGGGCGGGATCGTCGGGGTCAACGGCGGCCTGTTCCTCAACGCCCAGACCGAAGGCGAATACGCCTCGGTCATGGCCCACGAACTGGCCCACTTGTCACAGCGCCACTTCGCCCGTGGCGTCGAAGCCCAGCAACGCATGCAGGTGCCGATGATGGCCGCACTGCTGGCCGGCATCGTGATTGCCGCCGCCGGTGGCGGTGACGCCGGGATCGCCGCCATCGCCGGGACCCAGGCCGCCGCCATCCAGGAACAACGGCGCTTCTCGCGCCAGAACGAACAGGAAGCCGACCGCATCGGCATCCAGAACCTGGAAAAGGCCGGCTACGACCCGCGGTCCATGCCCACCATGTTCGAGCGCCTGATGCGCCAGTATCGGTTCGACGCCAGGCCCCCGGAATTCCTGCTGACTCACCCGGTGACCGAATCGCGGATCGCCGACACCCGTAACCGCGCCGAACAGGCCAGGCCGGGCGGCATCGAGGACAGCGTGCGCTATCAATTGATTCGTGCACGGGTCCAACTGACCTATGAAGAAACCCCGGGCCTGGCCGCCAAGCGCTTCCGGGCACAGCTGGACGAGAACCCGAAGAACGACGTGGCACGCTATGGCCTGGCGATCGCGCAGATCAAGGGCGGCCAGTTGAACGAAGCTCGGGAGAACCTCAAGCCGTTGCTGGCCAAATCACCCAACGAGATCATCTACAACCTCGCCCTGGTGGACCTGGACATCACCAGCAACAAACTGGCCGACGCTCAGTCCCGCGTCGACCGAATGCTGAGCCAGTACCCGGGCAATTATCCGCTCAACCAGGTCCGCGTCGACCTGCTGCTCAAGCAGAACCGTCCCGCCGACGCCGAGAAGGCCCTGGAAACCTTGCTCAAGTCGCGCCCGGACGATCCGGACGTCTGGTACATGGTGGCCGAGACCCGTGGGCTGTCCGGCAACATCATTGGCCTGCATCAGGCCCGTGCCGAGTACTTCGCCCTGGTGGGCGATTACCGTCAGGCCATCCAGCAACTGGACTTCGCCAAACGGCGCGCCGGCACCAACTTCCCCCTTTCGTCACGCATCGATGCGCGCCAGCGGGAACTCATGGAGCAGGAGCGCATGGTCAAGGACATGATGGGCTGAGCATTCGCCAGGCATAAAAAAACCGCCTCTCTCGAGCTAATGCGGCTCACTTAAGTCGATCGAAAAAAACCGTGGCGAGGGAGCTTGCTCCCGCTGGGCTGCGAAGCGGCCCTTTTTGTGAGCGCTTCGCGCTCAAGCGGGAGCAAGCTCCCTCGCCACAGGTCCATCGTCTCTCTTGAGTAACTGCATTACTTCTTTGGAGGCGGTTTTTTTTCAGCGGCTAACCGGTCATTCGGCCAGCTTGAACGTGATGAAGCTCGCGCGCCCCTGGCGCAGGACCCGCATCGACACCGAACGATTCTTCGGCAATGCCTTGGCGATGTCGGTGAACTCCTTGGCCGAACCGATGGCCTGGTTGTTCAGGTGCGTGATGATGTCGCCCGGCTGGAGACCGATCAGCGCGGCAGGACCGTCCTGCACTTCCTTGATCACTACACCACCCTGCAGTTCCAGGGTGCGTTTCTGCTCTTCGGTCAGCTCGACCACGGCCACGCCCAGGCGGTTGCTGCTGCGCTCGACGCCGGATTTTGGCAGCGAATCCAGTTCCTTGCCTTCTTCAGGAATGGCGCCGACGGTCAGTTCGACGTTCTTGCGCTTGCCTTCGCGGATCACTTCCAGATTAGCCTTGGCGCCGGCCTTGAGAGCGCCCACCAGGTGCGGCAAGTCGGCGGACATGACGATCGGCTGGCCGTTCATGCTCAGGATCACGTCACCCACTTGCAGGCCGCCCTTGGCAGCCGGGCCACCTTCCTGGATCTGCGCCACCAGCGCACCGGCAGGTTTATCCAGCCCGAACGACTCGGCCAGATCCTTGTTCACTTCCTGGATCACCACGCCCAACCAGCCACGGCTGACCTTGCCTTCGCTTTTCAGCTGGTTGGACACGTCCATGGCCACGTCGATCGGAATGGCGAAGGACACGCCCATGAAGCCGCCCGAACGGGTATAGATCTGGGAGTTGATGCCGACCACTTCACCGTCGAGGTTGAACAGCGGGCCACCGGAGTTACCCGGGTTGATCGGCACGTCGGTCTGGATGAACGGCACGTAGTTTTCGTTCGGCAGGCTGCGACCGATGGCGCTGACGATGCCCTGGGTCACGGTATGGTCGAAGCCGAACGGCGAACCGATGGCCACCACCCATTGGCCGGCTTTCAGGTCCTGGGATTTGCCCAGCTTGAGCACCGGCAGGTCCTTGCCTTCGATTTTCAACAGCGCCACGTCGGAACGTGGGTCGGTGCCGATCAGCTTGGCCTTGAGCTCGCTACGGTCGGCCAGGCGCACCAGGATTTCGTCGGCGTCGGCGATCACATGGTTGTTGGTCAGGATGTAGCCATCAGGCGAAATGATGAACCCCGAGCCCAGGGATTGCGCTTCGCGCTGGCGGCCACCACCGGGCGAGCGCGGCTGTTGCGGCATGCCGCGCTCGAAGAACTCCCGCAGCATGGGCGGCAAGCCTTCCAGGTCCGGCATCTGCGGGTCCGATACACGGCGATCCGGCAGCTTCTGGGTGGTGCTGATGTTCACCACGGCGGGTGAAGCCTGCTCGACCAGTTGCGTGAAATCGGGCAATTCCACCGCCACGGCAGGAACGGCCTGGCCGAGCACAAGCACGGTGGCAAAAATGGAGAGATAGGTTTTCAAGCGTGGTATCGACATACGGCTCCCGTTACGACGAGCATGGTTAAGCGATATGGAGCAAGGAATACCAGGGAAAGATACGCCGGTATTTTTGTTCCGGGAACAGACAAGGCCAGAGCCGAGCGGCTCTGACCTATAGAAAAAAAGCTGAGTTTTTGCAAATGAAAATGCTGACAGGAAGTTTCGGCATTTCGATCAAGCCCTGGCGTCATCGGCCTCTCGCGCAATCGAATCACCCGTGCAGCCAGCAGGTTATTGGGTCGCCGTGACGTCAGAGCGCATGGACAGCGCGATCCGTTCCGCCGTACCGATAGGAATTTCACCGACCACCGTGACCATCATTTCGCCCTGGGGCGTCGTCAGCCTGCGAGACACGGCCGCCGTCGGACCGAGCTGAGTACGGGTATCGGTGGCGTTGGCACCGTTCAACGGCTCCAGGAACACCGAGAAGCGCGCCAGCCCGTCGTCATACATCAGGCTGCTGACTTGGACCTGGGAATCCGGGTCCTTGCGCGCGGTACTGCTGGTCAGCTCGAAGCCGGGCGGCAGCCAGTCCGAGCGCCAGGCGGTTTTCGCCGCGACGGCCTTGCCAGGATCCTGCGTGACGGCCTTGCAATCGGCGCTGGCCTGCAAATCAGTGTCTGCGGGCGCGGCGAGATTCATGCGGGTGAACTGGAAGCGCTCGAGCAACTGGCCCTTGTCATTGAGTAACAAGGATTTGAGCGGCAGGCCGGTTTCTCTGTCCAGGTGCAGCTCGAAGCCATAGCGATGCTGGTCCTTGGGCGTCAGCGCAACGATGACCGTTTGACGTCCGGCCACACGTGATTTGCCAATGACTGCAAGGTCATACCAATTCTTGAGTTTTTGCGGATCGAGCGCACGTGAAGTGCTGTCCGGCGTATTGCCCAGCCCCGGGATCAAGGAGCCGCTTACGCATTGAGTATGCCCATCAATGCGCACGACTTCCTGTGCCGAGCCGTCGAGCTGGAGTAACCGCTCGCGGACCTTGCCATCCTGGACGCGATGCCAGATGTTATGGGTAGAAAAACTACCGTTGCGCTCGTAAACGAAAGTGCCCTGGAAGCTCTGCTGTTGCTCGGCTTGACTCAGGCGGTTCAACCAGTCCTGAGCCTCATCGGCATGGGCTGGAATTGCACACCAGCCACCAAGCAGAAGCGTGAATAGAGGTATGGCGCGCAATGGCTTTCCTTATTAACGGTTTTCCAGGCTGGCGGCACGGGCGTAAGGCAGCGCGCTTTCGGTACCTTTCAGGGCAGCTTGCTGGGCATGCTGACGCAGGTAGTTGGGCAGGCGCTGATCATGCCAGCCAGGCTGGCCTTGCAGAACACCGTTGGCCATTGGGCCTGCGGTTTCCGAACCTTCGCTGTAACCGGCCAATACCGCTGGGCCCTTGACCTGTGGAGCGGCCAAGCCAGGCTGGTTGGACTGCTGCGCCATCTGCACGCCAGCAATCTCATCCTGGTTATACAGGCGTACACCCGCCAGTACAGCGACGGTGACCGACGCGGCTACCGCCAGGCGACCCAGGCTGCGCCATGGTCCGCGAGATGCTTTTGCCGGTACGGCTTCGTCAGCCAATGCAGCAGAAACGGCGGCAGCGATGTCCAGGCGAGGAAGCAACAAGTCCTTGTGCATCACAGCCCGGGCGATCTGGTAACGAGCCCAGGTCTCACGTGTTTCAACATCGTCGAAGGCATTCAATACCCGACGTAATTCAAGTTCGTCCGCTTCGTTGTCCATAACTGCGGACAGCGATTCCTGCAGGGCTTCACGACTCATGGCGTTCCTCTCTTGGCTGTCGCCGCTGTCTCTAGTTTTCCTGCAACAACGGTTGCAGGGCTTTATCAATGGCCTCCCGAGCGCGGAAAATCCGGGAGCGCACGGTGCCCACAGGACATTGCATGACGCTCGCAATGTCTTCGTAACTCAGACCGTCGAACTCACGTAAAGTTAAAGCCGTACGCAAATCTTCAGGCAGTTGCTGGATGGTTCGATGGACGGTGCCTTCGATCTCATCCCGTAGCAACGCACGTTCCGGTGATTCGAGATCCTTGAGGCCATGATCGCCATCGTAGAACTCGGCATCTTCAGAACTTACATCGCTATCCGGCGGCCGGCGGCCGCGTGAAACCAGATAGTTTTTCGCCGTGTTGATGGCGATGCGGTAAAGCCACGTGTAAAACGCGCTGTCCCCGCGAAAATTACCAAGTGCGCGGTAGGCCTTGATGAAGGCTTCCTGAGCGACATCCTGCGCTTCATGGGTGTCGTGCACGAAACGCACGATCAACCCGAGAATTTTGTGCTGGTATTTCAGCACTAGCAGATCGAAAGCTCGCTTGTCGCCGCGTTGGACGCGCTCGACCAGCTGCTGATCCTCTTCCTGGGTTAGCATGAACACTCCTCGATAAGCTCGAAGGAGGCTTGCATTACTAATTGACCGGGCTTGCAAACATAGACTCGGGCTTTTCGCAAAAGTTCTCCCCCTTCCAAGCAAGTTTCCGACGCGCTCTGATCTCGGCACGCACGAAAAACGCAGCAGGAGATTCCCCGGCTGCGCGAATAATCTGTCGCCGGGCCTATTGGCAGGGATTCCAATCGAAATCCTGCATCAACCCGACGCTGCTCCCTTTTGCAGACAACCGTCTATTGAACGTAGGCGCCTGGCAAAAGTTCCCGCTATTTCCAGCGTCGCAAATAGAATAATGGACGACCATGACGTGATAAACAGCGTTCTGTCTTCGAAACAGACGCCTTTGTCGACTCAGAGCCAACCGGCTGGTCCGACGAAGCGTGCCGCTTTTCTGTCACACTGGTTTCACATTGCCATGAATGCCCGGCTATTGTGCCGATCCCCCCCTCTATATACTAGTGGGCTGCGTGGCTGCCCGACCCGTTGAAGCGGTGTCTGGCGCCAACCCCGACCCGGGTCGCCTTGAGCGGAAACCATTCGAATGAGCCAACAGTTCCAACATGATGTTCTGGTAATCGGCAGCGGTGCCGCCGGATTGAGCCTGGCCCTGACCTTGCCTGCGCATTTGCGCATCGCCGTCCTGAGCAAGGGCGACCTGGCCAACGGTTCGACCTTCTGGGCCCAGGGCGGCGTCGCCGCCGTGCTGGACGATACCGACACCATTGAATCCCACGTCGACGACACCCTCAACGCTGGCGGCGGCCTTTGCGATCCGCAAGCGGTGCGCTTCACGGTCGAGCACAGCCGGGAAGCCATCCAGTGGCTGATCGACCAAGGCGTGCCGTTTACCCGTGACGAACAATCGGGCACCGAAGACGGCGGTTTCGAGTTTCACCTGACCCGCGAAGGCGGCCACAGCCATCGGCGCATCATTCACGCAGCCGACGCCACGGGCGCGGCGATCTTCAAGACCCTGCTCGCCCAGGCGCGACAACGGCCGAACATCGAATTGCTGGAACAGCGCGTCGCGGTCGACCTGATCACCGAAAAACGCCTGGGCCTGGACGGTGATCGCTGCCTCGGCGCCTACGTGCTCAATCGCGGCACCGGCGAAGTCGACACCTACGGCGCGCGCTTCGTCATCCTGGCGTCCGGGGGTGCGGCGAAAGTCTACCTTTATACCAGCAACCCCGACGGCGCCTGCGGCGACGGCATCGCCATGGCCTGGCGCTCGGGTTGCCGGGTGGCGAACCTGGAGTTCAACCAGTTCCACCCCACCTGCCTCTACCACCCACAGGCCAAGAGCTTCCTGGTGACCGAGGCCCTGCGTGGCGAAGGGGCTCATTTGAAACTCCCCAACGGCGAACGCTTCATGCAACGCTTCGACCCGCGCGCCGAACTGGCACCACGGGACATCGTCGCCCGGGCCATCGACCATGAAATGAAGCGCCTGGGTATCGATTGCGTCTACCTGGACATCAGCCACAAGCCCGAAGCGTTCATCAAGAGCCACTTCCCGACGGTGTACGAGCGCTGCCTGGAATTCTCCATCGACATCACCAAGCAACCGATCCCGGTGGTGCCAGCGGCACATTACACCTGCGGTGGCGTGATGGTCGACCAACGGGGCCGCACCGACGTGCCGGGCCTCTACGCCATTGGCGAAACCAGCTTCACCGGCCTGCACGGCGCCAACCGCATGGCCAGCAACTCGCTGCTGGAATGTTTCGTCTACGCCCGCTCGGCGGCAGCGGACATCCTCGAGCAATTGCCGCAGATCGCCATTCCGGCCGCCCTGCCCTCGTGGGACGCCAGCCAGGTCACCGACTCGGACGAAGACGTGATCATCGCTCACAACTGGGACGAGCTGCGGCGCTTCATGTGGGACTACGTCGGCATCGTGCGCACCAACAAGCGCCTGCAACGGGCGCAGCACCGGGTGCGCTTGCTGCTGGATGAGATCGACGAGTTCTACAGCAACTACAAAGTCAGCCGCGACCTGATCGAGTTGCGCAACCTGGCCCAGGTGGCCGAACTGATGATTCGCTCGGCCATGGAGCGCAAGGAAAGCCGGGGGCTGCATTACACCCTCGACTACCCGAACCTGCTGCCCGAGGCGCTGGACACTATCCTGGTGCCACCCACCTACGCCGACTGAACCTGAGCTGCACCCGCAGGCGCCGATGGACATCCGGCGCCAGCGCGTCGCGGGGCACGCACAGCGAGCGAACCCGCCGCTCCCCCTGCAGGCGAAAGCGCAGCACGATGATCATTGGCAGCGCCAGGCTGTCGGGGCGCAATTGCACAGCCCGCCAGCCGTCAGCCCGGGTCCAGAGCTGCCAGCCAGCGGCGTTACGACGTAACCCGCAAAAAGCCCGGCGCTGGGTCAGCAATAGATGTCGAGGGATCACCCAGGCGCCATGAGCCAGGCACACTACGACGCCAAGCGCTGCGCACCAGGACGGCACGGACAACAGGAACAACGAACCCAGGGCGAACGCCTGGGCAAGCAGATAGGCCGCCAGCAACTGCCCGGAGGCCTGCCAGCGGCATTCGAAGCGATTACTTGGGCTGGACACGGTCCAGGATCATCCGGACCATGCGCTGCAACTCAGGGTCTTCGGATTCGCTGCGTTCCATGAACCAGCCGAACATGTCCTGATCCTCGCATTCGAGCAAGCGGACGTAGCACGCACGGTCCACTTCATTGAGATGGGGATAAACCTCTTTCACGAACGGCACCAGCAACACGTCCAGCTCAAGCATGCCGCGGCGGCTGTGCCAGTAGAGGCGATTCAGTTCAACGTCTTCGACCATGGAGCGCTCCTCAAATAGAGCGCAAGTATACAGGCCCCACCGCAGCGGAACAGACAGCTTTGGTCGGGCGCCATCGATCCTTTGTGAACTACCCATTTCAAGGGCGTCCCCTTATGATGTCTACCAGACTTTTTACCCTGCGATGACCCATGGCTGATTTCGCTTTTTTCTGCACCCTGTCCCACGAAGGCGTCCTCGCTGTCCGCGGCGTGGATGCCAGCAAATTCCTGCAAGGCCAATTGACCTGCAACCTCGACTACCTGAGCGTCAGCCGGGCCAGCCTCGGTGCCCGCTGCACCCAGAAAGGCCGGATGCAATCGAGTTTCCGCATCCTGCTCGAAGGCGACGGCGTGTTGATGGCCATGGCCACCGAACTGCTCGAACCGCAACTGGCGGATCTGAAAAAATATGCCGTGTTCTCCAAATCCAAGCTCACCGACGAAAGCGCCGCCTGGGTTCGCTTCGGCCTGGAAAACGCCGACACGACCCTGGCCGGCCTGGGCCTGGAACTGCCGAGCGACACCGACAGCGTGGCGCGCCATGAAGCCTTGATCGCCATCCGTGTTTCCCCCGGCCGCGCCGAATTGTGGGCGCCCGCCGACCAAGCCCAGACATTGCGCACCCGCCTGGGCGCCGAACTGGCCGAGGCCGACCTGAACCCGTGGCTGCTGGGTCAGATTCGCGCCGGGATCGGCCAGGTCATGCCGGCCACCCGCGAATTGTTCATCCCACAGATGCTCAACCTTCAAGCCGTCGGCGGCGTCAGTTTCAAGAAAGGCTGCTACACCGGCCAGGAAATCGTTGCCCGCATGCAATACCTGGGCAAGCTCAAGCGCCGTCTGTATCGCCTGCAGCTGGACGCCAGCGAACTGCCGGAACCCGGCACGGCGCTGTTCTCCCCCACGCATGGCAGTTCCATCGGCGAAGTGGTGATTGCCGCCCGCGGAGAGGGAAACATTGAACTGCTGGCGGTTTTGCAGGCCGAAGCAGCAGAAGATGACAATGTGCACCTCGGTGCCTTGGAAGGCCCGCGCCTTCAATTGTTGGACCTGCCTTACGAACTGGACCGCGACCGCGAAATCCAGCGCTGATCGCAGTATTTGCCGCAGTACTCTAGAGAACCTAAATGAGCGATTTGGCGGATAAGGTCCAACGGGATTTGGTACAGGCCATCGATAACGACGACCTGGTTCTGCCAACATTACCGGAAGTGGCCATGCAGATTCGCCGGGCCGCCGAAGACCCGGAAATCAGCGTCAGCAACCTGAGCAAAGTGATCGGCCGCGATACGGCCCTCTCGGCACGCCTGATAAAAGTGGTCAACAGCCCGCTGTTGCGCGCCACCCAGGAAGTCACTGATCTGCACACGGCCATCACTCGATTGGGCGTCAACTACAGCAGCAACTTGGCCATCGGCCTGGTCATGGAGCAGATTTTCCATGCCCGCTCCGAGGTGGTGGAACTGAAGATGCGCGAAGTCTGGCGCAAGAGCCTGGAGATCGCCGGCGTCAGCTATGCGCTGTGTCGCGGCTACACCCAACTCAAGCCCGACCAGGCCGCATTGGGCGGGCTGGTGCATCAAATCGGCGTGCTACCGATCCTCACGTATGCACAAGACAATAATGAATTGCTGTCGGACCCGGTCAGCCTCAACCACGTCATCGAGACGATTCACCCGGTGCTGGGGGACAAGTTGCTCAGTGTCTGGGAATTTCCGGAGCGGTTGGTGAAGCTGCCAGGGCTGTACCTGGATTTCAGCCGGGACTCCAAGCAAATCGATTATGTCGATCTGGTGCAGGTCGCTGCGCTGTACTGCTACAAGGACACCGACCACCCGCTGTCCAGGATCGACGTGTTCGGCGTCCCGGCCTTCAAGAAACTGGGCATCGACCCGGAAAACAAGGCCCGCTGCGCGGATATCGAAGAAGCGCGGTCGATGTTCTACTAGAAACATCTGAAACCATGAAGACCTCTCTGGCCATGCCTCTCTTTTGTGGTCAGGAACGCTTTTGTGGCGAGGGAGCTTGCTCCCGCTCGGTCGCGTAGCGGCCGCAAAAGCTCAGGGCTGCTTCGCAACCCTGCGGGAGCAAGCTCCCTCGCCACAGGGTTTTGCATCGCCAGGTTTATCCCGGGACAAAACTCACCCGCACCTTCAACCCACGCTCCTGCCCGTCGTGCAAGGTGATCTGCGCCAGATGCGCGCGGCAGATTTCGCCGACGATCGCCAACCCGAGGCCCGAGCCGGCCACTTGCTGGTTACGTCGATAGAACCGCTCGAACACCCGGTCCCGCTCATGCAACGGAATGCCGGGGCCATCGTCCTCGACTTCCAGCACCGCCGGCGCTGACACCCGCAGGATTACGTTGCCGCCCGACGGCGTGTGGGCCAGGGCATTGTCCACCAGATTGCTCAACAGCTCGTTCAACAAGGTCGGCTCGCCCCGCAGCCATACCGGTTCGTCGGCCTCCAGGGCCAGCGCCACGCCTCGGGCATGGGCCAGCGGGGCCATGGCCATGCCCAGCTCACGGGCCAACTGGCTCAGATCGAGCAACTGCGCACCGCCTTCGGCAATGGCCCGGGCGCCATTTTCCACCCGCGCCAGGGACAGCAACTGGTTGGCCAGGTGGGTCAATCTATCGGTCCCCTGGGCCGCGGTTTCCAGGGTTTCCCGCCAGGTCACCGGCTCGCTGGCGCGCAAGCCCAGCTCCAGGCGCGCCTTGAGCGCGGCCAAGGGCGTGCGCAGTTCGTGGGCGGCATCGGCGATGAACTGCGCCTGACGTTCGAACTGCCCGCGCAGGCGCTCGGTGAAATGGTTGAGGGCCCGCACCAGCGGCCATAACTCGTGCTGCACCTCCACCAGCGGCAACGGCCGCAGATCGTCCGGCTGACGCTCCTCCACTGCCGTGCGCAAACGCTCCAACGGGCGCAGCGCCGCGCTGACGGCGAACCACACCAACAGCAGCGCGCCCACGGCCAGCATGCCCAGGCGCAACAGCGTGTCGGCCATCAGGCTGCGGGCCATGCTGACCCGCGCCTCTTCAGTCTCGGCCACGCGAATTTCCGCCATGCCGTTCATGTTCGGCTCGCTCACGGCCTTGAGCAGGCTCACCACGCGCACGTT
This sequence comes from Pseudomonas zanjanensis, assembly GCF_014268745.2. GTDB lineage: Bacteria > Pseudomonadota > Gammaproteobacteria > Pseudomonadales > Pseudomonadaceae > Aquipseudomonas > Aquipseudomonas zanjanensis. The sequence continues at coordinate 455,324 of NZ_JABWRB020000001.1, read as the reverse complement.
CTGCCCCTGGTATTGAGCGTTGTAAAAACGCGCCAGGGCTGGGTAGTCGTCCGTGCGGGGCGTTCCGGGCGGCGGGCCGGGAAGGTTTTCGTAGCCGGAAATCAACTTCTTGTCGATGTCGTTGACCTGGTAATAAATCCGTCCGGCACTGTCGTAGGCAAAAGTGTCCAGGGCCACGTAGGGCACATCCGCGCTGAGGCTGCCGTCGCGCTGGGACAGGCCAGCGGCGATGGTCCGGGCCGAGGCCAGCAGGGTCCGGTCATAGGCGGTGTCCGCCGCTTCGCGACCGTTCCAGTAGGCGCTCAAACCGCTGGCGAGCATCAGCACCACCAGCAGCAAGGCCAGGTTGCGAAGCAACCGCCAGCGCAGGCTGTCGGGTTTATGCATTGCGATTTTCCAGCAGATAGCCCAAGCCGCGGAACGTCACGATCGCCACCGCATGGCCGTCGAGTTTCTTGCGCAGGCGGTGGACGTAGATTTCGATGGCGTCGGGGCTGGCCTCTTCGTCCAGTCCGAACACCTGGGCGGCCAGTTGCTCCTTGCTCATCACCCGCCCCGGACGGGCAATCAACGCTTCCAGCACGGCTTGCTCACGGGAGGTCAAGGTCAGTAATTCGTCGTCGAGGGTAAAACGGCGGGTGTCCAGGTCGTAGACCAGCCCGCCGCAGCGCTGCTGGCGTTCTCCGCCCAGTACGCTGCGGCGCAGCAGGGCCTTGACCCGGGCCTCCAGTTCGGTGAGCTCGAATGGCTTGGCCAGGTAATCGTCGGCCCCCAGGTTGAGGCCATGGACGCGGTCCTTGACGTCGCTGCGGGCGGTCAGCATCAGCACCGGCAACGTCTTGCCACGGGCCCGCAGACGCGCCAGCACCTCGAAACCGTCCATGCGCGGCAGCCCGACATCAAGGACCGCCACGGCGTATTCCTCACTGCTCAAGGCCAGGTCGGCCGCGACGCCATCATGCAACACATCCACGGTCAAACCGGTGCTCTTGAGCGCCTGGGCAACGCTTTCGGCGAGCTGCAGATGGTCTTCGACGAGCAGGACACGCATGGGTTATTCCTCGATTCAGGGATGGCCGACGCCATTCTTTGGCGCGGAGTTTACAGCCGCATCCGCCACTGTGAAGCCAAAAAACACGCTGAAAGGTTTTGAAAGGTTAGCGAAAGGTTGGGCCGTTAGAGTCTTGAAACGGACAGTTACGACTGCCGGTCGCGAAACAGATCGCGAACGAAAAACGCCTCGAAGCGTTTTCGCCGAATAAAAACAATAAGCGGAGTATTCATCATGCTGTCCATGCACCTCCAGGCCTTCACACCCGCCCCTCTTTTACGCTCCAACCAGACTACCCTTGCCTGTGCCGACGCCTGCGCCGATTTGCATCGACGACAAGGTGCATGCGCGCAACGTGACCTGCCGCGTCGTTGAAACGCTGCGCAGTTGCGCTACAGCTTCAAGCTTGCAATGCCCCATCTACAACACACAACAACAACTCCTGTGGAGACAACAATGAACCTATCACTGCGTAAAGTAGCCCTGGCAGCCGGATGCCTGATGTTCGCCGGGCAATTGCTCGCCGCTGATCCATCCAAAGAACCGAAGCGCCCGGAATGTATCGCCCCGGCCTCCCCCGGTGGCGGTTTCGACCTGACGTGCAAGCTGGCGCAAAGCGCGCTGGTCAACCAGAAGCTGCTGACCAAACCGATGCGCGTCACCTACATGCCCGGCGGTGTCGGCGCGGTGGCCTACAACGCAGTGGTCGCCCAGCGCCCGGCCGACGCCGGTACGCTGGTGGCCTGGTCCAGCGGCTCACTGCTGAACCTGGCCCAAGGCAAGTTCGGTCGTTTCGATGAAAGTGCCGTGCGCTGGCTGGCCGCCGTGGGCACCAGCTATGGCGCCATTGCCGTGAAAAGCGATTCGCCCTACAAGACCCTCGACGATCTGGTACAGGCCCTGAAGAAAGATCCGGGCTCGGTGGTGATCGGCTCCGGCGGCACCGTCGGTAGCCAGGACTGGATGCAGACCGCCCTCATCGCCAAGGCCGCCGGCATCAACCCTCGCGACCTGCGTTACGTGGCCCTCGAAGGCGGCGGCGAAATCGCCACCGCACTGCTTGGCGGGCACATCCAGGTAGGCAGTACGGATATTTCCGACTCCATGCCGCACATCCAGAGCGGCGACATGCGCCTGCTCGCCGTGTTTGCCGAGAAACGCATCGACGAGCCGGAAATGAAGGACATTCCGACCGCCGTGGAACAAGGCTACAACATCGTCTGGCCGGTGGTTCGCGGCTTCTACCTCGGGCCGAAGGTCAGCGATGAAGACTACGCCTGGTGGAAAGACGCTTTCGACAAGCTGCTGGCTTCCGAAGAGTTCGCCAAGCTGCGCGACCAGCGCGAGCTGTTCCCGTTTGCGATGACCGGTCCGGAACTGGACACCTACGTGAAGAAGCAAGTGGCTGATTACAAGGTGCTGGCCAAAGAGTTCGGCCTGATCCAGTAATCCTCCCTGTTCTCGCGGCGGCGCCGGCACAACCGGCGCCGCCCAGGAGTTAGTCATGCTCACCATCCAACGTATTTTTGCCGCGGTGCTGCTGCTGGCCTGTATCGGCCTGGCGCTGATGGCCTGGCCGTATCAGGCCGCCTTTTCCTACGAACCGGTCGGCCCGCGCGCCTTTCCATTATTGATCCTGGGACTGATGGGCCTGGCGCTGCTGTACATGCTGTTTCGCCCTACGCCCGTCGTACACAGCGAGGACGACCCGCAACTGGACCGTGAAACCCTGCAGAAGATCGGCATCTGCGTCGCGCTGCTGCTGGTCTTCGCCGGGACCTTCGAACCCCTGGGCTTCATCGTCGCCAGCATCTTGGTCGGTGTGCCGATGGCGCGCCTGTATGGCGGTCGCTGGGTACCGAGCGTGGTGATCATCAGCCTGATGGCCATCGGTCTTTATCTGTTGTTCGACAAGCTGATGGACGTGCCGCTGCCCCTGGGCCTGCTCGACGTCCTGGAGAATTGATATGGATACCCTGAATTATCTCGGCCAGGGTTTTGGCGTTGCACTGACCCCCTACAACCTCGTCACGGCATTGAGCGGTACCCTGATCGGCACCGTGGTCGGCCTGCTGCCGGGCCTGGGCCCGATCAACGGCGTGGCGCTGCTGATCCCGATCGCCTTCGCACTGGGGCTGCCGCCGGAGTCGGCGCTGATTCTGCTGGCGGCGGTGTACCTGGGGTGCGAATACGGCGGGCGTATCAGTTCGATCCTGCTTAACATCCCCGGTGAAGCCTCCACCGTGATGACCACCCTCGACGGCTACCCGATGGCCCGCCAAGGCCTGGCCGGGGTGGCGTTGTCGCTGTCGGCGTGGAGTTCGTTCATCGGCGCGCTCATCGCCACCTGTGGCATGGTGCTGTTCGCACCGTTGCTGGCCAAATGGGCGATTGCGTTCGGGCCGGCGGAATACTTCGTCCTGATGGTGTTCGCCATTGTCTGCCTCGGCGGCATGGCCGGCGATCGTCCGCTCAAGACCTTCATCGCGGCGCTGATCGGCCTGTTCCTGTCCAGCGTCGGGATCGATGCCAACAGCGGCGTCTATCGCTTCACCGGTGACAACATCCACCTGACCGACGGGATTCAGTTCGTCGTGCTGGTGTTGGGCTTGTTCTCCATCAGTGAAATCCTGTTGCTGTTGGAGAAAACCCATCGCGGCCAGGAAGCGGTGGAAGCCACCGGGCGGATGATGTTCAACCTCAAGGAAGCCGCCTCGGTGTTCTGGGTGAACATCCGCTGCGGCGTGCTGGGTTTCATCATGGGCGTATTGCCTGGGGCGGGCGCGACCCTGGCCAGCGCCGTGGCCTACATGACTGAAAAACGCATGGCCGGCGCCAGTGGCACGTTCGGCCAGGGCGACAAGCGTGGCCTCGCGGCGCCGGAAACCGCCATCGGCGGCGCAGCCTGCGGTGCGCTGGTGCCGATGCTGACCCTCGGCGTTCCCGGCTCGGGCACCACGGCGGTGATGATCGGCGCGCTGTCGCTGTACAACATCACCCCCGGCCCGCTGCTGTTCCAGCAACAGCCGGACATCGTCTGGGGCCTGATCGCCTCGTTGTTCGTCGCCAACATCATGCTGGTGATCCTCAACATCCCGATGATCCGCATCTTCACCCGCATCCTGGCCGTGCCGAACTGGGCGCTGGTACCGGTCATTGCGATCATCACCGGGATCGGCGTCTATGCGGTGCATGCCACCACGTTCGACCTGTTCCTGATGATCGGCATCGGCATCTTCGGCTACATCCTGCGCAAGTTGGATTTCCCACTGTCGCCGGTCTTGCTGGGCTTCATCCTCGGCGGGCTGATGGAGCAGAACCTGCGCCGTGCGCTGTCGATTTCCAACGGTGCGCTGGAGATCCTCTGGTCGAGCCCGATCACCTTCGGTTGCTGGATCCTGACGGCGATCATGTTGTTCCTGCCGCTGCTGCGCATCTGGCGTCGTCGCAGTGCCCAGCGTCGTGCCCTGGCCAATGTCTGAGGCAACAACCTTCAGACAATGGTGGGGAACACCGCTGGTCGGTCTGGCCGGCGGTTACCTGGCCAGCCTGATCGGCTGGCCCCTGCCCTGGATGGTCGGCTCGTTGTTGGCGATCATCCTGGTGCGCTGTCTCACGCCGTGGCAATTGATGGAAATCCCCGGCGGCCGCAAATGCGGCCAATGGGTGGTGGGCATCGGTATCGGCCTGCACTTTACGCCGGTGGTGATGGAGCAAGTCCTGAGCCACTTCGGCCTGATCTTCTTCGGCGCGCTGATCACCAGCGTGTCCAGCGTGGTGAGTGTCTGGCTGATGCGTCGCACCGGCGAGGACCGTGCCACCGCGTTCTTTTCGAGCATGCCGGGCGGTTCCGGCGAAATGGTTAACCTCGGCGCCCGCAACGGCGCGGACCTCAGCCGCGTTGCAGCGGGCCAGAGCCTGCGGGTGCTGGTGGTGGTGTTGTGTGTGCCGGCGGCCTTCAAGTACTTGTTGGGTGAAGGTACGCCGATGCAACACGCCACGACGGTGGACTGGCTGTGGCTGGCGATCCTGTTCCCGGCGGGCGCCCTGCTCGCCTGGGTCTGGGAGCGCTTGCGCCAACCCAATCCCTGGTTGTTCGGGCCGTTGCTGGTGAGCGCGGCGGTGAGTGTCGGTTGGGACCTGCACATTGGCCTGCCCGACGGCGCCAGCCAGCTTGGCCAGTGGCTGATCGGCAGCGGGTTGGGTTGTCATTTCAACCGGCAGTTCTTTCGTCGGGCACCATCGTTCATGGGGCGCACGTTGGTTGGCACGGTGTTGACGATGCTGATCGCCACACTGGCAGCCCTTGGCTTGAGCACCTTGACCCATCTGGATCTGCGCTCGTTGACGTTGGGCATGATGCCCGGCGGCATCGCGGAAATGAGCCTGACGGCGGAGACGCTGCAACTGTCGGTGCCATTGGTAACGGCGTTGCAGGTGATGCGGTTGTTGTTCGTGCTGTTCCTGGCAGAGCCGTTGTTCAGGTATTGGACGAGCAGGTCGGGGTCGGATTTGTAGACCGATTTGTCTTCATCGCGAGCAGGCTCGCTCCCACAGGAGTCCTGCGGCGAGCACACATTTTGCGTCCCACCACAAAACCTATGTGGGAGCGAGCCTGCTCGCGATGGGGCCCGCTCGACTAGCTCATCAAACCGGCGGCAACCGCCACTCGATCGGCTGCTCGCCATGCTGCTGGAGAAACTTGTTGGCCCGGCTGAAATGCCCGCAGCCGATGAAGCCACGGTGGGCCGACAGCGGTGACGGATGGACCGAGGTCAACACCAAGTGCTTGGTCGCATCGATCAACTTCTGCTTGCCCTGGGCATGGGCGCCCCACAGCAGGAACACCAGGTTCGGCTGGTGTTCGCTGACCACTTCGATGACCCGGTCGGTAAAGTGTTGCCAACCTTTCTTGGCATGGGCGTTGGCATTGGCGCGCTCCACGGTGAGGGTCGTATTGAGCAGCAACACGCCCTGGTCGGCCCAGCTTTGCAGGTAACCGTGATTCGGGATGTCGATGTTCAAATCGCGCTTCAATTCCTTGTAGATGTTCACCAGCGACGGCGGCGTCGGCACGCCCGGTTGCACCGAGAAGCACAAGCCATGGGCCTGGCCTGGACCGTGGTACGGATCCTGGCCGAGAATCACCACCTTGACCTTGTCCAGCGGCGTGGAATTGAGGGCATTGAAGATCAACGGTGCCGGTGGATAAATTTCCTTGCCGGCGGCGTATTCACTGCGCAAAAACTCGCGCAACTCCGCCATGTAGGGCTGGTCGAACTCGGCACGCAAGGCCTGCTTCCAGCTCGGTTCGAGTTTGATACGGTCGTCGGCAGTCATGTTTGCATCCGGTAAAAACAATGGGCGCACCCTAGGAAAGCCTACATGGCTTGTCAATTGATCTGACGCAGAACCGGCACTTTCCTACGCAGCGGTCATACTGATCATTCCAATTTCTGATCGAGGTCACGATGAATCTGCACTTCGAAGAGCTCACCGGCATCGACGGGGCCCGTATTGGCATCGCCACGCTGGATGCCGAAAAATCCCTGAACGCCCTGTCCCTGCCCATGATCAACGCCTTGCGTGATCGCCTCGATGCCTGGGCCCGAGAGCCGCAGGTCGTGTGTGTGCTGTTGCGTGGCAACGGCGCCAAGGCCTTCTGCGCCGGCGGCGAAGTGCGCAGCCTGGTGGAGGCCTGCCGCGCGCATCCCGGCGAAGTACCGCCGCTGGCGGCGCAATTCTTCGCAGCGGAATACCGCTTGGACTTCAACCTGCACACCTACCCCAAACCCCTACTGTGCTGGGGGCACGGTTATGTACTGGGCGGCGGCATGGGATTGCTGCAAGGCGCCAGTACCCGCATCGTCACGCCCAGCAGCCGCCTGGCGATGCCGGAAATCAGCATCGGCCTGTACCCGGATGTCGGCGCCAGTTGGTTCTTGTCGCGCCTGCCCGGCAAGCTCGGGCTGTTTCTCGGCCTGACCGGCGCCCACATGAACGCCCGGGACGCCATCGACCTGGGCCTGGCTGACCGCTTTCTGCTGGACGAACAACAGGACGATCTGATCGAGGGCCTGCTGCAACTCAACTGGCAGGAGCAGACCGAGATGCAGCTCAACAGCCTGCTCAAGGCTTTGCAGCAGGAAGCGGTCGGCAAAATGCCCGAAGCCCAATGGCTGCCACGCCGGCAGAAAATCGATGAATGGCTGGATGTCAGCGACGTGCGCTGCGCCTGGAAAGCCCTCAGCCTGCTGGTGGAGCACCCTGATCCGCTGATCGCCCGGGCGGCCAAGACCATGACCGAAGGCTCGCCGTTGACCGCTTGTCTGGTCTGGGAGCAGATCACCCGGGCCCGGCATTTGTCCTTGGCCGGTGTGTTCCGGATGGAATACACCTTGAGCCTCAACTGCTGCCGCCATCCGGAATTCAGCGAAGGCGTACGCGCGCGCCTGATCGACAAGGACCACAAGCCCCGCTGGCACTGGCCGGACATCAACCATGTGCCCGAAGCGGCGGTCGAGGCGCACTTTCACAAAGCGTGGGAAGGTCGGCATCCGTTGGCGGATTTGTCCAACGAATAAAGAACCTGGGTGACACCCTGTGGGAGTGACATTCTGTGAGAGTGACATCTGTGGGAGCAAAGCTTGCTCGCGATAGCGGTATGCCAGTCACAGAGAGGCTGACTGCCCCCCTGTCATCGCGAGCAAGCTTTGCTCCCACAAGCCTTATCCCATCGGGTTTATTGCAGGCATAACAAAGCGGCGCTTAATGCGCCGCTTTTTTCTGCCCTGGGATCAGCGGTGGTTGCGTCGTCCATCGTGATCGCCGCGTCCACGATCATAATCACCGCGTCCCCGATGATCACGCCCGCCTCGACCCCGTCGGTCATCATTCCAGCCACCCCGGTTATGGCCGTCCCAGCCCCCACGGTGTGGATAAGGTCGGTACGCCGCTCGCGGCGGCGAGTAGTGGCGTGGGCCATGTTGGTAGTAACGCGGTGCCGAGTAGTAGCGCGGCGCCGGTTGGTAATACCGCGGGGCGTAATAACCACGCGGTGCCGAATAATAACTCCCGCCACCGTAATAGACAGGCGCCGGTGAGGTGTAGACCTCGGAACGGTAGTAGCTCGAGTCTCCGTCGTAATAAGGCACGCAGGCCGAAAGAGTCAAACCGAGAAACGCAATGAGCAGCAGTCGTCGATACATGGCGGCCTCCTGGACCGCGGATGGGCCACATCAGCGACGCTGATGGGCGGCAGTCATCTATTGGGTGACTGACGATTAATCTGACAGCGAAATCGAGATCTGGTGCGCTCCAGCAATAAGTTGAAACATGTAGCTCTTTGCCTCATGCCGGTGCGCAGCGGCACCACAATTGCGCACCCCGCCAGTCCCCAGCCACCGTCTTGCGGCACCCGCCCTCTCTGGACCGGGCCTTGACTCCAGTTGGCACGGCTCTCGCTTTAACAAACTCCGTGCAGGAGTCATCACAGGTTCGCGGCACCACAATTTGCAATGGCTGACTAGGGTTCCGGCTCGCTTCTGGCGAGTGGCTGGTCCGAGAGTTGGCGACCTCCAGTTGAGGTTACACGGCGGGACAAAAGCCCGGGAGACAAGCCACCGTTCGCGGTGCCGCGTTGCTCCTGTCCGCCCTTGATCAACTGGAGAACCACCATGCTCAAGCTTCGTCTGTCCGCCCTGCTCCTCGCTGCCCTCTCGGCCCTCGCGAGCTTCTCATCCGCCGCCGCCCAAAAAGACCACTTCAGCGTCTGCTGGACTATTTACGCCGGTTGGATGCCCTGGGAATACGCCGGTAGCCAAGGCATCGTCGATAAATGGGCGAAAAAGTACGGCATCCAGATCGATGTCGTGCAGCTCAACGACTACGTCGAATCCATCAACCAGTACACCGCCGGTCAGTTCGACGGCTGCACCATGACCAACATGGACGCCCTGACCATTCCCGCCGCCGGTGGCGTGGACAGCACCGCACTGATCATCAGCGATTTCTCCAACGGCAACGACGGCATCGTCCTCAAGGGCGAGGGCAAGAAAGTCGCCGACCTCAAGGGCATGGACGTCAATCTGGTGGAACTGTCGGTGTCCCACTACCTGCTGGCCCGTGCCCTGGATTCGGTTGGTCTCGCCGAGAAAGACTTGAAAGTCATCAACACCTCCGACGCCGATATCTCCGCCGCCTTCAACACCGACCAGGTCAAGGCCGTCACCACCTGGAACCCGATGCTCTCGGACATCAAGGCCCAGCCAGGCGTGAGCGAAGTGTTCAACTCCAGCCAGGTGCCCGGCGAGATCATGGACATGATGGTGGTCAACACCCAGACCCTCCAGGACAACCCCGCCCTGGGCAAAGCGTTGACCGGCGCCTGGTTTGAAGTGGTGGCACTGATGAACGCAAAAAACGCCGCGAGCAAGACGGCGCTGGAACACATGGCCAAAGCTTCGGGCACCGACCTGGCCGGCTTCCAGGCGCAACTGGACACCACCAAGCTGTTCGCCACGCCCAAGGAAGCCCTGAGCTTCGCCACCAGCGAGCAACTGCCCGCCACCATGGGCAAGGTGGCCGAGTTCTCGTTCCAGCACGGCTTGTTGGGCGAAGGCGCCAAGGGCACCGACGCGGTCGGCATGACGTTCGCCAATGGCCTGACCCGCGGCGACAAGGCCAACCTCAAGCTGCGCTTTGACCCGACCTACGTACAGCTGGCCGCCGACGCCAAGCTGTAAACCGGAGGACCTGGCATGCGCCTGATCAACCGCTACCCGGATCGTCCCAGCCGCTTGTTGCTGGTGATCCTGCCATTCGCGCTGGTGTTGTTCGCCTACTTCATGGGCTCGGCCGAACGGTTGACGGACAACCCCAACGACAAGCTCCTGCCCAGCGCCGTGCAAATGGTCGACGCGGTCAAACGCCTGGCCTTCACAGCCGATGCCCGCAGCGGCGACTATCTGCTCTGGCAAGACACCGCGTCGAGCCTGCGTCGGTTGGCCATCGGCCTGGGCATCAGCGCCCTGGCCGGGCTGTGCCTGGGCATAGCCGCCGGTACGCTGCCACTGTTTGGCGCACCGCTGTCACCGTTGCTCACCGTGGTGTCGATGGTGCCGCCGCTGGCCATCCTGCCGATCCTGTTCATCGTCTTCGGCCTGGGCGAACTGTCGAAAGTGATGCTGATCGTGATTGGCATCACACCGTGCCTGGCGCGCGACCTGGAACAGCGCGCCCGGGAAATTCCGCCCGAGCTGCTGATCAAGGCCCAGACCCTCGGTGCTTCAACCTGGACCCTGATGCTGCGGGTGGTGCTGCCGCAACTGCTGCCGCGCCTGTTGATTTCCCTGCGGCTGATGCTGGGTTCGGCCTGGCTGTTCCTGATCGCCGCTGAAGCCATCGCCTCTACGGATGGGCTGGGCTATCGGATTTTTCTGGTGCGTCGTTACCTGGCGATGGACGTGATCTTGCCGTATGTGGTGTGGATCACCCTGCTCGCCTGGCTGATGGACTGGGGCCTCAAGCGCCTGACCCGCCGAGCGTTCCCCTGGTACGAGGGGGCGAAGGCATGAGCTTCATTACGGTGAACAACGTCTGGCAACAGTATGCCGACCAGGTGGTCCTGGAGCGTTTGAACCTGAGCGTCTCTGAGGGTGAGTTCTGCACCCTGGTGGGCGCGTCGGGTTGCGGCAAGTCGACCTTCCTGCGCTTGCTGCTGGGCCAGGAACGCGCCAGTCGCGGACAAATCCTGCTGGATGGCCAGCCGTTGGCCGGTGAACCCGACGCGAGCCGGGGCGTGGTGTTCCAGCGCTACTCGGTGTTCCCGCACCTGACGGTGCTGGACAACGTGACCCTGGGCCTGGAGTTGCCGCGCTCGCCGCTGTTGGGCCGCCTGTTTGGCAGCGCCAAGCACCAGGCCCGCGAAGACGCCGCGCAACTGCTGGACAAGGTCGGCCTGGGCCATGCGCTGGATAAGTACCCGGCGCAACTGTCCGGCGGCATGCAACAGCGGCTGGCGATCGCCCAGGCACTGATCATGAAGCCGCGTGTCCTGCTGCTCGACGAGCCCTTCGGCGCCCTCGACCCGGGCATTCGCAAAGACATGCACGCCCTGTTGCTGGAGCTGTGGCGCGAAACCCGGCTGACGGTGTTCATGGTCACCCATGACCTGTCCGAAGGTTTCAGCCTCGGCACACGCCTGCTGGTGTTCGACAAGGTCCGTGTCGACCCGCACGCCCCCGGCGCCTATGGCGCACGCATTACCTACGACATTCCATTGAACAGCGACCGCCGCACCGCCCGTGCCGCCGTCGACGCCCTGCCCGCCGAACTGGCCGGCACGTTGCGTATCGCTTGAAAGGAGTTTTTACCATGACCGACTCGACCCAATTGTTTACACCTTTCGCCGAAGAACTGCTGCCCGGCGGCGGCCACCGTTCCTTCGTACTCAAGCGCGGTCAACTGCTGCGCCTGACCGACCTGCGCGGCGGGGCCAACGTGAGCCTGACGCTGCTCAACGCCAACGAAAAAACCGAACGGCTGAACCTGCCCGACAGCCTCAAATGCCAACACACCGCCAAGCTCACCACCGGCCATTGCCTCTACTCCGACATGGGCCGGGTGCTGGCGGCCATCACCGCCGACACCTGCGGCTGGAGCGACAGCCTCGGCGGTGTGCTTTGCGCTGAGGAAGTCGCTGAAAAATACGGTCAGGGCCGCTATCAGGAACTGCGCAACGGCTTCTTTCGCAACGGCACCGACAACCTGCTGGTGGAGCTGGGCAAATGGGGGCTGGGCCTGTCCGACCTGCTGATGACCCTCAACCTGTTCAGCCGGGTCGATGTCGATGAGGCCGGAGGCTTTCATTTCGTTGAAGGCAACTCCCAGGCCGGCGACTACATCGAGCTGTACGCGCCGATGGACACCCTGGTGGTGCTGACCGCGCTGCAGCACCCGATGGACCCGAACCCGCAATACGCCCCACAACCGCTCAAGCTCAGTTGGATGAACGCTGACGCCAGCGTCGCCGAGCACTGTCGCCATTCGCGCCCGGAAAACCAGCGCGGCTTCATCAACACCGACCGCCTGATCGCCTGAGGATCGCTGCCATGTCACTCGCCATCGCCACCGTACAAAAGCAGCCTGACGCCGCCATCTATCGCGCCACCATCCCCGCCGGGGAACCGTGGCTGGTGGAGGTCAAGAAGGGCCAGACCCTGCGCATCCTCGACCTGGAAGGCAACCAGGCGGTCGATACGCTGTTCTACAGCCTGGCCAACCCCAAGGAGCGCTACGACGTGCAGCGCACCCTGCGCCGGCAGAACAGCGTTTACCTGAGCACCGGCAGCGTGCTGTATTCCAACCTCGGCCACCCGATGCTGACCATCGTCGAAGACACTTGCGGGCGCCACGACACCCTCGGCGGTGCCTGCGCCCAGGAAAGCAACACCGTGCGCTACGCCCTGGAAAATCGCTACATGCACAGCTGCCGCGACAACTACCTGCGGGCCTGCGCCCACGACGGACGGCTGGGCAAGGGTGACATCGGGCCGAACATCAACTTCTTCATGAACGTGCCGGTGACCGCCGACGGCGGCCTGACCTTCGAAGACGGGATCTCGGCACCAGGAAAATACGTCGACCTGCGGGCCGAGATGGACGTGATCGTCCTGATCTCCAACTGCCCGCAACTGAACAACCCGTGCAACGCCTACAACCCCACGCCAGCGGAGCTCTTGATATGGAACTGAAACTCACCCGCCTGCGCCGCTGGTTGTTCGCGTTGTGCCAGAGCCGGTCGGGGCAGTGCATCAAATAAACACAGATTTTATGAACACCACCCATCCCCTGTGGGAGCGAGCCTGCTCGCGATAGCGGTCTGTCAGTCACATTGATGCTGGATGTACCACCGCTATCGCGAGCAGGCTCGCTCCTACAAGGGGGGCAGTGGTGTTTGGAGGTTTGTCGCCAGGGACGACCCCGGCGGCCATCGAAAACTGCGGGACGGCCCGCATCCCAGTTCAGGCAGCACGCATGCCTGAGGGGGCAATGCCATGTTCGAAAAAATCCTGATCGCCAACCGTGGCGCCATCGCCTGCCGCATCCTGCGGACCTTGCGTGAGCTGAAGGTCGAAGGCGTCGCAGTGTATTCCCAGGCCGACGCCGCCAGCTTGCATATCCTCCAGGCCGATGAAGCCCACTGCCTGGGCGAAGGCGCGGCGGCCGGTACTTACCTGGCGGTGGACAAGCTTTTGGCGATTGCCAAAAGCAGTGGCGCGACCGCGATCCATCCCGGCTACGGCTTTCTCTCGGAAAACGCCGCCTTCGCGCAAGCGTGCGAAGCTGCCGGTATTGCCTTCATCGGTCCGACGCCAGAGCAACTGCGTGTGTTCGGACTCAAGCACACCGCCCGCGACCTGGCGCGTCGCCACGGCGTGCCGCTGCTCGAAGGCACCGAACTGCTCGACAGCCTCGACGCCGCGCTGTTGGCCGGCACACAGGTTGGCTATCCGGTGATGCTCAAAAGTACCGCGGGCGGCGGCGGCATCGGCATGCGCGTGTGTCGCAGCGCCGCCGACCTGAGCGAATCCTTCGAAGCGGTCAAGCGCCTGGGCCAGAACAACTTCAGCGACGCCGGGGTGTTCATCGAAAAGTACATCGAACGCGCGCGGCACCTGGAAGTGCAGGTGTTCGGCGACGGCCAGGGCCAAGTGATCGCCCTGGGCGTGCGCGACTGCTCGGTACAACGGCGCAACCAGAAAGTCCTCGAGGAAACCCCGGCGCCGAACCTGCCCGAGGGCATGGCCGAGGCACTCTGCACGGCGGCGATCCAGCTGGCCCAGGCCGTGAACTACCGCAGCGCCGGCACTGTGGAGTTCGTGCTCGACAGCGACGCGGGGCGCTTCTATTTCCTGGAAGTGAACACCCGCCTGCAAGTCGAGCACGGCGTCACCGAGCAGGTTTGGGACGTGGACCTGGTGCGCTGGATGGTGCAACTGGCGGCCGGTGATCTGCCGCCGCTGAGCGAGTTGCGCCAGGGATTGAAAGCCGAGGGTCACGCGATCCAGGCACGCTTGTATGCCGAGGACCCAGGCCGGGATTTCCAGCCAAGTCCGGGGCTGCTGACCGCCGTGAAATTCCCGGAGGCCGACGGCAAACAGTTGCGCATCGACACCTGGGTCGAGGCCGGTTGCCAGGTCCCGCCCTACTTCGACCCGATGATCGCCAAGGTCATTCGCTGGGCGCCGACCCGCGAGCAGGCGCGCCTGGGCTTGCACCAAGCGCTGGACGAAAGCGTGTTGTACGGCGTCGAAACCAACCGCCATTACCTGCAACAGATTCTCCTCGACCCGCCGTTTGCCAGCGGCCAACCCTGGACCCGCTGTCTGGAGGCATTGGTCTACCGCGCCAACACCGTGGAAGTGCTCAGCCCCGGCACCCAGACCAGCGTCCAGGACTATCCCGGCCGTCTCGGTTATTGGGCGGTGGGGGTGCCGCCGTCGGGACCGATGGACAGCCGCTCGCTGCGCCTGGGCAATCGCCTGCTCGGCAACGAGGACGGTGCGGCGGCATTGGAAATCACCATGAACGGGCCGCTGCTGCGTTTCAACTGCGCTACCCGGGTGGCGGTGACCGGTGCGGTGATCGGCCTCACGCTCGACGGTGAAGCCGTGCCGATGAACACTCCGTTGTCGATTGCTGCCGGCTCTACCCTTGCGATTGGCAACATCGCGGGTGCCGGGGCGCGCAGCTATCTGTGCCTGCAAGGCGGCGTGCAAGTACCGGATTACCTGGGCAGTAAAAGCACCTTTACCCTCGGTCAGTTCGGCGGCCATGGCGGACGCGCGCTGTGCACCGGTGACGTGCTGCACCTGGCGCCGCTGGACAAGCACTCGACGCTGGCGCCAACGCGCGCACCGGTCCTGGAGTTGCCGAGCGTGCGGCAGATCCGCGTGATCTACGGTCCCCACGGCGCGCCCGAATATTTCACCGAGCGCTACATCCAGACATTCTTCGACACCGCCTGGGAAGTGCACTTCAACTCCAGCCGCACCGGCGTGCGACTGATCGGGCCGAAACCCGAATGGGTCCGCGCCGACGGGGGCGAGGCTGGGCTGCATCCGTCCAATATCCATGACAACCCCTACGCCATCGGTGCCGTGGACTTCACTGGCGACATGCCCGTCATCCTCGGCCCCGACGGTCCGAGCCTGGGCGGTTTTGTCTGCCCGGTGACGGTGATCGAAGCGGACCTCTGGCAGTTGGGGCAGCTCAAGGCAGGGGACAAGGTGCGGTTTGTGCCGGTAGATATCTCCACCGCCCGATCTCTCGCCTTGAAATGGGATCAATGTGGGAGCGGGCTTGCTCGCGAAAACGGTCTGTCAGATACATCAATGTTGACTGTGCCATTGCTTTCGCGAGCAAGCCCGCTCCCACAGGGGATGGTGTCGCCTGTGGTGTTGGATATTGGCCAGGACGATACGCGTCTGGTGGCAAGGTTATCTGGCGACACCCATCTGCTGCTGGAAATCGGCGCCGCCGAACTGGACCTGGTCCTGCGCTTCCGCGCCCACGCCTTGATGCAGGCCTTGGAACACAAACAACTGCACGGCGTGATCGACCTGACGCCAGGCATTCGCTCGCTGCAAGTGCACTACCAACCCGAGCAAATGCCCCTGGCCGAGCTGCTGAGCATCGTCGTCGGTGAATGGGACGCGGTGTGCGCCGCGCAGGACCTGCAAGTGCCCTCGCGCATCGTCCACCTGCCGCTGTCCTGGGATGATCCGGCCTGTCAGCTGGCCATTGAAAAATACATGACCACGGTGCGCAAGGACGCGCCCTGGTGCCCGAGCAACCTGGAGTTCATTCGACGCATCAACGACCTGCCCAATCTCGACGAGGTGCAACGCACGGTGTTCGATGCCAGCTACCTGGTGATGGGCCTGGGGGACGTCTACCTCGGTGCGCCGGTCGCCACGCCGCTCGACCCACGCCACCGACTGGTGACCACCAAATACAACCCGGCCCGGACCTGGACCGCGGAAAACTCGGTGGGCATCGGCGGCGCCTATATGTGCGTATATGGCATGGAAGGGCCTGGCGGCTATCAGTTCGTCGGGCGCACGTTGCAGATGTGGAATCGGTATCGGGAGGTCGCTGCCTTCGACGGCAAGCCCTGGTTGCTGCGATTCTTCGACCAGATCCGCTTCTACCCGGTCAGTGCCGACGAACTGCTGCACATCCGCCGCGAATTCCCGCTGGGCCGCTTCGACCTGGAGATCGAGCACAGCCAGCTCAACCTTGCCGACTACCAGCGTTTCCTGGTGCAGGAAGCCGACAGCATCGCCGCGTTCCGACAACAGCAACAAGGCGCCTTCGACGCCGAGCGCGAGCGTTGGATCGCCAGTGGCCAGGCGCATTTCGACAGCGAAGAACCGACCATCGCGCCAAGCGAAGATTCGCAGTTGAGCGACGGTCAACTGAGTGTCGACAGCCACATCGCCGGCAACCTCTGGCAGGTGCAGGTCGACGTTGGCACGCGGGTCGCCGTCGGTGATGTGCTGGTCATTCTGGAGTCGATGAAAATGGAAATCCCGCTGCTTGCGCCTTCCGCCGGCGTGGTGCGCGAGGTGCGCGTGCAGCCTGGCTCGGCGGTGCGCGCCGGACAGCGCGTCGTGGTACTGGACCGTGACTGAACTCAATCAAAGGATTAACACGATGAACCTCTCTCTTCGCTTGGACGACCTGCGCAACACCTACCGCAGCGGCGAACTGACGCCACGCCAATTGCTGTTGGGCCTGCGGGAAAAGGCCGCGGCGCTGAACCCGGACTATCACCTATTCATCCACCTGCTGACGGCCGAAGAACTGGAACCCTACCTGACCGCATTGGAAAGCCGCGACCTGGAGAGCCTGCCGCTGTACGGCGTGCCGTTTGCCATCAAGGACAACATCGACCTGGCCGGCATTCCAACCACCGCAGCCTGTCCGGCATTTGCCTACGTACCGCCACGCTCGGCGACCATTGTCGAGCAGTTGCTGGCACTGGGCGCGATCCCCCTGGGCAAGACCAACCTCGACCAATTCGCCACCGGGCTCAATGGCACCCGCTCGCCCTACGGCGCCTGCCGCAACAGCGTGTTGCCCGACTTCCCGGCCGGTGGGTCGAGCGCCGGCTCGTCCTTGGCCGTGGCCTTGGGCGTGGCGAGTTTTGCCCTGGGCACCGATACCGCCGGCTCCGGTCGGGTACCCGCGGCGCTGAACAATCTGGTGGGATTGAAAGCCACCCTGGGGTTGATCTCCACGGCGGGCGTGGTCCCGGCCTGTCGCACGCTGGACTGCGTCACGGCCTTCACGGCGACAGCAAAGGAAGCCAGCCAGCTCTTGGCGCTGACGGCCCGGCCAGACCCTCGTGACGACTACAGCCGCCGCAACCCGCAGTGGAACGATGGCATCGCATTCGGCGTGCCCCGGCGCTTTCGTTTCGGCGTGCCGCGCCAACAGGACTTGGCGTTTTTCGGCTGTCATGAAGGTCCGCAATTGTTCCAGGAAGCCATCGAGCGACTCGAACAACTGGGCGGCGAAGCCGTGGAACTGGACTTATCACCGTTCCTGGAGGCCGCACGGTTGCTGTATGAAGGCCCCTGGGTGGCCGAACGCTACAGCGTTGCCGGGCCATTGATGGAACGCGAGCCGGAGGCCGTACTGCCGGTCATCCGTGCGGTGCTGGCGAAAGCGCCTACGGTGGATGGCGTACAAACCTTCCGTGCCCGCTACCGTTTGCAAGCGCTAAAAGCCCTATGCGACCGGGCCATGGACACGCTCGATTGCGTCCTCACCCCGACCATCGGTCGTCCGGTGACCCTCGCCGAACTGGCCGCCGAACCGGTGCTGCGCAACTCGGAGCTGGGGTACTACACCAATTTCATGAACCTGCTGGACTACGCCGCCGTCGCCGTTCCCAGTGCTTTCATGAGCAACGGCTTGCCCTGGGGCGTGACGCTGTTCGGTCGAGCCTTCACCGATCAATACCTCTTGAGCGTGGCCGATGCCTTGCAACGGCAACAGGACAAAGCCTTGCCAGCGCCCGCCAACCCGGCGCGCCACGACCGGGCGCGGCTGGTCGTGTGCGGCGCCCACCTGGACGGGTTGGCGCTGAACTGGCAGCTCAAGCAACGCAGTGCCCGACTGATCGAGGCCACCCAAAGCTCAGCGGATTACCGTCTCCACGCCTTGGCCGGCGACCCACCCTTGCGTCCCGGCATGGTTCGGGTCAGGGAAGGCGGCGTGGCGATCGAGGTCGAGGTCTGGGAACTGCCGAGCAGTGAACTGGGCTCGTTCCTGACGGGTATTCCCGCACCGTTGGGGCTGGGCAAGGTGCAACTGGCCGATGGCCGCTGGGAAAGCGGATTCATCTGCGAGCCGTATGGCCTGGAAGGCGCGCGGGACATCAGTCACCTGGGAGGATGGCGGGCTTATCTGCGTAGCCTGGAATAAGGCTGAACCGGTGGTGAGGGCACTTGTTCCTCATCACCGTCCTACAAACCTGAAAATCCGAATGTCTTTTCCCACAAGGCCACTAAACTGACTTCATTGGGTCTGCGCCAAGGGAATCGCCATGTCGCTCCGTTCGTCGTTGTATTCCCAGCGCAAGCCGCTGCTTGCCGTGGTCGCGCTGCTCGGTACAGGTTTCCTGATCATTGCATTGCTGGGCTATTACGCGGCCCATGTCTCGGTACGCGAGCACATTCTCAAGACCCTGTATGTGAACCTGCTGATCGGCCTGCTCGTGACACTGGCTGTCCTGGCCATCCTCTATCGGCTAATCAACAGCTACCAACAGCGCATCGATGCCCAGGCCACCCTAGACGGCCTGACCGAATTGCCTAACCGCCGTGGCTTCGACCTGCTGGCCGTGCAAGCCCTGCACGAAGCCCAGCGCGAGCCCAGGCCCTTGACGGCGCTGCTGGTGGAGCTGGACGACTTCAAGCGGCTGGACACCACCCACGGTCATATCGCCACCGATCAACTGCTGACCGGCTTCGCCCGCAACCTGACCGAGAGCCTGCGGCATTCGGACATCGTGTGTCGTTGGAGCGCCGACGCCTTTGTCGTCCTACTCAAGGACACCGATGGACCGACCGGTCTGAGAATCGCTGAGAAAATTCGTCAGCACATCGAAAAACAGCGTTATTTCTGCAGTGGAAAACAATTGCAGGTCACCGTCAGCCTCGGGCTCACCACCCTGCAGGACGAAGACACCTTGCACAGCCTGCTGTCGCGGACCGATCATGCGCTGCAACGCGCCCGGCAGACCGGGTGCAACCGAACCTGCGTGGAAATGCCTCACTCCAGTTATGAATAAACCCGACCTTTGCCCGGCCTGCGGCAGCACCAACGACTGCACCCTGGCCGACCCTCGAACCGCCGACCGGCCCTGCTGGTGCTACAGCGTAAGCATCGACCCGGCCGTGCTCGAAGCATTGCCGGCCGAACTGCGGGATCAGTCCTGCCTGTGCCCGCATTGCGCGCGGGTCGACATCCAGTTGCGCGCCAAGCCCCGGCCAATCGCGTAAGATGCCCGCCCTCCGCTGCCCTGCCTGAACTGCCCATGCGCGTCGACCGTTTCCTCAGCAATCTGCCGCGATTCAATCGCCAACAAGTGCGCCTGTTGCTGGTGGAACGCCGAGTGCGAATCGACGGCCAGACCGTCAGCGATCCCCATGCCCCGGTCCGTGAGTTCAGTCGCGTCGAAGTCGATGACGACGTGCTGCAAGCCGGCCGCCCCGCGCGCTACTTCATGCTGCACAAGCCGCCCGGCTGTGTCAGCGCCACGCGCGATCCGCAACACCCTACCGTGCTCGACTGGCTGGACGAACCGGACAAGGACGATCTGCATATCGCCGGGCGCCTGGATTTCAACACCACCGGGCTGATGCTGATCACCAATGATGGAACCTGGTCCCGACGCCTGACCCAACCGCAGACCAAACTGCCCAAGGTCTACTACGTCGAAACCGAGCAAACCATCACCGCCGAATACGCCGACACCTTCGCCCGAGGCATGTACTTCGCCTTCGAAGACCTCACCACCCAGCCGGCAGAACTGACACTGCTGGGGGAAAAGTCGGCGCGCTTGAGCATCGTGGAAGGACGTTACCACCAGGTCAAACGCATGTTCGGCCACTTCAACAACAAGGTGCTGCGCCTCCACCGCGAGCGCATGGGCCCGCTGGTGTTGGACGCTCATTTAGCGCCTGGCCAATACCGGGCCTTGCGCCCTGAAGAAGTCCAGCTCATCTGAGCCCGCTACCGCTGGGCAGAAGTGTCGAACAATTTTCCGATAGGGACTTGCGCAACGGTCGCCCCCCTGCTTGAATCAAACCGTCGGCCGAAATGTGACCGATGAGTCACCTCATACCTCTAAGAAACTTTTTGCCGGCGGGAACCCTCAGGTTCCGCCTTATCCGCCCGGCAAACTGCCCGCCATAACAATACCCGTCGACCGGCTTTCATGGATCGACATGGGCCTTATCTTCCAGGCGTATGCCTACCTGTCACATTGCCCGTGCAATCTCATTGCGCGCATACCCGCTTGCCAGGAGTCTTATGACATGAGGCCAGAAATCGCTGTGCTGGATATACAGGGTCAGTATCGGGTTTACACGGAGTTCTATCGCGCAGACGCCGCACAAAAGACCATCATCCTGGTCAACGGCTCAATGGCCACCACCGCGTCGTTTGCACAGACCGCCAAAAACCTCTACCCGCAATTCAACGTCGTGCTGTACGACCAGCCCTACGCGGGCAAGTCCAAGGCCCACAATCGGCACGAGAAAATGCTGACGAAGGAGATCGAAGGGCAGATCCTCCTGGAACTGATCGACCACTTCGCCGCCGAGCACGTGCTGTCGTTTTCCTGGGGCGGCGCCGCCACCCTGAGCGCCCTGGCCCAACGGCCACGGCGCATCGAAAAAGCGGTGATCAGCTCGTTCTCGCCGGTGCTCAATGCGCCGATGCGCGACTACCTGGAGCGTGGTGTGGACTACCTGGGCAGCCTGGACGGAGACCGTGTCGGCCACTTGGTCAACAGCACCATCGGCAAGCATCTGCCGCCGCTGTTCAAGCGCTTCAACTATCGCCATGTCAGCAGCCTGGCCGAGCACGAGTACGGGCAGATGCACTTCCACATCACCGACGTGCTCCACAGCGACCAACAGTGCTATATCAACGCGGCCAAGAAAATCAACGTGCCGGTGCTATTCCTGAACGGCGAATGGGATGAATACACCTCGGCCGACGACGCCAGGCTGTTCGCCAACCACGTCGAGCACAGCACTTTCAGCACGCTGCAAGCCACCGGGCACTTCCTGGACATGGAACACAAGGCCGCCTGCCGCGACAGCCGCAACGCCCTGATGGGTTTCCTCACACCGGAACCCCACGAAAGCCGACCGCGCTACAGCTACGTGCAGGGCTACCATGCACTGGCCATCTGAAACCGAGTCCTGGCGAGCAAGCCCCTTCCCCCCTTCAGCACAGGGGCTTGCCCGCCAACGACCGCTCTGGTTTGAGGCTCGCGTAGACGACTGGTCGCACACGATGCGAAGAAAAACTTCAAATCCGTGCCCACATCTGGTACAAAGTCAGCCGCTCTGAGCGGGTGTCGTATAATGGCATTACTCCAGCTTCCCAAGCTGATAACGAGGGTTCGATTCCCTTCACCCGCTCCACTATTTTCAAGGCCTCAGCGGTGCTGGAGCCTGGTTTCATCAAACTGATGACAGTTTTGATGACTGGCGAGAAAACGTACCCAAAGCTTGCTAGCGCGCTGGCGACCTCAACCTCCCCAAGTGGTTGACGGCACGGTCAAAGACGAATAGCCTAAACGCAACACACTCGCCACACGTCCTACTCAACGGGTAGGGTCCTGCTTCATTGCAGGCGTGCAAAAGGCGAGTTTTTTTTGCCCGGAGTTTGAGTATGGCCAAGAAGGCTCCCGTCACAAAAACCCCTTTCGCAAAAACGGCTTTTACTCCCCAGGCACTGCTTGCCAAGCTTAAGACGCAAGGTCTGATCATCAATGATGACAACACCGCCTTAAAATATATCGCGTATGTCGGTCATTTTCGATTGAAGGGATATTGGTATCAGTTGCAAGACAGCACCACCAAAAACTTCCTACCGAATACAACTTTCGAACATGTTTGCCAGCGCTATGAATGTGACCGAGAGATCCGTGCAATTATCATGGAATCCGTGGAAAGGCTTGAGGTCGCAGTACGCACCGTCATTTGTAATTTACTGAGCCTCAAATACTCTCCGCACTGGTATCTCAAAACAGAAATTTTCGCACCAAGGGGCAAAAATGGCATTGGACAAATGCTGTCAAAAATTGAAAGTGAAGTTGACCGAGCAGCGTCTCGAACCTACATAAAAGCTTACTATGATAATTATGAGGATCCCTATCTTCCGCCGAGCTGGGCTATGAGCGAATGCGTGACGCTAGGCACTTGGTCAAAGATTTTCGCAATGCTACGCGACCCAACAGACAGAAAGGTCATTTCGTCAAAATTTGGCATCACACAAGTAGAAGTGTTTGAAAGCTGGTTGCACACTTTGACAGTCTTACGCAACATGGCTGCCCATCATGATCGATTCATTGACGTTAAAATCGGTGTCTCCCCAACCAATCTAAAACTCAAAAACATTAAATTCGCGAACAATAAGACGGTGTATGCCTCACTTACAGTAATCCACATCTTATTGAATGCGATTGAGTTCAACGGCACCTTCAAAAAAAGATTAGTTTCGATGGAAGAAAGATATGGCGCCGCACATTTCCAGCGAATGGGCTTCCCTGAACGCTGGAAGACTGAGGAAAAAGGCTGGTGACGAAACAGAGCGACGACTACATGCCGCTTTGATATTTCATCGAATAAATGAGTCCGTGACGAAGGCGCTTTCTCGCGCTTGAGTGCGAAGCGCTCACGAGATGCAGCCCAGCCCAGCAGGAAGAAGCGCCCTCGCCACAATGATTCAAACCAACCTTGAGTGAACATCTCGTCGCGCTCATTTCGCATTTGAATTGGTTTACGGCGAGACTTCAGGCTGAGCAGCTGTCTGTGTGGCTTTGATAGCCTCTGCTTTCTGCACAACAGCACGCTGAGAGGCGTTAGCCTTGTTAATGATGCCCATCAAAATTTCTCGCCTGGTCTCGGCGCAAGTGTTGGTAAAAAACTCAGTCAATGCGCTGGTTTTCCTGACCCTATCTGCACACATCAATTTTCACCTTCTATCAGCGGCTCAACGAGCTGGACCTGATCATGGAGTTGGGAAATCAGCACAACCGACAATATCGTAGGGCTCCCTGGGAGATTTGTAGGCAAAATCCGAGAATTGCGTAGGGGGTGCGCTTACTTTGCTTTTCGGCGAGTTTTCGCCTTGTTGCCCTTGCCCTTCGATGGCTACTCTCCAGATGTCGCTGCAAATTCAGCGATCGGGCCTAGGAACCCGTTGAATTCAAGGCGCACAGCGCCCATAAAATTGCAGGCGCTTTTTGTGTTTGCGATGATGTTTTATGGCGACTGTGCGTGGGACACCCTCGGGTGTGCCGGGTGCCTTGATTCCCGGTTCCTAGCCCACGTACGGTCGCCACCCGAATCTAGGAAAGGATGGCGGCGGTTTCCCAAGTCAAGGAGTGAAACTATGCGAAACGTAATTCCATCCTATCTACACGCTTACCGAACCAAGCCTCAGCTTCGGGCCAACGACCTTCCGTTCTTCGGAGGCAGGCCATGAACGAAAACACTGAGTTAAAAACCATCGGCTACACCCCCTTCAACTATTCCGCTGATCGAGCACTGTTCCGTGTCAACGGCGGCGTCCCCATCCAAGAGGCATTGGAACGGGCGTCGGATCTTTTGCATCTCGCTCACCGGCTTGCCGAAGACGCGGCGTTTGAAAAGAGCACCGACCGATACGCCTGGGCTGCGCACTTTTTGTTGGAGATGAGCAAGGCGGTGATTGATGACGTTGTGAAAGTCATTACGCCAAGACCAGCGGCTGAGTCCAAGAAAAAATCCGAGGCACAGTAGATCGACAGTAAGTCCTGAGAATGGGGACATAGGGAACCCCATCCGACAGACAGCGCTAAGCCCTGCTTCTTTCGCAGTGGGGCTTAGCAATACCGACCTCCCTAGAGGCTCAAGCATGGGAAGCGTTCGAAAAACCATCACCGTTGCCAATCAGCGTGCTCAGGAACGTAATGCAGAACTGAAGGATATCCGCTCGGCCCTTGAAGACGGTGAGTCCAGCGGCCCCCCTCGCCCATTCAATTCCGACGCCTTCAAACAGCGAATGTCATTAGGACGTGGATAAATCCCCATCGTAAAAACTATTCAGCCCCAGGCAAATGCCCCAACGGCAACGCCCCCGGCGTCTTCACCGTATTAATCGCAAAGTTACTCCGGATATCGCTGATCCCGGGCAATTTCAACAACTGCCCCGTGACAAAACGGTCATAAGCCCGCAGGTCCGGCACCACGACTTGCAATAGAAAATCCGATTCGCCCGATACCAGGAACGCCGAGATCACTTCGGGCAATGCCGTCACTGCCTGGCGAAATGCTTCGGCTCGCTCGTCGTTGTGCCGTTCGACCTTGACGCCGACGAAGATCGTCAGCCCGAGGCCCACTTCGTCGCGGTCCAGGACGGCTTGGTAACCGCGAATTACCCCTGCCTCTTCGAGCATCCGCACGCGGCGCAGGCAGGGTGACGGGGACAGACCGATTTCTTCAGCCAGTTGCACGTTGCTCAGGCGCCCGTCGCGTTGCAGTGCGACGAGGATTTTGCGGTCGAAGGCGTCCAGTTTCATGAGTTGGCATTTTCCGATTGGATGACGCAGATGCTTGGCAGGTTATGCCAATTTCAGACGCTTTAGAAGCTGTCTTCGCAACCACCTGCCCTGCCCGTCAGCCATAGACTTGGCACTTGCGAATCGTTGATCAAAGGGGTGTGGCATGGCAGAGCTCGGGTTGTTTTTGATGGCGTTGACGGTGGCGTATCTGTTGCCCGGGCCGGACATGATCCTGCTGCTGCAAACTGGTGCCCGTCAGGGCAGGGGCGCGGCGCTCGCGACGGCGGTGGGCCTGGGAGTTGCTCGTGGATGTCATGTTGCGTTGGCGGCACTGGGGCTTTCGGCCTTGTTCAAGACCGCGCCATGGACGTTCGATGTCGTGCGCCTGGCGGGTGCTGCCTACCTGTTATGGATTGGCTTTCAATGCCTGCGGACCACGTTGCTGCCGAACTTTGAAGGCGCCACTGTCGAGGTTGGAAAACGGCATTACTACGAGGCCATTCGACGCGGGCTGCTGACGAACCTGCTCAATCCCAAGGCCTTGCTGTTTTGCTCGGTGTTGTTACCGCAATTCATCGATCCACAGGCCGGGCCGGTGCTGGGGCAGTTCGCGATCCTGGGCGTGGTGCTGGTCGGCGTCGGCCTGCTGTTCGACTGCGCCTACGCGTTGGCCGGCGTGGCACTCGGCCGCTGGCTTCATCGCTCGCCCTCGGCCCAGCGCGTACAGCAGTGGTTGTTTGGGAGTCTTTTGATTGGGTTTGCGGTGCGGCTGACGTTTGTGCAGCAGTCATAGTTCCGGTGGATAAACTGATCGGGCTCGCGAGTGAGCGCCAGGCAAACTGAGCCGATATCCGGGGCTGCTTCGCAGACGAATGCGTCGGGTCAGCTTGCGATGATGTTGACTGTGCCGCCGCCATCGCGAGCAAGCTCGCTCCCACAGGTTTCGTTTATTTACTCAATGGCATTAGTCCAAAGTGGCCTGCCGGTTTTTCGCACTCTCCGGCAGCGGCTAAAGATCCAGGCTGCTTGCCCCAACGGGAGCAAGCTCCCTCGCCACACACAAGCATTTTCGCCCGGTTTCACATCCCGAAATAAACCCGCCCTCCCCTCCGCCGCCCTTGCGCGCCGCCGCTTCTAGACTTTGTTGCAGCGACTGCGTGCGCCTACCGAGATCACCTTCGGTGGTTATAGTGTTGATCATTCATTTTCAGTAGGTATAGTACCTACCAAGCACACCACACGGAGGTGTTGTGAATAGCCGATTTTTGATAAGCCAGATCATTGCAGACGGTTGGTATCTGGTTCGGGTTCGAGGCAGTCACCATCACTTCAAGCACCCGACCAAACCGGGGTTGGTCACGGTTCCTCATCCGAAGAAGGAC
This sequence comes from Pseudomonas zanjanensis, assembly GCF_014268745.2. Classification (GTDB taxonomy): domain Bacteria; phylum Pseudomonadota; class Gammaproteobacteria; order Pseudomonadales; family Pseudomonadaceae; genus Aquipseudomonas; species Aquipseudomonas zanjanensis. The sequence continues at coordinate 429,031 of NZ_JABWRB020000001.1, read as the reverse complement.
CTGCTCAAGAAAACGGCCATCAGTATTTTGCAACAGGCGCTGCTTCAGCCGGCCCGTTGCGCGACGTTCCCGGAGGACGATGAATATGCTTTATCCGATTGCGATTTCCATGGGCGATGACAAGCACGCCTGGGGTGTTGAAGTGCCGGATATTCCGGGGTGTTTTTCCGCAGGCGATGATCTGGACGAGGCTATGGCAATGGCACGGGAGGCCATCGAGGGGCACTTTGAAATTCTGGCTGAAGACGGCTCGCCGATTCCACCGGCCAACACCGTCACCTTGCACGCCGCCAATCCACAATATGCCGGTTGCACCTGGGCACTGGTGGACATCGATGTGACCAAATACCTGGGCAAGGCGCAGAAACTCAACATCACGCTGCCCGGCTACCTGCTCAATCGTATCGATGAATATGTGTTGCACCATCCTGAAGAAAAGAGCCGCTCCGGCTTCCTGGCGTCGGCAGCGCTGAAGGTGTTGCAGCAAGGCCGGTGAACAACCATTGACGACACACAAATCTGTGGGAGCGAGCTTGCTCGCGATGGCGTCGGGTCAGCAATATCCTGGGTGCCTGACACACAGCCATCGCGAGCAAGCTCGCTCCCACAGTTTTTACATAGCCATGCCAGGGCTATTTATTCTCTGACTTGGACTCCTGCATCTGCACCGAAGACTTGGTGCCGTCGGTATTGTCCTTGGTCTCGTTATCCGAGTTGTCGAAGCAGCCGTGCAGGGCGAACAAGCAGCAGGCGAGGCAAAAAGTGCGGGCGAAATTCATGATGGACTCCGATGCTGGGGCTTTAAGGAGTGACCTGCGAGCGTGGCAATGGTTGCGACTGTCTTCGTGCCGGACGATGAACGTCGACGGATGTTTGCGATTGAAATGTAAGTAGAATTTTCGCCGACTCGTTGCTGTCACACCAGACAGGTGCATCCCATAAGGAAACACGGCAATGACGTTCGCAAAAATCGCGCAAAAACTATCCCTTTGGGCGGGGAGCCCCAAAACCTTTCTAGGCGCCATCGTGTTGTTGTCGATCTGGGCCGCCAGCGGACCTTTCTTCGGCTTCAACGACACCTGGCAACTCATCATCAACACCTCGACCACCATCATCACGTTCCTGATGGTGTTCCTGATCCAGAACACCCAGAACCGCGATACGGACATCCTGCATTTGAAAGTGGATGAATTGCTGCGGGCGTCCAAGGACGCACAGAACGCAATGCTCGGCCTCGAGTCGCTGGACCTCAAGCAACTTGAAGCGCTGCGCAAGCGCTATCAAGACATGGGCAAGGACGAAGCCAAGGGCCTTGATGGCGTGGAACAAAAGAACAAGATCGACCTGAACCAGTGCTGATGCCTATGCGCGAGTGGCGTCAACCACTCGCGCATTTGTCAGGCATCAAGGCAACGGGTTACCGCCCGTCACGCCAAATACTTCCCCGGTGATGTAGCTCGACTCCTGCGATCCCAGCAGGACATAGAGCGGCGCGCACTCGGCCGGTTGGCCCGGGCGCTTCATGGGTACCTGGGAGCCAAAGGTGGGAATCTTTTCCCGAGGTTGACCGCCGCTCGGTTGCAGCACGGTCCAGATCGGCCCCGGTGCCACGGCATTGACCCGGATGCCCTTGCCGATGACCTGCCCAGCCAGCGCCTTGGTAAACGCTACGATGGCCGCTTTGGTGGTGGCGTAATCTAGCAAGGTCGCGGACGGGTCGTAGGATTGGATCGAGGCGGTATTGATAATGGTCGCCCCTGCCGGCATCAGCGGCACCGCTGCCTTGCAGATCCAGAACATCGCATAGATGTTGGTCTTCATGGTGTCGTCAAACTGCGCGGTGGTGATGTCGGCAATGTCTTTTTGCGCTTCCTGCTTACCGGCAACGTTTACCAGGATATCCAGCCCGTCGAGCTGTTGTTGCGCCATCTTGACCATTTGCACACAGAACGCTTCGTCCTTGAGGTCGCCAGGAATCGCAATCGCCTTGCGGCCCTCGGCTTCGATCAACTCGATAACTTGCCGGGCGTCGCGCTCTTCGCTGGGTAGGTAGTTGATCGCCACATCGGCACCTTCTCGGGCGTAGGCGATCGCCGCGGCGCGACCAATCCCCGAGTCGCCACCAGTGACCAGCGCCTTGCGCCCCTCCAGGCGGCCGAAACCTTGGTAACTTTTTTCGCCATGATCGGGTTGCGGCAGCATGTCCTGATCGATGCCAGGCGGCGATTGCGGTTGGTCGGGAAATTCCGGGCGCGGATATTGGGTCAGTGGGTTCTGCATCGCGTATTGGTTGGGTTCTCGGCGTGTGGACATCGAGGTTCTCCTTTTCGGCGGGCAAAATCTGCCGGGACGCTGACGCCCCGGTCCTGAATGTAAAACCAGATGCGGCAGGTCAACGGCTGGCCTGCAGCGCCCTGGCCATTTCGAGATGGGTCTGCAACTTGGGCAGGGTTTCGTCGGCGAAAGCCTTTATTTCCGGCACTTCGGTGGTCTGGGCTTCCTGCTGGATCTGCGCGATGGCCTCCTCGGTGGCCTTGACCTGGCTGGCGGCATACGCGGCTTCGAACGACTCGCCATCCTTGACCTGCGGCATCAAGGCCTTGGCCTTGTCGGCCACTTCCTCCCGGGGGGCGACGGGCAAGTCGAGTTTCTTGGCAATCTTCGCCAGATGTTGATTGGCGGTGGTGCGATCGTTGATCACCATGATGGTGTAGTCCTTGACCTCCCTGGATTCGGCTTTTCCGTGGGCCATGCGACTGGTCTCGATGTCGGCCATGCCTTTGGCGGAAGCATCGTTGATGAATTCGACAGGCGATTGGGCCCAGGCACTGTTGGCACCCAGGCCCATCAGCACGACGAGACTGGTGGTGCGAAATAAACTGGCCATACGGCTCATGATCGCGCCCTCCTCTGATAAAAGTTCTGGTGGGTTATCCACCTTGAATCAGAACCAACCCTGAATATTCAGCGAGACGTCCGACCCGGCTTTCGGCCAATTTCGGCTTTCGGCGGGTTTCGATCGACGGCCGTGATGGTGGTTCTCCCACTTTTGCGACCTGCTTCGGACACCTTCGTTCGATCATGGGCACTGTTTGTCGGATAAATACTGCTTGAACCAGGCATGGTTCAGCCCTCCGTATTCGTGAATGCCGGGCGCGCGGGCCCTGCCCTATATTCGAATGGGATGCGGGCTGAAGGTTTGAGAAAGCTGCGGGCGCCACGACGAACGGTGACGCGTTTTCAGATGCCGAACGCCCGGTGATTGTGGCGTTTGGCGGCATACATCGCCTCGTCGGCGTGGCGGAACAGTGCGATGTCTTCAGTGCCATGGTCGGGAAAGCAGGCCACGCCGATGCTCGGTTCGATGCTCAAGCAATGCCCGTCCAGACGCAGCGGCTGGGCCAGTGCATGATGGATTTTGTCCCGCACGCGATGGGCATCCTCCAAGGCCTGGATGCTGTGCAGCAGGACCACGAATTCATCTCCACCAATACGCGCCACGGTGTCGGTGTCGCGGATACAGCCCTTCAGGCGACTGGCCACCGCTTGCAGCAGCATGTCACCCACGCCGTGGCCATAGGTGTCGTTGACCTGCTTGAAACGATCCAGGTCGATATACAACAAGGCCATGCGCCCGGACGCAGCACGAGCGGCCGCCACTGCGCACTTGAACCGTTCACGGAGCAATTCGCGGTTGGGCACCTGGGTCAACTGATCGTACTGAGCCATGTGCTGCAACCGTGCGTGCAACTGCTTGCGCTCGATGGCGACGGTGATTTGTGCGCAAACGTATTGCAGCAGCTCCTTGTCCTGTTCGGTGTAGCGTTCGTTGTCCGGCGCACTCTTGACGATCAGCGCGCCAATCGTGCCGCTCTGGGCGTTCAGCGGCACGCCCAGCCAGCATGGCGCGTCCGGTTGCGCCACCAAATCGTCGAACCCCGCTGGCAACGCGCTGCCACCAGGCGTCAGGAGGATCGGCTGGCCACTGCGAATCACCTCGGCGCACAAACGCCCGGTGACCGTGCCCGGCAATTCGGGTTGCCCTTCCCGGTCATCGACGTGATACGGGAAATTCAACTGTGAGCATTGTTCGTCATACAGCGCCACCGAGAAATTCAGCGCCGGCAGCCACTCGCCAATAATCAGGTGGATGCGCTTGAACAGCGCCAGCAAGTCAGCTGCGGCATGGGCCGCTTCGGAAATCGCATACAACGCCGCTTGCCGGGACTCGGCCTGCTTGCGTTCAGTGATGTCCCGGGCCACGGCAATGCGCAGTTGGTCCACCGGCGACCAGCGCGCCGACCACAGGATGTGCACCACCCGTCCGTCCTTGCGCAGGTAGCGGTTCTCGAAATTGAGCTTGGGCTCGCCCCCCATGATTTCCCGCGCCGCCTCGAGGGTCCGCTGGCGGTCGGCGGGGTGTACCAGATCGATCATCGGCTGGCCGATCAGCTCCTGCGGGGTGTAGCCGAAAATACGCTCGCAGGCGGCACTGACAAACACGAAACGCCCTTGGCCGTCGACGGCACACACGGCGTCCAGCAGAAGATCGATGTAGCTGGCCAGCGGCGCGGAACTTGAAGTGTCCATGGGGCTGGAGGTCATCCGGGTAATGCAGCGGTGAACGAAGCGGGTGATGGTCAGTGCGTGACCGACGTACCCAATACCGGTGAGGATAGCGCAGGCAATCAACCGTAGTGGACGAAACGCCCAGTAGATCAGCCACGCGACTCGACACAGCCCCATCACAGCTCTGTAAAAAACACCATGCCGGCATACGGTGCCTGCCGACAAGCCTTTAGCCGCGACGCGAGGTCACCCACATGGACCTCCAGCTTGTGCCCGTCAGGGTCGAGAAAGTAGAACGAATCCCCCTCGCTGCGGTTGTCTCGCCAAGACGACACCTGGGCCGCGTTCAGCCGCGCCACCAGCAGCGGGAGATGGCCGGCGCTGATGCTGAACGCGTAATGGGTGTAGTCCGCCGCCGGCTCGGGCCCGCGTAACGGGTCGAGAGACAGGCACAACCACAACCCCGGCAGCGACAAATACGCCCCGCTGTTCCATTTGGCCTCAAGACACAGCTGCAAGAGCTCGCCATAAAAAGCCACACTGCGATCCAGATCGGTGACCGCAAGGGTCAGATGATTGAGACCTGAGAGCATCAGCAAGCTACCTTCCGAAAAGAGTGATAACCCAGCGGGCTTGGGGCAAATCCACGGTGCTCCGAAGCTCCGACACTATTGATGGATTCCCCGTCCAAGGTCCTAGGCAAAGTCCTACGCAGAAATCTCCAGTGACACTCAAGCACGCCGGAAACAGCCGATTCAAAGCCCTGCACAACAATCTGTAAAGTCTGGAAACACGCCGCAATCGAAACACCTCACGGACAGCACCACTCACCAAGGAATGTAAACGCACCATGAACCAGACGGCTCAATCACCTCATTACTTCACCAACTACCGCAAACTCATTTCCCTCGCAGACCAGGATTGGCAAAGCACCGAAGCCGGGAAAATCTCAGGGCTGAATGTCGAGGTCAATACACCCAACGTGCTGGTCGACCAATACGGCCGGGCTTTTCATCACTTCTGCACGACATCCTACCTGGGCCTGGACTATCACCCTGCGTTGCTGGACGGTGCCATGACCGCCCTGTGGGAGGCCGGGACCCTGCGGGTCGCCAATTCAAGGAATCGCTGCAAGCTGGCGATCTTGGACCAGTACGAAACCCAGTTGTCGGAGCTGTTTGGCGCCAGTTGTCTCAGCGCCCTGTCTTGCAGTGCGGCGAGCGCCGGGATCCTGCCGCTACTGGCCAGCGGTGCATTCACGCAAAATCGTGCGCCCGTCATGGTGTTCGACAAACAGGCCCATTATTCGATGAACCACAGCAAGGCCGCCTGCGCCGACGAAACCCAGGTCATCACCTGCCCGCACAACGACATGGATTTCATCGAGGACGTGTGCAAACGCCAGCGCGAGGTGGCGTATGTAGCCGACGGCGCCTACAGCATGGGCGGGATGGCGGACCTGGACAGCCTGATGTACCTCAAGCAGCGCTATGGCTTGTTTCTTTACCTGGACGATTCCCACGCCCTGTCTGCGGTCGGGGAATCCGGCGCCGGCCTGGTCCGCTCGCGTATCCCGGCGGTGGACGAGCGCACCCTGGTCGTCGCCTCGCTGGCCAAGTCATTCGGCGCCAGTGGCGGGCTGGTCATGTTTGGCAGTGAACGGCACAAGGCGCTGGTGCAGCGTTACGGTGGACCGAGCAATTGGTCCCAGAGCCTGAACGCAGCGGCCATCGGTGCCGGCATGGCTTCGATCCGCCTGCACCGCAGTCTGGAATTCAGCGCCTTGCAGGCGCGTTTGCAGGCTAATATCCGCCTCTTCGACAGCCTCGTGCGGACCGGACAGCGCGGCACTCCCATGGCGATCCGTATGGTGCCTTGCGGTGAAGCATCCCTGGCCAACAGCCTGGCGGTCGAATTGGCCGAACTGGGGTATTTCACCTCAGCGGTGTTTTTTCCCGTGGTGCCGCAAGGCAAGGCCGCCATTCGCATTACCCTGCGCGCCGACATGGAGCCTGACGTGATTCGCTCCTTTTGCGAAAAGATCACCGAACTGCTGCTGACCCACGGGCGTGACCTCCGCCCCTGAGACAGGACGCTTGATGAAGAACCGTACAACCCTGATCGTCACTTGCACCACCGTCTTCCTGGCACAACTGGGCATGAGCATCTATTTGCCGGCCCTGCCGGATATCGCCCGGGATATCGGTGCCGATGCATCCCGGGTGTCCTGGGGCCTGTCGGTGTACCTGATCGGCATGGCGCTGCCCATGTTGTTGTGGGGCAGCCTGAGCCAGCGCCTGGGGCGCAAGCCGGTCTTGCTGGCGGCTTTGGGGTTGTACGGCCTGGGCAACCTGGCCTTGCCGCTGGGCACGACAATCGAGGCGTTCCTGATGCTCCGGTTGATCCAGGGCATCGGCGCCAGCGGTATCTCGGTGATGGCGCGGGTCCTGATTCGTGACAGCTTCAGCGGTGACCTGCTGGCCAAGGCCCTGTCCTGGATATCGATCGCCTTTGTGATTGCCCTCGGTATTGGCCAGTACCTGGGCTCGCTGATCCAAGCGGCTTTCGGCTGGGAGGCGATTTTCCAGGGATTGGGCGCCGTCAGCCTGGCCATGGCAGCGGCGGTGTCCAGGGCCCGTTTCCCGGTGCTGATACAGGCCAGCAACGGGCAATCGGCGTGGGGCATCTACGGGCAGATATTCCGGCAACGGGCGTTCCTGCTGCCGGCCTTGGCCGGTGGGCTGGGTTACGGCGTGATCGTCGCGTTCAATACCACCGCGCCGCTGATCCTGCAGGAGAGCTTCCACTGGTCGGCCATTGAATATGGCTTGCTGGGCTGGCCGATCAGTGCCGCGTACCTGCTCGGGGCACTGGCGGTGAACGCCTTTGTGCTGCGCACCGGTCAACGGCGAATGATGGGCTGGGGCATCGCGCTGGTGCTCGGCGGCAGCATGACCATGCTGGCAGGCAGCCTCACCCTGAGCGGCATCGCGTTGCTCTTCTGGCTGCCGTACTGCTTCGCGGTGTTCGGCCAGTCGTTGATCTACCCCATCAGCCTGTCCCTGGCCAATGAAGGCTCACCGGTGGCCGGCGCTTATGCCATGGCATTGAGCGGGTTCCTGCATCAATTGATGGCGTCGGTGATCGGCGCCATGGCCAGCCTGCTGTTGAGCCAGCAAGCCTGGCCGCTGGCGGCGTTGTGCGCACTGCTGGGGGCGGCGGCGATGCTCTGTGTGAGGTTCGTGCCACCCCGGGTCGCTTAGGCTTTGTACGAAAAGTGCCTGCGCGACGATCATGCTGCGTTGAAAACAGGCTCGGAATGCTCATTGACAACCGTCAAGTCGAGCGCGACCCCGGCCGTTCCTCGCCTGTTTTCGCCTTGCCTGATCGCCGCTCGGCGACTTTTCATACAAAGCCTAGAACGCGCTGCGGAAAATCTCCTCGATCTGCCGCTGGTCCGCCGCCCGTGGGTTGGTCAGGCCACACGCGTCTTTCAAGGCGTTGGCGGCCAGCACCGGAACGTCGTTGAGGCGCACGCCCAAATCACGCAAGCCGGCCGGAATGTCCACGTCCTGGGCCAGGCTGCGGATCGCCGCAATGGCGTTCCGGGCCCCCTCTTCCGGGCTGAAACCCCGTGTATCGGCGCCCATGGCATGGGCCACATCGGTCAGGCGAGCGGCGCACACCGAGGCGTTGAAACTCTGTACATGGGGCAACAGCACGGCATTGCACACGCCGTGAGGCAAGTCGTAAAAACCACCCAGTTGATGCGCCATCGCGTGCACGAAACCCAACGACGCATTGTTGAACGCCATCCCCGCGAGAAATTGCGCATAGGCCATGTTTTCCCGCGCCGCCAGATCGGTGCCGTCGCGCACGGCCAGGCGCAGGTTGTTGCTGATCAGGGTAATGGCCTTCAGGGCGCAGGCATCGGTTATCGGCGTGGCGGCGGTGGAGACATAAGCCTCGATCGCATGGGTCAGCGCATCCATGCCAGTGGCGGCCGTCAGGCCCTTGGGCATCGCCACCATCAACGCTGGGTCATTCACCGACATCAGCGGGGTCACGTTGCGATCGACAATCGCCATTTTCACATGGCGGGTCTCGTCGGTGATGATGCAGAAACGGGTCATCTCGCTGGCGGTGCCCGCCGTGGTGTTGATGGCGATCAGCGGCAGTTGCGGCTTGCTCGAACGGTCCACCCCTTCATAGTCACGGATCTGTCCGCCGTTGGTGGCGCACAGGGCGATGCCCTTGGCGCAGTCGTGGGGTGAACCGCCGCCCAGGGACACGACGAAATCGCACTGGCTTTCCTTGAGCAAGCCCAGCCCGAGCTCGACATTGGCAATGCTCGGGTTAGGCTTGGCACCGTCGAAAATCACCGAGTCGACGTCCTGCAGCGCCAACAACTCGGCCACCTTGGTGGCGACGCCGGCCTTGGCCAGCCCTGCGTCGGTGACGATCAGCGCCTTGCGAAAGCCGTAGTTGCGAATGGCGGTCATGGCCTCGTCGAGGCAACCCAGACCCATGATGTTCACGGCGGGGATGAAAAAAGTGCTGCTCATGGCACACGCTCCTGGAAGAGGCCGAATCGGCAGGGGCGTACAGGATTGACCGAGTAGTCACGACGTATCTTGATCTGGCTCAAGACTGGGTCGTGATAAAGTCGCGGCCTGCCTTTGCCACGTTTTGAGATGATCCTTGCGATGACCGATTTCCAGGAATACGACACCCGGCTCGAAGACTGGGAGGCCTTGCGCGCCGACACTGCCTTCAGCGGCCTGCTGCTGGGCAATGGCGCCAGCCGTGCGGTGTGGGACGATTTCGGCTATGACTCGCTGTTCGAAAATGCCCGCACCGTTGAGGAAAAACCCTTGAGCCCGTCGGAACTGAGCGTGTTCGACGCGATGCAGACGCGCAGCTTCGAACAGGTGCTCGGCGCGCTGAAAACCACCAGCCGGGTCAACAAGGCCCTGGCCGTCAGTTCCGCCGCCCCGCGTAACCGCTACTACGCAATCAAGGAAGCGCTGATCAACACCGTGCATGCGGTGCATATCCCGTGGCGGTTGGTGCAGCCATCGACCCTGGCGACGATCAATCAGGAACTGAGCCGCTACCGCACGGTGTTCACCACCAATTACGACTTGCTCAATTACTGGGCGATCCAGCATGGGGCCGAGACCCTCAGCGATCTGTTCTGTGGCGATGACCACAGTTTCGACCTGAGCCAGGCGGGCGCGGACAAACCACGCCTACTGTATCTCCACGGCGGCCTGCACCTGGTGCGCAACCAGGACGGCACGGCGCGCAAACTCACGTCCACCGAAGGCACCTTGCTGGGCAGTTTCGCCATCAACAACACGATCAAGACCCTCGACGACGTGCCGCTGTTCGTCAATGAAGGTCCCAGCACCGACAAGCTCAAGACCATCCGCAGCAGCGATTACCTGTCGTTCTGCTACGACCAGTTGCTGCAGCATGGCGATAATCTGTGCCTGTTCGGCCATGCCCTCGGCGAGCAGGACCGGCACATTGTCCATGCCCTGCGCCTGGCCGCCCCGAAAACCGTGGCGGTTTCGATCTATCCGCGAAGCCAGGCGTTCATCCAGCATCAGAAGCGGCATTACGCCAAGGTGTTCGAGGGGCTGGACGTACAATTGCGCTTCTTCGATGCCAAGAGCCATCCGTTGGGCGATCCGAAATTGTCGGTGCCGGTGGAGGTTTAGCCTCGGACTACATGACCTGGAAACTCAATGCCAGGTCAGCGCATGACTGTGGCGAGGGAGCTTGCTCCCGCTCGGCTGCGCAGCAGTCGTCATTTTGTGAGCCTGCTGCCTGGTCTTGGAACCGATGGGGACCGCTTCGCGGTCCAGCGGGAGCAAGCTCCCTCGCCACAAAAGCCCACTCGTTACAGCAGGCTCGCTCCCATAGGGATGGGTTCAGAGCGCAGCCACGGTCTTGTCCTTGATGACTGTCGTCGGTCCATTGGCCTTGACGCTGGCGATGCCTTTGTCCCGGGCTGCATCCGATGAATACGCCTCACTGCTGCCAATCACTTCGTGGTTGCCGGCCTTGAGGTTGAAGTACGGATGGCCGTCCTTGGTGGTCTTGAGCTCATAGCGTTCGGCCAATGGGCTGTTTTTCTGCACCGAAGCGATGCCGCCGTCGGCGCCGCTGCGGGTGGTGTACAACTCGCTGGTCAGGATTGTCTCGGCGTTGGCCGCCTTGAGCACAAACCGAAACTGGCCACTGCTGCTTTTGCTGACTTCGTACCATCCGGACATGATTGTTCTCCAGGCAATGAGGGCATGCCCCGAGAGTAAAGACCCGCTGCGCTTGTCCCGCCAGTCCATTACTACAAAGTGATGGCCGTGCCCAGCAAGGTCAGGAATCCCGCCAGCCAGTTCGGGTGCGCAGGCCAGGCCGGTGCGGTCGCCAGGTTGCCCTGGACATGGCCTTGGGTCACGGGAATGTCCATATAGGTCCCGCCCGCCAGCCGTACTTCCGGGGCGCACGCCGGGTAGGCGCTGCATTCACGCCCTTCGAGGATGCCCGCCGCCGCCAGCAATTGCGCACCGTGGCACACCGCGGCAATCGGCTTGCCCGCCAGATCGAAATCACGCACCAGTTGCAGGACGGCTTCGTTCAGGCGCAGGTACTCCGGCGCACGCCCACCCGGTACCAGCAGCGCGTCGTAGTCTGCGGCCTGGACGTTGGCGAAGTCATGGTTGAGGGCGAACAAGTGCCCCGGTTTTTCACTGTAGGTCTGGTCGCCTTCGAAATCGTGGATCGCCGTGCGCACCGTTTGGCCCGCGGTTTTGTCCGGGCACACGGCGTGCACGGTGTGGCCGATCATCTGCAAGGCCTGGAACGGCACCATGACTTCATAATCTTCGACGTAATCGCCGACCAGCATCAGGATTTTCTTGGCGGCCATGGGAAGGGCTCCTTTGGGAATGCGTGAGGGGTTGACGCATTAAAGGTAGCCCGGTACGTCGGTAGGTGAGGGATAAGCGCTGATAACCTGACGGACTGCATATCGTGGGAGCGGGCTTGCTCGCGAAAGCGGTGTGTCAGTCAGCTATTCAGTCGGCTGGCACACCGCTTTCGCGAGCAAGCCCGCTCCCACAGGGGGTTGGTGCTAGCAGGGCGAGGTCAGGCGAGATAGCCATCCGCCCGCAGCAGCGTTTCGAGACAGTGCTCGGTGATGTGGTAGAAGGCCTTGAGTTCTTCGATTTTTGCCAGCAGCTCGGTGGGGTCCGCCGGTTCGGCGCGTTTGACGGCCAGGATCATCTTGTTTTTGTTGGTGTGGTCCAGGGAGATGAACTCGAACACCTTGGTCTCGTAGCCACACGCTTCGAGGAACAGCGCCCGCAAGCTGTCAGTGACCATTTCCGCCTGCTGGCCCAGGTGCAGGCCGTATTGCAGCATCGGCTTGAGCAACGCCGGGCTCTGGATCTGCAGGCGGATCTGCTTGTGGCAGCACGGCGAGCACATGATGATCGAGGCGCCCGAGCGAATGCCCATGTGGATCGCGTAGTCGGTGGCGATATCGCAGGCGTGCAAGGCGATCATCACATCCACCGCACTCGGCGCCACGCTGCGCACGTCACCGTGCTGGAAGCTCAGGCCCGGGTGCTCCAGGCGCGCGGCGGCTTCGTTGCACAGCTTGACCATGTCTTCGCGCAGCTCGACACCCGTCACCACGCCCTCGGCCTGCAAGGTGTTGCGCAGGTAATCATGGATGGCGAAGGTCAGGTAGCCCTTGCCCGAACCGAAATCCGAGACCCGCACCGGTTTGTCCAAGGCCAGGGGCGAAGAGGTCAGCGCATGGCTGAAGACCTCGATGAACTTATTGATTTGCTTCCACTTGCGCGACATCGCCGGAATCAGCTCGTGCTTGTGGTTGGTCACGCCCAGGTCAGCCAAAAATGGCCGGTTCAGGTCGAGAAAGCGATTTTTCTCACGGTTGTGCTCGGCAGACGGCACTTCCCGCAGTTGCTGGGGCTTGCTCTTGAATAGTGAGCTCTTGCCCTTCTTGCTGTACTCCAGCTGCGCCTCGTCGGTGACCGCCAGCAAATGCGCGTTCTTGAACGACGCCGGCAACAGCGCGGCGATGGTGTCCACGCCTTCGGCCAGTGGGAAATTCTTGGTGATGTCGCGGGTCTTGTAGCGGTAGACAAAAGACAGGCATGGCTGGTCCTTGACCGTCAGCTGCTTGATGATCAGCCGCTGGAGGTCCGCTTCGTCCCCCACGTACTTGGCCAGTACCAGTTTGATGAAAGCGTTTTGTTCAAGGCTGGTGCGCAGCAGCTCGATGAATTGGGCGTGGTGATCCGGCGCGGGACGGGCTGGAGTTGCGGTGGCGGACATGAACAAGCGGCCTCGGGGCGGGCGGATCGGGAATGGCGGGTATTTTAGGGGGGATGGGCAGCGAGGGCACGGGGAATTTCCCCAGTGGTAGAAAATCCAGGCCCTTTTTACGAAGGCCCCGGCTTTTGCGGCTCACTGAGCTTTTTGTGGCTCACTGGGGCTTTTTTGTGGCGAGGGAGCTTTTGTGGCGAGGGAGCTTGCTCCCGTTGGACCGCGAAGCGGTCCCCATCGGCTCCAAGGTCGGGCAACGAGCTCGCAAATCGACGACTGCTTCGCAGCCGAGCGGGAGCAAGCTCCCTCGCCACAAAAGCGGCTCTGGCCATGGTGATCGACAATCAGCTTAAAACCACCAACCGATTCGGCAGTTCATTGCGCTCTTGGGTCAGCGGCACGTGTTCCTTGAGCAATTCTCCGCAGGCTTCGATGCACGTCACGAAACCCTGCAAGGTCTGCCCCTGGCGAACCTGCTGGGTAAACGCTGCGACAATGGCGTCCCAGCAGGTGTTGTCCAGGTGCTTGGAGATGCCTTCATCGACGAGGATTTCCACATACCGCTCGGCCTCGCAGACGAAGATCAGCACACCCGTGCTGCCCACGGTGTGGTGCAGGTTCTGTTCGAGGAATTGCCGGCGCGCCAGGTTGGAGGCCCGCCAGTGGCGCACGGAACGGGGAATCAGGTGCGTGGTGATCTTGGGGATGCGGAACACCAGGCACAACACGATGAAACTGACCCACTGCACCAGTAGCAGGCTGTGCACGGCCAGCCACCCGCTGAGGTAATGGACCACGCCGGGCACCACGAGGGCCAGCAAGCTGGCCCACAGCAGCGGGATATAGGCGTAGTCGTCGGCGCGGGCGGCCAGCACCGTGACCAGTTCGGCGTCGGTATGCCGCTCGACCCGGGCGATGGCCTCGGCAACCTTGCGTTGTTCGTGTTCAGTCAGTAATGCCATGGTTAAAAGTGCCTGCTCATTATTATTATCACCAGCCGCCCGACGAACCGCCGCCCCCAAAACTGCCACCACCGCCGCTGAAGCCGCCCCCACCGCCTCCGCCGCCAAAGCCTCCGCCACCGTAACCGCCCGAGCCGCTGGAGCCACCGCGTCCGGCCGGCAGGATACCGAGCGTCTGGCAGACCAGTACCGTCAAGATAAACAGTATCACCAGGAAGATGAACAGCCCCGGGTGACGCTCGACAAAATCGCCCTGCTGCCCATCTGCATTGTAAGCAGTCGCGGGCTCGTCCAGCGGGCTGCCGCCCAGCACCACCAGCATCGCCGCGACGCCATCGCTGATACCTTTATTGAAGTTGCCCGTCTTGAAGGCCGGCGTGATCACCTGATGGATGATCACCGAGCTCTGGGCGTCGGTCAGGCGATCCTCCAGGCCATAACCCACTTCGATGCGCAGTTTACGGTCATCCCGGGCGACGATCAGCAGCGCGCCGTTGTTTTTATCCTTCTGCCCGATACCCCAATGGCGCCCCAGTCGATAGCCGAAGTCCTCGATGCTGCTGCCCTGCAAGTCCGCCAGGGTCACGACGACCACCTGTTCGCCGGTCGCCTGTTCATGGGCCTTGAGCTGCGAGTCCAATTGCGTGCGCACCGAGGGTTCGAGCATCTGGGCGGCGTCCACCACCCGCCCGGTCAGTTCCGGAAACTTCAATTCGGCCTGGGCCGTGATGGCAAACGCCCAGAGCAACAGCACCAGGCCAAATTTCAACGCTCGCATTGCAACTCCTGTGTGGGAGCGAGCTGCTGTGGGAGCAAAGCTTGCTCGCGATGAAGGCACCTCGGTCTTTTTAATGACCCGCGTTATCGTTCATCGCGAGCAAGCGTTGCTCCCACAGGCTCGCTCCCACAGTTTCATCAGAACTTCACTTCAGGGGCTTTTTCAGCATTGGGGCTGGTGGCCTCGAAGGTTTCGCGGATCGGCAGGTCGCTGTACATCACGCTGTGCCACAGGCGCCCCGGGAACGTGCGGATCTCGGTGTTGTACTTCTGCACCGCCAGGATGAAGTCGCGGCGGGCCACGGCGATGCGGTTCTCGGTGCCTTCGAGCTGCGATTGCAACGCCAGGAAATTCTGGTTGGCCTTGAGGTCCGGATAACGCTCGACCACCACCATCAGCCGGCTCAATGCGCCGCTCAGCTGGTCCTGGGCCTGCTGGAACTGCTTGAGTTTTTCCGGGTTGTCCAAGGTGCTGGCGTCCACCTGGATCGACGTGGCCTTGGCCCGCGCCTCGATCACTGCGGTCAGGGTGTCCTGCTCGTGCTGGGCGTAGCCCTTGACGGTCTCCACCAGGTTGGGAATCAGGTCGGCGCGGCGCTGGTACTGGTTCTGCACCTGGCCCCAGGCGGCCTTGGCCTGTTCGTCCAGGGTCGGGATGTTGTTGATGCCGCAACCGGCCAACAACGTGGTGAGCAGCATCAGCGCCAGCATCGGCAGGCTGCGAAGGTGATTCAGTCGAGGATTCATCGGATATGGCGCTCCCTTGCATGACATAGGAAAACCCGGCCACCTATCCCGCCGACGTCTGGGGCATAATCTGCCGTCGCGCTGGATTGAAACGGGCCGATGGGCTAAAAGATGCGCAGTGCGAAACTAAGTTCAGCCCAATGGGTTCGAAAGTCTGCTGCATTTAACTGAACAACAATAGCCGCTCCTCACATTTTGGCTGACCGGCGTGTCTTGATCACCGCCCTTTAGGCTTGCGAGAAAATTATTCATGAAGAAGCTGTGTTTGCTGGGCCTGTTTGTCAGTCTGGCCAGTCACTCCGTATTAGCCGACAACCTGCCCGCCCCCATGGAGAACAAGGATGCGTTCATCAGTAACCTGATGAAGCAGATGACCCTCGAAGAGAAGATCGGCCAATTGCGCCTGATCAGCATCGGCCCGGAAATGCCCCGGGAGATGATTCGCAAGGAAATCGCCGCCGGCAATATCGGCGGCACGTTCAACTCCATCACTCGCGATGAGAACCGTCCGATGCAGGACGCGGCCATGCGCAGCCGGCTGAAGATCCCGATGTTCTTCGCCTACGATGTGATTCATGGCCACCGCACCATATTCCCTATCCCCCTGGCCCTGGCTTCAAGCTGGGACATGGACGCCATCTACCACTCCGGCCGAATCGCAGCCAAGGAGGCGGCGGCCGACAGCATCGACATCACCTTCGCGCCCATGGTCGATATTTCCCGCGACCCGCGCTGGGGCCGGACTTCAGAAGGCTTCGGCGAAGACACTTATCTTGTGTCGCGCATTGCCGGGGTGATGGTCAAGGCGTTCCAGGGCACCGGGGCCAACGCCGCCGACAGCATCATGGCCAGCGTCAAGCACTTCGCCCTGTATGGCGCCGTGGAAGGCGGTCGGGACTACAACACCGTGGACATGAGTCCGCTGAAAATGCACCAGGACTACCTGCCGCCCTACCGCGCCGCCATCGACGCCGGTGCCGGCGGGGTGATGGTCGCGCTGAACTCCATCAACGGCGTGCCGGCCACGGCCAACACTTGGCTGATGAACGACCTGTTGCGCAAGGAATGGGGCTTCAAGGGCCTGGCGGTCAGTGACCACGGCGCCATCTTCGAGTTGATCAAGCACGGCGTCGCCAAGGACGGTCGCGAAGCGGCGAAGCTGGCGATCAAGGCCGGCATCGACATGAGCATGAACGACTCGCTCTACGGCAAGGAGTTGCCAGGGCTGCTGAAAGCTGGCGAGATCGAGCAGAGCGACATCGATAATGCGGTGCGCGAAGTGCTCGCGGCCAAGTACGACATGGGCCTGTTCAAGGACCCGTACCTGCGCATCGGCAAGGCCGAGGATGACCCCGCCGACGTCTACGCCGACAGCCGCATGCACCGCGCCGATGCCCGGGATGTGGCGCGCCGCAGCCTGGTCCTGCTGGAAAACCGCAACCAGACCCTGCCCCTGAAGAAAACCGCGAAGATCGCCCTGGTCGGTCCCTTGGCCAAGGCCCCCATCGACATGATGGGCAGTTGGGCTGCCGCCGGGCGCCCGGCGCTGTCGGTCACCCTGTTCGACGGCATGACCCGCGCTCTGGGCGGTGAGTCGAAGCTGATCTACGCCCGTGGCGCCAACATCACCGGCGACAAGAAGGTCCTGGACTACCTGAACTTCCTCAATTTCGACGCCCCGGAAGTGGTGGATGACCCGCGCCCGGCCCAAGTGCTGATCGACGAAGCGGTGAAGGCCGCGAAGTCCGCCGACGTGGTGGTGGCCGCCGTGGGTGAGTCCCGGGGCATGTCCCATGAATCGTCGAGCCGTACCGAGCTGAACATCCCCGCCAGCCAACGCGAGCTGATCAAGGCCCTGAAGGCCACCGGCAAGCCCCTGGTGCTGGTGCTGATGAACGGCCGTCCGCTGTCGTTGCTGGAAGAAAAGCAGCAGGCCGATGCGATCCTGGAAACCTGGTTCAGCGGCACCGAAGGCGGCAACGCCATCGCGGACGTGCTGTTCGGTGACTACAACCCGTCTGGCAAGCTGCCGATCACCTTCCCACGCTCGGTAGGGCAGATTCCGACCTACTACAACCACCTGAGCATCGGCCGGCCGTTCACGCCGGGCAAGCCGGGCAACTACACCTCGCAGTATTTCGACGACACCACCGGCCCGCTCTACCCGTTCGGCTACGGCCTGAGCTACACCGAATTCAGCCTGTCGGACATGGCGCTGTCGTCGACCACGCTGAACAAGACCGGCAAGCTCGATGCCAGCGTGACGCTGGAAAACACCGGCAAGCGTGACGGCGAGACCGTGGTGCAGCTGTACATCCAGGACGTGACCGGCTCGATCATCCGCCCGGTGAAGGAGCTGAAGAACTTCCGCAAGGTGATGCTCAAGGCCGGCGAGAAGAAAGTCATCCATTTCACCATCACCGAAGACGACCTGAAGTTCTTCAACGCCCAACTCAAGTACGCCGCGGAGCCGGGCAAGTTCAACGTGCAGATCGGCCTGGACTCCCAGGATGTGAAACAGCAGAGTTTTGAGCTGCTCTGACCCAACAACATGCATGACCCTGTGGGAGCGGGCTTGCTCGCGAAGGCGGTGTATCAGTCAGCAATTGAGTCGGCTGACACACCGCCTTCGCGAGCAAGCCCGCTCCCACATGGGGTTCCATGTGTTTTCAAGGATTGCGCTTAACCCCGCCGATCCAGCAGATTCACCACCAACCGATCCACCCACCCCCACAGCCGCTGCTTGAACCGCTTCCACAGCGGTCGGCGCTGCCAGGCGTCGAGGCTGACTTGCAGGCTCTGGGCGAAATCCCGCTCGAAACTGGCCGCCACGGCGCTGCTGAGCTTGGAGTCCAAGGCTTCGAGGTTGGCTTCCAGGTTGAAACGCAGGTTCCAGTGATCGAAATTGCAGGAACCAATGCTGACCCAGTCATCCACCAGCACCATCTTCAAGTGCAGGAAACACGGCTGGTACTCGTAGATCTGCACGCCGGCCCTGAGCAGTCGCGGGTAGTAACGGTGCCCGGCGTAGCGCACGGACGGGTGATCGGTGCGTGGGCCGGTCAGTAGCAGGCGCACATCGATGCCGCGGGCGGCGGCCTTGCGCAAGGAGCGGCGCACATTCCAGGTCGGCAGGAAGTACGGCGTTGCCATCCAGATGCGTTTCTGGCCGCTGTTCAATGCCCGGGACAGCGATTGCAGGATGTCGCGATGCTGACGGGCGTCGGCATACGCCACCCGGCCCATGCCCTCGCCCACCGGCGGCACGCGAGGCAGGCGCGGCAAGCCGAAGTTGGACGCCGGTTTCCAGGCACGCCGATGGCGGTTGGCGAGCCACTGGCGGTCGAACAGCAGTTGCCAGTCGAGCACCAGCGGGCCGACGATTTCCACCATCACTTCGTGCCACTCACTGCGGTCGTCGAGGGGGTTCCAGAATTCATCGGTCACCCCGGTGCCACCGACCACGGCCAGGCGTTGGTCCACCAACAACAGCTTGCGATGATCCCGATACAGATTGCGCACCCAGCGCCGCCAGCTCAGGCGATTGTAGAAACGCAACTCCACCCCGGCCTCGGTCAGGCGCTTGCGCAGGGCCAGGGTAAACGCCAGGCTGCCGTAGTCATCGAACAGGCAGCGCACGCGAACGCCACGCTCGGCGGCCTGGACCAGTGCCTGGACCATTGCTTCGGCGCAGGCCCCCGCCTCCACCAGGTACAGTTCCAGCTCGACCTGTTCCCGGGCACGGGCGATTTCCACCAGCATGCGCGGAAAGAATTCCGGGCCGTCGACCAACAGCTCGAAGCGATTGCCTTCACGCCAGGGAAAGACCGGGCCGCTCATGTCAGCGCGCCGTGAAAATCAGCACCGCATTCACCGGCACCGACAAACTGATGGCCGATAACCCGGCCAGGTTGCGCAGCTTTTCCAGGCCCGGCGCCAAATCGAAATCCGCCGCGTTGAGCACCACCGGTTCGAGGGTCACCACTTGGAAGCGACGCTCATCCAGGCGCGTCGCGAGCAACTCAACGGGATATTCATGCTGCTTGCCGTGCAGGTTCACCGTCAGCGGCAGGCGCAATTCCAGCTGCGCGCCGTTGGCCAGGTCCTGGATCGGCATCAGGTCGATCTTGGCGGTGACCGTGGCCTCGGCGAATTGCTTGATGTCGAACAGCTCGGCGCGCATGCGCTCATCCCGCAGGGGGATACCGCTGTTGATGGATTCGAGTTCCACTTCCAGGCGCGCCAAGCCGTCGGGCTGGACTTGGCCGTGCAGCACCAGGAAACGCTGGACCTCGGAAATGTTGCCGTTTTTGCTGCTGATAAACGACAGCCGCGACGACTCGCCGTCCAGGTACCAGTCGGCCTGGGCCGGCAGCGCTGCGCAGGCCAGCAGCACGCTGGCGACCACGCGTGGGAAGAACCGCTTGAACATATGCACTCGGAGGGTAGATAAACCTGTGGCGAACCTTAACCGGGCCGAGGGCGCTTGCAAACTGTCTGTTTCAGAACATCGCTGCTGCGCACATAACCTTTGTGGCGAGGGAGCTTGCTCCCGCTGGGCCGTAGGAGCTGTCGAGTGCAACGAGGCTGCGATCTTTCCCCAGACACTTGAGTCTCAAGCGAAAGATCAAAAGATCGCAGGCTTCGCCAGCTCCTACAGAGCCCAGCGGGAGCAAGCTCCCTCGCCACAAAAGCCATCATCGAATCAACTTTCAGGGTTCCAACCGACACCCCTGCCGCTCCCCCATCCACCGCGCGCTGTTGCTACGCCCCAACCCGCTGACGGTGATGCGTTTCGCGTCTGCGGTCTCGAGAAAGTCGCTGGTGGGCACCGACTGCCTCACATAGCCACGGCAGTAGTCCGCCGATTGCTCCATCACATAGCGACACGAGCAGTATTCCTTGGCGGTGTAGGCGCTAATGATGTCGGGAAAGGCCCGCAACGCCACCCGCTCCAGCCACATCCAACTGAACAGGGCGATGAGCACCGCCGACAGCAGGGTCAGCAACACGTTGCGCCTCATGGCTGCACCGTCCCGGCGAACGCCGCCATGGCCCGCTTGAGCAGTTCGTTATGGCGATAGCGGCCGTCGCGGTCGTCGCCGTAGCGCACGATCACCAGTTTGGCGCTGGGAATGACGTACAGCGCCTGGCCCCAATGGCCCAGGGCGGCGAAGGTGTCCGGCGGCGCGTCGGGCCAGGGGTGGATCGCCGGATCGGCGGCGCGGTTGAGCCACCAGTGCCCGCCCGGCACGGCTTCATCCTGGCCGGCCTGGAAGTGCACGAACGGTTCACGGCTGAACGCGACCCAAGCCTTGGGAATCAGCTGCCGTTCGCCCCAGCGGCCGTCCCGCTGCATCAACAAGCCGACACGCGCCAGGTCCCGCGCCGTCAGGTAGGCGTAGGACGACCCCACGAACGTGCCGCTGGCGTCGGTTTCCCAGGTGGCATTGCGGATGCCCAAGGGTTCGAACAGAGCGGTCCAGGGGTAATCGGGATAACGTGCCGGGCCGACGATATTTTTCAGGGCCGCCGCCAACAGGTTGCTGTCACCGCTGGAATAACGGAACGCCCGCCCAGGCGGACTGAAGCTTTCATGCTGCGCGGTAAACGCCGCCATGTCATGACGCCCGCGGGTGTAGAGCATCGCCACCACCGATGACTTCAGCGGCGCGTATTCGTAGTCTTCCTGCCAGTCGAGGCCGGACGCCCAATGGAAAAGATCGGCCAGGGTCAGGTCCGGGTGTCGGTTCAGCGGCGGGTAGTACTTGGCGGCCGGATCGTCCAGGGCAAAGCGCTGTTCGCCATAGGCCACGCCGAATACCGTCGCCAGCAGGCTTTTGCTGATCGACCAGGTCAGGTGCGGGGTCTGGGCGGTGGTTGGCCCGGCGTAGCGTTCATAGACCAGCCGACCGTCCTGGATCACCAGCAGCGCATCGGTGCGGATGCCCTCGCGGCTCTCATCGTCCCGGGGTGGGAAGGCGTATTGCGCCAAGGCTTCGATGGCCGGCCCGCTCGGCGTCGGGCCGCTTGGCCATTGCTCGCCGGGCCAATCTTCGGCGTGGGCGCTCAGGTTGAGCAATAACAGCGGAATCAGGAACCAGCCTTTGGACATACTTGGGGCTCGCAGGGTTGAACCTTCGGAGCCTATTCAGACTTGATGACAATTTGAGTCTTGTCTGGCCTTCCCTGTGGGAGCGAGCCTGCTCGCGATAGCGGTTTGTCAGTCGACATATTCTTGGCTGCCACTCCGCCATCGCGAGCAGGCTCGCTCCCACAAGGGTTAGTCACGCCGAGGGCTATCCCAACGCCTTGGCCAACCGCTTGGCCCGCGCCCCCGCCGCGATATCCATCACGCCTTTATCCCGCGTCCACAGCTCGCGCCACGTCGCAGGCCCGCCGGCCAGGGCAGCGTCGAGTTCACCGTCGAGCCCGTGGAACTGGGCGAACAACCCGCCCAGCAGCACATGCCCGGCAGCACTCGAAGGGTTATGCCGGCTCACTTCCGCACAGCCGGCGAGCAATGCCAGCAGGCGCAGTTGCAACGCCTGGGGCCAGGCGCACTCCTGCCCGACGCCATGCAACCAGGCCGTCATCGCGCTGAGCACATAAAGGTCTTCCAGGGTGCGGAACGGTTTGACGTAGGCGTCCCAGCCATCGCCCGCCAGCAATTCGCACAACGCGCCGTCGAGCAGCACGCGGCCATGGCTGATGTCGGGCATCAGGCCCATGGCGGGCAGTTTCTCCAAGGTCACGCCGGGCTCGCCCGCGTAGGCCACCGCCAGGTTCAGCCGTGGCGTTTCACCGGGCGCTTCGCAGCGGGCAGCAATCAACAGCCATTCGGCGGCGTCGCCAGCGGTGACGAAATCCTTGCGTCCGCTCAGGCGCAAATCGTCGAGACGGGTGTGCATGTCCGCCGGCCGCACGCTGCGCTGCTCAGTGGCACACAGAGCGCCGAGGCTCTGCGGCGCGCTGGGCCAAAGCACTCGCAGTGCCGCCTGGTAGCCCACCAGGAACGCCAGCCCCGGCGTGGCCATCGACCGAGCCCCAAGCACGGCCAGCTCGAACGGCGTTACCGGCCCCAGGCGTTGCAGCAACGCGGCATAACCTTCGGCCAGGTCCGGATGGGCGGGCAAGCGCTCGCCGTGTTCGATCAGGGTGTGCCAGGGCATTGGGCGGACTCCTTGAGGGCTGTCATATAAGCATCACCAAAGCTTCATGGCGATGACACCGGGGCTACATAGCCTGACTTTGCACAACATGGCTGCATAAAGAAAGTCGACAGGCTGCAACTGAACAGCCCGCACGGAGATTCGCTATGACTCAGATCGCCCGCATCAGCGACACCGGCAATGAACGCCGCCTGCAAGCCGAACGCCTGATCGGCGCCCACGCCTTGCAAGAAGCCCAGGCCCTGCGCTTCAACGTCTTCAGTGGCGAGTTCAACGCCAAGCTCAAAGGCGCGGAAATGGGTCTGGACATGGATGACTATGATGTTCACTGCGCTCACATCGGCGTACGCGACCTGAACACCGGCCGCCTCGTGGCGACCACTCGCCTGCTCGACCACCAGGCCGCCAGCAGCCTGGGCCGGTTCTACAGCGAAGAAGAATTCAGCCTCCACGGCCTGGTCCACCTCAAGGGCCCAATCCTCGAAATCGGCCGTACCTGCGTCGACCCGGCCTACCGCAACGGTGGCACCATCGCGGTGCTCTGGGGCGAGCTGGCCGAAGTCCTGAACGAAGGCGGCTACAGCTACCTGATGGGCTGCGCGAGCATTCCGATGCAGGATGGCGGCATACAGGCCCAGGCGATCATGCAGCGCCTGCGCGAACGCTACCTGTGCACCGAACACCTGCAAGCCGTGCCGAAAAAACCACTGCCGACCCTGGACGTGCCGTCCAACGTCATTGCCGAGATGCCTCCGCTGCTCAAGGCCTACATGCGCCTGGGCGCGAAGATCTGCGGCGAGCCGTGCTGGGACGAGGATTTCCAGGTGGCCGATGTGTTCATCCTGCTCAAGCGCGACGAACTCTGCCCGCGCTACGCCCGTCACTTCAAGGCAGCGGTGTGATGAGTCGGTTGCGGGTGTACGCGCGTATCGCGCGAGTCTTGCTGGTGGTGACGCTGGGGCTGAGCATGGCCAGCGTGTTCGGTTTGTTCGAACGCCTGGGGATCGCCAACTCCATGGTGCGTCGCCAACGCTGGTCGCGGTTCTTCATGGCCCGGCTGAGCCATGCCCTGCCCTTTGCCGTCACCGTCCATGGTCAACTGCCGCAACGACCGATGCTCTGGGTCAGCAACCATGTGTCCTGGACCGACATCCCGCTGCTGGGCATGCTCACGCCGCTGTCGTTCCTGTCCAAGGCCGAAGTGCGCACCTGGCCGGTCGCCGGCTGGCTGGCCGCCAAGGCCGGCAGCCTGTTTATCCGTCGCGGCTCGGGTGACAGCCAGCTGATCCGCAAACAGATGAGTCGCCACTTGGAACAGGCCCATCCGTTGTTGATGTTCCCGGAAGGCACCACCACCGACGGCCGTTCCCTGCGCACCTTCCACGGTCGCTTGTTGTCGGCGGCGATCGATGCCGATGTCGCCTTGCAACCGGTGGCGATTCGTTATCTGCGCAACGGCGAGCCGGATTCCCTGGCGCCGTTCATTGGCGATGATGATTTGCTGTCGCACCTGATGCGCCTGTTCGCCAATGATCGGGGCGAGGTGCACATCCACCTGCTGGAACCGATTGCCTGCCATGGCCAGGAACGCGCGGCCCTGGCCTTCCAGGCGCAGCAGGCGGTGCACAAGGCGTTGTTCGGCGCGATTCCCGAGAAACAGCAAGTGCCGGTGCGGCCTGCGGCGATTGCGGCCTGATCCGGATTCCCGTGGAAAATCCCTTGTGGGAGCGGGCTTGCTCGCGAAGACGGCAGTACATTCAACACAGATGTTGACTGATCCACCGCCTTCGCGAGCAAGCCCGCTCCCACAATTTAGTTATTTGGTGTGACCTGGCTCAGCGCAAAATCCTGAAGCTGCGGATAGAACAACCGAAAGTCTTCGCTCAACGGCTCATAGAGCCTGATCAATTCCGGCATCGCCCCGGCCAGTTCCTCGGGACGGGACAGGCGGCGGGAAATGCCGCGCAGTACTTGCGCCAACACCTCGAATTCCTGATAAGACCCCAGCCAGTCATCCGCCGCCATGTGCGGGGCGATGTGCGCCAGGCGTCCTGGTAACTGCGGTTCGGTGCCGAGCACCTGGTACACCCGGGACGTGAAATCCAGCAGCGGCTCTTCGCCGTACAACGGCCAGTCCCGGGCCAGGCAATGATCGAAAAACACGTCGAGCACGATCCCGGCATAGCGCCGTCGCACCGTGGAAAAGCGCGACAGGGCGATGTCCACCAAGGGATGACGGTCGGTGTACATGTCGATGCGCCGATGCAGGGCAATCGCCGCCTCGATCCGCGGGTCGTAGAGCCCTTGCAGCGGTCCCTTGACGAAGTCGCCATAGAGGCTGCCGAGCAGTTGTTCCCGGCCGGGGCCGCCGAGGTGCAGGTGCGCGAGATAGTTCATGGCCCGCAGCTTAGCACTCCCGCGCCCATATCGTTATAACCCGATATAGCGATTTGTTGGGCATTCAGATCAAATCCATATTGGTATATCGCGAAGTAACGATTTAAGGTTCGCTCCATCGCGATATGGCGTTTTACTCACCCGAGCTTGCTACCCATGACCCTCGACCTCGACGAAATAATAAAAGCCCTGGCGCACCCAGTACGGCGAGACATCCTCAACTGGCTCAAAGACCCCAAGGTCCAGTTCCCCGACCAGTTGCACAACCATGAGTTCGGCATTTGCGCCGGGCAGATCGACCAGCGTTGCGGCCTCTCGCAATCCACGGTGTCTGCGCATTTGGCGGTGTTGCAACGGGCGGGGCTGATCACCAGCCAGAAGGTCGGTCAATGGCACTTCTTCAAACGCAACGAGGACGTGATCCAGCAGTTCCTCAAGCAAATGAGCCAAGAGCTCTGACCTGACAAGGACCCATCATGCCCCTTTCACTCCTGATCCTGGCCCTGAGCGCCTTCGCCATCGGCACCACCGAATTCGTCATCATGGGCCTGCTGCCCGACGTGGCGGCCGACCTGGGCGTGTCGATTCCCGGCGCCGGCTGGCTGGTGACCGGCTACGCCCTGGGCGTGGCCATCGGTGCGCCGTTCATGGCCCTGGCCACCGCCCGGCTGCCGCGCAAGGCCGCCCTGGTGGCGTTGATGGGGATTTTCATCGTCGGCAACCTGCTCTGCGCCATCGCCAGCGACTACAACGTGCTGATGTTCGCCCGGGTCGTCACGGCCCTGTGCCACGGTGCGTTCTTCGGTATCGGCTCGGTGGTGGCCGCCGGCCTGGTGGCGCCCAACAAGCGCGCCTCGGCCGTGGCCCTGATGTTCACCGGCCTGACCCTGGCCAATGTGCTCGGCGTGCCGCTGGGCACCGCACTGGGCCAGGAAGCCGGCTGGCGCTCGACCTTCTGGGCAGTGACGGTTATCGGCGTGGTGGCACTGATCGGCCTGATCCGCTTCCTGCCGGCCAAGCGCGACGAAGAAAAACTCGACATGCGCTCGGAGCTGGTGGCGCTCAAAGGCGCCGGTCTGTGGCTGTCCCTGAGCATGACCGCGCTGTTCTCCGCCTCGGTGTTCACCCTCTTCACGTATGTCGCCCCGCTGTTGGGTGAAGTGACCGGCGTATCGCCCCGTGGCGTGACCTGGACCCTGGTGCTGATCGGCCTGGGGTTGACCCTGGGCAACATCATCGGCGGCAAGCTGGCGGACAAGAGCCTGGCAAACACCTTGATGGGCGTCTTCATCACCATGGCCGTGGTGTCCACTGTGCTGAGCTGGACCAGCGTGGCGCTGATCCCCACTGAAATCACCCTGTTCCTCTGGGCCACCGCCTGCTTCGCCGCCGTGCCGGCCCTGCAAGTCAACGTGGTGACCTTCGGCAAGGACGCGCCCAACCTGGTCTCCACCCTGAACATCGGCGCCTTCAACGTCGGCAATGCCCTGGGCGCCTGGGTCGGCGGCAGCGTCATCGACCAAGGCCTGGGCCTGACTGCCGTGCCCCTGGCCGCCGGCGCGCTGGCCGTGCTGGCGCTGCTGGTCACCCTGATCACTTTCCGCCAGGGCGGCAATACCGACCTGGCCCCGGCAACTCGTTGACTGTTTACCCTTCCACTTTCGAGGTTGTATTTTCATGGCGACTATTTTCGACCCCATCAAACTCGGCGACATCGAGCTGAAGAACCGCATCATCATGGCCCCGCTCACTCGCTGCCGCGCCGACGCAGGCCGCGTGCCCAATGCGTTGATGGCCGAGTACTACGTGCAACGCGCCTCCGCTGGCCTGATCCTCAGCGAAGCGACCTCCGTCACGCCGATGGGCGTGGGCTACCCGGACACCCCGGGCATCTGGTCCAACGACCAGGTACGCGGCTGGTCCAACGTCACCAAGGCGATCCACGGCGCCGGCGGCAAGATCTTCCTGCAACTGTGGCACGTCGGCCGGATCTCCCATCCGTCGTACCTGAACGGCGAAACCCCGGTGGCCCCCAGCGCGATCCAGCCCAAGGGTCACGTCAGCCTGGTCCGTCCACTGGCCGACTACCCAACGCCGCGCGCACTGGAAACCGCTGAAATCGCCGACATCGTCGATGCCTACCGCGTCGGTGCCGAGAACGCCAAGGCCGCCGGTTTCGACGGCGTGGAGATCCACGGCGCCAACGGCTATCTGCTCGACCAGTTCCTGCAAAGCAGCACCAACCAGCGCACCGACAACTATGGCGGTTCCCTGGAAAACCGTGCCCGCCTGCTGCTGGAAGTGACCGACGCCGCCATCGAAGTCTGGGGCGCCGGCCGGGTTGGCGTGCACCTGGCGCCACGCGCCGACTCCCATGACATGGGTGACGAGAACCGCCTGGAAACCTTCAGCTACGTGGCTCGCGAACTGGGCAAGCGTGGCATCGCCTTCATCTGCTCCCGTGAGAAGGAGGGCGAAGACAGCATCGGCCCACAACTCAAGCAGGCTTTCGGCGGCCCGTACATCGCCAACGAACGCTTTACCAAAGAGAGCGCCAATGCCTGGCTGGCAGAAGGCAAGGCTGACGCCGTGGCCTTCGGCGTGCCGTTCATTGCCAACCCGGACCTGCCGGCCCGCTTGAAAGCCGACGCGCCATTGAACGAGCCGCATCCGGAGACGTTCTATGGCAAAGGACCCGTTGGCTATATTGATTACCCGGTGATGTAAGTCCGCCGCAATTACATTGCAAACAAGCCTCGGCAACGAAAGTAGCCGAGGCTTTTTTATGCGCGCAAGTTGGCGTTAAAACAACAAACAAAGCCGGGAAAAAGATACGAAACATAAAATAACAAGCCGAAGTGCTCGCACTATGGATCCCAGGGATTAATCACGCTAATAATAAAAACGCCGAAGCAGCATCACCGTTGCCTGGCACACAAACTAAAAACCAACAACCTACGCAGATCCAGATTCAACCTGCACTCAAGGAAGAGAACACAATGAACCACATCAAGCGTTTTGCCCTGGCCGTCGCACTGGGCCCTGTTTTCATCAGCGGCGCCATGGCGGACACAGCCGTACTCGTACAGGTCACGAACAACACTTCAGACACGCTAAGACTGAAGCATCTTTCGGTACTTCCGCCCGACTATCCAACAGCGGGCTACGATGTCTCGCCCAACAGGCTTCGAAACATCAATATTCCTTTCCAGAGGGCGTTCACCTATCCAACTTCCGGCTGGCAGCCCACCTTGAAAAAGATAGAACCTATCGAGTTCAACCTGGCGTATGAAATCAATGGCCATACCTGCCAACTTTACACACGTCTCGAAGTTCCCGTAATACCAGGCTGGGCAGAGCCCAGCTACATTCCACGGTGGAGTAAAAATATAAAATCGTCAGGTAATAATGATTACACCTGCGAAGCGGTCATCTCCGAAAAAATGACTGAGGCTCCATTCAGCTACACCATCAAACTGGCGATCGATCGAAAGACCCCGACCTGATGTTTCCCGCCGCCTCGTCACTCCGGGAAATGTTCCCGTAGCGGGCGAGGTTTGACCAAGGCGCAACAATTTCCCTACAAAATTGCCGGCCGGCGGCCTGTCATCCGCTGTGGCGCCTATATAAAGTACCCCCGCCGATCATTTCCGTCGGGGTACGCCCGGGACTGGCTATTGACACAAACCGACGCAATTACGCATTTTGTTTCATTTGCGCAGGCTAGGGCTCAGGTGCAGCATGTCCAGCCCGATCTCCACCCAACGCTCGGCCTCACCCGCCAGGGCGAAGCTGTCGGGGGCCAGCAGCCACTGGTACAGAATGCCATCGATGTAGGCATGAATGGCGACTGCCGCCCTTTCCGGGTCCAGATCATCCGGCAACTGGCCGCGTTTCATCGCATTGCGCAACGACAGGGCGATGCGCACATTGCAATCGAGGCTGACCTCGCGTCGCTGCTGGCGCAAATCGCACATTTCATCGGTGAATTCACACTTATGGAACAGGATCTCATTAATGCGTCGGGTTTTCGGGTCCAGGGCCACTTGCTGGAACAACCGGACCAGCAGCTTGCGAATACAGCCCAGCGGGTCAAGCTCTTCTTCACTCTCACTGGCACGGGCCAATTCGTCGAGCGGCTCGTGCAAGGTATCGAGCATGGCCTGGAGCAAATCCGCCTTGTTGCTGAAATGCCAATAGATGGCCCCGCGCGTCACACCAGCCAGTGTCGCGATGTCGGCCAGGGTCGTACGCGCCACGCCACGCTCGAAAAAGGCCTTTTCGGCCGCTTCGAGGATCTGGCTGCGAGTCTCCTGGGCTTCCTCTTTGGTACGACGGACCATGGCAGTAAACACCTCAATCAGGATGCGGTCAGCAATGCGTAAGAATCAGCTGAACAAAATATGAGGCGACGTCCCTTGGAGCACGTCCCCGATCTACGCTGGCCTTTGTAAGGCTTTTGTAAATCCGGATCTTACGCAATTTGGCTGTTTACAAACAACCGTGTACGTAAGTATATTTCTTAGCATCCTACTAATTGAATTACTGCTGCTTTTTTACCTTTCCACCTTTCGAGTGCGCTCGTTGCGCGCCTGACCCGAGGATTTCCATGCAATTCAAGCCAGCTGTTACCGCTCTGGTCACTGCCATCGCCCTGGCATCGCTGCTCAGCGGATGCAAAAAGGAAGAGGCTGCGCCTGCGCCTCCTCCTCCTCAGGTCGGTGTGGTAACCCTCAAGACCCAGCCCTTCACCTTGACCTCGGAACTGCCGGGCCGCACCAGCGCGTTCCGCGTCGCGGAAGTACGGCCACAGGTCAACGGGATCATTCTCAAGCGCTTGTTCAAGGAAGGCGCCGACGTCAAGGCCGGCCAGCAGCTGTATCAGATCGATCCGGCTGTCTATGAAGCGACTCTCAAGAGCGCCGAGGCCAACCTGCGTTCCACCAAGTCGATTGCCGACCGCTACAAGCAACTGGTGGACGAACAGGCGGTGAGCCGCCAGGAATACGACACCGCCGTGGCCAATCGCCTGGAGTCGGAAGCCAACCTGCAGACTGCCCAGATCAACGTGCGCTACACCAAGGTCTATGCGCCGATTTCCGGTCGCATCGGTCGTTCCTCGGTGACCGAGGGTGCGCTGGTCAGTAACGGCCAGACCGACGCCCTGGCGACCATCCAGCAACTGGACCCGATCTATGTCGACGTGACGCAGAGCTCGGTCGAGCTGCTGCAACTGCGCCGCGAGCTGGAAAGCGGTCGTCTGCAAAAGGCCGGTGAGAACGCCGCCATGGTCAAGCTGACCCTGGAAGACGGCAGCCAGTATCCGCACGAAGGCAAGTTGGAGTTCTCCGAAGTCTCGGTTGACCAGACCACTGGTTCGGTGACCTTGCGCGCCGTGTTCCCCAACCCTGACCACACCCTGCTGCCGGGCATGTTCGTCCACGCCCAATTGCAGGCAGGCGTGAACAGCGCGGCGATCCTGGCACCGCAGCAAGGCGTGACCCGTGACCTCAAGGGTGCGCCGACCGCCCTGGTCGTTGGCCCGGACAACAAGGTCGAACTGCGTCAGCTCAAGGCCAGCCGCACCGTCGGCAGCCAATGGCTGATCGAAGACGGGCTCAAGGCCGGCGATCGCCTGATCACCGAAGGGTTGCAGTACGTGCGGCCGGGGGTGGAAGTCAAAGCCACCGAAGCCACCAACGTCAACACCCAGAACCCGGCCCCCGCTCAGGCAGCTGATAAAGCAGCCGAAGGCAAAGGGGAGTAAACCATGTCGAAATTTTTTATCGACCGTCCGATTTTCGCCTGGGTGATCGCCCTGGTGATCATGCTGGTCGGGGCTTTATCGATCCTCAAGTTGCCGATCAACCAATACCCGAGCATCGCGCCACCGGCCATTGCGATCCAGGTGACCTACCCGGGCGCGTCCGCGCAAACCGTGCAGGACACCGTGGTGCAGGTGATCGAGCAGCAGCTCAACGGTATCGACAACCTGCGTTATGTATCGTCGGAAAGTAACTCCGACGGCAGCATGACCATCACCGCGACCTTCGAACAGGGCACCAGCTCCGATACCGCCCAGGTCCAGGTCCAGAACAAGTTGAACCTGGCCACCCCGCTGTTGCCGCAAGAAGTGCAGCAGCAGGGTATCCGCGTGACCAAGGCGGTGAAGAACTTCCTCATGGTCATCGGCGTGGTGTCGCGTGACGGCAGCATGACCAAGGACGACTTGGCCAACTACATCGTGTCCAACCTGCAAGACCCGATCTCGCGTACTGCGGGTGTCGGTGACTTCCAGGTCTTCGGTGCCCAGTACGCCATGCGGATCTGGCTCGACCCGGCCAAGTTGAACAACTTCAACCTGACCCCGGTGGACGTGAAAAACGCCATTGCCGCGCAAAACGTCCAGGTTTCGTCCGGCCAACTTGGCGGCTTGCCTGCCCTGCCCGGCCAGCAACTGAACGCCACCATCATCGGCAAGACCCGTCTGCAGACCGCCGAGCAGTTCAAGGCGATCCTGCTCAAGGTCAACCCGGACGGCTCGCAAGTGCGCGTCGGCGACGTCGCCGATGTCGGCCTGGGCGGTGAGAACTACAGTGTCAGCGCCCAGTTCAACGGCGCCCCGGCGTCGGGCCTGGCGGTCAAACTGGCCAACGGTGCCAACGCCCTCGACACGGCCAAGGCCCTGCGCAAGACCATCGACGATCTCAAGCCGTTCTTCCCGCAAGGCGTGGAAGTGGTGTTCCCGTACGACACCACGCCGGTGGTGAGCGAGTCGATCAAGGGTGTGGTTGAAACCCTGGTCGAAGCGGTCGCGCTGGTGTTCCTGGTGATGTTCCTGTTCCTGCAGAACTTCCGCGCCACCATCATCACCACGATGACGGTGCCGGTGGTGTTGCTGGGTACGTTCGGCATCCTCGCGGCGGCCGGCTTCAGCATCAACACCCTGACCATGTTCGGCATGGTGCTGGCCATCGGCTTGCTGGTGGACGATGCCATCGTCGTGGTGGAAAACGTCGAACGGGTGATGAGCGAAGAAGGCCTGTCACCCAAGGAAGCCACCAAGAAGTCCATGGGCCAGATCCAGGGTGCGTTGGTGGGTATCGCGCTGGTGCTGTCGGCGGTGCTGTTGCCGATGGCATTCTTCAGCGGTTCCACCGGTGTGATCTATAAACAGTTCTCCATCACCATCGTCTCGGCCATGGCCTTGTCGGTCCTGGTGGCGTTGATCTTCACCCCGGCCCTGTGCGCCACCATGCTCAAGCCGATCCCCAAGGGTGAGCACGGCACACCGAAACGCGGCTTCTTCGGCTGGTTCAACCGCAATTTCGACCGTGGCGTTCGCAGCTACGAGCGCGGCGTGGGCAATATGCTCAGGCACAAGGCCCCGTACCTGCTGGCCTACGTGCTCATCGTGGTTGGCATGATCTGGCTGTTCACCCGCATCCCGACGGCGTTCCTGCCCGAAGAAGACCAGGGCGTGTTGTTCGCCCAGGTGCAGACCCCGGCCGGTTCCAGTGCCGAGCGCACGCAGGTGGTGGTGGACAACATGCGTGAGTTCCTGCTGCGTCCAAGCAAGGACGGCGGTGAGGGCGATGCGGTGGCGTCGGTGTTCACGGTGACCGGCTTCAACTTCGCCGGTCGTGGCCAGAGCTCCGGCATGGCCTTCATCATGCTCAAGCCATGGGAGGAGCGTAACGCCGACAACAGCGTGTTCAAGCTCGCGGCCCGCGCCCAGCAACACTTCTTCACGTTCCGTGACGCGATGGTGTTCGCCTTCGCCCCGCCGGCGGTGCTGGAACTGGGTAACGCCACCGGTTTCGACGTGTTCCTGCAGGACCGTGCCGGTATCGGCCACGACAAGCTGATGGAGGCTCGCAACCAGTTCCTGGGGATGGCTTCCCAGAGCAAGATCCTCTCCCAGGTGCGTCCGAACGGCCTGAACGACGAGCCTCAATACCAGCTGGAAATCGACGACGAGAAGGCCAGCGCGCTGGGCATCACCCTGTCGGACATCAACAACACCCTGTCGATTGCCTTGGGCAGTAGCTACGTGAACGACTTCATCGACCGTGGTCGGGTGAAGAAAGTGTACGTGCAGGGTCAGCCCGGTGCCCGCATGAGCCCCGAGGACCTGCAGAAGTGGTACGTGCGCAACAGCGCCGGGACCATGGTGCCGTTCACGGCGTTCGCCAAGGGCGAGTGGGTCTATGGTTCGCCAAAACTGGCCCGCTACAACGGTGTGGAAGCGATGGAAATCCTCGGTGCTCCTGCCCCGGGCTACTCCACCGGTGAAGCCATGGCCGAAGTCGAAGCCATCGCCAAGAAGTTGCCGGCCGGTGTGGGTATTTCCTGGACGGGCCTGTCCTACGAGGAACGTCTATCGGGCTCCCAGGCGCCGGCGTTGTATGCCTTGTCGCTGCTGATGGTGTTCCTGTGTCTGGCGGCGCTGTATGAAAGCTGGTCGATCCCGATCGCGGTCATGCTCGTGGTGCCCCTGGGGATCATCGGGGCGCTGATGGCGACCAGTTTGCGCGGCTTGTCCAACGACGTGTACTTCCAGGTGGGCTTGCTGACCACCATCGGCCTGGCGGCGAAAAACGCCATTCTGATCGTGGAGTTCGCCAAGGAACTCCACGAACAGGGCCGAACCCTGGTGGAAGCCGCCATCGAAGCCTGTAGGATGCGTCTGCGGCCGATCATCATGACGTCCCTGGCGTTCGTCCTCGGTGTGGTTCCGCTGGCGATTTCCACGGGTGCCGGTTCGGGCAGCCAACACGCCATCGGTACCGGTGTGATCGGCGGTATGCTCACCGCGACCATCCTGGCGATCTTCTGGGTGCCCTTGTTCTTCGTGACCGTGTCGTCGATGGGTCGTCGCAAAAATATCGACCAGGACAACACTCCTGAAACTTCCAAAGAGGCTGGCCAATGAGCAAGTCGCTACTCTCCCTGACCATCGCCGCCGTCGTGCTCAGCGGTTGCTCGCTGATCCCCGACTACCAGCGGCCCGACGCACCGGTTGCGGCGCAATACCCGCAAGGGCCGGCCTACGAGGCCGCCAAGGCGCCCGGCCAGGCCGCCGCCGAGCAAGGCTGGAAGCAGTTTTTCCATGACCCGGCGTTGCAACAGCTGATCCAGGTCGCCCTGGAAAACAACCGCGACCTGCGCGTCGCGGCGCTGAACATCGATGCCTACGCCGCGCAATACCGCATCCAGCGCGCGGACCTGTTCCCGGCGGTCTCGGCCACCGGCTCCGGCAGCCGCCAGCGGGTACCGGCGCGGGCATCGCAGACCGGTGAAGCGGCGATCACCAGTTCCTACTCGGCAACGCTGGGCATCAGCGCCTATGAACTGGACCTGTTCGGTCGGGTTCGCAGCCTGAGCGAGCAAGCGCTGCAAAGCTACTTCGCCACCGAAGAAGCCCGGCGCAGCACCCAGATCAGCCTGGTGGCCAACGTCGCCAATGCCTATCTGACCTGGCAAGCCGACAAGGAACTGCTCAAGCTGACCCAGGAAACCCTCGGTGCCTACGAGCAAAGCTTCAAGCTGACCTCGCGCAGCGCCGAAGTCGGCGTGGCCTCGGCCCTGGACTTGAGCCAGGCGCGCACCGCCGTGGAAAACGCCCGCGTGCAACTGGCCCGCTACACTCGCCAGGTCGCCCAGGATGAGAACAGCCTGACCCTGCTGCTGGGCACCGGCCTGCCGGCGAACCTGAACTCGCAACCGTTGAGCGATGACCTGCTCAGCGAAGTGCCGGCTGGGCTGCCGTCGGACCTGCTGCAACGTCGTCCGGACATTCTCCAGGCCGAACGCAACCTGCTGGCCGCCAACGCCAACATCGGCGCCGCGCGGGCCGCGTTCTTCCCGAGCATCAGCCTGACGGCCAACGCCGGCACCCTGAGCCCGGACCTGTCCGGCCTGTTCAAGGGCGGTTCGGGCACCTGGAGCTTCGCGCCGCAGATCAACCTGCCGATCTTCAATGCCGGCAGCCTGCGAGCAAGCCTGGACTACGCGAAGATCCAGAAAGACATCAACGTCGCGCAGTACGAGAAGTCGATTCAGACCGCGTTCCAGGAAGTCTCCGACGGCCTGGCCGCGCGCCAGACCTACAACGAGCAGTTGCAGGCCCAGACCGATTTCGTCGCCGCCAACCAGGACTACTACCGCCTGGCCGAGCGTCGCTACCGCATCGGCGTCGACAGCAACCTGACCTTCCTCGATGCCCAGCGCCAGTTGTTCAGCGCGCAGCAATCGCTGATCACCGACCGTCTTGCGCAACTGACCAGCGAGGTCAATCTGTACAAGGCATTGGGCGGTGGTTGGAATGCCGAGACGGGCAAGAACGAGCCGGTGGCGGAGAAAGCGCCGGAGACGAAGTTGTTCTGATCCAATGCTTAAAAACACGAAGCCCACCGAAAGGTGGGCTTTTTGTTTGTGCACCTTTTAACGCTGGCTTATGTGGGAGCAAGGCTTGCCCGCGATGGCGGCCTGACAGCTGGCCTTGCTCTTGTTGACTGGGTACATATCCATTTTCGCCGTAACGGCGGCTTACGGTTCCGCCCTGACGGCGGCTCACTTTTGAAGAGCCCGGAAGCCGGCCCAGTCAAAAGTAAGCAAAACGCTCCTGCCCCACCACTCGGTGCCTCGCTAGGGCTCGGCATGCCTGAACGAAGGCATTGCTCCGTGGGCCGCCGCGAGGCGGCCTAGTAGCCGACCTGGTTCTTGAGGAGACCGCGTTCCTCCTGTGGGAGCGGGCTTGCTCGCGAAGAGGCCGGCAAATTCCACATCGCCACCGACTGTGACACCCACACTTGGATTGAAGTAGAGCCGTCAGAACTAGGTCGGTTGTCAGGCCGCCTTCGCGAGCAGGCTCGCTCCCACAGTTGGGTCGAAGTACAGCTGCCAGAACCCGGTCGACTGTTAGGCCGCCTTCGCGAGCAAGCCCGCTCCCACAGATTTAGATAAGAGTACGACCGGGAGAGCCAGGTCGGCTGTCAGGCCGCCTTCGCGAGCAAGCCCGCTCCCACAGATTTAGATAAGAGTACGACCGGGAGAGCCAGGTCGGCTGTCAGGCCGCCTCGCGAGCAAGCTTTGCTCCCACAGATCTGACGGGTGTACGACCGGGAGAGTCAGGTCGGCTGTCAGGCCGCCTCGCGGTGGACTTTGATCTCGGGCGCCCCGTTAACCACGATGGCCGAACGCAGGCATTGTGGAGTGGGTAACCCGGCATGGATGCCGGGTTAGCCGCGCTGGGCCATGGATGGCCCTTCGCGGCGGCCCACGGAGCAATGCCGGAGTGAGGGCATGCCGAGCCCTAGCGAGGCACCGAGTGGAGGGGCAGGAGCGTTTTGCTTACTTTTGCGCTTCTCAAAAGTGAGCCGCTGTAAGAGCGGAACCATAAGTAGCCGTTACCGCAGCAATGGATATGTACTCGACAGCTGACAGGCCGCCATCGCGAGCAGGCTCGCTCCCACAGTGGAATGCGTCCATCCAATCGGCCGTTTTGCCGTTCGATAATCGCCCAAAACCCGCAAACGGCAATTGAACCGATCCCAGGCAGCCCTTCACCATCCCTCACACAAAACCAATAACAACAGGTTCGACGCCATGCCTCTGCGCCCCGCTCCGTCCGGCTGATCCTCGATCGTTTTAACCCTCCAGCTCCACCGCAATGTTCGTAACCCACGGTTGCGGCAACAACTCGCTTCGTCCATAAAAAAACAAGAGACAACGCCCATGAAGCCCACACAGCACCTGTTCCCCAGCCTCATCGCCGTCGCCCTGGCCAGCACCGCCCTGCCCGTCCTGGCTGCGGAATCCGGATTCGTCGAAGATGCCAAGGCCACGCTGAACCTGCGCAACTTCTACCTCAACCGCAACTTCACCAACCCGAACAATGCCCAAGGCAAGGCTGAAGAGTGGACCCAGAGTTTCATCCTCGACGCCAAGTCCGGTTTCACCCAAGGCACGGTCGGTTTCGGCGTGGACGTGCTGGGCATGTACTCGGTCAAGCTCGACGGCGGTCGTGGCACGGCAGGTACACAACTGCTGCCGGTACACGATGACGGTCGCCCCGCCGATGACTTCGGTCGCCTCGGCGTGGCCCTCAAGGCCAAGGTCTCGAAGACTGAGCTGAAGGTCGGCGAATGGATGCCGGTGCTGCCGATCCTACGTTCCGACGATGGTCGCTCCCTGCCGCAAACCTTCCGCGGCGGCCAGGTCACCTCCACCGAAATCAACGGCCTGAGCCTCTACGGCGGCCAGTTCCGAGGCAACAGCCCGCGCAACGACGCGAGCATGGAAGACATGTCGATGAACGGCCGCGGCGCGTTCACCTCCGACCGTTTCAACTTCGGCGGCGGTGAATACGCCTTCAACGAAAAACGCACCCAGGTCGGCGTCTGGTACGCAGAACTGTCCGACATCTACCAACAGCAATATTTCAACCTGACCCACAGCCAGCCCATGGGCGACTGGACCCTGGGCGCCAACCTTGGCTACTTCACCGGCAAGGAAAACGGCAGCGCGTTGGCCGGCGACCTGGACAACAAAACCGCGTTCGCCATGCTCTCGGCCAAATACGGCGGCAACACCTTCTACGTCGGCCTGCAGAAAGTCGGCGGCGATGATGCCTGGATGCGCGTCAACGGCACCAGCGGCGGCACCCTGGCGAACGACAGCTACAACTCCAGCTACGACAACGCCAAGGAAAAATCCTGGCAAGTGCGCCACGACTTCAACTTCGCCGCCGTCGGCGTGCCGGGCCTGACCTTGATGAACCGCTACATCAGCGGCGACAACGTGCACACCGCCACTGTCGACGACGGCAAGGAGTGGGGCCGCGAAAGTGAACTGGCCTACACCGTGCAGAGCGGTGTGCTGAAGAGCCTCAACGTGAAATGGCGTAACTCGACGATGCGCCGGGATTACAGCACCAATGAATTCGATGAGAACCGGTTGATCGTCAGCTATCCGATTAGCTTGCTGTAAAAGCCAAGCATGGAGGGAGGCTGTACCACCGCTTTCGCGAGCAGGCTCGCTCCCACAAGGGATCAGTGCCGAGTACAAAATTTGTGCTCACCGAGGATCCCGTGTGGGAGCAAAGCTTGCTCGCGATAGCGGTGGGTCAGTGGCATTTCTGGTGAGTGTGGCATTGCATCGCGAGCAAGCTTTGCTCCCACAGCATTGCCCCCCCACAGGGATTAGCGATGGACCTCAAGCCCGCGATTCGACACCCAGTTCGTCCCAGATGGATTCGGCCAGGTGGAAGGTGGCATTGGCCGCCGGAATGCCGCAGTAAATGGCGCTCTGCATGATCACTTCCTTGATCTCGCTACGGCTTACGCCATTGTTGGCGGCGGCGCGCAGGTGCAGCTTGAGTTCTTCGTTGCGGTTCATACCGATCAGCATGGCGATAGTAATCAGGCTGCGGGTATGGCGCGGCAGGCCCGGGCGGGTCCAGATGTCTCCCCAGGCGTGGCGGGTGATCATCTCCTGGAATTCGCTGTTGAACTCGGTCAGGGCATTGAGGCTGCGATCGACGTGGGCATCGCCCAGCACCGCGCGGCGTACTTGCATGCCTTCGTCGTAACGTTGTTTCTCGTCCACAGGAAACTCCTCAGGCGCGGCCAGAATCAAGCAGGAAATCCAGGACCCGCGCACTGAACGCAGCACCGGCCTGGACGTTGGACAGGTGCGCCGCATGGAACTCGGCGTACTCGGCGCCATTGACGCGCTCTTGGATAAAGTGCGCCCCCGACGGTGGCGTCACCGCATCTTCGGTGCCGGCGATCACCAGCAGCGGCACGCGAATCGACGACAACTGCTCGCGAAAATCGGCGTCACGTACCGCCGCGCAGTTGGCGGCATAACCCTGGGGCGAGGTCGCGGCCAGCATGTCAGTGATTTTTTTCGCCGTCGCAGGCTGGGCCTCGGCAAAGTCGGGGGTAAACCAGCGGGCAATCGACGCATCGCGCAACGCTACCATCGCATCCTTGCCGTCACGCAGCACGGTTTCGATGCGCGGGTTCCACATCGACGGGTCGCCGATCTTGGCCGCGGTGTTGCACACCACCAGTTTGTGCAGGCGTTCACTGGCATTGATGCCCAGCCATTGACCGATCAAGCCCCCCATGGACAAGCCGCAGAAATGCACCTTATCGATGTTCAACTGATCAAGCATCGCCAGCACATCGTGGCCCAGCTGTTCAATGCTGTAGGGGCCTTCGGTCACCAGCGACTGGCCATGACCACGGGTGTCGAAACGCAGCACGCGAAAATGTTCGCTGAAGGCCGGGATCTGCTCGTCCCACATGTGCAGGTCGGTGCCCAGGGAGTTGGAGAGCACCAGCACCGGGGCGTCTTGCGGCCCGTCCAATCGGTAGTTCAGATCGCCCTCGGCGAGTTTGACGAATCCCACAACAATCTCCTTTCAGGCATTCAAGGCAAGGTGTTCGGCCACGGCTCGGGCGACCCAGGTCTGGGCCTGGCCGAGGTAGTGGGCCGGGTCGAGCAGATGGTCGAGCTCGGTCGCGGATAACTGCGCGTTGACCTGGGGTTCGTCTCCCAGCACAGCGCGCAGATGCCGCTGTTCGGCCACGGCGCGCTTGCAACATTGCTCCAGCAGATGATGGGCGGTGTCACGACCAACCCGCTGGGCCAGGACAATGCTCACCGCTTCGGCCAGCACCAACCCCTGGGTCAGTTCCAGGTTGCGGGCCATGCGCGCCGCGTCCACTTCCAGCCCTTCGGCCAGCAGTCGCGCCTGTTGCAAGGCGCCGGAGACCAGGCAGCAGATCTCCGGCAGGGTTTCCCATTCGGCGTGCCACAGGCCCAGGCTGCGCTCGTGCTCCTGAGGCATGGCGCTGAACAGCGTCGACAACAGGCCAGGCACTCGTGTCGCCGCGCCGATCAGCACCGCCGCGCCCACCGGGTTGCGCTTGTGCGGCATCGTCGACGAACCGCCCTTGCCCGGTGCAGAAGGTTCGAACGCTTCGCCGGCCTCGGTCTGCATCAACAGGCTGATATCGCGCCCCAATTTGCCCAGGCTGCCGACGATCAACCCTAGCACCGCGCCGAACTCCACCAGGCGATCGCGCTGGGTGTGCCACGGTTGCTCAGGCAGGTTCAGTTGCAACTCGGCGGCCAGGGCTTCGGCGACCGGCAGCGCCTGTTCACCCATGGCGGCGAGCGTTCCGGAGGCGCCGCCGAATTGCAGCACCAGCAAACGCGGCTTGAGTTCCCGCAGGCGTTGGCGACTGCGGGTGATCGCCCCCAGCCAACCGGCGATCTTCATGCCCAGGGTTACCGGGGTTGCGTGTTGCAACCAGGTGCGCCCGGCCAGCGGTGTGGCGGCGTAGCGCTCGGCTTGTCGGGCCAGGGTCGCGGCCAGTTGCGCCAGCTCTGCCTCGATCAAGTCCAACGCTCGGCGCAGTTGCAGCACCAATCCGCTGTCCATCACGTCCTGGCTGGTGGCGCCCAGGTGTACATAACGTTCAGCCTCGGCGCTCTGGGTGGCGATGTGTTTGCCGAGCGCCTTGACCAGCGGAATCGCCGAGTTGCCGGCACTGGCAATCGCTTCGCTCAACACCGAAAAATCGTATAACTGGGCACGGCAGGCGCTCTCGATCGGCGCCACCGCGTCCTGGGGGATCAACCCCACTCGCGCTTGGGCCCGGGCCAATGCGGCCTCGACGTCCAGCATGGCCTGCACCCGCCCTGCATCGCAGAACACCTCGCGCATGTCGCGGGCGGTGAAGTAGGCATCGAACAGCTGATTGCCCGGTCGTTCGCTCATAAACAGTCCTTCGAAAAATGGATGCCTTTGTGGTCACTGCTTGCTGTGGCGAGGGGATTTATCCCCGCTGGGGCGCGAAGCGGCCCTTAATACCTGCCCTCGTCAGACGACTGATCGAGCCGACCGAGGGGCTGCTGCGCAGCCCAACGGGGATAAATCCCCTCGCCACAAGCTCCCTCGCCACAATGAATCTAACAGGCCTTAAGTTCACCACTCACAGGTCATGGTGCAAATACGCCGGCTGCTTGGGCAGGCGCAGGCTGAACAGGAATGCCACTGCCATCATCACCGTGACATACCAATAAAAAACGTTTTCCATGCCCTGGGCCTTCAGGCTCAAGGCGACGTATTCGGCCGATCCGCCAAAAATCGCATTGGCCACCGCGTAAGCCAACCCTACTCCCAGTGCCCGCACTTCAGGTGGAAACATTTCGGCTTTCACCAGGCCGCTGATGGAGGTATAGAAACTGACGATCGCCAGCGCCAACGTAATCAGGACAAACGCCAGGAACGGGCTGCTGATGCTTTTGAGCGTCAGCAGGATCGGCACCGTGCACAACGCTCCCAGGCCACCAAACCAGAGCATGGAGTTACGCCGGCCGATCTTGTCCGCCAGCATGCCGAACAGCGGTTGCATGCACATGTAGAGGAACAGCGCGCCGGTCATGATGTAGCTGGCGGTCTTGGCATGCAGGCCTGCGGTGTTCACCAGGTATTTCTGCATGTAGGTGGTGAAGGTGTAGAAAATCAGCGAACCACCGGCGGTGTAGCCGAGCACGGTGATGAACGCCGCCTTGTGGTCGCGAAACAGCGCGGCGATGCTGCCGGCGTCTTTGTTCTCGCGCATTTCCTTGCTGCTGGTTTCCTTCAACGAGCGACGCAGGAGCAGGGAAATCAACGCCGCCGCGGCGCCTACCACGAACGGAATCCGCCAGCCGTAGGCACGCAGTTCGTCCTCGTTGAGAAACTGTTGCAGGACCACCACCAGCGACACCGCCAGCAACTGCCCGCCAATCAGCGTCACGTACTGGAACGAGGCGAAGAAGCCGCGCTGGCCCTTGAGGGCCACTTCACTCATGTAGGTGGCGGTGGTGCCGTATTCCCCGCCCACCGACAGGCCTTGCAGCAAGCGCGCGAGCAACAGCAGCACTGGCGCCCAGACGCCGATGTCCTTGTAGGTGGGCAGGCAGGCGATGAGCAACGAGCCGAAGCACATCATCAGCACCGAGATCATCATCGAATTCTTGCGCCCGTGACGATCCGCCACTCGACCGAAAATCCAGCCGCCGATGGGGCGCATCAGGAACCCGGCGGCGAACACACCGGCCGTGTTGACCAGTTGCACCGTCGGGTTGTCCGAGGGGAAGAACGCCGGCGCGAAATATATCGCACAGAACGCATAGACGTAGAAGTCGAACCATTCGACCAGGTTGCCGGATGAAGCACCGACGATGGCGAAGATGCGCTTGCTGCGTTCTTCACCGGTGTAATGGCTGATTGGGATGGTCATGGGTTATTCACTCGTTGGGGCTGACGAAGTCTAGACACACTTCGTAACACTCCCGTTCCACAGTATTGCATTGCCTGGACTGACGCTATCGCGGGCAAGCCTTGCTCCCACAGGGATTGCATCATCTCTGTGGCGAGGGAGCTTGCTCCCGCTGGCTTGCGCAGCAAGCCCAAGCTGACGACCCGGTGTATCAGGCCGGTCGTGGTAGCCGGGTTTGCGACTGCTTCGCAGCCGAGCGGGAGCAAGCTCCCTCGCCACAAAATCGCCCATCACTCAGTAATCGAAGAACACCGTCTCGGCATCCGTGCCCTGCAGGATCACATTCCACTGGTACACGCCCGACGCATCGGGCTTGGCGACGAGGGTGCCGCGGCGCTCCTCGGGGACGCAGGCCAGCAGCGGGTCAGCTTCGTTGGCCTGTTCGCCGTCAAAGTAGATGCGTGTCAGCAAATGCTTGACCAGCCCACGTGCGAACACCAGCACGACCAGATGCGGCGCCTGGGTCGTACCGCCCAGCCCTGGCACCGTGCCCGGCTTGATGGTGGTGAAGCGGAAGCGCCCTTCGGCGTCCACCGGCACTCGACCGAAGCCTTCGAAGTGCGGGTCCAGGGGCTTGTCCTGGTCGTCTTCCGGGTGGGCGTATTTGCCGGCGGCGTTGGCCTGCCAGACTTCCAGCATCGCGTCGTTGACGAACTGGCCATTACCGTCGACCACCTGCCCCGTGATTGCCACACGTTG
Organism: Pseudomonas zanjanensis; assembly: GCF_014268745.2. Taxonomy (GTDB): domain Bacteria; phylum Pseudomonadota; class Gammaproteobacteria; order Pseudomonadales; family Pseudomonadaceae; genus Aquipseudomonas; species Aquipseudomonas zanjanensis. The sequence goes on along the minus strand of NZ_JABWRB020000001.1, from coordinate 385,996 downwards.
GCCAAGGGTTTGGGCAACGGTCAGGTCTTCGCGGTTCAGCCAGGTCAGGCCGATGTGGTAGTAAGGGCCAACGGTATGGGACGTGGTGGCGGTGAGCGTCATCTTATTTCTCCATCGGCGTGGCATCGCGGCCGCGCAAGACGATGTCCCAGCGGTAACCGAGGGCGTAGTGAGGGACGGTTTTTTCCAGGTCGAAACGGGCGATCAGGCGCTCCTTGGCGCGGGTGTCCGGCACGCAGTTGTAGATCGGGTCGTATTCCAGCAAGGGATCGCCCGGGAAATACATCTGCGTCACCAGGCGCGTCAGGATGCTCGGCCCGAACAGTGAGAAATGGATATGCGCCGGGCGCCAGGCGTTGTGATGGTTGCCCCACGGATAGGCGCCGGGCTTGATGGTCTGGAACTGATACCAGCCGTCGGCATCGGTCACGGTGCGACCGGTGCCGGTGAAGTTCGGGTCCAGCGGCGCGTCATGGTCGTCACGGTCATGGTTATAGCGGCCGGCGGCGTTGGCCTGCCAGATTTCCACCAGGATGCCGGGCACCGGCTCGCCGTGCTCATCCAGCACCCGCCCGTGAATGATGATCCGCTCACCCAGTGGCTCGCCGGCATGCTGGGCGGTCAGGTCGTGGTCCTTTTCCTGCAGGCGGTCGGCGCCTACCGTTGGGCCGGTAATTTCCGACAGCGAATGGGGCAGGAACACCAACGGCTTGGACGGCGAGCGCAGGTTGGTGGACTGGTACGGCGGGTGCAGATACTCCGGCTGGGTGCCCGCTTGGGGGCGACGATAACCAGGCTTGTCAGTCATGAAGCATTCCTCGGTTTTCTTATTAGTAGAGCGACGCGTCAGACGCGTTCGATGGCCAATGCCAGACCCTGGCCGACGCCGACGCACATGGTCGCCAGGCCTTTCTTGCCGCCGGTTTTTTCCAAATGGTGCAGCGCCGTCATCACCAAGCGTGCCCCGCTCATGCCCAGTGGATGGCCGAGGGCGATAGCGCCGCCGTTCGGGTTGACCTGCGGCGCATCGTCCGCCAGCCCCAAGTCCCGCAGCACCGCCAGGCCCTGGCTGGCAAAGGCTTCATTGAGTTCGATCACATCGAAATCCGCGACCGCCAGGCCCAGGCGTTCAGTGAGCTTGCGCACCGCCGGCACCGGGCCAATGCCCATCACCCGTGGCGCGACGCCTGCGCTGGCCATGCCCAACACTTTGCCCCGAGGCGTCAGGCCGTGTTTTTTCACCGCTTCGGCCGACGCCAGGATCAAGGCGGCCGCGCCGTCGTTGACACCCGAAGCGTTGCCGGCGGTGACGGTCTTGTCAGGGCCATTGACCGGTTTGAGTTTGCCCAAGGTTTCCAGCGTGGTGTCGGCGCGCGGGTGCTCGTCCTGTTCGACCACGGTTTCGCCTTTTTTATGAGTGATGCGCACCGGCACGATTTCTTCGGCGAAAAACCCTGCCGCCTGGGCCGCCGCCGTTCGCTGTTGGCTGCGCAAGGCGAAAGCGTCCTGGTCGGCGCGGGACACGGCGTAGTCATCGGCCACGTTATCGGCGGTCTGCGGCATCGCGTCCACGCCGTACTGGGCTTTCATCAATGGGTTGATGAAACGCCAGCCGATGGTGGTGTCTTCCAGCTTCATGTTGCGGGAAAACGCGGCGTCGGCCTTGCCCATCACGAACGGCGCCCGAGACATCGACTCCACGCCGCCAGCGATGGCCAGTTCCATCTCACCGCTGGCAATGGCGCGGAACGCGGTGCCGATGGCGTCCATGCCCGAGGCGCAAAGGCGATTGAGGGTCACGCCGGGAATACTCTGCGGCAGGCCCGCCAACAGCAGCGCCATGCGCGCCACGTTGCGGTTGTCTTCACCGGCCTGGTTGGCACAGCCGAGGAACACCTCATCCACCGCACTCCAGTCCACCGATGGATTGCGTTCCATCAGCGCCTTGATCGGCACAGCGGCCAGGTCATCGGCGCGCACGGCGGACAAACCGCCGCCAAACCGACCGATCGGGGTTCGAATCGCATCACAGATATACACGTCGCGCATCAAGCTTCTCCCGGTGCCTGGCCGTGGGCCGCCGCGGTGCGAGCTTCCAGGTCGCGCAGTGCGCGCAGCTCCACCTCGGTCGGCTCGGCGGTGGTTTGCACCTGGTCGGCGAAACGGATCGCCCACCCGGTGGCCGCAATGACTTGCTCGCGGGTCACGCCGGGGTGCAGCGCGGTGACCACGAATTCATGGCTGCCGGCTTCCGGTTCCATGATGCACAAGTCGGTGATGATGCCCACGGGCCCCGCCCCGGGCAGGCCAAGACGCTTGCGCGAATCACCGCCTTCGCCATGGCCCACCGAGGTGATGAAATCCAGCTTGTCGACAAACGAACGCGCCGACTGTTTGAGGATGATCAACACGCTTTTGGCGGAACCGGCGATTTCCGGCGCGCCACCGGCACCCGGCAAGCGGACTTTCGGCTGATGGTAGTCGCCCACCACCGTGGTGTTGATGTTGCCAAAACGGTCGACCTGGGCCGCGCCAAGGAAACCGACATCGATACGCCCGCCCTGCAACCAGTAGCGAAAAATCTCACCGGTCGGTACGACAGTGTCCGCGGTTTCCGCCAGCTCTCCGTCGCCGATGGACAGCGGCAGTACGCTGGGCTTGGCACCGATCGGACCCGATTCGTAGATCAGCACGACGTCCGGCGACGAGGTCAGCCGCGCCAGGTTGGCCGCTTTCGACGGCAGGCCGATGCCGACGAAGCACACGGCATTGTTCTTCAAGCGACGCGCCGCGGCGACGGTCATCATTTCGTTGGTGGAGTAGTTCATGGTTTCACCTGCGAAGCGGCTGCCAGCCGGGCCTGGAATTCACTGAAATCTCGAGTGCCGTGAATGTATTCGTTGATCCATGCGGTAAAGGTCTCACGGTCCCGGGCGATCGGGTCCCACGCCTGGTAGAAACGGTTGTCACGCTCGGTGTAGCCATGGGCGTAGGACGGATGGGCACCGCCGGGGACATGGCACACGGCGCTCAACGCCCAGGTCGGCAACACGCAGGCGTTCATCGGCGCGTTCAGGTCGTCGACGATTTCTTCCACGGTGACGATGCAACGCTTGGCGGCCAGGGCAGCTTCTTTCTGCACACCGAGGATGCCCCATAGCAACACGTTGCCCTTGCGGTCGGCTTTCTGGCCATGGATCACCGTGACGTCCGGGCGCACCGAAGGCACGGCGGCCAAGACTTCACCGGTGAAGGGACAGGTCACGCTCTTGATCAGCGGGTTGACCTTCGGCAGGTCAGAACCGGCGTAGGCCCGCAACACCGCGAACGGCAGGCCGGAAGCGCCGGCGACGTAGGCATTGGCCAGGTCGGCGTGGCTGTGTTCCTCGATCTCCAGTGGGTGTGGCCATTGTTTCTCCACGGCATCGCGCAAGCGGTGCAACGACCCGACGCCAGGGTTGCCGCCCCAGGAAAAAATCAACTTGCGAGCACAACCGGCGCCGATCAACTGGTCATAGATCAGGTCAGGCGTCATGCGCACCAGGGTCAGATCTTTCTTGCCCTGACGAATGATTTCATGACCCGCCGCCGTAGGAATCAGGTGAGTGAAGCCTTCGAGCGCGACGGTATCGCCGTCATTGACGAATTGCTTCACCGCGTCGTGCAGCGAAAGGATTTCAGCCATGGGGCAGGCTCCCGTTATCCAGTAGACCGACATGAAGAAAAAGGCGCGAGGTTAAGCGCCGGAGTGACTGAAGATTAAGCTTCGGGATGACGGCAAAACAATCCGATAATCGACTGAGTGTTCGTTTATCGAACAGATTGTTGTTTGGCTATCGATTTATCCAAGCACACAGCCCGCTCCCACAGGTGTTCCACTGGGGTTAGGTCGTGGGCTCAGGTCGCATCCGCATGACTGACCATGCCCTTGATCACCACCGCCGTGGTCGCCAGGGCCGCAGGAATAACCAGCGCCGTCAGGACCTGTTCGAAGTTCCAGCCCAGCCCCAGCAGTGTGGCGCCCATCCAGGCGCCGAGGATCGCGCCGAAACGACCGATACCCAGCATCCACGAGACCCCGGTGGCCCGGCCCTGGGTCGGGTAGAAACGCGCCGCCAGGGAAGGCATCGCCGATTGCGCACCGTTGACGCACATGCCGGCCACCAGCACCAGGGTGGCGAGCAAGGTGATGTTGCCCAGGCTCTGCCCCACCGCGTAGGCAAACACCCCGGCCATCAGATAGAAAAGGCCGATGACCTTATGCGGATTGAACCGGTCCATCGCCCAACCGACAAACACAGCGCTCAACACGCCGCCGAATTGAAACAACGCGCCGATAAACGCGGCCTGCTCCATGCTCGCGCCACTGTCGCGCATCAAGGTCGGCAGCCAACTGGTCAACAGGTAGACAATCACCAGGCCCATGAAATAGGTCAGCCACAGCAGCAAGGTGCCGGCGCTGTAGGTACCGGAGAAAATCACCGCCAGCACGTTGCGGGCTTTGACGGTTTTCTGTTCCGGTACGCTGAAGCTCGCCGCTTGGGCAACCGTGTGCGGCTCGATCGGCGCCAGGGTCTTGCGCACTTTGTCGGTGCCGCGGTTGCGCACCACCAGGTAACGCGCCGACTCCGGCAGCCAGAACAGCAACACGACCGCCAGGATCAACGGCAGCACCCCGCCGATCAGCAGCAGGCTGTGCCAACCGAAGGCCGGGATCAACTTGGCGGAGATGAACCCGCCGCCCGCCATGCCCAGGTTGAAGCCACAGAACATGCTGGTCACCAACAGCGATTTCTTGCGTTCCGGGGTGTACTCCGAGAGCAAAGTGGTGGCGTTCGGCATTCCGGCGCCCAAACCCAGGCCGGTCAGGAACCGCAACACCAGCAATTGATCGACGTTAGTGCTGTAGGCCGAGGCCAGGCTGAACGCGCCGAACAGCACGACCGCGCCCACCAGTACGACTTTTCGCCCGAAGCGGTCAGCCAACGGCCCTGAACCCAGTGCGCCGAACACCATGCCAATCAGCGCGGCACTCATTACCGGGCCGAGGCTGGCGCGATCGATGCCCCAATCCTGGGACAGCGCCGGGGCGATGAAGCCCATCGCGGCCGTATCGAGGCCGTCGAGGAACACAATCAGGAAACACAGAATCACCACCCGCCACTGATAACGCGATATGGGCTGGGTATTGATGAAGGACTGCACATCGAGGCAATTGCCTACGGAGGTCTGGGGCTGGTTCATTTTATTTTTATTCCAAGCGAAAAACGCAGGCGGACGAACGGAGACCCGGCGACACACGCCGGATGACGCTGCGCGACATTAATGAGGCCGGGCAAACACCGTCAATTCATCGCCGCCGACTGTGTGCGTTTATCGAACAGCTTAAGTGAACAGCTGCGCGCTCAGGTCGCGACTGGCCCCCAGCAGGCCAGGCAGGAAGCGTTGCTCCAACTCATTGCGGCTGACCCGTCCGGCATGGGTACTGACGTTGAGCGCGGCCACTACTTGACCGGAAGCGTCGTACACCGGTACGGCAATCGAACGCAGACCCTGTTCCAGTTCCTGGTCGACGATGCACCAGCCCTGCTGCCGCACCTGTTGCAGGCACTCGAGCAAAGCCTCAGGTGTGTGCAAGGTGCGGCTGGTCTTGGCCTGCAGGTCGGCGTGGTCGAGGTAGTCGCGCAACGACGCATCATCCAGGGCCGCCAGGAGAATCCTGCCCATGGAGGTGCAATAGGCTGGCAGGCGCCCGCCCACCGACAGGTCCACCGAAATCAGGCGCTGGGTGGTCGCGGAGCGGGCGATATAGAGAATGTCGTCGCCTTCGAGCGTGGCCATGTTGCAGGCTTCGTGCAGTTGCTCGCTCATGCGGTCCAGGTACGGCTGGGCAGAAACGGCCAGGGGTGTGGAAGACAGATAGGCGTGACCGAGGGTCAACACCTTGGGTAGCAGCGAATAGGTGCGCCCGTCCGTGGTGGCGTAGCCCAGCTTGATCAAGGTATGCAGGCAACGCCTGACAGCGGCGCGGGGAATTTCCGTGCGATGGCTGATCTGGGCGATGGTCAGGTGCCGCTTGCGCTCCTGGAAGGCCTGGACCACGGCCAAGCCACGGGCCAGGGACGTCATGAAGTCGGGATCACCGGTCAGGGCCTGGATCCGCTTGGCCGGCGAGGCGACGATCGGTGGCGCGACAGAAGTGAAGGCATTGCGCAATTGGTCGTTCATGTCTGATCCTTCCCCGGGAATGACGGCTATTCAAGCGGCTGCCCGATGGGCAAGCAAGGGCCGCCGGCCGAGAGCGTTCGATTATCGAACCGCCGACCGATAATCGCAATCGGGTCCGCTATCGAATGGCTCCCGCTGCGAACACGTTTGAGTTAAGTTGCAGGAAACAATGACTCGAGTTTGGCGTGAAGGCGTGGGGTAAATTGAACTTGTCGGCGTGAACGGCATCTGGATAGCGGTACTCGCCGACCTTTTTCACGCGGTGATACAAGTTGCACATACAAACATGAGTTCACACAACAACAGCACCTTTTAATTTTCCCGATAGTGTTATTCGGCTGGGCCGCTATAATGCAAAACAGTGACGGTACGGCCAATCAACCGTTCTCGTACGCTGGCGCCGTGGTCATTAGCCTGGTGCCCGGAGCGCCTTTATGGTCGCTTCCCCTGTTTGGCAACAACGCGAAGCCCTGATGCTACGTCAGCTGTCAGCTCTGGTGCCGTGGCCGTCTGCATGTCCACATGCAGTGCGTATCACCAGATTCAACTTCAATTAATTTAGGTAAAACTGTGACGAAAGACGAACTGCGCGCGGAACTTGAGCGCCAGGAACAACGTTACAAGGAAGTTTACGGCGGGGAAGTCACCACCTACGCCGCGCAACCTGAACCGGAACGCAAACCCTGGCGTAAGCGCGCCACCGTTCAGGACCAGGCCTTCACCCAAGAACTCCAGAAAATGGAAAAGGAACTCAAAGCCGAAGAGCAGTGACGCTCAGCGCCCGAGGTTCCTGTGAAGAGGTTTCCGGCCGCCACCCAGGCTGGAATCCGTAGCGCACGCCCGCCATGAGCGGGCCGCCATCCGCTCCTGCCCGACGGTCCGGAAGGGTCATGGCCGACCTTCTTTTCAGAAATTTCATACAACCGCTCACGGCATCATTCAGCTTGCCGTGATCCTGGCCAAGTGTGCTTTGCGCCCCTGATTCAAAGGGTTACGCAACCCGCGGCAAACCTGGCGCCTGAGACGGTCCTACAATTATTTTCGTTGAAGAATGTTACCGATGAGCAGGCAGTGCATCGATTACCGAGGTTTTCTGGCATAATCGCGCCCCCTTATGACCGGGTCAGAAAACCTTCATGATCGATTTATTCAGCGGACTGGATGCTTGGGTGCTTGTGAGCCTCTTGCTCGCCCTGGCTTTTGTCCTCGCCTTCGAGTTCATCAACGGCTTTCATGACACCGCTAACGCGGTTGCCACTGTTATCTACACCAAAGCCATGCCGCCTCACCTGGCGGTGTTCTTTTCCGGTGTGTTCAATTTTCTCGGCGTGTTGCTGGGCGGCGTGGGGGTGGCGTACGCCATCGTTCACCTGTTGCCCGTGGAGCTGCTGATCAATGTGAACACCGGACACGGGCTGGCCATGGTGTTTTCGCTGCTCGCAGCGGCCATCACCTGGAACCTGGGCACTTGGTACTTCGGTATCCCGGCATCCAGTTCCCACACATTGATCGGTTCGATCCTCGGCGTGGGCCTGGCCAACGCGCTGATCAACGATATCCCGTTGGCCGACGGGGTGAACTGGCAGAAGGCGATCGATATCGGCGCTTCCCTGGTGTTCTCGCCCATGGCCGGTTTCCTGATCGCCGCCCTGGTGCTGATCGGCCTGAAATGGTGGCGTCCGCTGTCGAAGATGCACAAGACGCCGGAACAGCGCCGCCAGATCGACGACAAGAAACACCCGCCGTTCTGGAACCGCCTGGTACTGGTGATCTCGGCCATGGCCGTCAGCTTTGTCCACGGCTCCAACGATGGCCAGAAAGGTATCGGCCTGATCATGCTGGTGCTGATCGGTATCGTGCCGGCGCAGTTCGTACTGGATCTGGGCAGCACCACCTACCAGATCGAGCGGACCCGTGACGCAACCCTGCACCTGAGCCAGTTCTACCAACGCAACCACGAGTCCCTGGGTGAATACCTGGCGCTGGGCAAAAGCGTGAACGGCGACCTGCCCGAGAAATTCCGCTGCAACCCGCAGCAGACCGAACCGACCATCAATGCCCTGCTCGACACGCTCAAAGGCGTGGCGGACTACCATTCGCTGCCGTCGGAACGACGCATCGAGGTTCGCCGCTACCTGCTCTGCCTGGACGACACGGCGAAGAAGGTAGGCAAGTTGCCAGGCTTGGCAGCTCGCGAGAAAGACGACTTGAACAAGCTGCGCAAGGACCTGACCGCCACCACCGAGTACGCCCCGTTCTGGGTGATCCTGGCAGTCGCACTGGCACTGGGCCTGGGCACCATGGTCGGCTGGAAGCGCGTGGTGCTGACCATCGGCGAGAAGATCGGCAAACAAGGCATGACCTATGCGCAAGGTATGTCGGCGCAGATCACCACCGCGTGCATGATCGGCGCGGCGAATATCTTCAGCCTGCCGGTTTCTACTACCCACGTGCTGTCCTCCGGCGTGGCGGGCACCATGGTCGCTAACAAGAGCGGCCTGCAAGGCGGCACCGTACGCACCATCCTGCTGGCCTGGGTACTGACCCTGCCGGCGACGGTGGCACTGTCGGCGGCGCTGTTCTGGCTGGCGTCCAAGGCCATCGGCAGCTGATTCCAGCGGCTCAAAAAAGAAGGTGCGACCCTTGCGGATCGCACCTTTTTTTATGCCCAGACACTGGGCAACTTGTGGGAGCGGGCTTGCTCGCGAAAGCGGTATGTCGGGCACTGAATAGATGACTGACCCGACGCTTTCGCGAGCAAGCCCGCTCCCACCGTAGTTTTGCGTGATCAGGAAATTTGCCAAAAAAAAGGGCGACCGAAGTCGCCCAAAATGCCTTGCGTGCTCGTTGTAGCCAGAAAGACCTACGGTTTTTTCCGCTTGTGTGCGTCTTTCCAGATGAATAATCCAAAACCTGCGAAAAACACGAACATGAGGCCGACCGTCAACACCCCGGCAAACACCACATTATCGAAAAACATGACTGGCCTCCTGGTCTTGCCCCTGTTGCGATGGGTTCAAGGTAACCAATCAGGCCTGGATGAAAATTGACCGGGGTCAATAACGCCCTCGACGGGGCGCAAAGGTGGGGAAATAACTGATCTGCATCAATGGATCGAGGGGGTTCAGCGCTTTTTCGGTTTGTTCTTCGGCTTTTTCTTGGGCTTGCCCAACGGCATGGCCTGTTCGAAAGCCTGGCGGACTTCATTGAGGCGTTTTTCGTTGAGGTCGTGAACGCGCTTGGCGCGCTCGGCACTGAGGTCGATCAGCTTGTCGTCTTGGCTCATGGCGTGTGGGCATCGTGCAGTGAATTGCGGATGCGCCCATGATGCGGGCTGTTGGCGGCGTTGACCAGCCTGTGAATGCAGCCAGACACCCAGGATCAGATCTGGATATCGACCCACAGGCCTTGGCGTGACTCTTCGTCGATCAGCGGCACCACCGGCACGGTATTGTCGGCGTTGAGTTCGGTACCCGGTACGGCCAGGTGCTCTTCAGGGTCTTCATCGGCCTCGCGGCGGCGGCGCTCGCGCTCCTGCTGGCGCTGCTGTTCCTCGCGCAACAGCAGCGCGGTCTCTTCCGGGTCGCGGTTTTGCAGGTCGATGGTGCTTTCGTTGGAGCTTTGCTGCACCGGGACCACGGGCGGTATGTCCGGTCGCTGGCGAACCGGATCCTGTTGAGCGGTGATGGGTACAACGCTCAAAGGGAGTATGGGTGGCAACATAAAGTTCTCCTGTCTTCAGGTTGTCGGCGGCTAAAGTGGCAGCTTGAACCGCCGGTCCGAAACTTGTGACCCAGTTGGCAATTGCGGCGATGACCAAGGCCGAGCTTGTTTGATCGCCGGGCAAGCATAAGTTCCGTAGCATCGCGACGAATCAGCGTACGTAAATCCTTTGGTATGAAGGATCCTTCCGTTAAGATAACCGGCTTTTTCAAGGCGGGAGTCAGGCAGCATGGCGCAGCAGTATCAACCGGGGCAACGCTGGATCAGTGACAGCGAAGCCGAGCTGGGTTTAGGCACCGTTCTGGCACAGGACGGCCGCTTGTTGACCGTGCTCTATCCGGCCACTGGCGACACTCGCCAGTACGCGCTACGGAATGCGCCACTTACCCGTGTACGGTTTTCGCCGGGCGATGTGATCACTCACTTCGAAGGCTGGAAAATGACCGTGCGCGAAGTCGATGACGTCGACGGGCTGCTGGTCTACCACGGTCTCAACGAGCAGAACGAAGTAGTCACCCTGCCCGAGACCCAACTGTCGAACTTTATCCAGTTCCGCCTCGCCAGCGACCGTCTGTTCGCCGGCCAGATCGACCCGCTGGCCTGGTTCTCCCTGCGCTATCACACCCTGGAACACACCAGCCGCCAGCTACAGTCTTCCCTGTGGGGCCTGGGCGGCGTACGTGCCCAGCCGATCGCCCACCAACTGCATATTGCCCGTGAAGTGGCCGACCGCATTGCGCCGCGGGTATTGCTGGCCGACGAAGTGGGCCTGGGCAAGACCATCGAAGCCGGCCTGGTCATCCATCGCCAGTTGCTGTCCGGCCGTGCCAACCGCGTCCTGATCCTGGTGCCGGAAAACCTCCAGCACCAGTGGCTGGTGGAAATGCGTCGGCGCTTCAACCTCCAGGTCGCGCTGTTCGACGAAGAGCGCTTCATCGAAAGCGATGCCAGCAACCCGTTCGAAGACACCCAATTGGCCCTGGTGGCGCTGGAGTGGCTGGTGGACGACGAAAAGGCCCAGGACGCGCTGTTCGCCGCCGGCTGGGACCTGCTGGTGGTCGACGAAGCCCATCACCTGGTGTGGCACGAAGACCAGGTTAGCCCTCAATACGCCCTGGTCGAGCAGCTTGCCGAAACCATCCCGGGCGTGCTGCTGCTGACCGCGACCCCGGAACAACTGGGTCAGGACAGCCATTTCGCCCGCCTGCGCCTGCTGGACCCGAACCGTTTCCATGACCTCAAGGCCTTCCGCGCCGAGAGCGAAAACTATCGTCCGGTGGCCGAAGCCGTGCAGGAGTTGCTGGACAAAGGCCGCCTCTCGCCCGAAGCCCACAAGACCATCCAGGGTTTCCTGGGGAACGAAGGCGAAGCATTGCTGACCGCCGTCAATGATGGCGATGTCGAGGCCAGTGCCCGCCTGGTGCGTGAACTGCTGGATCGCCACGGTACCGGTCGCGTGCTGTTTCGCAACACCCGCGCCGCCGTACAGGGCTTCCCCGAGCGCAAGCTGCACGCCTACCCGCTGCCGTGCCCGCCCGAGTACCTCGAACTGCCCTTGGGCGATCACCCCGAGCTGTACCCGGAAGTCAGCTTCCAGGCACAGCCGGACGCCAGCGAAGAAGAACGCTGGTGGCGTTTCGACCCGAGGGTCGAATGGCTGATCGACACCCTGAAGATGCTCAAGCGCACCAAAGTGCTGGTGATCTGTGCCCACGCCGAAACCGCCATGGACCTGGAGGACGCCCTGCGCGTGCGCTCCGGCATCCCGGCCACGGTGTTCCACGAAGGCATGAATATCCTGGAGCGCGACCGCGCGGCGGCCTATTTCGCCGACGAAGAGTTTGGTGCCCAGGTACTGATCTGTTCGGAAATCGGCAGTGAGGGACGCAACTTCCAGTTTGCCCATCATTTGGTGCTGTTCGACCTGCCGGCGCACCCGGACCTGCTGGAACAACGTATCGGTCGTCTGGACCGGATCGGCCAGAAGCACACCATCGAGCTGCATGCGCCGTACCTGGAAACCAGCCCCCAGGCGCGGCTGTTCCAGTGGTATCACGAAGCCCTGAATGCCTTCCTCAACACCTGCCCGACCGGAAACGCCTTGCAGCACCAGTTCGGCCCGCGCCTGCTGCCCTTGCTGGAGGAAGCCGATGATGGCCAATGGCAGGCTCTGATCGACGAGGCCCGTACCGAACGCGAGCGCCTGGAGGCCGAGCTGCACACCGGTCGCGACCGTTTGCTGGAGCTCAACTCCGGCGGCGCCGGTGAAGGCGATGCGTTGGTGGAGGCCATTCTCGAGCAGGATGACCAGTTTGCCTTGCCGATCTACATGGAAACCCTGTTCGACGCCTTTGGTATCGACAGCGAAGACCATTCGGAAAACGCACTGATCCTCAAGCCGAGCGAAAAAATGCTCGACGCCAGCTTCCCGCTGGGCGACGACGAAGGCGTGACCATCACCTATGACCGCAACCAGGCGCTGTCGCGCGAAGATATGCAGTTCATCACCTGGGAGCACCCGATGGTGCAAGGTGGTATGGACCTGGTGCTGTCCGGCTCCATGGGCAACACCGCCGTGGCGCTGATCAAGAACAAAGCGCTCAAGCCCGGCACCGTGTTGCTGGAGCTGCTCTACGTCAGTGAGGTGGTTGCGCCGCGCTCGCTGCAACTGGGCCGCTACTTGCCGCCGGCCGCCCTGCGCTGCCTGTTGGACGCCAACGGCAACGACCTGGCCGCCCGGGTTTCGTTCGAAACCCTGAACGACCAGCTCGAAAGCGTGCCGCGCGCCAGCGCCAACAAGTTCATCCAGGCCCAGCGCGACCAGCTCACGCCTCGTATCAATGCCGGCGAAGAGAAGATCGCCCCGCGTCACGCCGAACGCGTGGCCGAGGCCCAGCGCCGCCTGGCGGCCGATACCGACGAGGAACTGGCACGCCTGACCGCCCTGCAAGCGGTCAACCCAACCGTGCGCGACAGCGAACTGGTGGCCCTGCGACAACAGCGGGAGCAAGGCTTGGCGATGCTTGAGAAAGCGGCGTTGCGTTTGGAGGCGATTCGGGTGTTGGTGGCGGGCTGAGTTTGGCTGGGGTCCCGATATAGGTTCCGCTGTGGTGCTTTTATCGGGTGTATATCCGTTTTTTCGGTAACGGCCGCTGGCGGTTCCGCTTTTACAGCGCCGCCGCGAGGCGGCCTGATAGCCGACCTGGTCAGGGTGATCGCGTTTCCCCTAATGTGGGAGCGAGCCTGCTCGCGAAGGCGGTGGGTCAGTTTGCGGTGATGTTGGATGTGCCGGCCTCTTCGCGAGCAGGCTCGCTCCCACAGGGGATCTTGGGTGTTTATGAGTCTTGTGTTCACTGCGGCCCATTGTGGGAGCGAGCCTGCTCGCGATAGCGGTGGCTCAGCCAAATAAATGCAGGCATGTGCCCCAATGCCGATCAGTTAAGCGAAATAAAGCCCGGCAGTAACCCTGTGGCGAGGGAGCTTGCTCCCGCTGGGTCGCGAAGCGGCCCTGTTTTTGGGGCTGCTACGCAGCCCAGCGGGAGCAAGCTCCCTCGCCACGGTTTGTGTGTTTGCCCGTGCTATCCACTTAACTGACAGGCATTAGGCATGTGCCCCGCTCTTGCTCTTGCTCTTGCTCTTGCTCTTGCTCTTGCTCTTGCTCTTGCTCTTGCTCTTGCTCTTGCTCTTGCTCTTGCTCTTGCTCTTGCTCTTGCTCTTGCTCTTGCTCTTGCTCTTGCTCTTGCTCTTGCTCTTGCTCTTGCTCTTGCTCTTGCTTTGGATCTTGATCTTGATCTGAGCGCCCCGTTAACCACGATGGCCGAACGCAGGCATTGCGCAGTGGGCAACCCGGCATGGATGCCGGGTTAGCCGCGCTGGGCCATGGATGGCCCTTCGCGGCGGCCCACGGAGCAATGCCGGAGTGAGGGCATGCCGAGCCCTAGCGAGGCACCGAGTGGTGGGGCAAGCCTTTTTTGCTTACTTTTTTTGGCGTTTGAAAAAAAGTGAGCCGCCGTAAGGGCGGAACCGCCAGTGGCCGTTACCTAAGAAACGGATATACACCCAAAACCCAGCCCCAGCCCCAGCCCCCCAGCCTCAAGGACTGTAATACCCCACCGCCACCAGAAAATGCCCAACCTTCTTCAGATAAGCATGCTTGTCCTCAACCTTCCCGGTCACCGGATTCTTCCAGCGATACTCATACTCCCCCACATCCTGCTTGCCGATCATGGCCAGGATCGGCTCCCCCACTGGTTTGCCATCCGGGTCCTTGACCTTGGCAAAGTCGGTGTTGATCAAACGCAGATTGGTGCCATGCCCCACATAGCGCCGGGTATCGAGGTCGACGACAAAGACATACAAATCATCCTGCAGATACCCGCCCTTTAGAGCGTTGACTGCCGTCAGCGTGGCTTTCTCGTTTTTCAGCAGGTCACTCGAGGCCTTGTCCAGCAGTGCCCGGGCCTGTTCGGCTGAAGCACGCGGCAAGTAATAACCGACGGCCAGGATTCGCTCACCAACACGCTGGAAATACACATGCTTGCGCTCGACCTTGCCGTCCGCCCAGTTCTGCCAACGGTACTCGGCTTGCTGAATGCCACTGGCCTCGGGAGTTTTCAAGGCGTCCTTGAAGGCTTTGCGCAAATCCGGCCCCAGCACTTCGGACACGTCCCGTCCGATCAACGCCGAGGAAGGTCCGCCGCTGGCAAGCATCACACCCTGGGTATCGACCACGAACACATAGCGATCCTTGTCGACAAATTCCCCTTGGCGGCTGAAGGCGGCAAAGGCTTTGTCGCCATTGTCATGGTAATAGGCCAAGGCCTTCTCCAGCAGCGCCCGGGCCGCGTGGCCATCGTCCGCAGTGGCCGCCTGGGCCATCCCCAGCATGAGCATTGCGCCCAGCCAGGCCATCCTGTGAAAAAAACCCATGCGTGCGCCCCTCGTTCTTGTTGGTGTTTCAAGAGCGTAGACGGCGTGGGGAAGTAGGAGCTGACGAGTGCAACGAGGCTGCGATCTTTTCCCAGACAATTGAGTCTTGAGCGAAAGATCAAAAGATCGCAGCCTTCGGCAGCTCCTACAGGGATAGGCGCTAGCCGAACATCAGGCTTATTGAGCCCGAGCGCTGAGTTGCTGCTGCAAATGCTGGATCTGCGCTTGCAAGGTATTGATGTTACGGGTGACCTGCCCGCGGAAGGCGTCGAACTCGGCGGTGTTGCCGTTATCCTGCTGGCTCTTGAGCACGATCACGTCCTGCTCCAGGCGCTCGATGGCAGAGTTGGAGGTGGCTCTTTTCAGGGCGGTGATGTCGGCACCGATGCTCTTGAGCTGGGCATCCAGGGCACCACCCTCGCCTTGATTCTTCAAGGCGGTCACTTCAGCGGCCAGCGCCTTGACCTGGGCTTGGAGCTCCTTGTTGGAAGCTTGCAGTTGAGTGTTGGTGTTCTGCTGGTCAGAAGCCTGGGCAATGAGCTGGGCAAGTTCCTTGTCCAGGTCGGCGGACGGACCGAACGTGGCTTGTTGCTGCCGGTACTGCTCCTGCAGCTTGCCGTCGAATTGCCGGGCCTGCTCCTGCAGCTTGTTGTCCAACTGTTTGATCTGCAATTTCAAGGCTTCACTGTCACTCATGACATTGGACTGCCCGGCGACCACCTTGCCGGAAATGTCCTGCAAGCGCCCCGCCGCATCTTCACTGATCCGGGCGAAGCTTTCCTGAGTCGCCACCAATTGCTGCTCCATCAGGGAAATCTGCTGGAAGCTCCACCAGGCCAGGAAACCGAACGCACACAGCAGCGCGCCGACCAATGCCCACAGCGGCCCGGTGCTGGGCCCCTTGACCTTGACTTTCGCCGCGGCGGCCGGCGCCGGGCGCGCTTGCACGTGGGGCGACTGGCGGTTGGGCAGGAAATCATCGTCATCGGGAATGTCGGCCCGCATCCGCAGGCTCGGTACATCATCGAAGTCGTCGTTGGCATCGTTACGCATGGGCATGGTTCGACCTTTGGGAAACCGGTAATGGCTTGATGCGGCGAGTATAACCCCGTCGCCCGCCGCACCGATTGACCCCGAACCGGGCACTCGGTTCATGGCGGGCCGATCAGCGGGTGTTTTGGACCGTCCACCAGGCGCAAAATTCATCGAGCGCCGTCCACAAGCTGACCTGCGGATCGTAATCGAGATAATGCCGGGCCCGGCTGATGTCCAGGGTGAAATTTTTGTTCATGACCTGCATGCCCAGGCGCGACAGCGTCGGTTCGGGGCGGCCTGGCCAGAGCTTGCAGACCCCTTCATTCAGGGCCGCGACGCTGTAAGCCAAGCCGTAGGAACGATAACGTCGGACCTGTGGGACTTCCATCTGGCGCATCACATAATTGACCACATCCCACAATGGGACCGGTGCGCCGTTGCTGATGTTGTAGGCCTTGCCCAAGGCGGAATCGGTAGCCAGCAGACTGCTGAGCAACGCTTCGTTAAGGTTCTGCACGCTGGTGAAATCCACCTTGTTCAAGCCGTTGCCGACAATGGCCAGGCGCCCCTTGCGCTGCATTTTCAACAGGCGCGGAAAAATACTCATATCACCGGCACCCGTCACGAAACGCGGGCGCAGGGCCAGCACTTCGAGGCCGAACTCCTGGGCGCCGAAGACTTTCTGCTCGGCCAGGTACTTGGTGGCGGCATAAGGATGCTTGAAGCGCTTGGGCACCTGTTCTTCGGTCAACCCGAGGTGGTCACGGCCATCAAAGTAAATGGACGGCGAGGACAGATGAACCAGGCGACGCACCTTCTGCTTGAGGCAGGCCTCGACGACATTTTCCGTGACCTGAACGTTACCCTGGTGGAAATCCTGGTAGCGGCCCCACAGCCCAACGGAACCGGCGCAATGCACCACGGCCTCGACATCCAGGCACAGGTCGCGGGCCAGCAGCGGGTCGCTCAAGTCCCCTTGGACGAATTGCGCACCGCGCCGCACCAGGTGCTCCACACTCTCGGCCCGGCGACCGGTGACCCGCACATCCAGGCCCTGCTCCAGGGCGAAACGCGCAAAGCGCCCGCCAATGAAGCCGCTCGCGCCGGTGACCAAAATCTTCATGAATGCTCCTAAAATCAGTTTCCAGCTGCAAGCGACAAGCTTCAAGCACTGCGCGCTCAACGTACTGCTTGCAGCGTGCTGCTTGCCGCTGCGATCAGTCGCTCGGTCAATAAGCCGAGCAACTGCCCACCATTGCGCCAATGATGCCAGTACAGCGGCACATCGATCGGTTTATCTGCCAACAATTCCACCAGCACGCCTCGTTCCAGCTGTTCGCGCACTTGCAGCTCCGGCACCAGCCCCCAGCCCAGTCCCGCTTCAGCGAGACGGATGAAACCTTCGGACGAGGGGCACAGATGATGCTCGAAACCGCCCTCCACGCCCACGGACGCGAGGTAGCGGTGTTGCAGGAAATCATCCGGACCAAACACCAAGGCTGGCGTACGGGCCAGTTGATCGGCTCGCACGCCGCCGGGAAAATGCCGGGCGATGAAGGCCGGGCTGGCCAACGCCCGGTAACGCATCGCCCCCAGCAATACACTGCGGGCGCCCGCCACCGGGCGTTCGCTGGCGCAGACACAGGCCGCCACTTCACCGGCGCGCATGCGCTTGAGGCCAACGGTCTGGTCCTCCACCACCAAGTCGAGCAACAGGTGTTGGTCGGCGCAGAAATCGCCCACGGCAGCGGCCCACCAGGTCGCCAAACTGTCGGCGTTCAAGGCGATGCGCAGACGCTCCGGCAGGCCCTCTTCATCCAGCGCCGGCACCAGGCTTTGCAGGTCACGCTCGAGCAGCCGCACCTGTTGCACATGGTTGAGCAGCCGACGGCCGATTTCCGTCGGCACCGGCGGCGTGGCCCGCACCAGGACGGGCTGGCCGGCACGCGCCTCCAGCAACTTGATTCGTTGGGAAATGGCCGACTGCGACAAACCCAGCACCTGGGCTGCACGCTCGAAACCGGCCTGCTCGACCACGGCGGCCAGGGCAGAGAGCAATTTGTAGTCGAACATCAGTAATCCTAATGGGCAATCAGCAATATTGGTTTTTCTTATACAGCCCTTCCCGGGAAAATGACCAGCAACAGCAACTGACCGGGGATAAAAAAAGATGTGGCAAAGCTATGTGAACGGGCTCGTGGTGGCCCTCGGGCTGATCATGGCCATCGGCGCCCAGAATGCGTTCGTATTGGCCCAGAGCCTACGCCGCGAGCATCACTTGCCGGTAGCGGCGCTGTGCATCACCTGCGATGCCCTGTTGGTCGCCGCCGGGGTTTTCGGCCTGGCGACCTTGCTGGCCCAGAGTCCGTTGCTGCTGTCGATTGCCCGCTGGGGCGGTGCGGCGTTCCTGCTCTGGTACGCCAGCCTGGCCTTGCGCCGGGCCTGCTCGAAGCAGAGCCTGCAGCAAAGTGAGAACCACGCCGTACGCTCGCTGCGGGCGGTGTTGCTCAGCGCGCTGGCGGTGACGCTGCTCAACCCCCACGTCTACCTCGACACGGTGCTGCTGATCGGTTCCCTTGGCGCCCAGCAGAGCGTTCCCGGTGCCTACGTGATAGGGGCGGCCAGTGCCTCGCTGCTATGGTTCCTCACCCTGGCCATCGGCGCGGCATGGCTGGCACCGTGGTTGGCCCGCCCAAGCACTTGGCGGATCCTGGACCTCTTGGTCGCGGTGATGATGTTTACCGTGGCGATGCAATTGATCGTCACCGGCTGATTATTCCAAACCGCTCTGGAACCTCTATTCCACACAGTTGTTGCGTGGTTATGCCGCACCCCCGGTGCTATGATCCGACTCCTGCGCCGCAAAGAGTACAAACTCCCCGGCGCTAGTCTGGCCGCCCGTGATCGGCCTTGCGCTCACCGCAACCTGACCTGATTAGGAGAATCACCATGGCTTTCGAATTGCCGCCGCTGCCCTATCCACACGATGCACTGCAGCCGCACATCTCCAAAGAGACTCTGGAATACCACCACGACAAGCACCACAACACCTATGTCGTGAACCTGAACAACCTGGTGCCTGGCACCGAGTTCGAAGGCAAGACCCTGGAAGAAATCGTCAAGACTTCCTCGGGCGGTATCTTCAACAACGCCGCTCAGGTCTGGAACCATACTTTCTACTGGAACTGCCTGGCGCCCAACGCCGGCGGTCAACCAACCGGCGCGCTGGCTGAAGCCATCAATGCAGCCTTCGGTTCGTTCGACAAGTTCAAGGAAGAGTTCAGCAAGACGTCCATCGGCACCTTCGGTTCCGGTTGGGGCTGGCTGGTGAAAAAGGCTGACGGTTCCCTGGCCCTGGCCAGCACCATCGGCGCCGGCAACCCACTGACCAACGGCGACACCCCGCTGTTGACCTGCGACGTGTGGGAACACGCCTACTACATCGACTACCGCAACGTTCGTCCGAAATACGTCGAAGCGTTCTGGAACCTGGTCAACTGGAAATTCGTCGCCGAGCAGTTCGAAGGTAAAGCCTTCACTGCCTAAGCTCGATGCCAGCCCAAAGAAACCCGGCGCCATGCCGGGTTTTCTTTGCACGGCGAAAAATGATCGCGGACTAGAGACCTCGCGTCTGGAAAGCAAGAAAAAATCCCGGCGGGCCTCAAGTTGCGGTGCCTTTCAACCGACACAATGGTCGTAGAGCAATCACTCTGGAAAAAACGTATACCGGTCAGGTTTCAAGCGAAAACCCTTGTGTTTGATTGTCCCTTTGACTGACATCACAGGATTGCCAATACTCATGGCAACTTGACGCTACCCGCACGGAACAAGGAACCACTCTTTGAAGCTGGAACTCAAGAACAGCTTGTCTGTGAAGTTGCTCCGGGTCGTGCTCCTCTCGGCATTGATCGTTGGTGTGGTCTTGAGCTGCGCCCAGATCGTGTTCGATGCCTACAAAACCAACCAGGCCGTCGCCACTGACGCCCAACGTATCCTCGACATGTTCCGCGACCCTTCGACCCAGGCCGTCTACAGCCTGGACCGGGAAATGGGCATGCAGGTGATCGAGGGCCTGTTCCAGGACGAAGCCGTACGCATGGCGTCCATCGGCCATCCCCGCGAAACCATGCTCGCCGAAAAAGCCCGGCCCTTGAAGCACTCCGACAGCCGCTGGCTGACCGACCTGATCCTGGGCAAAGAGCGCACCTTCACCACGCAACTGGTGGGACGCGGCCCCTACAGCGAATATTACGGCGACCTGAGCATCACCCTCGACACCGCCACCTACGGCGAGGGCTTCATCGTAAGTTCGGTGATCATCTTTATCTCCGGGATGCTGCGGGCCCTGGCCATGGGCTTGGTGCTGTACCTGGTCTATCACTGGCTGCTGACCAAGCCGTTGTCGCGGATCATCGAGCACCTGACCGAAATCAACCCCGATCGTCCCAGCGCGCACAAGATCCCGCAGTTGCGCGGCCACGAGCAAAACGAACTGGGCCTGTGGATCAACACGGCCAACCAACTGCTCGAATCCATCGAACGCAACACGCACCTGCGCCACGAAGCGGAAAACAGCCTGCTGCGCATGGCCCAGTACGACTTTCTCACCGGCCTGCCCAACCGCCAGCAACTGCAACAGCAACTGGACAAGATCCTGGTGGACGCCGGGCGCCTGCAACGTCGGGTGGCGGTGCTGTGTGTGGGGCTGGATGACTTCAAGGGCATCAACGAGCAGTTCAGCTATCAGACCGGCGACCAGTTGCTGCTGGCCCTGGCGGATCGGCTGCGGGCCCACAGCGGCCGGCTCGGCGCGCTGGCGCGTTTGGGGGGTGACCAGTTCGCCCTGGTCCAAGCCGACATCGAGCAGCCCTACGAGGCCGCCGAGCTGGCCCAGAGCATCCTCGATGACCTGGAAGCGCCGTTCGCCATCGATGATCAGCAGATCCGCCTGCGGGCCACTATCGGCATCACCCTCTTCCCCGAAGACGGTGACAGCACCGAGAAACTGTTGCAGAAAGCCGAGCAGACCATGACCCTGGCCAAGAGCCGCTCGCGCAATCGCTACCAGTTCTACATCGCCAGCGTCGACAGCGAGATGCGCCGCCGTCGCGAACTGGAGAAAGACCTGCGCGAGGCCCTTGCCCGCGAGCAGTTCAGCCTGGTGTACCAACCGCAGATCAGCTACCGCGACCTGCGGATAGTAGGCACCGAAGCCTTGATTCGCTGGCACCATCCCGAGCACGGCCTGGTGCCGCCGGACTTGTTCATTCCCCTGGCCGAACAGAACGGCACCATCATCGC
Organism: Pseudomonas zanjanensis; assembly: GCF_014268745.2. Lineage (GTDB taxonomy): Bacteria > Pseudomonadota > Gammaproteobacteria > Pseudomonadales > Pseudomonadaceae > Aquipseudomonas > Aquipseudomonas zanjanensis. Next base: position 364,780 of record NZ_JABWRB020000001.1, on the reverse strand, counting down.
CATCGGCGAATGGGTGCTGGACCAGGCGTGCAGGCAATTGCGCGAATGGCACGACCAGGGTTTCCTCGACCTGCGCATGGCGGTCAACCTGTCGACGGTGCAACTGCACCACGCCGAGCTGCCGCGGGTGGTAAACAATCTCCTACAGATGTACCGGCTGCCGCCGCGCAGCCTGGAACTGGAAGTCACCGAGACCGGCCTGATGGAAGACATCACCACCGCGGCCCAGCACTTGCTGAGCCTGCGCCGCTCCGGGGCGCTGATTGCCATCGATGACTTCGGCACCGGCTATTCGTCCCTGAGCTACCTCAAGAGCCTGCCGCTGGACAAGATCAAGATCGACAAGAGCTTCGTCCAGGACCTGCTCGACGACGAGGACGACGCGACCATCGTCCGGGCCATCATCCAGTTGGGCAAGAGCCTGGGGATGCAGGTCATTGCCGAGGGCGTCGAGACGGTGGAGCAGGAAGCCTACATCATCGCCGAGGGCTGCCACGAAGGTCAGGGGTACTACTACAGCAAACCGCTGCCGGCGCGGGAGTTGGGCATTTACCTGAAGCAGGCCGAGCGCAGCAAGGTTTCCATAATCTGACTCTCCCCAGCGCCAAGCCTTCGTAGGAGCTGGCGAAGCCTGCGATCGTTGGTTTGTTCGCTTGGAATTCAAGCGCCAGGGGAAAGATCGCAGCCTCGCTTCGCTCGGCAACTCCTACAGACGCCTCCTACAGGGGGTGATTCTCATCATTAAACAAGAAATATTTACAACCATAACCCTTTACACATAATGCAAATCTTTCGCATTATGTCGCAGTTTTTGCGCACCCTCGCGCCTGTCCCATCCATCACCGAAGCAGGATGTTCGCCATGATTCGTATGCCCCTGGCTACCGCCAGTCTGCTGGCCATCGCTATTTCCCTCGCCGGTTGCGGCGAAGGCAAAGACAAGGCCGCCGCGCCGCAAGCGCCAACGCCGGCCGCCAGCACTGCGGCACCGGTCGCCCCTGCTGCCGCTGGCAAAATCGACGAAGCCGCCGGCAAGGCTGTTGTCGCGCACTACGCCGACATCGTCTACGCCGTCTACAGCGATGCCGAATCCACGGCGAAAACCCTGCAAACCGCCGTCGACGCGTTCCTGGCCAAGCCGAACGCCGAGACCCTGAAAGCCACCAAGGCTGCCTGGGTCGCCGCACGCGTACCGTACCTGCAAAGCGAAGTGTTCCGCTTCGGCAACACCATCATCGACGACTGGGAAGGCCAATTGAACGCCTGGCCCCTGGACGAAGGCCTGATCGACTACGTCGACAAGTCCTACGAACACGCCTTGGGCAACCCGGGCGCCACCGCCAACATCATCGCCAACACCGAAGTCCAGGTTGGCGAAGACAAGGTCGACGTCAAAGACATCACCCCGGAAAAACTCGCCAGCCTGAACGAGCTGGGCGGTTCCGAGGCCAACGTCGCCACCGGCTACCACGCCATCGAATTCCTGCTGTGGGGCCAAGACCTCAACGGTACCGGTCCGGGCGCTGGCAATCGCCCAGCTTCGGATTACCTGGAAGGCGCCGGCGCCACCGGCGGCCACAACGACCGTCGTCGTGCCTACCTCAAGTCCGTGACCCAACTGCTGGTCAACGACCTGCAGGAAATGGTCGGTAACTGGAAGCCGAACGTGGCCGACAACTACCGCGCCACCCTGGAAGCCGAGCCGGCCGAGAGCGGCCTGCGCAAGATGCTGTTCGGCATGGGCAGCCTGTCCCTGGGTGAACTGGCGGGCGAGCGCATGAAGGTGTCCCTGGAAGCCAACTCGCCTGAAGACGAGCAGGATTGCTTCAGCGACAACACCCACAACTCGCACTTCTACGATGCCAAGGGTGTGCGTAACGTGTACCTGGGCGAATACACCCGCGTCGACGGCAGCAAGCTGACCGGCGCCAGCCTGTCGTCGCTGGTCGCCAAGGCCGACCCGGCCGCGGACACCGCGCTCAAGGCCGAGCTGGCCGACACCGAGGCCAAGATCCAGGTCATGGTCGATCACGCCAACAAGGGTGAGCACTACGACCAACTGATCGCCGCCGGCAACACCGCTGGCAACCAGATCGTCCGCGACGCCATCGCCGCCCTGGTCAAGCAGACCGGTTCGATCGAACAGGCCGCGGGCAAACTGGGCATCAGCGACCTGAACCCGGACAGCGCTGATCACGAGTTCTGATCAACGCCGGCTGGCTGAAACGGATTAACGCAGCCAGCCAAACCACTAAACCTGTGGGAGCGGGCTCGCTCCCACAGTGGTTTCCGGTGTTTCGAAGATGTGCGATCAGTCATCACTTCCCTTGTGGGAGCGGGCTTGCTCGCGAAGACGGTGGGTCAATCAACAACTGTCTTGACTGCGCCGACGTTTTCGCGAGCAAGCCCGCTCCCACAGGAATTTCGTTGTTCTTGTGGTTCATCACTGCAACCCGGCGAGCCTGGCTTCAATGAACCGCCGTTCCGGCAGTTGCTGCGTCAGTTCAAGCGCACGTCGGTAGGCGGCCCGCGCCTCCTCCACCTGCCCTAACTGCCGACAGAACTCCGCCCGTGCCGAATGGGCCAGGTGATAGTCCGTCAAATCGCCCCTGGCGAGTATTCCGTCAACCAGGCGCAGCCCTTCCTGGGGCCCGTCGCGCTTGGCCAGGGCGGCGGCTCGGTTGAGTTCGATCACCGGCGACGGCACGGCCCGCAGCAGCACATCATAGAGCCCGACGATCTGCGGCCAATCGGTCTCCTCGGCCGTCGGCGCTTCGGCATGCACCGCCGCTATCGCCGCTTGCAAGCAGTACGGCCCGAACCGCCGGGTTTTCAGCGCGGCTTCCACCAACGCGCAGCCCTCGGCGATCAGCTCGGCATCCCACAAGGATCGGGACTGTTCATCCAGCAGGACCAGCTCACCGGTCGACGACGTTCGCGCCGGTCGCCGGGATTCGTGCAGCAGCATCAACGCCAGCAGCCCCATGACCTCGGCCTCGGGCAGCAACTCCATCAGCAGACGCCCGAGGCGGATGGCTTCGCGCGTCAGGTCTTCGCGGGTCAGCTCGGCGCCCATCGACGCCGAGTACCCTTCGTTGAACACCAGGTAGATCACCCGCAGCACGCTGTCCAGACGCTCCGGCAGCTCCGCCCGGGACGGCACCTGGTAGGGGATCCTGGCATCGCGGATTTTCGCCTTGGCCCGCACGATGCGCTGGGCAATGGCCGCCGGGGCGGCGAGGAATGCCCGGGCGATCTGCTCGGTGGTCAGGTCGCAGACTTCCCGCAGCGTCAGGGGCACCTGGGCATCCGCCGCCAGGGCTGGGTGGCAGCAGGTAAAAATCAGCCGCAGGCGATCGTCTTCCACGTCTTCGTCACTCCACTGGCCCTGTTCCAGTTCCTCGAGTTGGGCGATCAACATCGGTTGGGACGCGGCGAAACGCGCCCGTCGGCGCAAACTGTCGATGGCCTTGAAACGCCCGGCAGACACCAGCCAGGCCCGTGGATTGTCCGGCACGCCGTCGCGCTGCCAGCGCTCGACCGCAATGAAAAAGGCCTCGTGCAAGGCCTCTTCCGCCAGGTCGAAGTCCCCCAGCAGGCGAATCAGCGTCGCCAGGATCCGTCGCGAGTCTTGCCGATACACCTGCTCGACCCGCGCCTTGACCGTTTCGGCCGACATCAGTCGGGCATGCCTCGGATAACCAGCGCTTCAAGCCGGTCCAGGCTCTCGCCCCACCCTTCATGGAAGCCCATGGCTTCGTGCGCCTGGCGATCCTCCTCGCTCCAGTGCAGCGCACGGGCGGTGTAACGGGTTTGGGATAACGCATGAGAGGCCGTTGTGTGGTTCATGAATGAAATCCTGTTTGTGCTTGTTGTTCAGGGGTTCAGTTGGCGTACCGGTCGTACTTCGACGCAGCCGACCCGGGCCGCCGGAATATTGCCGGCGACCTGGATGGCTTCGTTGAGGTCCTTGGCGTCGATCAAATAGAAGCCCGCCAGTTGCTCCTTGGTTTCGGCGAACGGGCCGTCGGTGATCGACAGCTTGCCGCCGCGCATGCGCACCGTCGTGGCGGTCTGTACCGACTCCAGGGCCTCGGCGGCCACCATGCGCCCGCTGCCCTGGATCGACTCGGCATAGGCCATGCACTCGGCGTCCTCCGGGCTGTCGGGCGAATTGTGCAGCGTGTGTTCGTTGCTATACACCAGGCATAGGTACTTCATGGAAGGCTCCGTGATCGGACTGATCAACTATGGACGGCAGAATGACTCTCGGCAAAAAAACCGACGATCAGGGTTGCAGGTCGAACAGCGCCGTCCCGGCCATCGGGTCGAACGGGGCGGACCAATGTTCATGGACGATCCGCCATTGTCCGGCAACACGCTGATAGCAGGCCGTCACGCGCATCCAGCAGGCTTGCTCCTCACCCTTTTCGTTGGTGCCGCCGCAATAGGCGAGCCAGTGGGCGAAGGCGATGTTATCGGCCGGGGTAATCTTGACCTGATGAAAGTCGAACTTGTGCGGGCCGGGGCACATTTCCATGCAGGCTTGCCAATGGGCCCGGTAAGCGGCCTTGCCCTTGAACTGCAAGGCCTGGATGGCATCGAACGAGACAATGTCCTCGTCATAGAGCGCCATGACCTTTTCAACGTCCTTGGTCATCACGGCCTGGCGATAGGTGTCGATCAGGGCCTGGATCTGGGTTTCAGTGGTTTGGGTATTCATGGTGATTCTCCGCAGTTTTTTTGTTGAAGACACCCTTGGTCGTTTGGAGAAACAGCGAATCGACAATCCAACAAAAATAATCCAAAGAAAAAAATTCGCTAGAATCCACGTCTCATTTAGCCGGCAAACAATGGATGTTTTTGTGACCGTTCAGCTCGTCCCCTACGAAGACCTGACCCCGCGTCAACGCGAACAGGTCACCGCCATCGAAATCCACCCCGGACAGATCAAGTTCGCCGGCGATATCCACGGCGCCCTGCATACGCTGCTGTCCAAACCCGGCCCCGGGGTCAAAGGCTTTGCGCTATTGGCGCAGGAGGTGCCGGTGGCCTTCCTGCTGCTCAAGCGCCCACCGGTACTGCCCGCCTGGGCCAACGAACACAGCGCCACCCTGCATGCCCTGCAAGTCGACCACCGGGCCCAGGGCCAAGGTTATGGCAAGGCCTGCCTGCAGGCGCTGCCCGCCGTGGCGCGCGCCGCCTGGCCGGAGATCCGCGGGCTGGAGCTCTCGGTGGACGCCGACAACGACTCGGCCATCGGCCTGTACACCCGGATGGGCTGGGTCGACAGTGGCGAAGCCTACAAGGGCCGCATCGGTTATGAGCGGCGGATGGGGTTGATGTTTTGAAGACCTTGGCCCATAGACTCAGGATGAATGGATGATGGTGACGTCGATTGAACAGTTGGAAGCCCTGTATGGCTTGCCTCACGAACGGGCAGTGCGTAAACAGATCCCGTTTCTGAACGAGGATTATCAGGCGATGGTCCGGGCCTCGCCGCTGGTGGTCATCGGTTCCGCAGGCCCCGACGGCCTCGATAGCTCGCCCCGGGGCGACGTGCCAGGTTTTGTGCAGATCCTCGACGAGCGGACCCTGGCCCTGCCGGATCGTCCCGGCAACAACCGCATCGACACGCTGCGCAACGTTTTGCACGTTCCACGGGTATCGCTGCTGTTCCTCATTCCAGGCATTGGCGAGACCTTGCGGGTCAACGGCACCGCCCGGATCAGCGCCGAACCGGCACTGCTGGAACGCTTTGCGGTCAACGGCAAGCCGGCTCGCACCGTGCTGCTGGTGACGGTCGAAGCGGCGTTTTTCCATTGTGCCAAAGCCATCGTGCGTTCAGATCTGTGGAACCCGGCCCGCCATCTCGAGCGCTCAGCCCTGCCCAGCGCCGGGGCGATCCACAAGCGTTTGAATGATGGGCAGTTCGATGCCGAGACTTACGACCGTGAAGCGCCTGCGCGGGTGCAGGCCAGTTTGTACTGAAGCCGCGACGATCAGCTCGGCTTGAGCGGGATCCAGATCTCCAGGGTGCCTTGGCCGGTCCTGGGGTTGAAATCCTCGCTGTAGCGCTCGAACTCCGGCAGGTCGGCCGCTTCGTGGCCGGAATGCGGCAACCACTCATTCCAGATGTATTGGAACGTGTCCGGCAGCTGTTTCAACGGCCCCTTGTGTTCGAAGACCGCGTAATGCCCTGGCTGGATTTCGATCCAACGGTATTGCTCCGGCAGATCGTCGAGCCGACTGATCTCCACGCCGGCGATGTATTCGAACCCACCCTTCCCGTCCGGGTTGCAACACACGCCGTAGGTCACTTCATCTTTCTGCCCTGGCACTTTGCCGAGCCAGGGCAGGAACTTTTCCCAGAGCAAAGGGATGTCTTGGGCGGTGTCCTCGGTAAACCGGGCACCAAAGCCGGCGATCAGCTGAAAACGTCCCTGCTCAAAGCGTGGTTCGGTTGTGCAATCGCGTTTGTGCTTTTCCATGCGGCAACACTCCAGCAAACGTGAAGTCGGGTTTGGCAGTATAGAAGCCAAACCGTGATTGGCAGGACCGTTTCGCTTGTCAGAAGCCAGGCACAGTGCCGGTGCCGGTTTTTCCTACAAACTCGTTGTAGCCAGAAACGATCACATATACTGCGAAATAGCAGAAGATCGCGGCGGATGCCCAATAGGAATAGCGCAACAGTTTATCCCCCAACAGTTTGCCGCCCTGGGTCGCGGCCAGGCACAAGGCCGCGCACCACAGCAGCCCGGCACAGAGAAAACCGCTGAGGAACAGCGCCGAGCTGAGCAAGGTTCCGCCGCCCGAACGAGCAATCAGCGTGCCGCCCACCGCCGCGAACCAGAGGATGGCACTGGGCGATGACATGGCCAGGAAAATCCCGCGAAAAAACTCCTGGCGCGAAGAGTTGCCCTGCACCTCGCCCGCCTCGGCCAGTACGGTGCTGTGATAGATCGCCGAATGGATCATCTTCGCCGCGAAATACAGCAACAGCACCGAACCACCGAGCCACAGCACCCAGCGCACCGTTTCGTATTGCAGCAGCACGGTCATGCCGGCCAGGGCCAGGACGGCGTAGACCAGGTCGCCCACGCAAGTGCCCAGGCCCAAGGCGAAACCCTGGAAATAGCCACGCTGCATCGCCAGGGTGATCATCGCGATATTGGCCACGCCAATGTCCAGGCACAGGGAAAGGCTCAGCAGGAAGCCGCTGGAAAATTCCATCATTCATTCCATCAGGATTGGGAGAGACAGGTTAAACATGTCGCGGCGACCATCGATAGCGCCGCAGCCTGGGCGACAGTGTCGTCGAAAATAGTTCGACGCGGCTACTGGACAATCCGACATCCGCCCGATTATCTTGCGCCGCAGGCCACCGCAGTGGCCAACGTCGCTCGGACGGTTCCGGGCGCTCACGTATCTCGAGGCAACAATGGCCGAACAAGGTTCGCCGCGCCGCTTTGCGCGCATCGATCGACTCCCCCCGTACGTATTCAATATCACTGCCGAGCTGAAGATGGCTGCGCGTCGGCGCGGCGAAGACATCATCGACTTGAGCATGGGTAACCCCGACGGCGCCACGCCCCCGCACATCGTGGAGAAACTGGTCACCGTCGCCCAGCGTGAAGACACCCACGGCTACTCCACGTCCAAAGGCATCCCACGCCTGCGCCGCGCCATTTCGCGCTGGTACAAGGACCGCTATGAAGTGGACATCGACCCGGAAAGCGAAGCCATCGTCACCATCGGGTCCAAGGAAGGCCTGGCACACCTGATGCTGGCTACCCTGGACCAGGGCGACACGGTGCTGGTGCCCAACCCCAGCTATCCGATCCACATCTACGGCGCGGTGATCGCCGGCGCCCAGGTGCGTTCGGTGCCGCTGGTGCCAGGGGTGGATTTCTTCGACGAACTGGAGCGGGCCATTCGCGGCTCGATTCCCAAGCCGAAGATGATGATTCTGGGCTTTCCCTCCAACCCCACCGCCCAACGCGTGGAGCTGGACTTCTTCGAACGGGTCATCGCCCTCGCCAAGCAGTACGACGTGCTGGTGATCCACGACCTGGCCTACGCCGACATCGTCTATGACGGCTGGAAAGCCCCGTCGATCATGCAGGTGCCTGGCGCCAAAGACATCGCGGTGGAGTTCTTCACTCTGTCCAAGAGCTACAACATGGCCGGCTGGCGCATCGGCTTCATGGTCGGCAACCCGGAACTGGTCAGCGCCCTGGCGCGGATCAAGAGCTACCACGACTACGGCACCTTCACCCCGCTGCAAGTGGCCGCCATCGCCGCTCTCGAAGGCGACCAGCAATGCGTGCGCGACATCGCCGAACAGTACCGCCAACGCCGCAATGTGTTGGTCAAGGGCCTGCATGAGCTGGGCTGGATGGTGGAAAACCCCAAGGCTTCGATGTACGTCTGGGCGAAGATTCCCGATGCCTATGCGCACCTGGGCTCGCTGGAATTTGCCAAGAAGCTGTTGGCCGAAGCCAAGGTCTGCGTCTCGCCGGGGGTGGGGTTCGGGGAATATGGAGATGATCATGTGCGCTTTGCGCTGATCGAGAACCAGGACCGGATTCGCCAGGCTGTGCGGGGGATCCGTGGGATGTTTCGGGCGGATGGGTTGACCAAGAAACCTGAGGCCTGACACAAAATTAATGTGGGAGCGGGCTTGCTCGCGAAGGCGGTGTGTCAGTCATCATCTACTCGACTGAGACAACGCCTTCGCGAGCAAGCCCGCTCCCACAGTTTGAGCCGCAGCGCCTGTTAGATCACCAGCGACAACAGCAGGATAAAGATCAGCCCCACCACGGACAGGATGGTTTCCATTGCGGTCCAGGTCTTGAAGGTTTCGGCCACTGTCATGTTGAAGTACTGCTTGACCAGCCAGAAACCTGCGTCGTTCACGTGGGACAGGATCAACGAACCGGCACCGGTCGCCAGCACCAGCAGCTCACGGTTCACGCCCGGCATCATCCCCACCACCGGCACCACGATCCCGGCACCCGTAATGGTCGCCACAGTGGCCGAACCCGTCGCAATACGAATCACCGCCGCCACCAGCCACGCCAACAGGATCGGCGAAATCTGCGCACTGACCGCCATGTGGCCGATCACATCGCCGACGCCGCTGGTCACCAGCATCTGCTTGAAGCCGCCACCGGCACCGATGATCAGGATGATCGCGGCAGTCGGGGCCAGGCTTGCGTCCAGCCATTTGAGCATCTGGCTGGAGCCGATGCCCTGCTTGTAGCCGAAGGTGTACAGCGACAGCAGCAACGCCAGCAGCAAGGCCGAGATCGGGTGGCCGATCATGTCCATCCAGACGCGGAAGAGGTTGCCGTCCGGCAGCGCTACGTCAGCAAAGGTCTTGAGCAACATCAGGAACACCGGCGACAGTACGGTGATCAGGGTGATGCTGAAGCTTGGCAGCTCGGCGGAGTTCGTCTCGCGGGCCAGCTGATCCACCAATTCCTGGTTCGGATGGCCGGGGATGTGCTTGGCGATGAACGTACCGAAGATCGGGCCGGCAATGATGGCGGTCGGCAGTGCGACGATCAGGCCATAGAGAATGGTCTTGCCGATGTCTGCGCCAAAGATGCCGATCGCCAGCAGCGGACCCGGGTGCGGTGGCACCAGGCCGTGGACCGCGGAAAGGCCGGCCAGCAACGGGATACCGATCTTGATAATCGACACGCCGGTGCGGCGCGCCACGATGAACACCAGCGGGATCAGCAACACGAAGCCGATCTCGAAGAACAGCGGGATGCCCACCAGGAACGCGGCGAACATCATCGCCCACTGCACCTTGTCCTTGCCGAAGGCACGGATCAAGGTCTGGGCAATCTGATCGGCCCCGCCCGACTCGGCCATCATCTTGCCGAGCATCGTACCCAGCGCCAGGATGATGCCGACAAAGCCGAGCACGCCACCGAAGCCGTCCTGGAACGCCTTGATGATGGTGCCGGTCGGCATGCCCGACGTCAGGCCGAGGAACGCGGCGGCGATGGTCAGTGCAATGAACGGGTGGAATTTGAACTTGGTGATGAGGACGATGAGTCCGATCACCGTGACCACTGCATCAAGCAGTAGGAACGTCTCGTGGGACATGCCGAACATGGGAGGTGTCTCCTGATTTGTTGTTGTTATTGAAGCAGTTATTTATAAGCCGTCGGGACAGCGCTATCTTTCTGACGCAAATTTTTTGAAACTCAGCCGGCAAGCTTCAAACCGTGGGCCAACCACCAGACGTAAGCCTGGCGCGCCAGTTCGTCGATGCTGTGGCTGGACGCGTCCAGAGCCAGGGTCAGGGGCTCGCCGACAGGGGATTCAAGGGTGGCAAACTGGCTGTCGATCAGAGTCGACGGCATGAAATGACCGGGACGGTGGGAAACGCGATCGGCGGCCACTTCGGGGGTCAATTCAAGGAATACGAAGCCCAGGCCGGGCAAGGCACTGCGCAGACGTTCGCGATAACTGTGCTTGAGGGCCGAGCAGGTCAGCACCGGGCGCTCGCCCGTGGCGTCGACACGGCGCAACTCATCGCACAGGCTGTCGAGCCAGCCGGCACGGTCGTCGTCGTTCAGGGGAATACCGGCGCTCATCTTCTGGATGTTGGCCGCGGGGTGGAAGGTGTCGCCTTCGATGGCGGTGGCGCCGCTCAATTGGCACAGGGCCTGGCTGACGCATGTCTTGCCGCAACCGGCAACGCCCATGATGACCAGGGCGGTGATGGGATTGTTCATGTAACACCTCAGCGCGCAGACAGCGCTACCTTTGCCAGTTATGACACCGCAGCAAAAGCAGAAGTTGCCGACGCCTTCTTGTCATTTTTGTGGTTGCAGCATGTTCGTTCACGACGCGAGCGGACGGGAGATCAGGCAACCCCCGTTCACGCATTTGCAGCGGCGTCGAGACAGCGCTACCTTAGTGCCTTGATTTTTGTTTGGCAAGCCGCCCTGATGACCGCCCCTAAAAACGATAAGAATACTCGCACCACCGGTCGCCCCACGCTCAACGAAGTCGCACGCCTGGTCGGTGTCAGCCCCATCACCGCCTCCCGTGCCCTGCGCGGCGTCAGCACCGTTGCCTCGGAACTGGTGGAAAAAGTCCGCCAGGCCGCCGTGGAGCTCAACTACGTCGTCAATCCCGCCGCCCGTGCCCTGGCTTCGGCCCAGAGTCATTCGGTGGTGGTGTTGGTGCCGTCGTTGTCCAACCTGTTGTTCATCGACACCTTGGAAGCCATCCATCGGGTCCTGCGGCCCAAGGGTTTCGAAGTGGTGATCGGCAACTATCACTATTCCCGGGACGAGGAAGAAGACCTGTTGCGCAACTACATGGCCTATCAGCCACGGGGTTTGCTGCTGACCGGTTTCGATCGCACCGAAAGTGCCCGGCGGATGATCGAGGCCAGCAACATTCCCTGCGTGTACATGATGGAACTGGACCCCGGCGCCGGGCTCAACTGCGTTGGTTTTTCCCAGCTCAAGGCGGGCGAAACGGCAGCCGAGCACTTGATTTCCAAAGGACGCAAGCGCCTGGCCTACATCGGCGCGCAGCTGGACCAACGCACCCTGCTGCGCGGCGAAGGCTTTCGTCGCGCCCTGCAGAAGGCCGGCTTGTATGACCCGGACCTGGAACTGCTGACCCCGCGCCCCTCCTCGGTGGGCCTGGGTGGTGAATTGTTCCTGCAATTGCTCGACAGCCACCCGGACGTCGATGCGATTTTCTTCGGCAACGACGACCTGGCCCACGGCGCCTTGTTCGAGGCCCTGCGCTGCGGCATCAAGATCCCCGAGCAGGTCTCGGTCTTGGGCTTCAACGACCTGCCCGCCTCGGCCCACATGGTGCCGCGCCTGAGCAGTATCAGCACCCCACGGGAAGCCATCGGCCGTCGCGCCGCCGAACAGATGCTGACGCTGATGGCCGGCAACCGCATCGCCCAGCCGGTGGTGGACATGGGCTTTGAGCTCAAGGTACGCGAAAGCACCTGAGCAACCCGGCACGAGGCGGTCGATCCCTGCCGACGAACGGCAAGGATTGGCCGCCCCGCTCGCAGCACGCCCGTCTAAAAGCCCTTGGCATAAGGTTCTCGCGGCAACGGCATGGGAATTGCTCCTGCCCCTCGCTCAGCCATTACCTACAAGGTGTTCATCATGTTGGTCAGTGCAAAACAGCAAGCGATGGTCTTGCCGCTCAAGCGCCCGGGCGAGGATCCCACCGCCGAAGCCGCCAGCGGCCTGCAAAGCGCCGTATTGCAGGCGTTGCGCGATAACGTCCAGGCCCAGGCCAGCCAGGGCAGTGCCCAAGTCCAGGACGCCTTCACCCAACAAGCCACGCAGCAGGTCAGCGCCGCCACCGCCATCGGCGACAAGGTGGACGAGGCATTCGCCAAGACCCGCGTGCACTTGCAGACTGTTGCTTCGTCAGCGTCCGAGGAAACCACGACGCTTGGTGGCTCCGCGACGGCAGAATTCAAGGACTACATGAGCAAGACGCCCGAAGAGCGCCTGCGCGACAGCATCCTTGAAGAGATGGGCATTACCCAGGAAGAGTTGGAGGCGATGCCGCCCGAGAAGCAGATGGCCGTCAGTCAGGAGATTGCCCAGCGCATGCAGGACAAATCGGCGATGGCGCAAGTGGAAAAGGCCGAGGAAAGCCGCACGGGCGACGAGGCCTCGGCCACGGACATGTTTCTCGCCTCGCTTTGAGCTTCGACACATAACGAAGGGGTTGAGCTGGGGCGACCGTCCCAGCTCAAACTGAGGCCAACCGGGACGGTAGCGGCTCAATGACCGAACAGATTCACCTTCTTGGCCTTCTTGTCGGCACGCTTTTCATCAGCACTCTTCGCCGGTTTTTTCTTTGCCGGTTTTTTTGAATCCATGCCTTTGGCCATGATACGTACTCCACTCATACGGGATGTGCAGTCAGGTATACACCTATCGCCGCACCCGCGTTCTTTTATAATCGCCTCCCCCTTCTGCGCCACGACCCTGCCATGTCCGAAATCCATTACACGCAACTCGACGAGCCGCTGTGGCCACTGATGAACAAGTTTTACCGCGCCCACCAATCTTCGATGAAAGCGGTGCGTGACGCACAATTGTGGGTAGCAAGACGCGATGAGATTGTCGCCGCCCTGTGCCTGCGGCCCGTGTCGGGCGGGCATTGGTTGACCGGATTGTTCGTCGCCCCGACGTACCGCGTACAGGGCATTGGCGCGCGGTTGATCGCCGAGGCGGTGAAAGACCTGGATGAGCCGGTGTGGTTGTTCTGTCACCCGGACTTGCGTGGTTTTTATGAGCGACGTGGTTTCAGCTTCGATCCTGAACTGCCCTATGCCATGGCCGAGCGCCTGAGCCGGTATGCGCGCAGCAAGCCGATGATTGCGATGGGGTTAAAGCTAAATACACAGTCCTGAAGTGCAATACAGATCAATGTGGGAGCGGGCTTGCCCGCGAAGACGGCGGCACATTCAACATCAATGCAAGCTGACCTACCGCTTCGCGAGCAAGCCCGCTCCCACAGGGTTCGGGGGCGGGTTATTAGTCGTCGGCCATGGGATCCAGGTCCGGAAACATCACCTCGGTAAAGCCGAACTTGCTGAAATCCGTAATGCGCGACGGGTACAAGCGCCCGATCAGGTGATCGCATTCATGCTGCACCACCCGCGCATGGAAGCCCGACGCGTAGCGCACGATCGGCTCGCCCTTGGGGTCGAAGCCTTCGTAGCGGATGTCCTGGTAGCGATCCACAGCACCGCGCAGGCCCGGTACCGACAGGCAACCCTCAAAACCCTCTTCCATCTGCGGGCCCAACGGAGTGATCAATGGGTTGATCAGGATCGTCTGGGGCACCGCCTCGGCGTCGGGGTAACGCTCGCTGTGTTCGAAGCCGAAGATCACCAGTTGCAAGTCGACGCCGATCTGCGGCGCCGCCAGACCGACACCGCCGACGCTTTCCATGGTCTGGAACATGTCGTCGATCAATTGCCACAACTCAGGGCTGTCGAACAGGTCGGCGGGCACCGGTGGGGCGATGCGCAGCAGGCGTTCGTCGCCCATTTTCAGGATTTCACGGATCATGGTCGGGCTTCGTCAGGGTGGGTGTGAGGGATGGAATGGTCGCGCCCCAGGCCGGACACGTGCTGCTTTTCATGCTCGCCCGGGTTCTTTTCACCTGGATTCTTGCCCTCGGCGGACATGTGCTCGATCACCGCATTCATCTCCGCACCGAGCAACAGCACCGCCGCAGAAATATAGAAATACAGCAACAACACGATGATCGCGCCAATGCTGCCATACATGGCGTTGTAGTTGGCAAAGGTCTTGACGTAAAACGCGAAGCCCAGGGAGGCGATGATCCACACCACCACCGCCAGCACCGACCCTGGGGTGATGAAGCGAAACTCCTGCTTGACGTCGGGCATCACGTAATAGATCAGCGCCACGGCGACCATCAGCAAGAACACGATCACCGGCCAGCGCACAATCGTCCAGAGCGTGACGATGAACTCCTCCAGGCCGACCTGGGCCGCAATCCAGCCCATCACCTGCGGCCCGAGCACCATCAGCGCCGCGGCGGCCAGCAGCATGCCGGCGATGCCGACCGTGTAGAAGATCGACAGCGGAAAGCGCTTCCAGGCCGGACGGCCCTCGACCACGTCGTAGGCGGCGTTCATCGCGCTCATCATCAACCGCACGCCCGCCGAAGCGGTCCACAAGGCAATGACGATACCCACCGACAACAAGCCGCCCTTGGATTGCTGGAGCTGGTCGATCACCGGGTTGACCTGCTCCAGGGCCTGGGGCGGCAGCACCAGTTCCGATTGCAGGCGCAGCCAGGAGAAGAAGTCCGGCAGGTGCAGGAAGCCGATCAATGCGATCAGAAAGAGAATGAACGGGAACAGCGAAAACAGCATTTGGTAGGCCAAAGCCGAGGCGTAGGTCGACATCTCGTCGTCGAGAAATTCGGTCACGGTGCGCATCATCACACGATGCAAGGGTAAGCCTTTCAAGGCCGGGAACATCATGTGCGTCTCCTTTCGCCGCAAAAAGGGGTGGTCGCTTGGCGACTCAGGGGCGTTGCCTCGACAAAGTAGCCTGTTTGGCGACGCTGGATCAATTTCGTCTTTTCAGGCCCGACGCTGAGTTGACCGATGATTGCCAAGCCAAGTTTCATCGTTCGTACAGGCGGGGCTTTATGTTTACCCGGCAACCACCGAGAATGCCCCACGTATTCAGGCGGCGGCCTGAAGCTCCAACCCCGTAGGAACGTTATGAAACTCGATAAAAAGCAGGCCATCGCCCGCAGAAACCTTGAACTGGGCGGCGCCGTACTGGGCGTCAACAACTGCCACTTCAGCGAATTGAACCGCAACCGCAACATCTTCTGGTTCGATATCCCGGTGGCGCGCCTGGCCATCGGTCAGTACGAATGGATCCACCTACTGCTGCACACGCCGGCCACCGATGAGCTGTTGCACTTGAAAGTGCCGACCGTGTTCCTGCGCGAAAAGATGGAAGGCCTGGAAGTGCGCAACCAGGGCAAACGCAAGGCAGCCCTGAGCCTGGAGCTGAGCGCTGACAAGGACTCCTACCTGCAGGACATGCGGCCGGGGGGCACCAACCTGGATTTTGCGCAGTTCAGGTTGTAATGCTCCACATAGGTTGATTGCAGGGGAGCTGTTGTGGCGAGGGAGCTTGCTCCCGCTATGTGGGAGCAAGGCTTGCCCGCGATGGACGCGATGCGGTCTTACAGAATCGAGGCGCCTGTTTCGCGAGCAAGCTTTGCTCCCACAGCCCAGCGGGAGCAAGCTCCCTCGCCACAAAAAGCGGCCCCGCCTCGGGACATTCGCCGCACATGAAAAGCCCCGCATCAGCGGGGCTTTGTCATTGGCAACGGCCTTACTTCTTCAGCCCCAGCTTTTTAAGCTCTTCATCACGCAACTCGCGCCGCAGGATCTTGCCCACGTTGGTGGTCGGCAAGGCATCGCGGAATTCCACGGCCTTGGGCACCTTGTAGCCGGTGACGTTGGCGCGCATGTGCTCCATCACCTGTTCCTTGGTCAACGTGACACCCGGCCGTGCGACGATGAAGATCTTGATCGCCTCGCCAGACTTCTCGTCCGGGATGCCGATGGCCGCGCATTGCAGCACGCCCGGCAGGGTTGCCAGCACATCTTCCAGCTCGTTGGGGTACACGTTGAAACCGGAAATCAGGATCATGTCTTTCTTGCGATCGACGATGCGCATGTAGCCATCCGGCTGGATCAGCGCGATGTCACCGGTCTTGAGCCAGCCTTCGCTGTCGAGGATCTCATCGGTGGCTTCCTGGCGCTGCCAGTAGCCTTTCATGACCTGCGGGCCTTTCACGCACAACTCGCCGATTTCGCCCAACGGCTGTTCGACGCCCGCGTCATTGATCACCTTGCACAGCGTCGACGGCACGGGGATGCCGATGGTACCGACCTGGATGTGCTGGATCGGGTTGACCGTGGCCACCGGGCTGGTTTCGGTCATGCCATAACCTTCGCAGATCGGGCAACCAGTGACCGCTTTCCAGCGCTCGGCTGCCGCGAGTTGCAGGGCCATGCCACCGGACAGGGTGACTTTCAGGGCCGAGAAGTCCAGCTTGCGGAAGGCTTCGTTGTTGCACAGGGCCACGAACAGCGTATTGAGGCCGACGAAACCGCTGAACTTCCACTTCGACAGTTCCTTGACCATCGCCGAGAGGTCACGCGGGTTGCTGATCAGGATGTTGTGGTTGCCGATCAGCATCATCGCCATGCAATGAAAGGTGAACGCATAAATGTGGTACAGCGGCAGTGGCGTGATCAGTACCTCACAACCTTCATTGAGGTTGGAGCCCATCAGCGCCTTGCACTGCAGCATGTTGGCCACCAGGTTGCGGTGGCTGAGCATCGCGCCCTTGGCCACGCCGGTGGTGCCACCGGTGTATTGCAGCACGGCCACATCGTCGCTGGAGGGGTTGGCTTCGTTCACGGGCTGGCCGTGGCCTTTGCTCAACACGTCGTTGAACTTCACGGCCTTGGGCAAGTGATAGGCCGGGACCATTTTCTTGACGTACTTGATCACGCTGTTGATCAACAGGCGCTTGAGTGGCGGTAGCAGGTCGGCGACTTCGGTGACGATGACGTGCTTTACGCCCGTCTTCGGCACCACGGTCTCGGCCAGGTGCGCCATGTTCGCCAGGCACACCAGCGCCTTGGCGCCGGAGTCATTGAACTGGTGCTCCATTTCCCGCGCGGTATACAACGGGTTGGTGTTGACCACGATCAGCCCGGCGCGGATCGCACCGAACACGGCCACCGGGTACTGGAGAACGTTGGGCAACTGCACGGCGATTCGATCGCCCGGCTGTAAATCGGTATGCTGTTGCAGGTACGCGGCAAACGCCCCGGACAACTCGTAGAGCTCACCGTAGGTGATCGTCTTGCCGAGGTTGCTGAATGCCGGCTTGTTGGCAAAGCGTTGGCAGGACTGCTTCAACACCGCCTGAATATTCGGATACTCGTCTGGATTGATGTCGGCAGCAATCCCAGCTGGGTACTTATCCTTCCAAAAGTCTTCGATCATGGAAGCCCACTCCTCAGCAACGCGAATTCTCACCGCATTTGATGCGATTATTATTGGTGTGTTTATTGGTGAATCTGGCTTGAATCAAGGCCGAGAAGTCACAAAAGCGCGCCGAGAGTAGCAGCTTTGCCGAGGGTCGCCTAGAGCCAAAAACAACCCCCACAGTCATAAACATGACTCATGAATAGTCAATGGTCATTTTTAGAGTAAAAATTCAAACTCCAGCACAATTACTACAAAATACACAAACCTGTGGGAGCGAGCCTGCTCGCGAAGGCGGCATATCAGTAACAAAGATGTTGGCTGATATGCCGCCTTCGCGAGCAGGCTCGCTCCCACAAGAACACCATGAGGCAGGCGCCTCAGGCGATATCCCGCAACTCCCGCCGCAGGATCTTGCCCACCGGCGTCATCGGCAATGAGTCCCGCAAGACGATGTGCTTGGGAATCTTGTAGCCGGTGAAGTTCTCCTTGCAGTAGGCCTTGAGTTCTTCAAGGCTGACCCCGGTTTCCCGCGCCACCACGAACAACTTCACCGCCTCTCCCGAACGCTCGTCCGGCACGCCGATCACCGCACAGTTGGCGACCTTGGGGTGGGCCATCACGACGTCTTCGATTTCGTTGGGGTACACGTTGAAACCCGAGACGATGATCATGTCCTTCTTGCGGTCAACGATGCGCACGAACCCGTCCGGGTCGATCACCGCGATGTCGCCGGACTTGAACCAGCCCTCGCTGTCCAGCACTTCGGCCGTGGCCTCGGGCTTGTTCCAGTAGCCTTTCATGATCTGCGGCCCCTTGATGCACAGTTCCCCGCGCTCGCCCAGGGGTTGCTCGACGCCCTCGTCATCGATCACTTTCATCAGCGTGCCCGGCACCGGCATCCCCACCGTGCCCAGGCGGGACTTGCCGCCATAAGGATTGGCGCTGGCCACCGGCGAGGTCTCGGTCAGGCCATACCCCTCGGTAATGCCGCAACCGGTAATCTGCTGCCAGCGCTCGGCGGTGGCCTTGATCAACGCGGTGCCGCCGGAGTTGGTGACCTTGAGGTGGGAAAAATCCAGGGTCTTGAAATCCGGATGGTCCATCAGCGCCACGAACAGCGTGTTGAGCCCCAGCAATAACGAGAAACGCCAGTTCTTCAGCTCCTTGATGAAGCCACCGATGTCCCGCGGATTGGTGATCAGCACGTTGTGGTTACCGGTCACCATCATGCACATGCAGTTCGCCGTGAACGCATAGATATGGTACAGCGGCAATGGCGCGATCATGACCTCCTGGCCTTCGCGCAGCAGCGGCTGGCCGTCATCGCCGAGCTGTCCCAGGCACGCCCGGGCCTGTTGCATGTTGGCCACCAGGTTGCCGTGGGTCAGCATCGCCCCCTTTGCCAACCCGGTGGTGCCGCCGGTGTATTGCAGCACGGCAATGTCATCGAGGCTGACCTTCAACGGCTTGATGCCCTGGCCGCGTCCCAGGCGCAAGGCGCTCTTGAAGGAAATGGCCTGGGGCAGCGAATAGTCCGGGACCATTTTCTTGACCTTGCTCACCACCGTGTTGACCAGCCAGCCCTTGGTGGTGGGCATCAGGTCACCCATCTTCGCTTCGATCAGGTATTGCAGGTCCGTGTCGGGCAACACCTCCTGGACTTTCTGCCCGAACATGTTCAGGTAAACCAGCGCCCGGGCACCGGAGTCCTTGAACTGATGACGCATTTCCCGCGGGGTGTACAGCGGGTTGGTGTTGACCACGATCAGCCCGGCGCGCAACGCACCGAACACGGCGATCGGGTACTGCAGGATGTTAGGCATCTGCACCGCGATACGATCGCCCGGCGCCAGGTCGGTATGGGCTTGCAGGTAACCGGCGAAGGCTGCGCTGTGGCGCTCGAGCTCGGCGTACGTGAGGGTCACCCCCATGTTGCTGAACGCCGGGCGGTCGGCGAATTTCTTGCAGGAACGCTCGAACACCTCGACCACCGACTTGTAGGCCCCGAGGTCGACATCCAGGGGCACGCCGGCCGGGCGTTTGTCATTCCAGAAATCAGGCTGCATTGTTTTTGTCCTCTTTACCTGAGCATATCCGGGCCGCGTCTGTATCGCTTGCAGAGGCGGAGCTCCTGGGACACTAGCAGCTATGGCGAATCAGGCAAATATGGCAACCTGCGTCATAGATTGTGTGAATCTTCCTCCCATGGATCAGCCTGATCAGGCGAGACACAGCGGATGCGCTATACAATGCAGCGACGCTGCGTCTGACTTTGTGCAAAGGAACCGCCATGATCCACCAAACGTTCTGGCTGACCGCGACCGACCACAGCCGCCTGTTCGTCAACCAGTGGCTGCCTGAAACCGCCCCGCTGGCGGTGGTCATGCTGGCCCATGGCATGGCCGAACACAGCGGCCGCTACGCCCGCCTGGCACAGGCCCTGTGCGACGAAGGTTACGGAGTCTACGCGCTGGACCTGCGCGGCCATGGCAAGACCGGCGAGGAAGCGATCCTCGGTCACTTTGCCGACGAGGACGGCTGGGCGAAGGTCGTGGGCGACCTGGCCAGCCTCAACCATCACATCGGCCAGCAACATCCGGATACGCCTATTCTGCTACTGGGCCACAGCATGGGCAGCTACCTGGCCCAGGGTTACCTGCTGCATCACAGCGCCAGCCTGCACGGGGCGATTCTCAGCGGCTCGAACTTTCAACCGGTGGTGCTCTATCGCAGCGCTCGCCTGATCGCCCGCTTCGAACGCCGACGCCAGGGTGCGGCGGGGCGCAGCGCCCTGATCGAGTGGCTGTCGTTCGGCAGTTTCAACAAGAAATTCAAACCGACGCGTACTCCCTTCGACTGGCTCAGCCGTGACCCGGTCGAAGTCGATAAATACATCCACGACCCTTTGTGCGGTTTCCGTTGCACCAATCAGCTTTGGATCGACCTGCTCGGCGGCTTGCAGCAAATCAGCAAAGCGTCCAATCTCGCCCAGATCGATCCGGGCCTGCCCCTGCTGGTGATCGGCGGTGAATGTGATCCGGTGAGCGAAGGCAAGCGTCTGAAGGATCTGGCCGACGCCCTGCGCGACGCGGGCAGCCAACACCTGCAATTGACGATTTACCCGCAGGCCCGGCACGAATTGTTCAATGACACCAACCGCGATGAAGTGACCGCCGACGTGCTGGCCTGGATCGCCCAGGCCTTGGACCACAAGCGGCCGCCACGCAGCGAGTAGGTTTGCGACGTTTTTCTTTACCCCACAGGATCTGAAACAGATGACCCAGGTTACCAACACCCCTTACGAAGCCCTCGAAATCGGCCAGACCGCCAGCTACAGCAAGACCGTCGAGGAACGCGACATCCAGCTGTTCGCGGCGATGTCGGGCGATCACAACCCGGTGCACCTGGACGCCGAATTCGCCGCGGCGAGCATGTTCAAGGAGCGCATCGCCCATGGCATGTTCAGCGGTGCGCTGATCAGCGCGGCGGTGGCGTGTGAGTTGCCTGGGCCGGGCACCATCTACATCGGCCAGCAGATGAGTTTCCAGAAACCAGTGAAAATTGGCGACACCCTGACCGTGCGCCTGGAAATCCTGGAAAAACTGCCGAAGTTCCGCGTGCGTATCGCCACCCGCGTATTCAACCAGCGCGACGAGCTGGTAGTGGACGGCGAAGCCGAGATCCTCGCCCCGCGCAAGCAGCAGACCGTGACGTTGCCGACGTTGCCGGCGATTACTGTCGGTTGATGCACCCTGTGGATTGAATGAACTGTGGCGAGGGAGCTTGCTCCCGCTCGGCGGCGAAGCCGTCGTAAAAAAAGCGCCCGCGTTTGATCAGATCTAACGTGGGCGCCTTTTTTGGGGACGCTTCGCGCCCCAGCGGGAGCAAGCTCCCTCGCCACAGGGAACGCAGCGCGGCGGTTATTGCAAGTCTTCCCGCACCTGCACGCTCGCCGTCATCCCGGCGCTCAGGTTCACGCCCTCAGGCACCTTGTCCAGCTTGATCCGCACCGGGATCCGCTGGGCCAGGCGCACCCAGTTGAAGGTCGGCTCGACCTCCGCCAGCAACTGCGCATCGGGGTTGGTGTTGCGGTCGGTAATGCCACGACTGATGCTTTCGACATGCCCCTCCAGCGCATGGCCGGCACTCATCAGCCAGACCTTGACCGGATCGCCCACACGAATCCTGGGCAACTTGGTCTCTTCGAAATAGGCCTGAACATAAAACGTCGAGTCGTCGATCAGCGCCATGACCGGCTGCCCGGCATTCACGTAGTTGCCTTCGGCCAGGCGCAGGTTGGTGATGTGGCCGCTGCGGGGGGCCAGGACCTGGCTGCGGGCCAGGTTGAGTTCGGCCACCTTGGCCTCGGCCTGGGCTTCGCGCAATTCGCCCCGGGCGATGCCGGCGTTGATCTGGGCGTTTTCCCGCAGTTCGGCACTGATGGCCTGGGGGCCCAAGGCGGCGCGGCGACTGGCTTCGTGTTCACGCAGACTCAACTGCTGCTGGCGTGTCTGGACCACGGCCCGGGCCTTCTCCAGCGCCGCTTCGAAACGCTCGCGATCAATGCTCAACAGCAGGTCGCCAGCCTTGACCTGCTGGTTATCCACCGCCTTGAGCTCGCGCACCCACCCCGACACATCGGGGGCAATCACCACCACGTCGGCGCGGATCCGCGCATCGCGGGTCCAGGGTGTGAGCATGTAGTACTGCCACAGGTGAAAGCCGGCGAAGATCGCCACGGCCACCATGCACAGCGTGACGGCAACACGTACGGATGTACGCATGTTCAACTCCTATAGCGGCCCTAGGACCACGGTAATAACAGTCAGGACACAGACATACAGGGCGCAGTCGAACAAGGCTTCATGCCAGATCCAGCGCCCGGCCGGCACCAGGCTGAGCAACAGGCGCAACGCACCCGTCACCAGCAAGGCCAGCACCACATAAATCAGGAACGGGCTGAGCAACACCCCACCCATCGACCACTCACGCAAGCCCATGGCTGTGCTCCCGTCGTTCAGGTTCGTGCTGGCGGCACCAGGCGCGCCAGCTGTTTTGCAATTGCACCACCGCGCCTTGGGCCAGCTTCAGTGCGTCACCGGGCGGCTGGGCAGACAGCACGTTCAGGAACTCGGCGCTCGCCGGGGCCAGCGCATCGGCCTGGTCACCGGCCGGGCCGCGTTCGAGTACCTGCTCCAGCGCTTCGAAATAACGGCGCTGCGCCCGGGTATCGGGCACTTGGGCGACGGCCAGGCTCAGGCGCAAATGCAGCAACTCATCGCCAATGTCCAAGCCAAGCAAACCATCATCCCAACGGCTGCGCGCCTGCACCGGCAATTCAGGGTAATGCCGCGCCAGCTGCAACAGCCGGTCGGCCATGCGCCCACCGAACCAGCTCTCGGCGCCACGCAGGCTGCGATGGGTCAGGCGCACCAGATCGTGGAGAGTCGCCGCCAGCAGGCGGCGGCTGTGCCAGGCCGGATTGCGCAAAATCAGCAGATTGAAAGCCAGCACCGCCGCGCCCACGCCGATCATCATC
Source organism: Pseudomonas zanjanensis (assembly GCF_014268745.2). Taxonomy (GTDB): domain Bacteria; phylum Pseudomonadota; class Gammaproteobacteria; order Pseudomonadales; family Pseudomonadaceae; genus Aquipseudomonas; species Aquipseudomonas zanjanensis. The sequence goes on along the minus strand of NZ_JABWRB020000001.1, from coordinate 341,645 downwards.
GCTTGGGCGTTGTTGAAGAACGCCGCGACGTCGTATTTCATCGCATTGAGCGGCGAAATCAGCACCACGAAATGCAGGCAGAACGACGTCGCCGTGGCGAAGATCTGCGGCTTGGCCATGCCCAATGCGCCGAAAAACAACGGCACGCCCATGGCCATGCACAGCATTGCGAAACTGCTCCATTGCGGCAGTATGAGCTCACCGATCACGAACGCCGTGGGCACGGCCAACAGGATACCCCGCAGAAAACTCATGCCGATCTGCGCGCCGTTTTCGCGACTGGCGAACAGGCTGCACACCACGCACGTCAGCAGCATCGCACCCGATGCGGCGGGCCAGGCGGTCGCCAGCCAGAAACAGGCAACGACCAGGAACGCCAGGGCGCTGCGAGCGCCGAAGACCATGGCCAGGGACAAGTCGCGATGGGGCGCCAGGGTGCGGGGTGGATCCGCCGCTTCCCTACCCTCCTGCACTGCCGTCAAGGCGGCGCAGGCGGCCAGGGCGGTATCGAGCAACAAGGCGAAGCGGGCCAGGCAGTAACTTTGCGCCGCGCTGAACTGCGGGTCGTGGGACGCATCCCATACCCGGGGACGCAAGGCTTGGAGGGTCGCACTGTCGGCGTCGAGGGCTAGCTGTACCTCGTTCATCCATGGCTGGAGCGCCACGGTTTCCTCGGGATCGAGCTGTTTCCACTGCCGCCGCACCGAGCGTGAAAGGCGCAACAGCATCAGCAACTTCTGGCTCAAGCCGCTGATGGCCCGGGCGCGCTGCCGGCCACGGCTGCCTTCGAACCAGGCATGTTCACGCTGGGCATCCACCGCGACAATCCTGCCCAGGATTTCCAGCAACCCTTTACGGGCCTGGGCATCGCCGGCCAGGGTCGCACGGGCGGCCTGCATACCGCTTTGCCACGCCGCCAGCGCCTGACCGGCCAATTGCCGCTCGACCCGCAACGGCCAGAGCAAGGCGCTGGCCGCCGTGGCGCAGACGATGCCCAGGCTGATCTCGGTGCAGCGCGCCACCGCCTGATCGAACACGCCCAGCGGATGGGAAAGGGCCGGCAAGGCAATGATCGCCACCGTGTAACCGGCCAACACGAATGAGTACGACCAGGCACTGCGCAGCAGCGTCGAGCAGGCCGTGCACAGGCCCAACCAGAGTGCCAACGCCAGCAGGAATAACCACGGTGCCTGGGCGAACAGGCCCATGAACACCACCGACATGACGGTGCCCACCAATGTGCCGAGCAATCGCGCCAAGCCCTTCTGCACCACCATCCCGGACAAGGGCTGGGCGACGATGAACGCGGTCATCAGCGCCCACGACGGCTGCTCCAGCCCCAAGCGCAAGGCCAGCCACAACGCCAACCCACCGCCAAGCACGGTCTTGATGGCGAACTGCAAAGCGAGGCGGTCGGGGGCGAACAAGGCCTGGAAGGTAATGGGCACGCGGAAAACTCTTTGGGGGACGCCAGTAACAATAGATGCAATGCGAGGGGATGGGCGATGCAATTATTAGCTAGCTATCTATTGGAGTCCAGAGCTGTTTGTGGATGGATTCAACAACACACTTTTTCTGTTTGATGCTGAATGAGTTGAAATGCCATCGACCTGACTCCCCTCGCCACAACAGCGTTCACCTTCAACCTGAGTCGTCACACACAAAAAAACGCCAGCATGCTGGCGTTTTTTTGTGTGTGACGGGTTGTTTAGCTCGCGCGCGCCTGGTTACGCAGCGCCTTGACCTGGTCATGGTTGCGTTGCACACCGTGGTACTGACGCTCCACAAGGTCACGGATGCCCACCAAGTTGTGTTTGTTGATCTTCTCGATGGCTTCCTTGTACGCCTTCAGCGCGTGGTCTTCGCCGCGCTCGGCTTCGTTCAACACGGCTTCTTCATCCTTGCCGGTGAACATGGATTTTACATCTACCCAACGGCGGTGCAGGTCACCGGCCACGCTGGTGGAAGTTTCCGGATCGCCGCCCAAGGAACGAACCGCTGCTTGCAGCTCAGCCGCGGCGGTTGCGCAATCTGCGGCGCGCTTGACAAACAGAGCCTTGAGTTCGGGGTGCTTGATGTCTTCAGCGCAGGTCTTGAAGCCTTCCTGGCCATCCTTGCTGGTCTCGATCAGGTCGTTCAAGACAGAGATGGATTCTTTGTTGATGTCAGTCATTTTTCAGTTCCTTTGCTGGTGAATAAAAAACCTGCAAGGGATATTGCATTGGCCATGCCAGCCCTCAATCAAAGTTAATTTTCTTTAAAATCAAAAAGTTAACTAACACGCAAAAATCTGTATCCGCGCGATTTGCATGATCTGTCATTTGGCCTGCATGCAGAATGCCTGTATTTTCGAGGCAGGTTTGAATCAAGACAATTGCCATGAATCCGGAAAAGCTCGAATTGCTCGTCACGCGCCAAATGCCCTTCGGAAAATACAAAGGCCGAATCCTCGCCGACCTGCCGGGTCAATACCTGAACTGGTTCGCTCGCGAGGGTTTCCCCAAGGGAGAGCTGGGCGGTTTGCTGGCCTTGATGCAGGAAATCGACCACAACGGCTTGGCCGACCTGCTGGATCCATTGCGCGCCAAACATGGCCTGCCCAAACCTCGCCATTGACTGACTGAGACCGCCATGCCCGAGAACACGCTGCGCGCCCACGATGAAGTTTTCTGGCGAACCTTCGTCGACCGCTACGACATCGACCCCGCCGGGCCGCTCAATCTGGAAAACGGCTACTTCGGGCGCATGTCCCGCACCGTGGTGGAGGAGTACCAGCGCAACATCGAATTCATTAACCGTGGCAATTCGGTGTACGTGCGCCAGCATTTCGACCTGGAACACGGCGAAGCCATTCGGCGGCAGGTGGCCCGGCTGATCCACGCGTCCCCCCAGAGCGTGGCCTTGGCTGGCAGCGCCGTGGATGCCCTGCAAACGTTGATTCGCAACTACAACGGCCTCAAGCCGGGCGATCAGGTGCTGATCTGCGATGTGGAGTACGCCTCGGTCAAAAGCGCCATGCGCTGGCTGGCCCGCCAGCGTGGCGTGGAAGTGATCGAAATTGTCCACCAGCACCCCGCCAGCTTCGAAAGCCTGGTGGGCACTTATCGCGAAGCGTTCATTCGCTATCCGCGCCTCAAGCTGATGGCGCTGACCTACGTCAACCACCTCACCGGTTTGGTGATGCCGGTCCAGGCCATTGCCGAGAGCGCCCGGGAGTTTGCCGTCGATATCATCCTCGACGGTGCCCATGCCCTGGGCCAGATCGATTTCGACCTGAAGAAGCTCGGGATCGAATTCGCCGGATTCAACCTGCAGAAGTGGATCGGCGGCCCGCTCTCCCAAGGCTTCCTGTACATCGCCCCACAGCGGTTGGCCGACATCGATCCGGACATGGACGAAGACAGCTATCCCACCACCGACGTCCGCTCCCGCACGCCCCACAGCACGCCGAACATCCCCGCCTTGCTCACCCTGCCCCTGGTCTTCGAAGAACATCGGGCCCTGGGGGGTGCCTTGGCCAAGGGCGCGCGCCTCTGTTACCTGCGTGACTTGTGGGTGGACGCCGTGCGCGATGTACCGGGCATCGAAGTCATGACCCCGGATGACCGGCGCCTCTATTGCGGCATCACGGCGATGCGCTTCAGCGCCCACACCGATCAACAGGCGATGGCTGATCGATTGCTCAATGAGCATGGGATCTTCACGGTGGTGCGCCAGACCAGCACCGGGCCGTGCATCCGCATTACTCCGGGGTTGATTACCTTGGCGAGTGATATCGAGCGGTTGGCCAAAGCACTGATCCATCTGAGCCGCACCTAGATCCCTTGCCACAGGAAATCTTTGCCGGCATGAAAACCCGGGCAAAAAAAAACGGTGCGCCGACCAAGCGCACCGTAAACCGTAGAACACCCAACGAGGTTCGGTAAAATATCAGTCCAGCAGGGCCAAGGCCTCGGCGGTGCATTCCTGAATGCGGGCCCAGTCGCCGTTCTTGATCCACTCCGGATCGAGCATCCAGCTACCGCCCACGCACATCACGTTTTTCAACGCCATGTAGCTCTTGATGTTGGCCGGGCTCACGCCGCCGGTCGGGCAGAATTTCACTTCGCCGAACGGACCGCCCAAGGCCTTGATGGCCGCGACGCCGCCGCTGACTTCGGCCGGGAACAGTTTGAAGCGGCGATAGCCCAGGCCGTAGCCTTCCATGATGCCCGAGGCGTTGCTGATGCCGGGCAGCAAGGGGATTGGGCTGTAGACGCTGGCTTCGAGCAGATCACGGGTAATGCCCGGGGTGACGATGAACTGCGAACCGGCAGCCTCGGCGGCAGCCAGCATGTGGCGGTCGAGCACCGTGCCGGCGCCGGTCACCAGTTCCGGACGCTGCTCGCGCAGCACCTGGATGGCCTTGAGGCCGTATTGGGAACGCAGCGTCACTTCCAGCGCCGTCAGGCCGCCGGCGGCCAGGGCATCGGCCAGCGGCAGGATGTCCTGTTCACGGGCGATGGTGATCACCGGCAGGATCCGCGCCTTGGCGCAGAGGCTGTCGATCAGGGCAACTTTGTCCGCCATGGAAACGGTCGGGGATGGGTTTGTCATAGCGGCTGATCCTTGGTTCATGGGCACCAGTAAATCTCTAACGTAGGTTGCAGAAACGCGCGGATCGGCATTTCGGCGACGTCGTCACCCGCCACCGCAGCGTTCAATGTGGTCAACTTCGATTGGCCGGAAATCGACAGCACTTTGTGTTGCGCCGAAGCCAGCAAGGCGCGGCTCATGGTCAGGCGCTGGTGCGGCACGGTCGGCGCCAGCATCGGCCAGCAGCGGCGTGCGCCATTGATGTCCAGGGCCTGGGCCAGGTTCGGACTGTCGGGGAACAGCGAGGCGGTATGCCCGTCATCGCCCATGCCCAGTACCAACACGTCGATAGGCGGCAGCTCGGCCAGCAAACGGTCCGCCTGTTCGGCCGCCGCTTCCAGGTTGGCGCTGGCGCTGTAGAGGCTCAGGAACTGGGCCTTGGCCGCCGCGCCTTGCAACAGGTAACGCTTGAGCAGGCCGGCGTTGCTGTCGGCGTGCTCAACCGGTACCCAGCGCTCGTCGGCCAGGCTGACCACCACTTTGGACCAGTCCAGCGCCTGCTTGGCCAGGTGTTGGAAAAACGCCACCGGGCTGCGGCCACCGGAGACCACCAGGGTCGCCGCACCGCGCGCGTCGATTGCGTTGCGCAACTGCTCGGCCACCTTCAGCGCCAGGCCTTCGGCCAGCAGCACCGGATTCTTGAATGCATGGGCGCTGACGCCCTGCGGCAGTTTCACATCAGATATCGCCATACCACGACCTCCCATCCCGCGTGATCAGTGCAATGGAGCTCATCGGCCCCCACGACCCGGCCGCATACGGCTTGGGCGCATCGCCGGACTTCTTCCACCCGGCGATCAACTGGTCACACCACGTCCACGCGGCTTCAATTTCATCTTTACGGACAAACAGGTTCTGATTGCCGTTCATGACTTCCAGCAACAACCGCTCGTAGGCATCGGGGATACGTGCGCTGCGATAGGTGTCGGAGAAGTTGAGTTGCAGCGGACCACTGCGCAATTGCATGCCCTTGTCCAGGCCCTGCTCCTTGGTCATCACCCGCAAGGAAATCCCTTCGTCCGGTTGCAGGCGGATGATCAGCTTGTTGCTGATCTGCAAGCGCTGCTCGGGGGCGAAGATGTAGTGGGACGGTTCCTTGAAGTGAATGACGATCTGCGACAGCTTCTGCGGCATGCGCTTGCCGGTACGCAGGTAAAACGGCACCCCAGCCCAACGCCAGTTGCGGATGTCGGCGCGCAGGGCGACGAACGTCTCGGTGTCGCTCTGGGTGTTGGAATTGGGTTCTTCGAGGTAGCCAGGCACCGCCTTGCCTTCGCTATGGCCGGCGATGTACTGGCCGCGCACCACCTGGGTGGTCAGGCCTTCCGGGCTGATCGGGGCCAAGGCCTTGAGCACCTTGACCTTCTCGTCACGGATGCTGTCGGCGGACAAGTCGGCCGGAGGATCCATGGCGATCAGGCACAACAGCTGGAGCAGGTGGTTCTGGATCATGTCCCGCAGTTGGCCGGCCTTGTCGAAATAACCCCAGCGGCCCTCGATACCGACCTTCTCGGCCACGGTGATTTCCACGTGGGAGATGTAGTTCTGGTTCCACTGGGTCTCGAACAGGCTATTGGCGAACCGCAACGCGATCAGGTTCTGGACCGTTTCTTTGCCCAGGTAATGGTCGATGCGATAGGTACGGTTTTCCGGAAAGAACTGCGCCACGGCGTCGTTGACCTTGCGCGACGACTCCAGGTCCGAGCCGATCGGTTTTTCCAGGACGACGCGGGTATTTTCGCTCAAGCCGACCTTCGCCAGGTTCTCGCAGATCGCCCCATACACCGCCGCCGGGGTGGCGAAATAGGCAATGACCTGCTGGGCCGAACCGGCCGCTTCGGCCAGGGCAACGTAATCGTCGGCCTTGAGGAAATCCACGTGCAGATAGGTCAAACGTGCCAGGAAGCGCTCGAGCACGGCCTCGTCCACGTCTTTTTCCCCCACGTAGCGACGCAGCTCGGCGGCAATGAATGCCAGGTGCTGCTGCTCGCCGCCGGGTTCACGGGCCAGCGCTATGATCCGCGTGTCCTCGTGCAACAGTTGAGCGCCATCGAGTTGATACAGGGCAGGAAAGAGCTTGCGCAGGGCCAGATCGCCCAACGCGCCGAACAAGGCAAAGGTGCACGGTTCAACCGTAATCGAAGGCATGATGTTTGTTCTTTTATCAAGTTAAACTACAAATACCTTTTTTCAAGGTATCACTCAAGGAAAAATGTAGTAATAACCACAACATTTTTCGAAAATACTGATTCCGAGTGGTGGTCCGCCGGAGCCATCAGTAGGATAGGCCACCGCAAAGGGTCGTATCAAAGACCCGTCTTCCTAGGAATCTTGTATGGACCGCGTGCGAAATCTACTGGAACAGATCCAGAGTCGCCTTGAAGACCTGAACAAGGCCGAACGCAAGGTGGCCGAGATCATCCTGCTCAACCCGCAGCAGGCCACCCGCTTCAGCATCGCCGCCCTCGCCCAGGCGGCTTCGGTCAGCGAACCGACCGTCAACCGCTTCTGCCGCTCGTTCGGCGTCAGCGGCTACCCGGAACTCAAGCTGCAATTGGCCCAGAGCCTGGCCAGCGGCGCCGCTTATGTAAGCCGCGCAGTGGAAGCCGACGACAACCCTGAAGCCTATACCCGCAAGATCTTTGGCAGCGCCATTGCCTCATTGGACAGCGCCTGCCAGGCCCTTGATCCCAATTTGATCAGCCGCGCCGTGGACCTGTTGATCCAGGCCCGGCAGATCCACTTCTTCGGCCTCGGCGCCTCCGCCCCGGTGGCCCTGGATGCCCAGCACAAGTTCTTTCGCTTCAACCTGGCAGTGACCGCCCACGCCGACGTGCTGATGCAGCGCATGATCGCGTCGGTGGCCCATACCGGCGAACTGTTCGTGATCATTTCCTACACCGGCCGCACCCGCGAGCTGGTGGAAGTGGCACGCATCGCCCGGGAAAACGGCGCCTCGGTGCTGGGCCTGACCGCCGAAGGTTCGCCGCTGGCCAAGGCCAGTACCCTGAGCCTGAACATCCCCCTGCCCGAAGACACTGACATCTATATGCCGATGACCTCGCGGATCATCCAGCTCACCGTGCTGGACGTGCTCGCCACCGGCATGACCCTGCGCCGGGGCGTGGACTTCCAGCCGCACCTGCGCAAGATCAAGGAAAGCCTGAATGCCAGCCGGTATCCGGTGGGGGATGAGTTCAACTGATTCGGTCCAGAATCTCTAGCGTCTGGTAGTCCGTCTTCGCGAGCAGGCTCGCTCCCACAGGGGTTTTGTGAACACCAAAGATCCAATGTGGGAGCGAGCCTGCTCGCGAAGGGGCCAGCCGCCACACCAGAGATCCTGGCCTAAGCCCCCACCCACGCCTGCAAACTCAAGTGCGCCCGCTCCCCCGGCGCCAGGCACAGGCTGTCGGTGCCGCCACTGGCCGCTTCGACACAGACAAACTCGTTGACCTCATCCCAACTCACCCCCAACAGCGGCCGGGTGCCGGGATGCCAGACCACGGTGTCGGCGCTGTCACCGGTGTCGATGCACAATTCGCGCTGCCAGGCGTGGTCCTTGAGCTGCAATTCGCCTTCATGCTGGAACACTCGCTGACAGCCGCCCTCGACCCGTAACTCGCCTTCCTGCTGGCAAGCTTCGCGACTCAACTGGTCATAACCCTGGGCGCCTTCGAGCCCAGACAGCGCTACCTCGCCGACATCGCCAATACGCCAGTAAGCGTGCAAAGCCTGGCTCAACTGGCACGGCAGGCTGTCCTGGTGCTCGGTGCTCAAGCGCAGCTCCATGCGTTCACCCAAGTCTGCATGCAGGTCCACTTGCCAGTCGCACAGTTGCAGCTGCCAGTGCAAATGCACGCCCTCTTCATCACTGCGGCTGTCCAGCAGTTTCCAATCGATCAACCGCGCCCAACCGTGGGACGGCCAGGCGTTTTCGCTGGGATGACGTCCATACCACGGCCAGCACACCGGCACCCCGCCGCGTATCGCCCCGACTTGCGGCCACTTGGCCGCGCACCACAACCAGGGCTTCTGGCCGCGCGGCTGGAAGTGCAGCAACTGCGCGCCCTGGCGACTGAACACCGCCTGGCACAACGGGTGATCGATCACTAGCACATCGCGCTGCCGATAGCGCTCCCACGCGAATACCGGGCGCTCGCGCAAGGATCTGAAAAAGCGTTGTAGCGGATGCTCATGCATGGGCCGCGGTCCTGGAAATCATTGAATAGCTCATCTGTTTGCAACGCTTGCTTTTGTGGCGAGGGAGCTTGCTCCCGCTCGGCTGCGAAGCAGTCGCAAACGAGGTAAATACGGTCTGGCGGACACACCGCAGTGAATGGCTTTGGGGTCGCTTCGCAACCCAGCGGGAGCAAGCTCCCTCGCCACAGGTTCAGTGTCAGCCACTGCGCAAAAAAAAGCGGACAGCCTTGGCCGTCCGCAAATATGCGCACATAGAGAGGAGCTTATCGCAACAGCGTTAGAACACCGACTGAATTTTCAGGCCGGCCACCAGCGCGTTGTCGACTTCATCCACACCACCTGGGTGAGTGATGTATTGCAGGTTCGGACGCACGGTCAGCCAGTTGGTGACGTGGAAACCGTAGTTGATCTCGTAGTTGTACTCAGTGCTACGCAGTGGCGCGAACAGCGGATCGTCGTAGTCGGTGACGCCATTGGCGGCGTTGACCAGTTCGGAGTTTTTCTTCACGTCTTCGTTGACATGGATACGCGAGAAACCGATGCCGACATCGTCTTTTGGACGAGCATCGAACGGCCCCTTGTACACGAACATCAACGACTGGTAGTTGTCGACGACGTTGGTTTCCTTGTCGTGGAAAGTGGCGTTGGCGGCGATGTTCAGGCCGCGCGAAGCATCACCGTTGTGGCTGGTGAGCTGTTGCTGCACGACGAGCCAGTAGCCGTCCTTGCTGCTGTGGCTGCGATAGGCGTTGCCGGTGGTCGCGGCGTCGTTGCCATCCTCGTCTTCACGGACGTCATCGGCCTTGGCTGTACTTTTGTAGTAACCAACACGGTATTCACCCGGCAGGTTATTGATCTTCGGCGACCAGACCAACTCGACCGGAATCAGGGTACCCTTGGTACCGCTGCCGCTGAGTTTGTAGCGGTTGTTGTTTTCCAGCTGCGAAGGGTTCTGGTTGTAGGCGCCGATTTGCGCATAGAGCTCAGGCGTGAGGTTGTATTTGACGCGAATCGCCGCCTGCATGATCGGCCAGTTGTACCAGATGCCGGTCGCCCAGTTACCCGCTTGTGAACCGCAGAACGCCAGGTTCTGGAATTCGCACGGGAAGGTGTTGAAGTCTTCGCCTTCACCGAAATAACCGGCTTTGACATCCAGTTTGCTGTCGAAGTATTTCTGCTTGATCCACAACTGGGTCAGACGCGTGGTTTGCCCACGGCCCCAGACTTCCTGGGAAGAACTGAGGGTACCGGCGCGTGGATCACCGATGCGGTCGTTGGAGATGTTGCGACCGTCACGTCGGGTGAACTGGATCTTGGCTTCCGTATCGCCCCAGCCTGCCAGTTTTTCCAGGTCGAGCGCGACGCCCAGGCCAAACTGCTGGGACCAGCGCGCGGTCTTGTCATCGTTGTAGCCGCCGTGGAGGTTGGCACCCATCTCGCCGACGAAATCCGCCTTGATATCGATACCTTGCTCGATCAGCTTGGTCCGTTCACCGCCCCAGTCGCCCGTCATCCACTGCGAATCGGCGCTGAACGCGTCGGCTGCGTGTGCGCTACCGGCCAGCATCATCGCCGCAACGGCTGACAACTGGCAGATACGCTGGGCGTTTTTTTGCTTTTTCATCCCTACATCCTCGTCTTTATTTATTGTTATTAACTGTTTTTATCTAACGCGGTTTACAACGATTGCGGTGGATGTCCCCATCCACCGCATACTCCTTTCCAGTGGGAGAGAGCTTTTGTGGGAGCTGAGCTTGCTCGCGATGAAAGCGCCTCGGTCTTTCGAATGACCGCGTTATCGTTCATCGCGAGCAAGCTTTGCTCCCACAAGCGCCCTCCCACACTCGTTCTTCACCGACCTTTGAACTGCGCTACGTTGGCGCTTCGGGCATCGGTTTGCGGCTGGCCGGCCACACCCAGGCGTTCGCCGGACTGGGCGTCGAACAGCAGCACTTTCGACGGATCGAATTGCAGCGTCAGGGTTTCCCCGGGCTGCGGTGCCACGTCCGGCGCCAGGCGGCAGCAGACCTTGGTGTCGTTGAGGTTGACGAATACCAGGGTGTCCGGTCCGGTAGGCTCGGTGACCTGGACTTCCGCGCGAATGGTCGGCAAACCATTGGGCTCGCTACCGGCCAACGCGATCTGTTCCGGACGCATGCCAAGAATCACTTCGCGGTCTTCCAGGCCGGCGTCCTGCATGCCCAACGGCAGCTCGCAACGGGCCTGGCCGCTGTCGAGCAGCGCCAGCAGGCGACCGTCCTTGCGTTGCAGGCGCAGCGGGATGAAGTTCATCGGCGGCGAACCGATGAAGCTCGCCACGAACAGGTTGGCCGGGTTGGTGTAGATGTCTTTCGGCGTGCCGAACTGCTGGATGATCCCGTCCTTCATCACCGCCACTTTGTCGCCCAGGGTCATGGCTTCGATCTGGTCGTGGGTGACGTAGACCGTGGTGGTCTTCAGGCGCTGGTGCATCAGCTTCATTTCGGTGCGCATCTCGACCCGCAGCTTGGCGTCGAGGTTGGACAGCGGTTCGTCGAACAGGTAGATCTTCGGCCGCCGCGCCAGGGCCCGGCCCATGGCCACGCGCTGTTGCTGGCCGCCGGAAAGCTGGCCAGGCTTGCGATTGAGCAAGTGCTCGATCTGCAGCAGCTTGGCCACGCGGTTGACTTCTTCGTCGATGTCCGACTGTTTCATCTTGCGAATTTTCAGGCCGAACTCGATGTTCTCGCGCACGCTCATGGTCGGATACAACGCGTAGGACTGGAACACCATGGCGATGTCGCGATCCTTCGGGCTCATGCCGCTGACATCCTGGTCACCGATCATGATCGCGCCGCCGGTGATGCTCTCCAGACCGGCGATGCAGTTCATCAGCGTTGACTTGCCGCAGCCCGAAGGGCCGACGAGGATCAGGAACTCACCGTCCTTGATCGACAACTCGATGTTCTTCAGGGTGTCCGGCAGGCCGGCACCATAGGTCTTGTTTACATTGCGAAGTTCAAGCGTTGCCATGATTACCCCTTGACTGCGCCGGCCGTCAGGCCGCGCACGAAATACTTGCCTGCCACCACATAGACCAGCAGGGTCGGCAGCCCGGCGATCATCGCCGCCGCCATGTCCACGTTGTATTCCTTGGCCCCGGTACTAGTGTTGACCAGGTTGTTCAGCGCCACGGTGATGGGTTGCGAATCACCGCTGGAGAAAACCACGCCGAACAGGAAGTCGTTCCAGATCTGCGTGAACTGCCAGATCAGGCAAACCATGATGATCGGGGTCGACATTGGCAGGATGATCCGCCGGAAAATGGTGAAGAAACCTGCACCGTCCAGTCGCGCCGCCTTCACCAGCGCATCGGGAATGCTGACGTAGTAGTTGCGGAAGAACAGCGTGGTGAATGCCAGGCCGTAGACCACGTGCACGAACACCAAACCGGTGGTGGTGCTGGCCAGGCCCATCTTGCCAAGGGTGAACGAGGCCGGCAGCAGGACGGTCTGGAACGGCAAGAAGCAGCCGAACAGCAACAGGCCGAAGAACAGCTGCGAACCGCGGAAGCGCCACATCGACAACACGTAGCCATTCAAGGCACCGATGGCGGTGGAGATCAGCACCGCCGGGACGGTGATCTTGATCGAGTTCCAGAAGTAGCCGTCGACCGTGGCCCAGGCCTTGACCCAACCGATGCCGCTGACCACGGTCGGCCAGCTCAGCAGGTTGCCGGTGCTGATGTCTTCCGGCGTCTTGAAGCTGGTCAACAGCATGACCACCAACGGCACCAGGTAAAGCAGCACGGCGAGGATCAGCACCGCGTAGATCGCGATGCGACTCAGGCTGATGGAAGGTTTGGCAGCGAGACTAGTCATGACGCTTGGTCCTCAGCTCGGAGTACAGGTAAGGCACGATGATCGCGAGGATCGCACCGAGCATCAGGATTGCACTGGCCGAGCCCATGCCCATCTGGCCGCGACTGAAGGTGAACGAATACATGAACATGGCAGGCAGGTCGGAGGAATAACCCGGGCCACCGGCTGTCATCGCCGCCACCAGGTCGAAGCTCTTGATCGCGATATGTGCCAGGATCATCACGGCGCTGAAGAACACCGGGCGCAGGCTCGGCAGCACCACTTTCCAATAGATGCGCGGCATGCTCGCGCCATCGATCTGTGCGGCACGGATGATCGACTGGTCGACACCCCGCAGGCCGGCCAGGAACATCGCCATGATGAAACCCGAGGCCTGCCACACCGCCGCGATCACCAGACAGTACACCACGCGGTCCGGGTCGATCAGCCAATCCAGGCGGAAGCCTTCCCAGCCCCAGTCACGCAACAATTTGTCCAGGCCCATGCCCGGGTTGAGCAGCCATTTCCAGGCCGTACCGGTGACGATCATCGACAGCGCCATCGGGTACAGGTAAATGGTGCGGATGAAACCTTCGCGACGAATGCGCTGGTCCAGGAACACGGCCAGCAGCACGCCGATCACCAGGGTGATGCCAATGAACAGGCCGCCGAACAGCGCCAGGTTCTTGCTCGCCACCCACCAGCGGTCGTTGTCCATCAGCCGCGCATACTGCGCCAGGCCTGCCCATTTGTAGTTCGGCAGGAACGTCGAAGTGGTGAACGACAGGACGAACGTCCACAAGATATAGCCATAGAAGCCCACCAGAACGATGAACATGCTCGGCGCCAGCACCAGTTTCGGGAGCCAGCGCTGCAATGCATCGAACGGCGAGGCCTTGCTGAACACAGCAACAGAACTCATGGGAAGATCCAGTACAAGGGAAAAAAGACTACAGAACATTCCCTGTGCGGGAGCGAGCTTGTGTGGGAGCTGAGCTTGCTCGCGATGAAGGCACCTCGGTCTTTCGAATGACCGCGTTATCGTTCATCGCGAGCAAGCTTTGCTCCCACAGGCCCGCTCCCACAAAGGGACCGCGGCGCTAATTACTTGGCTGACTGAACCGCTGCACCCAATTTCTTGGCTGCATCGGCTGGGTCGGCTTTCGGGTCGTTGATGTAGTTGGTCACCACATCGAAGAACGCACCCTGTACCGCCAGCGTGGTCGCCATGTTGTGCGCCATGCTCGGCTGCAGGCCGCCGGACTTGGCGTCCGTCAGGAAGTCCTTGGCCGCGGTCTGGGCGCAGGAATCGAAACCGTACTTGGCCATGTCGCCGAGCATGTCGTTACGCACCGGGATCGAGCCCTTGTTGATGCTGAAGACTTTCTGGAAGTTCTCACCCAGCACGACCTTGGCGATATCCTGCTGGCCCGCCGCAGTGCCTGCGTCCTTCTGCTTGAACACCGCCAGGGAGTCGATGTTGTAGGTGAAGGCCTTGTCGGTGCCCGGGAAGGCCACGCACTCGTAGTCCTTGCCGGCGACTTTCTTCGCGGCGGTCCACTCGCTCTTGGCCCAGTCACCCATGATCTGCATGCCGGCCTTGCCATTGATGACCTTGGCCGCTTCGAGGTTCCAGTCCTGGCCCTTGCCGTCGGCGTCCATGTAGGTCGCGACTTTCTTCAGTTCGGTCAGCGCCTTGACCATTTCCGGACCGGTCAGGGCCTTGTTGTCCAGGTCGACCAGGGCCTTCTTGTAGCCATCGGCCCCCATGACCGAGAGCACCACGGCTTCGAACACGGTGCTGTCCTGCCAAGGCTGACCGCCGTGGGCGAGCGCAATGAAACCCGCGGCCTTCAGCTTGTCGCCAGCCGCATAGAATTCTTCAAGGGTGGTCGGGTTCTTGGTGATGCCGGCTTTCTTGAAGACTTCCGGGTTGATCCACAGCCAGTTGACGCGGTGAATGTTCACCGGCACGGCGACGTAGTCACCTTCGTACTTCACGGTATCGGAGACTTTCTTGTCGAGCAGGCTGTCCCACTTCTCGGCCTTGGCGACGTCCTCGAGGATGTCGGTGTCGAGCAGCCCGGTGGACGCCCACTCCTGGATGTCCGGACCCTTGATCTGGGCGACACCCGGTGGGTTGCCGGCCACGGCACGGCTCTTGAGTACGGTCATGGCAGTGGAACCACCACCGCCGGCGACAGCGCCGTCCTTCCAGGTAAAGCCGTCTTTTTCTACCTGGGCCTTGAGCACATCGACCGCGGCTTTTTCGCCACCCGACGTCCACCAGTGGACGACTTCCACGGAACCTTTGGATTCGGCGGCAAGGGCAGTGACGGGAAATGCTGCGACGGGAAGCAGGGAAGCAAGAGAAATGACAGTAGCGAGGCGAGAAATCGCATTCATCTAGAATTACCTTTCTTGTTGTTATGCATGCAAGTCTGGAGCTTGCGCTGCATGGATTCTAATCAGAGGGAATCCCTTCGCAGGTAACGAAGGGACGTGCAAATGTCACGACATGGTTACACAGGCGCAGGGCTGGATAACCGCGCCAGGGCTGACGCCATGCTCGGTGCCAGGGGCAGGCGGGGAATCAGGACTGCCTGCCAGGCGTGATACAGGTCCGGCTTGCCCGGCCAGATATCGGCGCTGGGGCGGTTTTGCGGATCGAGTTCGTGATGCCAACTGCCGTTGCAGCGATCGATGAAATGCTTGTCACAGAACTCCCAGAAACGCCGATACCAGGCTTCGTATTTCGCCTCGTCGGTGCGCTTGAGCAAGGCGCTGGCCGCGGCCGCCGCTTCGGCGTGGACCCAATGCAGGCGGTGGCGAACCACGGCGCGGTTGTCCCAGTCCAGGGTGTAGACAATGCCCGGCGCACCATCGACGTCCCAGCCGTGGCGGCAGTTTTGGTCGAAGAGTTTTTGCGCGTCCTGGGCCAGCCAACCCGGGGTCAGCATGCCAATCTGCACCCGCGCCGCTTCAAGGTGCAGCAACAACCGCGCCCATTCGAAACCGTGGCCGGGCGTGGTGCCGTAGGGGCGAAAACCATCGGCGGGATTGTCCTGGTTGTAGTCGCGCAGTGGCTGCCAATGGCGGTCGAAATGCTCCACCACCAAGTAGTCGTTGGCGGCGGCGTGATCATGGATCACCCGTTCGACGATGCGCAGGGCGCGGGCCAGCCAACGCGGATCGTCGGTGGCATCGGCCAGGGCGAGAAAGGCTTCGGTGGCGTGCATGTTGCTGTTGGCACCGCGATAGGCCTCTTCCTCGCGCCAGTCGCGGTTGAAGGATTCGCGCATGGCGCCCTCCTCCTCACACCAGAAATGCGCGTCGATGATCCGCACCGCTTCGTCCAGCAATGCAGGGGCGCCGGGACGCTGGGCCACCACCGCGGAACTGGCCGCCAGGGCGACGAAGGCATGCAGGTAGGCGGCTTTGCCGGTGCTGTCCGCATCGGGTTGCGACGTGGCGAACCAGCCACCGTGCTCGGCATCGCGCAAGGGGCCATTGAGGGCCTGGATACCGTGGTCCACCAGCTCGGCGAAACCCGGCAAGCCCTGGATATGGGCCATGGCGAAGCTGTGGGTCATGCGCGCGGTGTTCATGGTTTCGGCCCGGGCATCGGCCGGAAGGCGCCCAAGCTCATCCAGGTTGCCAAAGCCGTCCGGCAGCTTCGAGGCCTTGGCGAACGCCAGCAGCCGCACGCCTTCATCGGCGAGCCATTGCTGGTGGGCAGGGGCATTCAGCCAACTGCTGAAGGCCGGTTGGAAGGTGTCCATCGGAGTACCTTTTTTGTTGTTTTGACGCAGGGAGTCTAAACAAGGGATGGCGAGGGGCAGGTAACGAAAGGGGCGAGTTATGTCACCGACTTGTGACACTCCCCTGCGGCATGCGTCGAGGCTACTGACGTATTCGCGAGCAAGCCCGCTCCCACAGGGGATCTGTGTCGAACACAATATCTGTGTCCAATGAGGACCAATGTGGGAGCGGGCTTGCTCGCGAAGAACGATAACGCGGTCTATTAATCCACACTACGAGGCAACTGCAACGTCACCCGCAACCCCCCTTCACGAAGGTTCTGCAGGCTCACCTCGCCGCCATGGCTGTGGGCGATGTTGCGGGCGATGCCCAGGCCCAGGCCATAGCCCTGCTGTTGCCCGGCGAGACGGAAATGCGGCTCGAAGACTTGCTCCAGGCGCTGTTCCGGCACCCCGGGGCCTTCGTCGTCGACGTGGAGGATGAAGGCGGTTTCATCGTCATCGATGTGCAGGTGGGCGTTCTGCCCGTATTTCAAGGCGTTGTCGATCAGGTTGCCGATGCAACGCTTGAGGGCCAGCGGCTTGCCGGGATACGGCGCCAGCGCCCGGCCATCCTGGGTCACCCGGCCGTTGCCGTTGGGCGCCAGGTAAGGTTCGACCAGGCAATCGAGCACATGGTTGAGGTCCACCGGCTCGATGTTCTCGTGGATGTCGGTGTCCTTGACGCATTGCAGCGCGCCTTTGACCAGCAGCTCCAGTTCATCCAGGTCACGACCGAACTTGGCTTGCAGGTTTTCGTCCTCCAGCAGCTCGACCCGCAGGCGCAATCGGGTAATCGGTGTGCGCAAGTCGTGGGAGATCGCGCTGAACAACTGGCTGCGCTCCGTCAGGTAGCGGCTGATGCGTTCGCGCATGGCATTGAACGCCCGCCCCACTTCCACCACTTCGCTGCCGCCACCCTCGGCCACCGGCTCCACTTCGGCGCCCAGGGACATGTCCCGCGCGGCCCGCGCCAATCGCTTGAGGGGCCGGCTCTGCCAGTGCACCAGCAAGCCGATGAACAGCAACAACAGGCTGCTGGTGAGCACGATGAAACCAACCTGTTGCTTGGGCAGGTCTTGCTCTTCGAGGCTGGTGTACGGTTCGGGCAGCAGCGAGGCGATGTACAACCATTCCCCCGGCGCCATCTGGATCTGCGTGACCAGCACCGGTGGATTTACCGGCTCCAGCGTCAGGGCATAGTGGGCCCACGAACGAGGCAGTTCATCGAGCTTGAGCCCGGCATTGAAAATCCGCAGGTCGTCGGGGCTGACGAACGTCACCGAGATGTCGGCGTTATGACCCAAGGAGCGGCGCAGCACTTCATCCACGGCCGTGAGCACCGCCTGCTTGCGCGGCGTCACCGGCAGCACGTCCATGCCCAGGGGTTTGTCGTTGAGGGTGACGACGAACCGCGTGCCGCCCATGCTGCGCAACTGGTCCAGTACCAACGGCCGGTACGCCACGGGCAGCGAGCGCAAATAACTGACGCTGGCGGTCATCGAATGGGCCAGGCTGCGAGCGCTGGTGACCAGGCCTTCGAGTTGGGTGGCGCGCAATTGCGAAACCCAGATCAGGCTGGACAGGGTTTGGGCGAACAGCACCACCAGCAAAGTCAGCAACAACATCCGGCCCAGCAACGAGCGCGGCACCGGTACCCGCCGGGCGATTTTCTTGATCCCGTCAATGACCATTGCTGGCAACCACACTGGCCGCCAACTGGTAACCGCTGCCCCGCACCGTGCGAATCAGCCGCGGCGGCTTGTCGGTGTCCCGCAGGCGCTGGCGCAAGCGGCTGACCGCCATGTCGACGATCCGGTCCAGGGGCATCAGCTCACGGCCACGGGTCGCGTTGCCAATGGTGTCGCGGTCGAGGATTTCCTGGGGATGGTCGAGAAACAACTTGAGCAAAGCGAAGTCGGCACCGGAGAGAATCACTTCTTCACCGTCGGTATGGAACAGCCGATGGCTGACCATGTCCAGCCGCCATTCATCGAAGGCCAGCACTTCGCCGCCGGCGCGTTCCTGGCCGAATTGCGCCCGGCGCAGCAGCGCCTTGATGCGCGCCTGCAACTCACGCGGGCTGAAGGGTTTGCCCAGGTAATCATCGGCGCCCAGCTCAAGGCCGATGACCCGGTCGGCCTCGTCGGAACTGGCGGTGAGCATGATGATCGGCACATGCGCCTGGCGTGGATGTTGGCGAACCCAGCGGCAAAGGCTGAAGCCGTCTTCATCGGGCAGCATGACATCGAGGATCACCAGATCGCTCGGTGCATCGTTCAACGCCTGGCGAAACCCGGCGCCGTCGGGCGTGGTCCGCACGTGGAAACCCGCACGGCTGAGGTAGGTGTCCAGCAGCTCGCGAATCTCCTGGTCGTCGTCGACCAACAAAATCGATTTGTTTACTGAACTCACGGGCCTCGTCCTTGTTGTTTGGATGGGGGCGATTATGCCTGATGGACGGGTTCTACAAACACACTGCGCCCCCCTGTGGGAGCGGGCTTGCTCGCGAAGGCGGTGTGTCATTCAACTTTTTTGTTGTCTGACACACCGCCTTCGCGAGCAAGCCCGCTCCCACAAGAGGCCACATTTCACTTCAAACAGCGGCGGATTGCTCCAACGCCACGCCCGCGCCCATCAGGCCGGAGTATGGCGCGGTCACCAGCCAGACCGGAATGCCCTTGAAATAATCGCTCATGCAACCCTTGTCGGCGAAGCACTTGGCGAAACCGCTTTCGAGGAAGAAATCGGCAAAGCGCGGGACCACGCCACCGACGATGTAGACGCCGCCGCGTCCGCCCAGCGTCAACACATTGTTGCCCGCCACGCGCCCCAGCCAGCGACAGAACTGCTCCAGCACTTCCAAAGCGATTGGGTCGCCAGCCAGGCCGGCCGCGGTGATGGATTCGGGGGTATCGAGCACCGGCACATGGCCGTCCACGGCGCAAATGGCCCGGTACACCCGAGGCAAACCGCTGCCGCTCAAAGCGGTTTCGGCGCTGACGTGGCCGATCTCGTTGTAGATGTGCTGCCACAACTGGGTTTCCCGCGGGCTGCTCATGGGCAGGTCGACATGGCCGCCCTCCCCTGGCAACGCGGCGAACCGGCCCTCACCCAGATCCAACAGCGTACCGACGCCCAGCCCGGTGCCTGGCCCGATCACCACCGCCGGACGCATCGGCTCCGGGGTGCCTTCGCACACGACTCGGTATTCATCGGGACGCAAGCGGGTCATGCCCAGGGCCATGGCCGAGAAGTCGTTGACCAGCAACAGCTTCTCCACCTGCAACCTTTCGCAGAACGCCAGGTTGCTCAGGCGCCAGTGATTGTTGGTAAAACGAAACTCATCGCCGCTCACGGGACCGGCCACCGACAGGCACACCGAACCGATGGCGCCCGGCTTCAGGCCCATGCCACTCAAGTAGACCTCGATGGCATCTTCCGGGCAGGCGTAATCCGCCGTGGCCAGCACCTGGATGTTTTCCAGGGTGTGATTTTTCCACAGCGCGAAGCGTGCGTTGGTCCCACCGATGTCACCGACCAAAGCCAGTTTCAATTAAGCGTCTCCAGGGCAGAAGTGAAGGCGCTGGCGCCCTGCTCCGCCGAGCTGAAGGCCATGCGCATGAAACCGAACAGCTCGCGACCAGTGCCGATGTTGTTGCCCAACAGGCCCTTGGCCGGCGTGCGCGCGGCAAATTCTTCGGCGTCCACCTTCAGTTCCAAGGTGCCTTTGACGCCATCGACACGGATGATATCGCCCTCCTGCACCCGGGCCAACGCACCACCGACATACGCTTCCGGGCTGACATGGATGGCCGCCGGAATTTTCCCGGATGCGCCGGACATGCGCCCGTCGGTCACCAGCGCCACTTTGAAGCCGCGATCCTGCAGCACACCGAGGAATGGCGTCATCTTGTGCAGCTCCGGCATGCCGTTGGAGCGCGGGCCCTGGAAGCGCATCACCGCGACAAAATCTTTCTCCAGCAGGCCGGCCTTGAACGCGTCCGCCAGGTCCTGTTGGTCCTGGAAGACCATGGCCGGGGCCTCGACCACCTGGTTTTCCAGGGCCACGGCCGAAACCTTCATCACGCCACGGCCGAGGTTGCCTTCCATCACCCGCAACCCGCCTTCTGGCGAGAAGGCGCGGGCCACCGGGCGCAGGATGTTTTCGTCGAGGCTTTCGATCGGACCGTCGCGCCATACCAGCTCGCCGTCCTCGAGGAACGGCTCCTGGGTGTAGCGGCTCAGGCCGTGACCGAGCACGGTGTTGACGTTTTCGTGGAGCAAACCGGCTTCCAGCAATTCACGGATCAGGAACGACATGCCGCCCGCCGCCTGGAAGTGGTTGATGTCGGCCTTGCCGTTCGGGTAGACGTGGCTCAGGGTCGGCACCACCTCGGAGAGGTCGGCCATGTCCTGCCAGGTCAGCTGGATACCCGCCGCCATGGCAATGGCCGGCATGTGCAGGGTGTGGTTGGTGGAGCCGCCGGTGGCATGCAGCGCGACGATGGAGTTGACCAGCGAGCGCTCGTCAACGATTTCGCCGATGGGCATGAAGTTGCCGCTCTGCTTGGTCAGGCGCGTCACCTGGAACGCCGCTTCACGGGTCAGTGCATCGCGCAGCGGCGTGTTCGGGTTGACGAACGAGGCGCCCGGCAAGTGCAGGCCCATCACTTCCATCAACAACTGGTTGGTGTTGGCGGTGCCGTAGAAGGTGCAGGTGCCGGGGCTGTGGTAGGACTTCATCTCCGATTCCAGCAGCTCTTCGCGGGTGGCCTTGCCTTCGGCGTAACGCTGGCGCACGTCGGCTTTTTCCTTGTTGGAAATACCCGAGACCATCGGCCCGCCGGGCACGAAGATCGTCGGCAAGTGACCGAAGCGCAGCGCGCCCATCATCAGGCCGGGAACGATCTTGTCACAGATGCCGAGCATCAGTGCGCCGTCGAACATGTTGTGGGACAACGCCACCGCCGTGGACAGCGCGATCACTTCGCGGCTCGGCAGGCTCAGTTCCATCCCCGCCTCGCCCTGGGTCACGCCGTCGCACATCGCCGGCGTGCCACCGGCGAACTGGCCGACCGAGCCGATTTCGCGCAGGGCTTTCTTGATCTGTTCCGGGAAGGTTTCGTAAGGCTGGTGGGCCGAGAGCATGTCGTTATAGGACGACACGATGGCGATGTTGGCGGCGTTCATCATCCGCAGGTGGTGCTTGTCTTCGGTGCCGCAACCGGCCACGCCATGAGCGAAGTTGGCGCATTGCAGCTTGCCGCGCATCGGACCGTCGCTGGCCGCACCACGGATCAATGCAAGGTAAGCCTCACGCGTGGCGCGGCTGCGGGCGATAAGCCGTTCGGTGACCTCAAGAACGCGGGGATGCATGTGTAGAACTCCAGGCTAACGGATGTGGCGACCTGATTGTCTATGCTGGTCAAAAGCCCGCTGCACGCTGTGTGGAAGGCGAGGCGACAGACGGTTTTTGACCATTCGGACCAGTTGATTCAGGTCACTCGTTGTAGATAAAACAAAATATTGCCACTAAAAAGGCTTGTTTTCTATTTTTATGCGAATAATCTTGTAATTCCAACAACAAATCGACGGCGGCGCAGTTAATGACTCTTCGAATCGCAATCAATGGTTTTGGCCGCATCGGCCGCAACGTCCTCCGTGCACTGTATACCCAAGGTTACCGTCGCGACCTGCAGATCGTCGCCATCAACGACCTGGGTGACAGTGCAATCAATGCCCATCTGCTCAAGTTCGACACCGTGCATGGCACCTTCGATGCCGACGTCCAGCACGATCATGAAAGCCTGACGGTCAATGGCGACCGCATCTCGGTCAGCGCCATCCGCAACCCGGCCGAACTGCCCTGGGCCG
This sequence comes from Pseudomonas zanjanensis, assembly GCF_014268745.2. Taxonomy (GTDB): domain Bacteria; phylum Pseudomonadota; class Gammaproteobacteria; order Pseudomonadales; family Pseudomonadaceae; genus Aquipseudomonas; species Aquipseudomonas zanjanensis. Next base: position 319,294 of record NZ_JABWRB020000001.1, on the reverse strand, counting down.
CCGAGAAAATCGACGTCGTGTTCGAATGCACCGGTCTGTTTACCGACCGTGCCAAGGCAGCCGCGCACATCAGCGCCGGCGCCCGCAAGGTGATCATCTCGGCTCCGGCCAAGGGCGCCGATGCCACCGTCGTGTATGGCGTGAACCATGACATCCTGCGCCAGTCCCACCAGATCATCTCCAACGCGTCGTGCACCACCAACTGCCTGGCCCCGGTGGCCCAGGTGCTGCACCGCGAGCTGGGCATCGAAAGCGGCCTGATGACCACTATCCATGCCTACACCAACGACCAGAACCTGACCGACGTCTACCACAGCGACCCGTACCGCGCCCGTTCGGCCACCCAGAACATGATCCCGAGCAAGACCGGCGCCGCCGAAGCGGTGGGCCTGGTGCTGCCGGAACTGGCCGGCAAGCTGACCGGCATGGCCGTGCGCGTACCGGTGATCAACGTCTCCCTGGTCGACCTCACCGTGCAGCTCAAGCGCGAAGCCTCGGCCGAAGAAGTCAACGAACTGCTACGCCATGCCAGCCAGCATTCGAAGATCCTCGGCTACAACACCCTGCCGCTGGTCTCCAGCGATTTCAACCACAACCCGCTGTCGTCGATCTTCGACGCCAACCACACCAAGGCCAGCGGCAAGCTGCTCAAGGTGCTGGCCTGGTATGACAACGAATGGGGCTTCTCCAACCGCATGCTGGATAACTGCCTGGCGTTGTGTAACGCCGAGTAACTGAAACGGCAGTTGAGCTTTTTTGTGGGAGCGGGCTTGCTCGCGAAAGCGGAGTGTCAGTCAATAAAAAAGGTGGCTGATCCACCGCTTTCGCGAGCAAGCCCGCTCCCACAGGGTTACAGGGGACCGGTGAAATGAAGGCTTGACCCACCATGTAGATGATAAGCATTATCATCTTCTCGAACCGGATCGGGCCCTACCGTGAGTCAATCGCGCTTTCATCATGTCTTCCTCGCCCAGCGCACGCCGCTGCTACGCACCCTCGAGCGCATGGTCAGCAACCCCAGTACCGCCGAAGACCTGCTTCAGGAAACCTACCTGCGCGTCACCCGAGCGTTGGCCGAACGTACGGTCGAGCACCTCGAACCCTTTGTTTTCCAGACCGCCCGCAACCTGGCGCTGGACCATCTGCGTGCCCGGCGCATCCAATCCCGAACGCTGTTGGACGACGTACCGCTGGAAGTCGTCCACAACGTCGTCGCCCCCCAGAGCAGTGCCGAGGACGCCGCCCATGCCCAGCAACTGCTTGAGCGCCTGGACGTCAGCTTGCAAGCCCTGAGCCCGCGCCAACAGCGGATATTCATCCTCAGCCGCCTGCATGGCCACAGTTACCAGGAAATCGCCGAACGGCTCGGTGTATCCCTGAGCACCGTGCAAAAGGAACTGAAGCTGATCATGGCGATCTGTGTGGGTGTGGCTGAGCGCAACCCATGAACTTCACGCTGCGTACAGGCTTGCCTCCTAATGCCTGCGGCTTGTAGCTTGTGCGGGCCGCTAATAAGAGAACCCACCGTGACGGACTACTCCCCTTCTCCTGAGCCGACGCCGGAAACCGCCCATGCCATGGAGCAGGCGCTGGACTGGCTGATCCTGCTGGACAGCCCCAGCGCGGAACAGACGCGGCAGTTCCAGGCCTGGCTGGCGGCCGATCCACGTCACGGCGAGGCGTTTGCCCGGGCCCAGGCGATCTGGAACGGCCCGCAGGTGCTGGAAAGTGCCCGCCGGCTGGAAACCGCGCCCAAGGTCACCGCCCTGTCGCGCCTGCGTGACCACTGGAAACCCCTGGCCACCGCCGCTGTTCTGCTTCTCGGCCTGTTCAACTTCAGCGACCTACCCCTGCATTTCCAGGCCGATCACCTGACCGTGGTCGGTGAGCGCCAGCGCCTGCAATTGGAGGACGGTTCCAAGGTCCTGCTCAACACCGATTCGGCCTTCTCCAGCACGTTCAACGAACAACGGCACGTGGCGCGCCTGTACAAAGGCGAGGCCTTCTTCGAAGTCCCGGGCAACAGCACCCTGCCGCTGGAAATCGATGCCGGCCCGGTCACCGCCAGCGTCAGCGACACCACCTTCGCCGTGCGTTACCTCGACGGTGTGGCCCAGGTCCAGGTGCAGCGCGGCGATGTGGACCTGCGGGCCACCCGCAACGACACCCATGTACGCTTGTCCGCCGGGGAAAGCATCCGCATCGGCCCCAACGGCTTCGACCGCCCGGCCCGGCTCGATGCCAGCACCGAGCTGGCCTGGGTCCAGGGTCGGCTGGTGTTCGAAAACCGGCCGCTGAGCCAGGTACTGGCCGAGCTGCGCCGCTATTACCCCGGCTGGATCATCAACAGCAACGAACAATTGGCCAACGTCGCGGTGACCGGCAATTACCGCCTCGATCAGCCGCTGGACGTGGTCCGTTCCCTGGCCCACATCACCTCGGCGCGCCTACAGGAATTCCCCGCGCTGGTAATCCTGAACTAAATGAGAATTATTTTTACTCGATAGGCTTCGCTGGTTCGTCTCGTTATAGCCAATGCAATTGATTCGCATCTATCCATGCGAATCTGCACCTATAACAGATGCGACACGGAGCGCTATCGATGTCCTCTCGCCTTACTTGCCGGTTTCTTGCCCCTTCTTGCACGCTGTCACTGCTCACCGCCGCCATCCTGATGGCCGGCACCGCGCCGCTCGCCCTGGCCGCCACCACCGTGCAGCCCCCTGCACGCAACATGGGCGACTACACCTTTGCCATCGCCCGGCAACCCCTGGTCTCGGCCCTGAATGCATTCACCGCGGTCACCGGCTGGCAGGTCGGCCTGCCGGCGGAACTGGCCGAAGGCGTCGCGTCGCCAGGGGTGAACGGCTCGCTACCGCCGGAAAAAGCCCTGGAACGCCTGCTGGCGGGGACCCAACTGAGCTATCGCAAGCTGGGCGACAACAGCATCGTCCTGGAAAAACGCAGCCGCGGCAGCGCGCTGGAACTGCAACAGGTGACCATCAGCGCCACCCGCCAGGAACAGGACATCACCAGCGTACCGAGCACGGTCACCGTCCACGACCGCCAGGCACTGGACCGCAACAACGTCAATACCCTCAAGGACCTGGTGCGCCATGAACCGGGCGTATCGGTGGGTGGTGCGGGCCAGCGCGGCGGCATCAGCGGCTACAACATCCGCGGCATCGACGGCAATCGGATCCTGACCCAGGTCGACGGCGTGGAAATACCCGGCGGGTTCTTCAACGGCCCCTACGCCAAGACCCAACGCAACTACGTCGACCCGGAAATCATCAAGCGCGTGGAAATCCTCCGCGGCCCGGCCTCGGTGCTGTACGGCAGCAATGCCATTGGCGGTGCCGTCAGCTACTTCACCCTCGATCCGGACGACATCATCAAGCCGGGCGAGGACGTCGGCGCGCGCCTGAAGACCGGCTACAGCTCCGCCGACGAGAGCTGGCTCAAGTCCGCCACCGTCGCCGGCCGTAGCGGCCCAGTCGATGGCTTGCTGCACTATAGCCAGCGTGACGGCCACGAAACCGAATCCTACGGCAGCCACAACGGCACCGGCCTGGATCGCACCGCCGCCAACCCTGAAGACGTGCGCACCTACAACGTGCTGGCCAAGCTCGGCTGGAACTATAACGATGATGCACGCCTTGGCCTGGTCTACGAGAAATACAAGGACGACCGCGACAGCGACCTGAAAAGCGCCTATGGCGGCCCCTACTCCAACGGCCGCCCCACGATCCCCACCTCCATGCTGCCCGGCGGCATGTACCAGTGGCGCACCGGCAACGACACCATCACCCGCGAGCGTTTCGGCCTGGAACACAGCTTCGCCCTCGACAGCCTGCTGGCCGATCACGTCAAGTGGAGCCTGAATCACCAGGTCGCCAAGACCGACCAGAGCACCGCCGAGTTCTATTTCCCCATCACCCGCCAGGTCCTGCGCACCCGGGAGACCCTCTACGAAGAGAAGCAGTGGGTCTTCGATGCGCAACTGGACAAGGCCTTCAGCGTCGCCGACACCGACCACGCCTTGACCTACGGCACCACCCTCAAGCAACAGAAAGTCACCGGCTCGCGCAGTGGCAATGGCGTGTGCCTGGCGGTCGGCGTCGGTTGCCCGGCGGTGGGCGCCATCAGCACCCGGGACGTGCTGGCAAAAGCCAGTGACTTCCCCGACCCGACCATCAACACCTACAGCCTGTTCGCCCAGGACCAGATCAGTTGGGACAAATGGACCTTCACCCCCGGCCTGCGCTACGACTACACCCGGCTCAAACCGCACCTGACCGAGGAATTCCTCAGTACCGTGGACCCTACCGGCGGCGGTACAGTCAGCGGCAAGGACAAGACCTGGCATCGCGTCTCGCCCAAGTTCGGCGTGACGTACGCCCTGAGCGATGAGTACACCTGGTACGGCCAGTACGCCGAGGGTTTCCGCACCCCCACCGCCAAGGCCCTGTATGGCCGCTTCGAGAACACCAACCCTGGCTATAGCGTGGAGCCCAACCCCGACCTGGAGCCGGAAAAAAGCCAGGGCTACGAGACCGGCCTGCGTGGCCGTTTCGATTCCGGTTCGTTCGACGTGGCGGTGTTCTACAACAAGTACCGCGACTTCATCAACGAGGACGCCATCATCCCCGGTGCCGACCAGTTGACCTTCCAGAGCAACAACATCAAGCACGCCACCATCAAGGGCGTCGAAGCCAAGGGGCGCCTGGACCTGGACGTGCTGGGCGCGCCAAAAGGCCTTTACACCCAGGGTTCGGTGGCCTACCTCTACGGTCGCAACAACGACACGGGCGAACCGCTCAACAGCATCAACCCGCTCACCGGCGTGTTCGGCCTGGGCTACGACCAGGAGCAGTTCGGCAGCTTGCTCAGCTGGACCCTGGTCAAGAAAAAGGACCGCGTCGACGACAGCAACTTCAACTCCCCCGATGGCGTGAGCAGCCAATTCAAGACCCCAGGCTTCGGCATCCTCGACCTGACGGGTTACTACAAGGTGACCGGCGACGTGACCGTCAGCGGCGGCCTCTACAACCTCACCGACAAGAAATACTGGCTGTGGGATGACGTGCGCGGCTACGACAGCGTCGGCGAAGCGGCCGTGCTGAGCCCCGCCAACCTCGATCGCCTGACGGCGCCCGGGCGTAACTTCGCGGTGAACCTGATCTGGGATATCTGACCAAGATTTTTGTCGACAAGCCAAATGCCCTGTGGCGAGGGAGCTTGCTCCCGCTGGACTGCGCAGCAGTCCCAAGAACTTGCGGTCGCTGCGCAACCGAGCGGGAGCAAGCTCCCTCGCCACAATGTTCCAACTCGAAGGAATTTTTTCATGACCACACAACGCCCCGCTTCACGCTCCCAACGCCTGAACCAGATCACCCACGAGCCCCACGGCAAGCTCGATGCGCTGGTCAAGGCCCATGCGCCGTTCGACACCCCGGCCAGCTTCGCCCGTTTCGTCGTCGCCCAGTACCTGTTCCAGTCGGAACTGGTGGCGCTGTACAACGACGCCGAACTGGCCGCCTTGATCCCCGACCTGCCAGCCCGCTGCCGTGCCGACGCAGCCAAGGCGGATCTCGCCGACCTGGACACCGAAGTCCCTGGGCCGGTGGCCGGTGCGGTGAAAAACCCGACCCAGGCCGAAGCCCTGGGCTGGCTGTTCGTCTCCGAAGGCTCGAAGCTCGGCGCCGCCTTCCTGATCAAGCGTGCCGTAGGCCTGGGGCTGAGCGAAACCTTCGGCGCCCGGCATCTGGCCGAACCTGACGGCGGGCGTGCCGAAGGCTGGAAAACCTTCACCCGCACCCTCGATGGCCTGACCTTCACCGAACAACAGGAAGCCGAGGCGGACAAAGGCGCGCTGGATGCCTTTAACCGCTTCACGGTGCTGCTGGAACAGGCTTACGAGACCGAGTTGGCCTGATTCGCACAAGGAATCTAGGGTGGATGCATATCTTGCAGTCCACCCAGAAACCAGTGTGGGAGCGGGCTTGCTCGCGAAGGCGGTGGGTCAGTTAACGGTTATGTTGGCTGATATACCGCCTTCGCGAGCAAGCCCGCTCCCACAGGAAATGTGTATGACTGAAAAACGCTGATGAACCATCCGTCGAAACTCACCCAACTGCTCTTCGCCCTGCTCGCCTACACCAGCCTGGCCATCGGCCTGGTCGCCATCGTCGTGCCTGGCCTGCCGACCACCGAGTTCATCCTCTTGGCCGCCTGGGCCGCGACCCGCAGTTCGCCGCGCCTGAGCGCCTGGCTGGAGAACCATCGGCTGTTCGGGCCGATGCTGCACAACTGGCGCAACGGCAAGGTCATCCCGCGCCGGGCCAAGGTCGGTGCCAGCGCCAGCATGCTGCTGTGTGCCGGGCTGATGTTGGTGATGCTCGACCACGGCTGGCCGGTCTACCTGGCGCTCGCCGGCATGGGCCTTGGCAACCTGTGGATCTGGTCGCGACCGGAACAAGCGCGAGGTATTCGTGGCGAGGGAGCTTGCTCCCGCTGGGCCGCAAAGCGGCCCCCAACGGATTTTTGATCTATGCTCGCCCTCTGGTTCAGGAGGGGCTTTCGATGGCAGATCTACTCACATCCATGCAAGCCGCGCTCGGCTTGCCCACGACCCCAATCACCTTCAGCGGCGAAGGCGCCCTGCCCTCGGCGTTCGCCGTCACGGAGCTGGCCAGCGCCAGCATCGCCGCAGCCGGCCAAGCCACCGCCGAGCTCATCCACCAGCAGACCGGCCGCCTGCCCCCCGTCGAAGTCGACCGACGCCTGGCATCGTTCTGGTTCGCCACCTCCCTACGCCCCATCGGCTGGCGCGTGCCGCCGATGTGGGATCCGGTGGCCGGCGACTATGCCTGCGCCGACGGCTGGATTCGCCTGCACACCAACGCGCCGCATCATCGCCTGGCGGCGGAAAAAGTCCTCGGCACCTGCACCGACCGCGCCGACATGGCGGCCAGGGTCACCCGCTGGAACAAGGCCGAGCTGGAGCAAGCCGTGGTCGACGCCGGCGGTTGCGCTGCCCAGATGCGTTCGTGGCAGGCCTGGCAAACTCACCCTCAAGGCATGGCAGTGAATGCCGAACCGCTGGTGCATCTGAGTGAAACGACTGGAGGACAGCAGAAACCCTGGCCTGGCTCCGTGACCCAGCCACTGGCGGGCCTCAGGGTCCTGGACCTGACCCGCGTACTGGCCGGCCCCGTCGCCAGCCGCTTCCTCGCCGGCCTCGGGGCCGACGTGCTGCGCATCGACCCGCCAACCTGGAACGAACCCGGCGTGGTCCCGGAAGTCACCCTGGGCAAACGCTGCGCCCGCCTCGACCTGCATCGAGCCGATGATCGCGCGGCGTTCGAGGCATTGCTCAAGGACACCGACCTCCTCCTGCACGGCTACCGTGCCGACGCTCTGGAACGCCTGGGCTACGGCGCCGAACAGCGCAGTAAACTGGCTCCGGGCCTGATCGACGTCAGCCTCAACGCCTACGGCTGGAGCGGCCCCTGGCAGAACCGGCGCGGCTTCGACAGCCTGGTGCAGATGAGCAGTGGCATTGCCGAAGCCGGCATGGCGTGGAAACACACCGACAAACCGACACCGCTGCCCGTGCAAGCACTGGACCACGGCACCGGCTATCTGCTGGCGGCCAGCGCCTTGGTGCTGTTGGCCCGGCGCCTGCACACGGGCCATGGCGGCTCGGCACGTCTGTCACTGGCACGCACGGCGAAGCTGTTGATCGAGCGTGGCGCAGGGGACTCGAGCCCATTGCGAGCCGAGGCCGAGGATGATCAGGGCCTGGTGATCGAACAGACGCCATGGGGGCCAGCCCACCGGCTGCAGGTGCCCTTGAAAATCACCGGGACGCCGCTGCAATGGACCTTGCCGGCAGCTGAACTGGGGGCGCATCGGGCCCGGTGGTGACATGCACTAGCAGTTTCAACGGCCCCCTGTGGCGAGGGAGCTTGCTCCCGCTGGGGCGCGTAGCGGCCCTATTTTTTTGGGGGCTGCTGCGCAGCCCAGCGGGAGCAAGCTCCCTCGCCACAAGGGTTCGCCTCGGCATTACGGTGAACCTCACAACGCCAAAAACCCACTGTATAACCCATACGCCGCTACACCCGCGCCAAATAGCACACAGGCAAAAACACCTTTTTCCACAGCGGTGAACAAGGGCTGTCCCTGTTCCCACTTGGCCTGGGCAAACAGGATCACTCCGGGTGCATACAACAACGCCGACAGCAGCAGGTATTTCAACCCGCCGGCGTACAGCAGCCACACCGCGTAGCACAGGGCCACGCCACCTATGCACAGGTCTTTCATGCGCTGGGCCGAGGCTCGTTCGTAGGTTTCCCCACGGACGCACAGCAGCACCGCATAAGCGGCCGACCACAGGTACGGCATCAGGATCATCGATGAGGCCAGATAAATCAGGCTGGTGTAGGTGCCGGCGGAAAACAACGTGATCAGCAAAAACAGTTGGATCATGCCATTGGTCAACCACAGCGCATTGACCGGAGCATGGTTGGCATTTTCCTTGGTGAGGAATGCCGGCATGGTCTTGTCCCGGGCGGTGGCGTAGAGGATCTCGGCGCACAGCAGCGCCCAGGACAGCAGCGCCCCCAGTAATGACACCGCCAAGCCCAGGCTGATCAGCAATGCGCCCCAAGGCCCGACAATGTGCTCCAGCACGCCGGCCAGTGACGGGTTCTGCAACTGCGCCAATTCCGGCTGGCTCATGACTCCCAGGGACAACACATTCACCAGCACCAGCAACGCCAGGACACCGAGGAAACCGATCACCGTCGCCCGCCCAACGTCCGCGCGTTTCTGTGCCCGCGCCGAGTACACGCTGGCACCTTCGATACCGATGAACACGAACACCGTGACCAGCATCATGTGCCGCACCTGGTCCATCACGCTGCCCAGGTCCGGGCTCATCGCGCCCCAGATATCGCGGGTGAACACCTCGGCCTTGAAGGCCACGGCGGCCAGGACGATGAACATCAACAGCGGCACGACCTTGGCCACGGTGGTCACCAGGTTGATGAACGCCGCCTCCTTGATGCCCCGCAACACCAGGAAATGCACGGCCCACAACAGCAACGATGCACAGCCGATGGCCACCGGCGTGTTGCCCTGGCCAAACGCCGGGAAGAAATACCCCAAGGTGCTGAACAGCAGCACGAAGTAACCGACATTGCCCATCCAGGCGCTGATCCAGTAACCCCAGGCGGACGAGAAGCCCATGTAGTCACCGAACCCGGCCTTGGCGTAGGCATACACGCCCGAGTCCAATGCCGGTTTGCGATTGGCCAGGGTCTGGAACACGAAAGCCAGGGTGAGCATGCCGACAGCGGTGATGGCCCAGCCGATCAGTACCGCACCGACATCGGCCCTAGCCGCGACGTTTTGCGGCAGGGAAAAGATCCCACCACCGATCATCGACCCCACCACCAGTGCGACCAACGCGCCCAGTGGCAACTTTTCAGTCGGTGGCGACATTTCCCCTCGCTATTTAATAATTAAATAAAAGCCGATAGCGTTTTTGAATAACGCGCGCATTGCAAAGTCCGTTGTCTTATTTATCAGCCACTATTCAATGGCGCTAAATAAAAATACCAGGACAGCCACCTACAAAATAGTTGCGGCTCAGTGGAAATCAACTAGCGTGAATATCCTACGGAAACGCAATCACCCAGCGCCCCTGCAAAAAGCCTCTGGAATAGGCTTTTTGTGCATCTAAACACGCCAACGGACGCTTTAAGTTCTTCATTACAATGGAATGTTGTCATGCACTGATCCAGATCAGCTAATTAACTTTCAAATCGACTTAGTCTGTTGACTCTCTTCTCCTGCATTGGAGTCTCGCATATGTCTGATACCCCCGGAAAACTTCGATTGGGTGCGTTGGTCGCATTGGTCGTCGGCTCAATGATCGGCGGGGGAATCTTTTCCCTGCCACAAAACATGGCGGCCAGTGCCGATGTCGGCGCGGTGCTGATCGGCTGGGCCATCACCGCCGTCGGCATGTTGACCCTGGCCTTCGTGTTCCAGACCCTGGCCAACCGCAAGCCTGATCTGGACGGCGGCGTGTATGCCTATGCCAAGGCCGGGTTCGGCGACTACATGGGTTTTTCGTCGGCCTGGGGCTACTGGATCAGCGCGTGGCTGGGTAACGTCGGTTACTTCGTGCTGCTGTTCAGCACCTTGGGCTACTTCTTTCCGATCTTTGGTGAAGGCAATACCGTCGCGGCGGTGATCGGCGCCTCCGTGCTGCTGTGGGCGGTGCATTTCCTGGTGCTGCGCGGGATCAAGGAAGCCGCGTTCATCAACCTGGTCACCACCGTCGCCAAGATCGTGCCGCTGGTGCTGTTCGTGCTGATCGCCCTGTTCGCTTTCAAGCTCGAGATCTTCACCCGGGACATCTGGGGCACGATGAACCCGGACCTGGGCAGCGTGATGAACCAGGTGCGCAAGATGATGCTGGTCACCGTGTGGGTGTTCATCGGCATCGAGGGCGCGAGCATTTTTTCCGCCCGGGCCGAGAAACGCAGCGACGTCGGCAAGGCCACCGTCATCGGTTTCATCACCGTGCTGCTGTTCCTGGTGCTGGTGAACGTGCTGTCCCTGGGCATCATGACCCAGCCTGAACTGGCGAAGTTGCAGAACCCGTCCATGGCCGCCGTGCTGGAACATGTCGTTGGGCATTGGGGTGCGGTGCTGATCAGCGTCGGCCTGATCATCTCGCTGCTCGGCGCCCTGCTGTCCTGGGTATTGCTGTGCGCCGAGATCATGTTTGCCGCCGCCAAAGACCACACCATGCCCGAGTTCCTGCGCCGGGAGAACGCCAACCACGTACCGGCCAACGCCCTGTGGCTGACCAATGCGATGGTCCAGCTGTTTTTGGTCATCACCCTGTTCTCGGCCAGCACCTACCTGTCACTGATCTACCTCGCCACCTCGATGATCCTCGTGCCGTACCTCTGGTCGGCGGCCTATGCGCTGCTGCTGGCGGTGCGCGGCGAGACCTATGAAGGCTTCGCGGCCGAGCGGCGCAAGGACCTGGTCATCGGGGCCATCGCCCTGATCTATGCGGTGTGGCTGCTGTATGCCGGCGGCATCAAGTACCTGCTGCTCTCCGCCCTGCTCTACGCCCCTGGCGCGATCCTGTTTGCCAAGGCCAAGCGCGAGTTGGGCAAACCGATTTTCACCTCTGTCGAGAAGCTGATTTTCGCCGCGGTGGTCGCAGGCGCCCTCGTGGCCGCCTACGGGCTCTACGACGGCTTCCTGACCTTGTAGTTGGCTGATTGTTTTAACGGGAGGATGTGTAATGACCACGGAAAAAGTGAAGTACGGCGTTCATTCCGAAGCCGGCAAACTGCGTAAAGTCATGGTCTGTTCCCCAGGCCTGGCCCACCAGCGGCTGACCCCGAACAACTGCGACGAGCTGCTGTTCGACGATGTGATCTGGGTCAACCAGGCCAAGCGCGACCATTTCGATTTCGTCACCAAGCTGCGCGAGCGTGACATCGACGTGCTGGAAATGCACAACCTGCTGACCGACATCGTCGCCATCCCCGAAGCCCTGGACTGGATCCTCCAGCGCAAGATCACCGCCAACTCGGTGGGCCTGGGCCTGGTGAATGAAGTCGGTTCGTGGTTGCGCAGCCTGGAACCGCGCCACATCGCCGAATTCCTCATCGGCGGCGTCTCGGCCGATGACCTGCCGGACAGCTTCGGTGGCAAGACTATCCAGATGTTCCGCGACTTTCTCGGGCACTCCAGCTTTATCCTGCCGCCGCTGCCCAATACCCAGTTCACCCGCGACACTACATGCTGGATCTACGGCGGCGTGACCTTGAACCCGATGTACTGGCCGGCGCGCCGACAGGAAACCCTGCTGGCCAGCGCCATCTATAAATTCCATCCGGAGTTCACCCACGCGGACTTTCAGGTCTGGTACGGCGACCCGGACCAGGACCACGGCAACGCCACCCTTGAAGGCGGCGACGTCATGCCCATCGGCAACGGCGTGGTGTTGATCGGCATGGGCGAACGCTCGTCCCGCCAGGCCATCGGCCAGTTGGCGCTGAACCTGTTCAAGCACAAGGCGGTGGAACGGGTGATTGTCGCCGGCTTGCCGAAATCCCGGGCCGCCATGCACCTGGACACCGTGTTCAGTTTCTGCGACCGCGACCTGGTCACGGTATTCCCCGAAGTGGTGAGCCAGATCGTCGCCTTCTCCCTGCGCCCTGACGAGAGCAAGCCCGGCGGCATCGACGTGCGCCGCGAGGACGGCAGCTTCCTCGACACCGTGGCCGCCGCCCTCAAGCTACCCGCGTTGCGAGTCGTGGAAACCGGCGGCAACAGCTTCGCCGCCGAACGCGAGCAATGGGACGACGGCAACAACGTCGTGGCGGTGGAACCGGGCGTGGTGATCGGCTACGACCGCAATACCTACACCAATACCCTGCTGCGCAAGGCCGGCGTGGAAGTCATCACCATCAGCGCCAGCGAACTGGGCCGGGGCCGGGGCGGTGGCCATTGCATGACCTGCCCGATCATCCGCGACCCGATCGATTACTGACTTCGAGCCGGGGCCGTTCCTTATCCAAAATCGGTCTCGGGGATAACCTACACCAGAGGAGATCCACACCATGGCGTTCAACATGCGCAACCGCAGCCTGCTGAGCCTGATGCACCACACCAACCGCGAGCTGCACTTTCTGCTGGACCTGTCCCGCGACCTCAAGCGTGCCAAGTACACCGGCACCGAACAGCCGCACCTCAAGGGCAAGAACATCGCGCTGATCTTCGAGAAAACCTCGACCCGCACCCGCTGCGCCTTCGAAGTCGCCGCCCACGACCAGGGCGCCCACGTCACCTACATCGACCCGGTGTCGTCGCAGATCGGCCACAAGGAAAGCATGAAAGACACCGCCCGGGTCCTGGGGCGGATGTTCGACGCCATCGAATACCGTGGCTTCGAGCAGGAGATCGTCGAGGAGCTGGCCACGTTCGCCGGGGTGCCGGTGTTCAACGGCCTGACCGCCGAATTCCACCCGACCCAAATGATCGCCGACACCCTGACCATGCGCGAACACAGCGACAAGCCGCTGCATGACATCAGCTACGCCTACCTGGGCGATGCCCGCTATAACATGGGCAATTCGTTGCTGATGATCGGCGCGAAGCTGGGCATGGACGTGCGCATCGGTGCGCCAAAAGCCTTGTGGCCGCACCAGGATTTCATCGACCAGTGCCAGGCCTTCGCCGCCGAAAGTGGCGCCCGCCTGACCATCACCGAAGACCCGAGGGAAGCCGTCAAGGGCGTGGACTTCATCCACACCGACATCTGGGTGTCCATGGGCGAGCCGGTGGAGGCCTGGGATGAGCGCATCGAGCAATTGCTGCCCTACCAGGTCAACGCGCAGATGATGAAGGCCTCGGGCAACCCACGGGTGAAATTCATGCACTGCCTGCCGGCGTTCCATAACAGTGAAACCAAGGTCGGCAAGGACATCGCCGCACGCTACCCGAACCTGGCCAACGGCGTGGAAGTGACCGAGGAGGTGTTCGAATCCCCGGCCAACATCGCCTTCGAGCAGGCGGAAAATCGCATGCACACCATCAAGGCGATCCTGGTGGCGGCGTTGGCGGATATTTAAACCCTAGCCCGCCCCCATGTAGGAATGCGATCCAATGTGGGAGCGGGCTTGCTCGCGAAAGCGGTGTATCAGTCCAGATAAATATTGCCTGTAACACCGCTTTCGCGAGCAAGCCCGCTCCCACAGTTGGACTGCGTCGTTCGATCCATTTTTTAAAGGACAGCACCATGCGCATCGTCGTTGCCCTGGGCGGTAACGCCCTCCTGCGTCGGGGTGAACCCATGACCGCAGCCAATCAACGCAGCAACATCCGCACCGCGACCGAACAGATCGCCAAGATCCACCCCGGCAACCAACTGGTCATCGCCCACGGCAACGGTCCGCAAGTCGGCCTGCTGTCGCTGCAGGCGGCGGCCTACACCTCGGTCACGCCGTATCCGCTGGACGTGCTCGGCGCCGAAACCGAGGGCATGATCGGCTACATCATCGAACAGGAACTGGGCAATCTGCTGGACTTCGAAGTCCCCTTCGCCACGCTCCTGACCCAGGTTGAAGTGGACGCCAACGACCCGGCCTTCCAAACCCCCACCAAGCCCATCGGCCCGGTCTACAGCCGGGAAGAAGCACAGGAACTGGCCGCTGAAAAAGGCTGGGCCATCGCCCCGGACGGCGACAAGTTCCGTCGCGTGGTCGCCAGCCCCAGGCCCAAGCGCATCTTTGAAATCCGCCCGATCAAATGGCTGCTGGAAAAAGGCAGTATCGTGATCTGCGCCGGCGGTGGCGGCATCCCGACGATGTACGACGCCGACGGCAAGCTGCAAGGCGTGGAAGCGGTGATCGACAAGGACTTGTGCTCGGCGCTGCTGGCTGAACAGCTGGAAAGCGATCTGCTGGTGATCGCCACCGACGTCAACGCCGCGTTCATCGACTTTGGCAAGCCGACCCAGAAAGCCATCGCCCAGGCCCATCCCGACGAACTGGAACGGCTCGGCTTCGCCGCCGGTTCCATGGGGCCGAAAGTGCAGGCCGCCTGTGAATTCGCGCGCAACACCGGCAAGGTCGCGGTGATCGGGTCGCTGTCGGACATCGATGCTATCGTCCAGGGCACCGCCGGCACGCGCATCAGCACGGCGACGCCGGGCATTGTTTATCGCTAACGGGAAAACTTATGCGGCAGGCACGGTGTCTGCCGTTCTCCATGCCTTCGAAGGAGAGTCGTTTATGGCCACGTTCAAACCCGGTCACCTGCACATGGAACGCCATGCGCTGAACAAGGATGATTTCAGCTACAACCTGTGCATCGACTACAAGCTCGATCGGAATGACAAGGGCGAGACGGGCATGTCGTTCCAACTGCACGGCACGGTGGAAGAAAAAACCCTGGACGAAACCTTTTTCCTGGCCAAGGACCAGGCCTTCGACTTCGCCCGCCATGCCACGCGCATCGCCCAGAAATACGGCCTGCCCAAGGCTGCCAGCATCGGTTCGATGCACAAGTACTACGACGAAATGTTCGAAGACGTGCGCCACCAACTGGACGTCAAGCCGGGCGACCCGATGAAGCCGGAGCACCTGGAATAACTGGCTGGGAAACGCTGCCATTCCTGACATGAAATGAACCTGTGGCGAGGGAGCTTGCTCCCGCTGGGCCGCGCAGCGGCCCCAAGCTCTTGCGGTCGCTGCGCAACCGAGCGGGAGCAAGCTCCCTCGCCACAATGAAGCAGGGCTTCAGCCTGAAGCCTGGGCCCAACAGGGGAATATCAGTGTTCTGAATATCGGGTTACACACAAGACCTGCCTGGCTGGCAACTCGCTATAGCTGACCTATGCTGAATACAGTACCCCCGGGTATTCGTTCAGAGGTCACCGCCATGAACATCAAAACAAGAAGACGCCTCGCCATTTTCGTCACTTGCGCCGCTACGCTTGCGCTGTATGGCACGGCGGCCTACCGGGTCGAGCAGGCCAGGCAACTGCCCCGTGAATACGCCAGCTGCAACTTCGAACGCTGCATCCCCCACAGCGCAACCCTGAACGCCCTGCGCTGAGGCGTGGTCAGTCTTCCTGTTGATCGGTCTTGAGCCGGTCCCGGAACGCCTTGGGCGAGATGCCGACGCGCCGGCGGAACAGCCGGGTGAAGTTGGTCGGGTCGGAAAACCCGAGCAGTTCGGAAATCTCGTAGATGGTCATGCCGGTGTAGGTCAGCAGGCGCTTGGCTTCCAGCAACTGGCGCTCATGCATGATCTGCAACGCCGGTTGACCCGCCAGTTCACGACAGGTGCCGTTGAGGTGCGACACGGAAATGCCCAGGCGATGGGCCAGGTCTTCGACCTTGACGTGCTCGCGATAGGTTTCTTCCACCAACTGAATGAAACCGTTGAGGTACTCCCGGGCCCGTTGCGGGCGCTGGGCCTGGGTGTGGCGCTGCATCACCTGGCGACTGACCCAGACCATGATCACGCTGACCAGGGCATGCATGAGCATTTCCCGGGCCGGTTGATGGCCCATGTACTCATTCTGCAAGGCACTGAACAGGCTGTTGAGGTACTCGGCATTCTCGAGGGCCGGGTAGCTTTCGGCCTGGGCCAGCACGTTGACCGAATGCCCCAGCTGCGCTTGCAGGTGCGTGACCAGCGGCGCCGCCAACGTCACCACGTAACCTTCCACATCCTCGGAAAAACGAAAGCCATGGACCGACAGCGGCGGCAGGATCTGCACGGCCGGCTCGGTGAGTTGCGTGCGCCGGCCTTCGATTTCCAGTTCCGCCTGGCCCTTGAAGACAAACAGCAACTGGCACAGGTCGGCGTGCCGATGGGGTTTGATTTCCCATTGGTGCTCGCGGCTGCGCTTGGAGATGGTCTCGCAGTGCAGCAGATCCGGCGTCGGCCATTCCTGGCTCTCACCGTAGAGCTTGAACACCGGGATCGAAGGCAGGTCAGGTTTTTTCATAACGTGGATCCGGGCCTGGGGTTGCGGGCGATAATCGCACCAATTGGCGAAAAGAACAGGTATCGGCTCAGTTTTCCCCTTCAACTGACAGGTCCGCAAGCGAAAAATGCAGGCACTCGGTCCATAACAATCAACACCGACCCTGGTCGCGTGCTTCGTGCGAGTCATAAGAACAATGAAAACCCTCAAGACCCAAGTCGCTATCATCGGCGCCGGCCCCTCTGGCCTGCTGCTCGGCCAGTTGTTGCACAACGCCGGGATCGACACTGTCATCCTCGAACGCCAGGCCCCGGACTATGTCTTGGGCCGCATCCGCGCCGGTGTGCTGGAGCAAGGCATGGTCGAGCTGCTGCGCCAGGCCGGCGTTGGCCAGCGCATGGACGCCGAAGGCCTGCCCCATGACGGCTTTGAACTGGTGCTCAACGATCGGCGGGTGCACATCGACCTCAAGGGCCTGACCGGCGGTAAAAACGTCATGGTCTACGGCCAGACCGAAGTCACCCGTGACTTGATGGCCGCCCGCGAAGCCGCCGGCGCCCGCACCCTGTACCTGGCCAGCGACGCCCAGCCCCACGACATGCAAACCGAGCATCCCTTCGTGACCTTCGAACACGAAGGGCAAACCTGGCGCCTGGACTGCGACTACATTGCCGGTTGCGACGGTTTCCACGGCGTGGCCCGCCAGTCCATTCCAGCGGAAAAGCTCAAGGTCTTCGAGCGCGTCTACCCGTTTGGCTGGCTCGGCGTACTGGCCGACACCCCGCCGGTGCACGAGGAGCTGGTCTACGCGCGGCACGACCGCGGGTTTGCCCTGTGCAGCATGCGCTCCAAGACCCGCACCCGTTATTACCTGCAAGTCCCCGCCGAGGAACACGTCGCCGACTGGCCTGACGAGCGCTTCTGGAGTGAACTGAAAAACCGCCTGCCCGCCGACCTGGCCGACGCCCTGGTGACCGGCCCCTCCATCGAAAAAAGCATCGCGCCCCTGCGCAGCTTCGTGGTCGAACCGATGCAGCATGGGCGGATGTTCCTGGTGGGCGACGCGGCCCACATCGTCCCACCGACGGGGGCCAAGGGCTTGAACCTGGCGGCCAGCGATGTCAGCACGCTGTTCAACATCTTGCTCAAGGTCTATCGCGACGGCCGTGTGGACTTGCTGGAACAATATTCGGCCATCTGCCTGCGACGCGTGTGGAAAGCCGAGCGGTTCTCCTGGTGGATGACGTCGATGCTGCACCGCTTCGACGACGACGCCTTCAACCAGCGCATCAGCGAAGCCGAACTGGAGTATTTCCTCGACTCCGAGGCCGGTCGAAAAACCATTGCGGAAAATTACGTCGGGCTTCCTTACGAGGCTATCGAATAGCCGCCTATCGACTTAAACTGCGGGCTTCATCCCATTCGCCTCTTTGGCGCGACGCCCGCAGGTTCTGTCGTGACTCAGCTCAATACGCTCCAAGCCCCAAAACCGGCCATTCGCAGCGTACTGGTTGCCCTGATGCTGGCGATTTTCCTCGGTGCGCTGGACCAGACCATCGTCGCCGTCTCGATGCCGGCCATCTCCGCACAATTCGCCGACGTCAGCCTGCTGGCCTGGGTGATTTCCGGCTACATGGTCGCCATGACCGTGGCGGTGCCGATCTACGGCAAGCTTGGCGACCTTTATGGCCGCCGACCACTGATGTTGTTCGGCATGGGCCTGTTCACCCTGGCCTCGCTGTTCTGTGGCCTGGCGCAAAACATGGAACAACTGGTACTGGCGCGGATTTTCCAGGGCATCGGCGCCGGCGGGATGATTTCGGTGAGCCAGGCGATCATCGGTGACATCATCCCGCCCCGGGAGAGGGGTCGCTACCAGGGGTATTTCAGCAGCATGTACGCGGTGGCCAGCGTGGCCGGGCCGGTGCTCGGTGGCTACATGACCGAATACCTGTCGTGGCGCTGGGTGTTCTGGATCAACCTGCCACTGGGCCTCGTGGCCTGGTGGGTGGCCCGGCGCACCCTGGTCGGGCTGCCAGTACCGCAACGCACGCCGATCATCGATTACCTGGGCACCGTGTTGCTGATCATCGGCCTGACAGCATTGTTGCTGGGGATTACCCAGGTCGGCCAAGGCCATGCCTGGCACAGCCCTGAAGTGCTGGGGTTGCTGGGTTGCGCGGGGGTAGCGCTGGGGATGTTCGCCTGGCACGAGCGCCGGGCCCGGGAACCGTTGCTGCCGATGCACCTGTTCGTCAACCGCAGCGCGGTGCTGTGCTGGTGCACGGTGTTCTTCACCAGTTTCCAGGCGATTTCCCTGACGGTGCTGGTGCCGTTGCGCTTCCAGAGCGTGACCGGCGCCGGTGCTGACAGCGCCGCGTTGCACTTGTTGCCGCTGGCGATGGGGCTGCCCATTGGCGCGTATTTCGCCGGCCGCCGAACCTCGGTCACGGGGCGCTACAAACCGATGATCCTCAGCGGCGCCCTGCTCTTTCCATTCGCGATCCTCGGCATGGCCTTCACCGCGCCTGACGCGTTCTGGCTCAGCAGCCTGTTCATGCTGCTCAGCGGCATCGCCTCCGGCATGCAATTTCCCACGTCGCTGGTGGGTTCGCAAAACGCCGTGCAGCAACAGGACATCGGCGTCGCCACCAGCACCACCAACCTGTTCCGCTCCCTCGGCGGCGCGGTGGGCGTGGCCTTGATGTCGGCGTTGCTGCTGGCCTTGCTGCAGGATTCAAGCTTCGCCCAGCTCACCGGTTCGTCGCCGCTCGGCGAAGGGCATTCCGGCAACGTCTTGCTCGACGGCCTCAACGCTGCCCCGGGCGAGGCGCAGCATGCCTTGCGCCAGGCGTTGCAGGCGACGTTCCGGCATTTGCTGCTGATCAGCGCGGCGGTGTCGCTGCTGGGGTTGGCCGCAGCGGTAGCGATGCCTGATCGCCTGTTGCGGGGGCGGGATGACAAGGCTGGATAACCTGCAACACACCACCTCTGTGGCGAGGGAGCTTGCTCCCGCTGGGCCGCGAAGCGGCCCCAAAAATGGTGCGGTCGCTGCGCAACCGAGCGGGAGCAAGCTCCCTCGCCACAAAAGCATCGGCGCCACAAAATCTCATTAGGCCGTCGCCACGACACCTTCGGGCACCACCACTGCACTCATCCCATCCTTCATCCGCTTGGCATCGCGCACGAAGCAGCGTGACGCCAGGAACAGGAACACCATGGTCAGGAGCAACGCCACCGGGATCAGGTACATCGCGTCATGCAGGCCGATGGCCTTGAAGGCTTCGGTCATCTGCGGGGCGCCTGCGGTCGCCATGGCCGTGCGGGCGAAGTAGTCGGACAAGCCGCCCACCACCACCGGCCCCAGGCCGCCGCCGAGCAAATACAGCCCGGCAAAGTACAACGCCATCGCCGTGGCGCGCAGGCGCGGCTCCACCACGTCCTGGATCGCGGTGTAGACGCAGGTGTAAAAGTTATAGGCAAACAGCCAACCGACGCTGAACACCGCCACGAACACGCCGATTTCTATGCGCCCGGCATGCAGGGCCCACGCCGTGGTGACCGTCGAAATCGCCAGGCTGAACGCGGCAAACAGCAGGCGGCCGTTGGGCACGCACTGGTGGATCTTGTCGGCGACCCAGCCGCCCAGGGTGAGCCCGAACAAGCCCGTCACGCCCACCATGATCCCGGTCGCCACGGCCGCCTCGTGCAGCGGCATCAGGAAATAACGCTGCAGCATCGGCACCAGGAATGAGTTGCAGGCATAGGTCGCGAAGTTGAAGCACAGCCCCGCCAGCACCAACCAAAGAAAGGTCGGAATCGCCAGCACCCGGCGGACCGGTTTGTCGATCTTTTCCTGGGACACCTGCACGGTTTCCGCCGCGCCGCGCTTGGGCTCCTTGATGAAAAACATGAACACCGCCAGCACCAGCCCCGGCACCGCCGCGATGAAGAACGGCGCGCGCCAGCTGTCGAAGGCCTTGACCATCGCGCCGATGGTGAAAAACGCCAGCAGCAGCCCCAGCGGCAGCCCGAGCATGAAAATGCCCATGGCCCGCGCCCGCCGATGGGCCGGGAACAGATCGCCAATCAAAGAGTTGGCCGCCGGCGCGTAGCTGGCCTCGCCGATGCCGACGCCCATGCGCACCACCAAAAACGCCCAGAAACTGCCGACCAGGCCGTTCACCGCCGTCAGCCCGCTCCAAGCCGCAAGCCCCCAGCCCATCAATTTGCTGCGCGAACCGTTATCGGCCATGCGCCCCAGGGGCAAACCGGCAATGGCATAAACGATGGTGAACGCGGTGCCGATGATGCCGATCTGGAAGTCACTGAGGCTCCATTCCATGCGGATCGGCTCGATGATGATCGCCGGGATGGTGCGGTCGAAGAAATTGAACAGGTTGGCCAGGAACAACAGGAACAGAATGCGCCAGGCATTCGCCGCTTGGGTCGAGTTCTGCATGGGTCCGTCTCTTTTATTGTTATGGGCCAACGATCCGTGGCCTGGTTATGCAATCTAGACAGCGGCACGGGGCCTGTCTCCAATTATTCGCAAGGCTGATACCCGACCATGGAAAGCGGCGTATTTCTTGATGCCGGTCAATACCCTGCAACAATTGCCATCATTTTGCCTTTTATTGGTTAAAGATCGAGGTTCGGTGGCCGATTCAACATGATCAGGAAAAGATTATCCCGAGCGCTGCTCAGGCTGCAGCCCTGACCGCTTGGACCGATTTTTCGCGTTTATCCCGGCGCGAATTCCCATCCGCGAGGGTTCGATGATCGCATTCGTCGAGCCACCAGTTCAGGCACATGGCGCACAATGACCTCAAAAAAAACAGCCACTGCGGTATCCGATCTGACCTTGAGCCCGGCCGCCAACGGCCCTGAAGTCTCGAAGCCGTCGCCCCCTCCGCGCCCTCTGTCGACCCAGCAGTACCTGTATTTCACCGAAACCAATACCGACCGTATCCTCGACAACCTCGATGGCCTGCGTGACACCGTGTTCCCGCGCCCACCGCACCTGGTGGACGACGAATTCGACCGTGCCCAGCAAGAGTTTCCGTCGGTGTGCCTGATCGGCCTGGGTCGCTGCGGCTCCAACATCGCCCTGGACGTGGCCGAGCTGGTGTACAACGCCCGCAAGTTCTACCTCAACGAATTCAACGCCGAAGACAAAGGCTACAGCGACAAGGGCTACAGCCCCGCCCAGTGGATCCGCAACAACCTGCGCCTGGGCACCAGCAAGGCCAGCAAACCGGTATTCCTGGTGGAACCGCTGGTCATGCTCGGCGACCTGGACAAGGACATCGCCGGGCGCATCCGTTTCTCGCGCAAGGGCGAGAAAAGCGGCTTTTTGCGCGACTACAGCAAAATGAAAATCATGGACCTGTCGGAAGTCCACGCCGGTGGTGCCGGTAACGCGCCGATCCTCGGCCAGTACCTGGCCAAGATCATCCTGAACAAGGACACCCAGCGATTCTCCAGCCCCGACTGGAAAATGATCCACTCGTACCTGATCGACAGCTGCGGCATCAAGGCCAACCAGTCGCGCCTCTATTTCTCGATCTTCAGCGCTGGCGGCGGTACCGGTTCGGGCATGGCCTCGGAGTTCGGCCTGGCCCAGCAGTACTCGTATATGAACAAGACGTTCGACACCAAGCCGATGGACGAGCACGACAGCAAGAGCGGTCATTCCTTCGTCTTCGAGCCGATTTTCACCAGTGGCATCTGCGTGCTGCCGAACATTTCCGACCATCGCAGCGAAATGTCCGAGGCGCTGCACATCAACGCCGGACGCTTGCTGTGCAAGTACCTGTCGGAAGAATGGGATTTCTCGTACAACTTCGCCAACGAAGACAGCAGCGAAGCCAGCGTCATGGGCCGCATTCGCCCGTGGAACGCGATGATGCTGATCTCCAACGACATCATGCGCTACGCCGAAGAAAGCGATGACGGCAACATCCAGAACATTGATGTCAATGCCATGGAGAAGCACGCCAACCAGTACATCTCCCAGCAGATCTTCAACATCCTGACGGCCCAGGCCGTCACCACCGACTACGACCAGAACTACTTCCGTCGCGCCGGCATCGACATCGGCGAAACCATTCGCCTGGATGCCAACGACCTGTTCATGAGCCTGGCCGGCCCGGTGGCGATTGCCTACGCCGAGTCCGTCGTCCCGGAAACCCCGGCACCGAGCGGCGACAAGTTCAAGGTGTTCGAAAAAGAGCCGCCGCGCCTGAACATCGACGACCTGTTCTTCCGCTCCATCGACTTGCCGCACTTCAACAAAGTCACCCAGGCCATCGAAGGCATCAGCCTGTTACCCATCGAATCCAAGCGCTACCGTGCCTCGTTGGAGCAGTACAAGAACTCCGGCTATGACGCCGCCGCGCTGCACGACCTGCACTTCTTCAAGAACTGCTCGTCGGTGGTGTCCATTGTCTCGTTGCCCAAGGATTACAAGCTGTCCTACATGGACCTGAACCGGCTCAAGACCCACCTCAACAGCCTGTTCCCCAATACCACCCTCAAGCGCTACGCGCTGGTGATCGGCGCCTCGGCCAACCTGTCGCTGACCACCCTGATCGCCAAGAGCCCGTGCCTGTCGGATGACTTCCTGACCCTGATCGTGGCGTTCATCAAGCGCTGCTTCGCCCGCACCCCGTACCGCTTCGACGAGACCCTGGACAATTCGATCCTGGACTTCATCATTAATGAAGACTTCGACGAAGCCCGCATCGACGAACTGCTCAATGAGTTCGAGAACCCGGCGAAGATCCTCGACACCAACTGGTACGCGATCAAGCCGATGTATGAGAAAAAGTACCGTGAGCTGATCAACGATAAAGACAAGTTCGTCTCGATCAACGACATCCGCCTGTCCCGCGACTGCGTGAAGAAATCCATCAAGTACCTGCGCGAGATCTATCGTCACCGGATTGGCAAGACCAAGGTTATTTCCCTTAATAACCATACGGGCAGGTCTTATTGAGGCTGGCGCAGCACCGCGTTGCCCCTTTCGCGAGCAAGCCCGCTCCCACAGTGGACCGCATTCTTTCTGAAGAAACGCGGTCCACTGTGGGAGCGGGCTTGCTCGCGAAGGCGGCCTTGGATACACCACCGAGACAACATCCAGAAACAATTGAGCAGCCCAAAGGCTGCTCAATGAACTGTTCCCGTTACGTATACGTCACCCTGCCCTGTGGCGTTTCGCCACGGCAGGCTGACATCACGCTACTCACCTACACACTTTCAATCAGGCCAACGAGCGAACCAACTTGGTGCGCCGATCAATTCGATGCCCTTTCCTGGATCATAATCCAGGGCGAAACCACCACCGCCCAGAGCTGCGGATCGCGCTCCAAAAAATCCAGCGCCCGCGTTTCAGACAGCTTGGCGAGCTGGTCGGCGGCCAGCCAGGCGGCGACTTTGGTACCTTCGTCCTGGGCCACGGCCTCGGCGGCGGCGATCAGATCCAGTGCCGGATCGACCCACAATAGGGCACCCTTGGCAAAGAACGGCTCCAGCTCTTTCCAGGTGATGGATGCGGTTTCACCAAGCAGCTTGGCATAGAGGGTGCTAGGTTCTTGATTCATGGGAGCTGTCCGGAAAAGAAATCGGCGCGAATGATAACGTCGGTGGTCTGGCAGAAAAACCCGGTAGCAATTGCAGCACCGATTGAAAAGCGCAGGAAAGCCAAGGATTGCCGAAACGACCGGACAACCCCCGCCGCTATTCTGTCTTTTTCTTTCAATTAAGCGACACCTCCAGGTTTTGCCCCCAAGCGCCAGCTTCCCTTGCCAACAATCGGCGCTCTACACTGTACCGGTACAGTTGCCGGGGGCATTTTCCGCGAGGGTATCCAAGATATCTGACCCGGTTCTGCTGCTACGGCGCCAGGACTATAAAAACTACAACAGCATGAGTGGAGCACTATGACTAAGGCTACTAAGCAGATTTCCAAACTGTTTGCCGCTATGGTTCTGGCCGGGGTTGCCAGCCATTCGTTTGCCGCCGACACCATCAAGATCGGCATCGCCGGCCCGAAAACCGGCCCTGTAGCCCAATACGGCGACATGCAGTTCAGTGGCGCGAAAATGGCCATCGAACAGATCAACGCCAAGGGCGGCGTCGACGGCAAGCAACTGGTCGCCGTTGAATACGATGACGCCTGTGATCCAAAACAAGCGGTCGCGGTCGCGAACAAAGTCGTCAACGACGGCATCAAGTTCGTGGTCGGCCACCTGTGCTCCAGCTCCACCCAGCCCGCTTCCGACATCTACGAAGACGAAGGCGTGATCATGATCACTCCGGCGGCTACCAGCCCGGACATCACCGCTCGCGGCTACAAGATGATCTTCCGTACCATCGGCCTGGACAGCGCCCAAGGCCCTGCGGCCGGCAACTACATCGCCGACCACGTCAAGCCGAAAGTCGTTGCGGTCCTGCACGACAAGCAGCAGTACGGTGAAGGCATCGCCAGCGCCGTGAAGAAAACCCTCGAAGGCAAAGGCGTGAAAGTGGCCGTCTTCGAAGGCGTGAACGCCGGCGACAAAGACTTCTCCTCGATGATCGCCAAGCTCAAGCAAGCCAACGTCGACTTCGTCTACTACGGCGGCTACCACCCGGAGCTGGGCCTGATCCTGCGTCAATCCCAGGAAAAAGGCCTGAAGGCCAAGTTCATGGGTCCGGAAGGCGTGGGTAACGATTCCATCTCGCAGATCGCCAAGGAATCTTCCGAAGGCCTGCTGGTGACCCTGCCGAAATCCTTCGACCAGGATCCGGCCAACGTCGCCCTGGCTGACGCGTTCAAGGCCAAGAAAGAAGACCCGAGCGGTCCGTTCGTATTCCCGTCCTACTCCGCAGTGACCGTGATCGCCGACGCGATCAAGGCTGCCAAGAGCGAAGACGCAGGCAAAGTGGCTGAAGCCATCCACGCCGGCACCTTCAAGACACCTACCGGTGACTTGAGCTTCGACAAGAACGGCGACCTGAAGGACTTCAAGTTCGTGGTCTACGAGTGGCATTTCGGCAAACCTAAAACCGAAGCTTCGCCTCAGTAAGGCCTGGCCTGACTGACTGCCAATAAAGCCCACGGCGTGCCGTGGGCTTTGTTTTAAATGTATTGGGCCGCGCTGGCGTGATCCGCCAGTCTCCCCACCTGAAAATCTCAAAACCGTCATCAGCGGTTCGCTGGCAAAACTCGAGTCCGAAGTGGATGCAGATCCATGGGACCCGGGCGGGAAAATGACTCCACCAGTGAAATGCGTATCAGGTTTTTAGGAGCGCTGTAATGCCTGACATCTATCACTTCTTCCAGCAGCTGGTTAACGGCCTGACCGTTGGCAGCACGTATGCCCTGATCGCCATCGGCTATACGATGGTCTACGGCATCATTGGAATGATCAACTTCGCCCACGGCGAGGTCTACATGATCGGCTCCTACGTGGCGTTCATCGCCATCGCCGGGCTGGCCATGATGGGACTCGACAGTGTCCCGCTGTTGATGACCGCGGCTTTCATCGCGAGCATCGTGGTCACCAGTTCCTATGGCTACAGCATCGAACGGATCGCCTACCGCCCCCTGCGCGGCAGCAACCGTCTGATTCCGTTGATTTCCGCCATCGGTATGTCGATCTTCCTGCAGAACACGGTACTGCTTTCGCAAGACTCCAAGGACAAATCCATTCCCAACCTGATCCCGGGCAACTTCGCCATCGGGCCAGGCGGGGCACATGAAGTGCTGATTTCCTACATGCAAATCGTGGTGTTCGTGGTGACCCTGGTCGCCATGCTCGGCCTCACGCTGTTCATCTCCCGTTCCCGCCTGGGCCGCGCCTGCCGCGCCTGTGCCGAGGACATCAAGATGGCCAACCTGCTGGGCATCAACACCAACAACATCATCGCCCTGACCTTTGTCATCGGTGCGGCCCTGGCCGCCATCGCCGCGGTGCTGTTGAGCATGCAATACGGCGTGATCAACCCCAACGCCGGCTTCCTCGTGGGCCTGAAAGCCTTCACCGCCGCGGTACTGGGCGGCATCGGCAGCATCCCCGGCGCCATGCTCGGCGGGCTGGTGCTGGGCGTGGCCGAAGCCTTTGGCGCCGACATCTTCGGCGACCAGTACAAGGACGTCGTGGCATTCGGCTTGTTGGTTCTGGTTCTGTTATTCCGGCCGACCGGCATCCTGGGCCGCCCGGAGGTTGAGAAAGTATGACTAGGCATCTCAAATCGGCGCTCTTCAGCGCCCTGCTGGTCTGGGCCGTGGCCTACCCGGTACTGGGTCTTAAACTGACCATCGTCGGCATCAACCTGGAAGTGCACGGCACCAGCCCGGCCATCCTGGCGACCATCGCCGTGTGCTCGCTGTTGATGTTCGTGCGCGTGTTGTTCAGCACGCAGATCAGCGCGGCGTGGAAGTCTTCGCCCGGCCTGCCGGTGATGCCGGCCAAGGCCAGCAACTTCCTGACCCTGCCGAGCACCCAGCGCTGGATCGTGCTGGGCTTGATCGTCGTGGCCCTGGTGTGGCCGTTCTTCGGTTCGCGCGGCGCGGTGGACATCGCCACGCTGATCCTGATCTACGTGATGCTGGGCCTGGGCCTGAACATCGTCGTAGGCCTGGCCGGCCTGCTGGACCTGGGTTACGTCGGTTTCTACGCCGTCGGTGCCTACAGCTACGCGCTGCTGTCCCATTACTTCGGCCTGAGCTTCTGGATCTGCCTGCCGATCGCCGGGATGATGGCCGCCACCTTCGGTTTCCTGCTGGGTTTCCCGGTCCTGCGCTTGCGCGGCGACTACCTGGCGATCGTGACCCTGGGTTTTGGCGAGATCATCCGTTTGTTCCTGCGTAACCTGACCGACATCACCGGTGGCCCGAACGGCATCAGCAACATCGAGAAACCGACGTTCTTCGGCCTGACCTTCGAACGTAAAGCCGCCGAAGGTCTGCAGACCTTCCACGAGTACTTCGGCCTGGAATACAGCTCGATCAACAAGGTGATCTTCCTCTACCTGGTTGCTCTGTTGCTGGCCCTGGCCGCGTTGTTCGTCATCAACCGCCTGCTGCGCATGCCGATCGGCCGCGCGTGGGAAGCGCTGCGTGAAGACGAAATCGCCTGCCGTGCCCTGGGTCTCAACCCCACCGTGATCAAACTGTCGGCCTTTACCCTCGGCGCTGCGTTCGCCGGTTTTGCCGGCAGCTTCTTCGCTGCTCGCCAGGGCCTGGTGACGCCGGAATCCTTCACCTTCATCGAGTCGGCGATCATCCTCGCCATCGTGGTGCTGGGCGGGATGGGCTCGCAACTGGGCGTGATCCTGGCGGCGATCGTGATGATCCTGCTGCCGGAAATGATGCGTGAATTCAGTGAATACCGCATGTTGATGTTCGGCGCCTTGATGGTGCTGATGATGATCTGGCGTCCTCAAGGTCTGCTGCCTATGCAACGCCCCCACATGGAGCTGCGCAAATGAGCCGCGAGATCCTGAAAGTCGAAAACCTGAGCATGCGCTTCGGCGGTTTGCTGGCGGTCAACGGCGTAGCCCTGACCGTGCAAGAGAAGCAAGTGGTTGCCCTCATCGGGCCGAACGGCGCGGGCAAGACCACCGTGTTCAACTGCCTGACCGGCTTCTACCAGCCAACTGGCGGCACCATCCTGCTGGACGGCGAGCCCATCCAGGGCCTGCCCGGTCACCACATCGCCCGCAAGGGCGTGGTGCGCACCTTCCAGAACGTGCGGCTGTTCAAGGACATGACAGCGGTCGAGAACCTGTTGATCGCCCAGCACCGTCACTTGAACACCAACTTCTTTGCCGGCCTGTTCAAGACCCCGGCGTTCCGCAAGAGCGAACGCGAGGCCATGGAATACGCCGAGTACTGGCTGGACAAGGTCAACCTCACCGAGTTTGCCAACCGTACCGCCGGGACCCTGGCCTACGGTCAGCAACGGCGCCTGGAAATCGCCCGCTGCATGATGACCCGTCCACGGATCCTCATGCTCGACGAACCGGCCGCCGGCCTGAACCCGAAGGAAACCGAAGACCTGAAGGCGCTGATCGGCGTGCTGCGTGAGGAGCACAACGTCACCGTGCTGTTGATCGAGCACGACATGAAGCTGGTCATGAGCATTTCCGACCACATCGTCGTGATCAACCAGGGCACGCCCCTGGCCGACGGCACGCCGGAACAGATCCGCGACAATCCTGAAGTGATCAAAGCCTACCTGGGGGAAGCGTAAATGCTGCAGTTCGAAAACGTTTCCACCTTCTACGGCAAGATCCAGGCCCTGCACAGCGTCAACGTCGAGGTCCGCCAGGGCGAAATCGTCACGCTGATCGGCGCCAACGGCGCCGGCAAATCCACCCTGCTGATGACGCTCTGCGGTTCGCCCCAGGCCCACAGCGGCAGCATCCGCTACATGGGTGAGGAACTGGTGGGTCAGGACTCGGCGCAGATCATGCGCAAGAGCATCGCCGTGGTGCCTGAGGGCCGTCGGGTATTTGCCCGTCTGACCGTGGAAGAAAACCTCGCCATGGGCGGTTTTTTCACTGACAAGGGCGACTATCAGGAACAGATGGACAAGGTCTTGCACCTTTTCCCACGCCTGAAAGAACGCTTTACCCAGCGCGGCGGCACCATGTCCGGCGGCGAACAGCAAATGCTCGCCATCGGCCGTGCGCTGATGAGCAAGCCCAAGCTGCTGCTGCTCGATGAGCCGTCCCTGGGCCTGGCACCGATCATCATCCAGCAGATCTTCGACATCATCGAACAGCTGCGCAAGGATGGCGTGACGGTGTTCCTGGTGGAGCAGAACGCCAACCAGGCGCTGAAAATCGCCGACCGGGCGTACGTGCTGGAGAACGGTCGCGTGGTAATGCAAGGCACCGGCGAAGCCTTGCTGACCGACCCGAAAGTGCGCGAGGCGTACTTGGGCGGTTAAGTCTGGCGCAATGAAAAAACGGCCTTCGGGCCGTTTTTTTTGCCCTTCGTAAAATGATTGCCTTTGTGGCGAGGGAGCTTGCTCCCGCTCGGTTGCGCAGCGACCGCAACACCTTGGGGCCGCTGCGCGGCCCAGCGGGAGCAAGCTCCCTCGCCACGGGTTTGGGGAAAACCGAAAAAAATCTGCAGACGCTGTAACGCTTTCCCCTCTCCCTCCTCTAGTTCAGTAGACCGGCACTAACGCCGGTTCATTTCCCTGAAGACTGGAGAATCACCATGACTGCTTCGACCCGCACCCTGTCCGCCACCGCCCTGGTCCTGGCCCTGGGTTCTGCCCTGAGCATGACAGCCGTCTCGACCGTCCACGCAGCCGACGACACCATGGAGAAATGCTTCGGCGTTGCCCTAAAAGGCAAGAACGATTGCGCCGCCGGTGCCGGCACCACCTGCGCAGGTACGGCAAAAATGGACTACCAGGGCAACGCCTGGAAATCGGTGCCAAAAGGCACTTGCACCACCATGGAAAGCAAAACTTCCCCGACCGGTTTCGGCCAGCTCGAAGCGTTCAAAGCCAAATCCTGATCGCATCTGCCTGAGGCCCGTCACCATGTTGAAGACCCCTTCCCCCGCCCTTGATAGCCGGTTGCCGCCCAAGGCGGGGCTGGGGCTCAAGAGCGAGCATTTTCGT
This sequence comes from Pseudomonas zanjanensis, assembly GCF_014268745.2. Classification (GTDB taxonomy): domain Bacteria; phylum Pseudomonadota; class Gammaproteobacteria; order Pseudomonadales; family Pseudomonadaceae; genus Aquipseudomonas; species Aquipseudomonas zanjanensis. The sequence continues at coordinate 289,120 of NZ_JABWRB020000001.1, read as the reverse complement.
GAAGTGCTCCAGACCCGACCGGATCTGGGCTTTTTCGAAGTGCACGCGGAAAACTACATGGTGGCGGGCGGGCCGCTTCATCACTTCCTGGGGCGGATACGCGAGCAGTACCCGCTGTCATTGCACGGTGTCGGCCTGTCGATCGGTGGGGAGGGGCCGCTGGATGTTGCGCATCTGCAGCGCCTGGCCGCATTGATCGAACGCTATCAGCCCCAGTCTTTTTCCGAACACCTGGCCTGGTCCAGCCACGGCCCGGTGTTCCTCAATGACCTGCTCCCCCTGGCCTACGACGAAGCAACCCTCGACCGCGTCTGCCAGCACATCGATCAGGTCCAGAGCAGCCTCAAACGCGTGCTGTTGCTGGAAAACCCGGCCACCTACCTGGCCTTCGAAGCCTCGACCCTCGACGAGCCACACTTCATCAGCGAAGTGATCCGCCGTACTGGCTGCGGCCTGCTGCTGGATGTGAACAACGTCTACGTTTCGTGCATCAACCACTGCCGCGATCCCTTGGCCTACCTCGGTGCCCTGCCCTTGCACGCGACCGGCGAAATTCACCTGGCCGGCTTTGCCGAAGACACCGACAGCCTCGGCGAGCGCCTGCTGATAGACGATCACGGCGCCCCTGTCGACCACGCTGTCTGGCAACTATATCTCAAGGTGTTGGAGCGGATCGGGCCGGTGGCCACTTTGATCGAGCGCGACAACCACGTGCCTGCGTGGGAAGTGCTGCTGGCCGAAGCGCGCCAGGCCGATCGGCTGTTGAGCGCCGCAGGAGCGCGGTCATGAGCAACCAGCACGCCTTCACCGCCGCCCTGCTCGACCCGCGCAAAGCGTGTCCGCCCGGCTTGGTCAGCGCCAACGGCGCGGCCCCGGAAAGCCGTTTCGCGGTGTACCGCAATAACGTGCTCGGTTCATTGATCAACGCCCTGGCCGACAACTATCCGGTGGTGGTGCATCTGGTGGGTGAGGAATTCTTTCGGGCCATGGCCGGGGTCTACGTCCAATCGACAGCGCCGCGAAGCCCGGTGATGAGCGACTACGGGGACGATTTTGCCGAGTTCATCAAACACTTCGAACCCGCCGCCAGCGTGCCGTACCTGACGGACGTCGCTCGCCTGGAGCGACTGCATTTACAAGCCTGGCATGCCGCCGACGCCGAGCCCATGGCGCAAGAACAAATTGTAAAGGCGCTGTCGTCCCCCACGCTGGCGGGACACCTGAAGATTGGGCTTCACCCGTCACTGCGCCTGCTGCAATCGCCCTTCGCCGTGGTGACGATCTGGGCCGCCCATCAGCACCAGACGCCGGTGCCGTTCGAAGCTTTCCCCGCGCAAAACGCCTTGGTGCTGCGCAACGGCCTGGACGTGAAGGTGTTTGCGATCAGTCACGCTGCCCATGGCTTTATCACGGCCCTGCAACAGGGGGTGTCCCTGATTGCAGCCATTGAAGCCTCAAACGACCTCGACCTGGAACACACCCTGGCGGGCCTCATCCGTCACCAGGCCATCACTCACCTCCTCGCCGAACAGGTATCTCCATGAACACCCTGATTGCCGGTTTCATTCAATGGCTGGAGAAAATTCCCCACAGCCTGATCGCCTTCGTCGCACGTTTTTCGATTGCCGCGGTGTTCTGGAAATCCGGCCAGACCAAAATCGAAGGCCTGGCCATCGACCTGCTCGATGGCACCTTCCAGGTCGGCCTGCCGCACCTGGCGGACTCGACCATTCCCCTGTTCAAAAGCGAATACGCCCTGCCGCTGCTGTCGCCGGAACTGGCCGCGTACCTGGCGGCCTCAGCCGAGCATGTGTTCCCGGTGCTGATCCTGCTTGGCCTGGCGACACGCTTTTCGGCGCTGGCCTTGTTGGGCATGACCGTGACCATCCAGCTGTTCGTCTACCCGGACGCCTACCCGACCCATGGCACCTGGGCGGCGGTCTTGCTCTACCTGATGGCCCGTGGGCCGGGGCTGCTGTCGATCGACCACCTGATTGCCAAGCGCTACGCCCACGCCTGAACACAGATCCCCTGTGGGAGCGGGCTTGCTCGCGAAGGCGGTGGGTCAGTTTGCATAAATACTGGATGTACCACCGTCTTCGCGAGCAAGCCCGCTCCCACAAAAAATCTCCAATGGCTGGACTATCGCTGCAGTCGATCCAACGCCTCGCCGCTGCGCTTGAACCAATCGATCAAATAATCAGCCAACACCTGGGTGCGCTTGGGCAGGCCGCCCTGGTACGGGTGCACCAGGTACATCGGCATGCGCCGGGTCTGGTAATCGCGCAGCAGCCAATGCAGGCGTCCGTCAGCCAACTCTTCATGCAGCAAGTACGACGGCAGCCGGGCGATTCCGGCGCCGGCCAGGGCGGCTTTTTTCAGCAGGCTGTAGTGATTGCTGGCAAACGGCCCTGAGACGCGGACCCGCAGCAGTTCGTGCTGCTGGTGGTAAAGCCATTCTTCGCGACCGCTGTAGTGGCTGTTGAGCAAGCAGCGGTGCTCGGCCAGGGCCTGGGGCGTCTCAGGTGCGCCGTAACGCTCAAGGTAGGCCGGGCTGGCGCAGGTCATTTCGTGCCACGCCAGCACTGGCCGGGCGACCAGCCGTTCATCGATGGCAGCGTCGGAACGGATCGCCAGGTCGAAGCCATCGCGGCTCAAGTCACGGTAACCGTTGTTGAGCTCCAGTTCGATCTGCACGTCGGGATAGGTGCGAGCGAACTCCGTCAACAAACCCTCGAAGAACGTTTCGCCCAACGAAACCGGCACCGTCATACGCACCGGCCCGGAGATGTCATCCTTCAACCGCGCCAATGCCTGACGCGCCCTTTCTACTTGCACCAACAATGCCTGGGCCTGGGGCAACAACGCCGCCCCTGCCGCCGTGAGGCTCAAGCGTCGAGTGGTGCGTTGCAGCAACACCACTGAAAAGCGCTTCTCCAACAAGCTGATGCGCTTGGACAACTGACCCTTGCTGCACCCCAACTGCTGGGCCGCCAAGGTGAAACTGCCGGCCTCCATCAACACGGCAAATGCCGCCAGGTCATCCATTTCGCTCATTGGATTGTTTCCAAATGAAAACCAAAGGTTGCCTATTAGCATGATTATCAATGGAAAGAACCCCTCTAGACTGAAAACTCATTCAGCCCATTGAGGAACAGCTCATGAAAATCCTGTTGATCGGCGCCAACGGCACCATCGGTTCGGCCATCGATAACGAACTGTCGCCCCGCCACGACATCGTTCGGATCGGCCGTCACAGCGGTGAATTGCAAGTGGATATCAGCGACAGCGCCTCGATTCGCGCCCTGTTCGAGAAGACCGGCCGTTTCGATGCCTTGGTCTGCGCCGCCGGCAACGTCACCTTTGCGCCCCTGGCCGAGATGACCGAAGACAGCTTTGCCCTGGGTTTGAAAGACAAGCTGATGGGCCAGGTCAACCTGCTGCTGATCGGCCGCGAATTCGCCAACGACGGCGCATCCTTCACCTTCACCACTGGCGTGCTCAGCCACGATCCGATCAAGAGCGGCGCCTCGGCGGCCCTGGTCAACGGCGCCCTGGACAGCTTCGTGCGCGCCGCGGCAATCGAGTTGCCACGGGGCCTGCGGGTCAACTCGGTGAGCCCGAACGTGCTACTGGAAGCCATGGACAAATACGCGCCTTATTTCCGCGGCTTCAAGCCCGTACCCGCAGTGGACGTGGCATTGGCCTACGCCAAGAGCGTCGAAGGCCTGCAAACCGGTCAGACGTTTCACGTGGGTTGACCGATCACCTACCCGTGTAGGAGCTGCCGAAGGCTGCGATCTTTTGATCTTTTGATCTTTGGTCTTTCATTCAAGACTCAATTGTCAGGGGGAAAGATCGCAGCCTCGTTGCACTCGACAGCTCCTACACAGCTCCACACCGCTCCTACACCGCTCCTATGGGTTGTGATGTGAGATCAGTCTGAGTAACGTGGCGACACTTGTCTGGAGACCCAATGATGCGTGCCGCCCGCTCCCTGCTGTTTGTCGCCCTCCTGCCGCTGTTCACCGGCTGCCAATTGCTCGACGCCCCTCGTCAGAGCGCCTCCCACGCCGGCCAGGTGCGCCTGCAGGGCGAACTCACGGCGGCCGATGGCAAACTGGTCATCCAGCCGTGCCAGGAACAACGCCGCTACATCGTCAACGACGCCGGCGGCACCAGCGTCCTGCAACAAGCTGCATCCTTGGCCGACGATCACGGCAAATTGTTTGCCGACGTACGCGGTCGCATCGTTTCCAGCGCGGCGGCCGGTACCGACAGCCAGTTGGACGTCGAGCAGCTCTATCGCCTGGAACCGTCGGGGACCACATGCGACAACGCTGACTTCAAACGCATGATTCTGCGTGCAGTGGGCCACAGTCCGGAATGGACCCTCACGGCCAGCGGCAAGGGCCTGGTACTGGATCGCGTAGGTCAGCCGCCACTGGCAGTGCCTTATGTCGAAGAGCAATTGGGCGATGGCCGCTTCAACCTCGGCACCGAAGCCAACGGCGAGAAAGTCGAACTCTGGGTGACACCGGCACGCTGTGTCGACAGCGCCACTGGCAGCGTGCAACACATGAGCGCCGAGTTGCGAGTCAACAACCAGGTCCAGCGCGGCTGCGCCTACTTCGGTGGCGCGCGCGACGACTGATTCACCGCTTTTGGCTTATAATCGCCGGTTCACGCCCTGGTGCAGTTGTGCATCCCGCGAACCGGACCCCGCCATGTTACGAATCACCGAACTCAAGCTGCCAATCGATCACCCCGAAGACGACCTGCGCCCTGCCATCCTGCAGCGCCTGGGCATCGCCAGCGATGACCTGCTCGACTTCACCTTGTTCAAGCGCAGCTACGACGCGCGCAAGAAATCCTCGGAACTGTGCTTCATCTACACCCTCGACCTGACGGTGCGCGATGAAGCCAGCCTGCTGCGCAAGTTCGCCGATGACCGTAACGTCAACGAAGCGCCGGATGTCAGTTACAAAGTGGTGGGCCAGGCGCCGACCGACCTGAGCGAACGGCCGATCGTAGTCGGCTTCGGCCCGTGCGGGATCTTCGCCGCCCTGTTGCTGGCACAGATGGGTTTCAAGCCGATCATCCTCGAGCGTGGCCCGGAAGTGCGCCAGCGCACCAAGGACACTTGGGGCCTGTGGCGCAAAAGCGTGCTCAACCCCGAATCCAACGTGCAGTTCGGTGAAGGTGGCGCAGGGACGTTTTCCGACGGCAAGCTCTACAGCCAGATCAAGGATCCGAAATTCCTCGGTCGCAAGGTCCTGCACGAATTCGTCAAGGCCGGTGCACCGGAAGAAATCCTCTACGTCAGCAAACCGCACATCGGCACCTTCCGCCTGACAGGCGTGGTGGAAACCATGCGTGAGCAGATTCGCGCCCTGGGCGGTGAAGTGCGCTTCGGGCAGCGGGTCACCGACGTTTTGATCGAAGACGGTCAACTGGTTGGCGTCGAGCTGGCCAGCGGTGAGCAGATCCATTCGAAACACGTAATCCTGGCCTTGGGCCACAGCGCCCGGGACACGTTCCGCATGCTCCACGGTCGGGGCGTGTACATGGAAGCCAAGCCGTTCTCGGTGGGTTTCCGTATCGAACACCCGCAATCGCTGATCGACAGTGCGCGCCTGGGCAAATACGCCGGCCATCCGAAACTCGGCGCCGCCGATTACAAGCTGGTGCACCACGCCAAGAATGGTCGTTCGGTGTACAGCTTCTGCATGTGCCCGGGCGGCACCGTGGTGGCGGCGACGTCCGAGCCGAACCGCGTCGTGACCAACGGCATGAGCCAGTACTCGCGCAATGAGCGCAACGCCAATTCCGGCATCGTCGTCGGCATCACCCCGGAAGTGGATTATCCAGGTGGCCCACTGGCCGGGATTGAATTGCAGGAACGCCTGGAATCCCATGCGTTCGTGCTCGGCGGCAGCAACTACGAGGCTCCGGCGCAACTGGTGGGCGACTTCATCGCCGGCAAGCCGTCTACGGCCCTGGGCAGCGTCGAACCTTCCTACAAACCAGGGGTGTCCCTCGGCGACTTGGCCTTGGCCCTGCCGGATTTCGCCATCGAAGCTATCCGCGAGGCCCTGCCAGCGTTCGAGAAACAGATCCGCGGCTACTCGCTGCATGACGCCGTGCTGACCGGCATCGAAACCCGCACCTCGTCGCCCCTGCGCATCACCCGCAACGAGTCGCTGCAGAGCCTGAACGTCAAGGGCCTGTTCCCGGCGGGTGAAGGCGCCGGCTACGCGGGCGGGATCCTGTCGGCGGGGGTGGACGGGATTCGGATTGCCGAGGCGGTGGCGCGGGATATCCTGGGGCTCGAGGGCTGACAGAGGTCTGCTTATGGAAGTGATGCTGTTCACTTAAAGTCCTGAGTAACAGCATTACCCTGTGGGAGCGGGCTTGCTCGCGAATGCGGTACATCCTTCACCGATAAGTTGACTGACCCACCGCCTTCGCGAGCAAGCCCGCTCCCACAAGACGTCAGTGTCTCGGGATCAGATATTCGCCCGCAACACACTCACCGGCAGTGCCTCGCCCCGCTCCACACTCGCCGCCACGATGTCCATCAGCCCATTCAACTCATAGCCCTGGGCCTTGAGCCACGCCGGGTCGTAATAGGTCGTGGCGTAGCGCTCGCCACCGTCACACAAGATCGCCACGATCGATCCCGATTCCCCGGCATCTGCCATCTGCCTGGCCGCCATGAGTGCGCCGATCAGGTTGGTGCCGCTGGACCCACCGACCCGTCGTCCCAAGCGCTCGGCCAGGTAGTGCATGGCCGCCAGTGACAAGGCATCCGGAACCTTGACCATCGCATCGATGACTTTCGGCAGGAACGACGCCTCGACCCGCGGCCGGCCGATGCCCTCGATGCGTGAACCGCAGTCCAGGCGCAGGCTCGCGTCGCCACTGCGGTAGTAGTCGAAGAACACGGAACGCTCGGCGTCGGCGCATAACACGCGGGTGCCGTGCTGGCGGTAACGGACATACCGTCCCAGGGTCGCCGTGGTGCCGCCGGTGCCAGGGCTGGAAATCAGCCAAGCGGGCTCCGGATGCCGCTCGAAGCGCATCTGCTGGAAGATCGATTCGGCAATGTTGTTATTGGCCCGCCAGTCCGTGGCGCGCTCGGCGTAGGTGAACTGGTCGATGAAGTGCCCATCATGCTCGCGGGCCAAGCGTTCGGATTCGGCGTAGATCTGCGTAGGGTCGTCCACCAGGTGGCTCTGGCCGCCATAGAACGCAATCTGTGCGATTTTTTCCTTGGAGGTGGTCGCCGGCATCACCGCAATGAACGGCAGGCCCAGCAACCTGGCGAAGTAAGCCTCGGAAATCGCCGTCGAGCCGCTGGAGGCCTCGATCACTGGCGCCCCGGGCTTGAGCCAGCCGTTACACAACGCATAGAGAAACAGCGAGCGCGCCAGCCGATGCTTGAGGCTGCCGGTGGGATGGCTGGACTCGTCCTTGAAATACAGTTCGATGCCCGGCAGGCCAGGCAGCGGCAGCGGAATCAGGTGGGTATCGGCGCTGCGCTGGAAGTCAGCCTCAATGATGCGGATCGCTTCGCGGGCCCACTGGCGATGGTCGTTCATGGTGTTTTCTCACTGATCGGTTCGACGCGGGGAAATCACGCGGTCGTGCAGGCAAGGGCTGGCGTTCGGAAAAACCAGACGCCAGCTTAGGAAAAAACCGACATCGCGCACAGGTACAGCTAAGGTCCAATATGGCCCGTAACTGCCGACTGCGTGGCGCAGGCCTTGTAACGACATATAACAAAAAAGAATATAACTTTTGTTTTAACAACTAACAGTACGGGTTAGGGTGTGCCATCTTTTTGATTCAATGAATGGAGAGCGATCGTGGCTCTACGCAATTCTCTGACACGTTTTTTTCAACTGGAGGCTGCCAGCGGCCTGCTGCTGATCGCTGCCGCCGTGCTGGCCCTGGTCATCAACAATTCGCCGCTGTCCTGGCTGTACAACGGCCTGCTCGACACACCGGTGGTCGCCCAAGTCGGCGCGCTGAAGATCGCCAAACCGTTGCTGCTGTGGATCAACGACGGCCTGATGGCGATGTTCTTCCTGCTCATCGGTCTCGAGGTCAAGCGTGAGGTCCTCGATGGGCAGTTGTCGAAACCTTCGCAAATCGTCCTGCCAGGGGCGGCGGCGATTGGCGGTATGGTGGTGCCCGCCCTGATCTATTGGTTTCTCAACCGCGACAATCCTCCCGCCCTCGCTGGCTGGGCGATTCCCACCGCCACCGACATCGCGTTCGCCCTCGGTGTACTGGCCTTGCTCGGCAAGCGGGTGCCGGTGTCGCTCAAGCTGTTCCTGATGACCCTGGCGATCATCGACGACCTGGGCGCCATTATCATCATCGCCATCTTCTACTCCGGCGCCCTGTCCACCTTGTCGCTCATGCTGGCGGCCGCCTGCATCGCCGCGCTGGTGGCGATGAACCGGATGGGGGTGGTCAAGCTCGGGCCCTACATGGTCGTGGGCCTGATCCTCTGGATCTGCGTACTCAAGAGCGGTGTCCATGCCACGCTGGCCGGGGTAACCCTGGCGTTCTGCATCCCGCTGCGCACGAAAAACGCCGAGACCTCGCCGCTGCTGACCCTGGAACATGCCCTGCATCCCTGGGTGGCCTACGGCATCCTGCCGCTGTTCGCTTTCGCCAATGCTGGCCTGTCCCTGAACGGCGTCACCGTCGAGAGCTTCACCCATCACGTACCGATGGGGATTGCCATCGGCCTGTTGCTGGGCAAGACCGTCGGCGTCTTCGGCCTGACCTGGCTGGCGGTTAAAATCGGCATCGCCAGCCTGCCCGCCGGGGCCAATTGGGGGCAGATCCTGGGGGTGGCGATCCTTTGCGGGATCGGCTTTACCATGAGCCTGTTCGTTGGCTCCCTCGCGTTCGAGCCGGGTGTGAGTGACTACGCCGGCATGGATCGGATGGGGATTCTTACGGGTTCGATTCTGGCGGCGTTGTTGGGGTATGCGGTGACGGCGGCGGCCAGTCGTAAGCAGACCGTATTGCCTGGCTGATTCCTGGCTGCCAGGTGGATCAGGAAGGTGTGTATATCCATTGCTGCGGTAACGGCTACTTATGGTTCCGCTCTTACAGCGGGTCACTTTTGAAGAGCGCAAAAGTAACCAAAACGCTCTTGCCCCACCACTCGGCACCTCGCCTAGGCTCGGTGTGCCCTCACTCCGGCATTGCTCCGTGGGCCCGCCGCGAAGGGCCATCCATGGCCCAGCGCGGCTATCCCGGCATCCATGCCGGGATGCCCACTCCACAATACCTGCGTTCGGCCAGCGTGGTTTAACGGGGCGCCCAGATCAAGATCAAGATCCAAAGCAAGAGCAAGAGCAAGCGGGGCATAGGCCGGCACTTATTTGGCTGAGCCACCGCTATCGCGAGCAAGCTCGCTCCCACACTGCGTCTCCGGTGAACACAAAATTTATGTCCGACACAGAACCACTGTGGGAGCGAGCTTGCTCGCGAAGAGGCCAGCCCATCCAACATCTTCATCGACTGTGACATCGTCTTCGCGAGCAGGCTCGCTCCCACAATAAGCCTGCAGCCAAACACGAGACTCATGGGCACCTGGATCACCTGTGGGAGCGAGCCTGCTCGCGATTACACCGGCACCTCCAACATCACTGCAAACTGACACACCGCCTTCGCGAGCAAGCCCGCTCCCACAGGAGGAACGCGGTCCCCAGCATGAGCCAGGTCGGCTATAAGGCCGCCTCGCTCGGCTTTTGATTTCGATCTGGGGCGCCCCGTTAACCACGCTGCCTTCGTGGCGCCTGAAAAAAGTGACCCGCCGTAAGGGCTGAACCATAAGCCGCCGTTACCGCAGCAACGGATATACACCCCGCAACCCGAAACAAAATCCATAAAAAAACGGCGCTTTCCCTCCCAGGAACAAGCGCCGTTTTTCTGACCTGATTCCAGCTTAGTGCGATACGCGACTCGTGCCACCCACAGTGGAAATACGAACCCGCTCACCCACACGGAACACCTCGTTCTCCTGAACCTGCTGCACATAGGCACGCATACTGCCGTCATCTTCACGCACAGTGATTTCCACACCCTGGGTACGGGTCAGGCCTTCTTCAGTGGCGGAACCGATCAGGCCACCGGCCACCGCACCGATCACAGCAGCGACGATGCTGCCACGGCCACCGCCGATGGCGCTGCCGCCTACACCACCGACCACTGCACCCGCCGCACCGCCGATCGGGGTCTTGGTGCCTTCGATCTTGACCGGACGCAGGGATTCGATGGTCCCCATGCGAATCGTCTGCACGCGACGCGCTTCGTCACGGGAGTAGGAGTCACCGGTCAGGCTCGACTGACAGCCAGTGAGCAACATCGCCATCGTGGAAAAGGAAGCAACCAGCAAAACAGACTTACGCATAGCATCAACTCCAAAAGACAGGGATTCATTAAACTCCCCAGCTTGACGCCTGTCACGGCCTTGCCGGGATAAAATTGTTTTCATTCAGGTGGGATACAGGCGCACCGGAAAAATTCACCAAACAGTAGCGCCAATTTACGAAACCTGCGTCATCAACCCAGGGATTTTTTCATGGACTATTTCATTATCGTCGTCACCACCGTGGCCGGCCTGTACTTCCACGGGTGGCTGTACGTGCGGATCAAACGCTGGATGGACCGCGACCTGGCACTGTCGTTGGCGGGGCAGGATGAGCTGAAAAAGACCTACATGCTGCAACAATTGACCCGCGCCCGAGAACAAGGCATCAAGCGCAGGGACCTGCCGCAATGGTTGCAAACCGCTGCGGCAGATTATCCGCCTAAGGCGCCAGGCGCTCGCGAGTCCAGTTCGCCCCTTGCAGGCGGTAGTTGAGGCGATCATGCAGGCGGCTTGGGCGGCCCTGCCAGAACTCGATGCGCTCGGGCAGCAAGCGGTAACCGCCCCAATGCTCCGGGCAATGGGGTTGGCTGTCACTGAAACGTTGCTCGGTGGCCTTGAGCAAATCGTCCAACTCCGCGCGCCCTGAAATCACCCGGCTCTGGGGTGAAGCCCAGGCGCCGAGACGGCTGCCCAGCGGGCGAACCTGGTAATAGGCGTCCGACTCTTGCGCCGTGACCTTGACCACTTTGCCTTCGATGCGCACCTGGCGTTCCAGGGCCGGCCAGAAAAACGTCATGGCCGCGAATGGATTCGCGGCCAGTTGTTGGCCCTTGGCGCTGTCGTAGTTGGTGAAGAACGTAAAGCCCAGGGCATCCAGGCCCTTGAGCAGCAGGATCCGGCAATGCGGGCGCCCCTCTGCATCCACCGTCGCCAGGGTCATGGCGTTGGCCTCCACCGGGGCCTGTTCGGTTTTCACCGCGTCGGCGAACCATTGGTGGAACAATGCAAACGGCTCGGCCGGGGCTTGTGCCTCGGTCAAGCCGTCGCGGGTGTAGTCGCGGCGCATATCAGCCAGCGGTTGGGTCATGGCGCATTCCTTATGGTTAGCCCATCACTGCTTCGGAGTCTCGGCGGCCGCGACTTTCTTGGTATCGGTGGCGGCTTTGGCCGGTTGGGGTTTCTTCGCCGGGGTGGCGGGCTTGGCCGGGGCTTTTTTTGCAGGCGCCTTGGTCGCGGCTTTTTTGGCCGGCGCTTTCTTGGCCGAGGCTTTCTTGGTCGAAGCCACCGCTTTTTTAGCCGCAGGCGCAGGGGCCGGGGCAGCAGGCTTCACATCCTGGGCGGCAACCATGGTCACCGGGGCCGGCGCCGGCATGTTGTACTTGCTCAGCAGCGCAACCATGGTGTTGGCGGGCGTGACCAGCAGTTCCACACGACGGTTCAAGGCGCGACCCTCGACGCTATCGTTGGCCGCACGTGGCGCCACTGCGCCCATGCCGCGCAGCATCAGGCGATCGCGTTGCAGGCCGCTGAGGCGGAAAATCGCCGCCACGGACTGGGCACGCTCCTGGCTGAGCTTGAGGTTGGCCGGGGCGGCGCCCGAGGTATCGGCATGGCCGAGAATCAGCACGGCGGTCTTCGGATCGGCCTCGAGGATCTTCGCCACGCGGGTGAACGGGCCGAGCGTCACAGGCAACAGCATGGCCGGGCGGTCCGGGTTGAACGAGCCGTCCACGGGCGCGGTGACCACCAGCACGTTGTCGCGGCGCTCGAGTTCGAGCTTGCTGTCCTTGATGGCGGTGCGCAGCTTCGGCTCGTAGTCGTCGAGCCAGGCCTGGGTAACTTTCGGATCGGGCATCGGCACCGCCTTGGCGGTTTCCTGATCCTTGCCGCCGAACGGCCACCACCACTTGCCGTTGCTTTCGGCTTCGGCCTTGGCAACTGCTGCCTGCGCCTTGGCCTCAGGCTTGGCTTCAGCTTTTGCTTCGGCTTTTCTGGCAGCGTCTGCGGCGGTTTCCTCGGAAGAGAACGGCCACCACCAATGGCTGGCGCCCTCGGTCTTGGCTTGCGGTGCGACGGCGGCTGGCTTCAGGGGCGCCACTGGCGCCGTATCCTTGGCCGCTACCTTGTCGGAAGAACCGAACGGCCACCAGCCACTGCCGCCCTCGGCATCATTTTGTGGGGTTTGTGCGCAACCGGTGATAGCGAAGCACAGCGCCAGAGCGAGGGTTTTATTCGATGACATTGGATATCCACAAAATGATCTAGATGAAAAAACAAGGCCATGTTTTGGCCGCATAAACAGACGATTGGAAACTGAAAAGGACACGAGGTTCCTGTGTCCATGGCCTTCAATGGCGTTTTATAGACAAGTGGCAAGCACCCGCGCAAGGTTCTGCGCGCGCGGGTCCATCAACACGTAAGGCCCAAGCGTGTTGGTCACGAAGCCGAACGCGACATCATGTTCGGGATCGGCAAACCCGATCGAGCCTCCTGCCCCCGGATGACCGAACGCCCGTGGGCCGAGGCCATAGGTCGCATTCGGCACATCCGGCTGGTCAAGCATGCAGCCCAGGCCAAAACGGGTCTGGGTCAACAACGTCTTATCCTCGCCGAGGCTGTGTTGGCGAGTCAGTTCGTCGAGCATTTCACCTTCCAGCAGGCTGCCATCGAGCAGTCCCGCGTAGAACCCAGCCAGGCTACGGGCATTGCCGTGGCCGTTGGCCGCCGGTTGCTGCATGCGTCGCCATTCCGGTTTGTTGGTGCTGGTCATGATCGACGGCGGATTGATAAAGGCCCGGGTGGTCATGGCCGTGGGCTCGCGCATCGTCACCTGCAACAGGCGCTGGGCCGCCGCATCGCCGACGTTGCCTTTGCCACGGGCGATGTGGGCCACGCGATAAAACTCCTCGTCGGCCAGGCCCACGTGAAAATCCAGGCCCAACGGCTTGGCGACGCGGGCCACGATGGACTCCCCCGGGCCTCGCCCGTCGGCCCGGCGCAACAACTCGCCCACCAGCCAGCCGTAAGTGATCGCGGCATAACCGTGACCCTCGCCCGGCGTCCACCAAGGCGTTTCGGCCGCCAGGGCGTCGACCATGGTTTGCCAGTCATACAGCGCTTCGGGCGGCAACAGCTCACGCAACGCCGGAAGTCCGGCCTGATGGCAGAGCAGATGGCGCAGGGTAATGCCAGCTTTGCCCGCCGCCGCAAACTCAGGCCAATAGCGGGCCACCGGGGCGTCCAGTTGCAACTTGCCTTCGGCCACCAGTTGCAAGGCGGTGACGGCGGTGAACGTCTTGGTGCAGGAGAACAGGTTAGCGATGGTGTCGCTGTGCCAGGCTTCATGGCCATCCTTGTCGGCGGTACCGGCCCACAGGTCGATGACCGTGCGCCCCCCCACCTGGATGCACAACGCCGCGCCGCGCTTCTGGGGGTCATCGAACAATGCCGCGAACGCTTCACGCACCGCTTCGAACTGAAGCTCGTAATGACCTTGAATTTGCACCCGTAACTCCCTTGAAACAAACACTTTTAAGGTGGCTGGCATTGTTTCAGCCATTCAGGCTTTTGGGAACCGCCGCAAGACGGCTGACCGGACTGGTTCTGGCCTTCGTGGCGAGGGAGCTTGCTCCCGCTGGGGTGCGCAGCAGCCCTGTTCAGACCGCACGCCATAGGCCTGGCACACCGCTGTGCCAGGTTTGGGGCTGCTTCGCAGCCCAGCGGGAGCAAGCTCCCTCGCCACAAAAGCTCCCACTTGCTACAAAAGCGCCCTTGCCACAGCAGGTCATTGCACGTATCAGGAAATCTCCCGCCGAAACGGCGGCAATGCATTGAGGATCGCCTTGCCATAGCGCTGGGTCACCAGCCTGCGGTCGAGCAAGGTGATGGTGCCGCGGTCTTCTTCGGTGCGCAGCAAGCGGCCACATGCCTGGACCAGCTTCAGCGAAGCGTCCGGCACGGAGATTTCCATGAACGGATTGCCTCCGCGGGCTTCAATCCACTCGGCCAGCGCCGCCTCTACCGGATCGTCGGGAACCGAGAAGGGGATCTTGGCGATCACCACGTGCTCGCAATAGGCACCGGGCAAGTCCACGCCTTCAGCGAAACTCGCCAGGCCGAACAACACGCTGGAATCACCACCGTCGACCCGTGCCTTGTGCTTGTTCAGGGTTTCCTGCTTCGACAGGTTGCCCTGGATGAACACCTGCTTGCGCCAATCACGGTCCAAGCCATCGAACACGTCCTGCATCTGCTTGCGCGAGGAAAACAGCACCAGCGTGCCCCGTGAGCCTTCCACCAGTTCCGGCAGGTCGCGGATGATCGCCGCCGTATGGCCGGCGGCGTCCCGGGGGTCGGCCTTGAGGTCCGGCACCCGCAGCACACCGGCGTCGGCGTGATGGAAGGGGCTTGGCACCACGGCGGTCACGGCCTTCTTCGGCAGGCCGGCGCGCATGCGGAAGCGGTCGAACGTGCCGAGGGCGGTCAGGGTGGCGGAGGTCACCAGCGCGCCGTAGGCCACGTTCCACAGGTTGCGCCGCAGCATTTCCGCCGCCAGGATCGGGCTGGCATTGACCTCGATGTCGAACAGCGAACCGCTTTCGGCCAGGGTCAGCCATCGCGCCATCGGCGGGTTGTCTTCCGGGTCTTCGGCGGTGAAGGCCGTCCACAGTTCCCAGTTGCCTTGGGAGCGGGACAGCAGGCTGCCGAACAGCGGATACCACTCCTCGGCCTGGTTGCTGGCGATACCAATGTTGACCTCGCCATCCATGCCCTCCTTGAGCAGGTCGGTCAGCCGCGTGAACAGATCCGTCAGGCGCGCGAAACCTTTCTTGAGCTCGATGCCCATTTCGCGCATGTGTTCAGGAATCACCCCGCCGACAAACCGGTGGCGTGGCCGCTCGCGGCCCTCGACGTCTTCGCCGGGCTTGAAATCGGCCACTTGCTCGCACGCGGTGAACATGAACTGCTGGTTCGTCTTGATTTCCCGCGCCAGCTCCGGCACTTGCTCGATGAACTTGCCCAGGTCGCCCGGCAACGGATGCTGGGCCAAGAGCTTGGTGAGGTTCTTGGCGGTGGTTTCCAGCCAATCGGCGGTGGAGCGCAGCCGGGTGTAATGGGCGAAATGGCCGATGGCCTTGTCCGGCAGGTGATGGCCTTCGTCGAACACGTAGATCGTGTCGCGCGGGTCCGGCAGCACCGCACCGCCGCCCAGGGCCAGGTCGGCCAGGACCATGTCGTGGTTGGTGACAATGACGTCGACCTTGCCCATGCCTTCCCGGGCCTTGTAGAAGGCGCACTGGCCGAAGTTAGGGCAATGGCGGTTGGTGCACTGGCTATGGTCGGTCGTCAGGCGAGACCAGTCGGCGTCTTCCAGGGCCGTGGACCAGCTGTCGCGGTCGCCGTCCCATTTATTGCCGGCCAGCTTTTCGATCATGCTGGTAAACAGCTTCTGGCTGGCTTCATCGACCTCGATCTTGAAGCCTTCTTCTTCGAACAACTGGGCCGTGGCGGTCTGGGCGTGGCCTTCCTGGAGCAACATGTCGAGCTTGGACAGGCACATGTAGCGCCCGCGGCCCTTGGCCAGGGCGAACGTGAAGTTCAGCCCGCTGTTGCGCATCAGGTCGGGCAGGTCCTTGTAGACAATCTGCTCCTGCAGGGCGACGGTGGCCGTGGCGATCACCAGGCGTTTGCCAGCGGCCTTGGCAGTCGGAATCGCTGCCAGGCTGTAGGCCACGGTCTTGCCGGTACCGGTGCCGGCCTCCACCGCCACGATGGCAGGCTCGCCGCTGCGCCGGCCTTCGTCGTCGGTGTCGATGTCACCCAGGACTTTTGCCACTTCGGCAATCATCAGGCGCTGGCCATATCGCGGCTTGAGGCTCTTGGCTTCGAGAAAACGCGAATAGGCGCCCTGGATCGTGGTTTTGAGTTCGGTGCTGATCATGAATGGTCGGGCGCTAAAAACGCTGGATAAATTTTCAGTGGTTCGGATCGGCGGCTATCATACCCCGCTAATGAATCCTGCGCAGAACGGAGTAACCCAATGACACCCTTTGCCCTCGTCTACACCCTGCATTTACTGGCGGCCCTGATCTGGGTCGGCGGCATGTTCTTCGCCTGGATGATCCTGCGACCCGCCGCAATGACGGCGCTAGAGGGCCCTGCCCGGCTCAAGTTATGGGTAGAAGTGTTTCAGCGTTTTTTCGTCTGGGTCTGGGTGGCCGTGGTGCTTTTACCGATCAGCGGCGTCGGCCTGATCCATCTGCGCTTCGCCGGCTTCGAAACCGCGCCGCGTTATGTGCAGATCATGATGGGGCTGTACATAGTGATGACAGCACTGTTTATCCGCATCCAGGGCTTGCAACTGCCCGTTTTGCGTAACGCCGTAACGGCGCAGGACTGGCCGGCGGGTGCGGCGGTGCTCGGGAAAATCCGGCGGTTGGTGGGGATCAATTTGTTGATCGGGTTGCTGGTGGTGGCGCTTGGCGCGGCGCGGCCGATGTTCTGAAAAAAATCGTCGATATCACACTGAACTTGTGGGAGCGGGCTTGCTCGCGAAGGCGTTGGGTCAATCAACATTGATTAACCTGACACGCCCTCTTCGCGAGCAAGCCCGCTCCCACATGAGGTTCGCCATACGTTTAGAACCGCTGCACCGTCACCGCCCCCGCCGCTCCGGCAGGCCCGGGCTGGCCGTCGGCGCCAGGGCGACCGCTCTTGCCGCCATCCGCGGTATAGACCACGCAGCCCTTGGCCTTGCCGCCCGCCCCAGGCTTGCCGCCGTGTCCCGCCGGGCCACCGGCACCGCCATCCACCGTGACCTTGATCTGCTCGGCAGGATAGGCCCGGGGCAGTTCGAGGCGCACCTGCGCGCCGGCGGCGCCCGGCTGGCCATCGCTGCCATTGCTGCCATCGGCACCGCGACCGGCCGAGCCCCAGGTGCAACCCGGCGCCTGGCCATTGGCACCGTCGAGCCCCACGTAACCCGGTGCACCGGTGCCGCCACGGGCATCCACCGACAACAACGGCCCATTCAACACCTTGAAACGCAGGTTGAGATCGCGCCCAGGCCGCGCGGCCTTGGTGTAGGTACCCGGTGCGCCGCGTGAAGTGATCTGGCTGCCCTCGGCCAATTCAGCCCGGGCCACTTTCATTTCCAATGCCTGCTGCGCCGGCACGATGGCGATCCGCGCTTCACGCCCCAGGTGCAATTGGTCGATGGACAGTTCAGCGACATTGGACGGCACCAGCAGCGTGCCGTAATCGGCCACCTCCAGACGTTCCAGGGTCAGTGTGCTGGTGGTGTTGGGCAGGCGCATCAACGAATGGCTTTCGACCTGGAGCACCTGAGCCGAAGCCCACGGGCATACGAGTGCGGCAAGCAGACACAATTTACGCATGGGAAGCCTCTGGCGCGGTCGGGAGGGTTTGCAGATGGAAGATGCCGAACAGCAGCACTCTGAGGCGGTCACGGCCAGGGGCGGCGCGGCCACGGAAACTGGCCCGGAACAACAGCAGTTCCAGCACGTGCAGCACCAGCAAAAAAGCACCGGCGAAATTGACCAGCAGATGCAGCGGATGGACGAACGGCACGACCAGGTTGACCAGCACCACCAGCCAGAACAGCAGGGTCAGCAAGCGCCCCAGCCCCCAAAACACCTTCATACGCCCCCCTGATGGAGAATTATTCTTTGCGCGCACAGTAACGGCTTGCGCGCCGGATAAGCCAGAGGGCCAGGCAAATTTAATCCAACCCGAGCCCCGGCCGACCGGATCGCCCTCCCGACGATCCGGCAGCTCTGGCTCGCTGCTCAGCGTTGGAGATGCAATTCGACCCGGCGATTCTGCGCGCGCCCTTCGTCGGTCTCATTGTCGGCCACCGGCTCGCTTTCACCCTTGCCTTCGCTGGTGAGTTTGTCGGGGGCGAGTCCCTGGGTCAGCAAATACTCCACGACGCTACTGGCGCGACGTTCGGACAGCCCTTGGTTATAGGCATCGCTGCCGACGCTGTCGGTGTGGCCCACTACCCGAATGCTGGCGACATTGACATGGCTGAGCTTGCCCATCAGCCCATCGAGCTGGCTTCGAGCCTCTGCGGTGAGATCGGATTTGTCGAAATCGAACAGCACCTTGCCCGCGTCGTTGAGGGTAATGACTTCGCTGGTCGGCGCTTGCGGTTCGACCGGTGGCGCGCTGGCGGGGTATTGCGGCACCGGGCAGCCATGATGCTCGACCGGTGTATTGGCTGGGGTATCGGGACAACGATCGCGGCGGTCGAACACGCCATCATCGTCTTCATCGCCATCCTGGGCGTAGCAGATCAAGCCACCGCCCAGCAGCCCCAAGGCGGCGCCACCAGCGGCCCAACCGCTGCTTTCAATGGCCCCCAACCCGCCGCCGACGAGGCCGCCGATCAGGCTACAGATTGGCCACGTGCGTTGATTGAGGGGTGCGCTGCCGTCGCTGTGAGTGGCGCAACCGGACAACAGACTGCTCGCCAGCAGCACCGGTAAGGCGGCCCTGATTAGAACGTTCATGTGAAGGCTCCTGTGTCACCGGCCCATACCGGTCACACAGGAGTAAAGACCCGCATCCGCAACTCTACAAGCCGCGGATGCCAAGGGTTTCAACGGTTTATCTTGATCTCCGTGCGGCGGTTCATCGCACGG
The DNA here is from genome assembly GCF_014268745.2 of Pseudomonas zanjanensis. Lineage (GTDB taxonomy): Bacteria > Pseudomonadota > Gammaproteobacteria > Pseudomonadales > Pseudomonadaceae > Aquipseudomonas > Aquipseudomonas zanjanensis. The sequence continues at coordinate 270,052 of NZ_JABWRB020000001.1, read as the reverse complement.
CCGTCGGCGGTCTTGTTATCGGCCACCGGCTGGCTCTCACCGGCGCCGGACACCGAGACAAAACTGGACTGCGGCACGCCGTTTTCGACCAGGTATTTCACCACCGAATCGGCTCGCCGCTGCGACAGTTTCTGGTTGTACGCATCGCTGCCAACGCTGTCGGTGTGGCCGGTGACACTCAGTTGCGCGGTGGACGTTTCCTGCTTCAGGCGGGTGGCGACCGTGCTCAGTACATCCTTGTCGGCTGGGGTCAGCGTGGCTTTGTTGAATTCAAAGTGCACATCGCGGATCACGATGGTTTCTTCCTTGACCACGACCGCTTCTTCGACCACCGGCGCCGGTGCGGGCGGCGGGCAACCGTCGGCATCGACCTGCACGCCCTTCGGTGTGCCCGGGCATTTGTCACGGCTGTCCGGCACGCCATCGCCGTCTTCGTCGCCGTCGCCCTTGACCCAGCAATAAGCTGCCGCCATGCCGCCAACATACAACGCGCCGCCGCCAGCCCAGGAAGTGCTTTCTATGGCGCCCAATCCGGCGCCGATCGCTCCGCCGACGGCCGCACAGGTCGGCCAGTCGGTTTTCTGCAAACCTGCGCAACCAGTCAACACACTGGTTAGCAGAACCAGGGGTAACGCTGTCCGAACTATGCTCATCGGGTTTCTCCTTGAGGGATCGGCTTGGCGCCGATTCAGGGGAGTAAAGACCCGACTTCGAATCTACGCCAGCCTGAGCAATCGCGGGTTTTCGCCCCGTGTTTACGACGTTTGCGCACATTCCGGGACAAACCGCTCTAGGCCATGATGTCCGGGCAGGCTATCGTGGTGGTTCTGACTGAGGAACTTCGATGACCGTTGCCATTTCTTCGCGTACGCCCCAGCAAGCCCTGGCGGCCGTGCTTGACCGTTATGCCCCGCAAACCCTGCTGCTGATCGGTGCCAGCGGCTTCCCCGCACTCGAAGCCTTCCAGCAGGCCCACCCCGACACCGAAGTGGTCCACGCCGGCCCCGGCGCGCTGCCGGCGGACGTGGCGGCGCGCCGTTTTGACCTGGCCCTGGCACTCGATTGCCTGGAGCATTTGCCCAAGCGCGAGGGCCTGAACCTGCTGGGCGGCATCCGCAATCTCAACGCCAGCCGCATCGCCGTGCTGGCCGACCTCACTGCCTGCGGCTGGCAAGAGACGGACTTTTTCTCCCTGGCCCTGCAAGCCAGTGAGCGATTCCAGCGTGACGATCAGGTGCTGACCCTGTTCACCTACGATCTGCTTGAATACAAACAAGTCCCCGACTGGCTCAACTCACGTTTCTGGGCCAACCCGGAAAACTTCGGAAAATATTGGTGGTAACCGTGAACACAAGCTCCCAATCACCCATTTGCCCTTGCGGCAGTGGCAATTCACTGGACGCCTGCTGCGGCCACTATCACGACGGTCACCCGGCGCCCTGCGCCGAAGCCTTGATGCGTTCGCGCTATAGCGCCTATGTGCTGGGCCTGGTGGATTATCTGGTCGCCACCACCCTGCCCGCCCAGCAGCAAGGCCTCGATCGCCAGTCGATCAGCGAGTGGAGCGCCAACAGCACCTGGTTGGGGCTGGAGGTGGAAAGCAGCGAAGTGTTCGGCGGTAAACCGGAACACGCCTTCGTCACGTTCACGGCGCGCTGGCACGATGGCCAGGGCGAGCATAGCCACCGGGAGCAGTCCTCGTTTGTGCAGAACGACGGGCGCTGGTACTTCATCGACCCGACCGTGCCGGTGAAGACGGGACGCAACGACGATTGTCCGTGCGGCAGCGGGTACAAATTCAAGAAATGCTGCGCCGGTTACTTCAACCGCTGATTTTTCGGAAACGTCCGACGCTCGTCCATCGGCCCATAGGGCTAGACTGGGGATAAACCAGAGGCACGGACATGACCCTTCCATCCTTCTTGCTGCGCGTCACCTGCCTGCTGCTGTTCTTCGGGTTCGGCGGCTGTGCCTCCTGGCAAGGTGATGAAGCCCCTGAGCCCCAGGTGCACCTGGTCAAGGTCGAGGTGATCCGGGCCCGGCTGGTGGAACAGCGGTTCATGCTGCACTTTCGCGTCGACAACCCCGGCGACAGCGACCTGACCGTTCGTGGCCTGACCTACCGTGTCCACTTGGGCGAGCTGTTGCTGACCGAAGGTGAGCATGAACACTGGTTCACCGTGCGCCCCAGGCACAGCGCCTACTTCAAGGTGCCGGTGCGCACCAACCTGTGGCCCCAGGTGCGGGAAGTGGTGAAGCTGCTGGAGAAACCCCGGGAACAGATCCCCTATCGTCTGGAAGGTGAGCTGGAAACCGGATTATTCATCGCCCACTACGTGCACCTTGAGCGCAATGGCGTGATAATCGCCGCCGATTTAATTGCGGAGTAACCCCGATGACCCAGCAACCCCACGTTCACGGCCCTGATTGCAACCACGATCACGACCATCACCACAATCATGACCACGTCCACGGCCCGAACTGCGGCCACGCCCACCAGGAGCCAGTACGCAACGCCCTGAAGGATGTCGGTCGCAACGACCCTTGCCCGTGTGGCAATGGCAAGAAATTCAAGAAATGCCACGGGGCTTGAGGGGCTGGGCGGAGATAATCTTCGCCTGTTAAATCGCTATCGCGAGCAGGCTCGCTCCCACACTGGATTTACGGTGAGGCGATATCCAATGATCGCCGCAGAATCAATGTGGGAGCGGGCTTGCTCGCGAATGCGGTGGGTCAGTTGGCAGTGATTAACCTGACACGCCCTCTTCGCGAGCAAGCCCGCTCCCACAGGGGAATTGCGGGTGAAGCGATATCCAATGATTGCCGCAAAATCAATGTGGGAGCGAGCCTGCTCGCGATGAGGCCAGCACATTCACTGCATATGTATCAGCCCGCCTGCAGAATCCGCTCCACACCCACCACCGTCGCATACTCACCGTGCAAGTTGCCCAGGGACATCGCATGCACCTCGGCCGCCGAACGAGGATTGCCGAAGTAATCGGTCTTGTCGAAGGTATAGCAGGCGTCCTCGGCCACCCAAGTGTCGAACCCCAGGTTGCCGGCCGTGCGCGCCGTGGACTCCACCGAGTTGTGCGTCGCCACACCGACGATCACCAATTGCCCGATGCCGGCTTCGCGCAGGTCTTGCTCCAGGCCCGTGCCACTGAACGCATCCGGCACCTGTTTTTGCACCAACCGTTCCCCGGCCATCGGCTCGAACCGCGGCTGGACCTCCACCCCCGACTGCCCCGGCCAGAACACCGAGTCCGGCGAACGGGACAAGTGATGAACGTGAATCACCGGCCGCGCCGTGTGTCGCCAGAAGGCCAGTAGCTCCAGCATGCGCAGCTCGGCCTCGGGGTTGTTGCGAGGGCCGAGCCTGGGGTGAAGGATGCCTTTTTGTTGATCGATGAGGATCAGCGCCGCGTCGTGCTGTAGCTCCATGCCGGTTTTCTCTTGCTCGTTCATTGAATGTTCCACACTTGAGCATCCCCTTTTCCAACAGGCAAGCCTTCGAGCAAACACGCTGACTTGTGGCGAGGGAGCTTGCTCCCGCTCGGTTGCGCAGCAATCGTAAAAACCTGCCAGCCGTATTTTCCTGGCACACCGTGTCGAATGGTTTTGGGGCCGCTGCGCAGCCCAGCGGGAGCAAGCTCCCTCGCCACGGGTTCACAGTCGTCCTTGAGTGAACAGCAGGGCTTTCATCGCTAAATCAACAAATAACCCTCGCCCCCGCTTGCGCGGCCCCCGCCTGCTCACTAACGTAGCGCCTTTATCGGTGCCACCCCCTCCCGCAGGAGCTTTGCCATGGCCTCGCCAGCCTCTATTTCCCTTATCCCCCGGCTCGGCGTTGCCGCCGCAGTGGCCAGTGTGCTCGGTTTGAGCGGATGCCAGACCTGGAATGCCCAGGAAACTGTCCCGCCGACTTCCGGCGTGCAGCCGCTCAAGGGGCTGGCGCAGAACGTCTCGGTCCGGCGCAATGCCACGGGCATGCCGCTGATCGAAAGCAACAGCTTCCATGACGCCCTGTTCACCCTCGGCTACGTCCACGCCAGCGACCGCATTACCCAGATGGTCACCCTGCGCCTGCTGGCCCAGGGGCGGTTGGCAGAGATGTCCGGCGCCGAACGGCTGGACGTCGACCGCTACATGCGCGCCGTCAACCTGAAGAAAAACGCCGACGAGCTGTACAAGGCGTCTTCGCCACGGCTCAAGCGCTTCTTTGAAGTCTATGCCCGCGGCGTCAACGCCTACCTGTTCCGCTACCGCGACAAACTGCCGGCGGACCTGGCCGCCACTGGCTACAAGCCCGAATACTGGAAGCCGGAAGATTCAGCGTTGATGTTCTGCCTGCTGAATTTCAGCCAGTCAGCCAACCTGCCGGAAGAAGTCGCCAGCCTGGTGCTGGCCCAGACCGTCAACAACGACAAGCTCGCCTGGCTGAGCCCATCCTATCCGGACGAGCAACTGCCCGTGGCCGAGGCTGATAAGCTCCAAGGCCTGCGCCTCAACGGCCAGATCCCAGGCCTGAACGAAATCAGCAAGGCCACCGGCCAGTTGGCCGGGCTGAATCTGTTGGGCGCTGCGTCTGCAAGCAACTGGGCCATCGCGCCGCAACGCAGCCGCAGCCGCAGCGGCAAGAGCTTGTTGGCCAGCGACAGCCATGGGCCGCTGGGCATGCCGGGGCTGTGGAGTCCCGTACAGATCCGCGCGCCCAAGTACCAGGCGGCCGGGGTTTCCGTGGCGGGCATCCCAATGATCCTGGCTGGTTTCAACGGCAAGGTGGCCTGGAGCATGACCAGCGTGCTGGGAGACAACCAGGACCTGTTCCTGGAAAAAATCCGACGCCAGGGCAACAGCCTGTCCTACGAGGTCAACGGCAAATGGCAGCCAGTGATCGTGCGCAACGAAACCTACTTCATCAAAGGCCAGCGACCGATTCGTGAAGCCGTGTTCGAAACCCGCCACGGCCCGTTGCTCAACAGTGCCCAAGGGCCGGCCATGGCCAACGGCTTTGGCCTGGCCTTGCAGACCCCCAGCTTCGGCGACGACAAGACCCTGGATGCCTTCTTCGACCTGTCCCGGGCACAGAACGTCGAGAAAGCCTCAGATGCCAGCCGGGAAATCCGCGCCATGGCGGTGAACCTGGTCTTTGCCGACGCCAGCCATATCGGCTGGCAAGTCACCGGTCGCTACCCGAACCGCCGCGAAGGCGAAGGCCTGTTGCCATCGCCAGGCTGGGACGGTCGCTACGATTGGGACGGTTACGCCGACCCGATGTTGCACCCCTACGATCAAGACCCGGCCCAGGGCTGGCTCGGCACGGCCAACCAACGGGTCATTCCCCATGGTTATGGCATGCAATTGTCCAACTCCTGGGGCGCACCGGAGCGTGGCGAACGCATGGCCGAATTGGCCAGCGCGGGCAAGCACGACACCCGCAGCCTGACCGCCATGCAATACGACCAGAGCACGACGTTCGCGGCCAAGCTCAAGCGCGTCTTCGAAGCCCCGGGCATGACCCAGCCGCTCAAACAAGCGATCGACGCCCTGCCGGTGGCTGACCGGGCCAAGGCCCGCGAGGCCTATACCCGCTTGATGGCATTCGATGGCCGGCTCAGCCCGACCTCCGCCGACGCGGCGATCTATGGGCTGTTCCTGCAGGAAAGCATGAAGCAGATTTTCCTCGACGAGCTGGGCCCGGACAGCAGCGCGGCGTGGCAGGCGCTGGTCGCCAACGGCCAATTGTCCTACTCGGCCCAGGCCGATCATCTGCTGGGGCGCGAAGACAGCCCATTCTGGGACGATGTGCGCACACCGCAGAAAGAAGACAAGGCCGTCATCCTCGCCCGCAGCCTGGCCGCCACCATCAGTGCCGGTGACAGCCAGTTGGGCGGTGACCACAAGGCTTGGCAGTGGGGCCAGTTGCATCGTTATACGTGGAAAAACAGCAACGGCCAGATCGTACGTGGCCCGCTGCCGGCCGGCGGAGACAGCACCACGCTCAACACGGCGGCGTTTGCCTGGGGGCAGGATTTCGCCACCACCCTGGCGCCTTCCATGCGCTTTATCGTCGACTTCGGCCAGCCTGAACCGTTGATGATCCAGGACGGCACCGGCCAGTCCGGCAACCCGGTCAGCCCACACTATGCCAATGGCATCGATCCATGGATCAAGGGGCAGTACCAGAATTTGCCGCTGCAATCGCAGAACTTCGATCGAGCCTACGGCAAGACGCGGTTGACCCTGGTGCCAGGCAAGTAACTGCAACCCCGGGCCTGGAGACAGGATTTGTGGCGAGGGAGCTTGCTCCCGCTGGGCTGCGAAGCAGCCCCCTGCATGTCTACAAACAGACCGCATCAACCGGTTTACGACTGCTGCGCAGCCGAGCGGGAGCAAGCTCCCTCGCCACGGGTTCAGTGGATCCACCCCGAAAACCCGATAGAACTTCTCCCCTCGCCCTCGCCTCTACCTGACAAGCCCATCGCTCCGGTGACTGCATGGATCTTGTCATTGCCCGCCCCGAAGGCTTGTACTGCCCGCCCGGGGATTTCTACATCGACCCGTGGCGCGCGGTGGAACGCTCGGTCATCACCCACGCCCACGGCGACCATGCCCGCAGCGGCAACCAACACTACCTGGCGGCGGCACCCGGCGAAGGCATCCTCCGTTCCCGCCTGGGCCAGGACATCAACCTGCAAACCCTGCCCTACGGCGAACGCCTGCAACACCACGGCGTGACCTTGAGTTTTCACCCCGCCGGCCACGTCCTGGGCTCGGCCCAGGTGCGGCTGGAGTACCAAGGCGAGGTCTGGGTGGCGTCAGGGGACTACAAAGTCGAGCCTGACGGCACCTGCGCGCCGTTCGAACCGGTGAAGTGCCATACCTTCATCACCGAATCGACCTTCGGCCTGCCGATCTATCGTTGGCAACCCCAGGCGCAGATTTTCGAGGAGATCAACCAGTGGTGGCGCGCAAACATTGCCGCCGGCCGGGCCAGCGTGTTGTTCTGCTATTCCTTCGGCAAGGCCCAGCGGATTCTTCACGGCATCGATGAAAGCCTCGGACCGATCCTCGCCCACGGCGCGGTTGAACCGCTGAACCGGGTCTATCGCGAGGCAGGCGTTCACCTGCCACCGACGCTCTACGCCGGCGATTTCAAAAAGAACGATCCAATCATGGGCCAGGCGCTGGTCATCGCCCCGCCCTCTGCCGGCGGCAGCAGCTGGATGCGCCGCTTCGGCGACTACAGCGATGCCTTCGCCAGTGGTTGGATGCGCCTGCGCGGTACGCGTCGGCGACGCGGCGTGGACCGGGGTTTCGTGCTGTCCGATCACGCCGACTGGCCTGGCCTGCTCTGGGCCATTGAACAGACCGGCGCCGAGCGGGTGATGGTCACCCACGGGTCGGTCGCCGTGTTGGTGCGCCACCTCTGCGAGCAAGGCCTCGACGCCCAGGGGTTCACCACGGAGTACGGCGACGATGAAGAAGACCTCGCCACGGCGGTCGACAGCGGCGAGGCGGCGTCATGAAAGCCTTCGCCGAGCTGTACGCCGAACTGGACGCCACCACGTCCAGCAACGCCAAGCTTGCCGCCATGCAAGATTACTTCAGCAAGGCACCGCCGGAAGATGCCGCCTGGGCCGTGTATTTCCTCTCCGGTGGGCGTCCGCGGCAGTTGGTGCCGGTAAAAATCCTCCGGGATTTGGCGGTCCAGGTCTGCGGGTTGTCGCTCTGGCTGTTCGAGGAAAGTTATCAGGCCGTGGGCGACCTGGCCGAAACCATTTCGTTAGTCTTGCCTGAATCGCCCCGCAGCTCCGATGAAGGCCTGGCGCCGTGGGTCGAGGAGAAACTGCTGCCGTTGCGCGGTGAATCGCCTGAAGTCCTGGCTGAACGGCTTCCGGCGCTATGGGCGCAGCTCGACCGACCGAGCCTGATGCTCTGCATCAAACTCATCACCGGCAGTTTCCGCGTCGGCGTGTCCAAGCTCTTGGTGACCCGGGCCCTGGCGAGCATGGCCGGGCTGGACAGCAAACGGGTGGCCCAGCGACTGGTGGGCTACACCGATCTGTCCCATCGCCCCACGGCGGCCAGCTACCTCAAGCTGATCGCCGCCGAATCCGACGATGAACATGCCCAGCGCGGCGGCCAGCCTTATCCGTTTTTCCTGGCCCATGGGTTGTCCGCGCCCGTGGCGCAATTCGACGCGTTGCTGGGGCCCGCCAGTGACTGGCAGGTGGAGTGGAAATGGGATGGGATCCGCGCCCAGGTGATCAAGCGCGACGACCATTTGTGGGTCTGGTCCCGAGGCGAGGACTTGGTCACTGAACGTTTTCCGGAATTGCATTCATTGGCCCAGGCGCTGCCTGACGGCACGGTGATCGATGGTGAAATCGTGGTCTGGAAAGCCCCGCAGTCAGTCACCGAGGACGCCTTCGACCCCGACGCACCGCTGCAACCGGCAGTGCAGCCCTTCGCCCTGTTGCAGCAGCGCATCGGGCGCAAGACCCTGGGCAAGAAAATTCTCGACGACGCCCCCGTGGTGGTGATGGCCTACGACCTGCTGGAATGGCAAGGCGAGGACTGGCGCAGCCGCCCCCAAGCCGAGCGGCGCGAACAACTGGAGGCGCTGATCGCCCGTATCCACAGCCCGGTGTTGTTGCCCTCACCCATCGTCACCGGCCAGGACTGGCTCGACCTCGCCCGGCAGCGCGAAGCCTCTCGCAGCCTCGGTGTCGAAGGCATGATGCTCAAGGCCCGCAACGCGCTGTACGGCGTTGGCCGGACCAAGGACATGGGCGTGTGGTGGAAATGGAAAATCGACCCGTTCAGCGTCGACGCGGTGCTGATCTACGCCCAGCGCGGCCACGGTCGGCGCGCCAGCCTGTACAGCGACTACACCTTCGCCGTGTGGGACAACCCGCCGGGCAGTCGCGAACGCACCCTCGTGCCGTTCGCCAAGGCCTATTCAGGCCTGACCGATGCCGAGATGCGCCAGGTCGACAGCATCGTGCGCAAGACCACCGTGGAGAAGTTCGGCCCGGTGAGCAGCGTCACGCCCACCCTGGTGTTCGAACTGGGCTTCGAAGGCATCGCCCTGTCCAAGCGCCACAAGAGCGGGATCGCCGTGCGCTTTCCGCGGATGCTGCGCTGGCGCCAGGACAAGAGCGTCGACGAAGCCGACACATTGGCAACGCTCCAGGACCTGCTGAAATAACACCGCTCCCTCTGTGGCGAGGGAGCTTGCTCCCGCTGGGCCGGGCTGGCGCTCCAGCGCGAAGCGGCCCTCTGGTTCTGTATGTCACACCGCGTGGGAGGCTGCGCCTCCAGCGGGAGCAAGCTCCCTCGCCACAAAGATCGCAATCGAGACGACGCACGCTCCATCCCGGTGCGTTTTTTGATGTACGCTCAGCCTCGCGCACCATCGCGTTCCGTCTTCCGCCACCCGTGCTTTTAAAACACCTGTTCGGCACTATGGTGCGGAAATTGCTACCTTTATGCCGTCATACCGTTCAGACCTTCACCGGTAACAATCTTACGCGCCACAAGCGCTCAAATTGGTTTTAGGGACTCAATAATGAAAAAAGCACTGCTGACCCTTTCTGCACTGGCGTTGTGCATGGCCGCTGGCGTTGCCACGGCCAAGGAATACAAGGAACTGCGTTTTGGTGTCGACCCGTCCTACGCTCCGTTCGAGTCCAAGGCCGCCGACGGCAGCCTGGTGGGTTTCGACATCGACCTGGGCAATGCGATCTGCGAAGAACTGAAGGTCAAATGCAAATGGGTCGAAAGCGATTTCGACGGCATGATCCCGGGCCTGAAGGCCAATAAATTCGACGGCGTGATCTCCTCCATGACCGTGACCCCGGCCCGTGAAAAAGCCATCGACTTCTCCAGCGAGCTGTTCTCCGGCCCAACGGCCTATGTCTTCAAGAAGGGCTCGGGCCTGAGCGAAGACGTTGCCTCGCTCAAAGGCAAGACCGTTGGCTACGAGCAAGGCACCATCCAGGAAGCCTACGCCAAGGCCGTGCTGGACAAGGCCGGCGTCAAGACCCAGGCCTATCAGAACCAGGACCAGGTCTACGCCGACCTGACCTCGGGCCGCCTCGACGCCGCGATCCAGGACATGCTCCAGGCTGAGCTGGGTTTCCTGAAGTCGCCAAAAGGTGACGGCTACGAAGTCAGCAAGCCAGTGGACAGCGAACTGCTGCCATCCAAGACCGCCATCGGTATCAAGAAAGGTAACAAAGAGCTGAAGGCCCTTTTGGATAAAGGTATCAAAGCGTTACACGACGACGGCAAATACGCCGAGATCCAGAAAAAACACTTTGGCGACCTGAATCTGTACAGCGGCAAATAATGCGCGGCGCCCACCCGATCTAGGGTGGGCGTCTTTTTTCAGCCAAAGGCAACGTCCATGTTCGAACAATTCCTACAAAGTCTGGGGCTTTCGGCCTTCAGCCTGCAGGGCTTTGGCCCGCTGCTGATGCAAGGCACCTGGATGACCATCAAGCTGTCGGCCCTGTCCTTGTTGCTGAGCGTCCTGCTCGGCCTGCTGGGCGCCAGCGCCAAGCTGTCCCGCGTCAAACTGCTGCGAATCCCCGCCCAGCTCTACACCACGCTGATCCGCGGCGTGCCGGACCTGGTGCTGATGTTGCTGATCTTCTACAGCCTGCAAACCTGGCTGACCTCGTTTACCGACTTCATGGAATGGGAATACATCGAGATCAACCCATTCGGCGCCGGGGTGATTACCCTCGGCTTCATCTACGGCGCGTACTTCACCGAAACCTTTCGCGGCGCGATCCTCGCGGTCCCCCGCGGCCAGGTCGAAGCCGCCACGGCCTATGGCCTCAAGCGTGGCCAGCGCTTTCGCTACGTTGTCTTTCCACAAATGATGCGCTTTGCCTTGCCGGGTATCGGCAACAACTGGATGGTGATGCTCAAGGCCACCGCGCTGGTGTCGATCATCGGCCTGGCCGACCTGGTCAAGGCGGCCCAGGACGCGGGCAAGAGCACCTACCAGCTGTTTTACTTCCTGGTGCTGGCGGCATTGATCTACCTGCTGATCACCAGCGCGTCCAACTTCATCCTGCGCTGGCTTGAACGCCGCTACGCCGCCGGCGCCCGGGAGGCGGTGCGATGATCGAACTCCTGCAAGAATACTGGCGGCCGTTTCTCTACAGCGACGGCGTCAACATCACCGGCCTGGCGATGACCCTGTGGCTGCTCAGCGCCTCGCTGCTGATCGGCTTCGTGGTGTCGATCCCGCTGTCCATCGCCCGGGTTTCCCCCAAGTTCTACGTCCGCTGGCCCGTGCAGTTCTACACCTACCTGTTCCGGGGCACGCCGCTCTATATCCAACTGCTGATCTGCTACACCGGCATCTACAGCATCGAGGCGGTGCGCGCCCAGCCCATGCTCGACAGCTTCTTTCGCGATGCGATGAACTGCACGATCCTGGCCTTCGCCTTGAACACCTGCGCCTACACCACGGAAATTTTCGCCGGGGCGATTCGCAGCATGAACCATGGCGAAGTGGAAGCGGCCAAGGCCTACGGCCTGACCGGTTGGAAACTGTATGCCTACGTGATCATGCCGTCGGCCCTGCGCCGCTCTCTGCCGTACTACAGCAACGAAGTCATCTTGATGCTGCACTCGACGACCGTGGCATTCACCGCTACCGTTCCAGACGTGCTGAAAGTCGCCCGGGATGCCAACTCGGCGACGTTCCTGACGTTCCAGTCGTTCGGGATCGCCGCGTTGATCTACCTGACTGTCACCTTTGCGCTGGTAGGCCTCTTCCGCCTCGCCGAACGCCGATGGCTGGCCTTCCTCGGGCCGACCCACTAAGGCTTTTGCTCCAGGACACACACGCACATGCGCCATCAGATCCATGACCTGCTGGCCCCGGTACCGGGGACAGCGCGCAAGATCCACAGCTTCCACTTCGGCCCGGAAAATGCCGTCGGCAAAATCTACATCCAGGCGTCCCTGCACGCCGATGAACTGCCGGGCATGCTGGTCGCCTGGCACCTCAAGCAACGCCTGGCCGAGCTCGAGGCGTCGGGCCACCTGCGGCACGAGATCGTGCTGGTGCCCGTCGCCAACCCCATCGGCCTTGAACAAGTGCTGATGGACGTGCCCCTGGGCCGCTACGAAACCGAGAGCGGGCAGAACTTCAACCGCCGCTTCGTCGACCTGAGCGAGGAGATCGGCAACGAGATCCAGGACCTGCTCACCGACGATCCGCAGCACAACCTGATGCTGATCCGCACCAGCCTGCGCGATGCCCTCGCCCGGCAAACCCCTGGCACGCAATTGCAGTCCCTGCGCCTGGCCCTGCAGCGACTGGCTTGCGACGCCGACATGGTGCTGGACCTGCATTGCGACTTCGAAGCCGTGGCCCACCTCTACACCACGCCCGAAGCCTGGCCCCAGGTCGAGCCGCTGGCCCGCTACATCGGTGCCGAAGCCAGCCTGCTGGCAACCGATTCGGGTGGCCAGTCGTTCGATGAGTGCTTCACCCTGCTCTGGTGGCAGCTCAAGGAACGCTTCGGCGACCGCTTCGAGATTCCCTTGGGCAGTTTTTCGGTCACCGTGGAGTTGCGCGGCCAGGGCGACGTCAATCACGGCTTGGCGAGCCTCGACTGCCAGGCCTTGATCGAGTACTTGATCCGCTTCGGCGCCATCGACGGCGAACCGATGCCCATGCCCGAACTGCCCTACCCGGCCACGCCGCTGGCCGCGGTCGAGCCGGTGGCGACGCCCGTGGGCGGGTTGCTGGTCTACAGCGCCTTGCCCGGCGAATACCTGGAGGCGGGGCAACTGATCGCGGAAATCATCGACCCGGTCAACGATACCGTCACCCCCGTTCATTGCCGTAACGCCGGGCTGCTGTACGCCCGTTCGCTGCGCCGCATGGCCACGGCCGGCATGGTGATTGCCCATGTCGCCGGCACCGAGGCCTACCGCAGCGGCTACCTACTTTCGCCTTGAGGATGCATGCTCCATGTACAAACTGACCATCGAAGGCCTGCATAAAAGCTATGGCGAACATGAAGTGCTCAAGGGCGTTTCGCTCAAGGCCAAGACCGGCGACGTCATCAGTCTCATCGGTGCCAGCGGCTCGGGCAAGAGTACCTTCCTGCGCTGCATCAACTTCCTGGAACAACCCAACGATGGCGCCATGACCCTGGACGGTCAGTCAATCCAGATGATCAAGGACCGCCACGGCATGCACGTGGCCGACGCCGACGAACTGCAACGTATCCGCACGCGCCTGGCCATGGTGTTCCAGCACTTCAACCTGTGGAGCCACATGACCGTGCTGGAAAACATCACCATGGCGCCGCGCCGGGTGCTGGGGGTGAGCAAGCAGGAAGCCGACGACCGTGCCCGACGTTACCTCGACAAGGTCGGCCTGCCGGCGCGGGTCGCCGAGCAGTACCCGGCGTTCCTCTCCGGCGGCCAGCAACAGCGGGTGGCCATTGCCCGTGCGCTGGCAATGGAGCCGGAGGTGATGCTGTTCGACGAACCCACCTCGGCACTGGACCCGGAGTTGGTGGGCGAAGTGCTGAAAGTGATCCAGGGCCTGGCTGAAGAAGGCCGGACCATGATCATGGTGACCCACGAAATGAGCTTCGCCCGCAAGGTCTCGAACCAGGTGCTGTTCCTGCACCAGGGCCTGGTGGAAGAGGAAGGCGCACCGGAAGACGTGCTGGGCAATCCCACCAGCGAACGGCTCAAGCAATTTCTCAGTGGCAACCTGAAATAAACCTCGGCCTCCCCTTAAAAGGAGGCGCCAGGCGCTGCTTTTGTGGCGAGGGAGCTTGCTCCCGCTGGGCTGCGAAGCGGCCCCCTGCATCTGGAAGACGCACTGCAGGAGGCAGGCTGCGCCTCCAGCGGGAGCAAGCTCCCTCGCCACAGAAGCGCGCTCGCCACGATGTCCTGCATAAAACCTTTCATCTCCCGAGCAAGCTTTGCTCCCACAGGTTTGCTGCTTAACTGACTGGCATTCGGCGCCAGGCGCTGCTTTTGTGGCGAGGGAGCTTGCTCCCGCTGGGCTGCGAAGCGGCCCCCTGCATCTGGAAGACGTACTGCAGGAGGCAGGCTGCGCCTCCAGCGGGAGCAAGCTCCCTCGCCACAGAAGCACGCTTGCCCCGATGTCCTGGATAAAACCTTTCGCATCTCGCCGTGGTCACTGGAAGAGGACCTTCAGGGCGCACGCGGCAGGCATGGCGACATCCAACAATTTCGCGAAACAGTGGTTCGATGCCCGCGGCTGGAAGCCATTCGCCTTTCAAAAGCAAGTATGGGCCGCGGTCAAGCGTGGGGAGTCCGGGCTGTTGCATGCCAGCACCGGTGCCGGCAAGACCTACGCCGTGTGGTTTGCCGCCCTCAACCGCTTCGCCCGCTCGACACCGCCGCCGGACAAACCGCGCAAACGCAAGCCGCCAGCCGAACCGCTGACAGTCCTGTGGATCACACCGATGCGCGCTTTGGCGGCCGACACCGGCAAAGCCCTTGAAGCGCCCCTGGCAGACCTGCAACTGCCGTGGAGTGTCGGCCTGCGCACCGGCGACACGAGCCCCAGTGAACGCGCCCGCCAGGGCCGGCGCCTGCCCACCGCGCTGATCACCACGCCCGAAAGCCTGACCCTGATGCTCGCCCGAGCCGACGCGCACGCTGCCGTCTCGACCCTGCGCATGGTGGTCGTGGATGAATGGCACGAGTTGCTCGGCAACAAACGGGGCGTGCAACTGCAACTGGCCCTGGCCCGCTTGCGGCACTGGCACCCCGAACTCATCGTTTGGGGCGTGTCCGCAACCCTGGGCAACCAGGCCCACGCCGAGCAGGTGTTGATCCCGCAAGGCAACGGCGCCAGCGTTCAGGGCGCCAACGGCAAGGCGCTGCAGGTCAACACGCTGCTGCCTCCGGCCCTCGAACGTTTCCCATGGGCTGGGCACATCGGCCTGAAGATGCTGCCCAAGGTCGTCGCCGAAATCGACGCCAGTCGCAGTTGCCTGGTCTTCACCAATACCCGGGCGCAATCGGAAATCTGGTATCAGGCCATCCTCGAAGCAAGGCCCGACTGGGCCGGGCTGATCGCCCTGCACCATAGCTCGCTGTCCCGCGACACCCGGGATTGGGTGGAGCGTGCGTTGAAGGACGGCCAGCTCAAAGCGGTGGTCTGCACGTCGAGCCTGGACCTGGGGGTGGATTTCCTGCCGGTGGAACGGGTGCTGCAGATCGGCTCGGCCAAGGGTGTGGCGCGGCTGATGCAGCGGGCCGGGCGCTCCGGCCACGCACCGGGGCGGACTTCACGGGTGACGCTGGTGCCGACCCACAGCCTGGAATTGATCGAAGCCGCTGCCGCCCAGGACGCGGTGGCCCAACGGCGCATCGAACCTCGCCTGTCACCCCACAAACCGCTGGATGTCCTGGTGCAGCATTTGGTGAGCATGGCCCTGGGCGGCGGCTTCGTTCCCGACGAACTGTTCGCGGAGGTGCGGGGGGCCTGGGCCTATCGCGACCTCAACCCGGCCGAATGGGCCTGGGCCCTGGCCTTTGTACGCCATGGCGGTTTGTCACTGACCGCCTACCCCGATTACCGACGGGTCGAGCCGGACGAACACGGGATCTGGCGAGTCCCCGATGCGCGCCTGGCCCGGCGCCACCGCATGAGCATTGGCACCATCGTCAGCGATGCCAGCCTGCAATTGAAATTCTGGAGCAAGGGCGGCGGCGGCAAGACCCTGGGCAGCGTCGAGGAAGGTTTCATCGCTCGCCTGCGCCCCGGTGACGGTTTCCTGTTCGCCGGGCGGCTGCTGGAATTGGTCCGGGTCGAAGACATGACCGCCTACGTGCGGCGCAGCCAGGCCAAAAAGGCCGCCGTGCCGCGCTGGAACGGCGGGCGCATGCCACTCTCCAGCGAATTGGCGGCCGCTGTCGTGGCCCGTTTGAGCGAAGCCGCCGCCGGCCGCTTCGAGGGGCCGGAGATGCAGGCCGTGCAGCCCTTGCTGACGACGCAGGAACGCTGGTCCGGTTTGCCCACGCAACACACCCTGCTGGCCGAATCCCTCAAGTCCCGGGAAGGCTGGCACTTGTTTCTCTACCCGTTTGCCGGGCGCCAGGTTCATCTGGGCCTGGCCAGCCTGCTGGCCTGGCGCGTCAGTCGGCAACAGCCGGTGACGTTTTCCATTGCGGTCAACGACTACGGCCTGGAACTGCTCAGCGCCACGGCGGTGGATTGGTCGCACGTCCTGACCCCGGGCCTGCTGAGCGTCGATCACCTGCTGGCCGACGTGCTCGCCAGCTTGAACGCTGGGGAACTGGCCCTCAGGCGCTTTCGAGAAATCGCCCGGATCGCCGGGCTGGTCTTCGCCGGCTATCCCGGTGCGCCAAAAAGCACCCGGCAAGTCCAGGCCTCCAGTGGCTTGTTCTTCCAAGTGTTCAAGCAATACGACGCCGACAATCTCTTGCTGGCCCAGGCCGGGGAGGAAGTCTTGCGTGAGGAATTGGATATCAATCGTTTGGAGCAGACTTTGCAACGCCTCAATACCTTGAAGCTGGACCTGCACAGGATCAAGCGCCCCACCCCGCTCGGCTTCCCGCTGCTGGTGGAGCGGTTCCGGGAAAGCATGAGTTCGGAAAAACTCGCCGACCGCATCCGGCGGATGGTCAACGAGTTGGAAAAGACCGCCGATCGCGGTGACGCCTGATGCCTGCGCCTTATCCCGTCAACCTCGCTGGGGAAGAACTCTGGCTGCTCCCGGAAAAAGCCCTGTACTGGCCCGCCCAGGAAACCTTGATGGTGGCCGACGTTCATTTTGGCAAGGCCGCCGCCTATCGCAGCCTCGGGCAACCGGTGCCCCACGGCACCACCGCCAGCAACATCGCGGTGCTGGATGGGTTACTGGCCAGCCTGGCGTGTCGACAGCTGATTTTTCTCGGGGATTTTCTCCACGGCCCGGGTTCTCACGCGCCCGGCACCCTGAAGGCCCTTTCCGATTGGCGTGCGCGATATTCGCACCTGGCCATGACGCTGATTCGCGGCAACCATGACAAGCGCGCCGGCGACCCACCGCCGGAGCTGAATATTCGCGTCGTACCGGAGCCGCTGCTGCTGGGCCCGTTCGCCGTGCAACACGAGCCCACCCCGCACGCCAGCCGCCATGTGCTGGCCGGTCACGTACACCCGGTCTATCACCTGAGTGGCAAGGGCCGACAACGGCTGCGCCTGGCCTGTTTCCGCCTGGGTAGCGAGATCAGCCTGCTACCGGCCTTCGGTGCGTTCACGGGCGGCTATCGGGTCGATCAGGACAGCGATTGCAGGATTTTTGTCATTGGCGATAACGAAATATGGCCTGTGAGCTGAAAGCTTCAAGCTTCAAGCTTCAAGCTTCAAGCCAAGCTACATGCGCCAACTTGCAGCTTGCAGCTTGTAACTTGCAGCTGATTTCATGCCACCGGCGCAGGAGGCGGCTCGTCCGGCAGGGTGGGTTCGCCAGGTTCGGTAGGCTGTTCGTTAGGCGTGTCGGGATCGGGCTGGCCGGGGATGCCGCCCGCCGCTTCGGCAGGATGGGCCAGCAATGACCAAGCCATGACGCCGATCTGATTGGGCTCAAGCCTTGCCAGTTCGGCACTGATTCGCGGATCGATCTTCATAGAGCAACTCCTGAGCGAGGGCCCGCTGCGCTGACGCAAAAAAAAACGGGCAGTACACCCCATAGAGTGCCTGCCCGCCCAGGAATTCCAACAGCTCGTCAGATTCAGGTACGCGGCAGGGTCACGCCGCGCTGTCCCTGGTACTTGCCGCCACGGTCCTTGTAGGACACTTCGCATTCTTCGTCGGACTCAAGGAACAGCATTTGCGCCACGCCTTCGTTGGCGTAGATTTTTGCCGGCAGGGTCGTGGTGTTGGAGAACTCCAGGGTCACGTGGCCTTCCCACTCGGGTTCCAGCGGCGTGACGTTGACGATGATGCCGCAACGGGCGTAGGTGCTCTTGCCCAGGCAAATGGTCAGCACATTGCGCGGAATGCGGAAGTACTCGACGGTGCGGGCCAGGGCGAAGGAGTTCGGCGGGATGATGCACACGTCGCTCTTGACGTCGACGAAGCTCTTCTCGTCGAAGTTCTTCGGGTCGACCGTGGCCGAGTTGATGTTGGTGAACACCTTGAATTCATCGGCGCAGCGCACGTCGTAGCCGTAGCTGGAGACGCCGAAGGAGATCAGCCGGTCGGCGCCTTCGCCACGCATCTGGCGCTCGACGAAGGGCTCGATCATGCCGTGCTCTTGCGCCATGCGGCGAATCCACTTGTCCGATTTGATGCTCATGGCGGTTTCCTGAAATAGCGAGGTGGAAAAAATACGTCCGGCATCTTACCGGGGCGCGGGGCAGGGTTCAAAGCGCGTCACGCAAATCTCGCCGATCCACCTTGATTTCCGGGTCCTGCCGGCCATCGCCCGCGCCGTCAGTCACCAAATAAGAGAAACCTTCGCAAAGACCATTGGCACATTCTGGAAAAAGGGTTAAGGTGGCGCCACTGTGTTGCTTGTGTCACTGAGAATCTCTACACGATATGTTGAATTTCGATCCAACCATCTACAAGAATTTTTCCTGCTCTTTGCACTCAGTCTCGGCCAGGGTTCTTCCTGAGTCGCAGTTATCTTTGTTCAAGGAGTTACACCATGTCTAATCGCCAAACCGGTACCGTTAAGTGGTTCAACGATGAAAAAGGCTTCGGCTTCATCACCCCACAATCCGGTGACGACCTGTTCGTTCACTTCAAAGCTATCCAATCCGACGGCTTCAAAAGCCTGAAAGAAGGCCAACAGGTTTCTTTCATCGCTACCCGCGGTCAGAAAGGCATGCAAGCTGAAGAAGTTCAAGTTATCTAACTTGTCCTTGCTTTAGTAAAAGGCCCCGCCCTCAAAAGCGGGGCTTTTTTGTGTCCGTGTGTTTTACCAGCCCTCAGCCCCGCTTCTGCTCTATATGATTCGCACCCTGAAAATCACATGGAAGAAGCAGGATGCAGCTCATTTCCTGGAAGGCGCTCAACGCAGCACTACTCGTTTTTACCGCTCCTCTCAATGCAGAATCACGACCTGATCACCCTTCGGTCATAACAGCGATGAATCCTCGCGCCACGTACCTGGCAAAAGGTCAAGAGGTTAACGGCCACTCCGTAATGCAGTTAAGAGCCGCAGCACGCCTGACCCTCTCTACACCTCACTCCTGCGGGAGCAACGAGGTTTACCTCACCCCTGAATCCATAGGGGTGCCAGATGAATCGTTTCGGCGGGCACTTGGCGAAGTTCAGGATCTTATAGACCAGAAAACCCCTCTTCTCTTGACGCTTTCAAACTGCGAACGCAAACGCGCTTTTCTTGAAAAAGTCCGCCCCTGTACCCCCGAAGAATGCGGCGAGCTGACCGCTACGCTGGTCGACGGAAAGCTTTTTCTGGATGAGGACTATAAACCAACGGGAAAAAGTCTCGCGGCTTATTACCTGGAAATGCCTATGCCTTACGACAGCAAACGCCAGGCATGGCGGGCGGAAGTTTTTTACGTCAACTCCCGAGCTCTGCGCTACGACTACTTCGTAAATGCGGAAGATTTCGCTTCAAGCCGCCCCGTATTCGAAGCCAAAGCCTATTATCCAACCGGGCAGCTACACCATCGCTACCAAAATGATCGAGATGGCCTACGCCAGGGAGAATCGCTGACCTACTCCCGAGACGGCGTGATCATCCAACGAGAAAATCACCTAAACAATGAGCTGGACGGTTGGCAAACCACCTATCACGACAACGGCAAAATCGCCGAATCCTTCAAATGGCGTCAAGGTACGCTGGAGGATGGTGAGTATCTTGAATATGACGAAAATCAGAGAGTGATTGGCCGAACCAGCTATAAAGCTGGCGTATGGGATGGACCGGCCCTGACGTATTACCCGAACGGTCAGCTGAGGAGCCGCGTAGTCTTTGTTCGCGGCAAAGCTCAAGGCTTCAGCCCTATCTATTTTGAGAATGGCGCGCTCCAGCTGTCTCGGAACGTGCTCAACGGTAAGTCCGATGGCTGGGTAGTCGAATACCATCCCAATGGCAGGACCAAAAGAAAGGAGTCCCATCAGCGTGGGACTCAGCGCAGCTACGCGCTCTGGAACGAGCAGGGCATCAAAACAACCGAATGGCAATGGGACGAACGCAAACGCAAACACGGGGATTTCAAGCAGTGGCACGAAAACGGCCAGCTTAAAAGGCAAGAGACTTACAAAGACGGACAGTTACAGGGTCACGTTCGGACTTGGGCTGAAGATGGCAAGCCTCGTTCGTCCGTCCAATATCAAGACAACAAGCTCCACGGCATCAGCCAATACTGGAACAGCGATGGAAGGCTAGTAGAGGATTGCGAATACACTGAAGGCGTACGCCAGCAAGGATGCCTGCATATGTAAGACGCAACGCAACCCGCCTCTAACGGACTGCCTGCTGGTTATTGCGCTCCTGACGATCGTGTCAGCTTTTGCCAACGCACAAAACCTGTGGGAGCGGGCTTGCTCGCGAAAGCGGTGAATCAGCAACATTTTCGTTGACTGACACACCGCTTTCGCGAGCAAGCCCGCTCCCACATTGATTTGTTGGCTAGCCTGGGGTTACCAGGTCACGCCAAACCCCGCCGTGTAGCGCGTCTTGCTCAGGTCGCTGTCCTCGGTGCCCTCGATGACATCCTTCTCGGCCTTGAGATTGAGCGATGCCCAGTCGGTGACCTTGTAGCGCAGCCCCATCTCGGCGTCATAGGCGTACTCCGCCACGCCGGACAGCGGCTTGCCCACTTCGCCGTTGGTGAAGAACTCGACGCGCTTGCCGATCAGGTAGCGGTTGTAATCCCACTTCATCGCCACGGAATAGAAGTTGTCCTTGCCGCCGTCGCGGTACTCGTAATCGGTGCGGTTGAGCAGCGAACCCAGGGAGAACGCCCCCAGTTCGTCATCCCAGAACTGGTAGCCCGGACCGGTACCCACTACGCGCTGGCGAGCCAGGTCTTCGACTTTGTCGCGTTTGTAATTCAAGCGACCTTGCCAGAACCATTTGTCGGTAATGAACCGATCGAGGGAATACTCCAGGCGCCAGTTATCGGCGGACACGACGTCATCCTGGAATTCACGGTTGTATTCGCCTTCAGCAGTGTGCCGCCATCTGCCGTGGCGTGCCGAAGTCTTGAAATCGATGTCGTAATCATCGGTATCGGCTTCCGCACGCTGGTAATCCAGCGCGGCATCGACATTGCCTTTCCACACCAGGTCCTCGACCACCGGCTTGGGCTTGAGGATCTGCTGGATACTGGCCAGCTCGACGGTTTTGGGCCCATCACCGTTGGCCAGGGTGACCTTGCCATCCTCGGCCGCTTGCAGCGCCTTGGCTTTCTCGCCGGTGTAGGCATCCTGCTTGACCAGGAGTTGCTGATCACTCTCCAGGGTCTTGACCTGTTTCCAGTCAACGGGAATCGCGCCGGCATAATCGGTCTGGATCAGCAACTTGCCGCCATCGAAAACGGTAATCTTGCCACTGAGTTTGTCCCCATTCTTCAACCAGACAGTGTCGGCAAGTAGGGGCATGGAGGCGCTGGCAACAGCCAGGCATAGCAGGGTTCTAGACAACATAAGCGATAAAGGGCTCAAGTTTGCGGTGAAAAGGCGGCATTATCCCCCAGGATGACACCTCAGCAAGGACTGACCTGTGTAGGACTGATGAGTTCATTTCTCAACCAGTCCTGTAGGAATTAATCTACAGACGGACACCCACCTCAGGAACCCCTACGTGACTGACACCCCAGCGAGCACCGAGAACGCCGCCCAGATCCGCCGCACCACCCTTTATCTGACCCTGGCACAGGTCCCGACGGGCAAGGTCGTCACCTATGGCCAACTTGCCGAGATGGCCGGCCTGGGCCGCGCGGCGCGCTGGGTTGGAAGAACCCTCAGCCAATTGCCGAACGACACCAAGCTGCCTTGGCATCGGGTATTGGCGGCCGGTGGTCGGATCAGCCTGCCGGTGGGCAGCGCCTCGGGGGATGAACAGCGCGCACGCCTGCGCATGGAAGGAATCAGTATCCTGAACAATCGTGTTGATATTCAGCGCCATGGCTGGCGCCCGGTAGAGCACAGCGGTTAGAGTGCGCGCTTTGTTTTCGCAATTTTTGAGGCAGACTCCAGCCCATGCCCCGTAAAACCTGGCGCGCCGCCCTCGCCGCCTATGCCAGTCCCTCGACGCTCGTGCTGTTGCTGCTTGGCTTCGCCGCCGGCTTGCCATACATGCTGGTGTTTTCCACGCTTTCAGTCTGGTTGCGCGAAGCCGGCGTGGCCCGCGAAACCATTGGCTACGCGAGCCTGATCGGCCTGGCGTATGCCTTTAAATGGGTCTGGTCGCCGCTGCTCGACCAATGGCGCCTGCCGCTGCTCGGCAAACTGGGGCGCCGTCGTTCATGGCTGGTGCTCTCCCAGGCGCTGGTCATTCTCGGCCTGATCGGCATGGGCTTCTGCGACCCACAGAAACACCTATCCTGGTTGATCGCCATCGCCGTGATCGTGGCCTTCGCGTCTGCGACGCAGGACATCGCCGTCGACGCCTACCGCCTGGAGATCGCCGACGACACCCGCCAGGCCGCCCTCGCCGCCAGCTACATGTCCGGCTACCGCATCGCCGCGCTGCTGGCCACCGCCGGCGCCCTGTTCTTCGCCGAAGGCTTTGGCTCCACCGGTTTCAGCTACAAACACTCGGCCTGGGCCGGCACCTACCTGTTGTTCGGCGTGCTGATGGTCCCGGCGCTCCTCACGTCCCTGTTCATGCGCGAGCCACCGGTACCGCTGCGCACCCAGTTGCAGGCCGGGCGCTACACGTTTGTCCATCAGTTGGCGTCGGTATTCGTACTGATCGTGCTGCTGGTCTCCGTCCCGGCGATGTTCACCCAACTCTTCAACACCGACTTCGCCAGCGTGCTGTTCGAGGGCGTCAGCCTGCTCGACCTGCTGCTCGAAGACCGCGCCTTCCTGCGGGCCATCCTCTATACCCTCTTGACCGCCCTGTGCCTGTCGGCCATGGGCCGGCGCGGACTGGCGCCAGTGCTGACGCCGATCAACGATTTCATCCTGCGTTATCGCTGGCAGGCCCTGCTGCTGCTCGGATTGATCGCAACCTACCGGATGTCCGACACGGTCATGGGCGTCATGGCCAATGTGTTCTACATCGACCAGGGGTTCACCAAGGACCAGATCGCCAGCGTCAGCAAGATTTTCGGGCTGATCATGACTCTCGTCGGCGCCGGCATGGGCGGCCTGTTGATCGTGCGTTTTGGAATCCTGCCCATCCTGTTCATCGGCGGTGTCGCCTCGGCCGCCACCAACATCCTCTTCCTGATGCTCACCGACATGGGCGCCAACCTGCAGATGTTGATTGTCACCATTTCCCTGGACAACTTCAGCTCCGGCCTGGCCACTTCGGCGTTCGTCGCCTACCTGTCGAGCCTGACCAACCTGAAATTCTCCGCCACCCAATACGCCTTGCTCAGCTCGATCATGCTGTTGCTGCCGCGTTTGATCGGTGGCTATTCAGGGGTGATGGTGGAAAAGTTCGGCTACCACAATTTCTTCCTGATCACCGCCCTGCTGGGCGTGCCGACCCTGTTGCTGATCGCCTTGCACTGGTTCCAGGAGAACCGTCGCCAGGACTCGGCACCCGCCGAGGAACCGGCGCCCACCCGCCCCGCGGAAGAGTCGTAGGAAACTTCAGAAAACACCGGGAAAACCGGTGTCCGCACCTGGCGACCGGCCACGCGCCTGTACGCCAGGGCATCTCGCCCGTACAATGCTCCGTCACTTCTCGTCATCAGCAACCGACAACGGCCAACCATGCGCACCAGTCAATTTTTGCTCGCCACACAAAAAGAAACGCCTTCCGATGCCGTCGTGATCAGCCATCAATTGATGCTGCGTGCCGGCATGATCCGCAAACTCGCCTCGGGCCTGTACACCTGGCTGCCGATGGGCCTGCGGGTCATGCGCAAGGTGGAAGCGATCGTTCGCGAAGAGATGGACGCCGCCGGCTCCCTGGAAGTGTTGATGCCGAGCACCCAGCCGGCCGAGCTGTGGCAGGAATCGGGGCGTTGGGAAGAATACGGCCCTGAGCTGCTGCGCATCAAAGACCGCCACGGTCGCGACTTCTGTGCAGGCCCGACCCACGAAGAAGTGATCACCGACCTGATGCGCAACGAGTTGAGCAGCTACAAGCAGCTGCCGATCAACCTGTATCAGATCCAGACCAAGTTCCGTGACGAGATCCGTCCACGCTTCGGCCTGATGCGCGGTCGCGAATTCATCATGAAGGATTCCTATTCCTTCCACGCCGACCTGGCCTCGCTGCAGGTCACCTATGACCGCATGCACCAGGCGTACTGCAACATCTTCACCCGCCTGGGCCTGAAATTCCGCCCGGTTGAAGCCGACAACGGTTCCATCGGCGGTGCCGGTTCCCACGAATTCCACGTGCTGGCCGAGTCCGGCGAAGACGACATCGTCTTCAGCAACGGCTCCGACTACGCCGCCAACATCGAGAAAGCCGAAGCCGTGCCACGGGAAACCTCCCGCGCCGCGCCAACTGAAGCGTTGCGCCTGGTGGACACGCCGAACGCCAAGACCATTGCCCAGTTGGTGGAAGGCTACGACCTGCCGATCGAGCGCACCATCAAGACTCTGATCGTACGGGCGGAAGAAGCCGGCAAGTTGATTGCCCTGATCGTCCGTGGCGACCACGAGCTGAATGAAATCAAGGCCGCCAACCAGCCAGGCGTCGCCAGTCCGCTGGTCATGGCCACCGACGCCGATCTGCGCGACGCCATCGGCGCCGGTGCCGGCTCCCTCGGCCCGTTGAACCTGCCACTGCCGATCATCATCGACCGTTCGGTGGAGTTGATGAGCGACTTCGCCATCGGCGCGAACATTGATGACAAGCACTACTTCGGCGTGAACTGGGAACGCGACCTCCCGGTTCCAACCGTCGCGGACCTGCGCAACGTCGTGGCCGGCGATCCAAGCCCGGACGGCAAGGGCACCCTGGAAATCAAGCGCGGCATCGAAGTCGGCCACATCTTCCAGCTGGGCGACAAGTACAGCAAGGCGATGAAATGCGAAGTGCTGGGCGAGAACGGCAAGCCGGTCACCCTGCAAATGGGCTGCTACGGCATCGGCGTTTCCCGCGTGGTGGCCGCCGCCATCGAGCAGAACAACGACGAGAAAGGCATCATCTGGAGCGACACGTTGGCGCCATTCCAGGTGGCCCTGGTGCCACTGCGCTACGAAACCGACCTGGTGCGCGAAGCCACCGACAAGCTCTACGCCGAACTGACGGCCGCCGGCTTCGAAGTGCTGCTGGACGACCGCGACAAGAAAACCAGCCCCGGCATCAAGTTCGCGGACATGGAACTGATTGGCATCCCTCATCGGATCGTCGTCAGTGACCGTGGCCTGGCCGAAGGCAACCTGGAATACAAGAGCCGCACCGAGGCCGAGCCGCAAGCGCTGCCGGTCGCCGACGTGTTGTCGTTCCTCCAGGCCCGTATCCGCCGCTGACACCAGATAGAGACGTCATGTTCAAGCGAAACACCTTAGGCCTCGGTGGCGCCGCCCTGTGCGGCGCCCTGCTGGTCAGCGGCTGTGCCAACCAAATGTCGCAACGCAGCGAGCACGAAAAGCGGGTCGAGCGCAAATTGCTCGACCACAGCCTGCAGATCGACGTGGGCGAACCCAAGGTGCTCGACCTGCCGCAGCGTCGGGTGCGCATCAATGAGCAGAAGACCTTCGAAGTCACTGAGTTCGAGGTCACCCGCCATTATGATCGCTACACGCCGTACCAACCCTGGCGGGAAATCTACGAGATCCCCCTGGGCGCGGTGGCCGTCGTGGCCGGTGTCGGTGCGAACGTGGTCAATGTGTTCGCCCTCGGCAACCTGCCGGACACGGCGACCCGTGACTGGATCAGCTACGGTTTCGCCGGGCTCAACCCGTTCATGAACGTCCCTTCCCATGGCCGCGCCCAGCAGAACCTGGCGGGCATCGACGAAGTCCAGCGCGACAAGCGCACGGAACACTCGAGCCTGCCCTGGAGCGAACGCCCGGTGGAGGTCAAGGCCGCCCGGCAGACCTTCGAACTGAGCACCGACCGTAACGGCGTGCTGCGCTTGAACCTGCTGGAAAGCCCGTTCGCCGAACAGGACCTGAGCCAGTTCGGCAAATTGCAGATCAGCGTGACGGATGCCCAGGACGAGGTTCACACCGACTCATCCCTGAGCATCAGCAGCACCTTGCGTAGCAAGCTGGTGGAAGCCCACGCGCTGATCTACGACGACTTGGAAGACGACGAGGTGAGCCAGTGGGTCCATCGGGTCAGGCGCCTGTCGGAGCTGGGACTTGAAGAGGAAGCCAGTGAACTGGAACAGAGCCTGATCGAACTGACGCGCAACGATCCGGAGCTGCAGACCGAGTTCATGAAAGCCTTGACCAAGGATGGCGGACGATTGGTGGCGGATCCGGGCGCTCACTGAGCCCAGTCTGGATGGGGCAATCTCTCTTGTGGCGAGGGAGCTTGCTCCCGCTGGGCTGCGCAGCAGCCCTGAAACCTGCCACCTCGGTATGTCAGATACGTTGAGTAGCAGTTTTGGGTCCGCTACGCGGCCCAGCGGGAGCAAGCTCCCTCGCCACAAGAGCAAAAGGCATGGCCTTCATCAGCCAAGCGACAGCCTCACCGCTCAAACAACTCCAACTGCTCAAACCCACCCCGCAAGTCTTCCAGCCGCACCCCGATCCCCAATAACCGCACCGGCTTGCCGCCCCGGTTGAACGCCTGGGTCAACAACAACTGGTAACTGCCCAAGTCACGCCCTGCCCCGGCCTGCTCCAGCGTGGTCTGGGTGAAGTCGTGGAACTTCACTTTGACGAACGGCTTGCCCGGTCGATAACTGCTGTCGATCCGGGCCATGCGCCCCCTGAGGGTTTCCATCAGCTCCGGCAGTTTGTCGAGGCAGCTCACCAGGTCGGGCAAGTCGACATCGTAGGTATTCTCCACGCTGATGGACTGCCGCCGGCTGTCGTTGTGCACCAGACGCTCATCGATCCCACGGGCCAGGCTCCAGAGCCGCTCACCGAAACTGCCGAATTCGCGCACCAGTGCCAACTTGTCCCATTCACGCAACTGCAGGCAATCGTTGATGCCGAGCCGGTTCAGCTTATCGGCAGTGACCTTGCCAACGCCGTGGAGCTTGCTGACCGGCAGGGCCGAGACAAAATCCTCGACCTGATCCGGGGTGATGACAAACAACCCGTTGGGCTTTTTCCAGTCACTGGCGATCTTGGCCAGGAACTTGTTCGGCGCGACGCCGGCGGACACAGTGATGTGCAATTGATTGGATACACGCCGGCGAATGTCCTGGGCGATGCGGGTGGCGCTGCCGCCGAAATGGGCGCTGGCGGAGACGTCCAGGTAGGCCTCGTCCAGGGACAGCGGCTCGATCAGGTCAGTGTAATCGCTGAAAATCGTATGGATTTCCTTCGACGCTTCCCGATAGGCCTCCATCCGCGGCTTGACGATGGTGAGGTCCGGACAGAGCTTCAAGGCGTGGCCGGAAGACATGGCCGAGCGCACGCCGTAGGCCCGCGCTTCGTAGTTGCAGGTGGCAATCACACCCCGCCGATCCGCCGAGCCACCCACAGCCAAGGGCTTGCCGGCCAGCCGCGGATCATCGCGCATCTCGATAGCGGCATAAAAACAGTCACAGTCGACATGGATGATTTTACGTTGCGTCATAGCGGAACAGGGTGTGCGACGAATCGGGCCACCAGTATCGCACCGGCACCTGTATATAGCACCAGTAGTTTGAAAGATCCTTCGTTGAGGCCCGAAAACGCCTACACAAATTTACTTCTTCAATCGCAATGAACCGCCCAATAGAGCGCCAACCCTTGCCAGGCCTGCGTCACAGCGTTGTCACAATGCCTTTTACAAGGCTAAGCGCTTGAAGCGGAACAGTTTTTTTGAACACCAGGCTTGACAGCTGCTCGATCCTCTGTAGAATGCCGCCACACAGACGCGGGATGGAGCAGTCTGGTAGCTCGTCGGGCTCATAACCCGAAGGTCGTCGGTTCAAATCCGGCTCCCGCAACCAAACATCAAAAAAGGCTACTCGAAAGAGTGGCCTTTTTTGTGCCTGCTCGTTTTTTGACCACTCGATCAGAGAGACGCCGCCTACGACCCCCCACGCGCCCCAGGTTGTAGGACAATTTTCTTTAGATTCCGAGCATTTAGCCAGGCAAGGGACGGATCAGTGGTTTATTTCGCCCCTTCGCCTTTTAACGGTTGACACCCGGGCGTTCGCCTGTAGAATGCCGCCACACAGACGCGGGATGGAGCAGTCTGGTAGCTCGTCGGGCTCATAACCCGAAGGTCGTCGGTTCAAATCCGGCTCCCGCAACCAAATATCAAGAAAGGCTGCTCGAAAGAGTGGCCTTTTTTGTGCCTGATGAAAAAAGGCTTCATTACAAATATTTTGTAATTATTTTCTACCGCAGGGATTGGTAACTTCGCTGGTTACCCCCATCCTGTCGCGCATAGCTCAAGAGGTGATTGATGCGCGCCCACTCGTCTGACCCGCAAGACTCCGTTACTGCGACACAACCGATCAAGGCCGAGCGACTGCGCTGGCTGGATCGGATCAGTCAGTACCGCCAGCCCATCGGTCTCGCCGTCACGCTGCTGCTATTTGCGATTGCATTGATTGCCTGCCGCCACTTGCTGAGCGAGCTCGATCTCTACGCCCTGCACGACTCGATTCTGGAAGTGCCCCGGCCTGCCCTGCTCGGCGCGATCGCCGCCACGGTCGTCGGCTTCATCCTTCTCCTGGGCTACGAATGGTCCGCCAGCCGCTATGCCGGTGTGACGCTGCCACCGCAAACCATGATCCTCGGCGGGTTCACGGCGTTCGCCATTGGCAACGCCATTGGCCTGTCGCTGCTGTCGGGCGGCTCGGTTCGCTACCGCCTATATGCGCGTCATGGCCTCGGGGCATCGGATGTCGCCCACATGACGCTGTTCGCCAGCCTGTCCTTGGGCTGTGCGTTGCCGCCGTTGGCCGCCCTGGCAACACTCAGCAACCTGCCCGCCGCGTCTGCCGCGCTGCATTTACCTGCCGCGTTGCTTGGGGCGATTTCCGTGGCGGTGCTGCTGCTCACCAGCGCCTTGGCCATCGGTATTTACCGTCGGCGCCTGCCAGAGCAGCCCCATAGGGACAGCCTTCTGGTAAAGGCCGGGCGTCGCACCCTGCGCCTGCCGGGCCGGCGCCTGACCTTCCTGCAACTGGTGATTACCGCGCTGGATGTGGCCGCGGCCGCCACGGTGTTGTATCTGTTGCTGCCCGAGGCACCGCCGTTCGGCGCCTTCCTGCTGGTGTACTTGCTGGCGTTGGCCGCCGGGGTGCTCAGCCATGTGCCGGGCGGAGTCGGGGTATTCGAGGCGATCCTGCTGGCCGCGTTTGCCGACAAACTCGGCGCCGCCCCCTTAGCCGCGGCGCTGTTGCTGTACCGCTTGATCTACGTGCTGCTGCCAATGCTGGTGGCCTGCGTGTTACTGCTGATCAATGAGGCACAACGGCTGTTCCAGACGCGCCAGACCCTGCGGGCAGCCTCGGGGCTTGCCGCGCCGATCCTGGCGGTACTGGTGTTTCTCTCCGGTGTGGTGCTGCTGTTTTCCGGCGTGACACCGGAAATCGACACCCGCCTGGAGCACATCGGTTTCCTGATTCCCCATCGGCTGGTGGACGCTTCGCACTTCGGTGCCAGCCTGGTGGGCGTGTTGTGCCTGCTGCTCGCCCAAGGCCTGCGCCGTCGCCTGTCGGCCGCCTGGATGCTGACCACGGTTTTGCTGCTGGTGGGCGCCCTGCTCTCGCTGCTCAAGGGCTTCGATTGGGAAGAAGCCACGCTGCTGACGCTGACGGCGGCCTTGCTGGCTGTATTCCGGCGCTCCTTTTATCGTCCAAGCCGCCTGACCGAATTGCCCTTCTCCCCGCTGTTCCTGATCGCCAGCCTCTGCGTCCTCGGCGCGTCGATCTGGTTGTTGCTTTTTGCCTACCAGGACGTGCCCTACAGCCATCAACTTTGGTGGCAGTTTACCCTCGATGCCGACGCCCCTCGCGGCTTGCGCTCCCTCTTGGGGGCGGCCGTGCTGTTGGTGGTGGTGTCGCTCACCTGGCTGCTGCGCACGGCACGGCCGGTGATCCATTTGCCGACGGCAGGAGAACTGGAACGGGCCAAAACGGTCCTCATGGCATCGTCGCAACCCGACGGCGGCCTGGCCCTGACCGGTGACAAGGCGCTGCTGTTCCACCCCAACGACGAGGCATTCCTGATGTATGCCCGCCGTGGTCGCAGCCTGGTGGCGTTGTATGACCCGATCGGCCCTACCCAGCAGCGGGCCGAAATGATCTGGCAGTTCCGCGACCTGTGCGACATCCACCATGCCCGTCCCGTGTTCTATCAGGTGCGCGCCGAAAACCTGCCCTACTACATGGACATCGGCCTGACGGCCATCAAGCTGGGCGAGGAAGCACGGGTCGACCTCAAGCGTTTCGATCTCGAAGCCAAGGGCAAAGAGATGAAGGATTTGCGCTACACCTGGAACCGCGGCACCCGTGATGGCCTGTCGCTGGAGATCCACGAGCCAGGCCAGGCGCCGATGGACGAACTCAAGGTCATTTCCGACGCCTGGCTGACCGGCAAGAACGTGCGGGAAAAAGGTTTCTCCCTGGGGCGTTTCAGCGACGACTACCTCAAGCATTTCCGCATCGCAGTGATTCGTTTCGAGGGCCGGCCGGTGGCGTTCGCCAACCTGCTGGAAACCCACAGCCACGACCTGGCCAGCCTCGACCTGATGCGTGCCCACCCCGAGGCGCCGAAACTGACCATGGAATTCATGATGGTCGGCCTCATCCAGCATTATAAAAACCATGACTACGCCCGCTTCAGCCTCGGCATGGTCCCGCTGTCGGGCTTGCAACCGCGGCGCGGCGCACCCTTGACCCAGCGCCTGGGTTCAATGGTGTTCCGCCGTGGCGAGCAGCTCTATAACTTCCAGGGGCTGCGCCGCTTCAAAGACAAATTCCAGCCTGACTGGGAACCTCGTTACATGGCCGTGCCCGCCGGACTCGATCCGTTGGTAGCGCTGGCCGATACTGCCGCCCTGATTGCGGGCGGCCTGACTGGACTGGTGAAACGCTGATGATGCAACGCTCCTGGCGATACGTAGTGGCCGCCCTGCTGGTGCTGGCGGTGATTCTCGGTGGCGGTTACTGGTACTGGAACCGCCCGGCCCCACAACCCACCCTTGAACAACTGGCGCCCGCCGATGGCGCAGCACTGACCCGGGTCACCCCCGGCGCCAAGGCGCTCGCTCGGGTACTGGTGGCGGTCAATGAGGACCAGAAGCTCAGCGACTCGCAATTGACGACCCTCAGCCGTAGCGGCTCGGCGCAGATCGTCCAGGTGATCCTGCCCAAGGACTGCATGCTGCAAGGCCGTGCCCTGCAAGCCGGCCTGAGAGAACTGCAAGGCCCGGCCACATTGGTCAGCGGCATCGGCCCTGGCGCCGTGCTGGCCTGGCGTTGGCTGGCCGAGCAGAAGGACGACAAGGCCAAGGCCGTGTCGGTGGACCTGGCCCTGGAAAAACCCGGCTGCACCCACCTGTTGCCTAAAAGCGCAGCCCATGGTCATTGGCTGGTGGCCTGGAACGACAACCCCGACGACACCAGCGCCGGTTTCGTCAGGGATCAAAAAAACGCCGAAACCAGCATCAGCGACTACGACATCAACCTGCCGCAAGTGCTGAACAACGAGCTGCGCAAGATCCTGGTGGGCACCGACAAGGCCAAGGGCGGCCTGAGCATTCCGGTGGTGGAAGTGCCTGCCAGCCAGGCGCGGGATACCGTGACCCTGTTCCTCTCCGGAGACGGCGGCTGGCGTGACCTGGACCGCGATGTAGCCGATGAAATGGCCAAGATCGGCTACCCAGTGGTCGGCATCGACACCCTGCGCTACTACTGGCAGCACAAGAGCCCTGAGCAGAGCGCGGCGGACCTGACCGAGCTGATGCAACACTACCGGCAGATCTGGGGCACCAAGCGCTTCATCCTGACCGGCTACTCCTTCGGCGCCGACGTGTTGCCGGCGATCTACAACCGCCTGCCGGCCACCGAACAACAGCGGGTCGACGCGATCATCCTGCTGGCCTTCGCCCGCACCGGCAGCTTCGAGATTGAAGTCGAAGGCTGGCTCGGCAACGCCGGCACTGAAGCCGCCACCGGCCCGGAAATGGCCAAGCTGCCAGCCGACAAAGTGGTGTGCATCTACGGCGGCGAAGAAGCCGACGAAAGCGGCTGCACCGACAAGACCGCCGTAGGGGAAGCCATCAAGCTGCCTGGCGGCCACCACTTCGACGAAAACTACCCGGCCCTGGCCAAGCGCTTGATCGATGAGATCAACAAGCGCCAGAACAAGACAGCCGAACAGTAAACAGATACCAGCCTGACAAAAGCCCCGACAGCCTTACGGTTGCCGGGGCTTTTTTTGTACCGCCCGGCTTACACACAACCCTCTGTGGGAGCGGGCTTGCTCGCGAAGGCGGCGTGTCAGTCGACATCATCGCCAACTGGCACGCCGCCTTCGCGAGCAAGCCCGCTCCCACAAGGTTCGCCTGGCGCCGACATTGTGTAGCTCATAAAAAAGCCCCCGCTACCGCAAGGCAACGAGGGCTTTTTAAAGACGACGTTCTGCCGCGTCGTACACTTCCTTATCCCGCCGAGCGCCAACGGCCACGATCAATACCTGAATCACTTTCCCGTCGACCCTGTACACGATACGGGTATCACCTGTTCGAATTCTTCGACATCCCGCCAGGCTGGCTCTGAGCGGCTTACCGGTTTTGTCCGGTTCACCATTCATAATCCGCGCTTCGATGACATCGAGAATCCGGTTCGCGGCCGCCGCACCCAACTGATCCAAATCGTCTTGAACCTCCGGATGGTAAATAACACCCCAAGCCATTCACCGCTCCTTCAGTCGTTTTTGGCGTACCGTGCCCGCATATCCTCATGGCTGATAGCCTTGGCCTGGTCGAAACCGATCAGGCGCTCGCGAGCCGTCGCTTCGACGCGAAGGTTTTCCAGCTCATCGAGCATTTCCTGATAGGCATCGACGTTGATAATCACTGCTGCCGGCTCATTGTCCTTGAAGATGACCAGCTTTTCGGTTGCACGGCTCGATACTTCCTTGAGCTTCGCGCTGAACCCCCTGACCATTGCCGTAACGGATACTGCTTGATCAGCCCGCTCCAGTAACGCTGCCATGTCTTACCTCCTGCCGCATGAATACTGCATATCTTTATACATACCGTTATGCGCAAAGTGTTGCGCGACAACGTGTATAAATCAAGTTGAAAAAAATCACCCGACCAATTGCTGTATTGAAAAGACACCCCCATAAAAAAGCCCTCGCCGCCGCAAGGCAACGAGGGCTTTTTTGTTTTCCTGGTACTACTACATCTCGACCTGCGTCCCCAGTTCGATCACCCGGTTCAACGGTAGATTGAAGAAGCGCAGGTTGCCGTTGGCGTTTTTCAACATGAAGGCGAATAACGACTCACGCCAGCGGGCCATGCCTTCGAGCTTGGAGGCAATGACGGTTTCGCGGCTGAGGAAGTAGGTGGTGCGCATCGGGCTGAAATCCAAATCATCCAGATGGCAGAGCTTGAGCGCCTCGGGCACGTCCGGCTCGTCAGTGAAACCGAAGTGCAGGATCACCCGGAAAAACCCTTCGCCGTAGGCGTCGACCTCAAAGCGCCGTTGCGGCGGTACCCGGGGAATGTCCTCGTACACCACCGTCAGCAGCACCACCTGCTCATGCAGCACCTGGTTGTGCAATAGATTGTGCAACAGGGCGTGAGGCACGGCATCCGAACGCGCGGTCAGGAACACGGCGGTCCCTTGCACGCGGTGCGGGGGTTGCACGCGGATGCTGCTGATGAAGATCGGCAGTGGCAACGCCCCTTCGTCCAGGCGATCCACCAGCAGTTGCTTGCCGCGCTTCCAGGTGGTCATCAGCACGAACAAGGCAATACCGGCGATGACCGGAAACGCACCGCCCTGGATGATCTTCGGCACGTTGGCGGCGAAGTACAGACCGTCCACCAGCAGGAAACCGAACAACAACGGGACTGCCAGCAGCGGTG
This sequence comes from Pseudomonas zanjanensis, assembly GCF_014268745.2. GTDB lineage: Bacteria > Pseudomonadota > Gammaproteobacteria > Pseudomonadales > Pseudomonadaceae > Aquipseudomonas > Aquipseudomonas zanjanensis. The sequence goes on along the minus strand of NZ_JABWRB020000001.1, from coordinate 235,727 downwards.
GCCATTTCCACAACAGCAGGATCACCGCGGACACCAGGATCGTGGTCATCAACATGGTACCGGTCACCGCCACGCCGTAAGCCGAAGCCAGCGCGCCGGACGATTCGAAGCCCAGCACCAGCAGCACCACGCCGACCATCAGCGACCAGTTCACCGCACCGATGTAGATCTGGCCCTGCTCGGCGCTAGAGGTGTGCTGGATGTACATGCGCGGAATGTAACCGAGTTGGATGGCCTGGCGCGTCAGGGAGAACGCGCCGGAAATCACCGCTTGCGAAGCGATGACCGTGGCCAGGGTCGACAGGCCGACCAACGGCAGCAACGCCCAGCTCGGCGCCAGCAGATAAAACGGGTTGCGTGCCGCTTCCGGGTCACCGAGCAGCAACGCACCTTGACCGAAATAGTTGAGCATCAGGCCTGGCAACACCAGGATGAACCAGGCACGGGCAATCGGTTTGCGACCGAAGTGGCCCATGTCGGCGTACAGCGCTTCGGCGCCGGTCAGCGCCAGCACTACCGCGCCGAGGATGGCCACGCCCATGCCCGGATGGACCACAAAGAAGCGCACGGCCCAGGCCGGGTTCACCGCCTGCAACACTTCCGGATGCTGCACGATGCCGTACACCCCCAGGGCGCCGAGCACCAGGAACCAGGTCACCATGATCGGGCCGAACAGAATGCCGATCCTTGCAGTGCCGTGGCGCTGGATCAAAAACAACGCCACCAGCACCACCAGCGACAGGGGCACCACCCAGTGGTCGATGCCTTCGAATGCGAGGCCCAGGCCCTCGATCGCCGAAAGCACCGAGATCGCCGGGGTGATCATGCTGTCACCGTAGAACAGCGCCGCGCCGATCAAGCCGCAGATCACCAGGAATGTACGCAGCCGCGCCCTCCCCGCCGCCGCTCGCCGCGCCAGGGCGGTGAGCGCCATGATCCCGCCCTCGCCCTGGTTGTCGGCGCGCAGGACGAACATCATGTACTTGATCGACACGACCCAGATCAGCGACCAGAAAATCAGCGACAGGATCCCCAGCACCCCATCGTGATTGACGGGTACGCCATAGGCCCCGGAAAACACTTCCTTGAGGGTGTACAACGGGCTCGTGCCGATGTCGCCATAAACCACTCCGACCGCCGCGACCAGCATGCTCAGCGGCTTCGCTGCCGAATGCTCGGCACCTGCCACCTGACTACTTGCATGAGCCATCCAACACTCCCGATTCCCTGACCTGTCTTCTTGAACGAAACACGATGCTTTGTTGAGGCAGCATGCGCAGCTTTACGCATTGTTACAGATGTTTTGTTGACTGTAGCAATCGCCAGAGCGCAAAGGCGCGAAGCATAGCGCAGCACTCGTCGTATTTCCCGGTATAAAGCTGGTCAAGCAGCCCGGCCACAGATAGAATTGCGCACTTTTTGATCAGAGGCGCGCCAGGCGCCCTGTCTCGACAAGAGACGATCCCCCTACACCGAGGTTAGACATGTCCACCACTCCCGCGCCCGCCAATCCGAAGGTTGGCTTCGTATCCCTGGGTTGCCCAAAAGCTCTGGTCGACTCCGAGCGCATCCTGACCCAGTTGCGCATGGAAGGTTATGACGTCGTGTCCACGTACCAAGACGCCGACGTGGTGGTGGTCAACACCTGCGGCTTCATCGATTCGGCCAAGGCCGAGTCCCTGGAAGTGATCGGCGAAGCCATCAAGGAAAACGGCAAGGTCATCGTCACCGGCTGCATGGGCGTGGAAGAAGGCAACATCCGCAACGTGCACCCAAGCGTACTGTCCGTGACCGGCCCGCAGCAGTACGAACAGGTGGTCAACGCCGTACACGAGGTGGTGCCGCCACGCCAGGACCACAACCCGCTGATCGACCTGGTGCCGCCACAAGGCATCAAGCTGACCCCGCGCCACTACGCTTACCTGAAGATTTCCGAAGGCTGCAACCACAGCTGCAGCTTCTGCATCATCCCGTCGATGCGCGGCAAGTTGGTAAGCCGTCCAGTGGGCGATGTCCTCGACGAGGCCCAGCGCCTGGTCAAGGCTGGCGTCAAGGAGCTGCTGGTGATCTCCCAGGACACCAGCGCCTACGGCGTCGACGTGAAATACCGCACCGGCTTCTGGAACGGCGCACCGGTGAAAACCCGCATGACCGAGCTGTGCGAGGCCCTCAGCACCCTCGGCGTCTGGGTCCGCCTGCATTACGTCTACCCGTATCCCCATGTCGACGAGCTGATCCCGCTGATGGCGGCCGGCAAGATCCTGCCGTACCTGGATATCCCGTTCCAACACGCCAGCCCGAAAGTCCTCAAGGCCATGAAGCGCCCGGCGTTCGAAGACAAGACCCTGGCCCGCATCAAGAACTGGCGTGAAATCTGCCCGGACCTGATCATCCGTTCAACCTTCATCGTCGGCTTCCCCGGTGAAACCGAAGAAGACTTCCAGTACCTGCTGGATTGGCTGACCGAAGCCCAGCTCGACCGCGTCGGCTGCTTCCAGTACTCCCCTGTTGAAGGCGCACCGGCCAACGACCTGGACCTGGACGTGGTGCCGGACGACGTCAAGCAGGACCGTTGGGAGCGTTTCATGGCGCACCAGCAGGCCATCAGCTCGGCGCGCCTGCAAATGCGCGTCGGCCGTGAAATCGAAGTGCTGGTGGATGAAGTGGACGAGCAAGGCGCCGTGGGCCGCTGCTTCTTCGACGCGCCGGAAATCGACGGCAACGTCTTCATCGACAACGGCAGCAACCTCAAGCCAGGCGACAAGGTCTGGTGCAAGGTGACCGACGCCGATGAGTACGATTTGTGGGCTGAGCAGATCGGTTGATCCATTGAGCTTTTCAGGCCGCTGCAAGACCTGTGGGAGCCGAGCTTGCTCGCGATAGCGGTGCATCAGCCAGCATGAATGTTGGCTGACACGACGCCATCGCGAGCAAGCTCGGCTCCCACAGGTTCTTTTACAAGCCGAAAAATTGAAAAGCCCCGCTCTTGTAACGAGATGCGGGGCTTTTTTACGGCTATCGTATGGAGAAACCCAGCACATCCAGCACAAGGAACTGATGGACATGCGCCAGCATTCGGTCATCCACACACCGAAACCGAGCGATTACCAGGAACTGACCCAGGTCTGGGAAGCGTCGGTGCGGGCCACCCATGACTTTCTACCGGACAGCTACATCGAATTGCTGAAAAACCTGGTACTCACTCGTTACCTGGATGCGGTGATGCTCATTTGCACCCGTGACGCACGCCAACGGATCACCGGTTTCGCCGGTGTCGCGGCGGGCAAGATCGAGATGCTCTTTATCGACCCGCAACACCGTGGCCAGGGCCTGGGCAAGCTGTTGCTGCGCTACGCCATGGAACACCTGAACGCCGATCAACTGGACGTCAACGAACAGAACCCGCAAGCCTTGGGCTTTTACCTCAAGCAAGGCTTCGAAGTGGTCGGGCGCTCGGCAAAAGACGGCATGAACCAGCCCTACCCGCTGCTGCACATGCGCTACAAGCAGCCTGACCTGAAGGCGGGACGCGGCTAAAAGTTGCATGAGGCAAATGGACCCGCGATTAACCGGCGCCAGGCAGGTACAATGCCCACCCTCTTTTTGTTACGGCCCCCGTCATGACTGACCCGATTCGTCTCTCCAAACGCCTCATCGAACTCGTCGGCTGTTCCCGTCGGGAGGCTGAGCTGTTCATCGAGGGCGGCTGGGTCACCGTGGACGGCGAAGTGATCGATGAGCCGCAGTTCAAGGTGACGACCCAGAAAGTCGAACTCGATCCCGAGGCCAAGGCCACCGCGCCGGAGCCGGTGACGCTCCTGCTGAACGTCCCGGCAGGCATGGATGTAGACACCGCAATGGCTTCCCTCGGACCGCAGACCCTGAGCGAAGAACATCGCTTCGGCAAGCGCCCGCTCAAGGGGCATTTCCTGCGCCTGACCGCCAGCGCCGGCCTGCAGGCCAACGCCAGCGGGCTGCTGGTGTTCACCCAGGACTGGAAGATCTTGCGCAAACTCACCGCCGACGCCGCCAAGATCGAGCAGGAATACGTGGTGGAAGTCGAAGGCGAAATGGTCGCCCATGGCCTCAATCGCCTGAACCATGGCTTGACCTACAAGGGCAAGGAACTGCCGGCGGTCAAGGCCAGTTGGCAGAACGAGAACCGCCTGCGCTTTGCCATGAAGAACCCGCAGCCCGGCGTGATCGCGCTGTTTTGCCAGGCGGTCGGCCTCAAGGTCGTCGCCATTCGCCGCATCCGCATCGGCGGCGTCTCCATCGGCAAAGTGCCGCTGGGCCAGTGGCGCTACTTGTCTACCAAAGAAAAATTCTAATTTCCCCGGCGCCGCACCGAACGCAGGCGCCCACTGCCGATTGATCAGGACCGCACACATGATTCACAACGACGTACTGCGCAGCGTGCGCTACATGCTCGACATCAGCGACAAGAAAGTCATCGAGATCATCAAGCTGGGCGGCCTCGACGTCTCCCTGGCGGACTTGGCGGGCTACCTCAAGAAAGACGAGGAAGAAGGCTTCGTGTTCTGCCCCGACGAGGTCATGGCGCATTTTCTCGATGGCCTGGTGATCTTCAAGCGCGGCAAGGACGAAAGCCGTCCGCCGCAGCCAATCGAAGTGCCGGTGACCAACAACATCATCCTCAAGAAACTACGGGTGGCCTTCGAACTGAAGGAAGACGACATGCACGCCATCCTCAAGGCCGCCGAGTTCCCGGTGTCCAAGCCGGAACTGAGCGCGCTGTTCCGCAAGTTCGGCCACACCAACTACCGACCGTGCGGTGACCAGCTGCTGCGCAACTTCCTCAAGGGCCTGACGCTGCGCGTTCGCGGCTGACTTCCCAGGCCTCCTGGGCCTTTGTGGCGAGGGAGCTTGCTCCCGCTGGACGCGCAGCGTCCCCTCGCAGTGTGTCAGACAAAACCAGGGGGGCCGCTTCGCGGCCCAGCGGGAGCAAGCTCCCTCGCCACAAAAGCGTCCTCGCCACAGAGAACAGTGCCAACCTGGTCCCTCGCGTTATGATGCCTTTTCAACCTCGCCCCGATCCCAACCCATGACCTACAGCGTCTCCCCCATCGGCTTCCTACGCTCCTGCTTCAAGGAGAAGTTCGCCATTCCCCGCCAACCGCAACTGGCGCCGGCCGCACGCGGTGTGCTGGAACTGGTGGCGCCGTTCGACCAGGGCGAGGCGGTGCAGGGCCTGGAGCAGGTCAGCCATGTCTGGCTGCTGTTTCTGTTCCACCAGGCCCTGGAAGACAAGCCACGCCTGAAAGTGCGGCCGCCACGCCTGGGTGGCAACAAGTCCATGGGTGTGTTCGCCACTCGCGCCACCCATCGCCCCAACGGCATCGGCCAGTCGGTGGTGAAGCTGGAACGGGTGGAAGCCGGACGCCTGTGGCTCTCGGGCATCGATTTGCTGGACGGCACCCCGGTGCTGGACATCAAGCCCTACGTGCCCTACGCCGACATCATCGGCTCGGCCACCAACAGCATCGCCAGCGCCGCGCCTGAGTTGATTCCGGTGCAATGGGCTGACACTGCGCTGCTTCAAGCCCATGAGCATGCCACGCGCCTGGAAGAACCCTTGGTGGAGTTGATTGAGCAATGCCTGGCCCAAGACCCACGCCCGGCGTACCAGATTCCTACGGCCGAACGGGAATATGGTGCGCAGTTCTGGGATCTGGATGTGCGTTGGCATTACCCGGAGCCGGGGTTGATCCGGGTGCTGGAAGTGATTCCGGCGAAACCGTAAACACCAGAAACGAAAAAGCCCGCGCGGCCTTCATCAGGCGGCGCGGGCTTTTTTGTGGGGGCGTGCCTGTTGGACCGAGTCGCCTTCTTCGCGAGCAAGCCCGCTCCCACAGTGGATCTGTGGTGAACACAAAATTCGCGCTCACCGCGATCTAATGTGGGAGCGGGCTTGCTCGCGAAAGCGGTCCGACATTCAACCACTATGTTGGCTGACACCCCATTTCACACTTATCGCAACAGTTTACTTCTCTACAAACGCCCGCTCGATCAGGTAATCACCCGGCTCGCGCATACGCGGCGAAACGGTCAGGCCGAAGCTGTTGAGCACTTCGCTGGTCTCGTCGAGCATGCTCGGGCTGCCGCACAACATGGCGCGGTCGTCCTGCGGGTTGATCGGTGGCAGGCCGATGTCGCGGAACAGCTTGCCGCTGCGCATCAGGTCGGTCAGGCGGCCTTCGTTCTCGAACGGCTCGCGCGTCACGGTCGGGTAGTAGATCAGCTTGTCACGCAGGGCTTCGCCGAAGAACTCGTTCTGCGGCAAGTGCTCGGTGATGAACTCGCGATAGGCGACTTCATTGACGTAGCGCACGCCGTGGCACAGGATCACTTTTTCGAAACGCTCATAGGTTTCCGGATCCTGGATGACGCTCATGAACGGCGCCAGGCCAGTACCGGTGCTGAGCAGGTACAGATGCTTGCCAGGCTTGAGATCGTCCAGCACCAGGGTGCCGGTGGGTTTCTTGCTGATGATGATCTCGTCGCCTTCCTTCAGGTGCTGCAGCTGGGAAGTCAGCGGACCATCGGGCACCTTGATGCTGAAGAATTCGAGATGCTCTTCCCAGTTCGGGCTGGCAATCGAGTAAGCGCGCATAAGCGGGCGGCCGTTGGGCTGTTGCAGGCCGATCATCACGAACTGACCGTTCTCGAAGCGCAGGCCCGGATCGCGGGTGCACTTGAAGCTGAACAGAGTGTCGTTCCAGTGATGAACACTGAGGACACGCTCGTGGTTCATGTTGCTCATGTACGGGGACTCCTGGGAATGATGCCTGCGCCGATAATCTGCGCAATTGCATCGCATTCTAATGGCGGCGACAATATCTGTTAAATGGATTATTAAGATAAGGGTTATCGGTTATATAGATATGCGATTTACTCTACGTCAACTTCAAGTCTTCGTCGCCGTCGCCCAGCAGGAAAGCGTGTCTCGCGCTGCGGGCCAGCTCAATCTGTCGCAGTCGGCGGCCAGCACCTCCATCACCGAACTGGAGCGGCAATCGAGCTGCCAGCTCTTCGACCGTGCCGGCAAACGCCTGAGCCTCAATGCCCTGGGCAAACAACTGCTGCCTCAGGCCGTGGCGCTGCTGGACCAGGCCAAGGAGATCGAAGACCTGCTCAACGGCAAATCCGGTTTCGGCTCACTGGCGGTCGGCGCGACACTGACCATTGGCAATTACCTGGCGACCTTGTTGATCGGCGGTTTCATGCAACGCCATCCGGAAAGCCAGGTGAAGCTGCATGTGCAGAACACTGCCAATATCGTGCACCAGGTTGCCCACTATGAAATTGATCTGGGTCTAATCGAAGGCGACTGCAGCCACCCGGACATCGAAGTGCAAAGCTGGGTCGAGGACGAACTGGTAGTGTTCTGTGCCCCTCAACACCCGTTGGCCAAGCGCGGCCAGGCAACCATGGAGGAATTGACCCATGAAGCCTGGATTCTGCGGGAGCAGGGTTCGGGCACGCGACTGACCTTCGACCAGGCCATGCGTCACCACCGTAGCGCGTTGAATATCCGCCTGGAGCTGGAACACACCGAAGCCATCAAGCGCGCCGTGGAGTCCGGCCTGGGCATTGGCTGCATCTCCCGCCTGGCCCTGCGCGACGCCTTCCGCCGCGGCAGCCTCGTCGCGGTGGAAACCCCGGACATGGACCTGGCGCGGCAGTTTTATTTCATTTGGCACAAACAGAAGTACCAGACCTCGGCCATGCGCGAATTCCTCGAACTGTGCCGGGCCTTCACCGCCGGGGCCCAACGCAGCGACGAAATCGTGCTGCCGGCCATTGCCTGACCCGTTACAGCAGGATCAGGCCCCACACCAATGCGATCATCGTCAGGGCGACGAACTGGGCGGCGCTGCCCATGTCCTTGGCGTTTTTCGACAACGGGTGCAACTCCAGGGAGATGCGGTCGATGGCCGCCTCCACCGCCGAGTTGAGCAACTCCACGATCAGTGCCAGCAGGCACACGGCAATCAGCAGCGCCTGTTCGACACGACTGACGTTCAGGAAGAACGACAACGGGATCAGGACGACGTTGAGCAGCACCAACTGCCGGAAAGCCGCTTCGCCGACAAAAGCCGCGCGCAGCCCGTCCAAGGAATAGCCGGAGGCGTTGAGGATGCGTTTCAGGCCGGTCTGGCCTTTAAAAGGTGACATAGAGTGGGCAACTGATCGAAAAGGAGTGGAGAAACTAATTCAAACCCGGTCAAAAAAGCGTGAAGCAGCGCATCAAGCCTGCGGCGAAATTGACTCAAGTTGTTGCAGCAACAGCGCCGCCTGGGTCCGGGTGCGTACGTTCAGTTTACGGAAGATCGCCGTGACGTGGGCCTTGATGGTGGCCTCCGACACGTTCAGTTCATAGGCAATCTGCTTGTTCAGCAAGCCTTCGCAGACCATGGTCAACACCCGGAACTGCTGCGGTGTAAGGCTGGCCAGGCCCGCGCTGGCGGCCTTGGCTTCTTCGGACACACTCACCGCTTCGAACGCCTGGGGAGGCCAGCAGACGTCGCCGTCCAGGACCGCCTTCACGGCCTTTTGAATCATTTCAAGGGAACTGGACTTGGGTATGAAGCCACTGGCGCCGAACTCCCGGGCCTTGACCATCACCGAGGCTTCTTCCTGGGCCGAGACCATGACCACGGGGATCTGCGGATATTGGCCGCGCAACAGCACCAGCCCTGAAAAACCATAGGCACCGGGCATGTTCAGGTCCAGCAGCACCAGGTCCCAGTCGGCCTTGTCCGTCAGCCGGGCCTCCAGTTCCGCGATGCTGGCCACCTCCGTCAACCGGACAGCCGGGCCAAGGCCCAGGGTCACTGCCTGATGCAACGCGCTGCGAAAAAGCGGGTGGTCATCGGCAATCAGGATTTCGTATGTGGCCATTTTTCAAATGATCCTGTTTTTAATGGCAGGCCCGATGCATTCGCGCCTCGCCAAGACAACTCGAGACACCGCCCGGCGACGGCATCCACAGGGGCACGTTCAACGCCAAACATAGCGTTTCAAACAGTGGGCGGCGCCCTGGTCGGCGCCAAGCATGCCCAGCGAAGCCAGGGTGGTCAAGCAGCACGGCCGCCCCTTTGTCCAGTATGGGCCACTATTGGGCCAATACTGCCTGCGGCGTACGGATGAAGGGTTGCAACTCGGCATGGGCCGGGGTCGACAGGTTCACCTCCCGCTGGCCCTTGGCGCCCAGGTAATGCTGGCTGAACACATCGAAATAGGCATCCAGGGCCGACGCGGCGTCGCTGTCCCCCGCCAACTCCAGGCACAACGCCGCCACCTCAGCGGTGCACAAGTGCTCGCTGCGGGTCGAACGGCGCAAGCGGTAGCGCGACAGTCTGTCGGGGAGCAGGCTCAGGATCGGCAGCCGGTCGAAATACGGGCTTTTACGGAAAATCTTCCGCGCCTCCGTCCAAGTCGCGTCCAGCAGAATGAACAACGGACGCTTGGCGTGATCGAGTTCCACCGTATGGGTGACTCGCGATGGCTCGACATATTCGCCGGGGAACACCAGGTAAGGTTGCCACTGCGGATCGTTCAGCAACGCCAACAATTGCTCATCGACCTCGGTGCGCGACCAGATGAACGCATGGTTGTCCCGCACCACATCGGCTATCAGCCAACCGGTATTGCTTGGCTTGAACACTTCCTTGTTGGTCATGATCAAACAAACCCCGGAACGGGTCTCGACACTCGGACGCCAGGCGCACAGGCAATGGCTCTCGATCACACGGCAGGCGCTGCAACGGGGCGCGCGCCAGCCCCGGGCCTGAATCGGCTTGATGCCTTCATCGATGCGCTGGTCGCGCAGGCGGGCTACGGCGTTAGGGGCGTGATTCATCGTGGGCAACGCCGACGGACAGGAGAACTCGACACGAACAACACTCGGCAGGGCAATAAAGGCCGGCATTCTACCAGAGCGCACGAACCTGTACCGTCCACACGGGCTCCCCTATAATCCCCGGCCACTGAACGCACAGTCATGTGATCGGTCGAACCACCAGTCACTGAACCAGGAGAGTTTCATGCTGCGCCTTATCGTCCCTACCGTTGCCGTTTTGCTGGCGACGTCCATCAGCGCTCAGGCCGCGTCGCTGAAAGAACTCGAACTGAACAAGATGCTGCAGAACGTTGCCAAGGAAAGTAGCGTCGGCACGCCACGGGCGATCAACGAAGACATTCTCGACCAAGGTTATACCGTCGAAGGCACCGAGCTGATCAACCACCTCAGCGTGCAAAGCAGCCATGCCCAGAAAATGCGCGCAGACCCCAAGGCCGTGTATTTCCAACTGGGTTCCACGGTGTGCACCAATCCGGGCTTTCGCAAGTTGATGGCCAAGGGCGCGACGATGCGCTATGAATTTACCGAGGTTAAGACCAACCGTCCGGTCGCGACCGAACGCTTCCAGGAATCGGATTGCCCGAAACCCGCCAAGACGAAGAAGTAATCAACCCGAGCTTGCGCGCCGCTGCTCATCGTCGGCGCGCAGTTCCGCCACCAGCGCCTGCAGATAGCGCGAGCGCCATGCTCGCCCGCCCAGCCGGCGACAGCATTCTTCCTCAAGACTCACCCGATTGGCCTGTGCCGATTCCAACAGCATCAAGTACAACTGCCTGTCGAGTTCCAGAGTCACCCTGGCCATCTCTCCCGCCTCCCTGCCCGATCCGCTTCAATCCATCACGTGGCACCCAGCCCTGGGCGTCAATTACGTAGGCACGCTTGTTATCAGTAAATCAGAGCGACACGCAGTCGGCCGGCAATCTGACGAGCGGCGCGATATTTCCGTGCGCTTATCCAGCGGTTGCCAACGGTCACTTTTGAGCGCCATGATCAGGACAGCAAAGATCGGCTAGATTCAAAAGTATTCTTAGCAGTTGCACCGGGCAGAAAGAGCCTGTCCGGCCAACACTTTGGCGTGCTTGTTTTTATCAAAGGGAAAAACAGAACCCGTTGGATGGCTTGGTCGCCCTGCCTCAGACCGCGTCAAGCCAGGTCAGCCGCCAGCCGATGCCTGGGCTGACAACGACACACGGAGTGTCGTGGCCCGAACGAATCTCTCGTTCGGGCCGGGGTCCTGTTAAGAAGGAGAAGCTGAATGCCTTATAAACCGAATGACCTGCTCAATCGTCATTTTGAGAATCACGGCCACGACCTCACCCGCAAGGTCGAAGAACAACTCAACCTGGTATCCCCCGACAGCCCCAACCTCCCCATTTACCGCGACATGATCCTGACTGTGCTGCGCATGGCCGAGGAGGATCACAACCGCTGGAATGCCAAGATTACGCTTCAAGCCCTAAGGGAATTGGAACAGGCCTTCCGTACGCTCGAACAATTCAAGGGCCGGCGCAAGGTTACAGTCTTCGGCTCGGCCCGAACGCCCATCGAACATCCTCTGTACGGCCTGGCCCGAGAGTTGGGCGCTGCGCTGGCCCGCTCGGACATGATGGTCATCACCGGTGCCGGCGGTGGCATCATGGCTGCGGCCCATGAAGGCGCAGGGCGTGACCATAGCCTGGGATTCAATATCACCCTGCCTTTCGAACAGCACGCAAACCCGACCGTTGAAGGCACGTCGAATCTGTTGCCATTCCACTTCTTCTTTACCCGCAAACTGTTTTTCGTCAAGGAGGCCGACGCACTGGTGCTCTGTCCCGGCGGTTTCGGCACGCTTGATGAGGCGCTGGAAGTCCTGACGCTGATCCAGACCGGTAAAAGCCCATTGGTACCGGTGGTCCTGCTGGATGTTCCCGGAGGCAAGTTCTGGCAAGGCGCCCTGGATTTTATCCGCGAGCAGTTGGAGGAGAATCGCTACATCCTGCCCACAGACATGAAGCTCATGCGCCTGGTATACAACGCCGAGGAGGCCGTGGAAGAGATCAACCAGTTCTACCGCAACTTCCATTCCAGTCGCTGGCTCAAGCACCAGTTCGTGATCCGCATGAATCACAAGCTAAGCGAACAGGCGGTGCAGCAGATGCAGGTGGATTTTGCCGACCTGTGCCTGAACGACTGTTTTCATCAACATGACTACAGCGGTGAAGAGCACGACGAGGCCCGATTCAGTCATCTGACACGGCTGACGTTCGCCTTCAACGCTCGCAACCACGGTCGCTTGAGGGAGCTGGTGGATTACATCAACCTGCCGGAAAACTGGGCCCAGCCCACCCAGAAGACCCACCCCCTCACATGGGAGCCGATCAAGGTAACCTGAGCTATAAAAAAACGGCCCGCTATCGAAATAGCGGGCCGTTTTTATTAATCATCCATACCGCGACCGCTGAACAAGCGGTTGATCATTTCCATGGAGTACCCTCGGTACGCCAGGAAACGCCCCTGCTTGGCTCGCTCCCGTGCATCGATGGGCAAATGCCCTGAGAACTTGCGACGCCAGGTGTCCGTCAGTTGCTCCTGCCAATCGATACCGCTTTCGCGCAAGGCAAGTTCGATGTCCGGGCGTTGCAAGCCGCGTTGGCCCAGTTCCTCACGAATGCGTAAAGGACCATAGCCGGAGCGAGCACGATAAGCGACGAAGCTTTCCAGGTAACGGGACTCCGACAGCAAGCCCTCTTCAGTCAAGCGGTCGAGGGCTGTGTCGATCAACTCATCGGCTGCGCCGCGCTGACGCAGTTTACGCGTCAGCTCGACCCGACCGTGCTCGCGTCTGGCGAGCAGGTCCATCGCGGTTCGCCGCACCGCGACGAGGGTATCGAGTACGACGGTCATCGGATCAATCAGATGTCGGCATCAGCCAGGTCGTCAACGGGCTCGCGATTAGCCACGGACTTGACGTCTGCCACCGGGCTCAACAGCTTGTCACGCAGCTGCTTCTCGAGGGCCGCGGCAACTTCCGGGTTATCCGCCAGGAACTTGGCCGAGTTGGCCTTGCCCTGACCGATCTTGGTGCCGTTGTAGGCGTACCAGGCGCCCGACTTCTCGACGAAACCGTGCAACACACCCAGGTCGATCATCTCGCCATTGAGGTAGATTCCCTTGCCGTAAAGAATCTGGAACTCGGCCTGACGGAACGGCGAAGCCACCTTGTTCTTCACGACCTTGACGCGGGTTTCGCTGCCGACCACTTCGTCACCTTCTTTCACCGCGCCGGTACGGCGGATGTCGAGGCGAACCGAGGCGTAGAACTTCAGTGCGTTACCACCGGTGGTGGTTTCCGGGCTGCCGAACATCACGCCGATCTTCATACGGATCTGGTTGATGAAGATCACCAGGCAGTTGGCATTCTTGATGTTACCGGTGATTTTACGCAGGGCCTGGGACATCAGGCGAGCCTGGAGGCCCACGTGCATGTCGCCCATTTCACCTTCGATTTCAGCCTTTGGCACCAGTGCAGCCACGGAGTCGACGATGATCACGTCAACCGCATTGGAACGCACCAGCATGTCGGTGATTTCCAGGGCTTGTTCGCCGGTGTCCGGCTGGGAAACCAGCAGGTCGTCGACGTTGACACCCAGTTTGCCGGCGTATTCCGGGTCCAGGGCGTGTTCGGCATCGACGAAGGCGCAGGTCGCACCGGCTTTTTGGGCCTGGGCGATCACAGACAAGGTCAGTGTGGTTTTACCGGACGATTCAGGACCGTAGATTTCAACGATTCGGCCTTTTGGCAGACCGCCAATGCCTAGCGCAATGTCCAGGCCCAGGGAGCCGGTGGAGATGGAAGGAATAGCCTGACGGTCCTGATCGCCCATACGCATTACGGCACCCTTGCCGAATTGACGTTCGATCTGACCCAAGGCCGCAGCCAAGGCTTTCTTCTTGTTGTCGTCCATTAAAGTCCTCACGTAATCAATAAGGCCTGGCGGCCAACACCTGTATAAGTAGCCAGTATTATTCCACAGCGATCCGGGATCGCCTACCCCTGATTTGAGATTTCTACGGCGGCATGTTGTAACAGCCCGTCTAGCGCGGCCTTCACCGTTTGTCGGCGGACCTCGTCGCGGTTGCCTGGGAAGAGTTTCCGCTCGCTGTACACCGCCTCGCCGACCCTCCAGGCGATCCACACGGTACCCACCGGTTTGCTCGGCGAGCCCCCGTCCGGCCCGGCCACGCCGCTGACCGCCACGGCAAACCGCGCCAGGCTTTTGCGCTGGGCACCTAGCGCCATGGCCTCGACCACCTCGCGGCTGACCGCCCCCACCTTTTCGAACAACTCGGCGGGCACATCCAACTGCTGGCTCTTCTGACGATTGGAATAGGTGACATAACCGGCCTCGAACCAGGCCGAACTCCCGGGGATCCGCGTGATGGCCTCGGCAATCCCCCCGCCCGTACAGGACTCGGCTGTGGTCACATGGGCATTGAGCCGCTGCAGGCGCCTGCCCAGTTCCGCGGCCAGTTCGGTAATGTCGTCCATGGTGCTCTCCTGATTCCACGCAATTGGGGCCTACCGTACACGAGCGATCGAAGCTTGCAAGGCTCGCCAGACTACTGACCCAGGGCCCTGATGTAGGCCTGGCAAGCCTGCAACGCGATCAATCCGCGATCACCGGCGTCGGTGATGGCGATAATTCGTTGAGCATGCGCCGGGTCAAGTCGGGCGCGTGGGGCGCCATGATCCACGCCGCTGGCGCGGGCGGCGGCAGGCACTGCACAACCGGCGGCAACCTCGTCGGCGTCGAGGAGGACTGACAGCCGGACATCGGCAGTAGCAAGGCGATCGCGCAGGCGATCCTGGTCACGTTGGGCATCGCTCAAGGCTCGGTAATGGGTTTGTTCGCTGGCAGCGAGTTGTTGTTCCAGGGTGAGGCGTTTGTCTTGCTCGGCCTTTTGCTGCATCGCAGCCGCCTGGGTGATTTGATTCAGCGTTTCGGCCTGGGCCTGTGCGAGCCGGGCCAACTGGTGACCGTAACGCCAATCCTGGACCCGCCACGCAAGCAGCGCCGAACCGCCGGCCAGCAGCGCGAGCAACACGACAACGCCCAGGGCACGGGATGAAAAGGGCATCAGGTCGAAGGTTGGCACAACACCTCCTTCGCCCGCGCCCACAATTGCAGGCGGTCCTCCAGGCCGTTCAAACCGCCGTTGATACGGCGGGTAATGGTGTTGAACTGATCGCGGTCGGCCAATTCGTTCAAGCCGTTCTGCTCCCAGAACCAGGCGGCGGATTCGGCGGCCCATTGCGGCCGTTCAAGAAGCTCAGGCAAGGCCAGCAGGCGTTCGTCGCCGAACAGGCCGAGGCTGCAACGCAGATAGTTGTCGTGGCCGGTAATCTGGATCAGTCCTCGACCACGGTATTTTTGACCGTCACCGTCAGCCTGGGGCGAGTTGCCCAGGCGAACGGCCAGGGTTCCGGTATCGTATTTGCTCAGGTATTGCTCACTGCCCAGCTCGCGTACATAACGCAATTGTCCCGACTCATGACCGACCTGGGCCAGGAACGCGGCCATTCGTTTGGGTGTGTCGATACGATGGCGCGACATGGCGGTGTTCAGCGCGGAAATGAAAACGCCCGCTTGGGCGCGGGCGTTGGGCATGATGTTGATGAGTTGCTGTTGCGTAAGGTCCATGTTCAGGTCATCGCCAGTGCATGATCAAAGATGTCCGGCCAGCCAGGATGGCGCAACCGGACGATACTCGGCGGCTGGAAAATGCTCATCCTGCGGCCAGTCCCTCAGCGCCCGACGGTAAGCCTGGAGCTGTGTGTACTGCGTCTGGTCCAGCGTCGTACCGCCGCCGTCATCCATTTCGTCGCGATCCCTCGCGATCAGGCGGTCGGTTGCTGCGAGCGATGCATCACGCCAACTCTTTTCACTGGCCATTCGTACCGAGAGCTCATTAACGGACAGTTCCAAGAGTACCGGACGACCTTTGCCGTCCGACTCGATACGTTGGTTCAGGAAGGGTGCAGCAAACAATGCCCGATATTCTTCATCGCTGATCCTGATCGCGTCTTCAGGAAGACTGTCAGCGTGATCGATAGAGTTGTAGAACCCGCCCGTGGATTGAGCATAAAAAATCAACATATTCACCTCCCCTTCAATAACCTATCGCTCGCCATAGTCCCGTCCAATTTGAATAGGCGCCATTGTAGTCCCGCCCATAAAGCCTGAACTGGCTCAGCGAGCCTGTGGACACACCAAACGACGCGCAGGTGGGACCTCCATCGGTCACTACTATGTTTCTAACGGCGTTAGGGAAGGACATAGGAAACGTTACGAGGACGCCGTTGGCATCCGCTCCGCTGGAAGAAACACCCCACTGCTCGATAACATATCCCGTCGGACTCGTTGTATCGGGTGTCCGCTTCCAGCCATTGGGTTGCAATGACGAAGTGGACATAGCCGAATACTTCAACGCCACCGTACCGCCAACAAGACGCCATTGGTTATTGAGTTTAATGAACTCCGCCGTTTCACCCAGACCGATAGTGATTGTTCCCTGCGCACCATTCGAAGCACATAGCACATCAACAGCGGATGCCGTCGAAACTGTAACGATGCCCGATCCCGCATTGACAATCGTTACGGTGGCGCCCTGTATGATTTCGGTTGTCGCCGGCAGCCTGGCGGTAACGGGTGTATTACTGGCGAAACTGGCAACTCCGCCAACATTCGATAGGGCCAATGTCGCCCCGGTGTTGTAAACATCGAATCCGCCATACTGCATCCCGCTGCGGAGTACATATTCAGTCGTTGCGACAGTCCTGCTGTTATCGAAGAGCGGCGCGGTAAGAAACAGCCCGCTACCGCGCAAGGCTGTGAGCAATTGGTTATAGAGGGTTTCCGACGGCGCTATCCCAGCAGCTTGAATGACACTCAGCAACTCCTGCGTCACACCATTGCCCCAACTGGCGGGAATCAAGGAGCCCGGCGTACCCGCCTGCGGATCCTCATCCACGAACCTGCCATTCGACAAACCCGCACTGGGTATACTTTTTGGATAATCCAACTTTTCTCTCCAGATTGGCCAGCGGCGAAACGAAGGCGATATGAAGTCTCGCCTGTTGATTCATTCAGCAGCGGCATGGGAAATTGAGATTTTAAGAATGGGCTTCTGTGGAGGAGCTTAAGCGCCAGGCTCGGGCATGACCGGCCAGTTGATATCACTTGGAAAACCGACCTGATGCTGGACTCGATTCAATTCAACGCTGTAGAGCTTCCATTCCATCAGCGCCAGTTGCTCCTGGTCGCTGGCGTCACCGATGTCTTCGGCGTATTGAAGCGGAGCTATACGCAGAACCGCATCGCGAAGAAGAGCATCACGCTGGGCCAGAACCTGGGCCTTGAGGTCGCTCAATTGTGACTCAGCGTCGAACTGCCAGGTGTTGTCTTTCCAGATGTGATAATTACCCGGCCAGGGTTCAATTGTGAATGCCGCTGGCAATTCTCCAAGTTCGCTCCATAGCTGTTGGCCGCCATCTTCCTTGCGATAAACCAAACCGCGCTGATCAACCACCTCTCGCGGAATATTATTGACCAGCGCCCACGTACGGCCACTTTCAGGCGACGGTAGCTCAAAGGAAATTTCAACGGCATTGCTGGGGATCTGAACGCCAATACCCGGCGTTACGGAAAACTCCACGGGCCCGGACAGTGCGCCGGCTTTATCGAATAGATAATAAAACACAGACACCTCAGATTAGTTTTATACGCGCGGGATAGGCGACGTTGCGCGGGCGGGACCTGAACGAGTAGAGCAGCGTATTGGCCGGATCCATCTGGTAAGTGGTCCCGGCCGGAAAAGTCGGACCACCATTAACCAAGTCCCCGATGATTTTGATTTCTTCGCGAGTGTTGGCACCAAATCCGGTAAGGCTATCGGACCACCTTGATCCAACCGCACCAGCCCCTTGTGCTCCTAGTGCATGAGAATGGACAGTGCCGGGTTGAAAGGTCCCCATCGCCCGTCCGGCGTCCACAGAACGCCCTTCATCCAGAATTCGCAGGAACTCACCTCGTCCCTCTGGCGCACGGAAAGTGACCGCGCCATCACCAGAACTCCATTTGCCTTCATTACCTTCCCGAGTGGCCTCTGTGCCGAGCATTCCAGACTGCTGGGCGTGATCCCAGAGCCAAGGCCATTCAGCACGCTTCATGACGGTGCCATTTAACGCACCGTAACCTCCCGGGCTCAATTGGATAGTCGTTTCAAAAAACGGGCGTCCCAAAGGCGTGTTGTCAAACCGGCCCATGGGCCACCAGCTCCCTGCCCCATCACTGCGCAAATGCCACCAGTCACCACTGCCCATCAATACCAGGAACGGATAACCGACAGCCGAAAGATGGGTATGGAACTTGATTCGATCAGTGCCGGCCGCCTGGACCACCAGACGATTGCCACTGTTGTCCAGGCGTCGAATGATGACGTCTCGAACACCCAGGGCAACGTTGGCCGGGGGCAACCCGATCGAGGTGGCGCCAGCGTTGGCATCAATCAATACGAGGCCAAGTTCATTTGCCGTCAGCGCTTTCGACAGGGTCAGCCGTGTAACCACCGAGCGTGTAGGGGTGGTAGTACCGATAATTTTCTGAACAGCTTTGAAAAGCTGGTTGGTGTCCGTTTCGGATGGCGCCATATCGGCGCCCGCAATCACCCCCAGGATTTCCTGTGTGACGCTGTTACCCCACATAGCGGGGATCAAGGATCCTGGCGAGCCCTCAACGGGGTTTTCATCCACAAACCGACCGTTCACCAGCCCGACGCTGGGAACACTTTTTGGATAATCCATGTTTTATTTTCTCTCTATGAGACCGGGCTCAAGCCTGAAGAGGTAGCGCTCGGAGGGTCGCAAGCACGTCATCAGCGACTTGGGCGGCGAGATCCGCCTTGCCTTTGGCGATGTGCCCACGAACCTGTGCCTTGGCCTTGAGGCGCAGCTCGCGAAGCGCCACCAGGTTCGCGTCGAATTCAGTAGCCTTGGCGAGAATCTGATCCGCTGCCTGCCTGGCCGTGCGGCCTTTGACGACCCAAGCGGAAACCGACAACGGCACCGCTTTTTTCGGGTAGCCCTGATCCTTGAAAGCCTGCGCCTCCAGGGCGGCTTGTTGGTATTCCAAGGCACGCAAGGGGTCACCGGCCAACGTGCGACGGGCGTTGTCGGCAGCGGCGTCGATCTTGGCGCACAGGCGTTCGGCTTCCTGGCGCAATTGCTCGGCAGCATTCTCTTCGGTAAGCACCCAGGTATCGTCCACCCAGATATGCGCCGCGGAAGGCGCAGGCGGGCGAAGCCCATCTTCGTACTGATGCAATTCTTGAATGACTTTCATCGGATGAGCTCCCAGGACAGGTGAACATTGACTGCGTTGATGAAGTTGACGCCGATGCCCACGCTGTAATCCGTCAGGGCCTGGTGCCCCTTGATCCCCATGCTTAAGAGCAACTCGTCGCTGTCCGCAGTGGTTGCACCCAATGTGTGCTCGGCCTGATAGCACTGCCAAAGCGAACGTAATTGGGAATGATCGAAACTGGCCGTGACCGTGGAAACCGTCACGTCATTGGCGACGTTATTGGAGAACAGCACACACATTGACGGGCTTGCCCATCCCACCGCATTGTTGCCGGGGGTAGTCGCGGCGGGCGACAGATAACTGTAGTTACCGCCAAGCCATCCGGACTGAACAAACGCCAGCGAGGTGATGACGTTCGACGCGGGGGTGGGATTACCCGCCACCAGCCGCGCTGCGCGGGCATGGGGATCCAGCGGCAGATAAACCACACCGCTGCCATTCACCGTTTGCGTCCAGCTCAATTGAGCACGGTTGTAGATCGTGCGAATCGTCGGCAACGAGCCCGGCGCCCCGGTCATCACCCAGGCCAGGCACAGGTCCAGGGGCGTGGATGGAAACCCGCCGCCGGACGCGCCGTCGACAGTCCCCTTGAAGGATTCCGGCGCAAGGTCATACAAGCTTCCACGCTGCATATAGAACCTCAGCGCACCGCCAATGACCTGTGCGCGTAGAAAATAACTGGCGCTGGGCAACAAATCGGCACTGCTCCACGCCGACGTCACGTAAGTGCGTGATCGAGCCAAGCGCCCACTTACCACCTCTTGTCCAATGCAGATGTACACACCCGCCGGAATCGAAACACGGCCGCCGCTGGTGGACAGTGCCATTGGCGTGACCGCCAGGCGGGCGTCCGCGGTCGCAATCGTTGGCAGCGGCAACGCGGTGATCGGAAGCGCGAGGTCCTGGTTCCAGCCCTTGGCCGTGACCGACTGAATCGCCTCGAGCAATTGATCGTTCTGGGTTTCATCCGGCGTCAGATCCCCCGCCTTGATGACATTCACGATCTCCTGCGTCACCCCATTTCCCCAAGCGGCCGGAATCAACGACCCCGGCGTCCCGGTCAATGGGTTTTCATCGACGAACTTCCCATTCACCAACCCGGCGCTGGGCACACTCTTCGGATAATCCATCCGTTACTCCCTAGTCATAATTGATGTGGACCTTGGTATGCGCCGGCGCACTGCGGTGGATCAGGCACTCCAAGGCCGAGCCTGGATTGACGCCAAAACGTTCGCCCCAATAGCTGGCGCCAAAGCGGCGTCCCAGTAGCAGGCGGCCGCCGGTGTTGAGGGTCCACATGAATTGCGCCTGCCAGGTCCCGAAATGCGCCTCGCCGAACCGTGCGCGGCCCATGCGCGGCGCCTTGAGTTCGGTGATGGTGGCGTTGGGGTAACCCTGGCTCTTGGCGATCTCCACGTAATAGGCGATGGCCTGGCTGCCCACCGCCAACAACCGCCGACGCACCGCCAAGCGACGATCGTCATACAGCGGCGTAGCCCCAAGGCACGGATCAGGCAGGGTCATCACCCGTTCCCAATCCGGCACCAGTTCACTCACCCCCGCCGGGTCCATCTCATTGAGCAAGTCGGCAGCACGGGCATCGAGGCGGGCCAGCTCCTGGGCAATGCCTTGCAGCACTTCCTCCAGTTCCGGCACACGCTCCGGATCCCACGCCGGCCCGCTGGGCAGCAGGCTGCGCAGTTGGGCCTGGTACTGTTCGGCGGTTCTTATTCCAGCCATGTGCAGCCTCCGAACGTCAGCAACTGATTGCTGGCGGCGACCACGTCGGCGACCGGCGCGCTGAGCTTATGGTCGGTTTCGCCGGTGGCGCTGCTGATGGCTTCGGCGATATGACTCAGCAACAGCGTTTCGCCGAGGCCGGCTTCGCGGTTATGCAAATCGCGCAGTTGCGCCTCGATGGCCGCCCGCACGGCGCTGGTGTCCGGGGTGATGCGCAGCTTGTAGCTCACCGGCACTTGCGTTGGCGCCAGCACATGCAGCTCGGCGGTCACCGGACGCAAGGGCTCGATATAGGCTCGTACTTCTTCCAATTGCTCGGCGTTGGGGATCGGCTGCGGATCGTCGTCGCGCATCACGAACAGGCCGACAGTGCCGGGTCCCAGGTAGCTGCCCCGACACCACGCGCGGGTGATGCCGGGAATTTCCAGGGCCCAGGTTTCATAGTCCTGGGCCGAACCGCCGTGAGGAATGACGCGATAGGAACGGATCACCCTGGCTCGCAGGGATTCAAGGCTTTCCCGGGCGACACCGCCGGTCAGCCCTGGCGCCAGCGCGGTGAAACGATTACCAATGCCCAGCAGCGGCTGCACCGGTGTCAGCACCAGGCCGGCCTCGGCATTGCCCAGGCTACCGGCCTCCAGAGCTGCGACGGTGGCGGTGTTCAAGCCATTGCTGGTGGTGCCGGCGGTGACCACTTTATAAGTACGGCCATCGGTCGATTGCAGCAGCGTGTCGACATCCAGCACAGCGCCAGCCGTGGCGGTGAAGCTGACACTGCCGCTCGCCACCTGGGCGGCCTTACGCGCCTGGTTCAGGCGCAGGGCGGCGATGCGTTCCAGGGTGGATTCATCGGCCTTGTCCGGCAGGATTTGCTCGGCGATCCAATCCAGGTAGCCATACAGGCCATAGGCGGCGCCGCCGAGGGTGCGGGCCAGCACTTGGGCATCGGACTGGCGCAGCGAATCGCTGGCCAGGTCGCTTTGGGCGCGTTTGATGAGCACCGGCAGCGAAGGGGTTTCAAACGGCATAGGTCACCTGCCAACTGTTATCGGGGTTGATGTCCAGGCGCTCGCCGTCAGCCAGGGTCAGGACCGTGCGCAGGTTCAGGCGCTGGGCGTCGAGGCGTTCGCTGATGATGTCGATGGCCTTGCAATGGCCGTCGTCGATCAGCCATTGCAAGGCTTCGCGGGCATAGAATTCGGCGTCGAGCTGGGTCTGGCGAGTCAACTTGACCCGGCGCAACAGCCACAGCCGCGAGCCTATGCGGTCGTCGGCCACAGTGGGAAAGGTATCGCCCCACCAGCCGAAACGTTCCTCGTCATCGACGGCATCGTCGGCGGCGGCACGACGCCAGGTGAAGAGACTGATCAGCACCGAGCGGGTCAGCGCGGCGTGCAGGTTCTGGCTGATGAACATCATTGGCCTCCCGCCGGGGCGCCGGTCTGGCCGTTGCCGGCCTGTACGCCGACGTGCACGTGTTTGATCTGGCTGACGCCGCCGGCGATCTGGTCGCCCTGGGAGACAATCTTGCCGGTGTGGTTGATGACCGGGCTATCGATGTTCACCGCGCTACTGGCGCGGATGTTCAGGGTGGCGGTCTGGATGTCGATGACACGGCCGCGCTTGAAGTGGAGCTTGTCGCCTTCGTCGGTGTAGAGCGCCACTTCGCCCGGGGCCAAGGCCTGGAGGCGGAAGCGGCGATCGGCGACCACCAGGACCACGGCATGTGAGCGGTCGCCCCCCAGGAACGTGGCGATGCCTTCGGCGCCGGCCAGCGGGTTGCTGGTGAAACCGTAGGGTTCGAAGTGCTCCATGTCGTCGTTCACTTCGCCGGCGGTGAGGCGCATTTGCAGCGATTGCAACTTGCTGGCCGAGTTGGCGAGCACGACAGTGCCGCGCGCCAGGAGGCGGGTCAGTAGGCTCATTGGGTTTTCCTTCAGAATCGGATTTGGCTGCAGAACACCTGTGGGAGCGAGCCTGCTCGCGAAGACGGCGGCACCTCCAACATTGATGCAAGCTGGCCCACCGCTTTCGCGAGCAGGCTCGCTCCCACAGGGGATTGCGGTGGGCAGAAATTTGGAGGCAGTCTCGAAACATTGTGGGAGCGAGCCTGCTCGCGAAGACGGCGGCACCTCCAACGTTGATGCAAGCTGACACGCCGCCATCGCGAGCTCCCACAGGGGAACTGTGGTGGCAGGCAGCAGCGTGGGGCTCAGGTTTTGGGCGGCACCGGGTTGGCGTCGAAGGTGTGCGGCGGCGCGACTTGCAGGGTGGTGACGGAGCCTTGTGCCGACAGCGAGTACGTTACTTTGGAAATCAGCATGTCACCGTCGAACCCCAGCACCGGATCGATCACCCGCACCAGCGTGTTATGCCGCCACAAGTCGCCATTGGCCTGGCGCCAGCCCTGCACGCGATAGGTGGTGGTCAGGGCCCTGCCGCTGCGAATGGCGCTTTCCCAATCGGCCCGTTGCTGGGCCAGCTCGAAGGTCAACTGCGCGCTCTCGCTGATCACCGTCACACGCCTGCGCTTGAAGCTCAAATCGGTGGCGGTGCCGGAGACTTCGCTCACCGCCGCCCCACTCTGCTGGTCATTGCCCTTGTGCTGACCGATGACCCGGTATTCGGAGAACACCTGGCTGTAGTCCATCGGTGCGTTGCCCGACAAAATGTTCTTGCCCAACTCCAACACATCGCTGGCCCGCCCACCGCTGCCGGGCTTGGCCAACAGCACGCGGCCTTGGGCATCGTCGGTGGAAAACACGCGGAACAACGTCAGCAAACGGTCGATGGATTGAAAGACCGTTTCCCCCGGTACGATGCTGTGCTCGCTCAACCGCGCCGTTTCGGGGATTTCACTGACCACCCCCACGCCATATTGCGCCGCCAGGGCCTGGACGATGCTCAGCAGCGTTTGCCCACGCCATTGGCTCGGGCGATTGATGGCCGCGCAGTCCACCAGGTCCTGGGTCTTGGAGCCGCCTTCGATGCTCAGGCTGATCTGCCGGCCGTCATAGCTGACAGGCGCCTTGAACACATAGCCGCTGAGGACCAGGTCGGTACCAATGCGCACCTGGCATTCATCCCCCGGGCGAATCGGCACCGCTTGGGTCTGCCCCGGCCATTGCCAGGTGATGTCGAGTTTGAAGGTGCGAAACTGGCGCTCCAGGTCCGCACTGATTTCCACGCTTTTCCAGCCACCGTAATCCAGCCCGCCGACGGTCAGCGAAACAGCATTGTCGAGTTCGGCCATGGCTTACTCCCCCGAGACTTTCAGGTCATTGGGCGGCAGGAAACCCGGATGGGCGACACCATTACGCTGGGTCACTTCGGTCACCCGGGTGGCATCGGCGAATTGCTGGTACGCGACCACCAGCGCCGGCAGGCTTTGCTTGAACGACAGGTTGATCAGCCTTACACCCGACGACGCCACCGCCGTCAAGTGCGCGGCCATTTGCTGGCGCAGGTTGTTCATCGCCTGGTAGTGCTCCGGATCTGCCTTGAGGGAGGCCTGCCAGATCGCATCGTTAAGGGCATCGCGCAGGGCCAGCACATCGTCGGCCACCGGCACGTCCCGGCGCTGGATCGGTTGCACGGCCTGTTGCGCCACCGACGGCGTGGCCCCCAACTTGACCGCAGGCGCCGCCACCGGCATCGCCGCAATCCATTGCGCGGCCTGCACCAGCAGCGTGTCCTGCACCAGGTCGGCCACGGCCTGGGCTGCCGCCGTGGTGTCCTTGCCGGTGGTGAGTTTGGGCGCGTCGGCCTTGCGAATGGCTTCCACCTGTTGCGACACGCTGGCAATCACGCCGCGATAGCCGTCACGGGCAAAGTCCTTCAGTTCGCGGATGTCGCCCAACAACCCCTTGAACTCGGCCACAACTTCCTTGGGCAATTCTTTCACCGCCTTGACCAGATCGCTGAGTTGCCGATAGGTCTCGATCAACGGCTTGAGCTCCTGCTCGATCACGCCGTAGATATCCTTGAGACTGTTGCGCAGGTCCGCGATGCCGATCCGCGCAGCCTTGATCAAGCTCATGGCGTCTTCGAAGCGTCGCACCGCCGATCCGAGGAAGCTATCGGCCGAGACCAGCAGCAGTTTCTGGCTGTTGATCGTGGCCGAGGGGAACTGCAGCGGCTGGTCGGGGTAGAACTTCAGGGCGAACGTCACCAGCCCGCCGTCCTGGCGAGTCTGGGTCATGTCGCATTCGCCGACCTTGACTTGCAGGCGTCCCAGCCACGGGTGCACCAGCTCACCACTGCCCTGCTCCAACGCCTTGAGCAACTTGTCGCGCCGCTCCAGGCAATCGGGGCCGACGATGAACGCGGTCAACTCATGAATCTTCGCCTGCTGGCCGAGCCCTTCGAAAAACGGCTGGTCGCGCTGCGGATATTCATGCAGTTGGCCCTTGTGGCCGACCGGGGTTTTCGCCTGATCGACCCAGAACCCGACGCCACGAAACGACGCCGGCAACAAACGATCACGCCAGCTCATTGGAACCTCCTGCGGAAAGTGAGCGATAGCCGATGCGCGAACTCACCGCCAGGGCCGGCTGATTGGTCTGGGGCGGATCGGCGCGCAGCCCGGCCGGCGCGTTTTCGAAGCGTACGGTCAGGCCGCCTTCGAGTTGCATGCGGTTGTTGGCGGCGCTTTGTTGCACCAGGGCGCTGGAGGTTTGCGGCAAAGCGCCCGGCGCCAGCGAGGTTTTCGCTGGCACGGTGGCGGACGATGGCGCCAGGCTGGATGACAGGCCCGCAGGCTGTTCGCCGGCCCCACCAAAAAACGCTGGCGCCAGCTCACCTTTGCCTTCGGCATTGGTGGCGCGCTGCGCCTCGGTCAGTCCTTCGACCTTACCGGTGAACGAGGTGATCATCTCGCCGAAGCCGCCGTTGAAAAACGCCTTGATCGGCGCGATCACCGCCTGCAACTCGCTCCACCACTGGCTGAACCACTCGCCCACCGGCCCCCATTGTCGGGTCAGGCCTTCGATGGGCGACCAGTCGAACAGGCCGCTGAACACCGCCAGCATGATCGACACCTGGTTGCGGATGCCTTCCCAGATCCCGGCGAAGACCTCGCCGATCGTGCTCCAGTTGGCCATGATCAGTCCCAGCGGCGTCCAATCGAACAGTCCTCTGAGGGCGTCCATCACCGGCACGGTCAAGGCCTTGAGCAGGTCCCAGATCGCCGCGAACAAGCCGGTAAGGGGCGCCCAATTGGCAACGATCAAACCCAAGGGTGACCAGGCGAACAGCGTCTGCATGAAACCGATGACGGGCGTTGCCGCCGCCACCAGCACATTCCAGAGCGCGCCGAAAAAACTGCTGATCGGCCCCCAGTTGCTGATCACCAACCCCATCGGGGTGAAGGCGAACATCGTCTTGAAGAACTCGACCATGGGCAGCACGATCGGCGCGAGTCGTTGCCAGAGCCCGGCAAAGAACGCCGAAATCGGCGTCCAGTGGGCGATGATCATCCCTGCCGCCAGGGCGATGCCCATGGCAATCAAGCCGATGGGGTTCATCTTCATGGCCAGGTTGACCACCTCCATGGCCTGGCTCGCGCCGCTGACCGCGGTCTGGATCGCGTTGAACGCCACGACGCCCGTTGCCAGGCCCTGCACCAGTTGCGGATTGTCCTGCAGCACCTGGGCCACGCTGCTGACCATGGGTTGCAAACTGACCGCCACCGCGTTGACCGCAGGCCCCAGCGCCGAACCGAATTGCACCGATACGTTGCTGATGGAAGTCTTCAATCCATCCAGGCTCTGTGCCGCCACACGAGGCGCTTCCGGCGCCTGCAGGGCGCTGGCCGCCGCGTTCACCGCGCCGACTTCCCCCTTGAAGGCCAGCGCCGACTTGAGCCCGTCCATGAACGGTTGGGTCAGGCCGCCGCTGGGCAGCAGGCCGGAAATATCCAGGCTGCCCAAACCCGTGGCATCGAGGTTCTGCTTGAAACTGGCGACCTTCGCACGAAGGCTCGCGAGCTTGGGTGACAGCTCGTCAATGCCCGTCAGCAGCACTGCTTTTTTCTCTACCTTTTCTGTGTCTGCCATCACTGCACCTGCTGCATCGCATTGATCCGTTGCGCGTGCTCCAAGGATTCACGGAGCACGTCCAGTGGCCTGGCCATCATCTGTTCGGGGTCAACCTTCCAGAACCAGGCCAGGTCATAGGCGGCGGCGATCAGGTCGCCGATGGCTGCGACGCCGCACTCATGAAAAAACTCGCGACGGCCCAGCTCAAGGCATTGAGGTCAGCCAGGTCCAACTGGTTGACCGAGGACGGTGGGATACCGGCGCACACCGCGATGTATTTGGCCGCGACGTCCATGTCCAGGCTCACCTCCTCGCTCTTGTCGATCTTGTAGGGCAGCGCCTTGATCGCCCGCACTTCCTGCACCGTCGGACGGCGCAGGGTCAGCTCGCTCAATGGCTCGCCGTGGGCCTCGATGGCCACGCGCAACGTCACGACGTCAGTCATTGCCAGGTCCCCTTGATGCCTTCGAATTTCAGCTCGATGGTGGCGTCGTCGCCCTTGGACACCGGCTCCTCCACCAAGTAGGCGCCGGCCAGCACGTAGACCTTGCCGTTGTTGAATTCGCAGGTGACCGTCATGTCGGTGCCGGCCACGAGCTGCTTGAGCGGGAAGTCCGCGGTGTGCAGCGCCGTCACCTTGAAGGACGGGGCGATGTCGGTTTCCTTGTAGAAACCCGGTACGACGGTTTCACGTTTGGTGAACATCAGTGGCGCTTCGCAGCCGCCATTGATGGTCAGTTGAGCGCCGTCCACTTTGACGTAGCAGGTGCCCGCAATCAGTTGACCCATGGTGTTTCTCCCTTCCAATAAAAAGCCCACGCAAGGTGGGCCAGTGCTGTTCACTTAAGGTTTGTTTACATCATTGTGGCGAGGGAGCTTGCTCCCGCTGAGCTTTGTAGGAGCTGGCGAAGCCTGCGATCTTTGATTTTGATCTTTCGCTCTCGACTCAATTGGCGTTGGAAAGATCGCAGCCTCGCTTCGCTCGGCAGCTCCTACACAGCTCCTACAACCCAGCGGGAGCAAGCGCCCTCGCCACGGTCAGGCGGCGTTGTCGTATTGCAGGCGGAACTGGTTGAGCAGCGCGAACACCCGCAGGCCGTTGATGTAGTCCGGCGGGAACAGCACGTTGACCCGGCTCGGATCCTGGCTGTCGCGTTCGACCACCAGATGCTCGGCGAACAGCTCGGCGTTTTCCACATGGCCTTCCAGTTCAAGCTTGGCGTATTGGGCGATCAGCTCGCCACGGATGGTGCTCGGGGTCACGATGGGCTGGCCGGCGCCGAAACGGGTGCCGTCGGCGGCCAGTTTGTGACGGCCGTACTTGCTGGTGATCACGCTTTGCAGGCGGCGGACGATGAATGCCGACTGGTGCAGGGTTTCGCTGTCCAGGTAGGAGTTGTCAGCCTGGCCGAAAGCGTTTTTCTGATACGTGGTAATGGAACGCTGGATGCGTACGTAGCCACCTTCGTAATACGCCGTGGCGATGCCGTAATTGAGCAGGGACTGACGCTCGGTCAGGGTAAAGCGCTCACTGGCCGGTGCCGGATCGAGGCCTGGCAGGCTCCCGCTTTGGGTCGGACGGCTGGCGTCGGCGGAGATGAACACCGCGGTACGAGCCGCCAAGGCAGCGGCCTGGACCCAGAACGGTTGCGGTACGCCCAGCTCCAGCGCCTGGATGGTCATGTGCTGGTCGTTGCGCGCCTGGCCGGCGGCAACCAGAGTGCCGAGGGTGCCGCGCTTGGCACTGTAGACATGGCCGAACAACTGCTTGGCCCAAGACCAGCGGCCGGTGCTGTCGTCCATGACCGCCTGCCAGGTATTGAGGCTCGCCACATCGGACCAAGGCATCGCGATGAACTCGAAGGGCTCGTCGCCCAGGGCCGCGACGGCAGCGGTCTGGTCCGGCACACCGGCGCCGCCGGTCATCGCGGTGATCGCGGTGGTCAGGCCCGCCGGGGTGTCTTCGCCATTGCTCTTGCCCAGGCGATTGAATTGCAAGCTGATGTCGTTGCCGCTGTCGCCGGTCCATTTGGCGCTGAGGGTCACGACGCCTTCGGCGGCCGCAGCGGTCACCGGCAGATCGGCGCTGGCGTTGATTTTCAATGCCAGCGCAGTCGCGGCCTGGGCTGCCGTGGCGCCGTTGACAATGGCGGCCTGGACGCGCACACCGCCGACGTACAGGTTGAGCACGCCGCTTTGCGTCGCGGCGCCGGTGAGGGTCAACACGCCTTTGGCGATGGCGCCTTCGACGTTGTGCAGCGGCAGGCACCAGATTTCACCGAGCGGGTCGGTCTTGCGCCAGGTTTCGTACATCGAGGCGAGCATCGAGCCCTGCCCGCCGATGCTCTTGGCCAGCGCGACGCTGGACACCAGCACCAGCTTGCCGACCTCGGCCGGAGCGACGTTGTCGTTGACCTGGGCGACGATCAACCGGCGCATGGCTGACGACGCGCTATTGGCGGCCGAGTTGTCCATTTCGGCGTAGAACAGCGGAACACGAATGTCCGCGGGAATGTTGCTGAATCCGATCGCCATTATTTGGCTCCCTGTGTTTTTGCCGCTTTCACGGCTTTGGTAGTGATATCGCCATCGGCCAGACGTCGACGCCACCAGGCGTTGTCCGGCACTTCACGGCCCTCGAGGGGCAACAGATCGCCCGCTTCCGGGTCCGGCACGGCCCGGCCCGGGGCCGGCAGCACGGTGATGCGTTTGCTCATGGGGTTACGTCTCCAGAGAAAGTCAGTTCCACGCGCCCGTCGGGGCCGGGGCGTTTCAGGTTGGGGTCCGCCGGATCGATGGCATCGACCCGCACGGTGGCCCCGGTAAAGGACGACAAGCCGTCCAGTTCACGCTCGTGCCAGCTTTCGGCAGGCTGGCTCGCCAGATTGCGGCCCAGCTGGAACTCGGCGAAAAAGCGCAGCCGGTACAACACACGGCTGCTGTTGATGGAAACCAGTTCGCTGCCGTCGTACTCGACGCCGGTGTACTCAGCGCCCGGCTTGAACCCCACCAGAGCGCGCCACAATTCGGCCCGCAGGTCGTGCAGCAGATCCAGCGCTTTTGTCGCGTCAGTGGCGTCGAGCACCAGCACGGCATCGAAGCGATCGCGCACCGCTTGCAGCGTGACGTTTTGCGCCGCGTTCTTGCTGGCGATGTCGGCGGTGGGCAGGACATAGGCGCAGGGGGTTTGCAGCGGGGCCTCGGCTTGCAGCGTGGCAAGGTCGAAGCCTGCGGCCACGCGCTGGCCGAGCGTGGGGCATTGCTCACGCAACTGCGTGAGGATCGGGGTGATCTTCATGGAGGGACTCCAGTTTTTGTGGGAGCGAGCCTGCTCGCGAAAGCGGTGTATCAGGCAACAGTGATGCTGGATGTGCGGGCGTCATCGCGAGCAGGCTCGCTCCCACAGTTGGACTCGGTTGGACGTGGGGTATGTGCAACGCTGAACAAGACCTGGGGATAAGATCAGGCCTTGGCGTCCAGGCAGGTTGCGTCGATGCTGCAGCGGTAGCTTTTTTCCCGGCTGCCGCTGGCCGTGACCTTGTCGATCGACCAGCGACCGCGCATGAAGTCCGGCCAGGACGGGTCCAACAGTACGATGCCCTCGGCGGACAGCCCCGGGTTGCCAGGGCATTCGATCTTGACCTTGAGGGCTTCGCGCAACATCCGGCGCACCTCGCCTTCACCGGCGGCGCGGGCTTCTTCTGCACTCTGGAAGCGCTGGCGCAAGGTCTTGAACGGCGCGATGCCGCTCTCCTCGACCCGCAGCTTGCCCGCCGCCGCATCCCACCAACTGGTCTTGCAGCCGTCGTACTTCGCCCGCGCGGTTTCATCCAGCTTGGCCGAAATGAAAGCGTGGTCGCCCGGGCGATTGTTGGTCGTCACCGACAATTTCATCTCGGGCAGGACCTTGCCCGACAACGACTTCGCCTGGCCGCGCCGGGCCAGCACATACAGCTCGTTGACTGGTTTGGCGACGGCGTCATAACGATGGGCCAGGCGCGTGAGGAACCCCATGTCGGTTTCGTTGGACTGATCGATGTGCTCGATTTTTATCAGCGACAGGTCCGGCGCCACACGGGGCGAAAACCCGTGCCTGGAAGTCAGCTGACGAAACAGCGCCCCCAGGGTCGTCGGACCATGGCTGACGGATCGGCGCTGCTTGAAGCCTGTCTGGTCCGCCGCGCTGAACGGCGCCGCCATGGCCACCAGCACCAGTTGCAGCGGAAACAGGAACGGTGTGCGTCGAGTGATGACGAACTCGCCTTTATCCACAAGCCCCGATTCCAGGTAACCGACCCGCAGGCCGATTTTCCCGCCCAGGCTGGGCAACCCTTCCAGACCGTCCAGGCTGATGGTGAGCGTCAGCTGATCGGACTCGATGCCCGCCGCGTCGACATGCTCCCACTTGAGTAGGCGTTCGTTGAGCAGCGCGGCGTTCGCGCCATAAATCTCCACCGCAGGCGTAAAACCCAATGCCATGTCGCCTCCTTAATCCCAGGCCGAAACCGGTGGGGTTGCCACGGGCTTGAGGTCCACTTCCGGCAAGACCACCCACACACCCGCCGGCAATACCGGGCCCCATTCAGCCAATCCGGGATTGAGACGCCAGAGCGCCTCCTCGACGAGGTCGTCGCAACGTTGCAGCTCCCGATAGAGCAAGAGATTCACCGAATCACCGGCGATACTTCGAACCCTACGCATTGGCGAACTCCTTCAAATCAACCACCCAGCCCACCACCATCGCCGTGCCGTCATCAATGATTGCGGTCTGGGTTTCCGTGACATTGTTGATCTGCCACAGGCCCCAGTTGCGGCCGATGCCATCGACCAACGGCAGTGGGACGCGCTGCGCCTGCAACGCGCGCAACTCATCGAGGCGATCCATGGCGGTGGCGTACATCGATTTGCCGGTGATCGTCAGCCCTTGCAGGCCTTGGCCGATCTGGCTGGACTTGGGCTTGCTGGTGAGGATGTCGATGTTTTTCCAGCCGCCATCCGAGGTGTGTACCAACTGGTGGTACGCAAAATTTCTCGACAGGCCAAAGATGAAACTGCCGAGGGCCATTTGTTGACGCATCACGTACCTCCGTCGGTCAGGGCCGCATCACTGCGCATGGCCAGTGAGTTGGGCATGGATGTCAGGCCAAATTGGCCGCTGATCTGTTGCACCACCAGGTTCGCCAACTGGCTCGCACTGGCCTGGTCCTGGCCGTTGATGTAGATGTTCGCGGTCATGGTGTTTTGCTGGGTGGTTGCCTGGGTGCTGGCCAGGTCTTTGCTGACCTGCTCTGGCGCGGCGAGCCTGTCGACCGGGGCGACGAGTTTTTCCCCCAGTGACGCGCCGGCATCGCTCCCCAGCCAGCCGCCCAGCAGTCCGCCAAGCACGCCACCAATGGCAGTGCCGAGCACCGGCACGACACTCCCCAACGCAGCACCGGCCGCAGCGCCCGCAGCAGCGCCGGCCCAGCCGCCACCTGCGGCGCCCAGGCCTGCGCCCATCATTCGTTTGTCGCCGGTCAGCACTCCCTCGGCCACATCAGCGACGGCACCAACGACTTTTAATGGGCCTGGCGCCCTGCGAGTCATCGAGCGTAACGAGGCGGTTGGCGCGAGTGAAAAACGCCCTGCGCCTCCCAGTGAGCCTCGTGTACTGACGCGTATTTTCGACCCTCTCGGGGATTCGGGACGCTGGTTGGCATTGCTTGTATCCAGCTTGCCCACCCGAGGATTTCTGAAATCTTCGGAGATCGCTTCACCCAATCGACCGGGAAGGTGCGGAGCGGCCCTACCCAACACCCGCTTGGCCACCTGACTGGAGATCTCATCCCCTACCGCCTTGAGCAACGCGCCCACCAGCGGTTTGATCGCCGCGCCGATCAACACGATGGCCGCGGCGGCTTTGGGTGAGGACTCTGCCAATTCACTCATGCCATCGGCGAGCGAACCCAGCCCCTGAAATGAGCTACCCGCCGAAGGCATCAGCGCGTTTCCCGTGGCCAACGACAAACGCTCGTTACGGGCGTTGAGGATATTCAGTTGGCCTTGATGGGTTTTCGAAAGCGCCAATGCATCCTGCCGCACCGAACCGTCGTTGCCCAATTGTGAAGTGGCGTATTGGCCTGGGTCTTTCACCTGCAAGAAAGCTGCGTTCACATCGGACAGCTTCTGCGCCATGCGCAGCACGGCTTCATCGCCATTGCTGAATAACGTCGTGGCAAGGGCCGAGCGCCTTTCGGCCGGTTGCGCGTTCAAGGCCGCCAGCACCGTCATCATCGTGCCAGGCGCCGTTTCCTTGTCACGCAAGCCGCTCGCCACCGCCGTGGGTTCCAGGCCCAACTGTTTCCAAGCCTTTTGCTCGGTGGCGGAGACTTGGCCACCCTTGCCCAGGGCCGTCGCGAAGCTATCCAGCGCCACGCCGGCTTCCGCTTGTTTGGTCCCGGTATTGAGCAATGCCGCCGTTACCGCTGCGGCTTGGGCAGGGGCCAGGCCTGCCGTCGTTGCAGCCGCACCGTCACGCTGCAAGACCGCGCCGATCTCGGCCGGTTTCGCACCATCGGGTAGCTTGCCCAACTGGTTGGTTGCATCCGCCAAGTCAAAGGCTTGAGCGCCGCTGAGCTTCATGGAGATGCGCCAGTCGGCCAGCATCTCGGCAACCTCCATGGCCGGCCTCCTGAACGCCGTCGCGATGACGGCAGCATCCGAGGCGAAACGCGACAGCTCCGACGGTCGGTCCGAGGCCTTGGCTAAATCGTTGCCGATGCCTTTGCTGGCCGCCAGGCTTTGCATTCTCACCACTTCAACCGCCGTGGTGCCCCCGGCCGCCACCAACTGAGCGGTGGCGACATGCCGGGTTGACTCAGTCGTCTGTTCGATCTGGCGAGGGCTAAATCCGGTGACCTGCTTCAGATCGGCCATGGCCGAGTCCATCGCTATCGCAGGTTTGAGCAGCGCCGGTGGTTCAATACCGCCACTGGACTTGCCCTTTGACTCACCAGCCGACTCGCCCTTGGCGCCGGCGCCCATTGTTTGGGAGAACAATCGTTGCGCCGAAAGCTTCACGGTCAGCGATTCGATCGCCGTGGTCAGCAGTCCGAGCTTGAGACCGAGTGTCTCCAATGCCAGATCGAGGCTCGCCAGTTGATCCCTGGCGAACGCGCCTTGTGCCGACACGCCACTGGTGAGGCTGGCATTACCGAACGCCAACCCAGGCTCATTGAAGGTTGCGTATTTGAGCGAATATCTATCGTCCGCCATCCCGCTCTACTCCTGTTTCACGCCAAGGCGAGTGATCGCGATGTCGTAGCGGCGCAAGGCCTTGCCGGCGTCCCACTCCAGGATTTCCGCCTCACTTACCGAGTAAATGAGCGGCACCACATCGAGGATCACTTCGATGTCGCGCTCCGAAAGAAGTCCGCCGGTTTGTTTAAAAAATCGTCGATGCGTACCTGAAGTTGTGTCCAGTCGGGCACAGTCAGGTGATCGAGGTCGGGGATCATCAGGCCAGTGCAATGGGCGGTGATGAACTCGGCGCGTTCCTTGGCCGTCTTCAGTTTTTTCATCGCCTTGGTGGCACGCAGCACCGGCATTTCCAGGGTCAACGAGGTCAGGCTGCGGCCCGCGATGTCGAGCGGTTGCAGCAGCTGCACCTGATCGGGATCGACCGCTGCGCTGTCCACCGACTCCAGGAAGTGCGACGCCGGGCGGGTGGACATTTCGTGCACGTACTGGGCAATGCTCACGTAGTCCGGGCGCTTGAGCTGGTCGAGTTCCTTGACCGACAGGCCGGTGGCCAGTTTGGCCAGTTCGAAGAACTGATCGTCTTCGTCATCGCCAGCGCGGGCCAGGGCCTCTTTTTGCGCGGCGTAGTACAGAGGCTTGAGTGGGAGCTGCTCGATCTGCGAGCCATCGTCACCGGTGATCGGCGACAGCAGCTCATGGGTAGGAGGCATCCAGGACATGAAATCAGTTCCTTGGTGAATCATGGTGGGCGAGCCACCTGTGGGAGCGGGCTTGCTCGCGAAAGCGGTGTGTCAGTCAACATTGCTGTTGAAGCTGATGGCCTCTTCGCGAGCGAGCCCGCTCCCACAGGGACTGTGTCTAACCGACGGGTTTGTTTAAGGCAGCAACACCGCACGGCGCGCATCGCCAAGAATGTCGACGCCGTTGAGCACGAACTTCTGGGTGCGCACGTCGATGTCGATCACCGGCACGCCATTTTCCAGACGGTTGTAAGTGCGGCAGGACAGCTCAAGATTGGTCTTGGGCTTCTCATTCATTTTCAGCGGGGTTTCCTCGAGGGATTTCAACTTGCCGCCCACCGTGTGATAGGTGAACCAGGTGTTGCCGTCCTGGTCCTGGCCGGCTTCACGCACGTTGAGCAGAATGTCCTCGCCCACCGTCACGCCCAACGCCAGCATGACTTCCGGACCGAGGCCTTGCAGGGTCAGCTTGGCCGTCAGCACCTTGCCGCCCTTGGCCATTTCCTCGCCAATGAAACGGCCGCCACGCATCTCTTCCATGTCGAATTCGATTTTCGGCGGGGTGAAATCTTCCACGGTCGCCGACAACGGCAGGCCTTGCAGGGTGGCCGCGATGGCCTGTCTTACGCGGTTGGTAAACATTAGAGAACGTCCTCCAGGAACTGCTCGATGATTTCATCGCGGGCATTGAGTTGATAAATCATGTGTTCGTTCGGTGCGTAGCGGCCGTAGTCGATGACCACGTACCAGGTGCCGTTCTTGTACTTCTCGACGCTGTTCAATTCCGGGTGCAGGTACACGCTGCCGCCCGGAATGGTTTCGTCGGCCACCAGGGTTTGCAGCCAGTCGTTGATGCGCTTGACCTCCTGGTCCATGAACGATTTGGTCAGGTTCTTGGCCATGGCTTTCTGGCCGGCCTTCACCAGCTTGCGGCTGATGGCATCTTCCAGGCCGACGTAGCTGATGAACTTGCCGGTGATGGAGCGGTTGCCCAGCAGCGAGAAGCCGCCGAGGATGGTCCGGGCGTAGTAGCTGACGCCGTAGCGGTTGAGCAGATCGCCTTCGGTGGAGGTGTCGAGGATGTTGTATTCGACGGTGCGCGAAACGTCCTCGGCGAAGGTCACCTGGTTGCCCGGGCTCTCCCACTGCTTGACCTTGGCAAGCGCGGCGATGGCCAGGCTCGACGGGGCCAGGAAGACGTTTTTCTTCGCGGCCTTGGAGTACACCGCCGGCATGTTGTGCACCACCAGGCAACGGTCGAAACCAAGGTCGGCGCCGCCCAGCTCCTGGCTGTAGGTCACTTGGTCGGCAACCGCGGCGTCCTTGCCATCGAGCACCACACGAGCCTTGATGCGCTTGCCAAACGAAGCGAATTCGCTGGCCACGGCCTTGGTGCCGGTGAAGCCCGGCGCGCCGATAATCGTCAGGTCTTCCGCGACGCCACTCAACGCGGCCAGGCCCAACTTGCGCCCGGTCTGCGCCTCGATGCCGCCGATCACGTTGTTCTGCGTATCGGCCAGGGTCGCGCCCTCTTCGACGATGACCACGTAGACCGGCACCTTGACCACCTTGAGGATCTGGTACACCGCCTGGAACAACGTGCCCGCCTCGGCACCGGTCGGGTCCAACTGGGCCTGGGTGGTGAAGCTGTTGATGCGGAACGGGGTGTTTTTCGGAATCAGCGGGTTGGCATTCGGCGCGGTGCCGACCAGACCGATGACGTTGTCACCCAGGCCACCCATGGCCTCGGGAGATTCGGTGGCATTGACGGTAATGCCGTTGTGCTCGAAGTTCAAAACCTCAGCCATGGTTATTCAGCCTTTTTGGTGGCGGCCTTCACGGCCTTGGTGATTGGGGTGGCTTGCGTGTCAGCAGCCAACTGCTGCGCATTCAGGACGCTGGTCAGTTCGAGGCGACCGGCACTGCGCAAAGCGCTGGCCTCGACATCCAACAAATCCAATGTCTGGCCGGCGCTAGACCAATGGCCGCCACTGGTAGGAAATGGCAGCAGCACGGTGTATTGCTTACGAATGGGCATCTACGGTCTCTCCAGATGCGAAAACACAAAAGCCCCATAAAAGGGGCTCGATGTGGGCGAAAAAAAACCGCTCTCGCGGTCGTGTTTACTTGATGAAATCTGGCAGCTCGGGCCAGAGCAGCCTGGAAGGTTCTTCATCCGTTTCCGGGATGTCTCGCAAGGCCTGGCGATAAGCCTTGATCTCGGCAAGCTGGGCTTCCGTTGCGGGGAAGTCCGGTAATTGAGTGAAATCCGTGTCTCGCAACCGTTGATTACGGCGCGTGCGAATGGCGGCCCATTCGATTTCAGGCGACGGTACGGCAAGTGGAATTTCGGGTAGGTCATTGTTGGACAGATCAGACATGTTCGTTCCTTAGCTGAAAACAACGGTTTCGGCCAGTGACAACCTGGTGACCAAATCCCCAAGGTTGAACAACCGACCATTGCCCACACGCATGGTGTCAATGCGCACGGTGGTGTAATAAATGTTTGGAATGAGAATGCGCATGACAATATTGCCGTTTGTATCGACATAGACAGAAGGGGTCATGTTTCCAAACGTCGAAGCGTTTTGCAGAACCCGAGTGGGCTGATAGCAATACCCCACCAACGTTTCGTCGATTATTTTGGCTGTGCCGTAGCTGTAACCCTTGATGTTGAACCAGAACATTTCCGAATGAACATTGATGTTAAGCGGCACTTTGAAATGCATGTACACATTTGCGCTGGCACCCAGGTTGGTGGAAACAAAATCACCCTGCGCCGTTGCGCCATAGACGCCGCCAGTTCCGTAGACGTGTCCCTGCAAAACGTTGCGACGAATCGTGCCCAGGGCACTTGGATCCCCTTCTACATCCTTCTGGCTTCGCCATTCGTTGAACTGCGTCAACGCCGTGGCCATGGTCGTATTGATACTGCCAATTTTTCCATTGACCGTCGTGGTCAAGTTGTTGGCCGCTGATACCAGCGACGCGATAGTGGTTTCCAGACTCACATTCAAGTTCCTTGTGCTATTTGATTATTTGGCTTCGAGCGCCATAACCCGAAACATCAGGCCAACGTGTCGCGCCATGTTGTCGATATTGGCGGTAGCCAACGTGGCGATTTCCTCACTCATGAGAATGTTCAGGTTGTCGGACCCGACCACCACCGTGACGCTTTGTGCTGGCAACGGGGAGATATCCAGCGTGAACTTTTGCAACACTCGCGCGGCGGCCGCTTTGTAGGTCAGCAGCTTTCCAGCCACCGAATACAATGCCAACAACGTGCCCGTGGAAAGATAGAAACCGAACTCGCCAATTTCATATTCATCTGGCCCTTCAAACAGCGCAGCCATCCTCAGTTGCCCTGGATCCAGATCTTCGTAATCCACGATCGGCACACGCTGTCGTTCATTGCGAAGCGCCGTTTCCGATCCATTGGGATCGTAGCGGGCGGTGCCGGCCCCGATGTGAGTGATCTCACCTTTCAAGCCTTGGTTTTTCGCCTGCAACACTTCGGCCAGGCCGGCGGAAGTGAAGCGAACCAAGCGCGTAATGTCTTCTGTCATGGCTGCGCCCTGAGGTCGTAATCGTTAATGGTGTAAGGTTGGAAAAAGCCGGTGCTGATAAGTCGTGCATCAAGATCAAGTGATGGCAGCGCCCCCCACAGAAACAGCTCTGCTTCGCTTAATGGTCCATGGAGAGCTGACGCGAGCGCCAGACTGCCCCTCGTTTGATGTACGAGCGTGATAGTGGCCTGGTCGCGTTCGCTCTTGGCGGCATTGATGCGCCGTATCAAGCGATTGTGGTCGCCGCTGGACCAGCTATGGCCGATGATCGCTTGCACATCAAAGGTGTAGGGATGTGCAGGAGGTTGCTGCTCATACCAGGCGACGACATGGGGGATAAACCCCATGGACTCGACGGCATGGCTCAGGGCTCGACGCGTACCCGCCTGACGCTGGATCTGCCAGGACAACGAAACGGTCAGGCGCTTTTCCAGGTCGTCGGCTGCTGCGTCCCATTCACTGACCCCACGATCCGCCGCCAGATAAGGCAAGAACGCCAAAGGCGTCGCCGCCGGATTCATCAGTTCGGGAAACGGCGGATCGATGCGATCCAGCAGCCGGGCGAACCCGAGATCCAGCGCCCGCTCCAGCGGTGAGCTGTTGACCGGCAGCAGGCTCGGTCGAG
Source organism: Pseudomonas zanjanensis (assembly GCF_014268745.2). GTDB lineage: Bacteria > Pseudomonadota > Gammaproteobacteria > Pseudomonadales > Pseudomonadaceae > Aquipseudomonas > Aquipseudomonas zanjanensis. Next base: position 196,489 of record NZ_JABWRB020000001.1, on the reverse strand, counting down.
AAGTGTCGTCACTCATAACGTATCCACCTCGACCTCGACGCCCGTGCAGTACGGCGCCTGGAAAGCCGTCGTCACAATCGGCGCAAGCGGTTCGAGAATCTGCAGCTGAACCGCGCCAGCGCTGTGCAGGGTGTAGTCGATCCAGCTCGGGTCCACTCGGCCTTCCAGGCGATGACACGCCTCGGCGTATTCCTGCAATTGCTGCTGTGCGGCAACCTGGGTCAGGCCCGAGTCAGGCCCGGGATTGATCTTCGCCACGACGCGGATTTTGTAAGGTTTGATTTGCGCGGCCTGCACGATGACCAAGTCCGTCTCGGGCCGTACATCCGGTCGGGCGAAGTGCTCGCGGACGCCGTCGAGCAACGCTTCGGACGGCGTTCCATCGCCGTCTCGGGACAGCACCGTGACCGTGACTTCGCCGGGCGCGGTACGGCGTCCGTTACCGTCCTTGATCTGGGCTGCGTAGCTGTCCGGGTCGAAGGTGTAGATGACCGTCACCACACCCGCCGAGGCGTTCTCGACTTTTACGACGGGACGCTGCCCCAGGGTAAAAATCTCCCGCCGATACTGCATGCGCGAGCCAGCCGCCGGGGCGTGGGGTGCCAGGTAGTAGCGCAACCGTGCATCGTCATCGCTCTCGTAGACAGGGGGGACGGGCGGGAACGCCGCCGGGTCGCCCGGGTCGAGCAGTTGGCGTTCGAGCCCCATGTCCGCGAGGCGAGCGTCGAGGTTGGTGCCGGTGGCCCACCACGCCAACATCTGCTTGATGCGGGCGTTGTATTTGCGTTCGTGGGTTTGCAGCCGGACGCAGAACGCCTCGAGGGCCAGGGTCAGCAATTCGCTTTCGTTTTCGAGGCTGTCCACCAGTTTGGCGGCGCTTGCCGGAGAGCGTGCGGCGACGTACTCGACCACGAAGGTCTTGAACTCGGCGAGCAAGTCCTCGAACGCTTCGACGGTGACGATGGCCGGTTCGGCCAGTTGGTTCTGGCCGGGTATCAACATGCTCATGTCATCACCTCGAATGTCTGTTTGCGGTTTTTCCAGGTGCCGGCGAAACGCAGCAGCAATCCGGCACCGTGCCGGCTGGCGACGATGACCTGGGGCTCGAAATCGTCGATGCCGTTATGGGGGTTGTAGAACGCTTGGGCCGCATGGCTCTGGGCGAGGATCAACAGGTCGTCGCCGAGGTTCTGCCCCAGCAACTGGGTGAGTGCGCAGCCATACAACGGGCGCTTCTGGCGGGTGCCCAACGGCGTGGTCAAGGCACGGGTGGCGCGCTGCACGAACTGCAGCCAGTCGTCGACCGTGGCGCCGGTATTTCGATCGATTCCAATCATGAGGAAATCTCTTATGCGGTACTGATGACGCGTCCCTGGTGATCCACCACCGGGCCGCTCAGGTGCACACCGGAGGCGTCGATTCGAATGCCGACGGCGCCCAGTTTTAATTCGATGATTTGCGGCGTCATCACCAGGCTCGATGGGCCAATGCTCAACTGGAGCGATTCACGGGAACCGCTGAACGTCGCCGGGCCGTTCTTCCAATGCAGGACATGGCTGGCGTGGTCGTAGCCGTTTTCCGTGCCGTCTTGATAGAGGCGACGCGTCAGCGAGGCCTGGGTCGAGACGGGCGGGAACTGACCGCCGTTGAGGCCAAACAACGCCACCGCCTGCCCACTGCTCTCGCCGCCGCCATGGTTGAGTAACAGGCATTGCTCGCCCACGGAGGGAATCCGCGACTCGCTCTGGGCGCCGGCGCTCGGGTTGAAAAAGCGGATCGCCGGCGTGAGCAGTCCGCCATGGCTGACTTTGCAGGTGTTGCTGGCCGCATCGACTTCCTGGCAAACGCCAATTCGGCAGAAACTTTCCGCACGTCGATGCAAGTCTTCCAGCTCGGTTTCCATCTGCGCCAGACGCTCGATGATCGGCCCCAGATGCATCCGTAACAGCGCATCAAACATGGCTCAGCCCTCGAGTGCGGTGTATTGGTCCGGGTCGTCGATGTTCGACACTTCCCAGGTGCGGGCGAATTTCGGGATGCCCAGCGGGTCATCCAACAGCGTCGGGCCGAGGTACAAGGTTTGGCTGAAGGAAAGGGTCCAGGCGGTGTATGACCTTGTCGGGTTGATGAACGTGGATGGCAGGCCATCGATCTCCGTGGGCAAGTCGCATTGATCGCCCGACAGACCCCAGCGGTTATCCATGACCAAGTGCTTCAGCTCAGCGGCCAAATCGCAGGCCTCCCATCCCGGGACGGCCATGACCACTTGCAGGGAAACCGTCAGGACATGGGCGATACGCCCGTCGTTGGCGCGGTGGCCGGGTGCATCACGCTCGATGGCAATCAGTACCCAGGGTTGATCGTCGGTGCCATCGAACTCCTGAGGGCTGCCGACTTTCAAGGTGGGATAAGTGGCGCGCAGCGTCTGGGCAATGGCCGAGAACAACTGCGACGGTTTTTCGATAAGGGCAGGCATTGATCGCCTCCTTGTGTAGGGATCAGCGCTGTCGATTCACGGCTGGTCGGGAGGAACGTCTCGCGGAGGGACTTCGCACACGCCGATCCGCTTGGCGACCCAGCGCTCGTAAAGACCGATGGCCACATCGGCACCGGCCATGGCGGTCAGGCAACCCAGGGCGCAAGCGCTCCAGATCGACATCCCGAGGGCGTACAACAGCATGGTTGCCGATACGCCGCAGACCACGCAGGCACCGGAGCGCAGAACCACGCGGCGCAGCAACGGCCAGCCACGGGCGCCCTCCTTGTCGGCGCGCCACATCTCGCCGGACACCCCGCCCACCAGGGCGAGCACGATGACCAGCCAGATCGGCATGTCCAGCAACGCTTGTTGCTCGTTTGTCATGTCAGGCTTCCTGGGGGGTGAGTGATGAGCGTTTGGAGACAGGTGACGTTCTACAGTCGCTCAACGATGACGTTGTCGATGAAGGCGAAGTTGGTGTAAGGGTTCTGTTCGTTGGAGAAAGCCAGGGTTGTTCTGCTGGTGGTCGCGGTAAAGTCCAGGGTCATGGTGGCCCACTCGACCACGCTGCCTCGGGCCGCAGGTGTGTTGAATGTTGTGGTTTGCCCGGCGACTTTTACCTGGACAACACCTTCCCCGGAGCGGTTGGCGTAAACCGAATTACCTGCGCTGAACGTCAAGCGATATTTTGCGCCGACCACCGTGGCGAAGTTCTGTTGAACCCCTCCTCCGTTGCTGTAAACGCTGTTAGCCAGATCGACAATCACCACACCTTCAGGCGCTACGGAACCACGGATCGAAGCGGCGACATTGAAGTACTCCGCCCCAGACAGGAACGTTGTCCAACCGGTGATGAAGTCGGCCTCACCCGTCGTATCCAATATGCAACTGTTAGCGCAGCCCGGCTGTTCGAAGCTACCGTTGATCAGAAGATTGGCCGCCGTGGCGTTACCCGTTGCGCTGAAAAGAGCGAAGGCCAGCAGGAATGGAGCCATGGTTTTTTTTAATGAGTTCATGGTGATACCTATTGAGTCGAATGATTGTTCGCGGAAGATTCCGCTCTCATGTCGCTCAAAGGCGATGGCTCGAGGCTCGCGGCCTTCACATGATTCAACGTCCCGCATCGGGAACACTTGATCTGGAGTTCGGTGTTCTCGCCCATGCGGGCCAGAAGTTTTTTACAGTGACCGCATCTGAAATCCTTCAGCATCGAAAGCCCTCCCATTGGCGGCGGTTTGAAGTGCCTCGCGGCACAGGCATTCCAAAAAGCCCGGTTGCCCAGGCTTTTCAGTAATGCGCTTGATCTTTCGGCGCGACTGGCGCGGTACGGATCCATTCAAATTGTTCCTCCAGCCGCGGTCCCTGCCCGCCGGATAACTGCTTCTGGTGCTTTACGCTGCACACCCGGGCCAGTTGCCAACCCTCTGAACCGTTAAGGCCGGTTCATCGCTGCCTGTTGGTGGAACTAAAGAGCTTTGTTGCCAGCCGCTTTGTCGAGCGGCTTGGACACAGAATATGCATGGATGCATATACAGTCAATGCGTAAATGCATTTATTTATGCGTGCCGAATGCGCAAATGCATGAAGCCCTTGTAAATGCGGGGTCGCGGGTTTCAGGAGGCGAAAAAAAACCCGCGCGGCGGCGGGTTTTATCTGACAGCGGAGGGGTTAACGGGCGTACATGCCCCACCAAAAGACGTGACCGAGGATGACGATTTGCTCGTCCTGCATTTCCTGGAACGTGTAGTCCTCATCCGGGTGTTCATCGCGATTGAAGCTACGCAGGCGGATGCCGGTGGGCAGGCGGTAAAGCTGCTTCACCCGCAGTTGGCCGTTGTGATTGATGGCGTAGAGGTCACCATCGACAATATCGCCGATCCCGCATTTGCCCGCATTCACTCCTACCGTGGCGCCGTCGCGCAGCACCGGCAACATGCTGTTGCCGCGCACCGTCACGCATTTGGCCTGGTCGAACTGCACACCGTTGTGGCGCAGGCTGCGCTTGCCGAACCGCAGGCTGGAGCGCTCGCTCTCCTCGATGACGAATCTTCCTGATCCAGCAGCCAATTCAACCTCACGCAGAAAAGGGACCGACACTTCGTCTTCTTCGACGGGTGTTTCGTCGTCCCACAGGCTTATGTCCTTGAGTTCGGAATGCGGCTCGTCGCGGCGGGCATTGCCGACGGGCACAACGTCGGCGCGCCCGCGCAACTGGTCGGTGCTCACGGCAAAATATTCGGCGATCTTCGAGATGTGTTTATCCGAAGGGTCGACGATCTTGCCGCTGAGGATCCGCGAGAGGGTGGACTGAGGCACGCCGGTACGCCGGTGAAGCTCCGTGGGGGAGATCCCGTGCTGATCGAGCAATGCTCTTAATACGGTCGAAACGTTGCGTTTTTGCATAACGCGCATAGTGCTTGTTCTTTTCGCAGAAGACAAATGCTGTTTTGCATAAATATGCAATTCCAGCCAATTGCATTCATTGTGGCGAGGGAGCTTGCTCCCGCTTGACCGGGCTGGCGCTCCAGTGCGAAGCGCTCACAAAAGGGTCTGCTGCGCAGCCCAGCGGGAGCAAGCTCCCTCGCCACGGAATCGCCCTACACGCCGTTGGGAAAAGGCTCCAAAGCCGTCCTTCAAATATGCGACGCAAGGCTACGTTTTCTTGCGCCTCTGCCTACAACTACGCCAGAATCCGCCGGCTTGTGCGCCTTGGGGGCCACCGGTACTTTTGATCCTGTCACTGCCCATCAGTGATCGGGTTTAGTAGCCCGGTATTTCCAAGATGTACATCGCTCCATCCAAGTCAGGTATTCCTATTCCTGCATTCGATGGTAGCTGTGCGCAGGGCGCCCTCGGGTGCGCCGGTTTCTTGGATCCCCGGTCTACTAACCTGCGTACAGCTGCCACCCATTTCGTTTAGTAGCGAATCGGTGATGGCTCCCACTTCGAGGATCCAAGCATCATGAGCAAGAACACCCCAAATCCCCCAGACGATCACGTCTCCCGCAGCCAATCGGCCAACGCCAAAAAACTCGACGACGCGGCCACCCGCGCCCTGGACTATTACCTCAAGCCGAAAACCGACAAGGAAACCGCTGACACGCCCGACACCCTTTTCATCATCGCCCCCAACGTCGACGCCGAATGCCTGCTCGCCAACCTCAGCGAAACCCTGGCCTCGGCCAATGCCATGGTCAGCGACCTGGCATTCGACCTGAAGGGCTCGCGTCGGAATATCTTGCTGGGGGTTCAACAGATGATCGAGTTGAGCCAGTTGTTGGCGAACCGGGCGTTGGATGTGGTTGAGGTGAGGTAGCACTCATGATGCAAGCCAAGACCTAAGAAAAACCCGAGTCATCACTGTGGGAGCGAGCTTGCTCGCGATGGCGGTAGTCCAGTTACAACTAAGTTGTATTGGCAGCCGTCATCGCGAGCAGGCTCGCTCCCACAATTGGATCGGGGTACCGCCGGAGAGACAGGTCGGCTGTAAGGCCTCCTCGCGAGCAAGCTTTGCTCCTACAGATATGATGGGTGTACGACCGGGAGAGCCAGGTCGGCTACCAGGCCGCCTCGCGGTAGACGTTGATCTCGGCGCCCCATTAACCACGCTGGCTGAACGAAGGTATTGCGCAGTGGGCAACCCGGCATGGATGCCGGGTTAGCCGCGCTGGGCCATGGATGGCCCTTCGCGGCGGCCCACGGAGCAATGCCTTCGTTCAGGCATGCCGAGCCTAGGCGAGGCACCGAGTGGTGGGGCAGGAGCGTTTTGGTTACTTTTGACTGGGCCGGCTTCCGGGCTTCTCAAAAGTGACCCGCCGTCAGGGCGGAACCATAGGTGGCCATTACCGCAGCAACGGATATTCACCCAATTCCAAAAACAGTCATCCCCTGGGTCCCCCCCGACCACCCATGTTAACCTTGCGCCCATCGCGGAAAAGCCGGGCCAATGCCCCTCCTTTTGCCCCACACCTTTCAACGAGCTTCCCTGACACCCATGAATACCGCCGTGAACGACCTGTCCTCCCACACGCCGATGATGCAGCAATACTGGCGCCTGAAGAACCAGCACCCCGACCAGCTGATGTTCTACCGCATGGGCGACTTCTACGAGATCTTCTACGAGGACGCGAAGAAAGCCGCCAAGCTATTGGACATCACCCTGACGGCACGTGGGCAATCGGCGGGCATGGCGATACCGATGTGTGGGATTCCTTACCACGCGGCGGAAGGTTACCTGGCGAAGCTGGTCAAGCTCGGCGAGTCCGTGGTGATCTGCGAGCAAGTCGGCGACCCGGCCACCAGCAAAGGGCCTGTCGAACGCCAAGTCGTGCGGATCATCACACCGGGTACAGTCAGTGACGAAGCCTTGCTCGATGAACGCCGGGACAACCTGATCGCCGCGGTGCTGGGCGACGAACGCCTGTTCGGCCTGGCGGTCCTGGACATCACCAGTGGCAACTTCTCGGTGCTGGAAATCAAGGGCTGGGAAAACCTGCTGGCGGAGCTTGAGCGGGTCAATCCGGTAGAGCTGTTGATTCCCGATGACTGGCCCAAAGACTTGCCAGCAGAAAAACGCCGTGGCGTACGTCGTCGGGCGCCGTGGGATTTCGAGCGCGACTCGGCGCTGAAAAGTCTCTGCCAGCAGTTCTCCACCCAGGACCTCAAGGGCTTCGGTTGCGAGAACCTGACCCTGGCCATCGGCGCGGCCGGTTGCCTGCTGGCCTACGCCAAGGAAACCCAGCGCACCGCCCTGCCCCACTTGCGCAGCCTGCGTCACGAGCGCCTGGATGATACCGTGGTGCTGGACGGCGCGAGCCGACGCAACCTGGAGCTGGACACCAACCTGGCCGGTGGGCGCGACAACACCTTGCAATCGGTGGTCGATCGCTGCCAGACCGCCATGGGCAGCCGCCTGCTGACCCGCTGGTTGAACCGTCCGCTGCGGGACCTGACGGTGCTGACAGCGCGCCAGTCATCCATTACTTGCCTGCTGGACCGCTACCGCTTCGAGCAGCTGCAACCGCAGCTCAAGGAAATCGGCGACATCGAGCGGATCCTCGCCCGTATCGGCCTGCGCAACGCCCGTCCCCGTGACTTGGCGCGCTTGCGCGATGCCCTCGGCGCGTTGCCTGAACTGCAGGTGGCGATGACCGACCTCGAAGCACCGCACCTGCAACAACTGGCACGCACCACCAGCACGTACCCGGAGCTGGCCGCGCTGCTGGAAAAAGCCATTATCGACAACCCGCCGGCGGTGATCCGTGACGGTGGCGTGCTGAAAACCGGCTACGACGCCGAACTCGACGAGCTGCAAGCGCTGAGCGAGAACGCCGGCCAGTTCCTGATCGACCTCGAGGCCAGGGAAAAAGCCCGCACCGGACTGGCCAACCTCAAGGTCGGCTACAACCGAATTCACGGTTACTTCATCGAACTGCCAAGCAAACAGGCCGAGCAAGCCCCGGCCGACTACGTCCGCCGCCAGACCCTCAAGGGCGCCGAGCGTTTCATCACCCCGGAACTCAAGGCGTTCGAAGACAAGGCGCTGTCGGCCAAGAGTCGCGCCCTGGCCCGGGAAAAGATGCTCTACGAAGCGCTGCTCGAGGATCTGATCAGCCAATTGCCGCCCCTGCAGGACACCGCCGGTGCCCTGGCGGAACTGGATGTGCTGAGCAACCTGGCTGAACGGGCCTTGAACCTGGACCTCAACTGCCCGCGTTTCGTCAGCGAGCCGTGCATGCGTATCAGCCAGGGTCGTCATCCCGTGGTCGAGCAAGTCCTGACCACGCCGTTCGTGGCCAACGACCTGAGCCTGGACGACAACACCCGCATGCTGGTGATCACCGGTCCGAACATGGGTGGTAAATCCACCTACATGCGCCAGACGGCGTTGATCGTGCTGCTGGCCCACATTGGCAGCTTCGTCCCGGCGGCCAGTTGCGAATTGTCCTTGGTGGACCGCATCTTTACCCGGATCGGCTCCAGTGATGACCTGGCCGGTGGGCGCTCGACATTCATGGTGGAAATGAGCGAAACCGCGAATATCCTGCACAACGCCACCGAACGCAGCCTGGTGCTGATGGACGAAGTCGGCCGCGGCACCAGCACCTTCGACGGCTTGTCCCTGGCCTGGGCCGCGGCCGAACGCCTCGCGCACCTGCGGGCCTACACATTGTTCGCCACCCATTATTTCGAACTCACCGTGTTGCCGGAAAGCCAGCCGCTGGTGGCCAACGTCCACCTCAACGCCACCGAGCACAACGAGCGCATCGTCTTCCTGCACCATGTGCTGCCCGGCCCGGCCAGCCAGAGCTATGGCTTGGCGGTGGCGCAACTGGCCGGCGTGCCGAGCGAAGTGATCAGCCGTGCCCGCGAGCACCTGAGCCGCCTGGAAACCACCAGCCTGCCCCACGAAGCACCACGCCCGACCAAAGGCAAACCGGCCGCGCCACAGCAAAGCGACCTGTTCGCCAGCCTGCCGCATCCGGTGCTCGATGAACTGGCCAAGCTCGATGTGGACGACCTGACTCCGCGTCGGGCGCTCGAATTGCTCTATACATTGAAGACACGGATCTAACGCACAGGCTTTCAAGCTGTTAGAATCTCGCGCGGTTTGGGATGCTGCGGACTATTAGCCTGGTTCGCAGACTACCGCTCCCAAACCTCGCGACCCCGCCGTGAAGGGGCTTCGCGACAGCCGCCTGAGGAGAGAATTAGAAATGACCTTCGTCGTCACCGACAACTGCATCAAGTGCAAGTACACCGACTGCGTAGAAGTGTGTCCGGTGGACTGCTTTTACGAAGGGCCGAATTTCCTGGTCATTCACCCGGACGAGTGCATCGACTGCGCCCTGTGTGAACCGGAATGCCCGGCAAATGCCATTTTCTCGGAAGACGAAGTGCCGACCGGCATGGAGAATTTCATCGAGCTGAACGCTGAACTGGCGGACATCTGGCCGAACATCACCGAGAAGAAAGACGCCCTGCCGGACGCTGAAGAGTGGGATGGCAAACCAGGCAAGATCGCAGACCTCGAGCGCTGATCTTTCCGGCGTCACCAAAAGGCCCCTTGCGGGCCTTTTTTGCTTTTTCTGTCTCGCCCTGAAGAAAAATCGCGGCCCGAAAAAAGCCCCGGCGTTTTAGGCCAGGGCTTTCTTGCCCGGAACGGGGCTGATTACGACAGGTTGACTACTTCACACCAGTTGAAATGTACCGGACCCAGTGCCGGAGAACTCCCCACTAATGTTCGAGCCATATTGCGACGGATGAAGCATCACGGCCAACAGACGCGTCCCTTCAAAGAAGTACAGGGAGAGCGAACCTTGATTAATCGTTAATTGCAGCGACAACGGGACGTTGACGAGGTTCTCGGCATCAGGCACCGAGCCCAGCAGATAGAGATTGGAAATATCGACATTGGTACCCGTACCTGTCGCATAGCCGACAAACCGTACCTGGGTTCCTTGCTGAGGAGCGTCTGGTCCGATAATCGCGGGGGACGCAGTAATCTGGATGGTTTCGGAGTGAGGATAACAACTGCTACCGCAACCTTCGAAGCAGAAATAGCCGCAAATGTTCTGCGCGCATCCACAGCCACACAACGATTGTGGGTGCACCTTCTGATTGAGGACCTCTTGCAGCGCCGGCTTCTCACTCACAAGCGCTTGCATGCGCTTGATTTGTTCGTCAAAAGCAACTTGTGATTGCTTTTTGAGCGCATCGACTTGCTCAGGTTTTATGTCTTGAAGAGACAGTGTCATATCTAAATCCTTTTAGTTTTGCGGAAAGACCTGGAGACATCGTGTCTCACTGGGTTAGCTAACACGCCTTCCAGGAGTAGTTGCTGGATCACCCCACGAACCTTTCGACTCGCGGCCCGGTGTGCTCTAGAAAACCAAGAACGCTTACCCGGCAATCTTTGAATCAAAAAAAGGGGCGGTTTGACCCGCCCACATTTTTTCCCTAATCCCTTTAATCCTATTCATCGTCCTGATGAATCGCGTCCTGCGATGTCCTTCCGTTCCCATCGTCCTTGACGGGTGTGTCTGTCCGTCGACACAGGGCTGATATTAGTGTCTTCCCAGGCGAGTGCAACGCGGGTGATACAGGTGGCTTGCTCTGTCACACTATGTTCATCAACAAATTTTCCTTATAAATCAGTTAAATATAAAAAGATCACGGGATTTATAGCTGTCTGTCCTGGCGATGAGAAACCGATCGCTTACGCAACACTAGGCAAATGCTTACAAGCTGAACCTATAAATGGAGCTGGGTTGGGGAAACGATGCTTCAGATATGCAGAAGCATTCGAACCAGTCGTGATGTTCTATAGTTTTACGAGCGGGGGGGCAGGGGTGGTGTGTATATCCGTTGCTGCGGTAACGGCCACTTAGGGTTCCGCCCTTACGGCGGGTCACTTTTGGAAGAGCCGGGAGCCGGACCAGCCAAAAGTAACCAAAAGCGCTTTGCCCCACCACTCGGCACCTCGCCTAGGCTCGGTGTGCCCTCACTCCGGCATTGCTCCGTGGGCCGCCGTGAAGGGCCATCCATGGCCCAGCGCGGCTATCCCGGCATCCATGCCGGGATGCCCACTACGCAATGCCTGCGTTCGGCCAGCGTGGTTTAACGGGGCGTCCAGATCAAGATCAAGATCCAAAGCAAGAGCAAACGGGGCATAGGCCGGCACTTATGTGGCTGAGCCACCGCTATCGCGAGCAGGCTCGCTCCCACATTGGATCTACAGCGGACACAAAATTCATGTGCACCGCAAAACCTGTGGGAGCGGGCTTGCTCGCGAATAGGCCAGCCCGTCCAACATCTTCATCGACTGTGACATCGTCTTCGCGAGCAGGCTCGCTCCCACAATAGGCCTGCAGCCAGACACGAGACTCATGGGCACCTGGATCACCTGTGGGAGCGAGCCTGCTCGCGATGACACCGGCACCTCCACATCACTGCAAACTGACACACCGCCTTCGCGAGCAAGCCCGCTCCCACAGGGGAAACGCGGTCTCACCAAGAACCAGGTCGGCGACAAGGCCACATCGTTTCTGAAACGGATATACCCCCAAACCCAGGCCCAAAAAAACGGCACTTCCCGTTTCTGGGAAGCACCGCTTTTTCAAACCGCACAGCATCACCGCCAGTCAGGGCGCGTTTCTGCTGCACTTACCTGGGTGTTATTGAAACAACGACTCACTCGACAAGCCGTTCTTCTCCAGGATCTCCCGCAAACGCTTGAGACCTTCAACCTGGATCTGCCTGACCCGCTCACGCGTCAATCCAATTTCCAGCCCGACATCTTCAAGCGTGCTGCTTTCATGCCCCCGCAAGCCAAAGCGGCGAATCACCACTTCCCGTTGCTTGTCGGTCAACTCCGAGAGCCATTGGTCGATGCTCTGGGACAGGTCATCATCCTGAAGCAGTTCACACGGGTCAGTGGGCCGATCATCCGTGAGGGTATCCAGCAGGGTTTTATCCGAGTCCGGCCCCAGGGAAACGTCTACCGAGGAAACCCGCTCGTTAAGCCCAAGCATGCGCTTGACCTCACCCACCGGTTTTTCCAGCAGGTTGGCGATTTCCTCAGGTGAAGGTTCATGATCGAGTTTCTGGGTCAACTCACGGGCGGCCCGCAGGTAGACGTTCAGTTCCTTGACCACATGAATCGGCAACCGGATCGTCCGGGTCTGGTTCATGATCGCCCGTTCGATGGTCTGGCGGATCCACCAGGTGGCGTAGGTCGAGAAACGGAAGCCGCGCTCAGGGTCGAATTTCTCGACGGCGCGAATCAGGCCCAGGTTGCCCTCTTCTATCAGGTCCAGCAGCGAAAGCCCTCGATTGACGTAGCGTCGGGCGATTTTCACCACCAGGCGCAGGTTGCTTTCAATCATGCGTTTTCGACCGGCCGGGTCACCACTTTGCGACAGCCGCGCAAAATGAACTTCTTCCTCGGGGGAGAGCAGTGGCGAGAAACCGATTTCGTTGAGGTACAGCTGAGTGGCGTCCAGCGCCCGGGTGTAATCGATGTACTTATGTTGTTTAAGTGAAGCGGAGTGTTTGGATTTGGCACGAACGGAAGGTGGAGTCGCCCCTTCATCATTCGACATCGAATCCATAGCGATGCCGGTCTCCATAAGGAGAACCTCATCGTCGATGTCAAACTCCGGCACTTCTTTACTGAGAGCCATTGTTATAGTCCTTTGGTGAGTTCGACCTCAAGCTCGAGCGACGCCTTTATCCTTGGCAACGCTGGAGCCTGTTCCCTCTACGTGACGGAACAGGCTGACAATCAAATCAACGACGTGGCAGGAATTGCAGCGGATCGACTGGTTTACCTTGCCGGCGAATCTCAAAATGCAGTTTCACCCGGTCTGTTCCCGTTGATCCCATTTCGGCAATTGTCTGTCCGACCTTGACCTGCTGCCCCTCCCGAACCAACAGCCTGCGGTTGTGACCGTAGGCACTGACGTAGGTATCGCTGTGTTTGATGATGACGAGTTCGCCGTAGCCCCTCAAACCACTCCCGGCGTACACAACCGTGCCATCAGACGCAGCTAAAACAGGCTGTCCCAAATCCCCGGCGATATCAATTCCTTTATTCAAACTACCGTTTGAAGAGAATTTTCCAATGAGAACGCCATTAGAAGGCCATCCCCAGCCTGTCGGGGCGGGGCCTGCGGGAGGCATCGGAGCAGGGGTCGGTTTGCTCGCGACGGACGGTACTACAGCCGTTCCAGCCCCCGCTGGCCGGCGGATGACCGTGGTTTTGCTCGACGACGAAGGCGTCGAACCCGACTGCGTCACCACCGCGGTAGGCGTTGAACCGCTACGGCCATCGAAACGAATCGTCTGACCGGGGTGAATCGTATAAGGCGCAGGAATGTTGTTCCGTGCCGCGAGGGCCTTGTAGTCCCAGCCGTAGCGAAAAGCGATGGAAAACAGCGTATCGCCGCGACGGACTACATATTGGCCGGTCGTTACCGTAGGACGTTGAGGTGTTGCGCTGTTGCGATCGACAACCCGGACATTGCTCGACGGCGTACTGGAACAACCGACCAGCAAAGTGCTCAAGACAAGGCCAGTCACCAGGCGCTGAAAGCTCGTGATACCCATACGCTGCGCAATGACTGTGAGACTCACCCGCCGCTCCCTTTGTGGTGGCTGAAAAATTGGAGGCTGCCTGTCCAGGCAGCGTTCATACAAATATAGCTGGCGACGACTGCGCCTCTATTAATGAAGCGCAACTCACCACCGCACACGTTTGCTCGACGCCATTGGGCTCTGTTCAGCGAATCGATCCCGCTGTAAGACACAGGCGTGGCCACGGAATTCAGCGTCTGTATATAAATGCTCAGGCCAACGGCCCATTGAGTAACGGCACAAACCGAACCGCCCCCAGGACGTGTCGCGAAAAACCGTGTTCTTCGCGCACGATCAGCATCAGTTGCTGAACCTCGCCGGCGCCCACCGGGATGACCAGCCGTCCACCGGGGGCGAGCTGATCCAACAGGGCTTGAGGCACGTCGGTGGCCACGGCGGTGACGATGATGCCGTTGTAGGGCGCCAAGGCCGGCCAACCTTCCCAGCCATCGCCCCAACGAAACACCACGTTGCGCAGGTTCAGCTCCACCAGGCGTTCCTTGGCGCGATCCTGCAGGACCTTGATCCGCTCCACGGAAAACACCCGCTCGACCAGTTGCGACAACACCGCCGTCTGGTAACCCGAACCGGTGCCGATCTCCATCACCTTGTCCAGCGGTCCCGCCTCCAGCAGCAACTCGCTCATGCGGGCCACCATGTACGGCTGGGAAATGGTCTGGTTGTGGCCAATCGGCAACGCCGTGTCTTCATAGGCGCGATGGGCCAGGGCTTCATCGACGAACAGATGCCGCGGCGTGCGGCGGATCACCTCCAACACTTGGGCGTTGGACAAGCCTTCTTCGTAGAGACGCTGGATCAGTCGTTCACGGGTGCGCTGGGAGGTCATGCCGATTCCACGGCGCAGCATATCGTCTTGCTCACGAGCCATCAGCGCAGCCCCTCCAGCCAGCCATCGAGACTTCGGAAGGCATCGTTGAAGGTACGGTCGAGTTGCAACGGCGTGATCGAGACATAACCTTGCATCACCGCATGGAAATCAGTACCCGGCCCGCCATCCTCGGCATCACCGGCGGCGGCGATCCAGTAACCGGCCTTGCCGCGCGGGTCGACGACGTGCATCGGTTTGGCGGCGCGGGCACGATGGCCCAGGCGCGTGAGTTGGATGCCACGGATGTGATCGAGCGGCAGGTTGGGGATGTTCACGTTCAGTACCGTGCGTGGCGGCAAGTCCAACTCGCCATGGGCTTCGACCAGTTTACGGGCGAAGTAGGCCGCGGTCGGCAAGTTATCGACCTGCCGGGAAACGAACGAAAAGGCGAACGACGGCTTTTCCAGGAAGCGACCTTCCAGGGCAGCGGCAACCGTGCCGGAATACAACACGTCATCCCCCAGGTTGGCCCCCAGGTTGATGCCCGAGGCCACCATGTCCGGCTCACGCTCCAGCAAGCCATTGAGGCCCAGGTGCACGCAATCGGTTGGGGTGCCGTTGAGGCTGATGAAGCCGTTGTCCAGATAGCAGGGATGCAAAGGACGGTCGAGCGTCAGCGAGCTGCTGGCGCCGCTTTTGTCCTGGTCCGGGGCGATGACCACGCACTCGGCAAAATCCGCCAGCGCAGCATAAAGCGCGGCAAGACCGGGTGCTGTCACCCCGTCGTCGTTAGAAATCAGAATACGCATGGGCTGTCCGTCTGCCCCACCGGCACCAGATCGACGAGTTCGCGCACCAAGACAGTGGCGAAACATCCGGCCGGCAGGACGAATTCCAGTTGCAGAATGTCAGGCTCGGGATAATGCCACGACAGCCCGCCAATGGGCAGTCGCAGGATGCGACGTTCGTGACTCATTCCCGCGTTTATCAACCAGTCGCGCAAATCCGCTTCGCCTTCGGCGATAGCCTGCTCCAACTCGAAGACCACGCCAGCGGCGGGCGAAGGTCCTTCGCCCCACTGCGGCCCGGTCGGGTGCAGGTCGAGAATCGCCAGGCGCGGATCGCTGCACTCAGCCTCCCCGGCGGGGAAAAAACTGCGGCTGTCGGTGAAGGCGAGCAGGTCGCCTACCTGGGCACGCTGCCAGGTCCCGTCGGCGACCCGCGCCGCCAGCACCCGGTTGAACAGGAAACTGCGGGCGGTGGACAACAGCCGCGAGCGCACATTGCGCTGTTCCGGCAACGCCTTGCGCGCGGCCCAGGCACGGGCATCGACGACATTGCCGCCATCATGGCCGAAGCGCTGGGCGCCAAAATAATTGGGGATTCCCTGGCGGGCAATCTGTTGCAGCCGCGCGTCGATCGCCGCCACGTCGCCCTTGAGTTGAGTCAGGCGCAAGGTAAAGCCATTGGCCGAGTGCGCACCGCGTTGCAGCTTGCGCCGATGGCGTACGGTCTTGAGGATTTTCAGCGTGTCGTTCTCTGCCGCCGACAAGTCGGGATCGGCCTTGCCTGGCAATTGCACACTGAACCATTGGCGGGTCAGGGCCTGACGGTCCTTGAGCCCGGCATAGCTGACGGTGCGCAACGGCACGCCGGCGGCCTTGGCGATTCGACGGGCGGCCTCTTCGGTATTCAAGCCGCGTTTTTCAACCCAGATCCACAAGTGTTCGCCATCGCCGGTCAACGGGATATCGAGCACTTCATCGACCTGGAAATCTTCAGCGCTGGCCTTGAGTACCGCACTGCCCAACGACTCGCCGTAGGCCCGCGGCCCCAACAATTCCAGTTCGGTCATGGGCGCAGCAACAAGGCAACGGAGTGGACGGCAATGCCTTCTTCGCGACCGACGAAACCCAGCTTCTCGGTGGTGGTGGCTTTCACGTTCACTTGGTCCAACTCAACTTGAAGATCCTCGGCGATCAACTGGCGCATCGCCTCGATGTGCGGGGCCATTTTTGGGGACTGGGCCACGATGGTGTTATCGACATTGCCGACTTTCCAGCCCTTGGCGTGGATCAGCGCGACCACATGGCGCAACAGCACACGGCTGTCGGCACCCTTGAATTGCGGGTCGGTGTCGGGGAAGTGCTTGCCGATGTCACCCAGGGCTGCGGCACCGAGCAGTGCATCGCTCAAGGCGTGCAGCAGGACATCACCGTCAGAATGCGCGAGCAGCCCGAAGCCGTGTGCGATCCGCACGCCGCCCAGAGTAATGAAGTCGCCTTCAGCGAAACGGTGAACATCGTAGCCGTGGCCAATACGCATAAAAAAACGCCCCGATTTTTGTCAGGGCGTGATTCTACCTGCATTAGGCGTTTAGAGCGCGCGCATGATGCTGCAAGTGGTCGTCAATGAAGCTGGCGATGAAGAAGTAGCTGTGGTCGTAGCCTGGTTGCAGGCGCAGCTCCAACGGATGATCGGCGGATTTGGCCGCCTGTTGCAACGCTTCGGGCTTGAGTTGGTTGGCCAGGAAATCATCGCGATCACCCTGGTCCACCAGCAATGGCAGCTTCTCCTGCGCCTCGGCAATCAATGCACAGGCATCCCATTCCCGCCATTTCGAGCGGTCCTCTCCCAGATAACGGGAGAAAGCCTTCTGGCCCCAAGGGCAATCCATCGGGTTGTTGATCGGCGAAAAGGCCGACACCGAACGGTAACGCCCCGGGTTGCGCAAGGCGCAGACCAGCGCGCCGTGGCCGCCCATGGAGTGACCGCTGATGCCGCGTTTGTCCGAAGCCGGGAAATGCGCTTCGACCAGCGCCGGCAATTCCTGCACCACGTAGTCATGCATCCGATAGTGCCGCGCCCACGGATCCTGCGTGGCGTTCAGATAAAAACCTGCCCCCAGGCCGAAGTCCCAGGCATTGTCCGGGTCGCCGGGCACGTCGGCGCCGCGGGGGCTGGTGTCCGGCGCGACAATGATCAGGCCCAGCTCGGCGGCCATGCGCTGGGCGCCGGCCTTTTGCATGAAGTTCTCGTCGGTGCAGGTCAGCCCGGACAGCCAATACAGCACCGGCAACTTGCCGCCCTGCTCCGCTTGCGGCGGCAGGTACACGGCAAACACCATGTCACAACCGAGCACGTCGGAACGGTGCCGGTAACGCTTGTGCCAGCCGCCGAAGCTTTTCTGGCAAGAGATATTTTCGAGGTTCATTCTTCACCTCAGCTGCAAGCGGCAAGCTTTAAGCTGCAAGAGAGGAGCATGCCCACTTGCAGCTTGTAGCTTGTAGCTTGCCGCTGCTCCTTAAAAATGAATGACGGTACGGATGCTCTTGCCTTCATGCATCAGGTCGAATGCCTTGTTGATATCTTCCAGGCCCATGGTGTGGGTGATGAAGGTATCCAGCGGGATCTCGCCCTTCCCGGCCATTTCCACGTAGCTTGGCAACTCGCTGCGACCACGCACGCCGCCAAAGGCCGAACCGCGCCAGACGCGCCCGGTTACCAACTGGAATGGACGGGTGGCGATTTCCTGGCCGGCCCCGGCCACGCCGATGATCACCGACTCGCCCCAGCCTTTGTGGCAGCACTCCAGGGCGGCACGCATCAACTGGACATTGCCGATGCACTCGAAGGAAAAGTCCACGCCGCCGTCAGTCATATCGACGATGACTTCCTGGATCGGACGGTCGAAGTCTTTCGGGTTGACGCAATCGGTGGCACCCAGTTGCTTGGCGATTTCGAACTTGGCCGGGTTGATGTCGATGGCAATGATGCGCGCGGCCTTGGCCTTCACGGCACCGATCACCGCCGACAGGCCGATGCCGCCCAGGCCGAAGATCGCCACGGTGTCACCCGGCTTGACCTTGGCAGTGTTGAGCACCGCGCCGATGCCGGTGGTGACGCCACAACCCAGCAGGCAGACTTTTTCCAGCGGCGCTTCTTTTGGAATCTTGGCGACGGAGATTTCTGGCAGCACGGTGTATTCAGAAAAGGTCGAGGTGCCCATGTAGTGGAAAATCGTCTCGCCCTTGTAGGAAAAGCGCGAGGTGCCGTCCGGCATCAGGCCTTTGCCCTGGGTGGCGCGAATCGCCTGGCAGAGGTTGGTCTTGCCCGACTTGCAGAACTTGCACTGGCCGCACTCCGGCGTGTACAGCGGGATCACATGGTCACCCACCGCCACCGAGGTCACGCCTTCGCCGATGGCTTCGACAATGGCGCCGCCTTCATGGCCCAGGATCGACGGGAAGATCCCTTCCGGGTCAGCGCCCGACAAGGTGTAGGCGTCGGTGTGGCAAACACCGGAAGCCACCACGCGCAACAGCACTTCGCCCGCCTTGGGCATGGCCACGTCGACTTCAACGATTTCCAGGGGTTTCTTGGCCTCGAAGGCAACGGCAGCGCGCGACTTGATCATCCGGATTCTCCAGCAAATAAAAACAAGACCGGGAGTGTAATCCTCCGCCGGACAATGAATAATCCAGCCAAAAGCAAAACATTATTGCTGTATAGGGATAATCCTGCATGTCTGATAACCGCTGGGAAGGCATCGACGAGTTTGTCGCCGTGGCCGAATGCAGCCAATTCACTGCCGCCGCCGAACGCCTCGGGGTGTCGTCTTCCCATATCAGTCGACAAATCGTACGGCTTGAAGAGCGTCTACAGACGCGCTTGCTCTACCGCAGTACCCGCCGCGTGACACTGACCGAAGCCGGACAAACCTTTTTGCAGCATTGCCAGCGCCTGCAGGACGGACGCGAGGAAGCACTGCGAGCCGTCGGCGACCTGACCAGTGAGCCCAAGGGCATGCTGCGCATGACCTGTGCCGTGGCCTATGGCGAGCGGTTTATCGTGCCGCTGGTGACACGGTTCATGGGGCTTTATCCGCAGCTGCGGGTCGACATCGAGTTGAGTAATCGCCCTCTGGATCTGGTGCATGAGGGCCTGGACCTGGCGATTCGCCTTGGCCGCTTGCAGGACTCGCGCCTGGTCGCCACGCGCCTGGCACCGCGACGCATGTACCTGTGCGCCTCACCCTCCTACCTGGAACGCTACGGCCGCCCCCATAGCGTGTCGGAGCTGAGCCGCCACAATTGCCTGATCGGCAGCTCCGACATCTGGCAACTGGAGCAGAACGGGCGGGAGTTTTCCCAGCGAGTCCAGGGGAACTGGCGCTGCAACAGTGGGCAAGCGGTGCTCGACGCGGCGCTGCAAGGGGTGGGCTTGTGCCAATTGCCGGACTATTACGTGCTGGAACATCTGCACAGCGGTGCGTTGATCTCACTGCTGGAGGCGCATCAACCGCCGAATACGGCCGTCTGGGCACTGTATCCGCAGCAGCGGCACCTATCGCCGAAGGTGCGCAAGTTGGTGGATTATTTGAAGGGGGGGTTGGCTGAGCGGCCTGAATATCGGGGTTAGGCCAGTTTCTGCCCGGAGTTTATCCGGTGCCTGCATGATCGCCTTCGCGAGCAAGCCCGCTCCCACATTGACCCTGTGTCTGGCCACACTCTTATGATCAACATAGACCTATTGTGGGAGCGGGCTTGCTCGCGAAGGGCGCGACGCGGTGTTCGAACATAGATAGGAATTTACTAGCGACGATTCGCCCACCGCTGACGCAACCACTCCAGGTCTTCCGGCCGGGTGACCTTGATGTTGTCCGAGCGCCCTTCAATCAACCGAGGCGCCTGCCCCGCCCATTCCATGGCAGAGGCTTCGTCGGTAATCACCGCATCCGCCACCAGGCTGTCAGCCAGGGCCCGATGCAAGGCACCGAGGCGGAACATCTGCGGCGTGTAGGCTTGCCAGATCACGCTGCGATCAACGGTTTCCAGCACACGGCCATGCTTGTCGACGCGCTTGAGGGTGTCGCGCGCCGGGACGGCCAGCAGGCCGCCCACCGGGTCGTTCGCCAACTCGCTAAGCAATGTGTCCAAGTCGTCTCGGGACAGGTTGGGCCGGGCGGCGTCGTGCACCAGCACCCAATCGAAATCATCGGCGCCCTGCTCGTGAAGATGCAACAAGGCATTGAGTACCGAGTCCGAACGTTGCTCGCCACCGTCGACGCGCTGGATGCGTGTGTCGTTGGCACAGGCCAGGGTCGGCCAGTAAGGATCGTCGTGGGCAAGGCTGACCACCACGCCCTTGACGGTGGGGTGATCGAGGAAACAGCCGAGGCTGTGTTCAAGAATTGTGCGTCCGCCCAACTGCAGGTATTGCTTGGGACGGTCGGCGGCCATCCGGGCACCAACGCCCGCGGCGGGAATCACGGCCCAGAAGGCCGGTAGACGAATGCTCATTGGGCCAACTGGTAGAGGGTTTCGCCCTCCTTGACCATGCCCAATTCATGGCGAGCCCGTTCTTCAACGGTCTCCATGCCTTTTTTCAACTCGGTCACTTCGGCGTCCATCACTCGATTACGCTCCAGCAACGCCTCGTTCTCAGCGTGTTGATCGGCAATTTGCTGAGTCAGGTCGGCCACTTGCGCCAGGCTGCCATTACCCACCCACAGGCGGTACTGCAGGCCGGCCAGCAACAGGAGCAAGACAAGAAACAACCAATTGGGACTGCGCATCGAATATCAGGTATCCAGTGAAAAAAGACCGCCATGCCAAACTTTGAAGCGTCTGATAGCACGAAGCCTGGAGAACCCAGGCTTGTGCTTGATAAGGCATCAGGTTAGAGGCAAAACCGCCGTCATGGCGACCTTTACGACCTAACCCGCTGTCTTTTTACCATTTACCGCTTAACCGCGAAACTCGGCGCGACCGTTGTACTTGGCCTTGCCATTCAACTGCTCTTCGATACGCAGCAGTTGGTTGTACTTGGAAACGCGGTCGGAGCGGCACAGCGAACCGGTCTTGATCTGGCCTGCCGCGGTGCCCACGGCCAGGTCGGCAATGGTCGAATCTTCGGTTTCACCGGAGCGGTGGGAGATCACGGCGGTGTAGCCGGCAGCCTTGGCCATCTGGATGGCTTCCAGGGTTTCGGTCAGGGTGCCGATCTGGTTGAACTTGATCAGGATCGAGTTGGCGATCTTCTTGTCGATGCCTTCTTTCAGGATCTTGGTGTTGGTCACGAACAGGTCGTCACCCACCAGTTGGGTTTTCTCGCCGATCTTGTCGGTGAGGATTTTCCAGCCGGCCCAGTCGGACTCGTCCAGGCCGTCTTCGATGGAGATGATCGGGTAGCGTTCGGTCAGGCCCTTGAGGTAGTCGGCGAAACCTTCGGCGGTGAACACCTGGCCTTCGCCGGACAGGTTGTACTTGCCGTCTTCGTAGAACTCACTGGCGGCGCAGTCCAGGGCCAGGGTGACGTCGGTGCCCAGCTTGTAGCCAGCATTGGCCACGGCTTCGGAGATCACTTTCAGCGCGTCTTCGTTGGACGCCAGGTTCGGTGCGAAACCGCCTTCGTCGCCAACGGCGGTGCTCAGGCCACGGGCTTTCAGCACGGCCTTGAGGTGATGGAAAATCTCGGTGCCCATGCGCAGGCCTTCAGAGAAGGTCTTGGCGCCAACCGGCTGCACCATGAATTCCTGGATGTCGACGTTGTTATCGGCATGCTCGCCGCCGTTGATGATGTTCATCATCGGCACCGGCATCGAATAGACACCTGGAGTACCGTTGAGGTTGGCGATGTGCGCGTACAGCGGCAAGTCCTGGTCCTGGGCGGCGGCCTTGGCGGCGGCCAGGGACACGGCGAGGATTGCGTTGGCACCCAGGGTGGCTTTGTTCTCGGTACCGTCGAGCTTGATCATCGCGTGATCGAGGGCTTTCTGGTCGGCAGGATCCTTGCCCAGCAAGAGTTCGCGGATCGGACCGTTGATGTTGGCAACGGCTTTGAGCACGCCCTTGCCCAGGTAACGGCTCTTGTCGCCATCACGCAGCTCCAGCGCTTCGCGCGAGCCAGTGGAAGCACCGGACGGCGCGCACGCGCTGCCGATGATGCCGTTGTCGAGAAGCACGTCCGCTTCAACAGTGGGGTTGCCACGGGAGTCGAGAACTTCACGACCTTTGATGTCGACGATTTTTGCCATTGTTGTAAACACTCCAAAGTTGACTAGACGTTGCAGAAAACGTGCTCGCTCTCAGTTGCGATTCAGCCAAAAGAGACCGAATGGGAGCGCTTCGCGCTCCAGCGGGAGCAAGCTCCCTCGCCACAGCAAGCCATGCTCCCACAAGAGCAGTGCGGCCAGCGGGCCAGAGCGATAATCGAGCGGTACTTTACCGGAGAAAACCGCGTTACGCGGTTTCTATCGTCGGAAAACCCTTGACCAGCTCATCCAGCGACTTGAGCTGAGACAGGAAAGGTTCCAGCTTGTTCAAGCGCAAGGCACAAGGGCCGTCGCACTTTGCGTTGTCAGGGTCAGGGTGGGCTTCAAGGAACAGGCCAGCCAGGGACTGGCTGATACCGGCCTTGGCCAGGTCGGTGACCTGGGCACGACGACCACCCGCGGAATCGGAGCGACCGCCAGGCATTTGCAGCGCGTGGGTCACGTCGAAGAACACCGGGTACTCGAACTGCTTCATGATGCCGAAGCCGAGCATGTCCACCACCAGGTTGTTGTAGCCGAAGCTCGAACCCCGCTCGCAGAGGATCAACTGGTCGTTGCCAGCCTCTTCGCACTTGCTCAGGATGTGTTTCATTTCCTGGGGCGCGAGGAACTGGGCCTTCTTGATGTTGATCACCGCGCCAGTCTTGGCCATCGCGACCACCAGGTCGGTCTGGCGCGACAGGAAGGCCGGCAACTGGATGATGTCGCAGACCTCGGCGACGACCGCGGCCTGGGCAGGCTCGTGGACGTCGGTGATGATCGGCACGCCGAAGGCTTGCTTGATGTCCTGGAAGATGCGCATGCCTTCTTCCAGGCCCGGGCCACGGTAGGACGTCACGGACGAGCGGTTGGCCTTGTCGAAACTGGCCTTGAACACATAAGGGATCCCCAGTTTCTGGGTGACCTTCACGTACTCCTCGCAGACCTGCATCGCCATGTCGCGGCTTTCCAGTACGTTCATGCCGCCGAACAGCACCATGGGCTTGTCGTTGGCAATCTCGATATCGCCGACGCGGATGATTTTCTGGGCCATCGTCTTATGCCTTTTTCTGGTGTTGAGCCAAAGCGGCCTTCACGAAACCGCTGAACAACGGATGACCGTCCCGTGGCGTCGAGGTGAACTCGGGGTGGAACTGGCAGGCGACGAACCATGGATGGTCCGGGGACTCGACCACTTCCACCAGCGCGCCGTCACCGGAGCGACCGGAAATCTTCAGGCCGGCCTCGATCAGTTGTGGCAGCAGGTTGTTGTTCACTTCGTAGCGATGACGGTGACGCTCGACGATCACATCCTTGGCGTAGCAATCGTGCACCTTGGAGCCGGCTTCGAGCAGGCATTCCTGGGCACCGAGACGCATGGTGCCGCCCAGGTCCGAGCTTTCGGTACGCACTTCCACGGCGCCGGTGGCATCTTCCCACTCGGTGATCAGGCCGACGACCGGGTGGCCGCTGGCGCGATCGAATTCGGTGGAGTTGGCGTCTTTCCAGCCCAGCACGTTACGGGCGAACTCGATGACCGCCACTTGCATGCCCAGGCAGATCCCCAGGTAAGGCACCTTGTTTTCACGAGCGTATTGCACGGCGGTGATCTTGCCTTCCACGCCCCGCAGGCCGAAGCCGCCCGGCACGAGGATCGCATCGGCGCCTTCGAGCAGGCCGGTGCCCTGGTTCTCGATGTCTTCGGAATCGATGTAGCGCAGGTTGACCTTGGTGCGGTTGCTGATACCGGCGTGACTCATCGCTTCGATCAGCGACTTGTAGGCGTCCAGCAGTTCCATGTACTTGCCGACCATGGCGATGGTGACTTCGTGTTCCGGATTGAGCTTGGCATCGACCACGGCGTCCCATTCGGACAGGTCGGCGCCGGCGCATTGCAGGCCGAAACGCTCGACGACGAAATCGTCCAGGCCTTGGGAATGCAGGATGCCCGGGATCTTGTAGATGGTGTCGGCGTCTTCCAGGCCGATGACCGCGCGCTCTTCGACGTTGGTGAACTGGGCGATCTTGCGGCGCGAAGAAATGTCGATCGGGTGATCGGAGCGGCAGATCAGCACGTCCGGCTGCAGGCCGATGGAACGCAGCTCCTTGACGGAATGCTGGGTAGGCTTGGTCTTGGTTTCGCCGGCGGTGGCGATGTACGGCACCAGTGTCAGGTGCATCAGCATCGCGCGCTTGGCGCCGATTTCGAAACGCAACTGGCGGATGGCTTCGAGGAACGGCTGGGACTCGATATCGCCCACGGTACCGCCGATTTCCACCATCGCCACGTCGGCGTCGCCGGCACCCTTGATGATGCGGCGCTTGATTTCGTCGGTGATGTGCGGAATGACCTGGATGGTCGCGCCCAGGTAGTCACCACGACGCTCCTTGCGCAGGACGTGCTCATAGACACGACCGGTGGTGAAGTTGTTGTTCTGGGTCATGGTCGTGCGGATGAACCGCTCGTAGTGGCCCAGGTCCAGGTCGGTCTCGGCGCCGTCGTGGGTGACGAACACTTCACCGTGCTGGAACGGGCTCATGGTGCCCGGGTCGACGTTGATGTACGGGTCCAGCTTGAGCATGGTGACCTTAAGTCCCCGCGCCTCCAGGATGGCCGCCAATGAAGCCGAGGCAATGCCTTTCCCCAATGAAGAAACAACACCGCCCGTGACGAATATGTAGCGCGTCATGAAAAACCCTAGAAGTCTGCGTTAAAGCGGTCCGAGCCGCCGGGGAAAGCGAAGGAAGGCCGAAGCCCCCGATCACCTGCATTAATCACAGTGCACCTTTCAAAAAAACCGCCGCGTTGGGACAGACCGGAAGTGAAATCACCGGTACGTTGCTCGCTACACATTTTTTGGAATCGCCCAGCAAAGACTGCTTGGTAATCGGCAACTCCTGCAATTCAGGCGAATCCACAGAAGTTGTATCAAGAAGGGAGCGTAGTCTACCGGAAAGCCCCTTTCAGCTCAAACCCAGATCTTGGTTTCCTGGCGTCCAGATCAATTGCCAACTGCCATCAGCCTGTGCATCGAGGCCGGCCAGGTTGGCCACCGCCAGCAATTGCTCGCCCTGATAGAGCAGCGGCAATCGGTCGCGAACGAACGCCGGCACGCCCTTTTCGTTGAGCAAACGCTTGAGATCACGATGACCACGGCCAGGTAGCACCATCACTTCGCCGCCTTGACGATAGCGCACGCTAAGCGGTCCCGCAGGCGGCTTGCCGTTGAGCACCAGCTGACCATTGCCCGGCAAGCGCAGCGCAACCGCCGGATCCGCCCAATCGACGGCGCCTGGCGGCGAAGACAGCCAGTGGTCGGATAACCACCAGACCCGCCCGCCGGCCCGGTGCAATTCGCCACCGGCCAGGCGCCAGACTGGCCGGGCATCGTCCGCGGCATCGCGCAACGAATCCCAGCTCGCCCAGTGATCGCTGTCGGGCAGCAGGGTCAGCGGCGCCAGCCAGTGGCTCAAGGCATTGCGCTGACGGGCCGGCGACAACGCCCGCAAAGGCGCCAGCGCCAGGGATTGCAGCCCAAGCCAGTCGAACGCACACGGGGTGGCGGCCTGGGCTAGGTCGATCCGCGCCAAGTCGTCCAGCAAGCCTTGGGCCTCGCCCATGTGCGCTGCGCCGCGAGCCAGCGTTGACGAGGCCTGCGGCCAGTGCTCGGCCAGCATCGGAAAAACCCGCTGGCGCAGGTAATTGCGCGCGTACCGGTGATCGTCGTTGGACGGGTCGTCGATCCAGCTCAAGCCTTGCTGCGCCGCATAGGCTTCCAGCTCCAAGCGGGACACATCGAGCAACGGCCGCAGCAGATGCCCCAGGCCCAATGGCCGCTGCCGTGGCATCGCCGCCAGCCCCCTCACCCCCGCCCCCCGCAGCAGGCGAAACAACAGGGTCTCTGCCTGATCATCACGATGTTGGGCGGTGAGCAGCACTTCATGACTGCCGATCGCCGCGACGAAGGCGGCGTAACGCGCCTCGCGGGCAGCGCGCTCGACACTGGCGCCGGGACGCACGTGTACATTCACCACGTCCAACGGCACGCCCAGGGCCGCACAGACCGAACGGCAATGCTCCGGCCACGCATCGGCCACAGCTTGAAGGCCGTGATGCACATGGATGGCGCTCAGCGCGGGCAAGGCGTGGTGTTGCGAAAGGGTCGCGAGCAGGTGCAACAGGACGGTGGAGTCGAGACCACCGGAGAAGGCGATGCGCCAGGTGGCGGCGTTGCGCCAGGGAATGAGCTGGGCCAGCAGGCGGCTTGGCAGATCGTTGCTTGCGTTCATCGGTCTCAGCCTTGGCACAAATCAAATGTGGGAGCGGGCTTGCTCGCGAAGGCGGTAAATCAGTCAACACATGGGCTGAATGTTAAACCGCTTTCGCGAGCAAGCCCGCTCCCACATCGGCTCCCCACAACTGCTGGAGGCTTGGTCAGATCAGAGACCGTAGCTCATCAACCGCTCATAGCGACGGGTCAGCAGCGCGTCGTTGTCGAACTTCTTGAGCATCGACAGCTGCGAACTCAGCTCCGCACGAATCAGCGCTGCGGCTGCGGCTGGGTCGCGATGGGCGCCGCCCACTGGCTCGTTGATCACTTTATCAACGATGCCCAGCCCCTTGAGACGCTCGGCGGTAATGCCCATGGCTTCGGCGGCATCCGGCGCCTTTTCGGCGGTTTTCCACAGGATCGAGGCGCAGCCTTCCGGCGAGATCACCGCGTAAGTGGAGTATTGCAGCATGTTCAGCTGGTCGCAGACACCGATGGCCAACGCACCGCCGGAACCGCCCTCGCCAATCACGGTGGCGATGATCGGGGTTTTCAGGCGCGCCATGACGCGCAGGTTCCAGGCAATCGCTTCGCTCTGGTTGCGCTCTTCGGCATCGATGCCTGGGTAGGCACCCGGGGTGTCGATGAAGGTCAGGATCGGCATTTTGAAGCGCTCGGCCATTTCCATCAGGCGGCACGCCTTGCGGTAGCCTTCCGGACGCGGCATGCCAAAGTTGCGGCGTACCTTCTCACGCACTTCGCGACCTTTCTGATGACCGATGACCATCACCGGCTGGTCGTCCAGGCGGGCAACGCCGCCGACGATCGCGGCGTCGTCGGAGAAGTGACGGTCGCCGTGCAGCTCATCGAACTCGGTGAAGATGTGGTCGATGTAGTCCAGGGTGTAGGGACGACGAGGGTGCCGCGCCAGGCGGGCAATCTGCCAACTGGTCAGCTTGCCAAAGATGTCTTCGGTCAGCGTGCGGCTTTTGTCCTGCAGACGAGAGATTTCATCGCCGATATTCAGCGAATTGTCATTACCGACCAAGCGCAACTCTTCGATCTTGGCTTGCAGGTCGGCGATCGGCTGTTCGAAATCTAGAAAATTCGGGTTCATAGGCGTCCGTCTAGGGTCGACGTCCAAGAGAGCTTGGGCCGGCCGGTTGTCTATTCGCGCCTACCTTAAGGGAGAGGCGCGTTCAGGTCGAGATTAAAAATTCGGGTCGAGATCAGGGGCTTTCCGGTTTCAACAGTGGCCCCTGGCCGTCAACGGTATTGGAGGAAGACGTTGTCTTTGCCGAACTGGTCACGCAAGGCTTGAATCAACGCATCCGCCGGATCGATCCGCCAGCCTTCGCCGAACTGCAGCACGGCCTTGGCATCGGGGCGTACGTACTCCATGGTGATCGGGCAAGCACCGCGATGGCGCTTGAACAACTCGCCCAACCAGCGTAGCTGATCGCCCTTCAGATCCTGGGTCTGCAACTTCAGGCGCAGGCTCTCGGCCAGGTTGGTGCGGGCATCTTCCATGCTCATCACCCGCTTGACCCGCAGCCGCAGGCCACCGGAGAAGTCATCGTTACTGACCTCGCCTTCCACCACCACCATCGCGTCGGTCTGCAACAACGACTGCGCCGAATGGAACGCATCGGCGAACAGTGACGCCTCGATACGCCCGGAGCGGTCGTCGAGGGTGATGAAGCCCATCTTGTCGCCCTTTTTGTTCTTCATCACCCGCAGGGCGATGATCATGCCGGCGACGGTCTGGGTGTCGCGCGCCGGCTTGAGGTCAATGATGCGCTGGCGGGCGAAACGGCGGATCTCGCCTTCGTATTCGTCGATCGGGTGACCGGTCAGGTACAGGCCCAGGGTGTCTTTTTCACCCTTGAGACGTTCCTTGAGGGTCAGCTCCTTGGCCTTGCGATGGTTGCCGTAGACATCGGCGTCCTCCTCGACGAACAGCCCGCCAAACAGGTCGGCGTGGCCGCTGTCGTGGGTGCGGGCGGTCTGTTCGGCGGCCTTGATCGCCTCTTCCATCGCCGCCAGCAAGACCGCGCGGTTGCGGTCGATGTTGGCCTGGTAGGCCTTTGGCTCGTCGTGGAAGTAAGGGCCCAGCCGGTCCAGGGCGCCACTGCGGATCAAACCGTCGAGGGTGCGTTTGTTGATGCGTTTGAGGTCGACCCGGGCGCAGAAGTCGAACAGGTCCTTGAACGGCCCATCCTGGCGCGCTTCGGTGATGGCTTCCACCGGCCCCTCGCCCACGCCCTTGATCGCGCCGAGGCCATAGATGATCCGGCCCTCGTCGTTCACCGTGAACTTGAACTCCGAAGCGTTCACGTCCGGCGCGTCGAGGCGCAGCTTCATGGTTCGCACTTCTTCGATCAAGGTCACGACCTTGTCGGTGTTGTGCATATCCGCCGACAGTACCGCCGCCATGAACGGCGCCGGGTAATGCGCTTTCAGCCACGCGGTCTGGTACGACACCAGGCCATAGGCGGCGGAGTGGGATTTGTTGAAGCCGTAGCCGGCGAATTTTTCCACCAGATCGAAAATGTTACCGGCCAGGTCAGGGTCGATGCCGTTGGTCGCGCAACCTTCAATGAAACCGCCGCGCTGCTTGGCCATTTCCTCGGGCTTTTTCTTACCCATGGCCCGGCGCAGCATGTCCGCGCCGCCGAGGGTGTAACCGGCCATGACCTGGGCAATCTGCATCACCTGTTCCTGATACAGGATGATGCCGTAGGTCGGTGCCAGCACCGGTTTCAAGCCTTCGTACTGATAATCCGAGTGCGGGTAGGCCAGCTCGGCGCGACCGTGCTTACGGTTGATGAAGTCATCCACCATGCCCGATTGCAGAGGCCCCGGACGGAACAGGGCCACCAGTGCAATAAGGTCTTCCAGGCAGTCGGGCTTGAGCTTTTTGATCAGCTCCTTCATGCCCCGGGATTCAAGCTGGAACACCGCCGTGGTTTCGGCTTTTTGCAACAGGCTGTAGGTCGGCTTGTCATCCAGTGGGATGAAGGCAATGTCCAGCGGTTCTTCGCCGACCTTGGCCCGGTCGCGGTTGATGGTCTTCAGCGCCCAGTCAATGATCGTCAGGGTCCGCAGGCCGAGGAAGTCGAACTTCACCAGGCCTGCCGCCTCGACGTCGTCCTTGTCGAACTGGGTCACCAGGCCGTCGCCTTCTTCGTCGCAATAGATCGGCGAGAAGTCCGTCAGCTTGGTTGGCGCGATCACCACGCCACCGGCGTGCTTGCCGACGTTACGCACCACGCCTTCGAGCTTGCGGGCCATCTCCCAGATTTCCGCGGCCTCTTCGTCGACCTTGATGAAGTCCCGCAGGATTTCTTCCTGCTCGTAGGCTTTCTCCAGGGTCATGCCGACTTCGAACGGAATCATCTTCGACAGACGATCCGCCAAACCGTAGGACTTGCCCTGCACCCGCGCCACGTCACGCACCACCGCCTTGGCGGCCATGGAACCGAAGGTGATGATCTGGCTCACCGCGTTGCGGCCGTACTTCTCGGCCACGTAGTCGATCACCCGGTCGCGACCGTCCATGCAGAAGTCGACGTCGAAGTCGGGCATGGAGACCCGTTCCGGGTTGAGGAAACGTTCGAACAGCAGGTCATATTCCAGCGGGTCGAGGTCGGTGATCTTCTGCACGTAGGCCACCAGGGACCCGGCACCCGATCCACGGCCAGGACCCACCGGCACGCCGTTGTTCTTGGCCCACTGGATGAAGTCCATCACGATCAGGAAGTAACCGGGAAAGCCCATCTGGATGATGATATCCAGTTCGAAATTCAACCGATCGACATAGACCTGGCGCTTGGCTTCGTAGTCTTCGGTGGTGTCCTTGGGCAACAGGACACTAAGGCGCTCTTCGAGACCGTCGAAGGACACCTTGCGGAAATATTCATCGATGGTCATGCCATCGGGAATCGGGAAGTTGGGCAGGAAGTGCTTGCCCAGCTTCACGTCGATGTTGCAGCGCTTGGCGATCTCGACGGTGTTTTCCAGCGCCTCGGGCAGGTCGCTGAACAACTCGGCCATTTCCTCGGCGCTCTTGAGGTATTGCTGATTGCTGTAGTTCTTTGACCGACGCGGGTCGTCGAGGGCGCGGCCCTCACCGATGCAAACCCGTGTTTCGTGGGCTTCGAAATCTTCCTGCTTGATGAACCGCACATCGTTGGTCGCCACCAGCGGCGCGCCGATCTTGTCGGCCAAGGCCACGGCGGCGTGCAGGTGTTCTTCGTCATTGGGACGGTTGGTGCGCTGCACTTCGATGTAGAAGCGATCCGGAAACACCGCCATCCAGTCGCGGGCCAGGGTCTCGGCTTCCTCGGGGTTGCCGCTGAGCAGGGCCAGGCCGATTTCACCTTCCTTGGCCGCGGACAGCATGATCAGCCCTTCGCTGGCCTCGGCCACCCACTCGCGCTCGATGATGATCGAGCCGTTGCGCTGGCCGTCGATAAAGCCGCGGGAGATCAACTCGGTGAGGTTGCGATAACCGAGGGCGTTCATCACCAACAGGCTGATCCGGCTCAGCGGCGCGTCCGGGTCCTTGTTCGACAGCCACAGGTCGGCGCCACAGATCGGCTTGATCCCGGCGCCCATGGCGGCCTTGTAGAACTTGACCAGCGAACACATGTTGTTCTGGTCGGTGACCGCCACGGCAGGCATGTTCATGCCCACCAGGGTCTTGACCAGGGGCTTGATCCGCACCAGACCGTCGACCAGGGAGTATTCAGTGTGCAGGCGTAGATGAACGAATGAAGCCGGCATAGTGATCCTGCGTTAAGTCATGAAAACAACAAGGCCCGGATTGTACCGGGCCTTGGGTAAAACATCAGCCAGCAACCGCGCTGTCCACTCGAACCCGTGGCGAGGGAGCTTGCTCCCGCTTGGGTGCGAAGCGCCCATAAGAAGGGGGGGCTGCTGCGCAGCCCAGCGGGAGCAAGCTCCCTCGCCACGATCAGGTGAACCCCTCGCTTTCGATCAACCCATCACGGGCCTCATAAGCCAGCCGCACCGGGGCAAACGATCGCCGATGAATCGGCGTTGGCCCAAGGCGCGCCAGGGCTTCGAGATGAACGGGGGTCGGGTAACCCTTGTGGCCACCGATGCCATACCCCGGGTAAATCAATTCGAAGGCGGCCATTTCCCGGTCGCGACTGACCTTCGCCAGGATCGAGGCCGCCGCAATGGCCGGCACCTTGGCGTCGCCCTGGATCACCGCTTCGGCGCGCATCGACAGTTTCGGGCAGCGATTGCCATCGATCATCGCCAGCTTCGGCGTGATATGCAGCCCTTGCACGGCACGCTGCATGGCGAGCATGGTGGCGTGCAGGATATTGAGTTCATCGATTTCTTCGACTTCGGCCCTGGCGATGCACCAGCTCAGGGCCTTCTCGCAGATTTCGTCGTAGAGTTTTTCGCGACGGGCTTCCGTGAGTTTCTTCGAATCATTCAGGCCGAGGATTGGCCGCTTCGGGTCGAGAATCACCGCCGCCGTCACCACCGCGCCACACAAAGGGCCGCGCCCCACTTCATCGACACCGGCCACCAGCTCTTCCACTTCGGCGACCAGGTTGAAGTCCAGGCCCATCTGTAGCTTTACGTTGCTCATGGTTTTGCGCCAATCAGGGTCAGTACCGCGTCAGCCGCCTGGTTGGAGGCATCGCGACGCAGGGTACGATGGATTTCGTCAAAGCCCCGGGTCTGTTCCTCGCCGCCATCGATCAAGGGCAACAGCGTGGTGGCCAGCGCCTCGGCGGTCGCATCGTCTTGCAGCAGTTCCGGCACCAACAGACGCTGGGCCAGCAGGTTCGGCAAGGAGACGTAGGGGCTCTTGACCATGCGCTTGAGAATCCAGAACGTCAGCGGCGCCAGGCGATAGGCGACCACCATCGGGCGTTTGAACAGCAACGCCTCAAGGGTAGCCGTGCCGGAGGCAATCAACACGGCGTCACAGGCCGCCAGTGCGTCATGGGAGCGACCGTCGAGCAACGTCACCGGCAAATCGCGACCGTCCAACAAGGCTTCCAGTTGGACGCGACGCTGGGCACTGGCACACGGCAGGACAAACCGCACACCGGGGCGCAGCGCCAGAAGACGTTCGGCGGTGTCGAAGAACAAGCCACCCAGGCGACTCACTTCGCCACCGCGACTGCCGGGCATCAAGGCCACCAGCGGTCCTTCGGGCAGGCCCAACGCCTGGCGAGCAGCCTCGCGGTCCGCTTCCAGGGGAATGGTGTCGGCCAGGGTGTGCCCGACAAACCGCACCGGCACGCCCTTTTCTTCGTAAAAGCGGGCCTCGAACGGCAGCAGCGTCAGCATCAGGTCGCAGCCTTCGCGGATCTTCAGCACGCGCTTCTGCCGCCAGGCCCAGACCGACGGGCTGACGTAGTGCACGGTCTTGATCCCGGCCTGACGCAACTTGAGTTCAATATTGAGGGTGAAATCCGGCGCATCGATGCCGATGAACACATCCGGTTTTTCGACAATCAGGGTCTGGATCAGCTTCTTGCGTCGAGCCAGCAGCTCACGCAGGCGACCGAGCACTTCCACCAGGCCCATCACCGACAGGCGCTCCATCGGAAAATAGGAGGTCAGGCCCTCGGCCTGCATCAAAGGCCCGCCGACGCCGATGAATTCCACCGCAGGGTGCTGCGCCTTGAGCGCTCGCATCAGACCCGCGCCCAGAATGTCACCGGAAGCCTCTCCCGCCACCAGTGCAACGCGCACGTTAGCCATGGTCAGCGAGTGATGCCGCGGGTCGAAGACTGGATGGAATCGCGGAAAATCGCGACTTCCGGGTGCTGTGCCGACGCCTCGGCCAGTTCGGCGAGCGCCTGCTCGACGGTCAGGCCCTGGCGGTACACCACTTTGTAGGCACGGCGCAGCGCGGTAATCGCCTCTTCGCTGAAACCCCGACGGCGCATGCCTTCGAAGTTCATGCTGCGGGCTTCGGCCGGGTTGCCGAACACCGTGACATAGGCTGGGACATCCTTGCCGATGGCGGTGCCCATGCCAGAAAAGCTGTGGGCGCCGATATGGCAATACTGGTGCACCAGGGTGAACCCGGACAGGATCGCCCAATCGTCCACGTGCACATGGCCGGCCAACGCGGTGTTGTTGACCAGGATGCAATGGTTGCCAATCACGCTGTCATGGCCGATGTGTGCGTAAGCCATGATCAGGTTGTGGTCGCCCAGGGTCGTTTCGGAACGGTCCTGGACGGTGCCACGGTGAATCGTCACGCCTTCGCGGATCACGTTGTGATCGCCAATGACCAGGCGGGTTTCTTCACCTTTGTACTTGAGATCGGGCGTGTCCTCGCCTACCGAGGAAAACTGGTAGATGCGATTGTGACGACCAATCCGGGTCGGTCCCTTGAGAATTACGTGGGGACCGATCACCGTACCCTCGCCGATTTCCACACCTGCGCCGATAATCGACCACGGGCCGACCTCGACATCGGCGGCCAGGACGGCCGTCGGATCGATGATTGCGCGAGGGTCAATCAAACTCATAGTTTGCGTTCCGCACAGATGATTTCAGCGGAGCAGACTGGCTTGCCGTCGACCGAAGCCTGGCATTCGAACTTCCAGATCTGGCGCTTGCAGCTGATGAACTTGGCTTCGAGGATCAATTGGTCGCCCGGCGTGACCGGCTGGCGGAAGCGCAGCTTGTCGGAACCGACGAAGTAGTAGAGCGTGCCGTCGGCAGGCTTTACGTCGAGCATTTTGAAACCAAGGATCCCGGCAGCCTGGGCCATCGCCTCGATGATCAATACGCCCGGCATGATTGGATGCGCGGGGAAGTGACCATTGAAGAACGGCTCGTTGATGCTGACATTCTTATAGGCGCGAATGCGCTTGCCTTCAACGTCCAGATCCACCACCCGATCCACCAGCAGGAACGGGTAACGGTGAGGCAGGTATTCGCGAATCTCGTTGATGTCCATCATTTCGGGGGGAAGCCTATGTAAAGATTGGGAGCGCACGAGTGACGCGCACTCCGCTAGCAAATCAAGATGCCCTAACGGCTGTGCACACTTGATATGGAAATGGTATCAGCCATCTGATGAAGCATTACCGCCAGGGGTCACGTCCCCTACACGCTTTTCCACCTGCTTGAGGCGCCGCGCGATGTCGTCGAGCTGGCGGATACGCGCCGCGCTCTTGCGCCATTCGGCTGCCGGCTGCATGGCTGTGCCGGAAGAATAGGCACCTGGCTCGGTAATCGAGTGGGTCACCATGGTCATCCCGGTCAGGAACACGTTGTCACAGATATCGATATGGCCCACCAGGCCTACGCCACCGGCGAGCATGCAGTGCTTGCCGATCTTGGTGCTGCCGGAGATGCCCACGCAGGCGGCCATGGCGGTGTGGTCACCGACCTGGACGTTGTGGGCGATCTGGATCTGGTTGTCGAGCTTGACTCCATTGCCGATGACCGTGTCGGCCAAGGCACCGCGGTCGATCGCAGTGTTGACGCCGATCTCCACGTCATCGCCAATGGTGACACCGCCGATCTGGGCGATCTTCTGCCAGATGCCCTTCTCGTTGGCAAAACCGAACCCTTCACCGCCCAGCACGGCACCGGACTGGATCACCACCCGCTTGCCGATGCGCACGTCGTGATACAGGGTAACCCGTGGCGCCAGCCAGCCGCCTTCGCCGATCTCGCTGCGCGCACCAATGACACAATGGGCGCCCAGCGTGACGCCGGCACCGATTCGGGCGGCGCTTTCGATGACCACGAACGGGCCGACGCTGGCCGTGGGGTCAACCACGGCATCTGCGGCGATCACTGCGCTGGGATGAATACCGGCGGCCGATGTCGGCTTGGGATCGAACAGATGGGAAATGCGGGCATACGCCAGGTACGGATCGGGCACGATCAAGGCATCGCCGGCAAAACCATCGGCATCGGCAGCCTTGAGCAACAACGCAGCCGCCCGGCAGTCAGCCAGATACTTGCGGTACTGGGGATTTGCCAGAAAGCTCAACTGAGCTGGGCCAGCCTCTTGCAAAGTGGCTAGCCCAGTAATTGCCTTCTCCGGGTCGCCACGCAGGGTGGCGCCGAGGAACTCGGCCAACTGGCCGAGCTTGATAGTCGCTGTCATGGATTACTTCAGCTGATTCATGCGCTCGATCACTTGGCGCGTGATGTCGTATTGAGGCTTGACATCGATCACTGCGCCACGCTCGAACACCAGGTCAAAACCACCTTTCTTGATGACTTCTTCCACAGCGCTGTCGAGTTTCGGCTTGAGTTGCTTGAGCATTTCGCGGTCGGCAACAGCTTTGGCTTCGTTCAGCTCCTTGGACTGGAACTGGAAGTCACGGGCCTTTTGCTTGAATTCAAGCTCCAGACGTTCGCGCTCACCCTGGGCCATCTTGTCGCCACCGGCGACCAGACGGTCCTGGATACCCTTGGCGCTGCTTTCCAGGCCCTTGAGCTTGGTCAGTTGCGGGCCGAATTTTTTCTCGGCATCCACGGCGTATTTCTTCGCCGCGTCGGATTCCAGCAGGGCCATCTGATAATTCAGCACGGCAATCTTCATGTCGGCAAAAGCCGGACCGGCAACCAGTACGGTCGCCAGGAGAACCAATTGAGTCAACTTACGCACGATGCACTCCTACAAAATCCATTGTCGTTATCTTGGGCCGGACGCTTAGAACGTCTGGCCGAGGGAGAATTGGAACACTTGGGTTTCAGCGTCATCCGGTTTCTTGATCGGCATCGCCAACGCGAAGCTCAAAGGACCCAGTGCGGTGACCCAGGTCACGCCCACACCGACGGAGCTGGCCAGGTTGCTGAGGCTGATGTCGTTGCACTCTGCGTTGGATGACGTGCCATTGTTGTTGGTAGGTTTATCGCAACTGGAGTCGAATACGTTACCCACGTCCCAGAATACCGAGGTACGCAGGGAGCGCTGATCCTTGACGAACGGCATGGGGAACAGCAATTCAACCCCGCCCTGAATCAGGACGTTACCACCGAATGGCAGCGGATCCTGATCCGGGTCCCGGATGGTCCCCTGGTTGCCAGTCTCAGCTGCACCGCGACTCGGCGTACTGCGTGGGCCTAAGGTACTGTCCTTGAAGCCACGTACCGAGTTGAAACCACCGGCGTAGTAGTTCTCGTAGAACGGCAGGCCATCGGTCGAACCGTAACCATCGCCATAACCAAGCTCGGTGTGCAAGCGCATGGTGTAGTTGTCAGACAGCGGCTGGAACAGCTGGCCGCGGTAGTCGAGCTTGAAGAACGACAAGTCGCTGCCAGGCGTGGTGGTTTCCAATACCAGGCTCTGGGAACGGCCACGGGTTGCCAACACACCCTTGTTCAAGGTCGACTCAGACCAACCAACAGAGGCTTTGAAGTTCAGGTATTTGTCGCCTTCCTTATCGACGAAATCGAAAATCTCGTCAACGGTATAGCGGCCAGTGCTGATCTCGTCCTGCTGGGCGGTGAGGCCGAATGTAAGACGCGAAGTCTCGCTGATTGGATAACCTACGTTGACGCCGGCACCCAAGCTGTCTACTGCATAGCTGGAGACATCGGAATCGAGTTCGTCATAGTCGGTGGTGCGGTAGAAGGCGTTGTAGCCCAGGCTCACGCCGTCAGCGGTCCAGTAGGGGTCCACGAAACCGAAGTTGTAGCGGGTCTGGTATTCGCTGCGGGTCAAACCGATGCTGACCTTGTTACCGGTACCCAGGAAGTTGTTCTGGGTGATCGAACCACCGAGGATCAGGCCGGCGCTCTGGGCGAAACCGACGCTGGCGGTGATCGAACCGGAAGCCTGCTCTTCGACGCTGTAGTTCACATCGACCTGGTCATCGACGCCCGGCACGGCCGGCGTCTCGACGTTGACTTCCTTGAAGAAGCCCAGGCGCTCCAGGCGGGTCTTGGACTGGTCGATCAGGTAGGTCGACGCCCAGCCACCTTCCATCTGGCGCATTTCACGGCGCAGCACTTCGTCCTCGGACTTGGTGTTGCCACGGAAGTTGATGCGGTTGACGTAGGCACGCTTGCCAGGGTCCACGGCGAAGGTGATGTCGACGGTATGGTCTTCATCGTGCGGCTGCGGCACGCCGCTGACGTTGGCGAAGGTGTAGCCCTCGTTACCCAGGCGGCGGGTGATCAGCTCGGACGTGGTGGTCATCAGCTTGCGCGAGAATACCTGGCCCTTCTGCACCAGCAGCAGCGACTTGACCTGGTCCTCGGGAACCTTCAGGTCACCGCTGAGCTTGAC
Organism: Pseudomonas zanjanensis; assembly: GCF_014268745.2. Taxonomy (GTDB): domain Bacteria; phylum Pseudomonadota; class Gammaproteobacteria; order Pseudomonadales; family Pseudomonadaceae; genus Aquipseudomonas; species Aquipseudomonas zanjanensis. The sequence goes on along the minus strand of NZ_JABWRB020000001.1, from coordinate 158,470 downwards.
GTCACGAACGGTGTACTTCTCGCCTTCGTTGACGTTGACGGTGATGTAGACGTGCTTCTTGTCCGGGGTGATGGACACCTGGGTCGAAGCGATGTCCATGTTGATGTAGCCACGGTCCAGGTAGTAGGAACGCAGGCGCTCCAGGTCACCGGAGAGTTTTTCACGGGCGTACTTGTCATCGTTCTTGAAGAACGACAGCCAGTTGGTGGTCTTGAGTTCGAACAGGTCGATCAGGTCTTCATCCGGGAAAACCGTGTTGCCCACCACGTTGATGTGCTGGATGGCCGCCACGGTGCCTTCGTTGATGTTGACCTTCAGGCCGACGCGGTTGCGCGGCTGCGGCACCACTTCGGTGTCGACGGTGGCCGAGTAGCGGCCCTGGGCGACGTACTGGCGTTGCAGCTCGTTACGCACGCCTTCGAGGGTGGCGCGCTGGAAGATCTCGCCTTCGGCCAGGCCGGACTGCTTGAGGCCCTTCATCAGGTCTTCAGTGGAGATCGCCTTGTTGCCTTCGATCTCGATACTGGCGACCGACGGGCGCTCGACTACCGTGATGACCAGGACATTGCCGTCACGGCCCAGCTGGATATCTTGAAAGAAGCCGGTCTTGAACAGCGCACGCGTGGATTCCACCAGGCGCCGATCATCCGCCTGCTCGCCGACGTTCAACGGCAAGGCACCAAAGACGCTACCCGCGGAAACCCGCTGGAGGCCGTTGACGCGAATATCAGAGATAGTGAAGGACTCGGCGTGAACTTCGGCGATCATCAATACGGTGAGAACCGCAGTTAGCAGCAGACGTTTCATGAAGTCCTTTCTTATTCCAACTGGCAATAAACAAACTGCCGCAAAATGCGGCAGATTCGCAATTCAGCGAAGCGTTACAGACGACCCAGATCGTTGACGAGGGCAAGCAACATGACCCCGACCACCAAGCTGATACCGATCTGTATCCCCCAACCTTGCACCCGATCCGACAAGGGACGACCACGCGCCCACTCGATCAGATAAAACAGCAGATGCCCCCCATCCAGTACCGGGATGGGCAGCAAATTCAGAACCCCCAGGCTAATGCTCAGATAAGCAAGGAAATTCAGGAAATCAGCGACGCCCGACTGGGCAGAAGCGCCCGCCACTTTAGCAATGGTTATCGGTCCACTCAAGTTTTTTACCGAGAGCTCGCCGAACAACATTTTCTTGAGCGAGTCCAGCGTCAGGATGCTCATGGTCCAAGTACGACGCGCACCCTCGCCAATCGCCGCCACAGGGCCGAAACTGACTTCGCGGATCATTTCCGGTGGCCAATCGACCGCCTTGACGCCCGCCCCCAGGTAACCGGTCGGCGCCTTGCTTTCGCCACGGGCGGCCAGGGTCACCGGGACGTCGATTGGAGCACCGTCGCGCTCGATGCGCAGCATAATCTTGGTATCAGGACGTACACGAACCGAATCGACCACCTGCTGCCAGTCGCTGACCGGCTGGCCATCGAGGGCCAGCAACCGATCGCCGGTCTTCAGGCCGGCAGCCTGGGCCGGGCCTTTCGGGTCGAGTTCGGCGAGAACCGGCGGCAATGCCGGACGCCAAGGCTTGATTCCCAGAGAACGGATCGGATCCGGCTCGTCGGCGCCCTTGAGCCAGTTGTCCAGGATCAGTTCGCGCGGCGAATCCACCGTGGAACCCTGCTCGCGCACCATTAGCTGCAACGAACCGCTCTCACCCAGGCGACGTACCAGCTGCAGGTTGACCGCCGCCCAGCCCGATGTCGGCTCGCCGTCGATCGCGACGATTTCCTGCCCGGCACCCAGCCCGGCACGAGCGGCAACGCTGCCAGCCTCTACGCCACCGATGACCGGACGCACCTGCTCGCTACCCAGCATCGCAAGGCCCCAGAAAAACACCAAGGCCAGCAGGAAGTTGGCAATCGGTCCCGCCGCGACGATGGCGATACGCTGGCGGACGGTCTTGCGATTGAAGGATTGGTCGAGCTGATCGGCCGGGACTTCGCCTTCACGCTCGTCGAGCATCTTGACGTAGCCGCCCAGCGGGATAGCCGCCACGACGAACTCGGTGCCTTGCTTGTCGTGCCAACGCAGCAATGGCATGCCAAAGCCCACGGAAAAACGCAGGACCTTGACGCCACAGCGACGCGCGACCCAGAAATGACCGAATTCGTGAAAGGTGACCAACACCCCCAGCGCAACCAGGGTGCCGACAATCATATAGAGCGCGCTCATCTGTTTTCTCCGCAATCCTGTCCAGGGCAACCCTGGCTAACGTATCGCAGCTTCAACGCCCGTGGCGCTGCAGCCATTGGCCCGCCAACTCACGAGCCCTGGCATCCGCCGTGAATACCGTATCGAGGTCCTCGACCGAAACCACGGCTTCGAGGTTCAAGACTTCCTCGATGATACTCGCGATCTCGAGATAACGGACACGTCCATCGAGAAACGCGGCAACGGCCACCTCATTGGCAGCGTTAAGCATGGCCGGTGCACTGTTGCCCGCCTCGGCCGCCTGGCGCGCCAGGCGCAGGCAGGGGAAACGCTGCTCATCGGGCGCCTGGAAATCCAGGCGCGCGATGGCGAACAAATCCAGCGGCGCAACGCCCGAGTCGATGCGCTCCGGCCAGGCCAGGGCGTTGGCGATCGGCGTGCGCATGTCCGGATTGCCCAACTGGGCCAGCACCGAACCGTCGACGTAGTCCACCAGGGAGTGAATCACGCTCTGGGGGTGAATCACCACCTCGACCTGCGCCGGCTTGGCATCGAACAGCCAGCAGGCCTCGATCAGCTCCAGCCCCTTGTTCATCATGCTGGCCGAATCCACCGAGATCTTGCGCCCCATGGACCAGTTCGGGTGCGCACAGGCCTGCTCGGGAGAAACATGCACCAATTCTTCCAGCGGCGTCTGCCGGAACGGACCACCGGAGGCCGTCAGCAAAATCCGCCGAACCCCTACCGCATCGAGACCACGGGAAAAATCCTGCGGCATGCATTGAAAAATCGCATTGTGTTCGCTGTCGATGGGCAACAACACCGAGCCGCTTTTGCGTACAGCCTGCATGAACAGCGCGCCGGACATCACCAACGCTTCTTTATTGGCCAGCAGGATCTTCTTGCCGGCTTCCACCGCCGCCAGCGTCGGACGCAAGCCCGCCGCACCGACGATCGCCGCCATCACGGCGTCGACTTCGGGGTCGGAAGCCACTTGGCAGAGGCCCTCCTCCCCTACCAACACGCGGGTTTGCAAGCCGGCTGCGCGCAGATCGTCCTGCAACGCCCGCGCCACGCCAGCCTCAGGCACCACGGCAAACCGCGGGGCGTGGCGAATGCACAACGCCAGCAATTCACTCAAGCGCGTGAAGCCACTGAGGGCAAACACCTGGTAGCGCTCCGGATGCCGACCGATGACGTCAAGCGTACTCAGGCCAATCGAACCGGTCGCGCCAAGAACAGTGATCTGCTGGGGGCGACTCACGATGCCGCCATCCACAACAGCACCGCAAAGATCGGGATCGCCGCCGTCAGGCTGTCGATGCGATCCAGCACGCCGCCGTGACCGGGCAACAGGTTACTGCTGTCCTTGATCCCGGATTGACGCTTGAACATGCTTTCGGTCAGGTCGCCGACCACCGACACAAAGACGATCAGGGCCGCGCCAATAAGGCCCATGAACAGTTGCGCGACCGTCCAGTCCCGTACGAAGCCGACCACCGTGGTGATCACCAGGCTCAGGACCAGGCCACCATAGACCCCTTCCCAGCTCTTGCCAGGACTGACTTTCGGCGCCAGCTTGCGCTTGCCGAAGGCCTTGCCGGAGAAGTAGGCCCCGACATCGGCGCCCCAGACCAACACCATCACGGCCATGATCTGCCAGTTGCCCAGCGGACCTTGCTTGATCCAGATCAGCCCCTGCCAGGCCGGCAGCAGGATCAACAGGCCGATGACCAGCTTGGTCGCCGCGTTGGCCCAGTGATGCGTGGTCCGTGGGTAGGTCAGGACCAGGAAGGTCGCCGTCGCCCACCACAGCACCGCAGCACCCAGCACCCAAGGCGCGAGGCCGGGCACCACGTACATGATGAACAGCATGGCCGCCACGGCCGCTGCGTAGGCCACCCGCGCCGACTGTGCAGCAAAACCCGCCAGCCGCGCCCACTCCCATGCGCCCAGGGTCACGACCAGCCCGATGAACAGCGCAAAACCGGCGCCTTCGAGCAGGAAGAAACCACCCAGGGCGATGGGCAACAGGATCAAGGCAGTGATGATTCGTTGTTTAAGCATTAAATCCGGGCTCCAGCTTCGATCTGCTCGCTCGTTTTACCGAAACGACGCTGACGGGAAGCGAAATCGGCCAATGCGGTGCGCATGGCTTCGTGTTTGAAGTCCGGCCAGAACAGGTCGGAGAAGTACAGCTCGGCATAAGCCAATTGCCAGAGCAGGAAGTTGCTGATGCGATGATCGCCACCGGTACGGATGCACAGGTCCGGCAACGGCAGGTCACCGGTCGCCAGGCAAGTCTGTAGCAGCTCAGGGGTGATGTCTTCTGGACGCAAGTGCCCGGCCTGGACTTCCCGCGCCAGCCGCTGGGCAGCCTGGGCAATGTCCCATTGGCCACCATAGTTGGCGGCGATTTGCAGGACGAACCGATTGGCACCCGCCGTCGCGGCTTCGGCTTCACGCATCGCAGCCTGCAATTCAGGATGGAAGCGCGAGCGGTCACCGATGATGCGCAAGCTGATCTTGTTATCGCTGAGGCGCTTGGCCTCGCGACGCAGGGCCTTGAGGAACAGGTCCATCAAGGCGCTGACTTCATCGGCCGGGCGCTGCCAGTTCTCGCTGGAGAAGGCGAACAGGGTCAGCACCTCGACCCCTGCCTCGGCGCACACCTCGATGACCGCACGCACAGCGTCGACCCCCGCCTTGTGCCCGGCGACGCCAGGCATAAAGCGTTTCTTGGCCCAGCGGTTGTTGCCGTCCATGATGATCGCCACGTGGCGCGGCACCGCGAACGGCACGGCCTGCTTGGTCTTTTCCATGAAAACGAGACCCTTATACGGCCATCAGGTCTTTTTCTTTCTCGTCCGTGGCCTTGGTGATCTGGGCCTCGGATTCTTTGGTCAGCTTATCGATATCAGCGATGGCACGACGCTCTTCGTCTTCACTGATTTCCTTGTCCTTGACCAACTTCTTCAGCTCACCCAACGCGTCACGACGGATATTGCGCACAGCGACACGCGCATCTTCCGCTGCGCTACGGGCTTGCTTGGTGAAGCCTTTGCGCGTTTCCTCGGTGAGGGCCGGCATCGGGATCAGCAGCAGCTCCCCCAGGTTAGTTGGGTTGAGGTTCAGGCCGGCGCTCTGGATCGCCTTGTCTACGGCAGCGAGCATGTTGCGCTCGAAAGCCACGACCTGCAGGGTGCGCGAGTCTTTCACGGTGACGTTGGCAACGCTGCTCAGCGGTGTGTCAGTGCCGTAGTAAGGCACCATGACGCTGCCGAGGATGCTGGGGTGAGCCTTGCCGGTACGAATCTGGCCGAATGCGTGGTTCAGGGAGTCCAGGGATTTCTGCATGCGCTCTTGAGCGTCTTTTTTGATTTCATTGATCATTGTTGAGCTTCCTCGATCAGTGTTCCTTCGGCGCCGCCATGGACGATATTCAGCAGGGCGCCCGGCTTGTTCATGTTAAAGACGCGCAACGGCATCTTGTGGTCGCGGCACAGGCAGATAGCCGTCAGGTCCATGACACCCAGCTTGCGATCCAGCACTTCATCGTAGGTCAGATGATCGAACTTCTCGGCATGCGGGTCCTTGAACGGGTCAGCGGTATACACGCCGTCGACCTTGGTTGCCTTGAGCACGACATCGGCATCGATCTCGATCGCTCGCAGGCAGGCGGCCGAATCCGTGGTGAAGAACGGATTACCGGTACCGGCGGCAAAAATCACCACTTCCTTGGAATTGAGGTGGCGCATGGCTTTGCGGCGGTCGTAGTGATCGGTCACGCCAACCATGGAAATGGCCGACATCACGATGGCCGAGATATTGGCACGCTCCAGCGCGTCGCGCATAGCCAGGGCGTTCATCACAGTGGCCAGCATGCCCATGTGGTCGCCCGTGACCCGATCCATGCCGGCCGCGCTCAGCGCTGCGCCGCGGAACAGGTTGCCGCCGCCGATGACCAGGCCGACCTGAACGCCGATCCCGACCAACTGGCCGACTTCCAGGGCCATGCGATCCAGCACTTTCGGATCGATCCCGAACTCTTCCGAGCCCATCAGGGCCTCGCCGCTAAGCTTGAGTAGAATGCGTTTATAGCGAGCCTGATAACCACTGCCCTGCTGAGCCATTGCGAATCTCTCCTGCGGCGTATGTGTTCAAAAAATTCTTTGCCGGCTGTTTTCAGCCTGCGTTCACTCTAGCTTGACGCTGACACAGCGCCATCGGAACACGGCTTTGTAAGCCAGTTCCGACAGGAAACCAATATAAATCGGCATCCTCATCCAAAAAGAGGCTGCGCGCGTTAAGCGGGCAGCCTCTTCAGGGCGACAGTTATACAAACTGTCTTATTGCTTGCTGGCAGCCAGCTGAGCAGCTACTTCTTCAGCGAAGTTGTCTACTGGCTTCTCGATGCCTTCGCCCACTTTGAAGTAAGTGAAGGAAACGATTTCAGCGCCGCCCTTCTTGGCCAGTTCACCGACCTTGATTTCAGGGTTCTTGACGAACGCCTGCTCAACCAGGCTGGCTTCAGCCAGGAACTTGGTGATACGACCGGCAACCATTTTTTCAACGATTTCGGCAGGCTTGCCTTTGATCTTGTCTTCGTTGAGCTGCATGAACACGGCTTTTTCGCGCTCGATGGCATCAGCGGAAACTTCCGACGGCAGCAGGAACTCAGGGTTGCTGGCAGCGACGTGCATTGCGATGTCCTTGGCCAGCTCGACGTTGCCGCCTTTGAGGGCCACAACAACACCGATCTTGTTGCCGTGCAGGTAAGAACCGACAACATCGCCTTCGACACGAACCAGACGACGGATGTTGACGTTTTCGCCTACTTTGGCAACCAGGGCCTCACGAGCCGATTCCTGAGCGGCGATCAGCGGAGCTGCGTCGGTCAGTTTGTCGGCGAATGCTTTTTCGACGCTGGCGGCAACGAATGCCTTGAAGTCGTCTTGCAGGGCCAGGAAGTCAGTCTGCGAGTTGACTTCGATGATAACGGCAGCTTTACCGTCATCCTTGATACCGATAGCGCCTTCAGCGGCAATGTTGCCAGCCTTCTTGGCAGCCTTGATGGCGCCCGAAGCACGCATGTCATCAATGGCTTTTTCGATGTCGCCGCCAGCCTTGGTCAAGGCTTTCTTGCAATCCATCATGCCTTCGCCGGTACGCTCGCGCAGTTCTTTGACCAACGCTGCAGTAATCTCTGCCATTTCAAAATCCTCTTGGATAGGTTTTCAACCATTCCACCCGATCGAACGGGCGATCAATTCTTCCTGGAAAACCACTGCTTATAGGCCACGGCAGGTTACAAACAAGTCACTGCGCTGGCGGCAAATGGTTTTCGAGGTGGCAAAAAGGGGGCCAAGCCCCCTTTTTGCTTACTGAGTCAACGCCAGGGGCGTCGATTACTCAGCGGCTGCTGCCGGAGCTTCTTCAGCGAAGACTTCGGTGCCGCCGTTAACATTGTTGCGACCACGGATTACAGCGTCAGCCATCGAACCCATGTACAGCTGGATGGCGCGGATGGCGTCATCGTTGCCTGGGATGATGTAGTCAACGCCTTCCGGGCTGCTGTTGGTGTCGACAACGCCGATGACCGGGATACCCAGCTTGTTGGCTTCGGTGATCGCGATGCGCTCGTGGTCAACGTCGATCACGAACAGTGCGTCAGGCAGACCGCCCATGTCCTTGATACCGCCCAGGGAGCGGTCCAGCTTCTCAAGATCGCGAGTGCGCATCAGCGCTTCTTTCTTGGTCAGCTTGGCGAAAGTACCGTCTTCGGACTGGACTTCAAGGTCACGCAGACGCTTGATGGAAGCGCGAATGGTCTTGAAGTTGGTCAGCATGCCGCCCAACCAGCGGTGATCGACGTACGGCGAACCGCAACGTGCTGCTTCTTCAGCAACGATCTTGCCAGCGGAACGCTTGGTGCCGACGAACAGAATCTTGTTTTTGCCCTGGGCCAGGCGCTCTACGAAGGTCAGTGCTTCGTTGAACATCGGCAGGGTTTTTTCAAGGTTGATGATGTGGATCTTGTTACGCGCGCCGAAAATGTACTTGCCCATTTTCGGGTTCCAGTAACGGGTCTGGTGACCGAAGTGCACACCGGCCTTCAGCATATCGCGCATGTTGACTTGGGACATGATAGTTCCTTGATAAGTCGGGTTTGGCCTCCACGTATCCCAATGACCAACCAGCGGCTATATAAGCCGAAGGCACCCAGGTCATCGTGTCGACACGTGTGTGGATTTAAGCTTACGGGGTCATCCCCGGAAAGCGGCGCATTTTATACCACAGCAAGGGCGAAAACGGAACACGGATTCTCAAATCCCTGTGGCGAGGGGATTGTGGGAGCAAGGCTTGCCCGCGAAAAGGCGATGCGGTCCTTTAGAAATCGAGTCGCCTGGATCGCGAGCAAGCTTTGCTCCCACTCTCGCGCCCAGGCCACAGAGTTCCGGGCTGGGGAGTTCTTTGCGCTGATCGTCTGTTAGAATCGCCTCTTTCAGGGCCACGCGAGTCATCATCCGCCGCCCATTTCGTTTTGAACAGCGCCGTCGGGCGCAGAGAGAGCCTGTATGACCGTTACCCTCAAGACGCCCGAGGACATCGCCAAAATGCGTGTCGCCGGCAAACTCGCCGCCGAAGTGCTGGAGATGATCGCCGACTACGTCAAGCCGGGCGTGACCACCGAAGAGCTGGACCGTATCTGCCACGACTACATCGTCAACGAGCAGAAAGCCATCCCCGCCCCGCTCAACTACAAAGGCTTCCCGAAGTCGATCTGCACGTCGATCAACCACGTGGTCTGCCACGGCATCCCCAACGAAAAACCGTTGAAGGATGGCGACACCCTGAACATCGACGTCACCGTCATCAAGGACGGCTATCACGGCGACACCAGCCGTATGTTCCATGTCGGCAACGTACCGGAGTGGGCCGAGCGCCTGTCCAAGGTCACCCAGGAATGCATGTACATGGCCATCGAACTGGTGAAACCGGGCTGCCGCCTGGGCGACATCGGCGAAGTGATCCAGAAGCATGCGCAGAAGAACGGTTTCTCGGTGGTGCGCGAGTTCTGCGGCCACGGCATCGGCAAGGTGTTCCACGAAGAACCGCAGATCCTGCACTACGGCCGCGCCGGTACCGGCATGGAACTGCAGGCGGGCATGACCTTCACCATCGAGCCGATGATCAACCAGGGCCGCGCCGACACCAAGGTGCTGGGCGACGGCTGGACCGCCATCACCAAGGACCGCAAGTTGTCGGCCCAGTGGGAACACACCCTGCTGGTCACCGAGACCGGCTACGAAATCTTTACCCTGCGCAGCGATGACACCATCGCGCGCGTTTCCGCCTGATCCGTACCCAGCCTATAGATCCAACAGATATAGATAGAAAGGAAAGCCATTCAATGCCGCAGGTGGATCCCGAACTCTTCGACCGCGGCCAGTTCCAGGCTGAACTGGCCCTGAAGGCAAGCCCCATCTCGGCATTCAAGAAGGCCATCCGCCAGGCCCACGAAGTGCTCGACCAGCGCTTTCGCAATGGCCGGGACATTCGTCGGCTGATCGAGGACCGCGCCTGGTTCGTCGATAACATCCTGCAAAAGGCCTGGGAGCAGTTCGATTGGAGCGAGGATGCCGACATCGCCCTGGTGGCGGTGGGCGGCTATGGGCGCGGCGAGCTGCACCCCTACTCCGACATCGACCTGCTGATCCTGCTGGACAGCGCCGATCATGAAATTTTCCGCGACTCCATCGAGCGCTTCCTGACGCTGTTGTGGGACATCGGCCTGGAAGTCGGCCAAAGCGTGCGTTCGGTACAGGAATGCGCCGACGAGGCCCGCGCCGACCTGACAGTGATCACCAACCTGATGGAAAGCCGCACCGTTGCCGGCCCCGAGCACCTGCGCCAGCGCATGCTCGATGTCACCAGCACGGCGCACATGTGGCCCAGCAAGGACTTTTTCCTGGCCAAGCACGCCGAGCAGAAAGCCCGTCACCACAAGTACAACGACACCGAATACAACCTGGAACCCAACGTCAAGGGCTCGCCCGGCGGGCTGCGGGACATCCAGACGATCCTGTGGGTCGCCCGCCGCCAGTACGGCACGCTGAACCTGCGCGCCCTGGCCGGGGAAGGTTTCCTGGTGGAAAGCGAAAACGCCTTGCTGGCCTCGTCCCAGGAATTCCTGTGGAAGGTCCGCTACGCCCTGCACATGCTCGCCGGGCGCTCCGAGGACCGCCTGCTGTTCGATCACCAGCGCTCCATCGCCGGCCTGCTGGGCTTCGAGGGGCAGGATGCCAAGCAGTCCATCGAAAACTTCATGCAGCAGTACTACCGCGTGGTGATGAGCATCGCCCAGCTCAGCGAACTGATCATCCAGCACTTCGAGGAAGTCATCCTCGCCCCCGAGGACGAAGAACCGCCGCTGCCAATCAACTCACGTTTTCAGTTGCACGACGGCTACATCGAAGCGCGTAACGCCAACGTGTTTCGCCGCACGCCCTTCGCCATGCTCGAGATTTTCGTGCTCATGGCCCAGCAGCCGGAAATCAAGGGTGTACGCGCCGATACCATCCGCCTGCTGCGGGAAAACCGTCATCTGATCGACGAGGATTTCCGTCACGACATCCGCAACACCAGCCTGTTCATCGAGCTGTTCAAATGCAAGATCGGCGTGCACCGCAACCTGCGCCGGATGAACCGCTACGGGATCCTCGGGCGCTACCTGCCGGAGTTCGGCTTCATCGTCGGGCAGATGCAGCACGACCTGTTCCACATTTATACGGTCGATGCCCACACATTGAACCTGATCAAGCACCTGCGTAAGTTGCAGTACACCCAGGTGTCGGAGAAATTCCCACTGGCCAGCAAGCTCATGGGCAAGCTGCCCAAGCCCGAGCTGATCTACATGGCCGGGCTGTACCACGACATTGGCAAGGGCCGCCAGGGCGACCATTCCGAGATCGGCGCGGTGGACGCCGAAGCGTTCTGCCAGCGCCATCAACTGCCCCTGTGGGACAGCCGGCTGATCGTCTGGCTGGTGCAGAACCATTTGGTGATGTCGACCACCGCCCAGCGCAAGGACTTGTCCGATCCGCAGGTCATCCATGACTTCGCCCAGACCGTTGGCGACGAAATCCGCCTGGATTATCTCTATGTGTTGACCGTGGCCGATATCAACGCCACCAATCCAACCCTGTGGAACTCCTGGCGCGCCAGCCTGTTGCGCCAGCTCTACACCGAGACCAAGCGGGCCTTGCGCCGCGGCCTGGAAAACCCGGTGGACCGCGAAGAGCAGATCCGTCGTACCCAAAGCGCAGCCCTGGACATCCTGGTCCGCGGCGGCACCGACCCGGACGATGTCGAGCAGCTCTGGTCGCAATTGGGCGATGATTACTTCCTGCGCCACACCGCCGGCGACGTGGCCTGGCACAGCGACGCGATCCTGCAGCAACCGGCCGATGGCGGGCCGCTGGTGCTGATCAAGGAAACCACCCAGCGTGAGTTCGAGGGCGGTACGCAGATCTTCATCTATGCCCCGGACCAGCACGACTTCTTCGCGGTGACGGTGGCGGCGATGGACCAGCTCAACCTCAACATTCATGACGCCCGGGTCATTACGTCCACCAGCCAGTTCACCCTCGACACCTACATCGTGCTCGACACCGACGGCGATTCGATTGGCGACAACCCGGCGCGGGTCAAGCAGATTCGCGACGGCCTCACCGAGGCCCTGCGCAACCCGGCGGACTACCCGACCATCATCCAGCGCCGGGTGCCGCGCCAGCTCAAGCACTTCGCCTTCGCGCCGCAAGTGACGATTCATAACGACGCCCAGCGCCAGGTCACGGTGCTGGAACTCAGCGCGCCGGATCGCCCGGGCCTGCTGGCGCGGGTCGGCCATATTTTCCTGGAGTTCGACCTGTCGCTGCAAAACGCCAAGATCGCCACCCTCGGCGAACGGGTGGAAGACGTATTTTTCATTACCGATGCTCAGAACCAGCCGTTGTCCGATCCGCAACTGTGCAGCCGCTTGCAGGAAGCGATCGTGCAGCACTTGAGCGTCAACCAGGAACCTGATGCCCACCTGACACGCATCAGCATCTGAATCAACATATTCCCCCTGTGGGAGCGAGCCTGCTCGCGATGGCGGCGGAACATCCAGCATTGATGCTTCCTGATACACCGCTATCGCGAGCAGGCTCGCTCCCACATTGAAAGAGGCCCTCAATGAACAACGCTCTGAACCAGCTCCAGCCCTACCCGTTCGAAAAACTCCGCGCCCTGCTCGGCAGCGTCACGCCCAACCCGGACAAGCGCCCAATCGCGCTGTCCATCGGCGAGCCCAAGCATCGCTCGCCAAGCTTCGTGGCCGAGGCCCTGGCCAGCAATCTGGAAAAGATGGCCGTGTACCCGACCACCCTCGGCATCCCGGAACTGCGCGAAGCCATCACCGGCTGGTGCGAGCGCCGCTTCAACGTGCCGAACGGCTGGCTGGACCCGGCGCGCCACGTGCTGCCGGTCAACGGCACCCGTGAAGCCCTGTTCGCCTTCACCCAGACCGTGGTCAACCGGGGCGACGATGCCTTGGTGGTCAGCCCGAACCCGTTCTACCAGATCTACGAAGGCGCGGCGTTCCTGGCCGGGGCCAAGCCGCACTATCTGCCGTGCCTGGACGCGAACGGCTTCAACCCGGATTTCGATGCCGTTTCGCCGGACGTCTGGAAACGCTGCCAGATCCTGTTCCTGTGCTCCCCGGGCAACCCGACCGGCGCGCTGATCCCGGTGGACGTGCTGAAGAAACTCATCGCCCTGGCGGATGAATATGACTTCGTCATCGCCTCGGACGAGTGCTACAGCGAATTGTATTTTGACGAACAGACCCCGCCGCCAGGCCTGCTCACCGCTTGCGTCGAACTCGGTCGCAAGGACTTCAAGCGCTGCGTGGTCTTCCACAGCCTCTCCAAGCGCTCCAACCTGCCTGGCCTGCGCTCCGGCTTCGTGGCCGGCGACGCGGACATCCTCAAGGGTTTCCTGCTGTACCGCACTTACCACGGCTGCGCGATGCCGGTTCAAACCCAACTGGCAAGCATTGCCGCGTGGAACGACGAAGTGCACGTACGGGCCAACCGCGCGCTGTACCGGGAGAAGTTCGACGCCGTGTTGGAAATCCTCAGCCCAGTGCTGGACGTGCAACGTCCCGATGGCAGCTTCTATCTGTGGCCGAACGTGGCGGGCGACGACGCAGCCTTCTGCCGTGACCTGTTCGAACAGGAGCACGTGACCGTCGTGCCGGGCTCCTACCTCTCCCGCGACGTGGACGGCGTCAACCCAGGCGCCGGCCGCGTGCGCATGGCCCTGGTCGCGCCATTGGCTGAATGCGTGGAAGCGGCGGAGCGGATCCGCGCGTTCATCCAGCGTCGGGGTTGATGGCTGTATCGCACTGAAGCGGACCGCTGTTGTGGCGAGGGAGCTTGCTCCCGCTGGGCTGCGCAGCGGCCCCCGAAGCAGTCAACTCAATCTGCCTGACATACCGCGTTACCCGATTTCAGGGCCGCTTCGCAGCCCAGCGGGAGCAAGCTCCCTCGCCACAGGGGCTGGTGTCGCCCCCATATCTGCGAACACCACAAATCCCCTGTGGGAGCGGGCTTGCTCGCGAAAGCGGTGGTTCAGCTTGCACCCATGTTGAATGGGCCTACGTCTTCGCGAGCAAGCTCGCTCCCACAGAGGGTTGATGTTGATCGCGCGTCCTGTGAACAATACCCAACCACTGTGGGAGCAAAGCTTGCTCGCGATGAGGCCAGCACTTATTACATCAAGTCCGAAGCTCTACCCGATCCAGGCACTTGTTCGCCAGCAACATCCCCAACTCAATCATCTGCGCCACCCCCAACGCTACATGCCGTCGCGAGCCGTCCTGATCGAAGGCAAGGTCATTGAGCATCGCATTGGCCGAAGCCAGGGTTTCGCTGAGGTTGGCCAGCAACACTTCGGTGTCGATACCGTCAGCCACCGTGAATAACTGTACTGAAGGCTTGGGTTCTGACTTGCTGTCGTCATCAGGCTTGAGATATTGATCCAGCACACGGTCAGCTGCCTCTTGCAGCTTTTCGGGGGCATAGTCGCCGTAGGGAAAAGTGGAGGCTGATTTTGGTGGGTTTGGAGTTTCTTTGATCATTTGGATGCTCCTTGGGTGTTGGAGCCGCCACAAAGCCTTCTCACGGACTAGAGAGTGGCAGCCGTACGCGGGGTGAGAATCCGGGTCAAACACCCACTAAATACCCGGCCATGTCGAAACATGCCCGCGCACAGCCGCCATAACATGATGTATGGACGAAACGCGCCTGCACTTTATATGGCGGGCGCTTATGCGCATAGTGGGTATTCGGATTCTCACGTCCGGTCGCTGAATTGGTAGCGACACCCAGAGGCTAGAGCCCTCGCTTCCGACGGACAACCTTAAAAACGTGTCGGAAACTTCGGTGCGTCTGACAGACCATAAGCGCTTACTCAGACAAGAAAAGAAATAAAACGCACCTCATCAAAGCAAGCCCTTGATTTTACGGGTTTAACACCTCAACAAAACTCATGCAGCCCTGTTTCAAGAATCAAGCTCGCTTGAATTCGCTGATACCAGTAGCCATGATCGCCCCCGTCACCGGTGAACGCTGGCAGGAGTCTGGGTCCCTCTCCGGGTTGACCCAGCCACGCAGACGGGGCAGAGCAAGCTCAGTTGCGTGTCGATTGAAGCCGCCTTCGGGCGGCTTTGCTTTTTATGAGGTTAAGGATGAGTGCCCGGCAGGACCGCAAGCTGTTGCTTGTGAATGCTTGCAAAAGTCCCACCATGGGACTACATTCTCACCCATGAGAATTATCGCCATCAGTCACCTGAAAGCCTTCTGGGAGAAATACCCAGATTCCGAACAGCAGCTTAAGGCTTGGCTTGACGATGCCAAAAAAGCCACTTGGACCAACCCAAACGACATCAAGGCGCAATACGGTAACGCAAGCATTCTCAAGAGTCGCCGCGTGGTATTCAACATCAAGGGTAACGACTACCGCCTGGTGGTCGCCATTGCCTACCGCTTCGGCGCTGTGTACATCAAGTTTGTCGGCACTCATCGTCGGTACGATGAGATCGACGCAAACACCGTGGAAATGGAGTAATCACCATGAACATTCGTCCAATCCGCACCGATGACGAATACCGGGTAGCTCTCAAAGAGATCTCTCCCCTATTTGAGAATGAGCCTGAACTTGGCACCCCGGAAGGCGATGCTTTTGAAGTCATGGTCACTCTGATCGAGGCCTACGAAACCAAGAACTTCCCGGTTGATCTGCCTGACCCAATTGAAGCCATCAAGTTTCGCATGGAGCAATCCGGACTCACCGCGGCCGATCTGGTTCCCGCTATCGGAAAAACGAACCGCGTATACGAGGTGCTCAACCGTAAACGCTCGTTAACTCTGCCCATGATCTGGAAGCTTCACGATATGTTCGGCATCCCAGCAGAAAGCCTGATAAAGCCAGTAAAAGCTGCCTGATACTAGCCCGGACAGTCCGGGCTTCTTATGTCTTCCAGAAACGACAAAGCCCACATCTGCGGGCTTTGTCGTTAGGTTAAGGATCAGAAAACGGATGTGATCTCGATGATCGCAATTGTTGACCTTCTGAATCCCTCTCGGGGTTGACCCAGCCACGCAGACGGGGCAGAGCAAGCTCAACTGCGTGTCGATTGAAGCCGCCTTCGGGCGGCTTTGCTTTTTATGAGGATAGGGATGTACCCGCACTAAGCCAGCCCCAGAGTCTGATCTTGGGGCGCAAAAGACAGGCAAGAAAAAGCCGAACTTTCGCTCGGCTTCAAGAATAGATAGGGCCAGTAGGCCCTCATGGAGCATCAACAACCAAAAGGTTGAGGGGTTAGCCGCTGCCTAACCATCCCATTACTTACCCTTTACGGGCTGACCATGGGCGGTGCTACGCAGGCCTCATCTGGATTTAACGAGCGGGAGGCTCATGCACACTCGTGGCAAACATTAGAGAAGGGTGTACATCTTGTAAAGCCCATCATAAGGCTAGGTCCGCCTTGCAATGCCAACTACACACATCCAGCAACAGCTTGCCGTTGAAGTGCCATATTAACCGCCTAGCATTAGCCTGACCGTTACACCTATGTCGCAGCCTGCCCTGTGGAATGAGCCAGTGGGAGCAAAGCTTGCTCGCGATGAACGATGGCACAGTGTTGCAGTTGAACCGTGTCGCCTGTATCGCGAGCAAGCTTTGCTCCCACAGGTTTTGTAGCGCATCAACCTGGGCCGCCGCGAAACCGTCCGGTCATGGCATAATCCTTCACCTTTTATTTCCAGCACCTGCAAAGGGGGCAGTTCCTTGACCGATTCAAGCAAAACGTTGCACCTTTTCGGCATCAAAGCCTGTGACACGATGAAAAAGGCGCGCACCTGGCTCGATGATCACGCTGTGCATTACGATTTTCATGACTACAAGACCGCCGGCATCGACCGTGAGCACCTGACCCAATGGTGCGACGAGCATGGCTGGCAAGTGGTGTTGAACCGTGCCGGTACGACCTTTCGCAAACTCGACGACGAACGCAAAGCCGATCTCGACCAGACGAAAGCCATCGAACTGATGCTCGCCCAACCCTCGATGATCAAGCGCCCGGTGCTCGATCTCGGTGACCGAACCCTGATTGGCTTCAAGCCAGATATTTATGCGGCAGAGATCAAGTAAGCCTGCCCAGTCCATTTTGTAGAGGTAATTTCATGTCCACTACCCTGTTCAGCCTGGCCTTCGGCGTCGGCACCCAAAACCGTGAAGGCGCTTGGCTGGAGGTGTTCTACGCACAGCCGATGCTCAAGCCGTCGGCTGAGATCGTTGCCGCTATCGCGCCGATCCTGGGCTACAGCGAAGGCAACCAGGCCATCACCTTCACCACCGCCCAGGCTTCGCAGTTGGCTGAGGCACTGCGCAACGTCGATGCCGCGCAAGCCAAGCTGCTGACCCGCCTGGCCGAAAGCCACAAGCCACTGGTCGCCACCTTGCTGGCCGAAGATGCCCAACTGAGCTCCACGCCTGAGGCCTACCTCAAGCTGCACCTGTTGTCCCATCGCCTGGTCAAGCCCCACGGCCTGAACCTGGCCGGCATTTTCCCGCTGCTGCCGAACGTGGCCTGGACCAGCCAGGGCGCGATCGACCTGGCCGAACTGGCCGAGCACCAGCTCGAAGCCCGCTTGCGCGGCGAGCTGCTGGAAGTGTTCTCGGTGGATAAATTCCCGAAAATGACCGACTACGTGGTCCCGGCCGGCGTGCGTATCGCCGATGCCGCGCGCCTGCGCCTGGGCGCCTACGTGGGCGAAGGCACCACGGTCATGCACGAAGGTTTCGTCAACTTCAATGCCGGCACCGAAGGCCCGGGCATGATCGAAGGCCGTGTCTCGGCGGGCGTGTTCGTCGGCAAGGGCTCGGACCTGGGCGGCGGTTGCTCGACCATGGGCACCCTGTCGGGCGGCGGCAACATCGTGATCAAGGTGGGCGAAGGCTGCCTGATCGGCGCCAACGCCGGCATCGGTATCCCGCTGGGCGACCGCAACACCGTAGAGTCGGGCCTGTACGTGACCGCCGGCACCAAAGTGAAGCTGCTGGACGAAAACAACCAACTGGTCAAAGTGGTCAAGGCCCGCGACCTGGCCGGCCAGCCCGACTTGTTGTTCCGTCGCAACTCCGAAACCGGTGCAGTGGAATGCAAGACGCATAAGTCGGCCATCGAGCTGAACGAAGCACTGCACGCTCACAACTAAGCTTCACTCCCTCACCTGTGGGGGCGAGCTTTTTTTGTGGGAACTGAGCTTGCTCGCGATGGCAGCGACACGGTTTACCGCGAGACCGTGTCATCGTTCATCGCGAGCAAGCTTGGCTCCCACAGATAAAAGCCCGCTCCCACAGGGTCCGGCGTAACTCCAGCAGGGCCCGAAAGCATGTTGATCCAATCCCCTTGGCGCGCCGACTTCCCGGCCATCGCCGCCCTGCAACGGCAAGGCCAGACCTACCTGGACAGCGCCGCCACCACGCAAAAACCCCAAGCCCTGCTGGACGCCCTGACGCACTATTACGCCAACGGCGCGGCCAACGTGCACCGTGCGCAACATTTGCCCGGAGCGCTGGCCACCCAGGCATTCGAAGACAGTCGCCTCAAGGTTTCGCAATGGCTCAACGCGAGGGACTGCGGACAGATCGTTTTCACCCACGGCGCCACTTCGGCGTTGAACCTGCTCGCCTACGGACTGGAACATCTGTTCAACCCTGACGATGAAATTGTTGTCAGCGCCCTGGAGCATCACGCCAACCTGTTGCCTTGGCAGCAACTGGCCGAGCGTCGCGCGTTGAAGCTCGTAGTGCTGCCGCTGGATGCCGATGGAGTGATCGATACCCATGCCGCCGCCGAGCTGATCGGGCCGCGCACGCGCTTGTTGGCCGTGAGCCAGTTATCCAACGTCCTCGGCACCTGGCAGCCATTGCCGGCATTGCTGGCGATGGCCAAGGCGCAAGATGCGCTGACGGTGATCGATGGCGCCCAGGGTGTCGTCCATGGCCGCCACGATGTGGAGGCACTGGGCTGCGATTTCTATGTATTTTCCAGTCACAAGCTGTACGGCCCCGAAGGCCTGGGGGCGTTGTTCGGTCGCACCGAAGCGCTCAGCAAACTGCGTCACTGGCAATTTGGCGGCGAAATGGTCCAGCAAGCCGATTACCACAGCGCCACCTTCCGCCCGGCGCCGCTGGGTTTCGAGGCCGGCACACCGCCCATCGCCAGCGTGATTGGCCTGGGGGCGACACTCGACTACCTGTCCGGTCTCGACGGGCAAGCGGTCATCGACCATGAAACAGCGTTGCACGACTATTTGATTAGCGGCCTGCTGGCGCGCAACGGCGTGCGCCTGGTCGGCAACCCACGCCTGGCCCTGGTCAGCTTCGTGGTCGAAGGTATCCACAACGCCGACCTGGCGCACCTGCTGACCGAGCAAGGCATCGCCGTGCGCGCCGGGCATCACTGCGCAATGCCGCTGTTCAAGCATTTGAAGCTGTCCGGGGCGATTCGGGTATCGCTGGCGCTGTACAACGATTCCGCCGATCTCGAACGTTTCTTCGAAGCCCTGGACCAGGCCTTGGAGATGCTGCGATGAGCCTGCCCGCCGACGCCCTCACCGCGTTGCAGATTTTCCAGGAAGCCTCCGGCTGGGAACAACGGGCCCGTCTGCTGATGCAATGGGGCGAACGCCTGCCGCCCCTGAGCGACGCCGACCAGTGCGAGGCCAACCTCGTCCACGGCTGTGAGAGCCAGGTGTGGCTGGTGGGTCGCTTGCACGACGGGCATTGGCAGTTTTCCGCCAGCAGCGATGCGCGGTTGATCCGGGGGTTGGTGGCGTTGTTGCTGGCGCGGGTCAATGGCTTGTCCGCTGACGAGTTGCAGCAGGTGGATTTGCCGGATTGGTTCAATCAGTTGGGGTTGTCGCGACAGCTATCGCCGTCGCGCAGCAATGGGTTGAATGCGGTGTTGAAGCGGATGTTTGAGCTGACGCAATAACTGTGGCGAGGGAGCTTGCTCCCGCTTGAGTGCGAAGCGCTCATGAAAATGGGGACTGCTGCGCAGTCCAGCAGGAGCAAGCTCCCTCGCCACAGGTTCACCACTCCCTTAGTGAGCAGCGTTGCATTACTGACCGGGCTTGACCCGATCCGCCGGCCGTCGCACGCCCGCCACGATCTTATCCACAGCCTTGGTCGCCGCGACCATGCCGAACGTGGCCGTGACCATCATCACCGCGCCAAACCCACCCGCGCAGTCGAGCTTGACGCCGTCACCGACAAAACTCTTCTGCAAGCAAATGCTGCCGTCCGGCTTCGGGTAGCGCAGTTGTTCGGTAGAGAACACGCAAGGCACGCTGTAGTGGCGGGTCACGGTGCGGGAAAAGCCGTAGTCGCGGCGCAAGGTGGAGCGCACCTTGGAGGCCAGTGGATCGTTGAACGTACGGTTCAAGTCGCAGACCTGGATCAGTGTCGGGTCGATCTGCCCACCCGCGCCGCCGGTGGTGATGATCTGGATCTTGCGGCGCTTGCACCAGGCGATCAGCGCGGCCTTGGCGTTGACGCTGTCGATGCAGTCGATCACGCAATCGATGTTCGGCGTGATGTACTCGGCCATGGTGTCGCGGGTGACGAAGTCCGCCACCGCGTGCACCGTGCAGTCGGGGTTGATCCCGCGCAACCGCTCGGCCATGACCTCAACCTTGGGCTTGCCGACGGTGCTGTCCAGGGCGTGCAACTGACGGTTCGCGTTGCTCACGCAGACATCGTCCAGGTCGAACAGCGAAATCTCGCCCACGCCGCAACGGGCAATGGCTTCCGCCGCCCAGGACCCGACACCGCCGACGCCGACAATCGCCACATGGGCCGCCCGCAGGCGCTCCAGGCCTTCGATGCCATACAAACGGGCGATGCCGGCAAACCGTGGATCTTCTGTACTCATGACCATTACCCCAAAAACCGGCGCGCATTATAGGGCTTTGCCGTGGCAATTCGAGCTGTTCGCGACATGAATCTCACCCCATCTCCTCTGTGGGAGCGAGCCTGCTCGCGAAGGCGATGTGTCAGTTAAATCGATTCTGCTGATCCAACGCTTTCGCGAGCAGGCTCGCTCCCACAGGTTTTGTGTTCCACCTGTCCCCCGCCAGGGGCCCATGAGGGTCGTTTTGCTATAAGATAACCGCCATTTTGTAGCCTCGGCCGAATACCATCCAACGGTCGAACTCAGGACCTGTGGGAGCGGGCTTGCTCGCGAAGGCGTCATCACTGACGCTAAGAGCTTCGCGAGCAAGCCCGCTCCCACATGGACTGCGATCTCCTTTCCTGCTTCCGGAGTTTTCCATGACGGCCCACGCCGACCTCTCGCCGACCCTGCAACTCGCCTGCGACCTGATTCGCCGTCCGTCCGTGACGCCGGTGGATGCCGATTGCCAAAACATCATGATGCAGCGCCTGGGCGACGCCGGTTTCAAGCTTGAGCCGATGCGTATCGAGGATGTGGATAACTTCTGGGCCAGCCATGGCAAGCATGACGGGCCGGTGCTGTGCTTCGCCGGGCACACCGACGTGGTGCCGACCGGTCCGGTGCAGGCCTGGCAGCTCGACCCGTTCAACGCGGTCATCGACGAGCAGGGCATGCTCTGCGGCCGTGGCGCGGCGGACATGAAAGGCAGCCTGGCGGCGATGGTCGTGGCGGCCGAGCGGTTCGTCGCCGACTACCCGGACCACAAGGGCTCGCTGACTTTCCTGATCACCAGCGATGAAGAAGGCCCGGCCCACCACGGCACCAAAGCCGTGGTCGAACGCCTCAAGGCCCGCCAGGAACGACTGGACTGGTGCATCGTCGGCGAGCCGTCGAGTACCACGTTGGTGGGCGACGTGGTCAAGAATGGTCGTCGCGGCTCCCTCGGCGCGAAGCTGACCGTGCGCGGCAAGCAAGGCCACGTGGCTTATCCACACCTGGCGAAGAACCCGATCCATCTGGCCGCGCCGGCCCTGGCTGAATTGGCGGCCGAGCATTGGGACCACGGCAACGATTTCTTCCCGCCGACCAGTTTCCAGATCTCCAACCTCAATTCCGGCACCGGTGCGACCAACGTGATCCCCGGTGACCTGGAGGCGGTGTTCAATTTCCGTTTCTCCACCGAATCCACCGTCGAAGGCCTGCAACAACGCGTCGCCGATATCCTCGACAAGCATCAACTGGACTGGCACATCGACTGGGCCTTGTCCGGCCTGCCCTTCCTCACTGAGCCGGGTGCCTTGCTGGACGCCGTGTCGTCGAGCATCAAGGACGTGACCGGACGCGAAACCAAAGCCTCCACCAGCGGCGGCACGTCCGACGGTCGTTTCATCGCCACCATGGGCACGCAAGTGGTAGAACTGGGGCCGGTCAACGCGACCATCCATCAGGTCAACGAACGTGTGCTGGCCGCCGATCTCGACGTGCTCACCGAGATCTACTACAAGACGCTGATCAAGTTGCTCGCCTGATGCTTGCCTGTCCGATCTGCAGTGAGCCGCTGAACGCGGCGGACACCGGCGTGGTGTGCCCGGCCGGGCATCGGTTCGACCGTGCGCGGCAGGGTTACCTGAACCTGCTGCCGGTGCAGCACAAGAACAGCCGCGACCCTGGCGACAACCAGGCGATGGTCGAAGCTCGCCGCGACTTTCTCAACGCCGGGCATTACGCCCCGGTCGCCCGGCGCCTGGCCGAGCTGGCCGCCGAACGTGCGCCTGGGCGCTGGCTCGACATCGGTTGCGGCGAAGGCTACTACACCGCGCAAATTGCCGAAGCGCTGCCCAATGCCGATGGCTATGCCCTGGACATCTCTCGCGAAGCGGTCAAACGAGCCTGCAAGCGTAACCCGCAACTGACCTGGTTGATCGCCAGCATGGCCCGGGTGCCGCTGGCGGACGGCTGTTGCCAGTTCCTGGCCAGCGTTTTCAGCCCGCTGGACTGGCAGGAGGCCAAGCGCTTGCTCAGCCCCGGCGGCGGACTGATGAAAGTCGGCCCCACCGCCGGCCACCTGATGGAATTGCGCGAGCGTCTCTACGACGAAGTACGCGAATACACCGACGACAAGCACCTGGCCCTGGTACCACCGGGCATGGAGCTGGATCACAGCGAAACCCTGGAATTCACACTGGTGCTCACCGATGGCCAGGACCGCGCCAACCTGCTGGCGATGACGCCCCATGGCTGGCGAGCCAGTGCCGAACGCCGTGCCAGCGTGATCGAGCAGGCCGAGCCGTTCGAAGTCACGGTGTCGATGCGCTACGATTATTTCATTCTTCAATAATGACCTTTAGGCCTCGGGCAATCGCCTGGGGCCAGTTAAATCCGCGAATGGATTTTTCAAGACCGCAGCGAGGACATCCATGCGCCAACCCGATATCGAGATTTACCTGAAGGACGCCGACGTCGACCACAAGGCCATTGCCCACTGGCTCGGCCAGGCCCTGGGGCCTTGCAGCGACTGGGTACAGAAAGGCCAGACCTACAAGTGCAAGGCTGGCAACATCCCGGTGACCTGGCTGCCGAAGGCCGTGGGCAAATGGAACAGCCTGTACCTGGAAAGCGACCAGACCCCGTGGGAAGACGACATCGCCTGCGCCCGCGCCGCCTTCGCCGCGCTGAACGTCGAAGTGCGCTGCGCGCCTGGCTCCTGGGTGGAAGAGGAAGGGGAAGAATCGGCGGACCGCTGGATTCGCATCAGCGCCGATGGGGAAGAAGAGATTACCTGGAAGACGGCGTGACCCTAGTCTCAGGTCCAACCTGAACCTAAATGTGGGAGCGGGCTTGCTCGCGAAAGCGGTATATCAGGCAATATTTTCATTGGCTGACACACCGCTTTCGCGAGCAAGCCCGCTCCCACAAGGGATTTGCGGTGACTGCAAGAACGGGTTACAACCCCACCACATCCTCAGCCTGCAAGCCCTTCTGCCCTTCCACCACCGCGTACTCGACCTGCTGGCCTTCAGTCAGTGAACGGTGGCCTTCGCCGCGAATCGCGCGGTAGTGCACGAATACATCCGCGCCGCCTTCACGCTGGATGAAGCCGTAACCCTTCGCGTCGTTGAACCACTTCACACTGCCGGTTTCCCGTGCTGCCATGATGCTCACTCCCATCTCTTATTATTAAGTCGGCTTTTCCCGCCCGACTGCAAAAGGCAAAGCCGTACGAACCTAAGCCACCGTCCGGCCGTCCATGGAGAAGGCCGGAGCAGTAACCGGCCGAGTATATGACACCCGGAAAAACTCTCAACTGACTTTACTTCGGTGCTTTTTTGCCGATTTTCGATGAATCCGGCACACTAGCGAGCCCGAGCAGCCGCTCGGTTTTATCCACTCATGCAGAAGCCGTATGACCCGCTCCCCGTTCCGCCGTCTTGTGTTTGGCACCCTGCGCCGACTGTTGTACCTCTGGGTTCGCTCCGAGACGATCAACCAGTCGTCCTTCACCCTCAACCTCGACCGCAGTCGTCCGGTGTTCTACGTCCTGCAAGATCCCTCGCTCACCGACCTGGCGGTGCTCGACACCGAATGCACCAAGGCCGGCCTGCCCCGTCCGGTGCTCCCGGTCTCGGTGGGCAACCTGCTGGAGCCGGCGGCGTTTTTCTACCTGACGCCAGCGCCAGACTGGATCGGGCGCCAGGACAAGCGCGGCGCACCGCCCACCCTGACGCGGCTGGTCGACGCCCTGACCCACAACGCCGCCGAAGATGCACAAATCATCCCGGTCAGCGTGTTCTGGGGGCAGTCGCCGGACAGCGAATCCAGCCCCTGGAAGCTGTTGTTTGCCGACAGCTGGGCCGTTACCGGGCGCCTGCGTCGCCTGCTGAGCATCATGATCCTGGGGCGCAAGACCCGCGTGCAATTCTCCGCGCCGATCCACCTGCGCGAATTGATCGAACACGACAAGGGCCACGAACGCACCGTGCGCATGGCCCAGCGGATTCTGCGGGTGCACTTCCGCAATCTGAAGGCGGCGGTCATCGGCCCTGACATTTCCCACCGACGCCACTTGGTCAAGGGCCTGTTGAACCAGCCGCTGGTCAAGCAGGCGATTGCCGAGGAAGCCGAGCGGGAAAAGATCTCCCCGGAAAAAGCCAAGGCCCAGGCCCTGCGCTACGGCAACGAAATTGCCTCGGACTACACCTACACCGCGATCCGTTTCCTGGAAGTGGTGCTGAGCTGGTTCTGGAACAAGATCTACGACGGCATCAAGGTCAACCACATCGAAGGCGTGCAGAACGTCGCCCAGGGCCACGAAGTCATCTATGTGCCGTGCCACCGCAGCCACATCGACTACCTGCTGCTGTCATACCTGCTGTTTCGCAACGGCCTGACGCCGCCGCACATCGCTGCCGGCATCAACCTCAACATGCCGGTGATCGGCGGCCTGCTGCGCCGTGGCGGAGCGTTCTTCATGCGCCGCACCTTCAAGGGCAACCCGCTCTACACCTCGGTGTTCAACGAATACCTGCACACGCTGTTCACCAAAGGCTTTCCGGTGGAATACTTCGTCGAGGGCGGTCGTTCGCGCACCGGGCGCATGCTGCAACCCAAGACCGGCATGCTCGCCATCACCCTGCGCAGCTTCCTGCGTTCGTCACGCATGCCCATCGTCTTCGTGCCGGTCTACATCGGTTATGAACGGGTACTGGAAGGCCGCACCTACCTGGGCGAACTGCGTGGGGCCAGCAAGAAAAAAGAATCGATCTTCGACATCTTCAAGGTCATCGGCGCCCTCAAGCAGCGCTTCGGCCAGGTGGCGGTGAACTTCGGCGAACCCATCAAGCTGGCGGAATTCCTCGACAGCGAACAACCGGATTGGCGCCAACAGGAATTGGGCCCGCAATTCAAACCGGCCTGGCTCAACGCGACCACCCACCGCCTCGGCGAACGCGTGGCCCGGCACCTGAACGAAGCCGCGGCCATCAACCCGGTCAACCTCGTCGCCCTGGCGCTGCTGTCCACCAGCCGCCTGGCCCTGGACGACCGCGCCATGGCCCGGGTGCTCGACCTGTACCTGGCGTTGTTGCGCAAAGTCCCGTACTCGCCCCACACCACCCTGCCCGAAGGCGATGGCCAAGCGCTGATCAAGCACGTCAAAGGCATGGACCTGCTGTCGGAACAGAGCGATGCCCTGGGCAAGATTCTGTACCTGGACGAGCAGAACGCGGTGCTGATGACCTACTACCGCAACAACGTGCTGCACATCTTCGCCCTGCCGGCGTTGCTGGCGAGCTTCTTCCAGAGCAGCTCGCGCATGAGCCGCGAACAAATCCTGCGCTACACCCATGCGTTGTACCCGTACCTGCAATCGGAGCTGTTCATTCGCTGGTCGCTGGAAGAACTGGACGGCGTGGTCGACCAGTGGCTCGACGCGTTCGTCGAACAGGGCCTGCTGCGTTTCGAAAACGACCTGTACCTGCGTCCGGCGCCAAGTTCGCGGCACTTCGTGCTGCTGACGTTGCTGTCGAAAAGCATCGCCCAGACCTTGCAGCGCTTCTACATGACCGTCTCGCTGCTGCTCAACAGCGGTCAAAACACCGTCAGCGCCGAAGAACTGGAAGACCTCTGCACCGTCATGGCCCAGCGCCTGTCGATCCTGCATGGCCTGAATGCGCCGGAATTCTTCGACAAGAGCCTGTTCCGCCACTTTATCCAGACGATGCTCGACCTCGACGTGCTGCGCCGGGACGAAGCGGGCAAGCTCAGCTATCACGAGCTGCTCGGCGAACTGGCCGAAGGTGCGGCCAAGCGGGTGCTGCCGGCGGAGATTCGTTTGTCGATCCGCCAGGTGGCATTGCATCGCAGTGAAGACGCGGCGGAGGTCGCCGTCAGCCCCGACCTTTGACGCATGCCGATCACTCACCGTGAACCATGGAACGGTTCTGGTGAGTGAGTGGGTCAATCGCCAGGCCTACTCCGACGCTTCGCAGCGGCCAAGACGACGTCAAACGAAGAAAAGACCTACAGAGAACTTTGGAGCAGCTCTCTAGGATGGGCTTACGTCAATCTCGACGTATTGAAAAGGAATTCAACTCATGAAACACGCAATCAACGTAACACTGCGTCTGCCAGACGATTATCAAGTCCCACAAACAGGCGCAGGGGATTATGCAATTTCCATCGAAAAAAAGACCGGTCTGCCAGGCGCCTATCCTGCCATCAGCTCCAACGTATTTCCGGCGGGAACACCTCTGGTCTTTTCCTTCCACATCGTTCCCGATTTCGACCCGGCTGTCCCAGGGGATGAGTTCTCGGTGAAGATGCAAATCAACCATGAAGGCACTGACCTTCTAGCCGATAACGAACATGCCTTCATTTGGAATGGAGGCGATCAAGACGTTGAGATCGATCTGAGCCTGGCGCCCTCGTCGGCCAGTGAGATCGCGTCCAACATCTGAGTCGTTACGTTTCGGCTGGATTTTTGGTGCCGATTCCTCCAGATTCTCTTTGACGCCAGCGTGTTGCTGGCGTCAAAGGAAAGGTACTTCCACATGAAAAAATGTCTTCTGCTTGCATTCACTTCACTGCTGGCCGCGTGCCAATCATCAACGCCACCCGCCGCCTCCGTCGCGAGCCTCGATGGCGAAGTCTTCTATCTGCAACGCATCGCCCTGCCGCCCAACGCCACCTTGAGCGTGAGCCTGCAGGACGTTTCCCTGGCCGACGCTCCTGCGGTGGTGCTCGATGAGCAGCGCGGCCCAGTCAAAGGCCAGGTCCCGTTGCCGTTCCACCTCAGTTATGATGCCAATCAGGTCAAGCCCGGCCATCGTTATGCCGTGAGCGCCCGCATCGAAGTGGACGGCCAGTTGATGTTCATCACCACTGAACAGCATACGGTCCAACTCGATGGCAAAGATCCGCAGCCGTTGAAGATTCGCGTCAACGCCGCACGCTGATTCCTTTTAAATTCCATCAAGGAAGCTGCCATGCTCCGCCCTACCCTTCGTTTCACCGGCCTGTGTGCCGGCCTGTTGATCTGCGCCAATGCCATGGCCCTGTCCCTGGGCGACCTGTCGCAACAAGATGCCACGGGTGGCCTCAAGGACGCCTTGACCCAAGGCGCACAGGTGGCGGTCAAGCAACTCGGCACTCCCGGCGGCTTCAGCAACAACCCGGACGTGAAGATCGAACTGCCAGGCAAGCTGGGCAAAGTTGCCAGCAAGATGAAGGCCTTCGGCATGGGCGAGCAGGTCGATCAATTGGAAACCAGCATGAACCAGGCTGCTGAGGCCGCCGTGGTCCAGGCCCAGCCGATCCTGGTCAATGCCGTGAAGAACATGAGCGTGAGCGATGCCAAGGGCATCTTGAGCGGCGGCAACGACTCGGCCACGCAATACCTGAACAAGAGCAGCCGCGAGCAGATCCGCGCCAAGTTCCTGCCCATCGTCAAGCAAGCCACCGACAAGGTCGGCCTGGCCCAGCAATACAATGCCTTCGCCGGCCAGGCCGCCACTTTCGGCGTGCTGGATGCCAAGAGCGCCAACATCGAAAACTACGTGACCGAACAGGCGCTGGACGGCTTGTTCGAAATGATCGGCAAGCAGGAAGCCACCATTCGCCAGAACCCGGCGGCTGCGGCGACCAGTTTGGCGAAGAAGGTGTTCGGTACGCTCTAAGCCAAGCGCAAAAACACTGTGGGAGCGAGCCTGCTCGCGATGAATACACCGTCTATCTGACAAACCACAATCCTGTGGCGAGGGAGCTTGCTCCCGCTGGGCTGCGCAGCGGCCCCAAGCTTTTGCGGTTGCTGCGCAACCGAGCGGGAGCAAGCTCCCTCGCCACAGGTTAGGTGTACACCTGTTGATCAGGTTTTCTTGACCCTGAACCACGCCGCATACAACGCCGGCAGGAACAACAGCGTCAACGCCGTGGCCACGATCAGGCCGCCCATGATCGCCACCGCCATCGGCCCGAAGAACAAACTGCGCGACAGCGGGATCATCGCCAGCACCGCCGCCAGTGCGGTGAGCACGATGGGGCGGAAGCGTCGCACCGTGGCTTCGATGATCGCCTGCCAAGGCGCCAGCCCGGCCTTGATGTCCTGCTCGATCTGGTCCACCAGGATCACCGAGTTGCGCATGATCATCCCCGACAGCGCAATGGTGCCCAGCATGGCGACGAAGCCGAACGGCTGGCGGAACACCAGCAGGAACAGCGTGACGCCGATCAATCCCAGGGGCGCCGTAAGGAACACCATGGCCGTGCGTGAGAAGCTGCGCAGTTGCAGCATCAGCAGCGTCAGCACCACCACGATGAACAACGGCACACCGGCATTCACCGATTTCTGGCCACGGGCCGAATCCTCCACCGTACCGCCCACTTCCAGCAGGTAACCGTCCGGCAGCTCGGCGCGAATCGGGTTCAGGGTCGGGAAGATCTGTTGCACCAGGGTCGCCGGTTGTTCCTTGCCGTAGATATCGGCCCGCACGGTCACGCTCGGCAGCCGATTGCGGTGCCAGATCACGCCCTCCTCGAAACCGTATTCCAACGTCGCGATCTGCGACAAGGCAACACTCTTGCCGTTGTCGGTCGGCACTGCCAGGCTCGGCAGCAACGACAACTCGGTGCGCTCATGCACCGTACCGCGCAGCAAAATCTCGATCAGTTCATTGTCTTCCCGGTACTGGCTGACGCTGGAGCCGGTGAGGGAGCTGCGCAGGAAACTCGCCAGGTGGGTGGTGCTGACACCCAGGGCCCGGGCGCGGTCCTGGTCAACGTTGAGGTACACCACCTTGCTCGGCTCCTCCCAGTCCAGATGCACGTTGACCACGTAGGGGTTTTCGCGAACTTTTGTCGCCACTTTCCGCGCCAGGGCCCGGACTTCTTCGATGTGCTCACCCGTGACGCGAAACTGCACCGGATAGCCGACCGGCGGGCCGTTTTCCAGGCGCGTGACCCGCGAGCGCAGGGTCGGAAATTGCTCGTTCAGGGTCGAAATCAACCAACTGCGCAACGGCTCGCGGTCTTCGATGGTCTTGGCCAGCACCACGAACTGGGCGAAGCTGGAGGCCGGCAGCTGTTGGTCCAACGGCAGGTAGAAACGCGGTGAACCGGTGCCGACGTAGGCCACATAGTTGTCGATGCCAGCATGGTCCTTGAGCAGCGCTTCCAGGCGCTTGACCTGCTCGGCGGTATTGCTCAGGGAGGCGCCTTCCTGCAGTTTCAAGTCGACCATCAGTTCCAGCCGCCCCGATGCCGGAAAGAACTGCTGCGGCACGAACCGGAACAACGCCACCGAGCCGACAAACAACAGCACGGTCAGCAGGATGACGGTTTTGCGCCGACGCACGCACCACTCCACCATCCGCCGGACACGCTGATAGAACGGCGTGCCGTAAGGGTCGGTCTGGCCGTCAGTCGTGCCATGTTTGGCCGCGTGAATTTTCGCCAGGTCCGGCAGGAGCTTTTCCCCCAGGTACGGCACGAACACCACGGCGGCCACCCAGGAGGCCAGCAATGCCAAAGTCACCACCTGGAAAATCGAACGGGTGTATTCGCCGGTGCCCGATTGCGCGGTGGCGATCGGCAGGAAGCCCGCCGCCGTAATCAAGGTACCGGTGAGCATCGGGAATGCGGTGCTGGTCCAGGCGAAGCTGGCCGCCTTGATCCGGTCGAAACCCTGCTCCATCTTGATCGCCATCATCTCCACCGCAATGATCGCGTCGTCCACCAGCAACCCCAGGGCCAACACCAGCGCACCGAGGGAAATCTTGTGCAGGCCGATCCCCAGGTAATACATGGCGGCGAAGGTCATCGCCAACACCAGCGGAATCGCCAGGGCCACCACCATCCCGGTGCGCAACCCGAGGGAGAAGAAGCTCACCAGCAACACGATCGTCAGGGCTTCCACCAGCACCTGGACGAACTCACCGACCCCGGTCTTTACCGCCGCCGGCTGGTCCGACACCTTGTGCAATTGCATGCCGGCCGGCAGTGAGTTCTGGAGGCGAGCAAAGTCGACCTCAAGGGCCTTGCCCAGAATCAGGATATCCCCGCCTTGCTTCATCGCCACGGCCAGGCCAATGGCGTCTTCGCCCATGAAGCGCATGCGGGGCGCCGGCGGGTCGTTGAAACCGCGACGCACGTCCGCCAGGTCGCTGATACGGAACGTACGATCGCCGACCCGGATCGGGAAGTTGCGGATCTCCTCCACGGTCTGGAAATTCCCCGAGACCCGTAGCTGCAAACGCTCGCTGCCGGTTTCGAAGAAGCCGGCGGTGGAAACCGTGTTCTGCTCTTCAAGGGCCTGCTGGACCGCCGCCAAGGGCAGGCCGAGGGTCGCCAGCTTAACGTTCGACAACTCGATCCAGATCTTCTCGTCCTGCAAACCGATCAGTTCGACCTTGCCTACATCCTTGACCCGCTGCAGCTGGAGCTGGATGCGATCGGCGTAGTCCTTGAGCACGGCATAGTCGAAGCCTTCGCCGGTCAGTGCGTAGATATTGCCGAAGGTGGTGCCGAATTCATCGTTGAAGAACGGCCCCTGGACATCCGGCGGCAAGGTGTGGCGGATGTCGCCGATCTTCTTGCGCAACTGATACCACAGCTCGGGAATCTGCGCCGAATGCATGGAATCACGCGCCGCGAAAGTCACCTGGGATTCCCCCGGGCGGGAGAACGAGACGATCTTTTCGTAATCGCCGGTTTCCATCAGCTTCTTTTCGATACGCTCGGTGACTTGGCGCGACACTTCCTCGGCCGTCGCTCCCGGCCACACGGTGCGAATGACCATGGCCTTGAAGGTGAACGGCGGATCCTCGCTCTGGCCGAGCTTGGTGTAGGAAAGCGCCCCGACGATGGCCAGCAACAGCATCAGGAACAGTACGATCTGGCGGTTACGCAACGCCCATTCGGAAAGATTGAAACCCATTGGGATTACTCCTTGGCCGCCAGGTTGACCACGCGGTTGGAGCGATCCACCGGCCGCACCTGCTGGCCGTCGAGGAGCACATGTATGCCAGCCGCCACCACCCAGTCATTGGCGCTCAAGCCTTCGAGCACCGGCACGGTTTTTTCGCCGAAGGCACCCACGCGCACCGGGGCTTTCCTGACCGTGTTGTCCGGGTTGACGACCCAGACGTAGGTGGCGCCATTCTCGGCAGTGAGGGCTGATAGCGGCACTGACAGCGGCGCCTTTTCAGCCGTCTGGATAAACACCCGGGCACTTTGGCCCAGCTCCGCCGGAACACTGCCGGCGGTGAAGGCCACGCGGGCGGCGAAGGTGCGGGACTTGGGGTCGGCGGCCGGCGACAGCTCACGAATCCGCCCGCTGAAGCGCTGGTCAGGCTGGCTCCACAACTCGACCGACACCGGCTGGCCAATCTTGAACCGGCCAAAGCCCTGTTCCGGCAGGCTGATCAGCACTTCACGCTCGCCATCGGTGGCCAGGGTAAAAACGGTTTGCCCGGCCGAAACCACCTGCCCGACTTCCACCGAGCGCCGGGCCACCACGCCATCCTGGGGCGCACGCAGCACCGAATAGCTGGCCTGGTTGTTGGCGACATCGAACTCGGCCTTGATCTGCTTGAGCCGCGCGGTGCCGGAGCGGTAGAGGTTTTCGGCGTTGTCGTATTGGGAGCGGCTGACCATCTGCCGCTCCATCAAGGTCTTGTAGCGGTCACGTTCGGCGCGGACCAGGTTCAGGTTGGCCTCGGCAGCGGCGACCTGGGCACGGGTCGCTTCCAGTTGCAGGCGTACGTCCTCGGGGTCGAGCTCGGCCAGCGGTTGATTGGCCTTGACCCGCTGCCCCTCTTCCACCAGTCGTCGGCTCACCTTGCCGCCAATGCGAAAGGCCAGTTCAGGCTCAAAACGTGCCCGCACTTCGCCAGGGTAACTGTCCATCGCCTGGGCCGACGGCTCGGGCTTGACCACCATGGCGGGACGCACGGCGACGGGCACCGGCTCGTCATGACCGCACGCAGACAATAAAAAAGCCAGGGCGACTGGCATGGCGAGGGGCAGGGCATAGCGGAACATGGCGAGTGACCTTTCGCTAATGGTGCTTGGAATAATTATACTGGCGAGTATGTTATTAATAGCAAACTCACCAGTCCAGTATTAAAGCGAAGAATGTCGAACAATCCTTCAACCCCCAGCGGCCCTGGCCGCCCCAAGGACCTGGCCAAGCGCCAGGCCATTCTCGACGCGGCGAAACGCCTGTTCCTGAGCATGGGGTATGCCAATACCAGCATGGACGCCGTCGCCACCGAGGCGGGCGTTTCGAAGCTGACGGTCTACAGCCATTTCAACGACAAGGAGACGCTGTTTTCCGCTGCCGTGATGGCCAAATGTGAAGAGCAGGTGCCATCGCTGTTTTACGAATGGCCTGACGGCGTTCCCATCGAACACGTGTTGCTGAACATTGCCCGCGGGTTCAACCAACTGATCAACAGCGATGAATCGTTGAACCTGCATCGCCTGATCATGGCCCTGGGCAGCCAGGACCCGAAGCTGTCGACGATTTTCTACGAAGCCGGTCCGCAACGGATGCTCTCAGGCATGGAGCGGCTGCTGACCAAGGTCAACCAGAGCGGCGCCCTGAGCATCGATAAACCGCGCAATGCCGCCGAGCATTTCTTCTGCCTGATCAAGGGCGCGGCGAACTTCCGCTTGTTGTCAGGCTGCGGCCCGGCCCCGGAACCGGAAGCCGCCGAGGCTCATGTGCAGGAAGTGGTGGGGTTGTTCGTGCGGGCTTATCGGCCTTAGCCTTTCGCTGGCTGGGAGGGCCCCATCGCGAGCAAGCTCGCTCCCACAGGGTCTGATGAACACCACAGATCCAATGTGGGAGCGGGCTTGCTCGCGAAGGCGATGGCACAGCCAACATCACCGTCTCAGACAAACCGCTATCGCGAGCAGGCTCGCTCCCACAGTTGACCGGTGCGAACACATCTCCATCATTCGACGACAAACCCTGTGGGAGCGAGCCTGCTCGCGATGCAGGCAACTCGGTCTCAAGGTTTGAGCGCTTTCTTCGGATAGATGTCGTAGCGACTGGACTTGCCATCGAGCCCATGGCTCGGCTTCGGCCCTTCGATGCACGGGGCCTTGCGTGGGCGCTTGACCACCACTCGATGAGTCGCCAAGGCCAGGGCCGCGGCGAGCAGCGCCGGGGCGTCCGGGTCATCGCCCACCAGGGGCCGGAACAAGCGCATCTCCTTCTTCACCAAGGCGGTTTTCTCACGATGAGGGAACATCGGGTCCAGGTAGATCACCTGGGGCGGTTCGCCTTCCCAGTTGCGCATCACCTCGATGGAGTTGCCCTTGAGCAAGCGCATGCGCGCCACGATCGGCGCCACGTCGAAGTCCTCTGCGCCACGGGCCAGGCCATCCTCCAACAAGGCCGCGATCAGCGGCTGACGCTCGATCAAGCTCATTTCACAGCCCAGGCTGGCCAGCACAAACGCATCCTTGCCCAACCCGGCGGTGGCATCCAGCACCCGCGGGCGCACACCCTGGGCGATCCCGACTGCCTTGGCGATCATCTGGCCACTGCCGCCGCCGTACAACCGCCGATGGGCCGCCCCACCCTCGACGAAGTCCACGCGCACCGGCCCTGGCGCATCCGGGCCCAACTGCTGCAACTGCACCCCTTGCTCACCGACCTGCAAGGCGAACTCGCCTTCGTCCCCTTGCAAAGGCAGGCCAAGCCGCTCGGCCCAGTGTTCGGCCTGCGGTTGGAAGGCCGGGGCCAGGGCCTCGACATGGATGCGGCAGGCCGCGGGTTGCTCACTCATGGAAGTTGTTCACTTATGGAAAACATGCTCAAAAAATTAAGGATCGGCAAAAACGGCCGATAACAACGGTGAACGGCATTTTGCCAGAGCTGAGCGTCGACCGAGAAAAATGTCAGACATTCAATCCACATCGATAGGCGTTATCTCCCCTTACGGCGATTACAGCCTGCGTAACACCCAAGCGCTGAGCGGCGTCAGTCACCTGTGGCAGGATTTTTTTGCCCGGGCCCTGGCCGATCAACTGGGTGATAACGCACCGGCACCTGGCAGCTACCAGCCAGAGCCCCTCGATGAGGCCGTTGAACCGACCCTCGGTGCCGAACTGCTGGCGCACATTGTCAGCCAGCGTACCTGCGAAGTGACCGAAACACAGGTCAAGCCGCCTGAGCCGCTGTTCCTGCCCATCGCCGAATTCGAACTCGACCTGCTGGATAAACCCTTCCCGCCGTTCCCGCCAGAAGAAATCGTTGCCCAGCAACACCAGCAGACCTTCGAAAGCAACTGGGTCCGCCCACTTGTCCTCACCGCCGGCCAACCACTGCCGGAACCGAGCCCGGCGCCACAACCGCGTCCGTTGCACCTGCCGATCGCCGAATTCGAACTCGAGCTGCTGGACAAGCCGTTCCCGCCGTTCCCGGAAGAGGAATTGGTGGCGCAGCAGAAACAACTGGACTTCGACACCCGCTGGGCACGTCCGATCGTGCTGCAGAACCTGCGCATCGCCGCTTAAATCAGCGACAGATCCACCATGGCCCCAAATCCAGATGAAAATGGTTGCGGTGCGCCGCGTTGTAATCCGGGCTCAAGACCACACTGAACATATCGCAGGCGCCATCCCGTGCCTGACGCAAGAAGCGCGCATCGGCCGTGTCCTTGGGCCAGTCCCTGAGCACGCTGATCGTGCGCCCATCGGCCAGGCGAAACCCGGCGATGTCCAGCGCGCTGGCGGTGGCGTGCTGGCTTCGCGCCCCGCTCTCACGCCCGTACATGTTGCGACAGGCGAAACTGCCCAAGTGATCGACGCGCGTCACTTTCTGCCCGTAGACCGCCATTGCCGCCGGCTGCAACCCGTGACGCTCGAACAACGCAAACGCCACCGCCAGCGGGCAACTGGCGAGGAAGCTGCTGCTCAACGCCACCTCACCGCCCTGCACCCTCAACACATTGGTCATTGGGCATGTGGTATTGGCGCCGCTGTCGGCCTGGCGCGCGGTGCGCAGCCCGGAGGTAGCGAGGGCCTGGTCGCACAGCTGCGGGTCGTTGCGCAGGGCCATGAGTTTGAAACGGGTGAGCAGATTGGGCGCCAGGTTGACGTCCAAAGGCGCCCAGGGATTCCATTGGGGCGGCAGCGCCACCCAGCCGCGCCATACCCCCAGCACGGCAAGGCCAATGAGCAGGGCCACGACCGCAAGCGCTTTCAAAAACCGCACGATATTGCCTCGGGCATCAACCCTTGAATAATTGGTTGGCCTGCTTGAACGGCATCGAGCGGCGCGTGAAGGTGAATGTGCCCTGTTCCTGGATCTCCTCGGCGGCGCGGAAGAACTCGCCATACGCGGCCAGGGCCAGCGCCGAGCCGACACTGATGCGCTT
The DNA here is from genome assembly GCF_014268745.2 of Pseudomonas zanjanensis. Classification (GTDB taxonomy): domain Bacteria; phylum Pseudomonadota; class Gammaproteobacteria; order Pseudomonadales; family Pseudomonadaceae; genus Aquipseudomonas; species Aquipseudomonas zanjanensis. The sequence goes on along the minus strand of NZ_JABWRB020000001.1, from coordinate 122,303 downwards.
GACGCCCAGCTCGCTCAACTGCGCCACCGTCAGGTCCAGCGCCCCGGACATCAGCACGTTTACCGGTTTTGGCGCCACGGCCTTCACCACCGCGAGCACTTGTTCGGCGCTGCTCAGCCCCGGGGCGTACAACACGTCGGCCCCCGCGTCCGCGAAGGCCTTGAGGCGGCGAATGGTGTCGTCCAGGTCCGGATTGCCATGCAGGAAATTTTCCGCCCGGGCCGTCAGCATGAAGGGAAACGACAAGCTGCGCACGGCCTCGGCGGCGGCCTTGACCCGAGCTACCGCGTGGTCGAAGCAATAGATCGGGCTGTCTTCGCGCCCCGTGGCATCTTCGATCGAACCACCCACCGCGCCGGCCTCTGCCGCCCGGACCAGGCTGCGGGCGCAATCCTCGGGGGCATCGGCAAAACCGTTCTCCAGGTCGACGGCCACCGGCAGGTCAGTGGCCGCGACAATCGCCCGCACGTTAGCCAGCGTGTCATCCAGGCCCAGCGCGCCATCGGGTCGGCCCAGGGAAAAGGCGTGACCGGCACTGGTGGTCGCCAAGGCTTCAAAACCCAGGCTGGCCAGCATCTTGGCCGAACCGGCGTCCCACGGGTTGGGAATGACAAAAGCCCCTTCGCGTTCGTGCAAGGCCTTGAACGCCTGGGCTCGACGAATGTGCGCTTCCATGTAGTTCGCTCCTGAGCAGAGAGGGAGTGGGCCTCAGAGCAAACCCAGTTGCTCGGCGGCGGGCTCTCTATATAGCGCAGGCAGGGCCGGCAAGCCAGGCAATCGATGCATCAATCGCTCGTGAAAACGTTGCGCGAGCCTGGCGGCCAGCCGGTTGTCGGCGGTGTGCAGGAAGATATAGGGCGTGCGCCCTTCTTCGATCCAGCCGGCGATTTTCTCCACCCACGGCGTCAGGAACGGCTCGTTGGCTTCGAGCACCGGATGACCGATGAAACGCACTTGCGGACATTGGGTGAACGCCGCGGGCCGGGGCGGCACGCGGGGCTTTTTCGATTGTGCGTGAAGCACGGCGGGATCAAGGGAGGTGCAACTGAACAAGGCCCGAGGATCGAGGCAGATGCGTTCGACGCCGCGATCGAGCAACAGGCGATTGAGCCGTCGTTCGGCGTCGCCCTTGGCAAAAAAATCGTCGTGACGGACTTCGACGGCCAAGGGGCGCTGCAAGGCGTCGATGAACCCCGCCAGTTCCGGCAACCGATTCGGGGTAAAGGTCTTGGACAGTTGCAGCCAGTACGGCGCAACGCGCTCGCCCAAGGGGCTGAGCAGTTGCAGGAAGGTTTCAGTGGCCGTCAGCCGTTCGCGCAGGTCGCCATTGTGGCTGATGTCGCCAGGAAACTTGGCGGTGAAGCGAAAGTGCTCGGGCATGATTTCGGCCCAGCGCTGCACGGTCGGCGCAGACGGGCTGGCATAGAAGGTCGTATTGCCTTCCACGGCATTGAACACTTGGGAATAGAGATCGAGGAAATCGGTGCTTTTCGCATCCTGGGGATAAAGGTAATCGCGCCAGGCGTTTTCGCTCCAGGACGGGCAGCCCAGGTAGTAAGGCAAGACCATCAGATGTAGAGATCGAGTCCCAGCACTTCCATATCCCAATCGACGAAACCGGCGGTGCTCAGGTAGCTCGCCAGGGCCGTGGAGACACTGCGGCTCATCGCACGGTGATAAAGCATGTCTTGCTGACGGGCGGGGAGATTGCTCAGGCGTTGCGCAGAGGCTTTGGCGGCGCGGGCGGCCAGTTGCTCTTCAGACGGAAATTCCACCTCGCCATCGATGTCATCGAAGTTTTCCGGCTCGCTGGCTTTACCCGCACGAGGCCGACGCTTGATGGGGTAGGACTGGGATGAAACGCCGTCTATACGCATAACAGAATGCTCGGTATCAATGATGGCAATTTAGCGGCACTTTCGCAGCCGCGCAAATGCGCAAGTGATAACTAGAACACATAAAGTCAAAAAGGTTTAAAAACGGGCGGAAAAAGTGACGACTGGCATTATTTGAGTGTGACTTTTGGCGGCGAAAATGACTTTGTGGCGAGGGAGCTTGCTCCCGCTGGGCTGCGAAGCGGCCCCAAAAAATTGATTTCAATCTGGCAAGATAAGGTGCGAATGAAATTTTAGGGGCGCTTCGCGCCCCAGCGGGAGCAAGCTCCCTCGCCACAACTGTGCCCACTTGGGAATGCGGTCAAGTCTGGGTTTACCGCTCGGACTTGGGCGTTGCGACCTTGTCCCGCAGGTACACCGGCTGCGCATCATCGGCTGGAATGGCCTCGCCGCGTTCCCAGGCGAAACGTGCCAGGGCCAGCAGGTCCTCGGCATGGGGCAGCATCGAGGCGTCCTGGCCGATGAGGCTGACACCGATCCGCTCGCCATAGCCCCAACCAGTGCCGGCGCCGAACCAATCACCGCTGGCATCGCCCGGCAACGCCGCCGCTTCGGGCGGCAACACCGCTTCAGCACCGACCAGGCGCATCTCGCCGTCGGTTTCGCGGTAGCAGCCCCAATACACCTCATCCATGCGCGCATCGATGGCCGCGGCAACTTGGCGAGCGCCCTGTTCGCGCAAGGCACGCTGGGCCAGCACCGCCAGGTTTGACACTGGCAGCACTGGCCGCTCCAGGGCAAATGCCAGGCCTTGCACCACGCCGATGGCGATGCGCACGCCGGTAAAAGCTCCTGGCCCACGGCCAAAGGCAATCGCGTCCACCGCCTGCAAGGTCGTGCCGGCATCGCTCAACAGTTTCTGGATCATCGGCAGCAGCTTCTGCGCATGCAGGCGCGGGATCACCTCGTAATGGCTCGTGACCTTGCCGTCGTGCAGCAAGGCAACGGAGCAAGCTTCAGTCGCGGTGTCCAGGGCCAGCAAGGTGCTCATCGATGTGTCCGTAAATCAGGTGGGGAAAAAGTGCGCCAGTATAAACAACTACGGCCCGCAAGCGGGCCGTAGTTGATGCAACTGATCAGGCTTTTCAGCTCAGCGCTTCGAGCACCTTGCCGGTGATCGCATCGACCGAGCCAACGCCCGGGATGTGGCTGTACTTCGGCTTGCCCTGGGCAGCCGACAGATTCTGGTAGAACGCCACCAGCGGCTTGGTCTGGGAATGGTAGACCGACAGGCGATGACGCACGGTTTCTTCGGTGTCGTCCTTGCGCTGCACCAGCTCTTCACCGGTGACGTCGTCCTTGCCCGCAAGTTTCGGCGGGTTGTAGACGGTGTGGTAGACACGGCCGGACGCCTCGTGGACACGACGACCGGCAATGCGCTGGACGATCTCTTCGTCGTCGACCGCGATTTCGACCACGTGATCGAGCTCAACACCGGCAGTCACCAGGGCTTCAGCCTGGGGAATGGTGCGCGGGAAGCCATCGAACAGGAAGCCATTGGCGCAGTCGGGTTGAGCGATGCGATCCTTGACCAGGGCGATGATCAGGTCATCCGACACCAGGCCGCCGGCATCCATGATGCTCTTGGCTTGAACACCCAGTGGCGTGCCAGCCTTGACCGCGGCACGCAGCATGTCGCCGGTGGAGATTTGCGGGATACCGAATTTTTCGGTGATGAACTTTGCCTGAGTACCTTTACCGGCCCCGGGAGCTCCCAGCAGAATGACGCGCATCGATGTGCTCCTCAATTTTTTTATGTAAAACGCTCGGATTCGCCTCGCGGGGCCAATCTTCGAAAAACTTGATCGTGACCGCCCAAACGGCCAAAGGCTGATCAAGATACACAGCAGGCCCGACCCACACAAGCCGCCGAAAGTCGGAGGAACCCGCGCCCGATACGACCTTCGGAGGGGGTGGCGAGCGTCGCAACCGGGCAACAAACTGTCGCCTGGCCGACCTGTCCCCGCCCCCGCAGAACAACGCCCGGGAACGCCGGGCGAGCCGTTTCGGTGCGCTGCCTGATCTTAGCCGGTATTGCGCAACCCGGCGGCAATCCCCGCCACAGACACCAGTAATGCCTGTTCCACGGGGCTGCCTTGGGCAACTTCCTGCTGGCGTGAGCGCGCCAACAGTTCGGCCTGCAACAGGTGCAACGGGTCGAGGTAGGTGTTGCGCAGGCGGATGAATTCCAGCGTGGCTGGGCTATGTGCCAGTAGCTGCGACTGACCGGTCAAGCCAAGCACCACCGTGCAGGCCTGCGACAATAGGTCGCGTAAATGCGCACCCAAAGGCAGCAGCCCAGGCTCCACCAAACGCTCGTCGTAAGAGCGGGCGATATCGGCGTCGGCCTTGGCCAGCACCATCTCCAGCATGTCGATGCGGGTCCGGAAGAACGGCCATTGCTCGCGCATCTGCCCCAGCAACTCCCCTTCGCCGCGCTCCAGGGCCTTGCTCAGTGCGGTTTCCCAACCGAGCCAGGCCGGCAACATCAGGCGGGTCTGGGTCCAGCCGAAAATCCACGGAATCGCCCGCAAGCTTTCGATGCCGCCGGCGCGACGCTTGGCCGGCCGGCTGCCCAGCGGCAGGCGCCCAAGTTCCTGCTCGGGGGTGGACTGGCGGAAGTACTCGACGAACTGCGGATTCTCCCGCACCACCGCGCGGTAGGCACTGACGCCATCGGCCGCCAGTTCATCCATCAAATCCCGCCACTGCGGCGTGGGTGGCGGCGGTGGCAGCAGCGTCGCTTCAAGCACCGCAGCGAGATACAGATTGAGGTTCTGTTCGGCGATGTCCGGCAGGCCGAATTTGAAACGAATCATTTCGCCCTGCTCGGTGGTGCGGAAACGCCCGGCCACCGAGCCCGGTGGCTGGGACAGGATCGCCGCGTGCGCCGGACCGCCACCACGGCCCACGGTGCCGCCACGACCGTGGAACAACAACAGTTCGACTTGCTGCTCGCGGCAGATGTCCACCAGCCGTTCCTGGGCCCGATATTGCGCCCAGGCCGCCGCCGTGGTCCCGGCATCCTTCGCCGAATCGGAATAGCCGATCATCACTTCCTGAGGGCCTTGCAGCCGTGAACGATAGCCCGGCAGCAGCAACAGCCGCTCGATCACCGGCCCGGCGTTGTCCAGGTCGGCCAGGGTCTCGAACAGCGGCACCACCCGCATCGGCCGCAACACCCCGGCGTCCTTCAACAACAGTTGCACAGCGAGGACATCGGACGCCGCGCCGGCCATGGAGATCACGTAGGAACCCAGGGACGCCGCCGGCGCCGCGGCCACTTCCCGGCACGTCGCCAGCACTTCCGCCGTGTCGGCCGAGGGCTTGAAATGGGCCGGCAGCAGTGGACGCCGGTTGTTCAGCTCCTCCAGCAAAAAGCTGATGCGCTGCTCCTCGTTCCAATCCTCATAGCGACCCAGGCCCAGGTAGTCGGTGATTTCCGTCATGGCGGCGGTATGGCGCGTCGAGTCCTGGCGCACATCGAGGCGCACCAGGAACAAGCCGAAGGTCACCGCCCGCCGCAGGCAGTCGAGCAGCGGCCCATCGGCAATCACGCCCATGCCGCATTCGTGCAGGGAGTGGTAGCACAGCTCAAGGGGGTCCAGCAGTTCGCGGTTGTGCTGCAACACCTCGGCGCTTGGCGGCGTGGCGGCACTCAAGGAGGCGTGGGCCCAGTTGCGGGTGGCGCGCAGGCGTTCGCGCAGTTGCTTGAGCACGGCACGATACGGTTCGGCGCTGTCGCCGGCCTGGGCCCGCAAGGCCTCGCTGGCGTTTTGCATGGACAGTTCGGCCGCCAGTTGGTCGACGTCACGCAGGTACAGGTCCGCCGCCATCCACCGCGCCAATAACAGCACCTCGCGGGTCACGGCGGCGGTGACATTCGGGTTGCCGTCACGGTCGCCGCCCATCCACGAGGCAAAGCGGATCGGCGCGGCCTCCAGCGGCAGGCGCAGCCCGGTGGCGGCATGCAAGGCCTGGTCGGCCTTGCGCAGGTAATTGGGGATGGCGTGCCACAGCGAATGCTCGATCACCGCGAAGCCCCACTTGGCCTCGTCCACCGGGGTCGGCCGGGTGCGGCGGATTTCTTCGGTGTGCCAGGCTTCGGCGATCAAGCGTTGCAGGCGCTCGTGGATCTGCGCGCGCTCGGCACTGGTCAGGTCGCGGTGATCCTGGGCCGCCAGTTGCGCGGCGATGGCGTCGTATTTCTGGATCAGGGTACGGCGGGCCACTTCCGTGGGGTGAGCGGTGAGGACCAGTTCGATTTCCAGGCGGCCCAACTGCCGGGCCAGGGCCTCGGCGCCATGGCCTTCGGCCCGCAGCCGGGCAAGCAACTCAGGCAGGACCCGTGCCTCGAAAGGCGCCGGTTGCGATTCTTCGCGGCGATGGATCAGTTGGTACTGTTCGGCGATGTTGGCGAGGTTGAGGAATTGGTTGAACGCGCGCGCCACCGGCAGCAGTTCGTCCTCGCTCAGTTGATTGAGGCTGGCACTGAGTTCGGCATCCACGGAACCGCGTCGGTCAGCCTTGGCGCCCTTGCGGATCTGCTCGATCTTGTCGAGAAACGTGTCCCCGTACTGTTCGCGGATGGTATTGCCCAGCAGTTCGCCAAGCAGGTGGACATCCTCGCGCAAGCGGGCATCGATATCGGTCATCAGCATTTCTCCAGCAAAAAAGTCCGGACAGCTCTTGGATCAGAGAGTGCCGATGCCCGTCGCTTATGACAAGCGACGAAGGGACTTTAAACCTTGCACAACAAAGCTAGTCTCATGGGTAAGCCACACAACGGCTTGTCACTCACCGCGCCTGCCACGAGCAGGCTAATTGAGGTCATCATGAAAATTCGTGAACTTGCCCAGCATTGGGAAGCAAACGCCAAGGGCCGCCTGACCCAGACGGGCTACACGATCCATCTGGACGTCGAAGCCGCCGCACGCCTGGCTGCGATCTGCGACATGTACCCCAAGCGCCAGCCCGAGGAGCTGCTGGGCGAGCTGATCGGGGCCGCATTGGAAGAGCTTGAAGCCAGCTTCCCCTACATCAAGGGTTCGCAAGTTGTCGCCACCGATGAGGAAGGTGACCCGCTGTATGAAGACGTAGGACCGACCCCACGATTCCTCGCCCTGTCGCGCCGGCATCTGCACGAACTTTCCTCGCAGAACGACAAATCCAAACACTGATTCCCTTCACTCCAGGTTGCGGTTTTCCGGCGCGGGGCCTTTCCCACCTACGCCGGGAATACCGCTGCGCGCCTTGAAAGTTCAGCTTTTCTGCCGCTGACCGATCAGTCAGTAATTCTTTTGGCGAATGGCCATCCTCGCTGAACTTTTGAAAAACGCCTCGGGTCACACCGAGTAACCATACTGGAACGGTCGTTTAATAAACGCGCCTTGGCGCCAACACCAAACCAGACGTCATGGCTTCGGTCCCAGCATGGATTTGTCGTTTTTTCAGGAGTTTTCCAATGGAGTTGAAGCCTATGAATACCTGCACTGCCAAACCCTCATCCAGTGGCCTGCGCGGCTTGAAGTTGGCTGCCCTGGCGATCGGTAGCAGCTTCATTCTCGCCGGTTGCGCCGGTAACCCTCCTTCGGAGCAGTACGCGGTGACCCAGTCGGCGGTCAACAGCGCCGTCAGCGCCGGTGGTACCGAATTTGCCGCCGTGGAAATGAAATCGGCCCAGGACAAGCTCAAGCAAGCCGAAATCGCCATGCATGACGAGAACTACGAAGAAGCCAAGCGACTGGCCGAACAAGCCGAATGGGATGCCCGCGTCGCCGAGCGCAAGGCCCAGGCCGCCAAGGCCGAACAAGCCCTCAAGGACTCTCAGAAAGGGGTTCAGGAACTGCGTCAGGAAGGCATGAACAAGGTTCAGTAGACCGTTCACGCCACGACGTACTTCTCATTGATAAAAGGACGACAGACTATGATGCACAAACACTTGATGATGCCCGCCCTGCTCGCTGCCTGCGTAGCCCTGGCCGCTTGCTCCCACGACCCGAACGCCAATCTTGAACAGGCGCGGACCAATTACAACGGCCTGCAAGCCGACCCGGCGGCGACCAAAGTGGCCGCCCTGGAAACCAAGGACGCGGCGGATTTCCTGGCCAAGGCCGACAAGGCCTACCTGGACCGGGAAGACGAAGCCAAGATCGACCAACTGGCCTACCTGACCAACCAGCGCGTCGAAGTGGCCAAGCAGACCATCGCCCTGCGCAATGCCGAAGCCGAACTGAAAAACGCTGGCGACGAACGCGCCCGTGCCCTGCTCGACGCGCGCAACGCGCAGATCAAGCAACTGCAAGACAGCCTCAACGCCAAGCAGACCGAGCGCGGTACGCTGGTGACTTTCGGCGACGTGCTGTTCGCCACCAACAAGTCCGACCTGCGCACCAGCGGCATGACGAATGTGAGCAAACTGGCGCAGTTCCTCCAGGAAAACCCGGACCGCAAGGTGATCATTGAAGGCTACACCGACAGCACCGGCTCGGATTCCTACAACCAATCGCTGTCCGAACGCCGCGCCAGCTCGGTGCGTACCGCCCTGGTAAAAATGGGCGTGGACCCGGCCCGCATCGTGACCCAGGGTTACGGCAAGGAGTTCCCGGTGGCCGACAACACCAGCGTCTCGGGCCGCGCCATGAACCGTCGCGTGGAAGTGACCATCTCCAACGACAACCAGCCAGTGGCCCCGCGCTCGACCATGAGCGCCAACTGATCGGCTGAGTAAAACCAAAAAGCCCCGCCTGATTGAAGTCAGGCGGGGCTTTTTATCGGCCAACACAAATCCCCTTGTGGGAGCGGGCTTGCTCGCGAAAGCGTCCGGCCAGCTACCTATGCAGTGACTGACACACCGCCTTCGCGAGCAAGCCCGCTCCCACAGGAGATTTGTGGTGTCGTTGGGATTGGATTACGGCTGCAGTTTTTGTGGTGTTTCCTGCCCCATGCACCGCACCGCGCGTTTCTTCTCGTTGATCAACACACCGGTCAGGCCTTTCTGCTCGGTGTCGAACAACACCAGCACGCCATCAATGCACTGGGCGACCTGCGGCGCCGGTTCCAAGGAGACTTTGTAATCCTCCCCCGGCACGGTCTTGAGCATGGTGAACTGGTTGAGCAGCAACGCATCCTCGGGCTTGGCGAAATGCAGGTAGCCGTAGTACCACAGCACTGCGACGGTGCCCAGGATGCTGCAGATACCGGTGATGATCAGGGGGATGGCGTTACGTTCTTCGCTCATTGCGGGTTCTCTGGTGGTTCAACGGGTGATTTCGGGTAGTTCGGGACCTCGCCCAGGCGGCGCAGGCCGTCAAAGTGCCGGGGATCGTCGAGGTAGCGCAGCATCACGGTGCGCCACGTCGGGTCGGCGAAGGTCTGCACATGGCCGCCCCGCGTCAACTGCAGGACCCGCGGCGGCGGCGCAGCTTGATACAAGCGGATGCCATTGGAAAGGGGCACGATGGGGTCGTCGAGGCTGTGGTAGATCAACTTCGGCACGCCGTTCAACTGCGCCACGGAGCTGATCGCGCTGTCACCGTCCGGCACCAGCCAGGACAACGGCACCTGGAACGGCCAGGTCAGCCACGAGGTACTCAGGGCAAAACGCCCGACGTCGCGATAGCTGGCGGGCACGCCATCGAGCACCAGGGCCTTGAGCTGCCGTTGGCGCTGGGGATGTTCGACCAGGTAATGCACCGCCAGCGCGCCGCCCAGGCTCTGACCGAGCAGCACCAGCGGCTTGCCCTGGACCTCGGGCGACTGGTCGAGCCATTGGAACGCCGCGTCGATGTCCTGGTAGATCGCCGGCAGGCTCGGCTCGCCTTCGGATACGCCATAACCCCGATAATCGACCATCAACACTTGGTAACCCTGCTCTGGCAACCACCAGCTCCCGCCCAGGTGCCACGCCAGGTTGCCGCCGTTGCCGTGCAAATGCAGGACCGTGCCCTTGATCTCCACGCCTGGTTTGACGGGCAGCCACCAGCCCCGGAGCTTGAGATTGTCAGCGGTGGTCAGGGTGACGTCGCGGTACTCGAGCCTGGCCCGCTCCGGGGTAAACGGCAGGCCGCGTTCGGGGTAGAACAGCAGGGAGCTGCAACCGCCCAGGGCCAGCAGCAGGCAGATGATGCCGAGGGTTCGCATCCGGTGAAGCCTCGCAAAAAATCAGAGTTGGAACACCGTCCTTTGTGGGAGCGGGCTTGCTCGCGAAGGCGGTGTGTCAGTCAATATTATCCTTAGCTGACACACCGCTTTCGCGAGCAAGCCCGCTCCCACAGGGGGACGGTGTTGTGATTAAAGAATATTGGAATAATCCGCTTCGATCCGGTCCAGGCTCAGATGGTTCAGGAAGTTGGAGAAACACATCCAGGCCGACAGGGCGTTCATGTCACGGAACTGCTCGGGCAAATATTTAGGCGGTACGACCAGGCCTTCGTCCACCAACTGGCGCAACGTGCGCATGTCCTCCAGGGTGGTCTTGCCGCAGAACAGCAGCGGCACCTGCTCCAGCTTGCCTTTGCGCACGGCCAACTGAATGTAGTTGTAAACCATGATGAAGCCCTTGAGGTAGGACAAGTCTTTGGTGAATGGCAGCCCGGTGGGCACCGAGCCACGGAACACCCGACTGGCGTTGCCGTAGCTTTCGGCCATTTCAAAACCCTGCTCGCGGAAGAACTCGAAGACCTGCAGGAAATCGGCGCCCTCCTCCACCATATGAATGGCCCGGGTGCGGTTGGTGAGTTTGCGCAGGCGACTCGGGTAGGAGGCGAAGGTGATGATTTCCATCAGGATCGCCAGGCCTTCCTGGGTCACCGTGGACGAGGGCGGGCCCTTGGACAGGAAGGTGCAGATCGGCTGGTTCAAGCCGTTGAGGGTGGTGCCGACGTGCACCAGCCCTTCGTGGACCTCCAGCGCCCGTACGTCGCGCTCGTTGAACATCGCATCGGTGCGGATCTTGATGTAGTCGGCGCCCGCCGCCGCGTCGGCGACGATGCCGTCGGACTCGAACACGCGGATGGTTTCCTCGGCTTCGCCGAACACCCGGTTGAGGCGATGCTGCAACAGGCTGACGGCTTCCTTGGCGCTGAGGACTTTCGGCTCGTCCTTGAGGTCGCCACGGCCATCGATGTTGTTCAGGTAGTCGGAGAGCATCAGGCCTAGGTCGGCCAGGGTCGGGTCGCCGGCGTGGAAGGCATCGGAGGCAGCGCCATAGAGCTCCTGGGAAATCAGCCCGAAATCCTCGGTGCCACGCGCTTCGAGCATGCGCACCACCATGCGGTATTCCTTGCACATGCGACGCATGATCTGGCCCACCGGGTTGAACTGCCCCAGTTGGCGGGTGATGTCACGCTCGATGTTCTGGAACTCCAGCTTTACTTTGCTGGAATCAAAAGACAGGGGCCGGTTGAGGTAATAGTCGCGATCCACCGCAGGCATTTCCTTGCCCTTGGCCTTGAGGAACCCCTTGCGGATGTTCTCGTCCCACTTCACCGCGTCGAGAATGCGAATCGGCGTTTGCGCCAGCACAATGCGATCGGACAAGGTGCGTATCGTCTGCTGGTAATCGTCCACCGAAAACTCCTGTGAAAAAACGTCCGCTTGTTGCAATTATTGGGATTTGGCCAGTCGCTGGTAACGCACGGCTTCCGAAAACACATCGGAATTGGCCGGGTCGTCTAGGTAGTTGAAAACCTTGTTCATGTCGCTGTCCACCAGCACACCGTCGCCTTCTTCGCTCTGGTTCGGCTGGCCGCTGAGGATCTTCTGGTCGATGGCCTGGTTGATCTGCTCCAGGTCCAGGTTGTAGACCACCAGTTCCTGTTTATCGGTCAATTCGAAACCGGCGATCAGGAAATGTCCACCGTAGCGGGCCGGCACCTTGGCCGACAGGTACCAGCGACTGCCATGACGGGAGACGGTCAAGGGGATGGCTTCGCGCTCATGGGGCTGGGCCCTGAAGTAGCTGATGGCCTGGTAGCGGTGCTTGCCGACTTGCGTCAGCTCCAGGTTCAACGGTTCGCCCCAGGCATTGGTGCTGGTCCATTGGCCGAGCAGGCCTTCGGGCGCGGCTTCGCTGTTGGGTAACGGCGCCTTGAAGGACACAAGGCAACCACTGAGCAGTAGCAACGACGCGGCCAGTACAACGGCAGGCCAGGCTTTCATTTGAACTCCCTATGGCACAGGTCGCTTTATCCCCTGTGGCGAGGGAGCTTGCTCCCGCTTGAGTGCGCAGCGCTCACAAAAAAGGGGCTGCTGCGCAGCCCAGCGGGAGCAAGCTCCCTCGCCACAAGGGCTGTGGTGAACCCATCTGGATCACACCGACGCCAGTACCAGGTGCATGTAGCGGGTCAGGATGCCGAGCATGTCTTCATCGGCTACCGGCTCGGCGCCATTGAGCAAGCCCTGATATTCCATCCGTCCGATAATCGCCGTCAACACTTTGGCATCCTGTTGCGGTTCGCGGGAGCCTAAAACCTGGAAAAACTGACACGTGCCATGCAGCAAAATCTGCTGGTGGGAACGCACCAACTCCGCCAGGCGTGGGTTGAGCAGGGCTTCCTGGCGAAAGGCCTGCTCGGCCATCAGGTACTCGCGACGGCTGTCCAGTTGATGCCGCACGTAGTCGGCGGTCATCCGCGCGATGTCGTCCGCCAGTTGCGAGCGCGACTGGGCGCTGCCGTCACCATAGGCGACCATTTCCCGCAGAAGGCCTTCGTTGTTGGCCCACAGCTTGCCCATGAACGCCGCGCTGCGTTCCACATACTGGGCGAAGGTATCGGTGAGCAAATCGTCGATGTCCTTGAAATAGTACGTAGTGGCCGACAGCGGCACGCCCGCTTCGGCGGCCACCGCACGGTGACGCACCGCACGCACGCCATCGCGCACCACGATGCGCATGGCCGCGTCGAGAATCTCCTGGCGACGCTGCTCACTGCCCTGTCGGCTGGCCTTGCGGCCCTGGTACTGAACACTTTCAGCGACAGCCGTGGCGACGCCCGCTGCACCTTCTGAAGCCATTGCACGATTCACGACAGGTCTTCCTCGCTCTTTGAAAAAGTAACCAATTGATACGTTTGTACCAGACAGGCAATAAAAAGCCGCCCATCGAGGCGGCTTTTTATTTGAAACAATTACGCTTGGGGCCGCATGTGCGGGAAGAGGATCACATCCCGGATCGACGGTGAGTTGGTCAACAACATCACCAGGCGATCGATGCCGATACCTTCGCCAGCGGTCGGCGGCATGCCGTACTCCAAGGCGCGCACGAAGTCGGCATCGTAGTGCATGGCTTCATCGTCGCCGGCGTCCTTGTCGGCCACCTGGGCCATGAAACGCTCAGCCTGGTCTTCGGCATCGTTGAGCTCGGAGTAGGCGTTGGCGATTTCACGACCACCGATGAACAGCTCGAAACGGTCGGTCACGCTTGGGTTCTCGTCGTTGCGACGGGCCAGCGGCGACACTTCGAACGGGTACTGGGTGATGAAGTGCGGCTGTTCCAGCTTGTGCTCGACCAGTTCTTCGAAAATCATCACTTGCAACTTGCCCAGGCCTTCGAAGCCGAGGACCTTGGCGCCGGCCTTCTTGGCGATGGCGCGGGCCTTGTCGATGTCGTTCAGGTCATCGGCAGTCAGTTCAGGGTTGTACTTGAGGATCGAGTCGAACACCGACAGGCGCACGAACGGCTCGCCGAAGTGGAACACCTTGTCGCCGTACGGCACGTCGGTAGTGCCCAGGACCAACTGCGCCAGCTCGCGGAACAGTTCCTCGGTCAGGTCCATGTTGTCTTCGTAGTCGGCGTAGGCCTGGTAGAACTCGAGCATGGTGAACTCGGGGTTGTGCCGGGTCGAAACGCCTTCGTTACGGAAGTTGCGGTTGATCTCGAAGACTTTTTCGAAGCCACCGACCACCAGACGCTTGAGGTACAGCTCCGGCGCGATGCGCAGGAACATTTCCATGTCCAAGGCGTTGTGGTGGGTTTCGAACGGCTTGGCCGCCGCGCCGCCGGGGATGGTCTGCAGCATCGGCGTCTCGACTTCCAGGAAGTCACGCTTCATCAGGAAGCTGCGGATGTGGGCGATGACTTGCGAGCGGACGCGGAAGGTCTGGCGCACGTCTTCGTTGACGATCAGGTCGACGTAGCGCTGGCGATAGCGTTGCTCGGTGTCGGTCAGCCCGTGGTGCTTGTCCGGCAGCGGGCGCAGGGACTTGGTCAGCAGGCGCACGTTGGTCATCTCGACGTACAGGTCGCCCTTGCCGGAACGGGCCAGGGTGCCTTCGGCGGAGATGATGTCGCCCAGGTCCCAGGTCTTGACGGCGGCCAGGGTTTCTTCCGGCAGGGTCTTGCGGTTGACGTAGACCTGGATGCGCCCGGTCATGTCCTGGATCACCATGAACGAACCACGGTCGAGCATGATACGACCGGCCACCTTGACTGGAATCGCCGCCTCGGCCAGCTCTTCCTTGGTCTTGTCCGCGTACTTCTTCTGCAAGGCGTCGCAGTACGAATCGCGGCGGAAGTCGTTGGGGAAGGCCTGGCCCTTGGCGCGCTCGGCAGCAAGCTTTTCCTTGCGCAGGGCGATCAGGGAGTTTTCTTCCTGTTGCAGGGCTTGCGGGTCGAGTTCTAGGTCGCTCATGTCTTTAAGGATTCCATCACAGGTTCGTTGCCCCCGGCCCGGGCCGGAGTTTGCGGGCGAGCCGCGCTTTCTGTGCAAGCGTGGCCCGTCCGCCGCATGGGTGTCGCGTTACAGCCCTTGTTTGAGGCTGGCGATCAGGTATTCATCGATATCGCCGTCGAGCACCTTGTCGCAATCACTGCGTTCGATGCTGGTCCGCAGGTCCTTGATCCGCGAGGCGTCGAGCACGTACGAACGGATCTGGTGACCCCAGCCGATGTCCGACTTGGTGTCTTCCAGGGCCTGGGACGCCGCGTTGCGCTTCTGCACTTCCTGCTCGTACAGGCGGGCCCGCAGCATCTTCATCGCGGTGTCTTTGTTGGCGTGCTGGGAACGTTCGTTCTGGCAACTGACCACGGTGTTGGTCGGTACGTGGGTGATCCGTACGGCCGAGTCGGTGGTGTTGACGTGCTGGCCACCGGCCCCGGAGGAACGGTAGGTGTCGATGCGCAGGTCCGCCGGGTTGATCTCGATTTCGATGTTGTCATCGATTTCCGGCGAAACGAACACGGCCGAGAACGAGGTGTGGCGACGGTTGCCGGAGTCGAACGGGCTCTTGCGCACCAGGCGGTGCACGCCGATCTCGGTCCGCAGCCAGCCAAAGGCGTATTCGCCCTTGATGTGCACGGTGGCGCCCTTGATCCCGGCGACTTCACCGGCCGACAGCTCCATGATGGTGGCGTCGAAACCGCGTTTGTCGGCCCAGCGCAGGTACATGCGCAGCAGGATGTTGGCCCAGTCCTGGGCTTCGGTGCCGCCGGAACCGGCCTGGATGTCCAGGTAGGCGTTGTTCATGTCCATCTCGCCGCTGAACATGCGACGGAATTCCAGCTTGGCAAGGTTCTCGTCGAGGCGGGTCAGCTCGGCGACAACATCGCCGACCGCGCCTTCGTCGTTCTCTTCGACAGCCATGTCCAGCAGGTCGCGGCAATCGGCCAGGCCGCTGGACAGCTCGTCCAGGGTCTCGACGATCTGCGCCAGCGCAGAACGCTCGCGGCCCAGCTCCTGGGCGTACGAAGGGTTGTTCCAGACATTCGGATCTTCAAGCTCGCGATTGACTTCGGTCAGGCGCTCATGCTTTTGATCGTAGTCAAAGATACCCCCGAATAGTTTCGGAGCGCTCGGACAGGTCCTTGATGGTGTTAAGGATCGGGTTGATTTCCATGGCGGGCAGCACTCGTTGGCGAACTTTTGAAAGCCGGCGAGTATAACGTAATCAAGCGCCAGCGGCAGCCCGCCTGGCGGCTTTAGGGGCAATGAGGTTCAGCGTCCGGCCCCTGTGGCGAGGGAGCTTGCTCCCGCTGGGTTGCGCAGCAGCCCCAAAACGGCCCCCTCAATCGACCTGGCACACCGAGCCAACTGGTTTCAGGGCCGCTGCGCGCCCCAGCGGGAGCAAGCTCCCTCGCCACAAAGGCATCCCTGCCGACATTCAGATGGTTATTCGACCCCAACCCGATTACGCCCATTGTGCTTGGCCAGGTACAACCCCTTGTCCGCCGCCGAGATCAGCTGACGGCTGTCGCCACCCTGCTGGGGAGTGAAGGTCGAGACGCCGATGCTGATGGTCAGGTTTTCGCCGCCGTCGGGCGTGGCGTGGGGGATTTTCAGGGCGACGACGCTCTGGCGCAGTTTCTCGGCCATCAGCCGGGCGCCGCCTGGCGAGGTGCCGGGCAGCACCAGGGCGAACTCCTCGCCGCCGTAGCGGGCCGGCAGGTCGGACGGCCGACTGCACGCCTCGCGGATGGCCGTGGCGACCTTGCGCAGGGCTTCGTCGCCTTCCAAGTGGCCGAAGTTGTCGTTGTAGGACTTGAAGTAGTCCACGTCGATCATCAGCAGTGACAGTTGGCTCTGGTCGCGCATCGCCCTGCGCCATTCCAGTTCCAGGTACTCATCGAAGTGCCGGCGGTTGGACAGCCCGGTCAGGCCATCGGAGTTCATCAAGCGTTGCAGCACCAGGTTGGTGTCGAGCAATTGCTGCTGGCTGACCCGCAATGCGCGATAGGCCGCGTCGCGCTGCAATAGCATCATGTAGGAACGCGAGTGATAGCGGATGCGCGCCACCAGCTCGATGTTGTCCGGCAATTTGACCAGGTAGTCGTTGGCCCCGGCGGCGAACGCCGCGCTCTTGATCAGCGGGTCCTCCTTGGTGGACAGGACAATGATCGGGATATCGCGGGTGGACGGATGGTTACGGTACTCGCGCACCAGGCTCAGGCCGTCGAGGCCCGGCATCACCAGGTCCTGGAGAATCACCGTCGGCTTGATGCGCACCGCGTGGGCGATGGCCTGGTGGGGATCGGAGCAGAAGTGGAAGTCGATATTGTCTTCCTCCGACAGCCCGCGCCGCACCGCCTCGCCGATCATCGCCTGGTCGTCGACGAGCAGGACCATGGCGGCGTTCTCATCGCGCTTGAATTCGTCGAGCTGCAAATCAGTCATGATGGCTTACCTGGGTACGGCCTGGGGCAAGGCTCGCGGGGTTCTTCATGGGGTCACAATCTCCAACAGCCGTGGCGCAATGGCGTCCAGGGCAAGAATATGGACGGCGGCGTCGATGGCGGCCGCCGCTTTGGGCATGCCGTACACCGCGCTGCTGCGCTGGTCCTGGGCGATGGTCACATAGCCCTGCTGGCGCATGAGTCTAAGCCCTTGCGCACCGTCGCGGCCCATGCCGGTGAGCAATACGCCCACCGCGTCGCCGCTCCAGTACTGGGCGACACTTTCAAAAAACACGTCGATGGAGGGCCGGTAGATCTCGTTCACCGGCTCGGCGGTATAGGCCAGGGTGCCGTCCTTCAACAAACGCAGGTGATGGTTGGTCCCGGCCAGCAACACCGTGCCGCTTTGCGGCGTCTCACCTTGCCGGGCCAGGCGCACCGTGTGGCCCGACACACTGCCCAGCCATTCGGCCATGCCCGCGGCGAACACCTCGTCCACATGCTGGATCAGCACGATCGCCGGGGCAAAGTCTCGCGGCAGGGCCTTGAGCAACACCTCCAGCGCCGCGGGCCCGCCGGCCGACGACCCGATGGCCACCAGGCTCTTGCGCGACACCGCCGCACGCTGGGCCGTCGGGGCGGGGCGCTCACGCTTGTTGCGCTCACCGATCAGCCAACCGATGTTGGTGATCTTGCGCAGCAGCGGCGCCGCCGCGTCCGCCGGGTTACCGACGCCCAGGGCCGGGGTATCGACCACATCCAGCGCGCCATGGCCCATGGCCTCGAACACCCGGTGGACATTCTGCTGGCTGTCTCCCGTCACAATCACGATAGCGCATGGGCTGTCGGCCATGATCCGCCGGGTAGCCTCCACGCCATCCATGATCGGCATGAACAGGTCCATCAGGATCAGGTCCGGGGTGTATTCGGCGCAACGCTGCACCGCCTCGGCACCGTTGGCGGCGACCCAGACCAGTTGGTGCGTCGGCTCGAACGCCAGGGCGCGGCGCAGGGCCTCGACCGCCAGGGGCATGTCATTGACGATGGCGATCTTCAAGCGCGTGCCCCTCCGATCAATTCGACCACGGCGTCGAGCAAGGCGTCGTCGTGGAAACTCGCCTTGGCCAGATAATAGTCGGCGCCGGCGTCGAGGCCACGGCGACGATCTTCTTCGCGGTCCTTGTAGGACACCACCATCACTGGCAGCGATTGCAAGCGGTTGTCGCGCCGCAACAGCGACACCAGTTCGATGCCGTCCATGCGTGGCATGTCGATGTCCGTGATCAACAAATCGAAATCCTCCGAGCGCAATGCATTCCAGCCATCCATGCCATCCACCGCCACTGCTACGTCATAGCCGCGACCCCGCAATAACTTGCGTTGCAGCTCACGCACGGTCAGGGAATCGTCCACCACCAGGATCCGCTTGCGGGGTGCCTGGGCCTGGTTTTGCCGGGCGATGCGCTCCAGGCGCCCGGTATCGAGCAGCTTGTCCACCGACCGCAACAAGTCTTCGACATCGACAATCAACACCACCGAGCCATCGTCGAGCAAGGCCCCGGCGGAAATGTCCTGGACCTTGCCCAGGCGCTCGTCCAGGGGCAGGACCACCAGGGTGCGCTCGCCGATGAACCGCTCCACCGCCACGCCGTAGATCGTCTCGCGCTCGCGGATCACCACGACCTTGAGGGTCTGGCTGCCGTTCTGCGTCGATGGGCGATTGAGCAACTGGCTGGCGGCGACCAAGCCGATATGCCGGCCTTCGTGCCAGAAATGCTGGCGCCCTTCGACCTGGACGATGTCTTCCGGCGCCAGGTCGCACATGCGTTCGATGTGGGCCAGGGGGAAGGCGTACGCTTCACCGCCGACCTCAACCACCAGGCTGCGCACCACCGACAGCGTCAGCGGCACCTCGAGATGGAAACGACTGCCCTCGCCCGCCGTCTGCTCCAGCACCACCGCCCCGCGCAACTGCCGGACCATGTGCTGGACGGCGTCCAGGCCAACGCCACGCCCGGACACTTCGGTGACTGTGTCGCGCAGGCTGAAACCGGGCAGGAACAGGAAGGTCAGCAGTTCCTCCTCGCTCAGGCTGGCGGCGGTTGGCTCAGGAGAAAGGCCGCGCTCGACGATGCTGCGGCGCACCCGCTCCAGGTCCACCCCGGCGCCATCGTCCGCCAGCTCCAAGACCAGCAGGCCGGCCTGATGAGAAGCACGCAGGCGGATCAGGCCTTCGGCGGGCTTGCCGGCCAGTACCCGTTGTTCCGGGGTTTCGATGCCGTGATCCACGGCGTTGCGCAGCAAATGGGTCAATGGCGCTTCAAGCTGTTCCAGCACGTCGCGGTCGACCTGGGTTTTCTCGCCTTCGATTTCCAGGCGCACGTGTTTGCCCAGGCTGCGGCCCAGGTCACGGACCATGCGTGCCTGGCCCGACAGGACATCGGCGAACGGCCGCATGCGACAGGCCAGCGCTGTGTCGTACAGCACCTGCGCCCGCTGGCTGGCCTGCCAGGCGAACTCATCCAGCTCGGCGGTTTTCTGCGCCAGCAACTGCTGGGTTTCGGCGAGCAAGCGGCGAGCATCGCCCAGGGCTTCCTGGGCTTGCAGGCTCAGGGCGTGGTCCTTGAGGTGCAGGTTCAGCTCTTCAAGGGCGCGCAAGCCGGTGCCTTGCTGGCGCTTGAGCCGTTGCATCGCCGCCAGCCAAGGCTTGAGGCGCTGGGTCTCCACCAGGGACTTGCTCGACAGGTCGAGCAAGCTGTTGAGGCGTTCGGCCGTGACCCGCAAGACCCGCTCGCCGCCTTCGGTGACCCGTTTGCGCTTGGGGGCCGGCTCCGTTGCGGCGAGCGGTTCCGGCACGGACGGCTCGACGCTGACGGGTTCGACAGGCGTCTCGATTTTTGTCGGTACCTGCGCTGGTTGTTGTGCAGCGTTGGGATCGAGCAGGCGTCCCATCAACGCCACATAGGCGTCGATGTCCGGCGCGCCAACGCTGTTGCCGGGGGTGGCGATGCGCGTCAGTAAGTCAGTGCCTTGCAGCAAGGCGTCGATGTGCTCGGCGCCCAGCACCAGGCGCCGCTCCTGGGCGCTGACCAGGCAATCTTCCATCACGTGGGCCACGCTAACCCCGGCATCCACCCCGACAATGCGCGCCGCGCCCTTGAGGGAGTGCGCCGCGCGCATGCATGACTCAAGGTACTCGGCCTGGGTCGGATCGCGCTCCAGGGCCAGCAGGCCGGTGCTCAGCACCTGGACCTGGGCTTCGGCTTCCAGGCTGAACAGTTCCAGCAGCGAGGCGTCGCGCATTTGGTCGGGGGTCATGACAGGCTCCGGGCCACGGCGGTCAGCAGCTGTTCTTCATCCAACCAACGCAAGCTGCGCCCCTTATACGGCAGCACGCCACGGGTGTACTTGCCCGCCGACGGCGAAGCGTTCGCCAAAATACGTTCATCGATGGCGTGGATGCCGTCCACCTCATCCACCGGCACCACCACCGGCCCGCCCTTGGCCGCGACGATCAACATGCGCGGCATGACCCGTGTACCGGCCACCGCCGCCGCGCCGGGCTCCAGGTCCAGCAGCTCCACCAGCGACAGGCAGGCCACCAGCGCCCCGCGCACATTCGCCACGCCCAGCAGGGCCCGTGAGCGTTGGTGGGGCAACGAGTGAATCGGCTGCAACGGCGCCACTTCCACCAGGCTGCGCGTGGTCAGGCCCAGCCATTCCTCGCCGAGGCGGAACATCAGCAACGAGCGCGTGACCACATCGTTGTCCACCGGGGCCAGGGACAAATCCCGCTGATCCTGCGGCAAGGCATAACGGTCGAGCAGCCGAGTCGCGGCCGCCGAATACACCGAGCAATTGCGGCAATGAATATGCTCGACCAACAGCGGGCAGGATTTATCGCCATGCACGCCGATGCGGTTCCAGCAATCGTCGATGGCCTGGGCATCGTCATGGGTGATGGTGTAGGAAGCCGAACCGCTCATCGTTTGTGCTCACTGTCTGCCGTGCGCCCGCTGCGGGCGGCGCGTTCCTGCAACCGACGGGCTCCGGCCGCGTCTCCCTGGGAAGCCAGCAGCGCCGCCAGATGCACCAGGGCCTCGGCGTGTTGCGGTTCAAGATAAAGCGCCTTGCGATAAAAACCCTGGGCTTGCAGCGCGCTACCGGCCATGTCGCTGAGCAGGCCCAACCAATAGAACACCTGGGCGTTCGGCGCGTGGCTGCGCAGGTATTCTTCACATGCCGCGCGGGCTTCGGCGCTTTTGCCGCCGTTGGCCAGGGCCGCGATATTGGCCAGCAAGCTCGCGGCGTCGCTGCTCTTGGGTGGGGCAATCGGTGTCACGCTCGCGGCAAACGGCCGCGGCCGAACCACCGGCGGGATGACACGAGGCGCTGGCTGACGAATCGGTAGCGGCGGAGGTATCAAGACCGGCAACGGTTGTGGCTCCGGCGCCCCCTGACGGCTGAAAGCGAACGATTGGGCAATTCCGATCGAGCGCATGCCCAATCGCCCCAGCAGGCTGCCTTCGGCGGGGCCGATAAACAGCACGCCGTCCTGATGGGTCAAGCGCTTGAGCACCTCGAACACCTGCTGCTGGGTCGGCTGGTCGAAATAGATCAGCAGGTTGCGACAGAACACAAAGTCGTAGGGGGCCTCGTTCGCCAGCAAGGCCGGATCCAGCAGGTTGCCCACTTGCAAACGCACCTGTTCGCGCACCCGCTCGCTGAGGCGGTAGCCTTCGTCTTCGGCGTCGAAGTGCCGCTCGCGAAAACCCAGGTCGGCGCCCCGAAAGGAATTCCTGCCGTAACGCGCGTCCTTGGCCCGCGCCACCGACAGCGGGCTGACGTCCATGCCGTCCACCTTGAACTGATGGGCGCCCAAGCCGGCGTCGAGCAAGGCCATGGCGATGGAATACGGTTCTTCGCCGGTGGAGCACGGCAAACTGAGGATGCGCAGCGCACGCAGGTGCTTGATCTCCGCCAGGCGCTTGACGGCCAGCCTGGCGAGGGTCGCAAAGGACTCGGGGTAGCGGAAGAACCAGGTCTCCGGGACGATCACCGCTTCGATCAACGCCTGCTGTTCCGGGGCCGAATGCTGCAGGGCCTGCCAATACTCATCGGCGGTTCGCCCAGGCACGGCACTGATCCGTTGGCGCACGGCGCGCTCAATGATCGCGGTGCCGACGGAGGTCACATCGAGGCCGATGCGCTCCTTGAGAAAATCGAAAAACCGTTGGTCGTTGTTCATGGCGCTGCCTCGAGGTCGTCGAGGCTCAGCGGCGTAGCAGGAAACAGCAGCGCTCGAACGGATTCGTCGAGCAGGTCATTGACCCGCACCCATTGCAGCAACCCAAGGGCATCTTCGCGGACCGGTCCAAGGTACGGCGCCTGCCGATTGTCCAGGCCATAGGGTTTGAAATCGACCGGATCACAGCGCAGGGTGTCGGTCGCCTGTTCCAGGATCAATCCCAGGACTTGCCCGGTTTGTTGTGTATCGCCTTGATAACGCACCAGCACCAGACGCGTGCTGGTCCGGGGTTCGGCGCTCCGGCCGAACGTCAGGGCGCACAGGTCGATCACCGGCACCACGGTGCCGCGCCAGGCAAACACCCCCGCCACCCAGGACGGCGCCCGGGCGATCGGCTTGAGGGGCAGGCGCGGCAGCACTTCCACTACATCGGTGGCCTGCAGGGCGTAACGTTCGTTGCCGATGCAGAACACCAGGAACAACGTCTGGCGGGCCGTCGCTGCGACGCCACGCCGGGTCTCGAGCTCGCCCATCAGACTTTGAAACGCGAGACGCCGCTGCGCAGCCCCACGGCGACCTGGCTCAGCTCGTCGATGGCGGAGCTGGCCTGGCGCAGGGACTCCACGGTCTGGCTGCTGGCATCGCCAAGTTGCACCAGGGCGTGGTTGATCTGTTCGGCGCCAGTGGCCTGGGCCTGCATGCCTTCGTTGACCATCAACACCCGCGGCGCCAAAGCCTGGACCTGATGGATGATCTGCGACAGTTGCTCGCCGATCTGCTGCACTTCGGCCATGCCACGGCGCACTTCCTCGGAAAACTTGTCCATGCCCATCACACCGGCCGATACCGCGGATTGGATCTCGCGCACCATCTGTTCGATGTCATAGGTCGCTACGGCGGTCTGGTCGGCCAAGCGCCGTACTTCCGTGGCCACCACGGCGAAACCGCGCCCGTACTCACCGGCCTTCTCGGCCTCGATGGCGGCGTTGAGGGATAACAGGTTGGTCTGGTCGGCCACTTTGACGATGGTCACCACCACCTGGTTGATGTTGCCGGCCTTCTCGTTGAGGATCGCCAGCTTGGCGTTCACCAGGTCGGCGGCGCCCATCACCGAATGCATGGTTTCCTCCATGCGCGCCAAGCCTTGCTGGCCAGAGCCGGCGGCCACCGAGGCCTGGTCGGCGGCGGTGGAAACTTCGGTCATGGTGCGCACCAGGTCCCGGGAGGTGGCGGCGATTTCCCGGGACGTCGCGCCGATCTCGGTGGTGGTGGCGGCGGTTTCCGTGGCCGTGGCCTGCTGCTGGCGCGAGGTGGCGGCAATTTCGGTGACCGAGGTGGTGACCTGCACGGATGAGCGCTGGGCCTGGGATACCAGCGAGGTCAGTTCGGCCATCATGTCGTTGAAGCCGGTTTCCACGGCACCGAATTCGTCCTTGCGCGCCAGGTTCAGGCGTCCGCTCAGGTCACCGCTGCGCATGATCTCGAGGATCTCGACGATGCGGTTCATCGGCCCCATGATCGCCCGCATCAGCAGCAGGCCACAGAGTACCGCGACGATCAGCGCGACCAGGAACGACAGGCCCATGGCGACCTTGGCCGCCGTCACCGCATCGCCAATGGTCAGGGTGGCGCTTTGTGCCAGCTCGCGATTGCGCTCGATGATCTGGTTCAAGTGTCCGCGACCGTCGAGCCACGCCGTCGTCAGCTCGGTGTTCAGCGCCAGTCGCGCCCCGTCGTAATCCTTGCGCTGATACAGGTCCAGGACCTTCGCCAGGGCCTTGTTGAAGTCCTGGTGGTTGACCTCGAACTCGTCGAAAGAGACTTGGTCGGCCGGGTCCTGGATCAGTTTTTGATAGTTCTGTATTTCTTCGCGCAAGTGCTGCTCGAAACCCTGGTAGCGGGCCTTGTCCTCGGCGGTGATTTCCCGATTCCCGGAAAGGCCGAGGATTTGCTGGGTCAGGACGTAGCTGTCGACCCAGCCACCGCGGATCATCGAGCTGAAATACACCCCCGGAACCGCATCGGACCGGACCTTTTCTCCACTGTCCTGGATCTTCAACAACCGTGAATACGAGACAACCACCATCAGCAGCATAATGGCGATGATCACCGCAAAACTCGCCAGGATGCGTTGGCGCAATGTCCAATTCTTCACAGTAAAACCTCGGGCACTTGAAAATGCTGGGGAGTATAGCCGAGGGCGGCGCGGCGTCTGTATGGCGGCGTGGGAGGATTCTGATTGAGCCGAGGCTCACCGGTACTTGAAGAAATGGAACCCGCCCCTGTGGGAGCGGGCTTGCTCGCGAAAGCGGAGTGTCAGTCAACCATGCTGCGACTGACCGGGCGCCATCGCGAGCAGGCTCGCTCCCACAAGGAATAGCGTTGATGCTGCTTTATACAGTCGCCTGGCGCACCTGTTTTTCCAGTTCCACCTTCAACCCCGGCTCCAGCTTGAGTTGGCGCGCCAGTTCATCGAGGTAGGACTTCTCCATGAAGTTTTCCTCATCTACCAGCATCACGCTGGCGATGTACATTTCCGCGGCCATTTCCGGGGTGCTGGCGGCACGGGCGACGTCGGTGGGGTCCAAGGGCTTGTTGAGTTCAGCATGCAGCCAGTGTTGCAGCTCCTGGTCGTTGTCGAGCTTGGTGAACTCGCCTTCGATCAATTGCCGCTCGCGCTCGTCCACATGGCCGTCGGCCTTGGCCGCCGCCACCAGCGCCTTGAGGATCGCCTGGCTGTGCTGCTCGACCTGCGCCGGGGGCACGCGGTCGAGGGTCTGCGGTTCGGTTTTCGGCGCGTTGCCCTGCTGGGCCTGCCAGTTGCCATAGGCCTTGTAGGCGATCACGCCCAAGGCCGCCAGGCCGCCATAGGCCAGGGCCTTGCCGCCGAAGTTGCGGGCTTTCTTGTTGCCCAGCAACAGGCCCATGGCCCCGGCGGCCAGTGCCCCGCCACCCGCGCCGGAAAGCATCCCGCCCAGGTTGCCGGAGCCGCCGAGCAAACCGCCCAGGCCACCGGACGACTTGCCCTGTGAACCGCCAGCCTTGTTCTGCAACATTTCCTGGCCGGACTTGAGAAGCTGATCGAGCAATCCACGGGTGTTCATTTGTTGCCTCCACATTTTCGGGTCAACGTAAGGCCCCCAGCCTAGATCGAAAGTGCCCGACGCCGTTGGCGAGATTGCTTCCAGATGTTGCCTGACGCCCCCAGCGGTGCACGTTCCTTTCCTTCTAAAAAAACGATATACACTCCAGCACATCGATAAATCCGCCCACCGGTACGCGTCCATGATGACTCTGCGTCAGATCCGCCATTTCATCGCGGTGGCCGAAACCGGCTCCATCTCCGCCGCGGCGCAAACGGCGTTCATTTCCCAATCCACCTTGACCCTGGCCATCCAGCAACTGGAGCAAGACATCGGCGTCAGCCTGTTCAACCGCCACGCCAAGGGCATGACCCTGACCCACCAGGGCCATCAATTCCTGCGCCAGGCCCACCTGATCCTGGCCACGGTCGACAACGCCAAGCGCAGCCTGCAACAAAGCACCGACCAGGTGGCTGGCCAAGTCACCATTGGCGTCACCAGCCTGGTCGCCGGTTATTACCTGGCGGACCTGCTGACCCGCTTCCAGCGCGCCTACCCCAACGTGGAGATCCGCGTGATGGAGGACGAGCGGCCGTACATCGAACATTTGCTGGTCAGCGGCGAAATCGACGTCGGGGTGCTGATCCTGTCCAACCTGGAGGACCGCCACGCCCTGCAGACCGAAGTCCTGACGCATTCGCCGCACCGTTTGTGGCTACCGGCGCAGCATCCCTTGCTGGAGCACGACAGCATCCACCTGGCCGATGTGGCCCGCGAGCCGCTGATCCAACTGAACGTCGACGAAATGGACCGCAACGCCCAGCGCCTTTGGCGCGGCGCCGGCCTGCAACCCAGGGTCACCCTGCGCACCGCCTCGACCGAAGCAGTGCGCAGCCTGGTAGCGGCGGGGTTGGGCGTGTCGATCCAGCCGGACATGACCTACCGCCCCTGGTCGCTGGAAGGCGACATCATCGAAGCGCGACCGATTGCCGACCTCAACCAGACCCTCGACGTCGGCCTGGCCTGGCGCCGGGGCACGGCGCGACCGGCGTCGGTCGACCCGTTCCTGGCGGTGGCCCGGGAACAGCCTCATGGCGGACGCAAGCCATCTATTTAATCGAATGCAGCCTTGAGTATTTCGAATTTGTCGGCATTGTGGCTGAGCACTAGTCTTGCTGCATCGCCGCAATCCATTGTGGGAGCGAGCCTGCTCGCGAAGCGGTGATACAGATAGACCGCTATCGCGAGCAGGCTCGCTCCCACAGGTTTTATGTTGTAACTGATAGCAGTAGTCACCTCTAAAAAAGAGAAGGCGAACATGGCTGGCACGCAAACCCCGTTGTGCACCGCGTTGCTGATCGACGGGGAACTCGTTCCCGGTGAAGGCGTTGTCGAGCCGATCCTCAACCCGGCCACCGGCGAAGTCGTGGCTCACATCGCCGAGGCCAGTACCGAGCAGGTGGAAGCCGCGATCCTCGCCGCCCACCGCGCCTTCGACGGCTGGTCGCGCACCACGCCACAGCAACGCTCGAACCTGCTGCTGGACATCGCCAGCGCCATCGAACAGAACGCCGATGAGCTGGCCCGCCTCGAAGCCCTGAACTGCGGCAAGCCGCTGCACCTGGCGCGCCAGGATGACCTGAGCGCCACGGTGGATGTCTTTCGTTTCTTCGCCGGTGCCGTGCGCTGCCAGACCGGCCAGCTCAGTGGCGAATACCTGCCCGGCTATACCAGCATGGTGCGCCGCGACCCGATCGGCGTCGTGGCGTCCATCGCGCCGTGGAACTACCCGATCATGATGGCCGCCTGGAAAATCGCCCCGGCCCTGGCCGCGGGCAACACATTGGTATTCAAGCCCTCGGAGCACACGCCGTTGTCGATCCTGGCCTTGGCGCCGATGCTGGCCCGGCTCCTGCCACGGGGCGTGATCAATATCCTCTGCGGCGGTGGCGAAGGGGTGGGCAGCCATCTGGTCAGCCATCCTAAAGTGCGCATGGTTTCGCTGACGGGCGATATCGTCACCGGGCAGAAAATCCTCCAGGCAGCCGCAAAAACCCTCAAGCGCACACACCTGGAACTGGGCGGCAAGGCGCCAGTGATCGTGTGCGACGACGCCGATATCCAAGCCGTGGTCGAAGGCGTGCGCACCTACGGCTATTACAACGCCGGGCAGGATTGCACCGCGGCGTGCCGGATCTACGCCCAGGGCGGAATTCACGACCGGCTGGTGGCCGAGCTCGGCGCGGCGGTCAGCAGCCTGCGCTTTGCCGGCAAGCGCGACGCCGACAATGAGATCGGCCCGCTGATCAGCACCCGCCAGCGCGACCGCGTGGCCAGTTTTGTCGAGCGCGCCCTCGGCCAGCCGCACATCGAGCGCATCACCGGGGCGGCGGTGCATTCCGGTGCTGGCTTCTATTACCAACCCACCCTGCTGGCCGGCTGCAAGCAAAGCGATGAAATCGTCCAGCGCGAGGTGTTCGGCCCGGTCGTGACCGTGACCCGCTTCGACGAACTCAGCCAGGCGGTGGAATGGGCCAATGATTCGGAATACGGCCTGGCGTCCTCGGTATGGACCCAGAACCTGGACAAGGCCATGCAGGTGGCGGCGCGGTTGCAATACGGCTGCACCTGGATCAACAGCCATTTCATGCTGGTCAGCGAAATGCCCCACGGCGGCCTGAAACGTTCCGGCTACGGTAAGGACCTGTCCAGCGATTCGCTCCAGGACTACAGCGTGGTGCGCCATATCATGGCCCGTCACGGCCAGCATCTCTAGATAACAGCACTACTCTAATAACAGGCCAACCATGGCGTTTCATCCTGTTCGAACACTGCCCCGACCATAATTAAAGCAAGAGGGATTTCCATGTACGCGCACAAGACCGCATTGCTCAGTGCACTCACCACAGCGCTGCTGACCAGCGTCAGCCTCCAGGCCGCCGAGCCGCTCAAGGCCGTCGGTGCCGGCGAGGGCCAACTGGATATCGTCGCCTGGCCGGGTTACATCGAACGCGGAGAAAGCGACAAGGCCTACGACTGGGTCACGGGGTTCGAGAAGGAAACCGGCTGCAAGGTCAATGTGAAAACCGCCGCCACGTCCGATGAAATGGTCAGCCTGATGACCAAGGGCGGCTACGACCTGGTCACCGCCTCGGGCGACGCCTCGTTGCGGCTGATTGCCGGCAAGCGCGTGCAGCCGATCAATACCGCGCTGATCGCCAACTGGAAAAACCTCGACCCGCGCCTGAAAGATGCGCCGTGGTACGTGGTCAACCAGCAGACCTACGGCACCCCGTACCAATGGGGCCCGAACGTGCTGATGTACAACACCGAGGTGTTCAAGCAAGCGCCCACCAGTTGGAGCGTGCTGTTCAATGCCCAGGAATTGCCCGACGGCAAGCCGAACAAAGGGCGCGTGCAAGCCTACGATGGTCCGATCTACATCGCCGACGCGGCGCTGTACCTCAAGACCGCCAAGCCTGAACTAGGCATCAAGGACCCGTACCAACTCGACGAAGCCCAGTACAAGGCCGTGCTGGAACTGCTTCGGGCCCAGCAGCCGTTGATCCACCGCTACTGGCACGACACCACGGTGCAGATGAGCGATTTCAAGAACGAAGGCGTGGTGGCGTCCGGCGCCTGGCCCTATCAGGTCAACGGCCTGATGAACGAGAAGCAACCGATCGCCTCGACCATTCCGAAAGAAGGCGCCACCGGCTGGGCCGACACAACGATGCTCCACGCCGAGGCCAAGCACCCCAACTGCGCGTACAAGTGGATGGACTGGTCGCTGCAACCGAAAGTCCAGGGTGACGTGGCCGCGTGGTTCGGTTCGTTGCCAGCGGTGCCGGCGGCGTGCAAGGGCAGCGAGCTGCTGGGCGCCGAAGGCTGCAAGACCAACGGCTTCGATCAATTCGACAAGATCGCCTTCTGGAAAACCCCACAGGCCGAGGGCGGCAAGTTCGTGCCGTACAGCCGCTGGACCCAGGATTACATTGCGATCATGGGTGGGCGTTAAACCCCAGCACATAAATGGGAGCGGCCCTTGTGGCGAGGGAGCTTGCTCCCGCTGGTGTGCGAAGCACGCCCAAAACGGACCGACGCGGTATTAGCTGACACACCGCATCGCCTGGTTTTGGGGCGGCTGCGCCACCCAGCGGGAGCAAGCTCCCTCGCCACGGGATCGCCTGCCAATCGTTGAGATTTCATACCCGCCCCGCTTTCTGGAGCCCCGCACCATGACGCTTGCAGTCCAGTTCACCCAGGTATCCCGGCAGTTCGGCGATGTAAAGGCCGTAGACCGGGTCTCCATCGACATCCAGGACGGCGAGTTCTTTTCCATGCTGGGCCCGTCCGGCTCGGGCAAGACCACCTGCCTGCGGCTGATCGCCGGGTTTGAACAACCCAGTGCCGGCTCGATCCGCATCCACGGAGAGGAAGCCACGGGGCTTGCGCCGTATCAGCGGGACGTCAACACGGTGTTCCAGGATTACGCCCTCTTCCCCCACATGAACGTGCGCGACAACGTCGCCTACGGCTTAAAGGTCAAAGGCGTCGCCAAGGCCGAGCGCATCCAGCGCGCCGACGAGGCCCTGGAGATGGTCGCCCTGGGCGGCTACGGCGAACGCAAGCCGGTGCAGCTCTCCGGCGGCCAGCGTCAACGGGTGGCCCTGGCCCGTGCGCTGGTCAATCGGCCGCGGGTACTGTTGCTCGATGAGCCCTTGGGCGCCCTGGACCTGAAGCTGCGTGAACAGATGCAGGGCGAGTTGAAGAAACTGCAGCGCCAGTTGGGCATCACTTTCATTTTCGTCACCCACGACCAGACCGAAGCGCTGTCGATGTCCGACCGCGTGGCGGTGTTCAACAAGGGCCGCATCGAACAAGTCGATACGCCACGCAACCTGTACATGAAACCGGCGACCACCTTCGTCGCCGAATTCGTCGGCACCTCCAACGTGATTCGTGGCGAATTGGCACGGGAACTGAGCGGTTATCCACAGCCGTTCTCGATCCGTCCGGAACACGTGCGTTTCGCCGAGGGCCCGTTGGCCAATGGTGAGGTCGAAGTCCACGGCCTGCTGCACGACATCCAGTACCAGGGCAGCGCCACACGCTATGAGCTGAAACTTGCCAACGGCCAGACCCTGAACCTCAGCCAGGCCAACACACAGTGGCAGGACAACGCAGCCCCGCACCAGGCCGGCCAACAGCTGAGCGTTCGCTGGGCCCGTGAGGCGATGGTCACGCTGCACGACGCCGTCAGTGGCGAGGTGTGAGATGAACACGCTGGCCATCGCTCCAACGCCTGCACCCGGTTCGCCGCTGCGGCGTTTTTCCAACCTGCTGTACCGACGGCCCAACCTGTACCTGTCGCTATTGCTGGTGCCGCCGCTGCTGTGGTTCGGCGCGATCTACCTTGGCTCGCTGCTGACCTTGCTGTGGCAGGGTTTCTACACCTTCGATGACTTCACCATGGCGGTGACGCCGGACCTGACCCTGGCGAACTTCACGGCGCTGTTCCAGCCGTCGAACTTCGACATCATTTTGCGCACCCTGAGCATGGCCATTGCGGTGTCCATCGCCAGCGCCATCGTCGCGTTCCCGATCGCCTACTACATGGCGCGCTACACCCGCGGCAAGACCAAGGCGTTTTTCTACATCGCAGTCATGCTGCCAATGTGGGCCAGCTATATCGTCAAGGCCTATGCCTGGACGCTGCTGCTGGCCAAGGGCGGCGTGGCGCAGTGGTTCGTCCAGCACCTGGGCCTGGGGCCGGTGCTGCAGTTCGTGCTGGGGATCCCGGGCGTGGGCGGCAGCACCTTGTCCACCTCACACCTGGGGCGTTTCCTGGTGTTCGTCTACATCTGGCTGCCGTTCATGATCCTGCCGATCCAGGCGTCCCTGGAGCGTCTGCCGCCGTCGCTGCTGCAAGCCTCGGCGGACTTGGGCGCCAGGCCGCGCCAGACGTTCATGCAAGTGATCCTGCCACTGTCGATCCCCGGCATTGCCGCCGGCTCGATCTTCACTTTCTCGCTGACCCTGGGGGACTTCATCGTGCCGCAACTGGTAGGCCCACCGGGCTACTTCGTCGGCAGCATGGTCTACGCCCAGCAAGGCGCCATCGGCAACATGCCCATGGCCGCGGCGTTCACCCTGGTACCCATCGTGCTGATCGCGATCTATCTATCCGTCGTCAAGCGACTGGGGGCATTCGATGCACTCTGACTCTCAAGACCGAGCCTCGTGGGGCTTGCGGATCGCGGCGTGGGGCGGATTGGTGTTCCTGCACTTTCCGATCCTGATCATCTTCCTCTACGCCTTCAATACTGAAGATGCGGCGTTCAGTTTTCCGCCCAAGGGCCTGACCCTGAAGTGGTTCAGCGTCGCCTTCTCACGCCCGGACGTGCTGGAGGCGATCAAGCTGTCGTTGCAGATCGCGGCCATCGCCACGCTGATCGCCATGGTGCTTGGCACCCTGGCCTCGGCGGCGCTGTACCGCCGCGATTTCTTCGGCAAACAGGGCATTTCGCTGATGCTGATCCTGCCAATTGCCTTGCCGGGGATCATCACCGGCATAGCACTGCTGGCGACCTTCAAGACCCTGGGCATCGAACCGGGGATGTTCACCATCATCGTCGGCCATGCAACCTTCTGCGTGGTGATCGTCTACAACAACGTCATCGCCCGCCTGCGCCGTACTTCCCACAGCCTGATCGAAGCCTCGATGGACCTGGGCGCCGACGGTTGGCAGACCTTTCGCTACATCATCTTGCCTAACCTGGGGTCGGCCCTGCTGGCCGGTGGGATGCTGGCGTTTGCGCTGTCGTTCGACGAGATCATAGTCACCACCTTCACCGCCGGCCACGAACGCACCTTGCCGCTGTGGCTGCTCAACCAACTCAGCCGCCCTCGCGATGTGCCAGTGACCAACGTGGTGGCGATGCTGGTGATGATGGTCACGATGGTGCCGATATTGGGCGCGTATTACCTGACCCGTGGGGGTGAGAGCGTGGCGGGGAGTGGCGGGAAGTAAATGTCACTGTGGAACCGGATCCCTTGTGGGAGCGGGCTTGCTCGCGAAGGCGGTGTGTCATCCAACATTTGCGTCGACTGACACGCCGCCTTCGCGAGCAAGCCCGCTCCCACCCAGATCAAAAGCAAGAATCAAGAGGACATGGACATGCAAACCAAACTGCTGATCAACGGCCATCTGGTGAACGGCGAAGGCCCTGGCCAGGCGGTGTTCAACCCGGCGCTGGGCCGGGTGCTGGTGGAGATCAATGAAGCCAGCGAAGCCCAGGTCGATGCCGCCGTGCGTGCCGCCGACAACGCCTTCGAAGCCTGGTCGCAAATGCCACCCAAGGACCGCTCCTTGTTGCTGCTCAAGCTGGCCGATGCCATCGAAGCCCACGGCGAGGAACTGGCGAAGCTGGAGTCGGACAACTGCGGCAAACCCTTCAGCGCCGCGCTGAACGACGAGATACCGGCGATTGCCGACGTGTTCCGTTTCTTTGCCGGCGCCAGTCGCTGCATGAGCGGTTCGGCGGGCGGCGAATACCTGCCCGGGCACACCTCGATGATCCGTCGCGACCCGGTGGGGGTCATCGCCTCCATCGCGCCGTGGAACTACCCGCTGATGATGGTCGCCTGGAAAATCGCCCCGGCCCTGGCCGCCGGCAATACCGTGGTGCTCAAGCCGTCGGAGCAGACCCCATTGACGGCGTTGCGCCTGGCGGAACTGGCGTCGGAGATTTTCCCCGCCGGCGTGCTTAACGTGATCTTCGGACGCGGGCAAACCGTCGGCAACCCGCTGGTCACTCACCCGAAAGTGCGCATGGTGTCGCTCACCGGCTCCATCGCCACCGGCTCGAACATCATTTCCAGCACGTCCGACAGCGTCAAGCGCATGCACATGGAACTGGGCGGTAAAGCCCCGGTGATCATCTTCGACGACGCCGACATTGACGCGGCCGTGGAAGGCATCCGCACCTTCGGTTTCTACAACGCCGGCCAGGACTGCACCGCCGCCTGCCGCATCTATGCCCAGCAAGGTATCTACGACCGGTTCGTCGAGAAACTCGGCGCCGCGGTAGGCAGCATCAAATACGGCCTGCAAACCGCACCAGACACCGAGATGGGCCCACTGATCACCGCCCAGCACCGCGACCGCGTGGCCGCTTTTGTCGAACGAGCAATCGCCCAGCCGCATATCCGCCTGATCACCGGTGGCAAGGCCGTGGACGGCAACGGGTTCTTCTTCGAACCGACGGTGCTGGCCGACGCCCAGCAGGATGACGAAATTGTCCGCCGGGAGGTCTTCGGGCCGGTGGTGTCCGTCACTCCGTTCCTCGACGAAGCGCAAGTGCTGGCCTGGGCCAACGATTCGGACTACGGCCTGGCCTCATCGGTATGGACCGCCGACATCGGCCGTGCCCATCGCCTGTCGGCACGCCTGCAATACGGCTGCACCTGGGTGAACACTCACTTCATGCTCGTCAGCGAAATGCCCCATGGCGGTCAGAAACGTTCCGGCTATGGCAAGGACATGTCCATGTATGGGCTGGAGGATTACACGGTGGTGCGGCATGTGATGTTCAAGCATTGAGCCAATGCTAATTGCGATTACACCACGACCAAGGGGACGATACTGGTCGTGGTGAAGCGCATCTCACGATGGCACCACCAACTGCACCGAAGGAAAATAACTTCGGTAACGCTTCGCATCACGCGTAAGCAAAGGAAGACGCTTGACAGCCGCATGGGCACCGATGAAGAAATCGGCAAACACATTATTTTTGCTACCGCCCACCTTTCGATAACGCACAAAAGCCTTCCCTGCCAAAAACAACGCTGGACGAGGTACCTCCTGCATTAGCAGCCCCATCTCTTCGACAACCTCATTCAACGCTTCGAAGGTAGAAAATGTCTGGGACAGTTCAGCATAAATAACTGGATTGATTACCAAATTGTGAATTTTGGATTGGGCACGCATCTGCTCGATGGACCAATCAGCCCAAACCGGATCATCTTCCAGCACATCGATCAAGACGTTGGTATCGACCAATATCATCAGTCTTCACCACGCAACAGGGCCATTAGATCGTCTGTGCGCCATTTGATATCCGCCCTGCCACGGACAGCTTCAAAGCGATCACCGATAGCTGCCTCGGCTGTTCCGGGCTTACCTGCATGCAGCACTACCTCGCCCTGTGCATTGATGCTGAACTCTACCGCACAGCCAGGAATCAAGTGCAGCGCGTCGCGAATGGGTTTGGGAATGGTGACTTGTCCTTTGCTGGTCATAGTCGTCGGCACTGTATTCTCCTCAAAGTATTACTTCACATAGAAAAGTAATACTTCACGCTCAGGCCTGCAACCGCCGCTGACGGTAGGCCGATGTGCTTGGCCTCGTTTGAAAATTCCCACTCGTTGGTAGGAAAATTGCGAGGCCATTTAAAGGCTGCAGGGTCTCTGGTCAAAACCGCGAAACACTGCGCATCGCATCCACCAGGTAACGCATGGCGATGCGGTCGTTTTCCGACAACTCCCGATAACGCTCGACCAATCTCATTTCTTCCAGGCTGAGCCGGCGTGTCCTGCGCGGGTGGGTCAGGCCTGGAAAGATCCCCAGCATTTCGGTGATGCCCTGTATTTTTGTCATGAGTTGTCCTTCTTAACGTCGAGGTTGACCTGATAGCGCCGTCTGAAACCCGGGTTGGATCGTCTGTCACGCTAAAGAATAGGGAGGATTCAAAGCGTGAAAAGGGAGTTTTAGAGTAATTAGTCAAAAAAACAGGGAATCGGCATAAAAAAAGAAATAACTGTAAGAAAATTTAACCATGCCACGCTTTCCTATCTCTCCAAGCCTGTATTTCCCCTATGATTTTGCGCCTCGGTGAACCGATCCAGCTCTCAGGCATCTGTTCTAACGTTCGTCGCGTTTGGCCAAAGGCATGTCCGAACTCCTTTATCAGTCGCTGTGGCCAGGATCGGCTCGGGGCTGTTTCGAGAAAGGTTGTATTTATGCACCGCAGGAATCTGCTCAAGGCCTCCATGGCCTTCGCCGCCTACACCGGGCTATCGGCCTCCGGGCTCATGGCCGCACGCGCCTGGGCCGCCGAACAGACCGCCGACGGCGAAGCCCGTCCCTTCGACTTCAACGGTTTGAAGGAACAGGCCAAGCGGCTGGCCGAGAGCCGCTACGTCGACACCAAGCAAGTCCTGCCACCGACCCTGGCCCAGATGTCGCCGCTGCAGTTCAACGCCATCCAGTACGACGTCAACCATTCGTTATGGAATGATCTGGACGGGCGGCAACTGGATGCACAGTTTTTCCACGTCGGCATGGGCTTCAAGCAGCCGGTGCGCATGTACAGCGTCGATCCGAAGACACGTATGGCCCGTGAGGTGCACTTCCGTCCGGAGCTGTTCAACTATGAGAAAACCACGGTCAACACCTCGCAATTGACGGGTGACCTGGGCTTCGCCGGCTTTCGCGTCTTCAAGGCGCCGGAGCTGGATCGGCACGACATCGTTTCGTTCCTGGGCGCCAGCTATTTCCGCGCGGTGGACGCCAGTGGCCAGTACGGGCTGTCGGCCCGCGGCCTGGCCATCGACACCTACGCCAAGAAGCGCGAGGAATTCCCGGACTTCACTAAATTCTGGTTCGAAACCCCGGACAAGAACAGCACCCGCTTCGTGGTCTACGCCCTGCTCGACTCCCCCAGTGCTACCGGTGCCTATCGGTTCGACATCGATTGCCAGCCGACCCGGGTGGTGATGGAGATCGACGCACACGTCAACGCCCGTACCGCCATCGAGCAACTGGGTATCGCCCCCATGACCAGCATGTTCAGTTGCGGCAC
The DNA here is from genome assembly GCF_014268745.2 of Pseudomonas zanjanensis. Taxonomy (GTDB): domain Bacteria; phylum Pseudomonadota; class Gammaproteobacteria; order Pseudomonadales; family Pseudomonadaceae; genus Aquipseudomonas; species Aquipseudomonas zanjanensis. The sequence continues at coordinate 86,103 of NZ_JABWRB020000001.1, read as the reverse complement.
CGTCGAGCGGCGCATGTGCGACACCATTCACCCGCAAATCCACGACTCCGACCGTCTGGCCATGTGGCGCGGCAACGGCGAGTGGGTCTGTCGTCCGTTGAACAACCCCGCCACCCTGCAATTCAATGCGTTCGCCGACAAGGACCCAAAAGGCTTCGGCCTGGTGCAGACCGATCACGACTTTGCCAGCTACCAGGACACCGTGGACTGGTACAGCAAGCGTCCGAGCCTGTGGGTCGAACCGACGACGGCCTGGGGCGAAGGCTCGGTCGACCTGCTGGAGATTCCGACTACCGGCGAAACCCTGGACAACATCGTCGCGTTCTGGACGCCGAAAAAACCGGTGGCCGCCGGTGACTCGCTGAACTATGGCTACAAGCTCTACTGGAGCGCCCTGCCGCCGGTCAGCACCGACCTGGCCCATGTCGACGCCACCCGTTCAGGCATGGGCGGCTTCATCGAAGGTTGGGCACCGGGCGAGCATTACCCGACCGTCTGGGCACGCCGTTTCGCCGTGGACTTCAGCGGCGGTGGCCTCGACCAACTGCCGCCGGGCACCGGCATCGAACCGGTGGTGACCTGCTCCCACGGCGAAGTGAAGGACTTCAACGTGTTGGTGCTGGATGCGATCAAGGGCTATCGCATCACCTTCGATTGGTACCCGACCGACGACCGTGTGGACCCGGTACAGATGCGCCTGTTCATTCGCACCAAGGACCGGACCTTGAGCGAGACCTGGTTGTACCAGTACTTCCCGCCGGCGCCGGATAAGCGTAAGTATCCCTGAGCCCTGCTGCGTCAGGGATGACGCCTTCGCGAGCAAGCCCGCTCCCACAGTGGGCTTGTGTTATCCACAGAGTTTGTGAGCCACATCCAATCCCTGTGGGAGCGGGCTTGCTCGCGAAGGCGGCAGTACAAGCACCAACGATTCCAGATAAAACAAAAAAAGCCCCGGCCAATCGACCGGGGCTTCCTGTTTTATCGACCCCTTAGTCCCGCAAATCCGACTCATGAATCGGCTGGTCCCGATGGGTGGCCCGCTGGTATTGCGCCGGCCACGTGGCCTTGCGGCCGCCCAGATCATCATCGGCATGCAGGGCCCAGTACGGATCACGCAACAATTCCCGGGCCAGGAAAATAATGTCCGCCTGGCAAGTGCGCAGGATGTGCTCGGCCTGGGCCGGTTCGGTGATCATGCCGACGGTGCCGGTGGCGATTTCCGACTCCTTGCGCACCCGCTCGGCAAAGCGTGTCTGGTAACCCGGGCCGGTGGGAATTTCCGCATTGGCGGCCGTGCCGCCCGATGACACATCGATCAGGTCCACCCCCAGCGCCCTGAAGCGCCGCGCCAGTTCCACGGTTTCGTCCGGGTTCCAACCGTCCTCGACCCAATCGGTGGCGGAGACGCGCACGAACACCGGCAGTTCTTCAGGCCATACGGCCCGGATCGCCTTGGTGACTTGCAGCACCAGCCGGATGCGGTTCTCGAACGAGCCGCCGTATTGATCGCGCCGCTGATTGCTCAACGGCGACAGGAATTGATGCAGCAGATAACCATGGGCCGCGTGGACCTCGACCACCTTGAAGCCGGCCGTGAGGGCGCGCTTGGCCGCCTCCACGAAGGCCTGGATCAGATCGGCGATCTGCCCTTCGTCCAACTGCACCGGCTGGGTGTGTTGCGGATCGAAGGCAATCGGCGACGGGCCGACCGGCACCCAGCCGCCGTCCGCCGGTTTGACGCTGCCATGCTTGCCCAGCCAGGGTCGCCAGGTGCTGGCCTTGCGTCCGGCATGGGCCAGTTGTATGCCCGGCACGGCGCCTTGGGCGGTGATGAACCGGGTGATGCGTTGCAGGGGTTCGATCTGTTCATCGTTCCACAGCCCCAGGTCCTGGGCGGTGATGCGACCGTCGGCGGTCACGGCGGTGGCTTCGGTGAACACCAGGCCGGCACCGCCCACGGCGCGGCTGCCCAAGTGCACCAGGTGCCAATCGTTGGCCAGGCCATCGGTGCTCGAATACTGGCACATCGGCGATACCGCGATGCGATTGGGCAGGGTCAATTGGCGAAGGGTATAGGGTTCCAGCAGCAGACTCATGGGGCACCTCTCGAATCAGTGGGCAGGCTCCAGGGTTCTGTTTGAACAGTCGACGAGTGACAAAAGGTACAACACCCGCCCCCGCGGGCAAAAATTCGACAAGACGTCACAAGGGCTATCAAGCAGTGCTTAGAGCCTAGTCGACAACCCGCGAGGACGGAGGGTTCAGAACTTAAAAACCGACGGTGTGACGCAACGACGTTCGCTCAAGGCTGCTTGCATCTCGTGGCGAGGGAGCTTGCTCCCGTTGGGCTGCGAAGCGGCCCCCTGAGTTCCAGCCATCACATTGCAAGGGGACGCTGTCGCGTCCAGCGGGAGCAAGCTCCCTCGCCACAAAGGCCGATCGGCGTATCGCCTACCGCGGCTCGATATGGGCAATCATCAACTGCACCGTTTCCTGGCCGCGGAACTCGTTGAGGTCGAGCTTGTAGGCCAGCTCCACCCAGCGCACGGTAGGGTTGGGCCAGATCTCGCGGTCGATGCCGAAGGCAATGCCGTCGAGCTTCACCGAGCCGCATTCGCTCTTGAGGATGACCTTCAGGTGCCGTTCGCCCACCACGCGTTGCTCGACCAACTGGAACACGCCATGGAACATCGGCTCCGGGAAATGCTGGCCCCAGGGACCGGCATGCCGCAGCGCCCGGGCCAGTTCCAGATGAAACTCCTCCACCGCCAGGGTGCCATCCGACAACAGCCGGCCGGTCAGGTCTTCTTCGCGCAGTTGCCGGCGCACTTCCGCATCGAACGCTTCGGCGAACAATGGAAAATTCGCCTCCGGCAGCGTCAGCCCCGCCGCCATGGCGTGACCGCCGTACTTGCTGATCAGCGTCGGATGCTGCGCCGCCACGACGCTCAGCGCATCGCGAATGTGGAAGCCCGGCACCGAGCGCCCCGAGCCCTTGAGCAAGCCGTCGCCGGCGTCGGCAAAGGCGATGGTCGGCCGGAAATAACGTTCTTTCATCCGCGAGGCGAGGATGCCGATCACCCCTTGGTGCCACTGCGGATCGAACAGGCACAAGCCGAATGGCATCGACTCCACCGGCAGGTCCTTGAGCTGGGCCAGGGCTTCACGCTGCATGCCTTGCTCGATGGATTTGCGGTCCTGGTTCATGCCGTCCAGTTGCGCCGCCATTTCCCGCGCCAGGGCCGGGTCGTCGGTGAGCAGGCATTCGATGCCCAGGCTCATGTCGTCCAGGCGCCCGGCCGCATTCAGACGCGGCCCGAGGATAAATCCGAGGTCAGTGGAAGTAATCCGCGCTGCGTCGCGCTTGGCCACTTCCAGGATCGCCTTGATGCCGGGCCGGGCGCGTCCGGCGCGAATCCGTTCCAGGCCCTGGTGCACCAGGATCCGATTATTCGCGTCCAGCGGTACCACGTCGGCCACGCTGCCCAGGGCCACCAGGTCGAGCAATTCGCCAATGTTCGGCTGAGGGGTGCTGGCGTACCAGCCCAGGCTGCGCAAACGCGCCCGCAGCGCCATCAGCACATAAAAAATCACCCCGACACCGGCCAGGGCCTTGCTCGGGAACTCGCAGCCCGGCTGGTTCGGATTGACGATGGCGTCTGCCGCCGGCAATTCGAGGCCCGGCAAGTGGTGGTCGGTGACCAGCACCCGAAGCCCCGCCGCTTTCGCCGCCGCCACGCCTTCCACACTGGAAATGCCGTTATCCACGGTGATCAGCAATTGCGGTTCGCGGGCCAGGGCGACTTCGACGATTTCCGGGGTCAGCCCATAGCCATATTCGAAGCGATTGGGCACCAGGTAATCGACATGGGCCGCACCCAGCAGGCGCAAGCCCAACATGCCCACCGTGCTGGCCGTCGCGCCATCGGCATCGAAATCCCCGACGATCAGGATCCGCTGGCGTTGCTCCAGCGCCGTCACCAGCAGATCCACCGCGGCGTCGATCCCCTTGAGCTGCTGGAACGGAATCAAGCGCGCCAGGCTCTTGTCCAGTTCGGCCTCGGACTGCACGCCGCGTGCTGCGTACAGGCGGGTCAACAGGGGCGGCAGGTCACCGAGGAACGGCAGGGTGTCGGGCAGTTGGCGGGGTTCTATACGCATGGGGGACGGACATTTCTCTACTTTTTGGTCCTGGACCGTGGCGAGGGAGCTTGCTCCCGCTGGGCTGCGTAGCGGCCCCCTTGATTGTGGGCGCTGCGTACCCAAGCGGGAGCAAGCTCCCTCGCCACAATGAGTTCACTCAATACCTGTCAATGGCTCAACCGCGTTCGCCCAGCAACCATTGGAGCTGGACTTCATGCTGGCCACGGTCGTCAGTCACGAAAATCGTGCCTTCGCTGATCATCACATCCCACTTGATCACCCGGGGCATGTCCTTGGCCAGGGTTTCGAGCACTTCCTGGGGCACGGCGGCGATGTTGACGTTCTTCAGGTTCTTGACCGCCGGAATCACCTTGCCTTCCCACACCCGCAGGCTGCCGTAGGCCAGCAGGCTGGTGCGCTCGGTCCGGCGCGAGCACCAGGTCAGACGATCGGCATCCGGCTGACCGACTTCGATCCAGTGCAGCACCCGGTCATCCAGGCTTTTTTCCCACAGCGCAGGCTCATCGACGTCTGACAGACCACGACCAAACGCCAGCAGCTCGTTGTACCAGAACGCGTAGGCCAGCAGGCGCACGGTCATGCGCTCTTCGGTTTCCGAAGGGTGGCGGGCGATGGTCTGCTTCACATTCTCGTACACATTGCGGTCGAGGTCGGTGAGGTTCAGTTCAAACTTGTAGGTCGTGGACGGCTGGGCCATGAACGGGCTTCTTGATACGAGGAAAGGCGGCAAGTCTAACCGATGACGCGGGCAATCCACGAATTGCCGACCATCAACCTGCGGCGACCGGCCCTGGCCTATGATAAAACGCTCTATCCGTTCTGCTTTGTCCTACAGGAACCGTCATGTCGCTTACTGCCAAACCCCTTGCCGGCGTCAAAGTCATCGAACTCGGCACTTTGATCGCCGGGCCCTTCGCCTCGCGAATCTGCGGCGAATTTGGTGCCGACGTCATCAAGGTCGAATCCCCCGATGGCGGTGATCCGCTGCGCAAATGGCGCAAGCTGTATGAAGGCACATCCTTGTGGTGGTTCGTCCAGGCACGCAACAAGAAGTCCCTGACCTTGAACCTCAAGCACCCCGAAGGCTTGGCGATCCTGAAGAAACTGATCGGAGAAGCCGACATCCTGATCGAGAATTTTCGCCCCGGCGTATTGGAAAAGCTCGGCCTGGGCTGGGATGTGCTGCACGCACTGAACCCGAAGCTGGTGATGGTACGGCTTTCGGGCTTTGGCCAGACCGGGCCGATGAAAGACCAGCCGGGGTTTGGCGCGGTGGGCGAATCCATGGGCGGCCTGCGCTACATCACCGGTTTCGAAGACCGCCCGCCGGTGCGCACCGGGATTTCCATCGGCGACTCCATCGCCGCCCTTTGGGGCGTGATTGGCGCGTTGATGGCCCTGCGTCACCGCGAGGTCAACGGCGGAACCGGGCAAGTGGTGGACGTGGCTTTGTACGAGGCGATTTTCGCCATGATGGAAAGCATGGTGCCGGAGTTCGACGTGTTCGGCTTCATCCGCGAGCGCACCGGCAACATCATGCCCGGCATCACCCCCTCGTCCATCCACACCAGCGCCGACGGCAAGCACGTGCAGATTGGCGCCAACGGCGATGCGATCTTCAAGCGCTTCATGCAGATCATCGGGCGTGACGACCTGGCCAATGACCCGCAACTGGCCAGCAATGATGGCCGTGACAGCCGGCGCGATGAGCTCTACGGCGTCATCGATCGCTGGGTCAACGGGCTGCCGCTCGACAGCGTTATCGACCAACTGAACCAGGCCGGGGTACCGGCCAGCCGGATCTTCAGCGCCGAAGACATGTTCAGCGACCCGCAATTCCTGGCCCGTGAAATGTTCCTGCAGGCCAAGCTGCCGGACGGCAAGGCGTTCAAGATGCCAGGAATCGTACCGAAACTCTCCGACACCCCGGGCACCTCCGAATGGGTCGGGCCGGCATTGGGTGAACACAATGCCCAGGTGCTCGGCGAACTGGGCTACGACGCGCAGCAGATCGCCAAGCTGCGGAGTGATGGCGCCATTTGACGCACCGCAGGAGGGCAACCACTCAATCAAGCTCGCTCCCACAATTGGATTGGAGTACGACCGGGAGAGCCAGGTCGGCTGTCAGGCCGCCTTCGCGAGCAAGCCCGCTCCCACAATTGGATTGAAGTACGACCGGGAGAGCCAGGTCGGCTATAAAGCCGCCTCGCGAGCAAGCTTTGCTCCCACAGGACCTGCTCAAACAGATCTGAGGGGTGTACGACCATGAGAGTCAGGTCGGCTGTCAGGCCGCCTCGGGGTGGACGTTGATCTCGGGCGCCCCGTTAACCACGATGGCCGAACGCAGGCATTGCGCAGTGGGCATCCCGGCATGGATGCCGGGATAGCCGCGCTGGGCCATGGATGGCCCTTCGCGGCGGCCCACGGAGCAATGCCGGAGTGAGGGCACACCGAGCCTTAGCGAGGTGCCGAGTGGTGGGGCAGAAGCGTTTTGGTTACTTTTGCGCTCTTCAAAAGTGACCCGCCGTCAGGGCGGAACCCTAAGTGGCCGTTACCGCAGCAACGGATATGTATGCAGTCAGGCCGCCTCGCGAGCAAGCTTTGCTCCCACAACGGCGCCAATGCCTGACAAACCACGCTAAAACCACAAACACCGGGCAAAAAGAAACCCCGAGAAGTGGGGAGACGACTCGGGGTTAAACGTAACCAATCATGGTTAGTACAACAAGCGACAAGCACCGGAGCACAATGCTTGCTCTTGCTGGTAAAAGGTCTGACTCATCAGGACGTAGGAAGGTTCCCACAAAACCCGGTCAATTCGCCGCGACCATGACCTTGTCGCGCGCCAGATTGCGCAATGCCGCAATCACACAGGGCTCAAGGCGACCCTCGGCAATCAGCACATCGCGATGCAGGCCATCGACCACGTCGGTCAACTGACGCTTGTCGGCCAATTGGGCCTGATTGAACACTCGCTCGACGATGATGCTCCCGCTGGCATTCCTCAGCGTTACCCGGCATTCGCCCTTGGCACCGGAGGGAGTCAGCGAGACCTGGTACGGGCTCAAGGCTTCATTCAGCAATAGGCTGATACTTTCCATTCGCTCACCCTTCAATAGTCCGAAACAACTGCATGTACACAGTCAATGACCGTGGGCCGCAGCAGAAAGTTCGTCAGCGCACCGAACCGGCACGCCTCAACCTGTTCAACCGAGCATGCGCGTCCAATATGACAGTCAAACAACAGCCTTCTCCGGGCGCCGTTACGGGCTGACGGCCGGCACAGCCAAGCCCCTGTCGCAACGGCGCCACCGGCGCCCGACATCGGTCCAGCCCCCCAGAATGCCACGCAGGTGCCCATCGGCCCCATAGAACGGCACCGACCAATGATAGATTTCCCGCAATCCGCCGCTGAACATCAATTGCCGGTCGACGAACCGAGACTGGCCGGTGCGCAATTGATCCATCACTTCCCCATGCAGCAGCTCGGCGGTGGCCGGCGGGAATGATGCCGAGTCGGTCAGCCGCGTGCCCCGCAGTTTTTCGAAGCGGGTCGCGAACTGCTCTTCATAGCTTTTGTTGCACATGATCAGGCGGCCTTCCAGATCACGGATGAAAATCGGGTCGGGAATGGCATCCATCAAGGCCCGCTGGAGCATCAACTGATCCTTGAGGACCGCTTCGGCGTTGAGGCGTTGGTCGATCTGTATCTGCAGGCGACGGTTCCACAGCAGGGACAAGAGGCCAAACACCACGACCACGGTCACACACCAGTAACCCCAGCTGGACATCCGCGTCCAGATCGTGGGCGCCTGGACTGGGGTCGTGCCGGACAACCATTTCGAACGCAGCGCACGCATGTCCTCGGCCGGGAAGGCTTCCAGGGCTTTATTCAAGATACTCAGCAACACGGTCAGGTCCTGGCGTACCGCCAGGTAATCCGGTTCCCACTTGCCCTCAAGGCCGCTGCCGACCTGCAATTGCCCGGCCGGGTAGAGATGCACCCCGGTTTCATTTTCGATAGTGGCAAAGGCTTCCCGACTCTCTACCAGCGCCCGTGCCTCGCCAGAGGTCTTGGTCGTGCGTAATGTGATCGTCGGGTAATCGCGCCGGATTTCCGCTTCCAATGCATGGCGTGCCGGTAATGCCAGGACTTTCCCTTCGAGCTGCCCCAGCGAATGAAGGGACGATTCCCCGTCTCGGCCGACGAATACCCAGCCGAAACCACCGAACGCATGGCTGAAACTGAGGAAATCCCGACGTTCTTCATTCATCGCCAGCAGGGTCGTCATGTCGGCCTCGCCATTCTCCAGCATCGTCAACAACTCACCGGGGGAGAACGACTCCCGATGCACGAACTCGAGGCCGCTCAGGTGCGCGATACGCTGGAGAATATCGTGGTTCAACCCACTCCACTGTCCCTGCTCATTCTTGAACAAGTACAACGGAAACTGCATGGTGGCCACGATGACCCGGGGGTTCTCCTTGACCCACTTCAACTCTTGCGCGTCCAGCACCAGCCGTTCGCCAGGGTTGCGCGGTGGCGTTTCGAAAGCGCTCAGCGGCGCCGCACCGCCCCCCTGCGTCCAGTACATCAGGGCCAGGACCATTACCCAGCCCAGGGCTGGCTTGCCTTTGATAAAAAACGACATCTGCATTTCCTTCGAGATGACTCGCCCATCCCTCCAAGGGCGAAAACCCGGCCAGTTTGGCATGCAGAAACAAGAAAGCCCGTCAGGAGACGGGCTTCAAAATGTGACAGATTTAAGCGGTCAGAGTGGCTTGCCGCGATTGCCATGCAGGCTGACAAAGGCCTGCACGGCTTTCAAGTCGTTGGGCAACACGGTGCATCGCTCATCTCGCTCAAACAAATCAGAAAGATGCGCAGGCAGTTCGAGCGCTTTTCCTACACCAGCTTTCTCCACCGCTTCCGGGAACTTGACCGGGTGAGCCGTGCCCAGGATCACCATCGGGATGTCCAGGCTGCGACGGCACTCACGAGCGGCCCTGACACCGATGGCCGTGTGCGGATCGAGCAACTCACCGCTCTGCTCGAACACCTCGGCGATGGTTTCGCAGGTCTGCTCATCGTTCACGGCCAGGGAGTCGAACAACTTGCGGGCTTCGGTCCAGCGCTCAGGCTCGACGCTGAAACCGCCGCCCTGCCGGAAGCTGTCCATCAGGCCGGCGATCGCCGCGCCGTTGCGACCGTGCAGGTCGAACAGCAGGCGTTCGAAGTTCGACGACACCATGATGTCCATCGAAGGCGACAGCGTGGCGTGCAGGGTTTCCTTGACGTACTGGTTGCCGCTCATGAAGCGGTGCAGGATGTCGTTGCGGTTGGTGGCGACGATCAATTGGTTGATCGGCAGGCCCATGTTGCGCGCCAAGTACCCGGCGAAGATATCGCCAAAGTTGCCGGTCGGCACCGAGAACGATACGGAACGGGCCGGACCGCCCAGTTGCAGGGCCGCATGGAAGTAATAGACGATCTGGGCCATGATCCGCGCCCAGTTGATCGAGTTCACCGCCACCAGCCGCGTGCCCTTGAGGAAGCTCTGGTCGGCGAAGCTGGCCTTGACCATTTCCTGGCAGTCATCGAAGTTGCCTTCGATGGCGATGTTGTGGATGTTATCGCCAAAAATGGTCGTCATCTGCCGACGCTGCACTTCCGAGACCCGGTTGTGCGGGTGCAGGATGAAAATGTCGACGTGCTCGCAATGCTTGCAGCCTTCGATGGCCGCCGAACCGGTGTCGCCAGAGGTGGCACCGACGATCACCACGCGCTCGCCACGCTTTTGCAGCACGTAGTCCAGCAGGCGACCGAGCAGTTGCAGGGCGAAGTCCTTGAACGCCAGGGTCGGGCCGTGGAACAGCTCCATGACCCATTCGTTACCGTTGAGCTGACGCAGCGGCGCGATGGCATTGTGGGAAAAGACGCCATAGGTCTCTTCCAGGATCTTTTTAAAATCGGCGTCCGGGATGCTGCCGGTGACAAACGGGCGCATGACCCGGAACGCCAGCTCGTGATACGGCAGGCCGGCCCAGGAAGCGATTTCTTCCTGGGTGAAACGCGGCAGGTTTTCCGGCACATAGAGACCGCCGTCCGTGGCCAGGCCGGCCAGGAGGACATCTTCGAAATTCAGGGCCGGTGCCTGGCCGCGGGTGCTGATATAGCGCATAGGGGCAAACCTTCGGTTTGAGCTGCGAGCTGTAAGCTACAAGCTGCAAGTAAAAGCGGATCTGCTTTGACTTGGAGCTTGCAGCTTGAAGCTTGTAGCTGCTTAGTTCAAATGTTCAACGCGGATACGGACCACCGGCCCAACGACACCCTGGAGCGCTTCCAGCGCCGCGATCGCGTCGTTGATGTTCTGCTCGACCACACGGTGGGTCAGCAGGATCATCGGCACCAGGCCGTCGTGTTCCTCGACTTCCTTCTGCATGATCGACTCGATGTTGATGCCGCGTTCCGAGAGGATACTCGCCACTTGGGCCAGCACACCCGGATGGTCCTTGGCCTGGATGCGCAGGTAGTAGGAGCTTTCGCACGCCTCGATCGGAAGAATCGGGTGAGCCGACAACGAGTCTGGCTGGAAGGCCAGGTGCGGCACGCGATTTTCCGGGTCGGAGGTCATGGCGCGAACCACGTCCACCAGGTCGGCAATGACTGAAGAAGCCGTCGGCTCCATGCCCGCGCCAGCGCCGTAGAACAACGTCGAGCCAGAGGCATCGCCGTTGACCATCACCGCGTTCATCACACCGTTGACATTGGCGATCAGGCGGTCGGCCGGGATCAGCGTCGGGTGCACGCGCAGCTCGATGCCGCTGGCGGTGCTGCGCGCCACGCCCAGGTGTTTGATGCGATAGCCCAGGGCTTCGGCGTAGTTCACGTCCGCGGTGGTCAGCTTGGTGATGCCCTCGGTGTAGGCCTTGTCGAACTGCAACGGAATACCGAACGCAATGGACGCCAGGATCGTCAGCTTGTGCGCGGCGTCGATGCCTTCCACGTCGAACGTCGGATCAGCCTCTGCGTAGCCGAGGGCCTGGGCTTCGGCGAGCACGTCTTCGAAGGTGCGACCCTTCTCGCGCATCTCGGTGAGGATGAAGTTGCCGGTGCCGTTGATGATCCCCGCGACCCAGTTGATACGGTTGGCCGACAGGCCTTCGCGGATCGCCTTGATCACCGGGATGCCACCGGCCACGGCGGCTTCGAACGCCACGATCACACCCTTCTCGCGGGCCCTGGCGAAAATCTCATTACCGTGAACAGCGATAAGCGCCTTGTTCGCGGTGACCACATGCTTGCCATTCTCGATGGCCTTGAGTACCAACTCGCGGGCAACGGTATAGCCGCCCACCAGCTCTATGACGATGTCGATCTCAGGGTTCGTGGCCACTTCGAACACATCGTTGGTAATCGCAATACCGGTCGTCTGGAACTGAGGCTTTGGCGTGCGCATGGCAATTTGTGCCACTTCGATCCCACGCCCGGCACGACGAGAAATTTCCTCGGCGTTGCGCTGAAGTACGTTGAAGGTGCCGCCACCGACGGTACCTAACCCACAGATGCCTACTTTGACCGGATTCACTCTTGACTCCCCATGAAACGGCCGACGCAAGGTCGGCCGTGAAATACAGCCGCGAAGCAACGCGACTCTGTGTTTAACGGCCCGACGAAAGTTTTCGCCGAGCCGTGATCTTCAAAAGCGGATCGCCCATGATCATTTCGCGCCGAGGGCCAGTTTGGCCACTTGTGGCGCTGGCTGGTAGCCCGGAATTACCTGACCATCGGCCAAAACAATCGCCGGCGTACCGTTCACACCTATTGACTGTCCGAGGGCAAACTGCTTGGAAACCGGATTCTCGCACTGGGCGGCCTTGATTTCCTTGCCGTCCACCATCTTGTCCATGGCCGCTTTCTTGTCCTTGGAGCACCAGACCGCCTGCAACTGCTCATCACCCGGCGAGCCCAGGCCCTGGCGCGGGAATGCCACATAACGCACTTCGATGCCGCGCTTGTTCAGTTCCGGCACTTCGGCGTGCAGCTTGTGGCAATACGGGCAGGTGGTGTCGGTAAACACGGTGATGTGGGACTTGGTTTCGCCGATGGCCGGATAAACCACGGTTTCAGCGACCGGAATGCCGTTGATCAACTTGGAAATGCCTTGGCGCTCGGTCAGCTCGGTGAGGTTGACCGGCTTGCCGTCCTTGAGCTCGAACAGGTTGCCCTGGACGATGTATTGGCCGTCGGCGCTGGCATAAAGCACGCGGCTGCCCTTGAGCTTGACCTCATACAGGCCGGCCATGGGACTGGCCGAAATGGTGTCGATCGGCACGTCGAGCTGAAGGTTTTCCAGGCTTTTGCGGATAGCCTTGTCGGCCGCGTCGTCGGCGATGGCAAAGGTACTGGCCAACGCAATGGCGGCGGCGGTGAACATCTGGATCAAACGCATGGGGACTCCTGAGGCGAACAAATGAGACGGGAAACACCGACCCGCAGATTCGGGTTCCAACCGCCCACTGTGCAAACCGACAAAGCCTACCACAGAAGGCTGGCGTGACCGAATGCCGCTGACGCAAGACATTGCTGGAGGCTGCCCTGTGGAACTGTCCTGTGGGAACTGTCCTGTGGGAGGTACCTGTGGGAGCAAGGCTTGCCCGCGATGGCCACGCTGCGGTGTAACAACTGAACCGCGTTATCGTTCATCGCGGGCAAGCCTTGCTCCCACAAGCTTGCTCCCAAAGGCTCCCACAGGGGACTTCATTCAGCCGCGGGGATGATGCTTGGCATGCAAGTCCTGCAACCGTGCCCGAGCCACATGGGTGTAGATCTGGGTAGTGGACAAGTCGCTATGGCCAAGCAGCATCTGCACCACCCGCAGGTCGGCGCCGTGGTTGAGCAGGTGTGTGGCGAAGGCATGACGCAAGGTGTGGGGCGAGAGGGATTTGTTGACCCCGGCCACCTTGGCCTGGTGCTTGATGCGGTGCCAGAAGGTCTGGCGGGTCATCTGCTCGCCGCGCAGGCTGGGGAACAGCACATCGCTGGGACGCCCACCCAGCAGTTCATGACGGGCATCGCGCATGTAACGCTCGACCCAGACAATCGCTTCCTCGCCCATCGGCACCAGGCGCTCCTTGCTGCCCTTGCCCATCACCCGCAGCACACCCTGGCGCAGGTTGACTTGCTCCAGCGTCAAGCTGATCAGCTCGGTGACCCGCAGGCCACAGGCGTACAAGACTTCCAGCATGGCCCGGTCGCGCTGGCCGATGGCCTCACTGAGGTCGGGCGCCGCCAGCAACGCCTCCACATCGGCTTCCGACAGGGACTTGGGCAGCGGACGCCCCAGCTGCGGCATTTCCACGCGCAAGGTCGGATCCACCGCGATGAGCTTTTCCCGCAGTAAATAGCGATAGAACCCACGCAAGCCGGAGAGAAACCGTGCCGTCGAGCGCGGTTTGTAGTTCTGCTCCAGGCGCCACGCCAAGTGATCGAGGATCAACTCCCGGCCGGCATTGATCAGTTCCAGGTTATTTTCCTGCAACCAACCGTTAAACAGTGCCAAATCGCTGCGGTAGGCACCGCGGGTGTTATCGGACAGCCCCTTCTCCAGCCACAGGGCATCGAGAAACTGGTCTATCAGCGGATGATCGATGGCAGGCATAAAGACTCTTGAAAGATGCGGGCACACACGGCATCGAAAATGGAAATGAAGCTATGCAGGGTGCTCAAAGCACAAATCGCAGGCAACAAAAAAGCAGCCCGCAGGCTGCTTTTTTTGCATCGGAAGCTGGACTTAAGCCAGTTTTTCCTTGATGCGAGCTGCTTTACCCGACAGGTCACGCAGGTAGTACAGCTTGGCTTTACGTACGTCACCGCGACGCTTGACAGCCATGCTGTCGATTTGCGGGCTGTAGGTCTGGAAAGTACGCTCTACGCCGACACCGTTGGAGATTTTACGAACGGTGAATGCACTGTTCACGCCACGGTTACGCTTGGCGATAACGACGCCTTCGAACGCTTGCAGACGGGAACGGTCGCCTTCCTTCACTTTCACCTGAACGACAATGGTGTCGCCCGGGGCAAAGGTAGGGATTTCTTTGGTCATCTGCTCTGCTTCGAGTGCAAGGATGATTTTGTTAGTCATGCTGTGCTCCTAAGGCAAGTCGTCGGACTCACCATCGATACGTTGTTAACTATCGTCCCGCTCGCGGATGTATTCCTCGAGCAGCTTCTTCTCTTCTCCAGAAAGCGAGCGGCTTTCCAGAAGATCGGCGCGTCGTTCATAGGTCCGACCAAGGGACTGCTGTAAACGCCAACGCCGGATGTGCGCGTGGTTGCCACTTAGCAACACGTCGGGAACACGCTGATCCGCATACACCTCCGGTCGGGTGTAGTGCGGGCAATCCAGCAGACCATCCGTAAAGGAATCTTCCTCGGCGGAATCTGCATGCCCTAAAGCTCCAGGCAGCAGTCGTGTAACCGCATCGATCAGGACCATCGCCGGCAGCTCGCCGCCAGACAGTACATAGTCGCCAATCGACCACTCTTCATCGACATGAGCTTCAATGAAACGCTCGTCAATGCCTTCATAACGGCCGGCAATCAGGATCAATGCATCCGAATTTGCCAGCTCGCGTACCGCCGACTGAGTCAGCTGGCGGCCTTGGGGCGACAGGTAGATCACCTTCGCACCCTCCCCGGCTGCCGTCCTGGCCTGAACCAGCGCATCTTCCAGGGGCTTGATCTTCATCACCATGCCCGGGCCACCGCCAAACGGGCGATCGTCCACAGTGTGATGTCGATCCGTGGTGTAGTCCCGCGGATTCCAACAGGTGAGCTGCAACAGCTCCTGTTTCACCGCGCGGCTGGTTATGCCGTACTCGCTGATGGCGGAAAACATCTCGGGAAACAATGTGATGACTTCAACGCGCAAATTAGCCACGTTTAGAAATCCGCATCCCATTCCACCTTCATCTCGCCTGCGGCAAGGTCGACGGCCAACACGCATTGCTCGGTATAGGGCAACAGGCGTTCGCGATCATCCAGGCTGCCGACGCAAGGCTTGACCACCATGACATCGTTCGAACCGGTCTCGAGCAGGTGATCGATTTTCCCGAGCAATTGCCCGAGGTGGTCGATGACCTTCAGACCCACCAACTGGTACCAGTAGTACTCGCCGTCGGTCAGTTCAGGGAACAGGTTGCGCGGCACGCAGATCTCATAACCGGCCAGAAGACGTGCTTCTTCACGATCATCGAGACCCTTGAGCTTTGCGACCAGGAACTTGTCGTTCCCGCGTCCGCTGACCAGCTCCACCTGTTTCACGCTACCTTCGCGCTTGAGCGTCCAGGTTTTGTACTCCAACAGGTTCTTGATCGGATCAGTAAAGGAATACACCTTCACTTCACCGCGAACGCCATGTACAGAATAGATCTTGCCGACAACGATCAAATCACCGGCATCTTTTGGCGTCGCGTTCATATTGCTCAGGCCGCAGCCTTAGCCGATTCCTTCAACAACTGAGCAACGCGCTCAGAAGGTTGTGCACCAACGCTCAGCCAGTAGGCTACGCGCTCTTGGTTCACGGACAGACGAACTTCCTGACCACGGGCAACAGGGTTGAAGAAACCAACCTGCTCCTTGTGGGAACCGTCACGCGGGTTGCGGCTGTCGGTTACGGTCAGGTGGTAAAACGGGCGCTTTTTGGAGCCGCCAAGGGCAAGACGGATTGTTAGCATGTGAACATCGTTCCTGTAGTCGGTGCTGCAAATCTAAATGCACAGCGGGCATAGGTGCCCGAAAGGCCGCATATTCTAAGGAATATCCGGACTTTTGCAAATGTCTTTTTCCGGCGCCTGGCGCCATGCGATCAAGATTTGCCATAGAGCCGTCATGAAAAACGGCAGGTCAGCTCCCACGTAGCGCGGGTTTGCTGGAGATCCCCGCATCCGTGCGGGGCAACGCCGACATGACAGCCGGCGCAGATTCTTTACATTTTCGGCATGCCGCCGCCGGGCAACATACCGCCCATGCCGCGCATCATCTTGGCCATTCCGCCCTTGGCGGAGAATTTCTTCATCATCTTCTGCATCTGCTTGTGTTGCTTGATCAAGCGACCGATGTCCTGCACCTGGGTGCCGGAACCCATGGCGATGCGGCGTTTGCGCGAACCGCTGATCAGCTCAGGGTCGCGGCGCTCGGCCGGGGTCATGGAGTTGATGATGGCTTCCATCTGCTTGAACTGCTTTTCAGCCGCGCCCTGGGCATTGCCCATCTGCGCCAGGTTCACGCCACCGATGTTCGGCAGTTTGTCCATGAGGCCGCCAAGGCCGCCCATGTTCTTCATTTGTTGCAGCTGGTCGCGGAAGTCTTCGAGGTCGAAGCCCTTGCCCTTCTTCAGTTTCTTGGCCAGTTTGTCGGCCTTGTCCTTGTCGAGGGTCTGCTCGGCCTGCTCGATCAGGCTGAGTACGTCGCCCATGCCGAGGATGCGCGAGGCGATACGCTCGGGGTGGAACGGCTCGAGCGCTTCGCTCTTCTCGCCCATACCGATGAACTTGATCGGCTTGCCAGTGATGGCACGTACCGACAGCGCGGCACCGCCACGGGCGTCACCATCGACCTTGGTCAGGATCACGCCGGTCAGCGGCAGCGCATCACCGAACGCCTTGGCGGTGTTGGCCGCGTCCTGGCCGGTCATGGCATCGACCACGAACAGGGTTTCCACCGGGTTGATCGCGGCATGGAGCGCCTTGATCTCGCCCATCATCTCTTCATCGATGTGCAGGCGACCGGCGGTATCGACGATGACCACGTCGATGAATTTCAGTTTTGCTTCTTTAATAGCCGCCTGGGCGATGTCCACCGGCTTCTGGCTCAGGTCGGACGGGAAGAACGTCACGCCGATGTCGTTGGCCAGGGTTTCCAGCTGCTTGATCGCCGCCGGACGGTAGATGTCCGCCGACACTACCATCACCGACTTCTTCTTGCGCTCTTTAAGGAAGCGCGCCAGCTTGCCGGCTGTCGTGGTCTTGCCCGCGCCTTGCAGGCCGGCCATCAGCACGACCGCTGGCGGTACGGCGCTGAGGTTCAGGTCTTCGTTGGCGGCGCCCATCAGGCTTTCGAGCTCGGCCTGGACGATCTTCACGAACGCCTGGCCCGGCGTCAGGCTGCGCGACACTTCGGTGCCGACGGCGCGTTCCTTGACCGAATTGACGAAGTCCTTGACCACCGGCAGGGCGACGTCGGCTTCGAGCAACGCCATGCGCACTTCGCGCAGGGTGTCTTTGATGTTGTCCTCGGTCAGTTTCGCCTTGCCGGTGACATGGCGCAGCGTCTGCGAGAGACGGTCGGTTAGGTTTTCAAACATGCGCGATCCTTTCAGGCCCAGATGAGACCGGGATAATGGCGGCCCAGACCGTGAAAAATGTGCTCGGCGAGCCTGCGGCGTGGGCAGGTCGCGGATTATAGCGAAGAAGCGTGCGGCGTACACCTTGCAGTGGTCTTTCGTGTGGAGGGGGTTCTATGCCAAACTCAGCGCCTTTCGGGCTTGCCTAACAGGATTTATGCTCCCCTTGTCACCCAGCTTGCTTGCCACCCTCGCCGCCGCTTGCCTTTATGCCGCTGCGACCCTCTATCAAGGCACACGCCTGGCCACCGGCGCCAAGGCGAACAAACGCCTGCTGGTCACGCTTGGCGTGCTGGCCGTGCTCGGCCACGCGGCCAGCCTTTATACCCACCTGATGACGCCGATCGGCCTGGGCCTGGATTTTTTCAACGCCGCCAGCCTGATCGCCGTCGCCGTGATCGCCCTGACGCTGCTGGCCTGCTCGCGCATCCCGGTGGAGAACCTGTTGGTGCTGCTGTTCCCGCTGGGACTGGCCACGGTGCTGCTGGCGCAGTTCGCGCCGTCGGGCACCGTGCAGATCATCGACGAAGAGCCAGGCATCCTCGCCCACATCCTGCTGTCGATCCTCGCCTACGGCCTGTTCACCATCGCCGTGTTCCAGGCCTTGTTACTGCTGGTGCAGGATCACCAGCTCAAGCACAAGCACCCGTCCGGGCTGATCCGCAACTTCCCGCCGCTGCAAACCATGGAAAGCCTGTTGTTCGGCTTCCTCTGGGCCGGCTGGACCCTGCTGTCGCTGTCGCTGATCTCCGGCTGGTTGTTCGTCGAGAACCTGTTCGCCCAGCACCTGGTGCACAAGACCTTGCTGGCGTGCCTGGCGTGGGTCGTGTTCAGCGTGCTGCTGTGGGGCCGCAACCGCCTCGGCTGGCGTGGACACAAAGCGATTCGCTGGACCCTGGCCGGTTTCTGCCTGCTGATGCTGGCGTACTTCGGTAGCAAGCTGGTTCGTGAATACATCCTGCATATCTGACGGACGGCCCTGATGGATACGTTGCCCGTAGCGCCGTTGTTCGCCGTGCTGGTGGTGCTGATCCTCTGGTCGGCCCTGTTCACGGCCATCGAAGCCGCCCAGCAATACCTGCTGGCCCAGCGCACAGCCTCGCGCGCCAGTGACAGACCGCTGGCGGCGCTGACCTTCCCGCTGGCCAGCCTGATCCTGTGCAATACCCTCTGTCGCGCCCTGGCCGTGGTCATCGGCACGTTGCTGGCCATTTTTACCTGGCTGGAAAACGGCCCGTGGGTCGCCTGGCTCGGCACCAGCGCCGCCCTGCTGGTGTTCTCCGACTACCTGCCGCGCACCTTGGCCAGCCGTCAGCCCGACGCGGTGCTGGCATTGGGCAACACCTTGCTGGGCATACCGCTGAAGATCCTCTACCCGTTTGCCTGGTTGCTGAATAGCGCCAGCCAGTTGTTGCTGCGCCCCTTCGCTCGCAAGCCCGGCATGGTGCAGCAGAGCGACGACGAAATGCCCGCGCCACCGCGTAGCGAGCAGGAATCCGAGCACGGCAGCAGCCGGCTGCATCCGATTTCCGGCATCCACGCCCTGGACAACATCACCGTCAACGATATCCTCGTACCCCGTAGCGAGGTCGATGGGATCAACCTCGACGACCCCATCGGCGACATCATCGAACAGCTGCGCCTGAACCGGCGTACCCGCCTGCCGGTGTTTCACAGTGACATCAACCAGGTCGAAGCGGTGCTCAACACCCGCCAGATCCGTCATTTGCTGGCGGACGCGAGCCTGACCAAGGAAGCGCTGCTGACCGCTTCCCACGAGCCTTACTTCGTGCCCGAAAGCACGCCACTGCAGCTGCAACTGTTGAATTTCCACAAGCAGCAGCGGCGCTTGGGCATGGTGGTGGACGAATACGGCGAAGTGCTGGGTATTGTCACCCTGGAAGATATCCTCGAAGAAATCGTCGGTGAATTCGAGAGCGAGCACAGCCTCGACAATCCCCACGTTCATCCCCAGCCCGACGGCCGCCTGATGATCGATGGCGCGGCGTCGATCCGCGAATTGAACCGGACCCTGGGCTGGCACCTGCCTTGCGACGGCCCCAAGACCCTCAATGGGTTGGTGACCGAAGCCTTGGAAACCATTCCCGAAAGTCCGGTCTGCCTGAAGATCGGCCGTTATCGGCTGGAAATCATCGAGACCGTGGACAACCGCGTCAGCCAGGTGCTGGCGTGGCATAACAGCTCGGTGCCCGCGGTTTCCTGAATCCCTGTCTGGACCTGATAGCCCTTGTGGCGAGGGAGCTTGCTCCCGCTGGGCTGCGCAGCAGCCCCAAAAGCAGCCCCCAACTTACCTGATACACCGAGTGATATGGTTTCAGGGCCGCTTCGCAGCCCAGCGGGAGCAAGCTCCCTCGCCACAAAAAAGCTCAGCGCACGCCTCAATATTGTGTACGGGCTCACTTGTTGATTCATTACCCCCCTTCCTATACTCAACCCGCTTACCCAGCCCCGCCCGAACCCCGTGCCTACCCCGCACTTGGCTGGTTCCGGCCAGACCATCGGCAAGATCCGCAGCAACCCTGGGACTGTTCCTACCCGAAACAGCGACGGGATACCCGCCCACATCCCTGGGGGTTCGACCATAATAATTCGCTCCAACGGAGCATATGACTGTCAGGGATAACCGCATGACGACCGCTACCTGCAACGAGGCAGTGACTGCCCAGCCGACCAACTCGGCCACCCGCGTGGCGACCGCGAGCTTCATCGGCACCGCCATCGAGTTCTACGATTTCTACGTCTACGCCACGGCTGCGGCCTTGGTGATCGGGCCAGTGTTCTTTCCGCAAACCTCAGGCACGGCACAGATGCTGTCGTCCTTCCTGACGTTCGGCATCGCCTTCCTCGCCCGTCCGCTGGGTTCGGCGCTGTTCGGCCATTTCGGCGACCGGATCGGGCGCAAGTCCACATTGGTGGCGTCCTTGCTGCTGATGGGCGTGTGCACCACGCTCATCGGCGTGTTGCCCGGCTATGCCAGTATTGGCGCCTGGGCACCGATCCTCCTGTGCGTGCTGCGTTTCGGCCAAGGCCTGGGGTTGGGCGGCGAATGGGGCGGCGCGGCGCTGCTTGCCACCGAGAACGCCCCTAAAGGCAAGCGTGCCTGGTTCGGCATGTTCCCCCAACTGGGGCCCTCCATCGGCTTCCTGGCGGCCAACGGCTTGTTCCTGACCCTGGCCATGAGCCTGGACGACGAGCAATTCCGCTCCTGGGGCTGGCGAATTCCGTTCCTGCTCAGCGCCGTGCTGGTGATCGTCGGCCTCTACGTGCGCCTCAAGCTCCACGAAACCCCGGTGTTCGCCAATGCCGTGGCCCGCCAGGAGCGAGTCAAGGTGCCGCTGGTCGAGCTGTTCAGCCAGTATTGGGCGCCAACGCTGCTGGGCGCGGCGGCGATGGTGGTGTGTTACGCGCTGTTCTACATCTCGACGGTATTCTCCCTGAGCTACGGCGTGTCCACCCTCGGCTACAGTCGCGAAACATTCCTGGGCCTGTTGTGCTTTGCCGTGCTGTTCATGGCCGCTGCGACCCCGTTGTCCGCCTGGGCCAGCGACCGCTACGGCCGCAAACCGATCCTGATCATTGGCGGCCTGCTGGCGATTGCCTCGGGATTCCTCATGGAACCCTTGCTGACCCACGGTTCCACGGGCGGCGTGGCGTTGTTCCTGTGCATCGAGCTGTTCCTGATGGGGGTGACCTTCGCCCCCATGGGTGCCTTGCTGCCGGAACTGTTTCCGACTCATGTGCGCTACACCGGCGCCTCGGCGGCCTACAACCTGGGCGGCATCGTCGGCGCCTCGGCCGCGCCATTCTTCGCCCAGAAACTGGTGGCGATGGGCGGCTTGAGCTATGTCGGAGGCTATGTTTCAGCGGCCGCGCTGCTCAGCGTCATCGCGGTGTTGTGCTTGAAGGAAACTCGTCATAACGACTTGAATCGGGTCGCCTGACGCGCCCCGCTCGTAGGAGCTGCCGAAGGCTGCGATCTTTTAAGCTTTCGCTTGAGACTCAAGCGTCAGGGGAAAGATCGCAGCCTCGCTTCGCTCGACAGCTCCTACGGACCGACGCCCGCCATGAAATAACCGTTAACAATCCCCCACCATTGAAACCACCCCCCACCTGCCCCATCTAAGACCCATACCCCATTGCGCAGGTGCCCCATGAGCGACCAGCACTCTACTGAAGCCACTCACGAATACGCTGACTCCGAACACGTCGAACACACCTCCTCCGGTACCGGCCTGGCCCTGCCCGGCCAGAACCTGCCGGACAAGGTCTACATCATCCCCATCCACAATCGCCCCTTCTTCCCGGCCCAGGTGCTGCCGGTCATCGTCAACGAAGAACCGTGGGCCGAGACCCTGGAGCTGGTGGCCAAGTCCGAACATCATTCCCTGGCGCTGTTTTTCATGGACACGCCCCAGGAAGACCCGCGTCATTTCGACACCTCGAAGCTGCCGCTGTACGGCACGCTGGTGAAGGTGCACCACGCCAGCCGGGAAGCCGGCAAATTGCAGTTTGTCGCCCAGGGCCTGACCCGCGTGCGCATCCGCACCTGGCTCAAGCACCATCGCCCACCGTATCTGGTGGAGGTCGAATACCCGCACCAGCCGAGCGAGCCGACCGACGAGGTCAAGGCCTACGGCATGGCGCTGATCAATGCGATCAAGGAACTGCTGCCGCTCAATCCGCTGTACAGCGAAGAGCTGAAGAACTACCTCAACCGCTTCAGCCCCAACGATCCTTCGCCACTCACCGACTTTGCCGCCGCGCTCACCTCCGCCACCGGCAATGAGCTGCAGGAAGTGCTCGACTGCGTGCCCATGCTCAAGCGCATGGAAAAAGTGCTGCCAATGCTGCGCAAGGAAGTCGAAGTGGCGCGGTTGCAGAAAGAGATTTCCGCCGAGGTCAATAACAAGATCGGCGAACATCAGCGCCAGTTCTTCCTCAAGGAGCAGCTCAAGGTCATCCAGCAGGAACTGGGGCTGACCAAGGACGACCGCAGCGCCGACCTCGAGCAATTCGAGCAGCGGCTGGAAGGCAAAGTGCTGTCGGCCCAGGCGCAAAAGCGTATCGAAGAGGAGATGAACAAACTCTCGATCCTGGAAACCGGCTCGCCGGAATACGCCGTCACCCGCAATTACCTGGATTGGGCGACTTCGGTGCCGTGGGGCGTGTATGGCCAGGACAAACTCGACCTCAAGCATGCGCGCAAGGTGCTCGACCAGCACCACGCCGGCCTGGACGACATCAAGGACCGCATCCTCGAATTCCTCGCCGTCGGTGCCTATAAAGGCGAGATCAGCGGTTCCATCGTGCTGCTGGTGGGCCCGCCGGGCGTGGGCAAGACCAGTGTCGGCAAGTCCATCGCCGAGTCCCTGGGCCGGCCGTTCTACCGCTTCAGTGTCGGCGGCATGCGCGATGAAGCCGAGATCAAGGGCCATCGGCGCACCTACATCGGTGCCCAGCCGGGCAAGCTGGTGCAGGCCCTCAAGGATGTCGAAGTGATGAACCCGGTGATCATGCTCGACGAAATCGACAAGATGGGCCAGAGCTACCAGGGCGACCCGGCTTCGGCCTTGCTCGAGACCCTCGACCCGGAACAGAACGTCGAATTCCTCGACCACTATCTGGACATGCGCCTGGACCTGTCGAAAGTGCTCTTCGTGTGCACCGCCAACACCCTGGACTCGATCCCCGGGCCGCTGCTGGACCGGATGGAAGTGATCCGCCTGTCGGGCTACATCACCGAAGAAAAAGTCGCCATCGCCAAGCGCCACCTGTGGCCCAAGCAACTGGCCAAGGCCGGCGTGTCCAAGGGCAGCCTGAGCATCAACGACAGCGCCCTCAAGGCCTTGATCGACGGTTACGCCCGTGAGGCCGGGGTGCGCCAGCTGGAGAAACAGCTGGGCAAACTGGTGCGCAAGGCGGTGATGAAGCTGATCGAAGAGCCAAAAGCGGTGATCAAGCTCGGGCCGAAGGATCTTGAGACGTCCCTGGGCAAGCCGGTGTTCCGCAACGAACAGGTACTGTCTGGCGTCGGGGTGATCACCGGCCTGGCCTGGACCAGCATGGGCGGCGCGACCTTGCCGATCGAAGCGACGCGCATCCACACCCTCAATCGCGGCTTCAAGCTGACCGGGCAACTGGGGGAGGTGATGAAGGAGTCGGCGGAAATCGCCCACAGCTACGTCAGTTCGCACCTGAAGCAATTTGGCGGCGATCCGAAGTTCTTCGACGAGGCCTTCGTTCACCTGCATGTGCCGGAAGGCGCCACGCCCAAGGACGGCCCGAGCGCCGGCGTCACCATGGCCAGCGCCTTGCTGTCCCTGGCTCGCAACCAGCCGCCGAAAAAAGGCGTGGCCATGACCGGCGAACTGACCCTCACCGGGCATGTCCTGCCCATTGGTGGCGTGCGTGAGAAAGTCATCGCGGCGCGCCGGCAAAAGATCAACGAACTGATCCTGCCGGAAGCCAACCGGGGCAACTTCGAAGAACTGCCGGACTACCTCAAGGAAGGTGTGACGGTGCACTTTGCCAAGCGGTTTGCGGATGTGGCGAAGGTGTTGTTCTGATAGTTATGTAGCGCCTGCGTTACCGCCTTCGCGAGCAAGCCCGCTCCCACAGTGGAATTTGTGTCGTTCACAAAACTTGTGATCCACACCAATACCTAATGTGGGAGCGGGCTTGCTCGCGAAGGCGGCATCAGCAACGACACATGCCCATCTGACACACCCAGTAGCATCTTCGGTTATGCTCGCCGTTCGTCGTAAACGCCGGAGCCGTTACCCTTATGTCCCTCACTCGCCTGCTCGTCCCCCTCAGCCTCGCGCTGCTGAGCGCCTGCGCCACGCAAACCAGCCACAACGTGACCGTGGAAAAACTGAGCCAGTGCCCGGTCAGGCTCAACAACGGACAGAACCTGATCCTGAGCCTGCCCAGCAACCCCAGCACCGGTTATCGCTGGGCGATCCAGGATTCAGCGGGAGGCGTGTTGAAAGGTTTGGGGCCGGAGGTCTATCGCAACCCGGAAGACGCCGGCATCGTTGGCGCCGCCGGTGTCTCGACCTGGCGCTTCCAGGCGTTCAACGCCGGTACCGGGCGCTTGCGCCTGACTTATCAACAGCCTTGGGCGCCGGAAGTGCCGCCGGTGGAAACCTTTGACTGCGCCATTGCGGTGAACTGACCGTGGGTTGGCTGATCCTCGCACTGATGGGTGCGGCCACCTACCTGTACGGCCTGGCCATGCATGCCACGCTGCTGTGCCTGCTGGTCAAGCCCATGCCGGTGCTGGCCCTGCTCGGCTGGCTGCACGATGCGCAGCCGGGCGACTATCGACGCTGGATCAGCCTCGGGCTGATTTTTTCCCTGGTGGGCGATGTGCTGCTGGCCTGGCCGGGGGATCTGTTCGTGTTCGGCCTCGGCGCGTTTCTGCTGGCGCACCTGGCCTACCTGAAAGCCTACCTCAGCGACTGTCGCCGTCCGGCACTGCGGCCGTTGGCCCTGGCCTTGGGCATCGGCGCGGTGCTGTTGGGGATCCTGGTGTCGAGCGGTCTCGGGCCGTTACTGGTGCCGGTGGTGGTTTATGGTTTGGCCATCAGCGCCATGCTCTGGCGAGCGTTGGCAAGATTGGGCACCGATGTACCCAAGCGTTCGGCCTGGCTAGCCGCCGCCGGGGCCCTGGCCTTTGTGTTTTCCGACAGCCTGATCGGCATCAACCGGTTCGTGCAGCCCTTCCATGCCGCGCCTTACCTGATCATCATCAGTTACTGGCTGGGCCAATGGGGCATTACCGCGTCGGCGTTCCCGCAAAAGCAGCACTGAACAAAGATTAATGTGGTAGCAGAGCTCTGTGGGAGCAAGGCTTGCCCGCGATAAAGGCACCGCGGTCTATAGCAAGACCGCATTATCGTTCATCGCGGGCAAGCCTTGCTCCCACAGGCCTTGCTCCCACACAGCCTTGCTCCCCCAGGCCTTGCCCCCACAAAGCTCGCTCCCACAGGTTTTTTGGTTAAAATGCCGGCCTTTTCACCACCCATGCCGCTGGAACCGCCGTGAGCAAAGACCCCGACCGTCTATTCGCCCAACCCCTGGCCCAAGTGCCGGACTTCGCCTTCAACGAGGACGTGGTGCGGGTGTTCCCGGACATGATCAAGCGTTCCGTGCCGGGTTACCCGACCATCGTCGAAAACCTCGGCGTGCTCGCCGCGCAATTCGCCCAGCCCAATAGCGTGCTCTACGACCTTGGCTCGTCCCTGGGCGCCGTGACCCAGGCCCTGCGCCGTCATGTGCGCACCGACGGTTGCCGGGTGATCGCGGTGGATAACTCGGCGGCGATGGTCGAACGCTGCCGTGAATACCTCAACGGCCAGGACTCGATGTTCCAAGAGCTGCTGCCGGTGGAAGTGATCGAAGGCGACATCCTCGCCTTGGCGTTCCAGCCGGCCTCGGTGGTGGCGCTGAATTTCACCCTGCAATTCATCGCGCCGGACCAACGCACAGCACTGTTGAGCCGCATTCGCCAGTCCCTGCTGCCAGGCGGCGCCCTGATCCTCTCGGAAAAGCTACGCTTCAACGACGCCGAGGAACACGCCCTGCTCACCGACCTGCACGTGGCGTTCAAGCGCGCCAACGGCTACAGCGAGCTGGAAATTGCCCAGAAACGCAGCGCCATCGAAAACGTCATGAAGCCCGACAGCCTCGAAGAACACCGCGAGCGCCTCTTGGCGGCCGGGTTCTCGAAAGTCGTGCCGTGGTTCCAGTGTCTTAACTTCGCCTCGTTGATTGCCCTGCCATGATCGATCTGTCCCCCCTCGCCCGCCATCTGGCCGGCACACCCCTGGCCGATTGGGCCGCGACGCTGCAGACGCAACTCGACAGCAAGATGGAAAAGGGCCACGGCGACCTGGAGCGCTGGCAAAGCGCCCTCGATGCGCTGCCGGTCTTGCAACCCACCACCGTCGACCTGCTGAACGGCCTGACGCTCGACGCTGATTGCTCCGACGAAACCCGTGGGCAAATGCGTACCGCGCTGATGGGCCTGTCACCCTGGCGCAAAGGGCCGTTCGACCTGTTCGGCGTGCACGTGGACACCGAATGGCGCTCGGACTGGAAGTGGTCGCGGGTGGCGCCGCACTTGGATCTCAAGGGCAAGCGCATCCTCGATGTGGGCTGCGGCAATGGCTACTACATGTGGCGCATGCTCGGCGCCGGGGCCGACACGGTGATCGGCGTCGACCCCAACTGGCTGTTCTTCTGCCAGTTCCAGGCGGTGCAGCGCTACCTGTCGCAGCCCAACGCCTGGCATCTGCCGTTCCCCTTCGAGGCCCTGCCAGCGGAACTGGAAGGCTTCGACACCGTGTTCTCCATGGGCGTGTTCTACCACCGCCGCTCGCCGATTGAACACTTGCTGGCCTTGAAGGATTGCCTGGTCAAGGGCGGTGAACTGGTGCTGGAAACCTTGGTGATCGAAGGCGACGAACATCAGGTGCTGGTGCCCGAAGACCGCTATGCGCAGATGCGCAACGTGTGGTTCCTGCCGTCGGTCCCGGCCCTGGAACGCTGGCTGCGCCGCGCCGGATTCAGCGATGTGCGTTGCGTGGACGTGAGCCTGACGACCGTGGAAGAACAGCGCAGCACCGAGTGGATGAAATATCAGTCCCTGAGCGACTTCCTCGACCCCGCCGACCACAGCAAGACCATCGAAGGGCTGCCAGCGCCGATGCGGGCGGTGATTGTGGCGCGTAAATAAATCGCCCGAGCCCCTGTGGGAGAACAGCCTGCTCACTTAAGGGCTGCCAATCATTGTGGCGAGGGAGCTTGCTCCCGCTCGGCTGCGCAGCAGTCGTAAAAGCTGCCAACCGATTTTTCCTGATGCACTGTGTTGAATGGTTTGGGGCTGCTGCGCAGCCCAGCGGGAGCAAGCTCCCTCGCCACAAGGGTATGTGTTCAACCTTGCGATTTGGCTCTTCGGGCCTTGAAGAACTCGCTAAGCACCGTACTGCACTCCTCAGCCAACACCCCGCCCTCGAACAGCACCCGATGGTTCAGGAAGCCCTGGCTGAAGAACTGCCCCTGGCTCTGCACGATGCCGGCCTTGGGCTCCAAGGCGCCATAGACGACCCGGGCGATGCGTGAATGGACGATCAAGCCGGCGCACATGCTGCACGGTTCCAGCGTCACGTACAGCGTGCTGCCGGGCAGACGATAGTTGCTCACGGCCTGGGCGGCGGCGCGGATCGCGACCATTTCGGCGTGGGCGCTGGGGTCGTGACCACTGATCGGGCAGTTGAAGCCGCGCCCAATGATTTCACCGTCCTGCACCAGCACTGCGCCCACCGGCACTTCGCCCAGGGCGGCGCCTTGTGCGGCAAGGGCCAGGGCTTCGCGCATGAAGTCCTGGTCACGGCTGCGGTCGATGATCTTGGCGGGGCGAATCTGGCGCATCACGCCACCTCGATGGCGGCCATCAGGCCGGTTTCCATGTGATCGATCACATGGCAGTGGAACATCCACACGCCCGGATTATCCGCCACCAGCGCCACCTGCGCCCGCTCGTTCTTGCCCAGCAAGTAGGTGTCAGTGAAATACGGCACGACCTTGTGCCGGTTCGACGCAATCACCTTGAAGCTCATGCCGTGCAAATGGATCGGGTGCTGGTACTGGGTCATATTCTTCAATTCGAAAATGTAGCTCTGGCCTTTCTTCAGCGTGGCGATCGGCCGGTCGGCGCAGGTCTTGTCGGTGATGTCCCAAGCCTTGCCGTTGATTTGCCACAGGCTTGGCGGTTTGCCGTTGTCGACATTCACCGACACCGAGCCGACCCATTCGAAATTGAAGTTGAGTTTCTCGGCATTGGCCAGGTCCGGCTCGGCCACCGGGTTGGGCGGCAATGCTGGCGGCCATGGCGCCGGCGCGTCACTGTTGGGCACCGAACGCAGCGTCCCCAGGCGCACCGGGCCGTTGCGCAGCGATAACGCCTCGCCAGCCGGCGGTGCCTTGATCGCCAGGCAAATGCGCATGCCTGGCCCCAGCCAGTATTCCTTGCCCAACGGGCGCGGTTCGATGGGGTTGCCATCCAGCGCATAGATCTGCGCTTCAACACCGGGAATGTTGATGCGGTAAGTCAGGGTGTTATCAAGGTTGAGCAAACGCACCCGGGTGATCTGCCCGGCCGGCAGGTCAATCACCGCTTGCGGCACGCCGTTGATAGTCGACAGCCGCCCGGCCGTGCCGCCACGGGCCGCCTCGCGGGGAATGCTGAACGCGACGAACTCGCCCTGCTCATCCACATGCCAGCTCTTGAGGCTCAGGGTCTGCTCGTATTTGAAACCGGTGGGCTCGCGCTCTTCGATGATCAACGGCCCCACCAGCCCACGCCCGAGTTCTTCGCTGCTGTTGACGTGGGGGTGATACCAATAGCTGCCGGCGTCCGGCACACGGAATTTGTAATCGAAATACTCGCCCGGCAGCACCGGCAGTTGCGAGACATAGGGCACGCCGTCCATCTCCAGCGGCAAACGAATCCCGTGCCAATGGATGGTGGTGGCGACCGGCAGATGGTTGATGAAACGAACCCGCAACCATTCGCCCTGGCGCACCCGCAGCTCGGTACCCGGCGCCGAAGGGCCAAACGCCCAGGCCTGGGTCTTGTGCCCGGCCACCAGTTCCACATCCAAGGGCGCGGCGATCAATTCATAGTCGTGACCGGCCTCGGCATCCGTCCTTTTGCCCAACCAGTACCGTGACGCGCCGCCTGCACCCACACCAACGACAACAAGACCGGCCAGGCCACCGAGTATTTGGCGACGGGTAAAGGACATGAACGCAACCACCTATTGAATCCGCGCGAACCGTTGGGCCCGCAAAAGGCGAATACGATACACCCGCAGATGAGAAACGGTAAGGAAACCAAGATGAAAAAAACGTGTAGTGGTCATTTCCCGACAGATGAATGAATCGAGCGCTCAGCGCTTCGCCCCCAGCGGGAGCAAGCTCCCTCGCCACGGTTTTGCGGTGGCGGGAGCGGTGAGGCGAACCTTCAGAATTCCATTACCCGCAAAACAACGAACGCCCCCCACGCCGAAACACGCTCTTGTGGCGAGGGAGCTTGCTCCCGCTGGACTGCGCAGCAGCCCCTCTACAGTCAGCCTTGCAAGCCGGTGATCAGGTGCACTACGCCGTTGTTCAGCGTCATTACCGCCGCCACACCCGCGCCGCTCAACCCGGCCCGATCGATCCGGGCCACATCCCACAGTTCCACCCGCAGTCGCGTCAACGCCACAGGTTGATGGGACTTGAGGTTTTCCGCGCCGCCCAACGCAGCAATGAGGGCCGGCGCCAGCCCGTCAACCGTTGCCGGCCGCTTGGGTTCTTCCGGGACCAGGTCCGGGGTCAAGGCTTTCCAGAAGGTCTGTTGTAGTTTGTCGAACATGTTCAATGCTCCATGGCCAGGGTGGCCGGGGTGGCCGTGGATGAGTGAATACGCAGGAGATCACGCACCTGCTCGGCGCTTTCCTGGCCCAAGGCCTGTTGAGCCAGCGTGCGGCACTCGCTCAGGTTCCATTCACGCACACAGGCCTTGATGGCCGGAATCAACGGCACACTGACCGATAGCTCATCTACGCCCAACCCCAACAACACCGGCACCGCCAGCGGTTCCGATGCCAGCGCGCCACACACCCCGACCCATTTGCCATGGGCGCGAGCGGCCTCGGCGGTACGGGCGATCAGGCGCAACACCGAGGGATGCAGGCTGTCGGCCTGGCTGGCCAAACGTGGATGGTCACGGTCCATGGCCAGGGTGTATTGGGTCAGGTCGTTGGTGCCGATGGAAAAGAAATCCACTTCAGGGGCAAACAGGTCAGCCATCAGCGCCGCCGCCGGCACTTCGATCATGATGCCCAGCTTCGGCGCCTGCGTGAGTCCCAACTGACGGACCTCCTCATCCAGCATTTGCCGCGCCAGGCGCAGCTCCGCCAGGTGCGTGACCATGGGCAGCATGATGTGCAGCCGTGCCAGCCCCGAACAGGCGAGGATTGCCCGGAATTGTTCGCGCAATAACTGGGGTCGCTCCAGGCACAAGCGAATGCCGCGCATGCCCAGGAATGGATTGGCCTCATGCGCCATCGGCACGTAAGCAAGCGGCTTGTCCCCACCCACGTCGAGGGTGCGAACCACCAGGTTGCGCTCAGGTCCGAGAACCCGGGCGACGGCGCTGTACAGGGTCGCTTGCTCGTCGTGGCCAGGTGGGTGGGCGCGATCCAGGTAGAGCAGTTCGGAGCGCAACAGTCCCACACCTTCGCCTCCAAGGGCCATGGCCTGCTCCACGTCTCGCAGCGACCCGACATTGGCACTGACCTCGACTCGATGGCCGTCCAGGGTACGAGCCGCCAGGGCCGACTGCTCCAGGTCTCGCTGATGTCGCTGGCGCTGCCGCTCAGCCGCGACCTGGCGTTGCTCGATCAAGGCCTGATCCGGGTTCACGTGCAGTTCACCGCTATCAGCGTCCAGCAACACCCGAGTGCCGTTCTCCAAGGCCAACACGTCTTGCGCCACGCCACACAACGAGGGCAGGCCCAGCGCACGGGCCAGGATCGCGACATGGCTGGTGGCGCCGCCGCCCACGGTGACAAAACCGGCGATGCGTGAGGTGTCGAGGCTGGCGGTCTGGGAGGGCGTCAGTTGCTCGGCCACCAGAATCGCCTGTTCGGGCAGGTTCCAGGCGTTGTCCTGCACGCCCAGGATCAATTTGAGTACCCGCTGCCCGACATCGGCCAGGTCCGTTGCGCGCTCGGCCAGCAAAGCGCTGCCCAATTGCAGGAACAGCGCGGCGCTTGCCTCGGTGGCGGTTTTCCAGGCGAATGCCGCGCTCTTGCCCGCGGCGATCAAGGCTTGGGCCTGCTCCAGCAAGGTGGGGTCTTCGAGCAATTCTTGATGGGCACGAAAAATCTGTGCCTGGACGCTGCCTGCCGCCTCGCCCTGTAATGCTTTCAAGGCTTGCGTCGCCTGCTCCAGTGCTTGATCCAGGGCCGCCTGCTCGGCCTCGATGCCGACGCCCGCCGCCTCGATGTCCAAGACCTGGGAAGCGATCTGGACCACTTCACCAAACGCCGAGCCGGGCGATGCGCAGACACCCCGCAGCCGGCTGGGCATCGACGGTTCGACGGCAGTGATCGGCTCCAGTGTTAGCGGCGCTTGCACTGTTTCGCCGCACCCTGACAGCAGCAATTGTTCCAGCGCTTCGACGGCCTGCCCAGCCTGGGCACCGGCGGCGCTGATCTGCACACTGTCGCCCTTGGCCGTCCGCAACGCCATGATCGCCACCAGGGATTTGGCGTTGGCGCTGGCTTGCTGCTTATGCAGTTGGATATGGGCGTCGAAGCCCTTGGCGGCCTGGGCGAACACCGCGGCGGGACGGGCGTGCAGGCCACTTTCATTGGGCACGACCAGCCGCCGGGAAAACAGCACCGTGCCCGGCTGCGTCTCATTGATCGCCCCTTGCTCACCTTGGCGCACCTGCAACAGCGGCGCGCCGCTCTCGATGCCAGTGGCCTCGTCCACGAGCAGGCTGAAGGGTTCGCCACTGACCACCAGCATCAGCGTCAACAGACTGCGCGCGTGCAAGGCGATGTAGTCGGCATCGAAATCGATCAGCGGCTGACCGGCCTCGACCCGTTGCCCCATGGTCACCCGCGAGGTAAACCCCTCGCCCGCCAGGTTGACCGTGTCCAGGCCGATATGCATCAGCACCTGGACACCATTGTCAGCGGTGATACTCACCGCATGGGCGCTGTCCTGGAGCGTGCCGACGACACCGGACAGCGGCGCGCAAAGGGTTTGCGAGGTCGGATCGATACAAATGCCATCCCCCACCACACGGCTGGAGAAAACCGGATCCGGCACGCTGTCCAAAGGCATCAAGACCCCGGACAGCGGTGCGAGCAATTGCAAGGATTGCGTTGTGTTCATGACTTCACCTGCTGCTGTCTGTTCTTTTTCGCATTGCGGGCACGCCGATCAGCGACCCGCGCCTGCACGGGTCATTTCCACCAATATTCGACCTGCAGGCCCACGTTGGAACCATGCCGCGCCCCACCAAACGCACCGGTGTCGGACAGCGCCGAGCCGGCCGCCAACTCATTGGCTGCACGCTGGGCCGCCGCGTTCCAACTGGCGTAGGTGTAATAGAGCCGTATTTCCGGGCGCGCCCAGAATTCCGGGCCCTTGGGCGACCAGGTGGGGGCAAAGGTGAATTTGCTCAGCTTGCGTGTTCCATCGTTGGCCTGCACCTGGTCGTGGCCCAGTTCGGCCACCAGCTTGAACTGATCGGTGATGGCGTACGCCGGGCGAACTCCCAACGACAGCCAGTCCTGGTCGGCACCATCGGGGCGGATGTCCTTCTGGTACACCGCCTGCACCTGCCCGCCGAAACGCGGCGTGACCTGCCAATCGAAAAACTCCACCAGACGATAGCTCTTGTTGCTGTCGTCCAGCCCGGTGTCGCCGGTATAACCCAGCCCGGTGCCGGGGCCCTCGCCGTATTGCAAGGCCAGTTTATTCTTGCCACCCAGGAAGTCCTGTTGCACATGCTGGGCGGTCAGGGCCCAACCGCGGTGGGCGTCACGACGGTTCGCCCGGTCGATGAAGCTCAGGCCAAATTCCAGCTCGCCGCCGGGGTTGGTCCTGAAACCGGCGACGTTGAAGTCATGCCGGTTGACCGGGTCTTTCTGGTAGAGGTTGTCCTTGCGCGAGAAGGCGTAGCTGTATTTCAACCCGCCGATCAGCACGTCCTCGATCCCGCCACCGGTGGCGCTCTGGTTCCAGTAGTAGAAATCCGAAATATGGATGTCGTTGCGTTTGTAATACCGCCGGCCGGCCCACAACGACCCGCCGTTCAGGCTGGGCATATTCGACCATTGGGCATACATCTGCGGCATGCGCGCCGCGCCGTTTTCACCCTGGAAGGTCGGCGTGCGGTCGTAGCGGTTGTACAGCGACGCCATGCCGTCCACGCTCAACACCGAGCCATCGTCGAGGGTGAACAGATCCTGGCGCAGCTCCAATTCCCCGTACTGCTCGCACTCGTTGCCCAACCGATATTTGGTCTGCGCCCCAGGCAATTGGAAACAGGATTGGGAACGGCCATTGGTCGCGCTGCCGACGCCACTGCGCAAATAACCGGAAAACTCCAGCGCCTGAACCGGTAACGGCAGCGCCAGGCAGATACAGGACGCGGCCAGGCCACGGTTTATTATTGTTTTCATACGCCTCTCCATTGTTTCTTATTGTTGTTTGCTCCATGACTTCCCCCCTTGTTTGCCGTTTGGCCGGCGACAAGGGGCCCACGATGCGTCTGGCGCAACGTGTTCGCTGTCAGGCATTGCCTGGGTCAAGGGAAGTTTTTTATTCAGTCGCTCAGGTGCAGCACGAACGACTCGTAGGGCCGCAGGCGCAGCCGTCGGTATCGGTGTTCAGCCGCTTCGTAGTTGCCAATCACCCAGCGTTGTTTCGTCTCTTGGGTGAGGATCCCTTCGGGCAGCTCCACCTCGCAGTCGCCGCCATAAAAATGGCTGACCACCAGCAGGCGCTCACCCTGCCCTTCGCGCAGGTACGCCCACACGCGTGGATGCTCAGGCAACAGCAGGCGATAGACGCCGTCCTGGATCAAGGCTTCGCTGCGACGCAGGGCGATCAGCTCGCGGTAGTAATGCAGCACCGAGGTCGCGTCTTTTTGTTGTTGCTCGACGTTGATGAACGCGGCGTTGGCAGGCACGCCAATCCAGGGTTCGACCCGACTGAACCCAGCGTTCGGCCCAGCGCTCCATTGCATTGGCGTGCGCCCGTTGTCACGGGACTTCTGCATGATTGGCGCCATGGCCTCGGCTTCGGGGACTCCGGCGTTGCGCTTGAGGCGATAGATATTCAGGGTTTCCACATCGCGGTATTGCTCGATGTGATCGAAACCCGGATTGGTCATGCCCAGCTCCTCGCCCTGGTACACGAATGGCGTGCCCTGGAGAAAATGCAACGCCGTGGCGAGCATCTTCGCCGAAGGCACGCGGTACTCACCGTCGTCACCGAACCGCGACACCACTCGCGGCTGGTCATGGTTACACCAGAACAGCGCATTCCAGCCGTCACCGGCCTGCATGCCGACCTGCCAGTCGGACAGGATGCGTTTGAGCTCGAGAAAATCGAAGTCGGCCCGCACCCACTTTTGCAGGTTCGGATAGTCCACCTTCAGGTGATGGAAATTGAAGGTCATCGACAGTTCACAGGAGGCCGGGCACGAATAACGAACACAGTGCTCGAGGCTAGTGGACGACATCTCGCCAACGTTGATCAGGTCGAAACCCTCGAAGACTTCCCGGTGCATTTCCTGCAAGTAGCGATGCACATTGGGACCGTCGGTATAGAAACGCCGGCCGTCGGTGTGGTCGTCAGGAAAGTCGGCCGGCTTGGAAATCAGGTTGATCACATCGAGACGGAAGCCCCCCACGCCCTTGTCCCGCCAGAAACGCAT
Source organism: Pseudomonas zanjanensis (assembly GCF_014268745.2). Classification (GTDB taxonomy): domain Bacteria; phylum Pseudomonadota; class Gammaproteobacteria; order Pseudomonadales; family Pseudomonadaceae; genus Aquipseudomonas; species Aquipseudomonas zanjanensis. The sequence continues at coordinate 50,997 of NZ_JABWRB020000001.1, read as the reverse complement.
CATCTTGAACACTTCGGCGCGGACCTGGGGGTTGTCCCAATTCAAGTCGGCCTGGGTATGGTCGAACAGGTGCAGGTAATACTGTCCGGTCTGCGCTTCGTATTCCCAGGCCGAGCCACCGAACTTGGACTCCCAGGTGTTCGGCTGGTCCCGCCAGATATAAAAATCGCGGTACGGGTTGTCGAGGCTGCTGCGGGCGGCCTGGAACCAGGGGTGCTCGATGGAGGTGTGATTGACCACGATGTCGAGCATCAGCTTGATACCGCGCTTGCGCGCCTCGGTGATCAACAATTCGCAATCGGCCATGGTGCCGTAGCTGGGGTCGATGGCGTAGTAGTCGCTGATGTCGTAGCCGTTGTCCCGTTGCGGCGAACGCAGGAACGGCGTCAGCCACAGGTAATCCACACCCAGCCACTGCAAGTAGTCGAGCTTGTCCACCACCCCCAGCAAATCACCAGTGGCCTGGCCGCCATGGCTGTAGAAACTCTTGGGATATATCTGGTAGATCACCGAGCGTTGCCAGTCTTGCATGTGCAATTCCTTCAGTCTGTTTGGTACTGGCCTTGCGGGCCTCATCGCGGGCAAGCCCGCCCACAGGGTCAGGCCACCCGATACCCCGGCCGGACGATCTTCATGCTCAACGCACAGGTCAGGGCAAAGGGCACGCTCATGGCGATGACCATGCCGACCACGAACATCGGTATGTAGTCAGGCACGATGGAAATGAATCCCGGCAGGCCTCCGACGCCAATCGCCGAGGCCTTGATCTTGTTCAGTGACAGGAAAATGCAACCCAGGGCCGAGCCGGTCAGGGCGCAATAGAAGGGGAATTTGTAGCGCAGGTTGACCCCGAACATTGCCGGTTCGGTGATGCCGAAATAAGCGGAAATCGCCGAGGTGGACGCCATGCTCTTGTCCCGCGCATTGCGGGTCATGTAGAACACCGCCAGCGCCGCGCTGCCCTGGGCCAGGTTGGACATGACGATCATTGGCCAAATGAAGGTGCCGCCCTGGGTCGAGATCAACTGCAGGTCCACCGCCAGGAACATGTGGTGCATGCCGGTCACCACCAGCGGCGCATAGAGCAGGCCGAAAATCGCCCCGCCAATCACCGGTGCCAGGTCGAACAGCGCCACCATGCCTTCGGTGATCAGGATGCCCAGGTGCCGGGTGACCGGACCGATGATGGCGAGGGCCAGCACACCGGTGATCACAATGGTGGTGATGGGAATCACCAGCAGTTGGATGGCGTTGGGCACCCGGGCCCGCAACCATCGCTCGATCACGCTCATGACATAGGCCGCCAGCAGGATCGGCAGGATCTGCCCCTGGTAGCCGACTTTCTCGATCCGGAACCAGCCGAAGATATCGAAATACGGCAGGCTCTGGCCGTCCAATCCCGCCACGGCCTTGCCGTAGTTCCAGGCGTTGAGCAGGTCCGGGTGAACGAGCATCAGGCCCAGCACGATGCCAAGGATCTCGCTGCCGCCGAAACGCTTGGCCGCCGACCAGCCCACCAAGGCCGGGAGAAAGACGAAGGAGGTGTTGGCCATGAGATTGATCAGGCTCCAGACGCCGTCCAGGTTCGGATAGGCATCGAGCAACGTCTGCCCGGCAATGAACATGCCCTTGGCGCCCAGCAGGTTGTTGACGCCCATCAGCAGGCCGGCGATCACCAGGGCGGGCAGGATGGGCATGAACACATCGGAGAGCACCCGCACCAGGCGCTGCATACCGTTGCCTTTCTGCGCGCCCTGGCGCTTGACGTCGGCGATGGTCGCGGCGGCCAGGCCCGTCAGCTCGCGCAGGGCCGCGTAGACCTTTTCCACCTCGCCGGGGCCAATGACCACCTGGAACAGGCCACCGGTGAAAAAGGAGCCCTTGACCAGGTCGATCTGGTTCAGCGTGGCGCTGTCCACCCGGGTCGCGTCCTTGAGGGACAGGCGCAGGCGCGTCACGCAGTGGGCGGCCTGCTCGATATTGTCGACGCCACCCAAGCTGTGCAGCAGCTCGCTGGCGATTCTGGAGTAATCGTGGCTCATGCTTTTTTCTTCCGCGTCATTCTTGTTATTGAGAGTCGACAGCACGTGGAAGAGAAAGTACTCGTCTGTACGAGTTAAATCAACAACTCGTACAGACGAGTTATGTTTTTGTTTATGATGAGCCCCCGACTGTCACGGAAACGTCCTACGCTCCTGTCGTCAAAGAATGACAGCCGAATGGACAAATCCCCCACTTGGCCCGTAAGGTTCCGCCCCGGTGAACAGCGCGGTACAGAGCCCTCTCCATGAGCAAATACAACCAGATCTACAACGATCTGCTGACCAGCATTACCACCGAACGCCTGGAGCGAGGCGCTCGCCTGCCCTCCGAAACCGAACTGATGGACAGTTATCAGGCCAGTCGTGGCACGGTGCGCAAGGCCATCGAACAACTTCAGGAGCGCGGCTTCGCCCAGAAAATCCATGGCAAGGGCACCTTCGTGCTGTCCACCCAGCCCATCGAATTCCAGCTCGGCGGCATCGTCAGTTTCCAGGAGACCTACCCGCGCCTGGGCAATGACGTCAGTACCGAAGTGGTCGAGTTCAGCCAGTTACCGTTGGAAGGCGCGCTGCTCGAGCACATCAAGGCCCCCGCCGGCAGCCAGGTCACCCGCATCAAGCGGGTCCGGCGAATCGACGGCAAGCGCGTGATCCTGGACATCAACCATTTCGTCAGCGACGTTATCCCCGGCCTGACCCGCGACATTGCCGTGCAGTCGATCTACGCCTTCATCGAACAGACCCTGCAACTGCAAATCGCCTACGCCCAGCGCACCATCGAAGCGGTCCGCTGCGGCAAGGACGACCAGCAGCACCTGGACCTCGAAGGCCAGAGCCATGTCATCGTGGTGAGTAACCAGACCTTTCTCCAGGATGGCCGGCAGTTCGAGTACACCGAGTCGCGGCATACGCTGGATAAGTTTTATTTTTCGGATGTGGCGCGGCGGTGAACGCAAAAAAGGCGTGTGGATACGGGTTCACATGGATTTGATTCGTTCACAGTTCTCTAATACCTAAGCCTGAAGGACTTCAGCGGTCGACAGGTTTTCCCGGCCGATATCGATCGATCACAGCAGCACACGCTCCGCCGTCCTCCTCAAACACCCGCGAGACGGCAACAGCGATTTCGACTCATACCCTGAACTGTTGCAGCACGGGCATTCCAGAAATGATGTCGTGCACCTGATCTTGTAGGTAACGGTTATGGTTGTAAAAAAACGATTAGATAAAAAGAGCCGCGCACAAAAACGATTACTCCTGACAACCGGCTCGTCGAACAGAGGAGAGGCTGAGATGTCTGTCACCCAACCAAAGCGTCCAACTCTTCGCAAGCCATGCCAGGTAACCGTCGGCCTTCTTTCGCAACGTTGACCTGCAACGCCACCTGAGCCACATCCAACACATTCTGGGTAAGCGAATAGCTGCCCTTGGCCTGCAGCCAGGTCAGCACGTCCGCCAAATGCCAGATAGAAGCACTCCCCTCGTGCACCGGCGTCGGGAAGCTGCTCGGATGAGCCAACATCAGCTTGCGCATATTCTGCCGAGACACGCCTACGATCTCCGCGACATCGGTCAGTCCGACCAAATCAGGCGCGACCTCGATCAATTTGGCCGACGGCACTGCGCGATGGACGTCGGCCAGAGCGCTAAGCACCGCCTTGACCGCATCAGGCGCCTCGCGGGTGAACTCAAGCGCCAGCCGGCCCGGTTGCCCGATGCCGACCAGAGCATCGTCGCAGCCCGCTTCTCCCAGCCGCTCCACCAGTTCATCCATGGCACAGCCATCGTTAGCAAGCTGATATTTCAAGGTAAAAATATATTCCATTGTTCTATTCCTCAGCATCGCCATCAGCGTCGCGCCGATTGCGATGCGCAGTGCAATTGTCCACGACGCGTCGCAATGCTCGCGCGTGGTTGCCAGGACTCTTCGGCGTGCTCCATATCGATGTGATACAGAATTCGCCACAGCGGCATTCCGCGTCTTTGTACGGGCAATAAACCCGCCCCCAAGCGTGACTGCCACCAGCGTCTACGCGCCACCCCTGCCCTTCGGCATACCTAAGCGTTTCTTCGATTTCTTTCTTCGGGTGCGTTGGACGAATCATCCGTGATCTCCAGTATTCGCATGATCAGCCAGGTTGTCAAATGACAACCTAGCTCATTCTTTCAAACGACGCTCTGCCCAGCGGGGTCACGTTTGCCCGGTCGCAGCATGGATACAGGGGGTACGAGGCGCAATACTTGGCACGCGACAGCGTTTCGCAAGGCGTGCCGGCGAAATTCCCGCAGGGCTTCGCCGTCCGATGATAAGCACTTCTCGGTGCCCGATGAGGCGGGGAATCGTAGCGAAAGGTGACTGAGCCGTCAGGTGCCATTGATGGCTGAGAGCGACGGACAAGCGAGGAACAACGATGGGGAATTGGTGCGTAGCAGATGGGCACAGACCGCTTGGAATCGCCTCTATCCTATGGCGAGGGAGCTTGCTCCCGCTGGGCTGCGCAGCAGCCCCAAACCCTCATCGGCGGTGTGTCAGGTTGACCCTACCCGCTTGGATTGGGGGCGCTTCGCACCCCAGCGGGAGCAAGCTCCCTCGCCACGGTTTTGTGTTTGGCTGGCAATGACGCGGGCCTTTCAAGTCTCATCACGTCAGTGACAAAGTGCTGATCCAGAAATAGAAGGATCTGGAAGCCGACCGCGTGCTGGCGAGGACCGACTACAAGGAGGTGCCGAACCCTAAAACGCCAAAAGCCCGCAACTAAGCGGGCTTCAGGGTGTTACTTGCTAGAGGCTACCGGTCAGCGCCGGACGCCCCATCACTCCCACTCTATTATTAATAGCGAAGTACTGGGCCTTTAAAATGCAGGCATTAATGCCGCGTGCAAGGGTGAAACCATGAAAAATACCATGAGCACGATTTTATTCCCGAGGGGCCAAACTGCTGGAAGCTACGGATTTCAAGTCAACGTGAGTGTTCAGCTGACGAAACACGACAGCCAGCTCATCGCTGTCGCCACCTCTACGGACATCCGCGATTAATTCAATCACATACGACGGATCTCTCTGAAAAAGCTCTGCCATTGCCTCATCGTGACTGCGATCTTTCATCACCTACCTCCGCATTGTGCGCGAGCAAGCCAAATGCTCATTTGATCCTTGTTGATTTTCTTAGCATGTTTGCTCCGTCTCAACGGCTCGCAGACATTGCATTTTAAGCCCGCTATCACAGCGAAAGGCATGACCCACAGCGGTAGACCAATGTCAACGGGCCTCTTTGGCCTGCATAGCTCTACCATCACAGCCCCCTGGGAACGATGCTGCCACAGAAACCTCTGGCATTTCAGCTTCTTAAATGGTGCCAAATTGATATGATCAAACTCCGATCGGTCTCTCGATGAATGTGGCCGATGAGATCCAAACTGATGATGCAGTCGACCTGAATTCTACGGATAGGAGTCGCCCATGTTGAACCACGAAGCCAAACGAATAATCGATGCGGAAATAATCCCGAAAATGGAGACCGGGAACCTAACTCTGTTCTTGGGTGCAGAGACATTCGCTGGCACGCCATCCCTAAATGGCAAAGGAGTTCCGTCCACCGACGAGCTTATAAAGCGAATTTTTGAGTCGGCAGGATATCCTCCAGAGGAAGCCCTGCTAACCGACTTTCCTACTGCTTTTGGTGCGGGCCAGGACGACATCGACGACTTTGATAATTTTTTAACATCAAACTATTCGGTTAGCTCAGTACATACTTGGCAAACGGACATATTCAAACTATGGTGGAAAACAATTTTCACCACGAATATTGACAACATAGCAAACGAAGCATTAGCTCAAAACAAGAGATCAGGACTTAGCTATCCCGATTATAAAATATACAATTACTCAGATAGTGAACCTGTTCATGCACTACCCACCGCACCGCCAATCGTATATCTGCATGGTACAGTAACCGACATTTCAGCCGGTGTAGTGATCGACGGAATTAGCTACGGAATCACCTCTTCCAAACAAAGCGAATGGCTGACCAAGTGCGCATTGAACATCGAATATGGCAACTGCCTATTTATCGGTTCGAAATTCAAAGGGTCAGCTATAGATAGCGCCATTCGATCAAAGAATGCCGCAGACAGTTTTAACAGCAGGGAACCAAGCTGGGTAGTTGGAGAAAGCTTTACACAAATAGAAAAAAGCCACTACCTACGAAAAGGAATAACGCCCCTAGTAGCTAATGCTGGCGATTTTTTTTCGTACTTGAAGTCTCAAATAAGCCACGTATCCCCAGAAAAGTTCTTAAAACGTAAAGCCCCTTACTTAGCAGGCAATGCAAACCGCTCCATCGGATGGTTTTCCGAGAATTTTGAACACATTCCTACAAAGTTAGCCTTAGCTAGTGAAGAAAGTGGTCCATACTCACGATTTTACATGGGCGACTTACCAGAATGGTTCTACGTGTCGCATCATGTGCCGGCAGTACTCCCAGCACACAGAGCCATCGTTTCCGAGGTTAATGCTTTTTTAAATAGTGACTCAAAATGCCGACTTATCGCTGTTACAGGACCATTAGGATCGGGGAAAACAACCGCATGCATGATGGCAGCAGCCGAGATCTCGGTCAACCATCTTAACGTGCATCACTTTAACGGTCTAAATGGTATAGAAATTGAGCATCTCTGGAACACTATTAAAGACACCCGCGGCCTATTCTGTTTAGTAATAGATGCAGCATATGAACATTTCTACGCTATAAATGCCGTTTTTGAAAGGATAATGGATAGAGCAACCTCTTGTAGATTATGCGTTATTATAGAAGAACGAACTCGTCAATATGAAAGAAACAAACATCACTTTATGTCAAGCCAACTTGACAACATTCGCCAAATCAAAGTAGAAAATCTTAATTTAGCAAGTGCCACCAAACTTTATGACAAATCGTTCGAATTGGGGATCAGATTCGAAAAATTAACAGGCAAAACAAGAAAAAATTCAATCAAAGAAATTATTGATTTTGACAAAGGATATAAAGGGGATCTCCTTGCAACCTTGTACGATTTATCATCACGCAAGTCATACCGAGAAAAACTGGCAGAAGAGTATCGAGAAATTGATACCCAGGAAGCCCGCGACGTTTACCAAACAGTAGCATTGGTGACTGCCGCGCGCCTGCCACTACCGCTAAACTTCATTGCTGAGACTCATAACATATCAGTATCAAATTTAGATCGAATAATTTCAGATGGTTTGAGAGATAAAATTCATACTCACGGGGTAGCTCGTGGCGTCTCTGCGCGACATCATTCGATCGCAGAATATCATCTCGCTTATAACATTCCGCAAGAAGATATCAAAACTCGTCTTATTAACTTGATGATATGCCTCGCACCAAAGTTTACAATTGAAGACATAAAACATCACCCTTTGAGTTACAAAATATATCGATCCACACTCTCCTTCCACTATTTAACGGAGACCCTATTCAGAGGGAGAAAGAATTATTCATACATACATGAAATTTATTCGAAATGCCAAAATCTATTTGCGAGCGACGGCGTATTTTGGCTTCAATATGGTCGTTTTCTAGAAAAAGATGGTGATATAGAAGGGGCAATCCACTGCTTTAGAAAAGGTTTGGGACTTTATGACTCATTTCAAGTTCGCCATGCTCTAGGGCAAACTCTGTTAAAAAAATATATCAAGACTGATTATTCAGAACGTGAGCTGTACGAGGAAGGGACTGCCATACTCCTACGGGAGATCGAAATGCGCGGGCACCACGATGTATACCCCTTCACTTCGCTAGGGCAGTGCTTAATTCAGATTGTCGAAAGCAACCCTTCGGACGAAGATTCCTTGAACATGTTAAAAACTGTAGTAAATAGGGGCATAAAACATCACCAAGCCGACAGTGTTTTTATGGATATCTTGAAGCGATACCTCAAATTCAACCCAGACATGACAAACAACTAATCGCCTCCCACAGAGCAACTACAAGTAACTTAGTTGCTCTTTTAAAACTAAAAACCGTCTATTTATATTAGATTACATTGACACGGAAAGCATCATGATTCTTGCTCATATATTTATAGCAGAGCATAAAGCGTTACGTAGAATCAACGTCCCACTTAACGGCAGCTTTCGCTGCACCTTTCACAATAGCATCTTGCATCTTAGCAAACCGAAAAATACCGCTGAATATTATCATGATCGGTATTGCTCAGCTCTGATTGGTCCCAATGGAGTTGGAAAAAGTAGTGTTCTCGATATATTGGAAACATTAAACGGCACCAGTGACTCTAGTGCATTGATAATTTTCTTCGACGAAACCGAAGAAAAATATCACATCTGCCCAATCAACATCTCTCCAAAGGAGATCAAAGAAACAACTTGCGACAAAGAATTCGTATTTGTCACAAACAGTGCCCAATTCTTATCAGACCACAACATAAATTTTGTTAAAATAAATTCAATATCTTCGAGTGAAGATACACTAAACTTCAAAAAAACCAAACACTCCCCAAACATTCACAATCTTACTATATATGAAAATGTCAAAAATAACGCAAGGCAACGTAAATACTTTGAAAAACTGTTGGCATACTTCAGAGACTCCTTCAACAGAGAAGAGTTCATGGAAGAGATTGTTTTCGAATTCGTTTTCTCTAGCTCACCTATTACTATTGCCAAACGAAGTATAGAGGCGATAGCTTCAGAAAAAGAATTTATAGAAAAATGGATAACTTACGAACCTCAATTCGAGTTATCAGACAGCGAAATCTCACACGGCGCAGTATTTCAAAAACTAATTGAACTTAACTTCCTATCGATATCAAGTGCTCTAGCCAAAGCTTCGAACGCCGAAGAAAAGACTCTTCCAAGCATACTCTTTCAGTTTGACAAAACGTATCATGTAAGCGCTATCGGGATGAGCACTGCTAATAGGCTCCGAAAAGCTATCAAAGATTTAGAGATTGCAGATTGGCCCGATTTTGTACAGAACCCAATTAATCAAGGAGAAAGTGAAGAACCATTTTCCAAAGATCAGATTAATTTTGGAAACCTCCAAGCTTTACTTGAGAACTATCTAGAGATTTTCGAAGAAATAGCAACAATTCTATTTGACTATTGCTATGACGGCGAAAAACTTAACCTCAAAAGTGTAAAGACGGACTATTATGATGCTGTGCAGGATTTGACCGGTGCGATTAATCGTCTGCCTTCGAATATTGCCAACAACATCTCCTGGGGTTGGCGTGGCATTAGTAGCGGCGAACTAGCTAGAACCCACATTTTCTCCGAAAGCTATCACTACCTAAAATCAATCGATTCAAAATCTAACACCATTTTCGTCTTTGATGAAGCAGATCTGTACTTGCATCCAGAATGGCAACGTACATTTATCCAAGAAATGCTTGACCACCTGAGATTAATAGAAGCCAGCCGAGATATTAAAACCTCGCAGATTGTCATTTGTACGCACTCTCCAATAATTATCAGTGATTTCCTGCCTGACGACATAGCTTCATTAACAAAAAATGAAGATGGCGATATAGTAGTGACAAACTCATATGGATTCGGCAACAGTATCGTAGATATATATATAAAGGGGATGCATTTAACCTCTACTTTTGGAGAGCATGCACGTCGCAAAATCGAGTATCTTCTTAGAAAAGCAGAACAAAGTGCACTCACCTCTGCTGATAGAGAATTGATCTCTAATATACCAAATCCTAACACAAGAAATTTTCTTTTAAATCATGATAAAGATCAATAAGGCTTTCTCATCCGACTTCAAGGAAACATACGTTCAGTATGCTTTGAACGTAGTTCTTTGGCCCAACATTTCAAAGCTCGTTGAAACTATCCCTCACATTCATAGGAAACTAGCTAAGCAAATATTCAATAAGCGCTTTCTTGAGGTTTTGCTAAGAAGCGAACCCGCGTCATTCGAGGACATCATTCAAAGGCTGTACACGCTATTCCCCTATATAGCAGAGAGATATTGCTACAGCTACCTACTAAAAGAAATTGATATCGCAACAAATATTATCAACATGGCAACAGACTCTCCCTCCGACAGGAGTGAGTTTGACAAACTTGTAAACCGAACAATCCAACAGTTAAAAAGGTTAACCTCAAGATATAGACTATATCTTACCCCATTCATAATCGCCGAGCTTGAATCAAGCATTCCTCGATACAAGAAAAAGAAATACTTGTGTAGATTAGAGAATGCTTTCCGCGGACACTCTCAGATAACTGAGCGTGACCGAGCACTTTTCCCTGCTTGGGTCAACCAACTTCCCAGCTGTTTCGATTATGATGCGGTCTCACAAGAACTTGGTCAAGCCATCACAGAACAGTTAGAAATTACAGTTTGCCCATATTGCGGCCTGGAGTCAATACAAACATACAGCTCCATATCTGTCCGACCAGACTTGGACCATTTTTATCCAAGAACCCGCTTCCCCTTTCTCGCCATATCACTTTATAACCTTATCCCCGCAGGCTCTATTTGCAATCAAAAACTTAAGAGAAACAATTCCATGTTGGGACATATGCATCCTCACATTGAAGGCTTAGATAACGATCCAATGTTTCGGTTTGGCTTCCTTCCGGACGGAGATATACGCAACACTTTCTGTCTAGACATCCTCCAGCAAAATAGCAATGCCAAAAATAACAACTTAAAGCTTTTCAAGATAAAAGGGATGTACAATGGGAATGAAGATCTTCGAGAATGGTACTGTTGCACTTACGAGCTTCGCGAGTTCCTTAAACAAGAAGGAGAGGAGCTGACTAATATTGATTTCATGTCGCCGCTTTATAAAAGCGTAATCGACATACGAAGACCTAATACAAAAGTTTCCGCTCAAAAATTCAAAATCGAAGCCCTGAATGAACTTTTTCACCAAACGTTATGCATCGTTGATCAGCCGATGCTATGAGAGGGATAATTGGCACATATTTAGTAGTTAACAATACGCATTACATACACGAAATCAGATATGCGTATTAACCATAATCTCCACTATATTCATTTTCACTGCCAAGCCGATACAATCTAGAATTTGTATCGGCTTGGCTTTTATATTAAAAATATAAAGTGAGCGACGGAATAGTTCCCCACAATTCGTCTCCGTTAATATCGACCTCCCCCCAGTCATCTTTCTCGGTGTCTAGGACAGAGCAATAAGTCCTAGCCTAACGAACGGTCGCAACGATATAGCGCACCAATCGGGTGGGGCTGTGTGTTCCTTTATCTCTCGGAACCCGTTTGGCGATCATTTGACAACCCGCGACATAATGGCGAGGATTTCGGTCTGCAACTTCCGAAAGTCGTCCATCATCGCTTCAACGTCTGTCGGCCTGGCACCTTGGCCGCGCTTCTCTGCGAGCCAGAGTTTCAGCAGACCGGCGACCCGTCCGAGGTCGCCGTTTACCTTAGCCAAATCGGCCACGGCGGTCAGGTCAACAACAGACCGTATTGGCGAGTTCATCCCAAGGGCGCGAAGGTAGCTAGAACGGGACATTCCAGCCTCGATAGCACGCTCAGTAATCGCCTCCTTTTCCTCATCAGTAACCCAAACCTCGATTGGCTTGCCACGCCGCCGAGCGGGTGCTTTTTCTTTCGTGCCTGGTGGCATGAGCGCTCCTGTTGCTGCTGTGTTTTCGCTCTTAGACGCGTCAGCGGCTGTGGGCTTCGCAGAGCAAGATCCGTTGAGCCGAAGGCGAATAAGGGCAGGTGTTGGGAGGGGGCGGGCTTGCCCGTACCCGTACAACACACATCTTGCCGTCCGAATATATGCAACTCAAATAAATTTAAGGCAGTTTTCGGTTCTTTGCAGCATTACAGCGCCAAAATCTTCTCAAGCCGAATCTTTTATACTTAAGTTGCCTTGAATTGCGTTTAGTTTCACTAAATTGCACTAAATTGCCTTACTTAAAATACTGTCACACCCAATAAAAACTCAGACAAAGGGCGCTTCCCCTCTATTGATTTCGGGACTCTCGAACTAGGTGAAGACGGATAGAAACCTATCCGCATATTTATAACATCTCCATATCAGTGAATAATCAAAGCTCGAGCGAAACAGATGAGGAATTCGATATGGAGCTGGAATCAGAAAAACCCTTGACCTATGCTTCCCCAAAGTTAGGCCGAAACGTAAGGCTCGCTATAGCGATGGCTAGCACATTCTTCGGAGTAGGCGTTTACACTGCGCCCTCTCCCGCTTACGCCATCTATTGCGCAAATTGCTCGACGTTCTATCAACAGATGTTCGAGTATGCCGAACAGGTCAACACGGCACTAAACACAGCCGAGCAACTTCAAACTCAAATTCAGCAGTACCAGAACATGGTCACACAAGGCGTGGGACTACCCAATTCGATGTTCGGAATCATCGCTGCCGACCTTAAAAGTGTGGTCAACATCTATCAACGCTCGCAAGCGTTGGGCCGTCAAATTGAGAACATGGACGCACAGTTCAATACTGCATTTCCAGGCTTCGAATCCTACCTTCAACAAGCGGCAAACTCGGCAGAAACTCCGATGCGTGATCGTTATAAAGAATGGTCGGAGCAAGGCCGCGACAACGCCAAAACAGCAATGGAAGCGGCAAACCTCAATACCAGCACTTTCCAGTCGGAAGACGCCCTGCTAAACCGCATGGTGGCACGCTCGCAAAGCGCCGTAGGACGGATGCAAGCTATTCAGGCGGGCAACGAAATAGCCTCGCAGAACGTGCAACAACTGCAAAAGCTTCGCGATCTGGTGGCCACGCAAATCAATATGCAGAGTAATTACATGGCTCAGCAGGGCGACCGAAAAGCCGCTAGCGAAGCAGCCGAGCAGCAATTTGAATCGCGTGAAAGTAAACGCGGCGGTGTGAAGGGGTACTGAGGATGGTTATCTCGAAATGGCTCATGACCCTCATTTGCGCCGGGGCCGCGATGGTGGGCTCAGTTATCACTGTGGTCATTCAAAACGATAGCGACTGTGCTGTGGCGTCTGAGCAACAGAGGAAGCAGCCTGACGCAGATGCTGCTTTTGAGGCACGTCCTAACTCTCGCGGCGGCGTTAAGGGGTACTGATTATGGAACGTCGCCTGCTGTTGTTTATTGCCATAGCAAGCATGCTCTTGGCCGGAAATTCTATGGCTGCAACAAACCTGTCCCATGCCGACACCTCGGTTCAGGGACTGCTAGATCTTGTTTTGCAGCAGTCTCACCAGTGGTCAGGAAAGCTGTATGACTACGCCATAAGATTATTTTGGCTGCTCGCCACTATCCAGTTCATCTGGACGTTTATGCCTCTGGTCATGAAACAAGCTGATTTGGGCGAGATAGTCGGAGAGCTGCTGCGCTTCATCATGGTGATCGGATTCTTCCTTGCGGTAATGACTTACTCCGTCGAGTGGTCGACAGCCATTGTCGACAGCTTCCGCGACGCGGCCGCATCAGCGAGCGGTCTTGGCCGAGCGTTAGAACCCGGCGATATGCTCGCAGTAGCCCTGGACTTCGGCCGCACCATGGTGGAGGGCATCTCAGTGTTCTCTCCGGGCAAAGGAGTTCTGATCGCAGTATGCGCGGTACTGGTCTTGGCGTGCTTCGCCTTCATCGCAGCGTTTATGTTTGTGACGCTCGTAGAGGCCTACGTAATCATCAACGCGTCAGTGCTGTTCTACGGTTTTGGTGGCTCGCAATGGACACGCGATTTCGCGATCGCTCCCATGCGGTTCACCGTGGCAATCGGCGCCAAATTGTTCGTCTTGACTCTGATCGTCGGGCTGATCGTACAGTCGGCTAAAGAGTGGTTAGCTGCCTACACCAACGACGAAGCCTCATTGATGACAATGGTCGGTTTAGCCTTGGTGTGCTGCTACCTGACGAAGACAATTCCTGACCTAATCGGCGGCATGATTAGCGGCACGTCAATGGGCGGCGGCTCGGCCATTGGTGGGATGGCAGTGGCTGGTGCTGCCGGGGCGGCAGCTGCTGCGGCCACTATCGCCACGGCTGGGGCTGCCGCTCCTGCTGCTGGTGCTCTCAGCGCTTCTGGGACTGGCGTTGCTGCCGGTGCCAATGGGGCTGGCGGCGGTCTGGCCACCTCGATCAACTCCAGCTTTGCCGGTGCGCCTGCGGCGACCGCCTCCAGCGGCAGTGCAACCGCTGGCATCGGTACAAGCACGGGCGGACAAGCAGCAGCCAAGGGGGCAGCGGCGTCTGGTGCTCGATTAGGCGGGAGCGCGGCCACACAGCAAACGGCAAGCAGTGCTAAGCAGGCCACCGAGCAAGCTGGAAAAAACGCACAGGGCAGTAATGACAAAGACCAACAAGCGACACAGCAAGGGAGCGTTGTCAGCTCCGGCAGCGCACTTTCCCAAGCAGCCAATGGCGGAGCAAAGGCACTCGGAGTGATGGCCTCAATGGCCGTGCCGGGCATGGAGAACGCGCACTCTTTTTCTCTTGGTGCCGGCTCTTCATCACCAGCTTCTGATGAGTCCAGTACGACCGTTCCGACCCATAGCGGAGATGCTGCAGAAGCAGAATCCAACCTTATTCGTCCGGCCTCTGAAAGCAATTCCACACTCGGCCAACTGACATCGCTAAATGTGCCAGGAATGACCTCAAGCAACGACCAACCGGAGAAACAACCATGATGGCAATTTTGAAGTTCGCAGGATTCGCCGTGTTCGCATCAACCTCCGCAATTGCCTTGTGGGCGCTCGGTAGGTGGCTACGCAGCAAAGGCCATGGACCATTGCTCGATAGACTGGATCAACAATGGACCGCTTTGCAGCTTCGGTTAAGTCCATTTGCTATGTCAGCTTCCTATCGGATGTTCTGCGGAGCACAAGCCTTGAGTCGCCTACCACTGCTAGGAAGTAAAAATAGTGCCGCGTTGAACCAGCAAGTTCTGACAACTATACGAGTTGCGCAGGAAGCTCAGAGACGGAAGGATCACGACAATAGCTGACCACACAAAACCCCGCTTGAATGCGGGGTTTCTTTTTTCAGACTTCCCCAGCATGAAGGGGCTCCGACTCACCGCTACCTAGTAATACGCACGGACCTGTCTCAGCTCGCCCTATCACACCTGCTGCAAGCCATTAAACTGCCCTCGGCACTGGGGGCTTATGTCACGCGAATACCTCGATCAGCCGGCATCGGGGTGACACAGATACAGAGCGCCCTCTATACCAGCAGAACAGGTACTGACGGCCCCGATCAAAAGCTCAGAGGCTTCGCCATTAGTAATATGGACGGATGTGGGACACCCGCCGAGGCTTTGCCATTAGTAATACGCACGGACTTAGTACACCCATCGCCGCCAACCTGAATCAGGGTGAACGGGCCGCCATCAAAGGCACGGAGGCTTCGCCATTAGTAATACGGACGGATGTGGGACGCTTGGCTTAGCTGCCTAGATAACGCCCTACGGCCGACTTGCTCACCCCCATCTGGGCAGCTATATCCCTAATGCTCAACCCCCTGGTTCTTAGCGCTTGGGCTTGAGCACGGCGGCCTTCTGCCGCTTTCAGGAAGGCTTCGCGGCTGACGGCACCGGCGGCACGCCTACGTGCCTCCTGCCGCTTCCTATCACGCTCTAGCGTTATCTCAGAGCTGATGATGGTTTTAAGCTGCCGCTGCTCATCTGTGGATATCCCAAATAGGTTTATCAACGTGTCATTTTTGGGCGTATATAGCGGCGGGTAGTCCTTGCCCGCGAAACTGACACGCTCCCCTGACTCGAAGGCCTTCGCCTTGCTGAATAAAGTCATGAGCTCCTTGGAACGACTATTCCATTGCGGATCTAGCTCGCGAGCCAGCGCTGAGGCCTCGTGATACATCTGTTTGCTGTTTGTCGCCCCAGACAACAAAAGGAAATTGAGGCGCCAAAACAGATGTTGCATCCGGCTGCCCTCCCCTACCCCGCCGCGCAGCTCGGCCAGCTTGCGCAGATCTTCAAGGCGATCCCAAGCAAGCTGCCTGCCTGAGAAACCGCGCAGATTGTCGACCTTGCCCCCTGACACCAAAAGAAAGGCGTTTTTCGTGGTGCGGCGCTCGGCCTGTTCCTGCCGCTGCTGCTCAATAGTCCAACGGGCGGCCGGTAGCAGCGCCTCGGCCAGATACTCGAAGTTGTAGCGGATCGGCTGGCCGTCATTGCCGCTTTGGACGTGAACCACACGACAGACTTCCCCACTCTTGCTGTTGACCGTCTCCACGGTGCGCAGCACGCGGCTCGCGTCCTTGGCCATGGGGTCGGCGCCGACGTAGGCAAGGCGATCTACAAGGTAGCGTTGGCAGGCGTTCCAGCGGGGTAAGGCTTGGCGAGGTATCGTGCCCTCAAGCAGCCATTTGGCTTGTATGCCCCGGCCGCTGTAGATCAGTATCGAGGGCGCGGGCAACCCCGCGTCGGCGCAAAGGAACAGCACGGAGGCGGCCAGCTCGTCGGGCTTGCGGCTGGCCAAGGCGGGCACGCGGTAGGTATCAAGGTCAGCGAACAGCAGGCCCAGCCGCAACAGATTGACGACGCGCCGATTGGGCCGGATGAACTCAGCCTGCGAAATCCAAGTGTCAATCTTTTTGTCCAACAGACTGAGCACCTTTGGCATGTCAGCTAAGCGATGAGAGGACTGCCGTTTTCCACCACGAGAATCGACGAGCAATGAGAAAAAACCGCTCCTAGTACTATCGTGATACATCTGCGCCTCGTCCCCGGGACTGAACAGCGCAAGCTGCGGGATAGCACCCCGCACTGCTTAGACCGCCCTTCCCGGCCTACGCGCGGGGCCTCCCTCCTTGCATGCATCTATCCAATGCTCAACCTCAGCTAAATCCCAGACGACCTTGCGGCTACTCAACGCAATTCGGCGCGGAAACTTCCCCTTCATCTCAAAGTTATAGATCGTGCGCTCACACAGCGGAATCATCGTCAGGAGCGTCTTTTTGTCGATGAGTTTTCTGTTCAATGTATGCATTGCTAGGCCCTACCAGTCACTGCGAATGAGTGCCTGATCGTGCCTTTGGGTGCCTATTGCTTCGACGGAATGATTGGCTAAAATGGTTGACATGAAAAAACAATCAACCATAGCTATCTGGGAAGGGTGTGACGCCACCATTTCAGAGGCCATAGAACAGTTCGGTGACCGCTGGAGCGCCTACTCCACGGCCTCGAAACGCTATCCCATCACGAGGCTGGTAGAGGAACTCATCGACCCGGCCGTCGCGGCGTACGCCAAAGAAATTCCTGCGCGCTACCAAGGGCATATACCTGGAGCCGGTACAGGCGTGGCGTTCAGTGCGATCATGAAACTGGTAGGGTTTCCCGCCATGATCCGCTTGCAGCGGCAACTGCTACGTGCCTTTGTTTTGACCCACGACCAACAGTCGAAGAAAGATCGCTGCTTTATTGCGACGCTCGAGACGCTGATCGAATTGGTGATGGCATGTAAGCGCAAGAAACCGTCATCTGAAGATGTAGGCGGCTTAAACAACCAGCGCTTGAAAGGCTTTTGTAGGTTCTGTGGCAGTCAAGCCGAGCTAGCATCCTTCGCTACCGGTGAGGGTCAGCGCGACCCCGACGAGCACCTACGCCTGAGCAACCTTTACTGCACAACGCATCGTCCAAAGACGCATGATGGCAGCTGGAATCCTGCGTATAGGCAAGCAAAGAGGGCCGTAGCGCAGTTTGACCTTGAACTGGCGAGATTGAGCAGACAATGCGCGATACGAGCAGAGCCTAAGGCAAAGTCAGGTGACGAGCTCGTCGACGCGTATATCTTTCGATACATGCTTAGCCGAACCCTACACTTAGCGGACGAAGCGGAGCTAAGAAATCTCGCTCGACTAATGGTGGACGTGAAGCTGACAGACCGAAGAAAGCAAATCCTCGTACTGCAAAAATTCGGCTTCAACCAGTCAGAAATAGCTCGCAGACTGGAGATCGAGCGCCAAGCAGTATCCAAAGCTCTTCGCTCAATTCCTGATTGCTTCCGACTTTCGAAAGCATGAGTGAGTCAAACTGCGTCATTGCACACATAAGCTCAAACGTTTGTATTCGACGCGTCCAGTCACTTGCATTTGATCTGACCAGATTTCGCACATGGTTAACGGCAAAACAGTTATCCATGACCAGCAGCCCCCCCTTTTTCCGGCCCTTTTTTCTGAAGAAAAACGGCCGCCTAGTTATTTTCGCGTCCACACTTAATGCGTCATGGCGGCCTCTTACAAAGCCGGAAATTTACAGGACATCTTAGGCATCACAATACAAACCACCTAAATTACACAGAGCGGTTATTACATGGAAAGTGCTAAGGAACTCAACGTAAATTCAGGCTACACAGCAGCGATAGAAGACTTGAAAAGGAGAGCCAAGCGATCTAGGACAGCAAGACTCTATATAGCTTTGGGCTTGTTAATTTTAATGAGCCTTGCAGTGGCGGCTGTGTTTAGCTCGAGTCAGACCAAGACATATTCACTCCGAGAACTTGGCGAGAAAATCTCTTTTAACAAAATGCGTGACCCTGGATTATTTTTACGCAAATCCAACGATCTTCTCGAGAAAATTTATCCTGACAGCATCATTAACATGGGGAGGCGGATGGATGGCGAAGACGTCAAGGAAGAAAGTTTTACAATCGATGAGCGCACCGCCTACATGAGCGAGCTTGAGCAACTGGTGAATTTCTATGAGCGCACCCAGACAGCGTATTCGAAACAGCCATTCATACAAGAAACACCGGAATGGACAAGCTCCGTATCGTCTATGGCGTTTACATTTGGTGCTATAGCTGTTTCAATTCTATTATTCCAGACAGCAGTTTCCTTTATAAGGTATTACTCACAGCTAGCGGAGCTTTATGACTCGCAAGCTAGCGCGCTATTGGCTGCAAATAACGACCCAGAAAAGTTTGTAAAATACTCAGAGATGCTCTCCCCATCAGTCGTTAGTTTCGGAAAGCCTCCTGTGAGTGTTTATGAGCGAGCATTTGAAGCAATAGCGTCAATTAGAGGAAAAGAGACGAAGTAAAGACTGAACACAGAAGAACCCGCCTCTGGCGGGTTCCTTTTGCTACTCATTTGTTTGACGAGGTTTCTTAAGCGTCCATTCATCAACCATATCGGCCCAATCCTGCAACATCGCACGGCGCTGGTCGCGATATTCAGCCTTGTTGTAAACGGCTCGCACACCCTTCTGTTCGTGCGCCAAACACTTCTCGATCCAGTCAGAGTTGTAACCCGCCTCATGCAGCAGCGTGCTAGCTGTGCGGCGTAGGTCGTGGGGGCCGAACTTTCCTAGAGGTACCCCTTCCTTTTGAGCAAGACGGTAGGTCAGCGTCAGTACCTGATTGATCGTGGCCGCACTCATTGGCAAATCAGAGTCGTAGCGTGACGGCAGAACGTACTCAGAACCTCCAGCCAAGGTCTTCAACGCGATAAAGAAATCCAGCGCCTGCCGGGACAGAAACACCAAATGAGGGTTTCGGCGCTTCATCCGCTCTTTGGGGATCGCCCATAGCGCCTCGCTGAAATTGATCTCACTCCACGTCGCGTTGGTCAGCTCGCTCTTACGCACCATCGTCAGCAGCAGGAGTTTGGCTGCGGCACGAACCGACGTTGCCGTTCCGATCCGATCCATGTACTGGTACATCAGCGCAATTTCATCAGGCGTCAAAGCCCGGTCGCGAGGCTCGAATTTGGCAATGCTGGCAGACCTTACTAGATCCGCGGGGTTTTCAACCTTCTGACCACGCTCAATGGCCCAGCGAAAGACCTGTAGCACGACCTCACGCGAATGGACGGCGGTTGCAGGCGCCCCCCGCTCCACTATCGCGTCAGTCAGCGCTCGCAGGTCCTCATGAGTGATTTCAGCCAGCTTCTGATTGCCAAACTTCGGCTTCAATTCGCGCTCATAGACTGACCGGCGCATATCTCGTGTCGAGTCCGCCATTTGATAGCCGCGCAGCCATTTTTCAGCCCAATCATCAAAGGTCTCTGCACCCTTCGTGCGCGCCTTCGCACGCGCCTTCTCCTTAGCTGGCGACTTACCTGCGGCGATCATCTTCTTCGCCTCCCCTAGCCGCTCACGTGCCTCTGCCAGGGTGATCCCGCCCAAGCCATAACGACCGAAGGTGACGGTCTCCTGCCGGCCATTGATGGAGTAGTTGTAGCGAAAGGAGATTGAGCCGGCCGGTGTAACCGCCACGTATAAGCCATCGCGGTCAATCACCTTGTAGAGCTTGTCTTGCGGCTTGAGATTTCGGAGCTTGGTATCAGTGAGCATGGCTTCCACTTTTTCCATGAAAAAATACCATGCACTGAAAAGCGCGGAAAAATGGGTTTAACCCCAGCAAAACCGGGCCTTTTAGCCATCTCGATACCATGCCCATCCTGAAACGATGGACATGGTATCAAGCGTCATGCATGGCATTGAACGCAGTTGGTACCCCGTACCATGCCATAAAAAAACCATGCTTGGCGATGCAGAACGCTACCCGAACTTGCCAGACCCCAAAAGCCAAAAGCCCGCAATTACGCGGGCTCCAGGGCATTTTTTGCTAGACCGTGCCGGGTCGTGCCGGACGCGGGATCATTCCCACTCAATCGTCGCCGGCGGCTTGCTCGACACGTCATACGTCACGCGAGAAATGCCTTCGATTTCATTGATGATCCGCCCGGAGACAGTCTCCAGCAGCTCGTACGGCAGGTGAGCCCAGCGCGCGGTCATGAAGTCGATGGTTTCCACGGCGCGCAGGGCCACGACCCAGGCGTAACGACGGCCATCGCCGACCACGCCCACGGATTTCACCGGCTGGAACACCACGAACGCCTGGCTGACCTTGTGGTACCAGTCGGCCTTGCGCAGTTCTTCGATGAAGATGTGGTCGGCGCGACGCAGCAGGTCGGCGTATTCCTTCTTCACTTCACCGAGGATCCGCACGCCCAGGCCCGGGCCCGGGAATGGGTGGCGGTAGACCATGTCGTACGGTAGGCCCAGTTCCAGGCCGAGGCGACGCACTTCGTCCTTGAACAGTTCGCGCAGCGGCTCGACCAGCTTGAGGTTCATCTCTTCCGGCAGGCCACCGACGTTGTGGTGGGACTTGATCACGTGGGCCTTGCCGCTCTTGGCGCCGGCCGACTCGATCACGTCGGGGTAGATGGTGCCCTGGGCCAGGTACTTGATGTTGTCCAGCTTGCAGGATTCGGCATCGAACACGTCGATGAAGGTGCGGCCGATGATCTTGCGTTTCTTCTCCGGGTCGGACTCGCCGGCCAGGTTGTTCAGAAACTGCTCTTCGGCGTTGGCGCGGATCACCTTGACGCCCATGTTCTCGGCGAACATGGCCATCACTTGCTCGCCTTCGTGCAGGCGCAGCAGGCCGTTGTCGACGAAGACGCAGGTCAGCTGGTCACCGATGGCCTTGTGCAGCAGCGCGGCAACCACCGAGGAGTCCACACCGCCGGACAGGCCCAGCAGCACGTTGTCGGTGCCGACCTGGGCGCGGACCTGGGCGATGGCGTCTTCAGCGATCTTCGACGGGGTCCACAGGGCTTCGCACCCGCAGATGTCGAGGATAAAGCGCGACAGGATCCGGCCGCCCTGCTTGGTGTGGGTCACTTCAGGGTGGAACTGCACGCCGTAGTAGCGGCGGTCATCGTTGAACATGCCGGCAATCGGGCAGCTCGGGGTGCTGGCCAGGATGTGGAAGTCTTCCGGCATCTTGGTGACCTTGTCACCGTGGCTCATCCACACGTCCAGGCCGAACAGGCCATCGGCGTCGACGTGGTCCTCGATACCGTCCAACAGGCGGCTCTTGCCGACCACGTCGACGCGGGCGTAACCGAACTCACGCAGGTCCGAACCTTCGACCTTGCCGCCTAGCTGCTCAGCCATGGTCTGCATGCCGTAGCAGATACCGAAGACCGGCACGCCCAGGTCGAACACGGCTTGCGGGCAGCGCGGGCTGTCGGCTTCGTGCACGGACTCGGGGCCGCCGGCGAGGATGACGCCTTTCGGAGCGAATTCGCGAATCGCTTCGTCATCCATGTCGAACGGATGCAGTTCGCAGTACACGCCGATCTCACGCACGCGGCGGGCGATCAGTTGGGTGTACTGGGAACCGAAGTCGAGGATCAGGATGCGGTGAGCGTGAATGTCGAGGGCCATGACTCATTCTCATGTAGTGAATCAGAAACAACTCGGGGCTGAATGAACAGCCCCGGTGATTAACGTTTTGCTGGAAGCCTTAACCTACACGGTAGTTCGGCGCTTCCTTGGTGATCTGCACGTCGTGCACGTGGGACTCGGCCATGCCGGCGCCGGTGATGCGCACGAATTCCGGCTTGGTGCGCATCTCTTCGATGTCAGCGCTGCCGGTATAGCCCATGGAGGAACGCAGGCCGCCCATCAGTTGATGGATGATGGCGCTCAGGGTGCCCTTGTATGGCACGCGACCTTCGATACCTTCCGGCACCAGCTTCTCGGCACCCGCGGAGGAGTCCTGGAAGTAACGGTCGGAAGAGCCCTGGGCCTGGGACATGGCGCCCAGCGAACCCATGCCGCGATAAGCCTTGTAGCTACGGCCCTGGAACAGCTCGATCTCGCCCGGCGCTTCTTCGGTACCGGCGAACATCGAACCCATCATCACGCAGTAGGCACCGGCAACGATGGCCTTGGACAGGTCACCGGAGAAACGGATACCGCCGTCGGCGATCAACGGCACGCCGGTGCCTTCAAGGGCGGCGGCGACGTTGGCGATGGCGCTGATCTGCGGCACGCCGACACCAGCAACGATACGGGTGGTGCAGATCGAGCCAGGGCCGATACCGACCTTGACCGCGTCGGCACCGGCGTCGGCCAGGGCCTTGGCGGCTGCGCCGGTGGCGATGTTGCCGCCGATCACCTGCACGTCAGGGAAGTTCTGCTTGACCCAGCGAACGCGGTCGATCACGCCTTTGGAGTGACCGTGGGCGGTGTCGACCACCACCACGTCAACGCCGGCATTGACCAGGGCGGCGACGCGGTCACCGGTGTCCTTGCCGGTGCCGACGGCGGCGCCGACGCGCAGACGACCTTGGTCGTCCTTGCTCGCCAGCGGGTAGGCCTTGGCTTTTTCGATGTCGTTGACGGTCATCATGCCCTTGAGGGCGAATTTGTCATCGACGATCAGCACGCGCTCGATGCGGTGCTTGTGCAGCAATTCACGGACGTCGTCCTTGCTGGTGCCTTCCTTGACCGTGACCAGGCGCTCTTTAGGCGTCATCACTTGGCGGACGGAAGCATCCAGGCGGTTCTCGAAACGCACGTCGCGGGAGGTGACGATGCCGACCAGGTCGCCATCGTGCAGCACCGGAACGCCGGAGATGTTGTGCATGCGGGTCAGTTCGAACAGATCCCGGACCGTGGCGTCAGCCTCGATGGTGATCGGATCCTTGACCACGCCAGCCTCGAACCGCTTGACCTTGCGCACTTCGGCGGCCTGCTGTTCGATGGTCATGTTCTTGTGGATGATACCGATACCGCCTTCCTGGGCCATGGCAATGGCCAGACGGGCTTCGGTCACGGTGTCCATGGCAGCGGAAACCAGGGGGATATTCAGTTCGATGCCACGGGTGAGACGGGTTTTGAGACTGACTTCGTTAGGCAGTACCTCGGAATAACCGGGCACTAGGAGAATGTCGTCGAAGGTCAGAGCTTCTTGGCTGATACGCAGCATCGCGGGGGCTCCCGAGCGGGAAAATGGAAGCGCGCCATTATACTCATGCACCCCGTCTGGCTCAATGTAAAACTCTGTCTATTATTGGCGGGGTGATTGACGGGCTGAAACCACCGCCTTCAACCAAACACAGAGAGTGGGGAAATGGTGGCCCCTGTGGCGAGGGAGCTTGCTCCCGCTCGGTTGCGCAGCAACCGCCAAAAGCCGGGGCCGCTTCGCAGCCCAGCGGGAGCAAGCTCCCTCGCCACAGGGTTTGTATTCCATTCCACAAGGGCTGTGTGTTCCTGGCCACAGCGTTTGGGTGTCCTCGCTACAACTCCACCTTCACCCAACTCACCGGCTGATCGAGCCAATCGGCGAATTCATCGATGAACTCCTGCTTGAATCCCGCCTCCAGCCAGTTATTGAAGATGAACCCCAGGTTGGAAAAGCCGCACGGCTGCAGGAACAGGAAGCCATTGATGTCATCTTCATGACCGCACTCGGGACAGGTGAAGTTGTCGGTGCGCCCTGGCATCCAATCTTCCAGGCTTTCGAACAGCGCTTCGCCAATCTCCCGGCGACACTCGGCGCAACCGGCTTCTTCAAGAAAGCCCTTGGCCGGCGTATAGATGCAGCGCTTGGTGATGATCTCCAGGCCATTGACCGGCTCGCCGAACGGCAGTGCGTCGGGATGCAGCACCACGTCGCGGGCACCGGGGGCGATGGCGTGGGCCATGCGATTACCGGTGCGGCCGCAGGTGGTCAGTTGTTCTTCGACGATGTTCTTGCGCACCAGCCAGCGCACGATTGCCCGGGCCCGAGGCTCGTGGACCGGCAGGGTGGAAATTTTCGGGACGATGATGCTTTGCGAATTCATGGCGAGGCCTGGAGGTTTCCCTGGCGGTTCTTATAAAGGGCCGGCAGCTTAATCCCTGGCTGGGCCAGGTCAAGCACTCAGGTAACGCCCGATCAACGCGAGGCCACTGGCGAGCACCAACCAAGTGACCAGGCGCACGAAGGCCTCTCGGGACATTTTCATGGTCAGACGACGCCCCACCCACAACCCCAGCGCCATGGCCGGCAACAAACACAGCGCCAGTACCAACAAGGGTAGCTCGGCATACACCCCGGCGATGATAAACAGGCTCAAGCGCACCACGGTGCTGCAACTGATCAAGGCACTTTGCGTGGCACGGGCCGGGTCCTTGGGCAGGCGACTGTTCAGGTAGATGGCATACAAAAAGCCGCCACTGCCAAACAACGCCCCGAACATCCCGCCCACCGTGCCCATCGGAAACGCCCACAGCGAAGACAGCTGCGTCGGCCGGGTCTTTATCAACAGGCTGTAGATGGCATAAGCGCAGATGAACAACCCCATCAACAACAGCAACACGTCGGACTTGAGGTTGAGCAGGAAAATTACCCCCAGGGTGCAGCCCAGCGCCATGCACGGCAGCAAGCGCAGCAGTTCCGGCCGGGAGACGTCACGGCGCGAGGGCAACAGGTTGCCGAAGGCCGCGACAAAATCGAGCAAGACCAGCAGCGGGACGATTTTCGACAGGGGCATGAACAACAGCAGGATCGGCGCCGCCACCAGCGCCGTGCCAAACCCGGCGATGCCGAACACGATGTAGGCCAGGACAATGGCCGAGGCGATCACCAGCCATTCCATCGGGGCAAATGCCCACTGGCCCAACCATGGGAGAAGATTCATCCGGCACTTCCTTGATGAGGAGAGCGGGGACTTTAGCCAGATGCTGGGGGTTACATCCAGCACTTATGGCGACAGACCTATCGCCTTCGCGAGCAAGCCCGCTCCCACAGGGGATACCAGTGATCTGAAGATTGATGTTGTACCTGTGGGAGCGGGCTTGCTCGCGAAGGGGGCGACTCAGTCTAATTGCCTTGCACACATGGAGATTCCCCTGCGAATGCCCTTATCATGCCGCCCATGATTAAAGATCCCTTTGCCCGACTGGGCCTGGACCGCGAAGTCCTGACTGTCAGCCAGCTCAACGGCCGCGCGCGGGTGTTGCTCGAAGACGTGTTCAGCAACATCTGGGTCGAGGGCGAGATCTCCAACCTCGCCCGCCCCGCCTCAGGCCACGTGTATTTCACTCTCAAGGACAGCGGCGCCCAAGTGCGTTGCGCGCTGTTCCGACAGAACGCCGCACGGGTGCGCCAGGCTCTGAAAGACGGCTTGGCGGTGAAGGTGCGCGGCAAGGTTTCGCTGTTCGAGGGCCGTGGCGACTATCAACTGATCCTCGACACCGTGGAGCCGGCCGGCGATGGCGCCCTGCGCCTGGCTTTCGATGCACTGAAGGAAAAGCTCAGCGCCGAAGGCCTGTTCAGCGCCGAGCGCAAGGTGCCGCTGCCAGCCCATCCGCAACGCATCGGCATCATCAGCTCGCCCACCGGCGCGGTGATCCGCGACATCATCAGCGTGTTCCGCCGCCGCGCGCCGCAGATATCCCTGACCTTGATTCCTACCGCCGTGCAAGGCCGCGAAGCCACCGCGCAAATCGTCCGCGCCCTGAAACTGGCCGATGCCCGCGGTTTCGATGCGCTGATCCTGGCCCGGGGCGGCGGTTCGCTGGAAGACTTGTGGTGCTTCAACGAAGAAGCCGTGGCCCGGGCGGTGGACGCCTGCGTCACACCGATCGTCAGCGCTGTCGGCCATGAAACCGATGTGTCCATCAGTGACTTCGTCGCCGACGTCCGCGCCCCGACCCCTTCTGCCGCCGCCGAACTGCTGGCGCCGGATGCCGGCGACCTGGTACGCCGGGTCGAAAGCCTGCATCGCCGGCTGGTGATGCGCATGCGCGACCGGCTGATGCGCGATCAACTGCGCCTCGAAGGCCTTACCCGACGCCTGCGCCATCCCGGTGAACGCCTGCGCCAGCAGGCCCAACGCCTCGACGACCTGGACATGCGCATGCGCCGGGCCCTCGAACGCAGCCTCAATACTCGCCGCGAACGACTGATCCGCCTGGAAACCCGCCTGGCCGGGCAGCATCCGGGCCGCCAACTGGCAATGTTGCGCCAGCGCCTGGACAGCCTCGCCGAACGCCTGCCCCGGGCCATGCGCGAAGGGCTCAAGACGCGACGCGTGCAATTGCACAACCAGATGCAGACGCTGCACATCGTCAGCCCCCTGGCGACCCTCGGTCGCGGCTACAGCATTTTGCTCGACGAGCGCGGCCATGCGATCCGCAGCGCCGGGCAAACCCAGACTGGCCAGCGCCTGACCGCCAAGCTCGGCGAAGGCGAACTGCTGGTGCGGGTCGAAGACAATCACCTGACGCCGGTCACCCTTTCTTTACTGGATTGATTCATGCCGCGATATCTCGCCCCCTTGTTCTTGCTATGCCTGACCGTCAACGCCCACGCCGACAGTTACATCACCCGCTTGCTGAACAAGCCGGTGCCCGGCGGTGTGGCCGTGGTGGACCTGGGCAGCGCGGCCCAGGCACCCAAAGCCACTTATCAGGGCAAACCGGTGCTGGTGGTCAAGGAACAACAGAACTGGCTGGCGATTGTCGGCATTCCGCTGACGGTCCAGCCCGGCACCCAGCAGATCAGCAGCGCCGGCACTACCCAACCGTTCGTGGTCGGCTACAAGAAGTACCCCGAGCAGCACATCACCCTGAAGAACAAGCGCCAGGTCAATCCGAACCCGGCGGATCTCAAGCGCATCGACGCCGAGCTGGCGGTGCAACTGAAGGCCTATCGCAGCTTCAGCCCGAACATCCCCAGCAACCTGTTGCTGGACAAACCGGTCAACGGCCCGCTGTCGAGCAAGTTCGGCGTGCGCCGTTTCTTCAACGGCGAAGAGCGCAACCCCCACGCCGGCCTGGACTTCGCCGTGCCCGCCGGCACGCCGATCAAGACCCCGGCCGCCGGCAAGGTGATCCTCACCGGCAATTACTTCTTCAATGGCAACACCGTATTCGTCGACCATGGCCAAGGCTTCATCAGCATGTTCTGCCACATGTCGAAGATTGACGTGAAGGTCGGCCAGCAACTGGCCCGGGGCACCGTGGTGGGCAAGGTCGGCGCCACCGGCCGGGCGACGGGGCCGCATATGCACTGGAACATCAGCTTGAATGATGCGCGGGTGGATCCGGCGATTTTTATCGGGGCGTTCCAGCCCTGAGTGTTTGCGGTGAGGCTACTGGCCTCTTCGCGAGCAAGCCCGCTCCCACAGGTACAGCGTTGATTCTGAAATCATCCACATTCCCCTGTGGGAGCGGGCTTGCTCGCGAAAGCGTCAGCCGCATCGCAGTCCATCATCATGGATTGCCAAGCGAGAAACATCGACGCAATAAAATTACAATTACCTCAGCGTCACGCGATTAAATCTCGCAAACCCACCTAAAAACAGAACTTCTCCCAATTTTCCCCGACTGCTTGCAACCCCCCGTCCACGCGGTTAGGGTTGAAGGCATGAAAACCTCTCACACCCTCATCCAGCTTCGCCAGCACCGCAGCCTGTGCCTCGTCAGCGCACGACTGCCGGGCTGAATCGCGGCACCTCGTCCCGGCTGTAGAGCCACCCCCATTCGAACCACCGGCAGGCCGCCTTTTTCCGGCCACGACAATAAGGATTCCGCCCATGAGCATGCTCAAAGACCCGTCTTCGAAATACCGCGCCTTCCCGACCATCAACCTGCCGGATCGCACCTGGCCGTCGAAGACCATCACCGCCGCGCCGATCTGGTGCAGCTCCGACCTGCGTGATGGCAACCAGTCGCTGATCGAGCCGATGGACGCAGTCAAGAAGCTGCGCTTCTGGAAAACCCTGGTCGCGGTGGGCGTGAAGGAAATCGAAGCGTCGTTCCCGGCCGCCTCGCAGACCGACTTCGATTTCGTGCGCACCCTCATCGAGGAAGGCCACATCCCGGACGACACCACCATCCAGGTGCTGACCCAGGCCCGTGAAGACCTGATCGCCCGCACGTTCGAATCCCTGCGTGGCGCGAAAAAAGCCATCGTCCACCTGTACAACGCCACCTGCCCGTCGTTCCGCCGTATCGTGTTCAACCAGGACAAGGAAGGCGTGAAGGAAATCGCGGTGAACGCGGCCAAGCTGTTCGTCAAATACGCCGCCCAGCAGCCGGAAACCCAGTGGCAGTTCGAGTATTCGCCAGAGACCTTCAGCGCCACCGAGCTGGAATTCGCCAAGGAAGTCTGCGACGCCGTGATCGAAGTGTGGAACCCGACCCCGGCGCGCAAGGTGATCCTCAACCTGCCGGCCACCGTGGAAGTCGCCACCCCGAACATCTACGCCGACCAGATCGAGTGGTTCCACCGCAACATCACCCGTCGTGACAGCGTGCTCATCAGCCTGCACACCCACAACGACCGTGGCACCGGCGTGGCCGCTACCGAGCTGGGCCTGATGGCCGGCGCCGACCGTGTCGAAGGCTGCCTGTTCGGCAACGGCGAACGCACCGGCAACGTCGACCTGGTAACCGTGGCGCTGAACCTCTACACCCAGGGCATCAACCCTGAGCTGGACTTCTCCGACATCGACGGCGTGCGCAAAGTGGTCGAGGAATGCAACCAGATCCCGGTGCACCCGCGTCATCCGTACGTCGGCGACCTGGTTCACACCGCGTTCTCGGGCTCGCACCAGGATGCGATCCGCAAAGGTTTTGCCCAGCAGAAATCGGACACCCTGTGGGAAGTGCCGTACCTGCCAATCGACCCGGCCGACATCGGTCGCAGCTACGAGGCAGTGATTCGTGTGAACAGCCAGTCGGGCAAGGGCGGCATCGCCTACCTGCTGGAGCAGGAATACGGCATCAGCCTGCCCCGTCGCATGCAGATCGAGTTCAGCCAGGTGGTGCAGCGCGAAACCGATCGCCTGGGCCTGGAAATGACCGCCCAGCAGATCCACGCCCTGCTGCAGCGTGAATACCTGCAAGCCAACACCCCGTACGCGCTGGTCAGCCATCGCCTGCAGGAAGAAAACGGCAACAGCGCCGTGGAAGTGGAAGTGGCGAGCAAGGGCCAGGGCGAGACCAACCTGCACTGGCGCGGCCGAGGCAACGGCGCCCTGGAAGCACTGGTGGCTGGCCTGCCAATTCCGGTGGAGATCATGGACTACAACGAACACGCCATCGGCGCCGGCACCAACGCCAAGGCCGCGGCGTACATCGAACTGCGAGTCAACGGCGAGCGCGCGGTGCATGGTGTGGGTATCGATGAGAACATCACCACCGCGAGCTTCAAGGCGCTGTTCAGTGCGCTGAACCGTTCGCTGAGCCAGCCAGAGGCCAAGGCGGCTTGATCGGTCGCTGAAAATCAAAAAGGCCCCGGGGTGTGAACCCTGGGGCCTTTTTGTTTGGCTTGGTGTTGGGTTGGCTGTTCCGGCCCCTTCGCGAGCAAGCCCGCTCCCACAGGAGGTTTCTGCCAGGCACAGAGTCTGCGTCCGCCGCAGTTCCACTGTGGGAGCGGGCTTGCTCGCGAAGGAGCCCTCTCAGACGGCCGAGATATCAGGCATGGGTATCGATCGAAATAGTCATCGCCTGCAACAGCGCGGCCTGCAAGGTTTGCAAAGTCGCCTGGGTCGCCATGATCTGGGTCTGGATCGCCATGGTTTCCTGGGCTTTCTGCTCTTCATCGGCCCGGCTTTTTTGCACCCGGGCTAGCTGGGCTTGCTGTTCGGCGAGCAACTTCTGGGTCTGTTCGATCTGCTTCTTCAGTTGCTCGATGACATCGCCGGTGCCGCTGCTGCCACCCGCACCAGCGATATTTGCGCCGCTGGTGTCGACTGCGAGTTTCTTGTCCTTGTCTTCGCTGCTGTCAGTCGGGGCCACTGGACTGACTGCTTTCTCTTCTTCAGCCCCGCGGATGGAGACCTTTGGGGCCGACAATGGATAAGGGTTAACGGTGGTTGCGCTGATACTGGTCATAGGGACTCCTCCTTGGCTGACCCGTTATCGGCACCCGACAGCGTTCCTTGAGGCTGAATCGTTTCAATAAATGAATTCGAAGCGATCAGCATCCAAGTTCGCCGGAAACCGCGTGCGATACGCTGCCAGATCCGCCGCCTTCAAACACACCCTGAACACGCCATCAGCTTCGCCAGCGCTGAGCAAGCTCTCCCCCTGGAAATCCAGTACCTGGCTGTCCCCGGTGTAGGCGAAGCCCTTACCATCGGTACCCACACGATTGACCGCCGCCACGTAGCACAGGTTTTCGATCGCCCGGGCCGGCAGCAGCCGATTCCAGTGCTGACGCCGCGCCCCGGGCCAGTTGGCGGTGTACAACAGCAGGTCGGTGTCCTCGGCATCACGGCTCCACGCCGGGAAGCGCAGGTCGTAGCAGATCAACGGCCGGATCCGCCAACCCTTGAGTTCGAACAGCACCTGTTGGTCACCCGGTGTGTAGTGGTTATGCTCGCCGGCCATGCGGAACAGATGGCGCTTGTCGTAATGCAGCACTTCACCGTCCGGCCGCGCCCACAGCAAGCGATTGCGATGGCTGCCGTCGCCGGCCTGGATGATCACGCTACCGGTGATCACCGCGTCCAGTTTCGCCGCCTGGTCCTTGAGCCAACGGCTGGTGGGCCCGTGTTCAGGCTCCGCCAGGGTCTCGGACTCCATGGAGAAACCGGTGGTGAACATTTCCGGGAGGATGATCAGGTCAGCCCCGCGCGCCTGTTCGAGCAGCGCTTCGAAATGCTCCAGGTTGGCCTCGCGGTCATGCCAGGCCAAGGTGGTCTGGACCAGGGCAATGTCGAGGTCCGGCAACGCGCTCAAATCACGCATAGTTTTTCCGCCGCTTCGCGCAGCGTCTCCTCGCGTTTGGCAAAGCACAGGCGCACCAGGCGCTGGCCTTGCGGTGGGTCCTGGTAGAAGACCGAGATCGGAATGGTCGCCACGCCGTGTTCGCGGGTCATCCACAGCGCCATGTCGACGTCATTCAGGTCCGGGCGGATCTGTGAGTAATCCACCAGTTGAAAATACGTGCCGGTCACGCGCTTGAAACTGAACCGCGACGGGGCCAGCAAATCGCAGAACAGGTCACGCTTGGCCTGGTAGAAGTCCGGCAGTTCGTCGACGTGTTCCGGATGCTCGGCCATGAAGTCAGCCAGGGCGTACTGCAACGGCGTCACGCCGCAGAAGCTGACGTACTGGTGCACCTTGCGCAGCTCCGCGGTCAGCGCCGCTGGCGCCACCACGTAGCCGGTTTTCCAGCCGGTGACGTGGTAGGTCTTGCCGAACGAACTGACGACGAAGGCGCGGCGGTACAGCTCTTCATGGGCCAGGACACTGGCATGGGCGACGCCATCGAATACCAAGTGCTCATAAACCTCGTCGCTGACCAGATAGATGTCGCGGTCGCGAATCAGCGCCGCCAATTGATCCAGTTCGGCGCGGCTGATCAGGGCGCCGCTGGGGTTGTGCGGCGAGTTGAGGATGATCATGCGCGTGCGCGGGCTCAGGGCTTCGCCGAGCTTCTCGAAGTCGATGGCGAAGTCATCCAGGCCCAATGGCACATGCACGCAACGCCCACCGGCCAATTGCACGGAGGGCTCGTAACTGTCGTAGCTGGGGTCGAAGACGATCACTTCGTCACCGCTGTGGACCACCGCTGCGATGGCACAGAAAATCGCCTGGGTCGCGCCAGGGGTCACGGTGACTTCCAGGTCGGCATCGACACTGGCGCCGTAGCTGCGGGCGATCTTCGCTGCGATCTGCTGGCGCAGCGCCGGCAGGCCGGTCATGGGTGAATATTGGTTGTGGCCTTGGGCGATGTGCCGACCAACCGCGTCGCGCAAGGCCTGCGGACCATCGAAGTCGGGAAACCCCTGGGACAGGTTCAACGCGCCCGTCTGCGCGGCGAGCTGGGACATCTGGGTGAAAATCGTGATGCCGACGTTCGGCAACTTGCTGGTGATCATGGAGGGTCCCTGCTCTGCACCCGGCTCTGGCGCGGCGCGGGAGAGCTCGAGGATAGCCCAATCGCCGGGCATGAAAAAGGGTGCCGCCAAGGGGCACCCTTTTCTTGTCACCGAATCGCAGGAAAACTCTGTGGCGAGGGAGCTTGCTCCCGCTGGGCTGCGAAGCAGCCCCTGTGTTTCATCTGATGCACTGCGGTGGCAGGTACATCTTTGGGGCTGCTGCGCAGCCCAGCGGGAGCAAGCTCCCTCGCCACAAAAGCGGTCCTGATTCAGCGCTTGTCGCGGCGCTTCTTGTCGGCCTTCTTGTGGTGCGACATCAAGCGGCGCTTCTTGTTGACCTGGCGGTCGGTGAGCGTGTTCTTGTTGCCTTCGTACGGGTTCTCGCCGCCCTTGAACTCGATGCGGATCGGCGTGCCGACCAGCTTCAGGACACGACGGTAGGTGTTCTCCAAGTAGCGAACGTAGGACTTGGGGACCTTCTCGATCTGGTTACCGTGGATCACGATAATCGGCGGGTTGGCACCGCCCAAGTGGGCGTAGCGCAGCTTGATCCGACGGTTGTTGACCATCGGTGGCGCGTGCTCGCCGACCGCATCTTCGAGGATCTGGGTCAGGCGGTTGGTCGGCCAGCGGGTGACCGCCGACTTGAACGAGTTCTGCACCGAAGCGTAGAGGTTGCCCACGCCCGTGCCGTGCAAGGCCGAGATGAAGTGGATGTCGGCGAAGTCGACGAAGAACAGCCGACGCTGGAGTTCGACTTTCACAAAGTCGCGCTCGCTCGGCGTCATGCCGTCCCACTTGTTGATCGCGATGACCAATGCACGACCGGCTTCCAGGGCGAAGCCCAGCAGGTTCAAGTCGTGGTCGACCACACCCTCGCGGGCGTCCATCACGAAGATCACCACGTTGGCGTCTTTGATCGCCTGCAGCGTCTTGACCACGGAGAACTTTTCAACTTCTTCGTGGATCTTGCCGCGCTTGCGCACACCGGCGGTGTCGATCAGCGTGTACTTCTCTTCGTTACGTTCGAAGGGAATATAGATGCTGTCACGGGTGGTGCCGGGCTGGTCGTAGACGATGACCCGGTCTTCGCCGAGCATGCGGTTGACCAGCGTCGACTTGCCTACGTTCGGGCGACCAATGATGGCGATCTTGATCCCGTCTTTTTCGCTCGGGCCCGGAATGCGCTTGGCTTCCTCGCCTTCGGCAACGATCTCTTCTTCGCCGTCTTCCGGCTCTTCGGCGTCATCCTTGGGGAAACTCTCCAGGGCGATTTCCAGCATCTGGGTGATGCCGCGACCGTGGGCGCCGGCGATCGGGATCGCCTGGCCCATGCCCAACGGGGCGAACTCGGCGCGAGCCATGTCCGGGTCGATGTTGTCGACCTTGTTGGCGACCACGTAGGAACGCTTGTTACGCTTGCGCAAATGCTCGGCGATCATCTGGTCGGCGGCGGTAAAACCAGCCTTGGCGTCTACCAGGAACAGCACCACATCGGCTTCTTCGATGGCGAGCAGCGACTGCTCGGCCATTTTTTCGTCCATGCCGTGTTCATCACCGGAGATGCCGCCGGTGTCGACCAGAATATAGGTACGCCCTTGCCACTTGGCCTCACCGTATTGGCGATCACGGGTCAGACCGGACAAGTCGCCGACAATGGCGTCGCGTGTCCTGGTCAGGCGGTTGAACAAGGTGGACTTGCCGACGTTCGGTCGGCCCACCAGGGCGATTACGGGAACCATGCGGCTCTCCACTTCGTTATTTCAGAAAATACAAAAGCCGCTGCGAGGCAGCGGCTGGTGCTCGGGGCCAACCTGTAGGAGCGGGCTTGCTCGCGAATGCGGTGGCCCAATGAGATGGATGTCAACTGATCCACCGCTTTCGCGAGCAAGCCCGCTCCCACATGAATGAAGCCGCTTGGGAATTAACCCAAGCATAGTCTTACTTGATGGTCAGGGCTTCCAGTTTGCCGCTGTTGCCATACACATAGATCATGTTGCCCACCACCAGCGGACGGGCACGCAGGCCGTCGCTGTCGATGCGCTCACGGCCGACGAAACGACCGTCCACCTGGCTGAGCAGGTGCAGGTAACCTTCCAGGTCACCCACTGCGACGTAGCTGGAGAACACTTCCGGGGCCGACAGTTGACGACGGGCCAGGGAGTCGTTGCTCCACAATGCGGTGGTGGAACGCTCGTCAACGCCTTCGACGGTACCCGAGGACAGGCTCACGTAGACGCTGCCAAAGCCCTGGGCGACACCGGCGTAGCTGGACGCATCGCGCTGCCACAGCGGACGACCGCTTTCCAGGTCCAGTGCCGCGACGCGACCCTGGTAGCTGGCGACGTACAGCGTACCGCCGGACAGCAGCAAGCCGCCGTCGATGTCGACCACACGCTCCAGTTCCGAACGACCTTGCGGGATCGCTACGCGCTGTTCCCAGACCGGCACGCCGTTGGAAATATCCAGGGCAACCACTTTACCGGTCGACAAGCCAGCCACCGCCAGGCGGTTGGTAACGATCGGCGCACTGGTGCCACGCAGGGTCAGTACCGCCGGGGTGCTGTCGTACAACCAGCGCTGGTTGCCGGTGGCGGCATCCAGGCCGATCAGACGGTCATCCTGGGTCTGCACCACCACCACGTCACCGTTGGTGGCGGGCGGTGCGAGCACTTCGCTGGTCACGCGGGCGCGCCATTTCTCTTCACCGCTGCTCGCGTCCAGGGCGACGATCTCACCCTTGAGCGTGCCGATCATGACCAGGCCATAACCCACGCCAACGGCGCCGGAAACAGGCAGTTCAAGGTCCTTTTCCCATTTGACGTCGCCGTTGGTGCGGTCCATCGCCATTACCACGCCGGTGACGTCGCCTGCATAGATGGTGTCGCCGTCGATGGCCGGCACCAGCATGTTGTAGGTTTCACCCTGGCCATCGCCGATGGAACGGCTCCACTGCTTCTGCAGCACGACTTCTTCTTTGAAGTCGGTCAGTTCGGCCGGCGGCAGTTCTTTCTTGCTGTTGCTGCTGCAACCCGCGGCCAGAATGGCCAGGGCCAGCAATGCTGCATGTTTCCAACGAATCACGTCACGCATCCCCTTTGGCCAGGTCGTCCAGCTTGATTTGCAGGCCACCGACCGCGGCTTCATCCGACAGCGCAGCCTTGGCTTTTTGGTAGGCCGCATGGGCCTCATCGGCACGGCCCAGCTGTACCAGCAGGTCGCCCTTGAGTTCTTCGCGGGTCGCCAGGAACGCCTTGTCGGCGTCACCGTCGAGCAGCTTCAAGGCGTCTTCGGCCTTGTTCTGCGCCGCCAGCACCTGCGCCAGGCGCTGACGCGCCACTTCGCCCAGGGTCGGGTTGACCGGCTTGTCGACAATGGCTTTCAGCTCGGTGGCCGCGTCGTCCAGCTTGCCGCTGTCAACCGCCACCTTGGCCACGAACAGGCGACCGTATTGGGCGTAGGCAGTGCCGCCGAATTCCTTGTCCAGCTTGCCGGCCAGGTCCGCCACGCGGGCCGCGTCAGGCTTGCCGTCCGGGGTCAGGGTGGTTTCCAGCAATTGCTGGTAGAGCACCGAGGCGCCTTGCGACTGGTTGCTCTGGTATTTCTGGTAGGCCTGCCAGCCGAACACGATGACCAGCGCCAACAGGCCGCCAGTGACCAGCGGCTTGCCGTTGCGCGTCCACCAGTCCTTCAAATCCGCCAGCTGTTCATCTTCGGTACTCGACACCCCAATACTCCTTAATCGCTAAATCGGCTGTTTGACAGCTTCAACCCTGCACGACGCAGGTGGCCAGGTGTGCAGCAAGCGCATCCCAGGCAATGCTTTGTTGTTCGCCCTGGCCACGCAGGGGTTTGAAACCTACCACTTGTTGGGCCAGTTCGTCGTCACCGAGGATCAGTGCGTACAGCGCACCGCTCTTGTCGGCCTTCTTGAATTGGCTCTTGAAGCTGCCGGCGCCGGCGTTGATCTGCAGGCGCAGGTTGGGCAACTGGTCGCGGATCCGCTCGCTCAGGGCCAGGGCGGCCAGTTCGGCGGCCTCGCCAAAGGCGCACAGGTAGACGTCGACCTGACGGGACAGCTCTGCAGGCACTTTATCCAGCGCCTCAAGCATCAGCACCAGGCGCTCAATGCCCATGGCAAAGCCCACGCCCGGGGTCGGCTTGCCGCCCATCTGCTCCACCAGCCCGTCGTAGCGGCCACCGGCACAGACGGTGCCCTGGGCGCCGAGCTTGTCGGTGACCCACTCGAAGACGGTCTTGCTGTAGTAATCCAGGCCACGGACCAACTTGGGGTTGATCACGTAGGGAATGCCCACGGCGTCGAGGCGTGCCTTCAGCCCCTCGAAGTGCGCACGGGACTCGTCGTCGAGGTAGTCGGCCATTTTCGGCGCGTCCACCAGGATCGCTTGGGTCTCGGCGTTCTTGGTGTCGAGCACGCGCAGAGGATTGGTCTTCAGGCGGCGCTGGCTGTCTTCGTCCAGCTTGTCGAGGTGGGCGGACAGAAACTCCACCAACGCTTCACGGTAGCGGCCACGGGACTCGCTGGTACCCAGGCTGTTGAGCTCGAGCTTGACCGCGTCACGCAGCCCCAGCTCGCCCCACAGGCGCCAGGTCATGACGATCAGCTCGGCGTCGATGTCCGGGCCGTCGAGGTTGAACACTTCGAGGCCGATCTGGTGGAACTGGCGGTAACGGCCTTTCTGCGGGCGCTCGTGA
The DNA here is from genome assembly GCF_014268745.2 of Pseudomonas zanjanensis. Lineage (GTDB taxonomy): Bacteria > Pseudomonadota > Gammaproteobacteria > Pseudomonadales > Pseudomonadaceae > Aquipseudomonas > Aquipseudomonas zanjanensis. The sequence continues at coordinate 13,621 of NZ_JABWRB020000001.1, read as the reverse complement.
CGGAACATCGGGCCGATGTACCAGAGTTTCTGCACCTGGCCGCCGCCAGTGATGCCGTGTTCGAGCACCGCCCGCACGCAGGCCGCCGTGCCTTCGGGGCGCAGGGTCAGGGAATCGCCGTTGCGGTCGTCGAAGGTGTACATCTCTTTTTCGACGATGTCGGTCACTTCACCGATGGAGCGCTTGAACAGCTCGGTGAACTCGACGATCGGCATGCGGATCTGCCGGTAACCGTAGTTATCCAGCAGGCGCGCCACGGTGCCCTCGAAATAACGCCACAGGGGCGTCTGCTCGGGCAGGATGTCGTTCATGCCACGAATGGCTTGCAGAGACTTGCTCACGTGTATTCCTTAATCTTTCGACTTAACCGCGCGCGATGACCGCTGCGTCGGCTTCGACCTTTTCGGCCGCTTTCTGGCGAATCAGCCGTTCCAGCTCATCCACCAGATTGTCATTCGTCAGTTTCTGCGACGGCTTGCCGTCGATGTAAATCAGGTTCGGCGTACCGCCCGTCAGGCCGATATGGGCCTCCTTGGCTTCACCCGGCCCGTTGACCACGCAACCAATCACCGCGACATCCAGCGGCACCAGCAGGTCTTCGAGGCGCCCTTCCAGTTCGTTCATGGTCTTGACCACATCGAAGTTCTGCCGCGAGCAACTCGGGCAGGCGATGAAGTTGATGCCACGGGAACGCAGGTGCAGGGACTTGAGAATGTCGTAGCCGACTTTCACTTCCTCGACCGGGTCAGCCGCCAACGAGATGCGGATGGTATCGCCAATCCCTTCGGCGAGCAGCATACCGAGGCCGACGGCGGATTTCACCGTGCCCGAGCGCAACCCACCGGCTTCGGTGATGCCCAGGTGCAGCGGCTGGACGATTTCCTTGGCCAGCAGACGGTAGGCTTCGACGGCCATGAACACGTCGGACGCCTTCACGCTGACCTTGAAGTCCTGGAAGTTCAGGCGTTCGAGGTGCTCCACATGGCGCAGCGCCGATTCCACCAGCGCCGCCGGGGTCGGTTCGCCGTATTTCTTTTGCAGGTCTTTTTCCAGGGAACCGGCGTTCACGCCGATGCGGATCGGGATGCCCCGGTCGCGCGCGGCATCCACCACGGCACGCACACGGTCTTCGCGACCGATGTTGCCCGGGTTGATGCGCAGGCAATCGACGCCCAACTCGGCCACGCGCAAGGCGATGCGGTAGTCGAAGTGGATGTCGGCGACCAAAGGGACCTTGACCAGTTGCTTGATCTTGCCGAACGCCTCGGCGGCGTCCATGTCCGGCACCGATACCCGCACGATGTCGACACCGGCGGCTTCCAGGCGGTTGATCTGGGCGACCGTGGCGGCCACGTCGTTGGTGTCGCTGTTGGTCATGCTCTGCACAGCGATTGGCGCATCGCCGCCCACGGGCACGTTACCGACCCAGATTTTCCGGGATTCGCGACGCTTGATTGGAGATTCGCCGTGCATGACTTATTGACCCAACTTCAGGCGAGCGGTCTCGCCACTGGTGAACGGAGCGATGTCGACTGGCTGGCCGTTGTAGCTGACCTGCGCGCCACGGGCATAACCCAGGCGTACGGCAAACGGCGGCCTGCCGTTGACGGCCGTGCTGTCGCCCTTGCGCTTGAGGCCGCTGAACAGCACCTTGCCGTTGCCGTCGGTGATTTGCGTCCAGCAGTCGGCGGTGAACTGGATTTGTACCTGGCCATCACCGGGTGCAGGGGCCGAGGCCGCTGGGGTTGCAGGAGCAGCCGGTACGCTCGGCGCAGCAACGGTTGGTGCTGGCGTGGCGGGAACTGGCGCTGGAGCCGCCGGTGCGGCGGGAGCAGCCGGCACAGTGCCCGCGTGGGCCGGCGCGGTCGGCGCAGGAGCTGGCGCCGGAGCGGATGGCACGGTCGGTTCGGCGCCAGCGGTAGCATCGGCTTCGCCGCTATCCTGGCCTTGAGGCAACGCCAGGGCGGTTTCGCCTTCGGCCTGGCCTTCGACAACCGCCTGGTCTTCCGGCTCGTCCAATGGATGGATCTGGGTGGTGCCGTCAGCGCCCTCGACTTCGACGTGCTCGGGGTTCATGGCGACCGGCTCCTTGTTGCGCAAGGAAGCCTGGTCCTGCCACCAGACAAAACCGCCACCGATCACCGCAATCAGCAGCAACAGGCTGACGATTCGCAAAATGGTGTGGGAAACGCGAACCGGCTCCTCGATGCGCCCCAGGCTGTGCACGTTGCTGCCCTGGGCATCGGAACCGGTGTATTGATCGAATTGCTGGACCAGTACGGTCTGGTCCATGCCGAGCAGCTTGGCATAGGCGCGGATATAGCCGCGGGCGAAGGTATGCCCAGGCAGCTTGTCGAACGCGCCCGCTTCCAGGTTGCCCAGGGAAGCCACGGTGAGATTGAGCTTGAGGGCCACTTCGGCCAGCGACCAACCATTGCTTTCGCGGGCTTGACGCAGGGTCTCACCGGGATTTACGCGAGTCGCTGCTACAACTTCGGGATGCGCCGCTTTCATCATTGCTCCGACAGGTATTGCTGATATTCCGGCGTACCGGGATAGAGTCTTTTGAGTTGCAAGCCGTAGCTTGCAGCTTTGTCGCGATCTTCAAACACATGTGCCAGCCGAACGCCGAGCAATAGACTACGTGCATTTTGCTCACTCAGCAGGCTAAAACGCTCGTAGTAGTCACGCGCGGGCACATAATGCCTGTCTTCGTAGGACAACTCAGCCATTTCCAGCAGCGCCCGCGGTTGCTGGCGATTGAGCCGTAGCGCCTTTTCCAACTGCTGGCGGGCCAGGTCACGCTGGCCGAGCTGCGCGGCGGTCATGCCGAGGTTTTCGAACACCCGCGAGCGCTCAGGGTAAAGGGTATCGGCGGCAGCCTGCTCGAAGCGCTCGTAGGCTTCCTTGTAGCGTTTCTGCTCGAAAAGAAAGCTGCCGTAGTTGTTCAGGATCCGTGCGTCTTGCGGCCGGCCAGACAGCGCCTTGCGAAAATGCTGGTCGGCCAGTTCCGGCTCCATCTCGGCCTGGAACACCAGGGCCAGGGCCGCGTTGGCATCCGGGTCGGAATCGTCCAGCTCCAGGGCTTTCTTGAGCGGTACCTTGGCCCGTTCGGTCATGCCCTGTTGCAGGTAGCCGATGCCCAGTTGCACATAGGCCACACGTGCTTCGTCGCGCCCTTTGCTGGTCTTCATCGGGTTGTAGTCACCCGACAGGACACAACCGGAACAAAGGCCGGCCAACAGCAAAACGAGCGCGAAGCGCAGGGACATAGAGATCCTCTCTTAGTGACTGTTCGCAGCGTTTTGCACCGCATCGTCCGCGGCGTTCAACTCACGCACGGCAATGTAGCGTTCGCTGCGACGGGTGCGATCCAGCACCTGTCCTACCAATTGGCCACAAGCGGCGTCGATATCTTCGCCGCGGGTGGTGCGCACGGTGACGTTGAAGCCAGCGTGGTGAAGCTGATCCTGGAAGCGACGAATCGCGTTGTTGCTCGGACGCTCGTACCCGGAATGCGGGAACGGGTTGAACGGGATCAGGTTGATCTTGCACGGGATGTTCTTGAGCAGCTCGATCATCTCGACCGCGTGTTCGACCTTGTCGTTCACATCCTTGAGCAGCGTGTACTCGATGGTCAGCACGCGCTTTTCGCCCAGGGACGACATGTAGCGCTGGCACGACTCGAGCAGCATCTTAAGCGGATATTTCTTGTTGATCGGCACCAATTGGTTACGCAATGCGTCATTGGGTGCATGCAGCGACAACGCCAGGGAGACGTCGATGTGCTTGGCCAGCTCATCGATCATCGGCACCACGCCGGAGGTGGACAGGGTCACGCGGCGCTTGGAAATGCCGTAGCCCAGGTCGTCCATCATCAAGTGCATGGCGGAGACGACGTTGTCGAAGTTCAGCAGCGGCTCACCCATGCCCATCATCACCACGTTGGTGATGGCACGGTCGACGGTCGCCGGGACGCTGCCAAAGGATTTGTTGGCAATCCACACCTGGCCGATCACTTCGGCGGCGGTGAGGTTGCTATTGAAGCCTTGCTTGCCGGTGGAGCAGAAACTGCAATCCAGGGCACAGCCTGCCTGGGACGAAACGCACAAGGTGCCGCGCTTGCCCTGGGGAATGTAGACGGTCTCGACGCAGCTGCCGGACGCCACGCGCACCACCCACTTACGGGTGCCGTCGCTGGAGATGTCTTCGCTGACCACTTCGGGGCCGCGAATCTCGGCAACAGCCTTGAGCTTCTCGCGCAGGGCCTTGCCGACATTCGTCATGGCGTCGAAGTCGTCGACGCCAAAGTGGTGAATCCATTTCATCACCTGACCGGCACGGAAACGCTTCTCCCCGATCGAGTCGAAGAATTTCTCCATTTCCGGCTGGGTCAGCCCCAGCAGATTGGTTTTAACAGTCGATGTAGTCATGGATTCACCTTCACTCTTAAGCCAATGCTTAGCGAGCGGTTACTTCAGTAGCAGCGAAAAAGTAAGCGATTTCGCGAGCAGCGGCGGCTTCGGAGTCCGAACCGTGGACGGCGTTGGCGTCGATGGATTCAGCGAAGTCAGCACGGATGGTGCCGGCAGCAGCTTCTTTAGGGTTGGTAGCGCCCATCAGCTCACGGTTGCGAGCGATAGCGTTTTCGCCTTCCAGCACCTGAACCACAACCGGACCGGAAGTCATGAAGGCAACCAGCTCACCGAAGAAACCGCGCTCGCTGTGCTCAGCGTAGAAGCCTTCGGCTTCGGCCTTGGACAGTTGCTTCATTTTCGAAGCTACAACGCGCAGGCCAGCGTCTTCGAAGCGGGTAACGATCTTGCCGATCACGTTTTTAGCAACGGCGTCAGGCTTGATGATGGAGAAAGTACGTTGAACAGCCATGGTGTAACTCCAGAAACGATAATTTACGAAAAATTAAACCCGCGAATTATACGCGGGTTCTTAGGTATTGCCTAACTGCGTTCGGCGGTAGGAGCTGCCGCAGGCTGCGATCTTTTGATCTTCCGCTCAATATTCAATTGCCTCGGGCAAGATCGCAGCCTCGCTGCGCTCGTCAGCTCCTACACCTCTTCGATCCAGGCCGCTTGGATGGCTTCAAGCACCTTCTCGCCACCACGGGTCGGATCATCGTTGAACTCCGGCAATGCCAGCACCCATTTGTGCAGATCGACGAAATTCACGTAACGGGGGTCTACATCTGGTTTGGATTCAACCAGCTGGATTGCGATTTCCAGTACATCAACCCATTTCAGACTCATTGTAGCTTCCTGAATCAGTGCGGCGCTTCGGCCGCATGGTTAAGCGAATATTTCGGAATTTCGACGGTCAGGTCTTCGGTGCCGACGACAGCTTGGCAGCTCAGGCGCGATTGCGCTTCCAGGCCCCAGGCCCGATCGAGGAAATCTTCCTCCAACTCGTCAGCTTCTTCCAGCGAATCGAAGCCCTCACGAATGATGCAATGGCACGTCGTGCAAGCACAGACGCCGCCACAGGCACTCTCTATCTCGATATGGTGCTCATGGGCCAGTTCGAGAATGGAAGTCCCGGGCTCAGCCTCCACGACCATGCCCTCCGGACAGAATTTCTCGTGGGGCAGAAAAATCACCTGCGGCATCAGTTATTCCTCGATTTCATTCAGGTTGCGCCCCGCCAGGGCGGCTTTCACCGTCGAGTCCAGGCGGCGGGCAGCAAAGGCATCGGTGACCTGCGACAGGCGCTTGGTCTGCTGCTCGATGGCATAACCATCGGTGCCTTTCATCAATTCGGACAATTCTTGCATCTGCAGCTCGATGACCATGCGCTCTTCAGCGTCGAGTAACCGGTCGCCGTCGGTTTCAAGGGCACCTTGCACGGCTTCGATCAGGCGCTGGGCATCAACCTGTTGCTCGCGCAGTACACGGGCGACCTTGTCGTCGCTGGCGTGCTGGAAGGAATCCTTGAGCATCTTGGCGATTTCGCCGTCGGTCAGGCCATAGGACGGCTTGACCTGGATGCTCGCCTCCACGCCCGAACCCAGTTCGCGGGCAGAAACATTGAGCAAGCCGTCGGCGTCGACCTGGAAGGTCACGCGGATTTTCGCCGCACCGGCAACCATGGCCGGGATGCCGCGCAATTCGAAGCGGGCCAGGGAGCGGCAGTCGCTGATCAGTTCACGTTCGCCTTGCAGCACGTGAATCATCATGGCCGACTGGCCGTCTTTATAGGTGGTGAAGTCCTGGGCGCGGGCAACCGGGATGGTGGTGTTGCGCGGAATCACCTTCTCCATCAAGCCACCCATGGTTTCCAGCCCCAGGGACAACGGAATCACGTCGAGCAACAGCAATTCGCCGCCGTCACGCTTGTTGCCGGCCAGGGTATCGGCCTGGATCGCGGCGCCGATGGCCACCACCTGGTCCGGGTCGATTTCGGTCAGCGGCTGGCGGCCAAAGGCCTCGGCAACGGCTTCGCGAACCCGAGGCACGCGGGTCGAACCACCGACCATGACCACGGCCTTGACGTCTTCCAGCTCCACGCCGGAATCACGCACGGCACGGCGGCAGGCCTTGAGGCTACGGGCGACCATGGGCTCGATCAGGGCATCGAAGGCTTCGCGGGTCAGCGCGGTTTTCCACTCGCCATAAGCCACTTCAACCGTGGCGGTGTCGGTCAAGGCTTCCTTGGCGGCGCAGGCGGTTTGCAGCAGATGGCGTTGCGCACCGGGGTCGAGGTCGGCGGACAAGCCCGCCTGCTCGATGATCCAGCCAGCGATGGCATGGTCGAAGTCATCGCCGCCCAGGGCACTGTCGCCACCGGTGGCCAGGACTTCGAAGACACCGCCGGTCAGGCGCAGGATCGAGATATCGAACGTACCGCCGCCCAGGTCGTAGATGGCGACCAGGCCTTCGGCATGCTGATCGAGGCCGTAGGCAACGGCAGCAGCGGTCGGCTCGTTGAGCAGGCGCAGCACGTTCAGGCCGGCCAGCTTGGCCGCGTCCTTGGTGGCTTGGCGCTGGGCGTCGTCGAAATAGGCCGGGACGGTGATGACCGCACCCACCAGTTCACCACCCAACGCCGCTTCGGCGCGCTGGCGCAGGACCTTGAGGATGTCGGCGGAAACCTCGACCGGGCTTTTCGGGCCCTGCACGGTTTCGATGAACGGCATATGGGACTCGCCACCGACGAAGCGGTACGGCAGCTGGTCGCCCAATTGCTTGACGTCGGACAGGCCACGACCCATCAAGCGCTTGACCGAGACAATGGTGTTCAAGGGGTCGGTGGCGGCGGCCAGCTTGGCCGACTCGCCCACTTCGACGCGGTCGACGTGATAACGCACGGCGGACGGCAGGATCACCCGTCCCTGCTCGTCGGCCAGCGGTTCGGAAAGACCGCTGCGCAAGGCAGCGACCAGGGAATTGGTGGTACCCAAGTCGATCCCGACAGCCAGGCGACGCTGGTGCGGTTGTGGACTTTGGCCGGGTTCGGCGATCTGCAGTAGGGCCATCGTAATCAGGACTTATCTGTAATCAGGCGTGCGACCGGAGCGGCACTGGGTTAATCGTCGAGGCGCTCTTCTAACTGGCGCACTTCGTAGGTGAGCTTGTCGAGGAACTGCATGCGCCGCATCAGGCGTTCGGCCTGTTCGCGTTGCGCGGCATCGTTCCAGCAGGCTGCGAAGCTTTCGTTCAGTGTTTGCTGGGCGTCCTTCAAGCGGCGCTTGAATACCGCGACACCGGCCAGGTCGGCGCTGTCCTGCAGGTCCTCGAGCTCTTCGCGCCATTGCATCTGCTGCAACAGAAACTCGGGATCATGGACCGTGACCTCCAGCGGCAACTCATGGCCGCTGATGGCGAGCAGGTAACGCGCGCGCTTGGCCGGGTGCTTGAGCGTCTGGTAAGCCTCGTTGAGGTTCGCCGACTGCTCGAGCGCCCGCCGCTGCTCCGCCTCGGAAGCATCGGCAAAGCGGTCGGGATGGACGCCACGGGCCAGTTCAAGGTAACGCGCGGACAACTGCTCAAGATCCAGCTGGAACGCCGGCTGCATCTGGAACAACGCAAAATGACAAGGAGTACCCACAAGCCGCCTCAGATGTTGAAGCTTTCGCCGCAGCCACATTCACCGCGCACGTTGGGGTTGTTGAACTTGAAGCCTTCGTTCAACCCTTCCTTGACGAAATCCAGCTCGGTGCCATCCAGGTACGTCAGGCTTTTCGGGTCGATAATCACTTTCTGACCATGACTCTCGAACACCTGATCGTCTTCGCCCACTTCGTCGACGAATTCCAGTACATAGGCGAGGCCAGAACAGCCCGTGGTGCGAACACCCAGGCGGATACCCTCGCCCTTGCCGCGCCCCGCAAGGGAGCGCTGGATATGGTTAGCTGCCGCTTCTGTCATCTGGATAGCCATGGAAAACTCCTTACCGTAACGCGGATCAGATCAAGCCTTTCTTCTGCTTGTAATCGCGAACGGCGGCCTTGATGGCGTCTTCGGCGAGTACCGAGCAGTGGATCTTCACTGGCGGCAGGGCCAGTTCTTCGGCCAGCTGGGTGTTCTTGATGGTTTCGGCTTCATCAAGGGTCTTGCCCTTCATCCACTCGGTGGCCAGGGAGCTGGACGCGATGGCGGAACCGCAGCCATAGGTCTTGAACTTGGCATCTTCGATGATGCCTTGCTCGTTGACCTTGATCTGCAGGCGCATCACGTCGCCGCACGCCGGAGCGCCGACCATGCCGGTGCCGACATCAGGATCCTGCGCGTCCATCTTGCCGACGTTGCGCGGGTTCTCGTAGTGGTCGATGACCTTTTCGCTATATGCCATTTGCTTCAATCCTCATCAGTGGAGCCGCTCTGGTGGCGACTTCTCAGTGCGCCGCCCATTCGATTTTCGAGATGTCGACGCCGTCTTTGTACATGTCCCACAGCGGCGACAGAGCGCGCAGCTTGGTAACGGCCTCGCAGACTTTCTGCGCGGCGTAATCGATTTCTTCTTCGGTGGTGAAACGGCCGAAGGTGAAGCGGATCGAGCTGTGGGCCAGTTCGTCGTTGCGGCCCAGGGCGCGCAGTACGTACGAAGGCTCCAGCGACGCCGAGGTGCACGCCGAACCGGACGACACGGCCAGATCCTTGAGCGCCATGATCAGCGACTCGCCTTCAACGTAGTTGAAGCTCAGGTTCAGGTTGTGCGGTACGCGGGCGGTCAGGCTGCCGTTGACGTAGAGTTCTTCGAGGTGCTCGACCTGCTTGAAGAAACGGTCGCTCAGGGCCTTGATGCGTACGTTCTCGGCGGCCATGTCTTCCTTGGCCACACGGAAGGCTTCGCCCATGCCGACGATCTGGTGGGTCGCCAGGGTGCCGGAACGCATGCCACGCTCGTGACCGCCGCCGTGCATGGTCGCTTCCAGGCGAACACGCGGCTTGCGGCTGACGTACAGGGCGCCGATGCCTTTAGGGCCATAAGTCTTGTGGGCGGAGAATGACATCAGGTCGACTTTCAGCTTGGACAGGTCGATGTCGACCTTGCCGGTGGACTGCGCGCCGTCGACGTGGAACAGGACGCCCTTGGAACGGGTCAGTTCGCCGATGGCGGCGATGTCGTTGACGGTGCCGATTTCGTTGTTCACGTGCATGATCGAAACCAGGATGGTGTCGTCGCGCAGGGCGGCTTCGATCATGGCCGGGGTGATGATGCCGTCTTCACCGGGCTCGATGTAGGTGACTTCGAAGCCTTCACGCTCCAGTTGGCGCATGGTGTCCAGGACAGCCTTGTGCTCGATCTTGGAGGTGATCAGGTGCTTGCCCTTGGTGTGGTAGAAATGCGCGACACCCTTGATTGCCAGGTTGTCGGATTCGGTGGCACCGGAGGTCCAGACGATTTCACGCGGGTCGGCGTTGACCAGGTCGGCGACCTGGCGACGGGCGTTTTCGACCGACTCTTCAGCCTTCCAGCCGAACACGTGGGAACGGGACGCCGGGTTGCCGAAGTTTCCGTCGACCAGCAGGCATTCACTCATTTTTTGCGCAACACGCGGATCAACCGGGGTGGTCGCTGAGTAATCAAGGTAAATCGGCAATTTCATGGACTCTCTCCTAAATCAGGCTGGCTGGCGTTCCGCGTGCTCTGCGGCAGTCATTCGACGGCGGACGCTTCAATCTTGTCCAGGTGCAGCGTCTTGCTATTGCAACGACGCTGGTCCTGACGCTGGGCTACTTCTTGCACCTCACGGCGAGTTACAAGGTCAGCCAAGCTGATACCGCTTAGAAATTCGTGGATCTGCAGGCTGAGGTCGCACCACAAGTGGTGGGTCAGGCAAGTATCGCCGCCATGGCAGTCGCCAAGGCCCTGGCATTTGGTCGCATCGACCGATTCGTTCACTGCATCGATCACCTGGGCGACCTGGATGCCCTGCATGTCGCGCGACAGCTGGTAGCCGCCGCCGGGGCCGCGAACGCTGGAAACCAGGTTGCTACGGCGCAGCTTGGCGAACAGCTGTTCAAGGTAGGACAGGGAAATGCCCTGGCGCTCGGAGATATCGGCCAGGGACACCGGCCCGTGCTGCGCATGCAATGCCAGATCAAGCATCGCGGTCACGGCGTATCGGCCTTTTGTAGTCAGTCGCATGGACAATTACCACGGAGTTCGGAATGGGGGCGAGTATGCAATTCCCGAGTATTTAAGTCAAGTATAAGACCTAGTGCTTTACTCAGGTTTACCCGCAAAAGAGCGCGCGAATGATAGCAAAGGTAGGCGGCTAACGACCAGCTATACCGCGTTATCGTTCTTCACGAGCAGGCTCGCTCCCACAGGGGCTTTGGTGGATGCACAATTCGTGTACACCACAGATCCCTGTGGGAGCGAGCCTGCTCGCGATAGGGCCAGCCCAGATATCAGCTAGCCTGAGTCTCATCCTTGTCCTTCACACACGCGAAATCCTCTTCGCGCAGTTCAGGCAGGTCCTTGGCACAGTAATTACTGCCCAGGTCCTTCAGGGCGCCGCACATCCCCTCCAGGCGCCCATCGACGGCTTGCAGGTGATCGAGCAACTGGTTGATGGCGCGGGCGACCGGGTCGGGCATGTCTTCGCCGACACCGTAGGCGTCGAAGCCGATCTTCTCGGCCATGGCCTTGCGGCGGGCGTCCTGCTCGTCGTCGGACTTGACGATGATCCGCCCCGGAATGCCCACCACGGTCGCGCCCGGCGGCACGGCCTTGGTCACCACGGCGTTGGAACCGACTTTCGCCCCCGCCCCGACCGTGAACGGCCCGAGCACCTTGGCGCCGGCACCGACCACCACACCGTCTTCCAGGGTTGGGTGGCGCTTGCCTTTGTTCCAACTGGTGCCGCCGAGGGTCACGCCCTGGTAGAGCGTCACGTCGTCGCCGATCTCGGCGGTTTCACCGATGACGATGCCCATGCCATGGTCGATGAAGAAGCGGCGGCCGACCTTGGCGCCCGGGTGGATCTCGATCCCGGTCAGCCAGCGGCCGAAGTTCGAGACCAGCCGCGCCAACCACTTCCAGCCCATGCCCCACAAAGCGCCGGACAGGCGATGGATCCAGATGGCGTGCATGCCCGGGTAGCAGGTCAGCACTTCAAAGGCATTGCGCGCCGCCGGGTCACGATGGAAAACACTTTGGATATCTTCACGCAAACGTTCGAACATTTTATTTCTTCCGCTTAATCAGCTCGCCACGGGCCGCTTTCTGGGTTTCCGTGAGGATGCCGCGCAATATATTCATCTCCGCCCGGCTCACCGAGCTTCGTCCGTACAACCGACGCAGGCGCGCCATCAAGTGCCGCGGCTTTTCCGGGTCGAGGAATTCGATGTCCACCAGGGTCTGCTCCAGGTGCTCAAAGAATCGTTCCAACTCGTCCATGGTCGCCAGTGTCTCACTGCGCGGCGACGTCACCTCGGTTTTTTCGACTTTGCTGGGCTTGCCTTCGGCCGCCAGCCAAGCCATGCGCACTTCATAGCTCAACACCTGCACCGCCGCCCCCAGGTTCAAGGAACTGAACTCGGGGTCGGAAGGGATATGCACGTGAAAGTGACATCGCTGCAGCTCGTCGTTGGTCAGGCCGGAGTCTTCACGGCCGAACACCAGGGCGATCTCGAAGCCTTGCGCGGCCTCCTCGACCACTTTGGTGCCGCATTCGCGGGGGTCGAGCAGCGGCCAGGGGATGCGGCGGTCGCGGGCGCTGGTGCCGAGCACCAGGTTGCAACCCACCAGGGCATCTTCCAGGGTGGCGACGACCTGGGCGTTGGCGAGGATGTCACCGGCGCCGGAGGCCCGGGCATCGGCTTCGTGATGGGGAAACAAGCGCGGCTCGACCAGCACCAGGCGCGACAGGCCCATGTTCTTCATGGCCCGCGCAGCTCCGCCGATGTTACCCGGATGGCTGGTATTGACCAGGACAACACGAATGTTCTGCAACAAGGGAGGCGCTCTCGAACACGATAAAGGGAGCAAATCTTACATAAGCATCTACCGTTAAGCTATGAAAGCGAACACCAACCTTCTCCTGAGAAAACTTTCTGATAGAATGCGCGGCTTTCTTTAACAACCTTAGGTGACACATCCATGCAGCCCATGCTGAATATCGCGCTGCGCGCCGCCCGCAGCGCCAGTGAACTGATCTTCCGCTCCATCGAGCGCCTGGATACCATCAAGGTCGATGAAAAAGACGCCAAGGACTATGTGTCCGAGGTCGATCGCGCCGCCGAGCAGAAAATCGTCGACGCCCTGCGCAAGGCTTACCCAAACCACTCCATCCTCGGTGAAGAGACCGGCATGCACGCCGGTACTGGCATCGAAGGCGAAGAGTACCTGTGGATCATCGATCCGCTGGACGGCACCACCAACTTCCTGCGCGGCATTCCTCACTTTGCGGTCAGCATCGCCTGCAAATACCGTGGCCGCCTGGAACACGCCGTCGTGCTGGACCCGGTTCGCCAGGAAGAATTCACCGCCAGCCGTGGCCGTGGCGCCCAACTGAACGGTCGTCGCCTGCGCGTCAGCGGCCGCACCAGCCTGGACGGCGCCCTGCTGGGTACCGGCTTCCCGTTCCGTGATGACCAGATGGACAACCTGGACAACTACCTGGGCATGTTCCGCGCCCTGGTCGGCCAGACCGCCGGCATCCGCCGCGCCGGCGCTGCGAGCCTGGACCTGGCTTATGTGGCTGCTGGCCGTTTCGATGCGTTCTGGGAGTCGGGCCTGTCCGAATGGGACATGGCTGCGGGCGCCCTGTTGATCCAGGAAGCCGGTGGCTTGGTGAGCGACTTCACCGGCGGCCATGATTTCCTTGAGAAAGGCCACATCGTTGCCGGCAACACCAAATGCTTCAAGGCTGTACTGACGGCCATCCAGCCGCACTTGCCGGCTTCGTTGAAGCGCTAAGTCGCTCGGCTAGAAAAAGGCACCTTTCGGGGTGCTTTTTTTATGCCTGCTTCACACCACCCAGCCCAGAGGCGGACATTGTAGCGAGGGAGCTTGCTCCCGCTCGGTTGCGCAGCGACCGCAAGACCTTGGGTCTGCTGCGCAGCCCAGCGGGAGCAAGCTCCCTCGCCACAATGGATTACACCTTGGACATGGATGCAGGCTGACCCACCGCCATCGCGAGCAAGCTTTGCTCCCACAG